>NZ_VLKI01000050.1 GCF_007830235.1 Cytobacillus oceanisediminis
TGTCGGCTCATCGCATCCTGGGGCTGTAGTCGGTCCCAAGGGTTGGGCTGTTCGCCCATTAAAGCGGTACGCGAGCTGGGTTCAGAACGTCGTGAGACAGTTCGGTCCCTATCCGTCGTGGGCGCAGGAAATTTGAGAGGAGCTGTCCTTAGTACGAGAGGACCGGGATGGACGCACCGCTGGTGTACCAGTTGTCTTGCCAAAGGCATCGCTGGGTAGCTATGTGCGGAAGGGATAAGTGCTGAAAGCATCTAAGCATGAAGCCCCCCTCGAGATGAGATTTCCCATAGCGTCAAGCTAGTAAGA
>NZ_VLKI01000051.1 GCF_007830235.1 Cytobacillus oceanisediminis
CCCGGAAGGGGAGTGAAAAAGATCCTGAAACCGTGTGCCTACAAGTAGTTAGAGCCCGTTAATGGGTGATAGCGTGCCTTTTGTAGAATGAACCGGCGAGTTACGATTACATGCGAGGTTAAGTTGATAAGACGGAGCCGCAGCGAAAGCGAGTCTGAATAGGGCGAATGAGTATGTGGTCGTAGACCCGAAACCAGGTGATCTACCCATGTCCAGGGTGAAGTCCAGGTAACACTGGATGGAGGCCCGAACCCACGCACGTTGAAAAGTGCGGGGATGAGGTGTGGGTAGCGGAGAAATTCCAATCGAACTTGGAGATAGCTGGTTCTCTCCGAAATAGCTTTAGGGCTAGCCTCATG
>NZ_VLKI01000001.1:0-118414 GCF_007830235.1 Cytobacillus oceanisediminis
GTTATGTGTGATTAATTGGTTTTTTTCCTTGATCAATTTGTCAAGCTCAGAAGTCTTATCAGCTAGTTCTGCTTCTAAATTTTGCTTTTCCTTTTCAGCTGTTTCATTATGTTTTAGTACCTGATTATTTTCATCAGATATTTTTGAAAGCTGGGAAACAAGTAAGTTCTCCCTTATTTTTGCTTTCTCCGCATTTTTTTTCTGTTCATCAAGCAATATTTGCAGTTTATTATAATTTCCATTTAATTTTATCAGGTCCTCATGAATTTGTTCCTTTTCCCCTTCAGCGGCACTTAAAGAGATTGTTAAGCTATTCAGGTCTTCCTGCATTTGTTCTACACGCAGTAAAAGCTGTTGGTTGATTTCCTTTTCCTGACGGAGGTCTGATAACTGATTTTTTAAGCTTTTAATTTCATCTTCCAGGATTGCTAATTCTTTTATATGTTTGGCAGATTTTTCACGATCGAGTTTTGCAATTAACTTTGGGTTATAGTCATTTAGCAAAAGTGTTTCGTTTTCCTTTTTTAAATTTTGCACATCCCTTTTCAGCAAATCATTATCTTGCTTCATCTGCTTTAATTGCTCATTATATTTTTGGACAACTCCCTCATGGTTAGTCCTAAAATAAGAAAGCTCTGATTCAAGATGTATTAATTTCTGCTGCATCTGGACATAAGTCAGTCTCTCAAAGCGGCTCCTTCTTAACATTTTCAACCTCTCCTTTAGGCGAATACCTATCCTTATACCTCTTAGGTTATTCCCCTTAATCAAAAATGTGTAATGAATCTCAATACAAATGTCCCATTAACAAAAATACAATTTAACAACTTTTGTAAAAGGCTATCAAATGCTAATAATGTTTAATTTATATCTCTAAAATAAAAACCAAATAACGGCTTTACAAAAGGTGAAAAAAAGCGTAAATTGTTTTAAGATCAATATTAAAAGGCTAGCTCAAAGTTTCGAATGCATCGATGTTTCGAGTTAGCCTTTTGTATTCTGAGCAAATACTCATCATAATTTTGTCCGACCAGTCATTTTCCGAAGTTCCTGCTGTGCAGCTGGATCTAATTCTTCCAAATGTTTTTGAAAAATCGCCTTTCCATATTCATACAATTGGAAATCAAATTCATTTTTCTGCTCAATAATCTTTTTGACGTCTTCTGAAACTTGAGACATTTTTGGCCGTGAGCGAGTCACATTGTGTCTGGATGAATAAGGAACATACCATTTTAGCTTCTTTCTCATTAAGAACAGTGATTCGTTGAAACGCTCAGTTAATCCCACCATCATAAAATGTTCATCGATATTTTTCTTGGCTTTTTCGAATGAAGGTGTTCCTTCTCCTGAGATTAATGTTGTTTGCAAGTTATTTATACCATCCTGAATAATGTTTTCCTCTGACATAATAAAATCTTTTAAATGTAATGACTTGGCTTTTTGGTGTAAGGGATGTCTAGGATTTTCTCTTAAAAAGTAATAATAAGAAATCACCCGGTCTACAGGGTGGCGGAGCATCGCTATATATTCAACAGGGTTTGATATGGCCTCGTGCAGTCCGAATTGAAAATGGCCTTGAACCCATTTAACTGTATTAAGCTTTTGTTGAGGGGTTCCCTTTAGCCTGTTGAAAGCATCCTGATAACCATTATAATAATAACGTCTTTGCATTACATTGTACTGTTTTTCAATTATTTTTCTCATTGACGTGCCAGCCGTTTTGGGTATGTGAATAAAAATAATTATTTTTTTCATCAGATCCCTCGCTTAAAAGTCCTTTTTCCTTACCAGGGCAAAAAAATTATATATTTCTTATAAACTGCTTCAGCTGATTTATGTTTATTTTCCAATCTGCTTTTATCCCCGGAGTCAATTTGTCTACAGTTTCTCCTATAAAATAATCCAGTTTCCCGCCAACAGAACTGTTAATAAGAATATCGCTCATTTTAAAAAACTTTTGAGATGCCAGTACTATGACTCTAGCCTGTTTTTTTCGGAATACACTGTTATACATGGCAGATCCAGAGGGTCCTGCTATGACCTTTGCATTACGAAATAAATTTATCTGTTCAGTAATTTTCAACTCCTGTGGATGTATAATTCTAAATCCATTTTGAGAAAAAATCCTTTCAACAGCTTTTTCATTAATTAAGTTTCTTCTGTTATTTCTTAATTTAGATCTGGATATATAAATTTTTTCAAAGCCTGAACCTCTGTCATAAAAATCACCTATTCTTTTCCAGGTTTGGAGTGCAAAAGTTGATGTGTACTTTCTTAAAGCAAAGGACTGAACCGGGATATACAGCCTTTCACAGCGGAAAGGCTTATGCAAATATACAATTTGATTTTTGTTAATTCCTATTGCTTTCAGGATTTCCAGCTGCCAGCTTTCTTTGTCCTCTGGATTCATAATTAATTTGACCTTGCTGATATCCATAAAATTAGCAATCCATAATCTTGATACAACCTCTAACAAAAAGTGTCCAAACCCCCTGGATATCTCTCCGCTTAAATAAATATAATCACCTTTAAGATAGATTGGTTTTACAGGGGTTACTTTTAGAGTGAACTGATTTAGCCTTTCATTGAACTGCAGGTTTCTCGTGGGAGCATTATATTCGTAATGTCTGAAGCTATCAGGCAATATTCGGTTATTGTGTAAGATGGTTTGGTTTTTTAAGCAAATAGCATCTTTTAAGCATGCCAGATAAAAATCCTCCGTTATACATTTGTTAGGCAGGTTTATTCCCGGAAAAGGATTTGCCGGAGGTATTACTTGTGTTTTTTCAGCTTTTTTTACAATATATAGAGTATTTTCTGGCAATATTCCCATTTTAAAATCTTTAAAGTCCCTTACTTTGCATATATCTTTGTAGGAAACAACTTTCATCCCCTGTCTTTTCATTTAAATCTCCCCTTGATAAAAATATCCCATTTTCAATGCATGGTATTACATTCTATTCATTTTCCAACAAAAAGCTTGGCCGCTTGTCCACACAACGTATAAACGGATCCAAATATTTAGGCTTGACTTAATTTTAATTTTGAGCACAATGCTTCCTAATCGGAATATATTAACATTGGGTTAAGGGTTAATTTGTATAATATTTTCTGTACCTGGGCAGCAGCGATTAGGAGATGTACCTAATATACGCAACAGCCCATACACATCACAGAAAAAGCAGCATAACATACAGTAGGTTTAACCCTATTAATAATAAGTGAGAGGATGATCAGTTAATGGATTTTAAGTCAATTAACGGCGGACAGGAGACCCTATGTATTAAAGTAAATAAAGTATATGACTGGGTAACCCGCCAAGTAGACGTACCCCTGCTGGCATTTAATGCAAGTGATTTGGCTGCAGGAACAATAGTTTTCGATTGTGACGGTGTCACACCTGGTGATGATCCATGTGCAGTTTTAGGCGGAAACTACACAGTTGAATGTTTTGCCACAGATGAAACTGGAACACCAGTTGACCCTCTGGCACCTGGATCCATTCTTTGCCAAGAAATTCCACAGCCGGAAGGCCGTGCAAGCGGACAGTTCCAATTGCCTGATGGATCAACTGTTACACTGCAAAAAGTCAAGGTATTAAAGAAAGGATTTGTTGTTGTCCGTATAACAAATCCAAATGGACTATCTTGTACAACTGGACCTATTCCTTGGGCTGTTTCAGAGAAATTTTTCTTATGTGCACCTCCAGGAACATTCCTTCAATGCGAAATTACAGACTTTGAATGTGACGCAAACTTGATTTGCCGTGCTGCAGCAACACCTGGTGAATTCGAATTCCAACAGCTGGATGTTTCTATTAACCTGTGCCAAAACGTTCAAATGGAGGCATTAGTTAAACTGGAAATTACAGCGGACTTCTGTCAGCCGCGTCCTGACATGCCATTTGTTTGTCCGCCGCTGGCATTCCCGCCACAATGTCCGACTGTGTTCCCAGGCCCTGGTCCTTCACCAGCTTAATATACAATTTGAACAAACTGTTTAGAGAGGAGTGCCCGCTCCTCTTTTTTGTTTAACTTATTATTTTTATTGGAGCATACGCTGTGAGGAAACAGATATCTCATTTAACATTTAAAGTTATTCTGAGACATAGAATGTATTGATATCATTGTATCTTGTAAAGGGGTGATTATTTGTTTTGGAAAAAGAAAGATCCTTTAAAGGCTGAAGGGATCGCCTGGTTCAGTTATTCTCTTATGCTGCCGGACAAAGCAGAAGAAGATGAGGATATAACTGTAATTGGAAACTTGGGAATCAGAAATACGGGTACAGAAACACTATCCAATCCAATTATCTGTATTCGAATAAAGCCCCCAAAAAATGTTCGCCTTGGCGGAAAAATCGGTTCTGTATCACATACTGCCTTAATGATTGATGGTTCCAATTCAGAGGCATGGGTTTATATTGATGACGATTGGAAGGAAAAAGCGCTGGAATCCGGAGAGCATTGGCTAAAGCCATATAATTCACGGCTGATCGAAACCGGGATGAATCTGAACTTTGCCTATGAGTTAAGAATTTCTTCACATGCAGAAGAAACATTCTCTATTGTTGAAGGTTTTTTTTATTGTGATGAAATCAAAAATGGGTTCAGTGCCCTCAACAGTATATCAGTTAATTTTTAGGTGGTTTATAATGAATATTTTATTTGTTGCTTCTGGCTACACAGGTATTTACAAATTTTTCGAAGAATGGATAATGCACGAGCTTAAAAAGAAGCAAAATGTAAAAATAGTTGATCCCTTAATTGGGTTTCCCAGATTACAAACCTTGGCCAAAGAATTTAAGCCTAAGGCCGCTTTAGTTTTTCTCGGGTTCAAGTGTCCTCCCAAATTCATTGAATGGTTAAAAACAAATGGTGTGAAAACAGCTGTCTGGTTCACAGAAGACCCATACTATATGGATAGGACTGAATTGCTTGCTCCGTACTATGACTATATTTTCACCATAGACTCGGCAGCCAATGATTTTTACAAAGAAAAGGGGCATACACAAACCTTTCATTTGCCCTTAGCTGCATCACCCGCCATATTTAAACCTTATAACGTTGGTCCAAAATATAAAAGTGAAATTTGTCTGCTTGGTTACCCATATCCAGATAGGATTAAATATGTTCAGCTTTTATTGCAAAAAACCCCCTTTACTATTAAGGTTATTGGAAACTGGAGAAACAAATTGTTTCGTTTTAGAAATAATCCCAGATTGAATGTCCACGATAACTGGGTAAACCCATCCTTGGCAGCACAATTCTACAATGGGGCAAATATTGTTTTAAATACACACAGGCCGTATAATTTAATTCAAAATAAAAATCGAATTGGGCTTCATGGTACTAGTATTAATAATCGAACCTTTGATGTGGCTGCTTGCAGCGCGTTTCAATTAATTGAATTTAAAGAGGATTTGCCTGAGCATTTTGTTGAAGATAAAGAAATGGTTTCCTTCAAAAATGAGGATGAACTAATTCTAAAAATTAATTATTATATGAAATTCAAAGAAGAACGGCAGGAGATTGCAGCCAATGCAGCTAAACGGGTATTAGAGGAACACACCTTTGAAAAAAGAATTGAAA
The DNA here is from genome assembly GCF_007830235.1 of Cytobacillus oceanisediminis. Lineage (GTDB taxonomy): Bacteria > Bacillota > Bacilli > Bacillales > Cytobacillaceae > Cytobacillus > Cytobacillus oceanisediminis. Next base: position 5,591 of record NZ_VLKI01000001.1, read on the forward strand.
AGATGCTGAGTATCCTTCAAACATATAATTAAACAGTTATCAAAAGGAGTAATCAATTAATCCTATATGTGTAATTCTATTTAATTTTTACTCAGCATCTTCACTATTCCAAGGCTTTGCGCCACGTTGAAGCTTTCTTTGTACACCTTTGTCATGAATTCTATGCTCATCAGTTACTATATTAAGAGGGTGGAAATCCCAGTGCTTTACTAATTTTCTAAAAAACGCTGCATCTCCAGCTTTCCATAAAGAAGGGTGGTCGTCCCAATTTTTCACAATATTTAAACAGGACTTTCGGTGCATAAATGAATTATGATCTACCTTTCCCATTGGAAACCTTGTTACCCCAACTAATGGCCGAATAAATGCCCTAGTGATTCTATTATTAGTAAAAACAACTACCTTTTGTTTGCCATAAACAACATGTATATGCGGGTTTTGGTGAAAAACTTCTGCCATCTTTTCAAATCTTGTTTTGTAATATATATCATCATCGGTTAAATAGGTTACTAATTCACCGGACACAACCGGAAGCGCTAAGTTTATGCAGGTTGCGTATCTGGTTGTTTTTGACCGGTCTTCTTGAGCAACTCCTGACTGAATTAACTTAATTCTAGGGTCTTTTTCCACAATTTCTTTTAGTATATTTTGTGTTTGTGCGTTTGAATTATCATCAACTATAATCAATTCCCAATGAGGATATGTTTGTTTTTGAACACTAGCTATGGCTTGTTGCACTTTTATTGGCCGATTGTAACTCGTTAAGATACAGCTTATTTTTAAAGTAGGTCTACTTTTTACAGGGGTCATTTTATCAGATTTAATTGATTTTGCAGCACTTGCTTTATTTAATTTCCTAAGATTTCCTTTAATTGATGGTGCCTGCACTATTTTATAAATCCTCTTATCTTGTTTGAAATTATAATTTACAGGCCTCTCATCTTTGTTATCAATTAAACCCATTTTTACACCTCCCTATTCTTCAAATACTATATTTAAGTTATTGTTAAAAAACTGGTATAAAAGAATCAATTACCGGAAATATTACATGTTTACATCAATTATTTTTCTTAATTTTTTTTGTGTGTAATGAAGGAACCTTATATACCTTCGAAGATTTTAAAATTGTATTATTTCCTTTTGTAGCTGGTAAGACTCTTCCGTGATAAAGTCCTTTTGGCGCAATCTTTTTATTAAACTCATGACAAAAGCACATACACTCACCGCCTTAAATATGTGATTAAATGAAGTAATTAACACAAAAAAGATTTAATTGCTTTTCTGCCATTTACCATCATATTAAACTATGCAATTTACATCTGCAGCTTTCCATTAACATATTTTTTCCCCGTATTATAAATTGTTTTTTTAAAGCGAGCTGTTACTGGTGGTTGATATTTAGTAGGAGTTAACTTCACAGCTTTTCCACGATTAGGGTCATTCTCTAAATAATATTGATTAACTTTCTTACAAAGACACATATGAACACCTCACCTTCTTACTACATTATATAAATCTGCTTGTCTGCTGCTTGTGCGAATATACATGCTTGTATATTCTTTTTTTAATAAATTCTTTGGAGCGACAGCAGTATTTTGACCTTTTGGTAGTATTTTATCTATGGATGAATACGAATAATGTCATCCTCTACTTGAAATTTTAAGTCAGGCCTTTTCTTACCGACAAAGGTTCTTAACTCCTGTATTGTCGGGTAATCATTCAAAACTGGATTTGGTCCTATAAAACATCGTGCATCATCGATTAAAATGACATGATCCCTAACATGATGGCTTAAGATTTGATTCAATTCTTCCATTATTGGTGTATCACTCTCCCCTCTGGCAGTATCTAATGAATCAGGTACATAATGGCCGTCTAACCAAAAAATACAAGGAACATGTATAAATTTCAGAATTTCACGCAGGACTTTTGCACTATCGCCATAAACAATCTTAACATGAGGGTAGTTTGAAAACTTCAACTTTGCTGCCTTATATAAGTTTTCTTCTAATTCAATAGATATTATTTTAGTGAAATTATTTAAATTCGCTTCAACCATGGCACCTTGATAGGTACCTGTTTCTATTAAGAAATTAATATTAAATTTTTCTGAGTATTTTTTTACTGTTTCTGGTCGGATCCTATATGGCTTGGATTCCAATAACCAAAAACGCAAAATCTCTTCCTTTGTTAACTTATTAGGCAATTTTAAGTTGTTTCTCCAAAATTCCTGCAATTCTCTATCTTTATCTTCCACAATTTATCACCCTTTAATGTATTTAAACCTATTGCCAACATTAATCTTTAGTCAAGGTTAAAGAATTATTTATTCCTTTTTGTGCAAAGTCAGGTCAACTCATTAAAAAAAGATCGATATAATAAATCAATTTTGTTACTGAAAATATCCGATTTAAAAAACTCCTTTGAGTGGCAAGCCTTATAGCAGAGATTATAGAGTTCCTTAATATCATCATCAATATTTGGATCCTTTAAAAGCCTTTCCAAACTCACCCTGCTATGCTGTAATGAAGGATCAATAAAATTACTTAATTGCTTTTTTAACTCATTTTCATTTTTGTTGATTTTGAGATTAAAAGCCTTAGAAATAGTCTTTAAGCATTCTAAACTATTGTCAAGAAATTGATTATAATCAAATATGATCCTTTTATAACCTTTTGTCTTTTTTAAACTTAACAATGTTCTTTGCTGCCAAAGTTTCAACGCTGAAATTTCTTCAAAGTTATATGCTTTTTTGAAAGAGTGAACAATATCAACTGGATTACGAACCATAATTACAAAATGGGGGGTTACGCCCAGCTCCTTCAATACTTCGCTCCATAATTCAATAAAATGGCAAGTTCTGGGATCCTTCCATCCCCAAACCCCTTTATCTAAATATTCACTTGTTATATACTCCTTCAACTCTTCCTTTAAGTGACTATAACCCTTCTGTTGCCACCATAGAGGCTGATGAATATTATTTCCGGCTATTTTAAACATTTTTTCATGGATTTTTACAATTCTGCTGTTCTCCCAGTAACCTTTTGGATTTGTCCGATCAGCTGGATATAGGTGTGACCCCACATCAACTCCCATTAAATTTATCGCCCTGGACACCATTGAAGTTCCACATCTTCCTGAACCTAAAATGCAAATCGCTTTATTTTCTCTGACCATTAACTATTTCTCCTTTCAATTCCCCTTCAATGTTTTTTTATGCCTGCTAAATTCCAATGTAAAAGATACATGTGGACAAAAAGCAGGAGCTTTTCGCATTGCTCTTATATAAGAATATTTTCAGGACTAATATTTTAATTGGTAAAAATTAATCGCTATAATTATTGAAGTTATATTAAATAAGTTTTAGAAATTCATTTTTATCAGGGGGAAAACGATGAATATTTTTAAGGTGATTAACAATTCCTGTTGCTATATTTAGAGGGGAGTATTTCTTGTGCGTACTAAATTTTTTTTGATCAGTGGATTTAAGTCTTTATCTATTTGAAATATACTTTTGTATTTTATCTATATTTTTAAAATCATTCTGATTATAATTTCCTGCTTCTTTTGTGCCACCTAGTCCATTGGCAATTCCAATAATTTGCTTTGGCGAATTTATATTATCAACGATAATATCCCCTTCATCTCCTATAACCCCCCCAGAGACAATTTTTATTTCCTCAATGAATGATTTGCCTTGAATGTTTCTAAAAAACAGTTCGCTGTAATCCATCAAAGGCATTAAAGTGTATAAGAACCCTAATCGAACGTCCAGCCGAAAACAATTTAATAATTTGTGTTTGCCATTTTTGTGAAATTCATGGGTGAAGTTATTTATCCCTCCGTCCAAAACCAAAGCATTTTCTTTTAAACAATGAATAAGACTCTGGTTTATCACTTTTTCAGAGGATACAAAGGAAATAATACCGTCAAAAAAATTATTCACCTCATCAAAATTATTAATTTGCTTGATTTTATTATAGGAATACTTTGGAAGAATTGTGTTAAGTGCATTTACCAATAAACTGACTTTATTTATATTCCGAGAGAAAATATATAGATTCGCCCCTCGTTCAGCCAATCTTAAAGCAAGTTTCCCTCCTATGTTTCCAGCACCATAGATTAATATTTTTTTATCTTTAAGAGATCCATTAAAATAATTTAGCATAAAAAGATCTGCAGCCTCTACAGTGGCATCATTTGGCTTGTATGATTTAATAATTGAACTTTTTATAGTGCTTCTGGCTATACTTTCAAGATCTACATTTTTTTTGGCTTCAACATCAATTAATATATATTTGACCTTGCCATCAAGTAACTTTAAACATTCTTCTGCTGCAGGTTTACTAGAAACCAAGAAATTTATCGATTCAAATCCTAGTGCTTTTCTTCTTGGCAAGACGGCAAAATAGGCTGAATCTCTAGATGTCATTCCTACGCTTGCAATAGCTATTGCATTAGGATCAGTAAGACTTTTCAATTCCTCTTTTATTTTATCAATCATTTCAACTTCATTAGTCCTCCTTTTTCCTTGAATAGGGTTGGTTTATGTCATTTAATTAAAGAAATAAAGATGTTTTTTATTGTTCTATACATATAATTTTTAATTGTAATTTTGAATAATTTTGTCAAGTAAATCCCCTATTTCCTCAGGAAAATGCTTAGTCGCTTCTTTAAGTTTTTTCAATTGTTCTGCCAGATTACCATTATTTTTTATTTTGGGAACCGCAATTACCACATGAGGGTGCTTGGTTACAGCTATTTCTTCATTGCTATAAAACAGTGATTCATTCAATTTTTCACCCGGACGAATTCCTGTATATTCGATTCTAATATCCTTGTCCGGTATATAACCTGATAAACAGATCAATTTTTTTGCAATGTCAATAATTTTAACTGGCTCCCCCATATCCAATACGAAAACTTCCCCACCATTTGATAATGCACCAGCTTCTAGAACAAGTTGTACTGCTTCAGGTATGGTCATAAAATATCTCACCATATTAGGATCTGTTACGGTAACTGGTCCCCCTGACTCAATTTGTTTCTTAAAGATAGGAATAACACTCCCGCGGCTTTCTAGAACATTTCCAAACCTTACAATAGAAAATTTCGTTAAGCTTTCTGCTGCAATCGATTGAACAATCAGCTCTCCAATCCTTTTTGTCTTACCCATAATATTTATAGGCTCGACAGCTTTATCAGTCGATATAAAAACAAATCGATCAACGCTAAATTTAGATGATGCCCTAGCAAGGTTTTCTGTTCCAAAAATATTGTTTCGTACTGCAGCACCTTCATTTATTTCCATTAATGGAACATGTTTGTGGGCAGCTGCATGAAATACAATATTTGGTTTATACTTATGAAAAATTTGTTCTATATGATACTTATCCTGGATATCAGCTATTACTAAATGAGTTTTTGTTTGAGGAAATTTTTCCTTTAAATCAGCGGAAACACTAAAAATACTATTTTCACCATGGCCAAGTAAAATAAGACTTTCTGGATTGTACTTGGCAACCTGTTTCACCAATTCACTTCCAATTGAGCCACCTGCTCCAGTGATCAAAACGGATTTATTTGTAATATATTTACTTATTCTGTGTGTAGGCTCTATGATGTCTCTTCCAATAAGATCTTTTACATTAATTTTACTCTTTTTACTTTTAGATTTTTTCTCTTTACGTTTCAAAAAACTCTTAGCTAATTTATGGCCTCCAGGAAACGGACGATTTATTAAAGTTCTTCTTTTAGATATATTTTCATTTTTGAAGGAGATTGCTGGAGCTTCAGGAACAAGTACTGCAGATGAAGCTAAAAGGATTAATAAAAAAAATAGATTTAATTGTTCATACAAGAAAATTAAGAAATACATACTAAACAGAAAGATAGCAATGGTTAACGATTTTATAACAAGTAAGTAACCCTCCTTATCAAAGTTGCCTAATTGTTTTGTTAACTCAAATTTGTACAGGCACAATTGAGCTAATAAAACATAGACTACTAGTGCAATAACCATTTTTATATTCATGGTTTCAAATATTAACCCTTCACTTTCGGCAGCTATCAAGGAAAGAATAAAAATGCCGGTTAGAAAGAAGTAGTTAATAACATATTCTTTTATAAATAGGAACAAACTGTTCATTTTAATTAAATACCCACCCTTTCGTTTTTTTTTATGACCGTTTATTAACAAGATTGAACGACTATTTCGTGTAAATTACTATATCTAAATTGCATGTTGTTTTTTTGTAAACTTATATTGATATACCATCACAATATCATCGTATTCATAAAGGAAGATTTTTGTTTGGGGCATTCACCTCTTTGTCCAAAAAAAATAACCTGTTAGTTTAGCCACAGGTCTTAGGTTTATGACATCAATTATTTTTTGAACTAGAAAAAAAACAGCTAAACACAACTGTTGAAGGATGGGGCTTATTATGAAGGATTAATCCTATTATTGAGGATAAGGGTGGACTTCGTAAAAAAGGCTAAGAAAACCTGCTATCAATCTTTCCTTTTTTTAGGTGTATTCTTTGCATTAATTTTATTGAATTCATCTGCAGTTTTACCAAACCTAAAGTTATTGCCTTCTATTATCTTATCTATAGCATGGCCAAAGTCGATAGCGATTTTTCCGCTATCACGGGCTACTCGGGGTACAAGAATGGAAGCTGGTAATCCTGCAGAAATTAGGGCCACATCCCAGTTCGGATTCCTGCATAATAATTTATAAACCCTTTCTATATCAGCCACACCCTCTAAATTAATTATATTCGTAACTGTTATTCCTTTTTTCTGAAATAAAGGCAAAGCATCTTTTGAACGCCTTCCAACCAAAACCACTTTTTGCTGACATAGCCAATCCCAGAATTGCTGATTTTTTATTAATTGATGGGTAATCCAGGCTGAACACACATACTTCGGCACAATTTGAAGTGCCTCTAACATTTCTTTCGTAATCTGGGCAAATCGCCTATCCTCCTCAGACTTAGATGTTGAACGGTGAAAACCAACTATATCCGTTAATTTAATTGACTCTCTGATTGCTTCCTGCATCTTTTGAGGATTGTCTGTTGCACCATTGTATTCTCTATATTTCCAGCCCTTTACCCAGTCAGGATATGTGGTCCATGCTAAACTAATTTCACTATGGCCAAATCGAGCTAAGGAAAGTGGCTTTTTCTGAAGTGAAGCCTCAATTAATAAATTAACAACCTCTGATGTTTCCAGCATATGATTTTCATACTCACCGGTTATCTTTCTCATATTTTTTATCCTTTCTGTAATGTGATATTATTTTCTTTAAAACCATATCTGCGGTTATTTTTTCTTTAATATTATGCGGCTTTCGTGCTGCATTTTTATTATTAAATTTTATTAGACTGGTAAACTCTCTGCTTTTTGTAATGAAAATAACCAAATCTATTTTGTCTTTATTAGACCTAATTCTAGAAAGTAAAGGGAAGGAGTAGTCCTTTTTATTCGGTTTTCGGTTTAACAATTCCTGAAAAACTTCTTCTATAAAAGGATCTCTATTCCTTTGTATAATTAGTTGCAGGCGGGTAAAAATCGTTCCTTTTTTACTTAAATCAACATGCTGATCATTGCATACAGATGTGTTTAACTTGCTGAATAATTCATTGCTTCTAAAAAAGGAACTTAGTATTGTCTCTTTTTTAACCCCTTTTTTTAATGCTTCTATATAATTATTAAGCTCCTTATCGTCTGGTTCACGATTTAAAATTTCCCGATATAACTCTTTAACAAATTGTGAACTCCCGTATTTATATATCTCTTGGATAATTTGTACGATCCTCAAAACAATTTTCTTCCTCCTTTTTTATTTAGTTACACTTTTTAATGCATTTTGATATTGTTTGGCAAGTGAATTCCATGTCAGCTCTTGTTCCACATAATCAAATGCATTGTTTACAAGATTTAACTTAAGATTTGAACTTTTAATCAAAGGGGGGATCTTATTGGCAAATTCATTTAAACTACATATTATTGCGTGGGTGCCATTGGTGATTTCATAACCTCTCGCACCAAAGGGGGTTGAAACCACTGGAATTTTCCTCCCAAAATATTCAGCAAGCTTAACATTTGAACCAGAACCGGTGATAATTGGATTTATAGCAACATCTGCTACTCTGAAAAGGGCATCTTTAAAAGTTTCATTCAATGTATTAAAAAGTAAAACATTTTGAGGAGGTGCTTTGCTTACTGAGTTACAAACCGATCCTATAATTAAAAAATAATAATTTTTCAATTTTAAAGCTAAATCCTGCTCTATAAATTGCAGGGCCTTAACATTTGGAAAATGATTACTACCTATAAAAATTATAACGGGAGCCCCTTTAAAAAGACCTTTTATACTTGAAAAGTCTTCTTCATAATAGTTATATTCTTTTAATTTTATGCCATTCTTTATCGTAACAAATTTCTGTGGGTTTTTTTGGAATAACTTGATGAACTGGTTTTTATCTTCGTCAGACACTGTTATCACCAATTTACTTTTTTTTAAAGCAGTATTTTCTATATTCCGGACCTGGCCAGCTAAAAAATTGTATCTTGGGTGACCCTTTAACATTTCCTCCTTAAGTTTTGTCTCTACATTTAAGCTTTCATATATCAAAGGTTTACCTTCCATATCTTGAATTAAAGGAAACATATATGGATGTGCGGTAATTATAAAGTCTGATTTTCTATATAATAATTGGCTTATTTTCATTAATAAATTGTTTTTTATACACATATAGGAATTTACAATGTCACTTACACTTATATGGAATAGTTTTTTTACCTTCATATTTTCTTGAACATGCTCATCTGTTTTGGGTATACCTATTTCAATAAAATAGTCGGTAATTCGTTTTTTTTCGATTACCTTTGAAGTTGTAAAACAGAGCATAATGATATTGTAATTTTTCGATAGTTCAGAATAAAGTTGTTTTAGTCTGACTTCTCCACCTGACAAGGCAGCAGACACCTTAAAATCATTTAGTACGAGTATATTTTCTCTTTTTTTGCTCTTTGAGATTTTATCAATTTCCTCCTTAAATTTTAAAACAATTTCTTTCCATGAAAAGTTTTGATCAATGTGTTTTTTTCCGTTCAAAGAGATTCTCTTTAATCTTTCACGATCATTTATTGCTTTATTAAGGATAGCTGCAAAATTATTTTTATCAGCTTCTATATAATGTTCATCAGGAGTTATTCTGAGTCCTCTAACTCCTTTGGAGGTTGAAATTAAAGGTAAACCTGCCGAAAGGAATTCAACCGTTTTTAAATTAGTGCCCCCGCCAGTAAACATAGGATTTATAGCAATATCTGCATTGGCAAGGAGTTCCTTTTTTTTAGTGTTTTCTATTCTTCCTAACAGTTTTACATTCCTTTTGCTTACGCCTTTAAATTGATTACAGCAATCCCCTGCAATAACAAAATTTATGTCCCTGCAATTCTCTGCAAGGTTATTTATAATGAAATTAACAGCTTTATAGTTTGGCGGGTGCTTGCTCCCAATAAAAAAAGCTGTTGGACCTTGGTTGTGATTTTCTCTTAAATTATTTTTCAACTCTTCAGGTATAATCCCATTTGGAGCAAGTTTAATCTTATCTTCATTTATCCCATAAGACTTAACAAAGCTTTTCCTGTCTTCATCTGAGACGGTAAATACCAAATCAGCCATCAATACCATCTCTTTTTCAACTTCAAAAAAATACTCAATATATTTTTCTGCTTCAATTCCATCCCACATTTGCTTTGCCAATTCTGCTTCATGGTTATAGCTATTATATATTCTTGGTTTCTCATCGAATCCAAAAAAGATGTCATACCCCAATGTAAATGGTGATTCGTGAATAATAATATCACTTTGTTCGTACAAATTAAGGAAAACTTCATGGTATTTATTTGGGTGATTTGAGGCCAAAGTCGCTACTAACGCGGAATATTCAATTCCAACTTTTCCTTGTAATTCTTTGTTAATGCGACCTTGAATATTTTTATCATTTGGGACCAAATATTCCCTAAGGCTTGTAGAATGTTCAACAACTCTTACCGAAGGGTGGGGGTGAGATGAAGATATTAGAGTAACATCATAGTACTTGCTTAGTTCGTTATAAAAGTGAAAATACCTGAGCTCACCTCCGGTAGTTGGAGGGTTTTTGGCAGGGAAAAAATTAAGAACAAGAATTTTTTTCATAGCTGAATTCCCCTTTACTTTACTAATAGAAAAATCGGAAATAAAAAATTAACTCTATTTCTTGGAGTTTCTTTTTAAATCTTCTTCCACCATCATTTCAATTAAGTTTTTAAAACTTACTTTAGGTTCCCAATCCAACTGTCCTTTCGCTTTTTGAGGGTTCCCTATTAACAAGTCAACCTCAGCTGGACGAAAAAATTTTGGATCCGCAATAACATAATTCTCCCATTTCAGGCCGACATAGTTAAATGCAGTTTGAACCCATTCCTTAACAGTGTGTGTTTCACCTGTAGCAATAACATAATCATCAGGATCGTCTTGCTGTAGCATTTTCCACATAGCTTCAACATAATCTCCTGCAAAACCCCAATCCCGTTTTGCATCCAAATTCCCTAAACGGAGTTCATTTTGAATTCCCAGCTTGATTTTTGCCACTGCATCAGTTACTTTACGAGTCACGAATTCGATCCCTCTTCTGGGTGACTCATGATTAAACAAAATCCCCGAGCACGCAAAAAGATTAAAACTTTCCCTATAATTTACGGTAATCCAATGACCATAAACTTTAGCCACTCCGTATGGACTACGGGGGTAAAACGGGGTCTTTTCAGTTTGTGGGGTTTCTACTACTTTGCCAAACATTTCACTGCTGGAAGCTTGGTAAAAGCGGGCATTTAAGTTGGATAAACGAATTGCTTCCAACATATTTGTAACCCCAAGCCCTGTTACCTCTCCAGTGTATATCGGCTGCTTCCAAGAGTCGCCAACATACGATTGGGCAGCTAAATTGTAGACCTCATCCGGCTTTGCTATCTTAACTGCTTCGGTTAAGGAAGTTAAATCGCGAAGATCGCCTGATAAAAAATCAATTTCATCTTTTATATGTTTTACATTTTCATAGTTTTCTGTTGCTGTTCTTCTTTTAAGTCCATAAACTTTGTAACCTTTACTTAAAAGTAAATCGGCTAGATAAGAACCGTCCTGTCCCGTAATACCTGTAATCAATGCTTTTTTCATTTTATTCTCCCTTCAACAAAAAGAGTTTTACTGCTGGAAAACTTAATATATTCTCAAAGGCCCGAAATGATTTTCTGATTAACCCAGCTTATTTTTAGTATATGAATGAAAAGGACAAGAGTTACGATATTCAGTGACTTAATTTCTCAAGAAGCGCCGGAATATGCATATAATGTTTAGAATCATCCTCACTTTTTTGATGGTAACATCCCTACCTGATTTAAACGAAACCTGTACTTTTGACCAATTGCTTCATAAGATAATTTAGTTTCAATTGTCTTTTTACCGAGTAAACCTATCTTTTCAGCGAATTTTTGGTCGTAAACCAACTTTTCCATCATTTGAGAAGCCTGAATTATGTTAGGTTCAGCCCATAGCTGATTTGCTGTATAAGGACCATAATTTTTACCTACTCTTTTTAAAGTAAAATCGACTAAACAGGAATTGTTTTTATCCATAAATTCAAGGTTTCCAGACCAATTTGTTGCAATAACCGGCTTGCCTAAATACATGGCCTCAGCTAAGGGCAAGCCAAACCCCTCGGATCTATGGAGGGAAACATAGCAGTCAGATAAATTTAGTAAACCATTAACCTCTTGACGATTTAATACTTTATCGATGAATATGATGTTTTTATAGTCCTTGGATTTTTGTTTAAGTACCTTAACCTCTTTAATAGAATGTGAACCATTATTAATTTTAATAGCGAGAGCAACTGAATTGTTATTCTGAGAAAAAGCTTTCTTAAATGCTTCCAATACTGCTATTGGATTTTTTCTTGCTGAGGTACTCCGCATATCAAACATTGAAAAGAATAAAAACCTACTTTCTGGAAGTTGAAACTCCTTTCTAGTAATATTTATTGGAACTTCTAAGGATATTGAATGGGGGATCGTAATCACCGGCTTCCGGGCTATCTTTGGAATGGACTTAGCTGTAAAACTGGAGGGAACCCAAACTTCATTGATTAAAAGAAAGCCTTTTAACCAAGAACTAGGGAGTTTTTCCAGCTCCCAATGCCAGTAGCCAATATTATATCGATTTAAAAACCACTTTCTGGGTAAGTTATTTTTCTTAAAATGGTAATATAGCTGGTCGGCATTTATAAAAAATATATTCGTATTATAAATAGGTTCTGCCACTTCCTTATGTTTCCAGGATAAGTCATTTTGTCTGGCAGGACAATGCGGAAAGTTTATTATGCAAAAAGGGATACGTGCAGATTCCAGTGCTTTTGCAGCTGAACGGCATGCCTCTCCTAATCCAAACTCAGCTCTTGAATATCCGATTAAATTAACACCTGGCTTCACTCCTTCTGTTCCCCTTTCTTACTACCTGAATTTCGTATTCCAATCAAATCCAATTCTTTGATCATTCCACTCGATCCTTTTTTCATCTGGGGATTCTACATTATAAGATTGGGTTGTAAAATATATAATCACAGCAGGCCTTTCGCCCAGTACCCGGTATCCATGTGCAATTCCTTTTGGTATTAGAAGCATAATTGGATTTTCTTCGCCCATATAATAAACATCTGTTTCTCCATGTGTTTCAGAATCTTTTCTTAGATCAAAAAGTACAACCTGTGCATTTCCAGAAGGAAAAAACCATAAGTCATCCTGTTTTTCATGGTAATGAAAAGCTTTAATAACTCCAGGATAGCTCATGGACCATGAAGCTTGACCAAATCTAGATAATATATCTTTCTCATCATCGCGGACGAGCTCAGCGAAAAACCCGCGATCGTCGCAATGTTTTTTTAACTTTTTTATTCTGACACCGTCAATCATGATTTGGTCTCCTTTCGAATAAATTCAGCCAGTGCTTCGTTCCAATTCCTAAGTGGCTTAATTCCTTCCTTAAGCAAAGACTGATTATCCAATACTGAATAACATGGTCTTTTGGCATGAGCACCATACTCTTGAGTTGAAACTGGAAATATTCTTTTTGGGTCATATCCCGCTTTTTCAAAAATCGCTTTTGCAAATTCGTACCAAGTACAAGAACCTGAATTTGATACATGGTAAATGCCGCTTTTTTTATCCAGCAATTGGATAATCGTATCAGTCAGATCATTCACATATGTTGGAGATCCTGTTTGATCATTGACAACCTTTATTATCTTGTTTCTATTGCCAAGATCTAACATGGTCTTAACAAAATTCTTTCCATAATGACCATACAGCCATGAAGTTCGGATGACAGTTGCGTCACTATATGTTAAAACTAATTTTTCACCCAGCCATTTACTCATGCCATATACTGATATTGGAATGGGATTATCTTTCTCGCAGTACGGAAATCGTTTTGTTCCTTCAAAAACATAATCAGTGCTAATATAAAAAATTTTTGCATTTACTTTTTTTCCTGCTTGTGCAATATAGCCCGTACCGATGCTATTCACTTCATATGCTTTCTTCATTTCTGTTTCACATTTATCCACTGCCGTGAAAGCAGCAGCATGTATAATAATATGAGGTTTTATATTAGATATTACAAAATCTGCTTGTTCTTTATTCGTAATATCTAATTCTCCTTTTCCGAGACTATGGACAGAATGGCATTCGCTTAATTTCTTTTTGAGATTTTTCCCTAACTGGCCTTCACCGCCTGTTATTAAAATATCCATTTTTCATCCTCTTTCTTGGATTCTTGTTTTGTGCCACTCGATTGTTTTCTTTAAGCCATCCTCGAAAGAAATGGAGGGCCTCCAGCCTAATTCCTTTTCTATTTTCGCTGAATTAATTGCATATCGTTTGTCATGGCCTTTACGGTCTTTTATATGCTTAATTAGCTTGGTATCCTTATTTAAATGTTTGAGAATTAAATTAACAACCTCCAGGTTTGTTTTCTGTTCATTGCCACCAATATTATAAATTTCTCCTGCAATCCCTTTCTCTAAAACCAGTTCAACTCCTTTGCAATGGTCTTCTACAAATATCCAGTCGCGTATATTTAATCCATCACCGTATATTGGTATATCCTTATTATTAAGTGCATTTGAAATAACTTTCGGGATGAATTTTTCAGTATGCTGCATGGGTCCAAAATTATTACTGCATCGTGTAATAATAAGAGGGAGCTGGTACGTATGATAGAAAGACCTTATAAGCAAATCAGCGCTTGCTTTACTGGCTGAATAGGGATTATTTGGTGCAAGAGGATTTTCTTCTGTAAATGGTGAATCTGTTTGGGAAAGGGATCCATATACTTCGTCGGTTGAGATTTGAATCATCTTGCGAGCTTTTCCATTTAAAACAGCTTGCAATAGATTAAATGTACCTCCTATATTTGTATGAATAAATGGAGCAGCATCAGTAATGCTCCTGTCAACATGTGTTTCAGCTGCAAAATTTATGATTGCTTCATATTCAATATCAAAAACTTTTGATAGCTCATTAGCATTACCAATATCGCATTTAATAAAACGATATCTATTTAATTTTTTTAAAGGTTCGATATTATTTTCATCAGCGGCATAAGTCAATAAATCTGCATTTGTAATAGAGTACTTTCCTTTTTTTAATATCCGAAATAAAAAGTTAGAGCCAATAAATCCTGCTCCACCTGTTATAAGGAGATGCTTAGTCATTTTTCCCCTCCTTTAAAAAATATTCGTAAACATGCTTTTGTGCCATAAATAACGATTGATGTGTTCCCGCATCAATCCACCATCCTTTTAAGACTTCATATTCAAGCAGATTTTGCTTAATATAAAGGTTGTTAACATCTGTGATTTCCAGTTCGTTTCGATAGGAAGGCTTAATGCTTTTAATCATCTGGAAAACATTCTTATCATACATGTAAATACCAGTTACGCAATAAGAAGATGGTGGCTGGTTTGGCTTTTCATGAATGGAAAGGATTTTCTTCCCCTCAGTATCCAAAAGCGGAACTCCATATCTTGATGGATTACTGACTTCTTTTAGCAGCACCCTAGCTCCCGATTTTTGCATTTCAAAACCTTTTATATAGGGTATTAAAGAATCGTCAAAAAGATTATCCCCAAGGAGGACTGTGAATTTATCATTATTTATAAAATCCCGTGCTGACAAAAGAGCATCTGCAATCCCTCCGCCTTCAGTTTTTTGGGTCTTAAAGTACAGCTTTACTTTTAACTCCTCCCCCTTCCCTAATATCTCTTTAAAAAATGTAAGGTCTTTTTGGTTAGTAACTATAAGTATCTCTTTAATTCCGGAATCCCTTAATTTAAATATCGGCCAATAGATCATTGGATAGGGACCCACCGGCAATAGATGTTTATTTAAAATCCTGGTAAAAGGTGTTAGACGTGTTCCAGTTCCACCTGCCAGAATAATTCCTTTCATTAATTTGATAGCTCCTTTCATATTTATTCTTATAGAAAAAATTATCAGGATTTCTTATTGTAATGTGTAAATAGAGATTAAGAGTAAAACTTGGGAGGCATTCCTTTTTTCCATCTTTTTTCTATTGACCATTTAAAATATCAAAATCTAAAAATTAGGTCGACAAATAATTAAAAATTGGAGATCATCCTTTTTTGATAAAGATGCGTTACATTATATTCTATTTACCAATTTAAGGTGATTATTTTTGGACATCCTGCAGTCATCCACAACCCATTTTGAATTTTCTTAATCTTTATATGTTGCTATAATATTTTGGAATTCATAAAAGAATGAAACCAACCATAAATGTCAGGAAAATAAGGCGGATGTAATGTACATGAAGTAGTTAAGTTACATAAGTATAAGGGTGATTAACAATTTGGAATTTGTCAGGAGAGATCTTTATGAGTATTGATGCAATAGTATTATGCATCATTCTTTCCTTCATGTTTTTCGCCCTTATTAGTGAATGGGTACTACCTGAATTTACGGTTTTCCTTGCATTATCCTCTTTGATTTTTTTTAAAATTGCTACTCCGGCAGAAGCTTTAAAAGGATTTGCCAACCCGGGGGTCCATACAGTTGCTTTCCTTTTTATTGTTGGCGCAGCTGTTTCTAAGACCGGCATTCTACACGATTTTGTTCATAAAATATTAAACCAAAATAAATCTATTCAGTATGTATTAATTCGTTTAATGCTTCCCACGAGTACAATATCCGCGTTTATGAATAACACTCCAATCGTCACGATGCTGATTCCTACTCTTCAAAATTGGGCAATAAATAATAATATCAAACCTTCAAAGCTGCTCATTCCTTTATCCTATGCAGCCATTCTTGGAGGAACTATTACACTAATTGGGACCTCAACAAATCTTATTGTTCAAGGATTATTGGCAGAAAAAGGCTTGAGTGGGTTCAAAATGTTTGACTTTGCCTATTTTGGAATTCCCCTTACTTTTGCCGGTATTTTATACTTTGTAATCGCAGGTCATCGACTTTTGCCGGAAAGAGCTCATAATATTAAGTTACTTCAGGACGAACAGCATCATTTTATTTATAAATTTATCGTTGAAACCAATTCTGCATTAATTGGAAAAAGTATCAAAGATGCAATGCTTCGCAACTTAAATCATTTGTTTTTAATTGAAATTATCCGCAGTGGCAAAGCCATTATCCCTGCACCAAATGATGAAATCATTCAGGAAGAGGATATTCTTGTGTTCTCGGGAAACCCGGATAGTGTATTGCAGGTCAGCCATATTCTCGGCTTAAAACTGTCTTTAGGGGATAAAGGAAACAACCATTCAAACCTTCCTGCAACATTTTTAGAAGTAGGAATTTCAGGTAAATCTCCATTAATAAATAAAAAAATAAAAGAAAGCCAGTTTCGCTCCAGGTATAATGCAGCGATAGTTGCCATTAAAAGAAATGGAAAATTTATAACTTCTGGTATAGGAAATTTCGTTTTAAAACAGGGAGATACACTTTTATTACTAGGAAAAAATGATTTTGTAAAAACATGGACAAATTCTGAAGATTTCTATTTTATATCCCCAATAAATAAAAAACATAAGAATATAAAACATGAAAAACTTGTAATCATATTGATTCTAATGGGAATCATTATTACATCAGTTTTTCAGCTTATGTCCATTTTCAGCCTTGCATTAATTTCAGCTTTAATCGTGGTCCTAACAAAAATCATAACGTTTAATGATGCTATTAAATCCATAAATTGGAATGTTATTATAATGATGGCAAGCGCTATTGGAATAGGAAATGCAATAGAAACAACTGGCTTAGCAAGATTTATAGCTTCTTTTTTTACAGAGGTGCAGTCTTATACAGGTTTAATAGGAATCCTATTTTTATTCTATTTCGTCACTCTAATCATGACTGAGTTCCTTAACAATCTTGCTACAGCGGCTATTATGTTTCCAATTGGCTATACATTATCTCTTCATTCCGGTTTAGACCCAAAAATGCTTGCCATGCTTACCGCTATATCCGCTTCATGCAGTTTTCTTACTCCAATAGGCTACCAAACCAATTTGCTTGTATATGGTCCCGGCGGCTATAAATTTACAGACTTTATGAAGGTAGGCCTTCCACTGAGCTTGATTTGTATGTTTCTATCAATTTTTATTGCTTATTGGAAATGGCTTTAATTATTAATAAATAAAGGAGGAAAGGTGAATTGAAAAATGAGGGTGGAAATGAACATGTAGTTTGGCATGATTCAATTATAAATAAGGAAGCCAGACAAAAACAATTCGGCCACAAAAGTATAATGGTTTGGTTTACAGGCCTATCAGGTTCCGGAAAGTCAACAATCGCTAATGCCTTGCAGTATGAATTATTCAAACAGAATATCAGTGTTTATCTTTTGGATGGGGATAATCTCCGTCATGGGATCAATAAAAATCTCTCCTTTTCAGAGGCGGACAGAAAAGAAAATATAAGGAGAACAGCCGAAGTAGGCAAACTTTTTGTAGATGCTGGGGTAGTTATTCTGGCTGCACTTATATCGCCTTTTGAAGAAGACCGTTTAAATGCCAGATCATTATTTCAGCCGGGTGAATTCATTGAAGTGTACGTCAATTGCTCACTCCAGGAATGTGAGAAGAGAGATCCAAAGGGCCTTTATAAAAAAGCCAGAAGTGGAGTGATTAAGCAATTTACAGGTATTGATCAACCCTATGAAGAACCAAGAAATCCCGAAATTATTATAGATTCAGATAATCTAACAATAAATGAATCTGTCAAAATAATTACAAAATATTTAAAAAAACACCTGTGCTTTAATCAACTTGAATAAATGAATAGGAGTGATAGAAGATGGCGCTAAGCATTCCTCATGGAGGTAAATTAATTAATCAAGTGAATTTGAACTATGACCACTCAAATATCCATGCTGAAATTGAAATAGATGGAATGGCTTTATCTGACCTTGAATTAATTTCTAATGGCGCTTTTAGTCCTCTGAGAGGATTTATGGGACAGAAAGACTACAAAACTGTTTTAGATAAGATGAGATTAGAAAATGGAACAATTTGGAGTATTCCAATTACTCTTCCAATATCTCAAAAAGCGGCAAGGAAACTTACGGTTGGGGATAGGGTTAAACTAACACATAAAAACGAAATATATGGAGTAATGGAACTTTGGGAGGTTTATAAACCTAATAAAATGGAAGAAGCGATTAAAGTCTATCAAACAGCCGATAAAAAGCATCCAGGTGTCAAAAAGCTTTTTGATCGTCCTGAGATTTATGCAGCTGGCCCAGTTACATTAACGAAGATTCCTCCAAAAAACCCAGAATTCACCCTTTACTCTAAAACTCCTTTCGAAACAAGAAAAGAATTTAAAGAGAATAATTGGAAAACGGTAGTTGGTTTCCAAACAAGGAACCCGGTACACAGAGCACATGAATATATCCAAAAGACAGCCCTTGAAATAGTAGATGGCTTGTTTTTGAATCCATTGGTCGGAGAGACAAAATCGGATGACATTCCAGCGCACATTAGGCTCAAAAGTTACGAAGTACTTCTGAAAAACTATTATCCAAATAATCGAGTATTCTTGGCTGTATTTCCCGCTGCAATGAGATATGCCGGACCCAAAGAAGCTGTATTCCATGCACTAGTCCGAAAAAATTATGGCTGCACACATTTTATTGTGGGAAGAGACCATGCCGGTGTCGGAGATTATTACGGGACATATGATGCACAAAAAATCTTCGATCAATTTAGCCACGACGAAATAGGAATCGAAATTCTTCCTTTTGAACATAGCTTCTATTGTATGAAATGCGAGAATATGGCATCCAGTAAAACTTGTCCGCACAGCAAAGAAAATCACCTGCATTTATCAGGTACAAAAGTTAGGGAAATGCTGCGTAATGGAATCACTCCCCCTCCCCAATTTAGCCGTCCGGAAGTCATTGAAGTTTTAATTAATGGATTAAAAGGTCCCCAATAAAAGGATATCTCATTTTAAATCTAGTGAGTTTTACTATCAGTCATATATTATTTTTAAAAGCTTCTATTAATATATATTACCCGAATAACGGGCCTTTTATAAAAGGTTATTCAGGTTTTGCTTTATTTAACCGATTATCATTTATTTCATTTGCATTAGAGCAAAAACTCTAATTAAAGCTAAAAATGTTCCACAAAGAAATTTGCAGGAACAATTCCCCGATTAAAAAAGTTAATTGTTTAAGTCCTGGTGACAAACTTAAATAAATTCAGTTAACCAACAGTTTAATTCCCTATCATTATCTTCGTTATTTGTTTGATACGCTCCCAAATATCGTTTTAAACAATAAAGAAGAAATCGATAAAGTCTTGACGTGGTCAACGAGAACTTACCGTCTAGATGCAGAGTACCGAAAAAATGTGAATCAAACAAAAAGCAACTCCAAAATAAACAACTTTTGTCGTATATTTTGGAGTTGCTTGAAGTTGACTTTAATTCAAATTTACCAATTAGTTCTTTCAAATATTTAAACTGTCTTGATCATAATCATATACTTCAAAATCCTTTGAATATATTTCTTTCACAAGCCTTTTTGTTTCATTATTGTAAAAACTTTTAAAGGTAGGAAAATTGCCTTCGAATTTTTCCTTTGTTATAACCGTTTCTGCAAATTCTCCTCTATTATTCATCATTTCTGAAAAGTGATGGGGAGATGTCGAAAGCTGGGATAAAGGAGCTTTTAATAGTCCATATTTACTTTCAATTTCTCTTATTTGATTAGCGAATTTTTCCAGTTTTATATAATTTTTAATAAAACGTTCTTCTCCTTCTATATATTGGAGGGAAATATGTCGATCTGCTTTATTAATAGCAGGCCCTAAATCCTTAAGATGATATAAAAATTGCTTAAAGCTAATACCTTTGTTTATATCACTATTAAACTTGCTTATAAGCCATTGATTACTTATTGTATGCAAAAAAGAGCTTACTGCTCTTCTATAAGGGTTACGAACAAGCTTATAAGTATCTTTATTTCCTTTAATTAGACTGTTTGTTAAACCTTGTGTATATACAGGCTCTTTTCTGTATACATGATCACGATAACCATGAACCCCCCCTTTTCTATTTGGAACTTTTTCTATTAATCCAATTTGAAAAAAAAACCACTTATTGAATGTTGTGCAACCACTTTTAGGAGTCCAAAAAAGAATCAATGGAAAGTCTTTATTGTATAGAGGAACATAGTATCCTATCAATCTTTTTATTAACTGATGATCATTTTCAAACATATTTAAATCCTCTCTTTCATTTATATTTTGGGCTTATTCTGCTTTTTAATTGAATAAATTCCAATGTTTATTTTCTTTGAAAATTATAGTTTATATTAATAATATATGTTAAAAACTTTTAAATGATATAGACAACTCCCAATTTGGACCGTTTTTTTGTGGATTTTATCAAATGTATTTTGGGCAAATCCTTTATTTCAGAGTTCCTAAATAGACCCAATTTTTCAGTATTTTATCTTTAGGTGGTGATAGCCCTATTATGTTTGTATAGATTTTTTACCCAATCTATAAAGCTGTAAAAAAACTTCGGGTAATTGAAGGCTTTGTGAATATTGTGCTGGAGTTTTTGGTGTTGAAAGTGACGTAGAACAATCAGTATTCAGTCATTAGGTGAAGTAAAAGGACATCCAAGCCTTGCCCAGTTAATCAAACGAGGATTTTCATGTAATCACTCTTTAATACCGAACTTTTCAATTCCTGCTGCTACAAAAGGGTTGGTTCTGCACATAACCCCTCTGTATATGTTTTAAAGGTTTGTCCTTTTTTGGCCATAGAAAAATCCCCTCCAAGTAGACTAGTAAGAACATCATATCATGTTCTCTTTTTTTACTGTTTACCTGAAGGGGATAATACCATTCCTTTTGTAATGTGACTCTTTTTTTAACCGTAGTATGATTTTCGAAAACGACCGTGAAGGTCTATAAGAGAATATTTTTGTTATAGGTCGTATCCGAAATCTCCAATCGAATGTTCTTCATTATGAAAATCAGATCCTCCAGTAATTAATTTACGATATTTTGCAGCTATTTTTTTATAACGATCCGTATCATTTTTCCCATGTTTTCGGTGCCATACTTCTATTCCATCGAATGGCAGCTCCATTAACTCTGCTATGATTTTATCATCATGAATAAGCTTAGGATGAGCTAGTACAGCTTGCCCCCCTGCATTTTGAATTAACTTTATTCCTTCTAGAGGGTTAAGTTTCATTTTCTCTTCACTGCAAGGCTTGCCATCTCCCAGATACAAATCAAATACTTCTTGAGTATCTTTTGCATACCCCTTTTCAACCACAGCTTTTGCAATATGCGGTCGGGCAATGACTTCTCCCTTGCTGTATTTTCTGACATCCGAAGAAGTAATGGTCATACCAAGATCGCAGAACTTTTTAATAATAATTTCTGAACGATTTTGTCTATGATCTCTTAGTCTCTCCAAAACCTTTGATAATTCGGATGTTTCATTGATGCCATACCCTAAAATATCTATTGTTTTCCCTTTATACTTTGTACTTAATTCAATACCGGGAATAACGGTTATTCCAAATATGTTACCAGCCTGCTTCGCCTCAGTTATACCTTCAATTGTGTCATGGTCTGTTATAGCAATCGTTGTAATTCCTTTCTCGGCAGCCTTTTTAACGACTTCACTTGGAGAATATATCCCATCTGAGGCTGTTGTGTGCAAATGCAGATCAAAGTTCCCTTCTTCAATGACCTTCTTAATATCCAAATTCTTCTCTCCTTATAAAAAAGTATAATAGTGTAAATAATTCTTTAAATATTGTTTGGTTGTTTACTATTCATTAGCATCTTCTATCTCTTTTAAAATTGTTTTTATATTTTGTTCCATGGACTTATGGCACACTAAAAGCCCATCTTTTGTAGAAGCGATAATTAAATCTTCTGCTCCAATGACGATTGTTTTTTTGTCCTCTGATTTTATTATACAATTTTCTGTTGATAAGACATGGATATTCCCCTGCAGAACATTAATTTCGTCATCTTTTTTTAACAGCCTCTCTAAAGCTGTCCAATTCCCGACATCATCCCAGTGAATATTAGCAGGTATCGTGAAGATCGTTTCGGCCTTTTCAATTATCGCATAATCGACAGAAACTTTAGGAAGATTTGAATACTCATAGACAGATCCATTTAGAAATCTGGTTATGGATTCATAGATTTGAAGCTGATGTTGTTTCATGTAATAAGCAATTGTTGAGGGCTTCCAAATAAATATTCCACTGTTCCAGTAAACATCTTCTGCTTTTAACAATTCCTCGGCCTTTTGTTTACAAGGCTTTTCTATGAATTTCTTAACTCTTAATACCTGACCCATATAATCCCTATTCTGCTCGGCTTGGATATACCCATATCCAGTTTCAGGCCGGTCAGGTTTTATTCCCAAAGTTACAATGGATAAGTCTGATTTAGCAGTGGTTTCAGCTAATTTAAAGAGTTCGAATATTGAATCATCATCAGGAAAATAATGGTCTGAGGGTACTGCCGCGAATACTTCATTATCATTCTCTTTCAAAAACGTTAAGGCAGTTAAGGTAACACAGGGACCCGTATCCCTTTGTAACGGCTCTAAAATTAACTGTTTATGGGGAATTGCCAATTGTTCTTTTACTAGAGTTGCATATTCCTCAGATGTCACAATATATATTTTCTCTTCTGGCAGCCACTTTCTAAAGCGGTTATAGGTTTGCTGAAGCATTGTTTTTTTATTAATCAGAGAAAGAAATTGTTTGGGCTTTTCATTTACACTCAAAGGCCAAAATCTTGTTCCCGTACCACCTGCCATAATTACGACTTTCAATATAAACACCTCATCACTTTGATTAAAAAGCTATTTTATAATATGTGTTTACAATGAATGTCGCATGGTGATATGCCTTGTTTTAAATAATATGGGTGTTTTTTCTGGATCATCAAAGTTATACCAAGCCGGCCAGAAGGATTACTTTTTAGTTTTTTTAAAGTATTTTCACTTTGATTTTCTCAATCTTATTTATAACCTCATTTTCAAGTCTTTCCAAGAGCTTAGCACTTTGGTTTTCCGATAAGCTTTTTACAGAAAAATATAATTTAATCTTCGGTTCTGTTCCAGAGGGCCTTAGGCTAATCCATGAATCATCTTGCAAATAAAGTTTAAGAACATTTGATTTTGGGAGGTGTATATTTTCTACTTGCCCAGTTAAAACATTAAAGCGCTTTCCGATGTGGTAATCTTCAATTATAGTAATTTTTATACCTGCAACCTTTTTGGGAGGATTTTCTCTGAATGATTTAAGAATATCTGAAATTTCCTCAGCTCCCTCCTTCCCCTTTAAGGTAATGGATATCAAGGATTCCAGGTAAAATCCATACTTCCTATATAGATCATGCAAACCATCAAACAAAGTTTTCCCTTTTGATTTATAATAAGCCGCTACTTCAGCTGCAAACACGGCTGCCTGTACAGCATCTTTATCACGGACAAAATCACCAATTAAATATCCATAACTCTCTTCGTACCCGAATTGAAAAATATGTTGTTTAGTTTCTTCAAATTCCTTGATCTTTTCGCCGATATATTTAAATCCAGTCAGGGTATCAATTGTTTTTATGCCGAAATCTGTAGCAATGGCTCTGCCAATTTCGGAGGTTACGATAGTTTTGATCACTGCACCATTTTCTGGGAGAATCCCATGCTTCTTTTTTTGAGTCAATAAATAATGAAGCATTATTGCCCCAAGCTGATTTCCGGTTAATATAGCATACTTTCCTTGTCCATTTCTTACTGCAACCCCCAGCCTGTCTGCATCGGGATCTGTTGCCATTAAAATATCTGCATCTATTTCAGTCCCATATTGGATAGCCAGTTTAAAAGCGGAATGTTCTTCCGGATTTGGGGATGCTACGGTTCTGAATTCGGAATCGGGTTCTTCCTGCTCTTTTACAAGAGTTATCTTGCTAAACCCTAAAGCTTGAAGACCTTCGCACACCAGATTTTTTGCTGTACCATGAAGGGGTGTAAAAACGATTTTTACATTGTTGCCATCCTCCCTGGCAATATGTTTGTTTAATTGAATCGTTTTTAATTTTTCAAGATAAGCGTTATCTATTTCTTCCCCTATAAAAGTTAATAGGCCTCGATTTTGCAGTTCATTTACATCCATAACCTGGATAGAAAGCTCATCTTCAACCCTTTTGATAAACCCGGTAATCTTTTGAGCTGCAGAAGGTGTAATCTGTCCCCCGTCTTCTCCATATACTTTTAAGCCGTTATATTCTGGCGGGTTATGGCTTGCTGTAATCACTATTCCTGCAGAAGCATTCAAGTAACGCACGGCGAAAGACAACTCAGGAGTGGGTCTTAGTTCATCAAATAGATAAACTTTTATACCAAGCATTCCTGCTGTTTTTGCTGCCTCCAAGGCAAATTCTTCTGATTTTCGTCGGCAGTCATATGCAATGACGATTCCACGGGTTTTAGCAGTTTCCCCTTTTTGGCAAATATATTCTGCAAGACCCTTTGCAGCCCTACGGACGGTATAAATATTCATCCGGTTAGTGCCTGGCCCCAATTCTCCCCTGATTCCGCCTGTGCCAAACTCTAAGTCTTTATAAAAACTGTCTTCTAAAGACTGGTGGTCCATATTTAATAATAATTTCATTAACTCTTTATCCAAATCCTTGTATGCAAGCCATTTTTCTGCCTTTGCTTTCCATGTCACGATGCCAGTCTCTCCCTTCTTTATGCACTCACTGTTAATATATGAAGGAATTATTAAAATGGCTGTCCCATGGCCCAGCATCAGATAATTTAAAATGATATCAAATTTATTTCAAGTTTACTTTTCACAGCTAACACTCCAGTTAAAAGCAAAAACATCCTTCTCCACCTGAGGCGTTCCTTTCCCTTCCTCACACAATTCCACTGCTTTATCAATACTTCTGTGATTGATCACTGAAAGGATGATCAAAGCTGCAATTAAAATAAATAGGTAAATCCTCATATTTTTCCTCCGGCCCAATTTATTCTCAATTTGTTGACATAATCTCTGTTATAATGGAACTATAAGGAAAATTTTGCAAATTTTCTAACCGTTTTTAAATTTATTGATTGACGAGGCGATCCTTTTGCTCCTTTTCTTTAAGATTGCGGTTTGGATGATTGTCGTTTGTCTCGGGTTTTATGTTATTTCTGTTTGGAGATGGGAAAAGAGAGTTAAGGAAAGAATGTTTGCAATCCGAAAAACCTGGTATATCATCTATGTACTTGGGGCAGTCATTTATTGGACCAAAGAGCCTGCTTCCATTTTTACTGACTGGCTGAATTACCTGATTGTCGCGATTATTTTTGCGCTTGTTGACGCCTTTGTTTTCCTGGGCTCTTACTTGAAAAGAGTTGGCAATAACGAACTGGCAACGGATACGAGAGAATTGCTTGAAGAAAATAACGACCTCTTGAACTCGCACATGAATAAGCTGAAGTCTTTTCAATATTTATTGAAAAATGAAACGATCGACATTTATTATGGAGATAAAGAAGCTTATATTGCCGGCATCGAAAAGCTTTTGGCCGATTACGCGGAAAAAGTGGATATGAAAACCGCTTTATGCAAATATACAACTCAGGAAGACAAGGATTATCTCCTCGAACACTACGCTGATAAAGCATTAATTCACAGCCGCTTGGACCGCAAGGAAGTATATTATGACGCTGACGAGAAATTGGCGTTGATTCCTTTTTCCATCCTTGAAGACTATTATGTAATAAAATTAACCTCCGATGATTTTGTCACTGAATTCGACTACTTGCTATTCACTTCACTCATATCAATATACGATCTAATGCTCCCTGCTGAACAGGAGGACGAAGACGATGAAGGAACCAGCGGATAATAATAATGACAAAGCCCCTATACGTACAAAAAGCTCTAATAAAATGATTAGAAAAAAATCACGAATCAGCCTGCCTTGTTTTGAAGTAAGCCCGCATACAGAACGGATCATAAATGAGAATAAAAGATTGATATGCGTTTATACAAAACATAAGTCATAAGCATACTATATGGCGTGGGAGGAATTTTCTTCCGCGCCTTTATTCATGTTCACTTTGCAGGGACATATAATAAAGAAACACATCCTATAAAAAGGGCTGATTTAAATGAAAAAGCTGACAAAGAAAGTAAAAAATATAGACTTCCCCACCTTCTCCATTTCCCCCTATACGAAAAATCTTTCCAAGAAAACGGAAGCCGCGATCCAGGATTTGAACAAAGGAAAAAATCTGCCGAAAAATAATGCGTAAAGAAAAACCGCCTTTTGGCAAGACGGCTTTATTTTATAAAAAGCTTCACTTTCTTTAGGGCATTTTTGGTAGTCGGATAACGGAACGGCAAATCAAATTTGGTTGTCTGTTTCAGGATGCTTTTTTCATGTGAGAACACATCAAAGCTTCCTTTCCCATGATAGGCGCCAATACCGCTTTCCCCTACTCCCCCGAATGGCAAATATGGAGAACTGAGATGAAAGACTGTATCGTTGATGCAGCCGCCCCCAAAGGAAATATGGTTGAGAATCTCGTTTTGTATGGCATTACTTTCTGAAAAAATATAAAGCGCCAGCGGTTTCGGCCGTGCGTTAACCTCGCTGATCATTTTGGACAAGTCTTCATACTCCAAAACTGGCAGGATGGGCCCAAAAATTTCGTCCTCCATCACTTCATCTTCCCAGGTAATATTTTTTAGAACAGTCGGTTCAATCGTCAGTGTGCTGACATCGTGGCGGCCCCCGTGGACTGCGGTTCCATTGCTTAGAAATTTGGTTAAGCGCTTGAAATGCTTGTCGCTGACGATTTTTGTAAAATTACCTGCAGCGATTGGATCTCCGCTATACAGCTCTTGGATTGCTTGTTTGAGCTCTTTTAGGAATTCTTCCTTGATGCTGCTGTGCGCGTATATATAGTCCGGTGCTACACAGGTCTGGCCGGCATTCATAAATTTTCCCCAGGCGATTCGTTTCGCAGTCAGTTTAAGATTAGCATCTTCATGTACAATGCACGGGCTCTTTCCGCCCAGCTCCAGCGTGACTGGCGTGAGATTCTTGGAAGCAACCTCCATAATCATTTTTCCAACGGGCACACTGCCTGTGAAGAAAATATAATCGACCTTTTCGTTCAGGAGTGCTGTGCTTGTTTCGACTCCGCCTTCAACAACAGCTATAAACTCCTCTGGAAAATGTTCGCTGATAAGCTTTGACAGCAATGCCGAAGTGCGCGGGGTTAATTCAGATGGCTTCAGGATCGCGCAATTCCCTGCTGCGATGGCGCCGATAAGCGGTGCAATAGCCAGCTGAAAAGGGTAATTCCATGGTGCGATGATCAGTGCGACCCCATACGGCTCAGGATAAATGTAGCTTTTAGAACCAACTTGAGCGAGTGTTGACTTAACCTTCCTTGGCTTTGCCCACTTGTTCAGGTTCTTCATCGTAAAACGGATCTCTTCAAGTACAATGCCGATCTCCGTTAAATAGGCATCAAACTCACTTTTATTGAGATCTGCCTTTAACGAATCCATTAAATCCTGTTCTTGCTCTTTAATAATTGTTCGCAGCCGCCCGAGTGCTTCCATCCTGAATGAAACATCCTTCGTCTTCCCTTTAGAAAAGAAGCTTCTCTGTTTTTGAATCAAATCTGCGTAATTTTTCATGTAAAGCCTCCAGAATCGGTTAGGTTATTAAGGATATAGTATCACCTGGTGGGGTGGAAATACATTTTTAGGTCGGATATCGCGATTTTTTGAAAAAGAATGAGTAAATTGCTCTTAACCTGAAAAAGTGTCATGAATTTCGTGGAGTTCTTTCCATGTTTTTGTGGTTTCTTACCTGAAAAATTGTTGTATATTTATTTATTCGCTAGTTTCTTAGGTTTGTTCGTAAAATTTTAATTTTGTTCGCAAATTAATATACATTATTCGTAAAATTTCATGTTTTATTCGCTAGTTTTCTAACTTTATTCGTCAAGTTCACAAATTTGGAAACACCTTCCTTTTTCGCAAAAATAAAAACACCCAGGTTCCCCTGGGTGCCAACAAATCTTATAAATGGATCGGTCCCTCTGGCCCAACTGGGATGCCTAACAGGTACCAAACTACAATCAAGATAATCCAGAAGATGCCGAAGAAGATGGTGTATGGGAATAGAGCTGAAATTAAGGTCCCCAAGCCCATGTTCTTGTCGTATTTTTTTGCAAAGGATAATAGCAATACGAGATACGGAAGCATTGGCGTGATTGGATTCGAGATGGAGTCCCCAATTCGGTATAATGCTGCTTGTGTAATCTCCTTCGTTTCAACTGCCTGCTTATATGTATAAGGATGAAATTTCATCTCTTTTTCAAACTCTTTGGCAACATCCAGAATTCTCTCCACCGACTGCTCTGGTCCAACTACACCAATGTGATACATATGACCACCTCTTAAAGCTTTCTTTGTAGATAGGATAGCATAAAAACCTGTAATATAAATAAAAAAGTGCCGAACAATGTTGTTCAGCACTTTCGTTGCTTATCTTGGAAGTTTGAAGAATTCTTTGCTTTCACTGTAATTCCCTGCTAATCTGCCCAGCGGCTGCAATTTTTCCAAGTTCACTTTATAGTTCCCAAGATAGTAATCATCTTCGATATGATAATGAACCATTCTGCCAATAATAAGATGGTCACTTCCAAGTTGGATAATTTGTTCAAGCTTGCATTCCATATGAATGGGAGCTTCTTTTACCCTTTTAGGACTGACCAGACGGCTATTTACAGGGGTAAGTCCCGCTGCTTTAAACTCATTGGTATCACTTGGCAAATTTTCCGAGCTTTTTTGCATTTGATTTCCTAATGGTGTTGGAACAACATTTATAACAAATTCCTTTTGAGAGCGTATGTTAACCAGTGTATCCTTCTCTGTTCCTTCACGTTCGCCTACGCCAGGTCCAACTGAAATGCACAGCATTGGAGGATTCCTTGAGGCAACAGTGAAAAAGCTGAAAGGCGCGAGATTCAGTTCCCCTTCCTCCGATAAGGTGGATACCCATGCAATAGGTCTTGGTACAACTGATCCAGACAATAATTTGTATACTTCTTTTTCGCCAAGTTGTGAGGGGTTAAATTCCACTTAGAAAACTCCTTCCAGGCACTAAATGACATAGTTTCTTTTTTTATTTAAGATAGACAGGCTCGTTAGAAGGCCAAATACAACGAACATCATACCCGTAATCAAGAACCACCCTGAAGAAAAATTCCCTGTCTGATCGACGATTAAACCGAATAGCGGCGGAATGATGATAGCGCCTGCTGAACCGAGTGTAATGCTTATTCCGCTTGAGATGCCGGCTTGTTCTCTTGGCACCAATTCACTGGCAAGGTTCATCCAAATTCCATTAAAACCAGACGCGGCAAACCCAAATAGGGCGACAATTGGGACCATTACCCAAAAAGGAGCTGAAGTGATTAAAGCTGCAGTGCCGCTAGCCAATGCTGTGATGATTGTAATGATCATAAGAATGACAACTCGTTTTCCGTTGAAAAGCCGATCGCTTATCATCCCCCAGGCAACTCTCCCTAACGATCCGCACACTTCCGATACGACCAAAAGGATACCGGATAAAAAGATGGAAATTTTAAGCTGTTCATAGGCAAATAAAACGATATAAGTATTTAAACACATTTGAGTGCCGTTTAATCCAAATGCACTAAAACTTACAAGCATTAAAGCTTTATTCTTAAACATTTTAAACATAGACTTATAGAATTGGACTATTCCTGTACTGCTCTTTGACTGTGTCAATTCAGGCGGATCTCTATAAAAATGATAGGAGATAAACCCGCCTGCCAGCAAAAGTATGCAAGCAGAAAGCAGAACAAATCTCCAGCCAAAAGCAACGCTGAGTGGAAGCAGGATCAAGCTGGCAAGAGCCGAGCCTGCGGTTATTCCGGTCTGCTTGATTCCCATGGCTGTGCCCCGCTGCTTAAGCGGGAACCAATAAATAATTCCTCTGTTTGTTATTGGGTGCATGGATCCGTATCCAAGTCCACCGATAATAATCAATAAAAGGACCAGCCAAAACTGATGAAGAAATGTCATGAACAGGAAGCCTAAACCCATACAAATCGAAGCCAGAACTAATAGTTTACGGGAGCCTACCAAATCAGTAAGGAAGCCGGCCGGTACAGAAACAATCGCCTGCCCTAAAAAGAGCGCTGCCGGGAGCATGCCGATCTGCGACTTGCTTAAGGAAAGATCCTCCCCAATTAACACTCCCAGCGGTCCGATGCTTCTTCCCACAAATGCAACCATAAGCTGTGCCAGCAAAAGAAATAATAGCATTCTCCAAGGATCTGCCAAGGATACAACATTGTTTTTTGCCAATAAATTGCTCATATCAATTCATCTCTTTTAATGGCTTTTAAGCCTTCAAATTTAGCGCAGTCAAATCTTCCTCTAGAACCTTGTTTTTTGACACTGCCGGAGCTAATAGCGAACCTCCTACACAAATGAGGAAATTTAAAGCCAATCCAATTACTCCCCCATGAATGCCAAAGATTGTTTTATATCCTGTTATCGTCAGAAGGCCAGCCAATAATGCACCCGCAAGCATTCCCCAGAAAACGGCTTTGCCTGATAAGCGCTTCCAATATAATCCGAGTACAAAAGCAGGGAATACCTGTACAAGCAGCTCAAATTTTAAAACAAAGATTTCATAAAGCGTTCCCGGCGGATTCCAGGCGATCCACAGTAAAAGTACAATCGCAATAATCCCGCCTACTTTACCTACCATAACTTTTTTATGTTCCGTGGCACCTGGATTGATAAATTTACCATATACATCATTCGATAACATGGAAGAAAAGCTTAGTAAAACAGAGTCAGCAGTTGAAATAATCGCAGCAACGATTCCACCAAAGAAGATAATCATAACCCAGTAGTAAAATGGATTAATTGCTGCAATTTCATTAGCCATTAGTCCAACAAGCTGTTCGGAACCTGTTTTATCCAACCCAGGGAAAAGCATAATTCCGATGATCCCAACTAGAAAAACAAGCCCAGTTGTTATAGGAGGCATCCATGCCATACGGGAGAATGATTTTTTCAATGTTTTTTCACTTTGTGCTGAATAAATCCTTTGTACGGCATGAGGATAGATGCTCGCCCCCAAACCTACAAGAAGGAGCATACTGAACCAGTTAATGTTTACGTCCAGTGCAGGAACAGCTGTTTTGGCAGGTTCCATTTCAGCGATATAACGGGTTACATCTCCAAAACTGCCACCTGCCAGATATAATCCACCAATAAGGAAGACAACGATTCCAATCATCAGTATAATTCCCTGCATGACATCTGTGAATGCTACTGCCTTCATACCGCCCATCCATTCATAAGCAAGCATAACGATAACAAAAACAATTACAGCGATTTGGTAAGGAATTGTTCCGCCTGTCATACCAGAAACGGCCTGTCCGATCGCAACCAGCTGTTCTAACAGATAGTTCCCCAGCCCCCAAAGCATAAGGAATATACTCAGTAAAGTAACGGCCTTAGATTTAAAACGATGCTGAATCCAATCCGTTGGGGTAACGAAGTTTCTCTTTTTCGCAATGACATATAATCTAGGTGCAAATAATAAATAGATCGCTATAATAATAGTCATGAAGGAAATCGACTGCAGCCAGGAGAAGCCAGTCCGGTAGGCTGTTGGAGCATATCCGACAATCGTATTACCGCTGTACTGTGTTGCATAAAGAGTAAAAAACAATGCGATAAAGCCTAGGTTTCTTCCGGCCAGATAGTACCCTGAAAGGCTTTCGTGAATATTTTTCTCACCTCTGCCAGACAGATAGCCAATTAACAGCATGACGATTGCAAACACAGATAAAATGATAATTCCATCCGTGCCTGCAAAAGCTAATTCATTCATCCTTTATCCCCCTTTGCTTTATCAGCCTCTTCCTGATCTTCAACGATATTCCACTCATTCACACAAAGCCAGCTTAAATACCCGCATAAAATGATTGAAAAAATAGTCGAGATAAATGCCCATAATGGGAATCCAAGAATATACGGCTCTGTCGCCGCTGCCGGAAAATACCAGGGTACAATTCCTAATGTAATCAATGCGAGAACGATCCAAATCCACTTCTTGTGGATAGGTTCCTTGACTTGCCCATTTTTCATTTTGCTGCCTCCCTATTGTTTAAAATGAAACCTCCAGCTTATAAAAAATTTTATGCGTTGATTCAAAGGAGTTTATTTTTTCAGCTGCTTGGAGGGTCGATCCAATTTCATCAAGGCCTTTTAACAATTGATTTTTCCGGTAAGGGGCTACCTCGAACTCAGCCATATATCCCCATGTGTCTTCGATTCTTTGCTTCTCCAAATCGATTGCTAATTGGTATCCCGGCATTTTGCTGGTTTTTTCAAATAGAAATTCTAAATCTTTTTCAGGCAGAATGACTGGCAGAACGCCATTTTTAAAACAATTATTGTAAAAAATATCTGCAAAGGACGGGGCAATTATTACTCTAATTCCATATTCGGCAATTGCCCAAGGAGCATGTTCTCTGGATGAACCGCATCCAAAATTCTTGCGGGCCAATAAAATGGGCGCATGGCGGTATGGTTCTTTATTCAAAACGAAATCCGTTTTTTCTTTGCCATCTTCATATCTCCATTCGTAAAAAAGGAATTCTCCAAAACCCGTTCTCTCAATCCTTTTTAAAAATTGCTTTGGAATGATGGCATCTGTATCAACATTGGCTGCGTCAAGAGGAGCAACGATTCCTGTAAATCTTGTAAAAGACTTCATTTCACAATGACCTCCTTGCTTTCTCTGGCAGGCCATTCCCGCACATCCACAAATCGCCCTGCAATCGCAGCAGCTGCCGCCATTTCCGGGCTGACTAAATGGGTACGGGCATTTCTGCCCTGTCTGCCTTCAAAGTTGCGGTTTGATGTAGAAGCACAGCGCTCCTCCGGAAGAACCAGGTCTTCGTTCATGCCAAGGCACATGCTGCATCCAGCTTCTCTCCATTGGAAACCGGCATTGATAAAAATTTGGTGGATCCCCTCTGCTTCAGCCTGCTTTTTAACAAGCTGCGAACCAGGAACAACCAGCGCTTCCACATGATCAGCCACCTTGTAATCGTTTACTATTTTTGCCGCCTTGCGCAGGTCTTCAATCCGGCTGTTTGTACAGGAACCGATAAATACTTTGTTTATTTCTATTTCCGTTATTGGCATACCAGGTTCCAATCCCATATATTGCAGAGCTTTTTTCGCTGGCTTAACCTGGTCTGATGGAAGGTTTTCCAATAATGGAACTGCTTCTGTTATCCCTGCAACCTGTCCCGGATTCGTTCCCCACGTAACCTGAGGGGTTACATGAGAAGCATCGAATTCAACTGATAAATCAAAATTCGCATCTTTGTCTGTATAAAACTGCTTCCATTCAGTCAAAGCCTCTTCCCATTCTTTGCCCTGCGGCACTGCCTGTTTGCCTTTTAAATAGGCAAATGTTTTTTCGTCTGGCTGAATAAGTCCGGCCCTTGCCCCCATTTCAATGCTCATATTGCAAACGGTCATCCGCTCTTCCATTGATAGATTTCGGATGGCTTCCCCACGGTATTCCACCACGTAACCTGTCGCAAAATCATGGCCGTATTTTCCGATTAACGAAAGAATCAAATCTTTGGAAGTTGTGCCCCGGGGAAGTGCCCCGTTTATATTAATTGCCAATGTTTTTGCTTTGAACTGCTTTAGTGTTTGCGTGGCAAGGACATGTTCCACTTCACTTGTACCGATTCCGAATGCAAGAGCGCCAAATGCCCCGTGGGTTGAGGTATGGCTATCCCCGCACACGATTGTCATGCCAGGCTGGGTAATGCCAAGCTCTGGAGCAATGACATGGACGATTCCCTGGTTGGGGCTGTGCAGGTCAAACAGCGGTATCCCAAAATCCTTGCAGTTCTGAGCTAACGCATCTACTTGCTTTTTCGCGACTTCATCTCTGAAAGGCAAAGTGCGATCTGTTGTTGGGATGCTGTGATCCATAGTGGCAACTGTTAATTCAGGCCTTTTCACCTTGCGGTTGTTCATTCTTAAGCCTTCAAAAGCCTGTGGTGACGTTACTTCATGGATTAAGTGAAGGTCAATATACAAAATGGAAGGCTGATCACCTTCTTCATGTACGACATGCTTATTCCAAATTTTTTCATATAAGGTCTTCCCCATTCGAAGCCCTCCTAAATGATATTATTTTTCTTCAATTCTTCTAATCTATCTTCGCTAAAACCAAGCAATCCGGAATAGATTTCTTCGTTATGTTTGCCCATGGACTCAGGGCCGGCATGTTTCACTTCTCCTGGTGTTCTGCTTAATTTTGGCACAATTCCAGGCATCGGGAATTCTCCCAGTTCCGGGTGTTCGACTTTTATAATCATGTCGCGTTCTTTATAATGAGGATCTTCAAGAATATCTTTAGCTGAATAAATGAGACCGGATGGCACTCCTTTTTCTTCCAGAATTTTGAGCGCTTCTTTTGCCGGAAGTGTCTTCGTCCATTCTTCGATCATGGAGTCAAGGAGCTTCATATTTTCTCCTCTGGCGTGGTGGGTAGCGAACCTTGGATCATCGGCAAGTTCAGGCTGTTCCATTGCTTCGCATAAGCGACGGAATACTCCATCTGCATTGGCGCCGATTACAATATAGGTTTTATCCTGTGTAAAATAAATGTTGGATGGAGCCACACCTGGCAGAATATTGCCCATTCGCTCTCTTATGTAGCCGGCAAGCAAATAGTCCGGAATGATGCTTTCCATGATAGAGAATACCGATTCATATAGTGCAGTATCGACAACCTGTCCCTTTCCTGAACGCTCTCTTTCATGAAGGGCAACCAGACAGCCGATTGTGGCAAAAAGTGCTGCCAATGTATCACCAATGGAGACACCAATTCTTGAAGGCGGACGGTCCGGGAAACCGGTTACATTTCTGAGCCCTCCCATTGCCTCTCCTACACTGCCAAAGCCTGCACGGTGTTTATAAGGTCCCGTCTGGCCGTAGCCGGAAGTACGGACCATAATTAATCTTGGATTAATTTCTGATAGGGTCTCGTATGAAAGATTCCATTTTTCCATCGTTCCCGGCCGGAAGTTTTCAATGACCACATCTGCTTCTTTAATGAGTTCTCTTAGAACCTCTTGTCCTTCTTCCTCCCGCAGATTGAGAGTGATTGATTTCTTATTGCGGGATTGGATCGGCCACCATAATCCGATTCCATCTTTCGACTTTCCCCAGTTCCTCATTGGATCTGACTTTCCTGGGGGTTCAACCTTAATGATTTCTGCTCCAAAGTCCCCGAGGAGACGCCCGGAGAATGGGCCTGCTAATAGAGTTCCAAGCTCGATCACCCTTATATCTTCCAATGGAAGCTGTTTTTCAGACATGTTTTTTCCTCCTGTAATTTCTGGAATGTTAGCGAAAATTTAAATTTTCTCAATCTTGTATACAAATTTAAGCGTTTGTATACAATAAGTCAATTGCTATTTTAAATTTTTTTTTAAATTAAATGGAAAATGTGAATAATTCACTATTTAATCATTAATTTTCAGAATATTTATTGAAAAGATAATCCCTTTTGTATACAATGCAATTGAGGTGTTACTATGGATGCATACGAATTTATAAAAGACGCAATTATTGAGGGAAAGTTTGTTCCAGGAATGAGGCTTGCAGAAGAATCATTGGCTAAGGAAATGAACCTTAGCCGCACGCCTATCAGAGAAGCAATAAAACAGCTTGAAGCTGAAGGTCTTGTAATCCCTTTAAAACGAGGTGTAAGTGTAAGACATTTTACGAAAGAGGATATTCGCCAGATCTATGATTTGCGGACTCTTTTAGAAGGATATGCTGCCAGCCAGGCGGCGATCCATCGAACCGAGGACGATTTGCTGAAAATGGAAAAAGCCAATGTATTATATGAGGAAGCAATCAACCGTAATGTGGAATCAGATATGGACAGCCTCAAGGATATTGTGGAGGTAAACCAAAAATTCCATGAGGCGATTGTTGCCGCTTCAAACAATGAACATATCCATTTCCATATTTCTAAAGTCGTGGTTGTTCCCATCGTGTTTAGGTCCTTTTATTGGTATAACAGCTTTCAGCTCAAACAATCCCTTGAGGTTCATAAAACAATTTTGGAGGCAATCAAAAGCCGTGAATCGGAACGGGCCAGAATCGCTATGCACGAACATATTTACCAGGGCCGTGACCATGTGCTTAAGCACCTGGAACAAATCAAAAACATTCATCTATTAAAGGAGGAAGGAAAATGATTGAAATCTGTGAAGTAGGTCCAAGAGATGGCTTGCAAAATGAATGTAAAATTGTGCCAACAGCACAAAAGGTTGAGCTGATTAATAAATTAATTGAAGCTGGGATTCGCAATATCGAAGCTGTTTCTTTTGTTAACCCAAAGGTTGTTCCTCCAATGGCTGATGCGGAAGAAGTTTTGAAATCGCTTCCTAAAAGAGATGATGTTCGGTTTGGAGGCTTGGTTTTGAGCCGATCCGGACTTGAACGGGCACTGAAAACCAATGTGGATTTTCTCCATGTTGTAACGACTACGAGCGATTCATTTAATTTAAGAAATGCTAAAAGAACAGTTGACCAGGCTGTTGGCGAGCTCTCATTGGTTATTAATGAAGGAACTGCATCTGGTAAAGGTGTGGCTGGTGTATTGGGAACGGCATTTGGCTGCCCATTTGAAGGTGAAGTTCCTTTAGAAAATGTGTTGAAAGTTGCAGAGAAGTTTTTGGAAGCTGGCTGCACGGAAATTACACTGGCTGATACAACGGGAATGGCAAATCCAAATCAGGTACAAGAAGTAGTAAATTCATTCTTGGATACATTTGGCAAGGATCTTTCACTCGGACTCCACTTTCATAATACACGCGGTTTGGGATTAGCAAATGTTTTAGCTGGTTATCAGGCTGGCGTCAGGAGATTTGATTCTTCTATTGCCGGACTTGGCGGCTGCCCGTTTGCGCCGAAAGCCGTTGGGAATGTGTGTACCGAAGATATGATCAATATGTTCCATGGAATGGGGATTGATACGGATACTGACCTTGCTTCAATACTGGAAACAGCAAAGTGGATGGAAACAGTCATGGAACGGCCGTTGGATGGGATGCTATTGAAGGCAGGAATTGTGTAATTATAGGAAAAAGCCATTGTTGATGGCTTTTTTTGTTTTTAATCTTTTATAAGATTCAAAGAACGTGCTGATTTCATACATGAAACATTGGTTGAAAAAATTTATTTGCTAGTTTAGATGAATTGTTTGCTAAATATTGATTTTGTTAGTTAGTTTGAAAAATTTCTTTGCTAAAAATCATAATTTATTTGCTAGTTTTCTTAATTTTTTTGCAAAGTTCACATTTTTAGAAAATCCCTCCTAATTCGCTGGTTTTTTATATACTCTATTCTTCTTTTCTCCCCCTTGCTCAAGGTCCATTTGGGCAAGTAATTTAGAAGCAGTATAAACAGATGTTATGTGGGTGAACCTCCGAAATTCAGCATTTGTAATTGTGGGATTGATTAAGAGGAAGTAATCTTTTATCGCCTGGTGGTGAGCTATGGCGGATGATGTTTTGCAGGTTGGGCAGCGCCATTTTCCCCAATGGAAGATCATGGGCAGTGCAGAGCATTTGGGACAGTAGACTCCCGTTAGAATAGTATCCAATTTTATATTAAAATACTCCAATATATCGATTTCTTGCAAAACGTGTTTCTTTAATAGTATCCTACTCAACTTCTTTAATTCTTTTTCTGTCAATCTCTCAGCAGTATGTGTTTTTTCTATAGATGTAATTTTATGGATTAAGCGGTGTGCATGAATGACCCTATTGGAAATCTGATTTGTTGGGGATTTGATTATTGTGGAAGGACTGCTGATGATAACGGCAAATTCAATGGGGATGTAGGTGAATCCACGGTCCTGCAGCCATTTTCTTAATTGGCGGCTTTGGTGTTCTGCTTGTGAAATGGGGTCGTGGAAAGCTTCTTGTTTATCGTTTTGAACGCGAATTAACTGATGAAATTCAGGGTCAAAGATGATTGTTCCGTTCCAGTTTTTTACTTCCAGAATGAATGCCATCTTCCTGGTGACAAGCAGGGTATCAATTTGGAAATAATGCTTCCCGTTCGTAAGCCGCAGCCCGTGGTAAATCCTATATTCCTTTTCATCCAAAAAACTTAAATAGTAATCCAGCTTCTGCTCTCCTTTATATCCTGCATTCCTTTTGTTTAACTCCGATCTTACTTTCTCCTTCCCTTGTTCCATTTCAGGCATGCGTTTTAGTAATGCTTCTAGTTTAAGGATCATCTCGGGGATGCATCTTTCCTTTTCTATCAAAAAAATCCTCTCCTTTTATCTTATTTTATTCTTTTAAAATATGTAAATTCCTTCTTTACTCTTTTAAATTATCATAGTATATTCAAATAATCAGATATACTAAAATTTAAATATAAAAACAAAAAGAAGGGTTCATAATGAAAAGTAAGTGGTTTTTTACCGGAAGATATTCGGGGTATTCACTTCAGAGTTTTCAAAGGGATTTGCTTTCTGGGATCATTGTCGGGATTATTGCCATTCCATTGGGTATGGCTTTTGCGATTGCATCGGGTGTTAAGCCTGAGTATGGTATTTATACGACGATTATTGCCGGGATTTTGATTTCCCTTCTTGGCGGTTCAAAATTCCAGATTGGCGGGCCGACTGGTGCGTTTATTCCGATTTTGTTCGGGATAGTGATGACGTATGGGTATGAAAATTTATTAATTGCAGGTTTCCTTGCGGGTGTTATGCTCTTTTTAATGGGTGTTTTCCGGCTTGGTTCCTTGATAAAATTCATCCCGAAGCCTGTTACGATTGGTTTTACATCGGGGATTGCCGTGATTATTTTCACTGGCCAGATTGCGAATTTTTTAGGGCTCAAAGGTGTTGAGAGCCATGAGTATTTTATCGATAATATCAGAGAGATTGCTAGCCATATTCATACCACCAATTTTTATAGTGTTCTGACTGCAATCATATGCCTTGCAGGGATCATCCTTACTCCAAAGCTTTTTCCGAAGGTGCCGGGTCCCCTGTTTGGTTTGCTGCTTTCAACTGTCGCCGTAATTGTATTTTTTCCTAATCATGTAGCCACCATTGGTTCTTCTTTTGGGGAAATTCCCGAAACACTTCCAAAGTTCGCTATTCCGGATTTTACTTTAGAAAAAGTGATTGAGCTCCTACGTCCTGCATTTGTGATCGCCATCCTTGGCGGGATCGAGTCATTGCTGTCTGCAGTTGTGGCAGATGGAATGACAAATACACGGCATAACAGCAATCGGGAGCTGGCCGGACAGGGAATCGCCAATATGATTACCCCGCTTTTCGGTGGGATTCCTGCCACTGGTGCAATTGCGAGAACAGCCACCAATATTAAAAACGGGGCAGCCTCCCCTCTTTCCGGCGTCATTCACGGTATAATGGTTTTGCTCGTTTTACTGCTTTTTGCACCTTATGCATCCCATATTCCGCTTGCCAGCATGGCCCCTATATTAATGGTCGTTGCCTGGAATATGAGTGAAAGAAAAGTATTTTACCATGTTTTAAAAACAAAGACCGAAGATTCCCTTGTTCTCGTCGTCACGTTTTTATTAACGGTTTTTATCAATTTAACAGTTGCGGTTGAAATCGGTTTGTTAATGGCTGTCATTCTGTTTACCAAGAGAATGAGTGATCATCTTGTAACCGTAAAAGCTTTGCCGAACCAGAAAAACAAACATAAAAAGGTACAGTCGCAGATGGTTTCCGAGCATCATGATTGTCCGCAGATTAGTATTTTCAATATTGAGGGTCCATTATTTTTTGGAGCGGCCCAAACATTTTCGCATACCATTATGGCCACCATTCATTACAAGCCAGGCATTCTCCTTTTGAGAATGGGCCGGGTTCCATTTATGGATACAACGGGCGAGTCTAATTTTGACCATATCGTGCAAAATTTTTCAAAGCATGGCATTATTTTAATATCTGGCATTCAGCCGCAGCCCAAAAACCTCTTAATGAAAACGGGATTATACGATATGATTGGTAAAGAGCATATTTTCGAGCATACCGGGGATGCCATCAACCATGCACTTAGGTTAATTGACGAAAATAAGTGCCTTGGATGCAGGCATTTTGCCTTTAAGGAATGCGGAAAACTATCCGGATCGATCTATCAAGCAGGAGAAAAAGCAATCTCAACGCCATGACTCAGGAAAGTGAGGATATCATACATTGACTCTTGATATGCAGCAATTCAAAGCAGATTTTTTCAAAGCTCTTGCCCACCCGCTCCGAATCAGAATTTTGGAGCTTCTGGCGGAGGGCGATAAAAGTGTAAATGAAATACAAAGTTTGGTTGGCAGTGAAGGCTCCGCCGTTTCCCAGCAGCTAACCGTACTCAGGACTAAAAATATTGTAACCGGTACGAAGGACGGCAACCGGGTCATCTATTCGTTAAGAGATCCGATGATTATTGACCTCCTTACTGTGGCGCGCCATATTTTTAATAATCATCTTGTAGATACGATCAGCATGCTAGATAAAATAAATGAATAAAAACAAAAAGAGTTTAGGTTCCATGGCCTAAACTCTTTTGTTTTATAATCTAAACCTGCTAATTAATCCTTTTAAATCCTCAGCCATGCCTGTTAACCGGTCTGCTGAAGTTGAGATTTCTTCCATGGAAGCGGCCTGTTCTTCAGTAGAAGCGAGTACGCTTTGTGTAGCCATGGCCGATTCGTTTGCTACATGTGAGATTTCATCCATGGATTGGACCATTTGCTGGGAGCCGGCAGACATTTGCTGGATGGCAGTTGCGACTTCCTCCATTTGCTGGGTAACACTGCTGACGGATTGCTGGATTTGTTTGAAGGATTCACCTGCATCCTTCATTACATCTATGCCTTCTGTTACCTCATGGTTGACGGTATCCATCGTTTGAACAACCTGGTTTGTCTCCTCTTGGATTTGTAAGATCAATTGACTAATTTGCAAAGTAGATTCTGCAGATTTTTCAGCCAAGTTTCGGACCTCGTTCGCTACAACCGCAAAGCCCTTCCCCTGTTCACCTGCACGTGCTGCTTCGATCGCTGCATTTAATGCCAGTAAATTCGTTTGAGCAGCAATTCCTGTTATCACTTCAATGATTTTGCCAATCTCCTGTGAACGCTGGCCTAATCCTTTAACGACTTTGGATAAATCCTGGACATTTTCATGGATGGAATTCATTTGGCAGCCTGCTGTTGAAATGGATTCAGACCCATGATTTGCTTTTTCAAGAGAATCATTGATTTGCTCTGTCACCTGTTCAGAGTTTGCAGCCACTTGGGCAAGGCTGTCAGACATTTGCATGATCACATCAGATGCCGTGTTGACACCTTTCACCTGATTGTCCGCCCCTGTTGCCACTTCTTCTATCACTTCCGCAATATGGCTTGATGCCATGTTTGTTTGCTCGGCACCGCTTGAAAGCTGCTGAGCATATTGTGTGACTTCATTTGAAGCGGTTACAACTTTATTCAGCACTTCCTGCCATGCAGCAGCTGTATGGTTTAGTGCTGCTGCAATGGAACCCAGCTGTCCTACCGATTTTTCATCTAATCGGCTGGACATATTTCCATCTGCAAGTTCATTGAGGTAAGCATTAATTTTTGCAATTGGCGCAATGAATTTTCGGTAATTAATGATGGAAGAAAGAACACCAACCAATGTCCCCATCACCATCATACTGCAGATAGTAGCCCAAAAGGCGATCCCTTCAAGCTGGTTGCCGAAAACCACACCAAGACCAATTAACAGGACGCTGGGAATCACGACAACAAGTGTGCGAAACATGTAGCTAAATTGACTCATAGGTAGACCCCTTTTTTCATATCATTATATTAAAAAAATGAACTTCCATATATAACCTTTCTTCTCTATAATTTCCGCCTGCATTTCCGATTATAGTTGACTTGGAGAAAATATATCAATATATATATCGGTTATTTTAAAAATTATTTAAATAATTTGTCTTTTTTTCGTATTAAAAAACCTCAATCTCATCTCCACAGATTGAGGTTTTATTGAAAAAATGGCAGATCACCATTTATGATTAGTTCAGTTAAAAGGGGAAACAAGAGCAATCCTACTACAAGAAAAAGTCCAGTAGTTACACCGATTTTTTTATTTTGTAAATTTAATTTTTCCTCAATTTTCAATACAGTATAAATAATTATGCCAAAATACAACCCAAATGTTAGGCTTTCAGCTAATGTGGGCCAATTCTGTGAGTCTATAAAAGGGAAAACAAAGAAACTCCCAGGGATACTCGCAAGAAATGTAATGATGATAATAGAAATCCGCACAAAGCTCCACCCCCCCCTTTAATTTGTATGAATTTTACCATTATTGAAGTTTCTGGTAAATAGTAAAAATGCCAGACTCTATTAGAGAGCCTGGCGTTTTTTACTTTTTAAAGCTTTCTGCGGCTGTTAAGCCTCTTTCTTTTTTCGCCATGGAGAGTGCAGCAGTTCCAAGAGCGATAACAACAAAGACACTTCCAGCTGCAGCATTGAGTTCAACGGATGTTGATTCGATCATGATTCCGCCGATCATGCTGCCGAATGCCATTCCCATGTGTACGGCAGAGTTGTTCAAAGTTTGCTGAATATCAGATGTTTCCGGCGATACTTCAATTAAGTAGCTGTGAATAGCCGGTGTGATAGCCCAGCTTAGCATGCTCCATATGATAACAACCATCAGGAAGAGCGGCAATGAAAAGGCTGCGAACGGCAATGAAAAAATTGTAATCCC
The DNA here is from genome assembly GCF_007830235.1 of Cytobacillus oceanisediminis. GTDB lineage: Bacteria > Bacillota > Bacilli > Bacillales > Cytobacillaceae > Cytobacillus > Cytobacillus oceanisediminis. Next base: position 49,173 of record NZ_VLKI01000001.1, read on the forward strand.
GAACATTGCAATTACAATAAGGATGACAGGCTTTGCGCCAAAGCGGTCAGCCAGTAATCCACCAATTCCCCCGCCGATTACGGCCGCAATTCCAAAGACTAAGTAAACAATACTGACCCAGTTGCCGTCCAGTCCCATCTTCATTTTCAAAAAGGGTGTTAAGTAACCATAAAAAGTTAAATGGCCTGCCATTAATAAAAAAGACGTAATTTGCGTCAGAGCGATCTTTCTGCTTTTCAGCGTCCTAAGCTGTACGCCAATTGGAACAGCAGGCTTTGGAGCCACTTTTCCCATAAAGAAGTAGACGCCTGCCATTGATAATACTGTCAGTACAGAAATGAGCATGAATGGAGCACGCCAACCGAATGCATTTCCAAGCATAAGGCCGATCGGCACACCCAGTACAAGAGATGCGCTTATTCCCATAAACACAATCCCAATGGCACGTGCACGGTATTGTTCAGTTACGATATAAGATGCCATTGTCATACATAAAGCAATCAGCAGCGAACCGCTTGTGGCTGCCAGAACTCGCCCAACTAACAAAAAGCTGTAAAATGGACTGAAAACTGCAACAATATTGCCGGCTAAAAAGACAATCAAAGAAATCATCATTAAGCCGCTGCGCTCCATTTTTACAGTTAAGGTAAGCAAAATAGGCGCTGCTATTGCAAATGCAAGTGAAAAGACAGTAATCAGAAGCCCGGCCTGTCCAAGGCTGACACCAAGATCATTTGCTACAAGATCCAGCAGACCCCCTATAATAAGTTCCACCATTCCAACAACAAACGAAATGATCGCCAATAAATAGATGCGTTTATCCAAGCTGAACTTCCTCTCTAGAAATCTATTTTAATATCAATAAGGTTTTAAATAAAATAACATCTTAACATACTGAAAGGGATATGCTCAAAGGATTGAATAGTCGAAAAATAACCAAAATCTCACCCTTTGGTATGCTTTATTTATTGTATTTAAATAGTCTAAGGCGATCGTCTGCGCAAGGTAAGCTTGAAACATTGAGCATTTTTGATTACATACGGGCATTTAATTAAATTTTGTATCGTCTTTTTAAGGGGGAAATTTGAATTCAGGCTTCTATAATCTAACATTTTATTAAATTTTGTCCGTATTTGCACACTTATATACTCTAAAATTATTTGGGCTGTACAATATAAACTTATACATTATATACATAAAATTTTCTTCTTTGGAAAAGATATAATTATCTCCCTTAAACAACTTCCAAAAATTGCATGTTTGAATATATGTAATAAATAGGAATTAAAAAACTAATATTGTAAAGGAGTTGATGAACTTGTCGAGCTATTCAGAAAAAAAAGAACGCAGCGAAACTACCCCATTATCTTCTGTTAATGAAGAAATGCAAACCGCAGAGACAACTCCTAACGTTTCCAATGCCGTGCAAAGTCATGAACCGGAATTTGACTTAAAAGGAACAGTCTTAAATGATTATAGCTGATTTTCTTTATTAAAATCCCTTGCGCAGTCAGCCGCAGGGATTTTTTTATGGAAAGTTTGTCCCGCTTAAAGCATACGATTGTAGTATTCCTTGTGCATAGCTTGGAAAATAACCAATTGGAGATAGATGATGATTATTGGTTTACTGGTTATTTTCATTCTTGTCCTACTGCTGCCGTTTATTTCGGAACATGTGGAAAAAAACCTTGAGATGTTTCTGTTCGTGATGGGGCTGTCTGCGGCATTGTCGAGCGGTGTCATGAATAGCACGCTCTTTTTAAAAGCAGCCTATGACCCAATAAATATTACACTTGCAGTATTTATAGCCGGTTTACTCTTTAAATGGTTTCAGGCAAAACTGGAAAGCTGCATACTTTCTGTGAGCAGCAGGCTGCCATTTCGCTTATTTGCAGCTCTGGTCGTCATTTTGCTTGGATTAATATCGAGCATCATCACAGCCATAATCGCTGCATTAGTGTTGGTACTGGTTGTCAGTGCCCTTCGGCTGGATCGGGCGTCTGAAATCCGTCTTACGGTCCTGGCTTGTTTTTCAATCGGGCTTGGAGCTGCTTTGACCCCCATTGGAGAGCCGCTTTCTACCATTGCTATTAGCAAATTAAATGAAGACTTCTTCTTTTTGCTTGAATTGGTGGGAACGGAAATAGGGATAGCATTGTTGTTTTTCGGGATCCTGGCAGCCCTTTTTGTAAAACGGCCCGTATCAGGAAAGGGTTCTTTCAGCAAAAAGCCAGCCGGTGAAAGCTATGAAGAGATTCTTGTACGTGCACTGAAGATCTATTTTTTTGTGATGGGGCTGACCCTGCTGGGTGCCGGTTTTGAACCGCTGATCAATCATTTCTTGATTGGCCTAAACCCATTGCTGCTGTATTGGATTAATATGATTTCAGCCGTTTTGGATAATGCGACGCTGGCAGCCGCTGAAATCAGTCCATCTATGGACCATTTTACCGTTCAATCCATTCTGCTTGGACTTCTCATTAGCGGCGGAATGCTCATTCCCGGCAACATCCCAAATATAATAGCAGCCGGCAAGCTGCAAATTACGAGTAAAGAATGGGCGCGATTTGGAGTTCCGGTAGCTTTGTTTACGATGGTAGCTTATTTTATCAGGATCTTGGTTTGGGGAAATTAGAAAAGGACTGGAATCAGTCCTTTTTATTTATCTATTCCTCGGTAATTTCCCATGTGTTCTCCATGTTTATTGCCCCTTTAAGCGTCTGTGCAACGGGGCAGGATTTTTCGAAAACATTTAAGACCCTCTCTGCTGTTTCTCTTTTGCCTTTAGGAATAAGCAGGTTGAATTTTGTGCGGATAGTGGTTATTTTCAAGACGCCTTCAGGTGCCTCAATTACACCTTGAACATCTGCCCGCAATTTATCTTTAGTAATGGGAATTTGACGCGCCTGCTAATGTTCCAACCAGTCAGCCGCCAGCAGCTGCAACAATATGGTCGAGTGTAGAAGGATGCTCCACTTCCGGTTCGACCCCATAAAATTGCTTGACGCCGCCGTGGACGCCAAAGTATACAGGCTGCTGAAAACCGCTTATGTAGGCGCTTTTCACTTTATTCGCTGTGTCTTCCGGATAAATAGTCATTTTTGTTAATTCAATTGGATCCTTCGACATAAGCTTCACTCCTTCTTTTTAGTGGCTTTAAAGTCATTAGACTAAAGATAGTCGTTGAGACTTCTTCCTTAAAAAGTGGTATTCAAACGCAGAATGGGCAAAATTGAGTTTTTTGGGGCTGAAAACGAACATAGTAGGCCTGTTTTTATAAAAATTCAGCTATTAATCAGCTTAAGAATACTGGCAGACAGCATTTTATCCGCGGAAATTTGAATATAACCGAGAATTTTTCACTTTATCCGCGATTTAGAGATATAACCGAGAAACAGCCTATATCAGATGATTTTGGGAGTCTGAATTTTATGTTAGTTAACATAATAAAATTATCGTATATTTAATAAAATCTTTCCGGTGCTATGCCTGCTTTCGATTAGCTTGTGGGCAGCAGCTGCTTCTTCTAACGGGAACCTGTGGCCTATTTGTACGTTAAGCCTGCCTTCTTTTAAATAATGCATTACCTGATTTGCCGTTTCACTCAATGTTTCGGGGCGTTTTTTTCGGGTCGTTCCAAGGCTGTAGCCTAAAACAGAGCGGCAGCTTTTATGCAGATGGTTTGTTTTAATCACGCCGGTTTCTCCGGTTGAATTGCCAAACTGTATCATTCGTCCATAATCGGCAAGGCAGCCAAAGTTTTGCTGGGTGATGGGGCCCGCTAATGAATCCAAAATAATATCTGCACCCTCTCCTTCTGTAAGACTGTTCACCTTATCTGCAAAGTTTTCCCTTTCATAAACAACGACATGATCAGCTCCAGCTTCCAGAGCAACAGGAACTTTCGCTTCACTCCCAACTGTTCCGATTACTATTCCTGCACCTAAGATTTTTGCCATTTGGATCGCTGTGGTGCCCACGCCCCCTGCAGCAGAGTGAACCAGAACGGTTTCACCTTTTTCCAGACGGGCAATATCTTCCAGCATTTTATAGGATAAAAAAGAAACCGTCGGGCAGGCAGCGGCTGTTTCAAAATTGACTTCATCCGGAATCGAAAATGTCAAATTTTCATCGGCAGCGATATACTCTGCATACGAACCCTCTGCCGGAAACGCAATGACCCGATCACCCTTTTGAAACCTGGTAATCTCAGAACCCGTTTCAACAATTACGCCCGCCGCATCCAATCCTGGAATAAACGGAAACCGGCCATTTCCTCCCTGGCCATATCTTGCTTTCACATCAGCATAATTGACACTTGTTTTTTCAACTTTAATCAATATCTGATTCGATTTGATTTTTGGAATATCTATTTCCGTGTATGTAAGTACCTCGGGCTTGCCGTATTCGGGAACAATAATTGCTTTCATCAACATAGCCTCCAATTAAATATTCTTTAAAAACATATTCTCTTTGGATAGCGTCTAAGCCTTTTTTTCTAAAAAAAAAGAAACTGCATTTCACAGCTTCCCAACTAAATCTTTTTTATCATTTTCATTATCGCAGCGATGTTTCTGGCCGACCTTTCCATGTAAACTGCAGCATGTTCAAAAGCTTCAGGCAGTATAATAACGCCTGGTACAATACTGAATAGCGCATCAATCCCATGTTCATGAACGACGTGGCTATCATCAGATAATGAACCCGCAAGGCCGATCACAGATACCCCATATTTCTTAGCTGCTTTCGCCACACCGATTGGCGTTTTACCGTAAATGGTTTGGCTGTCGATCCGCCCTTCACCAGTTATCACCAAATCTGCATCTTGAACTTCAGCGTCGAAATTTACTGCGTTAAGGACTATATCAATCCCTCTTTTTAAATCAGCATTCAGAAAGGCAAGCAGGCTTGCCCCAAGTCCGCCTGCAGCACCTGCGCCGTCTAAATCGCGAAAGGATTTGCCGAGAGATTTTTCTACCACATCAGCAAAATGGGCCAGGTTTTGATCAAGCAATTCTACCATTTCAGGCGTTGCGCCCTTTTGCGGTCCGAAAATCGCAGATGCTCCTCTTGGTCCGGTTAACGGGTTATCCACGTCACAGGCTACTTCGATATGAACGTCTTTCAATCTGGCATCTAATTCTAATAAATCTACAAAAACCAGTTTTGCGAGAGAGCCGCCGCCAGGGCCAATATCATTGCCTGTTTCATCAAGCAGCCTTCCACCCAATGCTTGGACCATTCCGGCGCCTCCATCATTTGTAGCGCTTCCGCCAATTCCGATGATAATTTGCTTAACGCCTAGATCCAGTGCAGCCGCAATTAATTCTCCTGTCCCTCTTGTCGAAGTGATTAGGGGGTTTCTTTTTTCAGCAGGGACGAGATGCAAACCTGAAGCAGCTGCCATTTCAATTACAGCTGTTTTTCCATCTCCCATTATACCAAAGAATGCTTGAACCGGTTCTCCCAGCGGGCCTGTCACTGTCCGTTCCTCGATTGTCCCATTCGTAGCATCAACAAGGGATTGGACAGTACCCTCCCCGCCATCCGCCATCGGCATTTTCCTGTACTCGGCATTTGGAAAAATAGCTTTAAAGCCTCTTTCGATCGCATTGGCAGCCTCCAGAGCCGATAAACTTTCTTTAAAGGAGTCAGGCGCAATTACTATTTTCATCATTAGACATCTCCCTTTCTTTTCGCCCATTAACAGGCAGTAAGACTCCATTTCAAAAAGCCCAAGAGTTCAAAGAGAATTCTGGCCAGGGAGTCTACTGCCTGTAAATACCCGATTGGTTCAATTATCCACTTGTGGGACTGAAAAAGCATCCAACTGTGGGAAGTTTCACCTTATCCAAAAAGCTTAAAGACTCCAAATACGAGAGTTGAAATGATTGCGAGTGTTAAACCGACCAGAGACTCGTATGGCATCAGTTTTAAGCGTTCTTTAATCTCCATATTGACGCTGCCTGCAGTGGCATGGAAAAAGCTTCCGTGCGGTAAGTGGTCAAGTACGGTGGCACCAGCATGGATCATGGCAGCTCCAGCCAATGCGGATACACCCAGTCCTAAAATCGTGCTGCCGAAGACGCCGCTCGCTACTGCAGTACCAGCAGTTGTTGATGCTGTTGCTGCAGACATGAAAATACCTGAAGCAGGCGCCAGCAGATAAGCAGGTAGACCCGATGAGCTTAATGCATTAATGATGACATCTTTTAATGCTGAGTTGGCAATAATGCCTGCCAATGTTCCAGTTCCCAATAGCATGATGGCTACGCCAGACATTTTGCTTAGACCGGAAACAGCATAGTCATTGATTTTTCTTGTTTTTCTCATTGCAATGGCACCTACTATACCTCCGATTGGCAGAGCTACCATTGGGTCAATATTGATATCAAATAATGGGCGCAGCGCCAGTAAAATAATTGTAACCAGCGGTGCGATCATAGCTGTAAAGAATAACGGGAGCTTTGTATTGTCTGGCACTTCCACATCTTCAGTCATCACGGCTGAACCTTTATTTACGAGTTTCTTGGCAATGATGTACGTAACAGCCAGTCCAAAAACAGCCGGAATGATTCCCGCAGCCATAACGGATGTAAGCGGAACGCCAAATGCATCTGATGCAGCAATGGCATTCGGATTCGGTGACATAATGTTCCCAGCTTTACCGCCGCCGATCATCGCAAGCAAAATTGCCATTTTTGACAGCCTAGCTCTCTTTGCAATGGCTAGAGCGATTGGTGAGACTGTGATTACGGCTACGTCGACGAAAACACCGACCATTGTTAAAATCATCGTCGCTACTGCCAATGCCAGCAGTGCCCGGGTCTCTCCGAATTTTTTTACAATTGTTTCAGCAATGGAGGATGCAGCACCTGATTCAATCAGGACACCTGCCAGAATACCTGCTGCGAGAATTCTCAGGACTGCTGGAATGATTCCTTTGGCGCCTTCCATCATTAAATTCACGGTATTTGTAATATCTACACCGCCGATCAAGCCGCCAATTAATGCACCGGCAACCATCCCATACGCAGGCGGCACTTTTTTCAAGATTAATAGAATAGCAATCACTAAGGCACTTATGGCCCCTAAAGCGCTTACAGTAACATCCATATGAAAACCTCCCAAGGTGCTTGTTTGCTTATGAATCTATTGTAAGCGTTTGCCGTGCTTATTACATTGTGAATGAAGATGAAATAACTGAATGGAATTTTCAATTAATTGTGCATATGCACAATCAGCGAAGATCATTTAATATTTTTGCTATATACAGTTCCATTAAATTCTTTATATTTCTAGGATCCTTTCCTGTTAGTTCCGTTATTTTATCCAGACGGTATCTGAGTGTATTGCGATGAATAAATAAGCTTTCCGCGATTTTGTTCAGCTCTCCGCCTTCTTTTATGTAAAAATCCAGGGTATGGGCCAATTCCCCTTTCTTATCCTGCTCAAGCAGCCGATCGTAAAAAGAGAAAGCATTGCCAGCCTGCTCAGTTTGTGCCAGTTTGGATAGCGTAACTTCCAGCCGGTAATCCTCATATAGGTAAAAATCGGCATCTGGCTCCAACTTTTGTCCAAGCATGAGAACTCTTTGTGCCTGCTGGAAAGAAGTCTTCGTTTCTTTGATGGTTTCTGCCAGACTGCCGCATCCGACAATGGTTTTTTCCTTTATTGCTTTGACAAGCCGATTTAAGAAAGCTTTCCGTTCGAATTGGGATCCCGCTTTAAGAATCACTATTTCATCATTAAAAGTTACACCTGTTAAATCCTGTTTTCCTAGTTCAAATTGAATGGCGCTGATTAGCTGTTGATTAGTTGTTTCTTGTTTGCCTGAGTGTTTAAGTACCATCGCTGCTCTGGGCTGTTGAAGATCGATACCGAGAAAGCCGGCCCGCTCTTTTATCCATACTTCATTTATATGTTCATCAGAAATCAGCTGATTGACAATTTCACTTTGCAGACGCTGCTTCCATTGCACTCTCTCCAGCAAAAAAGATTGCTCTAGCACGAGTTCTGCCGCCATTTTTACAAGCTCTGCATAATTGCGGATCTGCTCCGGCTCTCCCGTAATACCGACAACACCTACAATTTGATTATTAAAACGGATTGGCAAGTTAATTCCCGGCTTTGATCCTTTTAATTCTGAAGCCTTTGATTCATCAATTTCCACGCTTTCAGCTTTTTTTAATACTAAAACTGCCCCGTCATGAATTTGGTTAATCCTCTCGCGATCACCCGACCCAATGATAATGCCCTCCGCATTCATAACGTTTATATTCCTATTTAATATTTTCATCGTCCGTTCCACTATTTCCTGAGCCAGCTCATGAGTCAAAAACTCCATATACCTCCCGCCTTCCTGTTTTGTTGGTTTTAATTTACCATAGTGAAGATGCACAATAAAACCAAAACAAAAAACCGTGTCCAAAACACGGTTTTTTGAATTAATTAGATAAATGTAATGATTGCAAATGGTTCCATTTTTCCTTGCGTGCATCTTCATGTACGCGATATCGGTCATCCAACAATTCTGCCAGAAGCTTATTTTTTTCATCCAAAGAGATTGGAAGCCTTTTGATATGCTCACGGCATTGTGCCAAAAAGGCAGTATATCCCGTCCAGCTATCATTAAATTGCTCTTCCAATTCTTTTTTCAGTTTGCGGGTAAGCTTGGGGCTAGCACCGTTTGAAGTGACGGCAACCTGAAGATGGCCGCGGCAGACAGTAGCCGGAAAAGTCACATTCCCTTCTCGGGATTCATCTACAACGCAAACTAGCTGTGTAGGCGCAAGCGACTTGGCCAGAGTATGGTTAATTTCTCGATTATTGGTAGCCAGGATGGAGAGAAATGCATCCTTAAAGTCTTCTGGATAGGCTTCACGGTGAACCAGCTCATACCCTTTTTGGTTGGCAAGCCCAATGACATCTTTTGAAAAATCAGGTGCAATAAACATAATATCGGCCTGTTCTGCATCTAGCACCATCGCTTTACGGAATGCCACCCTGCCCCCGCCCGCAATAACAATTTTTTTGCCAGTTAAATTAATGACTAGCGGCTGCACTGGCATTCTCCTTTCCGTTAGCTTTTTCTATGACAATATCCTGTATAACCTGATGGCTTCCCAAAGCACCAGTTAGTAAAATCGAGTGTACCTGTTTTTTCTTCTTTTTTACCTCCTTTTTAACCTCACTCAATAGAAGTCCTGCAAATAAAAGATAAGGGATGACAATAATTCGACCACTAGCTTTTTCGCATATGGAATCTAGACCTTCTTGGAAAGATGGGGACGCAGCAGCCAAATAACACACGTGGACCTCTTTTATGCCAAGACGCTGGCTGATCCCTTGTGCGATTGAGTGGAATGATTCTTGTATTGATGGGTCGCTGCTTCCTCTGCCGACTATCAAGATGGAATCATTCAGACTAAATGGCTCGGCTTCTATAGTGACCAGTTCAGCAATTGCGTCCAGGATTCTGCCCTGCACGCCAAAAGGATCGGCCATTGTTACGCTTATATTAGGGTGCTTTTCTATTAGAGGGGCAAGTGCGTCGGGAATATCTTGCTTAATATGGCCTGCTGCCAGCAAAAATAGAGGGACTATGGTTATGTCCGTAGCGCCTTCCTGGAGACAGCTGTCAAACCCTTGTTCTATTGTTGGTTCTGTGAGTTCGAGAAAGCTCAGCTGCTGAATGGGATGCTTCACCTTTTTTATGACACTCTCTGTAAAAAGATTTGCTTCCGCAGCACCCTGTTTCGAACGGGTTCCATGGCCGATATATAAAATCGCTTTCATATGGGGACTCCTTCCTTGATAGTTTGAGATAAATAAAGAGACTTTGGGAACTACTATTTTTAATAAGCAAAATAACGAGTGAGCAGCAGTTTGGCATGATTTATTTTACTCTACTCCAGTAACAACTTATAATTCCTGCTTAACGCCACGAGGAATTATAAGTCGTTCTCTAATGGAATGGCGTCGATACCAACGGAATTTACGCCAAATGCAGGTAATTGCGTCATTAATGAGGAAATATGCGTCGTGACTTGTATGGTATGCGTCGCTCCCTAAAGGAATTGAGTTGATTTCAACGGGATTTGCTCCGAAAGCAGGTAATTGCTCCTTAAACGAGAAATTACGCGTCATTCGTTATATGGACGCAATTACTTTAGTGAATGAAACATATCATCAAAGCCGCTAATTATTTGGATCCTTGCGCATAAATCTCCTGAAGTCGCGCACTTTTTGCAGAAGCTCACGCGTAAACTTTCTTAGTCTGCGCATATTTCTTGGCAGGCCGATCCTAAACTTGGTTTCTGCGCATAAATCCTTAAAAGTCTCGCACAAATTGCGGTTAGCCACGCACATTTGACTGAAACGGGCGCATATTTCTTGGATAGGGGCGCATAAAATAGCTCCCTTCCTCCTATACCACAAATAGGTTCACTCTACCCCTGCATAACCGGTAAATGGGGCAAAACTTCTTCTTCGAACCAGTTAATTTTATCGTGGAGCTTAACTACATCGCCAATAACGATCATACTAGGGTTTGCGATATTGGCCTCATTTACCTTCTGTTCAATATTGGCTAGAGTACCTGTTACAGTCCGCTGTTCTCCCAGGGTTCCCCAGTGTACAAGTGCAATTAGTGTTTGCGGGGATTTTCCATTGTCCAGTAAATTCTTCACGATGTTTGGCAAATGCGATACACCCATGTAGACACAAATGGTGTCTACCGCATGAGCCAAATGAGCCCATTGGTGCTCAGCTTCCTCATTTCCTGCTTGGTGGCCGGTGACAAACGCGAAGCTCTTGCTTAAGGTCCGGTGTGTGACAGGAATGCCTGCATAGGCTGCAGCTGCAATTCCTGCAGTAATGCCTGGAACGATTTCAAACGCGACGCCATTTTTCACACACTCTTCCGCTTCTTCACCGCCTCTTCCGAAAACAAAAGGATCTCCTCCCTTTAAGCGGCAAACCTGGAGTCCCTTTTTAGCATATTTGACAAGAAGATGGTTAATCGTTTCCTGCTTCATAACGTGATGATTTGGAAGTTTCCCACAGTATACGAGCTGCGCTTCTTTTTTGGCATATTTTAAAAGTTCCGGATTCACGAGACGATCATAAAGAACGACATCCGCTTCCTGAAGGCAACGCATTCCTTTGACAGTAATTAATTCGGGATCTCCCGGACCTGCACCCACTAAATAAACTTTTCCCGTCACCATCATGATCGTCCTTTCTAAAATGTTTTTTTGTTTTGCCTGTTTTCTCATTGATTGTTGTTTTAGTTTGTAAATGATGCCCGTTGATTTCCGCTGCTGGCACTTGCTTTCCGCGGGGAGGAATGAGAGCCTCCTCGGCTTCGTCTGTGGGGTCTCTCACCCCCTCTCCTCCCGCAGGAGTCAAGTGCCCTCCGCTCCAATCAACTCAGACGCTATACTCAGTTAACCGCCCAAATGCAACAAACTATACCAAAACAGTTTTGATTTTATATATACTTATACAGTCATTTATTAAGCTTTTATTCTAATTGATTTTTATAATACCATTTTTCAGAGTGAAATAGTAGGAATTATTTTAGAAAAGGAGCCTCTTCCACAAAAGAGACTCCCGATTTTTATAAAATATTTTTTTCGCGGAGATAACTTAAAATCTGTTCTACCGCTTCTTCAACTGAGAATTGATCAGACCGAACGGTTATTTCCGGATAATCAGGTGCTTCATAGGGAGAATCAATTCCGGTAAAGTCCTTAATTTCCCCGCGGCGTGCTTTTACATAAAGCTGCTTTGGATCGCGGCGTTCGCATTCTTCCAATGGGCAGTCGATGAATACCTCAACAAATTCCCCTTCTTCAAAAAGCGCTCTCACTCCGTCTCTGTCGGAACGGAATGGGGAGATAAAGGCTGTTGTGACAATTTTTCCGCTGTCGACAAAAAGCTTGGCGACCTCCCCAATTCGGCGGATATTTTCATTCCGATCACTTTCTGAAAAACCTAGGTCCTTATTTAATCCATGGCGGACATTATCTCCATCGAGGACATATTCATTGATTCCCTGTCGAAATAGTTCATGTGAGACTGCGTTCGCAATGGTCGATTTTCCTGAACCGGATAAGCCTGTGAACCAAAGCACGACACTGCCATGGCCGTTTTGTGCGCGTCTTTCTTCCTTAGATATAGTGGCATCATGCCAGGTTATGTTTGTTGCCTTCGTCATTTTGCTGCCTCCCCCCTCAAACCGTTTCTTTCTCTCTCATGCCTTCAATTAATACCTCAACAACCTCTTTCCGGCTGAAGGTTGATGGCGGAAGTTCACCGTTGCGGAGCATTTCCCTAACCTTCGTACCTGATAGAATGACGCGGTCTTCTTTGCTGTGAGGGCAGGTTTTATCTGAAGCCATGCCTTCGCACTTGTTGCAATAGAAGCTATGTTCAAAGAATAAAGGCTTGATGCCAAGCTCTTCTTCGGTAAAGTTGCTGAAAATATGCTGCGCATCATAGGTACCATAATAATTGCCTACGCCGGCGTGGTCCCTTCCAACAATGAAATGCGTGCAGCCGAAGTTTTTGCGGGCAATCGCGTGGAAAATCGCTTCACGAGGGCCAGCATATCTCATCGCAGCCGGATAAACAGCCAGCTGTGTACGATCCTTTGGATAGTAATTTTCCAAAAGGACGCGATAGCTCTTCAGGCGCACATCTGCCGGGATGTCATCTGACTTTGTTTCACCGACAAGCGGGTTTAGGAAAAGTCCATCCACTGTTTCCAGGGCTGCTTTTTGGATGTATTCATGGGCTCGGTGAACTGGATTTCTTGTTTGGAAACCAACAACGGTTTTCCAGCCTTTTTCTTCAAATAACGCTCTTGTTTTTTGAGGCTCGAACCAAACATCTTCTGCTACACCCTTGCCAGGCTTTTTAATAAGGGTTACTTCACCGCCAACATACACCGGTCCGCGTTCGAACAGCCTTTTTACACCAGGATGTGCAAGTTCTTCTGTTTTGTAGACTTCACGGGCTTCTTTGCTTAAGTCCGGTTCGTACCATTCAGAAACTGTGATCACGCCATAAACAATGCCTTCGTTAACTAGCTTTAATTTCTCCCCAGCTGCAAGCTCCTCTGCTTTTTCATTTGATACTGGGAGCGTAACAGGGATTGACCAAACTGTTCCGTCTGCTAATCTCATTTTCTCTACAACAGATTCATAGTCTGCTTTTCCAAGGAAACCAGTCAGGGGGCTGAATAATCCTACGCCGATCAGCTCTAGATCACTCAGTGCGATGGCATCAATCGGGATTTCTTTTTCAATTCCTGCAAGATTGTAATTGGAGTCAAATGCTTGAACTAGTTTTCCTCCATGAGGTTTCGGTAAAGCCATTTTTTCATCAACCTTTCCTGTTAGAATTTACTTTTTTTCAGTTAACGGCCTTGCACTTGATGTTGCCTGAGTCATTAAAAACTTCACTCCGAAAACGGATATGAGTACACCCAGCATTGCAATGACCGGATACACATTCTGCTCAATTACCAGCTGGATGAATGTGTAGGATAGAACCATTGATAGTACTGGAGAAACAACCCATACAACCAATAGCTGGACAACTATATCCTTTTTTAGGACGGAACGGCCTTGTTTGGCAAATCCGATCCCGATAATGGATGAGGTCGTGATTTGCGTTAATGGAACTGGAATTCCAAAAATGGATGCTGCCATGACGATTCCGGCACCTGTACCCGAAATGACACAGCCTTCTTCCAATCTGATGCTGGTAATCTTTTTTCCATTCGTTTCCAGAACCTTTTTTCCGAGAAAAACCGCTCCAGCTGCAACGAATAATCCTCCCCAGAAGATTCCGTTAGCGGTGCTCATGATCCCTGCGCCAACCAGTGGTCCAACAGCGTTCGCGACATTATTCATGCCAGCAGAGAAGGCTTCAAACACGCCCATGAAAATGACAAGGGCAGTTAATATCGGGATTGACTTTGGGGTGCTGACCAATTTTTGCATGAAGGGTTTCTTCAACAGTGTTGCTGCCAAAATGGCAATAATAAAGGCTACAACTGGTGTAAGGAGCCAAAACATGACAATCCATGCCAGCTTTCCTGCAAAAACCGATTGATATACAATCCCGGCACCGACTACTGCTCCGACAGTTACTTCGCTGGTTGACAGCGGAATTCCAAATACATTAGCCAGAAACAGTGAGAGTGCTGCAGAAGCGATTACAATGAGGGCAACCGCCTCTGTAAATGTACTCTGCGGTACAATTCCGCTTCCCATTGTCTTAACGACTTCCCCTCCGCCCAGCCATGCCCCCAAAAAAACGGCCATTCCGCAAAGGATGAGAGCTATGATCCTGTTTTTAATAACACCTGAGCCATAAGCGATCCCCATTGATGCTGCTGCTCCGCTGGCACCTATATTCATGGCAAAAAACAAACCAACAGTGACCGCTATAATTGTGAGCATCTCATCTCCCTCCTTTTACCTGGTATGAAGTCCACATTCGGTCTTGCCGCTACCTGACCATCGGCCGGCACGGGAATCGCCGTTTTCATCGACTGCCTGTGTACAGGGAAAGCAGCCGATACTTGGGTAGCCATGATCATGGAGTGTGTTATATGGAAGATCATTTTCCCTGATATAGGACCAAACTTCATCCCAGGTCCAGTGAATGAGCGGGCAGATTTTGATATTTCTGAACTTTTCGTCCCTGTTGAGAAATTCCGTGTTGGCTCTCGTAGGCGATTGCTCGCGTCGAAGGCCTGAAATCCATGCCTCCTTTGGCGTTAAGGCTTCTCTTAGTGGGATAACCTTGCGGATCTGGCAGCACTGGTTTGGTTCTCTTTTCCACAGGGCCGATCCGAATTCTGCTGCTTGCTGGTCCAGCGTTAACGATGGCTCTTTCCGCTCAATTTGAAGCTTGGGAAAGCGGGCTTCGATTTTTTCAATCACTTCATAGGTTTCTGGAAAATGCAGTCCGGTGTCCAGGAAAACAATATGCGCGTCAGGCTGTATTTCCTGGATAAGGTCGATTAAAACAATTGCTTCCGCTCCAAAGCTGGAAGCGTAAACGATTTTATCCTGGGGATAGTTTTTATACGCCCACTCCAACACCTTTCGGGCGCCTTTCAGTTTGTCATCGAAGGTAAATGTTTCAGATATCTGATTCCAATTTTCATATGTTACCGCAGTGCTCATCTAGCAGTACTCCTTTCATCCTGTAAAAATCTTGCCTAATGTTTCAACCAAAAAAGGCCGCCTTTTCGCCTGAAGTTTCTTTCAGGTAAAAAGACCGCCTCTAGTTTGTCTAGTCAGCGCGCTTATTCGGTTGAAGACGAACCTTTTCGTTCTTCTCAAGTTGTATAACTTTGCCATCCTGGACGACCAATGTGATCGATCCGTATTTGATGCTCTGCAGCATCTGCTTCAAATGAGCAGATAGTTCTTCCCAGTCAGCCTGTTTCAGAGCGGCTCGCCTCCTTTTCAAAGTCTAGGAAAATACTTATTTTGGGTTGGATATTCACTAAATTTTTTGTAATGTTGAGATTAATCCTACCATACCTATAGGAATTGTCAACAAGTTATTCAAAGAAAATTTTAAAATTGTAAAAAATGGGCTTTTTTTCTTAATTTAAAGGGTCTGTTAAACTTGCCTGTTGATTTCCGTTCCAGGCACTCGCTTTCCGCGCGCGGTCTGACGCTCCTCAGCGCTCTGCGCCTGAGGTCTGCCTTTGTCTCGCTTCTCCCGCAGGACATTGAATAAGCTTCCACGAATAAACACCGCACGAAGAAAATGCGTTAGCATTTTCGAGGATCTCGCGCCTTACACTCCAATCAACAGGGTGCAAATATCTACATTGGGCATTAACAGAGCCTAATTTAATAAGTGAATTATATGATGGCTTTAAAAATTCAACCAAAAAAAGCACCCCTTTTAAGGGATGCAGGATGGTTTTAAGCTGTTTGAAATTCTTATTTGCGGTTTTCGATTTTGCTATTCAGATCTCCTGATTGGAATGGTTCAGGAATCAATGGACGATCTACTTCAAAAGGGATTGCTGGGGCAATACTTGGCTGGCCTAATTGAGACCACATTCTTAATTTGCTGCCATCAAATGTTCCGGTTGATACAGATCCCATTTCAATGCCATTAATTTCAGATTGGGCATCAATCCAGTAGACTTTATCTTCTCCGTTCTGATCCTCAGAAATTTCGACTAAATCCTGTGGATTAAGCTTTCCAATTTGTCCATGTAAAAGATATGTTGCACGATCCAATCGTTCTTCAGTAGAAATATACCAGCTCCAGCGGGATTTTTCAGCAGGATCGTCATCCAGGGCTTCATATTTCTCCATTCCAGGGAGGATATAATGATTGGTATGAGCCATTGCTTCATCGACAACCCACTTAACAGCAAATGCACTGTTTGTGGTTTCTAGAAAGGCGCCTTCTTTAGCATCGGCTATCCCATACGCAGAGCCAGAAGCTCTTGGCAGATCCTGAATATAGGATACTGCTTCCCTCGCATCCGCTGCGTTTTCAAGCGCCATGCGTATAACCGTCAAATTTCCGTATCCTTTTCCTTTGTCCCATGTATGAAGAACATTATTGCCTACAGAGACACCATACTCATTAATTCCCATTGCAATTCCTGAAGAACCGGCACTCGTTATGCCGATAAAACTATACCCCTTCTCTGGTTTAATCTGGAGAACCACTTGCTTATATCCTCTTGATGCATCACGATTCTTGTGATAATACGCTTTATCTCCCTGAGTAGCAGAACCTGTTGCAATGATTGTCGTACATCCATCTCCGGCAACTTCTTCTTCTAAAACATTAAAAGCCAGCAAATCTGATAACTCTGTGCCTGAACTTTCAGCCATTGCTCTGTACTGTTCCAATAGGTTTGGCTGTACATCCTTTAAAAATTCCTGATATTCTTCTGCAGCGCTGTCTAGTTCAGTCTTTGTATAGCCTGCCAAACTAGCAGACTCTTTAAATATCTCGAGATTATGCCTGATGGCAGATTTTGCTTGCTCCCCGTACTCTTTCCCAATCTTTTCAGAATGGCCAGATGCTAGTACAGTCTCTTTTGAATCCTCTGCCGATACAATGATTATATTTTGCGGACTTAAGGAAAATAAGGTGATGGCTGCTATAGAAACTAATAAAAAAGCTTTAGCTAATTTCAATTTTTTGGCTCCTTTTCATAAAATTTTAAAAAAAACTCTCTGCTGTTAAAGTGGGGGACCTAACCAAATGGCAAAATAAAATAAAAACATCCCCGTTTTTCAAAAGAAGTTAAACGGGGATGTTTGTTAGTTCTTATTCGTCCGCTTCTTCACCTTGTCTGTTTTTCTGTTCA
The DNA here is from genome assembly GCF_007830235.1 of Cytobacillus oceanisediminis. Classification (GTDB taxonomy): domain Bacteria; phylum Bacillota; class Bacilli; order Bacillales; family Cytobacillaceae; genus Cytobacillus; species Cytobacillus oceanisediminis. Next base: position 66,553 of record NZ_VLKI01000001.1, read on the forward strand.
GGCAAAGTGTCCCAGAAGCTAGTGTCAGCAGTTTCAATGGAACCGTCTGCAATTGCTCTTACAGTAGCATCAAGAGTAGTGATCGTCTGCTTAATCAGGTAGCCGTTGCTCTTTTGGCCAAGAGCATAGGATTCAATATAATGGTCTGACATGCCGCGCATTTCAAAAAGGAGTGTTGAGATATCGTAGCGGACTGCAGCGCCGTTTCGGCCGATATTTTCACCAGTTCCGCCCGCATATTTACCGATATGGCCCCAGCCTGTATCATGTAAGGCATTAAAAACGACAGACCCTAATTTTTTGGAACCTTCCAGCACTTCTGGAGCTACGTTTGGATTTGTTGGATACAGAATTGAACCGGAAACAAGCTTTCCTTCTGTTTCACTTAAAGTACCCTGATGATGAAGGTCGATCATGTAGTCGATATCGTATTTCATAAATACATTTTCATGAAGAGCTCGTGCTTCAGGCTCCATTTCGCTAGTCTCTTTAGCATGTTCGCGATTGAGATCGATTCCATTATAATTGTATCGTGTTAAATGGCGATCTCCATCGGCGTGATAGTCATCAAGTGAGAAACCTACATCACCCATGGCCCCATCAGCATTTAACATAGGAATAACAAGAATATTAACATTCTCAAGAACTCCCCCTGTCTTCGCAGTACCTAAATGCTTGATGAATTGTAAAGCCCCTTCTGTTGTCAGCTGCTCGTTGCCGTGCTGCTGGGTTAAGAACAAGACAGTTGGATTTTCAGGATTTGAAATGTATTTTGCCATGTAAATATCGCGCTTTTGGACTGTTTGGCCGATCACTTCAAGCTCCATAGCTTCTTGTTTGGCATCTTGAGTTTTTAAGTACTCTACTAAACTATCATATGTATGCAGAATCGATGTTTGCACCGCACCATTTCCAGCACTTGGTCCATTTCCAACAGCACCAGCAGGCAGCCCTACAGCCGTAACGGCACCCAAAGCCATTAGGCCTGATAAAGAAACGGATAAAACCTTTTTCTTTAATGTCATAAATTCATTCCTCCAAATTAAAAGTTTATTACACTATTAATTTTAGTGAATATTTTTAATAGTGTTAATAGAGTAAGGTGCCTATTATTCTGACAAATTTCGTAATGCGAAATAAGTAAATATGGAGGAGTTTAAATCAATGAAACCCGGGTATACTATGTAAAAATAATCCAATATTCCCAAACTGGTTAGTTTGTTACAAAAAAAACCAAATTTATAAGGTGTAATAGGAACTACAAAAAAGACCAAACAATTTACGCTTGGTCTTTTTACTCTTATTTTTGATCAGCCGGATATACAACACCAATTTGCCTGCGGGCTTCCTCAATAATCTCCATGGCAATCATCGAGTTTGCAAATGAATTAATTTCAGATTCAGTCTTGCCTGCCTGCACCAATTCGATAAATTCTTTTGCTTCATAATACATGCTGTCACTCATTTGCTGCTGTGTCAAATTTTCTTGATATCCATTTCGATAATGGATTTCAACCTTTTCAGGAGTATTAATTTTATCTATAAAGATATTGCCATCTTCACCCTGGATTTCTGATGGCAGATTTGAATTGGCTATTTTGCTGTACATTACTACTGCATCTTTGTCTGGATATTTCAGCACAATGCTTCCTTCTCCGTCAACGCCTGATTCCAGCATGTAGCCGGCTGCTTTTACCTCTTCCGGCTTGCCGAAAAGCGTGACAAGCGGATAAATGCAGTAAATGCCAATGTCCATTAGGGCACCATTTGAAAATTTAGGATCAAATGCATTTAACACTGTACCCTGCCTGTATGCATCATAGCGGGAAGAGTATTGGCAATAGCTAGCGAAATATCTGCGGATTTGGCCAATCTTATGTAAATTCTCCTGGACTGCCTTAAAGTTTGGCAGGAAGGTAGACTTTAGCGCCTCCATTAGCAGGACATTATTTCCCTTAGCCGAATCAATCATTTTTTGAAGTTCCTTTGTATTAGATGCAATTGGCTTTTCGCATAATACATGAACCTTATGTTCCATGAAAATGACCGCCTGCTCGGCATGCAAGGAGTTTGGACTCGCAATATAAACGGCATCTAAATCGCCGCTGACTGCCATTGCTTCTAAATCCGTATAAATTTTATTAACACCGAATTTGCCGGCAAATTGTTTTGCCTTTTCCTCTGTACGCGAATAAACAGCTGATAACTGAAAATCTTCTATCTGAACTGCTGCTTTTAAAAATGCTTCTGTAATCCAATTGGTGCCTACAACGCCGAAACGAACCAAAATAATTTCCTCCATTTTCTTATGTAAAAATATTATTTTTTTATGATGCAGGACATTTTAGTAAAAAGCAACTATTTTCCTTCTTAAAAATGGCTCTTTTCTAAAAGATTGTTGGTTTTGAATAGGTTCTGTGAGATAAATAAGGTTGGTTGATTGGAGCGTAAGGTGCGAGACTCCTGCGGGAGGAGCGGGAAGGTGAGACCCCACAGGTGCTGCGCGCCGAGGAGGCTCACCGCCCGCCCCGCGGAAAGCGAGCATCCTGGAGCGGAAGTCAACCTCTCCTCACTACTACTAAAAAGCAACAAAGTTTGCGAAAACAGCCTTAAAAATAAAGCAGCCTATCTTTTGAGCAGGCCGCTTTGTTGAATATATGTCTATATGGCTCATTAAGAGGATTAGGCATGACAGTTAGTTTACGTTCATTAACTCCTAACTCCCTCTTTTATATAAGGAATCGTCAATGGCCCAAGAGGCAGGACTGCAATCCTTACCTTTTTCCCCTGTTTTTCTACTAGTTCTTCAACCGTTTTCTCGATTGAGTCTGTTGGCAGGAACATCGCATTTTCAATGTCCTCATTAGAAAGGGTGGAATACACATAGACATCTGCCCAGACTTGAATAAGCGCCTGCTTCTGCACTTGCCACTGATCAAATATGGAGAACTCAGGATTACCGATCATATCTAAAATCTCTTGAGGTGTTGGTTTCATTGTTAAAATTTCAGCATAGTTGCCATGGTTGGGGAGTCCATCGCTGCACTCAGCTGCACAAATAATGGCTCCGCCTTTTTTCACGATTTTTTGGGCAGCGCTCATCCCTTTTACGGCTTGATACAAATTTTGATCCAAAGGATATCCGCTGTTACTGGTAATCACAATATCGAAGGGTTCTTCACAAGCCACCATCGAATGTTCCCTGACATATTCACAGCCTGCCCTATGGGCTTTTATGACATCCCCTGCAAAGTAATTTGTAATTTCCTTATCACCGTTTAAAGTTACATTCAACATGAAATCCGGTTTTGCCATTAACGCGGCTTCTGTTGCTTCACCTTGTATAGGGTTCCCCTCAATTTTCCCCCAAGTGCTGTTTTTATCGCCAATCATCCTCGCATTGTGAAAATGCATAATCGTATCGATTCCGGCTATTCCAGGCATGATCCCCTTCGGCCCTCCGCTGAATCCGGCAAAAAAATGCGGTTCTATAAATCCTGTGACAATTTTAATATCACTTTCACAATACTCTTTGTTCAAATAAACCTCTGCCCCATATGAAGTAGTCCCCAAATAGCTTTGAGTATTTTTATTAAAGGCATTGTTATGAATGATGCGGACGCTATTTACCACCTCTTCGCCGAGCATTTGGATGAGCTCTTCGCGAGTATTATCGCGATGGCTGCCAGTGCCATTAATAATGACAAACTGTTCTTTGGGGACGTGATTTAATTCCTCCATTATCCAGGGTACAAGCTTGTGATTTGGTGTTGGCCTGGTCAAATCACTTATGACAATGGAGACTTTATCTGTTACTTTAACCATTTCTTTTAATGGTCCGGTTCCTATAGGATTTCGCATGGCCTCGAAGGCTTTTTCCTTTTCATTTGCCAATCCTGGAATACGTACTGGTTCAATAACTGCTGTGTTGTCAGGAAGGTTGACGTGCAGCCCTTCCTTTCCGTATGCCAATTTTATCTTCAAGGGTTTCTCCTCCTTCAATTTTTTAATTGCCTGTTTTTAACGTTTCCTGAATGGAGTTGACGCGGATCCAAGGGCGGCCATCTTCCCAATTTAAGGAAACTGGTACTCTGAAGGTCTCTTCCAGCAAAGGTTCTGTGAGTGTTGCCCTTTTGCTGCCCTGAGCAATCACTTCTCCTTCCCTCATCAAAAGTGTATGAGAAATGGAAGGGACAATTTCCTCAATATGATGGGTTACATAAAGGACAGTAGGACCTTCTGGCTGTGCCATCATCTTCTCAATTGAAGATAATAATTCTTCCCTGGAGTAGATATCCAAACCATTGCATGGTTCATCCAATATCAATAATTTTGGGGATGCCATTAAAGCTCTGGCAATCATTGCTTTTCTTTTTTCGCCTTGCGAGAGGGACGACAATGTTTGATTTTCCACATGACGGATATTAAACCTCTCCATTAATTCAATGGCTTTCTCTAAATCCTTTTGAGTAATGTCCTCATACAAACCAATGGAAGCGAATTTGCCGCTCAAGACAATCTCAAGGACTGTATCGGAAGGACGGAACTGAAATTTATCATCCAAAGAGGTGCTTACCCATCCTATCGACCTTCTCAATTCAGGGATATTTGTTTTCCCGTAAAGATTCCCTAACACGGATACCTGTCCTCCATTTGGCCACTCATATCCAGTAATCATCTTAAGCAGAGTGGTTTTCCCCGATCCATTCAAACCAAGAACTGCCCAATGCTGTCCCTTCTCCACTTCCCAGGAAACATTATGTAAAATTTCTTTTCCGTCTCTTTTCCAGCTGATGCTATTTAAGCAGATGACAATTCTGGAATCTATTTGACTCATGGTAATCCTCCTTCTGACTCACTTTTTAATAGGGTGATTAATGCATACAGATAACGAAAATTATTTGCCTTCAATACGGAATAAAGCTGAAGACACTATTCTTTGATTTCCATATGACTGCTGTGAAATCCTGTGTTTTAGTTCATACTTTTTCATCTGCCATGCTTTTCCTTTTTGGTGGAGTGAAAAAAAGGGTGTCATAGGCTTTGATGAAGACGAAAACCTTCAATAGAATGGATATTTGGTCGCCATAGAGCGTTCATGAAGACGAAAACCTTCGATGTAGTGGAAATAAGGTCGTCATAGGGCGTTTTTGAAGACGAAAACCTTCGATGCAGTGGAAATAAGTCGTCATAGGGCGTTCATGAAGACGAAAACCTTCACCCAGATGGAAAAATGGACGTCATAGAGCGTTTTTATGATTCGTTTATATAATTTTCCTAAAACAACAAAAGGCAGCCCCATTCTTTCGAACAGGCTGCCTTTTTACACATTAAATTGTCGGCTAATTACGAAATCTTTTTTAATTCATCTGTTAGGCGGATAAATTCATCCTTGTTTCGGTCCGTAAGAGCTTCATCAATTTTTTCGCGAAGCTTATCTTTACGATATTCTTTAAGAGCTTGATTTAGGACCTGTTCTGCTAACTGTGACACATTTTCCTCAGACTGTTGCGGCGAGTTAAGTAGACGTTTTTCCATTTGAAATCAACCCCTTGACCTTTTTTCTATTATAACAAAAGTTTTCTGATAATTCAAACCATAATTTTCTGAAATTTAGTTTAGCAGCTGCTAAGCTTGTATTTTCAATGTACCCAGATAGCAAGTTGTTTAAACAATATAGAGTTAAAAGACAAAAAAGCTGAATTATAAAGAAAATTGCTCTTCCTTACAAGTCAGCTTTTTCGACTAGTTATTGACCTATTCAGTTTGGAGTATGCCCATAACATTTTGAACGGACTTAACAGATTTATCGAGCGCAGCTTTTTCATCTGCTGTCAGCGGAATTTCAATTACACTTTCAATTCCATTGCCGCCGAGGATGGTAGGCACACCAAGATATATATTGCTGTAGCCATACTCTCCTTCGAGGTAGGCAATCGAAGGCAAAATGCGTTTTTTATCCTTCAGGATCGCTTCTGCCATCTGTACCATAGAGGCCGCAGGTGCATAATACGCACTGCCCTGGCCAAGAAGATTAACAATTTCTCCTCCGCCTTTTCTGGTTCTTTCCACAATTGCTTCGATTCTTTCAGCAGGAAGAATTTTTTCAAGCGGGATACCTCCAGCATAAGAGTAGCGTACTAAAGGAACCATGTCATCTCCATGGCCCCCCAGGACAAATCCTGAGATATCTTCGATTGAGACGCCTAACTCTTGGGCAACAAACGTATTAAAACGGGCAGTATCCAATACACCTGATTGACCGATTACGCGGTTTTTTGGAAATCCTGTTGTTTTATAACAAACATAGGTCATCGCATCGACAGGGTTACTTAATACAATGATATAGCTTTCAGGGGCATATTTTATAATATTCTCTGAAAAAATTCTTCTGATACATCTTTAAAAACTGCATCCTGAGCAGCTGCATGATCAATTATTGCAAGATTGCTTATAATTACTTATTACCTTTTACTAAACATCCCCGCAACCACCCGTCCATTCCGCCCTTTCGTTGTCTCTGCCTGTGAAAGCGAATTGAGGATGGCTTCTTCGGCTGCTTCAGCTGCACCTTGAAAAAGCTGATTCATAATAGGATGATCATCTCTAAGAAAATGGGCAGTTTCAATCATATGGTTACTTTGATGGGAAACTTTATTGGCGGTTGAAAACGCAATGACAATGTCGCCGCTGCCATTGCTGAAGTGGCTTCCCGTCCGGCCGAGCCCAATTCCACATCTCTTTGCCAGTCTTTTTAGCTGCCTGTCACTGACAGGTGCGTTTGTAGCCAGGACAATCATGATGGATCCATCTGGCGTTTCATTAACCTCTTTTACATCCTCTGAAAACAGCCCATATTTACTAAATGGGAAATCGTCTTTATTGCCAAAATTGGTGACAACGAGGCAGCCGATTATGTATTCTGCAGGTTTTTTCTCCTCATTAATTACGCGTGATGCCGATCCAACGCCACCTTTATAGCCAAAGCAGACCATCCCTTTACCAGCCCCCACTGCACCTTCAACAGCAATGTCCTCTTTCGCACTTTCAATTGCTTCGATGGCATGCTCAGGCTTAACCGGCAATTCCCGAATGGAATTTAAATACCCGTCATTGCACTCGCCAACGACAATATTGATGGTTCCGGTTGTCTCCCCAATTTCAGGATTGTTTTTTAGCATATATTTCAGTGTACCCTGAGTGACCGCCGGAACGCCAAATGTGTTGGTCAGCATGATCGGTGATTCAAGCAGACCTAATTCTTCTACCTGTACAAGACCTGTTGTTTTTCCAAAGCCATTGATGACATAGCTGGCTGCAGGCACTTTTTCATGAAACAGGTTACCGCCATGCGGCAAAATCGCGGTTACGCCGGTGCAGGCATATTCGCCTTCTCCCTGGAGCGGATCATCCAAAGTGACATGTCCTACCCTGACCCCCTCAATATCTGTGATGCAATTTTTTTTGCCAGGCTTCTGTTTGCCTATTTTAACGCCTCTTTCTCTTATTTTCATATGTATCCTCCAAGCGAGATTTTTGATTCAATCGCAAATACCTGGGTATTTTATTAAAACAGATTCATTCATTAGAATTTCCAAATGGTTTCCTTTATAATAGATAGACATTTAGGTTTCCTAATCATTTTATTATAGTTTGCTAAGGTTTTGGGAGGATTTTTATTATGAGTCAGTCAATAGCAAAGGGGACACCCAAGCAAACAGTGGGCTCCGAAAAAATATGGTCTCGGGATTTTGTGCTGATTCTGATGTCCAATTTCTTTATATTTCTAGGATTTCAAATGACACTTCCAACCATACCCCTGTTCGTTGAAAAATTGGGCGGAAATGATCAAATGATTGGTATTGTGGTAGGAATCTTTACTTTTTCAGCACTTCTATTGCGCCCTTATGCAGGTCATGCCCTGGAGTCAAAGGGCAGGCGCTTTGTCTATTTAATTGGTTTGGCTATTTTCGTTGTGTCGGTAGGATCTTTCGGCTTTGTAAACAGTTTGCTTTTCTTATTTATTCTAAGAGTTGTCCAAGGATTTGGCTGGGGCTTTTCGACAACTGCTTCAGGCACGATTGCCACTGATTTGATCCCTGCCAAACGGCGCGGGGAAGGAATGGGCTATTTTGGGCTTTCCGGAAATATTGCACTTGCATTTGGTCCAACCCTGGGACTCGCTTTAACTGGGATTATTTCTTTTAAGCTCTTATTTTTATTTTGTGCACTCTTAGGAATGGCAGCCCTTTTGCTATCTTCAAGAATACAATATAAACAAGTTGAAAAGCAGGCTGTACCCATGAAGAGATGGGATATATATGAAAAAGGCGCTTTAAAACCATCCCTTCTTTTATTTTTTATCACGGTGTCCTTTGGCGGTATCGCTTCTTTCCTTCCGATCTACTCGGCTCAAAAGGGAATAGGCGGAATACACTGGTACTTTCTTTTATTTGCCATTGCACTAATGGTTTCCCGGACATTTGCAGGGAGATTATATGACCAAAGAGGGCATCAAGCGGTATTTATCCCGGGCGCTGTTTTAATTTTAGCAGCCATGGTCCTCCTGGCCTGGCTGCCAAACAGCAATGTTATGTATACAGCTGCCATTTTTTATGGACTCGGATTCGGATCTGTTCAGCCTGCACTTCAGGCCTGGTCTGTAAAAGAAGCCCCAGCCAATCGCCGGGGCATGGCAAATGCCACCTTTTTCTCCTTTTTTGACCTTGGTGTTGGTATCGGGGCTATCGTTTTCGGGCAAATTGCTCACCTATTTGGCTACAGTACGATTTACCTGACAGCTGGAGGCTCGGTTCTAATTTCGATCCTTCTATATATAGGAATTCTGGTAACTAAACGAGGCTAAAAAGAAAGACGATTTTCCTTTTTCACAGGGACATCGTCTTTTTTATGTAAAAAGTTATAAAGCCTTCACCATGCCGCCATCCACGAGAATGGAGCTTCCGGTTACATAGCTGCTCGCATCGGAGGCAAGGAAGGTAACCACATTTGCAAACTCTTCCGGAGTTCCGTATCTTCGCAATGGAATCATGCTTTTTGCTCTTTCCACAATTTCTTCCTTGGAGACGTTCTGTTTATCGGCATTGTGCTGATCCAGATAATCAACCCTGTCTGTCGCAATGCGGCCAGGAGCTACGGTATTAATCAAAATATGATAAGGTGCCAGCTCCTCTGACAGCGTTTTTGTCATGCCAACGATCCCTAAACGGAATGTATTGGATAAAAGAAGGCCCGGGATCGGCTGCTTAATGGATGAAGATGCAATATTAATGATTCTGCCGCCATTTTTCTTCAGATCAGAAAGTGCTTCACGAATGAGTCTTACGTAACTTAACAGATTTAATTGAAAGGCCTTTTCCCAATCTTCGTCTGTAAAGGTTTCAAATGTCCCGCCAGGAGGGCCGCCTGCGTTATTGACAAGAATATCAATTCCCCCAAGTGTTTCACTTGTATGCTTGATTAGTTGTTTAATATCTTCTGGATTGGTAATATCCGCTCTAAAATATTCAACTTCTATGCCATTTTCACGGAATTCCGTTTGCACGGACTGCAATTTCCCTTCATCCCGGCTTGTAATCATTACGCGTGCGCCTTCTTTTGCCAATTGAGCAGCCACTGCTTTTCCAAGGCCCTGACTTGATGCAATGACAAGGGCGTTTTTATTTTTTAGGTTAAGGTCCATATTGTTTTCCTCCATTTAATTTTATTCATAAAAAAGCATAAATCAATTATAATACAAAATAGTGAATTTTTAAAAAATAAGCTTTAAACTAAAGGATGTTTTCTCATAGATTGTTGTTTTTGCTTATCAATTTTTCCCGTTGATTACCTTGCGTGCACTCAGCGAACAACGGGGAGCAATGTGAGCCTCCTCGGCTTCGCCTGTGGGGTCTCACACTTCCTTCATTTCCCGCAGGACATTGAATAATCATCCTTGAATAAACACCTCGTCGTAAGAAAATGCGGATGCATTTTCGAGGATCAAGTGCCCTCCACTACAATCAACTCAGTTTGTTAAACTAAGTTTGCCTTCAAAAAGCAACAAACTTTACGAAAACAGCCAAACTAAAAAGGCGGATATGCCTTTGATAGTCAGATCCGCCATTCTATAGCTTTTATTTATTAATTTTTCTCTAAAATATTTTTTAGTTTATCCAGATCCTTCATGTTTGCTTTTCTCATCATGGCAGACATTATCGGGGCAACCAATTTTGAAAAACCAGTGGGGTTTCCCCTATTGCGTAGGGTCATCTGTGTGGTGTTTTCGTCAACGGCTTCCCATGTGTAGGTTGTTTCCATAGGAAAGGGTCCTTGTGCCGTTCTCATGATCATTTTTTCCCCAGCGATATATTCCACTATTTCATATACATAGGCTAATTCTCTCCCCAGAAATTGAGCCTTAAAAGCAATTTGGGAACCTACACTCAAGGGCTTCTTTGTTTTCCACTCTGCTGATTGAATATTTACGTACCATTCAGGAGCATTGTCTGGGTTTGCAGTATAATCCGCCACTCTTTCAAGAGGAGCACGGATATTCTTATTTGTCACTACATCAACCATACTTTTCCTCCACCTTTAAATTGAATCGTTAGGTTGTTCCAAGTAATTTTTCAGGAGGGTTCCCAAAAGATATTTCCAGCCTTCTGTGTGTTCCTTTTCCCAATGATCCTCTATAATACCCGACGCAGTATGAGAGAGCTGAAGAGTTGTAACACCATCTTTTTCTTTTAGCCGATAAGTATATGCGCTTTGCACAGCACCCTGCATTCCAAGATGGCCATGCATCCTGATTTCTTCAGGCGCATTCACATAATAAACATTTCCCCAGACGGCACCTTCATTTTCTCCCCACTTTTCCACAAAAAGGCCACCAGGCACAGGGTCAAATGAAAAATTTGATTCTGTTCCCTTTGGAGCTAAACGAAATTCCCACCAGTCCCCTGCATTTTCGGTTAAAGCTTTAAAAACCTGATGACGAGGTGCGTTAATGATTACTTCTTGTTCAATTTGAAATACCTTTGCTTGATCTGTAAGAGCCATTTCTTTATCTCCTCCTAATTGTTCAGCCGCTAATTTTAAATTAAGCAAAGTTGAGGCTGATGATTCCATGTACTTTCCCACCCAGCGGTTATGCATTTCCTGTAGTGGTACAGCATTCAGAAAGTTAAGTCTGTACCTTCCCTTCCTGCGGACAACCACCAAATTGCCTTCCTGTAAAGCAGATAAATGTTTCATGATTGCGTACCTCGAAACTTCAGGAAAACATTCATCCAGCTCTCCTGTCGTACGGGGTGAATGGCGAAGAATATCAAGAATCTTTCTGCGTATTGGATGTCCGAGTGCTTTAAATAATGCTGAAAGCTCATCTTCCATAACTAAGTATCCTTTCGCTTTTGGAATTCTTTACATGTGACAAAATAGTAACATATTTTATGTGACCTAATGGTAACATTAGATTTTTTTCAGGTCAATAGGGGAAAAAAATAGCCTAGGCAAATAAAGCCTAGGCTGTTTTCGTTTATTTAATCTAAAAATCTAGCTTCCCTTTTTCCTAAAAATGCCGATATCCCTTCTTTTCCTTCTGCACTATTTGCCCTATCCGCAAGAAATTCAGTTTCGATCGCCATTTGGGATTCAAGCGTTTCCTGCATAGAGTGGTAGAATAACTTTTTTGTGGCTCCAAAAGCATTCATTGGCCCTTTTGCGAGATTTTCAGCCAAGTTGATGACAGCCGGCATCAGTTCTTCTTCAGGAAGGACTTGATTGACAATCCCCCACTCTTCAGCTTCTTTCGCATTTAACATTCGGTTTGTATACATCAGCTCAAGTGCCCGCTTCATGCCAACTACTCTCGGTAAAAAGTAGCTGCCTGAGCCATCTGGAGTTAATCCGATTTTATTATAAGCCATAACGAATTTTGAACTTTCAGCCGCATAAACAAGATCGCAGGAGAGGGCCAGGCTCATACCTGCACCAGCAGCCACACCATTTACCGCCCCAATAAAAGGCTTGTTCATTCTGGCAAAATGCGAAACAGCCCCATGCAAATAAGCGGTTACCATTTTTAAATGAGCGGAAATTTCTTCACCCTCGCTCGAAAAACTCTTTAAATCGCCGCCAACTGAGAACTTATTGCCGGCTCCAGTAATAATAACCGATCGGATATCCTCATTTTCCGAGCAGATAATAGCCGTGTCCAGCAATTCCTTTGAAAGCTGCAAATCAATGCCATTGCCAGCTTCCGGACGGTTTAATGTAACAATCCCTACATTATTTTCGATGGTTAACAGTACCTTTTTATTTTCCAATTCTTATCCTCCTCATTGAATGCTCTTAATAGATTTCTATTTTATAGGCCTGTATTCCTGTAAGTTTTAATGGAAAGGCTCTGTTAAATTTGCCTGTTGATTGCAGCACGAGGCACTCCCTTTCCGCGGGCGGTCCGACGCACCTCGTCGCTTTGCTCCTGTGGGGTCTCCCTTTGATCCGCACTCCCGCAGGACTTTGAATAAGCTTCCTTGTATAAACACCGCACGAAGGAAATGCGAATGCATTTTCGCGGGATTAGTGCCTTCCGCTCCAATCAACAGGGTCCTAAAAAACAACAATAAGCTTTAACAGAGCCAATGGAAAAATAAAGGAGCCCGCCATTTGCGGATGGCAGGCTTCATATTACCTTGTTGGTTCCAGGATCAGTTTCCCCTTTGTTTTTCGGGACTGCAAGAGTGTGTGAACCTTTGCGGCATCCTCCAGCGGGTGAACTTCTCCGATTGTAAGCTTTAGTTTCCCTTCAGCCACATACGTCATCAATTCCTTCATGCTCGGCTGCAGGAGTTCAGGTTTTCTCATAATTTGCGGAAGGAAGAAGCCAATAACGGACTGGTTTCTTGCCATTAAGGATGAGGGATAAAACCTGCTTTGCTCTCCGCTTGCCACACCGTAAATGACAAGACGGCCAAAAGTGGCAAGGCACTTTAATGTTTTATTAAAAATCTCTCCGCCGGCCATTTCGAGTGCAACATTGACACCTCTTCCTCCAGTAGCTTCGAGAACTTCGTTTTCCCAGCCTTCTTTCGAATAGTTAACAAGCACATCTGCCCCCATCTCTTTTGCGAGCTGAAGCTTCTCATATGAGCTGGCAGTGGCAATTACTTTTCCTGCCCCAAAGAGTTTGGCAAGCTGGACCGCAATTGTTCCTACACCTCCTGCAGCTGCATGCACAAGTACACTCTCTCCTTTTTCAAGCCTGCCCATCGTTTTTAAAATATGATAAGCACTCAGGCCCTGAAGCGGAAGTGCAGCTGCAAGCTTGAAATCTAAACCTTCCGGGAGAGGAATCAGCCCTCTTTCGTCCGCTGTCACATATTCCGAATAACCGCCGGATTCGATTAACGTAACGACTCTTGTTCCAGGCGTGATGCTCGCTTTTTCACCAGCTGCTACGACAACGCCCGCCACTTCGGCTCCCGGTATAAATGGAAGCGGGGTCGGAACCACATATTGTCCTTCCCTTCTGGCTGTATCGGCAAAATTCACGCCAATCGCATGGACTTCGATTAAGACTTCATGCCCCGCAGGTACTGGTTTCTCTTTTTCTATGACGTTAAGAACTTCCGGTCCTCCGTACTCATTTAGCTGAATGGCTTTCATATGTGAACACTCCTTTTGTAAAATGGCTGCGAAAACTCGTTTCGCGGTTAATATTAGATTTTCGTAGATTTAACCATTTTTTCGCGGATAAAAAGAATTAACGCATATAAACATGATTTCAAATTGATTTTTTTGATTTTTTCTACTGTAAAACTAGCAAATATACTCTGCACGGTCATAAAACTTCTCCGCAATGCTTCTATTTCTAGCAATTCCCTTCCCAAAAGAGCTAAAACGGCTGCATTCACGAATGACCAATCCCAACAGCTGTTCCCTCTTTTCCTCAGACGTTAGTTCTGTGACCAATTGGCGGCAAAGGCGTTCTGCATCCCAGAAGGCGCCCTCAAGATAAGTCCTGGTTAAATGAATCTTCAATTCTTCTTTTTCTTCACCATTTTTCTGAATCGCTTTATAAGTCCGGTATACAGCAGATTCCGCTGCAAATAAGGCAATTGCCAGGTCAGCGAGCTTCATGAGTGTTTCCTGTTCATGAACGAGGGAGCTGCCAAATGCTTCATATGCCAGTCCGGCATTCAATAAGAATAGATTCCTCATCGTATCGATGGCTGCTTTTTCTTTTTCAAAAATGGCCTCTCCGCCTTTTTCCGGTTTGCTTAACTGAACGATCGCTTCTTCAACTCTTGCTGCCAGGTTGATTTCGCCCTTCATTGCTTTTCTGAAAAGATGGGTCGGGATCAGCAATCGATTAATCTCATTGGTTCCTTCAAAGATGCGGTTAATACGTGAATCACGGTACATTTGTTCAACACCATATTCCTTGATAAAACCGGCTCCGCCATGCAGCTGCAGTGTTTCATCTGCTACATAATCCAGCGTTTCAGAACCAAATACTTTACAGATAGCACATTCTGTAGCGAATTCGCTCATTCTTTTTCCGATCAGCTTTATATCGAAGGAAGTGTATAAATCGCCCAGAGAGTCTTCCAGCAAACTGGAAGCCCGATATTGCATTGATTCGGCCGCATATATTCGGGCTGCCATCTTAGCAATCTTTTCCTTTGTTGCCGGGAAATCAGCTATATTTATTCCGAATTGCTTTCTTTCCTGTGTGAATTGCAGTGATTTTTTTAAGCCAGATTTTGACGCCCCCATACAGGCTGAACCTAAATTAAATCGCCCCAGATTCAATACGTTAAGGGCAATCACATGACCTTTGCCCACTTCGCCCAGCAAGTTTTCAGAAGGTACAGGACAATCTTCAAATATAACTGACCGGGTGGAAGAACCTTTGATCCCCATCTTATTTTCTTCAGGCCCAAAAGATAATCCAGGTGTATTCCGCTCCACTATAAACGCAGTAAAATGCTGGCCATCCACCTTGGCATAAACAATAAAGGTATCTGAAAAAATAGCATTCGTAATGTAGATCTTTGTTCCGTTTAAAATGTAATGTGTGCCTTCCTTATTCAATACAGCCGTTGTTTGCGAGGAAAGAGCATCAGAACCGGCGTTAGGTTCAGTCAGGCAATAAGCCCCGATATATTCGCCTGACGCTAGCTTCGGCAAATATTTTTCTTTTTGCTCCGGCGTTCCGAAATAAGTAATCGGCAGCGTAGCAATACAAGTATGGTTGGAATGCGCCACCCCGTAGCCGCCTGATGACGCAATGTTCTCGCCGACGATTCCCTTGCTGATTTTATCAAGGCCCAGTCCGCCGTATGCTTCAGGAATGCTATGAGCAAGCAAGCCCAAATCCCCAGCTTTTCTAAGTAAATCCGTAACCAGATCAAAATCCTGGTTTTCAATCCGTTCCTTTTCCGGCAGCACATTTTTTTCAACAAATTGCTTCGCCGTTCTTCCGATCATAACATGCTCATCAGTAAGTTCCTCTGGAGTAAAAAGAGTTTCCGGGTCCAGCGTGGAGAATAAAAAACTGGCTCCTTTATTGGCTGTGTTCACTTTTTCCATAAAAAAGGTCACTTCCTTTATTCATGCTTACAGGCTGATGGATCACTACTATGCCATTCTTCAGTACAGGCACAATGGAGGTCGTCCCAACTCCTGCAGCAAATTTTAATTCTTCCAAAAACCCATTTTCACAGAATAGCTGCCCTACCCTTGACTCAGATAATAGTTCATAGACGCTTCCCTGTGCTCCGCGGTAAAATTGAAGGGCAGCTTTAGCGGAATCCGTCAGCTCCCACTCATCTTTCTGTACTAAACAATCAAGAAAATGCCCGGCTCCGTAAAAGTCTTCAAGACTTAAATCTCCTGAATTTCCGGAACAGACGATGAGGATGGTCTCGGCCAAACTTTCATCTCGAATGGTCTTTGCAACAGCTGGGTTATTTAAAAGGCAGCCTATATAAACACGTAAGGCTCCTTCCGATTTTCGCAAAGCAACTGTTCCATTAGTAGTCGAGAGTACTAGCTTCTTATTTTTTATCACACTGCGAATATGGCTGGGGCTCGGGTACACAAACCCATCAATTGGTCTGGCATGAATCTCGCCAGCCAGTACACAAGTATCCGGATCCATGCCGGAAGCCACATTCATTCCTTCAGTCACATCCATTACAGGAATAACTTCAGTCGCTCCATCTGCAAGGGCGGATGTGATCGTGGTGGTTGCCAGCAGCACATCCAGCACCACCACCGTTTTGTCGCCAACTCTCATTTTTTCTTGAGAAATATCTTCTTTCTTCAAAACCACATGCGCTTTCCTCATATTAGTTGTTTTCATTCGCAACTTGTACTCCATGCTTTAGAAGCACTTTCACGAATTGGTTAAATTGCGAAAAACGCGCATCATTTGTTTGGCCTTTTTTATATCGGTAATAGATTTGCTGGCAGATGACAGCAAGCTTAAAGTAGGCAAAGGTTAAGTAAAAGTTTATATTGCTTACATCACGGCCTGTTTTTCTGGCGTATGCTTCAATAAACTCCTGGCGGGTGTAAAACCCTTTTTGGACTGTAACTGGCGGTTTGCCCAAGCCATATTTCAGCAAGTCAGGATCATCATCCTGTATCCAATAGCTCATCCCTGCCCCAAGGTCTGCCAGCGGGTCGCCAACCGTTGTCATCTCCCAATCAAACAGCCCGGCCATTTCCTGCAGATCGTCGCTGAACATCGCATTGTTCAATTTGTAATCATAATGGATGATGGCTGGTTCCCCGCTTACAGGAATATTTTCTGTCAGCCATTTTTTCAACGTTTCTGCTTCGTATACGTCGTCCGTTTTCGCCTGCTCATAACGCCCGATCCAGCCATACACCTGCCTTTCCATAAAACCGTCTGGATTGCTGATTTCGGTTAAACCGGTTTTTTTGTAGTCAATCGAATGCAGCTCAGCCAGTTTATCGACCATCGTCTCCGATATCTGCCGGCATATTACTTCTGTAGGTGTAAACCATTCTGGAAAAGCAGTATCCAACATAATGCCATGCTTTCTTTCCATAATAAAAAATGGACTGCCGATCATCTCCTCATGATCAGAAAACAGGAGCGGTTTTGGCGCTTGTTTGAAAAATGGGTGGATCTCTGAAATGACTCGATATTCACGTTCCATATCATGAGCTTTCGGAGCTACCGGCCCAAGAGGCGGCCTCCTTAGAACAGCTTCCCACTCTCCTATTTTTAACTGGTACGTCAAATTGGAATGTCCTGCCGAAAACTGTAGAATTTCCAAAGGATCACTTGGGAGGCCACTAATATGATCTCGCAAATATCCTTCCAATAGAGCTTCGCTTATTTGCTCTCCTTTTCTTACAGGAATGGTTTCCTGGCTTATTTGCCGCGGCATAGTGTTCCTCCTTTTTAATACGAAAATTCAGTTATATTATTCTAGGATTCATTCACTCAATCCTTCCCGAAGCAAATCCGGAATGACGGCACTTTCCTGTTTGTCAAAATCAAAATAAACGACAATCGCATGCCCTCTGGCTATCAGATCGTTTGTCCGGGAGCAGACAATTTCATGATCCAGCTGAAAGCTTTTGCTTCCTATCCTGGATACCCAGGTTTTAACCGTAAGGATTTGATTAAAATACCCCTGGCTTAAAAAATCGCACTTGGTGGAGGCGAGAATGAAATGCCATTTTTTGACGTCCATGCTGTAGCCGAGCGTTTCAAAATACTTTACACGTGCTTCTTCCAGGTAAATAAAATAACTCGTATTATTGATATGCCCAAGTGCATCCGTCTCCCCAAACCGGACGTTTATTTGAAGTTCATGCATGTTGTCTCCCTCTTAACTCTTCACCTTTTGTGTGTTGTATTCATACCATCCCTTGCCTGTCTTCCTTCCAAGCTCGCCCTTCTCTACTTTCTCCGCTACACAAGCGAACGGTTTATCGTCCGGGTCGCCAGTCTCGCGGTAACGCTGATCCATAACATAATAAGCTACATCAAGCCCTGACAAATCCATCAGCTCAAAAGGGCCAATCGGGTGGTTTAGCGCTTTTCGGCAAATAATATCAATATCTTTATAATCTGCGATCCCTTGTTCATATAGAGCGACAGCCTCTTTCTGCAATGCCCCCAAGATCCGGTTTGCGACAAACCCGGAAATCTCTTTTTTCAACAGCACTGATGTCCGGTTAATTTGCTTGCAAACATCCATCGCAATCTGTGCTGTTTCTTCAGACGACTCCTCACTCATAACCACTTCCACACAGTCCATCAAGAGCGGCGGGAAAAAGAAATGCATGTTGACGACTTTGTCAGGACGGTTTGTTACGTCAGCTATTAAACTATTAACAATCGTAGAACTGTTGGTGGCGAAAATGGCATGTGAAGGGGCATATTGTTCAAGCTTGCTGAACACGTCTTTTTTAACATCAAGCCTTTCGGTTACGGCTTCAAGGATCAAGTCGGAGTGTTTAACACTTTCCTCGAGGCTTTGTGAAAAACGCAGTCTGCTAAATGCGGCTTGTTTCCCGTCTTGAGAAAGCTTCCCTTTTGCAACCCATTTATCCATAATAGCCTGAAGCTTAGACTCAGCATCTTTCAGTGCAGCCTCATTTACGTCCTGGATAATTGTTTCATAACCGCCCAGTGCAAATAGCATTCCGATTTGATGGCCCATTTGACCAGAACCAATAACCGTAATTTGCTTTACATCGTTTGCATTCATATTTTCTCCTCCTTATACTGACCAGTTGGTATGTTTTGAGTGAGAGAGTTTAAAGCTCATCCTCTCTCTAGATATTTTTTGCTGATAAATCCAATTAGCGGTTAAATTCAATATTTCGCGGATATAATCGGATTTTCGCGGTTATTTGAAAAATTTCGGGGATAGAACGAGAATTTCGCGATTATATTGAAATTTTCGCGGATATCGCCTTTTCGGTATGCAATTTCAGCTGTCCGAACTTTAAATGTTTACATTTCAATCCCTTTTAAAATCATTTCTGTAAAAATTTTTGCCACTTCCTGATCAGAAACCTTGCCTTCCGGATCGAACCATTGGTAACTCCAGTTCGCGACGCCTAAAATGCCAAACGTAACAATGGGCGTTTTTAAATCGGCACGGAACTCACCGCTTTGCTTTCCTTTTTCAAGCAGTTTTTCGATGTTAAGCCTGAATTGGTCCCTTTTAGGGATGATTTCCGAAAGCCTTTCGTCACTAAGATTACGCATCTCCCGGAAAAACACCTTCGCGCTGGCTCCCTGTGTTTTAATATTGCTGATTAGCATATGGACAATCGCAAATAGTTTGTTTTTACTGGTCTGCGACTCATCCTTTAAGATTTCCTCCTGGTTTGCCAGCAAATCATCAATATAGCGAAGGTGGATATCCATCAGGAGCTCTTCCTTGCTTGAAAAATAATAATAAAACGTACCTTTCGTCACACCGATGCTGTCGACAATATCCTGAATCGATGTCTCGCTAAAGCCCTTTTGATCAAATAGCTGGATACTCTTTTCAGTAATTTTTTCTTTCAATGTTAGTCCCCGCTTCTGTAAGAAAATATCGACAGAATTATATCATAAATACTAGTTTTTCCGGAGTTCTTCCCGTAAAGCCCTTCTCAGGATTTTCCCGACATTGGTCTTCGGAAGCTCATCGCGGAAATCGACTACGGCCGGAACCTTGTACGCAGCCAAGTTCTGTTTACAGTAGGAGATGATGTCTTCTTCCGACGCTGTTTTGCCAGCTTTTAAAACAAGTACTGCCTTTACGGTTTCACCGCGGTAAGCATCCGGCACACCAATGACAACAGCCTCCTGGACAGCAGGGTGTTCATATAAAACCTCTTCAATATCACGCGGATAAATATTATATCCGCTTGCAATGATCAGATCTTTTTTCCGATCAACAATATAGAGGAAGCCGTCCTCATCCATGCGTGCAATATCACCGGTATAAAGCCAGCCGTCCCTTAATGTGTTGGCAGTTTCCTCCGGCATGTTCCAGTATCCCTTCATAATCTGTGGACCTTTGATAATGACTTCCCCTAACTCACCAGCCGGCACCTCTTTCGATCCGGTTGCCAAATCAACTACTTTATACTCTGTTGATGGATACCCGATTCCTACGCTTCCTGGCTTTCTTTCTGAAAAAGGCGGATTGCAATGGGTAACAGGCGAAGCTTCAGATAGACCATAGCCTTCAAGAATTTTGGCGCCTGTTTTCCGTTCGAAATCACGCAGCAGCTCGACAGGCATGGGAGCACTGCCGCTGTTGCAAGTTTCAATGCTGTCGATGCCATATTCCTCTGCACGAGGATGATTGGTAATCGCCACATACATGGTCGGCACACCCGGAAAAACGGTCGGCTGTTCATTTTTGATTGTATTCAACACTTCCTCCAAATCAAAACGTGGCAAAAGGATCGATTCGTTTGCTGTATAAATAGCAAAGTTCATGCAGGCAGTCATTCCGAATACATGAAACAATGGGATGACAGTTAAGTATTTTTCCTGGCCTATTTTTGTTCTTTCTTTAAAAAATTCATATGACTGAATGACATTGGCCAAAATATTGCGGTGTGTGAGCATGGCTCCTTTGGACCGGCCTGTGGTTCCGCCTGTATATTGAAGGACTGCGATATCATGCTCCGGTTCGATATTTACCGGTGAAAATTGCCCTTTTCCTTCCTGTAAAAAGGCATCAAATTTCTTGTCCGGTGAGAATTCGGATTCCGTTGGCTGGAGGCTGACAACAATTAGATTTTTCATCTTTGTATTACCTTGAACGCTTTTAACACGTGGATATAATGCATCAAAAACGACAAGGGCTTCGGCACCTGAATCATTCAAAATATGTTCGATTTCCCGCTCCACCAGCATTGGGTTTACCTGTGTAACGATAGCGCCCGCAGCCAGGGCGCCGTAATAGGCAATCACGTATTGCGGACAGTTTGGCAGCATGATGGCGACACGGTCACCCTTCTGGACCCCGTTCTTTTGAAGAGATGCAGCAAAACCGTAAACAGCTTTTTGCAGCTCCCCGTAGGTCATTTTCCTTCCATAAAAGGA
This sequence comes from Cytobacillus oceanisediminis, assembly GCF_007830235.1. Classification (GTDB taxonomy): domain Bacteria; phylum Bacillota; class Bacilli; order Bacillales; family Cytobacillaceae; genus Cytobacillus; species Cytobacillus oceanisediminis. Next base: position 87,668 of record NZ_VLKI01000001.1, read on the forward strand.
TAGAGCAATGTTATGCGGATACATCGCTGTGACTTCCTGCAGTATCTCCGGCATTGATTTACTTGGAATATTCACTTCGGTTGCAATTGATTCAGGATAGTGGGCAAGCCAGGCTTTTTTCGCACTCATTAAAAATCCCTCCATATTTTGCAATCTTTTGGCCAATCATTCTTGCTCATTTCCCTGGGAGTTTTTAATTCAGTTTGCTAAATAGAACCCTGCTTTTTTACATAGCATGTGTTCCGCCATCGATAATCAGGACATCGCCGGTTACATAGTTTGAGGCATTGGAAGCCAGGAATAGAGCGGCTCCTTTCAGATCATCATCAGAACCAAACCTGCGAAGAGGGGTTGCTTCCAAAATAGGATTTTTTCCGTGCTCTATGATCACTTTTGACATTTTCGTCGGGAAAAAGCCTGGTGCAATCGCATTAACGTTTATATGATGGCGCCCCCATTTTACAGCAAGATCCTTAGTCATGGTTATGACAGCACCTTTGCTTGTGTTGTAGCCAATTGTGTCCATTACTCTTGGATCCGTCCCGCCCAGTCCGGCAACAGAGGCAATATTGATAATCTTGCCTGATTTTTGTTCGATCATGACTTTACCAACAGCCTGGCTCATTAAAAAGGTTCCTGTCACATTCACGTTGATCACTTTATTCCAGGCGTCAAGAGGCATCTCTTCTGCTGGGGCACCCCAGGTTGCACCGCTGTTATTGACGAGAATATCGATTGAACCGAACTGTTTTAGGGTTTCTTCCACCACTTTTTGAATATCATCAGAGTTGCTGATGTCGCACTTAAGAGCAAGTGTCTTTACCCCGAGGCTGGAAAGCTTATCAGCTGTTTCCTGGCAGGCTTCCACCTTTCTTGAACACAGCACTACATTGGCACCCGCTTCAGCAAAGCCTTCAGCAATTTGGGCGCCAAGCCCGCGGCCCCCTCCTGTAATGAGTGCAGTTTTTCCGGTTAAATCAAATAAGTCCAGGACCTTCATATTTCATTCCTCCGTTTCTATTAAAATAGCTATCTATGATTGATATTTCCTTAATTCCAGCTTGGCAACCTGTGCACGGTGAACCTCATCAGGACCGTCAGCCAATCTCAATGTTCTTGCGTTCGCCCACAGCGCTGCAAGTGGAAAATCATTCGAAACGCCTGCTGCTCCAAATGCCTGGATCGCCCGGTCGATGACCTTCAAGGCCATGCTTGGAGCAACCACCTTAATCATGGCAATCTCGGTTTTGGCCACTTTGTTGCCGGCCGTATCCATCATATGGGCAGCTTTTAATGTTAAAAGCCTTGCCTGTTCGATTTCAATGCGGGAATCGGCAATCCATTCTCGGATCACGCCCTGGCAAGATAAAGGTTTTCCGAAGGCGACTCGATTTTGTACACGCTTACATAATTCTTCAAGCGCGCGCTCGGCAGCCCCAATCAGACGCATGCAATGATGGATTCGGCCTGGCCCTAGCCTGCCTTGTGCAATGGCAAATCCCTTTCCTTCACCCCAAATAATATTTTCAGCAGGAACCCTGACATTATCGTATGTAATTTCGGCATGTCCATGCGGGGCATGGTCATAGCCAAACACCGGAAGCATCCGTTCAATTTTGACACCAGGGGTATTAAGCGGTACCAGAATCATAGATTGCTGCTCAAGCCGGTTTGCGGATGGATCTGTTTTTCCCATAACAATAGCAATCTTGCATCTTGGATCTCCCGCACCTGACGACCACCACTTCCGTCCATTAATAATGTATTCATCACCGTCCCTTTTAATGCAAGCTTCGATATTCGTGGCATCTGATGAAGCAACGTCCGGCTCAGTCATCGAAAAACAGGAACGAATCTCCCCATCCAAAAGTAGATTCAGCCAGCTTTGCTTTTGCTGTTCAGTTCCATAGCGGACCAGTACTTCCATATTGCCGGTGTCTGGAGCATTGCAGTTGAAAACCTCCGGGGCAATCATCGAGCGGCCCATGATTTCACACAATGGAGCATACTCCACATTCGTAAGGCCTGCTCCATACTCACTTTCAGGCAAAAACAAATTCCATAATCCAGCTTCTTTGGCTTTGAGCTTGAGCTCCTCCATAACCGCCGGAATCGCACTCCAGCGATCCGTTTGTTCATTCAGCTGCTGCTCAAACAATGACTCATTAGGATATATATTTTCTTCCATAAACCCATTAAGTTTTTGTTGCAGCTCTTGTACCTTGGATGAATAAGAAAAATTCAAGCTTGTGTCACCCCCTTTACTAACTAACCGGTCGGTATATTACAACTTAAGTATAAACAATCTTGAAAAATATTCAACTATTTATTCTGAAAATTCTTATTTTGACAAACGTTCATATTCGGTAAATGGCTTCTCATAGCTAATAAATGTCTTTAAGCTAGCTTATTTTTATAAGTTTGTCGTCGAAATGCCTATCTGAGGACTGGGTTAATTGTAATAAAAAAAGCCCCATTCAGGGCTCCATCTATTTTTGTACAAAATTTACAGCTATTTTATATTCCTCATACCACTTTTCCCATTCTTCCTTACGAGTGCCAATACTTTGACCATCGAGCAATCGGCCAATCACATCAAGGCATACATGCCAGCCGGCAAGATCCCTTGGCGTATGGCCGGTTATTTCACTTATTTTTTCGATCAGCTTTAATTGAGTATTGCTGTTTTCATCATCCAATTCAAAACGGACAATATCCTTGCCCCATGTGTATTCGAGGATAGCTAACTGTTCAAGCCCCAAAATCTCCATCTCTTCAAAGCTGCCATCCCCCATATCAAACTTGAACGATCCACCTTTCTTAAGTTCGTCTACTCGAAGCTCTGGGAACCATTTTTTCAACTGGTTATTATCGGTCAGCATCGCCCACACTTTTTCCCTTGGATGATCCAGATTTCGTACAAATGTGGCTGTATAGCCGTTTTTAGTTTTATCAATTAAAGCCAGCAAGGTGAAAAACTCCTTTACAAAATATTTTACGTTTTCATATAGGATAGACAAAATGTATTTGCCTCAACATTTTAATTCAATTTTTAACGTCAAAATCCTTTTATTTAAGTTTCATACACCAGAGAAAATTAGGAAATACTGTAATTTGAGGTGATAAAATGAGTAAGGAAGATTTAAAACTGACATCCTCCGAAGTCGGCACTCTATGGGGTGAGTATATGAATGGGACTATGACAGATACTGTGAACCGTTATATGTACTCCATTATTGAAGACGATGCAATTAAACAAATTTTTGATGTTGCTATAAAGACTTTTGCTAAACAAAAAGATCAACTAATAAGGTTTTTTAAAAGCGAAGGTTTTCCAATCCCCATCGGATTTTCTGAGGCAGATCTAGTAAAAGGTGCACCTAGACTTTTTACTGATATTTTCTGTTTGAATTATTTACATATTATGACCCTGCATGGCTTACTGGGACATAGTACTTCATTGGCTGTCTCCGTTCGAAAAGATTTACGTTATTTTTATGATAAATGTGATAATGATGCAAAAAAGATGTATCACCAAACAATTGATCTGCTCCTTGAAAAAGGAAGTTTCCAGAGAGATCCGCTGTTTTATCCTGAAGCAGCCCCTGAATTTATTGAGAGTACTGATTTTACCGATGGAATTTTTGGTAAAGGCAGAAGGTTGGCAGCAACAGAAATTATCAGTATTTCTTTTAATATGAAAAAAAGTATTATGGCCAAAACTCTTTCCATTGCATTTAGCCAAGTAGCGCAAACCAAGGAAGTAAGGAAGTTTTTGCAGGATTCCCAGGAGACAGCAGATGGGCAAATTCAAAAACTTTCGAAAATCATGCATGCGGATAATTTGCCAGTTCCGAAATCATGGGAGACAGAAATCACAACCTCAACGGAAACACCTTTTTCCGATAAGTTAATGCTCTATCATATTGGTTTCCTGTTTCAGGCTGCCCAGGCGTATCATGGTACTGGTCTGGCCTCAGCAATGCGAACCGATCTGGTTGCTGTTTATGAAAGCACCATTTTAAAAAATCTAATGGTTACGAAAGAGTGGTTTAAACTGATGGTGAAATACAAATGGTTGGAGCAGCCGCCGCTTGCACCTAATCGGAAGGAAATGGCACAGGATCAATAAAAAGATGCCTGGTATCCGCTTTGGATAACCAGGCATACATTTTATTTAAACCGCCATTCCAGCTGGTTTCTCTCTTTCATGGGCCTTATCCTTAATTAATGCTGCACCAATCAACCCGATCAATGAAAAAACAACCGGGATCATAAATCCATACCGATAGCCGTCCTGGAAGCTGTCGAGCACTCTTCCGAAAATAAATGGCAGCAGCACCGCGCTTAAAAATCCTCCGGTATTGGCAAAACCGGAAATAACGCCAACATCCTTGATATCAAAGGATTGGCGGACAATGGCAAAAGTTAACGTGCTGGCTCCGTTTCCATACCCCATGATCAAAAAAAGGACAATCAGCAGCGGATACGGCGGCTGGCCTTTAAAAATAAGAAAAGCAGCCCATCCCAAGAACACGATAGAGTGGGCGAAAAGATACGGGCGTTTGATGGAGCCAAACCGTCCGGAGATCCAGCTCATTAAAGGGGCGCCAATTATGGCGCCAATCAAACCAATCATGATGAGCTGGCTTGATTCCGGGCGTGTTAATCCATACATATCCATCCCATATGGTACTGCCCATGATCCAATGAAGCCTACATAGGTGCCGACCAGGCCAAAATGGCAAAAAAACGTTGCCCATGCCTGCCGGTCAGAAATAACCCTTTTCAATATGGAGACCGATTTTTCTCTGTGGTTCTTTTTACGGGAGGAAACCTTGGAAACGATCCCCATGCGTTTTGGCTGCCAAATTAATATCAGATACAGTAAAATACCGAGAATCGTAAGAATGACTCCGATTGCAAAAAAGGGCACACGCCATCCCCAATTCGAAATCCAAATGGAAAATGGCACTGTCGCCAGTAAAAACCCAAAGCTGCCCGACATTCCTGCGATACCGAGCAATTTCACAAATTCATTTACTTTGAACCACTGGCTTAAAATGATCACCACGTTGATCCAGATGGTTGCATCACCAAAACCGACGAGCAATCGGGCTGCAAATAGGACATACTCATTTGGCGCGAAGCTATATAGGAGTGTGCCTGCTCCGTTTAAAAGGGTACCGGCAATGAGGAAAACATTCGGGCCAAAGCGGTCTGATAGAATTCCAATCGGAACCTGCAGGCTGGCATATGCAAAGAATTGAACACTTGCCAGCAGCCCAATGGCAGCGGCAGTCACCCCAAAATCCTTCATTAATTGATCTGTAATTAAACCTGGTGCTGTCCTTTGACTAACGATTAAAAAGTACGCAAATAATACCGACGCAAAGACAACCCATCTGTACTTGCTTTTATGTTTCTCCACTGACCTCTGCTCCTGTTGTTTATTAATGCCACCTATTATACGCTAAAAAAAAGCACCTGTCCTCCAATGCGTTAAATCATTAAAACACATGGAGGTTTAGGCGCCATTTTTAACATTATTCTTTCACAAATTCTTTCGTGCTTCTGACTGTATCTATCGGCCGGACATAGCTTTCGATTTGTTCTCTTTTTGCTTCAAGGAACGGCGGCAGAGACAGTTTTTCACCAAGTGTTTCGTAAGGCTCATCACCCATAAAGCCTGGACCGTCAGTTGCAAATTCGAACAGAATCTGCGGGGCTACTCTTGAATATAAAGAACCGAAGAAGAAACGGTCCACAAATCCTGAAGTTTGAAAACCAAAGCTTCTCATATGCTTATCCCATTCTTCTAATACAGACTTATCCTCAACACGGAATGCGGCGTGGTGGACAGTTCCATATCCCTGGCGTGCCTGCGGAAGAACCGTATTGTGCTCAACCACTACCTGTGCACCATTTCCGCCTTCACCCACTTCGAACAAATGGAAATCTCCTTCTTGTGCGATTTCTTTGAAGAGCAGCACTTTTTCCATCATTTCTTTAAAATAATCAAATTGGGCGATCCGGACAAAAAGCGGCCCCAATCCAGTAATGGCGTATTCGAGCGGGATTGGCCCTTTTTGCCATGGTGTACCGGATTCAACGCCTTTGTTGTTTTCATCTGAAATTAATTGATACTGCTGGTCATCAAAATCAGCAAAAGACAGCGTTTTTTTGCCGAATTGTTCCTTAATGCCTGTGTGTTTAACTTCCAGGCGATCAAAGCGTTTTACCCAGTAATCCAATGCCGCATCAGTTGGCACGCGGAAAGAAGTTTTTGAAATTTCATTCGTCCCGTGTGATCCCTTTGGAATTCCAGGAAAATCGAAGAAGGTCATATCCGTACCGGGGCTCCCCGTGTCATCCGCAAAAAACAAATGATAAGTTTGGATATCATCCTGATTGACTGTTTTTTTGACTAGTCGCATTCCCAGTATATAGGTGAAAAACTCGTAGTTCTTTTCTGCGCTGCTTGTAATGGCCGTTACATGGTGAATACCTTTTAAGTGATTCAAAGTAAAGTTCCTCCCTTTTGCTTTTTCTATAGCCATGTATAAATATGACTGTGTATTTATCTTAAAATAAAATATCTTTAATTCGAGATAATTTTACTTTATCACGGGTAGGTTTAGGTGTCAATAAATAATACTGGGCGATAATTCCTTAAAAAAAAGACTTTATGATATCTTCTTCATGATTGCATTCCTTGCAGAAATACTCAATTTCCAAGGCATCCTCCCTTGCGATATGTTCTGTTTCTTTTCCACAAACTTCACAGTATCTATTTTCAGTGATCTCTTTCATGTTTTATCTCTCCTATTAATGTCGTTTATCTTGGTTTAACCATAATCCCGGATTCTAAACACAAAAAAACCAGTCCCCGTTTGGGAACTGGTTTAGTGACATTATGTAACAGCCGCCTTTGCCGTAAATAAGTATAAGAAAGTTTTAAACCACCACTCCTCAAAGTGGGTGTTCGCAGAAACATTCCTGCTTGTCCTCCTTGTCTTATAGACAGAGGCCTGTCATTCCCGTTTCGATGTTAAACTCCCTGTTACAGCTTAAAGGTTAAAACTTTATTATGATTACGAACAATGCAGCTTGTATCTATATATTATATCATTTGGGTCGGTTTTTCAATGGTAAGGGCTCCCCGTGTGATTATTTTTTAGAGACTGGTTTTAATAGTAGGGTTTTTGAAGTTATTTATTGTCTTTCACGGCTTTCTACTAATGTTTTTTCCTCTTCTGCCTTCAATATTGGCGTTAATCTGGAGTTAATGAAGACGATATTTTCTCTTCTTACTGCAAACGGTCGTTAATCCGGATTATTAATGACCCTTTTTCCTCTTCTTCCTGCAAGATGGTCGTTAATCCGGATTATTAACGACCCTTTTTCCTCTTCTGCCTACAATATGGTCGTTAATCCGGATTATTAACGACCCTTTTTCCTCTTCTGCCTACAATATGGTCGTTAATCCGGATTATTAACGACCCTTTTTCCTCTTCTGCCTGCAAGATGGTCGTTAATCCGGATTATTAACGACCCTTTTTCCTCTTCTTCCTGCAAGATGGTCGTTAATCCGATTATTAACGACCATTTCTCCCCCTCTGCCCCAAATAACGTCGTTAATCGGCGCTATTAACGACCCTTTTTCCTCCTCTGCCTGCAAGATCGTCGTTAATCCGGATTATTAACGACCCTTTTTCCTCTTCTTTCTGCAAGATAGGGTTTTTACCGATCACCAGTCTTGCCTAGGGACACTCTCTGCTCCTAAAATCGCCATCATAACTCTTTGTTCACAATTCCAGATACCTACTCTCTACAAAAAAACAATTTCCGCCCCCTTCCCCTCCTCAGCCAAATCCGGGAAATCTGTTATACATTTTCCACTTTTAGCAAATACTTTTTTGTAAGGTACTTTTGATTGGGTGGTGTCGTATGGGCGAGGAAAGGTTTACTTTTTATATCGATGATAAGGAGATTGAGGCTCGGACGGGGCAATCGATTTTTGAAGCCGCGCGGGAGTTTAATCATTTTTTGCCGGGGATTTGTTCGACTCAGCCTGATTTGGGGGTTGGGGTGATTCAGACCTGTGATACGTGTTATGTGGAAATTAATGGTGAGCTGAAACGCTCGTGTGCTACGCCCGCAGAACCGAATATGAAGGTGAGCTCTGTTTCCGAGCTGGCGAAGGAAGCCCAGCTTGAGGGTATGTCCCGCATTTTAAAAAACCATGAGCTTTATTGTACGGTTTGCGACAATAATAATGGCAACTGTGTGGTACATAATACGGCGGAGCATTTTCAGATTGAGCATCAGAAGTATGAGTTTAAACCAAAGCCATATCCACAGGATAATTCGCATCCCTTTTACCGGTATGAGCCGGATCAGTGTATTCTTTGCGGGCTTTGTGTGGAGGCCTGCCAGGATCTGCAGGTCAGCGAAGTGCTGAGCATCGCCTGGGACCGTGAGCAGCCGCGCGTCATTTGGGATAATGATGTTCCAATTAATGAATCTTCCTGCGTTTCGTGCGGTCATTGTGTGACGGTATGTCCTTGTAATGCATTGATGGAAAAATCCATGCTCGGCAAGGCGGGCTACTTAACCAATATTCCTAAGCCGCTTCTTGAGCCAATGATTGATTTGACGAAAGAAGTCGAGCCCGGATATAAGGAAATTTTTGCGATTTCCAATGTGGAAGCGGCGATGCGGGAAGAGCGGATTGAGCGGACAAAGACCGTCTGTACTTATTGTGGAGTCGGATGCAGCTTCGAGGTTTGGACGAAGGACCGGGAAATTTTAAAAATTCAGCCGCAGCCTGATGCCCCCGTGAATGGCATTTCCACTTGTGTAAAAGGAAAGTTTGGCTGGAGCTTTGTGAACAGCAAAGAGCGTTTAACCAAACCTCTAATCAGAAAAGGCGAGAAATTTTATGAAGCGACATGGGAAGAGGCCCTGTCTCTTATTGCAGAAAAATTCCTCAAGATTAAAGAAGAAGATGGTGCAAATGCACTCGGGTTTATTGCGTCCTCAAAATGTTCAAACGAGGAAAACTATCTATTCCAGAAACTGGCCCGATCTGTTTTTAAAACAAATAATATCGATAACTGTTCAAGATACTGCCAGACGCCTGCATCCATGGGGCTTATTCGTACAGTGGGCATCGGCGGCGATTCAGGAACGATGAAGGATATCGCAAGCTCTGAGTTAATTATCGTAGTTGGTGCCAACCCGGCCGAATCCCACCCTGTTCTGGCAACCAGGATTAAACGCGCTAACAAACTGGCAGATCAAAAACTGATTGTGGCGGATCTTCGGAAAAATGATCTGGCAGACAGAGCGGATTTGCACATCCATCCAAAGCCGGGAACGGATCTGGTATGGCTTTCTGCGGTAACCAGATATATCGTTGACCAGGGTTGGGAAGACCGCGAGTTCCTCCATAACCGCGTAAACCATGTGGATGAATATATCAAGTCTCTTGATAAATTCACCCTTGAGTATGCAGAAGAAGTTACCGGGATATCAAAGGATTCCTTAATCACGATCGCAACCATGATCCATGAGTCCAAAGGAACCTGTATATTATGGGCAATGGGCGTTACGCAGCATTTGGGCGGCACGGATACAAGTACAGCGATTGCCAATCTGCTATTAATTACAGGCAATTTTGCAAAACCTGGCGCTGGTGCATATCCTCTTCGCGGCCATAATAACGTTCAGGGAGCAAGTGATTTTGGAACGATGCCATCATGGCTTCCTGGATATCAGCCAATTGAAAATGATGAAATCCGCAGCCGTTTTGAAAAAGCGTGGGGAACGGACCTTCATAAGAAGCCTGGTTTGAATAATCATCAAATCGTTGAAGCGATACAGGCAGGAAAAGTAAAAGGAATGTACCTATTTGGCGAGGAAATGGGCTTGGTTGATTCCAATATCAACTATGTCCATGAGGCGTTTGAAAAACTTGAATTCTTTGTCGTGCAGGATATTTTCTTCTCAAAAACGGCCCAATTTGCAGATGTTGTTCTTCCTGCAGCTCCAAGCCTTGAGAAAGACGGTACGTTTACGAATACAGAACGGCGCATCCAAAGATTTTACAAGGTTTTTGAGCCGCTGGGTGACAGCAAACCGGATTGGCAAATTTTCCAGGAGCTTGCTAATAAACTGGGAGCCAGCTGGAATTATAAAGACCCGAGCGAAATTATGGATGAAGCCGCAATGCTAACCCCTTCATTTGCCGGGGTTAACTACAAGCGTTTGGAAAATTGGGAGAGCTTAGTGTGGCCGGTGGCTGCCGATGGAACAGATACGCCACTGCTCTTTACTGACAAGTTCGGCTTCCCTGACGGAAAAGCGCGCCTCATAACAGTGGATTGGACACCTCCATTCACAGCTGGCGAGGAGTACGATCTTCACCTGAACAATGGACGGATCCTTGAGCATTTCCATGAAGGCAATATGACTTATCAATCTGAAGGCATTTCCTATAAAGTGCCGGAGCTTTGGCTTGAAGTATCACCGGAGCTTGCTGAGGAAAAAAATATTCAAACAGGCAGCCTAGTCCGTCTGACCTCCCCTTACGGCCATGTCAAAGTAAAAGTTTGGGTGACAGATCAGGTTAAAGGCAAGGAACTCTATTTGCCAATGCATACAACCGAAGGAATAGGTGCCGTCAACAAGCTGACAAGCAGCTATCATGACAAGATCACCCATACACCGAACTACAAAGAAATGCAGGTAAAAATGGAAGTGCTTGAACGGGATGGCGATTCCCCGCTTCCGCATCACAATTTCCGCTTTGGCAACCCTCAGCCGCATATTGGAGTTGAGACGGAGAAAAAATGGATTCGTGATGATTTTACCTCCATTCCAGAAATGCTGAAAAGGGAGGGTCTCTACGATGGCAAAAGCGATCAAGCAAATTGAGCTGGTTCAGCCATCAGCTCAGGAGGAACAGGCACAGGATTTAGCCGCACTTTTGGAGCAGCTTGCCGAAAATCGTGAAGCAATCTCAAGCGCCATTGATATCATCAGCCAGCTTCAAAAGGCAGGGATACTCGATATCATCCAGGGCTTTTTGCATTCGAAGGAAAAAGTGGCTGCTATCGCTATTGAGCAGGTAAACCAGCCCAATATGCACAACATTATCCGAAATGGGTTTAACACAGTCGACTTCCTTGGTTCTCTCGATCCACAGGAGATGAATATCATGATGAGCGCAGTTACGAAAGGCCTGGATGAGTCTGCCGATGTCATGAAGAAAAACGAAAAACGCAGCATATGGGGACTTATGAGAGCGCTGCGGGACCCTGATACCAATTTGGCGATTCATTCAATGCTCGGTTTTCTCAAGGGGATGGGCAAGGAAATGGGCAAAGAGCATACACATTATAAAACAGGAGAGTGAATGCTGCCTTGATTACACGGATAATATCAATTGAAAATATGGATAAAGGTGACGAAGAAAGATTAAATCAGGCATTGAATGATGTATGGGGTGTCCGCAAAGTAAAGCTGAATCCCAAGAATGGCGAAGCGGTTATCTCCTTTGATGAAGACGCTGCTTCCTTTATGGATTTTGAGCAGGCAATAAAAGATTGCGGTTATAACATTCTTTCAGCTGATCAATAAGGACCAGACGAATAGGATCTTTACCCTAAGGAGGAGTTCATTTGGCAAGAGTATGTGAAATCTGCGGCCGCAGGGATGAGAATGAAGAAGAAGAGTATAGCTTTGATATTTTGGATGTGTGTCCTGATTGTACCAATGACCGAATTCATCCTTTGACTCTCGGAAATTGAAAACGGGAATAAGGGATAAATAGTCGCCCGTATTAAATTCAAATTTGTTAAAAGTAGCAAGTGGAATCACTTATCTGGCATTCCGCCAAGTTTAAAGGTTATATGCGGTTTTTAATATCAATATTCAGTTTATTCCAAAACGCAAAACATCTGCCCCTTTCCCCTGCTTTTCGGGAAAGGGGCTTACCTTTTTTACAGAAAAAAGGCTCTTGCCAGTTAACCCGGCAGGAGTCTTTCTTTTATTCTGTGACAAGCTGCTGGCTTGTCCTTTTTTGTTTTTTGGTTGCTCTGATTTTTTTGATGTCTCGCTTCATTAGCAGTGAAACAATGAAGCCAATTGCTAGCATGGTTCCGAATACATAGAATGTGACGGTGTAGCTTTGGGTTGCTTCATAAATATTGGATACAAGCATGGGGCCTACGACACCGGCGATGGACCAGGATGTCAGAAGGTAGCCATGGATGGCGCCAAGCTGTTTGGTTCCGAATAGGTCGCCGATAAAGGCAGGAAGTGATGCAAATCCTCCTCCATAGCATGAAACGATAATGTAGAGGAAAACGGAAAAGACAAATGAGTTTGTGATAAACGGAAGTATGAAGAATGCTGCAACCTGGATCAGGAAGAAGGTCATGTATGTATTGCCTCTTCCGATATAATCGGATGCGGATGCCCATCCAATTCTTCCTCCGCCGTTAAAGAGTCCCATAATGCCGACGATGCTTGCCGCGGTGATGGCACTGGCACCGGTGATTTCCTGGGCCATTGGTGCGGCAACCGATAAAATCATGATCCCTGCTGAGATGTTAATGAACATCATAATCCATAGAAGCCAGAAGCGTTTTGTTTTGATGGCTTCATTGGCAGTCAGCTGGGCAAGGTCCGCTTTTACCGAACGTTCTTCGTTCTTTTCTTCCATTCCTTCCGGCTTCCATCCTTCAGCCGGTTTCGCGATATAAAGCGCCCCTGCAATCATAAGGATAAAATAGCTAATTCCCAGGATGTAAAAAGTTGTTGGAATGGATGTAGCAATCATCAATCTGCTTGCGATTGGACTTGTAATAAGAGCTCCTGCACCAAACCCCATTACAGCCATTCCAGTCGCAAGTCCCCTTCTGTCTGGGAACCACTTTACCAATGTGGATACAGGTGCAATATAGCCGAAGCCTAGTCCTAAACCTCCGACGGCACCAAAGAAGATCAGAAATAGAATGTAATTTTCCATTTGTACGGCGAAACCTGCTCCAACTGTTCCGATTCCGAAGAATACCGCGGCAATCATCGCAGACTTTCTTGGTCCATTTTTTTCAACAAACCGCCCAAAAAAGGCAGCGGCAACACCAAGAATGAATATGGCAATCGTGAATGCCAGGGAAACATCAGTTTTTTCCCATCCCAACGCTTCCTTTAATGGATTCTGATAAACACTGTACGCATACACGGATCCAATGGATAGATGAATGGCGACAGCTGAAAGGGCAATCAGCCATCTATTCTTGTTAGCCATACGTAACCCCTTTCTCATATATTGTTTTATTATCCCCCGAAAAAGGAATAAGCTTAATGTTACTTTTTACCTTCCCAAAAAAGCCTGTCTCTAATCCTTTTAGAGACAGGCTTTTTGTAAAATCACCTTGAAAGAAAACCTTTTTTTAATAAATGGATTTCCGTTTTATAATTATTTAGGGCTTCTTCAAAGGATAATTCTCCTGCAAATTTTTTCACGAAATTATGAAAAGTGACGGAAGAGATAATTTGCATCATATGAAAAAGTTCGTTTTCGTCTTTCACATTGAGGTTTTCGTGGTTGATCAGTTTGCTGATTTTTTTAAAATCTTCGTTGAGATCCGTTTCGCCAAAGCTTCTGGCAAAAACATTTTCAATGCGGTGCGTCATGTTTAGAAACAGATTTCGCAAAAACTGCAGGTTTTCTTTTTCTTCCGAAATGATGCTTTGGTAAAATTCGATCATCGCTTCGAAAATGTCACCGTTATTATTTTTTAGCGTGTCTACAAAATGGCTTTTGTACGAAGCAACATGGTTATTTAATAAGAAGAAAAAGGCATCTTCTTTGTCTTCAAAATATTGATAAAAGCTCCCTCGCGGAATTTTTGCATCTTTAATGATATTGGAAATCGAAGCCTGATAAAGCGGGACACGGGCAAATTCCTTTTTGGCTGCGCATATTAATGTTTTCCTCTTATCATCAGGCAAATTAAAAAAAGTGATCTTGGGCATGTATCGTGCCTCCTTACGGCCAAACTCTTTTTTCCTCTTTCAAGAACTGGATAAAATAGGGGATCGCTTTCCGAGGTTGTTCATTGATGAGTGCCTGATATCTTGACTTCAGATGATCAGGTGCCCATTGGCTTTTATTAATCCTTTCCTTTATATACCCAGTACTTATTTTTTGAATTTCCTGCTGCTGGTGCTTCCCCTCTTTAGAAAGCGCGAAACCCAGCGCCCCCATAATGGCATACATGAGGATGGCCAGCGGCGAGGTTTCCTGGTCAGGCATGGCAAAAAACAATGTCATTAAATTGATTAGCGATAGGATGATTAATGGCGTAGACCAAAAAATATATCTGGCTGCTTTTTTTGTGAACGGTGAAACTTTTTCTTCCAGCTGTTCAAGCTCTCTTTTTATAAAGTTCGGCATGTCAGTCCATATTTGCATGCAACTGCTCTCCTTTATATTTTGTTAAATTTATTCGTTACTAAAATCTGTAAGGTCTCATGTTGGAAGGGAGTTTGTGAATTAGATTCTTCTTCCGCTGCAAGCTCCTTCAGCTGTATCATTTCTTTATGGATCGTCTCCATTTTCCGATCGAGGCGTGCGGCAGTATCGGCAGCCTCTTTCAGCTCATTCACTATTCTTTGCGGGATTTCCTTATTGTACTTATAGTAAATCTTGTGTTCCAGGCTGGCCCAGAAATCCATGGCGATTGTGCGGATCTGGATTTCAACAGGAACCAGCTCTTCTCTGTCTGACATAAAAATCGGAATCTGGACAATCAGATGCAGGCTTTGATATCCATTTGGCTTTGGATGCTGGATATAATCCCTGCATTCCAGAACAGTGATATCCTTTTGGCTTTCAAGCATATTTTTGATTTCGTAAATATCGGAAACAAAGGAACATGTGATGCGTACTCCTGCGATATCCCTGATATTTCGCTGGATGGAATCAATGGAAATCTCCAAGCCTTTTCTCTGCAGTTTGTTTAATAAGCTTTCCGGGGACTTCACACGGGATTTCACATGTTCGATCGGGTTATAGTCGTGTACGTACTGAAATTCCTCTTTTAAAATGTTTATTTTCGTATTGATTTCCTTAAGAGCAAATTTGTAGGACATCATAAATCGCACTAAATCTGTCCTTAGTGTTTTCATCATATGGTAATGATCTGGTGTTTTTGTAACCATAAAGACTCCTTTATATTTTTGCCGTATTTTTAATTTGTCCGGAAATGGCTGGCCTTTTGCATAGGGAAGCATTTACTCCCTGCTTCTGCAATTTCATTACCAGCGCTTGTATTTTTGACTGATTCAAAGCTTTCACCTCGATATGACACAGTGTCATCTCTATACCTGGATTGTATATGACATATTGTCATACGTCAATCGAATATGACAATATGTCACAAAATATACTTAAATGCCTTTCTATAGGAAATGAAATTCAAAATTATTTAATTATTTTGTAAATATGTTACAATTAAAGTAATTCCATCACCACTTTAAAGGAGAAAAAAGTGAATATAAAAACAGTACATAGGGGCTGGCTAATTCTTTTTTTATCAGTTTTAACAGGGCTGGCATGCCTTGGTTTAGGAAGGTTTTCATATGGCGCTATTCTTCCATTTATGAAAGCCGGATTAAACCTGAACTATATTGAAACAGGTTGGGTAACCTCTTCCATTTTCCTTGGGTATGTTTTGTGTGCATTTTTTGCAGGCTATTTTGTGAATAAATTCTCAGCAAAGAAAGTGATTATCTTTTTTTTATGGGTTATTTTCCTGGGTATGATAGCAACGTCTTTAAGTACAGGGTTTATTTCAGCCTATCTATCAAGCTTCTTTATTGGGATTGGTTCAGGAGGGGCAAATGTTGCCTCAATGGGGGTTGTGTCTTCTTGGTTTTCTCCGCGAAAAAGAGGTATGGCTTTAGGCATTCTGAATGCCGGCAATGGTTTGGGAATTGTTTTCTCTGGAGTAGCTGTTCCGATGATTGTCAATTCGAGTATTGGTTCTGGCTGGAGAATCAGCTGGGTGCTTCTGGCTATCCTGGTGCTGGCTATTTCCATATTGAATATTTTCTTTTTAAAAAGCCATCCAAGCGACATAGGTGATCTGCCGGTTGGCAATTCAAATGAAAGCTTAAATAAAAATGCTTCACCAAAATTAATCACCAGCAGCCTTTACTCCGTTTACAAAAATCCAATGGTATGGACAATCGGCATTTGTTATTTCCTTTGGGGATTCAGCTACATTATGTTCACGACTTTTCTGGTAGACTTTCTTATTGACTTCGGTCTTAGCAGTCTCCTTGCAGGAAGAATATTTGCGATAGCCGGTTTTATCAGTATTATCAGCGGATTTCTATGGGGATCGATTTCAGACCGCCTCGGTCGGCTTACTTCATTATCTCTTGTTTTCTTTCTGCAAATGCTTTTCCTTCTGGGTTTTAGTTTTTCCGCGAACAGCAGCGGTTTAATGGCCCTGGCGATTCTTTACAGTATAACATTATGGGGAACCCCTGCCATCATTCTGGCAAGTACAGCGGAATTTGTAAATCAAACACAAGTATCCAGTGCGATTGGGTTTTTAACACTTTTCTTTGGAATCGGGCAGTTAGTCGGCCCTATAATCATTGGATATATTCTGAATTTAACCAGCTCCTATTCACATGCCTTTGTCCTTTCCGCTCTCTCCTGCTTCTCGGGTTCCCTTATCAGCCTTATGCTGCATCATTATCTAAAAAAAGCAAAACTGCATACAGCACAGCACATTAAAAGCGGAGCTTAATCACTGGCTGCTAAGCCTGTGGTTAGGCTTTTTTTTGCTTTCCAGCCTATTTACATTTCCCTATTTGCAGCTGTATAATAATATTAATTTAATTACCTTGAGTAACTATTACTTTGATTAACTATTTTAGGAGGTTGTTCAGATTAAGACTTTTCAAAAATTCTTCCACCGGCTTGTTTTGATGTACCGCCCTTTTGAAAACAGGCTGAACGTGGAGCTAAGCAAGCACAATTTATTCAGAGCACAATGGTCCATCCTGTATTATTTGTTTAATGAAGGTTCTGCAACACTTGTGGAGCTTTCAAACTACCTGGGGGTAGAAAAACCCACTGTAACAAGGACCATTAATAAATTGGAAGAAATGGGCTATTTGGAAGCTGTTCCAACAAAGGACAAACGGGAAAAAAGAATGCAGCTTACCGAGATTGGGAAAAGAATCTACCTGGAAGTCCGTGTGACGATTGATGAATTTGAACAGGAAATTTTAAAAGGAATATCTGAGGAGGAACAGCTAGAGGGAATTCGCCTAATGAGCGAAATCCGGAAAAATTTAAAGCAGCAGGGAGAGTAAAAAATTGAAGCATCCTAGACCTAAACTGTGGACAAAGGACTTTATCATTGTTTCATCGGTCAATTTTTTCTTAACATTCATTTTCTATTTATTGATGGTGACGATTGCCGTTTTTGCAGTCGATCATTATGGTGCAACGACAAGCCAAGCCGGACTTGTAACCGGTATTTTTATCATTGGAACGCTGATCGGCAGACTATATATCGGCCGGGCAATTGATGCAATCGGGCGCAAAAAAACGTTATATACAGGACTAATCTTTTTTACACTGACCACACTATTATATTTTGTGAATATCGGCATTACTTTTCTTTTGATCAACCGATTCATTCACGGCATTTCACTGGGAATGGCAAGTACGGCAACAGGAACCATCGTTGCGCAAATCATTCCGGCAATGCGTAAAGGAGAAGGAATTGGCTACTACAGCATGAGTGCCACACTTGCAACTGCTGTTGGGCCATTCATAGGTTTATTTATGATGCAGCAAGTAACGTTTCAAACGATCTTTCTTTTCTGTCTGGCATTGGGCGTTTTTGCGCTATTCACAGCATTCTTCTTATACGTGCCGCCAATTGAAGCTTCTTCAAATACTACACCAGAGACAAAAACCTTCAAAATTTCTAACTTTGTTGAACCAAAGGCAGTTCCGATCGCATTTATAACCTTGGCGATTGCTTTCGGTTACTCCGGCGTCCTTTCTTTTATCAACTTTTACGCGATGGAGATTGATTTAGTAAGCGCTGCAAGCTTCTTCTTTCTGGTATACTCTGCAGCGGTTTTAATTTCCCGCCCGTTTACTGGCCGCTTGATGGATATTAAAGGCGCCAATTATGTCATGTACCCTGCTTTTGCCATTTTTGCAGCAGGTATGTTCGTGTTAAGCACAGCCAGCAGCAGCTTCACCCTGCTAATGGCAGGAGCGTTAATCGGATTTGGATTCGGAAACATGCAATCCTGCACACAGGCGGTAGCTGTCAAACTGACACCCACCCGCCGAATGGGTTTGGCGACTTCAACCTTCTTTATTTTTCTTGATGCTGGATTGGGATTCGGCCCATATTTGCTAGGGTTTATCATTCCCGTTACAGGATACAGCACGCTTTATGCTTTGATGTCCGTCTTTATTATACTTACGTCAGGACTTTATTATATTCTTCATGGGAAAAAGGAAAGTGCTGGGAAAACAAGATTTGATGCTTCAGCTGCGGGATGATAGGTTTATTTATTCAAAGAATCGGGTGCGGTTGCCCGGTTCTTTTTTTGTTGAACCGAGGGGAAATTGCGTCGATTTGTAACTATTTCAGTCTATCTAGCTGGTTTATGTTGGGAACTGGAACCTTTTTGCCTCGTAACGAGGATTCCTCGATCTGAAACTTTTTCGCCTTGCTGCGATTACTTTAAACTTTCAGCAAACAGATACATTCCGGTAAACAATAATATTATGTAAGTGAAAACCCTGAATCAATTTAGAAGGACTTTTCCATTACTTCCATACCAATTCCCCCAAAATCGTGCATCTCTGTGGCGATTAACAAACTTTTACTTTACAATATTCCTACAAACAAGCAAAAGTGTGGTGCGTTTTATGTTTAAACTGTTATTAATTGAGGATGATACCTCGCTTTTTAACGAGGTTAAAGACCGGTTGTCACAATGGTCATATGATGTATATGGGATTCAGGATTTCAGTAAGGTGATGCAGGAGTTTTCCTGCATTGAACCGGATTTGGTGATCATTGATATTCAGCTGCCGAAGTTTGATGGCTTTCATTGGTGCCGGATGATTCGCTCGCATTCGAATGTGCCAATCATTTTCCTGTCATCTCGTGACCACCCTACAGATATGGTCATGTCGATGCAGCTTGGCGCTGACGATTTTATTCAAAAGCCCTTTCACTTTGATGTCTTAATTGCAAAAATCCAGGCCATACTGCGCCGGGTTTATAACTACAGTGCAGTACAAAGTAAACTGAAAACATGGTGCGGTGCGACTGTAGATTATGAAAAAAACACGGTCACAGCTGAAGCCGGGAGCATTGATTTGACTAAAAATGAAATATACATATTAAAATTGCTGATTGAGCGGAAAAATCAAATTGTCAGCCGGGACGAGATTATCAATAGCCTTTGGGATGATAAGCGGTTCATCAGTGATAATACACTGACGGTGAATGTAAACCGTTTGCGAAAAAAGCTTGATGAAATTGGGATGGGCAGCAGGATTGAAACGAAAGTCGGACAGGGTTATATGGCAACCGAAGAGGATCCATCACATGTTTAGCAGATATGTCAGAGAACGGCTGAGCTGGATTCTGCTTTTTTTGTTTCTGCAGATTCTTGCTGCTTTTATCATTTACATAGATTCTGCACTATCCCTAAAGCCTTTCCTATACTGCAGCTTTTTATCGCTTCTGATTTTTATCGGATTTTTCATTCTTCGTTTTCAAAAAGAAACGAAATTTTATAAAGCGATTGAGGAACGTGAAGAAAATTTGGATATGACTAGCATGCCTGAACCAGGCAGCCCTTTTGAAGAAATTGTTGAATCTGGTATTGTGAATCAAACTGGACGATTTAAACGGGAGCTTACTCAAAATCGTACGCTGCTAGAGCAGGAAAAAGATGACTTGCTTTCGTGGATCCATGAAGTTAAAACCCCGCTGACAGCGATGCACCTCATGATTGACCGTCTAGAGGACCATAATCTAAAGACAGCACTAACCTATGAGTGGCTGCGCATTCACCTCCTTCTTGACCAGCAGCTTCACCAAAAGCGGATTCCCTTTATGGAGAATGATTTATATATTGAAAAAACAAATTTAGAGGATATTATTTTCTCCGAGATAAAATCTCTGCAATCCTGGTGCATGCAAAAAGGAATCGGATTTGAGGTTGAGTTAGAAGAATCCGAGATTCTTAGCGATGCAAAATGGCTCAGTTTTATCATCCGGCAGATTTTGACCAACGCTGTAAAGTATAGTGAAGAATCAGATATCAATGTCTTAAGTTTTCAAAGAGACGGCCAAGTGATCATGGAGTTCCAGGATTTCGGCAGGGGCATTGACCCAAAGGACTTGCCGCGTATTTTTGAAAAAGGCTTTACTTCAACAGTAAACCACCAGGACCAATCTGCTACCGGAATGGGCTTGTATTTGGCGAAAAAAGCAGCGGAACCTCTGAAGATAACGATACTGGTGGAGTCCGAGCCAAGAAAAGGTTCAACTTTTACGCTGATATTCCCTAAACGAAACGAATTTGTCAGCATAACAGGCATGTGACAAAAATGTCACATGCTTTTGCAGTTTGTTCGCTCAATCGAAGGAAGTATATGGAATTGGTTTTTATAATGAAACTATCAAAGAAAGGATGGTTACACATGATTGTTCTGGAAGCCAATAAAATTCATAAAAGCTATGGCAATAAATTTAATAAACAGGAAGTGCTGAAAGGGATTGATCTGCGGATTGAGACAGGTGAATTTGTCAGCATTATGGGTGCTTCGGGTTCGGGTAAAACCACGTTGCTAAATGTGCTTTCCTCAATTGACCGAGTGAGCTCGGGAGAAATTAAGATCGAAGGAGAAGAGATGACCCGCCTGAAGGAAAAGCAGCTTGCCCAGTTCCGCAAAGAGCATTTAGGCTTTATATTTCAGGAATATAATCTGCTCGATACGCTGACTGTAAAAGAAAATATCCTCCTTCCCCTTACAATCAGCAAAACCCCAAAAAAAGCAGCAGATGAAAAGTTTGCAGCTGTAGCAAATGAGCTGGGCATCTTTGATCTCAAAGGTAAATACCCTAATGAAATTTCGGGCGGCCAAAAGCAGAGGACTTCAGCCGCCCGTGCGTTTATTCATGAACCAAGCATCATTTTTGCTGATGAACCGACCGGTGCACTTGATTCGAAATCCGCCTCCGATTTATTGAATAAGCTTAGCGATTTGAATCATAAGCGTAATGCGACGATCATCATGGTCACGCATGATCCGGTCGCAGCGAGCTACTGCAGTCGAGTGATTTTCATAAAAGATGGCCAGATCTATACACAACTGAATAAGGGTGAGCAATCCAGACAAGCGTTCTTTAAGGATGTTATAAAAACGCAGGGCGTATTGGGCGGTGTCCAGCATGAGCATTAATACACTCATACTCCGCAATCTGAAAAAGAATCTTAAAAATTACTATCTCTATGTGTTTGCACTTATCTTCAGTGTTGCTCTTTATTTCGCTTTTGTCACGCTGCAATACGATCCTGCGATGACGGAAGCGAAGGGCTCCATCAAAGGTGCTGCTGCAATCCGAACGGCATCCATTCTGCTTGTCGCGATTGTTTCTATCTTTCTTCTTTACGCAAACAGTATTTTTATTAAAAGGCGGAGCAAAGAAATAGGACTCTTTCAATTAATCGGGATGACAAAGAATGAAATATTTAAGCTTCTGAGCCTTGAAAATTTGCTATTGTATTTCGGTTCTCTTGTTATCGGAATCTTTATTGGATTTTCTGCTTCAAAATTGATTCTTATGATTCTTTTTAAGATGACAGGAGTTAAAGGTGTCGCGGCCTTGCACTTTTCCGTTGAGGCACTTTTGCAGACTCTGATTGTTTTTACAGTAATTTATGTTTTGATTATGCTGATGAACTTCACTTTTATTAAAAGACAAACCATCCTCTCCCTATTCAGGGTGGTTTCAGTCTCGGAAGGAAAAGTTAAGAAGCTTTCACTTTGGGAAATGCTGATGGGTGTCTTTGGGATTATTATGATCATTTGCGGCTATTATGTCTCTTCCCTGCTTTTTGGCGGTGATTTTACAAGCATGAATGAACTCTTCCTGGCGATGACATTCATACTCGCTTCAGTCATTATCGGTACGTATCTTTTCTATAAAGGGTCTGTCAGCTTTATTGCCAACATGATTCGTAAAAAGAAAGATGGCTATTTGAATGTAAATGAAGTTTTATCATTATCATCGATTATGTTCCGTATGAAATCGAATGGGTTGTTATTAACAATTATTACAACTGTATCTGCATTGGCCATTGGACTGTTGTCACTGAGCTATATTTCCTTTTATTCGGCGGAAAAATCTGCAGAAGATAGCCTTCCTGCCCACTTTACGATGACCAATAATGAAGATGCAGCAAAGTTTACAAAAGCTCTTGAATCAGCAGGAATAGACTTTATGGAAAAAAGAATTGAAGTCGTGCAGGCAGAGGCCAATATGGAGAGCATACTGGATGTAAATCTGGAGGAAATGAATATAAAATCATCCTCAATGATTCTGCCGGTTGTAAGTGAAAAATCCATCCCTGGCATCGAACTTGATTCTGAAGAAACATTGCTGACGGGTTATAATGATATGCTGCAAAAATTTATGACGCTGAAGGATACTGGGGTCATTGAATTAAAGGGAAAAACCTTGAATATAGAACAAAACTATTTGGGCTTAAACGAGGAATTTGTACTTCCTTTTTATTTTACAGGCGGCGGCATGCCAGTTGCTATCGTGGACGACACGGTTTACTCAAGATTAAAGGCTGATCTTAATCCCGAAGTCCAGCTTGAGCATTCTGTATTTATCGGAATTAATTTGACCGATAAAAACAATGTTGAAAAAGTAAATGAGCTATTCAAGGAAATGGAGTTCAGTGGAAGGGCTGATTCCCAGCTGGAGATGAGCACTACCCAAAAAGCAAATATGGGATTGATCATGTTCATTGTCGGTTTCCTTGGATTAACTTTCCTGGTCACATCTGGCTGTATACTTTACTTTAAGCAAATGGATCAAAGTGAAGATGAAAAGCCCAACTACACGATTTTGCGGAAGCTTGGTTTTACACAGGGGGATTTATTGCGAGGAATTCAAGCCAAACAAGCCTTTAACTTCGGAATTCCACTCGTAATTGGCTTGATGCACAGTTATTTTGCAGTTAAATCTGGCTGGTTCTTCTTCGGAACTGAACTTTGGATGCCGATGATTTTAGTAATGGTGCTATACACCATCCTTTACTCGATTTTCGGTATTTTATCTGTGATTTATTCAAAAAAAGTGATCAAAGATGCTCTTTAAAATGAAAAAGCCGCTCCCGGACATTAACAACATCCAGGACGGTTTTTTTGATATCAGAACCCGTTTTAGGAATTCACGCCTTGTTTATTTGCACGTATGCCTGTTTTATTTGTATAGTTCAGAGCAAATTTGCAACTATTACTCTCAATGTTTATTTGCAAATCGTGTGCTCCGTGTTAGGTTATCTTTTAAAAAAAGACTTTCTTTCCCTAACAGCATCAACAACAAGTTGAAAACTATATAATAAAACGGCTCTGAGCATGAGGATCCCTGCTAGCTGAACATTTTTTACGCGCGCTAAAGTTCCTATACCTGCCCATTTTAAAAAAGCCATTCCTGGAAATGCAAATAATAGGTGTAAGATGGCGTTCATAATCATATACTTTTTAATTTTTCCATAAGCCAATTTTAGAACCCAAAAGGATGCCAAAAAATACGGTCCAAGAATAAAAGCAGTTTCCCCTCTAACTTTAGGGAGAATACTCGTATAAAAATGCCACCAGTTTCGTTTGTATGCCACAATGTTCAATATTTTTGTAAATATACTCATAAAAACAGCGGCCGGGAGAAACCTTCTGAATTCACTTTTTTTAATAAAAGGCATTGTCAGCCAGGGAAGAATCATCATTATAATTAAAAAGGACCGTGAAAATGGCTTCAAAAACATGCACCTCCAATTGGTAGGATGCACCATTTTTGAATAATATATGTTTAAAATTTAGTTAAAAAAGCAGCATATCATTCAGCTATCTAAAGTTTGAGCCACTTGATCCTGATTACAGGACAATCCGCATGAACATCGGCTATCACAGAACATAAGAGAATACGCTGCCGGGAATTCCCGGTTCACCCGCTGAACTTCTTTCGCGAATTCGGCATCAGTTTTTGGAACATCCGGGAGAGAATCGGCTTTCGCCTGGGTATCAATTACCCCAAAATACAAGTTACCCTTCCAGAATCGGAATCCTCTTTTTATACTTTTCGACAAGTTCCCGGTTATGGTCTTCTGCTCCATCAACATTCCCGCTTTTGAAGACGGGCGGATCATAATGATTCTCAAGCATCATTTCAACGGCTTCAACCATTATACTGTTGACGATGGCAAAACCGGCAATGGAGGATGCTGATCCAAAACTGGCACCCATGGATGGGTGCTTCATCAGTGCATCCCCTGCTTCAATATGATTATCAATGGCCAAATCCGCGGACATATACAGGTATTTTCCGCTTTTATGCCGGGAGGATTGAGTTTCAGCATAGCGTGGAGAAGTTACAGCAATGACAAAAGCTCTTTTCGCCTTCGATATTTCTGCAACATCGATCGGAACAGGATTTCTCCCAGATGTTGAGGCGACAATCACCACATCATTGGCTTGTATCTCAACGTTTTGCATAAATTGATCAGCAAAATCGTTTTGTTTTTCGAGAGTCGAGGAACGGACTGCCCCTTTGTGAAGCATTAAATCCTCTATTAAAATAGGGTTAATAGGAGCAAGCCCTCCTGCCCGGTAAAATAGCTCTTCTCCAAGCATATGGGAGTGCCCGCAGCCAAAGACATGAACAATCCCATTGTTTTGGATGCATTCCGCAACAGCCTTTGCAGCTTTTTTCAAGTTTTGTTCTTCATCTTTTTCAATTACGTCCAATAATCCCTTAATTTCGTTCAGGTATTGTCCAAGCATGATCAAAAGCCCCCTGTCTTATACTTTAACCCTTGAACCGGCAAGAGCGGCTTCATCGGCGATGATTTTGACATTGGGATGCAGTCTAAGAACAGACGCCGGAAATTGTTCATCTATGTCTCCATACAATAGCTGCTGGACAGCTTCACTTTTTGATTCTCCAGAGACAAGCAGAAGGATTTCCCTGCTTTGCATAATGGTCGATATTCCCACGGTGATCGCCTGGGTCGGCACTTCATTTATATTTGAAAAAAATCTGGCGTTCGCTTCTCTTGTAGAAGAAGCTAAATCAACAATTTGAGTTTTAGAAGAAAATGGTGTCCCCGGTTCATTGAAGCCGATATGGCCATTGCTACCAATGCCCAAAATTTGAAGATCAATGCCCCCATGATGTTTTAGCATGCCTTCATAATTCAGACATTCCTCTTCCATATCCTTGGCAACACCGCTTGGAATATGTGTATTTTTCTTTTGAATATCCAAATGATCGAATAAAGTCGAGTTCATAAAATAGCGATAGCTGTTGCGATTCTCCCCGGAAAGCCCGATATATTCATCTAAATTAAAGGTGGTAACATTCTTGTAGGATGTCCCGTTTTGGCTGTGGTCTTGAATCAGATTCTTATATGTTCCTACCGGCGTCCCTCCGGTTGCCAATCCCAGCGTAATATCAGAGTGTTGGCGAATTTTATTCATAATATAATCAGCGGCAGCTTTGCTCATTTCCTCATAATTTTTCATTTTTAAAATGTTCATCATTTATTTCCTCCTTGCTAAAGGTAATTTCTCCCTGCAAATTGTCATATTTAGATCTAATTGATCATAAGGATCAAACTTTCCTTTAAATTAGATTGAAAAACAGAAGGCGTCAACACTTTTCAAATTTCACTTTCTTCCGTATATAATTCCACACATTTAAACAAGATAAAATGATCTATATTTTTTTTCATTTCTTTACGATATGTATAGTATCACCATTAAGTATAGTTGTCTATACCAATTATTTGGTTAGGATCTTTTCTAAGAATGTTCATTATCAGTCTCCTTGCTTTTTAGATGATAAATTTTAATTTTTTCTTTGGGTATTGGTATAGACAACTATATTAATATTTTGGTATGATAACGACAGTTCGATAAAACGCTTTCTTAATTTTACTTTTTGATAAAGGAGAGATAGACATGTTAGGATTTTTACAACGTATTGGTAAGGCATTAATGCTGCCAATCGCTGTCTTGCCCGCTGCAGGCCTTTTGCTTCGCTTTGGACAAGATGATTTATTAGGCATACCATTTATCGCAAATGCCGGTAATGCTATTTTTGCCAACCTGGCTTTGATTTTTGCGATTGGGGTAGCTATGGGATTTGCCAAAGACAATAATGGCGCTGCCGCACTATCAGGTGCAATCGGCTTTCTAGTGCTAACAGAAGGTGCAACAGCGATCGATGAAAATATCAATATGGGCGTGCTTGGCGGGATTATTGCTGGTATTATTGCTGGATTATTATACAACCGCTTTCACGATATTAAACTTCCGGAATGGCTTGGTTTCTTTAGCGGAAGAAGATTTGTTCCCATTATCACTTCTGTAACGATGATTCTTTTGGCTGCGATTGCCGGCTTTGCATGGCCTCCAATTCAAGGCGCCATTGATGGATTGGGCAACTGGATTATTGGCCTGGGTGCAGTTGGATCTGGTCTATTCGGATTCTTAAATCGTTTGCTCATTCCTTTAGGCCTTCACCATGTATTAAACAGTCTGTTCTGGTTCCAATTTGGGGAATTTGAAGGGGTTAATGGAGATATCGCCCGTTTCTTTGCGGGAGACCCATCAGCAGGTGCTTATATGACCGGATTCTTCCCAGTCATGATGTTTGGACTTCCGGCAGCTGCATTTGCCATTATCGCTGCAGCGAAGCCAGAAAAAAGAAAAGTTGTTTCCGGTATGTTTATCGGTCTCGCTTTAACGTCTTTCCTCACAGGAATTACAGAGCCAATTGAGTTTTCATTTATGTTCATCGCACCGCTACTTTATGGTGTTCATGCTGTTTTAACTGGGGTATCCATGTGGGTAACTTCACTATTGGGTATCCGAGATGGCTTTACTTTCTCGGCAGGAGCGATTGATTTTGCCTTAAATTTTAATATTGCTGAAAAGCCGGTTTTACTGCTTGGAATCGGTGCCATTTATGCCGTTCTGTATTTCGTCATTTTCTATGGATTAATTAAAGCACTCAACCTGAAAACCCCTGGACGAGAAGATGAAGAAATTCAGGAAGATCAGGAAGCATCTGTAGTTGAAGGAGATAACAAATATGAAGTAATGGCCAGCCATTTTATCAATGATATTGGCGGCAAAGAGAATATCACTTCGATTGATAACTGTGCGACTCGCCTCCGCTTAAACATTAAGGACATAGAAAAAGTTCAGGAAAGCGCTTTGAAAGCACATGGCGCAAAAGGGATTATGAAGCTTAGCAAAACGAATTTGCAAATCATTGTCGGCACCGAAGTAGAGTTTGTTGCCGATGCTATGAAGAGGAAAAAAGATTAATATTTCAAAAAAATAGTGTCCACTCCCGGACACTGTTTTATATTAATTTTGACCACACCATTGCCTTCAACTCTATTTCCAGAACAAGTGCTTCCTTCCCTTCAATGCAGGAAGCTATATCATAAGGAAACTCCTTCGCCAGCCCTTCTTTTAATGAACCATAAAAAACCCTTAACCTTTTAAAGGTATAAGGGTTTTTTTTGCTTTTATTTATTCGTAAATCTCATCAGCATTTTTATAACGCATTTTTTCAGACTGAATTAAGTCATCTTCTTTTCCCTGCTCATGAAGAGCTCGGTTGGCCGGTTCCGGCTTATTATGTTCTTTTGTGCGGGTAGGGTCTTTTTCCAAGTTTAGGCCACCTATTGTTCAAGGATATGCAAGCCATGCTGCTGAATTCTATTTTTTATTTGTTCCTGAGCAACCTGGTTTCCATTGTATGTAATCTTTACTTCCCCATCCTCTATGTCGACCAAAGCCCTTTCGATTCCTTCCATACCCATTAAAATGGTTTCAAGGGTCTGAATGGGCTGTTCACTAACTGCTTCTTTTACAAAAAAGGTTATATCTTCCATATTAATCTCCTTTCAGAATTTCCATCTCTGCTTATAATCCCCGTATTAACTTAAAGAATTCTCTAAAACTGAAGCATTTTTTTGAAGAAAAGTGGAAATCTTGTCCTGCGGTCGGAGGTTTGTACATATATTAAGACAGGAAGTTTTAGGAGGGTTTGTATGTTTTTCATTTTAGATAAGGCTATTCTCGGGATGGCGCTCTTGCGCTTAATATCAGGGTGCCTTGAAATTTTTGTGGCTCTTTTAATTATAAAATTTAATGATATTGAAAAAGCGCTTATTGTAAATAGCTCCCTCGCCCTTGTTGGGCCGCCGATCCTGCTGATCACGACTGTCATAGGGCTGACCGGCATGGCAGACAAAGTTTCTCTTACTAAGATATTATGGGTGATAGGTGGGGTAGGATGTATCCTCTATGGTGTGAAAAGCAATTAAACCGGCCGCTCTATGCGGCTTTTTTCATAATAAAAAAACCAGCCCCCGATTGGAAACTGGTTTGATAACGTAAGTATGTAGCCGCCCTTGCCGTAACTGGTTATAAGAAAGTTTTAAACCACCACTCCTCAAAGTGGGTGTTCGCAGAAACATTCCTGCCTGTCCTCCTTGTCGTTTAGACAGAGGCTTGTCATTCCTGTTTCAATGTTAAACTCCCTATTTCAGCTTAAAGGTTAAAACTTTATTATGATTACGTACAATGCAGCTTGTTTTATTATAATAAGATAATTTCCCCTTGATTTCAATAGAAATGTTTTCCTGCTATTTACCGTTTAACCCGCTGATTCACTTCATCGAGAATTTCCAAAAGCTTATGGGGCGTGCTAGCTCCATAAAGCTGATCAAGCGTATTCCATGCCCCTTTTAAGAATGCTTTGCGATTCTTGTACAAATTTCACATCAATATCTGCACCGTCCTGCATAGTGGTTTTTAAAGTAGGCCCTGGACCGGTCCGCTCATAGCAACTGATTTAGTTAGACAGGGAGCTTTAACGCAGCCTTACAAAAAAGTCGGAGGCGCTGGGACCTCCGACTGGCTATTAACGATAAATTAAATGGGTTAACTCCATAAATTGAACCGTTGAACCATCACGGTCAATTCGCACTTTAAGTTCATGATTATCAAGCTGGTAGATTAATTCCACGCACTTTGCTGATTCATAGCAAGTTACAGACTCGGTTTTATTTGCCTGGCCATATTCCTCTATAACCTGTTCCTTTGTAAATGGCAATGCCGGAAACATCCGTTCACTTAAATATTCCGGATAAACGGCCAGACTGCCAATGGTGCCATCCTTCATATTCTTCGTCACCCTAACCCCGGCTCCATCATTTTGGTAATAAAGACTTTCAATATTTAGATAAGCTTCGGTCTTTTTCGGCTCGCCCATTCTGGATAGGATGTCATCATAAGCATCACCAGGTGCTAAGCCGAATATTTGAAGCCGCTCTTCAGCGATAATGTAAGCATCTTTTATGCCTGCTTTTTTCACTGCCTTTAATTGCTTCTCGGCATTCTTCTTATTTTTAAAAGCACCTGCCTGTACGCGGTAATGCGTTTTGCCATTGATGACAGCCGTGCTCATAACTGCTGGAATATCTTTTTTCTGTAAAAAAGAAACTCGGTTTGCCGCATTTTCTTTTTTACTAAAAGAACCAGCCATAATCTTATGATACGCTTCCTCATCTTCTGAAAGAATCAGGCGCTGCCCAGGATAAATAGTGGTGCCCTCAAGATGATTCAGCTCTGAAATACGGGCTATACTCGTATGATACTTATTTGCAAGCGCATAAAGAGTATCCCCTTTCTCAACCACAGCTACCTCTCTATCCCCGCTGTGATCCGCCTGAACTGCTCCCCCTGAAAAAATAACCGCCAGAGAAATAATACCTGCTGTAAATACCTGTTTGAATTTCCTCATTATTTTCACCTCACTACAATAGACGAAGTGAAATAATGGATGTCGCAGATGGACAAGCCCATTTATGTTTATTAGGGTATATTTGGGCTCACGCCTACAATGAGTATTAGCTGGATACCGGGAGAGTGTGGTTTTTGAAAAAAGGCAACTACAATGCCTGCTCATCCTGTAAGAAGACATAGCCTATAACATAGATAAATTTGAGCATAACGGAGATAAATTTTCTATCACATAGAATAATGCTGATAAAATTTTTTATATCGGGGGTAAAGGCTATTTTTAAGGTGAATTTTTTATAGAGCTGCTGTTGGGGAGTCATACTGACTTATAATGACTTTAAAAATAATATGAATAGCAAGAACCGCTTTAAAAAATAGTTCGCATGACACCTAATAACTACCAGATTTTGATCTAATCCTTCAATTTCGTCGTTAATCCGATCGATTAAATCGCATTTTCCAGACTGCTCCCTCGTTTTGGTCGTTAATCCCTTTAATTAACTACCATTTCTTCCTCTGTTGCTTCCTTTTCGTCGTTA
>NZ_VLKI01000001.1:118463-553789 GCF_007830235.1 Cytobacillus oceanisediminis
TTAATCCCTTTGATTAACTACCATTTTCTCTGCTGTTCCTTCATTTTCGTCGTTATTCCTTTTGATTAACTACCATTTTCTCTGCTGATCCTTCCTTTTCGTCGTTAATTCCTTTGATTAACTACCTTTTCTGCCTATACAGCTTCGTTTTCGTCGTTAATCCGATCGATTCACTACCTTTTCTCCGGCTGCTCTTTCATTTTCGTCGTTAACCAGCCCCACTATTCCTTTTCAACATCAAAAAAGAGATGGCCCAAAGCCATCTCTCTCTGCTTATGCAGGTGCATCAATTTCGTCATCCGCAATATGTCGTTCATTATATTGTACATCTTTCCGGGCGTTGTATCGATCTGCTTTTTCCAGGGTTACAGTGATGTTGTAGTCTGGAATTCCGGCGAACTTTTCGTAGCGGCCTCTCGGCAATAGGAAATTTCCTTCAGGGAAGTGGACTTCAACGTTGCCGCGGGCGATATCTACAAATTTGGCTCTTCCCTGGAATACGCCGAATCCATTATAGAGCACAATTCCTTCGCCTTCAGCGATGCTTAAATCATGCGCATCTTCCGCGTTCATCAATACGTCATAGCGGCCGGCACCATTCAGCGGGTCCACCTCTTTGTACACCATGGAGTTGAACTGCTTACCGCGGCGTGATGTAACGATGAACTGTCCTTCTTTTTTGCCAAGGTCAGGAATATCTACGGTAATTAAATGACCTTTTCCATCCGGAGTCGGGCAGATTCCGTCCTCGCATAACCACGCGCCGCCCCATTGGAAGACATCTCCCGCTTTCTTCAGGTGCTGAATGCCATCATAGCTTGGATTTGCCAGGGCAATTTCTTCGCGGATTTCCTGTGCATTTTTAAAATCAACCAAATGAGATGTCTCCGGCTTCACGCGTTTTGCAAGGTCAGTATAAATCTTCCACTCTTCACGGGCTTCTTCAATTTTATTCTTATTCCCTTCAATTTCAGGGCTGAAGTACACCATGCGCTCTGTTGAGGTAGAAGTTCCGCCGCCCTCTTGCTCATAACGTGTTTTCGCAGGAAGAACGATAACAGCCTCCTTGGCGTCAACCAAAGTGGAAGTGTTTAAAATAATATCCTGGTGGACACGGATGTCCAGTTCAGATAGTGCTTTTTCAATGAAATCCGGATCAGGCATCGTCTCGAGGAAGTTACCGCCGGATAGATAGTAAAGCTTAATTTTGCGTTCATGGTCTTCAGGCAGCATAATATTTTCAAGTGTTACGCCGACAATATCGCCCTGCCATTTTTCCATTTCAAAGCCCCAAAGGTTTTGGATACGGGTAAAATTGTCACCGTAGAAATCTCCGCCAGGAAGCACGAACGGATCCGCCCCCATTTCTCCGCTTCCCTGTACAGATGAATGGCCTCTGAACGGCATTAAACCGTTATGTTTTCTTCCAAGGTGGCCGCGAAGCAATGCAAGGTTAGCGACCTGTGAAATATTATCAGTTGCAAAAGAGTGCATAGTTAAACCAAGCGCCCAAGCATAAACGGCATTTTTACTGTTGGCCAATAATTCAGCAAGTTCAATAATGCGCTCTCTGCTTACACCTGAGGATTCCACAATATCCTCCCATGATTGTTCCCTTACTTTCTTCTTCAATTCCTGATAGCCATCCACATGCTCGTTCACAAAAGAATGATTAATTGCAGATCCGTACTGCTGCTTTTCCATGTCAAACCAGTGCTTCATGATTCCGTGCATGAACGCAATATCCCCGCCAATGTTTACCTGATAAAAATCATCCGCAATTTTGGTTCCGAATAACGCTGATTCTGGATTGGAAGGAATCCAGTATTTATCCATAGCAGGCTCTTTATATGGGTTCACAACAATGATTTTTGTGCCGTTTTTCTTCGCTTCAAGCATGTACTTGGATGAAACCGGCGAGCTATTGGACGCAACACTTCCCCAGAATAAGAGGACGTCCGTTCCAATCCAGTCCAGATAGTTTGCTGTTGAAGCGCCGACTC
Organism: Cytobacillus oceanisediminis; assembly: GCF_007830235.1. Lineage (GTDB taxonomy): Bacteria > Bacillota > Bacilli > Bacillales > Cytobacillaceae > Cytobacillus > Cytobacillus oceanisediminis. Next base: position 120,467 of record NZ_VLKI01000001.1, read on the forward strand.
CGATTGAACGCTTTAAAGCTGTCTTTGAAGGTGAATGGCAAATGCGGCTCGCATTGTCGATATGGTTTGTTCCAAGGAAGCGGGCAACTTTGCCGGCGACATAATACGATTCATTTGTAATCCCGCGGCTTGTTAGATAAAACGCATACTGCATGGGATCAAGCACCTTCATTTTTTCAGCGATCATATTCATGGCATCATCCCAAGTAATTCTTGAGAACTTGCGCTCGCCCTTTCTGCGGATCATTGGGTATGGAATTCGTCCCAATTTCCGAAGCTCCGTACTGTCATATTTTCTTAACTCATCAATATCTGCATGAAGAATTTCAGGCTTGATAGCACCTGCTGTGTTTAAACGAAGAACATTTAATCGTGTTGTACAAACATGCGGGCCCTTCAACGTCTGGTCATACAGTCCGGATACGCCAAGCGCGCAGCCGTCGCAAACACCTTTTGTTAAAATATTGGCTGCATAGCCGAGGTTATCTTTATTTTCCCAAAGGATTTTCGCTGTATCTCTCATATGCTTCGGCTTTATTTTACCGAGTCCGAATGGTACGGGGCTTACCCAATGCTTCGGATCTGGCATAGCCTTTTTCTTCTGTGGTCCTGGATGTTTCGTTTTTCCCACGCGTAACACTCCTTTTATTTATTGCTAGTCCTATTATTTAATAGAGAAAAACCTCTCTGGATTCTCAATGGTTAATATAGCTTTTTACTATCGTATATGGCTAATAGAGTAAACACGACGTTTCTGCCTGCTTAAAAAGAAAAACCACCGCGAAACAGCCTCTAAAAAAGCTGGGAGATTCTACGGTGGTTAGTCTTTAGCAGGTTCGCTGCCAAGTGCCATACCTGGTTGTGTGGTTATAAAAATTAACTTGCTAAACGCTTATTTGCTTCATTTTGCTTGCGCAATTTTTTAATATCAAATCGAATTAAGATTGAGACAATTAATGCTACGACAAAAAGTCCCGCAAAGCTTGTTAAGCTTGAAGCATAGCTTCCTGTTGAATCCTTCATCCATGCAGCGAACATTGGACCTGCCAGTCCGGCTGCTGCCCATGCTGTAAGGATGTATCCGTGGATCGCGCCGAGTTGCTTCGTTCCAAAAACGTCTCCGATGAATGCCGGGATAGATGAGAATCCTCCGCCATACATCGTGTATACAATTGCCAGCATGATTTGGAATAACATGGCTTCCTTTGTGTGAGGCAAAAGCAAGAATAAAGCAATTTGTGATACAAAGAAAATTGTATACGTATTCGGGCGGCCAATATAGTCGGAGATGGATGCCCATGCCAGGCGGCCCAGTCCATTGAATATGCCCAGCACCCCAACAAGCGTTGCTGCTTCTGCTGTTGTTAAACCGATGCTTTCCTGTGCCAATGGCTTCGCCGCTGATAGGATCGCAATACCGCAAGTTACGTTGATAAATAGCATAATCCACAAATAATAGAAACGGGGTGTTTTTACAGCTTCATTCGCTTTTAACTGTGCCAAATCCTGTTTGATTTTGATTTTGCCTGCTTTGGCTTTTTCTTTCATGCCCTCTGGTGCCCAATTTTCAGGCGGTCTTTCTAAGTATAAAGAAGATAATGTCATGATGATTAGGTACGCGGCACCTAGAATATAGAACGTATTAGCCGTGCCTACAGATTTAATAAGTGTGTCCATGACTGGGCTTGCTACCGCTGCTGCGAAACCAAATCCCATGATGGCAAGACCAGTCGCAAATCCGCGGCGGTCAGGGAACCATTTTACCAATGTGGAAACAGGCGCAATATATCCGACTCCCAATCCGATTCCGCCAAGCACACCGTAGGTTATGTACAAAAATGGCAATGAACCCAGGTTTACCGCGAGACCAGCGCCCAGCATTCCTGCTCCGAAAAATCCTGCAGCAAGCAGTCCTGCTTTTTTCGGACCATGTTTTTCGACGAAATGCCCAAGAAAGGCTGCAGACAATCCTAAAAATAGAATGGCCAAACTAAATGTTAATTGTACCTGCTTCGATGTCCAGCCAAACTCCTCAATCAATGGATTGGTGAAGTTGCTCCAAGCATAAACGGATCCGATTGAAATGTGGATCCCCACTGCTGAAGCGGCAATCAGCCACCGATTTTTTGTCTTTTTCACTTCTTTTCCCCCTCAATAAATAGGCTCTCCCCTTTAAAAAGAACCTTGTGAAGCTCAATCCCTGTGTTTTTGTAAGTAAAACGGTTACAGGAAAAGTTTCTTGAAATAAAAAAAACCGCCAATCTCTCCGCACATTTTTGGTATGCAGAAGAAAGATTGACGGTTAGTATCAAGCAGGATTCGCTACTTAAGGACCAACAGTTAATCGTTTTCAAATCTTGTGACATTTTAACCGACGACAGGTTCGCTATCTCAAATCAAAATGTGACAGATTTATGAACTTAACTTCAAAAAAATCATATCACTTTGAAAAAACTTGTTCAAGTCCTTTTTAAAACTTTGTTATATCAATTTTCCACTATTTAAAGTTGGGAAACAGTTTTCACTTTTTCTACGAAAGAGCTAATATTAGCAACTTTGTGCATTTTATTAGCAACTTTTTGTTTTTACTAGCTGCTTACAGGATATATTAGCAACTCTATTACGGAATCACTTTTCCAGCATCAAAAAATGGCCCGGTGAAAAATCACCAGAGCCATTCTCTATTATTTCCCCTTCTTCACTTCATGAAGCAAATCAGGATAGTTTGTGAACATGCCGGTTACACCCCAATCAATCAACTGCTGCATTCTTGCCTTGTCATTGACTGTATAGGGATGCAATTCAAGTCCGCTGTTCACGACCTTTTGTACATATTCTTCATTAAGATAAGTATGGTTCGGTCCAACACCCATTGCATATTGCTTCATCTCTTCAATTTCTGCGTCGGTAATCGCTGCATTCGTTTTATAAGAGATTAATTGAACCAGTTTAATAGATGGATCTAAATCATGCATCACTTTTAGGCTCTCCGCGCTGAATGACTGAACAAGAAGTTTTTCTTTGTTGATTTCATACTTGTCGACAAGGCGAATAAGCTCTTTTTCCATGCCAGGGTACACATCCGGTGACTTTGTTTCTATGTAATAGCTCTTATTTTTGCCGAACTTCTGTAAAACCTCCTCAAGTGTTGGCACCTTTAAACCTTCATATTCCGGATTAGCGAATTGCGGATATTTTTCATTAAACCAGCTGCCGGCATCAAGCTGCTTGATTTCTTCAAGGGTAAAATCTTTTACGAGCCCCGAACCATTTGTAGTGCGGTCAAGCTTCACATCATGCATCGCAATGAGCTGACCATCATTCGTCATCTGCAGGTCAATTTCAATATAATCACCATGCATTTTTTCCCCCATTTCATAGGAAACCATCGTATGCTCTGGTGCATAAGCCGACGCGCCGCGGTGCGAAACATTCACGATTTCTTTATACTTATCTTTCGCCATCGCCACTCCTCCCCCAACTGTAGCACTAAGACCAATTACAACTGCACCAATCGCCGAAATCATTTTCTTTTTCATATTCCCCATCTCCTATTTCTTAATTCGTTACATATTAAGAATAGAGACGAAGTATTAAGTCTATTATAATCTGATGTAAAAACTGGAAGAATAATAGATTACAAGAATATTAATGCACGTAAAATAACATAGGCCATTCATACTAAATGTTGTTTTTGTTGAAGATTGTAATGTTTTTATAAGTTTTGTCGAATCCGTTTATTTAAAGTTTATTTTGTCGATAATAGAATATAGTATTTTATCAATCCCCGGATTAGGAGCCGAGTAAATGACTACAACTTCGACTACTATAAAACAACTTTATATTGAAATCGATCACCTGCGGCAAAAGATGATTTCTGTTGGAAAAAGAAAGGGATTGTCACATCCAGAAACGCTAATGTACAGTGAAAAGCTCGATCAGCTTATCTATAAAGTACAGCGAAGCAAATACATCCTCTAGAGCGTCCCCAATTTTTTACTCAACTGCTAGTAATAAATAATCCAAAAAAGCACACTCTTATGATAAAGAGTGTGTTTGTTATGACTGCACGTTTAATCGTGATTACCGGCATTATTTTTGGGATCATTTAATTCCAACCTTGTTTAAAAAACCTTCTGCTAAAACTTGGCTGCCATTATTTTTCGTCAGCTACATCTAATCTTCTTTTCAAGAAGGGTCTGCCAATGAACTAGATTTAAGGGAGTTCGGATCCGGTTTCATTAAACAATTGCTTTCCATCTATATCATCATCCCAGTTACTTCCTTTTCCCTGAACTTAAAGTGCATCTTAGTTGAGAAATGATAAAAAGATTGCGATAATGAGAAGAGCATTTACATAAAAACTTTACAAGGAAACGGAGATATTATGCGAAGTAGACTTATGCTTTTAGTGGCAATCGTTCTTCTTGTTCTGACTGCTTGCGGTCAGGATAAAGCCGAAGACCCGATTACCTTAAAAGATCAGAACAGCAACGAAGTAACTTTTCCGCAGGACAAGCCAGCCCTCTTCTTCTTTATCACCACATACACCTGAGGACTCTGCCAACAGCAACTGGTCGAGTTGCATCAGAACATGGATAAAGTAGAAGACATGGACGTAAACATGTATATCGTCAGCAATGACCAGCCCGAGCAGCAGCTTGAGCTGTATAATGGACTTGAAGAAAAAATGGGCCATAGCCTCCCATTCGTATCAGACCCTAATATGGAATTGATTGAACGAACTGACATGAAAAACGGTGATACAGCTTATAGAGGATACGCCTTAATGGATACAAAGGGAAATATTGTGTTTAATACGGTCAATGACCACTGGGGTGAAGAAATCGATAAAACGGCCAAAGAAATAAAAGAAGAGTATGATAAGCTATCCAATTAAATTTTGGTACGGGACAGAAAAAAACACGCTTAGCAGCGTGTTCAAGAATCCCTGTCTCTATCTTTAAATTGGAGCATGGCGATTACAAACATACCGAAACTGATCATCAGAGATAACACTTCAAAGGTACCCATTCATACATCGCCTCCTTACCTTCAGCTTTCCCGGAACCAAACTTGTCCTATACTCAGGAAAAGTGCCTAATTGGATATCCGTACTAAAGCCTAAAGGAAGGGTTAAGATCCGAATTAAAACAATAGTCTTTAAAATTCGCATAAAAAAAGGGTTTGGAATTGCTCCAAACCTATTTTATTTTTGCTGTTTTCGTAAAGCTTGTTGCCTTTTACCGGCAAACTTAGTTAATCTAACTGAGTTGATTGTAGCGGAGGGCACTTGATCCTCGAAAATGCATCCGAATTTTCTTCGTGCGGTGTTTATTCAAGGATAATTATTCAATGTCCTAACGGGAAGTGAGGGAAGTGTAAGACCCCACAGGCGAAGCCGAGGAGGCTCGCATCGCTCCCCGCGGATTCGCTGAGTGCCCCGTGCTGAAATCAACTGGCAGAATTTATAAGCAAAAACAACAATCTATGAGAAAAGAGCTTTTATTTTTCACGGCAATAATATTAGGAAGCACTATTTGATGATCAGGAATATGTAGGTAAAGATTCAAGTTAAATCGCTTCGTTTTTAATCCCTGCCTGCTGTTCCGCAGGCAAAACAATTTCAATTTTTGTCCCCTCGCCCACTTTGCTGTCTATTGTCAGCCGTCCATTATGGTTTTCGATAATCTTGTAGCAAATCATAAGGCCCAGCCCGGTGCCCTTCTCTTTTGTTGTATAAAAAGGCTCGCCAAGGCTTGGAATTCGATCTTGGGGAATGCCTACGCCCTGGTCTATAAATTGAATGGAAACAGTCTTTTCTGTTTCATTCTTTACTTTTATTTCAATTTCGCCCCCAACGGGCATTGCTTCAATCGCATTTTTAATGATGTTTAAAAACACTTGTTTTAACTGGTTTTTCTCGCAAATGATCAATGGCAACTCCGTATCATATTCTGCAAAGATTTGGACATTGTTCAGGATTGATTGGGTATTGCTCAGCGTAATCACTTCGTTGATTAATATTTTTATATTTTGAGATGAATAGATATCTGCAGTCGGTTTGGCCAACACAAGGAATTCACCGACAATTCCATTTATGCGGTCAAGTTCTGATAGCACAATATCGAAATATTCTTCTTTTTGGCTGCTGGACTTGAACAGCTGTACAAAGCCTTTTATCGAAGTAAGCGGATTGCGGATCTCATGTGCGATGCCGGCAGCCATTTGCCCCAAGAGTGCTAGTTTCTCTGATTTTTGAAGGAGCTGTTCCGTTTGCGCTTTTTTATCAGAAATATCTGCCCCTATGGAAAGAACAGCCTGGCCCCCTTCAAAATCTACATATAAAGACGAAACCTCAACATATCTCATTTTTCCATCTAACTGCTTGATTCTATATTCCGAATTATTCAGGAGATTTTTTTCTGTTTTTATATGCTGGTATCTTTCCTGGAAGCGGCCTAAATAATCAAGGTCAATAAAGTCCAAAATCGGCCTTCCGATTAATTCGTGCTTATCTTTAGCCCCAAGCATAGATACAGCAGATGAATTTGCATATAAGATTTTAGTATCCTTATGTATAAGAACGGAAACTGGCATTGATTCCAATAATAATTTATAGCTGTTTTCACTTTCCCTGGCTATTTCCCCATAGTATCGGCTTTTGTCAAATTGCCATCCTACAAACCAGGCAATGACGGTGAAGATAAAAAAGTCGATTGTTACAAAGGCTTCATTAGAAAAAATGGATTGATATGCAGTAAACATAATAGAAATAAGCACCAATAAAATTTGACCCAGTCGATTCTTCATAAATTCCTCAATTATCTAAATTTATTTTTATATTATATTAGCATCAAATTAATCAGAAGAATATAATTTCTGAAAAAATTCTAATCCCTTCCTAAATCAAAAAGCCTGCCTGCTGTACAATGGGGGGCAGGCTGAAGAATACAGTTAGTATTATTCCAATCTACTGTTCTGACCACTGGCTTGTTAAATAGCACTTGAACAGGAAAAAGGCACTAATAAAATAAAAACTTAATAATCACCCTAAAAAACAGTCTTTATATCATTATATCACTTAAGTATACAATTACACGAACTCGCAACATGTACATAAAAACCCATCCGATTATCAGATGGGTTTTTAAAATAGGCGATTTAATTCTTAGGAGCAAGTTCCACTGCCTGCCGCATAGCTTCCATTAAACTTTTTTCGTCTGCAATTCCTTTTCCAGCAATATCAAAGGCTGTACCGTGGTCTACACTTGTACGGATGATCGGCAAACCGACTGTGATATTAACACCAGCATCCAATCCTAATACTTTAACAGGGCCATGGCCTTGATCGTGGTACATGGCTACGACTATGTCAAAGTCTCCGCGGACAGCTCTGAAAAACAATGTATCCGCTGGAAGCGGCCCGATTGCATTAATGCCCTCTTCCTGTGCTTTTTCCACACCTGGAACTACTTTTTCATCCTCTTCACCATATCCGAACAGGCCATTTTCACCTGCATGAGGATTGATTCCGCACACAGCAATTTTAGGTGATTCAATTCCTGCTTTTTGCAGCGTGTCATGTGCAAGCTTAAGAACATGGTAGACTCTTTCAGGATTAATCATTTTAACAGCATCAATGATGCCAACATGTGTAGTCACATGGATGACCCGTAAGTTCGGTGCAGAAAGCATCATAGAATAATCTTTCGTATTGGTCAAATCCGCTAAAATTTCTGTATGGCCAGGATACATGTGGCCTCCTTTTTGCAAGGCCTCCTTATTTAGCGGTGCCGTACATATTGCATCAATGCGTTTTTCCTTCGCCATTTTAATCGCTTCAGCCAAGTATTCAAAAGCAGCATGTCCTGCTTCCGGAGACACCTGCCCGATTGGGAGGTCTGCTGGCAAAAGGTTCAAATCAAGACAGTGAACGACACCATGCTCATAAGCAATCTCATCCAGCTGTTCCGCCTTTACTGGTTTAATAGAAAGCTTGCTGTCAACAAATGACTTAGCCCGCTCCAGAATTTTACTATCACCAATGACAAGCGGGTTGCTGATTTCATACATTTCTTCGGATGCAAGGCTTTTTAAAATAATTTCCGGCCCGACACCTGCTGCGTCCCCCATTGTAATGCCTACTACTGGTTTAGTTTGACTCATTGCACTCAACCTTTCTTGTCATATAATGTATAGCGTTCACCAGGGATTGCTCGCTGCCGAATCCACCGGCTTTTGTAACTGCCCAATAACTTTTTTCTTTACTGCACAAACGTCCAAAAGGCAGCCCCGGCTCTACTTCCGAATGAAGCTCCATTTCTTGTATACCCAAGGCTAAACATGCAGCCTTTGCTATGTCTCCGCCTGTTAAAATTAGTCCGTTCATCTCCGGGAAGTCAGTAACGAGTTCGTTTGCAATTTGCCCAAGTCCCTTGGCAATTCTTTCGCCAATCTGCTTTCCGGACAAGTCAAGTGCTTCACCGGCTTCCCGCGCTGCCTGGCGGTTCTGATCGGATGAATCCACAAAGACAACAATGTGATTTTTTTCATAATTCTTATAAATACCAGAAATGATTTTTTCTATCTCAATTGTATTGTTCACCAATTGAACAGGATTAATTTCTACAAAATAAGATTGATCAAGCGCTCTTATATTTGAAAGCTGTTTTTTTGTAACCTTGGATAAACTTCCTGAGATCGTGAGTGTTTTATCAACGTTTACTTCATTATACCCAGCTTCGCTCTGGGAAGTTAATTTCAGCGCATCCGGTAAATATTCAACCAATGCTCCAGATCCTGTCCAGATAATTTTTTTCTGCAAGCTTGCGAAAATCTCTGCAATTGTCTGCAGATCCTCTTCCCTTTCACTATCACACACAATCCAGCTCTTACCCTCAGAAATGGCATTTTCGATAAAATCAAGAATAGCTGCTTTTTCACCGCGGAGCAATTCCAGGTCAAGCAATGCCGCATCTTTTCCTGCATGCTGTTTTAACATGGCAGGCAAATAACTTTCCGTTACCGGTGTCTTCGGATCCATTCCGAATTCTGTTTTGGTAATTAGTTCGCCATTTACATAGTGATGGCCTGAAACTGTCGTACGATTCATCTTTGGAAATGCCGGCGCAACCACGATTATGTCTGGATGATATACCGTTTCAAGTGCTGCAAGCTCAACCGGGATATTTCCTCTTAATGTTGAATCCACCTTTTTGTAAATATGGCTATAGCCCTGTTCAAAAAGAAGAGAAGCGGCTTTTTTCACTGCTTCATATGCTTCTTCTTGTGTCTTAGCGCGGCTATCGGTATCAACAATTAAGACGTCAGGATTGGATTGAATCCCTTTTTCTGTGAAATCCAGCATAACTGATGCAGTCAGGCCTTTTTTCGCCAGCTGTACTCCTGAATCATTTGCACCTGTAAAATCATCCGCAATGATTCCAAACTTTTTCAACACGAGAACCACATCCTTAGCCATTAACTTTCATGATGTTTCCTTCTTTAAATTCGTAGCCTTTTCTCTCTAGACGTTTAACTAGGAACGCTATATATAGAGGAAGCAAGATTGCAGTTGTAACAGTCGATGCAGCTACTTGGACTGTCGCCAATTCCGCATACTGGGCAAAACCTGCACTAGCTGCTGCAATGGCAGCAGGTGTTGCTACAGCATTGCCGGCAGTTGATCCTTCAGCGGCACCTACTATCGGATTCCACTTAAGCGCCTTAAACACTAGATACCCTGCAGTACCAGTTACGAATACTGTTAATAGACCAAGAATAATACCTGATAATCCGCCTTCAACAATCGCACCAAAGTCAATTCCCATACCTAGAGCGAAAGCGAAGAATGGAATTAGCATAGAGCTTCCTTTATCAAGAAAGTCACGCATTTCTTCATCCAAGTTACCTAAAACCATACCAACTAAAATTGGAAGTAATACAGCGATAAATGATTGCAGTGAGAACATTCCATCAACAAAGCCCATTGCACCAAAGATAGATAGGGCTACCATTGTTAAGAACGGTCCGTCATTTAGTGCAAGGAGTGAATAGGCTGCACGGTCTTCCTTGCTTCCGTATTGACCTACAAGTGCAACGAACAAACCTCCATTACTGTTTGTCATGGCAGCAATGATCGCAATTGGAGCCAATCCAAGCCATAATCCATTCTCGCCTGCGAACATGTAAGCCATTAAACCAAACACCGCACCGACTACCCATTTTGTGGCTAAAAGAGTTGCCCCTTTTCCAACTGAAACCCCAAAGGATTTCACGTTAATTTGAGCACCAGTGCACAAAAGGAATAAAGCAATTAATGTAGAGGCACCGTTTACAAACAAAGCTTCTGTGAAGTTCCCTATGCGAAGCAAATTAGGAGCAAACGTATTTAGTATTGCTGCAATTAGCAACGGCACAACCATCATACCGCCAGGAATTCTGTCTAGAGTTGCTTTGATCTTCATAATTTTAACATCCCCTTTATTTATGTTTCAATTTTAAACAGTTACTGAAAACGATTACAGTTATATATTAAACGCTTTCAATGCAAAATACAACACTTTTTTTAAAGATAATAGATTCGTATTTTTTATAATTTGTTTAATTGTTGCATTTTGAAACAAGTTTAATTATTGCTTTTCCGATAGTACAATATTTATAACTCCATAAAAAAGAAGCTGAACATTATTGTTTCAGCTTCCTCCATAAGGTAGAACGGTTGATGCCTAGCCGTTTTGACACCTTTGTTTGATTTTGATCTTCCTCTTCCATAACCGCTTCAATAATCCGTTTTTCGATTTGGTCCAAGGTTCCTGTTAACAAGCCTTCATCTATTTGAGACGGACGCGGCTGCTTTCGTTTCAGGTGCTTTGCCACTGTTTCTTTCCAAATCGTATATCCCTTTTCAGCTGTCACAACGTCATACAGAAAGGTTTTTAATTCAGCCGCGTTCCCAGGCCAGTTATATTGTTCCAAAAGTTCAATGGCTTCTTCTTTAATCTTTATCGCAGAAGTTCCTAATTTCTGATGAAAACTTGCGATAAAGTAAGCAGTCATTGGCCTGATATCCTCCCTGCGTTCAGTTAATGAGGGGATATAAACACGATTCGCTTCGTCATCAAAAATGGCGGAATGAAAACCTTTTGTTTCACCCTGCAAAGAAAGAATGACCTCTTTTCCAGCCTGAGTCCATTGTTTACAATGCTTTACCAATCCGGATCTTTTCTTAGAAGAGATTTCTTCGGCTCCATAAATAAAAATGGTACGAATGTCTTCATCAAATCCATCAGGCATCTTCATATTTTCTTCAGCATGGATAGACGCAAATAGCCCCCTACCCTGGTATCTTAAATAATGGATATATCGAGCTATTAAACTCTTGCCAGTACCCGCCGATCCGATTAATATCCAAAAATTGCGGTTATTGGCTGCAGAAATAGCCCCCAGACATTCCTTCATGGCCTCGCTCTCTTGTATAATCATGGGCAGCTGAGGAACTGCTTCAATCTTCACATTAGAAGATGGCTGTTTCTCACTTTCAAGCTCTGAAATTACAAACTGGGTAAAGCTTTCCTCTCCTATTTTCAGAGTTGAGACCCTAATTTTTAGCACTTCCCCTTTTTTGCCGTTCATTGTCACCACTGAGTTAGGACTTTCCATCCGATGAACCAGGGTTCCTAACTGGCTAGGCTGGACCGGGGGCAAAGTGAACGTATTCCATTGCTCAAACACTTTTTCTCCCTTGCTGTCAGTAACAAGAATGTTTTCCGCATTTGCCTTAAGAATTTCCTTTAGCAGCTCGTTTTCCATTTGTTTTTTCCTAAAAGAATGATATACCGATTTCGCCTTGTAAAAGGCATCATAAATGGCTTCTCTGCCTGACTGAATAAGGATTCCTTCAAGCCCAAATTTAGATGCTGCTTCTACTGTAACCACATCACCCATTATTAGTTCAAAGCCTTTGGATTTAAGCTCAAAGACCAGCCCTTCAACTTCCTCTTCCTTCGCTACTGTGAAAACCTCAATCCCTATCTCCAGAATATCGGTTATCGTCTTCGCTCCAAGAGTAATGTTTGAAAACCCAACAATAGCCTTTTTGCCTGGAAAATCATTGGCCAGCGTTAAAACCCGTAGCATATCATACCCGGATACTTGGACATCAATAACAGGAATGTTCGTTTCCTGCTCAATCAGCTTGGCTGTGCCCCCACGGCTGATAATTATTTCAGTTCCATTAGCTTCTGCATTTTTCACATATGGGAGAGCATGACCTAAATTTCCTCTTTCAATTTTAATATCCAAATCATCTTCTTTCCCCCTGCACTCCTCTATTAAAGGAATCATTGCGGGATAAGGAGCAATAAATAACGTTTTTATTTTCATCACATTCACCTGAATTTATCTTACCATTCATTTATAGGACACACCAATAAATTAAGAAAAGATCGTTCATTCATACGTGCTCCTTACTAAAACGAGCTAAAAAACCGAAAGAAAACAATCTGGGCATAATTTTAAATAAAGTTCTTCATATAAAAGATTCGTTTAAATGCCAATTCCCTTCTAAATCTGCATGACCAGCCAGTAGAACGTTTCCTGAACACTGCGGGATTAGATTTATATACGATTAAATTTTTTATTCTTATTATATAAATTTTTAACTTTTTTATAGAAAAAATAAATTCTATAATACATGATTTTATCTTTGTTTAGACTCACTGATTGCTTTTCTCAACAGAGAAGGCATGATAGATTTAAGAAAGGAGCCAGTCATTTATTTAATTTGTCCGTTCCCCTTAATCAAGTATTTCGTTGAAGTTAACGCAGTAAGTCCCATTGGTCCGCGGGCGTGAAGCTTTTGGGTGCTGATGCCGATTTCTGCGCCAAATCCAAACTCGAATCCGTCTGTGAAGCGGGTTGATGCATTGTGATAAACAGCGGCAGCGTCTACTTCATTTAGGAATCTTTCAACATTCTCCAGGTTATTAGAAACGATTGCTTCAGAGTGTTTGGTTCCGTACCGGTTAATATGAGTGATTGCCTCATCCACGCCATCCACCAGTTTCAAAGCGACCTCCATGCCAAGGTATTCCGTTGCCCAGTCTTCTTCTGTGGCAGGAATGATTTGCTCCCCCGTAATTCCCTCATCCCCATGTATGATAACCCCTTTTTCCAGCAGTGCTGACACAAGCTCAGACAAAGCAGGCCAGTCTTTATGAGCAATTATCGTCTCACATGCGTTGCATACAGACGGGCGCTGGGTTTTCGCATTAATGGCAATTTCAATTGCCATCTTTTTATCAGCACTTTTATCAATAAAAACATGGCAGTTGCCTGCACCTGTTTCCAAAACCGGCACTGTCGAATTTTCCACGACCGTTTTAATCAACTTTGCACCCCCGCGCGGAATCAGGACATCAAGATATTCATTCAGCTTGAACATATGAGAAGCTGTTTCCCGGCTGGTATCCTCAATCAGCTGAACCGCATCAACAGGAAGGTCGCTTTTTTCTAATGCATGATGAATGACTTCTACAATTGCCTTATTGGAATGAATCGCCGTCGAACTGCCCCGCAGCATGACAGCGTTCCCAGTTTTCAAACACAAGCTTGATGCATCGACCGTCACATTAGGACGCGCCTCATATATCATCCCGATTACACCAAGCGGAACGCGTACCTGCGAAATCAAAAGTCCATTCGGGCGCTCCCACTCAGTCAAAATCTCTCCGACTGGATCATTCAGCTCTGTCAGCTGAATCAGTGCGTCAGCCATATCCTGCAGTCGCGCTTCAGTCAATCTCAGCCGATCCAGCAAAGAATCATTCATGCCGTTTTCTTTTCCCGCAGCAAGATCCTTTTCATTTTCTTTTAAAATAAACCCCTTTTCCTGCATAAGCTGGCTGGATATTAACTCAAGCGCCCGATTCTTTTGCACTGTTGTTAATTTCGCCAATAAAGCCGCTGCTCTCCTCGCTTTTTCCCCTTTTTGTCTCAACTCCATCATCATCTTGTCTCCCTCCTTTTTTGGCTAACCCAGTGATCACGATGGATGACCACACTGCGGTCACTATTCGCAATCAGCATCGCTTCTGTGCTTGGCAATCCTTTAATTTCGCTTAATTCGTCTGATGAAAAATTAACCTGGCCTCTCCCGATGATATCTCCTTTTGGACCAACAACCTCCACCACATCATTAACCAGAAAGTGGCCAGTAATGTCGGTGACACCAGCAGGCAGAAGGCTTTTCCCCTGTGTTAAAATCGCTTGTGCCGCTCCCTGGTCGACTGCAATTTTTCCGTTTGGAACTGAATGGAGCGCAAGCCATTGCTTCGATGTCTTCACACTTGCCTGCGAGCTGCTGCCAATATACGTGCCATCTCCTTTGCCATTGAGAATTTCTTCTAGTTTATCTGGTCCGGTTCCTACCCCGATAAACACCTGCACACCCAAAGCCAATGCTGTACGTGCTGCTTCAAGCTTCGTCGCCATCCCGCCGGTGCCCACTTTTGAACCTGATCCCGAAGCAGCCTTCATCATATCCTCTGAAATTTCAGTGATAAAGTTGTATTTTTTAGCCTGAGGATTGGTGCGCGGATTCGAATCATAGATGCCATTGATATCCGTCAAAATGATTAAATGCTGTGCCTGAATCAGTCCGCTGACAAGAGCAGATAGCATGTCATTATCCCCAAACGCAAGTTCTTCCACCGATACGGAATCATTTTCATTAATAATCGGCAGAACATTTCGCTTCAAAAGCTCAGATAAAGTCGCATTGGCATTTTGATATTGTTCCTTGTGAAGGAAATTCTGCCTTGTCAGCAATAATTGCGCGGCAACAATGCCATGTTTTTTAAATTCTTCCGTATAACCCTGCAGCAAAAGACCCTGTCCGACTGCTGCAGCCGCCTGTTTGCCGGCAATGGTTACAGGGCGTGACGGATAGCCGAGATCGGCAAAGCCCGCGGCCACCGCTCCTGAAGAAATCAATATGATCTCATGCCCATGCTTCTTCAGACGAGCAAGTGCATACACATGCTCCTGGAGCTTCTCAATACAAAGTCCGCCATTCGTATTCGTCAGCGAACTGCTTCCTATTTTGACAACAATTCTTTTCTTTTTCATAGCCTACACCACCCAATCTCTGCCCTTTTATAAAGGCTCTGGTAACCTTGCCTGTTGATTTCCGCTCAGGGAAGCTCACCCGAACCGCGGGCGGTCCGACGCTCCTCAAGCATTAAGCCTGCGGGGTCTCCCTTTGAACCGCACTCCTGCAGGACATTAATAAGCATCCTTAAACACGGCACGAAGGAAATGCGAAAGCATTTTCGCGGGATTAGCGCCTTCCACTCCAATCAATAAAGTGTAAAAATCAACATTGAAGTTTAACATAGCCAAAAATAAAAAAAGCCCTTCTGTCCCTATAAAAAGGACGGAAGAGCTTTGTCTTTCGCGGTACCACCTTCATTGGCACTTAACACACAAGTGCCCGCTTTAAAACTCCTTTAACGCAGGAAAACGGCCAGGTTTGCCTGACAGCTCAAGGGATAGGTTCAATAGCTTTGCAGGCCGCAGGATCTTTCAGCCGGTGAATCCTGCTCTCTTCTTGCCTGAGTTCTATTTACTGGTTCCCTGTCATGACTTTTTCTTTATAAATGCGTTCCATTTAATTAGAAATATTATGCACGCTGGGGACTTTTATGTCAATAAAAACTTTAGCCAGCGAAGTAAACCATACCTCTAAAACAAAATCTGACTTGCACATATACCCATTAATGATTCATACGATAACATGATATGCTGCTAAGGAGGTTTTTTATTTATGATTTCTAGTAATTATTTTTATGACTACCCTATTTATGATTCGCTCACCTGTTGACAAACAGTTAGTAAGCGATATTCAAAAAGCTATAAATGGGGAGTTTTCGGCCATTGCTTGCTATAAAAGCTTAGCTGAAATGGCACCAGCAAAGGATGAAAGAAGTCAAATTACTGAAATCCGAAAAGATGAAATCCGGCATTTAGAAGAATTCAAAAGAATTTACATCAGCTTAACAGGAAAGCAGCCAACGCCTCAGCGTCTTCCTGGATGTCCAAGTACGTATAAAGAAGGGTTGGATTTTTCGTTCCATGATGAGCAAAAGACGGTCGATTTTTGTTTGGATTTAGCAGAAAGAATGGACGGTCCATCTTTCAAACAAACCATTCGCCGGGCTGCTCCTGATGAACAAAATCACGCAGTTTGGTTTATGTATTTTATCCATAAAAATCAGCGAAAGAGACATTCTGAACGCCAGCAACAGCCGAAACTTACGGCGCTAAAGGGGCATTAAATGCCGTTACACTAACATTTCCCCAAATGCTTACTTATGCCATGCAGGACGAGTATTTGGCTCAATCAAGATACATCAATATCCTAAATACTTTTGGAGAAATTCGCACATTCACACAAATCAAAGCAGCTGAACTGAGACATATAAGCGCATCGCTGAACCTTTTCCAACGTTATCAAGTACCTGTCCCTGAAGATATTTCCCAAATGTTTATCACAACTCCAAAATCGATCAAAGAAGCCTATGCCGCTGGGGTCCAGGGGGAAATAGAGAATATCTCCATGTACGAAAAATTTTTGGCCTTTAACATCCCAGCCGATGCCAGAAACGTTTTTTCTAATCTGCGCAACGCTTCGCTTAATCATCTCGCTGCTTTTGAAAGAGGGTTAGCTAGAAATTTTTAATTGTAAGGTTAAAGGAATCACGGCAGTACATCCAGGGTTAACCTGAAAGTTCAAGGAATAGGTACAATAGCTGCAGACAAAGCTATTAAACTCATTCTCTTTTTATAAAATTTTACCTTGCGAATTTCATAAAAAATTTTTCCTCATCAAAAAAACAAATACCTGCCGTATAGGCAGGCACCGGTATAGAGTATTAACATTTTTAGCTTTGGCCTCTGGTACCTCTTCCAGGATTAGAAGAGGAGCGGGCATTTTTGTTTTTTTCATCGGGTGCAAAAGTTTGGTTATCCTTTGTAACTTTAGCACCCTCTAAAAAATTATCTTTTGTTTTCAATTGAAATCACCTCCTATATTATGTTGCACCTATAAGGTGTTTTTATAATAATGTTCGAAGGTTCCAAATGTTATCATTTTCTTATAAACCTCCCCCAATCGGGAATGCTAAGAAAAATGATTCTAGTGGGAGGATATACATATGGAGTCAAACGGAAAACAATTATCCATATTTTCTCTGGGCGGCATTAATGAGATTGGGAAGAACATGTATGTCATTCAATATGGCGACGATATCATTGTCATTGATGCCGGGGGGAAATTTCCGGATGAGAGCTTACTGGGAATCGATTTAATTATCCCCGATATTTCCTATCTGGAGGAAAACAAGGACAAGATCCGAGCTTTGATTGTGACGCATGGACATGAAGACCATATCGGAGGAGTTCCTTATTTACTGAAAAAAATGAACATGCCAATTTATGCGACCCGTTTTACGCTTGGATTGATTGAATTAAAGCTTACCGAGCACCGGCTGATTGGGGATTCAGAACTTGTCAGCATCGATTCTGAATCCAATCTTACTTTTGGCGAAATCGGTGTGAGCTTTTTCAAAGTGAATCATAGTATTCCCGACTGCCTCGGAATTGTTTTTCAAACACCAGAGGGCAATGTCGTGCACACCGGAGACTTTAAATTTGATTTAACACCGGTGAATCAAGAGCATTCGGATATTCATAAAATGGCGGAAATTGGCCGAAATGGCGTCTTGGCGCTTTTATCAGAAAGCACAAATGCGGAACGGACAGGCTCCACGCCAACTGAACAGATTGTCGGGGAAAATATTGAAGAGGCCTTCATGAAGGCTCCCCGAAAAATCATCATCTCCACTTTCGCTTCGAATGTCAGCCGTGTCCAGCAGGTGGTGGAAGCGGCGATTAAAACCAATCGCAAACTTGTGCTGCTTGGCCGAAGTATGGTGAATGTGGTGGATGTGGCAATTGAGCGCGGGTACCTCAATGTTCCCGAAGGAATGCTCGCTGATCCAAAAGAAGCGATGAACTTGCCACCTGAAAAAGTCTGTATTCTTTGTACGGGAAGCCAGGGAGAGCCGATGGCTGCATTATCGCGTCTATCAACAGGAAATTATCGCGATGCAGAGATTCATCCTGAAGATACTGTAATTTTAGCTGCATCTCCTATTCCAGGAAATGAGCGGGATGTTTCGAAAATCATCGATAACCTCTTCCAGCTTGGTGCAAGAGTGATTTACGGATCCGGAAGCTCTACAGGCATGCATGTTTCCGGCCATGGCTACCAAGAGGATTTAAAGCTCATGCTTACGTTGATGAGGCCAAAATATTTTATTCCAATTCACGGTGAATACAGAATGCTTCATCATCACCGTTTGCTGGCGGAATCTGTGGGCGTTGAAAAAGGCAATACTTTTATCATAAAAAATGGCGATGTAGTTGATATCGAAAATGGCGCTGCCAGGCAAACCCGGAGGATTCCTGCAGGAGATACGTACGTAGACGGTGTGGGTGTTGGGGATATTGGAAGCATTGTGCTGCGCGACCGCAAGCAGCTTTCCGAGGATGGCATGATTGTTATTGTGTTAACGATGAGTAAAAGTGAACGGAAAATGATTTCGCGTCCTGACACGATATCACGCGGATTTGTCTATGCACGGGAATCCGAGGACCTTTTAAGAGAAATTAATCGGATTGTCGAAAAAACGGTGAACGACCTGCCGGAACAGGATAAAAGCCAGTGGAATGTCATCAAACAAAGCATTAAAAAATCATTGGGGCAGTATTTGTTTACGCAAACAAAACGGAAGCCAATGATCCTGCCTATCATCATTGAAATCTAAACGACAAAGAAGGCAAGCCTGTAACCGGGCTTGCCTTTATCTAAAGGGAGCTGATTATCCGCGTCTTCCGCCTCGGCCGCCCCGCTTTGATTCAGTGTTGCGCTTCAATGAAGAAATATTTTCTTCACTCGACTTTAAAAACTTAGCCATCTTATCTTCAAAGCTTTCTTTCGGTTTAAAGTTTCCTTTCGAACGGAAATCTCTAGAACCGCCACGGCGATCATCTCTTCCCTGGCGCGGTGGGCGCTGTGAATAAGATGAAGTTTGTCCTTCAGGTCTGTCTACTGCTTTTTTGATGGAAAGAGCAATTTTGCCTTCCTTCTCACTAAGCACCTTTACAGTAACCTCGTCGCCTACTTTCAAATGGTCATTTACATCTTTTACATAGCTGTCCGCTACTTCACTGATGTGAACAAGACCTGTTGTTCCTCCAGGCAATTCAACGAAAGCTCCAAAATTTGTAATGCCTGTTACTTTTCCTTGTACTTTACTACCTATTTCGATTGACAAAAAACTTCCCCCTCAGTAATGTTAACAACGACTTATTATAACTTTTTTTCGAGATAATTTCAAATTCAAAAAATCAGCATATTTGCTTCATTATAGTCCATATCTCCTCGATATTCTACCCGCTTAAATTAGAGATAAATCATGTTGTTGCCTCAATTTTATTCAAAGCAACAAAAAAAAAGCATATTTGCCCTTTCTTAGACATATAAAATGTCAGCTTAAAGTGAATTTTTTGCGGCGAATCGTGATTTAATGTGCGGATAAAATTTTTTATGTGCGGATAGCACGAATTTATGTGCGGATAGCACGGATTTATGTGCGGATAGCACGAATTTATGTGCGGATAGCATTTTTAAGTGGAGAATATCAAATTTTCGATCCCGAACGTTATTTTTCACATATGAGGACAGAAAAAGAGCCAGTTTGCCGGCTCCTTGCCATAGATCTTATGATGTTACATTATATTTTTAGTCATTTACCGGCCAAATTACGGCTTTTACCAGCCGATTTCGTATTTTTACCGACCATATATAATGATTTACCGGCCGAATCAATCGTAATACCGGCCAAACCAAAAACTGATTCCCTCAACAAAAAAAGCTCCTATAATAGGAGCTTGATAGCTGATTGCTAATTAAACTGAATGCCCTTCCTGAAGCACTTCCCTGCTAAAATGCCGCTTTATAAGGACGCCAAAAAGGGAGGCCAATACTTGCTGAAAAAGCATTCCGAGCACAACCGGAACGGCAACTGCCGGCGAAAAAAACGTGACCGCTACTACAGCACCAATACTGATATTCCTCATTCCTCCATTAAAGGTGACTGCCACTGTGGTTTCACGGTCATACTTCAGCAGATTTGCGGTAATAAAGGTTAGCAAGTAACCCATGAATGCAATAAAAAAGACAGTGACTGCAATTCCGATTAATTTCAAGTTCACCTCTTTTAAATAGGGGGCAACGACAGCTCCGTTCAGTAAGACTACTATGGCCATCCCGAGCTTCGAAAAAGGGGCAAGGCGGCTGCTTAAAATCACAGCACTCTTTCCTTTCGTAACTTGGTTTAAAATCATCCCCAGGAAAGAAGGCAGCACCACCATCCAGAAAAGTCCCGTCATCATTGGTAAAACATCAATGTCTACAGTGGTCTGAAAAAATACGGATAATGTCAATGGCACAATAAACGGAGATAGAAAGGTATCAACCAAAATGATCGATAAGGTTAGCGGGATGTTCCCCTTATAAATGGACACCCAAATGAAACTCGAAATGCCTGTTGGAATGGCCATTGCCAGCACTAAGCCTGTAATGGTGTAGGGATCATCTCCAAATGCCAAGTGCCCGGTGCTCCAAGCAAAAAGCGGCATTAAGATATGCAGCATAATCACGATGAGAAAGAGCGGTTTAGGGTGATGAAGAATCTGTTTCAGTGAACTAAAATTTGAATTAAGACTTCCGGAAAACGTCATAAATGCAAAAACCCATGGAATAATATAAGCATAATCCTTAAGATACACAGCCAGTAAAACACCAATAACCACGCTAGTGGGAGTTATCAATGGCATGGATTTCTCCAGATGTTTATTTAATTTATATAGCACAATGATGACTCCCTTCTTCTTGCCGATGCCTTTGAAAATCTATTTTAATTATCTGACTAATTATTTTATCATAATATACTGCTAGATTCATTATACAAAAAAGAGCCAGAATAACTGGTTTTTTCAAAACCACTCCGTTAGCGCTGCTTTTCCGGCATATATTTCAGCCACTTTCCCAGCTTGTAACTGGTCACACCGTAGCCGGCCAGTGCAACCCCTGTCAACCCAGCCGACAGCTGCCATATTAGTTCATCATCTAAATAGTAACCTGTAACCACTCCGATTAGACCAATCAATATCAGCTGAAAAAGCTGCTTCTTTCGATTCTCAAAAATCGCAAATTTAAATTCTCTTCTCTGCTCCGATTCCTTTAATTGCTCCAATTTACTCGGTGTCTCCAGGAACTCAACGGCAGAATGGAAGATTTTAAATAAAGGCTGGGACTGAATGACTCTCCAGATGAATGACCATTTATTGCCGTGAGAATTCAGCCATTCGGTGAAAACTGGTTTCCCCAAGCCCAGTAGCTCTTCATCTGGTGCCAGGTTTCGAACGATCCCTTCAATCGTCATAAAAGAACGTCCCAGAAAAACGAATCGGGTTGGGACCTGGATGGGGAGCGCAGTAATCAGATCATTTAATTCCAATTTTAGGGCAATTAAATCCATTTCTTTTAACTGGGCAGGATCAAATGTTATCCACTCCCCAATCAGTCTTTCAATCGTTCTTGGATCTGCTTCAGGAAGCAAAAACCCTAACCGGGACAAGCACTCGACGGCTTTAGAGTAATTTTTGGCCAAAAAGCTTTCAATTAAACTTTGAAAAGCAGCAGCATCCTTTTTCGAGATTTCCCCTGCCATCCCGAAATCAAGCAGGATGATACGTCCCTCCCGAGATACCAGGACATTGCCGGGGTGAGGATCTGCATGAAACATGCCGGTTTCAAGCCATTGCGGGATAAAAATTTTCATAAGCCGACGGGCCAAATCCTGGCGGGAAACATCCAATTGCTCCACTGCCCCGATATCAGTGAGCCGCCTTCCTTCCACCCACTCCATCACAAGCACTTTAGATGTGCATAGGTCAGGATAAACGGCAGGAATCCGTACATCATCACTTTCATTATAGCGGTTCTTAAAATAAAGCAGCGTTTCTTTTTCTTTTGTAAAATCAAGCTCCCGCTCAATCACCTGCTTCAATTCCTGAAACAGCACCTTCAGATTGATAAAGCCTTTTGGAATCGGAACAAAATGATCCGCAAACCAAATCAGAATGCTTAACGTCCTGAAGTCAGTCTGCACAATGGATTGAATTTCAGGACGCTGCACCTTGATGGCAACGGCTGACCCATCCTGCAAAACCCCTTTATAAACCTCGCCAATCGAAGCGGATGCAATGGCATCCTGTTCGATCGCCAGTACCTTCTTGGAAAGCTCAAATCCCCATTCTGCGTTCAATATCTCGTGAATCTTATTCCAATCTGATGGCGGAACTTTGTCGGTAAGGTCCTGAATTTCCTGAATAAAAGCAGCCGGCAGCAAATCAGAGCGTATACTGATGAATTGTCCAACCTTAATCAGCAGCCCTTCCAATTCAAAAAGCGTTTTCCGAAGCCTTTTCCCGATGCTTGCCCACAATTTCCCCCATTCCGCCTCTGGTTTGCGGGTCCACTTATACCAATAAATTTGTACAAAAATGCTAAACGCCAGAGAAAGCACTTTATACATCCGAAATAATTTATTCTTCGTTTTCATCCGATCAACTCATTTCTAGTTAAATATGAGTGTTAAATTCTGCAAAAACGCAATTTACTCCTTTTTTTGTTTAAAAGGTGTATGTGCAAATAAAACTTAAAATTAGCGTAAAATCTCTCCTAAAATGACAGTAAATTTTCATGGTTATTTAAACTTATCTCAAAAAACCATTCCTTTCCGTATGTATTCAGCTCAACAATGGCGTTCTTCACAAAAAAATAAAATATATGAATATTCCTATAATTAGCAGAATGTTGAAAATGTGATGATTAATTAAGAAAGTTATATTGATACTAGTAATAGTAATGTTTAGTTAATTTAATTAAAAGTATGAGGAGTTGCTTTATGAAACGAAAAACCATTTTCAGATGGACTATTTTGATGTTGATCCCTATTCTGTTCCTTGGACAGAATATATTGACAGGTATTTCATCTAAAGTAAATGCTAAAAAAAGTTCTGATATTGTAACGATAACGGAGGGAACGAATATTGCTGTTGCTGTTTCCCCAGATCATAGTCAACTCGTGATGGATTTACAGGGAGTTTTATGGACATTGCCCATGACAGGTGGGACTGCCAAAGCAATTACTGATACATATGTCGATCCTTCCTTTCCAGATTGGTCACCAGATGGGAAACGAATTGCGTTCCAATCCTATCAAGGAGGAAATTACCACATCTGGTCCATGAACCCTGATGGGTCTGATATGCGCCAACTCACTTTTGGTAAATATGATGATCGGGAACCATCTTACTCTCCTGATGGATCTAAAATTGCCTTTTCGTCGGATCGTGGAGGAAGTTATGATATTTGGGTATTAGATTTAGCAACGAATGAACTTAAAGCTTGGACTAATACAACAAGTGAAGAGTATCAACCAACATGGTCACCAGATGGAAGTGAAATTGCTTATATAGATGGCAAACAACTCAAAGCCGTTGATGTAGCTGGAAATATTCGTACAGTTGTAACAGAAGAATTGGGGACAATCTCAAATCCATCTTGGTCACCAGAAGCCAAAGACATTGCCTATGTTGTGAAAGATGGACTGCAAAGCAACTTAAAGATCTCAGGAAAACAAGTGACAAGCAATGAAGATGTATTCCCTTTTCCTGTTGAATGGCTGTCAACAAATGAAATCGCATACACTGCTGATGGTCACATTAAAACAAGAAAGCTAGATCAGGAAAAGGCAGAAACCATTCCTTTTCGAGCAGACATTTCTTTTAGCCTACAAGAGTATCAATCGAAGAAACATGATTTTGATTCCAAGAAACAGAAAGATGTAAAAGGAATTGTTGCACCTAAACTATCACCGAATGGAAAGCAAGTCGCTTTTGTGGCTCTTAATAATCTTTGGTTATTAGACGTTGGCAAGGGAAAGCCTCGTCAATTGACAGATGACTCTTACATGGAGCTTGATCCAACATGGTCTCCTGATGGAAAGCAGATTGCTTATTCATCTGATAAAGAAGGGACAGAAGATATCTATCTTTTAAATTTGGCTTCAGGTAAGAAACAACGATTAACAACATCCGACAGCGCTGAATTTGCGGCTGCATGGTCTCCGGATGGAGAAAAGGTGGCTTATCAAGATGAAAATGGAAAAACTTATACGGTCGATATTAGTACGGGAGGGACAAAACAAGTTATAGAAAGCCTAAACTTACCTGGACCTCCTACATGGGGACCTGATAGTAAAACCATTGCATTAGCTGCGATTAAAACGTATTCAAATCGATTCCGCGAAGGAACAAATCAGATTTTTATCGTTAATACGGAAACTGGGACGAAAAACTTCGTTGATCCGATTCCTTTCAAATCATTGAGTAACCGAAATAACTCAGGACCTATATGGTCGCCGGATGGTAAACAGATGGCCTTTATTATTGAAAGTCAGCTTTGGGTGATGGCGGTTGACAAAAATGGACAGCCAAAAGGAGAGCCTCGACTCCTTTCAGATGAGATTGCCGATTCACCTAGTTGGAGTAGGGATTCAAACACATTGATGTACCTATCAAAAGGAGATTTGAAACTCATTTCCATCAATGGAGGTCCATCACAAACAGTCCCTTTTACGCTGAAATGGAGGCCTCAGCTTCCAAGTGGTAAGAAGGTGATTCATGTTGGGAGACTGTGGGATGGAGTCAGCACCGAGCTTAAGGAAAATGTTGATATTACGTTACAAGGTAACCGAATTGTCGATATCCAACCACATAAAAAAGAGCATAAGGGAAAGGTGATCGATGCGAGCGAACTTACCGTGATTCCAGGATTGTGGGATACACACATTCACCAGCAGTTGAATCAGTCTCATTACGGTTCTAGACAAGGGCGTCAATTACTCTCCTTTGGGGTGACAAGTACTGTTTCAATGGGGGATTATGCGTATCGTGCGATTGAGGATCGTGAAGCAATTGAATCTGGAAATCGGATAGCCCCACGTTATTTTGCATCAAGTGAACTGATCGAGGGTTCACGCGTGTACTATAGTAATATGAGACCTACAACTTCTTTAGAGGCGGTTAAACGAGAAGTGGAAAGAGCTGGGTCCCTAGAGGTAGATCTATTGAAAACCTATGTGAGACTTCCAAATGATCACCAAGATTATGTGATTAATAAAGCTCATGAAATGGGAGTACCTGCGTTTTCACATTACTTTTTTCCGGCCATGGCCTTTGGCCAAGATGGCATATCCCATCTTACGGCTACACAGCGTTTGGGATTTTCCCGAACAGTGAGTCCAAGTGGATATGCCTATGAAGATGTCGTGAAACTTACTGGTGAATCCGGAATGTCTGTTACGTCAACACTGTCATTGTCTGCAAATATGCTTGGATTCTATCCTAAAATCATTTCAGATCCACGTATTGAAAAATTGTATACAGCTTGGCAATATCGTTCGATTAGGGGTATGTATGAAGCTGCTTTAACGAAAGATCAAAAGCGTGTTGCCAAGTATGTGGCGATATTAAAGGATATGATCGATGCGGGTGGTGTAGTGATAAACGGTACGGATTCACCGCTGGTACCTATAGGATTTAGTACGCATGCAGAACTTATGGCTATGACACAATATGGAATGACCCCATATGAAGCATTACGTACTGCCACGTATTACCCAGCGAAAAAAATGGGGGTTGAGGAGGATCTAGGTACCATTGAGCCAGGAAAGATTGCAGATCTTGTATTCGTGAAGGGTAACCCTTTACAAGATATAAAAGATACCGTGAACGTCCAGATGGTTATGAAAGATGGTAAAGTATATTCAATCGATGACATTATCGCTCCATTTAATAAATAATAGATGTTGATTGTTTGGATTAGAATTGTTTAAGTGAATCAAGGGGCCAATATCGGTCACCTTGATTTTTTTATGAAAAGGATCATATGGTACGTTTCTTGTCTGAAAAATATTCTCTTTGTTTTACTGTCCAGAAAGTCATGAGTTTTTGAACAAAACAAGAAAGAATCCGAAAAGACAAGATTTCCAGGCTGCAAAACAATTTATTTTAGATCTTTCATTTTTAGTTTTGAGCCATTTTATTTCTAAATGGAAATCGCCGTAAAGACGAGGAACGTAATAAAAGCCTGCATGAAGGAAGTATCATACAGGCTGATTATTACTTAATAAATTCATTTTTTGATCCAAGATTTGGTTATCAAAAATAAATAGCAATCATGACATAAAAATCTACTTTACCAAGAATGGAGGCCTTTTCGCTTTTTAAAATCAGGCCAAGCCAAATATTTCACTTTATAGAAGTTGAGTTTATCCTAAGCTACGAACTAAATTTCTTATTATTTCGTTTTGTTATTGAAGCTGACTGCAATTTGTGATCCTACTTTAGCATTGTGTTTTACTAATTCTATATTGGCATCAAGGCTTTTACCGTTAGTTAATTCTTTAATTTTTCCTAGCAAGAATGGTGTGCTATCTTTACCAATAATATGGTTTTCTTCTGCTTCTTTAACTGCTTGATCGATAATTCCATTGATATAGTCTTCATCCATAGCATGTTCTTCAGGAATCGGGTTGGCGATTACTGCTCCACCCTTAAGGTTTAATTCCCATTTCGTTTTTAATGTCTCGGCAATGACATCAATTGAATCAGTAAAGAAGTTTAATTTATGTTCACTATTTCTAGTATAGAAAGCTGGGAGGTACTCAGTTTCATATCCAATTACAGGTACCCCTTTTGTTTCAAGGTATTCTAGTGTAAGGGCCAGATCTAGGATTGATTTAGCACCTGCACAAATGACAGCTACATCCGTTTGAGCTAATTCTTCAAGGTCAGCTGAGATATCCATAGTCGTTTCAGCCCCTTTATGAACTCCGCCAATACCACCTGTTACAAAGATTTTGATATCTGCTAAATCAGCACAAATCATGGTTGTTGCAACAGTCGTTGCACCTAGTTGTTTTGTAGCAATAATTTGCGCTAAATCACGTCTTGATACTTTAGCAACATCTGAACTTTTACCAAATAACTCTAATTCATCATCTGTTAAACCAATTTTAATTTTTCCATCAATGATCGCAATTGTTGCTGGAACAGCACCGTTATCAC
Source organism: Cytobacillus oceanisediminis (assembly GCF_007830235.1). Classification (GTDB taxonomy): domain Bacteria; phylum Bacillota; class Bacilli; order Bacillales; family Cytobacillaceae; genus Cytobacillus; species Cytobacillus oceanisediminis. Next base: position 147,797 of record NZ_VLKI01000001.1, read on the forward strand.
GAACAATTTGTTCAACTTCCCGAGCCGTTTTTACGTTTTGAGGATAAGGCATACCATGAGAAATTATAGTCGATTCTAATGCTACGATTGCTTTACCTTCCGTTTTCGCTTGTTGTACCTCTGCAGATAATTCAATATATTGTTTCATTTAAATTTCCTCCATATCTAACATAAATTGTTTTTGAGATAATTCTTGTCTAACTGTATACTTTGACATAATTGTTTTGTGTGCATTGACCAAACCAGATTTGAGAATGTAGTCAATTTCTTTCTTTTGCAGCCAGGAATAAATAACTCCTGAACAAAATGAATCTCCTGCACCTGTAACATCCACAACCATTGGTGTTTCGATAGCTGGGAAATCATGAATCTCTCCATTTTCAACTCCCGCCATTACACCTTTTGATCCATTGGTTACAATAACATTTTTTACACCTAACTCTAACCACTTCTTAACTGAATTTTCCCAGTCTTTCTTATCATTGATTTTAATATTCATAAACGTTTCTGTTTCATCTTTATTTACGATGAGCCAACTCACTGCATTCAACCTTTTTGGAAGCCTGTTCATTTTTGGCGATGAGACAGGGATAATGACTAATGGAATATGATGTTTAGATGTGAAAGAACAGAGAAAATCTATGGTTTCACTTGGACAATTCAAATCCGCTACGATACATTTAGCTCTTCTAAGAATATTGCTGTTTTTTATCAACAACTCAGGTGTAATATTTTCATAAACATCCATGTCTGCAAATGCGACTGATAAATCACCATTTTTATCTAGGACTGCTGTATAGGAACCTGTTGACGAATGTTCAAATTGAGCGACATGCTCCAAATTCATAAAAGGTGATGATAAATCATAAATCTCTTCCCATTCTGAATCGTTACCTCTTGCTGATAATAAGATTACTTCCTCACCTAATCTTCCTAAGTTTTCCGCAATATTTCTTGCTACTCCTCCTACCGATGTAGAAGATTTGACTGGATTAGACGTTTCATGAGTAATTCCATATTTCGCATAGAATTTTCGATCGACGTTAGCTCCGCCAATGCAAATAATAGGATTAGTTTCATTTAAAACATAAGCCTTGCCTAAAACATATTCTTTCTTGATTAATCCAGAAATAATATTCGCAACGGACGACATTGATTCTCCTACTATTTCAGATAATTCCTGTTGCGAAATAAATGGATTTTCTCTAATCATATCTAATATTAATTTTTCATTTTCGTTCATTTCATCAGTCATTTTATCCCCCCTTTCAAAACAAATGTTTATTGATTAAACATATGTTTAGTATACGGTTTCATTTTAGATTGTCAATAGTGTTTTAAGCAAACATTAAATATCTCTTATTTATTTTCTCTATAATTTTTAAAAATAATTAAATAAAAAAGAAGATCACCAAAGCTTTGTTTCTTAAAAAGGGGCAACTAGTGAGCGTGAACAATTTATTTTTATTCATGAGATACACCATAACTACTAGCTGCTATCAATTTTTTATTGAATTGAATTTGTTTCATAAAAAAATCATAATCTCCAATATAAATTACCGATAGACTTTTTTGCAGTCTATTTTTTAGTTATAATGGATTGACAAAATCATCCGTCCAGATCATTTAGCTCATGTTTTATTTATCTTTTACTAGTAACAAAAATGTTGTCCGGTTAAGCAATTTTGTTATAAAGATAGCCGATAAAAAATCTATCACAATGGGGTTTTACATTTAAGCATTTACGAACAATTGTTTATAAATGAAACGAATATTTAAGGAGAATGAGGTTGTTTCATGGATAAAGAGCAACAAATTTTAAATCACATAAGAATGAACCCTTTCATTTCACAGCAAGAATTATCAAGTAAAGTCGGTTTATCACGACCTGCCGTTGCTAATTATATTGCTAACCTGACGAGACGCGGTGAAATCAAAGGTCGTGGGTATATACTTCGAGAAGAATCGTCGATCGTATGTATTGGAGGGGCAAACACAGACCTGAAAGCGCGAACAAATCAGAAGGTGCGTTTATATTCATCAAATCCAGTAAAAATGATTGAAGCTTGTGGCGGTGTAGCACGTAATTTTGCCGAAAATTTAAGTCGGCTCGGCGTAAACACTTCTCTTATGACTTGTGTCGGAGACGATAAAGAGGGTAACTGGATACTAAAGGAAACGAAAGGTCAAGGGGTTGATGTTAGTCAAGTATGGGTGTTGCCAACAGAACGGACTGGGACTTATACTACCTTGTTAGATATTGATGGTGAAAGTATTGTCTCCATGGCTGATATGAATATATACGAAAAAATAACAACTTCCATGTTCGAGGAAAAATGGTCTCATATTGTTGCCTCACAAGCCGTTTATTTGGATACGAATATTCCTAAGGAATGTATAAGTTATTTGATTAAACGTTGCAGAGATGAAAACATTCCTTTGTATATTGACCCTGTATCTTCAGCCAAGGCACAAAAACTTCCTTTTCGTCTTGACGGAGTCGAACTTCTGCTCCCTAACCGAGAAGAAGCAGAAATGCTTGCTGAAACAAAAATTGACTCAATCAAGGATTGCCAATTAGCATGTGAAAAAATGAGACAGCGCGGCGTTCAAAAAGTTATTATCACGCTTGGTGATCAAGGGGTTTATTATTTCTCTACTGAGGAATCTGGGCATTTACCTGCTTTTGAAACTGAAGTTGTTGATGTGACAGGGGCTGGCGAAGCATTTGCTTCATGTGCAATATATGGAATCATGAACCAAGAATCTTTATTTAGTGCTTGCCAATTAGGCCTTGCGGGTGCTGCTCTTACCCTTCAAACTGAAAAATCCATATCATCATTTTTAAAACCGGATAATATTCATGAAATCGTAAACCAATTCTCATGATGAAATCCTATTTGACTTTTCGTCTTTAGAAATGATTATCTTTTTATAGAAGACCAAATCCATTAAGATTATTGAAAAAGCATCTGCTGAGGTGAAAGCAGATGCACTTTTTTGACGAAATTATAAAGCCTTTTTGCGAATAAATGCAATGGAAAGCAGTATTATTTGTAAGATCATTTGTAATAGACTATGGACATAAGGCTTTAGGAAGCAGAACAAGAATGAAAAAGGCCACAGCAATCAATAGGAGACTATAGACCAATGGCCTTAATAAGGTAAAAACTCCATCTGTTACAAATGATTCGTAAGTATACATATTCCCCCCTAAAAAATCCTAGAATAGTATTATTTTACAATTGATAGAGGGATGAATGCCAGCCTTAAAAAACGGATGCACTTTTATCGTGCGGCCGCAGAGGCAAATCAAAAACCTCGGCAATTTCCGAATAATCTAGCTTGAAAAAAATTTATCTGCTTTATGATTTCATTTATAACCGTTATTAAAATTTTTTATCTATGTTATATTTCGTTTTATCCCTATTATAAAAAAATTTATCTGTATGATAAATTTTCACCTACAAAAAAGCCTGTCCTAAAAAGGACAAGCCAGGTGTTTTAAGAAAAAACTTCTATTCGCATTTTCTGAATATACTGGTGCGTTTTTTCAATAATTCTCTCTTTATCATAATCCATTGAAGCAACATGATAGGAGTTGTAAAGCGGTACAACTTCCTTCTGATCAGATCCAATATGCTCAGCAATGTAATCCGTGCATTCTGCAGGAACAACATGGTCCTCTGTGGATTTAAAGCACAGAACCGGATTTTTAATAGCTGACAAAATGGCAGGGGTTTTCTCCATTACCGCCTGCAGTTCATGGATCGAGCGAATGGAAACTTTCCCATATGTTACTTCCTCAACCCCTGCACATTTAATATCGGGTGTCCCCTCAATTAAATACCGTGGACTTGTTTTCCCAATGAGGTAATCATAGGAAGGTACCTTTAAGGCAGCATTTATTAAAACCAGCCCTTTAATTTCAGGATTTTTGTTTGCCAGCCAAAGTGCCAGCGCACCACCCATTGATTGTCCCACTACATAAACAGCCGAGCACCGTTCTTTTAAGAATTGATAACCCTTTTCCATTTCAGCAAACCAGTCCTGATGGGTCGTCTTTTCCATATCCTTATAATGTGTGCCATGGCCTTTAAGCCTTGGGGCAAAAACCGAATACCCAAGCTTTGCAAATGCTTCTCCTAAAAAACGGACACTCTGGGGAGTCCCAAGAAACCCATGTGTGAGTAAGAGACCAACCTCATTGCCTTTCAAATAAAATGACTCCGCACCGTCCATAACAGGGTAAAATTCTCTCATCACACTGTTCCTCCCTCAAAAGTTGTTATTCATATTATATTACCTACTATTCCGACCTGTCAACTCGTATTTATATCTAAAACTGTACCGCCAATTACTATTTTGGCGATACAAAAGGTTCAATACTGTTTTTGCAAGCTCACTAACTACACGTTACTGACCTTGTGCACCATTAGAGGAAACTCTTCGTACGTGATCCTCTTCAAAGTTATTTTTTCTGGCTGCATCAACTTTGTCATTTAATAATTTCTTCTGATCCACTTGGCCTGATGGTGTATTATTTTTCTTTGACACGTCAAAAACCCCTTTATCATTATTTTATTACCCACTTATTTTGATTTATTTTGTTTAAAATAAACATGAATTTTATTAAAAAACCTGCCCCAAACCGGACAGGTTATCAAGTCGCCTTCGCTCCCTTAATATTCAAAGATTCCTTATAATCCCTTGGCAAAACCAGCAAACTAACCAGCGGCCCAAGAGCCAGGACAGCAAACCCCACTCCCCATCCGATCGTCTCATTGGGCATGATGCTCAGAATGAAACCAAACACACCTGGCGAGATAATGGTAATGCTATAGCCAAGGACCTGCTGCATGCCTAAGGCGAGACCAATTGTATTGGCAGTACTTAGTTCACTGATTGCCACAGAATAAATCGGGGAATCCCCCACCACTATGATTCCGTATAGAACGCCGATCAAAATAACAACAGAAAATGGAATGGACGAGATCCATCCAAACAACAGCGAACAAAACAGGCCAACCAGCAGCAAGGGCTTCAAGGCTCTCACTCTGCCAATCCTGTCGGATAGTTCTCCTCCCATCCAAGTTCCGAGAGCTCCGATCACAATAAAGATTCCAGCCCATAGGTTTCCGATTTGCTGAGCGTCACCTGGAGAATAGCCGTGGATCATGGCAGTGTAAACCATGAACGGCCCTACCCAGCCCCAGAAGGCGTACAGTTCCCACATATGCCCTGAATAGGCAAGGTTCATGGCAACCAGCTTTTTGTTGGAGAATAGTGATTTAAAAAGAGCAAAAGACATCATAGGCGGATACTCGGGCATTTTTGGATTTACTCTATAAATAAGCATCATGAAAGCAGCAATAAATGCTCCAATGGAAGTAATGACCACTACGCCTCTCCAGCCGAAAAAGGAAATCAAAGGAGCAGAAAACAGCAATGCACTGCCCGAACCAACGACTAGCGCACCCACATAAATCCCGAACGTCTTCCCTCGTGTTTCCGGCGGATAAATTCCCGAAAGATATTTGAGCCCGGGGACATATATGCCGCCCAAACCAATCCCGGCGATTATTCTTAAGGCTAACCCGCTCCAAAATCCTTCAGCAGCAACACCAAAAAGCAGTCCGCTGATTCCAGCTATCAAAGATGCAGAAATAAAAATATACCTCGGGTTGACACGGTCAGACAGGTAACCAAACAAGAAAACAGATAACACATAACCAAACTGAAAGGAAGAGAGAATAATTCCCGCTTCACCGGATGTCAGTCCCCATTCTTCCTTGACGATGGGCAGGATTGCTGAATAATTAAACCAGATTAACATCGTTAAAAACTGTGCAAATGAAACGAGTAACAATGGGAATAAAGAGATTTTTTTCATTTTGCCCCCCTTTAAGAAAAGCCGTCGCCAAAGCCCATTCCAAGCGCCTAATCCATTTCTGCGGTACTTCCATTGTCGCGTGAAAATAGGATAAATCTCTTAAGCGTTTTTCTATTATTCCCTATTCATTAATGAGGGGTATAGTTCAGAGACGACCACATCATCTTCCAATAGAATATAAGGATGGGTTTCCATCAAAATCCTTCTGAGGTAGTCTGGCATTCTCTCTCCTTTATACGCACAAATCAATGGAAACGATAGTAGATTTACAGCCTCGTCTACAATTTTCTCAAAATCTTCTATTAGATGCAGCGGATCTTTCATAGTGGCCCACTCCACATGTGCCCATGAACGGAATGGAAGTTTATTTTCCAAGTAGGGCTGTACCATTTTATTGAAATAATCATGGATTGCAGGGGGATGATAACTGCCACTTGAATAATAAAAATCCAAGTTGTTTACTCTGTGAATGTATTCCATTTGATCTTTCGTTAACCGTGTGCTCAGTTCTTTGTGAATTAGAGGGTAAACACGGTCATTTTCAATAAGAATAACGTATTCTCCCGCCAAAATGCCATTATGGATAAAACTCACAACCTGTTCAATGTATTTCTCCATTCCATTATAGGAATACAGCACATGAACACTCTTTTGGTCCTCAAACAACTGGTTCATTTTACTTTTCATGTGATCACTCCTTCTTTCTTACATTTAGTCCATTATAATAAAAAATTAAAAATAGTTGAGGCCTTACTTTGTAAAGACCGATTTATTCCTCAACTGTGGTGTGGATTACTTTAAGAAGACCATCAAACTGTGTTTGTCTTTTTTAAGTCTAAAATATCCATATTATTGTGTAACAGAACCTATTCATAAAATACAGATTCGCTGATTTCCAAAATGCCTTCGATTGTTTCTAAAACCTCAATAATCTCTTTCCAGGTTAGCCCAGTTCCAAGTTCATTTGCATGGGCCAATTCATCTCGCAATCGGCGGATTTCTTTCGCGATACTTCTGCCGGCAGTCTTTGAAGGGACGCTATAGATAGTTCTTAGCTTCTCATCCTCCACGAAAACCAAGTCAAGCTTATCACTTATTTGCAGGCATTCTACAAGATTTAAATCCTCATTTTTATTCACTTTGTCCTTATAAAGCTCTATGGCTTTTTCCAATCTTCCCGGACTTATAAGCTTTTTCCAGCTCTGTTTTGGAAAGTGGATATTTATGATTTCACCAAGCTTCATTTCCAGAAGTGTAATATAGCCAAAAATGATCATTCTAACGGGCGCTTTCTGCAAATCGGAATAGGTAACGAGTTTCGTTACCCTGGCTTTTTCCAGAATAAAAACCCGCCTGTTATCCTTTAAAATGTGAAGCAGATGAATGAGAGGGGTGGAGTCTGAAATCAAATCCTTTGCGGTAAAGCTTTTCATATAATCGTTTACACGGCCAGCTGACAAATGATCACGTTCAATATAGCCGGCAATCTCATCATGTTTTTTTACACCCAGTACATCAAAATGATTCCTTGCCATCTCCTCTTTAATCAAACGCGCATCATCTTCCTCCCGGCAAAACTGGATGGATTCGGCAATGCTGTTTACTGTAATGTTCGTCTCAAACAAATCCTTAAGACTCTTGTATGAACTGAAGTGGGCCGCTTGAAATAGGTTGTTCATATTAATCCCTCCCTCTTAATTATGCTTAATATTTTTCCATTGTATCACGAACTACTTTTGCTAATGTCTCCGAATAGGTCGGTCCCTTTATATATTTGGAAATTAACAAGGCCCATTGAAGTCCTCTCTGCTTTCTTAAAACGCAGATTAATAGACAGTTAGACCTTAGGGATCCATCCAAATAATCCATCATTCTTTTGTAAACTCTACTCAATATCGGGTTGACAGTTGATATATGTTAACCTTAAAATAAAAACAGTTAACCTACTATTCTAAATGGGAGAGGTATTATGAAAGTTAAAGAGATTACATATGTAGCTTTATTTGCAGCTGTGATGGGAGCCCTTGGTTTGGTTCCACCGATTATGCTATCATTCACACCCGTTCCAATTACATTACAAACACTGGGAGTGCTTTTGGCCGGAGGCATTTTAGGCGCCAGACTCGGCGGGATCAGCATGGCCGTTTTCCTTTTGCTAGTAGCTGTTGGGGCTCCGTTATTATCAGGGGGCCGCGGTGGAATTGGTGTTTTCTTCGGTCCGAGTGCCGGCTATTTGATCGCCTATCCGCTGACTGCATACTGTGTAGGCTATTTGCTAACTCGCTTCCGTACGTTAAAATTGAAGAATGTATTGCTTGTTAACCTGACAGTCGGAATTTTCCTTATCTACGTTTTCGGAATTCCTGTACAAGCATTCATGATGAATATTCCGGTGCTTGATGCTATAAAATTAAGCCTTGTCTATATTCCTGGTGATGTTTTAAAAGCGACACTCGCATCCCTCTTAGTATATAGACTGCAAAAGCATCCGGTCATTAACAAGCAATTTTCAAAATCTCTGGAGACACTTTAAGGTGTCTCTTTTTCATAAGGAGAGGAAAAGATCTTTGACAAACATCACATCTTCTATTAAAGAATTTGCCCAGCAATTCCCTGAAAAAACGGCAATCAACTCGAAAAACCAAACACTCACCTATGCGGATTGGTATATGCTTGTATCCAAAACTGCTAACTGGCTTCACTCCTTTTCTTTTGCTAATAAAACAATCAGCTTTCTCATGCCAAATGGAATCCCGTTCTTGCAGTTATTTGCTGGTGCTTCCATGGCTGGCTGGACAGCGGTACCGTTCGATGCAAAATGGAAGGCTGCAGAACTGGACAAACGATTGGCGATTTCCTGCCCTTCCATAGTGGTAACGACTAAGGACCTTTACCACCATGTCGCACACTTGCACCCTTTTGTTCTTATTTGGGAGGATTGCCGGGAAGAACTCAACAAAAAAGATCAGGCTTTTCTTATTGAAAAGAATGATAACATGCCTTTTTATATGGGCTTTACTTCAGGAACTACGGGAAATCCAAAAGCGTTTATCCGCTCCCATAAATCCTGGGCTGCCAGCTTCCTTGTGAATCAGCATGATTTTGAAATGGATGAAAAGGAACAAGTCCTGATTCCAGGATCCCTCATACACTCTCATTTTTTATATGGGGCAATCAGTACGCTTTGCACAGGCGGAACCGTTCATCTGCTTGAAAAATTTAGTGCTCCAAAGACACTATCACTGATAGAAGAGCGGGAAATCACAACTCTTTATGTAGTTCCGACGATGATTGCTGCCATTTTAAAAGAAGATAGGGTAATAGAAAGGCCTATAAAAATTATTTCCTCCGGTGCAAAGTGGGATAAACATTCAAAGCAAGCCATCCGCAATGTATTCGCTCATTTGACGATGATTGAATTTTACGGTGCAAGTGAACTCAGCTATGTAACGTATTTAACAGACGACCATAAAGCGGATTCAGTCGGAAAGCCTTGCCACGGAGTCGAAATCGAAATAAGAGGTTCCCGCAGCGAAAAGCTGGAACCCAATGATATTGGCAAAATATTTGTAAGGAGTGACCTGATTTTCGACGGGTACCTCCATCCGGACACAAAGAAGATCCAAACCATAAAGGATGAAGATGGCTGGGCAACGGTTCATGATATGGGTTATGTGGATGATGAAGGCTATTTAAATATAAGCGGCCGGGAAAAGAATATGATCTTATACGGAGCCATTAATATTTTCCCAGAGGAAATAGAAAAAGTGCTTTCACTAAACCCGGCAGTAGAAGAAGTCGCCGTCATCGGATTGCCCGACCCCTATTGGGGACAAATTGCAGCAGCTGTCGTTAAGGGACAAGCATCCACACTCGATTTAAAACGGTTTTGTAAAAAGCATTTGGCAGCCTATAAAGTACCGCGAAAATGGTTCTTTCTGGATGAAATGCCCTATACAACGAGCGGAAAAATTGCACGTGCCCAGCTTAAGGATTCCATTGAAAGCAAGGTGACCAGCCATTAAGAGAGCTGTAATTGTGAACGCAAAAAGAACCCCGATTGGAAAAGTTAACGGAATGCTCAAGGCCAAACAGCCGCATGAGCTGGCTGCCCCTCTTCTAAAACATTTGGCACAAGGGATGGAAGATAAGATTAATGACGTCATTTTAGGAAACGTCGTTGGCCCGGGGGGAAATATAGGGCGATTATCCGCATTGGAAGCAGAACTGCCGCTCTCCGTTCCAGGCCTAACGCTGGACCGCCAATGCAGTGCAGGGCTGGAAGCCATCCGAATGGCCTGCTATTACATACAGGGAGGCGCCGGCACCTGCTACATCGCTGGCGGAACAGAAAGCACAAGCACCTCCCCATATCCTTCAAGAGCCCGCTTCTCACCGGACAAAATCGGAGATCCCGATATGGGGCTAGCTGCAGAATACGTAGCAGAAATATATGGAGTTTCCAGAGAATCGCAGGATGAGTATGCCCGCTTGAGCTATGAACGGAGCTGGAATGCGTACGAACAGGGGCTGCTGGCAGAAGAAATCATCCCTGTGGGTAATTCCCTCCTGGATGAGGAGTTTTTTAAGAAAAGAAAGATGGATGCCTTGTTAAAGAGAGCAAAGCCCATTTTCAAGCAAGACGGTACCGTTACTGCCGCCAATAGCTGCGGAATCCATGATGGGGCATCTACCGTACTCGTCATGGAGGAAGAAGCTGCACGAAAGCATGGATTAAAACCTATTTTACGGTTTGCAGATAGTGAAGTCGCAGGTGTACATCCCCATTACCCGGGATTTGCCCCTGTTCCCGCTATACAGGCGATCTTAGAAAGAAATTACTTAACCATAGAAGATATTGATTTGATTGAAATCAACGAGGCCTTCGCATCCAAAATCGTTGCTTGTGCCAATGAGCTTTCCATTCCTTACGAAAAGCTAAATGTAAACGGAGGCGCTTTAACGATTGGCCATCCTTATGGAGCTTCAGGGGCTATTATGGTCAATAGATTGTTTTATGAAGTACAAAGGGGAAATTCAGCCAAATACGTACTTGCTGCAATTGGCAGCGGAGGCGGAATTGGTGTTGCTGTGCTATTTGAAGTGGCAGCTTAAAAATAAAGGCTGTTTTCCAAAAGATTTTTGTTTTCAAATAGATCTGTGAATATAAACATTGATAAATAAGGTTGGTTGATTGGAGCGTAAGGTGCGAGACTCCAGCGGGAGGAGTGGGACAGGTGAGGCTCACCGCCCGCCCCGCGGAAAGCGAGCATCCTGGAGCGGAAATAAACCCCTCCTCACTACTTGTTTAAAAAGCAACAAAGTTTGCGGAAACAGCCAAAATAAATATCCCTGTATTTTTCGAGAACTGTATTAGCCTATAACCTGGAATAAGTGCTTAAATAATTTAAGGTTCTTATTCCGGGTTTTTAAATTGTAAAAGGGCTGTTCCATTTTTAAGATAGGTTGTTTAAATCCTGCTTTTATACGGATATTAATAGCGTTATACAACAAAATAGCACAATATTAGCAGCTGCTAGCACTTTGATATTCGACAGATATCACTTGTTATCAACAATATATCACGTCTTCTTGCTTTTATCGCACAATAAAGAATGCTTCATTCGCTAAATTTAAACATATAATATTTTTCAAACGCCCTCTTCATCATGTGCGGCAAAACTCCACTTATGGTTCCTTTTAAAATTCCGTTATCAGTCAATTGATTTATGATAAGCATGGCTCCTTCATTTCCAAGCTCCATTATATAAAGCTGGTCAGGCTGATAGGATTGTAGCGGTTCATTTTTTATTTGTTTAACTACATTGCCAGCAGCAAGTATGCCTTGCTGTTCAGCAGCACGTCCTGTTTTTGTTCCCTTCATATCATTTGCATCGCCAACCACATAAATATTTTCCCATTGAACGGATTGGAGCGTTTCATTTACAGGCAAGATTCCATTTTCATGCTTAAGACCTTTTGATGAAAAGATAAATTCCTTACCTTTATATGGCGGCAAGGTTAGCAGAAATGAATAAGCCAGCCGTTCTCTATTTGACAAATATACTTTGCCGCCTTTGATTTTCTCGATCGAAACATTGCAATAAAACTTGACTTGATTCTTAGTCATTAACTTTTCAAGCTTTGATGTCGCCTTTTTACTTTTTGCTTCAAAAAACTCCTTTTCATATGTAAAAAACGTAATCGGGCATTTAATATGGTGCTCATTTAAAAAAGCTGCCAACTCAAACAGAAACTCATAAGCGATCCCTTGAGTCTGATTCCCTTGCGCAATGCCTATAACAATGGATTCATCTTCTTTAAGTTCTTTTACCATTTTTCTAGTCTGAAGAGCAGATGAGATATGATAAACAGAGGCACTCTCGCCTTCCAATCCTTTTATTCTTTTCCAGTCCGGAGAAGCACCTGAAGCAAGGATTAAGTAATCGTATTCAATGATTTCGCCATTCTTACATAAAATTTGATTTTGTTTTGGCTTAATGGCTTGAACCCCATTCTCAATAAACGCGGCACCGATTTTTTCAAACAATGGGCGAAGCGGGAAAGTGAACTTGTTAAGAGGATGGTTGTGAAATGGCAGCCAGATCAGGGATGGCCGAAATACAAATTGAGGATGATCAGAAATAACAATGATTTGAAATTGAGAAGGTTTTAACTTTTTACGAAGCTCTACTGCCGCATTTAACCCTCCAAAACCGGCTCCGACTATAGCAATGCGCAAAAGAATCACTTCCAGTTATTTAGATTGTCCTCATATATCCGTAGCCACATATCTTCATTTTCACCATATGTGTTCATGTTCCTATTATGTTCATTTTTTAATTTTTCATTAAGTATGTAAAAGCTGCATTACGTGTAACTATGTCTATTCAAAAAGCTTTTATTCTGCAACTGGGTCCCGTTACTGGACCAAAGAATGCGATTCTTCTATTTGAAGAATCGCACATTTATCCTGTCTTGCAAAAAAGTAAACCGCTGTTAATTAGTTATTAAGGGGTCTATGTACCTCGTTCTTACGAACTCTATACTTTGCTCAGATATAAAATCATCAGGCTCCAAGTATAAATGTTCCGGATGAGGATGACTGAGAAAATCATGATGGGAAATGGACCACCCATAGGCCCCTGTATAGCTGAAGAGTAAAATATCGCCGACCCTTACATTCGGAACCTGAATTTCTCTTGCAAGGACATCGTTTGGCGTGCACAATTCCCCCGCAACCGTAATGGCAGAGTTGATTACTTTCGGACGTTCAAAGGGATATGCCCACTTTTCTACTGGAACGATCGTAAATGGATGGCTCTGTTTCCAGGCTGCTGGAAGTCTAAGGTGGTGACTCCCCCCGCGCAAAATACAGAAGTATTGTCCATGGTTTTGTTTGATATCCAATACCTCAACCGCATAGTAACCGCAGGATGAAGTGATATAACGTCCACATTCAAACAGCACCTTCCAACTGATATCACGATGTTTTACAAGGACCTTTTCCAGGCGATTGGTGAAATCATCCCAGTTAAATTGATTATTTAGTTCAAGATAGTTTATGCCTATGCCGCCGCCAACATTTAGATAGGAAATATTTATATTCCATTCTTCCTCCCAGCTTTTTGCCTTTCCAAAGCAATGATCTACAAAATCTGCATGGGTTTTAGAATCGCAGTTATTGGACATCGCGTGAAAGTGAAAGCCGTAAAGCCTTAAATTTGGGAGACTTTTTGCTAATGCAATGGCATCCGGGATATCTTGTTCATCTATACCGAATTGTGTTGGCACCCCTGCCATTTTTAACTTTGCATTTGGAACAGAATTTCTGAGATTAACGCGCAGTAAAATCGAGATGCTGGTACCTTTTTGGCTGGCAATGTGATTTAATAGCCGCAATTCATGAGTGCTTTCAACATTCAGTAAAGTGACACCATAATGAATGGCTCCCTCTATCTCTTCCTGTGTTTTCCCTGGACCGCCAAACAAAATAGGAATATTTTCATCCACGCCCCGAATCTTTTCAATTTCTCCCAATGATGCAGCCTCAAACCCATGAACAATTGGAGCCAGGGCTTTAAGAATTTCGGGATCGGAGTTGGCTTTAACAGCATAAAATAAATGACAAAGTGGCGGAAGGGTTGATGTCAAAAAATTTATATGCTGACGCAACTTCGGCATATGATATAAATAAGCACAAAAAGGTTTTTCCCGTTCCATTTTTAAAGATTGCACAATTTTTTCCATTTATAAATACACTCCCATCGATCATTACAAATGCAAAATTTGAGGCCTTGCTGAGACAATCAAAAGGGTTACAGCAATACAGCCAAGGCCCATCAAGGCGCCAGCCCATAATGTACCAGTCAATCCTGCAACCGCTCCTATAAGGATCGCTCCCAACGGAATAAAGCCTCTGTCCATTAAGGTAATGCTCAAAACTCTCCCGCGCATCTGGTCAGGAACATGCATTTGCAGGGTAATCCGGCTAATGGTGCGATAGGTCTGACTCGTTAATCCAACCAGAAACATAGCTATCCCTGCGATTAAAACGTTTGTTGTTGCTATGAATAAAAGCAAGGAAGCTCCAAATCCCAAAATAGAATAGACCAGCCATTTTCCGGCTCCTTTAATCTCACTGCCTGACGAAAGCAGGGTTGTCCCCATTAACGCCCCTATAGATGATATGGATAAAAGCATCCCAAAGCCCTCTGACCCCATATTCAATAGATCTCGTGCAAATAGAGGCATCATGGTTGTATAAGGAAACCCAAAAACCATCGGTACAATGGCCAATATAAGCAGTGATTGGACGGAGGGCTGGTTTCTTACATAATCTGCCGCGTCGCGAAATGATCCTTTATTGCTTTTCCTTTTGTTCATGTTTGAACAAGAAACAGAACGAATCATCAGCAACGAGCACAGAACCCCTAGCGTTCCCCAGGCATTTATATAAAATAAATTCTCAATTTCAGTGACTGCAAGCAAGGCTCCTGCCACTGCAGGACCGACAATGCGGGCCAGATGAATAACCGTCGTATTAATGGCAATCGCACTTGTCATCGAAGGCTCCGGTACAAGATTTGGCACAAAAGCATTGCGAATAGGAGGATCCATTGCCGCCAGCATAGCTCTAAGAGTCACTATACAGACAAATATCCAAAATGGCTGTGCGGACTCGACAATATAGCCAAGAAAAAATGTCAGCAGCATCATCCCAATTTGAATCCAAATCAGCAATCTTCTCCTATCATACTGATCAGCCAATATGCCTGCCGGGACACTAAGCAAAAAAGCAGGCACCAGCCGGCAGGCATTGATCAACCCCAAATAAAGAGGTGAGTTAGTAAACTGCAATACAGCCCAGTTTAGGGCTACTAAATCCATCCAGTCTGCTACACGAGAAACCAGGCTTCCGGACATAAATATTCTAAATGTTCTAAAATGAAGAGCAAAGCGGGATGGCCTCTGAAAATGAATGTCTGCTTGAGCCATAACGATTATCCTTCTTTCCCGCCAAATTCGTGCAGAGGATTGGGGACAATAGAATAAGAATAATCTTTCCCTTCGGGTGCAAGGCGCATTTTTGTCAATGCCTTGTGGTTAACTGTTGCCTGGTAAAGAGCCTCTTTGTCCATACAAGCTTTATCTCTATACTGTGGCTGGATTTCAAGCTGGTCAAAGACATTTTCACAAATACCATGAACTTCCTTCCACAGCTCACCCTCTTCCAATCCGAATTGCTTGCACAGCTGCAGAATGAATTCACCGCAATGATTCTGGAAAACCGTATAAAATACCTTGTTATGCATTTCCCCAAGATGATCTGTCATGATTACTGAACCTGGATAAAATTCCGCTTTAATTAGCTGTTCCTGAAGCCTGCTTTGATAAATTCTGGCTCCACCCCAGTCCCGGAATAACATTCTAACAGGCCGGCCTTCCTTAAATACCATTACACTGTTTTGCAAATGGCCTTCCAATCCAATTCCGTATTTCACCATAAGAGTCAGGAAGCCTGGAAGCGCGATGGACATATACTCTGAGAAAAACTGAAATGCCGTTCTGCGAAGTGATTTTTCTTGCCTTTCTTCTGAATATCTTTCAATTAACTCTTTCAGCACAGACTTATCAGAAATCGGTGAATCTGAAAACAATGAACTGCCAACGATGGCTACTTCGTCCAAATCTATTAATCTTTCAACATTCTCCCGCAAAACTGCAGATAGATTTCTGCTTTTCAAAGTGCTTCTGTCATCCATGCCCCTTTCTGTTTCTTTGGCTTTAAAATTAAATCCTCCGCATTCGCATACTGGCATAAATGTCTTCAGCAACTTTTGTTCCCGTTCCATAACCTCCTGTATGAGGCGAGTAAAAACAGATGCATTATTTGCAGTATTGGCTGAAATCGAGCGGACAGTGGAAGTCATCTGACTATTGACGGCTACTTTGATTGCATATTTCGCAGTCTCTCCATTCGAAAGAGGCACCACAGTTCTAAAGGAAGAGGTTGCCCCGCAAGGAACAGCAAAACCTTTTACAGGAACGACGATTCGTTCTTTTATTTCTTCCGGGTAGATCTCTGGTATCGCTTTTTCCAGCTGCCATGAATGCACCGGGACAAATATATAATCGTTTGTATCAAGTCCTTGCTCTGCAAACTCCTTCTCAGCTGCGCTTGGCAAATCGGGATACTCGCTGAAAAGAATGGAATTGGCATTTTCCTCACTTTCTTCGATAACACCCCATTCTGCATAATCCTTGTGTATGCCAACATATTGTATTTCCGTTACCCCTTCAAATTCAGGTGCATAACCAAAAACATCCTCTGGTTCCATTCCTATTTTTGTTTTTGTCCCAGGATGAAGATTGTGTCCTTCTACACATAGCTGTTCGAAAAATAAACTGGAATCAAAATTTGGATTTTTCCTTTTTTGCAAAAGGACCCAATCGATTGAATTTGTTATTCCTTGAATGCCTGCCCTTTTTTGGTATTTCTTTTTCTTCCTGTCCCAGAAGGAATAGGAAAGAGCCAAATTTGCACTGCTATTTTTCAGCTCTTCCTCCAGCTTCACCCAAGAGCTTTTATCATTTGAATTTTCTTCTTTGCTGCGCAGCAGTCCGAGAAACGCTGCAGCATGTTGAATTCTCTTGACTCCCCCACCGGAAATATGCAAAATGCTTCCAGTCACTTCTACCCTGCTAAACGCATACGTCCGGCTTACAGGAATGACAAGACATTCCTTTTCTGAAAGAGGATATAGTTTATAAACCTTTCCGTCTTCCAATCTATAAGAATGAAGAGCCGTGATCATCCTTTGCCAATACTCATCAATGGCCGGAACATTCAAAGCATGGATGGAACCAATGACATATAAATCATGTGACTTTGAACTAAGCCCGAGGATATCTTCACGCAGCATGGAACCTGCCAAACGGCTTAAAATACCTTGGCGCCCCTTTGCCAGGTATAACTTAAAGGCTTCGGCAAGGTCAGGATCCTTCCTATTTAGAAATTGAAGAATTTTCATTTCATCTTTATGCATATCAGACGGCTTGACCTGTATATCCTTTTCAAGAAGCTGAACTAAGTTGATACTCATAATGCAGTCTCCCCTTTCCATTGCAGCATCGGATTTGGTACTTGGGTATATGGATAATCGGTAACATCTCCTCGAAGTCTCATAACCGTTAAGGCCTTTAAATCAATCACAGGGTGAAAAATGGCAAGTTCATCTGCAGCAGCAGGTTCCGCTATATTTGGATCCTTTTTCAGGTCTGAAAAAGCCTGTTCACACACTTTAATAACCTGCTTCCAAAGAACTCCCTCATTGAGTCCCAATGCTCGAACGATGCATGTAATTAATTCTGCAAAATGGTTTTGTATAACAGAATAAGAGATAATATTACGCAATTGTTCTACTTTTTCCGTAATGATAGATGAGCCAGGATAAAACTCGAAATGAAATCCTTCCTTCTTCAATCTCTGTGGTAACACTCTTATGCCCCCAAAGTCACGCAAAAGGATTCTTACAGGTTCCCCATTACGGAAGACAGAAACACTATTCTGCATATGGCCCTCCAAACTTATTCCATACCGCACCATTAAAGTTAAAAATCCTGGCAAAGACATTTCAGCATATCTTTGGATAAATAAGGAAGCGGCCTCTTCCAGGATTGATAATTGATAATGACTGGCTAGCTCCTCGATCAATTCAATGGCAATAGTCTTTCCGCTAATCGGCGATTCTGCCAGAAGAGCTGCAGCGGGCATCGGGACTTCCTTATTTTCTTTCATATGATTCTCAGGGTTTTCCCGTAAAATGGATGCCAAGTTAGCCTGCAGCTTCCACTGATCCTCCTCAGGCAAATCTTGATTAAATGGTTGAAAATAAATGCCGGCCCTTTCCTGGAGAACAACAAAACTTCCGCCAAAATGGTTTTCTCTTTCCTGAATTCTTGATAGTATTTTTGATAGAACAGGCCCATTCTCCACAGAGTTTGGTGAAACCGTACGGACAGCGCTGGTCGTTTGCACATTTACCGCTGTTTTTATATGATGTTTTTTCTGCCCTCTTTCTTGAATGGGTGCCAGCGAACGAAAAGAAACCAGTGATTGTGTTGGGATACGAAAATCCGATATCGGTATGACTTTGTTTTCCGTAATCTCTTCTTTGTACAGAGTTCGTAAAGTATGATCAAACTGCCAAGGATGAATGGGAATCAATTCAAACTGATCAGGGTTTAACCGTTTGTCGTACAGAGTTTTTTCTACAGCTGATCTTAAACCTTCGTACTCCTTGTACAACCAGGCTGTTACCGTATTGTCATCCACAGAGGTAGTTTGACAATAGTCTTTGGAAACGGCCGCAAGAGCTACTTTTGGTGCTGCTCCCCATTCTGGCGAATATTTAATCACTTCCTCTACATTGAGCCCATACTTTGTTTTTGCACCAGGATGCAGGGGGTGGCCCTCGACCACGCATTGCTCATAAAAAGCAAGCGGACTAAAGTTCTTATTGTCCTTCCTCTGTTTGGCCACCCAGTCTATGGAATTCTCGATATTTTCTAACTTCGCCAGAGCTGTTAACTCTTTTTTTCTAGCAGAAGCTCCTGCCAGCGCCAGTGTCAGATTGGCTGCCCCATTTTCGATTTCCATTTTAAATCTCTGAAACTGCTTTTCCGTTGCATTCTCCAGCATTCCTTCTTGCCTCAATAACTTTAGAAGGTCAGCAGGATGAGTTAATGCTTTAGCAGGCTCCGGACTGCCTATCGTGATATCTCCTTCAATATCAAACCTGTCAAGCGAATGCCTCTTTTTAATAGCTGCCTGAAGCAATAATCCACTAGGGAGCCAGACCTTAATCGTTGTTTTTGGTCCCTCCTGCCATGAAACTCTCTCTTCGCTGATAATCCTTTCCCGAATGAGTGCCTGAAACAATCGCTGTAATATCCCCCTTCTTCCTGCTGAAAGATTATTTAGGTACACTGCTTCCAGTTCAGGCTTATGATTTCTGATGTACTCCAGAGTCTTCGATTCTTCCTCATCTAAAAACCTGGTTTGTGCCAAGCTCTTATTTTCAATATGGACCACGCTCAAGGTCACTCTCCTTTTTCTTTTTTGATAATGATAATCTTTATCATTTAATAAGTTCGTAACCAATAATAAGTGATAATGATTATCATCGTCAACTATCTATAGTCCTAATACTAAATTCTTAAAAAGAAGGCTCTGTTAAAGCTTATTGTTGTTTTTTAGCACCCTGTTGATTGGAGCGGAAGGTACGAACTCCTCGAAAATGCATTCGCATTTTCTTCGTGCGGTGTTATTTCAGGGAAGCTTATTCAAAGTCCTGCGGGAGTGCGGATCAAAGGGAGACCCCGCAGGAGCAAAGCGACGAGGAGCGTCGGACCGCCCGCGGAAAGGAAGTGCCTCGTGCTGAAATCAACAGGTAAATTTAACAGAGCCAAAAAGAAAAAGACATTCAAATGATAGAATGTCTTTTCCCTTATCTAATTCCTCGCCTTAAAAAGGTGTTGTTTCTCTATTTTACTTTCTAACGGTGTATTTGAAATTAAAATTCAATCCCCTTAACAGCAGGAATGCCCACATCATAATAGTGCTTAACTGGCTTCATTTCGGTTACAAGATCAGCTATTTCAATAATTTCTTTCTTGGCGGAGCGTCCAGTTATCACAATATACGTATCTTTCCGATGTCTTTGTATAAGATCGATAACCTCTTGCAAAGGGATAACATCGTCTGTAGGAAACTTGTCAATTGCGAGCGCATTGTTTAATTCATCAAGAATTAAAACATCATAGATTTCCTGCTCCAGCTTCTCCTTTACGAATGCCCAAGCTTTTCTTAAGGCTTCTCGATGCTCGTCTGGTGTTTTAGTCCAAGTGAATCCAACACCTGTCTGGTACATTTCAATTCCTAACTTATCAAATATTATTTTTTCTCCATAGGTTCTTTGGGGAGATTTAATGAATTGAACGACCAGCGCTTTCATCCCTCTTCCTGTTGCACGGATTGCTACTCCCAGTGCCGCTGTCGTCTTCCCTTTTCCATCACCCGTATAAACCAGTACTAGTCCCTTTGAATGACTCACCCAGTATTCCTCCCCCTTAAGATAGCCAACTTGTTTTTTCTGAATAGGAGGTACGCTTTTTTTCCTTAAGTTTTCCGGCGTCCTCTTCAGCTGGATATCCTATAAACACGCTGCCTATAACCTTCTTATGATCAGGCAAGGATAAAAACTGCCTTAATCGATTATCACGGACTAATCCTACTCCCCGGGTTCTCCATACAAACCCCAATCCTAACTCCTCAGCTGCCAGCCACATTGAATGAATGGCACAGCAAGTGGCATATTCATTATCGGCAGAAGCTTCTTCATCTCCTATTACCATATCTGCTGTTACGGCAATAATGACAGGCGTGTTTTTAACAACCCTTAACGAGCTTTCTATTAAGTTAGGCTTAGTCGGAAACCTTTCTTTCAAATAATCCAGTGCAAGCTCCTCAAATTGGAGCTTCTTTTCACCTTGAATTACATAAAAGCCCCATGGCTCTCTCATACGGTCGTTTGGAGCAAGAGTTGCAGCATGCAGTAAATACTCAATTTTTTCTCGTTCAATATTTGAAGATTGATAATTTCTGATAGCTCTTCTGCTTTGTAGAATATCTATTACAGACATCAGGAACACTCCTTTCTGGCAATTAATAAATCAGCTCTTTATTTACATTTATGTAAGAATTTCTTTAGCTTCTTCCTTGTACCACTTGATCTTTTCCCGTAATCTAACAACCTCTCCAACTAAAATAATGGCAGGATGTTTAATGCCGGATTCCCTTACAGCCTCTTCTATGGTGGCAAGATTGCCCGTCACTGTTTTTTGCCGTTCAGTCGTGCCCCATTGAATCACCGCAACTGGAGTAGTTGAACGCTTGCCATGACGCATCAGCTCTCTCGTAATATGCGGCAAATTGCCAACTCCCATGTAAAAAGCAATGGTATCACTGCCTTGGGCTAAAGCTGGCCAGTTAACCCCATCCATCTCTTTTTCCTTTCTCCCATGGCCCGTTACAATCGTAAAGGAAGTTGCATGGTCCCTATGTGTGACAGGAATTCCAGCATACGCTGGTGCTGCAATGCCTGATGTGACACCAGGAACAATTTCAAAAGGAATATTATTCTCTGCCAGCACTTCTGCTTCTTCCCCAACACGGCCAAAAACGCATGGGTCTCCCCCCTTTAAACGAGTGACCGTTTTGCCTTGAAGTGCCTTCTCTACTAATATTTGATGAATTTCCTCCTGGATTAACGCATGCCTTCCTGGTGATTTTCCAACATATATTAGCTCTGCCCCGTCTTTCGCGTAATGCAGCAGGTCCTGATTAATTAAACGGTCGTAAGCAATGACATCTGCCTTTTTGATGCACTCCATTCCATATACAGTGATGAGCTTAATATCCCCAGGTCCTGCTCCAACAAGATATACCATTCCTGCCTTCATTGTTATCCCCTTCCTGAAATGACAATCTCTTTTTCATATCACTGCTTTTTCGTTTGATAAAGAGGTCACTTGGTAATCTCACTCTTTTGGAACTCTTTCATCTTTTCATTAATATATTGCAGGTTAACATGCTGTCTAACGTGATCTGCTACCTGATCAAAGGCTTTCTCTCGAACCTCGTTAAACGATATTCTTCCAGTAATGTCCTTCAGTCCTTTATGCCGGCGCACAGTATTAATGAAGTGCTCACGGAATAAATCATTATGGAAAATTCCATGAAAATACGTTCCTATTACTCTTCCATCCTCACTTACACAGCCATCAAAGCTATCCTTTGTTCTGATGAAAGGTGTATAGGCCCCTTCATATTTGGACTGGCCCATATGAATTTCATATCCTGTAACCAGGACCGGACTATCAGGCGAGCAAAGGAGCCCTTCAGAAAGTGTGGTCATTTTATCTTCTGTAATAGTCGTATGGATAGGCAGCAGCTGGAATCCGGCTATAGTTGAAGTAGAGGACTCTATATGGAACGGATCATTAACTGAATGGCCCAGCATTTGAAGTCCCCCGCAGATGCCAAATACACGTGTATGACCCCGGTCGTGTAAAGAAATGATTCTATCCATTAAACCGGTCTCTTTTAAAAACTGAAGATCATCAATTGTATTTTTACTGCCTGGCAATATAACAACGTCAGGCTCTTTCAGCTGATCAGCATTCGAAACAAAGCGAATATGGCAATCAGGTTCGACAAGAAAAGGGTCAATATCTGTAAAGTTAGAGATTTTAGGATACCGAATAACAGCTATATCCACATCCTTTGTTTTATCCTGTTTATGGGTATACTGATCTAAAATGACAGAGTCCTCAGCATCTATGTTTAAATTAGAAAGGTGAGGGATAACGCCCAATACAGGGATACCTGTATATTCTTCAAACCACGTTAATCCTGGTGTTAACAGTGAAATATCTCCATGAAACTTGTTTATGATCACTCCAATGATTCGTTTCTTTTCCTCCTCGGACAAAAGCTGTAAAGTACCGACAAGACTTGCGAAGACTCCGCCCTTTTCGATGTCACCAACTAAAATAACAGGCGCATTGGCGATATTGGCCACACGCATGTTTACAAGCTCACGGTCATTTAAGTTCACTTCAGCAGGACTGCCCGCACCTTCAATCACAATTCTTTCAAATGAATTGGAAAGTGAAGAAAGTGCTTCTCGTATTAAGCCCAATCCTTTTTCAAAAAAATCTCGCCGATATTCCCCCGCCTTCATGTTTTTAAAGGGCTTCCCATGGACAACAATTTGAGATTCATTTTCCCGTGTAGGTTTAATCAAGATGGGATTCATATCCGTTGTTGCCCGCACACCCGCAGCCTCTGCCTGTACACCTTGGGCCCTCCCAATTTCCTTCCCATCAATTGTAATATAGGAATTAAGAGCCATATTTTGGGATTTAAATGGAGCTGTAGAATACCCATCTTGTATAAAAATCCTGCAAAAAGCAGTTACAAGAACACTTTTTCCTACATCAGAATTTGTGCCTTGTATCATGAGGGGAAGTGCTTTACGCATAAACGTTCTCCTTACATTTCGCGATCCAATTATGAACAAGCTCTGGACAAGAAGCAAAATGAATATGTGTATAGCCCGCAACCAGATTGTATTTCATATATCCCTCTTTTTTCTGACCGCGCATACCTTTGCTGGAGTATGCCTGGTTCCCAGTTTCGTTCGTTTCGAAGGTGGAATAATGAAACTCATGTCCTCTAGCCTGTATGTTCTCAGCCAATAAGAAGTTACTGTGCTCACCGGTTATTTCTCGATAACCTAGAGCTGCCAGCTTGGACTGCATCTTCACTTTTCCTGGTATAATCCCGACCATGCTGTACTCGCGCTGTTCAGTCGTTGTGATGGCTTCTGTTAAGTACATATACCCGCCGCATTCTGCAAGAGTTGGCAAACCGCTTTCAACAGCTTCCTTGATAGAGTTTTTGACTTCCGTGTTTACACTTAGCGAATGAGCAAATTCTTCAGGGAAGCCTCCGCCAATATAAAGCCCATCCACATTAGCCGGCAGGACCTCTCCTGCTAATGGTGAAAAATAAATAAGTTCCGCTCCGGCTGCTTCTAACATTTCAAGATTTTCAGGATAGTAAAAATTAAAGGCTGCATCTTTGGCTACAGCAATTCGAACGGATTTTTCGCTATTTTCCTTCTCAAATAGGGAAGCAGAATTTCCTTGTAAAGCTTTAGCTTTTGAAAGCTTGATAATCTCGTCAATGTCTATTGTTTTTTCTGCCAATTCTCCAAGCTGCTGAAAAAATGGCTGAAGCTCGCCCCGTTCTATGGACGGAATTAAGCCCAGATGTCTTTCAGGAATTTCAATATCAAGCTCGCGCTGTAAATACCCAATAACCGGGATGCTGCATTCCTGTTCAATTGCCGTTTTGACAATCTTAAAATGCCCCTCGCTGCCAACTTTGTTTGCGATAACCCCCACAATATTTGGACCCTCAGCGAGCAGTTGAAAGCCTTTTACGATTGCTGCCGCACTTCTTGCCATGCTTGCACAATTCACAACTAAAATAACAGGACTTTCTGTTATCATGCTAATCTCAGCAGTACTGCCTGCATTTGTACGGGGATTCTTTCCATCAAAAAACCCCATCACTCCTTCTATAATGGAGATATCAGCTCCCTTGCTGCCACGAACATAAATGTCCTTTACTGTTTCCTCAGACAGCATCCAGCTATCCAGATTGCGTGCCGGCCTTCCAGTTACCGCTGTATGATAACTTGGATCAATATAATCAGGTCCGCATTTAAAGCCTTGAACTTCTAATCCGCGAGATTTCAACGCGCTCATCAGCCCAATGGTTAAAGTTGTTTTCCCAACCCCGCTGCCTGTCCCGGCAATGACCAATCTTTTATCCATCTTTTCACCCCAGCTTCTGCAAAATGCTTTTATTCAAAGGCTCTTTACTCATAAATTATTGTTTTTACTTAAAAATTCTGCCCGTTGATTTCCGCTCCGGGTACTCAGCGAACCCGCGGGGAGGAATGAGAGCCTCCTCGGCTTCGCCTGTGGGGTCTCCCGGTTCCCTCACTTCCCGAAGGACATTGAATAATCATCCTTGACTAAACACCTCGTCGTAAGAAAATGCGGATGCATTTTCGAGGATCAAGTGCCCTCCGCTACAATCAACTCAGTTGGTTAAACTAAGTTTGCAGTTGAAAAGCAACAAACTTTATGATATCACCCTATTCAAAAGGTATGACTGCAACAGAGATCGTCACATTCCCTGACTTCTTCTTAACGATCTCCAATTTCTTTGCCCCGCTGTATAGCATAGCAGCAGGTTCACTGACACCGTATGCTCCAGTAAACTTAAAAACAGTTTCAGATGGCTGCTGTAATGGAATGGTATTCAATTCTTCAGGCAGGTACCAATGAAATTCCCAGCCAAATTTTTTAACAATCTCCAAAAGGCCTTCTTCATCCTTTTTTAAATCAATAGTACAGATCGCTTTCACGCTTTTTATTGAGAAATTCAATTCAGTCAGGGTGTTTTCAATAACCGATTCAATTTCTGAGCTCTTGGTACCCCGATTGCATCCTATGCCTAACACAATCACCTTCGGACGATAGAGGACACCATTTTCAAGAATCGCTTCCTCTTGAGGCTGCAAGTTCCGGTGAGTCACGATCAATGCGGCGCTTGGCTTTGCCTCCAGCGCATGTTTGATGCCGAGATAGGTTTTAATATTGTCCGGCAATGGCCGGTCATAAGTCCACCACCCCTTTTCACCGGATTCCTGAACAACAGCTACATGTTCTTCATTTACAACGGAAGCACTGACAGGAGTGAGCTTATCTGCTGATTCCCACACCCAGCCAAAGCGTTTTCCAAACAGGTCGACTGGAATAGTCTTTTGAACGTCGGAGGCAGTTGTAATAACCGGTTTTGCCCCAATTAGCTCTGCAATTTCTCTTGTAAGCTCATTCGCCCCGCCCAAATGTCCGGACAGCACACTAATGGCATGCTCTCCCTTATCATCAATAACAACAACACCAGGGTCGGTTTTTTTATCCTTAAGAAGCGGCGCAATCATTCTGACAACAGCACCGAGGGAAATAATTAAAATGATTCCTTTATAATTCTGAAAAAGGGAAGGCAATAATAGACGAACACTGCCATCGAACATCTTAATTCCGGCATTCTCCTCATCCCCTTTTTCAAACTTGGACATATAATACACATCACCTGTTTGCAAAACGGAATGAAGCTTTCTCGCCAGTTCCACACCATGCTTGGTAATCGCCACGATTGCATATGTACTGTTTGCTTTAATTTCAGCGTTCTTTCCTTCTTCTAAAAGAAGCGTCATGACTGTACACCTTTCCTAAACCCATGTGTGAACTCTTTATCGTAAAGTTTAGATCGATAATTCTTTTCGTGAATTCTTTCATCAAGTGCCCATCCGGCTAAAATCATTGCCTGCTTGCGTACACCGTTCACCTTCATATCCTCGTCAAGATGCTCAAGTGTTGAACGAACGATTTTTTGATCTGGCCATGTTGCTTTATAGACGACCGCCACCGGAGTTTCAGGGCTCCAACCAGCATCCAGGAATTCTTTTACCACTTTTTTAGTTAGCGTAGCACTTAAGAAAAGAGCGATCGTACAATGGTGCTTTGCCAAATCCTTAAGCTTTTCCGCTTCAGGGACAGGCGTTCTTCCTTCAGCACGGGTAAGGATGACCGTTTGGGTGAGGTCGGGAATCGTCAATTCAGCCCCAAGCACAGCTGCCGATGCAAAGACCGAGCTGACACCAGGAATGATTTCCACCTCGATGCCCTTTTCTTTTAAAAGCACGATTTGCTCCAAAATAGCACCGTATACAGCTGGGTCGCCTGTATGAACACGAACAACCTTTTTCCCTTGCTTGACTCGGTCAGCCATTACTTCAACCATTTCTTCCAAATGCATCCCGGCCGTTTTTAATACTTCTGCATCCCCTCTTGCCTGCTGGATGAGGTCCTCGCTGACGAGGGAGTCTGCATAAAGAACGACATCGGCTTCCTTTAACGTATTCAGTCCTCTTACTGTGATTAAATCAGGGGCTCCTGGTCCCGCTCCGATGATTTTAACCTTCATTATTTTCTCACCACCATTAGTGTTAAATATTCCAACTCCGCCCGGTCCAGCTCACGGACATCCCAAATGATTTCTTCCTTTGATGTAACCTTCGTCACGACAGAAGCCTTATGTAATAAATCAAGATCACGAAGAACCCTAAGCATCAAATCAATGACTTTAGCCACTTTAATAAAAATCACACAATCATTTTCCATTAATGCTTTTTTCATTGCGTCATAGTCTTCCCGTGCCGGAACAATTGCCACATGGTCGTCGCCTTCCGCAAGAGGCAGGCCAAGTCTTGATGCAGCTCCATTTATAGAAGAAATGCCTGGCACTGTCTTAATCTCCACCTCAGGATGCCGCTCCTTCATCAGCTTCATCATATGGATAAAAGTACTATATAATAGAGGGTCCCCTTCTGTAACAAAAGCGACATTCTTTCCCTCCCGCAGTTTCTCCCACACTGCTTCTACTGTATTTGTCCATTCTCTCTCTAAAATTACAGGATCCTTTGTCATCGGGAACACCAATCCAAGCATTTCCTTTTCACTTGGGTTCACATACACATCTATAATCTGATGGGCATAGCTTTTGCTTCCTTTTCGCTTTTTGGGGTAAGCAATCACAGGAGATTCCTTTAGTGTGCGGAAGGCTTTAACGGTGATGAGCTCGGGATCACCGGGCCCTACACCTAGCCCATATAAAGTTCCAGTCATTCGTTTTCTTCCTTTCTTTTTGCCGTAATGATGTAAATAGGATTTAATGCATCAAACCTCGTTAACTTCAAGATTGGCTTACTTCTTGATATTTGCGCCAGTGTAATAGATACATCAAAGCCTCTTGCTTTAAAAGCCTCAGTTCCCTTGGACAGAGATTCAATAGTAACTGCATTTAAAACAATTCTTCCTTCTGGCTTCAACCGGCTGCAGCAAGCATCGAGAATTTCATCCATGCCGCCTGCTGTGCCGCCAATAAATACCGTATCTGGATCTGAAAAGTCCTCCAGCCCATCTGGAGCAAGACCATGCCGGACAACAAAATCCGTTCTGAACTTTTTCATATTTTCATAGCAGTTTACTAAATCATGTTCATTTTTTTCAATGGCATAGACAGCCCCCTCACGGGCAATTCTTGCTGCTTCAATGGCCATGGAACCCGTACAAGTCCCAATGTCCCAAACGATGCTATCTTTTTTTAAGTTCATTTCACATAAACTCAGCACACGAACCTCTTTTTTAGTAATGAGTCCCTTATCTGGCTTTCGCTGTGAAAATTGATCATCCGCTATACCCATTGCCCATTCTGGTGAAGACTTGACCCTTTTTAAAATGACGACATTAAGCGGCGAAAAGTCGATTTCCTCCATTTCCTGAAGCTCGTACCAGCCGCTGCGTTCGTTTATTCCGCCTAAATTTTCTGCAACGAATGCTTTATACTCGTTCATTTGAAACGAGCGCAAATATTGGGCAATACGCAGAGGGCTATTTTTTTCATCTGTTAATATCGCTACTAAATCCCTGCCATCAATCCGCTGCGCAAGCCCCGTCATGCTCCTGCCATGGACACTTGTAAAATACGCATTTTGCCAGCTTTCCTTCATTCTTGCAAAGGCAAGCTGGATGGAGCTTAAATAAGGATAGATTTCAACCTGCATTTTTTTGGATAAGTAGCTCCCGATCCCGTAAAAAAGCGGATCTCCCGAAGCTAATACAACCGCACGCCTAACATCCTTTTGAAGCCTCTCTGCCAGGGAGCTCAGACTGCCTTTAATAGCGATTTTCTCGCCAGAATAATCCGGAAAGAAGCTCAGCTGACGTTCCCCTCCTATTAATACTTCACTTTCATCTATCCATTTTTTATATAAAGAAAGAAGACTTGCTTGCCCCTCGTCACCAATTCCAATGATCTTTATATTCATCGCCATTTCTTACCGCCTTTCCCAGCAGCATTCCTTTCATGGTGTATATGCTTGTCTCAATTGAAATGCCGCCTTTAACTTCCTTTAATCCTTCTATGCAGCATGAATCACATAGGCTATTAAAAAATTCTTCAAAGCCGTATGCATGCATAAGCTCTCCTGCTTGTGACGCTGTGTTTGACCCGCGAACCTGTTCGATCATTTCAGGGTTGGCCCCAGCACTCTCAGCCAGATCAGCTAAAAATCCAAAGTCAACGGGTGCGCTCTTGGAATGCACCATCATCACACCTTGAGCTATTTTGGAAAACTTCCCCATCATCCCAACCATAGATACCCGTTTAATACCCGACCGCTTACATTGCTTCAATGTAAAACCAACAAAGTCTCCCATTTCAATGAATGCATCTTCCGGGAGGGATGGATATTGTTTCATGGCAAATTTTTCACTTCTGCCGCCTGTAGTAATCACTACATGATGACAGCCACTTACCTTTGCCACGTTAATGGCTGAGACGATGCTTGCCTTATAAGCAGAGGTGGAAAACGGGATAACCGTTCCCCTAGTCCCTAGAATAGAGATGCCTCCTATTATCCCAAGCCTGCCATTCAGCGTTTTTTTGGCTATTTCCTCTCCTTCTGGAACAGAAATAATAATGCTGATTCCTCTGGAAATCTGAAAATCATCAAGCACCTCTTGTGCGGATTCCAAAATCATTTTTCGCGGGACGGGATTGATTGCCGCTTCCCCAACGGGCACAGGGAGACCCTCTTTTGTCACACGCCCTACGCCAATCCCACCATCCAGCATAATCCCGGGAGTGTCAGACCAGGACACCTTCGACTGTATTACTGCCTTGTGGGTTGCATCCGGATCATCTCCAGCATCCTTGATTGTCCCGGTTAAGACTGAATCACTAGTGATTTGACACTCTTCCATTTGAAAAGTAACAAATTTCCCAATCGGCAGACGGATGGTCGCTTCTAGCTGCTCTTCCTGTGTAATTAAGGCAGTTAAGGCAGCCTTTGTTGCAGCTGCTGCGCAAGAGCCTGTTGTATAGCCTTGCCGTAATGGCTTTTCTGGTTTTGCTTCCATTTCTTACTCCTGTTCAGCTAAGAGTGTAATCGCATTTAAAGCGGCAACCGTTACTGTGCTTCCGCCTTTTCTGCCGATATTTGTAATAAAAGGAATATCAAGTTTGGCCAGTTCCTCTTTTGATTCAGGCGCTGAGACGAACCCGACAGGAAGGCCGATGACAAGGCCTGGTCTTGCTTCGCCTTCTTTAATTAGTCGAATGAGTTCTAGCAAAGCTGTTGGAGCATTTCCAATTGCGAAAATACCGCCGTCTGCTTCTTTAATGGCTTTTCTCATGGAAATAATGGCTCTTGTTGTATTTAAACGCTTTGCCTCCTCCATTACGTCAGGGTCAGAAATATACACTCTTACATCTCCGCCATACTTCTCAATCCGCTGTTTGCTTACCCCCGATTGAATCATTTGCACATCTGCCACTACCGGCTTTCCGCTGCGAACTGCCTCGATGCCTGAACGGATCGCATCACGGTGAAAAATCAGGCTTTTTCCCAGTTCGAAATCAGCTGAAGCATGGATCACACGGCGGACAACCGGATATTGGTCCTCAGTGAATGAATGCTCCCCGATTTCTTCATCAATCATTTCAAAGCTTTTCACTTCAATCATTTGGGGCTGAACGGTAATGGGTTTGAATGCTGTTTTAAAATCCATTATTGTACCTCCTCTAGGTTCTTATCTTAAATTCTTTAAATATTTAATTAATAAACTCACATGCTCGAATCCTATTAGCACTTTGTAAATATTAGAATGTTGAAAGGACGCGAAGTGACCGATAAATCGGAAAAGTGACCGATAAAAATTGAATTTGACCGATATATTAGAAATATGGCCGATAAAATAAAATTCTGACCGATAAAGTGAGCAAATTGACCGATATATCTGAATCAGACAAAATATAAAGGGCGGTCAAGCAAGGAAAATCGATCAAATCCCGGTTTTTAAAAGATTTTATGTTCATTTTTTACTTTAGATGGCCATCTGCAGCTGTTTCTCTACGAAAAATCAACCCGCTCGCTTCTTTTCCCAGCATTGTTCACCCTCAAAGCATTTATTACTTCTTGAAAGCTGGAGAACTTTGTTCCATATTCAATCGATGGCCGTTTTATGATAATCGTATCGATACCAAGCTTTTTTGCAGCTTCTATTTTTTCTTCTACAGACCCGGCTTTCCCGCTTTCCTTTGTTATCATTAGAGTGACCCCGTATTGTTTGTAAAGTGCTTCATCAAATTCCTTTGTGAAAGGGCCCTGTATAGCAATAATATTCTTCTGTGGGAACCCCAGCTCCTCACATTTTTCCATGTTATCCTTTCGGGGCAGCATTCTGGCAAGAACACGTGTATCCGGTAAATGCAGCAATTTTTTTGAAAAGATTTGCAGTGTTTTGCTGCCTGTCGTTAGCATGATTACACCCTTTTTTTCAGCAGCCATGTCCGCTGCTGCCTCATAACTGTCGACCACTGTCAGTCCAGAGCTCTCAAAGGTTTGTGACTCCCGTTCATATCGAACATAAAGAACCCCTGCTTCCCTGGCGGCTTCAATTGCATTTTTGCTTGCTTCCTCTGCAAACGGATGACTCGCATCCACAACAGCTTGTACATGATGCAGGGTGATTAGCTCAGCGAATTCTTTGCTCGTTAAACGACCTGTACGGACTTGCAGCCCTTGTCGCTTTAATTCAGCTGCAGCATTATCGGTTACGACTGTGGCAAGGACGTCATATCCTTCCTTCATAACTTCAATTGCTAATTCCCTCGCATCGCTGGTGCCGGCCAAACATAGAATCATGCCTCTATTACCCCTGCTTTTTCAGACTTGACGTGATGGCCATGGTGATCATCATGCGAATGCTGGTGATCATGATCATGGTGATGGTGATGATCAATATGCTCCATGGCTGCTAAGCGGTATTGGCACGTATCGCAATTCATTTTCACTTCGCCTTCCAGCGCCTCATTGATGCGGTCTTCAATGATTGTTTTTAATCGCTCATGAAAACCGAAATATCCTGCAAGCTTAAATTCATGTTCGGGATAGAAAAGCCGGAATTCCTCGATCAGCACTTCCAATCGCTTGATCAGGATTCCCGTAAACAGGAAGTATGGAAGAATAATTATTTTTTTGGCCCCAAGCTTTATGCATCTCTCTGCTCCTTGCTTAATGAGCGGATCCGTGACTCCCATAAAGGCTGGCTCTACCAATGGATAATTGACTTTTTCATAGAATAGCCGTGCAATTTTATAAAGCTCACTATTGGCATCCGGGTCACTTCCCCCTCGCCCTAAAAATAGGACAGCGGTATCTTTATTTTCTCCATGAACATCTTCTCCAAGCTCTTCCAATCGTGACTTGCAAATCTCCAATGTCTCTTCATGAACGCCGATTGGCCTGCCATAGGTAAATTGAACAGAGGGGTACTTCTCTTTTGCCTCATCAATGGAGGCAGGGATATGTATTTTGGAATGCCCTGCAGGCAATAGCATGATGGGAATGACAATGACATGACTGGCTCCCTTTATCACACATGTTTCAATTCCCTGGCTGATCGTCGGCATTTCAAACTCCAAAAAACATGTCTCAATTAACAAAGATTGATCGAGGCGGGGCTTTAACTGATCAATAAACTGTCTAACCTGTTCATTTCCTTCAGGATCTCGGCTTCCATGTCCAACTAGTAAAATAGCTTTCATTTATTTGTCCTCCTAAATTTT
The DNA here is from genome assembly GCF_007830235.1 of Cytobacillus oceanisediminis. Classification (GTDB taxonomy): domain Bacteria; phylum Bacillota; class Bacilli; order Bacillales; family Cytobacillaceae; genus Cytobacillus; species Cytobacillus oceanisediminis. The sequence goes on from NZ_VLKI01000001.1 coordinate 180,592, forward strand.
ATTCTCCGCACGGTGCTGGCTCCAGTTCAATGACCGGGGTGATGTCTTTATGCTTAAAGCCCTGGACCTGCTGGACACGTTTGAAATATTTATAAAATCGCTCGTTCGGATGGCCGTTTTCTTTATATTCCTTTACAATGCCCTCAATCACATCGACTAGCTTATCAGGGTGAATTCCCTCAGCAACAGGCTGCCCAGGATGTGCAGTCCGTCCGACTGTTTTTCCTCCCAAAAACAAATCAAACATTCCTTTACGGAATACAATACCAATATCCTCGTTGACTGCACCGTAGCATGCCATTCCGCAGCCATTAAACCCAAGCTTTAATTCTTTCGGCAAGTCCAATCCGCCAAGCCTTCTATGAATTTCCTCCGCATGAGGAATCGAGTCCTTTTTATCACCCTCACAAAAATCGCACGCCTTAATTTGAAACACATCTCCAATCGGCGATAGTAAGAACCCGGCATCTGCCAGCATTTTAGTAATCGCATCCGGATCGGCAGTTGGTAATCTCAATAAAATCTGATGATGCGGTGTGTATTCCATCGTTCCGTTTTCACCTGCGGCTTCTGCTAAAACAAGAAGCTGCTTTGGTGTAAATTTTTTATTAGCAACTCCTGGGCTAACAGCCAGCTCAAAAATAGATTCAACTGCTGGCTGTGCTATAGCTGGATTATCGATGGAAAGCTTGTCCTTATTTTCTTCCCCATCGATTTTTTGAAGAGCTTCCATTGCCAAAGCTATTGGTGTGCTGTCTGCAGCAGCTAAGTCTGCCGGATTCTGGTTTTCCTTCTTTCCTTCATGGAGAGCCCACGGTTCATTTTCAGGCCGCAGCCGTTCATGCGGGCGCAAACGCTGATCCTCCGTGTTCAGCGTATACTTTCTCTGATAGCCTCTTGGAGTTATCATTTTATTGTCATAAAAGAAGGTAGAACTGTTTCCGACCACAACCGTTGTCAGCATCCCAATGTCAAAGTCCAGCATATGCTGCAAAGTCGTCATGACGACATGCTGACTATCCCTATATGCACTTTTTACGAGTCCGACAGGAGTATCAGGAGAACGATATTTTAATAGAATCTGTTGCGCTTCCACAATTTGCCTCGTTCTTTTGCCGCTCTTCGGGTTATAGAACGCAATGACAAAGTCACCAAAGCCGGCTGCTTCAATTCTCTTTTTGATGATGGCCCATGGTGTTAAATGATCACTCAGGCTAATCGTACAAGCGTCATGCATGACAGGAGCGCCGAGCAAGGAAGAGCATGAATTAATGGCAGAAATACCTGGAATGATTTCCACCTCAACTCCTGTTGCTTCCTTCCAGCCCTTTTCAACAAGCACTTCATACACAAGCCCGGCCATCCCATAAACTCCGGCGTCCCCACTGGATATGACGGCTACTTTTTTCCCTTTTTCGGCGTATTTAACTGCTGCTTGTGCACGGCTAACTTCTTCTGACATTCCTGTACTGATGATCTCCTGGTCTGTTAATAAATCTTTAATAAGCTCGACATATGTTTTGTAGCCAATCACATAATCACTTTCTTGAATGGCTACCTGCGCTCTTTTGGTAATATGTTCAAAGCTGCCTGGTCCAAAGCCTACAACTAGCAGTTTTCCTCTCATCCTAAACCGCCCCCTTTAACTAGTTCATATAACATGGACACGCCCAATCCAATACTGTAAATTCCTGTTACTGAACCGAGAATCAGAAATAGCTTTCGGCGCAGCTTTGATTTTAAAAAGCCCCAAGAAATAACAAATGTAATACAAATAGTGGATAGTAAAAGACCTGTTACGAATAAAACCAGCTGGGCAGTTGCAGCGGACAGATTATTAAAACCAACAGCACTTGTAATCGCTGCGACCTGAGTAGGACTCTCTACTCCTATCCCATGAATAATCCCGATCAAGAACGCCCCGATCAGCCCTAAACTTACTGGTGATGCTTTGACTTCACTGAAGCCAAGTTTTTCAGTTATCCTGGATAAAAACTCAAATACAATCGTTAGTCGGCTTTTAAATTCGTACTCATGTTTATTTTTAAAGATGCTGTATAAAATGACCCCTCCCAAAATAAGCAATGTAATACTAACGAATACTTCAAGTGATAACTGAGCCTCTTCAGGGAGCCGGGTACCAATAAATAAAGTGATAAGACCAATAACAAGCACTATTGCCCCGTGTCCGACAGCATACATAACCCCCAATGAAAGCTGCTTATTGCGCTGTCCTTCACTTCCTATCATGTCAGCTATTGCTGCTACGTGATCACTATCTAAACCATGGCGAATTCCAATAAGTATTGATAAAAATGCAAATGTCATAAGTTCCATTTCTTAACCTCCGATTTTAACAGGCTTCTCTATTCCTTTAACTGAAGTATCACTTACCTTCACAAAGCCTTCTGCATCATATTCATATAGAACCGAATCTATTAAACCATTATTCTTCTGCATGTGGTTTTGAACCATTTTACGGCCAAGCTCTGGTGTTATTTCTTTAAACCAGTTTCCATCCGGATACACAATAACAACGCAAGCATCCTTACATCTGCCATTACATCTAGTTCTTGTTGTATGAATTTCAGCGTCAATATTCAATCGGTTAATTTCATCCCGAATCGCCTGGGTAACCTCCTCTCCGCCTTTTCTCATACAGCTTGAACCATTGCAAATGAGCACATGCCTTTTCGAACCATTTAAATTCCAAGTAGTCATAAATTTTTCTCTCTCCTAATCATATTTGGATAAACAAAAGAAAAAGGCACCTCTTAAAAGTGTAGAGGTGCCAGCTTATCTCCATCGTCTAATATGCAGAATAATTAATGGTTAACACTTCTCTCACCTATGACCCGTAGGTATTTGCAGAAGATAACAAAAGGCAGGTCTCCTGACTTGGGTTCATCGTTTCTTTACGTCTTCCCGATTTAATTCAGTGACATTTGATAAAAAAACTCTCCCTTACAGTGGCGGGACCGTGCCGGACTTCCACCGGCTTCCCTTTTAAGTATTGGCTGTGCAGCCATACACCTTTGTTATGTATTCAATTGTCATAGATCAGTATTTAAATTAATGCTCACATGGGTTTATCATTTTTTAAAGTAAGACCCTGTTAAATTCGCCTGTTGATTTCCGCTCCAGGCGCTCGCTTTCCGCGGGCGGTCCGGGAGCCTCCTCGCCGCATTCGCGCCTGTGGGGTCTCCCTTTGACACGCTCCTCCCGCAGGAGTCTCGCGCCTTCCGCTCCAATCAACAGGGTGCTATAATCAACAATGCGTTTTAACACAGCCTAAAATAAAAAAGCCTTAATTTGCTGTCCAAATTAAGGCTTGAGCTAGTCCAATTAGATAAAGGTATGATGGTTTATAGCTTACCATCATATATTGGCCATACTCATTCCTCCCTCCGAAGAACAAATAAAACGCATTTAAAAGCAGGTTTTCTGGCTTGTGCCTCAAACTTACTCTTGTCACCTTCCCGGTTATCCCAGTGGTATTTGACAATTTCATCAGCACTTACAGTAGCGGGGGCTGCATCGGAATTTCACCGATTTCCCTATTATCCCAGGATAGATCCCTAGGCACTTTTAAATGATCTATTCAGTTTTCTTACTTCACACTATATTTAACAGAATATTTTTATGCCAAACAAGTATTGATTTAAAAAAATTTATGTGATATTTAGTAACATTTAACAGTAACACAATCAACTTTCAAGTGATATTTAACTATTTCAGGTACATGTACCTATCTTTTGGAACACGCTATTAATGATCCATTTCGACAATCATATCATCTACTTCAGGGGAAGATTCTATTAAACCGGCATCATGCATCCAGTCTCTGACTTCCTTCCAGGATTCTTTATCCTGTGAGCCAAATACCGCGCCCTCCCCTTCCATTTTAGGCAATAAGATTTCCAAGCTTTGCTTTTCAACTTCCTCCACCAATGGGAAATTTGCTTCATCTTGATTGCTTATTAAAATAGCCAAAGCCTCTTCCGGGTTCTCTTTCATATATTCATATCCTTTTTTAGCACCCTGCCAAAACGCCTGAATGGTTTCCTTATCTCTTTCCCATGTTTCATCACTCGTTACAAGGACGATTTCATTATATGCCGGGACACCATGATCTACCGGATTAAAATAGCGTGTTTCATACCCTTTATGCTTTAAAACAGGGACTTCATGGTTGATATAGGCACCTATGACAGCATCTGTTTTCTCCGAAACAACGGACGTGCCTAATTCAAATCCGACATCTATCATCTCAACCTTGCTGAAATCGCCGCCATCATGTTCAACCATTGTTTTCAGCAATGCTTCATTCAGCGGAATACCAGGGTAGCCAACCTTTTTTCCTTCCAGATCCTTCGGAGTTTGGATTGGGCTATCTTCCAAAAAAACGGCATGGTTTAAAGGGGAGCGGACGATGGATGCTACTGATTTTATCGGAATATTTTCGTTCGCACGCGCCATGATGACATCCGGCTGATAATATAATCCCAAAGTAACCTTCCCAGCAGCCGTTAGATTCAATGGGTCTGTTGGGTTGGCAGGGAATTGAATATCAACCTTAACTCCTTCTTCTTCAAAAAAGCCTTTTTCCTGCGCCACATATAAATAGCTATGTACTGCATTGGGGTACCAATCCAGCATAATACTAACCTCTTGCAATTCTTTGCCTTCCCCTCCCGCGGCGGTATTTGAGTCGTTTTCCTTAGAAGTATTGCCTCCACAAGCGGCTATCACTAGCACTAAACATATACTCAATAAAATTCCCAGAAACTTTTTCATGCTGCTTTCCTCCATTTTAAAAGTGTTTTTTCAATTAATGTTATAAGTAAAAATAATGCAATTCCCACTGCCGACAGCAATACAATGGGGGCGAAAACACCTGCTCCATCAAATTGGGTCATCATCCGCCGGCTAAAGTATCCCAGGCCTGCCTGGGCACCCAGCCATTCGCCTATAGCGGCCCCGATTACACTTAATGTCACGGCTACCTTTAATCCTGAGAAGAACGATGGCAATGATGAGGGAATATCCAGCTTAAAAAAAATGTCTTTTTTTGAAGCTCCCATGGTTAGCATCAGTTCCTTTAAATCCTTATTTGACGATCGCAGCCCATCAAAAGCACTGACAGTGATAGGGAAAAATGTGATTAAGACCGTCACTGCCACTTTACTCCATATTGTATAGCCGAACCAAAGGACAAAGATCGGAGCCAATGCAATAATCGGGATAGTCTGTGAAGCTATAATTATAGGATAAAATGTTTTTTCAGCTGTCTTGCTTGCATTCATCCAAATAGCCAATCCAGCCCCGATTATCACGGAGATAGCAAGTCCAATAGCTATTACCAAAAAAGTTGGAGGGAGATGCTTTAAAAATAAAACAGACCTTAGCTCCCATAAAGTAAAGGCAATTTCTGCGGGAGACGGCAAAATAAAGCTTTTATTATAAGCCCTCGCACCAAACTCCCATACCATTAGCAGCACTATCACCATTAAACTTGAAGATAAATAGGGGTTGAATTTTTTCATGATTCCACCCTTGGCCGCAGCTGATCGATTAGATCTTCCTTTAGTCTAACAACCTCCGGATGGCTTAAATCCCGTATAGATCGGGGGCGTCCCAGAGGCACCTTAACTTTATGGATGGATATCCGATTCTCTGACATGACAAAGATTCGGTCGGATAAAAATAAGGCTTCCTCTACATCATGGGTTATGAAAAGGATCGTTTTTTTCAAGTTTCGCCATTGCTGAAGCAGCCATTCCTGCATGGTTAGCCGTGTAATGGCATCAAGAGCGCTAAATGGTTCGTCGAGCAATAAAACATTGGATCCGCTCAGGATTGTTCGTAAAAAGGATACCCGCTGTCTCATGCCGCCTGATAAATCACCGGGATGTGAATTTTCCGTACCTTCTAGGCCAAAATCTTTTAATAAGGTCAGAACCTCTTCCTCTGCCTGATCCTGCTTTATACCTTTTATCTCTAAAGGGAGCATTGCATTTTCCAATATCGTTCTCCAGGGCATCAGCAAATCCTGCTGAGGCATGTAGCCAACAAGTCCCAATCTATTTTTAACCTGTTTGCCATTTAGGAGTATTAGTCCTGCTGAAGGCTGCTCGAGTCCGGTCACCAGCCGGAATATCGTACTTTTTCCGGCACCGCTTGGACCGATGATAGATATAAATTCGCCATTATTTACAGTGAAATGAACGTCGGTTAAGATGGGGGCATTGACTTTCTTTTTTTCAGATAAGTATTGAAAAGAAACGGATCTGAACTCTAGTGCCGGATTATTCATCTGTCGGCCACATTTCCTTGTTATAGGCCACATCCCAAAACATGTATTCAAATCTGGTGGTATTTAAAAAGATATTCTCAAGCTTGAGGAGCTCTTCTTCGGATTTACCGTTCGCCGCTTTATCCATTAATCTGATGCACCATGTCGCCAGCTCGCCAAATTCTTCAGAGCTGTACATTTTGATCCAATCGCCATAAAGGTCATGTTCGGAAGCCCCTGGGATTTCATTCAGCTCCTTGCCTATTTCCCAATAGCTCCACATGCAAGGAAGGAGCGCAGCTACAAGTTCAGCCAGTGTCCCATTTTGAGCTGAATAAAGCATATAGTGTGTATAGGCTAATGTAATGGGGGATGGTTCTGCTGCTTCCAGCTCCTCGGCTGATATGCCAAAACGGGATGCATACTGGCGGTGCAAGGACATTTCTTCATTAATAGTAGAATCCAATAAGGAAGAAAAAGTCCCCATATCCTCTAAATTGGTTGCTTTAACAGCTCCTAAAGCAAACAGCTTTGAATAATCAATTAAATATAAATAATCCTGAACCATATAGAATCTGAATTTATCCGGATCCAATGTTCCATCCCCCATTTCCTTAACAAAGGGATGGGAATGATTTTTCCGCCAGATTGGCTGGAGTTTATGGTATAAATGCTCTGAAAACTTCATTTCGATTTACACTCCTTTTCTATCAAGCTATGTAACCCTTATTTTCTTGTATGGCACCATTTATAAATAAAGGACAAAATCACCTTTGTATACTGAATCAATTGTTCAATTGAAACCTGTTCATTTACTGCATGGGCATGACGCAGACTTCCAGGGCCATAAATAGCAGCGGGAATGCCTGCATCCCCAAACCAGCCTCCATCGGTGACAGTCGGTGATACATCGACTACCGCCTTTTCTTTAATGATCCTTTCATGCACGTTCATTAATGTATGTATTGCAGGATGGCTACCATCCACTTCCAATGAAGGAAAGATCTCACCGCGATCCTCTATCATCGATGAACCGCCCCACTCAAAGATAGGCGGGTTTTCCCTCAGCCAAATATCTCCCTGTGCAGCCAAATGAATGTGCTCCTCTATCTCTTTTGCCACTTGTTCATGTGTTTCATTTGGGTAAAAATGAACCGTAATCCAAAGCCTGCATTCATCCGCAATAAATGCAGCATGCCGTCCCCCTTCAATCACAGCAGGGTTAATCGTATTAGTACCGGGTGGGTATCCCGGATAGCTTTTCATGACTGCCCAATTCCGTTCAAGCTCTTGAAGCGCCTGCATAATTTTCATCATTTTTTCAATGGCACTTGCCCCAAACAGTTTTCCTCCGGCATGGATCATATCCTTTCGTGTAGCATCGTGATAGGTATTTTTGCTTTTTACAGTGATCCAGCCTGTAATGACACCGCCTTGGCCTTGAATATGCAGATCACTTGTATCAGCCACCAAAGCAAAATCGGCTTTATAGCCCCTTTTGCAGCACTCCAATGTACCCGCTTCTCCTACCTCTTCGCCAATGACAGACTGAAATGTTAAATCTCCCGGCAGCCTGATTCCGTGTTCGTGCAGAAGCTGAATGGCAAATAATGCCCCTGCCAACCCTCCTTTCATATCTGCTGCTCCCCTGCCAATTACAGAACCATCCTGAACAGTTGGCACAAATGGATCTGAAAGCCACTCCTCATCCTCATTGACTTCTGCAACATCTACATGCCCATTGATAATAAGGCTTTTAAACTGGCTGGAATAAGTCCCGTTCAGGACCCCTACTACATTGGGGTCTCCAGGATAGACATCCCATTTATCAATAACAAATCCTTTTTCCTTTAGGAAGGATGCGATAAACTGCTGGGCTTCTTCCGTATTTCTCGCAGGCGGTGCAGGTGTTTTGTAGGAAATCAGTTTGTGCAGGAGCTGGATTAGCTCATCCTGCCGCATATCCACTTCACCAATCAATTGATCCAATTTTTCTTTCATTAAAATTCACCCCACAACAATAAAAAATCCACTTCTTTGCTAAAAGAAGTGGATTTACGTTTACTTAAACATTTAGGCAATACCTAATAAAGGCTTACCATCATTTATGTACCACTTTCCTTCGCTAGCATTACCTAGTGCAGGTTCGAGGGTTAAGACAAAATGTCTCTCTCAGCTTATAAAGCACCCCTAGTGTTCAGTTATGAAATTTTCTATTTACATAGTCACATAATTTCCGATATAAATCAATATATTATTTCTTAAAAACGACAGTTGTTATTTGACCATAATAATTATTTTTTAACGATCCTGCGGAATATATGAATTCGAGCGGTGCAATTCTTCGAAATATATGGATCAAATAGGAATTTATTTCATTAAGCGGTACCTCTCTTGCTTATAGCATACGCCCCAATTGATGCCCCAATAAATTCTAACCAGCCTCCCGTCGCAAGGAGCAGTCTTTTTTGGATGCTCATTTCATCTCTTATAAGAATGCCCGCCGAGTCAAGCATGGCTGCGACCGAAATAAGACTGCTTCCAAGCACTTCAAGATTATTTAAATGATCGCTTTCCCTGTTGGCTTCTCCTGCTGCCTCTAATGCTGCTCCCATTGATTGTACAGAACTGCCCACAGAATTAAATCTTGTTATCGCTGGAGAAGGATTTTCGATCTCTATATTTGATGCTGCACTGTTAATCGTATTCCCGCCCGCTTGCATAAAACAGCCAATGATACCATAAAGATGTGAATCCTCTTCTATCTTCTCAGTTAACCTAATTCTTCCAAAACCTTGAAGACTGTTTCCCAGTGCCTGCACTGCATTCCCATCACGTATCAATTTTTTATTGATATTTTTCAAATCGGATCCTTGCATTGTTTCTCCAATTGCTGAAATGAGTGTACCTAAAACCAAAAAATAAGAGCCAAACGAAAGGTATTCTTCTCCGCTTAAATACATTTAACTCTCCTTTCTAACCATTCATTCATATTGGCTCAAAGACTGATAGTAACTGTAAACATGAGCCCGCAGTGACTAGATTTACTCTTTATCTTTTTTATCAGAAGCTTCTTGATTTTCTTCCTGAAGTTGGCCAATAACTGATAAAACAGACCCTACTGCCTGAATCCAACTCCCAATGAAGATAACTATATCACCGCTATTACCTGCATCGGCCCCCTTTTCCCTAAGGTTAATTGTGCCGCCAATTGCTTGAAGTGAATTTCCGATGGATTGAAGTAAATTACCATAAATATTATAGAGCTGCCCAGCGGCAGTCGGATCTTCAAATTCATCCCCCAAGGCAACAGCACCACCCAGTGCTTGCAGCCAATTACCTGTAATGACTAACTTCTCTTCATTCTCTTCTTCCAAATCTAAAACTAATCCAGCAATAACAGTAATGTTTCCTATAGACTGAATCTCATTACCAAGTTTTTCAAGAGAGGGCTCCCTTTGTCCATCTGCCTCAAGTGCGTTTCCTGCAGCCTGCAGAGTATTCCCAACAATATCCAGGCCCTTAAATAATTCCACTATTCTTACCGACTGAGATGGAATGCTTGAAACAGCTGAAAGTATGGTACCTATTGCTGCTATAACTGCTCCAACGATCTCTTGTACCTGATTGTCCATAACATACTCCTTAGTTGTTGTATGTTAAATTATATTCAAGACCTTTATGTGCCGATACGAACGGAGAAAACAACTAATCAACACATTAATTTATTTCATTGTCATACCGAATCTAAAAAAACAATGGGATAATAGCCTGGGACCAATAATCTTTATTAATTAAATATTTAATTAATAAAATGAAATATAATTATTCTTAAAAAAGTTAAGTACTTAATATTACTCTGTTAAATATGCCTGTTGATTTCCGCTCCAGGCGCTCGCTTTCCGCGGGCGGTCCGGGAGCCTCCTCGGCGCGAGCGCCTGTGGGGTCTCCCTATGACACGCTCCTCCCGCAGGAGTCTCGCGCCTTCCGCTCCAATCAACAGGGTGCTAAAATCAACAATAAGCTTTAACACAGCCTAATTTTAAAATAAATTTTTTCCATGGAGGGGTTGGAGTCAACAAGAGAAAAGGATTAATGGTTTATCCATAGATTAGGAGGTTTGCTTTGGTATAAAAATGATTGATATGACTAAAAGAATAATGATACACCATACTAAAAACAAATGGTCACAACCTCCCCGATATTTACTAAATAATTAATCCTTCCTTTATTTTTTGAAAAACGAACAAATTATACCAATAAACAGAAATAAAAAAGGCTGTTATTTGCAGCTCTTACATGGAGTTTACACATATCATTTATTCACAAATTCTTCCCATTAAAATGGTATTATAATAAATTCCATCAGAAAGTTTCTCGTCCTTTTTTAAAGTTCCTTCAACCTCAAAACCCAGTTTCTTATAAAGATTTATAGCCTTTTCATTTGTTTCAAGAACATTTAAAGTGATCTTCTTAATCCCATTCGAGTCTGCCCATTGAATCGACTCTATTAGAAAATTTTTGCCAATGTCAAATCCCTAGTATTCTTTTAACACACAAACGCCAAATTCCACTTTATGAGTACTTCTATTTAACTTGCTCCCTTCACATCTTGAAAATCCTGCAATTCTTCTATTCACTTCAGCAACGAGAAATAGATTACGATCACTCTCTGTATCATCGTGAATAATCTGCTTAAAGCCTGCTTCATCTATGTACGCCTCGCCTGCTTCCCGGTCCATGTTCTCCGTTTCTCCATCGATTTGTACTCTTACTTCAGACAAACAATGGGCATCTTCCTCGTTTGCCGACCTTATAATATAGTGTAAATGATTAATCGTGTATTCTTTTTGATTAATGTTCATTTTAGTTTCCTCTCTTATACTCCATTATTTCTTTAGTGGTGCAGCCAGTAAGAACAAACGGTATCAAACCTGTTAAAAAGAATTTGCTATAGATTAAAACTCCTCCCTGTCTATTCACGTTCTTTTATTCAATAGAAAGAGCCATATTCCTTCTTAGGTATGGCTCACATCAATGAAGCAGCTATTTTTTAATAACCAGCATTGATTTTTCAAAAATTCCAACTTTCAGAAAAAATTAGACAACGCTTTTCCTGTTTCCAGCAAGCTTTTCAGGCTGCTCAGAATGGCTGGCCATCCATTATTGAAACCTTCAAACGTATCCTCTTTATCCGCGATATCTGCTGGCACCAATTTTTCATGCTTAAGGGTTAGTTTTACTATTGAACCCATCTGCTTTAGTTCAAAGCTAACCACTGTAGGTTCTTCACGTAAAGTCTCGTCCTTTACATATGTCCATGTATAAGAAAGTAAATCATGTGGCACGTATTTAAGGATAGTTCCATAATCTGTAACTTTACCTTCCCGAAAATAAGTGACTTTAGATCCTTCTTGCCATTCAGATTCAATTTTGCTTCCAAAGAAATATTTTTCGGTGTATTCACTGTTTGTTAAGGCATCCCAGAGCTTTTCAGGAGTAGTGGAAATGTAAGTAACATAAACAAATGAAGTGTAAGACATTTTTTCACCCTTTCAATCGTTTTGTTTTCACATCTCATGCTTTTTTAACCTAATCTTTTTATGAACTTGGTTCTCTTATGTAAAAGTGGGTAATAAAAAGGATTTATCATTCTAAACTATATAAGGATCTATCAGATCCTATTCAACTTAGAAATTATATTAAGATTACTGTTTTAATGCTCGCCTTCCGTATAAATTTGAAAATTCACACCAAACTTATCAATTATACTGCCATATGCAGGGCTGAAGAAGGTTTCTTGGAGTGGCATGGTCACTTGACCGTCTTGCTGTAACGCGTTAAAAAATTTCTGAGATTTTTCTGGGTCGTTTGTGGAAATACAGATTGTAACTTGATTGCCTATTTGATGTGGCTGACCAGGAAAGGTATCACTAAACATTAGTTCAGTTTCGCCAACTTTTACAGTTGCGTGCATGATCCGATTCTTAGCCTCTTCGGGTACGGGATATTGAGGGTCTTCTGGTCCTTCACCAAATGTTTGTGAATATAGAACTTCCGCTTCTAATGCTTCTCTGTAAAATTGGATGGCTTCACTTGCATTTCCATTCATCACTAAGTATGGAATTAACCGTACTGTCATTATTTTCAGCTCCTAAGGTCATATTTTTCGAATTTACCATTAATTATCGGACTTCCTAATATTACCCACTTTTACATTATATTATAAAGGAACATTTGTTCGCAAGTTTTTTAGATCACTTTAAGGTATTAAACATAAAAATTTACATTTGCAATCTATACGGAATGTTGTTGTTACATAAAAAAGAAATGGATTGTATAAGATACCATTATCTAAAGGAATGCTGCTCTAGGAGTTGATTAGAAGAATGTCTTTTGAAGAAGGAATACTGCAATCGGAAAAAGCTTATGAAAAATTTGTTGAAGTGAGCTCTATGTTCTCTGATACAGTTAATCATGCATTTATATTTACTTGGCAATGGTGGCTTGGGGTAACACTATTTATCATTCCTTGGATTTTATGGTTCACTTTAAGGAAAAAGGAAAGCACCGGGCGGCTGCTGTTAGGTGGGTTTATAACCATAATATTATCAATTACGATCGATTTGGTTGCATTGTCCCTTGGTTTGTGGTCTTATCCGATGGTCATAACAACAATATCACCATTGTTATTTCTGCCTTACCACTTCTCTTTGGCTCCCGTTGCCATTATGTTCGCTCTCCAAATAAAGCCGGGAACAAATCCATTAATCAAAGGAATTATATTTTCTGCAATTGCAGCTTTTGTGGGAATGAACATTTTTGATTTAATCGATTTCTATAATCCGAAAGGGTGGTCAACATTTTATGACTTCTTTATCTTTTTAACTCTTTATTATGCAGCATACATGGTCAGCAATCTAGATAGTTTCGAAAGAGTAAAATGATCTTTAAAGAGTACCCATTAGGTATAACATGTCCTGACTACATAAACCCATTTTGAGTGATTCATATCTATAAACAGCTTACTCAATCATATGCCCCTTTTCTGAATAAACAAAAAGCTGCAAACAGCAGCTTTTATTATTAACCATCCGTTTTACAATAGCTTCTAAAGACCCCTTCAATATCTTAAAAAGCTTCTTTTAATACGTGAACATTGCGCGTTCCATGGCCGGCCAACTGGTATTTAGTTTCTTTAACGGACGAGAATAATCTTGTTCTGCTCATTATGTTTGCACCTGTCTTCTTTCTGAATGTTTAGATAGTTAAACTATACCATTTTTTATTGAAATATGGCTGATCTAACTTTTCGTTTTAAAAATTTATTAGGTCTATTTTCCACCTTCTTCCTATATTTTAAAAGAAGGATACATTTTCCTGTATCAATTTCAAATGAAATAGGGGAGACCATTATGTTTATCGTTTATTACTTAGACGGCAAGAATATCCTATTAAATCAATTACGTAAAAGTGTTCCATCCGAAGGGGAAGAAATTAAAATTAAGGGACGCAAGGGAAAAGTAACAAGCGTTCAGACGATTGAAAATCATAAAGTTCATGTGCAAGTACTATTGGAAAGCGTTAATAAAAATAAAGTTGTGCTGGACAACTCGAAAAAGAAAAAGAGGTAACGAAAAAACCCGCACTCAGCTGCGGGTTTCTCCATTAACGCAAAGTTGCTCTGATTTCCTGCATTTTTTGTCTAACTAAGGGATAAAAATTATTTTTAGCACTCGCGGTTGAATTTCCACCGAAAAATTCAGTGCCTGGACAGGTTTTAACTGCATGTCCGTGACTTTTATCCAATACTCTTTCACCAGAATTAATATCCCACCAATGATGGTATGTGATACTGTCAATGGAAGGTGTTAATCCATACTTCAGCATAAGCAAGGCTGTGACAGTTATAATGGTTTCTCTTTGTTCCACAGTCATATGGTTATCATCAAAGTTCCCGAGATTTTCAATGGCTAACGCATCCGCTTCAATGGCATGCATAGTCTCCTTATTTTGCAAACCAAACGACCCTTCCGGAGCTATGTTAAAAGGCCTGCCCACTGCCACTTTTCCATCCGGGAATGTGGTTAACTGCTGGCTGATCATACTCCAGCCCATGCCTTCAACATGATATTCTTCCATTTCCTTCATCAAAACAAAATGATTGGAACCATTAAATTGCTGATATGATGGCTGATACGTATGGTGCTGCTGTATTTTGGCCACTTTCCTCGTGAATTTTTGGTTAAAGATCCAATCTTTGAATTCCTCTCTGGTCATAAGTACATATTTCCCTTGCATAGCAAGCTTTTTAGGTGGAATCTTTAATTTTTGCCCAACATACAAATGATTCGAAGTAAGCTTATTCGCTGATTTGATTAACTGAACCGTTGAACTAAATAATTGGGCAAGCTTCCAAAGCGTATCCCCTTGAACAACTTGATACATGATCGGAACCCTTAATTTTTGTCCAACTAAGAGTAGATCAGATTGCAGCCCGTTCATTAATTTAAGATCATTTGCCGTTGTTCCATAGGTATTGGCAATTTTCCATAAATAATCCCCTGATTTCACTTCGTAAATATTTCGGGGATTATTTTGTGCATGAACAGGTGGCAAATTCATTTGAAATAATAGCGTCAAAGTAAATAAAAGAATCAGGAATCTTTTCATTTTTCAAATCCTTTCATTGGCATCATACAGTTAGACACCATTTTCGTTCTATTTCAACATTATTATTTTTTTAAAATAAATTGAAAATATCCTAGTTATTAATTGTCAAATGAATCTGCAGTACGGGAAAAAGCTTTGCTATTCCAAGCAAAGCTCTTTTACTTAACAACTAATTTTAAGAATGCCATTCCGGATAAACCTGTAATGCCAGCGCATAAACAGGCAGACATATAAAAGAGTACAGAATACCAGACCTTCCAGCCCTTATAGATCACATAACCAAAATATCTCGAAATTTGTTCGTATGCTACTGCGGATAATACCCAAATCACAAAATAAAAGAAAAACTTTCCCTTTTCTTCCGGCATAAAATTTATTTATAAAACACCAAAACAAGCTGGCAATGTTAGTTGTATCACCATATCGAATATTTGAGGGCCAGGTTCCATAAGATCGTACAAATCTAAAATATCCCCAAAGAATAAATCAGCTGAAATAGCATTTAAAGACACAATGATAAAGGTTATGTATACATCCTGCCGCGTTAATCTTTTTGGGCTAAAAACAAAAATCAAAATGCAAAGTGGTGTGTTTAATCAAGTATAAAAAATAATACTCAGAAGTGGCGGTTCCAATCAAGAAAATATTAAAGTAATGAAATAATACCCTCGAAGTAATGTTATAATTACTGTGGCATCAGGAATTATACATACTTACCATACTTTAATAAAATGGAGTGAGGAAAATGATTCAAAACGTCGGCCAAATAATGTTATACGTCAACGACCAGGATCAGGCAGTAAGATTTTGGACTGAAAAAGCGGGCTTTATTGTTATTTCCGAAGAAGATAATGGCGAAGGGATGAGAAGAATTGAAATTGCTCCTGCAAAGGAAGCAGAAACAACCTTCGTTCTGCATAATAAGGAGCTCATTGCAAAGATGGAGCCTGAATTAAACCTTGGTACACCTTCAATCATGTTTTTCACAAATGACCTCGATACACTATATCAAAACTTTAAAAGCCAAAATGTTACAAGAGGGGATATCGTAAATATGCCTAGTGGCAGAGTCTTTAATTTTGCAGACAGCGAGGAGAACTATTTTGCTGTGATGGAAAAGACGAAATAGGATCATGCACCGCCCCTAATACGGATGGTGTTTTATTTTCTAGTCAGTTTTGCAAAAATCGTCAAATTCTGATATAAATGCGAAATAAAAGTCTAATCCTGCGCTTTCCCGAGAAATGATGGACCCAAAAAAGAGTGAGGACTGATCTTCCCCACTCTCCTTTCTTATTTTCCATCTACAATTTCTTTCAAAATTTCATATGAACGTTTTTGCTTATTTTCGTCATAAATATAGGACACAGCCATGATTTCATCGACGTTGTACATATCCTGGAACTGCTTCAATTGCCACTTGACTGTTTCCTTGCTTCCCATTAGGGTTACACTGGACATCCCTTCGGCCGCTTCTTTTTCCATCGGGTTCCAAAGAGAATCCAAGTCTTCTACCGGAGGACTTAGCTTCATCTGTGTGCCTCTCACTACATTCAAGAAGAATTGCTTCATTGTTGTTGATAAAAATTCTGCTTCTTCATCGGTTTCCGCTGCAATGACATTCAAGCAAATCATCATATATGGCTTATCCAAATACTGCGATGGCTTGAATCGTGCGCGGTAAATCCGGATGGCATCTTCCATATACCTTGGTGCAAAGTGTGAAGCAAATACATATGGAAGTCCCAGCTCTGCTGCCAAATAAGCAGAATCGGTTGATGATCCAAGAATATAAATCGGAATGTTTGTTTCCACACCAGGATAGGCTTTCACATAACTTTGCTCCTCTAATGGACCAAAGTAGGTTAGCAATTGCTGGACATCCTCCGGAAAGGTATACACCGAGTCATTTTTCGAACGACGAAGCGCACTGGCCGTCATCATATCAGTACCAGGTGCTCTTCCAAGGCCAAGATCCACTCGATCCG
The DNA here is from genome assembly GCF_007830235.1 of Cytobacillus oceanisediminis. Lineage (GTDB taxonomy): Bacteria > Bacillota > Bacilli > Bacillales > Cytobacillaceae > Cytobacillus > Cytobacillus oceanisediminis. The sequence continues at coordinate 197,548 of NZ_VLKI01000001.1, forward strand.
GATAAATGGTCGCCATTGTGCCAAACTGCTCTGCAACCACCAGCGGCGCATGGTTCGGCAGCATGATTCCGCCTGATCCCACACGGATTGTATTCGTATGTTCCAATGTATGTTTGATTAAAAGAGACGTGGCAGAACTGACAAGCGTAGGCGTATTATGATGCTCCGCAATCCAATAGCGCTTATAGCCCATTTCCTCCGTTGCCTGTGCAAGATTCACAAGGTCTTCAATCGCCTGTTTGCTATCCTTCCCCTCTCGGATCGGGGCAAGGTTTAAAACCGAAACAGGAATTTGTATATTAGTCATTTTATTATCCCCTTCGTAAAGAACTGATTTTATTTTAACAACCGAAATAAATAAAAGAAAATATAATGCTTACCCATGTCCTTCTTATTAGTGAATAACAAATCGAAATTTGTTCACTCTAGGAAATAGTAGGTTAGAAAAATTAAGGAAGGAATCATCTTATGGTAAAATTGGTTATTCGGTCCATATTTATTATCCCTTGGGCTTCTTTTAGATCGATCAGCTTTACGAAGGTATATGCCAGTTGCATTATTGGCAACAGTACTGAATACTATAATGGCTCAATTGGCCTGGACATATAATTGGTGGGAATTTAAAGAATCACTTTTTAAATGGGACAAAATAGCTCCATTGTTTACTGTATACAGTATTTTCCTGGTCGGTACAATCTGGATATTTCACTTTACTTATCGTAAATTCTGGATATATATAATTGTAAATTTAATCGTTGATCTTTTTTACGGTATTGTTTTCACTAAATTTCTTAATAGCCTTGAGATAAGAGAAAACGGCAGCTTTTCACCATTATCAAATCTTCTGGCAATGACCATACTGGCTGTCCTTCTCTATTTCTACCAGATGTGGCAGGAAGGAAAAGCGGATAAGGAGCTAATAGAATAACAATAAAGTAAAAAGCTCCGGTAAGCTGATGAATCCATTAAAATGGTAAAGCCCTTCAAGTCAACTGACTTTGAAGGGCTTTTCATGATTCATGTGTTCTGCAGTCTTGGAGTGAGATTTTTTGTTTAAGGCTAGTAATAAAATCATCCCAAAAATACACACAGTTCCAACCCATTGAAAACTGCCAAACGGTTCTTTCAGCCATATGACAGTTGTGAATACGGCAGCAAGCGGCTCAAGGCTGCTCAACAGACTGGTCTCAGTAGGGGAAAGGCTCTGTAAGCTTTCGATGTAAAACCAAAAAGCAAGCATAGTTCCAAACACGATAACAAACACCAAATAGAGATAAGCTTCGAACGTCAAACTGCTGGACCCCATTTTCCACGGCGGATGAATAAAGCTCAAGGACAGCCCGCCGATCACCATCGCCCAGCCGACAACTACAAGAGAATCGTATTGCTTCAATAATGGTACTGCATATAGCGTGTAAAACGCTAACGCCACCCCGGATAAGATTCCCCACACGATAGCAGGAGCCGGTACAGAAAGCTGAGAAACAGAACCATTGGTAAGCAGAAAAAACGAACCTGCCAAAGCAAGTGAAACAGTTACAAAATCGTTCCGCGTGAACACCGTTTCCTTTCTCAAAACCAGATAAATAATAATCATCGCTGGCGCCAAATATTGCAGCAATGTAGCTACGGCGGCATTTCCATGGTTTATAGATGCCATGTACGTGTATTGAACGGCCAGCATGCCTAGAAGACCAAAGATGATTAAACGCAGCGCTGCCCGCTTATTTTTCCAAACACCAAAGACTTGCGACCGATCTTTAAGCAAAAATTGGACAGCTAAAAGCAGGACACCTGCTATCAGGAGGCGTACTGTTACAAGCCACTCAACATTGATTGCGAATTGCTGAAAAAGCTTCTGGGCAACCGTGCCGCCAACACCCCAAAACGTAGCCCCGGCTATTACAAGGAATAACCCGGTTTTCCTAGAACGTCCCTTCATGTTTCATTCCACCTTAAAATATAATAATAGTGTTATAATAATTGAAAACATGTGTAAAAAATAGCTAAATTCAATAAAAAAATATAAATATATTGAGGTGCTATGTTGCAAATAAAAAATTTCAAAGTGGATCAAAGCTTAAAAGAGCTTACGAGCCATCGTACAGTTGTAATGCCTGTTGCCTGCTATGAAACAGAGATTGCTCATAATATAAACGGCAAAATCCCCCTTCATTGGCATGAGGAAATTCAATTTGTCTTAATAAAAAAAGGGGAAGCAATGTTTCAGATAAATGAAGAAAAACGGATGGTAAGCGAAGGTGACGGGATATTTATCAACAGCGGATGCCTGCATTTGGCAGAGGATGTAAGCGGTGACTGTATTTATATTTGCTTAAATGTATCCCCCCATTTCATGCTCCCACAAGAACTATTTACAAGCAATATATATCCATACATTCAAGCGACCAATCTGCCGTACATTTACATGAATGCCTATGACCAATGGGGAAAAAACATTTTAGACAGCATGATAAAAATCAAAAGCTTGATTCAACATAAACCGCCTTTTTATGAAGTTGACATCTCCAGTCAGCTAACATTCATATGGCAGCAGTTAATCATGAACGGGTTCCAATTAGAGTATGACCGGACTGAAGTGGAAAAAAATCGGCGAATGAAGGAAATGTTGAATTGGATCCACCTTCATTATGTTGAAAAAGTCCCACTGAATGATATCGCAAGAGCGGGCCAATTGAGCAGTTCTGAATGCTGCCGCTACTTCAAGCGGATCTTAAAAACAACTCCGATAAGCTACCTAATCAATTATCGAATCCAAAAAAGCCTCATCTTGCTTCAAGATCCAGAATCTAATGTCACTGAAGTTGCCTTTAAAGTTGGATTTAACAGCACCAGTTATTTTATCAGTAAATTCCGGAAGTCGATGGATATAACACCATCAGCCTATAAAAAGGAGCGACAGGCAAAATAGATTGGTATATTATTTCTTTTAATGAATTTTTAAATTAAAAACACCCAATTGTAGGAAAAAGAAATAAGCAACGCGAAATGTTTATTAAGAGAACATTTATAAGGAGGATTATTTTTGGAACGGATTATATTTGACCATATGGAAACAGTGCGAGGAATAACTGAAAAATCTATTAAGAGAATTCCCGAAGAAATTGCTGATATTACTCCAAAAGGCTTTTACAACCATATACGATGGAACTTTGGGCATATTGCATATGTACAGGAAAAGCTTGTCTTTGAAATCATGGGTGAGGAGATGAAGACCCCTATGAAATATGAACAGTTATTTGCTGCCGGAACAAAACCAGCAGATTGGGTAGATACGCCTCCTTCCTTAACAGAAATTTCTTTCGTTTTAACTGAACAAAAATCCCGAATAAAAGAATTCCTTCAGGGACGTCTTGAGGAAAAACTGCCCAGACCATTCACAAATCGAGGCGGCATTACACTATACACAGCAGGAGAAGCATTTTTATTTAGTTTTTATCATGAAGCACTGCATATGGAAACGATTAAGCGAATATATCGGTCAGTTTCCTCTAAATAACCTGGCGTCAACAAGCAAAGCCATAGATCACTTTTATAGCTATGAATTAAATAGAAAAGAAACGATAAAGACTGTTGAGAAAAAATGCTCAACAGTCTTATCCATAAAAATTCATTTGCTTACTAGTTTACCAAGGACATCTTTTTCTGCGTCTATTATCACGTTCAAAAATGCCTAATACATCGTCATCGTCTCTTCTTCGTCTTCTTCTATCATCCTCGATAACTATTACCTTATCTGCACGGATAATCACTTTATCCACATCCAGAACTCTTCTTCTGTCATCACGATCAAAAATACCTGCTACATCGTTGTCATCGAATCTTCTTCTGCACGACATCTCTTTCACCTCCTTGTCCCTTATACTTTTAAAATATGCTCGTTCTACAAAAAGGAGTGGACAAGAATACTAATGAATTGGTTTGTTTATAGAATCTATGAGAACCTTCATTTTGATTAAGAGAATGTTTTATGTAATAGTGATAAATCCAAGGTCTCCTAGTAAATCCTAGAATACTACTTAGAAAATAAGTCTTCAAAATAAGAGGGTGGTCCCAGAAATCAGCTGGAACCACCTTAAAATAATTAATATTTTTACAAATTTACATATAAATGTGTATTTTCACTTACTGGTTCCACGAACGGTAAGCCACATAATCGGCTTTTGGCCGATAAATCATTAGATTTGGCCGATAAACCTTCAAATTTGGCCGTTAAACGAAATCTAAATCTAGCATCAAGGCTGCTCTGTTGCTAGTCCCAAGATTGGAAGGCAGAGAAATCATTGTTTGACTGATAATTTTTAATTCGCTTCAGGAGATTTCATGTATTCGGCCACTAAATTCCCGTTTCTCCCTAATTTCACCATTAAGATCTTCGAAAACAAGAAATTGGTGCTTTAAAATTTTCTTTCCCCCCTCCAGCCTCTCTAAGAACCCATGTCCAGCCCTTCTCACGTCTGAATTAAGCCCATTTAAAGTTCTCAGTCAATTATAAAAAGCAACTTTTTTAGTGTTGACATTGTTTATCAATTGCATATAATTTGCATTAAGGCAAAATTTTTTTATTGATCTATAATTCTTGTCCAAAGGACGATTACTTGATTATACGCAATTAAAATGACCAGCTGAAAAAATGGAAAAATAAAGGAGAGAACAAAAATGAAGGGTCCAGCTATCTCCATACAAGATTTGCATGTTTCCTATTATGGAAATGAAGCTGTAAAAGGAGTAAGCCTATCTGTTGAAACTGGTAATTTGGTGGGCATTATCGGGCCAAACGGCGCAGGAAAATCGACTTTTTTAAAAGCCATGCTGAATCTCATACCAAAGGATAAAGGCGATGTAAAAGTGATGGGTAGAACGATCAAAGAAGTACGCAAAAGAATCGCCTATGTTCCACAGCGAAATGACATAGATTGGGATTTTCCGATCACGGTCCTTGATGCGGTTCTCATCGGAACTTATCCGCATTTAAAGCTGTTCCGCCGTCCAAAGAAAAAAGATAAAGAATGGGCAATGCAATGTCTTCAGCGTGTTGGAATGCAAGATTTTAGCAAGAGGCAAATTGGTGAATTATCAGGCGGGCAGCAGCAGCGTGTCTTTCTGGCAAGAGCCCTCGCCCAGCAAGCAGATCTGTTTTTTCTTGATGAACCGTTTGTAGGAGTTGATGTATCCAGTGAAGAAACCATTGTGAAAATTTTGAAAGAACTTTGCAGGCAAGGAAAAACGGTTATTGTTGTACACCACGACCTAAGCAAAGCGAATGATTATTTCAATCAGCTAATCCTCTTAAATAAAGAATTAATAGGTTTTGGGACAGTTGAAGAGGTGTTTAAGCCTGAGGTCATTAAAAAAGCTTACAAGGGGCAATTTGCGTTTATGAATGAGATTGGAGTGTCGTTATAATGGCCTTTATTGAAGCGGTAATGCAATATGGTTTTCTGCAAAAAGCGTTATTAACATCGGTTATGGTTGGGATTATCTGCGGAGTCATTGGCTGTTTCATCATCCTCAGAGGAATGGCTCTCATGGGAGATGCCATTTCACATGCGGTACTGCCAGGTGTAGCCATCTCCTATATGCTGGGTATTAACTTCTTTTTTGGGGCAGTTTTTAGTGGAGTTTTAACGGCAATTGCCATTGGATTTGTATCCCAGAACAGCCGGATAAAGCATGATACATCTATTGGGATCATGTTCACAGCGGCATTTGCTTCAGGAATTATTATTATTACGATGCTAAAAAGCAGTACAGACTTATACCATATTTTATTTGGAAATGTGCTGGCTGTAAGATCATCAGATATGTGGATCACACTGGGCATCAGCCTAATTGTAATAGCAGCTGTTTATCTCTTTTACAAAGAACTATTGGTTACATCGTTTGATGAAACAATGGCCGCAGCCTATGGCTTGCCAGTTCGCTTCATTCACTATTTCCTAATGACTCTTTTGACGATGGTTACCGTTGCATCCCTCCAGACAGTAGGCATTGTGTTGGTTGTTGCCATGTTGATTACACCTGCTGCGGCGGCTTATCTGTTAACCGAGCGGCTGTGGGTAATGATATTCCTTGCAGCAGGCATCGGGGTGGTTTCATCTATTGTTGGACTTTACTTTAGTTTCACCTACAACCTAGCTTCGGGCGCAACGATTGTCATGGCCGCTACTTCTATATTCGTACTCGTTTTCTTATTCTCACCTAAGCATGGATTAGTTTGGAAAACGCTGAGAGTAAAGAAGAAAAGAGCTTCATTAGTTTAATTTTAATATAGCTGTTTTTAATCTATGAGAAAACAGCCTTTAGAAAAGAGCCTTTAAAAAAATTTAAAAATAACTAGGGGGAAAACCGAATGTTTAAAAAAGGATTTCTTTTATTAGCCTCATCTCTTCTGGCCGTGTTATTACTGGCAGCTTGCAGCAATGAAAAAAGTAGCACATCTGCCAGCGAAGATGGAAAAGTTCAAGTTGTTACGACCTACTCGATTGTATTTGACATTGTTAAAAATGTAGGCGGAGATTTAGTCGAGATTCATAGTTTAGCACCTATTGGCTCCAATCCGCACGAATATGACCCGCTTCCTGAAGATGTCCAAAAAACAACGGATGCAGATGCAGTATTTTATAATGGCCTGAATTTGGAAGCCGGCAACTCATGGTTCAATAAGCTTATGGAAACTGCTGGAAAAGACGGCGAAGATGCTCCTGTCTTCCTTATGAGCAAAGGTGTGGAAGCAATGCACTTAACAACAAAGGGCAAAGAAAGCGAAGAAGATCCACATGCATGGCTGGATATACGAAATGGAATCAAATACGCGGAAAATGCGAGAGACGGACTAATCAAGGTAGATCCTGACAATAAAGAGGTTTATGAGAAAAATGCAGAAGCCTATATCGCTGAACTTCAAGAACTGCATGACAAAGCGGTCAAACAATTTAAAGAGATTCCGGAAAAAGAACGTGTGCTTGTAACGAGTGAAGGCGCTTTTAAATATTTCAGCGAAGCCTATGGATTCCAGGCGGAATATATCTGGGAGATCAATCAGGAAAACCAGGGAACACCAGAACAAATTACAAGAATTGTAGATATTATCAATGAAAAAGGAATTACCGGACTATTCCTGGAAACAAGCATTGATGCTCGAAGCATGGAAGCTGTATCTGATGAAACCAATGTTCCTATCATGGGTAAAGTTTTTACAGACTCATTGGCAAAGCCAGGTGAAGACGGCGATACGTATATCTCCATGATGGAGTGGAATATTAAAACCATTAAAGAAGGCTTGACTAAGTAACCAATAGCAAAAAAAACTGGATAAAACCAAAGACACCTCTTCCTTTTGGAGAGGTGTCAATTTTCATAATAAAAAGGTTATGCCAGAAGTACCAAGCCATTTATCTGAACCATTCAGTTAAAATCACCATTGAGAGAAACCCAATAATAAAAGCCAATGTAGACGCTCTCTCATTCCCATCCCCATGGCTTTCAGGGATTAATTCTTTATAAACTACAAAGAGCATTGAGCCTGCCGCAAAAGCAAGTCCATAAGGAATAATATGTTCAAAGGATCCGCCAAATAACACCCCTATTAATCCAGCACATAATTCAATCACTCCTGTCAGGGCTGCGAAAAGAATGGCTTTTACCCTGCTGACATTCTGTGTAACTAAAAATAATGCAACCAAAAATCCGTCTGGGACATTTTGAAGCCCTATAGCAAAAGCTACGAGCGGGCCCAGATCCTGGCTGCTGCTTACATTGCTTATTCCGACTGACAGACCTTCTGGCAAATTATGCAGTGACATCGCTATTAAAAACAATATGACAACACTTGAATGCCCCGTTGAACGTTTGGAATTGTCCAAATCCACATGTGGGATAAAACTTTCCAGCAAGGTTAAAACCAGGGTTCCCATTAAAATTCCAATCACCAGAACAGTAAGATTCGATAGCTTAATAGCAGATGGAATTAATCCATAAGCCGACGCTGCAACCATAATCCCTGCCGTATAGGCCAGTAAAACGTCCTTCCCTTTATGGGAAACATTTTTTATTAACAGAATAGGCAGTGCTCCTAGGCCTGTACAAAGTGAAGAAAAAAGAATTGGAAACAATGACATGGAAATCCTCCAGGATCTTATTAGTTCATCATATGTTTGATTTCATTGAACATGCATCCAGTTCCCTAACTTCTCTATAAAATCCTCAAAACAAATACTAGTTAAAGAATGCTCATCCTTTCCACTCTTTTAATAAAAGAAATGAAGGTGAATGTATTGGAGCCAAAGAGTATAAAAAAATATATTATTGAGATCTATAAATTAGAAAGAAAATATGGACATGCGACCATATCAGATATTGCTGGATTACTTAATGTGACCGTTTCGTCTGCTTCAAAAATGGTTGCAAAACTTAAAAAACAAGATTTTGTAAACTTCAAACCATACAGAACTGTGACTTTGACAAAAAAAGGATTAGAAATTGGAAATCAGCTAGAAAATACCAATAAAATCTTAGTTGAATTTTATAAATATATTGGGATCGAAGAAGAAAAGATCCCACAAGAAGTGAAAGAAATTGAGGTTTATATTAATCCTGAAGTAGTGACAAAGATTAAAAGATTCCTGGAGACAAAAGTAAAAAACGCCTGAAAGGAACCTTTTTCCAGCCACGAACCGTTGTGGAATGCACACAAAAAGATAAAACGTATTTCTCCTATAGCAATAGTGAATGCCGTTCCACTGAAAAGACAGACTAACCCTGCAACAAAAGAAAATTGCGGCCATTGATTCAGCGTTTTTGCATCCATCCTCCGCAGCATACCTCCACTTGAGATGATTACAAAGCTGATGAAAGGAACCCAATAAACGGCATAAAAGAATGCCCCTAAGGAGAGGAAACACCTCTATTGGGACATTCTTTTACTTTTGATTTAAGTGATCATCCTCAATCTGTTCAAGAATTTGTGGCAATACCTTCTCTAAATGCAAACCCTGCCTTATTTTTTTATTGCAATCATTTCACTATATTCCTAACCACCGAATAATACTCCTCTCTTTGTACAAAATACTGATGTTCAAAAGGAGGTGTTTATATGCCTAATTTAAATGATAACAAGTTCAGAAAAATTCAATCTGAAAGCCAAAAGCAAGGAAAATCGATGGAAGAATATGCTGCTGAACTTGAAATGAACAAATTGAAGAGTCAGAAAAGAAAGTAATCAGCCAAATTATGTTCGACGGCAGGAAGCTCGTTCCTGCCTTTTATCCTTCTCCTGATTGAATCAAACTGAAGGAAACACCACAGCATTACAAGCTATTCCATAAAATTCAATCGGTCTGGCTCCCCCTATAATGGCATACTCGTAACCTATTTCTATCATCTCTCTTAAACAATGATGCAGCAGGTCATAGCCAATCCCTTTATCCCTGTTGGATGTCGCCACACACACCGGCCCTAATTAGCATTTCTTATTCTGATAAACATCAAATGCAGCAAATCCAAGTATGTTTTCATCAGAATCAAACACAAGATAGATGGAAGGATCACAGAGATTACTGCTTCCGTGACGGGGAAGTTGAAAAGATCATTTTTTAATTGTTTTGCATTTATATTCTGAACGTGTTTTCTTAAAGATGTTTTATCTGTGCTGCATTTTAGGACTATTTCACCCATTATCCCCGTTTTTTTATGGAAGCATGCAATAAACAAATGGATGGGCTGCAGCACTCTAGAATTTGATCGTCGGGCTTTAGCTTCAGCGTGTTTCATGATTCTTTGCATTCTGTCAGTGAAATGAATATGGTTGAATGACTCAGATTCGTCCTCCCCTTGTCAACCCATTTACCATATTACACTATAAATGGAACGTTTTGATTACCTTCAATTACAACAAAATGCCCTTAAAGGAATAAACCTAACTTCAATCTGTTGGCTTTTTTGACCTCAAAGAAGGATACATCCTTAAAGCGTCGTATTTTAAAAATAACAAAGGAAGGAGAATGGGGATGGAGAAGAAAGAAAGATTGTATTACAAACGGGATACGGAGGAACTGAAAAAGAAAAACATCCGTGCCCACAAGCTGGTTCATGAATTCAATCATTGCCCAATAGAAGATTCAGCTAAAAAAAAGGAAATAATTAATGAGTTGTTTGGAAGTGCAGGATTAAATCCGAGCATTGAACATAATTTCCATTGTGATTTGGGCTATAACATTCATGTGGGCGACCATTTCTATGCAGGTTATAACTGTACAATACTAGATATGACAGAAGTAAGGATTGGGAACAACTGTATGATTGGCCCGAATGTTGGTCTATACACGGCTGGCCATTCCATTGAGCCGAAAGGTCGAAACAAAAGTGGTTATGCGGTTCCCATTATCATAGGAGATGATGTATGGATAGGCGGCAGCTCAGTGATCTTGCCAGGCATCACCATTGGAGATAACTCCATTGTGGCCGCTGGTTCCGTTGTGACGAAAGATGTGCCTGCTAATACGATTGTGGCGGGGAATCCAGCGAAGATACTTAAAAGCATTTAACTTATAGACGCTTTTATCCAATAAAATAATTTAAAACGCATGGAAGATTTATTGATAATCCATGCGTTTTTCTCAGCTGAATTTAATTCCGATAAGCATTTTATCAGGAGCTGTCCCTCTGTGATATTAGATCAACTATCAAACGTTGTTACCCCACAGCTAAATCACTTAAATGACTTTCCAGTCCAGCCTTAAGTTTAAGTGATTCGTTTAACAAATTAGAGTGGATGGCAAATGATGCTTCATCTCCTCTTTCAAGGTCCTGATCGATCTTAAATTGCAAATAGTTTATCCTCAAGTCAATGTCAATTAAAGATATTATTTGTTCGTTCATTAAATACAGCTCTAAATCTTCCATAGCCATAAAAAAGGCATGTTGTTCATTTATCACCACGAAAACATACCAGCCTTTCGCCATCGTAAATTTACGTTCAGGAGTGACTTCAATTAGATCTCCTTTTTGGATTGTAATCGAGAATGCATGATAAGCATCAGGACAAAAACAATCAATATCATGTTGAAATATTTTCATAGCAATATAATGTTCATTCATATTCTTCTCTCCTCTAATTTACTTAAAAAAGTATGTATTCTTTAAGACTATTAACTTCCAGCAGATTCGATATCCTCTAATCCGCAACAAGGGCACTGGGAGGAGCAGCATTCATCCTCTGCCTCTACAATAAAGCCACACCATTCACAAACATAGATTTTAGTCGTCTTATACCCCTCCCAAAGATGTTTTTTATATGTAACCTTTTAAGTGAAAATTATTATCATTACCTAAAATCAGTTTAATTGAAAATGATTATCATTGTCAAGGGTGTAAGAAGACTGCTGCTACTCTTTTGGCGTTAGCTTAAATCATATAACATCCTCAGTTCTCTTTTTATAAATGCCGTCCTGAATTTGGTGACATTTGTTTGTTTAACAGTTTCATGAAGACCTTTTTCATTGCACTGATTCCATTTTCCAGCTTTATGAACCTCTGATGGCGACCTTTTTCTTCGTTCCGCTCCATTTTTGAGTTCATAGAAACTCTTCTCCTGTAAAATAGATCCCTCTACCCACTTGTTCACCATTTCGACACAATCCCACATAAACCACCCTGACCTTTCCCTTCCCTCAACTGTATATAGAAGGTGAAAGGGTGGTGCGTTTTAATGAATTTAAAATCAGGCAGTGTTGACCAGTTTGAACAATTTTCCCAGTTTAATAACCTACAGGAATTTAATGTCCATTTAGAGATGTGGCTTGCGGTGAATAAGGAGAAGTTTTCGAAGGGTGAGCTTGTGGGCCTAAAGCGGCTGGCGCGTTTTGCAGCCAAAGTTCCCGGTGTATCCAATGCAAAGATTGGAACAGTGTTAAAAGCAATCCACGAAGAATACAGCGGAAACGGAATTTCCCGCTCCACCTTTAAAAGGATGATCGTAAAAGCATCCGAGTTAGGCATATTCACAGTTCATGAAACGGAAAGAAAGAACGGTTCTCAGTCCAGCAACTTATACATATTCAATCGCTTTCCCAAGATTGAACCACCTAAGGAGAAAAAAATGGACCACCATAATAAAACAATTAATCTTTCTAAAACTAATAAAAATCAAAAGAATAATAAACGTAACGAAACCGGCCTCGACTACACATATACTAGCGATCGTGTTCCGAATGCTTTCGTTGATGCTGTGAAGTACTTTTTCCCTGAAGCAAAGTCAATCGAGGAATTTTGGAGAATGACAACTATTGCAGCCTACCGCAATAATCGTGAACAAGATAAGACCCAGGTACTGGACACAGCCATTCATTCCTTTAAGCAGCTAATAGGGAAAATGAAATCAAGGATAATAGCCAAGCCAATCGCCTACTTTTACGGAATTCTGAATAAAAAATTCGAAGAACTTTACTTTGAAGATCTATTAGATATGGGCTTTTCATTGAATAACGATCAATCCTATATGGGCTTTTTCTACAAAAAATAAAAAAAGTGAATTTTTCTCGAAAATCGGCGAGTTAGCCCCTTCTTTCGGGGAGTTTGGTACCCAAACTCGGGAGTTTAGGGGGTAAACTCCCCGAAACTCGACTTTTTTTCGATTCGCAAAAAAATCGTTTTCCCGCTATGTTAAAGCTACCCGGGAATACTTAGAGCGCGCGCTTTCCTGAAGGGACACAAACATGGAAAGCTTTGAACAGACAGCAGCACAATTTGATCCAATGATACACAAAATCATGAACAGTCTGAACATTTATAAAAACAGAGATGAATTCTATCAGCTGGGGTTAATTACACTCTGGAACGTTTGGAAAGTCCATGATCCAGAGAAAGGTCCTTTCTTTTCATATGCCTATGGTTTTGTAAAAGGGAAAATGATGAACGAATTAACAAAACAAGCAAACCATAAGGCTCGTTACGCAAATCCTAAGGAAGAATTCTGGGAAGTCATCGAGGAAGCTGTTGAGGATTCGCAGGAATTAAGCACTACCGACCTGCTTCATGATTTGTTAAAAAGCTGCAGAACTTTATCAGAAAATCAAAGAAAATGGCTGAAGTATACCTTATGTGATCAACTGACAGTCAGGGAAATTGCAGATAAAGAACAAGTCTCCCTGTCAGCAGTCAAAAACTGGCGCCAGGGAGCCCGGGAGAAATTAAAATCAATCTATGATAATAGCGGCAAATTAAGCACTCTCATTTCATAACAGCCGCTCTAATATCAAATACCAAACACCTTACATTTATCGTAAAATTTTGTTTTTCCAATGCCAAGCAGTTTAGCTGCTTCCAGTTTATTTCCGTCCGTAACATGCAATGCATGCAGAATTGCTTTTTTTTCTGCTTTTTCAATTGTATCTTTTAATAGCTCTACAACGGCTGCAGATGACTTATGAGCAATGGAATCATTTGAATCCTGATCTCCTCTCTTTACCTCTTGGTCTGCAATATAAAGCGGCAGGTGTGATACTTGGATTTCGGAGCCATCGACCACATTGATGGCTCTTTCGAGGACATTCTCCAGCTCACGTACATTACCAGGCCATTTGTGGGCTGCCAATTTTTCAATCGCTTCAGGAGAAATCGCCGTGCCGTTTCGGTAAAATTTCCTCTCAAGCTTGTGCAATAGACTTTTCGCAATCAGCTCGATATCTTCTTTCCTTTTTCTTAATGGCGGAAGCTCGATATTAATCACATTTAGCCGGTAATATAAATCCTGCCGGAATGATCCGTCTTCAACCATTTGAATCAAATCACGGTTGGTCGCAGCAATGATTCTGACATCAACTGGTATCGCCTTCTGCCCGCCAACGGGCTGAATCTCTTTTTCCTGCAGCGCTCTTAATAATTTGCTTTGCATGGACAGCGGCATTTCCCCAATTTCATCGAGAAAGATCGTTCCTTTGTCAGCCACTTTAAAAAAGCCTTCTTTCCCGCCTTTCACGGCGCCAGTAAAAGCTCCTTCATCATATCCAAAAAACTCGGACTCAAACAATGATTCCGGGATAGATGCACAGTTCACAGGCACAAACGGAAAATGGCTCCGCATGCTGCTGTGATGAATGGCGTGAGCAAACAGTTCTTTGCCCGTTCCTGACTCACCTGTGATTAAAATGGAAGAATCACTTCCGGCAACCTTCTCCCCCATTCGTTTTGCCGCGGCGAAAAGAGGGCTCTTTCCAACCAGATCTTCAAATGTATACTTACTTTTCAGTTCATTGATTGCCTTATTTTTATAAAAGTTCAATTCTTCCATCAGGTTATTCATTTTATTTTTGAAATGCCTGAGGTTATCCGGGTCCGGAAACATCACGGTCCCTAAAGCACCTACTAATTCTCCATTAATAACAATTGGATAGCGGTTTGCAATCATAACGCTGCCGTTAATTGGCTGGAGGTCCTCAAGCTCTTTTTTGCCTGTTTTCGCGACAATATGCATCCGCGTATTCATAATGACATCCTGAGCCGGCCGCCCAATTGCTTCCTCGTAAGACATTCCCAGGAATTCACAATATCCTGAATCTATATAAACAATGATTCCTTCGTGATTAACGACCACAATCCGTTCAATGCTTAAAGAAATAATCTCCTCTAACCACTCATAAGGAAGCTTCATACCAAAACACCCCAATCCAAAGCCTCTTAATAAATCATTATATCAAATTTTAGGAAAAAAGAAGAAGCTGCCCCCTTGAACAGCTTCAACTCTTTATTAATAAATTCCCATTGCAGCAAGCACAATAGCGACAGCAGTTGCGATAATTGGAATGACAATCCCCACAACCGCAATATCACGGTAGCTCTCTTTATGCGATAAGCCCGTAATCGTTAACAGCGTCAAAACCGCACCATTATGCGGAAGAACGTCCAGTCCGCCAGACGATAGTGATGCAATGCGGTGAAAAGCTTCGGGACTAATGCCAGTCGCTTGTGAAATTTCATAATATTGTTTTCCTAATGCTTCAAGGGCAATTCCCATACCGCCTGAAGCAGAACCTGTAGCACCAGCCAGCAAATTGATCGCAACAGCTTCAGAAATCAGCGGGTTTCCTGGTATGTTCATCAAAGCCTCTGTAATCTTTTTAAATCCTGGGGCAGCTTGTACCACTGAACCAAAACCGACTGCAGCACTTGTATTGATAATGGCTGTAATCGATCCGGCTGCACCGCCATTGATGGATTTAACAAACCCTTTGATTTTCGCAATATTCAATAACAAAATCAACATGATACCTGAAAGCAGAGACACCACAATATGCCAATCTAATAGATTCAGCGTCAATAACACGGTTAATAGCGGCAATAATGATAGAAAAACATTTGGTTCTTGATCTGTAACATTTAGTATGCTGTTATCTTTAGGCTCCGTAAACACCTCGCCTTTTTTACCAAGCTGCTTTTGCCTATACAGCAAATACCAATAACCGCCCACACCCATAATCAATGCCGACACAATCCCCATGATGGGAGCTGCCATGGCATCTGTATGGAAAAAGGGCATAGGAATGAGGTTTTGAATTTGCGGCGTTCCCGGAAGCGCTGTCATTGTAAACGTAAAAGAACCCAATGCAATCGTAGCAGGCATGATTTTCCGGCTGATATTTGCTTCTCTGAACAATGATAATGCAAGCGGATAAACCGCAAAGACAACAACAAACAAGCTAATTCCACCGTATGTCAGCACACCGCAAGACACAATAACACCAAGGATTGCACGTTTCGTTCCCATCATTTTGGAAAGGGCAACAGCAATGGATTTCGCCATGCCTGTGTCTTCCATCAATTTACCGAAAATGGCACTCAGCATAAAGACGGGAAACCACTGTTTTGCAAAATTAACAAACCCGCTCATGTACGTGTTTGTATAGGCATCAAGCAGATCAAGTCCACCAGTTAATGCCACGACTCCAGCAGCGATTGGCGCGACCCAAATAATTGACCAGCCAAAGTAAGCTAAAGCCATTAAGACAATTAACCCTAATATGATTCCAAACATAATTACACCTCTTAATCAATAGTTGGTATGCATGCATTTGCATCGCCTGTCTGACGAGAGCGGACTATGCAATTGCCATGCATATAATCTTGTAGTTTTATCGCAGTCTAACGGGCAGTAAGACCCCCTCTTCAAGACTCAGAGAAATTGAGGGAGGATAAGCGGGAATCCAACTGCCCGTATAGGCCCGAAAAGCAGAACAAAGACTAAGAACGCCACTTCCTGTGTGCCTCAACTAACAATCAGTGGGGAAAAGCCTTCCACTGATTGAAGTTTCTCTTTATTGAGCTGTGTAACCTCCGTCCAGTACAACAGCTTGTCCAGTGACGCCTTTTGCTTTATCGCTCGCTAAGAAGAGCGCATAATCAGCAATTTCCTGAACATCCAGGAGACGCTTTTGCGGCACAAGCGGATAAAGAACTTCTTCTTTTACCTTTTCAACCGGTACATTGCGTGTTTTAGCCAAATCTTCAAACTGGCCGCGGACAAGCGGAGTATCAACATAACCTGGGCAAATCGCATTCACCGTAATGTTATGGGCAGCTGTTTCAAGCGCAGCTACTTTCGTTAAACCAATAACACCATGCTTGGCACTGTTATAAGCGGCTTTTCCGGCAAAACCGATTAGACCATTAATGCTTGCCATATTGATAATGCGGCCGAATCCCTGCTTTTTCATGATTGGAATCGCATACTTCATCGCCACAAAAGGCGCAACCTGCATCACTTTGATCATAAATTCAAACTTCGCTGTTGGAAATTCTTCGATCGGGGACACATGCTGCAAACCTGCATTATTTAATAGAACATCCAGTCTGCCATATTTCTCAACTGTCTCGTCGATCGCATTTTTTATATCTTCTTCACTTGTAACATCCACTTTAATACCTAAGCAATCAAAACCTTTATCGCTTAAATCCTTTGCAACTTCCTGAATTTTTTCTTCATTGATATCGGTAAAAACAACTCTCGCACCCTCATTTAAAAAAGCTTCCCCAATTTGATAGCCAATTCCGCTTGCTGCACCTGTTACAAAAACGACTTGATTTTCCATTCTTTCTTCCTCCTAAAATATCAGTCCATTATTTATCCATTTCGACAACACTTGCCACACCCATGCCTCCGCCGATACATAATGCAGCAAGGCCATAGCGTGAATCTCTGCGCTTCATTTCATGCAATAATGTAACCAGCACTCTTGCGCCGCTCGCACCAATTGGATGTCCCAGCGCAATCGCACCGCCATTCACATTGAGCTTTTCTCCAGGAATCTCGAGGTCACGCCCTACTGCCAATGCCTGTGCAGCGAACGCTTCATTAGCTTCGACCAGGTCCATATCTCCCATAGAAAGACCTGCTTTTGCCAACGCTTTTTTCGAGGCTGGAATCGGGCCAATGCCCATGATTTTAGGGTCTACACCCACTGATGCATTTCCTTTTAAAACAGCTAATGGTTTGATGCCCAATTCTTCAGCTTTTTCCCTGCTCATAAGAACAAGTGCCGCTGCTCCATCATTGATGCCTGATGCGTTTCCTGCTGTGACAGAGCCTTCTTTTTTAAATGCCGGCTTTAAGCCGCTAAGCTTTTCGGCAGTTACTCCTGCACGAGGGAATTCATCCGTATCAAAGACAATCGGATCTCCTTTGCGCTGCGGGATGCTAACTGGAACAATCTCATCCTTAAATTTGCCTTCGATTATAGCAGCTTTGGCTTTTTGCTGGCTCGATGCCGCAAATTCATCCTGAGATTCACGGGATAATTCATATTGGTCTGCAATATTTTCAGCGGTAATTCCCATATGGCAGCTATTAATGGCACATTGCAGTCCATCGTGAATCATACTATCGATAACCTTTCCATCACCCATCCGGAAACCTGTACGGCCGCCCTTTAAAAGGTATGGTGCAAGACTCATGTTTTCCATTCCTCCAGCAACAACGATATCCGCCTCTTCCAGCTGAATGGCTTGAGCCGCATAATGTACCGCCTTCAAACCGGATCCGCATAGCTTATTAATGGTTGTAGCTGGAACATCCTCAGGCAACCCAGCCTTTAGCGCCGCCTGGCGAGCAGGACCCTGTCCCAAACCAGCTTGAAGGACATTTCCCATAATCACTTCATCTACTTGGTCTTCCTTTACTCCTGCTTGATTAAGCGCTTCTTTTATCACAACGGCACCCAATTCAGTTGCCGGCGTTTTGCTTAGTGTTCCCATAAAACTTCCGATCGCTGTTCTGACAGCGCTTACGATTACCACTTCACGCATGATGATTTCCTCCTATAAAACTAGTTTTTTATTTTAAATTCAGCTTCTGTTTTCTCAATGACCGTTTCCAGATCGACACCTTCTTGAAGTTCAACCAACACTAAGCCTTCTTCTGTCACCTTAAAAACGGCCAATTCTGTAATAATTAAATCAACAACGCCCTTGCCAGTCAGAGGCAGCCTGCATTCTTTTAAAATTTTTGGCGCTCCCTTTTTGGAACAATGCTCCATTGTCACAATCACTTTTTTCGCACCCGTAACAAGGTCCATGGCACCACCCATTCCCGGAACCATTTTTCCAGGAATCATCCAGTTTGCAAGGTTCCCGTGCTGGTCGACTTCAAGGCCGCCAAGTACGGTTACGTCCACATGGCCGCCGCGGATCAATTGGAATGAATAAGTGCTATCAAAGAAAGCTCCGCCAGGAATGATGCCCGCCGGCTGTCCG
Source organism: Cytobacillus oceanisediminis (assembly GCF_007830235.1). GTDB lineage: Bacteria > Bacillota > Bacilli > Bacillales > Cytobacillaceae > Cytobacillus > Cytobacillus oceanisediminis. Next base: position 216,310 of record NZ_VLKI01000001.1, read on the forward strand.
CCAGCATTCACGATATCCGGCTGGGCTTCCCCTCTTACTGGGCCTAGCCCTATGAATCCGTTTTCAGATTGAAGGAAAACATTCACGCCTTCTTCCAGGTAATTAGGGATGAGCGTTGGCAAACCAATTCCTAGGTTTACAACATCTCCATCGTGCAATTCTTTTGCTGCACACTCAGCAATGGTTTCTTTAGCTGTTTTATTCAAGACCATTTTACTTGCCTCCTTTTAAAAACACTTTATCTACAATAATTCCTGGAGTGTCCACATCATGCGGGTCTATCTCGCCCACTTCGACAATCTCCTCAACTTCAGCAATCACTAAATCCGCTGCCATCGCCATCATGGGGTTAAAGTTTCTGGCAGATTGGTTGTATACGAGATTGCCAAGTTTATCAGCTTTTTTCGCTTTAATAATGGCCACTTCCGCACGGAGAGGCTTTTCGAGCAAATACTCGCGTCCATCCACCTCGATTTTCTGCTTTCCTTCTTCTACAACTGTACCGACACCAGTCGGAGTTAAAATCCCGCCAAGGCCAGATCCGCCAGCACGAATTCGTTCAGCAAGCGTCCCTTGAGGAACCAGCTCCACTTCCAAATCGCCCTCGATCATCTGCCTGCCCGTTTCCGGATTTGTACCAATATGGGAAGCAATCAATTTATCTACTCGTTTATTGACAATTAAAGGCCCGACACCTGCTCCTTCAGTTGCTGTGTCGCTGGCAATCAGCGTTAAACCGCTTACATTGGATTCCAATAGAGCTGACACTAATACTTCCGAAGTTCCAATACCCATAAACCCTCCGGCCATAATCGTTATGCCATCTTTAAATATTTGCAAGAGCTCTTCATAAGATGTGATTTTACTCATTTATAGCACCCCTTGAATATTTGATATTCTCACATTAACTTCTTTGCAAGATGCATGCCAACTATTAATAAAATACCTTAAAAAAATAACGAAAACGTTTACATCTTTAGGAAAAATTTTTTTCTAAATATTATTTATAAACCTTAAATAATGTAACATTTTAATGCTTTATTTCCGTGAATGCGGAAATTTCCGTTTTTGCGGAAAAGTTTACGCACTATTATTCCGCATTTCCGGAAGATGGTGCCTCTTTTAAACATTTTCCTAACTTTTTAAATTCACCCTGTCCTTTTTGCCTAAAAAAACGTATATAGAGGGTGAAAGGAGGTGATCAGCATGGCACAAGCAAATATCATCGATACAAAACTTCGCCTTGTTTTTGAAACGGGCTTGGATGAACAAGGGAAACCTATTCACAAGTCAAAAACCTACAGCAGCCTGAAGCAATCAGCTACACCAGACCAGCTATATGCGGTTGGACAAGCTGTTGCTACGCTATCCAACTACCCGTTGGCAGCACTAAATAGAAATGACAGCTTCGATATCGTAGGCTAATCCTTTCTATTAATATCCTAAACTGGCAGGGAGGTGAAACAGAATGGCGAAAACGTTAGAAATGACTTTCCTATCCGATATAGGAAAGCCGTCTAAATTAACAATTGACAATCCAAAGGAGCCAATTGATCCGGTTGCTGTCAAAGCAGCTATGGACCAAATCATTGCAGCCAATGCATTTGACGGCAATGGCGGTGACTTTGTTCAAGCACAGGGAGCTAGATTGCTTGAGCGTAACGTAACTGACTATGATCTTGTTTAATTCGAAGAGGCCGGTTTCTCTCGGAACCGGCCTTTTTTATTAATCTATTAATGAAAGGAGCAAACATCATGGAACAGATGGTCACATTGATCAGCGAACTTGGCTTCCCGATCGTTGTCACGCTTTTTCTGCTGAACAGAATCGAAGCCAAACTCGATGTTGTGGTGTCATCGATCCAGGGATTGCCGGATCGGCTGCGGGAATAAAGCTAGTTATACCTTTTAAGGAATGGTCTCCTTGATTTAACTTATTTTCAGGGGAGGTTCTTTCGGAAAGAAATCCAATTTCAAAGCGTAAAATTCTCTCCTCTCCCCTCACTAATTGCTTTTTTATAAACTGCAGATGCAACCATTGTATCGAGATAGCCGATGCCAACCGACTTGTAAAGGGTGATTTCGCTTGGCTCCTCCCGCCCGGCTTTCTCTCCGCATATAATTTCACCAATTTCACCGTAAATGGAATCGGTACTCCATAACCCCTCATTGTGTGGAACAAGGAGATCGCCAGCTTCGTGAAGAGTCCCTTCCATCGTATCGACCACAATTTTATTGCTCCGTATAAGTGTTTGAACGTCAACCTCCTGCATATGCGGCTGATAGGAACCAATTGCATTTATATGTGCCCCTTCTTTTAGGAAAGAACCATCAAAAAGTGGAGTTGAACTCTTGGTACTGCAAATCACAATATCTGCTTTGCTTACAGCGATATTAGGATCTGCTTGTATAGAAATGGTTCCGCTCCATGCCGGATATAAAGAATGGAGCTCCTTTTTGAATGCTTGTGCCCTCTCGATTGTCCGATTAAATAAGATGATATGTTCCAAATCAGCAACAGCCATTACTGCTTGTATTTGCCCGATGGCTTGGGCACCACACCCTAAGAGTGCACAAGTTTTGGAATCTTTTCGAGCTAAATATTTAGTGGCTACACCGCTGGACGCACCTGTTCTTAATACCGTTAAGCAGCTGGCATTCATGACAGCAACATGTTCACCAGTGTTCGTATCCGTCAGTAAAATCACACCTTGGAGAACTGGTCTGCCTTCTTTTGCATTGTGCGGAAAAATGCTTACAACTTTAATAGCTGTATAGTTTTCCGGCTCGATATAGGAGGGCATATATAACGTTTCTGCTTTAAATTTTTCATGTGGAACGGACATCCTTATCGGTGTCTGTGTTTTATTGCCATAACCATATCCAAACGCTTTCTCAACGTCTTCTATACATTCTTTCATTGAATATAGCTCTTTAATCATTTCTTCATTTAACATCAACAATGATCCCACTCCAATACACGCTTAGTGAACTTCAATAAATGCAATCTGCGTTTTTTAGCTGAAGACTTTATAGGAATCGCCCTATTGGCGGCATTTCATATTAATCTCATTATTTATAAATATTCCCCTGCTATACTGTAACTTTACTCACCTTATTACTTGAACGTTGTGTTTTAAATCGGTCAGGTGCAAAAGGAGATAGATCGATATCAGATTTACCGCTTGAGATTAAATCAGACATTGCACTGCCTGTTGAAAGGGCCATAGAAATTCCGCTCATAGCATGGCCGGATGCAATGAATAAATTCGTAAATGAAGGAACGATCCCCAGAACTGGCAAGCCATCCGGTGTCATAGGTCTCATACCGCACCAAGCCTTCTCTTTTCCATGAATCGGAGACCGTAAATACTGGGCAGCAGAGCTTCTCAAACTATCGATCCTTCTCTGGTCAAGGTCGGAATTTAACCCCGACAATTCCATTGTGCCTCCAATTCTTACAGAATGATCAAACGGACTGATCGTCACCCTTGAATCTCCAAGGTATAGAGGCTGCTGAAATTGAATGGATGGAGAAGATATCGTTAGGCTGTACCCTTTTCCTGCAGTCATTGGGATTTGTATTCCTGCTTGGTTCAAAATCTGACCCGCCCAAGCACCCGCAGTGACAAGAAAATGATCCCCTTCAATTGTTTTCTCTCCGATGTTTGCACCAACTATCTGATCACCTTCCCGAATAAAGCCCTTAACTTCTGTTCGGGACAGTATATCAGTCCCATTCGCAACAAGCCAGTCTGTTAGTGCACTAGTCAGCGATTCGGGGCGAACATGACGTTCAGCAGGGAGATAAATTCCTCCTGCCACAGCATCAGAAAGTGCAGGTTCTATTTGTAAAACCTCATTTTTCGATTTTGCAGCCGGTGCCGGTAACCCAAACTCTTCAACAATCCGGTAGGTATCCAGCTTTTCTTCTATATAGCTTTCTTTTAAAAATACAAAAAGCAAGCCTTTCCGATGACTTTCAAACTGAAGCCCGCTTTCCCGCTCTAACTCATCGAACAATCTTAAGGTATTTCTGCTCAATTCCAAACCGGCCTTATACCCTTTTTGGTAGGCATCTTCACTGCAATACTTCCAGAATTGCAAAAGCCAAGGGGACAAGGACGGTACGATTGATGGTTTAATATAGAGAGGGCTATCGCGCTTTAACATCCACTTGAGACTTGTCTTCACTAAACCAGGAGCAGGAACCGGATCAGATAAACTGGGACAAACCCATCCCATATTTCCGCTTGAACATTCGGCACCAGGCTCTCCTTTGTCAATTAATACAACATCCATGCCCTTCTTTCTAAGAAAAAAAGCGCTTGCAAGGCCAATGATTCCACCGCCAACCACTATCGCTTTCGCCATTTCAATCCCCGCCTTTTTGTAAATTTAAATGGATATTATCTAATAGCCGAGCAACATGAACTCTTTTCCAATAAGTAATCATAGGATTTGAAATAATTATATAGTAAAAATTTTCTGAATTTAACGTACAAAATGTATGATAATAACCTATTTTAGAAAAAACTTTTTGTGTCTTTTTACAATTATAATAACAATGATTAAAATAACCCTATCGCCAATATGGTAAAAATACTCTAAGAGACTTAGAGTTATTCTACATTTTTTGTGAAAAATGCACATAGATAATGATCCTCAAAAAGAATATATTTAAAATACAGAATTTTTAAAATATATCGAATAATATTATGGCGATAAGGAGGAATATCTGATAAAAACATTTGTTAGTGTTCGATATATTCTAACATGTGCCCTATCTAGATTAGATCCTATGATTTAAGAGGCTTGATAACAAAGGGGTTGGTTTATTTGAAGGATAACCAAGTAGTTTGGGGATCAAGGATTGGATTTATTTTAGCAGCAATGGGGATGGCTGTTGGTACAGGCAATATTTGGCGGTTCCCGCGGATGGTTGCTGAGCATGGCGGTGGTTCTTTCTTAATTGGCTGGGCAATATTTTTGTTTCTATGGTCATTGCCGCTCATTATGGTTGAAGTGTTTATTGGAAGAAAAACCAGGATGGGCACAATGGGATCTTTTGGGGAGTTTATCGGCCAAAAATTTGCCTGGTTCGGTCCAATTATCACCATTGTTTTAGCAGGAATTACTTTTTACTATTCTGTTGTAGTAGGCTGGACTTTTAAATATTTCATCTTAGCTTTACAAGGAACGTTCACAGAAAAAATTGATTCAGCTGCACAGTGGGAGAATTTCACTGGCCATTCAGCTGAACCTGTCTTCTATCATTTTATTGCCGCCGTATTGTGTGGAGTTGTTGTATTTATCGGGGTTACAAAGGGTATTGAAAGAATGTCAAAACTTTTCCTCCCACTTTTATTCCTCTTGCTTATCTTTACTGCTTTCCGTTCCGTTACCTTACCAGGTGCAATGGAAGGAATTTCCTATATGTTTACACCACAGTGGGAATACTTAGGGAAAGCTTCAACTTGGCTTCAGGCATTATCGCAGTCTGCCTGGTCGGTTGGCGCCGGTTGGGGTTTGTATGCTACCTATGCCATTTACACAAAGAAACGTGATGATATTGCTCAAAATTCATTAACGGCTGGACTCGGAAACAACTCAGTCGAATTGCTTGCAGGTTTAACGATCATTCCAGCTATCTTTGCTCTTGCACCTTCACAAGAATATATTTCACAAGCAACAAGTTCCGGGAATACGGGACTAACCTTTATTTATATGGTAGAACTGCTAAACGTCATGCCGCAGACTTACATCTTTGGAATTGCCTTTTTTGGAGCATTGGCTTTTGCTGCCTTTACTTCATTAGTTGCAATGGTAGAACTAATTACAAGAAACCTATCAGATTATGGAATTCGCAGAAACAAAGCAATCGTACTCACCGTTGCTTTAATATTTATTGGCGGTATCCCTTCAGCTTTAAATATGAAGGTATTCAATAATCAGGACTGGGTTTGGGGAGTAGGCCTGCTGCTTTCTTGTTTCTTATATTCATACGCTGCAATAAAGTACGGTGTGGAAAAGATGCGTGACCAAATAAACGAAGTCAGCTTTATTAAACTGAACAAGTGGTGGGTTTATTCCATTAAATATTTTATCCCCGCCTTTTTTGTCATAGTGACTGGCTGGTGGCTATACCAAGGTGTGACATGGTATCCGGACACTTGGTGGAAGCCATTCGAAGAATTCAATGTCGGAACGATCGTGCTGCAGCTCGGAATTGCTTTCCTGCTTGCATTTATGCTCCTTCGATTTAATAACCAATTACGTAGCTCTGTGAAGGAAGAAGGACTCAGTGATCAAGAGTCGGCACTGCCTTCAAATACAGACATCAAGGAGGAATTATAGTGACTGCTTCCGCAATAATTATGATGGTGCTAACCCTGGGTTTATTCTGGGGAGGTTTCTCCTATATGGTGTATAGAACGTTAACGACAGACTACGACGACAAGTAAAGTGAATCTTCCATCAATTGGGGTTTTCTTCATCCCCCACTGATGGTTAGATGAGGCCCACACGAAGTGGGTCACAAAGACGTTGCCACAGGACGTGGCGTTCTTAGTCTTTGTTCTATTATTATATTAGGACCTTTACGGGCAGTTTGTCCCCCACTTAGCCTCCTTCAATTCATCTAAGATCTTGAAGTGGGGGTCTTACTGCCCGTTAATCTGCGATAAAATCCAGACAAAAATAGGTGCCAGGTTCCATCAAGCTTAAGATGGATCACCCGGCACCTTTTTTTATTTAATCTACATTTACATAATCATTTTTCAATAAATAATTATGCACTTTCCTGCTTACGGTTATTCCGTTTTCAATCGCGCCGTCAATAAAGCCAGCCCAGCCATTTGCATAAGTAGTCCCTGCTAAAAACACCGAATTTTCAGAGGTGTTCCATTCATTCTGATAGGCGGTTAACTGCTTCGGTTTTAGCATAGGCCAAGTTTCCTTTGAAAATTCATCATTTACCCAGTCATGGCCTGTACTTTCAATGACTTGTATGTCGGGAATCCAGCATTTCAAAGCCTCTTCTACAGCTGCCTTGTCATTAGGATTTAACCTTTCAGCACTTGGTCCAAAACCAACCAGGATGCTATCGCCATTAACATAACGATCTAAATGCACAGAATTCAAGGGATAGCTGCCAGGTGCTAAGGCATCAAACGGCTCCAATTCCCCTTTCACTTTAGCCCAAACTTTAATTCCTTTCGATGTCTGTCCCTGTTTAGAAGATTCCCGCTTGGCTGCAGAAAGCGGAGGCTCGAAATGAATATTATTAAGAGTTGTCAATGGCACGGTTACCATTACCGCCTTTGCCGTAAAATATTCCCCTTCTGCTGTAAAAACTTTTGCAGCCCCCTCTTCATGCTCAATTCGTCCCACAATGGTCGACAGCTTTATGTCTGCACCGCTGTCCTCAGCAATGGCTTCTATTAATCTTCGGGTCCCCTGTTTTATTCGGTAGCTCGAAACCATCGCACTATGGGTATCCCACTTTCCTTGTGAGAAAGCCCACCAGCGAAAGATCTGGGTTACGGCCCCTTCAGCTGGGTCACCACAATAATCCGATGCAATCCAGCCATGTAAAATGTCATACTCCTCTTTTGTTAAAGCGCAATCGCGCAAAAATTGTTCTGCAGAAACGTTGTCCAAATCACGAAAACTTTGGGTTTTCAACGGTTCAAACGGCATAGGCATATGTTTATTGCTTACTCTCATCAATCTTTCAACCGTATTTCTCAGTCTCTCTTTAAATTCTGCTGCTGGGGCAGAATATGGTTTCCCATCAACAATCCAATAAACCGTTTCTGTTTTTGGTCCGGAAGCAAGCTCGAGGCCGTATCGGGTAATTTCTGTCCATACATGCGGCTGATGCCAATGGACATAGGTTCCTCCCATTTCAAGAACTGTATCTAAACGGTGATCCACCCAGGTACGGCCTCCAATCCGGTCACGAGCCTCCAAAACTAAAACTTTATTGCCCAACAGCCTTAATTCACGTGCAGCTGTCAACCCTGAAAAACCCGCACCCACAATAATAACGTCATAATTTTCCATATTTGCCATTGTAAGTCTCCTTTCTTTTCAAGTAATAAACTGCAGCACCCTTATAGGAACTGCAGTTCTGACTATTTTATATTTCATCCCCCACAGCTGGATTTGTACCACTTTCTGTGTTAATGGGCAGTGTAATGTTTTTGCGTGTATACATGAAGTAATAATACACATAGCATAGGCCTATGAAGCCAAAGCCCCAATATAGCGATGACCGCTGCGTCGGATCAAAAGCCATAACTGCGAATATAAGCAGGCACATAGCAATACATAAAATCGGGATAAAAGGATATAGTGGAACCTTGTATTTTAAATCCTCCACTTTCCCTCCATTTTTTATATATTGTCTGCGGAATCCGATTTGAGCTGCAGCAATTGCTAACCATGTAAGTGTTCCTCCTATTCCGCTTACCGCCAGCAATACTACAAATAGTGTATCCGCTGCTATATAACTGGTTAAAAGAGATAACAGGGCAAATCCGAGTGTCACTAAAAGGGCATAAGCAGGTACGCCACGTTTGTTCAGCTTTCCAAAGATTTTTGGAGCCATCCCCGTCTCAGAAAGTGAATACATAATCCGTGTACAGGCATATAGCCCCGTGTTGCCAACCGAGAGAATCGCTGTCAAAATAACAAAATTCATCATATCGGCTGCGTATGGAATACCTACCATATCAAAAACAGTTACAAACGGACTCTCCAGAACGCCTGCTTCCTGCCAAGGAACAATCGCTGATAAAACAAAGATTGCTAAAACATAAAATAACAAGATTCGGAAAACGATGGTGCGAATTGCTCTTGGGATATTCTTTTCCGGTTCTTCCGTTTCTCCAGCGGCCACACCCATAATTTCGGATCCTTGAAACGCATAGATTACGGACATCATCGAAATGAACACACCAACGATCCCAGCCGGAAATATACCATCACCAAAGAAATTGGATACATAAGGAGCAGGTGTGTTATCCATAGATATAACGCCAAAAATGGCTGCTAACCCGATAATAATGAAAAGGATGACAGTAAGAACTTTAATTCCTGCAAACCAATACTCTGTTTCAGCAAAGGCTTTCGTAGTGAGTGAATTAATCGAAAACAGAAGGACTATAAAGATTGCACACCAAATCCATGTTTGAACATCGGGAAACCACCTCTTCATTAGCAAACCTGCTGCAACAAACTCAAGCCCAACATACATGGCCCAGCTTAGCCAATAGACCCACCCGATTACAAAACCGGTGGCAGGGCCAATAAACTTGGTGGCATGAGCCTGAAAGGATCCCGAAACAGGCATAACAACGGATAATTCCCCTAAACAAACCATTGCTAAATACATGAGCAAGCCGCCAACAAGATAAGCCAGAATGGCGCCTGCTGGCCCTGCTTCCCCGATTGCATAACCCGATCCAAGAAATAGTCCTGTTCCAATAATTCCGCCTAGGGACATCATAAATAAATGACGGCTCTTCATTTGCCTTTTTAATTTTGTTTGACTCATCGACTTTCACCCTGCCTTCAGTTTATAATTAAACACATTTAAGTAAGCGCTTACAATTAGGCTTAATCGATGATTGTAAATGTATCCTGAGGCAGCGGAAGCACTTTTTCAAGATCCCGCTGAATAAGTAAATGAAAATGATGGACAAGATTTTCTGTCATTGAGAATCTTCCTTGTGAATAAGCCCCTGTCTCAATCCCCTTTTGAACCATTTCACAAATATCGAGATCCTCTTTTCTGACAAGCTCATCCATCGCCATAAGCTCTTGTTCTTCTTCCGTAATCTCATCGGTCAGGAAAAACGTGGTATATACATATTTCGTGGTCTTATGGTCAATTGGTATTGATTGGTGAATAGAAAGATTGGCTGGCCCTGGATCGAATGAAAACCATGTGTTTGGATAAAGCCAATAATATCTTCCTCCTTGTCCAAGTCCGAAGTCCATTTTCTTTCCCTTCAAAGGGGTTCCTTGATAAGAATAATAATCATACATGAACATCTCATACTGCTTCATATCAAGCTTCGAAACAAGTGTTTTATGAACGATTGAACAATGATCGCACTCAAGATAATTATCTATTCCTATCTTCCAATTTGATTTGCAAATTGTTTCTTTAACACGAACTCTTTTTAAGCTGCTGAGGTCATATTTCGAAACATGCTGGAAAAGGTCAGGATACTGTGTCTTCATCGATACAGCGTCTGGATCAAGGTGTACAAAAATGAAGGAATGAATGATTTCCAGTTTAATTGTTTTTAAGCTGAAATCCTGGTAGTCGAAATGGTCACATCCATTCATATTGGGCGCTCTAAGCAGTGAACCATCTGTACGGTAAGTCCAGGCATGGTAAGGACAGGTAAAAACCGGTTTATTACCCTCTCCCTCTGCAAGCTTTGATGCCCGATGAGAACAGACATTATAAAAAGCCCTAATATCTCCGTCCTGCCCGCGGCTAATGATGATTGGACGGTCTGCCACTTCCGTTGTAAAATAGTCGCCTGGATTGCTTATTTGACTTAAATGCCCGACATACTGCCATGTCTTGCGAAAAATCTCTCTCTTCTCCGCTTCAAGAACTTTTGGATCGGCATAAAGCCAAGCCGGTAAAGTATGGGCTTCACTTAACGTATTGCTGACTCTTACTTCCTTCAAAGACTTTCCCCTCCTTCTCTTCCATTCCACATACCAAACACTATGATCAATGTGTTAATAAAGTAATTGTAAATTAAAAATATTCTGAATAAAATGTTTAAATTAAACAAAAACATGTAATCTATAAAATTAATTTTTAGTTTTTTTATCTAAAAAAGAGGGTGTCCCAGAAGTATAGCTTTTGGACACCCTCTTTTGGCAAGGCATTAGCTCTTTAAAATTTGGCCTGTTGATTTCCGCTCCAGGGACTCAAGCGTTCAGCGGGCGGTCCGACGCTCCTCGGTGCATTCGCACCTGCGGGGTCTCCCGCTGACTCGCTTCTCCCGCAGGACTTTGAATAAGCTTCCTTGAGTAAACACCGCACGAAGGAAATGCGAATGCATTTTCGAGGATCTCGCCCCTTCTGCTCCAATCAACAGGGTGCAAAAATCTTTTGAGACAGCCTCTCTTTTTACTCAATATTTTAATGATAGATTGGTTAATCGTTTACTTGTAATAAGAAAAGCTCCTTCCTCTACTCATTTGGCATCATCATGAGGTTGTACAAATGTAGTAGACAATCAAGACAAAAGGTGTAAACTTATGATTACACATTATCATTTTTTGAATTTTGTAAATATTGTTGATGAAATTGGAATATCATTTTATCTCCTAAAAATGATTTAACAGATCCTTTAAAAGGTATTGAACACGGGAAGAAAGGAAATCGAAAATGAAAATCCTTGAAAATATCGCACAAGACATTGTTGAAAAAACAAGTGAGATTTTACAATACCCGATTAGCATTACTGATAATGAAGGGTATATCATCGGCTCTACCGATCAAAGCAGAATCGGTATTTTTCATCGCCCCTCCCTTGAGGTTATTAAGAAAAACACAATGGTCTATTGCAAAAATGAATTGGATAAGAAAATCCTCCCTGGAGTGTCTGCTCCATTAAAGTTCAATAACAAGGTCATCGGCGTTCTGGGTATTGTCGGCAAACCTGCTGAGGTAGAAAAATATGTGCAGCTTGTCAAAAATCAGGTTGAAATGATGTGCCAGGATGCCTTTCGAAAAGAAATGGCGGAACTTAAAGAGAAAATGGCTGAAATGCTTGTATATCAGCTTATTCACTATAAAGAGTCCGCACAGGAAGAGAAAGACCATATATTTCAATACTCAAAATGGCTAGAATTTGATATGCGGACTGACCGAGTGTGCATCATCATAGATATTGCCAATCCAGCATCTGGAGAGCGGAGCTTTTTTGGGGACCTCTCTTTTCAAAAAGAGGTTTTAAGTTTCCTAAAGTTAATCTTCCAGGACAATGATAATGATATCGTTTCTTTTCTAGATTTTAAACGGTTCATTATTTTTAAATCCATGCCCTTCCCCCAGTCTTTCCCTGCTATGCTGGAAAAACTGGATGAGAAACTGTCAAAAATCAATTCATTCCTGGAGGCTAAATACAGTGTCTCGGCAAAAATGAGTGTGGGAGATGTGCAAAATGGTCCAAGCGGATATTCTGATTCCTACCAAAACGCCATTAAAGCCATGAGCATAGGGCTGGGATTTCAGGACCAATCCCATATCCATTTATATAATGAGCGGGAAGCGATGTTAAGTCTTTTGCCGAGGGAACTTGCTCGAGACTACAAGAAGAAACTATTAAAAATGGTATCGCCCTTAATGGAGCAGGACAATTATGAGGTTTTAGCTTCTACCTTTCTCGGCTTTTGCAAGTACAATATGAATTTGAGCGAAGCATCAAGGAATATGTTTATCCATCGGAATACCATCATTTACAGGCTTGAAAAAATAAGTGAAATTACTTCCTTGAACACAAGCAGTTTCGAACATTGCATGCTCCTGTATACTGCCATCCAATGTTTCGAAGAAATGAAATCATAAAGGCTAAACCCTCTGTTTCTTCAAAAGACACCTTCGTTAAGAGCCCAGCCCTTTACGAAGGTGTTTTTTTAGTAAATGGCGTCTTCAATAATAAGTTCATTCTCTGCAAAGCGCTCCACTCTTAAGGGCGTTAAATCAAGTGTATCGTATTTTCCGGTCCGGATCAGTTCAGAAAGGCATTTCCCAACCGCCGGAGCCTGCTGCATACCGTGGCCGCTGAATCCAAAGGCCACATAATATCCTTTCATTCCTGGATATCTGCCAAGAATGGCATTATGGTCTTTTGTATTAAAATCATACAAACCTGACCAGCCTCTTTCAATTTTCGCATGTTTGAAGTTTTTAATCCGATTGGCAAGCACAGGCCAAATATGTTCTTCAAAAGCTGACCTTCGCCATTTGAAATTCATTCCCGGCTCAATTTCTTCTGCATAGCCGGAAATGAATTTTTCCCCTTCATGACGGAAATAGACCCCCGTTGGATCCATTGTTAATGGAAGATAATTTTTTAAAGGTTCCTTTATATCAAATTGAAAAATTTGTCTTGGGAGTGGTACAACAGGAAGCGGCAAACCTGCTTTTTCCCCCAATATGGATGCCCAGGCACCGGCACAATTCACCACAACCGGCGCATGATATACCCTTCCGTCCGCAAGCTTGATGCCCTTCACTTGTCCCTGATCTGTAATGAGGCTGTCCACCTCATCATATATATACTCCGCTCCAAGATTTTTTGCGTTCTTCACATATCCCAGCATGACAGAGTAAGGATCTAAATAGCCACTTTCACTGCAGAATAATCCCCCAGCAATATCTTCAATATTCAACTCGGGGATGATACCTAATAGTTTCTCTCCTTCAAGGAGCTGTGAATGAATGCCGTTTTCATTTTGAAGCCTTAAATGTTTTTCAAATTGGGGCATCATCTTTTCAGTAGCCAGAAATAGGTACCCTCTTTGCTTAAAATCGATTTCAGCTTTTTCACCGTCGACTGCCATGTCCCTGGAGAAATTTTTGTATATTTGCAGACTGTATTTGCTTAATTGCATATTGATGACCGTTGTATATAGCTGCCTGAATCCTCCAGCACTCCTCGGTGTTGAAGCAAATTCGTACAGCCCATCTTTTTCAAAAACAAGGATCTTACCCGTAAATCCATCGTTTAACAAATGATAAGCAATACTTGAACCGATGACTCCGCCGCCTATAATGATCATATCCGCCTTGCTTTGCATTCGCTTCCCTGCCTTTCTTTGTGGCTCTTTATAGTAATAATGTTACTCATTTGAATGGCAGGTGGCTATGTGCATTTTCTACGGAAAAATAATATTTTGAATATTTATAATTGTCTATTTTAACAAGGGGATTTTACGATGGAGGGAGAATCTATTACTAAACGAAATATTCAGGTAAAGGAGCGGGCAATTTGGGCTTTCTAAAGGAAATCTCTCAGCTTATCGTCGAGAACACCTCAAAAATTATTGAGTATCCAATTAGTATTAGTGACAATAAAGGCAATATTATTGGATCGAGCGATGTCAGCCGATTAGGAAGTTTTCATCAGGCCTCCCTCGAAGTGGTCGAAAGAAAAAAATCGATTTCCTATGAACCGGATGAAGTGAAAGATCTGAATAATGTACTTCCTGGCGTTGCCTCCCCTATTATGATCAATCATGAACCGATTGGAGTCCTTGGAATTGTCGGGGAGCCGGCAGAGGTAAAGAAGTATGCCCAGCTTGTTAAAAGCCATGTCGAACTCATGTGCCACGAATACTTGAAAAAGGAAATGAGTGCCCTTGAATCTAAAACGCTCGACAATTTAATTCGCTACCTTTTAAACTCACAAAAACCAGAGGATTTGGAATACAGTGTGAGATATGGGAAAATGCTCGGATACCACCTTGATTCTTCACACAACAGGGTCTGCTTTTTAATTGCAATTGACATTGATATGGATTCCGGCCATTCACCGAAACAGGAGACCAGAGTGCCTGATAAATATTCATGGCATCTTCTGCAAAACAATGTCTCGGAAATATTGCGATACTATTTAGTGGATAATCAGGAAGATATCCTTTCACCCTTAACACTGGATCAATTTATCCTGATCAAAGCCATCAATAAAGAAGAAACACAGCATCTCTTTATCAAAAGGATGGAGCATAAGATCCATAGGCTGTTCAAATATTTAGAGGCAGAAAATAGCTACCAAGCGAGTATTTCAATTGGAAGTGTCAAAAGTGGAGTACATGGAATAAAGGATTCCTATCAGGCTGCATTAAAAGCATTAATAGCCGGGAAAAGAACGAACAGCTCACCAAGGTTATTCTATTATAATGATTGGAATATCATTTTTGAACTTGTAGGCAATGGATTAAATCAATATATAAAAGCCAGGCTTAAGGAAAAATTGCAGGATTTCATGGACCATGTGAATTATCCGACCCTGGCTAATACCTTCATGGCTTACTGCAAGTGCAACATGAACATGAGTGAAACCGCACGGATCTTGTTTCTTCACAGAAACTCCCTCGTATACCGTATGGAAAAAATTAATGAGCTTACCGGGTTGGATATTTCCCGTTTTGACCATTGCATGCTTTTATACTTTGCTATTAAAAATTCAGGGATAAGCGGAATTCAAGAGTCTCTGGCATTGAACGAAACAGAAGAAAGCTTCTCAACATAATATTTTAGCTGCCTGGGCGCCAAATACTAAAGGAAAATGGTCGTTCATTGTTTGGATTGACGACCAAATTGGACGTTTTAAGAGAAAATGGTCGTTAATCATTTTAATTAACGACCAAAATAAAGCTGATATAGGGAAAATGGTCTTTAATCATTTGAATTAACGACCAAAATAGAGCGGATAAAGGGAAAATGCTCTTTAATCATTTGAATTAACGACCAAAATAGAGCGGATAAAGGGAAAATGGTCGATAATCATTTGAATTAACGACCAAAATAGAGCGGATAAAGGGAAATTGCTCTTTAATCATTTGAATTAACGACCAAAATAGAGCGGATAAAGGGAAAATGCTCTTTAATCATTTGAATTAACGACCAAAATAGAGCGGATAAAGAGAAAATGGTCTTTAATCTTTTGGATTAACGACCAAATTGGAGGCGATAAAGAGAAAATGGTCTTTAATCAATTGAATTAACGACCAAAATAGAGCGGGTAAAGAGAAAATGGTCGTTAATCTTTTGAATTAACGACCAAAATAGAGCGGGTAAAGAGAAAATGGTCGTTAATCTTTTGAATTAACGACCAAGATGGCGGTAATGAAGGGAAATTGTCGTTAACCATTGGGGTTAACGCCTTTTTACTCACTCAACCTGTTCACTGGATAAAAAAGCTGTGCTGACTTAAACTTAAACAAAAAAACTTCTCACAAAGATAATGGCTAGATTGCTCTGCGGGCAAGATCAGGGGTCAGCACTCCTTTTTTCTTGGCCATCTGCTTGTAAACATTTTTAATAGTTATCAATTTGCGCTCTCTGCAATTTACCGCTGTAATCCACATAAATGGATTTCCATTCTGTATAAACATCCAATGACGCTACCCCGGAATCTCGATGGCCATTGCCCGTTCCTTTTGTTCCGCCAAAAGGCAGGTGGATTTCTGCTCCAGTTGTACCTGCATTAACGTAGACTATTCCAGTATCCAGATCCCTCATGGCTTCGAAGGCCTGATTGATATTTTTTGTATAGATGGCACTGGAAAGGCCAAATTCTACTTTGTTATTAATTTCAACGGCTTCTTCCAGACTTTGAATAGGTATGATCGAAACAACTGGTCCAAAAATTTCTTCCATGGCAATTCTCATATCCGGTTTTACGTCTGTAAAAATGGTAGGCAAGTAGAAATTCCCGTTCTCAAACCCTTCACCATCAGCGATTTTACCGCCAGCAAGCAGTTTTGCTCCTTCTTCCTGGCCAATTTTCACATACTCATCAATTCTCTCAAGTGAGGAACGATTGATGACAGGCCCTACTTTTACGGTTTCATCCAAGCCATTGCCCAGCTTTAATTCTCCTATACGGTCTAGAAGCTTTCCTTCCAATTCTTCCTTTACATCCACATGAACAAGGACACGGCTTGTTGCCGTACATCTTTGACCGCTCGTTCCAAAAGCCCCCCAAAGAATCCCTTCAGCCGCAAGATCAAGATCCCCATCCTTCAATACGGTGATGGCATTTTTACCGCCCATTTCAAGCGAGGTTCTCTTTAGAAGAGCGCCTGCTTTCCCATTAATATCTTTCCCTACTTCATTGGAACCTGTAAATGAGATTAAATCGATGCCCGGATGCTCGACCATCGCATTCCCGACAACGCTTCCCGAGCCGTGCACAAGATTAATAAGGCCTTTAGGAAGTCCAGCCTCTTCATAAATCTTTACAAACTCAGCAGCAAGGATTGGCGTTTCTGTTGCAGGCTTCCACACAATCGCATTCCCGGTAACCAGAGCAGGAAGCGACTTCCAGGAGGCAATCGCAATCGGAAAGTTCCAAGGGGTGATCAATCCTGCCACTCCCACTGGAACCCGGACACTCATAGCAAATTTATTGCGGAGCTCAGACGGGACAGTATCACCAAACATTCTGCGTCCTTCCCCTGCCATGTAATAAGCCATATCTATGGCTTCCTGCACTTCTCCTCGGCCTTCGTCAATGACTTTTCCCATTTCACTTGTAAGGATCTGAGCCAGCTCTTCTTTTCTTTGCTTTAATAGAAAAGCAACCTCATAGAGGATTTCGGCCCGCTCTGGCGCAGGCACTAACCGCCAGGACTTCTGCGCAGCTTTTGCTGCTTCAACTGCTCTATCAACCTCCTCTTTAGAGGATTGGGTTACTTCAGCAAGGACTTCGCCAGTTGCTGGATTTAGAACAGAAACATATTTTCCAGTTGATGATTCGCACCATTCACCGTTTATAAAATTTAAGACTTTTTTCATTATAGACCTCCAAAATATGAATATTTTTTTAAGCGATCACGATTTTCAACTTTTCTTTTATTCTATTAACAGCTTCGTATAATCTTTCATTCGGTACGGAAAGAGAAATGCGGAAATAACCTTCCCCTGAGGGGCCAAAAGCATTGCCGGGTGTCAGGATCACACCGGTCTGCTCCATAACGCTGCTGACAAATCCAGCCGATGTATAACCGGTTGGAACAGGCGCCCATATGAAGAAACTCCCTTTTGGCGGGCTGACCTCCACTCCTATGGTTTTCAACCCCTCCAGCATCACAGTCTTGCGTTCCTTATAGATTTTGTTATGCTTTGCAATACAGCTTTGGTCACTGTTTAATGCAAACGCTGCTGCTTTTTGAATAGGTGTTAGCTGCCCTGTGTCCGTATTGCTTTTATAAATTGAAAGCGCTTTAATAATATTCTTGTTGCCAACCACATATCCGATTCTGAACCCTGTCATGTTATACGTTTTTGATAGGGATCCGAATTCTACAGCTAAATCCTTTGCCCCCTCGACTTCCAGGATGCTCGGTGCTTTATAGCCGTCAAAAGTGACCATATTATAGGCCGAATCATGGGCAATCGGTATATTATGCTTTCGGGAAAATTCCACAGCCTCATTGAAGAATTCGACATCAACTGTAGCAGAAGTTGGATTCCCTGGATAATTCAAAAACATAAGCTTTGCCTCACTCAGGATTTTTGCTGGAATAGCATGTAAATCAGGCTTAAAATCCGTTTCCTTTAACATTGGCATATTGTAGTACTGCCCATTTGCCAGGAGTGTTGCCATCCGGTACACAGGATAACTCGGATCAGGAACAAGCACATAGTCACCAGGATCAATGAGGGTTGGCACTATGTGGGCAATCCCCTCTTTTGAACCAATTAATGCAAGCACCTCCGTATCCGGGTCGAGCTTTACTTGATACTGCCTCCAATAGAAATTGGCAACAGCTTGTTTAAACTCCGTGCATCCTACAAAGCTGGGATATTTTAAATTCTTGGGGTCTTTCGTCTCTTCAACCAGCTTATCAATAATGTGTTTAGGCGTTGGCAAATCCGGGTCCCCAATCCCTAAATCGATGATATTTACCCCAGCTTTCATCATTTTTTCCTTTTTCTTATTAATTTCTGCAAATAAATAAGGAGGGATTTGACCAATTCTATTCGATTGAAAATTCACAAACTCACCTGCCTAACAATAAATTTTCATATATTCAGAAAATTCATACTCTGTATTTATAATTTACTGCTTTTACATGCAAATCACTATGGTTGATTTGAACAAAAATAATAGCTATTTACATTTATATTCCGTATGATTTTTACAAATTAAATAATTTATTAATGTTAAGCTGATGATTTAAGACATATAAAAAGTGCTTTTGGCAATTAAAAAATGCTGGTTATGGCAGTATGTTTTTTGAATGTAAAAAGCCGAAAATATGCAAGAAATGAATAAAAACTTGCATATTTTCGGCATATTCTTAATTTGTGATATTAAACGAAAGCACCCAGTTAGTTGAACAAGACAATAAAATAACTTTTATAGTAAAATATTAGTATTTACAAAAGGAGCCTCATTCTTATGAATATTTTAATTTTAGGTGCAACTGGACGAGTTGGAAGTCAAATAGTTACTTATGCCCTTCATGACAGACATCATGTTACTGTATTAGTTCGCACTCCAGAAAAGATTCAAATAAATAATGAAAATTTAACCATTGTTCAAGGGAATGTTTTAAACAAAGATGATATCGTAGATGTAATGCATGGGATTGATGTAGTTATTAGTGCACTAAATACTGATGGCACAACCACTCTATCAGAAAGTATGCCACTTATTATCGAAGCAATGGAAAATGAAGGTATAAAACGAATAATAACTATAGGAACTGCGGGTATCCTGCAAAGTAGAACCACGCCAAATTCTCTGCGTTTTCAATCAAGTGAATCAAAGCAGAAGTCAACCCGTGCAGCGAAAGAACATCATAAAGTTTACGATATGCTCAAACAATCAACCCTCGAATGGACGATTGTCTGTCCTACGTACTTGCCGGATGGTGAAAGGGTAGGTAAATATCGAATAGACCGAAATTTTTTGCCGGAGGGTGGAGCTGAAATATCCGTACCGGATACAGCAGAATTTACTTTTAAACAGATAAAAGCAAGCGTTTATATAAAATCGCGTGTAGGTATCGCCTACTAATAATATTCTTATACTACTTTCATATTGCCAGCCTAGTATGAACGAACCCGCTGTAACGATGCTTCTTCACAATGATGTCATTCGGCTGCGGTGCAACTTCGTAAAATTCCACTCCCCAGCTCCCCGTCTGGCAAATCGGGTTGACACCATCCGGAAAGCGGGAAAGCCAAACCTCGGCATCAGTCGCCTTCTCATGATTCGTCTGCAGAAAAATGATTGGAACAGAGTGCTCTCTTGCCGCATAAACAAGCTGCGCAAACTCGGCATCATTTTTTTGACCGCGCTGACGTCGCTTCTGCTTTTGGCAATCGCTCCACTGTTCTTTACTCTACCTGCTGCAATGGGCTGCTTCAGCGAGATGCAGTCCTGCATGCCGAAGTAAAGAATTGCCGTGTGAAAAACCACTTAAATCTCCTGCTTCCCCTAAAATACCAGCTCGCGCCATATACATAAATGCCATCGACCCAAAAACAAGCCGATTCCTGATCGATAAAAATCGGCCATATTTTAAAATCGTACAAAGCATTATTCAGGAAGGACAAGAAACAGGTGAGTTTAAAAAGGGACAAACCCCCGATCGAATCACTGATTTAGTCACTCGGAATGTCAGAGGCTCTTTATATGACTGGTGCCTTCATGACGATGGTGAATATGACCTTGTAGAAGAAACACTTGATGTAATGAAGCTTATACTATTTGGATTAAAAAATTCTTAGCTACCTAAAAACTTAAACCTTGCCTCTGTACGTAAAAGAGACAAGGTTTAAGTTTTTTTTGTTAAGACTAATTAAATACTATATTTAAAAAATCATTCTTAAGATAATGTTAATGATACTGTTTTTCTTTTTTGGGTCAATTTCTGTAAATAATATTCTGTTTTTGGGTCTGGTGTTGTTTCTTAATAAAACTTTTCCATAAACCTCTCCCTTTAAGTGAAATTCGCTCGAATCCTCGGGATATAACGAGTGTTTTTTTGTAAATAATATGATTGTTAAAGCAATAAATTGAGGAGGATTTGTATGCAACAGGATCAACAAGCTAAAGAGAATTTGGGTTCTATTATGAAACCACAATTTTCCGGAACTGATGCACAAAAAGTAAAACAAGAAATTCAAAAAGATGTAAGCGAAGGACAAGGTGCAATGACTTCCAGAGAGGCAGGAGCAATGAAAGATTGAAAAACCGGGAGTGGATGACTTCTGGGAATTACGCTTTTCGTAAAAACGCGGCTGTCCCAATTGATGGGGCAGCCGCAAAAGTCCTACAAGATCATTCCGATTGAAACCTGTTTTGGATTCATTTTCATTTCTATAATGATTGGCCGTTCATTTTCTCTAAGAGCTTCCTTAAAAGCTGAACGGAAACTCTCAGCTGAATCTGCAGTAACGCCAATGGCCCCCATTGCTTCAGCCAGCTTCGTATAGTTAACATCTGAAAGTTCGGTTCCGATCACACGATCAGGATACACTCTTTCCTGATGCATCCGAATGGTTCCATAAGAGGAATTATTAAATAAAAGGACAATAACGGGTATATGATTTCGTACTGCCGTTTCAATTTCCTGCAGGGTCATCATGAACCCGCCATCTCCTGCAAAGACAACCACCGGCCGTTCAGGATATGCTATCTTCGCTCCAACACCAGCGGGAAATCCATAGCCCATTGCTCCCGATGTAGGAGCTGCGTAAGATTTTTTGCCTGTAAAGCTATGGAAATTTTGCAGCCAGGTAGCAAAGTTCCCTGCATCATTCGTAATAATAGCCTCTTTTGGACAAAGCTCATTAAATGCCTGAATCACTTCTTTATAGCCGATTGACCAAGGGGCTTCCTCAATCTCATCCATTCGTGATGATTGAATAAATACCTCTTTTCGCTCTTTAGTCCATGATGACCAGCGAGAAGAATCCCACACTTCCACTTCTTTATTAAGAGAGTCAAAAGCTGTTTTAGCATCCGCAACAAGCCCAAGAGCTGGAGGATAGACTTTGCCAAGGACATTTGCTTCAATATCAAGGTGAATTAACGTTTGTTCCGGGTTTATTAAGGAATAATCCTGTGTAGTGACTTCGGAGAGCCTGGTTCCAACTGCAAGGATCACATCAGCTTGGCGGACGGTTTCAATCTGAGAAGAAGGTGTACCTAAACCTAATTGCCCACAATACATGGGATGATCATTAGACAGTACATCATGCCTCCTGAATGAAGCGACGACAGGGATGTTTGTTTTTTCAATAAAAGATTGCAGCGCCTCTTCACCATCAGATAACTTAACCCCGCCTCCGGCAATGATTACCGGACGTTCAGCCTTCTTTAAATAAAATAAAATCTCTTCGGTTTGTTCTTTTGAAAGAGCCGGCTTTGGGACCTGAGTGCCAGCTGCGAAATTCATGTCAGCCACCTTAGGCAGCACGTCTTCTGGCAGTGATACAACCACAGGTCCAGGGCGTCCTGTCTGTGCAATCCTAAAGGCCCTCTGAACAAGCTCAGGTGTCCGTTCCGGATCTCGAATTTCCACTCCCCATTTGGTTACCTGCTCGAGAAAACGATCAAGCTCCATTTCCTGAAAGCCTTCACGCCCTCGAAATTTTGTATGAACCTGCCCAAGAAAAATCACCATTGGAGTGGAATCCTGATAAGCTGTATGAATTCCAATAGAAAGGTTGGCTGCTCCAACCCCCCGGGTGGCCATCACAACTGCAGGCTTATTCGATGTTTTCCCATAACCCTCAGCCATAAATGCTGCTCCACCTTCATGGCGGTTTGAGATTAACTCTATATCTTTTTCTTCATAGATTGCATCCATTAATGGCAGGTAGCTTTCCCCGGGTACACAAAATACATGCTTGACATTTTCACGCTTCATACATTCAACAATAGCTTGAGCACTCGTCATTTTCACCATTACAAACTCCACCTTTCAATTGGAAACCTATTAAGATATCAGATTGATGATCCATTTTTTTCTGTCCATAATTGAAGCAGTAATTTTTAGGCTCTTTTCACATACTGAAATGACATTTCATTATATAAAGAAGTTTAGTTAAATATGACTGTCCTATTCATAAAAATCCCCTAAAGCCTAAGTCCTCGGATATAGCCTGAGCGGCTTTTTGTGTTTTTTCAAGAATTTCACTTCTTCTTCCATCTGAAAACCGCATGCTTGGACCCGTTACGCCAAGAGCTCCAACTACCTCTCCGGAGAAGTCCCGAATAGGAAAGGAGAAGCCTACTGTATCAGGATCCTGTTCACCTAAACTCTCAGCAAAGCCTTGTTGTCTAATAGTCTCGAGTTCCTGGTATAACTTTTTTTCATTGGTGATCGTATAAGGTGTGAATTCTTCGAATTTCATCCGGCTGATAATTTCTTTTTGCCTCGTTTTTGGGAGGAAAGCCAGTAAGAGCTTTGGGCCTGAACCAGCGAATAAAGGCATTCTTTTGCCAACTCTCGTATAAAGTCTTATGGCCTGGTTGCTTTCTACCTTTTCGATATAGATTGCCTCTTCTCCCTCGCAAACTGAAAGGTGGACGACTTCATTGATCTCTTTGCATAAAGCTTTCATATGATCAAATGCCGCCTGCCGAAGTTCCAAGTCCTCGCTGACAAGGTTACCTAATTCAAGAAGCTTGAGACCCAGACGGTAGCGTATATCATGTTCTGATTTTTTAATTTTGCGCAGGAATCCCCCCTCTTCAAGAGAAGCAAGCAGACGATAGGCAGTGGCCTTTGGCATTCCAGTCATTTCATAAATTTCTTGAAGGGATATCTCGGGCCTTTTCTCAGAGAAAAGAGTTAGTAATTTTAATGCTTTCGTAACACTCTGATTCACGTCATTCATCCTTCTTTCATTCAGGCGGTTATAACGTAACACTTTTACGTTTCGCATATTGAAATGACATTTTATTTTATATTCCTTAAGTAAGCATAATGGCAAATTTTAAAAAAATCAATATAATTAACAGAATTTTTATAAAATTATAAACTATTTATTGAAATACTATTTTTAATAGAGCCAAATAGATTGTTTAATCTATATAAAAAAAGACCTTGTTTAATTCTTCAGCCAGAATAACAAGGTCTCTTATATACTTATTTAGGTGTTTATTCTTCCGCAAAACTCTTCCCATTTAAATAATAGTCAGCCTCCAAAAATGCAGTAAATGCTACTTCTATTTCTGGAACACCAAGTGACTGGACATGTTTCGTAACAGCCTTCGCAAATTGGTTTTGAATATCTTTTCCCCTATCGAACCACTTTACTTCTATAAATGGATAAGCTGGCACTTCATTTTGGTTAAACACGAAAGTTGATTGTACTACTTCCAAAGTGAAGTTTTCTTCTCCGCAGGCACATAATTCTGCTAACTCTTTTATTAGAGGGACACTTATTTCTTTTGTCTGATCAACTGAAATTCCCCTTAAGAATAAATGTGGCATTTTATTTCCTCCAAGTTGTGACAATTTAGCTTTGTTAAAGGAAAGCATTTATATCAATTCTTCCTACTTTCAGCGAGTTGCATTCCCTTAACTTATCATCTAAAGATATAATATTATAATTTAATAATATCTTCCATCCTAACCAAACCTGCTCAATGAATACCGGTCTATCGGGATAGATGTTTCCCCATCCAAGATCAATTCAGTTATAAGTGTCCCTATTAAAGGGGATAGTGTCACACCGCTATGGGTGGCTGCCACATAAAGGTTTTCAAAACCGGGCACTTTCCCGAGGATCGGAAAGCCGTCTTCAGGCATGGCGCGAATCCCGGAGAAGGCACGAACAATTTTGGCTTTTCCTAATGCAGGAACATAGCGAACTGCCATATTAGCAGTTTCCTGGATAACATCGAGCGTTGTCGCTCGGTTAAACCCTGCCTGCTCCATGGAGTATCCCATTAGCACTTCACCATTGTTCGCCTGCCTTAGCCCGCTGATTGTAAAATTCAAGAATGGCTTCAATGGTTCGGATACAAGGATCTGCCCTCTTAACTGATTGACCGGAATCTTAATCCCAAGCATTTCCCCTAATTCCCGTGACCAGGTTCCGCCAGCCAGGATGAGGTTTTTGCAAACATATGTGGCTTGATCAGAAACAACAATATATTTACCATCCTGCTTCTGAATCTCAGTTACTTTATTGTATGTTGAATAATGCACTCCATTTTTTTTGGAAGCTCTCATATACATATCAATCAGCCGGAAGGGATTTACATTGCCATCAATGGAGCTGTATGTGGCTCCAGCGACTTCAGGGTTCATGAAGGGTTCTTTTTCAAGGACCTTTTCCCTTGATAACACCTTAATTTTTATGCCGATTTTACGGTAGGATTCAGCAAGCTGCTTTGCTTTTTCCCGGTCGCTTTCATTGAAAAATGGCGAAAGTCCTCCAGTGCGCTTGTATTCAACATCACCTATTTTTTTAGACAAATATGGATAAAGTTCAGCGCTGTACATATTGAATTCCGCATACCAGGAAGGGGTCTTATTATGTACCCAAACCCAGGCCTGGGTAGATCCGGAAGTGCCTGACATGGGGTATTTTTTATCGAGCACAAGCACGCCCTCTTTGTATCGTTCTGAAAGATGAAAGGCAATCCCGTTGCCTACTACGCCTCCTCCAATCACAATCGTTTCATAGCTTGTTTCCACTCATCTCACCTTCCCGTCCTCTATTTCCACCTCATCCAGCACCGATTTGACGGCGGAAAAGGCTGTGCTGTTTGTTGCCAGTATTTCAAGCTTAATCGGAGATAGCGGCATCCGCATCCTTTGCAAAGGAATCTCCGAAAGGGGCAAGGCTGTATGCTCATGAATAATGTTTGCCACCAGTCCCGTACAGATCTTTGCCTGGCAGGGACCCATTCCGCATCGAGTCAGCCTTTTAACGTCATCAAAGGTTCTGCCCCCATGCTCAATGACTTCTTCAACCTCTTCATAGCTGATTTCTTCACATCGACATATGATCGTTGTTTTATCCAACTTATTCACCTTCTAGTCTCTTTTTTCTATTAAACTAAGAGATAAACTGATCCTTCAGCACCGGGGAGGAAAATTTTTCTATGTGTTTTGTTCTTCCTTCCCACACATCTTTATACTCTGAAAGCTTGAGCTCTTCCCACAATGCATCTCGGATTTCCTCTGCCTCTCCACTCCTGATTGTCTGTAAATCTTCACATATACTGATTCCGGCAATCATGCCTGTGAGAAGCAATGCACCCTGTTGGCTAATGCCCGCCGCATTTCCGGCTAAAAATACATTTTCCCTGTCTGTTTTAAACTGACGATTATATTGGGGGATCCATCCTCCCAGCTCTTTCTGGTAGCCAAACGAACAGCCAAGCTGGTAAAACGAATCAAGTATTGGCGATCTTCCACCATCGATGCATACAACATCCGCAGAGACCGTTAAGATCTCTCCGTTCACTTCAATATCGATTTCCTCCACCTGTCCATTACCTCTTGCCTCTTTTATAAAACTATTAAAATAAAAAGGAATACCTCTTCCTATTAACGCATCTGTTTTTTCCTTCTCTCTTGCAGCTGCCGCAGGGTTTTTCTCAACGATTCCTTTAACCTCCACGCCAACCTCCAATAGCTGGCTTGCAACATCCAGGGCAAAATCGCTTGAACCCACAATCACTGCTTCCTTCCCTGGCATCACAAAATCCCGGTTTACCAGAGTTTGGGCGGCACCGATCGTTATAATTCCCGGAAGCGTCCATTTTGGAAAAGCCACTGCCTGTTCAGCAGCACCAGTGGCCACGACGATCTTTTTTGCTTTAACAGGAAACACCTTTTCCTCATCTGAAAGGCCCACACTTCCATCTGCATACAGCCCGATAACACGATGATTTAAAAGCGTGCCTACTGTAAAATCATTGATTTGCTCTGTTAAAACCTTAGCCAATTCAAACCCCCGCATCGGCTGATAGACGGAAGGCAGCGGCCTGATAAGCTGCGTTTGCTGGCATAGCTGGCCGCCAAGAGAGGATGATTCATCGACAATCGTGACATCCAATCCTCTTGTAGCAGTTTCAATCGCCGCTGCAAGGCCTGCCGGTCCTCCGCCTATTATGAGAACGTCAGTCTCCATGCTTTTCCCTCCTTACCTCGGGGTCTTCCAGATTTGGATATACGCTCATTCCTTCTTCAACCTTTGTCATGCAAGTCCGTACATGATCTTCACCGTTAACCGTCATATAGCAGCTGCAGCATCGCCCGCGCGAGCAAAAAAGGCCTCTTGATTGCACCAGCTTACGGCTTAATCCAAATTTCTTTACTCCATTAGCCATTAAAGCAGCTGCAACCGACTGCTGCGTATAGGCTTTATACGGCTGATCATTGAAGTAAAAGGTTACAGGCTCTTGAAGCTGCTTCCCGAGGATGGGATGATTCTCTATATGCATATAAGCCACCTCTTCGTTAATTTTTGGAGGAAAACACTTTCCCTACCCCAAGTATTCTTTCAATCACTAGCATTAGGATAACTGTAAATAGAATCATAATGCTCGATACAGATGTTATGATCGGGTCATACTGATATTGCATGTAAGTATAGATGCGCACCGGCAGTGTTACAACGTCGGTGCTGACAATAAATAAAGCGACTGTTAAATCATCGAAGGAGGTAATAAAGGCAAAAATAGCACCCGCTATGACACCTGATTTAATAATCGGCAGGGTAATTTGATAGAAAACCTTTATAGGCCCTGCTCCAAGGTTCAAGGCCGCCTGTTCAATCGAACGGTCAAACCCTACTAAACTAGCAACCACGAGACGCATTACAAAGGGAACGGTTAAAATGATATGCCCCAGGATTAATGCCAGCGGGCTCGCAGCCAGCCCAATCCACGAGTAAAACTGCAAAAGGGCAACCCCAAACACGACCGATGGAATCAATAGCGGAGATCCCACTAATTGAACGATCGCTGTTTTCCCTTTAAACTGGCGCCGGACAACCGCAATCGATGCCAGTGTCCCAATAGCAGTGGAAATGGCTGCTGTTCCGAATGCCACAATAATACTCAGGGTAAAAGACTGCATGAATTCCGGATGTTCGATAAGTTCGGTATACCATCTGAGGGTCAGTCCTTTTGGAGGGAAAACAATATATTCTGTTGTTGTTAAGGAAGACAGCAATACAACCACAATTGGTGCCAGCAAGAAGACATACACTAAAAAGCAAACAAAGTTAAAGAAAAATTTCGGCAAGTTCTTTCTCATTGTATCGCCACTCCCTTTTCAGACCTGGCAAGTATTTTGCTGTAGGCGATAATCGTAATCGTTGCAATCAGGATTAATAGGAACCCAATGGCCCCTCCATACGGCCAGTTCAGCATGACAGCAACCTGTTCATATGTTAAGTAGGACATGACCTTTACCTGTGGGCCTCCTAAAATGGCCGGTGTGACAAATGAACTGACGCTTAAACTGAATACCATAACAGATCCTGCAAAAACGCCTGGCAAGGTTAGCGGAAGCAGGATGGAAAAGAAGGTTCTGAAGGAGCTGGCCCCGAGATTTTGCGAGGCTCTGATGACGGAATGATCAATTTTTTCAAGAGACCCCATGATGCTTAGCACCATGTATGGAAAAAGAACATGTACCATGCCAATAACGACACCTAGTTCGGTGTACAAGAGGGTTAGCGGCTGATCAATCCAGCCCAGCTTTAAAAGAGTATTATTGACCACCCCATTATTGTTAAGCAAAATGACCCATCCATAGCAGCGGATAACCATGCTGATCAA
This sequence comes from Cytobacillus oceanisediminis, assembly GCF_007830235.1. Taxonomy (GTDB): domain Bacteria; phylum Bacillota; class Bacilli; order Bacillales; family Cytobacillaceae; genus Cytobacillus; species Cytobacillus oceanisediminis. The sequence goes on from NZ_VLKI01000001.1 coordinate 244,857, forward strand.
GAGAGGGGACAGCACAAGCAAGGTTAAGTAATTCCTTGCCCTCCCCTTTGACCTTGAAATCTGAAAAGCTACCGGATATGAAATAATGATAGTGATCAATGTGGTTAAAAGCGCGATTTTAACAGTCCGCCAGACAACTCCCAAGTAAAATGGATCTGACATGAACTTTATGTAGTTCTGAAGCGTCCACTCATTCCCAATCCCAGTGCTGGCATCAAAAGTTTTAAAGCTTGTAATAAACAGGAAAAACAAAGGAAGCAAGAAGAAAAAGATAAAGATTCCGAGGGTTGGAATCAACAGCAGCCAAGTATCAACCCGTTTCCTATTTAAATTCTTTTTCTTCTGCTGAAGCAATAAATCATGTTCCGTTCCAATTCCGGCTTGCATTCATTCTCACCTCACCATTCTTGAAGGCAGCAGATCCTCCGGATTCCAATACGTATAGACACTGTTTCCTTCTTTTATCTGGGACGGATTCAAGACAGTATTGGATATATCAGCAACAAGATGCTTATCCTGTATTCTTAAAATATATCGAGTCTTGGCACCCAGAAACATTTTCCTTTCAACTTTCGTTTGGAAGGCCTCGTTTCTTTCATTTGACACACCTAACGAGATTTGAATTTTTTCAGGCCTAATGAAAAAGTGAACCTCCGAATTCTTTGCTGATGGTATGGAAACAATCTGTTCATTGCCGAAAAAGTGCATCTTGCATTTTTTATTATCATAGGTTTCCACCACTTTTCCCTGAATGTGATTCACTTCTCCAATAAACTGGGACACAAAGTCTGTCTTCGGATGATTATAGATGGTAGCAGGATCATCCACCTGTTCAATCCTTCCCTCATACATGACAGCGATACGGTCTGATATCGCCAATGCTTCCTCCTGGTCATGAGTAACAAAAATCGTCGTAATGCCGACTTGCTTCTGAATATCGACGATTTCTTCACGCATTTCCTGGCGCAGCTTTGCATCAAGATTGCTCAAGGGTTCATCAAGGAGAAGCACTTTCGGTTTGATGACAAGTGCCCTTGCAAGCGAAACCCGCTGCTGCTGTCCCCCGGAAAGCTCCTTTGGATAGCGCTTCTCATATCCGGACAATCGGACCATCTCCAGGGCTTCAAGTACCCGCGTATTGATCTCATTTTTAGGCACCTTGCGCAGCTTCAGCCCGTAGGCCACATTTTCAAAAACAGTCATATGCGGAAATAATGCGTAGTTCTGAAACACCATGCCCATTTCTCTTTTATTAGGAGGAAGCAGGTGAACGGGCTTGCCGTCCACCTCAATCTTCCCGCCATCCACTTCCAGAAATCCGGCTACCATGTTTAATGTCGTCGTTTTGCCGCAGCCTGATGGCCCTAAAAAGGAGACCAGCTCCCCTTTTTGAATCTCAAGGCTCAGCTTTTTTACGACTTCTGTTTTATTAAAAGTCTTAACCACATTTTCAAGGCTTAAGTAGCTCATCATTTCACCTCTTCCTTAATGGGCTACTTCTATTTCTTTATTAGCCCGCTCTGTCCATTCAGCTCGTTTTGCATTGACTACTTCCCAATTCACTTTGATTAATTTCGCAATTTCATCTTCTCCATAAACAACCTTATCCACAATATCTCCCTCAAGCTTCACGTTCTTATTAACCGGGCCGTCAAAAAGAGAGTTGGCAAATAAAAGCTGTGCTTCCTCATCCAGAACAAAATTAACAAATTCCTGGGCAAGTTCTGCATTGGGCGCATCCTTTACCACACTAACTGTCGGCATTAAAGCAGGAACACCTTCTTCAGGGATAACATACTCAATCGGGAATCCAGTATCCTGAAGGGTGAACACACGGCTGCTTCCCCATGCACTTGCTACTGTCTGGCCTTGCATGAAGTAGTTGGATACGTCTGCTGTTTTATCAAATGTCACTGCATTTTCGGCAATTTCTTTAAGCTTTTCAAAGCCTGGTTCAATGTTTTCCTCACTGCCTCCGTTCGCGATAGCCGTCATGAGAAGGAAATGGACGCCATAAGTATTCGCAATGGAAGGCAGTACAAGCTTCCCTTTGAATTTCGGGTCTGCGAGATCATTCCACGATGTCAGCGGCTCCCAGCCATTCTGTTCAAAGACTTCTTTGTTATAGGCCAATCCGGTTGAAATGATTCCGAACCCAACACCCACATTGTCTTTATCTTTCGCAATATCGTATACATTTGCTAGATTTGTAACAACACTCTCATCTAATGGTGCCAGCAATCCAAAAGCTTTTGCCTGTGCTTGCGGACCATCATCCAAAAAGGCAACATCAATTTGCGGATTGTCCTTTTGCGCCTGAAGCTTCGATAGTGTATCAACAGAACTTCCTGTAATATACTTAACCTTTACCCCATTTTCTTTTTCAAATTTTGGTATTAGAACCTCTTTCATCTTCTGCTCATAGCTTCCTCCATATGCTGCTAAAACAAGGGTTTTTTCAGGACTTTTTCCTGATCCTTCATCTGTTGAACTTCCAGTTTGGCCGCTGCATCCGGCCGCAATAACAAGTAATAAACAAAGCAATAGTATTAGTGACGCTTTTCTTTTCATTCTCATTTTCCCCCTCGTCAATTTAAGTGTTTCATACCTGCACAAAAGGAGTTGATCTAAGCTGAAGATTGATCAGTTTAATGAATTCCCCCCTTTCTTTAAATGCAATAAATCTATTAAATTGATTATTACAAATTTTCAGTATTCTTATATTAAAATATAATATTATAACTTTATATCTTTTATGTTAATAGATTGTCCATTTTGGAATTATCATTTTTTTATAATTGAACTTCCGTGTAGTAAACCTCTTTATCTGCGCGAATATAGAATTTGGAGTATTCAATAATATCCTCTTGCTTTGTATAGGTAAACCGCTCCCATTCAAACACAGCGGTCCCGGTTTCAACTTGAAGCAGTTTGGACTGTTTTTTAGGAAGTATATAGGGTCTAATAAATGCTTTAGCTCTTCCCAGTGAAACATGAAATCTGTTTTTTAAGATGTTAAAGATAAGTTCATTATTAATATCATCAGATGTAAGGCCTGGGCATTTCTCTGCCGGCAAATAGGTATACTCAAGTGCGATCGGATCATTGTTTTCGATTTTCAATCTCTCAATCTTTATTACTTCATCCTCCGGATCAAGTCTTAATTTCTCACCAATCTCTTCGCCAGCTGCTTCATAAGTAAAACTCATTAAATCATGAGGATGCTCCTGATCTGAATTCGTGGTAAGTGAAATAATAGAATTAAGATCTTGTTCTTTTGCAGCTCCGGAAACGAAAGTTCCCTTGCCTCTTTGCCTAAAAAGATAACCTTTGTTCACAAGCTCAATCACAGCTCTTTTTACGGTAATGGTACTGACATCAAAAAGGTCTGATAATTCTTGCTCAGTTGGAAGCTGGCTCCCAATTTCCCATTGTCCAGAAATGATTTTCTCCTCTAAAATCTTTTCTACTTGTCTATAAAGAGGTATGTGTAAACTTTTATCTAACTGCATTTATTATTCTCCCTCTAGTGAATATAATGTTATAACTTTATAATTATTAATAATTTAACTGTTTTATATCTAATTGTCAATATTTTTTGAATATTTGATACAAAATAAAAAGCCATTAAATTGCAGGTTAATTGCAGAACATTTAAATACATGATTATGTTGGATTTACTCTGTATTTTCACTTTTTCACTTGATCAATGACAACATTTCAAAGCTTTTTGGCCGCAATGATTCCAGAATTTTCAAAGCATTATTCAATGGAAGCTCACTTTTTTTAAAATTGAACTGAATGTGTTTTCAGAAATAGTAAAGAAAAAAGGAATACAATGATTGAGACATAAACCAGTGATTTACTTAAGTGATATTGGTATAAGACCCAAAGAAGTACACAAGGTAAAATCAAACCATTTTAGGAGTAATCCCTTCTGGCACAGATAATCGTTCAAAAGCTGAAAAAGTTTTAAAGTTAATATGCTGGCACAATAATGAAATGAATAGAAAAAGGATGAAACACTCCAACTTATCAAATCGTTTTAAAAAAAGCCTAAACGAGTATAGCAAAAAAAATGGAGAAAGTCAGTAATAGTATTAATATTATCTTCATTCTTACCGCTAACCTAATTATCAATGATTTTTTCAAAAACTCTTAACTTCTTTCAACTTCCCCCTCAGTACGCCCCAAATTTATATTCTCTTTTGCGAATTGAAAACTATATAAAAGAACGGCTCTAAACAGAAGAATAAAAAATAATTGGATGGAGTTTATACGAACTAAAGAAACTATCCCTAAATTCTTCAAAAGTTTTCCTCCTGGAAATACAAATAAGAAATGAAGAATTGCGTTTGTAATTAAAAATAATGGAAACTTACCATAAGTCATTTTTAAAACCCAAAGAGAGGAAATAAAGTAAGGACCTAAAATAAAAGGAATATCTCCTTTTATCTTTGAATGGACACTTGTGTAAAACCACCACCATTTTCGTTTCTCAGCGATAATATTCATTATTTTTACGACTAAGCAAATAAATACAGTTGCCGGAAGAAACCGTTTGATTGCCCTTCGCCCCAATAGCGGAAGCGAAACCCAGGGAAAAATCATCATTATTATTAATAATAATCTTGAGTTCTTAACATTTATACACTTTGAAAGCTTCAAATTGTGATCCCCCTTTTCTTCATTGAAATTTAAAACACTTATTCATTTATAAAGTGTTTGTCTCGATATAGCTCATTGCTAGGTACTCCATTAGTAATTATTAATAGTATGATACATAAAAAACATAATTATTTGCGAATGCAAACATTTAGAAAAGAAATATGAGCCTCGGTTTTTCACGCCTACCTATTCCGCACAATGTAAGCTTTCTAAAAAGAAAAATGTAAAAAAGCCGATAGACACAAGGTTCAGATGACCCTGTTTTTACCGGCTGGAAATGACAGCAAATTACCATCTAAGGTGTATGGATTGATTTATTTAATATGGCATTTGAAGATTTGGTTAGAAAGTCACCGTATTGTTTTCCTAGTAATTCATCACTTAACAAAGTAAAAACTTCAATAAACTTCGAAAAATCCTCTTTTGAGATTTTGGCGATTGATTCGACAATCTGTAAGTTTGAGTTTGTAGTATTCTCTTCTATAAATTCCTGGACAAGCTTCCGGCCGCCTTCCGTTAAACATACTTCTTTTGTTCGGGCATCATGGCCATTTTCAATAATGACTAACCCTTCTTCTTTTAGCTTCGTTAATTGCCGGAAAACATTGGAAATATTTGTTTGAGCCAGGTACGAAAGATCGGACATATTTATGTGGTTTGAATCAAAATGTAAAATCCATAAAATACGAAAGGCAGGAAACGATAATTCGTAATTTTTCAATAATTTTCTTATATCGTTTTCAATTACTAAATTTATGCCCCTAATAAAGGCAAATGCTAAATAACCGTTATGAAACTGTTCGCTCGATAATTTCATATTTCCTCCTAAAATCACCATAGATGACAGTATGTACATTATCTCCAACCATTTGGTCTTTAAACTTATACCGGACAACATACTCTTAATTTTATTTTTATTCTGCCAAAGTAACGAGCCATCCCATTTAAATAAAGACAACTACCTTTTCCTGATAAATATTTTTAATTGCTTATGGTTTCACTGCTGTAAAAAGTGTAATAAAAAAGCCTTACCAAATCATTCTTGGCAAGCTGCTCATTATAAAGAAAAACTGGTAACTCAACCCAAATAACTTAAAGCTTAGCTAATGAGCTTCCATTTTTCACGAAACGTGTGATGTAATTCATCTATAGACTCTGGGGCTCCAAACCCAAAGGGAATTTTCACCTATAGATTTTAATCTTTTTGAGAAGAAGAAATCAGAACCTTAGCCTAAAAAAGCTTTTGTTCTTTTTGAAGTAAAAAAAAATCCCTAATATTATTTGCTTTTCCAAACTTTAGCTGTTATTCTTAAGAAGAATTATTTTTGTTCTGTCAAAGAATAAGTGTTTAAACTTTTCGCCTTTGATATCTAATTGAGCAATTATAGTATTAAAATGTGGAATAGATCCACGCAGGAGGAAACACACATGCAAACAGGTACAGTAAAATGGTTTAACGCAGAAAAAGGTTTTGGTTTCATCGAAGTTGAAGGTGGAGAAGACGTATTCGTACATTTCTCAGCTATCCAAGGCGAAGGATTTAAATCTTTAGACGAAGGCCAAAAAGTTACATTTGACACTGAGCAAGGTCAACGTGGACTTCAAGCTACTAACGTTAACAAAGCGTAATGACGAAGGACTCTATTATAGAGTCCTTTTTTATTTGCTAAAAAATATTTTATAAAAAGGCTATTTGTACGTAATGGCAATTGAACCGGCAATTTTTTATTCACTTCAGCAATCCAGTCTCCCCCCCATCGGCATCAATCATAAATTCCGTTAACCCTTTTATAACGTAATACTCGACATTCGTCCAAAATGATATAACGAAGTTTAAAAATGATTACTTTTCTGCAAGATAATCCTTCCAAGCAGTAATCCCGCCATCAAGCAATGTTACGTTATATTCTTTTCCAGCCAAGATAGCTGCGCATTTTCTTGCAGAATTCCCCGTTGTACATGTGACAATAATCTCTTTGTTTTTAGGCAAAACAGATAAGGATTCAGCATCAGTTTCATCGAGGTTAAAAATTTTCGTTTTAGATATGTTTACACTCTGAACATTGTTATCTCGAATATGGTCTTCCTCGTATTTTTCTTCCGCTCGTACATCAAGAATATAGACTTCTTTACTTCCCTTTATTTTTCCCATTAATTCTTTTGGTGATATGGTTTCCATTTTTAATTTAACACCTCTGCAGCTTTTTTCCTTTAATATTATCACATAAATAAATTTAATGGTTTGAGAAGGAGAGTGATCAGTTTCCGGTTCTGCACTTATCCGAAATAAAAATTCAACTCTTTTTTACACCCTATTATCACTATAGAAATGCAGGAATGTTGATATGGCGCGAAGTGACCGATATATCGAAAAAGTGACCGATATATCCAAAAAGTGACCGATAAAATTTGAATCTGACCGATATATTGAAAAACTGACCGATAAACATGGGAAAGTGACCGATATATCCCGATCCATACAAATATTCGCGCAAAAACTCGATCAAGTATGTCTTTATGACGCCTATTACGCTCAAATTAATAAAGAAATTGCTTACACAAAGGCAAGTACATAGTTGAAATGCATTCCTTTCATAAAAAAACGCAATCCCACTCAAAGGATTGCGCAACTTTATAATTGTATCAGCGGATAAACCCAAGGAAGTATGATAGAGGTAATAATGGCCGAAGCCCCCATCGCAACGCTTGAAACAGCACCTGTAACCGGCCCTTCCGCCACTGCCTGGCTTGTGCCGATCCCATGTGAAACGGTTCCGATCCCAAGTCCTCGTGAAAACGGATCAGAAATGTTCGTAACGGTTAAAAGAGCTGGCCCAAAAACAGCTCCAAATATGCCAGAGGTGATAACAAAAGCTGCTGCAAGCGCAGGATCCCCGCCGATTAGGACGACCGCTTCAATGGCCACAGGGGTTGTGACTGCTTTAACAGCAGATGTCGCCTGGATGGTATCAGACAACCCTAGAGTTTTTGAAATCCAAACAGCTGAAAGAATAGTAGAAAGTGTTCCAATGACCAGCCCAAATACAGCAGGCATTAATTTTTCCATTATGATCTCTCTATTTTTATATAAAGGGACTGCCAGGGCAACCGTAGCTGGACCCAATAAAGATGTTATCCATTCCTTGGCAGAGGAATATTGCTCATAGCTGATATCGAATGAGCTAAGAATGACAATCATAACAATCGTTGCGGTCAATATAGGTGTTGTGAATGGCGATACCACACGCCGTGATAGAGCTGTAGCCCCAAAATATACAGTAATTGTAAGAACAATACTAATGAGAGTGAGAATGAGACTGTTCATGATGTGTTCGTTCCTTTTCCCTTCTTGATAAGGATTGAGTCAATCCGGCTGTGATCAGTAAACCTATAATGGTACTGCCTGCAATCATAAGCAGCAATTGCATTCCGGTCGTTTTGATAAGTCCTGCATAATTCATTAAGCCTACCGCAAACGGGACGAAAAACAAGGCAAGATGTCTGATTAAAAAAGACGCACTCTTCTCGATGTACCGAATCTGAATAATTCCGCTTGATAAAAGGATATATAAAAGGATCATCCCCAGCACACTGGCTGGTATAGGAAAATCAAGGTTGCCCACTATGAAACTAGAAAATTGGTAAATGGCCCAAAGCAAAAATATTTGAATTAAAAACAACAAAACATTTTTCATGTATAACATTCCTTTCGATAACCAAAATAAAATTATAGCATCGAATATGCAGAATGAAAACAAGTACAATCCAGGTCTGTAACATTATACAGTCAAAATGGAGTTCATACTGGATGAATGCACAATAATCCTATTATTGGTCTATTGTTCCAAGTCAATAGGTTAAATCAAAAAAGGCCCTATGGAAGGCCTTTTTTCACTATTGGATTCCCAGCTATATTATTGTTAATCAGATACTGGGGAAAGAGCGCATATGCAGCGGCAATCAACTATAAAGTCAAGGGTTCTTGGCGGTCCTTGCTCTGTAAATGTAAAGGTTGCACAACATGTTTCACGGTTGAACCTTACAAATTTAAATTCAGTTGGCTGTGGACTTGCGCCAGGTCCTAACGCCAGGAATTCAGCAGTTCCTTTCAGCAAAAGCAAAAACATATCACCTCTTTCAGCATTCCTTAAAATGCTGCAGGCACAGCCTTCGCAATTCCCTTCTCTATCAGGGCGTACATCATTACAATCATGTCTTCTAGATCCCAACATACAATCACCCCCTTTACTACTATAATATTTCGGAATTTTCATTTGGACAAAATAATTACAACTTTTTATAAAATTGTACAGTTTGCCTATCGTCTAGTTTTGAGATGAATGTTTCTAATCTCTCAAATCTCCTAAATCCACACAAAAACGCTCAGAGAGAATTTCTCTGAGCGTTTACGTTTTTTATTTTATATACCCATTTTTAGAGAGGCGGCTTATGGATGGTACCTTCCTGGAACAATTCCTTCACCATATGCCGGGCATATCCTGTCATTTGGGCGAAAGTGATTTTTGCCGGTAATGGCGCTTCATTGGCATCCACCACAACATCTATAATACATGGCTTCCGCCCGGAGACCGCTTTTTCTAAAGCCGGCAGGATGTCATCAGGGTGCTCGACCCTGTATCCAATTCCTCCGCAAATGTCTGCATAACGGGCAAAATCCGGATTTTGGAGATTGGTGCCGAACTCTGCATTCCCCATCACTTCTTGTTCAAATTTAATCATAGCTATTTTGTGGTTGTTAAAAACAATACATACCATTGGAAGGTCGTATTTCACCGCTGTCACAAAGTCATTCATCATCATTTGAAATCCGCCATCCCCGCAAATGGCAAATACCTGCTTATGCGGGTAAGCAATCCGGCCAGCGATGGCGCCAGGTAATCCGCAGCCTAATGTGGCCAGCCAGCCGGAAGTGATAAATTTTTGATTCCTCATTTTAAAATGCCTTGCCATCCAAACGGTTACATTCCCAACATCCACGGAAAGAATGGCATCATCCGCTGCAACTTGCTGCAGAGCCCCTATCACACGCTGCGGTTTAATTGGAACGGAGTTATCCGCCTCCTGCTCTTTCAATCTGGTCCACCAGTCATTCATTTGGCTCTGGTATTTTTGAAGAAATGCTCCATCATTAGGTGTTTGAATCAAACCCGTAAGCATGCTGAGTGTCAGTTCAGAATCACCGGCTAAACCGACATCAACCGGATAACGCTTGCCGATTTGGGAGGGATCTTTATCAATATGGATAGTCTTTGCATTTTCAGGCAGGAATCCAGTAAACGGGAAAGAGGTACCGACCATGATTAACGTATCCGCCTCTTCCATCGCAAGGGTTGCTGGCTTGGTTCCAAGCAATCCAAGACCTCCAAGGCTAAGAGGATGGTCATCCGGAACGATGCCTTTACCAGGCAAAGTCAGGACAATTGGCGCGTTTAATTTCTCTGCTAAACGAATCAAAGAGTCACGTGCCCCTTTCGCTCCTTTTCCAGCTAATATGATCGGTTTTTCCGCCTTATTTAAAAGTTTCTCTGCCTGCTGTATATCCTGTTGCTGTGGAATTTGATCGGACTGAACCAAGGTCGAACTGGTTACACGGGCACCTCGCTCAATTTCCATTTTAGGGATATCATCAGGGATAATCAACACTGATACGCCTTTCTTATCATAGGCAGCCCGAACCGCCTGATTGACAACCGTCGGCAGCTGCTCTGCTGACATCACGGTTTGGCTGTAAACAGCTACATCTTTAAAAAGGTTTGCCAGATCAACCTCCTGAAAAAAATCAGAGCCCATTAAATCTGTCTCTACCTGTCCCGCAATGGCTAATACGGGTACTTTGTCAAGCTTTGCATCATATAGGCCATTTAATAAATGAATGGCGCCGGGACCTGCAATCCCCATACAAACTCCCAGCTTTCCTGTTAATTTTGCATAGGAAGCGGCTGCTAATGCTCCTGCTTCCTCATGCCGTACTTGAACAAAATTAAGCTGCTCCTTCCTTTTCCGAATAGATTCAATTAATGAATTTATCGAATCCCCAGGCATTCCGTAAATGTGGTCAACACCCCATTCAATTAACATATCCATCATGGCGTCGCCTGCCTTTTTCCTAAACATAAGCTATCGCCTCCTATTTCAGTTATTGATAGTATGACCCATTAAATAGGAAACAATTTGTATGAATGATTGAGGCGAGATTGCTGGAAGCTTAATGCCTTTTCGTGTAGAACGGCTTAAGAATCATTTCCCTCCATATGTGAAAACCTAATGCAAGATGTGGTCTGTTTTTAAAAGGAGGAAACGCTATGGATAACGACAAACAAATGCAAGAGCAGGAAGCAGCTGTAACAGAGGCCGTTGGAGAAATGGAAGTCGACCGGCTTGAATTTTATGGAGGAGCCTTTACGTCGACACTCCCTCTTGTATTTTTTATCATTTGGGCCATTGTTTTAAGTGTGTTAAAGCTGGTTACGGAAGAAGCCCTTGTGTTGGGAATGGTAATGGGGATTGCATTTGGCTTATTCTTTGTGAAATCCAAGTGGCGGGATTATGCCCAGGCTCTGATTACTGGAATGGCTCAGCCGATTGGCGTCATTTCTGTTATCGCCTGGTTTTGGGCCGGAATGTTTGCGAAACTGCTTGCAGCTGGAGGACTTGTAGAGGGTCTGATCTGGTTTGGATTTGTTACGAATTTAAAAGGCGGGTTACTGGTTGGCGTTACATTCCTACTTGCAGGCCTGTTTTCAACAGCAGTTGGGACCGGATATGGCACAGTCGCCACGTTCGGGATTCTCATGTATCCTGCCGGGATTATTTTAGGGGCTGACCCTGTTGTACTGCTTGCTGCGATATTAAGCGGTGCTGTTTTCGGGGACAATCTGGCACCTGTTTCCGATACCACGATCGTTTCTGCCACGACTCAGGAAGCGGATGTACCAGGGGTCGTCCGTTCGAGAATAAAATATTCACTGGCTGCAGCCATTCCTGCTTTTATTATGTTTATTATTTTTGGCGGCGGCAAAGCAGGTGTTGAAAATCCTGCAGTCATTTCACAGCTGGAGGAGCAAGTTTCACCTATCGGATTATTTATGTTAATTCCGTTTATTCTGGTCCTGACATTAGCTCTCATGGGACGTCATTTAGTAACTACTTTAACATGGGGAATCGTTGCATCGATCGCGGTTATTTTCCTGACAGGAACTTCATTAACAACGGTTCTTAATTTTTCTCGGGATGAACTGGGGAACCCCGTTGTAGGCGGAGCCTTAATGAGCGGGATCGGCGGATATTTTAATATGGCCATCCTGATTTTATTTATCCTCGCAGCTGCACATATTATGGAGCTTGCCGGAACCATGGAGAGAATAAAAAGCTTCTTTTTAAAAATCATTAACGGAGTTGTCAGAAGAGCAGAGCTGTCCATATTCGGAATTGTCGCTTTCCTTAATGTGTTCATTACCATTAACACGGCAGCAGAAATTACAGCCGGGCCTTTTGTCCGCCAGCTTGGCAAGGAATTTCATATCCATCCCTATCGTCGGGCCAATTTCCTTGATACGGTTTCCTCATCATTAGGTTATATCTTCCCCTGGAGCGGAGGCGTATTGCTTGCATGGGCTACTATTAAAGGTGCTGCCCAGCAATTCGGCTTCCTCCCCATCGTAGGACCAACCGAAGTCTTCCCTTTTGTCTTTCAGGGATGGTTTCTCCTTCTGGTCATGCTGATTGCAGCATTAACTGGCTGGGGCTTGCGGTTTGAAGGAAAAAATGGAGAAGAACTAAAGCGTGAGGAATTTGAAGCTTACCAAAAATAGTATAACCCCAATAGAAAAAGGACCCTTGCAGTCCTTTTTCTATATCTTATTAAAATAAACAGATGGTTCAATCTAAGCAGATACTTCTACAATCATGCTGCTTTGGATTGGTTTCCCTTTGTATACTAAATCTCCATGATTGTTTGAATGGAGAGTAACTTTTATTTCATTTTTTCCTTCCTTCAAAGAACCTAAATGATAATATTCTCCGTATAAACGATTGATTTTTTCACCATTTATATATAAGTGAGCATGGCCTTCATTATAGCTTTGTTCGTTCAATCCTGCGTTTTCAGGTGCAAATGTAAAATGATCCAGCTGAACTTTCAGCAGCCATGTGCCCGAGCGGTCTTCCGTCACGATTATGTTTACATCTGGAACTTCATAACCTTGTGGAATTCCCACATCTCCATGGTCCATATGATTCTTTGTAGCATCTGCGTGATTGTGTGGATTTTGGCTTGTAAAATAAAAAAAGAATCCTAAAAAAAGTACGAAGAAAAATAAAAAACTCCTTAACCTTTCCATTTAAAACCTCACTCTAAAATTTCAATTATGTTGTTTTTTCCATGCGCTTGATCATATAACCAATGATAACAAGCAAAAGGCCAATCGCTAAAAAAGCTAAATCATATAACATAGGATTTTCAGCTAATGGTTTAACACGATGAACCTGGAGAATATGATGATCCACAATCCCTTCCACGAGATTGAATGTACCGCCGCCTATAAAAATACTGCCGAGAAAAATCTTCCAGCTATCTCCGAGTTGATTTTTTCTGGCATCTTGAAAAATTTTCACCCCGCCCCAAATCAGCTTAGCAGAAAATAACGCAGTAAATAGCCCATCTGTAAAAATCTCAAGCTGAAGATTAGGACTTAAGATCATATGGTGCCATTGCAGAAGCTGATGAAATAATATCCCATCTATTGCCCCTAATAACCCCAATCCAAGAATAAAGCCAGCTATAAATAAATTTTTGTTTTCTTTTTTCAAATAATAGCACCCTCTAAAAAAAAATGATTACTTCGAGTAGTGCCCAAAAATAGTGGATATTATACATTTTAGAGATTTGGCAATGTTACATAATTTTAATATAAGGCTTTTGTTAAAGCTTATTATTGTTTTTTAGCACCCTGTTGATTGGAGCGGAAGACACGAACTCCTCGAAAATGCATTCGCATTTTCTTACGACGAGGTGTTTATCCGAGGATGCTTATTCAACGTCCTGCGGGAGTGCGGATCAAAGGGAGACCCCGCAGGAGCAAAGCGACGAGGAGCGTCGGACCGCCCGCGGAAAGGGAGTGCCTCGTGCTGAAATCAACAGGCAAATTTAACAGTAGTATAAAAATAAGGGAACCGCATTGGTGTATGCAGTTCCGATGGATTCACAGTAAAAATCGCATATGAATGAACTCAAAAACGCTCAGTATCGCTCTGAGGGTTAAGGTTATGGATGGTTGGCCCCCCTCTCGTAAAACATGATCTATCATACAAGTATCAATATGAAATCAACCAGCAATCTATATTTCCGCTTTATACCTCCATCATAATTTAATTGAATATAGGTATACTAATCCTTGAGATTTCGACGGAAGGATAATAGCTATGACCAAAGAAAGAGACATACAAAAGGTTCTAAAAAGATTAGCCGGTACGGACCAAAAAATTAATTTCAAAAAAGCTGTTAACTTAACCCCTGACTTACAGGATTACCTGAATTATTACGATTTTCATTTAAAAAACATCGATTATCATTTTGGAAAAATAGATATTAATGGGACGCAAATTATGGTGCAAATGTTTTCGCCGGAGACAAGTATTGGGACGATTATATTGTTGCATGGTTACTTGGATCATGTAGGAATTTTAAAAAATATCATCCAACATTTAAACGACCATAAATACCGGGTCATCAGCTATGATTTACAAGGCCATGGCCTGTCTGAAGGAGAAATTGCCTCTGTTAAAAGTTTTTCCGATTATGTAGTAACCCTTGAAAAGTTAATGAACAAAACACAGCAAGAAATATCCGGTCCTTTTTATGGGATTGGGCATAGTACAGGTGGGGCTATTTTGATCAATTATGTTTTAAAGCAGAAGGAAACAAATTTTAACAAAATTATACTGATTGCTCCTTTGGTTAGATCGAACCTATGGTTTTTTTCAAAAATGGGTTTTTATCTTATGAGGCCATTTCCATTCATTAAAGAGATTCACAGGAATTTTCGCGACAATTCCTCAGATAAACAATTTGTCAACTTCATAAAAAAAGATCCTTTGCAGCCAAAAGCCATTCCCACTGAGTGGTTAAGTTCACTCATCCATTGGAACAAGGAAATTCAAACCTATACCGCGTCTAATAAAGAAACACTGCTTATCCAAGGGACAGAAGACAAGACTGTAGAGTGGAAGTATAATCTAAATTTTATTGAGGAAAAATTCAACAACTTACATGTTAGCCTTATTAAAAACGGAAGGCATCAATTGTTTAATGAAAAACCCGATATTCGTGACCAAGTATTCCAAAAGATTGTCCGTTTTTTGTAAAAGAAGGGCTTGTTTTGTTCTTGTGCATATACTCGTTTTTTTATACTTTTCCAATAGCTTTTTGGGCGGCCTGATACCTCTTATGAATTCTATTTCTCAGAAGGATGCTTTAAGGCTGCTTCCTATTCTTTTATAAATCATCGAGAGTAGAACCAGAGATACCTAGACATCTCCATTCAAAGGATAAATAAAAGTCTAGCTTTCTTTGCAAAAGACCCTAAAAATTCCTTAGCCGGCCCGCTCCAGATTTACACCTCTTGCCTCCGTTATCTACATCATGATAATTTTTCAACTTACTTCCTAAAAATCCTGGACAACAAAAATAGTCCGCCAATTATTAAAGCTAATACTATTAATAGAATGATCCCTGGTACCCCTATACTTGCTAACATCCTTTTACCTCCACTTAGTGTTAAATGCCGTATTATACATTACTACTCTGAATGATACCTTATTATTTTTATAAACAAGCGGAGAAGTTTGAAAGTTTAGTGTATGTATCCTTGTTGGAAAGATTTCACTGTTAAATTATGTTGGTAACAAAATAAGGATGAGACAAAAGTGTGGAAAATTTCCACTGTTGTCTCATACCCTTTTTAATTTATTGGCTCTGTTAAATTTACCTGTTGATTTCAGCACGAGGCACTCCCTTTCCGCGGGCGGTCCGACGCTCCTCGTTGCTTTGCTCCTGCGGGGTCTCCCTTTGATCCGCACTCCCGCAGGACGTTGAATAAGCATCCTCGAATAAACACCGCACGAAGAAAATGCGAATGCATTTTCGAGGAGTTCGTACCTTCCGCTCCAATCAACAGGGTGCTAAAAAACAACAATAAGCTTAACAGAGCCAATTTATTTATTGCTGTTCTTCCTCAGCAGCCATGGCTTCCGCTTTTGTTTTATGAACGGTTCCAAATGGATGCTGAGGCGGTGCATAGATTGAGTAGAGTTTAAGCGGCTGATATCCCGAATTGATTAGATTGTGCCATTTGCCAGCAGGGATGACGATCGCAAAGTCTTCAGAGACTTTCTCTTCAAAATCTAATCGATCCTTGCTATCCCCCATTTGAACAATTCCCTGGCCTTCTTCAATACGCAAGAATTGATCAAGTTCAGGATGAATTTCTAATCCGATATCCTCGCCAACACCGATACTCATCAAGGTCAGCTGCAAATGTGTCCCTGTCCATAATGCGGTACGAAAGGTATTATTTTTTGTAGTAGCTTCCTCAATATCCACGACAAAAGGTCCTGGTCCATAATCCGTTACTCGATTTGAAACTTCCTCATTTAAAGAACCAAATCGTACCGCATTCTCTTGTTCACCATTCAAAGCCCATAAAAATACATTCTGAATTTGTGGATGTTGAGTAAGTAAACAACACTTTTGATATTCTTTATAACCTTCCACTTCAGTTATATAAGCTTTTTGTAAGCCATCTCTATAGTCTTGAAATGGAACTTGATCGATTTGATACACTGGCTGAGTTCCAGTTAGGCTCATATAAAGATTCGTAAATTGTGACAAATGAGCTTTTTTTCCTTCTAAAGCATGGAGAATATCATTTCTATGCTGTTGGTTTGGCGCTTCATTTGCTAACAGTCTGTATAGCTCAATTGCTGAAGCTTCTCTTTTTATGGCTCCAAGTATCGCTTCACATACTTGCTGATGATTTTCTTGTTGGTTTCTGAACCTATTGTCTGTGTAATACATTTGTGTGTTTACATGGGGGTAATATGGATAGGAATTCGCTTTAGGATCATAGTACATGTTAGTCATTCCCTTCACAGGTTTCTAAAGCATCATATGCCTATGTGTTGAGAATGTACGTTGGTTTATTTAGCCTATTAAAAGATGGGCTTTTAGCTCCGAAAAAAGCTGCCAAAATCGGCAGCTTTTTTTGCTTAAAACGAATCTCTTGCTTGGGACTGTTTAAACTTTATTTTATTTACATCAATCTTTAAAGGGGGCAGAGTTATTTTTGATCTCTTAGCATTTCATCCACAGTATTTCTCATCGCGAAAATCACCGTTTTTTTGTAACGTGCAGCGATGCGCAGCACTCTTATTTGTTCAGACCTGGAAAGGTTTTTAAAACGATGCTCTTGTTTCAAAAAGGAACGGGCGATTGACCAGCTGGCAGGCATTAAGGGGAAGTCATCCAGAGGCTGTTTGTTCCGTAATCGATAAAGCCACGATAGGATTCCGGTAGAATCACTTTTATCAACGATGCATGGTGCATAAATGTTTTTGGTGTGTTTCTTCAGGGAATCCAATCGTTCTTGCCCGCTAACAATAATGTAGGTATCATCCTTCCGATTCTTTTTGACCACCAAAACAAACATACAGTCCCACATTAATCTCTGGAGCCTCTTAAGACGCTCTGTAATTTTCAGCGATAAATCCGGCTTGATTTTGTTCAGCGGGATATACTCTATGGTAAATTTCATACATAGCCCCTCCTGTTTGGTTTCTGTCCTCACCTCATTTTCTTGGAGTTCCCAGCAGGTGCATTGTACTGTAAATCGGTATTTTTTATCTAATCAAAAAACAAATTCCTTTTATAAAATGTATGAAAATAACCGCATGTCACATTCGAATGAAACGCAAAATAACTTTTATTATTATCCGCTCCAATTAACAGAGTGCAAAAATGAAGAATGGGCTTTAACATAACAAAAAGAAAATAAGAACTTACTCATCAATTCTATGTTTAAAAGGCTTAACACCCGTTATTTTAATAACTAAAAATAGGATTAAAGCAAAGACTGCTTCAGTCGCACCCCCACGCCCTCTGCTATTGCCTTCAAGCAGCCATTCCCATTTTTCAGGGATAGGCAAGCAGGTGATTAATTCTAAAATAACGACAGACATCAAAACCGGTAAGATGGAAAATACCATTCCCTTAAAATAAGGATTTACCCCCAAAAAATAATAAAGATAAACAGTAAGTGTAAAGAAAAAACCAACTAACCAGATACTTAAAGTTCTTGAAAAAGCCATAACGATGACAGAAAGGATTAAGCAAACGACAGTTCCCACTAATATATAAGTATAGAATCGCTCATTGGTCCTTAATTGGCTAATGATGTTCCCCATAAAAATTGGCTCCTTTCGTTCAATTCCAGATAATAATAATTCATAAAATAAATAAAACAAACTGCCAAAAAATGCATGAACGAAATGATCAATCCCGCCCATTTCATAATTGAATACCGCATATCTGGTTAACCTAATGATGGGAGGTATGCATATGATTGTTTATCATGGGTCTATAAGAAAACTTGAAGAGTTTACGAAAGAAACGGTTGTCCAAAATTTAAGCAATGGGATCGATACGATTGGATTTTGGTTTACTTCAGAGGTGAATGCGGCAAAACCTTTTGCTATTGGAACGGAGACCGTGATCGAAAAATCGGAAACGGAGTTTTGGGAGGATGGCGAACCTAAAGTCGTTCAATATGACAGGCCCGTCCGCGGCTTTATTTATAAAATATATATGGATGAACCAAACCTTAAGGAATACGAATCTTATGATATGTTTATGCAGGAACGGGACAAATACTGCGATTATTTAGGGACAAAAAAAAGAAACCTTACCTGGAAAGATAAGGCCATTCTTTTAAATAAAGAGGAAGCGAATGCAGCATTTCGTAATGATCTTATGAGCCAAGGCTATGATGGATTTTTAATAACGAATACCAAACTGCACAATGCTGTTACAGACTTTTACTGCATTTTTTCGGGTGATATTCTTCAAATTGCCGATATGATGCCTGTAGATGAACAATAGCTTGATGTAAATAACTGCAGATTTGAAAAATGTGTACGATTTTCGAATGACAGACTGAACCTCATCCGTGTTATTGTTTACAGACATATGACCTTCTTCACCTTTAGATGTGGCTATCACATCGCCCTTGTTAGTTTCAGCCTGCTTCCTCGACCAATGCCCCATGGAGGCCTATGAAGACCTTTTTACCCGGATAAGTTTAAGAAATGTCCTTCAGTCCCCTTATAAGGGACTTTTATTATATAAATAAATGGCATTTGGCCTTCAAGTGCCTAATGAAGGCCGTTTTACCGGTAAAATTGTCGCGAACTGTCCTTCAAACTCTTTATGAAGTCCTTTTAACTATTAAATTTATTGGCATTGGGCCTTCATGAGCCGGATGAAGGCCGTTTTACCTGTAAAATTGTCGCGAACTGTCCTTCAAACTCTTTATGAAGTCCTTTTAACTATTAAATTTATTGGCATTGGGCCTTCATGAGCCGGATGATGGCCGTTTTACCGGTAAAATTGTCGCAAACTGTCCTTCAAACTCTTTATGAAGTCCTTTTAACTATTAAATTTATTGGCATTTGGCCTTCATGAGCCGGATGATGGCCGTTTTACCTGTAAAATGATTCAAAAGGTCCTTCAGACTCTTTATGAAGTCCTTTTTACCATCAAAATCAATGGCAAATGGCCGAATCATTTTACAAATCAATCTTTTGTTACCCCATTAAAAATTCATCAATGTACTCCTTAAATTCTTCCTTAACTTCTTCATAAGTCTCATCAAGGAATTCACCGACCACTTTGCTGCCAGGAAATTTTTTTGAAACGGGTAGTCCCAAGAAAATACGCTGGCATTCCCATATTTTCATAATATGAAAATCAATAAGCTCATCATTTTCATCAGCAATTCCTATTGAAACAGAGGAACCGTACCCAGGCATAAAAGGATTGCCGCTGCCCCCTTTATCGAAACCAGCATCAAGAATTAAATTTTTGTTAGCAAAAACAGATCGATTCTCATTTACCAATTTTTCAACATGTTTCTTTAATGCCAATTCGGTATCTATAATCTTTTCCTTAAGCTCATCAGTGAAATCCGATTGTTGGAATTTCATACTCTACCACTCTCTTCAAATGAGATAGCATATCTTCCCTTAACTTCATTTAACTACCCAAACGCTTGAGAAGCAATAGCGAATAAAGTATTGTTTCTAGCTGGCATGTTTGATGTATTCAATACCATTATTGGAGGTTTATTTACCTTTACAAATCCGCTTTGCTCCAGGAAAAACATAAGCTCATCATTCCCTGATGGAATATCAATTCTTAACTTGCCTGGATAATTAACAGCTAATCGATGGAGTATGAGGGCTGCTGTCTTTGAATCTGGTGCTGCAATAGGTCCCAATAGTAGATTGATTGGTCCTAAGATAGATAGTCCATATCCAATTATTTTTTCCCTATCATCTTTTACTACAACACATTGATTTGATTGCTTGATCCTATTACGAAGAAAAAGGCTACGTTTGTCTCCATAGGCAGCCTGGTCTATTTCAAGGATTGCCCGAAGATTACTATCATTAAAGTTTTCGATGGCAATATCACTCGGGCATACTGTATTTTTCGCTGTAAAGCGATCACAAAGATATTTGTGGACAAAATCGACAGTTTTAAAGCCCATTTTTTCATACAAGGGCTTTCCTTCTTTTGTTGCAATTAACATAATCGAGCTGGTTTTAGAAATATTGTTTACACATTTCTGAGTAACCTCTTTTCCCAACCCCAAACCTCTATATTCTTCATGAACGATAACCATTCCAATTGAAGCTAAATGAGTGTCATAAGGGATACTAGCAGCACTTGACACAATTTTCCCTTGAGCATTTTTATGCCCGAATATTTTCCCGGATGACAAAACCGTACCAATTTCATGTTCGTCATAATCCCACCCAACTGATGCTGACAACTTCATTAAACCTAAAACATCACTTTGATTTAATTCAACTAATTCTAACCATTTATTTTTGTATGGAACCATAAAGGTTTCGCCCTCTTTTGTCATTCTATTGATAAAAGGTACTATATCAAGCCATTGTCTTAACCATAAGCCCCCTAATTGTTTACCAAATTATCATTTGATGCTGGGGCTGTTCGACTTACCTATAATTTGGCTTAAAAGGAAATATAAAACCTTTGGAGGCAGTTGTGGCTGCCCGAAGGTTTTATAAAATTTCTCTATCTGCAAATAAATCTTTTCATTTTTCGAAACCCACAATTTATATATAGAATATTTTATCTTTTAAGGAGTTATAGGTTTCTAGTGGTTTTTTGGATTGTTATATCTTCTTTCTGTCCATAAGAAAACATTTGTAATGAATTTAGCTATCATGATTACGATTAAATAACAGACAAACAGATGGAAATAGTTTATATTTCCATACATTTTAAAAAGTCCAAGGGCAACAAGCAAGGGTTTGAAAATAAATGACAAAATGGCTGAAGTCATAATCGTATACACGTAGTAATTTTTTTTATAATTTAATGTCCATTGGTAAACGAGCATAAACGTAACAGGAATTAAGCTCGAATCAATGGATAGCCCTGGTAACATTGGAATAACCGGAAATGGGTAGTTCCATAAGCCTGAATTCCTTCCAAACAAATCAATATAGCCGAAAAAGATATGTATGCTGTAGCCATAAAAACCCATAAAAAAAATCTTGCTTTTATCAATTTTAAAAAATAAATAAATAAGTGGCACAATAAGGAATGAAACCATTAACCAATATTCAAAGGAAGTATAAAGCGCAAAATCAATCCAATAATCGTTTAGAGCCATTTGCCCCTCTTTACCCATTTTTACTATTTTATCAAATTGGTCAAGACGGTTAGACGCCATATATCCATTCATCCCTTTTAGCACAAATTGATTGTACGTTTTTCTTTTCTCTCTACCTAGTTTTTCTATTGTTTAATCTTTATATGTATACCTTATTTAAAAGAAATTCGTAATCGGAGATATAGAAAGAAAAAACGGACTAGCCGTATAAAAATCTCATGAAAAGCACAACTTATGTTTGCTCTATAACAAACTAGGGGTTGGAAATAATGGAGTGGTTTGGCCACAGTCACAAATCTTTCAATTTTGAACTGTTTTCTGAAAGTCATTTAATGATATTGGCTATTTTTGTTCTTATTTCAGTCTTTATTTTCCTATATCGAAAAAAATTGAATGATCCGAAATGGAGAAGAACTGAAATAGGATCAGCCTTTTCTTTAATATCGATTGAAATCATGAATCACATATGGATGTTGGCGCATGGAGTCTGGAAAACAGGCCGTTCTTTGCCTATGGAATTGTGCAATATCGCCCTCCTATTATGTATCATTTTGCTATTCACCAGGAAAAAAATATTCTTTGAATTGGTTTTTTTTATTGCAATATTGGGTGTTCCACAAGCAATCATAACCCCTGCTTTAACATACGATTTTCCTCATTTTCGATTTTTTCACTTTTTCTATGCGCATTTAATGGTTGTTTGGGTAACCTTGTATTTTACGTGGGCAAAAGGGTATTACCCAACATTCCGATCTTTCATAAAACTAATGGTCTTTATTAATCTGATGTTGCCAGTGATCTTGTTCATTAATAAGCAGGCCGACGGGAATTATTGGTTTTTGCGCCACAAACCGAAAAGCCCAAGTTTATTTGATGTGCTGGGTCCCTATCCATGGTATATTTTTTCATTGGAAAGTGTATTAATCGTCATTTGCTTAATTGCGTGGCTCATCTTGCGAAAATGGGAAAAAAGCTACGAAGAACGTTCTCAAGTTTAATGATTACGATTGTGACAGTCCTGCAGATTCATTCTATTACCCATCCGTTAAATATTCACTTTTAAAAATCCTTACATAAAAAGAACCAGCCTCCGATTTCCTCCTTAAAGGGATACGTGAGACTAGTTCTTATTAAATAGGTTAATCATGCAATTTAGTCAATCAATCTCTTATGTACTACTTTTTAGGAATTTCACATCCATCTTCATCACAGATCACACCATCTTGGTTGTTTAATACGGTGATTTCATCCTCTGCAATGACTTTTTCCAGTGCTTGTACAATTGCCTCGGTTGGCTGTGCACCAGTAAGAGCGTATTTTTTATTAATAAGGAAGAATGGGACACCTGTGATGCGATACTGCTGGGCTGTTTGCTCATCTGCCCGAACAGCGTCAGCCATCTCATCGCTCGCGAGCATTTTTTCTACAGCATCACGATCCAACCCGACTTCTGCCGCCAATTTCGTTAATGTTTCATGATCCCCAATATGTTTAGAATCCGTAAAATAAGCTCGTAATAGACGTTCAGTCATTTCTTTCATTAATCCGTGTGTTTTCGCAAACATCGCCAAACGGTGAGCGTCGAAGGTGTTAGTCAAAACAACTGTATCCATGTTAAAATCCAATCCAGCATTCTTAGCCATTTGTACCATGTTTTGAGTGTTTGCTTTTGCCTGTGCAATGCTCATCCCATATTTCTGGGACAGCTTTTCATACATATTTTCTTTTATATCCCGTTCAGCTGTTGGGTCCAGCTCGAAGCATCGATACGTGACTTCAATCGGATGGTCAATCTGTTTAATGGCATCTTCCAGATGCCTTTTGCCAATATAGCAAAATGGTCAAGCAAAGTCAGTCCACATTTCAATATGCATACTCTATTCCTCCATTCCATTCATTTCTCCTTTAGTATAGTAGTTAAGGTAGTCTTTTACACGAAATTAGCTTGATACCTTTACTGAATATCTATTTATTTCCCTTTTATAGAAAATCACTTTAAGAATTCCGAATCAAATTATGTAAAGAACCCTGACTCATTTCCTCAAATTTGATCTTTCAACCAAGTAACCACCTGATCAATATCCTCTTTGGCAGTGTACCTGCCAAGGCTGAATCTGATAGCTCCCATTCCAATATGTTCAGGAACACCCATTTCTCTAAGGACAGGAGATAATTCTACTTTTCCTGAATGGCAGGCCGAGCCTGTAGAGGCTGCAAGCAAGGGGATGGCAGCTAAAATATCCTGACCAACCCGATTGATAAAACTGACATTCAGGGTATTCGGCAATCGCCTTTTTTCATGCCCATTCAGAACGACACCGCTTCCAAACGCATCCCTTAATTGCTCCCAAAAGTAATTCGTTAACTCCTCAAGCTTTGTGTCATATACATACTCCTGAGCCAGTTCACATGCTTTTCCCAATCCAACTGCAAGCAAAGTATTTTCTGTACCAGCCCGCAAGCCAAACTCATGGCCTGCTCCATGGATAAGGGGTTCTACTTTTATCCCCTTCCGAAGATATAAAGCACCAATCCCTTTTGGTGCATATAGTTTGTGACCTGCGATGGTCAGCATATCCACATTCATCTGATCGACTTCTAACGGGACTTTGCCTGCCGATTGGGAGGCATCCGTATGAAAGGCAATATCGTATTTTCTGGCGATTTTCTCTATTTCATCAATTGGCTGGATGGTCCCCACTTCATTATTAGAATGCATAATGGTAATGAGGATTGTATCTTCCCTAATCGAATTTTCTATATCTTCGGGGGAAACCATGCCATACTGATCCACATCCACCATGGTGATTTCGGCGCCCAATCGTTCTAGAAATTTCAAAGGATTTAAAATAGCCGGATGCTCGATTTTAGAAGTAATAATATGTCTGCCCTTATGCTGATTTTTAAAAAAATACCCCTTCAATGCCAGGTTATTAGCTTCACTTCCCCCGCTTGTAAAAATCACTTCCTCTGGTGAACAAGAAAGTAGATTTGCTACCTGCTTCCTTGCAAACATCAATTTCTCCTTCACGGGACTGCCTGCCCAATGAAGGGCGGAAGGATTTCCATAGAAATCGGTTAAAAAAGGCTTCATTTCCTCCACTACTTCTGGAGCTACCGGTGTACTTGCATTGTAATCCAGATAAATCTGTTTCATATCCCCTATTCCCCTTTCTGCCTAAATTATATCAAAACAATTAAACGACGAAAAAAAGCTGAAACAAGGTTAGGTTTTTGCTTTTACACTTTTCCCATATATACGAAAATTTTTTTTGTCTTTTCGTATTCTGTGGATGCTTTTTATAAATGACGTAAATTAAGAGGAAAATACGCTAGGTCCTTGAACTCACCATAAAATACTTTTCGACACTTCTCCCCTTTACAAGGAAAAGAAACCGTTACTTGACCAGACGAAGTTGTTAGGTATACCTATTGTTTAAATATATGAACAAAAGTAGCTATTTTATTAAATTTAAACACATGTCTTTTACGGGCTTGGAATTACTTTCATACACTATAACGAATTTGTTTAGAAAGGAGGGAAGAAATGTCATCTAATATAGATACACACGTAAGATTAGCCTATAATCGCACAGGACATGCCATTCGATTTACTAGAAGTGCATTAAGAATTATTCAACAGCTTCAGTTTCAAGGACTACCGCCTAACCCGATTAAACCACAATCGTATGTAGATGCTATCGATAGTTTAACTGAAGCTTTGTTTGGCATTCGAGCTCTACCTTTAGGTATACAGCTACCACCTCATCCTATCGCACCTGCTAACCCTATAGTTCCCCAAGATACCAACTAATTATTAAACTATCAGACAATCGAGCTATACTTGCACTGAATAGAACCAATGATGCGATTGTTAGTATTGAACAAGCCCTATCGCTAACCGAAAGTGATACACTAGGTGGGCAACTCTTTGCTATTTTCCTAGATTTAGAAGCAGCAAGGGCTGCAATAGATTCTGGTATCAAAGAAGCTCCCTTCACTGGTGACGCATAAAAAATATCAGCCTGCTTCAGTAGAGACTGGCATTTTGTAGTGAGTCTCTTTTGAATTTTGATGAATAATTAGAAAAATGATCGATTAGTCTTGAACAGTTTGTCCATTTCACCATTTATCTATCAGAATATAATATATTATCAATTAGCAAAGGGGGGGAAAATAACAAATGGGAAAAAAACTAACATCAGGACCATTTTTTGTTCCCGTATCAATTGATGGTTCTGATGATGGGGCAGTAGAGTTTCTATTAATTGGTTTTAAAAATCTTGCGGACAAGTCTTCGACTGTTGATGTATCAGTTCATGTTTGTAATGACATTTCATTATACCCTGCTACTCCTCCAGAGATTGAAATATTCCGAAAAGAAGTCACTATACCAGCAGGACACTGCGCAGTTTTAAAATTGCCTGCGATCGAAACAGACGATGGCAAACCTACCTTCACAGGCAACAATATGCTCCGTGTAGCAATTGAAGGTGATACAGATGAAGAAGCAAAAGGTATTGTAGCAGCACTGTCAGGTGGTAAAGATGATGGACGTACAGCAGTCTCGATGGTGTTTAAGCATGAAGATTTTATCAAGCTAAAGGATTAACTAAGACTATCTCTAAGTAAGCATGAAGAAAATCCTCATTTGGTTTACAGATGGGGTTTTTTTTACCCTTTAATTAAAACAGAAAAAGGCCATTTATTTTAGACTCAAGAGAAATTCTGTTACATGAAAGTCTAAGTAACTTCAAAGATAAAATAGAAGCAAAAGTCAAGAGATGGTCATAAAGGATATAACGTAATTTATAACCCAGATAGTTGGAAATACCATTCATTTTAATTTTTAAGGGGTACAAATGCTTAAATGATACGGGTGATGTCATATAAAGCCTACTGCAAGTTTCTCAATAAAATATCTTTTTACTTATTCACGACTTTGGCAATATACGTAAGTTTGGACAAACTTATATTTGTCCATAGGGAACTCCCTTCTCGAATCTATTGATTCCTAATTCTACTATAAGAATTTATGCTTTTTATCCTAATTTCTCTTAATATTAGTTCTTTCTAGGTATGCAAACACACCCCTCTACTTCATTTTACATATTTATATAAAAATAAATTAAAAGAGGGGTTAATGATGTCGAGAAAACGATCGTCTTTTTGTATTTTTCCAGGCTACAGATGGTGTGGACCTGGCTGCAGCGGACCAGGGGCTCCCATTAACGGCGTAGACGCCTGCTGTAAAGCGCATGATAAGTGTTTAAATAGCGGCAGATCGCGGTGCAGCTGTGATCGGGAATTTCTTCATTGCCTGCGGCCTAAGGTTAACCTTCATGACAAAGAAGGCAGAGTAGCAACGATCATTTATATCTATATGAAAATCCAAGCTGGGTTTACTTGCAGTCCTATTAATAAAAGATGATAAAAAACTCCTGCCAAGAGCGAAAGGCAGCCATTCACCGGCCGCCTTTTTAAATTAACCTTTTATAGCGAGTTCTCTTCACTAATCAATTAACATTAAATTTACATTTAAGATAACTTTGCTTAATAAAAAATGGATATAATATGGTCATAGGATAAAATAACTGAAAGGAGCTGGACGAATGCTTGAGAGGCTGACAAGATTGGTTATCTTAACGATCTTTTGCACTCTTTTCCCATAATCCGAAGATTATTTAAACACCCTTCATTTTGCATCCTGTGGGTGCTTTTTTGTTTTAATAAACTACTTTTTTATTTCTGCTTATTCCTTCAGCAATATACTTTGCTCTCATTGATTTTTTTTAAATGACCTTTCCCCTACATAATTGCAGAAAAATTGATCTAAACGTTTTGTTTCTAAGTTATTAATGCTAAACCTTCCCTCCACCATCGATTAACATGTCCAGAAAGCCGAGTTTAATCTCCTTCAAGTTAAAGACCTCTCAATCAAATAAGGAGAGTACTGGACTATGCTGTTTCCGTTATTCCAAGAAATAAGATCTTTTTCGGATTTCAAATTTACGCACGCGACTGGCTTCTTCCCCATGTACAGGGTCAGGAAGCTGAAACATTCAGTCAGCAGGAAGCCATTCGGTGTGCCATTCAATATGGAGCTGCCATTCAATAGGATCCAGTCGCTCAATCTCCGTTTTTTAGATACACGGATGCTCAAGGACGAGGCCATGAAGTCTGGTTTGAGGATGCTCGAAGTGCTCAAGCCAAATTTGACACTGTAAAAGACTACGGACTAAGGGGAACAAGCTACTGGGTATTAGGCTATCCGTATCCGCAAAATTGGCTGCTGCTCGAAGACAATTTTACCATTCGTAAAATAATTTAGGAAAAACGTTCAAATTAAAGGGAGACCCATTTTTTGGGCCTCCCTTTAATTATATGAGTCTATTTTACCAATATTTTAGAATTTAAATTATAGTAATCGAACCTATATAATAACAGAGTCAATATAAAAAAGGAGGTGGCATAATGAAGAAAAAGTGGTTCGGTTTTATAGCAGCACTATTAATCTCTATTCTATCATTCGGAAACTTTGCACAAGCTGCATCCTATACGGTTCAGCCTGGTGATACGCTTTGGAAAATTGCTTCAAAGAACCAAATGACAGTTGAAAAACTCGTTAATCATAACAAGTTGACCTCTACACTGCTCCTTGTTGGACAAACATTAGATATTCCTGAATCAGGTACTTACAAGGTAGTTTGGGGTGATACTTTTTATAAGATTTCTGTAAAGCTTGGGGTCTCAATGACTCAACTGATCCAAGCAAACCTGCAGATAAATGATCCTAATCAAATTTATCCGGGACAGATTTTGAATATTCCCGAAAAACCTTATACCGGTATGATCTATATGGGCAGCCACAGTAAGAAAGTCATCGCGCTAACGTTTGATGATGGACCGGAGGATGTTTATACTCCGCAAATTTTAAACATTCTAAAAGCCAAAAACGTAAAGGCGACCTTCTTTGTAATGGGACAGCAAGTAAGAGCTTATCCTCATTTACTTAAACAGATTCATTCAGAAGGACATGCACTAGGTAACCACACTTGGTATCATCCTGATGTAAGAACTTTAACAGATGCCCAATTGACTCAAACGGTACAGTCTACAACAGATGAAATAGAGAAAATAACAGGTGTAAAAGTCGACCTATTTAGGCCTCCATATGGAGCCATCCATGACAGCCAAATAGAAACACTGAATAAATTGGGGTATCGCTCCATTTCATGGACCATTGACTCTTATGATTGGAGTGGGGCTTCTGCGAACGAGATTTTATCCCGGGTAAAGCCAAGAGCAGTATCAGGCGGAATCGTCCTACTGCATAACTTCAAAGATGGCAGAAAGCTTGATGGAATGATAGAGGCATTGCCTGAAATGATTGACTACCTGCGCTCACAGGGATATGAATTTGTTACAATACCTGAATTATTAGCTAAATAAAATATGTAATGGGTAATCCAAAATAAATGCTTCATTGAGCTTCAAGTAAACCGCCCATTAGTAAATTAGTAAAAGGCTGCTTTTTTGCAGCCTTATTTTGTTAAGCTTTTCTAAAAATTACGTCCAATATATTTCTCCCAGAAGATTTAATAGAAATGAACCTGGTTATTTGTACTTTTATTTCTTCCTGCCCCGTCAGTTCAATAAAAAAAAGCCACTTATACTGGCAGCTGATTCTAAAGTACCGCAACCCTAAGGTTAATCAATGGATAAAAATTAAACAAATTTGCACATCAAAATATCATCTATATACTCATGTTCACTTAACTTGAATTCTTTTATTTTACGGCCTTCTTCTAAGAATCCCATCTTTTTGTATAACGAAATGGCCCTATGGTTATTTGAAAATACCCCTAAGCTGACCTTTTCAACGAAAGGGTTCTTCTCTGCCCAGGATAATAAAGCTTTTAAAAGGATTTCCCCAATCCCCATCCCCCTGAAATTTTTACTGACCAGCATGGTAATGGAACCCGTGTGAGATAATCTCTTTTTCTCTTGAGATTTAAATACGATCCACCCAACGACTACACCCTTTTCCTTAGCGACGATTAAGGTTTCTTTTTCGTTTTCCAGTATGTTTCGTATCCATTGTCTTTGCTTTTGTATCGGAGTTTTTTCCAACTCTTCTGGTAAAGCAATGAAATACTCTCTTTCAGAAAAAACAGATTTCTCAAGGTCTAAAATGGTTTCTGCATCCTCTACTTGTGCATCACGAATCATGCATGTCACTTTACGGCTAGATTCTGACATTCAAATCCTCCAAATATTAATTTTTTAACTCTATTATTCTTGTAAAGGCAAACAAAATTAGTTCAACAGGATATTTACCAAATTATAACATGGGTTTTGATACGGTTTGCGCTCAACTCCTTAAAGAAGCCTGCGCTGTATTTGCATATAAGACTCTAGCCTTATTTAAAATCATCGTGGCTAATAAGGTTTTATTATTGTTGAATATTCTAGGCTCACTTTTCCAAACTAAATTAAGCACATTAGTTCATCAGAAATGGAGTTTCATAAATATGAGCATTATATTGGCATTACTGGCTGCATTATTTGCTTCCTTTACAGCTATACTTGCGAAGATTGGAATAGAGGATGTCGATTCTAATTTAGCTACCGCGGTCAGAACGGTGGTCGTAGTCATTATGGCATTTTTGATGGTAGTGATAACGGGGCAAACAGTCAGCATCATGAAAGTATCCATGAATTCTTACATTTTTCTCATCCTTTCAGGTTTGACGACTGGGTTTTCGTGGATCTGCTTTTTTAAGGCGATTCAAATTGGTGATGTCTCCAAAGTGGTCCCAATTGATAAAGCGAGTGTAGTCCTAACCATAATCTTATCGTTTATTATTCTCAAGGAACCAGCAACGGCTTTAGTCGTATCAGGGGGCATCGTTATATCCATCGGAACCTTTGTTTTAATTGGAAAAGATAAAAAGAAAGATAAGAATAAAGAAGATACGAAGAAGAAAGTCTTCAATACCAAATCTTATATTTTTCTCGCAGTCCTTTCCGCTGTCTTTGCTGCCCTTACCAATATATTAGCGAAGATCGGGATTGAAGACGTGGATTCCAATGTGGCCACCTTTATCCGTACAGTGGTCATTATACTATTTGCCTGGGGCATCGTTTTCTTTCAGGGAACCTTTAAAGAACTCAAAACGATCTCCAAAAAGTCTTACCTATTCCTCATATTATCAGGCGCAGCAACTGGACTATCGTGGCTATGCTACTTTGGCGCCCTGGCACTCGGCAAGGTAAGCGTCGTCAATCCGATAGATAAGTTCAGTGTGGTACTGATCATGATTTTAAGCTTTATTATTTTAAAAGAGAAGCCAACTAAAAATACAATCGCGGGGGCTATTTTGATTACGATCGGGACCGGACTGCTGGTTATTTAGAGTCTCTTTTGCATAAAAAATAACGTTATAGCTTGTAGAGGTTTTTACTACCAGATAGGCTTTCAAAATAAATTTGGCGGTGATGATCAGTAAATATAAAAAAGATGCACCATCATATGAAATGCATCAATTTAATAAAAAGGTTATAAAGTTATAAAAGCAGCTTTTAATATGGACGGAGCTTAATCTTCCTCATTTTCAATATACACACGATGCCTTGCATAATAGCTTTTATATCGGTAAAGCACTTCCAGGATGACTTCCTGTTCTTGATCACAAAATATATAGGCTGGTTTGGTTGGATGGTTATCCTTCTTAACGTCTATGTTCATTTTCTTTGCTTCTTTTTCGAGGTATTCTTCCAGCTCTCTTCTCTTTAATATTTTGGTGCCATTCTTATTTAAAGACTCTTTTTTCGACTCTACCAGGTTATCTGCCCAAGAGATTAATTCATTTATAGTAATGGTATATTCACCCCCTAAAAGATGGTAATAAAAAAAGGCCAGAAAAGGGGTTCATTCCTTTTCTGACCTATGTTTGGTTCTTTGCCCAGCCATCGAATCAGCATATAAATATATTTTTATTGTCTCTTTAAATGTATTTTAATGTTTTTCAAATCCTGTATTTTCAGATAGATGTCCGGTACCATGCCCATTCATTTTAATCCGAAAAAACAGCAAAAGATTTACCTCCAATATAATAACATCTTCCCATGCATGTAACAAGGTTATTTTAGGATAAATAAGATATAGCTCTTGTCCCCATCAAAATCCCAATCAATAAAATAGTCAGCAACACCTGTGTTTAAGTAACTTTCTAATGCACTAATATGTTCTCCAATTAGTCTCTTCTCTTGGTTTCTTTTTGCAATTCTGAGTGTCTCTTCGTAACCAAGTTCGATTAATTCTCTTTCAATACTCACAAGAATTCCTTTTCTTACAACAATTAGTTTCCGATCATCAATCTTGACTGAATAAATAACATCCGGGGACTTTTCAGCTTCTATGCTGACCTGATCAATAACGTCATTAACCTTTTTACTATGTTTATAGTTATTTTCATTTGAGTCAAGCTCGGAAATTAATGCCAAAACCATACCTGTCTGGCCATCCAGATTCCAGTCATAAAAAATTTCCTTCACTTCTTTCTTTATATATGCTTCAAGCTGGGACTGTATCTCTCCTTTTAAATTTTCCATTAAAAGATCCCTGGTCCGCTGCACATAATCAACCTTTTGATGATCCAACAAAGATTTCTCAAGGGGTGTCAGAAATCCGGTTATGTAAATGGCTATTAAAGAGTCTGAGACAGAACAAAAAATATTGCCCGGCCCCCGGCCAAATTTCTCACGAAGCAGATGGCCCATATAACTGTTAATTTCCTTCTCTAATACAGCTGTTTCCATATTATCCCTCACAACTTAATTTATTCCTATCTTTCCCTTTCGAGATGAAGATAAACCGATAAATAAAAAAGACTGTCATTGTTGGCCATCCATCTTTTTATATGTTTAAGCCTCCTTCTTCTTTCCGAACAGGCGTTAGTATAAATACCCAAATGTATAAGTATATAGGAAACAAAATATACCTTAAGGCTTAAAAGCCGCCAGCACTTATACTGGCGGCTAAATCCCCATTATTTTATCGCAGAATTGACTTCCTGCCCTTTAATTTCTCTTCCCCTCTTCTATAAACCTCAGCAGATCCCCATGAACGATATCATCTGAGAGCCCAAGCTCCTTCCTGACCGTTTCTAAATAAGGCTCACAAAAGCTTACATCCGCTTCTGTTCCCGTATCTCTATTCAAACAGCTGCCGCCTCTGTATAAATACTCTTTGGCAATAAAGCTTCCATCACGGAAAATGACAGGATGGTTTGAATCCCGTTTAAACAGGTTGTGGCCAAAGCTATTGTTTTCTGCATGATGGATTCCGAGCAGGTGCAGGATGGTTGCCCGAATGTCAATTTCACCGCCCATGTTTAAAACCGTTGCCCCTCCAAGTCCCGGCACATGAATGATGAGTGGCACTCTCTTCAGCTTCATCCGGCTAACAGCTGAATCTTCAAGCTTTAAAAGCTCTAATGCTCCTTGTTCATATTCTTTTGAAATGCCGTAATGGTCGCCATAGAGGACAAACATCGTATTCTCATAGAGGCCGCTCTCCTTCATCTCCTGAAAAAAGGTTTTGATGGCTTCGTCCTGATACCTTACAGTGGTTACATATCTGTTTACGACCATTTCTGATGTTTCAGCTTCAGAGATGAATTTATCTTGATTTTCCAGCAAGAATGGAAAGTGGTTTGTCAAAGTAATGAACCTCGCATAAAAAGGTTTTGGCAGGTTCTCCATATATGGAATCGACTGCTGGAAAAATGGAATATCCTTTATTCCATAATTCACTGAATTCTCATCGGTGACCTCATAATCGGCCTTTGAAAAATAACGGTCATATCCAAGTGAGAGGTACATCATCTCCCGATTCCAAAAAGAAGCATCATTTCCGTGAAAAACGGCCGAGTAATAGTGATCCTCTTCAGATAAAATATGGGGCAGGCTTTTGTAGGTATTCTCCGGTTTCCGTACAAAAGCAGAACCGCTGGATAATGGATACAAGCCGGTATCAATCATGAATTCCGAATCGGATGTCTTTCCTTGTGCAGTTTGATCGTATATTTCATTAAAATAAAAGCTGTCTTTAATCAGATCATTGAGAAATGGGGTTATTTTTTTCCCATTGACTTTCTGGTTGATAACAAAATTTTGGGTGGATTCCATGCTAATCAGAACAATATTCATTCCCTTAGCCGCTCCGAAATAGTCTGAAGGCGCTTCCTCTTTGCCGAAGATATATTCAGCAGAAGCCTCTGCATCTGAGGCTGTTGCAAAAGCACGGTTCAGCGGGTATGAGGCGGACATCCCGATATCAAATAGATGGTACTGGTAAAGCCCTATATGTTTAACCAGCTGCTGGCGATTATAAGATTCCGAGAAAAGATGCGGAACTTTAATCCAGCCAAGCAATATAGTCACAGCAACGAACAAAGCGCCGACAGCAAAATATAGCCTTTTCCCCTCTTTTTTCAGGGCTGCTGTCTTTAGTTTCTTTTTCTTGCTTAGCAGCAGATAAAAGAAGAGATCTGCAAACAGCAAGAGATCCCAAAGACTTACAAGTTCAAGAGTACTGGGGCCGATTCCGCCGACGTTTTTAAACTGAAATAAAATCGGGACGGTTACAAAGTCACTATAAAAACGATAATACAGCAAATCAGCATAAAGGATGGCAGTCAGGATGAGCATAGATAACCAAATGGCTGCCGGTTTGGCTTTTTGGCTGAAATGAAAACCAATGCCAAGCAAAATCATGATGGCCCCAAGCGGGCTTATGATCATGAGCACAATGTCCAGCACATTTTGGGCATTTAAGTTGAAACCGATAAAAGAAATTAAAACCGTTTTGATCCACAGCAGAATGACGGCATACGACACCGCTGTCAGCTTTTTAAATGGTTTCATAAACGTACCCATTCCTAATTTGGCTGGCAAAAATTCTTTCCACGATCTTTAAAGACTCCAGTACCGCCATTTCATCCTGCGCCCCCATCAGGGCAATTTGAACCCAGTTACTTCTTAGCAGATATTCGCTTTCATAACTGATCAGAATTCCATTCTTTTTGCACTGGTCCCCAAATTCCCTGCTGGACATTCCATTGGGAAGCTTGATAGTGATGATCCCAGGCGAATACCCATTGGCACCAAGCAATTCACATCCAGCAGCTCTCAATCTTTCTCTCACTGCACTGGATAAAGATTGAATGCTTTCATAATCCACTAACTTTAGCGCCTCATGTAAAGCATTGACCAAATTGGAAGAATGGGTGTATGGAATGCTTTGATGGTCTTCGTACATTTTTAAATCCAAATATCGCGGAACCGAGTTGGATGATCGAATTTTTTCTCTATGGAACACGATCGCAAGCCCCGGGTACGAACCAAAACCCTTCCCGCTCACAGTGGAAGCCAAATAGGTTTCCTTTAAATCCAAAGGGACGACACCAGCAGTGCTGCAGGCATCTACACACAACTCTAATCCATATTCTTTGCACAAGCCTTGAATCCCTTCCAGATCATATAAATAGCCTGTAGATGTTTCGCAATGAACGGTCCAAATCCATTTGATCGAAGGATCCTGATTGATGGCGAATTCAATTTCTGCCAGTGAAATCGGTTTATTCCATTTTTTTTCGATGGATTGAAACGTTAATTGGAACCTTTTGGCATGGTCAATGAGACGAGATCCAAATTCACCATTGGCAAGAATTAAGCCATTCCCCGAAAGATTTTGCAGCTGAGCGGCCACAAGATCATTGGAAAGAGTCCCGGTGCCAACCACAACTTCTGCATAATTGGCCCCTGTCATGTCACATAATTGAATTCTAAGATTTATCAAGCTTTCTTTAAATTCAATGCTTCGATGCGAAATGGCTGTTTTAGAGAAAGCCTTCTTTACTTTTGGATGGATTGGT
This sequence comes from Cytobacillus oceanisediminis, assembly GCF_007830235.1. Taxonomy (GTDB): domain Bacteria; phylum Bacillota; class Bacilli; order Bacillales; family Cytobacillaceae; genus Cytobacillus; species Cytobacillus oceanisediminis. The sequence goes on from NZ_VLKI01000001.1 coordinate 280,468, forward strand.
ACTGGACCGGGCAAAAATGAAAGTTCTCTTCTTGCCATGGATCTTTTGGACATCAGCCGTTCAAACGCTTTTGTGGAAAGCCCAAAGCTCTCCTTCGTCAAATACATAGGCTGAAACCTGGCATTCTCATGTCCTAATAAGGGGCCAAAAGGCATGAAGCCCATGTGCTTATACAATTTTAACTGTCTGACTGTCCCGGAAATCAAGGCCATTGTATATCCTTTTTCCAGGCAATAGTCCAAAAGCTTTGTACATAATTGATAAAAGACACGCGTACTTCTATAAGCTTTCTTTACTGATAACAAACGGACTTCACATGGATTCCCATTCAAAGGCAAATAACTCTCTAGGTCTTCCAGTTTGCTGTCAAGCGAAAATGGCCGTTCAGCCCGAATGGCGATCATGCCAACGACTTCTGCACCATCTTTTGCAATCACATATGTATTTTCCTCGTGAAATTTATCAACCAATTGATGATTCTCATTTTCTTCATGCTGAGGGATTTCTTCCACAAAGGTCTCATAATTCAATTTATGTATTTGTTCAAATTCCTCTTGTTCGGTTGCTATTTTATAGATGACGCGATTCATGGTTTACCTCCTATGCTGTGTACCTGGCGGGAGAAAAATTTGGTATGAGAAAAAAGGACAATGATAAAAAGCAAAAGCAGCCCGGCAGGTTTCATGAATGAATGATCCATCAGCCAAACCGAAATGGGTATGGATGCCATGGAAATGAAACCAGCTGCTGTGTATTTACGGAGAATGATATACGCAGCACCCATAATAATGCCAAACACAGCAATAATTATTGGCTCGAGAAATAGAGCGGATGCCAAGTAGACCACAACCCCTTTTCCTCCGTGAAAACGAAGCTGAATGGGAAAAAGATGGCCGATCAGTAAAAAAAGAGCGCTGAGAATTAAATATAAATCCTTTCCATTGGATATGAAGCTGGCAAAAGACAATGCCATCCACACTTTACCAGCATCCACTGCCAAAGTGATCAAAAAGCCTTTTTTCCCTAAAGCCCTCCCCGCATTCGTTGCTCCCACATTTCCGCTGCCCATGTACCGAATATCAAGTTTGGAAAGGAACTTTACTACATAGTAAGCTCCGGTAATGCTTCCCAAAAAATAGGAAACGATGATAATCAAACAAGCGATCATACTCTCATTCATTAAAACACCTAACCTATCTCATATTAAATAAACGATCAGAAAGAGTAAAAAGTTTCATATGTTTACAAAATTCCTTTTATAAAAGTATAAATGTTAAAATTACCCTCTTACTATAGCAAATACAATCCTGTTAGTGGAATAGTTTGCCGTAAGTTCAAAACACTTAAAAGAGGAACATCAAAATGCTCCTCCTCAACTGAAATATGAATCTTTCCTCTTAATCCTATTAGCAATCCTTTTCGCCTGCAATAGTCGAAGCTCCCGTTGATATTCAGGAGGGTAGACAAATTTATAGGTGTTAATCAAGGAAATAAAGAAAATAGGTTACTATAATGGTGCCAGTCCCCCGATTTATTAAGCATCGCCATATCGGGGGACTGGCACCTTGTTTTCTCGTTTAGCAAGAAAGGTCTGTCTGCCAGAATTTAAAATGACATTACACTGAGTAATCAATCATACCTATAAAGATGAGGTTCCAATTTACATTAAAAGGAGATGTTTTATTGAATCCTTATTATTATCAATATTATCCATATAGGGTTAATAACTGGGGACAAATTTTAAATTTATTGCAGCAAAGTTTGTATGCTGAAGAAATGGTATGTGCGATGAGCTCTGAGCTTTTCCATATACCAGAGACCAAAGATTTAAAAGGAAATGTGGAGATGCATAATCATCTTGTTCCAGCCTCCTATCACCGCGTTACTGCTGTAGGGTCCGCCCAAAGACTCGTGAATGGTGAGCAGCGCCAATCCATTATAGACACAATGGCAGCTTGTATCATAAATGCCGAAAATCAAGATCGAAAAGTACGTGATGGGTTAATGACGATGGAGGAAAATGCAGGTCCTGAGTATAAAGCGTTTATTAACGTCATTATCAAATGGCAGGAACAAGCTGAAAATTATTTAGCTCAAGCAAAAGAATCTTTGCGCACGATGGGTGTTTCCTTTCCTTCTGCAGGAAGTGAACAGCAGGATGGAGAATACAATCTTTATTGAGGGCTGGACTTCTTTTTAATGATACAAATCTATAAATTTCCCTAGCAGACTTCGAGGCCTCTTTGGAAGGAAGCGTACATTTAATGAAACGATTAAATGAAGAAGAAATATCCCAACACCTAACCACACTGCCTGGGTGGAAGAGAAAAGATAGCAAATGGATTGAACGCCGTTACCGCTTCAAAGAATACATGGATGGAATCTCATTTGTAAATAAAATAGCATCCTCTGCTGAAAAGGAAAATCATCACCCTTTTATCAGCATCCAATATAAACTGGTCATTGTCTCCCTCACCTCTTGGAATGAAAATGGTTTGACAGAGCTGGATTTTAAGCTTGCCAGTCAGTTAGAGGATTTTTTTGATGCTGTGCCAAAGGTATGAGTTATGCTTTTAAAAGCAGAGAAAGCTCAGTTTGGCTCTGAGCTTCTAAGAAATGTAGTTATGATCAATCGAGTGCAAATCGTTGCACTCGTTTTTAAATATTGTGCTTGTCCCCTGATACGGTGATGTTTTCATACATCGGGGGACAGGCACTGCATGTTAAGCATTTAAATGAACTGTAGCTCTAAAATAAAACTTAACAAGGCTTCATATTTTTATTAAGCTACAACTTTTATGTTCCCATATTGTCTAAGGAGGAAATATGAAATGATAGCAACACAGTATAAAATTACTTTACCAAGTGATTATGATATGAACATTATAAAAGACAGAGTAAAAAAGAATGGCCATAAAACAGACGGATTTCAAGATCTGAAATTCAAATTATATTTAATAACTGAAAAAGGAATCAATCGTAATAGACAAAATAGCTATTGTCCCTTATATCTATGGAAAGGCAGCAGCGGTCTAAACAAATTTCTATTTAATGGATTTTATGATAATATCTTAAACTCATTTGGATGGCAGCGAGTGAATGTCGGAATACCGCTAATTGATACTACTTCATCTCATATCAAGCAGAGTAAATACCTGTATCAAATCACAGGAAGAATCCAGCCACAGGAGAGTCTTCTTAACCTAAAAGATAAAATAGCAGAAGAGCTTCCAGTAATGGAGAATACCCATTATTTGGTTACTTATAATCCTGATAAATGGGAGTATGATGCGTTTTACTTTTTAACCGATTTGGACATTTTAAATGAAATGAATGGAATCATCTATAAGATCCTTCATATATCCTAATAACCTATGTATGCTTGAGCGTTAAAAACGCTTAAGAACGAATATAGTTACTCGCCATAGCAAACTTTAACGCAAACATAACCAATACAATAATATTCGCATTGGTCGTCTGGAGTGTCTCCAATAACACTTCTAGGTATTATTTCTATAAGTGGTAATATTGATTTAACAGTTTGGCGGGAGCAACGGCTTGTTTGATTTTCGTTTAAATCATTTAACATATCTAACTCATCTCCTTCATAATATGCTATTCATGGAAAGGGACAAGTGTATGGTTGTTAAACTATGTATCGCGGCAAGCGAACATTCAAACAGCACGGCTTCGGAGAGATGAATAAAAATTGCTAACGCAAAAAAAAGACTGCTCCCAGTATTAATCAACCAGGAGCAGCCCCTTCATTGTTTCTGCATTACTATCTTATTGTTCTGTATAAATTCCAATATTCACTCTTCCAGCCTGCCTCTTCCTTGCAAACCACGCAAACACAATCGCCGCAATCAGCGTAAAGCCAAGATATCCCATCAGCGGATAAACGGTTCCTACTAATGTAATGAATCCAACAAAGCTTGCCCCAAAAGCTGCAGCCCCAAATAGGACAACAAATAGATTGAACTTAGGATTCTCTCTTTTCACCACACGTGCTGTGAACGCATAAAGCATGCCAACAGCTGTGTTATAAATCATGCCCAATAGTACAACGAACATTAACAATCCAAATACCGGTGAAATCTCATTTGCAAGCGCGAGAATCGGCATATCCGATCCGCCAACGACATCCATTTTAACAAGCATGCCCACATTGATCAGTAAAATGAGAACACCCAGTCCGACACCACCCAGGATTCCTCCCAGTCCTGCCTGCTTTTCATCTTTCGTCGTGCCGCCCATAACCGCCAGCATCGCAGCACCTGCCGCAATATTGTAAGAAACATATAATAACGCACCCATAAACCAGTTCGAAGCGGCTGGTGTTTGACTCTCCGCCAATTTCTGAACTTCTTCAAAATCAATACCCATTGTACTTAACGCGTATCCGCCAATAGTAATGACCATCAAGAGCAAAAATGGAGTCACAAGAGAGATGATCGAAATAACTTTCTGGACATTCAGGCAAACGGTCAAAATTGCTAAAACGGCCATAATGATATTCCCAGCCATACTCGGAATTCCGAACTGTTCTTCAAAAATGGAGCCAGAACCTGCAAGCATGACAACGGCCACACCGAAAAGGAAGAAGGTAATGATGAAATCAACCGCCATTCCAAGGTATTTGCCGCAAATATGGTAGATCACATCTTTATGGGAGTCTGTCTGCAGCCGGCTGCCAAGCTGTGTTAAATTCATACCCAGGAACGCAAACAAGAATGTTGCCACAACGGCTCCAATCATCCCCATCCACCCGAAGCTTGTGAAGAACTGTAAAATCTCCTGACCGGAAGCAAAGCCGGCTCCAACGATTACGCCAATAAACGCCCCGGCAATCTGAATACTCTTTTTCATCATTTTGTCCCCTTTTTAGTATTAGAATTTTTCGACAATTATTATTAAAAGAGAAAGAGAGAATCCTCTCTCCTCTTTAAGAATAGCTTTTTTCCGAAACAGTAAACTGCTTGATTGTTTCCAGATCAGGCTCATACCCAAGACCTGCTTTTTCTGGTACTCTTATCATTCCATTGTCAACGGTCACTTCCGGTTTAATCAGATCCTTTTCCCAATACCGGGACGACGCTGCTGTATCACCTGGCATCACAAAGTTTGATAGGGTCGTGAGGGCGATATTGTGCGCACGGCCGATTCCTGATTCAAGCATGCCGCCGCACCATACCGGAATGCCGCGCTCCTGGCATAGATCATGAATTCGTCTGGACTCTGTTAACCCGCCAACACGGCCAATTTTGATATTAATAATCTTGCAGCTTCCAAGCTCAATTGCTTTTCTGGCATCCTCATAGGAATGGATGCTCTCATCCAGGCATACCGGCGTTTTGAGCTCCCTTTGCAATGTGGCATGGTCGATAATATCATCTGATGCCAGCGGCTGTTCGATCATCATTAAATCGAACTCATCCAGCTGTTTTAACAGTTCAATATCCTCCAGCCTGTAAGCAGAGTTGGCATCAGCCATCAGCTGCACATCAGGAAAATGCTTGCGGATTTCTCTCATGACGTCAACATCCCAGCCCGGCTTGATTTTGACTTTAATCCGCTTATAGCCTTCATTTACATGCTCTTCAATGAGCTTCAGCAGAACAGCAACTGTATCCTGAATGCCAATGCTGATTCCCACTTCAATATTGCTGGCCGTCCCGCCTAAGGCTTTCGCGAGCGAAATGCCTTGTTGCTTCGCATATAAATCCCACACAGCGCCTTCAAAGGCTGACTTCGCCATATTGTTTTTTCGTATGTAAGAAAGTTTTTCAGAAACTTCATCCGGGTGGCGAATTTCTTTATTTAATAGATCCGGAATGATGAAGTCCTCAAGCATGTGCCAGTTTGTTTTCAATGTTTCTTCATTATACCAGGGAGAATGGAATGCAACGGATTCCCCCCACCCGCTCAAACCGTTTTCATCCTTCGCTTCCAGTAAAAGAAACTCTTTATCCTGAAATGTTCCGAAGCTTGTTGTAAATGGAGCTTTCATTCTCATTTTCATATGACGCAATAGTACTTCAGTTACTTTCATGTCGTTTCCCGCCTTTTCCTGTTAGTTGAGTCGAAGCTCGTTTCTTTGGACCAATATATAGTAATGAACAAGTTCTTCTTTCCCTTTTATAAAACCAGTCATCGCATATCCTTTTTCAAATAAGGATTGAAGAATCTCTCTCGTTTTATAGCGCCAATCTCTTGCCAGCTCAACATTTTGGCTTTTAATAGCCTGGAAGTTTGCCGGTATAGGGACAAGAACAGGACCTAAAGCGTCTTCCCGTTCTGTATTTAATAAAACTGGAAAGTCGTCCTCCGATACACCCCATTCAAACGGATCCTGTATAGCTGCTTCAATCTGTAAAGGTTCCTCCACATGTGAACTATTAATCCACCATTCGACCTTTAATCGGTCAGTTGGCAGCCCATGATTCAAGCTGTCATCCATCTCCCCATAGCAGTTTTCCACATAGGTGGAGCAAACCGCATTTAGCTTGGAAAGATTCAAATAGGCGTTCCGGCTTTCAAGCGGATCAAATGTCCAGGTGATTAAGTCGTAGCCCATTTCGGAAGCGTTCTCCTTTTGCTTCTGCTTTAGGAGGGCGCCTAATCCTTTATCCTGATGGTCCGGGTGTATGCCAAGCATATGTGAGCAAAGATAGCTTTTTCCCTTGTTAAAACCGGAAAATCCATAACTGAAGCCAACCAGTTCATTTTCATAAAAAGCCCCCAGCAGCAGGCCCCCATTTTGTGCCGCTGTAATCGTTTGATGAACGGGAAGCGGAGCCATATTCCAGATATCATTCTCCAGCTTTTGAATCAGATTCATATCGGAGGCTGTCTTTAAAACCCGCAGATCAATCTTCTTAGTCACCGTTGCGCCCATTTCCAGTTCCCTCCAATGTATGCATTAATGTTCTAGCTAAAATCTCAACTCCAGCGTAGATGGCATCCCGATTAAACGTCATTTTCGGGTGGTGAAGCCCCGGCTGCAAATCACACCCCAATCCGAGCATCGTTGCTTTTATGTTCGGTTTCTTCAGGGTGTAAAAGTGGAAATCCTCCCCCCCGGAGGTGACGATCGGTTCCCTTACTTGATCCGCACCAAGCACATCCACAATGGCTTTTTCCATAAAATGCTGTGCCTCTTCATTTACCTCCGCTGCAGCAACATTTGCTTTAGTTTCTAAGGTGATTTTCACACCATATAATTTGGATAGGTATTCAGTAATCGTTTCGATTTTTTCTGATAGATCGGCAATGACCTCATTTGTTTGAGCCCGCAGATCCAAGCTGAAGGAAGCTTTCCCAGGAATAATGTTCCCTGAATCACTTCCTGCATGGAACTTTGTCATCTTTGCTGTATAAGGAACCATCGGATCCAGATGAATGCTTTTAATTTCATTCACAAGAGATGCTCCAATCTCAATGGCATTCTGTCCTAAATGAGGGCGTGCGCCATGAGCGTCCTCTCCAATAATTTCACCAGTCAGGAATCTGGCTGCACCATGGAAAATGGCTGCAGATGCCTCTCCATCCCGGATCTCCTGAATGGGCCTGAGGTGAACGCCGTATAAGTAATCGACATCATCCAAAACACCCTGCTCAATCATCTTCAAAGCGCCTGTTCCCTTTTCCTCGGCCGGCTGAAAAATGAATTTGAGTTTCCCTTTTGAAGGAAAGCCAGCTTTCTGCAGCAATAGCATCGCTCCAAGCCCCATGCTCATATGGGCATCATGCCCGCAGGAATGATTGGCCTGGAACCTGCCATCCACCTCCTGCCAAAGTGCATCCATATCCGCTCTCAGTGCCACACATGGGCTGCCTTCCCCAACCTCGACAACTAGGCCCGTTGAATCGCCAAACACCTGAACATCAAATCCTCGGCACTCAAGGAATGTCTTCAAATACTCCGTCGTTTTGTATTCCTTCCAGCTGATCTCCGGATTTTCATGCAAATGGTTAAAAACACAATCAATCGTCGGTTTTAATTCTTCTATGTATTCTCTCAATCCATCTTCCCTCCCGGCTGAATAAAAAAGTGGTTGATATCCAATTTTTCATATTGTTCTCTTCGCTTCGTAAATCGGTCCCTATCCTTGATGGAGACACCTGCAATTACCGCATTTAAAAATGAAAATAGCGCTGGTGCCGCATCGATTGTCGACTTTTCCGATGAATGGATATGGAAAAGCAAATCTGCATGCTCCTTAATCGGTGCAATACTGGAATCCGTTATCCCAATCACAAAAGCTCCCTGCTTTTTCGCCAATTCCGCTAGCTTAATCGTATCCTTCATATAGCGGTCAAAGGAAATCGCAATGAACGTCGATCCCTCATCCATATCGCTGATCGTCAACAATAAATCATCCGTATCCGGCCGGATCAGCTTGGTATTTCCGCGAACAAGTCCAAGCGTAAAAGCAAGCCAGCTGGCCGCTGAAAAGGAAGATCGCAAACCCGTTACATAAACCTTATTTGACTCTATTAATCGGTTAACCATTTGATCAAAGTCTTCTTCACGAATATTTTGTATGGTTTCCCTAATATGCAGGCAATCCTTCTCCATCACACTCGCAAAGAAATGAGGCTTCTCCGCCAGCTCCACCTTGCTCGTAAAATATTGGCCAAGCGTGCTATTGATTTGAAGCAGCTGCTCACGGACCATCTTCTGCAGCTCAGAATAGCCAGAAAGATGAATCGAATAGCAAAAACGAATCACTGTCGTTTCACTGACTCCGATCCTTTTGCCAATCTCCCCCGCTGACTTCACTGCAAAATCCTTGGGATGATCCAGCAGGTACATGGCAGCCTTCTGCTGGCCTTTGGAAAGGTTATTAAACTCTTTTTCTATGGTTTCTTTTAAGATCATGTAGTCTCACCTTCGTGAATGAAGTTTCTGCTGTATTTTTATTGTTTATGAAGTCCGAACTTCATTTTTATAAAACTATCACATTTCCCTTTTGAAAACAATGATATTTCAGAAAATTTTAAAATAAAAAAAACAGACACCCGATCGGGGTGCCCACTTTCCTCATAATTCTGCATTTTTTACTCTGGATAAATAACTTCAAGAAAAATCTCTCCAACTGCCTAACCTACACTACTATTTTAAAATCCGGTTAATACCACTAAAGGTAGTACCTATTCCTTGTCCCGTTGAGCTGCTAACAATATTTTTTATGGATAAAGCAGCCACTATCGTCGATAATCATCCGGTTTAACGACCATTTTCCCGGTAGAGCAGCTAATATGGTCGATAATCATCCGGTTTAACGACCATAAAATTAGTTTTAAAAATTAAACTTCTCATATGTCCGCAGATCAACTTCCTCTTTAAAATATCGTAAAACCTTTTGTATAAAAATATTTAGGCTACAAACAATATGCTTATGAAAATTTAAAGTTAGGAGCGGAAATATGGTAAATATATTGGAAACATTCATGGACACCATGAAATCACTGACTATTCAAGACGAAGACCAACCTCTTCACGTCGGAGAAGTGATGGCATGCTGGATTTACTTGGCGGGACTAGAATTAGCTAAAGTATCTGTTCAATCCGGTATAAATACCACGACGGATGATGAGCTAAGAGCATTGCTTCAAGAGGATATGAAACTCGGCACCAGCCAAAGGAAACGGCTCCATGAATTCATGATTAAGGAAGGAATCACGTTACCTCCTGCCCCTGAAGATATGCCAATATCAGATCCAAATAGTATTCCTCTTGGTGTTAAATTAACGGATGACGTCATTGCAAATGAACTATCTTTAAAAATCATTAGTTTGATTATGCGTGCTGCGGGTGCTGCTTCCGAATCGGTTCGTGCAGATGTTGGTTTATTGTTTGTTCAGTTCCAAGCAGAAAAATTGGCCTTTGCTGCTAGATTAAAACATTTAATGCGCAAGCGCGGGTGGATTAAAGTACCACCGTTTTACGTTCCTCCTGGTCTTAACAACCATTAAGTTAAAACGTCAAAAATAAATGGGGTTAAAGACAAACTAGTCTTTAACCCGCTAGTACAACAAATCCTGCTTTAAAGGCGGTTTGTTGATTTTATTGATCTAACATTACTGTATGGCGCTTTTTATATATTAGAATCTTGACCGATAAAATCTGCCTTGCAACGGCTGCTATGAATTTACAGCCTTCTAAATGTCCGTTTGGCCGGTAAATCATACAGTTTGGCCGGTATTTTATAGGAATTGGCCGGTAAATGTATGATTTTGGCCGGTATTTTACTGAAATTGGCCGGTAAAAGTTATTTCTGACTGTTATTCTCCCTCTCGGAGTTTGTCAAAAACCGCATTTGGCCGATAAATTTTGAATCTGGCCGATAAAATCAGGAAAGTGAAAACGTATGAAGTTTAATTATTGCCTTTATTTCTAAAGTTACGAACCTTTTTTACATTCTAGTTCAAGCAGTGGTCAAATAATTAAGCTTTTTCTATCTAGAATATAAGTAAAGTCCATAATCCTGCATTGCAGACGTGTGCCCCATTTGCCTTAGCATGGTCGCAATATTCCCGCGGTGATATGCTCCGTGAGTGGCAACGTGCAGGAGCGATTCAGATATCGAAGTTTCCAGTACTCCCGCATAGGGATTATCAACTGCAATCATCTTTTCAATATCTTCCTGGCTGTTCAAAAAAGCTTTGTAACGTTCAGACAAGTCTAAAAAAAGCTTTTTCATTTCAGTAATATTTTTTATCTCTGCCTGTTCTCCTAGCTGACCTGCAGAGGCCAATGCATGCTTCATGCTCTTTCCAGAGATAATATCAAACCAAACGCAATCTGTTGCATAAATGTGAGAAAGCACCTTTGAAACAGAAGAAAAACCACTCTGAATTTCCTTATGATAAATTTCATGGGGCAGTTCCATTAAACGGTCAATGATAATGTTATTCGCCCACACATGGTAGTCGTACATTTTTAATGCTGGATGCTCCATATAATTTCCTCCTTTTTCACATTTCCATGGTTTTTACCTATTGAACCATAATGACTTTAAGAATCTAGGAAATTATGGAAGATGTTTTTACATAATTATTCTGTTTCATTAGAAAAATTCCTTCTAAATTCAATTGCCTCATTAGTAAATCCTCCACGGCGATTTCTTTTAGAGTTCTTCCATTTAACCTTTTATTATACTGAGTTATTTTATGATGGGTTTTATAAGAATATTTTTGTCCATTATCAATACATTATTTAGAAAAATATAAGCATACTGATATTAAGGTCCTCAGTTGATTAACATATATTTTAGGGCAATAGAAATCTCCATTTTGTATGGCAACTGGGAATTGGAATGCTGCAGCCACATGTTTATGCTTGCATAAAGTTATAAATAAACTGTAACAAAGCGTAGGTGAAATTTGTTGATTCGTTTGCTTCTTATTATAGTTATATCTATCCTTGTAATAGGCTGCACTAACAGTGGTGATAAAGCAAATGAACAGGGAAAGAAAGTATCTGCTATTCAAACAGAAAGTCAGTCCTCACCTAAAATGATACTTCTTGTTATCGATTCAATTATGGATGAGCCGTTAAAAAAGGCGATCAAAGAGAAGAAAGCTCCTGCTCTGGCCTTCTTTTTAAAACACGGCCAATATAGTAAAGATTTGGTAAGTTCCTATCCAACCATGTCGGTTACAATCGACAGTTCTTTAATAACTGGTACTTACCCGGATCAGAGTAAGATTCCTGGACTCGTTTGGTTTGATAATGATAAGAAGCAAATTATCACTTATGGAAATGGTCTTTTTGAAATCATGAAACTCGGGGTTTCCCAATTTGCTGAAAATATCATGCATCAATATAATAACGTTGACCTCAGTCCAAATGTAAGAACCATCCATGAAGATCTGAACAATATGAAAAAGGAATCAGCATCCATTAACGCATTTATTTATCGGGGAAATTATCCTCATACCCTTAAAGTACCAAAGCTGATAACAAAAGTGAGTAATTTACCTGAGGAATATGAAACCGTTGGGCCGAAAATGCTGTCTTTAGGTGCATTCATTCACCAGGACACGAAGAATAATCACCTTGTGAATCGTATAGGACTTAATGATGCCTTCGCGGTTCAAGAATTAAAATATCTTTTGGAAAATAATATTCTTCCTGAATTTACAATTCTGTACATTTCAGAAAATGACTTCACTGTACATAGGGAAGGTCCAGATACAACAAAAGGAATTGAAAAACTTGATAAGCATCTTCAGGAGGTCTTGAATACTTTCCCAAAATGGGAAGATGCCCTTACTAATAATATTTGGGTTATCATTGGAGACAGTAAACAGTCACCTGTCAATGAACGGAAAAAAGAAGCTTTAATAGATTTGAAAGAAATCCTTTCTAAATACAAAATTTTAAAGCTCGGTAAGCCTGTTGCAAAAGATGATGAAATTGTCATTACAGCTAATGAACGGATGGCATATATCTATAAAATTAACGAAAGTGTTTCTGTAAAAAATATCGCCAAAAAATTGCAAACCGATCCTCGTATTGCCTGGATTGCATGGAAGGAAAAAGAAACAATACATGTGATATCTGGAGATCATGAGGGATCCTTTCAATTTAATTCAGGTGGAACCTATAAAGATGTTTATAATCAAGCCTGGTCTATAAAAGGAAATACCTCCATTCTCGATTTAACCTTAAAGAACAAGAATATTCATTATGGGAATTATCCTGATGGATTAGCAAGGTTATATGGAGCTATGCATTCTCAGGAAGGTGAATTTCTTGTTGTTGACGCCAAACCCGGGTATGAATTCATTGGAGAAAGTTCACCTGAACATTCCGGTGGCGGCGCCCACGGTTCAATGCATAAAGATGATTCACTAATCCCCATTATTGTAACAGGAACCAATAAAAGTATCGATCAGATGCGGATTGTAGATTTGAAAAAATGGATATTGGATATCTTGGAAAATTGAAATGATATTTCTGTATCAGAATTATTTTAAGCAAAATGCTCGATTATCGTGGCTCATAACATAAATTTAATTCTCTCATTCCGGTTATTGTCACAGGAGATGGAAAAATAGGCATGTACCTTCCAGGCATGTTGATTTTAAAGGCTTTTATCCTCAGTTTGTACGATTAGTTATGACTTTTAAAAAAGCAAGCCATTAAAAGCCTTGCCATAGTCCGAATATGGCAAGGCAAGGTGAACCCGGACCCAAATTATTTTTCCTATTCTGGAATAGCTGACAATCATTCCAGAATAGGATTTAAAAAATAAAACCAGCCCATTTTTCTGACTGGTTTTTGAAATATTTTATTCATCTTCATCCTTATTTGCTTTTCTTTTCAATCCACTCTCAGGATAATCTCCCTCATCAACACGGTCATTTTCAAGATTTTTTCGAACACTAATTTTGTACTTACCTATTTGGAAAGAATCAACTCTCCACGATTTATCATTCATAGTCCTTAACTCCTTTCATAATATTTAATATTTGCACTAAGTAATTAAAGACAATATCCATTCTTTTAAATTTATCAATCTTAAATGAGATGGCGCTAAATGTGTGCCTGTTACAATCAGAGGGACTAAAGAATCTTGTTGGTGCAATCCTCCATAGCTGGCCCCTCCTACATGAGCAGGTAATCCCTCCCCTATAAAACTGGTTTCGTTTTTTGTGTATTATTTATAAAAGAACCTTCATCTTAATCATTCCTATCTTTTATTAACCCTGCTTCTCATATTGTTTCATTTATTATGTTTCCTTTGCAAAACACATATTATGTTTAATTTTAAAAATACGGCTGGAAGAACGGCGGTTTAGAATATTTCTAAGTAAAAAAGCTGTCTGAAGGCTAAATAGCCTCATCTCGTGAAAATCCATAGATAAGGCTATTACATGTTTTCAACTATTTCCTGCAAAAATTTTCATGCTGGACTTCTTGCATCAGCTGTTTAAGCAATTTTTGAAGATTAAACCTCATCAACACGATAATTTTTGTGATTTACCACAGTCATTGGTGTTTCAAGGCCTAAACTTGCGGCCATGGAATGATTAATTTTCACTAACGCACTATTATTTCTTATTTTGAAGACCATCCCTTTTACTGTTAATCCACCTCTCTCAAAAATGATTACATCGCCAGATTGAGCTATATTAGCCATTGCTGTATTTCACCTTTCGTTTTTTGTACATGTAAAAAAAGACTGCGCTTTCCTTTTATCATTTAGAACCTTATTCTGACATGGTATTATCTAAATAGCGTATATCAGCATATCCTTTTTTCCTGCGTAACCAGATAAACAATATTGATGCGAGGATTAAAACAACTGACATGACTTGAGCAATCCGTAAATGTTCCGTTAGCATTAAGCTGTCTGTTCTCATTCCTTCTATAAAGAAACGGCCGAAGGAGTAGTAGATGATATAAGTTAAAAATAACTCTCCTTGCCTTAAATTTACCCGGCGAAGGGACATCAGAACGAAAAATCCGGCAAAGTTCCAAATAGACTCGTATAAAAACGTCGGATGATAATATGTCCCTTCTATGTACATCTGGTTAATAATAAAATCAGGCAAATAAAGTTGCTCAAGGAAGGCCCGCGACACGGGTCCTCCGTGTGCTTCCTGATTGACAAAATTCCCCCATCGCCCAATTGCCTGTCCTAAAATAAGGCTTGGTGCCAGTATGTCGGTAAGTTTCCAAAAGGAAATGCCTTTAACCCTTGCAAATACAATAATTGTCAGGATTGCACCTGTAAGAACGCCGTGCATCGCTAAGCCGCCCTTCCAGATTGACATAATTTCAAGAGGATGTTTGGCATAATACTCCCATTGAAATATCACATAGTAAATACGTGCAAATATGACTGAAATAGGGAGAGCAAACAAGACAAGGTCAGCAAAAATATCTTTTGGAAGATTTCGGCGTTCGCTTTCATTCATGGCAAGCCAAAGACCAAGAAGTGCGCCGCCAATGATAATCGCGCCATACCAGTACAAGTTGATCGGTCCGAAACTGATCAAAACCCTGTTAATCGGTTCAATCGTTCTATCCATTTTTTCATACCTTTCTTTTAAAATTTTTCTAATTTGCCTTAGCCTGCCGCATTGATTTAAATAATTTATGCCATTGGAACCTGAGGGATAACCTGTCCTTCAATACGTTCAAAAATTTCCTCCAAATTACGGCCTGTAATGGTCAGACCATGATTTTTAAGTCCAATAACGGCCCTTGCAGGATCCTTTGCTTTCCTAACAAGATTGGCTACGGCTTCTGCCAATTCAATAGTTCCGCAAGGGTAATTAATTTCTGTTGCATCTATCCCATCCATCCATGCATGAATATGAACAATAGCCCCTACGTCTGGGTGTTCTTTATAAATCATCCAATGTTCAATAGCGTCAACCGAAGCTCTTTTTGGCGATATTTTAGGAGGAACACTTACCTCCATTGCGTTTTTTTCCGAATTAAAGCCTTTGATATATAAAATATCCTGTCCAATTACACGCATGTTAGCTTTGTTAACACCGCTGGCACTCATCCAAAAAGTTTGATCATTGTGCCTGCTGCTTAAATTTCCATAGCTCAGCCCGCCAATGCCGTATAGTTTTTTTAACTGACGCATGTCCCGTTCTGATAAATATCTTTCAAGCGGAAACGGTGCTGGCAACAGATTCATTTCATCTAATTTTTTCCCTGATACATACATTTTTTTTGTAATTTCATTTCCATTCCATAGATTTTGCTCCAAATCATCGGCAAAGTGATTGTCAATGACCAGTTGAGCAGAGGCAACTGGCTCAAGTCTTTTATAAGTCTTGTGGAAAAAATCTTCTGCGTCTTCTTCATTGTGATAACTTAATTTATAAAATCCTTGTTCAGGAGTAATAAAATAAACATTCGTTTTTTCGCTGTTACGAGCAATGAAAATTAAATGATTCGCTAAAGATCTTATTAAATAGGGATAGGCAATTTCGAAAACATCCTCAGGTTCATCATTCTTCTCTAATATAGATACGACAAAAGTTGCCTGTGCCTTCCTGCGGTATGGCCGTGGTTTCTCTTGATCAATCACATTAAAGACAATTTTTATTTCTTCTGCTGGTTCTTCACAAAACTTGTATCCTTCAGATGAAAATTTGTCCTTCAATCCGTCCATATACCATGTTAGAAATGGAGTTTTCTCTGCACCTGTAATAGTAAAGTTCTTCATATAGTCTTCCTCCTGTTTTCTATCAAATTGTTATGGTTCAAATACCACTTTTATGGCGGCACCATTTTTTTTATTTGTGGCAGTAACAAGAGCATTTCTGTAATCTTCTAACGGAAAGCGGTGAGTTACCAAAGGTGATAGATCTACTTTTCCTTCATTCATTAATTTAATGGCGATTTCAAACGTTCGAGTTCTCTTACCTTGATACATTTCTGTACTGTATGCAAAGCTCCCTTTTACGTCTAACTCATTAAGCCATACGGTCGTCCAATCAACTCCATCCATTATGCCTGCTAAACCTAAGAGTACAACCTTTCCGCCGTTTCTGGAAAACCGGAGGGCGTCATTTATACTTTGTTTCTTTCCTACACATTCAAAGACCATGTCTGCCCCTCCCTGTATTACCACAGGCCCAAAAAGCGGCTTAAGGATCTTTCCTCCAAGCGTTTTCGCCAGGTCATCTTCATAGGTTTTTTTCCTAAGATGGATGATTTCGTTCGCCCCATAATTGGCTGCCAGCTCTGCTTGAAAAGGATGTTTTACCAGTGCAGCAATTCTGCATGGGATTCCCAATGCTCGAATAGCAGCAATCACACATATCCCAATAACCCCGCCCCCAATGACCAATACAGTGTCGTCTTGCTTGGGGGGGTTCCTTAAAACACTATGTAATGCACAGCTAAAAGGCTCTATCATCACGCCGTTTAAATCATTCACATCATCAGGGAGTTTAAAGGCCTGGCTTTTATGAGCCACCAAATATGAACTCCATCCGCCGCCTGTGTCACGGCACGCACCTATTAACAAACCTGGTGACAAATTCCCTTCAGTCTTGTATGAACACAAACTAAAGTTGCCTTTTAGGCATGCGGGACATGGCTCTTCTATCCCTCTCGCATGACAGGACAAAATTGGGTCTATTACAACTCGGTCTCCCGGCTTTAAATCAGCAGCTTCTAATCCTGTTTCCGCGATTTCACCTACAATTTCATGTCCGATTGTAAATGGGAAAGAGACAAATGGGGAAGTAGCTGGACTATCATTTAAGAAAAGAAGATTCAGATCACTGCCGCAAATACCCCCATATTTCACCCTCACTTTTACCCAATCTTCATTTGGAAGTACCGGCTCCGTCTGGTCGTAAAAACGGAGACAGGAAAAACGAGAATCCCAAAAAAACGAAGGGAAAAATCTGCCTATTATCTTGCTTGAAATATAACGGGGTATCTGATAATCAAATTGCAAAGCTTTCAAAAAACCTCACCTTTTTCTTTAACATATTCAAATTGTAACTTTTACAATTCTTTTACTTTTTATTCATGTATTTGATATATATGGAAAGCAGATGATAGAAAAAAATCTATAAGTTTGAGTAGAAATGAAGAAATCAACCAAAATAAATACAGGTTATAAAAAAAATCCGTATTGCTGCCTTAAGGCAGGTGAAAACGAATTCATATTATGGTATTAACATTCAATATTCACACTGGAAAAAGGATGGATAAGAGAGTGGATTGTGAAAAAGCGGGGAATTAATTTATAAAATTTTTCACCCAGGGCTATACTAATTATTGTTTTCCAAATATATCAATACTTGGAAGTGTAACGAAAATGCTTCATTCTATACTAAAACCTGTTGTGAAATTATTTATACAATTAAAATTTCGCATTCAAATCATTGGATTGGAGAATATTCCTTCTAATACTCCGCTGATTGTAGCTGCGAACCATGTGAGCAACTATGACCCTATCCTGCTATCTTGTATGTTTGATTGGAAAATTCATTTTATGGCTAAAGCCGAATTATTTCGTAATTTTTTTTCAAAATGGTTTTTTACCAGTGTATATGCTTTTCCGGTCGATCGCCAAAGCGGAATTGCTATACGCCCTATACGCCAGGCACTTGCGATTATAAATACTGGAAAAGTTTTTGGTATTTTTCCGGAGGGAAAAAGGTGTAAAAATGGTGAAATGGTTCAGCCTAAAAAAGGAGTAGCTTTTATCGCAGCTAAAACGAATGCCCCTATCCTTCCGATTGCAATTATTGGGGTAAAAAAAGGGATTCGGCCACCGCTAAAAATTGTGATTGGACCACAAGTAAATGTTTGTCAATTAGACAACTCCGATTATACTTCTCTTTCTCGATATGTTATGGACCAGATCAATGATTTAGAGTTAAAGCATTCAATGAATAGCTAACTAAAAAAGAGGTTTTTCATGATGTCTCACAAACAGGCTTTAATCATATATAACCCATTGTCAGGGAAACGAAAAAAACATAGTGCATTTCCGATATTGCTAAATAAACTCTCAGAAATAGGTTATCATTTAACGGTTAATGAAATAAACGAGGTTAATAACATGAATAACCCGATTAGAAAGGCTTGTACACAAAAATGGGATGCAATATTCATTGCAGGAGGGGACGGAACAGTAAATCAAACCATTCAATTTCTGGCAGAAGAAGAGTTTAGACCCAATATTGGAGTGTTCCCCTTTGGCACGAGTAATGAATTTGCAAAGTTCATGAGAGTTCCAAACAATATTATTGATGTTGTTTCAGTTATTGAGTCAGGGTGCATAACTCCTGTAGACCTTGGAAAGTTTGGAAACCGATACTTTATAAACATTGCGGCTGCTGGCTGGCTGGCAGATATTACATATGAAACCCCTCCTTTTCTTAAATCTAAATTTGGTGAATTAGCCTATTGTCTATATTTCTTTAAAAAACTTTTATTCAAAAAGCCATCAGATAACATCTCAATAAATATTTCTGATACTGTATTTTCTGATCTTTCCTTATTTTTAATTATGAATGGAAACTCTGTTGGTCCATTAGAAAGACTCATCGACGAAAAGATATGTGACGACGGGTATTTCCATCTTCTAACGTATAAAAAAACCACTCGAATCAAACTGTTATTTCACTTATTTGCGAAATTGCTTAATCTATCTAAAGATCTTTCAATCATTCAACATACAAAAATAAATGAAGCTGACTTTATGCTGCCTGAGTCAATTTCATTAAATCTTGATGGTGAACTGGCAAGTGTAAATAGCTCTTATTTTCAAGTTCTGCCTCAGCATCTTAATGTATTTGGCTCTAATAAAAATAATTAAACCCCTGTTTAGTATAGTCATACTTCAAAAAGGAGATAAATAATAAAAATTATGGATAGGTGAGATCAGTGTACGGATTTATTGTAAATAAAACATCGGGAAATGGAAAAGCGCTTAGGATTTGGAAAAAAATCGAAAAAATTATTCAGGAAAAAAAAGTCTCATTCAGTGTTCGATTTACTCAGAAACCAAAACATGCTACTTCACTGGTTCAGGAACTGATTCAAAAAGAAAAAGCAGCAGTAATTATTGCAGTAGGAGGTGATGGGACTATTCATGAAGTGGTTAATGGATTAGCCGGTACAACTACTCCATTAGGGATTATTCCAGCTGGATCGGGAAATGATTTTTCAAGAGGGTTAGGTATTCCGCTTAAGTACGATAAAGCCTTAGAACGCATCTTGAAAGGGAAACCTAAAACAATTGATATAGGATATGCAAATTCCCGATATTTTTGTACGGTAGCAGGAATAGGATTTGATGGGGAAGTAGCCCGGACGACGAATGATTCATTTTATAAAAAGTTCCTTAATTTCTTTCGCATGGGTCAAATCTCATACGTGATCAGTGCGATAATTGTATTGTTTCGTTATAAGCCTCAGGAGATATCCTTCATGATAGACAAAAAGCTGCATAAGCTTTCAAACGTATGGTTAATTGCAGTAGCCAATTTACCCTATTATGGTGGTGGGCTTGTCATTTGTCCGAAGGCGGAAAGCAATGATGGTTTATTTGAAATATGTATTGTTCAAGGACTAACTAAATGGGAATTTATAAGGATGTTCCCTCGAGTATATAAAGGAAACCACACCTCTTCCCCTTCTATTACGATAGTAAAAGGGAAAGAGGTGGAAATTTATGCACCAACTCCATTGCTATTGCATGGTGATGGGGAAATGATCGGCCATACTCCCGCCCGAATTAGAATTGAGCCAACTGCATTAAACGTAATTTAAGGGTTGAACCAAAAATCCTTATTTCCTGCTTATGCAAGAAATAAAGGATTTTTGGTTTTTAATAGAAATTATAATTATTTCTTATTCATTTCTTCTAAAGCTTCTTTATAATCGAATTCAACTAAAGCCACGATCATTTGATTTATAGTTTTAATCAAAAGTTTAATGAATTCAATCATTTAAATGCCTCCTTTCAAATTTTTGAGAAAGGGTTTTTGCCTTAAAAACCCTGGAATTAAAATTAATTTACACAAAAAGGTATTCTGTTATTCAGATTTTCATTGCAAAATGTTTTGACGAATTTAAAAATGCCCACCTAAAGGTGAGCATTAAAGAACAATCTATTCTTGAGAGGTTCTAATTATTCAAAATCGAGTTTTCCAAAGGCGATATTATCCATTATATTCAACCTTTTATAAAATTGTAGTATAAAGAAAAAACCCTTGCCAGTTTTTTAGCAAGGTTTATTAAATTCACTATGAAATTTCATGGTATGTGATTTCAGGACGGCTGCCAATACGGATATTTACTCCGGTTTGGCCAAGACCTTCACTTATATAAAAAGGTTTTCCACCGTGATAATGCAGCCCTTTGACCATCTTCATCCGTACAAGTTTACCCATTTTAATCAAATGATAAGGCTTTGGCCAGTGAATTTGTCCTCCATGAAAATGGCCGGATAACAGGTAATCGAATTGCACATTCTCCATTTCAAGAACAACATTTGGATCATGCGTTAACACTAAATTATCCCCCTCGGGAACTCCCTCATAGGCCTTCTTGACATCACTATGTTTAGTGCTGTAATTATCGATTCCGATTATATTTAAATTCTCCCCATCAACATGAATGGTGAAATGCTCGTTTTGAAGCGTTTTACAACCATTTATCTCTAATGTTTTTTTCAAATTTTCAAAGTTTTTTCCTTTTAAAATGTAATCATGATTTCCAAACACTGCAAAAATACCATACTGAGGGTTAAGTTTTTTCAGTACTTGAAGATAAGCCGAAAGTTTAGGAATGCTTCGTTTACGGTCAAGGAAATCTCCCGTAAGGGCAATGAGATCAATTGGCTGTTCTGAAACCATTTTATATAATTCATCGGGGTTAATCGAAATATTTTCAAGGTGCATATCAGATAGGTGAAGAATCTTTAAATTTTTCCCAGACTCTTTAAGCTGTGGACGAGAAACGGAAATTGTATTTATTGTCACTTTCTTTGTGTTTTTATTTGCTATTAATAATATATAACCTAAAATAACAGAAAAAGTTAGAATAAAAAATAATACCATCGTAATATCCCCTCCCTCCTTAAAAAGTATAATAGGAATGAGAGAATAGTCCTAGTGGTATTTAAAGGAAATCCATAAACTGTCTTTTTTACATCTTAAATAAGCTGCTCTTGGCATTTTTTTCACAAACAGATTTAAAATGTATTTATCAATTTTGAATCGGAAATGCTACTTTTAGGGATAAGATTAATAAAATTTTTGAAAATTGGACTGCCGAATTTGAAATAACCAGTCATTCCCCACTTACTAAATAAAAATCTGTATAGAGGAGGAAACATATGTCTGAACATCCAATTCAAGGACTAATGACAGCTGCCATGGAAAACTTAAAAGAAATGGTGGACGTTAACACCATTATAGGTGACCCTGTTGAAACCCCTAATGGCAGCGTGATATTAACCGTTTCTAAGGTTGGATTCGGATTTGCAGCAGGCGGGAGCGATTTTAAGCTTAATGGAGATCCAAGTTACGGTGGTCAAGGGCAATCAAAGGGACAACCTTTTGGTGGAGGAAGCGGAAGCGGTGTTTCCATTACCCCCATTGCCTTCTTAATTGTGAATTCCCATGAAATACAGATGGTTCATTTGGATGAAAGTACGCATTTATATGAAAAAATACTCGATCCAGCCCCTCAAGCAGTAGATAAGATTCAGCAGATGTTCAATAAGAACGGAAATATAAATAATGGCCAGAACCAACAGAATCAAAGCCGTAACCTGCAAAATTATAATGGACCAAAGCAGGACTTAAATCTGTAAGTGAAGAAACAAAATCCCTCTGTTATAGGAAAAGAAAAGTACAGCAGGAGGAATCGTCATTCCCTACTTATCCTAAAAACACAGGAGCTGAGATTAATTTCAGTTCATTATGCCTACTGTCGTGTATTTTTCCACAGACAGGAATATAACATTTTTTGTATGCTTTAGCTGTTTTTGGAATACATAACCAAACCTCTTTCTCCTTACTCTAATACTGTTGTTCAAATATTAGGAGGAATTCTATCTATGACAGTAAACAGTGATGTCATGCAAACACTGGACGGATTAAAAAGCGGATAAGCCAGTATCGAAACTTTTTCACTTGCTGCAGATAACCAAGAAGCAAAACAGCTTTACAGAAATGGCAGCAGCTAACAGAAGTCGTATGCTATAAATTGAAAATACAAATTCTGTATCATTATCCGTTCTGATATAAGCAACGGAAATATTTAAAAGTGCAGGTGCTTTCATTGCAATTATCACCTAGAATATATCATTCATTTGTTCGGCCGAAATGGTTTACAAAGGTCTATATTCAAAATAAGATTCAACAGCATTTTGATTTTGCAGATAAAAAAGTGCTGGATTTTGGCGCAGGTACAGGGGCAAATTGTACTTTATGTTCGCCAGATCATTATTTTGGGATTGATCCTGATTCACATAGGATTAACTTTGCCAAGCGGCTATATGTTCCGTACCGGTTTGAAATATTAACAGGAAATCAACTACCCGCAGAGGATAAGAGCTTTGACTTTGTATTAATTATCGCTGTCCTACACCACATTCCGCCAGAAATGATCCAAGGCTATGTAAAGGAGTTTAAAAGGATTTTAAAGCCGGGAGGAAGAATTATCGCAATTGAACCATGCTTTTTTGAAAAATCTCCAATCTGCAACTGGTTTATGAAAGTTAATGATAAAGGTGATTATATCCAAAAAGAAGATGTTTATTTAAAATACTTTACGGAGGATAACTTTCAGTGCAGCGTGCTGAAAAAATTTAAAAAATGTTTTTTTTACAATGAACTTTATTTTACAGCCTTTCTCTAGTTTATTCGTTGAGACATAAGGTTCTTCTCTATTTGAGAGTAATTTATAGGGTATTTTTAACACACTTATGGCTCTTTTATGTCAACAGGATAATGCCAAGGTACACTACATCAATCCATCCACTACGAGTACACGCAATCGCATATAGGCTTTAGTGGGCAGAACTTGTTTATTGAAGACGTTAATTTTCACCAATATGGATAGAACTGTTTTAGCGAATATGGCCGTAGACTTTTTTAAGATTTCGTTTTCTACTTGAGGACGGCGCAGCTGCTTTTGTAATTTGATGAAGTCATCAGTTGTGACATGATTTCATCATCAAAGCTTATGGAGGAATACCTCTTAATCCATTTGTAGATTGTTACTTCAGACACGCCATATTCGCTAATTAAACCTTTTACTGCATTACCAGAGCAAAAGAGATTCAACTACATCTATTTGAAATCCTCATTAAATTTTTTGCTTACAATTTACCCATAAAGACACTTTTCATTTTCATTTTAGTCAAATATGTAAAAACTTAACTAAAATGTGTCCATGGAAATATACTAGTATCATTTTTGAAGAAATGTATCTTCCTAGATTCATTACTTTTAAAGGCAATTTTCCAGGACACAAAAGATTCCAACCTAATGGTTCACCTTTGAATTCCACTTGTGTTTCAGAAACAAGATTATTGTTGAAGATAAAACTATTTACTTATGTTCCCGGATCTACTTTTGAAATGACATCATTTTGCTTTAGTTTGTGGATCCTGGACGAGGCACAATCATTGTTCTGTTTTTAGCCTTTGGATTAATCTTTGTGCCGCTAAGCGTAATCTATACAACGTTAATTGCCCTAAGCGTTCGTGAAGTCGGGCGAATGAGCAAAAGGGGTAGCCTTGATGAGCCGAAATAGTTCAACTGTGGCTGGGATTCGTTTACTTCAATTCCCCTTCATGAATGCCTGGCCGTTTTCTCAACCGACTGCGCCATTTCAAAAGGAGAAAAATAGCTATCGTACAACACAAGATGATTAAGATGAACTTCAAAAAATGTTCTACCCAAGTAAAAACAAGCTGCCATTGATTGCCGAATACATAACCGATACCGATAAATATGGATACCCATAATGCTGACCCTGTATAGGCATATAATGCAAAGGTCCGGTATGGAACATGAATGATGCCCGCAAAGTAGCTGTTAAACTGTCTGACACCGGGCAAGAAGAAACCAAAAACAAGCATTTTGTTTCCGTATTTCTCATAAGTTATTTTTGTTTTTTTCAAATATTTTGGCTTCAAAAACAGCCATTTACCGTATTTTTCTATTAGCGGCATCCCCAACTTGTTTCCGATCCAATACGTAGTTGTTATACCTAGCACCGATCCAGAATACGCCGCAGCTAGAGCTGGCAGAAGATCGAGAACATTATTGTAGGATAAATATCCGGTGTATGCAAGAGTCGAGTTTCCAGGAGGTATCGGAAGAGCTATTAATTCCATGGGTAGACCGATCAACAAGACTAAATATCCATATTGAGCAAACAAACGTTCAACGATTTCCATAAACTCTCCCCATTCCTGCCTGCCTTATTCATTTGTTTGATAGAGGATAAACAAGATAATCCATTTCTATATTAAGTCCTACATCCTTATTGTTAGTTAATTATTTGACTTTATACAAAAATGGTGTCAGACATCACAGATGAACAAATGTCCTTTTGTGGCGCCTGACACCCTAAATCGCTTTGATGCAGAGAGCGAGGAATTCATGGTCGAATCACGGAGAAACCCCGCAACGGTAAATTCCTTCCCGCATTTTGATAAACAACAGTGTGATCAACACCGTAAGTTACTAACGGCGGCAAAACCGCAAAGGCTGTATTCACCGACAATTCGGCGAACGTCATGTGGACCATCGTCTGTGTTGAACTTTCCCTTCAATACCAGCGTAATGACATCGTCGACCTTTTTGCTTATCTCAAATCCTTGTTCCAGGATAGTGCCCGATTGTTGAATTTCAAAATTCACCATAATTTTAACGATATTGAAGATTACCATTTTATAACTATAGGGATTAGATATTCTTTGTGAAACTTCATTCACAAATCTTTAAAATTTAATTCAAAATCTTTACTAAAAGCTGTTTTTTTATCAAAGCTCAAAAATAACGCTCTACATGAATGCTAACCTGCCCTTTTACTAATATTACCTCATGACGCCCTTTTTACCTTTTCACTTTTCTTAGGATTTTTGTCTCCAGAATAGTAGTTGAATATCGAACAGTTAGGGTAAGCATAATATAAATCGAGACAGCCCACTACACAAATATTGCTACGCCCCACAGTGTTACTTTCCAAGCCTCGGTGAACTGTGAATGCCGACGTCTGGAGTCACGCTTTTCTGGTTGAACCCAGAACCTCCAAATAGTGCTGATTATACATAATGCCTAGGATGTTCCCAAAGGGATCGACCACGGAAGCAGTGATGAACCCCTCGCCCCGCTCTGTGGGTGCCTGGTACTCTTTCGCACCCATAGACAGCAACTTCTTGAAAGTTGCTGATACATCGTCGACGTGCCAGTACACTACAGCACCGGCCGGGCCGGTCGCTGAACTATCGGGCGCGTAGCTGCTATCGATTAGGCCCAGTTCGTGCTGGTAATCGCCGAGGCGAAACTCGGCGTATCCTGGACGTTCGAAGTATGGTTCGATGCCCAATAGCTCGGCGTACCACTTCTTTGCAGTTGCTAGATTATCCGTCCAAAAACTAACTGTGGTGAGCCCTCGTAATGTCTGTGTGTCGTTCATAATCGATTTCCTCCTTAATGTTGAGTAGTATGTCTTGATACTCAACTAAATAACATCTTCTGAATTAACTTCGATTTACTTACGATTAATCCCTTCTCTTATTCATGAAAATGGCCATTTTCATGAAGAAAGACGCTTTCCTTATTTCAGAATAGCGCCCGTTTGTGGAATAAAGGTTTATAATTTAATTAAAGTTTTAACAAATAAAACACCGAACAAAATCGACCATAAAGAACCCATTTATAAAAAGAGTTATTCTTTTGATAAACACTGGTGAAATTCAAACAATAAATGATGCAATTAGTTGAAAAAAACACCAGTTAGTTAAGCTGTTGAATTTTCCTTAATTAGTAGACCCTCTTTAATAAGCTTAGAAATTATTCTACTCATATAGCTGCGATCAATATCGAGTTTTTCGACTAAATCGTTTGCGATACACTGTCCCATGAAACCAATCTCTAAAATTACCCGTGACTCTGTTAAAGAATACCCAGCTTTAAATACATGCTTATCTAACAAACCAAGTATATTCGTATAAAACCGATTAAATTGCCTTATATCACCAACAATATTATCGTTAAGGTTCATAGTATCCCTCTCTTTTTTGTGGACTTTGTCAACAAATAATAAATTATTTAGGGACTATGTCAACTTTTTTATTTTTAAATCATTATGTATAAGTAAGGCTAAACAAATCACATGTTGAGGATTGGATACACCTTGTGATCTATGGTAGCTATATTGTTCTAGAGTGTTTCTGGCATTTAATTTATGTGTGTTTTGGCAGTATGTTTATAAAGATTTTTGAATTATAAAACGTAAAGATATTGTATATTGTCTAATTTTTATGCATGCTTGGTAAGAGTTACTTATTCAACAAACGGGCCATTTAATGGTATAAGAGATTGTTAAATAGTTAGTAATTTGAAATAATTGGTATAGAGTATATATTGTTCAATAAAATGAAAATTCCAGTAGTTATCATCAGATAAAGAAGGGATATAACGTGAAAAACTCTTCGATTCTTAAATATGTAGTTTTATTAATGGTTGTTATTACTCTAATTGTTACCTGGGCTTATGTAGAAGACCAAGACTATTATTCGGATCCAGTCAAAGCAATTGAAGCGATTGACAAGGAACTGTTGTTGATTCCTGCCTATCAACTTGGTGATAAGTCTTTGTACTTTTTCATAAAAGATAAAAACAACCTTGGGGCTACGATTGTTCGAAAAGGAATATTCGGCTGGAAAAGCGGGATGCTTACCTGGGGACCGTTAGATAGTAAAAGAGAATATGAAATGCTAGAAGGATTCCATGGGCATGGTGAAGGGTTGGTTTATGGTTTAATCAGAAATGGTGATGAGAGAGTGGTTACAGTTGATGATCAAGAAGCTCAAGTTTTAAATTTAGCAATGTTACCCCCTTCACTGGTTAAGAAATATAATTTAGAAGGGTTGTATCTTTGGTATTTTGAAAGCGATAATAACCTTAATCATGAACAGGTTAAGTTGCTGCGTAAAAATACCCAAGAAATCATTCAATCTATAGACTTATAGATATCATTCCCTCTAAATATAATCCTTGTTAAGGAATCGGGCAGGATTGTTAAAGAATAAACGAACAATTATATCTTAGAATTCTTAAATTGGGGGTGTTCAAATGAGTGAAGATAAAGAAACTCCTGAAAGAAGAAGAGAGAGATTAAGACAAACATAGTCCGATTGAAGATATAAACTCTCATCTATGTAAACTTCATATTCAGCATCAAATTCTGGGAATGTTCCAATGATGGAAGTACCGCTAGGCATCTCTACAACTTCCTCTTCAAAGGGAACACCGGTGCGCATTTGCCGGCATATTTACCTATATTCCTAATTAAACTCATAGAGACCCTCCTTCTTTTTACCTATATATCCATTATATAGAAATTAGAACGGTGTGTCTCTCATTATTATTTACAATTAAAAATAGGAAGCTAGATTAGAACCTTCCTATGTCAATATTGAAAACAAGCTATCCTCTTGTGCCATTCACTCATTAATGGCTTGGTGCATCCTTACATTGGAATCCTGATATCCAAGCCCCGGCATTTTCTCCAATAATTCCTTCGCAAGCTTTGAGCGGCAAGCTGTCGACGTATTTCTGGCGGATCACATACGCAGCTTCGTTTCCCGGGCGCCGGACGTCTTTTAATTACTGGCGACGAGATTTACCGTATATACTACCTCGATTTTGTGGTCCTGGGTAGTGTTATAGCGAACAGGGAATGTTTGGAACCCAGCGATATCGACAAATCGTACCTCGAAGCTGTACGGGCCAAAATATGGAAACTCTTCAACGCTCCCGAGGACAAGATGGCGTTGCTTCAGGTCTTTCTGAAAGACCAACATTTGGTTAAACCCTTGGCTCTCCTGGGGGTCGAAGTAATGAACTGTAAGTCGCTTATAGACGCCGACAGTCAGACTCTGACCTGGCAGAATGCATCGTCTATATAGCGGACAACCCTGCCCCAAATAATGCCCTCTGGCGAGACGGGCTTAGATCCATAGTTTCTTATAGTCGCGATTGAGACATCAATAACCTTGGATGCCATAGGTGTCCCCCCTAAATGTTGTGATCAAACTACACGCATTTGCCCGTGGAGGCAAAGATTTACAATCGGTCTTTACTTCCATGCCAACGAACTGTAAACTGTATGGCTTCCACAGCAAACCTCCCCTCCTTTTGAATACGTTTCATTAGTATGATTTTGGGTGTTTGTCTTATTCCATCAACTTTGTCTGTTCTGGCTTTTTCAATGATATGCTCCATAACCTGACATTTCAAAACAATGTCAAACTTTCTGGAGAAGGTCGTGTTCTTCTTGAACATGTTGATAGCAATGGTTGCTCTTTGTTTTGAGCTTGTTGCTCTAATTGCAGCTGACATAGTTGGTCACTCCTTATGGATTTAGATTGATGCCATTGTTCGGCCTGTTCACAACGATGGTCTGAACACCTTTCTCAGTGCGAAGCCAATCAAGAAAGTCATTCGGGTCAATCTCTTCATCTTCCGATTTTTCTTTAGACTTTTTAAGAATTCCTCAACATGTGAATTCATTTCATCCGGAGGCGAGTCGGTAAATAGGTAAGCCATATTGCCATCACTGTCGTCCCAAAGGTCATAAACATGGTCTGTATTGAGGGAAAAAGACTTCTGTCTTTTGGTTCTTTCAAGTCCTTTAATAGATTGATATCAAAAGAAGTGCCGCCTACAAGTTCTTGTATCAGCACATCCCTGTTGTCACAAATTGAAATCCATTCATATTCATGATAGTAATCATCGAATACCCTTAGAGTAATCAGTTCTTTATTATCCAGGGATACTCCATATTTATTGGCTATATCTACAATTTCGTAGCCCTTAACTTCATTTAATGGAGCATCAGTATATTTCAGTTCGTATTTTCCGTTTTCTAAAGGCTTAATAGCGACAATAACAAAGTTGGAAGGTCCTACTTTGCCTACCCATTTATTTTCTTCCACAAGCTTCCACTCTAATAGGAATTTCCATTTCTCCCTTCTATACGGCACATGGACTTTCCTCGAATTTGAAATCCAATGCTCCTTTTTTAACAAAGTCTATCAGCGAAACAGGGTACTTTTTTTGTACCTCATGGTGTGTCCCATGCGCTTTTCCATTTCCACCAATTCATTAAAATCAAAAGGGTGCAATTCTGCGACCTTTGCCATTTCTGTTGGCGAAAGGAATATGCAGAATTTACAGCTGCAGCGGGACACATACTCATAACAAGGATGCGGGTCAATTCCTGCCAATCTCATTAACTCCCAAACTTCTGTTTCCAAAAGATGATGAACAGGGCGGAGCCAATCAACATAGCGTTTTTTTGTTGAAGCATTGGCGTGTTTATAAATCTCAAACACTTTCTTTTTCGCCCGCCTGGAGCTCTCATCTGCCCTTTCACCCCTTACGCAAAGATATTTACCTGGGCCTAGTGTTCTTGCCCATTTACTGTAGGTATCGCGCTTCATGTACGATGTACAAAACTGCATGGCACTTGATGGCCACATGCCCCTCATTTCAATCCGCTCTTTCAAACTAATATCTGAAGCCAGCATAATGAGAGGCATACCAAGCTTCTCTGAGCAGTATTTTAGATAATCATCCGTCTCTTCCCAATCGAAGAAGGCTTTATTCTCTTCTGGTCCATCTACCCTCATATGCACCAGGACAAGCTTTTCTTTTGGCACTTTATATCCATACAAAAGAAGCAAGACCAGTGCTATGCTGTCCTTGCCACCGCTAAAATTGCAATGTACCTGATCATAGTTATCAAATAAACACACTGGCTGCTTATTCTTTTTTGAGACTGTCTACTTGACAGGGGTAAGACCAAAATTACCTGGGGCACTTATAGACGTACGGCCTCAATAAAAGGCAAGAAACGAGCTGGAATTGTAGTCACCCAGGCTATGATAAGAATCTCTTATTATCTCTTAACGCGAAAAGAGAAGTATGTAGATTTAGGAGAAGACTACTTTGATAAACAGAGGCAGCAAACCATTGTCAGACATTCTATGCGCCGCCTTGAAAGCTTAGGTTACAAAGTAACTTTACAAGAACCTGAAGCATCTTGATCTCTTCCTTTTCCCTATTTGAAACCACTAGCTTTGGCGCTCTCCCCTCATTAAAGAAAGAATGAGCTGCGTCTTATTAAGTGTTGTCTTTTTTCCTAAATTGCAGAAGTTTATTTTTCATGGTAGTTTAAAATCATCCTTACTGTTTCATTCCTAAAAAAGCTATAATCACGATAGATATAGTGATTAAAATACTTATTATTCTAAGCTGTGCATAATCCAAAAAAACATTGTTGTTTATTGCCAACATTGATATAGCAAGTATAAAGATGCCTACATGATATTTTTTGTCCTTCATATTTAATCACCCCTATTTATTAATACGTTATATTATTTTTTTCTGAATTGGTACAAAACATTCTACATTCTACTTTTGCTAACCTGCCCTTTAGCACGTTATTCCTCTATTTTAAGAAAAACAGAATTCAGATTTTAAGCTAACATCCCTTAAACCTCCTTTTATGCAAGAACAGTTCTTACCATAGAAAACGAAAGTAATTCCGAATATTAAATAAAAATGTAGAAACTTGTGAACGTGGAGAACCCTTTTTGATTTTATATTTAAATAAATATGGATATGGTTTGAATGAAAGGTGACCTGCTTATAAAGACTAATATTTGGAGGTGAGCTTATGAAGTGGGGCGTCTTAATAATATCAATTTTGCTTTTTAACACTGTAGCTACTTTTATGAAAAAACGTTTAAAGACTTCCGAAATATATACAACTGTTATCTTTGGTTTACTTGTGAGTTCTTTAGTTGATGTTTATGCAAGCTTTCGTTATAACGCATGGGGATTTTTTGAAGTGGAGAAAGCAGAATTAAGCGCGATCTTGGTATTATTAGGAATTTATCCTGCTGCAACTATTATGATTATTAATTGGTATCCATATAAATGTACTTGGAAATTAAAACTCACATATCTTATGGGATGGGCTATTTTTTCAACATCATACGAATGGTTAAGTATAAAATCTGGAGTTATTTGGCATAACAACTGGAACTTATTTTATTCCTTTGTGATGTATCCATTTATTTATTACATATTAATACTTCATGTAAAATTTTACCGTTGGATGCAACAGAGGAGGTGATTGCACCCATTAGAGTGCAAAATTACAGGTTATATCCTGCTCTAGTGCCTTTAAAACTAATTTTTAAGAAAATCCTCAAGTTTTACTCCAACCGCTGTATCCCTCATTAAATTCTTCATTAACCTTTGTTGAAGTTTACCTTTGAATGATTACTGGTTTCCTTTTATTTCGAAATAGATGCACTTAAGAGCTCCCATTGCCGCAGCGATCGCACTAATTTCCATTGCCGCTGAATTTATTATTGGATTTAGCCCAGAAGAAACAGTGGTAAATGCAGTGCTGCTCATAATGGGTGAAGGAATATGGAGAATCATTGAGGTGGGAATCCAGACCTTCTTCTGGCTAACGCTCGTATTCGCCATTATTGAACGAGCAGATAAAGGAAAAGATCAACATCCATTATCACCAAGTTTAAAACCATGGACTCCTGATGATTTGAAAAACATCCCCTATATCCCGAAGAAAAAAGCGATTACGAAGTTTGAGGTTTTTGGCAGTTTAATGTGGACAGCGATATGGGCGACACTTTACTTTTATGCCGAACACCTTATGGCTGTCTATAAAGGCGGCGGAGAAGGGCTGGAATTCGCAATTCCAGCAGTAAATCAAGATGTTTTGCACGAATATTGGCCAGTCGTTGTTGTGATCATCGGACTCGAAATCGGCTTAGCCCTCTACAAATTACTCCAGGGTCAATGGACGAAAAGATTGGCTATCTTTAACACATTGCTCGAAGTGATTGCAACGGTGGTTTTCATCATTATCCTATTAACTCCGAATTTACTGCAGCCAGAGTTTATCAACTATATCACTGATTTGTTCTCCATTACAGCAACACAATTCGAAACATGGTTTATTGGCAGTATTATTATTACGTTTATTGTTTATGCGGGTATTAGTATTTTTGATGGTATTCGGAAGGCTCGAATTCCTTCAGAATAAGACAACTATGAGTTTACCCTCTTGTTCTAAACCCTGCTAATCTATTTTTCTAATAACCAATTAATGTTTTATTTTTTGGGCCACCAATCATACAGAAATAAATAAAATAAATGCCTGCTCCTAACAATGAGAGATCCATCTTTATAGGGAGACAGGCTTCTTATTTTTACTTATTAAGCATTCTATACTAAATGACAAGCCAGCATATGATATTCTCTCTTCATTTCAAGAACAGGAAATTGTTTTCTGCATATTTCTTGAGCTAAAGGACATCGTGTATGAAATTCACACCCTGCAGGAGGATTACTAGGGCTAGGTATTTCACCCTTTACCGGAATTATGTATTATAATAAAAAGAAGGAGGTGAAATACAATGGAACAAATACTTAAAGCCATACAGCAAATGGAAGAACAAATAAATAAACGGTTTGATCAAGTCGACCAGAAGTTTGAAAAGATCGACCATAAATTTGGAGAAATCGACCATAAGTTTGAAAAGATTGACCAGAAGTTTGGAAAAATTGATCAAAAGTTTGGAGAGATTGACCATAAGTTTGGAGAGATTAACCAGAAGTTTGGAAAGATTGATCAAAAGTTTGGAGAGATTGACCAGAAGTTTGGAGAGATTGACCAGAAGTTTGGAAAGATTGATCAAAAGTTTGGAGAGATTTACCAGAAGTTTGGAGAGATTAACCAGAAGTTCGGAAAGATTGACCAGAATCTGGCTGAAGCCAAGCAAAATTTCGAAGGAATCCATCAGCAGCTTGATCGTATGGAAACAACTTTGAATGCAATTACTCAAACTTCAAACGATGATACTGTTCCCATCCTGAAGAAAATTGACATGAATACTAAGGACATGCATACAGATATTGAATACCTATCCAAACAAGTCGGAAAGCATGAATTATACTTTAATAGGATCAACAAGAGCTAGAGTTTTCTTTTATCTTCTATTCTATTCCCCGTTGCTCTATCCAGATGGCTTCTCGTTTAATTACCCAGCAATAGTACCTGCCTCACCTTCCAGACTGATCCTAAATCAATTTTGGACAGGCCTTTTTCATATGAAATCCTGAAAAAGGAGGCCTGTAAGCAGCCATTTTCCCATGAGTCCTCTGATTGATGCTGATCGGACACATATTGGACGACAGCATATGCCGTTCACTTAGAGAAGACAGCAGCATACCTCCTGATCCAAAATTTCTTAGACTTCAAAAGAGGCTGTCTCGAAAGGTTTTTGCACCCTGTTGATTGGAGCGGAAGGGGCGAGATCCTCGAAAATGCATTCGCATTTCCTTCGTGCGGTGTAAACTCAACGAAGCTTATTCAAAGTCCTGCGGGAGAAGCGAGTCAGCAGGAGACCCCGCAGGTGCGAATGCACCGAGGAGGCTCCCGGACCGCCCGCGTTTGCTGAGTCCCTGGAGCGGAAATCAACAGGCCAAATTTTAAAGAGCTATTGCCTTACCAAAAGATGGTGTCCAAAAAGCTATACTTTTGGGACACTCTCTTATAAAGAGTGAAGCGTCAAATCTATATGCTCCAAAATCTTAGGAAGCTGCTCAAATGTATATGAAACATGCAGACTCTTTGTTATTCTGTACGCTTCCCTGCTCATGGAAAATGCATTAAAAAACCTCACTTTTAATGACTCCATCAGAGATTGTAGTTGTAAAATGATCTGGAGCGACCTTTGCTTCTACACTCATTACAGCATAATATACAATTCCAGAGGCAATCAGTGATTGTACGGCAGGCAAGCAGAATGAATGAGGTCAGCGGTCTTTACTTTTGAGACGCAGTCTGCTCCTTTTCCTTAAAAAACAATTGTTTTGTTTTCATGAACAATAATTCGGTCTTCTAAATGCCATTTAACCGCTCTAGCAAGAACACTTCGTTCAATCGAACGTCCGCTCTTTTTTAGATCATCTATATGATCCCGGTGGTCAACACGCTTGATATCTTGTTCAATGATCGGTCCTTCGTCAAGATCGTTTGTAACATAATGAGACGTTGCCCCAATTATTTTTACTCCGCGCTGATAGGCTCGATCATATGGCCTTGCACCAACAAATGCAGGAAGGAAAGAGTGATGAATATTAATGATCTTGAATGGATGAGCCCCAACAAAGGCTGGCGTCAAAATCTGCATATATCTTGCTAATATGATTAAGTCAATATCAAATTCTTTAATAAGCTGCAGCTGTCTTTCTTCAACTTCCTCTCTATTTTCTTTACTTGCAGGTATGTAAAAGAATGGTATATGCAAGGATTCTGCAATTTGTCTTGATTCCTCGTGATTGCTCACAATAAGAGCAATGTCGGTAAGCAAATCACCACTTTGCCATTCCCATAACAGCTCACGTAAACAATGAAGTTCTTTTGATACAAAAATAGCTGTCTTCTTCAATTCATAAACAAATGCCAGTTTCCATTCCATTGAAAATGTTTCTGCGATTTTCTGAAATTGACTCTTCAACACTTCTTCTTTCGCCTGTAAACCAGGACATTCAAACTCGATTCGTATAAAAAAGGTGCCACCCTCTGGATTTGTCGAATATTGACTCGATTCAATAATATTAGCACCATGCTGGAACAGAAACTTGGATACAGCCGAAACAATACCCGGTTGATCAGGACAATTGATAAGCAGCCGCCCCCTGTTTTTTTGACTTTCTCTAAATACTTTAAGTTGATCTTGAATAGCTGAATTCATATGAATCTCCTTTTTTATTTTATTAACTATAATAGACTTATTGTTATTGTTTTAAAAGAATTTTTTTATTTTTTTATAAAGTTATTTATTTGGTTTTTATGGGATATTAAACTTGGATTAAAGCTTACTACTTGGTGTCAGCTCTTTCAATAGAATGGATACAGCGGCGTTTCTTTGAGAGGAATGTATACGAGTAAGAGCTACTCGCAAAAGCGGCAGCTCTTTTTTAAAGTTGGCTCTTTTCTAAAAGATTGTTGTTTTTTTATGATTTTGTGATTAAAAAACAAAGAGTGAGGAGAGGTTGATTTCCGCTCCAGGATGCTCGCTTTCCGCGGGGCGGGCGGTGAGCCTCCTCGGCGCGCAGCGCCTGTGGGGTCTCACCTGTCCCACTCCTCCCGCTGGAGTCTCGCACCTTACGCTCCAATCAACCAACCTTATTTATCAGCAACAAAGTATCTGAAAACAGCCTTAAAGTTAATTAGGTGATTGGATTCGAGCCTGCAAAAAACGGATC
Organism: Cytobacillus oceanisediminis; assembly: GCF_007830235.1. Lineage (GTDB taxonomy): Bacteria > Bacillota > Bacilli > Bacillales > Cytobacillaceae > Cytobacillus > Cytobacillus oceanisediminis. Next base: position 316,549 of record NZ_VLKI01000001.1, read on the forward strand.
GTGTCTATCCTGAAAATAATAAAGGTGCCCTCCGACGGTGAGTTAATTCTTAACCGCACCGTCGGAGGGCACCTCATTGGTGGTCCCTTCTATCGCAGATTATGGGCAGTACCTACCCCACTGATGAAAGTTTCACTTTATTTCGCAATAGATGTATTTTCATCCTTTTGCAGTTGGCTATTCTGGATGCCCAATTTTAATGAAATCATCATTCCTTCATATGTGGCTTCTTCTAAAGTTCTAGGTGCCAAACAATCCCCTATTTGATAAACCTCGGGACCCAGATCTTTGATTTGTTCATATAACTCCACATTCGGGACTCGGCCTAACGATAGGACAATAGAGTCCCAATCTTTGATACCCTCTTTTTCATATGAAAACAAGTTTCGAATAACCGCTTCGTCATCCTTTATCTCACCTAAATCATGGTGAGGAATCATGTTAACCTTTAATTGATAAAGCTTCTTTAAGTATTCGTTGCGCAAGTACTGGTGGACTTCCTCCCCAATGTGGAGCTTAGAAGAGATCATGGTTACCTGATGCCCTTTTTCTGCTAAATCTATTGCTGCTTCTATTGCTGGCCAATCCCCTGTAAAGTCAAAGACTAATACATTTTTTCCGATTTCTTTACTTCTATCGTTGAATAATTGATCTACCGTAATAACTCTTGGATCATCAATTCCAGGGATTTTCGGAATATACGGTCTCGAACCAACCGCACTGACAATCATATCAGGGGCGAGCTTCATAATATCAGATGGCTGTATGCTGCTGCCAAGGTTTACTTTTACATTACTTACCGCCAGACTTCTGGTGAAGTTATCCAGCATGCTTTCAGCGAGTTCATGTCTCATCGGAGCACGTCTTAATGTACGCAATAAACCGCCAATTTCATCAGCCTTCTCTGCTAATAGTACCTCGTGGCCTAATTCATCTAGTGTAATGGACGCTTTTAAACCCGCCGGGCCTGCACCAATGACGAGAACTTTCTTTTTCTCTCTAGGAGCTTTCTTCAGAGCCTCGACTTCTCTTTCTTTTCCTGTTGATGGATTTTGCACACACCCAATAACCAAACCTTTATGGTAATGGCCTATGCATGCTTGAAGGCAGCCAATACAGGCATCAATTTTTTGATGATTTCCTGATTTCGCTTTATTAGGCATCTCAGGATCAACAATTAATGAGCGGGTCATTCCTACAACATCCGCTTTTCCTGCTGCGACAATTTGCTCCGCTTCTACAGGGTCTACGATACGTGAACCAACAAAGACTGGTACTGCACCCGCCATGCGAATTTTAAATGCTTGAGGGGTAAGGTAGGCATGCTTCATTGGGGATGGCGGCACAATATGGGTAGAACCTGCATAAGTACTGGAATCTCCAGCAGTGACATCAATAAAATCCACTCTTACTCGGTCCACCAAATATTCCACTATTTTGACTGCATCCTTAACATCCGTTCCATCCATCGTCATTTCATCTGCACTAATTCGAATCCCGACAGTGAAATCCTCTCCTACTTCCTCCCATACCCGCTCCATTACTTCAACAATAAATCGCATACGATTTTGGAAGGATCCCCCGTATTCATCAGTCCGAAGATTGGTGTGCTCAGACCAAAACTGTGCAGGGAGATATCCATGTGAACAGCATATTTCTACCCCATCCAGTCCCCCGGCCTTTGCTAATTTAGCAGATAGCGCAAAACCTTCAATAACCTCCTTAATTTCTTCAGTACTCATGGGTCTTGGCATGGTGCCGAATCGCAAACTTGGAACAGCAGAAGGAGCCCAGGCTGCCCCCTTATATTCACTCGAGACGACTTCCCTTCCTCCATGAAACAATTGCTGAAACACTTTTGTTCCGTATGGATGGACTTCATTAGCAAGTTCCAAATAAGCAGGTACAACCTTCTCATCAAATCCGGCAATCGTATTCGTTGTAAGCATCCCCGATGGATGGACAGCCGCAGCTTCGAGGATCAGCAATCCAGCTCCGCCTTTTGCCCTTTCCACATGGTAGGCTGTCATATCAGGGGTTGGTATTCCGTCAATCACATGATTGGTTTGATGGGCTGTACTTAAGATTCTATTATTCAAATCCGTATTTCCAATAGAAACAGGGCTAAATAAGTGCTTGAATGGTGACATGTTTTAACACTCCTTCGAAAACCTTTTACTTACCTAACAAGCAATAATCATGCCAAAGCTTTCTCATCAGGTGATTCTTTTAAATTAGCTGGGAAAAACGCATCATTTTAATATAATTCACAATATTCACATAAATAGTATTGTACAATTACTTAAAGACCGAACCTTTTTTGCATCAACTGTTACAAAAAAGGTTCATACTCCTTCAGCACTAGCCGCATATAAGTTTAAATCCACCATTCAAGAAATACATAAGCCTTTTTGATGCAAAATGTGTTCAATATTTCATAAAGGAAGTGGAAAAAATGGCTGAGAAAAAAAATAAAGCTGTGCCTGTTTTAGATCATGTCCCAATAAAAGAATTAGAAAAATGGCTCCCTTTTCAAAAGCATCCCATTGTTATAGTAGATAAGACCTTTAGATTAATGGGTGTCTTGGACAAAGAACGTTTTTGGAGAAAAGCAGCACAAGAAGGAAATGAAGCAATCGAAACCTGCACGAATTCCCGTTTCTTAAGAATTCAATCACTGTCTGAAGCAACAGAGGAAGATCTCCAGAAATATGATTATTTTATCGTGGAAGACGACCATCAGTATTTTTGCTATACCGCAAATGAACTAACGGCATGGCAATATGTGCAGAAAATGAATGGGCTGATGAATATCAATCAATCTCTCCAGGAGGAATTAGATAGAGCACTTAGAAAAAATAGAGATCTTAAACAAATACTTAATTCTTCCTATGATGAGATATTTGTTACAGACGCAGAGGGCAACGTTCTATTTGTCAGTGATTCCTGCAAACATTTTACTGGACTTCCCCCTGAAGCTTATACCAATAAAAACATCCGGGAACTGGTCCATAAGGGAATCATCAAAGAATCTGTCACATTAAAAACGATGCAAACACTAACAGTTCAAACGGCCGAACAAAAATATCCAAACGGAAAGACCGTTCTGGCAACCGCTAAACCCGTATACGATGACGAAGGAAAATTATATCGGATTGTTACGAATTCACGCGACATTTCAGAGCTTGCAGAAATGAAAAGAAAATTATTAGAAAGCCAAACCATTCAGCAGGAAACATGCCCCATCGTTCAACATTCAATTGGCGAAAAAAATTTTATAACCCAATCTGCAAATATGGTCTCCGCATTGAAATTAGCTGAAAAAATAGCTCCCTTGGATTCTTCCGTTTTTATTCATGGTGAATCAGGTGTCGGGAAAGGTGTTTTAGCCAGAATTATTCACGAGCATAGCCCGAGAAAGGAAAAGTCATTTATACAAGTGAACTGCGGTGCGATTCCTGAAAGCTTAATAGAATCAGAATTATTTGGCTATGAAGCGGGAGCCTTTACGGGAGCAAGTAAACGCGGAAAGCCTGGCATGGTTCAGATGGCTGATGGCGGCACCCTATTTTTAGATGAAATTGGAGAAATGCCATTGGAACTGCAGGTCAAGATTCTCCATTTAGTTCAGGACAAAACCTTCAAAAAAGTAGGCGGTACGGATGAAAAAAGAGTCGATATCCGGATCATATCTGCAACGAATAAAAATCTGCTGCAAATGATAGAGGAAAAAACCTTTCGCCAGGATCTGTATTATCGTTTACATGTCGTCCCTCTGCGGATCCCTCCTTTACGGGATCGGAAACAGGATATTTTATTATTAACCGATTACTTCCTTGAACACTTTAACCAAAAATACTCTCAATTGGTTGAATTAGATGTCAATGCAAAGCTATTTATACAGCTGCAGGAATGGCGCGGGAATGTAAGGGAATTAGAAAATTTTATTGAACAAATTGTCGTCACTGCTCAAAAACAAATAATAAGTATTGAAGATTTACCTTTAGCAATGAACCAGCACACTCACCATGACATTCAATTCCCTTCACACTTGATGCCGTTAAAAAAAGCGGTTGAAGAAACGGAAAAGCAAATTCTTTCCTATGCACTAACTAAATATAGCTCAACAAGAAAAATAGCCAAAGCCCTTGGAGTCAATCAAACGACCATCATGCGGAAGCTCCATAAATACCAATTGGCTCAAAATCGGACAGATGAACCAAGAATTAACTGAATTTTTAGAATTGGCATGGAATTTGCATTGTATATTATTGAATTTACTATATGAAAGGGAGTGAAATGGATGGGTGAATTGCTTTTTTGTTTTGGCTATGGAGGGTCACTAATCATTCTAGGCTTCATTACTAAAGGATTCGTTCGAAAAATGGAAGCAGATATCGTTTCCAAACACACAGAAATAAAGGAAGAAAAGGTGGGGATGTAATTGATTTTTACCATTGGTATTATTGTTTCATTTATTCTGTATGTCCTTATCGGGATTGTCCTATCTAAAAAAGTGAAAACCTCAGAGGAATATTATGTATCCGGAAGACAAGGATCCACCTTAATGGTTACGGGGATGCTCGTTGCTTCCTTTTTAAGCACCGTTTCTTTCATGGGAGAAGCTGGGTTTTCGTATGAAGGCTACCCTATTCTTTTATTGATCCTGGTTATTTTCAATGCGACAGGTTATGTCATTGGCGTCTTCTTTTTTGGACGGTACTTACGGAGAAGCAAATCGTTAACGGTTCCTGAATATTTTGGTAACCGCTTTCAATCCAATAAAGTTCGGATGGCTGCAGCGATCACCACGATCCTTGGCATAACGGCTTATTTAGTGGCTGTTACCCAGGGTGGTGCATTGCTGCTTTCTGAAATCTCTGGGGTCTCCTACACCGTCGCTTTACTAATCATGTGGCTGGTATATGCTTCTTTCACCATCCTTTCTGGAGCAAAAGGAGTTATGGTGAATGACACCATTATGTTTTTCCTGTTTTCCTTAGCTACTTATATTTCCTTCCCTTTTATCATTAATAATGCAGGAGGATTCCCGGAAGCGATCGTGAAAGCAGCCACCAATCCGGAACGGCCGGATTTACTAAGCTGGCATGGCATTACGGGTCCAAACGCTTATATGGGTGAACCATGGGAAGCATTAATTTGGGCTATTATATTAGGGTTAGTCTGGTCAGCTGTAATCGCCATAAGCCCCTGGCAAAGCAGCCGCTACTTAATGGCTAAAAATGAACATGTAGCCATTCGTTCCGGAGTTTTGGCAACGGTTTCAATCATAGCCATTTACCTATTCCTGCATCTGAGCATATCATCCATCACAACAGTAAAAGCAGATATTAACCCAACTGAAAAAGTATTTATCTGGGCTGCCATGAATATGGTGCCGAAATGGCTGGGGATTATCATTGTGAGCGGAATCATGGCTGCAGCCTTATCATCCTGTGCAAGCTTCCTACAATTAATTGGCAGCAGCATCACCAGAGATATACTGGAACAATCCAGGAATAAAAAATACTCCGACCAAAAGCTGCTTCGCATAAGCCGAATTTCCATGATCATCACGAGTATTGTCATCCTACTCATTGGGCTCTGGCAGCCGCCGTCGATCATGTGGATTGGCTATTTCGCCGCTACCCTTTTTGCGGCTTCCTGGGGACCAGTGGCATTTGCAAGTGTCTTCTCTAAAAAAGTAACCAAAACAGGAGCTCTATGGAGTATCATTGCTGGATTTTTAGGTGTAGTACTCGGAGAAACGCTGAAAAAATTCGGAGTAGTGCTTCCAGTCTATTTCAACCCTGTCATTATTGGTATGATTCTTAGTTTACTTGCTCTATATCTCGGGTCAAAATTCGGTAATATCTCAACAGAAGAACGGAACTTCCAGCAAAACATTTTAACACGTCCATTGGAAGAGAATGAAAAAGAAGAGATGAAAATAACGAAAAGATATCCTGCGATTTTAATAGGAAGCGGTGTCACTATTATTATCCTTACCTTTGTGTTTTATTATTGGCCGTTGACACTTGCTATGTAGAATGTTTTGAGCTTGAAGAAAGGAAAAAGAAGTTAACCCATTCATATTATTAATCTATAAAAAGGTCTGAGCCTGAGTTAACTACAGGGAACAGACCTTCTTTTTTCATTAACTTCAACCTCTTCCGGTGAGTCAGGATGAATGTATCAATGCTCCAGAGCCAAAATATGTCTGTGAGAAAACAAGCACTATCTTTCAAAGTTAAATTCACCTAAAACCTTCTCCAACTATAAATGTCAATTTCCTCAAAGGAAGAAACAATCAAATCTGCAAACGATAAATCCATTGGTAGTTGTTTATGTCTCCCCTCATTTTTTTCATTCCGGACCGTGCTGCGGCCGATAGTTCATTTAATTCTTTCTTCTTTTAAAAATTGAATTTGTTCTTCAAAAAGATTACTAAGCCCCTCTTTGCTATTTACCACAGCATCCGAATATTACTTCCCTTATAGTCCAACAAGGAAAAACAGCATCTTTTGGGCTGACCTTCTGCTCTGTTTAATATTGTTCTTTTCTATAGATTCTCTTTTAGTCTTAGGAATAAAAATTTACAGCATGCGAAAAGATAATAGTATTTATGTCTTTATGAAGGGATAACCAGGTATGGAGCAATTAGTTCAGGAAATAAAATCAAAGCTTGAGAATAATGAAGATTTTCTTCTTCAAAGGGACTATCTTGCTGACACAGCTATTATCCTGCTGGGATTCAATACCCTTGTTGATTTTGTCAAAACAAGAGCGGTCCTTCAAAAGCATGCGGAGAGCCACCTTTTGCAAAATCGGCCTCCTGAGGATTTATGGAATGCAATTGGTGAATTGATTGAAGGGAATGTCAATAAAGCTATTTCATCCATATATGAAGGCAAGCTTATTATCCATTTGGCTGATACAGACCGATCCATCATCATGGAGCCTGTCTCAACCATGCTCGATCGTTCAATTGAAACTCCTGCTAATGAAAATGTGATCCAGGGAGCTTTAAATGCCTTTACAGAAGGAATCGATGCAAATATCGGCATTGTACGGAAACTAGTGAATTCAGAAGAACTCATCATGGCCTCCTATTCCACCGGTCAAAATCGAAAAAAGAAGCTTTCCTTGCTTTATTTAGAGGGCCAGGCAGATACGGAGCTATTAAAAAACCTGGAGTCCCATATTGAAAAAAATATCCATCAGGATATAAGTGACTTGCAGGGCTTGGCAAAAATGCTAGGGTTCCCATCCTGGAGCGCTATTTCCAAATTTAATACGACGGAGCTGCCCCATCATGCTGTTCAGTATTTGAAAAAAGGAAGAGTCATTCTTTTCATCGATCGGCTGCCATTTGCGCTCATTCTTCCCAGTCTGCTCTGGGATATGTTTGCTATTGAAAATGACCGGAATTTCCCCTTGCCCATTATGATCGCCATTCGGTCTATAAGAATCATTGGCATTTTAATAACGCTGATAACTCCCGGGCTATATGTAGCTCTCGTTTCAGTTAATCCTGAAGTGCTTCAAATCCAGCTTGCCTTATCCGTTGCCCAAAGCCGCGAAGGAGTTCCGTACCCAGCATTAGTGGAGATTATTTTCATGCTCGTTATCCTTGAATTAATCTTAGAGGCAAGTGTCAGGCTCCCTAAGTCCATCGGCCCCACCATTACAATGGTCGGCGGGATTATCCTGGGACAGGCTGTCGTTGAGGCGAAATTAGTCAGCAATCTCCTAATTATCATTCTTGCAGCAACTACGATCGCCAATTCAACAATCGCAGGGTTCCAAAACGCTGTTTCCATCAGGCTATTTAAATATGTAATTGTCATCCTGGCATCGATTTACGGCCTCTTGGGCCTTGTTTCAGGCCTTGTTATAATCGGCGCTTACCTGGCAGGGCTCGACACCTACGGCAAGTCCTATCTCTACATAAATGTAAAAGGGAATGAAAGCAATGGCAGATAAAAGTTTGCATGTCATGCTGATGTACATAATCAGTCATCTGGGTCTTATTTTTTTTATGTACCCGGGGAATATCATTTCGAGTACATCACAGGGCCACTGGCTTCCAATTCTGGTCGGCATACTCATCCATTTTATTTTTATCTTTATTTATATGAAGGGATTAAGCTACTTTCCGAAAAAAGACATCATTCGCATTTACTCAGAGGTTGGAAAAGGCACGGCTATCCTATTTATTGTCCCTGTTTTCTTATATTTCAGCATGATTTTATTAATAACCGTCCGGGCTTATTCGGAAATTATTACCATCGTGTTTTTATCGGAAACCCCCTTATGGGCCATCATGCTGTTAATGATTTCTATTTCGGCCTATATAGCATCAAAAGGCGTGGAAGTGATTTTTCGCACAGGACTCCTCCTGGCCATTTTATTTCTTCCCATCATCATTTTCATATTCTTCACCTCTTTTCAAAATGTGGATTGGAGGTACGCCATTCCCTTTGATGCAAATTTCGGATTCCTTACAAAACGAACATACTATGAAGGCTTTTTTGCCTTCTCTGGAGGTTTTCTGTTTCTTGGTTTTGTACAGCCCTATCTCTCGTATAAGAGGAAGCATGTTTTATGGGCTGCGGCATTCCTTATTCCTTTTTTCATTTTTTCAGTGTATGTTCCAGTCCTTACATTTGGACAGGCCACTTCATCCACAACCTTCCTTCCTTACGTTGTGGCCGTGGATGCCATTAATATTAATTGGCTGATGTTCGACAGGGTCACGATGTTTTTCCTGTTAAGCCTCATCTCCTTTATCATGCTTTTCCTTGCTCTAGTTTCATGGAAAGCAATCCGGATCTTAAGCCATTACCTTCCTTCGATTAGACCAGTAAAGTTATTAATCGCACTATCTGCTGCCGTCTTTTTTTCATGTTTTTTGATTCCGGATTGGAAGGATGTTGAGAAATTATTTTGGTGGAATACATTTCTGAGGTTTTACGTCTTGGTAGCAATTCCCTTATCAATTTTTTTCTTTGGACTTCGAATGAAGGGGAAGGATAGTAATGAAACTGTTTAAGCCAAAATCCAAAGCCTCTATAACTATTAGCCTGCTTTTAGCGGTTATTATCTTAAGCGGCTGCTGGGACATCAGAGACATCAATCATCGGGTCCTCCCTGTTGTGGTTGGCATTTCTACTACTGACGACGATCTATACAAGGTTTTTCTGAAAATCCCGGAGCCTGTTGAAGAAATGACAAAAGTAAAAATTGTATCCGGAACAGGCGAGACCATTTCCAAAGCGGTCGATGCCATCAGCCGCAATATGGAAAGCAGCGTAGACTTACTTCACGTAAAAGTTATAATGATTGAGCGGAAAACAGCAGAGGAAGGCGTGAAAGATATCATCGCCGGATTCATGAGATCGAGAGAAGTTTCTTCCAAAGCTTTAGTGACCATTTGTGACCAGGATTTAAATGAGTTTTTCTCGATCCTGTCAACAAAAGAGCTTCATGGAACCACCATGTTGGACTTCTTTGAAAAAAACGCAGGCTGGAATGCGGAAATCGCCCTAACAAGGGTATGGGAGGTGTACCGCAGCATTCATTCCTATACGCGCGATGTGGCAATCCCGCTGATTGCTGCTGGAAAAACGACAACCTATGAACAAATTGGTTCTGCCGTTATAAAGAACGGAAAAATGGTTGAGCAAATCAGCAATGATGAAACCTTGCTGTTCAATGCGTTTAAAGGTGAAAGCGCCCATGGGCAAATTGAAGTCTTAAATCACGCAAGTGTCATGATCATCGGCAACAACATGCATCACCATAGCGAATTAACCGAAAAACAGCCCTTTCTGCAGAGCCGGATAAAGTTAAAGGTTGTCATCCTGGAAACCAGAGGAAAAACGACCAGTGCCACGATCAAAAAAGAACTGAGCACACTCCTTACCGGCCGTTTTGCCGAAATGATGGCCAAACTTGAGGAAAGTGAGGCGGATATATTAGGATTAGGCCAATTTTACCGCAACAAAATTACACGGAAGGAATTAAAAAACTGGAGATCGGAATACTATCCAAATCTGAAAATGGATATGCAATTCGAAATTGATATTCAGAATGAAGGGTATTTAAGAACAACATAAAGGGATAGTGAACCTGTCCCTTTCAGCGTTCCCCTTCTTTAACCCACTCACCTGATAGCTAAAAAAGTACCAAATTGATAATTACAGAAAAATAGTAACCGCAGAGTAAATCAGCAGCAAACTTCCTAAAATGCTGCGATCACTTGCTGTTGTGGAAAAAGATATGGATGAGGTTCGCAAAGACATGAGACTGCTTGATAAGCTTGTATATAAAGCCAATATTGAAAATGCCTTTAACAATGAATCAGCAGAGGCTGTTAAAAAAGCGATAGGGTTTAAAGAGGGATTTTACAATAAACATGGAAAAGGTAGATAAGCAGACACAGTGGCTTTAATTGGTCGCAACTGTCGTTTTCAGGATACTGCTGTGTTAGTCTCAATAAAAAAAGAGCTGCAGATTCCTATAGAATCTGCAGCTCTTTTGCTTAATCGTTCAAGTAAACCCATGCATATTGCGCATAAAGTTCTGCTCCTGTTGCAAGGGCGTCTTCGTCAATGTTAAATTTGCCGTGGTGGTGGGCCCATTCCGTGTCTTTCTTTGGATTCCCGCTGCCGACGAGGGCGAAGCTCCCGGGTGCTTTATCCAGAAAGAAGCTGAAATCTTCACCGCCCATTGTTGGCTTTTCATTGTATAGGACATCTTCACCGAATGCTTCAGAAGCAACTTTTTGGACGAGTTTTGCACTGTATTCATCATTGATCACCGCTTGTGTTCCCCGGATGTATTCAACCTTTGCTGTTGCACCATATATAGCAGCAACTTGTTCTGCATAATGCCCAAGCTGTTTTTCGATATGATCCCTTGTTTCAGGATTGAAACAGCGGACTGTCCCCTCGATGAAAGCATTTTCAGCTATGACGTTGAACCGTGTGCCAACCGTCATTTTTCCAACAGTGAGTACGGCAGGATGCTGAGCATCAATGGTTCTTGAAACAACGTTTTGCACATTCATGACAAAGGAAGAGGCGACAATGGCCGTATCAATACAATCATGCGGCATGGCACCGTGGCCGCCTTTCCCTTTAAACGCAACCTTAAAAAGATCAGCAGAAGCAAAGGATGGTCCTGGCATGCAGGACACTTTATGTGTCGGCATTTGGGACCAGATATGGATGCCAAAGACATTGTCCACGCCTTCCATCGCTCCCTGTTCCACCATCATCTTTGCCCCTTCCGCTACTTCTTCAGCTGGCTGGAACAGCAGGCGGACATTCCCAGGCAATTCTTCTTTTATATCATTTAATGCTTTGGCTGCAATCAACAGCATGGCGGTATGGGCATCGTGTCCGCATGCGTGCATTTTTCCATTTTCCATGGAGGCATACGGCAGGTCTTGATTCAATTCCTCAACCTGGAGTGCATCCATGTCTCCTCTTAAAGCCACTGTTTTTCCTGGCTTCCCGCCCGTAATATCTGCAATGACGCCAGTTGGTTCCGTTCTTCTGTAGGGTATGCCCAAACCTTCAAGATACTCACAAATAAATTGAGTGGTTTTTACTTCTTCCCACGATACTTCCGGCTCACGATGTAACTTCCTGCGTAATTCAGTCAGTTCATCACTGTATGCATGAATCGCTACTTTCAATTGGTTATGAATCATGACTTATTCCGCCTCCGTTAGCTCTATTGCTGCCTCAAACAAGATCTTTACAGCTTCGGCGATATGCAGGGAATCAGACCACTCTTCCGGACAATGGCTCAGACCATTTTTGCTTGGAATAAACAGCATCCCTACATCTGTGAAATCAGCAAAAACCATTGCATCGTGGCCTGCACCGCTATTAATGGAACAGGAAGGGAAACCCAGTTCACTGCTTTTTTCCTTCAATAGTCTTACAATCTCTTTATCCATTGCTTTCGGCTGAACATATAAAGGTTGTTCAACGATAATATCAATTCCACTCTCACGATAGGAATCTGCTAATTCTTTTACTTTTTGAATCACATTCTGGACATGTTCTTCCTTGCCTGACCGAATGTCTACAGAAAATACCGTTTGATCCGGAATTACATTGGATCCATTCGGGTAAACCTGTAATTGCCCAGTTGTAATAACTGTTCCGTCCCCAACGGCTGCAGCCAGCTCTGGAAATTGGGCAATCATCTTGGCAGCCACAACCAGCGCATCCGCCCTCCTGTCCATTGGAGTGGTCCCTGCGTGGCCAGCCTGTCCTTTTACTGTTACATCTAACTGAGTTAAACCGACAATCGCTTCGACTACCCCGATCGTAATACCTTTCTCTTCTAAGATTGGACCTTGTTCAATGTGCAATTCCAGGTAAGCCTTTACCGTCTTGGGATCTCTTTTTTTCGGCAGAGATGGATCGAGCCCAATTTTCTCCATGGCTTCCACTGTAGTAATGCCATCTTTGTCTTTTAATGTTTTGAAGTCTTCCTCACCAAGCAACCCGACCATTCCGCGTGACCCCATTAAGCCCCCGCCAAATCTGGAGCCTTCTTCTTCTACAAGAGCAATAACCTCCAGTGGGTATTTCGGTGTTAATCCATTTTCCACAAAGAGGGCCGCTACCTCAAGTCCTGCTACTACTCCCGCAGGACCATCATAGGATCCCCCATTTGGGACAGAGTCAAAGTGAGAGCCTATGAGAACACTTGGCGCACCTTTTTGTGATCCTTCAAGTCTTCCAAAAATATTGCCTAATCCATCCTCCCGAACGGCCAAGCCCACTTCCTTCATTTTTGCTTTAATATACTGCCGTGCAAGCAGATCCTCCTGACTATAAGTTAGCCGGGTTGTGCCTTTGCCAGGAGTCAGGGTATAGGTGCCTAAGGTATCAATGTGGCTTTCTATTCGAGCCTGTACTTTTTCGAAATTCACGTTTTTCCCTGTTTGAACTTCATTCATTCTATCCAATCCTTTCTTACAAGAGTCCGACAAAAATCCCTGCCAATACAACCGACACCATGGTAACCGTAATGAATCCGCCGACAAGCATAGGTGGCAGCATGTGACTAGTCAGCATCTCTCTTTCTTTTTCATCTTCTGTTAAGGATTTAATCACTTCATTCGTAATAATGTAGTCAGCTGGGAATCCATATAAAGCTGTTAACGAAACAGCGAACGCCATTTCTTTACTCATTTTTAAAATCTTTCCTGCGATGAATGAGAAGATATACATCCCGATTACACCTAATACAATGGTACCTGCAAGCGGAAAAATAATTTCCATCATCATGCTTGGCGTAGCCTGCTTTAAGCCGTCAAAGATAAAGAGCATCAGCGCCATGATGGCAAAACCGAAACCATTTGCTTTTTGTAAAGCCTGCTTTTCAAGAAAGCCTATACTTGTGGCAATTACCCCGAACAATAGGCAGAGAACAAATGGACTAACGCTGACAATTGGTGCTAAAAGAGTCGATGTCAGGTAAGCAAGGTACGATACTAATGATAGCCTAAAAAACTTGAAAAAATCTGTATTATATTTCTCTGGCATCTTTTTAAAGAGCTTTAGCTCACTATTTGCTGCTGCTGATGCAGCGGCTACCTCAGCTGCTGCTTCTTCCTGTTCTTTAAAAATAAGCTGACCGCTGCGGTATTGGCTCAATAGGCGCTTTCCTTCTTTTTTCAAAGCCAGCGATGTGAGCGGATAGCCTGCAAATCCCTGCATAACATAAATGACGATTGCAAAGACAGATAAGGAAGCAAGACCCGCTTCTTTCGCTCCTTCAGACATAATCAAGGCAGATACAACACCGCCAACTAAAGGAGGAATTGCCACGACCACCGTCTTAAATCCAAAAATAAAGGATCCGATTCCCAATAATATTGCGATAATTCCTAAAATCCCTGACAAAGCAATGACAATGGTCTTCCACTGGTTTTTTAATTCCTTAATCGATAACAACGTTCCCATATTAGTAATTAATAAGTACATCATCATCACAGCCACAACTGACGGTATCCCTGCTACGGCTACAATATCCTGCGGAAAAAATGTCCAGTACCCTGCGAGGAATAGAGCTGCACAGATGAAAATGGACGGCACCCATGCCTTTGTCCGAACGGCAACCAAATCTCCTATAAATAGAATAAGCATAAGAATAACTAAAGCTAACATCTGTGACATACTGTCCCATCCCCTTCTTAGATGAATAAATATTCATTCGAGTTGCTAAAAAATATATGTTACAAGAATAATAATATAATTATACTTTTCAGTCAATTAAAATTATTGACAATTTTCGAGTAAACGCTTTCACTGCAGTTTCCAACCTTTATCTTCCAGTTCGAAAAAATATGAGAAAGTAAATATATTATTTTAAAATATTTTTGAGAAAGGGAGAGCAAAAAAAGTATCTCAAAAGATTGGATACCCTCAACTATTTATACAAAGCAATCTCCCCCGTAGACATTGTGCCTGTTGTTTTTAAAGTAGTTAAACTCCTTTTCCAGGGAACAAAAAAAGACCTAAAATGGGAAGGATTTGCACACAAAGGTACATTCTGTCCTTAACTCATTTTAGGTCTTGCCTGCCAGTCAGTTACAATCCTGTATAATTTGATTTATTATGATTATTCTAGACTATTTGATCCTATCTATTAAGATAAGATTTTATCTTTTTATGGCCACAGGTACATTTACATCATCAATATTAATATGTCCCCATCCGCCAGTTTCAAAGTCGACAACCTTAATGTATAACTCTTCACCAATATAATCCGAAACATCCCAGTAAACCCTTCGATAGGCTTCAAAGTTTCCGCCTGTTTCCTTTATTAACTCTTTGCCGTCCGAAGCTCTTACCAATGCAATATAAAGCCTGTCGATATTAGCTCCACCACCGATAAGGAAATCAATTTTTCCGTTTCCGCCTAACACAAAGTTCTCAGATTTTAAGACTCCTGTCAGTGAATCCCCGCCATTTTCGCCATTAAAACCCCATAAATGGTATCGTTCAGGATCTAATTGGTCTGATGCTTGGTTAAAGGGACCGCCCCATCCCCAATCGTCCTTCTTGGTTACGTGTTCATCACTAAATGCATTTCCTTCTACAACATTCCATCCTGTTAAATCCCCTGTTTGGAAATCATGGTTAGATAATTCTGTACTTTCCGGTACAGGATTTCCGCCATCATTCGAATCTGGCCAATAGGCTGGAACCGTTTCTCCGTATGCCGAACCAAGTTCCCATACCTTCATCGATACCACTTTAGCCTTTCCGCCACTACTCCATAACTCAAGGCCCAGTGCATCGGAAAGTGTTGGATATACACGGGATGTGATGCTTTTTTCACCATTTGCATAGGCTTCAATCATCGACCGATCCAGATAAATATGAAGCTTGAGATTCTGTTTTCCTATCTTAAGCTCTCCGCCCTGTACACCTTTTTGAATATCCGGATCAAGACTTGACTTGTTTCTATCAATATTAAGTGCTTGGTTTTTAACATCATAGAATAGTAACGTTTCTTCCTTTCCATCGGATGACTTTCTAAGCTTTAGGCCCACTTGTTTAGCAGAGGCTGGTTTGATTTCCAATTGAATTTCCAACTGATCGCCTTTAACGTTCTTTAATAATGGATTGGCTTTATCCGTTTTCATATTCTTAATCGAAACAAGTTCCTTCTTCCTTAAGGATTTTAATTCAGATATAGGTTTAATTCCTAATCCGCCTTCTGAATTTAATGAAAGCTCAAGCGGCAGCCCTGCATTATGAGCCCAGCCAGCATCATAATGCTGTTGCTCCATCCGGCGGTCCTGGGCAATACTAAAGAGAATAGAGCGTCCTTTTCCATCAACCATCCCGCTTGGTCCTGTAAAGTGTTCCCCGTAATCAAATTGTTTTGGGTCCGAATGGTCAGGAACAAACTCTAGTTTTTCTTTATCCCATGTTCCAATCCAATACCATACATATTTCACATTGTGCGGACTATATCCATCGAACCATGGATTAATAAAGAAAACATATTTTTCAACACCTTTTGCATCCTTACCTAATGGCAGAAAGACTGGCAGCTCCCAAACTTGGCCTGTTTTCGGAAATTGTTCATAATTGCCAACCAGCAGCGGCTTTTTGTATTCCCAATTTTTCAGGTCTTTAGAGGTATAGAGAAGTGCAGTTCCCCCTGCTCCTTTAATACCTGATCCAACGAGCTGGTACCATGTATCTCCATCTTTCCAAACATATGGATCACGGAATTGGCCGTACCATACCTCGCCTTCTTCTGCCTGCAGATTTGGTTCTTGTACAGTAACTGGCTTGTCATACACCAGCCATTCTTTCAATTCCGGGTCTTCAGGATCCTTACTAGTCGCAAGACCTGTCATTTGATTCGGAAACTTCTTATCATCCCCAGCTGTAAAAAGTAATACTGGATTTCCTTCAGCATCAACCGTTGATCCCCCAGACCAAACACCATCCGGCGCAATGGAATTTCCATCAGGTGACAGTGCTATTGGAGCATCCTCCCAATGGACCATATCATCACTTACAGCATGCCCCCAATGAATTTGATGCCAGTATGGCCCTTGAGGATTATTTTGATAGAATAGATGATATTTCCCATTATTGTAGAACGGCGCATGAGGCTCGTTCATCCAATGCTCTGGTGCAATGAAGTGATATTGCGGGCGGTACCGGTCCCCATCATATCTGCTCCGATCCGGAGCTAAATCAGGTATTGGAAGTTGATGACTCTTAAAATTACGTAAATAGGAGTCATAATTTTCTTTAATTTTTTCTCCTGACAAAGGTTGGTTATACATCTTTAATTCGTCAATCATACCGTTAAACATATTGGCCGTGAAAGCTCCGTTTATTATGGCAGCACTATTATGTTTTCCTATTAATAAGTCACTCGATGATGGGATGATCGACCCTTTTGGTGTGACCGTCTCCCCGACCAATTCGCCATTTAAATAGAGTTTCATTTTTTGCTCTGCCTTATCAAATGTGGCAACAATATATGACCATGTATTTTTTTCAAGGGGTTTGTTATCGGCGCCCCAGACTTCCTTCCATTCACCGTTTATGCTTGCTTGGAATGACCACTTCCCGTGTCGTCCCATGCCAAGAATATAGCCTTCACTTGCGGATTTATTGTGTTGATTTACGATAGCGGACAATTGGCCAAGATCGCCCCATTCATAAGATCTTGGAGCAACCCATGCTTCTATCGTTAGAGCATCTGTTGGCTTAATGACCTGATCAGATGGCCTAGTAATCCATGTAGAATACCCATCGAACAGTAAAGCCTTGTTTCGAATCCCATCCCTCCATAAAGGATCCGTCGATGGCTTGTATTGAGCATTCGTAAACACATAAGAAATAGGGTCTTCCATTCCTCTTACCAGGTC
Source organism: Cytobacillus oceanisediminis (assembly GCF_007830235.1). Taxonomy (GTDB): domain Bacteria; phylum Bacillota; class Bacilli; order Bacillales; family Cytobacillaceae; genus Cytobacillus; species Cytobacillus oceanisediminis. The sequence goes on from NZ_VLKI01000001.1 coordinate 333,989, forward strand.
TTTTGTTTTTGTTCCACTGCCTTCATCCAACGGCCAGCTTGCTATTAAACCTGAATTTTTCACATGGAAATCATCCACGTTTATATGACCCCATTCGCCTGTTGAATGATCAACCACTTTAATATAGACTTCTTCTCCCAAGTAACTCGCTGCATCCCACTTGATCCGGGTGTATGCTTCACTATCATTCCAATTGGTGTTCGTTGCTTTCATTAGTTCTTTATCATCTGAAGCTCTAACTAAGGCGACATATAAGTTATTAATATCATTTCCACCGCCAATAAGGAAATTGATTTCACCAGTTCCCGAAAGTTTGAAGTTGGCGGATTTAAGTACGCCCGTTTGCCCATCTCCTCCATCCTTTGTACCCCACAAGTGATAGTTGTTCACATGGTTAAACGGTCCGCCCCAGCCCCAATCTTTATCAGCTGTGACATCTTGATTTGTGAAAGCATCTCCTTCAACAATGGTCCACCCTGTTAAATCACCAGTCTCAAAATCTGGATTTTGAATCGTATCGGTTATTATTGGGTCATTATTTAAAACATGAAAATCATCCACATTAATGTGCCCAAATCCTCCAGAATGATAGTCTGCTATTTTTATATACATTGCTTCCCCGCGATATTCCGATGCATCCCAACTGACTCTTCGATAGGCTTCAGTATTGGATCCAGTTGCTTTAAAAAGCTCTTTGCCATCAGACGCCCGGACTAAGGCAACATATAGCTTGTTTATATCCTGCCCCCCGCCAACAAGGAAATCAATCATTCCATTTCCGCCTAGCTTGAATACAGAAGATTTCATGACACCTGTACGAAAATCAGAGTTTGCCTCATTCGCTGCCCCGGCAAATCCCCAAACATGGTAGGTTCCTTGTTGCTGAAAAGGACCTCCCCAGAAGCTTGTAACATTAGATACTGGATTATCAAATGCTGAACCCGTTTCCGTCCATCCTGTTAAATCGCCAGTCTCAAAATCTGGATTTTCCATTTCATTTGGCAGACTGTCTCCATCAACGATAATCTGGTCAATTTCTGAAACAAAAGAGGCGTTTTTCAAATCGTATACCGTTAATGATTTTAGGGAAACTTCCCCACCAGTTGTGTAAAGTTCAAGAGATTGATTTTTAGGATCAGGGAAGAATTGATCCGTCATCACCACATGGCCGTCATTGCCAAATACTTCAACAGATCCCCGGTCAACAATTAAATGGATTTTAACGGTTTGATCAATAGCTGTTAACGGCGCTTCATGTTTGGCAGCAAAGTTGCCGTTGAAACTGGATTCACCCGCATCGGAACGGTCAACAAACAATTTATTATTGCCTATATCATAACCAACCTTTGTTTCCCCGGTTTCCCCTTTTCGAATGTTAAAACCAAACTCGGTTACCGTCGTTGAATTCAAATCAAATTCAGCGATAATTTCATAGGCATCTCCAGTCACTTTCGATAATACATTTTCTCCAGGAGTGATCACTTTATTTTCCATAACTTGCGGAGTACCCCTAAGACTTGCCAGGTCCATTACAGGTTTTTGTTTAAGACGAATCCCTTCACCCTCAACCGTTGATAAGGTAAGTTCACGCGGAATCGACATCGTTCCTCTGTATGAGGATGTTGGAATGTCCTGCCCATATTTCCAGTTATTCATCCACCCAAGCCATATACGGCGTCCATCAGGAACATCACTCCATGAAACAGCTGCATAAAAATCAGTGCCATAATCGGCCCATAGGACTTTACTCGGATCATTGGCATTGGTGAAAGTCTTCCCATCAAAATCACCAATAAAATACTGCATCCCTGAACCGCCGGCAGGGGCCCCTTCACTGATACTGACAGCCAATACCCACTTTTTCTTTGTTGGATCTCCATCAACCGGAAGGGCAAATAAATCCGGACATTCCCATGTTCCCGCATGGGAGCCGTCATGGTTTCCAAATTCACTTACTTTCGTCCAGGCTTTTAAATCTGGGGAGTTATAAAAATAAATGCGGTCACCGGCTGAAATAACCATGATCCACGTCTTTGTTTCCTCATGCCAAAACACCTTCGGGTCCCGGAAAACATCAACCCCATCTGGCATCGGGATAACCGGATTTCCTCCATACTTTGTCCAAGTACGGCCATTATCGTTACTATACGCCAAACTTTGAACTTGATGACCGCCTTTTTCTTGCGTAAAAACTGCAACCATCGGCGGTTTCGAATCCTTTCCAAACCCGGTCGTATTGTTCCAATCAATAACGGCACTTCCAGACCAGATAAAGCCTATTTCATCCGGATAGAGAGCAATCGGCAAGTGTTCCCAATTGACCAAGTCTTTACTTACCGCATGTCCCCAATACATCGGCCCCCACTTTGGTTCAGTGGGATTATGCTGATAAAACAGATGATACTCCCCATCGTAATACACCATGCCATTGGGATCATTCATCCAGTTTTTTTCCGGAGAAAAGTGGAATTTCGATCGAAAAGGTTCATTTTCACTAACATCAGATAAAATGGATGTCTCACCCGTTTCAGCTTTACTAGAAACAGTGGGAATAAACATCGAAATCATTAAGGAAAAAATGACCACAATCGATAATCCTCGATTTTTTACCTTTTGCTTCAACCCTGTCACCCTCCAACATTTAATTGTCACTTTCTTCAGAGAAAGTGCTTACAAATAAACTGATAAGAGTTGAGGCTAATAATGATAGATTCAACGCCCCAATTCGTTCCTTTCATATTTAAGCAGCTGGTTAAACCACATTTGACATAAGTAATAAATCGCATAGGCTGTGAAACTTCCAATGAATAAAATGGTAACTGGATAAAAATAGAACAGAGCTGTCTCTGCTCCAACAATGATCAATAATAAAACAGTTAAAACCGGGTTCATAAGTGAAAAAAGAAAGGCATTTCGAATCACGTTCTTCCAGCTTAGTTCGAAATGGACCATAATCGGAAAAAGATAAATAGAGATGGAACTAAACAACAAAAAGCCAACGACTAAAATGATATACAGAATAAGCTGGCGAACAGAACTGCTTGGATCGATAATCCTATAATCAAAATATAAGAAAATTGCCAGTACGGACCACATAATAGAGATAACGAAGCTTTGTTTAAAATTCTCCTTAAACATTTTCAAAAAGCTCTTTAAAATACCGTCCGTTTCCTTTTGTAAGATTCGGTAACGGACAACACCAAACATGGCTGCTGTTGCAGGAAAAAAGGTAACCAGGGGGAGCATGGTTATTACCCATAGCAAATTTAGCAGAACTAAATCTACGATCGCATTTAATGCAGAATATAATCTATTGTTTAAACTGTTCATCCTGTCATTCCCCCTGTCACCTTTTCACTACCTTATCTCCACACAGATTTTAACGTGTAGAGCTCTAACGATTCCAATTTAACCTTTCCATTTTTTGCATAAAGCTCGATTTGCTTACTATCTTGATTTGGGAAGATTAAGTCTGTAATTACCGACACACCACCGTTCCCGAACAATTCTACAGACGACTGATCCACTAAAACATGTAAGGTGATCTGATGATTCTCTGGCAGCAGAATGGTCTCATGTTTCCCGGCGAAGTCCTCATGGAAAACCGCCTCTCCCGAATGGGTTCGATCTACAAATAAGGTTTGGTTTACCGGGTTATATCCAATAATCGTTTCATCATTGGTACCCTTGCAAACCTTCAATCCAAATTCTTCGGCCGATCCAATTTCAAACTTGGCAATGATTTCGAATGTATTGCTTTTTATATTTGCCAAAAGATTTTGCTCCGGTCCTACTACTTCGTTTTCTAGCACTGCCTTATCATGGCGAAGACTTTGTAATTCACGAATCGGCTTTTGTACGAGCCTAATCCCTTCCTCTGTTTTCTTTAACTCTAGTACTCTGGGAATCGTCATTGCACTTCGCCATTCTTTTGTAGGGGTGACATTGGCATAACGCCAGTTACTCATCCAGCCAATATAGATCCTTCTTCCGTCCCCAGCCGGAACATCTGACCAGCTGACCCCCGCATAATTATCGCGGCCGTGGTCAATCCACAGAGTCGTTTCCGGCTTGTGATGATTGAAAAATGTTTTCCCATCAAAATCGCCAATAAAATATTGCGTTCTCGATCCTTCTTTATATTTTGGATCATTGCCGATGCTGACAAATAGCACCCATTTTTTCTGATTGGAATCACCATCAACAGGTAATTCAAACAAGTCGGGACACTCCCAAACCCCCTGATGGGAGCCATGTCCTGCTCCAAACTCACTGGCAAACTCCCATGAAATTAAATTTTGGGAAGAATACATTCTAACCGTTTGGCCAGCGGCTAATACCATGACCCATTGATTGGTCTCACGATGCCAGAACACTTTTGGATCACGAAAATCTGTAATACTTTCTTCTTGAAGAACAGGGTTTCCCCCATATTTTACCCATGAGCGTCCATTGTCTTTGCTATAGGCAAGACTCTGCCTTTGTCGTGGCCGATTTGAATCAGGGTATGTATCCGCATGGGTAAAAATCGCCACTAACCCCGATTTTCCATCAAAGAAACCGCTAGTATCGTTCCAATCTACCACAGCGCTACCAGAAAAAATCGTCCCATGCTCATCCGGAGCTAAAGCAATCGGGAGATGCTCCCAATGAACAAGATCTTTACTTACCGCATGTCCCCAATGCATCGGACCCCATGTTGTTCCATTGGGATGATATTGATAAAATAAATGATATTCTCCTTTATAAAACACCATCCCATTCGGGTCATTCATCCAGTTTCTTTCTGGAGTGAAGTGGAACTGGGGTCTGTATTTTTCAGTATAATACTGTTGTTTTTCCAAAACGTTATTCATTTACGTTCTTCCTTTCTCAGGAATTCTTTTTAAAAACCTTTCAACCTGATCGATTGTTGGAATACTTGGAATTCCACCTTTTCCTTCTGTCGTTAGTGCCCCCATTAAGTTAGCGAAAGTAACCATTTCTTCAAAGTCTGCTACCGTTAAATGATCTAATGGTTTATTTATTTCAAGGAATTGATATAACACACCGCCAACAAAAGCATCCCCTGCTCCTGTTGTATCAACAACGTTTACTTCGTATCCTTCTTTTTGGCCAGATACGTGTTTGCTTCGATAAAAACAGCCTTCTGGGCCTAGAGTTACAAATATAACAGCTGTGCCATATTGTTCCTGTAAAACTTCCGTTCCTTTTGCAACATCACAATAACCAGTTAAAAATTCCAGCTCTTCCTCTGATATTTTCACTATATCTGCATATTCAAATCCCTTTAAAATCTGCCGTTTCGCTTCATCATGTGACCGCCATAAAGGAATTCGCAAATTAGGATCATAGGAAACTGTCACCTTGTGTTTTTGTGCATATTCCAATGCAGTAAAAGTAGCAGCAGCTGCAGGTTCATTCGTTAATGATAAGGAACCGAAATGAAAGATTCGGGATTGTTGAATTGTCTCCTCATCAATTTCATCTTTCTCCAGCATGATATCAGCTCCTGGATTCCGGTAAAAACTAAAGGAACGATCCCCTTTTTCATCCAGATGAACAAAAGCCAGTGTGGTATTGACAGTTTCCGAGAATAAAAGATTGCTATTATCAATCTTTTGGTCTTCCAGGACACACTTGAGCAGATGGCCAAATTGATCCTGGCCCACTTTTCCAATAAACGCCGTTTTCTTATTTAATCTGGAGAGTGCCGCAAGGACATTGGCCGGTGCCCCGCCAGGGTTGGTCTCAAATAATACATGCCCCTTTTCCGAATGACCGGAGGGGGTAAAATCAATTAATACTTCACCTAAAGCCGTGACATCATACATGTACATCATCCCATTTTTTATTTTTTCAAAGAAAAGCCAGACAACTAGGGAGGTCTGGCATTTTATCAGGATTATTGCTTGTTATAGCGGTCCAATCCTTTTTGGTAAACTTTCATTAATTTATCGAGTCCCATATCATTCAATTGCTTCACATACGCATCCCATTCTTTTTCAATACCGCCCTCGACCAACCATTGCGCTTCTTTCTGTTTCACAAATGCTTTAATTTCAGGCTCAATCGTATTAATCACTTCCAGTTCTTCAGGACTAAAGAAGATGGATGGGTAATTTTCCTGTACCATATGCGGTTTGTAATACTGATCAAGTATTTGCAATCTTTCCTTCGCTCTTGGCTCCATATCTACCACTTTTCCAAAGTGTTCTTTTAGAACGGCAAACGGACCGCCTGGAGCAACCTTTTGACGCAATTCACCCATAGCCACGCCAGCAGGAAGCTCTTTATTCACTAACATGCCATTGGCATCTTCCTCGTAAATTTCACCGATTGGTCCCCAGTTAATTTGCGCAGACATTTTTGGCTCATACAATTGGTCAACCCAGCGCATCGTAATCTCAGGATTTTTGTTCGTCGAAGTAATGACAAAAGCATCTCTTCCATATTCAGAGTAATTGGAACGTCCAATGACGATATTGCCATCCTTCCCTTTTAAAGGAGGCATAACGACGTAGTCTTTCACTCGATCAGCACCAACTACTTCCGTATTTTCCCACCAAATGAATGAGCCTAGGGTTGGATCCTGTGTTTTCCCTTTAGCAAATAGCTGCTCCGTCTTTTGAGTTACAACCTCAGGGTCAATTAAACCTTCTTTCACCCATCCGTTATAATACTTAATCGCTTCTTTAAATTCTGGCTGAACCGCTGCATAGATTACTTTTCCATCTCTCACGACGCGGTGATCCGCTTCAAATGGTGCATCCGGCAGGCCAAATAATCCGATTAAATCCCCTTCATTCCCGCACCAGCCGTTATACCAGAAAGTCAGGCCAATTTCATCTTGCTTTCCATTTCCATTCGGATCTTTTTCCTTAAATGCTTTTAGCACATCATGGTATTCTTCTAAGTTGGTTGGCATTTCAAGGCCTAGTTTTTCTAACCATGTTTTATTAATGAACATAATGTTAGGCATTCCGATAAGATCCATTTCTTCAGCACGTGGCAAGGAATAAATATGACCATCAGGTGCGGTTACCACTTTTTTTAAATCGGGTCTTTGTTCGAACAGCTTCTTTAAATTAGGAGCATATTCGTCAATTAACTCCTCTAAAGGTATAATGGTTCCGTTTTGGCCATATTGAACAAGGTCATGATCACTAAATCCAGAGGCATAAAAGGCATCTGGCAGATCACCGCTTGCCAGCATTAAATTTTTCTTTTCTTGATATCCATCGCCAGGGATATTATTCCATTTTATTTTTACGTTCGTTGCTTCTTGAAGTCGGTCAAAAATGACCATTTCTGAATAGTCAGGTGCTAAAGGTGCCTTTGGTGAAACAATGTGTAACGTAACTTCTTTGTCGACAACCGGTAAGCCTGTTTCATTAAAGACAGCCTTTTCTGCTGGATCTGTCTTAGCGGAGTCGTTGTTAGAGCATCCTGTCATTGCTAATGAAGCACTTAACCCTAATACCAATGCCATGGAAACTTTCTTTTTGTTACTCTTCATTCTTTTCTTCATCGATTTAAGCATTGATTTTCCTCCTCGTTTAATAAAAAGTCTTCTATTAACCTTTAATTCCGCCAATCATAACACCTTTCACAAAATACTTTTGGACAAATGGATATACGATTAAAAGCGGAATAGAAGCTACAATAATCACACCGTATTTAATTAACTCTGAGACTCGTTGCTTCGCTGCCAATGAATCCAAGTCACTGATCATCATCGTGGATGCTTCATTTTGAATTAAGATGTTTCGTAATATTAATTGAAGCGGATATAAATTTTCATTATTTAAGTAGATTAATGCATCAAAGTAAGAATTCCAGTGTCCAACTGCATAGAATAACACCATTACTGCGACAATTGGTTTGGATAGCGGCAGGACAATCTTCCAGAAAAACTTGGCATCGGAACAGCCGTCCATTTTGGCTGCTTCTAGCAGCTCGTTAGGAATGGAAGTCTCGAAAAAGGTTTTCGCTACAATCACATTCCATACGGCTACAGCCTTAGGCAAGATTAATGCCCACATTGTATTAAGTAAACCTAAATTTTTTACTACTAAATAAGTAGGGATTAAACCGCCTGAGAAAAACATCGTCATTAGAAACAAGAACATGATCACATTTCTTCCATATAAATCTTTTCTGGATAAGGCATAGGCTGCCATTAGGGTAAAAGAAACATTTACGATTGTTCCAACAACTGTATAGACGATAGAGTTCTTATAACCCAGCCATATCTTGTTATCCTGAAAGATCCGTTCATATCCTTCGAACGTAAGTTCTTTTGGCAGCAGCCATACCTTACCATCGTAAATCATATTGGGATCACTAAAGGAAGCAATCACGATAAAGTACAAAGGATAAACTACCAATATTAAGATGATTGCAACCAAGAAGACATTAATAATATCAAACACCTTATCTTCCTTTGACCTTCTTGTAATCTTCTTATTTTTCAAAGCTAGTAAGCCCATTTTTCCTGCACCTCCCTTACCATAAGCCTGTACCGGATAATTTCTTCGCGAACTTATTGACTGCTATTAATAAAATTAAGTTAATCACTGAATTAAACAATCCAACTGCGGCCGCAAAACTATATTGCGCCTGCTGTAAACCCATCTTATAAACATAGGTTGGGATAATTTCTGCTGCCGGCTGGTTCATCGGTGTTTGTAAAAGATAGGCTTTTTCAAATCCAATATTCATAATGTTGCCAACTGATAAAATTAATAGAATAACAGCCGTAGGCATAATGGCTGGAATATCCACATGAAAGATCCGCTGCCACTTATTAGCCCCATCCATAACCGCAGCTTCATGCAGTTCCGGACTGACTCCTGCTAAAGCTGCCAGATAAATAATGGCAGCCCATCCTGTTTCTTGCCAAACACCAGAAGCGATATACAATGGTTTAAACCATTCCGTTTTTGCCATAAACGAAATCGGATCGCCGCCGAAGATCAGGATTAAGTTATTAATAAGTCCATTGTTTGAAAAGAAAACATAGATCATACCTGCTAATACAACCACTGAGATAAAATGCGGTGCATAAACTACGGTCTGAACGAAACGTTTGTATTTTTCACTCCTAATTTGATTCAACATAAGAGCAAGAAAAATCGGAAGCGGGAAACCAACGATTAATTGAGTAACGCTGAGACCAAGCGTGTTTTTTATAAGGGTCCAAAATTGATAGGAATCGAAGAATCGCTCAAAATGCTTAAATCCGACCCAAGGACTTCCCATAATCCCTTTTGTTGCCACAAAATCTTTAAAAGCAATTAATACTCCATACATCGGGACATAATGGAATACAATAAAATAAATTAATGCCGGTAAAAGAAATAAGTAGAGCTGGTAATTACTCAAGATTTTTTTTAACTTTATTCTTTTTTTACTTTGGATAGGTGAATCAATCACATGATTTGCCTTCCTTGCCAATTCCATCCCCTTACCCCGCTTTCATGTATTTTTTTGTTAAATTATAACTAAGATTTAATAAATCCCTTACTCTTGCATTCTGTTGAAACGTTTCCAATATGATTTTAAAAAAATATAAAAAGCTTATTTGTTCTCATTCTTTACTTAAAAAGGGCTAGATAAATCCCCTGTTCCAACACATTAATTGAAACGTTTCCAATTAAAAAATAATGTTATAACGGAAACGTTTCCAACCTAGGGTTAAAAAATTCTAATTGTTAAGTCGTCTCTCCTTCTCTGAACATGACAGGGATTCGATAAATCTCTTGCTCCAGTGTTTTTCCTTCAATCTTTCTTAAGAGAAGTTTCACAGACATTCTGGCCATTTCTTCAACAGGCTGTCGGATTGTTGAAAGAATCGGGTGAAACAGCTTATTATCTTGAATTCCATCATAACCGATTACTTTTACATCCTCAGGAGTTCGCGTTCCGTATTGTTTAGCTTTATCAATATATTTTGCGGCTAATAGATCAGTATTAGCAAATACCCCGGAAATATGGCGATGTTCTTTTATTTTAAAGAAATTTTCGAAATATTCATCGTCATTATAAACAGTATCATTCTCCTCATAAATGATATATTCAATCCCTTGGGCCTTTGCTTCATCGATAAATCCTTTTTTCCGAAGTTCGACCTCACTGTATGCAGAACTAGTGATACCAAGATACGCTACTTTTTTTGCTCCTGCCTTTATTAGTTCTTTTAAGGCAATGCGGCCGCCAGTATAGTTATCTGAAGTCACACATGTGATTTTTTTTCCAAAATGGCGGTCAATGCTGATGATCGGAATATCGGTGCTTACACTATCTTCGATGTCATTGTAAGTGATTCCAATAATGCCTGCTACTTTATTCTGATTGAGCATGTCTAAATAATAAAGCTCTTTGTCAGGCCTGCCTCCGCTATTGCAGAGCATCAATTTATACCCTTCCCGATCAAGCTCATCTTCGATATAATAGGCTAGTTCCGAGAAAAACGGATGCCATATACTAGGGAGTAATAATGCAACCATTGTTGATTTTTGCATTTTAAAGTTTCTTGCCACTTCATTAGGTATGTAATTTAATTGTTTGATCGCAGCATTCACTTTCTCCCGTGTTTCGTTCCTTACATTCGGATGATTGTTAATGACTCGTGAAACAGTGCCAACTCCAACTCCCGCCAGGTCTGCAACATCTTTTAAGCTTGGCACTACAACTACCTCCAATATTAAAGCGATTTCATAAACTTATGATATCACTTCGTTGGAAACGTTTCAACGGTTTTTTAAAAAAAATTAAAATATTCAAAAAACGGCTGAGGATATTCCTTCTCAACTATTTTCCCTTTCAGATATGCTTGAATATTATCCTCCTTTAAAGATCTTAATAGGTCAGTATAACCCCACCTAACATCTCTACTTCAACATTCGGACTATAAATTTCTTTTATCCTGTTTTTCCCTTAACTACCTTTCTTCATTGGGAGAACTAAAAAATGCTTTAATAATTAATTTACTGCCTATTTTTCTAATTGGTTGTGCTCTAATGATAGAGATTATTGACGAATTTTTCGGAAGTGTCCCATAGAAGATAAGAAGCACTCCGTACTGGAAGCTGCCCTTAGGTGTCCATTGGAAATAAACGGTCCATCTTCAACATATTTTTTAGAAAATTGTTATCTTTGGCTTCTTAAAGCATAAACATCAGTATCGAGCACCGGAAAAGAGGGAGAGCCTTGTCCTTTATTGGATTTGAACTTATATCAAAAAGAGCATGGTCTGTTTTGCCGGGCCACACTTTTTCCATGTCCATTTTATGGAACAAAAAAAAGCTCTCTTCATCAATCGGAAGAGACATCTATCACGAATCCGGAATGATCCTCCCTGAGAAAAGAATTGCAGCTACTGGGAGGATCCACCATCTATCCGAAAATACAATAAACCGCTTTGAACCTTTGCAAACAGCCTCTTGTAAGCTCGTTAGCCGTCCAGAATCCCCCCTGGTTGATCTTAAAATTGAACTCTTAGTGCCAAACAAAGGGATTATGGAGCCTATTGAACGAACGACCGTTCTATACTTATGGCAAAAGGAAAACAATCTTACAAAAAGAACAGTACTCTACTTAGACCCTCAACCAATACAAAGAACCCCACCAAATCAATTTTACATGGATCTTTCTTTTATGATCACCAAAGTGTAGAACGGTAAAGAGGCTAATCTGCCGCCTTAAAACCAAATAATACCGCTGAATAACTTAGATTTATTTCCAGCCATAAAACGGCGGTGCCTACAGCTCATTTTTTCTATAAACAACCATAATTTACTTATGATTTTCACATCTCATTCTCTTAAACTAATATCGGCGTTAAGAAATAAACAATTAAAAAGGCTGTAAATATTCGCATGACGATTCCTAATACAGCTGCTCCCATTGCTTCTTTTTCAGTTAGTTCAGAATTAGCTGCCCATATAACTGGGATTTGACCAAAGATAGTAGACAGGGGTAAACCGGATGATGCCAGCACGAATGATCCAATTACCAAACGCGGATCCAAAGATCCGGCAATCTCTGATAACTGGCCCATTGCCAGCGCCGGGCTAGCTAATATGGAAAGAATACCGGTTTCAGGATGAATATTTAAAGCTAACAATACTGTCGACAAGCCGGATTCAAATTTTGACCAAATCCCGATATAGTCCAAAACACCAATACCAGCAAAAACGACTGCTGCAGCAGGAATAATAAGAAGGAATAGAAGCTCTGCTCCCTCCCGGGCTGCATTAAATAATGTAGGCAGAAATCCAGTATTGGGTGTAAATTGAGGCAATTTTTCAATTTGAACAGCCCTCGTATCCCGATAAAGGGTTCTAGATAGAAGAAAAGGGACAATGATGACAGGCATAAAAACCGCTAACACAACAACGACAAAGGCATTAGCCCCAACAGCGGTTAAAGCAACCATACCTAACATGAATGTAGCAAAGGATTGCTGCGATTGAACCATGGTTGCTACTGCTATCTTTTGCTCTGCTTTTGTTGCTCCCGAACGGATTAAAATCGGTCCGGCAATTTTTCCAGCTGCATTAATATCACCAAGAATATTATAGATACTTGGAATGATAACAGCTGAATTAACTTTCATCAGCTTTGTAACAGGGATAAAGATCCGAATTAATGCATCAGTGAACCCTAACCTTTCCAGTACCCGGCCAATAATGACACTTACCATAATGGAAACTCCAACCGTGCCGGTTAAAAATACCTCTACGATAATGGGGAAAACGTTATCGATAATGGAAGTAAATAAACCAGCTAATGTTCCTGGTGTGATTAACAATACTAACAGTGAGATTATGACTAAACCAAGACCTACTACTTCGATTTGGGTCCATCTTCTAGTTAAAGGAATCGGGGCACTATTCTCTTCTATTTCTAAATTTTTTTGTACTAAGGATTTAACCTCACTCATCTACCTGCACTCCTTTTTTATAGTGTATTAACAGCCGTTTTTTTCAATAGATAACCAGCAGCCATTTCTTCAGCATATTTCTTTAAATGAGGAGATCCCATTTCATTTAGGGATATGCTTGTCACACGTTCTCGAAAAACAACGACTTCAACACCAGGCAACAACATGTCTAAGGCATAAGCTAAAGGTAAACCATTTTCGAGTATTTCTAACACATGGCAGTTACCAATAATAAAATTAAGTCCTAACTCCTTAGCCGTTTCAATAAGTGGATGTCCATCATAAACCCGGCTAATGGAAGCGAGAACTGTGTCAGCCTCCGGGTGTTCTTGGATGACTTGACGCAAATGGTCAGGGGAAAACCCCGTGTGCGGGAAAATGTGCACAATATTGTTCACAGGGCTGGTTTCTTCTCCATGAACAATTCGCCCGCGTGTCACTGTACTCGTTTCAGTCAGAGATGAACTATTGCGTATTTCCTTTTCGGTATGTAATAGTTCCTCTTCATCTCTTAGACCCATAAAATTGTCCAGCCGGGTTAAAATATCTCCGAGTGTGTTCACCTCTGGGAGTGCTTTTCCTACATATAAAATATTTCCGTGTACTCCTCCATAAGAAACTTCTGTCCGGTATACCTTGTGGCCGTGCAAGAAAGGGATTCCGGGATGCAATCCATGAAAAGCTTCATGCAATTCAAATGCAGCTATATGATAGAGGTCGAGATAGTTTTTCAAAATGACCCCACCTGAATTAGCTGCTTCAGCTATCGGATGATGAGCAACAATCGCATCGACACCAGTAGCGCCGGCAAGTTCGATACTTCCTTCTGTCATTGTCATAGCAACTGCTATTTTTTTTACTTCTTTTTGCATTTCACCATAGACAAGACCAGGCGTTTCAATGATCTCTTTTCCGGGAATGTTGGAAGATTTCATGATGACAAAGGGATGCTCACCTCTCGTAATATCATTTAGTGATTTAATCACTCTCCCCCCTGTAAGCTCATCCAGCGCATTCAATACATCTTCTACTGTTTTCATAATGTTGCCTCCTTATTATTTTTATAAAAAAAACCGTCAGCACAAATCAAACAGACGCTAGTCTGAAAGATTGTACTGACGGTTTTTATGCACTCTTAAGAGTTCAATGGACCAGTCACCTTTATTTAGTTTTATACCCTGGAAATATAGGCACTTGTATCTTGATCCAGGGTAATAATCGTACCTGAAAGTTCAGTAACAGGATCATAGTCCTTTAAAATAGAAAGTACCTTCATCCCATATTTTTCTTCCAGGACATTCCTTAAATGTTCCTTATAACTATCTATGATGGCAATGTCAGTCATTCGGGTTACAAAGCGATTAATCTCGTCCAAATGTTTAAGAGATGGAATTCTCTTATGATAGGCGAAAATTAATATCTTATCCCCCAAAAAGTCGATTCTTTGACTTTTGACACCAATGTTAAACAAAAGAAGGTTGATATTGTTATAGTCCTTAATAAGTTCCTGTTTAAATGGGCCAGCAGTCCAACTCATTTACTCACACCATCTTTTTGAAATTTCAGAATCATTTGATAAATAGAATTTATCATAGTTAATACTATCTGTAAAGTGTTTATATTAAAAAATATATGTTACTAGATAAAATTTTGCACCCCGATACAATTAAATCTCTACCTTCAGAGGTCCGGCACACTAGTCACCTGGACACTACTCATTCCGCCTACTTTCTAAGGTTTTTATTGTTACGCTTCATTAAGCAATTTTTCCTCTGACTACAACCATCTTTATACTTTCTAAATTACTTAGACACTCAAGCGGATTTTCTTTAAGCAATATCAAATTCGCCTTGTACCCCTCTTTAATTTGCCCGACGTCACGTCCTAAAATTTTCCCTGCATTAACTGTTGCTGTTTTTAGCACCTTTTTCGCATCAGAAACAATCTCATACATTGTATACAACTCATCTAGCAATGCCCTGTGAGATGTGCATGGTGAACCAGCATCCGAACCGGCACCAATCAAGATATTCCGGTTGAAATAAGATTCAAATGCATTCCGATGAATGTTGACGATTTCCTCTGCTTTATCCCGTGCATAAGAAGGAATCCCTTCCTGTGTAGCAATTTGCTTATAGACGAACAACGTTGGAATCCAGGCGGTATTCCGCTCTTCCATTAAGGCAACTAGTTCATCATCCAGAAAATGGCCATGCTCAATCGTATCTACACCCGCAAGTATCGAATTAAGTATCCCATCACGGCCAATCGCATGCGATGCTACTTTGAGTCCAAAACGATGCGCCTCTTTACAGATGACTTCTTGCTCTTCCAGGCTAAGCTCTGCATTGCCGACTTGTTCCCCTTCTACTCTTCCATAGACTCCGCCAGTAGAACTTACTTTAATCACTTCAGCACCCTTAAAAATTTGTTCACGTACACCCTTTAAAGCCTCTTCCTTCCCATCGACAAATCTTGCCCAGAACGGATCATGCCCTCCTGTCATGGTTAAAGTTTTTCCGCTGGCAATCACATCAGGACCTGAAATGAGCCCCCTTTTGATCCCTTTTGCAACATGCAGAGCAATATCATCAACTGAGCCAATGTCCCTGACAGTCGTTATTCCGTGTTGAAGATATGTTTGACAATTTGCAACAGCCCTTATCAGCATCTGCTCATAGCCTTCTGTTTGGGAGGTTTGAACTGGATTTAATGAACCGTCCCACATCATATGAATATGTAAATCTATTAAACCTGGAGCTAGAAACCCTTGATCTCCATCGATTACCTTTACGTTGGCTGGCAGCTTGGATTCAGGAATAATTTCTTTTATCAAACCGTCCTTTATCCAAAGAGCTAAACCCTTCTTACATTCCAATTCTTCGCCATATAATAGTTGTACATTTGATATCACAAACTCCATCACATGTTCCTCCTATCACTTTAAAAGGAAGAAGTGTGAACTTCTTCCTTTTAAGTTTGATATTTGAGTTAAAAAAGCAGAGACTCCATATCACGCGGGTATTCTGTAATTAAACGACATCCATCAGGTGTAATAAGAACAGTATCAGAGTGTCTAAAACCGCCAACCCCCGGTATATAAATCCCAGGTTCAATCGAGAATGCCATTCCTTCCTCTACCACATCATGATGGTCATAACGCAAAAATGGCTGCTCATGAGCTGATGCACCTATCCCATGTCCAGTACGATGAATAGCATATTTTTCAAGTCCCGCCTTTTCAAACACTTGACGGGCAACACTATCTACCTCTGAAAATTTTACACCTGGTTTAATAAAATCAATCGCACGCTGCTGAGCTTCTATTGCAGCTTGAAACGCCTTTTCTTGTTCAAATGTGGGTTTCCCAACAATCACGGTTCTCTCTAATTCCGCACGATACCCATTTAGCCCAACCTGTCTGCTGTGAATAATGACATCCCCAGCTTCTATTTTTCTTGTGTTGGAAAAAACATGCGGCATAATGCTTCTTTTTAAGCCGGAAGGTGACATAACAACAATATCTATAACCGAGTCAGGATACTTTGCAGCAGTTGCTTCAAACAGTGCCGCATTTCCCGCTGCATCTATTTCCATTTCTGTAATTCCCGCTTGAATCTGCGCTAATGACTTGCTTACTGCCAGGTTCACTAATTGTCCGGCCAGCTCCAGCATGTGAATTTCTTCTTCATCTTTGATAAATCGCATTTGATAAATGAATTGCCCGATGTCAACTACCTGATAGCCTGATTCCTGAAGATAGAGAAGAACCTCACCCGGAATAAAGGCTAAATCCACCCCAATTTTTGATGAGTCAGGATTTTGTTTAACCAATGCCCTTATATGCTCAATATGCGATGTCTCATCCCTGCCAGCCCCAGGATGTTCAAAATACACTAGAACATCATCCACGTGTGAGTGTTCTAGTGCATGCGTTTCTTCAAGGCCAGGTACAATCATTGCTGTCTTTTCCTGTAAATGAAATATGATTGGCCGGGAGTATATGAGAGCTTTAAAATTCGTTAAGTAAAATTGATGGTCAGGATTAAATACAAAAACAGCAGAAATGGATTGATCCTTCATAAACTCTTTTAATCGATTGATTCGTTTCGTTGAATCCACTTTTTCCAACCCCTTTTTAAAAATATTAGCTTGGATGATTATTCGTAAGGTCTGCTGTGACATTTTTATTTCTAGTAGCCAAACTTACAATAATGAGTGTTAAGACCGATAATGGAAGGGCAAACAGGACACTATTCCAATCTAAAGGCCGATCAAGTCCGATTTCCCATAGCATGGTTGCAGAACCTCCCATAATCATGGAGCTGATGACGCCTGCTTTTGTCGCATTCTTCCATAATACAGTTGCAAGAATGGCAGGAGTTAAGGACGCACCATACATCGTATACGAATACATTTGGATGGCTAGGACGCTTGGGAAGAATTGCCCTAATACATACGCAAGGACACCTAATACCACGACAATGACACGGTTGTACCATAAAAGTTTACTTTCTGAGAGTTTACTTTTACTTGAACGCTGGATTAAGTCACTAACAATATTCCCTGATGCTGATAACAGGTAAGAAGTGGCTGTTGTAATAATGAATGCAACCGCTGAACAAAGAATAAGCAATCCGACTACAAGGGGTACACCATCAATCGCAAGTGATAAAATGGCTGTATCAGGTTTAATGGCGGGAAAAAGCACAATAGAGGTAGTTGCCAGAATGATCGTTAAACTAATGACAAAAATACTGCCAACAAAAAAACCGATAGTGGATTTCCGGGCTACGTTCGGATCTTTCGCAGCGGAAAATCGCTGATACATGTTTTGATCACCTAGAACGAGTAAAAACAATGGCAGGAAGAAACCGAGAAGCTGCGGAAATGATAAGCCGCCATTCCAGGATTTATTCGTCTCAGGCAAAGATAGAGCTAATCCTTCAAAGCCTCCCACAGCATTCAAGGCAAAGGGAACCCCGAAAAGAAAGCCAATGATAATTAAAATGGCACTAAGTGCATCAGTATACGCAACCGAAAATAGCCCGCCGCTTACAGTTAAGAAGATGACTAGACCACACATAATGATGGCGCCAACTTCCAATGGAATGCCGGTGGTTAATTGCAGCACATATGCTCCACCTGTAAACTGGTAGGCTGTTATTCCGACAAATGCAAAGATGATAATAATAGATGATATATAAAGAGCTGCTTTTCCAAAGCGCCTTTCCAGAAGTTCTGGTACTGTATAGATTTCAATCTTTCGAATCTTAGAAGCTATAAAATATAAAATGATAGCTCCAACAATTCCGCCTGAAAGATTAAAAATAGCTGCAAACGGTCCGTATTGGTAAATAAAGCTCGCTCCGCCGACTACAGTTCCAGATCCGACAAACGTTGCCAGAAGAGTACCCATTACGACGAATAGCGGCAAGCTTCGGCCTGCAACCATGAAATCTTCACTGTTTTTCACAGATTTTTTTGCGAAATACACACCAATCAACGCCATCAGAATCAGATAAAGAACGACTGCGACTAAATAAATGTTCAATAATCTCACTCCTTTTACTATTTTTATATAAGGCTGTGTGGAAGCTTAATGCTGATTTAATCTTGGAACAGTGATTCATGTTTCCTAATTAATATTGAAGGATGTATACAAGGGAGACTCCACAATTGCAGAGCCCCGTTGCAGTTTCTATTACAGCTTACTCAAGTCATGACACTAAACATTTGTCGTCAGTGTACGTTAGCTAACCAAAACACCATTTTTCATAACAAGCTTTTCTTCTCGCAAACTATTTAAATCATATAGAGGATTGCTGTCTACAATCAGCAAATCTGCGAACTTTCCTGGAGAAATACTGCCACGCTGATCTTCAATCCCGAGACATTCAGCTGCAACATTCGTAGATGCTTTTATGACTTCGATTTCCGACATTCCCGCTTCATGCATAATCGCTAATTCATCATAATAATAGCGAGGCGGGGTTAATGGAGAGCCACAGTCAGTACCTGTTGCAATCTTAACTCCGATTTGAACAGCCTCCTGCAGCATGGAGAAATGCGGTCCCACTACTTGCTTAGCTTTTTCAAGAGCATATGCCGGAATATCTGGACTGCTTATAAGCTGTCTCATGACAGCCATTGTCGGCACCAAAAAGGTTCCCTGATTTTTCATGATTTCAAGAGCCTGACGATCTGCGTAAATTCCATGTTCGATTGTATCAATCCCAACCTCTAAACAATTCATGATTCCTTCAAGTCCATCTGCATGAGCAGAGACCTTTTTATTTTTCTTTAGTGCCTCTTCTTTTGCTGCACTTAGTTCTTCTATTGTTAACTGAACGGAACCTGGTTCTTCACCTTTGGTATAAATACCGCCAGTTGCCATCACTTTCACCAGGTCTGCCCCTTCTTTGAGCACTTTTCTTGTATGCTTTCGAACTTCGTCCGGCCCGTCAGATTCATAGCCTAAATAATAAACATGTCCTCCTGTCATACAAATAGGTGCTCCAGAAGCAATAATAGTAGGTCCTAAAAGCATGCCAGAATCAATGACATTTCTTACATGTAATACGGTTCGATCCGGTGCACCCAAATCTCTGACCGTAGTGACTCCTAATTTCAGTGTATCTAGTGCATGTTTGTATGCTTCCAAAGCAATCCTGTCATTTTCTTCATTTTTTATGACGGATTGCGGGTCTGAACTGCCATTCCAAACGAGATGTACATGGCAGTCAATCAGGCCGGGAAGTATATGTTTTCCGGAACAATCAATGATTTCAAACCCTTCTGTTTCACCTGGCTCCCCTTGCTGGACCTCAGTTATTTTCCCGTTTTCAACCTTAATGTACGAATTCTCCAGCACCTCATCATTTACTCCGTCAATAATGCTGCCACCTTTTAATATCCATTTCGTGTTTGCTGGCATTTTAAAGCCCTCCTATTATTTGATTATTCAAAATCATAACAATAGAAAGATTATTTATCATTGTATACTACAAACAAAAAAGAGACATGAATTTGTCCCTTTTAAACAATTCTATTGGAATTGATCTGCTTTTTGTTTAAATCTGTATATGGAAAAGGCCATCATGAGCATCGAATAATTGGATGGATTATGAATATCCACATGCATTAATTCGGTTATTTTCTGCAACCTGTACTTTACCGTATTAGGATGTACAAATAATTCACTGCTCGACTTTTGAAGATTAAAAAAGTGTTTTAAGTATATATAAAGCGTTTCGGTAAAGGAAGCATTTTTTTCCTGATCATAGGCAAACAATGGACCAAGTAATTCTTCATCGAAGTTTTGAAACAAATGATGGGATTGTAAATTGTAAGCAATTTTTTCAATCCCCATCTCACCCCAAAACACTAATTGTTCATCATGAATTTGGCAATGCAGTAATCCCACAGATGATTGGTCATACATAGCTTTAATTTTGTTGCAATGGTTCACCTCGTCTATTGCACTTACGCCGATACGGATTCCAGGATAGTCTGTCAGAATGTTCGCTACCCTCTTTCTGTCTATAAACGAATCAATCACCCCGACAATTTTTCTATTATAAATCCATAATCGGGAGTTTGTTTCATTTTCTATTAAGAGCTCAGAAAGCATTTGAAGTTTTGACTGAAGTGTTTCTGGAGAGGAGGATTGCACCTGGAAAATGCATCTTACTTTCTTAAGGTCTATATAAAAGTCAGATAGATTTTTATCATCAGACTCACCTTGAAAAATACTTTCAAGTAATTCTATATCTTTGCTTTTTTGATAGTGGAGCAATGTATTTTTATTATAGGCAGCTAAACTTAAAGCACGTATACCGTTCTTAATGACCTCTTCTGAATACTTATCCGCCGTTCCATTTTGACAAATAATCAGATAACCAAGGAAGTTCATCTTAGAAAACAACGGAGCAACCTTGAAATTCTGATCAGAGAGGCTATCCATTTTCACAGCTAAATTCGTTTCACGATTGGTGAAGCGCACTTTTAACACGTTCTCTTTATGCTGATTTATGATTAAATTAATCAGGTGCTTAATCTCATTTCTGGTTTGCTCTTTCGTTTTCCAATACGCAACCAAATCAAAATACGGGTCTAAAACGCACACGACATTGTTTATATATTCTCCTATTACTTTTACAATTGAGTTCAGATCCTTCTCCAGGAGAACAATTTCCATCAGTTTTTCATTTAATTTATGGATTTTCGTGGCCTGTTCATTTTCCCTTTGATTTACTAGCTTATTGTATTTTTCGTGGATGATATAGTATGGGGTCTCTTGGGGGATTTCAAAAAGAGGGAAAGAATGGGTATTGGAGTAGTCAACAACTTCCCTCGGAATTGTTTTCAATGAGGCTGTATGAAAACCAATTGCACTTATTCCTATCTCCTGCATCCATTCTAAATGGCTAATCATTTGATTCACATCTTTAAAAGCGTGAAACGTGGTCATAACAAACCCTTTTTCTTTCATGCGGGATGTTTTTTCGGTAAGCTCCATGCTAGTTAAGTAGGTGATCTCTTTATTCATATTTTGCCTGCCGCCCACTAGTTGAATATTATCTGTTTCTAATACATCTGCGAAGTCTTTTACTGTAATCATATAAATCCCCCCTTTTAATATGAAACATTACCATTTATCTATGAATTTGTTATGTATATCTAATAGTTTGTTTATATTATAAAGGCAACTTCTGCTAAATAAAATGGATAAAATCTGCATGAATGGTGATTTAAACATGTATGGGGTACAGCTGTAGGCTGTACCCCATTATTAAGACCTATCGATCTTTTACCGAATGGACGAAACACAGGGACGGTTCTGGCGTTTCATGGTGAATCACCAGAACCGTCCCTGTGTTTCTTTGTGTTTCATTACAATCTCTTCTGCTTCCTTAGGGTTGCATCTATAATAATGGGAACCTATTTTTACAGTTAAAATACCTTCAAATAAGGATATGATGCACCTCTTCATAGTGGCTAATGATGTAAGTGCCAAGTTGTGAATGGATATTCTGGAAAGGTTTTGTTCAATTTCAAAGATAGTCTGCAGCTGACTTGCAACGTTTCTTGTCAGCTCAGTGTATTTATCTCGCTGGTCATAAAGCATGATTTGCCCTATATGAGTTTCTCTTCTTTCTGTATTGATATCAGTAACTCCCATCTGGTCATTGGCATTCGGCTGTTCGATCCATTTTTCGGAAAACAACTGACTGCTATTCGATAAACCC
The DNA here is from genome assembly GCF_007830235.1 of Cytobacillus oceanisediminis. Lineage (GTDB taxonomy): Bacteria > Bacillota > Bacilli > Bacillales > Cytobacillaceae > Cytobacillus > Cytobacillus oceanisediminis. The sequence continues at coordinate 356,189 of NZ_VLKI01000001.1, forward strand.
GGAGCGGTGACAGTGAGGTACTGTCCAATTTGGAATTCCCCTTGGTTATAGATACAAATCAATCTCCCTGCAAATCCCTTTAACTTCCTGTACAAAACGATTTCGCTGTCGAACAAAATAAGTACAAGCAAATAAAAATATTTCCGGTGTGGTATTTTTATGATAAAACCCTTTAACTTTTGCCAAACCCGGATAGGGATGAAAAGGGAAGGTATTGTCATATTCATATCTGCTAGAGTAAGAAAACATCAACCGATTTAATGTACCAGATACCATTTTCAGCAATTCATTTAACCGTTTTTCATTATGATCTTCCTTTTCATGTAGTTTCTCCACCTTGCTCATTAACACTTCTAGAGACCCATAAATTGGGGTGAAATCAAATTCTTTGTCGCTCAGCGAATCAATTTGCTCCAGGATATTTCTGCTAGTACTCAAAAATTCATCAAGCCGAATTGGCAATACTCCACAGTTTGAAAGTTTATTAACAAGACTGCTATGAATTTTCGTATCCCGTACCAGCAAGTCAAAATCAACTTTGTCAAACAAATCTTTCTCTGTATGCCACCACCAATTGCCACCTGGTGTTTGATAGATTTTATTCTCACTGGCAGGTTCATACTTAAACATAATGTGAATGGGGATATTAGGTCCCCAAAAGGACTGGTCTGCACCACGCGGAAGGTAGGTTAATTGTTCTGGTTTATTCCCTGTATAAATTTTGATAATCTCTTCAAGCAGGTTCTTATCTTCCATGGAAGTGGATCTTGGAAAAATCACCTCATTTCCTTTTGAACCTGGAAAGTCCACATTAATATGAGCAACACACCTTTCATTTAGGTCCTCCCAGAAATGATCACAGTACCATGCCGATCCAGCATATCTGCCATTGGAGTGGCCAGGCCACCAGGCAAATTTTATTCCTCTCTTTAACCTGGAATTACTAATACTGAACAGTCTGGCAAGTTCGAGTAATAAGGCATTTCCTACAGCATTATCAGTGGCTCCTTTATGCCAGGAATCATAATGGCTAGAAATTAAAAGAAACTCTTCCTCTTCCCCCTTTATGGTGCCAACTGGTAAACTAACAGTCTTAATACCTTCTTTTAAACCTGTTTTTATGGTTACGTTAATTTCTTTGTTTTCCAATTCCTCTAAGAGCCTAATACCGTCATGATAATTGACTCCGACAACTGGAAGCTTTGTTAGTTGGTCCATATTTTCAATCGTGGGAGTCCCCCAAATGGTCCCTACGGTTTCTTCATGAATGGCCTCTTCTTCTGATGGCCAAATATGTATTAAACCTAAAGCTCCAGCCTTTTCAATTTGCATAACATAATCCTCAAGGTAGTTCCAGCTAATAACTATTTTTCCTTTGAAATCTACAATACATGATTCCCCTTTTCTATCACTTGATTTATCATAAACAAGCTTAGAACTTATCCCATTAGGGCAATTCCTGCTAAAGGATCTAGCCTTGGCCCTTAATGTATAAGGAATTTGCGAATTCACCAATACTACACCATAATGTGGATCACTGAAATATCCATCAAACTGATAACGTTCATAGGAGACTCCATATTGTTTAAGTTGATTGATAATGTAGGTAACCGCTTCTTCTGCCTCAGGTTCACCGGAAAGCCGTTCCAACTCAGAAAGGAATTTTACATGTTTCTCCAATTCACTTTTATCAACTAGATGAGATACATTCATACCCGGTTTTTCCAACCTTTTCACTCCTGCCCATTCAGTAATAAAAACAACAAAACTCCTGCAAAAGCTATATTTTCGCAGGAGGAATATAAAGTCTTGATAGGTAACTTGAATTATAGGGATAAGGAAACTGAACGTGAATATTAAACAGACAATTGTAACTTCAACATTCTACTGCTAAGGTGTCGATTACCTGATACCAACCCCGTGCCTTTAATAACTTATCCCATGAGCAATTAATACAAATACAGCTCCGATGGAAAACCAGATTAGGAAAAGCGGCCACATGAATCGGATCCAGCGGTTATATTTGATTTTTGAGACCGCCAAGCTTCCCATTAACATGGCAGATGTCGGCAGCATGATATTGGATAGTCCATCACCTAGTTGAAAGATAAGGACCGTTGTTTGTCTTGTAATATTGATAAGGTCTGATAAAGGAACTAAGACAGGCATGGTTGTAGCCGCTTGACCTGTTCCTGAGGTAATAAAGATATTTAAAATATTTTGAAACGTGTACATCCCAAGAACTTGAACAGAGGCTGGCAGCTGACCGATCGTTGCGGCAAGTCCGTTCACCACAGAATCAATGACATAACCTTGCTCTAAAACAACAACAACCCCTTTTGCGATGCCTACAATAAACGCACCAAATGTAATGGCACTTGCACCTTTGACAAACTCGGATGCAATTTTACTAGGTCCGTATTTTGAAAGAAAACCAACAATAATTCCTAGACTCAAGAAAAATGCCGCTAATTCTTCCATCCACCATCCCTTGCTAGAAACACCCCAAATTAGAACACCAAACCCTGCTATTACTGAGAGTATTGTTAAAATATGAGTCACTTTTACTGCTGGTAAAGCCGATAAATCTATTTCACCACGATTTTCCTCTTTTTCTAAATCATAAACAAGACTTGTAGTCGGATCCTTTTTAACCTTTCTTGCATAACGAATGATATACAAACTGGTTGAAAATAACAATGTCACTAATAGAATGGCACGAAGCCACATACCCGAAAACATAGGAAGTTCCGCAATGGCTTGGGCTATCCCTACATTAAACGGATTCAATAATCCTGCTGTAAAACCTGAAGCAGCTCCTAGCATAACCATCGCTGTTCCAGTAATGGCATCATATCCCAGCGATCTAGCAATTACAATTCCGATCGGTACAAAAGCCATAACCTCCGCAGACATCCCCATTGTAAATCCACCAACAGAGAAAAGAATAAGAAATATTGGAATAATAATTAGACCTTTATTCACAAAAGCCTTTCCTACCCGAGCTGCTACAGCTTCTATCGTTCCTGTAGAATTAATAATTTGAAATACCCCGCCAATTATAAAAATAAAGAATACAACATCTGCAGCACCTACTAAACCATGAACAATCGCTAAGGGTATATCTAAGATACTAACCGGGCTTTGCTCAACAGATTTAAAGGTATTTTCAACAACAAGCGTTTGACCAGTTGCTTCATCCTTGACCCGCTCAAATTCCCCAGCTGGCAGCAGGTATGTTAATAAGGCTGCAAAGAATATAAAGAAAATAATGATGACAAACGTGTGAGGCATTTTAAAAAAATTCCTTTTTTTCACTTGATTAGTTTCCATTCCAGGAGTAGGCTTCATTTATCAAATCCCCTTTCTTATAATTTTAGATAATTTAGCATCCTTATTCTTTTTCCATTCATCAAATTCGTTTCTGATTTCTTGTAATTTTGCAGGATTAAGGCAAATATCATACGCTGTCATAGCTAACGCTTTTGCTGCCTTATTTAAGCCAGACATACCATATTCTGATGCTGCGGCTTCCACAAATTCAGGAGTGTGTGTTGCAGCAGTATTCGTTATTTTTATATAAGGATGAATCGTTGCCGTTACTTGTCCAACATTACCAATGTCAGAGGAGCCAATTCCTCCCTTTTCAGGAGGATCGCTTACCAATTCACCTAGCTCTTCAAGATTTTTCTTAAAAATAGAAGCTAATGCCTTGTTGTTATTTCTTTCTGCATAAATTAAACCCTCAGAAATCTCTAATCTAGCCCCAACAGCTTCGGTTGAATATCGTGCAGCTGCACAAACTTTTTCTCTAACAACATGTAACGACTCGACGTTTTCAGCTCTTAATAAAAACTCTGCTTCACAATACGCTGGCACAACATTTGTTGCTTCACCTCCCTTGGTAATAATTCCATGTATTCTAACGTCATCCTTAAAAAATTGACGTAAGGAATTAACCGCAACAAAGGTATGGATAACTGCATCCAGTGCACTGATCCCTTTTTCAGGAGAAGCAGAGGCGTGTGCTGCTTTCCCATAGAATTTAAAAGTAACGTCAACACATGCGAGTCCCCCTCGTAATACCATTGTCTTACCGTGAGGGTGGCACATCATCGCCACATCGACATCATCAAATATCCCATGTTCGACCATTAGAATTTTCCCCCCTCCTTCTTCTTCAGCAGGTGTTCCGATGACAATAATTTTCCCTTTAAGATTTGGGTGTGCATCCTTTAGGGCTAACGCAGCCCCCACTGCAGCAGTACCGATAATATTATGGCCGCATCCATGTCCCAGCCCGGCCAATGCATCATATTCTGCTAAAATAGCAATGGTTGGTCCTCCTTTTTGCCCCTCCCATGTTGCTCGAAAGGAAGTTTCCAAGTTGGCAAGTCCTCTTTCGATAGAAAAACCCGATTTTTCTAGTGGTTCAACTAACCAATTCATTGCTTTATATTCTTGAAAACTAGTCTCTGGATTTGAATGAATTTTTAATGATAATTCCTGAAGCTCTGTATCTCTCTCATCTATTGCCTGCATGATTGCATTCTTACCTTTGACCGAAATATCATTCATAAAGTACACCCCTCCATTTTTTCAGAATATTATAACTTATATTTTTTAATGTTACACACAGACATACTATAAGTAAAATTAATCTTTTTTTAGATTACCCAAAAAAAATTTTTGGATAGTAGTTAGTACTATATATCTTATTTCAAAAAGAAAAGACTAGAAGAGCAACACTAGCTGTGCCTTCTAGTCTTTTTTGATATAATATAAGGCTTTAATGGATTCAACAAATTTGAAGATAGCCGCTAGCTGCAGAGAGGATTCACGGTACAAAAGCCAGGTTCGTTTCTTCATCTTTTGCCCATTTTTATAAGCTAAATCATAACAGAAGAGATGATCATGATCATGATTATGGATAAATGCTTGAGGAACAATGGAAAAGCCAAGCCCCATCTTAACCATTTCTTTACATGTCTCATAGCTATCTACCAGCATAGTTGTATTTGGAGATGTTTCATACCGTTCATTCCACCAGCTCGATATATTTTCCACATCAGACAGTTCCTTGGAATTCTTGTACTTAATTAATACGAAAGGTTCTTTTCGGTTGATAAATGGAAGTGAGGGAAGGTCCTCTATATTGATTTCCTGCTTTGTTATTAAACAAATACTTTCTTCATCTAAAAGATAAGACTTATCAGACCAATTATAGTCTCCCCTTACAATCGCGACATCGATTTCGCCATCATTCAGTAAGCCCATCATCTCTTTACTGAATCCTGAATCAACGTTTAAATGAACATTCGGATAATTCGCTGTATATTCTTTTAAAATGGGCGGCAAGTTATATTGGCAAAAATGACTGCTGACTCCAATTCTCAAATTACCTTTTACTTCATCCCCCATATTCAATAAGTAATCCTTTGCCTCTCTAAAGTCCGAAAGATATTTATTTGCATAGGAAACTAAATACTCCCCTGCCGGTGTGAATTTTACCCTTTTTCCATTTTTTGATATTATCTCTACCTGGAATTCCCTCTCCAACTGTCTTAATCGATACGTAAGAGCAGGCTGTGTCATATATACTCGCTCTGCTGCCTTTGTTAGATTTAATTCTTCATAAAGATATTGTAAAATTAGACAATCCTTTTCTTGCATTTCCTCCCCCTCTTTAATAAACATAAGATTCTTTTTTTCATTTATACTTTTTTGGATAATAGACGTAAATTAATTCACTTGCTTAAGAGCTAAATATCATTAGAAACATTATAAACTATTATTATACTAACCAGTAGTTCCCGCACCCACAATCCATACATCTGCCTCCGGGTTTTCCGCACACTAGTCAACTGGATTACTAGTCATTATAAAGCTGTGGGGTGCACCTCCTATTGAAGACCAATCACGATTTTCACCGAATGAAATACCCCACAAGAATCGACCCGGCACTATACACCAGCAGCAAAGCCATTATCACATTAAATTGACTTCTATACTTCGCAAGGAAGGATTGAAAAATCGATCCAAAAACACTCCAGCAAAAGGTACTCAGGAAACCGACTAATGCAAGGAAAATGGAAAAGAATATCAGACTCGTATGTGAGGTATGGTATGGAAGGATAAAGGTTGATATCACTGTAACCCCATATAAGATCCCCTTTGGATTAATAAATTGTAAAAGCATCCCAATTAAAAAGCCGTTATGCTTTCCATCATTATTGTTTTGATCATCCGGTTTACTGCTCATCATTTTAAGGGCCAAAAACAGCATATAAATGACCCCGATGATGGTCATGATCAATTCAATCCTTGGAATGAATTGATGAAGCAAGAGATTAAAATAACTGCAAAGTATCATAATGACAAAGAACCCTGCGCTTACCCCCCAACAAAATCGAATCGTATTTCTTAAACCAAACCGATTAGCGAATACCATGGCCATAATATTGTTTGGACCTGGCGTAAAGCTGGTAACAAAAACATATAAGAAAAAAGATAATAAAGACATAGCTGCTTTCCTCCTTTTCGTGTATGTTATAATGTACGAAAACGACAATATAACGATTTCCTATACATTGTATATTACGGACGTTATATTGTACAGACGAAGGAAGGTATGTATGGAAGAAATTCATTTAATCCTTGCAAAAAATTTAAAAGCATTTCGAGAAAACAAAAAATTAAGCTTAGAGAAGGTGGCCGAATTAACGGGAGTAAGCAAAACGATGATTGGCCAAATTGAACGGGGCGAATCAAGCCCGACCATCACAACCATTTGGAAGATTGCAAATGGTCTAAAGATCTCTTTTACCTCACTGATTAATCATCCTCAGCCGGATACTCAACTTGTTTTAAAGAAGGAAATTCAGACATTATCAGAGGATAATGGCAGGTATCGGGTATATCCTTACTTTCCTTTCGAAAACGATAAGCGATTTGAAGTATATACCGTCGAAATTGACAAAGGAGGATACCTTAGCGCTGAACCCCATATCGAGGGAACCGAAGAGTTAATCGTGGTCTTTGATGGGGAAATAACCATACGGGTTAATAACGAGGAACATACATTAGAAAGCGGTGACTCTATCAGATTCAAAGCGGATAGACCGCATACCTATCATAATTTAGGGAAATCTTTGGCACGTGTTAGTATGATTTTATTTTACCCGGCAGAATAAATGCATTGCTATGATTGCGGTGAATTTGGATTACATACCCAAAATTAACAAACCAAATAGGGGGATAAGGATATCGCTGAATTGACCGGGCAAATCCTTTAAGTAAGAGTGAGTTGTTAATTTAATAATTTAACATTAGCTCAATTTATTTTAATAGAATAATGAAATGTGCTATCATCAACCGGTTTGATAAAGAAAAGCTTACGGTTTGCTTAACGTTGAGTAAGTGACATTATAATTGGTTGGATGTAACGTCCTGCCATTTACAAATTGTAAATAATTTATTAATTTCAAACTAATCCTTCGCCGAATATAAAAGAAAACAATAATCAATTTTTCAGTCCATTGACACTCCTAATCTTTCCGGATTTTTGGTATATTAACAGATGAGAATATTTGGAAGGGGAGAAAAGAATGAATGAACTAGTGTTTAAACAGTTTGAGAAGACAAGAGGTTATTTTATTAAAAAGATCGAGTCAGTATCAAAGGATGTAGCAAGAATACAGCCAGACGGTTTTAACAACACAATTCAATGGCATATTGGCCATGTATTAACGGTCTGTGAACAGTTTATGTTCGGCTTTCCCCGCAAAACGACCCATATCCCTGCAAACTATATTGAATTATTTGGGAACGGTACAAAGCCGGCTGATTGGAAAGGTGATATACCTGAAGCAGATGAGCTCATTATACAGCTGAAGGATCAATTGGTCCGAATCCAGCAAATTCCAGCTGAACGGTTAAATGAAAAGCTGGATAAACCATTTTTGGGACTTGAAACCTTTGGTGAATTAGCCGAATTTGCGTTGTTTCATGAGGCAAACCATTTGGGGCATATTCAAGCGATGGAACGGGTTATTCATCATACAGGAGTAAAGAACTAAAAAAGGAAAAATCATTTTAATTTTAGTCTTAAAAGTTACAAAGGGTGCCCATCAATATTACGTACAGCACCATTGGGCATCCTTTCTTATCTAAATCTAATCTCTCGTCCCCAGCACATCTGTATTTGGCGGTTCATACCCCAACTGGCGGGCCATCGCCATAATCTGTCCTTTGTGATGGTATTCGTGAGTGACAGTATGCATGAACAGTTTTCGAGGAGTCATTGAAGTCTCCTCAGTTGATTCTCTCCAAGGAATAGGCTGCAATTTTGATTCCGTGGCGGCCTCAATCTCATTTTGCCACTCAGCTAATCCCTCGTCTAATCGTCGTACAAGTTCTTGCCATTTCATTTCGGTAAAACCTACAGCAGAAAACGTCGTTGGATTTTCAACAGGCGGACTCACTTCTTCTCCTCTAAAACGTTTCAGCCACCGCTCATTATAGAAGTGAAGATGATTCGCGATCTCACCAATGGAATGAGATCCTTCATTTTGCTTCCACTATGCATCTTCTAAACTCAGTCCCTTTAATGCCGTTCTTAATGGCTGGATCCAGCTATCCTCGTTACGGCATACTGCCAATTGATCTAATAAAAACTCTTTTTTACTCATTAACACATTCCCTTCTACAATAAAGTGCGTCTCACCATAATAAACTTCCCCATCATGATCAGCCCCTCTCATTTTTTAATGCCACACCTGTACTACATTTCGAAAAACTTATCTCTCTCCACTTTACAAACTCTAAGGGCAAAATTTTTATACCATTCTGTTTTACCTCTGTCTTGTGCAACTTGATGTGCTGAATTTTCCTTCCATTTCTTTATCGCATCTATAGATTCCCAGTATGACACTGTGATTCCCATCCCCTCATCACGAGCACTTTCCACGCCTAAGAAACCCTCTTGTTGAGAAGCTAACTCTACCATTTTGTCTGCCATTTTCCCATAACCTCCGTCAACTTCTGTTCGCTGTGAAGAAAATATCACTGCAAAATACGGTGGTTGAGGAGTTTTTGCAACTGGCCTCATATTTTGGTTCCCCCTAAAATTATTTTAATTATTTAGTCAAATAGCTTAGAGTATAATTCTAACTTCTATATCCTCCTCAAAAGTTCCTACTGTTCTTCAACATTCCAGAACTGGACCTATTCCTAAAGAAGGACGCATTTCTTTTTACAGAATTGCGCCCTTTAATGAAAGATCGTTCTTGAAAGTACATGCTGCATAGATTTTCAGAAAAGCCCATGAAGAACTAAAACACATCGAACTAGGTTTTATTTGAAGTTTTCAGGTTTTGTTGCATAAAGCTCTATAAATCCGCAATTTGGACATACATAACAAGGGCTTATATCACTCATAGTTTTTGAATTGGGTTTTTCTCCTGATTTAAATACTCTAACGGGAAAACTATCTAGTTTAGGTTCTACCATTAATGTTTTACATTTAGAACAACTATTTTCCACGAATATCTTACCTCTTAATTTAATAATCTTATTTAAAAATCTTGTTTTTAACTTAATGCCAATTATTTCAAATTTATTTATTTCGCGCAATTGCTTATTCAATTATGTGGATAAAAAGTGCCCTAGTACGGTAAAGCTTTATAAGACTTGGGGACAGGCACTCATTTTTTATGACAAGAATCACAACATCCCTTTTTCCCTCTCTAACCTGTTCACGTAGTTAATTTTAATTCATTGTGTTTTCTCAAAATTTGTTAGCTTTTAATGGTTTCACCTTTATTTTCCTTAACGATTTTCTCCATCGTATTTAGAATAACGGAAATGGCTACAACACCAACATATGATGCACCTTTATCAAAAGCATCCTGCACACTAGAGGAGTCTGCGGCCACTGTTCCAATTATGATGTTTTTCTCTTTAGCTTTTCTATATATATTATTCACTACCTTTTGCACTTCAGGGTGTTTAGGACCTTCCTCTTTAAAGCCCATATTAACCGATAGATCAGTGGTTCCGATGAACGCTAGATCAATACCATCTACACTCATTATTTCTGCAAAGTTTTCCGCAGCTTCAAGGGTCTCAATGTGTGGAATAACTAATATATTTTCATCAGATGCATCTAAGAATGACTTTCCGCTGTCTTTACCAAATCTTGCGGCTCTATGTGAATAAGCAGCTCCCCTCGATCCTCTTGGCGGGAATTTAGCCTTTTGAACTGCTTCTTCTGCGTCTTCTTTAGTATTCACCATGGGGATTTGAATGCCTTTTGCCCCCCTATCTAAGGCTTTTTGAATACTCGAAGGTTCATAAGATACACGCACAATTGGAACCACATTAACAGATTCAGCAGATCTAATCATGTTTTCTATCTCAGAATGGCTAAACGCTCCGTGTTCATCATCAATAACAATAAAATCAAATCCAGCATAACCCATCAGCTCTACTAAATTGGGCGAATAAGTTCCTATGAAACACCCTAGTACCTTTTCTCCGTTTTTAAGCTTTCGCTTTACCTCATTTTTCAATTTCATTCTCTCCTTGTCTTTCAAAAGGATTAACCTCAAGCAACCATTGCCTTAGATAAAGTGTTATTATTGCCGGTTGTTCCATGCTGCTTAAATGTCCGCAATCTTCTACTACAGCTAGTTTTGAATTAGGAATCAAAAATGACATTTGTTTATGAAATTCTACTGGACAAACAGCATCTTCCCTGCCGACCAATAATAAGGTTGGGCACTGAATCCCTTTCAATTTATCAGTAGCATCTGAGCGGGATGCTACAGCTTTTAATTGCCGTTTGTATGCTTCCGATCCCACTTTTTCAGCCATATCACATATAGTGGCTATTAACCGTTTATCCGCTAACCGATTTTTATGAATTAAATTAGGTAAAAGAAACTTTTCAGTTATTTCGCTAAACCTTCCCTCGTCTACCATTACATTGAATTTTTCCCACGCTTCAATTTGTTCAGGTTTGGGTCCATTAGGATTTGAATCAAGAAGCGCAAGGTTAGTAACTCTTTCAGGTGCTTGATGAACAACTTCCATTGCTACGATTCCACCAAGAGATAATCCAGCAAGAGCAAACTTTTCCGGAGCATTAGATAAAATCGACTTTGCCATTCCTTTAATCGTATCGTCTTTTGTAATGTCGCCAATTGAAATGTCTGCAATATCAGCTAAATGTTGAACCTGGTGCCCCCAGAGTCTGTGGTCACACAATGTACCTGGCAGCAATATTAACGGTTCTTTCCCCATATTTACTTCTCACCAGCACGGAGTTTCTTTGCCATTTGTTTTTCAAGATCTTCAAAGTTTTTTGGTTTGATCATCTTTCCTGAATCATCAGCATGAAAGCCAAATTCTGCTGCTTTTCTAACTACTTGTGGTGACCAGTATGGGTCCTTCCCATTAAATACTTCATGTTGTTCAAGAACTGCAAATAGCCATGCATCTTCATTGCTAATATTTTCAAATCCTCTCCATAATCTTGGGGGCAGTGAGATTAAATCCCATTGTTCAATGATTGTTTCACCTTCAATTTCATCCTCATTTTTCCCCCAATAAAACCGCCATTTTCCCGTTAGAGGAAGGAATGCTTCTATATAATCATGAGTATGAAATGCTGGACCATTTCCTGGAGGGGCTTTGACCATTCCAATTTGAAACCCGTGCGGTTCAGTAATTTCTGGACTATACTTATCATTTTCACTTGCTGTATCTCCAATAAGAGCATAATTAAGACGCTGATGCCCAGGTAAAATACTGTCGATAAACATCAATGGAATCGCCTTTGATTTTAATTCATCAAATCTTACAATCCAATTATTCTCCATGTCTTCATTTGTTACATGTTTAACTACCTTTGGTTGTTGCGTTTGCATAATAATACCATCCTCTCAATTTATGTTTTTTATAATAGAAACTTATTATAATTTAAATGTAACAAGCTTTAATTCCGTCATCTCTTCTACTGAATACTTAATTCCTTCCCGTCCTGTACCGCTGTTCTTATTTTTGTGCAATGGTTTAGATGGCATTTGTAAAACCAGTCCTCCTTTGAATGCGCATTCAATTTTATATAAAGCGCTACGCAATTAATGCATGCTGTATATAACCAATCATTTAATGAACGAGGTTTATTATTCATTCTCATTGGGATCATAGAATTCATCATCATTATGAAGGTGAATTTGCATCAAGACATCGAGACCATCAAAAGTGATCCATTCTTCCACGATCTTCTTCTTACGTACCCTTAAATGATTTATTCCTAATATCTCAATGGGCTTCCCACTCGGTTGACCAAAGAATCCAATCCCACCGTGAATACCCTGTAACCGCCATCTCACTGCTACATCCCATTCATCATCCGACACCCTCTTATTACAGGTCACTCTTTCAACGATGAATTTTGCAGTGGGAAATGACGAAAACAGGCTGATTAACATGCCTTGAATTTGGTTAACACCCATTAAATCTTTATCACAAATATAATGGACAACAGCATTATCAGAATAGAAATCCTTCACATGATTAAATAAGCGGCATTCCCAAACTTTATTGAACATTTCTAATATAAATTCACCAATTTCAAAATTATTTGACATTGGAGTATAAACCTTCGGAACAAACTGTCCTTCCATGGCTTCACTTCCCCCGAAACGAGATTGCAAAGCAGGTGTCTTATTTTCTAATCCTTTAGCAAGTTTTTTTGCAACCTCTATTGGATCAAAACCTAACTGTTTGACGATATACAGATTATCCCTGACTAACCACTCTTCTATGACTCTATTAGAATGAACAAAACAATCAACAATTGTCCTAAAAAAGACTTTTTTACCCGTTGCTGGTCCAAAGCTTGTTTCCCCTAGGTTCGTTGCATTAGAAGCAATTCTGTGTGAAGATAAGAACCCTTCTCTATCATTTCCGGACCAAATAACATTTTCACCTAAAAGCTTTCTGTCAGGAAATGCATGTAAAGTTTGGAGCGTTCCTGAAACAACTTCATTTACACCCTGAATGCTACTTGTTCCAGAATGCATAACCACATTGTTATGGTACGTCTGATAAATTACACCAATTCCTTTTTCTTCCCAAATTCGATGAGTAATTTTTAAAATATAATCTACAAAGTCCAAATATTCATTGTCAAAACCTTTCATGCTTTGTTTTCTAGTTTTATTCATTGAATATTCGTTATAATCAGCGTACCCCAATGTGTTAACTTCTTTTGAGTCTCCATAAAACACTTTATCGTGATGTTGAATAGCTGTTTCTGGCATCGCTACCTTTTCATGTTTCTGTTCTTCTGTCTTTTCCATGAATTTCTCCTTATTTAATATTTAACAGGTTCCAAAATTAGTAATATTCAAACTAATTAAATTGCAGTCCATCCTCCATCGACTTTTATTGTTTCACCTGTGATGAAGTTTGCCATGTCAGAAGCTAAAAATAACACAGCTCCTGTCACATCAGATGGCTTAGCCAGTTTACCTAAGGGTATTCTGTTAAGAACATCTTGATAAAATTCTTTGTCTTTAAACATTTCAGATGTAAATTCTGTTTCAATGAAAGTGGGAGCTACGGCATTTACTTTTATGTTATAAGGTGCCCATTCAACAGCTAAAGCTTTTGTAAGCTGCACTGCTCCTCCCTTACTAGAACAATATGCAGAACGTTTAATATATCCAACAAAAGCCATTTGAGAAACAATATTTATAACCTTTCCCTGTTTTTGGAGTATCAAATACTTCCCAGCACGCTGTGAACAGAAGAAAGTTCCTTTTAGGTTCGTATCAATAATAGCGTCCCAATCATCCTCTGTAACATCTATAGCAGGCTTAGGTATGTTAATCCCTGCGTTATTAATAATAATATCTAGGCCTCCCATATGTTCAACAGCCTCATCTACCATCGAATAGATTTGGGATACATTTTGCATATCAGCTTTAATAGAGGAACATACAGGGTTATGTTGTTTTAATTCTCTAGTCGTATCAGACAAGTCACTCTCGTTTCGACCTGTAATTACTACAATAGATCCTAACTTGGCAAAAGCCAGGGCGATTTCTCTTCCTATCCCTTTGCTTCCGCCTGTCACAATAATCCTTTTCCCCTGTAGATCAGATAAATACTCCAAGTCATCATCCCCTAGTTAATACTTCACTAATTACTTATGACAAATGCTTGTAGTCTTCCTTATTACCAGGTCAGGTTCCAAAATAATTTGTAATGGAGAGTCCATTTCTTCACTTTCCTCAATTAGAGATATAAGGTTCTCCAATGCGAGAGTTGCCATTCTTTCTTTAGGCTGTGTGATAGTGGTCAAACCAATAAATTCATTTTTAGCTAAGTCAACATCATCAAATCCAATGACTGAAAGTTCATCTGGAATACTGATGTTTTCACTTGAAGCTGCATCTAAAACTGCAAATGCCATTTGATCTGAAGTTGCAAAAAAGCATGTTGGACGATTTTTTAGTCTTAGAACTTTTTTGGTGAACTGATACACTTCGTTATACGAAAATTCACCTTGATATACATATTGTTTATTTATTTCAACCCCAAATTCTTCAAGTGCATTTTTAAAGCCAAGATTTCTGAAGTGAGTTGTTAAGTACTTGGATGGCCCTGCAATATATCCGATATTTCGATGGTTTAAATTAAATAGATGCTCAACTGCAAGCCTTGCTCCTTTGTAATTATTCACAGCAATATAATTTGCTTTGTCATGCTGCATGATACTGTTATAAAGTACAACTGGAAATCCTTGATCAAAAAGGGTGCTTATTTTTTGATTATCTTTATCTGCCGAGGCGATAATGATGCCATCTACTCGTTTCCCTTTCAGTGTTTGGATATCCTTCTCCAGCTGTATTTCATTATGGTCTGTATTACAAAGGATTACATTATAGTTTAATTTTTGTGCTTTCTTGGTTATTACCTTTGCAGATTCCGAGAAAAAGGGATTCGTAATGTCACCGACAATTAATCCAATGGTTCTCGTCTTTTTACTCGCAAGGCTTCTAGCTATCTCATCTCTGGTAAAACCGAGTTCTTCTATCGCGACAAGAACCTTCTTTCTCGTCGCCTCTTTAATATGCGGGTAATTATTAAGCACCCTTGAAACAGTTGATTGTGAAACCCCAGCTTGCCGGGCTACATCGTACGCACTAATTTGGTTTTTCATCAATTAAAACCCTTTCATTATAATGAAGTTAAAAGTTGTTTAAGCGAGCAACAAAAATAGATAGGTATTATCAAAATTTTTCTGAAATTAATTTTAAAACTGAATTAGAGCCAATATAATTGCCTGTATCACAAAGAATCCAATGAGGATGTAAGTGTATTTGTCAATTACACCAGGAAGTATGGAAGTCCCGTCTTCTTCATTCGTTTTTCCTTTTGCAATAAGCATTGCTCTTTGACCTTTAAAAGTAAACTCCTTAAAATTATCTTTCTGTTGCCCATTAAAAACTAAACTTGCCAAAAAGCCAATAATAAAGGTAATTAGGAAGCCCAATGGGTAATTCCAAAGCCAGTTAACAAGACCAAGTTTACCTATATATATGGTTATCGCAATTCCTAATATAAAGCCCGCAGCTACACCTTTATCATTTGCCTTACTAGTAAACATAGCTAATACAAATAAAGCTAATATCGATCCCGAGAAGTATGAAAGATAACTTCCTACCACTTGCAGTATAGAAGCAGTTGTTCCACTAAATGCCAGAAGGGTAAAACCAATCAACAGAACCCCAAACACTAGTGTAAATACCATTGAAACCTTTAATGAGGCTTCTTTTCCTTTTGTAACATAAGTTTCATAAATGTCTTTTACAAAAACGGTTGTAACCGAGTTAAGAACCGAATCTACACTGGACATAGCGGAAGCGAATACACCAGCGATAATTAATCCTAGTACGCCGATCGGTATATTATCAGCAATAAAAGTGATCATCATATTATTAGAATTATCAAATTCTCTTCCCCCAAAAAACACAAACAATAGTACTCCTATAAGCATAAATAAAAAATAAGTAATATTCATGACAAAACCACTAATACAAAGTGACCTTTTTACATCTGCTACAGATTTGGCAGAAAACATTCTCTGTGTTTGCGTCTGATCTGTAGCGAAGTACTTAAGCCACATAAAGAACCCGCCAATAAGAGCTACCCATACACCATTTTCTAATTTAATATCGAATGAAGGATCTAGAGCTGCCAATTTTCCTTCTTGCTTGGCAACGCTCATTGCTTCAAAAAATCCCATATTTAAACCTTTTAATGCGATCACAATGGTTGCAATGAGTCCACCCCATAACACAAACATTTGGACAGCATCTGTCCAAATAACCGCCTTAATACCTCCAAGTAATGTATAGATAATTGCAACAGCTACAACAATTGGTACTACAGTTGTCAAAGACCATCCAGTAAACTGTTGTATTACTAGGGAAGGAATAAAAAGAAAGGAACCTACCTGGATTATATTTGATGCTAAAAAACCTAAAACGACTAATAACCTACTCTTATTACCCAAGCGCATCTCGATATATTCATATATGGAAGTAACTCTTAGATTGTAGAAAAAAGGCAAGAATACAGACAAAGTCACAGCCAAAACTAGTGGGATACTAAAATTCAGCATAAACGCCATTAAACCGGAATTATAGGACCACCCGGGACCGCCTATAAAAGAATTTGCACTAATTGTTGTAGCCGCTATTGAAAGTGCAATCGGGAACATTGCAACTGATCTGCCGCCAACAAAATAATCCTGCTGGGTTTTCATTCCTTTGCTAAGTCTATATCCCATATAAATTAAACCAATCATGTAAACTGCCACAATTAAAATGTCAATCCAATGCATTAACTGTTTTCCCCCTTTGTAATATTCACTTCCATTTCAAAAAAATATACGATTATAAGGCACGCTGCTACCCATTATCTTATAAGGTAATGTTTCTTTCTTAACCTATCAAAGATATCAATGTCTAATTGCAATAAGTATTCAATGATATCTATAAAGACCCAATTTTCAACAAGGAGATCCCCTTCTCTTCTCCACCAATCCATCACTCTCATTGATACCTTCTTGTTAGGTGCTGGAATTCCCAGCCATCCAGCACCTGTGTGAGTAGCCTCTACACTTGGCCAGCCTGTTGAGGCTATGTAGTGACCATCTGCAAAACGTGCAGCATGATTATGCCCTCCAACCCTATCAGGCAGTGCTTTTAAAAATGGACCTTGGTGAAATTCTTTAAATCCACTAATTCCTTTAGTTGTTCCTATTCCTGCAGGACCATACCACATAAAGTCCTCTGACCAAAAAGCTTCTAGCCCTTGCTTTTCAAGCCCAGTTGCAGCTTTCCTTAGTCCTTTGTATATCATGTCTTCAACCAATTGGAGTGATGTTTCACTTTCCTTATTATTTGTCTCGTATAATAAGACGCCATCAAATGTAGAAGGACCAGGCACAATTATTTCAGGAGCTAATGCCGGAATGAACTTAAATCCAGCCTGTCTCATTACATCCAGAATATCGATTAACAGTCTTGTTTCAACAATCTTTCCATTTTCAATCTTATGGAATTCTCCAAATCTAATCCAAGTTGCCCCATGCGTAGCAGGAATATCAATCCAATCTTTAATAAACGTTGCAACCATATTCCCCGTAGCGCTTACCCAATTTCCACCTTCATATTGTCCGGCCATCAAAATGTACGTATCCTTCTTTATATCTTGAAAGGATTGAAGGAGCGGCTTGTAAAACACCTCGCAAATTTGATCTATTCCTTCAATTTTATTAAAAGGATGAGAAGTATACATGACGGCATTTTCATCATAATAACGTTCCAAGATAGCTTTAATTTTATCGAAACTAGAATTTCTTAAATCATCCGCAAATTTACTGATAAGCTTTTTATTTTTTAAATTTAAAGAATCCATAATGCTCTCCTTTTTAAATAAATAGTGTAATAACTGAACATATGAATGCGCATTCAAAAATTAAAAATATTATATGCGCATTCAAAAAACAAATTTTTTCTATCCATTGAATGCGCATTCAAGGAAATACATAAAAAGTTTGAATGCGCATTCAAAACAGTATTAAAAGTGTTATTTATCACCCCATTTTTAGAAAATTCTATTTTTTAAAATTATATACAAAATTAATTAAAGAGTAAAGCTTTTTTCACATAAACAATTTTCTTATACTAAAAACAGTGAAAATACGTTAAATGATTACAGCCAAGAGATTTTACCACACTTGCCATCTTCTTTACCCCCTGTTTACCAAGGTATTTACCAAGCTACGCCAACGTATTTACCAATGAATAAAAGCCCTACAGATAAACATTTTCAATACTTATAGGGCTTTTTTATTAGTTACCTAGAGGTATGTCTAATGTAATCAAAAATCAATTTTCTACCCTCTTCATATAATCTTGTTCAATCCGGTAAAAGGAAGAGGTTCCTCTCCATATACACTTAAAAGCTTTTCTTTTAGTTCCTCAAGAAAAGGAATCTGGATAAAACGTGACTAACCCCTAGTACGGTAAAGCTTTACAAGACTTGGGAACAGGCACTCATTTGAACCTAATTTAATATAGAAACAAAAAATGGATAACTTTACATTGAGTACTGTAAAAGTTATCCATAATGACTAGCTAAGATACTCGCGTTATTTGGTAGGACATATCGTTTTATTTTAATTTTGATGGCTGCACGTCGGCAGGAATAGGGCATTCATAAGGAGTATCGTTCAATGTTTCTAGTAATTCCTTTTTGGCGCTCTCGATAATATCTTTATTTTCCAATGCTTTAATTGCTGTCAATGCGAGGACTTTTGATACTTGCAGCAACCCCTTATGAGCGATGGATGAAGTGCCTTGTGCGACCATTTGCCAGCTATGAAGAGCCGTTCCTAATGCGCATGTTGTCATCATGCACTGGACAGTAGGAGCAATCCAGCTGACGTCCCCTACATCAGATGAACCTGGTACCACCGCGTTAGATTCATATTTGGGGTGGATTTCTTCTGCTAAATACTGACCAGAAGGGATGTTGACTTTTTCATTTGCAATCGCCACGAGTTGGCCTGCGTTATTTTTTTCGTTTGCGGTTAACGAGTTCCAAATCTCTTTTGCATATTGTTGCTCGCTATTTGAAAACTCCGGCAAACCGACTTCAAGCATGCTTTCATACATCGTTTTTCCTAATACTTTGCTCGGAATATAATTGGAGCATGCCTTGTCAAAGATGACTTCTACTTCAGTTTCAGTCATAAGAGCGGCACCTTCTGCAATTTTCTTTATTCGCTCATAAATCTCTTTTGTTTCGTCTATTTGCGGAGCTCGGATCAGATAAAGCACTTCCGCATTTGCTTGAACAACGTTTGGCGAAATGCCCCCCGTGTTGGTTATGGCATAGTGAATACGAGCTTCAGGTATAACGTGTTCACGTAAATAATTGACACCAACGTTCATTAATTCCACAGCATCCAACGCACTGCGGCCTAGATGTGGAGAGGCAGCTGCATGAGAACTTGTCCCTTTGAATTTGAAATACGCTTGGATATTAGATAAGAAACTGGATGCAATCACTCCTGTATGCGGACCAGGATGCCAACATAAGGCCATATCAACATCATCAAATATTCCTTCTCTTGCCATAAACGTTTTTCCAGATCCACCCTCTTCACCAGGACATCCGTAGAAGCGAACCGTTCCTTTTAAGTCATGTTCCTCCATATATGTCTTTAAGGCGACCGCTCCAGCCAATGCTCCTGTTCCGAGCAAGTTATGACCACAGCCGTGTCCATTTCCATCTTCGATATTTTTTTCCTTGTATGCTACATTTCCTTTTTGACTCATACCTGAAAGGGCGTCATATTCACCTAAAAAGGCAATTACGGGCTTCCCTTCTCCAAATTCACCAACAAAAGCCGTTTCAATCCCAGCGATTCCTTTTGTTACGCGAAAGCCTTTTCTTTCAAGTTGTTCGGATAAAATTCCAGCAGATACATACTCTTCAAATCTCGTTTCAGGGTTCTCCCAAATCTTATCACTGGTGGCAATCCATTGATCACGTGTTTTTTCAATAAAATTATTCACCCAATGATGCTGGTTCATTCTGTACTCCTCCCCTTCTTCTTCCAAATACAAATAAAAGAATCATGTAAATTGCTAATGTAGCCGCTATGAATAGCAGGCCGGTTTGGACACCATATTCAATGAGAATACCAAAATTTAATGGGAATAAGGCGAATCCTACCACAGTATTAAACGAATAGCCCAAAGAATAATCACTTAGCGACGGTGACTTAAAATCAGGATCAACCATCTTTAAAAGTAGGAGTCCTGTAATAAAAACGCCAGAGCATGTTCCTAAAACAGCCATGCTTCTTTCAAACCAATATTCTCCAAAATACTTTTTGCATAAGAAATAAGCTAACACAGCTGTTACGGCTAAACCGATTACCATCATTGTTACTAATGGCAGGAGATACGTGAAAACTGCCTGAACAGGCAAGCTAATAATGGCAGCAACAACTGCATATTCTGTCAAAGTTCCAGAGATTTTACTTTTTACTTTTTCATCGACTGACCAGTCCAATTTAAACTTTTGCATTAATCCCCATACTGCGTACATTAGTAGGATTGCATATGCCCAAGCTGGAATTAAGCTAAGAACTGGCACACCCCATACTTTTAAATAATGAACTAGAAGCATCGCTCCCCCACTCACGCCGAAGATAAGGGACAAATGATACGCAAGGGTATCGACAGATGAAGAAAGAGTTGTTTCTCTACCAAAAGACGCTTGTTTATTGACGTCTTTTTGATAACCTACTTTCATCTCTTCAGGAAGAGATTCTGTTGATTTGATAAAGTTTGTATAATTTCTTCTAGCGGCAAAGTTTATTAAAGCAATCCCTACTAGTATTCCTCCAATCATACCGACAGTTGCCGTCGTAACTGCAACCCCTTGAGCCGTTTCCCAATAAGGCTGGTTCATGGACTGTAACAAGCTACCAACTACACCAGCTGTACCATGACCGCCTGAGAAGCCGGCCTGTAATTCTGTTCCAAGCGTTACATAAGCATCTGAAACCATACCAGTTAATTTAAAGAAATAATGTGTACCGACACCAATGAGGTTTTGTACTGCTCCAATTAAACCTAAAATGAGGAACATAATAAGGATATTTCTAGTTGTATTTCCTTTACCTGAACCGACTGAATTTTTCGCTGATTTCAATCCAAGTGGTACAGATGCTACAACGGGAATAATCAGTAAGCCTGGCAGTAGGGAGGCAATTGATAACCAATCTTGGGGGATGGGTAGAATGGCATAATCACCTAATACAATTGGACCTAGAAGCAATCCGATAAATCCCCCTATAACAGAAGCTGGAAGAAACATTTTTTGAAAAAGTGGAACTTTCGCCCTTAAAAATGTACCAATCAGGAGGAATATGCTTAACAAAATAAATGTAAAGAATATTCCATTTAAGGCTTCACTTAACAATGCTTTCTCCATTGCATTCACTCTCCTTCAAAAAAATTCAGAACAATAAATTCTAAAAATATTTTTGGACTTTTTTTGGTCATTGTCTAAAATTATTATATAAGAAATTTGTCGAATATTCAAGAAAATTTAACAATATCTTAATTAATTTACAAAATACATAATGAATTAATCCTAAAAATGATTACTTAAATTTCCCTATTTTCTCCGTACTTGATAGAGAGTTATAGTAAAATAAGAAAAAGAAGAAGATAAAGGAGTATTTCAATGATTAAAATCGGGGTTATCACTGCCAGAAGTACAATTGATACGCTGAAGCCTATATTTAAGTTGTACCAGGATCAGTGTGAATATCATTTTATGTCATATGAGAAGCTTCAAGAGATTAAAAATATTTATAAGCAAAACCATAAATTTTTTGATGGGCTTATTTTTGGCGGTCCATTGCCCTATTTTTACCTTGAGCAGGAAATTCAAAAGTCTTCCAAGCCTGTTGTGTTTTTGGACATATCGGAAAAAGACTTTTATAAGCATTTATTTAACATTTCTCAGCAGTATAAAGAACTTGATTTTTCAAGAGTATATATTGATTTTTTATGGGGAAAAGAGCAGGCTTTAGAACTTGAAGCATTATTACCAAATGAGAAGCCTATATATACCCTTAAACAAGAGATTGATTTTAAAAATGAAAGACAATATGAAGAAGTATTAGAAAAGCATTTTAAACTATGGAGAGAAGGAATCGTTGATTTATCTATAACAAGAACAGCCAATATTGTTGAGACTATGAAAAAACAGGGACTTAACGTATATTACTTGGGCATTTCTAAAGACTCAATTAAAGAAAAAATAGAAGAATTAATTACGAAAGTTGAATATTACAGAATAAAGGACAATCAGATTGTCGTTGGCTATCTTGAAAGTCCAACCGTTAACAATCTTTTAGAGAATGAGTTACTACATGTATCTATACATAAGGAGCTATTAGAGTTCTGTACTCAATCTGGATTTCAATTAGGGATCCAAAAGTATAATCAAACGTTTGAAATCATTACATCTTACGGTGTATTGCAAGAATTGACTAATCATTTCCACTACTGTAGAATCATTCGCTTTTTAAAGGAACATTTATCATTTGATGTGAATATTGGCTGGGGAATTGGAATTACGGTAGGTCAGGCCCTTAAACATGCAAAGATGGCCCACCGTGAAGCAAAGTCGTATATGGAATCATGTGCATTTGTAATCGATGAAAACGAGATCTCCATGGGACCGTTTGGATTTGAGGAAGAGTGCGAAACCGGAAATTCATTTTACAACTGGAAAAACTTCGAGAAATTAAGTAAAGAAAAAAACATTTCTGTCTCTCACCTACAAAAAGTGTTTACTGTAACAACAAGACTAAAAACAACTGAAATAACAAGCAATGAGGCAGCGGAAGCATTAGGCTTGTCCGTAAGGAGTGCGAATCGTCTATTAAATGAATTTGTTGAAAAAGATCTTGCAAAAGTCGAGCAGAGAAAACAAAACAGCTTGCAAGGAAGACCGGTAAAGGTATACACAATTCATTTTCCGCCTAATGGGAGTGCTTAAGTTCCAGTCAACTTTGGATACGCAATTAGTAGTTGAATACTCTGGATATGTTGAAAATAATGGAAACATCGAAAAATTTCGGGCTATTTTAATAAGACCTTTTTGAAATATATGTCTCCTTGGGCTGGAAGCATATTATTTACTGGAAGAATACTGTTTGGGGTATATTCAGAAAAATGGGGATTTACACGTAAAGAATATACCAATTTTAAAAGTCTAATTTCTCAGTGTTATAAACGAGAAATTGGGCTTTCTTTACTTCACAATCTGGCCCGTTTGTTCAATAAGCAGAGTTTCACGACTAAGAAACACAGGGACGGTTCTCTTGTTTCACTATCAGAGTAGAAACACGCGAACCGTCCCCTAATTTCTTTAGATTCCCAGTATGACACTGTGATTCCCATCAGCACTTTCCACGCCTAAGAAACCCTCTTGTTGAGAAGCTAACTTTACTATTTTGCCTGCCATTTTCCCATAACCTGAGCAAACTCGAATCTCGCTCTGCATTATCAGGATCAACAGTAATAATCATGCATCTTTCACAATGCCTTTTTAATTGTATTTCTACTTCTCTTTCTATTTGCATTCGTTTGCCAAACCATTTCTCCTCTTAATGTTACTAGTAAATTAGGACGAAAACGTCGATGATCAGCCTCGGCCTTTCCCCATATTTCTTTTAATTTATCTAATGAGGCATCGGTTACTAGTTGAATGTTTTCTTCCTCAATGGCCCCTAAAGGCACATGCGAAGGGGTATATGTAATAGAAGAGATTTTTCGTTCTGATTTGTTTTCTATTTCTTTAGTTAGTTCTTCATCTTCCCTATAAAGTACCTTGCCTTCAGGTGTCATTATCTCAACTTTAAGATATTTCTTAATTAAATCTTCCCATATAAATCTTGCTTTATATCGAACCATTTCAGGGAGTTGTGTTATTGTCAAAATTCCCCTTGTCTTGTTTCATCTAAAAAAGCATGGCTACGATCTCCATACAAACCATAGTCCATTATTTTTGTTTTCTGTACACTTTCACCATAAGGATTTCACAGCATGGTGGACAATTTCCTTGATATGACCGATTAACATTTCATTTTCTCCCGATTTTTGACATCATACCTTATTTTAAGTCTTTTTAAATGTTTTTTAATATGAACTACATCTCTCTGTTAAGGATGGGTCAATCATATCCGTTACTGCACGATAAAGGTTTTCTGGATATTCAGCTATTCGGTGACATAAATACAAATACCATTCTTGCCCATAAGTCAAGTATACTTTGCATTTGTATTCTTTGCTTTTTAAATCCTTTAATAAATCCGGGCGTATTCCGTACAGCATTTCTATTTCTACATTTGGATGTTTAAGAAACTGTCGCTGTTCCATTTCCTGAATAAGAATTTCATCATGTGTGGCTATGGATACTGGGTGGTTTGCTTCTATTAATTGTTCTAAAAGATTAAGATAACGGTTATTTAATTCCTTTGACCTGGACAATGCAACTTCAACAGATTCTTGATAAGCTCCTTTGACAATCCGTATTTTCCCAGGATAATGAATGAGTTCCTGAATATCACCGCTGGATCGATATAAGTGTACCTGTAGTGTAATTCCTACATTAGGGTACTGCTCAGTCGTTTTTTTATAAATATCAAGAATCTTATTCGTTTTCGATGATTCCTCCATACTAATCATAAGTGTAATCCCATACTGATCTGCTTTCTTGGCTAACTCAAGCAAATGATTATAAGCTGTGTCCGGATCAATAGATAACCCAATATGGGAAAGATCAAATGAAACCGTTTGCTTCATGGACATAGAACCCATTTCTTCTATAAGATTCAAAAACTCGTCTTTAGCTTTTATACATTCCCCTAAATCTGCTGTATTTTCCCCAATGTATTCAAGTGAAATCAAATATCCTTTTGAAATCAGCTCATTTGCTATTTCGATTCCATCTTGTTTATTTTCCCCTGTAACAAACCGTTTGGCAGCCTTCAATAATAAAGGGTAGAGCTCACTGGACTGTTGGATATAAGATTTAACCTGTTGATTTCTTGCAATTGATTTAAGTGCTTGGGCGACTTGGATTTCAGGGTTTGTCATGGTCATACATCTCCTTTTTACTAATTTAATCCACTTTATCATGATAAAATGGTTTATATTAGTGCCAATTATTATGATTTTTGAAGGTACCACTTTTCTTTCAGAAGGAGAAAATGCAAAAATGCTTTGGATACCCATTGACCGGTCGCTAGATATACCTTTAATTAGACAAGTTCATCAGCAAATACGGGACCGAATTTTAAATGGTCAGCTAAAATCAGATGAAAAACTTCCGTCTACACGTGAGCTATCCTCTGAATTGAAAGTCTCAAGGAATGTAATTTTAGAAGCTTATGATCAACTTACGGCCGAAGGTTTTTTGGTTTCTCGAATGGGTTCGGGGACATTTGTTGCTGCCGGGGCTTTTCTAGAACACCATAAAAAGGAACCTTCATTCTATTCTTCCAATTGGATAGAAGAAAACAAAATAGATGAAAACACTATTAATTTTCGTTCAGGTATACCCGCATTGGATTTATTCCCTCGTAAAACATGGACCAAGTTATCTTCTGCCATCTTGAGTGACACACCTCCCTCTTCGTTCGGTTATGATATTCCCGAAGGCCGTCCGGAATTAAGGAAGGTTTTATCGCATTATTTACTGAAAACAAGAGGTGTTGACTGTCATCCGGACCAAATTGTGATTACTTCTGGTGCAACACAAGCTATGACCCTAGTTTCTAAATTACTCATATCACCGGAGGATATGGTAATTATGGAAGATCCAATCACCAATGATATTCAAACGATATTTAAAACAACAGGTGCGGAGCTTTATCCCATACCTGTTGACGAAAATGGAATGAAAACATCTTTGCTGCCATTAAATAAAAATCCCAAATTCGTCTTTGTTACTCCTTCCCATCAGTTCCCTTTAGGAGGTACGTTACCGATTCAACGGCGGATTCAATTGATTCATTACTCTAGAAAAACAAATTGTTATCTTGTTGAAGATGATTATGACAGTGAGTTTCGGTACGAAGGCCCACCCGTGAGTTCATTACAAGGATTGGAACCGGAACGTGTGCTATATATTGGTTCGTTTAGCAAAATCTTATCACCTGCTCTAAGAATGGGATATTTAATTCTTCCTTTACATTTGATTGAAAAATGCCGAAAGTTAAAATGGTTTTCGGATTTACATACCCCTTCTTTAGATCAGCTCGTCCTTGCACGTTTTATTAAGGAAGGCTATTTGGAACGACATATTGGAAAGATGAAGAAGATTTATAAAAGCCGGAGAGACTTCCTAATCAATTGTTTAAAAACAACTTTTTCGAAAAAGGTTAATATTTTCGGTGATTCGACAGGCTTGCATCTCATTGTTGAATTTAATGAACAACATTTTTCAAAAGGAGTTCTTGAAAAAATTGAACTTTTTGGGGTTAAAATATATCCGGTAGAGGATCATGCAATTGAAAAAGGAAAACATCCAAATCAAATTATTTTGGGTTATGGACATTTAAAAAATGAAGAAATAGAAGAAGGAATAACTAGGCTATGTCAAGCCATTTATAATGCTAATACTCGAAATAAAAGTCGATTGAATTAGCTTTAGGAAAATCGACCTTTCCCATAATCAGTAGAGGGTGTGTGGCAAAAACCCCTTAAAAGCGAACAAAAAGAAAGAGCGTGTTTTACAAAAGATCGATCAAAACACGCTCATAATATATTCAATTTGATTATTTCTACGATCTTTCCTCAATTAAAGTCGATAAAAAAGAAAATAGGAAAATAGTCTTTTTTTCGATTAATGGAACGATAAAAAAGAGCAAGAAGGAAAATGCCAAACAACCACGTTTAGCAGGATCCATAGCCAGTAGGATTTCATGAAATGACCCGTTTCTTGAAGGGTTTACAATTGCATATTTTATCATTTAATAACAAAGTTAACCATATTTTAGGTCTTATAAGCAGAACAATTTCTTCATAAGGCAACACATATAATAAGAACTAAACAGGAAAAATTATGTGCAAATTTCAGGGGCACCTTGGTCTTTGTCACAAAACTCCTCCTTAACTCGTTTTATTTTTGCAGCCATTGCTTTGAATCAGCATTTGGCAGAATAAGATTGGAAGTGAAATGATGCAAGAAATGTACATGCAATATAAAGGCTTGCTGTTTAAGCTCGCCTATCAATTGACAGGATCTGTCTCTGATGCAGAGGATGTTGTGCATGATGTTTTTTTGAAATTATATGATGTTCCAAAGGAGAAGCTGACTGAGCCTAAAGCTTATCTTTGTAAAATGGTCACAAATCGATGTTATGATTTACAAAAATCAGCGCGCAAAAAACGGGAGCAGTATTTTGGAGAATGGCTTCCAGAGCCCCTGTTTCATTCGAGTTCGAATGAGGATTCCATAGAATCGGTCGAGCGCGGTGATTTATTGTCTTATGCGATGATCGTACTGCTTGAACGGCTTACACCAACGGAGCGCGTTGTTTTTGTCCTGCGTGAGGCACTGGGCTTTGACTATGAGGAGATTGCAGAGCTCATGGAAAAAAGCGCGGTGAATTGCCGTAAACTGTTCAGTCGTGCACGTGCAAAAATGGGGATTACCGCTGAAGAGCTTGTTCATACTGAAACAGCCCCTATAGAACTGATTACTGACTTTCTGGCAGCACTCAAACAGGGGAACATGAAGCGAATGGTATCTATGCTTGATCCTAATGTTATACTGGTCTCTGATGGAGGAGGAAAAGCAATGGCTGCTATTTTCCCAATTAAAACGAGTGATCACGTTGTTCGCTTTCTTCTCGGCGTTTTACGCAAAGCATCAACGACTGAGGGAACTCCGCAAATTGAAATCAGGCAAATTAACGAACAACCTGCTTTTATACAACGTTCTAATGATGGCATTCATACGGTGGGAATCGTTCATACAGAGGGAAATTTGATCCGAAACATATACATTATCCGAAACCCCGATAAACTGAAAAATGGAGTATAAAATAGAGTTCATTCGGGTCCTATTTATCCGGAGACCGGTAAGATGATCAATCTCATTTTACAGGTCTATTTTTGTTCGACGCAACCTATAGAAGCCCATGATTATTGCGGGTTTATACTACTCATAGTCCAGCTTTAGTCAATCCAAAAGCTGCGTCAGCAGAACCCGGCACTGTTTTGAAAGCTATGCTAATACGGTTCCAGGCATTGATTGCCATGATGGAGAAGGTAAGATCTGATAGTTCTTTTTCTGATAGCTGCTCACGAACACTGTCATAAATATCATCAGGAACACCGTGTGCAGGTAGCTTAGTCAAAACCTCAGTCCACTCAAGTGCTGCTCGTTCGCGTGGGCTAAACAGAGTGGATTCGCGCCAAATCGGGATATGATAAAGGCGAAGCTCACCCTCTCCATGGATCTTTGCCTGCTTGATATGCATATCCACACAAAATGCACATCCATTCATTTGTGAAGCTCTAATGTGAACCAGATGAAGTATTTTCTCCTCAATTGAACTTTCCTTCTCCACATTGCTCAGTGCCATCATCTTGTTGAAAAATTCCGGTGAATGCTGCATGTAATTAATACGTTGTGTCACAACTGATCTTCCCCTTTTCTTTTTATTGATTGATTTTCTACTGGCGTATTAAGTAGGTCATGAAAAATTGACCCATTCGTAACGCCTCAAGACTAAAGCTAACTTTTTAATTCTAGCTTTCAGGAGTTACTATTTCGCTCACTCCCCTGCCATCTTTCACCTCCCTCTCTTAATCTCGCTCATATATATAACGATGGCGGGATTCTTTTTGTGACATTCATGATTACCAAACATTCTAAGACATGAATAATAATCACTAAGATTCAAACTAAATACAAAACGGTTCTTTTACTTTCCTTACGAAAGCAAAAGAACCGTCCCTATTTTCTATCATCACATTCCAAACTTCTTCAGCCTTTTATAAAAGGTACTTCTTGGGATGCCAAGAAATTTTGCTGCTGCTGTTACATTTCCATTTGTCCGTTTTAATGCGTCCAGCATTAAATCTCTTTGTATTTTCTCCCGTGCGTTTAATTTTGTTTCTTCCACGCTGCTTTCTTCAATCGGATACTCTGGAAGGGATGGATGATTCAAGTTTAATAGCTCTAAGGGCTGTTCTAAAGGGAGATGGCCTGAAAGTTGTTCTGGAAGCATAATGTGCAGCCTCTCTAACAGGTTGGTCAGTTCCCTAATGTTTCCCGGCCAGTCATAGTCTCTTAAACTAGTCATCAGATCTTGAATGCCCATACTATCTAAGCTCCAGTTATTTCTTTGGCAAATATGCTTAATAAGATACGGGATATCTTCTTTTCTATTTCTTAAAGGCGGAACATCAATCGGATATACATTTAACCGGTAATAAAGGTCCTCCCGGAATTCTCTCCGTTTTACAAGATCCGTAATGTCACGATGTGTGGCTGTTATTATCCGGATATCCAAAGGTACTTCTTTAGTGCCGCCAATCGGAGTAACTTTCTTTTCCTGTAGGACCCGCAGTAAAGCGACTTGCATCGTATGCGGAATTTCACCAATTTCATCAAGAAAGATCGTTCCCCCTTGAGCCTGTTCAAATTTCCCTTTATACCCTTGACGCTTGGCCCCGGTAAATGCCCCCTCTGCATACCCAAATAGCTCACTTTCCATAAGGTCTTTAGGAATGGCCCCGCAATTCAAAGAGATGAAAGGACCGTTTTTGCGGGGGCTGTTTTCGTGAACGGCTCTTGCAACCATCTCTTTCCCTGTACCCGTTTCCCCTGATATGAATACGGTAGCATCGGTTGGAGCTACGAGCTTTACTTTTTGTAACGTTCTTTGAAAAACCTCGCTTATTCCACATTCCCCTTTAAATACAAAGGAGTCTGTTGATCTTGTTGAAGTAGAGAATACGTTTTGATTAGAAGTATTTACTTCTGACAGAAAAAAGCAGATTCCATTCATGCCATTGTGTTCATTTAGATAGAGTGGCATTTCAGTGGTAATCTGATATCTGTTATGCAGCATTTCCTGCAGATTCATTCCAATGGCATGTGGTATTTTCTGACGAATGGGTTTACTTGCGGATATGATTTGTTTGTGTTGATTGCATACAATGAAGAGCTGGCTTTGGTGGGTCTCAGCTAATTGGGCTGCTTGCTGGATAAGAGTAATTTCTTTGCTGTAGGATCTCTTGATTAATTCTTTTTCAATAGCATACGCAATCGAAGTAACCATGCCAATCATAAAAGGATGAGATTGCTCTACAGGACATGATACATCAATGACTCCGAGTAATCCTCCATTGTCATCCAAAATGGGAGTCGCAGAGCAGCTCCATTGATGAGAAGCCACAGAGTAATGCTCAGGGCCCTGAATCATGACGGCTTCCTTGGTTTCCAATGCCGTTCCGATTGCATTTGTCCCGACAGCAGCCTCAGTCCAGCGTACGCCTTCCATAAAGTTAATTCTGCGGGCATCCTTTAATGTTTTTTCATTCCCCAAAAGGGATAATACATATCCATCAGGATCGACTAATAGGGCCATCATGCCTGAACTTTTTATCATCGGATCCATTTTCATTAAATATGGGTCAGTCATTTCGATAAGCAGTGAATTTTTAGCTTTCTTATTATGTAATTCCTCTTCAGTTAATAAATGCATGCCTTTATTCAAATATGGGTTTACTCTTTCTTTTTTACATCGGTACCAGGATTCCAATATTCGTTTGTCTAATCGTGCTTGATCAAGAACACCTTCATGAACAAATCGCTTCCAAGTATCAAAATAAAAAGTCGTATCCATAGAGCACCCTCTTATTAGAAAAAATTTTCCGGCATACATTTATTTCATTAGAAAAAGAGAATCTGGGTGTTATAGGCAATTCAAGTTTATTATATTAAATTATGTATCCGCTTTCAATAAACAATGATCTCTTATTATGAATATTCAAAAAAATAAACTTCGCGCATTAGCACGAAGCCTGAAATTATCTTATAATGATGGATCTACCAATATTTTAATTTGGTTTTTATTTTTCGAGAGTGCTTCAAACCCTTCAGTAACGATTTGATCAAGGGAAATCTTTTCCGTGATTAACTCTGTTGCTCTAATTTGTCCATTGGCAATCAATTGAATAACTTGCGGGAAGATGTTTCGATAAGCTATGATACTAGTCATTTTTCTCTCTGTTAAAATAAATTGGTTTAGCGGAATGCTGGCAGGCTTTTCCCATATGCTGATATTTACTACATTCCCTTCAGGTTTTGTCGATTCAATTGCTGTATAAATAGTAGCCTCGATTCCGGCTACCTCGAATGCGACATCAACTCCAAGCTCATTTGTAAATTCTTTTATGGCTTGAATGGGGTCTCTTTCTAAAGGATCAATGATAAGGTCTGCTCCAGCCTGTTCTGCAAAGTCTCTTCGTTCTGGGGAAACCTCGACCGCAACAATTTTACTTGCACCCGCAGCCTTAGCTGCTTGAATAACCAACAAACCGATAGGCCCAGTACCAATAACAGCGACTGAATCCCCGATCTTCATGTCGCTTTGGCGGACAGCGTGAACGGCAACAGCTGCTGGCTCAACTAGAGCTGCTTGTTCCCATGTCATATTGTCCGGAATTTTATGAATCATCTTAGATGGCACCACACTGTATTCTGAGAAGCCGCCTAATCCGCCAGACAGACCTATAAACCCTAATTGTTCACAAACATTATAATGTCCTTTCCGGCAAGAATGGCATGTTCCGCAGCTGTAAATCGGCTCTACGCAAACGCGGTCACCCACTTTAATTCCAGTCACATCTTCCCCAACAGCAGAGACCACCCCAGCAAACTCATGGCCCATGACAATCGGCGCTTTATCCTTTGATATGGGGTGGGCTTCTTCTACTGGGATAAAAATGGGGCCTGCCAAATATTCATGCAGATCTGACCCGCATATGCCACAATAAGAAACCTTTACTTTCACCTGATCTCTTTCAAGAGAAGGCTCAGGAATAGTTTCGACACGGATATCTTTTGTATCATACCAAAGAGCAGCTTTCAATCATATACCTCCCTTTTTATACATGCACAGCATGACCAACCGCACTTAGCAGCGCTTCATGAACGGCTTCGGAAAGGGTTGGATGTGCTGCAATGAAGTTCTCCATTATGTCTGCTGTCAATTCTGCATGAAGCATGACAGCTCCTTGCCCTATAAGCTCTGTTGCATGGGCTCCCACGATGGAGATACCAAGGATTTCTCCGAGTTCCGGATCGATCATGACCTTTACTTTTCCAGCCTGTTCATTGGCGATTAGCGCCTTGCCATTTGCCGAGAATGGAAACTCACCTATTCTGATATCGCCATATGTTTCTCTCGCCTGCTTTTCTGTTAAACCAACACTTGCAATTTCAGGTGATGTATAAATACAGCGGGGAACAGCGCTGGCATGAGCCTGGGAATCAATCCCGCAGGCATTTAAAGCAGCCACTTTTCCTTCGTGGAAAGCCATATGGGCAAGCTGAATGCCTCCGATTACATCACCGCATGCATAGATAGTCGGGATGTTTGTTTGCATTTGGTTATTAACATGGATTCCTTGATTTGAAAAATCAACCCCTAAAACCTCTAAGCCCAAGTGATCGACTCTAGGCTTACGGCCAATTGAAACGAGTACTAAGTCTGCCTGAATTTCATGAAGACCCTTATCGTCTTCAATGAACGCTTTCTTTCGGGTTGGTTCCAAATCCTTAAGAGCGGCAGAAGGGTAAATGGCTACACCATCTTTTTCAAGCTGTTTATGTAAGATCGAAGCGATATCTTCATCTTCTCCTGGGAGCAGCTGATCCGCCATCTCCACCATGGTGACTTTTGTACCCATTCTGCTAAAAACACTCGCAAACTCACAGCCTATTACACCCCCGCCGATAATCAGCAGCGAGGACGGGATCGACTGAAGCGACATTGCCTGGCCGCTATGAATAACCCAATGTCCATCAAAGGGAGCGAAGGGTAACGGGGCAGGTTCCGAACCTGCCGCTATGATTATTTTATCTGCTTTTATCTCTTCTTGATTTTCACTGTTTTCCACCTGCAGAACTTGACTTGTCTTGAAAGAGGCCGCTCCTTTTATTACCTTCACTTTATTTTTCTTCATTAAATATTGAATCCCTTGAACAAGAGTTGAAACGATCCTGTTTTTACGATCCTGGACTGCATTCCAATCAATTTCTATTTGCCCAGATGGCAGACGAATCCCAAACTTATTGGCATGATATAGCTGACTGTACACTTCAGCACTTTCTAAAAGAGATTTAGTTGGCATACAGCCTTCATTTAAACATGTTCCTCCAAGAGGCCCTTGGTCAATAATGGTAACTTCCTGTCCCTGCTGGGCAGCAGTAATGGCAGCTACATATCCAGCTGGTCCGCCTCCAATAATTGCGATCGATCCCAAAGCATTCCCTTCTTTCTATAAAAGCATCGTAACCGGCTCTTCTAAAAACTGTTTGACCGATTGTAAAAACGCTGCAGCCGGGGCTCCATCAAGGACACGGTGGTCAAATGTCAGACTGAGAGGCAGGATGCTTCTTTTGTCTAATTCTTCACCCTTAAATACTGGAGTTTCATAGACAGCGCCAACCCCAAGAATCCCTGATTCCGGCGGATTTAAGATGGGGGTGAAATGTTCCACACCGTAAGAGCCAAGATTACTGATCGTAAATGTAGATCCCTGCATCTCTTCGTTGCTTAGCTGCCCAACTCTTGCCTTCTGTGCCAAAGTTTTAATGCTCCTGGACAATTCAACGAGCGAACACTTTTCAGAATGCCGAATAACTGGAACAACTAAGCCCTTATCAACGGCAACTGCCATTCCAAGATGCACGTGCTGGAAAAAATGAATAGTTTCATTGATATAGGCACTATTCATTTGCGGATGCTGCTGAAGCGAAAGGACCACCGCACGTGCAATAAAGTCAGTCATCGTAAGTTTATTCTCATAACGATTTTGAACCGTTTTGGCTGTTTGCTTTTGCAGAGCGATTAATTCTGTCACATCCACCTTCATGTTCATCGTCAGCTGTGCTGTCTGCTGCAGGCTATCATGCATTCTGCCCGCAATAACCTTTCGAATTCCAGAAACCTTCATTTCCTTAGCCTGTTCAGCCGGTTCTAAGGCGGTTTTGTCCCTTTCCTTCTCCTCTGCCTTTTGCTCACGTGATTGTTTCAAAGATTCCTGGACATCTTCCTTCGTAATTCTTCCGCCAGGTCCTGTGCCCTGGATTTCACTAATATTGATGCCGCCTGCTTCTGCCATTTTTCTGGCTACTGGAGAAATTTTCACGCGGTCTCCACCGGTTTTCACCTGTTTGCTCATCTCTGGTTTTTCTTTTACTGAAGATTCAGCATCTCCTTTAGGCTCCTGAGTCTGTACAGAGGCATTCACCGGAGCCATTTTTTCACCAGGATTGCCGATATAACAAATAACAGCCCCTGGAGGAACTCCTTCCCCTTCAGGAACGGCAATTTCCAATAATGTTCCCTCTGCAGGGGATTCTACATCAATTTCGATTTTTTCCGAGCTAACACTTGCAATCGGTTCTCCTTTTCCAACCTGATCCCCGACCTGCTTATTCCAAATGGATACCGTACCTTCTTTCATGGCCATTCCCAATTTCGGCATTACAACTTCTACTGACATGGTTATTCCTCCTTTCCACTACACTTCAAGAGGTGTTCCTAATAACTCCGATACCACTTTCACCACTCGTTCTGCTTTCGGCAGATAGATATCCTCCAACGCCGGCGAGAACGGTACTGGAGTATGAGGAGCTGTGATCCGTTTGATTGGTGCATCAAGATGATCAAATCCTTTGTCAGCCACCAGTGCTGCTATATCTGTCGCTATACTGCATCTTGGATTGGCTTCATCTATCACAATGAGTCTGTTTGTCTTTTCTACTGATGAAAGAATCGCTTCTTCATCCAATGGCGACAGGCTCCGCGGATCAACAACTTCTATTTCAATCCCTTTTTGAGAAAGCTGTTCCGCAGCCTCCAGTGCGGTGTGAACCTGCTTCCCGATGGCTACAACCGTCACGTCCGAACCTTCCCTTTTTATATCTGCTTTGCCGATTGGAATCGTATAATAGCCTTCCGGGACATCACCTGTCATGTTATAGAGAGTCTTATCTTCAAAAAAGATGACCGGGTCATTATCCTCGATGGCAGCAAGCAATAATCCCTTTGCTTCATAGGGGGTTGACGGCACAACCACTTTGACCCCCGGAATCGCAGTAAATAGTGCATATAAGCTTTGAGAATGCTGGGCAGCTGCTCTGAATCCGGCGCCATGCATGGTCCGAATCGTCACGGGAACCTGGGCCTTGCCGCCAAACATGTAACGGAATTTTGCTCCCTGATTTAAAACCTCGTCCAAACAGCTTCCAATAAAATCATTAAACATTAATTCGGCAATGGGACGCAGTCCGGTAGATGCCGCAGCCATCGCTGCTCCCATATACCCCGCTTCCGTAATCGGTGTATCTAAAATCCGCTCCCGGCCAAACTCCTGAACAAGACCTTTTGTGACCCCAAGCACACCGCCCCATGCATCCTCATCCTGCAAGTGGTCCACCTGAGCTCCTCCTGCAACATCCTCACCCATTAAAATGACATTCTCATCCTTGCGCATCGCTAGTTTCATAGCCTCATTGATGGCCCCTGACATACTTAACTTTCTTGTCATGAAAGATTCCTCCTTTTATTTAAACTGTCCTGAGACAAAACTTTGCGTTGTATACTCTTAAAACTAATAAGAGACATATACGTCCGTTAATAGCTCGGATGCATTCGGGTATGGACTTTCTTCACTGAACTTTACAGCCTGGTCCACTGCTGCCTCAACAGATTTTTCAATAGCCACAACTTCATTTTCAGCAAGCAGCTGCTCATTCAACAAGTGCTTTCTAAAGAGAAGAATGGCATCTTTTTCTTGCTTATGCTCTGCTTTTTCTTGATCTCCTTTGTAGGTTTGGGCATCTCCCTCAAAGTGGCCATAATTCCGGTATGTCACACATTCAATCAATGTCGGACCTTCCCCGCGTCTTGCCCTTAGAACGGCTTCCTCGGCAGCCTGGTAGACAGCAAGAATATCTTTTCCATCCACCTTGATGCCCGGAATATTGTAGGCAATTGCCCGGTCAACAATGGACTTACAACTCGATGCATACGAAAATGGCGTAGCTTCTGCATATCCATTATTTTCAGCAACAAACACAACCGGAAGCTTCCAGATCGCAGCAAGGTTAATTCCTTCATGAAAAGTTCCATGATTTTGGGCACCATCCCCAAAGAAGCAAACGCTTACATTATCGGTCTTTTTATACTTGGCCGTTAGTGCTGAACCACATGCAAGCGGAAACCCGCCACCTACAATGCCATTGGCTCCAAGCATCCCTTTATCAAAGTCGGCAATATGCATGGAACCACCCTTGCCCTTACATAGACCTGTGACTTTCCCATAAATTTCAGCCATCATTCCATCCAAATCACAGCCTTTAGCAATGCAATGCCCATGTCCGCGATGGGTGCTTGTTATGCTGTCCTTATCATTTAAATGTGCACAAACCCCAACAGCGACAGCTTCCTCACCTGCATATAAATGAACAAATCCCGGCAGGATTCCCTTTGCAAACAACTCATGAACTCTGTCCTCAAAGTTTCGGATTTCAACCATTTTTTGATACATCCACTGTGCTTTTTCCTTTGTTAAAGCTACATCTTTATTGCTTTCCAATGCTTTCATTCTTTCAGCCTCCTTGGAAAAATAGATTTCAGCTAAATTAGTTGCAAGAACCGTGCCAAAAAGAGAATTCAATAATTTCGGCATTTCTGTGAAAAAAACGTTCAAAAAAATAGACAAAACGAGACAGTGTCTCGATTTGTCTATTTTTGTTTCTATTAAATAGATAAGAGCATTTGCAGACGAAAGATGCTTACCTCCTATCCCTCTCCCCCAAATTTATTCCAATTCCCATATACAAAACCGTAATCAGCAGCATTAATGAAATTGGCAGCATAATATCGCTCCAGCCATCACCAAAGAGAGTGACATCCATCATCGATTCGATGAGTGGAAGTGGCCCTATTTCATAGTTCATGACATATTGAAATAGGAGAATAACAACGGCCATTTGAAAAAATCCAATGAAAAACTATACAGTAAATGACCGGTACACATATTTGTTTTACTCACTGGCGATAAATTCAGGCGGTTCCAAACCCCGCTAACACTTTATCCGCATTAATTGTATTTGGCAATTAAAATATTTATGGCAGTATGTTTTTTGAATAGAAATCAAGGCTTTATATACAAGTAATGCATAAAACCTTGTATATAAAGCCTTGTTTAAATTATATACTTATTTAATTAATGCGCCCTTTTGGAATAAACAAGTATACACTAATGCACTATATTCAATTAATTTCCTCCTTCAATAATTATCTTTCCTTTGAAGTAGAAAACATTTCTGGAAGAGTTACAAATCTTGCTCCTTTAGATTGAAGTTGAGGAATGATTAGCTCAAGGGCTTCCACAGAACCCTGTAATTTCGCTTCAGATGGCGCAGAATGTTGTAAGATAATACTTCCAGGAAAAGCATTAGCAAATATGTTTACACTAATAGCCTCTGCACTGGTTCCTTTCCAGTCTAATGTATCTATACTCCATTGAATGATCATGAATCTTTGCTCAGTAGCCCATTTCAACTTCTCTTCATTGATAGAGCCATAAGGTGGACGGATAAATTTTGGAAAATACCCAGTTAACTTTTGAATCATTTCCCCTGTTTTTAGAATTTGATCATGATATTCTTCATTGCTTACCTTTACGAAATTGGGATGATCGTAAGAATGATTCCCCACTACATGCCCCTCTGCTGCCATTCTTTTTACAACATCAGGATACTTCTCAACATTTTCACCTAATAAGAAAAAAGTAGCTTTTACACCATATTTCTTTAATTTATCTAATATGAGAGGAGTATGCACAAAATCTGGGCCATCATCAAATGTGAGAGCAACTTCAGCTTTATTATACGGACCTGAAAATGCATAGGCATACTTCTCTACCCATGAAAAGGGTGTCCATGAACCTCTCACATCCTCATTTAAGTACTGAGTTGGGATGAAGTTTCTAGGGAAAAAAGGTATTTGGTTCGTTTGAATGGGATGATGGAATGTATTCCAACCTTGTGGGTAATATGGTGCAGGGATTCTATACTGTGGATAATAATAAGGATATCCTTTAAAAGGGACTGGCATTCGTGGTCTATCTTGGGGATTAAAGTAATTCATCATTGAAATACCTCCTAAGGAGTCTACACATACTTCCGATGCATATTCTTTCCCACATACGTAAACAACACTTTCTTATTCTCAATCACCGTTTCCAAGTTTACTGAAAGGCCCCTCAATAATTTATATGTCTAGAAATCTATAATAAACTAATCAACAGACGTGATAAAAAAGTTTGATCATTTTCTACCTATGTTGTTCTTCCACAATCTGGCCCTAAAATGAAAATGAGCGCTTTTTCTTGTTCCAGAATTACGCCCGATAAGGAATAAGCTTAAGGTTCTAACAACCCCTTCGTTTTTCCATTTATTTATAAATCAATTGTATCTAATTGTTCTCCGGTATTTATATTTAATAACTCAATTTCTCCTTCATTAAGAATCGTATCACCTTTATAATACCAAAGGTACAAACCCTCTAATTCGTATTCCCTTACATTACTCGGAGGCAGCATTACTAAATTTAAAATAACAGCATTATTCTCATTCACTTTAATAAGGCGATCATCACCATTTCTAATTAAACCATAAATTAGATTTTCACCGTGTACTTGATAACCACTCAGATGTTCATAACCACCATTTTTATACATAGGACTCGAAGTAAGAATTTCAGCCTTCCACCCCAAAGAACCTTTTCGAACAAAAGTAGCTCCTAAATTATTCTTTTCATTAATAAAGAAGAAAAGAGCTTCATCATTTATTTTATAGGCTGGAATTAACAACAAATTTTTATCAATTGCACTTAGGGCTTCTTGAGGTTCTGAATAAGAATCCGATTTCTCAGGTATAAACCAGAAGAAGAATATTGATATTAAAATGCCAATTATTATAATCACTGAAATTATTGATTTTTTGCTTTTTCAATTAATCTACATACCCCCCACTACCATTATTATACATTATTCCTTTAGGTTGAATTAGAAAATTACATTTTTCACTCCACAATTTGGCCCTTTTCATGCAAAATAAGCGCAAATTCTTATTCCAGAAATGCGCCCTAAAAGGAAAAAGCACTACCCTTACTAAAAGATAGGCCCTTTAATTGAATAACACAAGAGTTTCTATTAGCTGGTATTGTTGAATAACATATATAGATTTTATGTATATTTTTTAATTGCCTATTTATTCATGTTCTTCAACCGGCTTCGCATTCAATTGCATCAAGAATGGTATTTTTCAGTTCTTCTCAGGAACATTGGGTTTATACAAGAAGCGCTATGGATGGCAGCATTCAAGATTTAGTGAGAAAAAGAGTCTACTTTTAAATTGATAGATTCGTGTTTGCTTTTATTTGTGCACCCATGTGGATGATATTTGCGTTCGTGGGTCTGGAATTTGCGAAAACCATTCAGTTATTTGCGTTCACACCAAGGTTATTTGCGAAACCACAAAAACTGGGCCTGACTTCCATTTACAACTAAGCTAATAGAAGTCAGGCCTAAAATCATGCATAAAATGTTTCCCGCAACCATCATATCACTCTTCTTGCTCCTAACAATGCTCCCCTCCAATAATCATTTAATGAGGTAATCTGCACTTTCTTTCCTTCGCGATAGGTGTGAAGCATTTTATTTTCCCCTAAATAAAGAGCTACATGGCCGATTCTTTCAATGCCGCTCCTAGTCCTTCTTTTTTTCGTTGTAAAGAATAGCAGATCACCTTTTTTAATGCTGTGAAAAGGAATTCTTTCCCCCACCTGAAACTGCTGGCGGGAATTACGTGGAAGAGGTATCCCGTTTTCACTAAAAATATATTGGATAAATGAGCTGCAATCAAAGCTTTTCGTTTGAAAGGATGAAGCATTAAAAACATACGGTTTACCA
Source organism: Cytobacillus oceanisediminis (assembly GCF_007830235.1). GTDB lineage: Bacteria > Bacillota > Bacilli > Bacillales > Cytobacillaceae > Cytobacillus > Cytobacillus oceanisediminis. The sequence continues at coordinate 396,610 of NZ_VLKI01000001.1, forward strand.
AGATACTTCAAGCCTGTATTAATTATTTTTTCAGCCGCCATTTTCGAAATTCCTCTTTCGCAGGGTATTACTTTATTTTATGTTTAGATTTTGGGGCAGCTTGGACAAATTTTACATTATTTTGTTTGATTTTTCTCCTTAATTCTGCAGTTTGTTACAGGCATGAAAATGCTTTTAACTCTCTCTCCTCTGCACCAATAAAAAATTCCTAATCTATACTTCTTAATTAAAAAACCTTACAAAATAAATTTTACTACTCTTAGATTTTTAAAAAAGTGAGAAAAAACACACTATAATAAATTACACAGAAAGGTAAGTCATCAAGAAGAAAGTTTTTTCAACTTACAAGCTAACCATATTCCTGCTCCTTTCCATATTAATTGGCGGAATAGCTTACGTCTCATTTTTGGACCAAAGAGCTGTCTTGAAGTCTTTTAGGGATATATTCTTAAATTTATTGTTTATAAATATTGTGCCGCTTATCTTCTTTATCATCGATTGTTGCTCTTTCAGTGTATAAACTCGCGAACCGTCCCCTAATTTCCTAGTTTAGAGAATTCAAAAATTAGTTTGTAAAATGCAATTTTTTCTGTCCCTTCCTGTCAAAGCTCTCCTCAGCTCCCGTGCCCTCTCAAAAACCGCCTCCACCAGCTTCACCATATTATAACAACCCTCTACATCCAACTTCTCATCACTGGTATGCTCATTAAAATAACCAACAGATAAATTAACACTCTGTATCCCCTGCGCAGCCCAGATCCTAGTGTCACTGCTTCCTCCATTTGTGCCACAAGAGACTACAATATCACCCGTGCCGCGGCGATCAAGGACAACAGCAGCATCTACGTCCCAGAGGAAGTATTCATCAACATGCTGAGCTCCTACTAGTCCTATTTCTTCTTCAACGGTTAAAATAAATTTTACAGTCCCGCTGAATCTGCTTTTTTCCAAGTTTTTAGCCATTTGCAGCAATACCGCCACACCTGCACGGTCATCTGCACCAAGAATCCCGGAGCTGCTGGTCCAGATGTTTTTTTCTTTTATTATGATTCTGCCTGGATCGATCGGAAGTACAGTATCCAAATGGGCATTTAATAGAATAGTCGGTCCATTGCCGCCTCGATAGCGTTTTTGAGCCAGGATGTTGCCTTTGCTGTCAAAAGTTAAATGATCTACTAGAGGAGCAAGTATCTTTTCTGCATGCTTGCAGATTTTGCCCTCGTTTCCGCTTTCACCGTTGATGTTAAGAATTTCCTCCAGTTGGTCAAAAAACAGCTGCTTTTCGATTTCCTCCGTTTCTAGTTCCAGGGTGGCTCCATCTATGTTCAAGGCTTTTTCAGCTAATTCTAAAAGCTCCTCTCTGGAATGCGGCAGAATTAAGCGCTGGTTTCTGACTCTGACTTTTTTATCAGAAATGATGCTGAAAAGTTTTGCCGCTTTATCCATAGAAACACCAGGGCGAAATATGATGGAAGCATATCTTTTTCCATGGCCGTCACAGCTTCCCATAGTAAACAATTCTAGACGATTTAATTGACGGACCAAGCCGCTGATATATAGATCCAATTCCCTGATCTTCGGCTCTTCTTTTTCAGCATGGAACCAAAGCCCTTCTCCATATCCTCTGTGAGGAAAATCAGCTGCAGCTAGCCACTCTTTTTCAGTAACAGGCTCAGAGTGAATAGTAAGAAAAAAATGCTGACGTGTGAAGTTTGCACCTGCTTTTTGAAGGCACTCAATTAAAAACTCTATATTTTCTTCGGTTTCATTAAAGAGATCAAACTCATTTTTCGAGTACTCCCTCGGTTGTGTCGCTTTCATATTATTCTTGGGTGTCATCGATGATGATACTATTCATTCTCCATTTTCATCGTTTTTTAACTTCCGTGACTGGTTAGTCAGTTCCTATGCTTTAAAACCCTTTTGACTTACATACTCTTCATGTGTATAAGCCAGTAAGCACGCTGATGTTAGTGTAAAAAAAGCATTATCCATAATATGGATTTTAGTTATATCACTCCCCTAAGTGGTTTATTAGTAGGGATTTTCCATATTTCTTCACTTATTCCTGTTAAAAAATGCATAAAGGTGCCAGGCACCATCCATTTTGCGGATGGTGCCTGGCACCTTTAAATGCACCTTAAAAACCATATTGCTCATACGATTCATGGGCTGGCATGCCTTCGCTAATATACAACTTCTTTTCTGATAAATTCATGATAATCGAAAAAACAGTTTCGATATGTCGATGGGAAGGGACTTGATGATTGGTATAATGATTGATAGAATTGGGAGCATTGAACGTATCACTCAACCACAATTTAAATGTTTCTTCATTAATTTCTAAATCATTTTTAACCGCGTACTTGATGAGTTGTTCTGCTCTTCTTTTGCGAATTTCGGAATCACTATATCTTAAATTATTCCCTTCTCCAACATTCATTTGAATTTCAGGGGAACAGATGTGGTTGGTGTGCACGCCATATTCCGTTTCATTATTTGTAATCGCAATGCCAAATGGAGACACTTCGACATGAAAAGCTAACCCTTTATTTTCTCCTTCACTATAACCAATCATAAAATTAGCAGCCGAAGCCATTTGTCCTTCTTGAATTTTCCCCATTGCTTCGTGTAGCGAACGAGAATCAAGAATCGAGCGAAGCCCTAAATGAATCGGAACCCCATCGCTTTTTTTCTTAGAATGAAGGGCATTTAATCCGACGCCAATCGAATGATCATTGCAGCCAATTTTCCCAATTATCCCACCTTCCGTCACCATGAAGATGTTGGGCAAGTCCTCCCTTTCTATCTTAAGCAACAACAAGCTATCTTTTTGGGCGGCTTTCCAGTCCCAATTTTGACCGATGATCGTATCCGCTGTTAAAGGACTACAAGTAAAAATACTTGTGCATCCATCGGTGAACGAGGAATGTGCATCCCCTGTAAGGGCGATTTCACTTCTAGCATTGAGAGCAAGAATATCTTCAAATTCCATCGATGCCCCTTCTGCTACTCCTTGAATTTCTTCAAGTAAACTTTCATCAAATTTTTCAATGGCTTGAATGTGGATTTTTGCCCGTTCCTTCACTTCGCTCCAACGAATACCTTGGTAGTCATAAAATAGTTTTTCATACGTTTCCATACTCCTAAGGATTTCTTCTTTCCCTAGTTGACCATGTTGTTTACCAATCTCATACGCGGAACCTGACAGAGTCAATCTCTTCATTTATAAACTCCTTTGTTCACATACTTCGTTTCTATTACATATTTTCCTAAAATGTGCTATAGCGGTTGTTGAGTTTCAACTCGCTTCTGCTCTTTCACAAAAGAAGCGACTTCTTGGCCTGTAGCAAACTCTATATTCGGATAGCTTTTGATATACTGAATAAATTGATCAAGCATATCAATTCGCGATGGACGGCCGATGATTTGCGGATGACAAACTAAATTAAACAACTGTCCACGTTTATAAATGGCATGAAATTCCTCTTTCCAAACGTTCATCACATGTTGTGCTGGAAAGATAGGCCTTGCCGGCCCTGTTACACTAAATAAAAAGAAGGGCGCATCATCAAGCATCCAATGGACAGGAATTTCAATTAAATCCGTCTGCTTCTCTTGCTTGACAACACGATACGGGTCAATTGCATCCATCATATTGCTTGAATAGAGAAAATCATGTTCAATTAATAGGTCTAACATATGCTCACTTGTTTCCCATGCTGGCGAGCGAAAACCGACTGGTTTATGTCCAACCACTTTCTCTAAGGCGGTTAATCCTTTAATAAAAATTTCCCTTTCTTTTTCTGAATCCTCCGGATCAACCCATTCATGTAAATATCCATGGTGACCTACTTCATGCCCCTCCGCAAGAATTTGTTCAACGAGAGATTGATATTTTTCAGCTACCCAGCCTGGGATAAAAAACGTCGATTTTATTTCATGTTTTCGAAGGAGTTCCAAAATACTCGGAACCCCTACATTTGCACCAAATACACCTTGTGATAATGTACCTGGTTTTTTAAGGTTGTCTTTATTTCTAGAAATCCATAATGTTTCGGCATCGAAATCAAACGTGAGCATTACCGGTGTTTGTATTCTTTTGTTCCAAATCAACGTCATCATTCCTTGTTTATAAATTCAGAGCGAATAGCCGAGGTCATAAACGCCTGGTAAGGTTACTTCTTGATTCAGTTGGAGTGCCGCTTCTTTAGCCCAGTATGGTTCACGTAGAAGCCCGCGACCAACGGCCACAATGTCCGCCCTGCCTTCTCGGATTATCGACTCAGCCACATAAGGACTTTCTAACCGGCCAACTGTAATAACGGGTACCTTAAACCTTTCTTTTATTGCCTGAGCAAATTGTGTTTGATAGGCCGGATAGACATCAGGCCTTACGGGATCATTTCCGCCTGTGCTGACATCAAATAGGTCCACACCCGCTTCAATAAAATGAGGAATCAACTTCAGCATATGGTTAAAGTTGTAACCATTTTCTCCATACTCAACTGCTGAAATTCTTAGGATTAAGGGCATGTCAGCTGGAATATTAGAACGAATTTCCCTAATAACTTCGACGGGAAACACTTGGTATTCCCCGTATTGATCGTCTCGATGATTCGAGGCTGGTGACATAAATTGATGCAATAAGTATCCATGAGCCCCATGAATCTCGATCGCATCAAAACCTGCTTCAACAGCTAAGGTGGCAGATTGACCAAACTTTTTACAAATCTCTTTTATCTCATCAGTAGTTAATTCCCTTGGTACTGGAGATTCGTTTGAAAACGGCTGCTCTCCAGGACCAACAATATCGCTTCCTTCAATCACTGATTTTCGGCCAGCATGGGCGATTTGGATGCCTATCTTCGAACCATACTTATGACATTCATCCACAATTCGTTTGAAGTGAGGGACTTGATCTTCAGAGTGAAGAGTAAGACATTGATCGGTTATTCTCCCTCGTAATTCCACATTCGTCATTTCTAAAAATATGAGCCCTGTGCCACCAATTGCTCGACTCACATAATGAACAAAATGCCAATCTGTTGGAGTCCCATCCTTGTTTTCAGCCTGATATTGACACATTGATGACATCATAATGCGATTTTTAAGCTGAAGTCCTTTATGAGTAAATGAACTGAATAATCCGGCCATTTCCTTCCACCTCCATCGGATTAAGTTAAGGGTTGAGCTTTAGAAAATCCCTATCATTGATAAAAGCATGAAGTATACCACTGTCACAACAATGAACCCACCAATCAAAATGACATAATCTTGTTTCTCAGGAGCAGCTTCCTCAGTGGCAAAACCTTTGTCTTTTAATAATTTATAGCCCTCTTTTTCACCTTTAGTTTGTTTTGTTAGTAAGGAGAGGATAATGAGTCCTCCAAATCCAATTGGAAAACTATAGACCGTAGGGAATGGCGCAAACCAACCCCAAAGATTGTTGGTGATGATCATAAACGCACCAACAGGAACACTTAACCAAATCATAATATTTACCGCTTTAATGGTGAGACGCTCCCAATATAATGAAAGGATTAAGGTTGGGAAGAGCCCAAGCGATGCGATAATCCCCGCTAACGACCCAGCAATAATTAATAAATAGTTTTGTCGGAAAGCCATTACTCCAACTAAAATTAAGACAATTACGCTGATGACGGTTGTATATTTCTTCTTGGCGTCATCTGACATGTCCGGTTTTAGCGCATAGCGAAACAAATCGACAATCCCTTGTGCAATTGATAATGCTTGCGTGTTTGCCGTTGTGAATGCGGCTGACATCGCAGCACCGATAATGAGGACACCGACAATCCAAGGCCATACATGGACCGAAGCGTAGGCGGAAATGCTATCTGGATGCATTGAACCTGGTTCAATAACAGCCATTAACATACCAGCAGAAATAAAGATTAAAATCGATAAGACAACGGTAATGGTATAAGAAATAAATGATCCTTTTAAGACACTTTTTGGTTTATCTACAATAAGGGAACGGTTAATGATGTGAGGCGAACCCCCAACAATCGCTAGCCATGCTAAGGCATAACCAACGAAACTTGCCATTCCTAAACCAGAAGAACCCGTTGCTGACCAGCCATCAAAGGATGAAATCGCTGCAATCCCCGCATCTACTCCTCCGACAGCGGAGATGGTTGCCGGCAGAATGATAATCGCAATAAGGATAAATAACACCGTCGCAAACGTATCCGTGATAACGACGGACCACATCCCTGACAAGCCAAGAGTAAATGCAACAATAATAACCATAATTGTCACTGCTAATGGTAGCGGGATATCAAAAATGGTTTGAAGGATTAATCCGCCACCTTGGATTTGTACTAATAAATAAAAATAGAGAATTCCTGCTAACGTTAAACCAAGTCCTGCAAACATCCATTTTCCATTGTTTCCAAATCTCACTTTATAGTATTCTGAGATACTCGTAACCCCAAGTTTTCTCATTCGTAATCCGATTAATGTGACAGCGATGATCCATCCAAAGGTAAAACTACTTGTATAAAAGAGGAGGAATGGCATTGGCCCCCAGTTCCACGCCGAACCTACACCACCGATAAACGTCGATAGACTGACATAACTGGCTGTCAATGTACCAGTAAACATCCACCATTTCGCTTTTCTACCCATAATCCAATAATCTTCCGCCGTTTTAACATATTTCTTCACAGCGATACTAATAAGGATGAATGCGACCAATACTAAAACAATTCCCCAGGCAAGATGCATAAATTATATCCCCCTTTTAAGGGCCATGTAATACAATAAGCCAAAGATAAATGTAAACCCTAAAAAGTAAGCTAAAATGATAACTTCATGGATTCCCGCGGAATCCTTAGGTGATGCAATAAACGCTAACGACGCTAGAAATCCCCAGACCAATACGACCCAGCCCACCCAAACGACAATGTCAAAAATATGACTGCTCTTTTTCGTTGGGTTTGTTCCATTCTTGTCTTGATTCATTCAATTGCCCCCTTTTTGATTAGTAAACTATTTTGAACACCTAGGAATCTAGGAGTGTACAAACCTTTTCCTTTCACCTTGCTTGTTTATTTGAATTTGGCAGGCCATAATGACCAGATGATAGACCGCCATCAATCGGAATGATTTGTCCAGTCATGTACGTATTTAGCGAGGAAGTGATCATTTCAATTGCACAACTGACTTCTGTAGGTTTTGCCGGACGCGCAAAAGGAATTCTTTTGCTGAATGTCTCCACATAGCTTGAATCCAACAACTCACTCTCAACCAGTCCTGGCGCAATACTATTCACTTGGATCCCATGCTCTGCTAATTCAAATGCGAGCACTTTTGTTAACATCACTAAGCCTGCTTTGGAAGCACAATAATGTCCTGACCCAATACGAGCAGATTGATAGCTCCCAGAGGAAATCGTAACAATATGACCCCCACCACTTTGAGCGATCATCCTTTGAGCCACGTTCCGACAAGTAAGAAACGCGCCTTTCAGATTAATGTCGAGTACACGATCCCAGTCTTCTTCTTCCATATCAATGATTCGCCGATCAGGGAACACACCTGCACTATAGACTAAGATGTCAATTCCATCCCATTCTTCAACCATTATGCCTAGTGCCCTAGCAATCTCATCGGCCCGACGGACATCCCCCTCAATTGTGAGAAGATACTTCTGATACTGATTTTCCAGATTGGTTAACCCCGCTTGATTAATATCAAAGACAGCGACTTTTGCACCTTTTGATAGAAAATGGTTGACCGTGGCTAAACCGATTCCAGAAGCACCGCCAGTGATTAACACTCTTTTTCCTTCAAAATCACTCAAGTGTTTCGCCACCTCTTTCATTTACTGAGTCACATACCCACCGTCAATCACCAGTTCGGTTCCTGTCACGAATTTGGATTCATCTGAAGCAAGGTAAACAGCACCATAAGCAATATCATTTGGTTCGCCGAATTCAGGCCACGGCGTAAGGGATTTAAATAGAGCAAGGACTTCTGGCTTTTCTAACTTTGCTTTTGTCATTGGTGTACGGATCATCCCTGGGTGAATTGTATTGACACGCACATAATTTTTTGCAAATTCAACAGCGGCTGTTTTTGTTAAACCCATCATCCCACTCTTCGCAGCAGTATAAGCCGCATTTTTTCCCGACCCAATAATGGCAAAAATAGATGATGTGTTGATGATTGAGCCTCCACCCGATTCAATCATTTTGGGCATAAGTTCATACATACCTAAATACACACTCGTTAAATTGGTTTGGATAATTTGAGTCCATCTCTGATAATCTGTTTCTAATAATCCTTCATTGCCGCTGATTCCAGCATTATTCACTAATACGTTGACTCTACTGAATTCAGAATCAATTTTATCGAGAATTTGCTCCCAACTTTGTTTACTAGAAACATCAGCTTCCGCTACCTCTATTTTTTGACCAAATGGTGCTAGCTCGCTTTTCAATTCCTCTAAACGCTGTTGATCTAGGTCAACTAATAAAAGTTGTGCCCCTTCTTTTACAAATTTTTCTGAGATGGCTTTTCCAATCCCCCCTGTCGCACCTGTCACTACCGCAACCTTGTCAGCTAGACGCATTGTTCATCCCCCCTTAGTCATTTACTAGTCTTCAAATTTGAGGTTATAGACTTCTTTCGCAGCCTTTGCGGAAATATAGCCATCTTTATAATCTTGAATGACTTTTTCTTTCGGTCTTTTTCCCGGTGAACCGTAGCCACCAGATCCAGGGGTTTCAAAATATAAAATATCGCCTTTCTTTACAATTAAGCTTGTCGTTTTCCCATAAAGTCTTCGTTCGTGTTCTGTTCCACGATTTAATATTTTTTGACCTGGCCGACCATCAAGTCCACCGTAAAATCCTTTAGGATTCGTGGTTTCGCCATCGCCGCGTGTCGTCAGCGTTAAATGATCTTCAAGCATTTCGATTTCCCTGATAATTCCTAATCCACCGCGGTATTCTCCCATGCCTCCAGAATCTTGGTGGAGTTCATACGTATGAAATAATAGTGGATACTCTAATTCAGCTGATTCTATCGGCACATTCATGCAGTTCCCAACATGAACATCAATGCCACTTAATCCATCTTTCGTTGGGCGAGCCCCCATCCCTCCACCATTCAATTCATAATAAACAAAGTAGTCATCCGTTTTCGGATTATGGCCACCAATCGCTACTGTCGTTGCATGTGCATTACTAGAAGCTGGAATTTTATCCGGAAGTGCTTTTGACATCGCTTCAAGACAGATATCACTTAGCCTCATAATTGTGTGATACCGACCGCTCACTGGTGCAGGGAAATGCGGGTTTAGGATGGTCCCTTTTTTGGTTCTGACTTCAATCGGCTTATAGGCACCTTCGTTTTGGGGAACAGATGAATCCGTTACACATCTGGTTATATAATAAGCAACAGCATTTACCGTTTCCTCCGTGACATTAAATGGGCCTTTCGCTTGAGGTGCACATTTGGTAAAATCATAAATCATTTTCTCGTCTTTAATTTCAATGCTCACATGGAGTTGGATTTGCTCATTTCTTACTACCCCATCATCATCTAAATGACCAGCAGCAGAATAAATCCCATTTTTGATTGTTTTTATTTTGCTTTTAATGCGATTTTCCGAATAAGTTTCCCACGCATGAACAATCTCCTGAATTGTTTTAATTGAATATTTCTCGTACAGATTCCTTACTCTTTTTTTTCCGATTTCATTCGCTGAAATTTGTGATCGTAAATCACCTAATGTGTAAGAAGGCATTCTGACATTTGCTCGAATAATGCTGATTAGGGTTTGATTTTCTTTCCCTTTTTCATACAATTTCACCGGTGGGATCAGCAATCCTTCTTGGTAAAGTTCTGTCGCATTCCCCGGGGCACTTCCCGGAGCAATCCCCCCGACATCAACGTGGTGGCACATACTGCCGCAAAAACCAACCAATGTGCCTTCGACGAAAACGGGCGCAAATAAGAGAATATCCGGACTATGAGAAGCACCCATATAGGGATGGTTAATCATAATTTGATCGCCTTCAAAAATTTCGGCTTGTGTAAAATGATTTTTCAAAATGCCTTTCAGCGTTCCTCCCATTGACCCTAAATGGGTCGGGATATTATCTGATTGTGCAATTAAATTTCCATTTTGATCAAACACAGCCGTCGAAAAGTCTAATGCCTCGCGGACAATACTTGAATAGGCTGTTCGCTGTAAGGCAGCACTCATTTCTTCCGCAATTGACATAAACGAGTGACCTACCACTTCCATTGTGATTGGATTGATGTTTGCTGCAATCAAGAGGATAACCCCTTTCCTAATGAAATAAGGATGTTTCCGAAACGATCAAGTTGTGCTTCTTCATTTGCTTCGACAATAATTGTTGTGTCCAAGCCATCGATAATCGCCGGTCCAGAAATACGATTTCCGCTAACCAATTTGTCTAAATAAAACACCTCAACTTCTTCGAATTGCTCTTTTGAAAATAGGTAAACACTACGCTTATGTTTTCTTGCTTCTTCAGGCGGTTCTAACTGCAGTTCTTCGTAATCTTCAAGGCTGATTTCTGAAGTTAAACCAATCGCAGATAGACGGTAGTTCACCACTTCAATCGGTTGGCTTCGGTCACAAAACCCGTACTCTCTTTCGTAATATTCAAAAAAATTACGTGAAATATTTTCCAAGTTTGTTTGGTCGTCCTGCTCTTCCAGTTCGACGTTAATTTCAAATGCTTGGCCTTTAAATCGTAAGTCTAATGAGCGACGCAATTCTTGGTTTTCAAGCATTACCCCTTCTTTGTCTAGCAAGTATTTGCCACGTTCTTCTAACGTATTGAATTCATTGACTATTCTTGGTAAATTTGCTATCTCGAGCGAAAGAAGATTGGTTGTTGTGAAATCATGTTTAATGTCTGCGACTAAAAATCCAAGGGCTGATAACACGGAAGATGCATTTGGAATCACAACTTTTGGAATTCCGAGTTCACGCGCAATCGCTGTGGCATGAAGCGGGGAGGCTCCACCGAATGCGAACAAAGTGAATTCCTCAGGGTTATGGCCTTTTCTGACCGAGACTAGACGCACGGCTTCTGCCATGTGATGATTCGCTATTTTTACCATCCCAACGGAGACTTCATCTGCAGGGAGATGAGATTGTTCAAGGAGTTTTTGTTGCGCTTTAATTGCAGCCTCGACATCTAAGTTCATTTCTCCACCAAGGAAAAATTCTGGATCAATTCTTCCTAATAAAAGGTTAAAATCTGTGATGGCAAGGTTTTCGCCCCCATTTCCGTAGCAGGCAGGACCAGGCACCGCTCCTGTACTCTCAGGTCCAACTTTAAAAAGTCCGCCCTCATCGATACGGCCAATACTTCCTCCCCCAGCTCCCACCGTTTCCATTTCAATCATCGGTGCTTTTAATGGATAGTTTTTCAATCTACTTTCAAGCGTGATTTGTGGAGAGCCATCTTTAATCAAAGCAACATCGGTACTTGTACCGCCCATATCAAATGTAATAATATTATTGATGCCTAGCTTCTCAGCGATAAACCCTGCAGCAACGACCCCACCAACTGGACCTGATAGTAAGGTTTGAATCACGTTTTCTGATGCTTCGCGCATCGTCATAATACCGCCATTGGATTTCATGATATACGGAACTTTCACATTGATTTGTTCTAGTTTCTTTTCTAAATTGACAAAATAATTGCTTGTTTTCGGTTTTAAATAGGCGTTAACTACAGTGGTAATTGTTCGTTCATATTCTCTAAATTCTGGTGAAACATGATGGGATAATGAAATATGGCATTCAGGGAATTCTTCTTTAATGATTTCTTTTGTTCTTAGTTCGTGAAGTGGATTGTTGTAGGCATGGAGGTAAGATACAGCGATGGAGTGAATATTATTTTCTTTTACAATTCGTACAAATGTCCGAACATCTTCTTCATTTAAGGTATGTAAGACCTCCCCGTCTGCCTTCATTCGTTCACGTACACCGAAACGAAATTGTCGGTCGACGAGACTGGATGGTTTATCTTGGAATAAATCATAAAGCTTTAAACGTTTTTGTCTCCCAATTTCGATGACATCTCTAAATCCATGTGTTGTAAAAAGGGCCACTTTGGAGCCTTTATTTTCAAGAAAAACGTTAGTTGCAAACGTTGTCCCATGTACAAAATAGCCGATTTGGCCTGGCTTGATTTGTGCTATGTTCATGATTTTCTTTATTCCATTAATTACACCTTTTGAAGGATCATTTGGAGAAGATGGTGTTTTTGTAAAATGCAGTTTCCTCTGCTGCTCGTTGAATAAAACAACATCGGTAAAGGTCCCACCAACATCTACGGCTAATTTATAGTTGGTTGTCATGCTTTTCCCTCGCTTTGTGAAGATTTATTTGACTTTATCCAATAATGAATAATAACTGCCTGCTAGATTCAGAAGTAAGTTTTTTTGACTGTGTAATGGAATCGTCCTTAATGGGAGTTCTTCCAATTTTGATTTCTCTCGATTAGGATCGATAATATTCTGTGCAACATATTCACCGAACAAAGTAGAAGTAGATGCCCCATGGCCACAATAGCCTAATGCATAATGAATGTTCTTCTTTATTGTGCCAACATGCGGAAAAAAGTCCATCGGAAAGGCCACTTTGCCCCCCCATTTGAATTCGATTTTCCTATCTGATAGTTCTGGAAATACCTCTAATAAATTCTCTCTTAGAGAATGATAAAGGGTTTCGTCTTCTTTACTATTAAAACTCACCCTGCCCCCGAATAAAATGCGTTCATCAGGCGTTCTCCTGAAATAATATAGAAAATTCTTGGTATCCGATATCATGCGATTGTTAGGGATAAGCCGTTCGGTAACCTCTTTTCCAAGTGGCTCTGTGGCAATGATATAACTGCCCATTGGCATGATTGAGCGAGTCAATTTTTTATTGAGTTTCTCCGTGTAGCCATTTGTGGCAAAAACAATATGGGAGGATTGAACGGCACCCATTTCAGTCTTAACAGAATATCCTTGGTGATTCTCCTCAACTGAGCTGACTTCTGTTTGTTCATAAATTTTCCCGCCTTTCACTTCCACCGCATTCGCCAATCCTAATGCATAGTTTAACGGGTGGAATGAAGAGCTCTTAAAATCTACTAACCCACCATGATAAAATTCACTATCCAACTCGGTTTTTAGTTGATTTCGTTCCACGTAGCGGAGCTCATACTCATACGCCTGCCACATGAACTCTTGTTCTCGTTTCATAGACTCCGAATGGCTTGGTTTGAATGCAGCTTTCATGCTGCCACAGTCACTTAACGAACACTCTATTCCTTCCGCTTCAACGATCCCACGTACTTTTTCAATCCCTAAACCGGATTGGTCAAGAAATACTTTCGCAGTTTCTCGGCCCCAACTCTTTTCAATTTGTTGGATACTATTTTTGAAACCAGTTAAAACCATCCCAGCATTTCTTCCACTCGCGCCCCAACCAACGACGTTTTTTTCTAAAACAACACAATTGATTCCAGCTTTTCTTAAGTAATAGGCAGTTGCCAGTCCCGTGAATCCTGCCCCGATAATCGTTACATCTGTATGAAATTTTCCTTCTAGTGAAGGACGTAGTTTCAATGGATTTGCTGTGGCCGCCCATAGTGAGTCTGTATGATGCATGTTTATTAACCTCTTTTCTCCAAATGTAATCAAAAGGGTCGTTTTGAATGAATCAACTGCATTCACTTATTGTTTTGAATTTGTTTCAATATTGAAACTTTATTTCTTATTTGATATAATTGAATATAACAAACCCTCTTTTCACTGTCAATGGAATTTTCTAAAAATATTGAATATTGTAAATTCAGGTTCTAAAAGTAGGAAAAAATATTATTATAAAAGGTAGGATTAAAATGAGTGAATTAGAGAAAAAGAACAGTAACTTTATCCCTTCTGTCTATTCAGCACTTAACATTCTAGAGTTTCTAACGAAGGAAAAACACAAACAAAGCACGTTGACTGAACTATCAAGTGCTCTTGGCATTAGTAAAAGTACTTGTCTACGAATCTTAAAAACATTGGAGCTCAAAGATTATGTTCATTTTGATCCGATTAGTAAACGCTATAAACTAGGTTCTTATTTGATTTCTCTTGGATTGCGATCTAAAGAAATGAATGATTTTATGAATACATCAATCTCTTATTTGCCCACAATTTGCGAAGAAGTGAAACAGACCGTCGTTTTAGCCAAACGAAACGATAATTTACACTTAGCTTACATTGCTAAAGAAGAACCTGACCAGCAAATACGGTTAACGATTTCACCTGGTGAAACGTTTCCAATAATCGGTGGTGCTGTTGGTAAAAGTTATCTTGCTCATTTACCCGATTCGGAAATTAGTAAGATTATTGCAGAATTTATGGTGGATGGACATCTTCCACGGTTCACAGAAAATACAATTACGAATCCTGAAAAGTTTATAGAAGAATTAAAAACGATCAGGCAAGAAGGAATTGCTGAAACGAATTCTGAGCATACACAAGGAATTCATGCTATTTCCTGTCCAATCTTTAATGGAAGAAGCGAGGTAGTTTTATCAGTCGGCATCCTATTACATAGCACCTTCTCTAATAGTTTATCTGACTTAACCTATTATAAAGGTGCCTTAAGAAAACACGCACACCATCTAGAAGCATTAATAACAAGGTACTTTTAAGTACATTAAAAAAAGAAGAGGTGTCAGGCAACATTCAAATTCTGGATGGTGCCTTACACCTATAAAAACATTTTTAAATGCGTAACAAAATTTCTCGTAACCTGTCAGTGGGCCTGGCACCCGGCATGTTAGTGTATCAACCACTTGAAAGGAACTCCTGATTTCCACAGAGATGCCTTCTTTCTTTCTATTCGTAAACAACCATGTCTTTCATTCGGTCTTCCAAATCCCACACCGTCAATGTAACAGGAGATTCCTCACTTCCCGATACAATGAGTCCCTGGCTTGTTTGCTTTGGATAGATTCGTGTTGTAAGTGTCCTTCGCTGTCCAGCTTCAGGATACGCGGAATCGTAAGAGAGCCTACCCAGTCTTTTTCTTTTGTTGGCATCTTTGATTCCCACAGGTTCATCCAGCCAAACAAAATATTTAAGAGACTAAATTGTTAAATATGTTAAAAATCCTTGCACTACCTTGAAAATTTGCATATAAATCTAAATATTTTAACAATTTATAACTATATTATATAATTAAGAGGAAAAATTTTTTGAGGAGGTGACAAAATGACCCAACTTTCTTCCAAAAAACTAGAATTCAACCTCGCCCAGGAAGCAGTAGAACACTTTTTCGAAAAGGGCTGGACTGATGGTCTACCGATTATCCCCCCTACCCCAGAAAGGGTCCAGGCAATGCTTGATTATGTAAAAGCACAGCCGTCTGACATTGTAGGAACGATCCCGGAGAGAAACCGATTCATAACTGCTGAAAAGGTTGCGATTAATGCAGTAATGGCGGGCTGCCTTCCTGCATATATGCCTGTCGTCATGGCTGCTATGGAAGCTGTGCTGGATCCGAAGTTTGGCGTTCACGGTCCAACAGCAAGTACAGGTGGTGCCTCTATCCTTTTAATCGTTAACGGTCCGATTATTCATCAAATCGGGCTCAATACCGGGAAAAATCTGAT
The DNA here is from genome assembly GCF_007830235.1 of Cytobacillus oceanisediminis. Lineage (GTDB taxonomy): Bacteria > Bacillota > Bacilli > Bacillales > Cytobacillaceae > Cytobacillus > Cytobacillus oceanisediminis. The sequence goes on from NZ_VLKI01000001.1 coordinate 412,287, forward strand.
GGGAGGCGCCCATCGTGCCAACGCAACGATTGGACGGGCAATTGGCCTGATTATGAAGAATGCAGGCGGGTCTTCTCAATTCGACCAAACGACAATCGGGCACCCTGGAAAAATCAGCTTTTGCATTGGGGAAGCGGATGTTCCTGAATGGGACCCTCTTCATGTAGAGAGAGGGTTTAACCGAAGTGATAGCACAGTGACTGCTTTTGCTTCGGAAGGGCCGCATCAAATTAACAACCACGTGGCCCATACGCCAGAGGGAATTTTAATGTCCATTGCGGACATAATGACCAATCTGGCAACCTTCCATATGCAAAGAAGCACGCAATGTGCGCTGGTGCTTTGTCCTGAACATGTGGCCACACTGTTGGAGCATGGATGGGATAAAGCCAGAGTAAAGGATTTTCTTTTCGAACATGCCAGAAGGAGAAAATCAGAGTTTTATCCATTTGGCTTGAGACTGGAACCATTAGCCGAGGAAAAAGATGAATGGGCAACAGCCTTCCCTTCCCCGGACGATACCCTGCTGATAACCGGAGGAGGTCCCGCTGGAAGATTCTCGTCGTTTATCCCAGGCTGGGGAAGTGTCAGTCAATCTGTGGCAGTTACAAAGCAGGTTCGTTTGTCAGGCTTTACATGAAGTGATTGCTAAAACGGGTCAGTTTGACTCGTAGCGTATAGAAAATCTGCGAAAGGAGGAAAAGAATTGATTCTTACAGATAAGGTTATTGTACTTGATCCAACCGAAGGTCCTGTGGAAACAGAAAACCATTTGGCTGCCAGGCTATCTGATGTAAGCGGAAAAAGAGTTGCCTTTATCAACAACGGAAAAAGAAATTCGGATGTATTCCTATCAGCATTGGCTGAAGAGTTTCGGGAAAATCATCATGCGGAAGTCGTCTGGTTCGATAAGAAGAACCCTTCCCTGCCATTTCCGGATGCATTGCTTGATCAATTGAAGTCCTGCCATGCCGTTGTAGCCGGAGTTGGTGACTGAGGGTCATGCAGCTCAAGCAGTGTGCTTGATGGAATCTATTTAGAAAAACAGGGAATCCCTTCTGCCGCCGTCTGTACTGATAAGTTTATCGTACAGGGGACGACAGCAGCCCAGGTGCAGGGATTCAAGGACTACCATATTGTTGAAGTGTTTCACCCGATTGCTACCGCCCTTCCCGCTGCATTGAAGCAGGAAGCGCAAAGAATTACCGACGAAGTTCTATCAGTTCTGACCAAATAACGTTTACATACAAAAAGCCGGTTATCGCTTGATGGCTAGGCTTTTTGTCTTTATGTCCAAATATTGCGAACTTCCCGAACAGCAGGTGATCCTGCACCTGCTGCTTGTATGCCCTCTCCTTTATCCATTTGTTATTTTTAAGTAATATTCAACCTGCCCCCTTGGCAGGACTAATAAAGCACATACACTTTTCATCCAACATTGGGGATGAACTTTGAATCAAACTTGGCTCTGTCTATTACCCTAATCGAGTTGTGTGGAACTGTCTCTCCAGTACGGTAACACTTAAAAGAACTGGGGGACATTCCCGCATTTCTTTTAAGTTTTCCATTATCGTAATTGCATGTAAAAGATCAGTTTTCTCCATACCTATTAGACTAACACTTATTATATTGTTATCGATAAAAGTTTATTAAGTCCTTTTCTACCTGCAGGAGTTATTCTAATCGCTCTTGTTTTTTCCATTCGTTCAATCCATTGCAGCTCGAAAAAGCGTTCAATAAGTACATGACCTAATGCACCAGCAATATGATGACGCCTTTCACTCCAGTCTAAGCATTTATGAACGAATGAACGACGCTTTTTTCTAACAAGATCTAAGCGGATACCAAATGATTCGAAGAATATCTCTCCATCCTTCGTAATCAAAATATCGTTGCTTTTTTCAAAAATATACCCCTTATCTACAAGAGCATCCATAAGTTTTACTCCGAGTTTTCCAGCTAGATGGTCATAACAAGTACGAGCCAAACGCAAGCTTTCATTTTCAGTTACTTGTTTGAATGAGTTAACCTTTGGTTGAGGTGAAAGGGCAAGCAACGTTTCGAGGGCTTTAGCTATTTCAAAATTTTCAATTCGATAATATCGATGCCTTCCTTGTTTTTCTAGAGACACCACATTTACTTCAAGCATTTTCGCTAAATGAAAGCTTGCAGTTTGTGGCTTTATGTTTGCTGCGTAAGCCAAATCTCCTGCTGGATGGCTTCTTCCATCCATGAGTACTGTTAAAATGGCTGCACGTGATGGGTCGCTAATTAATGAAGCAATCGTTGAAGCGTCTGGACTCGAACTCATCTCAATTCCCCTTTAATATGTATTCCATATTTCGATGATAGTCGAATTATTTAGCTCTTACAATAGAAATGAAGCAAAAAGAAACTTAAATCCAAATCAGGAAAAGGAGCTTAATTTTATGAGTAACAAAGAACAATCAATAAAGGCAAAAACCTTTCACCACTTACATCAGCAATCGTCAACATTTGTTCTGCCAAATGCATGGGATGTAATCAGTGCAAAAATGTTTGAAGAATGTGGCTTTAAAGCTATTGGAACAACAAGTGCTGGCATTGCTGCTTCTTTAGGGTACTTGGATGGGCAAAGTATACCTCTTAATAAAATGGTTGAAACGATTGAAAATATCGCCAAATCAGTAAATGTTCCTGTGAGCGCAGACATTGAGGCAGGTTATGGACAGACGGTTGAAGAGGTTTTAGAGACCGTAAAAGCAGTAGCTGCTGCTGGAGCTATAGGGATAAATCTGGAGGACGGCACAGGTGATCCTAACCGGCCACTATTTGAAATTTCATCTCAAAAGGAAAAAATAGCAGCTATCAAAGAACTTTCGGAATCTAGAAATATGCCGTTATTTATCAATGCACGAACAGATCTATATTGGTTAAATGTTGGGGATTCTTCAATGCGTTTTCGAGAAGCTTTAAAGCGGGCAAAAGCCTATCAAGATGCAGGGGCAGATTGCATTTTCATTCCTGGTTTAACTGATAGGAAGATTATGAAAAAAATTAGAGAGGAAATTTCTTGTCCTATCAACTTATTGGTTGACCCAGAGATGCCTTCTTTATCGGAGTTATCTGAGATCGGAATCGAAAGGCTTAGCTGTGGATCCGTCCCATTTAGAGCCACCCTAACATACTTACGGACTATCAGTGAAGAGATTGTAAACCGCCAGACCTTTCATCACATGACGAATGGCGATGTTCTTTCTTATAAAAGGTTAACTGAATTCATTCAATAAATTAAAAAATGTACTCCCAATACCTAAATTTTAACTTTATTATTTTAAGAAGCCGATTTTTCTATAATCAACAAATCGGCTTTTTGTTCTCCTTCCCATTTTTATGATTTTCAGGGAATGATCTAAAGATTGTTTGACTCTAATTATCAATTGACCTATTGGTTACCGGCGGCTCATTAAACCAGTCTTTCCTTACCAATAACTTAAACCCTTTCTCTGAATAGCTTTCTACCTCTTCAATTAGTTCCTTTAGTATCTTCACATGGCTTTTTTTATAACTGGAAACCGCAGCAGTTTGTAAATTACCGATTCCGATGGGATTTAAGAACATGATCAAGTTAGCCATTAGTTTATCTGAAAATGGAGAATTACTCACTTTATAAACGTGAGCCTCTAAGCCGGTTGTGGTTGGAACTCCGTTTTCTCTATATATGTCCGATAAAGTAGCAGCTTGCCGATATGCCAACTTGGTCCCATCTTGCAAAAAACTCTTTGTATCTTCATCCTTTGCAACATCCGAAAAAGCAGTACATAGAGCTAAACCAACATTATTACATTGAAATGAACCAAACATACTTGCTAATTCAACAGCATTAAGCGGCCTCTGCTGGGTTGATGCCACTTTAAATAATTTGTTTTCTCTGTCTTCAGCATTCTTGTATGAAAATGACCTGTTTTGCAATAAACCTTTGTGCTCCAGCAAATTTAAAATAGAAATGTCAATTTGAATTAACTTATTGAGTATTTCTTTAAAAAAATTCTTAACCTTTGGGACGGTTAAGTCTGTATATTGAAAAGAAAGTACACCCAGTCCATTACTTGTTATATGCTTAAGAATTTCGATCATTAATTGATCAGAAAATAACTTTTCTGAGGGGCTATGTAAATCATTTTCACTAAAAAACGGTGTAATATTTAATCCATTATCAGATAAGAATTGCAAAGCCTCTTGTTCTTGGAATGATGAAAGTGTTTTAATCTCAGTTAAAGCATCTTTCAAATCAGTATCTTCAGCAGTCTCTATAAGATTTCCCAAAAAAATATTGACCATATTTGAACTTGAATGTAAGTACCAAAGAAAGCCTAAATCGTTTAAATTCATCTAAAAGGCCCCTCCACAATTTATTTTCTTTTCTTAGTTTGTAATCGAAAATGGTAATTATTCATTAAATTCATTAAAAGGTTTAACAATAATTGCTGTCCTGTTTAAAATTGTTCAATGTGTTTTTTCCTTATTATCCTCATTAAAAAGAATCCCACACAGACACCAGGTGTTACACACAATATTGGAAGCCAGATAGGCCCTAATAATACTCCAAAAAGCTTAAGGGTAGAGGAATATATACACCCCACAGTAACAAAGTAAGCTGCAAATACAAACGGAAGAAAAGAATAACTGTTTCTCCCTCCGCCCGCATCTTTAAAAGCATCCCACATAGCAAAAAAATACAAACAAGGGTAAAACATTAGCCATAAATAATCGGTTTCTGCAATTGCCTTTTCAATATTTCCATGAAAACTTGAAATAATTACCTCGTTAAAATTCGCTTGTACATTTATCAGGAACTCTAAAAATACAATAACCATTCCCTTAATTAGTTTTCCATTTAAGAATTGCCCAAAACCAGGAAGAGCAATACTCCATAATAGCCTTTCTATAGATGTCGCCATTCTATTCAAGCCCCTTACCATGTCTCTTATATGTGATCACATTCTCTTTATATAATCCCCTTTAAAGGGCAGCAACTATTTACCATCTATCAATTGCCTGAAGATAACATTCACTATTAATCAACACCATACTTATTATTATGTAAGCACTCTTCTCAAACTAAACGCCCTTTTAATTGGAGAAAAAAAGCCGCCGAACTGGCAGCTGGATCTTAAAGCACACTTGATTAGGTTTAGAAAAGCTCTTTAATTGTTTAAGGATAAATCCAGATAATACATTAATAATTATATGTCCGAATAAGTGCGTTTATATTTGACGGAATACATCAGCACATATACAACAATAAATGCCGCAAACAGGTTTAGCACGATTAGCGAATGGTTCAAATTTAAAAATTGAGTAAGTGCTCCGACTCCAATAATCGGTACGATAAATCCAGAGTACGCACACAAATAAAAAGCCGAAATGACTCGTGGCCGTGCTTTTGGTTCCGGTAACTGTCCGGCAAGTTGTAATGCAATTTGAAAAGTCCACCCACCCCCGATAGACTGGATGAAAATGCCTGCCCAGAGCAACGGCAAACTTGATGTTAAACCAGAAGAAACAATAACCCATGATCCAATCGCAAGAAGCAGGATGCCGAATCGGATACGTGTAACTGGACGGCTCGGCCAAGGTATGAATTGAGCCAAAGCCGCTCCACCAAGAGACACGAAAATGATCAATCCAGAAACCGAGAGGTTAGACGTGTGAATAACATCTTTGACGAAAGTAGGAATAAGAGAAAGCGCTATTCCTTGTATTGTGAAAACAGTGAAGATAGGCAATCCGACCATTGACCAAAAATGAGAACGAATATTGCTAGGTACACCAAGTGATATCTTAGTTTTTACACGTTTTTGCTCAAAGGAAACAACATCTTTAGGAATTGTTTCCAGTAAGATGAGCGAGACGATGAGCAGGACGAGCAGAATCCAGAATGGCAAACGGAGTGGCTGATGATGTAAATATTGCAAGATTAAACCTGCGATAGCTGGTCCCAGACCAAAACCAACTAGAATCGTGACTCCTGATAGCTTGAGAGCTGTGCTTACTTTATTTGGAGGAGTTTGTTTCATTAAAAAAGCAACAGCTGTACCTGTAAAAGCTCCGTATGCGACTCCTTCCAATAACCTGGCGACATAAAGCATCCAGGCATTTTGGCTTACCAGGAAGAACAAGGTAGATGTGATGGATATTAATATACTTATACGAACAACCCTTTTTAATCCCCAAGTACTGCCTTTGTCTCCAGTAACAAACAAAGTTGGCAATAGGAAAGCAGCATAAATGGCAAACAAGATCGTGATTTGCAAACTGTTAAGTTTGTAAGCCTCACTATACAAAGGGAATAAAGGAGTAATAAAGGTAGCCCCACACGACATCAATAGTGAAACTAAAAGCATTCTTTTCATTGCAGCAATCCCAACTTTCTATAATAAATTCTCCATGAAAAAATTTCAGCATCCATTAAAAAAAGTAAATCAAATTTAAAAATTACTTACTAGAAGGTAAGTGTGTTATTTCCTAGTCAACTATTCCATACTTAATAAAACACAATAGCGCTTACTTACTAGAAGGTAAGTTTCTTCTTTAAAAAAAACCGTTCCTACGGATTTCTTAAGAAACGGTTTAACTGGTTAAGTACTTCCACTAAGACATCATCACCTAGAACACGTCTGTATAATAATGCTCCCTTTACACTTGATAATATCGTTACCGCTACCTGATGGACATCTTCAGAGCTATTTATGATAGTTGCAGCTTGTGCCTCAGCAACTATTTCTTTCATTACCCTGAGTTCCAGTCTGCTGACTTCCTCAATTTTTTCTTGTACGGCATTCGGCAAAGATTCAAAATCTGTCTGGAGCGAAGAGATCGGACATATTTCAGTACACTCGAATCTTTCAGCTTGCTGCTGAATGAATTGCTTAAGTTTCTCTTCAGCAGAAACCGACGAATTTTTAATTAACACCAAAGAGTCTTGCAGCCTCATGAAAAGACGTTCGGTAACTGCAACTCCTAAATCCTCCTTTTTCTCAAAGTGATAGTGAATACTTGCCTTGGTCACGCCAAGTTGTTTAGAAATGTCATCATAGCTAAAGGCCACATACCCTTTTTGTTGTATCAATTTTATTGCTAAGTCTACAATTTGTTTTTTTCTGTTTTCCATGCCCTAATAGTAACTTACTAATAGGTAAGTGTCAAATTGAAAAGGTTTTGAGCTGAAATGTTTATTTCCTAAATTTAAATATTTCCTATATCCCATTGTCATTCAGCATTAATAAAAAGGATATAGTGTGCATACAATCTTTGATAGTAATAATACTAAGTATTAACACATGTTAGGGAGTACATCTGTTTATGATAAAGGAAAAAAATAATCTGAATCCTACAGAAAATCAAACACCTGCCGAGATAGTGAAAAGAGCCAAAAAGTCATCTGATTTTAAAGAGATTCAAAAAAATGTTTCAGGCGTCCAGATATTCATTTTATATTTCACTTCACTAATCGATCACAAGACGATGGAGCATGTATTTCTTCCATATATAAATGAGTGCGAAAAAAAGACTGGTCAGGCTTTTGATATAAATCAATTTAAAAACAGCCTGCCACTTGAAGACATTATCCGAACAAAGGAAGCAACAGAAATCGAAGAGAAAATCCATCAGGGATATGTTCTCATTCAATTTGAAAATAACTTAGATGATTTTCTTTTGGTAAATGTAAATAATTTATCTAAAGGGATAAGAGAGTCTAACGAAACTGAGAATGAATTTAATGTTATCGGTCCAAAATTAGGGTTTGTTGAGAGCCTTGATACGAATATTCTTTTACTTCGAACTAAGGTAAAATCTCCTTTATTAACTACTGAAGAGATCGTGATGGGCACACTGTCAAAAACAAGAGTAATGATTGTTTATTTAGATGGCATTACAAATGAACAACATATAGAAAACGTAAAAAAAAGGCTCTCTGAAATAGATTTTGATATCATTTTTGATACTTCTGCTTTAGTCCAGCTAATTAAGGGAAATTCTTATACTCCTTTTCCGCTTTACTTTTCTTCAGAGAGGCTGGATAGAATTTCTTATTCACTCACTTCCGGCCAGGTCGTTATCTTTAGTGATGGTTCACCATACGCAGTATCCGGACCTACTACCATATTCGATTTTTTTCTCTCATCTGAGGATTATTATTATAACTGGATTATTGGGTCTTTCTTCCGTTTTACACGAATACTTGCGATCATCTTTTCAATCTTTTCTTCCGCCATTTATGTTGCGGTTATGACGTTTCATTATGAGGTGGTGCCTGCGGATTTACTGGGTCCGCTAATAGAGTCCAGGGCAAACGTTCCATTTCCGCCGCTGCTGGAGGTTCTTTTTTTAGAAATGACCATTGAATTATTAAGAGAGGCAGGAGCCCGATTGCCTACTAAAGTAGGACAGACATTGGGCATTGTTGGCGGTATTGTCATTGGACAGGCAGCTGTAATGGCAGCACTGACAAGTAATATTTTATTAATCATTGTCGCTTTAGCAGCCTTAGCTTCATTCACAACACCAGCTATCGTTATGTCCAACACCATTCGAATTTTAAGATTTCCCTTTATCATCATGTCATCATTCCTGGGCGGGCTGGGCATCATGATAGGTTTTGCCGTGCTGCTATGTCATTTGTTTAAATTAAAATCATTTGATACTCCTTACATGGTTCCTTTGCACCCGTTTCGCAGCAATAGTCTTGCGGATAGTATCATAAGGTCCCCTTATGATAAATTAAACAAAAGGCCAGATTTTTTGAGACCTAAAGATAAAATTAAATATTCACCAAAAGAGAGTAACAAAAAGAAGGAAGATATTAATGACGAATAACACATTAGTTAAAATGGGTATTGTTGTTCTAACTCTAATTCTGGCTGGATGTGTACCTCACAATATTATTAATGAAGTCTCTCTGATGCATAATGTAGGATATGACAAAGAAGATGAGATGCTAAAGGCAAGTGTTGTTTATCCAAATTATGCCGAGAGTGATAATCCTGTTTTAATCACAGCTGCTGCTAAAAATCCATCCAGTCTGCAGGAAGAACTTAGCCATAAGTCTCAATTTCCATTTGAAATAGGTCAAGTAAGGGTAATGATATTTGGGGATCAACTAAGCAGAGATGGTTTAGCTTCCATATTAGACCCCATCTGTAAGGATCCAAAAATTGGCATAGTAAGAATTGTCATTACAGATGGAACTCCAGATTTAATACTAAGTAAAACACTTAATGAGAGTCCGCTATTCTTAATGAATTTGATTGATAAAAGTATTGAAAATGAAGGAATTCCTGAATCTAACTCCCATGTAATGTATGACCAGTTTTTTGGAAGTGGAATTGATATGTCCTTTCCAAATCTTACAGTTGATTCTAAAGGGCAAATTAAAGTAGATGGTATGGGGATTTTTAAAGGTGAAAAATTAGCACTTAGGATTTCCGAAAAAGAAACCTTCTTATTAAAATTAATGACGGATAAAAACAAAATGGGAGTATACAGTTTTGACCTCAACATGCATGGACACAAAGCTAATATTGGGGTCAGAACGAACTATGGAAAACACAAGGTGAAATTCATCAAGGAGAACCTCAGGGAACAAGTTAGAGTTAGCCTAAATTTAGATGTAGAACTTGATGCTTTGCCTGAATGGATCAATTTAGAAGATGAAAAGGATCTTAAATTATTTAAAACCGCCTTACAGAAATCAATTTCAAACGATGCTGAATTACTTCTAAAGGATTTTCAAACAAATGGTGTAGATCCTTTAGGTATAGGAAGAGTGTATAAAGCAAATCACAGAAATTATTCTGAAAAGAGTTTTTACGATCGGATATATCCTAATATGACATATGAGGTAAATACCAAAATTGCAGTTAGGCAAACTGGGGTGGGAAATTAGTGAACGTAAAAGTAGAAAAACAATTTCAAGTTTCGGCTTTTTTCACATTTTTTCTCATTCACTCTTCACAAACCGGAGTTGGTATCCTAAATTTTCAAAGCCAGGTTATTAAACATGCTGAGCAGGACGCCTGGATTTCTTTAATTATAACTTGGGCTGCAACCCATATCATACTCTATATTATTTTTAAGCTATTAGGCGGGGGAACTAATGATTTAGTAGCTGTTCATCAGTATTGCTTTGGAAAAGCGATTGGCAGCATAATGTCTGTCATGGCATTGGTTTATTTCTGGCTGGCTTCTTTGACAGTCCTCCGTGCTTATATTGAGGTCATCCAAATATGGGTGTATCCTTCAATAAAAACATGGCAGCTATGTATCGTTTTCTTACTCACATTTTATTATATTATCTCAAGCGGCTTCCGCAGTTTAACCGGCTTTAGTTTCTGGGGAGTTATATTGCCTGCTTTTTTGTTCTTTTTAATCTACTTCCCCTTGATGCATGCGAATTATATTTACCTGCTCCCAGCCTTTAGTCATTCCCTCAGTGAGCTATTTTTCTCTTCTAAAGGGTATGCCCTGCTTTTTCTTGGTTTCGAGTGGATCCTGATGTATTATCCCTTCCTTAAAAGTTCAAATAACAGAGATATTTCAAAATGGGCGTATCTTGGAAATATATATACTCTCATTGTGTACCTAATTATAACGTTAATATCATTCTTATACTTTAATCAAGAGGTATTACAGCATTTACCTTGGCCCACTCTTATGATGGTTAAGATCGTTAAATTCTCTTTCCTGGAAAGATTTGAATATGTATTCATCTTTATTTGGCTGTTAGTGATCATATCCCCTATATGTATTTCTTTGTGGGCATGTACAAGAATCGTAAAAAGAACTTTCTCAATTCCTCCAAAAGCGACTTTGCTATTCTTACTTATTGCAGAGATGATTGTTTCTGTATACCTTCAGGAATTTAAGAGTGTTGATTATCTTGTCAATTTTACTTCTAATGTGGGAATTGGTTTTGTATATGTGTATCTGCCGCTCCTTCTTATAATAAAATGGATTAAGAATCATTTTATGAAAAATAGGTTAAACAAAATCTAATTCCTAATGTAAAAAAGAATGCCTATCTTGTTAAAAGATAGGCACTCTTTGGGTGATCCCGGAAGCTGATTAACCAACAACGTTGGAGATTACTTCGATATTACCTTGAGTTGCTTTAGCATAAGGACAAACCTTATGAGCTTCCGCAACGACTTCTTCTGCCACGCTTGTTTCAACGCCCTTTACAGTGATATCCATTGTAATGGCCAGCACATATCCATCGTTCGCATCCTTGCCAAGCGTAACTTGTGAAGCAATATTTATACCGTCTGTTTTAATGTTCTTTTTCCTAAGGACAGTGCCCATCGCTCCCTGGAAGCATGCGGCAAACCCTGCAGCGAACAGCTGCTCCGGATTGGTTCCAGCTCCGTCCCCCCCTAATTCCTTTGGATATCTCAAGTCTACATTCAGATTGTTATCGTCAGAAACCGCTTTCCCATCTCTTCCGCCTTGAACATTTACAGTAGCCGTGTATAGTTTCTTTTCTATTTTCATCATTTTATAAAACTCCCTTTTTTATAATGGATTTTTGCTTCAATATTTCCACGTGTAGCTTTTGCATTAATAGTAAACTTTATGAGCCGGCAACGATTTTTTCTGCGATGCTAGTCTTTGCCCTTCTTTTTCGTACAAAGTTCATTTTTTACTTACTAGAAGGTAAGTTAATTTTAAATTAAGCTCTCAGATAAATAATTTATTATGGCACTAACTTTTGAAGATTTTATTTTTCAGTTGCTATATTTCCCATTGCAATAGAAATTCTATTCCAGCTGTTGATTTGATTGATGATTAGAACAAGATCAATATATTGCTTCTCATCATAATGTTCACGTACTCGCTTATAAAGCTCATCTGGCACACGTTTTGCCGGGATTAGAGTTATGTGCTCTGTTAATTCAAGAGCTGCTTTTTCTGCTTCGGTGTAAAATGTACACTCTTTCCATGCACTAATGCAATATAAACGCTGTTCCGTTTCTCCCATTTTTCTCGCATCAGCTGTATGCATGTTTATGCAATAGGCACAGCCATTAATTTGAGAAGCGCGAATTTTTATAAGCTCACGAAGTTTACGGTCTAAACCTGTTGTTTTCGTATACCTCTCCATTTCCATCATTATTTTCATTGCCTCTGGAGCTAAATTGTAATAATCAATTCGTTGTTCCATATCAATTCCTCCTTAAAAGCTGATTCAATATATAATTGAACCGCATTTTGATATTCGAATTGTGGATAGTATCAATCAGCGATTGATATTGTCTATAATAAAGGGTAAACTTTATGATGTCAAACCTCTTTTCATGTTAATTAGTGCAAATTGATCATGTTTGACAAAGAAATGAAAAATTCTTAAGATTAATTAATCTCATTTATGAAGAGGTGTTAGTAATGCAGTATAGTATTGGGGTTGAATACGCACTTCACTGCCTCGTATATTTAATTGATAATAAAGAGGATTCCTCCATTGGAATAAAGGAACTTTCCACTTTCCAAGGGATTTCCGAAACATATCTTTCTAAGATATTCAGTAAATTATCAAAGAGCGGGATTGTTACCTCAGTTCCTGGAGTTAAGGGTGGTTATAAACTCGCTAAATCTCCAGAAGAAATATCTTTTTGGGATGTAATTGAAGCAGTTGAAGGTCCCAAGCCAATTTTTCAATGTAAAAACATTAAAGATAATGGTTATTTGTATAGAGAAAATATCTGCTCTTCAGGTACCTCCTCTTGTACCATCAATTTAGTTATGCTCTCAGCCGAAGAAAAAATGCGTGATTTCCTGCGCAGTAAAACACTTTCATGGTTAAATGAAGAGCTAGAAAGTGTCTTGCCAAATCACACACGTGAAGAAACCCGGAAATATTTTTCCAAGAGCAGTCTATAGTATCAACCTCTCCTGATATTCCTTGATTTTGATGGAGAGGTTTATTCTTTTTCTATGTTCTAATGATAACTATGACCGCTTCAATAGCCTGATCCGCATTGGATTTATCAGCTCTCACCAGCTTAAGAACGTTTTTTCACAACATTAAAGATAATAGTTTTGATATTAACCCCACGTTCAATATCCCGAGAAAATAAGTGTTTTTGCAATTAATAATGATGGCAAGGTTTCCAGATTCATCTTATCCCACACTATGCAGCCCTTTTCATATTCCTTTTCTTCTCCCTCCTCCCCTTTTTCAAGGTGAACTTTTTAATAACTCCTGCCAAACCGGAAGGGAACCCAAGGAGCACCACTATATATAAGAATCCGAGGATAATCGTCCATCGTTCAAAGATGGGGAAAGTCATCGCAAGCTCAGAAAGATAATGTCTTAAAAATTCGATGATCCCCGCTCCTGCTATGGCACCAGCCAGGGTTCCCATTCCCCCGATCATCGTCATTAAGAGAGCATCAAGGGTAACTTCAATAGAAAAGACATTGGTATTAATGAACCGTAGTGACACTGCATATAGTGCGCCGCTTAAGGAAGCTGCCACTCCAGCCGTCACGCTGGCAATCAGTTTATAATGAAGTGTTTGATACCCCAGTGCTTCTGCACGATATTCATTCTGGGAAATGGCTTTTAGCACCTTGCCAGTGGACGATTCTGTAAAAAGCTTCAGCAGGATGAAAACAACGGCTACACTAATGAGTGTAATGTAATAGAAAGAAGTACGGTCTTTGAATACGTCAGGCACACTGAAGGTAAAACCGTCTCCGCCATGCGTCAGTCCCCTCCATTTCTCTGCCAGTACAAGAAAGAGCTGTGATACTGCCAGTGTCAGCATCGCATAAAAGTGGCTTTTGAGCCTTAGTGATAATAAACCAATGATATAGCTAACCAGAGCGGATAGGATGATGCCTATAACCAATCCAATTAAAAAGTTTGGCAGAGTTGCATCCAGCTTATTAAAAATGAGAGCCGTGCTGTAAGCGCCGATTCCAAAGAACATGCAATGACCAAAGGAAACAATGCCGGTATACCCTAACAAAATATCAAAGCTCATCGCAAATATGGCAAAAATGAAAATTTGAGTAAGTAAAATCAGTGTGCTTCGGGAGTCGTTAACAAAGGGAAACAGAAGCATGAAAAGCAGAATCGCAAGCCCCCAGTACAGCGGCACTTTATGAAATACACCTCTCATACAGCACTCCCCTTTTCTCCCAGCAGCCCTGTTGGTTTCACCAATAATACGATAGCCAATAGGAGCATATTCAATGCCAGTGACAAATCAGGCATATAATAAGCCATAAACGCTCCCGCTACTCCTACGATCAGGGAAGCCAGTGCCGATCCCTGCAGGCTTCCCATTCCGCCAATGATGACAACAATGAAAGCCAGTATGGCATACTGCATGCCCATTTCCGCAAAAACGACTCCAGAATACGGCGCTAATAGCGCTCCGCCTAAAGCAGCCAATCCGGCACCGAGCAGAAATACGAATGTAAAAAGTCCTTTTACATTGATTCCGAGCGCCTGAACCATCTCCTTATCCAGCACTCCAGCCCTGATCATAAGTCCAATCTGCGTACGGCTGAGCAAAAGCCATAATGCCAGATACAGCAGCAGTCCAACCACAATCACAAACACACGGTATTTTATGATGATGATTCCATCAAACTGATAACTCCCTTCAAGCCACGCTGGCAGGTTTACCCTTATCGGGTTTGGCCCCCAGAAGATTTTGATGCTTTCCGATAATACCAGCATCCCGCCTAATGTAATCAGCAGCTGTCTCACATGATTCCCATAGACAGGACGGATCAGGAATCTCTCCAATACCCAGCCCAAGACCATTCCGACTGCAACTGCACCCGCTATCGCTAATAGAAAACTGTTTGTTTCTTTAAAAATCCATGCTCCTGAGAAAGCGCCCCAGACGAATAATCCGCCATGGGCGAAGTTCAATACACTCATCAGTCCAAAGATTAAGGTAAGTCCAGCAGCCAGAAGGAATATCAAAAGCCCAGTTGAAACCCCATTGACCAATAAATTAATAAAGACTTCCATTTCCAGCCCCCCTTCACTGCTTACGCGATGCCCAAGTATTTCTGACAGGTTTCCTTGTCTTCCTTAAGATCCTGCATCAAGCCATCATGGACTATTTTTCCGTCGTCCATAATGTAAAAGTAATCGCCGATTTCACTCGCCATCAGGAAATTCTGCTCCACAAGCAGAATCGTGGTTTTTTCCTTCATTTTCAGAATCGATTCCATCAGCTTTTCAACCATGATCGGCGATAATCCTTTGCTTGGCTCATCGATCAGAAGCAGTCCATCTCCATTGATATACGCCCTGGCAATCGCCAGCATCTGCTTTTGTCCGCCGGATAGCAATCCGCTTTTCTTCCGCCAAAATTTTTTCAAATCCGGGAAGAGCTCCAGCATCCACTCCATTTTTTCCTCTGTCTCACCTGTGCTCTTTGACTTGGCCAGATTCAAGGTTTCTTCTACTGTCAGTGCACTGAATATTCCCTGATTTTCCGGTACATAGCCGATTCCTTTTCTGGAGATCAGGTGGGTAGGGATTCCGCTGATCTTCTGATTGTGATAATGCACTGAACCCGTGGTGGATGGGTTGAAGCCCATGATGGTGCGCAGTGTTGTCGTTTTGCCTGCGCCATTTCTCCCGAAGAGGACGGTGATGCTTCCCTCTTCTACTGACATGGATACACCCTGAAGAATGTGATATTGACCCAAATAGGTCTCCAGATTATCCAGTTTTAATAGACTCACGGTGCATGCCTCCTAAATATGCCGTCTGAACTCTTTGGTCCTTAATAATTTCCTTCGGATTGCCGCTGGCCAGGAGCTCTCCATTGAATAGAACCACCAGGGTATCGGAAAGATGCATGACCATCTCCATTTTGTGTTCAATTAATACAATCGTGTACATACCTTCCTTCTTAATGTTCTCAATCACTTCCAGAATGGCAGGAATCTCTTCAATCGATATGCCTGCTGTCGGCTCATCAAGCAGAAGCAGTTCTGTTTTTAGAGCCAGCAGCATGGCCAGCTCGAGTTTTCTTTTTTCCCCGTGTGCCAGATCCTGTGCCAGCACATCTTCCTTGCCGCTTAGCATGCACCGCCCCATGGCCGCTTTTGCTTCATCCTGCTGGCGGCTCATGAAAGAAAGCCTAGGGAAGATCGAGTAGTAATCTTTGCTCGATGACTGGATGGCCAGCCTAATATTTTCAAGGACAGTCAGCTCCGGAAAAATATTGGTGAGCTGGAAGGAGCGGCCGATGCCCCTTCTCGCCCGTAATGGTACAGAGAGCTTGGTTATATTGTCTTTCTTAAAATAAATCTCTCCCTTTGTCGGGGCGATCTGGCCGCTCAGCAAGTTAAAAAGAGTGGTCTTGCCCGCGCCATTTGGCCCGATGATCGAAGTCAGCTTCCCTCGCTCTATTTCCAGGTTCACATCTTTTATGACATCATGCTCGCCAAAGGAAACTGATAGGTTTTTCGTTACCAAGATATTCTCCAACTTGGCGATCCCTCCTAATGGTATGTCTAACTATTCTGACATTTTTATTTGCCATTTCTGATTGGCGGCTCGGTTTCTTCCATATTCAATTCCCTGATCAGCACCGGTACCGGATGATCCTCACCTTCCTGTTCCTCCAGGGTTACTGCATACAGGGACTGCAATGCCTGATGATCCTCAGCCCGGAACTTCATCGTTCCTTTCGGTGTCTCAAACTCCATGTTTTCCATTGTGGTGATCAGGCCGTCCACTTCTTTATCACCTTCTGTTTTCTTCAGGGCCTCCACAATGGAGATGGCAGCTGTCATTCCGCCGGCTGTAAACAGGTCGGGAATCTCACCGTCAAACTTTTTCTTATGCTCTTCCACCAGCCAGTCGTTCACTTCATTATCCGGCAGGGTGTGATAGTAAATGGAAAAGCCGCTCATGCCAATCAGAGAATCCATCGTCTTTAAGGAGGCAATATCCTGCGCAGCAGTGGAAATTTTTATTCCCTGCTCCTCCAGCTGCATATCCTTTAACTGTTTCCATGGGGCATTGGATCCTGCCCAGACGATATAAAGGTAATCCGGCTTTTCATTTATGATGCTTTGAATATTCGCTGTGAAATCAGTGGAATTCGGGTCTGCATACTGTTCATTCACAATGGTGGCACCAAGCTTCTCGGCACCTTCTTTAAATGCCGCGATTCCTTCCCGGCCATACGCATTATCCTGTGCGAAGGTCGCGATTTTGACATCTTTTTCAGCGATTGCAGCTGCACCGGCAACGGCATCCTGAGATGAATTTCTTCCAGTCCTGAAGATATACTTGTTCCAGTTCTGGCCGGTGATGCTATCAGCAACCGCAGGCTCCACCACCATAATTTTTTCGTATTCTTCAGCGAGCGGCAAAACGGCCAGTGTGTCACCAGAGCTTGATGAACCCACTAAGAAATCTACTTCATCCTCTTCCAGAAGCTTGGTTGCTTTTCTTACGGCCACATCAGGCTTTGTTTCCGTATCTTCCACTATGAACTCAACCTTTTTGCCCGCTACTTCATTGGATCCCTCGGTTGCATAATCGAGTCCCAGTTCAAATCCTGCAACTGTTTGCTTTCCATAGGTCTCGAGAGGACCCGTTAAGGAGGCTAGAACACCAATTTTAACCGTTTCTTCTTCTGAACTTGCTGTGTCTCCGGAACATCCGGAAGTAATGATAAGAGTGAGTGCAGTTCCAAGCATTAATAGTGATTTAAAGCCGTTTAACTTGAATTTCATAGCCATTCCCCCTATTTTCATTTTCTTTCGGCCATGTAAAATCTTGCTGCTTATCTATGAATCCTTCTAATTCATTTCCACTTCACAACCGTCGCAGCCCACGTATACCCAGTTCCCGCACTGACTGCAACCGCAATATCCCCTGGATTCAAAAGTCTGCGTTCCTGGGCAAAATGCAGCCCAATGCATGGGTCAAGTGAAGACATGTGGCCGTGGTGATTTAAGTAAATTGCTTTTTCTTCCGGAAGTTCGAGTGATTGTAAGAGTTCTTTGAACATGGAACGTTTTGTGTGCAGTGGCAATAGGAGTTTCATATCTTGAGGAGTATAACCGCTTCTATGGAGTGCTTCGCGAACTACATGTTCAAAATTTGCAATCGATACAGGATCGAGTCTTTCCTTCATGGACTGCGGATCCTTCACATCAATATAATGAAGGTTTTTTTCAACGGTTTCGCGGCTGGCAAAATGCTTGGACCCACCTGCAGGTGTTCGGACATCATCATGGAAGGATCCGTCTGTCAGGATGGCACTTTGGAGTATTTCACTATGCGAGGAATCCCTTGTGATCAGTGCAGCCGTTCCGCCATCTGCAAAGTTGAACATGAAGCGCGAGCGCGGGTTCGCATAATCGATAATTTGTGATTCCTTGCATCCCCCAACAAGCAGGATGTTTTGGATCGAATGGTCTGATGCAATCATGTCTTTTGCTACCTTCAAAGCAATCGGAAAGCAGGAGCTGACATTCATGATTTCAAACGCATAGGCATTTTTCGCCCCTAATTCATGCTGGATTTTCGGAGCACTGGACCAGACATAATAATCCTTATGAGGACTGCCAAAATAAATCACGACATCAATGGACAGCGGGTCAATCCCTTCGATCGCCTGCCTTCCCGCAGCAATGGCCAAGTCGGAGGCATGGAGGCTATCATCTGCAACATGCTTCTGGACCAAACCGAACTTGCCGATAATCACCTCTTCAGGTATCCCTGTCTTTACTGCAAGATCGGCTGCCGTTTCGATTCCAGGAGGGAAAAATACACCTGTTGCTTTAATGCCAATTCCCATCAGATTACCCCTCCCTCTTCAGGCACCATCATCTTGGCCGTGCCTGTCAAAACTTTTGTTCCATCCTGATTGAAGCACTCGGTCAGCAAAGTCAGTATTCGCCTTTTGCTGTCAATCTCCTGAACCGTTCCTTGTGCGGTAATCGTATCGCCTATAAAAACGGGCGCCTTAAACCGGATGGTCTGTTCAACATAAATGGATCCTTTTCCTGGCAGATGCACACCCAATAGCTGGGATAATAGACTGGATGTTAAGAGACCATGTGCTATGCGCTTTTTAAATCTCGTTTTTTTGGCGTATTCCCCGTCTATGTGGACCGGGTTAAAATCTCCGCTCATCCCTGCAAACATTACAAAATCTGTTTCTGTAATGGTTTTGCTGCAGGATGCCTGCTGGCCGACACTATAACTGATCACCTTTTCACCTTCTTACTAAAAGTTGTGTTTTCTGTATTTTTCCCGTGGCATTTTTCGGGAGCTCGTTTAAAAATGTTACCTTCTTGGGAATCTTATATTTTGCAAGATTCCCGTGACAGTGTTGAACAACATCATCTTCAGTTAAAGCGCTTCCATTTTCTTTTACGATAAACGCTTCAGGCACTTCGCCCCAAAGTGGATCAGCATTCCCAACCACTGCAACCTCAGCAACTTCTTTTAATTGACTGATCACTTGCTCCACTTCAAGCGGATAGATATTTTCCCCGCCGGAAATAATCATTTCTTTCTTCCTGCCTACAATGAAAAGAAACCCTTCATCATCCGTCCTGGCTAGATCCCCTGTGAGGAGCCATCCATCTTTCAATGCTTCTACAGTGGCATCAGGCCTGTTCCAATATTCCTTCATAATATTTGGCCCCCTCACCGCAAGCTCGCCAACTTCACCTTTTGCAGCAGCTTTGCCCTTTGAATCTATCAGCTTATATTCAGAAAATAACACCGGCTTGCCGATCGATCCTCTTTTCCTCGGTGCGTCTTCTTTTGTGAGCATAAATAGAGTAGGAGACGTCTCCGTCATTCCAAAGCCCTGGCCAAAAAGAAACCCTCTATCAAAATAGGCATCTATTAATTCACGCGGACATGGGGCTCCTCCATTAAAGAACCAGCGGACCGTGCTTAAATCAGCCGTCTTGAATGATGTGCTTGTCAGCAGTGCCTGATGAATGGTCGGAACCCCCATCACAATGGTCACCTTATGCTTTTCAATCATCGCGAGCGCTTTTTCAGGCTCAAACTTGCCGGGAATGACAATCGTTCCGCCAGAAAATAACGATGGGAAAGCAAACAGCCCGATTCCCCCAATATGAAACAGCGGTAGCAGCACGATGCAGCGATCCTCTGACGTTAAATCGATCGCAAGCTTGTTATTCACTGCATTCCAGAACATATTGCTCTGTGTCAGCACGGCTCCTTTCGGTTTGCCGGTGGTCCCGGAGGTGTAGCAGATAATGTATGGAGCTTCCTCGTCAATTGGATTCTCATACGTAAAGCTTGTTTGAGTTCCCTGGCATAAATCCTCCATAAACTCCATAGATTCTAATTCGCTTTGTTCAAAAAGGGAGGCTGCAAACTCTGCATTTTCTTTTTCGGCAAAGATAAGCTTTGAGCCACTGTCGTTGAGCTGAAAAATAAGTTCCTTTGCACTTAGCCGAATATTGAGTGGGACGGCCACACATTCTGCCTTTGCAATGGCAAATAGAAGGACTATGTATTCAATCCGGTTGTGCGACAGAATGGCGATGCGTTCCCCTTTTCTTCCCTGCAGCATTTCATGAATTTTCACAGCAGCTGAATCGATCAATTTATCCAGCTGCCTGTAGGACACCTTTTCGTTATCTGTTATGACTGCTGTTCGATCTGGATGTGTGTATGCCCATTTCTGAATCCAATAGGCAATCCCTTTCATCGAACTCCCCCTCTTTACTTTTTTAACCCCTGGAAGATGAGTGTCATCGCAGCATCAAATGCTTCTTCAGGAACTTCTTTCTTTTCCCAATACACCCATCTCATTCCCAGGAACTGTCCTATCGACATCAGGCAGTATGCAACAGTCTCCTGGTCAAGGTCTTTAAATTCACCAGCCTCAATTCCTTGGGATAAACTTTTTAAGAATCCATTGGCTAGCTTTCCGTAATACCAGCGGAATAGCTCCTGATCCACCACAACCGCCTGCTGGACGATACTGTATAAATTGGGATGATTTTTTACCCAGCTGAAGAAGGCGAAGAAGCCATTTCGCTGAGCTTCCTCAAATGATGAGCTTCCTTCCATTCCTTCTTTAATCGCAATGCGCAGATCCCGGCTATAGCTCCGGATTAATTCATCATAAATATCTTTCTTTGAAGGAAAATAATTATAAAACGTTCCCTGAGCAACCTTCGCTTCTTGTGAAATATTGACGATGGACGTTTCAAAATACCCTTTCTGGCCAAAAACCGCCTCAGCTGCCCTTAATAGCTTTTCACGTGTTTCGATTCCTCTTGGGGTTAGTTCTTTTTCCTCAGTCACATTCTTAATTGACACCTGAATCACCTCTCAACTTTATTATAAATAATATTCTAAAAATTACAACAGTATTTTAAAAATAAAATGTAGAGTGAAAATATACTTATTTTTAAAATCCAACTAGAAAAACCCCGTGCTATATTTATGACGGGGTTCAATACTCTTTTAAAGGATTTCTATTATCCTCAAAAATAATATTTTGATTTTATAATTAATTATCATTAATTAAAGTTAATTTTCCAATCTTGTCGCACTCCATTGCAAACCAAATGGTTTTACCATCAATGCTCGAAATACCATGCGGTTCTGCATTTTGAGTTTGTATGGGATATTCCACAATGATTTTATTGCCTGTAAGCCTTCCAATCTTATTTGCTCCCCACTCCGTGAACCATAAATCATTTACTGCCCCAGCTGTGATTGCATGCGGCCGGGCGTTCGGGGTTGGAATTTCGTATTCAGTTATTTCTCCAGATGTAGTAATGCGTCCTACTTTATTTCCGATAATCTCTACAAACCAGAGTGCACCATCGTTTCCTTTTGTAATCCCAACCGGTCCAGATGCTGGTGTAGGAATTTTAAACTCTGTAACTTCTCCATTTTCCGTAATTCTTCCGATCGCATTATTTTGGTTTTCTGTGAACCAGAGGGCATGATCAGATCCCATAGCAATAAATGAAGGATAAGAACCTTGACTAGGAACCTCGTATTCATGGATTGTACCGTCGTCCTTAATCCGCCCTATACGGTTTCCATTCATTTCTGTAAACCAAATATCCCCATTTGGCCCTTCTGCAATGCCATAGGGTGCTGAATTTGGGTTGGGTAATGTATATTCAAGAATAGTGCCCTCTATTGTGAGCCTCCCAATTTTGTTGGCTGCAATCTCAGTAAACCAGACTTCTCCTTTTGACGATACAATTAAACACATGACTTTTGCATCCGGTGTCGGCAATGAGTACTCTGTAATTTCTCCGCCAAAATGGATGCAGCTTATCTTATTTGCTTTATGCTGTGTAAACCAGACTTCTCCCTTATCTGAAACGGCTATTCCGTATGGCCCTGTTTCTTTGCTGGCCAGATTTAATTCTTGCAATTTATATTCCATTCAATTCCCTCCGATAACTTAAAATAAATTTCCAAAACAAAAATAGCCTCCTATCTCGTTTTCTGAGACTGGAGGCAATGCAGCACAAAATAGACTTAAATAGACTTGTCGATTATAACAGTCTTTTATTAAAGTCAAAAAGCACTTTACATTAATCCTATCTCAGAAAAACAATCGATAATAAATAAAGTCCATTCCAAAACCATTTTGAAACTGAACCTGAGGCTAAAATATCGATTTCTTCTAAAGGTAGGATTATATGATCATGTGCTTTCATTCACCCTTTCGATCCTTGATTATTTTAACTGTAAGATATTTATTAGGTGAAGTCAAATGATGCTTGATCAAGTTGGGAGCTTTCCTTTGGAAAAACTGGCATGTGATTTCATTAGGTACAAGAAGTGCAAAACAGATCAAGTTTTTCACGAAAATAATGATTTATATATATCGATCTATTATTATATTTATCAGTCATAAATGTACTCAAAGTCAGAAAAAGTTGCCGCAACGATTAGTTTGACAGAATATTAAGAAACATTCCAGCAACCTTCTTTTGTAGCAGTATTTAATTATATAATAGTATTTTGCGAACGGGGGGACAGGCCTCCATGTTCTATAAAAAGGTTAAACTTGAAGCTATCTCCTTCAAATGCGGTTGGTCCACCCATAAGATGAAGTAATTGTAAGTTTCTCCTTGTATGGTAATGGGAGTTGGATACCTTACGATTAAAGCGGATTGATTCAACATTTCTGCTGACTGGTCCGGAGAGGGTAAAATGTAGCAAGCTTCCTGGTTTTGAACTCGAGCCTTCAAAATGCTTGGCATGGATCCATAGGGCCTTAATGGATGGAAAGCTTCCCCACGGCACACCTCATCCAAGTTTTCAACAGCTGAAATAGCCGATATTTGAAAAAAGCCGTCAGCACCTTCATATCTTTCCTCGTTCACTTTTCGCCAGTTCGAAGGATATTGGAAACGAACCTTGTAGGCCGTGTTCGTATATGTCTTTTTGGTACCGTCCATAATGGAAGTTGGAGACCATTGAAGTGACTGAATGTTAACTCCTGCAATTAGTCGAATCGGGACGGGGTGTCGGAGGTCGACAGCCCACATTTCACTGGCAAATTCCTGTTCCTTGCATCCACTAAGATAGGCTACTTTTCTTCCATCTGCTGACCACGTCACAGGAGTTGCAAAACAATTGGATATAGCCCAAATTCGATCCTCTTCTCCTCGCCTCCCCACCGTTCGAACTTGTGAAAAATACCCTCTATCTTCAAAGGCAGTAGCGCTATAAGCAATTTTCAAAGAATCAGGAGACCATTTCGGATAATAATTTTTTGCAAGGGGCCCGCCTTTTACTTCAAACACATTGCCTGTTGAAAGCTCGACGGTGTGAATGATGGAGATACTGACGCCTGGTGTTGTATAAAGGACGAAGCTTCCATCGGGTGAAAACTGGGCATTATTAAGCCGCCCTCCTGTGTTTCTTGTAATTTGCTGTTTCCCCGATCCATCGGTTTTAATTCGGAAAAGCTGACTAATTCCTGATGCATCTGGTGCCTGAAAAAGTAGTTCCCTGCCACTCGGAAACCATTGAACATCTGTTGAGTTAGGTTGTTGAATGCTTTGCGCTTGATGAGACAGGACGTTGTACAAGATAATGCGACCTTGCTTCGTATAAGCAATTTGGCTGCTGTCAGGCGACCAATCCAGTTTGAATTCCGCCTCTTCTTCCATCTGGTCGATTTGAGCAATGGAACCTGCTGCAACA
Organism: Cytobacillus oceanisediminis; assembly: GCF_007830235.1. Classification (GTDB taxonomy): domain Bacteria; phylum Bacillota; class Bacilli; order Bacillales; family Cytobacillaceae; genus Cytobacillus; species Cytobacillus oceanisediminis. The sequence continues at coordinate 436,507 of NZ_VLKI01000001.1, forward strand.
TCAATAACATATATAATTCTGCTCTTTCCGACAAACGCAATTCTCCTGCTATTCGGTGACCATTCAGGACTTGAAAAAGAGTCACCCAATCCACTGGTGAGCTGCACGTTCTCTCCTGTCCGGGGATTATATAACCAAATATCATAATGCCCTCCCCGATCAGAAGTATAGGCAATCCGTCCTTGGCCACCAGGAGGAGCGTATGGAATCCTTATCTTCATTCCGGGAATTAGTTGTGAGGATGGAAGCTGGTTTACAATCCGAATAAGCTCATAATTTGGCTCCCCGTTCGTTATGACATTAAAACGGACTGCAAGCTGATAAAGTGTATCCCCTGGCCGGACGATATAATATGGAACGCCTGGCGGAACCTTTAATAATTGACCGGTCTGAATGACATAGGGTGGCTGAAGTTGATTTGCCTCGATAATCACTGAAGTCGGAACTTTGTATAATTGTGATATCCGATACACTGAATCTCCTTGCCTAACACGCACAACGTCAACACCAGGTGGAACGGACAGCTGTTGACCTATATAAATGGTGTAAGGAGGCTTCAAATTATTTGCTGCAATAAGGGTATCGCTCGGGATTTCCCATCTACTGGAAACCCCGTGCACCGTATCACCTGAACGTACGGTATAAAATGTCTGCATGATCTTCACTTCCCATAAGATAAAATTTCACGAGTAAAGTTGAGGTATTAGATGGGTACACTCTTTCTGCCCATATACTATTCAGTATGAAGTGCGAAGTTCAACGAAAACGGGGAAGAATTAGATAAAAAAGAATCTCATACTACTAAAAAAAACACTATTGCAAATCTGTATAGCATAATTTGATTCAAGAAAAGGCTGAAGGGCTTATGATGAAAACAATTGGCTTGATTGGGGTCTGGGCAGGGAATCGTAATAGGAATACGACCGTTACATTTAACACTTGTGGAGGATAGATTAGAAGGGTCATGAATAAGCTAATATTAAAAAATGCTCAGAGTACAAAAAACTCTGAGCATTGATAACTTTCGAGTTATATATTGTGAATTCATTAGCTATTTTAAGGGGCCCCCTACTATCTAAGGATAAAAGCCTCTTCGATTTCATTCAATAAAATACATCTTACCATTCACTTCAAGAGACACCGATGATTGTTTCATCTCTTCCTTTAAATCTTTGGCATAGGCAACTACTTCATTAATTTTTTTCTTGTCCAAATCTTCTGCAAAGCTATACACTATCGTGACTTTTTCCTTAACCAGCTGATCTTCATCAGATAACCAGGCTCCAGTTCCATCAATGGCTGTTGCTCCTCCAAACATTTCTGAAAATTTCTCTAGCGACCTGTTTACATATGGAGTATTGTCGATTGGCTGATCTACATTATACGTAGAGGGTACGTAGATTTTCACCTCATCCTCGAGATGAAATTGCCCTTTTAAGGCAGAAGATTGTTTTCCATTGGAGGTTTCATGTTCCCCTGTAGCATATACAGCATTTCCTAAAAAACCTATGAAGAGAACCATGGGGATGATCCAATAGAAGATTTTTTTCCTTTCCAACATTGCCACTCCTTCTTATTAAAAAGTTTGGCTAGTAAAACAAAGATGAAAATCTACCAATTATTATAATTTCTTCCATCTGTTTTTTCACGGTGATTTTTTACTTATTTTCATATCTATTTTATAGTCACTAAATACTGTAAGAGACCAGCAGTTTTCAAGAGTTTTCAAGAGTTTAACAGGACATTTTCCGGTATTTTCTGCCCAAGATACAATTCTCTTATACCACTCTACTTAAACATTCACAAACTGGCCAAATGGCAACATGGTTAATTGAAAAAGGACACCGTGTATTCCAAGGTGTCCTGCCGTAAATTTTTTCATGATTTAAATGTTACACTATTACTATTTTAAATAATTGATTTCTTCCCTGCTTTTTCAGTTTTATTCTCTATAAAATTCCTGCTGAACATCTTCCAATTTGTAACCCTCGGAAACCCATTTTCTAATAAAGCAGCAGAAAACTGCGAAATAATCGGAGGCTTTAATTTGAGTGAATGAAGTATTTGATAGTTGTTAAAAAACACTTCATTCGGGCTGCCATTCAGAACAATTTTACCGCCATCCATTACGACTACTCTGCTCGCATATTGCGCCACAACCTCCATATCATGAGTGATCATGACAATGGTTGCATCTTTCTCCTCTATGAGTTTTTTCATCAAAGTTAATAGCGCTTTAAGACTTTGCTCATCTTGGCCTGTGGTTGGTTCATCAAGCAAAATAATCTTTGGGTTTGATACAAGCATGGTTGCGACAGCCAGCCGTTGTCTTTCCCCCCTGCTTAATGAGAAAGGATGTTCTTTTCTTTTTTTCTGTAAGCCTACTGTATTGATGGCCAGTTCAACTTGTTCCTCTATTACTTCCTTGCAATAGCCTCTGTTTTTTAGTCCAAATTCGACTTCTTCTTCAACAGAATTACAGAAAAGCTGATTGTCGGGGTTTTGGAAAACATACCCGATATCCAATATGATATCCTGGACTTTATAATCTTTCGTATTTTTATTATTGATGATGACGGACCCATGATTGGGCTTGAGCAACCCAATTAAATTTTTCATTAATGTTGATTTGCCGCAGCCGTTATGCCCGACAATAGCCAAAAACTCTCCTTTTTGTACTTCAAGATTGATATCATACAGGATTTGCTTGCCTTTTTGGTAACTAAAATTTACACCATTTAATTTTGCCACAGCATCATCATGGCCGCCTCTTTTTTCAGCTTCGAGCTTTAAGAGGCTTAACTTTTTTGAAACTAACAGGTTCTTAACCCATTCAAAAACTTCTTTCTTAGATATCGGTAATGAATCACATTTATACCCTTTATCGAACAGGTATTTAGCCAGCCTTATATGATCTGGAATCCTGATCCCCAAAGTGTCCAGTTCATCAAAGTGATGATAAAAAATGTCTCTTGGTTTCCCATTATAAAGAATGGATCCTTCATGCATAATGATGACTCTGTCAATAGCTTCAATCAAATCATTTAAATCATGTTCGATAATGATAAAAGTCGTATCAATTTCTTTTTTCAATTCCATTAAAATGTCCATTACTTCCTGTTTGCTTACCGGATCCAAATCTGTTGTCGGATCATCCAGTATCAAAATGGACGGGAGCATGGCTAAGTTGCTTGCAATCGAAACCTTTTGCTTTTGACCCCCAGATAATGAAAAGGTAATTTGCTTTTTAATATCTTCGAGTCTCAGTTTTTGCAGTGCGTAATGGACCCTTTCCCGAATGACTTCTTGTTTGTAGCCCTGGCATTCAACCCCAAAGGCAATTTCATCCTCCACTCGGATGGAGAAGATTTGATCTTCGGGATTTTGAAAGACCATGCCGATCTCAGAGGCAAGGTCATGCATGGGCACACGTTGCGTATCTTTTCCATTTATAACAATATCCCCGGCTAAATTACCCTCTGCAAGATGCGGGATGATTCCGTTTAAACATTTTGCAAAAGTTGTTTTTCCGCTTCCGCTTGTACCAGATAAAAGGACAAATTCTCCCTTTCCAATCTCCAGGTTTAATTCATTTAATGCTTTCTTTTCCGTGCCTGGGTAAGAAAAACTGACCCCTCTTACTTCAATAATATGATTGGCATTCATACATTCACTCCTTCTTCAGGGGTGATACAAAGTTTAGCTATACACGATAGAATTCGATCCTCCTAACCCCAAAATGAATCGAAAATAGATAGCAGCAGCAAAGAAAAGAATCGTCAGAACGATAACGAATAGATCCATTCGTGTTAATTTCATATCTTGGTAGTATTCTTTCCAGGCCATTTTGCTAAATCCTTTACTTTCAACAGCCAGCCCCATTGTCCGGCTTTTTCTGAGAGAGTTTATTAAGAGAGGAAATACAGCCAGTTTAAAACTGTTCCAGCTTCCTCTCAGCCCCTTTTTATTTACGCCTCTGATCGTTTGGGCATTGGAGATATTCGTTAGTTCTTCAAAGACCAGCGGGAAAAATCGTAACGTGCCCAGGAACATAAACGCCACATTGATCGGCACCTTCATTTTCATTAACCCTTTTGCCAATAGTGCGGGATCTGTCGTAGAGATGATAATGATTGTCATAAAGCAAGGGATGGCAATCCGGTAACCAAGAATCAGCCCCGAGTAAAGGCCTATATCCGTTGCCTGAAGAGAGCCTATTGAAAATAATATGTTTGTATTCGGCTGATTGTAATTATAAAAGGTCGCGAACACGATGGCAGACATGGCAAGAATTAAGATGGTAAGTAGTAAAGGAAGAATGGGTTTTATTTTGATTTTGGCTGAAAACCACAGCAGAAGTCCCAGCATGAGGATCCCTGTTAAATAGAAAGGATCCATAAATAAAAGCGGAATAATCACAAACCCCAGAATTAAAAATAGCTTTGCCCTTGGATCCAGTTTGTGCACCCAAGTATCCTCATCCAAATTAGAAACGAAATCAATTGCCGCCAATTGTCACACCTCCTGGAGATTTCAAAGACTGGCCTTTAGCCCAAGAGTGCTTTAACCCGAATGCCAAATTTTTTCGCAAGTACTGTACCAATGACCATACCGACAATGGATATGGCGAAGACAATGCCGATTAAATTGAATGGAACCGGAATTTTCATTACGCTAATAATGCTCCACCATACAAAAGCTTCATAAACGATGTTATAGAGGACTGCAGCGATAATTAAGTGTTTCGTGCTTGAATAAATTTCATCCGGATTACTAAATGCTTTTTTACTGATATTCAAATAGATCTCCGGCAGCAGTGGAGCAATGACGACTAGAACCCAGTAAACTGGAATTTCACCTTGAATAAAAAAGTTGATGGCGCACCAGGCTACCGTATAGTAAAAAGATGCATATGGTCTCCTGACAATTACCCAGCAAAGAACCAGGCAGAAGGCACAAAATAGATAGACAAATGTATGATTAAAAGGGAAAACAACACCAGCAAACTTAAAGAAATACCAGAGGACTCTATAAAGTACAGCGAAGATGACAATAGTAATTAAATCAACAGCTGTTATTTTTCTCTTTACCTGCTGAACTGGATTACCTATTTCTAATTGACCCATCTTAGTACACCTCTCTGTTTGTTTATTAAAAACCTTAAGTTGACTGTACACTTCCTCCTATGGCCTGCACTTTCTCAATGGTTACCCCCTCAAAATTTACTCCTTCCTTTCGAAAGTCTTTATTCAATAACAGTGAAGCAGTATTAATAATGGCGTCTGTATAGGGAGTCTCTACTCCCGCTAGTTTCCCTAATTCTGATATCGGAACAAGACCATAAGGTATATCTTCTGTAAAATATCTATGGTCAAAGGAGGCGGGACCATTACCTGCAGGGAATAATCCGGATAAAGCTTTATACAAGCTTGGATAATCCGTTTCGTAGAAATCGTTTAATAACGTTAAGATATCTTGAGTCTCTACCTTTAAAAGCTCTGCTAACCTTATCCTTTCTTCATCTAGTTTTTCAATATATGAAACCGTTTTCGGGGAAGCACCTTGAGTATAGAATTGAAATTCCTCTGAAGCATCAATCCTGCTGGCATTGAATAAGGCGATCGGGGTATGAATGACAACATTTGTATTATTGATGGAAGTTTCAAAAACATTATTTGTTGGTGTTAATTGCGGAAAAGTTTTCATAAACTTTTTAGAGATTGGGGTAAGAGCGGAATTTGGAATAGAGCCTATTAAAACATTTTTCTTTACTTTATTGATAAATACAGACCCGTTATGATCCGCTTTACTTACAAACGGCATGGCACTCGTTTCTGCAATCGTGATATTCTTGTTTTCGAATGTGTCGCCTAAAATCTCTTTGCATTCTATTGCTCCCCAATATCCGGGGAATATCGCAATCGTTTGATTATGTTTTAATAATGGCTTTAGTTGATTGAAGACCGGTCCGTGTCCAAATGACGTAGTGGAGATGATGATAAATTCAGCTTCATCTATCACTTCTTTCAAATCAGCTGATGCTTTTATTGATACTCTTCCTGAATAAACTCCTTTAACGTTCAGTCCCTTTCTGGAAATCAGCTCTGCTTTTTGTGAGTCTCTGCTATATAATTTCACCTCCTCTCCGTGTAAAGAAAGGTAACCTGCAATAGCCTGCCCAGTGTTGCCTGCTCCAATGACGGCAAACGACATAGAATCCCCCTCCCCTTTTAAGACCGCTAATCAGAGATCTTATTCATGCTGTTTTCATATTGCTTTACAGCTGCTACTGCCTGCTCCATTGAATTTAGGACATGATTTTTCATCATGGATTCAGCATTGTGTTTATCTTTCTTTTTAATAAAGTCCAGAATCACTTCATGTTCAACCGATGTCTTTTTGGTATCTATAAAATGAGCGAGCCTCCGATACCTCGTGATATGGTCATTAAGCTGTCGCAGTATTTTTACAGCAGTCTTATTTTGGCTAAGCTCATAGAGATACGTATGGAATTGACTCCCGTAGTGGCTGACATCCTCCATGTTTCTTTCATCAGAAGTTTGTTTGACCATTTGAACAAAATAGGATAAATGTCTAATATCCTGTTCGGTACAATTCTCTGCCGCTTCTGCTGCTATAACGCCTTCTAACATACTTCTGACGACAAATAGTTCTCTAACTTCCTGCGCTGATACGGGTGCAACTTTTAACCGTCCATTAGGCTGCCTGACAACCAATTCTTCCAGTTCAAGTCTTTGCATGGCTTCTCGAAGGGGAGTTCGGCTAATTTCAAGCTCTTTGGCTAATTCCTCCTCGACAATAGGCTGATCTGGGGTAAATTCACACTTAAGAATCCTATTCTTGATTTCTTGGTAGGCGAAGTCTTTTGCTGAAATTCTTATCGCGGTTACATTTTTGATCAGTTCATTCACCTCCTTAATATAATTGTATACAGTTATATATTATTTCAGAATTTTCAAAATATGATTAAAAAATAGGCTTGTAATAAAAAAAGCCTCCCATTAGGAAGGTCTCTCACTTTTCCGCCAAAACTTCTATTCTTATGAGGAATCATAGCAGCTTTAAGCAAAAAGGATTGCCATATTCCGTTTCTTCTTAAAATTTCCAAGGGGAGTTTCTGACATCGTCTGTTTTTAACTTTCCTCTTTTTTCGAAGTCCTTAAAATGGATGATTTCAGAAAGAATCTTACATCCATCTGCTTTTTCAAACTCTGCACTAGCTTCAACCTTATTGTCATACTCAAACATTTTGATGCCGTCTTGTAAAAAAAGGGTTAAAATCCACACATCAATTCCCTCCCTGGATAGTAAGATTAACAGCAGAATCTTTACACATACGAAACGAAACAAACTTAAAATGGATTAGCTGTTGATTGAATTATCTAGTTGTATGTATCAATTCCTAAAATATGACGGAGATTGCGGAAATTCATTGTGTATCAATCTCAGAGAATCACTGTATTATACCGGATCAAGGAGTGCCTGCGATTCTTTTAAAACTTCCTCTGATGGAAAACTTATTCTATAAACAGATTAAAAACGATTGTAATCAGCCAGCCAAGAGCAAGAGTAACAGATAGATATGTACCGACGTAAAGTAAAATCTCCATCACGATTCCTCCTCGTATGTTTTGACTTGGATTTGCTTTAAATCATTCCAAAGTAGCTTTTTACACGGTGGTTATTCAACTCCTTTCCTTTAAAATAATGAAATTATAACAAGTGATTCTTAAAAATATGTCGAACCATCGGAAATACACTTAATTGTAAATAGACTGTTAACTTCCTTTAATAAACTGCTGTAAAAACTAATATTTGTCTTATAGACGAAATCCTGCTGCTCCTAGGTTATCCAAAAATTGGCAAGAAACAGTTCACTTAAGTTCTTGCTTCTATATTGGTTACTGTTAGGATTCCTTTGTTTTCTGTTAAAGTTGCTTTACGAATATTAACTTTTGAATATTCTGTTAATATTAAAGGATTATTGCCAATTATCACGAATTTTTATGTACAATCATTAAAGGGACATCTTCATATTAAATAGACTTAATCAATACGGGCTTTCTTGCAAATGCACACCCGCATTGACGTGCAATAAAACTTCTCAGAGGAAGATGTTTCCTTTTTTGAAATTCAATTTTAAAAGATGGAGGTCATTTATGTACCAAATTAAAGGAAAAGAAAAAATATTCATTTATACTGGCCCTGATGGTTCAGGGAGAAAAACCATTGCTAAAATGGTCGCAACTGCGTTTGATATGCAAACCGTTCTTTCCTACACCACTCGCTCCCCTCGACATTATGAAAAAGATGGTGAAGATTATCATTTCGTTAGTGAAGAAACCTTCAAACAAATGCAAACACAGCAGGAATTTCTCGAGAGTGTGGAAATCGATGGATATTATTATGGGATTCGCGAAGAAGATATCGTCAAGGCATTCCAAAAGCACAATCTCATTTATTTGACATTGAATCCTGAAGGTGCGGAGAAGCTGAAAGAAATGTATGGTGAACGCATCATGAGCTTCTTTATTTTTGCGGATCGTGAGACAGTTATTCAACGTCAAAAAGAGCGGCAGGATCCTGAGAAAGACATTCAGCGGCACATGGCCCATTACGACGAAACCATGGGCTATAAAAAGAACTATAAACATGTATTTGAAAATTATGATTCTCCACAAGTAGCTTTTCAAATTAGCGAATTAATCGAAGCATTTTTAGACAGAGGCGTCATAGTTACGGACTACTAAAGTAATAGGCTGATAAAAGACTGGATGAAAAGATTCAAAGTCATTCTTTTAAACCCTCCTTACTTTGAACATAGCAAAATAAATTTCACCCAGTGAAATAAAAATTAAATTAGATATTGTGGAAATAGCTAAAAGACAGAGGAAAAGCATATATAATAGCAAGTATAAAAGCAGTGGATTTCGCATGAAATCACACTGCTTTTAATCGTTTCCATCATCTGATGGTTAAAATATATATCATTAGTAGCGCTTTTTATCGCTGTAATTTTGATTCAAAGTGAGTTTTTGGCAAGTCATTAACTTCATATGCAACACGGATGCCGGACTCGATTGCTCCCTGGATCCAGGCATGGTTTGTTGAGGCATGTTCCCCTGCGAAATGAACCCTGCCTTCGGGTGTAGAAATATAGGGAGATAACTCCTTAACCTGCTCCGGTTTAAACATCGTGAAAGCTCCAGCAGAATAAGGATATCGAATCCAGCTGTGGCTCGTTCCTCCTTGAAATTCACTAAAAACCTGTTTACCGTGAATCTCAGCTAAATTTTTTAATACATATTCCAGCCGATTATCTTCTTCCAGACTATCCCACGGGATCGCATCATCTTCCCATGTGTAACTCCCCAAAATAACACCCGATCCTTGTGTTCCGAGACCATGACTTGGGTATTGAACATATTTAATAGGAAGATCCGTAACGCTTTGCCCGCCATACAAACCTTGTCTCTCCCAGAACCTGTTTTTAAACTGGATGCCTGTCTTCGTCGATCCCACATATTTAAGTTCCCGGATGGCCTTCCATTTGTTTTCGGAAAATGAATGGCGAGGCTCAATTTCTACAAATTGCAGCACTGAAAAAGGAATCGTTACAATTGCAAGGTCCCCCGTAATTTGAAATGGCTCTAAAATTTTATGGACTGAAGAAATGGTTACTTGATTATCGTGTTGTTTAATTTTCTTAACATATTGTCCGTATTGAATATTATCTTTCAATTGATTGGTAAATGCTTTAGGAAGCTGGTCGTTGCCGCCTGTGATTTCATAAAACTTGATATCAGGGGTAAATAGGATTAGCAGTTCACGTACCAGTTCCAAGAAAGAAAGCTCCATTAGCCCTTCCAGTGTAAGCATCACTTTTATCATTTCGATGGCACCCGGGGATAATGTCACTCCGAATGGATTGTATCTCAAATAAGTATCCAGCGAGTATTTATCTAATTCCTGTATGGCCCATGGCCAATTCCTTTTTGGGTTTTGTTCGATAAAACTGGTTACCGGTTTTATCGCTGCTTGAAGCAAATCACTGGCTGTTTTGCCTTTTTCATGCGGGTAAACGGGAAAGCGTAACATGTCAGGATTCTGTTTATATGCCTTTAAACGAGTTTTTATTCCTTTTACATAGATAATATCGTTAGGAGTCGAATTGATAAACTCATTAACTGGGAGCTTGAATTTTTTTATATATTCCATCGTCAGCAAATGAGTATGTGGAATCCGCATCGCACCAGCTTCAAGATATTGCTCATCCCTAAAATCTCCCCTTAACGTATATATCCGTCCTCCCACCCTATCACTTGCTTCAAGGACCGTCACATTGTGGCCAGCCTGCTTAAGCAAAGATGCTGAGACCAGTCCTGCCATTCCTGCACCAACAATGGTAATCTTCTTGGGTATTTTCGTTTTTTCAAGTCCATTTCTTATGATTGAAATCATTTGATCCGAGGATAACCTAGGAAATACGTAATCTAGCATGCTTTTCCTCCTCTACAATGCTGAAGACCAGGAACTGATAAAAATAGGGTCTCCAGTCATTTTATTCAGCAAGAAAAGCGAATTATGTATAAAATCGCATGATATCTAACAAACTGGGATAAGTTAACATATTAATTTATCTAACTACTTCAATTACTTATCACCTTATATGTATTTGGGAATTAAAAAATGCTGTTTATGGCAATATGTTTATTAATGTAAAAAAGCCTAAATATACAAGCAGTGCATAAAAACTTGTATATTTTAGGCTCCTTTATTTTTATTCCTTATTGCATAAAAGCACCCAGGGGTAATTATTTTTTCCAATATGCTTTTGCTTCCTTCTCAAGAACTTTTAATCTTTTATAATAATCAGGAAACTCGTTAAGATGAGCCAATGCAATTTTCCCCGTAATTAGTGGTTCATCCCCAGTAACATTAGTTTGGCTGGATTGTTGCCCGTGTTCAAGTTCAGTATTTACCCCCATCCAAAACTCATCTAAATCAAACTTACTTTTGGTAAAGTCAATTCCTAAAAGTAAAGCTATTGCTGCTGCTTCATCTCTTGAAAAGCTAGTTCTGCCCCTATTTAAAGTATCTGATGCAATATTATTAGTTGTAAACCTAGTTTGATAATTGTTAAGTAAATTTCTATTTGATAAATGAGTATAATTCGTACAATCGTTAGAATAATTAGGGTACTGATTCATATACGGAAAATGATTATGGTAGTACATATATATTTCACTCCTAAAACAGTAATTAACAATACCATATGTTAATTACTGTTTTAGGAGCGTGTATTCCAAAAAATTAAACAAGCAAAAAATTCACCAAACATACGACTTGGCTTACTAATCTAAACTGTACCGTTTAGTACATTAAATTAACGAGAAGAAGCGTTAATCCTTCTTGGATCAATGGACCCGCTAGGTTAAGTACAATCATTACAATCCAGACCTCTAATGGTCGGGTCCATATAGTGGAAAAAGGAATGTGTAATCAACTTATTTCATTAAAATAATTATGGATAACCCTCAAAGGAAGGTTATCCACTTCATATGAATTTCATCCGAAAAATTTCCTTTAGGCTCACAAAGGGAACTATTTTTTCCAAACAAAATTTCGGGCTAGGCCTCTTTCGAATGCATCCAAATGGTTCAATGATGCATTTCTTAACTGTGTAAATACTGTTCTGACATCCGTTGGAAGATTTAAAGAAAGAAATTTATTATACATACTTATATTCTCTATCTCACCTTGTACTCCAAAGGCAAAAGCGTTTTTTATTGTTTCTGGGGTAGTAACAAACATCCTTGAAATATCTTCTGGAATAGGTACTTGATATCGTTCAAAAAGAGGAAGTAACGCACTAATATGCCTTAATTCAGCTTCTTGGATTCGGGCAAATGTACGTATATAACCATAGTTTAAAAGAATATTATTATACCTAGCCTGAGCAAGAAATTCGTCTTGTAAAGCATAAGTTAGCATCTGAGGTAAGGTTAATGTTGGGGCATTCAAAGCCCCTTTGGCTCCATAGTCGTTAGCATTTTGTCTTTCTAATGATTGTTGCAAATTATGATAAGGGGGTTGATTATGAGAGTAAAAATTTTTCGCATACATTGATTGTATTTTCACCTCTTAAATTATTTTCCTGCTGCTGAGCAGTTGTTGTGGCTCATCGTGCTCCTAATTCCAAGTTATTCTCTTATTTGAGTATATAAAAGGAATTGAAATGTACACTTGGATACTCGAAGAGGTCATTTAACATTAATAAGTACATTCCTCTTCTACGTACATAAGATAATTTATTGATAATAAATAATATGAAGGGATTGAGGAAAATGTACTATATGCCCTATACGTATCAAAATCCTTATTATGCAAATGTACCCGCGCATACTTACGGAAATCCTACTGGTTATTGGGCTCTTCCTAATGAGTTGGCATTTGGTTCTTATCGGTCTTTTTATGGTGATAGCAGAAACGTATTAAAAGATTATGGATCAAACCCATTTGTTATAAATATCAATGAGGCCGCCAAACAAAACAACACGTATCGTACTGCACTATGGACAGGAGATCATTTGCAAGTCACATTAATGAGTCTTAATGTTGGTGAAGATATCGGATTGGAAATCCACCCTGATGTGGATCAATTCTTACGTGTTGAACAAGGTCAAGGGATTGTACAAATGGGCAAAAGCAAAGATAATTTAAGTTTCCAATGGAGAATCTTCGATGACTCTGCTATTATGATACCGGCTGGAATGTGGCACAATGTCACAAATACAGGAAATATGCCGTTGAAACTATACTCCATATATGCCCCGCCAAACCATCCATTTGGTACTGTTCATAAAACGAAGGCAGATGCCATGGCTATCGAAGAAGGTTTGAGTAATGAAAATGGGAAAACAGTAGCTTTCGGAAAGACTCCAGATGAATGGGTAAGACATACGGAGTTTTTGGTAAAAGAAGGCTTGGAGGACATTAAAAGAGGAATTAATATGACACACATTCTTCAAGAGTTTATTCTAATGGGAGTTCTTGTAGGGAAAGGATATACTCCTGAAAAAGCATATGAAACAGTAGAAGAATGGGAACGTACAGGAGAATCCAAACTTCTTCAGGAAAGCAAAAACATGTAGAGCAGCCGTAAATTAAACAATCAGATGCTTTTGTTGAAAAAAGGCTATATTATTTCCTGCCTGCATTAAAAACTCGCCGATCACGGCGAGTTTTTTTGTATTATTATGCGACATTTTAATTGTCAATTCGTGTGTCCATTTAGCTTTAAATTATAAAAATGCACCTCAAATGGAACCCTTTATGGTTAATACATCACTTTTCCTTGTTCAACTAATTTGTTTTTTCTTACTGTTAAAAAAACCATGAAAAGAGTATTTCCTTCCACGCCAGTCTCTCTTTATCTCTCCCTATTCATCCATACATTAAACGCATAAATCAGCCCAATAAATACGCAATAGCCCACAAAGGTATTCAAGTGGTTCCAATCATCGGCATGTACGAACAGTCCCATTCTCTCTGCCGCTTTTTCCATAACCGCCATCGCTAAACTGATGCACAAGATAAACAGGACTCTTAACCAGCCCTTCCACCATTGAAGGACTTTCAAAAGAACAAGCATGGTGATGGGAAGGACAAGCAGCGTAAATCCTATATTAATGGTAAAAATCGATGGCAGGGGGCGAATCGGGAAGTAGTAAAGCTTCTTCCCGACATAATAGAGATCTAAATAGGTTCCCAATAAGGAAGCCAGCAGCATGGCCGGTATGTAGCTTTTAATGCCAAATCGTGACGGTTTTTTTTGCGAGGGCCGCGAGTTCGAGTCTTTCAAGTGTTTTACAGTATGCATCCTGAATCTCCCCATTAATGGTATCTTCTAATTCATTGAAATAATCCAGTACGTGAACGTGTTCAAACCAGTCCCCTTTTTCCGCTTCTGCATGTCTTACATTTTCCCAGGCATTTTCAATGGTAGGACTATAGATTCTTCTGCCTCCTGGCCTTAGTTTGCATGATTTTAATTGAAACTGATATTTTTCGCCTGGGAGCCCTTCATGGACAGCATTAAAAATAGCTGGCCAATAATCCTTCCTTGAGCCCGTATGGGGGTGGCGGTTCGCCCATTGTTCCGTAAGGGCCAGCACATCCTTGTTCTTGAAAAGGACAGCATACAGCCTCTTCCCTAATAAAATTCGTTCATGTAAAGACTCAAAATGATATAAGGTCTGTCCCTTCAAATAAGTAGCTCCGCCTTTTTTGTATGGGAAAAGGATGTGATTGAGTGACAGCAGCTCCTGAAGCTTAAATTCAAGCTTTTGAAAAACCTTATTTTTATAAATGTGATTCTGAATCACCCGTTTTTCCAGATAGCTTTGTTCATTAATAATCAGGGCGATTGTGAGAAAGTATGGATTCGAATTTCTCCAGAAGCAATTCCAGATCGCTTCCATAAAGACGGAGATATTTAAGAAAGGAAACAGGAAAAATAACGGTCTGTTTCTTTTCAGGCTTTCACGGTAGATCAAAAATTGCGGATAGGCATCCTGAAAGATGAGCCAATTCCCTCTTTCTAAAAAGGAAAAAAAGGATTGCTTCTCCTTGTCCGATAATAATCTGGACAGCATTTCCCCTTTTAGATCGGTCATGTTCCAGCCGCCATTTCGGGAGACCATATGCCCGAGGAACGCCCAGTGAACTTCCGGATGCTGTTGGTAGAATTCCAGATAGGCTTTTGTTCTTGTGACATTATTTTTATTCCATACCTCTGTTTCTTGTTTGATTTGCTCGAGGATTTTCATTTCTTCCTCTGAAAGGTTTGCCGTTTTTTGAACACTAGTCCTTTTCTTTAATTCTTCTTTTATCACTTCAATGGGGGATTGCTCTTGTTTCTTTCGGAAAAAGATCGTCATCCCCTCCTCCATGAATTCTCTCTCCGTTCGCTGAATATGATCAATATATGAAACTACTGGGAGAGGAATGTGCAAAATGACCAATATCATCCAAGGGATTAACCAGGTAATCGATAAGTTAAAAAAAGGACAGTCTTCAGATGGGTCTTGGAAATATCCCTTTGAAACAGGCATCTCGACAGATGCTTATATGATCATTTTATTAAGGACACTGGAAATACATGATGAAAAATTAATCAGGGGGCTTGCTTCCCGAATTTTGAGCAAACAGGAGGTAAATGGCGCCTGGAAGCTTTTTTATGATGAAGGGGATGGAAATGCCGCTGCCACGTTGGAGGCCTATTACGCACTTTTATATTCCGGCTATGTTCAAAAGGAAGATCGGAGAATGATTGCTGCCAAGCGGTTTATCCTGGAGAATGGCGGGATGGACAATGTGAATGTCTTTACGAAAATCATGCTTTCTTCGACGGGGCAGTACAAGTGGCCGTCATCCTTTCCGATCCCTATTGAAATTATGCTTTTGCCCCTTTCTTTTCCCTTTAACTTCTATCAGTTGTCTGTGTATGGGCGTGTGAATCTTGCTCCAATTCTGATTCTGGCAGAAAATAAATTCAGCCTAAAAACAAAAAATAGCCCCGACCTTTCCGATTTAAGAGTAACAAGGTCCGGGAAATATGATTGGACAATTCAGTCTGAATACCGATCATTATTATCAGCCATCAAAGACGGCATAGAGGACCTCTTAGGCCTGCCGGAACAGCTTCACTCAATGGCGCTGGGCCGGGCAAAAAACTATATGCTGAAACGCATTGAACCGGATGGAACTTTTTATAGTTATTTCAGTTCGACCTTTTTAATGATATTTGCTTTATTATCACTTGGTTACTCAAAGAATGACCCCATTATAAAAAATGCCGTGAATGGGCTGAAATCGCTTCAGACAGATATAGACGGCCTCCCGCATATGCAATATGCAGATGCCAGTGTGTGGAACACGTCCCTTATTAACTCCACTCTCCAAATGGCCGGTGTTTCCCCTGAAGACCCAGTTGTTCAGAAGGCAAACACCTATTTGCTAAAGCGTCAGCATGATCAGATTGGGGATTGGGTCATTCATAATCCGAATAGCTTGCCGGGCGGATGGGGATTTTCCGATGTCAATACAGTCAACCCCGATGTGGACGACACGACTGCTTCTTTACGATCGATTGCCAGAAGCGTGAAGGGCAGCCCAATCTTTCAGGATGCCTGGGACCGTGGCATAAGCTGGCTATTATCCATGCAGAATGACGATGGCGGCTGGCCTTCATTTGAACGGAATACCCAGAATCCATGGCTCGATTTCCTGCCGATTGAAAAGGGTGAATATATTTTTGGTGACCCGACCTCAGCCGATCTGACGGGAAGAACCCTGGAGTTTTTGGGGAACTATACAGATCTTCCAAAGGATCATCCTGCTTTTAAGAAGGCGATTAACTGGCTTTTCGAAAACCAGGAACAGGACGGTTCGTGGTATGGCAGATGGGGAGTTTGCTATATATATGGCGCATGGGCAGCTGTCACTGGCCTTATTGCCGCTGGCCTGCCAGCAGAACAGCCTTCCATCCAGAAGTCAGCAGACTGGCTAAAGAGCATTCAAAACCAGGATGGCGGCTGGGGGGAATCCTGCCGAAGCGACAGCAATAAGCAATACGTACCCTTGAATGCCAGTACCATAACAGACACCTCATGGGCAGTTGATGCTTTGATTGCAGTTGAAGACAAGCCGACACCAGCGATTCAAAAAGGGATTCATTATCTGCTGAGCTCACTCGATAAAGATGATTGGACAACAGCCTATCCAAAAGGGCAAGCCATGGCGGGCAGCTTCTACATCCATTATCACAGCTACCGGTATATCTTTCCTCTTATGGCTTTGTCCCATTATCATCAAAAGTTTGGCTAACCGTGCATAACGAATCAAGAGGGATCTTCGAGTTATTGTTAAGTTCCTTTATTTGATTCGCTAGGCGGCTGCTTATTGGCTTAACGCTTTTTTGCTCTTTGAATTTTTATCCTTTGGCTCTGTTAAATTTGCCTGTTGATTTCCGCTGCAGGCACTCCCTTTCCGCGGGCGGTCCGACGCTCCTCGTCGCTTTGCTCCTGCGGGGTCTCCCTTTGATCCGCACTCCCGCAGGAGTCTCGTGCCTTTCGCTCCAATCAACAGGGTGCTAAAAAACAACAATAAGCTTTAACAGAGCCTATCCTAAAAATTACCGTATCGACTTTTCACTGCCACCCATCCATGAATGGACCACACTCCCTTGGCTATACTAAATAAGTAATGGCATTTTCATTGGAGGGCAGAATCTTGGATCAAACATGGCTTTCTCTCTTACCATTTATTATTGTCATCGCTATGTCCATCTGGCTAAAAAATATCCTGCCCGGGCTTGTTGTGGGCATTCTCATTGGTTCCATCATTGTATCAGCTGATTTACTGTCCGGAACAAGACAGTCTGTTTCGTACATTGTTACCACCCTCTCCGATGAAACCAATATCAAGATCATCGGGTTTTTATATTTATTTGGCGGCCTTGTCGGGATGATGAATATTGCTGGAGGCATAAAGGGTTTTTCGGAATGGGCCGGTACCAGAATACGAACAGAACGCGGGCTGCTCGGCTTTATTTGGATTACCCTTCCCTTTACCTTTATGATGCCGATGTTTCGGATTATGATGATTGGACCTATCATTAAATCTTTAATTAAAAAGATGAACCTTTCTAAACAAAAGGTGGGCATGACGCTTGATATATCCACAGAGTCCGTGATTGTGCTTCTTCCTGTTGCGACTGCTTTTGTCGGGTTCATGGTGTCGCTGGTGGAAGGCGGCATAAGCGGACTGAACCTGGAAATGTCTCCTTATGAAATATTCCTATTGAGTATTTTGTTTAACTTTTATGCGATCATTATGCTGCTCATTGGGATTATACAGACGTTTTGGTCGCCTAAAAGAGCCGACCAGAAAGACAAACAAGTACATAAGGATTTGGAAGAGCAAGAGCATGAATTTCACCGCATGGGGATTAAGAAAGAATTATCCCTTGTGAAAGCACAGCCATGGCATTTAATAGTTCCGGTTTTTTTACTTCTGTCCCTGTCTTTATACCTTTTATGGCAGGACGGCATAGATCAGGGAGCGAAGACCATCTTTGAAGCTTTTTCCATGGCGGATGCCACTTTTGTCATGCTGCTGGCTGTTTTTATCACACTGGTTTTAACGTTTGTTTTTTACATACTTAGACGCGAGAAAATGAACGAAATCCTTTATCATTTTTACGATGGCGGCAATCAAATGATGGAGGCGATCAGCCTGCTCATTCTGATTTGGGCACTGACCCTGGCTGCAGAGGATCTTGGCTTTTCCGAGTTTATCGGCAGCTCACTGGGAAGCTTTTTGCCTGCCTTTTTGACTCCTGCAGCTATTTTTGTCCTTGGTTCTGTTGTGGGTTATTTTATTGGTTCCTCTTGGGGAACCTGGGGACTGTTCATGCCATTGGGAATTACACTGGCCGTCTCAACGGGAGCGTCCATCCCTTTGACAGTTGGTGCTGTCTTTGCAAGCGGCGCATTTGGGGCCTTAACTTCCCCGCTTGGTGATACCACCATTACGACTGCTTCTATTCTGGATATGGATCTTGTTGACTATGCCCGGTATAAATTAAAGGTTTCGGCTATAGGCGGGGTGATCGCGTCCGTATTATTTATCGTAAGCGGATTATTCATCTCTTAAATGGACTGCTGGCACACTATAAGTACAGCAGTCCCTATATCCCACCATCATTCGGCTACAGAAAAATCAATCACTGCATTCGCCTTAACAATCGCGTTTAAAAAAACGATAAATACCTCTCTCATACACATAGGGATCCCTTCAAATGAATATACTGCAATGATTCCTATTGCAGAGGGGCGAAGAGATGACCTGGAACAAGAAACTCGAATTAACGACTGGACAAATGCTATATAAGATTAGAAATGGTCTTGGAAAATCACACTCACCCAAGCACATTATCATTGTCGGCGCAGGGATGGCAGGACTAGTTGCTGGTTCTTTATTAAAGGAATCCGGTCATAAAATCACAATCCTTGAAGCGAACGGGAGAATTGGCGGACGTGTATATACCATGCGCTCCCCTTTTAGCAATGGATTATACTTCAACGCAGGGCCCATGCGCATTCCCCATGTCCATTCATTGACTTTGGAATATATTAAAAAATTCAGGCTCCCCATCAACGTATTTATAAACCGGACTCCAATGGATCTTCTTTACGCAAATGGCATCAAAACGCGTCTTGACGTGTTTGAACGCAACCCAGGCATTTTAAAATTCCCCATTCCTCCAAATGAGAGAGGAAAATCGGCAGAAGAGCTTCTGCTTTCAGTCGTACAGCCTTTTATTGACTTCGTTAACCAGGACCCGGTCAGAAATTGGGCCATTCTGGAAAAACAATATAGGAAATACTCGCTTGGATATCTATTAAACTCTTATTTTTCAGATGGTGCAATCGACATGATCGGGGTGCTTCTTGACTTGGAAGCATTCATGGGAATGTCTTTTATTGAAGTTTTACGAGAGTTAATCATTTTCACTTCACCAGGTGGTTACTATGAAATAACAGGCGGAATGGATCGATTGCCAAAGGCATTTCTGCCCCAATTAAAAGAAGATATTCGCCTCCATCAAAAAATGACGGGAATCGTTCAGTATACAAATGGTGTTGCCATCCACAGTACTCATCAGCATTCCCAGGAGCCTTCTACCTTAACAGGTGACTTGGCTATCGTGACCATCCCTTTTTCAGCCTTGCGATTTGTGGACGTCAAACCCTTCCATTCTTTCTCCTATTTGAAACGGAGAGCCATTCGCGAACTTAATTATATGGCAGCAACCAAAATTGCTATTGAGTTTAAGAGCAGGTTTTGGGAAAAAGAAGGCCAACTTGGCGGGAAAACCATTACGGACCTGCCGATTCGATTTACCTTCCTTCCAAGTCACGGGATTGGGAAAAACGGACCTGCAATCGTTTTAGCCAGTTATACATGGGCGGATGAAGCTCTAACGTGGGATAGTCAGCCTAAGGACGAGCGCATACACTATGCGCTAAAAAACCTGGCGGAGATTTACGGAAATCAAGTGTATACCCAATTTGCTGCAGGGGCTTCCTTCAGCTGGGGCCAGAATCCTTATTCTTGCGGCGGATTTACATTCTTTGAACCAGGACAGGAAACCGAATTGTATCCTAATATCGCAGCACCTGAAGGGCGAGTCCATTTTGCCGGTGAGCATACGTCCCTTACCCATGGATGGGTTCAAGGAGCGATCGAATCTGGGATACGAGTGGCCTATGAGGTGAATGACTCGCCAAAATAAAACCGGAAAAAGAAAAAAAGTACTGATACTTCTATTATGTGCCCGAGCTGCTGGGGAATTATTTTATGCTAGAGGAACCTTCTGAAGATCGAAACTGTCCTCAAAGCCTAGGATCTTCTCTATTCAGAAGCGGAGAATGATAAACAAGCGAAAAAGAGATACCCTCTTATTGAGAGTATCTCATTGCGGTCGGTATTAGTCTTATAAATAATTTTTAAATTGATCAAAGTTGTATACCAATTTTACTTCTATCAGAATCATCGCCTTGCCTAGCTAATTAAATTTCCCCTCAACCATGGACGGGCTCGGTAGAAGCCAATCGGGATTTGGATTAGGCTTGTTTTTCCCTGTGATTCCATCCTGTAAATTTCATCACACGTTTTCGCATCAAATCCGAGAAGTGGATGCCCGCCCATCCCGAGGGCTGTCGCCGCTAAAAGCAGTCGCTGCACAAGCATACCCGCTTCCATTTGCTGGATACGATAGCCTCTGTAGCCAAGTGCCGTTTTATAGAAATCTTTATCCCCTGCAACATGCAGGCATAGGGGGACTTGAAACAAATTTACATTACCAGCTGGCATTCCGTATTGCAGTACAAGCCGATGATCTCCGGGATTTAGCTCCTGCAGCGAATGAGTATCGCTGTCATAATAATAAGCTCCATCCGGAATGCCTTCCACATTATTCAAACAGGCATAAAGCGTGACACGTGACTTGCGCTTATCAAGTGCCGCATCTAAATCGTTTCGGTACAAGCACGAAGCAGTTGCCTCCTGCAGCAGAGCTGCAAGCTGCTGCCCGCTAACCTTTCCTGAAACGAAATCCATGTCCGGTGAATACCGATTTCTGCAGACTGACGCCAGATCATAAGATATCCTTTTTACATGAGGAAGAGCCACCGCCTGCCCCTCACAATGCCTCTCTTCAGCTTTCATTTGCTGAAACGATCGCGTTGATTCCAGCATGGACGCCTTATTTATATTGGTTAACATCGGAAATTCTTTCACATTAAGTGACCTGACGCAGAAATTATTCTGAATCGATGTCACTTCCTGGCACAATTCAGAGGCAGAGACCATCCCGTCTATGCCGCTTCTGTTCGTAAACCAGCTGGTGGGTTCAACCGAAAGCGGGATAACGGCATAAACGCTCTCCTCCTGTTCAGGCAGTCCAAGGAGATGGTTGAAGGCACGATCAAGAAATTGATAGTACACCCCCGCAGCAAAACCAAACCTCTTCGCCACCTCCAATAATTGTCCAATTACCACACCTGCATCCAAGCCCTGCAGACGATAAGCAAAATTATTGTATTTAAAGAAATTTTTCCAAAACATTGTCGTCACAAACACAGTACCAAAACAGGCAGACACATCACAGCGATTGCCAAGAGCCCTGGCTATATATGAATCAAAATTGCCTTCACGCAGCAAGACCAGGCGGTGGTGAAGCACATCATAATGGTATACCCCTTCCGGCAAATCCTCCATTTTCAGATACATGTATAATTCGTTGGGATACAACGCTCCGCCAGAAGGAACAGTACGCCGAAACGACTGCATAATGTTATCCGCTTGTTCATTGGAACCAATTGTAGAGGCTGACTGGCAAAATTGATTAAGGCCAAATACATACCAGAGAAAATGACCGATTCTCCGAAGGTCAGGCTTTGCCGGTGCCTCCCATTCTTTAAGAGAAAGGGGTACTTCCAGCGAAAGGGGAACAACTGGCAAGCCGCGGTAAAGCTTATACGCAAGCGGCGCATCTTCCCAATCCACTTCCCAATCTGATGAACTTATTTGATCAATATCAAAATGCAAATTGTGCAGAAATGTCTCTAGACTCATCCTTTTACCTCCCAGTCAGCGCTTATGGAAATGGGTGCGGATATGGATTAAGCTGCTCAAATGCAAGCGGTTCTTTTGCATACCCGAGTTCCATTGGGACCCTTAACACCCTCTCAATCCCTGCGACGCGTGTTAGGTGATGTCCGAATGTCATAGGCACCATCCCTGGGATCAGCACTTTAACACAATGTAGTCCGTTCCGTTTAACTTCCGGTGTGGTCTGATCCACCACAATAACATCAAGGTTCACTCCGTGTAACACTTGAAGAATGTCCTGCAGATCATCTGTCAGGTCTGCATGTCTCCCCTCCCACTTGAATGCCTCGGAAAACGTTTGGAGCGGACCATTTTCATCCAGCAAGAACTTTAAGCGCTCTTCCGCTTGCGGTAGACCGTAGAGCATCCCATGATCATCCATTTTCCTGACGAGGGAAGAATCTTGCAGCATTCGCAAAAATTCCTCCTGGTTCGCTTCCAATTTGTCGTCAAGTGTCATCATCATCCCAGCTAACTCGTGAACCGCGCTTTTTACCGCCCGTACCGGGTCAGGATGGGCTCCTGCCGCACAAATGATATTCAATCCCTTTTGCTTCCTGTTTTTCGCCATCGCCCAAATACTTGGAATGCCGTGCTCCATTGTCGCGTTATAGATATACAGATCGTATCCCGCTACCGTCCTCACCCGATCAATCATTAACTTCAATTCCTGGTCATTTGAGGAATAAGGATCAAGACGCGGAAGGCTTAGCTTGCCGTACCAAGTCATCAGGAACGAATCACGCTCCACCACTTCTAAAATACCGTAGAAAATAGCCTCCTCCAAGCTTCCGCCTAGTGCACATCCGTTGGAGGTTTCATAGACAAACCCCTGCCCGCAGCCCAAGCTGTAATAAGCAAGCAGCTCAGGAACCAGAATAGGACGCTCCTGCAAAAACGAATAGCCCCATACCCAATTCATTGGGATATCAGGATCAAACTTTTTAAATGGAAAACCCGGCCGTGCATACTGTTCATCCGCATGCACACCTACTTTAACAGGATTAAGGGCCCGATCTTCCAGGTTGCGGAAACTGTCATAGACTACAGTCCGTTTTCCACGGGGTGCCATACCGCAGGATCGCTCAAGACCCTCCAGAATCGCAGTCAACTCGCTTACCTTATATGAATGGGTCCGGCCTGCTACCCCTTCGTCCCCTGAAAACAACGGCAGGTTTACAATTACATCCGCAAACGGAGGTGTGAAATCATACATTTTACCATTCAATAAACCAGTCCGGGGATCCAGATAATCTTTGACGAGAAATGTATTTAATTCATCCATGGAACGGCAGCGGTAACTGTTGGGGTTAACTTTTGGACTAGGCTTTATTGAAATACGGGCAGCTGCCTGTGAATCTTCAGGTAACGGACTGCAGACCGGACACAATGAATCCGGTAAGATTTTGTGGCAAGAGTTCTGAAGTGTCTTCAGGTTGATCAAAAACACCCTACCTTCCAAGTCGTCCAAGCTGCCCTCCAACACCCTGTGCACTTCCGACACGAGCAGGTAAGCCATCTGTAATAGTCCCGAGCGCGATGCCCATGAGTCCCGTATCATACGACCGTTCTCTGCCAGTCTCTGCTGCAGTTCCCACATCTCTCTGCGGTCACGCCCTGCAAAGAGTTTTCGCATGTCCGCACACTGTGAGCACCCCGGCGTCCCCGGGTGAACCAGCGGACCAACCACACCCTCGCCAAAGGAAACAAAGCCCCTTAACCAAGGAATACCGGATGATCGTGACACCTCTTCTGCCTTTTTATGGACAGCAGGAAACCAGGCATCGTGCAGCACCAAGACCAAATCAGTTCCTTCAGGCAGGCCTGGCTCGAAATTTTTATAGCGAATGATCCTATATTTGGCAGGCAGTTCTTTGCACACGCTGTCCGCCAGCAGTCCTTCTCCGACAACTACCACGACAGCACTCACTGAGATTCCTCCTCTCTTAACAGCACCCCAAACACCCCTGCCAGATGCTCTTTCAAAAAGGGTTCAACCGAAAATTCGCAGACTAAGAGCTGCTTGCTGTTCCGTTCCAACACCTGTATTGCAGTCTGTAAAACCTGGGATTGTTCCGTCTCTTCACAAGGAGGAATGACAAGGTTTAGCTGCTCCTTTTCTTCCAGAAGCACAGATGATACCTCCAAGGCTGTTGGTTTATGTCTGCTCGTTTGGTTTTGTGCCTGGATGAGTGCGTGCTGCAGCGCTTTCCGGAGCGCTATTGTTCCATTAAAGCCTGCACTGCCATACCAGCGATCGTTCGTACCAACCCAGACCAGAGGGAAGCCGGACACTTCTTCGCCCATACAGATTTTCGGTGTTCCCGCCATCGTGGTCAATGCCTCCAAATAAAACCGGCAGCGTTCATCGTCTACTGCACTCAAATGCACCTGAGTGACAGAATTCTGATCCGCATGACGCTTAGCCAGTTCCTCGTCTAAACACCTTTCCAATCCGCGGTAAATACCCTCCACAAACGTTTCCCCTGCTCCAATACCAAAAAATTGAGGATCTGGTATATTACCCTCTATTTGATGATGTGGAAGCAGATCGGTAACGAGCTGACCAGCCATCCGTGACACATACGCTTCTATCCCGGTCAGACCCGCTTCCCGGCGTGCCTCCTTATGCCTCAAATCTGTACAGATAATGTTTGGCAGCAGCTCTGTCGGACCCTTGGACAACGGGTCGACTGCCTGAACATCGCACTGCGCTAATGGTAGCTGCTTTAAATCTCCCTCCTCCCATTTATGAAAAATCCCTGATTCTTTGGATGTCAATTGGCTAAAGAAAAGAAACAAACTGTTCGGCTCACTTCTGCTCGAACTTTGTTCGATCCTCAGATCAACATCTTGAATCCATTCCACAGCTGCATTTCCGGTCAATCTTGGGTGAGGCAAGAATGAATGCCAATTCCCTTCCAACGTATCCAGATTAAGCAGGAAGAACTGATTTCTTTGTTCCGCACTGGTTATTCCTGTAACCTCTTTAAACAGTTCAAACACGATCAAATTCGCCAACATTGCTCCTGCTGTGGAGGAGAAGGTGTGTAATTGCTTGTCTTCGCAAAACGCAGATTGATGGATGCGGTGCCACGCAGACTCCCAGCACCCTTCTGATTCCGGATGCACCAGCGGACCTGCCAGACCAACCTGTTTGTGGAATATAGCAGGAAGGAATATCTTCTTCTCTTCCCTGCAAACGGCATGAATAACACGCAGTTCCTCTATGCCGCCCGTATCCGACACATATAAAATGGAATCATACGGCTGAATAATTTCCTCCCATGAATGATCTTCTTCTTTCTGATGGGGTACCTCCTCAACTGAGACCTCGGGGTCTGATTGACGGGCATGTTCCATAATATCCTTCAACCGCTGTCGATTAGTAGATTCCGGATCCGTAATGAGCATATGAACCTTAGGCAATCCGGACTCAAGCAGTGAAGAAACCAGCGAAACAAAAAAAGGGCCCGATCCTACTGCCAACACTTTTGCCTGACGATAGGCCTGAAATCGGGATGCGCCCGAATCGCCGAAACTTTCCAAGAATTCGATTTGAGAAGCAAACTTTTTAAGAACATGTTCTTGCAATTGATGCGGATGGTCTTGGCTTACATCCCGAACAAAGCCATTTCGATACAGCACTTCTGCAATTTCAAACACCCGATCCCTATGTGGACCCGGCAAACCGACTGTCAAATCCCCCAACGTATATTCACCATTAAACATCGGGATCAGCTTTTGAACCCACTGATCGATCATACTGCCTTCCATTTGGAAGGAGCTTACATTGTTCCGAAAATACACACCATTCTTTGGATCAGGGAGAAAAAACGTGTCCCTTTTCACCTTCAGCCGCATAGAAGAGGTCAAATTTTTCATTCCGCTCCTCCTTACCCAATAAACTGTTCCTATTTCTAAAACATTGCTTTCTCTATAATCCTATGTACCAAGATTTGTCTCATATGTCTGCCCTTTAGAAGAAAAGCCCCTGCATGCAGTTGCAGGGACTTCCCTTTTGTTTATTCAACCAGGGTGGCTTTATTGAACCAGTGTTATTATCCGCCGCAGCGGCCTCCGCAACGATGACCACAGCGTCCCCCGCAGTTAAAACAGTTATGGCAGCGAAAACAGTTATGGCAGCGAAAACAATTGAAACAATTGAAAAAGCAGCTGAAGCAAAAGAAAAAGCAGCTAAAACCAAACCCAAAACCGCCGCATTGCCGTGCCTGATCAGTATAGTACTGGTTTTGATCCCAAGGAACCGCCTCGTTCGCATGGAAATCACCAACATTCAACATTTGAAGTTCTCTTTGAAAATCATTCATGTTCATACCTCCGTATTTTTTAATATGATGTGCCAGCAACATGAAAGGGGCATAAGTAGAACATCAGAAATCAACAGTAATTAAATATTCAATATTTCTAACATTCTCCTCATCAAAATATGTGCTATGCCGGGGTAATGTTCCTGATTCAAACACCCAGATTTATCGGGGTTCATTTAACCATGCAGAACGAAAAAATGTTTATTGCATCGAATGTGTAGCCGACCTATATTTAAACCAGCTCTAGACATTGCTTAAAAATCATTTAAAAAAAGAAAAAAGAAGCGCCCATGGACGCTTCTTTGAGTAAAGGAAGGCGAGCTTATTTGTTTGCTCTTTCCTAATAATTAGTAGTACCCCCTTACGAAGGATGTACCGACAATAATTAAAAGAATGAAAAGCACCACGATTAAAGCAAAATTTGAACGATGACCGTCTGACATAATGTATCACCTCCCTAATTTCAGCAGTAATACATTGTATGCCCAAGCGGTTTATATCGTAATGGACAAACGTGGATTTATTTAAAAATAAGTGTGTGTACATCTAATATTACTCGATCTAAATCGGTTTTAATGGGATTGCGGAGGATAAGCATTTGAAGATAAAAATGATGCTAAAAGGCTGAGAATTTACTGAGTTAAAATAAGACCGTCTTTTGACGATCTTATTCCTTAAAGAATCTCTTTTTTCTTGGGAAAACCTTTTATTATCTTGCAGTTACATCTCTTATTGCGTCGGAAATACGATCTGCTGCTGCTTTTCCAATATCTTCTATTGTATCAATCGCATTTATTGCTGTTTCGCCCGCTGCTTCATCCCCTCGTTTTGAACTGCTGCGAGCCTGGTCAATGGCAGATCGATTTTGCTTTGTCATTCAGTATTCCTCCTTTGTTTTTCCTCCTTAATCTAATTAAAATTCTTGGGAATATTCATCCTTGGGAGCATTAAAGAAAGGTAAAAAAGAATAAGTAAATAAACTCTTTGTTATTCCTTATTTTATTTCGTTTGTGATTACTGTTATTTAATAGTCCGTTTATAAATCAATCGAGCAATATTAATCATCTCAAAAAAATAAAGTGAAATTTTCACCATTTTTTTTAATCGTGGAGAAATGTAGAATCCGCCATTTTGTAAAGTAATGGCCGAGAAACATGGATTAAACTAAAGAAAATCACATCGATTTTCGACTCATTCAATTTCGTGGTAAAATACTAGATAACTATAATCTAGTAAAGGATGAATGAAAATTTACCAGCTGGAAAAGGTAAAAAACCTGCCATTATCCCCGGGTGTTTATCTTATGAAAGAATCCCTTGGCCAAATCATTTATGTGGGAAAGGCAAAAAATCTAAAGAATCGAGTTCAATCCTATTTCCGTCAATCCAAAAGTCATTCTCCAAAGGTAAAAAAGCTTATCAAACACTTAAAGGATTTTGACTTTATCCTTACAGATACGGAATTCGAGGCATTTTTGCTGGAATGTAAATTAATTAAAGATTTAAAGCCGATCTATAATCGGATGATGAAAAGCCCCAAGTCCTTTGCCTATATAGGGATTACCATGGAGGAAGAATATCGTACGATCGAAATGACTTATAGTCCTATTGAAAATGACGGAAAACTTTACTTTGGTCCATTTCCAAGCAAGAACAATGTGGAAAAAGCCATCCAAGGGGTAAAGGAATGCTATAAAATAAACTGCAGCAATCCTTACAAAAAGGGCACTGCTTGCTTAAATGTTTCTTTAGGATTGTGCAATGGTATTTGTCTTGGCGGTTCCGCGATCCAACAGTACAATGAACGAATAGACAAATTTATCGCTTTTCTTAACGGTACTGACATGTGGCTGCTCGAAGAAATGAGGCAAATGATGTTAACAGCTTCTGAGAAATATGATTTTGAAGCTGCTTCAAAATATAGAGATTATATTAAAGCCGTAAACTCATTGTTATATAAAGAAAAAGTGATTGAATTCACCGAAGAAAACAATAATATTACAGTCATAGAAAAATTAAATGATTCCACTATTAAACTTTTCCTCATAAAGAGGACAAAGGTTCTTTTTAGCCGCAGCTATTCACTGGAAAACCATATTGTTCAACTTGCTGAAATGATCAAAACGAACATTACAACTTATTTCAAAAATAATAAGGATCATCCTTCCATAGATGTAAGCAGAAATGAAATTGATGAAGCTCAGATTATTTTTAGTTATCTAAATAGTAATAACTGCTCCTATGTACTCATTCCAGAAAAATGGCTTGACTTAGAGAATCATTCCAACATAGATCTGGCAATTTACAAATTACTGGGAAATATTAAGGATAGCAGTATATCGGGAGAATAGAAGTTCCTGCAATGAAGGTAGAGATAAAGGCTCCAGCATAGCTGCTGAAGCCTTTTTAAATTTCTGATGAACTCAATCTTTATTAGTATTTTAATTGAAGCATTGCCTTTTGTACTGATAGGTGGATTGATTGCGGGAGTCATTCAGATGTTTGTTACGGAGCAAATGATTGCCAGGATTATACCCGAAAATAGGTTCTTGGCTACAGAAAGAAACAGCTGCCTGGTTTGGCTTTCAAACAATGGAGCTATGGAGTATAGAGGCAATCAAAAAGATTGTAATGACTGGACTTGGATTTTGTGCCTTGCCTTACATTACAGTTAAAGAAGATGTTGAGAGTGGCAAGCTAAAAATCTTACCGCATTCTGAAAAATTCGAACCCATTTATTCTCATATGCTGATCAAAAAGAAAAAGTGGTTATCTCCAGCAGTAAAGGCTTTTGTGGAGCTTGTTTTAAAATCGATTAGTGAATGGATAAAGGAATGGCTGTTCAAAATCAAGAAATAGAATTAACCCATCAAAGCTAACGAAAATTTTAAAAAGAAAAGCCAAATTTCACAAGAGAGAAAATTGGCTTTTCTTTTTGTATGAGCAATAAATACTTAATCTATAAACTGCCTCTATAAAGAAAGGAATCTCCACAGCAACCCCCTTTCTTACACTCAAACACTCGTTAGTTCAATATAGTCTTAATAGCTTTTAATGATAATTGAAGTTTCACTTTAGTCCTTCTTAAATTAAACTACCCCGATAGTGCAAAAAAAGCTGCCAAAATGAAAGCTCCGTTCATTCAACTCTTACACCCTTTAGGTGAATCAGAAATGAGACGCTTATTAAACAATAGGCCTTTTCTGGCATATTCACAAAACGCTAGCATTCAAAAAGAAAATATACATAATCCGTAGGTATGCCTCGTTCACCTTGTTGACGCAGCATCGCTGTCACATTTCCGCGATGGTAGGTTCCATGATTGACTACATGATGAATGAGATCTGCAAGTATGAACTCACAGCGACCATATTGAGGGTGCTCTGTAATGATGACTCGTTCTAGATCCTTCTGCTCTGCAAAAAAACTGTAAAATTCCTTTGAAAGCGAATCATAGAACACTTCAAGTTCTTCTATAGACGCTCCTGATGCTTCTGACTTTCGACGCTCAACTTCTTTAACAGTATCGTGAAAGCTACTTCCTTTCATCGTCTCCAACCAAGTAATGTCTGTTGCAAATAGGTGAATCAGCACATCTGAAATCGATGAGAAAACACTATTAACTGTCTCGTTATAAATTCTATCAGGTAGTTGCTTCAAGTGTTGGATCACTTTCTGGTTAGCCCAAACGTGGTAATCGTACATTTTCTTTGCCCGATTATTTTCCATTAGCTCACTCCACTCTATTTTTAAAATTGAAAAAGTTTTAGAACGATCAGAAATCATTTAATTTGTTTTCTTTTATCCGCTTTCTACAAAATCTCTATTCTACACAATATTCTTTATATCCTTTTTTCCTGAAGTTTTTTCATCCACCTATTTTGTTGAAAGCAATAGAATAATAGGATTTCTATAGGGGAATTTATTTTAATCCTTGGGTTCTTTAGAAGCATCCCTTCGAAAACTTGGACTAAGTATATTACCGAAGGACTAATCCTCCCCTTTATTCCGCAATCTGGCTCTTTTCATAAAAAAAGACGCTTTCCTCATTTCAGAAAGCGGAATTTAGAATGTTCCTCTAGGAAAGAATCAATAGGAGAACTTTTTTTGATCTCATTAGCATTCATTAATATATCTTATTACTTATAAAATAAAGAGAATCTATCCAATAAACCTTTTAAAAGTATTAGTGAGAAATTCTATTTAAGTTTCGTGAAATCCTTCTCTAACCTCAGAGTTAGTTGTACAACTTACTTTACAATGCTGGCCCAATACAAAAAGACTCGTTGCTCGGTAAACGCGCCTGATTGCTGAAGATCAGTTTTCTACATACGTATTAAATTAACACTTATTATAATGTTATTGATAAAAGTTCATTAAGCCCTTTTCTACCTGCAGAAGTTATTCTTATCGCTCTTGTTTTTTCCATTCGTTCGATCCATTGTAATTCGAAAAAGCGTTCAAAAAGTTCATGACCTAATGCACCGGCAAGGTGATGGCGCCTTTCACTCCAATCTAAGCATTTATGAACGAATGAACGACGTTTTTTTCTTACGATATCTAAGGGGATATCAAATAACTCTAAGAATATCTCACCTTCCTTCGTAATCAAAATTTCATTACTTTCCTCAATGATGTATCCCTTATCTACTAGAGCGTCCATAAGTTTTACTCCGAGTTTTCCAGCGAGATGGTCATAACAAGTACGTGCAAAACGTAAGTTCTCATTTTCCGTTACTTGTTTGAATGATTTTACCTTTGGTTGAGGTGAAATAGCTAGCAACGTTTCAAGGGCTTTTGCTATTTCAATATTTTCAATTCGATAATATCGATGCCTTCCTTGTTTCTCTAGAGAAACCACATTCACTTCAAGCATCTTCGCTAAATGAAAGCTTGCAGTTTGTGGCTTTATGTTTGCTGCATAAGCCAAATCTCCTGCTGGATGGCTTCTTCCATCCATGAGTACTGTTAATATGGCTGCACGTGATGGATCGCTTATTAATGAAGCAATCGTTGAAGCGTCTGGACCAGACCTCATCTAACTCCCCCTTAATAATGTATTCCATATTTCGATGATAGTCGAATTATTTAGCTCTTACAATAGATATAAAGCAAAAAGGATTTTTAATCTGAATCATGTAAAGGACTTAACTTTATGAGGCTTGGCCATATGGTACATAGCCAATGCAACTGCCGGAAGCCCAAACAAAATGAACGGGAATTTACCTGCCATGAAACGACCAGCTGTAATTCAATACCTGAATTAACTTGTTTATCCGCCAATTGAGCCATATACATTGCTGTATCTCCAGAAACGATTGAACCGGCAAGAGTCGTATATGATCCCCCAACCTCTGAAAAACGAATTGGGATATAGAAAATATGGTGCAATCCAAAAGGAATCAAAGCACGTTCAACTAATCCATATATAAACATATAGAATGGAGGAGTGTGCTCCCCTGCAAGCGCGTTTCCAATAGCAAAAATAAAATCTTGTACATGTGGCCAAACAAATGCCAAAATTAACGCCATGATGATTGAAACACCTGCGGTCACAATCGGGACAAATCTTGTGCCTCCGAAGAATGATAGCATTTCAGGCATTTTGAATTCATGATACTTTTTATACAGTGCTGCTGCTACAAAGCCCATTAAGATTCCGCCAAAAACACCCACTTGTAAAGTTGGGATTCCAAGCTCTGTCGTGTAACCAGGCTGTGATGCTGTTTCAGGAGTGATTCCCAATACAATGCCTATTACCGTATGCATGACAACATAACCTACAAAAGCCGCTATGCTGGCTCCAGCTTTTCCTCCTGTCCAGCTGCCCGCAATACCGATAGCAAACAAGATTCCTAGGTTCTTAAAGATTGCACTTCCGGCACCTTTCATTAACGATGCGAAGGTTTGCCAAGCTCCACCTTCAAGAAATGGCATATATTCTATCAAATAAGGTGATCCCAACCTTCCATAAAGGATTGATTGAGGGGCAATTTGCCTATGAAAAACTAACAGTAGAGGCGTATTTGGAAGGGTCCTACCAGAAAGCACTGCAAGCGTTGACGTTAAACCGTACAATTGTTTCAGCCGGGAAAGCCAGGGAAGTTTTGGACGCCCTCATTGAAGCAAATAAAGAGTATTGGCCAGAGTTAAATTAATTTGTTTTTTTCATAGTAGGGAGTTCTTCCGACCATTAAGTAAGTTCTCTCTACTATTTTTTTAATGGTAATATATTATGCGCTTTCATTTTTTATTTTTGGAACACTTTGATGGAAACGAGGAGAAAATATATGAAAAAATTCTTTAACTTTGATCTCTTCCAGCGTGTAGGGAAATCATTTATGGTTATTATTTCTTTATTGCCTGCAGCAGGTCTTTTGCTGGGGATTGGTACGACCCTCGAGATTTTCCTGATTACTTGCCTAATACGTACTTACAATATTATTTATACCCAGATAAAGTTCTTAAGAAGTTGAATCCTGAACATACACGTGCGAATGAAGTAATGGAAGGCAGAGAAAAGAGAGTATTTGAAGAATGTAAACGAGTGATTGAAGCGGGTACTTCTAAAGAGTCTCATGTTGTTCATAACGATGCTCATGGGGAGTTTATTTTAATCGTTGCTGAATCGATTGCCTATAACAAAAGTGATAATTTTATTGTCATCTTAAAGAATGATGGGATTATTGACAATCTTCCAAAGGATGCAATGGTAGAGGTTGCGGCAAGCTTAACAGCAAACGGCCTGTTTGTCAAGAGCAGGGGAAGCGTACTCGACTTTTGTGCCCTTTCTGGGTATCGACAGGAAATGCGAATTTACAACTTTAAAAAATTCCAATATTAAAAAGCCCAATCTCTCAGAATTAAAAATTAGAAATTAGGCTTTTTTCGCTGCTCCATTAAAGCGCCCGTTCGTATATAAGGCCAGCCGTGTTTTTTGGAGCTTTATAATCTAGTATTTCTTTATTAACTTTACAAGCATTTCCTACTTCAATAGAATCTTGGAAGCAGGCAAAGAAAACATCGCTAATAAAATAAAAGAGTTATGTAAAAGTTGTTCACAAAAATGCGGAAACAGCCAGGCAGACAAGCTGGTAGCTGCCGCAACTCAAAATCCCTTTCCAACAATAGAACCTAGGAAGGTTATATGTTATGATGAATAAGTGTGTTAACCTATTTCATTTTTAAGTTAACATTTAAATGTGAGCGAACCTGTCGAACTGGGGGAAATTTATGTATAAGCTACGAGGTCATCATCTTTTTTGCCTTCTGGGATATCGGGGAATGGGCTATTCCAAAGAATACGTGGAAAATATGACACGTTTGCATCAAACCTTGAGAAACAACTCCAAGACGTGGATTCAGCTTGTAAAGGGACCTGATCAGCTGTGTGAAAAGTACCCCAACTCTGGGGAATACCACTGCCAACACGACAATATTTATGAAAGAGATTCCGCTATTTTAGAGAAAATGGAGCTTAAAATAGGGCAAATTCTGAAATGGGAGGACATTGAGTCGCACATCCAAAAGTATGTAGTCCCCTCCGATATTCAAACTGTGTGTGAAACTTGTTCCTGGCGTTTATATGGAGTTTGTGAAGAAGGTATTCAAGAGATTCTTGAAGGGAAGGGTTTAAGGGAAGTTAAATAAGTCCCCCCTTTTATTAAATAGTTTCGTTTTGTGCAATATTTAAAAATGGATTAATATAACGCTTTCAGCTATTCAACAAAACGATTTGGCATTTTAAATGAACAGAAAAAAAAGTTCACTCAGACCACCTTGAAATAGTAATCTTCCGTAATATATGGTCTAATAATTAATCTAACTGTCTCTGTGTTAAAACTCTCAAAGTAAACACCTCATCTTAAATTTTTTTAGTACCATTCTATTAAAGAGGCTGCTCGTTAGCACAAGAAGCCCTTTATTAAACAATCGCGCCCTTTAGTTGAATAAAGTTATTTTTCCTTAACAGCAATACAAATATCAATATTTCCATCTGGGTAATACTTTTCGAGATCATAGGTGTATACTCTTTTTAGTTTGCCCTCTTCTTCTTTATTCCAAATTTCATTCCATGTATTAAAAATGCCTTGTTCTTCGTCAGTATTAACTGTAAATTTTTCATATTTTGTATCATCAGGTATGACTATTGAAGGTTTATTTTTGCCATCAATAGCAACACATAACGTATAATCCCCTTTATAATCAGAATCATATTCATGGTACAAACCGTATGTAATACCTTCATGGTTTGATAATTCGGTGGAAGCCCCTTTCCACATATCTGAAATCTTTTGCATTATACGATCGTCATTAAAGTTGTTAGTCCTAACCTTTTTAATAACTGTAAAGTCCATAGCCCCCATCCTTTATAAAGAGTTCAACCAAAATCATGTTTTACCATCTTAAAGTTTAATTGCTTAACAATACCACCCTATTCATAAAGACTGGCGCTTCTTGTTGGACAAGCGCGCCCATTAATTAAACATTTTAAACGCTAAAGTAATTAGATAAAGTGGGACTCCTACAATTAACATCCCTGCAAATAGGTAACATACACTTTTGAAAATAAACTTGCAGAAATCATAGATTGCCCCAACTAAATCGTCAATAAACCTTGCCATTACTCTCCCTCCAATAGCTACCCTTTACTTGATTAGGTTACCGTTAGTTAAGCACAAGTCTTACAACCCTTTCTATATTTTAACATTAATATCCATTTTGTTTTAAATTGTTATTCAAGAGTCTGGCCCTCTAACGAAAATGAGCGCTAAATCCTTGTTCCAGGATAGCGCCCGATTGTTGAAGATCTTAATTACTATGTCTTGTTGAACTAAAGTACCCAATAGTTTAAGTACAATATTTCACAATCTAATAGTTGGAATAAGAAAAAAGCGAGCCTCATCTTGAAAAAATCGCACTCGCTAAATGAAAAAGGAAGATTATTTATTATAGAAACCATTCGCCCTGAGCAACTTTTTCTACCTTTCCTCCTACATATACTATGATTTCTCCGTTTTCATCACTTGCCTTTAAAAACAATAAAGATGGTCTTTTAATTTCATATCCTTGTTCTACACGAATATTAATTTCACTTTTATCAAAATACCGATATTTAACTAAGTAAGAAGCTAAACATCCATTGGAACTTCCAGTAGCTGCATCTTCTGGAATACCAAAATAATCTGCAAAGTCTCGAACGTTTAAATTATTATCGACACTATATGTTTCAGGAGAGAAGACCATAATTGCTTTTGCATCAGTATGCTCAATTAACTCAAAGTATTTTTCTTTATTTATTCTAACTTTTTTAATTGCTTCTAAAGATTTTAAAGGGGCAACAATCACAGGAAGTCCTGTTGAAACCTCCTGGATAGGAAATCTATCATCTATGTAATCTTTATTTAAATTTAAAACATCAGAAACCTTATTCGTATCTAAAATACGCCCAAATGTGGGTTTATTTTGTTCCATCCAAATTATTTGTTCTTGTTTATCGAACGATACGGGAATCTGTCCAGCTTTAAAATTTAAAATAAGTTTTTCTATTTGTTCCCCTATTATTTCATTTTTAATTATATATGCTGTTCCTAAAGTCGGGTGTCCAGCAAAAGGAACCTCTTCATTAGGTGTAAAAATACGAACATCATAACCATCATTTTTTTTTGTATCTGATAAAATAAAAGTAGTCTCTGAATAATTAATCTCCTTGGCTATTTGTTGCATTTTATTATCTGAAAGGTTTTCAGCATTCTTAAAAACAGCAAGTTGATTTCCTGTATATTTTCCTTGTGAAAAAACATCCACAATTGAATAATTAATTTTCCCCATTAATTCTATCCCCCACCTGTGACTGTAATGTTTTATATGACATACCATTTATTTCTTTTTAAGTTTAGTAAAAAACATATTACTCTTATTCAACAATCCTGCCCGTTTGTACAATAAGTTCAACAAAAAAGTGCGACAATCCTTCCTGGATAAAATCGCACCCGTGGTTATAAATAAGTATTCATTTAACCATTTAATATAAAGATGATTACAGATATCGCTAACAAAGATTGAACCGAAAGTATTAAAAATTTTTTCTGGCGATTAAGCTTATTTACTCTTTTTACAGTAACGGCTGACAGCCAAGCCGCAGCTATTGGTCCAACCCCTAATCCCATAATCATCATGACAGGCATGGCTGGGTCAACATGATGCTT
Organism: Cytobacillus oceanisediminis; assembly: GCF_007830235.1. GTDB lineage: Bacteria > Bacillota > Bacilli > Bacillales > Cytobacillaceae > Cytobacillus > Cytobacillus oceanisediminis. Next base: position 473,308 of record NZ_VLKI01000001.1, read on the forward strand.
ATCTATATATTCATCTACATCCATAAAAATTTCATAAAGTAACATTGGTAAAATAACCAGCAAAGCCCAATATATAATAAAATTTGATGTGCAACTTACAATATTTGTCGCTACTTTTTTCAATTTTCCCACCCTGACTGTTTATTAAATGTTTGGTCAATAAGACCTTCTACAAAAAAGCCGTTAACCCTTCCTCGAATCAAGGCTCCCGTTACTTTAATAAACGAAAAATTAGAATATGTGAAGCAAATCTACTCGTTATCATAAGGTAGAATTTCTCCTCCCCAATTACAGTAAAAGCAATCTATTCCCCACCCATGTACAGGGACTACAACTTCATCCTTTTTTCCCTCTTTAAAAACAAGGCTAGTAAATGATTTAAGATAAAAAATTCATCAATTAGTCCTTTTCCACAATTAGGACAAAACTTTGGTTTCATCATATGTTAAACCCACTCATTAGTAATATCTATCTTATCAATATAACAAACAACTTTTAACTTCTCTTCAACTATCCTGCCCCATAGTAAAATAAGAGCTTGAATTTGGCAATTAAAAAATGTTGTTTATGGCAGTATGTTTTTTGAATAGAAATCAAGGCTTTATATACAGGTAATGCATAAAACCTTGTATATAAAGCCTTATTTAAATTATATACTTATTTAATTAATGCGCCTTTTTTTGGAATAACTATTTCTTGAAAATCCGGACTCTCCTCATTAATGATTTCTGCTGTTGTGTTAGTTCCGGAAGATTGTTTGTGTTAACTAGTAATGGATTTTTTACATACATTCTTTTGCTTAATTAGATCGTAAAAATGATTTTGCTAATTGCTTTTCGTGAAGTAAGACGTGAAAATGCTTGCCTCCATTGTTCTAGAGGGAACGTTGAATCAATAACTGGGCGAATTTTTCCTTCTTCAGCTAACTGAATTATATGTTGAAGTGCTGATTGAATAACCTCTTTAGGAATGCCGTAAATGCTGAATCCAATAATCTTTGTTGCTTTCGCTAAAAGATCCATCAGATTAATTGTTGTTTCCATACCAGCTGCATACCCAATACTTACAAGACGACCGGCTTGTGCTAAAGAATGAAGGAACAGATTTGTTCCATTACCACCTACTGGATCAAGTGCTACATTAATACCCTGACCATTTGTGATGCGAGCAATGCCTTCGACAATTCCATCTTGTGAGAGATTAATAATCGCTTCTGGTTGTGCTGTTGAGGCTTGTCTTGCTTTCTCATCCGATGACACAATAGCAATTGGTTTAGCACCTAATGCTTTGGCAAGTTGAATTGCTGCATAGCCAACAGACCCTGTTGCCCCTGCTACTCCAACCCATTCATCTTTTGTGATTTCACCAGAATAGGTTAATGCTAAATAAGCAGTTAAAAATGCAACTGATAAGGCAGCTCCTTCTTCAAAGCTAAAGTTCTCTGGAAGAGGAACTAATTGGTTTTCAGGTACAACAATCAACTCTTGGTGTGTACCGTCTTTACTAACACCCAGTACTCCACCCTGGATAATCACTTTTGATCCTTTAGGAAACCTTGATGAATATTCTACTACTCCTGCCCCTTCATTTCCGAGAATAAGTGGAGGGTTTTTAGCAAATGGCAAATGACCTGATTTAACTGTTAAGTCAAGAGGATTTAATGCTGCAGTATATACTCTAACTAACGCCTCTCCTTGATTGGGTGTTGGTTTATCTCTTGTTTCAAGTTCGATTTCAGCATTTTCTCCATATTTTTTAACAACTAGAGCTTTCATTTTATCAATTCCTCTCTCCATTTTGTAAGTTTTATTTATGTTAAATTTGATCTTTGCTATCCATGTGACAGACTTTATTAATATTCATGATCAACATACCAAAAGCTGTTGTAGGTTTGTTAAGTGATTATAATATGTCATATTTTTTAATGTAAGTACGCACTATAAAGTGGTATAGTTCCCATTAGGAAACTATTGATAGAAAATAAAAAATGGAAAGAAGATAAACATATGAATTTAAAAAGAAATGATCCAGTAGAAGCTACTTTAGAATTAATAGGGGGAAAGTGGAAGCCGTTGATCATTTGGTTTGATTAACTTTAAATTCATCCTCTCTGAAACTATTTAGGAACACTTTCCCCTCATAACCTGACTGTTCAAGATAGGAAAGTATGGTAAGTAGGTTCATTTGACAAAACATGTTTCACCAAACCATAATACGATATATTCATACTCTTTATTAAAAAGATTGGCTAAAGGAGCGATAACCTTTTCAATATATCCCTCTACTGGTTCATGATGACCTGCAGCTCGAATATTTATAAATTCTTTATCAAATATTTGGTCATTAGTCGCATTGACACACATTGCTTCATTAAATGGAGCATAATCAGAATCACCCATCAATCTGTTATTTTTAAACTCCTCATACATAACCTGGCCATTTAAGATATGTAGTACGTCTTTGTCAAACAACTCACTTCTATCATGGTGTAGCTTTTCAACCTCGATTTTTTTAGAAATATTCATTTTATACCACTCCCCATTTTTATTAATCAACTAACCCCCGTTACTTGAATAAGAAAAAGCGATCCTTCGTTATTGAAGCATCGCACCCGAGAGTTTAAGAAGAAATCTTTAAAGTTGGAGGTCTAAATCATTTAAAGTCCCATTCAATATTTATCTGATTTTCTCCGCCAACTCTAAAATAATTCCCTCTGGACCACGAACGTAGCATAACCTATAACTTTCTTCATATTGCTGTATCTCACTAAAGATTTCCGTGCCTTTCTTTTTCAATTTTGCAACAATAGCTTCAATATCTTCAACAGCAAAGCAAATATGTCGGATACCCAGCGTATTTGCAAATGGTTGCTGATTATCTTTTTCATCTGACGGCGTATAAAATTTGACTAGCTCTATCCATGCCTGACCATCTGGCATCCCCAATCCTACACATGCCGTTTTAACATCATTAAGCCCAACTATTCTGTCCAACTGTTCTCCATCCAATTCCCATTCCGCTTGCACTTCAAGTCCTAAATCAAGAAAAAACGCTTTAGCCTCTGAAAGATCTTTTACGTTTATACTCACATGATCTATTTTATTGATCTTCATATCTCATACCTCCTATGTTCCTGTTATTTCAATACCTGTATTCGTGTAATGTTTGTTTGTAATTCCAATTCGCTTAAAACAGAAAATATCCTTCTTCAACAAACCTGCCCCGTTAGTTGACAATCCGCTTGATATGGAAGCTGTTCTTGAACACAAGCACCGTATGTAAAAGAGTTAAAAAGGAATTTCCCCGATAAAAAATGGAACAAAAACCCCGAAAAAAGAAGCAATAACAATTAACCAAAAAGTTTTCGAGGTTAACCTATCCTTCAGTAACCGATTCTCTTTTGAAACAAAAAAGGAGAGTACAATTGTATATATTCCAAAAAGCATAAATGATAAACCAAACCATACAACCCAAACGTTCCCTGTAAAACTAATTCGAGCACTTTCATATACATTTTTAAGAACATTATCAGTTAATAAAAAACCAATAATTAAAAATGAAATAATTTCAATAAAAGTAATTAAATACATTTTCCATAAAAACATCTCTTTCCCTCCCTAAATAACCAAAGTTTCCCATCGAAATTATAACATTCTTGCACTAGCCTGCCCTTTTATGGAATTAAGAAAAGCCGCCTGGTTTTGGCAGCTAATCTTGAACATAAGCACCCGTTAGTTTAACAAGGTGTACCATTTTTTAGTCACCAGAAATATGGACTTTTCCGATATCTGACCTTGAAATTTGTTTAATTAATTCTTCATAGTCGATTAGATTATTGACAGAGATAAATGTTTTGTAATTATTTAGGTCTGATAATAGGCTATTTAGCCTCTCTCCTGAAAATGTTTCATCAGTAAGATAATAATCGCTTAATGTCCTAAGTTCCGAAAAACTTCGCCACATTTTCTTTGAATTAAACATTTCATTATGGAGAGCTTCTGTTATTTCGAATAGTCCAAGTTTACGGTCCTCATGATTATATAAAACAACATCGAATCCCATAAAAGCACCACCTTAAAGCGTCTCTAATTCGAATTAATCACAATAGATTCCTTTATCTTTTTATAAATCTGCACCGTTAGTTGAAATTAAACATCACCGATTAATAATATATCTTTCCCAGTCGGCACTTCGAATCTCTTCGTGGGTTGGTGTAGTTACTTGATTATCATTAATTTCCGATATTACACTTTTGACAGTAACATTATTAGGATGTTCCCATTCACTAAGGCATTCCTCACACATTAAAAACAGTTCTTTGGTTTTAACATTCTTAACTATCTCTACCCAGCCCTGAGAGCAAATTGGACACCAGGCAACTTTATATAGATACTCCATTTTAATCATCCTCTTATAAATAAATCTTAACTTAACCATATGATATAAAGATGACTATAGATATTGCTAACAAAGATTGAACCGAAAGTATTAAAATTTTTTTCTGGCGATTAAGTTTATTTACTCTTTTTGTAGTAACGGCTGACAGCCAAGCCGAAACTATTGGTCCAACCCCTAATCCCATAATCATAAGGACAGGCATGGCTGGGTGAACATGATTTTCTTCTATAAATGCATCTACATTCATAAACATCTCATAAAATAAAAATGGTAAAATAAGCAGCAAAGCCAAATATATAATAAAATTCGATGTCCAACCTACAATATTTTCCACTGACTTTTTCAATTTCCCCACCCTGACTGTTAATTAAATACTTCTTAACTCAATGAGACAGTATGATTATCCTTGTTCAAGTAAACTGCCCCTTTAGCACAATAAGAAAAGCTGCCGCAACGACAGCCCTGATCTTCAACTAAACCAGCACCCGTTTGTTGAAGAAGGCTAATCCATATTTTCAGCAATCTTTTTCAGTGCCTTTGCACGAGAAACAATAAATGCTCTCATATACTTCTCCAAAAACAACTTGTCGGCTACAACGCCAATTAGACCGAATGGTGACTTATACTGAAATTTATCTATCATTATGGTTCCGCCTGCTTCTTCGATAAATTGATGGGTATGAACAAAGGAATGGAAAGCTCCCTTCACCATAATATCTACAAACTTATGAGGTTTTTCCATTAATGTCACTTTGGCTGTCAACCTTTGTTTAATACCAAAGTGAATGGCTTCCCAGGTAACAGTATCTCCCTGTTCTAATAATCCTTCTGTCACTCCACCAACAGCTCTTTCCTTTGTTTTAGAGGTCGTTTGAGTATGAATATCTACGTTTCTTGCAAGGTCAAAACATACTTCAACAGGTGCTTTAATAAATTGTTGATGCTCAATAACAGGCATTTTATATTCCCCTTTTACAAACACTTACTAACACTATAATTATAATTCGTCGAAGTCGATATTAACTAATTTTTATTAAACTAACCTGCCCGTTCGTTCAATAAGGATTTCAACAAAAAGGTGCCTCAATCCTTCCTGGATCAACGCACCCTTTAGCTTAATAAGAAGGTGAATAAATTCTATCGGTATCAGTATCAATAACAAACTCCACCTTTATATCACCCTCATAAGGAAGTTGTTCAAAATTGTGAAGCCTACAAAACACATTTGGGAGGTCTTTTATCTCACAGGTTAATTCTTTCGCTTGTAGATATTTTTGCTTTAACTGTTGTTTGGAACACTTTTTTCCCGTAAGGAAAACTTGAAAGAAATAACCTTCGATTTCAATAATCAATATTATCACGACTGGTTGCTAATCAGTCTTATAGCTTAGATTTTTATTAAAGCAGCCTTTAGCTTAATAAGGAAATGGGAATCGCTCTAAGGATAAAACTAAGTCCTTAAGCTCATCAATACCTTCCCTTTTCCACTTTTTTCTTTCAAATGATCTGATTACTTTTTTTGAAACAGACAGGATTGAATCTCTAACTTCTATAATTGAACAATTTGCCGTTAAAATAACTCGGCGTTTTGCTTCCTCATCTATACAAAAGCGTAATTCTAAATTTTCATTATCTAACTTCTTAGCTAAAATAATTGGAGTGCCATCCATAAAGTCAAACTCATAAGTTTTTCCTAATTCTGAAACAATTAACCCTTTAATTGAATTTATCCACCAGGTTAATATAGTAACAACAAAATCTGACCATCCTTCTTCGGGAAAATAACGATGGTAATCAATAACGAAATGTATATTCCCAGTAACATTTTGTCTGTTTTCTAAAGTTTCTAAATCAACTTCAATTGAGATATGCTGCTTCATCAAAATCATTCCCTATATATTTATATATATAATAATTCTCTGCTTGTTTTAATTAACCTTCTTAAGCTAAACTGCTCCGATAGTTTAATATTTATCGTTTCCATTTCAATAATCAAGTCAATAATTCCTCTTATTTAACCGAAAAGGAGGAAATTATTTTGTTATTTTCAAAAGCCTGGGAACTTTATGAATCAGAAAAAAGGATTGAAGGATTCTCTCCTCAGACATTAAAAGCATATAGGCTCCAAGCTAAGCTACTTATCCAATTCTTTAACGATGTGAATATTGAATCATTGACGACTGATCAGCTGAAAGGATACTTAGCAAAATCCAGTGAACACCTAAAACCTTCAAGTTTGGCTCATAGAATTCGATTTATTAAATCGATACTTCGTTGGTCACACGAGGAAGGGCATATGACCAAAAATCCAGCTGCCAAAATCAAAGAACCCAAACAAGGAAAACGAATTCCAAAATTTTTAACAGAGAGAGAAATTGAACATCTGAGGGAAGCGTGTTTTACTCCAATGGAAAAGGCATTATTCGAATTTATGTTTTCGACAGGTTGTAGAATAGGTGAAATTGTTTCTTTTGATAAAAATTGCATTAATTGGTCAAATCATTCTGCCATTGTGCTTGGAAAAGGTAATAAGGAAAGGGAGGTCTACTTTAATATACGGTGTGAAATCTGGCTCAAGCGATACTTAGAACTTCGTCAGGATAAAGACCCAGCTATTTTTGTTACTGAACGGCACCCACATAGAATGAGTATTGGACAAATGAGGTACATCATTAAAAGAATATCAAGTCGAGCAGGGATCAACAAAAAGATTCATCCACATCAACTACGCCATAGCTATGCCACACACCTATTGAACAATGGTGCTCCAATTGATGTAATTCAAAGTTTACTTGGGCACGAGAAAAGCGAAACCACTAGGATTTATGCTCAGTTAAGTGGGAGCCTTAGAAGAGAATTTTATAGAAAGTATTTTTAAAAATGGATTGGCAAAAGGCAACGGAGTGTCCGCTGCCTTTTTACCATTGCCCCCCTTAGTATGAGTACATTTTTTCACAAACTTTGTGTTCCTTTTGCGTAATAATGGTTTTATCTATTCTTTGCTAATCTTAGAGTATAAAATTTTTAAACAATTTGCTTCTTGATTATCACAGACAATACAAGTTATATCTTCTTTTTTTACATATGTTTCACCATCAAGTACTCCGTCATTTGTTAAGGCGGATAAAACGACAATATCATCTTCAATACTTTTAACAAGCCCTTGAATTGTCGCTTCTTCTGAAATTTCTACTATAACAACAAATTCTTGCTTTTTCGCAACCTCAAAAAAACCCTGAATTAAGTCCTCATTCTCCACATCATATCTAAAATGGTTCTGTTTTTTTGCTTCATATAATATTTCAAGGTTTTTAAGATACCGTGTATTTTTGTTAATTTGAAAAATATTCTCCGTTAAAATTAGGGAAAAACCATCGTACAAACCATCAGCCGAAATATCCGCTAAAATGGTATATTCTTCATTTGCATTCAACACTCCACCAGCCTTAAATTTTCCAACATCACTCAAATCCCTGTATATTTCAAGCAAATGTTTGTTATTTTTCGCTTCTTCTATTTGTTTTAGCATCATCATCACTTCCTCCTTTTTACCTCAATACGCTTTTGAAACTGGGGTAAAAATAACAATTCGGGAGTTGGATTCAAAAATCCTTCTTCAAGTAACCTGCCCCTTTAGTTGAACAAAAAAAGCCGCCTCTTTCGGCAGCTGATCTTGAACATAAGCACCCGTTAGTTGAACAAATAACCTTAAAACGTAAAAATGATTATTCTATAACAAAAGAAAAGTATCTCAATATAACATCTTTCATACTGTAAGGTATTCAGCAATTACAATATTTCGATATACCCTTCTGTTCCATGGACTCGAATTCGTTGCCCATCTTTTATCAGTTTGGTAGCATTTTCTACTCCGACAACTGCTGGTAAACCATATTCACGTGCGATAACTGCTCCATGGGTCATCAGTCCACCAACTTCGGTGACTAGGCCTTTTATGGATACAAACATTGGTGTCCAGCTAGGGTCAGTAAAGGAAGTGACTAATATATCTCCATCTTCTAAATCAGCATCTTCCATGTTTAAGATCACACGAGCGCGTCCCTCTATAACGCCGGAAGAAACAGGCAGACCTACAATCGCTTTGGCTGGGAGATTTTCTCGTTTGTACTCACCTGCAATGATTTCACCATCAGACGTGATAACACGTGGAGGAGTTAGTTTTTCATATAATTTGTACTCGTCTTTTCGTTTGCTGATAATCTGGTAATCCAGTTTATTTGTGCGTACGACTTCGCGAAGTTCTACAAAGGTGAGAGAGTATATATCTTCTTTTTCATGAAGGACGCCCGCTTGTACGAGTTGTTCGGCTTCTTTCAGTAAAGACTGCTTATAAAGGAAGTAGCGATTAACCATGCCGTATTTTGGATATTCCCTATACCCGCTGAAATTCCGGATTAGGTCAATCATTCGTTTTGTTTCTTTGGCTTTTTGTTCACCATCCGGTAATTGCTTCAATCGATCTAATAACTCTTGTTCTTTTTTCAAAGCAACACGCCGCCCTTGCTCAAATTTCCGCTTGCTGGCATTAGGCTCAAAGGTTTTGATATTACTAAGAATCACGGGGACAAGAGTAATTGGTTTTTCGCTCCAGCGGATTTTAGTAATATCGATTTCTCCGACACAACGCATTCCGTATTTGTTAAGATAAGCTATTATTGCATCTTGGGCTTCCCGTCCACCATCAAACTTAACCAGGTCATCCAAAAAGTTATCATCTTTTACATGTTGTAAATAATCAATTACTTCTGGATAAGGGCGAATCACATCGGCGACATCCAATAGCGCCAGACCCATTTCCGAAGTAATATTGTTTGGTACAGATTGAGAAAGCGTATCTGCTACGTTTTTTTCATCTAACCAGTTGTTCATTTTTTCATTGATCCATGTTGAAGCATCCATAGCAGCCATAATCACACCCAAACTTTGTGGATCAAATAAAATCTTTTTTAATTGCTGGATATCTTCTGTAATAAAATCAAATAAATCCGGTCCTGATTTTGTTTGGATGTTATGCTTTAACTCTTCTATCGATGTTTGACTACTCTTAATCAAATCAGAAACGATTGTCGGATCATTTTCGATTTGTGCTTGAAAACCCTCAGACGATTTACCTTTATTGCTTTTACTGGTACTCGTTACTTTTTTACCTCCTGGTGACGATTTTATAAAACCTTCTCGTTCTACGATGGTCATGAGTGCGTCTTTTATTAGCGGATCGGATTTTCCCAAGGTATCTATTATCGTTTTTCTGCTGACAGGCGAAGCCAGCATATGTGTGATATCAACAAACAACCTTCCGCCAGCTTTACGCATGGGTGCAGGAGTCGTTAACAGGTAAAAAGACAACCCCAATGGTTTCATGGGATCGGTCATCATTTGTTGATGGCCAACAGATACATAGACGTGATTTTCTTGATCATTCGCTTCAGGGATGGGGAAAAGAATAGTGATTGGACGACTCTGGACGATATAAAATGTATCATCAACTAAACACCATTCGATATCTTGTGGGCAACCAAAATAAGTTTCGATCTGTCTTCCTATGCGTGCCAGTTGTAAAATCTGTTGATCAGTAAGTGTTTGTGTCTTTTGCTGATCCGGATCGATCTGCTGGGTCTCTGTTCCGCCTTCTTTTAGTCCATAGATAGCCAATTTCTTGGTTGCTATCATCTTATCGACGATTTTATCTTCCTGTACTTTATAACAATCGGCAGAGACCAAGCCTGAGACCAGTGCTTCTCCAAGTCCAAAACTGGCATCGATTGATAGCAGCTTTCGGTTAGAAGTAATCGGATCAGCGGTAAATAAAATCCCTGATGCCTGTGGGAAAACCATCCGTTGAATGATAACGGATAAATACACTTGGCTGTGGTCAAATCCGTTTTTCATACGGTAAATCACGGCACGATCCGTAAATAGGGAAGCCCAGCATTTGCGGATATGCTGCATGATTGCTTCTTTGCCGATTATATTTAAATAGGTGTCTTGTTGACCAGCAAAAGAGGCATGTTGTAAATCTTCAGCAGTCGCACTAGAACGTACTGCATAAGCATGTTCATCACCAAGCTGGGAGTGATAGTGAGTAACTGCTTTCACAATATCGGAAGGAATTTCTACTTCCATAATGATTTGACGTATCTTCCTGCTGATTTCACCAATTTGATCTCGATTTTCTGCTTTTAGCATTGTTAGTCGATCCAACAAAGCATGATACATTTCGTTTTGTTCGATGGCTTTTTGAAATCCCACTGTTGTAACACAAAATCCTTCTGGTACTTGTATTCCTTCAATTTTTGATAATTTCCCTAAATTTAACCCTTTTCCGCCAACGAACAAAAGCTCCGTTTGTTCCATTTCCTGAAAACCGAGAACCAAAGAACTCATTCTACATCTCTCCTAACCATTAAGGTTCTATTGATTTTAGCAGTAGTAAATGAGAATAAATAGCCTATATTAACCATTTTTTTAATGCTATAATTAAATTAGAAAGAGTTCAAAAAAAAGTAGACCCTACAATAAAGTCAGCTGACCTTTCTACAGTTCTCACTCTTGTCAGCTTAAAAAGTCTTTTATTTTGATTATCCAAAGTACTATTGAGAAATGATTAATTTTCCTTTTTTTCAAACTTGGTGTACGTAGTATTAACCTTTCTGTTTCAAATTGTAATGGCATGTCCATTAGTAATTGATTAATTTCCATTTCCCCTCGTTCATTCTTCTGAAAGCAACCCGCCAAAAGTTAGTCCAAAAAGAAAAAAAGAGCTGCCATTCCTCACTGGATCCTCAACTCTTACTACTCCATTATTTAAAAAAGACGTTATAAATAATAAAAGCTATTATTATTCCTATAACAACAAAACCACCAATTGTTGGACTCCCATAAAAGGTTCTATTCCAAGCATCATCTGTATTTATTTTGCTATTATGTTTATCTTCGTTATCCTTATTCATTAAATCCCCTCACCAAGATATTGTCCTTTACAAAACTTATATTCTATCTTGTTTTAAATTATACTTGTTCAACAAACCTCCCCCTTTTGTTGAACAAAAAAAGCCGCCTGTTTTGGCAGCTGAATCTTAAGCTCTTGCACCCCATTAGTTGAAGATCACATATTCCTAAAAAGATATAGACCAAAACCAAGGGTATCTCTTCCCCATTTTAAGTACATTTCCCTCCAACTTCTGATTCTTTCTAACATTTCAGGACAATCAGGGTCTTCAGGATTGTTATAACAATAGTCCTCAATAGATTTGGAATATAACCATTCATATGAATCCCAATCATCTTCATTGGAAACTGAAGACCATAAAGGTATTAGACCGTATTTCTGAGCTGTAAATATATTTTCCGGGTGAGATAAAACATCCTTCTCATCCCCACCGAAAAATTCCAGGTATTCTTCATCGGGTTTTTTCCTCCAATAAATTTCTCCTAAAACAATATATCCACCTTTTACAACTTTGTTTGTTAAAGATTCTATAGTTTTAAGGTAGCCACCTAAAGCATGAGAAGATCCGATACAAATTCCCACATTAAACTCTTGATTGAATGTCTTTATTGCTATATTAGCGTCTTGTTTAATGACTTGGATGTTATTTAAAATACCTTTATTTTTAGCATTTACTTTTAATTGTTCTGCAAAACCATCATATTGTTCGATAGCAATACAATTTGAACTGTACTTTTCAATAATTCGAAGAAGAATTTCCCCTTTCCCAGCACCTATGTCAATTATTTTGTCATTAGCTGTTAAAGAAAGCAGCTCTATCACTTTATCAATTTTTGCAGGGTTAACTGGATTATAAAAAGAATGATTTTGGTGGGCTATTGCTGAAAACTTATTTTTATCCAAATCAAAACCTCCATAGACGTTTTTTACTTATTACTATAGGACAAACGTAAGAAAATCTTAATCTCACACCTATATTAACATAAATATCCAGTTTTACCCGAGAGTTTTATCCCATTAAATGAAAATTTTCATAAAGATTGAATTTCCTTGTTCCGGTAAAGTGCCAGATTGTTGAAGATATTTTTGAATAAATTAACGGGTTCTTTATACGACCCCTTTTTCCTAGTACGCTGATTATTTTGGGAATTTTTGTAGGTTATTGGTTGTATTTTCCTTGGAATATATTGTGAATATTTTTTTTTTGTAGTATCCTGTCAACGATTTGGATGCCATCGAAGTAATGGATCTAGTTAATTGTTCGCAAGGAAAATCCTTCTATCTGTTTCTAAGACAACATTTTATTCCAAATCAAAATATAAGGGAGGGATAGGATGTCCAGGTTTTACAGGCATAGCGTTTTATCTGTACTTCTTTTGTTTTTGGTAATGGGAATGATTTCACCGGCACAAGCGAAGTCCGAAACAGAAGGCGGAGGTTATTGGCTCCCAAATAACAAGGAGAAGATTGAAAAGGCAACTAAACTTATGAAGGAAGGCAAGTCTGTTGAAGAGCTTGGGATCAAGCAAGATCAGAGCCAGAAAAAAGAAGGGATTCAGACATTAGATAAATTGATGGAAGAAGACCAGCAAAGTAACACAACATACAGAGCGAACATGGCGCCTCCGATCAAGACGGCAGCCGGATGGACACCCCCTGACTTCGACTATGATCATATCCTGACTACAGAAGAATGCCAAAGAAGTCCAGACAGCAGTTCAGAAACAGGTTATATCAAGAACCGGTATTCCTTCTGCTGGTCCCACGTCGCAACATATCAAGTCCCAGTAAAGTGCATTGGCGGGTTCTGTTTTTACGAAGGCGTTCAATTTCAATTCACTGAAATAGGTTATGGCTCCAACCAAAGCAGGAAAATGAGGGTCTATTATACACTTGATGATATCATCGTGACGCATCCATCCTTGAACGGAGCCAAGCTGAAAATTGATATGGTATGTGAATCCAAGCTGAACGCAGGTGATTGTAAAGAGGATCCCGACTTCCCGCCGACGGAACGAACGATCGCCCAATGGAAAAACACAAACTTTAGTACAGAAATTTTCACATCAGAAGCGCCACCTCCAACTGATTCAAATCCTGACCAGTTGGGCTACATGGAATTTTGGCCAAAACTTACCCTTACACATGCACCAAGGAAATTCAAAAAGAGCATTGATGGCATTAAACAGACCGTTCGTTACGATTCTGCAAAATATATGTTTGCTTTCCCTAATCAATATTTCTGGCAAGGAGCCGTATTCAGCAAAGCCACACCCATTTTTAACGTCCCAATCACAAAACCGGAATTTTCGATGTTAGCTGAAGCCGGCCAGCATTGGAAGTTCGCGATGGATCACCCGGAACAGACGAAGCCTCAAATGATCGGAAAGAAGATACCGGGCGAAGTCGGGGACAGCACGTTGACACGGATGTATACGAAACGCCATCCGGATGAATACAATCGCAACAGGTCAAAGACAAGAAGCACTTGTGAGCGGGAATTCGCAAATGAGGATCGGACCGGCAAGGATTGTGACGAGTATCCGTTCGCTTCCACCTGGCAAGGCTCCTCGACGAATGGGTCGGACAATTTTTCTGTGAGCCTTATTTCATCGGACTCCAATCAAGCTGCAGGGACCTGGCTAGGTACCTGGTACGCGTATGACCGTATATTAGACGGAGACCGATTCCATGTCCAGGTCGAAGCCCCTGAGAAAATTGCGACAATCCGTTCTGAAGGCCAGCCACAAGACGGTCAGGACCATCGTTCCAGCGATAACTTCTCTATTCAGAACATACCTTCATATGCAACCAAGTTACAGTGGAAAATCATCAATGGACCAACTGATGCAAAGTTCGATGTCATGAAAGACATCAGTTTCGGCATCGATGAAACCATTTTCTATGACCTCCAGGATGGATCGGAAACAGAAATCGAAACCAGCAAGGATCTTTATATTGCCAATCCGGAAAATACGAATGGAGAGAGCTTCACTGTCGAAGTTTATGCAATCCCATAATACTAACTTAGAGGCTGTTATCCACAGCTTAACGGAAGGGTGTCGTCATCATCTGAGATATAATAATTGGCACGGCTAAAGCCATGTATTGTTTATTCGTTAGAGATGCTTGTAAAGTGCCTGTATACGCAGAACTTTGTAAACTCATATCACTTTCCCCTTTAAACAATAAAAATGTCACAGCATTTTAATATGTTGTGACATTTATGCATTCGTTTTATCTGACTTCACGATATTTAGGTAATCGATTCGCTGTTTTGTATTATCCCATGTTTGCCCTGGTCGTAATTGTACGAAAACGTGGGTGTTCAGCAAGAATGGAGTCTCTTAATCGTTTAACTGCAGGGTGTTTGGAGGAAAGAAATTGGTCTTTTGAATGGTAATGCTCCACCAATTCTCCTTTTTCAAGGACGGCAATATGATCAGAAATTGAAAATGCTGCTTTAATATCATGTGTAATAAAAAGATAAGATAAGCCGAAGTCATCCTTTAATTCGTTTAATAATTGTAAAATTAAGCTTTGTGTAACCATGTCTAAACTACTTACCGATTCGTCAAGGACGATTAACTTCGGTTTAAGAGCAATTGCTCTAGCAATATTTATCCTTTGCAATTGCCCGCCACTAAATTGATGCGGGTATTTTTTTATATCCTTTTCATTTAAGCCTACTCTTTCTAATAGCTCAATAACCCTTCTTCTCTGTTCTCCTATAGTTAGTTTTTCATAATTCTCTAATGGCTCGCTTATAATACGTTCGGCTGTCATTCGGGGATTAACAGCTGAGTATGAGTCCTGAAATACAACTTGGAGGTCGCGGCGTATTTTATGTTGTGTAGCCTTATCCGCATTATAAATGTCATATCCTTGAAACAAAACCTGTCCTTGCTGTGGACGCTGAATCCCGAGAATTACTTTCCCTAAGGTACTTTTACCTGCTCCGCTTGTACCAATTAAGCCCAAACATGTTCCTTCATCAATAGCAAAGGAAATATCATTAAGAACTTTATTTGTTTGGTCCTTCCCTTTAAAAAGCTTCCTTGAATGAAAGCTAAGATTTACTTGCTTTACCTGTAATAAGCTCAATGGTTTCACCCCCTGGAAAATTCAATCGGTCCATCACAACATATAGGTATAGGGTTGTTCTTGAGAATATAAAGTTGGTCTTGTCCTTAACAGCTTCTTTGTGTACTCATGTTGTGGATTATCAAATAATTCTAACACATTTGCAGTTTCTACTATTCTCCCATGTTGCATCACAATTACATCATCAGCCATCTCTGAAATAACTCCAAGATCATGAGAAATGAGTAAAATAGATGTTCCATATTCTGAACGAATCTTATCTAATAGACGCAGTACTAATAATTGACTATGAAGATCAAGTGCTGTAGTTGGCTCATCGGCAATCATAACGGATGGCTGTAAGCATGCAGCCATGGCAATCATCACTCGTTGAAGCATACCTCCACTTAATTGAAAAGGATATTTTTTTAACAATTTATAAGGATCTGGCAAATTTACACTTTCCATCACATCAATCGCAAGCTCCTTAGCTTGTTTTTTATTTAATAGAGTATGAGATTTAATCGTTTCAATAAATTGATGGCCAATCGTAAAAACGGGAGTAAAAGCATTCATGGGATTTTGCATAATAAAAGCAATATCCTTCCCTCGAATTTTCCGCATTTCTTTGTTTTCCAGACCATTCAATTCCCTGCCTTGCAGTGTAATGCTCCCTCTAATATCCATATACTTCTTATCATGCAGCTGTAGGATAGACATACTTGTAACCGTTTTACCACTGCCACTTTCCCCAACAAGACCGAGGATCTTCCCTTTTTTAATTCCAAAATTAATGTCCTGAACAAGTGTGGAAGAACCCTCATCGGTTTTTACTTGCACATGTAAGTCTTTTACATTTAAAATGTCTCGATCATTTGCTTCCATTTTTCAACAGTCCTTTTTCATTAGCGGCGTTTAACCCCAAAACGTTCTGATAGTGATTCACCTAATAAATTAAAGGTAACAACGACTAGCATAATCATTAAACCCGGATAAATCATTAATGCCGGATGTGTTCTGATATAGGACTTCCCTTCATGAATCATCGCCCCCCACTCTGGTATAGGGGGTTGCACACCTAAGCCTAAAAAGGACATGGATGATAAATTCATAATCGCCCAGCCCATTTCTAATGTTCCCATTACAGCTAGTGATGGAAGAACATTAGGAATAATATGTTTCTTCATGATGGTCCATGTAGAAGAACCGCTGATTATAGCTGCAGTAATATAGTTCTGTTCTTTCAAGCTTAGAACCATTCCTCGAATTACCCTTGCGTAATAAACCCATTGTACGAGAATTAATCCTAAAATGACTTGTTTAAGACCCGCTCCCCAAATACCAACAAAACCAAGAACAAACAAAAGGCTTGGGATCGCCATCAGACCATCACCGAATCTCATTAACAATTGATCAACCCAACCACCTTTATACCCAGCAATAATACCAATGATCAAACCAATACTTAAAGCTGAAATAAATATTAGCATAGCAAACCCTATTGAAATTCGTGCACCATATAGGATACGCGAAAACGTACATCGACCTAAATGATCTGTTCCTAATGGGTAATCCAATGAAGGCTGCTGTAGTTTATGCGTTAAATTGACAGCGATAGGTTCATTAGGTGCAATCCACGGAGCAAAGATTGTGATCAAAAATAAAACGCACAGGATTAGAGAACAAATGACAATTACTTTTTGACTTTTTAATATATCACGAAGCTTTGCTTTCATTGATACTGCCTTTCTTTTCTGGAAATACGTGGATCGATATACAATTGGATAAGGTCGACAATTAAATTGCTTATAAGGAATAATCCCGCTGCTAATAGCACATAGCCTTGAATAACAGGAACATCACGGTTAAAAATAGCATCAATAAATAACCGACCAAACCCTGGCCATGAAAAGACTGCCTCTACAATTACTGCTCCAGTCATTAAGTTTCCTAAATTCATTCCAAGCCCTGTAATCATAGGGGAAATGGCAATTCTTAATACATGCTTTCCCATTATGATCTTTTCATGAATCCCTCTCGTCCGCGCAAAAAGCACATAAGACTCTTGTAAATTTTCAAGAACACTTGCACGTAACAGTCGGGTATATAAAGCTATTAAGGGGAAAGCCAGCGTGACTGAAGGTAAAATTAAATGTTTCCAAGTTCCCGTACCTTCTACTGGGAAAAGGTCTAGTTTTACAGAAAAGAAAAAAATGAATAAATATCCAAGCCAAAATGATGGGATGGATGCCCCTATAAAAGAGAGGAAACGACTAAAATGATCAATCCCACTGTTCTTCTTTATGCCTGCTAAAAACCCTATTGGGACACTTACTAAGATTGCAATCAAAAGACTCCCTATAGTTAACTGAATAGTTGCTGGCATTCGAGAGGAAATCTCTTCCCATACAGGTTTATTCGTAACATAAGATATGCCAAAATCAAATTGGCATATCTTAATAAGGGCATTCACATATTGGATAAAGAGAGGCTGATCTAAGCCGAACTCATGTCTTTTTTGTTCCAGCATCTCATCTGTTGCCTGGATATGTGCAGCAGCAAAGTATGCCTCTGCCGGGTCCACCGGTGATAGGTTTATCATTCCAAATGTTAGTAGAGTGGTCAAAAGAAAGATTGGAACGATCGTGATTATTCGTTTCAAGACATAAGTACTCATGAAAAACGCTCCTGTCGCTTACTTCTTAATACTAATTCCTGTAAATGGATGTTCATCTCGGTTAGCAGGGAATGTAAAATTAGAAACATTCTTTTGATAAACTGCTATTTTCTTAATATACGAAACAGGAACAATGGCACCCTGCTCTTGCAGTGAGCCTAAAATTTCCGTGTATAGTTCTTGACGTTCATTTTCATCTGTTGTTTGTTTAACCTCAGCGATTTGGTTCAGTAACTCCTCTTTATTAGAATAAGCTGAAATAGCTTCTCTAAATCCAAAACCTTCTGTAGCAACTATGTTTACGAAAGTATGTGGGTCATAAGGAGCGCCATAGTTACTGAAGAAGTTCATATCAAACTCATTCGCTTTGAATCTTTCAACTTGAGTGGTAAGCTCAACTCCAACAATATTTAATTTTACGCCTAATCCTGTCCATTCAGATTGTAATGTTTCAGCCATTGTTTTTTGGATGGATTCAGCAGAGTTATACATTAACTCGATTTCTAGCGGTTTCCCATCTTTCTCACGAATATTTTTACCTTTTGGCAACTTCCAGCCTGCTTCATCCAATAATTGTTTCGCTTTTTCAACATTATAGTCGACCTTGGTTGCATCAAGATTTGAAGTGTAAGGGAAGTTTGTTGGTAAGATATAGTCAGCCTTCTCTTCCAAACCAGATGTCACGCCCTCAACCATTGCTTGTTTATTAAATCCATAATGTAATGCTTGACGAACACGTACATCTGAAAGCTGTTCTTTATTCGTATTCATAACTAGCTGTCTAGTAGCGACTGGTTCAGAAATGCTGCTTCCATAAGAACCTGTGGATTCTAATTGCTTAAAAGAATCTATACCGATAACACCCTCACCATAAACAACGTCTAAGTCCCCTTTTTCGAAAGCAAGTACGCGTGTTTCAGCATCTGGAATGACTTTAACTTTAATTTTCTCTATACTTGGGAGTTCTCCCCAATAATCTTCGTTCCGTTTAAAAACAGCAAATTCATCTGCTTTATATTCATCTAATACCCATGGGCCTGTCCCAACTGGCTTTTCTATACCTTTTGAAGTGTCACCATCTTGAGGGAAACCAGCTTCCCCCAGGAATCGAACCGGGCGTACGACAGCTAGCTCCTGAATAGTAGGGTAATATGATTCTGTTAATGTTAATTTAAATGTATACTCATCGATGACCTCTGTTTGATCGATCTTCGAAATAAATCCTAACCAACTATGCAAATCCACATTTGCCAATATAGCATCAAAGTTCTTTTTGACAATCTCTGCATTAAAATTTGAGCCATCAGTAAATTTCACATCTTGACGTAAGTGGAACAAATATTCTTTCCCATCTTCGGAAATCTCCCATGATTCTGCTAACTGTGGTTTTAACTCTCCTCCATCCTGGTAGCTAACTAAAGGTTCATATAGCATGGATTGAGCAAATAATTGAGATGGATTATAGATATGCGGATTCAATTCACCTATATCTCTAGGCCAAGCAAAAGTTATCATATTGTCACTTTCAGTGGTAGATTCAGATTTTTCATTTTCTACTGATTCAATTGAACAACCAAGTAAAGCCATAGATAAAATAAGTACCATTACAGACATAAGTAAAAATCGTTTTTTATTTTTGGGGTTTAACATAAAAAGTTGATCCTCCTAAATGATAATGAAAACTATTATCAATAGTAGGGTTTGATCATTTGATTGTCAATACAATTTCAGCTATTTCAAAAAGTATTTAAGTTATTAATGTTATCATTGTAAAAATAAGTATAGTTGTAATATATAAGCCCACCTGAAAACGGATCCTGCAGCTTTTATATAGGATAAACTTTTAAAACTTGTCTTGTCTGAGACCTAACACTCTTCATAAATGCATTCGAAACTTTGTTAGCTGGTACTGGACCGTTAGCACAAGAAAAAAAAGCCGCCAATTTTGGCAGCTGAATCTTTAACTCTTGCACTCTATAGTTCAAGTGCATTTATTCACAATAAATACCTAAATTCAACCCTATTGCTAAAAAAAATAAAAGCGTCATCCTGATTTAACTAGGATTAACGCCAATGCTAAATAAGTGATGATATCCACTTTGGACTTTTTTCCTCTACCTAGATGTAAGTTACAGATAACCTATTTCTATTGAATGTGGGATAAATAATTGTCAAGTCTCTCGTATTGTGAAGAGACCCCTTGAACAGCTCCCATGTCGACCACTTGCTTGAGAGCTTCAGCTGTAGAGAATTGGGAACGGGTAATGATTGTTGTTTTGCCTTCTTTTTCTAAGAAGTCCATTTTAACAACCGTCTCAGGCATTTCTGGAAGAACATTGTAATCAGTATCAGTAAACATATCAGTGTAAACTATTTTTTCTGGAACAACAATTTCATGGTAAACTGCCTTACCACATGACTTCATCCCAAAGAAATCACCTTGGTTTTTATCAACACATGTCATGCAATATAGCCAAACACCATTAATCTTAAAATCCATCTCATGAACTTCTGTCTCCCAACCCTGTGGTCCCCACCAGGCTGCCAGGTGAACAGGATCTGAAAAGACTGAAAAAACCAATTCTCGTGGTGCTTCGAAAACCCGCTCAATAATTAGTTCCCTTCCTTCTACCCTGGTTACCAATTTGTTTACTGATTTGTTTTCAGACAATTTAATTCCTCCCACTATCATTAGTGTTAAATCAAGAAATTTCCCTTCTCGGCACAGCTTAGTTCTTATCATGTAGTTTACGTAAATACTCATCTAACCGGTCAAAATCTTTCCTACCAGACATGTTTAAATGATTCAATCCAGTTATCAAGATCTTGAAACGATTGATGCCTAAGCCTGTATATTCGTTGATTAGCAACTGCTTCCACTTCAGCCAATCCAGCATTATGAAGGACTCGTAGATGTTTGGATGCAGCGGGTTGAAGAAGCTGAAGCTGCTCCGCAATGTCACCTACCGGCAAAGGTCCTTTACGTAAAAACTCTACTAACTGTTACCTAATGAGCGCTGCAAGTGCGCTCAGAATTGTTGAGATGCTCCCTTCAACTATAATATAACTAAAAAGGATTATTCATGTAAAGGAATATTCAGAATTTTTCCAATTAAATAAAACAGTAACAATCCAAATATCCTCTTTCTCAAAAGCTTACTTAAGCTGTATCGAATCAGTTTAATTTCACCCCGCAGGACCCAAATAAAAATTCTGATATACCGAAAATAAATAAGGCAATTACAATCATAATTTTCCTCCCCCATTTATCTGCTGCTCTCCCTGCAAATGGGGAAACAATTAATTGAGCAATTGCAAAAGCCGCTGTTAAATAACCAACTGAAGTTCCAGTTATGCCCAATTCATTCATCAGCGTAGGTAAGACTGGAATTACTAGACCAATTCCCAAAAACGCAATGAAAAAAATAAATCTTACATATAAGCGACTTTTTTCAGAGATGGAACGTTTAAATTTAGCTTTAGGAGATTATATTTTTGAAGAGTATATTTATGATACAGTTGTCATGAATCATAAGGAACATTTTGTCACTAAAATTATGGTACAAGCCGATCAAAAATAACCTTCAATAATTCTTCATAGATGAGCTTGGGAAGATTTAACCCAAGTTTTTTTAATTAGAGGCCAACTCTTGCTTAACTAATCTCCCCCTTTAGTTGAACAATAAAAAGGGCTGCAGCAGCCCTTTTATTAAACAAAAGCATCCGTTCATTTCGTTTAATAATACGCCCACTTTACCATTCAATGTTTTCTAAAAAAAGAAAGCATTTGATTGAAGGCATCTTCTGCTGATTTTGCATGAAAATTAGGTGAGTATGGGTCACTAAATCCGTGTTTTCCATAAAATTTATGTATCTCTATATTGCTTTTATCCAGATTTTCAATTAACTCATTGACGTTAAAGGAATGTTCTTCTTTAGGAAAGAATAAAATTGTCGGGGTTAGTGGCATAATTTCTTTGTAATTCCTGATTCTTGAACCATAATATCCCACTAGCCCGCTGAGATTTTCTTCCTTACTACACAACCAAGCAACAGTTGCCCCTACACTAAATCCAACAATATATATTTTATTGTATTTATCTTTTACACCTAATAAAATATCCTTTATTTTATGTACAGCGCCAGTGAACCCCACGTTCTCCATATAATTTTGATAGGCTATTTCTTCTTCAGAATAATCAAAAGGTTGTTCACGTTCCAGTAAGTTTGGACAGATTACATCAAAATCCTGTTCTGATAATCTTTTACAAAAATTCTCTATATGTTGATTAATTCCATAAATTTCGTGAACTACAATAACCAGGTTATCATTCTTATTTAAAATCTTAATCATTTTCCCCCCTGAAATTATTACATTAAAAAAACAGTAATATTCTATCATTTCTTATTCAACTAACCCGCATCGTTAGCAGAATAAGAAAAAAGCCACCAAAAAGGCAGCTGGATCTTCAACTCTTAGACCCGTTACTTCAAAAACCTATTATAGCGGAACATTTTCAAAATGTTCAACTATTGGAAAAGGGTCATAGAAATGATGTAGTTGTTTTTTCCATTCTTGATACTCTTTCGATTGTCTAAATCCAACCGTATGGTCTTCTAATGTTTCCCATTTAACCAACAATAAATATTTCCCCTTAACTTCCATACATCGTTGTAATTCGTGAGATATGTAACCTTTCATTGAGGAAATGAATTTTGATGCTTCACGACATGCTTCCTCATAATCCTCTTCTATACCTGGCTTAACTTGTAACATAACAGCTTCTAAAATCATGGAATATCCCCTTTAAAACAAATTTTTCTTATATTCTTATTAAACTATCCAGCCCGTTTGTTGAATAAGTTCAACAAAAAGGTGCGGCAATCCTTCTTTGATCGACGCATCCTAAAGTTTAATAACCTCTTTTCTTTTTAGACCATATTTTCTTCGTAGTGTTCACAAATAGGAGATAATTTTTTATTTTATCTGTTTAGTTCTTAAATCCCCTTTATTCTATATGCTTTATAAATGGGGAGTTGAGACGAATGAAAAATGAACAGTTTGATATCGAAACACTTAAATTAATTGGAAATAAACTTGACTATATTTACTCCATAGCTAAATGTAATTACAATGATTCCCCCGAATTAATGGATACTATTGAAAATTTAGCTCAGGTAGCAAATATGTTTGCCAAAATTAGAATTCAGGAATTAAAAGGGCATGTTGAAACAACGAGCCCTCAAGGATTCATAGTATCTAAATTAGCTAACTCATACTCTAGGATGAAAAATTATGAGAAACAAAAAGATATTGACTTTCCTACTTGGAAGCTCTAAAGCTTCTTTTTTTATTTCACATTAATCTTGGCGACTATTTAAATTCCCATGGCAGTGCACAATAGTATCAATTACGACATATAAAAGTGGGAGATTTACCTCTCTCTTTTTCAACTGACCTGCCTGCTAGGAATCCCATTGCACGCGTAAAATCATTGGGATCCATTTTACTGCAAAAGTCAAAAAGCACTTCTCGATTCTCTTTGACCCATTCATATTCTTTCCGCTCCATAGTATCTGCCCTCTTTGTATGCTACTCTTTACTTTTCCAGGAACCCTGGGCTTTTCGAATATAGATGATCTGTCCAATATGATAAGTGTTATGTGTGCACAAATTTGATAATGCACCCCACCATAGCGCATCTACAGGAAAATGCGGGATTTGTTCATGCAGTTTTGACTCCGTGGCAGCCTCAATCTCTTGTTGCCACTCGGCTAATCCTTCGTCTAATTGTTGAACAAGTTCTTGCCATTTCATTTTGGTAAAACCTTCAGCAGAAAACGTGATTGGATTTTCTACAGGAGCACTCACTTCTTTTTCTCTAAAACGTTTCAACCACCGCTCATTATAGAAGTGCAGATGCTTCGCGATCTCACCAATAGAATGAGATCCTTCATTTTGTTTCCACAATGCATCCTCTAAACTCAGTCCCTTTAATGCTGTACTTAATGGTTGAATCCAGCTATCCTCGTTACGGCATACTGCCAATTGATCTAATAAAAACTCTTTTTTACTCATTAACACATTCCCTTCTTGAATTATTTCTCACCATAATAAACTTTAACTTTCGAAAATCTATAATAACCTGACCCATCCTTATCAGCCCCTCTCATTTTTTAATGCCACATCATTAGTCTTATGCGGTACAAGCAGAACCAATGACAAAGGATATATTCTCCAATAGCCTGCAGTATCCTTCCTGAGCTAATATTATTAACAAAAAACAACCTTACGAATGGTAGGTTGATCAGTGAATTAAATAGCTTACTGTTATGGTATTTAATTCTGTATAAAAACTATACAACAAATTCGAAATGCAACAATAGTTGTCGAATATGCAGGGAAAAAGTTTTTAATAGATCCATTTTTGGCTGAAAAGGGTACTTATCCGCCCTTTCCCAATTCATTAAGACAAGATCAAAATTTAGAGATGGGAAATCAGGAATTAATGGTGCAAGGGGAAGTATACCAACCTCTTCTATTACATTTATTGCTTCCTCGTAAGTTTTTACATTATATTCCACCATTTAAAATCTCCTTTAAAAAAATATAAATTAATATTTCTACCAAACAACAGTATTTTCCTTTTTACAGGAATGCTGCCCGTTAGCGAAATAAGAAAAGCGATCCTCCATCATTGAAGTATCGCACCATTAGTTAAAAAAATCTTCATAGCATCTTAGCTGACTTCTCATTATTATAAGTTTTAGGCATATGGTTCAGTTTCAAATTCCTTTGATAATTCAAAACTGTAAAACAAAGAGAGAGTCCCCAAATCAAGAAAATAGTATACCAAACGTAGCCCCAAATTATTGAATGTACATTGGTATCATAATAGATGAAGGCCTCTGTTGATGTCACTAAAGAACCTTAAATAAAAATAACCAAGGCCCCAAAATGTTAATCCTGCTGCTGAAACCCATCCGGGAATGACCAGCAAAAGACTTGGAATTTTTTTGCCCCAAGGTCTTACAAATGATAGGCAAAACAATGCTGCTAAAACAGCCACAAAGCCCATACCCCAAAATCCAATTGCAACGGACCAAAAATTATTAGAGGCAGAAGTATATTTACCTGGAAATGCAAAATCAATACCTAATCCCCACCATAAATGTGGCGCAGCATAAAGAATGGCACACACTCCTGCTACATAACCCCAGTATGATTTTTTATTCCCAACAGTATTTTTATTATTATTCATTTGAATACCTCCACACTTAAATTTAACTTTCTCTTTGGAGTATACAAATGATGATACCAATATATTCTCGATAGGAGTTAAACTAACCCGTTAGTCAAATAAGAAAAAAAGGATTGCCGAAGCAACCCTTTGTTTAACTTAAGCGCCCGTTAGTTGAATTACACCAAAAAAAAGTGTCAATTTTAGCCACACTCTACAAAGGCACTTTAGAATGTTTATTCAAAGATAATTAGGAGAATTCGCGATTATGTGATACACTTTGTTTACCATTTGATTTACTGTTCACATGTGCCCTACTCATTCATGAGTGGGGTTCCTTGCTTTTAAGATTGCTTTTAAGATAAATAAAAAAACAGACTCTATAAAGAGCCTGCATGAGTTTGGTTTTATTAAGCTTTACGCACGTTAGCTGCTTGAGCTCCACGTTGACCTTGCTCAACATCGAAAGTCACAGCTTGACCTTCTTCTAAAGATTTGAAACCTTCGCCTTGAATAGCTGAGAAATGAACGAATACGTCTTCTCCACCTTCACGTTCGATGAATCCGAAGCCTTTTTCGCTGTTAAACCATTTTACTTTACCATTTTCCATTTTCGTTGCCTCCTAGTGTGCAAAAACACACATTGTGTTACTATCCTTGCTCTCAGTGATCATCAAGACGAAAAGTTTTACTAATACTATCCTTTACACCGAACAAAAATAATTCTTATATATATTAACATTTTTCACAAGTATTTGCAAGAAGACATAAAAGCCATCATTTTTGCCACTCATGAATTTACACATCTGGTTTTGGATTCTTTTGTTTTTCCTATTCAAGTAAAGTACCCGTTTGTTAAATAAGAAGAAATCATTTTTCAATTCTCACTAATGTTTTTTCAGGCATTTCAATACGGTCAATGTCAAAACTGTTGATGTTTAAGGTTAATTCTCCTTTTCGCTTTTCAGTTTCTTCACCCACCCAACAACTGTACAGTTCAAAAAAATCTCCTGATTTAAGATAACTGTCCATCAATTTGCATAGTAAAATTAGTTTCTCTTTCGATTCTTTACAAATGCTCTTTTTCATATATTTCGAAATTTCAATACCCCAATCACTTGAAACTTCATAAACATAAGGAGTAGTGAATTGGTATTTTTTTACATTAAGTCGATGTCCTTCATCGGAAAAATAACTCCCAATGGTAACTAAATCATCTGATTCATCGTTGATAGATAATTCTACATTAGAACCTATATAGGTAGCCAAACTCATATGCATTCACTCCTTTTCACTTCTGACTAATTTCTATAATCTTTTCAATTAACCTCCCCGTTAGTTAAAGAAAAAAAGCCGCCTTTTGGCAGCTGGATGTGAAAGTAATGCACCCGTTTGATAAGTACATTTTATTTTTAGTAATCCTTAACGTTTTAATTATCCTTTTTTTCTTCTTCTAATTCTCTTTCAATTTCTTCATCAGATACTTTAGAGTGTTTCTGGCATTTAAATTTTGTAGGTTCTGGCAGTATGTTTATTAATCATTTTGAATCATTTCTCAATGAGAAACTGTATAAATGCTTATATTTATACGTAATTGTCAAGCTGTGCTTATTATATAAACGGGCAGGTTAGTGGAATAAATAGTGAATTAATCCATTATTATCTGTATTATGTTAACTGCATAAATCAGTTGTACAGAGATAATAAAGTTGTTTAATTTGCAATTATTTTGCGGTAATGAAATTAAATATCAAAAATAAAGGAAATATCTTCTTGACAGTGGAATATTAGCCTAGAACCATCATTAACTATTCCGATGAGGAGGATTCTTGTGCGTCCACGACCATTATTTATTGAAAATCCAGAGCATGATAGGTATGTTAGTCTTGTGCCAGATGGAGATATTGAAGAAATACTTAGTAAGCAACGAACTAAGACCATTACCCTCTTAAGCAGCGTATCAGAGGAGTCAACAAGGAAGGCGTACGCACCAGGGAAATGGACTTTAAAAGAAGTGATTGGGCATATGACCGACTCGGAACGTGTGATGTCGTATCGAATGCTTGCCATTGCACGAAATGAAAGTGCACCACTCCCAGCAATGGATCAGGATCAATACGTTTCTGCGGCAAACTTCAACAAATTATCCTGGAAGCAGTTATTAGCTGGTTTAGACACGGTACGCTCCAACACGTTAAGCCTTATTTCAACCATTGATGATGCAGCGTGGGTTCGTAATGGAACTGTAATGAACAGCCCAGTTTCGATAGGTACCATTGCATATGGCATTGCCGGGCACGAGTTACACCATATGAAAGTGATTAGTGATAAATACTTATAAGTCTTTTTCTATTAATGAAAAAACCTAATTTCTCATTTAATGCTGAAAAATTAGGTTTTTTAATATTGAAACTTCCTTAACGTTGTAAATCTGTATTTTCCTGACGCTACCCCTTATAGCGAATTTACTATACTTTCAATCAGAACTAAGGAGATAATTTATGTTGGATTTAGAAAAACAAAAGAAAAAATCATTGCCTTAAATGAATCAGATGCTAAAAACCATTGAAATGATGACCGCCGCTTATTTGGAAATGGCAAAAGACGGAAAAGGTGACTTTACAAGCGATAAATGTGTAGATGAACTAATAAAGATATTAAATAATATCCCTGGACCAGATGTACTAAAAGAGATGTATAAGAAAAAGCAACAAGAGAATTAAAAAAAACTTCTTCTTCAACTAACGGGTGCTTTAATACAATAAGGAATAAAAATAAAGAGCCTAAAATATGCAAGTTTTTATACACTCCTTGCGTATTTTGGCTCTTTTTACATTCATAAAAGATACTGCCATTAATAGCATTTTTAAATTGCCAAATACACTTGCCTTTATACTTCCTCGGATAAAATCCTTATCTGTAAGTTCATTTAATGCATCAAAGGGATAACCTTTCCAACTTCTTTTCATTTCGTTTGGTAAATCATTCTCATTCCAAGAAGTTAGGTACAATAACAATAATGTAAGTTCGTTAATCGTTTTTTCCAAAATAATCAAATTCCCTTCTAAAAACTTTTATTATTATAATAGCAAGTTAAAAAAAGACCTGCTACATATCCTAAGCAGATCTTAAACTTTAGCAAGTTTAATACTTATAAAACTCATACCCCCATCCTGTTTTAGATGGGGGTAAACTAAGTTGTAAGGATGCCTTATCAATACAGGCGTTTTATTCTGCAACAATAGCGCCCGGTTCTGGAAGATCTTTCTTTAGAATTAATACCATATTGATTTTTGTGAAGGTCCTTTTTAGTTGAACAACAGATCAAATTCAATCTATTTATTCTTCTATAATTTTAATCTCGGTCGCATGTGCATTCATTGGGGCAGAGTGCCCGTATATATCAAATTTAACGGATACTTTTTGCCCGACTTTAAGAGCAGCTAAAACTTCCTTATCAATATCTTCAACACTAAAGTGGAATCCTTTTCCTTCATATTTATCATTTAATATTTTGTTTATTTCTTCCTCGCTTTTCCCTGCTATTTCTGACTTAGTGATTTCAGGGATGACCCATATTTTACCACTATCAAATATCCGTACAATATATCCTTCCTCTGAAGATATTTTTACTGATTGCTCATTATTTTGTTCATCTGATGAATCTGCATTTGTTTGGATCGTTTCTTTTACTTTTGTGGTTTGATTGTCAGTTGAACAAGCCCCAAGAAAAAGTATTGGAATGGACAATGCAAAAACCAATAATTTTGTATGCATTCAATCACTCCATTTAATTATAAAAACCTTCATTTAATCTTTATAGCTTCTTGTTAGTATCACTTGTATAGAAATTTAGATCATATCTGTCAAGCATTTCGACCAAGGGAGTAAAATAAATCGTTTGATTACAGTCATCTGTGGTGGATCCTGCAGAAAGGATTCCAATTGCTTTGAATATATTATTACCATCGTAATAAAGAACACTACCGCTATCCTCTTTACATGCAAAAGTAGGATTTGATGAATAGACTTTTATTCCTACCAATCCAGTATAAGGATGAACAGTACGTATATTTGTCACCTGTCCACAAGTATTTCCAGTTCTTATGCCACTTTTGCATACAGGCATATTAATATACGGCTCAGCAACGCCTGAAGCAAAGCAATCGCTAGTTCAACTGCCTAATTAATATCAGCAACCTTTTTTCCTTCTTCATCTATTTGGGAACTACCTCCACCGAAACTCCAACCCTTGCTTTCAACAAAATCAATAAATGCTTCTAAAAACTCATCGTGTTTTAAATCGTCTCCGTTGTTTGCATAAATACAACCCTCTATTTGAACTCCAATTGGCCTCTTCAGTTCGAATTCCTCCCAAAACTAATTAACACTGTTTTAGCATTTCTTATTACATAAACCTGCCCCTTTACTTGAATAAGAGAAGCCACCTTACTTGGCAGCTGTTCTTGAAATAAAACTCACCGTTAGATAAATAATGTATCTAAATTGATTAAACTGTTTCTGTTTTTGATAATTATACTGTTTATCTTTAGTATCTTTATATTTCTCTATATTAAGAAAACTCAAATAGCCTCCTGGAATAAACCTCTCAGTTAGTCAAAGAAACAAAGAGCCATGGCAACTCTTTGTTTGTCTTATATTTGTATAATTATTTTTACAATATTAGAAATCGATTTATTTTAAAAAATAGTCGGTACCAATCCTCCATCCATACGTATGGGGGAACCCTTAAACGCATTTGCATAAGGACTGCATACAAATGTAGCTAGTCTTCCTATTTCAATTGGTCTGATAAATCGCTGTAATTCGGATTGAGGTAAGTTTAAACTCATAAATTTCATCTCTTTTTCTGAGAAATTCATATCCTCATTGGGGTAAACGCCCTCAATTATTTGATGCACATTTTCAGAGAGTGTTGGTCCTGGCATAATCGTATTGACCGTGACTTCCGTACCTTTTGTTAATTTAGATAAGCTTTTAGACAATGATAATAGCATTGACTTTGTCATACAATATTGTGGCATTTGACCAGAAGGCATAACTGCTTCCTCACTCGCAATAAAGATTATACGGCCAAAGTTATTGTTCAACATCTTCGGTAAATAAAATTTAGATAATCCATTTGCGGCAAGAACATTAGTACGAAAGTATTTTTCCCATACATCATCGTCAACGTCCTCATATTCCATAATTTCGTAAATACCCATATTGTTAACTAAAATATCAATATTGGGGTACTTTTTAAGCAAGGCTTCTCTTTGGTCACGATCCACTATGTCTGCTGCTGCATTCCCAGGAGAGGTATTGGGAAAATCTGATTTTATTTCATTTACAATTCGTTCTACCTCTTCGTAGTTTCGTCCATTTATCAGTACATTAACACCTTCTTTGGCAAGTTCAATAGCGATTGCTTTCCCTATGCCTTTGGTGGATCCTGTAACTAAAGCCGTTTTATTGTTTAGACCCATATCCATATATTTTTCTCCTCTTCTTGTAATATAGTGTTAAATAGACAAGGTTAATGTATTAAGTTTGCCCCAATATGTTCATTACGCCAATTTGAAGGAGTATCTCCTTCCCAAAGGCGAAAGGCGCGGTAGAATGCATTTTGATCTTCATAGCCAACTAGGAATGCCACTTCTTTAATATCTATAGAAGGGCTTGATAAGTATTCTCGCGCCTGATTATGTCGGACTTGTGTCAACAGTTGATTGAACCTTGTACCTTCTTCAGTTAGGCGGCGCTGTAAGGTACGATCACTCATTCCCAGCTCGCTCGCGACAGTATGAATGTGGGGGCGCCCGGCTGTTAGGCTTCGTTTAATGATCCACTTAACCACTTCGGTTATTGAGCGGCTACGTTGTTGCTCGTACAATGATTGATCCAATACAGGAGTCAAAGCTTCCAGCAATTCTAGGTTATACGAGGCAAAATGGAGGTCCAGATCTTTTCGATGTAGCGTTAAACGGTTTCTATCTGCTCCGATTAGGATACTGCAGCCGAAGTAAGCCTCAAGCGCCTTTACGTTTCCCATTGAGTGTGAAAATTCGACGAACCTCGCCGTCAAAGGTTTACCTGTGCCTCGTCTCCCTAACTCCATAAGAAATGACAAAGTAATACCCACCAGCATTGGAGGACCAGATTCCGCGGTATGCAACCAGTCCAAATCGATATAACAGTACTCACCTTCCTCAGTGATACGTAAGCTTTCGGGAGGGCACAGTTGCTTATATCGGACCATTCGGTTTAGAGCGTCGCGGTAATCACGAGCGTGGTAGGTCGCTAAAACGGTCGGTGGATAATGCGCAGTTTCAAATACTGTTATAAGTTTGATTATTCCTTTTGCAATGTCGTCAACCAGATCGGAATAAGCCTGCCAGATCGCAAAATACTGAGCGGTCGTGACAACCTGTTCATTAATAATGGTGAGGGGCATTCGTGCTTTTCGAACCACTTCTTGTGCGGAAATCCCTGATTGTTGTAATCCAGTCCAAAATCCCGCCGGCATTTTTATCCGAGTAAGAGATGTCATAATGGGCCCTCCTTAAGCCATCTACACATTCACAAAATTTGTTTATAATTGCAGCTTGTTTAACAGAACAGATATTATATTACCACCTTAAACTCGCCCTGTGACTAGCCAATGGCGACATTTCACTTGCAAACTACGTCAAATTTAAACGGATTAATAAAAAAGGAATTGCCAAAGCAGCAATCTTTTCATCTTCCTCCTTAAAAAAGATTTGTTTATTGTTGAAGGTGCATCTCACTATGATTTATACGACCAACCAGAACCTGTTAGTCAGGCTGTAAAGAAACTGGACGCATTCTATAAAGAATCTCTATAAGCAGAAGGTTAATTTTAAAATTTATTTGTAAAGAATAAATAAAAACCGAAGCTCGTTATCATCAAGTATACAGCCGTTTTCCTAGTTATTTAGGAAAACGTTTTTTTTTGGCATGAAACTGCCTTAGTTTTGTAAATCTATTTATGCCACCAGGCCCGAATTACAAATTCCTACTTAAAATGGAATTCCATTAACTATAGGGTAAAACCTAGGCTGTTTACAATATCTGCCCCCGTTAGAAATAGAAGTTTCGCAAAAAAGCGTTAATTCATAAATAAGCGTTAATACTTCTTAGTTCAACGCAGCCGCTAGTTAGGACATAAATTTCACTCAAACGGCGAACAATATATTGAACAGTAATTTAGGGGGATAATCATGAAAAAAGTCATTTGTATTAATAACGAAGGCGTTGATTTAGAATTCAACGTAGGAGAGGAATACGAAGTTGAGAGAGAGTTTGATACTACCTATATTGTCACGAATAGACTAGGAAATAAGCATACCGTATTTAAAACTCATTTCAAATCAGTCGAGGAATCTGAGACGAAGGCCTAAATGGTGAAACCCACAGCTGAACTTTCCTTCTCATCCCCAAGCAATTCACCTTTTTCATGATGAAAAACAAAGATTTTTTTTATTAAATAAACTGTTTATTATTATTTCTTAAACAGTTACGAGTAAATTAAAGGTGTTGTTGACTCGATCCTTTATTTTTATTTTTATTTTTATTTTTCACCTCTCGGAAACCTTTTTATTTTATTGCATTAGCGTAAATGGGAGTTTATGAAAGTCGTCTAGGTAACTTAACATCCACAAAAAGTGCACAACCCCTGTGGAGTCAGTGCACTTTCTTTATTTTTATTCAACACCCGCTCCTTAAGCGGAACAAGAAAAAGACTTGCCGCAGCATGCCTTATTAAAACATAAGCACACATTAGTTTAAGTGTTTATGAGATTGCATTAACAATTTGTGTAAGTGCTTCGTTAACAGGCGTAACTGGACGACCAAGAACTTTCTCAAAATCATTGCTTTCAACTTCTAATGAACCGTTTCGAATACTCTCTTGAATTCCAACTACAATTGGAATCACAAAATCAGGTAAGCCTAAACCTTTCATGATTTCGGCGTAAGTCTCATCATTAACTTGCTGTACAGGTATTTCTTTACCTAAAACAACACCAAGTACTTTAACTAATTCTTCCTGAGTTAAAAGTGGACCAGAAAGTTCATATACTGTTTTTTCGTGACCTTCTCCAACAAGAACGGTTGCTGCTGCTTCTGCATAATCTTGTTGCAGTGCCCAACCTACTTTACCTTCTCCAGCTGAGGTTACCCATGGAGCACCTGCCAATGCACCTTTAATACTTTCAATTTCGTTTTCCAAATACCAATTGTTACGCAAGAAAGAATAAGGAATACCAGTATTAACAATGGCAGCTTCTGTCGCAACATGAGGTGGAGCCATTAAATTCTTACTTTCTGTTGCATTTGCTAAACTTGTATAAGCAATAAATTTAACTCCTGCACGTTTAGCTGCTTCCACTGCATTAGTATGCTGACGAATTCTTGTCTCATTATCACCATCAGCAGAAATAATTAATAAGCGATCAATCCCTGCAAAAGCAGTATCTAGCGTTTTTGGGTGGTCAAAATCACCATGGCGAACTTCTACACCTTGAGCACTTAGTCCTTCGGCTTTTTCTGGATTACGAACACTAACTGCCAATTGACTTGCAGGTACAGATTTCAATAATGATTCTACAACTTTTGAACCTAATTTCCCAGTTGCTCCTGTAACTAATAATTTCATTTAAATATTCCTCCATTCGGGTTTTATTGTAACCAACGCAATTACCTGTACCCATTATAGTTACAGGTAACTCCTTTGTCAACAGGTGAAAACTCATTATATTTTTTGTCCTTAATTTGCTATAATACACTTGTAATCGTTTTAATTACATATTGTAAGGAAAAATAATAAGGTTTAGATAATAGGGAAGGTGACTATAAATGTCTATCAGCAGCCGGTTCGCTGTTGGAATTCATATATTAGCTCTAATTGATTTAAATAAAGAGGGAACAAGTTCTTCGGAATTTTTGGCTTCAAGTGTAAACACGAATCCAGCCGTGATCAGAAAACTAATGGGAATGCTAAAAAAGGCAGGCTTAGTTGAGGTACACCCTGGCATTGCAGGAGCTAAAGTTGCAAAGCAATTATCAGAGATTACACTTTTGGATGTTTATAAGGCAGTTAATGTTGTACAGGATAAAGAGTTGTTTAGTGTACATGACAATCCAAATCCAGAATGTCACGTTGGCAGGAACATCCAAAATACAATTGAACCCTTATTTACAGCTGCTCAACTAGCAATGGAGAAAGTTTTAGGGAATGTAACCCTTGAGGATGTTGTTAAGGATATTGCCAATAAAGAGAAGATAAAGTGTTGATAAAAGACTTTCATGATGACTGTCTTTTATTTTTGTTAAACTAAACAGCTCCTTTAGCTCAATAACAAAAAAAATGCCACCATTGAATTTGTAGCACATTCTGGATTGTAGCTGTAAGTTTTCAAGTTTTTCTTTTTTTAATTGGTACCAATAAATCAACTTTACATTTCCCTTCTGGATCTTCAGAAGGGTTATTCATATTAAATTCAAGGTTAAATCTATCGTAATCTGCCTCATAATGGCTATTTGATGGCTAAAAGGAGTTAGTTGAACAAGGAATTTATACAATAGTAAGCGAAAAGTATTTTGAGTAATTATTTCCAGATGGAGGAAGTTAATAGTGAATATCTTAATAAAGGAATTACCTGAAACTGAAGTAGCGTTTATTAGACGTTCTGGGAGTTATTATGAACCGCAAGTACACTGGGGAAAGCTGATTAACTGGGCAATTAGCAATGGGCTATACACACCTCAGCAATCATTTATCGGAATTTCATTAGATAATCCTGATTTAGTCATGCAGCGGAAAATCAGCCTGCACTACAGAGAATGAAACTATACGGAACCGTCTATACTGGTTCTTAATCCAGCCAATCCAATCCATAGACCAATGAATTGTGTCTCACTCCATTTTTTAAACGAATGAGACGGGTTCATTTGTATTGTCTTTTTTCGAATTTAGAGAAGTTATTTTCATGTAGCTGAATAAAAATAGCCGCCTGGTTCGGCAGCTGTTTCTTGAACATAAACACCGTTACTTAAAGGAAACTAATACACAAGATTTCTAAAGAAACTTTTTACCAAGGTGTTATAGTATGCTTCGATACTATTGAGGCATCCCTATTTATTTTTTTCAACTAAACGTTTCGTAAACATTTGATTCCAATAAAGAATTAGATACAACAACGGGTAGATTGGAACCGAGAACCATATCCTCCATTCATCATATACAAAAATATTGATCTTAACTAAAATTAACTCAAAATTGATTGAAAAGACGGTCCACCAAAAGATATAAATAACCTTTTTTAAAAAACTTTTCCTATAAGGAAAAAAATTAAGAAAAATCAAATTCACTTGTGGATATAACCCCAACACTATCCATAATGTTTTAAGATCTGCTTCTCTGTCAAAATACCAATAAAGATCATATTTAAATTCTAAATATACATCTGTTAAAAGCTTGGAGGACTATTGCAAAGAGTGTTGTGGTATACATTACAATAGCTGACCTCTTTTTCGGCATAAAAAGACAATTAAATTAAATACGAAGACCGAAAAATATAGAAAAAACATTCTTAATCTCCATCCTAATATGTTAACTGTTATTATTAACACAATTATTTATTCATATCCTCTTCCACTGATGGGATTATTTTGGCTTTTGTTGCGATTTATACGGTTGGTAGGTTAAAACATCCAAATGAACATCCTGCCTCTCGTGAGTTTTTTGAAGTGGGCTATGAAGTAATTCGACAGGCTGCTAAAACTGGGCATCTAATAAAGGAATTTTCACCTAATAGAGTACTTTTCCCTGAGAAAGCGATCAAAGGAGATGGCTCCCCCATTCTCACACTAACTGTATGGAAATGCCTTCAATCTTTATATCGTTTTACCTATTCAGGCCAACATAAGCAAGCTTTACGGGACAGGAACAAGTGGTTTGGATCTCTTCAAGAGAGACAACCTAATTATGTGGTGTGGTGGACGGAGAAGGTAACGGATGTTTCTTGGAAGGAGGCTTTCAAGAGATACGACTTTTATATTCAACATGGACCAGATCCATT
This sequence comes from Cytobacillus oceanisediminis, assembly GCF_007830235.1. Taxonomy (GTDB): domain Bacteria; phylum Bacillota; class Bacilli; order Bacillales; family Cytobacillaceae; genus Cytobacillus; species Cytobacillus oceanisediminis. The sequence goes on from NZ_VLKI01000001.1 coordinate 509,782, forward strand.
TGCATTTGACTTTAAGCACGCATTTGATGAATTTTGAGAGACGATCTTGCTTAAATAGCTGGGGTCCATTCTCCTGCTCTGTATAGGAAGCGGAGCATCTCCTTATTGAACAAACCTGCCCCTCGAATAACAAAAATGCCACCTTGATAATTGGCAGTACGTTCTGGAGACCTTACAGCTGGACCTTCAGCTCTACGCTATTTAAGGTGTAAGATACCAAAATTGTTGATATTTCAATAAAATATGGAATGCTACACGCTATGCGATTTGCCCCCCCATTTAATATTTCTCCCCTCGAACGAAACCCGGTAACATTTTTACAGGATTTCTTAATACAATTCTTTTAGAGGTGATAAAAAGTGCCAAGAGTACAATATACCGACAGTGACGTTGCTTTAATGGCAAGGATGATGAGGGCAGAAGCCGAAGGTGAAGGGCGACTAGGGATGCTTATGGTTGGGAATGTAATTGTCAATCGGCGAAAAGCTAATTGTCTCGATTTTGAAGGTTTAAGGACCATACCGCAAGTGATTTTTCAGGTACAAGGAGGAAATTATTCTTTCGAAGCAGTTCAGAAAGGAAATGTTTTTTATAATAGAGCAAGAAGTGTGGAAAAGAGATTAGCCAAACAAACCTTAGACTATTGGAGGGAGCATCCTTCAAAGTTTGCTCTTTGGTATTTTAATCCGTATGCTCCATGTCCGCCAACATGGTATGATCAGCCATTTTCTGGGCAATTTAAACAACATTGCTATTATGAACCAAAGGCTAATACATGTGAAAGTGCTTATAGATGGTAATAAAAAAACCCACACATTATAAATAGGATGTATCTCGTGTATCTATTTTTGTGTATTTTCCAGAAAGGTAATCACCTTATCAGAGAGTGCATTTCCCATTTTTGATTGGAAGTCTTATTCCCTTAAATGAGGAAAGGCACTTTTCTTGCTAAAGAAAAGTTGCACAAAAACGAAAAATGACCGTTTTTTCTTTTTCCGTAGCACAATTTTCTTGAATATATGAGCTTCTATTAACTGGTTTAGTTGAATAAGCTTTTTTATTACAAGTTTTCCTCTAAATGCGTAATAAGATTTATCGAATACTAAGACGTTAAAACGGAAAAATTAAGTCATACTCTCTAAAAAGGAGAAAAATCGAGATGACTCTTATTTTCCTTGGTGTATCCTACATAGTCCTCTTACTTATTATCCTTAAAATGCCTAAAAGACTAAGTTTACCAGAAGTTTATATAACGTTCCTTGTAGTCTCTTTTCACACACTTTTTGCCGATCTACTCTTCGCTGATATTTTGGATTTATATGACTTAATGAAGCAGAATGGGCCCCAATTTTCAGATTTGGCAATTCAAATAACACTACCAGTACTATTTGGAATTTTATACCTAAATTTCATGCCAAATGAGAAAGAAAAATTTATCCCCTATTTTATTTTTTGGGTTGCTTTTTCGACAGTATACGAGCAAATCTCTAGATATTTCGGTTATGTTGAATATAAGGGTTGGAAGATTTGGTTTTCCGTTCTCTTTTATATTTACGCATGTGCATTTATGCGATGGCATTATAGGTTCATCAGGAATGGGATAAATAAAGAATAATGGATTTGCCATGTCGTATTTGGTGTCTACTCCATCATGAATTGTTCATTAATACATATTAATTTGTTAAAAAGGTACACCCTAGAATCATCAAACAAAAAGGAGCCTTATTACCGGTTTATTTTAAACATAATATATATTGAATACCCCATTCTAACTTAAGGTTGCTGACCTTCATCAGCAACCCTATTTTGCCTGGATTTTATTCGAACTACAACATTAAGACTTGTAGAAATTTGTAACATTTTTATACCTTTTGTCGAATGCGTTTATCCTCTGCTTTTTTTGTCGATAAGTTAATAGGAAAATTTTATGCTACTGCAATGCGATAAAGGAGAAGAAATGTTTAATGAACAGGACTATTGATTCCGATAAAGTCTTGGATGAAATTTTAAGGCTTAGAAAAAAAATGATTACCTCAGGAATTCAGAAAGGATTAACTCATGCAGAAACAATTAAGCACAGCAAAGAATTGGATAAGTTAATTTACAAAGTATTAAGTGAGAAATCATAATTTTTTTATTCTATTTTCACTTGCTCTAAATTTCTTTGCCTTTATTAATACCATTCTCTATTCAACTTTCTAGATGTTCTTAATTCAAAATGAAAAAGTGTGTTCATTTTAAAATCCAGGTTTAAGGCTGGATTTTTTCCTTTTCTATGTCACAGTTTGTGTCAATACAAAATAATAGTTGGTGGGTTCTCTCCAGCTAACATACATAGCAAAACTACAAATATAGAATGAATTCTAGTGAATAGAAAGCTAATTACTCCACTCCACAATTAGTTTGACCCTATTTATTCGTAAGCATTCTTGACAATTGCGTGATCTTATATCCTTAAAAGTAAATGATGCTTTCTATAACAGCTAACCTTCTCTCTCTAGGTTACAACTTTTCCCAGGGTGATTTTTTATTTCTCCTCGAGGTGGTGTTTCCTTCCCTAAGCCTTATACTGCCCTGTCATTTCAGACAGTGAATTAGCCAGCAAATTCAACTTGATTCCAATCTCGTTGGTATTTTCCATTTGTTTCGATTGAATAACACTGGAAGCAAGCATTTCTTCCGCACTGGCCAATGTTTCTTGGGAAACGGAAGAAAACTGATCTGCACCTTGTTCTAGATGAGGCAGCAATTGCTCCAGGTTTTCCAATTCAGACTGCATGGATTGGAGCTTACCGCTGACAACTGAAATCTCATTCATCAGCTCATCAAATGTATGTTTAGACTCACTTGCCATTACTAGATTTTCCTTTATTTTTATATAGATTTGATTAAACTCTTCCGAAGCATTTACCGTTATACTCTCCATATTTCTAATCGCATGAGTTATTTCCTCTGCAGCAGATGCTGACTGTTCAGCCAGATTCCGGACTTCACCAGCTACAACAGCAAATCCTTTGCCGGCTTCCCCCGCACGGGCAGCCTCAATGGAAGCATTTAAAGATAGCAGCTTGGTTTGCTCTGCAATCCCTTTTACCAAACCTACAAGATGATTAATCGATAGTGAATGATCTTTTACTTGGCGAATGGTAATGGTGAGTTTTTCAAAATCTGCGCCAAATGACTGAATGGCTGTAATTAACTTGCCCATATTGCTCTCACCGCTCTTTGCAGACATATTCATAGCGGCAGAACTGCTATTGACACTGTCCATATTTAAAAACATCTCTTCAAGTTTATGCTTCATTTCTTTAAAGCTTGTCACGCTATTTTCTGAACTCGCTGCCGTCTGTTCTGCCCCCATTTTCACAAGATTGATCGCCGACACAAGCTGCTGGCTGCTTGAAAGGGAACTCAAGGAGGAATCTTCCAGTTCATTTCCTGTATGCTTCAGCTCTTTGGTTGTCTCCGTTAGCTCGCCAAGAATTTTCCTCATTTGTTCAATCATACTATTGTAACTCTTGTGCAAGGAGGTAATTTCGGGAATCGTCGTATGAATCTCGGATGAATTTTGCAGATTGCCATCCCTGACTTCCTTCATTGTATTCCTTAACTGGTTAAGAGGCTTCGTTATTTTTCTGACAAACAGGATAATAATGACAGTAGCAGCAATTAGGCTGACAGCAATGGCTGCCATTATAAAATAACCAATAGCACGAACATCACCCATGTACGACTTTGTCGGTATTAAGAGCACATAAATTCCCGAGATTTCTTCCATCTCCTGAAATGCCACTGTGTACTCCGTTCCATCCATCTGTTCATGTATGACACCATCTTTCATTTTTGTGATTTTATTGACTATATCCTCCGGAAAAGTCGCTGCGGAATTTTTGCTCACTTTGAAAGGAGCAATCTCCTTTTCAGTGATATAGAAAAAATCGGACGAAATCCCATCTGACAGAAGCTTTTTTTGCTGTGAACGAACACTTGCTTCAAGCTGCTGCATAAAGTAATTCTCATCACTGATGTAAACAAATTTTAGATTTTCTGCGATATATCCCATCAATTCTGCTTCTCTCACCAGCCGATTCTCTATTGTTTCCAATGCCATTTCTTTTGTTTTTATGTATGAACTGGATCCTAAAGCTGCAATCGTGAAAAGCAGTAAAGAGAAAAATAATACAAATAACCTTGTACCAAGGTTCAGTCTATGACTATATTTGTTCATAACCTTTTTTATAGAAATAAAACCATTTAACCCATTACCCAAATTCAAAACCTCCAACTTATCATACTATTGACCTATATTAGGCATTATACAGATAGAATGTAAAGTGGATGTAAAGATTTCATAAAGAGTAAATTACTTCTAATTTGGATCCTGATAAACATAAAAAATGAAGTGTGCCAATTCACACGTCATTTCTTACGCCATTTTTAAAGAAAGCACCGAAAACGGAACCCTTAAGAAAATCTGCTAAAGCCTTTCTTAATTACAAAGTCCCGTTACCAGTTCGATTCTTCCTTCTCCGGATTCCTCTGCTATCAAGGCATCACTAAGGATGTCCGAAATCACTTTCTTCTTAAAACCCACTCATCCGTTTAAAAATACTCCTTCGTGCGTCTACTTTTTATCCTTGTCCTTCTTACTGACAGCATAATTCCGATTCTTTTCTTTTACAAAATGAACCCCGCTCCCTCTCTCCAGATCATAGCGTAAGAAAATTTTTTCGGCTGGAAATATTGTCACAAAAATTTCTTTTTTAAACTGCTATTCCACATCTATCACTATATGCAGCAGCAAATTAGTAGTCCGTTTAAGGTTTATAAAAAGACCAGGCACATCTGCACCTGATCCTAAGTAGAAATTTATATGGTTTCTTACCTACGCCGCCTTTAATTTATTTTTAATTCTTATAGCAAAGAGTTCAAGGATGATGGCAACAGCAAGGATAAAGTAGGTAATCGCACCGATTTCCCTCATATCCAGATAGAAGCTGCTTGCCATAAACATATCATATCCGATTCCCCCTGCTCCTGCGGCTGCTCCCATGGCAACAGCTACCGCAAAGTTGATCTCAAAGCGCAGGAATGTCCAGGAGATCATGTAGGTGATGGAGGATGGAATGACTGCTTGGAAAACAATTTGCCACCAGTTTGCTCCGCTTGCCTGCAGCGCTTCGATGACTCCCCTATCCAGTTCTTCAAATGACTCGGAATAGGCCTTAATCAAGTACCCAATGGAGTGAAAGGTCATGCCGATTACAGCTGCAGTACTTCCAAGGCCGGCAGCGACCGCGAAGATGAGAACCCAAAGGACGGTCGGCACCGCTCTTATGAAAGCGACCATTCCCTTAATGATCATCGAAACCCGCTTCGAAGACAGGTTTTCAGCAGCCAGCAAACCAAAAAAGACAGCAACGACTGCTCCAAACAAGGTAGTCAAAAAGGCAAGTCCCAGTGTTACTAAGACTTGATAAAGGGCATGGCCAAAGGAAAAATGCTCTAAATGGGGCTCAAGGAATATGACTTTCAGATTGGCGAATGTCGCTATGAGCGCTTCTGTCATATCAAATTCCTTATAATCAAAGCTGTAAAAAGCATATACCGTAAGCAAAGACAGGACCGTAAGCGTCAGCCCTATTACAATGGCCGCTTTATTGGCAGGCTTAATTTTTATCCTTTCCTCAAGTAAATGTTCAGCTGGTGCTGAAACATTATTAAGCTGTCCTTTCACCTCCATTACAAAATCACCCTCCTTACATAATTGGATACATACTCAATGCATAGTATGGCGGCGATGATCACAACCACGACCAAACTCGCGATATCATAATTCAGGCTTTTATAGTACAAGTTGAACGTAAAGCCAATTCCAGAGCCGGTCAGTAAACCAATTAAAGTCGCGCTGCGGATATTCGTTTCAATCATGAACAGGATCCAACTGATTAATGGCGAAATGCATGAAGGAATGACCGATTGAAAGATGATGGAAAAGTAACCCGCTCCCGTGGCTTTTAAGGCTTCCACTGATCCTCCGCTTACCTCGTCAATTGTTTCCGTAAAGGCCCTTGTCAAAAATCCGAATGACCCAAAGAATAAAGCAAAATACCCTGTTAACGAGCTTTGCCCAAAGGAAAAAAGCAAAATCAGCGCCCATGCTGCAACATCGATATTCCTGAATACTGCGGCAATTCCTCTTGTGATGGCGCCAAAAAAGGCATTGACCCTCGTTGTATTGGAACCAAGAATCGCAAACAAGAGGGCGAAAACAGCCGCAACCGTCGTGGCTGCAATGGACACGAGGAGTGTTTCCTGCAGTTTTTCAAGAATTGCTGGAAGCTTCTCCAGTGATTCAGCCGTTGGATAAAAGTTTGCGAGTCCCCATTGGACAGCCTTGGGGACGGATGTGATACCTTTTACAGCATTGTAGTCCGTCATAATCATGGCAAGGAATGTAACGGATCCAAGCAGGACAAGGAAGACGAGTGTGTTTCGCTGCTTTTTTGCAAAGATATCAGCCTGCATGGATGCCTCCAATGTCAAAGATTAACTCATCCGCTTCAGAGCCATAAATGCGCTGAATGTCTTCAGGAGTCATATTTTCTGCGGGTCCATTATAAACGACCTGTCCGCTGTTAATGCCGATGATTCGATCCGAATACTTGATAGCCACATCTACCTGATGAAGATTTACAATCACGGTAATGCCCATGGTCGTTGAAATCTTCTTCAAGTGGTCCATGATGACCTTAGCTGAATTGGGGTCCAGTGATGCAATCGGTTCATCGCATAAAAGCATCCGCGGATTTTGGATAAGGGCGCGGGCAATGCCTACTCGCTGCTTTTGCCCGCCGCTTAATTGGTCTGCACGCTTATAGATCATTTCCTTCAACCCAAGCACGTTGAGAATCCTGACTGCCTGCTGTTTTTCCTCCTGGCTGTATAGCCCAAGCACCCCGGCCATTGTTGACTTTGTTCCCAATTTGCCGTGAAGGGTATTTTCAATGACAGATAAACGATTCACCAAATTGTAATGCTGAAAGATCATGCCGATTTTCGTTCGCACCTGTTTTAATTCTTTCTTCTTCAGGTTCAAAACACTTTTATCCTGAAAGCGAATTTCCCCGCCGGTTGCATCGATCATGCGATTAATGCAGCGGAGAAGAGTGGATTTCCCTGCTCCAGAAGGGCCGATAATCGTGACAAACTCTCCCTCCTGGACCGAGAAATTCACATCCGACAATGCTTTTGAATGCTTTCCAAATTGCTTTGTCAGTTGATTAACTTCCAATAATGCCATGCGTTAACCCCTCCTTATCCATTTATTTTGCAAGCTCACGGATCGGGTTAAACCACTCATCTTCCACTTCCACCAACCGCTCCTTACCAGACTTTTTGCTGAATAGACCGGAAAATTCATAGTCCTCTGGCACAAAGATTTTTTCATTATTTGCCACTTCATCTGAAGTCATAATTTCAAGCAGCATCTTCTGGTCTTCTTCGCTTACTGTGCCTGTATTGATAACAAATGGTGCATTTAACACAGGCGTTACAGAGATCAAACTGAATTCTTTCCCGGCAACCGTGTTAAGCGGCTCGGCTGCATCTTCCTTCACTTTATATACAGCGCCTGGCTCGTTCACTTCACCGTCTGCCAATTCAATATAGTTGTTTACACATGTATCACAGAATGCCGCGACATCCGCTTTGCCGCTTAATAAATTTACTGCAGAACCCTGGTGGGAGCCTCCAAATAGCACCTCGCTAAAGAACTTGTCCTCTCCGCCCTCAAGCAAATCCTCTGCTGTTAAACTCTTAAACTCTTTTTTTTCGGTAAAGTAATCTGTTATCCCGGTAGATGGGACCTTGAACCCTGATGTTGAACTATTGGAAACAAATGAGAATCGCTTTCCATTAATATTGTCAATCGCAAACTCATCGCCATTCTTATATTGATCCGTATTTTCTTTCTCTACTGCCAGCCAGCTGTAATAAACAGCATCCTCCAAAGTACCTGACTCGCCGCTGGGAACAACTAATGGAAGAACCTTATCATTTTTGTTATTTGCTTCTATGAATCCTTGTGCGCCCAGGAAGGCCATATCTGCGTTGCCGTTTGCAATGGCTTCGATCGCAACAATGTAATCAGTCGTTGTTTGATGCTCTACCTTCTTGCCCGTTTTCTCTTTTATCATTTTTCCAATCTCTTCACGGGCTTCAACCAGATCAGCTCCTGATTCATTCGGAAGCCATGCAATTGTCAGCGTATCGTCACTTTCCGAATTGGCTGTAAATGAACAGCCTGCAAATACTACAGTCATAGCCATACAAAGTAACATTAATGCCAATTTTTTCATGATTTTTCCCCTCTCTTATTTGGAAAGCTTTTTAATATTACCATCGACCTAACTATATCGAATGATTATGAATCTACTGATAAGGAATCGTGATGAATCGTAAAGCATTGGTAAAAGATTAGCTTGATAATGTAAAAGCGCCATTGTGCATGTTGTATTCCCTGTCAACCAAATTGTTCATAAACTCAAGATCATGGAAGATTCCAAGCATGGTTGTGCCCTCCTTCATCAATTGTTCGATCAGAATTTTAACCTTCAGCTTCGAGACATAATCCAGGCTGGCTGTTGGCTCGTCCAGAAGCAGGAGTCTTGGTTTTTTGACCATAGCCCGTGCAATATTCAGCCTGAGCTTTTCCCCTCCTGAAAATGTGCCGGGGTAGCTGTCCCAAAGCTCCTGATCCAGCTCGAAATGCAAAAGGATCTTTTCCGTCTCCCTTTCTGCCATTTTATAATCCGCCCCCATTTCAAGGATCGCTTGCTTCACAAGCTGCCTGGCTGTCGTTCTTGGCATAACATTTAAAAATTGCGACACATAGCCAATTTCATGCTGTCGCAGGTATATCATTTGTCTATTTGATGCATCCGCAAGATTAATGGGGCCAAATTTTTTGGAGTTATACCAAATACTTCCCTGCTGAAGCCTGTACGTTCCGTAAATACACTTTAAAATCGTGGATTTGCCGCTTCCGCTTTTTCCGGTAATCCCGATAAATTCCCCTTCCTTCAGCATGATATCAATGCCGCTTAATGCACGGATATTTTTGCCCAGATTATGGAGGGTAAATGATTTTTCAAGATCCTTGATTTCCAATAGATTTTCCATTAATCCACCTGCTTTCTGCCAGTGTTGTACTTAGAAACAGCGCTAAATTCTGTAATTTGTTTTTTGGATCAGCTTCCCGTCCACAAATACTCCAGTGATGACCGGGAAATCATCAGCTATTTTTTCAATGATCAGCAGATCCGCTTTTTTTCCGATTTCAATTGAACCGATTTCTTCGTCCATTTTCACCGCTTTTGCCGGATTAATAGTTACTAGCCTAATCATGTCAGCCAGGTCCATACCATAGGTATTAACCAGCTCAAAAATCGAGTGCAGCATGGCTGCCGGATAATAGTCACTGCACAAAATATCAATCGAATCATTTTGAATCGCTTCTGCAGCACCCAGATTTCCGCTGTGCGAGCCTCCCAGCAGCACATTTGGCGCACCGGCAACGGTATACATGCCAAGCACCTTCGCCCTGTATGCCACCTCCTGGGTGATCGGGAATTCACTAATCGTCGTGCCAAAACTGCGGACAAGGTCCAATTTTTCAAAACTGTCATCATCATGGGAGGCAACCGCGATATTATGTTTATGCGCATACTGGGCAATTTCCCTCATGTCTTCAACAGTCAGCTTCTCCTTTGTCTGGTGATTGCGAATCAACACATCAATGGCTGCATCGCTCATACTGTTATAGCTTTTCACCGTGTTCCGGTAGACTTCCAGGTGGCGGTACTGCCCTTGCCCCGGTGTATGATCCATAAAGGATATTAAATGCACCTTGTCTTCGCTTATGTAGTTTTTAAGATTCTCAATTTCTTCAACATTATCAATCTCCATTCTTGCATGAAATCGATGGCGCACTAGATGCTTGATAGTATGGGTCTCATCAATCAAGTCAATGAGCTTCCTGACATTTTCCGGTTCCCGGATCGGTTTATACGCATACTCTGTTTCTTTATAAAGAGACAGTGAATGGAACATGGTTGTAATCCCATGGGAAATGAGCTCCTTCTCCGCTTCTCTTAAACTTAGGTTAAAGTTCATTAAAGAAGTTGGCCTTGGAGCTGCCATATGTTCAATATAGTCTGAATGGATATCGATAAAGCCTGGCGAGACATAGCCGCCTTCCGCATCAATTATTTCTGTATCCTCTCCAAACATCATTTCACCCTTTGGAGCGATCCTGGCGATTCGGTCATCCTCAATAAGCAGATCATAGCCTTGTAAAACCGTATCCTCTGTAATTAGCTTTCCATTTGTAATGACGTACAAAATGCTTCCCCCTTATGAATGGTTTTTTACATTGAAGGCAAGCTTACAGGAGCGAATGAACCAATTGCTGTGTAAAGGCATGCTGAGGATCTTCGAGTATTTGATCCGTCAGCCCCTGCTCAATGACTTGCCCATCCAGCATGACCATGGTTCTGTCTGCGAGCATCCTAATAACTCCTAAATCATGCGAAACCAGCACAATACTAATATTCAATTCTCGCTGCAGGCTCTTAATTAAATCCAAAACACTTGCCTGTACCGATAAATCCAATCCTGTCGTGACCTCATCTAAGAGAAGGATGGGCGGGTTATTGGAAAGGGCTTTGGCAATTTGGACACGCTGCTGCATGCCGCCTGAAAAATTCTTTGGCGCTTCTTTGCTGCGATGAATAGGTATATTCACCTTGCCGAGCAGATCAGTTCCTCTTGCTTCCATCATTTCCACGTTTCTGCTTCCGGCTGCAATCAGTTTCTCGGCAATATTTCCAATCGATGAAAAATCTATTTTCAATCCTAATAGAGGGTTTTGATACACTTTCCCCATTAAGTTGTTCCGGATATATCTTTTTTGCTGTGAAGATTCCTGGAAGAGATTTTTCAGCCCATTTTGATAGGAAGAAATATAAGCCTCTCCGGAGGTAGCCTCCTGGTCAAAGTATAGGCATTGCATCAAAGTGGATTTTCCGCTTCCGCTCTCCCCTACAACTCCGAGCACTTCTCCCGGATATACATCAAAGGAGACATCCCTGCATGCGAAGACGGTGCCGCACACCTTGCAGTAATTTTTTATCAAGGCATCCGGCTCAGGATTCGTGCAATGGGCACAGCCAGTGCCAAATTGTTTGTTTAAATGTTTAATAGATAAAACAGGAACCTCAAATTCAGTCATTTAATTCACTCCTGCTTTTTCGGCTTTATTTAAAACTTCATAACAGTAGCCCGTATCATTGCATTGATAATAGGTTTCTCCTGTACCCTCATCAATCAGCTCATCCAGGAACACTCCCTCAGAGCCGCATAATCTGCAGCATTTCCCTTCAAAGCTTTCCCCTTCAAATGGATAATCTTCAAAATCAAGGGAGACGATCTTCGTGAAAGGCGGGACGGCATACACCTTTTTTTCCCGTCCTGCTCCCAATAAAATAAGCGCTTCATTTTCGTCCATTTTATGATTATCAAACCGGGGGATCGGGCTTGGTGCCATCACATAGCGGTCATGCACCATGACCGGATGGTCTGCTCCTGTCGTCATGCTTCCATATTTCATAATCTGTTCAAATAGCATGAGCCATGCCCCGCTATATTCTTTTTCTGCATGAAGCTTTTTGGTTTCATGCTCACTTGGTTCGAAGTAACGAAGCGGTTCAGGGAGCGGCACCTGCAGCACAAGAATTTGCTCCTTTTTTAGAGGGACCTCCGGAATCCTGTGCCGCGATTGAATAATCGTTGCCTCAGAAGCAGATTCCGTTAGCTGTACGCCCGTCGTATCGGAGACAAGCTTTTTGATGCTGACGGCATTCACCGATTCATCAGACCCCTGATCGATTACCTTTAAGACATCTTTCTTCCCTATTAAAGCGAGTGTCAGCTGGAGTCCTCCAGTTCCCCAGCCTCTTCCGATCGGCATTTCCCTTGAAGCAAAAGGAACCTGATAGCCAGGGATCGCAATCGCTTTTAAGGTGGCTCTTCTGATCTCCCTTTTCGAACCTTCATCAAAGAAAGCAAAATTATAGGCTGTGTTCATCATCTTCTCACCTCTTGCCTTTCTGCAGTTTCTTCCTCAGAGTTCTTTGTTTTTCTGACACGATCAAGCTTTGATTGGAACGTGACATAATGGGGCATTTTCAAATGTGAAATAAAGCCGGTCGATTCCACAGAGTCAATATGATACAGTACAAATTCTTCATTATGGCTTGGGAAGCTATTATCGGGATGCTCCAGGCAATTATCGAGAATGGCCATGGCGATCGCTTTCGTCTCGTTCTGCCCAAAGCACAGTCCATAGCCAATTTCAAACTCCAATTCTTTTCTTCCGTTCTCCTTTTCGGCCATAAACGGCATCAGCATTTCCGCTTCTGTTGCTTTTACATCGCCAATATAATAGTCATCTTCCTCACTGCCCACTTCATTCGGATGGCCGACATAGACAGGCAAATTCCCGACTCTCAGCTCTCCGACAGTGGGATGAAGTGCCCCGTAGCCTCTGATGACGGCATAAGCTAGTGAGGTAACAGCTCCCGTCTGCCCTCTTGTCAGGATTTGCAAACGCTGGCTTCGGTTTGATGGAAACTCCAGGCTTTCTCTTGTCACATCATCCGGTTCAGTATCATTGTTCTCACGGAGCGGAATTAAGCCCTCTTTACGCAGATAATCCAACACCTTTGGCAAAAGGATATCCGGAGCATCCAGCTTTTCTTCATTTAATCTGTTTTCTGCCTCATATTCAGTCAGCCATTCCCGGATCAGCTCTTCCGTTTCCTTCATTAGGCCAAAATCGAGAAGCCTGTGAGTATAATCGGTAGTTGCACCTAAGATCTGGCCACCTGGAATATCTTTAAAGCTGGCTGAAATCCGGCGTTCAACCTTCATCTGCTCGGATTCAATGATTTGTGAGCAGTGCTTCCTTGGCAAGGTTGACCGGTATGCCCGCAGCAGGAATATCGCTTCTTCCGGATTCCCTTCAGCCTGCTTAATTGCTAATGCTGCAAGGGGTTCATTGTATAAGCTGCTTTCTGACATGACCTGGTCGATTAACCCTCTCATGCCAGCCTCAATTTTTTCTGTTTCCAATACTTGCTGCTTCTGCAGCCTTTCATACTTCAACCGTTTAACCGATTCTTTAATCGCATGAGTTCCGCCCTTTACCGCTACATAACCCATTCATTCATCACCACCCTTTTTTCTGTTACTTGAGTTGTTCTGGGCAAGGATAAAAGCTGATTGTTTTGGTCAACAAATATGAGGTCAACCCCAACTGGATACTCCTTATTTTTTTCTTCTCGTCTTCGTATCCAATTCCCATCCATTTCCACATTGACTGGGGTGCTAGTCTGAATGCCCGGCCCCTTTAAAACGAGATGGTCACCGTCCCTGATGGCCCCTGTTTCTGCGATAATGACGGCAGATTTATGAGGGTTTAAGTACGTCCCGGGATTTGCTCTTTGAATGGCATCCTCCAATGAACCTTCCTCGGCATCGTCAAGGATAAATAGATAATCCGCCTGATCAGCCTCTGCCGTTTTGGCGAAGGTTAACTGATTTAATTCTTTTTCTGCCCTGTCCGCATTGGCAGAGAACACTTTAAACGTTACCTCAGGGTCCAGCAGTGTTAATGCCAGCAGCAGGAGTGAATGGGAGCAGCCTGTCTCATTCTCTCCATCCAACAATGCTGCCTCTTTCCCCAGGTCTGTAATCAGCCCGGGCCGTGAAGTGGAATCGACTAATTTTCTATACACAGATTGCAGGTCATGAACGATATCTAGCTTCAACTCTTCTCCCCCTCTACTAAACATCCATCGTTTCAAAGCTGACTTTTGTTTTTAAAATCGCTTTATTTTTTGCTTTGCTGTTTTCTTCAATATGCTGCTTCTCACTTTCAAGAATGCTTGACCATTTTGTTGTTTCAGGAAGATTCCCCAGAAACGCTGCATCAATAATGGCAAGATGATAAGCCAGTTCAGGCTGATGTCCCTTGACAATCCCAATTCCAATCTTTCCTTCAACCTTTGCCTTGCATTCGGTAACCAGCACTTCGCCTAAATAAAATAAGCTTTTCTTGGAAGTCTCCCGAACCTTTAACATGACTAGCCCATTTTCCGGTTTTTGAATGGCCGTCACTGGATAATTTTGTTCAATTTCATTCGCTAATGATTTCGCTAAATCTTGAGAGCCGCTGATCAAAATTTCTGTTCTTTGTTTTCTTTTCACCTTTTGGCCTCCATCTGTATTTGTTTCTGCACCTTTAATCTATCTTGTTGCCAAGCTCATGAACGTAAAATAACGGTTAATTTTGTATGGTTTTTGTTAATTTCATTACGTCCCATACAGGAAAAAAAATCGGCATAGCGCCGATTTAAACCAGGTATGTAAAACAATCACTTCTGTATTTGATTCTGGAATATTCCAGGACTTTCCCCGTTTTTCGATCCATACAGCAGGATTCCAGCAGCAATAATGGAATTAGGCTGGAGCATTGGAGGATTTTTCGTTCTGTTTCATTTGGGAAAACCACGCTCAAATGGCTTTTCCCTGATGTGAAATCGGTATAGCCCTGGGTTTTGTAATAGTGAAAAATAGAGGTGATCCCAGGACCATCCTGATCAATATGCGGAAAAACAGCTTGAGGTACATAAGATGTATGTAAAGCAATCGGGCAGTCATCCATTATTCTTAGACGAGCAATTTTATAAACCTCATCAGGCGGATTTGCTTTTAATTCGTGAAAGATACCGGATTTATAGGGGATTTTTTCACTGACAATATTTTCTGTCCTAAAGTCGTAGTCCAGCTCCTTCATTTTTTCACTAAAACTGATATCCCCATTTAGGATAAGAGGAATTTGCGGCTTTCGATTTTGAACATAACTGCCTCTGCCCTGCCTTGAAAAGATGTATCCCAGCTCCTGTAAATGCTCATATGCCTTCCGGACAACTATTCTTGGGACCTTATAGTGATCGGCGAGCTCATTTTCAGAAGGCAGCTTATCATTCGGCTTAAATGTCCCTTCCTTTATCTTCGAAATCAGCTCATCGACCAGCATCATTTTTTCACTCATACAGGCAACTCCCCTTTCGAAATCGTGAAACAACTTTAGTGTAAACGCTGAATTTAAATGGCAAGTTAAGAGAATGTTATTTTTTAGTAGAACTTAAAAAGACCCAATCCACTGTGACTGGGTCTATGAAGGCCATATTCAGCTTCCAAATTTTTTTATAAAAGCTTCCGCATCATTTAATTCAGCAAAATGGGCTTCAAGCTTTTTTCTTGGCCAATCCCACCAGGCGATTTCAATCATCTTGTGGGCTATTTCTTCAGAAAATCTTCTTTTTAAAGGCTTGGCAGGCACCCCAGCTGCAATGGTGTAAGGCTCAACATCCTTCGTCACAACTGCTCCAGAGCCGACCACCGCCCCGGTGCCGATCTCAACACCTTTCATAATGATCGCACCATGGCCAATCCATACATCATGGCCAATTTTCACCCGATGTGTACGTCGCCAATCAAAAAATTCAAGATCGTCCTGCTCACCGAAACCATAATCTACTTTCCGATAGGTTATATGATGCTGTGTCACCCGGTCCATTGGATGCTGGACGGGGTTGATACAAGCATGAGATGCGATCGAACAGAAATTTCCGATTTCGGCGTAGTTGACTGTCACATCATCCATCGTATAGGTATAATCGCCGAATCTCGATTCAATCACTTTATTTCTTTCACCGATGGAAACCCATTCACCGGCATAGCTGTCAATAATATAGCTTGAATCATGGACAGTTGGGGAAATGGAGAGCTTCTCATCCTGCTTGGGTTTGAAAATTAGAGACATGTGATCATTCCGCTCCTTCCTTCAAATTGGCAGCTTTCTTTGCATCTATTAAATGCGGCTTTTCAGCTTCGCTCTTCTGGAAGCTAATTCATGTACTCTCTCCACTCCAGGGGACCGGCTTCCAAGCACCACCGGTTTCTCGCCATACGCTCCATGAAAATCAGACCCGCCTGTCATGATTAAGCCATATTTTACAGCCAGCTTCCTGGCCAATTCTTCATGCTGGTGATTATGCAAAGGGTGCCATACTTCTATTCCCTGCAATCCGGCTTCTGTAAGGTCAGGAACCATTTCAAAATTCCCGTATTGTCCTGGATGTGCTAGAACAGGCACTCCACCTGCCTTAAGTATGGCCTGAACAGCCTGTCTGGCATCCACATATTCCATCGAGATAAAAGCAAGGCCTGGCGCTTCTCCTTTTTGTCCGCGGCTAAACAATTTTTTATAAAGCGGGCCATAAATTGAATCTGTATAACCTGCCTCAATCAAAGCTGCCATAATATGCTGTTTATAGACTCCAGTCCCACCATGTGCAAGCTCCTGGCATCGTTCCCAGGTAATGCTATAGCCTGCTTCAATCAGCCGCTGGACCATTTCAAACGACAGTTTATGCCTTTTTTCAGTTAAAGGTCCGCACAATGCTTCAATTGCATTATGCCCTGGCTCAATAAAATAACCAAGGATGTGAACACGCCGGCCCATTTCAAAATCAAAGCCGGAAATTTCAATACCCGGAATGACTTCCACTCCATACTTCTTCCCTTGCTGGACCGCTTCCTCCAGCCCCTTTGTTGTGTCATGGTTTGTAATGGCCAGGTGCGACACATCATTGGCAACCGCTAAGTTCAGTACCTCATCAATCGTCAGGGGACAGTCTGAAATATTCGTATGGCAGTGCAATTCAGCTTTCATTTTTGAACCTCCTATTAATTGCCTTTTTTAATAGAGTAACTTGGTGCCAAGCTCTAAAGGTTACTACAATGTAAATTTCTGTTAAGATTATGTAATGCTGCTGCACAAGCGTGAAAAGACTGGTATAAAGCCAACTGACCGATATATTGAAAAAGTGACCGATAAAAATGAAATTTGACCGATATATTGAAAAAGTAACCGATAAAAATGAATTTTGGCCGATATATTGAAAAAGTAACCGATAAAAATGAATTTTGGCCGATATATTGAAAAAGTAACCGATAAAGCCCAAATCTGACCGATAAATCTTTGAGAGTGACCGATATCCTAAGAAACTAAGAGTAAGAAGGCCAACTCCCTGGAGCCGGCCATCAGTTTTGAAGCTATTTCATCTATTTTTCTGCTGATATGTTTTTAAATAGAGATGTTTTCAGCTGCCTTTGTTTTACCTAATGCCTTCAATGGCGTTTTGCACACATTCCCATATGCATCAAGTGCATGGACTTCAATCTGATACGCAGTATTTGCCTGCAAGCCTTCAATCTTTAATGTTAACGGATTTGGTACTGGATCTTTATAGAATTCTGAAAAAGCAAGAAACTGCTTTGCGACCTCTCCGGTTTCGGCATTTTTTGCCGCTACTTTGTAGTCATGAACAAGCAGATCATCCTTTGCCTGGTTAAACATAATCGCCAGGGCACTTGCTGTTGTCATTTCATTATTAATGGAGAGCATCGCCTCTTTCGTAAAAAAAGGGGGTTTTGTATCCCTGGCTTCTGTATATTTAAAATTCTGCTTGTTAGCTGGATAGCTGATTTCAAACGGCTCTCCAGTCCAGTCATTATGGTGAATATCGCGGCGCTTAATCAGTACTTTGTTGTTATATACCTCTACAATCAATGCCTGATTCAGGATATCGGCACCTTCAGGCACTTCCCCTTGAATTCTTCCTGCATCCAGCCACAGATAGGCACCTGTAGAAGTTCCGATTGAGGTGAAATCCTTCTGATGAATAATCCTTGGATCATCAAGCGGATAGTGGGTATGGCCGGAAAATGAAATAACTTGCGGATATTCCTTCAACGTATCGTAAAATACATCCCTATTCTGATTAAAGCCCCATTCGCTTCCATAGACAGTACCTTTAATCGGCTGATGATGGAAAACAAAGATGGGCTTTTTCGGATCATCTGCGTTCGCAATCTTCAATTGCTCGCTTAGCCAACTAATTTGTTCAACTGAGAATGTTCCCTCTGTTTTTCCGTCTTCTGTGCCAAGGACAATGAAATGATAGCCTTTCATGATCTTATGATAGTAGATCGATTCCATCCCCGTTTTATCCAGGAAGCGTTTTTGGGCATCAGCTGTTGATAAGCCATTCCAGTAATCATGATTACCGATGGCAAACATGGAAACGGTACCCCATTGTTTTTGTACATTAAAGGCTGACATGAACTTATCATATTCGGATGAATACCCATAATCAGTTAAATCCCCAACAACTACAAAAGCATCCTGCTTTGGAGCAACCTTATTTAATTGTTCCAATGTGACAATAAATTTTTCCAGCGTTTTATTGCTGGTATTATGGATATGGATATCACTGATAACCGGAAAAACCAAATCCGGCTTCGAACCGCTTGCATTCATCATGGAAGACGAAGATGCTGCACTTGCTGAAATGAAATGGAACGAGTTTGCAAGCGACAATCCTATTGTCGCGCCAGCAGCCATAGTTGTTTTTTGCAAAAAGGCGCGGCGGTCCATTCCTTTGGTTGTAAGGTTTTCGTCTTTTTGTTCACTCGAGCTATTTTTCATCATTCTCTGCACTCTCCTCTTATATCTTTCCGCAGGATTCATTCACCAGGCTTCATTTAACAGCAGTATGTATTCTCTGGCAAAATTCAGTTATTCTAATGGGCTCTTGTCATCATGTAGCCTATTATTTACCGTCCAATGGCAGCGGATCAATGCTCTGGTCATTGGCAGTTAAGTCAATTCCATAGTCCTTGGCAAAAACCATATGTGTATCAACCAAAACACCTTCATGGTTTTCATCCAAATGGAA
Source organism: Cytobacillus oceanisediminis (assembly GCF_007830235.1). Classification (GTDB taxonomy): domain Bacteria; phylum Bacillota; class Bacilli; order Bacillales; family Cytobacillaceae; genus Cytobacillus; species Cytobacillus oceanisediminis. The sequence goes on from NZ_VLKI01000001.1 coordinate 528,714, forward strand.
TACTCTCGCACCGCGAAGCCTGTTTCTATCCGGTCCTGAAAGACCATATGTGCCGAACCCAGTATTCCCGGCATATCCCAGCAAAATCCCATAGTAGTTGCCGCAATAGGTGTTAATATGATCATGTCCGCAGAATACGCCCTTAACGTCTCCTCTGTCCAGCATGGCTGTAAACAATCCGCTGTTAATCGGGCCCGGACACTCATCTTCATTCCGCTCTCCTGTGATTTGATGCCTTGCCGCTGCGAGATTATGGCCTTCTTCTGTTCGGCTGTCAACACTTCCCCACCACATAAACCGGTGCTCCCATAATGGAATATGGATGAAGACTAGGGAAGGAACTTTATAGCCATATTTCTTTTCGATCACCTTGGACCTTTCATAATACCAATTCACCTGGTTGAAACGGAGCCAATCCCATGTCGGATAGCCTTTAAAATCCTGCCCGGCAATCGTTTTCGGTGCATATCTGCCGCTATCCAGCAGCCAAAGGTTGAATGCCGCTCCATTCCCGCTGGATTGTTTGATTAACAGATTCATATTTCCTGTACCCGTAAGCCCTTTTTTGCCATGCACATTCATATTGTGTTTGTAATTCATATAGAACTTGAGCATATCCTCTTCATCCATACCGGTCTTTGCCGTTGAGTCTTCATCATGGTTCCCGAATGTAGCCGCCCAGCGGATCCCTCTTTTTTCCATAGGCTGAACGACATTGTTCATCGCTTGCTTCATTTCCAATTCGGTATCACAGCCGCCTGTAATATTGTCTCCATTCAAAACAACAAAATCTGGTTTTTCTGCGTCAAGAACCTTTTCCATCAGTTCGATCGTTCTGCGGTCAATCCGTTCATCATCCTGGGTGTCGTTAAATTGTATAACCTTAAATTTGCCATTAGAATTAAATGCAAGCTTAGGCCCTTCAATCTCTTCGCCAAGTTCTTCCGCTTGGGCTTTGTCCACCAGCAAGTCTCCCGGCAAGCCTGCAGCAGCCATCGTTAAAGCAAGCGTCCCCATACCTCCAGCTTTAATAAAAGACCTTCTATCAAGCCTTGTGTTTTCGTTCTTATTACTCATTCTCTCCGCCTCCAATGATTTAATCGGGAGCATTCCCTGTCCTGCACTTAAAATCGTAGAATAAATCTATTAATGGCGTATTAAAATTACTAGATTGTTTAGTAAAGAACATATGAAGAATGTAAAGGCTTTTTTAATAGATAGATCATTGTATAACAAAAGCCTGCCTGAATTCAGGCAGACTTTCACTGTCGTATCCTTGTTATTGGATTTAGCAGAGTGCTGAACCATTACTCAGGTCATCATCCTTGCTCACTGTATAATTACGATTCTCCTCCTTTACAAAATGAACCCCGCTCCCTCTCTCCATTACATATTGCATTTTATATTGCGTCCTTTTGGTGATTTTCACTTCCAGCTGTTCGGCCCGGTCATATCGGTCTGACAGCTTTCTCTCAGGGGTATCCAATATGATCGATGGACCATCAATTAACATGACCTTCGCCTGGAAATTATCTTCAGGCAGGATACGAAGTACATGGTGAACTGCCATCCACACACAATTAATATTATTTGGCGATATATGCGGAAACCAATACATATCAATATGCCCCGGAACGCGGATAGGAGTTGCCTGGCATGCCCCTATGATCGACTTTGCACCGCTGATGGCACCTTCCAGATCAAATCCGTAATAACTAAGACTTTCCTGGATAATCTCAATTGGTTTCATTGTGACAATAAACATTTGGCTGCCCTGGATGACTTTGCTGTAGCATCTCCCATTTGCACCAAACTCTGGCAATATCGCTTTTGTTTCCGGGTGGATAATATAATGTGGTATATGAATGATTGTCATGTGTATGCTCCTTATTCGTCATTTACTATTTTAAAATTGTTCATTAAGGAGTATACTTAGCAAATGAGCTGGTATACTCCATCTCATGAGAACTCTCAGGCTACTGTCTTTCCCGGACCTGCCTGGGGGTTTTTAGTTTTTACACTTTTCTCTTTGTGCCGGTGACTGGATGGTTGTTATTTCTTTTATTATATGACCTTTAAAAGACCCGCTCAGTTATTCGGCATGATTTGACAAAATTCACCTCTTTTCTCATTATAATGGGTATATTTTACTATTGTAAAAACTTATTTTTCCGCCGGCCTAACTTTTTTAGGGGCGTGATATCGATCTTAGGTGACGTTATTGACAAATTTGTGCGAATTTTTTATAATATTTGATTTTATTGATTTTTCCAGTGAAAACAGCTTTCAATACTGAATTACGATTCATTTTGTGACATAGGTCATATGGATAGAAGAATATCATTGGCTGGAAATTCTGTCACAAAAATTTCTTTTTTACAAAGGGATACACTTTCATGGAGAGCGTAAAGCATTTAATCTCCCGAAAAGCCATTGGCACCCTTAAGGCCAATGGCTTTAATAAATGATTAAATATTTTTGATGATCGTCTCCGCATTATAGCCAGACGGATTATTCTGATGCCACTTCCAGGCATGAGCTACAATCTGCTCCAGTTCGTGGTATTGAGGTATCCACCCGAGTTCCTTCTTCGCCTTTTCTGACGAAGCAACCAGGATGGCCGGATCGCCGGCACGGCGGGGAGCTGAGACTGCTTTAATATTCTCCCCTGTCACCTTCAGGCATGCCTTAATCACTTCTTTAACCGAATAACCAGTGCCATTACCAAGATTATAGGTGCTGCTTTCTTCCTTTGCACGCAGTCTTTTAAGTGCAAGATAATGGGCGTCCGCCAAATCCATAACATGGATATAATCACGGACACAGCTTCCATCGGGTGTAGGATAATCGTTCCCAAAGATGGAGACCTGTTCGCGCTGTCCCAATGCTATTTGGAGGATGATGGGGATTAAATGGGATTCTGGTGTGTGATCCTCGCCAATTCTTCCCTCGAGATCTGCCCCTGCGGCATTGAAGTAACGCAAGCAAACAGATTTTAACCCATATGCATCGTCCGCCCATTTTAACATCTTTTCAATCGCAAGCTTTGTTTCGCCATACGGGTTGGTTGGGACAGTCGGATCCTCTTCTTTAATCGGCACATTCACAGGGTTTCCATAAACGGCTGCGGTTGATGAGAAGACGATTTTTTTCACCTGATGTTCGACCATTTTCTTCACTAGATGGTAAGTTCCGATCACATTATTCTCATAATATTGCAGCGGTTGTTCTACACTTTCGCCTACAAGCGAATCGGCTGCAAAATGGATGACTGCATCAATTTGATGTGTGGTAAATATCTCATTCAGCAAATCCCCGTCTTTTAATTCCCCCTGGTAAAACGCTGCATTCCTCACCGCTTCACGATGGCCTTTTTTAAGGCTATCAAGAACGATAACTTCTTCACCAAGCCCATTTAAATATAAAACAGTATGGCTTCCTATATACCCTGCACCGCCAGTCACTAGAATGGCCATGATCTCCTGCTCCTTTATTTGCCTGAATTTTCAAAAGCGTAGGTTGCCAATTGAAAATCAAAGTGAAATTGTCTCCCGCTTAATAAGTGATTTAGTAATATTTACTTCACGATACAGCTACATATGACTGTCTTTATAAACTGCAGCAGGTTGTTTATTTCCCTATTAAACGGATACATTAATGACATACACGTAAAAAGGAGGCTGGAATACATGAGCGAAAACACCCCACAGGATGTAAACCGTATCCAGGAGGAAGCACAAAAACAGGATAGCGAGGCCAAAAAGGCGCAGGAAGTTGTGGATGATGCCGTTTCCAAAATGAGTCCTCAAAGGCAGTATGAAAAAGACAAGGAACAGAATAAGCGGTAATGTAAAAAAGCCTTATTCCATCATCCGGCTGGAATAAGGCTTTTTCTCTGCTATTCTCCTTCCCCTTGCAGAATCTTGTTTTCTGCTTTTTGCAAATAATGCATTGGGATATATGTGATATAAAAAACAATCAGTGCAGCGATTTCAAGGGTTACATAATACCAAATGCCGCTTCCGAAAAATGATAATAACGTTTTCGTTTCTGTCGGGCTGGCTAAATAAAAGAAATTAGTACCTAACAGCTGGTTTAAGAGGAAGATCGGCACAGCAATTGCGTTAAGAGTTAAAAAGCTATTTAGCACAGCTTTCTTTGGAACTCTGTACCCTTCAAATAGAATGAAATACAAAACAGTTAACGGAATGGCTGAATGATGAAGGAAGTATTTGATGTAGCGGAAGTGAGGGAATTGGTAGATCATATCAGGTGTAACCATGCTTAAGATGGGAGGAATCGTACCGATAAAGTACAGCAAATAAAATGCTTTTTTATTGCCTCTTAAGAACAGAAACATTGCAATAAAGGTGCTAAATGAACAAAGCTGGAGCGGAAGATCCGCAACATCCCACTGATTGGTTAAGACCAGCCATAAATGATAAGTTACTTCACAGGCCAGCAGCGTGACAAACAAAGTCCATTTTATTATTTTCTGGTATGGCCTAAGCGCCAGCCTGTAATACACCAGCCACCAGCAAGTAAAGAAGAAAAGCACTAACGTAACTAGATGCATCAACGAAAAAAGCTCAAAGCCCTGCATTCCCGTTACAGAAAACATGATGTCATCACCCCTCAATATGCATGGAAGTGTTGTTTTATTCATTGTATTCACGGGGAGGAAATTTACCACGCCATTTATAAGGTTTAATTCAGTTAAAAACCCTTCCCGGTATTTAAATTTCTGGTCTAAAGCCTTTGTTTTAATTGTCGTTGTGTTTTCCTGTTAATTATTGCTGGTGCAGATTCGTGTTAAATAAAAAATGAGGGAATGCTCACTCCCCTCACCTTTTAATAAAGTATTAAATACCTTACCTTATTATTAATTAAAAACTGTTTAGTTTCTATTTAACAAAGCATTGCCAGCTATACCCGGATTTGTCATTTCGTACGGGTTTAAAATCAGTTCAAGCTCCTCTTCTGTTAGAACGTCATATTGCAGGCAAAGCTCTCTAACCGACTTTCCTTTAAGGATGGCTTCCCTGGCAATCCTTGAAACAACCTCATATCCCAGGTGCGGGTTAACAGCTGTAATGATGCCTACACTCTTTTCCACATATTCCTTCATCCGATCTTCATTTGCTTCGATTCCTGATAGGCAATAGTCGGTAAAGCTTCTGAAGGCATTGTTCATGATGCTGATCGACTGAAGCAAATTAAAAACCAGGACAGGCTCCATAACATTCAGTTCAAGCTGTCCTGCTTCGGAGGCAAGACAAATCGTCTGATCATTCCCGATTACCTGAAAGGCAGTCTGGTTAATGAGTTCCGGCATAACGGGGTTAATCTTTCCTGGCATGATGGAAGAGCCTGGCTGACGTGACGGCAGATTAATTTCCCCTAGCCCGGCACGGGGACCTGAAGCCATTAACCGCAAGTCATTGGCTATTTTGGACATATTGATCATACACACCTTTAATGCTGCTGATACCTCCGTATAGGCATCCGTGTTTTGCGTGGCGTCAACCAGATGTTCAGTCCCGGCAAGCGGCAACCCGCTTATACATGCCAGGTGCTTTACCACATTTTTAATATAAAGAGGATCAGCATTTAAACCAGTCCCTACAGCTGTTGCCCCCATGTTTACTTCATAGAGGTGCTGGCGTGTTTGTCCAATGCGTTTAATATCCCGTTCCAGTACTCGGCTGTAAGCTTCAAATTCTTGGCCCAGGCGAATGGGAACAGCATCCTGAAGATGGGTACGGCCCATTTTTATAACAGAATCAAATTCCAGTGCTTTCCTTTTAAATACATGAAACATGTCATTCATCGTATTCAAAAGCTTGTCAAGAAGATTAAGGGCAGATATATGTATGGCAGTTGGGAACACGTCATTTGTCGATTGAGACATATTGACATGGCTGTTTGGGCTTATCCGGCCATATTCGCCTTTTTCATGGCCAAGCAGTTCAAGCGAGCGGTTTGCAATGACTTCATTTGCATTCATATTTATAGAAGTGCCTGCCCCCCCCTGAATCGGGTCAACAATAAAAAACTCATGCCATTTTCCTTCAAGAATTTCGTCGGACGACTGGATGATCGCGTTGCCTATTCCTTCATATAAACGCTTTGTATCCATATTTGCCAGTGCAGCCGCTTTTTTGATCATCGCCAATGCCCTAATCATTTCTGTATGAATCCTATATCCGGTAATAGGGAAGTTTTCAACGGCCCGTAAGGTTTGAATGCCATAATACACATCTTTGGGAATTTCCTTTTCACCAAGGAAATCTTTTTCAATTCTACAAGCTCTCTCGGTCTTAATCATTTCCTTATTCTCCTCTGGAATCTTTAGATTGTAATATCATTTGCAATTGGTGTTTCCATCAATTCCTTAACCCTTTTCAAATCATGTGTCTTGCCCAGCACCCACATCAATTTTGGAACAATCGCTTCCGTATTCATATTCCTGGAACGAATAATCGTATTCTGATTCACTTTCCTCCCAACTTCATAGATTTCCATGTCCTCTCCTTCTTCTAAACATTGGGTAGTCACAACAACAGATATGCCGCTTTCCGTGAGCTCATTCAGTTTCTCCAAAATATTTCTTCCGTGAAAAGGGATTCCGCCGCTGCCATAGCTTTCAACTACAATGCCCTGACAGTGTTCTTTCAGGAAATCAAAGTATTCCGGCTTAATGCCCGGGAATAGCTTAACTAAAGATACATCCGTACAAAGGGAGGTATCAAGCTTAATTTCTTTTTTCTTTTCTGTTTGTAATGGATTACTGTATTCAATTTTATTTCCGTAAATGGAAGCTACATAGGGATAATTGATGCTTTCAAATGAATCATAGCTTTTTGTTCTCAATTTAATGGCCCTTGTCCCCTGTATGACTCGCCCATCAAACACGATAAATACTCCGCCTATCTTCTCACAGGCGAATCGAACGGCATCACTTATATTTTTTTTCGCATCTGTTTTCTGGAATGAAATGGGAATTTGAGACCCTGTGATGACAACAGGCTTGTCCAGGCTTTGCAGCATATAGGAAATGGCAGCAGAGCTGTAAGCCATTGTATCTGTGCCATGGGTAATCACAAAGCCATCGTAGTTGTCATAATTCTCATAAATAGCTTTTGCTATTATTCCCCAATATTCCGGCTGCATATTTGTGCTATCAATATTCATCAAGGGCTTGGTTTCGATATGATAGAGAGTATTTAATCCCGGCAGGTAACTTAAGATTTCATCGGCTTCCAATTCAGGTACCAGTCCGTTATCCCCTTCCAATGAAGCGATTGTTCCACCGGTTGTCAGCAGCATTAATTTTTTCAAAACGGGGTTCCACCTTCCATCCTGTTAAAGGATCAGTTACTTTTAAATAAAGGAATGAAGACTTTTAGATTTTTATACGCGAATCGCGTACTATGGAAGTAATTATATGGAGGAAACAAGAAGAAATCAAGAAAATATTATTCATTTCGCGTACATTTTTCTATTTTATGATGGTATACTGAAATGAAAGGAGAGTAGAGTTATGATTTTAAATAGATTAACAAAATTAAGAAAGAGCAACAACTGGTCCTTGCAGGAAACAGCTGACCTTCTTGGCATAGCCAAAAGTACATATGCAGGGTACGAATCAGGGCACCGCAGACCTTCATTAGAAGCAATTAAATTAATGGCAGACCTATTTCAAACCTCAACCGATTACATTCTTGGCAGAGTTGAAGATCCTAAATTTCAGCCAGCCTTTGAGAAAACCGCTATCGAATTGGCAGACTGTCTGTTTGTAGATTTGTCGGTAGATGGGAGTACTCTTTCCCAGGAAGAAATCGAGTACGTGATTGCATTTATAAGGGCAAAACGTGAGTTAGGACAGCGCAAGGAACAGGGCAAAAATTCAGTTGGTGAATCAAGTTATTTAAATGAAAAGACAAATTAATTAGAGGTATTAATTATCTTAAAGACAGTTTTAGTGAATGATCAGAAAAGGTTATTGGAAAAATCCAGCTGCCTCTTTTGTAGAATGCAGCCGGAATAATCAAGATGAAGGAATTTCACATGATAAGGAGCATAGTTGTAAAAAAACCACTATGCAAATGTTTAGCTTTTTCCTAAGCCTTCCTTCAATAGCATTAAATCAAGATAGAGCTGGCATTTTTGATTAAAATCCGAAAAATTGATCGTTGTAAGTTCGGTTATTTGCTTAATCCTATAGTTTAACGTATTAGGGTGAATAAACATTTGTTCAGCAGTCGGCTTTAATTTGCAGTTATTAACCAAAAAATATTCCAGTGTTTTGAGAAGCTCCGTTTGGCTTTCCTGATCCTTTTCTTTTAAAATCTGCAAATTTTTATTTACATATTGATTTTTCTTGTTTTTCTCGTTAATGATATCCAAGTACCGGATGATCCCCAGCTTTTCATATTCATAAGGTATATTTTCCTGGGTTCCCAGCCTTTCTGTTAGTTCCACAACTTCAAGTGCTTCTTTATAGCTTTTATTAAAAGATAAAAGCTGCTGATATTCATTGCCAATGCCGATATAGATCTGGGAATATCGATTTGTGTCAAAATTAGTTAATAGGTTTTCTACAATCTGTAAAGAAGCAGCTGCAGGAGAGTACTGGGTAGAGTAGCAGCCTACAGCAATAATGATATTGGAACGATCGATTAACACGTGACTTGTATTATCCTTCAAGTTTAGATAAGACCTTATTGTTTCTTTTAATTCCTCTACCAGCTCATCCTCTGCATTTATGACATTCACAACCATAATGCAAAATATTGAGGGCAGGACGATGTTTAACTGGTTGGCTTCCCATCTAAAATCCTTTTCATTTGTATAACGATTATTGATCGCATTTCTGAATAAATTTTCAATCTCTATATCTTTTTGATGAATGATTTTCGTTTTTTTATGGATGATTTTTCCTACGTGAATGGAGGCTTCATATAAAAACTCCATCTCTTCATCCGTTAGGTTATCATTTATTTCCTGAACCCAGATATAGCCCATAATGGTCTCTTTGTACCTTGTACTGACAACCACCCGCTGGTTCAGGCCAATTTCTTTCATATCGTTGATTCTAAATGGAACCGGGATTGTTTTAAGCTGATCAATAATTCCTGTTTCCACAAACGCTTCAAATATATGTAATGGACATTTTTTTGAAAAAATGGTTTCCTGATTCGCTTTATCAAATTGATCAATATAGTAAGAGTTGTAAGCTAATAGGAAGAAATGATCATTTTCCAAAATGACCGGTTTTTTTAACGTATAGCTGATCAAATCGATTATTTTATCCAAATCCGATAAAGTAAGGATTTGCTCCAATTGCTCCTTCATTTTCGTGCCTCCTGCCTTGTTTCCCCTTATCATACTTATCAATTTGAAGAATGTATAGTATTTTTCCTAATCCCAAATATTGCCTGACCATTTGCTTAATACAACGCGAAAACAGTGGATACCAACTATGATATCCACTGAGTCCTGGCATTACTATATGATTTTTTATATGTTAAAGCATTTCACTAATGGTTTTTGCCTGCATATGGAGTGCCAAATAGTCTGGTCCGCCGGCTTTTGAATCTGTTCCAGACATTTTAAATCCTCCGAATGGATGATATCCAACGATCGCTCCTGTACATGTCCGGTTAATATATAGATTTCCTACATGAAATTCCCGTTTTGCCCTTTCGATTAGCTGTCTGTTATTGGTGATGACGGCTCCTGTTAAACCGTATTCCGTGTTATTGGCAATCTTGAGCGCTTCATCGAAGCTTTCAGCCTTTGAAAACCCAACCACAGGGCCGAAAATTTCTTCCTGCATCACTCGTGAATTTGGATCCAAATCTGCGAAGATCGTTGGTTCAATAAAGTAGCCTTTTGAATTGTCGCCTTTTCCGCCGCTTACCAATCGGCCCTCTTCCTTGCCAACCTCAATGTATCCCATAATTTTTTCGAATGACCCCTGATCAATAACAGGTCCCATATACGTATCATGGTTCTCGGGATTTCCGACGATTTTTTGCTCCGTAATCTCTGCTACACGTTCCAGCACCTGATCATATACATCAGCATGAACAACTGCCCTGGAACCTGCAGAACACTTTTGGCCTGAAAAACCGAATGCAGAAGCAAATATGGATTGGGCTGCCAGTTCAATATCACAATCCTTGTCAACGACGACCGTATCCTTTCCGCCCATTTCTGCAATGACACGCTTTAAATGCTGTTGTCCTGGCTGAATTTTTGCTGCACGTTCAAAAATGCGTGTTCCTACTTCACGGGATCCTGTAAAGGTGATAATACTTGTTTTCGGATGATCAACTAAGTAATCTCCAACCTCAGCTCCGCTGCCTGGAACAAAATTCACTACACCTTTTGGCAGGCCTGCCTGTTCCAAAATATCCACAAATAATGCGGCAATAATTGGTGTTGCACTGGCCGGTTTCAGCACAACGGTGTTACCAGTCACGATTGGCGCTACAGTAGTCCCTGCCATGATGGCAAATAAAAAGTTCCAAGGCGGAATGACGACAGTAACCCCTGTTGGCGTGTAAATATATTTATTGCTTTCCCCTTCACGGCTGTTTACTGGTTTTCCGTTTGCCAGTTCAATCATCTGGCGAGCGTAATATTCCAGGAAATCAATGGCCTCTGCGGTATCAGCATCTGCTTCATTCCAAGGCTTCCCTGCTTCTTTTACTAATAGAGCAGAGAAAAAGTGCTTTTTACGGCGAATCATCGCAGCTGCCCTAAATAGAATATTCGCTCTCTCCTCCGGATTCCAATATCTCCAATCCTCAAAAGCATCAGCCGCTGCTTGAATCGCCATTTCTGCATGTTCTTTGTTTGCTTTTGAAACCGAACCAACCACTTCTTCCTTGTTTGCCGGATTTGAGGAAACAATTTTTTCTTCCGTCGTAATTCTTTCCCCGTTGATGACAAGCGGATACTCCCTGCCCATTATTTCGTTCACTTCTGCTAGTGCCTGTTGAAAGGCTTCCTTGTTTGCTTCATTTGTAAAATCAGTAAATGGTTCATGTTTGTAAGGTATTGTCATTTTCATCTATCCCTTCTATTAATCTATTTTATTGCCATCCCTTTTTGAGCAAATGCTATATTAGCCGGACGTTCAGCAAGTCTTCTCATAAAGAATCCATACCAATCACTTCCATAAGGGACATACACTCGAGTTTTATAACCTTCTTTCACTAACTCCTGTTGTGTTGTTGTTCTCATTCCATAAAGCATTTGAAATTCAAAAGAGTCCAAGCTGATGTTATGGTCTTTTACAAGCTGTTTGGTGTGGTCAATCATATTATCATCATGTGTAGCAATTGCTGTATAATGCCCATTTAATAGCTGGGTTTTGATAAGCCTTTTATAATTTTCATCCACATCCGTTTTTTCCGGAAAAGCAACATCAGGCAATTCCTGATAAGCCCCTTTTACCAAACGCAAAAATGGCTGATAGGGATGTAAATCATTCAAGTCATTTTCCGTCCGGTATAAATAGGCTTGAAGGACCGTGCTAACATAGGAGTAGCGTTTTTTGAAATCTTTAAAAATATCAAGCGTTTTTTGACAGCGCTGCTCATCTTCCATATCAATGGTAACCATGATCTTCTGCTTTTCGGCTGCATCCAGGATTCTTGCCAGATTTTCATAAACAAGCTGGGCATCTATGTCTAAACCTAATGATGTAAGCTTCAATGAAACCTGTATCCAAGCTTCCGGATGCGATCATTTCAATCGTCCGGATGCGATCATTTCAATCGTCCGGATACACTCATCTGTTCGTTCTCTGGCGACAGCTGCATTTGTTACAAACTCGCCTAAATGATCAACCGTAACAGCCAATCCTTGTTCATTAAGTGTCCGGATGAATGGAATGGAGCTTGGGAAGTCCGTTCCACCAATAATTTTACCGGCAGCAATATTGCCTCCCCAGTTTTGGGCTGCACGATTTAGTGCCTTGTTTTTCGATAAATATAAAAAAAACGATCTGGAACTTATATTCATTCATAACACCCCCAATGGTTATAGCAGCTATCCACCACCCAAATTATCTTAATCCAGCAGGCTAATATCAAAGATGCAACGGATCACATCTTTGTTTTCTATCATAGTTAGTATTCTACATTTCTGAATAGTCTGTAACAATGTATAAAAAAAACAAATATTTCATTGTTTTTTGTGTTAGAAACACAACAGGAAATTTCACTGCAAAAATCATAGAGGATGCCCAAAAAGCTATACCTGGGGCCCCCCCTCACTTTGAAACTTAAGCTTCTTTTTATCCTTTTTTTAACGAATATATTAATAACATTCATGTAAAAAGGAAGCTGGGAAACATGAATGAAAACACACAACAGGATATAAACCGTATTCAGTGGAAAATTCTTTAATAAATCAACTCTTTTCGCAACACAATAGGAAGATTATGTTAAAATTACTTATATAGGCAAAACCAGCTAGTTAAGGAGGTTTCATGTGTTTTAAACCTAATGAAAGATTCATTAGTATTGTCCTGAGTGTTCTTGGAATATCCTTTTTCCTTTGGGCGAGCGGTTTGTTTGGGATTTGGATGAATGGAATTAGTTATTTTTCTAAAAATGTGGATGCTTATTATAATAATGGCTCTCCAGTTGAAGGAAAGTATTCTGTAAGCATTGATTTAAGCGATTTGAAAAGCAACGAAGGAAAAGTAGTTTATGAGGATGGAAAGAATCAAATTTACGTGTCAAAAGTATTTAATAATGATGAATCAGGTTATGAAGTAAGCTTTCGGTCAAGTGGAAATTATCATATGAATGGTGCAACGTTAGTCTCTGCCATTCAGCATGTGCCAACTGACAATGATTTTACTGGTATACCGGAAGTGACTGCTGTAGGAGCCTATCGGGGTAAAACTTTTACATTATCGCCTTCTGGCACATCTGGTTTAAACTTCCGGGATGGAGATGAATTTGGCTTTTACCTGTTTCCTACTGATAAGGACATAGAAGTTGATTTGGAAAAAGATGAGACTATTGAGATTATACTCTCAAACTTGTATTTAAACATATGGGTGGCTAAAAGATTATTCCAGTAGACGGCAGGCATCTGTCGTTTTTTTAGTTATGAGATTAGCATATGAACATAATCATTTTAAATTGTAAAATAAGCCTCTTCAAACAATATAAAAGCAGAGCAATGAGAATTACTCTGCTAAATAGATGTAATTAAGGACTGCTTTTGTATTTATCCATGTATTTCCTCAAAAGCCTGATAAAGATTGGCCTTTATTTTTATGCCATTAATCTTAATACCCAGGGTCACAATGGTTTGTGCCACTTCCGGACGGATTCCCGTTATATAGGTTTTCGTGGTCATGAATTATCTATGAAGACGTTTCTTTTACTGACCTTCGATTTTTGTCGTCATAACCCCTTTATGAAGACCTTTCTCCTTACCATCCTTCGATTTTGGTGGTCATGACAGCTCTATGAACACCTTTCTCCTTACCATCCTTCGGTTTTAGTCGTCATAACCGCTTTATGAAGACCTTTTTCCTTACCATCCTTCGGTTTTCGTCATCATGACCGCTTTATGACAACATTCTCCTTACTAATCTCCAATTTTCGTCGTTATGACAGCTCTATGGAGACCATTCTTGTTCTTGTGTTCCTCTATTTTTGTCGCCATGACTGCCCCATGGCTTCTACCTTCTGCCCTGCCCATTTTACCCATGGACACTCACCTGCCTTATCCCATTTAGAATATACTGTAGGAGTTATTGGGGGGTGAAGATGTCATGATTTTATATACAGATAATTCCACCGACCGGTATCAGCTAAAAGAATGGGAACGAAACGCTCTGGAAAAGTTCGAAGTGAAGTTGACGGATAAAGCTAAACCATTCCCTTGCATCCCGGCAACCATCGGATTTTCCAAAAAACAGCTTCGTTATGGGTTTGCGGATGACCCAAGGGAACCGGCCTCCATCGAACAAGTGGCTAAGATGCTGAAGGAATTCACCCATCATTCAAGAACATTCGGAAACTACACTTCTCTCATTGTCTTCTACAAGACTCCGAAGGATTTGAGAGATTCCTATAAAGTGGAACAATTTGAGCAGCTATTTTGGCAGCAGCTAGCCAGATTAAGTGAGATAGATGAAGTTAAGTGGCCTGAAGATATACCTAAAGACCCATATAATCCAATTTGGGAGTTTTGCTTTCATGGAGAGCAGTATTTTATGTATTGTGCCACTCCTGCACACGAGAATCGGCAGAGCCGGCATTTTGATTGCATGTTGCTTGCCATCACCCCGAGATGGGTGCTGCAAGAGTTTTCTAAAAAAGAATCTTATGCCCGCAGGATTAAATCCCAGGTGCGAAAAAGGCTGGGAAAATATGATAGCAGCCCGATCCATCCAGACCTAAACAGATATGGAGCAGAAGATAACTTTGAATGGAAGCAATATTTTCTGAGGGACGATGACACCACTATATCGAAGTGTCCCTTTCACAGGTTTTTGGGAATTGCCAAGAAGACCTGAACATCCCCAAAATAAGTGAATAAATAAAAGGAGAACAGAACTCAATTCTGTTCTCCTGCAGCTTAAGTAAACAACTGCTCATAAACTTGATTCAACTGACGCGCTCTTTCTTCATCCTGCTCCTGTTTGGAATATTCGATTGCTTCCTCAAGAACCTTATTAAGATAATTGCTTTCTTCCTGAGTTAGCTGCCAGGCAAATATCTGGTCGGATTTAAAATCATGGGTAGATAGACTTTTATAAAGCCTTCTGCCTACAGCGTCGTTTTCAGTATGGGCAGATAAAATCTCCCGTAAATAACTCAAAGATTGTTCCATCTGCGTCCTCTCCTTCGGTTACTAAAACAGCTATTGGCATGTTTTTTGAGAAAAATTACTTGTCATCATCAACATATGCATCATGTTCAAAAGCCGGCAAGTCCCCAAATGAAGTCATGATTCCTTCTTCATCAAGGCTTTCTTCATATTTATCATGCTGGTCATTCGGGTAAACCGTAATATTCTTTCCATACATATCATTGCCAACAAAGTTTTCATAATCTTCTACATAACCCACATTTTCATCATACTCAATATAGGTGTCATTATAGTGCTCGGGAGGAATGGCTAAATCGGATGGCGTTTCCGATGTCCCCCATTTAGCAACCTCCTGCCAGGAATCTTCGGCATCATAAGCAACATTTTCATCCTGCTCATCCATATCGAATTTGCCAAATGGAGGCATTAATACACCTTCCTCAATAGGACGGTTTGTTGAAACTGTCTGGTCAGGAGAATGCTCCTTGCAATATAGGGTCTCCGGGACTGCTTCAAGTCTCTCCAGAGGAATTTCCTTATTACAGGCAATGCATTTGCCATAGGTCCCTTTTTCAATGGAAGCGAGTGCTGCTTCAATCTTTTCAAGTTCGTAATCTAAATGCTGATGCAAGGCAATGTCCTTTTCGCGCTCAAACAATTCAGTGCCCTCATCAGCGGGATGGTTATCATAACTTGATAACTCCCCCATTGACTCATGAAAAAAGTCTGATTTTAAATCAAAATTGTCATTAGCACCCTGTCTTTTATTTATGTCTTCTTTCATCTTTATTAAGGCTGCACGGAAGTCAGCAATTTGATTTTGATTTAACGGCATTTTATCATTCCTTCTTAAGTGACATTTTCTTACCTTAGTATTTAGCATTTAATGAAAAGAAATGAGGGAGTTTTTGTACCGGTTAAACCATTTTTTGGACTGTAGAAATGTATTGAGAAATTAGGGTTTCTAGTGATTAACGACCGGCTTTGTGGGAACCTTAAGAAATTATCTAGCTAATTTACGATGAAAAAATTTGAACCTAAGTAATCTGGGAGTACTATTACTTATTAGGACGAAAATGCATGCAGATCTGGAGATTTGGTAGTTAATTACGCTGATTAACGACGATAAGTCATGTATCCTTCGAGGTTTGGTTGCTATTCACACTGATTAACGACGATAAGTCATGTATCCTTCGAGGTTTCGTAGCTATTCACGCTGATTAACGACGATAATGCATGCATCCTTCGAGGTTTCGTAGCTATTCACGCTGATTAACGACGATAATGCATGTATCCTTCGAGGTTTGGTAGCTATTCACACTGATTAACAACGATAAGTCATGTATCCTTCGAGGTTTCGTAGCTATTCACGCTGATTAACGACGATAATGCATGCATCCTTCGAGGTTTCGTAGCTATTCAACCGATTAACGACCTAAAGGGGTGCAGTCCTTAAAATAAACAAAACAGGAAGAAACAATGGAACCTTCCTTCGCTTCTTCTTGATAAAATTTATATCATTATTTACCTTTGTTTGTCTTCCTTTTTTAGGGTTATCTACCTGAAAGGCAGATTCGGTTTCATGATCTATCTGAACTTGCTCGATACTTGAGTTTTGTATTCCTTTCTTCGCCATTTATTTCACCACCTTGAAAAGATTAATTTTACCCGCCGCAAGAAAAATCTTAACTTGATCAGAAGCTGAAAAAAGCAAATATCCAATAGTCAGTGATGTGTTTTATGCAGAAGTCTAGGAATTTGGATATCATAGGTATCATTATTGTTCGATTGAATTTCTTTTTTATTCCTTAATCAAATGCGAAATAATTTTAAAAACTCCCCTTGATAGAAAGGGGATTTTAGTTTTACAAGCAGCTTTCAATCATTTTAAAAGAAGCGGGATTTCCTTTACTCCTCTGACAATCATACCCGGTCTCCATTCGAGCTGGTCTTTGCTAATATTGAGTTTCATATCCGGGAATCTTTGGATTAGGCTTTTGATAGCGATTTCTCCCTCAAGCCTTGCAAGCGGAGCCCCCAGACAGAGGTGTATTCCTTTCCCAAAAGCAAGGTGCGGGCTTTTCTCTCTTGTAATATCAAAGATTTCAGGGTCCTTAAATTGGAGTGGATCATGATTGGCTGAATTTAAAGCAACGATGACTAAATCCCCTCTGCGAATAGCTGCACCTTTGAAATCCAGATCCTCACTCGCCCAGCGGGATGTGCTGAATTCAACCGGGCCATTAAAGCGGAGGGTTTCCTCTATGGCATTATGTATAATTTCAGGCTGATTTTGAAGCAAGCCAAGCTGTTCTGGATGTTCGATTAGAGCGAGAATGCTGTTGCCAATCAGATTCACAGTCGTTTCATGGCCTGCGATGATTAATAGGGTAACCACTCCAAACAGCTCGCGCTCAGTGAGATGATCGCTTTCATTCTCAGCCATCATTAACTGGCTTATAAGGTCCTTGCCTTGATTTTTCCGTATTTTTTCAAACCACTCGCTTAAATATAGAATAAATTCATTCATATGCTGAAACATCTCTGCTGCATGCTCGCCATTCGAACCTTCAATTAGCGAATTTGACCAAATTCGAAATTTATTACGGTCTTCAGCTGGCACACCGAGAATCTCGCAAATGACAATAATGGGCAATGGAAAAGCAAAATCGTCAATCAAATTTATCGTTTCCTTACCTGCCGCTTTCTCCAGAAGATCATTCGTTATCTCCTGAATCCTCCCGCGCATTCCAGAAATCATTTGAGGTGTGAAAGCTTTTTGAACAAGCCCTCGCAGTCTCTTATGATCTGGCGGGTCCGAAAAAAGCATATTATGCATGAAAATACTCTGGTGCTCCATGCTGCCTCCAAAAAGCTTGGACACATTCTTAATAAACCGGTGATCCTTCAACACCTCAACAGCATCATCATACCTTGTAATGATCCAGCCTTCCTGTCCATCAGGAAACCTCATTTTAAGGACCGGCTCCGTCTCCCGAAGATTCTTATAGGCCGGATAAGGATTTTTGGTGAATTCATCAGAAAATACTTTAAATTTGGGATTCAACTTCATTCTCCTCTCATTTCCATATTGCTTAAATAAATCAAAGTTTAAAGGATCACTATAAGGCGATGGCATCTTATTTTATTGCAACACCATTTACTTTTTTAGCCATTTTTAATTGTCTCCAGAAGGATTTATCATAAACCGCTCTTTCTACAGATCTTACCCAATTCAGCAGATGGTGTAAGCATTTAAATAAGCCCCCAGTCTCCTGGGAGCTTTTAATCGTTTATTTTTTACAATTTCATCCGTGATCATAATGGTTTAAAAATACCTTGTCGATGATAAGAAAACAAATCTTATTTTACCTTCGCAACCCAATCGACAGATGATCCCCCAAAATGGATTTCAACCGATCTTTAAGTATACGTAAGCTGGAGTCTTTCTTTTATGTATATGTAAGCCCTGATTGCAAAAAATAAAGACCGTATATCTGGCAGACACCTATTAACTTAATAAAAGGAGAATGAACATGGATTTAAATTTAATTTGGCAAACTCTGTTGATTTTTGTAATAGGAAACATACTGCTAAGAATTAGTGGAAGAAGATCGATATCACAAATGACGATTCCGCAAACCGTCATCATGATCGGAATTGGGACACTGCTCATTCAGCCTGTAACCGGCCAAGGACTTTGGGCGACCTTTGGTGTCGCATTAATTTTGGTCCTATGCCTGATCATTACTGAATTCATTCAGGTTAAATTTGACAGCTCTGAGACTGCCATTTCAGGTAAAGCTGTCCCAGTTATTGAAAATGGAACCTTAAATGAAAATAACTTAAGAAAACTGCGGCTGCCTGTGGATAAATTAGAAGCCCGGCTGCGCCAATCAGGAATTTCAGCTATTAATGATGTAGAATTTGCTACTCTTGAATCCAGCGGACAATTAGGATACACATTAAAAAACCAAAAACAGCCGGCAACAAAGGAAGATATCCATAAACTAATCCAGCTGATCCAAACTGGCCAATTGATGAACCAAAACGCTCAAACACAGACTCAAAATAGCCTATTTACCGAAACCATTACTAAGGACTCGTCTAATGTGCCCAAACATTTACAATAGAAGCTAAAAAGGGTATGAATCTCACGATCATAACCTTTTTGCAATGCTTCTATTGAAAAGCTACTCGTTCAGCTCTCCAAACTAATTTATAGAAATTAAAAAACAAATATAGGAATTATAAAAACTTCACCTAGATGAAAAAGCTGCCAAATGAGCAGCAGATTGTTATTCATACTCCTCATCGAGCTACTCATTCCTTCTTATTTTTTTCACGAATTTGGTTAAGAAGTAAGCGGCATAGGCTATCCCTACATCGATAAGAAACAAGTAAAATTGATTCATCCCTTTATTAAATTCAAGCATCCCTATTAGTGCTTCGATGGTTGCAAACCCAAAGGCAAACACTGCGCTTAAAAATAAAGTATAAACGAGGAAGTTTTTCTTATGATTTAAACAGTATTGATAGAGAAGCAAGAACCCAACGGGAAGTGCGGATGCCGTCATATTGAGGGCATGGGGAAAAATTGGTGTAAAAAAGTATGTGTGAACGAAAAAACTATACCTTTGTAAAAAAATGTCTAGGTAGGCCCACAGTATATGAACGGTATATCCAAAGAAAAACACCTCAAAAATTCTTCTGCGGTCTACTGTAAAATAAAGCAGAATGAGTGGGAGAACCAGCAGGGATATCACTAACCAGAACTGCCACGTTCCCATATTGGAATAATCATGCCAGTAGGAAGTGATTAATGAATTCATATCCTTATTCTGTTTAAAGATCTGATCCCAGTACTCCTTGTAACTCATATAATGACCTCCATAAATGCTTATTCTTAAGAAAATTACCCAGGAACAATGGCAACTAACAGCTTAAATAGAAATGAATCATTCCGTTATTATGCATAATCGTAGTTCTCTACTCTCGCCTCTTGCAGCATTTTCATAAATTGATCCCCTTTTTGAACGCCTAAGATCCTCTGTCCATAATCAAGAAAAGCTTTCAGCTCTCCCTCTGATAAATAGGTTAAATTAAAGGGAAATTGCTCCATATCCCGTACAGCATCCATAATTTGATTGAGTGTTTGTTTTCCATTTACAGTAATGGTAACTTGCTTATATCTGGGCTTATCTTTATTAACGGTTAATTGGATAAAGCCCTTTTCCTGAAGTGGCTTTAATAATCGCGTAACTGTTGAGATATGCCAGCAGCCTAGTTCACTTAACTGTGTTGGACTAAGCACACTTTCATTCGTTGCGAGCAAAAATAAAATATGCTGCTGAGCGGTAGAAAGATTGAACCTCTTCTCCAGCTCCGACCACCTCTTTTCCATGCAAAAATACAGGGCCCTAATGACAAGAACAGTCTGTTGCTTCAGCAAAATATCCACCATTCACCATCCTCACTTACTAATACAATTGTAGTTACAAATATTTTTTGATTATCGAAATAAAATATGCATAAAAAATAGAGGCGGCAATTATCCACCTCTTGAATTCTTAATTAGCTCAGAATTTTATTTTTATTACACGAAAGACTCGCCCGTCCATCCTTTAGTTTACCTAGTTCATTCTAGTTACTTAATATCTCTCTATCATTGGTTGGCTGAACAGGGCGATGATTATCTTGGAAAATATTACGAAAAGTTTCTATCTGTTGATTAGACATTTGAATTGGTTCTTGCAATACAATCCAAGTAACCCCTTCAGAACATGGAGGAGTTGTCAGGGACCCTTTATAGCGAAATAACTGTTTATCTTTTGGGAGAACTTTCATTAAATTAATTGTCTCTTCAAGAGTAACCTCTCCGGAATTGTTTTTTGGTGCATTTTCCCATATAGTTTCCAATTCGTTATTAATATCACCTGCCTTTATCATTACCCCAAGAACTGCTAGCTGATCATTTTTGTTTTTATGTACTAAATGTAATTCCATATCAAAATTTTCCCCATTAAATTGATGTTCGCTTGGTGTATGGAAGTGTAACTGTTCTAACTTATACTCTATTTTATCTAAAATGATCGAGTTCTGGCCTCTAATTGAATTTGCCTGAATGGTATGACCGTTATTCACGAGTGTAAACATAGCAGGAGAATACTTAATTTCTAATAATGTTTCGCCATTATTTTTTGATAATTCTTCATTCTTAACGTTTATTGGAGATTGTTCTTTGCCTTTTTTACAAGCTAAGTTTGCAGTATCTAATTCTCCCCAGTGTTTAGGTCCTGTCTCTCCTTCGTAAGACCAATCATTTGTCTGTGTTTCAACAGATATATGGTCTCTTTCATTCTCTGTTTCAATCTGCTGTTCAGTTATAGATGTTTTTTGTTCACTTTCTGAACAGCCAATTAAAAAAATTAGCAGCGAAAAAAATAAAAAAGAAAAGAAAAGATTGTTCTTTACCATTTTAACCTCCTAAATTTTAGTATTTCCCTTAGGTTTATACCCATCCTATTAACATTTATTCCTATTAATGTAAACCGACACAAAATAGACAAATTTAAATATATTCCTAAATGAGAGTAAAGGAGCTCAAGAAAACCACAGGATGTAATTTACCTCTATAATTACGCAAACAGTTTAGGAATAGATTATTCAGGAAGAATGTTATAATTATGAGAGCTTATTTTTAAAAAAAGGATGTTTCAATTGGATTGGAAACCTGACAGAAAATCGAAAACACCCATTTATAAACAGCTGGCCATATATATAGAGAACGGGATTGCTGATGGCACTTTTCCCCCTGACAAACCGCTTCCCTCTGAAAGAGGATTGGCAAAGCAGTTTGATATAAATAGAAGCACGGTTGTTGCTTCCTATGATGAACTTGAGTCAAATGGGATCATTAATCGAAATAGAGGCAGCGGAACAACGATTAGTAAAGATATTTGGGGGATGGCAAAGAAAAGAATTCCAAGCTGGAACAGGTACATTGAAGCGGGTTCATTTTTGCCCAATATGCCTGTAACCCAAAGAATCCATAAAGAACTGGCAGAGACAAAGCTGATCAATTTAGCCAGCGGGGAATTGTCTCAGGATCTTTTTCCGATGGATTCGCTAAGGGAGATCACTTCGAACAGATCCTTTATCGGGACTTTGGGATATGACCATCCCCAAGGAAATGGAATTCTTAGAGAAACCCTGGCTGCCCATGTTAAAAAATTTAAAGAAATTGAGACGAACGCATCATCTATCTTGATTACATCCGGTGCACAGCAGGCCTTGCATCTTGTTGTTCAATGCCTGTTAAAACCTGGAGATGCAGTTGCGATTGAGGACCCTTCCTATCACTACAGCCTTCCGATATTTAAATCAGCAGGAATAAAAACCTATTATTTAAAAGTAGATAAGGATGGACTAAACCCAAACGTTATTACTGCACTATATAAAAAGCACCGAATAAAAATGATCTTTTTAAATCCTATTTTTCAGAATCCTACAGGTACTTTATTGCCTGAAGAACGGCGCAGAAAAATTCTTGAATTGTCTTCTGAGTATGGAATTCCTGTGGTGGAAGATGATCCATACAGCTTAACACCCTTTACTGGGGAAAGAATGAGGACCCTTAAATCGATGGATATGAACGGGAATGTTTTATATATAAGCTCACTCACAAAAATCGTTGCTTCAGGGCTGAGAATTGGTTGGATTATTGGTCCGAGATCCGTGATTGAAAGATTATCAGATGCAAAGCAGCAGGTCGATTTTGGACATGGCAGTTACTCTCAATGGATTGCCAATGATTTTTTAGAATCCAGGAACTTTGAATCCCATATTGACCACTTAGTTAAGCAATTAGAACGGCGAGGGAACCAAATCGTTAACAGTCTTCAGACCCTTCTAAAAGATCAAATTGAATATACCATTCCTCAAGGAGGAATACATCTTTGGTGCAGGATCAAAAAAGAGCACAATGAAATTCAATTGCTCGAAGAATCTATAAAGAGAGGAGTCATCTACGTTCCAGGGACAACAATGGGATCTGAGAGCGGATTTGTACGTTTCACTTATGCAAGGGAAAAAGAAGATAACATACATGAAGGAATAAAACGATTTACTGATGCCCTTGCATCTATAAAGAATTGAGAACTCTCTATCTCTTTACAAGAAAAAAGGCAGCCCATAAAAGACTGTCTTTTTCCATTTTCCTATTACACTAACTCCCGTGTACTGCCAAAAAACTATTTTGCAGGCTCTCGGAAATCAAACTATACTCAATTACTTTTTTCTTATACAGTTTGACAACATCAATACGGTCGTTGTAACTGTATATCCATAACGTGACATCTATATTTCGGCTATTAACATCAATAACGATTGGTGTTCCACTATTCACTGGATGTAAAAAATTTTGCTCGTTCCCCGGATGTATATAATGTCTTTTAATAAATATCGCTTCGTTGAAGTAATTTATAATATTAAGTTTTTCCTCGCCTTCCAATCTCATACCAGAGATGGTTATCGTAACATCTTTCACATTTAGCTTGGAATGAGTTTCAAATTTACTGATAAGCCAATAAACTGTGCCAGGGCAGACAGGTCAAAAGTATTTTTAATAAACTTACGTGTATGATTGGAACCAAAACAGCCCATGTCATATTTCATCATCTCCGTTATACTCTGCAATATAGGCTGGACCCAGGGTCTTTTTTAATTATTAAGCCCGCCAAATGTAGATTCCAAGTGAAGCTAATGCTATAAATATAATCACCACATATATTAAAGTTAAATTTGTTGTATTCCTTTTTGTCGAACTTCCATAGTTTTCGTCAGCCTTCTCTGTCAGCAGCAATGTCGAAACCACGGCAAAAATTAAAATTAAAATAACCAATCCAAGCATTAATTCCATGCTGCACCTCTTCATTATCATGATTAATTTTAGAAAAAAGCTATAAATAAATTTTTAAAGCTTTTTTATAAATAAATCATAACGTACATGAATCGATAAATAACCATCCACTTTGGAATAAAATTAACCATCCACTTTTATCTTCTAACTTCCAAGCAGTGTAACCGGCTCTTTATATTCACCTAAATTCTCTTCTTTGCAGAAGACTTAACTTTATTTATATTGCAATTAACCTCTTAAGTATAAGTATGACACAAATATCGTTCGTAAAAAGGGGTGAAGGACTAATATCAATAAATGATCTGGTAAAATGTCCTCCGTAAGGGGCATAAGCGACAAGTGTTATAAATGAGCTGTCTATTAAAGCAATAACCTATTTAATCTATGAGAAAAAGCCTCTCAACACTAGCTAGAGGCTCTAATTAATAAATTTTATTAATTTTCTATATCACGTCTGTTAAAACCAACAAACCCTAATAATGACCGAACGATAGCCACAATGGTTAATAGTTAATAGCGGCATAAATAGTTATTGATATCTAGGTCTTCGTTAGTTATTAAGCAAATAGACTAGGTGCCGGATCAATAGAAAATAAAAGCACTCTATTGACTCAGCTCCTATTATTTTTTTATTTCAAAGTAATTTGAACATTTGATGAGCCTCTATTTTTGCTGGAAACAGAAATTCCAGCCCCGCCCTTCTCTTGAATAAATTCCAGAACGACTTTCCTTTTTACACCTGCCGCGTCAATACTGTATACTTTCTCGGAACCAGGTGCTAGAGTATCTTCGTATTTAGGCTTATTATTGAAAAAAATAGGCAAGGATTCTTGAGAATCTGAATCTTTATCGTAGGCTCTTAGCTTAAATGACCGGCTATTTTCTTCTGTGCTATTTATTATTTTTACAAGTAAATTTTCTTTGCCATTTTTAGCAGGAATGCTACAGCGCGAGACTTTCCTTTTAGCCATCTAATCTCCTCCTTCTCTTCTTATTAATCTTCTTTTCTGAGGGAATTAAGAGCATCAAGGATTGCTTGACGATTGCTGTTTCCATCTTGC
Organism: Cytobacillus oceanisediminis; assembly: GCF_007830235.1. Lineage (GTDB taxonomy): Bacteria > Bacillota > Bacilli > Bacillales > Cytobacillaceae > Cytobacillus > Cytobacillus oceanisediminis. Next base: position 553,551 of record NZ_VLKI01000001.1, read on the forward strand.
TGCATTAAATTTAGTGTATTTTTCAAGCTGGAAATTAATGAGTCTTCATAATTAGAATCTTGCTTCCCCCTTAATGCTTCAAGAAGTGCAAGTTGTGACATAGCTATTGCTAAAAAGGAAGCGTTGTTATCACAATAACCTACCATTATATTATGCCCGGTTTTTGCAATAATGTTATTGTTTTCAAAACTATTATTTGCTTGTGCTTCTGCCTCTGCTTCTGCTTCTGCTTCTGCTTC
>NZ_VLKI01000001.1:554541-554906 GCF_007830235.1 Cytobacillus oceanisediminis
TCTGCTTCCGCGTCTGCCTCCGCGTCTGCTTCTGCTTCTGCTTCTGCGTCTGCTTCTGCCTCTGCTTCTGCTTCTGCCTCTGCGTCTGCTTCCGCGTCTGCTTCTGCCTCTGCTTCTGCCTCTGCTTCTGCTTCTGCCTCTGCTTCTGCTTCTGCGTCTGCCTCTGCGTCTGCCTCCGCGTCTGCTTCTGCTTCTGCTTCTGCTTCTGCTTCTGCTTCCGCTTCTGCCTCTGCTTCTGCTTCCGCTTCTGCCTCTGCGTCTGCTTCCGCGTCTGCCTCCGCGTCTGCCTCCGCGTCTGCTTCCGCGTCTGCTTCTGCTTCTGCATCTGCTTCTGCTTCTGCCTCTGCTTCTGCTTCCGCGTCTGC
>NZ_VLKI01000001.1:555480-778501 GCF_007830235.1 Cytobacillus oceanisediminis
GCTTCTGCTTCCGCATCTGCTTCCGCATCTGCTTCCGCGTCTGCTTCTGCATCTGCTTCCGCATCTGCTTCCGCATCTGCTTCCGCGTCTGCTTCTGCCTCTGCTTCTGCTTCCGCGTCTGCCTCCGCGTCTGCTTCCGCGTCTGCCTCTGCGTCTGCTTCCGCGTCTGCCTCTGCTTCTGCTTCCGCGTCTGCTTCCGCGTCTGCTTCCGCGTCTGCATTTGCTTCTGCCATGGCTTCCGCTGTTGCCGTGGCTTCCACTTCTGTATCTGCTTCCACTTCCGCTTCTATCATGGTATAGCCTAACTCATATAATCTCTCAAGATATTCTTTCTTTATGCTTTGATAATCCACTTTTGAAATGTCACTATTATTCTCAAGTGACTGTAATTTTTCAAGCAATTTTTGAATTTTTTTCAATTTACTTTTTTTCTTTTGCCAACCCATTACTTCCTCCTTTCTGATTATATAAATTGCTCCTGGCCTGTCTATTTCTAGGATAAATAATCTAATATAATTGGAATAAAGGAACTTAATTAATAATCAGGCTTTTTTTTATTGGTTTCCATTATCCTTAAGTTGTTGGCTTCTGCTCTTCTTCTGATGACTCTTCTTCTGATGACTCTTCTTCTGGTGATTCTTCTTCGGTTTCTGTTTCTGCATCTGTTATTTCACTTTGTAACTTTTCCACTTTGGATTGGAGCTTTTCCCTGGCTTTTTCATTTTCTTCTGTGTTCTCTAGCTGTTTTAAATCATCAAGTAAGCTTTCCATTTTAGCTTTTTTTCTGCTTAACTTTCTCTCGCGCAATATATTTCCCTCCTTTTTTTAAGTTACTTTATTATAGTTAGATTGACTCTTTTTGTTGTGGGACATTTCCTCAGTTATTAGCGGAATTTTTATAGTACTTGTACAAGAATTTCGATTTAGAGTACAAATGTCTACAGGAAACATATTATTTAATTTCTAAAAACAGAAAAATAGATTTTCATGGCGAATGCACATAAAAACAGTCCAAAGATCTAACCCGGCATTTATAAAAATTGTTGTTCAAACTTTTCAATATCATGTCATATCTTTTGGTTTTACGGATTGATAACTTAATTACATTTCCTCCTTACATAAAAAAAATCGCCTCAACTCTTTATAGGAGTTGAGGCTTGCACGAATAGCTATTCATTTAAACAAGATAGTTGTCATCAAGTGGTGGATCCATACTTTCATCTAAATTTGTTTGTTTAGGGCGCTGGTCATTTTATTTGTGGTGTTTGACCAAACTATAGTATCTAGGCAGCAGCAAATTGCCTATTTTCTAAAATGAAATACTCTAGGTATTGGAACTATTTTCCATTTTAGTCCTGCTTTTTTAAAGAAACACACGATCAAAAGTAATCCAGAAAGCTATACTCCAAATAGCCTGCGGTTCCTCATTCAGGGACCCCTATATTTATTTTAGATATTATCTGCTATTCCCGTTTTAGTCATTTCGTATGGTTTAGAATCAATTCAAGCTCCTTAGATATGTGGTTATCTCAAGCATTGCGCGGGAAGCTATTGTTATAGGTAAATGTAAGAGAACTTTGTCTGCAATATGATGTATTGACAGAATGCGGGTTAACTGCTGTAATGAAGTCCACACTTTTTTTCAGCATATTCCTTCATACGCTCTTCGTTTGCCTCCATGCCGGACAGGCAATAGTCTGTAAAACTTCTGAAGGCATTGTTCAAATGTTAGTATATGTGCTGGTGAATTGGCCTTTATAAGGAGATTGCTGGACAAACTTTAGGATTATAGCTGGTGAATTGGCCTGCACAAGGGACTTAAAGGACAATTTCAGGACCAGAACTGGGGAAGCCCATCAAAAGGGTTGTTAAGGACAAATCCCAGTAATTGACCTCACCAAATGTCCTTCATAATATCAAGATACTGCCTATTCCTTCATTATAATAGAATCAATCGTTTTATAAGCTACAAAAAACGTTGCCAATGAATAGGCAGCTTCCCTAACCCCAAATAGGAAAATGGAGCTTGTAAAAATAATAAAATTAAACAACATAATGCATTGTCCAATCGTTAATGGAGATCTTTCACTAAATAAGATCGCTAAAACCTCTGTCCCATCTAAACAAGCGCCAAACCGGATGATCAGACCGACCCCAATTCCTAAAATAAGTCCTCCAAAGAGAATGACCAGAATGGGGTTATTCGTCATTTCTTCGAAAGGTGCCAATATGTAAGTGCCTCCTGCCAATACGGAACTGGCATAAAGACTTAATATCAGGAACCTGGAACCAAAGCAGAAGTAACCTACTATTAAAAACGGTATATTTAATAATAACAGCAGCGCGCCAACATCCACATGGACAATATGGGAGAGCATAATGCTTAAGCCAACAATGCCGCCGTCAATGACATAATTTTTCACCAGGAACAATTGCAATGCGACTGCTACAAGATTGGCTCCGCAAAATATAAAAAAGCCATTTTTAAATAATGAAGCCTTCCGAAAATAGCCTTGATTCACATAGTAATGTGCCCTTCTTCTATACACATGACATCTCCTTTTGTTTAGACATGCCTCTTATGTATTGAAATATATTCTGGGAAAATCATAAAATGCCCCTGTCGTAATATACTTTTTTTGACACTTAGCGTCACTCAAAGTAAGACTATTTGTTTTTTAAAAAATCTATTTTATAAAAATAGGCTCTGTTAAATTTGCCTGTTGATTTCAGCACGAGGCACTCCCTTTCCGCGGGCGGTACGACGCTCCTCGTCGCTTTGCTCCTGCGGGGTCTCCCTTTGATCCGCACTCCCGCAGGACTTTGAATAAGCTTCCTTGTATAAACACCGCACGAAGGAAATGCGAATGCATTTTCGCGGGATTAGTGCCTTCCGCTCCAATCAACAGGGTGCTAAAAACAACAATAAGCTTTAACAGAGCCTAAAAATAAAAAGATAGAAAATCAACACTTCACAGTGTAAAATAAACTCAGTTAGAGAATCTAACATAGACATCCATTCTGAAATATAGGAGGAAACGAAAAACTCACCAAATAAATTACCATTTCCAGCTGCTAAATATCTTAAATTTTCAGAAAACTAAATATAAGAGGTCGATGAAGTTGACAATGGATGTTAGAGAATTACCTACAAAAGAACCTACCATTTTCCATCATATTGGTAATAAAATCATTACAGAAGATCGAGACATTAACATAATTGCTAGATTAGAAGAACCATTAGTCGTAATATTAGGCAATGTTTTAAGCGATGAAGAATGTGACGAGCTGATTCGGTTATCAAAAGATCGAATGCAGCGTTCAAAAATAGGAAACATACGTGAAATAGATGATCTTAGAACAAGCAGCAGCACGTTTTTTCAAGAAGGCGAAAATGAAGTTGTGGAAAGAATTGAAAAAAGAATTTCTCACATCATGAACATACCTGTTGAACATGGTGAAGGCCTGCAAATTCTAAATTATAAAATTGGGCAAGAGTATAAAGCTCATTTTGATTTCTTTTCATCAACCAGCAAAGCTGCAAGCAATCCCAGAATAAGCACCCTTGTCATGTACTTAAATGATGTAGAGCAAGGCGGAGAAACGTATTTTCCGAAACTTAATTTTCACGTATCTCCTCAAAAGGGTATGGCGGTGTACTTTGAATATTTCTATAATGATCAAATTTTAAACGACTTAACCTTACATGGTGGAGCACCCGTTGTAATAGGAGATAAATGGGCTGCAACACAATGGATGAGAAGAAAAAGAGTTTAGTAATAAGTTTTGTTAAAAAGCCATTTAAATATAGATTTAAGCACAAAAAAACACTTGGGTGAATGAACTGCACCCCGTCAAGTAGACAGTGGAAATAATAAAAACAATCTAAACGGCTTTAGCCCTGTATTCCATAGGGCTAAGGCCGTTTAATCGTTGTTGGTATCGGTCATAGTTATAAAATTTTATGTACGCTTCTATCCCCTCAGAAAGCTCTTCAAACGTCTCATATTTCTCCAGGTAATACTTTTCACTTTTCAACGTTCCCCAAAATGATTCCATTGGACCATTGTCAATACATCGACCAACTCGGGACATACTTTGACTCATCTTTGCTTTATCTATTCTTCGTTTAAATCCTCGGTGAGTGTACTGGAACCCCCGGTCGCTATGAATAAGGGGATGGTCTCCGTCCAGTTGGGCTATTGCCAAATCAAGGGTCTTAAACACGAGTTTGTTGTTCTTTGAATGTCCTAAAACATAGCTGACGATGGACCCGTCATAGAGATCCCTAATCGCACTCAAATAAGCCTTTTTGCCTTGGGCATATTTCAGTTCAGTAACGTCCGTAACCCACTTTTCGTTCGGACTTTCGGCTTCAAATTCACGGTCCAGCACATTTTCTGCGACATGTTGAGGGGTGGATTGTTTATGGCGTTTCTTCTTTTTCCGAATGACACTTTGAATACAGGAAATCCTCATCAGCCTATAGATTCTCTTATGATTGAAGCATTTTCCCAATTTGCGGTTTAAGGTCATCGTGATTCGGCGGTAGCCATAGATTCCTTTAACCTCCTCATGGAGAATCTTTATTTCTTTTATAAGTTCCCCGTTCTGGCGTTCACGTACCGAAGGCGTTCGCTTCAGCCATTTATAATAGGAAGACCTGGCTATCCCCGCAATTTTACAAAGCATGATGAGAGGGAATCCCTCTTCCTGATGAAGTTCCTGAATTGCCATATATTTATCTCCAAGGCGTATTTGGCTTATCTTCGCCTCCTTTCGATCTCCTCTAACTTTTTTAGAAATGCGTTCTCTGCACGTAAACGTTCATTTTCTCTCTCAAGCTTCTGCATTTCAAATTTCAGTTTCTGTTCAGGAGAGAGTTCAACTTCTTCTTTCCTCCTTCCCCGCTTATCCTGGAGGGCTTCTTCTCCTCCATCCTCATACTTTTTAACCCATTGGTATACCTGTTGGTAAGAGACCAAAAAGGTCTCAGCTGCCCCCTGATAATCTTTTCCGTTCCCAAGGCAATAGAGCACAATTTGTATCCGTTCATCCAGTGTGGTTTTTCTTGCTTTAGTCATAGTAATTGTCCTTCCTTTGGAAGTATCCTTTAATTCTCTATGACTATTATACTTTTTAATCCACTGACCAAGGGACGAAGTACTAGAAATTTCATACTTTCTCGCTACCTCCTGGAAGGAGTAGTCCCCGCTAAGATAGTCATTTACCGCAGCCATCTTAAGTTCCTTTGAATATCTCTTCCAGGTAGAGGACTCATTTAAGCCTTCCGCCCCGTACTTTTCATACTTATAGACCCAATCATAAATTGACATATCACTTACTTTGTATATGAATTCCAACTCCGCAAGGGTATGGCTCCCATTTTCCAATGCCTTTATGATCTTAATTTTATCTTCTATAGAATGAGCTCTTTTTGACATAATAAATACTCCCCTTACAGGAAAACAGGTTTTTATTTTTTAACCTGTCTACCTAAAGGGGAGCATATCAGAAGCGCACCCAAGTGTTTTTATATATTTTTTAAAACCACAATCTTTTATGATAATCATAATCAGAGGTATTGAAGTTCTCTTCCCCTTCTGTTTTGGGGGCACACTCTTCACAAGGTTCTTCTGTTTGGCCATGCTCACATTGTTCCATTAAAAGTTCCATTGGTTTGCATCCCCTTTCCTATCTCTTACCTCTATTATAATGTAAGCGGTTACATTTGTCTTGTAACATTTATTGGAAGTAGACGATACTAGTAAAATGAAGAGGATATCTGATTGTCAGATACCCTCCTTAAATAAATCAGTTTTTATTCAGCATCTTAAAGACCTGCTCCACGTCCTTGTCGCCTCTCCCTGATAGATTGACGATGATTGCATCCTCTTTTGATAATTCTTTTGCCAATTTCAGGGCATGGGCCACTGCATGGGAGCTTTCAAGCGCCGGAATAATTCCTTCTGTTTTTGATAACAGCTGAAAGGCTTTGAGCGCTTCCTGGCCTGTTGCCGTCACATATTCAGCCCGGCCGCTCACTTTTAAATGGCTGTGCTCCGGTCCGATCCCAGGGTAATCAAGCCCTGCTGCGATTGAATACGTTGGTTTTGGCTGCCCTTCTTCATCAAGCAAAGTTAAGCATTTAAATCCATGAATGACCGCCGGAACCCCTTCAGACAGGGTTGGAGCTTCTTTTGGCTCGACACCGATCAGACGCACTTCCTTTTCATCCAAGTAATGGGCAAAGGCACCAATTGCATTGCTTCCGCCGCCTGTGCAAGCAATGACTGCTGCAGGCAGCTTTCCTTCCTGCTCCAGAATTTGCCGTTTAGACTCTTCACTAATCACTGACTGGAAGTGTTTTACCATCGTTGGGAATGGATGAGGACCAACCGCAGAACCCAGCAAATAAAACGTATTTTTATAGTTTTGGACCAAGTCTCCTAATGCTTCATCAACTGCATCCTTTAGGCGGCCCTGCCCTTTTTCCACTGGAACGACTTTAGCTCCCAGCAATTCCATTCTGAATACATTGAGAGCCTGGCGCTCCGTATCCAATTTCCCCATATAAATGATACATTCCATCCCAAACATGGCACATGCAGTTGCTGTAGCAACGCCATGCTGTCCCGCTCCGGTTTCCGCAATGATCCGTTTGGCTCCCATCCTCTTCGCCAGCAGAATCTGTCCGATCGCATTATTAATCTTATGGGCACCAGTATGATTTAAATCTTCACGCTTTAAATAAATCTTGGCCCCGCCAATTTGCTTCGTTAAATTCTCAGCAAAAGTCAATGGATTTTCGCGGCCAATATATTGTTTTAGATAGTAGGAAAATTCCTTTTTAAATTCTGGATCATCCTTAAACTTTAAAAATTGAGCCTCTAAATGGTCCATGACTTCCTGTAAGTCTTCGGGAATAAAGCTTCCTCCAAACTCACCAAAATAACCTTTTGTTTCTTCGCTCACACTCGTCATTCTCAGCTCATCTCCTTCTCAACTTTCGAACTATTATACTTTATTTATTGAAATATTCCAATAACTTAAGAGGTTTTTTAATAAAGTTCTATTGTAGTATTTGGCAAAAATAGGTTACCAGCCATCGTAAGTTCTGGGCAGATTCGTCACTTCATGCGCAACCTGATCCCGGATTGGACGGCGCCTTCAACCCATGCGGGGGCAGTGGATATGTGTTCTCTAGCATAATGGACTCTTCCCTCAGGAGCATGGATAAAGAGAAACAACTCTGTTTTCTGATCGGGTTTAAACATGGAGAAAGCACCGCCAGAAAAAGGGTATTGAGACCAGCTATGGGGGGCGCCCCTGTTAAAAAATGTCCATAAACTCGCTGGCCATGGACGGCTGCCATGTTATCCAGTGCATTTCGAATCCGGTCTCCCCCCTTCAAGTTATCCCAGGACATGTATCATCTTCCCATGTATAACTCGCCAACATAATCCCGGATCCAGTGGAGCCGATGAGATGACTCGGATAGGCAGCCAATCGAATTGGTAAATCGGTCATCATTTTACCGCCCTGAATACCTTCTCGTTCCCCAAATTTTTGTTTAGGCCAATTTTTGTAGATGCTGCATTATGAAGTTGGATGGCATCTAGACTTGTCCAAAAGATAAATTCAAAAATAAAAGCCATTTTCCCTGAAGGAAAAAGGCTTTGTGCTATTTGTTTACACATCACTGAGTACAAGGAAATATATATCTCTTGGTATGTAAAACTTTTATTCGATTACTCCTGACTCCATTATTTTCACTTTGGCCTGGACGGTTATTTTGATGTCCGGGTATAATTCTTTCCATTTTTTCTGATCCCATTGACGAGTTCGAGTGCGCACTTCTTCCCCTATGCCAAGCGGATCAATTCCCTTTTCTTGAAATTGCTGGATCATTTCTTCTGATTTTGTTTCAATCTCCTCTTTCAATGCATTCTCTACCTTTTTGATTTTTTGTTTATTTAAAGTTCCATCGTTGTATTCTCGAATAATTGCCTTTAAATTAATGTTTATTTTTATCTCAGAATTTGTCATTGGTTTCGGTATATCGTATTTTCTGACAGACTTTATATTTACAATAGAAGCTTTTTTTTCTTCTTTCGTTTTTAAAGCATATGTATCCTTCTGACCTTTCCGTTCTAATAGGATTGTCATAAAAAAGAATTTTTCCTGCTCGATTTGATCAACCAATTTGTCTTCTTCAAACAATCCAATAGCATTTATGTTAAGCTTCCCTTCTTTTTGTTCAATAATGGGAAGCATAGGATCAATCCCTTCAGCATATAATTTATACTTAAATATATGCAGGTTCGTTTTATGAATCAACCCTGATTCGACATTTTGTTCAATTAAATTGGATAAAAATATACCATTATCTATATTTCCATACTGTTTATTTAACACTTCTTTTGGGTTTCCATCTAAGATTGCCATATAAACATTCGCACCAATCGAAGGATCCCTTGATAAGGTATCCAATAGCTCTAAAATTCCTTTTTCTGCTGTATTCCTTTCATATAAGGCTACTTCTAATTTCCCGCTAACCATTGGTTTTTCTGATTGTAAGCTTTGCTTATCACGGTTTTCTTTATTAAGAATTGCAGTAGTCGTTAATGTTTCATTTTTTACAGACCCATCAGGCTGATGATTGGGAAAGACAGTTGTTAACTCTATTGTATCGTCATCTACATACTCATAGGCAGCCCCTGTAATTAATTGAACATCGTCCAAAATATGCTGATCGATATTCATACATCCTGTCAGAAATAGAGGCAGCAGAATAATTTGTACCATCCTTTTAAGCTTTCTCAATGTTTCTCCTCCTTATCTTTGATAAAAGGAAAGACAAAAGAGTTAGTAAGGGGATATACACAAAGACTAACCATAAGCCTAATAAAGACATATATTTATTTAACTTCTCGATATTTTCTCTTCCCTCAATCGCTATCGTTGAACCAAGTAAAATGAGCAAAATGACAACACTGACCACCACTACTTTTTGAGGTTTAATATTAAAGATTGTATGTACACCTTTGGCAGAAGCCCATACAGATATACAAATATTAGGAAGGATGATTAAAACCCAGGATGTTATTCCTATATACTCAAACCTTTCTACAAATGGGAGTTCGACAATTTTCCACAGGGATAATGTAGGCCAGGTGTGTCTGTTTATTTGATTCTCGCTAAAAAAACCGATTGAAATGATGAGAATAAATAAATAGATTACTCCTGTCAGAAGATTCCCAAGGTGAGCCCACTTTTGCGATTTTTTAGGATGTTTTATATAAGGATAATAAATCAGCAAAGTAGAGAATCCTAAATATCCCAGCATCATGTCTTTCGTAGAAATAGTTACATCTTTCAAGGAATGATTCCATATAGGGAGTAAGTTTCGAAAGTGAGTATATTCAATGGGATATAAAAATGTAAAAAATATATAAAAGGGAATAACGACTCCCAGGAAACTGATTCCTGTAACAATTTGAAATCCTCCTGTTACACAATAATAGACGAGCACGAGTAAGATGATGCTAAACATGATAATATTAATCATCGGAAATAACCACACCTGAACAATTTCAATATAACTTCGAAGTACGACTATTCCAATCATTAGCCAATATATGATCCAAATAAGACTTAAGAACCCCCCAATCCATTTTCCAAACAAATCTCTATGTATTTGAATGAGATCTTTTTGATGCTTATTTAGCAGCAGGTACATCACCCAGATGATAATACTTACCGCGATTCCTCCTCCAATGACCGCTATCCAAGCATCATTGCCCGCAGACTTCATGATCGTACGCTGGAATCCAAACACGCCCACCCCTAATTGGACAGAATGAACTAAATAGAAAGCAAGAAAAGGTGATATTTGAAATTCTTTCTCTTCCAATTTGAACCCAGCTTCCTTTCTTAAATTCTTTTGGAATCATGTTTCTCTTTAGCCTTTTTGGGATTGAAACGCATTGTATCTTCCGTTTGTTCCTGAATTGGCCGCTTTGATTGCATAGAAAAAGGTAAACGAATAAGTGAATCCTTTAAATCCTGGACTCTTACCGGATAAAACGGTTCAAGAAATGGTCTGCCTAAAGAAGACAGCCTTAATAAATGGATCAACAAGAAACAAAAGCTAACCGCTACCCCAATTAAGCCCAGGTAATGCGCCATCAGCAAAAAAGGGAAGCGGATTAAACGAATCGTATTACCCATTTGATAGACAGGTGTTGTAAAGGATGCTAACGCCGCTAAAGCAACGATAATTAATAAAACATTACTTGTTAATCCTGCTTCAACTGACGCTGTTCCAATAACAATTCCGCCCACGATACCGATTGTCTGGCCAACCTTTGTTGGCAGCCTTGCCCCTGCCTCTCTTAACAATTCGATGGCTAACTCTAAAATAATGGCTTCCAAAATCGGCGGTAATGGAATCGCACTTCTTGATGTAACTAGAGTACTAACCAAGTCCTTGGGAATTAATTCGTAATGATACGTTAGGACCGCCACATATAAAGGAGTAACCAAGATGGAAAACAGTACTGCAAAAAAACGGACCAGACGAAAAAATGAGGCAACCGCCCAATTCAAATAATAGTCCTCAAAGGCATAAAAAAACTCAAAAATGGTCGTTGGACCTATTAACCCGTGTGGTGCGCCATCAACTAAAATAGCGACTTTCCCTTCTCCCAGCTCGGATGCAATTCGATCAGGTCTCTCTGTATCAATCAGCTGTGGAAAAGGAGAATTCTGATTGTCTTGAATTAATTGCGTAATATAAGAACTATCCATGATTTGATCAAAATCTAAATCGGATAGCCGTTGAATGACAGTATTGACATTTTCTTTATTGGCGATCCCTTCAATATAAAGTACAGAAACTCTTGTTTTGGATAATTTTCCAATAATCATTTCTTTTATGGTTAACTCCGGCATCGGCAATCTCTTTCGAACCAGGTTAATATTTGTATCAAGTGCTTCCACAAAGGACTCTTTAGGTCCAACAACGCTAAACTCAACCTCAGGAAGTGAAACTTGACGTGTCCTTTCCACACCAGCTTTCACTAAACACACTTGTTTTAAGTTATTTACATCAAAAATAAAAATATATCCTTTTAAAAGATTTTCCTGAATTGTTGCTGCATCGGCTGTAAGGATCACTTCTTCAATTGGAAGCACTGATGACAAAGAAGAGAATGACTCCCATTTTTTTAAATAAGGCAGTATATCTCGATGCAAAATTTCCGTATCAATTAAAGGCGTGTAGTAGCCTATGCATAGCGAAGTCTCATTCACGTGATATGTAAACTGGGTAAAATCATTGGATAATGTTAATTGCTTAAGCAAATCCCCTAGTGAATCATCTTTTTCTGTGTTTTTTGGGCTACCGATTTCACTTTCTTTATCCTTAAATAAGCTTCTTCTGTTTCTCCATTTTTTCATTCTGCATTCCCCATCTAAAATTAGAAATAATGAATGTTTACTTCTTACCATCCTTGCCAAGAAGAGGAAACGGTATTCTTCCTTTTATAGAGAGCGTGCATATTCCGTAAAAACGGAAAGTGCCTTTATGACGAGAACCCTCCTCTTGATCGGATGATTAATACGATCTTTTAAACAAAATCTCTTATTTAGATATACGTATCTGTATTGGTTCTGACTAAACATCAAGCCATTATATAAAAAAGCATGAACAACATGGCAGTTACTTTTTTTGGCTGGTTTTGTCGAATCGGTTTCTTTTGTGTTAAAAAATATGCATAATAGTGTTTGTGTTTATTTTATTAAAGAAAAAAGTGCACTAAAGAAAGGTGAACAATGTTACAGGAAAATAGGCAAGCGAAAAGGGAAAAGCTTTTATTATTAATCGTCAGAAAAAGAAATGAAATGATTCGTTTAGCAAATTCAAATGGACTTTTGAATAACGATACAATCAGATGCAGTCAAGAGCTTGATTTGCTATTGAATAAATTTCAACTAAAAGAATAACCATTAGTGCCTGATCCAGACTGCAGGGTTCATACACAAACGGCACTTTTTCCTCTTATTAGCACCTCTCTCCTTTTACGGACTTAATTTCGAAGGGATAACAAGCACCACTCCCTGATATGGGAGTTCTTCATATTAAGTAAGATCAGGTTTCAAAATTCAATAGACAAAAAATGAACGTTTTTAAATACTTTTACGACAAATATTAGTTTGATTTGTGAAATATATCACAAGTATAGAGAAATCCATTATAATAAAAATGTAATTAGCGATCGCATACTTGAAAGGAGCAATTCCAATGGGCTTAATACTTGGCATGTATATTGGATTATTAGCTGGTGCGGTTATTGGGGCTGTGATTTCATTTCCTGTCGGTTCAGCTGTGGGAATTTTTATAGAAAGAAGCTTTGAGAATGGCTGGGCGTTGGGAATTGAAGTTATGTTAATTGCCCTTTCTGCCTTTGTAATTTTTAAACTGTTTAATGCTCGTATGAAGAAGACTAAAAAAGCTTTTTAATATTTTCAAAAAGTGACCACAATCATCCATAAAGCCGTGTCTGTGCCAAATTGTGAATAGATACCATAACCTATGGCTACTAAAATGGCTCCGGGTGTGATGACTGCTTTTGGACCATACTTGTCAAATAACCGGCCTATGATTGGAGCTAACAAACAGTTTAGTAAGCTACCCGGCAGAAGAATAAGACCTGTTGTAAAAGCAGCAATGACTAAAGCCATTTGCATATACATTGGTAAAATGACCAGCATGGACAACATATTAAAGAACGTAATAAAACTCATGATGACTCCAAGAACGAAAAGCGGGTAAGTAAATGCTTTTAGATTCAGCATAGGATTCTCCATTTTCGTTTGACGATACGAGAAAAATACGAGTGCAACAAATCCAACGATGATCGATACAATAACAGATGTACTTGTCCATCCTCCGTGCTCTCCGCCTACACTTACACCGTAAACAATCCCACCGAATCCAATCGTTGAAAGAATAACTGAAAATATATCAATCGAAACCTTGCGCACCTCATTTACATTCGGTAAATACTTGGCCCCGAAAATAAGAGAGAACAATAAGAATGGGATGGTAAACCAGAAGATCCAATGCCATGATAATGTATCTAAAATAAGTCCTGCTAATGTTGGACCAAGTGCTGGACCAGCTAACATAACTAAGCCCATGACCCCCATGGCGGCTCCTCTTTTATTTGGAGGGAAGATGGTAAAAATCACATTTTGAGTTAACGGTAAATTAATGGCTAACCCTGCTGCTTGAATGATACGCCCCGCCAATAACACACTAAAAACAGGTGCTGATGCTGCTAGAACGGTACCAAAAATGGATAGCAGTATGGAGGCCATGAGCATTTGCCTAGTTGTAAATTTTGCATCAAAATACCTGTTACTGGAACTAAAATACCTAATGTTAAAAAATAACCTGTTGCCAGCCATTGGATGGTTGTAGCGTTCACCTGGAATATTTGACTTAATTGTCCCAAGGCAATATTTAATGCCGTTTCACTAAAAAGTCAGACAAATCCTGCCACTAAAAGAGCAGCCATTATCGGACCTGTTTTGATTTGTTGTTGAGTTTTCGGAACTATTTTGATTTGTTTGTCCGCTATCGAACCTGTTTTGATTTGTGTATTCACTTATGAAACTCCTTCATAAATATTTTCGTGATTTTGATTATCAGCGATTTTGTTTCCATTTCCTTAACACACCCCCACATGCCAAGCGATTTTTTCGCTTTATTAGGTGATTTAAAGGGGATAAATTTAAACATTCTTTTTCTTAGACCAACACTTCCAACAAAACCAATGACCGTCATCTGTAAAAAATCTGCCATAGCTTGGGCATTACGATTATTCCATGCATCTAATAGTTGATTGTAAACTGCTTGAATTTCAAATGTTTGATTCATAATTTTACCGCCCCTTAAATCCTCTGTTTTTTTCAAACTAATTTAAATCAAGTAATTTCTTTGTTTAATATTGGATCATCTTCTTCAGCTAACCTCCCCTTTAGCTGAAGATGAAAAAGATCCAGCTAAGTGCAGCCGGATATATAGCACAGTAAAAATAAAATCCAATTAATGAAAGGTTTACTCTATGTATTTTTTTCAACATTTAGTCAGATAATAAAATAAAGAAAAATCGCTAACCCTCTACTTGAACTAACCTGTCCCTTAAGTACAATAAGAACAGCCGCCTGAAAAAAATGGCGGCTGGATCTTAAAGTAATGCACCTTTAGTTGAAGTACAATATTTCATAATCTAGATTTACTTAGAAGTTAAAGTTTATCCAAACTCATTTTAAATAATCGTACTTAATTAAAAGGATATTTTTCCTCAATAAAAAAATCTCTTTGTACCGGATTTTAATTTACCTATATGAATCATGAGTCGGATGAAACAAGTCTTCCTCTGCATTCCTTACCATTGAAAAATGTTCAACATTGTAATGTCCATGAAGAGTTTTATTATGATGTTTTATAATTTGTTCTGCACTTAAAATATCATTGTCCGTTGTTGAATGTCCATCCCCGACTAATGTGACATCCAAACCACTAATAGTGGCTGTTCTGACTGCACTATCTATACAGTGCTGCGTTGCACAGCCCATAATAACAACATGCTTGACTTCTTGGTATCTTAAATGATTTAGAAGCTCAGTACCATGGAAGGAATTCGTTGCAGTTTTATCGAAAATTTTAGCATCCTTTGGTACATTAATTTCGTTGTGAACTTGAAAACCTGTCCCTTTACCTTCAGCAACATCCAAATCTCTAACAAAGACAACTGGAACCTTGAATTTTCCTGCTTTTTCAATTACTAAATTGATATTCCTAATAAGTTGATGCTTATTAAAAACCGCACTTTCCTCTTGGTTCCCATCAATTAATTCTTGTTGGGCATCAATAATTAATAATGTTTGATTCATTTTTTCCCCTTTCAAATGTGGGAAACGCTAAATAGTTAATTATTTAGACGTAATCCCCTTAGTATTTTTCAAACCCATTGTATTTTTTGTCAGTCATAATATCTACCTCCTAAACACATATTGTCTATAATCACATTTTAAATTTTCAGACAATTAAACTTTAACACAAATTTTTTAAAATGACACTTTTATAATAAAGTTTTGTAGTCAAAAACTTTGTAATTAACCTGCGAATTTGTAAAAAAGAACCTTCAATCCAAAAATAGATCAAAGGTTCTATGTTTCATTTCCAATATTCTATTATTTACTCAATTCCTTATTTTATCTCTGGTTTCTTCAGTCTTTGCCTTTTCAATCTCTTCATTATAGAAATGCTTGTCCATTAATGAAAAATGTTGTTTAAACTTATTCATTCAATACCTTTGTTTATTCATTAAAAGGATTAACTAAAGACCAGCTCTTTTTTGCTTAGACCAAGCGTCTCTGCTGTTGAAGTATGAATTTCGTGCAGAAGCTCTGGGTTTTCCATTAGTGAAACGCTATAAGAAGGAATCATATCTTTGATTTTGGTTTCCCACTCTTTCATATGTTGCGGGAAGCATTTTTGGATTACCTCAAGCATAACGTGAACGGCAGTAGAAGCACCCGGAGAAGCGCCTAGTAATGCTGCGATCGAGCCATCAGCGGCAGTAATCACTTCCGTACCAAATTGAAGCGTACCTTTACCGCCTGCCTCTGTATCTTTAATCACTTGCACACGTTGGCCTGCTTCCACTAAATCCCAATCCTCGCTTTTTGCGTCCGGGATAAACTCTCGTAACTCTTCCATGCGCTTTTCTTTCGATAACATAACTTGTTCGATCAGGTATTTTGTCAATGACATGTTTTTGGCACCTGCCGACAGCATCGTTACGAGATTATCCGGTTTTATGGAAGTTACCAAATCAAACATGGATCCGTTTTTTAAAAACTTTGGTGAGAAGCCGGCAAACGGTCCAAATAGCAACGATTTTTTATTGTCGATAAATCTTGTGTCAAGATGCGGAACAGACATTGGCGGAGCTCCAACCTTAGCTTTGCCGTATACTTTTGCATGATGCTGCGCTACAACATCCGGATTATTACACACCATAAAGATTCCGCTTACCGGGAATCCTCCAATATGTTTTCCTTCAGGAATACCGGATTTTTGCAGTAAATGCAGGCTTCCTCCCCCGCCTCCGATAAAGACGAATTTTGACGTATGGCTTTCTACGCTACCGCTATCAAGATTTTTCACTTTCAATTCCCACGAGCCATCGCGTGTACGTTTAATATTATCCACACTATGTTTGTATTTGATATCGACATTTTTAGTTTTTAAGTGGTCAAACAACATGCGTGTTAAAGCACCAAAGTTGACATCTGTTCCAGAATCGATTTTTGTTGCCGCAATAGGTTCATCCCATCGACGGTCTTGCATAATAAGGGGGATCCATTCCATCAGTTGTCCCGGATCATCGGAAAATTCCATTCCTTTGAAGAGAGGATTGTTTGACATCGCTTCAAAACGTTTCTTTAAAAATGTTACATTCTCTTCCCCTTGTACCATACTCATATGAGGCAATGGCATGATAAAGTCCTGCGGGTTATTTATCAGCTTCCTGTTTACAAGATAAGACCAAAACTGCATGGAAACCTGAAACTGTTCATTAATTTTTATAGCTTTACTAATATCTACAGATCCATCCGGCTGTTCGACCGTGTAGTTCAGCTCGCACAGTGCCGCATGCCCCGTTCCGGCATTATTCCATTCGTTAGAGCTTTCCTCTCCTGCGCTTGGAAGCTTCTCAAACACTGTAATTTCCCATTCCGGTACTAATTCTTTCAAAAGTGTCCCTAAAGTCGCACTCATGATTCCGGCGCCAACTAAAATGACGTCTGTTTTAGTTTCTTTGTTGTTCATTTATACCAACCTTTTCCTCTAAAATTTGCAGAGAAAGTGTATGCGTTTACACCAAGCTAAGGCGCGACCTAGTCACACACCTTTTCTGTCTCAGTTAGAACCATTTCAATTATTTATATATTAATTATCTTCTATTCTATTATATGATAATTCTAAGTTATTTAAAAGCTGTTAAAGTGAGCAGTCTGTCCAGAAAGGCCCAAAGACTACACATAAACCAAAGCATTTAATGTTTATGAATTACAAAAATTTCTTTACTATACTGTTAAAATGTAGTTTGTGATGAAATGAACTTAGACCAACCTGCTCTGTTATAAATAACAAAAATGCTGCTCTGGAAGACTTTTAAAGGTTAATAATTCCAAATTATATTGATGCAAATGCATATTTTTATAAGGTCATGTCATCTGCCGGTATTTGTATAATTCTAGAATTTCAAGCGTATTTATATAGAGATGATAGACAAACTCAAAAAAGCCAAAACCCTTTAAAAAGGTTTTGGCTTTTTCTGACATTTATTTAAATAGGGTCAGCTGGAGCAATAGGATCACTTGGAAGTGTCACGCGAACTTCATAAATGAGATTTGGTGGAGAAATGAGATCAGCTGGATATGCTTGGACGCTAAACAGTTGTCTTGCTGGGATAGTAAAGGTAAACGGTGTCAGAAAGGGAAAAAACCGTGACCGTTTGGGGTGAGTATGTCACGTTGAGAACCGAAAAATGGATGAAATCGGAATCTCCATTAAGTAATCCAGTTGTGACCTTTATGTTGCCCACATACCCACCTGACTTAATGGATAAACACTCCTATCTTTTTGTTCATATTTGTGGGTTGGCTCTCATTTCAGTACCCGTGAAGATGACTGGTCCAATGACAAGTGCATCTCCTCCGGTTACCGTGCTTAAATTGATATTGAACCAATCTCAAAACAGGATAATAATAGAAACTATTACACAGCGTTTATTAATTTTCAATATCTCTTTTATTAAAACCAATGAAACCTAATAATGACAGAGCAACTGAAATGATGCTCAACACTATTAACGGCATAATCGAAAATTCTTCCACTGGCGCTTGCGGAACATGGCCAAAAGGAGAAAGATTGCCGATCCAATCAGAGAATCGAAATAAACTACCGAAATACAAGACAACAAACGAATAAAAAACATAGAGCCAGATTAGGCTGGTCAGCTTAGGGAAATACCCAATAAGGGAGACTGCCGCACTGATCATGACGAGCATAGCAGGATAATAAGAAAGTGCTGCTCCATATATCATGCCAAATGACAAACCTTCTTCGATTGCCGCTGTTCCTGCAGACCATAGACCAAACGCTGCGAGAGAGATCATTAAAAATCCGTTGATCACAGCGATCCCTAAGTAACTGCCTAATAATTCAGTCCGTGAGACTGCCCTTCCCAAAAGATGAATGATTCTCTCTTTCTTCTCCTCTCCACACAGCTTATTCATGGCCATAACAGGAGGAACCGTTGCCATTAAAGAGATGACAATCATCAGCATCGGTATAAATTGCTCAGTCAGTGTCAGCCCTTCTTTTGTCTGAAGAAGCTGTTTCATCATTTCGTTATTCGAAAAAAAGGACTCCAAATCTCCTAAAATAGAACCATATGAAGCCCCTAACACATACATTCCGATCGCCCATGCAATGGTTCCGGTCTTTTGCAGCCTTAATGCAAGCCCTAAGGGACTTTGGAGGAAACGCGAAGCATACCTTCTGCCAGGTTTCGATGGAAGGAAGCCGCTTTCTAAGTCACGAATCGCATTTAGATAATTTGCTAATGCATAAAGGAGAGCAGATACCACAATCATTAAAACAATCGGCATCCAATTATTCGCAGAATACACCTCTGCTTTCGTCACCCATCCTAAAGGGGAAAGCCAGGAAAGAGATTCATCCGTCACATCTGTAATGGCTCGAATAAGGTAAGCCATCAGCAGTAAAGCAATGGAATAGCCAACTGTTCCGCGTGAAGTTTCCGTTAACTGTGCAAAAACTGCTGTAACACCCGCAAAAAATAGACCTGCTGCTCCTAACGCTGCACCATAAAGCAGCGACCCTTCCAGATCCATGCTTTCGAATCCAAGGGCGTAGAGGCCAAAACCGTTGATTAATGCTAAAACGGCACATATGCCAGTTATCACGATGAAGGCTGAATTTAGGTACGAAAGCCGACCGGTTGGTAAAGACCTGATCATTTCCAGACGGCCTTCTTCCTCATCTGCTCTTGTGTGCCGACTGACAAGTAAAATACTCATCAGCCCTACAACCACTGCAGTCATTAACAGCATTTGATGTGCTGTCATTGCCCCAAGCGTATAATTTTCTAAATCACCCGGACCAACCATCGCAGTCATTGCAGGGTTAACCATGGTTTGAGCCATCACATCACG
Source organism: Cytobacillus oceanisediminis (assembly GCF_007830235.1). Lineage (GTDB taxonomy): Bacteria > Bacillota > Bacilli > Bacillales > Cytobacillaceae > Cytobacillus > Cytobacillus oceanisediminis. Next base: position 574,807 of record NZ_VLKI01000001.1, read on the forward strand.
TTCCTGTTGAGAACCATACATTTCACTAAATGCGATAGGCACAACAATTGTAAAAAAAGTTAAGCCCAATAACCATAAAGGTGCTCGTATCCGATCAAGCCTGAGAATGAATAGAGAAAGATGTGCCGTATTGGCCATTAATTTACCAGCCATCAGTGTTTACCTCCCGCTGCTGTACCCTCTGATCCTTCATAATGGCGCATAAACAAGTCTTCTAAAGTTGGCGGTGAACTTACAAACTTTAAGATCCCAAATTGGCTGATATGTTTAATGACACCGTCTATTTGCTCTGAATCGGCCTGAAAAGAAAGTCCCTGTTCATTTTCCTGTAGGTCATAAATGCCTTTTATCTCATTAAGTCCTATAATTGGCTGTTTAGTTTCAACAAGCATTTGGGTCCGTGTTAAATGGCGCAGCTCGCTTAATGATCCCGTTTCAATTATTTTTCCTTGGCGAATGATGCTGACACGGTCACACAGCTTTTCCACCTCTGATAGAATATGGCTGGAAAGCAAAACACTTTTCCCTTGTCTTTTAACATCCATTACACATTCCTGAAATACTTTCTCCATTAAAGGGTCAAGACCAGATGTAGGTTCATCTAATATATAAAGGTCTGCATCAGACGAAAAGGCAGCAACTAAAGCAACCTTTTGCCGATTTCCTTTGGAATAGGTTCTGCATTTCTTGGTTGGATCTAAATCAAATTTTTGAATGAGCTCTTCCCGTCTCGCCTTATTCTTGGTTCCATTCAATTTTAAAAATAAATCGATTACTTCTCCGCCGGTTAAGTTCGGCCATAAATTCACATCACCAGGTACATAGGCTACTTTTTTATGAATCTCAACAGCGTCACTCCAGGCATCTTTTCCAAAAATCCTGACCTCTCCGCCTGTCGCCTTTAAGATCCCAAGCAATACTTTTATAGTCGTAGATTTACCGGCACCATTGGGGCCAATAAATCCTAAAACTTCACCCTTCGTTACTTCAAGATCAATCCCTTTCAAAATGTGCGCTTTTCCAAAATTCTTCGTCAAATTTTTCACCTGAATAACTGACAAGCCGTTCCCCTCCTACAAAATGAATTTAATGAATGATTTTTATTTATTTTATTCACAATATAAACATTTGTTGTGATTTCGTCAATATGTTTTGAATAAATTTATTTGAGTTTATTCAAAACATATTTTATGATGAATGAGAGGTGAGTTTATTGGACGGGTATCAACTACGTACCGAGAAGAAAAAAGAACAAATTCAAAAAGCAGCACTGGAGCTATTTAAAGACCTTGGCATTGAAAAAGTAAGCCTTGCCGAGATAGCCAGGAAAGCCAAAGTATCTCCTGTCACTATATATAATCATTTTGGGACGAAAGATGAATTAGTAAAAAACGTTGTTCACACTTTTCTGCAAAAAGAGTGGAATAGCAGATTAGAAACCATTCAGCAAGAGGACTTATCGTTCCCTGAAAAAGTTGAAAAGCTGATCCTGGATACAGCAACTGTTAGCGGGATAAACCCGGATTTTCTTAATAAATTAGTTGAGAGCAATCCTGAGTTGGAACAGTTAATTCAAGACTTTTTTAAAGCGCGAATGAAATATATTATTTGCTTTTTTGAAGAGGGGAAACAGCTAGGGTATGTCGATCCCGATATCTCAACAGAATCAATAATGGTGTATCTAAATATCTTACAAAATGCAGCTAAAGATCTTCTTTTTTATAATGAAAGCAGTAAAAATTCGAAATTAGGAGAAGATTTATCCAGACTCTTTTTTTATGGGTTATTAAAAAAGCCTAACAGTGACGATCAATAAATTTGAAAGTTTGTTAAACCCGTTAAATTAAATACAATCCACTTGTTAAAAAACTATAAACATGAAAGTATTTATTTACATAAAAAAAACCGGCCTTTCTAAATGAAAAGGCCGGTTTAACTTGTGTCAATCAATATTTTAAGACTGTTAACAACACAGTCCCCCTGTTAAGCAAACAGATAAAGAAAATGCTTGAACAGCCATGGGATTAAACTGTAACACTTTTTATAATAATTTGATCAACGGAAGGCTATACCCTCCCTCATTTTTCTTCATTGATAAGCTGAACGATATCTTTAATGGTATAGTGCTTTAAATATTCCCCCAAATGTTCTTCAGCACCTAAAAAAATGTCAAATAGAACTCTTTGCATATTTTCACCCACCACACACGCTTCATTTGATTCAGGATACTTTGGCTGCAATGAACCCTCAGAAGTGATCTAATAGATTTCCCAGAGATTCACATCCTCTAAATCCCGAGCATAAAAAAAACCGCCGCCTATACCTTCTTTTGATTTTAAAAATCCGTGCTTTTTTAACAAACTGAGGACTTTACGTATGCGGACTGGATGGACGCCTGCTCTTTCTGAAATAGAATCACTTGTTGACATACAGTCCAGCTGCAGTAAAAGATAAGTTAAACTTTGAATCGCAAGAGTAAAGTCACTATTCATGGCCAGACTCCTAGAATTGATAACTGATTGATAAATTTTGTGAATCATAATTATTGTACGGTAATACTCAGTGTTACAGTTCAGATTGTCATGAATCTAATTGGCAGCTTTTTTCCATTCATTGTAAGAGAATGTGCGAAGTTTCCTTGGAATGAAACTGCGAATTTCTTCCTCGTTATAGCCAACCTGTAATCTTTTTTCATCCTGGATAATGGGCCGGCGCAACATTTGCGGGTTTTCTATTATTAATTTATACAACTCTTGGAGCGGCAAAGACTCAATACTTACGTTTAACTCCTGAAAAGCTTTTGACTTGGTTGAGATTATCTCATCTGTTCCATTTTCCGTCAGGCGAAGAATAGATTTTAGCTCATCCACTGTAAGCGGGTCTGTTATTATGTTTCTTTCAATATAATCAATTTGATGTTCCTCCAGCCAGGCCCTTGCTTTTCGGCAGGATCCGCAACTAGATGTTATATACAAGTTCACCATACTACTTACACTCCTTAAAGTTTTTTCTTTTATGCATATGAAAACAGAATGCTGAATGTTCATCCTAACAACTTATAATGTAATAAAAAATATTACAGTTAAGATAAAAAAATGTAGATTTAAGTCAATTACAAAAATGTTATAAATCAAGATTTCTGAGTTTATACTGTAATATTAATATTTACAGTTATTTAAGTCAATATATTTTTTATGAATTATGGTGTCATTCCATTCAACAATCAAGGTGAAGAAGATTAAAATAAGATGCTCATAGTAAAAACAGACACTTATCTTTTACAGATAAGCCCACGTTTGTTTAAAAAAATCCTAAGTATTCAGTGTCCAGTTCAATCTCTTCGACTGCTTTATCGTAATGGACTTTATATGCCTTAGCGTTGGGTCTTGAGGTTACTATTTTACTAATCTCTTCTTCTATATAATGAATAGCAACTCCATCATCTGCAGCTAATCCAGGTTTTATTTTATTAGAAGCCAAAAGTTCATGATAAGAAGGTCTTCTATCCGTTTCACCATCGTAATGAGGGCAATTACTTCCTTTTAAAAAACCTAAGCACTTTAATGGTTCGAGTTTATCGCCATAGGAATCCGTAACCCCTTCTTCAAACCAGCAAATGGAACCTGCACTGATGCCTGCCAACACTATTCCTTGTTCCCATGCCTTTTTCATGATCTTATCTAATCCCCATTCTTTCCATAAAGCTAATAAATTCTTTGTATTTCCACCACCCACATAAATGATATCTTTTTCTAATACAAATCCCTCTAAATCTCTTGTAGGCGGTTTAAATAATGATAGATGTGAAGGCTGGCTCTTTTGTTTTTCAAAAAAGTCATAAAACCATTTTATACATATATCTGAATCTCCAGTTGCAGTAGGAACATAACAGATTTTGGGGTTTGGTTTACGTGACTGATTTAAGATATATAGATCTAATAAAGGATTCTCTGGTTCCATAGAGAATCCCCCGCCTCCAAGAGCAATTATTTGCCGCATATTCCCAATTCCTTTCTAATTTATGATTGATCATTATTCTACTTAAGTTATGATGGTTCCTTTTAAGTTATGAAGGTTCTTTCTTCAACTAAACTACTTGAGTTTAATAAAAACCTTCAAACAAAAAATGGTCTTATTGGATCAGCACACCCTAATACTTTAAATACAATTCCCAGCTCACATTTGTTAATTTACACCGAAGATCAATAAAAAAGGTATCAAAATCATTGCGATTTGATACCCTTTTTGCTAGGAGATATTTTGTTTTGGATTCTAACACCGAGCCAGTTATTGTACTTCTAAAAGCCTTGTAATTTGTTCCTTATTGGGCAATGCAGAAATGGCCCCTTTTCCTGTCGCAGTTAAAGCACCGCTCGCATTTGCAAATTGAAGGATTTCGCTATGCTGCTCTGTCAGAACATTTATTAAACTGCCCGGAGTCGCTTTGGCTTCAAGCAGTTTAAACAAAAACCCGCCGATAAACGCATCACCAGCACCCGTAGTGTCCTGGACATCTACCGTGTATCCTGATGATTCCCATTTATTGTCCTTGATGTAAAGATCCGCACCTGCAGCACCTTTCGTGTAAACGACAGTCTGAACATCTCCGGTAAATAAAGAAGCAATAGCCTCCTCTACCCTGCTGATTCCCGTAATGAATTCCAGTTCTTCATCCGAAACCTTAACGATATGTGCGTCTGGCAGGAATTCAAGAATGGCAGCCCTGCAATCCGCGGGATTATCCCATAGCGGGAGTCTGACATTGGGATCAAAGCTAATGAGGCCACCCTTTTCCTTCATTAATTCAACTGCTCTTTTATGGGCCAGTTTCATCGGGCTTTCCACGAGGTCGACAGAGCAGAAATGAAGGATATCTCCTTCACTAAACCAGTCTGGATGAATCTCTTCCTCCTCAAAAAGCAGGTCTGAAGATGGTTTGCGGTAAAAAGAGAAATCCCGCTCCCCGTTTTCTTTTAGGGAAACAAAGGCTAGCCCTGTATTTGCTTCTTTTGTGCGAAAGATTTTATCTGTTTCCACGCCAGCATTTTGAAGCTGTTCGATTAAAAAATCGCCGAATGCATCCTTACCAAGCTTGGTAATCATAGATGCTTCGTGTCCATACATTGCCACAGCTGCCGCAACATTTGCCGGTGCCCCTCCTGGAGCGCGTTCAAACGTAACAACATCCTTTAACGCGGCCCCCTTTTGCTGAGGGATAAAATCTATTAATACTTCACCGATTGAGTATAGTTTTGTCATCTTCTCACCCTTAACGTGTAATTCCATTGTTTAGCTCATGCTTTGTATAGCTGCAGCTTATTACTCCATCGCTAAAAATTTTGATTCCTTTTGAATCTTTCTTAGGGAATACTCTTACTGTGAACGCTACTTCGCCATCATTAATAAAAATCTCGGCAATGCTATGATCGACAAACACTTGCACCTTAACATTGTCTTCAATTTTAAGCTCGGAGCTTCTAACGAAACCATATTCCCCGCCAAAAGCCGACTCGAATTTTTCCCGGTTCAAACTTACTGTTTGTTTAACACGGTCAAACTCAAGCAAAAGCCCTTCTGTTTCAGATGAAAACAATTCAATCCCAAACTTGTTGGCTTCCACTGAGTCAATAACAAACTCAAATTCATGCTGCCCGATCCCCTGATCAATAACCTTGTTTCCTTCTGCCATTGCAGCCTCGCTAGTTTGCGAGTTTTCCCGAAGCTGCTTTAACGCGTCTGCAGGCCTTTGAACCAGCTTGCCCTCCACAATATCAAGCTCCCTCGGGATCGATAGGCAATGCGCCCAATCTTCCTTGTCACTTGGGTAATCGATTTCACCCATACCAGCCCAGGCAATTAATAGGCGCTCATTGTTTTTTCCTGCAAAGGATTGCGGGGCATAGAAGTCAAAGCCTTTTTCCAGCTCCTGATAATGTTCAACTTCAAACTTTAAAGCATCGATATCCAGCTTTCCCATTACATAGATGGCATTATAAAGATTATGGTAATCATGCCCCTTTGCATTTAATCCTTGTGGCGAGAAGACCATCACATCTTTGCCATTCAGTTCAAAGTAATCTGGGCACTCCAGCATATATACGGATTCAGGAAAACCAATCTGTATATCCAGTTCGCCTTTGAATGACCATTCGATTGCATTCTCTGATTCGTAAACAATAATAGCTCCCGTTAACTCCGTTCGCTGCGCACCCAAAAGCATATAGTAGCGGCCGTTCTTTTCAAACACCTTTGGATCCCGGACATGACCGGTGTATCCCGCTGGTACACCTTCAATAACCGGGTTTTTTTCATATTTTTGAATGTTCCCATCCTTTTCCATTATGGCCAGGCACTGGTTCGCAGATCTTTCCTCTGCACTGAATTTAACATTGCCTGTGTAATACAAGTATAGCTTTCCATCGACTTCAAGAGAAGCGCCAGAGTACACGCCATGGGATTCATAATCCTCAACCGGGACAAGTGCAACCGGCAGCCGCTCCCAATTGACAAGATCAGCTGATTTCACATGGGCCCAGTGCTTCATCCCGTGCATCGCACTAAACGGGTACCACTGATAAAAGACATGGAACTCCCCATTAAAATAAGCAAGTCCGTTTGGATCATTGATCAGTCCATACTGAGGATGAATATGAAAAGCCGGTTTCCAGTCAGAGTGTATCGATTTTTCTCTAAGTTCTTCTAACTCATTTTCCTTCGCTTCAAATATCGTTCTATATTTAGCTTCTGTATATCTTGCCATAGTATGGATCCTCTCCCGCAAAAATAGAGATGAGAGGAATTTCTACCTCCCATTCTATTAATCTAAGTTTGGCTTTTTCACTTTAAAGTAAACTATTGTTAAAATCGCTCCGACAGCCAGCGCCAACACATTCGCCATTACATAATGAAGATGCCCGCTGCCCTGTGCCGCGACAATCGCAAATCCAGGGATGGCAGTTGCGCCAAATCCAAGCGCTTTGATTCCAGTAAGGTATACATAAGCTCCCCCAATGGCGCCCCCGATGCATCCCATGATGAGGGGGAACCTATATTTCACGTTAACACCAAAGAGTGCCGGTTCAGAAATTCCGAACAAAGTAGAACCAAATGCTGAAATGCCAATTTGTTTTGCTTTATCATTTTTCCATAGAGCCAGAGTATAACCAAGTACAGCACCACCCTGTCCCATCAACGCAACAGACATAAGCGGCATGATAAAGTTAGACCCTGTATCTGCTATCAGCTGGGCTTCTACTGCCCCAATGACATGGTGAAGACCTGTAATAACAATCACCTGCTGAATGCCTGCGAACAGCATGAAACCGACAATGCCAAGATTTTCAACGGACCACATGAGTCCTGAAATGATGCCATCCGACAGTAAACGTCCAAATGGTCCAATGGCAGAGAATAATAGAAAACCAGAAATAACGATAGTTAAAAATGGTGCCAGGAAAAGCTTTATTATATCCGGTACTTTTCTGCTGAAAAACTGGTCAAGCTTCGCTACGACAAGACCCATCAATAGTGCAATGATAATACCGCCCTGGAAAGCAACAAGTGAAACCTTTAAGCCAAACAAGCTGATTACTTCAGGTTCAACCGTTCCATTTCCAACCAAATAAGCGTTTGCAAGATCGGGGTGAAGCATGATCGCACCCAGTACTAAACCGAGAACCGGGTTGCCACCGAAACGTTTGGTAGCTGAATACACAACAAGTAATGGCAGAATCGTAAAGATACCCGTAGACATGATGGAAATAAAGCGGTTAAAGCCTGCGATAGCAGGATACATTTCTACAACTGACTGTGACCCGAATATTCCCTCCTGACTAAGAAGACCCGTCACACCCATTAAAAGTGCCGCAGCCAGAAGCCCTGGAATAATTTCAACAAACACATCGGAAAGCGCCTTGATTCCTCTATGGAATGCATTTTGCTTCTGGGCAGATTGCTGTTTTACATCGCCAAGTGACATTCCGGAAATTCCTGCTTCCTCAGTAAATACTGCATAAACATCGTTAACCGTTCCCGCTCCAAAAATAATTTGCAGCTGGTCACCGGCTACAAACGACCCTTTAACATAATCAAGCTGGCCAATCGCCTTGGTGTCAGCCAGTGAATGGTCTTTAAGTACTAATCGCAGCCTTGTCGCACAATGGGCTGCCCCCTGCAGATTTTCTTTACCGCCTATTAATCTTATTATCTCTTTGACTGTAGGCAGGTATTTGGACTTTATATTTGAATTAGCCATCTCTCTAATTCCTCCCCTTAGCTTCTTCGGAACCGGTTCCGTTTTTGATTAAAAAATAACTATTGGTTCCTCTTTAAGTTTTCACCGTTGAATTGGAACCGGTTCCTAAAATGTTTAAAAAAATAAACGCTCGTTCCTGCCAAGTTATGTTTCTTGAACAGGAACCGGTTCCATAAATTCATTCTAATACAGCTTTTAAGTTTCCACAACCCTTTTTTGAAAACGTTATCAGCTTTTTAAACTTTTAACGCTCTCTCCTTCGACAAATTCAAAGCCTGATACCTGCAGCTCCGGCACTCCATAGCCTTCCGTCATTTTGATAATAGTCTCAGCAGCCATCACACCGGTAGCTTCATTCTTGAATCTTATTGTCGTAAGAGCCGGATGGATGACTTCCGAAATATTGTATCCGCCAAAGCCGGTAAGTGAAAAATCATCAGGGACTTTTTTGCCTAATTTCGAAATAGTCTTCATGGCACCAAACGCAATCGTATCGGTCGCGCAAATAATTGCTGTCGGAGTAAAATTTTCAAGCATATCATTCGTAACCTTGGCTGCATCATGCAAATCAAACTCGGATATATATGTTTTAATATCGGAAACGCCTGCTTCTGCCAGCCCATCCAAAATTCCTTGTTTACGGCGCTGTCCAACCGCAATATCACTTTCTGTTACGCCAATATAAGCGACTGACAGATGCCCTTTGCCCACGATGTATTGGCCCATTTTATACCCGGCTTGGTAATCATCATTGATGATGCAGTTGCACTGATCCACTTCCTGGGCAACAATCAGGACAGGAATCTGAATCGAATTAATGGTCTCAATATGCTTTTCAGTAACACCAGTAGCAATCAGAATAATGCCATCTACCTTTTGCCGTGACAGACTGATCAAGCTTTCAATTTCGCGTTCAACATGTTTGCTTGTACTAATGATCAGTGTGGTATAATCCCGTTTCCTCAACTCTTCATCAATCGCCATCAGCACCGTCGAGGTCACATACGAATCCAGAGTAGGCGCAATCACCCCAATAAAATTCGTCTTCTTCGCTTTCAGGCTCTGGGCAAAAGAATTTGGCTCATAATTCGTTTCCGCGATTACCTTGCGGATCTTCTCTTTCGTCTTTTCACTCACATTGCCGCCATTCAAGTACCTCGAAACCGTACTCTTTGCGACACCTGCTAGCTCGGCAATATCTTTAATCGTAATATTCATACCTCGTTCACCTATCATTTTGGAATGATTTCATTATATATGATTGGCAGGATTGATAAAAGAAGGCAGAAACGACTGTTTAGGTCTAAAAACTTTTGCGAATCCAGTTGGAACACCTTTGTTTCGTAAAGTCATCCTGGTTAGATCTTCATCAATTTTTTCCCAGTATAAATGGTTTCCATCGGGAAGGGTCCATTTATTCAGTTCATTTAATAATCGTTCTTTAAATATTCGCTCCCTAAACTCTTGTGTATTTTCATGGAAGACTTTATAATCTATAATAATAAAATCATATTGGATTACTTGGAATTAAAAGCCTGAATTGTCTCTCTTTTAAAAATCATCATTTAAACAACCATGAAAAGAGGTTTTTTATTTGTTAACTTACATTGCAATTGGTGTTTCCCTTTTCTTCGCCATGAACATAGGTGCAAGCGGAACGGCAGCCTCCATGGGGGCACCATACGGGGCTGGTGCAATTAAAAGTAAACAGTTTGCACTTTTGTTAGTTGCAGCTTCAGCCTTTTTGGGTGCTTTTTTAGGCGGCGGAGAAGTAGTTAAAACGATCGGAGAAGGATTAATCCCGACTGATTTACTGGATGCCCAAATTGTAGTCATTATTTTATTAGGAGCAACTTTAACCCTTTTCATTGCAAACATTATTGGAATTCCTTTATCCACCAGTGAAGTAACAGTAGGATCAATCATAGGGGTTGGAGCTGCTTTTCAGGCTATATACACTGATACTTTATTTGTGATTATCGCTTTCTGGATCATCATACCGATTAGTTCATTTCTGATTACATACGGGTTAGGCTACCTGATCAAGTATTCAGAGAACCGGTGGACTGGCCTTACAGGAAATGGCCCATGGACAAAATGGCTCTCCCTATTACTGGTTATTGGCGGCTGTTTGGAGGCTTTTTCTGCGGGTATGAATAATGTTGCCAATGCCATCGGCCCTCTTGTAGGCGCCAACATGATTTCAGCAGGAAATGGCCTTTTGATCGGTGCCCTATTTGTTTCCTTAGGAGCCTTGCTTTTAGGAAGCAGGGTATTAGAAACAAACGGAAAAAAGATAACCAAACTTTCATTACTGCAGGGAAGCGCTGTATCTTTTACTGGGGGTACATTGGTGATTATTGCTTCCATTTTCGGTCTTCCAATCCCCCTTACCCAGGTAACAACCTGTGGAATCCTGGGGGTTGGAGCTGCTAAAGATGGGTTTTCCATTTTACAAAAAAGTGTGATTAAGCGAATTGCTTTAGTTTGGGTCATCTCCCCTTTAGCTTCCCTTATTGTTTCCTATCTATTAATCAACTTATTTAGCAAATTTGATATCTATAACGTTCTAATAGTGGGCAGTGCGATCATTGTAGCAGTTGGGAGCCTTGTTTTATCCAGAATTGAGAGAAATGAGAAAAGAAGCTACTATGATGCAGGCGGGGGAATTTAAGACTACTTAAAATAGTATGTTAGAAATACAAGGTCTGCATTTCGCTCTTCCAGTTTTTTAACTTCATAACAGCTATTTATTACATTGAATGAACATAACCTTAAATCGGAAGAAAAAGATGATGGATTCATTTTATATATGCTATACCACCGCTATTCTTTTTCTTCCATTGGGTAACTTTTAGACTATATTTTTCTCAGTTAACTTCTTGCTCGGTGCAAACCAGCCGATTAGGGCAATACCAACCAATATTCCATAGAAGACCAATGTCCAAGCTGTACTATGGGGAAAATCATGATCTAAGATACCAATATCCTCATGTGCAAGTGTAATCACAGCAAGTTTGACACCAACCCAGGCAACAATGGCATATGCCGTTGTTTCCAATGCTGGACGTTTATTAAGAAGTTGCACAAACCAGGTTGCCGCAAATTTAATTAAGACAAGACCAGCAATTCCTCCAAGTAAAACAACAATAAACTGTCCTCCATCCATCCCCCCAAAGTCTTCAAGTGGTGAATCTGGAAGACCAAGGGCAAGAGCAACAGCAGCGAGAATGGAATCAATGGCAAAAGCGAGATCTGCTAAAGCAATTTTCCCTACTGTAGGCCAGAATCCTTTCCCAGCGGATTCCTCTTCAACTTCCTTTTGGATATTCTCATTTTCTTTTCCAAACCGGGCTTGAATGATATGCTTTAAACCCAGGTATAGAAGATAAGCTGCTCCTATCGCCTGTATCTGCCAAACGTTTGCAATAAAAGAAATGGCAAATAGCGCAGCAAATCGGAAAGCGAATGCCATGATAATTCCGTAAGTTATAGCTCTTTTTTTCTGATCTTCGGGTAAATGCTTGGCTATAACTGCCAGAACAAGGGCATTGTCAGCCGACAACAAACCTTCTAGTCCTATTAAGATTAACAATGCCCAAGCATACTCCAGCCAAAGTGACTCCATACACCTCTCCCCTATCTAAAAAAACTTTAAAGGTTTCACTAACATTAGAATTGCCAAATAAGTTACAAGAAATCCTAGATAATATGGCTTTAATTATTTTTATAGCTCCCTTCATCTACACTTTTTTCTTATAATAATTTCTTTGGTTCTACAAATTTAAAATAACAAGTACTTGAATTTTTGTACTGAGCTACTTTCACTGGTAATCCATTGCCTATATCAATAGCTTATCCTGGTTGATAAAAAACTTTTTATAACTTTGGAACCTGTTAACAATTTTTTAAGTGACCTTTTATTTAGTAGGCTCTGTTAAATTTGCCTGTTGATTTCCGCTGCAGGCACTCCCTTTCCGCGGGCGGTCCGGGAGCCTCCTCGTCGCTTTGCTCCTGCGGGGTCTCCCTTTGATCCGCACTCCCGCAGGAGTCTCGTGCCTTCCGCTCCAATCAACAGGGTGCTAAAAAACAACAATAAGCTTTTACAGAGCCATTTAGTAAAAAGAAAAAAAGGGCTACCTCAGCAGCCCTCAACAAAATCGACTTCTATAATTTTTCCCCATTTGTTGCAATTACATCTTTATACCAGAAGAACGACTTCTTCTTTTTCCGTTCCATTGTTCCACTGCCATCGTCATGTTTATCAACATAAATATAACCATAGCGTTTTGAGAACTCCCCTGTTGACATACTTACCATATCAATACAGCCCCAGCTTGTATAGCCCATTAAATCAACACCATCTTCAATGGCTTCACCCATGGCCTTAATATGTTCGCGAAGATAATCAATTCGATATTCATCATGAATCGATCCATCTTCTTCTACTTTGTCATAGGCTCCCAGCCCATTTTCTACAACAAATAGCGGTTTTTGGTAACGGTCATATAATTTGTTTAAACTAATGCGCAGGCCTTCAGGGTCGATTTCCCATCCCCAGTCGCTTGTTTCCAGGAAAGGATTTCTTACGCCGCCAATGATATTGCCTTCTGCCCCTTCCGCACCTGTCTTTACTTTCTTCTCAGTGCGGGACATGTAATAACTGAAGCCAATATAATCAACAGTGTTCTCCTTTATTAATTCGAAATCGCGTTCTTGAATTTCCAATTCAATATCATGTTCTTTGAAGTATCTCTTAATGAAAGCTGGATACTCCCCACGTACTTGTACATCTGCACAATAATAGTTGAAAAGCTGTTCTTCCTGAAGGGCATACATGACATTCTCAGGATTACTATCAAAGGAATAGACAGGTGCAAAAAGAATCATGCAGCCAATTTTCGAATCAGGGATGGTCTCATGGCATGCTTTAACCGCGATGGAACTTGCAACAAATTGATGATGGTACGCCTGAAAGGTTGGCTGGTATTTGTCCTCTTCTTTTTGATATGAAAAGCCAAGCCCTTGAATCGGCATCACCAAGCCGCTATTGATCTCATTAAAAGTCATCCAGTACTTTACTTTATCCCTATAGCGATTGAAAATAGCTTTTACATATCTCTCGAAAAAAGTGACCACTTGGCGGTTTCTCCAGCCGCCATATTCTTTTACTAAATGCAGCGGCATTTCATAATGGGAAATGGTTACGACTGGTTCAATTCCTTGCTTGTGCAATTCTTCAAACACACGATCGTAGAAAGCCAAACCTTCTTCATTTGCCTCTAACTCATTGCCATTTGGGAAAATACGCGTCCAGGCAATCGACATACGGAACGCCTTGAAACCCATTTCCGCAAACAATGCAATATCTTCTTTATATCGATGAAAAAAATCAATCGCTTCATGATTTGGATAGTAATATTGATCACGATGGATTTCAAAATCAAAACCTGGATTCATTAAAATGTTATACCGTTCTTTTCCGCCTGGAAGAACATCTGCAATATTTAGCCCTTTATTGCCTTCATTGAATCCGCCCTCTATTTGATTGGCTGCCGTCGCCCCGCCCCATAAAAAACCTTGGGGGAATTGATATTTATTCATTTGATTACCTCCAAATATTATTCCATCATTAATATTTGTTTTTCGTGTTATTTTTAAATCTCTCTTCCCTATAAAATTCGAAATAAGATTATAAAAGCATTTTAACTGCATTTAGCAGGATAGTAAATGAACGAAGTGCATCTAGTATTTAATAACGGAAAAAAGGGATTTGTTACATATGTGTAACACTTTGTTTCTCATTAATTCGTTGTGTTAAAATGTGGATACTCATTTTTTTAGGCTACAATACTTTTTTTACTGAAGGAGAATCTAGATCAATGTTCACAAACGACATAATCGCATCTTTTAATGAATTAGAAACTTCTTTGTACAACTACATTTCTCAAAACAGTGAAAAAGTGCCTTATATGCGAATCCGTGAACTTGCAGATGAAACCCATGTATCAACAGCTACCATTTTACGTTTTTGCAGGAAGCTGGATTGTGAAGGTTTTTCTGAATTTAAAGTAAAGCTTAAAATGTATTTACAAGAGAATAAAAAGACGATCATTAAAAGTTCCCAACAATCAATTGTCGAATTTTTTGATCGAACTCTTAAAGGTAATTTAGAGGAAAAAATTAGGGAGGCTGCAAATCTCGTTATTAAAGCAGATACCGTTATTTTTATTGGGATCGGCAGCTCTGGTATCCTCGCTGAATATGGGGCAAGATATTTCTCTAGCTTAGGTAAATTCTCGCTGTATATTAAAGATCCTCACTTCCCGATCCACTCTAAACTCCGGAATAATAGCGTAACCATTGCTTTATCTGTCTCAGGAGAAAATAATTTTACGGTCACTCATCTGAACCAACTTAAACAAGAAGGTAGTAAAATCGTTAGTATTACTAATAATAAACTCTCAACTATTGCCAAAATCTCTGATGTAAACATCGCCTATTATGTAACAGAGGAATTTTTTGAAGAATCCAATGTTACTACACAAGTACCTGTTGTTTATATTTTAGAAACGATGGCAAGGGAAATCCATAAGCTTCATGAATAAGAAGAATTCATCATAAGGAAAGGCTGTTTTCGTATATTTTGTTGCTAACTGAGGAGAGGTTGATTTCCGCTCCAGGATGCTCAGCGAACCGCGGGGAGGGCGGTGAACCTCCTCGGTGTGCCGCACCTGCGGGGTCTCACCTGTCCCGCTCCTCCCGCAGGACATTGAATAAGCTTCCTTGAATAACACCGCACGAAGAAAATGCGAATGCATTTTCGCGGGATTAGCACCTTTCGCTCCAATCAACCAACCTTGTTTATCTCACAGAACCTATTCAAAAACAACAATCTTTTAGAAAAGAGCTTAAGGAAAAGAGACTTGGATAAAGCTTTTATAAAAATTAAATTAATTACTTCGATCAATCAGAAAAGAAATGCCAAAGGAAAACAGAACAACCAATGCTTATTATGGACTTACCTTAATAAGCTTTTTTAGTTTATAAGCAAGTTGGACCGCTTAATATACTACCCTGAGCACAAAATGGAATACAGAAGACAAGAAATCATTCTTCGGGATTCTCTGCTGGACATCCTTCCTCCCCTGGCGTATACTAGCCATATTTATGTAAAAGATTAGCAGTTTTACAGAAAGAAAGGTGTTTGTATTGTTTCATAATCCAACAGGAAAAGAACGGCTTGCCCTGGCTTTTCTCCTCAGTATGCTCGGAATTCTGGGGCCATTCAATATTGATATGTATTTGCCGAGCTTTCCGGATATTTCGGAGGATTTGAGTGCGCGTGCCTCACTTGTTCAACTGAGTTTAACGGCGTGTCTGATCGGGCTTGCCGTTGGACAGGTTATCGTCGGGCCGCTTAGTGACGCCCATGGAAGAAGAAAGCCTCTTTTAATTGGAATTTCTCTTTTTGCACTATCCTCCCTTTTATGTGCGATTGCACCAAATATCACAACCTTTATTGCTGCCCGCTTTTTGCAGGGCTTAACCGCTTCAGCCGGGATTGTCCTCTCTCGTGCAGTTGTTCGCGATGTGTTCAGCGGAAAAGAACTGACGAAATTTTTCGCGCTCCTGATGGTTATCAATGCCACAGCTCCCATGATTGCGCCAATGACAGGAGGAGCACTTCTGCTTCTGCCGTTTGCCAGCTGGGAAACTATATTTTATTTTCTATGTGTGCTTGGGGTTTTTATTACGATCGTGATCTACTTGCGTTTAAAAGAAACCCTTCCGCCAGAAAAACGGGTTCCAAGCTCGATCGGGAATTCACTTAGGAGTATGGGGGGCTTATTCAAGGACCGTTCTTTCATTGGCTATGCTTTAATTGTAGGTTTTATTCACGGTGGAAGCTTTGCTTATGTTTCCGGAACGCCCTTTGTCTATCAGGGGATTTATGGGGTTTCGCCACAGGTATTTAGCATTCTTTTTGGCATTAATGGCTTGGCCATTATTACGGGGAGCTTTCTTATCGGCCGATTTGCGGGAATTATCCCGGAAAGGAGCCTGCTTCGAACAGCGGTCTGTATCGCTGTTAGTGCCACCTCTGTACTTTTGGTTATGACGATTATCAAGGGACCGCTATTCATGCTTGTCATCCCCATCTTCATTTACATGACTTCCATGGGGATGATCATTACAAGCTCATTTACATTGGCTATGAAAAATCAGGGACATCGTGCTGGAAGTGCAAGCGCAGTGATCGGAATGCTGCCTTTAGTGCTCGGTTCTGCTGTCTCCCCTCTTGTCAGCATTGATGAAACAACTGCTGTCCCAATGGGAACCATTTTATTTATCACTTCCTTTATTGGCTTCATCGCCTTTTTCACGTTGACAAAGGAAAAAACTAAAAGAAACAGAACAAACTTGAATTTGCATGCGGAGGGGTGACCCCACTGCTGAAGCCTTTTTCAACAAGCCCAAAAGTAATTAAACCAGTAATAGGAGTGCCATTTCGCACTCCTATTTTACTTCATACCCTTCATCATTGATGGTTTCTTTTATTTTGTCTAAAGTAATTTTAGAGGAGTTATATTCAACATCGACTATCCCGCTATCCAGATGAACTTTAACATTTGAAACCCCCACCAGCTCGCCAGCACTGCCCTCAATTGCTTTAATACAATGTTCACATGACATTCCTTCTACATTCAAAGTGACCTTTTCCATCCCTAAACAACTCCTCTATTTTTTCATTAATTTTTGTACAGTAATGAGCACCTCATCTAATACATCCATATCCCCTTCTTGAAGACGATCCACAACACATCCCTTTAAATGCCCCTCTAAAAGAATTTTTGCCACACTATTTAAAGCCGATTGAGTAGCAGAGATTTGTGTAATGACATCATCACAGTAAGTGTCTTTTGCAATTAAACCTTTTATGCCGCGAACTTGGCCTTCTATTCGGTTTAATCGTATAACTAGGTTGTTCTTTACCTTCTCGGAATGGTGACTTTTTCTCTCGCTTCCGCTGGCACAGCAGTTTTCTTCTTCGAGGAGCAACTCATTCTTCTTCACTTCAGAGACCATTTCGTTTCCCCTTTCTTAAGAAGTCTTTTCTAATAGTTCAGTATGACAATGGCAAGATACTGAATGTCCTTTGTCCACATCCTCTAACTCGGGTACTTGTGTATGGCATGCTGCTTCTTTGTGAGGACACCTGGCAACAAACGGGCAGCCTTTTTCCTCTTTGGTGGAATCGACCTCCCCATCCAGTATCAGCTTCTCCCTATTTTTAATAAAATAATTTAAATCTTTTACCACAGCAACAAGCGCTTTGGTGTAGGGATGTGACGGATGCTGAATAATTTTTTTCGTAGGACCTATTTCTACGATTTTACCTTGATACATGACGGCAATTCGATCACACATATAACTGGCTGTAGATAGATCATGCGTAATAAACATCATTGTAAGTCCCATTTTCTTTCTTAAATCCAGCAGCAGGTTCAGGATTCCAGCTCTTACTGATACATCAAGCATGGACGTAGGTTCATCTGCCGCAATAAATGAAGGTTTTAATATTATAGCTCGCGCAATGGCAATTCTCTGTCTTTGCCCGCCGCTTAACTGATGCGGGTATCGATTAATAAAGTCTTCAGCGGGTTTTAGCTCAATAGCCTCAATGGCTTCTATGACTTTTCGATACTTAGTTTCGTAGGGCAAATCCTTTTCATGAGCGTTGATCGGCTCCATTAAAATATCATGTATTCTCATACCGGGGTTTAATGTATCGTATGGGTCTTGAAATATCATTTGCATCTTTTTTCTGATTTTGTTAGTCTCTGATTCTTTTAGATTGCAAAGATTAACTCCTTCAAAGGATATTTCTCCTTCAGTTTCTTTCATAAGCCGCATGACCATTCTGGCAGTTGTCGTTTTGCCACATCCGCTTTCCCCAATAATTCCAAGTATTTCGCCTTGCTTGACTTCAAAATTGACATTATTGACAGCATAAACCTCCGTTTTTTTTCTTTTTAAAAAAGTTCCCGACTTTTTTATGAAGGTTTTTTTCAAATTTCTCACTTTTAAAAGGATGCTTTTATCCATGGTTTCCTTCCTCCTCTAAAAAGCAGGCTACGTAATGTCCTTTTTTGATTTCTTTAAATTCCGGATTTTCCTGCCGGCATTTGTCATAAGCATAGGGGCATCTTGTATGAAAACGGCAGGAATGTGGAAAATCCACCAAATTAGGGACGCTGCCTGGTATAGAAACCACTTCCTTCTCTGGATTGCTTAAATCAGGAGAAGCATTTAAAAGTGCTTGAGAATATGGATGTCTGGGATTTTTTAAAATATCTTCAGTGGAAGCCCATTCTACGATGTTGCCTGCATACATAATGGCTATCTTATCGCATATGGCTGTAACCATCGGCAAATCATGAGAGATCAGGATGACGGATAGGTCCATTTTCTTTTGAAGGCTTTTGATTAAGGCAATTACCTGTGCCTGCGTTAAAACATCCAATCCCGTTGTGGATTCATCTGATATAACCAATTTGGGATTGCATGCCAAAGCCATAGCAATGGCGACCCTTTGTTTCATTCCTCCGCTGAATTCATGAGGATAGCTCCTCCACCGCTCACCATCTATACCCACTAATTCGAGAAGGGTTTTCGTGCGCTGAAGTGCTTCCCGTTTGCTTACATTCTCATGCAGCAAAATGGATTCCATAATTTGATCTCCTATTGTGAAAATAGGATTCAACGCGTTCATTGCACTTTGGGGTATAACCGAAATCTCTTTCCATCTCATGGATGAAAGTTCTTTTTCAGAAGCCTTTATGAGATCTCTTCCATTTAATAGGACACGCCCCGACACCACTTTTCCAGGATATTCTATTAACCTTAAAATGGATTGAGCAACTGTTGTTTTTCCACATCCTGACTCACCTATTAAACCGAGCATTTCCCCTTTATTGAGTGAAAATGATACATTCTCTACTGCCTTTGCAATGCCTTTATCCGTTTTAAAGTAGGTAGAAAGGTTTTCCACTGACAACACTGTGTTCATAAATTAGCGCTCCTTTCGTAATCGGGGATTCAGAATCTCTTCAAGTGAATAACCTGTAAAAGCGAATCCTATTACCAGTGTTGTAATTAGCAATCCTGGCGGCAAAACCCACCAGATCCACGCATCAGTTAAAAACGCTCCTCTGGCCTGAGCATAATA
Organism: Cytobacillus oceanisediminis; assembly: GCF_007830235.1. GTDB lineage: Bacteria > Bacillota > Bacilli > Bacillales > Cytobacillaceae > Cytobacillus > Cytobacillus oceanisediminis. The sequence goes on from NZ_VLKI01000001.1 coordinate 594,294, forward strand.
TAGAATGGTCCCCCAGCTTTTTGTAAACGGATCTCCAAGACCTAAAAAACTTAATGAAGCTTCGATTAAAATGGAATGACTTGCCGCTAATACAAATTGGGAAAGTGCTATGGGAATAACCCCAGGCAAAATATGACGGCCTAATATGACTGTAATATTTGTACCGATAGACTTTGCAGCCTCAACATATCCTTTTGTTTTTAATGTTAAAACCTGAGATCTTATTACCCTTGCTGGACTCGCCCATGAAATAAGGCTAATAACCAAAACAATGTTCCAAAAACTTGGGCCGATAAACGCAGCCAATAAAATCATGAGAGGCAGAAATGGAATAACCAGCACTAAGTCTACCAATCTCATTAAAAATGCATCTGTTTTTCCGCCATAGTAACCGGAAATAATCCCTACAAGACAGCCAAGAAGAATCGATATAAAAGCCGCAATAACTCCTATTAACAAAGAAATTCTGGTCCCATATAGCAATTCGCTTAATATATCCTGTCCAACATCATTCGTACCAAGTAAAAATTGGCTGTTAGGCTTCATAAAAGGATCCCCAACTCGGGCTGATGGATCAAATGGAGCAAGGATTGGCGCTAAAAGGGCAATCAGCAAAAAGATCACTAAAAGAATTAAACCAAACAAGCCGATATTATTAGATGTGAGAACTTGCCAATATTTCTTCCACTTCTGATTAACCATTGCGGCTTCCCACCTTTGGATCAAGTAAAGGATAAATTAAATCTGCCAGAAAGTTAGCAATGACTACACTAAAGGTGATAATTAGGAATGTAGCTTGGATAAGAGGGTAATCTCTGCTTAATACTGATTCAAACATAAGACGGCCTACACCTGGATAGGCAAATACGGTTTCTATAACAGTTGCACCGCCCAAAGTAAATCCCAAACTAAGCATAAATACAGTAGCCACAGGGAGAAGTGCATTTCTCATAGCATGCTTATATTTAATAACCTTTTCTTTTACACCCTTTGCTTTAGCCATCATAATATAATCTTCTCCGAGCACGTTCAGCATAGAATACCGCATAATCATAAATGTACTTGTAACAGAAATCAAAATAAGGGTAGCCAATGGGAGGATAAGATGTTTTCCAATATCTATTAACCGGTCCATTCCCGTATAGTTGGACCATGCACTTTCTGCTCCAAACACTGGCAGCCATCCTAATTGAGCTGAAAAGATAGACACCAGGATCATGCCAACCCAAAAAGAAGGCATGGCACTTAAAAACATAAAGACAGTTAGAAGGTTGGCATCTGTTCTGGTGCCCCTGCGCCATGCTGAGATTGCACCAAACATGACACCGATAACGGTTGAGAGTACAAGCCCCAGACCTGTAAGAAGCATTGTCCATGGGAGTCTCTCCATCAAGAGTTCTGAGATAGGTCGTTTTTGCTGATAAGAATATCCAAAATCACCAGTGAAAATATTCTTTATATATGCTCCATACTGCTCCAAGATGGAATCATTTAGGCCATATTTATCTAATATAGCTTCTTTTTCTGCACTGGACATAAATCCCACATCTTCTCCTGCTAAGAAAACCAATGGATTTCCTGGCATAAGACGGGGCAATAGAAAATTCAATGTCAGCATAAGAAAAATAACAATTAAATATTGCAAAAGCTTGCCAGCAATAAATTTCCCCAACTTTTTCACCTCCAAATATGTAAATTCCATTAAAAAGATTTTTCCCGTAAAAGTAAGTGCTTTTACGGGAAAATCTTTCAATTAAAAACCAAAATCATCCTTGCCTTTATCTTTTTTCTTTCTTCTTAGGAGTACAAATCCCACGACAGCTACTAAAACAACAAAACCAAATACATATAGTGAAGTATTATTCCCTTCGTTCTCTGTACTCGTATTGGCAGTTTTACTATCTGTTGAAGCAGCTGAATCGTTACTTACCTTTTCATTGCCAGGCAAATTAGATTTTTCACTTGAAACAAAGGATAGTTTGTTGATAATCCCCTTGCCCACCTGGAAGACATACTGATCATATTTTGCAGGGTTAAAGGCACCAACAATTTCTTGGTAATAAAGAGTAATAATAGGAGCATCATTAGCAACAAAAGCTTGCATATCCTTGATTAGACTAAGACGTTCTTTTTCATCGTATGTCCCTTTAAGCTTTTCACCCATTTGGTCAAATTCGGGGTTCTTGTAACCCCCAATATTGACAGACCCAATAGCTGGATCGGAATGAAAAAGATCATTCATTCGATCTGGGAACAGCTGCATAGTATTGGACCAGCTCCAGACACCAAGATCGTAATCTCTGCCTTTGCTGACATCAAAATCAGGCCACATTAAGGAGTCTACAGTAGTCGAATCCATTGCTTTCACTGCATTTTTGATTCCAATTTCATTTAACGCTTCCGAAATTAATTCTGCCGTTCTGATTCTAATCGGATTGCCAGAGTAAACCAAAGTAGTTAAGTCGATTTTATTACCCTTTTGGTCTTCTCTAAAACCATCGCCATCCTTATCAATAAAACCAGCATCTTCCAGAATTTGTTTGGCTTTTTCCTTATCATAAACTGGTTTTACTTCGGAGTTGAAATACGCTGAGGATGGATGAATAAAACCAGGACTTCCCACTTCTGCATACCCAAGCAGAACTGTATTCACTAAACCTTCTTTATCAATGGCATAATCGATGGCCTGGCGAAAAGCCGTTTCCGTCATTGGATATTTCTCTGCATTGAGTTGAAATAAGCTCGTACTGTATCCAGGCCCCCTTACAACTTGCAAAGCAGGATTGGAACTAAATTGCTCTACAAGTTCAGGTGAAATACTTGATGAGATGGCATCAAGCTCGCCTGCTTGAAGAGCATTATACATGGCGGTCGTATCTTCAATTATTGGGAATATCATTTCGTTGATTGGCGGAGCCCCTTTGAAGTATTCGTTGTTGGATTTCATTTTGTAGTACTGTCCTGATTTGTGTTCCACCAGAATATAAGGTCCGCTTCCGAGTGCATTTGTTTCATCGTCAGGATTAGAAACATTAGACCAAATATGTTCTGGTAAAATAGGCAAATCAGCAAGAGGCTGAATCATAAAGTTAGGGTCAGCTTGTGATAAATATAGCGTTATAGCCGTTTCACTGGTTACCTCTATTGACTTAATTGTTTTTAAAGGATTTGTAAACCTTGACTTTGGGTATTTAATAAAATAGTCCATTGTGAATTTTACATCATTAGCTGTAAGGGGTTTTCCGTCATGCCACTTTATGTTTTCATGCAGAGTTAACTCATAGGTCAGTCCATCTTCGCTGACTTTGTATTCCTTTACTAGCCAGGGTTCCGGCTGGTTATTTTCATCCAGGTTAAAGAGAGTATCATAGAGTAAATTTACCAGATCTAAACCTGGATATCCGGTCACATAAGTATAAGGGTTTAATCCATTCTCATCTTTTGTAATGCCCACTTTCAATGATTGAACTGTCTCAGCAGCGTGAACAGGATTCAAGCTTGATAGCAAAAACAAAAATATTAATCCCATGGAAATTGCTGACCTCTTCATTTTCACTCCCCCTATTTAGTGATTTAAGCTACTTATTTGATTAGTTCCTGTAAATGAAAGTTTCCTTCTCTCCGGTAAGCTTCAGCAAGAGCAAAATGTCCGTGTGTCGCCAGGCCATGATATACATGAACGGCTTTGTCCAGAACTTTATGCATAGCTCTTCCTTTTTCCTGGTAACTATCCAATTTTGAAAATCCAGGATATAACATCTCAACTGTCTTTAGATCCAGCATTTCATCAAAGTGCTTGCCGCTGAACTCCATTTGACTCTCAAGCATATCCATTGCCTTTTCTTTTTTCTCCCATACTTGGGAAATGTCAATGACTGTATTAGGATGGTGAGGTGTCATGTAATAGATTGTCGGAATAGGATGAGGGGCTAAACCAGGTGTTTCATCCAATGCATAGTCTCTGCTTGCAAGGGCGATTGATTCGAGCAGCAGGGTCATGGCAGGTCTTCGGTCGGGGTCTAGGTCATGAAAAGAGTGTTCAGGATCTTGTGTTATGATAATATCAGGCCTAATTTCACGGATTCTCTTAATCAGCTTAACCTTTGACTCCTTACTTAAATCTACCGTCCCATATTCAAAATTTAAGAAAGAAACTTTGACTCCTAATGTCTCAGCAGCACTTTTTACTTGAGGCTGGCTCGTTTCTCTGCAAAGCATAATGCTTGCATATGACTCTCCCCCGTTTAATATGTTTTTGGCTAACGCTCCCCCGCATTCAACCACTTCCATTCCATAAACTCCTAGAAATAAGATTTTCTGACCTTTAGGCATTTTATTCCCTCCTTGTAAAGTACAGTACCCCACTATCGTATATTGGGTATTAGAAACTATAATAATACCAAATCCCCGCTTTGTAAATACCGAATTTTTAGAATATTGCATACTTTAGTAATGTATTTTTTTATCCATTTACATTTTTTTTGCATCGCTTGTCTCCTCCTTACATATCATTTAGCAAACAAAGGGGAGTTGATAATTTTGGGACTGTATCAGTTATTTGTTCTAACAACAATAGCTGCTTCGGGAATCGCAGCCATTATGTTATCCATAAAATTCAGGCACCGATTAACTAAAATGCAAGCAATGGTTATTTCAATGGCAATGGGAATGAATATGGGTTTAACAGCGGGAGTCTTATTTGGAGCACTTTATCAAGGAGATTTATATACTTCTACACTGGTTTCAGCAGGAATTGGGGTACTTGCTGGATTGGCAAGCGGAATAGCGTTTGGCATCCTTCCTTCATTAGAAGGATTTATGTCTGGTTTAATGGGAGGAATGATGGGAGCAATGCTCGGTGAAATGATCACCCAGGAACAATCATTGACCATGCTCAATATTTTACTCACTCTATCTGTGAGTTCATTATTGTTATATAATATCCTGCCTGCCACAAAATCAGTTGATGATAAAAAGTGGTTTTTAAAACCGTTCTTCACTTTTGTTTTACTATTTTTATTTTTCTTCTTTGGAACTCAATTAGATAAAAGCAATGCAATCCCCTACTTTAACTCAGCAGCAATAGAGCATAGCCACAGCAGCCAAGACAAAAATAACAAATCGAATGAAATTGTTTTAACTGTTAATCCATCAGAATATTCCTATACACCCGAAGAAATTAGCCTGAATAAAGGCCAAGAAGCTTCGATCACTCTGAACAATCAAGATCATGCAGACCATGACATTGAAATTAAAAAGATAGCGATTAAGAAAAAAGATAGCGGCCACCATGCAAACCACGGTGTTTCTAAAGCTGACTTTCACCTCCATGCTTCCTCCAATAGCAGCGCCACATTGACTTTCACCCCTCTTGAAACTGGGGTATATGAGTTTTACTGTTCCATTCCCGGGCATAAAGAAAACGGTATGACCGGAACAATTAAAGTAAACTAAAAAAAAGGTCAGCTTACTGCAGGATCATCTGCAGGCACTGACCTTTCTTTCATCCATTTTCCGTTTTTAAAATTCTTAATAAGAAAAATGGCTCTGTATAAATTGTCTAATCCTATGGCTAACCAAATCCCGGCTATCCCCATTCCCAGGGTCATTCCCAGAACGTAAACCCCTCCTGTTCTGATCAGCCACATGCCTGCCAAAGTTAAATAAAAAGGATATTTTGTATTTTCGGCGCCTTGGTATACACCTGTTAAGATTAATACAATAGCCAGGACAGGCTGTATAAAGGCATCTATTTGCAAAGCAATTTTTATGTCTTTTAATACACCAGGATCATGCGTAAAAAACGACCCAAGCCACTCTGCTCCCAAGAAAAGCAACAAGCCAAAAAAACTCATTATGACTGTGCCAATCCACAAAGAGTACTTTGCATACATATTTGCCTCATCATGCTTTCCAGAACCAAAATTCTTGCTGACCAATATGGTTGCTGCTGTTGCAAATCCATACCCAATCATATAGGCAAACACTTCTATATTGCCTGCAATTTGATGTGCTGCAAAGGTGTTGGTTCCAATACTGACAATAAAACCAAAATATAAAACCTGGCCAAGACGCATTGCCAATCTCTCTGCTGCAGCCGGGCTGCTGAGAGAGATCATCTCTAACTGAACCTTTTTATTTATTCTCCAAAGACTCATCCGCCATTCGATTAAGCCCTCTCTCCTTAGATCTATTACTAACCAGAAGGAACCAACTAAACGGGAAAAAAGAGTTGCATATGCTGCACCCTCGAGACCAAACGCAGGAATTAAGAAAAAACCGAAAATTAAAACATAATCAAGCACTATATTTAGGAGATTGATAAATATACTGATTTTCATAGGAGATTTTGTATCTCCCTTTCCTCTTAGAACACTGCTTAATACAAACATTAGGGAAATAAAAATGGACGGGATAGCTATTATTCTGAAATAGGAATTAGCTGACGAAAGTACCTCTTCTTCAACACCCATCAGTTTTAACAATTCATCAGAAAGGAACAGGGTGATCAAGCCAAAAATTATTCCTGAAAGCAAGGCCAAGATAATGGCCTGAGCTGTTACTTCTTTAACCTTTTCATCATTTCCAGCTCCTGAATATTTGGCGACATAAACATTTGCTGAAATACCTATAGCCATAAATATCGCCAGGTAAATAGCCAGGATTGCATTTGTAACTCCAACTGAACTTACTTCAATAAGCCCCAGCTTTGAAACGAACAATGTATCTACAAACCCAAGTATCATTTGAAAAAAGTTTTCAATAACTACTGGCAATGCCAACAAGAGAATGGTTTTTATTATTTTCAAAGGTTCTTGCCCAATATCACCTGCCATCTCGTGCCCCTTACCTTATAAATTTGTCAATTGACTGGTTCAGCTGCATTAAGACTTCTTCCTCGTCACCAGTTCTGACCGCTTGGATTAGACAGCCTTCTAAATGATCTTTTAAGATCAGTTTTCCGCAGCCATCAATAGCGGAACGGATAGCAGCAAGTTGAATCAATAAATCGTTACAATCCCTCCCCTCTTGAGTCATCTCTTTTACTGCCCGAACATGTCCTTCAATTTTTGCTAATCGATTAATTATTGCCTTCCTGTGTTTATGAGAGTCACTCATATTCCTCACCCCTATCCCCCCAGGGGGGTTAATACTTATCATATTACCATATTTTTTGAACATTCTGTTTTTTAAAAATAAAATAAGCCACTCTTAAATTAATTTATAAAGAAAAAAAGCTGACTTCAATTCAAGTCAGCTTTTTAGACAAAACAATAAAGAGAAAATTACATAGGAGTTTGAAATTGAAAATTTTTGTGATTCAGCCTGCAGACATTTTTAAATTTATCCTTCTCCGCTTACTTCTTCTGCTTTCCAATAATATTCACTAAAAATTTCCGCAAATGCCTTAATAGAATGATCCAGTTCGGTTTTATTGTTTTCTACACCTCCGAACTCAAGCAGCATGGACTGGCTTGAAAGGTCTTGATTATATACGCCATTCCCATCATCCTTTGTTTTAATAAAAACACCTCTGCTGATTCCTGGATATCTTTCTTCTAGTTCTTCATTTAATTCTTTTGCTAGTTTTAGATTTCGATCATAGTTTTTATTTTCCTTTCCTACAATAAAAAATAATCTTGCATATGTTTTTCCATTTATAACGGCAGTAGTGAGTTTCTTTGGCTGAGAATCTCTGTGAATATCAATCAAATAACTTATTGAAGATTCCTGGGCCATAACCTCTTTTACAGTCTCTCTCGATAAAGCATAAGAATGATTGTAATTCCAATCCTTCTTCTTCAATTCCTCTGTTACATTAGTAGTGCTATGGCTGGTTCCAATCCCTCTTTTCATCAATTCATCTTTTAATTTTCTTCCAACAGCAATTATATTTTTACTTTCATCTAAACTTACTGCTTCATTAGCTGTCTTTTTTCCAGGCAACACTGGCAAGAATGCCTCCCAGCTGTGCGAGTGATAAATAAAGGCTACATCCTTTCCCGTTTTGGGCCCTGGCATAATACCCTTTTCCTGTGTATTATTTGGCTGGGATTGATCTTGTTCCGCTAGTTCCTTCTCTTTCAATAGCATTTCCAGCGGAGGCGCTGACTCAATTGGCAAAGTAGTGAGATCGGTTCCAAATCCTGCTACAGCAATTTCGGTGTTAAAAGAGGAAAAACCCGGAATTTCTCTTCCAAGAAAAGTACGTATGTCTTCCGGCCAAATATTTGTAAATGTAAGGAATACCGAACGGGAAATGGAAGGAGCTTCTTCCTCGTTAACAGTTGATTTTAACTGGCCGATTTCCGTTGCCATAAGGCTTAAAAAGAAATTCACATGTATTTTTTCGCTCGTATCATAAATAAAAGAAGACGTAAACTTTTCTTTCAAATCTATAAAATTAACAAAAAATATAATACTGAAAATCAGGAAAAATAAAGCTAGATAGATGGATTGTATACGCATAAATAAGATAACCCTGTAATTCCGTTCTTTCATTTATTCCCTCCGCCCTATTAATTTCCGTTTTACTAACTATATGTACAAGAAAAAATAATAGAATCCCAACTTGATGGGATTCTATTAAAAAATAATATACAGCCATTAACTTTTATTTTTGCAAAAAAATGCGATTTTAATCGCATGCTCAGGTTAATTGGGAACTTTCTTCTATTAACATAATCGGGCAAAATCAATTTTCGCCAGTTCCTACTATTTCTTTTTTTTATTTTTTTTAACCGTTAGTATAAAAACCAGCCACTGCAATATAAAAACAATTGTTATTATTAAGAGGAAAGGACGCTGCATCCAATTAACATTTCCTAATCTGAAAAAGAATAGGAAAAAAGCTGCATGCAAAACAACCAGTATATAGAGGGTCCCGCTCTTTTGCTGGAGATAGTCCCATCCCCGTTTTCCCAGGATTTTAATTGCTTTATTATTTGAAAGAAGAGCCAGCAGCAGCAAGTAAATAAGGCATATGACGCCTATAAGGTTGGCAAGTGTAAACCCTGGATCAAAAGATAGTCGTCCCGTTTCCTGATTCACTCCTATGATTAATCTAACAAGTTCCCAATAAAACCAGCCTTCAAGAAGGATATACACATGCAGTAAAGCCATTATGGCACACCAGATCCCTACTTCTCGCCTCCAGGATAACAGTGGAATAAATCCCCTATGTATATGGCTAAGAGGGCCAATCAAAATCGTTCCACAAAGAAGAATAAATGAGACATCAGCATACGCACGGTTCCATGCATGCATTGGATTCCACTCTGAGCGGCTTATTAAGAAAAGATAGACCAAACATATTGCTGCAAATCCGACGAGCAAGTGCCTCTTTAAAATGGCCATGTTTTAAATAACCTCGTTTCCGCCTCTAATGATTAACCTTAAGTAAATAGTGTAAAGATAATTCAAGTATAAAAAAATGTACGAAAGCCAGCAAATTTAATTTGGGCCCCCGTACATCCAGGATATTTTTATAACTCAGTAACCATAAGAGTCTAGCCATGAAACATTGTCCGTTTCTAGACTATTTGGTATTTTTCAAAAAAACAGATTGTAAAAGTACTTTATTCTTTGCTGATGATTTCTAAGAGTTTTGATTATTCGTTTCTAAATTATTCCGTAATGCTGATGCCATTCGGAATGCCTTTTACCTCAATGGTTTCAATAACCTTATTTTCTACTATATCAATTATACTTACCGTATCTTCAAACATGTTGGTCACATAGACCCTTTTATTATCTGGACTTGAAACAACTCCATGAGAGCCTTTCCCGGTTTCAATTTCGGCTGTTACATTCTTCGCTGCAAGATTGATAACTGTAACAGTTTTTGATGGTGCTTCCTCTGTTCCTTGGTTTGCGACGTAGGCAAACTGATCTTTCACATCAATATAAACCTGTGCTGGTCCTGTACCAACTGGAACTTTTTCTACTTTGTCTGTAGCCAAATCTACAATGGCGAGGGCATTTTCTCCATTTAAAGTTGCAACCAATGTTTTTCCATCAGAAGTTACTCCAGTTGTAACGGGGGCTGCACCAACTTTAATACGCTTTTCTTCTGCCATAGATTCTAGATCCACTACACTGACTGTATCTTCCCCCATGTTTGCGATATATGCTTTTTTACTGTTATCTGAAATCCTGAAACCATGCGGTCCCTTTCCTGTATTAACTGTATCAATAACTGTAAAATTTTTCATATCAATGATCGATATTGTATTGTCCTCATTATTAGTCACAACCGCATATTTTCCATCTTCAGTAAACACAATGTGGGCAGGGTGGTTTCCTACCTCAACTACCTGTATGAGTTCATCACTTTCAATACTATAAAACAGCGCTTTTGCACTCATTTCCTTCCCATCACTATGGCCATGACCTCCCATGCTTGGCACAACGGTTGCCCCAATCATTTTTCCATCAGGAGAAACCTGAACATTATGAACTGAGCCTTCTACTTCAATGGACGATTCAACGGAGTTGGTGGCTGCATCGATTTTCGAAATGCTTCCCCCTTCATTTGCTGTGTAATAGTATTGAACCGCAGATGCTTCAGCGGTTTCTTCTGCTTTACCTTCTTGCTCATCTTCAATTACAGTCACAGATGCCTTCTCTTTTAAAGTGGGATCCTCTTCTTCACTTTCAGAGCTGCTGCAGCCAGCCAGTATCACGCCCCATGCTAAAAAACTAATCAAAATTACTTTTTTTGCTTTTTTCATTTTGAGTTCCTCCTAATCAATTGTATAGCCATCATAATAGGCTGGAGAAACTTCTACTGTGATACACTTCACTTTCCATTGAGAATTCCATAAAATCTTACAATATTTTGAAATGCATTAAAACTGCATATTTAGCAGGTAGAATTATCGTCTTTCTTCTCTATGCGAATGAACTTTTCAAGGTTTTGTGAAATACGAAAGATGCCAAAAATTAATATCCATTTATCCATACTTTCTGCAAATATTTAGATTATGATTTGTTTACTTAATACAGGAGGTATTGGTTATGAAACTTAAACTTCTAGCACTAGTCTTTTTCTCAATGCTTGTTCTTGCTGCGTGCTCTTCACAGCAAACAGAGGATATGGCCGGCATGGACCATAGCAATATGGACATGGAAGAAGAGAAACAGGAGAATTCAGTTGGAGAACAGATGGTAAAAGGGGTTCGAACTGCTAGCACTAAAACATTAACAGGCAATGAATTTAACATTGTTGCTAAAGAGGGAAATCACCAGCTTAATAAGAAAACCAGTGTAAATGCCCTTACATTCAACGGTTCTGTTCCTGGTTCGCAAATCCGTGTAAAGCAAGGAGAAAAGGTAAAAATAAATCTTAAAAATGAACTGTCCGAACCAGTATCCATCCACTGGCACGGCATTACGGTCCCAAATGATATGGATGGTATACCTGGTGTAACACAAAATGCCCTCCAGCCTGGAGAAAGCTTCACCTATGAATTTACACCAGAAGATGCAGGGACTTATATGTACCATACCCATCAAAATGCGGTGGAGCAAATGGACAAAGGCCTTTACGGATCCTTTATTGTAGAGCCTAAAGAAAAAGCATACGACAGGGACTATACCCTAATGCTTGATGAGTGGATGAGCAATCCCGAAGAGTCTGACTCTGATATGGAAGGTATGGATCACAGCAATATGGGATCTGAAGATGATAATGAAACGGAAACCCATTCCAATAACTCCTCTATGAGCGGCATGGATCATGGCAGCATGAGTGAAATGGGCCATGATATGAGCGCCTATGATATTTTTACAATCAACGGAAAAAGCGGTGACAGTATTGATCCCTTGATTGTAAAAGAAGGAGAAAAAGTTCGAATCCGCCTTGTCAATGTTGGATTTATGTCTCATAAAATCCATTTGCATGGCCATAAATTTAAAGTAGCCGCTATTGACGGACAAGAATTGAATGAGCCGCAAGAAATCCAAGATCAGGTGATCTCCATAGCACCAGGTGAGCGATATGACATTGAATTTACAGCAGACAATCCTGGAGAATGGTTCATTGAGTGCCACGGCGACATGGAAGGCACAAAAGGAATGAAGACCAAAATCCAATACGAAAATTCAATTGATTCAACAGATAAGTCCAATCAGTCAGAACAACTTCCAGAATTCACATTTATTAATTACGGCGGTTTGGATAAAGGGCAGTTCTCGCTGGGCCAAAATTATGATGTTGAATATACAATGGATCTGAATACAGCTATGGATGGGAATGGAATGGCCTTTACGATTAACGGAAAAACTTTCCCGGATACCGATAATATAAAGGTTAAGGAAGGCGATCTAGTTAAAGTGACTCTGACTAATAATTCGATGATGGATGATCATCCAATGCACTTGCACGGCCATTTCTTCCAAGTTCTGAGCAAAAATGGCAAACCATTAGAAGGCTCTCCTATTGTGAAAGATACAATTAATTTAAAACCGGGGGATGAATATGTTGTTGCTTTTAAAGCTGATAACCCTGGAAATTGGCTATTCCATTGTCACGACCTTCATCATGCAACAGCAGGAATGGTAAATATGGTTCAATATGATGGGTATAAAGCAACCTTCACACCTGATCCAGATGCTAACAATAAACCTGAGTAAGATTCTTATCTATATGTGAGAAAGTAAAAAAGCGGCCTTGAAAAAGGTCGCTTTCCCTGTTAATAGTTAACTAATTCTTTTCGTAAAAATTTTCAAAATTCCATTTTCATAAAATAAATAAAAACAATAGCATATTTTTAAATAAGAAACATAGTTCATTATTAACGTTTATGAACGAACGATCTTTTAATTTCTTACTTGATAACTTCTACTATTTTGGAAGTTCCCTCAGTTGCTTCATCATCAAGCCATTGCCATTTTTCATCTAACATGATTCGTCCATCTGGCAAGATTTTAGGTGTAGATATACATATACCGCCTCTAATTTCATTTTTTCTATTCACGTGATTGTATCTAAACTCTAAGCTGCTATCCTCTTTTACTAAGCCAATAAGCGTTCCTTGTATAATCTCTCCCCCGCTATAGGTCGCTGAAATAATATGCCCTTCTTGTTTGTAATTGAAAAAAGTTTTGGAAGAAACTTCCCCATTTGCTGTATTTTCAACTGAAACAAATGTACGGCCATTATAATTCACCATATTATCCATCCCCTTTAATAAGCTTAAATTTAGTAAAGCTCCCCCGAGTACCTGCATATTTTGCCACCAAGAAATTAACATAATGTTATTACTGCCTGTTCTGTCTTTTCTAAGTATAACTATACTTTCTTGATATCTCCTTTAATGATTGAGTACATATATAAATCATCGAATTTGCCTCGTGTATATTCATAATGCCGCAGCAAGCCCTCTCTGATAAAACCCTGTCTTTCAACCAGCTTTTGGGATGGTAGATTGGGAGGTTCAATCAATGCCTCTATTCTTTCTAACTGAAGGTTTTCAAAACCATACTTAACAACGGCTGCCAATGCTTCGCTGGCAATTCCTTTCCCCCAATATTCTTTGCTCAATTCATATCCAATTTCACTGCGATAATGTTTGGCTTCCCTATTAAGAAAACCGCAGCTTCCTATTATCTTTCCGGATTCTTTGAGTGCAATTCCCCATCTAATTCCCGTACTTTGTTCATATATGGCTTGATACCATTCGATTTCTTCATTGACCTCTTTAATCGTTTGGCAAGAGTCGATCCCCATATGTTTGACAACTTCTATATCTGACAAATAGGCCAGCATATCATGAGCATCTTCTTTTGTTGCCTCTCTTAAAATTAGCCTTTTAGTTTCAAGTTTAGGAAACCCGTTTCGCAAAAATATCCTCCCTCTCCTCAATTATATGAGTTTGCTTATTTACCACTATACCAAATAACAATCAATCAGTAGGAATAAAAATCCATTCTATCTTTTCAAATGGTAAATACTTCAACTTCCCCATTTTCATGGTAAACTCTATAATTAGGCAAATTGTAACCTGATATATGGTAAATAAGCTAGCAGCAAATATATTGGGGAAGCCGCCGAGGTTACCGGACAACGCTCAGAGACTATTAGCTCTGAGCGTTTTTAATAAATTAAAGTACCCGTTAATCTGCCATTCGCTTCAACAAACCCTACATTAACTTTGCTTTTTAAAAATAAGCTACACCCTTTGCATTATAATTAGAAATTTTCAAATTTTACGTTTTACGAAAACAATGGCGGGAATAAATTAAAATAACTAACAAATGCCACTGGGAGGTGTAACGATGAATTTTCTCTGCTACAAGGCTATGGAAGCATTTAAGAAAGATGCTGAACGCCAGAGAACAGGCAAACTTCAAACAGTAAAAACAAATGATAAAAAATCCAAATAATGTTGATTTGTTAAATACAATTAAAAAGTTCAATCGTTTTACCCGTCATCCCTTTGGATGACTTTTTTAGTTTCTTTTTTTGTTAGGATTCATCAAGGGAAGTACTCTTTTCTGGCTTTTTTCACTTCAAACAAAATAGCTGCCACTTAATAGCAGGAATTAAATCCTTTATTCCACTGCCCAGACTTGTTCTTTCGATTTAAGCATCTGAATATAAATTCCTGTTATCGTCTGGGTGAATAAAAAGATCGGGAATGAATGGGCCAGGCGGTAACCATTTTGCAGGGTTAAAATACCCGCCTTTGTCAAAAGCCATTGAATCGCGACTCCAAATAAAGCCCAGACCAAGACGTAGATAATAAATGTTTTTTTGCTGATCTTAAGCCTTTCATAGAAATAGAAAAAGAAGTACCCAAAGGGGGCAAATAATAAATAATAAATAACATCTGTGACTTCATAGTTATTTAAATCATTTACCCGATAAAAATCGGTCTGTCCTCCGCCAATGGTAAAATCGTATAAGACCCCTATCGCCAATCCCCACAGTAAACTTAAAATTCTTATTTGAGGTGCGAGATTGCCTGGTTTCCTTTTCATCAGAAAATAGGCCAAATAGGCCATAATTATCAAGATTAAAAGAATAACTTCATTCTGGTCGAAACTTTCCCACAATTTCATGATCCTCGCACCCCTCTTGTTTTAATGTTTTCGAAGTATTTTAAGGAGTAAATGGCCAGGAAATGCAATAACAATAAGTAGACGATCTCGGACAGGATACTCCAGTTCTTATACTCCAAAATGTCAAAATAACGAGCAATTGCAACAGCGAAGACAAGGAATAATACGGATAACGCCGTCCTGACCACTTTAGATCCGAGGGTATTCGCATTTCTATAAAGATTGATGGCTATCACAATCACTAATGGAAGGGTAATGCTGCGGTGAATCAAAAAGGCGGTATAATCCAATGCCCGATCCGATATCTCAGCCAATTTCAATTCCTCATATACAATCCACGTAAAATTAATATTAATAACAAGGGTAAACAAATAAACAAAGGTATTTTCAATAAACGTTAGCTTCTTATTTATTACTGTATACAATACCGTTATAAGCCAAGCCAAAAAGACTAAAAGGACAAAACCCAATATACATCATCCCCATATTTTTTTGTTAGTATTTACTGGGAAAATAGAGTTTATTCTATACAAATAAACGACAGATGCCTGTCGTTTTGATATGAATTATTTAATTAACCCTTAACTAAACGGTTTTCCGTTCGATCAATTTGACAACGATTTCTTTATGGGAATTTTTTTAATATCTTTTGCTTGAAGAATAATTTTCTTCCTATTTCAACCAAAGGGATTTCTAGTGTTGTGATGTGCATAATTTTAGCAATCGGCTGGTTACCAAATCCCATGTCATTGGGTATCCTCGCATCTTCGCAAAGAACAATTGAACCATTGTTTATAGAGAAAAACATTACCTGTAATCAATTGGCAAGTTTATTGAACAAGCACACAAACAGGAGTTCAGTTGCTGACTCCTGTTTGTACATATAAATTCTTTGAAATCCAGCCTATAATTCTTTGGATTTCAGATGTATAGTTACATGTATCACTGTTTGAGAGGATGGATTTTTTTGTTTATAAAACTTACAAAAGAACAGCAGCAAAAGATGATTTCGGACATTCAAACCTTTTTTTCTCAAGAAAGATGCGAAGAAATATCGGAATTTAGTGCGGAAAGGGTCTTGGATTTTGCTAAAGAGTCACTAGCACCACATTTCTACAATGCGGCTATTACTGATGTTAAGCATGTAGTTGAACAGCAATATGCTTCAATGGAAGATGAAATTTTAACGCTGGAACGCCCGATTAAATAATAGTCCCATCTCCCTAACTAAGGGAAAGTGGATATATTGTGAAGCATTGAATCATTCCATAGTGTCATTAGCAAATGAAACTATGGAATGATTGGTATTTATTCTCTTTAAAAACTAGGCTCTGTTAAATTTGCCTGTTGATTTCAGCACGAGGCACTCAGCGAACAGCGGGCGGTCCGACGCTCCTCGTCGCTTTCCTCCTGCGGGGTCTCCCTTTGATCCGCACTCCCGCAGGACGTTGAATAAGCATCCTCGAATAAACACCGCACGAAGAAAATGCGAATGCATTTTCGAGGAGTTCGTGCCTTCCGCTCCAATCAACAGGGTGCTAAAAAACAACAATAAGCTTTAACAGAGCCAAAGACTAATAAAAGCCGCCAACCCGGCAGCCGTTCAAGATCATTCTCTATATTTTTTGCCTTTCGGTTTCCTCCCAATCAAAATGCGTCTGCGGAAAGACGTTAGCGACCCATTCTGCTCTTAAAGCAGAATCATAAAGGGTAAGTCCTTTTTCTTCTGGAACTTTATCAGCATCCACACTTTCTATTTGGTCAATGTTTTCACTGTTCCTCATATTCGAATCCTCAAGCACTTCACAGTTATCTTTTTGTCATTTCCTATAAGCTGAGGCAGCCAACGCAAGCCCCCCTGCAGAAACCAGTGATCCTAAAACAAGACCCATTGTTGATTTTTTCATGGTAAAACCCCTCCCATTTAAATATGCCTCTCTTAATCTCTTAATACCCGCTTCTTAAAGAATGACTCTTATATCCAATAACTGTAAGAACATGAAACAAAGTTGTTACGCCGTAAATAGACTTTAATACTCTGTCATATTGCTGTTCTTTTTCTGAAATAAATTAGTGGTATGATAATTCTGACTGCATTAACTTTTTAACCGGAGATTATACATAAAGAGAGTGAAAATAGATGCTAAATGTAACGGAAGCAGTAGAACAACTAATGTGTGCTGGCATTTCCGCCAACCACCAGGAAGTCGTACGCTGGATTGAAGAAGGGAAAATCAAGGCGGAACGCAGCCAGCGAAGGAAAACTTCCTACAAAATCAAAATAAAGGACCTTACTGATTTCATTTTCCAAAAACAAGCCGAAGAGCATCAGCGGCAATTGGAATGCATCCTTCAGGAAGTCAAAAGCCTTAAAGGCCAAATCGAAATCTTGCAGACCCGCATAAATATCGAGGAGTCTAAGGTACGCTCTTTAAAGAAAATGATACATAAACAAAATGAAATTTCAGACTCAGACTTTCACCCTGCCGAGGTTTTGGGCTTAAGCACTGAAACCGATGAGCAATTAATAAAAAAAGAATTTAAGAAACTGCTAAAAGCCCTCCATCCCGACCGCGGCGGAGATGAAAGGCTCTTTAAAGTGTTTAATGAACATTACAGTAAGATGCAGTTATAATTATTAGTATACTCAGTTAATAATCAATGGCTTTCATTTCTTTTTTCATAAGCAATATTTGCTCCATTTCAAATAAAAACTGCAGCACATTTTCATAATCACTTGTTTGGAATAGTAACTCTTTATCGTTAAACACATAAATGGCTGGCTCCGCCTTGCCATCGTCTAACTTAAGTGACTTCTGTATGGTAATGTTATCTGCTAATTTGAAGTCAGCTTTATGAGGAGATTTGAAAGGCTTGGTAAAAGAAGTATCGCCGATTGCCAGGATAGAGAATTTATCTTTCTCCTTTGATAGCCATTTCTTGTCCAGTAAAGTGCGGTCAGGTTCTTTTAATACTTTTATATTTTCTATTTTATGATAGAAAGGAATGTCTTTGTTTAAATCAGTCACATCCAGACTGATTTTTTGGCCTGTCCGAATGGAAGAAACATCTTCTGCTGAAAAGGGCTTATCGTCCACCTTTATGAACCTAAACTCACGATCTATATAAGTAACAACTCCTTCAACAGTCCTTTTGCGAACATAAGAATTTTCTTTTATATAATTCTTCAATTCTTCCAAAGTATTTGTCCGGAATACTTCTTTCTCCTGATCAAATAAAATATAACTTGGATCTTTTTCAACGTTCAATTCTGGATATAGCTTTTTAGCTGTTTCAGTATCTATGTATCCACGTCTTTCTATTAAGAAGGCTGGGAATTCTGCATGAAGCTCATCACTTACTGACTGCCCATCCGATTCAGCGTCTCCTATAAGAAGCAGTGAATGATACCCCCTACTGTGAGCCAGATAATCTTTTTCAGGATTAACCTGCCGAATATTTAAAGGAATAATATATTCAGCCCTTTTACCATCTTTCCAATAAGCGTGAAGAGAAAGAGTTTCAATACTTGAATAATTACTTAAATAATAATCATTCTCGCCAAAATGACTATAATAAGGATTTACATAAAGTTTGTTATTATGATAGTTTCCTTTAGCAACAAAAATGGGTTGCTCATCATCTGGAAAGCGAATTGTTAATTTATCGCTAAATTCTAGATTCTTATAGTTGAGCGACCCTGTTAAATCCTTTAATTCCTTCTCCACTTTTTCACCATTCCATTTATATGTACCCAAAACTGGCTGTATTTCTTGTTCTCCGACTGATACTGTTGGCATTGGAGGCTTTTCTTCCTTATATACCTTTTGTTTGTCAAAATAAAGCATAACAAGGAAAACTCCAAATATCCCTATTCCCCATAAGATTCTTTTCTTTAACAAAGAGTTTTTAATCGGCTCGCTTCTTTCGTCCATTTCCACGTAAACCCCCCTCCCCCGATCTATATTTTATATACGGGTATAAGATCAAAAAGTTCTAAAATTTTACAGAAAACTTTATATCCTTTTAAATTTGTTCTTTTTACTGTCTTTAAAACGAGACGATTTGCACTTATCCGCAGTTTTTTCTTTATCCCTTTTTTTCTAATCCTTTTGAAAATAAAAAGCTGCCCAAATAATATGGCAGCTTTTATGAAAATGCCTGAATCACTTTCCTTTTTTATGAAAAAAATCACATGATGACTTCCCATTTCCTTTTGTTTGCTACTTGTATAAGCCGAGGCTCTGGTTTTACCGCCACTGGATTTCCCACTAGTTCCAAAACACTTAAGTCAGAATAACTATCGCCATAGGCAAAGCTATTTTCCCAATCCACATCCATACTAGCAAGTTTCTTATGAATTACTTCCTTTTTACGGATGCCATGAATGTACTCTAAAGGGAGGTGCCTGCCTTTTTTATTATCAAATGAAATGCTGGTTCCAATAATGCTATCGAAGTGAATGCCTTTCATCACCGAGTTTAGAAGCGGTTCAAAAGCTCCAGACACAATCATAATATAATACCCATCTTTTCTATGCTGTTCAAGTCTCTTTAAAACAGGCTCACTTAGATTTTTACTCATCATTCCACCTAACTCAGAAAAAAATTGCTCAATATCTGTTTTAGGGGCTGATCCAAAAGAAGATATGTAGCACCGCATTGAATAATCCTTCATTTTAGTTTCCGGATAAAGCTTGCATTTATAAGCTGCATAAACAGGTAAAATCCTTGAGATAAAGTATCGGTATTTTCGACTATGCTTAGGGTGTGTTTTTAAGTGTTTCATCAAAAGCGGAAAAGTTTCTTCTGGAAATAACGTTCTATCAAAGTCAAAAATGGCAACTTTCATACAATCATCCTTTCAGGCTATTGAGAGCTAAAGCTACATAAATATGAACAGCCCAAAGCGGACTATTTTGATTAATTTGTAAATAGTATACCTTAAATTTTATTAAGCTACATTTAATGGGTTCTATTTTCATAAAAATCTTTTCTTTACGGAACATAATAGCCAGGCGAAAAATTATAGAGAGGAAAACCTGCCCATACAGGCTAAAAATAAAAAAATCCCCGGCCCCAAATAAACTGGAATGTACTTAAGACCGGGCAAACATTATTGCCGAGGCGTAAACAGGATGACTGAAGCTCCAATAAGACAGATCCCTGCACCAAGCCAGTCATAGAAATCCGGAGATTTTTTCCATCCCCCACCCCCATAAAATAGACAGAACGATAAAAACGCCACCATATGCCGCATACACTCTGCCGAATGATGGAAAGGCTTGGAAAGCAGCTATTACACCCTAAAATGCAAGGATGATTCCTCCGCCTATCCCCCAGAAATATGGCTTGCCCTCTCTTATCCACTGCCAAATCAAATAACCCCCGCCAATTTCAGCTAATCCCGCAAGAATAAATAATACAATTGCATTAATCATATAACCACTTCCTAAAAACATTATCACTTTACTACCCCACACAATCTATTTCTCAAAAGAAAAATCCATGACAGCTAAAAAGAGCTATCATGGATTTCCCTGCTTATTGCGGCCGTTTTGTCATCCGCTTCGCCTTTTCATTGCGGTCCGCTTGGACAATTTTCTCACGGACTTCCGGCGGAATCGAAGCAGATGATCCTTTCGGGTACTTTTGAGATTTCACCGTAGAGATGCACTCCTTCCAGTTTATTTAACCACCTTATACCTTTTATGGCTGATGACCGTTTTTATTGGTTCATCCTTCTTGGGATTGATCCCTAATTCCACAATGACAGAGTTATCTCGCACAACAACTACCTTGCCCTTTTTCCCTTTTTCCGTACCGCTTGTAATACTGATGGTATCCCCAATGTCCGCTTTTTTTACATCACTTGCCTTTTCTGTTTCTTCAGCCATCTTGGATTCTCCTTTTAATACGTTTATTTCTGCGGCCAGCTTTTAAAGTCCGCAGCTGTTTTTATGCTATGTCGCTAGTATTGCCGTTTCCCTATCTCACAAAACCCAATTATGAAAATTTGAAGCTGAAGTTTACGTGTTCTTGTTTTTTGTAATCTTTCGCACATGAAAGTCCTTCAAAATATTTAAACCGGCACGGATAATCATCATAATGCTGCCAGCCAGGAAAAATGAAATGGAAACCACCTGACTGACATCTGTCAAAAATAAAATGCTTCCTATTAAATATAAAACGCCCAGTAACAGATCATTGAAGAAGGATAAAACCTGATAGCGATGTTCAATAATCATTTGGTAATTGCCCATCTCTATTTGTACGTCTTCCTGCTGTTCTCTCACGAGCTTTTTTATCTTCATTAAATAACACCCCCGTTTTTGTTTTCCACGATCGATATCATTCATTCATCTTTAGACATGACGAAATATGGAAGGTGTATTTTTACCTTAAGAAAAGTTATCAAGCATTAACGAAACCAGCAAGCCAAGAGCTGCAATAAATCCTGTCATCGGACCGCTGTCTTCATAAGCTTCCGGCATCATGGTAGACGCTACCATTGCAATAATCGCCCCGCCTGCAAAGCCCGCAATTACGGACATCACCTCTTTTGAAGCACCATCCAGGAACACGAATCCGATCAAGGAAGCCAGGCTGGAGATCACGAAAACCAAAATCCATAATAAAATAATTTTCTTTTTCGAATAACCGCTTTTTTCCATACCTGAAGAGCTGGAAAGGCCTTCAGGAAAATTACTTATAAATATAGCTGCAACCAAAAGAAAGCTCACGGACTGTTCTTCAATCAGGCTCGCACCAATCATAATGGATTCCGGTATGGCATCCATGATCGTACCGATGAAAAGAACCATTCCCCCTGTGGTAGCGGCTTTATGGCCTGACCTTTTCCGATTCTGTGCGCCTTTGTTGGAAATCATAATATCAAAAAGGGTAAATGTAATTGCGCCTGCAACAAACCCAATACTAGTTGGAAATAATCCGCCATTATGTACGGATTCGCCCAGAAGTTCATAAGCTGCCGCACCGATTAATACACCAGTACCAAACGCCATTATGTAACCGATCATTTTTTTGCTGATAGGTAAAAACATGGCCGCCAATGCCCCTAATAAAACTGCTGAACCTGACACCCCACCCCATATTGCAGCAATCCACATGGTTATCCTCTCCCTTCTGATTTGGCTCCCGTTTTGTTTGGTAATCTAGTATTTCCGTTTAGACATGCAAAAAACCAATTTTAGCGGATTCACTATATATCATGTCAGAAAGTACAAAAAAAAGAGCAGGACCTGTAAGGTTCTGTTCTTTTTCCTATTTTTTATCTAATTGATTTTAATGCACCGCTCCAGACGACCACTTGGTCAAGCATTCCATTCACATTATCTAGATGAAGATCCTGCGGTTTGAAGTCTGTTCCATTTTCAAAGTCAGTAAATAATGAAAGCGTTGGGTGTGTTCGAACGTCTGCAATCATCAGTTCTCCCATTATTCCGCGCAAATGTTCAGCAGCGCGTGCACCGCCGGTTGAACCATAGCTTACAATACCGGCCGCTTTATTGTTCCAGGCTTCACGGGCAAGATCAAGGGCATTTTTTAATGCTCCTGTAATACTGTGGTTGTATTCTTGAACGATAAACACAAACCCATCCAGGCTTGCAAGCTTCTCATTCCAAGCTACAATTCCCGGTGCGTCCGCTTCACCTAAAAATGGCAATTTGAAGTCTGCAATATCTACGATTTCATAATTCGCATCTCCGCGTTTATCCGCAATTTCTTTTACCCATTCCCCAACCTGCGGGCTGACTCTTCCTTGACGTGTGCTTCCTAAAATAATCCCAATATTTAATTTCTCGCTCATTGTTTCTTCCTCCTTTGTTTTTCTTCCAAATAAATTTTTTAAAAATCCCATATCTTACACCACCTGGTTACATGTATTAAATTTGCAAAAGAATTCGATTTCCTGAAGGATCTGAGGTAATAAATTGATTATTTTCTTTTGTTACAGCTGCGCCAATTTTTCTCAAATTCGCGATTACCCTATTTCTTGCTGCCTCATTATCCAGAATGAGTGTATAGGTTTGAAGGCCGGCACTGTTTTCACTAGGTGCAGGTGCACCCACTCCATTCCAAGTGTTCAAGCCAATATGGTGATGATATTTGCCGGTGGATATAAACAAAGCCTGATTTCCATAGCGGCTGACCACATCAAAACCAAATCCCTTTGTATAAAACTCCTCCGTTTTCTCCAGCTCAGACACATGTAAGTGGATATGCCCCATTACCGTTCTGCTCGGCAGGCCCTTCCATAACTGCTGTTTACCCATGGAAAGCAAGTCTGGAAAGTTCAAAGGATCTACTGCCATTTCCACTTCGTCGTTATTCCAGTGCCACTCTGAAGGCTCACGGTCAATATAGATTTCAATGCCATTGCCATCTGGATCTGATAAATAAAGAGCTTCACTGACAAGATGGTCAGAAGATCCAAACCGCAAGCCAATTTCCATGAAATGCTGAACAATTTCAGCCAAATCAGAGCGCTTAGGAAGCAGCAGGGCGTAGTGATACAAGCCAGTCGTTCTACCCATCTTAGGTTCAACATTTTCAGGCTGCTCAATGGATAACAAAATCGTTTTGCCATCAGCAGTCAATTGAGCTGTTCTTTCCGTTTGTTCTAATACTTTAAAGCCGATTACTTCCTTATAAAAAGCCAAAGAGCGTTCCAGATCTTGCACCTTCAGATTGACCTGGGCCACAAAGGTGTTTGGTTTAGTATGAAAATTCATATGAATTCCTCCTGCCCCTTAGATTTCCTTAGACTGAAAAAATTTGTTTTCCAGAGACAGTGCAGATTCCTTAGCCAATACAAAATATATGGATGCAGCCAGTAAAATTAAATCCAATTCATAGCCTGCCATTTGGCCGTTCCCCAGAAGTCCAGCAGGAAGCTTGGCAGTAAAAATAGCTCCCAACAAAATAATGGCAAACAGTACAGAAACAATTTTTGTACCAATTCCCAGTATCACCGCGATACCCCCTACCAACTCGATCATCCCGACCACATAGGCCATAAAACCTGGTATGCCAAGGCTATCAAAAAAACCAGCCGTATTACTAATGCCTCCCTGGAATTTTGATAATCCATGGATAAAGAAAATAAATCCCAACACTACACGCAAAATAAATTTGCCTATTTCATTTTTGTTCATGTGTTCCTCTCCTTATTCCCTGTTGTTAGTTACTTACTTTATGTAAGTTAGTATATTACTGTTATTAAATTACGTCAAGTAATTATTTTATAAAAAGTGATTTAATTATTTTCTGTTTATGTCTATAATAAAAGATAAGGAGTGATACTTATGGATAAGTCGCTAATTTGTCCTAGATTTGAAAAAGCCATCAGTTTATTGAGCCAGCGCTGGACTGGATTAATTATTTATCAATTACTCAACGGACCGCAGCGGTTCTGCAATATTGAATCCTCTATCGGGATTAGCGGCAAAGTCCTTTCAGATCGGTTAAAGGATTTGGAGAATGAGGGTATCGTAAAACGAGATGTCTACCCGGAAACACCTGTAAGAATCGAATATTCCTTAACGAAAAAGGGCTTGGCAATGGAACCGCTCATGAAAGAGATAGAAAAATGGTCGCAAACCTGGTTAGAGGCATAATTCAGTTTTAAATAGAAATTAAAAGGGCAATAGTTTATGCAAACTATCGCCCTTTTTTATTTGTCTACACAAAAAAGAGGCTGTCTCAAAAGGTTTTTGCACCCTGTTGATTGGAGTAGAAGGGGCGAGACTCCTGCGGGAGAAGCGAGTCAGCGGGAGACCCCGCAGGTGCGAATGCACCGAGGAGGCTCCCGGACCGCCCGCGTTTGCTGAGTCCCTGGAGCGGAATTCAACAGGCCAATTTTATAGAGGAAAAAAAGAGGGTGCCCGAAAGTTATGCTTTTGGGACACCCTCTTCACATTTTTATTTTTCATGTATCTTTGAAATATATTGCTTTACGACTTCATACACATAATCCTGATTTGCTTCAGCGGTATTCGGATTATATTGGCCGCCATTTGTCTTATTATTGGATAGAACTCGTATCCCTAAAAATGGGACATCATATGCTTTGGCAATTTGGGCTGCTGCGGCACCTTCCATTTCCTCGACAGATGTACCGTAGTTTTCATGGAACCAGTTAATTCGGTCAACTTCATTATTCCATACGTCAGCTGAACCGATTGTCCCTTTTACAACCTTGCCTTTTGTGTATTTATCTTTAACTGCATTGGCAGCTGCAAGCAGATCTGCATCGCCTTCATAGTAACGTGCCTTTTCAGCGTTTGGATCTTCTCCGGCGCTTCCTTCAGAAGCCATTAAGTCCATCGGAATCCAATTTGTAGGTTCGATCCCTTCGTTTTCTTCCAAATGACCTGTTTTTAATGAACCGATATTTGTTGTTCTTTCTCCTAAAACAATATCAAAAACATTTAAGCTCGGATCATGTCCCCCAGAGGTACCCTGGTTGATGATTGCGATTGGATCATATTTTTCAATCGCAACTGCTGTAGCAGCTGCTGTATTTTCCATACCCTTGCCTGTTTTAGCAACAATAACAGGATACTTGTCAAGTTTCCCAATGTAAAACACGAACGTTCCAGATTTTTCAACTTTCACTTTATCTAATCTTTGAGCAAATTTTTCAGCTTCGATTGGCATTGGCCCTTGAATAAGAATTGGTCTTTGAGCACTTTCGGCCTCTGTTTCAAATTGTGGTGCAGAAGCGCAGCCAGTAAGCAAAGTTGCAAACATAACCGCAATTACTGCAAATAAAGTAAGATTCTTTTTCATCAATGATCTCTCCCCTTCTCTAGTTGTTTGATATACTCGGATTTATGCCATAGAAAAAGGCCTGGAAAAGCAGAACAACTTCTACCTTCCAGACCTGTGAGTTAAAGTAATGTATGTAAATCAAACTAAGGATCAGTTCCATATACTTTAACCCGTAGTCCGGTTCTTTCATCGGGAACCAGGTAGAAACGCTCAGACCATATTACCGAGCATATACGAGTGATGAAATTTAAATTATTACTATGCAAATATAACAAACTCACAAACGAAATACAACCAATATATGAATATTTAATACAAATCCACTATACAATGTTCGTATTTTGGTGATTTCACAAGAAAAAAGACTCTGCATATTATAGAAAGCGCTCCTAGTTTAAAAAAGATAAGAAACCGTTTATAATAAGGCTTTTTTGCTATTAAAAGGCTTCCCTTTGATGGAGAAGTCTGTTTTTGGAAATGCTCTAAGCGGCTAACTGCGCGTTTTTCAGCGCATTTTTCACAAAAATATCTCTGTTTCACTTTTATTTGCAACTTCGTCCGTTTTATTAGCATGTTTCCTGTTTTATTAGCAACTTTCTTTTTTTATTAGCAAGTTTCACTTTTTATTAGCAACTTTACTGAAGACCCCTTAACCATGCAAAAAATTCAAGGCCCCCAGATGAACTCTGGGGGCCCTAGTCATTATGCTGCTTTTTCAGCTTCCGAAGATTGTGAAGTGCTGCTTTTTAATAATCCAACCGCATATCCAATCAAACCACCTGCAATAGCAGGGACAATCCAGCCCAATCCGACATCATATAATGGAAGGATGGAACCAAATAGTTCGTTAATTGGTGCAAAACTTATTCCTGCAGCATTCAATCCATCAAACATACTTACTACAAATGTGAATAGCATGCTTCCCTGATAGACCTCTTTCTTTCCTTTAAATAGCGGATGCAAAAAGGTCAGTGCCATCAAAGCGATTGCTAACGGATAAATACCTACTAAAACTGGAACAGAAATGGCAATTAACTGGCTTAAACCAAAGTTGGCTAAAACCGCACTGAAAATGGATAAAACAATGACAAAAGATTTGTAAGAAACGCCTGGCATCAATTTATTGAAGTAAGAAGAACAAGCCGTAATTAGCCCGACACTTGTCGTTAAACATGCTCCAAATACGATTAAACTTAGAAGTATGGCACCGAAAGAGCCAAAATAATGTGTGGAGGCACCGGATAGGACAGCACCGCCGTTATCTAATAGGCCAAGCCCACTCACACTTGACGCTCCGATAAAGGAAAGGGAAGTATAGATAATCGCTAAAAGGCCTGCTGCAATCACACCTGCTTTAGCAATGGCAACCATGATATCCTTCTTGGTTGCAGCCCCTTTGTCTTTTACTGCATTTACAACGATAATCCCGAATACGAAAGCAGCAAGGGCATCCATTGTAAGGTAGCCTTCCTGGAATCCTTTGAAGAACGCACCGCTTACATAGTTTTCAGCTGGAGCCTGAAATGATCCCATAGGATTAATAAAAGCTGCACCAATTAGAACGGCAATAACAATCAGCAGCATTGGTGTTAAGAATTTTCCTATAATATCCACAATGCTGGAAGATTTTAATGAAAAATAAACCGTAATTCCAAAAAAGAGAAGGGAAAAGATTATTAATCCAATAACGCTGCTTCCTTCAGAAATATATGGTTTAATTCCAATTTCAAATGAAACAGTAGCTGTTCTTGGAATGGCAAATAGCGGTCCAATTGATAAGTAAAGCGCTACGGTAAAACCTAATCCAAATAGTGGATGAACCCGGCCCGCCAATGATTGCAAATCACTTTTTCCGGAAAAGCCAAGTGCCAGAATCCCTAGTAATGGCAATCCAACCCCTGTTATGATAAAACCGGCATTTGCAGACCAAATATTAGTACCTGCCGATTGGCCAAGCATGGCTGGAAAAATTAAGTTTCCTGCCCCGAAAAATAAGGCAAACAGCATAAAACCAACTGCGACTATATACGAAAAAGGTATTTTACTGCTCATTTAGACTCCTCCTATTACTCTGCTTTTAATCGTTAATTTCCATTTATTTAACAATCTATCAAATTGAAATCTTCTGAAAAATTATTGCAAAGTAATTATATTTTTTATTTTTTGTTACGTAATATATTGCATAACCCAAGATAACACATCAAACATACTTATGCAATATATCGCACAAAAGTTTTTGTCGAATTATGCGATATATTGAATTTTCCTAGATTCTTCTATATACTAAATTTATAATCTATTGGAAATAACTTTAAATTAGCAGATAAAAAGTAATTTATAATGAAATAAAGAGGTGTTTACAGCTATGCCGATTCCTTCCAACTATTCATCACCTACACGTATATCAGCAAAAGAGCGTGCATTCTCCCAGATTCAGGAATGGATTATTGACGGGACTCTGCAGCCGAAAGAAAAATTGAATGATGCCGATCTTGCCAAGGCATTGGGCGTCAGCCGCACACCCATTCGGGAAGCTCTTCAATTGCTTAACGTCCAGGGGTTTGTCGAAATGTTTCCTGGTGTTGGAACGCAAGTCACCTCGGTAAATCCAGAAGACATAAGCAAAATTCTGCCTCCATTAGGTGTATTGCAAGCGCTTGCTGCCGAAATGGCTGCGCCAGTTATCAGCCAGCAAACCATCGATATACTTCGGGACATCAATCATAAATTCTCACAAGCCCTTAATGTAGGCGATACCTTTTCTGCTCTGAAGCAGGATGAGCAGTTCCATAACATTATTATTGAACTTGCACAAAACCCATATATTTCGAATACTGTTTCCATGCTTCAAGCACATGTCATGCGGCTGTATTATAATAAAACGATTATTTTAAAAACCCGCTCAATTGCAGAGCATGAAGAGATTCTGAAGGCTTTTGAGCAAAGAGACAAAAACAAAGCCGGTGAAATTGCACGGACAAACTGGCTTCGGGCAATCGATGAGTTTTATTCAGAAGACAAGTAGAAGGAATCAGCGATAGCTGGTTTCTTTTTTATTCCTGTCATTTATTAAAGACACAAAAAAGCAGCCGGAAAACTGGCTGCTCTTCATATGCCTAAATAATCTCTTATTCCATTGCTAGCTATGATAAATAATCTCATCAATAA
Organism: Cytobacillus oceanisediminis; assembly: GCF_007830235.1. Taxonomy (GTDB): domain Bacteria; phylum Bacillota; class Bacilli; order Bacillales; family Cytobacillaceae; genus Cytobacillus; species Cytobacillus oceanisediminis. Next base: position 623,324 of record NZ_VLKI01000001.1, read on the forward strand.
TCCCATATTCCTTTGCTTCTTCGGCACTCATGAAATAATCGCGGTCCGTATCCCGGGCCACTTTTTCCAGTGGCTGGCCGGTCCTCTCAGCAATAATGCTGTTAATATGCTCTCTCAGTTTGATAATCCGCCGTGCAGAAATTTCAATTTCGGTTGCCTGCCCCCTTACCCCGCCAAGCGGCTGGTGAATCATGATTTCAGAGTTAGGAAGGCTATAGCGCTTCCCTTTCTTTCCTGCCAAAAGCAGCATTGCACCGAAGGAGGCTGCCATCCCTGTGCAGATGGTTCTCACGTCCGGCTTGATATATTGAATCGTATCAAATATGGCAAACCCGGCAGTGGTAGAACCTCCTGGACTATTAATATATAAAGAAATATCCTTATCCGGGGAATCGGCTGCCAGAAAAAGCAGCTGGGCAATGACACTGTTTGCCACCCCATCGTTTATTTCTTCACCGATCATAATGATCCTGTCTTTAAGCAGCCGGGAGTAAATATCGTAAGATCGCTCTCCCCGGCTGGACTGCTCAATTACATATGGTATAGCTGTCACCTGTATCCCTCCTGTTCTTAGCGGATTTATGCCGCCATACAGAGAGTGTTTGAAGGAGCCTGTTTAACGGAAAGAACAGGCTTCGATACGGCCTGGCTTTTCAAGGAATGCAGGGCTGGAATGGCTTTAAGAAGGATAGATGGGTCTTCTGTGGCCAATGATTCTTGCAGTAGTTGGGACACCTTCACTTCTTCCTCAATGGCAAAAGTTACTTTTCTCTCATCTGTTTCCGGATGATTAAGCTGCTTCCGTGCACGGTTAAGCGAGGATTTTACTGCAAATTCGGTTGTCTGCATTATTTCGGCAATTTCCTTTGACTTGTATTGAAAGCCTTCTTTTAATGCAAAAATAACAGCCTGCTTCAATGTTAGTTGACTTAGGAGTTGTTCCACTAAACCACTATTTTTCCGCTCGCTAACCTTTGCTTCCTCTTCCGGTTCCTCTACAAGCTGTTCCCGCTTTCGTTTTCTGACAGTATCCATCCAGCAATTATATGCAATCTTTTTTAAAAGAGCCTGATTGATACTGCATGGCTTATAGGCACAGAATGCACGGACGATAGCCTCTTGGGCAATGTCATCTCCGTCCCACTGGTTTTGTGCCAGAAACCGTCCATAACGCTGAAGGGAAGGATATAAACTGGCAATACGGATATTCTCAGCCTGCTTATCGTCACATCCTGATTGAACCGGAATTTCCCCCTGCTTCATAAACCTGCTCACTCCTTTACACATCTCTGCTCTTATAACGGATAAAACAAACAAAAAGATACGGGCAACTGCAATTTTTTATAAGTTTATTCTAAGCTTATCTGTTTTTATACAGATTTGTGGTGTCTGGGTACCTATTTTCGCAGAATTTGGGCTGCTCAGGAAATCTTTTAGCCCAATTTAATCCTTATTTTAAGGCGTGAATCGTTTTATTTGCCAATTTTTAATAATATTTTCATAGCCTGCCCGGGACCTGCTTCTGAAAGACAGATATCAGCACCTCTGCCTATTTTATCAGCAACTAGGCCTTTTATCGTTAACTTTCACTTTATATCATCAACTTCGCTAAAAGTATCATCAACTAATTCCACAGCAAATAAAAAGCCCCAATCCTATAGGAATTGAGGCTTCATAATTAAATGATCCGTGTTGAAACAATGCCCTCGATTTGATTGATCTGATTCAACAAACCAGGAATGACATCGCCATTCACTTTATTATCAATATCAATCATTGTATAGGCGTATTCCCCGCGGCTTCTGTTCACCATGTCCGCGATGTTAAGCTGGTAGCTTGAAATTGCCAGTGTGATTTGACCAACCATGTTCGGGACATTTTTATGAAAAGCGGTTACGCGGCGCTTGCCTGTATAAGGAAGAGCAGCGTTTGGAAAGTTCACCGAGTTCTTAACATTACCTGTTTCAAGAAAATGCTTCACCTGACGTGCTGCCATCACAGCGCAGTTTTCCTCAGATTCTTGTGTAGACGCACCTAAATGCGGGATCGCGACTGCATTTTTCATTTTCAGCACATTTCCATTCGGAAAGTCTGTGATATACTTGCCAACTTTTCCACTTTCAAGGGCAGCTGCCATATCGGCTTCATTCACAAGCTCACCGCGGGAGAAATTTAAAATATGAACGCCTTTCTTCATCATGCTGAATGTGTTTTCGTTAAACATTTCTCTTGTGTCATCTGTTAGCGGAACGTGCACTGTGATATAGTCAGACTCCGCGAATACTTGCTCAATTGTCATTGCACGCTGAACATTGCGGGACAAGTTCCAGGCCGTATCAACCGAAATAAACGGATCAAAGCCGACTACATCCATATCAAGATCAAGCGCATCATTCGCTACAAGCGCCCCGATTGCACCCAAGCCAATAACACCAAGTGTTTTGCCCTTAATTTCTTTTCCGACAAATTGCTTCTTCCCTGCTTCCACAAGCTTTGGAATTTGATCGCCTTCGTTCTCTAACGTTTTGGTCCATGCAATTCCGGCAAACAGATTGCGGGATGAAGCCATCAATGAGGTTAGCACCATTTCTTTTACAGCATTTGCATTCGCTCCTGGCGTATTAAAAACAACAATGCCCTGCTCTGTGCATTTTTCGACCGGAATATTATTCACTCCGGCACCAGCGCGTGCGATTGCTTTTAATCGATCGCCAAATTCCATTGAATGCATGTTAAAGCTGCGAAGAACAATTGCATCAGGGTTATCGCTCTCATTATCGATTGTAAAATGGTCCTTGTTAAATACATCAAGGCCGCTTTTTGCAATTGCGTTTAACGTTTTAATAGTCTTCACTTTGTCTAAAGTCATGGTACTCACTGGATTCTCCCCTTTTCTAAATAGCTTTGTCAGATTTTAAACAGAAAGAGGCAAGGGGTAGAATCCCTTACCTCTGCCCAGGCGAACGGCTTCGACACTATGTGCTCCCTCACGGTAATCCGTGTCTCGCCAGTCACACATAGCCTTTTCAGTTTTATAAATCTTATCAAAGTCTTCAGAAAACTTCAACCCTTTAAAGCGCTTACATAATTAAAAAATTTTTTTTATTTTCCGGTCGTTATATTTACTATATTTAGATTATATTTAACTCTTTTTGTACACTATGCTTATAATCTATATTTCACTGGTCGAAGTTAGGGCTTCTATGTTTCAAATATAAACATTAATCCGCCCCATGACTTCATCTGGCGTTTCTTCATATCCGTGAGGAAAATCCTCGGTCAGTGAATCGAAACCCGGAAAGCTTTAAAGCCTATTTCAGGTAACAGCGCAATATCTTTCTCCCGTTCAACGGCACTAGTCATACTCTTTAGTTCCCTTCATCGGCTCTTTCTCCCATCCAACGGCCCTATTCACACTCTTTAGTTCCCTTCGCCAGCTCTTTCTCCCCTACAACGGTCCTATTCACACTCTTTAGTCCCTTTCATCGGCTCTTTCTCCCCTCCAACGGCACTATCCGCACATAAATAATTTTTTCCGCATATAAAAACGCGCTGCTCGGCACATAAATCTTAAGCTGCTGGCCAGGGAGGAATTTTCTAAATAAATATAGGTCACATGGAGAAATGATTAAAAATAGAAGTTCGAATAAATATATAAATATAAAAGCCGTAACAAATTACCTTTTTAGACCATCATTTTGGAGTTTTAATTTACCAGTTAACCGGAAATAAAAGCTTCGTATATTGTGGAGATCGTCACTATTAGATTTTTTTATTTGCCTTTACAACAGACTCCGATTTATATTCATAAGTTCCTGAATACTCAACAATCCCAATCTCGCACCCTGGGCCAATTTTTACATGATGTCCCCTTACAGCATCTGCTTTTGTATTTTCGAGGTAAATGTCATCCCCTTCAATGATTTTCGCTTCAAGCCTGCCGCCTTTGCCAAATGAAAAGAAAGGAATGCTTGGATTCTTTTTAATGATGATTTTTCCGCCGACAATTTCTTCTGCCTTATTAACACTAAAACGCAGGCCAATGTCCATTGTTCCGGCATTTAAAACTCCGCCAACCTCAAAGCCGCCCTGCAAGGAAAGCGTTTCAGCCTCGAGATTTCCGCCAGTAGTAATCATTCCTTTAATATCGGCCTTCTCTCCTTTAAATCCGCTTCCGATATCAATGGTTCCGCGCACCTTCGTTTGATGGACATACGCATTCCCGCCAGAAGACAACGTACCAATTACCTTAAACCCTCGCCATGGAGATTTTCTTTTACGCTTGTTTCTCCGAAAACATGGAATTTGTTAAATTTGATGCTGCCCTTCAGTTCACTTGAACCGAATACCATCAGCTGATCGCATTCCACATCATCAAGGATTGCGCCTTCTCCCCTAATGGCCATTTTTCGATAACTGCCGCCAGATGTGCTGCCAGAACCATTGATGCTGATATTCCTGATTTCAGCCACAAGGACATCCTCCTTCCTATATTTTGCGGGATTCTTTAACCAGCGTACCCGGTTGGCAATCATATTCACCTGAATATTCAACCAGCCCAATCTCGCAATTTTTCCCGATTTTCACATTTTTCCCCCTTACGATAGAAGCCACTGTTCCTTCCAGTTCTATTTCATCGCCTTCAATAACCTCTGCCTCAAGCTTCAATGGAAAAATGGATTTAATTAATTTGAATAAGCTTTCTTTATGCTGTACTACTTTTATATTCCTGCCGCCAATCTCTTTCGCTCTGCTGTCTCCAAATAACTTTATATCAATTGTCTCAGCATTCAATAAACCTGCTACTGAAAAGGCACCCTCCGCACGGAAGATTTCCGTTTCACAATCTCCTTCAATAGATACCTTTCCATTCACAGTCATTTCATCGCATTTTACGGATCCGCCTATAGATGACTTTCCAGATACTTCCATCACTTTACTGCTGATCGCTTCAGCTATGGAGGCAGAACCATTGATAATGAGTTCCTCCGCTTTTACTGCTCCATTGATCTTGGCTGCGCCACTAATCTTAGCCTTCCCCGTTTTTACGTTCCCATGGATTGTACCGGTACCGTTACAATAGAACTTTACACATTCTGTATCTCCATTTACCGTTCCCTTCCCATTTAACTCAACCTTTTCAAATGAACCTCCATTTGACGACCCAATTCCGTTGATCACCAAATTGCCTAATGTTTTTGTATTCACTATTCTTCCTCCTACATCCATTTTGATTTTAATTCTTCTGCACTTTGCCCTACTGATAAAGTTGTGACAACTTTTGTCCCTTTTTCAAAGTACAGCTCTTCACCCTTAACAGAAAATAAACAGCTGGAAATACCCAGCTTGCGAATAAAATAAATAACCGTATTTGGCTGATGAACTATTTTCTGGTGATCGTTTAATAGCTGCAGAAGCATTTTCCCTTCCTCTAAATGAATATCGCCTGATTCCAGCAAGGCAGAAAGAATATATAGACTCATAAGGTGATGAAAATCAAATTCATTCATATCTCCTTGATGTTCCAGAAAAATATTCAAAACTGGTTCGGATGCAATACCTTTAGCCATAATATCCGCCCTTTTCATCCTGAGGTTGGCGGTACTGGGTGAAAACATATCGGCTAATTCATCCAGCGAAAGGGTATCCTTCATTTTCTGTATTTTTTCGATCCGCTCAAGGATTTTCTCTTTTGGAAAAAAAGTCTCTTGCCCCGTAAAGGTGGATTTCCTGACAAACCAATCCTCGGGAATCAAGTTTTTCCTTTTCCAGCGATAAAGTTGCCCGTAAGAAATGCCCGTTAATTCCAGCACATCTTTTTTAGAAATTAATTCCTCGTTCAAATTATAGGACTCCTTTCTGTTGAACCAATTGTAACATAACACTGTTACATTACGAAACGGAATTTTTTCTTGCTATCTCGATTGTTTTCGACAAAACCGCGATGTCGCCACATATATTTACTCGATTTTCATTCCTTTTAACAGAACAGTGTTCTACTCAACCCAATAAAAAATGTCCGGCTCTCTAAGAACCAGACACTTTTTCATTCATATACTTTTAATGCTTGATACTGTTTGCCAAGATACTGATAGTTTTGCTTCCGGTACATCTCCTTTGGGGTATCTTGCCCGTCTGCGACCAGTATAACCGTTTTATCATGGAATTGATCCATCACAAATTTCTGCAGACGGCTGCCAATGCCTTTTTTCTGGAAGTCTTCATGGACCATTAAACCATCGATTTCAGCTGTATGGTCTTTTAAAATGACATCGACAGATCCAGCCGGTTTACCTTGGTAAAACGCAAGGATTTGCTGAATGCTTTGATTTTTATAGTTCCGTAAATGTTGGCTCTGCTTCTTTTCAGCATATTCCTCTCCATAAACCGAATCATGTTCATACTGAAATTTTGAATAAGCATTCCATGTTTCCTCTGTTACATTACCAACACCGATTTCAGGATTTTCTTTCACAGCAGGAAAATCCTCCGGCTGTATAGCAAAAAGCTCAAGAAATCCGATTGAATAATCTTCATCTTTCTGAAAGAAATCCATTAACTCCTGTAAGAGCGGTTCTCCTTCCGGAAAATAAAACCAAACATGCTTTTGGCCATGTTCTTGATGATAGGCTCTTAGATAATCTTGAGCTTCAATGAATTCCTTAATGGTCGGCATTTTTTTAAAACTGATAAAATTGCTGTCATACTGCAGCAGCATTTCGGGATTATGATGATGAATGTAACATTCAGTTTCCAAAATGGTCTTGCCAGGTTTATAAATATCTTTAAATGTTATATTTCCCATACGTTTCTCCTTAAAAAAAAGCCTACTCTATTTTAATTTTGCAAGTATTTGTATTCACGATCTGTTATCAGCACCCCATGGCAGCGCTTTAATCTTTCTTTTAATTCATCAGGTGTACTCTTGTTATCATAGGCACATAATGAAATAATGCCTTTTTCAGGTACCATCTTATCTAACTTCTTTTCATACTCTTCTATTTTCGGAATGTATTCCTTCACATTACCCCATTCCACAAGTACCCATGTAAACACCGCTGCACCGCTTTCCAGATAGGGCTGGACATTTTTTATGAAATAGTTAATAACGGTTTCCGGATTAAAATTACCATTGGAATAATAGAAATCAAAGTTATTAGCAAAATGGACTCTGGCGCATTCAGCCTTGCTTAAATGCTTATCCAATTCTTTTTTTATATGTGGAAGATTTCGGTCATTTTCCACAAACATCACATGACCTCCGTTTTCAACTCCTGCCACAATATAGGTAACCGCATTTTGAAGGTAACAATCTATCTGATCATAGTGATAAAGAATATGACCGCTGTTCGTCTTTTTCAAATCATCTATCAAATCTACTAATAACTCGCTCATCTATAAAACTCCTTAAACTTCCATGATAGTATTTAATAAATGATAACCTGGTACCCTAAAACAGTGTAAGAGTATATTATACAGGAAAACGATTCGAATTATTCCCCATATTATTCCATATGCTGTCTAAATAACTTCCATTTTCCAGATTCCATTTTAAAAACTTCCATGGCCAAAGCAGTGCCACTTTTTCGCCGGATAAATAAAATTTTACAATGAATATAATATCAGCTCATCCTGCTCTCTCATGTTGCGGATTAAGTCTTTGTATTTCCAGCTTGGGCTTTTTCCTTCGTATGTTTTCTGCGTATCAATATTATCTTCCCTGTATGTATCCCCGCGTTAAACTTCGTAGTCCTTGTCACTGTAATAGCCAAAATACCCGAAGAAATCATATTTCATAAACATTCCCGCTATTAATCACATTGCGGTATTCCTCAACTGCCTGCAGTGCTTCTTCCAGCATTTAATCCCCCTTTAATCCCAAACCTTGTCCAGTTTATCAGAATAGAAGTTTATCGCTTTCTTATATTTCAATATATCAGCATCTGTGGTGGTCTCAGCCAGGCAGTTCAGCAGCAGCTCCATCGCCGTGCCGTGCTCTTCCAAATTATAAAGAGTCATTGAATAGAACACCTGGATTGCCCGGTTGTTTGGGTATTGTTCAATACCACTATGCAATACATTTTTTGATTTCTCATATTCTCCCAATGTTCGGTAGGTGCTCCCAAGACCGAGTATCGCTCCTTGCAAATCCTCGTCCGGCAAGCCAAGCTCAATTGCCTTTTTATAAAAACCGACTGCTTTCGACTCTTCACCGAGCACATCAAAACTCCAGGCACATTGATAATTGATGAATGGATCATCGTTGAACTCACTTGCCAATTTTACAAGTAACTCGTTGGATTCTTTATACTTTCCAATATTCCTCAGCACAATTGCTTTCTCTAATTCTCTTTTCATAATCCCCTCCACCATTCTCTTTCTTTTATTATATCTAAAAATTCTAAATAACGGACACTTCAGGCTTATATTTTCCTTTAATTGTAAGGTTAACCAACACTTCGATCAAACGAGTAAAAGGCTTGGGAAACTCCCAAAGCCCCTTAAATTTATATTTATGTCACTATACTGGCTCATTGCCCCATTGGTTATTTCCGAGATTATTAGCGATTAACATTTAGTTTTTCAATGGAAGGAATTTTATACTGTATCCAAAGGTTTCACGGAGCTTACAAGTTATTAAACAGATATAAAAAAGACCACTATTGAATAGCAGTCAAATCTAAAGCCTTTTGAAGTAAAAGGATATCCTGGGAGATGTCGATGCAGACTTGGGTATCGCTGCAGTTTTGAAGATCAATATGCAAGCGTCCAAGTTCTCTAAGAAAAAGTAAATACTCCGATTGACCTACCATCGTAGATACTCCCCTTTGCATAGAAAAAATAAACTATGCTCGTTAAGGCTATCATTCGTACCTGTTAATTACAATCATTTACCGGTTTGAATAAGAAAAGAATTGTTATTAGAAAAATACTCCATGCTCTATTAGCAAAAAGCAATACAGTCTTATTAAAGAGAATGTTTCAAAGAGGTTTTATACTTTGACTATGCTTCTACCTCCACCCCAACTATTTCATCAAACACGATTTTTTGTATGTAGCCATGGTCTGTTTCTAAGTAAATCTTTTTGCTAAACCCATCCAGCCTGTTCACCCTTCCCTTAAAGTCATGGAAAAAGCCTTCTCTCCATATCTTTACTTTTACGAAATAAGCAAACTCCATAGCATAGTGAATCCTGTTTTCGAGTTCCAGCATTTCATACTCATCGATAAGCGGCTTGTTTTGATAATTCTGTTCGATTTCCAGTTTTTTCAGCATAGCTCTTTGTTCCGGCATAAAGTGTGCAGGCAGCCATTTTAATAAACCTCTATCTTTATGTGGCATTGTAAATCCCTCCATACTTTATTATAGAACATTTGTTCGATTTTTAAACCATAAATAATAATTTTCACTTATTGTTTGAAAAAGTTTAACGAGAGGGTAAAAACACCTGAATGTGGTTAATTTGGATATTAAAACGGTGAGTGTTAATATATACTTTAACTCTCTAAATAGAAAAACTTTTGCAAAGATTGGTGACACAATGAAACATCTGCATATAAAACACCATTGGCTCGGGCGTTTACTGGCTTCCGACCCCGGACTTATCAGGTTTCAGAAAGCGGGACGGGCTACCCTCAGTTTAATGGCCTCTGTCTTTACGACTCTATTTATCATGAATGCAGCCGGTTTTGATGCACTTACTCCGGCAATTGTTTCCGGTATGGCCGGGATGATGGGCATCATGATTGTAATGGATGATACGAAAAGGGAAAAAATCCTTACTACTTTTCTGCTTGGTGTTTCAGCTATGGCCGGAATTACACTTGGCTCCTCTTTGGCACACAATGCCTATTACATTGATATAGCAATGATCGTCTTAATTTTTGGCAGCTTTTATTTAACACGTTTTGGAGTTCGCTATTTTTCTTTATGCATGATCGGTTTCATGACAATTTATTTTTCTTCTATTTTAAAACTGACGAGCAGCCAGCTTCCCTGGTTTTACATAGGCATTTGGATTGGGATCGCTTATGCCTTCTTGTTCAATTTCATCCTGTTCCAGGATACCGCTAAAAACCTGAAAAGAAGCATCCGTTCTTTTCATATCCAAAGTAATCTTACCTTCAATCTCTTAATACAGGGCATGCAGGATAAGGAATTGAGCCCGCAGCGAAAAAAAGAGCTGCAGAAGAATGTGCTCAAGCTAAGGGAATATGCCATCATTGCTTCTGACTATATAAATGAAGATGATGTACAGAAATTATGGCCAGGTTTAACACCCTCTCAGCTGAGGCTGTACGTTTTTGATACCGGAATGCTGATCGAAACACTAACTGACTCCATACGAAGCTTAAAGTATGCAGACGCCCTTGAAATTGATGAACTAAGAAGGCTGCTAATATGGGTAATTCAGACTCTCCGGGATGCTGAGGTCCTCGCCCAAAATTATGAAGAACAAAACCTGCAAGAAGCAGAACTGGCCGTGCAGGCATTGCGCCTGCTGATAATGGATTTATTTAATCGTGAAGATCAGCCTGAAGGATGGCTCTTTTTAATCCGGCGGATTGAGTCAATTGCGAACCATGTAATCGAAGGTGCCATAACCTTGCAGCAAGCTCTTTACAGTGAAAAGATAATGGTAAAGAATTCTGAAGAAGCGGATGAAGATTTGAGTGAGACCTCGAAAAAGGATTCAGGGGAAAAAGACTCGGAAGATGAAGAGAAGACTCTAAAGCCTTCCACTAAAAAAGCTTATCAGGCTTTGGTTGCCGCTGTTTTATCCATCATTGTCGGCCAAATCATCTCGCCTGCCCAGCCATACTGGGTACTCCTGACAGCGTTTATCGTCCTGCTTGGAACCGAATCCATAGGCCGTACTTACACAAAAGGGTTTCAGCGCTCAATCGGAACCATTATTGGAGCAGTGATTGGTTTTACGCTGGCAAGGCTGGTATCTGGCCATTCTGCTCTGGAAGTCACACTGATTTTTGTGGCAGTATTTTTCGCCTTCTATTTGCTTGAGGTGTCTTACACATTAATGAGCATGTTTATTACGATGCTGGTCGCTTTTATGTATGACCTTTTACTGGGCGGGATTTCTATTTCCCTCATCGGTGCACGTGTCCTTGATACGATTGCCGGTGCTGCCATTGCATTTGGGGTTTCCACGTTTGTTTTTCCAAAGAAAACCAAGGACAAAGTCGCTGATTCCTTTAATGAATTTTTAACGGAACTAAAGCCTTTTGTAATAGAGTATATACGAGGATTTAGAGAAGATGTAAATGTCAAGGAACTATCCGGGAGTGCGTTTGCCTTGGACCAAAAACTTCAGACGATCAAAACGGAAGCCCAATCGCTAACCCAAAAGCCTGGCTCACCCCGTCACTCGGATGTAAACAGATGGATTACGATATTTGCTGCCATCAATTACTATGCCAGACATTTAGTTGCCTCCTCCTATCGGAAGGGCTTTGATTACCCGGACGAATTGGTGGAGGTCTTCAAGAGGATCGAAGAAAAACTGGATCTGAATATCGAAACATTGATGGAAGTGATAAAAGGCAACGGGGACGGAGCGCTGGTCTACAGCCTTGAAAAGGAACGGGAACAAATTGAACGCCTTGCTCCAACCAGAAAACAATCCCAGCGTGACCTCATCCACCATCTTTACTATGTATGGCGGATCAATAAAACAATTCTCGAGTTAGCTGTCGAACTAGGTGCGGGGAAGGAGTAAACAGGCTCCTTCCTTTTTATTTTGGAAGTAGATGATATATAGGCGAAGTTCATGATATTTAGGAAAGTTGAGGATATATAAGCTAAATTCATGATATTTAGGAAAGTTGATGAAGTATAGGCCAAAATCATGATATTTAGGAAAGTTGATGAAGTATAGGCCGAGTTGACGATATATTTGAACAGTTGATGATAGAATGGACCTAGTGGCGATATCCCATGTACAGGATTTTTGCTCAGCGGTCTAATTGCTAATAAAATTAGAGAAGTTGCTAATAAAATGGACCTAGTTGCTAATAAAATGGACCTAGTTGCTAATAAAACAAAAAACTTGCAAATAAAATAGGCAAAGCTGCAAATAAAACCTGTAAACCTCTCATCGCAGCAGAAAGGTCCTCTAAATCGAGTGTTTTATTTCCTCAAAGTGTTAAATTTTATTGATTTTGCACTAAAAATAGCCCTTTTTGAACCTAAAACCACCCTTAAACAAAAAAAACACCTAATCTTTAGTACCATTCTAAATGAAAGATGAATCTATAATTGCCATTCCTGTTGCATTTGTAATTTGGCTGAACCCCCAAAAGTTTGCCTAGTTGGATCGTCAACGCAAATACTTGTAAGTTTAAAAATCTAGAATGGACACCCGTGGATTCTTAAGGTTTAGCTCTTTTCTCATAGATTGTTGTTTTTGCTTTAAATTCTGCCCGTTGATTTCAGCACGGGGCACTTGCTTTCCGCGGGGAGCGATGCGAGCCTCCTCGGCTTTGCCTGTGGGGTCTCACACTTCCCTCACTTCCCGCAGGACAATGAATAAGCCTCCTGAATAAACACCGCACGAAGGAAATGCGGGAGCATTTACGAGGAGTCAAGTGTCCTCCGCTACAATCAACTCAGTTAGATAAACTAAGTTTTCCGGTAAAAAGCAACAAACTTTACGAAAACAGCATAAGGTTTTTTCACTACTGTTTTTTCCAGACTTAAAAAGGAAAATGGTTTATCGCAGAGCTGCTCATTCACCCCTCCTAAATCTAACTCTACCATTCTGAAAGATTAGAAATAGATCTATAAGAACGTTCCCAGGACAAATTTATTTTAGTGAAAAAAGCTCCCCATTTAAGCCTTGCATACACGGCGCTTGTCCTAAAATAAGTACTTTTTCCATTGCTTCCCCTTTATACAATACAATCTCCCACTATTACTTTTGTAGGAATTTGTCAAATGATAGTAGGTAAATCTATTTATTTCTCTATGTTTAACAGAAATATCAAACTATTTAGACTACAATAAATATATCATTTTTCACTCAGCCATAAAAGGAGGAACACACATGTTTAAGAAATGGAAAAAAGCTTTGCTCGCCGGAGTTCTCAGTTTATCTCTGGTTGGCACCGGTTATGTCAGCCATGACCTGATTTCAACACAAAATGCATCTGCAGAATCCGCATCGAAAAATGCCCCAGGCCATCTGAAAAAAGCTGAAGCTTCCCAATTGGATGAAATTATCGAGAGAGGATACATACGAGTAGGTATGACCGGGGACTACAAGCCTTTTACATATTTGGATCCAGAGACAAATGAGTATGAAGGCTATGACGTGGATGCTGCCAAAGAACTCGCCAGGGATCTCGGCGTGGAGGTGCGTTTTGTCGGAACTACCTGGCCCAACATGATGAAAGACCTGCAGGCAGATAAATTTGATATTGCTGTCGGCGGCATAACCCGTAATACTGCCAGACAAAAAACAGCTTACGTATCGCAGGGCTACCTTTCATTTGGAAAAGTGCCTTTAATACGGGCTGAAGACAAGGATAAATACCTTTCAATCGAAGACATCAACAAGCCTTCCGTCCGCATTGGCGTAAATCCAGGCGGTACAAATGAAGCCTTTGTCCGCCAGTATTTGACTAACGCAAATGTAACGGTTGTAGAGAACAATCTTGTTATCCCTGGCCTGGTGGCAGATGGAACATATGATGTTATGATCACCGACACAGTGGAAGCAATACTTTATGCTAATGAGGATCAGCGATTATATGCAGCCCTGACCAACGACCCTTTCACCAACAATGAAAAAGGCTATATGATCCCACGTGGTGACTTCGTCTATGCCAGCTACCTCGAAATGTGGATGGATGAAATGAAGCTGCAGGGCAAATTTGACGCACTCTATAAAAAGTGGATGGAATAGAGTAAAGCTTCCCTCGTTTGCGGGAAGCTTTTTTTAACATATCTTACTTTTTCAAAACCGGTATCCAGATCTCACTTTTAAAAGTTGGCGAGGCAGTATCTTTATGTTCATTCCAAAGAATTTCCGGACCTTCCCTTTGTTCATAATTAGAGGATGGAAACCACTCGGAATAAATGCGTCCCCATACATTTTGAAGTGTTTCAGGAAAAGGTCCAACAGCTTGGAAAACCGCCCATGCAGATGCGGGCACTTCAAGCATGTCTAAGTTTTCGGGACACTCCTTTGTTGTTGCTGCACCAATATAATGATCCAGCTCCCCCTTTTCCTCCATTCTGCCTTCAGAAAAGTTCGTTGATGCACTGATTAGTCCTGTTGGCTCGATATTCGCTAGATTTTTGAGTTCATATATTCTCTTCTGATCTAAACATTGCCACATGGACTCAATCTCAGGATTTACTCCGCTGAATATAATTGGCACTCTTTTTTTAATCCCGACAATGCGAAACGCTTCTTTTTCTACAATTCGATAGTTCATTTCATTGCCTCCCTTAATCGATAATTGGAAGGTCACCTTTGGATAGGCTTTAAGTAAACGCCCATTATTTCTCACTTCTGTTGGTGTAATGCCATGCAGCTGCTGAAACGCCCTTGTAAAGGAGTCTGGCGAGCTATATCCATACTTTACGGCAATATCAATAACCTTCATGCTTGGATCCCTTAGATCGAAAGCTGCCAGCGTAAGTCTTCTGCGGCGAATATACTCAGAAAGTGAAATTCCTGCAAGAAAGGAAAACATTCTTTTAAAATGATATTCCGAGCAATAAGCTAGCCTTGCAGCTTCCTTAAAATCAATATGTCCCGTAAGATTAGCCTCAATAAACCCCATGGCATCATTCATGTGTTTGTGCGAATCCACTTCAATGACCTCCTTATATCCATACATTAGCAGGAGACGAAACTTCCCATCCGACTTTTCGTGCACAATTCTGCAGGGTCTTCTCAGTGAACTTATTTTAACAAATAAGACATAGGCGTAAACCGGATCCCATTCACCGTTTGCTCTTGATCAGTATCTTCAAACCCGAGACGATGATAAACTTCGACCCCATAAGGAGATGAATTAACAGTTATACATCCAATATGTTTATGCTTTCTGCAAATCTCTTTAACTAACTCAAATAAAGTCCTTGCTATACCCCGCCGTTGATATTCCTTTTTTACAAACAGCAAACATATGTGGTTAATGCTGCGTGTTGCAATTACCCCAACTAACTTATCATTAACTTTACATCCCCAAAAGTGTAATTCTCCTTCTCCTAACTTTGTAATGATGGAATCGTAGGATATAAACTTACTAAATTCTTCAATACCTTGTTCAGAGTAGTCAGGTGCTTCGAATTCCAGAAAAACCTTTCACACTATATCCAGAACATTTCTGATTTCCATTTTCTGCAGTTCAATTACTTCTAATCCCCTTTACCTGCCTCATAAAAGGCTAGTTAGTGATTGAGTAAACGAATACATCTTTTCCCCATTTATGAATGGTCTTCTCAATCTTCATCCCAATCCGCTCAGCAACCTTTGCAGATGGAATATTATGAACATCCGGTAATGAGATAATCTTCTTTAACTTGATTTGGTCAAAACCGTAATTCTTGCAAGCCATTGCCGCTTCTGTTGCATATCCCTTTCCCCATACACGTCTGGCAAACAAATATCCTATCTCCATTTCGGTCCCTCCATCAACTTCTTGCGGAACAATGCCGCACTGTCCAAGAAATTCTCCTGTTTCTTTATTCTCCACGATCCAAAGACCCACACCATATTTAGCATAATTGCCCAAAGTCCAGTCAATCCACTCCATCGTCTGCTTTTCATCCTTAGTTGATGGATAATACTTCATAGCCTCGGGATCTGAGAATATTTGCATTAAATGTTCCACATCATCTTTATTCATTTTTCTTAAAATTAATCGTTCTGTGCTAATGACAGGAGTACTCATTTTAATCCTCCTAATACATGTTTTGTAAAATAAATTCCATATAATGAGCCTGTTATCCTTTTCTAATAAAAATTCAGGATATACATGCATTCCCGCCTTGCCAAAATCAGCAGCTATATTAAAAGGAATACTTTTAAATTCAGCTAAAATGAAATAACAAAACCGGGGTATTGCCATACCCCGGTTTCTGCTTCTGGACAAGTTGTTTGCTCCCTATACAGCAGCGATCGCTTTGCCCCGTTTCACTCTGCCTTTTTTTAATTCCTTTTGAAGGAAACGCTTAATCCTCCTACGTTTGCGTACTGCTTTCGTAGTCATTCTTAACGCCTCCAATAAAAGTTGTTTATTTGGATCTCATTCATCATATCATGGGACAAGGTTGTCCGTTTCGCCCTACATTCCACCATGCTCAACCCCAACTATAATGGCTGGTCTCTCTCACTGCCAAGATGGCATCTCCAGTCCACAGCGGATACAAAAATATTTCATATGCATCCTCCTTCTAAACAGAAATGCATAGCTTTGACACTTTTAATATAAAAAAAGCACAGGACAATTTCAACATTCAAAAAAAGAAATAAAATCCTATATTTAATTATATTTCGTCATTTCGGCTTTAACTTTTATATTTTTCTGAACATTACTCGCTATTTCGGCTTTTTTTAGAAGGGCTAATATTTCTTAATTTTTTAATGCTGATAATCCTTTTTCAATTGGAAGCTGGACACTCTTAATCATGTTGTTGACAGCACTGAACAGAGCTTTTACAGAGGATGTCATAATATCTGCGTCAATTCCGCAGCCCCAATAAACTTCACCATCCTCATCGGTGAAACCTACATAAGATACAGCATTTGACCCAGAGCCTATTTCAAGGGCATGCTCCTTATAGACTAAATCTTTAAAATTGATGCCGAGTTTGGTTTGGAGAATATTGCTGATGGCATCAAGCCTTCCATTTCCCTCACCAATAAACTCATGGGCTTCATTCTCTATTCTGATTGATACAATTGTTTCGTAGTTTTCATTTTGAGTAAATCTATAATTAATAAACTCAACAGGGCTATTTTTATTCACATATTTATTTATAAAGATATCATAGATTTCATTTGGCAAAAGCTCCTTGTGTAAGCGGTCTGATTCATCTTTTACACTATATCCAAAGCTTTCACGCATTTCGGCAGGAAGGTCAAGCCCATAGTTTTGCTCAAGAACATAACCGATTCCCCCCTTGCCGGATTGGCTATTAATACGGATTATATCCCCTTCGTACTCTCTGCCGATATCCTTTGGATCAATTAATAGATAAGGCACTGTCCAATACTGGCGTTCTCTTTTCTCACGCCATTTCATCCCTTTAGCAATGGCATCCTGATGGGATCCTGAAAAGGCAGTAAAAACAAGTTCTCCTCCATAAGGATGTCTTTCATGAACCTTCATTCTTGTTAATTCTTCATAACTTGATATAATTTCACGGATATTTTCAAGATTAAGCTTTGGATTAACCCCATGTGAAAACATATTTAAAGCTAGTGTTACGATGTCAACGTTTCCTGTTCTTTCTCCATTTCCAAACAGTGTTCCTTCCACCCTTTGCGCTCCGGCAAGCATGCCCAGCTCTGCATCTGCAACACCAGTTCCTCTGTCATTATGCGGATGTAGTGAGAGAATCACATTGTCGCGATAGTGCAAATGGTCACTCATGAACTCGATTTGGCTTGCGTAAACATGAGGCATCGACATTGACACCGTAGCGGGAAGGTTGATAATCACCTTGTTTTCAGCTGATGGCTGCCATATATCCAGTACCCGGTTTGATATTTCAAGGGCAAATTCCATTTCCGTACCGGTGAAGCTTTCCGGTGAATATTGAAATTGAAAGTTTCCCTCGGTTTCAGCAGCATATTTCTTGAGCAGTTTTGCACCGGTTACAGCAATGTCTATAATTTCTTCTTCCGATTTCTTGAATACTTGCTCGCGCTGTGCCACTGAAGTTGAATTGTACAGATGGACCACTGCTTGATTAACACCTTGCAGCGATTCAAAGGTTTTTCGTATGATATGTTCTCTTGACTGTGTTAACACTTGAATCGTTACGTCTTCCGGAATTAAATCCTGTTCAATCAATGTCCGCAAAAAAGCATATTCTGTTTCAGAGGCAGCGGGGAAGCCAACTTCTATCTCCTTGAAACCCACTTTCAAAAGCAATTGAAAATATTCAAGCTTTTCCTCTAAGCTCATAGGGACTACCAAGGCCTGATTTCCATCTCTAAGATCGACACTGCACCAGGTTGGGGCTTCAGTAATATACTCCTTCTCAGACCATTTCAAGCTTTTCACCGGGGGCATAAAATAACCTCTTGAATACTTTTCATTATTTTTCACGTTGACAACCACCTTTTCACCATTAATTTGAGTTCGTTAAAAAATAAAAAGCCTGCCATCTCATAAGAGACGACAGGCTATGCCTACGTGGTACCACTCTTTTTGATTCGCTGAAAAACAAATCGAACCCGCTTAACGACTGGATTACGGGGTCAACCGTTAAGGCCTAAATATCAGCCTTACCACTCCAGGGCGAGTTGGGGAATTTACTGACTGCCTTTCACCGGCCGGCAGCTCTCTAAACAATAAATATTCCTTAATACTCCCTTTCATTGTGTTTCCTGTTCAATTTTTCTGATTTTTCTTATTTTATTTCAGATTTGAAAAATAATCAACCCTTCTTTTAAAATCTTTTTTACTATTTGCGCCGTTAATACAAAAAAGGGGTGCAGCAGCAGCCCCTTTTTAATTTTTACTCCTCTGCTCCACCATCATAGATAAATTCAAAATAGCGATTAACTGTGTTTCCTGATTCATTGGCAGCCGAAATCCGGTAAGCACTATAGTTTGGACTGGATTCATCAAAGTAAATGGTTTTTTCAAATGGACTTGTTAAGGGTTCCGTGACTTCTTCCTCTAAACCAAAGGTTCCAAAAGTGAGATTAAATGCGTCTGAACGGCCTCTAAACATTACAGTATGTTCTCCTTCAGGCAGCCACGTTACAAGCTCCTGAGGACTTTTGATGTTTAACTGGGGAAGAGTAGTATCGGGTGACTCCTTAAAAGAAAGCCCCTTAAGAATAAAATGATAAGAAAGAAGGGCTGGATCCTCTGGTGATTCTGCAGGATTCGACGTAATGACGAGCATATATTCACCAGCTGGCAATACATCCCCATTGAAATACATGGCTCCCCAATTTTTATCCGTGATCATATAATCAGAACCTAGTGTATCAGGCCCCCAGCTTATATCAATCTTTCCTTTCTTTGTGGTCGAAAAAACGTAATAATGAGTTTCTAAATCCCGATAAATCTTCCCTTTATACTCAATTGCTGTTTTTATTTTTGCTTTCTTGAGCTTCTCTAATTTTGGCTGGGCTGCGGAAGCGGTGCTGTGATCAATCGCTGGATTAACGTTTTCTGGCCCTTTAGAGAAAATTCTTGGAGCTAAAAAAAACAACAACACCAAAACTCCGATTAATACAACTCTGAACATATTGGATTTAAACACAACAATCACCCTCAATTAAAATAGTGGTGGCTGATCCGTTGCCTGATTTTATGCTGTGTCTCTTTTTACTATATAGATAGACGGTTTTGCAACAGAAACGGTTACACATGATTAACTTAAAAATCTTTTTTTTCGGAAATATTAGTTTTTTCCTGTTATCATACCTAAGCTAAAAACCTTCCAGATATAATCATGGAAGGTTAGTTAGCATGTAAACTTTTAATATACTTAAAACAAATAGGAATACTCAACCCGAGGTTAGTAAATAAGATAATGGTCAAGCCAGATAATTAATCACTTTTTTTAGTCATCAGCTATCATGAGACTGCAAAATATCTTCCTTAACCTTGGTTTTTTTCTGTGACCAGACAACAACCGGGATCAACACCAGTGCTAGGATGCCGCCTGCTATTGAGAGCCCTGCGTAACTCGAGTTAGCGACAACCATGCCTGACAGTACTCCACCCGTTGCCCCTGACAAAGCAACCATAACATCAATCGTCCCTTGCGTTTTGGCACGATTGGACAAATCTGTAGAATCCACGAGAATGGCCGTGCCGCAAATCAACCCAAAGTTCCAGCCAATACCTAATAAAATAAGCGCGATCGTAAGGACCAGCACGGAATCTCCAGGAGCCGCGGCGCCAATCAGGCCAGCAGCCAGCAGTGTAACTCCGGATGCAATAGCCATCGTACTCCGTCCAAGCTTATCCACAAGAATTCCGGTCAGCAGGGATGGCAGGTACATGGCACCAATATGGAACCCAATAATCATGCCAACTGCACTTAACCCATGGCCATGATGACCCATATGGACAGGCGTCATCGTCATAATGGCCACCATAACCAGATGAGTTAATACCATTAAGGCTCCTGCTGCAATGATTCCCTTTTTATTTTCCGGCGCTGTATGGGTATTTTCTATTTGAATGCTGCCGTTTTCTTGACTCTGCACCCCCGCCAGGGCCTTAGCCACCACGAGTGGATCTGGCCGCAGAAAAGTCAAAAGAACGAACCCGGCTAAAATATAAGCAGCTCCCGCTAAAATAAACGGTCCTGATAAAGCAGGAACACCAATGCCTGTCGCAAAACGGCCCATCACATCAACCAGGTTGGGACCCGCTACTGCACCAAATGTCGTGGATACCATGGCGATACTAACGGCTGTTGCCCGCTGCTGTGAAGTGGCCAAATCGGTCCCAGCGTATCTTGCCTGCAGGTTTGTTGCCGTTCCGGCACCGTAAATGACCAGAGACACGAATAGCAGTAAAATACTATTTGTAACGGCTGCAGCGACTACCCCGAGAGCCCCTGCCCCTCCAGCCAGGAACCCTGCTGCAAGCCCAAACCGTCGTCCGTATCGCTCTGACAGCCGCCCGACAATCAATGCGGCTCCGGCAGAACCAAGCGTAAACAACGCAATTGGCAGCCCCGCGTAACTGTCAGTCCCCAGCATCTCCTTGGCAAGAAGCGCTCCAACCGCAATGCCCGCTGCAAGCCCGGCACCCCCAAATATTTGCGAAAGCACGACAATAAATAGCGTCCGTTTATATAACTTTTGCTGCTTTTCCGGCGAGTCAATAAAACTCTGCAGCCATTCCGGCTCCTGCTCTATTTTTTGTGGCATCCCTGCTCACCCTTTCCAAAAAGCTCCCTCTTATATCCTATGTGAAGGCTTCCTTTACTTTTCCAAATTCCTTAACTGCCGACTTGATTATACCACATGGGGTATATGTTGAACACAGCTATGTTATAGAAAAAAGGGCGATGCCACCAGCAGCATCGCCCTAAATAATTACTCTTTTACTCTCAACAATCTCAAACTATTCAGTGTTACAAGCAATGTTGCTCCCATATCTGCAAAAATCGCAATCCATAATGTCAGCCAGCCGGGCACAACAAGCAATAATGCCAAGGCTTTTATCGCTAAGGAGAATGTAATATTTTGCTTAATGATCCCCAAAGCTTTGCGGCTTAACTTAATTGTATATGGCAATTTACTTAGATCATCCGACATTAAGGCAATATCAGCGGTCTCCAGCGCAGTATCCGTTCCGGCCCCCCCCATTGCGACGCCAACCGTAGAAGCTGCCAGTGCTGGTGCATCATTTACACCATCACCGACCATTGCAACACTATGGTGGCCAGCACGAAGCTCTTTAATATAAGTCAACTTGTCTTGCGGAAGCAACTCAGCTTTAATATCTGCAACGCCTACTTGTTTTCCGATTGCTGCAGCAGTTCGCTGATTATCTCCCGTCAGCATAACTGTTTCAATTCCCATACTGTTCAGATTACTGATAACCGCCCTAGAGCTTTCTCTCATTTCGTCCGCAACGGCAATCAATAAAAGAATCTCTCTTTCGGTGCCGAGCACCATAACCGTTTTTCCTTGCGTCTGCAGGTCCGAAATCTGCTGTTTTTTATCACGATCAATAGTTCCATGCAGCTCTTCAAACAGCTTCGGGCTTCCTACATAATAAAGCACTCCGTTAAAGACAGCTTTGACACCCTTACCTGTTATGGACTGGAAATCCTCAACAGCCACACTGCTAAAGTCAGATCCGTTTTGCTCAGCCTTTCTCATAATGGCTGAAGCTAGGGGATGCTGTGAACCTTTTTCAATGGCTGCTGTTATTTTCATTAGCTCTCTTTCATTGCCGTTATACGTAATGACATCTGTTACTGCAGGTACACCCTTAGTTAAGGTGCCTGTTTTATCAAAAGCGATCGCCTTAAGGGCACCCGCTTCTTCCAGGTGGATGCCGCCTTTAATTAGCACACCATTTCTGGCTGCATTGCCGATTGCTGTAACAACAGCAACTGGCGTCGAAACAACAAGTGCACACGGACAGCCCACTACCAGTGCTGCCAATCCCTGATAAATCCACTCGCTCCAATTTCCGCCGAATAATGGAGGAACCACGGCAATTAAAATCGCCAAAACAATAATGGCTGGCGTGTAATACTTAGCGAATTTATCGACAAATTGCTGAGAAGGCGCTTTTTCTGCCTGAGCTTCTTCCACCAAATGAATGATTTTCGCAATGGTTGTATCTTCAACCCGCTTTGTTACTTTTACCTCCAGCAAGCCTTCTTCGTTTAACGTTCCTGCAAAGACCTCATCATCAATTGTCTTTGTGGCCGGAACACTTTCTCCTGTAATCGCTGCCTGGTTCAAGGTTGAAGTGCCTTTCATTACGGTTCCATCCATCGCCAGTTTTTGTCCTGGTTTAACAATCATTACGTCTCCAATTTGAATATCGTCTACATGGATCATCATTTCTTCATTGCCCCTGCGAATTAACGCTTCTTTTGGGGCAATGTCCATCAGGGACTCAATTGATTGGCGGGCTTTATCCATCGAATAGCGCTCCAGGGCTTCACTAATGGCAAACAGAATGACCACCATTGCCCCTTCGCCCCATTCACCAATGATTGCAGCTCCTATAATGGCAATCGTCATAAGGGTGCTCATATCAAAATTCAATCTGGCAAGATTTTTTAACCCTTTTTGAAATAACGTATACCCGCCGATTAAAATGGCGGCTGCATATCCAGCGACTGCAATAATATGTTCTTCACCGTATTGCTCGCTTAAAATCCAGCTAATCACCAGCAAAACAGCTGATATATATACTTTGAAATTCTCTTTTTGTTTCCAGAACGGTTCCCGCTCCACTGCTTTTTCATTTTCAGCACGCAGTTTAAGGTTCTCGAAGGCTCCAGCCTTTTCAATGGCTTCCATGGCAGCCGTTCCTGTAACCGTTATTTTGGAAGCCCCAAAATTAACATTTGCATCTAAAACGCCATCCAGGCGTTTCACGTTCTCTTCGAACGTTTTGGCACAGCCTGCTCAGGAAAAGCCCTGAACGCGGTAGGTTTTCGTTTCTAGTTCCGCTAATTGTGCTTGTTCAGACATCGGCTTTCACCTCACTTTTATGAGCCAATGCAATCATCATCAACTGTCTAATATGGTCATCATCCAGGGAATAGAAAGCCAGTTTGCCTTCTTTCCGAAACTTCACAATCCCTTGCTTATGAAGGGTGCGTAAATGGTGGGAAGCAGTTGCAACAGTAGCCCCAATGATATTGGCAATGTCACAAACACATAGCTCATCATCCTGGCACAGTGCATAGGAAATCTTTGCCCTATTCTCATCTGCAAGTGCTTTAAACAATTGGGCAACACTAGACAGGTCTTCCTTCTGCAGCTCCCCTTGTATACGATTAACTTTTTCTTCGTCATAACAATAAATATCGCAAGTATCCTTTGAACCCAACATTATCCCCCTCTTTATTCAAACTTCCGCTTGAATATATTATAACTCTTTACGAAAGTTATTCAAATATTTATTTGAATATCGTATGTAAAAAGGATTTGGATTGATCCAATTCCTTTACTTTTTTTAAAGGCTCTGTTAAATTTGCCTGTTGATTTCAGCACGAGGCACGCAGCGAACCGCGGGCGGTCCGACGCTCCTCGTCGCTTTTTGCTCCTGCGGGATCTCCCTTTGATCCGCACTCCCGCTGGACGTTGAATAAGCATCCTCGAATAAACGCCGCACGAAGAAAATGCGAATGCATTTTCGAGGAGTTCGTACCTTCCGCTCCAATCAACAGGGTGCTAAAAAACAACAATAAGCTTTAACAGAGCCTTTTTAAAAATAAAAACGCTGAGATAATCAGCGTTTTTCTAATTTTTAGAGCAGCAAGAAGAATCCTTGATCTCTATCTTCACTGGCTCAGATGAACAGCATCCTGAGTCCGTTTCCATCGATTCCACGTCAGCCTTTATGTAGAAAAATTCCCATTCATTTCCCTCAGGGTCAGTTACCCAGAATTTATCCTGTGTTGCATAGCAGCCAGGTAACAACTATCTCGAAGTTTTTAATGGAAGATCCAGGCCTTAATTTCACGTTGAATTTCTTTTGTTGGCAAGTGAATGTGAATATTAAAAAAGTGCCTATCAAAGTTGGCACGGATAGACATAAGTCGATTATTTTTTACTTCTCAGCCCGCTCTTTAAGCTTCGCCAATAATTCACCAGAGTTCTCTGCAGCTATAAAATCCCCATCCATCACTGCATATGGCGAATGCTTGCATTCTTTGCATTTGCTTTGGCACTCATATTCTTTATAGTTAATATTCTCCAGATTTAAAAAGCGTTTATATTCTGAAAAATCCTCTTCCTTTAAAAACGCGTCGAGATTCCGCTGACAGAATTCAACCGTTACTTGCTTTTGTTTTGAAAATAGTTTATTAATCAGTTTCAACTTTAAAACATCCTTCTATTATTAATCGGTCAACACTAGTGATGATAAATATTGCTCTCCTGGATCCATTTGGTTGCGACCCCTTTTTAACCTGATTCAACTGGCACACTCCTGTGCACAGACAAGCGGTCCAGCCGGCCACATTCGCTGGATAATGAAAATAAATGGCTGTCCCTTTTTTAGGTACATCTCATGAACCTCATAATTATAGCGGATTTGATGCCCTTCTGTCGTCTTAATCGCTTCATTTCCAACAATTTTAAAAAAAGCGTCTCATATGCAAACCGGTTAATAAATCCCTTTTTAATTAGCGCATTCGCACTTGCAATCGGACTTACATCACTTTTTAACGTACATAACAACACAATCCTTCAGTTCGTCTGTTATCTGCATAATCTTTGTCATGTAATTTCCCCCTGGCGAGCTTTCTCTTACTATTGGATGAACTTTCGTCCTCTTAGAACCTTCATGACGACCATTTTCTCTTACTTCTATGGGATTTCGTCTTCATAGAGCCTTCATGACGACCATTCTCTCTCACTTGAAGGGAATTTCGTCTTCATAGAGCCCTCATGGCGACTTTTTCTCTTACTTGAAGATGAATTTCGTCTTCATAAAGCCTTCATGGCGACCTTTTTTATCCCGCCGAATGCAATTTCGTCTTTATAAGGTATTCATGACTGAAATAAAAAGCTGCCCTGATTTGGCAGCCGATCTACTGGTTAATATTCCAGGGGGTTTTCTCCGTATCTTTCCCACAACTTAGGAAATCTTTTTCTTAACCCTTCTTCATCATCTTCGTCCCAATCCAATTCAATGTCGGGTTCCACATATGAATCGCCAGATATCTTTTCGTATAAATGATAATACTGGTCTTCGTCAAATCCAGTTTTCTCTTCATAGGCCATACTTGCAATATAGAGCAAATCCTCAAACTGAGGCATATCCCCTTCTTCTTCAAGATCTCGAAGGCAAGGAATTATTATTTCAGGATTTATAATTATAGATTCATATGTTTCCTTACCTTGATAAAGCAGCCAAGCCCTGAAATAGTCGAAGCAATCATCTGAACAACCGCCCATAATAATATAAGCTGCAGCCCACAGGTTAGATGAATAGGATTTGTTATAATTCTGGTTAAACCAGTAATCAAACATGACAATATCTTTAATCGGTCTTCTGGTTAGATTGTTTATTAGCCACTCAAGCTGCTCCTCGGGGTCTTCCCCTTTTTTTCTGGCAGTCTCAAGCAGTTGCCAGAAAAGCGATTCTGTCATTGTGCTCTCTTTTATCACTTGTGCAGATAAAGCTGCCCCAACATAACCTTTTTTCAGTTTTGATTGTATAAGTTTATTGGCTTCTTTTTGACAAATTTTTTCTGACTCAAATTCTTTTGTTTTCACCGCCCCAATTGATCCAACTTTTCCATAGGTAACTGTAAAAACCTTTCCTGTAACGTTAATTTTCCAGAATTTATTGGATACATCGTCTTTGTATATAAGTAAAGTTTCCATGACAGGCACTCCTATTTTTTCGCTATATTCTCTAAGCTTTAATCTTCTCCCCCTACATATTTCCATTTTACTTTAAAAAGATAAAAAAAGTCTGTATATTTTTGCTTTTTAATTTGAATTATTTATAGAATTCAAGTGGCCGTACTTCCATGGCTATCAGTCTTCTTTATATAAAGAAAATTCGAAAACCGGAATTCAGGTTACAATGTTATTAATTGGATAGAATTTTTGTAATAAAACCATTGAAATTCAATTTTCTCTTGTTATAATGCACATAGATTCTACTAAAGGGAAATAGGGTGGTATCTATGAAGAATAATTGCAGATTCGTAGTCAATGCTATTGGCAAATGCGGAGAAACATATCATACCCAATGTAAAGATAAGAAAGAACTTCAGAAATGGCTATTGGAAAATCAAGATAAACTATCACAAAATGAGATAAAGGTTACGGATAAAAAGAAACACCCTCTACTAAAATTAATCAGCTTTAATAAATAGGGTGTGTTAAAGCTCAATGGTATTGATTGGAGCGGGAGGCGCGAGATCCTCGAAAATCCATTCACCTTTCCTTCGTGCGGTGTTAATTATAGGATGCTATTCCAATGTCCTGCGGGAGTGCGGATCAAAGGGAGAACCGGCAGGCGCAAGTGGCCGAGGAGCATCGGACCGCCCGCGGTTCGCTGAGCGCCTGGAGCAGAAATAAACAGTCAAGTTTACAGAGCCAACAGGATAGAGAGTCCTTCTCTATCCTGTTTCTTTAAAGTCTTCAATTGTAAGCTGGTTTAAAGATTCCTGAATCATCAGCCTTCCTTTTAAACCAATATTCTTGCCCAGCGTGATGGCAAGAAGTACGCCAAACGTCATAAAACCAAGCCCGCCAACCTGGATGAGAACCATTAGAACAATTTGGCCAAACATGGTAAACGTTGTTTCGGTATCAACTACAACTAACCCGGTTACACAGACGGCAGAGGTTGCTTCAAACAATGCATCAATAAAAGATAAATGATGCCCCTGTCTTTTGTCGCAAAAGGGAGCATTAGCAGCAGCGTTCCCACAGCAATCCGGATTAGAAATCCAACCGACAAAGCCTGGGCAGGATTCAATTTGATCCAAACAGCAGGCCGTTCCATTTTCCTTGGCCTTACAGACCTTTTAAACATAATCCAATTTCCCCTTTTACAGTAAATTCTTCTCCACCCTATACCCCATGCCTTTCAAACCTACCGATTCCTTTGTTTCATCCCATTACGATTAAGACGTCCCCTTAATAATGACCTCCTCAGCCGGGGGAGATACGATAATTTCTTTTCCCCGCTGAATCCCAACGATATTGCACCCATATTTAGCTCTTATGTTCAGATCTAATAAGGACTTATTGTGGATTTTATCTGATGCAACGATTTCAACCATACTGTAATCCTCTGAGAGCTCAATATAATCAATCATTTTTTCCGAAACGATATGGTGTGCAATCCGTTTGGCCATATCTCTTTCAGGATGGATTACACGATCTACACCAATTTTATTGAGCACTTTGGCATGATAGTCATTATGTGCCTTTGCCCAAACTCGCGGAATTCCCATCTCTTTTAATAACAATGATGTTAAGATGCTTGACTCAATATTTTCACCAAAAGAAACAAAAGCGTGATCGATATTCTTTATTCCCGCTTGTTTAATTGCTGCTTCGTCAATTCCATTAATTTGTACTGCATATGTAACAAACTGTGCGTATTAATCCACTTTTTCCTGGTCAACATCGATCGCTAAAACTTCGACTCCAAGCTCATAAAACTCTTTTACCAGACTTCCGCCAAAACGGCCTAATCCAAACACAGCATATTGTTTTTTCATTGAAGAAATTCCCTTCTTATTAAAAATAAACAGAAAAAGACCAATCTTAATAAAGAATGGTCAATGCTCGCATTAACCCTTCTCTCGTTACGGCTTACGGAGTTAGCTGTCGGATTAGGGATTGAGAGTATCCCTTCTTAGCTCAATATGCTAAGATTCACCCCAAGATAAACCAGGTTTATCAAAAATGGTTCCCCCGCTCAATAATGATTCAGCAAAAAGGTTTGTTTATTAAATTAATAAATATAAATTACTCCCGTACTAAACCGTTGTCAATCTTTTTCTGCATTAAAAAAGGAGGCGGCTCAATATCCGCCTCCCTTAATGAACGACTTTACCTCGCTCAAAATGGTTCATATCCGTTAATTCAATTATGTAATCATAGTTCTCAATGAACTTTTGAATATTCTCTTTTTCATCCTCTAATAAGTGCGTATCCTGCATTCTATTCATTAACTCCAATTTTGAAGCCTCTAATCTTTCTTTTACTTCTAAGTAGTCCATATCCAACACCCCTAAATTTTTTTTAAAAGGAAGAATGAAACCGCATTCCTTTCATCTTTATTATAAACCAACAACCCAAGGGGGTATCAAGTGATATATTGAGATTTTGTGAACCCTTTATATTTACAGACATTAAGAAATCTTGCTTTAAAAAAAGAGGATTTTCAATGTTAAATCCCCGAAAAAACACGATTCGTTTCTTGTTATGTATAGTGGCATACAATTATTTCATCATTTCAAAATAAATAAATAGGTTCGTAAGTCAGGGATCAGCAAGCCTAAAGCAAGGCAACCCCGCTTCAGTAACTAATTTTGTCCAATCAAAAAGCCACAAGTAAAGAATTAATTAATCCGCCAATTAATTAAAGGTGATTCGTTATTTTCAACTATAAATCTCACACTTCCATGTTAACATATTTAACTAATTACTTTAGACCTTTCTAAAATAAAAACCCTCCAAGAAGGATCGTGCAAGTTTCATTAGATTAGTAAATTATGATTAACTACCATTCTCTTCTTACTTGATGACTTTCGTCGGTGGTCATGACAAGTTAAAAAAAAAACCGCCCTAAAATGGTGGTTTTCCTGTTTTACATTTGTAAAGAAACATATGAGATAAAGCATCAAAATATAATCGTTATACCCATTAATGATTCGGATATATTTTGGTTTTTATGTATTCATTCCAAAAAAGAGAGCATTGTTAAAAGAACAATTCAATACAGCTATTCAAGTCTTTTTCTTAAGTTCGTAGTTTGTCCAGCAATCGCAGCTTTATCTTCTGCCTCACGAGTAGCTGCATGGGCAGCGAACGATGCTTTTCGCGCTTCACTCACCCCTAGTTCTCCCTGCACCTATTCGTGCGGCTTCGATTGCTTTCCTTGGCCGGTCATCTTCTTGATGCCTTCTTTCAAATCTGTTCAATTGTTTCCTTAAGGTTAGAATCGATAAATTTTAGCTTTGCCAAACTATACTATTATTAAAAAGAAGCGTTCTTCTATTAAAAGTAACGCCCCTTTAATCGGTCTATATGTGATTTTCAAATGTTTCCATTATAGCAGATGGGCCATATGATTTATTTGAGGGAATCACCAGCGTTAATCCACTAGCCGGATAATATGCCGAATGAAAACTTACCCCTGGATCATAACCCATAACATGATACTTAAATATTGAATCATTTCTCTTACTAATCCATATCCCGTATCCGTAAAATTTGACATCTTTAACCATAACGTGTGGTGTCAAAAGTTTTTCTGTATACTCTTTGCTTAATAACTTATAGGTCCGCAAACCATTCCATAAAAAGGTCATATCTTGGGCAGTCACGTACGCTCCACCGTCCGAGCCGCCTCTAATGGGTAATGAATAAATATTGGTTCTCCATGTCCCGTCTTCCTCATTATCAATATAGCCAATTGCTGTATTTTTAGGAAGATTGTCAAAACGAAAGTAACCTGAATCCTTCATCCCGCAAGGTTCAAATATATTCAATTGGACATAATCCTGAAAATTCAGACCCGTCCTTTTCTCAATAATTAAGCCTAACAATATAAATCCTGCATTATTGTAATGAAACCTTTCACCCGGTTTAAACATCATTTTGTTATTTTGGAACATAGGAAGAAAATCTCTTAAATAATTTAGAAGATACATTGGCCTCTCTTTCCAAAGCTCCTCAAAATCATCCATAATTTTCTCATCAAAATAGTCAGGCATTCCAGAAGTATGGGTTAACAGGTGGTGAACGGTAATATCTTCATCAAAGTGCGGAAAAATATCACCCAATATGTCTTTAACTCTGGTATCAAATGTAAGTATCCCTTCCTCAACCAATTGACATATGCCAATTGCCGTAAATAACTTGCATCCAGATGCAATGCCAAACCTAGTGTTTAGATTATTTAATAATTCATCAGCTCTATTTGAATGTCCACGAGCAGATTGGAAGGCTATTTCCTTCTCCGTTTTAGCGAGAACGACACCAGAAAAGTTAACATCTTCAATAACATCGCTTAGTAATTTATTAGTACTTTTATTTTTCAGCATGAACAGAACTCCCTTTAAGCTATTTTTCCAAGGACTTAAAGTGACAAACAACTTATGATAGCGGACTCGATTAAAATATACCATAAGTTTCCTGTTTTCACTTTACATTGAACGAAAAAAAGCGTTTCTGTCAGAATGCAGAAACGCACAATCAGTATTTATTTCTCGGACCCCAATCTCCACTTCCCCCTGGCAGAAGCTCAAATAGGGACCAAATGCTGCAGTATTCATCGCCAGGATCGAACGCAGCTTTTGTATAATGGTGAATGCTGCCGTCATCATTTTTCAACAAAACCGAAACTCCTGGAAGTACATTTCTATTCTCATCTTTAAATCCAAGGTCTTCTTTAAAGGTCGATCCTTCAGTTGATAAACAATTGAATTCCCAGCCTCTGCTTTTTGAAATTTGGTCTAGCTTCTGATAATCATCCGGACTCGTTAAAACAAAGGATGCTTTATTTTCAATATGCTTCGTAAAACCATTCAATCCATCTGCCCAAAGAGTGCAATAGGGACACGATTTTCCCATATTATGAATAACCACTAACTCCTTTTTGTCTCCAAAAAGCTTACTCAATGCAACTTTAGTGCCTTCCGTAGTTGTCAGCAGATAATCTTTTACCATGAATGAAGGAAGCTGTTTTCTTAATGCTGCCAATTCCTCTTTTACACGAATCAATTCCTTCTCTTTTTCTTCAATCGCCTTCTCTACTTGTTCCGCAGTTAATGAATTCATGAGAACATTCCCTCCCTAGACTGATTTAAAATAAATATTCACTTTCTTTAGGCAGTTTCCTTTTTACTTAATTTTTTTCTCAAATGAGGTTAAAGATAAATGTTCATTCACTCTGATTTGATTCACTTTCTTAAATCCGTTTTTTTCATAAAAATTTATGGCTGGCGTGTTTTTAGAGCCAGTTGAGACGATCAAGCTTTTAATTCCTTCTTTGCTTTCAATGAATTCTAGCAACTTTTGGGCAATTCCTTTTCTAAAATGATCGGGTTGAACAATTAATCTATGAATATCGATTGTGTTATTCTCTTCTTTTAAAGAAATCGCTCCGCATAATGCTTCGTTTAAATAATAGCCAAAGAACGTTTCTCCACATTTTTGCAGCGTATCAACGGTGTCCTTTAATGGAGGTATATCAGAACACTCGATGAGTTCAGCCTCAACTTTATAAGACGGGATCTGAACGCTCAAAACTTCTTCAGCAGCTTTTCGATCACGGATATCTATTTCCTTTATCAAGTGTATCCCTCATTTAAGTTTTCTCTTAAAATTAAATTCTATACCAATGAAAATATTCCTCTATCATGTCAAATGTTCAGTCCCATTTTCTTTGGACTAATTGATACTTTCCAAATAAAATGATGGATAAGGGGTGAAAAAGATGAATCTGAATTATGAAATCCTACCAGAGGATAAAATCGAGTATTGCCGGGATTTGTGCAATGAGCTGATGGCCTTTCAGAAATCGAAAGCTTACATCAAACCCGAGCTTTTTGACAGCATGAATTTTGAAACACGGATGATTCCTTCCGTAAAAGCTGCCTTACATAATTATATTGTTGTCGTGAAAGATGATGAAGAAATTGTCGCGTATGTGTATTCCAATATTTCTCCAAAAGAAACATATTCTATTGACTTTGCCACTTTTTTTGACCTTTCTACTGTAAACAGAAAGAATGTCTGGTGTTTATCACAGTTTTATATTAAAGATGGGTACAGGCAATATGGGGTTGGATCTAAACTTTTCGATATGTCCATGAATTGGTTAAGTGAATTTGAGGATGTGGAGGATTATTTTATCTATGTTTCAAATGGCAACACAAACGCCTTGGACTTTTATAAACGCAAAGGATTTAAGGTTAGCCATGATATTTTGGATGGTTTTATAACGGTTTTACGCAAAAGTGCTATGAAGTAAATGTTAATATTTAATCTGCCTGAATACATACCAATGTTAATTTACAAAGAATAGGAGAAGAAGAGGAAAAGCATGGGGGAAACTTTAATTAAGGAACTAAAAAACCAGAAGGAGTGGAAGCAAGCCTTCCCATTAATGAAGCACCTTCGTACCGATTTGGATGAAGAAGGATATTTGGAACTGGTTTCAGAAGCTGTCGAAAAAGAAAGCTATAAACTGGCGGCTTTATTTGAAAATGAAAAAATGATGGCCGTAACAGGTTTTATGCCCATGGTCACTTTATATAATGGAAGATTTATTTGGGTATGCGATCTGGTAACAGATCCAGATCAGCGGTCTAAGGACTATGGCTAAGCCCTTCTTTCCTATGTTGAAAATTGGACAATGGACAACCGGGTTTCCGATCGTTTCTCTGTCATCAGGCCTGCAAAGAGAAGCAGCCCACCGATTTTACGACAAGGTCAGTTATGTGTTTTTGAAAAGGTTTTAGACATGAAGATTTGAACAACTATGGATAAAAAAATGACCAGGACGTCTTAAGCATCCTGGCCTTACCTGACTAGGTCATATCTGTCCCTTGTTCAAATATCGCATTTTGTATGTTTTGCTCTTTTTCTTTTGTCCCAGGGTCACCAAGTGAAGCACAGCTTCTCCATAATTCATCCTTAGCCTGCTGCCAGGGTAAGTGGGGCACAATTAATCCCATGTATTTTTCAACCTCTTCATCAGACAGCCTTCTTCTTGTTTCAATATCACGAACATCCCCGATGTTCCAAATTCCTTCTGGTCAAGCAGGATGGACAATCGAATGTCCATCATCCAAAAGAAAAATTCCATATTCACGGTTTTCCTTTATAACTTTCATATGAACCCTCCTCAAAGAAATTGGCGTTTATTTAAGATTCCATTAAAGGGTGGTAAATTACTTTATTCAAACAAAGAAAATAGAAAGTAACTTTAAGTATTGGAGAATATCATCTTTGTACGGGTAAATATTTTCATGTGCAGAGAAATTATTTTATACGCATAGAAAACAATATACCGGTGAAGATACCGCCGATGTTTTAATAAAAATTCACTTCATAAAAGAAATCCAGCCTCTTTCAGACTGGATTTCATTATAATCACATAAAAATGTGTCCTTTGTCTCTACAGAACTCTTACTGAACCAACGATTCCTCTTCCTCAAGCCAGTTTATTCATAACTTTTTATATTAAAAAAATTATAAAAGTCTATCCCCGAATCGGAAACAGACTCTTTATTTAGTTACTATGTATTCTTTTTCCTTCTTAACCTCCTGGACAATAACACGTTCAACGATCTTTTGATAAAAATAGATGATTGCCGCCATCGTTATAGACAAGAAATAAAAATGCTTAGGACGCATTTTCCTGAACTCGAATACCCTTACCTTTGTAAAATACTTTACGATGTAAAATATAAAAATATAGTCAATCACTGCATTCAGTAAGAGATATTTAAAAAAGTTTTTGTAAGTTAACTTGTATACCCATAAGGTTACAATAAAAAACAGGCCCAAGAGATATGAAAAATCCTGGCGATATCGAGGAAATAGGGCATTCTTTACCTTCCACCATTTTCGGTCGGCTGCAATCTCACTTAATATGCTAAAGAAATAGCCAATGAAAGTAGCTGCCGGCAAAAAACGGACAAAACTTTTTTTGCCTAATAAAGGGACAGTTAGCCAGGGCACAACCAAGGTTATGATTGAAACTGCCTTTCTTTTATCCATCTGCACTCCCCCCATTTTCCCTTTTATATAACTATTTTCTATTTAAGGAAGCATTCTTATTCATAATAATCTGCAGTTTCCCTCCATCCCAAAAAAAGGCATTACCTCTGCATGAAGTAATGCCTTTAGCTCTTATTGAATGGAAGTAGAATTGCTGCTGTTTTCTTTCCCTCTAAAAACCATCTGATCTAATGCAAATAATTTGGAGCCTGTAATTGCAATTGTCGCAGCCATTGCAAGAAGAGCAAGGTCCAGTTCATATCCGGCCCCCTGGCCATTGCCGAGGAAACCACCCGCTAATTTCACTTTAATAATGGCACCTGCCATGAGTAAGACGAATAAGGCAGATACCGCCCTGCTGAATAAACCAAGAACTAATGCAATTCCGCCGACCAGCTCAATAGCAGTAACAACAGTTGCCAGGAATCCTGGCAGGCCAATACTTGAAAACCATCCCGCTGTGTACCATTGCACAGTTGTCTGAAGGGACGGGATTATCAAAAGGCTTCATCAGCAATGTGGAAAATAATAATACGTCCCCTTCCATTAATACTCTGAGTACGATTGCAGAGTTTCTTGGCGTCCCGCTTCCCTACTGCTGCTGGAGAAGAAACAGCATATGAGAGTCGTCCGAAAAGAGGAAAGAACGACTTCGACTTTTAACAACCTAAAAATAGAACATTTAACGTCAAAAGGCGGCCTGAGAATGATGATTGTTGCATTTCCGCCTGGAGCCATCCATGGGTGAACAACATGCATAAAGGAGAAGAGTGCCATCTCGTCCTGGAGGGGAAAATTATGGCCGAACAGGGAGAAGATTCATTTATTGTTGAAGCCGGTGATTCCTTCAGCTGGAATGCAAGTGTCCCGCACTTCGCCAAAAACGTTACAGATGAAAAGGCCGTGGTCTTAATCTCCGTGTATTCTGATACCGAATTGAATGATGTTTTATAAAAAGATGCCCTTGAATGAGGGCATTCTTTAATTCATTTGGACATTTTTCTATCGTACACTACTGTTTCATTCCATACATAAGTGTTTTGAAAAATAGTACACCATATAGTAACGGTAAAAAGCTGCCAATTACTAGTATTTTTTTAACCTTTTTGATATACCTGCATTCAATAAAAACTCACGATCAATAACCAATATGAAATCCGAACCAATACCCCATTCACTCTCCACCCTTGGCGATTAATAGAAGCCCAGTGCTGTCTGGAATTTTTTAGTTCTGCTTTTTGAAAAATTCCAATGATTTCATCTAGTCAATTGCTTGGGATATAAACCAGTTGATTCTTTCCTTCATGGTTTTTAAAATGTTTTCATCAAGTTCCCATTCCGTAAACTTGGAAAGACGTAATGCAGCCCAAAGATCCCAGTAAGGCAGATTGGAATAATCAACTTTTGTCATGACCGATTTATATTGTTCAGTAAAATAAATCATAGCATCTTTTCCTAATTGAAAAAGAATTTCCAATCGTCCATTCGCCAAATCTGCAAGCGGGTCACCTATCCAAGCATCTTCCCAATCGATTATGGAAACAATCTTGCCATCACTCCACAAAATATTTCCTGGCCAGTAATCCCCATGCAGCAAGACATCAGTATTTCTCTCAGGCAACGGAAAGACTGATTTCAATGCTTCTAGAACCGCGTCATCAGCGTCAACTTTCTCCAGCATCTCAGCAAACATCTCTTCCTTTCTGGGCAGAAAGGTTAAATTATATTTTGAGATGTCCAAACGATGGATTTTTGCTAATTCCACAGCTAGAAGTTCCAAATAACCCTTTTCCATTTCAGCAGGAATTTCAGTTGTTCCCTCTATGAACTCTATAACCAGACATGGCCTGGAAAAAATCTCTTCAGTAATTTCAAGATAATACGGTGACGGAACTAGAATCCCCTCTGATTTTAAACCCTTAGTAACATTAATTCATCAGCGGCCATGTTTGGATTCCTTGAAAAATCAGCATCCCCATACTGGCGGACCACCATTTTTAAAATATGCCCACCAGGCCTTACCACTTCAAGACCTTTTACTTCTGCTGAAACTCCACCTTTTAAATCCCATACCTTATTCAGCCTGTTATCCGGATGAATTTTCTTTACTAAAATTCCCAAATTCTTCTCCTCGTTTGGCCTGCGCATGCATATCCCCCACTAAGATTCATCACTTATTTTATTCTATTTTTTCTGCAAACTTCCTTGTTTCTACTCTAAACGATAGACATGCCCAAGATTGTTTTAAAAGAAATGGTAGACATTCTGCAAATACTTGTTATAATTCTCTAAGATATTAATTGAAAAAGGGTGTACTATGGGGAATACATGCAGATATGTCGTTAGCGCAACAGGCAAAAATGGAGAAATGTATTATACACATTGTAAGGACAAGGCAGAGCTAAAAAAATGGCTATCAGAGCACCAGGAACAGGTAAATATGAAAGATGTAAAAATTAAAGACAAGAATAGACATCCATTATTAAGATGGTTGAACTTTTAATAATAAATATTTCATTGTAAAAGGCAGCTCATTTTGAACTAAT
Organism: Cytobacillus oceanisediminis; assembly: GCF_007830235.1. Lineage (GTDB taxonomy): Bacteria > Bacillota > Bacilli > Bacillales > Cytobacillaceae > Cytobacillus > Cytobacillus oceanisediminis. Next base: position 660,240 of record NZ_VLKI01000001.1, read on the forward strand.
AAAGTTTAATTTGAGTTGTCTTTTCATAGATTCGTAATTTGTGATTTAAAACAGGAAAAAAAATAGGACAATAGATTTAACTTCTAATTTTTAAATTGACAAATTTAAAATTTCATATTAAATTACTATCATTACAATAGAAATAGTTATAAGCCTGGAACGGCAAAAACTTTAAAACTAGACATTTCTCAACAACCTAATATTATACAATAAAAACTTTATAAGACATTCGCTTAATCTTTTGAGCGGGGGAACCAATTGTACTTATTTTATAAGTATTTGGGGTGAATCCTTTTTTAAGGTAGGGTACTCTCAAGACCCGAACCCGACAGCTAACCTCGTAAGCGTGTTGAGAGGAAAACACGGCAGTTTTGCACAGTGGTTTTTGCCTCTGTGTTTTTTTATTGCCAATTTTAGGGGAATTCATCTGAGTTATGGGTATTATAGGAAAAGTAAAAATCCTAGCTCTTGTATTTCTTTGTATATTTTAGCTATTGGAGGTAATCGTCATGAAGTTATCAACTAAAATTATTATTGCCTTGATCGCTGGAGGAATCACAGGTTTGTTCATTAATATTTTTGCACCTGGCATTTTCCCGCAGCTGGATCAATTTATTTTCACTCCGCTTGGAAAGATATTTTTAAACCTTATAAATATGCTTGTTGTTCCAATTGTATTCTTTTCAATCACGCTTGGAACTGCAGGTCTTGGCGATCCAAAGAAACTTGGACGGATAGGCATTAAAACCATATCTTATTTCCTTATAACAACAAGTATAGCGATCATCATTGGACTTTCCCTTGCAGCTATCTTACAGCCGGGAAATGTTGGAGAATTTGATATAACCAATGTGGAGTATGAATCAAAGGAAGCTCCCCCTGTCTCTGACACACTATTAAATATTATTCCAACCAATCCAGTAAAAGCTTTCGCTGAAGGAAATATGCTTCAGATTATTGCATTCTCTGTATTTGTCGGTTTTGCCCTGACAATGCTGGGAAACAAAACAAAAGGAATATTGAATTTAATTGAACAAGGCAATGACCTTATGATGTATCTTGTAAATCTGGTAATGAAATTTGCTCCATATGGAACTTTCGGCCTGATTGTTTCCGCTGTCGGCAGCCAGGGCCTTGATGCCATTAAAGCGATGGGCCTTTATATGATCGTCGTCGTACTTGCACTTATTGTACATGCCATCTTGACTTATGGAACTTCAGTAGCCGTCTTTGCAAAGAAGAGTCCCTTATGGTTCTTTAAAGGCTTTGCACCTGCGATGGGTGTTGCATTTAGTACATCCAGCAGTAATGCCACTTTGCCGATTTCCATGAGCACAGCCCAGAAAAACCTGAAAGTGCCTGAGTCCATAAGCAGCTTTGTTCAGCCGCTCGGCGCCACGATCAATATGGACGGAACAGCTATTATGCAGGGGGTCGCCACGATCTTCATTGCACAGGTATTCAACGTGGATCTTACCTTCACACAGCTTATCACTGTTGTCCTAACAGCCGTTCTTGCCAGCGTTGGTACTGCTGGTGTACCGGGAGTCGGCCTGATTATGCTGGCTATGGTCCTGAATTCAGTTAACCTGCCGGTCGAAGGTATTGCTCTAATTATCGGAATAGACCGCCTGCTTGATATGACACGTACAGCCGTCAATATTACTGGTGACGCTGCATGCGCAGTTATTGTGGCAGAAACTGAGGAAAAAAGAGAAGGACTTAAGGTAAATTCATAAATTGTAGCCGGCACTGTTTCGCAGTGCCGTTTTTTTATTGATTAAAATAAAGGAACAGCCAATACAGGATCCCTCATTCAATCCATGAAGGACAATACTCCTTTAGGAAAGACCAAGATTTCCTTCATCAAACCTATGAAAGACGAAACTCCTTGAAGATAAGGACAAAAAGTCCTTCGTCATATAATCATTTTTCTTGCTAACTAATCACTTTCTAGTATAATTAATTCATAAACCATTACGTTATAGTTTGGAGTGGTCCTTATGGGGCTGAGAAGTTAAGAATTGGGGAGTTGGCTGAGAAAGCTAACGTTACCAAGAGAACAATAGATTACTATACAACACTGGGCTTATTAAAAGCAGAACGTTCCCCTTCAAATTACCGCTATTATGATTACTCCTCTATCGAACGGATTGCTTTTATTGAAAAATGTAAAGGTGATGGATTATCATTAGAGGAAATTAAGAATAAGGTGATCAGCCAATTTTCTGAAGAAGTGGATGTTCTTGAACTCCGCTTAAAAATACAGGATTTGGAGAAGGATGTAACTAAGGCTCTTTCTCAGTTGAAAGAATCTGATCCAAATAAATATGAACACTTTAAAAAGAAATTATCAAACGAAAGCTTATCATTAATTCAGTCATTGCTCTTATTGCTGAGCTAATGAATACTTCTGCACTGATATTGTGCAGGGAACCAGAACTTTAACCAATCTTTAGGAGGTGTAAGTCTTACTTTATGTAAGACTGCTCGTTGACCACAACCATTAATTTATTACTGATCGCTTTATTAATAGCATTAACCGCATTTTTCGTCGCAACGGAATTTGCCATAGTAAAGGTCCGTGCTTCGAGGATCGAACAGCTCATAGCTGAAGGAAAAAAAGGCTCAGCAGCGGCCAAGAAAGTCGTATCTCATTTAGATGAATACTTATCAGCCTGCCAGCTAGGAATAACCATGACTGCATTAGGACTAGGTTGGCTTGGTGAACCTACTGTTGAGAAGCTTTTGCACCCATTGTTTGAGTATTTTGAGCTGAATAAATCGGTGACCCATTTACTATCGTTTGGTATTGCTTTTGCCCTTGTAACCTTCCTTCATGTTGTAATTGGGGAGCTTGCTCCCAAAACTGTTGCCATTCAAAAGGCAGAAGCTATTACCTTGGCATTTGCAAAACCGATTATATGGTTTTATAAAATTGCCTATCCAATTATCTGGTTCTTAAATGGATCAGCGCGTGTCCTTGTTGGCCTATTCGGATTAAAGCCGGCATCCGAACATGAAATCGCCCATTCAGAAGAGGAACTCCGGATTCTTTTATCGGAAAGTTATAAAAGCGGTGAAATTAATAAGAATGAATTGAAGTACATGAACAATATCTTTGAATTTGACGAAAGAGTAGCAAAAGAGATCATGGTTCCGCGGACAGAAATGATCACGATTTCCATTGACGACAGCTTTAAAGAGATAATCGACACGATTCAATCTGAAAATTACACGCGGTACCCTGTGGAAGATGGCGACAAAGACAATATTCGCGGTTTCATCAATGTGAAAGAATTCTTAACAGCCAATCTGACAAACAGATTAAAGCCGGAAAAACTGGATTTGGATTCCTTCATTAATCCTGTCATCCATGTCATTGAAAGCATTCCGATTCATGACCTGCTTGTCAAAATGCAAAAGGAACGGACACATATGGCGATACTTATTGATGAATATGGTGGCACTTCCGGTTTAGTAACCGTAGAAGATATCCTGGAGGAAATCGTCGGTGAAATCCGGGATGAATTTGACGAAGATGAAATCCCTGAAATTCGAAAATTAAATGACCATCACTATATTCTGGATTCCAAATTGCTTATAGAAGATGTAAACAATTTACTTGGGACTGATTTTCACCATGAAGATGTAGATACAATTGGCGGCTGGTTCCTGACTCAGCATATGGATGACGCTGATATCGGAACTGCCATTGAAGCTGAAGGCTTTACATTTAAAGTACATGAAAAAGACGGGCACCAGCTGCATTATTTGGAAGTTGTTAAATTATAAAAAGCAAAGATCTGATGGACATTCTAATTCCGTCAGCTCTTTTTTATGTATACCGCAATCAGAACCAAATTTTCCAGATCGTCAGCTCCCTATTCGGAAATGTTTTCATACTAATTTTTACTTACTAAGAAACAAAAGAGCTTCCATAGCAATCCAATCTTTTGGCTCAATTACTTGTCCTGGTGTTTATCAAGCATATCTTGCAAATATTCTTCAGATTTACCTCTCGGTATACTAAGACTTTCCCATTTCTCACTTTTTAATAGCTTGCCAATATAGACAACCTGTCCAACATGGTAAGCATAATGAGCCATCTGCCTTTCAATGGCATCTATAACTAAATGGCTCTCACCGCGAATAAAAACATCCTTTAGTAAATCCTGTTCATTTAAACCATCTAATGTGGCGAAAAGTACCTGCCAGCCTTTTTCCCAATTTTGAATGAGTTCTTCCTTAGAAGCATTAGCTGTTGAAAATTCTTCATCACGGTTTCGATACGGTTTCTCACCATCTGTTGTTAAAAAATCAGTCCACCTTGAGACCATATTGCCGCTCATATGCCTTATAATCACTGCTGCACTATTTGATTCCTTATTATAAGCCCAATTCAATTCTTCTGCCGAAAGCTGTTTAATAGTCTTATCGCCAAGACTCTTCACACTTTGAAACCTGTTCACTACAATCTTTAAATAATTATGGCCAACATTCAATAAAAACCCTCCTCTTTTGCACCAACAGCAATACCTTTTACGACAATAAGACTTACTATAATTAACACCTATGCAAAAATTATTTATTGGAAAGCTGCTTATTTCCTATGGGATTTCGAATTAATTGGATGCTTTAACAGCTTTTTTGCTAGACCCTATCGGTTTCGCCGTTAACGACCTTTTCTAGCTAAACCTCATTGATTTCGTCGTTAATCGGATGGATTAACTACCTTTTTTAGCTGGATCCCTTCGATTTCGTCGTTAATCGGGCCCATTAACTACCCTTTCTAGCTGAACCACCTTGATTTCGTCGTTAATCGGCAGGATTAACTACCTTTCTCTGATAAACCCCTTTGATTTCGTCGTTAATCGGACCCATTAACTACCTTTCTAGCTGAACCACCTTGATTTCGTCGTTAATCAAAGGAATGATTATGTTAACATCTAAAAAGTTCTCTTTGCTAAGCAATCACCTTATTTTACCATATATGCTAATACTCTTTTCTACGCATTAAAAACAAATGCGATGCCATTTGGAGCACCTCACCATCTTTTTATTTTTTCTCAATAAGACCAAAGCTAATTCCAACAGGGTCCACCAGGTAAGCAAGATAAAAATCATCAAATTCCATTTTATCTCTTACCACCATTGCACCATTGTTTTTAGCTGTAGAAATAGCTTCATCAATTGAATCCACTTCTATTTGAATCCGGGTTCCATGCGGATAATCGTTTGGCCCCTTGCCAATGCCCCCGTTAATCCCTGGATTCTTATCTTCTCCAGTCTTTATAGGCCAATAATCCCAATTCGGTTCGAAAATCTCCCAGCCGAAAACCTTGGAATAAAACTCGGCTGCTTTTTCCGGATCCTGGCTGCTTAATTCAAATCCAACTACTCTTGCCATGTTATCTCCTTCTTTCTTCCTAAGTTAATTTTTCAAAATCAGTCACCATCTCCAAAAACTTCTCTTTAGCCGTCTCACGCATGCTAAGCTCCTCTTCCCCCTCAGCTTAACACGAGTTCCCAGCATCTTTTAGATAGATTTATTAAAACTTTAAAATCATTAACAAAAACATCCGCAAAATAATTTCCTAATTCATTAAACTACTATATAAATGAGTTACACACAACGGTTCACCCCACCCTTGGGTAAAAATCTCGAACAATCCTTTGTTTGTATGAACAAATTGCTTCTCCCACATAAAAGCCTCCTGAAAAAAATCCTATCACTATACTTCAATAAAAACTGGAAAACTCCTCCTGTTTTAAAACATAAAAAAAGCCGCCGGAATTGGCAGCTAGCTTAAAGAAATTCGCTACTTTAATCATAGAGTTCAATATTTATCAGCATTAATAAATGATTTTTCCATTCAATAAATTAACATAGTATTGCAGCAATGGTCTCAAATTCACTTTCTCCCTCTGTGATTGCTTTTCCTAAAACGTAAACGGCAACCCTTCCTATGTATGCTTCATCGTTTCACCTGAGTAAAGATAGGAAAGCCTTTTTTCTAGCTTTTTCCGCAAATAAACACCTCGCTTTTTTAAAAAAGATTCTCATAACCTTATTTATAGCTTGCTTAAGGTATTTAACTCATTTATTCGTCTCCGAACCTCAGCAGCTAAATTTGTTGCCTGATCGATTTGAAAAATAACATATTTATATTTTACATGGCCTTCCAGACCAATGATTATTAACGGCTCTCTGCGTTCGTAGGAAAGAAAATACCACTCATTCCCGTATTTATAGCTGCCTTCATATATGTTTAAAGGAGCAATTGAAGTACCGGGCATCCTCAGCATCCATTGGGGAGCTTGAAAATAGTCAACCGTAACATTTTTGATCATAGAGTAAGGCATGATGATTTTCCGCTTCAGAGCAAAATATCCTGTTAGACCTGTTAGCTTTAAAGTAAGTTCTTCTTCTCCAAAATGAATTTCCCTGCCCAAGATACCACCTCCTTTTTAGGACTTTGTGATCGTTCCCTGATGAAAAAACATCTGCCATCTGCCATCGATGAATTTCCATATAGAGCTGCGCAGCGAATTCTGCATTCTGGTATCGTCCCTTACCCGATAGGTTGCCAGCACTGTATCATCTGATAATGGGTGAAGATTAAACTCGGAAAGTGTCATCTTCATCACTCCGATTCCTTCTGGTACAATGCAATCTTTTTTATACCAGACGTTTCCAGAGCCTCCGAATTCAAAAAAACCTTCCGCAAGCAGCTTATCAATCTCTTTAGGAGAAGTACGGATTTCAGGTTTAAGTAGCTTTAGCTCCAGTTCAAGAATTTGTTGTTTTAATTGTTCCATCACCTAAATTCCTTTCTGTCAAAAAATTAAATCATGAACCTTTACCCGGGGACAGCGTTTCTTTATTTCAGAGATAAACAATTCCTTATTTTCAGGCGAAACCTTGACGCTCCTTAATAAAGCTTTTTTGTAAAAAAATTCTATAGCGTCTTTCGATGACAGAATTCTGTAACCGGTATACATACTCATTAGCAGATGAAATTTGCGTTATTTCATCTAAATCTGGATAAATCCTTTTATATAAAAATTAAGCTCACCTTTTAATACGAATACTTTGTTAAATAAGTTTCATAAAAATAAAAATCCCAGCCACATGGATGGCCAGGATTTTTATTAAATTGCAGCTTTTTTCGGATTTGGACCGTACTTATTCGAGCCCGGCTCGCTGTCCTTTAAAGTAAAGATCAAGATAACAATTCCCCCGATTAAAGGAATCAGAGATATTAAAATCCACCAGCCGCTCTTTCCAGTATCGTGAAGTCTGCGAACTGTTACGGAAAGACTCGGAATTAAAAGGATAAGAGAAAATAGGGTTGTTAAGATCCCAAAATTTTCGTTAAACTCCAGTCCAAGAGCCATCTCCAAAATCGTAAGAATGACTGAAATAATAAACGTAAACAGTATAAACATCCAGTACTCTTTTCGTCTGGACCTTCCGCTGAAATTAAATGTTTTTCGTAACGCTGCTATAAACCAGCTCATGTTGTATTCACCTCCGCTGCGCAAGTCTATATTATTATAGCAATTCTATAAGATTTAAAGTAGACAGTTATGGTACTGATTTTTATAGGATTGCTTGAGGTGTAATTTTCCAGCCAATTAATTCCTGGCTTGTTTTGGGCATGTATTTATCAGCAATTACTTTTTATCCAAGCTGTCATCATAACCACTACTTGGCGACTTTGTGCTTTCCCCATGTTTTACACCCTTGCTTTTATAGGGTTTCGCACTTTTGGCTTTGTTTGCACTCTTTTGCCAACGATTCCAGCCCTTCTTTCCTGTTCCTCTGCCTGTTCCGCTCTTGGCTTTTGCTTTACTCATTAAAATCATCTCCAATATTCTTATATGCTAATGGATATTCTAATTAATCCATTTCTGTTTTTGTAAAATCAAAAAAATAAACACATAGGCAACATGCATAAATTTAAAGCAGGGCAGTTTATAGCATTTTTTTAATTTTGGAAGGTTAAGCTGCCACGATACACCGAACTTATCTACGATCCAGCCAAACTTCTTACAAAATGAATAATCATCAAACGGCATGAAAGGACTGCCGCCAGCTATTAAGTTCTTATATAGGTTGGTCAATTTCCTCCTCTGTATCGCATGTGATATAAATAGAAAATGATGGGGTAAACGTAAATTCATGTTTCACATTGCTATCAATGCACATAAACTCCTGCCCTTTTTAATAAAAAGGTTGCATTCATCACACTACCCTATTCACCTGGTCCATTTGCTCCGTAACGAGTGATGCTTGTTATCTCTGAATCCTCAATCAAAGAAGTGTAAAAGTTCATGGCTTCTTCCTAATTTCCCTGGAACATTAAAAAATGGGGTGACTTTTGACAATATAATCAAGCTCCTTTTACCTTTTGTTTTAGAAAAACCTGTCAACATCTTAGAATAACATTAAAAGGCATAGTAGAGCATATTTCTATAGTGGTGATGATAAATGAATTTTATGAAACTGATCCGTAATGCAGTAATCCGTGATGCAAGGAGGTTTTATCATAACAGGTCAGCCAGATATGAAAAATTTGAAAAAGACATGAAAGAAATTTATAGTTTACCGACTAACAAATACGACCCCCATCGCAGGAGCTTACATTTAAAAATAATTAAAGACCTTATGAAAGGGACTAAATCTTTTAAGGAGGCACAAAAGCCCGTTGTTTTTTTGATCGGTGGAGGGACTGCCACTGGAAAAACAACTCTAAGGGACACAATCGTAATGGAAAAAACCAAACAATATAAATGTAATTTCCTAACGGTAGACCTGGATATTATTAAAAATTTCATACCTGAATATGAGCAGCTAAAACGATCTTGTCCTAAAAAAGCAGCTTCTTTCGTGCACAAAGAATCATGCGACATCAGGAATATGTTAGTTGAAAGTTTAATAATGAAGCAAGTTTCCTTTATTTACGAAGGGACACTTGCTAATCCAAAGAAATATAAGCATTTAGTTCGAAAACTCCGGCAGGAAGGCTATGAAATTCATTTATATGTATTGGGTACACCCTTGTCTCTTGCCATAAAACGTGCCGAGAAGCGGGCAAAACTAACAGGCAGAACGATTCCCCATCATGTTATTGAAAATACTCACAAGCTTGTAACCAAAACATTTTTAGCAATAAAAGACCTTACTGATAGTTATCATATTTTTGAAAGCAGAGATCGTTTTACTCTCATTATTTCCAGAATCCTAAACGATAAAAATATGTATGAGAGCTTTCTAAAAAAAGCCCATGGTCATAAGTAATTTTTCCCCTTCTTTACCTATCTGCTCTTTTCTTGAAAAACGCGCTGAACCTTAATAGGAGATTGCAGCTGCTATCATCATATCGGCAGCTGTATCCTGAGCGCCATGCATAGGCATGCTATATAAATAGAACAAACTGTAAAGATCGGTGGAATAAAGGCTGTGCTTTCAAGTTAAAATCCTTACCTGTAAAACCTTGAGGAACCGGAAATTCTTTTTGAAATAAATCACGTAAAACCTTTATTTGATTTTGGGAGTAATGGAGTGCAGTTTTATAAAGTTTAAGTATGTCATCATCTTTCAGCGTTTTTAAAAAGTAGTTTGAAATACAATCAGCCTTCGTTTCGCGGGTATGATTCAAAAGGATTTCTTTTTGCTGTCATGTTTCTTTTGTATCCCTTTCGTTTCCAGCCAGATAATCCACTTATAGAATCCCAGCAGAACCAATAATAGAATAGGATCCACAATAGCCGAGTACCAGATCTTCCAAGACCCATAATGGAAATATCCCCAAGGCTCAGGAAGCATTGTAGCTTTCTCATATAGTAAAATGCATATTACAAATAACAACATGTAAGCTAGTTTTTTTAAAATACCCTTAGAATAGGGATACCCATTTAAAAATATTATATTTACTGGTGGAATCAATACTGTCCGGGGAAGCAATCCCATCCACTCAACACCTGGTTCAAAATACCAATAGCTTTCGTATTTAAACTCCACAATCATATCAAACAGCAATTGAAAGCCAGCTGTGAACGTCCAAATTTGCACAATTTGTGCAGGTGTTAGTCTTTTATTCGTTTTAAATGCAATCAGATTGAATATGAAGATTGAAACAATTAGACCTATCATAAGCAATTCCTTTTTCCTAATATAGGAGAAATTTTTTTACTATTTTGCCCTTGTTAAGAACATCTATGCAGGGATATGGCTTTAACAGGGATAGATTTAATAATTCTTATAATGCAGTTAAAAAATCTAAATGATTGATGAATTTTTTTAAAATAGGGATACTCAAGTAAAAAAAGCCTGCCCCTATAAAAATAGTGATAAACCTGCTATATTAAGCCCCATAATAATTGTTTTATCCACTTTTCTCCTTCAAGTTTATACCTTTACCTAATATGTTTCGATTTTTTATCAGCTTGCCAATACTCAATTTCTTCCGCAGCCACTCTGTATTACGTCCATGTTGGAGAGACTAGGGACGGATTATTGACTGCATTCAAGGTCCAGTCCCAGAATGAACCCGGGCAGACGCTTGAGCTATTAAAAAAGGAGCAATTATAAAATTGCTCCTTTTTGCATTTATTGACCTGTATCGCTAGTCCTGCTTCCCGAAGCAGTCGTCTGGGAAGGGGATGAAGAAAGTGCTCTACCGGCTTCAGACAGATTTGCTGCAGCCTCTTTTAACTTCTCTTTTGCTTCTGAAGCTACATTTACTAAATTCGCGGTATTTGCCAAATTGCCAGTGATCGAATTGGATCCCTTGTTTTTCAAAAGCTGGTCATTGACCATGGTGAAGATCGCATTAGCTTCTGACATGGCTTCCTTAAATGAAAATGAAGCATTTTTAAATCGCTGTGTCATATCTTCCATCGTTTCCTTAGGATTTTCTTTTAGGTTTGCAGCGGTGTCAGTAACCTTCTTCCGCGTTTGAGGATTACGAAGGGCCATTGCTGCTCCTAAAATACTTCCAATGACAATTCCGGGAAGGAGATAGTTTCGTGATTGGCTGGCGGACGAGGTTTCATTGTGTACAGTAGATGAATTTTCATTGTGTACACCGGTTTCATTTGCAAGTATCGTTTCTTTGTTAACCACTACCTCGTTTAAAGGGTTTGCCTCTTGGTTTGCTGCTTGTTCGTTCACTGCCCATTGGCAATCTTGCTGATTTGAAGAACTTTGGTATTTTTCCATAAAAGCACCTCCTCTATTCTATGAAAGGCTTTCCCCTATTTTAAAATTGGTAAACTATTATTTCAGCCTAGGTTAAGGGGATGAGCTATAATGCAGATTAGTAAGGATAAATGGTTATAAGCAATAAAAAGAGTCTTTTCAATACAAAAAGGAGAGCATTCCTCCTTTTCCGGATGGTCTGCTCTCCTTTTTTCAATATCTATGCACTCATCTGCACCATCATTTTCAACTGCTTCCTCGCCCTAAAAATCCTTGTTTTAACGGTTGATGGCTTGAGGTTCAGAATGCTTGCAATTTCTTGCTCTTTTAATCCCTGGTCCAGCTTTAGGAAAAGGACATCCTGATAGTCTCGTGTCAGCTGTCTTATTGCCGAGTTGATTTCTTCGGCCATAAACCCTGACTGCACTTCCTGCTCGACGTTTTGCATTGTTTTTTTCCCCAGGCATTCAATCATTTCCTGGTCCATCGGGATGGCGGTCTTCCTCTTTTCTTTTCTTACAAAATCAAGGGCAGTCCTCCCGGCAATGACAGCGAGCCATGCTCCTACTTTCTGATTGTCCTGTATTGTTTCAGCTTTTTTCATTGCTTTTATAAAAGTCTCTTGTACGACATCCTCTGCCAGATATGAGTCTCTTGTGATAGAAAAGCTTATATGAAAAAGGCGTTTATAATGCAAGCTGTAAAGCGCTGAAAAATCAATCTTGTTCATCTTCATTTACTCCTCTAAATTCAGTGAAATGGAGACCTTGAATAAATCACCATCTGTATCAATATCCAGACTTCCCTCATGGAGGTCGACAATCGATTTCGCTATGGCAAGTCCGAGACCTGAACCATCGGTGTGGCGGGACTTATCGCCTCGCTTGAACCGCTCAAATAGCTCTTCACTCTGGTCGTTCAACTCGTATTTTGAAATATTTTTAAACGTAATGACGGCCTGGCCTTTAACCGCAGCAATCGCAATATAAACGCGGGAATTCTCCAATGAGTACTTCAGGATATTGCCTATTAAATTATCAAAAACGCGCCAAAGCCTCTGACCGTCTACACGGGCGAATAGCGGTACTCCAGGGTTTGTGACACGGAAATGTAGATTGGATTCACTGATCGCGTTATCATGCTCAGCGAGTGCCTGCTGCAGCAATTGTACGAGATCAACTTTTTCCTTTCTCAGCTCAATATTCCCGCTCGCCATCTTTGAAACTTCGAATAAATCATCAATTAATACTTTTAACCGCTTAGATTTGCGGTCAATAATCTCCAGATAAGCTGATCGGTCCTCTCCAGAAACCTCGCCTGATTTTAGAAGCTCGGTATACGTGATAATAGAAGTTAATGGTGTCCTTAAATCATGGCTTACATTTGTAATAAGTTCCGTTTTCAGCCGCTCACTCTTTGCCTGCTCACTAAGGGAAGTTTTTACACCTTGTTTAAGGACATTGATATTGCCGGCAAGTGTCGCCAGCACATTTTTCCCATTAATCGGCAAATCCTGTCCCATATGTCCGGAAGCCAGTTCATTCGTCGTCTCAAGAATTCGGTTGAAATAGCCGATGCGTTTTACCAGCGCCATAACCAGCGGTATGCCAATGAAGGCTAGAAACATCAGGTAAAAAAGCGCAAACAGCGGATGAAACAACATGATGATCGAGCCCATTCCCAACCCGAAAATCAACCCGAGCATAAGAAATAGCTGAGTGCCTGTACTTCGGTTTAAAAAGGCTTCATGCAGGCTATTGGCAGTCTTCTTTGCTATGTTTCTAAGCAGAATCCACAGTTTGTAAACCAGACTTTTTTTCAAAACAGCCTTTGCATTATCCCAGTTTTTAAACTCACCAGCGATATATTTCAGCTGTACAAACGTTAGTCCGCTTAGAACCGAGGCACCAAGCAGGACAATGATCAATTCTATTGCATGTGATGAAATTTCGTAGGAATCCATAAGGAAATCATTTAATAGAAAGTACGATAATATACTGCCTATAGCAGCAAAACCTAAAAAGACTATTCGCAAATCAATTGGCAGCTTATTATATAAAGGATCCCACCTCTTTATTTCAGCAGACAGCGCCTTCGACCTTCTGCCAGCAATCAACGCAATGAGCAATGCCAGAACAGCTGTGCCGGTATAAACGAATAATACAATCTGTTTTTGTTTGAAATGATTGTTTTGATCAACAAACATATTTGTATCGGGAAGATTATTGGCCAGGCCAATTTGACCTTTAAAGTAGCCTGATTCGGATTCTACCAGTGACTCCGTAATATCTTCATATCCCCCCATTATAAAGTGGTAGCTATAATCTTTGTCCATAGTGTAATCCGTAAGATAAAGCATCTCCATTTTCATCACCTCTTCCGGTGACTCATCTTTAGACAAAGTTAAATTTGTGTATACATCGCCTGTAGAAGTATCCTCAAAATAATAGGTAAATGATTTCTCATAAAAATCGTACTGATCCCGTAATCGTTCTTTTTCTTTGAAGAATTCTTCTAATTTTTCTTCTTTTTCTTTCACTACTTTAGGACGTACGTGTTCATCACTCTCAAAGTTTTTTGAAATGTCCTGTATTTTTTTATTCATTTGATCCGTTATGTTTTGTGCCAATTCACTATCTTCAGCAGCCTCTGCCTCCTGAATCCTTGGTTCATATTGGGCTTTAATATTATCTATTTGTGCAGGAAGGCTCCCATATCTATAGCGGTGCTCCTCAATGTCCTCTTCCGTAACCTTGATTGCTTTCTTGGCTTCCTCCAGTGTGACGTTATTCAGTTCAAACATTTCCAGGTATCCGGCATACTGATCCAAATCACTTCTAAACTCAGCTGTGTGGAAATAGTCAGGGTTCTTATATTCTTGGCCATTAATTAATAGAGATGAAACGCCGCTCACACCATAAGCAAATAAAAGCGTTATAATGGCAATAATCCATCTATTTTTCCATCTTGTATCCAATGCCCCACACCACCTTTAAATATCTTGGATTTTTCGGATCGATTTCAATTTTTTCACGAATTTTACGGATGTGCACCGCAACTGTATTTTCCGCGTTATAACAAGGCTCGTTCCAGACCCGCTCATAAATTTCATTTATAGAAAAAACACGTCCAGCATTCGTCATCAGCAATCCGACGATCTTATATTCAATCGGTGTCAGCTTCACCGGTTCTCCATTGATTGACACTTCTTTTGCTTCCTTATCAAGCATGAGGCCATTTAAGTCAATCACCTTTTTGATGCCTTCAAAGGTACCAAAAGTCACATATCTTCTCAGCTGCGATTTTACCCGGGCAACAAGCTCCATCGGATTGAATGGCTTGGTGACATAATCATCAGCCCCTACCTGCAAGCCCAAAATCTTGTCCGTATCCTCGCTCTTGGCGCTCAGAATGATGATCGGGATGTTCTTCTTCTCGCGAATCTTATAGGTAGCCGAAATTCCGTCCAGCTTCGGCATCATCACATCCAATATAATCAGATGCACCTGCTGCTCATTCAAAATTTCCAGTGCTTCAATTCCATCCTTCGCTTTCAGCACAGTAATGCCCTCATTTTTAAGATAAATCTCTATTGCATCCCTTATCTCTTTTTCATCATCAACAACAAGCACATTATAATGATCCATAATCCCCCTACTTTCCAGCAGCTCGTTTTCATATTTTTATACTAAACGTAAAATCTTAACATTAAAGTAATAGAAATCTTAAGAATTTCTTAAGATTGAAAGCGCATTTCTTAAGTTTTTGTGCATCGGTTCAATTTTATAATGGATGGATTTGGAAAAATAGACTTGTATTTGAAAGACATAAAAAAACACTGATCTTCATCTATCTTTGCTAGTGTGGTACTAGTGGTTAGGCCTTTAAAAAATTTGAATTCTAAGGCTATCTTTTATCTGTGAAACTTAATGTGGGAGCCCAATATAAAAAGGACTTTTTTAAAAGTCCCTTTTGAACTTGCTTATTTAATTAAATGTTCAAGTTTCGTCCACTGGAAGAATTCACTTTCAGGCTTCATTTCCTTTTTACCTTTCTCAGATTCAAGGAAAAGAATCTGGCCTTCTTTTGAGTGACTTTTACACTAAAATAAGTCTCCCCTAAATCATTTAAGAATTCAATGATCCCATATTGTTTTTGCTGTTTAAATTGGCTGGTTTCGTACGCAATTTCATCTATAAAATGAACAATATTTTCGATATCATCTTTATCTTCAAGGGGCGTACAGTTTTCTTCAGCTGGGTTTGCATATACACAAAGACTTGCAGGTGGTTTATCTATCCACGATGTGATTTTCGGCGGAATATGCTGGTCAAACCTTACCTCCGTTACGTTTTCGGCTTGAAAATAACCGGCAGAAAGGGAGAGCTCTCCTTCAAAGCCATCCTTTGTCCAGGTTGACATAAAACCACCCCAATTATTCCCTGGATCATTATCATCCATTGCTGAACCTTTGTGTCTAAGCTTCCACCCTTTACCCGGAAGCTCCTTCATATAAAAGGCGTAAATGTCCTCCCAATGGTCTCCCTCAATCACATAATCGGCGCGTCTAGGCTTCAGCCCATTAAATAAGGGAATATCCTCATGATCTTCCGGAATAATACTCATTCCTTCATAGGTTTCATTCGTAACATATTTATATACCCAACCCCCTGTTGCAAATAAAACTGCGAGTGCTATAAGAAGCAGCAGTTTAGTATGATTCATTTTCGAATCCTCTAAATTTTACGCCGGTCAAAACGATCCCAGTCAGCAGCGTCACCAAACTCGATGCAAGAAACCCAATGGCATAAACAGGAATACTGGCCTTAGGAACTCTGTCATTAATTTCAAAGCCCAAAAAGTGAATTCCTATGCCATTTCCATCCACATTGGTTCCGAGAGACCATAAATCCAAACCCTTAAAAGCTAAAGCAACAGTCAGGAATGCAAGAAAACTCAATAATAATATCCGTTTCATTTGGGACCTCCTTTATTAGTTAGTTCGCACTGGGGAAATAAGATGCAAATAGAAATCATTTCCGACCGGCTTAATCAAAACCGGCCTCATTGAACTGCCAAAGCTTAATCGAACTTCATCTTCCTGGATTGTCTTCAAAGCTTCCATTAAAAAGGTTCCATCCAGTGAAATGGATAACTCTTTTTCACCGCTAATATCATTTATCTTTTGAGTTTCTTCAATATACCCTATTGCCGAAGAATTAGAGGAAATTCTTAATTTTGAGTCCTCTTTGACCTCCAAATGAACATTATTATTTTTCCATTCACCCGCAAACAGAGTTGCCCGATCAATCCCATTTAAAAGCTGATTGGTATTCAATGTAATAACCGTCGTTGCCTCCTGGGGAATAAGGCCGGAAACATTCGGATACCTGCCTTCAATCAGGCGTGAGTAAAGTAAAATGGTTTCAGCCTTAAAGACAATATAGCTATCTGTTAAAAATATATGTATTACACCGGCTTCATGATTCATTAACTTGGCGAGTTGATTGAGGCTGGAGCCTGGAACAATAAAAGAGCCAGTGATATTGCAATCAATCTCAGTTTCTCTTAATGCCAAACGATGTGAATTGGTTGCAGCACACGAAAAGCGGTTTTCCTTAAAAGACATATGGACACCTGTCAGGACAGGCCTTGATTCATTCTTGGATGCAGCAAAAGCGGTTTGCTTTATTATTTCCATTAATTTTATAGCTGGGATTTTAATATGCTCGGCGTGTTCCATTTGCGGAAGCTTTGGATACTCTTCAGAGGGGAAGCCATTTAGGTTTGTAAGAATGTCGTCTGATGTGATTGTCATGTGCTGCTCTTCGTCTACTTTAATATGGATGTCACTCGGCATTTTTTTTACAATTTCACTTAAAAATTTTGCTGTTATGACAGCATTTCCGGACTCAAAAACCTCCAGGACTTTCACTCCATCAATGACTGCTGGAATGATTTTTTCTATAAAAATATCCGAATTGCTACCGGTAAGTGTTAAACAATCTTCTTCTGCGGCAACTTTAATGCCCGTTAAAATGGGAAAGGGCGTTTTTGAGGATACCGCTTTACTTACATTTGAAATGGCATTATTAAAAAATTCGTGCTTTATCTTAAATTCCATCTATAAATCACCCTATATTATTCAATAGGGTATTAATTCGACAAAATTCCTGAAAATTCCTTTTCTTTCAATAGATTAATTTCTCTTTATAAATTTCTAAAGGGTAATATTTATCATCTATTACAGCATTCATAATCTGTTTTATCACTTCGGGATTACGAAGTTCCTTGTCTTCAAAACTCCAAACCTCGCAAAGCGGTACCCATTTACTGTCTGCAATCTCTTCCTCCTCCAGCTTCAAAGAGCCGCCAATAATTTCACCAGTAAAATGAAATAGTATGACTTGATGATTGGTGCTGCTGATAAAACGATAGAGACCTGTCGATTGGGTCAGCTTCACTTCGAATCCAGTTTCTTCTTTTGCTTCTCTGCATGCAGCTGTAAGAATATCTTCCCCTCTTTCTATCCGGCCGGATGGGAAGTTCCACTTATTCAGCGCCGTTGGTTTATTCTCTTTTATCATTAACACTTTCCTGTCCCTCAATATTGTTACACTTGCAACGAGCACAATTCCATTTTGAGTCATTTTTGTCTCTCTTTCTATTTTTATTTAACCCAATGGCCAGGCATCCTTAAAGATTCGGGCAAATTAGTATGAACATCACCATTGGCTGAGTTCACCTGTGACTGTGTCAAAAAAATGCTGCCCGTTAGATTCGCTCCGCTTAAATCTGCCTCTCTAAAGTCTGCTCCAATAAGATCAGCATATCTCATATCCGCTTTTCTCAAATCCGCAGCAATAAACAATGCTCCTCTTAAATTGGCTCTACGAAGGTCGGATCCTCGTAGCTTCGCACCTATAAAGTCTTCTTTTTTCTTTTTCTCATTTATTTTTCCGCTAGCCGAATTAAACCTAACCAGTTGACTTGCTTTTAAAAGCAGATCATTCACAACTGCTCTATGGACAGAAACATCCAGGCCAATAATTAAGTGTGGTTCCAAATTCGTTAGAGAGTCTGTTTTTTCCTGAGCAACTCTCAATTCACTATGGATTGGCCGAGCTGATTCTAAGCGCAGTGCCTCTGTTAAATAGCAAAGCATTTCATGAAGCTGCTGCATTACCGGAAAAACTTCAAACATTTCCTTGGCCAGCTTGGGATGGTCGCGCCAGTCTCTTCCTTCAAAAGTATCTTGAGAGACCTTTTGGCCAGCTCCAAAGCATTCATAAGAGGTGCAGCCTTTAAACCCCTTATTTCGAAGTTTACTATGTATACGGCAGCGATTATCAGACTCCAGATTGGGGCAAGGTATGCCTCCTTCCTTATTAATTGCAAAGTCGGCGGATTTTGCAAAAGGCAAAGCTACACAGCACAGTCCAAAGCAATTTTCGCAATCAGACCTTAAATGGTTCATTTGATTAGACAAAACGTGCACTTCCTTTAAAATATAATTCAAATAACAAACCTTAAATTTACAACAAGCAGAAATATTTTGACGCGTCTTTCTCAATATTGTTTATTCTTTTAACAAATGGGAATTATGCTTAATAATCTCACTAACAAGGAGTGACCATATGTCTAAAAACAAATACAAAGACAAGGCTATGAACGCAGTTAGCAAAATAAAAACCAATTTAAAAGGAAAGTTCTTTGAAATGGCAGATATCCCTTCTGTTTCAGTTAAGCAGCTGGCTGAATTCATTCAACAGCATCCTGACACACAAATATCCAAAAAAGAGCTGCTCGGAAACACCTACACATTCTATCGGCTAAAAGTGAATGAGGATTTACTTTATATGGAAACCAACAATGACCGCATCTTGCAGCTGGATGGATCTTCCCACGGAAAACAATTTGTATCCTATCGGTCCTACCGTGATTCTTATGATTTAGATACTCCGATGAAATTGACCTAAATAAAGTTATGTAAATGAGCTATCTCTTCTAGAGCAGCTCATTCTTTTTTAACCTATTCCATATTTTCTTCAAATATCTCCTCAATATTAACGATTCACCTCTGCATATTTTTAAAATATAATTAATTAAAATGAGGTGATAAAATTGTGCGTTTCCACAAATGCAATTGAACATCATGCCATTAATATTTATGAAGACATGAGAAAACAAACAAAATACAAAATTATAAAAGTCAATTTTGCTGGGAATGTAATTCCCATAAATGACCCTGGTACGGTTGCATTAGAGCGTTTGCCTTTGATTTCATCAGTGATACTGGAGGCTTCTGATGGAATTCATTATATGATTGAACCAAATGAAACAGGTCTCATGTTTGCAAAAGGTGAAATCACTTATACAGAATACTTACGGATAAAACAAAAAGCAGGAAGACAAATGGTGGGTATTTTTTGCGGTTCGATTGTTTTATTTCTAATAATGAGTCTTTCTCTATTTAAGTTCTTTTTCTAGAAAGCTGTCTGGCCAGGCAGTTTTCATATTATTATGGCGGCTGATTGACTAAAAATATAGTTTGAGAATCTAATAGTTTCATTTATTCGGTTCACCTTTGAGTCGAAGAATTTTTCCTTGACCCCTGTCCCGGATATTAATCGCTTCCCGGATAATTCCATGCATTCTTCCGGCATATGCTGCAAGGCGTACTCTCCTGCACCAAGTTAGAAATAATATTGTTTTCTCTTAATGTGTAAAATTGGCGCAGCAAACCGAGTACAGTCCATTCAATTTCTTCATCTATCAAACTAGCTGGCAAATACTTCAGCTGCTCAATTGATTTCTCGAATTTCTGAATGCGGCTTGCCCAATATGTGTTCATGTTTTCAAATGTGCAAGAAACCAAATCATTATTTGTATTCAATATTCTCCAGAAAAAACCTTCTGCTAGAATAGATTAGTTTCCATAAAAAAAGCTTTACCTCCTAAGAAATAAAGCACTTTATTCTTAATCAATCTCAATACTTTTCATTATTTTTGCAGGGTTGCCGCCTACAACCACATTCTCAGGAACATCTTTGGTGACGACTGCACCAGATGCAATAACCACATTGTCCCCTATATTCACTCCAGGATTGATGATGGCTCCCCCGCCAATCCAGACATTGTTTCCGATTGTCACAGGCTTCCCAAATTCCCTTCCGGAATTTCGTTCAGTCGGATTAAGCGGATGAGCAGCCGTATAAATATGTACGCCCGGAGCAAGCATGCAATTGTTTCCAATCCTTACCTCGCATACATCAAGAATGACACATTCGAAGTTGGCAAAAAAGTTTTCGCCCACGTGGATATTGTAGCCGTAGTCACATCGAAAGGTAGGCTCCAGAAAAAGATTATCACCTGTTGATCCAAACAATTCTTTTAGCAGGCCGATCCGTTTATCTCCTTCTATCTCTGTTGTTTGGTTGATCAGCCTAACCAGTCGCCTTGCATTTTCACGTTGTTTTAATAGTTCCGGATCTGCAGGATCATACATTTCGCCGGCAAGCATTTTTTCTTTTTCTGTTTTCATTAACACATCTCCCCATTATGAATAACTTTCCTCTTATGAAAACAGGTTTATGGAAGAAAAACAAGTTTTATCGGCGAAATTGTTTATTTAATAAACAACTGACAGGATTTATGAGTAAAAATTTATATTATGGGCGAAGCGGAATTTTCATTTTATGGCGAAATCCTAAATTTTGAGCGAAATCTTCATTTTATGAGCGAAACTTTATTTTATGGGTATTTTTAAGAAATTTTAATAGTAGGAGCAAAAATCAGGAAATTTTTCTTCTCAGATTATGAGCATAATGAAACTTTCCCTCTTTCACCCTGTTTCCCCGTTGCTTCTTAATTGAGTGTAAATTTGCTGATAGGCTGAGGCCTCTTGGACCAACCCTTTGTGCTGATACATTTTGCATAATTGCCATACAGGGTTTGGGTCAGTTGGTTTAAGTTCCATTTCCCAAAAGAAGCATTCGATAGCTTGATCATACTGGCTAAACTCTGCATAATATTGGCCTAATTCCATCATTCGGTCGGGATCCTCCAATATTGCTGCCATTTTATTGATTTTTCGGATGGCCAGACTGTTCGGAAACTTTTCGGAGATCGGCTTTAATTTATCAGATACAGCCGATACATCATGTCCTTCCATCAGCTTAGCAATCAACTGCAAAATCCGCTGTTCCGTTTGCATCGGATCATCTTCCTGGTCAATCTGCTCGAGGAGAAGCAGAAATTCATCCAAATGGGATGCGACAAATTGGGCATCCAGGTGTTTTCTCAGCTCATTTAGAATCTTATTATATTCTGCCGGAAGATCCTCAATAAATGGGAACAAATAAATGGCCGCTTTCTCCAATTGTCCATCACTGATCAAGTCTTCAATAAACCCAAGAGATTGCTGTACCCCTTGATATGGATTTATGTTTGCCTCTGATAAAGCAAGGATCCAATTCTCCACCGGTATGTAGTGAAGCGCAAGATCCGTATTGCTTCTAGCTGACTCTGGTGTAAGGTGCTTTTTATCTTCCATCCAAACCAGCAGCCAGTCTGCATATCGTTCCTGATTTTTCAGCAGGGTTTCGAGCATTTTATGGTGATCTGGATGTTTGCGTTTTGCGAAGCAGTAAAATTCTGTGTATAAGGGATCCTTTTGATCAATGGCTGAAATGGGTGAAGTGCTGTAGAAATTTGCATATGAACTAAACTCACGGGTATTGAGGATATCGCCCACAGTTACTAAGGAAGGTGAAAGCTCAGACAATATACGAATGGATTGAAAGGCCTTTAAAAAACTGCCGTTTCTTCTAAAGTGGAAAAAGATTTTTTCGATGGTTTGACCAAGCTGGCCTTTTGAAAAAAAAGAATCGAGAGCAGCAGTTATGCACGGTATTTCGAGGAGGGAATAATTACGTTGAAGCATTAAGAAGAGCTTATTTTTTGCAGGGATGGTTAATGGTGAGGCTTGATTTAGAACGGATATAAAGGGATGATTTCTTTCTAATACAATTCCTTCTTCCATCGCTTTCTCTATGAAGGTGCCTTCTTCTATATGTTCAAGCAGGTCACCATAGATGAGATTGTTTTTGTAGAAAATGAAATAATATTTTTCCTTAAACTCTGTCTCGACTTCAGTAACCTTAAATCTTGCGAATAGCGCAGTTCGAATCACTTCTCCATTTTTTATGGCTTTCTTCGATTTAAACGTTATATGGGTTGGCAACATTTGTTCATTTTTCATGATACACTCAGCCTCCTATAGAATCGGATGAAAAAAGTTAAGGAAATTGTTTCTATAGATTCATTATACGCCAACAGATTCTAAAAAGCGACCGTCCTAAGAGTTACTTGGAAATGGTTCACACTCATTTGCACCTCGATCATCTAGAAAGGTCCTTCCCTCTGCCTCTTTAATGAACATCCTTGAAGGTCCCATCTACATTTCATCGTTAATCCGAGCCTTTATCTGACATTCTTCCGAATATTACTCAATTAGTCATTAGCTATTTATTAAGTTTATTTGGAAAATGAATTTTTTCAAAGTAAGCAACGTATTAAATATAAGATTACTAATTTTTTAGATGGTGCACATTCTACTCAGCTCATTCACCCGACCCAGAAGCGCCATGAAAGTGAGGAAGCATGATGACGGTTTTAGAAGTGAGGAATCTGCAAAAGTCGTTCGGTACAATACGGGCTGTGCAGGACATCAGTTTTTCGGTGAACACTGGGGAAGTGTTTACGATTATCGGTCCAAACGGTGCAGGCAAAACGACAACATTGGAAATGATTGAAGGCTTGGTTTCGCCAGATGATGGTGAAATTCATTTTGGGGATCTCAGCTGGAGTAAAAACGCTGTTGCCATCAAGAAGAAGATTGGCGTCCAGCCCCAATCGAGCGCCATGTTTGATTTATTAACACCTGAAGAAAACCTGAATCTTTTTGCTTCTTTTTATGATCATGCACGGCCAACGGACGACATTCTCGAGATCATTAACCTTACTGACCATCGTAAAAATCAGGTGAAAAAGCTTTCCGGCGGCCAGCGGCAAAGGCTGGCGATAGGCCTTGCGCTGATCAGTGATCCGGAAATTATTTTTCTCGATGAACCGACAACCGGCCTGGATCCTCAGGCACGCCGAAATATTTGGGATATAATTCTTCACCTGAAGCAATTAGGCAAGACCACCATTCTAACCACTCATTATATGGAAGAAGCCGAAAAATTAAGTGATCGTGTATGCATCGTGGACCAGGGAAACATTATCACTCTTGACTCTCCTTCTGCTCTTATTGAGAAACTTACAAATGAACGCGAAATAAGATTATCATTCCTGGATGGCGAGAATGCTGCAGAGGAAGCTGACCACTTTTCCAGGAACCTGGAGTCTGTCGCAAGAACCGAGCGTGAAGGTACATCCCTGAAAGTCTGGGCCGTAAAACCGGAGGATACACTATTGGATTTGTTCAAATTCAACAAGGAGAAAGCATATCAGGTGGAGCAGGTCTCCATTCGGGAAATGAGCCTTGAAGATGTATTTATTGCTTTTACAGGCAAGGAATGGAGGGATTAAAATTAAACATTTTCATCAATTTAAAATGATGCTTTCCGCTCAATTAAAATTGACACTCCGTGAAAAACAGGCGTGGTTTTGGGGTATATTTTTTCCAGTCATCCTGATGGTTATCTTTATGGTGATCTTTAGCGGAAATTCAGATGAAGAGTTTCAATCAGAAATTGCCATTGTCGATCCAAATCCGAACCCTGCTTCGGAAATGCTGTTTACGCAAATCAGCGGACTTCCGGTATTTGACGTGAAAACTGGCACGCCTGTCAGCAGGGAGAAAGCAGAGGAATGGGTAAAAGGACAGGAGGTGGATGCAGCCATTATCTTGCCTGAATCAGCAGATGCCTCTTCTGTTTTGCTTATTGTAAATAAAGAGGATGAACAAGGTGCAGCAGTTCAGGCGGTTTCAGGCATTCTGGATAAATTTGTACAGCAGGCTAATTTATTTGCGGCCGGTGCAGAGCCTTCTTTTGAATTACAATACAAATCTGTTTCATCTGGGAGCAATGAATTAGATTATACAGATTTTCTATTAACCGGCATGATTGCTTTATCGATTGCTCAAGGCGGTATGTTCGGAATGGTTGATCTGGTAGAAATGCGAAGAAAAGGATTAATCAAAAGGCTGCGGATGACTCCTGCAAACATGGGCATATTTGGGTTAAGCGACATGGTTATGAGATTGCTGTTCAGTATTATACAAATCATCTTGCTATCGTTAATTGGTGTTCTGATCTTCGGCGCCAATCTTTATATTAGTCCTATTAGTCTGGTCGTTGTTTTCTTAATGGGAGCCTTGTCCTTTAATGCCCTTGGATACTTCTTTTCTTCTTTCAGCAAAACGACTGAAGCCTATATGGGCGTTGCAAATATTGTCAGCTTCCTTATGATGTTTTTAAGCGGTGTGTTTTTTCCGGTTGAAACCATGCCTGAATGGCTGCAGCCAGTCTCTAATGTACTTCCGCTTACCTATTTTGCGGACGGCCTGAGAGAAAGTATGGTGTATGAGACAAGTGTTATTTCTGGCACATTGTGGTTTGGAATTGGCGTGATGGTAATTTGGGGCACCATTACTTTCATTCTAGGATCGTGGCTGTATAAAAGAAAAGCAATTGTTGCAGACAGATAAACAAAAAGTGTTAGTTGTCCTAAGGAGCAACTAACACTTTTTAATTTTACTCTTTACTACTCAGATCCATTTCATTTAACCTGTTTGCCCAAACAATTCTCGTTTTATGACTTACAAAAACTACGTGTTTTACTCCCTCGAGCTTTAATTATTCTTTGACAAACCTTCATGGTCTGTAGCCATTGGAGGCTGTTCAAACCAGCCATTTTCTATTAATAGATTCATCCCGTCTTCTGCTAACACTCCAATTTCTATGATCATTTTTGCGTAACTTGCCGACAAATCCCTGCGCTGGGCCATAGACATCGCTTCGCCATAATAGCCTATAGCCGAAGACAGCAGGGTTGATATATGAAACAGCATAAGTTTATCGGAAAAAGGAGGGATGGTTGAATCAGTTACTTCCGCTTCAAATGTTCTTGGAATATTTAAATGAGATTCCTGTAACATCACAGATAGGATATCAAAGTGTTTGCAGCAAAGTTGTCTGCCTCTTTCCATATATTTTTGAACATCTTTAGATTTCGCTGCTTGACCGAATCCCAGTTCTAAAACAATTTTCCCCATTGTTTTCTGCATGTTCAGATAGACCCCGCTGATTTCGACTGCATTAATAGGTCTACGCTTTCCAAACCAACCAGTTAAATAACTTTGGTTTTTTACAAAATCAATTTCCATATGGTTGTTTAAAATCGGCGGTTTTACAATAATTCCTTTATTAATTAATACATCTGTCGAACGATCATATAATTCCATGGTTTCATTTATAACCTGCATCATATATTTCCTTATGTCCTTCCGGGTTGAATTCCCCAAAGCACCCGTGTACCTGGTTCCCCCATGTATAGACATGATATGTATATATACACCCATATAAGTATCCGTAAATAATAACGGTGCATCCAAATTAACATCGTCTTCTGTAAAACCAATGGGGATGAGATGATTCTCTTTTGATAAAAATCCATTAATTTTTTTTATGTGGCTCTCTGATAAATTAAGGGCATATTCAAGTACTTTACGGATCTCTTTATCCTTTACATGACTTAAAAAATAACGAAGGACACAAATGGATAAACTGTCATTAATATATTGTGACCAAAGGGTTGCGAGTTCAGCTGCTGTAAGTTTATCTTCACTATTTACGCTCGGCATTGCTTTCCCTCCTGCCATTTTGTCTGAAATAGTATTTCCTAATCATACTGGTTTAATCAGCAGCAATATTTTTTAACAAATAAAAAAAGGATGAAACCGCGAAGGTCCCATCCTTAAACAATTATAAGGTCTCAAAAAACACCCTAATTACATCTGCCCCGCCAATAAAAGTACCAAGAGAGCTTCCCAGATTCGAGAGCACAACAATCAGCAAAATGCGGCTGACCTTGTTCCGCCAAAAGCCTTTTACACTAAAAACGTCCTCTGACAGAGTTTCGAAATCCTGTACACTGGGCCGGCGTATATATGCTTGAGTCAGGCCTGCAAACCAGCCAGCTGCAAGCAGAGGGTTCAATGACGTAATTGGCGCTGCCACGAAGGCTGTCAAAATCGTAAGCGGATGCCCCATTGCAATGGCCGCTCCAAGGGCTGATAGTGCGCCATTCCAAATAATCCAGCTGATCGTCTGCGCAAATCCGGCAGAAGGATTGGCATAAAAAGTGTAAGCAATAATCGCCAAAATAAATACAGGAATGCTCCATCCAATAATTTTAGGAAGATTGGATTTTGGCGGGCGTGCAGTCAATCGAGCCATATCCTGCTCTTTCTTAATTTCCTCTTTAATCCCCGGTACATGGGCTGCCCCTAATACCGCAACAATTTTTTCGCCTGGTGCATCTTTAATTTTTTGCGCCAGATACTGATCCCGTTCGTCAATTAAAGGTGTCTTTAACCGGGGAAAAGATTCCGTAAACTCATTCAGAATCGCATTGATCGTATCCTGGTTTTTCATTTTTTCAAGTTCTTCTTCTGAAATCGTATCTTTGCTGAAGATGCTGGCGATCACCTGGCTAAGCAGGAGTGCCTTCCCCTTTAAACCGAGATTTCCCCAAATCCGTGCAAATGTGATCTGGATATTGCGGTCAGCCAGAACGAGATTGGCTCCCGTTTCTTTCGCTGATTCGATACCCTGAATCATTTCCTGTCCAGCCTTAATGCCAAATTGATCTGCCATCCGGTTTTGAAAAGAAGAAATGGCCAAATTCATTAAAAGGAGGGAAGCTTTCTTCTCCTTAATAACCTGGATGATGTCCATTTCCTTCCACTTGCTGCCCTCAGTTATCGATTGATACCTCTGCTCATCCAATTCTACACAAACAGAGTCCGGGTGCTCTGCTTCAATTACTTCTTTAACCTGTTCTGCACTGTGCTTTGAAACGTGTGCTGTTCCAATCAATATGTATTCTTTGCCATCTAAATGAATCCTCGTTATGTTTTCCTCAGCCATAAATACCTTCCTTTAAAAAAAACAAATTCTTGCATTGCGATTAAAACGTCATTTCATCTTACAAACTTATGTATGTTTCATTTGTTCATTATACCATGAACCCTGCCATGATTGCCCAAGATAATTAAGCACTGCTTGGGAGAATAGCACTAAATTCTAGTAAACACTAAACAGAACAAATGTTTTGTTATAAAATAATAGAGCATGAAAAAAATGCAAATATCTCATAAAGGTGGAAAAAATTTTGAATGGTACCGCCCATGCAGCAATCGGAGCAGCAGCAGGATACGTGGTTGCGAACACTGTTCATGCCAGCCCCTCCGCAACACTATTATTGGTTGGTTTAGGAGGAGTGTCAGGATTGATCCCCGACCTGGACATTGATGGAAAGCTTCGTGACCGGATCACATTATCACATGAAGTGGTACGGACAGTTGCCCAGCTAATCGGAATTTTAATGATTATTTACAGTTTCTATGAAGGAAACTCTAAAGAGAAATGGCTTGGCATAGCCATCGGAATTGGTATGGTCGCCATTTCCTCCCGCATCAGGCAAAAGCATATGCTGACCATAACTGGAATCGGCGTCCTGGCAGGCGGGATCTCCCTCCAGGAACTGTGGCTGATATTGTTTGGGATTTATATTTTAATCGCTTCATTCGTTTCACATCGCAGCTATACCCATTCAATAGTTGGTGTTATATTCTTTGGCTACATCGCTTCAAAATTTGAAGTATCCCTCGGAATCAATGGAGTTTTCTATACCTGCCTCGCAGGATACATAAGCCATTTAATAGCTGATTTTAAAATGCTGCCGTTCAATAAAAGGGGCATCAAGCTATTTCTCCCGATTTCGTCCAAGGAAATTTAATTTCAAAAAACCGCTCAGAGATATCCTCTGGGCGGTCATATTTATGAACTCTTGATAGGAATATAGACTTCAACATCCTCTGTATCATTTTCCACCGGGCAATAGACTTCCAAAATATAATGTTCAGGCGAGCCATATTGATAACCCTGCTCTCCAATCCATTTGTCCAATTCGCTGTACAACTGTCCCATTTCCGTTACCTTGCCTCTAATCGTTGCGTATGAATTCCCAGCTCGTATGTACTCCATTCCTTCTGGCAAAGACTCTGCATCGCCATTTACTAAACAGCCTACGAAAAAGGTTCCTTCTCTATGCGTTGGATCTCTCTTAGGTTCATAAATGGAAACCTCAACACCTGTACTGTTTGGTATATCATGTGCCCGCTTCAGGAAATGCTGTGCGGCTTTAGGGACCAATTCAGCATAATCTCTAAAATGTCCCCTGTTCCTCATAACCACTGCTTTAAATTCCTTCGAAACCACTTTACACATCGGAAATAACCTCCAAACATTTTAAATCATTATTCCTTTCTCTAAAATTTGGTAAATCCCCTTCTTTATTTAAACTATTTTTTTTAATAGCTACCATGTTGAGAGATTAATCTAGCATTTTCTCTATTTATCTTCCATGTTCAGCTATTTATTTGGAATGTTCTTAACTTTATCTTAAAATTCAGCTGATATTCGAGACGTATTGACCGAGAAAAGAGTATTTTTCAAAAGAAAAAAACACTTTTATCCTCGCTTTCAAATTTTATGAACCACTTTTCTACTTTTGCGTACAACTTTTTAAATTTATGAACCACTCTTAATGGTTTATGCACAACTCCTTAATCTGACGCGGCTTTTCACAAAAATTGGCGCATCATTTAAGACGCGCCCATTGTTATTCATCTGCAAATGCTAATCCCTTTTCAGCCAATGCCTTGCGGAGTTTTTCTATTGCATTCGGCCCCATTCCATGCAGCTTCATTATTTCTTCTTCAGGAACACCCGCAAGTTGCTCCAGCCGAAAATAGCCTGCGCCTTCAAGTGCCCGTCTTGCTGGTTTTGCAAGCTTTTCTGGCATATCGCTCTCTTTGATTTGTTTTTCCGACATCTGTATTCTCCTTTTAGATCATTAATATTTCCCGTATATCCTCTTCCGTCAGGCTCTTTGCAGATTTTTCATCGGAGTTTATGATTTCTTCAATCAAGTTTTTCTTTTTGTCCTGCAGTTCATTCATTTTTTCCTCAATCGTGCCGCGGGCCAAAAGCTTGATGACCTGGACTGTATTAGTCTGGCCCATGCGGTGTGCCCGGTCGGCTGCCTGTTCCTCAACCGCCGGATTCCACCACAAATCATATAATATGACGGTATCCGCACCGGTCAGATTGAGGCCTGTTCCCCCAGCTTTCAGCGAAATAAGGAAAAAATCCCGCTCTCCTTCATTATAGCGGCGGCAAACCTCGACACGTTCCTCGGAAGGTGTTTGCCCATCAAGGTAGAAAAATGGCAATCCCTCAAGCGCCAGCTCTCTTCCAATCAGATTAAGCATTTTTGTAAACTGTGAAAAAATAAGCACCCTTCTGCCTGAAAGCCTTGATTCTTCAATAATTCTCTTGAGCTGTTCAAATTTAGCCGAACTGCCTTTATAGCCGTCAACAAATAAAGCAGGATGGCAGCAAATTTGCCGCAAACGGGTCAACCCGGCAAGAATTTTAATACGGTTTTTCCTGATTGTATCTTTATTTAGATGCTTCAGAGTGTCCTCCCGCAGTTTTGCCAAATAAGCAGCATATAACTTTTTCTGCTCAGGCAGAAGCTCAACAGAATCAATCGATTCCATTTTTTCAGGAAGCTCAGAAAGGACATCCTCCTTCAGCCTTCTCAACAGAAATGGCCGAATTCTCCGTGCAATTGTCTTTCTGGTCAAATTACTGTAATCCTTCAAGCCCTGAAATAACTCAGGAAATACCACGTGAAATATAGACCACAGTTCTTCAAGCGAGTTTTCAACCGGTGTTCCAGTCAGAGCAAAGCGGTGTTTAGCCTGTATCTTCTTCACTGCCCTTGCTGTCTGTGTTACCGGATTCTTAAACGCCTGGGCTTCATCAAAAAATACTGTGTGAAAATCCTGTATTTCATACCATTTAAAGTCTTTTAAAAGCAGCGGATAAGATGTGATGACTACATCAATGCCAGTTAAATCTTTCTGCAGCTCTGCCCGTTCAAACTGATTGCCGTCTACGACTACCGCTTGAATTTCCGGTGCAAATTTCATCAGTTCGCTTAACCAGTTGTAAGTTAACGAAGAAGGGCATACAATCAGCGCAGGAACCTTATTATCCCGGATATCAGGAAGCTCAGATCGTATAAACGCAATGCTTTGCAGCGTTTTGCCCAGCCCCATATCATCGGCCAAAATGCCGCCAAAGCCATAATGTGCAAGTGCCTTCATCCATTTATAGCCATGTCTTTGATAATCCCTGAGAACTGTATCCAGGCTTTCCGGCACCTCAATCTGCAGGCTATCCGGGTTTTCAAGAGTGGCTAAAAACTTTCGGAAAGACTCCTCCTGCCGAAATGTATCCTTTTCCCCAACTGTATCCAGCATTCTAAGGCCCTGGACAATCGGCATATCCAATCCGCTTTCCAGATCTTCAGCCTGCACGGGTACAGCATTCAAAAATCGCTGGATTTCTTCAAACTCCTTTGCTTCCAAAGATAGCAGCGAACCATTTCGCAATCGATAATATTTCCGTTTTTCCTCAAGGGCATATAAAATATCACGGATTTCCTGATCTGCAATTCCGGTCATTTCAAACTTGAACTCCAGCCAATTGGTCCGTTCCTTTTTCACTCTAATCCGGATTTGCGGCTTAGCGTTTTCCCTGAAAATACGATTTCTAACTGCCGTTGTAGCATATATTTGCAAGAGCTTTTGCAGCTTCGGAATGACATGATAAAGAAACTCATATTCAAGCTCTTCATTTTGCAAAAAATAACCGCCGTCCGTCCTGGCAAACGAGCTTTCCTCCATCAGCTGCAGGATTTCATCTTCCTTTTCAACATCCCGAATAATCCGTGCTCCGCCTCGTGGTTCCCGTCTTTCCAATGGATTAATCACAATATTTTCATAGTGAAATTCCAGGCCGGCAAGGAGGCGATTTTTCAAACGATCCAGGTAGAGCTTAGCAACAAGAGGAGTCTTTAAAAACTGCTTGGCCATCTCCTCTGAAATTTGCACTTCACCTAATTTCCGCAAACCTGGGATTACTTTTTCCAAAAAAAGCTCCATTTGTTCCGCAGCGATTGGAATCATATTTTCCCCTGCAGTTTCAATCATTTGTGTGAGATCATACAGCCGATGGCAATCCTCTTTATTTAGCGTGATGAACTTGCCGCCATATAGAACGGAATTGTAAGAATTCAGGACAAGCAAACGGTCAAGCCCTTTAATTCTCAAATAGTACCTCCTGTCCGCTTCTAATAATTCAAATCGTAATGGCAAACTCTCATCTGAAAAATGAAACCTTTCAAATGTTTTTCCAACTACTTCAAGCTTCACTTTTTCCGCATGTGCAAGACTTGGTTTGATCCGCTCCCATGATGAGGGTGGAATCAATAGCATATCTTTGCTGGCTGTATAGTCAAATTCGTCCAACAAGGCATTCACATAAACGGATTCATCTTGTATAACCTGGATCAGCTGCTGGATAACAGCAGCTGATTCAGGTTTAAAGCAATGCAGATTTGAATCATATGTAAATGTTAGGGATAACAAACATGGTTTTCCTTCTTTTACCGATTGGAGGAAATCGCGGATATCAAGAACCGGTGTAGGGCCTATCTTTAATTTTATGGTGAATAAATATTGGCCTTTGCCCA
Organism: Cytobacillus oceanisediminis; assembly: GCF_007830235.1. GTDB lineage: Bacteria > Bacillota > Bacilli > Bacillales > Cytobacillaceae > Cytobacillus > Cytobacillus oceanisediminis. Next base: position 692,353 of record NZ_VLKI01000001.1, read on the forward strand.
AATGCACCGGCTGACATGTAAATTCCGATTCAAGCACTTGTCTGTTTTCAAAATGCAGCTGATGTCCGCTTGATCGGACAGCCGAATTGCTGAAAAGCGTCAGCAAACCGTCCGTGAGTGAATTTTCTGGCGGTGCAGCCATCTGTTCTTGCGAAGAATTGATTACTGGTGTTCCCTTCTGCTGCAGTTCATATATTGCCAGCAGCACAGCCGCAACATGCTGGCATTCCTTATCAAAGGAAGCAAGCTTCGGACAGCTGCAAGAAGTTTGAAAGCTGCTTCCCGAATCCTTTTCAACCTTCACATAAAAATCTTCCGCTGCAGCTACCGTTGCTTCGCAGCGATCAGCGGTATATTCGTTAAAGCTTACTTTATTATTTCGAAAAAAAGCGTCCCCTCTTTTGAAGGAGACTGTGCCGCACATTTCTTTTATACTTTTATGAGTTAATTTAATATCCACAAACGCTCTCCTTCCAGGGACAATGATATAAAAATTGTACCATAATAAAGGACTAAAATTCATTTAATGAACAAACGCAAAAAGAGAGGTCCTATCACCTCTCTCTTTTGAGAATAATCCTCTCTTCAAACTTTCCGTACTCATCAAGAATAAACGTTAAGCTTTCCTGCTTATCCAGGTATCTGCAGCCTCCGCATTCGATTCTTTCCGTTTTATATTCGGAACCGCACTTTAAGGAAAAATCCCCTGCAAGATCGGATGCTCCATCGGTGATTAGATAAGTTAAGTAACGGACCTTCTTAATGTATTGATTGGTTCCTTTATATGTAAGACTCGTCTCATATTCAACCATTGTTCCAATGAGAAACCTTTTGTGCTCCACAAACCAATTCTTACTTTCCCCTTTAAAAACAATTGAATGGGGATGCCCCCATAGTGAAGAAGCTTCTGCCTTTTCAAACGTTAAAGTTACAAAAAAAACGATAGCTAAAATTTTTACAGCATTCTTCATTTACATGCCTCTTTTTCCAATGCGCAAATCCACTTATAATACTTTAACATGACAAATAAAAGGATTGGATCTAGGGCGGCTGCATACCACAATTCCCACCAGCCATAGCGGAAATAACCCCATGGCTCTGGAAGCAAAGCCAATACTTCATACAGCAGTATGGCAACTACCCAGAAGATTATATATGTTACCCGTTTAATAAGGTCTGAGTTGAAAGGGTACCAGTTCAGAAACATCATATTGACTGGCGGCACTACAAAAATATGTGCCGCCAGTCCGCCCCAATTCGGTTCTTTTGTGAAATACCAGTAGCCCCAGTATTTGAATTCAATCATGCAGTCAAAGACCTGCTGAGCTGATATTGTAAATAACCATATATGTACAATTTGGTTTTTGGTCAGGCGTTTATTCGATTTAAATGCGGTAAGATTAAACAGAGTGATGGCAATGAGCAGTCCTATCATATGAATGGTCCTTTTTATTTGTTAATCTCCCTTGAGTGGCTTTTTTTATTCACCATTTGGTAATATTATGGAAAATCAATCTTTGGATTAAGGGGATCTCTTATGACACATACATTGCTGCCTGCTTTTTTGCAGACAATCCGAACATTAAATGATTCAATGCCATTAACAAAAGAAGATCTGTTATCAGAAGATTTTTTAATTCAGAAAGTTGGGAATTAGAGATGTACTATTCGCCCCACAATGAATATATCAATAAAAAAGCAAGAATCATCATAGTGGGCATCACGCCTGGCTGGAGCCAGATGAAGATTGCCTATGAACATTTTCTAAAGGGCTTTGCAGCTGAAAAAGCAATGGAAGTTGTCTTGAGGGAAACGAAGATAGCAGCCGGTTTTGCCGGTGCAATGCGGGCTAACTTAATGGCAATGCTTGATCAATGCGGCATTCCAGAATCTCTTCATATAAATGGCTCATCAGCCCTTTTTAATGAAGACAGGACACTCCTGCATACAACCTCAGTCATAAAATACCCTGTCTTCTACCGTGCCAAAAATTATACTGGCCATCAGCCTGGCATCTTTCAGTCAAAGCTCCTGACTGAATATGCAACAAAGGTTTTTGCAGAAGAAATCGGAGAAATTAAAAAGAACGCCCTCATCATCCCTCTTGGCAAAACAGCTGAAACCATCATCCGCCATCTGATGGAAGCCAACAAGCTCGCTGGTCATACAATCTTATTTGGATTCCCGCATCCATCTGGTGCAAATGGCCATCGGGTTAGGCAATTTGAGGAACAAAAAAACTCGCTTGCTCAAACAGTCAGAAAGTGGTCAGATCAAATATAAAGAGAGGACAGGATGCAATCTGTTTTCTCTCAACCGTTGGTGAATAGACCTGCAAACTTGAGAAAAAGAAGCATCAGGCAGGATATTCAAGTCTTAGACCCTAAAAGAGACTGCTATATCCGGATTACCCATCTTTAGCAGTCCCTTTGCCTTACGGCTGTTTCTCCAGAGCCAATTTAATACCAAAACCCATTAAAACTACTCCTGAAACACCTTGCAGAACGTTATTTACAGCAGGCTTTTTCAGCCAATTTCTGAAAAAGTCGATTAAATAAACATAGAAAAAGAACCAAACGATTGTAATAATACTATAGGTGAATCCCATTGTCAGAAATTGGACAAAGTGGTTTCCACCCGGGCTTACAAATTGAGGGAAGAACGTCAAAAAGAAGACGGCTACCTTCGGATTAGACACACATGTGAAAAACCCCTGCAGGAAATGGGATTTGTTTTTCCTGTGCTTTTTGACACCTTCCGTCTGCGTCCGTTGAGATGACAGGGATTTCAGTGAAACAACGCCCAAGTATATGAGGTACATCGCGCCGGCATATTTAATAATCGAAAAAATGTATGCTGATTTTACAATCAACGCGGATAAGCCAAACACAACAGCCATCGTGTGGACAAGCAGCCCTGCCACAGAGCCAAACATTGTTTTAATCCCGCTTTTTTTGCCGCTTGATATGGTATTTTGGATTAATATTCCTGTATCCGGCCCCGGCAGGATTACCAGCAGAAACGACATAAACAGGAACAAAAGAAAGTTCTCCAAATTTCACCCTCCCACCCTAATGTTTTTAAAATATTGAATTTATTATAGCAGGTTTCATGAATTTTCCAATCATAAAAAGAGCAGATTTTCCAAAAGAAAATCTGCTCTCGCCATATTAGGGATTCACTTTTTCTAATCGTTCTTCTATTTCTGCTTCTGTCAGCCCATGCTCCGCGATATAACGGTTACTTGGGTGTATGCGGCATTCATCTGAACAGCTGCGCATATATTTATGCTCGTTTTCTTCTGAGCATAGAATCTTTTTATTGCATTCAGGATTAGCGCAGTTTACATAGCGTTCGCATGGTTCCCCGGAGAAATAATCTTTCCCTACGACTACATGCTCCTTCTGGTTGACCGGTACGCCGATTCTGTCATCGAATACGTAAAGCTGGCCATCCCACAGGTCGCCTTGAACTTCAGGATCTTTTCCGTATGTGACAATTCCTCCATGAAGCTGGGCTACATCTTTAAAGCCTTCTTGCAGAAGCCAGCCGGAAAATTTTTCACAGCGGATCCCTCCTGTGCAATACGTGATAATCTTTTTGTCGCCAAGCATTTCTTTATTTTCACGGACCCACTCAGGCAAGTCACGGAAATTTTTTATATCAGGTCTGATCGCCCCTCTAAAGTGGCCAAGATCATATTCATAATCATTGCGTGCATCTAACACGACAGTATTTTCATCCTGGAGCCTCTTGTAAAATTCTTTAGGCTCAAGATATTCGCCTGTCAGCTGGTTCGGATTAACATCGTCTTCAAGACGAAGTGTTACCAGCTCTTGGCGGGCGCGCACCTTCATTTTTGGGAAAGCGTGCCCATCCGCTTCATCAATCTTGAAAACCATCTCCGCAAAACGCGGATCCTGTTTCATCACTTCCATATAACGATCAGTCTGTTCAACTGGTCCTGAAACAGTCCCGTTAATTCCCTCATTTGCAACAAGAATACGCCCCTTAAGGCCAAGCTCGTTACAAAACGCTTTGTGCTCCTTTGCGAACTCCTCTGGATCCTCAATCGGAACATACATATAATACAGCAAAACTCTGTATGGTTTTTGACTCATTTTTATTTCCACCTATCACTTAATATTTGCAAGATATATCTGTTAATAGGTTTAAACATATATTCTTACCTATATTAGTATAACAAACTGAGTCAAGTTTCATAATAGAGATGCCTATTTGTCCCAAGAAAACCGGAACTTCAATCATATTAATAGGTAAAACATATGGATTTCCATACCGCTTCTCATATTCGAGTCCGTGTATATTTAATTTTGTAAGATATTTCCGAAAAGATCCATCCCAGTAATCACCCCCAGATCAGTTTCCTGGTATAAAATTATTTAATTCTAATTTTTTGCAAGGCAGACATTTCCTGATCTTTTTTTTAGATGAAGGCTCTGTTAAAGCTTATTGTTGTTTTTTAACACCCTGTTAATTGGAGCGGAAGGCACTAATCCCGCGAAAATGCATTCGCATTTCCTTCGTGCGGTGTTATTTCAGTGAAGCTTATTCAAAGTCCTTCGGGAGTGCGGATCAAAGGGAGACCCCGCAGGAGCAAAGCGACGAGGAGCGTCGGACCGCCCGCGGAAAGGGAGTGCCTCGTGCTGAAATCAACAGGCTAATTTAACAGATCCTAGATGAAAAAACGATGCCATCAAAAATGACACCGTTTTTCAATCGTATAACCGGAAGGATTGAATATGACCCATCCAAAAGACTCTAGGAGCTATTTAAGATTATTAATTTTAGCAGTCATAACGTTAATAAAGTCTTGGATAAAGGCATTATAGTCAAATGCCAAGGCGATATGATCCAGTGTTTCCTTCGGTTCTTCTTTTGGCTTTGCCCGGAAGTCTGCAATTGTATTCCCTCTGGATAACGAAGAAGATTCGACTCTGACCCTGCGTGAGGCAAATTGAAAAGAACCAGGACTGGTTAACGCGAATAAGGTGATTACATCATGCATTGGGGCAGCATTCAAGCCTGGTATCAACTTCTTGTAAGCGTTAATATAGTAATCAATAATTGACTTAATTAATCCAGAATAAGGATTGGAGTTAGAAGCTGCTATCCAATTGACTATCTGCGGGTTCACCAGAGCATAATTTGTCACATTAAGGGGAATAACTGTGACATTTTTCCCCTTTTCAAGGACAAGGTCAGTTGCAATTGGATCCCCGAAAAAATTAGCTTCAGCCACGGCAGTAACATTTCCGGGATGATTAATGGCTCCTCCCATGATGTAAATTCCCTTAACTAAATTTACTTCCTCGGCTCCTTTCAAAATAAAAGATATTGCCAGGGAAGTGGATCTGCCTACATCTACAAGCGTTAAATCATTTTTATACAGGTCTATAAGATCAAAAACGGCCCTGTAATCTTGAACGTTTGTAATAAGATTATCAGGCGGACGAATTGGCCCCAAACCTTCTGGTCCGTGAATTTCCGGATAATAGCTGACAAGCTCACCGGAAAAAGGCCCCTTTGCACCTCTTATAACCGGGATATCCGGCCTTCCTCCCAGCTGAAGCAAATAGGATGCATTATCGGTTGCCTGTTTTTCATTAACATTGCCATAACCTGTAACCACTCCTACTAAATCAATCCTGGGATTTAACAATGCATAAATGATAGCGACCGCATCATCAATCCCTGGATCGCAGAAAAGCAATACCTTTTCCATTCCAGTCACCTATTTATAAATGATTAATTCGTATACCTATTATATTGGCTGGCTCGCTTTTAGGTGACAATCCAATTTTCGGTGAGAGGACAGGCAGCAATTTGGGATTCCTTCTCTGTAGATCCCAAAACTTTAAGCTTATGTACCGTTCCCCTCAATAGCAAATAATGCACCGTTTTAAAAAGCAGATTTGGAACAGGCTATTCCTCTCCAGGCTCCGATGATTAAGTTAATCATTTTTTATAGGTTGTCACATTCCAATGTCTTGAGCCGGTCTTTCTGCTTCCTTTCCAGTCCATCTTTTGCAGCTCCTTTGCAATTAAAAGGTTGAAAAAGCCGTGTCCAACCAGGATTGCTGAATTGTGTTCTTTTGCACAGGATATTAATTTTAATGCTGCATTCTTTGCCCGCAGCTTTGCATCCTGATATGATTCGCAGTCGCTCGAATAACCGCAGAACCACAGGATTCTTAACATAACGGCCCAACTATTTGGTTTTAATTTGAATTCCATTAGACTCCCTGCAGGTAAGGGCAATTCTGTTTCTCTAAAAAGCGGATCTTCTTTTATTTTTGCAGCAGGATTCAAAAGCCTGGCCGACTCGATGGACCTTTTTAAATCACTTGTGATCAGAAATGGTGCAAATTTCACTATTTCAGTTGCTTCTTGAGCACAAACTTCATTCTTAAAAATCCCGTTACTGTTATACTTTTCAATCCATTCGTTAAAATCTGAGATGGTCATCCGGGTCTCTTCTATATGAGCCGATCGGCCATGTCTAATGAGAGTAATTTCCATGCAAATCCCCCAAATTTATATATTTTCTTCTAAAATGGATAATTTAAATAACATGGAGGTGAAGACCATGTCAGAACAAGAATATCCAAACGTAAAGCTAGGCGGAAAAAAAGTGCGAGAAAAAGGCAATGGCGGCGACCAGGTCCGCGGTCATGAAAAAAAAAATAAAAACGGGAAATTTAATACGAACCCTAAATCGGATTTATAACTAAAAAGATGGACACCCTCTAGAATTGAGGGTGTTTTTCAAAACATGACATTTGCAGTCAGCTTTACTAGGCAAAAGTATAGGTTATGTGAGGATAGAGCGGAATTATGTGAAGATAGCCAGCATTTATGCGGATTCCCGCTATTTATATGAAGAGAAATATCTTTTCTCCAAATATCTTTTACTAAGTTTCTATATATGTAATTCCACTCCATTAATCTCAGCATTCCCGACCTGATTGAATCGCCTTTCTATTAAACACTTCCTGAACTGCTGACCGTTCTTTTAGGTTCAATATAGCACCGCAAATGTTTCTTGATTTATCTCTTATTGTGCATGAACAAAATAATTCTTTTATCGGCTAAGAAGACAGTGCTTCGATACCAACCACAGAAATAAATGGCACAGCAATCTTATAATATCAACTCCCAGAAAAGATAGAAAAATCTATGACTTTCTGCTTTTTAATATAAAAGCTGCTGGCAGAGCCTTTGCTTTATCATAGGAGTACCATCTGTTCGCATGCCTCTGGATATCTTCATCGGACAAGCTTACGTCTTCAACTACCTTTTCAATTTTAAAATCGTTTTCGATCAATAAATTGATATATGTACCTAATTTATATTGCTGCATAATGGCAGGCTGGCTCCAAGCTTCATGCTGGTAGGAACCTTCTTCATGATAGGATTTATCCATCAGCAGAACACCACCTTTAGCTCTAATACGGTTATACATGGGGTGCTCCCAGCTGAAAATAAACAATCCCCCCGGTTTCAGATACTGATGTACATTCGATAAAGTCTTCTCCAGATCAGTTGTCCATCCCAAGGCATATATGGAAAAAACAATATCGAAATAATCGGCAGGTATTCCCGGATTATTCTCCATCGGCGATTCAAATAACCTTACAGGTGAAGCAGCGTTTTCTAAAAGTGCCTTGGCGGCCGTAATTTGGGTTATAGACAAATCCAGTCCCCAAAGCTCCCCGGCACCTCGCTGATCCAAATATTTTAGTGAATGACCGCTTCCGCAACCTATCTCCAACATTTTTAGATTACGAACATCACCAAATAATTTAAGCTCATCTTCAGTTGGCGCAAGCGGTCCGTATTCCGGCAGCGGATTACGCCCATAAAACCGCTCCGCTGCCTCGTCCCAGCTTTGTTTATTAACCCTAAGTGATTCTGTGTTCATTTTAAAAACTCCTTTTTACCGGAAAATGGAATACTTCCTCTTCTCCCCAAACCTCTCCAGTTGGAAGAAATCCAAAGCTTTTATAAAGATCTCGTGCATGATGATTATCTTTATGAACAGTTAACCGGATTTCCTTGCATATTGGGAATTTATTTTTTATCCAGTTGATCATCTCATTTAACGCTGCCCGGCCATACCCGCTCCTTTGGAATTTTTCATCTATAATAAAGCCGTTTATCCAATACATATTAACCGTATCCGCTTCATAAGCGTGCATGATAAAACCAACCATTCTATCATGATCATAGATAGAAAATGGAATATACTCGACTTGATCCCCATCAGGTTTGATATACACCTTTGCCAGTGAAACCGCCGCTGAAGGAACGAAGTGACGCTGCGATTCCTTCACCTTTAAATTGATGGCTTCTTCCCAGTTGTCTCTTGTAATAGGTTTTAATTGAATGTTCATTAAAGTAACCCCTTACATTTTATCTTTCAATTTCTCATTTAGCTCAATAATTATAATTTTCTATTTAAATCCTCACAGTTTTCTATATCTATCCTTTCCCCTCTCTATAAGGTTACCAAGATAGAAAAATAGAAAAAGACTGATATCCCATGGATAATAATGGTATAATTTTAGTGGCCATGAAAAAGCTGCTTTGTAAACGAAAGCAGCTTTTTGTTTTATAAGACTGCCTGCAGCAGCCATTAACCATTCTATTTAATTGCGTCCAGCAGCTCAATATCCAGATCATTAAGATTATTCCACTTGTGATAAATCTCCAAATGCCATTTATCTTTAAGCCTGCTGTATCCTTTTTCCTCTATCCATCCGTGCAATTTGCTGTAAGAATTCCCAATCTCATGATTTGATCCCTTATGTCTTAGGGAAGCATATTTTTGTGCAGGGATTACTAGAGATGTCATCCCGGTTGGGACTTTTTCTATTTCCTTCACTTCAAAACAGATCCAATAGCCGTCTTCTTCTTGTGAGCTTTCCTCTACAAAAAAGGCACCTACTAGCTGATGAGGGTTCAAAACATGCTTTATCTCACCGCTCCGTTCATTTAATAAAGAGATAGCTTTTGGAATTTCCTTTATATATTGATCGCCTGGGCAAAGCACCCGGAACCCTGCCAGTTTCATCTCTCTTAGCTCTTTAACCGCAGCATGGACCAAAGCTTGTTCAGACATTTAATTCCTCCCTTTAGCAACCGGCAAAGCAAGTTCTTTAAATTGTTGAACCGCTTTTTCAATATCAGCGTAAAATCCAAGTTCTTTCATTGTCTCGCCGATCTGCAAAATTGCTTTTTCAAGCATTTCTTCTGTTGTGTTTCCCATATGGCCGATGCGGAATGCTTTTCCTGCTAGATGTGCCAGTGCAACAAGCAGCATCTATTCATTCCGCATGATCCATCCCCCTTTTCCGTTAGTCGTTTTATAACTATCTAAATGTTTCGATATTTTCATTGAAAAACCTTTTTTTCTTTTGAGGTTGGCGGATAAGCAGAAGCTATTTTACATAAATTCACACCACATCAAATTACCTATTAACTGGTAACATATAATCATTTTCCCCGAACGGCCAACCTATTTGCTAGAGTTTTCATTATATTCAGTTTTATAATTTAACTCTATTAAAAACAAAGAGGAGGAAATTAGATGAAGAAAAAGATGCTTGCCTTATCACTAACTGCGGCATTAGCTGCTTCCGGTTTTCCAGCACCCGCGTTTGCAGTCGGCGGCGGTCCAGATGTAAATGGAAAGGAGACCGTTCAAACTGCAATGCTAACAACTTATGACGAGATGGCCTCTTTCCTGAAAAAAGAGGATGCTAAGCAGGGGCATATGGAACTTGAAGTTATTGGGCAGTCCGTAAAAGGGCGCGACCTATTTCTTGCTAAATACATAACAAATCCTGAAAATCCAACAATCCTTTACCTGACCCAGCAGCACGGGAATGAGGCTATGACAACTGAAGGAGCACTGGATTATATAAGCCACCTTGGATCTAACAGCAAAAAAGTCCAGGACATGCTTCAAAATGTTAATATCCTTCTCGTGCCAATGCTAAACGTTGACGGAGCAATGGGAGATGTAAACTTTCCCCTTGATAACTACATGGCGAGCGGACGCCACCTAACCCGCTATAATGCAGACAAAATTGATTTAAACAGAGACCACATCAATTTAGCGGCTCCTGAAACTCAAGCTCTTCATAAGAATGTGCTGCAAAAATACAATATTGATTATATGATTGACCTCCACCACCAGGGCACGCAGGAAGACTACTACGGGAAGTTAACCTCGGGAGCCATTCTTACTCCTCAAAGCCCGAATGTGGATCCAGAAGTTGTCCTTAATTCTAAAAAACTCGCAACCATACTCTATGAAGGTGTTGATACAACAGGCTGGTCTTTTATATTAAAATTTGATGAGCCGACAACAAACCCTTCTGTAGCGTCCAATGCCATGGCACTCCAATACGACATTGCTATCATGCTATTTGAAATGCGCGGCATGGCTGACCATTCCTATGAACCCTACGTACTCGGCCAAAAATCGAACGGCTACCTGATCAAGCAGGCCTTCAACGCAATGGATGTCACCGCCAATGCAATTGCGAACGGATCTATTCAAAACGCTGACCCTGCTGTCTATGACAACCTGCCGGAACAGCATTATAGCTACTAATCATTGCGCCTCCCTTGTTGGGAGGTGTTTTCATTTGGAAAAAACAGAGTGTATGTTCTATTTTTATTTGCTCCTGTATGGGGTAAGTTTAGTGATTTCAGTAATCTGGTGGCTGTATAGGAAGAATCTAAATGCAGGAAATCCCTGGATTCTTTATTAGTGATTGTTGTTCCTATCAAGAAGTTATAGTCATTTAGTGCTTTTATGTGAGCATCTTTATGAGTGCTCTTACATCCAGTGCAATGCCAGGTACGATTAACTCTTACAAGGGGCAAATGATTGCATGCAGGACAGAATACACCTGTTAAGACTTCAGACTCTTTTATTTGAAATCTTGACAGTATAGAAGTCTCTCCCTCTGTATTCTGCTTTTTTAATAACCGTATAATTTTCTTAAAGAGTTTATCAGAGATTTCATTTTTTATGGACTTTTCAATTTGTTGTATTTTTGTTGGAAGAGTATCTCTATGAATTACTTTTTGGCTGAGGTTGATATGAGGAGGAATGACTTTGATTCGAGTATGCTGGTTGCTGATAACAACAATTGAATAGATTGGGATGCTTCCATTGATAGCATTAGCAGAAAACCAGTTCCCTAGCTGTGATGCCTGTCTGTTCACCTGTAAGATTGGACAGGGAAAGACTTGTTCTTCTCCGTTTTTAGTACGAATCAACTGGTTGTATACTGTATCAAACTGCAAAATACCCGTAATATTTTTCACTTCTAATACCAAAGCAAACTTCTTTGTAAGAACAAGCGTATCAATTTGAAAAAAGCGGGGACCATCCGGCAAACGGATATCATGAAAAATAAAAAACCCCTTACTATCTAGAAAATCCAAATGAAAATCAATAGAAGCTTCACCTTTATAACCTGCAATTCTTTTATTTAAATCTTCATTAATTAATGGGATTTTGGGATGGAGAGGAGGCAGCCTGCGGAGAAGAGCTTCCAGTTTTCGAATCAAAAGAGGTATTTTTCTTTCTTTAAGTATCATAACATCACTCCAATAAATATTTTTATTACTAGATTCGACAATCCGGCTATATTTCCTTCAAAAATAATGGAGATTTGATACGGCGATTTCGAATTTAAAATTTATGTGCGGATAGAGATTTTTATGAGCGGATAGATTTTTTTATGTGCGGATAGCAGGAAATTATGTGCGGATAAAATTTTTTATGTGCGTTCCATCTATTTTTAAAAAAAAGACAGGGACCCTGCGATCCCCGTCTTCCATCATCAATCATGAAAATTAGTCCCATCAGTTGTCGCTTCAATAATCCCAGCACGAACCACGAAGTCGCCAAAGTGCTCGCCGTCCAGGCGTTCCCGAGCATATTGCGGCAGAATAACGCGCAGCTCGTTCAATATGTCTTCTTCCCCGATGTTTTCCCGGTACATTTTGCTCAACCGGCTGCCGTCAAAGGCTGCACCCAGATACATATTGTATTTACCGACCGCTTTTCCGATAAAGCCAATTTCACCTAAAGCATGGCGTGCGCAGCCGTTCGGGCAACCGGTCATGCGGATGGTAATTTCCTCGTTCCGCAAGCCGGCTTCGTCCACAATCTCTTCTATTTTATCGATCAAAACTGGAAGATAGCGTTCGGCTTCGGCCATTGCCAATCCGCAAGTTGGCAAAGCAACACATGCCATCGATCCGCGGCGCAGCGCACTATAACGGCTGCCGTCTGTCAAACCATACTGATGGATCAGCGCCTCAATCTTCTTCTTATCACCAGTAGCAACATTCCCAATAATCAAATTCTGATTCGCAGTTAATCGGAAATCACCTTTATGAACCTTTGCAATTTCGCGCAAAGCCGTTTTGAACCTATATCCATCAAAATCGGCAACCCGGCCGCCTTCTATGAACATCGTAAAATGCCATTTTCCGCGGACACCTTTTACCCAGCCATAGCGATCTCCATTTGAGTCAAAATGGAATGGCCTAGCTTCATCCAAGCTCCATCCCAAGCGATTCTCCAACTCTTCTTTAACTGTCTCCAAACCAAGTCGATCCACCGTATACTTAAAGCGCGCATTTTTTCGGGCAGAGCGGTTTCCATAGTCGCGCTGAATGGTAATAACCTTTTCTGCGACATCATAAATCTTATCCGGCGTAACAAAACCGATTACTTTGGAAAGCTGAGGATATGTTTCTTTATCGCCATGAGAGAAGCCCATACCCCCTCCGATAGCAACATTAAAACCTACTAACCTGCCATTTTCCACGATAGAAATGAAACCTAGATCCTGTGAAAACACATCAATATCATTGGAAGGCGGTACAGCAATTCCGATCTTGAACTTACGCGGCAAATAAAGCGCGCCGTACATCGGCTCTACTTCTTCCACCTCAGGCGAACCAGCAACTTTTTCTTCGTCCAGCCAGATTTCATGATATGCCCTCGTACGAGGCAGCAAATCATCACTTAACATTTTCGCTAATTCATAGACTTCCGAATGAATTTCCGAAATATCAGGATTAGAGATACACATAACGTTACGGTTGACATCCCCGCATGCCGCAATTGTATCCAGCATTGTTGCATGGATTTCCTGAATTGTCTTTTTCATATTCCATTTTAAAATCCCATGCATCTGGAAGGTTTGGCGCGTTGTCAGCTTCAAAGTTCCATTGCCATATTTATCAGCTAAATCATCTACCACAAGCCATTGTTCCGGCGTTGCTACTCCGCCTGGCAAACGCAGACGCAGCATGAACTGGTATGCCGGTTCCAGCTTTTGCTTTTGGCGTTCATTTCTTAAATCACGGTCATCCTGCAGGTAACTGCCGTGGTGCTTCATTAAGCGGTTATCGTCGTCCGGAATTCCGGCACTAATCCGGTCCTGCATCACTTCTGCCAATGTTCCGCGCAAATAATTACTTCGATCCTTAATGCCCTCAACGTCACTCGGAGGGCCATCCGGCGCTTTTAATTTAGGGTTCACCATGCTGAAAAAACTCCTTTCATTCCAAATCAATATACGTCGCGCTGATAGCGTTTATTCTGCTGCATTTCAGCAAGATAAGCTGCAGCCTCATCGCGGTTCAAACCGCCTTCTTTTTCAATAATGTCAATGAGAGTATTATGGACATCGTGCGCCATGTGCTTTTCATCGCCGCAGATATAGACAGATGCCCCTTCCTCCAGCCATTGGAAGAGTTCTTTGCTGTTCTCCTGCATACGATGCTGCACATAAACTTTTTCATCACCATCGCGGGAAAAAGCAACATCCATCTTTGTCAGTACGCCATCTTTAAGCCACTTTTGCCATTCCGTCTGATAAAGGAAGTCTGTTACGAAATGCTGATCACCAAAGAACATCCATGATTTTCCTTCTGCTCCGGTTTCTTCACGTTCCTGCATAAACGAGCGGAACGGCGCAACTCCAGTGCCAGGTCCAATCATAATAATTGAAGTATCAGGATTTCCCGGCAGTTTAAAATTCTCATTATGCTGAATAAATACAGGCAAAGTATCCCCTGGCTGCAGTCGCTCGGCACATAAAATCGAGCAGACACCTTTTCTTTCGCGTCCATGAGCGTCATAACGTACTGCTCCAATTGTTAAATGCACTTCTTCCGGGTTTGCCTCAAGGCTGCTTGAAATGGAATAAAGGCGTGCAGGCATTTTTCGTAAAATAGAAACAAAATCCTGCGCGGTTCCATTCCACGGTTTAAAATCGCGAACAAGATCAATCAGGTCCCGGCCATCAATATATGCTTTTAATTGGTCACTCTGGGAAACAAGCTGTAGCAAATCTTCATTACCTGAAAGCTTTGCTGCCTTTTCCACAAGCGGTTTTGTCAGAACTGTAATCTCAAAATGAGAGTGCAGCGCTTCTTTCAAGGTAACAACTTCATCCTTCACCTTTATCTCTTCATCAGGGTCCCAATTCATTTCTTCTAAGAGCAAATCTACCAATTCCGGATCGTTTTCCGGATATACACCTAAGCTGTCCCCAGGCTGATAAGTTAATCCGGAGCCTTCAAGCGACAATTCAAGGTGGCGTGTTTCTTTATTGGATCCGCGTCCATTAAGATTAATACTTTCAAGCACTTCCGCCCTGAACGGATTGGACCTGGAATATACAGATTCGGCGGCCGGAGCTTGTGCAGCAGGTGCAGTTCCTGATGAGTTTACGCTGCTTTGCCCTTCATTTAATTCAGCAAGTACAGATTCCACCCACTCCGCAGCTGGTTCATCAAAATCAAGATCACAATCTACGCGGGGAGCAATCCGTGTCCCGCCAAGCTCCTCCAGACGCTTATCGAAATCTTTCCCAGTCTGGCAAAAGAACTCATAAGAACTATCCCCAAGCGCCAATACAGAGAAACGCAAGTCCTCTAGCTTTGGCGCTCGTCTCCCATGGACGAACTCATGGAAAGTTAATGCATTATCTGGAGGATCTCCCTCACCATGGGTACTAACTACAATTAAAAGGTTCTTAACTTTTTTTAAGTTATTTGGCTTAAAATCACTCATGGAGGATACAGTTACTTGAAAACCATGACCTTCCAGTGTTTTACCAGCCTTTTTTGCAAGGCTTTGCGCATTCCCTGTTTGCGATCCAAATAAAATGGTCATTTCTTTGGAGATTGCCGAACCGGAAGCCACGGCAGGCAATTCCTCTACTGCCGGTGCAGCCTGTGATGATGATGACTGCACTGCTGCAAGATAGCCGCTCAGCCATAAAGATTGAGTTTCTGTCAAAGTCGGCAGCAAGCGATTAAGGAGCTCTGTCTGCTCCTGATTAAACGGACTGTTCATTACCTGAAGTTGCAACGTAATCCACCTCACAAACCAGCTAATATGGCTGATTTTTATTGTTTTTCTTTAAATTTCCTCTTTTCCTATAAAAAAAGTCGGCTTTAAACTTAAAAAATATATATCTATTACTTTACCGAATGAATTAACATTAGTAAAATAAATATTAATTATCACAATTATTAATAAAACTAATGACAAAGCGGTGATTTTTTGTATTATGATGCCTTAAAAACCTTCGTAACCTTGGCGGAAGTAAAAAACTTTACAAAAACAGCTGAGCTCCTTCTTATGTCACAGCCGAGCGTCAGCCTGCACATTAAAAACCTTGAGAAAGAGTTCCAGACCAAGCTGTTCCACCGTTCACCTAAATTTCTTAAAATTACCCCAAGCGGTGAAATATTATATGACCGGGCCAAACAGATGATTACTATTTATGAGCAGACACGGCAGGATATTTTAGAGCAGCAAAACACCATTAAAGGCGAACTGAAAATTGGTGCCAGTTTTACAATAGGAGAATATATTTTGCCTCCCTTGCTGCTTGATCTGCAAAAAAATTACCCTGAGCTCGAACTCCAAGTGACGATCGGAAACACGGAGGAAATTATCCAGTCAACTCGGTCCCATCACGTTGATATTGGGTTAATTGAAGGCCAGACGAATGAAAAAGAGCTTACAGTTATCCCTTTTATGCAAGATGAATTATTTATTGTTTCTTCAAATAAGCATCCTTTAGTCCATAAAAAGGAAGTAGCCATTACAGATCTCCAAAACGAGGCATGGATTATGAGGGAAACTGGCTCTGGCACACGCGAATACTTTAATCATTTTATCCGTTCTAACGGGTTAAAAGTGAAATCCCTTCTAACCATCAGCAGCAACCAGGGGATTAAAGAAACGCTTATAAACGGAATGGGTATCAGCATCCTGTCAGGCAGTGTAGTAGATAGAGATGTTAACCAAAAAAATCTTTCAATCATCAAAATTAAAAACCAGGAATTCAAACGTACTCTTTCATATGTTCTTTCCCCGATCATGCAAGAGAAAAAGAATGTTAGCATTTTTGTAGAAGCACTCAGCAAAAAATGGCCGGACAGAATTCAGAAAAAATAACGCCTTTCCTGGCAGCTTTGTGACATCAAGCACAGACAGCAGCATTATCCTTCACTTACACTAAAAATAAGAAAGGATGGTGCACCTGTTATGATCTCAATCGATGACAAAGCATTTAAATGGTTTGAAAATGAATTCCAGTCAGCAAAACCATTTTCTATCCGGCTTTTCCCGCAATATGCTGGCTTTGGAGAAAAAAACAAAGGCTATAGCCTCGCTTTCTCACTGGAAGACCCCACAATTTGCTGTGAACAGCAAGAACGGGATGGAATCACTTTTTATGTAGAATTCAATGACAAATGGTTCTTTGATGAAACTGATATTGAGATAAAATATAATGATGCAATAAAAGAAATTTTCACCGTATATAAAGAAATACAGTAATTTAAAATGCTTGGAGACCATCCAGGCGTTTCTTTAATTATATTTAAAACAATTGGACGAGCATTTTTTCACACTTGTCCCCTCTTTTTCATATACATATAGTAGCGAGATGCATAAAATCTGCCCATTTTATTCAAAATAAGAAAAAAATGGCTGAGGTGAAAAAGATGGGATTATTAAATGCCTTTAATGAATGGCGCGAGATGAGATATCAAAATCATGTCAACCGCATGAAGGAAGAAAATAAGTGCCCGGAATGCTATGGCAGAGGATTTTCTCTGTATCCAGGCAATGAGTTCGCTTATCACGCTAATCAGTTTGATTGTCCTGGCTGTAACGGAACCGGGCTATATTCAGAATGGAATAGCCTTTCTTAAAATTAAAAACCATGATTCATCCCGGATTCTTGGGAAGGACCATGGTTCTTTTTTTAGCTGTTTTGTTTAAGGATTCCATTATTTTGGGTATCTCTATTACTAAACCAATGCTTTCTGCACTTCAAATTCTTCTTTTATTTGCTTTAATAGTTCTTTGTTTGTTAAGACCTCATAGCCAGTAAGCGCCATTGCTTTGGCTCCGAGGATCATAGCTTCTCTTCCCTGGTCGCTCATTGCTGCTTCGCGGAATTCATGTGTGTGGCATGCATAAGCCTCATTACAAATTTTAATATATGGATGAATGGAAGGGGCTGACTGGCTTACATTTCCCATATCAAGGGAGCCCGATCCGTCTTTTTGGTCCAAGATTTCACCCGCATTCACTCCTAAGGAAACCAATTCGTTATTAAAAGCTTCCGATAAAGGACTATTGGTGATCATATTATCATAGGAAAGTTCATAGAATGACCATTTCATTGTTGCACCGGTCTGCAATGCGGCACCTTCAGCGCACTTTTTAACCTTTTCTACGAGCTCATTTACATATTCCCGTTTTGCGGCACGGACGTAAAACTGTGCAACAGCGTAATCGGGAACGACATTTGCTGCTTTTCCACCCTCTGTAATAATTCCATGGATTCTGGCATCCGGTGTGATATGCTGCCGCAAAGCATTAATGCTGTTAAAGGTTTGGAGAACAGCATCCAATGCGTTAATACCCAAATGCGGATTTGCAGCTGCATGTGCGGATTTTCCAAAAAATTCAAACTGGATTGCATCCATCGCCAGCGATGTTCCGCTCTTCACATAATTGTCCAAAGGGTGTACCATTATGGCAGCATCAAGTGAATCGAATATACCCGCTTCTGCCATTGTCACTTTGCCGCCCTTGGTTTCCTCAGCCGGTGTGCCAAATACAATAACTTTCCCGCCAGTTTCGTTGAGCACTTTGCTTAGACCAATGCCTGCAGCAATTCCCATTGTGCCAATCAAATTATGGCCGCATGCATGTCCGACTTCTGGCAATGCATCATATTCAGACATATATCCAATAACAGGACCTTCTTTCCCGCTGTCAAAAGTTGCTGTAAATGCAGTTGGCAAACCGCATGTCCCCACTTCTGCAGAAAATCCATGTTTCTCCAGCTCTTCAATCAATACTTTACATGCCTTGAACTCTTCATGTCCAAGCTCAGGGTTTTCTCCAATATATTTGCTAATGTTATAAAAATCAGCTTGTAAACTGTCAATTTTATTGATAATAAGTTTTTTTCCCATTAAGATGCTCTCCATTCTATTAAGCTTTAGGATTATTCATTATTACTTATAATAATACAAAACTCGTATTTTTTCACTACATTTAATTTAGGCCTTGTTAAAGCTGATTGTTGTTTTTTTAACACCTGTTGATTGGAGCGGGAGGCACGAGCTCCTCGAAAATGCATTCGCATTTTCTTCGTGCGGTGTTTATTCGAGGATGCTTATTCAACTTCCTGCGGGAGTGCGAATCAAAGGGAGACCCCGCAGGAGCAAAGCGACGAGGAGCGTCGGACCGCCCGCGGTTCGCTGCGTGCCTCGTGCTGAAATCAACAGGCAAATTTATCGGAGCCTTAATTAAAGAAATTTTGACCTTAACCCTATGTCCTTTTTGAAATGAGGAAAATACTTAACATGAAAAAAATATTCACTGCTGTCGCTAGGAACATTTATATAGACAAAAGTAAACGCTTTATCGTATAAACCTGTCCAGAACAGACATATTAGTTAAGGAAATTACTAAGAATTAAAAAGCATCAATAAATTGAGGTGTCTATCCATGCCAATGCTGAATTTGGACGGGTCCAGTCTGCACTATACTGTAAAAGGAAGCGGTACTCCCATTGTTTTTATTCACCCGCCTGTATTAACTTCCGTGAATTTCAAGTACCAATTAGAAGAACTTTCGCAAAATTTTCAGGTTATTACTTTTGATATTCGCGGACACGGAAGAAGTCCCTACTCCCCTGAACCTGTAACCTATCCATTGATTGTTAAAGATATTAATCGCCTTTTGGACCATCTAAATATAAGCAAAGCATTTCTATGCGGATATTCTACAGGCGGCTCTATTGTTTTGGAATACATGCTATCGTTTACCGAAAGAGCTCTGGGGGGAATTTCAATTGGGGCAATGGCCGATGTAAATGACGATTACCTGAGGAAGAAAATTTCTTTGGGAATCAAACTTTCAAGCAAGGGCGCTATAAGCTTCCTAGCGTGGTCCATCTCTTGGAGTAATTCAAATAATATAAAGCTGTTTAAACAAATGTTTTCAGAAGCAAGAAAAGGCGATTACCGCAATATCGAGCAATATTATCGTTATAGCTTAAAATACAATTGCGTAAGCCAGCTTGCTGAAATCCATCTGCCAATTTTATTGGTTTACGGTAAAAAGGATAAGCCTTTTCATTCATATGCAGAACAACTTCATGAAAAATTGCCTCGCAATCAATTACATTTTATTGAAAAAGTTGACCACCGTATCCCGACTAAAGCGGCAAAACAACTAAATAACCTAATTCGCCAATTTGTAAATAACTGATACAAATAAAAAGGTGCCAGGCACATGTACCAATTCTGTCAACTGGTATAGGTACCGGGCACCCGTTATTTTTTTATTTCGTAATTTTCTCAGGTGCCCGTTCAATAATTAATTCATCTTCCCAGCCCTTGCACACATCCACCCAGCCTTTTGCATCTGAGTATTCCTCAATTTCATCAGGTGTTAATTCAATTGCCGAGTTGCTGCTGCCGCAAGCAGGAAATAGTGTCTCGAACCTTTTCATGGATTCATCTAGATAAACATCCAGGTCGTTAGCCAATCCGAATGGGCATACCCCGCCTACTGCATGGCCAGTTTGTTCGAGCACTTCTTCCGCAGAGAGCATACGCGCCTTAAAGCCGAATGTACTCCGGAATTTCTTATTATCTACTTTGGCATCGCCTGCTGCAATCACAAGGATAGCATGATCCTCATCCCCTCTGAAGGAGAGAGTCTTGGCAATTTGTGCTGGCATGACACCGATTGTCTCAGCGGCCTGGTCTACGGTTGCACTTAAAGAATCAAACTCCATCACATCTTTTTCCCGGTCCCATTTTTTAAAATGGGCCTTTACACTTTCAATTGACATTCAAACTCACCCTTCCCTATGTAACATGGTTCTTTGTATAAATTAGCTGGATTTTTATTCTGTATAGTTGTTTATTTTAACATACTATCCTTGCCAGCCACGGAAGATCCCCCTTTTTATCAGAAAATTTACATTTGCTCTGGGTGCGTCATTACACTACTATAGACATATACTGCTTTAAAGAAGGACTGCTTATGAAATTACTTATTTCTTACAAGTTTATCGGCGGAAGAATTGCCAAAACAGGGCTTGCTGTATTTATCACGGCCTTTATCTGCCATATGCTGAATTGGCCGGCCATGTTCGCGGTCATTACAGCGATCGTAACCATTGAACCAACCGTAGCAGATTCAATCCGAAAAGCTTATGTCCGGTTTCCTGCGGCAGCCATTGGGGCTGGGTTCGCTGTCCTTTTTACCTTTTTATTCGGTGACAGCCCATACAGCTATGCCTCTGTATCCCTGGCTACGATTATCGCTTGCCATAAATTGAAGCTCCATGACGGAATGCTGGTTGCCACCTTAACGGGTGTAGCCATGATTTCTACAGTCCAAGACCATTACTTGTCTTCTTTTTTCATCCGATTAGGGACAACCACTACCGGCATTGTTGTGTCCACTGCTGTCAACTTTTTTGTCATGCCACCGAATTACTCTAAATCGATAATGAGCAGCATTCATTCCTTATATAGGAGATCTGGCGATATTTTACATAAACGAGGCTTGGAAATCTTTCATCTGGAGGTTTACGATAAAAATCTCCGTACAGAATTCCAAAGGCTTATAAAGGATATTGAAAAAACGGAGACATTATGTAATTACCAAAAAGCTGAATATAAATATCACCGCTTCAGCCGAGACGATATGCGTGACTTTCATTATGAATATAAAAAACTCACCATTTTAAGGCAGATTACCTATCACGTTGGCAACTTAATCTTTCTGCCGCCAAGCCAAATCAAGCTTGATGAAAGGAAGCAAAAATTCGCCATTTCAGTTTTAGATGATCTGAAGGACAGCCTGTACGATCCGGGCTTTCTGATAACGGATAGCCATCATCAAAAAATCAGCGAAGTTACACAATGGTTTATCGAACAAAAACAGCAGCATCCTGCAGGCGGATTAAAACCTCGTACCCATCACCATGTCCAGCCTGAAACAGCGATATTGTATGAAATCTTGTCCATCCATGATTTGATAGAGGAACTTAATCATATTCAAAATCTTGAAATAAAACACCGTAGGCTTCTAAAAAGCCAGCACTTAAAAGACTCCTTAAAAGGAATCCAGGCCAAGGAATAGGAATTTAGGAAATAGAAAGAGCCACGCTAAAACATGGCTTTCCTATTTCTTTTTTAAGACTGCAGAAAAACCTAGGCATAAAATACCGCTAATTGAAGTATTACTTCATTACCCCCTGGTTCCGAATTGTTACATCAATGTTAAAATCAATTTTTGCTTCAGAAAAGGCTTTTGGCCAGTCATCTTGAACATTTTTCCACTCCTTATACTGAAATGAGCGGGCATATAGCCCATAGCCCACCGGGTCAATTTCATTTTCCTGAAACTTCTTGATTAGATTAGAAAACTTTTGCTTTAAATGCTCTTCTATCGCTTTTTTAATTTCCTTTTTATTTTTTTCAAAGTCAACATCCGTTGGTATTTCCGTTAGATCTATATCTACTTTAATAGATTCTTTAAAAACAAATTGACCATTTTGAACTGAAACCCTTACTTTCTTTTTCATTTTTTGGATAGCAAAGGTTAAGCTTTGGAAATTATGTCCTTCCCCACCCTCCCCATCTGAACTATTTGATGAAAAAGGAAAAGTAAATTGTGGAGATTTGGTTTCGGTCTCCTTTATTAATATTAATAACAAAGGAGTTTCTTCAAGATCCAAGGATGAGGTATACAGTCCTTCACTATTAAACAGGGAGGTACCCGTAATTTTAATTTCATCGTTATTGTAAGATAGCTCAGTTGAACTAGGGGTTATACCCTTTTCGAAAACCTGATAATGGTATTTTTGCAATCTGACATCTACTGTTTCATTGCCTTCAAACCCTGTATCAACAATGTCCTTTAAATGAACGCCAATCCGTGGTTTATCCTTCATTTGCTCCTGGGCATTGAACAAGCCATCAATCGATCCATCAACAATCACAACTCGAGCATTTGTTGGATTTTTCGCTACACGATACAAGTATTCCAGTAAAAGAAACGGATCGATTTGTTCAGCTAGTTTTTTGCTAATCAGTATAACTTGCAGCTTCCCTACTGCCGGGAAACCTTGGCTTTGTGCATTAAGCTGGACACGTGAATTGTGTAAGGAAGAAGCAGCTGTTTTCTTCATGTCCTGCCTTTTTTCGGCTTCTTGGCTAAATACAGGATTTGATGTATGTACAAGTAAGCGGCCTTCTTCATCCAAATCAAGCCCCAATACGAGGACAAAGGCAGCATTCTCTAAATCCATCCGGTCTCCACAGCCGGAAACAAATAAAAAGGAGGAGCAAATAAGAAACAAGAATGTTTTTCTCATGCACTTAACCTCCTATTCTTCAGTTTTGTATAAATAAAGACATACAGTCCGAAGAGAATAGGAAAGGCGTAACCAAAACCTATCCCAAGATAATCGGCCCATTTTCCCAATGATTCCATGTTTTGGCCGATAGGTGTATAAAATATGGAAAAAAAAGCAATAACTCCAATGTAAATCCTAACGTGGATTTTATGACTCTTCTGCCCAAACAGCTTGCTTGTTCCAAATGCAGCCGTAAAAAGAAAAGGAATGATGGTCATCGAGAGAATAATCATATAAAAAGAGAGAAATATGATCTCAAATCTCTCCAGAAAAGGGAGTTCAATCGATTTTAAGATATTTAATGTCGGCCATGTATATTCTTTAATTTCATCAGGACTAAAATATACATAAGTGATAATAATGACATACATATACAATAAAAAGGTCAATGTATTTGCAATAATAATACCTTTGAAGGCTGATTTTTTATTCTTCAAAAAAGGGTATAAAATAAACGCTAATTCAAAGCCGATAAATGGGACCACCGTTTTTTGAACTGCTACCAAGACTGGTTTCCAACCTTCTTTCAGGATGGGAAGCAGGTTTAGCCAATGTGCATCTTTTAACCCGAATAATAAGAGCGGGACCATCCACAATGTGATGAAATAAACAAATTCAGCATATCTTCCAATAACCCGTATCCCACTTCGAGTGATCATATAGATTGGAATCAGAAAAAGCCACATAACCAGAAACGAAGGCGTTTGCGGAAAAATCCACACTTGAATAATAAAAACGGTCATCAATAATAACACGATGGCAAAATAGCCTGTATAACCAATCCAGCCTATAATGAATAGCTTCCCAATCCATTTGCCAAAGACCTTCGGCAGCAGATCAAATAAAGTATCTTCAGGATATTTTTCCATAACTTTTATAATGACTAAACTGATAAATATCGCCAGGAAATATCCAAAAATAACAGAGAGCCATCCGTCTGTACCAGCTTCTTCTGCTGTAATTCTTGGCATTGTTAATATCCCCATGCCAACCTGTGTTTTATATATGAAGAAGATGAACTGTGAAGTGGTAATTTCATTTAATGCATATTTCTTCATTTTTGATCCCCGCGATTTCGTTTCGACTTTTGCCTTTTTAGCTGAGTCGTTCTTGCAGATATCGGACGGTTAACCATCGCCCATCTCGGAAAGCGGATAAAATTATCCTTCCAGTCAGATAGGCGCAACGGAGCAATCGGACTTCCATAAGGTGTACCAAGCGATTCCAGGGATACAAAATGCGCCATAACAATCATAATGCCAATTACAATCCCCACCATCCCAAATAAGGTTGAAATGAGCATAAACGGAAATCTTAACAATCGAATATGTGTCGCCATATCCTGGTTTGGAATGATAAAAGATGAAATAGCAGTTATGGAAACAACTATAACCATAATATTACTTACGATACCTGCTTCAACTGCTGCTTGTCCGATAACAATACCTCCAACAATCCCGACTGTTTGGCCTACCGGAGCCGGCAGCCTTAAACCGGCCTCTCTCATCATTTCTAAAGCTAGTTCCATTAAAAGTGCTTCAATTATAGGAGGAAACGGAACAACAGCGCGTGATTCCCCAACAGAAATGAGTAAACTGACCGGAATTATTTCATAGTGAAAAGAAATGGATGCAATATATAAAGCAGGTAAAAGCACAGCGATAAAAAATGCGCCAAACCGTAATAATCGTATAAAGGACGCTACAGTCCATCTCATGCTATAATCGTCTACTGTCTGAAAAAAAGAGGTGAATGTCATTGGGGCAATTAACGCACTGGGCGACCCATCGACAATAATGGCTATTCTTCCCTGTAAGAGATGAGATGCAGTTCCATCCGGACGCTCCGTTGTCAAAGACTGCGGAAATAGCGCAAAAGGATTGTCTTCGATAAGCTCCTCCAATTCACCCGTGTTTAAAATGGCATCAATATCAATTTGCTGAATCCTATCTTCTAGTTCCTGTAAAACTTCTGGATGGACCAGATCCTCAATATATAGGACAGAAAGCTTTGTTCTGCTTCTTCTTCCAACATCAAATTCCTTTATCTTCAGCTCACGGTTTTGAATATAGCGGCGGACTAACGCAACATTGCTTACACCCGTTTCAATGAAGCCTTGATGCGCTCCTTTAATGGTTGATTCAGTAGCCGGCTCTTCAATGGCCCTTTGAGGCCAGCCTTTTGTTTCAATTGCGTATGCCAATGGTACGCCATCAATAAACAGAATGCTAAACCCGTTAAAGATTAGTTCCTCCGCCTTTTGCCATTTTTCCAATTTCAGAATCTTTCCCACTGATATGACTGATTCGATATTCCCGTGACTTATTGTGTTCGAATTCATAAGAGGACGGAGAACATGCAGATGTACTTGTTCCTTGTCCACCAGACCTTTCATATAAATCAACAATGCGTTCGAGCCTGTGCTTAACAGAAAATGGCGCATAACCAAGTCGGGAATATCTTTGAACAATTGCTCCAGAATATAGACATTAACATCAATATTAGAAGAGAATGGTGATTGTAAAATAATATTGGCATCCTGCTGAGATTGAATTTCTTTTTTATTAGTCTTTCTTCTGCGAAATGGCTTCATTTTTTTCATCCCTCTGCTAAACCTTATAATTAAAGGATGTTGAAGAAACAGGCAAATTATACGGAATTTGCCTATATCAAGGGGTTCAATCAAAATAACCAAATGTAAAAGAGCTTTAAAGGCGGTGAAGACGGAAGGGTAAGGAAAAAATGTAGCGGAAGATAAGAAGAAACAGGCAGAGACTATTAAAAGTGCAAATAATGGAATAAAATATAAAGACCGTGGATTATTTATCCGCGGCCTTATCTCTTTAAATTATAAAGGAACCCTCGCCTGATTCATTAAAAACGTTTCTATAATCCTCTTTAACATTTCTCTATCCATTTCAAGCATTGGCACTCCGGCAGCTGTGAGCATTTTTTCTGTATGCTCTGTCGGAAAATCAATCGTCCGCTGAAAATAGCTATTAAAAATGCTCATTGAATCATGAAAAGCTTTTTCCTCATTTGTCATCTCCCCGTTTGAAGAGAGTAAATGCATCTTCAATTCCGGAAAGTCTAGCACTTCTTTTACAATCGACAAAATCTCTGACTGCAGCGGCGGGTTAGGGTTTGTGATGTTAAAAATGTCTCCATTCTCGCTATGGAACAAGGCTGCATCCAGCACATTAATAACATAATCGACTGGCACAAAATTTTGGGCAACATCCGGATCTAAAAATATTCTGTAGTTTTGGTTATCCTTTTTCCGTTCCACTCGCTTTTTTAAAATCTTAATCCCTTTTAAAAATCCATACAGGCCGAAATTAGTGTCGGCCTCCCCTGTCTTTGAATCGCCGATAATAATGGCTGGGCGGAGGATTACCACTTCCATCTTTTCTCTGTACCCGTAAACCAAATGCTCAGCCTCGCATTTTGAAGCTTCATACGGATTTACAAAACTTCTGTCTGCAGAATAAAGTGTTTCTGACCCTGCATTCTCTTCCCCAACCGTATAGGCAGTGCTAATATACAATACTCTTGGACTTCCAACCTTTAAAGCAAAATTCATGACGTTTTCCGTACCGTCAACATTCACCTTATAAGTCTTATCCCGATCATTTTCATCAAAAGATAACAGTGCAGCACTATGATAAATCGCATCGATTTTTCCTGTTAATGATTCCAAAAGCTCGGCGTTTAAACCGAGGTTCTGCCTTGTCACATCTCCTTCTACAATATGGATCTGCCCGGAGTATCCCTTCCCTTCTTTATTCATAAAAGAATCCAATCGGGTTCTTTTCCTGACTAATAAATATAGTTCGTGTCCCTGTTCCAAAAGCCTTAGGGAAAGCTTTTTTCCTAAAAATCCGTTTGCTCCTGTAATAAATATTTTCAAAGAGTAATCGCAACCTTTCCTATCAATCATCTATTTAAAAACTTTAGCGGGAAATACAGCTAAAAGCAATGGAAATACCTTTCACTACCCATTAGGCCGCATTCTGGAAACATTTATTCTTGGATAATGGAAACATTGGATGAGAGTGCAAAAACCTCTTTCGAAGAAATCATTGACCTGCTTTTACCGCATACCGATCTGTCAATAAATCACTTAACGTTGCTTATGAGTGCAGTCGGACAGACGCAAATATCGCAAATTGCTGATCCTCTTTTAACAGAGAGATTCTTTGTGCCAAGAACTGTTTTGATCTCATACAATGTCTGCCTGTTCAAATAAGGCTAGGTTAAAAGTTATTAGTTAAGTAGCACTAGGTTGATTGGAGCGGAAGGTGCGAGACTCCTGCGGGAGCAGCGGGACAGGTGAGACCCCGGAGGCGCTAAAGCGCCGAGGAGGCTAACCGCACGCCCCGCGGAAAGCGAGCATCCTGGAGTGGATATCAACCGGCTAATTTAACAAAGGCTATCCTTTAAGGACTTTTTCAGTGGCCTGGCTATTCCAGGTGTCTTTCCTTTTAATAAGGAAATTCTTTCTTCCCAAATGGATAGATCATATTTTGATCGAGACGCAGTTGGCCAAAGAAATGCTCATGAATAAACCGTTTGATTTCCGTTATTTCTGATGGCGTCGGAAAAGTGGAAATTATAATGGTTGGGATGTGCTCAATCAGTTGGGAAGAATCGTTGAAATCTGTAGAAATGACCAAATCAAACTCCTCATATTTAGATATCAATTCTATGCTTGAGGCATCCAGTGTTGAAATGGCCAGCTGATTTCCATGATGAAATTTCAAAACTTCCTTTATATAATCTTTTTCATGATAAGTACGGCATACCAAAGCAGCTTGTATGGTATGCTGATTTTTTTTTCGTAAAATAGCAGCCTGAAGGAGTGTAAACATCTCCAGAACATCTAGTTTTTTTATTATAAGAGGAACTTTCGAAAAAGCTTTAACTGCAAACTCCTCAATTGTCTGGAAGATCGGATTCGTTTCGTAATATGGCAGGTATTGCAGCATCGAATTCCTAATCGTTTCTGTTTGAAATTCATTTTCAAGTGAAATTCTCTTTAATGTTTGATAAATATGAAATAAAAAAATATCATCCTCCGTTAGATTAAAGCCAACATAGTCTGAAAGGTTGTCCAAGAAAAGAGAGAATGGGTGCTCTCTTTCACCTATCTTCCTGCCCCGGAGGTAGCGGAGATGCTGTGACCTATTAATCGGCCTTTCCTCACTCATGAGATAAATAGCAAAAAAGAGTATTTCTTGAAGCTGGAGTTCGCGGGATGGGCATTTAACCATAAAATGCACCAAGTCTTTAGTGATAAGAAAAAATTTACTTTCTTGATAGGTAGCTAAAACAGATTTAGGAAATGACACAAAATACCCCATAGAAGCACGCAAATTTGAAATATACATGATCATCTTGAGGCGCTGCAAAGACCCTGTGCGCAATGACATAGAATATCCTGAAAGCAGCTGAAGTAACGTAGTTTGAAATTCTGTAAAATTGAGAGAAACTTTAACGGCGTCCAGTTTAAAGGTCATAAAATCTAAATACTGCATAATAAATCGCCTAATATTTTTTTCATCTCCAACTAGTTTAAAAGGGCTCGCAGTCAAAGTTAAACCAGCTTCCTGTACGACATCCTGCAGTTTTTCGATGTGGCGATATGCAGTGGAACGGCTAATATGAACCTCTCGGGATATTTGCGAAATGTCCACTCCATCATTTAAGAGAATAAGCTTTAATGTATGGAAATAAGAATTCTTTTCTCGAATTTGCCCCAATATACTTTCAAGAGTCCCACTTTCGGGTTTTATTAATCGAACTCCAAGGGACTCATGTTTTTCAAGCTTCCATTCATTAGGCAAGATCGTCTCCAAAAATTCTAAATCACGCCAAATAGTGCTTTTTGAAAACCCTGTTTTTTCTGCTAATTGAGCTAAACTGCTCCACTTATTTTCACTGAGCATATGAAAGATCAAGTCTGAGTATCGCTTATAAAACCGATTCATTTTATCACCTATTCGTTCTTTGTATTACGAAGCCCTACTTAAAGATTCTTCTGCTTTATTTTCTCAGTTCTTAGTATTCCCATACCCATAAAAGATTTTTATCTAATTCAATTTGGAACAGCTTCTGTTTTCCGGCAAATTTCTATCACTCCACAAAAAAGACATGCTCCTGAGAACATGCCTCTATAAAAAGTTACGTATAATCCTATTTACTATAAATGACCGGCAACACTTATTAACCTATTCTGACCCAGCCCCTTTTGATTGCCATAAGGACTGCTTGCGTTCGGTCGTTTACTCTAATTTTCCTCAAAATGCTGCTGACGTGGTTTTTAACCGTTTTATCACTTATGAAAAGCGCTTTGCTGATGCCAATATTGCTATTTCCATCTGCAAGCAGTTGAAGCACTTCACATTCCCGGCGAGTTAAAAGATGCAGGGGACGCTCGACAGATTGACCGGTTGATGCAGCGCTGCTTAGGTTTAATGAGGCCAGTTTCCGATATTCTTCTATTATATTTTGTGTAACCTTTGGATCCAAATAACATCCACCGTTCGCAACAACTTCAATTGCTTCGATTAGTGTCTTTGCGCCCATATCTTTTAGCAGATAACCCTTAGCACCCAGTTGGAGCATACGTTTCACATAGTTTTCATCATCATGGATGGATAGGATAATGACTTTGCTATTTGATTTTTTCTCAATCAGTTTACTCGTTGCTTTAATCCCATTCATGTATGGCATATCAATATCCATAATGAAAATATCAGGCTGATATGTCTTTTCTATAGAAAGCGCATCCCGCCCATGATCCCCTTCAGCTACAACTTCAAAGTCTGCTTCCAGCTCAATGATCCGTTTTACTCCCTCTCTAAATAGCTTATGGTCGTCTATAATAGCAATTTTAGTAGTCATATGGTTTGTCTCCTACTCAATTGTATTCATAACACCTTTTGAATCTCCATATAGATAAGTGGGCTTTTCAAATAACCTATGCCCTTTTGATCATCATTTTTACTTATTCTTGGTTAAATCCTATTCTACAAAAATTATTTCGCCTCATTGTTTCAAAAGTGAGCTATTCTGTTTCATTATAGAAATTTACTGGTATGATGTGGTAGAATTCTTTATCTTAAACTTAATTAATTGATTTTTGTGATATTATCAGTTTAATAAGTTCAGTAAAGGAGTTTTGATATGAGCTCTTACAGCGATTCTTTTAACGGTGTATTCCCTTCCGTATGCTCACTGGATTGTCCTGATCAGTGCGGGCTTCTTGTTCATAAAAGAGACGGAAAAATCGTGAAGATTGAAGGTGACCCCAACCACCCGGTTACAAAAGGCAATATCTGCAATAAGGTACGGAACATGCCTGCACGGTTATACGATGAAAAGCGTCTGCGATATCCTTTAAAGCGGATTGGCGAAAAGGGGGAAGGCCGTTTTAAGCGGATCAGCTGGGCGGAAGCCATTGACACCATTACCTCACGGTGGAACGATCTGATTAAAAAAGAGGGACCGGAAAGCATCCTGCCATATAGCTTCTATGGTAACATGGGACGGCTTAATGCAGAAGGAATGGACCGCCGTTTCTTTCATAAACTAGGTGCTTCACGTTTGGATAGGACGATCTGCCAATCTGCCGGCACGGTCGGGTACAGCTATACTATGGGCGGAAGCTTTGGCATTGACCCTGAAGACACCATTCATTCCAAGCTTATTATTTTCTGGGGCATCAATGCGGTTAGCACTAACATGCATCAGGTCGTACTCGCACAAAAAGCAAGAAAAAATGGTGCAAAAATCGTTGTTATTGATGTACACAAAAACCAGACCGGTAAAATGGCAGATTGGTTTATTCCGATTACGCCTGGTACAGATACCGCTCTTGCACTGGGGATCATGCATATTTTGTTTTCGGAAAACATGGTGGATGAACACTTTTTACAGGAGTACACGGTTGGCCATGAAGATCTTCGTGAGCATGTCGTCCCATATGATCCGGTAACCGTTTCGGGTATTACTGGAGTGCCTGTTGAGGATATTTACACACTTGCTCGCATGTATGGAAAGACGTCCCCTTCTTTTATCCGGATCGGAAACGGCCCGCAGCACCATGATAATGGCGGAATGTGCATCCGCACTATTTCCTGCCTCCCTGCCCTTACTGGGCAGTGGGTTGTTCAAGGCGGGGGTGCCATTAAAGGGAATTCAGGTTACCTGGCTCTTAATACAACAGAGTTACAGCGCCCTGACCTCCTGGAAAATAAGAATACACGAATCATTAATATGAATCAGCTTGGCCATGCCCTTCTTGAACTGGAAATGCCCATCAAGTCCATGTTTGTATATGGTACCAACCCGGCAGTTGTTGCGCCTGAGGGCAATAAGGTACGAAAAGGGCTTCAGCGGGAAGACTTGTTTCTCGTTGTCCATGATTTATTTTTAACCGAAACCGCTAAATACGCTGATATTGTTTTGCCAGCTGCCTCTTCCTATGAAAATACAGATCTTTATTCATCCTATTGGCACCATTACATGCAAATCCAGCAGCCAGTTATGGAAGCTTATGGGGAGTCCAAATCGAATGTGGAGGTATTTCGCCTGCTTGCAGAAAGAATGGGCTTTGATGAACCAGCTTTTCAGGAAGCTGAAGCTGAAATGATAGAGAAAGCACTCGATTTCCCTAGCAATCCGTTTACTAGGGAAATTAACTATGAATCTCTTGTAAAAAATCAATATATCAAAGCTAACGTGAAGCCGCTCTTCCCTGGGAAACTGCCGACACCAAGCGGAAAAATAGAATTATATTCTCAGAGAATGATGGATGCGGGCTACCCTCCTCTGCCAACCTATATCCCATTGGAGGAAGAAGGCGTCTTTCCTTTCCTGTTTGTACCGGCGCCGAACCATAATTTCTTAAACTCTACTTTTTCCAATAATGAAAGGCATGTGAAGCTTGAAAAAGAGCCGCGCCTGCATATAAATAAGAAGGATGCTGATGCAGCAGGAATCATTGATGGAGAAATGGTACGTGTGTGGAATGAGCGTGGAGAATGCGAACTTAAAGCGGCGGTTGGCAAACTCGTCCTCCCTGGCGTCCTTGTTACACAAGGCCTATGGGCAGATGCTTCTGGCACTAATCAGCTTGTCAACTCGCTGACTCCGGACCGTTTGTCTGATATGGGCGGCGGTGCTGTGTTTTTTTCTGGACGGGTAAATGTGGAAAAAATACAATAATTTGAACAGGACTGAGTGTTTGAATGATAGCGATCTCTCCCCTGACTGAACTAAAATGTCAGGAAAGTAGACAATTTAGAGACAGGGAATACTCCCTGTCTTGGTGAAAAAATAGATATAATAGGGATAAATTTTATTATATGATAGATAAACTCTCTTATTATTAAGATAAAGGTCTGATGGTCTTTAAATATAGTTTAATCAAACAATTTATACCTAACCTGTCTTCACTTTTACGATTTTATGATAAAAAAGAAATCCCCGGCATATTTGCAGGGGATTTGTTGTATTATTAGCTGTTTCAAAAATTAAACATAATAAAATATTCTTTTTTTGTAATAAAAGGAATCGCCTACTCAATAATCCGTATCCTTATTTTTACCCAGCAGCCGGGCCACCTGCCTCATTCTGTCTTTGTCCAAGTTCCTGATCCACAAGCAAAAGGGCAGAGGGATTATTTTCAGCAAGTTTGAGACGACTGACAATCGTTTGACTTTGTGCTTCCTCATCTATTTGCTCTCTTAAAAAATCTTGTATAATAACCCCAGCCTGAGGGTCAACCTGACTGACGAAGTTATAAGCTTGACGATATGAATTTGTTACGAATTGTTCGTGAGCCAACACTTTCTGAAATGTTTCCAGCGGAGTTCCAAAGTCACTCGGCTGAGCGGGAATACTATGGATCACTACTGTTCCATTTTTATCCACAACATAATCAATCAACATAAGCATATGCGTTCTTTCCTCTTCTGATTGCAAACGCAGCCACTTAGCCATCCCTGTCAGATTCTCTTTACCCATATATGCAGACATTGCTAGATATAATGTTGATGAAACGTGTTCAATTTGAATTAAATTGTTCAATAATTTTTGAAGTTCCTCATTCATTAATTTTCACTCCTCTTACATTAAAAAACCATAGTTTATTGTATAAAGAAAGGAAAATAATGAATCTTGTTCATAAAAAAATGTTAAATTTATTCACTTGTATTGTATGAATTTTCAAAAATAAAGTTTATCCAAAAATCAAATGGGAATGTAAATGATGTAAATCAATTATGTTTGGAGGCTGATTATGTATATCCACAAAAAAGAGCTATTGTTTCCCGTTGAAGTGAAAGAACCCAATCCTGCTTATGCGGCTGCAGTGCTTGAGCAATTTGGTGGGGCAAATGGTGAATTAAAGGCTTGTTTGCAGTATTTTGCACAGAGCTTCAGCACTCCTGACCCTGCAATCAGAGATCTATTGATGGATATCTCAACTGAAGAAATTTCCCATCTTGAAATGGTAGGTTCCTGTATTACGCAGCTCATGGGCGGACCAGACAAAGAACAGATGATGAATGGACTCGGCAGTGACGAACGTAAAATGGCTGGCGAAGGAAACCTGCTGTCAGACGCTAAAGGATATGTCAATAGTATGATCCATCAAAATTCAACAGTACAAAAAAGCACGATCCTGGACGGCCATGGCCTTGATTTTGTGGATTCTTCCGGCACTCCATTTACAGGAAATTTTATTAATAATGTCGGTGACCTCGTTGCCAACCTTCAATCAGACTTGGCAGCCGAGCTACGCGCAAAAAAGGTATATGAAGAGCTGTATCGCCACGTAGCAGACCCTGGTGCAAGAGAAATGTTCCAATTCCTGATCGATCGGGAAGCAGCTCACGCAGCCCTTTTCGAAGAAGCAATCGAGCGTGCAAAAGGAATGGAAAATAAAAAAGCTGAACACACTGGAAACCATGTGAATTTTTATCCGAACCTCTCCTCCGGCGGACAAGCTATGACTGAATTTAAGTTTGCCAAAAACGCTGAAGTATTTGAAGGTCCCATTTTCAGCAAAAAATAAACAGGAAAAAGTCCCCTCTGAATCTGTTTTCAGAAGGGCTTTTCCCTGTTTATTATCCTCATTTTAATTAATGAAAATTCTCCAGCACTTCACCTATAATTTTTCATCTTTATCACGGGAATCTTTATATCTATGATACTCCCTTTACAAGCTCCTTCATTGAATTTAATTTGGAAGAAAGCTCAATGAACCATTCTTCATCCCCTGTTGAAAGCGCCAAGTCTATTAGAAAATGGATTTGTTCCTTGTTCGCCACATTAGATTCAGGTAATGGCTTAACCCTCCTGCTTAACATTTGAATAGTTTTGCCAATCGTTTCTTGATTATCACTTGTCACTACGGTTACCCTTACGATCCCTTTCAATATATCCAGGGTTTCAATATAACCTAGAATCAATTCACCTTTTTGTGACTTTCCCTTAATCCAATCCCCTACTTTTAATATGGAATTATTATTAGCCAACATGTGTTTCACCTTCTTATATTATTTTAGTCGATTAATTTAAACTGTATTATAAGCCATACCCCAAATTAATTAATTTACACCCGATAGGTTAACTGTAACTTTTTTAATTACATTTAAACAAAAAAATCATGCGGTATGGATACCCCATTACCGCTTTATTGTTCCTGATTGATAAGGTCGATAACTTCCTTTATGGTGTAGTCCTTTAAATACTCTCCCATATGTTCTTCAGCACCTAAGAAAATGGCAAATAGAACTCTTTGCATATTTGCTCCCACAATGCACTGTTCATTGGATTCCGGACATTTCGGCTGGAGTGTACCTTCAGAAGTGGTTTTATAAAGATCCCAAAGATTAACTTTTTCTAAATCTAAAGCAAAAATAAACCCGCCGCCATTACCTTCTTTTGACTTGATAAACCCATGCTTTTTTAACAAACTTAGCACTTTGCGAATGCGAACGGGGTGAACACCTGCACTCTCGGCTATAGCATCGCTTGTTGACATCCGATCCGGCTGCAGCGCAAGCAGGGTTAAACTATGAATGGCAAGTGTGAATTCACTGTTCATGTCCGCCTCCTAAATTATAAGCAATTGACTTACTGTAATAATAAACGTTACAGAATGATATGTCAACTATAACACCCCATAGAAAAACCAGGTAGCAATGGGCAGCTCCTATGCCCGGTAGTATAAAGAAGAATTTTGTGCGAGGCGTCTGGGTGCTTCAAGAAATGAAAGTGGATAATTTCAGAACGAAAGCTGCCAAAACGGCAGCTTTCAAATTTTAATATGAAGGAGATCTAATTCACTAATTAGATTTCACAAGGCAAAATTGAGGTACCCAAGTTATTTCATCCAAGGATTCTCAATTAAAAGTGGACCATTTTGAGTTTTTAATAGGATTGGAAATGTATTTCTTGCATATTCCGCTAATGAAAATGCACCCTTAGGTGTCTCAACCTGTACATCTGCTCTAGCCGGGCACGTCTGTAAATCACTTAGTATTAGGATGGCTGTATTTATTGGAAGTGGATCAATGGCCCGTACAATGAGATCCAGATCGCTTTTTGCTGTAACAGTTTCAACTCCGCTGGCAAGTTCAAAACCGGCACTTCCCCCAGGTCCCCACACAAACTGGTACCTATTCAGTATTTCCCCTGCTATTTCAAGTGATTCAAACACAGGTGATTGCTTATATTTCAAGAGATGCCTGCCAGTCAAATGCTCGGGCTTGATTTGACGAATTACAGCATGCTCAGGTAAAAATGCACCAAATCTTTCACCCCTGGACTTCCCCCTAATCCCTATCGCTATCTGTCCACTGGGCGCATGTGCTCTGCGGACAACAACGTAGGGTGCAATACTCAACGATTCCATCGCCCAGGCCGGGATTGGAGAATGGCTGATAAGATTTTCTGTATCAATCTCCACTAAGTCATGCGGGTCTAATACCATTGCTCCGCCAGCTTCCTTCTAACTATGATCGATGCTGACCGGCCCCCTTCTTTCGCAAAATTCGAAGTAAGCCTTCTGCTCAAATCACGTGGACTATTTTGAATATCTTCTACCGCTGTTATTAAACTCTTATAAATGACATCCCGGTCAGCACCAGCAGGCTCATCGGCCTTAATACCCGAAATAAGTTCATGAAGTGCACCCAATTTTTCAAAGGAACGGACATCATAGGCCATAGACGGTACTTTTTTCGTGGCTTCTTCTAGTTCCTCAATGGTTCTTTGAGTTATTCTTGCTGCAGATTGCTTGGACATTACATGTACATTGACACCGTCATCATCCAAGGCGATTAATCGGCTAGCCTGCATTCCATGTGATAAAAACGCACCCGAAATTGCCTTTCCAGGAATAAATGCAATTACCGGATGTCCAGCTAATCTTGCTGATGCATAAGCATCAACCGCTGCCGCACATGCCTGATGGATTCCTAAAAGCTCTTCACGGTACCCATAAGCCTGGCTAGGAACATCAACAATGGCTATAATTGCACGTTTTTCTTCATTGATTCTGTCATCTTCAATAGCGTCACGGATATGCTTGGCAATCATCCAACCCTGCTCAAGACCAAATTCCCCTGAACGTGCTCTTGGAAACCGGCTTGATTCATCAGGGACAACAGCAAGGAAACGAACAGGCTTGCCGCCGATTATTGCATCAGAACATAAGACCGAAGGAGCAACTCCGATATTTTTGCTGCCGGCTGTCAAAAGGTTAAACCATCTATGTCCCCTGCTTTTTATTTTAATAACACTACTATCAGTAACTTTGCTGGATTCATCTGAATTATATCGATTTGATTCTGCCCATAAATCCTGAACTTTCTGAGGGGTCAGCACTTCTGATGTATTTACAGAGCCTATAAAAGATAGGTACCTCTCAACCTGTGAGCTTCTCGGTCTTTCCACCGCTCCCTGCTGGATTGCAGACAAAATGGCCTCTCTAAAAGAGCTGATATCATCCTCAACCTCTATATCGGCGAAACCAGCAGCCACTCTCTGTCTGCCTCCTATAGTATTCCAAATACGCTTGCGATCCGTTGAATCAAATTCCATTATCCCGGCTTCCTGCTCGATTACTTCCGGTCCATTTAATCCAAGCCGGCCTTCCCTCGTGATGATTAGAGTACTGCACAAACCTGCGTTAATTGACATCCCGCCAAAAGCTCCAATTTTCCCTGGGATTACCCCAATAACAGGAACATACTCCCTTAACGCCACGATGGCTGCACTCATTTCAGCAATTGATAAGAGGCCATAATTGGCTTCCTGCAGTCTGACTCCCCCAGTATCAAAAATAAAAATGGGATATATTATATTGCCAGATTTATTTTTTTCAAATGCCATCTCTAAAGCCCCTGCAATCTTCGCACCGGAGACTTCTCCTATTCCGCCTCCCTGAAAACTGCCTTCAATGGAAATGACTACGGCTGGATTGCCATTTAACTCTCCCTTGCCAATCACGACTCCATCATCACTTTGAGGGACAATGCCTTGCGGCTCCAAATGCGGAGACTCAAGTCCCTCAAATGGTCCTAAAAGTTCCCTGAAAGTACCCTTGTCAAGCAAAACACGGGCACGCTCCCTTCCTGTGCATTCAACAAAGCTATTTTTTAGCGTATCCAGCATTTCTGCCCACCTCCAATGCTTGTGAAAGCCTTAATGATACAACACCGGGAGTTGCCCCAAAATCATTGATTTTAATAATTGCTGAGACATCATTATTACTAAAGAACCGTTCTAATACTGTTTTCCATATTTGATTAAATCCTGTTGTGCCTGTCCGGACAGTCACATCTGCATATCCTTGCTCGGACGGTTCCATTAAAATCTCCAGGTCACCTGACCCTACAACTCCAACATGAGCATTTGACTCCAGCGTTTGAGTTGCAGGGAACCGAAAGCTTAATTTTTCCATATGGCAGTTCCCCTTCTATTAAATTGGCTCTGTTAAATTTGAGTGTTGATTTCTGCTGCAGGCACTCAGCGAACCGCAGGCTTCCGACGCTCCTCGGCGTTCCACGCCTGCAGGATCTCCTCAGGGTACGCTTCTCCCGCAGGACATTGAATAGGCATCCACGAATAAACACCCCACGAAGAAAATGCAAATGCATTTTCGATGATATCGCTCCTTCCGCTCCAATCAACACGATGCTAAATTAACATTTAGCTTTAACACAGCCCTTAAATTAATAAAGCTTCATGTCTCTTAAACTCGCTTTTAGCATTCTGGTCTAAATAGTCCATAAAAATAGTGGCAGCAAGCAAATCCGCACTTCCTCCAGGTGATACCTTTTGGCGGCATAATGATTGATCCAATTGTTCTAATAACTGCCAGCCTCTGGACGTAGAAACTCCTCCAGCTTTTAAAATTACCTTTGCATGCTCCTTTGTACTTTCCAAAGCTTCTGCCCCACCTCTATGCAAGATACATGTGTCATTTAGTTCTGCCATAAGAGCAATGAGTACGTTTAGCCTGCATAGATTCTCATTCATACATCTTTTTCTTGATTCGTAAAGAATTGGCAGCCCATAATGCCTTACGTGAGGAAAACCTTGCTCCGCCTCACCCTTGGCTCCATCTACTCCAAATCTTGCTTTAACACAGCTGCCATTTGTTTTAACAGCAGGCAGATTACGATCAGTAAAAAGAGCCAGCCTTCCTGCATGAACTGCTACCTCTTCAATTGCGCTTTTCCCTAAGTCCATCGCAGCACTGGAAACAAGCAGGCCTAAAGCCCAAATAGCTCCTTTATGAGTATTTACGCCGCCTGTGGCCTTAAACATAGCCTGTTCCCCCCGCCGCCCAATGACTGCTATCTCTTCCCGGAGCTCTTGTGAAGGGATCTGGTTAAAGCTGATTTCTGCTATTTCTCTAAATGTAGTTTCAAGTGCTTTAGCAGACTTAATCATCGTTTTTAGGGACATATCTGTATGTGACCCAGAGCTATTCTTATCAACTAGACCTGGTTTTGGCGCTAGCTCGGCCTCTTCTATAAGGGATTGTACTGCTAGTTTTCCAAGTTTAAAGCTATAAGCTTGCAAGTCTTTCATTTTTATCACTTCCGTCTCTTTTACCAGCTTCTGAATTTAGCCGGCGGTTCATACAAACCTTCCGACCATTCCACGAGCTCTTCAACATTTTTGGCAGCCAGCAGTGACCTTTTTGCATCCGTTCTTCTAATTTCGAGATCTTCCGGAAGAGCAATTAACCCTTCTCTTCTCAATTTTTCAGTCTTCTTAACATCATGTTTCAGGCCTATTGGTGTTACACCGGCAATTGCTGCGATTGCCTGCCTCCGTTCTTCCATGCTGTCCGTTTTATATAGATAGGCAATGCCCTCCTCAGTGACTATATGTGTCACATCATTTCCATAAATCATAACAGGTGCTGTTTCAAGCCCTATATCCTTTTTGGCACCCACAGCATCCAGCGATTCAACAAAAACTGGTTTATTTCCGTTTTGGAATGTTTCAACTACCTGAACAACCAATTTTCTTCCGCGTGCAAGCGGGTTTGTGTCTGTCATCATGTCTAACCATGCTTGAGAGGAATGGCGCCTTCCTCCTGGATCATGTCCCATGTTCGGTGCTCCTCCAAAGCCCGCAAGGCGTCCCCTCGTTACGGTTGAAGAATTCCCAGCTTCGTCAATTTGCAGACTTGACCCCACAAATAAATCGACAGCATATTGGCCAGCAAGCTGGCAAAGTGTCCGGTTTGAACGCAAACTGCCATCATGGCCTGTAAAAAATATATCACGCCGGGCAGCGACGTATTTTTCCATTCCTACTTCTCCGCCAAAACAATGGACACTCTCTACCCAACCGCTTTCAATAGCTGGGATAAGGGTCGGATGGGGATTCAAAGCCCAATGCTTGCATATTTTCCCTTTCAGCCCTAAGGATTCACCGTAAGTTGGGAGAAGAAGTTCAATCGCCGCAGTATTATAGCCTATACCATGGTTCAGAGATTTAACTCCGTGTTTTCCATATATTCCACGTATGACCATCATTGCCTGCAGAATCTGAATATCTGTAATATGCCGCGGATCACGGGTGAAAAGCGGCTCCAGCTGATAAGGCTGATCGGCAACAACTACAAAATCAATCCAAGAACCTGGTATATCAACACGGGGCAATTCATCAACCAATTCATTGACCTGGGCAATAACAATGCCGCTGCTAAAACCTGCTGCTTCAACAAGGGTCGGAGTTTCTTCCGTGTTTGGCCCTGTATATAAGTTGCCTGCTGAATCGGCTTTATCTGCAGCCACTAAAGCCACTGAAGGAATCAAGTCAATAAATAGCCTGCCATATAACTCCACATATGTATGAATCTCACCCATTGCCAGCTTGCCATCTTCAAGCATTTGCGCCATTCGCAGACTTTGGGGGCCAGCATAAGAAAAGTCCACTTTGTCAGCGATACCGTTCTCAAATAAATCCAAGTGTTCAGGACGGGAAATGCTGGACATGATCATGTGCAAATTGAATAATTTTTTAGGGTCGGCCTGGGCAAGAGCGGCTGAAAGGAAAGAGGCCTGCTTTTGATTGTTGCCTTCCAGAACCACCCGATCCCCTGGCATAATCAGCGTTTCTAAAGCCTCGACGATTTGGTGTGTGGGTATAATTCTGTTGCTGGTGATTCCCTTCATTTTCTCTATTCTTTTTTGCTTGGCTTCAAGACGTCTATTCCAAGAACGTTGTTTAGCAGCCTGCATTATATAGATCCCCTCTCTAATATCAAATTTTTATTTAAGAACAAAATCTCTTTGCCAAGAAGAAGCAATTTTCAAAACCGTTTTCATCCACTGAGACAGAGCGGGCACCAGGCAGCGTTTTTTTATTTAAATTGGTTAGAACATTCCCTGAAGGCATTTCTA
The DNA here is from genome assembly GCF_007830235.1 of Cytobacillus oceanisediminis. Classification (GTDB taxonomy): domain Bacteria; phylum Bacillota; class Bacilli; order Bacillales; family Cytobacillaceae; genus Cytobacillus; species Cytobacillus oceanisediminis. The sequence goes on from NZ_VLKI01000001.1 coordinate 733,349, forward strand.
TTAGAAGTCTTGTGCCATACTCACAAAGCAAAGAGCTGATTTCATACCAACGGACTGGATGGGAAACATTAAAAGCGAGATCCTCCCTAATTTGCTCCGAATTCCTTATTAACCTGGCTTTTCTATTTGAGGCATAGAGAACAACCGGAGAACGAATATTGATATGTGCAAGCTTGTCATATAAGGAATCACCAACAGAATTTAGCAATGGACAATGTGATGGCACACTTACGTTAAGAAGCTCAGCTGTCCTTGCACCACCTTGACTCGCTTGATCGAGAACCTTATTGATACCTGGAATGGAACCAGAAATTGTGATTTGATCGGCTGCATTAATATTGGAGGAATATACCGGGTTCTCTTCTGAAAATATTGCTTCAACCATATCACATACCGACTTTGCATCTAAACCTGAAATCACCCCCATCCCATAACCCGATGGAAAAGCCTGTTCCATCAGTACACCTCTAAGTTTTACAATCTTCAAAGCATCGGCAAAATCCATCGCCCCGCAAGTAACTGCAGCGCCAAAGGCACCGACTGAATGGCCTGCCACAAAATCCGGCCGCACCCCTTCTGCTTCGAATGCTTTTGATACAGCCACTGACGCAATAAGCAAAGACAATTGAACTGATACAGTGGAAGTCAATGCCTCAGCAGTATCGAGATTATAAATATTTTCACCAATTACATCACTTGCTTCTTGTAAAACTTCACCAACAGCAGAATGGTCAGGTAAGCTGTGAAGCATGCTTACTTTTTGTGAACCTTGGCCGGGAAATAAGAATGCAAGTTTCATCTGCTCCCCCTCCTACTTACCCAGCTTTCGTTTCATGCTGGCTATTACGTCCTGATTATGTCTTGTCAGAAGCACTGTAGCCTCTGCTATTTTTTCTTCTTTGAAAAGATTGATTAACATTTCATGTTCATGAACAGATTTTTCAATGTTCCCCTGGTGTGCGAAGGAAAGACTTTGAATCCTTAGGAGCGGCCACCCCAGACGGGAATACATGGTCTTAATTGTTTCACTTTTGCTCATTTCTATAAGGGTCGTATGAAATGAATGATTCAATTGTGTGTATTGATGAATATCAGAAACATTCTTCATATTGTCTAAAAGTACTGACATGTTTTGCAGTCCCTGTTCATCAATCCCATTCCTGTTGATTCTATCCATTGCCATAGACTCTAGCATCATTCGAATCTCAAGAAGATCGTAAATTTCATTTTCTGTATAATCTTTGACTATTGCTCCTTTTCGGGGAATCCTTTCAACAAGTCCTTCAATCGAGAGTAAGTAAATTGCCTCTCTCACTGGTGCACGGCTTGTTCCATACTCCTCAGCATAAATATGTTCTATTAATTTTTCTCCAGGTACTAACTCCCCTTTGATAATTTGTTCAGTGATGTGTTCAGCTATATGATTTGATAAGGCATTCTGATTAATTTTATCCGATTTCATGACACTGTCCCCTTCAGCAGAAAATAGTTTGGTCGACTGTCGATTCTATTATAACGCCTTATTTTCAATAATTCAATATTTTAAGAAAATTATAAAAATTTATTGACTTTTCCTTTTCTTCCGTTTTATTATGAGTTCTAGGAATACAGTCGACTGTAGATTCTAAAATTGCAAACGCTTTCTTTTAATTGTTTTATCCTACACCTTTGTCCAGACAGTTTAACAAAAGTTATAGTTCTGTCCCTTTGCCCTTAGCAAAAAATTTAAAGGAGAGATTAAATGGTCATTTATGGTGTTGCTTTACTATCCTTCTGCTTGTTATCGGGTGTTTTTTTGGGAGATTTCCTTGGTACTATTCTGGGGATCGACGCAAATGTTGGCGGTGTAGGTATTGCTATGCTGATGCTAATTCTGCTCGTGGAATACCTTAAGAAAAAGGATAAATTGAATAATCAAACCCAGGAAGGATTATCCTTTTGGAGTGCCATGTATATTCCTATTGTTATAGCAATGTCAGCTCAGCAAAATGTTGTAGCTGCTTTGGATGGAGGGCCTCTAGCCCTTACTGCCGGGGTCGCAGCAGTCTTTATAAGCTGGGCATTTGTTCCTCTTTTAAGCAGGGGCGGCAATGTTAATGAAACACTTGAAAGTGAAATCCCTGGAGGTGACCAGCGTGTTAGAAATATTAGGTAATGCACTTATAGACAACGGTCTTATTGTCGCCTTTACAGTTGTAGGAATTACAATGTTTCTCTCTTATTTTCTCTCTGACAAATTAACAAAGGGCCGAATCCATGGATCCGCAATAGCAATTGCTCTTGGACTGGTGCTTGCATATATTGGCGGAGTGGTAACAGGAGGGGAAAAAGGCTTATCAGACATCGGCATCTTTGCAGGTATCGGTTTGATGGGTGGAGGAATGCTCCGTGACTTTGCCATTGTGGCTACCGCCTTTGGAGCCAATTTCAGTGAAATAAAAAAAGCTGGAGTTAACGGTGTAGTTTCCCTCTTCTTGGGAGTAATACTCTCCTTTGTTGTAGGTGTTGTAATTGCTTTGGCCTTTGGCTATACAGACGCGGTTAGCCTAACAACCATTGGTGCTGGGACAGCCACATACATAGTTGGCCCTGTAACAGGAACAGCTTTAGGTGCTAGTTCAGAGGTCATAACCCTAAGTATTGCTGCTGGTTTAGTGAAGTCCATTCTTACAATGATCGGAACTCCTTTTATTGCAAAATACATTGGATTAAATAACCCTCGTACTGCCATGGTATATGGAGGACTAATGGGAACAACTAGCGGAGTAGCCGGCGGATTGGCTGCAACTGATCCAAAACTAGTTCCATATGGAGCTGTTACTGCAACTTTTTACACTGGACTAGGTTGCCTTCTAGCACCTTCTGTTCTTTTTTTAATGACAAAAGCTGTTTTCGGATAAACTATTTGTCTATTAATTTGATTATAAAAAAAGCGGCTTTTGCCGCTTTTTTTATACTATTTACATATTATTTATAAGATATTAATCAGGAACTGGACTAAAACTTCACAAATTATATGATTATTCTTTTGTTGTTCTAAACGTATCAAAAATCAACATAAAAAGGCTGAAACTCCTCATTCAAACAATAGTCAATCCTCTGCCTGAAATTCTTCCAAGTAACCATTTCCATGGCATCCTCAATAGGAAAAAAACCAACTTCCAGACTCTCTAAACTGGTTGTCAATTTTCCCCCAACCGGTTTCCCCAGAAATAAAGTATTGCATATGCAGTCACTGACATTTTGGAAAACACCGCAGAATTTGGTAATTTCTATCTCGATGCCTGACTCTTCCTTCGTCTCTCTGATTGCTGCATTTTTTAGAGACTCTCCCTCTTCAACCTGTCCGCCTGGCATTTCCCATCCTCTTCGCGGACCTTTGATCAGCAAAATTTCATTATTTTCATTTAAGACAATGGCAGCTGCTGAAACAATATGTTTTGGCGGGTTCATTTTATCAACCTGCTTTCATAAAAATTTTATTTTGATCGCTTTAATGGATGAATTTTACCGATATTTTGCATATATGCGTCACTTTCGGATTTTAAGAACCACTTTGGGACTTTTGTGTACACTTTTTTATTTTATGAGCCACTTTGGGATTTTTACGTGCAACTTTTTTCATTTATGAACCACTTTTGACTTCTTTGCACCACTTTTCAAATTTATGCATCTCTTACTGTATTGAACAGATTTTCAAGCTTTTAACTAACAATACCCATTTACCTTTCTTCCAAGTATTTTACATATAATCCCATATCCTCTTGACCCTTCAACACAATGACCTTTTAGGAATAATAACCCAACAAAAGGAAAAAGATATAATTTATACATACCAAACCGCTTTTCAGGAGGCTTAGGAATGCATCAGAACAAGACACGTTTAACGGCTGCTGAAATTGCTTCCCTTTGGACATCATATATGAATGACAGCATGGCAAAGTGCGTTTTAGGATTTATGCTTAAGCATCTGGAAGATAAGGAAATAAAAGGAGTGGTCCAATATGCGTATGATTTGGCATCCGGCCATTTGAAGAAGCTGGTGAAGTTTTATAAACAGGACGAGCTTGCCCTTCCTGATGGTTTTTCAGACAATGACGTCAATATGGGAGCACCCTGGCTTTTCTCTGATATCTTCTGTTTAACCTATGTAAATCATATGGCAAGGACAGGGTTGATTTCGTATGGGGGCTTTCTATCCATGAGTTCCAGGGAAGACATCTGCGATTACTATACAAAAGGGTTGTATGATACCTCCGTTCTCTATAATAAATCCAATAGGATTGCACTTAAAAAAGGACTCCTTGCGAGACATCCATCTATTGAAACACCTAATGTAACTGAGTATATAGATAGCAAGAATTATTTAAGCGGATTGAATCCGCTGGTGAATAAAAGGCCCTTAAATGCAATTGAGATTTCCCATTTATACATGAATGTTATGACCAACGCGATGGGTGTGAATTTAAGCCTCAGTTTTGCCCAGACCTCCCCTTCTAAAGAGGTTTCAGATTTTATGCTTAGGGGAGCTGAAATAGCAAATAAGCATATTAAAATTTTTACAGATATTTTGCTGCAAAATGATATTCCTACCCCTCGTTTGCCTGATGTCAGTGTAAGCAATTCGGTAACAAAGACCTTCTCAGATAAATTGGTAATGTTTCATATTAGTTTAATTAGCGCGGCAGGAACCGGGAATTATGCAACAGCAGCTGCAGCGAGCCAGCGAAGTGATTTAGCCATGAATTATGAGCGTTTATCCATTGAAATTGCCAAGTACGCCAAAACCGGGGCTGATATCATGATCAAACACCATTGGATGGAGAAGCCTCCTGGCACGAAAGACCGCAAAAAACTGGCCAGCAGTAAAAAAGGCTCCTGAAGGTAACAGTTCGGTTCTAAGAATTAGGCTCTGTAAAACTTACATGCGGTTTCCGCTCCAGGGACTCAGCGAACCAATCAACAACAAAGCTTTAACACAGAAAAGAATTAACAAAAGAGCATAAAGGCTCTTTTTTGTTTTTCCGCAACCCTTTTTAATATTCTTCCTTCAATATGATGTGCCGGTTCCCAGGAGACATACTCGATTGTGCCAATAAGTTTACCGCTCTCTTTGAGCTCTATCTCCCATGGCACTGTTTTATTATTTTCGTATTGCTCCATTACATAATGGATAAAAGCTTCGGTGTCTGCTAAGCTTTTATGATTTGGGAATGGAACATATTTAGTTACTTCAATGGATGATGTGTATGTATGCATATCCTCAATGTCCCCCAAATTGAGCTTTCTGAGCATAAGGCGATCTGTTTCTAATTTGGGCACATTAAAGTTCACTGATTTCATCTATCGACCATCCTTTTTTAAAAAAAGTATTCTACTATCCTTCTTTCAAAGCACATTTCACCACCAGCGCCAGCACCTCATGCCATCCCTTGAAATAATCTGATACTCTTATTGGATCAATCAATATTCTTTCCGCAGATTCAAACTTTCCTTCAAAGTCATGCATATTCTTAATATTCATTCGGTAATATACCTGATACCCTAACTTGGGATAAGGACTGCTTTCATCCCATTGTGAGTTCTCACTATGATCAACGATAACATGTCCCAAAAGCACACATTCCCCTTCCACATAGCCTTCTTCCATTGCTTCACGTTTAAAGCATTGTTCCGGGGTTTCATCCTGTTCAATATGTCCACCGGGAATATCCCAGCCGCGGTGATTTAAATTTACTAACAAAAGTTTGCCTTTATAAAAACAAAGCCCATGTACGCTAGTAATTAAATCATACTCTGGTAGCTGTATTGCCTCCCGCCAAGTTAGTTTGACTTTTGCTTGACCCCAATTTACATAGGTTGAAGTCATTTGTTTCTCCCCATTTCTGAATAATTTTCCACTTAATCACATTCTGATATGTTCTTAATACCTCTCCAGGTGCAAAATTTTGTCCGCAATGCTTTGTCTTAAAGATTTTTCTGGAAAAATGATATAATACTAAAGTATTTTGCAAAAAGAAAGGCTTGATCCTATTGGCAATGACGAAGAAAAAGCGTGTTTTAAAAGAAGTAAGACAGATAGTCATGATTACGATTGGAGCCATAATCGCAGCAGCGGGGCTTGAGTTTTTCCTGGTTCCCAATAATATTCTGGATGGCGGTGTGATCGGCCTTTCAATCATTGCTGCCGAGTTAACCGGGATGACCATGAGTTTATTCCTGATTATATTGAATTTGCCATTCCTTTATATTGGCTATAGAAAAATCGGGACCAAGTTTACCATACATACTTTATATGGGGTTATCGTTCTATCTGCAAGTACAGCTTATTTGCATCATTTTGAACCGGTAACAGATGACTTATTTTTAGCGACGATTATTGGAGCAGTTATCCTCGGAACAGGTGTAGGCCTCGTAATTAGAACTGGCGGTTCATTGGATGGAACAGAGATTATCGCTATCCTCGTCAGCAAGAAGCGTCCTGTATCAGTAGGCCAATTTATCATGATTATCAATGTATTCATCTTCATACTGGCTGCATTCCTGGTTTTCAGCTGGGAAACAGCTATGTACTCGATTATCACTTATTATATCGCTTATAAGATGATTGATATTGTCGTCGAAGGTTTGGAAGAGTTAAAGTCGGTTACAATTATTTCCGATGTTCCCGAAGAGATATCTGATGCACTTATTAAACAATTAGGCCGCGGAATGACCTATATTCAAGGCCAGGGTGTTTTTACAGGCGAGCCAAAGAAAATAATTTATACGATTGTGACCCGAATTGAATTATCTACATTGCGCTCGATTGTGGAAGACATCGATCCAAATGCCTTAGTGGCTATTGAGAATATTGCAGATGTTAGCGGAAGCAATTTTGATAAAGGGCCCTCACATTAATCCGATCATAAGTAAAAAAAAAGGCAGTCTCTCACTAGAATGAGGGACTGCCTTTTTTGTTAAATAAACAGCAGCAAACTTAGTGCCATAACCGCCATCCCGGCGACGAGACCGTAAATGGACGTATGGGCTTCATCATATTTCTTCGCAGCCGGCAATAATTCATCAAGAGAGATAAACACCATGATGCCTGCTACCGCGGCAAAAATGACGCCAAACATAATATCGTTTAAGTAAGGCATAAGAATCAGATAAGCCACCAACGCCCCAATCGGCTCAGAGAGCCCGGATAAGAATGATAGCTTAAAAGCTTTCTTTTTGCTTCCTGTTGCATAATAAACTGGTACCGACACAGCAATCCCCTCTGGAATGTTGTGAATGGCAATTGCTGCTGCAATGGCAATCCCCAGACCCGGATCCTGAAGTGCTGATGTAAAAGTCGCAATACCTTCCGGGAAGTTATGGATGCCAATGGCCAATGCTGCAAAGGTACCCATTTTTAACAGCCCTTGATGCTCAGCAACCTTGCTAGGGTCATTCATCTCCTCTACTGTTCTCACTTCATGCGGATTATCTTGTTTTGGAATAAATCTATCTATTAATGCGATTAGGATCATTCCGCCAAAGAAGCCGCCCACTGTTGCCCAGTTCCCGCTTACTACACCCATTGCCCCTACCAGTGCATCCTTCGCTTTAACAAAAATTTCAATCATGGATACATAAATCATGACTCCTGCAGAAAAGCCGAGTGCTAAAGATAAAAACTTTGTATTTGTTCTAGAAGTAAAAAACGCCATTAAACTGCCAATCCCTGTCGCTAAACCGGCGAACAACGTTAAACTAAACGCAAATAAGACTTCCTGCGACATTTTCTTCTCTCCTTTTTCACTGTTGCCAAAAAAGTTTCTCTAGGGCAACTTTTGTGTTAAAAAAATATATATCCATTTTTATAAAGTATATGCGATTACCTTAAAAAGTTTCCTTTGGTAAACATTTTATCTCCAAGGCAAACTAAATGCAATGAAAAGATTTTTTGTATAGAAGTCTGCAAATAAATTTTTTATCATTTCCCTTAAACATTATAAGAATATCTTTAGTAAGTGTGCATTATTTTAAAAGATAAATTACCTTTAAAAATAAAGTAAAAACAAATTTCACAAAAGCAATTTCACAAAAAAAACTCCGCTGAGGCAAACAGCTGGTTTCATTTTAAAAGCTTATTTCCAACCACGCTTTAATTTGAAGAGCTCTTTAAAAAAATTAATGTCCAGGGGCAATTCTGTTTGCGCTTTTATCAGCTGTTCATATGTACGATCTGATGAATTATTATCTATACCTATAACGTTTATCTTACCCCCATAATCCTGGTCTGCCACATAACTCAAGGTTTGAAAAATGGATTCTTCTCCATTAAATGCTGCCACAAGCAAGGTTACATCATCATTAGGCTGCTGGTTTTTTAAAGAAGGCTGCCTGTCCAAAAGAAGGCTCATAACGAGAAAAGCATTCATATAACCCGGTGCATAAGCGATACCTCCGATCATGATTATCGCTAAGGGCAGAGAAATAAAATCCTCCAGCAAGTGCAATGAAAGATAAATGGAAAAAGCAAGCCAAACCAACGAAATAAGATGGCTGAACACAAATTTCTTATTAATTGATATATTAAAGTTTATTTTTCCTGCGTATTATTTTTGGTTATACATAAGTCATGCTTGGCTGCATATAATCACCTTTAAATACTAATATATAAATACAAAATATATTATTTTTGAGGGGGAGTAACTGTAAATTAATGCTATCTCATATGATCTGGAACAAAAAATCCCCTGTCAGATTGACTTGCAGAAACATCATAACTTGTTCCTTTAGTCTGTCTGCTACAGGGGAAAATCAATATAGAAATTTTACATTTAACACAGCCTTAATATTAGAAATTGGTAATGTTCTCTCTTTCTAACTTTTTCTTTAACATCCCTTTTATTGTCCACTATAGCTACCCTCAAGCTCATCAATCAGGCTGCCGACATGATCAACTGCCTCCCGGATAGGATCAGGTTTGGACATATCAACGCCTGCTTTTTTAATCAATTCAAGAGGCTTGAGAGTTCCGCCGGCTCTTAATACATTCAGCCAGCTTTCGACTGCGGGCTTGCCTTCCTCTATCATTTGTTTGGATACGATCGTAGACACGGTTAGACCAGCTGAATAGGTATACGGATACAGTCCCATATAATAATGAGGCTGATGCATCCAAGTTAGGCTGGCTCCTTCATCGATTTCAACCGTGTCACCCCAGAACTTCTTGAGAACATCTACTTTTTGCTCAGACAGCACACTTGCTGTTAATGGTTCACCGTCCTCGGCTAATTTGTAAACTCTCCTCTGCAGCTCTCCTTCCAGCAAATGAGTGACAAAGTTATGATAATACGTACCCAGCTGCTGGAGAATGACCCAGCGCTTTGTCCGATTATCATTCGTTTTGGAGAGGAGATGGTTGCTGAGCAGCATCTCGTTCATGGTGGATGGTGCCTCAATAAAATATCTTGATGGCCTTGTATTCACCATTCTCTGATTTTTTCCTGCAAGGTAAAAATGTCCCGCATGACCCAGTTCATGTGCAAGCGTATAGGCCCCGCGCATTGTATCCGGCCAAGTCATCAGTACATATGGGTGGGCTCCGTATGGGCTGGAACAGAATGCGCCTGTTGATTTCCCGATATTATCTGCATAATCAACCCATCTTTCCGTTAAAGCTGTATTAATCATATCCATATATTCTGGACCCATAATTTCCAAGGCTTCCTTCACTGTTTCTGAAGCTTCCTCGTAGCTTGTTTCAATCTTAAAGTCTGGATCAAGCGGTGCTTTAATATCAGCAAAAGCCATCTTGTCCAATCCCAGAACACGTTTCTTCAGATTCGCATATTTTCGCATGTGCGGCGCCAATTCTTCCTGAATGACATCCAGCTGGTTATGGTACATTTCCTTCGTGACCTGCTGGGGCTGAAGCAGCATGTCCGTAACAGAATCATAGCTTCGCAAACGCGCCGTTGTCACTTCATGATTTACATTCGCTGCATAAGCTGCCGCAAAAGTATGCTTATACTGGTTTAATGTTTTATTGAAAGAATCATAGGCATTTCTGCGAACCTCGGTGGAAGGAGATGAGCTGTACTTTCCTGCATACAGAGCAAAAGAAAGCGGCCATTCGTTTCCTTCTTCATCTGTAAATGAATCAAACTGCATATCAGACAGCTTTCCACGGTTGTAAATGTTGTACGGTGCACTGAATAGTGAGCCTAGGGCTGCCAAAACCTCTTCTGTTTCCTCGCCTAGTGCATGGGGCTTCCTTTCATGCAAATCAGCGAAATACTTTTCAAAAAGCTGCAGCCCCTGTTCTTCCTCTTTAAACTTTTTAACCTTCTCTTCAGGCAGGGCTATAATTTCATTTTCCACAAACGATAGTACTGCATTCAGTTCAGACCGTGCCTCCGACGCTTTTGCTGAGTCTTTCTGTCTCTCAGTCTCTGTATTGTCTACGGACAAACGCAAATCCGCATACATGGATACTAAATTAAATCGCTCAAGCAGCTTTTCTTTTGCTTCCAGGCAATCCAGCAGTACTTTTGCGCTCTCCTGAAGTCTGCCTTTGTACATTGTTACGTTTGAAAGATCTTCTTTTACGGCCTGTAATTCTTTTTCCCACTCACCCTTGGTTTCAAAAAGAGCGGTCAGGTCCCACTTTTGATTTTTGGGGACATCCTCCCGCTTCATTCTGTCTGCTGTTTTATTTTTCATCTCTGAACCTCCATTTCAAATACATTATTATATTTGGTCTTCATTTATTGCTCCCATTACTAGCTATACCACAACATGAATGCAGTAACCTTTTTCCCAGGCCTCTCCGCCTCTATTTCTCCGGGTATGTCTCCCGCAAAAATTTAATCGATTGATGGATTAGTTCCTTTAAAACATCCACATCGATATCCGCCACTTTGTTTATGTACACACAAGCCTTTCCAGAAGTATGCTTTCCAAATTTCTTAAGCAGTTCTTCACGCTTCGTATCACCTGTTGCAAAATATAAACTGATTTTTGCTTTTCTCGGCGAGAAGCCTACAAGCGGCGCATCGCCTTCATGGCCTGTCCCATATTTGTAATGGTAGGATCCAAACCCAATAATGCTTGGCCCCCACATTTTAGCCTGATACCCGGTTGTTTCCGTAAAAATATCCAGCAGTTTATAAGCATCCTCACGCTTTTTCAGACTTTCGACCTTTTCTATAAACTCAATGACACTGTTATCATTCTCTTTTGTTTTTAATTCGTACATTCTCAGGTCCTCCTTATATTGAAATGATATAGACTTCTCTAAATCAGTTTTTATTCCTTCTTTTTTCTATTTGGCTGCCTTTTTTAAGAAGCCCCAGCAGCAACGAGTTGCACGATAAATCGGAAAAGTGGCACATAAATCTTAAGATTTGGTTCATAAAAATAAAAAGTTACTCGCAAATAGGCGAAAGTGGTTCATATAATTAAAAAGTTGCACATAAGCAAAGAATTTCACTCAAAAAGATTCGGTTCCACTTATAAAAATCTGTAGTTTCCTCAACAATTCTTCCACTTTAAAAGAAATTCCATTCGAAAACATCAAAAAGAGCAATCCAATTCGATTGCTCTTCTCTAGATTCCTCTATTTTAAGAAAGTCCCCTGCATGTATTCCTGATAAGCTACTCGGATTTCTTCTTCTGTATTCATGACAAACGGACCGCGTGCTACAACCGGCTCTTTTATAGGCTTGCCTGCATACAGCAAAAAGCGCAATGGCTCTTCAGCTGTAATATTAATTTCGCCTGCTTCATTATCCCCTCCATGACCTAGTTCCAGGACCTGTCCCTTGGAAGCGCGAACTTCATTTTCCCCAAAAAACCCGCTGCCTTCTATTATATAAATGATTCCCTTATAGCTGTCGGGCAAGTCCTGTGAAACTGAAGTACCTGCTTCCATCCTTGCCTCAACCATCGTTACAGGCACATGATTAAAGTAGGGGAAACAACATCTTTTGATGAACCGGAAAAAATACGGATAGCAGCACCCTCTTCTTCTCTGACTGGAACTTCATTGCCTTTAAGATTTTGATACCTTGGCTCAGTCATTTTCTTTTCTCGGGGAAGGTTGATCCATAGCTGCAGGGAGTGCGCTGTTATACCTTCTGATGGCACTTCATTATGGACCACTCCGCTGCCAGCAGTCATCCATTGTACATCACCAGGCCCCAGAACGCCCCCTTCACCTGAATGGCTGTCAAAATGCTCGATTGCTCCATCAATGACATATGTAACGGTTTCGATTCCACGATGAGGGTGGATATCAAAGGCACCTTTTTGAAACTTATCTTCCATAAGAAGCAAAAATGGATCATACTTTTCCCAATTTCCCGGCTCAATGACTGGTCCAGCCGCATGGATGGGAGTAATTTCACGCAAATGTACATCCCTTACTGCAGTAATCTCGCGTTTAAAAATGTTCTTGTTTTCCATCCTCAATTCTCCCCTTCAAATGGTGAAAAGAGCAATCGGCTTCAACCGATTGCTCCTCCAATTAAAATCCATTACTGATTCCCTTTTTTAACCCATTCCGCAACAGTTATTGTACGCTTTGCCTGGTGCTTTACTGCTGCCTCTACATCTTCAATCATTTTTCCATCCTGGTCAACGGTTACGCTCGTTCCGTAAGGATTTCCGCCAGCTCCGAAAATAACAGGATCTGTATATCCTGGTGTCGCAACAATAGCACCCCAGTGGTACATCGTTGTGTAAAGTGAAAGGATGGTTGCTTCCTGACCGCCATGCGGATTTTGAGCAGATGTCATCGCACTTACCACCTTATTGGCAAGCTTTCCTTGAGCCCAGAGACCTCCAGTTGTATCAAGGAATTGCTTCATTTGGGAAGGCATGTTGCCGAATCGTGTTGGAACGCTGAAGATAATGGCATCAGCCCATTCGAGGTCATCACCTGTTACTTCAGGAACGTCTTTCGTTGCCTCAACAGTGGCTTTCCATGCCGGATTGCCTTCGATTGCAGATTGTGGTGCCAATTCAGGCACCTTTAATACCTTAACTTCTGCACCCGCTTCCTTTGCACCTTCTTCTGCCCATTTTGATAATTGATAATTAGTGCCGCCCATGCTGTAATAGATAACTGCTAATTTTACGTTTGCCATATTTACCGTCTCCTTTTTAGTTGAATTTCCAAATAACCTTGATAGAAAACCCATGTCTGCACCGCCTATTCTTTCATTCTCTTCCCTTTTTACTAATCCAATTAACTATTTTTATATTTGTTTATACCAGCGGGCTGCTGCTTGTACTTCCCCAATGGTTAATTGGTGTCCATGATTTTCCCAATGAAGTTCTACTTTTGCTCCGGCATTTTCCAATAATGACTGTAAATCTGTTGATTCCTCCGCAGGACAGATCGGGTCATTTGTCCCAGCAGCAATAAATACTGGAATACCTTGCAAATCCGGAAGATCCACACCTCTTCTTGGCACCATCGGATGGTGAAGAATGGCCGCTTTTAAAGCATTTTGATAGTGGAATAATAAACTGCCTGCGATATTGGCTCCATTCGAGTATCCAACCGCCACCATATTTTTACGGTCAAACCCATACTTTTCAGCCGCTTCATCAAGAAACTCATTTAATTCCTTTGTGCGGAAAATCAAATCCTCTTCATCAAAAATGCCTTCAGCCAACCTGCGGAAAAATCGCGGCATGCCATTTTCAAGCACATTACCGCGAACACTCAATACTGAAGCTTCCGTGTCAATATGACTGGCTAGCGGAAGCAGGTCGGATTCCGTACCGCCAGTTCCGTGCAGCAATAATAATGTTGGTTTAGAAGGATCTTTTCCTTTTTGAAAAATATGTTTCATCCACTCGTCTCCTTTATTTTCATTTATCAAGTTCTCTTACTTCAAATGGAATCAATCCCCGCTCGATGTAGTCCCTGATTTTTTCATATTGTTCAGGCAGCATTCATTTTTCGCCCATAGTCCCCGGCGATTCATCGTGCGCAAATCCCGGCGGATCAGTAGCTATTTCAAAAAGGATTTCTCAATGCTCCCTGAAAGGTGGTAAGTGCCTGGGTCATCAAAGTTGACTGTTTGCTTGACCAGTCGCAGGCCCAATACACCCGCATAAAGTCAGCATTCTCTTGAGGATAGCCTACGATCGCAGTAATATGATGGATACCCATTGTCTGCCCATATCATAACACCTCTTTCGTTCTATCCTATTAATTTGTCCTAACTGTATCCAATAAACCTCATTCTAATTCAAGTATTATCAATCCGAGATATAAGTTTAAAAAATTTTGTTTTCAGTTCTTTTTTTTATTTTTTCAAGAAGGTTGTTCAGATTTTCCATCTCAACTGGATTTAACTCTTCAAAAAAAGAATCCACCCATTTTTCATGCTCCGGCATAATATCATCAAGTATTCGTTTTCCTTTTTCTGTAAGTGAAATATGAATTGCCCGGCGATCTTTTGGACATGCTACCCGTTTCGTAAAGCCTTTTTCCACGAGCTTATCAATCACATAAGTCATGGAACCGCTCGTAATTAAAATCCTTTTCCCAATCTCGTGGATTGTTTGCATGTCTTTATGATAAAGAACCTCTAAAACCGAAAATTCCGTCATGCTTAGGCTGTAGCTGGCGATATTTGTCCTAACACGTTCCTGAATGGACTTGGACGTTTGCATCAGCAGGAGGAATGTTTGGTTGGGACAAGGTCTTTCCATGTTATCACCCTCTCTCTCGATATCTCGAATTAACTTATCTCGATTTCAAGATAATCATAAAATACATTAATGATCATGTCAAGGGACTGTCTCTGTTTAAAACTATATTTTTCTCATTCCACATATTGACACCCCTTTAAACATAAAGGTATATATAAATTATAATGTTGGAATTTTCAAAAATATAAATGATTGGAGTGAGGGAATGTATAAAGCTTATTGCAGGGTCTATCAGAGAACATTTAAACTGGTCTCCCCTATCCTTCCATGGCGCGAACCCAAATTAATAGAGGGAATAAATAGCCTGGACAGACTGCCTGATTTTATTAAAACGATAGCAATCAGCAGGATATTAATCGTAACAGACAGCGGAATCCGTTCGCTTGGGTTAATGGATGGCTTTCTTCAAGGGTTGCATAACAGAGGTATTGAGTTTTTCATTTATGATAAAACTGTTCCGAATCCAACCATAGAGAATATCGAGGAAGCACTTGAATTATATAAGAACAATCATTGCCAGGGGATTATCGCTTTTGGCGGAGGTTCGCCAATGGACTGCGCAAAAGGTGTAGGTGCCCGTGTCGCCAGGCCAGATAAGAGCATTTCACAAATAAAAGGGCAATTTAAAATTAGAAAGGAAATTCCTCCTCTATTCGCAGTTCCAACAACTGCAGGTACAGGCAGTGAAGCAACTGTAGCTGCGGTGATAACGGATAGCCGCACCCACGAAAAGTATGCAATTATTGATCTCAACCTTATGCCTCATTATGCAGTGCTCGATCCTCTGCTTACAGTACAACTGCCTCCCCATATTACAGCAGCAACAGGTCTTGATGCCTTAACCCATGCAGTTGAAGCCTACATTGGCAGAAGCAACACGCAGGAAACAAGGAAATACAGCACGGATGCAGTTAGGCTAATTTACGAAAATCTTTACGAGGCTTTCAGCAACGGAATGAATTTGCATGCAAGAGCCAATATGCAAAAAGCTGCCTATTTGGCTGGAGCCGCTTTCACTAGAGCATATGTTGGGAATGTACATGCCATCGCCCATACGCTCGGAGGATTTTATTCAGTTCCTCACGGGCTGGCAAATGCAGTGATTCTCCCTTATGTTCTTGAGCACTATGGAAAGGCTGTGTATAAGCCTTTAGCCGAATTGGCTGATGCAGCCGGGATTGTTGAGGATTCAGATACTATTGAGGAAAAAGCAGTAAAGTTTATCAACAGCATTAAATCCCTAAACTGCAAAATGGATATACCGCCAAAAGTCAGTGGTATTAAAGACAGTGATATCCCAATAATGGCTGAACGTGCTTTGAAAGAAGCCAATCCTCTTTATCCAGTTCCGAAAATCTTTAACAGAGATGACATGTTAAAGCTCTATCGGCTCATAAAAGAATAATGATCGAAACGGTGTTTGATGGGGCACCGTTTTTCTTCCGTTATGTATACATATTTTAGCGGCCCTTCTACCATAATATAATAAAATAAGCTGAAGAACGTATGGAGATAAGGACTTCTTGATTGAACACGGGTGGATGGAATATTTTAGGACCAGGAGCGATTTTAATGGGAAAATAATTTTCCCAACCAAATAAACCAATTTTTTAGATAAAATTGGTTTTACTGTGGTGGAGATCCCGGAGGATAGTAATACGGAGGAGCTTTAATCCACCCGCGCTTAATCATTTAACAAAAGTATTTTTCCTTTATGCACTTCTCTTTACTCCACTTAAACTATTCTTAAAATATCAACTGGCTCATAAACCATGAAATCCGGCTCTGCGGCTTTCACCACTTCTTCTGCATCAAAGCCCCATCCCACCCAAATCACCTTTATGCCAGCTTTTTTGCAGGCAACAATATCCCGATATTCATCGCCCACATAGATAACTTCCTCCGGTTTCAAATTTTGTTGTTTTAGAAACCTTTTTATTAAAGTATCCTTCCCAAATATGCGGCTGGAACAAAGGATTTTTGTGACACTTTTAATCTCATTGCGAAGAAGGAAGGCTCTAATATTTTCTTCAGAGTTTGATGAAATAATGGCTGTCTGTACACCTCTTCCATCTAGTTCATTCAGCACATTGTTCATTTGCGGAAACAAATGAATGTCCTGAATGGCTTGCCGGTACCTTTTATAAAACTGGGGCATGATTATAGGCATCTTATACATTGGAAAATTCAGCTTCTCGCTCCTTTCCCTGATTGACATTCTTCTCATTTCATCTAGTTCTTCTATTTTTATCATCTTAAATTTATGCTTCATCGCCATACTATTCCACGCCGAGACAAAGACTTCTTTCGAATCAGCGATTGTTCCATCGAAATCAAAAATTACATGTTTGATCATATTGTTTGCTCCTTATGCCCTGCATTCTAATCCTCAAAAAAAACGATCCTTCTGACAGAATCGCTTCCAGGTAATGCTCCTTATTTAAGTGCCAGGCTTTTAATATTCTCTGAAGGTATACCAGCTTCAATATAGCTTCTTGCCAGCTTCCATTCTCCAAGGGTATCTTCCTTGAAGGTTTGGAAGAACAAATTGGCTGTATCCAGGCTTATCCCATTTATAATTATCGTGGCTGAAAGAATAGCGAGCATTTCTCCTTCTCTAATCTGAAGGACCGAGACTTTGCTCACACCCCATTGGGCTTCATTCTCTTTAATAAACTCAAAGCCCTTTTCCCAGCCTGTGATAGATTCCTCATAACCAAAATCGGACACCAAACCATCCGTTACTTCCCTTGCCTGATAATCCCTTGCTATAACTCGTTTCATCTCAGCTAGGGAACAATTCCTCCAAATGTCCAAATACCTGTCCAAAAACACATGAAATGTTTTTTCCACCATATTCCTCCAATACGTGTGAATATTACAATTTAATTCGAGGTTGTTTGGGAAATCCCTTTTAAGATTTAAAAAAAATTAAGCAAGGGCGAGCCTCAAAATCCTATATATCAACAAAATTTTCAATATATCAACGAAAATGGACCACATATCAACGATCGAAGGTCAACGAGGCTAACTGCAATAGATAGTTTTTTATTTGGAGCCAGAATGTCACTCTTTTCAACGATATCATTCCCGAAATGCCGATTGATGGTGTTATAATGTCTTTATTGATTGGAATTCTTACATATGGAAGGTCGAGTTGGATGAATAGAAATGTACTAATGATGCTTTTCGCTTTTCTAATGGTGCTAGGCGGCTGCAGCCAAGCTAAGACTAGTGAAGAAATAATCTATGTTGCAGCTGCTTCTGATTTATATCATGCATTAACAGAAATAGGAGATGAGTTTACGAAAGAAACGGGTATTGAGGTGGAATTCACCTTTGGCTCTACAGGCCTGCTTACACAGCAAATCCAGGAAGGTGCTCCGTTCGATTTATTTGCAGCAGCACAGGAGTCATATATTGATAAGCTAATTGATAAAAAGGCAGTCGAAAAAGACTCAAAAGAATATTACGCATTGGGAAGGATCGCCATTTTAAGTTCGGATTCTGGCAGAGAAGAGATAAAACTGGATGATCTCTTAAGCCCTGAAGTGAAATCCATAACGATTGCCAATCCGGAACATGCCCCATATGGAAAAGCAGCAAAAGAAGCATTGGAAGCCTCAGGTATTTGGAATGAAATAGAGCCTAAGATCGTATATGCGGAAAATATCAGGCAAGCCTTTCAATATGTGGAATCAGAGAATGCAGATGCCGGGATTATAGCATTGGCCTTGCTGCAGGAAACCGATTTGCCATATGAACTGATTGATGAAAAAGCCCATTCACCCATTAAGCAGACACTCGGAATTCCTATGCAATCGGAGAAAAAAGAAGAAAGCAAAAAATTTACTGAGTTTATTTTGAGTAAGCAGGGGCAAGAAATATTAGAAAAGTATGGGTTTGATTTGCCGTAATGGAAATGATTATCGTACCTTTAACATTATCGTTAAGGATTGCTATTTTTGCTACCATCTTAGCATTCATCATCGGTATTTTTTTATCCTGGTGGTTTGCTTTTAAGAAAAATAGATTGACAAAATTTTTATCAATTATTGTCACGATTCCTCTTGTTATACCGCCAACGGTTTTAGGCTACTATTTAATTTTGCTGCTTGGCAGAAATACGCTTCTTGGACAGTGGTTTGAGACGGTAACTGGAAGTCCGATCATCTTTACTTGGAAAGCGGCTGTGATTGCAGCAATGATTGCTTCACTGCCCTTATTGATTAGTCCGATTCAGGCAGCATTTGAATCAATCAATAAAGACACAATCGGTGCAGCCGAGCTGGATGGGGCCAATCCGTTTAAATTGCTCATTTATATCATTTTCCCGCTTGCATATAAAGGGATTCTGGCCGGGCTGGTGCTCGGATTTGCAAGGGCGATGGGAGAGTTCGGTGCCACATTAATGGTTGCAGGCAATATCCCTGGTAAAACGCAGACACTCTCTATCGCTATTTATGATGCTGTACAGGCAGACAGAATGTCAGACGCACATCTAATGGTTATCATCTTAACAAGTGCCACTATTTTCTTTTTGTATATTATTCACAAGTGGTTTAAATAAAAGCAGCACCCCCATCATTTGCTCTGACCCAATAAAGTTAGACATAAAAGGGATGCTGCTTTTTATTTTTCTATGGGCTCTGATAAACTCGACTGATGATTTCAGCACGAGGCACTCAGCGAACCGCGGGCGGTCCGGGAGCCTCCACGGTACATCGCGCCTGCGGGTCTCCCTTTGACACACTCCTCCCGCTGGAGTCTCGTGCCTTCCACTCCAATCGACACTGTGCAAAATCAACATTTAGCTTTAACACAGTCTTCTATTAAATAACTATAAATATACTGCTCGCCGATTTTCCCCATTTTTTTACGGCCGGTATCCTGGAATCCTGCTTTTCCATATAGTTTCTGGGCAGCAATATTTCGTCTGTTCACTGCCAAAACAACCTCGCTGCAGTGGGGAAATTCCTTTTTCAAAAGTGGCTGCAGGAGAGCCATGCCCTTCCCTGCATAACCTTTTCCCTGTTGTGAAAAATTGATGGACAACGCAGTCAGAAGCATAGCTTTGGGATTTTCAGTAAACTCTTTAACTCTTTCAGTAGTATGCAGGATAAAAAAGCCGACAGGATGATCTTCCTTGGTTATAACAATGGGGAATTGTCCCTCTCCCGCTTCTAAAACATCTTTCGGCAATGCAGTAAACTGTTCCTGCTCCTCTGGCAGCGTGAATGATCTCAAAGCCTCTATATGTTCTGGGCGAAGTTTTTGCAGATCGATGTTCTTTTTATTCATATACATCCTCCCCATCGGTCAATCCAAAAATTTCATAATGATGATAAACAGGATCGATACAGCAAAGAAGCTTATAAAGAAGTATCCAAAATATCTTAATGGTCTCGGAAGCTTCTTTAACTCCACATCCGTTGGATAACCTTCAATCTTATTTAAATGGTCCATCCCATCGTTAATTGGGTTTTTATCCGGCAAGCTATCCTCTCCTTATACATTTTTATAGTAAAGAACGGTTGCAGCCAGTTCACCGTTAGCTGATTTCGCATAACCAGGAATTTTACCGGCTTTTATAAAGCCCAATGATTGATAAAGATCATTGGATGGATCCCCTTCTCTTGTATCAAGAACAAGCAGCGTTCTGCCATCCCGCTTTGCTTTCTCCTCAGTCGTTTGCATGAGTAAACGTCCAAGGCCCTTCCGGCGTATAGAAGCATCTATCATTAATTTTGCGATCTCTGCGCGATGGCTGCCATTCTGTTTCGTGCATAAATGCAGCTGTACTGAGCCAACAACTTTACCATCCATACGTGCTAAAAATAAGATTACATCATCCGATTTTAAGATTCCTGCCCAATATTCGTCCGCCACCGATCTTCCTAATGACGGCAAGAAACCTATAGAAGCTCCTTCCTCTACCACATTTATTAAAAGCTCTGATAAATCGGCTTCATATCCTTCAATCGATTTAACCTCTAGTATCTCTATATTATTCAAACTTGCCACCCGCTCCCCTTCTAAATCTTCTCCTGGTCATTCATTTCTTCTTGTTTTAGCCTTTTTACTTCTTCCTCCAAGTAATCAAGCCGCTTATGAATTCTTTAGAAAATTGGCAGGTACGCGATCATGACAATCACTAACCAAGCCATTATTGGATTCCCCCTTTAAACACTCTTCTCTATATACATTCCATTCTTTCAAATTGATTTCCTTTATGGATATAACAGTTAATTAGAAATTTTCCACATAAAAAAGAGGTAAAAAAATTAGGTTGCAGCCTCAATCTTCCGAATATATGATAAAGGTATACCATTTAAAGGAGTTGATATTTTTGAGTAGCTACGGTTCCTTAGAACCCGACCCTGATAATCTGCAGGAGGAAGCGGGACATATCTGTTTGTTGAGCGGGAAGTACTATTGCTTAAATATCAACAACGTTAGAGGTATCTTTGCTTCCTCATTATAACGAGGAGGTTTTTTTATGATTGAAATTTTTAAAACAGATCAGGATTGCAAAGTAATTTCTGCTGAAGAGATTACCAAGGGATGCTGGGTTAACATGGTCAAGCCTTCGCATGAAGAGGTTGAGCTGGTATCCAGTAAATTGAATGTTCCAGTTGATTTTATTAAAAATGCATTGGATGACGATGAATGGTCCCGTATTGAAAAAGAAGATCAGGATGTATTTATCATCATTGACTTTCCCTATATGACACATGACGATGCTGGTTTTCCCATTTATGAAACGATTCCAATTGGCATTATTATGACGGATAATTGCTTCGTAACCGTTTCATCAAAAGAAACGCCAATTTTGGAAGTATTTAAGAAAAATAAAGTTAAGGGCTTTTATACGAATAAGAAAACCCGTTTCGCCCTGCAAATCTTATATTTTATTTCTACTTACTACCTGCGTTATCTTAAGCAAATTAATCGAAAAACGAATGAAATAGAGCGGGAACTTCACCAGTCCTTAAAAAATAAAGAATTATATGCTTTTCTAGCTTTAGAAAAGAGCCTTGTTTATTTTACAACCTCACTTAAATCTAACAAAGTTGTTCTGCAGAAAATACTGCGGATGAATTATGTAAAAATGTATGAAGAGGATAAGGACCTGCTCGAGGATGTTATGATAGAAAATCAGCAGGCAATCGAAATGGCAGAAACCTATAGTTCGATTTTAAGCGGCATGATGGACGCTTTTGCCTCTGTCATTTCAAATAACTTAAATATGGTCATGAAATTCCTCACATCCGTAACCATTATCTTGGCTTTGCCTACCATGGTTGCAAGCTTCTTTGGAATGAATGTGAACTTGCCTTACCAGAACCACCCTTATGCTTTTGTTATGATTCTTATCGTCGTTTTCCTATTATCGAGTTTCACTGCACTCATTTTTTGGAAGAAGAAATTCTTTTAACCAAAGAGCTGTGCCGGTCATCAATCCGACACAGCTTTTTTTATGTCTCTGTTAAACTTGCCTTTTGATTTCCGCTCAAGTAGCTCAGCGAACAGCGCGCGGTCCGGGAGCATCCTCGGCGCTTGCGACTGGGGGTCTCCCTTTGACTCGTTTCTCCCGCTGGACTTTGAATAAGCACCCTCGAATAAACACCTCACGAAGAAAATGCGAATGCATTTTCGAGGATCTCACTCCTGCCGCTCCAATCAATAGGGTATCAAAATCAACAACGCTCTTTTACACAGCTTTTTTATAAATCCATCTCGTTCCACTATCTAAACCAGCCCTTCTTTTTGAACCACCAAAACATCCCGGCTCCAATGACAAACATTAAGAATAGAGTTTCATAATAGCCATACTTCCAGGTCAGCTCAGGCATGTTTTCGAAGTTCATTCCATAAATTCCTGCTATAAACGTCAGCGGCATGAAAATGGTTGTAATGACGGTAAGCACTTTCATAACCCGGTTCGTCTGATGCGAGTTGATGGATAAATAGCTATCCCTGATATCATTCGTCAGTTCCCTGTTTCCATCAATCATTTCCGTCAGCTTCAATAAATGGTCATGTATATCAGCAAAGTACTCATATCTTTCCTTTACGCCTGTCAGCCGGTGAGAATTGATTACGCGATAAATAAGATCTCTCATCGGGATAACGGTATATCTGATTTGCAATAAGTGATGGCGGATATCAAATAACTTTTCCAGCAACTCTTCCATGGACTCGTCGTTTGGATTATCTTCAATTAGGCTTAACCGATCTTCAAGCTGATAAACGATTGGAAAATAATTATCGACGATTTTATCGAAGATATGGTACATGACCAAATAGGGATCCCATTTATTTATTTTTTTGCTTAAATTTAACCGATCCCATACTTCATTTATCTCTTTCGATGCTTCATGATGGTAAGAAATTATGTAATTGGAACCAATGAAAAAGTTAATTTCCTGCTTGCTTTCATCAATATGATTTAAGCTATGCGTTACAAAAAAGCTATAATCTTCATAGTAATCCATTTTTGGGCGCTGCAGTTTTACAATACAATCTTCTATCGCTAAAGGATGAAATTGAAAAGTCTTATCCAGTTCTGCTGTTTCTTCTTCAGTTGGCTGATCAAAATCTACCCAAAACCATTTGAAATTAGCAGAATCTGCTTTCAAAACCTCTAGAGAAATGTCTTTGCTTAATTCATTCTTCTTATTCACCGCTTGAATTCTAATCATGTTATTCTCCTAAAATCTATGGTTATAAAATATTTTTGACATTTTTGATGACTATTTCCTGAACAAATAGAAATAGTAGCCACCCGCTAATCCCAAGTCCGATTGCAGCGAAAAGATTTAGAGATTTCTGCAATGAAATGTACACAATGCCTAAAAGGAAAGCTGTTGCAGGAAATCCAGCCAAAACGCCCAAAGCAAACTTACTTAAGATTACTGCATTTTCACCTTGTAAATGGAGCCAAATGATGCTTAACAAGCTGACTAAGGGAAGTGCGGCAATGATTCCTCCATAAGCAGGATATCGTCTGGCTATTTCCGTAACCAGCCCAATGACAAGTGCAGATGCGATAATCTTCATTAGAATTTGCATTGCTTTGCACGCTCACTCAAGATCTTTAGTGCTTGTTCAATGGCACACTGTTCTTTTTCATCCAGTTCATTCAAAACCTGCTTCAACTTCTCTTGGTCAAGGCTGGTATTTCTGTCTAATACCTCTTTTCCTCTCCCTGTTAAACAAATGAATGCCTTTCTTTCATCAGCAGGATCCCTTTTCTTTATTATAAATTGCTTATTCTCCAATCTTTTCACATGTTCTGATGCTGTGTTATGCGAAACGTTAAGAAATGAGGCAATTTCACTAACACCAATATTCCCCTGTTTATCAATCAGCTGCATGATACGTATCGCCTGGTGGGTAATTTTATCAGTGTGAATGTAATGCAAATGAAAGTAAATATCTGTCCAATATTGATTTAGTAAATCTGCTTTGTTTTTCATATGAACCACCTTTTGAACCAATTATATCGTATTATACGATACAACAAAAGAAAGGTGGCGTTACAAATTCTGTTTTTTCGGGAATGTTCGCCAATCTATGTCAGATGTGATATAATTAAACTGCATGAAAATACTATAGGGACTATTAGACTTTCGCTGTCTGCCCTATTAAAGGAGCAATAACTTATCGAGAAAATTAGCGTTTTCCTTGATGATTATCGATCAGCGCCAGAGGGATATGTTTTAGCAGAAACCGTCGATGAGTGCATGGATTTGCTGCAAAATTTTTCAATAGAACATCTCTCATTAGATCATGATTTAGTGCACCCAGACAGAAATGGCTTTTTGCTCGTACAATTAATGGTGAAGGAAAAGTTATTTGCTAATCGCATCACCATCCATTCTGCCAATTCGGTCGGCGGAAAAGCTATGTACAAGCATTTGAAACAAGCACAGGAAGATACTATTCTTTGCCCATCAATTATTATTGCTTTGAGGCCTCTGCCTTTAGATTTTTACCCTCCCGGATTTATGAAGCATTATTTGGAAACTATTTAGATAAAAAAAAATTAAATATTCATGATAAATAAATTTAAAAAAGAGCCAAGAAAATGGGGCTCTTTTTTTGCTGGAAAACCCCCCCACCTCCTTCACTGATTAAATGCTTTACTGTTTTTATATAAAAAGGAATTTAAATTGCCAAAAAATATTGACTTCTCTATTTTTGTCTGATAAATTATTTTTAAATAATAAATCGCTGACGAGAAGAGTACGTCAGGATCACTGTTCCAAAGAGAGCCGGCACCTTGGTGAAAGCGGGCGTCCAGTGCCTGTCCGAAGATCATCTCCGAGATGCAGAGCTGAAACTGAGTAAGCTTTGACGGGTTTTTCCGCCGTTACAATGGAACGCGTATGATTGTACGTTGCTGAGTGCTGCAGTTTTTTGCAACTGCAGAATTAGGGTGGTATCGCGAGCACAGACTCGTCCCTTTCATAGGGACGGGTCTTTTTTATTTTTAGGCTCTGTTAAATTTGCCTGTTGATTTCCACTCAAGAAGCTCAGCGAACCGCGGGCGGTCCGACGCTCCTCGGCTACTTGCGCCTGTGGGGTCTCCATTTGACTCGCTTCTCCCGCTCGAGTCACGCGCCTTCCGTTCCAATCAACAGGGTGCCAATATCAACAATGAGCTTTAAAAGAGCTTATTTTTAAAAACAAAGGAGAGTTTACTAACTATGAAGAATTTTGACAGCTTATTTATCGGACTCATGTTATTTTCAATGTTTTTCGGAGCAGGAAATCTGATTTTCCCTCCATTTCTTGGTGCCCTTTCCGGCGCTGCCTTTTGGATGGCCATGGCCGGCTTTATTTTAACAGCAGTTGGATTGCCTTTCATTGTCCTTCTTGCTATTTCCCTTGCTAAAGGTGGTGTTGATGCGATTGCCAGCCGTGTTCATCCTCTTTTCAGCACAGTTTTTATGGTTGTCATTTACCTTTCAATTGGGCCATTCCTTGCCATTCCGCGAAATGCAAGTGTTGCCTTTGAAATGGGAGTGATGCCTTTCTCGAATGAGTCCTGGAATTCAACCCTGGTATTGTTCTTGTATACAGCGGTTTTCTTCTTGCTTGTGTATATCGTCAGTTTAAACCCGGCCAGAATGGAGAAATTCATGGGCCGCTGGATCACACCTGTTTTGCTTCTATCAGTGGTTGCCCTTTGTACCGTAGCCTTAGTTAATCTGGACGCAGCACAGCTTGCACCTGCAGGCGGCTATGAGAGTGGAGCATTCTTCAAAGGATTCCTTGAAGGCTATAACACCATGGATGCCCTTGCTGCACTAGCTTTTGGCATTGTTATCCTTACTGCCATTCAGAAAAAAGGTGTACGTGACGAAAAACAATTATCCCGCCATACTTTAAAAGCTGCTCTAGTTGCAGGTACTTTATTGACATTAGTATATGTCTCTCTAGGCTTGATGGGCGGAAAAATGGCTGCTAATGGCACTTATGAAAACGGTACAGCTATTCTTTCATCTGCCTCCTCTTTATTATTCGGTAAAGCTGGCACGGCTTTTATCGGCTTTATCTTTACGCTTGCCTGTTTTACGACTGTTGTCGGCTTAACAACAGCATGCGGCCAATATTTTTCAAATCTATTGCCAAAAGCAAGCTATAAAACTGTTGTCATTGCTGTTACACTTGTTGGATTTACACTATCAAATCTCGGATTAAGTCAAATTTTGAAAGTTTCGGTGCCTTTCCTTGTTACTGCTTACCCGTTAACCATCGTACTTATTACACTTAGCTTTTTTAATCGCTATTTTAAAAATCCTCGAAAGATTTATGGAAGTGCGATGCTATTCACCGGAGTATTTGCTGCATTGGGCGGTTTAAGTGCATTCGGCCTTGAACTTGGTGCTCTTCAAAGCTTGAGAAACATTCTTCCTTTTGCTTCAGTCGGTATGGAATGGGTTGTTCCTGCCCTTGCAGGTACGGCAATCGGAATGCTATTAAGCAATACCGGCAAACAGGAGCCCGCTGCAGCAGACCAGCTTGATGCAAAAGCTTCTTAATACGAAAGCTCTGCTAAACTTGCCTGTTGATTTCCGATCAATAAGCTCAGCGAACCGCGGGAGGTCCGGGAGTCTCCTTAAGCATTAAGCCTGCGGGGACTCCCTTTGATACGCACTCTTTATAATAAGCTTCCTCGAATAAACACCGCACGAAGGAAATACGAATGCATTTTCGAGGATCTTATGCCTTCCGCGTGCCAAAATCAACATTAAGCCAGTCCAGAGATTCATCCTTTGTGGCGATATGCCCATCCAAACTTGTAGCAATGAATAAAATTTGTTTTCCGTTGTTTTGTCATTTTTTACTCCCTTGGAAGGTTTCTTTTCTTCTAGTATGTATCTAATAATAAAATAAAGCGATTCCTATTAGGAGAATCGCCTTGAATTTTTTACTGATCTTCCTTTCCAAGAATTGAATTTCTGGCACTTATATAACCGGCCCCATATACGTACGGATTTTGATCTTTTGGAAAATCCCCCCATGCATCTGCCCCATCCTTAAGCTTCATTTTTACCAGATCAGGTGACAGCTGGCGGTTGCTTTCAAGGATTAAGGCAGCAACTCCTGCGCAAATCGGTGTAGCCATTGATGTTCCGGATAATGAGAAGTATTCAGTGCCTACGCGAGCTGATTTTTGAAACTTATCCAAATAGGAGTTTGGTGACCGCAATGATATGATATTTACACCAGGTGCTACTACATCGGGCTTAACCAACTCACTTGCCAGCGTTCCCCGGCTTGAAAAGTTTGCTATAGTATCACCTTCACGGTCTGGTGTGTCTCGATCGTCCATTGCACCGACTGTTATTACTTTTTTACTGATGCCCGGACTGGCAATTGTTCCAAAATTCGGACCCGAATTCCCTGCTGCAACGCAAACAACAATTCCTGCATCCCATGCTGCCTCTACCGCTTTTACCATCATATCTTCTTCTGGATGGCCTACAGGTGAGCTTCCAAGGGACATGCTGATAATGTCAATTTTGGGTTTATTATTTATGCCCCTGTTATAATCGATGCACCACTGGACACCTGCCATGACGGTAGATAAGGATCCTGATCCTAGCTTATCAAGTACTTTTACCCCTATGAGGTTTGCATTCGGAGCAGGTCCCCGATAAACTCCTCCAGATGCGATCCCATTTCCAGCAGCATCCCCGGTACAATGGGTACCATGGCCATTATCATCATAAGCGTCTGGTCGGTCATTAATAAAATCCTTGAATTCAATAATTCGAGTCCGCTGAGTATCAGGGTTCTGCAAATCCTGGTGTGGGTAAATACCCGTATCGATGACAGCTATCGTAACATCTTGTCCTGTTAAGGAACTGCTAGCTCCCAGCGCTTCTCCTGCTTCTACTGAGGGGGTGGCAACGTCTAGAAGAGCTTGTACTTTTCGATCGTAATAGATTTTGTGTATATAGGAGCTAGAAGTTAATAGATCATCCAGAGCAGCTGGTGTCATTTCCATACTGCAGCAGGAAACACTAGAAAAGCTTCTTTTTACTTTTGCTCTAAAATGCCTTTCGGAAATAACATGGCATTCTTTAACTGCATCAGAAAAACTGCAGTTATTTTTAAATTCAACGACTACAGGGAAGTTTTTTGTCCTTTTCAGCACTTTTTCCAAAGGGGAATGCAAAAAACAAGGTGTCCATTTAAAAGGGGTATAAAGTTGAATCAAATCCTGGCGCAGCTGCAAATCCAGTTTATCTGCATGTGCGCGAACCATTTGTATCATTGAAAATCCAAACATGTTTATCCTCCTTTCCATAAGCTAGTAACAAGCTATGAAAAGGAAGAGAAAAGGGAACGGTGTTTGTCCAATACGCTAAAAGAATGACAAAATAAAGGGAAGGCTGATTGGCCTTCCCTCTATTTAATATTCTATTAAACTATTGTATAAGAGTTTTTTGACAAAACCTGTACTTTTATCCTGATAGCCCATTTCCTTATAGAATCGGTGGGCTAAATCCCGTTCGCCCCGGTTGCCGCTATTTAATACGATCCCGGTCCCAAATCCTTAGCAAGCTTTTCCACTTCCTGCATCAATCTCTTGCCGCCTCAATCTTCATCTTTTTTCAAGCGGCCAAAGGCATGAAGAATTTTATAGCGCTTACCTGCAATAATGCCTTGCATTTCCTTTTTTTAGGCAATAAAAAAGGAAAAGAGTATAAGCTCTTTTCCTAGTCGATCCACTTAACAACATCATCAAACGGCCTGCGGGTTTTTGCTCTTGGCTCTTTTACACGGTACCCAAAAGCAACCATAACTGAAAGGCCAAAACTGCCTTCCTCCAGCAATCCCTCATCATTCAATAGGTTATTCATTTTTTCAATATCAAAGCCTTCAATTGGACAAGAATCGATACCAATCTGGGCCGCAGCTGTCATCATATTCCCAAGTGCTATATAGCTTTGTTTGCACGCCCAATCAAACAACGGGCGGTCCCCATCCAAAAGGTTAAAATCAGACTTTTGGAATTCTTCAATCCGCTTTAAATAATTAGACATAAATTCTTCTGGCATGCCTAATTTATTTTTAAAATGATCCTGCAAATATTCGGAATCATACCTGGTATCTTTTTTGGTTCTTGCCAGAATTAATACAAAATGACTTGCCTCGGGGAGTTTCCCAAATGCCCCCCAGGAAGTATTTTTAATCTTATCGCGAAGCTCTTCATTCTGGACGACCACAAAACGCCAAGGTTCAAATCCGAATGAACTTGGTGACAAACGCCCTGTTTCCAAAATTAAACGAAAATCACCTTCTGGAATCTTTTTATTCGGATTAAACTCTTTTGTCGCATGCCTGAAATGATAAGCACTCAATATTTCTTCTTTTAAAACTTCATTATCTCGCAAACCAAAACATCCCTTTCATTTATGTCTTTCTTTAAAGTAACACATTGTAAGAATGCATTCATGAAATAAGCATTTTAGTTTACCCTAATAAATGTAATTATGATAGGACCTAGATCGCTTCAACAGAAATCTCCAATGAGGCTGAAAGAACTCTCTACAATTTAGAGAAATTTTTAAAAGTTGTGATACATGTTTTTAAAATCTACTTAAACGGCAGATAAACTGTTTTATCTTAAACAAACTGACCTATTGGGTTAGTTTTTTAGGCTTTTCCGGTATTTGCTGTGCCCGTCTGTTACCCCTATGAGTTCAAAGCCGTTATTCTTATAAAAAGCGTTCAATTTTGGGTTGTTTTCAACACAATCGAGCTTAATGTATTGTTTATCAATAGTTATTTCTTCATCAATCCAATTTAATATGGCTGCACCCAGACCTTTTTTCATAAATTTGGGCTTTACCGCAAGCCTATACAGATAAAGAGAGTCATGATTCGCTTCCTCACCAAAAATATGCTTGTCCCAGTCGTTTTGCTCGGAGGACAAGGTAAAGGTTGCCGCTAATTTATCACCCTTTGTAACAAGATATGTGTTTCCCTTAGAGACGGCCTGCTTTATTTCATCATCATCGCCGCCTCCCAATAGATATTGCCATTGGTCAATTCCTTGCGATTGAATCCATATCGCCACTTCTTTCAGCATATCCATGATTTTTCCGCTTTCGGCTTCACTTGCAATTTTAATTTGATAATCATTAAGAATACTCGCCTGCATCATACATACCTCCTAATCTATAAATCCATCGACAGCCTAATCATGTCTTTGCATTGTATCCCACTTTCAAAAATATCTTCTTTATAATGGCGCACAAAATAATCCCGATCGACACCAGTGATTCTAAATCCGCATTTTTGGTAAAGAGCCAGCTGCCCAATACTTGAGTTTCCCGTTCCAATTTCGAGAGTCTTAAAACCCTGCAGCCTGGCCGTTTGAATGGAATGCTCGATTAGCTTTTTCCCAATCCCCATCCCCTGCCGGCATTCGTCAACAGCAATATTCACAATCTCAAATGTGCCTGGCCTCGTAGCCAGCATTACACAGACGGCGATTCGTTCTCCGCCTTCCTCACAAATATAAGTTTCGCCTCTATTCAGATAATCCTCTATCATTTCAATGGAAGGGTCGGCCAATAAGAGCAGCTCATTTGGAGGTGACTCCATTTTATCCAGTTTCCTGATCTCCACTTTCTTCTCCTTTTTTATGCCAAACTTTTAAAATATTTATAAAAAATTTCTTCTGTCTGTTCCTTTGGATCAAAAACAGAATGCCCAGACCCGGCTATGATTTCAACCTTTAAAGAAGGATGATATTTTGTAAAGACTTCAATTTCCTCCTCTTTTAGAAGTGAACCTTCTTCTCCCCGTAAAATCAAAACAGGTCCCTCTATATGGCTAAGGCCTTCGGACAAGTCGAGATCCTCTGAATCTTTCTGCAATTTCATAAGCAAATCTTTATGCACTCTTGCATGGATTCCATCCTTTTTTTCCACATAAAACTCTTCCTTGCGTTCTGCAAATTCCTCCTGTCTTATCTCCTGATTAGGGGCAATATCCTGATAAAGCTCCTCCCATGTCTGGTGAACTTTATATCTGGCAAGAAGGTTTTCCACCCACTCCTTTTTCATCTTAAAGCTCTTTGCTGGAAAGTCTCCGGCAACAAAGCCCTGTATTTTATCTGGATAATCCAAGGCAAATTGCACTGTATTTGGAACGCCTCTGGAAAATGAAATGAAATGAGCTTTTTCAATCCCAGTATTCTGCATGACTGCCTCGATATCACTGGCCAGATGGCGAATGGTAAAGCCTTCCTCTGGCAAGCCGCTATCTCCGCACCCTCTGATATCGATCGAAATAACCCGTCTTGGTTCTCCCCATATCCCCTGGGAAAGTTTTTCCCCGATCCATTTGAACATCCTCGCATTGGAAAGATTGCCATGAATGCAGATTACCGGAAGCCTGTCATTTTTGAAAGTCGGCTCCCATTCCAGGTAATGAAGGTTAAATCCTTCTTTTCTTTTTATATAGTGATGATCCATTTCGGTTATCCTCCTTATCTATTAGCCTAAAATGCGATTAATCTGCGCCTGTTTCTCTTGACCTTCCATATATTCAAAGAAACCTATTTTATTTCCCCATGGATCGGTAAAGGTTGCCCATTTAACGGGAACTTCTTTTCTTGAAAAAATCTTAAAATCTCCAACTTTCAGTTCATTCATAACTCTTTCGCGTTCACCCTCCAAATCGACTACGCCCAGCCGAATCGGACCGCACCCGTTACTCGGCAGGCCCTCAGCCACCTGGAGCCAGCATCCCGGAATGAGCTCCCACTCTGCAAATCCGGCATGGGGGATAAAATGCGGTTTTTTATTAAACAATGTCTCATACCATCTCTGTCCTTCTTCCATATCCGGTACACGAATTTGAACCGTCATCTCATAGATCACTCAAACCCTCCTGTTCTATTCCAATTTATGTATTTCGATAAACCTTTTCTGTTTCCTGCTTTTGCAGCTTTATCGCTAAATAACTCAAAATTTAAGCCGCCTGGATGAATATTCCGGGCGGCCTGCTATATCATAATCATTTGTCTTATTGTCACTTTCATATTGATCAAATTTTTTATATGCGATCTTAGCCATTTCCTGCAGCTGCTAATAGACAGCAAAAACCAGCCAGGATTTAATCCTAATACATCAAAAGGAGACCCTATTTTCTATAATATGATTTTTTATACAGGTGAACCAGTCGCCTATAAATTCAATATGCAGTTTGACGGCACTGCCTTTTACTGGCACCCATGGGAAACAGCCATTTTACCAGACGAAATAGAAGAGTTTATAAAAGAACAGTAAAAAAACAGCATTGGGCTCAATGCTGTTTCTTTTCTGCAATCGCAAGCCCCAATCGGTCCAAAGCATGAGAGATTCCTTGCTGCAGGATGGAAAAGCACGGAATTTTGGTTTCGGTAAAGCCTCTTTCGATTATTTGTACACTTAATTCTGGTGATATGCCGACGAATATGCATTGAGTGCCCAACAATGAAGCTGCTTTTACAAATTTTTGCAGGAAATCGAGTGTGTATTGATCGACACCCTTTAAAGCCGTTAAATCTAATATCAGATACTCAGCCTTATATCTAGGCAAATTCAACAGTGTTCTGTTTAAAAGTTCCTCTGCTCTAAGTTCTTCATATTTCCCAACCAAAGGAATAACCAAAATGGAATCAGTGACCGGAATGATCGGTGATGATATCTCTTTAATAATTTCAGATAATACCCTGGTCTGTTCAGAGATTTTTTGTTCCATTTCTTTTTGGGCAGCCTGAGCCTGTTCTTGGATCATGGCATTAACATTCAGTGATGGCGTTATTTCAGATTCGAAGAACTCGTATTCGGAATAATCGTCTCCTTGGACTTGGCTTTTCACCACTTTATACCACACATTGGTTTCAAATAAGCCGCCTAATACTCCAGCCCAATGCCCAGGCAGAAAAGTGCCTTCCGTCTCTTTCTTTTGTGCAACATTGATTTTATATTCCCAGCCATTTTTGACACGCACAATAGCTTTCTTTTCCTCAAAGCAAAACGATACAATGTCGGTTTTGCCCCAGCCCGCAGTTAAGTAGATATTTGGAAGGTGGTTTATGATTATTTCTCTTTCCTTATCGGATTCCAGATAAAATTTGCTTACAATTTTGCCCGTATGGTAGCCGGCAGTTTCCAGAACAAGCTTTGCCTGCTTTTCCCCGGCGATTTCCTCAATTGAGTCAAGCAGAGTTTTAAAGGCTGTATTCACCCAGAAAAGCACTACTTCGTCATTTTCAAAATTAAACGTTCCCTCATCGAGATCCCAATCAAATAGAGAACCGTTGACATCTATTTCGTAAGTGGAAGATTTAGACTCCATCGAATGTCCTCCTTGCATTTTAAATAGAATCAATCTATTTATACAGTCATCTTTTTAAGAACATTACTATTCTACCCTCTAGCTTATTTTGGAGTCAAAAATAGATATGCCATCTGGTAAAAATTAATTAAATTTGCAAAAAAAGCATTTGCTGCGAGGAGCAGCATTTTACATTCCTACAAAAAATTTAAGTTATCTTTCATTAAGGTAATGTATTTGCCAATTCTTCCAAGTTCTTCACAACAAGATCAGGCTGCACACCCAGTTCGTCAAATGGTTTGTTATTCCGGTTTATCCAGCAGACCTGAAAGCCAAATGTTTTCGCACCTGAGGCATCCCATGGATTGGAGGTGACAAACAGCGCATCTGTTTTATTAATTGATAATTTAGCTGTTCCCAATTCATACACACCCATATAAGGCTTATAGATTTTCAGTTCATCAACACTAATGACCTCATTAAAGGCTTCTGTTAGATTCGCATTCCTTACAAGTGGATTCAGCATTTCCTGCGTTCCATTTGAAAGAATTGCCATCTTCCTGTTACTTAACATTTCTAAAGCTTTCGGAACTTCCGGAAATGCCTTCAAGCGCAGATATTCATTCAATAAAGCACTGCGAATTTCCTGGCTGGCTTGCAAATCCAAAGCTTTTAATGCAAATAATAGTGAATCCTCGGTCACCTTCCAAAAATCTTCATATCGGTCCATTAATGAACGAAGCCATGTATACTCCAGCTGCTTCATCCTCCATATCTCGCTTATCTGCATCCCTTTCTCCGGAAAAAATTGTTCGCATTTCTCAGAAACAGAATGCACATCAAAAAGTGTTCCATAAGCATCGAAAAAAATGGCTTTTACGGACATATTGATTCCCTCCTTTAAAATAAAAATATTTTTTCTTAACTGTATTCGTCCATTAAAGATAAGGGTATATATTCGCGGGCACAGTCCCAGCTATAGAAGGGAACACTAAAATCTTGATTCATGAAAAGTTAACCATTTAAGTCTATATACTACAAACTCTCACTTATCACCTGCCTAGGCTCCTATTCTCTCTGAAATGTCTACTTTTAACCATTCAAAACCATTAGCACCCTGTTGGCTGAAAGTGCACTAGGTAATCAAAATAAACAGAAAGGATAAATTAACCAAGAGAACCTTGCTTAATCTATCC
The DNA here is from genome assembly GCF_007830235.1 of Cytobacillus oceanisediminis. GTDB lineage: Bacteria > Bacillota > Bacilli > Bacillales > Cytobacillaceae > Cytobacillus > Cytobacillus oceanisediminis. The sequence goes on from NZ_VLKI01000001.1 coordinate 768,112, forward strand.
TTTTTCTACCCATACAATTGAAAATGTACTGCCAGTATTTGAACTATCCTTTAAAATTAAATTGGCGTTTAATGCTTTGGCGAGCAGCTTACTGAACGGCAAACCTAATCCTAGCCCTCTTACTTTCAGCTTTTTTTGTTCGCCTCTGTAAAAGCGCTCAAAAATATACGGCTGCTCCTCAACAGGTATACCCGTTCCAGTGTCTTGAACATCAATATATTCTTCCTTTAAAGTTACCATGATATGGCCATTTGTATCGATTGCCTGATAAGCATTATTTAGCAGATTAATTAACACTTGCTGCAGGCGGTAGGGATCCGTTGACCGATAAATCGTTTCATTTGGTACTTCGACGCTATATTGAAAATCGCTTTTTTGGGTTAATGCCCATTGGCGGACAATATCCTGAACAAGTTTATTCATATCACAGGTTTCAGGCCGTATTGAAAAAGCACCAGCCGAAAGGGAGTTGAAATCCAGTAAATCTTCTATCATCTTCTGCAATCGATTGACTTCTTTTAACGTTATATCAAGAAACTCCTGCTTTTCTTCACCGTGGACAACCCCATCCCGGACAGCCTGGACAAGCCCGCTGATGGACGTAACGGGTGTTTTCAGATCATGTGTGACACCTGCCAGCAATTCTGCCCGGAGTTTTTCAAGATGCATTAGGCGTTCTGTCATTTCTTTAAATGAAGTTATTAGATTATGAATTTCTTCCTCATTAGCTGAAGCTTTTAAGTCAATTTCATAATCCCCTTCACTGACTTTGGCAGCGGCAAACGCTACTTCCTGGATCGGCCGTGAAATTTTACGCGAAAGGAAATAAATCACGCTCCAGCCGAGCAGCCCCAATCCGACCAGCATAATAAATAACAGGCGGTATTCCTGATTCACATTCGTCAAATCATCAGCGCTCTGTACGACGACAACCCAGCCCACTTGGTTTTCATCAACTGTTATTGGTGTCTTGACTGCGTAAAAAGACTGGCCATCCTGCGTTTTCATCCTTTTAACATTTTTTTCGTTCCCCAGCAATTCAGCGGGCAGTGTTCCGAGCCCCGGACCAGCTTGACTGTTTCTTGGCATGCGGCCAGCTTTTTTATAAAGAACCTGACCATTTAAATCACTTATAAAGACTTGCGGCTCAAATTTAAATTCCAGCAATTTTGCCCTTTCCTCCAGCATTCGGTTAAAAAAAGGATCAAATTCTATATTGCCGTCCTGCTGAACCACCCGATCCGCTGTTTCGACGGCTAAATACTGCATTAAATTCAGCCGGTTTTCAAGGGTTGTTTGCCTGATCCACCACATCGAACCCGCCGCTAAAATAAAGAGTCCAACTAAAAGGGTAAAAAGATAGCGGGTCGTCCAATAGCGAAGCAACGTGGTCCGTTTTCTATTTTTCATAAACATGGAATTGGTACCCCATTCCTCTTAGTGTACGGATTTCACCTTCCGAAGCCGGCCAATCCGACAAAGCCTGCCGGATTCTTTTTATAGCCAAATCGACTGCACGGTCGCTTCCATCATAATCCATTCCCCAAACATGCTCAATCAGCTGTTCCCTTGTAAAAGTTCTGTTCGGCCTTTCTGCCAGAAATAACAGTAATGACAAATCACGAGGCGTCAAATTTACTTCTTTTCCATTTAAGAATATTGTGTGGGAATCAAAATTAATGGCCAGACTGCCAAATTGCTTTATATGTTCATCAAGGTAAACATTCGGAGAACGCCTTAAAACAGCATTCACGCGTGCAACTACTTCATCCCCTATAAAGGGCTTGGAAATATAATCATCTGCACCCGTATTCAATCCTTTTAATTTGTAATCAATATCACCAAGGGCCGTAAGCATAATGACAGGACAGGCGCTTTTTTCACGGATTTTTTCCAGCACACTCCAGCCATCCATCACCGGCATCATGATATCCAGAAGCACCAGATGAGGTGAATGCTTGAAAAATAAATCCAGTGCATCCTTCCCGTTACTAGCCGGCAAAACTTCAAACCCTTCACGCTGCAAGTATGCACTTAAAACCTTCGAAATTGCCGGTTCATCTTCTGCGACAAGGATTTTTTTCATTTTTACCGTCCTCCAATAACTTTACTATACAGAAAAATCCCCGAATTTGTATACGGGGATTTTACAAATCAATTAAAGGCGTCAGTTGTAGTTTGATCAGCTTTATTTTGGCCGCCCATGACTCCTTGCTGTCCCATGCCGCCTCCGTGGAATTTTCCGCCATGGCCTTTACCTGGACAATTAAAATCCATTCCATATCCGCCTTTCATGCCCATTCCCCTCATTCCAATCCCTTTAGTTCCAAAAAGGCCTTCGCCGAGAACCTCTTGTAATTTTTCGCTATCTTTTTCTTCTATTTCAGCAACAAGCTCAGCTGTTGTTTTATCTTTAGTGGAAATCCCAAGCTCCTTGGCAAGATTAACGACTTTTTTCTCCCGTACTTCCTGAGCAATTTGCTGAACGTATTTGCCGTCTATAGTGATTCCAAGTTCTTTTGCTTCTTTTTTCACCTTTTCGGAAGCAACCTCCTGGGCGACATCGCGTATGTCTCTGCCTTCAACAGTAATGCCGAGCTTTTCAGATTCCTTTCTCACTGAAGCCGTGAAAATTTCCTGAGATAAAGACTGCAAATCCTTGCCTTCTGTTGAAATTCCAAGTTCTTTGGCTTCCTTGTTTAAAGATGCTGTCTGAATATCCTGCATGAGGGCAACCGCATCTTTCCCGTCCGTCGATACCCCTAGTTCTTTAGCCTGTACTTTTAGTTTTGCCAAGCGTATTTCCTCATGAAGGGCTTGTACATCTTTCCCATCTGTTTTAATGCCCAAATTCTCCGCTTCCTCTTTTACCTTTGCAAGCAATACCTCTTCCATAAGCTCAGCCGTTTCCTTGCCATCTGTTTTTATCCCCAGTTCCTTTGCTTCCTTTTTAATTTCTGCAGCGCGGATTTCCTGCAACAGTGTTTGAGCATCTTTTCCATCTGTCTTAATGCCAAGCTCCTCAGCTTTTTCCAGGATCGATTCAGAATCACCTGGGAATCCATGATGTCCAAATCCCTTGCCTTTAAAGTTCCAAGTTAGGGCCTTTCCTGTTTCGGTCGATGTTTCCGCATCTATCGCATAAGAAGTTGTTGCATACCCTCCTGCCAGTAACACACCTGCAATCGTTAAACCTGCTAATGCCTTTTTCATACGTATACCTCCTGAACTTTTTATAAGGCCAAGCATCGCTTACCCTCGCTTTTACTATACCGGCCCAATATGTCAGGAAGATGTCAAGGATCCTATTGGCAAAAATAAAAATCGCCTGTGCCATGATCGGCCAGGCGATTTTTTTATCCTGCTTCTCGAACCTCTGCTCTCGCAAACTTTCTCTTCTGTATGTAGATTAGCCTCATCGACAGGCAAATTCCAGCAGCAAGCAATCCGATTGTTAAGCCAATCCAATAACCAGTTGCTCCCATACTTGTATAGTTAGCCAGAAGGAAACCAACGGGAAGACAGACCAGCCAATAAGCGATCAGTGTAATAATAAAAGATATGTTTACATCCTTATATCCTCTTAAAGCTGCTTGAGCTGTAGCCTGGATGGCATCGGAAATCTGGAAGAACAGAGCATATATTAGGAAATGGGCAGTAAGGGCAATAACTGCACTTTCATTCGAATAAAAACCTGCAACCTCATAACGGAACAGAACCACCAGCAGGCCTGTTAACGAAGCAATCAAAATCGATAAATAAATGCCGAGCCAGCTGTATGCCTTAGCATCCTTATATCTTCCTGCTCCAATTTCAAAACCTACTAATACGGTCTGTGCCATAGAAATGCTAATTGGAATCATATACAAGAAAGAAACGATATTCAATGCCGACTGGTAAGCAGCAATCGTTGTTACGTTAAATTTACTTATTAAAATGGTCACAACTGCAAACATACTTGTTTCGAAAAAGATGGACAGCCCCATTGGCACGCCAATTTTTAAGATCTCCTTGCATCTTTCCCATGAAAAGTCTTGAAGGTTACTAAAAATATGGTACCCTGAAAATGGCTCTTTTGTTTTGATAATAAAGGCAGTCATGGCGAGAATAAACCAATACGTGAACGAAGTTGCATAGCCGCCGCCAGCTCCTCCCAATTCCGGAAAACCCCAATGGCCGAAAATAAGGACGTAATTTAAAAAGAAATTAATCGGGAGCGAACAAAATAAAATGACCATAACTACCCGTGTCTTGCCTAGTGCATAGATAAAGGATCTAAGTACGTTAAAAACAAATAACGGAATAATTCCGAAGCTAAGTCCAATCAAATAGCCGCGTGCGGTTCCTTCTACCGCTTGCGGCAAATTCATGCTGTTCAGTATAGGATCCAGCAAAACTGACCCGATGGCAATCACAGCAAATGCAATGATAAAGGCGAGATACATTCCATTTTTTACAATCGATGTAACTTCTTTATTCTTTTTCTCGCCAAATCGCTGTGCCGCAATCGGTGATACAGCCATCAAGATACCGCTAAGCCCGGTAAAAACAGGATTCCAAATCGAAGAACCAATCGCTACTCCGGCAAGGTCGGAAGCATTATATCTGCCTGACATGATCGTATTAAAAAAGACCATCGCAAACATGCCAAGCTGCGTAATCAAAATCGGGATCAGCATAATCGAAATTTGCTTAACCTTCTCTTGTAAAGTAAATGTCTGATACATCTCCAAGAACTCCCTTAAAAATAATGAACACAAATTTCATTATATTATATCTTTTGAGAGAAAGACCTAACTTTCAGATGAAAATTTTTATCATCCTTGCCAGTTGATGAAATTTAACCGGAAGTTGACGTAAAAATAGCAATGTTGACGATGTCCGTTCCTACCATAGGCTAAAACTTCTCCCTAAAAAGAAAAAAGAGCCTTTCACAAGCTCTTTTTCTGAAAAATCATTTGCTTTTTTCACCCTTCTCCACTATATTCAGCCCATCATCGCCGTCTTCAACAATATGTTTGAGCTTTAGCAGCTTATTATTCCAAAATTGCTCGTAAAACGACAGCCACTGCTTTAATTTTGCCAGCGGTTCGGGCTGAAAATGATAAATTTTTTCCCTTCCAACCTTTTTCCCGCTGACCAATTCAGCCTCTGATAAAATGTGAAGATGTTTCGATATCGCCGTACGGCTAATCGGAAAATGAGCGCTAATCTCGGAAATTGGACGCTCTTTTTCAGCAAGCAGCCTTAGAACTTCTCTTCTGGTCGGATCGGCGATTGCCTGAAACACATCATGTTTCTGGGCAGACGAACTCATTATTTCTCTACAACCTTGCCAAGGTTCTCCAGAATTCCAATCCAGCCATGTGACATTCTTTCACGGATAACCGCGCTTTCCTCATTAGCTTTCGGAAGAACAGCATCAGGCTGTTTCCATCCTCCATGAATAAGCGTGAATTCTGTTTTTCCGCCCAGATCTTTTAAAATAAACGAAACAACCCAGCCATCTTTATCCCAAGTAAAAGAAAGACGATTTGGCTCATCCAATTCAATGACCTTGCATGGAGACGGACCAAACGGTGATTGCAAATGAAACTCATAACCCAATTCAGGCTTAAAGTCATTCGGCATAAACCAGGATTCAATTCCCTCTGATGTAGAGACTGACTTCCATACTTTTTCGATTGGCGCATTAAAAATAACGGTTTGTTTGATATCTTGCAGTGTTTCCATCATGAATTCTCCTCTACAATAAAAAGTACAACCTTTAGGTTTCGCTTTTCATTATATAAAACCATTTGGTTTCATGTCAACAAAACAAAAACGCTTGGGCATAATTTTCCCAAGCATTCACCAAATAAATTCTCAAACTGCTGACTTTTCTTTTTCCGTTACCGCTTTAATAGAGTCTGCCATTATTTCAACCATCTTCCTTATTTGTTCCTCCGTACTCGCAAGCGGCGGCATAAAGACCATAACATCCCCAAGCGGCCTTGTCAGCATTCCCCGTTCCCGCATTTCGAGAGTTGCCTTATAACCTATTCTCTCTATCCATGGATAAGCTTCCCCTGTATCTTTGTTTTGAACGAGTTCAATCCCGCACATCAAACCGGCCTGGCGGATATCTCCAACATGTGCAAGATGTTTTAATGTTTCTAATTCAGACTTGATAAACTCTGCTTTTTTTGCTGCCTGTTCCAAAATCTTCTCTTCATCATAAATTTTAAAATTTGCCAAAGCAACGGCACAGCCCAGCTGGTTGCCTGTATAGGAATGTCCATGGAAGAAAGTCTTCATTTCTTCATATTCTCCATAAAATGCTTCATAAATTTCTTCTGTTGTAAGCGTTACAGCAATTGGGAGATAGCCACCGGTTATCCCTTTAGCAGCAGTCATTATATCCGGCTGGACATCTTCATGCTCGACCGCAAACATTTTTCCTGTCCGGCCAAACCCTGTAGCGACTTCATCTACAATTAAAAGAATATTGAACTCCCGGCAAAGCTCTTCTACTCCTTTGAGATAGCCTTTGGGCATCACATTCATCCCGCCCGCTCCCTGCATAAGCGGTTCTACTGTAATAGCTGCAATTTCATCATGATGGTCATGAAAAATTGTTCTTAATTCTGACAGTGCACAATCCCTTATTTCTTGTTCATCTTTCAATGGATTACGATATACAAGCGGAAAAGGCGCTTTTATAGATTCAAACATTAGCGAGCCATATACACGGTGAAAAAGATCCACATTGCCAATGCTAATTGCGCCAATCGTATCTCCATGGTAATTGTTGGACAAGGTCACAAACTTCTTTTTCCTCTCCTTCCCTAGATTTTGCCAATATTGATACGCCATTTTAACCGCAATTTCAACAGACGTTGCCCCGGAATCAGAGTAGAACACCCTCCTTATTTTTTCAGGCGTAATTTCTATTAGTTTTTCCGCAAGCTGAATAGCCGGTACATTGGCCGCTCCTAAAAGCGTGGAGTGGGCAATTAATTCTAGTTGCTTTTTAATTGCTTCATCCAATTCTTTTTTCCGGTGGCCATGTACATTCAACCAAAGGGAGGAATAGCCATCCAAATATTCCTTCCCGTTTATATCCTTTAGAATTATGCCCTCACCGCTTTCAATAATTAACGGGTCGCGCTCATAATCAGTCATTTGAGTAAAAGGAAGCCATAAATGATTTTTGCTGCTATCTAAAAGAGCTTGATTGTTTATCAATTGCGATCTCCTCCAATATATCAAACTTAGAAAATACTTTTTCCAGCAATGAAGGATTTTTGATTGCCTCAGCTGGGTTATCCATATAAGGAATTACGCCAATAACAGGAACTTTAGTAAGCTTTTCAATCATCCATTGATTGTCCAGCTCGACAGCTGGATCTCCTATATGTAATCGATTCATAACAACACCGGCAACCGGTACACCCTCTTGTTTTAACTTATCAACCGTAAGGACTGTATGATTGATAGTGCCGACTCCAGTCCGCGCAACCACAACAGCCGGAACTGCTAATTCCTTCATTAAGTCAAGCATAGAGTAACCCGCATCCGTTAAAGGGACAATTACTCCTCCAGCTCCTTCAATCAAGACTAAATCGGATTTTGCTTCCAGTTGTTTATAATGGTCAATGATCTTCTCCTGCTCAATCCTTATTCCTTCTTCCCGGGCTGCCAAATGCGGAGAACAAGCCTTTTTAAATAGATATGTATAAGCTTCTTTGTCATTTAGCTCAGGATTTGCAAGCTTGTAAAATTCAACATCAGGCGCTGCAAGTTTTCCATGTAAAGTATCTGCACCGCTTTGAACGGGTTTGTAGGATGCAATTTTTACTCCTTTTTGTTTTAGGTAGCCCGTCAAGAGTGTGGAAGCCACAGTCTTGCCAACATCCGTATCAGTACCGGTTATAAATAAACCTTTAATAAAAATACCTCCCCTAATGTAAACTTTATTTACAAAGAGGTTAACATATGAGAATATATAATTCAAATAAATGTTAACCAAAATAATATTAAGTTAACAAAAATAAGGAGGTTAAATATGAAAGGATTAAAAACACAGGATTTGGTGCTTTGCGGTTTATTTGCCGCCCTAATGGGAATTGGTGCAAATCTGTCACCTTTTTTAATAATAGGAAGTGTGCCAATTACACTGCAGCTTCTGTTTGCCATTTTAGCTGGAGGTATTCTCGGAAGCCGAATAGGCTCAATGGCCATGCTTGTTTACATGTTTGTTGGTTTAATAGGGGCTCCTGTTTTTGCACAATTAAAAGGCGGCCCTGCCCAGATATTAAGCCCGACTTTTGGATTCATTCTATCTTTTGTTCTTGTAGCTTTTGTAACAGGAAAATTAGTTGCTGAGCAAAGGAAAGCAACAAGAAATCACTACATATTTGCAGGTTTTTTAAGTATACTATGCAACTATTTTATCGGAACGAACTGGATGTACCTTTCTCTTAAGCTATGGGCAGATGCCCCTGAAGGATTCAGCTATAGTATGGCTTGGGGCTGGATGGCTGCATATCTCCCTCTGGATTTAGCCGTAACATTTGTATCGTTTGCTTTATTGCCAAAATTACAGAGATCCTTGAAAAAGTCTTTTACACTGAGAGCAGATATCTGATAGATTTTACTCCTAAATAGGCAGGTTAAACCATATAATTTACAGAATATTATATTTACAAGTTTATAAGGAGGTTTAACGATGCAGCAAACTGCCCATACACAAAAACTCTCGGAGCTGGAAACTGCGATTCATACATATGTACGGCCTGACACCTTTCCACTTGCTATTAGGGTAATGAAAAAAGAGGAAATTCTGCCTGACCGCGTAAAGCGCCCTGCTAAAGATTTTGGCAAAACGTTCAGCATTTGCCAGGGTGTGACGATGGCAAGGCGATACGGTTGGGCTCTTGCCATGGGAGGAGAGGATTTATCCTGCCCGATTGCCAAAATTGCATTCGGTTTTGAAGAGGAACTGGACTATTATACAAAGGGAAGCCTGACAGATGGCATGTACACAAAGACATGTGATATAGGAGCGTTAACGGAAGCGGCTGTTCCAAAGTTTACGAGAGAAGAAGCAGGAACAGTTTTGATGGCTCCACTGGGAAGGGCAGCCTTTAAACCAGAAGTGATCGTTGTCTATGGGAATTCTGCACAGGTAATGAGGATGGTTGCCGGAGCCCTCTTTCATACGGGCGGGGAAATCACATCCACCTTTACAGCCCGGGCTGATTGTGCGGATATCGTCATTAAAACAATTAAGACCGATAAGCCGCAAGTCATCCTGCCATGCTACGGTGATCGTGTTTTCGGCCAGACTCATGATCACGAAATGGCCTTCACGATTCCTTTTTCCATGGCAGATGAGTTCATTGAAGGGTTAAAGCAAACCCACAAAGGTGGCGTCCGCTACCCTGTTCCAACCTACCTTCAGTATGAGGCAAAGTATCCGGATACCTATGAAAAGCTGAACGACATGTTCGAAAACAAACTATAATTCCTTGAAGCTGGAACTTCTATAACTGAGGTACCAGCTTGTTTCATTTTTGCAAAAAGGTAAAATAGAGGAAAGAACCTAATTGTGAAAAGAGATGAATATAATGAGCAACTTCTTTCCATCCATATATGACCTTGCCATGCGGCCGCTTGAAAAACGGAAATTCCAGCAAATACGAAAAGAGTTACTCTCCCACGCTGCCGGTCGTGTATTGGAAATTGGTGCGGGCACCGGCATCAACTTCCCATTATATAAAAACGCAGAACATGTGGACGCCATTGAACCAAATCAAGGAATGATTGAACAGTCCCATGCCCGCAAGGCAGCTGCTGCAGTTCCGATTCAGGTCCATCAGCAATCAGCTGAAAGCCTGGATTTTCCTGATGATACCTTTGACACGGTTGTTTCCACGCTTGTTTTCTGTACGATTCCCGACCCTGTAAAAGCACTGCAGGAACTCAGTAGGGTAAGCAAACCTCAGACGAAATTACTATTCTTTGAACATGTGAAAATGGAACATCCCACACTCGCATTTGCCCAGGAAGCCTTAAATCCTCTTTGGAAACGAGTATGCGATGGATGCCATCTAAACCGTGACACACTGCACACCATCCAGGAATCCGGACTGCAGGTTACAAACGTGACTTCTTATTATAAGGGATTGTTTTTGGTGATAGAGAGTGAGAATAACAAAGCAATCGACCATCCTTCTCTTTGATAGGCAATTTGGTCGTTAATCTGGCTTGTTAACGACCGTTGTTTATTTGTTATCTTATTATCTTTGATAATCCTTCTTATTAACTAATTTTTTCCATTTAACTACCTTTTTTCTCTTAGTTAGGCCATTTTCGTCGTAATCTGGCTTATTAACTACCTTTCTTC
>NZ_VLKI01000001.1:778973-800286 GCF_007830235.1 Cytobacillus oceanisediminis
CGGCTTATTAACTACCTTTCTTCCCTCGGTTCTCCCATTATCGTCGTTAATCCGGCTACAATAAAAAAGAAGGCTTTTCAGCCCTCCATTAATCTAAACCTTTTTTAATTCGTAATTCCGTTTGTCTACCAGCTTTTTTTCTTCCTTTTTAAACCTGCCGCAAACTGTTCTTTCTATAAGGGGCTTAACTCTAATGACATCCTGAATTTTGGCAGCTAATCCAGATTGTAATTCAGCTTCGGACTCTACCAAAATCCTAAACTCATCCTGCCCGTTTTCATTTGTGACAATAGCTTGGAAAGCTGGATACCCAGCTCCCTCCAAGACTTGTGCAAGCTGCTTTTCCCTTACAAACATTCCTTTCACTTTAACGCCATCGTTTACTCGCCCAAGCACTCCGGCAATCCTTTTCCCTTCATAGCCTTCAACCCAGCGTGAAAGGTCGCCCGTTCCAAACCGGATGAGCGGGTAGTTTTTATCAAAAAGCGAAACGACTACCTCCCCCTCGCCTGCTGAAATTTCCTTCCCTGTATGCGGATCGCAAATTTGCACAATGGCTGTATCCGTCACTTTTAAACCGGGCCCTTGTTTATCCTCAAACGCCAGACAGCCGCAATCCGCTGTCCCATATCCTTCAAAAACTAAAATGCCATTATTCTCGCACCTTTTCCGCATTTGCACAGTCAGCATTTCCGCCGTAAAAAATACTTTTTCAACGATTATTTCCTTGCCGAACTTCCAGCCCTTTTCTTCTATTGCATCAAGCAAAAGATTAAAGAAGCTTGGTGTTCCTACATAACCGGTTACCTTCACATCCTTCATCACCTGGATCTGCAGCTCCCGGTTCCCTGTCCCTGCGGGGACCACAGTTGCCCCTAATTCGCGAAGAGCCGAGTCAAACATAAAGCCTGCAGGTGACAGGTGGTAGGAGAAAGTGTTTTGTACAATGTCTTCATGGCCAAATCCAGCCGCATGAAGTGCCTCTGAAAAACGCCAAAAATCTTTTTCATGTGTTTGCGGGTCATAGATTGGCCCGGGCGACATAAAGATTCTTGCCATTTCATTTGGCTCCATGGCGGCCAAGTTTCCGAAAGGCTGGCTGGCAGCCTGCAGTTCAGGCAAACGGTCTTTTTTAAGTACAGGAATTTCTTCAAGGTCCTTAACAGATTTAATATCATCGGGTGATAGGCCGGCTGAATCAAGCTGCCTTTTAAAACCCGGTGCTTTTTCATACGCATGCTGAATCACATCCTGCAGGTTTTCCACTATAGCCACCTCTTTCTTCTTTTATAGGATTTAATATCCCTATAGCTTTTCCGGCCTTTATCACCCATACCCAGGTAAAATTCGCGCACATCCTGATTGGAAAGCAATCGTTCCACTGTCCCATCCATCACGATCCGGCCATTTTCCATGATATAGCCATAGTCTGCAATCGAAAGAGCAACATTGGCATTCTGTTCAACTACGAGAATAGTCGTTCCCTCTTCTTCATTGATTTTTTTTATGATGCCAAAGATTTCTTTCACTAATAGCGGCGCTAGTCCTAATGATGGTTCATCCAAGAGGAGAACTTTAGGTTTGGCCATGATGCCTCTGCCGATGGCGAGCATTTGCTGCTCCCCGCCTGATAGATAGCCCGCCTGGCGGTGCTTCAGCATTTCAAGCTTAGGAAAATAATGATACACTTTTTGGATATCACTTTTAATATTTTTCCGGTCCTTCCGGGTATGTGCGCCAGCAATTAAATTATCTTCTACAGAAAGATGCTTGAAAACGCGCCTGCCTTCCATGCATTGAAAAATGCCTTTTTTCACAATGGTTTCTGCATCGCTTACATCAATCCGCTCGCCGTATAATTCGATAAAACCATCAGTTACTTCGCCATTTTCACTTTTTAGCAAACCGGAAATAGCTTTCAGTGTAGTCGTCTTACCAGCACCATTGCTACCCAGCAGGGCAACAATTTTCCCTTTAGGAACGACCATTGACATCCCTTTTAGAACAAGGATGACCTTATCGTACATCACTTCGACATTGTTAATTGTCAGCATGCTTTATCCTCCCAGCTTCTTAATCTCGCTGAACCTGATTTTCCTTTGTTATTATCTTTATCTATTAAGCCGTTTCAAGTTTATTCTTCAGTTTTCGACTTTTATTCTCTAAATCTGACATTTCTTTGCTGTTTTAAGCATTTTATTCGCCAATCCTTTCAGATTGTTCGCTAAATCCCCCACTTTATTTGCTAAGTTCACAATTTCGCCTAATAACAGCTTGCACAACCCTTAAAATTCAACAGGAGGCGGGTTATCAACCTCGCCCCCAGTCTGTTTAGTAGCCGATATAGTCTGTGAACACTTCGAACTTTCCGTTTTTAACTTCTGCCAAACGGATTTGATTTGTGCCTGCATGGCTGTCAGCTGTGAACGTAACCGGTGCAGCCAATCCTCCAAGGTCAAGGTTTGAAATTTTCTCAAGTCCAGCACGGATGCCTTCGCCCGTTGTCGGATCTTCAGCAAGCTTTATCCCTTCAACCATAATCTTGGCAGACACCCAGCCCTGGATAAACTTCTGGTTTTTGTCTTCCAGCTTTTCACCTTTGCTCTCTACATACTTTTTAACCTCTTCCATTCCTGGAAGGTCTTCATACGGGAATGCATGAGTTACAACACCGATAAAGCCTTCAGCAGCATCGCCTGCAATTGGAAGCAAACCTTCCCCTGTAGCCCAGTTTAAACCGATAAATTGTGTATCCAAACCAAGCTTTTTAGCATCCTTTAGAATTGTTGCCGTTGCTCCCCATGTTTGGTTAATAATCGCATAGTCAGGATTTTTCTTTTCCATGTTCAATAATTGTGATGTTGCATCGAGCGTCTTCAAGTCAACAATTTGTTCATCAACAATTTCTATGCCATTTTCCTTGGCATAATTCTTGGCATCTTCGATTGGAGACTTCCCAAATGCGGTGTCATTGTAAATTAAAGCCACAGTCGGTGTACCGCCAGTATGATTATCTTTTATCCACTTTAATACAGATCTTGCCTGGTCTGAATAGGAAGCAGCAGCCAGGAAGTTATATGGGCTTTCATCAATATTTTTTAGGTTCTCAGAGTAAGAAGCTGAGATAAATGGAAGTTTGTCAGCTGCAACCTGCTGGCGAAGGGCCTCAGTATCACCCGTACCCCATCCTAAAATGGCAGCTACTTTATCTTTGGATTTTAACTTTTGATATAACTTCTGTGCTTCAGGAATTTTGTACGCATAATCATCACCGATTAATTCCAGCTTATTTCCGTTGATATCCTCGCCGGCAATGGATTCAAAAAATGCTTTTTCCCCTTCTGCATAAGGTGTGCCTACATCACCGGTACCGCCTGTCAGGTCAAAAATACCGCCGATTTTTACTGTGCCTTTTTTATCTGCCGCTGCTTCCTCACCGCCGCCTGAACAGCCAGCCAGCACTCCAGTCATTAGTGTTGCTGCCAATAAACCTGCCCAAAATTTTTTCATTATGCTCCCCCTTATTCCTTCTTTTTTTATTAAAAATTGAAAGTATACTTCCTATTAAATACACTTTCAAAATTTTCAGATATTATTGCCCGGGAATTAATAAGAAAACGGCCAAAGCTTAAAATAATCCTTAATATTCTTCCAGATCTTCGCAAGTCCCTGTGGTTCATAGATTAAGAACAAGATGATTACCAGGCCGAATACAACTTCCTTCATGCCGATTAAGACAGCTGATAAGTCTGGGAAAACTCCGCTTAAAAGCTCAACCCCAGATCTAAGGACAACTGGCAGAAGTGTTATAAATACTGCTCCATAAATTGACCCGAACACACTGCCCAATCCGCCTACGAGTATAATTGCCAAATACTCAATGGAAACTGTAATGCTGTACAGCTCTGGACTTACCACCATTGTATAGTGGCCCAGCAGGGCACCTGCAATTCCAACGAAAAAGGAACTTACAATAAATGCCAACACCTTATATTTAAACAAATCAATTCCCATTACTTCTGCTGCCACATCACGGTCACGGACAGCTATAAATGCCCGGCCGACCCGAGAGCGGAAGAGATTGAGGGTAAATATGGTTGTAATAACCAGAACAATAAACATCAGATAGTAATAGCTGCGCTCGCTATAAAAAACAAATCCGCCCAGTTCCGGCCTTGATAACACCATTCCGGCTGTTCCGCCTGTTAACGAGTCCCAGCGAGAAATGACAAACAGGATAATCACTTGTGCTGCCAGGGTAGCGATAGCTAAGTACAGTCCTTTCAGCCTCAGCGATGGCAAACCGAACAAGCCGCCCACAACCGCCGTTATAATACCTGCAGTCGGCATGGCAATCCAGAAGCTTAACCCCAGCTTGGCTGTCAGAATGGCAGAAGTATAACCTCCCACACCCAGAAATGCACCTACCCCTATTGAAATCTGCCCGGTAAAACCGGTTAAGATATTTAATCCGATTGCTCCAATAGCAGCAATTCCACAAAGTGTAGCTAAACCAATCACATAATCGGAGGCAAACATCGGGAATACCGCGAAAACAGCCAGCAGAATGAATACCCGCATCCGCACTCTGGAAATTTTCCATATGGCCATATCCTGTTTATAATTTACATGGAATTCTCCACAATCCATTACAAAGGGATTTCTCATCGTTTACACCCTCTCGATTTCTTTTTTTCCGAACAAACCATATGGCTTGAACATCAGGATTAATACGAGGATGACAAACGGCATCACTTCTTTCAGACCGCCTCCAACCAATGGATCCAGGTAACCGCCAGTCAAGCTTTCAAGTATGCCAATAATGAGCCCGCCAATGATGGCGCCCGGAATACTGTCAAGCCCTCCAAGGATGGCAACCGGCAAAACCTTCAATCCGATAGCCGAAAGGGAAGCGTTAACGCCATTAATATTCCCAAGCAGGATTCCTCCGACTGCTGAAACAATTGCAGCAATTGCCCAGGCTACTGCAAAAATCATTTTGACGCTAATCCCCATTGACATCGCCGCCTGCTGGTCATCTGCAGTGGCTCTCATTGCAATGCCAAGCTTTGAATATTTGAAAAAGAGGGTAAAGATACCAAGCATGATAAATACGATTAAAAGTGACCAAAGATAAACCGGTGCTATCACGATTTCTCCCAGCTTAACCGGCTGTTCAGAGAAAACCTTAGGAAATACACGTGTTTCATGGCCCCAAGTAATATGAACAATACCGGCAAGCACACTGGATAAACCAATGGTTGCCATGATCATCGAAATAACCGGCTCTCCGATAAATGGCCTTAATACGATTCGTTCAATGACAAAGCCAAGAACTGCACTAAATATTAATGCAATTAACAATGCCGCCACAAAAGGTATGTTGTATGCTGTTATAAGCGTTAAACACACATAGGTTCCAATCAAAAGGAACTCACCCTGTGCAAAGTTGATGGCATCACTGGATTTATATATTAATACAAAACCTAATGCCACCAATGCGTAGACACTTCCTACTACAATTCCTGTTACAAGCATTTGCAAGAAAAAGATCATTTAAGCCGCCCCCTCTCCTTCATCCATAAAGATGACCTGAAGTGTCGTTTGGATGGTTTGTTCTATACCGTCACGATATTTGATGGTTCCATTAACCTTAATCTTTTTATCCTCGGTGTATAGACCATCAATAAGCAACTCATACTTTTTGGCAACAAATTGCCTGCGTACTTTCTTTGTTCTCGTTAGTTCTTCATCATCTGCATCCAATTCTTTGTATAGCAGGACAAATTTCTTCACACGGGCTTTTTCAGGAAGAGACTGATTGATTTCCTGGACCTGTTTTTCAATTAAATCAAGGACCTCCGGCTTAGAGGAAAGATCTGTATAGGTTGTATAGCTGATCTGGTTCTTCTCTGCCCAGCGCCCCACATTTTTCATATCAATATTTATCATTGCAACCACATAAGGCCGATCCTTGCCTATTGCTACAGCCTCCTGGATATAAGAGCTGAACTTCAGTTTGTTCTCAATAAATTGAGGAGAGAACATCTCACCAGTATCAAGGCGGATAACATCCTTAATCCGGTCAATAATATATAAATGCCCTTCCTCATCCAGCCTGCCCGCATCCCCAGTATGCAGCCAGCCGTCCTGAATGGTATCTTTTGTACTTTTTTCATTTTTGTAGTAGCCCTTACAGACACTTGAGCTTTTAATAAGAATCTCACCTTCCTCAGAAATCTTCACTTCTGTTCCTGGGATGGGTATGCCGACGCTATCCAGCTTGATGTCTCCATCTCGATGCACAATTGAAATACCGGAAACCTCTGTTTGGCCGTAAATGCTTTTCACATTTACTCCGATGCTGTGAAAAAACTCAAACACATCCGGTCCAAGCGGAGCCCCTCCCGTATAGGCCCGCTTGATTTTCAATAGCCCTATATGGTCTCGAATGGCACTGAACATCAGGTAGTCCGCAATTTTATATAGAAGTTTTGTGCCCGAACTTATCGGTTTATTTTCAAAATGGGCTTTAGCGACTTTCTCTCCAATTGGCTTGCACCAGTTATATACCTTTCTTTTCAGCCAGCCGCTATCCTGAATCTTCACCTGAAAGCGGGAAACCATGTCTTCATAGATTCTTGGCGGCGAAAACATTACCTGCGGGCCAATTTCCCGCAAATCCTCCAAGACAGTTGTCGGTTCTTCCGGGAAATTAATCGTCATCCCGTTATATAGTCCCATAGCGATTGTCATCATTTGCTCGCCAATCCAGGCAAGCGGCAGAAAAGAGACATATTCATCCTTATCTGTCAGCGGATCTATGCTTGTTAGATTTTTAGCCATTTCTACAAGATTTCGATAGGTTAGCATGGTGCCTTTCGGATTTCCAGTTGTTCCGGAAGTGTAGGAAAGTATAGCGACATCATCTGTGGTACCTTTGTCAACTTCATGCTGAAAAAATGCAGGCTGCTGTGAGTTGAATGTATTGCCCAGTGCCAGTACATCTTCAAATTTAAGCAGAAATTCTTCCTGATAATCTCTCATTCCTCTAGGATCGTAATAAATGATTGTTTTCACTTTAGGAATGGTTTCTTTTATCTCCAGCAATTTATCCACTTGCTCCTGATCTTCAGCTACCACAACCGTAGCATCGCAATCATCGATAATATAGCCGAGTTCGGTTGAAAGGGATTCCTGATAGATCCCGACGGATATACCGCCTAGGCTTTGTGCCGCCAGTTCGCTGATTACCCACTCAGGCCTGTTATCGCCTATAATGGCAAGCTTATCTCCTCTTTCAAACCCCAGTGTTGCCAATCCAAGACTGAAGTTTTTAACCTGCCCTAAAAAAGCTGCATATGTGAGTTCGTTCCAAACACCAAACTCTTTTTCTCTCAAAGCTACTTGCGAACCATCTTTGTAAACCCTTTCAATTAAGAGCTGCGGAAATGTCAAGCTCATAGAATTGATCCCCCCTCCATAAAAAATTAAGATATATTTACAGCCGCTTTTTGTTATTTATACGGCATCTTCTTCTCCCAGATAAGCTTCTATTACTTTAGGATTATTCTGGATTTCTTCTGGTGTCCCATAGCCGATGAGCTTGCCGAAATCCAGCACCGCAATATGATCCGATAAATCCATGACAACGCCCATATCATGCTCTATTAAAATAATGGTTGTTTTCATTTCCTCGTGGATATCGATAATATAGCGGGCCATATCCTCTTTTTCCTCGCTGTTCATCCCGGCCATTGGTTCATCCAAAAGAAGGATCTCTGGTTCCAATGCAAGCGCCCTGCCGGTTTCAACCCGTTTTTGTAAACCGTAGGAAAGTGTACCCACAGGCGTGTTCCGAATGTGCTCAATCTCGAGGAAATCGATTACCTGCTCAACCTTCTCACGATGTTCGATTTCTTCTCTTTGTGCCTTTCCCCAATAAAAGCCTCCTGCAAGAACCCCAGTTTTCATCCTCACATGGCGGCCGAGCATAAGATTGTCCAATACCGATAAATGCGGAAAAAGTTCAATATTCTGGAATGCCCGGGCAATACCGAGGCTGGCTCTTTTATGCGGCTTATAGCGGGTAATATCTTCCCCCTTGAAGCTGATCGACCCCGAAGCCGGCCTGTAAAGACCGCTAATGCAATTCAGCATACTCGTCTTACCTGCACCATTTGGCCCTATCAGTGAAAAAATCTCTCCTTCCTTCACTTCATAAGAGACATGATCCAGAGCAACAACTCCGCCAAATCGCAGTGTGACATCTTTAATCTCTAAAATTCCCAAACTTTCATTCCCCCTTTTTCGAGCAGCGAAATAGTTTTTATAAAATTATGAATAGTTTAAATATTCTTTATGCAATACTTTTTTCCTTTTTTTCTTAAAAATATTTTTTCACAGACCCCAGCACTTTCTCATTTTTATGTTCAATGCATTTTTGATATGACAAATTCCTTATGCGGATGTGTTTTTCACTATAGATATAGGAGAATTTAGGAGACTATAAGATTATCGTTCAGGTAATTGAAAAATGGGGGATATTTCTTCTGCTTATGCCTTTTTACGGGTACTAATGAGGGCGATTAGTTCCACTTCTCTTTGCTTTTTCCTTCTAACGGGCACGAATCAGGGCGATTAGTTCCACTTCTCTTTGCTTTTTCCTTCTAACGGGCACGAATCAGGACGATTAGTTCCCTTTCTTACTGTTTTTCCCATTTTACAAGCACGAATCGGAGTCTTACTTTCCCTTTCTCTCGATACTTTTCACATTTACAGGCACGAATGATGCTGAACCAAATCTTAAATGCCCTGTATTCTGTCAGCTGCAGCCAAAACAGGCTGGACACCAATGTGCCCAACCCTAAAACGAACTATTTCAACCTGTCAATCTTCGAACTTAATAACAATGCGTCCATTTATTTTTCCCTGTTCCAAGTCATCAAAAACTTTATTAATTTCTTCAAGAGCTGCTGTTTCTACTATCGTTTTGACTTTTCCATCCGCTGCAAATTGTAATGCTTCCTGGAGGTCCTTCCTTGATCCGACAATGGATCCAACGATGCTGACACCATTCAGGACGGTGTCAAAAATCGGCACTTCCATTACTTCAGGCGGCAAGCCTACTGCCACACACTTTCCGCCGCGCTTTACAGACCTGTATGCTTCATTAAAAGCATGCTTGGAAACAGCTGTACAAATAGATGCCTGGACACCGCCAATTTCACGCTGGATAACGATTGCTGAATCCTCCTCTTTCGGATTAACTGTTACATCCGCTCCTAAATCTTTTGCCAGCTGCAGTTTATCGTCAAACGTATCAACTGCAATGACCTTTAATCCCATTGCTTTAGCATATTGCACTGCCACATGGCCTAGTCCCCCGATTCCATAAACAGCCACCCATTCACCCGGTTTTGCTTCCCCGACTTTAAGGGCTTTATATGTAGTCACTCCTGCACAAAAGATTGGTGCAGCTTCAACATAATCAAGCGAATCGGGAACTTTTACTACATAGCGTGCATCTGCCAGGCAATATTCTGCGTAGCCTCCATTGATTGAGTAGCCTGCATTTAGCTGGTTATGGCACAGAGTTTCACGTCCCGTTAAGCAATATTCACAATGTCCGCAAGCGGAATACAGCCAAGGAACACCAACCCTGTCTCCTGCCTTCAAGTGTGTTATTCCTTCTCCGACCTCAACAATTTCCCCTACACCTTCATGGCCGGGAATGAGCGGAAGTGTTGGTTTAACCGGCCAGTCTCCATGGGCTGCATGCAGATCTGTATGGCAAACGCCGCAAGCTTTGATTTTTACTAAAACATCATTCTTTCCTACTGATGGAATTTTAACGTTTTCAATCGCCAGGTTTTCTTTAAATTCATGTACAACTGCTGCTTTCATCATTTTTTCAGTGCTGCACTGTTCACACATGTCTCTTCACCTCAAGCGTAATTTTGGTCTATCAACCACGTGTTTATTGTCTTAAAAATGCCGTTATTCTACAATGATTTTGTGAATAATTTCACATACTAGACGAACATTTATAACATTTTTTCAAACAAATTAATAAATGGCTTGAATTTTAAATTACATGTTGATTAAAACTCAAAAATATACATAACAATGCTAGTAGAACTTTTTTAAAAAGGAGAATTTCACTTGATCTGTGTATGCGAAGAGTTATATCCTCCCCGTTACGGCCTTTCCGGAAAAGCTGCCATCGTCGAAGATAAACAGAGTGTATTAAAAAATTTTGGATTACGGGACGAACATTGGCTGCGTTTATGGAATATTGACTGCAGACTTCTAACAATGTTTTACCAATCACTCGATCCCCGGTATGACTGGTTTATTGTCGTTTATGATTATGAGAAGTTCTGTATAGATAGAGAAGTTAAAGAAGCAATTATCTGGCATGAGGTTGGGCACATCACCTACCCTGTTGGGAGCAACAGCATAAGTGTAGAAAATGAAATCAAATGCGACCATATTGCTGTTAATAGCGGACAGAAGGAAGGCTTGAAAAAGGTGCTCGATCTTACCCTTAATATGGCCCGCTCACTTAACAATGAATTGCTTATGAAAATGACAAATGAAAGAAAGGAAAGGATAAACGCTTTCTAGGGATCTGAAGGGATCCTTTTTTAATTGCTTGGCTTTGTAAAGCTCATTTATGATTTTACACTATGTTGATTGGAGCGGAAGGCGCGAGATCCTCGAAAATGCATTCGCATTTTTTTCTAGCGGTGCTTCGAGGATGCTTATTAAATGTCCTTAGGGAAATACGTGTCAAAGGGAGACCCCGCAGGCTACGGTGCCTAGGAGGCTCCCGGACCTCCCCCGGTCCCGCTGAGCTTCTTGAGCGGAAATTAACAGACAAGTTACCAGAGCTAATTGCTTATGAAAAATTTTCCTGTCCAAACAGGAACCTCTTCGGGTACTATTAGATAAGCAAGCAGATTTTGGGGGATTTTGTATGATTGAAAGTAATACACAATACATAGAAAAGAAAACAGCTATAGTGATTGGAGGAAGCATTGCAGGCATGCTGGCTGCACGCGTGCTTTCGGAGTTTTTTGAAGAGGTTATTATAATTGAAAAAGACCCGAAAAGCACAAAAAGACAGCTTCGAAAAGGAATTCCTCAAGGAGCTCAAGGAGCTCAAGGACATGTTCTTTTAAAAAGCGGTGAAGAAATACTGGAGGAACTTTTTCCTGGGCTTATTGATGAAATGATTAAAGAAGGATCTGTACCTGCTGATTTTGCCAATGATCTGGCCTGGCACTTTCATGGAAGCTGGAAGATCAAATATGATTCAGGCCTTTCCATCATCCAGCAAAGCCGCACATTTCTTGAAGGGCATATCAGAAGAAGAATCGATAGGATTGGCAATATACATACTCTTTATAATACAAAGGTCAAAGGGCTGCTCACCGATGGTTCCAGAGTAACCGGAATTGAAGCTGAAACTGCTGATGAAATGGTTGAATTTAGTTCTGATTTAACAGTGGAAACTTCCGGGGCCAGTTCACTTGCAGCTCAATGGCTTAAAAAGCTAGGCTTTACAACACCAGAGAAAACAGAAGTTAAAGTAAACTTATTTTATGCAAACCGGATTTACCGAAAACTTTCCCCTATCCAGA
Organism: Cytobacillus oceanisediminis; assembly: GCF_007830235.1. Lineage (GTDB taxonomy): Bacteria > Bacillota > Bacilli > Bacillales > Cytobacillaceae > Cytobacillus > Cytobacillus oceanisediminis. The sequence continues at coordinate 790,622 of NZ_VLKI01000001.1, forward strand.
GAGAATGGAAAAGTTTATTGGTTTATCCGAATCCGCCCGCTCAAGCTTGTGGCGGCGGTATTTCTCCAACTGAAGATAATCAATGGATGATTACACTGCTTGGATATGGGGTCAAGTCACCGCCGGCTGATAACAATGATTTTCTGGAATATGCAAAGAATTTAGAGCAGCCGCATGTTTATGAAGCAATTAAGGATGGCGAACCGGTTACGGATACAGAAGTATACCGCTTCCCCGCATTACGCCGGTTTCATTTTGAAAAGTTAAAGTCATTCCCAAAAGGGCTGATTGTGATGGGAGATGCTTTTTGCCGGATTGATCCAGTTTTTGCCCAGGGGATGAGTTTAGCCGCAAAGGAAGCGAAAGCATTACAGGAGGTATTCAAAAAAGCAGGAGATGCAGAAGCTGATCCAAAAATTTTTCATCATAAAATCGGCAAAATCGTTGATATTCCATGGTTAATTGCCTTAACAGAAGACTTCAGATTTTCTTAGACAAAGGGAGCAAAGCCTGTTGGGCTTCTGCTGATTCAATGGTATGTTAAAAAAGTCGTGCTGGCTTGTTCATATAATCCATACATATACGGGCGCTTTATGAAGGTTCTCCATTTGCAAGCACATCCATTCAGTTTATTCACTCCACGGGTGCTGAGAAGTGTTTTTAGATTTTCGAACAGGTTTTGAATCACGAATCCTGACTCTGGACAAAATAAATGCAATTATCCGTTTTTTTCCGGATTGTGGATTACTTAGCAAGTTTATGGTACCCTTTAGTTCAGAATAGGAAGTGATGATAATGATTAAAATTGAAATCCCTGAACCAAATCTCGTTATTACAAAAAACAGGCAAACTGGACAGGCAAGCGAAAGTGAGCTTAGCAGTGTCTATGGGTTCACAGATTACCATAAGATTCCCAGAGACAAAGGCGGCATGATTTTGTTTTTTGATGTGAATGAAGACCTGCTGTTTGTAGGGAAAGCCCGCAAATTAAGGCAGCGTGTCAAAAAGCATTTTGAAGACAATGTATCTCCAATCAAAAACCACCGTGATGAAGTCTATAAAATTGCCGTTATCTATGTGGAAGATAGCATGGAACGGGAAATTTATGAAACCTATATTATCAATACACTGCAAGCAAAATATAATATTGACAAAGTCTTCTACAAGTAAAAAGGCCAGTTAGGCCTTTTTTTTCTTTTCACTAAAAAACAGACCCTTTTAAAAGAGTCTGCTAATCGATATCTTTTTTATTTTTCCCTTTAATAAACCTATAGGCCAAATACGCTATATATAGCGGAATGGCAATGTAAATCAAGTTGGGAAATGGCCCATATGATCCCTTATAGATAACGTACAATACACTTCCCAAAAAGATTGTAACGATCGTCCCGTATTTTGGAAGAGGAACTTCCTTAAAGCTGGGAATTCGTATTCTGCTTACCATTAAAAAGCATAATGCCGTGAACACAACCGTTGTAATGATATTGGGAATCCGGTCACCAAACAATGTCAGAATAGCCATAATTCCTCCGGCTGCTGTTATGGGTACTCCGATAAAATAGTTCAGCGAGGATTTCGGAGGACTAATGTTAAATCTGGCCAATCGATAGGCTCCGAACAATGGAAAAAGACCTGAAACAATTAATCCAAGTATTCCAAATTGAAAGAAGTATGTATAAAATACCAAAAACGAGGGTGCAACTCCGAACGTAACAATGTCTGCCAGTGAATCCAGCTCTTTTCCAAGCGTACTATCCGCTTTCAGCATTCTGGCGAGCCTGCCGTCCATGCTATCAAGCATCATGCCAATTAAGATGAGAATAGCTGCATTTTTGAATTGTCCATTGGCAGCAAAACCAATTGAAAGAAAACCGCAATATAAGTTACCCAATGTAACCATGTTTGGGATTGTTTTAATAAAACGCACTCGTGACCATCACACTCCAAATTTTATAAAAAGTTTATTTTAGTCTGTATTCCCATTCATTATATCATTTAATCCTTGTACACAGTTGCCTTCTTTCAAATAGCGACAGCAAATATACATCCCATTGTTACTTGTCCATACAACAATCGTTAAGCTTTCATTATATTGTATAGACAAGGAGGTGATAAATGATGCTTATTAATCGCTCAGGCTCCAAAGAGAACTCGCCTTTGCCCTTCCGCCAAAGTTTATACTACAAATGATTTCCTTCCCAAATTTAGGTTTTTTCCCTTTCACGATCCTATCAGGGACAGTGATTCGTATTAATTTTGCCAGTATTACTATTTTCGATACTTATCCAATGAAAAGGCCCTTATCTCATAGATTAAGGGTCTGCTCATTTTTTTATCTTCTGATTTCATCTGGCTTTCTAAAAAACTCAGCGCCGCCAGCCCATAAAACGTTCTTGCTTACTTTTAAAGTACTTTCTCTTTTTTCATATTCTTTATCTTCTCCGCTGATATTCCCGCAATCTCTGTTAAAACTTCTTCGGTATGCTCCCCTTTTTTTGGAGGCAATGCCGCTTCAGACTTTAAACCGCCATGCATTTTAATGGCAGGATAACTTAGGTTTTTTTCAAAAGTTCTTTTGTAAAGTGGAAAGTCTTTCAGTTCATCCGTTTCCAATATAGGAGTCAGGCAGCAATCAACTGCTTGTCCAAATTCGGACCATTCCCTCATTGTCCTGCTTTTGAATAGTTCCGTTACTTCCATAAAAATAGGATTATCACCATTAGTCTTGGAAAACTGAGCCTCGATCCAATCTTCCCTCCCCGCTGCTTTACAGAAGTTCACCCAAAACTTAGGCTCCAGAGCAGCAAGTGCCATGAAACGTTTATCCCTTGTTTCATAGATTGAATAAGCAATGACTTCCCCATTTAAAACAGAAATTCCATTTGAATAGCCTGTCTCATTCTCAATCAGCAAATGGTTTCCCATGATTGAAGCCATAACCTCGGCTATGGAAATACAATGATAACCGCCAATGCCAGTAAGCTTACAGGAAAGCAAAGCAGCCAGTATTCTTTCGCTCGCTGCCATGCCTCCCATATAATCTGCCATTGTATTGGCGGGATGAATTGGCCTTCCGTTTCGATCCTTAAACTGGGCAAGGACCCCACTGACTGCCATATAGTTTAAGTCATGGCTTCCGAGGTTGCGGTAGCCTTCATTCTCACCGTAGCCTGTAAGGGAGCAATAGACGATATCTGGCTTCAGCATTTTAACAGAATCATAATCAAGCCCCAGCTTTTTCATAACACCTGGACGGAAACTTTCTAGAACAGCATCACTTTCAGCTATCATCTTCAGGGCAGCAACTCGCCCATCATCCTTTTTTAAATCCAGCGTTATGCTTTTTTTTCCGCGGTTATTGGCCACAAATACAGCACCTGTACCCTCGATTTTGATATCTAAATGTCTGGCCGGGTCTCCATTTACCGGTTCCACTTTAATGATTTCAGCTCCCAGTTCTGCCAGTCTCATTGAGGCATACGGGCCTGGGAGATAATTTGAAAAGTCGATTATTCTTATGCCTTTTAACATCATGCAATCCTTTCTGCGGCTTATATTTTCCCATCTGCAAATAAATCTTCAAGCTGTTTGCGAAGCATGAATTTTTGGATCTTGCCGCTTGCATTTCTTGGCAGGACATCACAAAATACATACTTTCTTGGCCGTTTATAATTGGCGAGCTCGATGCTGTTTCTACAAAGTTCGTCCAGCGCTTGTTCTGTCAGGGAAGGATCTTTTTTTACAACAAATGCCGTAACTGTTTCTCCCCATCGGTCATCAGGCTGGCCGATTACCGCAACATCAAGAACTCCATTATGCGTATATAAAATATCTTCCACTTCACGCGGATAGATATTTTCTCCTCCGCTTATGATCATGTCGTCGACACGGTCTTTTACAAATAGAAACCCCTCTTCATCCAGGAACCCAATATCGCCCGAATGGTACCAGCCGCTATGCATCGCATTTTGGGTAGCTTCTTCCCGATTGAAATAGCCACTCATCATACATGGGCCTTGCACGATTATTTCGCCTGTCTCTCCTGCTGGAACGGTATCTTCCGGATCCGATGGGCCGTCTTCGTTTGGCCGGACAATTCGTATTTCATGATTTAAGCATGCCTGCCCCGCGGAGCCGGCTTTTCTGATCTGATCGTGTTCAGATAGGAACGAGATAGCAGGGCCCATTTCCGTCATTCCATATGCCTGCACAAGGGAAATGCCCAATTTCTCGCGGCAAGCATAAACGAGTGCCGGAGCCATCGGAGCGGCTCCGTAAAGCCCCAGTTTAAGGCTTTCAAGATTATAATCACTGAGGTTTTCCTGCAGAAGCATATTCCACATTGTTGGCGCCGCGAAAAATTTTGTAATTTTGTCTTCAGTAATTAACCGTAAAACTTCTTTCGGTTCAAAATGATGGAGGATTGTATTTTTTGCACCCACATGCACACGGGGCAAAAAGGCACAATGAAGCTCTGCACAATGAAACATAGGTGCGGTTACGAGGCCATTATCGCTGCTTTCGAGCTTTGTCGCCCCGATGACGATGAGGCTTTGTTCCACCATATCCCGATGGCGATGAACCACACCCTTTGGCCTCCCGGTTGTACCGCTAGTGTACATAATGGCGTATAAGTCATTCTCTTCTATATCCCCTTCAATATCGGTGTGTGGTGCCAAAGCGACTTTTTCTCGATAAGATGCTGCATATTCGGGCGCGTTTTCATCAATGTACCAGAAGGATGTGTGGGGGAAACGCTGAACAATGGGAATAATGCCGGATTCCAGCATTTGCTCAAATAACACTACTTTTGGTTCTGCATCCTGGAGAATATAAGCTACTTCCTCGGACATCAGCCTGAAGTTGATCGGATTGAACACCGCACCAATTTTCGCACAGGCAAAAAATGCAGTTGCCAGTTCTTCGGTGTTAAATAAATAGGTTGAAACCCTATCGCCTTTCCTTACACCTGCATTTAATAGGGCATTTGCTAGTTTATTAATTTCCAGGCTCCATTCTTTATAAGTAAAACGCAGATTTTTCCTGACATCATACAAAGCTTCTTTGTTCGGAAACTTCCCAGCAGTTAAGTCAAAAATTTTCCCAATTGTAGTCGTCATTTTCATTCCTCCCCATATTTTTAATCTAATCGTTCAATAATTGTTGCATTTGCCATTCCATGGCCTTCGCACATTGTCTGCAGGCCGTAACGTCCTCCGGTCCTTTCCAATTCATGCATCATGGTGACCATTAAGCGGGCACCGCTTCCTCCAAGCGGATGGCCAAGCGCAATCGCGCCGCCGTTTGGATTGAGCTTGCCCGGATCGGCCCCTGTTTCCTTCAGCCAGGCAAGCGGGACCGGGGCAAAAGCTTCGTTCACTTCAAAAACATCAATCTCATCAATTAATAAACCGGCTTTTTTTAAGACTCTTTCTGTTGCTGGAATCGGCCCTGTCAGCATTAAGGTAGGATCAGAGCCTACCACTGAACGGGCAAGAATCCTAAACCTCGGTTTAAGCCCCAGTTCCTCGGCTTTTTCACGGGACATAATTAAAAGGGCAGCTGCTCCATCACTAATTTGGCTTGAGTTGCCTGCATGAATAACTCCATCTTCCTTGAAAACTGTTTTTAAGCTGCTCAGGGAATCTACAGATGTTTCTTTCCGGGGTCCGGAATCTTCTATTACAGTGACGGTTTGTCCGTCAGGCAGAGTCACTTTCACTGGTGCAATCTCCCGGGCAAAATAGCCTTCAGCCTGAGCCTTCAATGCTTTTTGATGGCTTTCATATGAATAATGATCCAATTGTTCTCTTGTAAATCCATACTTTTTTGCAATTCGTTCTGCCGACAATCCCTGGTGAATAATTTCATGCCTGCTTGTCAGCTTTTCGCTGAATCCAACACCTTGATAGCTGGAGCCTATGGGGACACGGGACATGCTTTCAACTCCGCCTGCAATGACCACATCCATATCTCCTGCTAAAATAGCCTGTGCAGCGAAATGGACAGCCTGCTGGCTTGAACCACACTGGCGGTCAATAGTTGTTCCAGGAACCTCAATAGGAAAGCCGGCAATCAATGCGGCTACCCTCGCAATATCCCCTGTTTGCTCCCCGATTTGCGATACGCATCCAATGATGACATCATCAATGATGGCCGGGTCAATGCCTGCGCGATTTACCAGCGCTTTTAAAGCCTCTGCAGCCAGATCATCGGCCCGGATATCTTTTAAAAGTCCATTTTTTCTGCCGACAGGGGTGCGCACTCCTTCTACAATGACAGCCTCACGCATATTTGCTCCTCCTTATAAGCCCATATTTTTAGCAATAATACTTTTCATGATTTCATTTGTACCGGCATATATGCTGGCGACAGGAATATCCCTGAACCTTCTGGCAATCTCGTATTCTTCCATATAGCCATAGCCGCCATGAAGCTGCATACATTCAGCAGCAATTCTCCGGGCATTGTCTGTCAATTTCCATTTCGCCATTGATACTTTTGTAACCACATCTTTGCCTTCCATATGCTCGGCAATTAAATTGTCAAGAAATGCCCTTCCCATTTCAATATCCGTAGCCATTTCAGCTATTTTGAATTGAGTGTTTTGGAATCGGCTGATCTGCTTTCCAAAAGCCTGGCGGTTCTTGACATATTCAAGTGTCAATTTAAGCATTTCTTCTGCTGCCACTTGTGCGGCGATTGCAACTACAAGCCGTTCCTGCTGCAGTTTTTCCATTAAATATAAAAAGCCTTTTCCTTCTTCACCAATTAAGTTCTCTTTTGGAACCTTGCAGTCCTCAAAAATCAGCTCTGCTGTGTCCTGACAATGAAGCCCTACTTTTTTTAGCTTCCTTCCCCTGCTAAAACCGGGTGTATCTCTCTCTATCGCAAGCAAACTAACGCCTTTGTGCCTTGGCTCGGCATTCGGATCCGTTTTGCAGGCTACGATTATCAAGTCTGAATGGATTCCATTTGTTATGAAGGTCTTTTCGCCATTCACAATATAATGGTCCCCTTCAAGCTTTGCTGTCGTTTTAATCCCTGCCAAATCCGAACCAGCCCCTGGTTCAGTCATGGCAATCGCGGTGATGGTCTCCCCAGTTGTGCATTTTGGCAGCCATCTTTTTTTCTGCTCCTCTGTTCCGTATGCAGTTATGTATGGAACTACGATATCGTTGTGAAGCCCGATTCCGACAAGACCTGAACCTACCCGTTCCAGCTCTTCATTGATGACAACCGCAAAGCCCCAGTCCACTCCGCTTCCGCCATACTTCTCCTCAATATCAGGACATAAAAAGCCCTGCTCACCCATTTTGCGCCAAAACTCTCGAGGAATAATTCCGTCCTCTTCCCATTGCTCATAATTCGGATAGGCTTCCTTCTCTAAAAATTTGCGTAAAGACTCTCTAAAAATTTCATGCTCTTCCTGTATGTATGGTGCAGCCATGGCTTTCCCTCCGAATCCATAAATTTTCTTGCCATAAATATTGATGCATTCCCGCCTTTGTAAAGGCTTTCATATATATTGTACAATAATTATCATTATTTTTAGAACATTTAGAATAATAATTTTAAAAAAACCTAACCTTCTTCACAATTGAAAGGTTAGGTTTCTTTATTCCTATTTTGGCTGCATACGAATACCGCCGTCCAGGCGGATCGTTTCTCCATTCAGCATCGGATTTTCCAAAATGCCTTCAGCAAGCTTGGCATATTCTTCCGGATACCCTAATCTTGATGGAAAAGGTACCATTTTCCCCAAAGAATTTCTCGCCTCTTCAGGGAGTGATTCAAACATAGGTGTATGGAATAAACCTGGAGCGATGGTCATAACACGGATACCATAAGAGGCAAGCTCTCTGGCGATTGGCAAAGTCATGCTTACCACACCTCCCTTTGAAGCACTGTAGGCAGCCTGCCCTATTTGCCCTTCAAAGGCTGCGACAGAAGCCGTGTTAATAATGACCCCTCTTTCTCCGTGTTCATTAGGTTCATTGTTTGTCATCTGGTCCGCAGCTAATCTGATAACATTGAAAGTCCCTACAAGATTAATAGAGATAACTTTGGAGAATGTTTCAAGCTCATGAATCCCCCTGCGGCCCAGTAATTTAGCAGCTATCCCTATTCCCGCACAATTAATCACCGTATTAATATACCTAAATTGATCTGCAGCATATGAAACTGCTCTTTGGACGTCTTCTTCCTTTGTGACATCCGTTTTTATATAGAGGACATTTTCTCCTAAATCCTCCATAAGCTTTTGCGCACGCTCTTCTGCCAGATCAGCAATAAGTACTTTTCCGCCACTTCCCGCTATCTTCCTGGCAGTCGCTTCGCCTAGCCCTGAAGCTCCGCCAGTGATTATTGCCCTGCAATCCTGAAGTTTCATAATGAGCCTCCCATTTTATTATGCTTTCTTAGGAGTTCTTTTCCATTTACAGGCTGGTTTTTCCTGCTGATTATCTTAAAATACTTGCTTTAAATCTTTATTTCGGTAATTGTTATATTCATCCCGTATGAATTGCATGCCATATTCAGGATCAAGCATGAAGGTTCTTGTTCTATCCGTTTTTTTCTTCATTTTGTATTGAAGCTGTTCAGCAGAATCAATTCTGAATTGAAGCTGTTTTAAGCTAATCTCCAAAATAATGATACAGCCATTGCTCAAGATTACACTTGTATGGTTTTTAGAATAATAGTCTATATCTGCAATATGATGCAGAGCAATCCAAACACAGTCTGCCTGTTTTGGTGATTTGTGAGGGATCCAGTACATATCCGGATTGCCATTAATGCGTACGGGCGGAATATGTATGTTCCCGAGAATCGTTTTTGTTCCCCGTATGGCTCCCTTTAAATCAGAGCAATAATGCAAAAGACTTTCATTCATTAACTGGTATGGTGATAAATCCACACAAAAATTATGGTTCCCTTCCATTACTTTTGAGTAGTTTCCGCTCGTCGTGAATCCCGGTAAAATGGCCATTGTATCCCGTCTTATTACAAACTTTTCTTTAATACTCCCCATATTTTTTTCTCCCTTTTTAAAATTTTTGTGACATATTTCACATTTTAATAAAAAGGAGTATACTTACACGGAAAGGTATACTCCTTTCACCTCTCTCTCTTGTGTGAGTCCGCCAGGCTTAGGCAAGGGAGATTTTATTTTTATAACGCTATCACACCTCCTTTTAAAGAAAGCGCTTTAGTTTCCATTAAGGGAAAATTATTTTGTCAATAAATAATGTTCATGGTGAGGACAACATTCTAAGGAGAAGCAGGTACGAGGAGACTTACTAAGCAGATATCCTGCTATAAATACACTAAATTACGACAAATTCCGCGCTTTCGGGACTATTATACCTATTATTTCTATTAAATGTAAAAATATTTTTATATAATTTTATGCTATTTTCGTAGCGAAAAAATGGCTTCTCTTCCTATTTGATTAACTTCATAGACACTTTTACTAGTAAAGGTGTATAATATTTTGTTTTTTTGTTAAATGCAGATAAAATTGTCAGCTTTCTATTGATTTCTTTGGTTAATATTTATTTTTTAATGAGTTAAGTTCCCTTTGATAAGTTTCGATAAATGTTCACATTTTACGGTGCCTGAGATGGACAAAACATGGACGATAGTCGTTTTAACTTCCGATTAAC
>NZ_VLKI01000001.1:800971-802051 GCF_007830235.1 Cytobacillus oceanisediminis
TCATAGGTATCCCTAAAGATTATCGTCGTTATTCCTCAAGATTAACTACCTTATTACGGGAATCCCTGTGACTATCGGCGTTATTCCTCCAGATTAACTACCATCCTTCAAGAATCAAGGAATTATTGTGGTTGTCCTCTTCAATTAACAATTAAATGTGACCAAGCAGAAAAGGGTGCCATCATTATTCAGCACCCTTTTTCCTATTGCATCAATTTCTTTTCAAGATCATCCACCAGCTGATGATAGTCTGCTGCCAAAAAGATAGCCCGTTATCGAACCCTTAGGCCTATATGCTCACCAAATTTATCTGGCAATAGGTAATCAATTACTTCTCCCCAGCTCTGGGATTGAAACTCCAAGTTGCGTTCAATAAACAAATGGCAGGAAGGAGTTTCCTGATTGTTTAACTCCGGATATTGTGCCTGTATTCCATCCAAATCCGTAGTTCCTCTCATTTTTGAAATTTGCCTCTGTCCTTGTTCATGCATGTTCAATGTACCCATCATTGGTTCGGGAACCACAGCCAGCAGCAAATAGCTTCCATGGTTGTCAGACAGGAGTTTTCCATAGTTAAAACGTTGGGAAACACCAATTAAAAATATATACTCAGCTTCACGCTCATCCCATTTAACTCTTACAATCATTACATGCTTTCAAGGGCGCTCCCGCAAAGGAATAGGCTCAACTTTTCTTATATATCACCAACTCCGCTAGTTTATCAGCAACTGTTCCAATGAAATATAAAAAAACAGCTCCCTTTTCAGGAGGCCACTGAAAATCTGCCGATTTTTTGGTTTTCCTGGGGAGACCTGAATGAAAAAAGCCGGCTTATTCCGTATTTTTGGAATAAGCCCGGCTTTTTTTCTTGTTTTCAGTTCTCTTTTTACTTTATATTTACCCCAACAGCTTAAGTATTCTTTTTAGATTGACCGTAAATATGGCCATGGCGCCTTGTAATTCCATGCCAATTAGACCCGAGGATGTGGCTACATCATACCCGTGTCTGTGTTTTAACTCGCTATTCTTCGCCTCTATTTTATACCGTTCCCTGGATTTCTCCTTGAAGTACTCACTTTC
>NZ_VLKI01000002.1:0-153726 GCF_007830235.1 Cytobacillus oceanisediminis
TCACAGGAGCAGTCCTAGTTAGTTTCTTTTTAGGTTTTTCGTTGAAGTCCTCCATCTCTGCATACTTCTTAACGGTTCTGGGATCTCTCCCCATTTTTTTAGCCACACTGGAATATCCGCAGCCTTTAAAGTTAACTTCATGTCTGATATAATTAATCTCGGCCACAGCCAACATCTCCTTAATACCTCCTGCACGTTTTGTACCCAACAGGAAGTGTATGTGTATTTGGGAATGTTGACAAGTGGCCTTTTTTAATTTGTGCAGGCCCCTCGGGGCCTGCACAAATTAAATGCCATAACCTACATTTTTATGATGCCATAAACACGTTCGTGGAATACCAAAAACTACCCGACATATTGAAGAATTAACTGATATAATGCTATGCAAAGTCCTAAAATACTCGCTTTCATTTTAGATGGATGGTTTCTTTTGCTGCGAAACAAGTAAAAGAAAACTACTATAAATCCCAAGGGAATCCATAGCTGAAAGACACCTTCTTTTGTACTGCTAGAAAAAATTGGAGCAATGTATGTACTAATCAGAAAGTAAAAGAAAACCGTAAAACGTCGTGTTTCTAATTGCTTGCTCCACCTTACTAAAAAGAAAATAATAATTATTGCGATAATCGTAATGTGTAAAGGGGGTAAAACAATAGCACCGTTCCCAAATTTGAATTCCATTCTGTATTGCCCTCCTTTTTTATGGAAACATGGGGACGGTTCGAGGCCACTGAAAAACACTTCCAATTAAATGGAATATAATGAAAAAAGAAAAACCCCCAGATTTGGTATAATAGAATTGACTAGAAACTATCACCAAACTGGAGGTTTTTATTATGCTTAAAGACAAAGATATGCAATTAAGCATCTATTCTTTATTATACTTTAAAATACCTGAAAATCATTTATTAATGAGCTGCTAGCTAATACATATAGTAAATACTATGGAAGACCTGCTAAAGAGCCTGAGCTAATGGTGAAACTATTAGTTCTCCAATACCTCTATAATTTATCAGATGAACGCGTAATTGAAGACGCCTCTTTAAATCTTGCATACATGTATTTTCTAGACATTAATCCAGAAGATGCACTACCTCACCCTAGTCTTTTAACAAAATTTAGAAAGAATAAATTAGAAGAAAATGAGATCAGGATTGATGAAATCATCATTCAAATAATCAATCAGTGTGTAAAAAAAGGAATAATCAAGGGCGAAGGTGTAAGGATTGATAATACGCATACGGAAGCAAATACTTTTAAAACATCTGGCAAAAAAGACTTTCAAAACAATAAATGAAGAAATCGAAGAAGTACCAGATACAATTAATCAAGAAATTCCAGAGTATAAGGAAATTGAAAATCATAAAGAAGCTAAAGCTGTGATGAAGGATTTTATAGAAGAAACGATTAAAAGTGTGAAAGAAAATGTAGAAATAGAACAAGCACCCAAAACTAAAAAGGTATTGGAAAATGCAAAAGAAATTCTACAAGACCCAAAATTCATTGAACAAAAAGGCGTTCGTTCCATTGTAGATCAAGATGCCAGAGTGGGACACAAAAGCAAAACCGCACACTTTTTTGGTTATAAAACGGAATATATCATTACCACTGAAGACAGAATTATACTGCATTAAGGGTAAACGATGGAGCTTATGTAGATGGAACGCAGTTCCATGAGTTAATTAAATTAACGATGAAAACGGGAGTAGTCATTAAGGAAGTCTATGGGGACAAAGCTTATTTTAAAAAACCCATATTAGATAATATCAACGAAATAAAGGCAAAACCTTACATACCTATAAGTGCAATGGCTTATAGAATTGATGAGGACCAATTTAAATACAATAAAGGTTCGGATGAGTGGTTTTGCGTTCTAGGAAATAAAACAGAAAGTAAAAAATACTATAAAGATAAGCGAGGAAAAGATTACTATAAGTATTCCTTTGAAAAAGAACAATGTAGAAATTGTCCATTAAGAGAGAATTGTATTAAGGAAAAAAGAGTTGGAAAAATCCTGGAAATAAGCATTAATACACCTGAGTTCTATGGATACAGCCAGGAGCAGAAGACCGAAGAATTTAAAGAAAAATATCGGAAACGCGCTTGCCAAGAATGGAAAAATGGTGAGATGAAGAATTTCCACGGATTAGATCGTGCCAGGGGGTACGGTCTAAAAAGCATGGCTTTACAAGCCAAGTTAACTGCATTAGCAGTGAATTTAAAGAGGATAGCAAGCCTACTATCCTCTCAAAATTCTCATTCATTTCATTTATACTTGTTTTTTTTTACATATTCAAAAATAATAAGTTTTCTTCACCGAAATCAAGAACAAAAAAGTGGACTTTATCAGTGGCCTCGAACCGTCCCCGTGTTTATGTTATTGGTACCTCCAAAATAATTTGAATTTTTTTAATTGGTAGTTGACTTTAGAACTACTTTCAATTATCCTAAAAGGGAATATAATATGTAACCGGTTACATAATGGTGTGTAATTAAGTTGGTTATCGCGTTCTAACAACGTCTTCTAATTAAGGATTGTTAGGATCAATCTTTTATAGTCATTTATGTAACCGGTTACACATTATCGTAAATTTCGATAGTTAGCCTTTATACAAAACTGATGAATGGCAAGGGGGAGAGCGGTTATTCATTGATTCAATTAGAATATAAAAAAGTTTTTAGGGGGAAAAGTAATGAAAAAATCTTTTTTAGCACTATTAAGCTTGATTTTGGTTTTAGGTTTACTGGCAGCTTGTACAAACAAAGAAGAAGCAGGTCAGGAAGATAAAAAAGAAAAAGGGGGAGCGACAACAATCCGTGTGGTAATGAAGGACGATAACAGCTCTAACCCTGTTTCAGAAAAATATTACGATGCGATTGAAAAAGGGCTCCTTGAAGATGAAAATATTAAAGTGAATTTTGAATTAGTTGACCTCCCGCAAGGTAACTACGCTGAGAAGTTAAACTTACTGCTCAATAGCGGCGATATTCCTGATATGATTTATTTCCAAGGCGGGGATCAAGCCATGGCAGAACAGGGTTTATTAGAGAATTTAAGACCATATATCAAGGATTCAAAATATCTTAAGGATATCGTTCAGCCATTTAACGAAAAAAGACTTGAAAATTATCCTTATCTGCTATGGATTAAACCACTTGCTCCTAAAGTTCCTGTCATTAGAGGAGACTGGTTTAACCAAATGGAAACTTCTAAAGCTCTAATGGAAGATCCAACTGTGGACAATTACTATGCATTTTTCAAAGAATTAGTTGAAAAACAGCCAGGCGGCGATAAACCTAAATATGCCATTACAGTTGCCGGTGACATAGCAGAAATTGACTATATGTTTGATATGGCTTTTGGGATCGATAAAACTTGGCTGCAAAAAGAAGATGGCTCTTTTGAATACGCAAGAGTTTCAAAGCAGCAAAAAGAAAAACTTGAATTCTATAATAAGCTATATAAAGAAGGACTATTAGATCCTCAATACTTAACAAAGCAATGGGATACGAAAGAAAAAGCATTCTTTGATGGAGATGCTGCGATCATCCCAGGTACAGCTGGTAAGGTAATCGATATTTATGAAGGCAAAATGGTTCAAGTAAGCGGAGAAGAAGCTTCACTAGTCATGCTGCCGCCTGCGAAGGGCGAGTATCAAGGATTTGGTGCTACGGACGTTACAAAAGAGTCAAGAGGGATTGCGATCTCAGCTAATTCTGAGAACAAGGATCTTGTATTCAAAATTCTGGATTATATGGCAAGCCCTGAAGGACAAATGATCGACCGCTTTGGATTCGAAGGTGATCATTATAACGTAGTGGATGGAAAACTTCAGCTTACTGATAAATATTACAGTGAATGGTTTGCTAGATTCTGGGAGCCAGCTGATTATACGCCGGCCACTCCAGTAGATGAATCTACACCATTATTAAGTGAATCTGCGGAAAAATCACTTCAATCAGCTGAAGAGTTTTATGCAGAAGACAATAGCTTCATAATCCCGGAAGAATATGTAGCTAACTGGGATGCTATGCAAAACCTGTATATGGAATTTACAACGGACATCATTACTGGCAAGCGTCCAATCTCTGATTTCGATAAATTCGTTAAAGAGTGGAACGAAGCAGGCGGAGAACAGATTACAGAACTTGCAAATAAAAATTTAAGATAATACTAAAAAAAATAGTGGAGACTCCGTTCTCCACTGTTTTTTTAGGAAACTTTAGCATAGGGGGATCTCATTTGGATTTCGAACAATGGTATAAGCGTGTATATGGCTGTTTAATAGGATTATCAGTGGGTGACGCATTGGGAGCTCCAACCGAAGGCTTGGCTTTGGAAGAAATCCGGGAAAAATATGGCTGGATCAATAACTTTGTCAATGATGATCCAGTTGGAACAGATGATACCGAATACACCATGCTGACAGCAAAAATCATCTTAAACTATGGTAACAAATTAAACTATGAGGATATGACAAGAGAATGGACTAAATATCTTGTTTCTCAGGAAGGCGGCTTTAAAGGCGGCGGCTTTAGTGAAGTAGAGGCTATCTTTAATCTTCGAAAAGGGCTGGCTGCCCCTGCCACGGGTGTCGATAATCATCAAATGTGGAGTGACGGGGTTGCCATGAGAATTTCTCCGATTGGCATTTATTGTGCAGGAGATCCGGAAGAAGCGGCCAGATTAGCTGAGATTGAAGCAAGAGTCAGCCACGACCGGGATGGAGTATATTGCGGTCAAGCTGTAGCGGCCAGCGTTGCTTATGCCATGAGGGGAAACGATTGGCAAAAAGTAATTGAAACAGGGATGAACCACATACCCAAGGATTCCTGGACATATCGGAAAATCAGCGAGGCTGTAGAAATTGGCACAAAATATACGAATGTTCAAGATGCCTTGGAAGAGCTCTACAATAGGATCTCCATATTCTACTATCCTTGGGCCGATATGGGACCGGAAGCAATTCCGCTCGCATATGGTGTTTTTGCAGCAGCGAAGGGTGAGTATATTCCTGCTATCCTTGGCGGAGTCAATATTGGAAGAGATTCTGATACAATTGCGGCTATGAATGGTGCAATGGCAGGAGCATTACATGGTGCAGATGCTGTACCAGCTGATTGGCAGGACCGGATTAATATTATCCGCGGCCGCTGTGTTTTGGCCATGAAAGGGATAGATGTCCGTGATGTTGCCAGAGATTTAACAAACGCAATCATAGGAGGAAAAGAGTAATGTCACATGATAAAATTTACGGTTCCCTTCTTGGTATGGCAATGGGTGATTCGGCAGGCTTTGCTGCGATGTATCATAGATCGCTCGTACTTCCCCCTAAGAGGAGAAATCGTTTATGGAGCTTTAGCCAAATTACGGACCGGCATCGGATTAATAAAATTTCATTGCCCTTCACACATGCCTTGAGTGAGAAAATTTTAGATTTCTGCGGAACAGATGATACAGAATTTGCAATCATCGCTGCCCAAATGATTTTGGATTGCGGGAAAGAAATTACGGAAGAAAAATTACTTCATGGCTGGATGCAATATATAGTAGAACCTGAGCAGGAAATTTGGAGCGGAGTAAGTGAGAGAGCTTCTATTGAAAACATCAAAAAAGGAATCCTTCCACCGGCATCTGGGAATGACAATCCGCATCACTATGATGATGGCTCTGTTTCACGTGCGGTTCCAATCGGTCTTATCTATAAAAATCAGCCTGAAAAAGCTGCAAGTGCAGCACAAAAAATGGCTTCTATCACAAATGCTGAAGACGGTGTATATGCAGCCCAGGCGATGGCTGCCAGTATAGCTGTGGCTCTATCAGGTGCTTCCCCTCAAGAAATAGTGGAAGAAGGATTAAAATACGTACCGGAGAATACCTGGATTCGCAGAAAAATGGATATTGCCCTAAATGTACTCGAAGAAACCCAGGGTGACGGATTTGCAGCCATACCGCTATGGCAAAAGCGAGTAGTCAATGCGGTCTATAACTATGCTAACATTGCACCTGAAACACTCGCAGTAGCTTATGCGATTTTCCTAAGTACAGAAGGAGACCTGCAAAAAGGAATTCAGCTGGCATCTTTACTGCCGAAACAGTCCGATAGTATGCCTGCAATGGTAGGCGCTTTATCTGGAGCTTCACAGGGAGCAGGTGCAGTCCCGGAAACTTGGAAGGAAACATTAGATGAAATAAAAGGAATTTGTATTCCAAGTCTACAGGGGACGTCACTGAAAGAGGTTGCTGCCAGGTTGGCCAGCTATGAAAATGCATAACTTCTAAGGATTTTAAAGATAGATGCACGATTCATCCTAAGAAAGGGAAAAATAATCGTGCCATTTTATCTTTAACAATAGCCATTAAGATATTTGCGATAGAAACCTAAATATTGAGATAATAATAGGTTGACAGGGAATGGCGTTAAACGGTACCATAAGGATATACAATGTGTAACCGGTTACATGTCCTTTGGTTTTTATAACCTTATTTTTTTGAGAAAATATGTAACCGGTTACATATCAAGCGTTTTATCAATAAGAAAACAGACAAATAAAAAGAGGTTAATAATATGACTAGCAGTGATGTACGAATTGTTTCTCCGTGCGGAATATTAGGATATGGGTTTCCGGAAGAGTCTTTTAACAGGGCCTTTGAGTACAATCAAAAGGTTCATGGAATTGTTGTGGATGCAGGATCGACTGATGCAGGTCCGCATAAACTTGGTGCGGGTGTCGCGATTGTGAGCCGCCGGGCAACCAAAAAGGATTTGGATATCATTATTAAAAAGGGTGTTCCCCGTGACATTCCCATTGTTATAGGGTCTGCTGGCGGAGCCGGTGCCAAGCCGCATATGGAGTGGACGCTGGATATTATTAAAGAAATCCTGGATGAACGCAGCTTAAACGCTAGAATTGCCGTGATTTGGTCCGACTTTACACAGGAGGAAATCATAAAAGCAAACCATGAGGGCCGAATTAACCCTCTAACGCCAAACATTCCAGCTCTTACAGATGAAGTCATCCAAGAAACAAACAACATTGTTGCTCAGATGGGACACGAGCCCATTTTGGAGGCTCTTGAAAACGGAGCAGACATTGTTGTCTGTGGAAGAGCATATGATCCATCGCCATTTGCGGCAGTTGGAATTTACCACGGCAAAGATCCAGGGCTGGCTTATCATCTTGGGAAAATTTTAGAATGCGGGGCGCTATGTGCTGAACCAGGTACAACGAAGGATTGCATCGTTGGAACATTAAAGGAGGATTCCTTCACTGTTCAATCCTTGAATCCAATACGCAAATGTTCGCCGATTAGTGTGAGTGCTCATACTTTTTACGAAAAAGAACATCCATATATTTTACATGGACCAGGCATCATCCTTGATCTTAGTCAATGTGAGTTTATACAAGTAGGTGACGGTGTTGTCGAGGTTAAGAATAGTAAACTGCTAAAAAATGATCAATATTTCATCAAGCTTGAAGGTGCACGAAAGGTTGCCTATAGAACCTTTGTCATCGCAGGTGTCCGTGACCCGATTTTAGTAGAAAAGATCGAAGATATAGAAGAGCTTGTGGTGGAGCAGGTAAGGGATTATTACGAGGACATCCCGGAAGAGGATTATTCTATCCACTTCTATAATTATGGAAAAAATGGGGTGCTCGGTTCAAAAGAATGCGCACCATTCCAGGGACATGAGATTGGTGTTATGTTTGAAGTGGTTGCCAAGACACAGGAACTTGCAAACAGTATTTGCTCGAGTGTAAGATCGACATTTCTTCATTACGGATATGAGAATCGGAAATCTACAGCTGGAAATTTAGCCTTTCCATTTGCACCAAGTGATGTAGAGTTTGGGCCTGTGTATGAGTTTTCTCTCTATCACCTAATGGAAATCACTGAAAATCCATTTGTTATTGAGTATTTGTAAGGGGATGAAAACATGGCTGCTTTATTTGAACTAGCTAAAGTACTGCGAAGTAAAAATGCAGGACCGTTTGAGCTGACATTCGATATTTTATTTGATTCCAAGGAAGTTTATGAGCGAGTTAAGAATTCAGGGAAAATCAATGAACAAACCATTTGCGAGCTGTATAATCTCACAGCGGAACAGATTGATCATCTTGTTTTCTATGATCAGGCACTTGGAATTAAGATTACGATTTTAAGAGATATCTCCTCTGGAACAGTCGGAGACCGGGATGTATATGGGGCACAGCAGCATGCACCGTTAATGAATATACTGATTGATTAGGATGATGAACATGCAGAGAATAGCCGTTGTTGGAAGTATCAATATGGATTATTTTATTGAAAGCGAGGTACTGCCTAAATTAGGAGAAACCGTCCTGGGTGAGAATTTCTTTTTATCCATTGGCGGCAAGGGGGCCAATCAAGCTGTGGCAGCTGCCCGTCTTGGCGGTGATGTGTCCTTATTCGGATCGGTTGGTGATGATGAGAACAGCGATATGATTATCAAGAAGCTGGAAAAGGAGAACATCAATCTTGTGAATCTTCAATCTGTAAAAGGATTGCCTACAGGAGCTGCGTTTATTGAGCTTTGTCAAAGTGAAAATCGCATCATTGTGGTACCAGGTGCAAATACACATACCAACATTGACTATGTAAAAAACGCTGCATCAGAGCTTTTGAACTACGATGTAATCGTATTTCAGCTCGAGACACCTTTAGACATGATAGAGTATCTGGTTCCGCTTCTATATGAACATGGAAAAACGATTATTATTAACCCGGCGCCGGCACAAACACTCAGTCAAGATCTGATTAACAAGGTGACCTATATCACACCAAATGAACACGAGTACAAACTGGTGTTTAACACGAACGATTCAATGGAAGAACTGCTTAAAAAGTATCCGAATAAATTAATCATTACATGCGGGTCAGAGGGAGTACGTTTCTTTGATGGAAAAGAAATTAGATTAGTTCCTTCCATTAAAGTGATTCCGGTTGATACAACGGGAGCTGGAGACACCTTTTCAGGAGCTTTCGCTGTTGCTATTGCAGAAGGTAACTGCCTGGAAGCGAGCATACGTTTTGGCAACATAGCAGCTGGGATATCGGTCACTAAAAAGGGTGCCCAGACGGGAATGCCCAAGCGAAATGATGTGACTCAATTTGTAAAGGAAAAGGAGTATAAAGATGAAAAAGGGCATACTGAAGCAAATTAAATCAAGCTGGGTCCTCTACCTTATGCTTTTTCCAGCCCTCCTTTATTTTTCGATCTTCCACGTCGTTCCATTAATCGGAATGAAGCTGGCATTTCAGGATTACCGGATTATCGGTGATAATGTTTGGGTCGGATGGAAGCATTTTAAGATTCTATTTAGCTCCCCAGCCTTTTTGGATGTATTAAAAAATACCATCATTATTAGCGTGATGAAGATCGTATTCTTCTTTCCAATCCCGATTATTTTATCATTATTGATCAATGAGGTAAGAGTCGGGAAGTTTAGAAAATATGTACAGTCCATTGTGTATCTTCCTCACTTTTTATCATGGGTTATTATTGCGGGGATCTGGATCGCATTTCTGAATCCTGAAGATGGCGGAGTTAACGTGATTCGCAGCTTCTTCAACATGCCATCACTTGATTTTATGACAAGTAAGGACCATATCCGCTGGGTATTGGTGTTCCAGGAAATATGGCGCAGTGCAGGATGGGATTCCATTATTTACTTGGCAGCCATACTAAAAATAAGTCCTTCTCTCTATGAAGCGGCCAAAATTGACGGAGCATCTAAAATACAGCAAATGAGATACATTACGCTGCCGTCTTTAACTTCAACAATCATGACAGTCTTTATTTTAAATCTGGGATTTTTCATGAATGCCGGTTTTGACCAGGTCTTTAATATGATGAACAATTCTGTCATCAGCGTCATCGACATTTTAGATACGTATGTGTATCGAATCGGTCTCTTAAACGGTCAATATGCTTATGCAACGGCAGCGAGCCTTTTCAAAGGTGTGATTGGGGTTGTCTTAATCTTAAGTACGCATTTTATTTCAAAACGCTTTACCGGTAAAGGCGTTTGGTAGGAGGTGGGACGATGATAAATAAATTAAAAAAATGGAGTATTTCAACGGTTATTATTTACAGCATTTTGTTTTTAATTTCATTAACAGTGCTAGTTCCGCTTCTTCACTTACTAGCAATGTCGTTATCAGATCCTCTCAAGGTTCATAAGCTAAGCGGCCTGGGAATCATACCTGAAGGCTTTTCACTCATTAACTATAAAATTTTATTATCAAACCCGCTAATTATAAAAAGTATTTTTAATACTCTATTTATAACAATTGTGGGTACAGCCGTAAATCTATTGCTTACGGCAATGACTGCCTATGTGCTGGCAAGAACGAAGTTTCCAGGGCGAAATTTTGTAATGATTTTCTTAATTGTCATCATGGTATTTGAACCAGGATTGATTCCTGAATACTTACTGGTGAAAAATCTGGGATTGCTGGATACGTATGCGTCCCTCATCCTATATAAGACAATCAATATCTTTTACTTGTTTATCATGATGAGATTTTTTGAGGATGTTCCTGAAAGTATTTTGGAAGCAGCCCGTATGGATGGGGCTGGGCACTTCCGTATCTTCACCAAAATTATGCTGCCCTTATCAAAGCCCGCTTTGGCAACCATGGGTCTTTTTTATGGAGTGTATCACTGGAACGAATACTTCCGGGCGACGATCTACTTAACGGACACCGGCAAATGGCCGCTTCAGCTTGTTCTTCGGCAATTTGTAGTAGAACGTGATAACACATCCCTATTAGGAGCGCAAAATTTTCTATCCTATGATCAAATAGCAACCCTTGATTTTGCTTCGCTGCAAGCAGGAACGATTATCATCTCGGTTGTACCTTTACTGCTGATTTATCCGTTGATTCTAAAGTACTATGCGAAGGGTGCATTTGAGGGTGGAGTCAAAGACTGATCTTTAGCACACTATGTGGAATAGATGAATAAATACACAAAAGCGAAATGTGTAGAAAAAAGGGAGTTCTTCATATGGTTACTTTTAAAGAGCGAGTTAGAGGTGTTGTTATATCCACGGCACTAGGGGATGCAATGGGAGCACCTGTTGAAAAATTAAGTTATGAAGAGATTAAAAAAATGTATAAGAGAGTGGAGACACTCCGTACCAAATGGTACAAGGAAGATTATCCTGCTGATATGAATTTAGGCAGGAAAAGGGGCAACGGCACAGTTACTGACGATACCCTTATGACTGTTGCTCTCATCAACGTCTATAACAAAGAAAAAAGACATATAGATGCATATGACATGGGGAACGAATTTGTGAAGGAAATAGCTTTCAGAAAAACGTATATCCCTGAGTTTGGCAGAGAAGCACTCATTATTGACCGTCTATTCTACCCGGAAAAATATATTTTCATGCGTCATGTATTAGCCAATTGTGAGCCGCGTGAAGGGGGAATTGGCAATATGATCAACTGCGGGGCTGCGATGTATATTGCACCTGTTGGAATTGTCAATGCCGGAAATCCGAAGGCTGCCTATGATGAAGCAATTTTGTTTGCGATGGGACATCAAAGCAGCTACGGACTGGAAGCGGCAGGGGTGCTGGCAGCTTGTGTGGCAAAGGCGTTTGAAGAAAATGTGACAGTTGATGAAATTGTTGAAACAGCCCTCCATTTTGCTAAGGATGGAACAAAGAATGCGATTCGTGATTTAACCGAAGCTGCTAAGAAATTACGTTCTGAAAAGGCGGATATGGATACAGTCATTGCTTCATTCCAAAGTGTGATCGAAAAGTATTCGCCAATGAAAGACGATGTTCACCGTAAAATTGAGAAGGTTGGTGTTCCTTCCAATCACTATACGCCAAACAGGCTTTTCTCCATTGAAGAGCTGCCGATGGCACTGGCGTTTATGGTGTTAAACGATGGAGATTATTACGGATCCATATTAGATGGCATTAACTCTGGCCGTGATACAGATTCCATCGGGGTAATGGCCGGTGTTATTTTAGGTGCCATGTACGGAGTTAGTGTTATTCGTTCTGAGGATGTTGAGCTTTTACAGGAAACAAACAAAATGAATTTAATCCAGGCAGCTGACCAATTTTCAGAAACTGCTAAGCTGATTATTGAGCAAGACCTGCAGCTAAATGGAAAAAGAAAAAGCATTCTATAAAAGAACTTTGGGGACCAGGAGTTGAGAAAATTGTTGCCTGAAAACTATTTAGAAAGGGTGTATGCCGGTTTCTTAGGAATGAATGTTGGAATCCGGCTTGGTGCACCACTGGAGCCAAATGAATGGTCATATGAAAAAATACAGGAAATTCATGGTGATATCAGGGGGTATGTGAAGGATTATAAAACCTTTTCTGCAGATGATGATGCAAATGGTCCGGTTTATTTTATCCGGGCATTAATGGATGACGCACGCGGGCGGGAGCTGACACCCCAGGATGTTGCAAGAGCGTGGTTAAACTATTCGCGTGAAGGAATCGGCATGTTTTGGTGGGGTGGAGACCAGATCAGCACAGAGCATACGGCGTATTTGAATCTTAAAAAAGGCATTCCTGCACCACAGTCAGGTTCGGCTGAAGTCAATGGCATCATTATGGCTGAGCAGATTGGCGGGCAGATATTTATCGATACATGGGGATTGCTGTTCCCAAATAATATTCAAAAGGCAGCTGATTATGCAGAGATAGCGGCAAGTGTGTCTCATGATAAAAATGGCCTGTATGGTGCGCGTTTTATGGCAGCGTGTATTTCCAAAGCCTTTTCAGCTAAAAATATTGATGATATTATCGAAGCAGGATTGTCCGTGATTCCAAAAGATTCCACTTATTATGCTGTCGTGAAAGCTGTGATCGATTTTTATCAGAAGCAGCCTGAGGAAGAGGCTTTCCGGAAGTGCCGTCAGTATTTAGAAAAAGAGTGGGGTTATGATAAGTACACTGGAGTATGCCATATCATCCCGAATGCCGGAGTATGTGCCCTGGCCCTATTGTATGGAAAGGGAGATTTGGCTCGAACCGTTGAAATCGCGACCATGTGCAGCTGGGATACGGATTGCAATGCAGGCAATGTTGGAACCATCGCAGGGGTTTTCGCCGGTCTTGATGGTATTCCAGGTCATTATAGTATGCCAATCAACGATATGATCGCCACATCCAGCGTGTCTGGCTACTTGAATGTACTGGATATCCCAACCTTCTGTAAGGAGCTTGCCGTTCTTGGCTATCAAGTGAATGGGCTGGAAGCTCCTCAGCGATTAATGGAAAGCGTCCGAAATGGTGAGGTTTACTTGGATTTTACCTTGCCGGGAGCAACTCATGGCTTTAAGACGAATAATAGCTTTAAGACGCTGCTGCGCCCATGTGGTGATGTAGGGGTTGAGACAGCACGGGGTTCATTGTCCGTTCTTTTTGACAGATTTATAGAAGGCGATTCCAGTAAAGTATTTTACAAGCCATTTTATTGCCGTGAAGAGTTCAACGATGAAAAATATAAGCCGACTTTTGCACCTACTGCATACAGCGGGCAAAAGGTTTCTGCAAAGGTGTTTATGGATAAATGGCAAGGCGGGGCCGATGTTTATTTGACTCCTTACATCCGCAATAGTTTTACAAAGGAAGACTTAAAGCTGGACCCCGTTACATTAAGCCATCAGCAGTGGCTTGATATTGAATTTGTGATACCAGAAACTGATGGTGCATTGATAGACGAGGTTGGTTTTATAGTCGAGAGCCCTTCTCCTGCAGATAACCGTTCATTTGGAAAGTTTTACATCGGCGAGTTCCGAATCTTTGGAAATGCAGATTACACCATCGATTTTGCCAAACAAGCCGTGGAATTTAAATGTGTAACACCTTTTGCTCACCACCGTGGTGAATGGACACTGGAGGATGGTTTCATGAAGGCTGCTGCAGAGGAGGAAGATACTTCTTCCTTTACAGGGAACTATTATGGACGTGACCTTGAACTGGAAATAAGCTTGCAGCCTGCTTCTGGTAAAAGCCACGGGGTTATTCTTAGAGCTATTGGAACAGAACGCTACTATTGGGCAGGTTTTGATGGTAACAATCAGATTTCATTAATAGAGAATAACTTTGGTTTTAAGCGTTTAAAGACAGTATCATATGGATGGAGTCCTGAAACTATATATAATTTTAAAGCTGTCAGCAAGGGAACTGCTGTTCAGATCGAAATCAATGGAGAGCTTGTCCTGGATTTCGATGGCCTGGATAATGCATATGGCATGATTGGCTTAGGCCTGCTTGAAAAAGGGGAAACAAGAGTCCATCGTTTCCATGTAAAAGAAACGAACGAATAGCTCTAAAAACAGAAAATTCCTTTTAAAGGAGAATTTTATTGAGAGAGAAACAAACAACGATTCGAGATGTTGCAAAGGAAGCAGGCGTATCCGTAGCAACAGTATCCAGGTATTTAAATAATAATGGATATATCAGTCAAAAAGCGGAGATGAAGATTCGGGAAGTGATGGAGCGCCTAAACTATCATCCAAATGAAATCGCAAGAGGATTGGCGAAAAAGAAAACCCGGACGATTGCTCTGATTATCCCTGATATTACAAACCCATTTTTTCCTGAACTCGTCGTGGCAATTGAAGAAGTGGCGAAATCAAAGGGATATAGCATCATATTAGTAAATACGCAAGTCGGAGATATGGACGATAATCACTTTTGGACTCAGCTTCAAAACCGATATGTCGATGGTTTTATTCTGGCATCGTTTGAAATGAGTGAAAAGGTCATAAAGGCTATTGAAAAGTTAAAAATACCGTTTGTAAGAATTGACCGGGCAGCTGAAAATAACACCTTTGACTCGATTGGATTGGATAACTATAAAGGTGCAAAATTGGCGGTTGAACACTTGATTGAGGTAGGCTGCAAGAAGATTGCTCATATCAGCGGGCCGAAGTCGTACCCTCCATCTTCTGAACGAAAACGAGGATATGTGGAGACAGTCACTGATAGGGCCGTTGGGGATGGAAAATCATCACCGGAGGATACGGTCATTGTTTATGAAGGAGACTTTACGCTAGAAAGCGGCAAGCTGCTGACACAACTCCTTATGAACCAGCATAAGGATGTCGATGGAATATTCTTAGGCAATGATTTAATGGCAATCGGGAGTCTCAAAGCTCTTAAGCTAATGGGCTACCAAGTCCCACAGGAAATCGCCATAATCGGCTTTGACGGAATCAAGCTAACCGAAATGGTAGAACCGGAAATTAGTACGGTTGAACAGCCAATTTATGACATCGGGGTCGTATCCACTAACAAACTTATTCGTAAAATTGAGGGATTAGAGAACGATAAATCGATCCTGGATGAAACCTCGCTGGATATTCGTCTTGTTACAAGACAATCTACACTTGGGTTTGGGAAATATAGGTGAATTTTAAGAAGGGGCCTGTGGACTGAATCAAAAAGGTAGACAGAGATAAGAGAATATTAAGCCGCAAGCTGGTGCCTATTTTCTACAGGTGCCAGCTTGTTTAATTTTAATTGGCAACGTTCATGATAATAAATATTCCCAATAGCTGCTTTAAGCTCCTCTTCCGTTTTGGGTTGTTCAATCCAGAAACATTCCTCTTTAAAATGTGGGACAAGGGGACAGGTACAGTGTGCCAAACCGTGCTTGATACGTAAACGTACTTGCTGAGTTAAGCTTAAAGTTTAGTCTTTCTAGTCTGTGGGCATGCCCCACATATACAAGGAAATCAGAAATTTGGCCCCATGCGCATTTAGAATGAGAAGACGAATAGAAGTGATAATCCAATACTCAAAAAAAAAAGCCAGCAAATCTAGCTGCTGACTCTCTTAATTAAAACTGTTTTTTTCAATCAAACGTTTGATTAAATTACCTTCATCCTATGGAAGCAAAAGGATCGCATCCGCAATCCCGTTCACCTGTTTGGTCAGATGGTCTTGTGACCAGTGTATTGCCGACTGTCACAGAAGAGGAGACGCCGCCGTCAAGGTTGAGGCATCGACTGCACCAAGCGATTTCATGATTCTGGCGCTCTCTTCAAAGTTAGCACCGACACTCAGCCCCGGAGCCCGTCCATCTATTGTTACGAAAAGGAGGGTTCCATCCGCTTTTACTCCAGCAAGGGTTCTTGGGTTGCGGCGTTCTCCAAATCGGTTAGAATTCAGGGTTTTCTTCCCCGTGGAATCCTTCTGCCATAGCGTTACTTAATGTGTAACAAGGGTGCTGCTTCCATACTTTTTTAAAATCGGTTAAGGTAAGAAACGAAAATGATAATGGACTTCTATAATACATCTTTCAATTCAGTATCAGAATAAATCGAGATGAAGACGACTGCTTTGCCATCTCCAATATTTTTGACGAAGTGTGGGACACTGGCGTTCCAGCTAAAGGAATCCCCTTCTTCTACAATAAAAGAGTCCTCTCCTTGCTCAGCCAGAATTTTCCCTTCCAATACTAAATGACACTCTTCCCCTTCGTGTGAATTTGGTTCTCCGATGGAGGCTCCCGGGGGAAATTCAACGATCATGGTTCTAAGTCCGCCCTTTGAGGCCAAGTGCTCAATCTTTAAGTTATGAAAAGAAGAATTGGTTCTTTCATCTTTGCGTACGACACGCATATGCTGTTTCTTTTCTAACAGCAAATAGGGGAGAGGAACCCCTAGAAACTCTGCAATGGTACTTAATGTATTAATAGAAGGGGAGGTATTGTTGTTTTCAACATTGCTTATAAACCCTTTTGACAGACCTGTTCCATCACACATTTGGGCAATCGTAATTTTTTTTCTGTTTCGTATGGCTCGAATTTTTGTTCCAATATCCAGTTTAATCACCTCAGATGTTTTCTTTTAAGAAACATATTTATATATTAGCAAAAAAACTATTGACTTTCTACAGTCACTATTGTTATCTTTTAAGTAACATTTATTCACATTAGAATACATTTGAATGAAGTTTCTTTTTTTGACTCCTTGTTTTCTAATAAGAATATTGTTTCTGTATAAGTTAAAACTATAAGTAATTTCTTTAGGATAAAAATAAAGAAGGGATGATATATGTTGGATTCATCTATGATTTATGAACTTCGCAAACCATCTGAGGTTGACCCCAATAAAACCTATCCTGCTATTTTTGTTATGCATGGAATGGGCAGTAATGAACAAAATATGCTGCCGCTGGTCGCCGGGTTAGAAGATAAGTTTTATATATTTAGTGTTCGCGGCCCTTTATCTCAGCCGCCGGGATTTGCCTATTTTACGATACAAGGCTATGGCAAACCGCACCGGGAAGCATTTGATCATGGAATCCAACAGCTTACTGACTTTATTGATTATGCAGCTGAACGATATCCACTCGATCAAGACCGCTTCTATTTACTTGGATTTAGTCAGGGAGCCATTGTATCGATGACGCTTGGCCTTACACTGGGGAATCGAATCAAAGGGATTGTTGCGCTCAGCGGATATATACCAGAATTCGTCAAAGATGAATACAGGATAAAACCTGTTGAAGAGCTTTCTTTGTTTATTTCTCACGGCGAATTGGACAACGTTCTGCCGTATGAATGGGGAGTTGAAAGCAGCGAGTTTTTTCGTGGATTAGGTGCACAAGTAACTCTTAAAGCTTATTCTGAAGGACATATCGTTTCACTAAAGAACCAGCAGGATTTTATGAAATGGATTTTGGACAATTTAGATCAATCCTAAAAATGATAAAGGAGGAATATGACCATGCTGCCAGCTTTATTTGTTGCTCACGGAGCACCTCTATTGGCTATTGAAAATAATGTATATACTAAATTCCTGAATTCGTTGGGCCATTCACTGCCCAAGCCAAAAGCAATTGTATTGTTTTCAGCACACTGGGAATCATCTGTTCAAAAGGTGAGCAATGTAGACGAATTCGAAACGATCTATGATTTTGGAGGATTTCCAGAAGCTTTATATCGTATTAAATATCCGGCATCAGGAGATGAAACGATTACAAAGGAAATTACAGAGCTGTTCGCTAAACAGGGAGTGCCTTTTGAAGTGAATACAGCACGGGGCCTAGACCATGGAGCCTGGGTAGTTCTCAGGCTGCTGTATCCTCATGCTGATATTCCGGTCATTTCAATGTCAGTAAATCCCCGCCTTTCACCTGAGGAACAATATAAAATTGGAAGTTCTTTGTCATCCTTAAGAGAAAAAGATATGTTAATCATTGCCAGCGGGGGAACGGTCCATAACCTTGGGGCCTTAAGGATGGCCGGTGATAATGGAAAGGTTGATCAATGGGCACTTGATTTCGATATGTGGCTGGAAAAGAAAATCAGTAATTGGGATGTAGAGTCTTTATTCAAGTATGATACATTAGCTCCGAATGCTGATTTCGCCGTACCGCCATACGGAAATGAGCACTTTATTCCACTTTTTTATGCAATGGGTTCCGCCGATCAAGAAAAAAGTGCAAAGCTGCTGCACCGCAGTTATAGATATGGAAATCTTAGTCACAGTGTATGGCAATTTGGAGAGTTAAAGTAAATGATTAAATATTAAATTTAATGGTATGAATCACTAAATAGGGAGGAAGGAAACATGGAAAACAAATACGAAGTAAGTACTTTCATTTTAAGGCTAGTATTAGGAATTAGCTTTTTTATTCACGGAGCAGCAAAGTTCCAGGGCGGGATTGAAAACACAGCTGGCTGGTTTGCTAGTATCGGTTTACCCGGATTTCTCGCTTATGGTGTTGCTTTCATTGAAGTGGCAGGCGGAATTGCCTTAGTGCTTGGATTAGGTACAAGAGTGGTTTCCGGCCTATTCGTTTTAATAATGGCTGGAGCGATTATAAAGGTGAAATTAGCTGCAGGCTTTTTAGGGAATGGACAAATGGCCGGGTATGAGTTGGAATTGGCATTCTTAGCGATGGCGGTATCTCTTGCTATCACCGGTTCTAAGGCTTATGCAATGGATTCATTCGTTTTTAAAGGAGAAAAGGCGGGAAAGGCGCATTCTGCCCATTAATTCAATTGAAAAATCATTTTTAATAAAGCATTACTTCCATATATCAGAGGTAATGCTTTCTTTTTTGTGGATGATAAAAAGGGAGGGCAGTGTATGCCAATTATTCAAATCACGATGCTTGAGGGAAGAGATCAGGAAACCATCGAAACTTGTATACGGAATGTTGCCCGTACGGTTCACGAATCGCTTGGGGCTCCCTTATCGAGTATTCGAATCGTTGTGAACGAGGTGCCTAAAAATCGTTTTGCGGTGGGAGATAAGCTAAAAAGTGAGATGCAGGAATAGGGGAGATATCGATGCTTGACTATAGAGATCTTGCTGAGTATTTAATCAAAGCAGAGAAACAGAAACAAGCAGTTTCTTGTATTTCCGATCAGTATACAGATTTTAATCTGACAATGGGGTATAGGGTGCAGCAGGAACTGGTAAAAAGAAAGGTTGAGTTAGGCCACAAGGTGACGGCTTACAAGATGGGCCTTACCAGCCGGGCGAAAATGAAGCAAATGAAAGTCGAAACCCCTATTTACGGCTATATTTTTGATTACATGAATGTCCCGAATAGGGGCCAAATCCTAATGGACGATTTGATCCATCCAAAAGTGGAGGCTGAGATTGCCTTTATTCTTGGGGAAGACATTGAAGGGCCCGATGTGACGGGTGAGCAGGTTTTGGAAAAAACGCAATGGATTCTGCCTGCCCTTGAGATAATTGACAGCCGGTATGAGAATTTCCGGTTTCAGCTGCCCGATGTGATAGCGGATAACACTTCTGCATCAAGGGTCATTTGGGGGAGTCAATTATACCATCCCCATGATTTTACCGTTGATTTGATTGGGGTATCCATGTCCATAAACAGAGAGATAAGAGCGAGTGGAGTAAGTTCGGCTGTCCTGGAAAATCCGGCAAATTCTGCAGCGATGTTAGCCAGTATGTTATATGAAGAGAAAAAGGAGAAGTTGAAAAAGGGTTCTGTCATTTTGACAGGGGGCATTACGGAGGCGGTCCTGTTAAAAAAGGGAGACCATGTCACAACGGAATTTGATGGCATGGGTAAGATTTCTTTTCATGTTCGATAACGAATGAAAGATAGAAACAAGGGGACGGTTCTTCTGTTCCCCTTATTTTTCCCGTTTTGAAGATGGATCATTTTTTAAATTTGTCACTAAAAAATAGAAGAAATATTAACCCAGTTGTTGAATACCAATAAAGGACCATAAAATCTCCTTTTCATCGATACCTATCCATTCACACACCCACTCTTTATTTTCCAATCTAATCCATAAACATTCAAATCACATCTAAACTATTTAATCTTTTTAATAAGGAGGCTTTAAATTGACCGTCAAAATTTCCAGCATTGGTTTAAAAGGCTTGCGGGCTAACGCGTTCAAGTTCAGGTACATGTAACAAACAAAAAAGACCAATGATTTGTCTAAAAAAAGTACCTGGTCTGTTCTAACTTTGTGTAAATTCTTTTCTTTCAGTAACAATTGAGGGATTGGAAATTTTTTTATCTAAGAAACGAATGCCCTCCATGCATCCTTTAACAAGCAAGAAAGTAAAGGAAAGGACAATAAATGTAATATAGCCATTCCAGCCCTTATTGTATTTTACTAAATCGGTATTCTTTTCAAGCCAATTCTCAAAAAGTGTCATTGGTCCGCTAAAAAGGAAAACACTCAAAAAGGTTTTTAACGGCTTCATTTTATAAGAAAATTGATTATACATGACACATGATAAAGGAAATAAAATGTATAAAAACACAATGTTTGAATCAAATAATTTTGGAAAATAGCGATGCGGGTATTGTAAATACTTTGTTTTTATTACTGGTCCATCAAGTATAGTAGAAACTAAAGTTTTTATAAAATAAATAAGAAACCAATCCTTCATATCACCTTTTCTTCGCAGCAAAAAAAATAGGCTTCCAGCTATACCAAATATAGTTAACAGGTTCAATATTGTTCTGTCCTTCATATATACACCTCCTATAAATAAAATATCCTTTTTTAAATATATTATCAGGGAAATCAAAATTCTTGTTTCATTTACGGGGTGCTATCCTTTAATACTGACCCTTAATTAACGGACGCTTTTCTGCAGCAAGCTATGCCTTCTTCTTAATGAATGGGGCCATATTCTTGATTATGAGACGGAAATTATTTAAAGTGATCGGAATTTTTGCTGTTCAATATGGAGTGCTTGCATGAATGATAGTTTGTCCAAATGTGTTTTAGAGTATTTTTTAAAGGATGTAGAAGATGAAGAAATTACTGTTCTTCAGTTTGCTTATGACTTATCACCCAACATACGCAATTAGCATAGGAAGAAGAAGTGAGGATCCCAGTAATTAATATAAAAAAGCCAGCGAATTTAACCGCTGACTCTCTTCATTAAAACTGTTTTTTCAATCAAACGTTTGATTAAACTCATTTACCCTCATCTTATGGAAGCAAAAGGATCGCATCCGCAATAGGCCGTTCACCTGTTTGGTCAGATGGTCTTGTGACCAGTGTATTGCCGACTGTCATGGAAGTGGAGCCGCCTCCGTCAAGATTAAGGGCATCGGCTGCACCAAGTGATTTCATGATTCTGGCGCTCTCTTCAAAGTTTGCACCGACACTTAGTCCCGGAGCCCGTCCATCAACTGTTACGAAAAGGAGGGTTCCATCCTCTTTTACTCCAGCAAGGGTTCTTGGGTTTCGGCGCTCTCCAAATCGGTAATAGAATTCAGGGTTTTCTTCCCAATGGAATCCTTCTGCCGCTGCGTTAATAGAGATTTTGCCGTTTTCCAGCAAGCGCGGGCCACCGTTGATAATGGCTGAAGTTTGTTCTAATGGCAATGGTTGTCCATCAGCTGATACTTCATTTTTCACCTGGATTTTCTTGCCCACTTGCGCATGGGCTTCAAGCCACTGGGCTGCCTCTCCAGTTCCGGCCAGAACGGAGCCTTCCCTTGGGATTTCTCCGCCCCGCTGTGTGCGAAGCTCGATCACTTCTCCCGTCTTATCCAGCACTGCTTCAACGCCATCTCCGGCTTCTGTTTTATTGCCAAACACCGGTGAAAAATGGATGAGCTCACTTTCGTCTTTACATGTATAATCATGCTTTGGATCCTCAGTCGGTGTATCTTCTCCTGTGCCTCCACAGCCCCGGATTAAGCCTGGTTTCCGATTTAATCCATCTACTTCGCGTACTGAACCGTCAGATGATACAGCAGTCTGGGAGGAAGAAATAGAAGCAAGACGTGCGTCCCTGTTTGCAGAAGGAAGAATAAGGCTTGAGCGGCCGTTTACCGCTTCACTTATCAGCTTTCCGTCCATTACTGAAATCCCGGCAAGATCGCCAGGTGTTCCATCCTTGTTTCCTACTACAAAGTAGCCTCCATTGATTCCAGCTAATGCGTTATTTCGGCCAGCCATTTCAGTGAGGGTTTCTTTGTCTTGGACCTTATCTTTTCCGAGCTCCGGTAAAATAGTTCCGTTAAATGAGTCCGGATCTACTTCAAGTACATTAACGACCCAAGGGCCGGTAGTCTGCTGTCCGTCTTCACCGGTATAAACTGTACGCAGGCCTGTATAGCCGTTCCCAGCCAATTCTTGCTGAAGCTCTTTGGCAGCCTCTTCACTCTGAAACTCTCCAACCCGGACAAGATACCCAAGAGGCCCCATTTCTTTATCGTCCATGGCCCGGTCCGCAATACGGTCGATCTGGGGATTGAACCCTTCTGATTCAAGCTTTTTTGCCAAAGCTTTAGCCTGTTCATGTGTTTCGGTAAAATCAATATCTACCGTGAAAAAATCTTTTTTAGATTCTTCACCCCGGATGATTTTTGTGTATGTGACTCCTGGGGCAAGGCTTTCAGTGGTTCTTTGCTCGTTTAAATAGGGCAGGCCAAGAGGCAGTGTCTCTTTCTCCGCTTGCTTTTCATGCTGTTCTGCTGATTTAGCGCTTGCCGGCATCTCCGGGACAGGGCCTGCAAGCAGAACAGAGGTTAAACTGATGGATGCAATCGCAGGGATGACAGCTTTTTTGAAGGATTTGTTCAATTTTTTCACTCCTTATATGTATTGGTGAAATTCAAGCTGAAATTACTTTAATACTTCTATGCTTTGATTGAGCAATTACCCACAGTATAAAAAATAGGTATTAATCAAACGTTAACCAATCATTGCAGGGGTGTTAAGGTTTATTTAGCTTTGTAAATCCGAATCGGCAGACTGCCATTTTTATAACCCATCTTCTTTAAAAAAAGTGCCTAATCCCCGGCTTGATGAAGCGTCTGCTCACCGGGTATCAGGCACCTTATAGTTGGTTATTGGATGGTTCCGCCTGCTTGGGTGTAGCGGGCGTTAAATTCCTGGACGAATTGATTGGCAATGGCTGCATCATGAATAATCAGCATATTTTCGTCGTTTACATTGTTGCCGTTGTTGCTCCAGTTGGTGGACCCGACTATGACGGTTGGGTCACTGTTTGTATCTGCATCAATAATCATCGTCTTGCTGTGCAGCTTTCGCACCTCTGCATCCTTATAGACAGGGGCGGGATTTTTCCAGCGTGTGTTGGGATTATTCACACTTGTCTGGGAAGCGGTCCTTCCCGTCATATCGATGCTTGCAGACCACCATTGATTCCAGAAATCAGAATCGAACACGCCTTTCACATCAAATCCGGTCAGTGTTCCCTCGAGGTCATTATAGGAACCTTCCCATTTGTTTTTCAGCTCATCGGCGATTGCCTGGTCACTCCAGGCGAAAATGGAGAAGTAGGTATTGAAATGTGCTTCGTTTCGAATCAGCGAAGCCATTTTGCCAATCGCATTGTCTCCGGCCGAGAAGTAGATTTCAACCTTTTTTCCATTAATATCAATCACATGTGTGGTGTTATCTGTTTTGCGGCTGCTGAAGTTGGATATCGCTGGATCTGGGCTCAAGGCAGACGTTCCCCACATTTCATTGAATTCTGTTTCATAAATCCCTGCAAGCTCTGGCCAGTTCATTTCTACAATCTGATTTTGGTTTCCGTCCAAAATGCCCTGCTGCATATTTTCATCGGATCCATAAAGGCCGGTTACGGTGAAATTCCATGTTCCTGTAAAAACCCATCTGTCATCAATAATGGCAAATTTATTGTGCATCTGGTTTCCGGGGCTATAGTAGCTGCCGGCCGATTTAGATTCAGCATCCACGAATAAACGGCCTGTGACAGACGAATTTCCAACGGTTACAGTTACTTGATCGATATCATTGGCTGAGGAAGGGAGGCCTTTGCTTGTCCGTTTGGCGCTATCCTCTACCGCAAACATAGGGGAGTCAGAAAAAATCACGATGTCATCGGCAGTCCCCATGGCAGAATCCTGCCCGCGGGCCATTTTCTCCAAATACAGGCGCATGGTTTCAAAACGCTCTGCATAATGAGGGTCGGCTGAATCTTTGGAATCAGCAATTACGCGGACATCAACGCCCTCTGCCGCTTTCTGGATGAGTGTATCCACAACGCGTGGAAGGTTAATTTCATATGTAGCAAAATCAATGCTCTTTGTTGCCGAATTTAGACGCTTGATTAAAATATCTTCAAAATTCACATTGTAATTCGCTTCGTTTCCGGCTGAAGCATATTGAGGAAATGCACACTTGTTAAAGTATACGTTAATCGCTCCTTCAGC
Source organism: Cytobacillus oceanisediminis (assembly GCF_007830235.1). Taxonomy (GTDB): domain Bacteria; phylum Bacillota; class Bacilli; order Bacillales; family Cytobacillaceae; genus Cytobacillus; species Cytobacillus oceanisediminis. Next base: position 24,694 of record NZ_VLKI01000002.1, read on the forward strand.
TTCGGAAACATTATTGAGATGCTGTGTCCTGTCATCACATACATTGGACGATGGGGGAGGTTCTGTTGAACCGTCATCAGGATCTACGGTACCGCTTCCATCTGTTCCGGTGGAATTAAACGCTTTCGGTGTACCAAGTCCGCCGGTGTAGCTTTTGATGGCTGTTGCCCAGTTTGAGGAGGAAATTCCTTCTGCAGCAGGATCGATCCGCTCCATTGTTGCTTTCGACGTATTATCTCCTGCATACCATGTGTCAACTTCATCGATTACGGTGCCTGCTGAATCCAGCAGCTGAAGATGCTCTGCTGTATTGCCAAGCGCTCCGCTGTAAATAAGGTCTGCAGGAATATCGGATACTGTCTGATCATCGGTTCTTTCCAATAAAAAATAGCCGTTTGCCGGAATCGTACCGCTTAGTGCAATGGCGGGTGTCCCATCGGCAGCATGTAACTTCCAGCCATCCAGAACAACATCGGAACCGGTGTTATTGTAAAGCTCGATCCATTCATCATTATAGCTTGTAGTTGTCCCCATCCAGGCTATTTCGTTAATCACTACACTCCCGGCTCCGGCTGCATGAACAGTTGAAGCCGTGTTCTGCATTGCTGGAAAAAGAATGGAAAACAATAGAATAAACGCTGGAAAAATAGAAAACAATTTCTTCACCATGATACCTCCTAAAATATAAATTCAAGATAATCATAATGTGAGAATGTTGGGAAAATATATAAGAAATGTAAATTTCTCAGAAAATAGTTCTATTTCAGTGGTTTAGTTTGAAGGATTTTGGCAAGGGTGAGCTGATATAACTAGTTCTATCACATTGCAGGGGGAGATTTGTGCCTGATACGACAGGCGTAATTACTTTTATTTAATGGGTTGAAAATGATAAAAAAACTCGATATAAAAGTTAATAATTGAAATAAAGTGTTCATAGCGTTTATTCAACCAAGGTTAGGTGGTTACTTTTAGAGGGGGTAATGCCTATCTAATTTAAATAAATAGCTGAAAAAGGTAAGGAGGAAGCAAGGAAAGCAGAAGAAAAGGCTAAGGAAGAAGCGAAGAAAGCAGAAGAGAAAGCCAAAGAAGACAATTAGTAACGTTACTTGCTTACCAAAAGGAGGAGGCAATGATTTGCCTCCTCCTGGTCATTTTATTTGCGTTAAATTTTAAGCAGTTAGGTCCAATTCTTTTGGAAGTGTCAATTTCACATTTTCAAAAGTCTCAACGTTGAAAGCTACTGTAAAAGAAGAAGTAAACTCATTATTTTCAGAAGCGGAGAAATCCGGGTTCAGGCTGAGCTCAGATTTTTCCTCAGCCGTTAATGATAGGTCCCCGCTAGCAGAAGTTGCAGACATCTCCTCATTTGAAGAAATCGCAGCTTCTAAATCTGCTTCAGTGTTGCTTTGTAACTTAGCATTCAAAGAAGATTCTTCATCATTATCTTTAGGTTCCGGCTTAAGGTCAGTCTCTGTTACTCCGTTAACGGCTACAGAAGCTTCATCTGCCTTCAAGTCAGCGGTGATAGAGTCTTTTTTCACAGTGCCATGGAATGTGGACTGAATGCCATTCGTGCTTTCCCTCTCCAGATCTGCATCCAAGTTCGCTTCTGTGGCAGCTTCAAAATCAGCGGATAAAGCACTATTTGTTTCAATGGAAGCGTTACTCTCACCACTTAGGGACACATCCATTTGGCTTGAAGTCTCAGCATCAGCTGATCCTGACACTCCAGCGTCAGCGTTAGCATCAGTTGATGCAGCTGTGCTGTTCGATACATTTTCAGTGACTTCCTCATTTTCAATTGATACGGACACTGCTGTGCTTGTATCACTTTTTCCATTAGCTTGAACAGAAGCTTCATCTCCGGTTTCGGATACATCGCTTTCTTTGAGGGAAGCTTGTGCCTTTAGATCAGCTTGTCCGCTGATCGCTGCGGTGTTATCAGCGTCGGCAGTTAGCTGGAGATCCGCTTTTCCTTCAGCAGCGTGATCTTTGGAAACTGCTGCAAGGGTTAATGAGTTATGAACACTGCCTTCAGCTGAAGTACCTTCATTTTGAAAAGCAGATTCTGCTTGTGAATGGATCGCACCCTGCAAATCAAAGCCATCCTCTGTCTCAATAGTCACTTGATTTTCGCCTTGAAGCTGGTTGGAAAGTGACAGGGAGCTTTCTTTTTCCTCAGCAAAACCGGTACTTCCTCCAATAAATAGTCCTGCAGCGATTGCACCTGTAATAGATAATGTTTTTACTAGATTCTTCTTTTTCATGATTATGTTCTCTCCTTCTTATTTTTTGATTTTTATATATATCATTTATAAGAAAGAAGAGAGTTCCGGCGGCCGGGACGGCGGAGCGTTTACCCATTGATCAAAGAACTGTCTTACATGACTGCTGCCGCCCATTGATGGTGGAGTAAGATCCTTTATTGTGCTTGGTAATATACCCGGAATATATGTAAAGGCTGAAACCGATGAACCTGCCTGACTGGAGGATGGTGACCCTGGGCCTCCGTTGGAAGGAATGATTATATCCATTACAGGCATTTTTTTATCCGGAAGCAAGCTGGAAGAGTTTGAGCCCTGATCTGAATTTAGTTCTGATTTCGAGCTTTGTTTTCCTGTGAGTTTAGTATTATGTTGAAATAGCGCTTCTTCGTTATGCAAAGGTGCTTCCTCTTGGGAAAAGAAGAACTTTTTCGTATCTTCAAATGTGAATGGTTTTTCAGATTCAGGTCTTAAATCCGATTTCTTAGAAACGTTTGCTTCTGTTTCAGATGTTTCCGCTTTTATAACAAGTTCATTCAAAACCTCGACTGTTTCAGCTGGAGCTTCCGCTTCGGCTGCTTTCTTTTTAGCTTGTACACTAGCCGCTGGAGTATCAACCTTAACCAAACCTTCTTCCTCAAGTACGTTCACTTTTGCCGCTGGTGTGCTGGCGGAAGAAGAAATATTTTCAGAAAGCGATTCAACTGCTTCACTCACAGCCTTATCAGGAGTGGATACAAAACCTTCCACCTTCTTATTAACAGTGGCGGTGCTTTCTTCCGTGCTGTTTTTTAATTCTGATTGTTCCTGTTCTTCCAGGACTGCTGTCCCATCGGCCTCAGCTGCATCTGACAGCAAACCTGAATCGGCAGAAGCATAGCCCGGAAGGCTTAACACACATATAAAGGAAAATAAATAGAACAAACGGTGTTTCACTGCGTCACTCACCCCCCTTCGAAAGGAAATCTATTATGTATAAAAAATCTTTTTTTCTATTGTTTATACCCTCTATGAAATGAATTAAACCTATTTTAAAAGATTTTTATTCAGAAGAAAGAAAAGGGTTTAATAAAAGTATAAACATCCTAATGGGAGAGGGAAGCTGTCTTAAGTCCTAAATCTATTTTCATGACTTTAGAAGGTGGAAAAAAGCCGGAGCAAGACCCGAGATACAATGAAAGATCAAAGGGTGAAACAGATAATACCATGCTGAATTTTGAGCGGATTTTTCACTTGTGTAATGATGAGTAAGAGTAAGAGTCCTTGTCAAGGGGGTTCCAGCTTGTATGGGATCTAAGCTCAATGAAAACCCCACATTGCTTCTCTTTCTGATATGATGTAGTTAATCTATAAAGTCGCAGTTCATCCTATTGCAGATCCTATTTATTTGGGGGAAGAAGTATGGTTGGGGTAAAATCGATCATCATCGATGGAGAAACGTTCTATATATTTAACAGTGCCATCTATATTTTCGAGTCTTCTACAGGAAGTACTTTGGAAGTGGATATGATTGTGAGTGAGATTACTCTAAGAAAATATAAAGATAGGGAAAGTTTGATAGCAGAAATCGAGTTGGAAGATGGAAGAGTCATTAGTTCCTTTATGTTTTTAAAATCACTGCCGGGAAGGCTGCCCAGGCTTAATTTATTCTGTGAATTGGATGAAAATGAAAACTACGAAGGCGTGCTAAGGATAAGTGAGAATGATTTGGCATTTCCGGATATTGAAGAAGGTATTACGCTAGAGGATATCAGGAAAGTAGAGATGCCCAATGAAAAGATTACGCTTAAATTAAACTTGCCCATTGATCAAGTGGAATGGTTAAGAGAGCAGAAAAACAGGGATCTAAATCTGCTATTTAAAGAGCTGTTAAATAAGCATTTTAAATAGGGAGACCAAAAAATGTTGACCGTAAATCGTTACCACTAAAATTAGGCTCTGTTAAGGCTTATTGTTGTTTTTTAGCACCCTGTTGATTGGAGCGGAAGCACGAACTCCTCGAAAATGCTTTCGCATTTTCTTCGTGCGGTGTTTATTCGAGGATGCTTATTCAACGTCCTGCGGGAGTGCCTCGTGCTGAAATCAACAGGCAAATTTAACAGAGCCTAAAATTAAAACCTTGCTGATTTTTGCAGCAAGGTTTTTCGCCGTTTTATTCAGCTGAGTATTAACTAAAAAAGGATAACCAGATTTTCACTTGAAAAATCCCATTAAGTTATATAGGTGAAAAATATAAGATTATCTTTATCCAGCCGAATATTGAGATCCACAAAGGAATGCTTAATCCAGCGGCCCATAAAAGCCCTTTAAATAAATTCTCTGATTCTAGAAATTCATTTTCATTCATAACAATCATCCTTATTTGTTTATTATGAATTCTGTCCTGTCTCTAATCGTTATATACATACCGAAAGAGCCGAAACTTTACTATATACATGTTGCATTTCAATTGCTTTTTTATATCTTTAAAGATTACCTAGCAAAAGAAAACATAAATTCGGACGATATTAAATAAAACAATTTGGAAGTATATATAGGTAAAATTACCCAAAATAACACTGTGTTTATGTTATTATTTTCCTATATGATAATTAGGCATATATTTATTTAGCCTTTATGAAATATAAAAAATAAACGAGGGGAGAAGACATCTTGATTGAAGAATCACACATGAAAACAATGCGGATTTTGTCCCTGTTTGAACGTCTTAGCCAAGGAGAAGTCATAAGTAAGGAAAAGGAAGCGGAGAACTTTAATGTGAGTGTCAAAACAATCCAGAGAGATATGAAGGAAATAAACGCTTATTTCTCCAACTATAAGTTTGATACTTTAACAAATAGCATCGTTTATAACCGAAAGGCTAAGGGGTATATTCTTAAGTTCAATAAGGAATTTGCTTCAGTTAATGCTGGAAGAAAATAAAGAGAATGTATTTTTGCTTTAATAAGGGACCTATAAAGGCCCCTTATTTTCTTATGCAGGCTGTTTATATTTCCTGACACCCTATTCCTCCAGCCGATCCGGCAATCCCTGAATTGACGATACGACCACATCAAGTTTGGCTTCGATTCTGTTCAGCAGAAAAAGTGTAACCACAATCGGGAAGCCGAGCTCGCTGATGAGTGTGACCATCTGTTCCATTGTCATTGCTCCTTTCTGTAGGTGACGTTAAAGGAGTGTCAGGCCCCCAGGTGGGGCCTGGCACCCCAAACGGCACCACTTTAATACCATCGTTAAAAAAAGGCCGGCTTCATTAGAAACCGGCTTCTTCGAATTAAACTAATTCATATTCGGTTACATTACGCTCAACTAATTTAGCACCTTGAGCCACACCGTCCGCCCCGCGGAAACCGAGCATCCTGGAGCGGAAATCAACCTCTCCCAACTTTGTTTAAAATCAACAAAGTTGGCGAAAACAGCCTATTTTCTATTAGCTACTCTACTCATAAAAATTCATTTCTTCGTATTTTAATAGTAAATATTTAACTTTGAATTTTCTAAAATCGTATGTATAATGGATTTAAGGTAGTTAAACGGAAAATTTCCGAAATGGAATAATTAAGGCTATTCGCGATAGTTTTTACAGTTATGATCATTCATTACAGAAGCATTCGTGCTTTTACTAACTAGTGAGGTGTGATTTTTTGTCCAGTGAGTTTTTAAAGGATTTAACTCCCCAATTGATCAAATGGCGGCGTACTTTACATGCTATGCCTGAATTGGGTTTTATGGAGTACATCACGACTTATAGAATTGGAAAAGAACTCGAAAAAATGGGGTTTACTATTTTCATAGGAAAAGAAGCGCTGAAAGAGGAGTCCCGTCTGGGTGTGCCTGCAGCCGCTGATCTTGAGGCGCATGAGAAAAAGGCGATTGACTATGGTGTTGAACAGTCTTGGCTGGATAAAATGCGCGGCGGAAATACCGGGCTCGTTGCGACATGGGATACAGGCAAAAAAGGAGACCATGTAGGCTTTCGCTTTGATATTGATGCATTGCCGATTAACGAATCAGCTGATTCAGCGCATCTGCCGTCAAAGCATGAATTTGCTTCTAAGGAAAAGAACGTGATGCACGCTTGCGGCCATGACGGGCATACAGCCATCGGACTGGGAGTGGCTCAGTATATTTCAGCCCATAGTGATCATTTGAAAGGCCGCTTTACTCTTCTTTTCCAGCCGGCAGAAGAAGGGGGCCGAGGGGCTCGGGCAATGACAGATAAAGGCTGGCTGGATGATGTCGATTATTTTTATTCCGGCCACATCGGCATTCAATCCCTGCCAGTTGGAACAATCGCGGCAACAACGCCGGGATTTCTTGCCTCAACAAAGTTCAATGTCTATTTCAAAGGAGTTTCCTCTCATGCCGGCATAAGTCCGGAACTCGGTAAAAATGCTTTATTGGCAGCAACGACTGCTGCTAATAATCTTTATGGAATTCCGCGCCACCATGATGGCGTAACCCGGGTCAATGTTGGAAAGCTGATTGCCGGAAGCGGTCGGAACATCATCCCGGAAGACAGCTATATGGAAATTGAAGTGCGGGGCCAGACACCAGAGATTGCTGAATACATGGCTGAGAAAGCCACTCGGATTATTCAGGCTGCAGCAAATATGCATGATGTTTCCTGCACGATTGAAGCAGTAGGCGTTACGGAAGTAGTTGTCTGTGATAAGGCGCTTATACCGAAAATTACGGAATGGTGTGCATCCAGTGAGTTTATTAAAGAAATATTGCCTGCAGTGCCTGTTTCTGGATCGGAAGATGTCAGCTTAATGATGAATCGGGTCCAAAAGCATGGAGGCAAAGCAACGTATATGCTGTTTGGAACCCAGCTTGATTACCCTCATCACCACCCTCAGTTTGATTTCGAGGAAGAAGTATTATTGGCTGCGGTCGATGCTTATATCCATATTCTAAATGGGGGATCAGCCATTTAAATGGAAGGAAATAGACTTTTTAAGGGGGATATAATGACGAACAACTTTGCGAAAACATTTCTAGCCGAAAACAAAGAGACTTTTGAAAAAATCAGCGAGTATATATTCGAACATCCGGAAACGAGATTTGAAGAGTATTCATCAGCGGAGTTTTTAGCCTCTGAGTGTGAAAAAGCCGGATTTGACGTTGAAAGGAATGCAGCAAACATAGAGACCGCTTTTGTTGCTACTTATGGAAGCGGATCCCCAGTTATCGGGTTCCTTGGGGAGTTTGATGCACTATCCGGATTAGGGCAGGTGCCAAACAAAACATCATATGAGCCGACAGAACTGAATGTCGGCCACGGATGCGGGCATAACCTGCTGGGGACTGGCGCTTTTGCCGCAGCATGCGCAGCCAAGAAATATTTAGAAGATAACCATTTGCCAGGGACTGTTAAGTTTTTTGGATGTCCTGGCGAAGAAGGCGGATCCGGAAAAACATTCATGGTCCGGGAAGGTGTGTTTGAAGGGGTGGATGCAGCATTAACCTGGCATCCATCTCCGGCAAACAGCATCATGAGCCTTTCCAGTCTGGCAAACTATCAGGTTTACTTCAGATTTAAAGGCTTATCCTCACATGCTGCGAACTCGCCGCATCTGGGACGAAGTGCCCTTGATGCGGTTGAGCTGATGAACGTTGGAGTGAATTATCTTCGTGAGCATATCGTGCCGGAAGCGAGAATTCACTATGCGATCACTAATACAGGGGGCATCTCGCCAAATGTCGTACAAGCAAATGCTGAAGTGCTGTATTTAATCCGGGCACCAAAGGTTCAGCAGGTGGACGAGATCTACAAGCGGGTATGCAAAATTGCGGAAGGTGCAGCACTGATGACGGAAACAGAGCTTTCCATCGAGTTCGACAAGGCTTGTTCGAATTATATTCCAAATCGGAGCCTTGAAAAGGTCCTCTATAAAAGCCTTCAGGAAGCTGGCATCGAAAAACCGGGCGAAGATGAAAAGGCCTTTGCCGAAAAGCTTTGGTCCACGTTATCAGATGGTGAAAAAGAAAGCTATTTAGATATTTTAAAAGGGTTTGGCTATGTAGGGGATGGCAGTGAGTTTAAGGGGAAATACCTCGCTGAAACCATCTCGGCATATGAACCTTCTAAAGAAATTCTTGCCGGATCTACAGATGTCTCCGATGTCAGCTGGGTTGTGCCGACGGCTCAGCTGACGGCATCGACGTCAGCCCTTGGAACACCGCTGCATACATGGCAAATGACGACACAAGGCATTAGCAGCTACGCTCATAAAGGAATGCTTCGGGCCGCAGAGGCCATGGCATTAACGGCTGTTAAACTGCTGACGGACAAGGAAGAATTGGAATCTGTTAAACAGGAATTCAATGAGTTTAAAGAGGCTAACCCTTACACATGTCCAATACCTAAAGATGTGAAGCCATCAACATTGAAATAAGGCTGATTTTATAAAGATTGTTGTTTTTCAATGTCAAACCTAATCTTATCTATTGAGTTGATTGGAGCGGAGGGCTCTTGACTCCAGCGGGAAGAGAGGGAAGTGGGAGACCCCGCAGGCGAAGCCGAGGAGGCTCTCATTCCTCCCCGCGGAAAGCAAGGGCCCGCAGCGGAAATCAACGGGCAGCATTCCCAAGCTATAACAACAGTCTATAAGAAAAAGAGCTAAAATTTAAAAAATTGAAAAGCGGGGGGAGAAAATGAAAACTGAAAAGCAAGGGGAGAAAAATGTAACAGAAAAAAAGAAAGCAGGGATCGCACAGCGATTCCTCAATGGGGTTGAAATCGTCGGGAACAAGCTCCCGGATCCATTTATATTGTTCGCCGGCCTCGCCGTTCTTATCATTATTGTTTCAGCTATTTTTAGCGCGTTTGGTGCGACTGTTATACACCCGGGCTCAGGAGAAGAGCTGCCAGTCAAGAATTTGGCATCTGCAGAAGGTTTACAGTTCATCTTAACATCCATGCTCGATAACTTCACAGGATTTGCGCCTCTTGGCCTGGTTCTATCCATGATGCTCGGTATCGGCCTTGCCGAGAAAGTCGGCATGCTGGATTATGCCATTAAGAAAACGATTTTAAAATCGCCGCCTGCTTTAATCACTTATACGGTCGTTTTTGTAGGGATTATGGGGAATATCGCATCAGATGCAGCGATGGTTCTTGTACCGCCGCTCGCTGCCATGGTCTTTTATAAAATTGGCCGCAACCCGATTGCCGGTTTAGCAGCAGGGTATGCAGCAGCAGGTGCAGGTTTTACAGCAAACCTTTTAATTGCTGGAACAGACGCATTACTGGCAGGTATTTCAACAGAAGCTGCGCAGATTATTAATGAGGATATGGTGGTAACACCAATTGATAACTGGTACTTCAATATTGTTTCCGTGTTTGTTCTAACGGTTGTCGGCGGACTTGTCACAACGAAATTCATTGAACCGCGCCTTGGAGAATACAAAGGCGAAGAGGTAAAAGAAGCTGTAACAGAAGATCCTCCTAATGCAGGCAAAGCATTGCGAAATGCTGTCATTGCGGGTGGGGTGTATATTGCGATTATTCTGGGAGCCATCCTTATGCCAAATAGCCCGCTAACCAATGAAGATGGCGGCATTGTGCCATCCCCATTCCTGGATGGCATTATCCCGATCATTCTGTTCTTCTTTATTATCATCGGTACTGTTTACGGAATGACGGTTGGAAACATTAAGAGCAGTAAAGATGTTGCCAATTTTATGGCTGAATCGATGAAGGATATGGCATCTTATATTGTCTTAATATTCGCAATTGCCCAGTTCATCGCCTTCTTCAGCTGGTCTAACATTGCTACCTGGGTTGCCGTGAACGGGGCAGAATTTTTGAAAGAAGCAGAGTTTACAGGTATAGGACTGATCATTGGCTATATTATCTTTACAGCATCGCTGAACTTCCTGATCACTTCAGGTTCAGCAAAGTGGGCCCTTGAAGCGCCTGTATTCGTGCCAATGTTTATGCAGCTCGGCTATCACCCTGCCTTTACGCAAGTGGCTTACCGTGTGGCGGATTCGTCAACGAATATCGTGACCCCGATGATGCCATACATGGTTATAGCGCTGTCATTTATGCAGAAGTATGACAAGAAAGCCGGAATTGGAACATTTATATCGCTAATGCTTCCATACTCGATTTGTTTCTTGCTGACATGGATTGTGATGATCTTAATATTCTTCTTCTTTGAAATCCCGTTTGGTCCTGGAATTGGTCCATATCTCTAATAGAAAACTAGGATGTGAGTAAAAGGTGAGTAATCTTCAAAGTAAATTAGTAGAGTGGCGTCGTGATTTCCATCGTTATCCTGAAGGAGGCTTTCTGGAAATGCGGACAGCTTCCATCGTTGCCTCAATCCTCGATGAACTAGGATTTCAGCTGGAAATGGGAAAACAAGTGATGTCTGCCGACTATTGCATGGGCAAGCCCAATAAAGAAGACACAGAAGCACACTATCAATGGGCACTCGAAAATGGGGCAAAAAAAGAATACCTTGAGCCTTTCAAAGATGGTTATACAGGCATTGTGGCCACACTGGATACCAAAAAGGAAGGCCAGACCATCGCATTTCGCGTTGATATGGATGCCTTGCCTATTAATGAATCCGAGGCAGACAGCCACTTTCCGCAAAAAGAAGGGTTTAGATCCACTGTTCCAAACCAAATGCATGCATGCGGACATGATGCCCATACAACCATTGGGCTGGGCTTGGCAACCTTGATTGCAGAGAATAAGGACAGCCTTAAGGGGAAAATCAAATTGATTTTCCAGCCGGCCGAGGAAGGAACCCGCGGGGCACGGTCAATGGCCCAAGCCAAGGTTGTGGATGATGTCGATTACTTTATTGCCTCTCATGTTGGCACGGGAGTACCGGATGGACACTTTGTTGCATCAAAGAACGGATTTTTGGCCACTTCCAAACTTGATATTACTTTTAAGGGCGTAGCCTCTCATGCCGGGGGAAATCCGGAAGAAGGGAAAAACGCACTGCTTGCAGCTGCTTCTGCTGCACTGAATATTTATGCCATTCCACGCCATTCAGAAGGGGCAACCCGCATTAATGTGGGGGAAATGCATGCTGGTTCAGGACGTAATATCATCGCTGACCGGGCCGTTTTAAAGGTTGAAACGCGCGGAGAAAATACGAAAATCAATGAATATGTCAAGGCCCAGGCGGAAGCTGTTATCGCAGGTTCGGCACAAATGTATGGAGTCGATTACGAGATACAGACTGTGGGCGAGGCTGTAAGTGCCCAGGGATCAACCGAGCTGGCAGCCGTATTGCATGCTTGCGCAGAAGAATCTCCTCATATTAAGAAGAGCATACTTGAAGACGATTCACCTGCAGGTTCTGAGGACGCAACTTTCTTCATGGAAAGGATTCAGCAAAACGGAGGGCAGGCCACGTATTGCATTTTTGGTACCGAGCTTGCGGCAGGCCATCATAATGAGAAGTTTGATATAAACGAAGGCACCATGCTGGCTGCCGTTAAAGTGCTCTTTGAATCCATCAAGAAATTACATTGAGGTTTTAATAATGGGAAATGGGGCAGAGAAATCTGCCTCATTTTCAGCATTTTACATTGGATTGGGATAAAGGGGAGGAGTGTTGATTATGAAAGATTGGCTGGAAAAGCATCTGAAAGAGTTGAATGTAACCACTTCCATGGAACGGCCTGAAGGGTTCTGCCGGTTGGGATACTCGGAAGAGGAATGGCAGGCAATTGAGGTTTTTGTTTCCATTGCTGAAGAGATCGGTTTGAAAGTAAGGAGAGATGAGGCTGGGAATGCTATTGCACGGTGGGAAACGGAAGAGAAAGGAACAGAAGATTCCCCGGCAGCTGCTGTTGGTTCCCATGTGGATACGGTAAAGGGAGGCGGAGGATATGATGGGGTAGCGGGTGTCCTTTGCGGTCTGGCAGCCATCAAAAAGCTAAAGGAAGAGGGATTCGTTCCAGTTTCTCCTATTGAAGTGATTTGTTTTGCCTCAGAAGAATCTTCGCGTTTCGGTGTGTCAACCATAGGAAGCAAGGCGATGAGCGGCCTTTTAAATAAGGATGACCTGGCAGATGTGCCAGACGAAGACGGCATCACCATCCGTCAGGCAGTCGAAGGAATGAGGATCTCTTGGGATGCGATTGACCAGGCTGAACGGCCGGAGACGGCATTGAAAAGTTTTATTGAGCTTCACATCGAGCAGGGGACAAGGGTTGAAGATGCCGGTGCGGAATTCGGAGCTGTGACAGCGGTCGCTTGCCCAATCCGCCTAAAGATCATGATAAAAGGGCAAATGGGCCATACGGGAACAACTCCAATGGGGAACAGAAAGGATGCTCTCGTTGCTGTTTCGCCACTTATTACGTTTATATCGGAAACGGCCGCTTCTTTAACCAGCTCGAGTGAAGTGCCCATTGTCGCTACAGCCAGCACCATTGAACTGAAACCTAATGTAATGACTGTGATTCCGGGCATCGTCGAACTGGGAGTGGATATCCGCAGTGTGGATGATGACTTAAAAAGGGAAATGGAAAGGCTGATCCGCCAAAAGTGCAGTCAGCTTTCCAGTGAATTTGGTGTTACAATGGAAGTGAATACCCTTGTAGATAACCCATCCATCCAATTGGATGATGGAGTGAGGAAGAAATTGCAGCACGCAGGAGAAACTTTGGGCTATAAAGCTTTTGTGCTGGAAAGCGGTGCTGGCCATGATGTCATGAATATGGCGGCCAAATGGCCATCCGGGCTATTATTTATTCCATGCAAAAATGGGCTCAGCCATCATCCAGAGGAATTTGCCTCACTTGAAGACTTGGAAATGGGAACAGAGATTATCGCACACTATTTAAAGAGTGAAGCTAGCATATGAAGCAATAGAAGAAAAGCAGGTGGAAAAGAATGAAGATCCGTGTTGGGGTAGTGGGACCGGAAGACTCTGTCAGACATATTCTCGCTTTGGGGCGTGAACATAGCGAACTGGAAATGACTCCATATATCTATAAAGAAACAAAAGAAACGGAAAACATCATCAGGGAATATCAAGCAGATATTGATTTATGGTTTTTTTCAGGGCAGGCTCCTTACTATTTTGCACGTTCGAAAGGGCTTATCAGAGATGAAAATGCTCACTATCCCCCCTTGTACGGTTCGAGTTTGCTGGGAACTCTCCTTGAAGCACATATCAGGGAAGGCGGGTTCCAACATGCCAGCCTAGATACCATTCAGCAATCAGAACTGGATACGCTGCGCAATACATACTTTTTAGGAGATTTGAACATTCATTCATTCTCTTATAACGAATATGAACCAGCCGAGGAAATCATCCGTTTTCATAAAAAGCTATATGAGGAAGGAAAAACACAGGTCGCCTTGACATGTGTCCTTGAAGTTTACGAGCGGCTAAAGGAAAATGGGATACCTTGTTACCGGGTGGTTCCCTCTCCTGTCGCTATAAAGCTTGTTTTACGGTACTTAAAGGAAAGAGGCCAATCCAATTGGTATAAGCGGTCACAGATTGCCATCATGGGGCTTGAAGTGATGCACTCCGCCAGTTCACTTGATGAGCAGCATTTTACCTACGAAATGAAGCGCCATGAGCTGGAGATTAAGCAAGTCCTGCTCGATTATGCCGAAAAAGTGCAAGGCTCATTCGTGCAAATAGGAGACGGTTTATTCTTTATTTACACGACAAGAGGCGAAATGGACATGCATTTTCAGGAAGCCTCTATGCATTCTTTGATCGAAGAAGCGAGAATACACAGCAAGCTGAAAGTCAGAATCGGGATTGGCTACGGATTGACGGCCTATGATGCGGAGCAGAATGTCCGGCTTGCCCTCCAGTATGCCCGAAACAAGGAAACGTCACCTGTGGTTAGTGTGGATGAAAAAAAACAGATACAGGAACACCTGTCGGGCAGCGGAGAGGAAACCATCTCCTACCAGCAGCGCAAATGGGGAGACGAATGGGAAGAACGCTTTAAAGATGCGAAAATAAGCCCTGCAATCGTCTCAAAAATCGAGTACCTATCAAAACATTATCAAAAGAATATCGTCACAGCCCAGGAGATCTCAAGGTGGCTGAAAAACACCGAACGCAATTCCAGAAGAATCATGTCCGAACTCGAGCGGCTGGGACTTGCAAAAGTGACCGGCGAAGAACAGCCTGGCCAGCGCGGCAGGCCACGGAAGGTTTATGAATTGCAGCTGTAGCTGAATGTTCCCAGGCTGCTTTAAGAAAGCGGGAGAAAATGATCGAATTTCAGGTGTTTCCCCTTTGATCCGGAGCAGCTTCCGGATCAAGGAGGAACTCTGAGATTTTCGGGAAAAACCTTTTAACATTTATAAAAAAAAGCCCATGTAAGCCTGATCAGAAGTTGTATAAAACCCCATCTCAAATAAATCCTCAAAGTATAATTCCAAGAGTTGTATTCTCAAGTGAACTCTAATATAGAAACGATCATATACAACCCCCATTTAGGAAGGAATCCTATAATGTCACTAAAGTCCCTATTAACGACAATAAAAAGCATATTATTTCCCGAAAAATAATAGAAAATATCGAAGCATGTAAAACTCCTAAATGAATAATAGTTTAAGTCATCCTATAGATTTGACTATAAAAAGGCCAAATTACCTTATTTTCACCCAGGAGTAATAGGGTTCCTTCTCTGTTTTGTCGTAAAGATGCGCCATTAGACTATACAAAGTTCGGGAATCTTCGCACTCTCCATTTGATATAAACAACTAAAAGGGAATCGGAGTGGTAGATTTGCATTTCGAGTTATTACTGGAAGCGATCCTTGGGCAACGGGAAATTATCCACGAACTAGAATGCTCTATATGCGGTTTTAATGAAACGTATTATCGGGATCCTGTTACCAAACAATCAATCGGGCGGGCATGTAAAACCTGCAATTTTGTACAGAAGTTTGAGGGAGTGAAGCTTGCGGAGGAAAGAGCAAGTTAGTGGAAATGGGAATGTCAAAACTATAAGAAGAAACTGAACAGCCGACAAGGGAAAAACCCGGTCGGCTGTTTATTTTTCTCCGAAATTTTTTAGTTTCAAGATATGCTATACCGTTACCCCAACCTTATTATATTTAGAAACCCCAATTTCCTCTGCACCTGGTTTTCCATTCTCAACCACCCATGATGACATCGTAAAGGCTTGTGCATTCGGATCGCCAGGGGAAGAAACCACACGGAAGTCCGTTTTCCATGAATCATGCGTCAAATCGCAGCGAACATATCCGCGCAGGTCGCCATTAAAGAGTTTTACGTGCGGGTTAGCGGAAAGTGCTGCTTCCACATTATCCTTCCAGCCGCAGCCTGAACTGATTGAAGTGCCGACAAACTCGGTTGCAAGAGTTTCCGATGAAGGATTCGTAAAGTCAGCCTTCAAGTCGTTGACCCAGCTTGAATGCCAGTCTCCGGCAAGGACAATCGGATTGGAAGGTCGGTGCTGCTGTATAAACTTCAAAATCCGGTCACGCTCGGCCGCATAGCCGTCCCATTGGTCATGATTGACACTGATTCCTGAGCCTGGATCATAGTCATATTGAGCCATAATGGTTTGCTGGGCAATGACATTCCAGCGGGCTTTGGAATGCTCAAGATTTTTCAGCAGCCAATGCTCCTGTTTGGAGCCCATCATGGTTCTTGAAGGGCTCTGTGCTTCAGGATCCAGCGGCGCACTCGGAAAACCGTCCCTTAACTGGTCATCGCGGTATTGGCGGGTATCCAACACATTAAAATCGGCTAAATTCCCATATGTGAATTGACGGTAAAGAGTCATATCGGAACCATGCGGTTTTGATCGAAGCCTGAGCGGCAAGTGCTCATAATAGGCTTGAAAGGCTGCAGCGCGAAGGTCCAAAAAGTTTTGGTTGGATTCTTCTCCGTCCGGCTGTGAAATATCATTTGCCCAGTTATTTTCAATTTCGTGATCGTCGAAGGTCACGATAAACGGAAACGCAGCGTGAGCCTGCTGCAGGTCAGGAGAAGTCTTGTAAAGGGCATGCTGGTTACGGAAATCAGCAAGGGTCGCTGTGTCCCTTTTTTCATAAATATAGTCCCCAAGGTGGAGAACAAAATCGAGATCCTGCTGTGCCATGTCACGGTAAGCGGCATAGCGTCCTCCTACCCATGCCTGACAGGAGGCGAAGGCAAAAGAAAGGCTGTTCACATGTGCTCCCCAAGCCGGAGCTGTTTTCGTCCTTCCGACAGGACTGATTTCATTTCCGGCTTTGAACCGATAATAATACTCCATTCCCGGCCTTAGGCCATGTACTTCTGCATGGACGGAATGCGCAAGCTCCTGCATGGCAACCTCTGTTCCTTGTTTTACTACTCTATTAAACTGTTCATCCTCTGCCACTTCCCATTCCACACGGATATTTTTATCGGGCATTCCGCCTAACCCATCTGCAGCAGCAGGTTCAGGTGCCAATCTTGTCCATAAAACAACCCCATCCGGCAAGGGATCCCCTGATGCTACCCCCAGCGTAAATGGGTAGGCATTGAAGGCAAAAGAAGCTTCCACACCCTTTTTGGACAATGAATGGGGGATTGTCAGGCTTAGTGCAGCAGCCAGTGCTGCTTTGCTTGAGGTACCTAAAAACGACCGCCGCGTGACTGTTTTCGAATTGAATTCCTTTAACCAGTTTTCATAACTCATGTTCTCCACTCCCTATGTAAAAATTCATGAAAATATGTCAGACCGTTCTGACATTTAATAGATAACATAGAATCGAAGAGAAAATGGTGTAATTTACCGAAAGTATAAACAAACTATAACTATCTTACATTGGCGTAAAATCTTGTAAAAAAATTAACAGGCATGGGGCTCAGGTAAAAGAGGGGTGATGGGTTAACGACACTCTTTTAATAATGGGATTCAATTAGCATAGGAAGACGAATAGAAGTGCCAATCTAAATAAAAGAAAGCCAGCGAATATAATCGCTGACTTTCCTAATTAAAGTTGTTTTTTTCAATCAAACGTTTGATTGAATCGTTATGCTTCATCTTATCGAAGCAAAAGGATAGCATCCGCAATTGGCCGTTCACCAGATGCTTTCGTAATTTTCCTATTTAACTGGATACCCCGTTCTGCAAGCCCCAAGCCGTTTCTCCTCTGATTCTGTAAGCTGCTAATGGAATACGAGCTACCCATTAAATAGGTTTAAACAACAATTGACCCTATAGCCGCCTCGTCTGCAATAATGGTCACAGCAGGGTGTGTTCTCAATATAGAGGCAGGGAAGCTTTCATTAACCTCTCCTTGTAACAGTTGCTCCAAGGCATCTCTTTTGGCATTTCCCGAGACAAGCAAGAGAATTTCTCTGCTGCGCATAATGCTCGCAATCCCCATAGTAATAGCATGAAAAGGCACTTCACTAAGGCTATTAAAATATCGTGCATTGGATTCGCGTGTAGAAGGTGTTAATTCGACAATATGTGTTTCAGATTGAAAGGATGTACCAGGTTCATTAAAGCCAATATGGCCGTTGCTGCCGATGCCAAGAATTTGAAGATCAATGCCGCCATGTCTCTCTATCAGGTTTTCGTAATCGCTGCATTGCTTCTGAGGATTGGCTGTATCGCCTAAAGGAACATGAGTATTCGATTTTTTAATATCAATATGTTTAAATAAATGCTTGTCCATGAAAAAACGGTAACTATTTGGGTCTTCACTGGAAAGCCCCATATACTCATCCAGATTAAAGGTTGTAACGTCCTGATAGGAAGTATGGTTTTTTTGATGATCTTTCACCAATTGAGCATATAATCCAACCGGGGTTCCGCCTGTTGCCAATCCCAGATTAATGTCAGGGCTGCGGCGGATTCTTTCGATTAAAAACTCCGCTGCTTTTTGACTCATTTCATCATAATTTTTTGCTTGTAAGATTTTCACTGCTGTTCTCCTCCTCGATGATAGGCAAGCTCTCCACGGCAAAAAGTCATGGCTACTTCAAGCTGCTCATCCAATATCACGATGTCAGCGTCTTTTCCAATTGTGATGGTTCCTTTGCGATCGAAGACATTCAGCTGCTTAGCTGGATTAACGGAAGCCATTTGGATGGTGTCTTCCAGTGAGCAGCTCGTAAAATCCATCATATTTTTCATCGCATGTCCGAGTTTTAGAATGCTGCCAGCGAGTGTTCCGTCGTGTAAAACCGCCTTTCCATCTTCAACCGTTACGGCTTGTCCTCCAAGATCATAGACTCCGTTTTTTAAGCATTTTGCCCTCATGGAGTCTGTTATTAAAATTAACTCTGTTTTGCCTTTTTGCTGAAAGGCCAGCTTCACCATTTCAGGCCGGACATGAACACCATCGGCGATTATTTCTGCTGTTAATTCATCCCGCAATAAAGCAGCACCGACTACACCGGGTTCCCGATGATGCAAGCCTCGCATTTGATTAAATAGATGTGTGACGTGTTTAGCGCCGGCTTCAATGGCTTGGGTGACTTCTTCATATGTGGCATCAGAATGGCCGATGGAGGCAATAATGCCGTTTTCATTCAAGTATTTCACCATTTCCATGCCACCTGGCTGTTCAGGAGCCAGTGTAACGATTTTTATCGATTGCTTCGCAAGATTGTTCCATTTTTTGCATTGCTCGATGCTTGAATCCACAATGAATTCCACTGGCTGAGCACCGGCTCTGGCTTTATTGACATACGGTCCTTCAAGATGAATGCCAAGGATTTCTGCCTTACCGGGTGATTGCTGCTTCTCTATATAATTCCCGGAATTTATCAGTGCATTTTCAATGGCTGCTTGGCTTTGAGTCATCGTTGTCGCTAAAAAGCTGGTAGTGCCTTCTTTAGGAAGAGCAGCGGACATGGTCTCTAAAGCTTCCGCTGTTGCATCCATCACATCAGCACCATTTACTCCATGGATATGAATATCTATTAGGCCGGGAATCGCTTTAAAGGAAGGGGAAACTTCAATCACCTCAAATCCTTCCGTTTCCGGCAAATTCGTAATGGGTCCAACACCAATTATTTTGTTGTCCTGCAATTGAATATAGCCTGCTTCAATCTTTTGGTCTTCCGCATATATTTGCATTCCTTTAAGCAAGATAGCGTTCAAGGTAATCAACTCCCATTGTACATATAGTAAATAATAGGCTCTGTTAAATTTGGCTGTTGATTTCCGCTGCAGGCACTCGCTTTCCGCGGGGCTACCGGGAGCCTCCTCGTCGCTCTGCGCCTGCGGGGTCTCCCTTGGTACGCTACTCCCGCAGGAGTCTCGCCGCCTTCCACTCCAATCAACAGGGTGCTAAGAACAACATTGACCTTTAACAGAGCCAAAAAGTAAAAGGAGAGATTCAGCTAGTTAAGGTTCGCTAATCTCAATAAGTATTCAAAAAACCAATGCTTCAAAAGCATCCCGTTTGTATTCCAGCAGACGGGGACTTCTTTTCAAGTAGTTATTCTACTATCAGGAATGAATGAAAAGTAGACACACATGTTAATTTGAACGTGTTTTCAGCGTTGGAGCAAGAATGATGAAAAGGGTTGAAAACGATTTCAATCCCATTGAACTGCGGCAGCTGCGAATATATGATACGGATAGAAGGATAAAGCACTAAGGTTTCTCATCAAGATAAAGGGGGTTAATATCAATGAAAAAAGCTTTTGAAAAAGCGCAGCAATTTGGTAAATCGTTCATGCTTCCTATAGCGGTTTTACCGGCAGCAGGTTTGTTATTGGGAATTGGCGGAGCGCTGTCTAACCCGAATACGGTTTCAGCTTATCCATTTTTAGATATCAGCTGGCTGCAGGCCATTTTTACAATCATGAGTGCAGCAGGTTCAATCGTATTTGCCAACTTGCCGATCATATTTGCGGTAGGGGTAGCGATCGGTTTAGCCCGTTCAGATAAAGCAACAGCTGGATTAGCAGCCATGATCGGTTATTTTGTTATGAATAGTACCATCAGTGCGCTGCTTTCTTTAACCGGAGACCTGGCGAAGGATAACTTGGCAGGAGCCGGTCAAGGGATGGCTGTCGGGATTCAGACTTTGGAAACGGGTGTATTTGGCGGTATTATCGTCGGGATAGCAGCAGCTGCCTTGCATAATAAATACAATAAAATTCAGCTGCCTCAAGTGTTAGGATTTTTTGGGGGATCTCGATTTATTCCTATTGTCGTTTCATTTGCTTCCATTTTTGTAGGGGCGATTCTATTTGTGATCTGGCCATACTTCCAGGCTTTAATCAATGGGCTTGGGTCAGTGGTTACAGGTACCGGGGAAATCGGAACGCTATTCTACGGATTTATTTTGCGTATGCTCGGACCGCTTGGCTTGCACCACATCTTCTATCTTCCATTCTGGCAAACGGCACTTGGCGGAACGCTGGAGATTGGCGGGAAATTAGTCAGCGGTACTCAGAATATCTTTTTTGCCCAATTGGGTGACCCTTCGACTGAACAATATTACGAAGGGGTATCAAGATTCATGTCAGGCCGTTTTATTACCATGATGTTTGGTCTGCCAGGAGCTGCATTGGCCATTTATCATTGCTCTAAAAAGAAAAACAGAAAAGTGGTAGCGGGAATTTTGTTATCAGCAGCGTTAACATCATTCTTGACAGGAATCACTGAGCCGCTGGAATTTAGCTTCTTGTTCGTGGCACCTCTTCTTTATTTAGTACATGCCATTTTCGATGGTTTTGCTTTTATGATGGCAGACATATTCAATATTACTGTCGGACAAACCTTCTCAGGCGGATTTATTGATTTCATTTTATTTGGAATTCTCCAAGGGGCCGATAAAACAAATTGGCCATATGTGTTAATGGTAGGTATTCCATGGTTCTTCTTATACTACTTTACGTTTAAATTCTTAATCAGAAAAAAGAACTTCAAAGTTCTTGGACGTGAAGATGAGGAACAGGCAGCAGAGCAAGTTTCAGCTACAGACCGTGCTAAAACGATTGTAGAAGGATTAGGCGGAACAAATAATATTGATATAGTTGATTGCTGTGCGACTCGTCTGCGGGTAACCGTTAAAGATGAATCCCTGGTAAAAGAAGATGTCATTAAACAGACCGGATCAAAAGGAATTGTGAAAAAAGGAACGGGTGTTCAAGTTATTTATGGACCTCAAGTCACCATTGTTAAAAACGAAATAGAAGAGTATTTAGGTCAGGAATAAATAATAAGGACGTGTTTTACATGCATCAAGTGCTGGAACAGATCAAAAATGGACTAATTGTTTCCTGCCAGGCTTTAGAAGGAGAACCGCTTCATAGCTCGTTCATTATGGGACGTATGGCATTAGCTGCAAAGGAGGGAGGGGCTGTTGGCATTCGGGCCAACTCCGTCCCTGATATTAGGGAAATAAAAGAAATAGTCGATCTTCCTGTGATCGGCATCATCAAACAGGTATACAAGGACCATCCTGTCTTTATTACACCAACCATGAAAGAGATCGATGCCTTAGCTGACACGGGTGCCGAAATCATTGCGACAGATGCAACGAATCGGATCCGGCCAGATGGAAAGGATTTAGAATCGTTTTATCAAGACGTAAGATCAAAGTATCCTCATATTTTGCTGATGGCGGATGTCTCTTCCGTTGAAGAAGCCATTTTTGCCGATGAGCTGGGGTTTGATATTGTCGCACCGACATTATACGGATATACAGAAGAGACAAAAGGCTTGAAAATCGATGATCATGCCTACGCCGTGATCAAACAAATCGTCAAAGAAGTGAAGCACGCAAAGGTAATAGCAGAAGGAAATGTTTCAACCCCGGAAATTGCCCGCTCTGTGCTGGATATTCATGTTCACTCGGTTGTGGTAGGCGGTGCGATTACAAGACCGCAGATCATTACAAAAAGATTTGTAGATGCTATGCAAAAATAAGGATTTAGCTGAAAATAACTCAGGCTCCTGACTGGGTTGTTTTCAGCTTTTTGCTTTAGTAGGGTTAATTATGATTAGTTCATAGTTTTCAGCCATTTGACTAAAAATAAGGGTAACAACTTGTATAATGAACGTATGGATGATCTAAAAGGGGAGAAAGAATATGGAATATCTGGGTGAGAATCTTCTGCATGGCATAGCCTGCACGATGGAAAAATTCACAAGCTCTGAGTCGGAATTAGCAAAATATATTATCGAAAATCCTGATGAAATCAGCCAATTATCGATCAACCAAATCGCGAAGAAAATTCATATTTCCCCGGCTACGATTACCCGCTTCTGTCAGAAAATCTCTTTTTCCGGGTTTAATGAGTTCAAACACGAATTAAAAAGATATATCGATTTAAGGAACAAACCGACTGTAGCCAGTGACATCAAGGAGATCGATTATTTTTCCAATCTCTATCAAAACCATTTGGAGATTATCGAAACGACCTTTCGGAAAATGACTTATTTTGATATTCAGCAGGCCGTTTCCCTTTTAACGGATGCTGAGAAAGTGCATGTATACGGCATCGGCAACTCAGGGATTGCAGCCCAGGAGTTCAAATGGAAGTTTTTTCGGATCGGAGTCCAGGTTGAGTCGATTACAGACCCTCATCAAGCTGTGATGGATGCAGCTTTAAGCACAGGCAAAAGTCTTGTCATTGGCATTTCTGTTTCAGGGAAAACAAAAGAAGTCATCGACGCGATTAAAATTGCCAAGAGGCAAGGTGCGTCAGTCCTTGCTATCACGAGTGATAAAACATCTGAACTTTCCCAGTTAGCAGATTTATCCCTTCTCGTTATGAGTAAAAGCAGTATGCATATGGGTCAGAACATTTCTCCAACCCTTCCGCTGTTTCTGCTATTTGACTTACTATACACAGAACTTGTAGCAAAAGACTATATGAACCGGATTCAGATTCGGGATAAGACGCTGAGGGCTTTGAAGGATATTTGATGAAGGCCGTGCGATGAAAGGGACTGAACCAAATACATGGAATCCTTCCGCCTTCACAATTTTTTATCTAGTGTACAACAGTCCATCAGGCGATCGACCTGATCTTCTTAGCGGATGGGTCCTGCAGCACCTATCAAGCCAATCCATTCATATATTTAGGAACAATACGATATCCTTTTCGTGGGGTCTAATGCGAAAAGGTTTTGGTTTCCTTCTATCGGCAGTGTTGTCGAAAATTGCAGAAAAGTTAATGTGGTTTATGTAAGCGTTTTCATTTATAATAAAAACAGGTGGATGGCATGTGTGGCCATCATGGTATATAGCGAAGGCGGGGCTTATACTAATAAGTTTTACAGTTGACTAAAGAATATGAGAAAAGTTTAAGATTATAGGGGATAAGAAACCTTGTCATGCTGTTGAAAATGACAAGGTTTCTTTGTGTTAAAAAAGAGAAAAAACAGAGGAGCCTGACCCCGGATACCATGAAGTTTTAAAGCGTAAAACAAAGAATCGGTTTTTACCTTATATGCCTCCAGACTAGGCAGGTGGAACGTCATTAACTAGCATCCTCAGAGTCCTTAAAGATAATATCTTGGCATTTTATTAGCCGCGGGCATGTCTATAGCCACGCCTTCTTTAAAAGATTCACACCAAGCTGTATTTCATCAAAAGAAAGATTGCTGAAGCCAAGTTTGATAATCGGCTGTTCAGTATGATTATGGATGAAATAAAGAGAAGTGGGATATACTTTCACACCGCAACTGGATGCCTGTTGAAGAAGCCATTCTTCTGTGCGCTTAAGCTGAACTTTAATTAATACGTACAAACCGGACTGTTCCCCTATAATCGTTATGCATTGACCGAACTGTTCCTTTAATTCAGATACTAAATGCCCCATTTTTCTTTTATAAACAAGCCGCATGCGTTTAATGTGGCGATCCCACTCCCCATCTTCCATGAATTTGGCCATTGCAAGCTGGTTAAGAAGAGAAGCAGTATTCTCAAAATGACTAAACTGATTTTTGTAAAGGGTTAAAAGCGGCTGTGGCAGCACCATATAACTTAATCGGATTCCTGGAAGAAAGGACTTTGAAAAATTCCCAAGATAGATGACTCTGGCAGAATCAATCGAAGCGAGAGCAGGAAATGGCTTCTGCGTATAGCGAAACTCACTGTCATAATCGTCTTCAATAATATATCCTTGCTTCATGTTGGCCCATTGAATAAGCCTTTGCCGCTGCTGAATGGACATGCTTACCCCGTATGGACTGTGATGGGAAGGGGTTACATAGATTAATCGTGATATCTTTTGTTCTAATTGGGAAAAATCAGCACCGGCTTCAGTAACTGGCAAGGTTTCAAGTAGATAACGATGGAATTGAAAGGCTTCCCTGGCACCATCATAGCCAGGGTCCTCTACGAAAATGCCCGGAAAATCATCCTTCAGTATATATCCAAGATTGATCAGCATTTGCTGGGTGCTGCTGCCTATAATAATGGAATTGGAATCTGCCCTTACCCCGCGGGATTGGAGCAAGTATGCCGCAATTTGTTCCCGGAGACAGGCTTCGCCAAATGGGGTCCCGTATCGAAAGCTTTCCTGAAACGTTAGTACTTGATTGGCCGTCCTTCTCCAGGCCTGTAAAGGAAAATGTGTCTGGTCTACGGCCCCTGCTTTAAAATCAATCCGGACAGTTGGTGCCGCCTCTGTTTGCTTTTGGCTAATTGAAAGGGACGAGTCTTGAAATAAACTTGCTTCCAATTGATTTACAAAAAATCCTTTTCTTCCTTCTCCGCGAATATAGCCTTCAGCAGCAAGCTGATCATATGCCATTAAGGTGGTGTTGCGGCTTACTTGAAGGGAGTCTGCGAGCTGGCGAATGGAGGGCAATTGTTCATCAGCCGGTATGTCACCCTGCTCAATATATTTTTTAAACTGCTCGTAGATTTGTTTATATTTAGGGGAGTCATCCTTAATAGCAAAAATGGTATTTTTCATTGGCATCTCCTTTGACATGCTCAATTATTTAAAATTGTATCTTTTTATATGTCAGATTGAATATTATCATAACCTGTATCAAATATATTTTGAATGCCTGCCGGAAGGATTTACTTAGTTTCCTGATTTTTGTAAAATGGAAAGGAGATTTTTTCATGTATATTCCCAAGCACTTTAAGATCAACGAGGATGAAGCCTTCACTGTCATAAAGGAGAATAGCTTTGCGACTCTTTTTTCTCAGCACAATGGTCAACCATTCGCCACTCATTTGCCGTTAATTTTGAACAAAGAAAATACCTGCTTATATGGACATTTTGCCCGTCCGAATCCTCAGTGGAAAGATATACTGAATCAAACTGTACTAGTGATTTTCCACGGTCCTCACTGTTATGTCTCACCATCCTGGTATGAGACCAATAAAGCTGTGCCAACCTGGAATTATACAGCTATTCACGTATATGGCGAAGTCGAACTTATTGAGGATGAAGATGAGTTAATCGGTTCCATGCATGATATGGTTTTGAAGTATGAAGCTCCTGACAGTTCATACAGATTGCAAGATATTGATCCCGATTTTCTCGCTGGCATGAATAAAGGAGTTCAAGGATTCAAAATAAAGATTAATAGTATTGAAGGGAAAGCGAAATTAAGTCAAAACCATTCTCGCCAAAGGCAAGAACTCATTGTTAATCACCTGGAAAAGATTTTAAATACAGATGAGCAGCAAATATCAAAATTCATGAAAGAAAATCTTAAAAAGTAATAGTTAATTTTTTGTTTCAGTCAAGTCAAATAGAAATTAGGCTATTTTGCTGATTAGCGGATTCTGCATGAACATCGATTCCGTACTTCCTCACCCGTCTCATCAGCAGCGATTGTGTAACGCCCAGTTTTTGTGCACCCTTTCGTGTCGATTTTTCCTTTTTTAAAGCATCAAGAATCACATTCCTTTCAATGCTCTCCAGTAATTTCGGCATGCTGTTATACGGATTCGTCTGGCTGGCTGTCATTTAAGACTGTTTTTTATTAAGAATATGGATTTTTATAGAAAACCCTTGAATTAGAGATATGAAAACGCTACACTCAAAATATACAATTTTTTGTATATTGAAAGAGGTATTGACATATGAGCCGAATTTGGGAAAGTTTGTATTCGAAAAATGGGCTGGCAGCGAAGTTTATTGCGATGGAGCTTATTCAGTTTTTAGAGGGAGAGAGGATCCCGCGGGTTAGTGATTTTACGGAAAAGCTTTCCCTGGGTCGGGGAACTGTGCAGGGAGCACTAAGAGTGCTGGAGGAATTGCATGCCATTTCTCTGGAGTCCAGGGGGCATCTTGGGACCTTTCTTAAAAAAAGGGACATCAACCTTCTTTACGAGATTGCCGGCATCGGACCTGTAATGGGCGTTATGCCATTGCCATATTCCCGCAAGTATGAAGGCTTGGCTACCGGCATGGTGGAAGGCTTTGAAGAGATGAATAAGAAATCAGGACTCGCTTATATGAGAGGGGCCAGGAGAAGAATTGAATCTTTGAAAACGCGCCGCTACGATTTTGCGATCATGTCCCAGCTGGCAGCGGAAGAAGCAGTACAGGAATTTGAGGGCCTGGAAATTCTTCATACGTTAGGTCCTGAAACATATGTGACGTCCCACAAAGTATTTTTTTCAAAAAGCGGAAATGACAGGATTATAGACGGCATGAGATTAGGGATTGACTATTCATCTACTGACCAGGCCAATATCACCCTGCTGGAATGTGAAGGTTTGGATGTTGAACTCATCAAAGTAGATTATATGCAGCTTTTCACCATGCTGAAAAATGGCAGTATTGATGCAGCAGTGTGGAATGCTGATGAAGCCAGAGCTTTTAAGACTTTTACTTCCTCAGATTTTAAATCGAAAAAAGCAAAGGAACTGGCCCTGAAAGCGACAAGGGCTGCCATTGTGATAGAAAGTGAAAGAACAAATATTAAGGAACAGATCCAGCTTCTTCAATTTGAAAAAGTGGAGGAAATCCAACAGCTTGTCGAGGAGGAAAAAAAGTATCCTCACTATTAAGAAACTGGAGTTCTAGTTTCTTTCTGTGATTAATATACTAAATACTGTATACTGGAGGAATTTCAATGAATTTAGAACAGTTGAAACAAAGATTAGACATACTTTTAACCTCTTTGGTTGTTAGCACAAAAGCTGCAGATATAACTACTCTATCATTCATGCATTTAAGTTCAATCTTAAAAAAAGATACCATTGAACAGGCAGAAATGCTGTTCACGCATTTGCCGACAGCGCTGACCAGAATTGAAAAGGGTGAACAGGTGGAAGCTCCTCATCCGGCTTTGCTGGAAGAGGTAAAGCAGTCACCGCAAGCGGCATTGGCAATAAAGGAAATCGATTTTGTACAGCAGCAATGGAAAAAACAGCTCCCCCAGGAAGAAATCGATTTTCTGCTCATCCATTATACGAATGTACTGCAAATTAATAAAGGAGGAAACTAGGATGAAAATTGTAGTTGGAGGACAAGTGGATAAAAAAGAGATTGAGAGCTTAATAAAAGAAATTGATAGCAGCATCACGACGATGATCAAGTCGGATTTGGAAGCTGCCATGGCTGTCAAGACAGGACAAGCAGATTACTATGTCGGCGCCTGCCATACTGGTGGCGGCGGGGCTTTAGCGATGGCTATTGCACTTCTGGGCAAACCAAATTGCGAGACTGTTTCCATGCCAGGGAAGAAGCCTGTTGAGGAGAAAATCGTAACCGCTGTCAATGAAGGCAAAAAAGCTTTTGGATTTACAGCGGATCATAAAGATGCCGCAGTCCCTATGATTATCAAGGCTTTAAAGAATAGAAGCTAGGAAATCCATTTAACTTAAGGGGGAAAATGAAATGGAAATGACCTTAATTATCCTGATCGGTGCCGTTGCTGCTGTTTTGGCCAATATGAATATTGCTGTTTTCAACGATGGGCTTCGGCCTATTGTCTCCGAGCACGTAGAAGGACGGATGACACGAAGAGACCTGGCATTTACTGCCTTTGCCATGAGCTTTGGCCTTGTGATCGGTTTTGGAATTCCCTTTACACTCTCCGCCAGCATCATTCTCGTTCACAGTATCTTGCTGGGGACAGATATTATCGGTTTGCTGACACCCAAAAATAAGTGGGGTACGCCGCTTGCTGCCGTGATCGGGGGAGCGTATGGAGCAGGTCTTTTAATCGGATTGGAAGGCTTTGTTAAACTGTTTGATTACCTTCCGCTTAATTTCCTTGATGCAATGGGAGCAGTTGGAGCACCGGTAGTTGTTACATTCATGGCGTTCCCGGCCCTTGCTGTAGCGATGCAGTTCAGTGTGAAGAAAGGTGTCATTACGTTTATTGTTTCCGCTTTGGTCCGCCAGCTTGCTGTTTGGCTAAATGAAAGTGCTATCCTAACTGTTTCGGGTACAACTGTAACACTGAACCAGGAAGGAATGGCCCTTATTACTGGGATGATATTCCTGCTTGCATTTGCCATGAAGGAAAAAGCAGAAGAAGGTTCATCCATTGACCTTGCAGCCGTATTCAGTGACAAAGTAGCTAAGATCAGAAAAAATGTAGTCTTCTTTATGATTATCGGCGGTCTTATTGCAGCTGCTACCAATCTATGGATTATGGCAGGTGATCCAATTTCTCTGAATCTATTGGCTGAAGGCAAAGCAACAGATGCCGGAATTGCTGCCGCTGCCCGTGCACTCGGCTTTATTCCGCTTGTCGCCAGTACAGCTATTGCAACAGGTGTTTACAGCCCGGTCGGATTTACGCTCATTTTCGTTGTAGGATTTTTCTCTCCAAATGTTTGGTTAGCCTTAATTGGCGGTGTCATTATAATTTTCATTGAAGTTATGCTATTAAGTTCAATTGCCAGATTCCTTGATAAATATCCTGGTGTCCGCAACTCCGGGGAAAACATCCGCAGTGCGATGACCAAGCTTCTGGAAGTGGCCCTTTTGATCGGTGGAGCGAATGCGGCAAATGCGATCGCGCCAGGATTTGGCTTCTTCTTCATTGCGGGCTTCTACTTATTGAATGAAGCGGCAGGACGCCCAATTGTCCGTATTGCGGTTGGTCCTGTTGGCGCCATTGCAGTCGGAATCATTGCGAATATCCTTGTGGCTCTTGGAATTATGTCCATTCCTCAATAAATGGTATGAAGCTGTCATTACAGCTTTTCTGTAATATAAAAAGGTTTATCTATGTTATAGCGGGATTTATCCTCGTTATAAAAGATTTTTATCCCTATTAGAACGAAATTTATCCGCAATATAAGAATCGGCAGAGAAGATCGGAGTGAAAGGCCATGATACAAACGGTTCTTGGAAAAATTGCTCCGGAGGAATTGGGGGTTTGCTCGGCTCACGAGCATCTCTCCATTGATCTTTCGCGAGTGAAAAAAGATCCGGATACGATATTTGATGATGAACAGGGCATGCGGGAGGAACTGGAGGACTTTTACCGTCTGGGCGGCAGGTCTATGGTCGAAGTGACGAATGACGGCATGGGCCGGGATGCTCTTGTTCTAAAAAGATTAAGTGAAGCGACAGGGGTTCACCTGATTACGTGCACAGGCTTTTACAAGGATCCATTTATCCCGGAATATGCCGGGGACTGGAAAGCAGAACAGTTTGCGCATCATTTCATTAAAGAAGCTACGGAAGGAATCGCTGATACCGGCATTCTTCCAGGTGTCATTGGGGAAGTGGGCACAAGCAAGAATGAAATGAAGCCGATTGAGAAAGAACTGTTGATTGGTGCGGCTATAGCCGGAGTCGAAACCGGCCTTCCGGTCACAACCCATACGACGCTCGGGACACTTGGCTTTGAACAGGTGCAGCTTCTTACAAAGCAAGGACTTCCTGTGGACCAAATCATTATCGGCCATCAGGACCTTAATCCGAATAAAGAGGAAGTGCTCTCCGTTTTGGAAACAGGTGCCTATATCGCTTTTGATACGATTGGCAAAAATAATTACCGGCCTGACGGAGAAAGATCGGATTTCCTGCTTGATTTTATTAATCGGGGATTTGAAAGGCAAATCCTGCTTTCAGCCGATCTAACACGGAAATCCCATTGGAAAAAGAATGGCGGGCCAGGCTACGGGCTGGTGCTTGAATCTTTTATTCCAAAATTAAAAGAAGCCGGCGTTTCGGACAGCATTCTGCAGCAGCTTCTAATCGTTAATCCATCCAGAGCTTTTTCAATAAGGGAGGGATCATATTGTCAACATACAATCCAGCCGATCTGAAGTATGCCGATTCAGTTCTGCCAAGTTTATCGATACAGGAGGCCCAGGAAAAACAATTCAAGCTCGTCGATCGAATGAGCCATTATTTTGAGGGAAAGCAGTTTCTATCGATGGGAGATCTCGGTGTCTCTCCAAAATGGAAGCGTCCGGAACAGACTTATCTTGTGGAAAGAGTGCTGGCGGACTTTTTTGAAGCGGAGGATTGTGCTCTTGTCCGAGGTGCAGGAACGGGAGCGATCCGCAATATCTTAAGCATGCTTTTGGCTGCAGGAGATGAAATGTTCATTCATACAGCCCCTGTCTATACAACGACCAAAGAAACGTTAAGGATATTGGGCATTAAAACAGTCGAAGCGGATTATAACAATCTTGAGGAAATCAGAGCAGCAATCAGGCACAACCAAAGCCCTAAAGTTTTCTACATTCAGCATGCCCGCCAGCAGCCGATAGACCATTACCGTTTGGCTGATGTCATTAAAGCCGTAAAGGAAGAACGCCCCGACCTGCCAATTGTGGTGGATGATAATTATTGTGCATTAAAAACGAAGGGGATTGGGGTTGAACTGGGCGCCGATTATTCCACTTTTTCCGGCTTCAAACTGCTGGGTCCTGAAGGGATTGCTATCATTGTCGGAAAAAGAGAGGCGATTGCCCGAGTCCATCATTATAACTATTCGGGCGGAGGCCAGGTACAGGGCTACGAAGCAATGGAGCTGCTCAGGATGATGACCTTTGCGCCTGTATCTTTAGCGATTCAAAATGAGCAAGTAGAAGAGCTATGCCGCCGGCTGAATGAAGGGGCTGTGGCCGGAATCCGTGCTGCGTATATGACCAATGCCCAATCGAAAAATGTCATTGTGGAATTGAAAGATCCAATTGCCCAGCAGGTCATCAGCATGAGTGATGAGCACGGCGCCGCCACTCACCCTGTTGGGGCAGAATCAAAATATGAAATCATTCCAATGATTTACCGGGTATCCGGAAGCTTTTTGGAAGCCCAGCCGGAACTGAAGGAGTATGGGTTGCGCATCAACCCAATGAAGTCCGGTGCAAGCACGATTATCGGCATATTGGAAAAAGTGATACCTCTTGCAAAAGAAAAGCAGCATCGCTGATAACAAAGGGGGGATATTCAATGTTTTTAGATGTAACAAGACGAAGAAACCCAAAGCTTATACAATCAGGTGTCACCTTGCATCAAAGCGGGCAAATACCCCCAAATACGTATGTGATTGATCTTGATATCCTGGGAGAGAATGTGGAGGCACTTGCAAGAACGGCAAATGAGCACAGCTTCCAGCTTTATTTCATGAGCAAACAGCTGGGCAGGCTTCCGTTTATTGGCCGATTTATAGCAGAGCATGGCATTCAAAAAGCTGTAGCTGTGGAATTTGATGAAGCCAAAACACTGGCAGAAGGCGGCGTTGAAATCGGCAATGTTGGCCACCTTGTTCAGCCGGGAAAAAACCAATGGCCGGAAGTTTTATCGTGGAAACCGGAGGTCGTGACCCTGTTTTCATACGAACGTGCCCAGCAGCTTTCAGAGACAGCCGTCCAATCCGGAATGGTGCAGGATGTCCTTCTGAGAGTGTATGCAGATGGGGATTTCATTTATCCCGGACAGGAGGGCGGCTTTCCCTTGGATTCATTGGATGAAGAGCTGACTAAGCTGGCCGGACTTCCGGGCATTAACATAGCCGGAATCACCACATTCCCGAACTTTCAACTTTCGGCTGACCGGATGGGAATGGAGCCTACTCCTAACTTTCAAACCCTTCTTCAGGCTAAAAAGGTTTTAGCAGGACGGGGCATGGAAGTCAAGCAAGTAAACGGTCCAAGCGCGACAAGCTGCGAAACCATTCCATTTTTAGCTGACCAGGGTGTGACGCATGGGGAACCTGGACATGCCCTCACAGGAACGACGCCGCTCCATGCTTATAGGGATCTCGCTGAAAAGCCGGCCATTATCTATGTAACGGAAGTGTCCCACCAGGACAAGGATCATTATTATGTAATCGGGGGCGGATATTATGGCCGCTCACATCTAACGGGGTGCCTCGTCGGAAATGCAGAAAGCGAGATATTGGATCAGTATGTCCCAGCAGCAGAACCGGCTCCTGAAGCAATCGATTATTACGGGGCAATCGAAAAACCGAAGGGCTTTCGTATTGCTGAAGGGGATACAGCCATTTTTTCTTTCCGCACACAGGTTTTCGTTACAAGAGCCCATATTGCACTGGTAAAAGGAATACAAAGCGGAAAGCCGGAACTGGTTCACTTTGAGAGGAAGTGGTGAGGATGGCAAAAGCAATTCTGCTGGTAATCGACAGTTTTGGAATTGGAGCAATGAACGACTGCGGGGAGTTTAACCCTTCTGACTGCAGAGCTAATACGTTTAAGCATATACGGGAATCAGCAGGCTTTTTAAATATACCCACTTTATATAATCTGGGGCTTGGGGCGCTTGTTGATGGAATGGAAGCGCCAGCTAATGCATATGGTTATTCGGCTCTTGCCCATCATGGGGCAGATACGTATTTGGGACATCAGGAAATTGCCGGGAGCTGCCCGAAGCGCTCGAATAAAAGGCTGATGAAGGACATCCATAGGAACCTTGCAAAAGTATTGGCGGAAGCTGGCTATCAAGTTGAATATCCTTGGGAAGACCGACCTGTGCTGCTGGTAAACGGCGCCTGTGTCATCGGTGACAATCTTGAATCTTCATTAGGAAACATCATCAATTTAACAGCTGATTTTAATAGGATGCCTTTTCATGAATTAAAGGAAGTCGGACAGATTGTCCGCCAAAACGTGGATACAAGCAGGGTTATCGCTTTTGGGGGACCCTATACAACCATTGAACATATCCTGTCGGTTGTTCATGAAAGAAATCCCGGCCAATGGGGTGTCGATGCTCCGAAGGCAAAGGTTTATGGGAAGGGCTACGAAGTCTATCATATGGGCTACGGGGTGAACATTGATGGGCAATTTCCGATGATTGCGGCCCGGAATGACCTTAAAGTGCATCGTATCGGAAAAACAGCAGATGTATTGCATGGCGAAGGCCCTGCAGACCCCATTGTTGATACCGAAATAGTTTTAAGAGTTTTAGAGAGTTCTTATCTCAATGAAATAGAAGATACGGCGTTCCTTGTAAACGTCCAGGAAACGGACCTGGCAGGCCATGCAGAGGACGTGGAATGGTATGCCAGTCTCCTCAATATAACAGATAAATGGCTATCTGAATTTCTTCCTAAAATGGCTGAGGAAGATTTGATCGTTATTATGGCTGACCACGGGAACGACCCAACAATCGGGCATTCCAATCACACACGCGAGTACGTACCTATTTTGGCCGCAGGGAAACGTGTAAAAGCTGTAAATATAGGAAAGCGAAATAGCATGGCAGACGTTGGAGCAACATTTAGTGAATTTTTTGGTCTGCCTGCCACAGAGGAAGGCACAAGCTTTTTAGGTGAAATCCTTAGATAATCCTTAAATAATCCTTAAATAATCCGCTCGGGCAAAGAGCGGATTTCTCTATTTCAAATCCTCATACAAAGGCCGTTAACTAACAGCTATATACAAAGATTAAGGCGGATAACCGAATACTGCCACTTAAAGGGATTTCCCTGAAAGTGCTCTTAAATAAAGAAAATTATATTTTAGATAGGGTAAAATTTTTATGCTGTCAATTAACTCATATGAAAGTGGCAACAAGGCCACTATCCAATGGGTTTTAGCATATAGCAGTTGGTGGTTGGAATTTAGGATATTATGTGATATGGGAGGATTTGAAAATACTTTTACTGGTGTTTGTCGAAAATTGAATAATAGTTAATGCGGAATATGTAAGCGTTTTCATTTATAATAAAAACAGGTGGATGGCATGTGTGGCCATCATGGTATATTAGCGAAGGCGAGGCTTATACTAGTAAGTTTTACAGTTGACTAAAGAATAAGAGAAACATTTAAGATTATAGGGGAATAAGAAACCTTGTCATTCTGTGAAGCATGACAAGGTTTCTTTGTGTTAAAAAAGAGGAAGTTTTGCCATTAAATATCGATCGCATACTTCCGAACCCGCCTCATCAAAAGAGACTGAGTAACTCCTAATTGCTGAGCAGCCTTCCGCGTCGATTTCTCCTTTTTCAAAGCCTCAAGAATCATATTCCTTTCAATGCTCTCCAGTAATTCCGGCATGCTGTTATGCTGATCTGCCTGTTTCATATAATCAGGCATGTACTGGTTTTCCATCATTTTTTGCGGCAGGTCTTTTTCGTTAATGGTTTGGTCACATAGGATGACCAGCCTTTCCATCAGGTTTTCGAGTTCTCGGATGTTCCCGGGCCAGTGGTAGGATTGAAAGATATCTAATGCTCTGGAAGTCATGCGTTTATTGACGTTGTATTTCTGGTTGTAGGTGTCCAGAAAGTAGAAGGCAAGGTCCTCAATGACTTCCTTTCGTTCCCTAAGCGGTGGAAGGTTGATCGCAAGGATATGCAGCCGGTAATACAGGTCTGAACGGAAGGAGGTTTCTTCTGTCATTTTTTCCAGGTTTCGATTGGTGGCGGCGATGATTCGGACGTTTGCCTGGACATACTCCCTTGCACCGATCGGGAGGTAGGTTTTGGTTTGCAGGAAATGCAATAGCTTCGCCTGTAGATGGGTAGGCAGCTCGCCGATTTCATCCAGAAATAACGTTCCGCCTTCCGCAGCCTGGATTAATCCTTGCTTGCCGGATGTGTGCGCGCCTGTAAAAGCTCCTTTTTTGTAGCCGAAGAGCTCGGATTCCAGCAGCTGCTCCGGC
Organism: Cytobacillus oceanisediminis; assembly: GCF_007830235.1. Taxonomy (GTDB): domain Bacteria; phylum Bacillota; class Bacilli; order Bacillales; family Cytobacillaceae; genus Cytobacillus; species Cytobacillus oceanisediminis. Next base: position 59,914 of record NZ_VLKI01000002.1, read on the forward strand.
ATGGATGCGCAGTTTATTTGGATAAATGGTGCATTGTACCGTTTGCTTAATAAATGGATTCTTTCCGCTGTCGCGCTTTTTCCTGTACCAGTTTCACCGGTGATTAAAGCAGTCGTATCGACCTTGGCGATCTTCCCGATCAGGTCTTCGGTTGATGGGTGCAGGATCAATTCTTTCTTTGGCGGAAGATCGGTTGTATGTAAGGGAATCTTTAATTTTCTAAGCTCCTGGCTGTATTTCTCCAGCAATTCCTCTGTATCCCTAAGCTTGGAAGAGGTTTTGACAACTTCCGTAATATCCCGGCAATGTGCGACGATGGCGATGACTTCACCCTTTTCATCCTTCACTAAATGGCCGGTGGCGATAAATTTCCTTCCATCTTTCACCTCCTGGACCGTGCTGACATTGCTGTTGGCTTCAGCCGCAAGCCTCGTAACCGAAGGAGAAAATACCCTCTCTTTCTCCAAATCTCTTACATTTCTTCCGATCAGTTTCTCCCGCGGCACCTGGGTTATGACTTCACTAATGTGATTGACCCATAGGGTGACTCCGTTTTTATCCGTAATATAGATGGCATCATTAATAGAATTCAGAATATCTGTAAAAAAATTTGGGCGCTGATTGGCCAGTTTTAGAAGCTGCTCCATATAATCCTCCTTTCTGAATTGATTTCGATTCATTTTCATCCGAAACGTTTGATAAAGGCGAATCGAAATCAACTCATTGAGTCGCTTTTAAAAACAATTATAGTAAATATTCTAAAAATTCACAACAGAATCTAGCGAATTTCGCCTAAATGACTCTATTAACTTGGCACGCTATTTGCAAAAAGAATAGGCAAGAAGGGAGCGGATATGGTGAAACATCAGGTAACGAATATCAAGCTGGATCGCTTAATGAAGACGATCCAGCAAAGTGCGGAAATTGGCACGCTGCCAAATGGCGGCATTTGCCGGCTTTCCCTGACCGATGAGGACCAGAAAATGAGAAGCCTTTTCCTGCAGTGGATGAAAGATTGCGGATTGGAAACGAGGGTTGATGACTTTGGCAATATGTATGGAAGGCGGAAAGGCAGAAACAATGAGCGGGCTCCCGTTTTAGCGGGCTCCCACCTGGATACACAGCCAAAAGGCGGAAAGTATGATGGGGTGCTCGGTGTGCTTGGGGCGCTGGAGGTGATCCGGACCTTAAATGATCTTGGTATTGAAACGGAGAGACCGATTGAAATTGTTAATTTTACAAATGAAGAAGGGGCCAGATTTCAGCCGGCTATGCTGGGGTCAGGCGCCATGGCAGAGATTTTTAACAAACAAACGATCCTGAATATGAAAGATCAAAAGGGCTTCATATTTGGAGAAGAGCTGGAGCGGATCGGCTACAAAGGCTTAAAGGAAAACCGCCAACAGGACCCTTTCTGTTTCGTTGAACTGCATATTGAACAGGGCCCTGTCTTGGAGGATCGGGAAAAATCGATTGGAGTTGTCACGGGGATTCAGGGGATGAGCTGGCTGGAGGCAGCCATCACGGGGAGGACGTCGCATACGGGGACAACTCCGATGAACCGCAGAAAGGATGCTGTTCTGCTTGCCTCCAAGCTTATTGCGAAAATCTATGCGCTGGCAGAGGAGATTCCAGACCTGCTCGTTGCGGTTGGCCGAATCCAGGCATTTCCGAATGTGATCAATACAGTGGCAGATCAGGTGGTCTTCTCGATTGATATTCGCCATCCAGATGATCATGTTCGTGAACGCTTTGAGCAGCAGGTAAAGGAATCATTAAGCACGATGACATTGGTGGAGGGAATGGAGCTGCAGATTAAAGATCTCGACAAAATCGATACAGACTCTTTTTCAAAAGAGATTATTGAGGTAATGGAAGACGCAGCCGAAAAACATAGCTTCTCCTATATGAGAATGCTGAGCGGGGCAGGCCATGATGCCAAGTATTTAAATCGGATAACCCCGACAGCTATGCTGTTTATACCAAGCATAAACGGGCTCAGCCATTGTGAAGAAGAGTTTAGTACACCAGAGGATATTGAAAAGGGAGTACAGGTTTTATTTGATACAGTTTTGACTTTGGCAAATAAAGAAACCCTTTAAGGAGTGTTATAAATGGAAAAAGTGCAAAAGGACGTCATCGAGAAAGTCTTTGAACAGGTGGATGCTTTATGGGAAGAGGAAATTTCCTACCTTCAAAAGCTTGGGCGGTATCCGTCCACACTGGGGAATGAAGCGGCCATTCAGGAGTTTTTGGCCGGCTCCCTTGAAAAGGATTTGAACTTGAAGGTGGAAAAAATAATCCCCGATCCGGAGAAGCTGGGTGCTCATCCCGGATATTCCAAGGCGGAGTGGTCTTATGACAACCGTCCTGTTGTGGTTGGAAAATATGAGGCAAAGGGAGATAAAAAGGGGAAGAGCATTATTTTTCAAGGGCATATCGATGTGGTCAGCCCGGAGCCGGTATCCAAATGGAGCTTTGATCCATGGGGCTCTGAGATTGTCGGCAATAAAATGTATGGCCGCGGCATTGCCGATATGAAGTCCGGGGTTACGGCGATGATTTATGCATTAAAGGCTGTTCAACAGGCAGGAGTGGAGCTTGCCAATGATGTGACGATCAAGACGGTCACGGAAGAAGAGTGCACAGGCAACGGGGCACTGGCTGCCATCGAAGCTGGATACCGGGCAGATGCAGCCCTCATTCCGGAGCCGCTTGGACAGCAGGCCTTAGTGGGACAGGTTGGTGTCATTTGGATCCGCATAAAGGTGGCAGGCCTAGGGGCGCATACAGAAAGAGCGGACAAAGCGGTCAATGCCATTGTAAAAGCTTATAAAATGGTAGAAGCCCTTCAAGAATACGAGAAAGAGATTAATAGCCGGTCTAAGCATAAAGTGTTCGGTGACCATCCGCATCCGCAAAATATTAATATCGGGAAAATCCATTCAGGCGATTGGCCTTCCACAGTTCCATCCGAATGTACGGTTGAAGCGAGGGTTGGTTTTAACCCGGGAGTGGATCCGGCAGATGTGAAGAAGGAGTTACAGGCATTTTTGCTGGAGGCGGCCAGGAAGGACGAGTGGCTCAAGGTGAATCCGCCGGAAATCAGCTTTTACGGCTTCCATGCGGAAGGCTTTACCCTTGATCCGGATCAGGAGTTTATCCATACATTGGAGGAAGCGCATCGGATTATTGAGAACAGTGATTTAGGGTATGGCGCTTTTACAGGTACGACAGACGCTAGATTTTATAACCTCTATTACAATATTCCTTCCACATGCTACGGGCCAACAGGTGCCAACCTGCATGCCCCTGATGAATGGGTGGATTTGGATAGTGTTAAACGAGTCACGAAAACGTATGCGGCATTTCTGTTGAAGTGGTGTCAGTATAACGAGTAGGTTGTTTTCGTAAAGTTTGTTGTTTTTTATTAACTTAGTTTAATTTACTGAGTTGATTGGAGCGGAGGGCGCTTGATCCTCGAAAATGCTCACGCATTTCCTTCGTGCGGTGTTTACTCGGGGAAGTTTATTCAATGTCCTGCGGGAGGAAAGGAGCGGGAGACCCCACAGGCGAAGCCGAGGAGGCTCCCGTTCCTCCCCGCGGGTTCGCTGAGTGCCCGCAGTGGAAATCAACGGGTTGAATTCATAAGCAAGAACAACAATCTATGAGAAAAGATTCAACGAGTAAAAAATAGAGCGGAAGGGGCATCTGCCCTTTTCTGCTACCAAAATGGGGGTTGAAATGATGAATCCAGGATTATGGCTATTATTCGGAAACGCCATTGCCACAACGATCATATCAGCGGGAATTGTCATGTGGATTTTAAAGAAAGAGTACTTGCCAACCATTAAAAAGCTGGAAGAAGAGAAAGACAGTCCGGCAAATCCCATTCATGATGGCATAACAAAGGAGGTTTAGGATGGAGAAAATCATATTTTTTGTTGTCGTCGCCGTTTATGTTATTGCTGGAATCATCGTAACGAGATTTGTAAAAAGCAAAGATGATTTCTATGTCATGGGGGAAAAGGGTTCTACGGTCTTAATCGTTGGTACACTGGCAGCTACGTATTTAAGTGCGGTCACACTGCTTGGACTTGCAGGCATGATCTATAACGAAGGGCCTGTTGCGCATGCCGGGTTCGGTTCATATGGAGCCTGGTTAGGAACATTATTTGCTGTTATTTATGTAGGAAGAAAATTAAAGGCTTTGGATTGCCAGACGCTTCCAGACTTTTTTGAAAAACGGTTCCAAAACAAATGGGTGACGGTAATTGCAACGTCCATTATGATTATCGGTTTATTGGGATATGGAGTCGTGCAATTAATTGGGGCAGGTGTTATTCTATCCGAAATTTTAAACATTCCATTCCCTGTCTTAATATTACTATTTACTTTAGCTCTATTAATCTTCAGTGCTATGGGCGGCATGTACGGCGTTGTTATTACAGACACGCTGATGTTCTTTACGATGCTGACGATTGCGATTGTGATTTCTCCGATCATTATTGGACAGGCAGGCCTTGACCAGATCAAGAACTTGGGCGAAGTCATCCCAGGTTATTATGGTGTCAATGGCGGTGCTGACCGTCCGTTTGGCTGGGTATTCTCTCAATTCCTCATGTGGATTCTGTTCTTTGGGTGTACACCATCTCTTGTATCACGTGTATTCCCAGCAAAAAATGATTTTGTCATCCTGAAGACCGCTGTCATTGGCGTGTTTTTCGCTCCATTTATGCAGCTGCTTGTGTTCATTGCTGCCGCAGCCATGATGGTGCTGAAGCCTGGAATTGATCCGGCTGACCGTGTATTTATCGTTGGAATGATGGATTATACACCGCCTGCTTTGGCCGGAATCGGTTTGGCGGGATTGATGGCATCGATTATGTCGACTGCCTCCACCCTTTTTGTTCTAACAGGATTTGCGCTCGCGAAGGACTTATTTGAAAACGTCTTGCATAAAGATTTTGATGAGAAGAAAAGCATGTTCATTGGACGTGGTGCCCAGGCCCTTGTGGCAGTCATTGTTTGTATTATCGCGATCCTTCAGCCTTCATCGATCTTCTGGATTTCCATTTACGCCGGCTCCATTTTTGCGGTTGCCTGGATGCCGACCATCATTGGCAGCCTGGAATGGAAGCGGATGAGCAGCAAGGCGGCGACAGCAAGCATGCTTGCGGGGATTATCACCTTTATCGTGTTCGGTGAATTGAAACGGTATGAAATCATTACCTTCCCGGTTGGCTTTGATAATTTCTACCTGGCCATTATTGTTTCTGTGCTTACCTTACTCATCGTCGGATTTATTGCTAAGCCGACCGATTATGAGCTGGGCTATTACCAGAAGATTAAAGAAACACGGTTATCTACTGTGACGATCAAAAGAATTTTGGCCAAGCACAACGGAGCAGCCGAGTTAAAAAGAGAATACAAGCAGACATTAACAGTTGCCGTTTCCTTTGTTGTGATCTCCGTTGTCCTTTGGGGTTATTTTATCGTCAAGCTAGGAATATAAATCTACATTATATTGACTTTATAATAGTAAGGGGAGAATTTACATGAGCAAGACAGCAGCTTTATATCAGGAATTGGCAGAGTTGGATAAAAACCATTTTCTGCATCCGACATCTCCGATCCAGCAGCAGCAGGAGCAGGGGCCGGCCTTTATTTTTAAAAAAGGGGAAGGAGTCTACCTGGAAGATATAAAAGGGAACCGGGTGATTGACGGGATGTCCTCCCTTTGGAATGTGAACGTCGGGCACGGCAGGACAGAGCTGGGGCAGGCAGCGATGGAGCAGATGAGTCAGCTCGCTTTCAGCTCCTGTTTTGCAACCTTCAGTAATGAACCGGCAATCCGGTTAGCAGCAAAGATTGCAGACATTGCACCAGGCGATTTAAGTGCAACCTTTTTCACCTCCGGCGGATCGGAAGCGAATGATACCGCTTATAAGCTGGCACGGCATTACTGGATTTTAAAGGGCCAGCCATCCAAAAAGAAAATTATATCCCGTAAAAAATCCTACCATGGGGTGGCGATGGGAGCGACAAGTGCTACAGGACTTAAACCATTCCGGGATTTCACGAATTCCTTGGCACCGGACTTTTATTATACGGAAAACCTTTCTGCTGAAGCATTAAGGGAAACGATTGAAGCGGAAGGACCGGAGACGATTGCGGCCTTTGTGGCGGAGCCGATTCAGGGGGCAGGCGGTGTCCATATTGCTCCTGAGGGTTATTTTCAGGAAGTGCGGAAGATTTGCAGTGAGTTTGATATTTTGTTCATTACCGATGAAGTTATTACCGGTTTTGGGCGTACAGGGAAAATGTTTGGAATGGAGCACTACGGCGTTGCTCCGGATATGATGTGCTTTGCCAAGGGGGTTACAAGCGGCTACGCTCAGCTTGGAGGAGTGGTATTTTCGAAGGCTATGTTTGAAGACTTTAAGGAATTGTCAGCCGGAACCCTTTTGCATGGCTATACCTACAGCGGGCATCCAATGGCCTGTGCAGTCGGATTAAAGAATATTGAAATTATCGAGAATGAGAACTTGATAGAGAACTCCGGGAAAATGGGCGAGGAAATGCTGAAGGGGTTTAAGTGGATTCAGGGTGAGAGGGAGCTTGTTAGTGAAGTGAGAGCACTGGGGCTAATCGGTGCTGTCGAGCTTAAAAGTGACAAGGGACAGTTTGCGCCAGCCGTTGTAGCTGAAGCGGCAAAACGGGGGCTCATCTGCAGATCGGTGATCTTTGATGGTATGGATATTCTCGTCTTTGCTCCTCCGCTGACGATTAACAAGCAGGAGATTAATAGTCTGGTAGAGATTCTTCATGATTCCATTTTTGCAGTGGAACAAAGGATATAAAGGTGTTAGTAGAGAAGAGTGTTTAAGACACTCTTCTTATTATTGCAAATGGGAGGCTAGGGAAATGACGGTCAAAAATAAAGAGAAAAAGAAGTTATATATCAATGGCGAGTGGGTGGAGGCGAAGGAGTATAGATCCTTGTTTTCTCCTTATAGCCGCGAGCTGATTGCCGAGATTCCGCAGGCAACAGTTGAGGAGGTCGATCTGGCCATAGAAGCTGCCTATCAGGCCAGAAGCAAAATGGCGGAAATGCCAAGCTATCAGCGTGCCGGTATTCTTGAGAAGCTAGCAGGTTTATTGGAGCAGCGTTCGGACGAAGCTGCTGGAATCATCGCTATGGAAGCAGCCAAGCCGATTACCACGGCTAAGGGTGAGGTTGCAAGAACGGTTCAGACCTTCAAGTTTGCTGCCGAGGAAGCGAAGAGAATCAATGGAGAAACCATTCCGATGGATGCTGCTCCTGGCGGGGAAGGCCGGGTAGCTTATACGGTGAGAGAGCCGCTTGGTGTGATTGGGGCTATTACTCCGTTTAACTTTCCGATGAACCTTGTTGCCCATAAGGTGGGACCGGCAATTGCAGCTGGAAACACAGTCGTGCTGAAGCCAGCAGGCCAGACGCCTCTTTCCGCTTATTTTCTTGCAGAGCTTTTGGAGGAGGCCGGACTGCAGGCAGGTGCTTTTAATGTTGTAACGGGAAGCGGCTCTGTAGTAGGGGAAAAGCTGGTAAAGGATGGTCGCGTGAAGAAGATTTCTTTTACAGGAAGCCCTGAAGTGGGCATTGGCATCCGCAATAAGGCTGGATTAAAGCATGTTACTCTTGAACTGGGCTCTAATGCGGCTCTGATTGTCGATAAGGATGTGGATGTGGAGAAGATCATCCCTCGCTGTGTTACCGGAGCATTTGCTTTCCAGGGGCAGGTTTGTATTTCTCTGCAGAGAGTTTATGTTCATAAAGATAGTTATGATAGCTTTGTTGAGAAGTTTGTTGAAGCTGCTGCGAAGCTGAAGGTGGGGGATCCTTTAGATCCGGAGACAGATGTGTCGGCTTTAATCGCTCCTAAGGAAGTGGAGAGGACGCTTGGGTGGATTGAGGAAGCTAAGCAGAACGGAGCAAAGGTAGTGTTGGGCGGAGTAAGTGAAGGGAATGTGCTGAAGCCAACTGTATTGCTTGATGTTGAGCCATCTGCGAAGGTTTCCTGCCAGGAAGTGTTCGCCCCGATCGTCTTAATTAACAAAGTTGAATCTGTTGGAGAGGCGATTGAAATGGTAAACGACTCCCGCTATGGCCTCCAGGCTGGGATCTTCACTGAAAATATCCGCACCGCCATGGACGCCACGAAAAATCTGCACGTCGGCGGCGTATTGGTAAACGACATCCCAACCTTCCGCGTCGACCACATGCCATACGGCGGCGTCAAAGAAAGCGGCGTCGGCCGGGAAGGCATCAAATACGCTATTGATGAAATGACGGAGATGAAGTTGGTTATTATAAACAATAACTAAATGGTACCAGGTACCACCCGAATTTTCTTGTTTCACAATTATGTTCCACGATGGTTAACCACCGATTGAATGCATCGGTGGTTTTTTATTTTTGGATAGACTTTTTTCAATCAAACGTTTGATTGAATTGCTTTAAAGCATTGGTGGCTGGGTGTTTTGGGGCCGGATTTTTGCAGAATTTAGTAAATTCCTTAAGAAGTAAAGAAATGATATTTAGATCCCCATAAAGGAGGACTCCCATTATAGGTCATTAAAGGTGCGGTAATTAACGACATAAAAAGCCTATTATTTCCCGAAAAATAATAGAAACTATCGAAGCATGTAACTTGAGCGGCTCGGACTTGCAAAAGTGACCGGAGAACAATAGCCTGGGCCAGCGGGGCAGGAAACGGAAGGTTTATGAATTGCTGTTGTAGGCGGCGTTTCCACATGCATTTTGTGGAAAGCAGGTTAATATCTTTCTAGCAACTAAAACCCAGCCGAACGGCTAGGTTTATTATTTGATGAATTTTCCCCCTCTTATGATTAGTAATAGGTTTTTTTCAGCGATTTATCTCTGATAAGAGAGAAGAGTCTATTTTCCGATTTTCTTATTCCTTCAGCCGATCCGGCAATCCCTGGATCGACGACCACCACATCAAGCTTAGCTTAAATTCTGTTCAGCAGAAAAAGCGTGACAACAATCAGGAAGCCATGCTCACTGATTAAAGTGACCATCTGTTCCATAGCGTTTACCCTTCCTAAAGAAAATATCTATTTATAAACAAGGGCCGGTTCGTTTCGAACCGGCCCTTGTTTATCCCCTGCGGACAATACTTCACTGATTGTCCACGGGTGGTATCTGACATTAGTTGCTATAGAAGTAACCCTATTTCAACCTATTTAAAAAACATTTCATAATAAGGAATTTAGAAGTAAAGGCAGTAACTCGATTTGTTTAAAAAAATCCAGTTTTATAATGATTACAATAGATACTTGAAGAAGTATTAATGTGGATTGAAAGCTTGATTCCAATGCTTTTTCTGCGGATTGTTTTTAATTGGCTGTAAAATGGATTGAAATTCTTTAACTTGTCTTAAACAATCGTTGATTTATTTTTAAAATAGGTTGTAATTGGTTGTAATATGTTTTAAGATAATTATAAATTATCTGAAAATGGAGGTGGAAAAATATGAATCCTAATAATCTTGTCAATGTACATCGGGGAAACCATATTGAAAGCTCACATAAGGTACATATTGCTGTTGTCGACTCGAATGGGAATCTGCTGCATTTTGCAGGAAACCCGGATGCAAAAATATTTGCTCGTTCATCAATGAAGCCAATTCAAGCTATACCTGTAGTTGAAACAGGGGCAGCAGATTATTTTGATTTAAGTGAAGCTGATTTATCACTCTGTTGTGCCTCTCATAGCGGAGAAAGCATGCATACTGACCGAGTATTATCTATTTTAAAACGGGTTGGCCTTAACGAAGAGGCATTGCAATGTGGAACACATATTCCACGGTGGCAGGATACCTATAAAAAACTCATTCTTGAAGGAAAAGAAGTAACTCCTCTTTATAATAACTGTTCAGGAAAGCATACAGGTATGCTCGCTACGGCGAAACGAATGGGGGAGGAGACAAGTAATTACTATGCGTTAGATCACCCTGTTCAGCAAAGAATCATTCAAGCTGTGAGTGATATGTGTAACTATCCTATTGAGGAAATTGAAATAGGCATTGATGGTTGTGGGGTACCTGTTCACGGTTTACCGCTGGAACGTTTGGCATATGGGTATGCAAGAATGGCCAAACCAGAGTCGCTTAGTGAAGAGAGAGCAAAAACAGTACGCCGAATCACAGACGCAATGATTTCAGCGCCTGAAATGGTAGGAGGTACAGATCGTTTTTGTACAGATTTTATGAAAGCAGGAAAAGGGCGCTTTTTTGGAAAAGCGGGAGCAGAAGCCGTCTACTGTATCGGTGACATAGAAACTGGAGTAGGAATCGCCATTAAAGTAGAGGACGGAAATGGAAGAGCCGTGCATCCTGCTGCAGTAGAAGTGTTGGTACAGCTGAATTATTTGGTGAAAGAACAGCGAGAACAATTACAAGAATACCATCGGCCAAAACTGCGAAATGCAAGAAATGAGGTCATTGGGGAGCTAATCCCGAATTTTCAGCTAAAAAGTGCCATAGCACTATAAATTATTTTTTCTTTTATAAGGGGGAAACATTGTGAGGAATAAGAATTTCTTTACGTTCTTAGTATTATTTATGTCTCTAAGTCTCTTATTAATTGGCTGTTCAAACAATACCTCCACAAACAACAATGAAACGGACAAATCAAAAGAAGGGTCCGATGCGTCACAAGAAGTTGTAAAAAAGGAAGGGAAAGACATTACTATTGCGGTTGCAGATAACTTTATTAGCATGGATCCACACGATACAAATGATACGCTGTCTTATTCTGCACAAAAAACGATGCTGGAAGGTCTTGTTGGTTTTGATAAGGAGATGAATGTCATCCCAGTCTTAGCTGAAGAATATACAGCTAATGAGGACGCGACTGAGTTTACGTTCAAACTTCGAGAAGGCATTGTATTCCATGATGGGGAGCCCTTTAATGCAGAAGCAGTAAAGGCGAATGTAGACCGGCTGGCTGATCCGGCAAATAATTTAAAGCGTCATAGCTTATTTGCGATTGTAAAAGAAACACAAGTTGTTGATGATTATACAGTAAAAGTTGTACTTTCAGAGCCGTTTGGTGCAATGATCAATAACTTTGCTCACCCGGCAGCAATGATGCTAAGCCCAAAGGCTCTTGAAACATATGGAAAAGATGTTTCTCAACATCCTGTTGGTACAGGACAATATGTATTTGAGGATTGGAAGCCAGGTGACCACTTAAAAGTCAAGAAAAATGAAAGCTATTGGAATGGTGCACCAAACGCCGATTCAATCACTTTTAAACCAACACCAGAAAACGGAGCTCGTGTAGCTATGCTCCAAACAGGTGAAGCTGACTTTATTTATCCTGTTCCATCAGAGCAAGCTAGTAGCATTAATGGAAAAGATGGGGTAATGGTTGAAAATTCTCCTTCTATCATTGTTCGTTATATGGCGATGAACACCCTTAAAAAACCATTTGATGATAAACGTGTTCGTCAAGCTATAAACTACGCAGTGAATAAAGAAGCATTTGTTAAGGTTGTTATGAATGGATACTCATCGGTATTAGACTCCATCATTGCACCTAATACACAGTTTTATTCTAAACAAACGCCTTATGAGTTCAATCTTGAAAAAGCAAAAGAGTTATTAAAAGAAGCTGGCTATGAAAATGGATTTGAAGCGACAGTATGGGGATCTAACAACTCATCATCAATAAAAGGGATGGAGTTCATGCAACAACAACTTGCTCAAATTGGAATAAAGCTTGAAGTTGTTCCGATGGAAGCGGGTACTATGTCTGAAAAAATCTGGTCAGTTGAAAATCCTGAGGATGCAGAGCTTGAATTGTATTATGGTGGCTGGTCACCTTCAACTGGTGATGCTGACTGGGGTATTCGTCCGTTATTAGGCGGTAAGGATGCATTTCCTCCAAAATCGTACAATACGGCTTATTATAATAGTGAAGAGGCAAATAACCTAATAGCTGAAGCACTTTCAACAGCAGATCCTGATAAACGTAAGGCATCATATGAGAAAGTTCAAAAGCTTTTATGGGATGAAGCTCCATGGACATTCTTATCAGTCGATGACACTATGGCAGGTAAAAAGAATTATTTAGAAGGAATCTATCTGCTGCCAGACGGTTCCTTGAGTATCGAAAATTTAGAAATTAAACAATAATAACGATTTTCCATCATAACGACTCCATACTAATGGAAAGAAAATATTCTAATCTTAATTATTTTTAAAGAAGATTAGAACTTATAATCTGATGAGCGCTATAGTGATATAGCGCTCATCGACTATTTAAGCAAGGGGTGAAAAGGATGTTGAAGTATCTTATCAAACGTTTGATTGGTATTATCCCAATTTTATTTTTTGTGTCAATATTTATCTTTTTGTTTGTACATATGATTCCAGGAGACCCTGCGAGGTTAGTGGCGGGGCAGGATGCCAGTTTACAAGATGTAGAAATGGTACGTGAGGAACTTGGGTTGGATAGACCAATTCATGTTCAATACTTTTCCTTTGTTACAAACATCCTTCAAGGTGATTTAGGCACATCATTAAAAACGAAGCGTCCAGTTTTGGAAGAAATCTCTCAGCGTTTTATGCCTACTTTTTGGTTAACTGTTTGGAGTATGGCATGGGCAGTAATCTTTGGATTGTTAATTGGTGTTATCTCTGCAACAAAACGAAACAAATGGCAGGATTATTTAGGGATGTTTGGTGCGGTATCTGGCATCTCACTGCCATCATTTTGGTTAGGACTTATGCTCATCCAATTATTCTCTGTCCAGCTAGGATGGCTGCCTACAGGCGGAATGGATTCATGGAAAAGTTATATTTTACCATCAATAACGTTAGGGGCTGGTGTCGCAGCCGTTATAGCAAGGTTCTCTCGTTCCTCACTTATGGATATTTTAAAGGAGGATTATATTCGGACAGGGAGAGCTAAAGGATTACATGAAAACAAAGTAGTCTGGGGCCATGGGCTGAAAAATGCAATGATTCCAGTTGTTACAATGACTGGCTTGCAATTTGGCTTTCTCCTTGGGGGATCTATTGTCATCGAAACTGTTTTTAGCTGGCCGGGTTTAGGCAGATTGTTAATCGATTCGGTTTCGTTTAGGGATTATCCAGTCATTCAAGCAGAGATGCTTTTATTTGCATTAGAGTTTATTCTCATAAATTTGATTGTTGATTTACTGTACGGGGTGTTAAATCCACAGATTCGATACGAATAAGAATTGGAGGTTAAAACAATGGCAAACGTTGAATTGAGAGAAGAAGTATCGACTCAAACGACGATCAAATTAGATAAATTGTCTAATAAAACTCCCTTTTCGGAGTTTTGGCGAAAATTTAAAAAGCAGCGATTGGCGTTGGCGGCTGGTGTATTTGTAATTCTATTAATTGTCCTTGCACTATTTGGTCCAGCGGTTGCTCCATACTCCTCAGAAGAGTTTGATTATGAACATGTCTTAGAAGGCCCTTCACTAACACATTGGGCAGGTACGGATGCGTATGGTAGAGATATTTTCAGTCGAATTATAGAAGGGACAAGGATTTCTTTATTTGTAGGTCTTCTTTCCGTTTTGTTAGGTGCAGCGGGTGGTACAGTTCTTGGATTAATTAGCGGTTACTATGGTAAATGGTTGGATAGTATTATAATGCGAATCTGCGATGTATTATTTGCTTTTCCAGGAATTTTACTCGCAATCGGAATTATCGCAATATTAGGACCAGGTCTAGGAAACGTTGTTATTGCCATTGCTATTTTTAGTGTCCCTATATTTGCGCGAATTGTTCGAAGCAATACACTTGCGCTGAAATCAACGGTATATGTTGAAGCAACAAGATCCATGGGAGCCAAGGATCGGCGAATGATATGGAAGCATATATTCCCAGGTACGGCTTCAAGTATTATCGTATATTTTACAATGCGTATTGGATCAGCCATTTTAACTGCAGCAAGTCTAAGTTTCTTGGGATTAGGAGCACAACCGCCAACACCAGAGTGGGGAGCGATGTTAAGCAGTGGCCGAGATTATTTGAATACAGCTCCACATGTCACGTTTTTTCCTGGAATAGCCATCTTTCTAACAGTATTGGCATTTAACCTTCTTGGTGATGGTTTACGTGATGCACTTGACCCGAAAATAAAGGATTAATTGTTTTATGAGAGGAGAGCAAGTATGGCAGAGACGATGCTTAAAATAGAAGATTTGAAAACCTATTTCTATGGAGACGATGGAGTAGTAAAAGCGGTTGATGGGGTCACAATTACGATTAATAAAGGGGAAACGGTCGGAGTAGTTGGTGAATCAGGATGTGGAAAAAGTGTTACTTCCTTATCCGTAATGCGGCTTCTCCATGATACTCCGGGTGAAATTGTGGATGGTTCGATTGAGTTCCAAGGGAAAAACTTATTGTCTTTTTCGGAAAAGGAAATGAGACAAATTCGAGGAAATGAAGTTGCGATGATTTTCCAGGAGCCAATGACGTCTCTGAATCCAGTCTATAAAATTGGAAAACAGCTTGAAGAAGCCATTCAGTTGCATTTGAAATATGATAAACAAAAAGCGAGAGAACATGCGATTCAAATGTTAAAGTTAGTTGGTATTCCCCGTTCAGATGAGATTGTAAATGAATTTCCTTATCAGCTATCAGGAGGGATGAGGCAACGTGTCATGATTGCGATGGCGATGGCGTGCAGACCAAAACTACTAATTGCTGATGAACCGACTACAGCATTAGATGTCACTATCCAAGCGCAAATATTAGATTTGATGCGAACTCTAAGGGAGGAGAGTGAAACATCAATTATGTTAATTACACATGATTTAGGAGTTGTTGCTGAAATGTGTGATCGTGTTGTGGTTATGTATGCAGGAAAGGTAGTAGAGGAAACAGATGTTTACACGCTATTTGAAGATCCAAAACATCCATATACTAGAGGTTTAATAGGGTCCGTTCCCAAATTAGGAAAAAATGCAAACCGCTTAGACTCTATACCGGGTAATGTTCCAACACCCAGTAACATGCCTAAGGGTTGTAAATTTGCCCCTCGATGTTCAAATGTATTGAAGGTATGTTTGGAGAAGGAGCCAGTATTAGAAAAGGTTGAGGCAAATCATACATGCAGATGCTGGCTATATCAGAACACGGAGACTGTGGGGGTGTAAAAATGGAAGCGCCATTACTTGAGGTAAAGAATTTAAAAAAATATTTTTCTATTAATAAAGGTTTATTAGGCAGAAAGAAAAAATTTGTGAAAGCGGTAGATGATGTTTCTTTTACCATCAAAAAAGGTGAAACTTTAGGGTTAGTAGGTGAAAGCGGCTGCGGAAAATCTACAACTGGACGTATGCTCATGAGATTGCTTGATCCAACGGAAGGTCAAATTTATTTTGAAGGAAAAGAGATTAGTAATTTAAATGATAATCAAATTCGTTCGTTGCGAAAAGATTTTCAAATGGTATTTCAAGATCCCTATGCCTCTTTAAACCCTCGAATGAAGGTTAGAGAAATCGTTTCTGAACCAATGGTCATTCATGGTATACCAAAGGAAGAACGAATGGAGCGGGTGGAGAAGCTTTTAACAGTTGTGGGGCTAAGCGCCTATCATGCTGACCGCTATCCCCATGAGTTCAGTGGCGGCCAGCGCCAGCGGATCGGTATCGCGAGGGCATTAGCTGTAAATCCCAAATTAATTATTGCAGACGAACCAGTCTCAGCCTTAGATGTTTCCATTCAATCCCAAATTCTAAATCTGTTAAAGGACCTGCAGGAAGAGTTTGAGTTAACATACCTTTTTATTGCACATGATTTAAGTGTTGTCGAGCACATCAGTGACCGTGTAGGTGTAATGTATTTAGGGAAAATTGTTGAATTGGCAGATAAACAATCGTTATATCAAAATCCTAAGCATCCTTATACCAAGGCATTGCTCTCAGCTGTTCCCATTCCGAATCCGCGTTTGAAACGAGAAAGAATCATATTAAAAGGAGATATCCCTAGTCCTTCTAACCCTCCAAGTGGATGTACATTTCATACGCGTTGCCCATTAGCAACAGAAGAATGCAGAAATAAAATACCGCAAGTGAAAGAAATTAACCCGGGACATTATGTTTCTTGTCACTTATTTTGAGTATGCTAGTAATAGCTTGTAATTATTTATAGGGGATGTTCAAAAATGTCAGTCAGAAAGGTTCATATTATTGCCATTCAAGAGATGTACTTGGATGCCATTTCAAAGCAAGTTAAAGAAGTGCTGGGAGATAAAGTAATTATTCAGCCTACTACAATCAAGGATTTGCATAATGATACAGTTGCAAGCGGGGATCTAGTGTTACTTTCAAATAAAAGAATACAAGGGATAGTTACTCAAATTATTCCTAAAGATTGCCCATGCATTATTGCAAAAAGGGATATTAATGTGGCGAATACAAAGGAGTTATTGTCTTTGCCATCTGGGCAAACCATTTTAGTGGTAAATGACACGAAAACAAATACATCAGAAACGATCCAATCTCTTCAGGAGACGTTCTTTGAGCATACCTATATCCCATATTCTCCTGAAGAGACTATTCCTGATTCGATTGATTATATTATCACACCCGGTGAAAGGCACCTTTTACCTAGAGGTTTATTAAAAGTAATCGATATCGGACCGCGGCTTCTAAACATTGATACATTCCAAAAGCTCAATTCAATTCTTGAAATCGATACCTGTTATTCTCAATTGGTGAAACGGTATATTAAATCACTTATATCATTGTCAGATGCAAAAAACGAATTAGCCGGGACAAACAGGACAAAAGAAATTTGGAATACAGCCATGTATCGTTTTGAAGATATCGTAGCTGTTAGCAAATCAATGCGGGAAACTGTTACACTTGCAAAAGGTTTTGCTAAAACTGAAAATGTCATTCACGTTCAAGGTGATGCTGGGACAGGGAAAAGTATGTTAGCTCAAGCAATTCATAATGAATCACGTTTCTCTCAGGGTCCTTTTGTTTCAATTTACTGTTCATCAAGGGATTATCACATAATAGAAAGAGAACTTTTTGGAAGTGAGAGTGATGAATCTATTTCCTTAGGGTTATTTGAAATTGCCGGACATGGATCTATATATATTAAAGAGATTGGAGAATTACCCCTTTTTTTGCAAAGAAAAATTTGCAGGGTATTAAGAGAAAAAGAATTCTCCAGAATTGGAGGAAGTCAATCCATTCCATTACAGGCTAGAGTGATAACTAGTAATACAAAAGCTTTAAAAGAATTAGTAAATGAAGACGCTTTATACCCAGAATTATATTATCTTTTGTCACCCTTTACCTTAAAAGTTCCGTCATTACTTGAAAGAAAAGAAGATTTTATTTCATTAATTGAAAATATTAAATTTCGAATTAAAAGAAACGATATGAAATTTACGAATGATGTGATGAACCAATTTATGAACTATGAGTGGGGAGGGAATGTTAAGGAGCTTTATAATGTGATTTCGTATTTGTCTATCCTAGATGAACCAATTATTGATTTGGAATCCCTGCCTATATATCTTCGACCGGATGAGAGATCAAAGGGATTTGTAAAAATGATTCAAAATGAAATGAATCCCAATGAAATTATCTCAAAAATTGAAGAACATGGCTTTTTAGACGAGAGTTTGAAAATCTTGAGGATATTCTGTGAAGGAAAAAAAAATCATACCTCATATGGGCGATTAGCTTTAAAAAAGCGTCTTGAAGAAAATGGAATGAACCTATCAGAGCAGCAATTGAGAATGAGACTGGAAGTTCTTCAAGAATTAGATTTACTGATTGTTAGGCAAGGAAGAGCTGGTTCAACAATTTCGCGGCGAGGAGAGGAATTCTTAGAGCACTTGAAGTGAAGGGGGGAGTACGTTGAGATTATACATATCAGCTGACATCGAAGGTATATCAGGTGTTGTTCATCAAGAACACACCGCAAGGGACGGACGAGAACATGACCGGGCAAGAAAATATATGACCGATGAAATTAATGCGTGCATAGAAGGGGCGCTTGAAGCTGGAGTAAAAGAAATCTTGGTGAACGATTCCCATGGAACGATGAGAAATGTTCTCCTTGAAAGACTCCATTCAGAAGCACAACTTATTTCAGGCTCCCCAAAAAAGTTTGCAATGATGGAAGGTATAGACGAACATTTTGACGTTGCGATATTTCTAGGGTACCATACCCGAATGGGAACATACGGAGTATTAAATCATACCTTCCATGGGGGAGCGGTTAAAAATATAACGATAAATGGAACAGATTACGGAGAATTCGGATTAAATGCAGCTATTGCTGGCCGGTTTCGTGTTCCTGTGATAATGGTTAGTGGCTGTAGTTTGGTGGCTGAAGAAGCTCGGGAGTTTATTCCTTTAATTAAAACGGCTATTGTAAAAGAAACGATAAATCGAACAACTGCACGGAACCTAAGTATTAAGAAAGCGCATCAAGTCTTAAGAGAGAAGACAATCCAAGCTATACAAGACCGAGAAAACATTCAACCTTTTGTCATTGATTCTTTACTAGAAGTAAAAGTATCTTTTCTTCATTCAGGGCTGGCAGACATTGCAGAAATTCTGCCAGCTGTTACAAGATCGGGTCCAACTTCAGTTGATTTTACTTCTGAAAGCATTCTAGAAGCATATCGTTATATACGCAGTTTAATTATGATGGTAAGTTAAATTAACTGGGCAGTGTGCTGACCCCACTGTGAAGTGTTAAAGACTAGTTCTGCGTTGCTTAGCTAGTTATTTTGATTGGAGGAAAGTTACCTAGTATCCCTCTGGGAATCATATGGTCAAAAAAGGGAAGATAATATAATAGATACTATTCTTTCAACCGATCCGGCAACCCCTGGATCGATGACACCACTACGTCGAGCTTAGCTTCAATCCTGTTCAGCAGAAATAGCGTGACAACAATCGGGAAGCCCAGCTCGCTGATCAATGTGACCATCTGTTCCATTATGTTTGCTCCTCTCATTTAATTCGATTTCTATAAAAAAAGGCCGGTTCAGAAAGAAACCGGCCTCTTCTCATTACACTAATTCATATTCCGTTACGTTTCGCTCTAGCAATCTAGCTCCTTGCGGTTGAACAAAGTCACCGCCATTACCGTCAAATGCGTTAGCTGCAATGATTTGGTCCATCGCTGCTTTGACAGCTGCTGGATCAATCGGTTCCTTTGGATTATCAATCGTTAGTTTTGATGGCTTTCCCATATCAGATAGGAAAGTCATTTCCAATGTTTTCGCCATGTTTTTCACCTCCTTGCGAGTTTAGTTTTTAATAGAAGGTTAGCCTACGATGTCGAAGCTGTCGTTGCGATTAAGCGCAACTAACGGATAGTTTGATAGCGATGCAACGGCTTGTCCAACTGTGAAAAGCTGGTCTGCTGTAGCGGATTGCTTTACGCTGCTGTAGGTTTTTGACTTGTGAATCGGTTTGCCCTTCTGATCCAAACCGGTTTCAAAAACCAGGCGAAGCTTTGTATCGATGATGTTTGCTTGTGCCATGTTGTTCACCTCCTTTCACTTTCTATATACGTTTTTTTGGCAAAAATGGACATGGTGATTTTAAAAAGTTTTAAATAAGAAAGTCTTCCAATCTGCCATCTTTAAAGTTGTATGCCTTCAATTTCTCTCTGGCACCATGCCGCCATGCTTTTACGGCTGATAGGGAAACCTTTTCTTTAGCGGCAATCTCTTGGACCGAAATCTCAAATTGGAAGGTATAGATTACCCACTTTTTTTGGTTGGCTGTTAGGGTGCTGCAAATGGAAAACAGATTATTAATAGGAATAGGCTCGCTGCCATGCGGTGCCTCTATTAATCCCCAAAATTCTTCCTCGGGATAGACGCATTGTTGATCGTAGGATGTTTGTATGGTTAATTCTTTCAGCATTTTGCCTTTTACATAACTGAATGCATAGGTCACAAATTTGCCTTTTTCCGAATCAAATTTCTTCCACGCTTCCCATAGACTAATAAGCCCTAGCTGAAAGAATTCATCTTTGTTTTTATAAATGTTCAGGTTGTTCATGATTTTATGGATCATAGGTTCATATTGTGCTGCGATTTGCTTAAAGCTCTCCACGTTAAAATCCCTTCAGGAAAGCGCGCTCTCTAAGTATTCCCGGGTAGCTATAACATAGAGGGAAAATGACTTTTGTGCGAATCGAAAAAAAGTCGAGTTTCGGGGAGTTTACCCCCTAAACTCGCGAGTTTGCATACCAAACTCCCCTGAAGAAGGGGCAAACTCGCTGATTTTCCAGAAAAATTCACTTTTTTTAAAAACTTTTAAGGTTTATAGAAAAAGCCCATGTACGATTGATCGTTCTCCGCTGAAAAGCCCATTTCAAACAGGTCTTTAAAGTAAAGTTCTTCAAGTTTTTTATTTAGAATGCCGTAGAAGTAGGCGATCGGTTTGGATACTGGGCTTGATTTCATTTTCCGGATTAGCTGCTTAAAGGAATGTATGGCTGTGTCCAGCATCTGGGTCTTATCTTGTTCACGGTTGTTTTTGTAAGCAGCAATCGTTGTCATTTTCCAGAACTCTTCAATGCTCTTAGCATCAGGGAAGAAGTACTTCACAACGTCAACGAATGCATTTGGAACACGATCACTAGTAAAAGTGTGGTCAATATTGGTTTTGCTACGTTTATTATTCCTTTGATTTTTATTAGTTTTAGAAAGATTGATCGTTTTATTAGGGTGGTCCAGCTTTTCCTCATTAGGTGGTTCACTGGAGGGAAAACGATTAAATATGTACAGATTACTGGACTGAGAGCCGTTTTTTCTTTCTGTTTCATGGACTGTGAAAATGCCTATTTCAGATGCTTTGATGATCATTCTTTTAAAAGTGGAACGGGAAATGCCATTTCCGTTGTACTCCTCATGAATGGCTTTTAAAACGGTACCGATTTTTGCATTGGATAATCCAGGGATTTTTGCTGCAAAGCGTGCAAGCCTTTTTAAGCCAACAAGCTCACCCTTAGAGAACTTGTCTTTATTCACAGCAAGCCACATTTCCAAATGAGAGTTAAACTCCTGAAGGTTTTTAAACTGGGAAAACGTTTCAAACTGGTCAACACTGCCTGATTTAAGATTCATATTGCTGCACCACCCTTTCACTTTCTATATACAAATTTAGGGTGGAAATGGTCAGGGTGATTTTGGGGGAGATGTGACGGAATTGTGAACATTTAAAACTGAATCTGATCTCAAATGCGTTGGCTTAACGGTAGTTATGCATATGTTTGGTGCTGAAAAAAACAAAAGAAAAGACCACAGTGTTATAGTTTCATAGTTAAACGAACCCGAATGAAAGTATTTCAAATTTAGATTAAGAGGGAATTTAGACAGGGCTTCTCAAACCTTTGGAGAAATCCTAAATTTCAACGTTAGGTGAATAAAGTCAGTTTCTAGTTTGGAACTTTTCACTCTTGAGGCCAGGGTATAGGATAAGTAACTGTATTTATTCAATCCCCATTATCGCTAACGTATATTTCCTTCGTAGTTTAATTTATATAACCTTCATAATTAATTAGGATATTTTTACATTTTTGTAATTGATCCTTTATTTTACCCTGCTACTATTTTCTTGAATTCAAATATAGGAGGGAATTAGATTGAAAAAAGTATTCAAACCTGTTTTGCTGTTGTCATTTGTTTTACTGCTCCTTGGAAATCTGCTGCCTGGTACTACAGAGACTTCTGCTTCCAGTCAGGAGGGACAAGCATCTGTTATGGATTTAAGGGTAATGACCTACAATTTAAGGTACAAGAATAATTCTGATCCATCCCCGCATACCTGGGAAGAAAGGCGCCCTACCATCCGCCAGGTAATTAACAATGAAAAGCCTGATATTTTTGGAACTCAAGAGGCCATATATGAACAAATTAAGGGTCTCGATGAGGATTTACCGCAATATGAATGGATCGGTGAAGGTCGAGAGGGAGGAAGCAAAGGGGAATTTATGGCTGTCTTCTATGACAAAAACCGGTTTTCTCCTATAGAATACGACCATTTCTGGTTGTCTGATACTCCGGATGTAATTGGATCCACGTCATGGGGCAACACGATTCCGCGTATGGTAACATGGGTGAAATTCCATGACAAAAAATCTGGTCAGCCGTTTTATTTCGTAAATACTCACTTTGACCACCGATCCCAAGAAGCGAGAGAAAAGAGTGCCGCATTAATTGTAGAAAAAATAAAAGAATTTAATCCAGAGCTGCCTATTTTGGTAACAGGCGATTTTAATGCAAATCCTGGCACTAAGCCTCATCAGATCCTTACAGCTGAAGGAGCGTTTGCGGACTTATGGAATACAGCAGAAACTAGAATTAATGAAGACCTTGGTACTTTTAATGGTTTCGATAATCCGACTGGCGGAGGGCCGAATAACCGTATTGATTGGATTCTTTCTAAAGGAAATGTTACTGCAGAGACCATTGAAATTGTGGATTTCCAAAAGAATGGACAATTCCCTAGCGATCATTATCCTGTCATCGCTGACGTAACACTTCAATAATACTAATCTCATAAAATAACGCTCCCCCGGAACACCCGAGGGGAGTTTTTAGCGTTGATATCAAAATGGTAAAATATCGGCTATCAATAAATACTTGTTTTTAGAAGACATAAAAAAGACACCTTCCACACAGGTGTCTAATAAAATCTCTTAAACCCATCAAAATGCACTTTATAGTAAGGGTTATCCAGGCTTGAAATGACCACGCCGCTGGAGCTGGCATGGATAAACTGGTTATTTCCTACGTAAAAGCCCATATGGGAAATGCCAGGTTTATATGTATTCTCTAAAAATACCAGATCGCCAGGCAGAGGATTATCGACATAATAAGAGCGGCTGTAGTACCCCTCTGTTGAATATCTCCCCAGCTGTGAACCGGATTTATTTAGTACATAATAAATAAAGCCGCTGCAGTCAAAACCATCAGGAGTGGTGCCTGCCCATTTATAAGGAACCCCTAGATACTTCTGGGCTTCAGCCAGTAGGGAAGCTGCAGAGCTATTATCTTCTTTAACTTCCTGTGCTGGTTTTTCATTAACAGCAGGGCTCGGTGAATTTTGACCTGTGCCCAGCACCAGCTTTTGGCCAATGAAGATCAAATCCGAAGTTAGCTTATTCCATTCTTTCATTTTCTGGACGGTTGTATTATTTTTTAGAGCAATACTGCTTAATGTATCACCTTTTTGAACTATATAAGATGTTGAGGTTCCGGCGGGAACTGCAGGTGGCGTGGAAGGAGCAGAAGGTGCCTTAGTATTTTCTCCTACTGTGCTTCCGGCAGTTTTGGTCACTTTTAAGGCCTGTCCAGGAAAAATCAAAGTCGTGCTCAGGTTATTCAAACTCATTAAGTCTTTTAAACTCATATTATGATTGAGGGCAATTTTGGAAAGAGTATCGCCCGGCTTGATGGTATATGTATGATTTGTGCTTTGACTTGAAGGTGGCGAAACTTTTGGGGCCGGCTGATTGGCAGTCGCCTCTTTTACCGCCCCGGGCACCTGGAGTGTTTGATTAATAGAAAGGTAATCTGAACTCAAATGGTTTAAAGTCTTAAGTTCCAAAACAGTCGTTTTATATTTTGCAGCCAATTGATATAAGGTATCCCCTTTTTTCACTACATATGTATCAGCTGAAGCCTGGGAGGCTAAAGCAGAAGAAAGCATCGCAGCAGCGGCTATCGAGACCATCTGTTTTTTCACTTTCCTAAATCACTCCTGTTTAATAGAATTTAAATAATTTTACCACATATATCCTCAAAAAGAATGATTTTTTAACAGTATTATACAAAGTTTTTCTTCTTTTTTACATTTAATAGAGTCTGTCGACCTATGTCGAATCGACTGCTGTCTACGTCTAGGGACTTATGTCGAAACTTAGAAGTTTATTGAAGAATAAGGAAGATCTTAGAAAAATAAAATGTTAAAAGTCCCAAAATGCTGAAAATTTAAGTTTCTTGTTAGTTAACTAAAGGATAAATGTGATATAGTATATTTAGTAACAGGTCATAATAGTTAGTTACAAAATTTTACCTCTTTAACTAATAGATTACTCCGATATGGATTTTAATTTTAGACAAATTTTTAGGGCAAATGGAGGGTTTACTGTGTTAACAAATCATCTGGATTTTAGACTGGAGCCAAAGGTAAGGGAATTATATGAGGAGCATAAAATGCGGGCTGAAAAAATAGATTGGGGTTATCACGAATTCCTGCCTTGGGATAAGGCGCAGGATTTCCGGCGTGTTCCGTGGGATGAAAGCCAGGTCACGCTGCCAGGCTCGGTTATTACGGCCGTTGAAACAGCGCTTTTAACGGAAGTGAATCTGCCATGGTTCACTTCGTATCTGGACCAGACTTTTAAAGGTTCATTAAGTGTCATCAAGGAATTTGTCCATACGTGGACAGCGGAAGAGGACCAGCATTCGAATTTACTTGAAACGTATCTTTTGATCACACGGAATGTTAATCCGGCGAGACTTCACCATCTGCATAAACAAACAGTGGAAAATGGCTGGAACCCTGACTTTCATACACCTTTTGAAACGATGGTTTACACATCCATGCAGGAGCTTGCCACCATGGTCTTTTATTATAATGTGGCGAAGGTAGCAGGGCCGCATGATAAGGATTTGGCCAGTATGCTAAGGCGTTTGGCGAAGGATGAGACTTTGCATTATGCCTTTTACCGGGATGTGATTAAGTATCACCTGCAGCTGGAGCCTAATTATTGCTACTACCTGGGAAATGTTATTATGAACTTCAAGATGCCGGGTGCAGTGATGCCGGACTTTGAAGATCGGATGTCTATCATTGCTAAAGAAGCGAACTATGGCCCGCTGGAGTATTTTGATCAGGTTCTGGATGTGATTATTGAATATTGGGAGATTGAAAAATTGAGGCCGATTGCACCGGAAGCGGAAAAGGCAAGGCTGGATATTTTGAAATATCATGCTCGCTTGAAGAAGGTGCGGGATCGGTTTTATAGCAAGAAGTAAATAGAAGAGCCAGCGGGGGACATTCCTTTGCTGGTTCTTTTTACTTGTTTCATAAAAACAAATCCGGGGAATCTATTCTATTAAAAAATGACTGTTTGGAGGTAAAAATATGCTTCAATTTATAGAATCTAGAGACCCCTCAACCATCGCACTTGCCTTTAATGGCAATGCCACGAAGGACGATGCTGAAAAGCTGGATCAATACGTAAGAGAGAATTTCAATGAAGACCAGAAATTCAATATTCTGGCCATTGTGACTGATGTAGATGGAACAACCTTTCAAGGTGCAACAGAAGGGGTTACATTTGACATAAAAAGATGGAAACAGTTCAATAAATTCGCCGTTGTCAGCGACAAAGACTGGATCGGCACGGTATCCAAACTTACCAGCTACCTGCCTGGAATTGAAGTCGAATACTTTGAAGGGCACCAACTTGAAGAGGCCTGGACCTGGATAAGGAGCTAAGATGATTATAAATGGTGAAATTTATTTCGAAAGGCCGGTTCAACCATGAACCGGCCTTTGTCCGTTCCAGACAGACAAATAAGAGTTTTGTCCACGAACGGAACCTGGTACTCTAACGGTCGTGCACTTCCAGTTTAAGTTTCTTTGCCTTTTTCACAACGGTGGATTGGTCAATTTTTAATGCTTTGGCTACTCTTCTGGTGGTTTTATATTTTTGGAATGCGGATAATAGCAATTTTCTTTCTAATTGCTCAACTGCTTCTTTGAGAGGGATGATTTCCTGATGATCGCTGTTTGACTGGAAAGGTTCAGTGATTTCATAGATTTTTTCGGCTTCAATGGTGTCGCCCATTGTATTGATGACGAGCCTTTCAATCATGTTTTCCAGTTCTCTGATATTACCCGGGTATTGGTAGTCAAATAGAGCTTTAATGGCTTCTTCTGAAAATATTTTTTTCATTTTGTATTTTGTATTTAGTTTATCAAGAAACATGTTGGCCAGGAAAAGCAGGTCCTCCTTGCGTTCCCTTAGGGCAGGAATGGTAATGGGCACAACATTTAACCGGTAAAAAAGATCCTCGCGGAATTCCCCGTTTTTCACGAGCTCTTTTAACTCCTTATTCGTTGCTGCAATGATCCTGCACTTCACTTTAAAAGATGATGATCCCCCGATTCTCCTTACTTTTCGGTCATCGAGGACATGCAAAAGTTTTACCTGGAGGCTTAAAGGCATGTCCCCAATCTCATCCAGGAATACGGTGCCATTGCCTGCTGTTTCGAAAAGCCCTTTTTTCCCTTCCTTTGACGCACCGGTAAAGGCTCCTTTCTCATATCCAAAAAGCTCTGATTCAAGCAGGCTTTCGGGAATGGCCCCGCAATTAATGGAGATGAAAGGCATGTCTTTGCGGTCGCTGATCGAATGGATCATATTGGCCATAAATCCTTTTCCGACACCAGTTTCACCCAGTAATAAGACAATGGCGTCCATATTGGCAATATGATGGATGAGATCAATGATACTTTTCATTTCCGGACTTTCAGAGGCTACCTTGCCCCGTTCAAGCCGGGTCCGTTTCAGTAATTCCTGCTTCAGCCACTCATGTTCTGTCTGCAGCCTTTTAAGGTCGGATGCAAGCTTTTTCGTTTCCGTAATATCCTTTGAAATGTTGATGATCTTTTCGATCTTCTTCTCTTTATTAAAAATCGGAGTGCCAGTTACTAACACCGTTTTATTGGCAGCTGTTTTTTGTATAATGGTTACCCTTTTGTTCCGTCTGATCACTTCACAGGTGACTGACGTACTGAAAAATCCCTGTTTCTCCAGCAAAAAAGCGCTTTTGCCAATAATCTCTGTCTCCGGCGCGCCAAACATCTTCTCACAAGATTTACTGAGTCTTGTAAATACTCCTTCGCCATCTGCAATCGTAATGGCTCCAAAGCTTGTATCCAAGATGGAATTCAGGTCTTCAAAGGCATCTTTATACAATTCCAGCTGATTATTTTCCATTAAAACCACCTACTTATTTTTATGATGACAATTTTCATCGGTATTTGATGATTTTTTTCATCAAAACAAAAAGAAAGACCTATAAATACAGTTAAAACCTATGTAATCGGTTTGGCACGCTTCTTGCAAAATACAAATAAATAACCATTTTTAATTTTCTAAAAATTATACCATTGAAAGCCTGCTTATTCTAGGGAGTATCGTCATTTAAATAGGAAGGGGGATAAAAAGTTGGAAATTAACATCAGCAGAATGATGAATGACTTGGAAAACATCATTGGCTTTACAAGCACTCCAGGCAATGGCTGCACGAGATTTTCGTACAGTCAGGAGGATCGAAAAGCGAGAGAATACTTATTTGCCCGAATGGATGAAATCGGGCTGGATGTAAAGGTAGATGCAATCGGCAACATCAGGGCTACATACGGAAAAGAACTAAATAAACCATCCATTATGATCGGTTCCCATCATGATACTGTTAAAAACGGCGGAAAATTTGACGGATTAACAGGCGTTCTGGCTGCGCTGGAAATTATAAGAGTTTTAAAGGAAGAAGAAGTTGAATTAAGCCAGCCGATTGAATTAGTCAGCTTTGCAGAGGAAGAGGGCTCCAATTTTGGCATTACCATGCTTGGCAGCAAGGTTTGTGCAGGAAAGTATGATCTGGAAGAATTAGAGAGTATCAAGAACCCTGAGGGGATATCTGTTTACCAGAAAGCAAAGGATTTTGGGCTGGCCATTGAAAATGCTGAAAGAGACATTCTCCAAAAAGGGGAAGTCGACGCAATGATCGAGCTGCATATTGAACAGGGGCAGGTGCTTGAAAGCCAGCAAAAATCTATTGGAATCGTCCAGGCTATTGCAGGAATGAGAACCTACAAGATTACGATTGATGGAGATTCGAATCATGCAGGGACTACTCCGATGCATTTAAGGTCGGACCCGATGGCGGGGGCAGCTGAAGTCATTTTCCATATTCGAAAAACAGCCAGGGAGGCAGCCCTGCCTACGACAGTCGCGACAGTAGGGAAAATAGAGTGCAAGCCAAATATACCAAACGTCATTCCTCAAAAAGTTGAATTCTATGTGGATATCAGAGATGTTGAAGCCGAGGGAGTCCAAATGGTTTCCAATGCACTGGCTGAAAGAGTGAAAGAGGTGTCTGAGGAGCACTCGCTAAAGAGTACGATTGAGCTTGTTGGGGAATCCGATACCGTTAAGCTATCATCCCGCATCATTAACCAAATTGAGGAAACAGCAAAAGAGCATCAATTTGATTATCTAAAATTAAACAGCGGCGCCGTGCACGACACAGCCATGCTCAGCGGGCTGACTGATATCGGCATGCTGTTCATTCCAAGCAAGGGCGGGAAAAGCCATTGTCCCGAAGAATATACCAGTGAAAAAGAAATTAAAGCAGGCTGTGATTTATTATTGAACGTCGTACGGAACCTGGCGTGTAAAAAACCGGAAAAGCAGGAGATTTAGGTTAAGCTGCTTTTCTATCTTTTTACCATTTATAATTTACGGACTATTAACAATATTTTGTAAGAGTAGAGGAGAGAGATTGATATGATCGAAAAGCTTTTTGAAAGATTACAAGAAATCTATCCGGAAATGGTCAGCTTTAGGAGGGATCTCCACATGTATCCGGAGCTTTCCCACCATGAAGTAAATACACCAGAAAAAGTAGCAGCCTACCTGGAGGGCTTGGGGCTCGAGGTAAGGAGAAATGTCGGCGGCCGAGGGGTAACCGGTTTATTGAAAGGCGGCAAGCCTGGTAAAACCGTTGCTTTGCGTGCCGACTTTGATGCCTTGCCAATCCAGGAGGAAAATGAAGCAGAGTATAAATCCCGCATATCGGGGGTTATGCATGCCTGCGGACATGACATCCATACAGCCGCCCTTCTTGGAGTAGCGAAAACATTATCCGAGGTCAGAGATGAAATAGAAGGAAATGTCCTTTTTATTCATCAATTTGCAGAAGAAGTAATCCCAGGAGGGGCAAAGTCCATGATTGAGGACGGTTGTCTTGATGGTGCAGATGTCATCTATGGCGCCCATGTCTGGTCAACGAATCCTGCGGGCACTGTTGGTGTTCGGGAAGGGGATGCCATGGCAGCAGGCGATACATTTGAGATTCATATTTTTGGCAAGGGTGGACATGCTGCCACGCCACATTTGACTATAGATCCAATTACGGCTGGAAGCCAGCTGATTTCAAATCTGCAGCAGGTAGTGGCAAGAAAAGTGGATCCTGTAAAAACAGCGGTCGTGTCTGTAGCAGCTTTTAACAGCGGTACAGGATTTAACGTCATCCCTGACAAGGCCAGAATCACTGGTACGGTCCGGACCTTTGATGAAGATGTCCGCAGCATGATTGAAAGCTTGATAGGGGAAATTGCCCATTCTACCTGTAAAGCAGTTGGAGCAACAGCCCAGTATGAATATGTGAGAGGTTATCCCGCTGTGAAAAATCATCCGGGTGAAACGAAGCGAATTGAAAAGCTGGCCATAGAACTTTTCGGTAAAGAGAATGTCATTCAAATGCCCGCACAAATGGGGATGGAGGATTTTGCTTATTACCTGCAGGAGGTTCCGGGCACGTTCTTCTTTGTAGGGGGAAATTCAGAAAAGATAGAGGAATTTCCGCATCACCATCCCCGTTTTGATGTAGATGAACGTTCAATGATTGATATTGGCAAGGTATTTATTTCAGCTGTATTCAATTATCTTTCTAGTGAAACGGCTGTGGAAAATATGGCTGCTGAAGTTCAGTCCAATTAAAACAATGGCTCTGTTAAATTTGCCTGTTGATTTCCGCTGCAGGCACTCAGCGAACCCGCGGCGGTCCGGGAGCCTCCTCGGTGCGTTCGCACCTGCGGGGTCTCCCGTTGACACGCTTCTCCCGCAGGACTTTGAATAAGCTTCCTTGTATTAACACCGCACGAAGGAAATGCGAATGCATTTTCGAGGATCTCGTACCTTCTGCTCCAATCAACAGGGTGCTAAGTCAACAAAAAGCTTTAACATAGCCAAAACAATAGGAGGTTTATAAGTATGGATGAGGTTTTAAGGTTTGCCAATAGTGCACCGGTATGGATTTTCGCCAGCATTGTTGTGGCGATTGTCATCTTTCAAGCAGTTGTTTTTATCAGAATTGCTACCCAAACGGCACCGAATATCGGAATGACGAAGGATGAAACCAAAAGAGCTTTGAGAACAGGATTCATCAGCAGTTTAGGGCCCTCATTCGGCATTGCGATCGTTATTATTTCTCTTATTGCCGTTCTCGGAGGTCCGTTTACCTTGATGAGGATCGGGATCATCGGCTCTGCTGCAACCGAATTGACCGCAGCAGGGATCGGTGCCAATGCCTACGGGGTTGACTTAAATTCCCCTGATTTTGGCTTAAAGGCATTTACAACCGTCGTTTGGACCATGTGTCTTGGCGGGACAGGCTGGCTGATTTTCACCGCTCTGGCTACAAAGTCGCTTGGGAAAGTGGAAAAGAAAATTGTCAGTAAAAATGCCAAAATGATGACGATTGTTTCGACAGCCGCGATGCTGGGTGCATTTGCTTATCTTGCCAGCCAGCAAATGGTGAAAGGGTATAGTGAATCCGTTGCAGCGATTGTTGCAGGATTATCGATGATGTTCATTCTATCATTTGCAAGAAAACGGGAAATCCGGTGGCTTCAGGAATGGGCACTTGGAATCTCTCTCGTGATTGCTCTGACCGTTAGCTATTTGACTACACTCATATAAGAAAGGGGATGTATCATGACTGTACCGACTAAAGCTGGAGTGACGGAAGTAAATATCGAGGTGAAACAATCCGCTATGGGCATGCAGGGATTCCATAGCAAAGCCGATTTTTGGGGGCAATCAACCCTATGGATGCTGATCGTTATGTCGTTTGTGCCGCCCATCTATTTTTCATTTATATTAGGCTATCATCCAGGCTGGGGAGCCATTATTGGCGGACTCATCGGGTATGCGGCTTTTATTGGGATTATGTGGTTCCTTGAGCCAATCACCTATTACCCGGTCCTGGGGAAGTCCGGAACCTATATTGCGTTTCTGACCGGGAACATCGCCAATATGTGCATGCCTTGTTCAGCTGCGGCTCAAGAGTCAGTAGGAGCTGACCCGGGTACGAAAAAAGCAGAGATTGCAGGCACGCTCGGAATTGCTGTAGCCTCTTTGACGAATATTGTTGTGGTTATCGCTGTGGTACTTAGCGGTTCTTACATCCTAACCATTATCCCGCAATCTGTGCAAAATGCGCTTCAATTTATTCTTCCTGCCATTTACGGAGGCGTGCTGGGCCAGTTTGCCCTTAAAAAGCCTTTGTATGGTTTAGTTGCCTTTGTAATTGGTATGGCTGTATTGTTCGCGCCTATTTTTAGCTTAATAAAGATTGTGTTGTGTGTAGCCATTACCATTGCCGTTGTTCTTTTTCTTGAAAAGTCGAAAGGCAGTGTGTCTGAATAAAAGAGACTACTGGAAAAATACTCGCAAACTAATTCCCCTTCAGCTTAGAGAAAGATTGGAGGGGGATTTTTTAGTGGGAAAATAAAATTGCTGGGGAGCTGTTGTGAAATGGATAAAGACATTTGCTTTTCTTCTGCCCAAAATCTTGCCAAGGCTATCCATGAACGTGAATTATCCGTTCGTGAGGTAATGGAAGCACACATCAAACAAATTAAACGGGTGAACTCGCAGGTAAATGCGATTGTTTCCCTTAATGAGGAAGTGGCTTTAAAGGAAGCTGCAAAAGCGGATGAGGCGCTGGAAGCTGGCAAACCGGTTGGGCCTTTTCATGGTCTTCCGATTGCCATAAAGGATACTCATAATGCCATCGGCTTTCCTGCCACAAGCGGTTCGCTGGCGCTTCGCGACCATTATCCGAGTGAGGATGACCTGATCGTCGAAAGACTGCGCAGTGCTGGAGCCATTGTCATTGGTAAAACAAACGTTCCGGAATTTGCGGCAGGGGCCCATACCTTTAATGAGGTTTTTGGCGCTACACGAAATCCTTACGACCTAGGCAAAACAGCGGGCGGAAGCAGCGGGGGAGCAGCTGCAGCCGTGACATGCGGCATGATCCCCTTTGCGGATGGAAGCGATATGGGAGGTTCCTTGCGCTATCCTGCCTGCTTTAATAACGTGGTTGGGCTGAGAACGTCTCCCGGCCGCATCCCGCTTCCGAAAGCGGCCCTCTATTCTCCTCTTGGGGTTCAGGGTCCAATTGCACGGAGTGTGGATGATGCCTTTTTCATGATGTCCGTGATTTCCGGTCCTGACAATCGGTCACCGCTTTCGATTGAGGAACCCGGTGAAAAGTTTCTTGAGCCGGTTCAGCCTGATTTAAAGGGGCTCCGGATCGCATATTCCACTGACTTTGGAGGCATCCTTCCGGTTGAGCCGGAGGTAAGAAGCAACCTTGAGGAACAGGTGAAGGTCTTCCAGGACTTGGGGTGTCAGGTGGAAGAAGCGTGCCCGGATTTGCATGAAGCGGAGGAAGTGTTCCAGGTGCTCCGTGCATGGGAGTTCGAACTTTCCTATTCCGAAATCTTTAACCGATTCCGTGAGTTAATAAAGCCGAGTGTCATTTGGAATATCGAAAAGGGCAGAAACCTGAGTGGTCCGGATATCGGCCGTGCTGAGAGGCTCCGCACGCTTCTTTACAATCGCATGCGTGCGTTCTTTACCCAATATGACGCACTCATTCTCCCGGTAACCCAGGTTGCCGCCTTTGATGTAAACCTTGAATACCCTGTGCAGATCAGCGGAGTGAAAATGGAGAACTACATTGATTGGATGCGCTCCTGCTACTATATTTCTGCTGTTGGCAATCCATCCCTCTCGATTCCAAGCGGCTTTACTTCAGGCGGAACCCCGCTTGGCCTCCAAATCGTCGGACCGCATCGGGCAGACTTCGAAGTTCTAAAAATCGGCCGTGCATTCGAACACGCAACAGGGTATGGAAAGATGCGTCCCGAAATAGCATTGGGGGAGAAAATAAATTAAGGTACCAGGTACCACCCGCATTTTCTTGTTTCACAGATCTTAAAGAAGTTGCCATCGGTGATTTGGCTATAAGCATAAAAGCAGAGTTATTGTCTTCGGGCGACTGACTCTGTTTTTTTGATTTAGGAAAGAACCTCTCGCTTACTCATTTGCTGTTTAACTTTGTAGAACAAAATCTTTTCCTGGGAAATTTGAGAAGAACATGTCGATTTCCCCCTCGTTAAGGTTCCTGATTCCATCCTTCTAAAGGACTATACCCCGATAATTCAACTGATTCTTCTTACTTATTTTCCCGTTTTATAAAGGTAGTATTGTGTAAAAGGTAGAATAATCCACATTGTATCCAATATTCAATCTATTTTAAATAGTCAGATTAGTCAGGAGGGAATGTATGAAGAAAAAATCATTGCTTGCAGGAAGCCTTGCATTTTTTTTAGCAGGGGCACCACTTGTGTCTGCGCACGATGAGCTGTCTGATGAAGGGGATGGCAAGTGGCAGGATGTTGAAGGGTATGGGCAAGTGAATCCCATTACAGTCATTGAAGGCGGTAAAAATGTTGAGAATCTGAAGGAAGTAGCAGCTGTTCCATGGGCCGGGCTAGACGGGGTGAATAACCGGACAGCCGATGTATACGCTCATAAAGGATTTGCCTATGTGGCGACAAAAGCACAAAACTCAACAGGGGTTAGGGTTTTTGATATGAAGGATCCGTCCAGCCCGGTTGAAGTCTCTGCATTTGCGGATGATCGACCTGGAACCTGGCAGGAAAAGGTCGTAGTCAAATCAGTAAGTACACCTTATTTTAAAGGGGATCTTGCAGCGGTGTCCGTTCAGCAATGGAGCCGGAATACGGTTGGGGGAGGAACCGTTTTATATGATGTTTCCGACCCGTTATCTCCAAAGAAGCTGGGCTTCTGGGAGCTGCCGGAATCCGTAACGGGAACCCATGAGCTTTATTTGACAACTCAAGGAAACAGAACCCTGCTGCTGACGGCTAACTCGAATGCTAATTACTATTCGCAGGGCGAAGTGCAGGATTTTGTGATTCTGGATGTCACTGATCCAGCGAAACCGACTCCGGTATTTGAATGGGATCCTTCTGAACTTGAATCCACTTATAGCGGAGCATACTTTAAAGACCGTGATGGTGTGAATAGAAGGGCGTTCGCACACAGTGTGATGACAGATGTGACCGGGAACTATGCCTATGTTTCATTTTGGGATATGGGAACATTGATTTTTGATATTTCCTCGCCTGAAAATGCCGAGCTTATCGGCAGGACAAGCTTTGAGCGGAATGTTCAGGGGGCTGCGCATTCTGTTGCACTTGCCAAGGGCGGCACAGTGTTAATAGAGAATAGAGAGGTATTCAATCCAGATCCTAGTGACCCAGGGTTTGAAAGAGGATGGGGCTATGTCCGCATGTATGATATTAAGGACAAGAGCAATCCTGTGCTGATTGGGGACTACCGATCCTTTAATTCAGCGACACAAATAAAAGCAGGTGAAAGGGCAGCCGGGCGCTATACCGTTCATGACCCGAAAGTGGTAGGCAATACCCTTTATCTATCCCATTACTCAGATGGTGTTCGAATGGTGGATATTACTGATCCTTCAAAACCGGTGGAAATCGGATCTTATGTTCCTAAAAATGCAGATATTTGGGGAGTATTTATTGACCGCAACTACATTCTCGCTTCCGATATGCAATCAGGCCTGAAGGTTGTCCAGAAAAATAATGGCGGGACGGCGGAATAAAGGGAGTCTTTTAGATGGGCTTCGATTCGCTTTTTACTAATAAAGGCTTTGTTGATAAAATCGCAGTTCGAATCGTATATTCACCGTGCGAATGCTGAAAAATTGATGCGACGCGAAGTGACCGATATATTGGAAATCTGACCGATAAAATCGAAAACTGACCGATATATTGAAAAAGTGACCGAAAAAATGAAAATCTGACCGATAAACCTGAGATTGTGACCGATATACCCGAACTAATCAAAAGGAAACACCTGTTCAAGCTGGAAATTCCTATGGAATAGAGAATTTTATCCCGAATGGAATAAGAGCAGGATAGATTTTTTAAAAAAATATCAATTATTACTAGTATTGCAGTGAAATATGCGGAGCGAAAAATCGTTTTAGGAGGCCTATACATGTTTAGAAGAAAAACAATGTTTATATTTGTTTTATTGTTGGCCATGTTGATCCCCAGTCTTTCTCTCGCGGATAATATCACACCGCCAAAGTCGAGCAACAGCCAAATCATTCACCAAAGCTTTAGTTCAGAAACGCTGGGCCGCGACTATAATTACAACATTTACTTGCCGACCGATTATAAAACTTCCGGCGAGGAATATCCTGTTCTTTACCTTTTGCATGGTTCTGGCGGGAATGAACATAATTGGGTTGATAGCGGCAATGTAAAAGAAACTGCTGATAAGATGATCGCACAGGGGGTTATCCCTCCATCCATTATTGTTATGCCAGCCAGCAAAAGCTGGTGGGTTAATGGTTATAATGAAGCAGCTGAAACAGCATTCATGAATGACTTGATCCCCCATATTGATGAAACCTGGAGAACGATTGAGGAAAAAGAAGGACGCTTAGTAGCAGGTTTGTCTGCTGGAGGGTATGGAACCGTTAACTTTATTTTAAAATATCCAGAAATGTTTGCTGCAGGTGCAGCGTTAAGCCCTGCTGTTTATGTGCCGCAGCCGCCGAGCCATTCTTCAGGCAGAAGGCATGCTACTTATCAAAAGGATGGCCAATATGATCCTGAAAAGTGGACTGAATTGAACTACACACAATATATTGATGACTATAAGCAAAAAGGCATTAAGGTTCCTTTATACATTAACTCAGGGGATCATGATACTTTCGACATCGCCTACCATGCTGCAGTATTTTACCAGAACCTAAGAGAACACCAGCCGGATCTGGTTGAATTCAGAGTGGTGGATGGCGACCATGAATGGAAAGTATGGAGAGAATCCTTGCCTGAAGCGATGGAGTA
This sequence comes from Cytobacillus oceanisediminis, assembly GCF_007830235.1. GTDB lineage: Bacteria > Bacillota > Bacilli > Bacillales > Cytobacillaceae > Cytobacillus > Cytobacillus oceanisediminis. Next base: position 96,035 of record NZ_VLKI01000002.1, read on the forward strand.
TATGTATCAATTTGTAGAAAAGTAAGACATGGGGTGCTGATAGGGTCGGCACCTTTATTTCTGATCTCGATCCAATCATTTACAATTGACACTCTCCTCTTTTTCTGAAATAATAGTAAACAATTAAATACTGGTACCTTTAATTCAGTCCCGTGAGGCTGACAAGGACAGCGGAATTTATGATAACCAATGGGCTAGGTGTATCCTGCCCAGGGGTTCTTCATGAGGAAAAAGGCTTCTTGTCGGAAAACGGCGAGAAGCCTTTTTCTTTTCCACCGTCTATTAATATCGAAGAAATCCTTCGGTACCAGTTTCAAAAATTGATTGGAGGAATTGGTATGAAAAAAGTAGATTTGGATTTTTCGTTAGAGGCGGTACCACAGGGGCATCGCAGCGGTTTTTGGAAAATGCTTGTGGTGATGCTCGGTCTGACTTTCTTCTCGGCAAGCATGTGGTCAGGCGGAACACTTGGAACAGGGTTAACGTTTATGCAATTTATCGGAATCGTCCTGGCAGGCAACTTAATCTTGGGGGCTTATACAGGAGCACTTGCTTATATTGCTGCAAAGACAGGTTTATCAACACACCTCTTAACGCGTTACGCTTTTGGTGAAAAAGGGTCGTATCTTTCTTCCTTCTTGCTGGCTGCCACACAGGTTGGCTGGTTTGGAGTAGGGGTAGCGATGTTTGCTCTACCGGTTCAAAAAGTAACAGGACTTGATGCGAATATGCTGATTTTAGTCGCAGGACTGTTAATGACAGCAACAGCCTTCTTCGGAATGAAGGCACTGGCAATCCTAAGCTTTATCGCGGTACCGTTAATCACGATCCTGGGAAGCTTCTCAGTCTTTAAAGCAACAGAAACAGCAGGCGGGTTGGAAGGCTTAATGCAATATCAGCCGGCTGAAGCAATTGGGCTGGCAGCAGCATTAACAATCTGTGTCGGTTCTTTTATCAGCGCAGGTACATTAACACCGGATTTTGCACGCTTTTCTAATACGAAACGTACAGCAGTGGTTTCAACAGTCATTGCCTTCTTTATCGGAAACTCAGTCATGTTCATCTTCGGAGCAATCGGTGCGATCGCAACAGGACAATCTGATATTTCAGAAGTGATGTTCATCCAAAAATTGATTCTTCCAGCGATTCTGGTTCTTGGCTTAAACATCTGGACAACGAACGATAACGCGCTATACGCATCTGGATTAGGTTTTGCCAGCATTTTGAAAATCTCAAAGAGCAAGGTTGTCATCTTCAACGGAATCGTCGGAACACTTGCAGCAATGTGGCTGTATAACAACTTCGTTGGCTTCCTGACAATCTTAGGGTCCACATTACCGTCAATCGGGGCAATCATTTTAGCAGATTATTTCATCGTAAATCGCGGAAAATATAAGAAGTTTGCAGACATGAAGTTTAAGGCAGTCAATTGGGTAGCCATTCTTGCATGGGTAGCTGGTGTAGCCATTGCGAATCTCGTGCCGGGGATTCCGCCGGTTAACGCGCTATTAGGTTCAGCTGTAACGTTTGTCCTGGTTTCAAAAGTGGTTGCTCAATTACAAGCTAAGAGTACAGTCAGAGAAGGTGAGTTAAGAAGTGATTATTAAAAATGCGAAGCTTAGAGGAAAAGATGGCCTATGGAATATAGCGATACAGGATGGAAAAATCCATGACATTTCACAAGGGGAAGTGGAGGCAGCGGGACAGGAAACACTTGATGCAGAAGGATCCCTTGTCTCAGCGCCTTTTATCGAGCCGCATATTCATCTGGATACAACCCTGACGGCTGGGGAGCCGGAGTGGAATCAGAGCGGGACTTTATTCGAAGGCATCCAAAGATGGGCACAGAGAAAAGAAACACTGACGCATGAAGATGTAAAAACGAGAGCGATAACCGCTTTAAAGTGGCAAATTGCACAGGGAATCCAGCATGTCCGTACACATGTGGATGTAACGGATCCGAGTTTAACCGCATTAAAGGCCCTTTTGGAAGTAAAAGAAGAAATGTCCTCCTATGTGGATCTGCAGCTTGTGGCCTTTCCGCAGGAGGGAATCAACTCCTATCCGAGCGGTGCCGAACTGATGGAGGAAGCATTAAAAATGGGCGCGGATGTTGTTGGCGGCATCCCGCACTTTGAGTTCACAAGAGAGTACGGTGTCTCTTCCATGAAAACAGCTTTCGACCTGGCTGAAAAATATGACCGCCTTGTCGATATCCATTGTGATGAAATTGATGATGAGCAATCTCGCTTTGTGGAGGTAGTTGCAGCGGAAGCCTATGAGCGCGGATTGGGCAGCCGGGTAACTGCCAGCCATACAACGGCAATGGGCTCTTATAATAACGCGTATACCTACAAATTATTCAGACTGTTAAAGCTTTCAAACATTAACTTTGTGGCTAACCCGCTCGTGAACATCCACCTGCAGGGACGCTTTGATACGTACCCGAAGCGCAGAGGGATTACACGGGTAAAAGAACTGCTCGAAGCTGGGCTAAACGTCAGCTTTGGCCATGATGATATCTTCGACCCGTGGTATCCGCTGGGCACAGGGAATATGCTGCAGGTCCTGCATATGGGAATCCACGTGACACAGTTAATGGGCTATGAGCAAATCGTAAATTCATTTGACTTGATTACTAACAACAGTGCCAAGACGTTGAATATCGAAGAAAATTACGGAATTGAAGTAGGAAAAACAGCCAACTTAATCGTACTGGATGCTGAAAACGAATATGAAGCGATTCGGAAGCAGGCGGCTGTTAGGTATTCAGTAAGGAATGGGAAAGTGATTGCCGAAACAAAGCCGCGTGAGACATCCGTTAAATTTGGGGAGTTAGAAGAGAAGGTTGATTTTAATAAATAGAAGAATGAAAGACTAGCTCGGTTTTGCTGAGCTAGTTTTTTTACTAGATAGAGTTCAATCAAACGTTTGATTGAATAGTGCAACCAGCATGAGTTCTTGCTACATAAGCTGGTTTAATGGGAAGATGTTCTTAATTCGTTGCCGGGCGTATTCCAGGCCAAATTGTGAACTTTACGAATAAATATTTGAAATTTACAAATAAACAGCAGGAACTCGCGAACAATTTAGTAAATTAGCGAACAAATCGCTCAAACTTACAAATAAACAGAAGAATTTAGCGAATAAATTATTTTTAAGAAAGGCTAGCCCGGAATTGCAGGTTAGTTTTTTAGTGTTTTATCAAACAGTTCATTAAAAATATACAAATATATGGTGGGGAACCGGTCCAATTAGTCCCATTGAATCAAATTTTGGTCCTCCACCGCCAATCCCATAAAAAAAGCCCAGTCTCCCGGGCTCTCTCAAACTCTTAAGCTGCTTCCTTCACTTCTGTTTCAACTTCCTTCGATTTAAACATCTTTCCTTTACTAAACAGCAATGTTAATCCAACTGTGATAACGGCGGTAATGGCCATTCCAGTAAAATAAGAACCCCAGTGTTCCGGGAATACAGATAGGAATGACAGCATTCCGCCGACACCTACAGAGGTGGCTTTTACATCCATAAAGGCAAGGTATGCGCTTCCAATGGCGCTTCCAATCATGACCGCGATAAATGGGTATCTGAATCTCAGGTTAACTCCATAGATGGCTGGCTCTGTGATGCCCAGCCAAGCGGAAACGGTTGCAGAAAGGGATACGCTTTTTAGCTTTTTATTATTTTTTATTAAGAAGAACATGGTTAAGGCTGCGATACCTTGTGCTAAAGTAACGGTTTCGCCGATCGGCCATAGCGTTACATAGCCTAGTGAGCCTGCCATTTGCAGGTTTACACCCAGGAATAAGTGATGCATTCCGGTAATAACAAGCGGCGGTGAAATTAATCCATAGACAGCGCCTGCCAATACTGGTGAAACATCGAATAAGTATAAAATACCATCTGTAATCCAGTTGGCTCCCGTCATGGTAACAGGTCCAATGACTGTAAATGTCGCAATCCCCGTAATGATCAGGGCAATCGGCGCAACAGCTAATAGCTGCAGGCTTTCCGGAATGATTCGTCTTAAACTCTTCTCAAGTGTTGCAAGCAGATACGCTGCAAACAGAACCGGGATAACTTGCCCCTGGTAGCCTACTTTTGCAATTTCAAATCCAAACAGATTCCATTTTTCTACTGAGCCCGGGTCAGATGCAAATGCATATGCATTCATCAGTTCAGGATGAACCATGATAAGGCCAAGTACAATTCCCAGTACAGGGTTTCCGCCGAATTTCTTTGCTGCAGAGAAAGCAATGAGTGCGGGCAGGAAAGTAAAGGCGGTATTGGAGATCAGATTAATAATTCCTGCAAAGCCGGACCATTCTGCATGGACATCGAGTACGGATTTTCCTTCATAAAAAATGCCAGGATTGGCCAGGACATTGTTTAATCCCATTAGTAAACCGGCTGCAACGATGGCCGGCAGGATCGGGATAAAAATGTCCGCCAGAACTCGAACGCCTCTTTGAATGACGTTTTTCTTTTTAGACGTAATTTCTCTTAATTCCTCTGAAGATACTTCTTCTGTGCCTGTTTGTTTCACAAACTCGGCGTATACTTTTTCAACCAGTCCAGGTCCGATAATAACCTGAAACTGGCCGCTTGCTGAGAAGGTTCCCTTTACAAGTTCATTTTCTTCCAATTTCTTCACATCGACTAGCTCTTCGTTATCGAGCACTAATCGAAGTCGGGTGACACAGTGTGTTGCGGTTACAACGTTTTCTGCCCCTCCGACGTTTTCGATAATGGAGGAAACGTTTTCATTTAATTTTGACATATGGTAAACACCTCGCTATGTAATGGCTTTCATTTAAGGCCAACTTGTTTAAACAAGTTCAGTATAATATACTTTACTTGTATATACAAATGAATTTTGAAAAAATTTTAAGGAGTGTCCGGCTATCATGGATATAACCAAAACACCGTTAAGCTATTATGGCTCTTATATGGCTCTTGCCTTTCAGGAGCATGAGGAGGCATTGAAAACAGGCCTTTATTTAAACTCATTAAGAGGTAAGTCAAGAAGCCATATGAATGTGTTAAAGCTGATTCCAACTGTCAGCGGAGCACCCATTGATTACGAATACATAGCAGACTATAATCAGATTTCATTGCGTTTCTCAGGCGGGGAAATCTCTATCTGCTTTGACAGTGATGCGGAAATTATGATTAAAGGGACAGGGGAAAATACTGGACTGCGTCTGGACACACAGCCTGTCTACAATTTTGAATATAATTATTTATTGGGTAAAAAAGGCAGCGAATACTGCATTGTAAACAGCTATAAAAACTTAACCAAATTCATGATTTTCTGCCCTAACGGTTCAGTTGCTTTAAATCAGGATGTTTACATGGATAGCAAAGGGAGCACGAATGAAGCGGAAAATCAGTCCGCCATTGATATCTCATCTATCGATGGAAGCGGATTTTTATGTGTGATCGAGGACCTTCCTACACATGGCGGGAAGCCTGCTGAACATGAATACAGCTTTGAGCAATCACTTGAAAAAAGCAGGAAAGCGTTTGATGACTATTGCAGCAAATTGCCAGAGGCAGCAGAAAAATATAAGGATACACAAATCAATGCTGCCTACATTAATTGGTCTTCTTTTGTTAAACCGGAAGGCTACTTGAAGCGCGATACGATGTTTGTTTCCAATAACTATTTCCTTGGAACGTGGAGCTGGGATCATTGCTTCAATGCGATCGCATTAGCTGGAGTGGATAATCAATTGGCCTGGGATCAAATGGCTGTCCTGTTTGATTATCAGGATGAGCTTGGGCAAATACCTGGTTCTCTCAGTGACTCCACCATGCGCTGGAACTTTGCCAAACCGCCTGTTCACGGCTGGGCTTATACAAAAATGATGGAAAAAATGGATTTCTCAACGGAGCAGCTTGAGGCCATTTACCGTCAAATTGAGAAACAGGTCCAGTTTTATCTGACTTATAAGGATTCTAATGAAGATGGTATTCCGGAATATCATCACGGCAATGATTCGGGCCAGGATAATAGTACAGTGTTCAGAAATGCCAATATTATTGATTCTCCAGACCTGACTGCTTTTCTAATCAAGGATATGGATATGCTGGCAATGGCCGCTGAAAAGCTGGGGAAATCAGAAGAGAAGAGCTATTGGGAACAGGAATCAAAACGGCTGACAGACCTGTTTTGTTCTTACTTCCTTGTGGATGATTTACCTGCTGCGCGTGTCATGTCTACAGGTGAAGTGATCGAAAGCGAGAGTTACCTGCCGCTTATGTCTCTTCTGATCGCAGATAAACTGCCGGCATCTGCCAGAAAGAAAATGGTTGAAACCATTAAGAGCGACAAATATACAACAGAATGGGGCATTGCCTCAGAAGCGGTTGACAGCAGCCTTTACCAGGATGATGCCTATTGGCGCGGCGCCATCTGGGCACCGACTACGCTTATTCTCATCGATGCTCTGGAAAGATGCGGCGAAACAGAGGCAGCGCTGTCCGTTAGTGAAAAATATTGCGAGCTTGTTCATCAGAATGGCTTTGCAGAAAACTTCAATGCCCTTACAGGTGAGGGGTTAAGAGATCCATCCTTTACTTGGACGGCAAGCACATTCATTTATCTGGCTGCTAAAATACAGCAAGCAACTGCATAAAAAAGTCCCCGGCACCCATCATGTGCCGGGGATCTTTTTATTTTATCCTCTGTGCCTGCTCGAAAAACACGAAGGAGTCAGGCGTATGCCTGGATTGGGTGAATTCAAACATCACGCCATCCGCGTTAAAGGTAAAATTGGTTACAATCGCTACACAATTGTAGTCCTGCAGGTTCAGATAGGTTTGATCCAGCTCATTTATTTTTTCAACCGTCATCATTCTTTTTGTGGTAATAATGTTTTCCTTTAACTCATTCTCCATGTATTCGTAGATGGAATCTTCGGCAATTTCCTTCGTTAAATCTTTTACAATATCTTTTCGAAAATAATTGTAGTCAATAATCAAAGGCTTTTCATCCAGATAACGCACTCTCTGCAGATAATAGATTTCGGTACTTATGGGGAATGAAGTTAGCTGTTCTATTTCTTCGTCCACTGTTAATTCAGTAAAAAAGACGACTTCTGTCCGGTATTTATTTTTGTTTCGGATCGAAGACTCTTTAAATGTCTCAATGCCTCCAAACAGATACTCTTTTTGCTTTAACTCCTGATAAATCACACGGACGCCCTGCCCATGAATGGTTTGGACATACCCGTCTGAAACCAGATTGGCAATTGCCCGCCGAACGGTATTTCTGGAGCAATCATAATGTTTTACTAGAGTATTTTCAGAAGGAAGCAGCTGCTGGAACGTGTATACCTTGCTGTCTATTTTGTTTTTTAAATCATTGTATATTTCAAGATATTTAATTTTAGCCATGATATCTCCCGGTGATTGTAGTGCATATCCTTTACGAACATAAAAGCAAAGCCGAATGTTCTTAGGAATAATTATATAATAACAAATTTTTTAAATTCTAACATTTTAGTACCAAAACCTCAGAGACAAGTACCAGGTACCTATACCAGTTGTCCTAACTGGTATAGGTACCTGGTACCGTTCCCGCTTATTAGAAATAACAAGAAGTTATTTCCTTTTTAGTTCTTATTTCTTAATTTTTTTACGAAATTATCTAACTTTTTCGCCAAATACTATTGAAAATATTCGGATTATTAAATATGATTTAAATTATACAAAAAATGAAATTGCATTTCACAAAATGAAACCGTTAGGAGTGTCATAATGGTTCAAAGAGTTTTAGAGGTTGATAAGTTAAAGGTTGGGATCAAGGATGATGGCGAGAAAATAGCCATTGTTAACGGAATTAGTTTTTATCTTCATAAAGGAGAGACTCTCGGAATTGTAGGGGAATCGGGCTGCGGGAAAAGTATGACTTCACTTTCCTTGATGGGCCTTTTGCCACCTGGAGTGGAGAGGCATGATGGTGATGTCCGGTTAGGGGACCTTCACTTTAAGGATTTTTCCAAGAAGGATTGGCGAAAAATCCGGGGTAAAAAAATATCGATGATTTTTCAGGAACCGATGAGTTCTTTAAATCCTGTGTATACCATTGGGGAACAGATTATGGAGATGGTTTTAAGCCATGAGAAGGTCTCCAAGAAAGCTGCCAGGGCCCGTGCGTTGGAAATGCTGAAGCTTGTCGGGATTCCAAGGCCGGAACATGTTCTGGATGAGTATCCTTATCAGCTTTCAGGCGGTATGCGCCAAAGAGTTATGATCGCCATTGCTCTTTCCTGCAATCCTGAAGTGCTGATTGCGGATGAACCAACAACTGCTCTGGATGTAACGATCCAAGCACAGATTCTGGAGCTGATGAAAGATATCCAGAATCAGCTGGATATGTCGATCGTCCTGATTACACATGATCTGGGTGTTGTAGCAGAAATGTGTGACCGCGTAATCGTGATGTATGCAGGAGAAATTGTTGAAGAATCTTTGGTTGTAGAGCTGTTTGACAATCCAAAGCATCCTTATACAAGAGGGTTAATTGCTTCTTTACCAGATGTGGATGAACAAAAGGAATATTTATCTTCCATACCGGGAGTCGTACCGGCACCGGGCAATATGCCAGCCGGCTGCCGATTTGCACCGCGTTGTACTTTAGCGCACGAACGCTGTAACGAAACCCCGCCGCTTTTTGAAACAGAGTCGGGTTCACAGGTTAAATGCTGGCTTTTTGAGGAGAAAAAGTCGGAGGTGGTTGCAACATGACAGAAGAACAAAACGTTTTATTAAAAGTAGAAAACCTGAAAAAGCACTTTCCGGTTAAAGGGGGCATTTTTGGAAACAAAACGCTCCAGCATGTAAAAGCAGTTGACGGAGTTTCCTTTGAAGTTATGGAAGGTGAAACTTTCGGGATTGTTGGAGAGTCAGGCTGCGGAAAGAGTACAACAGGCAGAACAATCTTACGTCTGCTTGAACCGACTGAAGGAAACATCTATTTTCAAGGCCGAAACCTTGCCGAGCTTAATAACAGTGAAATGAGAACATTGCGAAAGGATATTCAAATTGTTTTCCAGGATCCTTTTGCTTCATTGAATCCGAGAATGAGAGTTCGGGACATTATTGAAGAGCCCCTTATTAATTTCGGGGTGGCCGATCGCAAGGAAAGAGAAAGAAGGCTATTGGAAGTCGCGGACCAGGTTGGATTAACACCCGCACAGCTTACACGCTTTCCGCACGAGTTTTCCGGAGGGCAGCGCCAGCGTATTGGAATCGCAAGAGCCTTAATTTCTAAGCCTAAATTGATCATTGCGGATGAACCGGTATCAGCGCTGGATGTATCGATTCAGTCACAAGTCCTTAATTTAATGAGGGATTTACAGAAAGAGCTGGGACTTACATATATCTTTATTTCCCACGATTTGAGCGTTGTCAAACATTTCTGCGATCGCATTGGCGTCATGTATCTTGGCAAGATGGTCGAAATTGCAGAGAAAAATCGATTATATGATAAGCCTATGCATCCATATGCTGAAGCTCTGCTTTCAGCTCTGCCAAGCCCTCATCCGCTTAAAAAGAAAAAGAGGATTATTTTAAAAGGAGATGTACCAAGCCCTTCGAATCCTCCAAGCGGATGTACATTCCATCCGCGATGTGCTTCCTGCATGGATGTCTGTACAACGGATCAGCCAACCCTTCAGGCGGTGGAAGACCAGCATGCAGTGTCCTGCCATTTATATACCGAAGCTGGGAAAAAATCTGTTGCAGCAGGAGAACCAGTATGAGCAAAACAATCGAAAAAGGTCTCCATCTCTTAGAAATTTTTACAGAAGAAAAGCCTTACTGGAGACTGGATGAAATCTCAAAGACCTTAGGAATCCCTAAGGCAACCGCTTTTCGCCTTTTAAGGTCCTTTACTGAATTCGGGTATTTGCAGCGAGTGACCATTCATCAGGATGGCATGGTTGTTGATGGTGAAAGGTATGGGTTAGGCATTAAATTTCTGGAGATGGGGGAGCGGGTTGCCGCACGATTTGAGATTCGCAGGATTGCTCTTCCTTATATGAAGAATCTTCAGGGGATGTTCAATGAAGCAGTCCAGCTAGTCATTCGGGAACAAAATGCAGGGATATATTTGGAGAAAATTGAAAGCACTCGCCCTGTCCGGCTTTATACACGAGTTGGCAGGCAAGCGCCGCTATATGCTGGAGCCTGCACGCGCACACTTCTATCCTTTTTGCCGGACGAACAAATTTCAGATGTGCTGGAAAAACCCATTATCCCATATGCAAGCCAAACACCTAAATCAAAAGAAGAAGTTCTTCATTTGGTAAAAGAAACGAGAGAGACGGGTTTTGCTTACAGTGATTCCGAACTGGAGGAAGGCACCGTTTCTATAGCCGTTCCGATTTTTGATCGGTACGGAACCGTTTCATACTCATTAAGCATTGCTGGATTTTCAATGTCATTTCCAAGAGATAAGGTCCATCATTTCTTAGGCCCTCTTTGGGAAGCGGCAGCCGGCATTTCCAAGGAGATTGGTTATAACCTTCCATATCCATATGGGGGAAAAATAAACTAAATTATTACAGGGGGAAAGAGAATGAAGAAGAGATTACTATCATTGTTTGCCGTATTTATGACCTTTACACTCATTTTGTCTGCATGTTCAGGCGGAGGAGAGAAATCAAGTTCAAGTGAAAGCAAGAACAGCGAAAAAAATCCGGTGGAAGGCCGCGATAATGAGCTTGTCATTGGCGTTTCAGGGGATCCGCAAAACTGGGATCCGATTGATACCTTCCTATTGGATTGGAGTACGATCGGTACTTCTGTATTTGAAGGACTGGTAGACCGTAATCTAGATTTGGAGATTCAGCCTGGTTTGGCTGAAAGCTGGGAATATCTTGATGATAAAACATTGCAATTCAAGCTTCGCCAGGGAGTTACTTTCCATAATGGAGAGCCATTCAACGCCGAGGCTGTTAAATTCACATTTGACCGTCTGTTGGGTGAAGAAGGACAAAAAGGACCTCAATACTCCAACTATACATCCATTGACAGTGTAGAGGTTGTTGATGAGTTTACTGTTAACATGAAGTTAAAATCACAGGATCCGGTTCTTTTAACAAAGCTTGCCGGTTATGGAGCTGTTATTGTACCTCCAAAGTATATTGCTGAAAAAGGGGACGAGCATTTCAATAATAACCCTGTTGGTACTGGCCCTTTCAAAATGACAGGCTATAAGCGTGACCAGGAAGTCGTATTGGAAAAGAACCCTGAATACTGGAAAGAAGGACTTCCAAAGCTGGATAAGGTTGTTTTCAAAGTGATCCCTGAAGCTTCAACAAGACTTGCTGAGCTTCAAACAGGAAAAATCGATGTTATGAAACGCGTTGAGGTTGCCCAGGCAGATACAGTGAAGGAATCAGGCTTCCTTGAACTGCAGGAAGTTGGTACACCAACAGCATTCTCTTTGCGTTTTGATACGGCGAAGATGCCGCTTGATCAGAAAGAAGTAAGACAAGCGATTAACTATGCAGTTGATAAAGAAGCAATCATAAACGAAATCCTTGGCGGCTATGGCAAGCCAATCAGCACATTCCAAAGTGAGCTTTCTTTCGGAAACAACCCTGATTTAGAACCATACCCATATGATCCTGAAAAAGCGAAGGAACTATTAAAAGAAGCAGGTGTGAGCGAAGGAACAGAGCTTGACCTATTTATTCCGGGTAACGACGGAAATTTCAAAGAGATTGCACAGATTGTTTCTTTCTATCTTGAAGAAGTTGGCTTAAAAGTAAACATCAACAGTGTTGATAACACGACTCTTATTTCTGACCTAATCCCGAACGGCAATGCAGGACATATGTATCGCCAGGGCTGGGGCGGATGGACGCTTGACTTTGATAATACAGCTTACTTAATGTATCACGAAGGCGAGCAATGGAATCCTTCCTTTAAGGATGAAAAAGTAGAAGAGCTTCTTGCTGCACAGCGTGCGACTGTTGATCAGGAAGAACGCGAAAAAATCTTCAAGGAGCTTACAGAAGTTCTTTACGATCAAGCTCCAGAATTGAACCTTTATTCTGCGGTTGATTTATATGCAGTGAACAAGCGTGTTCAAAACTTCCAGCCGCCTCATGAGGACCGTATGCGTTTGGAAGAAGTAACAGTTAAGTAAATGACCTTTAAAAAGAGATAGTATGGTCTTCATGCTATCTCTTTCTTTTAAGAATTTTACGAGCCGGAGTGCATCTGGCTGTGCCTGGTCCGCGGAATGCAAATCATCCAATACCGGGATCAGGGCTTTTGCGTTTATTTATAAAATAAGAAATTTTAAGATTTTGAACGTTGAAAACTGTCTAGCGCAAGCAGCCTACCCGCTCGAGGTCACAAGCGAATCCTCCCAAAAAGGCAAAGAACGGGAGGCTCGTCTTGTGCTTGTCGGTGGGCACCAAGGAAAGCTTCCTTGGATGAACATCGCAGGAACAAGCGGTTTTTGCTTGTTCCGAAGGCGCTTGCGCTTTTCTTAGGGGGAACAAAAATGGCAGCTTATATTATTCGCAGATTGCTCCATACCATCTTAGTTGTATTTGCTATTTCTTTGATTATCTTCTTTTCCATTCGCCTGACTGGCGATCCGGTTTCAGTCATGTTTTCAGCGGGTGAGCCGACAAAAGAAGCAATTGAAGAAGTGAGGCGCAATCTCGGACTGGATAAACCAATTTATGTTCAATATGGAATTTTTCTAAAAGGTCTCGTTACGTTTGACTTGGGAGAGTCGTTTAGAAGCGGCATGCCGGTCATGGACTTGATTATGGAACGGCTTGGCGCCACATTGGCACTTGCGTTTGGCGGCATTACTGTAGCGATGCTAATCGCCTTTCCAGTTGGAATTTTATCGGCCGTGAAAAGAGGGACAGGCGTCGATTTCTTCGGACGTATTTTTTCATTAATCGGTATTTCATTCCCTAACTTTTGGCTTGGCATCATGCTGATTTTGATTTTTGCCGTTAATTTAAAATGGCTGCCTTCATCAGGCTTTGAAAGCTTCGAGCATCTTATTTTGCCATCCATTACGCTTGGCATGATTTTATCAGGTATATTGGCAAGGCTTGTTCGTTCTTCCATGCTTGAAGTGATGAACCAGCAATATGTATCAACCGCAAAATCGAAAGGGATCAGTGATTGGGCAGTAATTATTAAGCATGCTTTCCGGAATGCTTTATTGCCAACGGTTACTTTTCTTGGCCTTCAGTTTGGATCGCTGCTGGGCGGTACCGTTATTGTGGAACAAATCTTTTCGTGGCCGGGAATTGGACGTTTAATTATAGACGCCATCAATCAGCGTGATTATCCAGTGATTCAGGGCGGCGTTATTTTCCTTGCCGTCATCATGGTCGTAGTGAACTTAATCATTGATTTAAGCTACACCCTTATTGATCCAAGAATTAAAATTGGGGGGAGCGGAAGAGCATGACAACTTTAGAACTGGAAAAAACACCGCAACAGCAGCCAGTTACGGCCAAAAAGCCTTTTATGAAAAAAATCTGGAACTTCATCAAAAAGAATCCAGCCGGTGTGATCGGGATCGTCCTTGTCGTTTTAAGTGTTTCAGCGGCACTATTTGCACAATGGATTGCCCCGTTTGATCCTTCCAAAGCCAATCTGACTTCACGCCTTGCGCCACCTTCCTGGGCGGATGAAACGGGAGAATCTGTTTTCTTCCTCGGGGCTGACCAGGTAGGCCGGGATTTATTGAGCAGAATTATCCATGGTGCGAAGATCTCACTAATGGTAGGGTTTTTCGGCGTTATCATCTCCATGGTTATCGGAACAGTGCTTGGCCTCATTTCAGGCTATTTTGGTAAATGGCTGGATGATTTTATTATGCGTATAGCCGATATTCAATTAGCCTTTCCTTTTATGCTTTTTGCGATTGTTATTATGAGTGTACTTGGAACGGGTATTTGGAAAATCATTATTATTCTGGGTCTGACCTACTGGGTTGGGTTTGCGCGTCTGATTAGAGGAGAGGTTATTTCTCTAAAAGAGCAGGAATATGTTCAGGCTGCGAAAGCGATTGGCGGCACTAATTTTACAATTATCAGAAAGCACATTTTACCGAATGTTATGTCCTCCATTCTTGTACTTGGAACGATGTATATTGCTGAGTTTATTCTGTTGGAAGCTTCTCTGACCTTCCTTGGATTGGGTGTCGATCCGACGATTCCATCATGGGGAGGAATGCTGGCAGATAGCCGCAACTACGTAACATCGGCATGGTGGACAGCCACTTTCCCTGGTGTTGCGATTATGCTGACTGTATTGGGATTTAACCTGCTTGGAGATTGGCTACGTGACCGTTTTGACCCTAATATGAAACTGTAGGTGAATAAGGGTGGATAATATTCTCGCAATATGGACGAAGGAAGGTTTGCTTCGTGATAACAATGACGATGGAGTCATTGATGGAACCGCTGTATTTATAGACCTGCCGGATCATCTCGCTCCGGAGGGATTAATTGATTTCTGTGCCCGGCTGGGATATGAGACTACCTCTTTATCCCTTCGTTTTTTTGAACATGGTAACAGTGCTGTGAAAATGAGTTTTATCTATTCGGATGTGAAAACGGAGATAAGACTTGAAAATTGGGAGCTTATTGTTCGTTATAAGAGCGAAGCGGAATTATCCGATTTGCTGAAACTTATAGCTGCGATGGATCCTGAGGAGTCCGCTGGGACAAGTGACACGATTGAATTTAAAGATGGCAAGCTGGCTGCGGGACAAGTTTTTATCAAGACGATTGAGGGCAGGGGTGAAGAGGCACATCCTGAAATTAATAGTTTGAGTGATTTGTGGAGCTTTTCTGGTGTTGGTAAAAATAATGAAGCGTCCCCATCCAAACTGTTGCATTTGAATGTGAGTATTGAAGAAACGGTTAAAACAGCCGAGCTTTTAAAAGGATTATGTGACTTTGCTGCAAGAAGTGCGATGTATTCTACTGACATTGTTTTTCCTGTAACAGGTGAGCGTTCATCGGGAGGGCTTCGGCTGGAGGTTTTAGAAGATTCCAGTGCCAGTTTAGAGCTGACAGAACCGAATGTGCTGCAGCTAAAAGGACCAAAGGAATTAGTAGGCTCGGCTGCCCACCATCTTGCAAGGGAGAAGCATTGGAGCGAGGGCGGTGCATTTGGCTACTGGGAACAGGGATATAGTTTAAAGCAAAAGACGGAGGCTCCGCTGCTGTTTGAAGCGGAATGGGAGGATGTACAGGAAACAGAAATGGCTTATAGAATTTTAAAAGATTCAGAGGACCTTTCAGGTGCTGATATTGAGATTTTTTTATCAGAGCCGGGTGAAGTCCGCCGGGAGCTAAAGAAAAAGTGGAAGGATCTGTTTCCTGAAGTTAAGTCGTTAAAAGTTCGGTCTGCTTTTAAAACAGCGCTGCATTGGCTTGTTGAAGAGGTTCTGCCTGAATTGGGGGACTCTGGCGAAGCTGTTCAAGGGCTGGAGATAAAAGTGAAGAAGGAATCCAGCGAAAATGGGCTTGAGCTTCCGATTCGCTGGATCCAGGAGATGTACCCTGCAGACAGGCTTATAGAGGAAGAGTTCGGTCTGAAGGCGGAACTCGTTAATTATCAGTTAGAGGATAAATCGGAACATACATATGTTGTTTTTCGTGTGGATGAACGGGGCATGAGGCATTTTGTAAGCTCATTGGATGTTCCTGTTTCTGAGCTGCCATATGTGGATGGAAAGCATTATGTATATCCTGTTTCGAGTGCAGTTCGCGTTCGTACGGGCGAGGGTGCTGTCAGAGAACAGATCATCCAAACTGACAGGGAACGTTTTTACCGCTTTTATACAGAGGAAGTGCTGCCAAGGCTTCGCAGAGAAGTTGCCGATTATAGAGAAGGCCAGGGCCACACACGGCCGCTGTTTGACCGGATTGAAATCGATGTGTGGATGAGTGAGGAAGAACGGAAGCTTCCGGTTGATGAAGAGCGAATTTCTTCACTTGAAGCCTTGCATGAGGATCTTTATTTCAATACACTGGATTATTTCGCCCATATGGGTGAAGAGCTCGAAGGAAAGTCATTCAATGCACCCGGGGGTGTCCATCCTTTTATGCATGTCAGAGAAGGGGAAAAACCTGAAGCCTATATTCGGGTGTATAGCTGGGTAGACAAGCCGCTTGAAGATTGGGTGACAACCTCCATCCGATTTGATGAAAAGGGTGCTCTGGCCGAAGCTGTCATGACCAATGGGAAGGAAGAAGTCACCCTGTCAGTAGAAGCCTTTGAAAAACCTGAAGGGCATATCCATCCGGATGTACAGCACTGGCTGTCCGAGCAGGATTCCTATCGCATTTTATACCCGGACCACTCCTACCGGGGGCATGCTATTCCTATTATTGAATGTTTTATGGATGCTGGGGAGGAGTTTTATTCTCCTTTGAAAATGTCATTGTTCAAGAAAACGATTTTTATAGAAGCGGGGCATCATTCCAATGAGGTATCGAGTACGCCTGCTGTCCTTCAGTTATTGGAACGTGCCGATAACAAGTTTGGAGATTGGCTGAAAGATGTAAATCTCGTGATCCTGCCTCTGGCAAATCCGGATGGATATGAGCTTGTTACCAAGCTTATTGAAGAGCATCCGGAATGGAAACATCATGCTGCCAGGTATAATGCCGTTGGGCTGGAGTACTCACTTGTTCGTTTCCAAAAAACGGTATTTGGCGAGGCGAACATTTATCCGGAAATTCTGCGCCGCTGGGCACCGGACGTAATTGTTGATGACCACGGCATCCCAGCGCATGAGTGGGTCCAGCCATTTGCAGGCTATAATAGTCCGCCGCGCTTTCCTGTTTCATATTTTCTTCCAAGTGCCAAAATCTACGGGATTGGGAGATTATCGAGCGGAAACTATCGTGATTTGCATGTGGGAAATCTGGAGGCTGTTGTTGAACGGATTAGCCAATATATCAGCGGCACCGGCATAGAAAAAGAAAATAAATACTGGCAGGAGCGGTTTAGGAAGTATGGCAACCAGTGGCTACCCGCAGTTTTTCCAATTGAGGAAGCGCCAGGCATCCATTTTTACCGGCAGGCGGATGTAGCACCATCTTATTCAACAATCGGCATTTCGAGATATCCAGACTGGATTGCAGCGGAAGTGATTTCAGAAGCTGCAGATGAAGTGGTATATGATGAGGTGCTCGAAAGCTGCATAGAAGCACATATTGTTTTTAATTTAGCCATTTTGGAGGTTCTTCAAAAGGCAGGCATAGAAGTAAAACGAAATGGGCTATCGTATGAAAGGGTGCGGCCTATTAATCTTTCATGAAAGAGGTTTTAATAATGAAAACTCTATTGCTAACTGGTTTTGAACCATTTCTTGATTTTACGATCAACCCGACAAAGCGAATTGTGGACGAACTAAATGGACAAGAAGTCGGAGAATATAAGATTCATGGCGAAATTTTACCGGTCGATTTCAGAAAGTCGGGGAAGCTGCTCTTAGAACAGATTGAAAAGATCCAGCCGGACGCGGTTATTTCTTTGGGACTTGCGGGCGGCCGCTATAAAATCACGCCTGAACGGATCGCGATTAACACGAATGATGGAGATTCTGACAACAGCGGCAATGTTCCGGTTGATGAAATGATCCAGGAAGACGGAGCAGACGGCTACATGTCTACGCTGCCTGTACGAGCCATGGTCAATCGCTTAAAAGAAGCAGGCCTGCCTGCAGAAGTATCTAACACAGCAGGAACCTACCTATGTAACCATGTCATGTACCAGGGCCTGCATTATGCAAAAACACATAATAAAATTACGCCGTCTGGATTTATCCATATCCCAGCCTCCCACGAACTCGCCATCCAGCACGGCAAAATTCCAAGCTGGTCCCACGAAGACCTCAAAAAAGGAATTTTGACTTGTATTGAGGTGCTGGCGGAGAAACATTAGGGTACCAGGTACCACTCGAAAAACTCGGAAATAACCGCGTCATCGGAAAGGCTTTGGACGACCGGGCTGGGTGTGCTCTCTTGATCCGTTTGCTTCAGAACATCGGTGTCAGCGGGGCACAGCATGGTGACATCTATGGTGCGTTTACCGTTCAAGAAGAAGTTGGCTTGAGAGGAGCATCTGTTGTATCCAATGCCGTGGTGCCTGAATTTGCTTTGGCGCTTGATACAACGCCAACCAGTGACACCTTTGATGTCCTTATGACAGGCACAAGAACCCTTGGAAATGGACCTTGCATCAAAATTGCCGATAAATCCTTGATTGCCCATCCGCTTGTTACTCAGCATCTGGAAAAAGTGGCTGTAGAAGGAAATATCCCGTATCAGCAAGAAGTCTTCATGGGGATTGGGACAGATGCCGGCGCTATCCACATGACAAATAAAGGCGTCACAACGGCGTTATCTCCATCCCATCCCGCTACACACATACACCTATCGAAGTAGTTGATCTTGACGACATGGAGAACTCCTACAAGCTGCTGCACGACTTTGTTGTTACATTGGATCAGCTGAAAGGGAAGACATTTTTGGATACTTAATGGTGCCGCCGCCAGTTCGGCCCAATTGAACTCACAAATTTGTGAAACTAGCAAATAAACCGCTGAATTTAGCAAACAAATATAAAAATTAACAAATAAACTGCATAAACCATCGTATGAAGACTAGCTCCGAATCTGGGGCTAGTCTTTTTAGTATTCAATCAAACGTTTGATTGAATTTGTGCAAAGCATTGGTAGATGAATTTTGCTAAAAATTTTATACGAGAAAAATGGCTCGGTTTTTGGAGGCTGCTGGGAAAGTGGAGTATCAAAGTGAGAAACAATTGTCGGAACCGATACTGTAAAAGGGCCAGTCTAAACTTATATTATTCTTTGAAGGTAGTGGAACACGGAAGGAAACAGGATACAACCGGAAAAGCCGTGAGGCTGCTATTTTTCAGATGAAGAGGGTTCAAAATTCAAGAGCAGTTTTACGGGAAGCCGGGCTTTTATGTGATAAATGAAGAACTGGAAATTGATTTAACGCAAAAGATATTCGAAGATCTAGCTAAAGCTCAATTAAAAGGTAATGAAATAATAGTTTGACAATTTAAAAATTTTTGTGTATTCTGTGTTATGTGTAATGTATACATTATACATAGGAGTGAGACTACATTGAGTAATCTAAATATGAACCCTGTAAAATCCAAGACAACAAAAGAAATTGTTTACGACGAGATTAAAAATGCCATTTTTAATGGGAACATTAAAGGCGATGAGGTTATTACAGAGACAATCCTTGCCCAATCATTAAATACCTCTCGAACTCCTGTTAGAGAAGCGGTGGGAGATTTATTAAAAGACGGACTTTTAGTATCTGTGCCTAGAAAAGGACTGAAGGTGCGGGAAATTACCCCAAGCGAGAAAGATCAGATTATTTTTTTGCGTATTTCCATCGAAACAGAGGGGTTAAAAAGGATTATCCCTGTTATTAAGCCAAGTCATATTCAATATTTAAATGATTTAATTGAAATGCAAAAAGAAGCAATGGAAAAAAATGATCGAATTGAATTTATTGAATTGGACCAAAAGTTTCATAGAAAGATTCTTTTCTTTGCTGAGCAGCATCTATTAGGTGATATTTTGCTGAATTTATATAATTTAACAAGATTAATAGGGCATCAAGCTTTAGCAAAAAAGGGTCGTATGGAAGAGGTTATTGTGGAGCATTCGCAGATAGTCGAAGCATTACAGATAATGGACGAGCTTCAAGCAACAAAGCTGATGGAGCAGCACTTACTGCAGACAAAAGAGTCTATAGAAATCGTCGAAGGAAATTAAAATTTTTAAAAATGGCTGAAAGCGCTATCAAAAATAGGAGGTATGAAATGAGTACTACTCTACTGCCATTAATGATTAACAATGAACAAAGGGAAATAAAGGTCAGCCATGTGTATTGCATAGGTTATGCGGGCCGAAATATCGAAAAAACAATGGAGCATATTGTTGAGCTTGAGAAAATTGGAGTTCCAAGGCCAAAAGAAATACCAACTCTCTACCCTGTTAGGAGAAACAGCCTGAACCAAACTGGTGAAATTGAAGTGCTTGGCGGAGAATCAAGTGGTGAAGCTGAAATTGTCTTAGTTTTTGGAGACAAAGAAGATGAAGTCTTCATTACTGTTGGCAGTGATCATACAGATCGTTCCCTTGAAACAATCGATATAAATCAGTCAAAACAAATTTGTGATAAACCTTTGGCACAAAAGGCATGGAAACTAAAAGATGTTATTAACCATTGGGATAATCTAATTTTATCTTCAGAGGTGAAGTTAGATGGTAAATGGAAGGAATACCAAAGAGCTAAAATAAATGAAATCATTCCACTAAATGATATTAAGAGTTTCTTAAACAAAAAAGCTGTACCTATGAAAAATATCGTCGTATTTTCAGGAACCGTACCTCTATTAGAAGGATTTAAATATGGTACAGCATTTAAAATGTCATTCATCGATGAAATTCAAAATGATGAGATTTATGCTGAATATTCTATAACACGTCTAGATGCGGAGGAATAAAGTGTGAAACTATCAATTTACCAAATGGAAATTCTTCCAGGTGATCCACAGGGGAATTTTAAAAAAGTTAGCGCATGGGTGGAAAAGGAAGTACAAAATTCTAAACCAGACTTGATTGTCCTTCCCGAAATGTGGACAACTTCCTATACGCTTGAAGACATTCACATTCATGCAGATGAGAATGGTAAGGATACGCTCCCATTCCTTCAAACGTTGGCTAAAACATATAGGGTTAATATTATTGGGGGTTCTTTTGCCAATAAAGTTAATGGAAAGGTTTTTAACACGGCTCCTGTCATAAACCGTGAGGGTGAAGTAGTTTATCAATATGACAAAGTTCATTTGGTACCTATGTTGAATGAGCCAAAATATTTGGCGGGCGGCCAGAAAGTACCTGAGATATTTGAACTTGATGGTGTTAAGATGGGCGTTATCATTTGTTACGATTTGCGTTTTTCAGAAATTATCCGTCCGCTTGCTCTGGAAGGTGCGGAAGTATTGTTTATAGTGGCAGAATGGCCACTTGCCCGGCTGAACCATTGGAAGAATATCCAAATTACACGTGCCATTGAAAACCAGATGTTTGTTGTTTCCTGCAATAATGTGGGTGCTTACGATGGAGTAACATTTGGGGGCACCTCTATGGTTGTTAATCCTTGGGGAGATACCTTAATTCAGGGGTCTGAAAAAGCCGAGGAAACACTATCAATCTCAATTAATGTTGAAGAAACTTTAGAGGTTCGCAAGAAAGTACCGGTGTTTTCGAGCCGTGTACGACATTTATATAAACAAGGACTATAAGGGGGAAAAATCATGAAAAAAAGTATAATCGCAATGGTCTCAACTCTAGCATTGTCTGCATTTATCACTGGATGCTCAGGTTCTAGTTCTTCCAATGGGAAAAGTGAAGATGCTCTTACATTAAAATTAGCTCATTCAGGTTCTGATACACACCAATACCAAATTGGAGCAGCTGAATTTGCAAAAGTTGTTGAAGAAAAATCGGACGGCAAAATTAAAGTGGAGATTCATGGGAATGCTACGCTAGGAAGTGAAGCGGAGGCAATCGAACAAGTTATAGATGGAACAATTGATATGTCAGTTGTCGCTGCAGACAGTTCTCTTGCAAATACAGTTCCGGAGATGAACCTGTTTGGTCTTCCATATGTTTTTGATGGGCGTGAACATGTTTACAGTAAACTTGATGGTGAGTCAGGAAAAGAGCTCCTTGGTTTAATTGATCAGCACAATATGAAAGGTTTGGGATTCTGGGAGGTTGGCTTTAGACACTTAACAAATAACAAGAAAGAAATTACTAAACCAGAAGATGTAAAGGGATTAAAAATACGTGTGCAGCCTGCGCCTGTTTGGGAAACACATATGAAAGAATTAGGAGCTAACCCTACTCCGGTAGCATTTAATGAACTATATTCAGCATTGGATCAAGGGGTGGTAGATGGACAAGAAAATCCATTACCTACCATTCATTCTATGAAGTTTTATGAGGTTCAAAAGCATGTTGCTCTTACTGGCCATACCTACACCCCTGCAGTTGTTATTATGAGCAACAATTCTTGGGATAAGTTAAACGAAGACCAAAAGAAGGTTATTGAAGAAGCAGTAGCAGAAACAACGGAATATCAAAGAAACTTCCTGGAAGAAAAAGAGCAAGAAATTATTGCTGAATTAAAAGAAAGCGGCGTTACAATTACTGAGCCAGATCGTGAAGCTTTTAAAGAAGCAACAAAAGACGTTAAAAAGGCTTTAGAAGATCAAGTCCCAGCCGAATTGATTTCGGAAATGGAAAGTAAATAAATCACATTAATCCCATGAGAGAGGGAGGTGAACATATGCTGCTTAAAAAGATAGATTATTATATTGTAAAGTTGCTAGAGTTTATCATAACCTTTTGCTTGTCAATTACGGTAATTCTTACTTTAGCACAGGTTTTCTATCGGTTCGTTTTAAAACAATCACTTAGCTGGTCACAAGAAGTTGTAATGATTAGCTTTGTATATAGTATTTTGTTCGGAGCAGCTCTGGCATTTGAAAGGTCTGAACATTTGACAGTAGACGTTTGGGAAAATGCAAAGGCAAGTGTACAAAAGGTTTTTAATGTGATTGCCTATATAATTGTTCTAATTATAATAGGGGTGTTCTTCTATTACGGGTTAATGCTTGTTTCTGATAACTTGAAATCAGGACAAATAGTAGGGTTCCTCCCAATTAAAAAAGGTTATGTATATATGGCATTGCCTATAAGCAGCTTGTTCATGCTATACTTCCACGTTAAGAAGGTGTTCAAATGGCCTGGCTAATAGTCCTTTTATTCGTTTTGATCCTATGTAGAGTTCCAATTGCCTTTGCTTTAAGCTTTGTTTCTTTTTTGGGGATCATGCTTACGGACCCAGGACTTCTAATCAATATTCCCCGTAAAATGTTTAATGGTATCGACAGTTTTACACTAGTTGCTGTCCCATTATTCATTCTTGCTGGCGAATTGATGACACAAGGAGGTATATCCAAGAGATTAATTAAATTCTCTCAAACCTTGGTTGGACATTTGCCTGGAGGGCTTGCATTGGTAGTCGTTCTTGCAAGTATGTTCTTTTCCGCTCTTACTGGTACGGCTATTGCAGCCGCTGCTGCAATAGGGGGAATGATGATTCCAGCGATGAACAAGGAAGGATATGATATTCGTTTCTCGACCAGTTTAGTTGCAACCTCAGCAACAATTGGCCCAATCATCCCGCCAAGTATCGTCCTAATATTATATGGAGTAATCGCAAGTGTTTCTATTGGTGATTTATTCATTGCGGGAGTCATTCCGGGTTTATTAATGGGAATAGGCTTGATGATATACAGTTACTTTGTAGGGAAAAAACACAATTACCGTTCTAGAGCAGAAAGAGCTTCCTTTAAGGAAATTATCACAGGTGCAAAAGATGCGATATTAGCACTTCTCATGCCTCTGATCATTATTGGCGGTATTACCTCAGGTGTATTTACGGCAACTGAATCCGGTGTAATTGCAGTACTTTATGCTTTTATTGTCGGTAAGTTTGTCTACAAAGAACTTGAATTCAAAGCTCTTTGGAACATTTTATTAAGTACAGCAAAAACAACAGCTACAATTGTCTTTCTCATTGGGAATGCTGCTTTATTTATTTGGTTTCTCTCATTCAACAGCATCCCAAATCAAATTATTGATATGCTTGGAGGAATCTCGGAAAGCCCGTTCCTGCTGTTGCTCATCATTAATGTGATTCTGCTGATTGCTGGAACATTTATTGATACGATAAGTGCAGTATCTATCTTTACACCTTTATTCTTACCGCTAGTCCTTGCTGCCGGTATAGACCCAATCCATTTCGGGATCATAATGGCTGTCAACCTGACTATCGGGATGGCGACACCTCCGCTTGGTGTCTGCCTGTTCGTAACCGCATCTATTGGTAAAATAAGCGTCCCTAAAATGTTTAAGTTCCTATTTCCACAGGTTATTATTCTGATTGTTATCCTATTCATTATTACATACATCCCGGATGCCATTTTATTCCCGGTTCACTTGTTTAATGGATAGATAGAATTAACAAAAGATCTATATATGCGTATAGCAAATAACAATATACCTTACCCATTCATGTTGGGTAAGGTATATTGTTATATTTTTTCTAAAACCTCCAAATACCTTTTCTAAAATTCTCCATTATAATAAATTCATAGAACTGTTTTTCCATCCTTTAACCTTGAAAGGAGCATAGCTCATGAACATCACACAAGATAATATCTCCAGACTACTTGAAATCAATAAGAGCCTGACCCAGTCTCTGGATTTGCAGCACATATTAAAAAAGCTGGTTGAGGCTGCATTTGATTTAATAGAGAACGCAGATACTACGATTCTATATACCTTAAATGAAGATGGATTGCTACATTTTTCTCATGGAGTCGGGGTGGATGCCAGCTTTATGCGCCAGGTGAAATTCGAACCGGGAGAATCTTTGACAGGGCTGGTTTTTCTTACAAAAAAAGGCGTCATTGCCTCTGGGCATGAGTTCAGGGAGCATATGACCCGCATGTCTGAAACGAATTACGTCCACTTTTTTAACGGGGTTTTCCGGCGGGAGATTAAAAGCGGGATTGTCGTTCCATTGGTTTATAAAGAGGAATGCATCGGCGTGCTTGTGGTGGATAACTTTGATAAGGATGTTCAGTTTACTGAGTCTGATTTTCATATTTTGGAGGTGGTGGCGGACCAGGCGGCGATTGCGATTATGAACTCTAAGCTTTATGAGGAAGTAAATCGCAAGAACGAGGAGTTGAGCCATTCCCTGGATATCCACCGGAGATTCACGAAAATTTTGCTGGAGGGAAGAGGGGTTTCTTATATTCTTGAAACGATCAGCAATATTATGGGGACTTCTGTCATCTATTCAGAAACAGCTGATGAGGAATCTCATGCTTTTCCGATTATAAGCTCCAACGAACTCTTTGGATATTTCCTTCTAAAAGTACCGGTTGAAAGTTTAACAAATATACAGAAGGCTGCTCTGGAGCATGCTGCGACCGCTTTGTCACTGGACTTTGTCAAACAGAATACGCTTTTTGAAAAAGAAATGCATCTAAGAGAAGAGGCTTTTCATGACCTGACCAATGGTGCCCGCTTGAATGCAAGGATTCTGGAGAATTTCAACTTGAATGAAAAAAGCCGCATTTCCTGCATGATCATTGATTGCAAGTCTGGTTTCCTTTGGGATACCAGGTCCATACTTCAAAAAGAAAAGCTCATCAAATCGTTAGAGAAAGAGATAATGAAATATTGTGAAACCAGCATTGTTTTTACTAAATCAGATCAAATAATTGCTCTGCTGGCGAATGAGCGAAAGAAGTATGATCTGCAGTTGGCAAATGATATTCAGAGGGTCATGAACATAAACAAACAGGCTGTAATAGGCTTAGGCAGAGAAGTAGCTTTAACAGAAATAGCTGATTCCTACCAGGAAGCAACCGAAGCGGTTTCCTACTGTAAAAACCATAAATACAAAAATTTTGTTACCTATTCAGAACTTGGTGCTGAAAGGCTTTGGCTCAATACGGACCGAAGCTTGCTGAATAAATTCGTGTCCGATAAGATTGGCTCTCTTTTACAAATGGAGCCTGAATATCTGCAAACGATGCAAACCTTCCTTGCCAATAACAAAAGCCATAAAAAAACGGCAGAAGAGATGCATATTCATCCCAATACGCTTACCTACCGCATAAAAAAAATAGAGAATCAATTAGATATGGACTTTAATAAAAAAGACGATTGGATAGCAATGGTGCTTGCCTTTCAAATCTTCGACTATTTAACCCCTTAATTAGTGCTTGTCACAATAAACAACAGGATTATTTGGTTATTGACACATGTACATGTAATTTTCTAAATATTATAATTAATTTTAAATTACTCAGATAAGGAGAGATTTGATGAGTACAGAGGTTAATAGCCAAAACATTGCTGTTGGAAATGATCATGTTAAAACTTATTACAATTATATTCATGGAGAATGGGTTCCATCTGTAACAGGGGAAACATATCCAAGCATAAACCCTGCAAACACAGAAGAGGTATTAGGGTATTTTCAGAAGTCCAATGCTGTCGATGTACAGTTAGCCATTCAATGCGCCAAGAAGGCTTTTCCCGAGTGGAAAGGAACATCTCCTATCAGCAGGGGGGATATTCTCTTTAGACTGATCTTTCTGCTTGAACAGGAAAAAGAAGAGCTGGCAGAAATCATTACGAAGGAAGTTGGCAAAACGATTGAGGCTGCCCGCAAAGAAGTGGATGCAACGGTTCAGGCTCTTAAGCATTTCAGCGGCGAGGCAAACCGGCTTTCGGGTGAAACAGTCCCTGCCATTGACCCAAATACTTTCGCCTGTACTATTCAGGAACCGCTTGGGGTGGTTGCGGTCGTCACTCCTTTTAATTTTCCTCTGGGAATTGCGATTTATAAAATTGCCCCATCGATGCTTACGGGAAATACGATTATTTATAAGGCAGCAAGCGATACATCTCTTGTAGCTGTAAAGGTTGTCGAACTGTTTGAAAAAGCAGGAATGCCTAAGGGCGTGCTTAATATGATTACGGGACCAGGTTCTGTCGTGGGAGAGGAGCTTGGGACCAATCCAGAGATCAAAGGCGTATCCTTTACTGGCTCTTCTGATGTGGGTATCCACCTTGGCAAGCTTGTTACAGCACATGGCGGAAAAATGCAGGCTGAAATGGGCGGGAAGAATGCGACCATTATTCTGGAGGATGCTGATCTGGAGGAAGCCGTACAGAGCGTGGTCATCAGCGGTTTTTACAACAACGGCCAAAGCTGTACCGGAACAAGCCGGGTAATTGTGCCGAGGTCCATTTCCCAGAAGGTCATTGAGCTATTAGTAGAAAAAGCGAAACAAATTAAAGTCGGCAATGGAATTCAGGAGGGCTATGACAACGGGGCTGTTGCAAATAAGCACCAATTAAATACGTATCTCCATTATGTGAATAGTGCCATTGAGGAAGGAGCTATTCTCGAATATGGCGGCAAGCAGCTGACTGAAGGGGATAAAACAAATGGCTATTTTGTTGCTCCGACTGTCTTTAGCAAAGTAACTAAGGATTTTACGATTGCAAAAGAAGAGATTTTTGGGCCTGTGGTTGCGGTGATGGAAGTGGATTCTTATGAAGAAGCTATAGAGCTGGCGAATGGTACGGATTTTGGTTTATCATCTGCCATTTTTACCAATGACCTTCAAAAGGCTTTTGATTTTGTACGTAAAATTGAAACAGGCGTCACACATGTCAATATCCCTTCCAATCATTATGAAAACCAGCTTCCATTTGGCGGAAAAAAGACATCAAGCATCGGGCCGCGTGAACAGGGAAGCACGGCATTGGACTTCTGGCTGGATACGAAAACGGTCTATATTAAACCATAACATCAGGTGAAGGGAGGGGCGACAGGTGAAAAATATAGGTGTGATTGGCTGCGGGGCAATGGGCAAAGGGATTGTTAAAAATTTAATCAAGAACGGTTATAAGGTTTTTGCTTATGATCCAAGTGCAGATGCATTGGCAATATGCGAGGAGCTTGGGGCGATTCCCCAGCCCTCTCCATATGAAGCAGGGAGGCAGGCTGAACTAGTAATTTCTTCATTGCCTGGACCAGGTATTGTCAAGGATGTTATGATGGGAGAAAGCGGAGTCTTTGCCGCTTTAAAGCCTCGCAGTTTTGTCTTGGATATGAGCACCATTGATCCGGTAACAGCCCAGGAATTATACAGTGCTGCTAAGGAGAGGGAAGTCCATTTTTATGACTGTCCGTTAAGCGGAGGACCTAAGGGTGCTGATGCCGGAACGTTAACCATAATGGTTGGGGGAGACGATAGATATATTGCAGAGATTCGCCCGGTCCTGGAGAGCGTTGGAAAGGATATTTTTCTGCTTGGCTCTTCAGGCTCAGGACAAGTGGCGAAGCTGTGCCATAATATGCTAGTTGCTTTGATTACTGCAGGCCTGGGGGAGGCCTTTGCAGTGGGGGAAAAAGCAGGTGTCAGCCGGTCTCAGCTGGCGGAAGTCATTCAAAGCGGCTCGGCCCATAATCGGGTGATGTCGGTGTTCGGTGAGAATATCCTTAAAGGTACATACGAGAATGTGCTTTTCAGCCTTGAGCACATGAATAAGGATATCCATCTATATGCTGAAACAGCCGGTCATTACAGCGAGGATTCTCCATTGGGGCAAATGGTTTGCAGCCTCTATGAGAAGGCGATGGAGCAAGGGAAAGCGAAGCTCGATTCATCGGCAATCTGCGAGAGGATCTATTAATCTTTTAAACTAGGGGGGGAATTATGAAAAATGAAAAGACAGAAATTTTAAAAGATTGGCGCTTGCATGCGGTTGTGCTTGTTCTTGTGGCAGCCACAGAAGCAATAGGGCAGATCAGTTTTAAAGTAGGCGCCGGCGTTATCCTTTTACTGCCAATGCTTTATGCCTTTTTCCTGGGCCTTGGGCTTTACTTTACTCCGCTTATTAAGGAAAAACAGGCTAAAAATGCCGAGCCCCTCATCGTATTGGGGGTAACTCTTTTAATTGCAAAAATTGGTGTTACGATTGGCCCGCAAATAGAGGCGATCATTGCTGCGGGACCATCATTACTCCTTCAGGAGCTTGGTAATCTGGGAACGATTTTATTTGCTTTGCCAATTGCCATTCTTCTCGGATTTAAAAGAGAGGCCATCGGTATGACCCACTCGGTTGGCCGGGAGCCGAATGTCGGGCTGATCATGAATAAATACGGATTCGATTCACCAGAGGGCAGAGGTGTAATGGCTATTTATATTTTTGGTACTGTGTTTGGTGCTGCCTTCCTTGGATTGATTTCCGGATTTCTGGCTACCATTACTCCCCTCCATCCTCTATCGTTTGCGATGGCATCGGGTGTGGGAAGCGGAAGTATGATGGCTGCTGCGAGCGGATCGCTTGTTGCTGCATTCCCTGAAATGGAGGCCCAGATTATCGCCTTTGCTGGTGCCAGTAACTTGCTTTCCCTTTCAACAGGTCTATATGCAAGTATTTTCATAGGGCTGCCTCTTACGGAGAAGCTATATTCCATCATGATGAGACGAAAAGAGAAAAAGGCTTCAGATGCGGATAAAGGGGGAGACATTCATGCTTAAAAACATAACAGAGTGGTTTCTCATTTTGGCGGTATTCGGTTTTTCAGCACTGATTGGAAACTGGATTGGCTATGATATCCTGCCGTCTGCAGCGATTCCGGGCATGCTTGTTTTAATTGTGATTAGCGTGCTAGGTCTTATTCTTGAAAAAGTGGTGCCGGGTAATATCCCGAGCGTTGGATATATCGGCATTATTGGAATTATTGTTTCTATTCCAGGAGTCCCTGGTTCTGAATATGTAGTAGAATGGACGACCCAAGTGAATATACTGGCTCTTGCAACTCCGATTCTTGCTTATGCAGGGATTTCAATCGGAAAGAACTGGGCTGACTTTTCCAAGCTGGGCTGGAGAAGCATCATTGTCGCAATCTTTGTGTTCTTCGGAACTTTCATTGGATCTGCGGTAATAGCGGAAATCATTTTACGTATGCAGGGGATTATTTAATTGGCGGCCCAGCAGATGTTCATCTGCTGGGCTTTTGCTGTTTTTGAGGTAAATCGTTCGCCTAAAGGTAAAACAAGCACGTGAGTAATCAAATTTCTAATTAAGCTAAGGAAAAGCCCATTTTTTGTGGAAATCTCCTGCTTGAATGGATTTTTCCTGCACATGTATAAGGTTTATTCGTACATATCAGTGAGATTGCTTTTTTTACAGTCAGAATTGAATTTTATCGGTCACTTTTTTCGATATATCGGTCAGAATTGAATTTTATCGGTCACTTTTTCAATATATCGGTCAGATTTTGGATATATCGGTCACTTCGCGGTATATCAACATTCTAGCAATTTCACAGTGGTAATAGAGTTCGAACCTTTTAGCTTAATGTCTAAAATTAAAAGAAAAGAGTGTGAATCAGCAATGGAAAGAAACCTTTATGAACAGCTTGTAAAAAATTATAATAATGAACTCACTCATTCAGGTGTTAATGGAAAAAGATTAGCCGCGAGACTTGATGAGCTTTCAAGAATCGGCCTTATGGAAAGCGGCGGTGTTACACGCCCTGGCTATTCAGAAGAAGAAAAAAGAGCAAAAGAGTTAGTGATCAGCTGGATGGAGAGTGCTGGTTTAAGTGTGACTGCAGATGGTGCCGGCAATGTATTTGGAAGGCTGGAAGGGAAAAAAGATACTCCTGCCATTGTTTCAGGTTCGCATGTTGATAGCGTTCCAAACGGAGGGCACTTTGATGGTCCCCTCGGCGTTCTGTCTGCTCTGGAAGTAGTAGAAGCATGGAAAGAAACAGGATACATACCGGAAAAGCCTTATGAGGTTGCTATTTTTTCAGATGAAGAGGGTTCTCGATTTAAGAGCAGCTTAACAGGCAGCCGGGCTTTTATGGGCCAAATGAAACCGGAGGAAATGGATAGCCTGCGTGATGAAAATGGGAAGTCATTCAGAGAAGTTTTGGCCGAATATGGCAGCAGTGCTGAAGAGTGCTTAAGGGCCGGAAACAACAGGCGGGAAATGGACACCTTTGTCGAAGTACATATTGAACAGGGAAAGGTACTGGAAAGAGAAGGCCAGCCTGTTGGAGTCGTAAGAGGCATTGCAGGCCCGGCCTCGCTGGAGGTTACTTTTACGGGGGAAGCTGGACATGCAGGAAATACGCCGATGGCTGGGCGCAAAGATCCGCTGGTGGCTGCCTCGTTGTTTGTGGGGGCCATTGAGAAGTTTCCAAAACAAGTTAGCGATACAGCCGTTGCCACTGTCGGAAAGCTGAACGTACATCCAAACGGCTTTAATGTCATCGCTCAGGAAGTTAAATTGATTGTGGATATTCGGGATATCTTTGAAGAAACCCGTGACCAGCTGCTGGAGATCATTTCTGAAGAAGCACGAAAGATCGCTGAAGAAAGAAATATTGAAGTGCAAATGAACCTGAATGCAAAAATAAAGCCACTGCCGATTAAGGAAACTCTTCAGGCTAAAATAGCAGGATCCCTCTCCAAATTTGATATAAAACCAGTCTACATTCCGAGCGGTGCCGGACATGACACGATGATTGTAGGAACTGAAATACCAGCTGCCATGCTGTTTGTTCGCAGCAAGGATGGCATCAGCCACAACCCGCGCGAATGGACTTCCTTAAATGACTGTGTTTATGGTGTGCATGTTTTGAAGGATTTTGTTGAAGGGCTTATGGAAGATTAGAACTAAATAATACACTGGGAAAAGAGCGGCCGTATGTAAACGGCTGCTCTTTTTTGAGGTGCCAATGCAAATAGTACTAATAAATTTTTAAAATAGCGAAAAAAGTCACAAAAAATGGCGATTCCTGTCGATATAAAAGATGGAGATTTTAGAGGTATAGAAAAAGTTAAGAAAGGAACTAGCTATGAAAAAGAAAAAACACAAGAAACAGCCAGGAAAAAAATCGCTATTTTCATTTACGATCAGACAGAAATTAATGCTATCATTTATTATTATCCTGTTAATCCCTTCCATTTCAATCGGATTCACATCCTATCAAAAAGCACAGGATGAGATTAAAAATCAGATTGCAATGAGTGCGGATGAAAATGTAAAAATCCTTGATACATTTATCATGAACTTTATTAAGCCAAAGATGGCAGATACAAATTATTTTTCAACGAGATTAAAAAAGGATTTTTATAATGAAGAAGAGCTGGATGAGACGATTAATTCCATGAGCCAATATAAAGAGCTTCATCCGGAAGCGGTGGCTATCTATGCCGGTTCTGAAAATGGCGATCTTGTGATCTATCCAAGGGCAGACCTGCCTGATGACTTTGATGCAACGACGCGCCCCTGGTATCAGGGAGCTATGGAGGCAAAAGGCCAAGCCTATATTACTGAGCCATATGTTGATGCAGTTAGCGGAGATATTTTGATAACGGTTGCCCAACAGCTTGGCGATCGTTCCGGTGTTATTGGGATTGATTTAAGTCTTTCTGCATTAAGTGAGCTGACAGACAACATTGCCATCGGAAAAGAAGGGTACCCTTTTATCCTTAGTGCAGCTGGGAGCTATTTAGTTCATCCATCTGAAAAAACGGGAACAGAAGCTGATGCCAGCTGGACAAAGGAAGTGCTGGAAAAAGAGAAAGGCCAGGTTCAATATACATTGGATGGTGTGAGAAAAGAGATGCGCTTTACCACCAATGGGCTAACGGGAATGAAGGTTATTGGGACGATGAATTTGAATGAGATCAGTTCGGCTGTCCGGCCTATACTCTTGTCCACTATACTGTTCGTGGGAATTTTTATTTTAGTAGGCGCCGTTATTTCTTATATTATTGTTCGTTCGATCACCCGTCCGCTAAACCAGCTGGTACTGGCAACGGATAAGGTCAGCGAAGGCGATTTGACTCAGAAGTTTGACGTGAAGAATAACGATGAAATCAGTAAGCTGGGCATGAGTTTTAACAAAATGGTTCAATCTTTGCAGCACCTGATCAACCAGGTTGGGGAAAAGGCTGTCCATCTTGCTTCCTCATCAGAACAGCTGACAGCCAGTTCCGAGCAAAACAATATGGCAACCGAACAAGTTGCGAACTCCATCCAGGAGGTAGCCTCCGCTACGGAACAGCAGACTGAAAAGGTTAAAGAAAGCACGGCTGTGGTAAAAGATATGTCCAGCCGGATCCAGCAAATCATGTTAAATACAAACATTGTGGCAAAGACGGCTAATGAGACAAACGAAGTTGTGGTAAAAGGAAATTCGGCTATTGATTTGTCTACCAGCCAAATGAAGAATATTAATAAAACAGTTAGTGAACTAGGGTCGATTGTTCATACATTAGGGAAGCGCTCTGAAGAAATTGGACAGATTGTCAATGTTATTTCCGAGATTGCGGATCAGACGAATTTGCTTGCACTTAACGCTGCCATTGAAGCGGCGAGAGCAGGTGAACACGGCAGGGGATTTGCCGTGGTAGCTGATGAGGTGCGCAAATTGGCGGAACAATCGTCCAAATCAACCGAGAGCATTCGAGAGTTAATCTCAACCATCCAGACGGATACGAACAGTGCGATCAATTCCATGGAAAAAGGTACCGCCGAAGTAGAAAAGGGCATTGACCTTGTCAACAACGCCGGAGATGCTTTTAGCCATATCCAGCAATTCGCAGACACCGTATCCAGCCAGATTGCTGAAGTTTCCGCTTCAATAAAAGACATGGCTGAAGGAGCTGACCAGGTAGTTGAAATCGTGAGCGCCATTGAAGAAATTGCAGCCGTCACCACATCAGAAAGCCAGGACGTATCGGCTGCTACGGAAGAGCAGCTCGCATCCATGGAAGAAATCGCAGCCTCTGCGGCATCGCTTTCGGGAATGGCTGAGGAATTATTGGATTCCATTAAGAAGTTTAAGGTTAATTAAAAAAATTCGGGTGGTACCAGGTACCACCCGAATTTTGTCGAATGAGGACTTTCAATCAAACGTTTGATTGAATTGGGGCAAGGCGTTGATGCTATGGGGCTTGATAGAGAAAAGGCTGGGCTTTTTTTCAGCCAAGCCTTTTTCCGAACAGGGCTTTTATTTTATTAAATATGCTGTCATTTCCTCTTGCAAATTCATCATGCAAAAAGAATAGTATAGCGCAAATTGCAGCCACCAACCCGAAAGATAAAGAGATCAGGGATGTCAGCAATCCGAAGCCCACGTGGATCATTCCAGATACCCAAGCCCTATTGTTAGGCATCCTGGAGCTAATAAATTCTGCAAGCAAAGACACAGGCAGACCATAGACAAGAATTACAACCAAACTAATGCCAAAAGTAAAAATAAGCCCCGGAATCAGGTCATTCGTCAAATCCTTTTCAGCAAAAATGGATGGCAAGGCAATCAATAACAGACCAGCTGTAAAAACGAAGGCTGTCTGCAAAGACACTTTTAACTTTCTAAGAAATAGATCGTTTGTAAAAACCTTTTTTCTGAATGCGGGGTATAGAAAAGCAACTGACAATAGGAAAGAAAGAATCTTGATAACGGATGAAATTGCCGAAACAGAATAATAACTAAGAAAACAATAACAGCAAAAACAAGAATGACAGAGTTGTCTTTAAACATAAAAGTTACCACGCTTTTTTCTTCAGTATAAATGAATACGTATGGAGCAGCTATTACTTATACTGGCTCTCAAAGTCCTTTTGAATTAATTCCAGATTCTTAATTGCCGAAACTCCTTTTCTATATGAATGCCAATTTATGTCATTTTCTTAATATTTAAATTAATCGTTTGAGCTTTCACCTAATTATTAGTAAACTCAGAGGCAAAGGAGGGATTAAGATTGTTATTAGAAAAAATGCCTAATGTAGAACTTGTTAGTCTGGATGGAAAGCAGGTTTCCCTTAAGGAATACCGCGGGAAAAACACTTTAATTTTCATGTGGGCTTCCTGGTGACGATGCAGGGAACAGCTGTCAGGTTGGCAGCAATTTTATGAGGAGTACCAGAATGAGGATTTTGAACTCCTGTCTGTTTCGGTAGATATCCAGGGGCCGGAAGTCGTTAAGCCTTATGCAGAGGACAAGCCTTTTACAACCTTTATTGACACTGAGAACAAATTGGCCAATTTACTCGGGTTCAAAATAGTGCCAAATGGCATCTTCATTGATAAAGAAGGAACCATTCGCCTGCTTAAGCAAGGCTTCCATGTTACCAATGATGAGCACGTCGGGGCTGTTAGAAAGTTAATTCGCGGTGAGATTGAAAAAGCAGAGCTGGAGGATCAGTATTTTAATCCTTCTGCAGTGCCAAGTGACCTGGAGCTGCAGCTTGCGCAGACGAAATTTAAACTCGGGATGGAATATGCTAAGAACGGCAACAAAGAGGCAGCTTTAAAAGAGCTGGATGAAGCCTTGCTTCTAGATACGGAAAACTTCCTAATCCGCAAACAGCGCTGGTATATCCGCCACCCAGAAAAGTTCACACCGACCATAGACATAGAATGGCAGCAAAATCAGCTAAAAGAAGAAAAAACGAAAGAAGCCCAATTAAAAGGCGAGCTTGAATGCGGGCCTGAGGGCTGCGAAATACCGGGGACATCAAAATAGGTACCAGGTACCACCCGAATTTTGTCGAAAAAGCTTCCTGCCGCGAAAAGGCAGAGGCTTTTTTGCTTGTCTTGAAGTATAGGACTTATATGGTAGTATCAATATAACGAAATGAAGAGTTTTTTTAAAAGAGAAGGTGATTTATTTGCTAACGATTGGTGTTGTTGGTTCACAGCAGTTTATTGCTGAAATCAGTAAATACTATGGCTATTATCCTACATATAAATTGGTTTCCTATACATACGCTACCCCGAGGGAATTAAACGAACTGATTGAGCGAGCGGTGAAGGAGTGTAATTTTTTGCTGTTTTCGGGTATCATTCCTTATCACTATGCCAAGAGGCTGTTAGATCGTTACCCAATAGGGTCCAGTTACCTCTCTTTTAACGAAAATATGGTAGCGTTATCACTGCTGTCTATTCACTACCACCATTCTTTTAAGCTTGATGAGGTATCGATTGATTTGCCGGGGAAAAGATTTTTGGAAGGGGTCTTGAATGAAACAGGGATTACAGAAAATGCTAGCCATGTAAAAGAGTATCCATGGATTTACAATTTTCAGAAGGAAAGGGAATTATCGATTGATGAATTCGTGGAATTTCACTCTGCCTTATACCAGCAAAAGAAAACTGCTTTTGCCTTAACCAGTATTCATGCTGTATATGATCAGCTTCAGGAGAAAGGGATTCCTTCCATGTTTATGATCCAATCGGTTCCAACGTTAAAGGAAGGCCTGGAGAAGGCCACGACACTTGCCGAACTGAATCAATCCAAAAATTCGCAGGTTGCTGCCGTTTGTTTCAAAGGCAATAAAAATGATCAGGTTAACCAATTTGCAAAGGCCTTGCAAGCGAAAGTGACTTCAAGCGATTCAGGGCAACAGCTGGTTCTTTCCAATCGGGGAGTGCTGCAGACGATGATCCTGAATCAAAAACTAGACGGTTTATTAACCGGCATTCGAAACGATTTTGAAAAAACAGCGGTTGGAATTGGGTTTGGATATACGGTGAAAGAGGCGGAATCTCACGCCGTCACCGCATTGGACTTTGCCGAAAAGAAGCCCGGTGAATATGCCGTCTATTTATTGGATGAAGAGAAAAAGCTAACAGGTCCACTATTCCATAATGAAGAGCGATATTCTCTGAAAAATGAAGATCCAGTAGTGAAGAAAATAAGTGCCGAGTTGAAAATGAGCAGCAAAAACATTTCAAGATTTATTAATTTTCTGCAGGTTAATGATTTTAGGCCGTTTTCAGCACAGGAGCTTGCCGATTATTTCAGCATCAGCAGAAGGTCAGCTGAAAGAATGATTAAAAAGCTTCTGGATCAGGAATTACTGCAGGTAGCAGGAGAGGAACAGCCGTATGATCAAGGGCGACCACGATCTTTATATCAAGCGGGCACCATGTTAAGAGGGCTGAGTGACACTTAAATGCCTCTTGACTGATGCTGAATTTTCAGTATATTATAAAACATAACCAATTAACGACACTTTAACGACATCTAAAATTTAATGTAAAGGGCTGATTTTATGAAAATAGTAAAAGCTGAAATCTTTGGGATCCATTTGCCTTTAAAAGAGCCGTTCATTATCTCCTATGCAACCTATGATTATATGCCATCGATTATTGTCCGGCTCGAAACAGATAATGGGTTAACGGGATACGGGGAAGCAGTCCCGGATGAACATGTGACAGGGGAATCTTTCCACAGCACCATTTCTTTGCTGAAGCATACCATTTTACCTGCTTTAATCGGATTTTCTCCTATCAACATGGAAAAGCTTCACCAGAAAATGAATGAGCTAATAAGCTCCAATCCTTCTGCAAAAGCGGCCGTTGACATTGCCTGCTACGACCTTTTGGGAAAATACAAGCAAGAGCCTGTCTACAACCTGCTTGGCGGCCAATATCATGATACTCTTACATACCCAAAGGTACTGAGCATCGAAGATCCTGACTTGATGGCAAGAAAAGCAAAAGAGGCAATGGAAGAGGGCTATCAGTCTTTGAAACTGAAGGTAGGGACAAGTTATTTGGAAGACTGTAAGAGGATTGCTCATGTTCGCGGGCAGGTTGGCATGGAGGTCCCAATCAGAGTGGATGTAAACCAAGGGTGGAAAAATGTTTCTGCCGCATTGCAGGCTATAAAAATATTGGAACCTCTGAATATCTCCTGGGTTGAACAGCCTATTAAAATGGGCGATATACACGGCCTCGGAGAAATCAGGCAAAAAACGAGTACTCCTTTGATGGCTGATGAAAGCATTCATTCGGGGGAG
This sequence comes from Cytobacillus oceanisediminis, assembly GCF_007830235.1. Lineage (GTDB taxonomy): Bacteria > Bacillota > Bacilli > Bacillales > Cytobacillaceae > Cytobacillus > Cytobacillus oceanisediminis. The sequence continues at coordinate 133,618 of NZ_VLKI01000002.1, forward strand.
GATTTAGTGGAGATTATCCGGAATGGGGCCGCAGATAAGATTAATATTAAGCTGATGAAATGCGGCGGTATTTATCCAGCTATTCATATGGCTAAAGCGGCTGAATATGCAGGAATTGAATGCCAGATTGGTTCAATGGTAGAGTCTTCGATCGCTTCAGCGGCAGGCTATCATGCGGCCATTTCGAGAAAAAATATTATCAGCACTGAGCTTACAGGACCGCTTTTATTCAGTAAAGACATAGGTGATTTGAAGTATGATATTCCGTATGTTCATTTAAATGATAAGCCTGGACTTGGTGTTACGGTTAACGAAGATATTTTAAAAGAGTTAACCATTCAATACGATTCTATTGAAAAAGGATAAGGAGGAACAGGGATGAAAGTGGAATCGCCCCAGCAGGAGGTTGTGGCTGAAAAGAAAAGAAAAATTCCTCATACGTATGCCATCATTTTCGCCATTATCGTTCTGGCAGCTATCGCGACTTATATTTTGCCTGCAGGCCAGTTTGAAAGAATTGAGCAGGATGGAAGAACACTTGTTGTTCAAGACAGCTACCAGGTAGTTGAATCGAACCCGATTGGTTTTTTTGAATTGTTTAAGGCAATTCCAGAGGGAATGGCTAAAGGCTCTACCATCATTTTTTATATTTTTCTTGTAGGCGGAGCCTTTGGGATTATTCGTGAAACCGGAACAATTGAAGCCGGGATCCATAAGGCAGTAAGGAAATTGGAGAAGCGGGAAAAGCTGCTCATTCCGATAACGATGATTATCTTTTCAATTGCTGGAGCCACAACTGGAATGGCAGAAGAGAGCATTATCTTTGTGCCAATTGGGATCGCGATTGCAAGGGCTATGGGGTATGATGCCATCACCGGAACGGCCATGATTAGCATCGGGGCAGCCAGCGGTTTTATTGGCGGGATGATGAATCCGTTTACGGTTGGGGTAGCCCAGTCCATTGCAGAAGTGCCACTGTTCAGCGGAATTGGCTTCCGATTTGCCATTTATCTTTTTGTTCTATCATTAGCCATTTTTTATGTCATGAGGTATGCATCCAAAGTAAAGAAAAACCCTGAAAAAAGTGTGATGTATGATATTGAAATGAAGGAAAAAGAAAAGCGTAAGGACCTGCAGGCAGGCCAGTTTGAGGAATTCAAGCTTCGTCATGCTCTTGTTCTCCTGATCATTGTGGGCGGACTCGCATTTAACATGTATGGTGTGTTTGAATGGGGCTGGTATTTAACCGAGCTGACCGCATCTTTCATTATTATCGGTTTTGCCTCTGGTCTTATTGGAGGCATTGGAATCAATCGCTTATTTGACTCCTTTGTTGAAGGGATGAAGCTTGTTGCATTTGGAGCGCTTATCGTTGGTTTCGCCCGCGCCATTTTAGTTGTTATGGAAAACGGCGTTATTATTGATACAATGATCAATGGTCTTGCTTCCGTCATTAGTGCCCTGCCAAATACGTTAAATGTCATTGGGATGTTCTTTGTTCAAGTTGTAATCAACTTCTTTATTCCATCCGGAAGCGGGCAGGCTGCTACAACCATGCCAATCATGACCCCGCTAGCCGACCTCCTGGGCATCGAGCGCCAGGTAGCGGTCCTTGCCTACCAATATGGCGACGGCATCACAAACTCGATCATTCCAACCTCCGCCGCCCTAATGGGTTACCTGGCCGTTGCCGGCATCCCATACGAGCGCTGGGTCAAAATCATCTGGAAACTGATCATCGGCTGGCTGATCATTGGCGCCATTGCGCTTGTTGCGGCAGTGCTGGTAGGGGTGCAGTAAGATTTGGTACCAGGTACCACCCGAATTTTGTCGAATAAAAAGTCTGCTGGATTTTGTGTTCAGCAGGCTTTTTTGTTTGGAATCTATTTTTTCAAAAGGCAGCGGCTGAAATGGCTGTTCTGTTTAAAAATGTCCTTCATTACAGTTATGAGAGCCGTTTTGAGCTCTCAACTGTTTGCAAAAGTCCTTCATCCGCATATGAAGGCCGTTTTGAGCTCTCAACTGCTTGCAAAAGGCCTTCATCCGCATGATGAAGGCCTTTTAGAGCTTTCAATTGCTTTCAAAAATCCATCATCCGCATAATGAAGACCGTTTAGAGCTTTCAATTGCTTTCAAAAGTCCATCATCCGCATAATGAAGGCCATTTTGAGCCCTTAATTACTTTCAAAAGTCCATCATCCGCATGATGAAGGCCTTTTAGAGCTTTCAATTGTTTTCAAAAGTCCTTCATCCGCATGATGAAGGCCTTTTAGAGCTTTCAATTGCTTTCAAAAGTCCATCATCCGCATAATGAAGACCGTTTAGAGCTTTCAATTGCTTTCAAAAGTCCATCATCCCCATGATGAAGGACGTTTAGAGCTTTCAATTGCTTTCAAAAGTCCATCATCCCCATGATGAAGGCCGTTATATGCTCTCAACTGTAAAAAGCAGGAATCGAAGGTCAATTATCGAAGTTAAATAAAGCTGGTATTGAATAAAAGGAGTGATACATATGTACAAGACAATTATCGAACCCAGGATTTCGGAAACAGATGGAGTTGGCCATATTAATAATACAACGGTGCCTGTTTGGTTTGAAGCGGGGCGGAATAAAGTTTTCAAGCTGTTTACACCTGAAAATACTTTTGAAAACTGGAAGCTGATCCTTCTGAAAATGAATGTTGAATATTTAAGCCAGATTTATTTTGGTATGGATGTTGAAGTTAGAAATTGGGTAAAAAGAGTTGGAAATACAAGTTTTGAGCTGTATGAGGAGATTCATCAGGATGGTCATTTATGTGCAAAAGGAACCGTCATATATGTTAATTATAACTTTAAAACTCAAAGATCTGAACCGATTCCTGACAGTATAAGAGGTGAATTGGAGAAGCACTTATATGAAGGGGATGGAAGTTTAGAAGATTAGAGCATGTTTCTAAAATTACCAAAAAGGGGTTACAAGAACTATCCGCTCTCTCCCGCATCAACCCCTCTTTTCACCCAGCTTTTTGCTGTCTATCTCCAAGTATTTTCCCAAACTTTTTCAATAGTTTAATATTTCCGGTTGAAATTATAGCGCTTTCATTGTATATTGAATACGTATTCAAAAAGTAGAAATTTCAGAAAGTTGGTGAGCGATTGGAGAGAATAGCTGTGCTTGGGTGCGGCACGATGGGGCATTCAATTGCACTTAATGCGGCATGGGCCGGGTTGAGTGTAAAGATGCAGGGCATCAGTGACGCTGACCTGAAACAGGGCTGGACCAATATGCTGAAGAAGCTGGAGGTTATGCTCGATAACGGTATTTTATCCGATTCGGAATCTGGCCAAATTCAAGAAAACATCAAAATGACCACTTCGGTTGAAGAAACAGTCAAAGACGCAACTTTCGTGATTGAAGCTGTGCCAGAGGAAATTAATTTAAAAATTGACCTGTTTAAGCGTCTTGACGCTCTTTGTGCTCCGGATGTCATTCTTGCCAGCAACACTTCCGGGCTCAGTCCTACAGAAATTGCTTCTGAAACAGCATACCCGGAACGGACAGTGGTTACCCACTTTTGGAATCCGGCTCATCTTATTCCTCTTGTCGAGGTGGTAAGAGGCAATAATACAAGCGATGAAGCAGTGGAAAGATCTTTTCAGCTTTTAAAGCAAATGAAGAAAAAACCGATTGAAGTGAAAAAAGAGGTTCCTGGTTTCGTCGGCAACCGCCTCCAATACGCACTTTTCCGGGAAGCTCAGTATCTTTTGGAAGAAGGCATCGCAAGCAAAGAGGATATTGATGATGCCGTTACTTACGGAATTGGACGCAGGCTGCCTGTTTCTGGGCCTCTGATGACGGCTGATATGGGCGGATTGGATGTATTCTCGGCCATATCTGATTATCTATTCCAGCATTTATCCAGTGCAGAGGAATCCTTGCCGGCTTTAAAGAAGCTTGTGGCTGAACAGAAGCTCGGCGATAAAACGGGTGAAGGCTATTACAAGTGGGACGAGGCTTTTTCCAGGGAGTACAATCAGAAAAGGGAAGCTGAGCTGATCCGTTTTTTAAAGAAGGATTTAGGAATCCAATAAAGCTGATGGAGGAATGGTATGAAGAACTTTCCCGATCTGGAGAATAAATCGGTTATCGTGACGGGTGGAAGCAAAGGAATTGGAAGGGATATCGCCCTCTCCTTTGCCAAAAACGGAGCGAAGGTTGTGATTGTGGGGAGAAACGAAGAGGCTCTCCAGAAGACAACTGAAGAGCTGAAAAAAATAAATAGCAACAGCTTTTATGTTTCAGCTGATTTGAACAATGTTTCAGAGATTAAAAGGATGACAGAAACAGCAGTAGATTATATGGGCTCTCTCGATGTGCTGATTAATAACGCCGGAATTAACAGGGCCAAGCCTGCAATGGAAGTAACAGAAGAGGATTGGGACCTGACGCTTGATACCAACTTGAAAGCAGCGTTTTTCTGCAGCCAGAAAGCGGCCGAATATATGATTTCGAATCAATCCGGCAAGATTGTCAATATTGCATCCCAGATGGCCTTTGTCGGCTACTACAAACGGGCAGCTTACTGTGCCAGCAAGGGCGGAATGGTGCAGCTGACGAAAGCGCTCGCGGTGGAATGGGCATCCCATGGGATTAATGTCAACGCAGTGGCTCCAACCTTTATCGAAACGGAACTGACTGAAAAGATGTTCGAGGATAAGGAATTTGAAAGGGAAGTCTACGGCAGGATCCCGCTGGGAAAACTTGCGGGTGCCGAGGATGTTTCTGCAGCAACTCTATTTCTTTCTTCCAATCTATCAAAGTTTATAACAGGCGATACGATTAAAGTAGATGGCGGCTGGACAGCCATTTAATTTTTACAGGTTTTTGCATACGTATTCAAAATTAAAAAAATTGGAGTGATATCAAAATGGCAACTTTCTTAAAGCAAGGCAAGAACGATCAAGAGGTGCAGGAAGCAGATGTAAAAGTAAGAGAATCGGTAAGCGCGATTCTTAAAAATATCGAAGAAAACGGAGATGCAGAAGTCCGCAAGCTTTCCGAGCAGTTTGATAAGTGGTCACCGGAACAATTCAGATTATCTGAAAAGCAAATCCAGGAGATTGTCGCATCTGTTCCGGAGCAAGTCATCAATGATATCAAGTTTGCTCAAGAACAAATCCGCAATTTCGCTGAACATCAAAAAGCAGCATTGCAAGACATTGAAGTAGAAACATTGCCTGGCGTGTTCCTTGGCCATAAAAATGTTCCGGTAAACAGTGTTGGCTGCTATATCCCTGGCGGACGCTATCCAATGGTTGCATCCTCCCACATGAGTGTTTTGACTGCGAAAGTGGCAGGCGTTAAGCGGGTGATTGCCTGCACACCTCCAATTAAAGGGGAAATTCCTTCTGCGACTGTTGCAGCGATGCATCTTGCCGGCGCCGACGAGATTTACCTTCTGGGCGGAATCCAGGCAATGGGTGCCATGGCGATTGGAACAGAAACAATCGAGCCTGTTGATATGCTTGTAGGACCAGGAAATGCGTTTGTTGCAGAAGCGAAGCGCCAATTGTACGGAAGAGTCGGAATCGACCTGTTCGCAGGCCCAACAGAGGTTCTTGTCATTGCGGATGAAACAGCCGATGCGGAAATGATTGCAACAGATCTTTTAGGACAGGCAGAGCATGGACCAAACTCTCCGGCATGTCTGATTACAACTTCTGAGAAATTAGCGAATGAAACAGTAAAAGAAATCGAGCGCCAGCTGGAGATTCTTCCAACAGCGGATGTTGCAGGTGTTGCATGGAAAGACTACGGTTCCATCATTCTTGTAGACAGCCTGGAAGAAGCAGTAGTGGAAGCGGATAAATTAGCTTATGAGCATGTGGAAGTTTTAACGGAAGATCCGAACTACTTCCTTGAAAACATGACAAACTACGGGGCGCTTTTCCTTGGGCCTGAAACGAATGTCGCTTATGGGGATAAAGTCATTGGAACAAACCACACATTGCCAACGAAAAAAGCAGCCCGCTACACTGGCGGACTTTGGGTTGGAAAGTTCCTTAAAACGTGCACATACCAGAGAACAACACCTGAAGCGAGTGCGAAAATCGGGGAATATGCATCCCGTCTATGCGATCTGGAAGGCTTTAAAGGCCATCAGGCACAGGCTGATCTTCGTGTGAAGCGCTATGGCAGCCTCGTGAAGTAATCAAAATCTGTTATAATTTCTCTGTCTAGAATCAGGCAGGAGGAACATGCTTTGAAAAATAAAAAAGTTACAGCCATGGATGTCGCTCGATTGGCGGGCGTTTCCCAATCGAGTGTATCCAGGGCTTTTAGTGAAAACTCAAGTATCTCATCGAAAAAGAAAAAGCTTATTCTGGAGGCTGCAGAACAGCTGGGATATCAGCCGAATGCCATCGCACGGGGCCTGATTACCAATCAGTCCCGCATCATTGGCATTGTGATGCGGAATATCCAAAACCCTTTTTATCCGGAAGTTCTCGATAAATTCTATAGCCGTCTGGCTGAAAAAGGGTATCAAGTGATGTTTATCAATTCCCAGAATAACGAGATCCAAGAGGATGAAGTGAGCCATTTAATTGAATACAGCGTAGAGGGAGCCATCATCACGGATGCGCTTTTGACCTCTTCGACTGTAGAGAAATTTACCCGCAATGGCATATCGGTCGTCCTGTTTAACCGTTATGTGTACGATTCCTTAAGCAGTGCTGTTGTATGTGATAACTTTGCTGCCGGGAAAAAGATTGGGCATTACTTACTAGAAAAAGGACATGAAAATCTCGCCTTTATCTCCGGACCGATGAATACATCAACAACAGTTGATCGAAAAAACGGGTTCCAGGAGGCTTTGGCTGAACAGGGCATCTCTTCCTTTTTAACAGAAAACGGGCATTATTCATATGAAGGAGGATTTGCAGCAGCTCAAAGATTGCTGGAACGTGATAAAAAGATAGATGCCATCTTCTGTGCAAATGATATATCTGCATTTGGTGCGATGGATTATCTGAAAAAGCAGGGAATCAAAATTCCTGAAGATGTTTCCATCATCGGCTTTGACAATGTTGCCATGGCAGATTGGTCATCCTATGACTTAACAACGTGGCACCAGCCGATTGATGAGATGGTCGATTATTCAATTAACCTTCTGCTGGAGCATATTAACGGGGAGACAGACGCACCGGAAATCCAAAGGATAGAAGGGCATTTGGTAGAAAGAGGATCCGTAAAGGACAGAAGGTGATGGAGAGAAGGCGGGGTTTTCGGGATAGGAGGATTTTATGCTAAGTATGATTGGATTGCTTGGGGGTATTGCACTGCTCATCATTCTGACAATGAGAGGGATGAACCTGCTGCTTGCTGCCCCTCTTGCAGCATTTATTGTTGCAATATTCAGTGGATTACCGATTTTTCCTCAGCTTGCAGGCGAGGGTGAGGTCAATTTTCTAACCAACTATATGAATGGATTTGCCGGATTTATTACGTCCTGGTACCTGATGTTCTTATTTGGTGCAATTTTCGGAAAATTAATGGAGGACAGCGGGGCCGCAGACAGCGTTTCCAAATGGATTATCGACAAAATTGGCATGAAGCGGGCAGCTTTAGCCGTTGTCATTGCCTGTGCTGTCTTAACTTATGGGGGCGTGAGTTTGTTTGTCGTTGCGTTCTCCGTCTATCCAATGGCATTGAGCCTATTTAAGGAAGCCAACCTGCCAAGAAGGTTTATACCGGCAGCTCTTGCCTTTGGTTCGACTACGTTTACCATGACATCAGCTGGTTCTCCGGAAATCCAAAACTGGATTCCGATTGAGTTCCTGGGAACTTCCCCATACGCAGCATGGGAAGTCAGCTTGATTGTCGCTGTTTTCATGATGGCGTTTGGTTATTGGTGGCTGAAGAAAATGATCAATAAGGCTATCCGCAATGGTGAAAAATTTGAGGCAAGGGAAACCGATTCTACCTTGGTTCGCGAAAACTTGCCAAGCCCGATGTTAAGCATGATTCCATTGCTGGTTGTACTTATCATCTCATTTATTTTCCATGATTCATTGGCACAGTCAGCCCTGATCATTGCGTTGTTAAGCGGCTGTTTTGCTACCTATTTTCTTAACCGGAAATACTTTGCAAATGTATGGGGAGCTGTATCGGAAGGAACGATTGGGGCCTTAATCGCGATTGCCAATACATCCGCGGTTGTCGGCTTTGGCGGTGTGGCAAAAGCGACTCCAGCCTTTGCGAGTGCGGTTGATGTAATGACAGGCATACCGGGAAGTCCATTAATCGGCGGAGCTCTTGCGGTCGCTGTTATTGCAGGACTGACTGGATCGGCATCAGGTGGACAATCCATTGCCCTGCCGCTCCTTGCACCTCATTATCTTGATATGGGTGTCAACCCTAGTGAGCTTCATCGTGTGGTGGCGATTTCTTCCGGATCGATTGATTCCCTGCCACATGGCGGATACGTTGTGACAACGATTCGTGCGATTGCAGGTGAGTCCCATAAGGATGCATACCCGGCATTTGGTGCACTGACGGTTGTTGTGCCGATCCTTGGTGTTATTTTAGCAGTTGTGTTGTTCTCGATTTTCTAAAAAAGCTTTGCAGAAAGACAGAGGGGAAGTGCTCTCTGTCTTTCTTTTTAGTTGTGTGAAAGGTAATTGTTTGATTTTGGCACCCTGTTGATTGGAGCGGAAGGCGCGAGCTCCTCGAAAATGCATTCGCATTTCCTTCGTGCGGTGTTTTTTCGGTGAAGTCTATTCAAAGTCCTGCGGGAGAAGCGAGTCAAAGGGAGACCCCGCAGGCGCGAATGCGCCGAGGAGGCTCCCGGACCGCCCGCTGTTCGCTGAGTGCCTGGAGCGGAAATCAACAGGCCAAATTTAACAGAGCAACATTTCTTGTATATAGGTGAAGCTGAACAATGTTGGTTTATTTGCATTTTTCCGAGACTGACTCACAACCTACCCGTATCCTTGTCAATACCCGCCAGTTTTTGCAGCTTTGAAAGAGTGTTATAATTTAGAAAATTAAGACTCACGGAGGGATCCGACATGCCTCAAGCTGTATCTGAAAAGAATCATGAACTACATAGCGATGAACTCTTCCATGTGAAAAACTGGATGACACCCAGCCCTTATAGCATTCAGCCGGGGCAGACATTAAGGGAGGCTTCGAAAATGATGGTGCAGCTTCGCCTGGACAGCCTGCCTGTGGTAGATGAAACCAATCGTTTAGTTGGGATGATCACTTCGAGAAAGCTGCTTAATTATTTTGCACAGGGCAATCAGGGAGATGTGTTGATCGGCAGCATCCCGAAAGCCAATCTGGCCGCTGTTCGCCCGGATGATTCGATCCTTGATGTGTTTTCGCTTCCGTATGATCAGCTGCCTGTCATGGATGGGGATGGAAAGCTGCTTGGCATCCTGACAACGAGGGATATTCTTGATGGTTTTTCCAAATATATTTATAAGCTAAAGCAGCAGCATAATTCTGACGGTGCTCTTGGCGCCATTTTGGAAAGTGCCTATGAGGGAATAGCGGTTGTCGATGAAAATGGCATCCTCCAGGAGTTCAATGAGGCGTATAGCCGGTTTACCGGAATCAAACGGGAGGATGCTATTGGAAGACATGTGACTGAGGTGATTGATAACACTCATCTTCATGAGACTGTGAAAACCGGGATCCCGGAACGCGGGGTTCTGCAAAACATCCAGGGGCATGACATGGTAGTGCACCGGATTCCAATCTGGAAGGAGGGCCGGATTGTCGGCGCGATCGGGATGCTGATTTTTGAAGGGGTAACCGAGGTTTATAAAATCTATGAAAAGTTGCAGGGAAATCAAACAGCAAAGCCTGACCTTTTTACAAAGAAAAAGGAAAGCGACAGCCGGATTACTCTTGACCAAATCATTGGGACAAGTGAGGGAATTACTGAGGTAAAGCGGCTGGCACGGAAGGCGGCAAGAACCGCGGCTACTGTCCTGGTTACGGGTGAAAGCGGAACGGGAAAAGAGATGTTCGCCAAAAGCATCCACCACCTCAGCCCCTATTCGACCGGTCCGTTCATTAGCGTAAACTGCGGGGCCATTCCTGAGCATTTATTCGAATCCGAGCTGTTCGGGTATGAAGAAGGCGCATTTACCGGAGCGAAAAAAGGCGGCAAGCCGGGGAAATTTGAACTGGCTGATAACGGCACGATTTTTCTGGATGAAATCGGGGAAATGCCGCTAGTTATGCAAACCAAGCTGCTGCGGGTCCTTCAGGAAAAAGAAGCCGAACGTGTCGGCAGTGTAAAAAAATATCAGATCAATGTAAGAGTCATCGCTGCGACAAACCGTGACCTCAAGCAAATGATCGAAGCGGGAGATTTCCGGGAGGATCTATACTACCGGCTTAACATCATTCAGCTCCACATCCCCCCGCTGCGCGAACGAAAAAAGGACATCCCGGCCCTGCTGATCCATTATTTGAGAGAAATCTGTGAACGGTACAAGACACCTGGAAAACTATTTACATCTGAGGCAGTGAATGCTTTTGTCCAGCATCCGTGGAGAGGAAATATTCGTGAGATGGTGAATACCGTTGAGCAGCTTGTGACGCTGGTGGATGGGAAGGTCATTGATTATCATCATTTGCCGGATTCGTTGAAAAGAGCTGAACCTTCTATTAAAAAAGTGAAGGAAGCTCCCTCTGCCGCCGGATCGATTGAAGAAGCCAAGTTTCTGGGGAACCAAAGAGAATCCGAATTGATTCTTGATGCACTAAGAAAAGCGGGCGGGAATAAATCGAAGGCAGCCGATTTGCTCGGCATTCATCGGACCACTCTCTACCAGAAGCTAAGAAAGCATGGAATATCGTGAATACAGTGTAGTGTTTCCGCTACAAAAAATCTACAACTGTAGTGTAGTGGCTACACATCCGCAGATATAAAACACTGATATGACTAGATTTCAAAGTTGGCACGCTCCTTGCAAGTATAGTAGTAACAGAAAAAAAGGGGTGGAATGTTCCATGGAGAAACCAGCAGTTTTCCGTGTGCCGGAAGCGATTTTTTATGGAAGAGGCTCTTCTGAAAAGGTTGGAGCTGAAGCGGCGCTAAGAGGGAAAAAGGCATTAATTATTAGTGATAAAATTATGGACCAGCTTGGATATGTAAGTGAATGCAGAACCTATCTTCAGGAAGAGGGCGTTAAGAGCGAGGTTTATCTTGGGGTAGCTTCTGAACCGACTGATGAGTATGTAGCAGAAGCTTTGGAGCTTTTTCAAAAAGAACAATGTGACCTGGTCATCTCAGTAGGCGGCGGCAGCTGTATCGATACGGCAAAGGCGATAGCGGTTCTTGCAACCAACGGCGGCTTTATTGGCGATTATATGGGAGGGAAGAAGCTGGCCCAGCATGCACCAGTTCCTCACATTGCCATCCCGACGACAGCGGGGACGGGTTCTGAGGCGACAGATGTAACGGTCATCACGAACTCATCCAATGATGTGAAAATGATGATTAAGCAGCCTGCCTTTATGCCAAGTGTAGCGATTGTCGATCCGCTGCTGACGATTTCTTCACCGAAGAATGTTACATCTGCAACAGGAGTTGATGCTTTAAGCCATGCGGTTGAAGCTTATCTTTCCAAAAAAGCACATCCGATGACAGACACGATGGCGATCTCGGCTATGAAGCTGATTGTGGCAAATATTTTAACCGCTTACAATGACGGTGAAAATGTGGATGCCCGCGAGGCGATGAGCCTTGGATCTCTGCAGGCGGGAATGGCGTTTTCAAATGCATCTGTATGCCTCGTGCATGGCATGAGCCGGCCAATTGGGGCCTTATTCCACGTGCCGCATGGGATTTCAAATGCGATGCTTTTGCCGGCCGTATTGGAATTTAGCCAGGAAGCATGTGTGGATCGGCTAGCTGATATCGGCAGAATTTTTCAGCCTGATAATGAAAGCCTTTCCAACGAAGAAACAGCTGAAATTGCCGTACAGTCTGTTAAAGATTTGTGCCTGAAATTAAATATTCCTAACTTAAGAGGATGGGGAATTGACCAGGAAGCGTTTAAAACGGCTGTTGGAAAAATGGCTACGGACGCAATCGACAGCGGCAGCCCGGGCAACAACCCAAGAGTGCCAACCCAGAGTGAACTGGAAGAGCTCTACCATGTTTGCTATGATTATCAGTTTTCCTCTGAAACAGAGAAAGTATAACAGGGGACGGGGGACATACAGATGATCGGAATGCTTGGGTTAATCGCTTCACTGCTTCTATTAATGTATTTAACGATGAAAGGCGTAAATATTATTATTGCCGCTATTATAAGTGCGGTTGTGGTGGCTCTAACAGGGGGATTAAATCTTGAGACTGCCCTGACAGAGCACTATATGACAGGCTTTACAAAGTATTTTTATTCCTGGTTCTTAATCTTTTTGCTGGGAGCTATTTTCGGAAAAATTATGCAGGTGACGAAAGCGGCTGATAGTATTGCGAATTGGGTTAAGGATACGCTTGGCCCATCCAGAGCCGTATTTGCTGTCGTGGCTGCAGCGGCGATTATGACATATGGCGGCGTCAGCTTGTTTGTCGTAGGTTTTGCCGTTTATCCAATTGCTGTTTCCTTATTTAGGGTGGCAAACCTTCCGCATCGCTTTATCCCTGCTGCATTAGTATTTGGATCGATATCCTTTACGATGACAGCTCCGGGCTCACCGGAAATTCAAAACCTGATTCCGACCGAATTTTTCGGAACAAAACCGACTGCCGGCGGAATGATCGGGGTATTAATGGCACTCTTGATCATGGTTGTGGGCGGGCTGCTGCTCAGCAGAATGGTGAAAAAAGCGGTTCAAAATGGCGAGGTATTCTCCCTGCCGAATCAGATGTCAAGTGCAGCAAATGAATCGGCTGCTGCTCTTGAGGCAGAGGTGGCCATGCAAAGGCCAGACGCTGCTCCGGCTGGGAAAGACTATCCGCATGTGATTATGGCGATATTGCCGTTAGCGGTGGTTATTGCGATTTTGAACACAGCCGCCAATTTTACCTCTTCGACGGCTGCGGCACTGATTTCTTTGTCCAGCGGAATTATTTTAGCTTGTGTATTGATGATTAAATATTTGATTGGTTTCTGGGAAGCACTTGCAAAGGGTGCCCAGGATGCTTTAGTAGCCGCCGCCAATACTTGTGCGGTTGTAGGGTTTGGTAGTGTTGCTGCACAAGTAGCAGCATTTGGAACCTTTGTAGATGCTTTGGTCAATATCCCGGGGCCTCCGCTAATGGGCTTGGCAATAGCCGTCACACTCATTTGCGGGATTACCGGATCCGCTTCAGGCGGATTGGGGATTGCGCTTCCGATTTTGGCACCAATGTATATGTCTCAAGGCCTGGACCCTGGTTCGATGCACCGAATCTCCGCTCTGGCTTCAGGCGGATTGGATTCACTTCCGCATAATGGATATGTTGTAACCACGATTCGGGCGATTTGCGGGGAAACCCATAAACGTTCCTACTGGCCAATTTTTATCCTAAGTGTAGCGATGCCAACGGCTGTATTAATTCTGGCAGTGGTTTTATATTCAATCTTTTAAAATATATTAATTTATAAATTTCAACTTAGATAACTGTCCAGCTCCAGGCGCTTGGAGCTATAAGCAGCGCCTTACACATTTCCAAATATGAAAGGGGATTTTACTTATGACAACGACAACAACAAAAGTATTAAAAAACTTTATTAACGGTGAATGGGTGGACGCAAAAACGGATAAGTTTGAATCGGTGCCTAACCCGGCAACTGGGAAAGAGCTGGCTCGTACACCGCTTTCAACACGGGAAGATGTAGATGCAGCCGTTCAGGCAGCGAAAGAAGCATTTAAAACCTGGAGCAAAACGCCGGTGCCAAAGAGAGCAAGAATTCTATTTAAATATCAGCAGTTATTAGTAGATAACTGGGACGAACTGGCGAAATTAATTACACAGGAAAACGGCAAAAACTTTAAAGAGGCATATGGTGAGGTTCAGCGCGGAATTGAATGTGTGGAATTCGCTGCAGGCGCTCCTTCTCTCATGATGGGCAAGCAGCTTCCGGACATTGCGACAAATATTGAATCAGGCATGTACCGCTATCCTGTTGGCGTCATTGGGGGCATCACGCCTTTCAACTTCCCGATGATGGTTCCTTGCTGGATGTTCCCGCTTGCGATTGCGTGCGGAAACACATTTGTATTAAAGCCATCTGAAAGAACACCGATTCTGGCTAACCGCCTGGCAGAGCTGTTCACGGAAGCAGGCCTTCCAGCTGGTGTATTCAACATCGTCCATGGTGCCCATGACGTGGTAAACAGCCTGATTGACCATAAAGATGTACCGGCTATTTCTTTCGTTGGTTCCCAGCCGGTTGCTGAATATATCTATAAGTCTGCAACGGCTAACGGCAAACGCGTCCAGGCACTAGCTGGTGCAAAGAACCACTCTATCGTTATGCCGGATGCAGATCTTGATGGCGCGGTTAAGGAAATTATTGCTGCCGCTTACGGTTCAGCGGGTGAAAGATGTATGGCTTGCTCCGTAGTTGTAGCCGTGGATTCTATTGCTGATGAGCTTGTTGAAAGACTTAATGAGCAGGCAAACCAGCTGACAATTGGAAATGGATTGGACGAAGATGTATTCCTGGGGCCAGTCATCCGCCAGGAAAACAAAGAGCGCACAAGCAGCTATATTGAAATTGGTGAAAAAGAAGGAGCTTCCCTTGTACGCGATGGCCGCAAAGACGAAGCTTACCATGAAAATGGATACTTCATTGGACCAACGATCTTTGACAATGTTGACCCATCCATGAAAATCTGGAAAGAAGAAATTTTTGCACCAGTCCTATCTGTTGTGCGTGTGAAAAACCTTGAAGAAGCGATTGAGCTGACAAACAAATCAGACTTCGGAAATGGGGCTTGCCTATTTACAGACAGCGGAAGCAGCGTCCGCTACTTCAGAGAAAACATCGAAGTCGGCATGCTCGGCGTCAACATCGGCGTACCGGCGCCAATGGCCTTCTTCCCATTCTCCGGCTGGAAAAACTCCTTCTACGGAGACCTCCATGCCAACGGAACAGACGGAGTGGAATTCTACACAAGAAGAAAGATGCTGACTGCTCGCTGGTAATATAGAAAAATACCAAAAGGTCACCTGTTAATGACGGGTGACCTTTTTTGTTTGCTCGTTAAAAAGTATATCTATTTATTTATTACTGCGGCTTTTCCCTAATGGCCTCCAAAATTTCATCAAAATACACAAAAACTCAAAACTATTTTACATGCTTGTAATAGATGATAAACAATCCAGCGATACGATAAATATTGTAAAAATACTATCGTATGGGGGATGAGAACATGAAGAAGAAAACAATTCTGGGAATGGGCTTTGCACTAACCTTGTTATTTAGTCCGTTTCAACAAGCTTTTGCTGCTGAAACAACCGGTGAACTAAGAAAGGTGGATAACGTAGCCCATCGAGGGGCAGCCGGATATGCGCCCGAAAATACCATTGCTGCGTTCGACAAAGCCGTAGAAATGAAAGCGGACTATATTGAAATTGATGTTCAGAGAAGCAAGGATGGCGAATTGGTTATTATTCATGATACCACCGTGGATCGAACGACTGACGGCACAGGCAAAGTGAAGGATTTAACTTTTGAACAATTGAGGACTCTTGACGCCGGCAGCTTTAAAGGAGAAGAATATAAAGGGGAAAAAATCCCGACTTTTGATGAAATACTTGATCGTTATCATGGAAAAGTTGGAATTTTAATAGAGTTAAAGGCTCCGGAACTTTATCCTGGCATGGAAGAAAGTGTTGCCCAGGAATTGAAAGAGCGTAACCTTGACCATCCGCAAAATGAAAAAATTATTATCCAATCCTTTAACTTTGAATCGATGAAAAAAATAAATGAACTTCTTCCAAAGGTCCCAATTGGAGTTCTGACTTCTTCTCAAACGCATACATCTGAGCAGGCATTAAAAGAATTTTCCGCTTACGCTGATTATTTTAACCCGCACTACGGAATTGTTACGGAAGATTTAGTTGAACAAGTACATTCTCTTGGTATGAAAATTTCTTCTTGGACCGTGCGCAGCCAGGAAGCAGCTGATTTTCTGTTAAGCATGGATGTTGATGCCATTATTACCGATTACCCTGATTATGTAGATCCAAGAAACTAATATTACATATACAGCTAAGGGCAGGCATCAACCTAGCTCTCTTTAAGTGATTAAGTTTAAAAGAACCTGTATCGACGTTAGCCGGCACAGGTTCTTTTTTTGTTGGAATAGTCTAGTTACTGTCACTAGATTCAGAACCCTCATCGGACTCTATTGTTTCATCCGATTGCTGGCTTCCTTCTTCTTCTTCAGTAGTAGAATCGGTATCTGTGCTTTCATCCATATTTTCCGTATCATTTTGGGGGTTTTCCGCATTAACATCTTCATCTTCAGGATCACCAACTTCTCCATTTACAGGTTCTTCCTCAGTGTTCACTTCATTATTCACAGGTTCCTCAACTTCAGATTCCATTTCGTTTTCTTGACCTGGCAAGAAGCCGCATGCAGCTAAGGGTACAGCAAGCAATACGGGGATGATTTTTTTTAATAAAGATTTGTTTAACATAAGATATTCCCTCCAAGAATTGTAATTTTTATAAAACAGCCTGCCCTCCTTTTTCTGAATTCACAAGCTATTATATAAACAAGCTCTTGAGAGAATGTGTCGAAATATTAGACTTTTACTGAACCTTAATCGGAATGAAAAACACTTTAATTATCAGTAAAAACCTTTACTTAGGAAAAAGAATAATTTAGGTGCCAGTTAGGAGTATGGGCTTATTTTTCTTATGTGAGGGTTGGTATCTCATCCTTAAATCCTGGTGGTTGTACTTTTGCAACAAGCGTTGCAGAAATGCAAGCCCCTTAAAAAACGCCTGTACAATAGCATTTTAACCCATAAACTAATCTGAATATTTTAAATATATTGTATTTTTGCAACATTAATGTATCCAAAATCCAATTCTTTCAAGTGTCTATAATTGGCATGGTACTTGCATTCATTAAAGATAGCCTAAAATTTTATAGGAAGAAAGGGGATTTTTTTATGAAAGGGAAAGTTTCTGTAATGGTTGAACCGATGAAGATGGAGTTTCGCGAGTTTGATTTGCCTGAGCCGGAAAAAGGTGCAGTATTGCTGCGTGTAACCCGTACGAATGTATGCGGGTCTGAATTACATATTTGGCGAGGAGAACATCCAACCAAGAGAAAAGGTGTATTGGGCCATGAAATGGTTGGGGTTGTAGAAAAGCTTGGTGAAGGTGTTACAACGGATTATGCCGGACGCCCGATAAAGGAAGGAGACCGGGTAGCAACGGTATATTACATTACCTGCCGCAAGTGCAATATGTGTTTGAAGGGTCATTTCCACCTTTGTGAAAACGCTTATAATTTCTGGAATAAAGATCCGGAGGAAGCGCCTCATTTCCATGGAACATTCGCTTCACATTATTATATTCACCCGGATATGTTCTTTTATAAAGTTCCGGACAATGTTCCTGATATTGCGGCAGCCAGTGCAAACTGTGCATTATCGCAGGTGTACTTCGGCCTTGATAAATCTGGTATTTCATATGGCGATACCCTTGTCATTCAAGGTGCTGGCGGCCTGGGATTAAACGCAACAGCCGTGGCAAAGGAAAAAGGAGCTACTGTCATTATTATTGATGCAGTGGAATCAAGATTGGAAATGGCTAAAAAATTCGGTGCCGACCATACGATTAACATCGCCGAGTACGATACAACAGAAAAAAGAGCAGCGGCTGTCCGCGAGCTTACAAATGGACTAGGTGCTGACGTAGGCATCGAGTTAAGCGGTGTTCCATCTGCCTTCCATGAAGGTATCCATTTGGTTCGAAGCGGCGGAAAATATGTAACGATTGGAAACGTATCTCCAGGAAAGTACACAGACTTTGATCCTGGCTTGCTGACTCGTAAATCGATTGAAATCAAGGCAATTGTCCGCTACGATCCTTGGTATTTGGATAAGGCTTTGCAATTCCTGTCCAAGAATATCGACAAATATCCGTTTGTCAATATGATGGATGGCGAATTTGAATTTGATAATATCCAGGAAGCATTGGATAAGTCTGCTTCCAGGGAAGTAACGCGTGCTTCTATTGTGCTGCCGGTTGGGGTAGCTGTGGAAAAGTAAGAGAGTAATAGAATCAACTTAAGTAAGCGCTGTCAAAGCAAATCCTTAGCACTGCTGATTGCAGCGGAAGGCACGAGATCTTCGAAAATGGATTCGCATTTTCCTCGTGCGGTGTTTACTCAAGGAAGCTGATTCAAGTCTCGGGAGTGCGAGTCTAAGGGAGACCCCACAGGCGCAGAGTGCCGAGGAGCGTCGGACCGCCCTCTGAACGCTTGAGTGCCTGCTGCGGAAATCAACAACAAGGTTCACAGAGCTTAAATTAATCACTTATTAAAGGAGGAATTCGTATGCCAACAGATCAAACAACAGCAGAAAGAAAAGGACTGATCATTGGAGGCCAGGAAATTTTCACAGATTCGGAGTTTGCCGTACTAGATAAATATACAGGTGACGTCATTGCCAATGTGGCAAAGGCGAGCAAGGAACATATCAATCAGGCTGTATCGATTGCCCAAAAGACCTTTGATCAAGACCAGCTTACACCTTATCAGCGTTATGAAATATTAAAGCGTGCTGCCGAGATTTTAAAGGAGCGAAAAGAAGACGTGGCCTTTACTTTATCAAGGGAAGTTGGAAAAACCATTACCGATGCCCGTGGCGAAGTGGACCGCGCCATCCAAACGCTTACTTTATCTTCAGAGGAAGCAAAGCGGATTGACGGAGAAATCATCCCTATTTCAGCAAGTCCTGGTGCGGAAAACCGGATGGGCTATGCGGTCCGCGCACCACTCGGCGTTATTGGGGCCATTACTCCATTTAACTTTCCGTTTAACCTAGCATGTCATAAAATTGGCCCGGCGATTGCTTCCGGCAATACTGTCGTTTGGAAACCGGCTTCAGATACAGCCACTTCGGCTTATCATTTAATGAATATTTTAAAAGAGGCCGGACTCCCTTCCGGATATGTGAATCTCGTATGCGGCTCCGGATCGCAAGTCGGCGGGTGGCTGCTTGAGGATGAGAGAATTGCCAAATATACGTTTACAGGAAGTGCAGAGGTAGGCCGCTACATTAAGGAAAATAGCGGACTGCGTCCTGTATCGCTTGAACTTGGAAATAACTCTCCTAATATTGTTCACCATGACGCCGATCTCGATTTGGCTGCAAAAATGTGCGTGTTAAAGGGCTTCAATACAGCAGGCCAGGCTTGTATTTCGGTTCAGCGTATACTGGTTCATTCACAAGTATATGACCAATTCCTTGATAAGCTAAGAGAGGAAACAGAGCAATTAAAGGTGGGGAATCCGCTTGATGCAGAAACGAATATTGGGCCTCTGATCAGTAAAAAAGAAGCGGATCGCGTCATGACTTGGATCAATGAAGCTGTTTCGCAAGGTGCCAAAATGATTACCGGCGGAAAACAGGATGGGTCCATTGTAACCCCTACCATCTTAAG
Source organism: Cytobacillus oceanisediminis (assembly GCF_007830235.1). Classification (GTDB taxonomy): domain Bacteria; phylum Bacillota; class Bacilli; order Bacillales; family Cytobacillaceae; genus Cytobacillus; species Cytobacillus oceanisediminis. Next base: position 153,250 of record NZ_VLKI01000002.1, read on the forward strand.
CGATGTAAATCACGAGATGAAAGTGGTCTGTCAGGAAATTTTCGGACCAGTTATAACTGTGATGCCTTTTGATGATATTGATGATGCCATCGAGCATGCCAACAATTCGAACTACGGGCTTCAATCCGGTATTTTTACAACCAATATCAATACGGCCATGGAGGCAGTTAAAAAGTTCAGAACAGGCGGAGTCATTATCAATGATGCATCAACCTTCCGTGCGGATGCCATGCCGTACGGCGGAATTAAGGATAGCGGCATCGGAAAAGAAGGGCCGCGTTATGCGATTGAAGAAATGACCTTCCTTAAGACAGTGATTATTAATTTGTAGGCTCTGTTAAAGCGCATTGCTGATTTTGGCACACTGTTGATTAGAGCGATAGGTCATCGTGGTGAGATTCGCTCCCTTTCTCCTGTTTTCCAGCGGAGTTCGGGTACGAATAGAGCGTAATCGTTCCCTTTCTCCTGTTTTCCAGC
>NZ_VLKI01000002.1:153961-547462 GCF_007830235.1 Cytobacillus oceanisediminis
GAGTTCGGGTACGAATAGAGCGTAATCGTTCCCTTTCTCCTGTTTTTCAACTGAGTTCGGGTACGAATAGAGCGTATTTGTTCTCTTTTTCCTGTTTTCCAGCTGAGTCCGTCTATGTCCAGCTGGAGAAGCGAGTCAAAGGAAGGCCCCACAGGCGCGTCATGCACCGAGGAGGCTCCCTGACCGCCCACGGAAAGGAAGCTTCTTGAACATAAATCTATTGGCCAAATTTAACAGAGCTTACTTTATAAAATTAGTTGAAGATAAAAATCAGTTGAAGAATTTTTGCGAAGGAGGCTAGAAGATGACTCATGCTATTAAAAATGAGCCTTCTGTTGTCATTCAGGCTTCGAAGAGTGAACTGACTCTAGAACAGATCATAAACAAACCGAGAAAAAGGAAACTAATTGGCCCCTCTGCCAGTCAGCGGGCTGATCCGGTGTTTACTTTTTATTATCCATATATGTTCTATGAATGGAAGGTGACCGTCCCCAGATTTGTTTTCAGGGACGGTAAAGCCCTTATTCGGATTGGTGTAAATGGTTTGACTAATGTAGCTGCCCAAACCGATATTTGGCCTGAATGTGAAACGGTTGAGGCTGAGCCTCAGAGATGCCTGCCGTTCAGGGTAACGGAAGAGTCAGCCAATGATGAATGCAAGCTGGCACTTGAAAATTATGTTTTTAAGTTTATGAGGCCATTAAAGCCGCCGATTTACCAATTAAGCCGGAAGGAAATGATTTATCTGCCTTACCATGTTTTTTATGAGAATTCGACAGGCAAAAAAACGCTGATGGTAACAGAAGCATTAACCGGAGTGACGGCGGAAGCCAAAAAAATGAAAGAACTGAATTCGTGGCTTGAGAGTATGGCAAGACACAATTGATGCTTTTGGAAGCGTTGTCATTTTTGAACCCTTTTCTGGGGAGGTGAAAATATGACTGTATTGCATTACGGTGCCATTTATATTTTGGGTTCCTGGGTAGTCCTTGGCTTTTTAATTTTTAAAACAGATATGTTTAAAATCGACTAATCATTAATAGAGGGGGTCTGTATATGTCAGTAATTGCTTGGTCTTGGATTTTAATGGTGTTCTTTATTGGGCTGATGCTTTATCTGGGTTACGCGGGAATGAAGAAAACAAAAAATGCAGATGATTTCGCTACAGCACGTTCAAGCTATGGGCCCATTGCCCTTGGACTTGCCGTATGTGCCACTACAGCATCTGGATCTACTTTCATGGGTATTCCGGGTACTGCCTATACCTCGGGTTTTCCAAGCTTATGGTATCCGATGATCTATCCGATTGGCATCTACGGCGGGATGCTTTTAACAGCGAAAATGGTTAAGCAAATGGGCGACAAATTCAGCAATCGTACGATTCCGGAGATTGTTGGGGAACGTTTTAACAGTGAATTCTTGCGTGTTGGGCTGGCTTTGCTATCTTTACTCCTTATTTTCTATATCGTTTCCCAGCTGGTCGCAGCTGCATTGATGTTCCAAACGATGATGGGCTTAAGTTACCAAGCAGGGCTTTGGCTAACGGCCATTGTACTTGGCATTTATCTGGTGCTTGGCGGATCGCATTCCGATATTTTAACGGATGCTGTTCAAGGTTTCCTCATGTTAATTATTGCCGTTATGATCACTGTTATGTTCTTTACTGGTTTTGGAGTAGATGGCGGAGTTTCTGCCATTAATGATGCGATTACAGCCAAAAATCCGCAGGGCGGATGGGACACACTGTTTATTGAAGGGCATAATACTTATGGCAGTGCATGGCTTGTATTCCTCATTTTAATTGCCCATATTCCATTTGGTGTGCTGCCGCATATCGGCAACAAGTTTTTTGCTCTTAAAAATGGAAAGCAAATGAAGGTCTTCTTAAGCTTTTGTATTGTTGGCGGCGCTCTGTTGCCAATGATGGCACTTGGCGGATTGTTGGGGGCTGCGGTGATTCCAGGTACACTGGAGAGCGCAGATGCGGTTATCCCGGCATTATTTGTTGAGGTATTCCCTCCATTTGCTGCAGCGCTGATGGCCGTTGTTGTCTTATCGGCTATCCTTTCTACAGGTGACGGATTGGTCGTTTCTTTCTCACAAATTTTCGCAAATGACCTTTACCGTAAAACGATTGCGAAAAATAATCCTGATAAAGAAAAGGTAGAAAGAAATTCTTTAATCATTGGCAGGGTATCCGTTGTTGCCTGTCTTGTACTGGGAATCATTCTTGCGTATAACCCTCCTCAATCTTTGGCCATGTTCTTATGGATCGGTGTTGGGGGAATGGTATCAGGCCTTGCAGGTCCGCTTGCGATCGGGGCTCTTTGGAAGCGAGCCAACAAAGAAGGAGCAATCACTTCATTTTGTGTGGGCGTGATCAGTTATGCAGTGCTGTATATGGGATGGATTCCAGGCCTTGAAGCCATTACAAATCCATTTGCGGCTTCAGGCTACTCGATTTTAGTCGCTTCTGCCGTCATGGTTGTGGTAACGCTGTTAACGAAACCGATGTCTCAAGAGTTTATTGACAATATTTACGGTTCAGAAGTCATCGTACCTGATAGTAAGACGATTTCCCAATAAAGATACGGCGGCTTTTTTCAAGGAATGGCGTTCATTTTGAAATATATTTTAACTATAACCATAATGCTAATGACACTAACAGGGTGTAGTTCAGTGCCTTCACCGGAGGCTGACTCTTCTGAAAATGAGGAAGGATCTGCACAGCCTGAATTGGCCGGAGGGAACATAGACCGGATTATCCCGGGACATGACATTGCCGTATTTAAAAATTACAATACCGAGCAAATTGGCAAAAACAGCATCGTCACGATTGTTAAGTAATAAATAGACCAGAATGGCCGGATACAATTCGTATTCGGCATTTTTCTGGCAAAAGGGAGAGAAACCTATGTCACGGATCGGCACATATCTTTTACTCGTCTTCGTCATGCTGATGTGGGGATTGAATGTAGTGGCTATTAAAATATTAATTGAATATTTTCCGCCTATTTTGATGCAAAGCACCCGAATCTTTCTTGGAGGACTCCTTCTCATCCTGTTTTTCTGGTGGCGGAAAAACCTGCAAAAGATGACCAGGAAAGAGTGGCTTATCACGGTATTGGCAGGAGTTTTGGGCGTCACGGGACACCATTTGTTTTTGGCGATCGGCCTGTTGGAGACAACGGCTTCCAATGCAGGCATTATCCTTGCACTCAGCCCATTAACCACTTCGATCCTCGGGATTCTCTTTTTGCATGACCAGCTGACCAAAATGAGATTACTCGGAATCTGCATAGGATTTGGAGGTGTCCTTTTTGTTGTGCTGAACGGCAACGGACAGCTGGGCGGCATATCCTTGGGAGATTTCTTAATTTTTATGGCGATGCTCACACAGGCTTTCAGCTTTATCTTAATCAAACGAAACTCTCAATCTGTTAATCCCAAATTTATGACAGCCATCATGCTGACAGCGGGTTCAATCGTTATGTTCCTGTTTAGTTTCTTTATCGACACCAAGGGGATATCAAGCATGGCTGTAACCGAAATAAGAGTATGGATCATCTTCCTTTTGTCAGGTGTCGTGGCGACAGGAATTGGCCAGCTCCTCTACAATATCGCTATTCAGCATATCGGCCCTGGACAGACAACGATATTTAACAATCTCATGCCGTTCTTCACCCTGATTGGATCGGTTTTATTTTTAAAAGAAACTATACTGATGGAGCAAATTATCGGGTTTTTGTTTATTGTGGCTGGGGTTGTACTGGGAACGGGGTATGTGGATGATTATTTTATTAGTAAGAAAAGGGAGAAGGTTAGCGCTTAGGTACCAGGTACCACCCGATTTTTGTCGAATGAAGTGGATCTGCTGGTCATATATGTCAGCAGGTTTTTCTTTGTTCGCAAATAGGAATAAATACCTATTTTGATAGGTAATATTTACTTATTGATATAAAAAATGGTATATATTAGATATAAAGACACATGAATCGTACGATAAAGGCAAAGTTGCTGAAAGGTGATGACGCAAAACTAGAGGGGCTAAAGTCTTAGAGACCATGCCAGCCAGCTTTCGAATACGTTCTCCTGCGGTTTATGTAGATAGGGGAGGGATTGTGTGTTAAATCCTTTTTATAAATTAAAAGTTTATTGGCATTTATTTCAGAAAGTACATTATGAATTGTTAATCATCGGTTGTCTAGAGGATGATCTAAAGGATAAATATTTGAAGAAGGCATTGTATCATAAAGAAAAAGCATTCCAGTAAGAAATATGGAAACTTAGTCTTTCATTACCAGGTACCACCCTAATTTTATCGAAAAATTGCAGGGGGCAAATGATGCTCTCTGCTTTTTTATGTTATAGTTCTGTTTCTTTTGGTTTAAAATCCATCCTGTCAATTACAAGTATGCTATAGACTGCTTCGATAATTCTTTCACTATGCACCCTTTTGGCTTGCTGTTTATGTTTTTTTTTCCTTTCGTATTTGTCATCATTTGCCCAATCTCTGGATATAAAAGAGAAGGTTTAATAGGCCTACAATCCTGAGACTTTATTAGTCTTTTTTTATTTTTTTTAAGATTATAAGTTTATTCTTTTCTTCCATGGGTAAAAAGGATTTTGTAATAGCTTGCGTTCAGACTTTTTTTAAAATTCCCACTTCACCTTAGGACCTCCAAGACTTTCCTGGAAAACCGATAATATATCTAAGGGCAAAATTACTGAAAAGTAATGACGCAAAGCTAGAGGGGCTTCTATCAAAAAGATAAAGCCAGCCAGCTGCCATCAAAAAGAAAAGGAGAATAGTTGATGTCAAATCACACTTGGATTACTCCGGAAGAGATTGCGCAAAGGAAAAAGCTTAAGAAAAGAGCCCTGTATATTTCCTTTCCCATTCTTACAGGTGCTATCAGTGCGTTGGTAACAGTGTTAGCGAGTCAGTTGTGAAAACCAGCATCCAGGAAAGTACATAAGTTGAAAAGGCTTCCCGGTGAGGGAGGCTTTTTGTTTTGGGATATTAATCAAACGATTGATTGATTCCTTATTCACGTAAAAGTTTTTTCGTTTTCATGCATATGCATCTGGCCGGCTGGCAAAAATGGTTTGCTAAAAGGGTAATAAGGCGTGAGAGTATTGTTAAGGATAATATTTCTAATTGGCTGGGCAGTAGTGATTTTTATCTTTACCTGTGTGGACAGTATTGAAACATTGATGGAAATGAAAAGTATTCAATTTAATTGGACCACGGAGCCAATGGTAGAAGAGATGCTAGAGCCTCTTCCTGCAGACCTATCCAACGACTTCCTGCTTAGGAAAGCCGGTCATGCGCTAGTATTTTTTATTTTAACTCTAGCATTGTATCTGGTTCTTCCTTCTCCTTTCTTAAATTTCCTTTACGCATTGGTATATGCAGCGGCAACCGAGACTCTGCAGTTATTTTTCATGAGGGATGGAAGGTTCTTTGATCTGGGATTTGATAGCTTGGGGATCTTTGCTGCGGTCTTGCTTATTGTCTTAGGCAGGAGATTTTTGAAGATAAATAATGAAACGAAAATAGATACCTAGAAGGGGATATTACCCATCTAGGTATTTAGTTTGTAAAGTATATTTCTGCACGATTCCTATCATTGGTGAAAACATAATAGTGCTGAAAGTCGCTGCCTATAACCCTGATTGGGTACTCTTTTAATGAAAGGGTATAACGGTGTTCTTTATTTTTATAAAAGAAAAGGCAGTCACCTTCTATTTCAAGGGAGCTATAGTGAAAAGCCTCCCTTTTAATTAGAAGGCTATCTTTATAAAAATTCAGGATCACTTGGCGGTTTTGATAGGTATTGAAAATGGCAAGATCCCTTATTTGTTTTTCCATACTCTTAGTACATACCCTCCACAGCCACATTGGTCGATATATTTGGCATCGATTTTGTTTCCAAAGAAGAGCAACAGGGACTCGGTTAAATAATCATCCGGATTGCCAAAGTCTGCTGGTGTTACAACGTTGACATAAAATCCTTTCGCCGTCTGCTGCACTGCATCAATTGCTTCCTTTACGATTAACTCCAAATTGTTCTTGTATTCCCCGTGTTCCAGTGAAATGGACCAATTTGTTTCCATGAAATCACCCCTTAAAGCTGCTCGAACTTCCTAATTACATTATACCGGCTGCAAAACCTCGAACCTGTGAGCTGCTTCACTTTCAACCAAAAAAGCAGTCTCCCAATAAATAAAAAATCAATCAAACGTTTGATTTAAATCCTTGAGGGGATTATTCGACAAAATTCGGGTGGTACCTGGTACTAGGTAATTTCTTCAATAAAATGGTAAACTATTGAAGGGAGGGTGATTTATGAGAAGGATATTGTTTGTCGTTTTAGCTGCCCTGGTTTTGGCCGCTTTGAGCGGGTGCAATAAGGAGATAAAGCCCCAGGATCGCTTTGCGCAGTATGTGGATCATTGGAATAAGCAGGAGTTCGAAGAGATGTATGAATTCCTTTCCGAGGATGCGAAGCTGGCGATCGGCAAAGAGGATTTTAAAGAGCGTTATGAAAAGGTTTATAAAGATTTGGAGATAGACAATTTGAAGGTTACATATGAGCCTGATATGGAAAAGGAATATAAGAAGGAAGAGAGCGTCAGTTTTCCTTTTTCTGCTAGTATGGACAGTGCTGCCGGGAAGATTGATTTTACCCATGATGCGAAGCTTGTGAGGGAAGAAACGGAAGATGAGGAAAGCTGGTTTGTGGCTTGGGATACGACATATATTTTTCCTGAGCTGGGACCTGAGGACAAGATCAGCTATTCGACCATTCCGGCTAAGCGCGGTGATATTGTGGACCGCACCGGAGACCCGCTTGCTTTAAACGGAACCCTTTATGAAATTGGTGTGGTTCCTGAGCAGATGGGGGACCAGAAGGAGCAGACCATCAAAGGTTTGTCCGAGGCACTTGGGATTTCAGAGGACCAGATTAATAAAAACTTGAATGCCAGCTGGGTCCAGCCGAGTTATTTTGTGCCGATTAAAAAGGTTTCCCCTGAGGATCGGGAAACACTTGATAAAGTTTTTGCCTTAAAGGGAGTCCTAAAGCAGGATGCAAAAGGAAGGATTTATCCTTTTGGCGAATCGGCTGCCCACTTGATTGGCTATGTTGGACAAATTACTGCTGAAGAGCTTAAAGAACGAGAAGGAAAGGGATACTCCAGTACTGATATTATTGGGAAAAGAGGACTGGAGCAGGTTCTGGAGGAACGGCTAAAAGGGTCGAATGGAATTAAAATAGGTATTAAAAAGAAGGATGGTTCAGAGGCAGTGCTGGCTGAAAAGCCGGTTGAGAATGGCGAAAATATACAGCTGACGATAGATGTTAACCTCCAGCAATCTCTTTTCAAAGAACTGGGAGGAAAGCCGGGAACCGCTGCGGCGATTGACCCCGTAACAGGTGAAACCTTGGCGCTGGTCAGCAGCCCAAGCTTTGATCCTAACCAGGCTTCATTAGGTTTTACGGCTGATGAGTGGAAGGCAATTGAAGAGAACAAGGACATGCCGCTTATGAACCGTTTTAAGCAAACCTATGCTCCAGGTTCTGTTATGAAGCCGTTAACTGCAGCCATCGGATTGACAGAGGGTACGCTATCACTGGACGAAACGATTAATGTGAAGGGCCTCCAATGGCAAAAGAGCAGCTCGTGGGGAGGATATAAGGTTACACGTGTAAAAGATCCGGGTGGTCCAGTTAATTTTGAGAAAGCAATGATGTACTCGGATAATATTTATTTTGCCCAGGAGGCTCTCGAGCTTGGGAAAGATCGATTTGCGGCAGGGCTCAAGAAATTTGCATTTGAAGAAGAGATTCCATATGCATTCCCGCTTGAGCAGTCCCAAATCGGCAGCCTGGACAGTGAGATTAAGATCGCCGACTCCGGTTATGGCCAGGGGGAAGTTGAGATGAGCATTCTTCATCTGGCAATGTCTTATACGCCTTTTATCAATAAAGGCTCCATGATAAAGCCTGTATTGTTGGAAGGTGAGGAAAAGGGCCAGGTGCTAAAAGAAGGCGTGATGAACGAGGAGATCGCTAACACAGTGGCGTCCACGATGGTAAAGGTCATTCAGGAACCAGGCGGTACCGGCCGTGCTGCCTATATGAATGACTATCCTCTAGCAGGTAAAACCGGTACGGCAGAGCTCAAGAAAAGTGCTGACGAAAAAGGCCAGGAAAACGGCCTATTCGTTGCCTACAACCCACAATCACCTAAGCTGCTTATTGCGATGATGATTGAGGGTGTTGAAAACAGCGGAGGCTCAAAAGTGGTTGTAGAAAAAGTAAAAAATGTCTTCGAGGCGCATAAAGGGCGTTTCTAAGGTAATACCTGAATATGTAATTAAGAAAGTGCCTGCATTCCTGAAAAGGAGCCCAGGCATTTTTTTTCGACAAAATTCGGGTGGTGCCTGGTACAAAAAAGAGCTATCGCCTATTTGCGATAGCTCTCCTTTGCGTAAAGAGTAGGGCTTTAGTTATACCCGTAGCTGATCAAGTTAGTAAAGATTCGGTAGCCGCCTGGGACTTGGCCTTGGATTTGGCGGTAGAATACCAGGTTGGTGTAGAGGTAGGTTCCTTCGCCGTAGTTGGCCATAAGGATGCCGCCGTCGAATGGTTCCTCGTTTGGATCTCCCATGCGCACAAAGGTTTCAAAACGGTCATCCCATTGCATTGGATAATATAATCCTCTTTCCTGAACCCAGTTATCCCAGTCAGTATCCGTAATTTTATTAGGATAGTTGTACAGCGGTGATTCAGGCTGCAATACGGTTACTGCTGCATTTTCATCCGTTACTCTCCAGCTGATCGATGGGCTGCCAATCGTTAACGGATACGGTGCCGTTGTGTCCTTATCCCAGCCATCGTTCGGCTTATGATACTGAACCACCACATGTCCGCCATTTTCAACATATTGTTTCAGACGGTTATTATTCGCAGTAAGGTCTTCCCTTGATAAGTAGGCGCGAATACCGACCACGATTGTATCATACTGGCTTAAATCTCCTGAAGCTAAGTCTGACTCGGTAAGCTTTGTAACATCAAGCCCTGCATTTGAAAGATAATCTGCTACCATATCAAAGCCGCTCTCAATATAGCCAACCTTTAAGCTATCTGGTGCAAGCAATTCAAAGGCTACTCCATTTACTTGGGCAGGATACAGATAATAGAAAGTGCCGATATGGTCATACTGGATTTCCTGAATAGTAGAATCAAAGGTTTTTCCATCCACAACAGCCTGGGCAGATACTTTAAAGTCCCCGTCCTGAATATCGGCTGGCGGATTCAATGTAAAAGTTACTTCTTTTTCCTCCAAAGAGGAGTCAAAGTTAACCGTGGCTGTTTCCGGGCTTACGGACCAGCCTTCAGGAACATTCAAGGATACAGAAGACTGTGCTGCTCCATTGCGGTAGTTTTTCACCTTCACAGTTACTGGAACTTCTTCCTGAACCTTAGAAGTATTAATAACTAAATCCTCAGGAGAAAGAGTGAGTCCGACGTCTGGCAGAACTGCAATGGTGCCTTCAAGTTCAGATACTTTAACAGTCTTTGCTCCGGCAGACTCATAGCTGACATTAACCTGTATGGCAGGCTCGGCATATGCATGGTAATACTCTGCGTCTGATGGAACACCTACGTCATATTTGATTTCTAATGTTTCACCAGGTGCAAGGTCAGCAGCTTTTCCATTGCTGGAAACTTCCCAGCCCTCTGGAGTTAACAGTTCAGCATCAGCTTTCTTCAACTCTTGATCTCCGTTATTCTTTAACGTCACTGTAACGTTTGTTTTCTGTCCTTTTGTAAGGATCGTGGATTCAGCAGCCGCTTTGATGTTGAGCTCGGAGGAGACGAAGCTCGCATTTAGCAGTTGTTCCTTTTTAACTTCAAGCTTATGAAGCAAATCAGATTTCAGTTGTGCATTCAGCGCGGACTCTTCTGTTTTCTTTACTAAATGGTCTGCTTCTTTTAAGGCCTTTTGAGTTTCGCTAAATACTTTGCTATGACTAGGATAGCTGGAGATAATAGAATCCAGGTTCTTTTGGAATTTAGTAAACTGTACTTGCAAATCTTTCTCTTTCGTTGGAAAAGCTTGGGCCCACTCTTCAAAATCATAAGGGATACCGGCAAAAAGCTCATTGCTGCCATTTGTCTCAACAGCGCTATTAACTAGTTCCAGGTGAGTCTGTCTTGGGGCAACAGGGATGTCATTTCCCATCCCCTGGCTTTTATGCATATAGCGTGATTGCTCACCTATTTGCGGATAGGATTTACCGTAAACAGGGTCATACATTCCGATCTCTATGGAAGTATCAGCTGTATCTTTTGATTCCGCTGGCAAATAGTGCTTTTTAATCTGCCAAACTGATAATCCTTCTTTTAATTGTTCAGGAAAAACGTTAGGATCTGCTGCATCTTTGAAAGCTTCTTCACTTAGGATGGTCATTGTACGGTGGTGTCCATGCTGGGTATCTGAGTCTCTGAAGGAAGGCATAACAATATCAGGCTGGTAAGTACGAATAAAACGGATTAGTCTTTCATAAGTAAGATCCTTTCCCCAGTGATTAAGAGTCTCGTCCTTCGTTTTCGAAAATCCGAAGTCATAGATGGAATCTGAGGTCGTTTCACTTAGATGATAGGCTTTTACACCTGTGATTTTTGCTGCTTCAATCATTTCTCTGGAGCGGATAATTCCAAGGCCATTGCCAAGCTCCAGCCCGATTTCATTCTGGCCGCCTTCACCGCGGTTGGCAATTAGGCTTGAAGTTTTTACACCGAGGCCTCTTGATAGGTAGGCAAGAAAATCACTTCGCTCATCATCAGGGTGTGCCCCAGTGTTCAAAAAACTGACAGTTGTCTCAAGTGGCTTTACTGCGCTCCATAGATCTGCATCATGCTCATCTGACTGGGCACTTCCGCTTACAGGCAGCAAAGACAGGATTAGCGCTAGTGACAGAAAATAAATAAAGATTCTTTTCAAAGTGTGTTACCCCTTTCAATTTTTAATAAATTCCTAGCCCTTTTACACTCCTTTCTTCCTGGGTATAAAGTAGGTTAGTTAATCTGCCTAACTAACTGCAGATAAACCCTCCCCTAACAAATATCATAATAGGGTAAATCTGTAAGTATTGCAACATTCAGAAAATTATTTATTTTAATTGAACTCCCATAGACATAATAAAATGCTGAATTATCATAAAATTAAAAATAATAGGTTGTAAACATATACCAGGTAAGTTATATTGGAGTTAATTAGTAATATTTACTAACCAAATCAATTAAGGCCGTGATGAGATGAATTTAAATGGGACACCTATGCAGATGAAATCAATGAATAAGAAAAGGGTACTTCAATGGATTCAGGAGAATTCACCGACTTCAAGGGCTGAGATTGCTGCGAAGATTTCTATAAGCAAACCAACTGTTTCTTTATTAGTGGATGAATTGATTGGAGAAAAGTGGGTTTATGAAAAGGGGATAGGAGAGTCGTCCTCACAAGGCGGCAGGAGACCTATACAACTCTATTTCAACGATAAAGCGGCTTATGTGATCGGAACGGACATCGGCGGCACGAAAGTAAAGACTGTTATTAGTGATCTGGGAGGAAATATTGTAAATTCAAGCAGTTTTTCAACCAATCAATTTTTGGAATCAGGACTTCTAAAGCAAATCTCCAAAGAGGTGCATGCCATGCTGGATGAATGCCAGATTCCTTTGAAGCAGGTGCTTGGAATGGGAGCAGGTGTACCGGGTATCACGCAAACATCCAGCGGGGTAGTAGCTGAAGCGCCGACTTTGAATTGGGTAAGATACCCTTTTTTAAAAGAAGCCCAAAAATGCTTCTCTTTTCCAGTTCATGTAGATAACGACGTAAATGTTGCTGCATTAGGCGAACAATGGATGGGAAACGCCAAAAATAAACGGAATGTTCTGTTTATAGCAGTCGGAACGGGAATCGGAAGCGGGATCATTATCAACAATCAGCTTTACCGTGGATATTCAAATGCTGCCGGTGAGATGGGCTATATGGTGACGGATAAAACGGATATGAAAAAAGACTTCAAGCCGATCTTTCACCGTTATGGTTATCTGGAAAGTGTAGCCGGAGGGAAATCTATCGGAAAAAAACTGACAGAATTAATAAAACAAGAGCCTGATCATCCAGCATACTTGCAGGCACAGCAATCAGAACTGCCTGGGGAAATGGCCTTTACACTAGCAAAAAAAGGTGACAAGCTGGCCATTTCGGTAATTGAGGAGTCCATTGAGCACCTTGCATATGGAATTATTAATGCTGCAAGCTTACTAAATCCCGAGGTCGTTATTTTAGGAGGTGGTGTTTTAAAATCATCTGATTACATTCTGCCCAAATTACAAGTTATCGTGAATCATTATCTTCCCAGTTCAGTAGAATTGAAGACTTCACGATTAGGTGAAAATGCAGGAGTCCTTGGTGCTGTTTCACTCTTTTTGCGGGAACATGAAAGTATTATTAAATTTTCATAATGAGGGGGATTTTTAAATGAAAAATAAGAAAAGGGCGTCGATTTTAACAACTTTATCCATATCAGCTGCATTACTGCTTTCTGCATGCAGTTCTGAACAAGGTTCCAGCTCCAGTTCCGATTCAAAGGAGCCGGCTGAGAAAGAGAATAAACTGGAAGAAAAGGTTGTTGTGTATTCTCCGCATGGAAAAGATATTTTATCAAAGTTTGAACAGCAATTCGAGGAAAAATATCAGATTGATGTTGAGTGGCTTGATATGGGATCACAGGAGATTCTGGACCGGATTCGCTCCGAGAAAAATAATCCACAGGCAGATGTTTGGTGGGGAGCTCCATCTGTGAACTTTGATCAGGCAAAAGATGAAGGGCTGTTAAAACCATATGAGCCTTCCTACTCCGGAAGCCTGGCGGAAGGATTCCATGATCCGGATTGGAACTGGTCCGGCACAAGCCAAACACCAGAAGTCATTATGTATAACAGCAAAGAATTGTCTAAAGAAGAGGCGCCTAAAGACTGGGATGAGCTTCTTGACCCTAAGTGGGAGGATGAAATCATCATCCGCTACCCGCTTGCTTCCGGTACGATGAGAACGATTTTTTCTGCGATGATTTATCGTGATTTCAAGGATTCCAATGATACAGCTGCCGGATACGAGTGGCTCGAAAAATTGGATGCAAACACAAAAGAGTACGCAGCGAATCCTGAAATGATGTACAACAAGGTGGCCAAAGGGGAAGGAAAACTTTCTGTTTGGGCGATGCCAGACGTCGTTATGCTAAAAGAAAACAAAAACTATCCTTTTGAATTTATCATTCCGGAAAGCGGTACACCTGTCTTAACAGAAGGAATTGCGATTGTAAATGAAGCTCCGCATCCAAAAGCGGCAGAAGCATTCTATGAGTTTGTCAACACTCCGGAAGCAGCCAAAATCCTTGCTGAGGAATTCTACCGCATTCCAACAAGGGATGACATTGAAGGGCTTCCTGAGTGGATTACCAATACAGAAATCAAGAGCATGGATATCGATTGGAAAGTATTCCAGGAGTATAGTGACAGCTGGATGAAGTATTGGGATGAAAACATTAAGAGCGGAGAGAAAGAAATTAAAGAATAGGAAGTGTAATAGGTATGGCGTCTATAAACATTGATAATGTCCAAAAAGCCTTTGGAAAGGTTATGGCAGTTGATCATTTAAACCTTGATATAAAGGATGGGGAATTCTTTACCTTCCTTGGACCAAGTGGATGCGGTAAGACTACCACTCTGCGGATGATTGCTGGTTTCTATTATCCTACTAAAGGTGTTGTCCGTTTCGGCAAAAAGGATATGACGCGTGTACCTCCTGAAAAGAGAAATACGGGCATGGTTTTTCAAAACTATGCCCTTTTTCCTCACATGACGGTCTTTGAAAATGTCGCTTTTGGATTAAGGGTTAGAAAGCTTGGCTCTAAGGAGCTCAAAATGCGGGTTGAGGATGTATTGCAAAAAGTCAGGCTTGAGCAGTATGCCGATCGTCAGGTGAGCCAGTTAAGCGGAGGTCAGCAGCAGCGTGTCGCATTAGCGAGGGCTTTAGTGATAGAGCCGGAAATTTTGCTTTTGGATGAACCTCTTAGTAATTTGGATGCAAAGCTTCGCGATGAAATGAGAAGCGAAATACTAAGATTGCAAAAGGATTATAAAATCACCACTATCTATGTTACCCATGATCAGTCGGAGGCTCTTTCTATGAGCGACCGGATTGCGGTGTTCAATTTTGGGGTCTGCCACCAGGTGGGGACACCATCAGAAATTTATAATGAGCCTGCCAATGATTTTGTAGCCGGGTTTATTGGGGAGATTAATTTACTTCCTGTAAAAATCGAGAAGATTGAGCGGGAATATATTTATGTAATTGTGCAGAACGGTGAGAGTTCGAGTGAGCTTGCTGTAAGAAATGCTCCATTTAATTATAAGGAGGAAAATAAAGGTGATTTAGCTTTATCGATCCGGCCGGAATCTATCAATATATTGGACAAAGAGACGGAAGGGAAAAATATTTTCAAAGGAACGATTGAGGAAGTACAATTCTTTGGTTCGCTTATCAATATCCTCGTCCGTACTGGCGGCCTGCAGCTGCAGGTAAACGCACTTAATAGCGGTTTATCAAGAAACCTGGAAGCGGGATCGGAGGTATGGGTGGAACTTCCTGATGAGCAGATGCGGATCATCCCAGTTGTTAATGGTGATGGATCATGATTAAAAATCGGGATACAAGATTCACACTGCTTCTTCTCATTCCAGTCCTTTTAGTATTGATAGCCTATGTGTTATACCCATCTTTGCGGACTTTTATGGAAAGCTTGCAAAAAGACGGCAGCATGACTTTTGGCAATTATAGTGATTTCTTTACACAGGAATCCAAAACAAATTTGGAAGCCTTGTGGAACTCTGTTTATATCTCGATTTTGAGTGTCCTTGTAAGTGCATTTATTGGTATTCCGCTGGCATTCATCTTCAACAGGTATGATTTTCCGGGCAGGGGGTTTTTCGCATCAGCTGCCATTATGCCTATTGTCCTTCCGTCATTGGTAGGGGTTATGGCCTTTATGTTTTTATATGGTGAGACAGGTTTGATTCCGAATGCCATTAAAGATTTATTTGGGCTGGATGAAGTCCCATTTAAAATTGGCGGTGTATCTGGCATTTTGATTGTCCATGCCTACACGATGTATGTTTATTTTTATATGACTGTTTCATCAGCTATTAATAAAATTGATCCTTCCTTGGAGGAAGCCGCCTATAATCTTGGAGCAAACCGTTTTAAAGTTTTTTGGAAAATAACTTTTCCTTTATTAACACCGGCTATAGTGGCTGCCTCTTTGCTTGTTTTTATGATATCGATGGCATCTTTCAGTGCGCCGTTCTTACTTGCAGGGGGCTACAGGGTATTAAGTTTGCAGATTTATTTTTCTAAAATTAACGGAGATATGGAAGTTGCTGCAACACAATCCGTTATTTTATCCATCGTATCGATTAGCTTTTTGCTATTTATGCGCTGGTATCAAAATCGAAAGGATTATCGGATGGCATCAAAGGGAATTGGTGCTCATCGCAGTGAAGTGAATCATCCTCTTTTGAAGTGGATTTTAGTCTTTACAGGCGTTGTAGGTGTCATCATTTTGCTGCTGCCGCATTTTACGATTCTCCTCCTGTCCCTCGTACCTGATGGCACATGGACATGGCAAACCTATCCATCTGTGTTTAACTTTGAAAACTATCGTTTATTGTACCAGGATCCGAATATTTTCAAGCCATTAAAGAACAGTTTGATTCTGTCATTTATTGCTACAGCAGGAAACCTGATTTTTGGGGTATTGGCTTCCTATGTTCTGGTCAAACGGAAATTTGTCGGCAAAAGCTTCGTGGATATATTGGTCATGATTCCTTGGGCATTGCCTGCCACAGTCATTGGGATGAACTTAATTTTTGCTTTTAACGAGCCAACCATTTTTTCATTTGGGAATATCCTTGTCGGTACATTCTGGATTTTGCCTCTTGCTTATTTTATCCGGCATATTCCTTTGGTTGTTAGATCGACCAATGCCGTACTGGAGCAATTAGATGATTCCATAGAAGAAGCATCAAGGAGTTTGGGTGCAAAGTGGTTTTATACATTTAGAAAAGTCATTCTCCCTCTTATTTTGCCGGGGGTTTTATCAGGGACTTTGCTTGCATTTGTTGAGTCTGTCGGTGAATTTCCGACCTCCGTATTGCTGTATACCATATCCAATCGCCCGATTTCAATCGAGATTATGAATCAGCTTCGCATGTTTAATATGGGGCAGGCTGCGGCTTACGGAATGATACAAATTTCTTTAATTGCATTAGTGCTTTTCATATCAAATAAGTTTTTCGGAGTGAAGGCGGAAAAATCATTGTCATAAAAACGGAGTTGAAAAAATGAGCAAATTAGAAGAATTTATCAAAAATGAAGGCCTTGCTTTTCCTGGCAAAACGTATGTAGAAGAATTGTTAATGCCGGTTTTTAATGACCAGAGAGATTATTTGTTTCATGTCATGTTTGATATTCACCGGGCACATGTGATCATGCTGGCCGAACAGGAAATCATTCCCGAAGAAGAAGCAAAAATTATGCTGGAAGGGATAAATAAAGTTGCCGGGGCAGACACCAGCTTACTATGCTACCAGCCTCAGTTTGAAGATCTCTTCTTTATGATGGAAGCAAAAATAGGGGAAGAGATCGGAGATGAGTTGGCTGGGAAGATTCATATTGCCCGCAGCAGGAATGATATGGGTATTGCCATGTACAGACTCGTCCTAAGGGAGCACCTGCTGCAGCTTCTTGGCAGCGCATATCAGCTAAGCGAGGCATTGCTTGAGCAGGCGGAAATGCATAAAGAGACCTATATGACTGGTTATACTCATACACAGCCAGCTCAGCCAACGACGTTAGGCCATTATCTTCTGGCAATCTATGATGTACTGCAGCGGGATATTAAGCGGCTATGGGCTGCTTATAAAACAGTCAACCAATCCTCACTGGGTGCAGCCGCACTTACCACAACCGGTTTCCCGATCTGCCGTGACCGCACTCGTGAGTTATTAGGATTTGATGCAATCATTGAAAATTCCTACGATTCCATCGGGGGAGCGGACTACTTACTTGAGACTTCGTCCGCACTCATGACTTGTATGGTTAATACCGGCAGATGGATCCAGGATTTTCTTCAGCATGTGACAAGGGAGTTTGGAACCTTCATGGTGGCTGACCCATATGTTCAGGTAAGCAGCATCATGCCGCAAAAACGGAACCCTGTTTCCATTGAGCATTCCAGGTCTATTGCAAGCAGTGCATACGGGGAGGCTTTTGCAGCGATGAACATGGTTCATAATACGCCTTTTGGCGATATCGTCGATACTGAAGATGATCTGCAGCCTCATCTATACCGGGCCTTCAATAATGCCAACCGTGTGTTAAAGCTCATGTACGCAGTCATTGCTACTTTAAAAGTCAATAAAGAACATGCAAGAGAAATGGCGAAGAAATCCTGCATTACCATCACTGAATTGGCCGACACCCTATCCAGAGACTACAGCATCCCTTTCAGAAAAGCACACTCCATTGCCAGCTATATATCCAAACAAACTGTTAAAGAACAAAAGGAACTATGTGACTGGAAAGTGGACGATGTTAATGAAGTGATCCAGGGATTTGTCCCAGTCTCCCTGACAGAGGAAGAGTGGAAGAAGATCATATCACCTGAATACTTCGTTCAAATCCGAAATTTACAAGGCGGTCCGAATCCGGAAGAGGTTTCTAGAATGATCAAAAATCGGACCGAAACACTCACAGGGGAACTGCTGAACTATGAAGGAACTGTGAGGAAGCTTAAGGAGAAAAGAGCTAACCTAATCGGGTTCAGGTTTTAGATATTTTTTAAATGAATATGAGATAAGGTTAATGTAAAGCTGCCAATCGAAATGGCAGCTTTTTTATTTCGACAAAATTCGGGTGGTACCTGGTACCTGGGAAATTCAAACAAAGAGGCCCTGTATTTCTTCGATTAAATGAAACACTGCCGGTGTTAGATTGCGGTCTTTCCAAAAGGCAATATAAACAGGCCTTTGCAGAAACCTTGAATTAATAGAGCGGGTCACGAGGTTAGGATTTGAGTAATATTTAACATAGCTTTCCGGCAGGATGGCAATTCCAAGGTCATGTTCAACCAGGCTGCAGGCGGTTTCTAAACGCTCGATTTCATACATGATATTTGGAGTTAGATTTTCATGCTGAAATGCATTTAAAACATCTTCTCTCGTCTGGAAGCCGGCTGTGCTGATAATAAAATCGTGTTCCGTGAGATCGTTCAAAGTTATGGAAACTAGACGATTAAGCTTGTCGTCCTTATGCATGACCAGAAGCAGATTTTCTATATAAATGGGGATAACCTCAATTTCATCGCTATGAACCGGCTGGTTTGTGATTGTAAAATGAACATCATAATTGGATAGCGACTCTAAAACCTGTTTGTGGCCAAGCAGTTCTTTAAAGTGAATTTCTATATTAGGATAACTTTTCTTAAACTGTTTAATCGTTTTCGGAATCCAGTATTTGGAAGATTCAATCAGTCCAATCGAGATAATACCGCTTCCTGTTTGTCTAATTTCATCGAGATCCTTTAACATATATTCATGCTTTTTTATAAGATCCATAGCACGTGTATAAAAAATTTCCCCTGATTCTGTAAGAGTTAAGCTTCTCGTGTTCCTTTCCAAAAGCTGAATCCCTATTTCATTTTCCAATTTTATTATGCTGTTGCTTAAGGAAGGCTGGGAAATATGCAGGATTCCAGCGGCCTTAGAAAAATTCTTTTCCTGTACTACAGTGGTAAAATAACGAAGCTGCCGAAGATCCAAGTGTATACACCTCTCATTTATAGTTTCAAACTATTAATATATAAAATTTTGGTATTGGTAATTATATATTAACTTAAATATACTTTTTATAGGATAAAAATTCAGAATTTAAAAACAGCAGGAGGAAATATGTATATTCAGCCGTCTAGCAATCATTGGTCCGGGAGAATTGATAGTGAAACAGACCCACTTAGTTTTCGGTTTCACCAGCAGGTAAAATTGATGGACCTCGCAGCTGATACTAAGGAAGTGGGGGTTGGCCAATCGTTTGGCCTGATTGGTTTTAGGTGTGATGAAGGAGTTATAAGGAATCGGGGCAGGAGAGGAGCCGCAAAAGCACCGGAAGAAGTTAGGCTGGCCATTGCAAAATTGCCCTGGCATTTGCAGCCGAATGCAAATGTGTTTGATACAGGTGATATAGCATGTGTGGGGGAAAACATGGAAGAGGCTCAAGTTGAACTGGGAAAAGCCGTTTCCTCTCTTTTTAAAAAAGGAGTAACTCCTTTTATTATAGGAGGCGGCCATGAGACCTTTTATGGCCACTATCTCGGGGTAAGGGAGTATTTAGGCCCTGAAGCGAGTGTGGGAATCATTAATATTGATGCCCATTTTGATATGAGGCCGTATGATCAGCAAACTTCCTCGGGTACTATGTTTAAACAGATTTTGGATCAGGATCAAAATTGCGGCTACTTAGCCGCTGGAATTCAAAAACTGGGGAACACGGCCGCTTTATTTGAGACAGCCCGTAAATATAATGTGAGTTATATATTGGAAGAGCAGCTTTTATCCGCAGAAACTGCTGGTGCATTAAAGCAAATAGATGATTTTGCCGTACAATATGACACCCTTATTCTCACTTTATGTACAGATGCCATTAATTCTTCTTTTGCTCCTGGAGTAAGTGCACCTTCCCCATTTGGTCTTGACCCGAAAACAGTGCGAAAGTTAGTAAGGTATATTGTTTCAAAAGATAAAACAATCTCCTTTGATGTATGTGAAGTAAATCCTTCGTTTGATGAAGGTAAAAAAACGATAGCTTTAGCAGCACATTTCATTATGGAAGCACTTATGAATTTTAACAAATAATCTAGGGGGTACAATATGGACTTGGAATTAAACAATGTTACCACCATCTTTTTGGCGGTTGCCTTACTCATAGCTGGAGGGTTCCTGATTAATAAAGTTTCATTTTTAAAACGGTTTTGCATTCCTGCTCCAGTTGTTGGCGGTTTGTTATTTGCCATTCTTGTAACTATTTTTAAACAGACAGGACTTTTAACTATTACATTAGATACTTCCCTGCAAAGTTTATTCATGCTGACATTCTTCACGACGGTCGGATTGGGAGCGAGCTTTCAATTGGTAAAGCTCGGCGGCAAATTGCTGGTGATCTATTGGCTTGCGTGCGGAGTATTGGCATTATGCCAGAGTGTCATTGGAATTTCTTTAGCAAGTGTTCTGGGACTTGAGCCTTTATTAGGGGTAATGGTTGGTGCTGTGTCCATGGAGGGAGGGCACGGAGCTGCCACTGCATTCGGCGGAACAATTGAGGAGCTGGGAGTAAACTCTGCTCTGTCAGTCGGCCTTGCAGCAGCTACATTTGGGTTAATAGCTGGAGGTCTTGTCGGAGGGCCAACAGTTAAATACCTTATTACAAAATACAAATTGAAACCTTCTAAAGCTGATGCATCAGTAGAGGTGGCAGCGGCTAGTGAAGAGGTATCTGGGAAATCTGCTTTTGAATTCAATTCCCAAAAGTTTATGGTTCAGATCCTAATCATAACTTTTTGTATGGCTGCAGGTTCATATTTGGGTGAGTTATTCTCCACCGTTACAGGCTTTGTACTGCCTAGCTATGTTGGAGCCATGTTTGTAGCGGTTATAGTCAGAAATATTCTGGATAGCTTTAATAAAAACATTGTGGATATGAAAAGTATTAGCTTAATTGGTGATGTTACACTTGGCATTTTCCTTTCCATGGCTTTGATGAGTATTAAACTTTGGGAGGTCGCAGGCTTAGCCCTTCCAATGTTAATTATTGTTATTGTTCAAGTTATATTCATTCTTCTTCTAGGGGTATTTGTTTTATTTAGGTTACTTGGTAAAGACTACGATGCTGCTGTTATGGTAGGAGGCTTTACTGGTCATGGTCTGGGAGCCACTCCAAATGCAATGGCCAATATGGCTGCCATTACTGACCGCTTTGGTCCATCCCCAAAAGCATTTTTAATTGTGCCGATTGTCGGAGCATTCCTTATCGACGTATTCGCCATGCCAATCATTATTACAAGCATTAATTTACTAAAATAATAAATGCTAGGGGCTGAAGGAATTTCAGCTCCTATTTTTATTCGACAAAATTCGGGTGGTACCTGGTACCTATTTATTTCGAAAAATTCACAAAAATTTTACCGCATAAAAGCGTAAAAGGTGTTATAATTGCCTGTATATTCTAATAAGTAGAACAACATAAGGGGGATTTAGACATGAAGAGAAAGAGATTTTTGTGGTTAGTGCCGATGCTGGTGCTGAGTCTGATTTTGTCGGCTTGCGGCGGCGGCTCCAGTTCGACTGGCGGTGAGGCTGATTCAGAAGGAAAGGATAACGATAAAACGTTTAGTTTAAAGGCGGGCCACTCCTTAACAGAGGACCATCCTTATCATATCGGTTTATTGGAACTTGCTAAGAATGTTGAAGAGCGTACTGACGGAAAAGTTAAGATTGAAGTTTTCCCGTTAAGCCAGCTTGGAGCGGAAAGAGAGCTGACTGAGGCCCTTACGCTTGGAACGGCTGATATGTCGGTTTCTTCTACAGCGCCGATTGCTAACTTCTATCCGGAAATTGGGATAGTGGACATGCCTTTCTTATTTGAATCAAGAGAACACGCTTACAAAGTGCTTGATGGGGAAGTTGGGCAGGAGCTTTTAAAGGGCATGGAGAATGTAGGCATTGTTGGCCTAGCATGGGGTGAAAATGGTTTCCGCCATATTACGAATGCCAAGCAGCCAATCAATAAGCCTGAAGATTTGAAAGGCTTGAAGATCCGAACACAGGAAAACCCGATCCATCTTGATGCTTTTAACGCATTAGGGGCAAAGCCAACGCCAATGGCTTGGACTGAAGCATTAACAGCCCTTCAGCAGGGAGTAGTTGATGCGCAGGAAAATCCTATCGTTGTAGCAGATACGTACAAGCTTTATGAAGCGAACCAAAAATACATGACGTTAACTGGCCATCTATATTCACCGGCTGTCATCATGTTCAGTAAATCTGTCTGGGATACGCTTCCTGGGGAGTATCAGGATATCTTAAAAGAAGAATCGAAAAAGGCGGGCGACCAAATCCGCGACCTGATTACAAAGTCTGATGAAGAATCCTTAAAGGTACTGAAGGAGCAGGGAATGGAAATCGTAGAGGAAGTGGATGTAGCTCCTTTCCGTGAAGCCATCCAGCCTGTCTATGAAAAATATGAATCTGAATTCGGCAAGGAAAAACTTGACGCCATTTTAAACACGAAATAATAAAACAGGAAACTTGGCGAGTGCCGGATAATAGATGCCGGCACAGACCAGGTTTTTTACACATAAGGGGAAGTCTATGGTGGTTAAAAAATTAGTAGATTCATTGAATGCTTTCATTAAATGGATACTGATCCTTCTATTTTTCATTATGGTTATTGTGGTCTTTTTACAGGTGCTATTCCGGTTTGTGCTGGATCAGCCGCTTGCCTGGACGGAGGAATTATCACGCTACCTGCTTGTTTGGATTACCTTTTTGGGGGCAGGCTATGCAGTTAGCGTAAAAGCGCATCCGAGCATCACACTGCTTTTTGAAAAAGCCAATAAAGCAGTACAAAGAGTGATGCTGGCTCTCTCTACCCTATTAGTTGTTTTCTTTTTCTATCAGATCATCGTTAATAGCTTTGTTTTTATCGAGCGAAGCATGGTACAAACCTCTCCAGCCCTGCAGCTGCCGATGGGACTTGTTTATACAGTGATTCCGATCTCAAGTATTTTATTTGTCATCAATCTGCTCTACATAACCGTTTCGGAATGGGGAAAGGAGGCGAGTAACTGATGGCTTGGCTATTATTTGGATTGCTTCTTATGCTTTTCCTCATTAACGTTCCGGTTGCGGTTGCACTAGGGCTCGCTTCCATGATTGTTTTAATGGTTCAGGATAATGTTCCATTGATGGTTATTGTCCAAAAAATGTTTACGTCCACCGATTCTTTTACGCTCATGGCTGTGCCATTTTTCATATTGGCAGGTAAGCTGATGGAATCTGGCGGGATATCAAAACGTTTAATCAATTTCTCCAGTACGCTGGTTGGAAGCCTTCATGGCGGCCTTGCGATGGTTTCGGTTGTGACCTGTATGTTTTTCGCAGCCATTTCGGGGTCGGCAGCGGCTACTACTGCAGCCGTCGGAAGTATCCTGATTCCCGCAATGGTAAAGCGCGGCTATGATAAAAGCTTTTCTACCGCCATCCAGGCTGCTGGCGGTACGATTGGGGTTATGATCCCGCCGAGTGTTCCGCTGATTCTATTCGGAGTCATAGCCGGAGCCTCCATCGGTGATTTATTTATCGCCGGTATCATACCAGGGTTTTTTGTAGGAATATCTCTTATTCTTGTTGCTTATTTTATCTCCCGCAAAAGGGGATATGGCAAGGAAGAAAAAAGCTCGTTAAAGGAAGTGGCGTCTGCGTTTAAAAGAGCCGTTTTAGCCATCCTGATGCCTGTCATCATTCTGGGAGGCATATACGGGGGAATTTTCACCCCGACAGAAGGATCAGTAGTTGCAGTTGTCTATGGTCTGATTGTAGGTCTTTTAATCTATAAGGAGATCAAGTGGAAGGACCTGCCGGAAATCTTCATTTCTTCGGCGATCACTTCTTCGGTTATTTTATTTATTATTTCCTGTGCGTCGATCTTCGGCTTCCTTTTAACAAGAGAGCAAATCCCGGCGCAAATTTCAGAAGGCATGCTGGGGATTACGTCAAATGCCATCATGATCTTAATCATTATTAATGTCATTCTGCTGATTGTCGGGACATTCCTGGAGACATCTGCAGCCATCGTCATCATGGCGCCAATTCTTGTGCCGATCGCATCGGCGGCCGGAATGGATCTTGTCCACTTCGGGGTAATTATGGTTGTCAACCTTGCGATCGGGATGATTACGCCGCCGGTCGGCATCAACCTGTTTGTGGCGTCGAATATCGCCAATATCAGGCTCGAGCATATCGTTCGCGCAATCATGCCATTCATTATTGTCCTTATCATCGATGTAATAATTCTAAGCTTTATGCCATCGATCAGCTTGTTCTTATTAGATAAATAAGAAAATATAAATTTTTTGTACTTCGAGAATTGTCTAGCTCCAGCGCCTACCCCCTCGAGGTCACAAGCTTGTCTAGTTGCGGCTCCTAGGGACTCGGGGCCATAAGCCGTTTCCTTTCAGAAGGGAAGACACCTTCTTACAGGAATCGTCTTATGCCTGTCATCCCTGGGCAGTCGCCTGGGCAATCCTCCCAAAAAGGCAAAGGACGCCTTTCCGTGAGGCCCGTCTTGTGCTTGAGGCCCCCAGGATGGGGGTCATGCAGACGTTGCCACAGGACGTGGCGCTTTTAGTCTGCGTTCCTTCGTGGGCAAGGCGCTTGCGCTTTTCTTATAAATAGAGGTGAAGGAAAATGTATCAAGATTTGCTGGAGATTTTAAAAGACCCTGAACGTGTCAGTGTGAATGAAACGGTGCTTGAGCATCATTCAGGCGGCATGGACTACCATGAAAGGAAAAAGCCTGATGTGGTTGTTTTTCCCAAGACGGAGGAAGAAGTTGTCGCCATCGTTAAATATGCTGCAACAAATAAGGTGGCTGTTGTCCCATTTGGAGCGGGCAGCAGCCTTGAAGGCCATCTGCTTCCGCTAAATCGCGGAATCAGCATGGATTTTACATTAATGAACGAGGTCGTTGCTGTTTACCCAGAAGATTTTCTTGTGAAAGTCCAGCCGGGTGTTACGAGAATGCAGCTGAATAAGCATTTGAAAAAATATGGGCTGTTTTTCCCGATCGATCCGGGTGCGGATGCAACGATCGGCGGAATGGCCGCAACCAATGCGAGCGGAACAAACGCGGTTAAGTACGGAACGATGAAGCATAATGTGCTCGGCCTGCAGGCTGTCATGGCAGATGGAAGCGTGGTTGCTGCCGGTGGCCAGACCGTTAAATCATCGGCTGGCTATAACCTGACGGAGCTGTTGATTGGTTCGGAAGGAACACTTGGCATTTTTACGGAATTAACGCTGAAACTTGCCGGAATTCCGGAAGCAACTGTTGTGGCAAAAGCAGCCTTTGAAAGTGTGGAGGAAGCAGGGAAGGCGGCTGAGCTTGTCCTTCAGTCTGGCGTGGATATTGGAAAAATGGAGCTTGTAGATGCTGCGACGATTCAAGCGGTTAATGAATTCAAAGGGACAGATTTTGAAGAAGTCCCAACGCTCTTTTTAGAGTATAACGGAACAGCAGAAGCGACCGAACAGGGAATTGCGGTTATAAAAGAGCTAATGGAGGATGCCGGAACGGTGAAATTCGAGTTTGAGCATGATTCCCTAAAACGGGCCCAGCTATGGGAAGCCCGCCATCAGGCAGCCCTGGCGATTCTCGGTAAAAAGCCTGGCTGCAAGCTGGTTGCGACAGATGTGTGCCTGCCGATTTCGCAATTGGCTGTAACCATTGCCCATACCCGCCAGCTCCTCGATGAATACAAGCTTGATGGCGCGATTCTCGGACATGTCGGCGACGGAAATTTCCATGTGGCATTCGGATTGGATACAGATGATCGGGATGAGATGGAACGCTTCCATGAGTTTAATGGAAAAATGGTGAAATTCGCGATTGATCACCGCGGCACCTGTACCGGCGAGCATGGCGTCGGCATCGGGAAAATGAAATTTTTAAAGGAAGAACGGAGCACGGCTTTGCCGGTCATGAGAATGATCAAAAAAGCATTGGATCCGCAAAATATTTTGAACCCTGGAAAAATAGTAGAAATGGAAGAGGTGCATAGTTAATGGCAAGTCATCGAATCGCCGTTTTGCCTGGTGATGGCATCGGTCCTGAGGTTGTTAGTGAAGCAGTAAAGGTATTGGAACTATTGAAAAAACTGGACCCATCACTGGATCTGGAGTTTGAAACCTTTGATTGGAGCAGCGAGTACTATCTCCAGCATGGAAAAATGATGCCAGATAACGCGCTGGAAACGCTGAAAAAATACGACGCTATTTTATTCGGGGCGATTGGCGATAAAAGAGTTCCTGATGATGTAACGGTTTGGGAGCTGATCATGCCAATCAGGAAGCAATTCCGCCAGTACATTAATTTAAGGCCTGTCAAAATGCTGAAAGGCGTTCCTTCCCGCTTTGAGGGCGAGGACATTGATTTCGTCATCGTCCGTGAAAATGCGGAGGGTGAATACTCGAATAGCGGCGGCCGTTTATATCCTGGGCTTGAAGAGGAAGTAGCTGTTCAAAATACGATTATTACGCGAATTGGCACAGCCAAAGCAGCAAAGTTCGCGTTTGAATACGCCCAAAAGCATGGCAAAAAATCCGTTACGAGTGCAACAAAGTCCAATGCCATTATCCATTCGATGAAGCTTTGGGATGATGTTGTACGTACGGTAGCTGAGCAATATCCTTCTATTAAACTGGATAGCTATTACATTGATGCACTTGCTGCTTATTTTGTCGAGAGACCTGATGATTTTGAAGTGGTCGTCGCGTCCAATTTATTCGGCGATATTTTAAGTGACCTGGGATCTGCCGTTGTAGGAGGTCTTGGCTTTTCACCGTCTGCCAACCTGAATCCGGAGGGAGATTTCCCATCCATGTTTGAGCCTGTCCATGGTTCGGCACCTGATATTGCAGGGAAGGGAATCGCCAACCCGATTGCGCAGATCTGGTCGGCCGCCCTTATGCTTGAGCACTTGGGAAGAGCGGATTTGGCTGCGGTTATGATTGAAGCCATTGAACAGGTGTTGGTGGAGGGGGAAGTACGTACACCAGACCTTGGCGGAAGCGCTACAACAAGTGAAATGGGATCTGCCATCAGCGAGGCTTTACAGCAAAAACTTTTAGTGAAAGAAGGTTTTTAAAATGAGATTGCAGGATGAGGTGTTTGTTGTTACCGGTGCCCAAGGCGGCATGGGGAAAGAAACGGTTAAACGCTTCCTGGAAGAAGGCGCTTATGTGGCAGCAGTTGATTTGAATGTGGATGGCGCCGAAAAGACGGACCGCCTTCTGCCGATTGCCGGTGATTTAACAAAGGAAGAAGACGTTGCGAGGATTTTTTCAGAAGCAAACGAGGCATTTGGGAAAATCAGCGGATTGGTCAATATTGCCGGCATTGCCCAGTCGGCGACGCCGATTGAAGAAGTGAGTCTGGGAGATTGGGAGAAAATCATGAGTGTCAATGCAACATCCCTTTTTCTCACAAGCCGGGAAGCCGTACCTTATATGAAAAAACAGGGAGAAGGCGTCATTGTGAATATCGCTTCGGTTTCCATGGTGCGTCCGCGTCCGGGCTTAAATGCATACATCGCGTCTAAAGGAGCAGCGGTTTCTTTTTCACAGGCCTTGGCTATTGAACTCGCTGAATATGGAATTCGCGTCAATGTCGTGAATCCGGGTCCTGCTGATACAGGCATGCTTGGCCAGTTCACTTCAAAGGATGCAGACATCGAAACAACAAAGGATACGGTTTTTAAAAAGAGTGTCCCATTAGGAAGGTTAATCCAGCCAATTGATATTGCCAACTCACTTGTCTATCTTTGTTCAAAAGAGTCTGCCATTGTGACCGGCTCTGTTCTGAACGTGGATGGCGGAAGGGGGATTTAAATAATGAAAGCAACAGATGTACAAATGCAAGGTTGTTATATCAATGGAGAATGGACTGTACCGGATGAAAGCAGATTAATAGAAGTGAAAAATCCGGCTGATGGTTCTGTGTTGGCGCTAGTGCCTCGCGGAGATCAGGAAGAAGTGGACAGAGCAGTCAAAGCGGCAAAGAAGGCCTTCCGTTCGGAAGAGTGGAAGTCGCTTCAGGCTTATAACCGGGGAAGGCTGCTTTTCAAAACAGCAGATATCATCCGTGAAAACAAAGAAG
Organism: Cytobacillus oceanisediminis; assembly: GCF_007830235.1. Lineage (GTDB taxonomy): Bacteria > Bacillota > Bacilli > Bacillales > Cytobacillaceae > Cytobacillus > Cytobacillus oceanisediminis. The sequence goes on from NZ_VLKI01000002.1 coordinate 182,090, forward strand.
AATTAGCCAGGCTGGAAACCTTAAATGTCGGCAAGCCGCTTGTTCAGGCTGAAACAGATGTCGAGATTGCAGCCCGCTATTTCGAGTTTTACGCTGGTGTAGCCGATAAAATCATGGGGGAAACCATCCCGGTAGAACGAGGCATTATTGATTACACGGTCCGCGAACCGCTTGGGGTGGTCGGGCATATCATTCCTTGGAATTATCCGCTGCAAATTGCCGCACGAAGCGTTGCCGTATCGATCGCAACCGGCAATGCCGCAGTGCTGAAGCCTGCTGAGGATACTCCGCTATCCACATTGAAGCTTGTTGAGTTAATGGAAAGCCTTGGGCTGCCAAAGGGGATTCTTAATGTCGTAACCGGCTATGGGTATGAGGCAGGGGCGGCATTATCCGCACATCCAGGGATCAACCATGTTACGTTTACAGGTTCAGTCGAAACCGGAAAAAGGGTCATGGAGACAGCTGCAAAGAATATTGTACCGGTCACCCTGGAGCTTGGCGGAAAATCACCGAATGTAGTGTTTGCTGACTGCAATGAGGAGTTAGCATTAGAGTGGGTGTTAAAGTCCATCGTCCAAAATGCCGGTCAGACTTGTTCAGCAGGTTCCCGCCTTGTGATTGAAAAATCGATCAAGGATGAGTTTGTGCAGAAACTCGCTGCCTCCTTCGAAAAGCTGACGATAGGACCTGGAATCGATAATTCTGACCTTGGACCCGTTTTAAACCAAAAGCAATTTGAGCGGATTCAAGGCTTCCTGCAGCTTGCAGAAGATGACGGAATCCGGGTGGCAACAGGCGGAAAACGCCAGCCAGTCGAAGGCTGTGAATCAGGTTATTACCTGAAGCCGACGATTTTTGATAACGTGCCAGCGAACCATCATCTTGCACAGGAGGAAATCTTCGGGCCGGTTCTCACAGTCACTACTTTTGAAACAGAAGAGGAAGCAATCGAAATCGCAAATGGAACACCGTATGGCCTCGTTGCAGGCGTATGGACCGAAAATGCCAGCCGTGCCCACCGCGTTGCCAATGCACTCGAATGCGGCCAGGTCTTCATCAACCACTACGGCGCTGGCGGCGGCATCGCTCAGCCATTCGGCGGCTATAAGCATAGCGGCTTTGGCCGGGAAAAAGGGTTGGAGGCCTTACGGAATTACACGCAGGTGAAGAATGTGGCGTTGAAATATTGATGTTATCCAGGCAGGTCCTTTAAGACAGCCCCTTGGCTTTATCAAAGGGGCTGTTTTTTTATGTGAAAAAATACCTCTTAAGAAAATTCCAACTTTAGATTCAGTTTCTTTAGAGTTTTACAAGGGTAAAGCAGAAAGGTGCTTTGCAAGTTGCCAATAATATGAATTCAAACCAGATTTTTTCCTAACTGTTTTGCAAAGCATAAATACATATTGAAGAGGAGAAGTAGAATGAGTTTATTGAAGTACATAACTGCAGCATTGACGTTTATCATTTTAATTGGTTTCGGTCAAGTGGATGCAAAGGCTTCCCAGCTTTTAAAAGAGGGGTCTGCTGGATCAGAGGTTACATTTGTACAGGACTTTATGAAAAAGCTTGGCTATTTTGAAACAGAAACAACTGGCTATTATGGCCCGGTTACAGCTAATGCGATACGCGAGTTTCAAAACGATTTTGGTTTAAAGGCGGATGGGATCGTCGGCGGTGAAACAGCCAATATGATTTATAATGTCGACACAATGGCACACATTGTAAACGGAGAAGCTAGGGGTGAAAGCTATGAAGGGCAGGTTGCGGTTGCAGCCGTTATATTAAACCGGATCGAATCCAATGATTTCCCTAATGCCATCAGTCAAGTTATTTATCAAAGGAATGCATTTACGGCAATTAATGATGGACAATACAGGCTGCTTCCTGGCAGTTCATCATATCAGGCCGTGAAAGATGCATTTTTGGGCTGGGATCCTACGGGTGGTGCCGTTTATTACTATAACCCAAGCCTTGCAACAGATAATTGGATTTTTACTCGGACTGTGATCAAGCAAATCGGCAGCCACACATTTGCCTATTAACCACTAGAGCAGGCCGGGCTTAGGCCTGGCCGTTCTTTCAAAAGGTAAGGAAGCATAAAAATTTCGATAACTGTCTAGCTCCAGCGCCTACCCCCTCGAGGTCACAAGCTTGTCTAGTTGCGGCTCCTAGGGACTCGGGGTCATAAGCCGTTTCCTTTCAGAAGGAAAAACGCCTTCTTACAGGAACCGTCTTATGCCTGAGGCCCGCAGGACAAGGAAGGCTTCGTCAGCATAATCATCGTACGACCAAAAGCGGCAGCTTTTGGGAGGATGCGGGTCATGCAGACGTTGCCACAGGACGTGGCGTTCTTAGTCTGCGTTCCTTCGTGGGAAAGGCGCTTGCGCTTTTCTTATTATTTTTTATAATCCCAAAGAATGGTCCATTCATCCTTATCCTTCACAGCAAATACCTCTTGCTGTATATCAAAGTTCCCATATTTCCCCTTATAGGTTTGAGTTACGTTTATCTTATAAATGTTTTTAAAGCTTGGCCCTTCTTTTACAGGCTTCCAGTTTTTTAGCTCTTCCGGTTCACTAAGGCTATATGAAAACGTGTCTACTCCAAAATGGTTCATAAACACATGGGCCCTGTCTTGAATGTAATGTCCCTTCGCAAACTTTTCTTTCATCCAAGGATGGAACATTCCCCATGATGATGAAAACTCGCCTTGCTGCTCGAAAGAATAAAATTCATCAACTGCATTTATGGCATGCTGGTCAGGTGAAGAGAATAAAATGTTTATTAATAGAATAGCAGTTAGCACGAAAACAGGTATTGCCAGCAATATTTTTCCCGTATTTTTGTGTCTCATGAAAAGTGTCCTCTCTTTTTTTATGGCTGTTTTTTTAATGATATTCATATCATTTTTGAAACATGTCTGAAGGCCTGACAATGTCCATATCTGAAAATTATGTTTTTTTAACGGGAAAGGGGGAACAGATTATTAAGGCACGAATAAAGTATTTAAGGTTTTTAAGAAAAAGCTATATTAAAGGTAAAATGACATATGAGAAAAGTCTTGTTTGTCTGTAGAAATATGCTGAAAATTGTTGAAAATCCGATACAAAAGTTCTATTATTAGTGTATGAATTTGAAAAAGGCAAACTTATTGAAAAATAAGGACGCAAAGCCGCGAATCTAAGGTCTTGCACTATGATAGTCGGGCTGCCAAAAATGAACGGATAATACCTGGAAAAGTATTGTATAAGTTTACTAGCATTTTCCGCCAACATTTTGGATGGTCTTTTGCCATCTCATGCCCGTGCATATAAAAACCTATATAGACCTATAATTCAAATAAGAAAGGTGGAGGCAAAATGACAGTATTATTTGGTTCAGTTGAATACTTTGAAAGGGAAATAGAAGAGTATTTAACTGATAACCAAGTGGAGGAAGTTACAGAAGATCAATTATCCGTTATCACTTCCAAACTGGAAACGGAACTTTTATACGATTTTGTTTGCGACGAGAAGATTCGGAGACAATGCTTAAACAATCTTACCTTCGCTTCAGGAAATGTAAAAAATGGGGGATACCAGTCGGCAGCAGGGAATTGATAGACTCAGGTAAAATCCAATGGTTTCCAGCAAAGCAGGTGTCAGCCGCCAGCCAAGGACAAAAGTCTTTGTCTGGCGACTGACACTTTTTTATTGTAAAGTGATCGGCCAAAGGACTGCTCGATTAAATTTATTCGGAAAATTGGCCACGCTTTTACCTTTTTAATTTTTGCTTTAACCCTTTATGCCGCTTCCCGATCCATCTGTTTTTCCGTGCTGATAGCCTTCCTTTATGCTGGTTTCACAGAAGTTATCCAGCTTTTTTTATGCGGGATGGAAGGGGTTTTGACATTCTTATTGATAGTATGGGGATTACTGCTGGCCTTCTGGTTCTGTTTTTCAGGAGGGGCAGCTAAAAAAATTCTCCAAAATAAAAAGGCAATTGCCCGCGGTAAGGACAATGCCTAAAAAATAGTGTACCAGGTTTATAGTGCTTCTTTTACTTTATTTAAAATGGCAGCTTCGCGTGCTTCTTTGGCGGCTTCGTATTCCTCTTTAAAACTATTCGCATGGGAAGGGCTAAATCCGTTTTTCTTCAGGTCATCTTGAAGAGCACTATAGATAATATCGAAAGCGGCATCTGTGTTGCTTTCCAGTGCCGCACTGGCTGAAGTGTATTTTTGGTAAAAGTAAGAGAATGAAATTGTTTCCCCATTGTTTCTTTTAGTCTGGAATTCTCCATAAGCCTGAGACATTAGGGCATCAATCTTATTGTTAGCCTGGGCCTGCAGATAGTCAAAAGAAGGGTAATATTTATCTTTAATATCTGCGACAGTCACTTCTTTAACTGTATCTTGATTGCTTTCTCCAGTTTTACTTCCTGCCTCTTTGTTGGTTGAAGAGGACGTATGATTGGAAGATGATTTATCTCCGGTTTTTTTATCTGTGGAAGAAGAGCCGGCAGCAGTTGAAGTATCTGCAGAAGCAGTATTGATGGCAGCAGTATTTGTACTTGATGAATTTTCCTCGATTGTATCACTGCTCTCGTTTGCATTGCTGCTCTCATGCTGCTTTTTTGCTTCGTTAATTTTTTCTTCAATTGCAGAATTACCGTCTTCATCCGGCAAAATAATCTCATAATCAGTTTCCGTGATCTCCTCTACTTCTTCATCTGCAACATCATATGTTTTTAGTTTGAAAAAGTAATAGGCCGTTCCAGCTCCTCCAATAATCAAGATTAGGACTAAAGAAATTAATATTTTCCATACTTTTTTCATTCTCTTGGTGTTTCCCCTTTCGTTCCGCTTATAAATAATAAAATTCTACCATAAAAATAAGATAAATTTACTACTATTTATAAAAAACTTGAAACCCTCTCACTTTTTTCTATTATTTGAAGAAATTAACCCAGAATCATTGAATAAAACATTAATATTAAGTATGATAAATCTATAACTTTGGAACTATATGTAAAATTATTAACAAAACAAATTGAGGTGAAGAAGGAAAGTGAAAAAATATCCATTTAGCAATAAAGCCATGAAAGCCATTTTGGCAGCGACTATTGCCCTGTCTCCTGTTGTAACGACTGGGGTGTTTAGCGGAGGGGAGAAGGTTGAGGCTGCGGAAGTAGACATTAATCAAGAAATTGAAAATCTAGCTAGTAAGTTTTATGTATTTTACAATAGCGCCGGGACGTTTGGTTTTACTGGTACACCTACAGATAAAATAAATACAATGAGTATTAATTTTACCGCTTATTCTAGTATACCTTCTGACAAACGGGATACACTTACTCAATTGCTGAAGAATATATCAACTTTGATCTATACAGAACATGGGTCAGCTGCAGATCTTTCTTCAGCAGTAAAAACATTTAGAACAAATAATGCCACTCTTTTTAATTCTTTATTTGAGGGTCAAGGAGATATAACATCTAAACAGTTAATATTATTTATCTCAGATCTTGAAAATGAGTTAGAAAGCGCAATTGCAGCGGCTGCTTTGACAGGGTCCAGCTCTTATTCGGATGTAATAAAACGTGCTGTCTCACAAACTCTGAATTATGGCTTGCACAAAGATCAATATTCCAACCTAAATGGAAGATTATCTACTTCGATAGGTCTTTCTATTGAGGATTTATTTCTACTTCAAAGCGCACTCAATGACCATATCGATCCTCAAAAGACATTAAGATCAGCAATGATGCAAAGCGCTTTCAAAGAGAAAGGTGCTCAAATTTATAGTTCTAGTGATAATAAGTATGAATTAAGAGTCCGTACCAGTTCAGCTAATATTTCCTTGGACCACAGTCTTACTTGGAGTACTAGTAATTCAAGTATAGCATCGTTCACTGGAAACACATTATCTGTTCATGCAACTGGTACAGTAGATGTGTATGCAATGCTGGATGGAATTAAATTAATGACTAAGAGCGTTTCCGTCACTGCTCCTGGTGGCGGAGGCGGCGGAACCGATCCAAACCCTGGTGATGATAATGTAGTCCAGCCTCCAGTTGAAGTGATAAGAGTGCCAAACCCTTCTGGCAAAGTGGACGTAGTCACGAAAGTTTCACCTGAAAAGGTTCAGGAAATTGTTAATTTAATTACTCCTGAAAAGAATGTTATAGCTATCAAGCTGGAAAAAGCGGCTGAAGGTGAAGAGGTAAAAGCCAATGTGCCAGGGAATCTTTTTACAGAAGCTGGGAAGAAAAATCCTCATGCAGTGGTGGAAGTTAAAACAGAAGGAGCCAGCTATAAGCTTCCTGCTTCAGAGGTAAAGGTTTCAGAGATTGCCGCGAAGCTAGGCGTGAACGAGAGCGAAGTCCAGATTATTATTTCCGTGAATGAAGTTCCGCAAGAAGATGTAAAAGATACAGTTGATAAGAATAAGCTGAATCTGGCTTCCAAGGTAATTGAATTTACTGTGACAGCTGTTTCAGGTAATAAGAGCCAGTCTATTTCAACTTTTACAACCTTTGTCGAACGTGAGATAACTGGTGATCAAGAGTTTGATGCTGATCAATCTGTAGCTGTAAAGCTCAATGAGGATGGGACTTTCTCGGCTATTCCGACTCTATTTGTTGGCAATACAGCAACAGTGAAGTCTCTGACTAACTCAAAATATACCATCGTTGAAAACGATATTACGTTCCCGGATGTAAATAATGTTAACTGGGCTGAAGATTATATCGAGACTTTGGCATCTAAATATATTATTAGAGGGAAGCTTGATGGACGCTATGCTCCTGCAGATGATATGACTCGTGCCGAATTTATTGTTCTTTTAGTAAGAGGCCTTGGACTGCCTGGAGAAGAGTACAATGGGGAATTCAGGGATGTTAAAGGCAGCGAGTGGTTTAATTCGAGCGGGGAAGTCATGGCTGCTGTAAAATACGGAATCACTGAAGGAATGAGAGATGGCCGATTTGCTCCTGGTGAAAAGATTACCCGTATTCAGGCTGCAGCAATGGTTTCCAGAGCAATGGAGCTTAAATTCCTAAATTATGATAAATCCGGGTTAGATACTTCTAAAAAAATTAAAGAGTTTAAAGATTACAACGGAATTGCTCCATGGGCAAGAGCGGATATTGAAAAAATCTATCAGGCGGGCATCATGAGCGGAACATCAGCAGGTAAATTTAATCCATCTGGATTAACCAAGAGGGATCAAATGGCTAGAATCTTAGGTGAATTCCTCGTATCTGCTAAACTAATGAACGACACTATCGAATAAGAGTGTCAAGGAGCCGCCAAACCTTTGGCGGCTTTTATTTATATCAGTTAGGTTATAGGGTAATTTTTTCCACTATCTATTCTTTTTTTGTTATATACTTTATAATAGGAAACTAATTGGAAGATTCAGGTCATTAAAATACATGCTAAAGGTGCTCATTATGTCGGAATATAAAATTTGCAGTCCGTCTGTGTCTGAAGAGTTTGCCCGGCTCTTGGCAGAAGTTCTTGAAAAGGGCCATTCTGTTGATGCTACTTTAGGAGATCTTCTTGGTGAAATTACCGATAGGTTAGAAGCGATTGTGATAAAGAAATAGATACATAGATTGCTGGAATGAAACTAGGAAGAAACGACCTTTAAAATGCAGTTTATTAACTGCGTTTTTTTGTTTGGGAACGAAAACTTACAGCGTTCAGAATAAAAAGTTTTTCCTGCTGAGTCAGCATCCGCCAGCTTCCGGCTTTTATCCTCATGCTAAATCACTCCTCTTTTTAGGATTACTATGGATAAATGGATAGACTTGTAAATTTGTATTATTCTATACCGCCTTTTTCTGTAAATGAAACAACAAAAATTTCTGCAAATTTCTCCTCCTTCCTATGAAATGTGTCGAATTAAAAATAAAGCCGGCCTTTAGGCAGCTTTCAAACAGCATTTATTGACCCAGTCCAAGATGTTCTTTTAGTTTCCTTTGACTCTTAGCCTTTCTTCCTCTGATACAATTAGGTACCAAATTCCGCCGATATATTGGCCTGATCCTTTAAGAGACAGCTGATCGATTTTTTTTATCCCCCTTTATAATTTTCTTTTTCTGTTCATATCCCACCTCATTATCAAAAGCTTTAACTTCCATATGTTTAGCCGATTTAAAGAGTATTATGACTATCAAAAGAAGTTTTAAGAAAATTATCAATAAAATTGAAATATATGAAACTTTTTCCAATCCCATACGTCTAACTATTAGGTGCAAAAGTCTATTGCATAAGTACTAAAAATCTTTTTAAATGCTGCCTTTTTTAAAGGGATATTGAGAGAAAGAAAGAATATTATAAAAGGTGGTAAAATTTTCTAGGAGGTAGGGTATGAAGACATTCAAAGGAAAAGGTCTGGCAGTAGGATTGGCTGCAGCATTAGTGACCAGTTCATTCTTGCCCGGTGCATCTTTAGCTGCTGAAAAAACAAACAGCCAAAGAATCTATCAGCAGCTTGAAAGGCTTAATCTGAAACAGCCGGGAGTTAAAGCGAGTTCGGTTACGAAAGAGGAAAATAAGAAATTTACGGATAATCAGCTTGTTGTGAAATATAGCAGCCCTCTTTCATCCTCGGAACATCGCAAAGCTGGGGGAAAACTTGTAAAAAGGTTTGCTAGCCTGGGCTATGATGTCATTGAAATACAAGGAAATAAAAAGATTGAGGAAGTGGCTGCTGCATATGCCAATCTGGCAAATGTGACATCCATTACAAGAAGTGCTTATGCGAAGAAATTGGGCAGCGTGGATCCTAAAGCTGCCGGAATGTACCATTTGAAAAATCTTGATATCGAAAAAGCTCAAAGCTTGGCAGGCAAGAATAAAGTAAAAGTAGCTGTTATTGATGGCGGGGTGGATGCCAAGCATCCGGAGCTTAAAAATAAGATTGCTGCCAACAAAAATGCAATGGACCCGATTAAAAAAGGGCTGCCTGATCCGCATGGCACCCATGTTGCCGGCATTATCGCAGCTGAAAAAGGAAATGGAGTAGGAGGATTTGGGATTGCTCCTAACTCCGATATTGTTTCCATCGATGTTTTCAGCCGGTCCTGGTTTGTTACCGACTATACGATTGCAGAAGGCATTTTGGAAGCAATCCGCCAGAAGGTAAAGGTTATCAACATGAGCCTGGGAACCTATTATCCTTCGCCCATTTTGCAGGATGCTGTCAAAAAAGCCATTGATGCCGGCATTACGGTAGTTGCTTCTGCAGGAAATGATGGGGCAAACGTTATCAATTACCCGGCTTCCTTTGACGGTGTAATCAGTGTAGGTGCTACTAATAGCAAGAATGAGCTTGCTTATTTCTCTACATACGGTCCTTCTGTAGATGTTGTTGCCCCTGGACACCAGGTTTATTCGTCCGTCTATGATCCGGATAAGCAATCATCCTTTACAGAGATGAGCGGTACATCCATGTCGTCTCCGGTTGTAGCAGGTGCGGTTTCGCTGCTGTTATCAAAGCATCCGAGCCTGACTCCTTATCAGGTGAATTATATCCTGACACATACGGCCAAGGATTTAGGAGATAAGGGCTATGACCTGAAGTATGGATATGGAATGATCGATCTGCAGAAGATTCTCTCGTTTGATCCGAAAAAGATTCCGTCTGATCCGTCCGTGAAAGAAGCCGATGCCTTGGCAAAAGCAAAGGATCTGGGGGAATTTGAAGCAATCCCTGTCAGCGGAAAGATCCAGAAATTAAATCAAACTGATTTGTATAAAGCAAAAGTAAATAAAGATGAGTTTGTCCAAGTGTCATTGGATGGCACAGCAAAATATGACTTGAAGTTCGAATTGCTGTTCTTCCCTGAGGGCAAAACAAAACCTTCCAAGAAGGTTGAAGTCAATGATGCGCGCGAAGGAAGTTCAGAAGGCAGCCTCTTTAAAGCGCCTGAAAATGGAACCCTGGTTGTAGCTGTAAAGGATAGCTTCGGAAAATACAGCGAAGCGGGAAGCTCAACTTATAAGCTGGTTCTTCATAAGAGCCAGGAGTTACTGGATGATGGAAACAGCATGGAAACGCCTAAAGTGGTCGAGTCTCTTCCATATGCATCATCTCTTGATAACTACTATACAGATGAGCTGCTGACGGCCCCAGAAGAGGAAGAAGCGGAAGCAGCTTCTGATTCCGAAACAACTGAAGAAGATGTTCCTGGTGAAGAGGAGGCAGGCAAAGAAAAGCAAGTTCCTGGCGACTCGGACTATTTTGAATTTACCGTTCCGGGCAATCCAGAAGAGGGATTGAAAGCTGTAAAAGTTCACCTCTCTGAAGTGCCGGGCATTAACCCGGCTATCAAACTTCATATAATTGAAGAAATGGAAGGCGAACAATTCATCTATGAAATGGATCAGGCTGCAGAGAAAGGCTATGGGCAAGGTGAAGAGCTGAGCTTCAATGCCATTCCTGGCCAGAAATTTATTGTTGAAGTAACGAACAAGCCATATATGGACGAATTCATGATGATGTTTGGCGGATATGAAATCGATTTTGATCGCAGCTATTCATCCTTTAAGCCGTATAAGGTGACGATTGATTCTAAAACCCTTCCGGCTGATGAAGACGGAATTCCATTTGAGCTAGGCATGGAATCCAGCCCTGAAGAAGAGCTTATGGAAGGCGATATTGAAGAATTTATTGCGAAGAAGAAAGAAATTCAGCAAAAGGCATATGACCCGTATGAAATGACCTACCAAGATTATATTAATATGCTGAAAGAAGCAGCGATACCATTCGAAGAAAATGGCGGCGGTGAAGGATATCTGCAGACTTTTGGCGATGAAGACTGGTTTGCATTCACACCAGACCATAGTTCCATTTTTGAATTGTCAATGGCAAAGACATCGGGATATAAGCCGGCAGCCATTGAAGTACTGAAATATGATGAAGAGTATAAAGACTTTGTTTATGTATATTCTAATACAATTTGGAACCGGATGGACGGCACTGTTTCAGTTGAAGATACATTCACTCTTGGCCTTCAGGCTGGAGAAACCTATTACTTCCGAGCAGCCGATCCGATGTACAGACCGTCTTTTGATCCTTATAAGTTCACACTTAAAACAAAAGTTAAAAATGTAGCTGATTCTTTTGAAGCAAATGGAACATTTAAATCAGCCACTAAGATTTCAACCAAAGGAATTACCGGAAACTATGCTAGTTCAGCTGATACAGATATTTACTACTTCAAGCCTGGGAAGGATGGCATTTACGGTGCAAGAGTGACTCCAGGGGCACTTCCTGCAAAGTATAAGAATGTACCAAAAAGGCATAAATCAGAAATTGATCCGGTATTGGTGATCATTGAAGATACTAATGGAAATGGCAAGCTGGAGCCTGAGGAAGAAAGCAGGCTGACATTTACAGATTATGGCCTATGGAGTGATGAAGAGAGAGCTGGATTCAGGACAAAGAAAAACGCTGGCTACTTCATTGCTACGTTTGACTATTTTGGAACGAACTCTTCATTAGTGCCATATGTGCTGAAAATCGATGAAACAAATAAGGCTGACGAAGATAAGGGATCGACTGTGAAAAATAACATTCCATCCAAGCCGCTATTATTGAATCGTCCAGCCAAGGACCGCTTCTATAGCTATGGATATCTGAATCTTACTTCCAATAAAGGAGATACAGACTTCTACAAGCTGAAAATTGAAAAAGAAAAGAACTATACTCTTTCAATGGAAGTTCCTTCGGACATAGACGGCAAGGTAACCATCTATAATTCAAAAGGAGCTCAGGTAGCTGTCTCTGATTATTATGGGAAAGGCGATGATGAAATACTGTCGCTGACTTTGAAAAAAGGCGATTACTATATCAAAGTAGAAGACGCATTTGGCAATGCAAGTACAAATCCTTACAAATTAATTATTAAGTAGAAAAGGTGGAGCGATGTTCATGGTGGACATCGCTCTTTTCTTTTGGCTGTTTTCGCAAACGTTGTTGCTTTTTAAGAAGTAGTGAGGAGAGGTTGATTTCCGCTCCAGGATGCTCGCTTTCCGCGGGGCGGGCGGTGAGCCTCCTCGGCGCGCAGCGCCTGTGGGGTCTCACCTGTCCCACTACTCCCGCAGGAGTCTCGCACCTTGCGCTCCAATCAACCAACTTGTCTATCATTTGTTTCCAATCACAAAACCTATTTAAAAACAACAATCTTTTAGAAAGAGCCTTTCTTTTAGATATCCATCATTTCATTGATAAAACGATTTACTTAGACAAAAAAACCCTTTCCAACGGAAAAGGGAGACTACAATGGCTTACCAACCTAAGTCTATTTATAGTATACCCGCTGGGAGCCGTTTTTAAGAGGGTAGAAATGGTGGTAATTTACGCCAAATAAAAAACGGGGAAAGAATCCCCGTTTTCTTGAGAATATTAGTTTGCTGCTTCGTCTGTGATGCGTCCTTCTACAGCTGGATTGATTGTTTCGAACTGCTGCAGATAATCTACGAACATTTCGTAATCAACATATCCTGGCTCACTTACACGGCCTTCTTCATAAGCCTTTTTAAATACGTCATAGCCATCGCCGCCTTTAGCGGTGAATGTGTTCGTAGCTACAAAATAATTCTTTGTTTCATCGATTGGTGCATAGTTGCCTTCGCTATCTTTTACTTCAACAGATACTACGCGGTCATATGCAGGCTTTGAGCTGTCATAGACGAATTTAAGGCCTGAAACATGCAGGAATGCACCGCTGGCATTAGGAGCCTGGCTAACGCTATGCTCTAATGCTTGCACAATTTCTGATCCCTTCAGGTTCATAATTCCCAGAGTGTTTCCAAAAGGCATAGTAGTAAGCACTTCACCTAGTGTAATGTCGCCTTCATCGATGGATGCACGGATGCCTCCGCCGTTTGTGACTGCAATGACTGTAGCAGGGGTGATTGTTTTTGCTTTTGCAAGCATACCGTCAGTAATCAAGTTTCCTAGATTTGTTTCCTTTGTACGTACATCTGCACGTTCCCCATCCAGGCTGACCTCGGCAGAAACTCCGATAGACTGCTTCTGCAGTGCTTCGATTTGCTCTTTATATGGCGCAAGCATCGCTGCTGCTTCTGCATCTTCCAGCTTAGCAGCTATATCAACAAGCTCGCCTTCATAAGCTGTCACTTTTCCGTTTTCATCAAAGTCAACGCTTAATGTACCAAGGAACTTGCCGTATTCATTTGCCTGTACAATGACCGTTGGTTCTGTTTTGCCCTCCGTAATGAAGGAAGGACCAGATAATTTCGTATGGGTATGTCCGCCTACTATCACATCGATGCCTTCCACTTGCTTAGCTAATTCAAGGTCATTGTCGAATTCAACATTGTCATCGTAGCCAAGGTGAGTAAGGGCGATAATTTTGTTGACTCCCTGAGCCTCAAGCATTTCAACTGAATTTCTTGCTTCTTCGATATAATTTGTAAATACAACTGAACCTGGGCTGGAGATTTCAGCTGTTTCTTCTGTTGTTAATCCAAAAATACCGACTTTTTCGCCATGAACCTCTTTAATAATCGCATTGTAGATTTTTCCGTCTTCAGGATTTTCGGCAATGGTTCCCCCATCAAATAATCCATCAAATAGAGAATCCTGAGAGAAATCAGCATTCGCACTTACAAATGGGAATTTGGCATTCGTGACAAAATCAGCCAGTGCCTGATGGCCCTCATCGCTGGCTCCCAGGTCAAACTCATGATTTCCGAATGTCATAGCATCATAGTTTAAGTAGTTCATAAACTCAAGATCTGCTTGTCCCAGGAATTCATTGAAATATAGAGTTCCGGAAAAGACATCGCCGGCATCAAGCAATAAAGCGTCCGGCTTTTGTGCACGGAACTCTTTTACAGCTGTTACACGTTTCGCAGCACTTGCAACATTCGCATGTGTGTCATTTGTGTGCATGATTGAAAGTTCATAGAATCCTTTCGCTGCATCTGAGCGATGAAGGAAGATTGCAAAATCTCCGCGCTTCGCATTTTGTGCAACCCCAAATTTGCCGGAAGCTACTCCTTGTGCAATTTCATTTGCAACTAAAGCTTCGACTGCCTTCGCGTAACGCTCATTTACATCTGTGAATTCAAGGTCAGTAGAACCTTTTAAGCTAAAGCCCTTTTTAATCCAGACAGCCAGTTCGCCTCTGGTAATGGAGGATTGGGATCCAAAAGAAGTGGCTGTCTTTCCGCTAGTGATGCCTGCTTCTTTAAGGGCATTAACAGCACCCGCAGCACGGTCCGGTACATCTGTGAAACCGGAAGCAGGAGCGTTCTCTGTATTCAGGCCTAGAACATTAGCAACCAGGATAGCAGCATCCACACGTTTGATGTTTTGGTCTGTGCCAAAAGAAGTAGATGTAATACCGTTGGCCCCATTAGAAACTAAAAAGTCAACGGCATCCTGATAGCGCTCAGGTACATCCGTAAATTTGGAAGCCGCAGATGCAGAAAGCGCGATGGCAGAGGCTACTAATGCTGCAGCGGCAGCAGTGCTAATAAACTTGCGGTAGATCTTTTTGTTTTCCATTGTTTTCCTCCTCATTATTACCGGTTTAGGGCCATTAGGTAAAGATATGTATATATTTGATTAGATTGATAGTGATAGAGACTTAGACCCATCAACATTATAACAATTAAACCCAGCTAATTGTCAGATAGATTAATATATTTTTACAATTTTCACGTTTTTTTTACATAGAAAGAGGAACAGCTGCCATAAAGCTGTTCCTCACTGGATTATCTGCGGATGAAACCTGTTAAGGTGTATTTCAGAACTTCTTTCCTTGTCAGGCTTTTAAATGATTTTTTGCTGAAATTCTTTGTTTTAATAGGGGTAATAAAGTCGGTCTCTGCGAATTGCCTTGGGTAAGAAGGGAAGATGGCCAGGATTTCATTTCCTTCGAGTCCTTCTTTTATTTGCTGCTTTTTATTTACGGTAATCCCTGGCTTCACTTTTTGCTTAACCAATTTGCCGCTTTCTGTTATTACATAGACATAAGTGTTGTCCTTTTGCTTTTTCGCTGTGTTTGCAGGAATAATGACAGCGTCTTTAATTTCATTTGTAATGATTGTAAGGCCAGTGTGGGCCCCAGGGTGAAGGTCTTTATTGTCGCCTTCCAATTCAATATAGAAGGGGTATACGCTCTCTTCCTCAAGGGAAGGCTCCTCCTCTGGATAGGAGAGTACTTTGGAAACAAACCCTTTTAATCTCTCATTGATCACTGTTGGATAGATAAGGGCGGGCATCCCGGTTTCCACTATGGTTAATTCTTTTTCATCAAGCAGCCCTTTCACAGCTGGAATGGATGATTTAATCACTATGACCGGGTTGTTTAAATCGGCATTTACTTTTGTGACCATTCCTTCAACATTGCTTGAGACTTTTAGTCTGCTCGATTGTTCATCCATATTATCAATCTGTTTTTCGAGTAGATCCGCTTCTTTTTCCAGCAGCTCTTTTTCAAGCTCCTTATTGTAGATTTCTCTTTCTACATCTACAACAGAGTTGTAAACCAAATTCATGGATTCTGAATGATTACTGTTATCCAAGTCATTAGTGTTATTGTATGTTCCTTTCGATTCAATAACCGAAATGAAACTGCGAAGCTCATCAATGTGATCTTCCAGGCTGTCTATTTGGTCTTCGACTTTATCCAAATTGGCTTCCATATTTCGTTTGTCTGCCTCTATATTGAAAGAATCGTATTCAAATAGAGCATCACCAGGATTAACTGTGTCCCCTTCCTTTACAAGAAATTGATTAAAGGAGCCGATGTCTTCATCAAAATAAACATAATGTTCTTCAGAGGATGTAACTACGCCCTCTGTCTTAAGGCTTTCTTTTAAATCTCCCTTGCCGATTGCTTGCCACCGGTCCACATATGCAGATCGTGCGATTTTGCTGTCGTCTTTGAGGATCAGAAAAAAATTGCAGGCAATCAGAGCAATTACAGAAGCACCCAATACCGCGAGCGTCCATTTTTTCATCTTATTCAACACCTTTATAAAAGCTTCTCAAATTTTATAAATGAAAGGAAAGAAGAAATTAACCAGAATGTCATATGTATGAGCAGTACATACATAAAAATTCTTCCTCGTTTTCTATCAGAAATATATACTAGCCCTTTATATTGAATGTAGAATACAAAAAGGCTAAAAATGGATAGTTGCCCAAAGAAATAAATGATTAATGTATGGTCTGTCAAATATTGTGCAATAAGTCCCAGAGAGAATGGGGAAGAGCTTTTGTCAAGGCCGAGCTTCCAAAAGAAGGGCACCTGCAGGGCTTTTTCTGCTAAAAGAACGGAAACAGCAAACATCTGGATAACAAGCACTTTAATAAAGGGGATGTCTGTCAACGCCCAGAAAAATGCTGCCGGAATGTATAGCATGATCGCAGTATATACAAGAGACCAGAGGATCTGGCCAGCCAAGAATAATAGCTTTCTCGTTTCGAAGTCCCCAGCTGAAGAATTGGTCAATTCTCTCGATATGATTTCAGTGCCTATTCCGAGAAAGGCGCTGGCTGTAAAAATAATCAAACTGGATAAAAATAACATTAACACTCTGATGCGATAATTTCTGATTTCTTCGGCTTTATCAAGCTGATAGAGAGCATTGTTAGGATGCAGCAGTCCCTTTAAAAGGCGGACCTGATAGATCATGAAAAATCCTCCAGTATTAAGATAGAATGACAAAAATGCAACAATCTTTATTTTAACTTAAAAACTGACAAAATGGCACATATTATGCCATGAATTGGAATGTAAAATAATAGAAACAGGACTTTTGTCCCTGAAGGATACGGTCGGTTTACGGTGGGGATAAGAAACACAAAAAAAGCCCGCCTCTATTTAATAGAGGCGGTGATGCCTAATTCTTTACGTCCCAGGTGCTTATTTTCTTTTTAATAAATTGAATATATTTTTCGTCCATCTGCAGTTCAAAAATAATTAGCGCTTTCTCCATATAGGATTTTGCTATCTGAATTTGCTTTTTCAGTTCATAGTTATAGCCGACATGGTAGTGCAGCTCGCCAAGTAAGTATAAATTGTCTCGTTCGATACAATAATCAATGGCCTGTTTGCAATAACGGATAGACTGGTCCAGCTTACCGAGCCGGGTCAAGGTTCGAGCGAGATTATAATACAGCCGGGATTTGATTGTATCATCCTGCAGATAGGGGAGCAGTTTCAATTGTTCCTTTGCAGGTTCATAAATTGACAGGGCGTCATCAAGGTTTTCTTCCTCAAATAGAATGATGCCCTTACTGAGGGAGATTTCAATTTCCCGTTCTGACCAGACTTTATCATGTGTAAGCTGAATGGCATCATCCAGAAGCTTGAAAGCTTTTGATACATTTTTGTTCAGGTGGTATTCATAAATGCCTTTATGCCATAACAAAAGCTGCAGGTTTTTCCGGTTTTGCAGGAAGAGGGCATTTTTTTCTTCCGTTTTGACAATTTGGTAAATCTCCTCATATTCCAGGTTTCTTCTAGCCAGCTTTAACTGTCTGCTTACTTCCTGGACATAATCGATCCGGGGCGTTGTGCCAATGTCAAAAAAGTAGTTTACATCGACGCCTAATCGCTGAGAAATTAAATATAGAGTGGACGCATAAGGAAACACATCACCCTTTTCAATTTTGCTGATTTGAGCCTGTGTGCATATGCCGTGTGCAAGTTCGCTTTGGGAAAGTCCCATTAATTTTCTAAGCTCTTTAATCTTATCGCCAATTGCCGAGAAATTCATATCCTATCTCCCCCTTAAAATTATGCCTAGAGTTATATTTTTTCCTGCTAGATTGCTTATTTTGAAGATTTCTATAGGAAAATAACGTTATACCTTGCTTTAAAGCGAATTTGCCATTTTTAAAAATATGGTTAAATAGGACTGTAAGCATATTACTATTATTAAATTACTTTGAATTTATTAAGTTAAGGGGGCCTGTGTTATGAAAAAAAGAATTTTGGCTGTTTTAGCAGTAGTTACATTGGTATTAGGTTTTGCCGGAGCATCGGCTAGTGCTGCAGGTCAGGATCAAGGCGGAATCCGCACACTTGAACTTCCATCTGTTCACTAAAATCATTTTTTATATTTATGGGTAGTTTCTCCCATTATGTTTATCAGCTTTACGAACCATATCTTATTAATCTCCATTTGTCACCTCTGAATAAGAGGTGATCTTTTTTTGATCCAAAAACACTAGGGAGTTCTGACTATATAAGCAGATCCATTGAATGAGGAATTTTTATTGAAATATGCCTAAAGTTATATTTTTGTCTATAAATAGGTTCTACATCGAAATAAAGGATTCCTTCCTGCTGAATTCACTTCATAATCAAAAATTCACGTTTTCTTCAAATTTGGTATCTTTAATTTAATCCTGATGAAGAGGTGATTAAATGAACGAGGTTGAAATGAAAGTATTGCCCTCCTTTAAAGAAGAGGAATGTTCAATTATTTTTTCTTTTCATTTTAAAAATGGGCATCAAAAGATTGGCGAAGCAGTCATATGCACATGTTCAGAAGCCTTTTTAACAGCCAGGAACGGGATGAAAGAATTCAATTTCTCCGCCATGTCCGGCAAGAGCCAGGATTTGCAAAGCACCATTGCGTATTTTAAGGAATTTCAAATTGTGGAAGAGTACAAGCGGGCCTCTTTTAGAAAGATTCTGGAATTCTTAAAGATTATTGGCATAAAAAAATTCATGTATCAGCAGCAGATGCAGATATTTCATATGGAAACGGAAGCGCCAGTTTAAATTGGCGTTTTTTTTCTGTAAAAAGTACTAGATTTAGGAAATGGAAGTATTTAAGATAAGTAGGGAGAGGGGGAGGAAGATTGAAGGGGAAATTAAGCTTTATTGTTTTTATGTCATTATTTATGCTTCTATTTTTTGCACCTATAGGCTTAGCGAGTGAAACAGCTCCTGAGTATATCAAAGTGACTGCCCAAACGGAGTTAATCCTGGTTGACGGGGAGGGCAATGAAATCGGAAGGCAGCCTGCTGCCGCCGGAACAGTATACCAGGTAACAGAGCCTGCGGAAACTGGATATTATGTCAGTGCCAATAACCAGAAAGCGCTGATTCTGAAGGAATATGTGCAGCCGGCGACAAGCTGGGATTATTACAATGATATTAAGGTATTTAAAGCAAACACAGATGCAGCTGTTTTGCGGAAGGAAAATGGAAAGCTTGTAAAGAGAGCGCGACTTTTGTCCGGACAGGTTTTTAAGAGAGTTGGCGAGGAAGGGAATTATCATATTATCCAATTCAGTTCTTTTACAGGCTATGTGTTAAAATCCGAAACGGATCCGGTATTAAGCGGCACATTGCCAAATGGAGTGGTGAAGGGCAGTACATTTACAAACAGGCTGATTTCTTTAAATGTAACAAACTTCTATTATTCCCATAACGGCAGATTGCAGCCGATGGCCAGGATGGAAAAGAAGATTGAAGTTCAGGCACTTGAAGCATATAGAGATTATTACATAGTCAATATTGCCGGACGGCGCGCATATGTGAAAAAGAGCGATGTTAACAGATATACAGGCAATTTTGTTGATCCAAGAAAAACGTATACATACGAACAAATGATCAGGGATTTGAAGGATATCCGCCTTTGGTATGCTGATCTGACAGAAATCCAAATCATCGGAAAGTCAGTGGATGGGCGAAATTTGTATGCGCTAAAACTGGGCAAAGGCAAAAGAGAGGTTTTTGTGAACGCATCCCATCATGCACGGGAACATATGACAACCAATCTTGTCATGGAAATGATTGATGCCTATGCTTATTCGTATCTGCGCAATAAAACGCTGGATGGTTTTAATGTTAGGCAAATTCTTAACGAAACAAGCATCTGGTTTGTACCGATGGTCAATCCGGATGGAGTGACTCTTGTCCAAAGAGGGCACAAAACTGCTAAGAATCCGGATTATGTGTTAAAGCTTAATGGGTATAAAACAGACTTTTCGGCTTGGAAAGCCAATATCCGCGGAGTGGACCTCAACCGCCAATACCCGGCTGACTGGCCGAATATTTGCTGCGATCCCGGAAAGCCTGGCCCGCAAAACTATAAGGGCCTTCGTCCTTTAAGCGAGCCGGAAGCAAAGGCGGTGGCAGACTTTACACTTGCTCATGATTTTAAAACAGCGGTCGCCTACCATTCCTCCGGTGAAATTCTTTATTGGCATTTCCATCAAGGGTACTCTGCCCTTCAAAGGGATAAGGCACTCGCGAAGAAGATTTCAGCCAAGACAGGATACTCCCTAGTTCCGCCTATGAGAAATCCGAGCGGCGGGGGCTTTACCGACTGGTTTATCCAGAATGAAAGAAGACCGGGCTTTACACCGGAAATTTCTCCATATGTAGGGAACAGACCGGTGCCGGTATCCTACTTTGATAGCATCTGGAAAAAGAACTACTCTATTGGGATCTTGATGGCCAAGGAAGCGCAATACATTAATTAAAAAAACCGCCTGCGGAGCTATGTCAGGCAGGCGGTTTTTAATGTATACGATTTCCTTTATCTATTGACAAGCAGGGGCTCGCTTTCTTTGCGGATGCCTTTTAGGTGGGCGGCAAGCTCAGTGCCACTGACGTAAGTGCCGAAGTCTGACGGCAGAGTTGAGCTATTGCCCTGACTGATTCTTTGTGCAATCAGTTTGCCGACTTCCGGGTAGAAGTGGTGCCCGTCAAAGTAATTTTCAAGATCTTCTGTAACAGAGTTAGGATACATGAAATTGTATACACCGCCAAACACTTCTGTTACATCCTTCAGCCACGTTTCATAGTCAGGCAGCCTTCCTTCTTCAACCATGGCCTCAAATAACGGGCTGGATATGGGTGTTGTAAACACGATGAACTCCGTATTTGGGTTATTTTTCTTCAGCTGTGAGAGTACCTCTTTATACTCGGGGTTATATTCATACGTATCCCCATAAAATACTTCACGGAATTTTTGAATCTTGGCTTCAGTTTGCTTTTCCATTAATTCAGGATCAACGGCCTTTGCATTGGCCACGTTGCTGCGGTTATAATTTCGCTCTTCAAGAACCTTGTTTTCTTTGGACATTTTAAAGTTCTGCCAGGAATATTCAAGAAGATCCATGGATAGCAGGTTTTTGTAACGGTAAAAAGGTTCACTGGCAGCGGTAATATATTGGTTCATTGACTTTTTTGCGCTGCTTTCCTTGATGTTTGATTTAAAGAAATCAAGCCCAATTATGATTCGGTCAAATTCTTTGCCGCGCTTTTTCTTGGCCAGCTCTATCAAACTATTATATTCCTGGATAGAAGCATTACTGACTGCAAAATTATAGACATTCATATTTTTAAAGTCATTCTGGTTTATATATGTGGTACGGCTGCTTCCCAATAACAGTGTGTCATAAGGGAAAGGCTGGAACAGTATGCGGTTTGTCTTTTGCTGGCGTTCATTAATAACCGTTTGGACATCGTTATTTTGATGATGATGGCCAAATGTCCACATCGGATCCATATAGAAGATAAAGGATCCAACTGAAGCAACGCATACAAGTACCATTGCCATAATTTTCATTACAAACGATTTATAATTCATGGATATTCCACCTTAGAAGTTAAAGTATAGAAACTCAGTGACTTTTTGCAGCTGGAATACAGAATAAACAATAAGGGCAGAGACATAAATGGCGTAAGTCCAGTTCGGCTTTATGGTTTCTTTTAACTCCAGTGAGTTTTTGGCAAACACTGCAACCATGAAACCAATCAACGTGATAAGAGCAGGCTTGATGAAACCTTCATCAAGAGGGTATTGGTAAAAATCACTTGTCAATTGTTGAATAAAGCTGTATTCGCTCAGTTCTGCCGGCAGGGCAAAACCTTTCAAACCGGCCATTCCTTTAAGCACCTCAATGGCCACATCAAAGGAGGGAGCTCTGAAAAATACCCATGTTGCATTAACAAAGTTGAAAGTGATAAACCAGGCCAGCAGCTTGTTCATCGTGAAGCCTGCTTTGGACCAAAGGCGGTTCACCACGCTTGCAAATCCATGCATCAATCCCCAGACAATGAATGTCCAGCCTGCGCCATGCCAAAAGCCGCTCACAAAGAAAATGATCAGGATATTTATATACGTACGGATTGGGCCTTTGCGGTTTCCACCCAAAGGAATATAAATATATTTCGTTAAAAATCCAGATAAGGTGATATGCCATCTTCTCCAGAAATCCTGGATATTTAAAGCCTTATATGGCGAGTTGAAATTCATTGGAAGGACAATATTGAATAATAATCCTGCCCCGATCGCCATATCGGAGTAGCCGCTGAAATCAAAGTACAGCTGGAACGTATAAGCAAGAGAGGTCATCCATGAATCCACGAAGGTCAGGTTCTCATACATGCCATAGCCCTTGTTTGCCCATACGGCAAACGTATCGGCAATGCCGACCTTCTTAAATAATCCGACTGAGAAGACAAATAATCCAAGACCAATGTTTTTATAATTGATTTTGCGGTTATGGCTATTATCAAACTGGGACATAACCTGGCTATGATGGACAATCGGCCCTGCAATCAGCTGAGGGAAGAAGCTGACAAACAAAGCGTAATTCAGGAAATTATATTCTTTTGTTTCATTTCGGTAAGAGTCTACCAGATAGGCAATCTGCTGAAAAGTATAGAAGCTGATCGCCAATGGCAGGATCAAATGAAGAACATTGAAATTGGTATTAAAAGCAATGTTCAAGTTCGTTACAAAGAAATCGTAATATTTGAAATAGCCCAGAAGCGAGACATTAAAGATAATTCCAATCGTAAGAAGCAGCTTTTTTTGTCCAATCTTCTTGATTTTTCCGAGATAGGTGCCGATAAAAAAGTTGACCAGCAGTGAAGATAAAATCAATGGCAAATAACTCGGATTCCACCAGCTGTAAAAGAACAGCGAACTAAGAAGCAGCCATATCTTTGAAAGTGTGAAATTTATTTTATTGAATAAATAATAGAGCACAAAGACAATTGGGAGAAACATAAAAATAAATTCAAAAGAATTAAAGATCAAAGAGAATCTCCTCCGCTAATTTAAAATGGCAACCCTATTGATTGCCAAATAAATCATACTATACAAGTTTCATAGTGACAATACAAGCTTCGTTTTAATCAATGGTGATAAATACAAAGAATTCCAAGGGTAATTTTTACTAGTAAATCAGGCATGATTTTATTTAGCGGCATCAGAAAAATAATTGGACATAAATTATCCAAAACAAGAAAAATTTTCATATTTTTCATCTTGTATAAAACCTCTTATGTGTTAAAATAAAAAATGTAATACATCTTCCGCGTTTTGTTGGCGATAAATTATGGGCGATGGTTGGTCGCAGGCCGGAAAAAAAGGTACCCGCTTTTTTAAGCGGGTACCTTTTTTTATGTAAAAATATGTTTGAAATCTATGAAAATAGTCTTGGTTCCATTTATGTTTACGGTATAATTGAAAAGATAGCCAAATTTTGCAAATTTGGTATATTCATATATTTAAAGTTAGGGGTTGTATACCACCAATGAAGAAAGCCATCATGTCGGCTGTTGTTTGTTTTCTGTGTCTGCAAAGCTTGTTTGGTTCTGCTGCATCTGCGGATAGCACTGTAAACCTGACACCTGGCGTCAAGCTGGAAAAGAAAAATACCATCGTTTCAAATAAAAAGCAGTCTATCAGTATCTTAAATGTCAACCTGCTTGATCCGTACACCACTGTAGGATATGGAATTTCTTCACCCATTACCCAGCTGGCACCTGTCACTTCCTTGGCAAAAATGAATACCTTTGAGAAGCATCATGTGGTGGGAGCTGTAAACGCTTCATTTTTTCATATAGAAAACGGAAATCCCGCCTACCTGCTTGCATCCAATAACAAAATCGAATCCCTGGGAGCTCTATCGGCACTTGATAACGGATTTATGCACACTCCTGCAGCTTTTGGAGTGAATAAAGATGGGAAGGCATTAATCGATAAGTTTCATTTAAATATCACTTTAACCCATCATAATAGAACCTATCAGCTTGATTCTTTTAATCGGCAAAGGAATCCAAATGAGAGCATCCTGTTTACCAGCAGCTTTCGGTTTGGCAATACCAGGACAAACGAAACTGGGCTGGAGATTGTTGTTAGAAATTTAAACAGGAATTTGGATCCTGGTGCAAGTTTCGGAGATGAAATATCAGGAACTGTGGCTGCCATTAGGCCATACGGAACCGTCTCCAGTTCCATCATTCCAAAAGATGGCTTTGTTATTTCTGCGCATGGGACAAAAGTGGACCAAATAAGAGATCTGAAAATAGGCGATCCGCTTTCCGTTAAAATAGATACAGATGAAAAATGGAGGAATTCAAATTTTATGCTGGCAAGCGGACCTTTGCTCGTGCAAAAAGGGAAGCTGGATATGACGATAGATCCTTCCAGCCCGCGTGCAGCATACAGAGAACCGCGTACAGCTGTAGCGGTGGATTCAACAGGGACGAAAGTATTTTATGTAACCGTTGACGGGCGTATGCCAGGATTCAGTGAAGGGATGACGCTAAAGGAGTTTGCCGGCTATTTGGCAAGCTTGGGAGCCTATCAGGCTCTTAATCTGGATGGCGGGGGATCTACAACGATGGCAGTCAGATATCCTGGCAACCGTTATGCTGCCTTAGTAAATAAGCCTTCAGACGGAAGACAAAGAAGCGTCTCTGCCATCCTGCAGGCAATCAGCACCGCTCCGTATGGACAGGCTGTTGCCTTTAAAGCTCAACAGGCTGTCGAAGGGAAGATCGCCATTGGTGCATCGGTTTCATTTAAAATCACGGATGCACTGGATAGCTACAATAACCTGATTCCAATAAAGGCAGAAGAGGTTCAATACAGTACAGATGGCACGATAGGCAAAATCGAGGATGGAAATTTTATAGCACTTAAAGAAGGTCAAACCAATGTAACCATTAAATATGGAAAAGCCCAGGTAAAGGTGCCGGTTACGGTTGCAGGTGCGCCTCACAGATTTGAAGTGAGTCCGGAAAGTCTTTACATACAAAAGGGAGATCAGCAGCAGCTGACGGTCAAGGCATACGATGAAGCCGGAAAACCCTTAGTCTTTAATTCTTCCAACATAAAATGGTCTATTTCAGGGGAAGCTGGCACCGTAAGTCAGACAGGTTTATTTACAGCTGCTTCATCTGAAAAAAGCGGAGTGATCACTGCGGAGCTTGGAACCGGAAAAGCGGCTGTTCCTGTAACAGTCAGCAATAAGCCAAAGCTGATCAGCCGCTTTGATAATCCTGCTGCCTGGAAAGCTGAAAGCATTAGGGCAAAAACTTCATTGGGAGTTTCGGGTGACAGCAATCAAAAAGAAGGAACGGCATCGTTAAAATTAAGCTATGATTTTACAGGGAATCAATCAGGCACCGCAGCGTCATATGCCGTATCTTCCAAAAGAATCGCTCTATCCGGCAAACCAAAAGCAATTGGCATGTGGGTATATGGCGACGGACAAGCCCACTGGCTCCGTGGAAGATTATATGATGCCGCCGGAAAAGAATGGACTGTCAATTTTACTGAAGATGGGAAACTGAACTGGAAAGGCTGGAAGTATGTCCAGGCTGACATTCCAGCCGGCGTAAGTTATCCAATCTCGCTGGACAGGGTTTATATTACTGAACCGAATGTATCAAATCAAGATAAAGGCACCCTTTATCTTGATGATCTCCAGGCGGTTTATGAGCTCCCTCATCATGAGAAATATTTTACGGCTGATGTTCATGCCAAGACGGTAAAGCCCGATAAAGTCTGGAACATCAAATTTAATACAGCTCTTAACCCGGCATCCTTTACAAATGAAAATATCTATATCCAAGATGAGAACGGCGTGCGCCAGGCAGTTTCAGTTAAAATTAACGCTGACCTGAAATCTGCTGCAGTGGGGGCGCCATCATCCGGATATGCTTCAGGCAAGTCCTATCAGCTGGTTGTGACAAAATATGTCCGTTCCATAATGGGGATTCCATTCAGGAAAGACTTTTCTATGAGTTTTAAGGTTCAGTAAAGCAAAAAATGGACTTTTTTAGTCAAAACAGCAAGGGAATACGAAAAAGGGTGGCAATAATAGAAGAAAAGCATGCTAACTCAGAGGATTTAGGATGCTTTTTTATTGGAGAAGGAGGACATCATCATCATTTGGGAAAATATCATCAACTGCGGCCCCATATCGTCAACATGTTGAGTATATCGTCAACCAGGCGGATGAAAATTAAGGTGCCATAAGAATTTCAAATTGAAAAAGATCAGCCATGATGAGCTGATCTTTTTATGATGAGAAAAGAAAGTATAAGCTTTGAACTTCGATAACTGTCCAGCTCCAGGCGCCATCGGCTCGAGGTCATAAGCCAATCCGTCCAAAAGGTTAAAGAACAACCTTTCAGCCGGCTCGTCTTATGCTTGTCGCCGATAGGCGGGCGCCTTGCGCTTTTCTTGTTATTGCAAAGGATAAACCTTCCACTTGGAAAGATCCGGGTTTTCCTTTGTAACGAGGCTGGAAGGGAAGATGAACGTCCAGGGTTTTGATGTGTTGGCTTTAACCTCGAAATCTTCAAGCTTGAACCCTCCGCCGGCCACCTTTTCGCCAGTTGCGTCTTCCACTTGCAATGGAAGCTGCTGGAGCTGGATATTCTTCTCGTGTCCGTTGCGAATTAAAACGGTGACATGAAGATCTCCTGAATCGGCAAGTTTGGCGGAAAGACCCATAAAGTTGACTTCACCCGCCTTAGGAGGCTGAATGTTCTGCAGGAGCTTTTCCAGTTTTTCTTTATCTTCTTCAGCAATGGATTTTTCCCAGGTGCTGTGAAGATCCAAAGAATGCTTCTTCTTAAGTTCAAAGGCAATGGTCCAGTCTTCTTTAGAGAATTCTGTTTTTTGAACAGAAGAAGGAGGGAAGACAAACGTCCATGGACGGCTGCTTCTTCCCGGAATTTCGCCAAGTTCGCTCAAGGAGAATTCATGGCGTGCAATGACCTGCTTCTCGGAGTCCATTAGCAGCAGGCCCACTTGCTCAAATTTGATCCCTTTGTTCAGGCTGTTGCGTACGAAGGCAGTCACCTCAAGACCGGATCCATCAGCCTTCATTTCTATTCCTGAAAGGGAAATTTGATTTGGTTTTAACGGCTGCAATTCGTTATTTAAAAATCTTAAAACATACATTTGTTCAGATGGGATATTCCAGGCCGGGTGTATTGAAAGCTCAGTTTCGATTTCTTCATCAGCAGATGTTTCGGTTTCATTTAAAAGTTCGCCTGAGGAAACACTGCTGTCCAAACCTGATTTTTTTACATTATCACTGTTTTTTCGTCGGAAGATTGAAAGCATTGCTTTTTCTCCTTTTTAGTTATTGCTGCTGCTTCTATGCCTAAGTAAAAAAGTATAAATGTTGAATTTAGATAACTGTCCAGCTCCACAAGGAACGCTTCGACAGCTTTTAGGAGGAGCGCCTACCCCCTCGAGGTCACAAGACGGGGGTGGGCAAGGCGCTTGCGCTTTTCTTATTCGTTTGCTTTGATTAGAAGGGCAGCTAATTGGCTGGCTGTGGTTTTCTGGATCTTATGGAAAGCGTATGTGAATAATTCAAGGCCTTCACGCTGATAGATCCGCATTGGGTCTTCCTGCTGGTAATAACGCAGGCCGATTCCTTCTTTTAATCTTGCCATGCCTTCCAGATGATGAATCCAGTTGCTATCAATAATGGAAGTCATTAAATATTTCAGAGCTGCCTGAAGTCCCTCATTGTCTGTATGAGCCTCAAGCTCCCGGATGTACTCCTCAAGTGCCGGCTGAATGGCATCTGTTATCTCTGATTTATCAGTGATTACTTCAGGGAAGGAGATTTGTTTTTTAGGAATGAGAAGCTTCAACGTTTCCAGCAGCTTGGATGCAGGCCAGTCCTCCGGGAGAACCTCTTCATGGCATGTTTCTTCTATTTCTTTATCAACGGCATCCTTGATCATCGGGATCAGGAGCTTGAATCGGTCTTCCTGCTCAAGCACTCTGTTCCTTAAGGTATAAATAATTCCGCGCTGCTCGTTAATGACATCATCCAGCTTTAAGTTGTACTCGCGCATGGAGAAGTTTGCGCCTTCCACAATTCTTTGTACGCGGTCAACAAACTCATGAATTTTCTTGTTTTGAACAAGTCCAGCTTTATCAGCTTTCAGTGTTTTTTGGAGTTTTTCAAGGTCATCTTTAGCAAATCTTCGGAACATATCATCTTCAAGTGAGATGAAGAATTGGGTAGAACCTGGATCGCCCTGTCTTCCTGAGCGGCCTTTAAGCTGATTGTCGATACGTCTGCTTTCATGGCGTTCCGTTCCAAGGACATGCAGGCCGCCAAGTTCTGCGACGCCTTCGCCAAGAAGAATATCTGTACCGCGGCCCGCCATATTGGTCGCAATGGTAATTTGACCTTTTTGGCCGGCAAGGGAAATAAGATTCACTTCCTGCTCTACACTTTTTGCATTCAGGATTTCATAGGAAAGTCCCGCTTCGTCCAGGTATTTGGCTACCTTTTCAGATTGCAGGATGGATGTTGTTCCAACTAGCACAGGCTGTCCTTTTGCATGTTTGTCCTTTACTTCTTCTACAACAGCTGAATATTTGTCATGTGTTGACTTAAAGACTTTATCTTCAAGATCGATTCTTTGTTTCGGTTTGTTTGTAGGGATTTGGATTACGGACATTCCATAAACTTGCTCAAATTCTTTCTCCTCTGTTTTGGCTGTGCCAGTCATTCCGGAGAGGAGCGGGTACATTCTAAAGTAATTTTGAATCGTGATGGAAGCCTGGGTTTTATTTTCTTCCGTAATTTCAAGACCTTCTTTTGCTTCGATGGCCTGATGAAGTCCATCACTTAATGTCCGGCCTTCCATAATTCTTCCTGTGAACATATCCACAAGCATGACTTTGCCTTCATGGACAATATAATCCACATCCCGTTCAAACATAACATGAGCCCTGACAGCCTGAATCATGTAATGGTATAGTGTCTGGTGCTCAAGTTCATATAAGTTATCAACCCCAAAAGCCTTTTCAACTTTCTCAATTCCTTCGTCGGTGAGACTTGTGGCTTTTGTTTCTTCATCATAGATATAATCCATATCTTTCTTAAAACGCTTGGCAAGTCTTGCACCTATATAATGAAGGTTTGCGCTTGCCTGCATTTTGCCGGCGATAATGAGGGGCGTTTTTGCTTCATCTATCAGCACGCTGTCCACTTCGTCAATGATGGCAAAATGGTATGGACGCTGAGTCCGCTCACGGGGATCTCTAACCATATTATCGCGTAAATAATCAAACCCGAATTCCGTCCCTACGCCATATGTAATATCTGCTTCATATGCTTTTTTCTTATCTTCGGGGCTCATTAGAGGGACATTCAAGCCGACTGTAAGGCCGAGGAACTCGTGGATTTTGCCGATGTTTTCCTTGTCCCTGGACGCAAGGTAGTCATTGACCGTAATCACATGAACGCCCTTGCCTTCGAGCGCTCTTAAATAACTTGGCAGAGAAGCGACAAGTGTTTTTCCTTCTCCTGTCGGCATTTCAGCAATATTTCCTTCTGTTAGTACAAGGCCGCCAATCAGCTGTACATCATAATGTCTCTGTCCAAGAACACGTTTTGATGCTTCACGCACTACTGCAAAAGCTTCTGTTCTTATATCGTTTACGCTCTTGCCTGACATCAGAGCCTTTTTAAATTCTTCTGTTTTATTTTTTAATTCCTGATCCGTAAGCAGCTCGTACTTGCTTTCAAGTGAATTAATTTTTTCGACAAGCTTGTAATATTTTTTTAAGCGTTTATCGTTCGTATCTCCTATTGTTCTTTTCAGAAACGTGATCATGGTAGTACGCCCCTTAATTTCTAGTAATCTCTAACATTAATTAATCTTACCAAAAGAATGCAATCTTTACTATATTGTTTCATTAAATGGAAAATTATGAAAGGAAACGTAAGGTTTTTGTAGTTTTTCCGTGTAAGCATGAAACTTTAGAGCCAGGGAATGCGTCTAAGAAGGGGGAAAAGAAAGTTTAATATGATCAAAATCTGGGGAGTTAGTAACAATAAGGTTTAAGCAAAATTAGGGTGGATAATTTTTAAATAAGTAGATATAATAATGAAGTTGAAAGATTGATTTTTGTTTTATCCTATATTAAGAGACTGCTAGATGCTATGCGCCATGTGATGAATGTTAATAATTTGAATCTGAAGACGAACTTGTCAATTTAAAAAAAATACACTTTGGATATGCTAATGACTGAGGAGGTCCATATGGTTTACCTTACCTTGTTAATATGTTTTTTTGCATCGATTCTTATTACACCGCTGGTAAAAAAATTTGCTGTTAAGATCGGTGCAGTAGACAAACCAAATCAGCGGAAAGTTCATCAAAGAATAATGCCCCGCTTAGGCGGTCTTGCTATATATATCAGCTTCATTATCGGATTGCTCGTTCTGAGGCCCCAGGATGAATACTTCTTGCCAATATTGATTGGAAGCATCATTATCATCCTTACAGGAGTCCTTGACGATCTTATCGAGCTTTCTGCCAAATTTAAACTTTTTGGACAGCTTGCTGCAGCTCTAGTGGTTGTACTAGGTGGAGTAAATGTAGATTATATTAACATCCCATTTTTTGGAGAGTTAAACTTTGGACCATTAAGTATTCCTCTGACAATTTTATGGATTGTCGGCATTACAAATGCCATTAACCTTATCGATGGATTAGACGGATTGGCTGCAGGGGTTTCCTCCATTGCCTTGATTACGATTTCCGGCATGGCCATTCTAAAGGGAGACATGTTTGTAGTCAGCATCGGCTTTGTCGTCCTTGGAAGTACATTAGGATTCCTTCTCTACAATTTTCATCCGGCTAAAATATTTATGGGAGATACCGGTGCCCTGTTTTTAGGATATATGATCGCCGTTCTGTCATTGCTTGGATTTAAAAACGTAACAATGATCTCGCTGATAATCCCTGTTATTATTCTCGGTGTTCCGATTTCTGATACATTCTTTGCCATTATTAGACGGATTGTTAATAAACAGCCGTTATCTGCACCGGATAAATCGCATTTACATCATTGCCTTCTAAGAGTGGGCTTTTCCCACAGGCAAACAGTATTGCTTATTTATGCAATGGCTGCCATGTTCGGTTTGGCTGCAGTCATATTAACGCAGGCAACTGTGTGGGGATCTTTACTTGTGATTGCGATTCTGATTTTGTCAATCGAGCTAATTGTTGAAAAAATCGGCCTGGTAAATCACGAATACAAGCCTCTGCTCAAAATGGTAGGTACGAAAAAAGAATCATAATTCGAAACGGCTCTTGATCAAGAGCCGTTTTTTAATGCTTGTGTAGGGTGCTGACAGCCATTAATGCATGCTGCCGCCCTTTAGAAAATCTTGGCCAACTTTATCCTCCATAATAAAAAAAGCGTGTTCTCAAAGAACACGCTTTTTACTACTACTGTTCGTCATATTCAGATTCATTTTGATCTTCATACTGTGAATCCTCATACTGTGAATCCTCATAGCCATTCACTTCAGCTGTATTCATGTTGTCTGTAAGTTCAAGATGCATGCCTAATGTTTGTTTTACATTTTCTAACTCTTCTTCGTCCAATTGATAATAATAAATGGAATCGATATAGGCATCACTGCCAGCCAATGATAATGTTTCAACATTTAGTTTTGTGCCTGCCGCTGCATAATCAATGAACGATTTCATTTCTGCAAACGATAAATCGGTTGTCATGTTATCACCTACTGCTTCAATGACATCGGCATATTTAGTAACTCCTTTAGCAGAAGCCGCTTTACCCATAATGGCTTTTATAATCTGCTGCTGCCGTTTTCCCCGTTCGATATCATTATCCAGCTTTCTGGTTCTTGCCAGTGCAAGTGCTTCCTCTCCATCGAGCTCCTGCAGGCCTGGATCAAGGTGAATCGCGTTTTTTCGATCTTTTGAATCCATCTCGTTAATCGTGTATGGAACTTCAGCTTCAATTCCGCCCAATGCGTCAATTACATCAATGAATGCATTGAAGTTCATTTTCACATAATAATCAATAGGGATATCAAGCAATCCTTCCACCGTTTCAATGGTCGAGACGACACCGCCATTCGCATGTGCATGAGTAATCTTATCGTCATATCCAAGCTTTGGAATAAACACATATGAGTCACGCGGAATGCTCAGCAGCTTAACTGATTTTCTTTTTTCATTAAAAGTGGCCAACATTAAAGCGTCTGAACGGGATCCGCCCTCAAAATTCCGGACATTGCTGTCATCCACTCCAATAAAAAGGATGGAAGTATTTTCATCCTTTGGGTCAACTTTATCCCTGGAGGTTTCGCGTTCAACCGGCTGATACGATTTGTTAATGACAGATTGAGCTTTATTGTATAAGAAAGCACCATACGCTGTTGCACTTAGAGTGATAATTAAAAGGGGGAGCAGAATAAAGGCAATGATCCGCTTTCGCCGCTTTTTTGTTTTATTTATTTTATTGGTACGTCTACCTTCAGACATAATCATTGTTCTCCTTTTTAAAAAGTGTTATCTACAAATTCGGATAAATTTAGACAATTCCTATTTTACCTTTGTTTTGGATTTTCGTAAAATGAATTTTCGTGCAAATAGGCTGGTTTACAGGCTTACCTCTTTTTCTAGATAAAGCAGTTCCCCTTCAAAAATGTCTCCCTGCCCGTTTGTTAAGCTTATCATCCATTCTTTAAAATTTTCCGTTTCGCTTTCCGCAACAAACACTTCGATTTCAACCTTATCCTGGTAATGAATTTCTTTAAGGGTGTATGAGGAAGAGCGCAGTTCGTTCTCCAGCTTCCCAAGCCACGTGTAATCCACTTTTGTGTGAATGACTTTCATTAACACCCTTTCAACGGTGCCTGCTGCCTTAATCCCTTCAGATGCCGCTTTGCCATATGCCCGAATAAGCCCTCCTGCTCCTAATTTTATTCCGCCGAAGTATCTGGTTATTACAGCCACTGTATTTTTTAGTTTCTTTTTTTTCAATACCTCTAAAATGGGGACTCCCGCTGTTCCGCTGGGCTCCCCATCATCATTTGCTTTTTGGATTTGATCATTCTCGCCAATCAGATAGGCGGAACAATTATGGGTGGCACTCCAGTGTTCCTTTTTAATTTTTTCAATGAATTGCTGTGCGGCTTGCTCATTTTCAGCTCTAGCCACATGTGCAATGAACCTGGATTTTTGAATAATAATTTCTGTTTCGCCATATCCCTTAACAGTGTAAAAATGGGGCAGCATACGATCCGTTCCTTTCTATATTATTATCGTTGAATGTGTATTATTATTTTTGGTCATACACACAGATTAATAGAATACGCCGTATTTATTATAATTCGACATATTGCGCAGCAAAGGAAATTCAACTGATTGTAATGAAACTTTAATATAGCCAGGTTTTTCCCGTGTTATAATAATCTGTATTCTGATAGTACATATGCTGTTATTTTGGAATAGTTTTTTTGGACGGTCTTCTATAAAAATCTCTAGTTAATTTTTCTTATTTTTTGGTTTATCCATCTTATCTAGGATATAGGACCTAGAGGAGAATCTCAAGTCTGTGCCTTTTTACCGAATTTTGGGTTTTGAAGGATAGTTTTCATACTAATTAGATAGTATAACCCACCGTTTCAAGCTAAAATAGTGGTAGAAAAGCAAGCAGGGGTTTTACACTCCTTGGAGGATTGTTACATGAACATTAAAAAGTTTGATACAAAAACTCTCGACCTTATATTACAAAAGATGATAACCACAGTAAGTACGAGCAAGGATGAGATTTTTCGCATAGGGGAGCAATGCCGAAAAGACCATGAAACTCTGACTGAGGAACTTAGAGAAGTCAAGCATCTGGTGATTAAAACGATTGAAGAAGGGGACAAGCTTGATATTCAAACAAGATTTGCCCGGAAGAGGCTTTCAGAAGTCAGCATGCATTTCAAGGATTACACTGAGGCTGAAGTAAGGGATGCTTACGAAAAGGCCCATCAGCTGCAGATGGATCTTTCCATGAACAGGCAGATAGAGAAGCAGCTCCGCGATCGCAGAGACGATATCGAAAGAAGGCTGCTGGGTGTAAGTGAAACCATCGAACGTGCAGAGTCCCTTGTTTCACAAATTTCTGTTGTCATGAACTACCTGACAAGTGATCTCAAGCAAATGGGTGAGATTATTGAAGACGCAAGAATGAAGCAGGAATTCGGACTGAAAATCATTGAAGCCCAGGAAGAAGAGCGGAAGAGGCTATCCAGGGAGATTCATGACGGCCCTGCCCAAATGATGGCAAATGTGATGATGCGTTCAGACCTAATCGAGCGGGTATACAATGAACGAGGCGGCGATGAGGCTATTATTGAAATTAAAAGCCTTAAAAAAATGGTTAGAAGTGCCCTTTATGAAGTGCGCAGAATTATCTATGATCTGCGGCCGATGGCACTCGATGACCTGGGCTTAGTGCCTACCCTCAAAAAATACCTGCAGACGATCGAAGAATATCACAGCACGACAAAAATTAAATTTGCCAATGTGGGAGAAGAAGTCAGGCTGCCTCCTCAATATGAGGTTGCCCTTTTCAGACTCATTCAGGAATCTGTCACAAATGCCTTAAAGCATGCAAATACCAATGAAATTATTGTAAAAATGGAGATTAATAAGACAAGGGTGGTCGTTATTGTAAAAGATAATGGCAAAGGGTTTGATATCCGGGAGAAAAAAGCAGAGTCCTTTGGAATTATCGGAATGCGGGAGAGAGTCGAGCTTCTCGAAGGCCAGATCTCCATTGATTCCAGTATAGGCAAAGGCACTATTGTGATTATCCAAATACCTTTGAGCTTGTAGATTAATAAATAGAGAGAACAACTAACAGGGAATTAGGGAGGCGAAGAAATGACTACGAAGATTGTCATTATTGATGACCATCAATTGTTCAGAGAAGGGGTAAAACGCATTTTAGATTTTGAAAGATCATTTACTGTAGTAGCAGAGGGCGATGACGGTACGGAAGCCATCTCACTCGTGGAAGAATATAATCCTGATGTAGTAATCATGGATATCAACATGCCGAATGTAAATGGGGTAGAGGCAACTCGCCAGCTTATTGAAAAGCATCCTGAATCAAAAGTCATCATCCTTTCCATTCATGATGATGAAAACTATGTTACACATGCACTTAAAACTGGAGCAAGCGGATATCTATTAAAAGAAATGGATGCAGACGCATTAGTAGAGGCTGTTAAAGTAGTAGCAGACGGAGGGTCTTATCTTCATCCGAAGGTAACGCATAACCTTGTAAACGAATACCGCCGCCTGGTAGCCGTAAGTGCCGGTGGCGGAAACACCTACTCACAGCCTGAAATCCGCCGTCCGCTTCACTTGCTGACGCGACGTGAATGTGAAGTCCTCCAGCTTTTGGCTGACGGAAAAAGCAACCGTGGAATCGGGGAAGCACTTTACATTAGTGAAAAAACCGTAAAGAATCACGTAAGCAACATCCTGCAAAAAATGAACGTAAACGACCGTACACAAGCTGTTGTTGTCGCTATTAAGAATGGCTGGGTAGAAGTACGATAAAGGACAAAACGGAATGGCAGCGCCATTCCGTTTTTTTAGGTGCCAGGTACCACCCGAAATTTGTCGAATGTTCTTATTGCTGAGCCTAACCCTTAATCTAAACTTAATGCAATTTCTTACACGATCATTTAAAATGAAACATGAACATTTAGTAGAGAAAAAAGATAAGGATGGTAACTCCATTTATGAAAACGGCTGTTGTAACGGATAGTACAGCATACATCCCCAAGGATTTAAGAGAGAAGTTAAATATACATATGATTCCGCTTAGCGTGATTTTCGGCAATGAAACGTATCAGGAAGAAGTGGAAATCACTGCAGCGGACTTTTATGAAGAAGTGAAGCATAAAGAGCTACCGACGACCTCCCAGCCGCCGGTTGGCCAGTTTGCCGAGCTGTTTGAGCAGCTTTCCAAGGACTATGACGCGGTTGTTTCGATTCATCTATCGAGCGGCATCAGCGGCACTTTCCAGGGAGCCTTAACCGCTGGAAGCATGGTGGAAGAAATTCAGGTCTTCCCGTTTGATTCCGAAATCAGCTGTATGGTGCAGGGCTTTTATGTACTTGAAGCTGCTGAACTGGCTGCGGCCGGAAAAGGCCCTCAGGAGATCGTTGAGCGATTGGAAGAAATGAAGAAGTCAATTCGTGCCTATTTCATGGTCGATGATTTATCACATCTTCAGCGCGGGGGTCGTTTATCGAGTGCCCAGGCATTGATCGGAAGCCTGCTGCAGGTGAAGCCACTACTTCATTTTGAAGACAAAAAGATTGTTCCATTTGAAAAAATCCGTACTCGTAAAAAAGCAATGAAGCGTATGGTGGATTTGTTTTGGGAAGATGTGAAAAGCGGCGAGCCCTATAAAGCAGTCATTATCCATGCAAATCGCGAAGAAGAAGCCCGCGAGTGGAAGGCAGAGCTTGCGGCCGCTTATCCAAATGTTGAATTTATGATTAGTTATTTTGGTCCTGTTATCGGTACTCATTTGGGCGAAGGCGCCATGGGGTTTGGCTGGGTGAAGAAGTAATCGTTATGCAGGCTGCGCCATTCTGGATAGGATGGCGCAGATTTTTGAAAGGGGTGATGGAAGACTGCAGGTGAATGGTGAACTTTGCAAATAGATACAGAAATCCTGCAAATAGAAGGGGAAATTCTGCAAATAGAATGCCCCAACCTGCAAATAGAATAAAAAAATTTGCAAATAGACCGCTGAGTTCTGCAAATAGAAAAGATCCCAGCAAATTCAAGATCATTTTTTACAAGAAGAACTAACTGTTTTGAGGTGAGCTTATTGAGATTTACCATGAAAAATACCATTTTGACACCATTTTTAAACGAAAACCCTCCCGATAGCCTCCCGATTTCCTCAATAGAGACCATTCCAGAGCCGCCACTTAATCAAACCTACCCCTTTAACAAAGACTTTCAGCAATTACTCCATGGAAAACAGCTACTAGTCGATGATCTGCCATTTCCCCTTGAAGAAATCCAACAACACTTTGAAAACGGCCATATCCTTTACCGAAAAGGCATTATTAGAGAGAATAATAAGATAATCTGTGCCCGGTGCGGCAATAAGGAAGCCTCGCTTTTTGCCGGCTTTCCCTGTAAGCGCTGTGGTGAAAAGAATTGTAGGTATTGCAGGAAGTGCATCATGATGGGGAGGGTTAGTGCTTGTACGCCATTGATTAGCTGGCGGGGAGCAGAGCCGGACGAGGTGGTTCCTGATGATCCATTAATTTGGAACGGCAAGCTTTCAGATGGACAGCAGCTTGC
This sequence comes from Cytobacillus oceanisediminis, assembly GCF_007830235.1. Classification (GTDB taxonomy): domain Bacteria; phylum Bacillota; class Bacilli; order Bacillales; family Cytobacillaceae; genus Cytobacillus; species Cytobacillus oceanisediminis. The sequence continues at coordinate 219,546 of NZ_VLKI01000002.1, forward strand.
CTCGGACCGAGTAAAGCAGGCTATTCTAGAAAATAAAGAACTCCTAGTTTGGGCGGTTTGTGGTGCAGGTAAAACCGAAGTCCTTTTCGAAGGAATCAACGCTGCGCTAACTGCTGGAAAAAGAGTCTGCATTGCCACACCGCGTACCGACGTCGTCCTGGAACTCGGTCCTCGTCTGAAAGCGGTTTTTCCCGATATCCCGGTTGCCGTCCTATACGGAGGCAGTGAAGACCGCCACCTCCAGGTGCCGCTCACAATCGCCACCACTCACCAGCTCCTCCGTTTCTACAAAGCCTTTGATACCGTCATCGTGGATGAAGTGGATGCCTTCCCTTACACGGCAGACGAAAGCCTGCAATATGCTGTGCGCCAATCAAGAAAAGACCTCTCCTCTATGATCTACCTAACAGCAACTCCCAATCAGAAATGGCAAAATGAATGCAGGAGCGGAAAAAGGGACTACGTTACAATCCCGGCCAGATTTCATCGCCACCCTTTGCCGGTCCCAGCCTTCAAATGGTGCGGGAACTGGGAAAAAGCTCTCAAAAAGGACACGCTCCCGCCGGCAGTCACCCAATGGATCAAAAAGCGGCTCGACAATCAGAAGCAATGTCTGCTTTTCCTCCCTAAAATCGATAAGATGGAAAAAGTCCTCGCAATCCTCAGGGAACACCACCTGAAAATTGAAGCAGTCCATGCGGAGGATCCAGACCGAAAAGGCAAGGTCCAAGCCATGCGCGACAAAGAAATCCCAATGCTGCTAACAACAACTATCCTTGAAAGAGGAGTAACCTTCCCAAATGTAGATGTAGCCGTTCTGGGAGCAGAAAACCGCATTTTCACAGAAAGCGCCCTTGTCCAAATTTCAGGCCGAGTCGGCCGAAGCGCACAATTCCCCAATGGTGAAATAACCTTTTTTCACTATGGCAAAACCGAAAGCATGGTTAAAGCACGTAAACAAATCCTCAAAATGAACGATGAAGCTAGAAAGAAAGGACTGATTGATTATTAAATGTTTAATATGCCAAGAAGAAATCATGCCGCAAATTGGATGGAACTACTTATTTTCAAAGCAAGAACCTCAATACCTTTGTGAATTCTGTATAAACAGGTTCACTTTAATAGATGAAGAGACTTGCAATAAATGCAGCCGCCCTCTTAGAGACACCGAGTATAAACAAAGTAATCTCTGTTTTGACTGCATTCGATGGGAGACGGATCCTCAATGGAAAGGCTGCCTTGAACGAAACTATTCTTTGGTCACCTACACTGATTTTTGCAAGGAAGCAATAGCGCGTTATAAGTTTCGAGGTGATTATATTCTTTCCTATGCATTTGCCAGCTTGATGAAAGGCAAGCTGAACTCTCTCCAATATGATCAGCTTATCTCTATTCCGCTGAGTGATGAACGTTTGTACGAACGTGGGTTTAACCAATCAGAGGCAATCATTATAGCCATGGGAGCCTATCCAGAATCAATCCTCGCCAGAACCCACACAGAAAAACAATCGAAAAAATCCCGCTCCGAAAGGATACACCTTCCACAGGTTTTTCAAATCACCACGCCCGACAAAATCAAACATAAAAAAATCCTCATTATTGACGATATATATACTACCGGCTCAACGATTCATCATGCTGCTAAACTCCTTAAGGAGGGAGGCGCTGAGTCTGTTAGCTCTTTGACTATTGCAAGAGGCTAAAATGTGGAATCAATTGAAAGAGGGGGAGCAGTAATGGCTGAACTTTCAAACTGCCCTAAATGCAATGAGATATTTGTGAAAAATCAATTCCGTGACATCTGCCAGAATTGCTGGAAAGAAGAAGAAAAGGCATATGAAGCGGTTTATCAGTTCATCCGCAAGCGGGAAAACCGGACGGCGAAAACGCTGGAGGTAGTGGAAGCGACTGGGGTTAAAGAAGAGCTGATATTGAAGTTCATTAAAAGCGGACGCTTGAAGCTGGCGCATTTTCCAAACCTTGGTTATCCTTGCGAGAAATGCGGGACGAGCATAAGGGAAGGGAAAATTTGCGGAGGATGTGCCGATGAGCTGAGGAAAGATCTTCAACGATTTACATCTGAGGAAGAGCAGAGAGCTGAAATTTTAAAAAGAGAGAAGAACGCTACCTATTTTTCGGTAAATGAAAAGATAAATAGGCGGCTTTAGGCTATGTGTCAGGTACACATAGCTTTTTCTATAGGCTTTTAGATGTATTTTTTACCAAAGATAAATTAATATTTAAAGAAACCGTATCTATAGCCGATAATAGGATTAGATTGAAATCGACCGGAATGAAAGTGAGGGATACCTATGAAAATCAATAACTTTGGACTTTCAGGTGTAAATCCGTACAAACGCCAAATAAACAAACTTGAAAATGCAGGAAAACCAGCCAAAACTGCTTCAGATAAAATCGAAATCAGCTCTACTGCAAAGGAAATGCAGCAGGTATCACAGCTAAGCGAAAACCGTAAAGCAAAGGTTGAAGAGCTTAAAATCCAGGTAGAGAACGGTACGTATAAAATGAATCCAAAAGAAGTGGCGAAAAGCATTGCCAACTTCTATTCGAAAAAATAAGGGGAGGAAACAAGCATGTCCGCCGAAGCGCTAATCACATCCATGGAAAAATTGCTCAAGCTTCATAAAAGCCTTTACGAGCTTGCAGTCAAAAAGACAGACATCATCAAGAACGGCGACATGGACGCCCTGAACCAGATGCTGAAGGATGAGCAGGCGCATATAGCTGCGATTGACCGGATGGAAACAGAACGGCAGAAAGCTGCACAGATAATTACTACTGGAATGGATAGCCCTACGGTGTCAGACTGCATGACGGTTTTGTCGCAGGCGGAAAGGCTCAAGCTGGAGGCCATAACCAATGAGATGACCGGGCTGGTGTTTGAATTAAAGGAACAGAATTACCTGAACCAGCAGCTTGTCCATCATTCCCTGCAGTTTGTCAACGTATCTATGAATCTATTAAGGCCGCAGCAGGAAAGTATGAACTACGGCCCGCCGGCAAAAAAGAAACCATCCGAAAAGAACACCCCAGGCATCTTTAACTCGAAAGTGTAGCAGAACGGAGGAACAAACATGCGTTCAACCTTTATGGGACTTGAAACTGCCCGCCGCGGCATGTTCACCCAGCAAAGCGCTTTACATACAACCGGACATAATATTTCAAATGCGAACACACCGGGCTATTCGCGTCAGCGGATTAATTTTACCCAGACAACTCCGTACCCATCAGTCGGCATGAACCGCCCGCAGCTTCCGGGGCAAATGGGAACTGGAGTGGAAGCAGGCACGGTCCAGCGAATCAGGGAATCCTTCCTGGATGTTCAGTTCAGAACGGAAAACACGAAAATGGGCTATTACGGTGCCATGAGCGAGTCCCTTACCAAGATGGAAGAGATTATGAATGAGCCATCTGAGAATGGGCTGCATAGTACGTTGGAAAAATTCTGGAATGCTCTTCAGGATCTATCCAGCCATACGGAAAATACAGGTGCGAGAGATGTCGTGGCTGCGACTGGCCAGATGGTTGCGGACACCCTCAATTACTATCATAATTCCCTAACAAGAGTTCAAGAGGATATCGGCAGCCAGATCGGTGTAAAGGTGGATGAAATTAATGCGATTGTTGGGCAGATTGATCATCTCAATAAGCAGATCGCCGAGGTTGAACCGCATGGATACTTGCCGAATGATTTGTACGATGAGCGGGATGTCCTTGTTGATCAGCTATCAAAAATGGTCAATGTAAAAGTGACCAATGTGATTCCGAACAATTATGGAAATGCAAAATCAATTGCAGAAGGCCTATACAATATCGAAATCGTTCAGCAGGATGGGAAGTCATTTGCCCAGCCCCTTAATCTGATTTCTGTCACAAAAGCTTCTGGTATTATGGGCACCAATAAGCTTGAACTTGAAGATGAGAATGGCGCTGTTTCCGAATTGAAGGTTGGGGATGCATCCATCACCGATTTTGATCGACTTTCAGGAGAGCTTTCCGGCTTGATCAAGAGCTTTGGATATAAGACAGAAAGCGGCAAAAAAGGATCTTATCCTGAAATGCTTGATAAGCTGAATAAAATGGCCGCAGCATTTGCCAATGAGTTCAATCATATTCACAGCAAGGGATTTGCATTGGGAGCGAGTGAGCCTTCCGGCAAGGACTTCTTTGTGTTTGATCAGGGGAACCCGGCTCAAAGCATGAAAGTAAACCAGGATCTATTGGATGATTCCAGCCTGATTGCTGCAGGAAAAGAAAGCGGTGCATCAGGGGATAACCAAAATGCACAGCTGCTGGCCGACCTGAGAAAGAAATCTTTTTCAGATTACGGTTTTTATAAACAAGCTGGCAATACCCTGCCGGAAGGACTGAACGGCAGCCTTGACACGTATTACTCAGGAATCATTGGCCGGATGGGTGTCGATTCCCAAAGTGCTAAAAAGGACCTGAGAAACTCTTCGATTCTCGCAGACTCGGTTGAACAGAACAGGCAATCCGTCAGCGCGGTTTCATTAGATGAAGAAATGACCAATATGATTAAATTCCAACATGCCTACAATGCTTCGGCAAGAAATATTACAGTGGTCGATGAAATGCTCGATAAAATCATCAACGGCATGGGCGTTGTAGGCAGATAGGCGGTGAAATAAAATGCGTGTAACGCAATCAATGCTTTCCAATAATATGCTCCGCAACCTCAGCAACAGCTATAGCCGGCTGGACAAGCTGCAGGACCAGATTTCAACACAGAAGAAATTCACCAAGCCATCCGATGATCCGGTTGCAGCCATGATGGGCATGAACTATCGTACGGACTTGAATCGAATTCAGCAATATACCCGCAACATCGGGGAAGTGAAGAACTGGGTGGACAGCACGGACGATGCTCTGGATAAAGGGGTACTGGCGCTGCAAAGGATTCGCGAACTTACTGTTCAGGCAAGCAATGGCACGCTTGAAGGAGATCAGCGGAAGGCGATTGCAGAGGAAGTTAAGCAGCTGAAGGAGCATCTCCAGAATATCGGTGATACGCAGGTTGGCGGCAAATATCTTTTCAACGGAAACCAGACAAACCTAAGGCCATCTGATTTGGGGACTTATGCAAGCGGGACGATTGAACTGGAAGTTTTCTCGGGAATCAAGATTCAAGTGAATACAGAAGGATCCAAGCTGTTCGGGGATATGCTTGGGCCGGAAGGTGATATCGATAAATTAATCACAGCTCTTGAAACAAATGATCCGGTAATTGGGGATATGCTTGAAACGGTTGATAAAAATATTGATAACTTCCTATCCGCACGGGCCTTGATCGGCGCCAAGCAAAATCGGGTCGAACTGATGGAGGACCGCTTATCACAGCAGGAAGTATTCTCAACCAGAATCCTATCAGATAACGAAGACATTGATATGGAAAAAGCGATTATTGAGCTCACAACGCAGGAAAGCGTCCATCGAGCTGCTTTAAGTGTCGGTGCCAAAATCATCCAGCCGACCCTGACTGACTTTTTAAGATAATAACGAAAAAGCTATCCATCTGTGATAGCTTTTTTTCATAAAAGAGGTGACGGAAATGAATGTCCCGCAAATCAGATTGGAATCCAATTTTATACAACTGGGCTTGAAGATTGAAAGACCCATGCAGGAACTCTCGCAGCCGCCTGCCATCCAATCCATTCAGCAGCCAAAAGCCATTCTTGAAATCGAAACAGTTCCCGGCAAGCTGACCATCGACCAGACAAAAGCAAGGGAGGACGTCGATTTAAAAAGCGCCCGCCGCAGATTGGAGGAAACGGCCCAAAATGGCTATCAGGATTGGCTCAAAGGACTCGAAAGAAGGGCAAGCGAGGGAGCCGAACTCATGAGAATCGAAAACGGCGGCAGTCCCATCGCCTCCCAGGCAAAAGCAAAAAGTGAAGGACCTCCTAAACAATTCAACATCGGATGGGTTCCATCTCATAACAGCGTGAAAATCGCTTATGAACCTGCAAAGGTCAACATCCATGCCCAGCCGCAAAAGCCAAAGATTGAAGTCGAAATCAGAAAACCGATACATAACTACACACCAGGAAAAGTCAGCGCGGAAATACTTGAGAAAAACAGCCTTACTATTGATTTTATAAATCTAACAATCTAACAAAGTGGTGAAAGAAATGAACATACAGACGAAATTTCATGGTGAGCAAGAGGTAAATAAGGAAGATATAATTCAGTTTGCAAGCGGGATTCCGGGGTTTTTGGAGGAAAAAGAGTTTATAGTATTGCCGATTGAAGGTACGGATCTATTTGTGCTGCAGTCGGTTAAAACCGCTGATGTTGCGTTTATCATTACAGATCCATTTTTGTTATTCCCGCAGTATGAATTTGAATTGCCGCAAGAAGTGCTTGAAAAATTAGAGATCCAATCTGAAAAAGATGTGGTGACCTTTGCGATTTTAACGGTAAGGGAACCATTCCAAAATACAACAGCAAACCTGCAGGCACCGGTAATTATCAACCAAACCCGAAAACTTGGAAAGCAGGTTATACTCAATAACCCTGCCTACCAAACCAAGCACAGTATCATGACCCCTCAAGAACAGGGGGAGAAATAATGCTAGTTCTTACCAGAAAGCTGAAAGAATCCATCATGATCGGTGACGACATCGAAATCTCCATTCTATCTATTGAAGGAGACCAAGTAAAACTCGGCATTAATGCCCCAAAAAATGTGGACATACATAGAAAAGAAATCTACCTATCCATCCAGCAGGAAAACAGCAGTGCTACACAAACGGAAGCAAATGCAATAGACAGTCTAAGCACCTACTTCAAAAAGAAATAAAAAATTTTTACAAACCTATTAAACTCCTTTCAAAATAAGTCGATATAACCATTGTAAAGGCTAACAGCAAAAAGGCGGCCGACTTTTCAGTTGTTTGGCAAAACAACCACATGGACGTGGGACAACATAACTCAAGGAGGAAGTAAAATAATGAGAATTAATCATAATATTGCAGCGTTGAATACTTATCGTCAGTTGAACACTGCATCAACTAACCAATCTAAATCAATGGAGAAATTGTCTTCAGGTCTTCGTATTAACCGTGCTGGAGACGATGCAGCAGGTCTAGCAATCTCTGAGAAAATGCGTGGTCAGATTCGTGGGTTAGATCAAGCTTCTCGTAACTCTCAGGATGGTATTTCTTTAATTCAAACAGCTGAAGGTGCATTGAACGAAACACATGATATGTTACAACGTATGCGTGAATTAGCTGTACAAGCGAATAATGGTACAAATACTGGTGATGATTTAGCTGAAATTCAAAAAGAAATTGGACAGTTGAATGAAGAGATTGACCGAGTAGCACAAAAAACTGAATTCAACACTAAAACACTATTAACTGGTAGCTTAGGTGTATCTGCAGCATCTGCTACTGGTGCAACTGATGCTGAGTACCTTGCTGCAGGAATTTCATTCGATGCTTCTGGAGTTCAAAGTGGTGAAACACTTACAATTACTACAAGTGCTGCTGGTGATACTATTACTGTAACTGGAACTAATAGTGGTGTATCTCAAACATTATCTCAAGACCCAGAAGCAATAGCAGCGGGTACTACTCTAAACTTTGATTCTCTAGGCTTTTCTATGTCATTCTCATCGGATGCTAACTTAGAAACTCTTAATGGGGGAGCTACAGCTAGTGGAAGTACTTTATTAACTTCTGGTAATCAATTAAGCTTCCAAATCGGTGCAAATGGAAATACTAAACTAGATATTTCTATCGGCGATATGCAATCTACAGCTCTTGGTTCAACTGCTTCAAATGCTAATGTAGCAAACCTTGCTGCTGTTAACGTAACGACAAAAACTTTTGAGGATAACCTAGAAGTTATTGATGAGGCTATTAAAAAAGTATCTAGTACTCGTTCTGATTTAGGTTCATGGCAAAATCGCTTAGAACACACAATTAATAACTTGAATACTTCTTCTGAAAACTTAACTGCAGCAGAATCACGTGTGCGTGACGTAGATTATGCTTTAGCTGCATAAGCAGTGAAAAGCACAGTCGTCCTAGCTGGTAACGGCTAGTGATTATAATCGGGTGAATTGCTGGAAAACCCTTAGAGCTTTTCTTACCAAAACGTAGTTGGAAACGACAAGCGTGATGGTTTGATAAAAGGAAAGATTGGGCAATCAGCAGCCAAGCTCCTGTCTTGAAAGAGTGGAGAAGGTTCAACGACTAGGATAGACCATCTAAGGCGAAAGCTATGATGATGAAATCCATAGGTGAAACAATGGTCATCAGCATTGTGAATCCGAAGTGCCCGACCCTTACTAAAATATTAGAAGGTGAAGATATAGTCTGGTCATTTGTGAAAGCAAATGTTCGCACGATGGCGAAAGAAATGATGAACCAAACTAAGAATTCTATTCTTTCTCAAGCAGCACAAGCTATGCTTGCTCAAGCAAATCAGCAACCTCAAGGAGTTCTACAACTTCTTCGTTAATTTTAGATATGAAAGAGACTCTAGATTTACTAGGGTCTCTTTCTTTTTGATAATCTTCAGTATGAAAATTCACCTAGAGGGACAAAGGGACAGGTACATCGTCCCTCGGTTTCTTGTCCCACCTTCCTTTAAGTATTAGTGCCTGTCCCCACATACGTTTCCCTACATACGTTAATAAATTAAGCATTTACTGTTTACATTAAAATTCCTCAAATATACTAAACTTCAGAAAATCCCTTCACAACCAAACTCCTTCTTAACAATTTTAAATAAATACCGATATAAATGGTAAAAGCATTTATTTTATATAGGTAGGGGATAGTTATGATAGAGCGTGTATCATCTCAAAATACTTCTCTTACAACTAGAACAGTACATATTAATGAAAATTCAAGTGAGTTACAAAGAAAAGAAGTAACTAATGCAGTGCCGGTTCAAAAGAAACAGCGTGAGCAGATAAAGGAAGAACAGCTAACAGAAGTAGTAGACAGTATGAATAAGTTCATACAAGCCTCACATACTTCTTTAAAGTTTGTTCTTCATGAAGAACTAAACGAGTACTACGTAACTATAGTCGATGACATCACCCAGGAAGTAGTAAAGGAGATTCCTTCTAAGAAGCTGCTTGATGTTTATGCGGCGATGACAGGCTTCCTGGGGCTAATGGTAGATAAAAAGATTTAAAGGGAGGTTTTCTCATTGGTAAGAATCGGAGGTCTGGCGAGCGGGATGGATATTGATTCGCTTGTGTCGGATCTAATGAAGGCAGAACGGATGCCTCTTGATAAATTAAAGCAAAAGAAACAGGTATTGGAGTGGCAGCGGGATGACTACCGGGCTATTAATGCGTTGCTTCTTGATTTTAGAAGTGAATTGACTCAAATGAAGCTGACCACACGCTATCGGGCACGGCAGGCGACCTCTACAAATGAAGCCATGGTAACTGCTACAGCAACTGGTGCTGCCAGCCAGGCGTCGTATTCTATTTCAAATGTAACCAAACTTGCTAGAGCTGAAACGAGAGTTAATGGCGGCAGCATTTATGCCGATGGCAAAACGGTTGATCCGAGTAAAAGCCTTTATGCACAGGAAAATAATTTTATGTATAAAGGGAACCATGTTGACTCTGCAGGAACTACAATAGCCAGTGTATGGAAAAATGGAGCGGTCTTAAACAAAAGCATTGATGTGACCGATCCTGCAGCTATTAAATTCGGTGACATGGCTAAGGTGGATCTAAATGAGGTTAGCTCGTGGAGTGTAAAAGTAAATGGTGTTGGATTCAACGCTATGTCTGAAGCTGAATTGACTGCCGCTAACCGCCCCTTAAAGGAAAATGAAGTATTAGTAAAAACCGATGGCACCCTTCAGTTTGGGAAAGAAGTTACAAAAGGCAGTGTGATCAAAATTGATTACGTGGCTACTGAGCGTACCGGTACACACTCCATAACAAGCAGCACATCGTCTATCCAGTTGGCTCAGGGTGCCTTGAACGAAGTGAAAAGCATCAAGTTCAAGGAAACAACCTCAGGAACGACAACGGAAAAGACTTTTACAATGGGCAACCTTATTGATGGAGAAAGAGAAATATTAGATGACACGAATAAAGTGGTTGGCACCTTAAACTATGAAACAGGTAAAATCACTTTTAATGCTGATATGAAAAAGCCGGCTGAAGGCTCCGGTACAACGATGAGTCTTGAGATTGCTTACGACCACAAATACACCTCCTTTTCAGTAGATACTTCTACCTCCAAAGGAGACCGACATGATTCCTTCCTCATTTCAGGAAGTGAAACTCTGAATAATGTAATCAATAAAGTTAATGCATCCAGTGCCGGTGTGAGTATGTTCTTTGATCGTGTTACTGGCCAAATGACGATGACCCGTACAGAGACTGGAGACTTTAACCCGGATGGTGACGAAATTGCGACAAATGGAAGCTTCCTTAATGATGTCCTGCGCTTTAGAGGCGCAACAGTTAAAGAAGTTGCTCAAAACGCCACCTTCGAAATCAATGGTTTGGCCACCAATCGTAGCTCGAACACATTTGAAATCAATGGTGTCACTTTCACTCTAAAACAGGAGTTTACTGATTCTGTGAGTGTTAACATCAGCAATGATTCTGGGAAAGTTTTTGACAATATCAAAGCATTCGTTGATAAATATAATGAAATGATAGACAAAATCCAGAAAAAAGCAGGAGAGGAACGCTACAAAGGCTATGCTCCATTATCGGGTGAGCAGCGTGAGCAATTATCTGACAAGCAGCAGGAACAATGGGAAGAAAAAGCGAAGAGCGGTCTTCTGCGCAGAGATTCTACCCTGCAATCCGTGTTATCTGGAATGAGAATAAATTTTTACCAGCCTGTCACAAACGATCAAGTATCTCCTCTTTATAATCAGCTGTCCAGTATCGGCATTAAAACATCCAGCAATTATTTAGAAGGAGGAAAGCTTGAAATTGATGAGGCTGCCCTTAAAAAAGCAATCGAAGCGGATCCTGTTTCCGTTGAGAACCTCTTTAGAGGAGACGGCCAGACAGAAGGACAAAGAGGAATCGCCCACAGGCTCTATGACACTGTAAATTCGGCAATGGATAAGTTAAAAACAAAAGCTGGTAACAGTTTTTCTACGAATCAGCAGTTTGCCATTGGAAGAGAGCTCTCAGATGTAGATAGAAGAATTGATAGCTTCGAAGGGAAGTTAAGACAAGTCGAAGACCGCTACTGGCGCCAATTCACCGCCATGGAAAAAGCGATCCAGCGTTCCAACGAGCAATCCATTTTCCTAATGAACCAATTTGGCGGCGGCATGTAATAAAAAGGAGTGTTTAAAAAATGGCAGTAAGCAATCCATACCAATCCTATCAGCAAACCTCGGTGAATACAGCATCACCAGGAGAGCTGACCCTAATGCTGTATAACGGCTGTCTGAAGTTTATCCATCAGGCTAAAAAGGCTATTGTAGATCAGAACATTGAAACGAAAAATACTAATATCCAAAAAGCGCAGAATATCATTCAGGAGCTGATGGTTACGCTGAATATGGATTTGGAGATTTCCCAAAACATGATGTCTCTGTATGATTATATAAACCGGAGATTAATAGAGGCTAATATAAAAAATGATGCTGCGATTCTCGGTGAGGTCGAAAGTCTCGTTACTGAATTCCGCGACACCTGGAAGGAAGTCATTCAAGTAAACCGCCAGAAGCAGTTTACTCAAGGCGGCACAATATAGTGAGTTCTGTGCAAGGTTTCTATGAAGCAACTCTTGAACTGATATCCACTTTAGAAGATACAAAGCTCGACCGCGATACAAAAATCAGCAAAGTTGAAACGCAGCTAGAACAACGCCAGCAGGCAATGGCTGGCATGGCTCCTCCTTATTCAGAGGCTGAAATGGAACTAGGGGCCAAGCTGATCAAGTTCAACGAAAAGGCAACACAACTCATGCAGCGCGAAAAGCTTTTTATCCAAAAAGACATCAAAGACCTAAGCATTAAAAAAGAATCATCCAATAAATACATCAATCCCTATCAATCCATGGCGACGGACGGCATGTTTTATGATAAAAGAAATTAGGTGACATCATTGCTAACTCTGACCGAAGAGCAGTACATATTTCTGAAGGAATACAGCGACCTCTTATATACCATCGACGAGGCGTTTGATTATATTGTTAAAAGCTTTAGTGACTTGAGTAAAACAGAAGGCAATCGCCTTCTTGGCGATATTTTTCAGGCATTGCCGCAGGTAGCGGCTGCCAATGAGCAGCTCAGCCAGCTTTTCCATGACAATCAGCAATTACAGGATGCTATGAAGGATATCAGCATTGTGGCCGATCAGGCAGAACTTCTTTTGGAATGTTTTGAGGACATTCCAGTCAGGCAGGATATCATCTCACAAAAACTTTATCCAGCCTTTTCTGAGTGGCATAAATCCATCCAGCAAGAGCTCACTCCCTATCTCCAATCCTAACCGCTTCCCCGAGAAGCGGTTTTTATTTTCCCCCAATAATTATTCACGGCCTGGTCACCAATTCGTCATAACTTTTGCACATTTTTCACTGTTTCAGCAGGAGTTTTTAGGGGTAAAATAGAAATATAAATACATAGTCTTAATATACTTTTAAGACTAGGCATTCTTTTTCAGACGCTCATTTTTTAGCTGTTGATTTTACAGCTGGCGTTCTGGCAAAGTAGCTATTGTATAATGAGAAGGAGGAGTTCACGTATGAATTACAACATTCGTGGTGAAAACATTGAGGTAACTCCAGCAATTAGAGAGTATGTAGAGAAGAAAATTGCGAAGTTAGAAAAGTATTTTACTGAAACTCCTGATGCAAATGTACATGTAAACTTGAAAACGTACAATAATAACCGTTCTAAAGTGGAAGTAACGATTCCGATGCCGAATCTGGTTCTTCGTGCAGAGGAAGATCATGATGATATGTATGCAGCGATAGACTTGATTACTGATAAATTAGAGCGTCAAATCCGCAAGCACAAAACAAAAGTTAATCGCAAGTTCCGTGAAAAAGGCAATCTGACTGCTGTATTCGCAGCATTGGATGAAACAGAAGGGGCTGTAGCGGTTGAGGAAGAGGAAAATGATCTTGAAGTTGTCCGCCAGAAGAGCTTTGATCTGAAGCCAATGGACAGCGAAGAGGCGATCCTGCAAATGAACATGCTGGGCCACAGCTTCTACGTGTTCACCAATGCAGAATCTAACTTAACAAACGTGGTGTACAAGCGTAAAGACGGCCGTTACGGCTTGATTGAAGCTCAATAATTTTAAAACAGAACCCCCTGCCTTTTTGCAGGGGGTTTTCATGTGCGGCAGATCGGGACTGCCACCTTGTATTAGTTCTAACAGTAAACCACTTCGGTGAGGATTTTATACCCTTTGATTTTTTTGAACGTTTCTTTTGCTTCTTTTTCTGTGTGAAATTCAAACATTTTAATGTTGTTTTTTGAATGAACCGTGATGATCCACATGAAATTTTTCCTCCCCTTAAAAAATAATCATTTTACCTTTTTCCATAGTGTCTTCTGAAGGTCTTCCGAAAATATTTGCTACCGTTTCTTATGCTTCCTTTTTTAATGCTGGCTGTTCCTCTGCTTCCCAGCATTCCGCATTTTTGAGACCATCGATATTGGAAACGGAAAAGACTGGATTTTTTCCTGCTTTCTTCTGCTTCTGATAATCATTTAAGGCGGCAAAAGCAATTTTCCCCAACAAGGCTATCGCAACCAGATTAATCACAGCCATGATGCCCATGAAGACATCAGCCAGGCTCCATACTGTTTCAAGCGAAGCCAGAGAACCAAACGCCACCATCCCGATTACGGCAAGACGGTATATGGTCAGCCAAACTCTGCCTGGTTTTATAAATTCAATGTTTGACTCACCATAGTAGTAATTGCCGACGATCGAACTGAATGCGAACAGCAAAATAAGAATGGCGATAAAAACCGCTGCCCATGGCCCGATTTCGGTATTTAAAGCAGATTGAGTCAGAACGATGCCGTTAGATTCGGCGGATTTATAAACACCCGATAATAAAATGATAAATGCTGTACAGCTGCAAATGACCAGTGTATCAACGAAAACGCCAAGTGACTGGATGAGGCCTTGTTTTACAGGATGGCTTACATCTGCAGTGGCTGCAGCATTCGGGGCACTTCCCATGCCGGCCTCATTCGAAAAGAGTCCACGTTTAATGCCTAGCATCATGGCCGCTCCGAATCCGCCGCCAACCGCTTCATTTAATCCGAAAGCACTTTGGAAAATAAGGGAGAATACTTGAGGGAGCTCTCCGAAATTTTTGATCATCACGTAAGCAGCTAAAAGGATGTACATACCGGCCATAGGGGGAACCATCCATTCAGCTGCTTTGGCAATACGTTTAATGCCGCCGAAAATGATGAAGGCTGTAACGGCTGTAATCCCAAGACCTGTCCAATACATATCAAAACCAAACGCATGATGAAATGCATTTGTAACCGTATTCGCTTGAACGGAGTTAAAAGCAAGTCCGAATGTGACGCTGATTATCATCGCAAATAGAACGCCCATCCAGCGGGCATTCAAAGCTTTTTCCATGTAATAAGCAGGACCGCCGCGGAATGTCCCTGATTTTTTATCTTTTACCTTATAAATTTGGGCTAATGTCGATTCAACAAAAGCGGATGAGGACCCGATAAGGGCAATTAACCACATCCAAAATACCGCGCCAGGTCCGCCGAAAGAAATTGCTATGGCAACACCTGCCAAATTGCCCGTGCCCACACGGGAAGCGGTACTGATACAAAAAGCCTGGAAGGATGAGACACCTTTCTTTTTTACCGCCCCTTCACCCAATAGCCGCAACATTTCACCGATCATGCGAAATTGGACAAACTTTGTCCGGACAGTAAAATAAAGCCCGAGACCAATTAGCATGATGATGAGCACATAACTCCATAGAAAATGGCTAAAGTCTGCAGTCAGCCAGTTGATTACTTCTTCCATAAATTTAATCCCCCTATTTCCTTTAATTTGAATGAATCTATCAATGCCAAATATAAAATTGCTTCCTTGCTAAACAGCAAACTGCCAGTCCCATCCCGAAGAGCTTTTTGTCTGCTGAATGATCCATTCTAGAAAATGCTTAAATCCCATTTTTCTGCCATATGTCTCAATAACATGACGCCTGCCAGGCTATTTCCATATTCATCGATAGCTGGACCATAAATCCCAATTCCACATCCATCCTGAAATGGTACTTCGTTCCGATTCCTTGGAGGGACCAGTGCCATTATGCCTCCGGAAACACCGCTCTTTGCAGGTATTCCGACGAATGCGGCAAATTTGCCCGAAGAATTGTACATTCCGCACGTAAGCATTAAACTTTTGGTTAATCGGGCCACTTCTTTAGGAATCAGTTGTTCTTTGCGGATTGGATGGCAGCCGTCATGAGCCAGAATTAACCCGATCATGGCGATGTCTTCTGAGTTGACCTGGATGGAACATTGCTTTAAGTAAACCTCTAAAGCATCCTCGACCTCTAATTCTAAATAGCCCGTTTCTTTTAAATAATAGGCTAATGCCCGATTCCGATGAGCCGTTTTCCATTCCGATCGAAACACTTCTTCATTAATTGCCGGCCGTTTTCCCAGCATGTTTTCCAGTAATTTTAATAAAAAATCTAATTTATCCTGCGGTGATTCCCCGGGCAGAAGGGAGGATACCGTAATGGCTCCAGCATTAATCATGGGATTAAAAGGCTTTCCCGGTTTATGCATCTCTAAGCGGATAATCGAGTTGAAGGGATCTCCAGTCGGTTCAACATCCACTCTTTCTAGTACATATGAAATGCCGCGGCCTATGCAGGCAGCCATAAAACTGAATACTTTTGAGATGCTCTGTAACGTAAAAAAGGCATTCCAATCTCCTGATTTTATAACCGTTCCATCAGGTCTAATGATACAAACGCCCAACTCCGAAGGATTTGTATTTGCCAGAGCTGGAATATAGTCTGCACATTTTCCTTCAGCAGCAAAGGAACGGCAATAAGCGACCCATTCATCGAGGCTATTCATCTGCAGACAGCCTGATGGTTGGCTCTCCTGATTAATCGTCATATCGAACATTAAGGTTTACCCTCTCTTTCTATGATTTTGTTTCGGTGGAAAGGATGTGGAAAGGCTAATCTTGATCGTGTAAAAACTGCTATCCAGTTTTTGCAGGTTTTTGAATGGCCGGAACCGCTCCGGCTTTACGTTAAGTATGGAAACCAGACTTTTTTTAGTGTTCTGATAATTTCCGATGAATGGAAACGCTTCCACCTTTGTTCTGATTATGATATATTCCAAACTACAGAATCAGACGAAAAGTGACGAAAAATCCTTTGCATTTTGTAAATTTAATAGATTGAATATAAAAAATACATTGTATAGATGCCGAGGGGAATGTATACTGATTTTCAGCAAAAAGGGGAAGTGGTGATTTTTGAATAGCCGTTTTATTGTAAAAAATGAAATGTATATGCTGGTCCTCATGGTGATGATCGTGCCATTGGCAGGTGAATTGAATTTTTATCCTTTTAATCAAACGTTTCGGATCAGCTTTGGAGCACCTGCTTTCTTTTTCTTTTTATTGCTGTTCCGAAAAATGCCAGCGGTTCTGCCGGGTTTTTTGACTGCTGCCGCGGTCGTTGGATTTCGTATATTGATAGACTTGATTGTCCTGGATCATTTTGATTGGACCTCCGCCTTTCAAGCCCATATCGCCAGTTTTTTCTTTTATTTCACCTTTTCTTGTCTCGTTAATGCTGCAAAAATCAGCCGTTTTTATAATCGGCCGCTGATCATCGGAGTACTGGGCATTCCAATTGAAGTCTTGTCCGACTTGGCGGAGCTGATCGCGCAATATTTTATATTGGGAACAACCATAACGGCAACGGCGCTAAACGGAATTATGGTCATCGCGATGTCGCACAGCTTTATTGTTATAAGCTTTTTCAATATGCTGAGTCTGTATGAGGCACAGTCGAGGGAAAGGGAAATCCGGAAGCAGAATGAACAATTGCTGATGCTCATTTCCAATCTATATGAGGAATCGGTCTATTTAAAAAAGACACTGAAAAATACTGAAAATATTACGAAAAAATCGTATGATTTATACAAAAGTTTAAACGGTTGGATCGATAAACAGGGTTCTGTCCCGGTTGGGGAATATCGCCAAAAAGCTTTGGAAATCGCTGGTGAAGTACATGAAGTGAAAAAAGATAACCAGCGTATTTTTTCTGGCCTTTCAAAACTCATTTCGGATAAAAGCATCGCCGATTATATGGACGTGCATGAACTGGTGAATATCATCGTGCGGGCAAATGAGAAATATGCAGATTTATTAGGAAAAGACATTAAATTCGTGAAAACAGTTAAACAGACGCATCCTCATTACCATGTGTTCACCGTCCTATCGATTATCAACAATGTCGTCGCAAACGCGGCAGAAGCGATCGGAAATAAGGGAATTATCAATATTAGTATCGACAGGCATGGTCATTTGGTTGAATTCATGATTAGCGATAATGGCCCCGGAATTCCGCCTAAGCATAAAGCTTTATTATTCAAGCCGGGATTTACAACGAAGTATGACCATGCCGGCAACCCATCAACGGGGATTGGGCTATCCTATGTAAAGGAAATTGTCGAACAGCTTGATGGGGACATCACCTTCCATGAAGGGTCAGGAGGAAGAGGGCTGATTTTTATTATCCGCATACCGATTAATCAATTAGTTGATAAAGGGTGATTGTGATGCTTTTTTATATAACAGACGATGATGAAGCAGTTCGATCCATGCTCTCCCAAATCATTGAAGATGAGGATCTTGGCGAGGTTGCCGGGGAAGCTGAAGACGGCTCATTGCTGAATGGGCCGATGCTGCTATTGAAGAACATCGATATTTTATTAATTGATTTGTTAATGCCGGTTCAGGACGGAATAGAGACGATACGTCAAATAAAGCCGGCATTCAAGGGGAAAACGATCATGATTTCACAAGTCGAATCAAAAGAATTAATCGGTGAAGCCTATTCACTTGGCATTGAATACTATATAACAAAACCGATCAACAGGATTGAGGTCATTACCGTCATCAGGAAGGTGATCGAACGTATTCGATTAGAACGATCGATTCAAGATATTCAAAAATCACTGCATAATGTGTTGTCTTTCGATCAAGTTAAGGAGCGGCATGACCTGCCGCATAACAAAAAAAATATAAGAACTTCCGGTCAGTTTCTTTTGTCCGAACTGGGGATAGCGGGTGAAAACGGGAGTAAAGATTTACTGGATATACTGGATTATTTAGTTCAATACGAACAGGAGCATATGCTTGAAAAAGGATTTCCACCCCTGAAAGAGATCTTTTTGAACCTTGCTAAAAGAAAACTTGGCGCAACACAGACAGAGCAGGAATTAAAAAAAGAGATCAAAGCATCTGAACAACGGGTGCGCAGAGCGATTTACCAATCCTTGAATCATTTGGCTTCACTGGGTCTAACCGATTTTTCAAACCTGAAGTTTGAAAGCTACGCGTCCAAATTCTTTGATTTTACAAGTGTCAGGAAAAAGATGACAGATTTAAAGCATGATTCAAAACCAACATCCTCCCCAACTCGAATCAATACCAAAAAATTTATTCAAGTTCTCTATTTTGAAGCAAAACTTCTATATTCGGAGCCGAATTAAGGACCCTTTCAGAAACAGGAAAAGCTCTGGCAGCAGGATGGCCGACATGAACCAGAAACCCCCGTTCGATTTAGCGGACGGGGGTTTCGATTGAACGTATTTTAAGCAAACTGTTTTTGCAAATTTTTAATAGGTTCCTCAATCTTAAGTGCAGTTCAGTCCGGGCAGCAGTCATCCATTCATTCCTCCAGCACCTTATACTTCTCCTTCAACGACTCCGGTGCCATCTTCACCATCTGCTGGAGAACGAGCGACGTGACGACAATATCATCCGTAAAGCCGAATATCGATAGGAAATCGGGCACTAAATCCAGCGGCAGGAAAATATAAAGCAGTCCAGCTGCAATCGGAAACAGTTTTTTGCCAGTAGAGACCTCTCTTGAGAGAAAGTAGTCTCTCAGGAAGGGCAGGAACTTCCAAAACTTAAATACAAATTTGATGCGTTTGATAAACTTCATCACTTTCACCTTTTTCTAGTTCATTCGCTGGAAGGGGGCTGCCATTGCCGCCATTTGGATTCTTGGCGGGTTTTTCACTTCAAGTGTGACAGCCGATCAATAACTGGTTTCAAGTATGCTTCAAAAAGTTAGTATGATAAGCCACTTTTGCAAAGTCGCTGTTTTCAATTGAATACGAATCTCCTCTGTGTGTTATTTTTCTATGATAGAGGGGATTATGTTACACCGCGGTTCTTCCTCCTTCGAATCTTTAATGTGTGATAATTATTTTATCCAGATCAGCACTTTTGACGCCTTCGTTAAAGATCAGCCTCGTTTTAAATTGAAAAGTGCGCTCCGGTGTGGAAGCAGGGATGTCCTTCGGCAATTGAAAGTTAAATTCCATCCGGTTGGTTTCTTCCGACTCAATTGTTTGTGATGTCAGGATTGTCGCTGAGTCGATCACTTCTTCCGTTTCGTCCGTTAATGTCGTCATAACGAGGTCGCACTCAATTCGTTTGATCTGCTGCTCGATCGTGCCGCCTTCGATTAGGAAGGTGCCGCTCACATTTTCGCCTGGAGCGTATTCATGCTTTGGCAGCTGCAGGTCAATTTTTGCAGAACCGATTCCCAGCATTGACATATATTTTCGCAAAATCAATCAAGATCTCTCCTCTTTTGGTGTTGGCGATTGTTCGCCTGATTGTATTAGATATAGTTACGTGAAGGGGATGAGAAAGTTTCATATTTCCCCAATCTATTATCCGTAAACTACATTGGCTTCACCTTCACATATTTTTCATCCAGTTTCCGTTCGATTTTCTCCAGCTGTGATCTGTCCTTCATCAGTTCTTCTTTATTTCGTTTGATCAGTTCATCCATTGTATATCTTATTTTCTTCTTCATATCCTATTCCTCCATTTTATAAAGTAAAACGATTCGTTGTGCGGGCCTGTATACAAAAAGGGCCTTTACCCTGATTGGTAAAGGCCCATAAATAAAGACCTCTACCGTATTGGTAAAGGTCTTGCTAACAATTGTTTAGATTGCCAACAAAGCCGAGAGCGTGTGCTCCGTAATGACGACTCTGCTGTAAAAGCTACTCCCCTTTAGGAGAATGACTATTCAATTTATAGGTATATCATATAAAAATTTTTTTAAAAAATCAACTAGAAGTTAGAAAATTAGATATGCGAAATAAATACTAACATAATATTTATATAATTTGCTATAATCAGAATTAACGAATTTAAGACTATATAGAGGTGAATTCCATGAACTTTGATTTTCAGAACCACCCATACGCTTCACAGCGAACGACCGTCATGGCGAATAACGGCATGGTTGCCACTTCCCAGCCGCTCGCAGCACAGGCCGGATTGGACATGATGAAAAAAGGCGGAAATGCGATCGATGCAGCGATTGCAACAGCAGCTGCTCTTACAGTGGTTGAACCGACTTCAAACGGAATCGGCGGCGACGCATTTGCACTTGTTTGGACAAAAGGTGAACTGCACGGATTGAATGCCAGCGGTCCGGCGCCAAAGTCGATTTCCATTGAAGCACTAAAGGAAAGAGGCCATGAAAAAATGCCAGTGCACGGCTGGATGCCCGTTACAGTACCTGGCGCGCCATCCGCATGGGCAGAGCTATCCAAGCGTTTCGGTAAGCTTCCGTTAAAAGAAGTGCTGCAGCCGGCAATTGATTATGCGGAAAGGGGCTATCCCTTAACGCCGATTCTCGGCAAGTACTGGAAATTTGCTTATAGGAAATTCAAGCAGATTTTTACAGATGATGAATTCCAGCACTGGTTTGAAACCTTTGCACCTGATGGAAAGTGTCCTGAAATTGGCGAAGTGTGGCGCTCAGAAGGGCATGCCGCTACTTTAAGATCCATTGGCGAAACAGACGGCGAAAGCTTTTACCGCGGTGAAATTGCTGATAAAATCGACGCTTTTTCCAAAAAATATAATGCATTTTTATCCAAAGAAGATCTAGCTGGTTTTAAAGCGGAGTGGGTTGATCCAATTAAGGTCCATTACCGCGGCTATGATGTGTGGGAAATCCCGCCGAACGGCCAGGGGCTTGTGGCTCTGCTGGGCTTAAATATCGCCAAAGGCTTTGAGTTTGGTGCTAAAGATACGGTGGATACATACCACAAGCAAATCGAGGCTATGAAGTTAGCTTTCACTGATGGAAAGGCGTTTATTACGGATCCATCTGATATGAGAGTAACGGTTGAAGAATTGCTTTCTGAGCAATATGGCGAATCCCGCCGCAGCGAAATTGGCGACGAAGCTCTAAAACCGGAACCATACCAGCCGCCAAGCGGAGGTACTGTATACCTTGCAGCTGCGGACAGCGAAGGCAATATGGTTTCGTTCATCCAGAGTAACTACATGGGCTTTGGTTCAGGGCTTGTTGTTCCGGGAACAGGTATTGCGCTGCAAAACCGCGGACACGATTTCTCGCTTGATCCTGAGCACCATAACGCACTGAAGCCAGGCAAGAAAACGTATCACACGATTATCCCTGGATTCCTGACAAAAGACGGCGAAGCAGTTGGGCCGTTCGGCGTTATGGGAGGCTACATGCAGCCGCAGGGCCATATGCAGGTGGTCATGAACACAGTTGACTTCCATCTGAACCCGCAGGCCGCATTGGATGCACCAAGATGGCAGTGGATTGAAGGCAAAAAGGTTCAAGTGGAACCGAACTTCCCTAACCATATTGCCCAGGCTCTTGCACGCAAAGGGCATCAAATTGAAGTAACCGTTGATACCGGCGGATTCGGCCGCGGCCAAATCATCTGGCGTGACCCGAAAACCGGCGTCCTTATGGGCGGAACCGAGCCGCGCACAGATGGCAGCATTGCTGCTTGGTAATAAAAAACGATAGAGCAACTCGCATATAAGAGTAAAATAACCATATAACAGGTACTGGGGAGCGGAAAAGAAAGCCGCTCCTTCACCTGCTTTTTCCGGATAGGAGACAGGGAAGTACCAACACGATCAATGAAAAGAGGTGTTGCATCATGAAGCAGGCTGACATCTTTATGGCTTTTTTTAGAGTGGGCATTCTGGGATATGGCGGCGGGCCGTCGTCGATTCCGCTTGTCCATAAAGAGGTTGTTGATAAATACAAATGGATGGATACGGATGAGTTTGGCGATGTGCTGGCGCTTGGGAATGCGCTGCCTGGCCCGATTGCGACGAAAATGGCCGGCTATATCGGCTACCGCGTTGGCGGAATTCTTGGCATGGTGAATGCACTCATAGCAACCATGGTTCCAACCATTGTCCTTATGATTATTCTTCTTACTGCACTAAATACGTTTAAAGACCAGCCGTGGGTTGCAGGCATGACGAAGGCGGTTGTTCCGGTTGTGGCAGTCATGCTCGCTACATTGACTTGGGACTTCGTTAAAAAGTCAACGAAATCATCACTAGGCTGGGGCTGGACGCTTCTTTTTGTAGCGGCAAGCCTAATTCTTCTCGAGTTTGTAAACATTCATCCTGCCATTATCATATTTGCTTTACTCTTAACAGCTCTACTAAAAAAGGACGCAGCTGAAAAAAATGAAGCGAAGAAGGAGAAGAATCCAGCATGATATACGTACAGATTTTCTTGGCATTTTTCATCCCTGGGATTCTTGGATACGGCGGGGGACCGGCATCCATTCCTTTGGTTGAAAACGAAGTAGTAGACAATTATGAATGGCTGACCGTTAATGAATTCAGTGAAGTGCTGGCAATGGGCAACGCGCTGCCTGGCCCGATCGCTACCAAAATGGCGGGCTATATCGGCTTTCAGCAGGCGGGAGTGCTCGGAGCAATTGTTGGGGTGTTTGCAACTGTTGCTCCATCATTGATTCTGATGATTACCTTACTTGGATTGCTAATGAAATATAAAGAATCTCCGCGCGTTAAACGGATGACCACTTATATCCGCCCGGTCATTGCTGTCCTGCTTGGCATCATGACCTATGATTTCTTTTTCTCAGCCTATGAAGGCGTCGGCATCTGGCAGACACTCTTCATTGGGCTGCTTAGCTTTTTCCTAATGGAAAAGCTTAAAGTGCATCCAGCTTACGTCATTGCCGGGGCGCTTGTTTACGGGGGACTTGTTTTAGCATAGGGAGGTTTCATACATGACATTTTCAATTGTCGGATTCGATCCAAAAGAAAAAGAATGGGGAATTGCGGTTCAATCGAAATTTTTAGGCGTTGGCGCAGTAGTGCCGTTTGCAAAAGCGGGAGTCGGAGCGGTTGCGACCCAGTCATATGCCAATACCTCATATGGCCCGCGTGCATTGCAATTAATGGAGGAAGGCAAAACGGCTGAAGAAGCGCTCGAAATCATCACAAAAGATGATCCGGAAAAAGAGCTCCGCCAGGTCGGTTTGCTGGATGCAATGGGAAATCCGGCTACCTTCACAGGGGAAGGCTGCTACAACTGGGCAGGCGGAATGACTGGACCTCATTTTGCTGCACAGGGGAATATTTTAGTCGATGAAAAGACGGTTCAGGCAATGGGCCAGACATTTATCAGCACGGAAGGTTCTCTGGCGGAACGTCTGCTTGCTTCTTTGAACGCAGGCCAGTCAGCCGGCGGTGACAGCCGCGGCCAGCAATCCGCAGCACTGCTGGTCGTAAAAGAGGCTGGCGGATACGGAGGGTTTAATGACCGTTACATCGATTTGCGAGTCGATGACCATCCGGAGCCAATTACCGAATTGATCCGAATTTATCATCTGCAGCAGCTTTACTTTGCTCCTTCAAAGGCAGACAGGGTGGCTGCGATTGAAGGCGCGGTAAAAGAACAACTGGTTCGGGAACTTGTGCGCCTTACATATTTAGAGGCCGGCAAGGGAGATGAGCAGCTTTTAAAAGCACTAACAGCCTATATCCATACTGAAAACTTCGAAGCCCGCGAGCAGGAAGCGGGGAAGATTGATTTGGATGTTTTGGATTATATGAAAAAGCAATAAGGTCGCGGAAAACGGAGAGTGGGGGCTCTCCGTTTTTTTCTATTTTTACAAGGTAATTGGTGGAAAGTTGAAAGGACGCGAAGTGACCGATATATTGAAAAACTGACCGATAAAAGTGAAATTTGACCGATATATCCTGAAAGTGACCGATAAAATCAAAATCTGACCGATAAACCTGGAGAAGTGACCGATATATCGTCAGCGTGCCTGAAATTTACTCATTAATAAGGTATTTTAACTCGAAAATTAAAGAAATATGATCTATAGTTCTCGTCCCCTGGTTAAAAGCTATCTGACAAGAGCCAATTGTTTTAATTTACTTGAAAAATGCCCAAACTGCTGATTAATGTTAGGATAGTAGAATCGAACGAAATTAGTAGGAGAGATTTAAAGCATGTCAACAGTTAAAGCAAGCAGAAATGAACCGTGCCCATGCGGCAGCGGGAAAAAATATAAGAAGTGCTGCGGCAGCAAGGATGCCGTATCGATTAAAGAAGTACTGAACCATGAAGTCATTGAACTTCAAAAGGAAGCGAGAATATTTGCACTTACCCATTATGGGGATGACATAAAAGAGGATTTTACCGATCTTCTTGATATACTCGAAGGCATTGAAGGGGAAGAGAAAGAGTTCTATGAATTTGTTCACTCTTTCTGGTACATTCTATTCGGTACCTTAGAGGAAGATGAATCCATTATGGGTGAGTTCATTCGTGTGAAAATGCCTTACATTTCGCGTCCGCGTTTAAAAAGCATTTTACAATCCTGGGCTGAGGGCAAAGCAGTGGCTGGAATCATGACTGAAGTCACTGAAGATCAGGCTGTTATTAAGGATACCTTAACAGGGAAGATCTATAGTGTTTCGCTTTTTGGCGATTTACATGGCTTTGAGGAAGGAAATTTCGCCTTTGCCATTCTTCTTCCATATGGAGAAGAGTATCTGGCGTTTCCGGCCATTTTTGATCTGCCGAAAGAAAATGCATCACAATTTGAGGATTATATCCAATATTCTTTTGAAGAAGAAGGTTATGATAACCCGGAAGAATACTTGGCGGAATATCTCGTCGATCTCATGAACGACACACCAAAATCAGTGTTTGCTCCAACTATGGATAATTTCGGCTGGCCGAGCAAGGGCGCCAAGCAGGTGGCCGAGATTTTCAGAGACGATATGATAGAAGCTGGTGAAGAACCATGGATCATCGGCATGGGGATTTCTCTCTGGATGGACTATTGCGAAAAGACAGGCAAGCAGGTGAAAAAGCCTGATAATTACGTTGCTGGACTCCGGTATCTTGTTACCACAATAGCTGATTCAAAGGAAACGCTGACTCAGAAGGAAATCGGCGAAAAATATGGCATCAATGCAAGCCGCGTATCGACATATTACGGTGAGATTTATAATGAAGTTGAGGATACGATCCGCAAGCTAATTGAGGAATCGAATTCTTAATGGGCACAGAAAAAAACGGAGGGCTTTTTGGGCTCTTCGTTTTTTTTATCTTCACATTGTGAATGCGGGAATGTTGATAGGACGCAGAGTGACCGATAAATTGAAAAAGTGACCGATAAAAATGAAATCTGACCGATATATCGAAAAAGTGACCGATAAAATTAAAATCTGACCGATAAACCTGGCAAAGTGACCGATATATCGATTAGAGCTTAAAAATGAAGTCAATAAAGCAGGAGATTTCTCCGCCAAAACAGAATTCTATCCTCAATTCTAAAAAGGAGTGTTGCTCTTGATTGAAAAAGAACGATTTGTACCCATCCGAATTCAGAAAAATCATGCGCTGCTGAAGAGAATCCCGAAGAACCACCCAAAAAGGCCTGATATCGAGTCTGATCAAACCAGAAGATTAGCAGGTTACAAAGGAGAGCAGGCCATTGATTTTTACCTAAGTAAATTGCCGGAAAAAGAGTTTTTAATCTTTCATGATCTCCGCCTTTCAAATGGCAGGTACTTTTTCCAAATTGACACGCTGCTCATAAGCGCATCTTTTGCCTTAGTTTTAGAAGTAAAGAACTACGGCGGAACCTTATTTTTCGACCCGGATTTTAATCAATTAATTCAAACGAACAACAAGGGTGAGACCAAAGGGTACCCCAATCCGATTGAACAAGCCAGCCAGCAGAGCGCGGAACTGAAAAAATGGTTCCAGAAGCCCAACTTCGCAATTCCGGTCGAATTTCTTATCATTATCAGTAAGCCTTCCACTATCCTCAAAACTGCTCCTGGCTATTCCAAAATGCTGCAAAAAGTCCAGCATGCCCAATTCCTCCTGAGAAGCATTGAAAAAATAAAAGTCTCTTACAAAAACGAAGCTATGACACCAAAGGACCTAAAGAAAATTACCCGTATGATTATAAAAGAACACATTCCCGAAACTGTTGATATCTTAAAATACTATGGAATTCCACCGGACGATATACAAACAGGAGTTATATGCAAGGTTTGTTCATCATATCCAATGAAGCGCCATTTTGGAATATGGTACTGCACCAAATGCCAATCCAAAGATAAGGATGCTCACGTCCATGCCCTTAAAGATCTTTTCCTCTTAAACAAAAATTCTCCCTTAACCAATCAGGAGATCTGCCGCTTCCTGCACCTGCCTTCCGGGGACATCGCTAAAAAATTGCTCACTTCCATGCAGCTTCCCTATTCCGGTTCAAAGAAGGGCAGGGTTTATTTCCCCCCGCCCGGCTATCAGCAAATTAAGGAGCTAGAATAAGCTGAGGTATGGCATAAGTTGTCACCCCCCTCCCAAAGTGGTAATATTAATAAGAAATAATGTGAATTTTCATGGGAGGATTCCGCCGGTAAAAAGCGAATCTTTTTTAATTACTACCTTTTTTCCAGAAAAGGGCGGAACAGCGAATGACTCTCATATCCAACATAAAGGAGCGTTTTAAATGCTTGGGATTTTAAATAAAGTGTTTGATCAAAATAAACGCGAAATAAAACGTCTCACCAAAATGGCAGAACAAATTGATGCACTTGCATCCGATACCGAAAAATTATCGGACGAGCAGCTGCGCGCAAAAACGGAAGAATTTAAGGCGCGCTACCAAAAGGGTGAATCTGTTGACGATATGCTGATCGAAGCATTTGCAGTTGTCCGCGAAGCAGCGAAGCGTGTTCTTGGCTTATATCCTTACCCGGTCCAATTAATGGGGGGGATCTCCCTTCATGAAGGAAATATCTCCGAGATGAAAACCGGTGAAGGTAAAACCTTGACTGCGACTATGCCGGTTTACTTGAACGCATTAACTGGCAAAGGCGTTCACGTTGTAACCGTCAACGAATACCTCGCAAGCCGTGACGCTACTGAAATGGGCCAGCTTTATGAGTTCCTTGGCCTGACAGTCGGCCTTAACCTGAACGGACTTTCCAAAGAAGAAAAGCAGGCTGCTTATGCTGCTGACATCACATACGGCACCAATAACGAGCTTGGCTTTGACTACCTTCGCGACAACATGGTTCTTTACAAAGAGCAGAAGGTTCAGCGCCCGCTTCATTATGCCGTAATCGATGAAGTTGACTCCATCCTGATTGACGAAGCGCGTACACCGCTGATCATTTCAGGCTCTGCGCAAAAATCAACTCAGCTGTATATCCAGGCGAATGCCTTTGTCAGCCGCCTGAAAAAAGACGAGGATTACACTTATGATGAGAAAACAAAAGGTGTTCAGCTGACAGAGGAAGGGATGACAAAAGCGGAGAAGGCTTTTGGTATCGAAAACCTTTTCGACATCTCGCATGTAGCGCTTAACCACCATATTACACAGGCGCTAAAAGCGCATTCCAGCATGCATCTTGACGTTGATTATGTCGTTCAGGAAGGCGAAATCGTTATCGTTGACCAATTTACAGGCCGTCTGATGAAGGGCCGCCGATACAGCGATGGGCTTCACCAGGCAATCGAAGCAAAAGAAGGCCTTGAAATCCAAAACGAAAGCATGACACTTGCGACGATTACATTCCAGAACTACTTCCGTATGTACGAAAAGCTTGCCGGTATGACAGGTACAGCGAAAACGGAAGAAGAGGAATTCCGCAATATTTACAATATGAACGTTGTTGTCATTCCGACAAACCGTCCGATTGCCCGTGACGACCGTCCGGATTTAATCTACGCAACAATGGACGGCAAGTTCCGCGCCGTTGTAGAAGATATCGCAGAACGCTACAAAAATGGACAGCCTGTTCTTGTCGGTACAGTGGCAATCGAAACATCTGAAATTATCTCTAAATACCTTTCCAAAAAAGGTGTTCCGCACAATGTCCTGAACGCGAAAAACCACGGCCGTGAAGCTGAAATTATCGCGGACGCAGGTAAACAAGGTGCCGTTACGATCGCGACAAATATGGCGGGACGCGGTACCGACATCAAGCTCGGTGAAGGCGTAAAGGAACGTGGCGGACTTGCTGTTATCGGGACAGAGCGCCATGAGAGCAGACGTATTGATAACCAGCTCCGCGGACGTTCCGGACGTCAGGGAGACCCGGGTGTAACACAGTTCTATCTTTCTATGGAAGATGAACTGATGCGCCGCTTCGGCTCTGACAATATGAAATCGATGATGGAGCGCCTCGGCATGGATGACACCCAGCCGATCCAGAGCAAAATGGTTTCAAGAGCGGTTGAATCTGCGCAAAAACGCGTTGAGGGCAACAACTTTGATGCCCGTAAGCAGCTTCTTTCCTATGACGACGTTCTTCGCCAGCAGCGTGAAATCCTGTACGGCCAGCGTAACGAAGTTCTTGAGTCCGAGAACCTCAGAGGCATCGTTGAAAAAATGATCATGACCAGCATCCAGCGCAATGTTGAAGCCTATGCGCCAGGTCATGAGGACGAGGAAAACTGGAACCTGCAAGGCATCATTGACTATGTAAATGGGAACCTTCTTCATGAAGGCGACCTGACAGTAAATGATATCCGCGGCAAAGATACAGAAGAAATCGCTGAAACCATTTTTGCCAAGGTTAAAGAACGCTATGACGAAAAAGAGCAAATGCTCCAGCCTGAGCAAATGCGCGAATTCGAGAAAGTTATCGTACTTCGTGCCGTTGACTCCAAGTGGATGGACCACATTGATGCGATGGACCAGCTTCGCCAGGGTATCCACCTGCGTGCATACGGCCAGACAGATCCGCTTCGCGAGTACCAGGCAGAAGGCTTTGCGATGTTCGAAAACATGATTGCGGCTATCGAAGAAGATGTCGCCAAGTACATCATGAAAGCCGAAATCCGCAACAACCTTGAGCGCCAGGAAGTCGCCAAAGGCCAGGCTGTCAACCCGAAGGAAGACGGAGAAAAGGTCAAGAAAAAGCCAGTCGTCAAGCAAATGGACATTGGACGCAACGACCCATGCATTTGCGGCAGCGGCAAAAAATATAAAAACTGCTGTGGTGCAGAATAAGAAAAGCGGAAGCGCCTTGCCCACCCCCGATAAGCACAAGTCGAGCCTCCCGGAAAGGCGTTCTTTGCCTTTTTGGGAGGATTGGCTTGTGACCTCGAGGGGTAGGCGCTGGAGCTAGACAGTTATCGACGTTAAAATTTTATAGTTTCTCATTTAAAATAAACAAACCAAGCCGGCAACAGCTTTGCCGGCTTCTCCTTTTGGGAAAAAGGCTAGGGCTCCGCGTTATGCAGATGGCAGAGGAATAGGATTGGCGCTTAAGAATGCAACTTTCCTTCATAGGTGACGAATCCAGGCTCCACCCATGCCATTGAATTTAGAGACTATTTTTTTAATGGTACTGTAAATAACTCTATATTAATTTTGGCACCCTGTTGGTTGGAGCGGAAGGCGCGAAACTCCAGCGGGAGAAGCGAGTCAAAGGGAGACCCCGCAGGCGCGTATGCGCCGAGGAGGCTCCCGGACCGCCCGCGGAAAGCGAGTGCCTGCAGCGGAAATCAACGGGCAGAATTCATTAACTAAAACAATAATAGTGAAAAAGGCCATCTAAATAATCATGCTATAATAGGAAAAAATAATTTTTGAGGTGACAGGAATGGAATTAGCAGATATTCGCAATGAACTTGAAAAAACAGCTAAGATTTTAGCGGACTTTAGGGGGTCTCTTTGACTTAGAAAACAAAGAGGCGCGTATTGCCGAGCTTGATGATGTTATGCTGCAGCCGGGATTCTGGGATGACCAGCAGGCTGCACAGGGTGTTATCAGCGAATCCAATGCTCTTAAGGACCAGGTAAATGAATTTCACGATTTAAACGAAACGTTCGAGAACCTGGAATTAACGTATGAGCTGGTCAAAGAGGAAAGCGACGAAGAATTGCAGGCAGAGCTTGTTGAGGAGCTTAAGGATTTAGTACAGCGCCTGAAAGACTTCGAACTGCAGCTTCTTTTAAGTGAAGAATACGATAAAAACAATGCCATTCTTGAACTGCATCCAGGTGCAGGCGGAACCGAGTCACAGGACTGGGGCTCCATGCTTCTTCGCATGTATACAAGATGGGCCGAGAAAAAAGGCTTTAAAGTCGAAACGCTTGATTACCTTCCTGGAGATGAAGCGGGCATCAAGAGTGTTACGCTTAGCATCAAGGGCCATAATGCTTACGGCTATTTAAAAGCAGAAAAAGGCGTACACCGTCTTGTGAGGATTTCGCCATTTGATTCATCAGGACGCCGCCATACTTCATTCGTATCCTGTGAAGTCATGCCGGAATTTAACGATGAAATTGAAATCGATATCCGGACAGAAGACCTGAAAATTGACACCTACCGTGCAAGCGGTGCCGGCGGCCAGCACATTAACACCACTGACTCTGCCGTTCGGATCACGCACTTGCCGACAAATGTCGTTGTAACATGCCAAACTGAGAGATCTCAGATCAAAAACCGTGAGCGCGCGATGAAAATGCTCCAGGCAAAGCTCTACCAAAAGAAAATCGAAGAGCAGGAACAGGAACTCCTGGAAATCCGAGGCGAACAAAAAGAAATCGGCTGGGGAAGCCAAATCCGCTCTTACGTTTTCCATCCTTACTCCATGGTCAAAGACCACCGTACGAATACGGAAGTCGGAAACGTCCAGGGAGTCATGGACGGCGACCTTGATCTCTTTATCAATGCATACTTGCGTTCAAGATTGAGCTTGTCTCAAGACTAAAACACCTAAAGCTTATCCCGGCAAATCACAAATTCAAAGAATTGCCGCCACCTAATAACCCAAAGCCTTTGCCAGCGAATGACTGGCAAAGGCTTATTTCGTTTATAAAAGAAAATTTTTTTCCTCAAAAACATTTTACTAACATACTAATAAAATCTCTTTTTCTTAAGTAATTTGCTATCTATATAACTAAGTAATTTTTCTGCAATAACGTTCATTTAAATGTGCATTTTGAATATAAAAAATAGTTTGACAATAAATCTTACTGAAGTTACAATACAAATAAGTTCATGAATACAGAACAGAGTTTTATAATGTAAAACAAAGAGTGGAAGGGTGATTTACATATCAAATTTTTTTAGTCTGTTTTGAAAGCGTTTTATTTTATGAAAAAGCCTTTTTTGAACTTCCAATGATAGCGCAAAAGATAGAGTACACTATCATTTTTTTAAAATAGTTGAGGGGGAAAATTAATGAAAAAACTGTCCATTTTATTTCTTAGTATCTTAATGATCAGCACAATGGTATTAGCAGCCTGCGGAGGAAACTCAAGCTCAACGGGCGCATCTGAAAAAGGATCATCAGATAGTGCAAGCGGAGAAGGCGGAAAGCGTACGCTTAAAGTTAGTATTGGAGTAAATGACAAGCATCCAGAATATGAAGCTTCATTGAAATTTAAAGAGCTTGTTGAAGCAGAATCAGATGATTTAACCGTTGAAGTTTATCATTCCGGCCAAATTGCTGATGACCGCTCAGCGATTGAAATGCTTCAGTTCGGTACACTTGATATTACGATTCCATCAACGTCTCCGCTTGTAAACTTTATTCCTGAGTTTGGAGTATTTGATCTTCCGTTCACTGTTCCAAATGAAGAAGTGGCAGACAAGGTATTAGATGGCCCGTTTGGAGACAAGATGCTTGAGATGGTTGACGGGCAGGGACTAGTTGGATTGGCTTGGTGGGAAAATGGTTTCCGTAACTTAACGAACGATGTGAAGCCTGTTGCCACTATGGAAGATGTAAAAGGCCTTAAAATCCGTACAATGGAAAACGAAATTCATTTGGATGCTTGGAAAGCACTTGGTGCGAATCCGACGCCTATGGCATTTACTGAATTGTTCACAGCGCTGCAGCAAGGCACAATTGATGGACAGGAAAATCCATATCCAACCATTCTATTGAGTAAATACCCTGAAGTTCAGAAGCATGTTTCGAATACAAATCACGTTTACACACCGTTTATCTTCTTATTCAGTAAGAAAATTTGGGAAGAGCTTTCCGCTGAACAACAGGAAGTCATTGCAAAAGCAGCAGTAGAAGCAGGGGAGTTTAACCGTCAGCGCAATCGTGAAGTGGCGGATGAATCTCTTGAAACGTTAAAGAAGGAAATGACTTTCACAGAAATAAAAGATGGAGAATTTGAAAAGTTCCAGGAAGCAGTTAAGCCAGTTATCGATAAGTATAAAGATAAAATCGGCGCTGAAATTGTAGACGAATTCCTTGCTGAGATTGATAAGGCAAAATAATTTTGAAAAGAGCAGCCGGTTGTCGCCTGATGGCCGGTCTCTTTTTAAAGAAAAGAGGCGATCCAGTTGCTTAAATCATTGAAATGGCTTGATGAAAACCTCGAAAAGTACATATTATTCCTTTTATCGGCTATCATGGTTGCCGTTATATTTGTACAGGTGTTTATGCGTTATGTGATGTCAAATTCCCTTTCCTGGTCAGAAGAGCTTGCGCGGTACTGCTTTATCTGGCTCATTTATATCGGGATTAGCTATGCGGTCAAGCATCACCGCCATATTAAAGTGGATGCGGCCCTTTTGCTATTTAAAGATAAAACAAAAATTTATTTCTCACTCATTTCTAATATCCTCTTTCTCGTTTTCTGTGTGTATGTAGTGATCTATGGTTATGGCATTGCATCCCAGCTGCTATTATTTGGGCAAACAACGCCGGCACTTCAAATTCCGACAGGCATCGTGTATATGGCTCCACCCGTTGGCATGGGGCTTGCGGGAATCCGATTAATTCAAAACATTATCGGCAATTTTAAAGCGATTAAAAACTTCGACAAAAACCATGAACTTCCGAAAGATGTGGAGCAGAACATTAGCGCGATCTAGAAGATTTTTTGAAGGAGGTACGTTCTGAATGGCAGGGGTATTATTCGGTTCATTTGCAGTTTTCCTATTTTTAACCGTTCCTATCGGGATCGCAATCGGGTTAGCGGTATTATTCACTATTTTATATACCGGAGGAATGCCAGTTGAATTCCTGATGAAAGAATTAACAAACTCTGTTGACTCATTTCCTCTATTAGCTGTTCCTTATTTTATTATCGCCGGCGAAATTATGGGGAAAGGCGGCATATCCAAGCGCCTATTTAATGTAGCAGATTCCATGATCGGAAATAAAACAGGCGGGATTGCCATGGCAACCATCATCACCTGTATGTTTTTCGCTGCTATTTCTGGTTCAGGGCCGGCAACTGTTGCGGCAATCGGCGGGATCATGATTCCGGCCATGGTACAAAAAGGGTATGATAAACGTTTTGCGACAGCCGTTGTTGCTGCAGCAGGTTCAATTGGCGTTATTATTCCTCCAAGTATTCCGATGGTTATCTACGGCGTTTCTGGCAGTGTTTCAATCGGGGATATGTTTATTGCCGGGATTATACCAGGAATTATGGTTGGTATTGGCTTGATGATTTATTCTTACATCCATTCAAAGAAAATGGGTTATACAGGAACTGATCAGGCTACAACCATTAAAGGTGTGTTAACTGCACTTTGGGAAGCCAAATGGGCACTTCTCATTCCTGTCGTTATTTTAGGTGGGATTTACGGCGGTATTTTTACCCCGACAGAAGCAGCGGTTGTCGCTGTGGTATTTGGTTTAATTGTCAGTGTTTTTGTTTACAAGGAATTGAAATTCAAAGATCTGCCGCAGATTTTTGTCGACTCTGCCTTAACAACAGCCACAGTGCTTGTAATCGTTGGAGCTGCAACAGCATTTGGGCGCCTATTAACAATCGAACAGATTCCGAACCAGATTGCGGCAGCGATGATGTCCATTTCAAGCGAACCGCTCATAATTATGTTGCTCATTACATTATTGCTGCTCATAGTAGGCTGTTTTATGGATACGATTGCGGCGATTATTATCTTAACGCCAATCCTGCTTCCTGTAGCACTTCAAATTGGCTATGATCCCATTCACTTCGGAATCATTATGATTGTCAACCTATCCATTGGATTCATAACGCCGCCGCTTGGTGTGAACTTGTTCGTAGGTGCGGGGATATCCGGTTTGTCACTGGAGCAGTTATCAAAAGCGATTGTGCCGTTTTTCTTTGCGATGTTAATTACATTGCTGATTATTATCGTTGCACCTCAGCTTTCACTGCTGTTCTTATAAGGTTCCCTAGATTCGTTGTCTTATAGAAAAAATTTAAATTTATCTCTATTAAACAGCATTTTAATCATTAACAAGTAGAAAAAATGCTGTTCACTTTTTGCAGATATTACAAAACAGGGTTTTATAATATAGAACAAAAATCAACTTTAGATTAAACAGCAAATGATATGAAGGGGAGATGAATAATGAAAAAGAAAAAGTTATTTGGTTTGGCCGCAACAGTCCTTGCAAGCTTTTTACTTCTGGCAGGCTGCGGAGGGGAAGAAACAGGAGGTGAAGGCGGGGGAGGAAAGAAGAAGGTGATCAAAGTAGCACACTACTTTGCTGAGGACCACCCCCAGAATGTTGCCTTAAAAGAAAAGTTTAAAACGATGGTTGAAGAAGAAAGCAACGGGGAGCTTGAAGTGCAAATTTTCCCGAACAGTACGCTTGGTGCAGAAAAAGAGTTCTATGACGGTGTCCGCAACGGCACAATTGAGATGGGAATTCCAGGCTTGATCATGCAGGCGGATATTCCGAAAATGGCAGCACCTGAATGGCCGTTCTTATTTAAAGATTTTGAACATGCCAAAACCGTATTGAATGGACCGATTGGTGAAGAATTGACGGAAGATCTTGAATCAGAGCATGGCGTAAAGCCGCTTGCCTGGAGTGCGAATGGTTTCCGGATGTTTTCTTCCAATCAAACAATTGAAAGTTTAGAGGATTTTAACGGCCTTCGCCTTAGAATGCCTAATATTCCTAACTATATCGAACTTGGAAAATTGCTTGGTGCCAATGTAACACCTCTGCCAATTTCCGAAGTATTCACCGCGATGGAGCAAAACGTTGTGGATGGGCAGGATAACCCGATTGCGACTGTTCGGGCATCAGGCTGGTATGAAGTGCAAAGCGATATTCTTGAATCAAAGCATATGTTTAGCCCGAACTTGTATATTATCAACAGCAATTTTTGGAGTGGTTTGACAGAAGAACAGCAGAAAATCATTGAAAAGGCTTCAAAGGAAGCTGCTGATTACGAATTTGAACTGCTTGAAAAGAGTTATGAAGAAGACAAGAAGTTTCTCGAGGACAACGGCCTAAAATTTACTGCACCGTCAGAAGAATTCTCAGCTGAAATGGAAGAAGCAGCGCAGCCTCTATACGAAGAAATTTACAGCGAATTTGATTGGGCAAAGGATCTTGCAGACCGCATCCGGGCAGAAGCAAAGTAATACTGCAATAAATGGCTTGGAGGGATAAACCCTTTTTATCTCTCCAGCTTTCATTAGCAGGGAGGAGAAAGCCGTGTTTAGTAAAATCAGCTCTTTTTCAAATAAAGTTTTAAACATTGCGATTGCCTTTTCACTGGCAGCCATGTCCCTCTCCGTCTTTGGAAACGTTGTACTGAGGTATGTATTCAATTCCGGTCTTACTTGGTCAGAAGAAATGTCCCGCTACTTTTTCGTCTGGCTTGTATTCCTGGGTGCAATTGCCGCATTAAAAGATAAAATGCACCTTGGAGTGGACATTGTCGTCAATGCATTGCCAAAGGGCCTTCAAAAAGTGGCCTTCATTATCAGCAATGCCATTGTTCTTTACTTGCTTTGGCTTGTTTTGGAAGGGAGCTGGAAAATGACCATTCTCAATATGAACAGTACAGGCCCGGCAACGGGAATGCCGCTTTCCTATTTATATGGAATTGGGATTGTATCAAGCATTTGGATGATGGCTCTTATCATTGCCAGTTTATTTAAAGCAATCAAAGGAAAGTCAGAGCGGTTTACGATCATCCAATCTTCAGAAGATGTTTTATTAGAGGTTAATCATAATCAGGAAGAAGAATTTATAGCAAAATAGCGTCGGCAAGAAAGGAGGGCATTACTCGCCATGATAGGAGTATTCTTAGGATCACTATTTGGATCACTGGCATTAGGGGTGCCGATCGCATTCGCGCTGCTGGCCAGCGGTGTCATGCTGATGTTTGTCATGGGAACTTTTGATAGCCAAATTGTTGCTCAAAACTTGATTAATGGGGCCAATAACTTTTCATTGATGGCCATCCCGTTCTTTGTTTTAGCAGGTGAATTGATGAATGCAGGCGGGATTTCCAAGCGTATCGTTGATTTTTCCATGGCGCTTGTCGGCCATATTAGAGGCGGCCTTGGATTTGTAGCCATTATTGCCAGTATTTTATTTGCGGGACTATCGGGATCCGCTGTTGCGGATACAGCAGCACTTGGTGCCATCTTAATTCCAATGATGATTGCCAAAGGTTATAACGTCAACACATCTACAGGCATCATCTGTGCATCCGGTATCATTGCTCCCGTTATTCCGCCAAGCATTCCGATGATTCTATTCGGGGTAACCGCGGGTGTATCGATTACCGATTTATTCATGGGCGGCATCATTCCTGGGGTGATGATGGGAGTCGGATTGATGATTGGCTGGTTCTTTATGTCACGAAAAGATACAAGTGAACTGCCTCCGAGAAAATCGGCCAAAGAAATTTGGAAGGCAGTTCAGCAGGCCAGTTTTGCCTTAATGCTTCCGGTCATCATCATTGGCGGACTGCGCGGCGGCGTTTTTACACCAACTGAAGCTGCTGTTGTAGCTGCGTTTTATGCCTTGTTTGTTGGCTTATTTATTTACCGGGAGCTGAAGCTTGATGAGTTGTATCAAGTTTTAATTGCTTCGGCTAAAACGACGAGTGTTGTTATGTTTGTGGCGGCAGCTGCAATGGTGTCGGCCTGGCTTATTACCGTTGCGAATGTCCCGGCAGAAATGGCAGGCTATATGGGTTCACTTGTTAACAGCCCGCTGCTTTTAATGGTTGTTATTATGATTTTCCTATTATTGATTGGCCTTGTGATGGACCTGACACCAGCTATCCTGATTTTTACGCCAGTATTGCTGCCTCTTGTTAAAATGGCTGGAATCGATCCTGTCTATTTCGGAATTGTCATGGTTATCAATCTGTGTATTGGCTTGATTACTCCTCCGGTCGGCACTGTTTTATATGTAGGCTGCGGAATAAGTAAAATCAGCCTGGCGGATTTGACGAAAGG
Source organism: Cytobacillus oceanisediminis (assembly GCF_007830235.1). GTDB lineage: Bacteria > Bacillota > Bacilli > Bacillales > Cytobacillaceae > Cytobacillus > Cytobacillus oceanisediminis. The sequence goes on from NZ_VLKI01000002.1 coordinate 257,335, forward strand.
CATCTGGCCATTCCTGGTCGTTCATGCAATCGTGCTGGCGCTCTTAATATTATTCCCGGAAATCATTACGGTGCCGCTTGAATGGCTTAATTAATTGAAGCTGCCAGAGTGATCATGTGAAGGAGATAAGGATATGGACATCATTAAAGAAATTTTAAAAGATATTCCCATTCCCAAAATGGTAAGAGTGAAGCAGAAATTTCATGCGCCCCAGCTGGAAGATGTTGGAGCTGAGGTCCGGAAAACACTGAATGAAACCAATGTGCTTACGAAAATAAAAGAAGGCGATTCTGTTGCGATAGCGGTTGGAAGCAGAGGCCTGGCAGATTTGCCTGTGCTTGTGCGCGAGACGGTAAGGGAAATCAAACGTGCTGGCGGTCAGCCGTTTATCGTCCCGGCAATGGGTAGCCATGGCGGGGCCACAGACGAAGGCCAGATTGATGTGCTTCAACAATTGGGTGTGACGGAAGAGGCTGTCGGGGCACCGATTAAATCTTCAATGGAAGTGGTCAAAATTGGCGAACTCCCAAATGGGCTCCCGGTCTATATTGATCAAAACGCCTATGAAGCAGATAAAATTGTCGTCATTAACCGGATTAAGCCCCATACAGCCTTCCGGGGTCCCATTGAAAGCGGGCTAATGAAGATGATTACGATCGGGCTTGGGAAGCAAAAAGGGGCAGAGGCTGCCCATGCCTTTAGCTTTAAATATATGGCAGAGCATGTGCCTGAAATGGCCAAAATCTCTTTATCGAAAGCCCCGATTATTTTCGGCCTTGCTTCTCTTGAAAATGCATATGACAAGGTGGCAAAAGTCATTGCGGTACCAGCAGAAGATCTGGAAAAAGCAGAGCCGGAATTATTAAAAGAAGCGAAGTCTTTGATGCCCAAAATTCATTTTGATGAGTTTGATGTTCTGATTGTAGATGAGCTTGGAAAAGATATTTCAGGCGATGGGATGGATCCGAATATAACAGGGAATTTCGCTACACCTTACGCTACTGGCGGACCCGATATTAAAAGAACCGTTGTGCTTGGCCTGACAGAAAAAACGCATGGAAATGCAAATGGCATTGGCATGGCGGATATGACAACCAAAGCGGTTGTAGATGAGATTATCTGGGAAAAAGGCTATGCGAACGCATTGACAAGTACCGTTATCGAAGTCATTAAACTTCCGATGGTGCTTGAAACAAAGGAGCTGGCTGTTAAGGCTGCCATAAAAACATGCAACGCATTCGATTTAAACAAGGTGAAAGCCGTTAGAATCAAGAATACATTAGACATCGGGGAAATCTGGATCTCGGAAAGTATGATTGACGAAGCCAAACAAAATAGCAATCTGGAAATCATTTCAGAGCTGGAAGAATTGGTGCTCGATTAATTCGAAAAATAGCTGCAAAATGATTTGCTATTTTTGCAGATTGATAGATAAGGAGTGTTAACATGACACATTTATATCCGCTTATTGATAATCCTGTAAACCCTTACCGTGATAACGTGCAGGGGAAAGCCAATGAACCCATTACTGTAGCAGGCCTGCTTGACCGTGCAAAACAGACACTCGGTTCCTCCTACGAAGGCGGAAAGCCGGATTGGACACTGGAAGAAATCTATAACCGCCTTGAAATGAATGCCCCGCGCATTGCCATTATCGGAGGTTCATCAGACCACCCGGCACACATAATGGACTATCAAACTTCCTCACGGGCGGCAATCCGCATTTGGCAAAACGGAGGAGTACCCTTTTACTTTTCTACTCCGGTTATGTGTGACGGTACAGCTCAAAGCAATCAGGGGATGAGCTATTCCCTGCAAAGCCGAAACGCTGTTGCTCAAATGGTTGTCAATCAGCTTGAAGCACATAGCTATCATGGTGCATTCGTCATTCAAGGCTGCGATAAACAGCCTCTGGGCGTTGTAAGCGCATTGGCACATGTAGACCGTGTAAGGCGCAGCCGCGGTGAAGCTCCGTTCTTTGCAACATTTGCACCAGCGCATGTTTTGGAAGGCGGTTCGATTCCGGATGATGTCATCGCCGAGCTGGAAGAGCTGGCGAAAAAAGCAGAATTGGAAGGCGCTTCAGATGTGGCGATTGATTTGCGTGACACAATGGCCTATATCTTGCAGTGCTCATCCAATACAGCCTTCCAGGGAGTTTTCGAGCGTGCCTATGAACGGGGCATTATAACCAAAGAACAGCATAAATATTTTGAAATGCGGCTGGCAGTTGCCACATGTGATGGCCAGGGCGGTGTGTGTGCCTTTAATGGAACGGGCAATAGTTCCCGCCATTTAGTAGCCGGAATGGGCCTTGTTCATCCAGCGGTTGAACTGCTGACAGATCCGCCAACACAAAGGCAGATTAATGCCGTTCTTGACAGTTTTGCTACCATGATCAATGAAGAAAAATATGGCGTTTCCAATATTGTTGCTGCAAACATTAAAAATGCCATTCGCATTCACAGTGCCTCCGGCGGTTCAACTAATCTGATGATGCATATCGTGGCAGGCATGCTGTATGGAGGATATAAATTCAGCTTATGGGATCTCGACCGCATTCATCATGAGCACCCGATTCCGGATCTGTTTGATTACAGCCTGACAGAAGGGCGCGATATTTATTCGCTGGCTATGCAGTGCTGCAGCGGTACGAGCAGAGGGATGGAAACACTTTTTTATGAACTAATTGAAAATGGGGTACCAATGGATCAGGATGCACCGACCGTTGCAGCCAGAACATGGAGAGAGCGATTGGCCATTACACAAAGCTTGAAAGCTGTGAGTGTTAAAGAAAACCCAGTTATCCTATCAACGCCGCGCAGGACATTCAGCGGGGTAGATGTGCTGCAAGGAAACTTCTTTGAAAGCGCTGTTGTAAAAATAAGCGGCATGCCAACGCCACAGCTTGACCAGTTCGATGACAAGCTTGCATTCGTCCTTTATTTCGAGAATGAAGATGATGCGAATAGAAGTCTGCTGGACTCAAATCTCTTGAACCATATAAAAGAGAAAAAATTATTTGATCATAACCTGCTCCTTGAAACACTTAAATACAATAATAAGGAAGAATGGGAACTTCTAAAAGAAGAAACATACGAAAAATTGTTTGACGAGATGGCTGAAAAAGGCATTTTAAAAATTTCAGTTGTGATTGCTGGCCAGGGTCCTGTGGCATTTGGAATGCCTGAGATGTTTACGCCAATGCAGCATATTAATGCCAACCGCGTGATGAAAAAGCTGGCAACCATTATCAGCGATGGCCGCTATTCTGGCGTTACATATGGTGCAGCTATCGGGCATATGACGCCTGAAGCCTATGAAGATGGAGGCATTGGTTTCCTTCAGACGGGCGACATTGTTCATCTTCAGCTTCGAGGCCGCCGCATTGATTTTGTAGACAGAGCCCAGTTATTCGCTGGAAACGTTGTTCACTTATTTTCAGACAGCATAAAAGATGATAGACGACCACTTGCAGAAGAGAGAAAACAGCGAATGAAAGCACGCCAGAAGATGGTGGCAGCAAGCAACCGCATGTACGGCCATACAGATGCTGCAAATGGTGTTGTTCCATTGGCTGTCGTGGAAGATGCGGTGCTGGATTATGAAAAAGATATTTTAATTCATGAATCAAGCACGGTTGCAAAATAAGGCAAGCTCGTCAAATATCCTGTAAAATTAGGCTAAATAGAACTAGAGGAGTGAGCAATAATGCCTATTATCCAATCGGTGGAACGCGCATTAAAAATAATGGATTTATTTGACGAGCGGGAGAGAGAATTATCCATTACTGAAATCAGCAAACGAATGAACCTGCATAAAAGCACAGTTCATTCGCTCTTAAAAACCTTACAGGAACAACGGTATATCTCGCAAAATGAGGAGAATGGGAAGTATCGGCTTGGGCTTAAGCTCTTTGAACGGGGCAATATGGTCCTTAGCAACTTTGATTTGCGGAAAGTGGCCAGAAAGCATCTTGAAAGATTATCGGCTACGACAAACCTAACGGTGCATCTTGTGATCCTGGACGGACAGGAAGGTGTTTATATCGATAAAGTGGAAGGAAGCGGTGTTACCGTCTTATATTCCCGCATTGGCCGGCGTGTCCCGGTTCATACAAGCGCGGTAGGCAAATCACTTATTTCAACCAAAACAGACGCCGAACTGGGTCAGTTCCTTAAAAACTATCAATACACAAGACAAACACCGAAATCAATCAGCTCAAAAGAAGAATTATTAGCGGAAATCAACCATGTCCGGATGGCCGGATATTCAGTGGATAATGAAGAAAACGAACCAGGCATTGTCTGCTTCGCTGTTCCGATTAAGGATTATTCAGGCAAGGTTATAGCAGGTATAAGCATGTCTATGCCGGCTACAAAAGTAACAGATGAAATCCGTGAACATTACGTTGGCATTTTAAAAGATTGCAGCAACAGCATTTCACAGGATCTCGGGTATGAATATCAAAAAATTTAAAAAATGACAATCGGTCATTCAGGAGGAACAAACAATGAGAATTATTCGCTACCTAAAAGAAAATGCGAAACAACTTGCAGCTGTAACGAATGAAAATGAAGTAGCAGACCTTCCATTCAACGATTTTATGTCGTTGATTGACAAGGCACGTGAAAATGATAAAACGGCATTTGATATTGTAAAACAAATTGCGGCTGAAGCAGAAAAGCAGCCATTGGATGGCCTTCAGTTAACAACCCCAATCGAAGCTCCAGAAGTGTGGGCATCAGGCGTAACATACAAAAAAAGCAGAGAAGCGCGAAACTATGAAGCCACACAAGGAAAGCTGGATCGTGAGACGTTTTATGACAAAGTCTATGATGCCGTACGCCCGGAAATTTTCTTTAAATCAACTGCTGCAAGAACAGTAGGTCCGAATGATCCTGTTTATCTCCGTTCTGATTCCAACTGGCAAATTCCGGAGCCTGAGCTTGGGCTGGTTATTGATAAGGAGGGGAATGTCCTTGGCTACACAGCTGGAAACGACATGAGCTGCCGGGACATTGAAGGAGAAAACCCGCTTTACCTGCCGCAGGCAAAGGTTTGGAAAAACTCTTGCTCCATCGGGCCGGCAATTGTATTGGCAGAGGCTGTGTCAGACCCTTATGAATTCCAAATTATTTGCCGAATTTACCGGGATGAAGAGCTTGTTTTTTACGGGGATGCGCAAGTCAATCAACTTAAACGGACGCTGGATGAGCTTGTCCATTACTTAGTGCTTGATAATGATATTTTTGACGGAACGGTACTCCTGACAGGAACGTGTGTTGTACCGCCAAATGAATTTACATTAGCCGAAAATGACCGGATTGAAATTGAAATTCCTGGAATCGGCGTTCTGAATAACCCGGTTGTCCAAAGTGAAAAAGCGAGGCAAGCAGCTAAGGGGTGAGGAAATGAGTGAGTACAAAACACTTTATTTAAACGAGAAAGATAGTGTAGCTGTCGCTCTTTCAGATATACCTGCAGAAGCTGAAGTGATTGTCAAAGCAGAGGGCAGCGAAAAAACGGTTAAGATTCTTGAGCCCATCCGCTTTGGCCATAAGTTCGCAGTCAGAGCGATTCCCCAGGGGGATGACATTATTAAATATGGAGAGGTAATCGGGGCGGCAGTCGTCCCGATTGATGCCGGAGAACATGTGCATGTTCACAATCTAGAAGGCAAACGAGGAAGAGGTGACAAGGTTGTTTAATGAAAAACTTCAGTTTTGGGGTTACCGCCGTCCTGATGGCCGCGTTGGCGTAAGAAATCACGTGTTGATCCTGCCAACCATTACTTGCGCGACGCAAACTGCCCAGCGGGTAACAGAGCTTGTCAGCGGAACCGTTACATTCATTCACCAGCATGGCTGTGCCCAGGTTGGCACGGATTATGACCAGACGGCAAGAACATATGCAGGAATGGGGATGAACCCAAATGTTTACGGTGTTATCGTCCTCGGCCTTGGGTGTGAAACCCATCAGGCTCACCGCATTGGCGATGAGATCGCCAAATGCGGCAAGCCGGTGGAAACCGTCTCCATCCAGGATCATGGCGGTACGCTTCAAACCATTGCCGAAGTGGCAAAGATTGCGGTGAAAATGGTTCAGGATGCTTCCATGGTACAGCGGGAGCTTTGTGAATTTAGCGAATTAATCGTCGGTACAGAATGCGGGGGATCTGATGCATGCTCCGGCCTTTCGGCGAACCCTGCTGTAGGACGTACGAGCGATATGATTGTTGAACAGGGCGGGACAGCTATTTTAGCCGAAACAACCGAATTAATTGGTGCAGAGCATTTGCTTGCCAACCGTGCAGCTAATGACTCAGTTGCGAAAAAAGCTTATGCCGTCATTAAAATGATGGAAAATCGTTCGATCCAAATGGGTGTGGACATCCGTACAGGCAATCCAAGCCCCGGCAACATTGAGGGCGGCTTAAGTTCACTAGAGGAAAAGTCGCTGGGAGCTGCGACAAAATCAGGTACAACGCGATTGGAAGAAGTCATTGACTATGCACAAAGGCCAACAAAAAAAGGGCTGGTCTGGATGGATACGCCAGGCCATGACATTGAACAGCTGACAGGTATGGTTGCTGGAGGCGCGCAAATCGTCCTGTTTACCAGCGGGCGCGGCACACCCACCGGATCACCGATCGCTCCGGTTATTAAAATCTCAACAAACACACCAATGTTCGAACGCATGAACGAAAACATGGATCTTGATGCAGGCACCATCGTGGACGGCAAAGAAACGGTCGCCGAAGTCGGCGGGCGTATCATGAATGAAATTCAAGCTGTAGCAAATGGCAAATTGACAAAAGCGGAGATTTTAAAACAGCATGATTTCGGCATCTGGCGAATTGGTCCGACATTTTAATAAATGGCTTGGGTAAGCCTCATTGTTGAGTTGATTGAGGGGGAAGGGAAGGAGCCCTCGAAATTGCATTGGGCATTTCCTTTTTGGATATAAAAACGAGCAAAAATAAGCATTTACCGACTGGAAGTAGAAAAAAACGGCTAAATTACCGAAATTAGCAGATTCCCAAACTCGGATTAGCGGGCCGAATAACATTTACCGGCCAAAATTAGAAAAATACCGGTCAAACTAGAGCATTTACCGGCCAAAATTAGAAAAATACCGGCCAAACTATCGGATTTACCGGCCAAACGGTATTTTACAACAACTCAAATTTGGTTTAACGGATAAATTCATGAATTTATCGGCCAAAACCGGCCAGTTATCGGCCAAACCTTAAGATTTATCGGCCAAATGCTTGTTTTGCAGGATTATTCAGCATCCAGCGGGAGACTCCGCAGTCCCAAATCGCCGAGGATCATCGGACCGCAAGCGGTTGGCTGAGCCCCTTAAGTGGAAATCAACAGGCAAGTTAACCAGAGTTAACAAAGCCTATTAATATTAAAAAGGAGAGGTTAAAACATGAAAACTACCATCGAAACAAAAACATATAGCAACTTTATTAATAATGAATGGAAAGAATCCGCATCCGGGAAAGTCATTACAAGCATTAACCCTGCCAATAAGGAAGCAGTCGGCTATGTTCAAAATTCTACTGAAGAAGAATTAAACCAGGCGGTAGAGGCAGCACACAACGCGAAAAAGGCATGGCGCAAACTGGGCCAGGCAGCAAGAGGCCAGCTATTGTTCCAAACAGCAAACCTTCTGGAAGCAAGGCTGGATGAAATTGCGGAATCCATGACGATGGAAATGGGTAAAACCCTGCCAGAAGCAAAAGGAGAGACAGCAAGAGGGATTGCGATTCTTCGTTACTATGCAGGAGAAGGAATGCGCAAAGAGGGGGACGTGATTCCATCAACAGATAAAGATGCGCTTATGTTCACAAAGCGTGCGCCGCTTGGTGTTGTAGGCGTCATTACTCCTTGGAATTTCCCTGTTGCCATTCCAATCTGGAAAATCGCACCTGCTCTTGTTTATGGAAATACCGTGGTTTTCAAGCCTGCAAGTGAAGCGGCTGTCACTGCTGCTAAGGTGGTCGAGTGCTTTGCAGAAGCCGGCTTCCCTGAAGGTGTCTTAAACTTCGTAACGGGTTCAGGCTCTGTTATCGGCCAGGGATTGATCGATCATCCTAAATTAAATGCTATTACGTTTACAGGATCAGAAAGTGTCGGACAGAGTGTAGCGAAAGCAGCAGCAGCAAGAGGCATAAAGTTCCAGCTGGAAATGGGCGGAAAGAACCCTGTTATCGTTGCGAAAAATGCCAATCTTGACCAGGCAGTTGAAGCGGTTATCAGCGGCGGATTCCGCTCATCTGGACAAAAATGTACGGCCTCAAGCCGCGTAATCGTTGAATCCGAGGTTTATAACGAATTTAAGCAAAAGCTTATCGAAGCATCCGAAAAAATCACAGTCGGCAATGGGCTTGAAAAGGGCATCTGGATGGGGCCTTGTGCAAGTGAAAGCCAATTCAACACGTTCAATAAGTACATTGAGATCGGGAAAAACGAAGGTGCAAGACTGGTACATGGCGGCGAAGTGCTTACAGGGGGAGAATATGATAACGGCTTCTTCGTTAAACCAGCGATTTTTGAAGAAGTGACACCAGATATGACGATTGCCCAGGAAGAGATTTTCGGGCCAGTGATCGCTCTTATTAGAGCCGTTGACCTGGAAGAGGCAATCGATTTGGCGAACAATACGAAATATGGATTGAGCGCATCCATTTTCACTTCAGATATCAGCTCCATTTTGGAATTCATTGATGAAATCGAGGCGGGACTTGTCCGTATTAACGCGGAAAGCGCAGGAGTAGAGCTGCAGGCGCCATTCGGCGGCATGAAAGCCTCAAGCACAGGCTCACGCGAACAGGGTGAAGCTGCGAAAGAGTTTTATACTGCCATTAAAACGGTTTTCATCAAAGGTTCTTAAAGGGATGATTTTGGCACCCTGTTGATTGGAGCGTAAGGTGCGAGACTCCTCGAAAATGCATTCGCATTTTCTTCGTGCGGTGTTAACTCGGGGATGCTTACTCAAAGTCCTGCGGGAGTGCGGATCAAAGGGAGACCCCACAGGCGTGAATGCGCCGAGGAGGCTCCCGGACTGCCCGCGGTTCGCTGAGCACCTGAAGCGGAAATCAACAGGCCAGTTTAACAGAGCTAAAGATTTTAACTCTTTTAGTTAAGTAAGGCATAGAGCTATTTGTGCGCAAAAAGGAGATTTCCGGAATAGAAATCTCCTTTTTATAAAAATGTTGCGAGGTGCCCATATGAAAATTACGAAACTTTCATTATACAAAGTTCCGCCGCGCTGGCTGTTTTTAAAGATTGATACGGATGAAGGCATTTCCGGTTGGGGAGAGCCAGTTGTTGAAGGACGCGCTGAAACAGTGAAGGCCGCAGTCAATGAACTATCAGACTATATCATTGGCCGCAACCCCAATGACATCGAAGACATATGGCAAACACTGTACCGTGGCGGTTTTTACCGTGGCGGTCCGATTTTAATGAGTGCTATATCCGGCATTGAGCAGGCTCTCTGGGATATTAAAGGCAAGTATTACAACATACCAGTCTATGAAATGCTTGGCGGTAAAGCCCGCCAGAAAATTAAAGTGTATTCATGGATCGGAGGCGACAGGCCGGCTGATGTTGCTGCGGCAGCAAGAGAAAAACAAGAACAGGGTTTTCAAGCTGTTAAAATGAATGCCTCGGAAGAAATGAACTACATAGACAGCTTTTCAAAAGTGGATGCAGTCATTGAGCGCGTTGCATCGATTCGCGAGGCGCTAGGAAAAGATTTTGGAATCGGCGTTGATTTTCACGGCCGGATTCATAAAACAATGGCCAAAACACTAGTGAAAGAGCTTGAACCGTACCGCCCTATGTTCATTGAAGAACCGGTGCTGCCGGAAAATAATGAAGCTCTTCGTGAAATAGCGCTTCATACGACCTGCCCGATTGCAACCGGAGAAAGAATGTATACGCGCTGGGGATTTAAGCAGCTTCTTCAAGACGGATATGTGGATATTATCCAGCCTGATCTTTCCCACACAGGTGGTATTTTGGAAGGAAAGAAAATAGCCGCGATGGCTGAAGCATATGATGTGTCCATTGCGCCGCATTGTCCATTGGGTCCAATGACGCTTGCTTCATCGGTTCATCTGGACGCCTCTACCCCAAATTTCATCATCCAGGAGCAAAGCCTTGGCATTCACTATAACCAGGGAATGGACATTCTGGATTATATTAATAATCCTGAAGTATTCGCCTATAAAGATGGCTATGTGAACATTCCGGATCAGCCTGGCCTTGGAATTGAGATAAACGAAGAAAAAGTAAAACAGGCAGCGGAAGTCGGGCATGACTGGAAAAACCCTATTTGGCGCCATGAAGATGGCAGTATTGCCGAATGGTAAGGAGAAGGAGGAGAACATAATGAGCTTTCATGGAATTATCCCCCCGGTCGTCACCTTATTTGACGAAGCCGGAAATCTGGATTTGGAGCTAAACAGACGCTATATTGATAAGCTGATTTCACAGAATATTCATGGTATTTTGCTGATGGGAAGTTCAGGCGAGTTTTCTTCTCTTTCCATCGAAGAGCGGAAGCTTTATGTAAGGGAAATGATTAAACATATCCATGGGCGCGTAAAAGTAATGGTTGGCGTGGGCCATACAGCGCTAAAGGAAGTCCTTGAACTGACTTCCTATGCAGAAGAATTGGGAGCAGATGGTGTATTGGTTGTCAGCCCATACTATTGGAAGCTCTCAGATGAGCAGCTTTACCGTTTTTATTCATCTGTTGCCAGCCAAACTGGGATGCAAGTGTTTATTTATAATATTCCGCAATTAACCGGCCAAAATTTGCCTGTTGAGCTAATTGTAAAATTGGCGAAAGATCACCCGAATATTTCTGGCATTAAGGAAACGGTCGGTGATTTTGGCCACATTCGCCAGGTGATCACAGAGGTGAAGAACGTCCGTCCTGATTTCCTTGTTTTCTCTGCATTTGATGAGCATATGCTGCCTGCGCAAATGATCGGCGCAGATGGCAGCATTAACGGAAGCGCCGTTTTTGCTCCGGAAATATCAGTGGATTTATATGAATCTTATCAAAGAGGAGATTTGGCTGAAGCGGAGAGAAACCACCAGCTGATCTCCAAGCTGATGGATGTTTACACCTATTGCCCGACATTTTTTACAACCATGAAAGAAGCTGTTCACCAGCGCTGGTTTGACACAGCAGCGGGACACCGTGTTCCGTTTGATGTATACCCGGCAAACTTACGTGAAAATGTTAGAAGTCTATTAAAAACTATTGAAATGAAGGAAGGCGTCCAATCATGAAAGAATCCCGCGAATTGCTTGAACAATTAGGCTACCCATCCAGCGATTTTCAAGAATTGCCCATATCCACAAAAAGATTTCCTGACGGTGCACAATACCGTGTTGAAATTCCTAGTGTGGAAGGACCTGAAGCGTTAAAAGCCACGCTTGAAGAAATTGACCGCCTAGGCTTGACGATTCACCGCGTTTCCCAGGGAAGCGGTATTATGCTTCAAACAGATGAAGAAATTAAAGAAATGTGTGATCTGACAGCCGAACGAGGCATGGAGCTAAGCTTATTCGTAGGTCCGCGAGGCACATGGGACATCAGTGCAGCTCCGTTTACATCGGGCGGCAAATCCCAGGCTCTTCGCCATGAAGGAGCCGATCAGCTGGTTTATGCAATGGAAGATTTAAAACGCGGTGCTGCACTTGGCTTAAGGGGTGCGCTTGTGGCTGATGAGGGACTTCTGCTTTTAACAAAAGAAATGAAAAGGAAGGGACAGCTGCCGGAGGACTTCGTTGTGAAGGTATCCGTTCAAATGGGCTCGGCCAATCCAGTATCAGTAAAGTTAATGCAGGATATTGGCGCAGATACCTACAATGTTCCTTCCGCATTGCCGCTGGCTAAACTTGCAGCCATCCGGCAGGCCATTGATATTCCGATCGATTTGTATGTAGAGGTTCCTGATAATTTCGGCGGATTCCTGCGCTACTATGAGATCCCGGAAATCATTCGGGTGCTCGCTCCCGTTTATATTAAATTCGGCCTTCGAAATCATCCGGATGTTTATCCTTCAGGAAAACAATGGGAAAGCACAAATATCTCCCTTGTGAAAGAACGTGTCCGCCGCGCTTCCATTGGCATTCAAATGATTGAACGCTACTATCCGGAAGCAAAAACTTCAGAGCTTGGCGCGAAAGGGCTCGGAATTCCGAAAGTCGAAAAAACGTTAGCTAAATAACAATAGATCCCTGAAGCGGTATCATGCCGTTCCAGGGATTTCTTACTATTATATTAGGAGTGAAATAGGATGGCTTTTAAAGTACTGTTAACAGACTATGAATTTGAGAATCTGAAATATGAAGAAGACGTGTTTGCGGAAAGCGGCCTTGACATTGAATTCATCAAAGCGCAATGCAAAACAGAAGCTGAGGTTGTGGAGCAGGCTAAAAATAAAGATGCCATTTTAAATCAATATGCACCTATATCACGCCGTGTCATTGAATCCCTTGAAAATACCAAGGTTATTTCCCGCTACGGTGTGGGTGTCAACACGATTGATCTGGATGCCGCGAATGCAAAAGGAATTACGGTTGCCAATGTACCTGATTATGGAATGGAAGAGGTTTCGAACCATGCACTGGCACTTTTATTATCATGGGCCCGCAAAGTGACTCTATTGAATAATGAAGTGAAAAAAGGTAACTGGGACTTCAAAGCATGTGTACCGATTCATCGCTTTAACGAGCAGACAGTAGGGGTTCTCGGATTTGGCCGCATTCCACGCAGGTTTATTGAAAAGGTGAAGCCTCTAGGCTTTAAAACGGCAGCTTATGACCCATTTGTTTCAGCAGAAGATATGGCTGCTGCCGGGGTGCAAAAAATGGAGCTTGATGAAATCATACGGGAAGCAGATTATTTATCGGTTCATGTCCCGCTTATTAAAGATACCTTCCATCTATTAAATGAAGAACGTTTCAGGCAAATGAAGAAAAATGCCGTGATCATTAACACTGCCCGCGGTCCGATTATAGATGAAAAGGCACTTATAGCAGCGCTCGAAAAAGGAATCATTGCCGGTGCAGCTCTCGATGTAACAGAAGAAGAGCCGATTAGCCTAGATAGCCCGCTTCTCAACATGGACAATGTCATCATTACTCCGCACAGTGCCTGGTATTCTGAGGAAGCGATGATCGAGCTTCGCCAAAAAGCTGCAAAAAATATCGTTCAGGTTTTAAAAGGTGAAAAAACACCTTACGCATTAACTTAAGAAAGGGTGTGAGTGCTTATGAAAATAGCTGCTTTTTCCGTCCATTCACAGCCGCATATTGGCGTTGTGCAGGAAGAGAGCGCCATCAGTTTAACCTTACTGGGCGGAAATCGATTTCCGCTGTGTGTGAAAACCTTTATAGAAAAAAGCGAAGAGCTGCTGCCGCTTGCTGAAAGTTTAATTGAGCAGCGTGACAATGATGATGCCGTTTTTCCAATCTCTGATGTGAAGATTCTTCCGCCGATTCCATCACCGGAAAAAATCATTTGTGTCGGCTTGAATTATATTGACCATTGCAGGGAAACCGGAATGGAGCCGCCTGCTTCACCGGTGATCTTTTCAAAATATGCAAATGCCATTGTCGGCCATCATGACGCTGTGGAAATTCCCATCAATTCCAATGAGGTCGACTTTGAAGCGGAGCTTGCTATTGTAATAGGCAAAGAAGCAAAGCATGTATCTGAAGAAGATGCAAACGATTATGTTTTTGGCTATACGATTATGAATGACATTAGCGCCCGTGATTTGCAATTTAAAGATGGACAGTGGTCCCGCGGCAAGACAGCAGACACATTTGCCCCGACCGGGCCGGTGATCGTGACAAAGGACGAAGCAGGGGATCCTCACAACCTCTCAATCTCGCTTGAACTCAATGGGGAGATTATGCAGGATTCGAATACAAATAACTTAATATTTACCATTCCGCAAATCATTTCATTCTTATCACAGTCAATGACGCTTAGACCTGGCGATTTAATTGCAACTGGCACTCCTCCAGGAGTCGGAATGGGCAGAAGCCCGAAGTTGTGGCTGAAGGATGGGGACAGAATGAGTATTACCATTGAGAAAATCGGAACGCTTTCCAATTACGTGAAAGGCTGACTACCAGAAGAAAGAGGCTGATAGGCATGGATGTTGTAACAATCGGAGAAACGATGGCTCTATTTACGCCGAATGAAGAGGGCATGCTCCGTCATGCCCATTCCTTTTCGATGAAGTTTGGCGGAGCAGAATCCAATGTAGCAATTGGATTAAGCCGCCTCGGCCACCGCTCAAGATGGATCAGCCGTCTTGGGGAGGATGAGTTCGGCGATGCGATGCAATCATTTATCCGCGGTGAAGGAGTGGATGTTTCCTATGTAACACGCGATCAAACGGCACCGACCGGCGTGTTTTTTAAAGAGTTCAGGCGCTTGAATGATACGCGTGTCTATTACTATAGAAAAGACTCTGCTGCCAGCAAAATGAGTGCTGAATGGCTGCAGGATGACTCCGTTTCAGATGCTGAATATCTTCATATTACAGGGATAACGCCAGGACTTAGTGTAAGCTGCCGGGAAATGCTTGAAAAAGCAATCAGCATTGCCAAAGGAAATGGAACGAAAATTGTTTTTGATCCAAATCTCCGCTTGAAAATTTGGAAGGATGAAGAAGAGGCGCGCTATTTTTTAAAAAAATATGCCTCGGAAAGCGATATTGTCCTTCCTGGCATTTCCGAAGCGGAATTTTTATTTGGCGCTTGTTCACCGGAGGAATATGTTGAAAAATTTCATGCTCTCGGAATTGAAACAGTCATTATGAAACTGGGTAAAGAAGGAGCACTGGTTTCTTCCCAGTCCGTCCCATTGACGAAAATTCCGGGCTTTCCTGTTGAGCGGGTAGTCGATCCAGTCGGGGCTGGCGATGCATTTGCGGCTGGCGTACTTTCAGGGCTGCTGGACGGATTGCCGCTGGATGAAGCGGTACTAAGGGGTAATGCGATGGGTGCAATGGTAACCATGGTGAATGGCGATGCAGAAGGTTTGCCGAATCGATCTGATCTTGCATCCTTTATTAACGGCGGCTTGGACGATGTGACGAGATAAAAAGGAGGAGAATCAGTGAACAGGTTAGAAGAATTAAAGAAGCGCAAAATTGTTGCAGTTATTCGCGGTGCGCAGCCCGATCAAATTTTGCCCATTGCACACGCGCTGCAGGCAGGAGGTGTTAGCACATTTGAAATTACGGTTGAAACGCCAAAGGTGTGCACGCTAATCGAAAAAGTGAAAGAAGAGTTTGGAAATGAGGTCATTGTTGGGGCAGGTACGGTTCTGGACCCTGAAACAGCACGCGCAGTGATTATGTCCGGAGCAGAGTTTATTTTTTCGCCAACCGTTAATGCCGAGACGATTAAAATGGCAAAACGCTACGGTGTCCTCAGCATTCCTGGCGCCCTCACACCGACAGAAATTCTGACTGCATATGAACATGGCGGGGATATTATCAAAGTGTTTCCAGCCAATGTAATGGGCGTTCCTTACTTTAAAAATCTGCAAGGACCACTTCCCCATATCCCATTAATGCCTACAGGCGGCATAAGCGCAGAAAATATCCAGGACTATTTGAAAGCAGGGGCTATTGCTGCCGGTGTGGGCGGTTCACTGGTAAATGCGAAGAATCTTAATTCTAATGAAGATTATTTGAACCTGACTGAAAAGGCAAAGCAATTTTCTGCTTTGGCGGGACATTGAGCCTGGGAAAATGGCTCATGGCCTTATTATAAAGGAGGATACGATCTGTGGACATACACCTCAGTTTAGAAAAAGAGCAGCAGCTGAAAAAGATTTTATCAGATATGGAAAGCGTCATCATTGCCTTTTCCGGAGGTGTGGACAGTACCTATTTATTAAAGGTGGCATTGGATACATTAGGAGAAGAGAATGTTTTGGCTATTACTGCCGATTCCGAGTCTTTCCCTCGCTCTGAACTGGAGGAAACGATTCGAATTGCCAAGGCATTAAATGCACCGCACCAAGTTATAAAAATGTCGGAGCTTTCCATCCCCGGCTATGCCGTAAATGATTCGAACAGATGCTACTACTGTAAAAAAGGGCTGTTTGATGAGCTTTATCCTATTATGATCGAGCAAGGCTACAAGAATTTGACATTTGGCCTTATTAAAGATGATTTAGGTGAACATCGGCCAGGTGTGAAAGCTGCTATGGAAAAAAACGTAAGGGGACCGCTTGCGGAAGCGGATTTAACAAAGGAAGATATTCGTATCCGGTCCAAGGAGCTTGGGCTTGATACTTGGGATAAACCTTCGCTAGCCTGCCTATCCTCCAGAATTGCCTATGGTGAAAAAATCACCATTGAAAAATTAAAGAAAGTGGACCAGGCTGAGCAATTTATAAAAAGCTTTGGCATTAAGCAGGTAAGAGTACGGGTTCACAATGAAATTGCCAGAATAGAAGTAGATCCACAGGATATGGCAAATCTCCTTAACTATCATGAACAAGTTTCTGAAGAGCTGAAACAGCTTGGCTTTAAATATGTGGCTTTGGACTTAACGGGGTATAAGAGCGGCAGCATGAATCAAATGCTGCAATCATCGGCGGCGAAGTAAAGGTTCTTTCTTCTATATATCTCTCGTATGAACCTAGTTGACGATATAATCGAAAAGTTGACGATAAAACGGGCGAGTTATCGATATATCAGGGAAGTTGATGATAAAATGATCAAAGTTGATGATAAAATGATCAAAGTTGATGATAATTAAGAAATAAGATATGAAAATCAAGGCAGAGGGCACATGCTAGCCTGTTAAAATGATCCGGCAGATATATTATTGAAGAAAATGGAGTTTTTTAATAAGAATGCTCTGTTAAATTTGCCTGTTGATTTCAGCACGAGGCACTCCCTTTCCGCGGGCGGTCCGACGCTCCTCGTCGCTTTGCTCCTGCGAGGTCTCCCTTTGATCCGCACTCCCGCAGGACGTTGAATAAGCATCCTCGAATAAACACCGCACGAAGAAAATGCGAATGCATTTTCGAGGAGTTCGTGCCTTCCGCTCCAATCAACAGGGTGCTAAAAACAACAATAAGCTTTAACAGAGCCAATAAGAAAAATGAAATTTTCAAAGAAATACTGTCTTTTTTCGTTAAAAAAAGCATTTCTGACGCTAGAGTCGGCAAATGCTTTTTTATTTTTATGGAATTAAGCTATTTGCTTGAGTGGAATGTTGCTAGGAGTGGATTCGCTTCTTGAGCTGATTAATTTCTGTATCATGCAATCCGCTCTTTTTGCTGAGGTGGTCAATATCAATTTTCGTACCTATTAAAGTATCAGAAATAAAATGAAAGGTTTCTTCATGCTGTTCTAACTTTGTTTCGATGTGCTTAAAATGGCTTCTAAATTCGGCTGCATTGTTGTCGATTTGTTCAGAAAGCGCCCTTACTCTGTCATCAACACTGCCTAATCTGTCCTCAACACTGACTAATTTGCCATCAACAGTGCCTAATCTGTCATCAACAGTGCCTAATCTGTCCTCAACACTGACTAATTTGTCATCAAAACTAACTAATTTGTCCTCAACATTACCAAGCCTTATTTTTACATCAGATAGATCTCCGCCAATAGAATTAAACCCTTCGTCAATTGAAACGAATCTTTCATCAATTGAATCAAATCTTTTTGAATGTTCTTTTAAGGTACTTAAAATTTCATTAAGAATTTTCTCCATTTTTTTCACCTCCTTTTTCGACATTATATCACACGTTATGGGAAATCATGCTGTTTTCCATAGCCGAAAAAACATACTCCGAAAGGACTAATATTGATAAAAAGAGAAATCCTTTCACATCCTAAAAATAATTATGAGAAACAGCTTGCATTAGTCCTTTAATACGGCAGTTCATTGGCATTTACACAGTAAAAACTCCGTGCTATACTCACTGACAGTAAAAATGGAAGATGTACCAGTAAACGGTATCGCATGAAACGTAAATATGGGACGAGCGATCATATGGATTCCGCTTGCCCCTTCAAAATTACCCGCAAAGATTAAGTCACCGGAGGGAGAAGAGGATGGGAAAGAAAAAAAGAGCTTATACATATAGTACAAAGGCGGAAAGGGCGCTGGAGTATTTATTCGTTTTAATAGGATCAGGAGCTGTGGCGATAGCTTTCAATGTATTCTTGCTGCCAAACCGGATTGCGTCAGGGGGAGTAAGCGGGATCAGTACAATTCTTGATGCGGTTGCTGGCTGGGAGCCAGCATATGTGCAGTGGGCGTTTAATATACCGCTCTTTATAGCGGGAGTCCTATTACTCGGAAAGCAATTTGGGGCCAAAACGCTTGCCGGAACCATTTTTCTGCCGTTTGTCGTCTTTTTAACAAAGGACTTTGAAGCCTGGACGCGTGATCCTTTATTGGCTTCCCTTTTCGGCGGAATCGGTGTGGGCCTTGGTTTAGGAATCGTTTTCAGGGGTAAAGCATCAACAGGCGGGACAGACCTTGCCGCACAGATTATAAATAAATATACTGGCTTATCGCTCGGTACCTGTGTAGCGCTTATCGATGGACTGATTGTTCTGTCGGCAGCGATTATTTTTGACATTGAACAAGGATTGTATGCATTGATTGCCTTGTATGTCACCAGCAAAACCATTGATTTAGTGCAGCTTGGATTCAGCCGGACGAAGATGGCATTGATCATTACGGAAAAACAAACAGAAGTTCGCGAAGGGATTTTGAATAAAATTGACCGAGGTGTGACAAAACTATCAGCATACGGCGGATATACCGACCATGAACGTCCTGTCCTTATGTGTGTTGTGGATCAGACAGAGTTCACAAAATTGAAACAACTGGTTCAAACCATTGATCCTACAGCATTTATCATTGTTGCGGATGCTTCCGAGGTATTGGGCGAGGGTTTCAAAAGGGAATAGGCTTGGTATAATATAGCTGTACTTAGTATTTTTTCCTGAGGGGGAATTATTGGTGAAAAAGAAGCTACTAGCATTACTAATGGGTACTTCACTTGTTTTGGCTGCTTGCGGCGGCGGTGGAGACGAAGCAGGTGAAGAACAGGACACTGCAACAAATGGCGGCGGTGAAACAACAACAGCTGACGCCGGAGATGCTCAAAAGCTTTATGAACAGAAGTGTTCAAGCTGCCACGGTGCAAATCTTGAAGGCGGTGTAGGCCCTGCCCTTGATAAAATCGGTGCAAACCTTTCCCAAGAGGACATTGAAAACACAATCGCCAACGGTAAAGGTGCTATGCCTGCAGGCTTACTTCAAGGTGAAGAAGCTTCCCAGGTAGCTGCTTGGCTGGCAGGCAAGAAATAATTAGAATATAGGACAACAAGTCCGGAATGAAAACGTTCTGTAACCAGCAGGACGTTTTTTATTTGCCCTATTTTTACACTTATCTTAAAATTCAAGCAAAAAAAATCTGCAAAATACGACGGACAACTCCATAAACCAATTTTATATAAGAAGAAAGAAGGGAAAAATCGTCGAATGGGAGAATAATTGACTAGTATATAAATGAAATACAGGTAAAAAGTAACAAAAAATACAGGCTTGAAAAGAAACTGTAATAATTTTTTCCGTTATTTTGACAAACTATGATGTTATAATGGGTTGTGTGAGAATTTTAGATGGCTGAAAAGGGAGTATTTACAAATACTGTGTCATCCTCCATGTCGAAAGGATGTCGTTTTTTAGCGAAAAGAGGAATCTCTTTAATTCTTAATACACACTAGATACTAGGTGATATATATGATTGAAATGAAAGACGTATATAAGAGGTACCCGAATGGCGTTACCGCTGCAAGCGGCATTGACGTCCATATCAAGCAGGGGGAGTTTGTGTACGTTGTAGGCCCAAGCGGAGCCGGTAAATCGACTTTTATTAAGATGATGTACCGGGAAGAAAAGCCCTCCAGCGGGACGATAACGATAGATGGAGTGAACCTTGCTACTTTGAGAAGTACAAAAGTTCCACTTTTACGAAGAAAAATCGGCGTAGTCTTCCAGGACTTTAAACTTTTGCCTACATTAACTGTATATGAAAATGTAGCTTTTGCTCTTGAAGTAATAGAAGAACAGCCCAAAACGATAAAAAAGCAAGTTATGGAAACACTGGAGCTTGTAAATTTAAAGCATAAAGCACGGATGCTTCCGACCGAATTATCAGGCGGTGAGCAGCAGCGTGTATCCATCGCGAGATCAATTGTTAATGCTCCAAAGGTCGTGATAGCGGACGAGCCTACAGGTAACCTTGACCCGGATACTTCATGGGAAATCATGAACATCTTCGAGGAAATCAACACGAGAGGAACGACTGTGGTCATGGCAACTCATAATAAAGAAATTGTTAATACGATTAAAAACCGCGTTATTGCGATTGAAGGCGGCCGGATCGTACGTGACGAGCAAAGAGGTGATTACGGCTATGAAAGCTAGAACCTTGCGCCGGCACTTTCGCGAAAGTTTTAAAAGCCTTGGCCGTAATGGATGGATGACATTCGCTTCGGCAAGTGCGGTAACAGTAACCCTTATTTTGGTTGGCGTATTTTTCGTCATTATGATGAATCTCAACAAGGTGGCGACGACCATTGAAGAGGACGTGGAAATCCGCGTTCACATCGATGTTGCTGCAAATGAGCAGGATCAGCAAGTTTTACGGCAAAAAATCGAAGGAATACCCGAGGTCAAAACAGTCGAATACTCAACTAAGGAAAAAGAGCTTGATAATCTGATAGACAGCCTTGGTGAAGAAGGGGAAGCCTTCAAACTGTTCGAACAGGATAATCCGTTGAACGATGTATTTATCGTAAAGACGAAAAACCCGACAGACACAATGACAGCAGCAAAGCAAATTGAAAAAATGGAGTATACATCAAAAGTGAAATACGGACAGGGACAAGTTGAAAAACTCTTCAACTTTATTAATGCCAGCCGAAACGTTGGACTGGTGCTGATAGTCGGCCTGCTATTCACAGCGATGTTCCTGATTTCAAACACCATTAAAATTACCATTATGTCGCGAAGAAGAGAAATCGAGATTATGAGATTGGTAGGAGCAACCAATGCCTTTATCAGATGGCCATTCTTCCTTGAAGGATTATGGCTTGGGCTGCTTGGATCCATTATTCCAATCGGGCTTGTTGCGACAGCCTATTATTATGCATATGACTACTTGGCTCCAAAGCTTGAGGGGCATTTTATCAGACTGCTGGAATTCAACCCGTTTGTTTACCAGGTTTCCGGCCTGCTTATCCTAATGGGTGCGCTAATTGGTGTATGGGGAAGCTTAATGTCAGTGCGGAAATTCCTTAAAGTGTAGCCAGCTTTGAAGGGCCTGCGGGGGGAAACCTTTTCAGGCACCTTCAAGCCTTATAATAATAGACGATTTACTAGAGAGAAATGTTTCATAAATAACGGTGAAAAGTTGAACGATTGACCTGTACATATGGTGTTCATTGAAAGGAGAAATCGGAAAATTGAAGAAATCCATTATCACATTATCATTAGCTGCCATTTTGGGGTTTGGCAGCATTACTGTCGGACTGCCAGCTGACACGGCGGTTGCGGCGAATAAATTAAATGAGTTAAACAGCCAAAAAAATAAGATTAATCAACAACGCTCTGGCATAGAATCAGAGATTAATAGTACAGATAAGAAAATTAATGAAATCCAAGGCGAGCAAAAATCAGTAGAAAGCGAAATTGAGCGCCTGGATAAGGCGATCAGCGATGCCTTAGCTAAAATTGAAGAAAAGAATAAAGAAATCTCAGCCACAAAAGAGGAAATTAAAAAACTTGAAGGCGAAATCAAAGTCTTAAAAGAACGTATTAAGAAGCGCAATGAACTATTAAAAGACCGGGCCCGCAACTACCAGGAAACTGGCGGAATGGTTAGCTATGTTGATGTTTTAATGGGAGCGCAGAGCTTCGGGGATTTCATTGAACGCGTAGGTGCAGTTGCTACTATTGTGGAAGCAGACCAGGACATCCTTCAGCAGCATCAGGCTGATAAAGATGAATTGGAACAAAAACAGGCTCAGGTAAAAGAAGAACTGGCTTCTTTAGAGACAATGCGCGCCGAGCTTGAAAATATGAAAAAGAGCTTAAACGCACAAAAAGCTGAAAAAGATAAATTATTGGCTTCTTTAAAGAAAGAGGAAGAGCATATGCACGCTGCAAAGATGGAGCTTGCGGAAGAAAAAGAAATCCTTGCAGCCCAGGAAGCAGCACTTCAAAAAGCAATCAAGCTTGAACAAGCAAGACAGGCTGAAGCAGCAAGACAAGCAGAACTTGCAAGACAGCGTGCAGCCCAGGAAGCAGCTAAAAAGAAGAGTTCTTCTTCTGCAAAAAGCAGCTCTTCAAGTGAAAGCACTGCACAGGTTTCCTCTCCAGCCCCAGCTGTATCAGGTGGAGCTTGGACAAGGCCAGCTGCCGGACGGCTTTCTTCCGGATTTGGAAGCCGTTCACTAGGTGAACACTATGGTGTGGATATTGCTGCAGGCGGAACGGTTCCGATCGTAGCAGCTGCTGACGGTGTTGTTATCCGTTCATATTACTCCAGCAGTTACGGAAATGCTATTTTCATTGCCCACTCTGTTGGCGGACAAACTTACACGACTGTTTATGCACATATGAGAAGCCGCTCTGTTGGTTCTGGTGCGACGGTATCAAAAGGCCAGCAAATCGGTATCATGGGTAACACTGGACAATCTTATGGCCAGCATTTACACTTTGAGCTTCATAAAGGTTCTTGGAATGCAGGCAAAACAAATGCCATTAACCCAGTTGGCATCGTGCCTCTATAAAAAGTAAAAAGTGGAAGGAGCTTAGCTTCTTCCACTTTTCTTTTACCCGTATAGAGGGACTTTAATCCTATTAAAATCCTGTTATTTCGGAAGGTTTTATTTAACATTTGGCGGCGCATCATGAATATAAGGCGGGGCAGGTTTTAATTTTGGTGCAGAAGCAAATGGCGGAACTTCCTGCAGGTACTGGAATGTCCCCTGGCCGTCCATGCTGCGGCCTGAAGCCCAGCAGCCCTGGCTGCTTTCTTCCCCTCTTGATAGATTCATAAATACATAGGAAAACTCTTCTTTTTCGAGCTCTTTCGAGAATATGCTTAGAACTGTTTTTCCTTCTTGTACATCGAGTTCTTTAATGGCTGCAAGCCACTGGTTTTGAAGCATACGATCAATATATTCGTTTCTAGAAATGAAGTGCTTTTACCAAACTGCTAAAAGAAATCATAACTCGTCCATTCCCAACATAGGATGGAATGAGCAAAGACATCCCGCTTTCCTTTGCGGGGTGTTTTTTGTTTATAAGAGGCCAGTTTTCTACGGGCAACAGAATGCCTTTAGATCAAGGAGTGACGCATAAAATGAAAAAGTGGCACATAAACGAAGGAAATTGATGCATAAAAACAAAAAGTGAAGCAGAAAAGTGCAAAAGTGATGCATAAAATTAAATGCTGGCTTAAAAACCTTGAAAAGGGAGACCGAAAGATGCTGACCTTAGTTTAATTTATTTAAAATTCCGCAGGAAGATAGCCGATAACAGCAGAATTAACGCTCTAAGGCTCTGAATATATACAAAATGCAGCCGGAAAGGAAGATGGGGATGAGCAGAAAATGGATAGCCCTGCTAATGACAGGTTCATTGCTAACAGGAGCTGGCGGTACGTATGCGGGTATGCAGTGGCTGGCAAAGGAAAACCCAAATGAAGGAGCCGAAAACCAGTTAATAGATTCAGCTGAAAATAATGCACCGATAGATGAAGAGAAAATAGAGAAAGTTGAGACAGCTTACCAGCTTATTTTAAAAAGCTATGTAGAAAAGGTGGAAGAGAAGCAGCTCGTTGAGGGGGCCATTCAGGGAATGCTCGCAACACTTGATGATCCTTATTCGGTGTATATGGATGAAGAAACGGCGAAGCAATTTAGCGATACGCTGGAATCCTCTTTTGAAGGCATTGGGGCGGAAGTGAGCATGGTGGATGGCAAAATCATCATTGTTTCTCCTTTCAAAGACTCGCCTGCTGAAAAAGCGGGCATAAAACCTAAGGATGAAATTTTAAAAGTGGATGGCGAAAGTGTAGAGGGATTGGACTTATATAAAGCTACGATGAAAATACGAGGGGAAAAAGGAACGAAAGTAAAGCTTGAAATCGCCCGGCAAGGGTTAAAGGAGCCATTAACTGTCGAGGTCAAAAGGGACGAGATTCCTCAAATCACAGTATACTCTGAAATCAAAAACCAGGGCGGCAAAAAGGTTGGCTATACGGAAATTACCTCTTTTTCAGAAGACACCTCCAAGGAATTTGCGAAGCAGTTGAAGGAGATGGAGAAGGATGGTATTGAGGGACTCGTCATTGATGTGCGCGGAAATCCGGGCGGCCTGCTCTCATCTGTGCAGGAAATCCTTAAAGAACTGGTGACTTCCGAAAAGCCTTATCTGCAAATTGAGAAGCGAAACGGGGAGAAGATGAGATATTTCTCTACACTGGAGAAGGCAAAAGACTATCCAATCGCTGTATTAGTCGATAAAGGCAGTGCATCAGCATCGGAAATTCTTGCCGGTGCTTTGAAGGAAGCCCAAGGATATACATTAATCGGGGAAAATACCTTTGGAAAAGGAACCGTCCAGCAGCCTGTGCCGATGGGCGACGGCAGCAATATAAAACTTACATTATTTAAATGGCTGACACCGGATGGAAACTGGATCCATAAAGAAGGCATTAATCCAACCTTGGAGGTCAAACAGCCTGACATCTATCACACACACCCGCTGCAGGTGGAAAAGCCTTTAACGATGGATATGAATAACGAAATAGTGAAAAATGCACAGGAAATCCTGGAGGGACTGGGATACGCACCAGGCCGCAAAGATGGCTATTTCAGTGAATCGACAGCCATTGCCGTCAAAGCCTTCCAACAGCAAAAAGGACTGGAACCAACCGGCAAAATCGACAAGAAAACAGCATCTGCCCTTGAACAAACCGCCATCGAAGAAATGAAAAAAGAACAAAACGACCTCCAGCTGCAAACCGCACTGAGGTATATCGCGAAATAGTTATGGTACCAGGTACCACCCGAATTTTGTCGAATTTCCATTAATCGTTTCATATAACTGTTCTAGGTACCTGGTACCCGTTTTTAAGCAGGAGGATTTTTCCTTCTGCTATTTTTGTTTTTGGGTGAGTTTGTGATAGGCTTTGGGTGGGGGGTTTGGTAGAATATAGAGTAATAGATCTGTCTGGTTGATACATAATTTCTTGTGAAATTCTATTATAGAGGCTGGTGGCAAGTTTGGTTGAGGAGTGGGTTTTTGAGTTTTTGAAAGGAACGGGGAAGCTGCTATTAAATCCGGTGTTTTATTTTCTCTTTTTTGTGGCGGCATACCTGGGAGTTTTCCGTGTGAAGCGGGAGCGGAAAAACTTTTCGGTCAGGGCGGAGAATGCCTATTTTGAACTGAGGCAGCTCATCCCGCTTGGGCTACTGGCCGGTATGGTGCTTTCAATCGTTGTGGTCGGGGCGGGATTGGTCATCCCAATGGAAACGATTGTCTTTACAGCTGCCCTCACCTTCCTATGGAGCTTCACGACAAAAGTGAGATGGATGGCGCCGGTTTATACACTGGGGTTCGCCTTTTTTGCGACGATGTTTGCCATTGAACAACAATGGCCTTTGCCATCATTCGCAAAATCGGTGACAAATACAGAAGAGTCGATCTTTCCAGCCATTGCCATTCTCCTTGCCTTGCTCGTAATCGTTGAGGGTTTCCTAATCTTAAAGAATGGCCGGAAAGGAACATCTCCAAAACTGGTAAAAAGCAAGCGCGGGCAAACGATCGGCATCCATGAGGCAAAAAGAATATGGATGGTGCCTGTTTTTCTGCTCATTCCAGGACAAGCATTGCAGGTGCACTTGGAATGGTGGCCGGTTTTCGAGATTGGCGGAAGTTCCTATTCGCTGTTCCTGGCGCCGTTCGCTATCGGCTTTTATCAGCGAATCCAGGGAACCCTTCCTAAGGAAGCGGTCAAGCTTCTTGGCCAAAGGATTATTGTGTTCGGCATGCTGCTTTTGCTGCTGTCAGCGGCCGGTTACTGGTATCCGCTTGCAGCCGTCGGGGTTGTAGCACTGGCGATTATCGGACGAGAATTTATATCCCTTCGCCAGCGTATGTCAGAGGACCATGCACCATTTTATTTTTCCAAACGCAATCAGGGTATCATGGTTCTTGGAGTTGTGCCGGACTCGCCCGCGGATAAAATGGCTCTTCAGGTTGGTGAAATCGTCACAAAAGTAAACGGCGTGAAAATTCAGGATGAAAAAGGATTCTATAAAGCGCTGCAAAAGAACGGGGCGCACTGCAAGCTTGAAGTCATCGACGTAAACGGCCAAATCCGCTTCGTTCAGCGGGCTCTTTACGAAGGTGACCACCACGAGCTCGGACTGCTGTTTGTGCAGGATGAGAAAAAGTGGGATAGCGAAGCGGTTTGATTTTGTCATTTTTCATAATTAACTGGAATTCATTCAAAATCCGGATTCTGTTCATAGCGGAATAGAAAAATATTAAGCAAAAAAAGCTTACCGATTTGGTGAGCTTTTTTGTTTTTTTCTTATTCCACAAACGGGCCATTTAATTGAATAAACCTGACATTTACACATTTTGTTATTTTTCCCCATTTGCCCTTACCAAGCCTGTCCATTTTGCATTTCCTATTAATGTATTAACTAATAAAGGGGTGAAATAGAATGCCGTGTGTTCGATCAGATTTATTTCAACCAGTTTGTTTAACCGTTATCTATAACGTTTCCACTGGTGCACTTATCTCTTCAACTGTTGAGTGTGGGGAGTGTGATTTTAAAGCTGACTTCGATTTTGAAACTAAAAACCTAGTGCTTAGAGTACCATTCATTGTTCAAGGTATCCTTACAATTAATGATAATTTTCAAGCAAGTTGCGTAACAAAGAATATAACTCTTGCTTAAAAACTGTATATTTTTAGGGGGAAGAAGAAATGCTACTTCTTCTTTTCTATACTTTTTCTTTAGTTTTTTGAATGTTAATTAATAGAAAATTTCCAATTTTATTTCATTGAACAAGTTAAATAACACAGAAAACTCCCTTCGTACTTGGAAGGGCGTTTTTATTGTAGCAGTAAAATTGTAAATAATTACACTTAAAATAACAGGGTGCAATTTTTAAACAAGGAATTGTCCCTGGTAGAAAAACGCCCAAAAGGCGTTCAATTTTAATCATTTTTATTGATTTTACCATCGTTCCCCTTGTCAATACCGGTAGCATTATTGACTACTTGAGCAACTAAGTTTAACCCCTGATTCACAGGATTCATTGAATCGGCTTTTTGGCCAATATCTTTTGATTTTTCTTGTTTTTTCATTTTTGTCACCTCCAAAAGTTAGGATTAGTAGTAAATCAAAAAATATTACAAATTAATTTTTTTATTAATTATGTTGCACAGTAGGGCAAACATTACGTTTTAGTATATTCAAGAATCGGGCGCACTTGTTGAACAACACAGACAGAAAATAGTCAAACTCTTTTTTTATAAAAATCGCCCTCACATAATATATTAAGAGCCTGTTTTGATCAATCTTTTTTCAAAGCAGGCTCTTTTATATTTGAAAAATTAATGTTATTAGAGGTACTTTTAATCAAGCTTTTTATAAACCAACAGCACTTTAGTTCAATACACTTAATTCTCAGCTAGTTCACTTTTAATAGTTCTGCTCTATATAGCTTGATCATATGTTTTACATGTGATACTCCCCATTCATGTAATGCTTGTATCACAGGAGTGATACTTGACCGTAGGTAGAATAGAATATTCAACTTTGGATGGGATTTGGTGGATCAATTAATGAGGAGGTAAAAACAGTGAAAAAATTAAACATCGGAATTATCTTAGGGAGCACGCGTCAAGGACGTGTAAGTCCACAAGTAGGAAATTGGATAAAAGAAATTGCTGATAGAAGAGGGGATGCAAATTATGAAATTGTAGATATAGCAGACTTTAAATTGCCATTTGTAGGAGAAGGTACTGGTAAAGAACCAGGATTAATAGATTGGTCAGAAAAAATTTCTAGCTTAGATGGATTCGTGTTTATTGTGCAAGAATACAACCACAGCATTACAGGAGCATTAAAAAATGCACTTGATTCAGCTCGAAATGAATGGAACAATAAGGCAGCGGGGATTGTAAGCTATGGTTCAACGGGTGGAGCCCGTGCAGCTGAACATCTACGTGGAATCTTAGGCGAATTACTAGTAGCGGACGTTCGTGTACATCCGACTTTATCATTATTTACAGACTTTGAAAACTTCAGGACATTTAAGCCAGCTGAATTACACCTTGATAATGTAAATGCAATGTTAGATCAAACTATTGCGTGGAGCGGTGCATTAAAAACTTTACGATAAAAACTACTATATATAGGTGAAAGGTGAGCATTCTCCCTCCTTATGATGAACTTTGGTGCATTTATGAACAACTTAGTTTCCGATATGAATTTTCCAAATGTATCAATGGAAAAGTTTATAACAGAGAGTCGAAATTCTTCTTCTTTCTGTATTTACAGGATCTAATGATAAATGGGAAAATTTCATTCTCTGACATTTATTTTTCCTCCTGATGGTTTCGATTAGTAACTGAAATGAACCACATTATAACCTATTTATAGGTATTTAAAAACCTTTATACTAACCATTAGCTGCTATTGTAAATAGTTAATTTAAAAGGAGTAGATATAAAGTGTCAAAATCCATCAAACCACCTTTCACTCATGAGACCGCTCTTGCAAAGGTGAAAGCAGCAGAAAATGCATGGAACACTAAAGATCCTGAAATTGTAGCTCAAGCTTATACCCCTGATTCACAATGGAGAAATCGAACCGAATTCTTTAAGGGTAGAGAAGCTATTAAGGAATTTCTTAGGCGAAAATGGGATAAGGAACTTGATTATCGTTTGATGAAGGAGCTATGGTGTTACACGGAAAATCGTATATCTGTTCGTTTTGAATACGAATGGCGGGATGCTGAAAGCGATCAATGGATGAGAACACACGGAAATGAACACTGGGAATTCGACGATGAGGGTCTAATGAAGCGTAGGGACATGAGTGCAAATGACTATCCAATTCAAGAGTCTAGACGTCGGTATCGGTAAAACACAGATTAAATAGGATTTTACCTTCGATCTTCCGCTATCGGGCGCGTTTATTCAGGAACGCGCCTTTTCATGTATTGGGCCAGATTGTGGAACAACTCCTTTAAAAAAATTACTTTATGCTAAATTTTAAATGAGATTGTGAAATTATGTACTTAAAGAACCGGGAAGGTTAATGCAATAAGAATAAGGTATAATTTGTTATATACAATGCCGTTATAGGAAGTGGTTTAAATTATTTAACCAATAGTTTTGTTTATCCTTGCAGGATTGGCTGAAATTGGTGGAGGTTATTTGATATGGTTAAGAGAAGGTAAGCCATATTATTGGGGAATAGGTGGAGGAATAGCGTAAACCTTATACGGTGTTATTGCCACATTTCAAACCTTTCCATCATTCGGAAGAATTTACGCTGCATACGGTGGAGTATTTATAGTTTTATCTGTTTTATGGGGATGGGGAATTGATAAAAAAACACCTGATTTATATGATTGGGTAGGTGCTGGCATCTGCTTAGCTGGAGTATCCGTAATGTTATTTGCACCACGCCAATAAAAAAACCATCTTCAACAATCGAGCGCTTTTCTTCAATATCCCAAGTTATAAATAAGCCAAAAATATGCAAGTTTTCATTCATTTTATGTATATTTTGGGCTTTTTACATTCAAAAAACATACTGCCATAAACAGACATTTTTTAATTGCCAAATACATTCAGTCATTGTACATGGAAAAGGTGATAAAGAAATGTCCTTAAGCTAAGGAGTTTAGTTGAACAAGGAAACTACTCTCTTATGTGGAATATTAATATATAAACTTTTTAAGGTTGGAAATATCCTGTAGCTTGGAAGGTAGGAATTTCTATAAAGTATGATTATTTTTCGCATTTTCCATTTGCAGAATTACGTTCACAAGATGGAATGTCTTCTTTCAAAATTTGTAGTTACAATTATGCTTATCCTCAAGCAGATAACGTAGATGATGGAGACTGGCATAGAAATTAAATCACTCTAACCATTCCCGCATTTAAAGCTGAAATTGATGAAGTTATTTTTGAGGGACGCTTAATAAATTTCTTTCTTCAGGAATTACGCTCTTTCTCAGCTTTACACAAAAAAGAAGTAATAATTGAACCTACTGAGCCCTATTTTAAGTTGACCTTTAGTTTGGATTCAATGAAAAATGTTGGGATAGGTGGGTTTGTACAATACCCTGTTGGATGGGGATCAGAACTCCAGTTTGAATTCAAAACAGATTTAACATATGTAGATCAGTTTATAAAAGGATTAAAGAAAATTCTGACCAGGTTTCCCCAAAAGATTTAAATTCATTTTTTTCGATTTAGGGTCAGTATAGCTGAACTAGAGTTCAATAAAGGAGTTTAAGTTTAATGGATTACAGCTTTGAAGAATTTCTTGAAGATTTAAAGATGGGAAGAGAAATTCACTTTATTTATAGAGAAGAAAATTATTATATCGGTTGTGGAACAGGTCACTTTATGTTTTGGAAGTTCGATGATTCTGCAAGTGAAATCATAGGAGAAGATGTTGAAGATTTACTTCGAAAAGTTAACTTTGATGGGAAACTAATAAAGGAAGTATGGGATTTAATCAAGATTGTTGATGTATTCTGATGTGGATCCCGCTGCCAATAAAGGCAGCTTTATTCTTATTATACTAAACCAGCTAATAGAAGCTACTCAGTTATTCGATGGTTTCCCTTTGTTCCTGATAGGTTGGCTTTTTGAAATACGCAAAAACCACAACCTGGTCATAGACTGGGAAATTGTCATCGGTGAAGCGATAAACCTTCACATCCTTAAACCGGCTGCCCAGGATAGGCGCGCAGTCGTTTAGGACATGCTGCGGAATGCAGAACATCAGCAAAGCACCCTGTTGCAGGACATTCTTGGATGTGCTAGACAATGTTTTTAAAAATACAAGCTCTGTTCTTTCCTTAAAAACATCGTCGTATGGCGGGTTCAACCACATGACGCCATATTTCGCTTCCGTCCTTACCGTTTCGTATCCATCGTTTACGACATGTTTTAATACAGTGGCTGCTGTTTCACATCGAGTTCTCTCCAATTCGACACCAAATGTAGTGACCTCTGCCTTCGTCTTGGTTTTAATGTGTTCTCCAAGGCAATGAATGGCTTCCCCTTCTCCGCAGCATGGATCATATGCGTTTATGAATGGTGTGACCTCTGATGCATTTACGGCCAGATGTGGCAAAATCAATTGCAATTCCTTTAATGGGGTTGGATAGTATCCACCTCTTTGGACAATACGTGAATTAATTTTTGGTCGCGTTTTCTCCAGTAATTCCGAATATGAAAAGTTTAAACCTAGCCGTCTAAGTTCTGCAGCCAAATCGTAAATAGTTGCCTTGCCCTTAGTTATGTCAGAAAGTAACGCCCATGCTCTAATTGGTTGATGATGCAAGCTAACCACTCCATATTTATCAATTTCCTATTATAGTATTTTTATCTGACCTCATTGGGGAATGTACATATAAAATTAATAAATAAAGGGTTTTTATTGAACCTGCTTCTTTAATCCGGAATGGGCATTAATAACTGGCGAGAAATGCACAGGATCATACTGTAACGTTTTTCCATTATCATTTTCTATTATTAAATTTTTTGATGGGCTTATGCCTTTTATTTTATATGGACTTCCTACAGTAAAACCGATCCATTCAATACTCCAAGAGGCAAGCACTGTATCGCCTTTTCCCGCAAAATAATCTTTAACTGAACAACCTATTCTTACTTTTATATCTTCTAATAAATCATTTTCCATTAAAGTCATTACCAACTTATTCTCCATTAAATTTAATGGCAAAAGGGGTAATTCTTCTATTCTTACGCCATCTGAATGTTGGGTAATCCCTTTTCCTTTTAAAAGTTCAATAATACGTTGTCTTTCTTGTTCCACTCTCTTTCGTATTTCATAATCAATATACATCCTTTTCACTCCTTCTTATATATAAAAAAAATAAGCCCCCCGAAGGAGACTTATCTTTTGATTATCGAACGCTCTGTCCTTTGATCAGCTTGTAGATATTGACCAGTCCGTTACCGAACATTGCGTCACTACCCATATCGCCAAGGTCAACGTAACGCTGTTTAATCATATTCATGATGACTTCCGGTGTTGCCTTTACACCAGTCTTACGAGTGTATGCCTGAACCAACGCAACGACTCCAGCTACCATCGGTGTTGCCATTGAAGTACCAGAAAGCTTTGCATACTTGCTAATAGGATATGTTGAGTAAGTATCCACACCAGGAGCGGCAATATCAAGCTCTTTACCGAAGTTAGAGAATCCGGCGCGTCCTAATGTCTGGTCAACGGCACCAACGGCAATAACTTCATCATAAGCAGCTGGCCAGCCGACATGAGTGTTCTCATTTCCGCTTGCGGCTACAATCACAATTATTTGGAGCTGGTTTCTTGAAGAATTAGGGTATAATCTTTTCCAAGAATGGGAAAGTGGACAAAGTTGGAAAATAGGAGATACTTATATTGTTTTTGTACAAACAGAAGAACGGTTTCTTGACGTTCCATATCATAGATGTCGAGTAGGTTTAAATCATTTAGCATTTCACGCAGATTCACGAGAACACGTCGATGATATGACTATGAAATTAAAAGATAACGGAATAAACGTTCTTTATACAAACCAGCATCCATTTGCGGGGGGAGACGATCATTATGCAGTTTTCTTTGAAGACCCGGATAGAATTAAAGTTGAACTTGTTGCACCTTAATTATTCAATATTAGGGTGATTTTATAGAAACAGCTGTGAAGCTTTTACATCGTTATTCGATCTTCAACAATAGGGCGCGATTGTGGGAAAACGTCAAAGATCGATATATATTAGTCATGTCTAATATATATCGATCTTTATTTTTTATGACTTCTTATGATTTAGGTCTTGATAAATCTTTTTTTCAAAATGGATTCTTTTATTTACCCTAAAATACGGGTGTTTTTGATCAAACTTTATTTCATGGCAACATTTTTCAGTCGCTCCATCATTTTATTAGTACTAAAGGTGAAATTTATCTTGACAAATTTATAACGGATGGAATAAAATACAATCGAATGACAGTCATTACTGACTGTCGGTGGGGAGGATGAGAGTATGAGCTGGAGTAATAATTTAAGCAACGATGATAAGCTGCTGTTAGCAGCCATCGATCTAATAGCGGAGAAAGGTTACAATGGTGTATCTACCCAGGAAATCGCTACTTTGGCAGGTTTGAGTGAAAAAACGCTGTTTCGCCGATTTGGAAGCAAACAAAATCTTCTCGAAACGGCGTTTGACCGTTTTCATTATGCTGAAGAGATAACAAAACTTTTTAACGAGAAGCTCTTATGGGATTTGCAAACAGATTTGTTCCTGATCAGTCGAACATATCATGAAATTATGAATCGTAACCGGAAAATGATTATGATCAGCATCAAGGAGGAAGGTAATCTACCCGGGTTTAGAGAAAGAACACAAAAACACCCTCGACAATTACTGG
The DNA here is from genome assembly GCF_007830235.1 of Cytobacillus oceanisediminis. Lineage (GTDB taxonomy): Bacteria > Bacillota > Bacilli > Bacillales > Cytobacillaceae > Cytobacillus > Cytobacillus oceanisediminis. The sequence continues at coordinate 291,158 of NZ_VLKI01000002.1, forward strand.
AGATTTTGACTAATTACTTTATGACAATGTACGAAAAAGGAAAGCTGATTCGAACAAACCCAGAGTTACAGGCGTTGTCGTTCATGATGCTTAATTTCGGCGCTTTTATGAACAACCTAGATTCCAATGATAACTTTCCAAACGTGTCTTTAGAGACATTTATAATGGAGAGTGTGCAAACATTCACTAGGGCTTTAACTCCCTAGTTTTTCTACCAACATTATGACAGTCAGTACAGACAGACAATTCATCTTTGTTAAATAAGATTTAATTGAAGGGTGGTTCTGGAGAATGGAAAAGGAAGTATCTCAACAAACAGGAGAAAAATTAATGCGTATTGTGATGTTCACACTTGTCCTTTCAGCAATGAGCGTATTGATGTTTAACTTCGTACTTCCCGAAATTAGTAAAGCTTTTGATCTTACTACTGCTCAGGTGAGCTGGGTCACTTCATCGTATGCTTTAATTTACGGGATAGGAACGGTCATTTACGGGAAGCTGGCAGACCGATATAAGCTTAAAAATTTGCTAACATTTGGATTGATATTTTTTGCTGTCGGTTCACTGTTTGGCTTCGCCTCCCAAACTTTCTGGATGGTGCTTGTCGGAAGGTGCTTGCAGGCAGTAGGAGCTGCTGCTATCCCAGCAACAGCTATGATTATTCCATTGCGCTACTTTCCTCCTGAGCAGAGAGGTTCAGCAATGGGTACTGCGTTCGTAGGTTTGGCTCTTGGCAGTGCTCTTGGTCCAGTTATTTCTGCATTAATTGTAAGTGTTGCGCATTGGCGCTGGTTATTCTGTATCCCTCTCTTCATTTTAATTACGTTGCCCTTTTATCGTAAAAATTTGGGGGAAGAGAAGGGAGATCCCGGAAAACTTGACTGGGTTGGAGGCGGTTTGCTTGCGACTACAGTGACTTTGCTTCTTTTAGGTGTTACAAGTGGAACGTGGTGGTTTACTATTGGCGGATTACTCGCTTTAGCGCTATTCATAGCACGAATTCGTTCCGTTTCAGATCCGTTTGTTCAACCTGGACTTTTTACAAATAAGAGCTATGCTCTCAGACTTATAATAACTTTTCTAATCAGCGGAATTGGTTTTTCCCTTTATTTTCTAAGTCCATTGCTTTTGGCTCATGTACATCAGTTGTCACCTAGCTGGATCGGTTTTGCGATGGTTCCTGCTGCAGCAGCCTCAGCAATACTTGGGAGAAAAGGTGGTAAACTTGCTGATTTAAAAGGGAATTCTTATCTCTACTTTGTTGCATCTGGATTGTTATTGACATGTTTTATTTTGCTTTCAACTTTTACTGGAATATCTCCCGTATTCATTGCTATCTTTTTGATTTTCGGTAATGTGGGGCAAACCTTTATGGTGATTGCGATGTCCAATTCAGTCTCAATGACTTTGCCAAAGGAACAGGCTGGAGTGGGAATGGGACTTTTATCAATGCTAAATTTCATCGCAGGGGGAATGGCTTCAGGGATTTACGGTAAGGTGGTGGACCTTGGCTCCAATGACCATTGGAACCCTGCAAATATCTATCCAAACGGTATCATTTACAGCAATATATTTCTCGTTCTTACTGCTTTACATGTAGGCATTCTGTTATTTTACTATTTTCAGTTTGGCAGAGCAAAGAGAAAAAGCATCCAGTTTGAAGGCTAAAGTTAGTTTAGATTAAGTTTCACTATTACTCATATTTGGAGGAGATTAAAATGACAACAACTTTATTTGTTAAAGCGAACAATCGTCAAGGATCTGTTACTGGGAATTTGTATGATGCATTTTTGGAAAGCTATAGAGCATCACATCCAAATGATTCGGTGATTGAACTCGATTTGTATAAAGAAACATTGCCATATTTAGGTGATGTTATGATTAGTGGAAATTTCAAAACATCTCAGGGAATGGAACTCACACCGGAAGAGAAGACGATACAAGATATTGTTACTAGGTATCTAGAACAGTTTATCGCAACTGATAAATTGATCATTGCTTTTCCACTTTGGAACTTAACAGTTCCTGCCGTTCTACACTCCTATCTGGATTATATGCATCACCCGCGTAAAACATTTAAGTATACAGCTGAAGGCTTAGTGGGTCTATTACCTGATAAGAAAGTGGCTTTATTGAACGCAAGAGGCGGGGTATACGCAGAAGGGGATTCTTCTGAAATGGCTGTAAGTTTTGTTAAGAATCATTTGAACGTTTTTGGTATTACAGACATTACAACGGTAGTTATTGAAGGGCACAATCAATTTCCTGATCAAAGTGAAACTATTATTGAGGAAGGTCTTCGAAAAGCAGCTCAAGCTGCGAAAACATTTTGACATTTGTTTAATTCAGTACGATATATCAATTCAAAACGAATTGTAGATAAACATTTTTAAGAAAGGGTGAGGCGAATGATACTTGAATCATTAAGACAGGAGCTTCTTAGCTGGAATGGTGTTAGCGAGCATCCACATCGGTTTGGAGGAGTGGAATTTCGCTATAAAAATAAAGAATTAGGTCATTTGCATGGAGAAAACCTTGCTGACTTTCCTTTTCCTAAATTGGTTAGAGATGAACTCATTCAAGCAAGACTAGCGGACCCACATCATGTACTTCCCAATTCGGGCTGGGTAAGTTTTTGGATCAAAGGGGAGCAAGATATTCCTCATTTATTAAAGTTGTTCAAAATGCAATATGACAGAATCACTAAAAAGTGAGCTTATTATTTTAGGAGCCACTTCTGAAACTTATTCTTATCTTATGGTTATTCTGCAAGCGGGCGCTTTTCTGGAATAAGTACAGCGTCTTTTTTTATGAATAGGGCCATTTAATTGAATAAGGCTTATCAAGCTGTATTGTTGAACAATGGATATAATCATACTTTAGAATGAAAGAAGATGCAGCCATTGTTGGATGTAACAATTCCATTAAATTAATAAACTAAAGATATCAAATTAACAATTGATGATTTTTAATCCTTATAATCTTAAATCAGGAGGATAAATAAATATGACTAAAGATTTTGATGTTCATAACTCAAGAGAGGAACGGCAACAAGAAATCGATGTAATCCACCAAACAATCACCAATATGGAGGTAGCATTTAATCAACATGATGCAGATAAATTAGATAGTCACTTCACTCAAAATGCTACCTGGGTCAATGTTTTCGGCACCCAGCTATCAGGTTGGGAGCAAATCAATGAAACGCACAAAATTCTCTTAGCCGGACCACTCAGCAACTCATATGCTCTTTACAAGGTTGAAAGCATTAAATTTGTGCGCCCAGATGTAGCTATTGCACATATTCGCCAATATCCTACGACCTCTGAAGGGAAAGTGATAGAAAACGGGCAGTGCAGTCTCGCTATTTATGTGATGGTCAAAGAACAGGGAACATGGCAGGTCACCGCAGGACAGAATACATTTATCCAAGAAACTCCTCCAGTTAATTCATAATTCGAAACATGATCCAAGTGATCTGGGACTATAACCGTTTAACAAAGACAATTATTTGTATTTAAGCTCTTTATTAGTGCTTGTTCCACAATCGGGCGCTTTTCTGAAATAAGGAAGGTGTCTTTCTTCATGAAAAGGGCCATTTAATGGAGCAAGTGCTGTTTCTTATAAAGTGTGATAATTTATAATAAAGTTTGATTAATGATTGATGATAGGTATTAAAGTGTATTAAAAATAGAATGTTAAGAAAAGTGGGACTGCGTTTCCTTTTTTATTAACGCAAAGTAGAAATAAAGTGAAAATCCATTTAAAATATTGAAATTTGTGCTATAAAGTTTTATGAAATTTATCCACGTGTAAAAGACTTATGATTTAACACTTATTTTTTCGTTATAACAATATAATCTTGTTAAGAAAGTCAGCAATGATATATTTGGCTTCTCGGTAGAAAATAACATGAGGTGATTAGATGGATGAACCATTGACTGATTTTCAAATTTCTTTGAAGAAAATTCAATTCTTATCTCCAAGAGTTAATCAAGGATTACAATTTATCTTTGTTATTGATGGGGAATTAACGATTGAGATAGATAGTCGTTTTTATGTATTAAAAGAACAAGATTTGCTTCTCATTAATCGAAACCAACTTTTTCAAGCACAAGGAAATCAAACAAATAGTGTGTTAGTGTTAAATATTTCAGATTCATTTATGGATCAATACTATTCAGAATATCGAAACAGCAGGTTTGATTGCTTTTCTCAAGAAATAGAAATGGGCAGAGAAATAATGCTCGATAAAATGAGAAAATTGCTTGTTGAATTAATGATTACATATAGCAGAAGAGATGAGAGCTATCAAATTGAAATGCAGGGATACATATGTGAAATATTGTTAATCCTGATTCGCCGGTTTAAGCAAAAAGGAACCGCCATTGAAAGTATTGATACAAATGATTTTCGACTCACAAAAATGGTGGAGTATATGGAAAGGAATTATCATCAAGTTATTACTTTAGAAGATATGGCAAAGAAATTCTATCTATCAACAGGTTATTTATCTCGGTATTTTAAGCAGAAGATGGGAATGGGGTTTAGTCGTTTTTTAATGAACATCAGGTTAAAGCATAGTGTGAAAGATTTACTATATACAAATGATACGATTTCACAAATTTCAATGAAAAATGGATTTGCGAATACAAAGTCCTTTACGGGTCTTTTTAAAGAAATGTACGGAGTTACACCTCATGTTTACCGTGAGAAACATTCAAAAGAACCGATTGATTCGTTTCAAAGCTTTCCTATTGAAGATACTGAAACATTAATCAATTCACCTGAAATTTTAGCTAAATTGGGAACCGTACTAACCAAACATGATCAATCATATAGTAATACGGAGTCACGTTTTGAAGAATTACAGCTAAATGTTTCAAAATCAATCAAAGGAAAAATATACCGCCCTGACCATGTATTAATCATTAGAGAATTAAAAGAGCTGCTAAAAGAAGATGTAAGATCCCAAGTGCTGATGGCAAAAGAAGAAATGCGTCTAAGTTATGTAGGAATTAGCCATTTATTAAGTGGAGAAACGATTACAGCAGATATTGAAACAGATGAAGAAATTGCAACAAGTTCACCTTACTTTAAATCAGATGTTGCCTTGAATTTTATGAAAAAGAATGGACTTTCTCTTTTTATCAGGATTGAATATCAAGAAATTTCCAAGAATGAAGAATATTATTTCCAAAAGCTTTATGGTTTTATGAAGCATTGTTTACAAGTATACGGAGCATCCTATTTAAATAAATGGCACTTTCTTTTTTATGAACCCTATTATACCGCTGCTGAAGCAATGGAACTAAAACGCGTGTATTTAAAAATGTATCATTTACTAAAAAAACTTGTCCCAGGCATTCATGTAGGTGTGTTTTTACCATTCTCCTTTAAAGAGGAGAAAACCAATGATCCTCATAAATGGCTGTTAACAGAAGGCAATCATATAGATTTTATTGGCTATCATTCCAACCAGAATGACATCATTGATTTTCAGGAATTGAGTGATGACCGCTTTTTCATGGCTAAAGATTATTTGAAAGAAAAAACGGCAAAAATTAAATCATATCTTAAAAAGCAACATATTGAGAAGCCGCTTCATCTGATTTCATGGAACACACTTTCTGGAAACACACGCTTTACCAATGGACTTTTTTTTCGTGCTGCATTAGTGTTGAAAAGTGTTCTGGATGTAATGAATGAAGTGGAATCTATTGGCTTTTGGATTAACACTGCATTGCATGAAGGCGGAGAAAAAGGTCAGAGAATTCGTATTGAGGGCTTGGAATTATTTCATTATTTCAGTGGGAAACGGCCAGCATATTTTGCAATGATGTTTGCTAATAGACTGAATGGGACTGTAATTGCTCAAGGGTCAGATTATTTAATGACACAAAATGATCGAGGCTATCAATTAGTGCTTATGAATTGTAATACTGTAAATCCTTACTATTCCATTGAGGAAGCTTTTCTTCAAAAGCTAAATAAAGAGATTCTAGTGAAAATTACTGGCCTTGAAGCAGGAGAATATCAGATTCGGAAACATATTTTTGATAAAGATCACGGTGCTTTATATACGAAATGGTGGAATTTAAACAGCAGGCATGGAATAGATTGGGAAATTATTGATTACATCAATAGATCAAGCCATCCGGATTTAGAGATATTTGATGAAACGATTGCTAGTGAATGGTCTTTTTATTCCTATTTAACGGTTAATGCGATTCATTTTTTTGATATTAGAAAAGCGATTATATGAAAAAGTCATTGTTGCGAGGAGGCTTCAATGGCTTTTTTGCATTTTTGTGGAAAAATTTTTTTGTATGGTTATGACTGCTAAGTAAAGTATTAACCTGCTTTTTTTGATGTTAATCAACATTAGTGAAATATTTTACTTTTTATAAGAGGAATATGGACAAATAATGACTCACTATTTTTAGATAGCTGTCTTACAATTAACTTGTGGAAAACAGTTAGATGGCCATATGCAGCTTCAGGAGGAAGGCAAATGAAAAAAGACGATATGGAAGTTTATCCAGCAATAGCAGTCAGTAAGATCCCCATCTCATGGTTTCACCTGTTAAACCCTGCAATTTTATTCTTTTTGTATTAGCCATAAATTATTTAACAAGAAGAACACAATAATATTGAAGAATATTCCAGTTGGTTTTATTGAATGATCAGGAGGTTTTAGTCATGGAAACAAGTTATAAAGGTACAGATAAAATGATCACAGGAATTGTGTTTGGTGTTATTACATTCTGGCTATTTGCACAAGCAATGGTCAATGTGGTTCCAGCTGTTCAAGAAGATTTGGGCATTTCACTTGGAACGGTGAACATTGCCATTAGTTTAACGGCTTTGTTCTCAGGAATGTTTATCGTTGCTGCTGGTGGACTTGCCGATAAAATTGGGAGAAAAAAGATTGCATACATCGGCTTTATTTTAAGTATTGTTGGTTCACTTTGCCTAGTTCTAGCTCAAGGGTCAGCATTATTAATTATTGGACGTATCATTCAAGGGCTTTCAGCTGCATGTATTATGCCCTCAACCATTGCATTAATGAAAGCTTATTTCGAAGGGAAAGATCGCCAGCGTGCACTAAGTTACTGGTCCATCGGTTCATGGGGCGGTTCGGGGATTGCCTCTTTTGCCGGCGGTGCAATCGCGACAACTATGGGGTGGAGATGGATTTTTATCTTTTCTATCATCTTTGCAATAATTGGTATGTTTCTGCTGAAAGAAACACCAGAAAGTAAACAAAAATCAACAGGTGCTTTTAAATTCGATTACAGCGGCTTAGTTATTTTTATCATCACAATGATTGCTTTGAATGTATTTATTAATTACGGTTCAGATTTAGGATGGACAAGCCCGCTTACAATCGGCTTATTGGCTGTCACGATCATAGGGATGATTGTTTTCATTAAAGTTGAAAAAAGTAAAGATATTGTACTGATTGACTTTGCTGTATTTAAAAATAAGCCTTATACTGGTGCGACTATTTCCAATTTCTTGCTGAATGCGATTGCTGGTACACTAGTTGTAGCCAATACGTATGTACAGGTAGGTCGTGGATTTAATTCATTCCAATCAGGTATGCTATCACTTGGTTATTTAGTAGCAGTGCTTGCGATGATTCGTGTCGGAGAGAAAATATTACAAAAAGTAGGCGCCAAATCACCAATGATTTGGGGTGCCCTAATTACGACAGTAGGTGTGGCGATGATGGGCTTAACCTTCTTACCTGACCTTACTTATACGATCATCGTCTTCATTGGATTTGCCCTATTTGGTCTTGGACTTGGAATATATGCTACTCCATCGACAGATACATCTGTATCTAATGCTCCTGCTGATAAAGTCGGTGAAGCAGCTGGAGTTTATAAAATGGCAAGCTCACTTGGCAGTGCATTCGGCGTCGCGATTTCTGCAGCTGTTTACGGTGCAATCGCAGCGAATGGAAATCTTGAAACAGCGGCTTCAATAGGTATTATCGTAAACGTTATATTCGGTATACTTTCCATATTATCTATCATCTTTATGGTGCCAGGAGATGCCGGTAAAACATCTAATGCTTCTAAACCGGCTGGCAGCAACCGGCACCCTATTGCAGAATAATTAGCAGTTGGAAGTGTAAAACGCCACATTAAGTGGCGTTTTCGAAAAATAATGAAGGGTGAAGAGATTATGAGAAGTAAATTAATGGAAATGCTAGAATCCCGTAAAGATGAAATGATTGATATTCGCAGGCATCTGCACAAAAATCCTGAGCTTTCTTTTAAAGAAGAAAAGACAGCTCAATATATTATCGATTTTTATAAAGGAAAGGACGTAGAAGTTCAATCGAATGTAGGCAATGGATACGGAATTATCGTGACCATTAAAGGTGGAAAGCCTGGAAAAAACATTGGTATTCGTGCTGATTTTGATGCGCTTCCCATCGTTGAAGAAACGGATGTATCCTTTAAATCAAAAAATGAAGGTGTTATGCATGCGTGTGGTCATGATGGCCATACAGCCTACTTGTTAGTCTTAGCGGATTGCCTCATTCAATTAAAAGATGAAATTCCTGGTACAATCAAAATTATTCATCAGCATGCGGAAGAAGTTCCGCCAGGCGGGGCAAAAAGTATTGTAGACTCCGGCATACTTGACGATTTAGATAATATATTTGGCATCCACCTGTTGCCAATGGCCCCAGCAGGAGTTGTTGGATATCACGCTGGATTTTCCTTTAACGGCAGGGCTTATATGAAATTAAAAATTCATGGTAGAGGCGGGCATGGCTCCTCACCACATCTAGCGAATGATGCCATTGTGGCTGGTGCTCATTTTGTTACAGCCGTTCAATCGATTATTAGCCGCCGATTAAGTCCTTTTGATATTGGTGTGATTACGATTGGTTCTTTTGATGGAAAAGGAACATTCAATGTCATTAAAGACAGTGTAGAGCTTGAAGGTGATATCCGTTATATGACTGTTGAAACAAAAGCAACCATTGAAAAAGAAGTTAAACGTCTTGTAAAAGGACTTGAAGAAGAATTTGGTGTAACATGTGATCTAACCTATACGAATGATTATCCACCTTTATATAATGATCCTGCAGTAACAGCAAAGGTTGCTGAGTTTCTCAAGAATGCAAATGATAAAGATATTAAAGAAGTAAAGGAATTTCCAGCAATGCCGCCATCTGAAGACTTTGCTTATTATGCTGAAAAATTCCCTTCCTGCTTCTTTTACATTGCGTGTACACCTAAAGGAGTAGAAAAACCTTATTTTAATCATAATCCTAAATTTGATATCGATGAAGATGCCCTTCTTGTGGCAGCAAAGGCAGTGGGATATGTTGTGTGCGGTTATTATGAGTTAGATTAGGAAAAAGAATAGAATTGTCTGTAAGGTATGGTATAGATGCCCACTTGCTTCGGTTATTACGGTTGAATTTTTGACTTATGACAATAAATGGGACCATTAGAGAAAGGTGGGGGCGCTTTGACATGGGAAGTTCTTAACATCATTGGCACCCTTGCTTTCGCTATAAGTGGTGCCCTTATCGCAAGGGAAGAGGATTATGATATAGTAGGAATTTACGTTTTAGGGTTTACGACAGCATTCGGAGGAGGTCTTGTTCGTAACCTATTAATTGGAATACCTATTGAAAATATTTGGAAGCAAGATTATTTATTTGAAATTGCTTTTTTTGCTATGACCATTGTTTTTATCTTGCCGAATAAATGGATTGACCATTTAAAAAAGTGGGTGGTATTTTTCGATGCTTTTGGTTTGGCGGCATTCGCTATTCAAGGTGCAAACTATGCAGTTTCGATTGATGCTCCATTTATTGCCGTAATCATAGCAGCTACCATGACAGGAGCAGGTGGCGGGATGATACGAGATGTATTTGCAGGTCGAAAACCAATGATTTTTCGTTCAGAAATTTATGCCTTATGGGCAGCATTTGCAGGTTTTACCATTGGTTTAGATTTGATACGTGGTCCCTATTCCACAATTTTACTCTTAATCGTAATCGTTTTCTTTAGGTTATTATCAGTCTACTTTAAATGGAATTTACCACACAACATTCAAAATGATAATAAAAGAAGTTTGGATAGATAAAAAAATCCTAGATTTGCAATGCAGCATATGAGTATGTTATGAGATATTTTTTGCCCTTGCTTTATCTATACAAAAGAAATAATAAAAAAGATATATGGATACAGGGCTATAAAGAATAATGGAAATAAAGTCTATCCAGAATACAGATCTTTGTCTTTATTTTGCATCTTCAACAATCGGGTGCGCTTATTGAAGATCGGCTGAACACTTTTCCGCTTAATTCTGGAATAATTATAGTCGATTTAATTAAAAAAGATATTATTCCGTTAAATAATGAAAATAAATAATGAAAAAAATTTGTTTTTAACTACTTCTTATTCCGGAAGTTTATGAAAATTAAGATTTGATTTTAAAAGCTATATAAGGGGCTGCTGTTGCAGCTCCCTTTTCTGTACCCGACCCCGGATGTTTACCTCAATATCTGACGGGTATGGATTATATGTAGCAAAAAATCGTACTCCTATTGAACTAAGCAAAGGAGGAATTAACAATGAAAAAAACAATTGTAGGCGGAGTATTTAGAGATTCTGAAGAAGCAGTACGTGCGATTGAGAGATTAAAAGAGAGCGGGTTTAACCCTCATGATATTTCGGTATTAGCTAAAAATGACGATGAATTGGAAGAAATTGAGGACCGCACAGATGTTGATGTGATGGACGAAGGGTCAAATCGTGGAGCAAACGCTGGAAAAGGCGCCGGTATAGGAGCTGGCACAGGCGGGGTTTTAGGCGGAATTGCCGGCCTGATTGCAGAGATTGGATTACTCAGTATCCCTGGAATTGGTGTTCTTGCTGCAGCTGGCCCGCTTGCGACAACATTAAGCGGAGCTGCTATCGGAGCAACGGGCGGCGGCATTGTCGGTGCACTGACTGGAGCGGGCATACCGGAAAATGACGCGAAAGAGTATGAAAAATTTGTGAAAGAAGGCCATATCCTCTTACTGGTCGAGGTTGACGAAGAACAGCGCGAAAGAGTGCAGACGACCTTTACGGATAACCGTTCCTTAAACACACATATGTATACTGCTCGATAAAAAAGCGAGTAAGGGCATTCCTTCCAATAGGGATGCCTTTTTTAGTCTATTTCTGAAACCTTTTAGAAAAGCTGTACGTATAGGACATATAGAAACTAACCTCGCAATAGTAGAATTCAACTTGAATATGGTATTCTTTATTTAACCAATACAAGGAAAAAAGGTGACATTGTGGCCAAGAAAAAACTGCAGTACTGGACTTTGCAATTACTGATCATTTTAACGATCATCTATGTATCAACAAAAATTTCCTTCCTGTTTGAACCGGTCGGTATTTTTGTATCAACATTGTTTTTTCCGATCATTATTTCAGGATTTTTGTATTTTTTATTAAATCCGCTTGTAAAATTGCTGCAGCGGTACAAGGTTCCAAGGACGGCTGCCATTTTAATCATATATGCAGCTGTCATTGGGCTTGTGGTTCTGGTCATTGGAAACCTGGCTCCGCTTATCAGCAGGCAGGTGACAGAATTATTCAATGATCTGCCTGGATATGCCCGTACAACCAGAGAGTTTATTAACTCGATGGCAAATACTGAGCAGTTCAGATGGTTTATGGCACAGGATTACATATCAATTGAAGAAATCGAAGCACGGATCATGGAATACGCCAATACGCTGCCAAGCCGTGTAACGGAAGGGGTCGCTGGGATCGTCAGCTTGGTTACAAATATTGCGATCACCATTGTGACAGTGCCATTCCTGCTGTTTTACATGTTTAAAGACGGTGATAAATTTCCTGCAGCCGTTTCAAAGTTTATCCCAACCTCTTACAGGGCAGAGGGTGTTAAGACTTTAAAAGAAACGGCTGAGACGCTTTCTTCCTACATCCAAGGCCAGATTACAGTCGCTTTGTTTGTTGGGACATTGTCTTTCATCGGTTACTTAATCATTGACCTGCCGTACGCGCTCGTTATGGCGCTTATTGTGGCGATCACCAATATCATCCCTTATGTCGGGCCGTTTCTCGGCGGAGCACCTGCGGTTATCGTTGCGCTTTTCGAATCGCCGACGAAGGCATTGCTCGTTGTGGTGGTCATCGTCATTGCACAGCAGATTGAAGGAAATGTACTTTCCCCGCTTATTCTGGGAAAAACCTTGAACACACATCCAGCCACCATCATTATCCTGTTGCTGGTAGCGGGCAATTTAGCTGGAATTCTCGGCATGATCTTAGCGATCCCAACCTACGCTGTTACAAAAACGATTGTTTTAAATACCGTCCGATTCTTAAAGGCGAGGAAGACAGCGAAGGAAGAGGCAGTTACTTAAATAAAATTTGGAAGAGGGTGTCCCAAAAGTATTGCTTTTGGACACCCTCTTTTGGTAAGGCAATAGCTCTTTAAAATTTGGCCTGTTGATTTCCGCTCCAGGGACTCAGCGAACGCGGGCGGTCCGGGAGCCTCCTCGGTGCATTCGCACCTGCGGGGTCTCCCGCTGACTCGCTTCTCCCGCAGGACTTTGAATAAGCATCCTTGAATCAACACCGCACGAAGGAAATGCGGATGCATTTTCAAGGATCTCGCCCCTTCCGCTCCAATCAACAGGGTGCAAATTTTGGGACACCCTCTATTTTTCATGCGGGGGAGTATGTTTATTCAGGGAGAATCTTTTTGATCATTTAGTTGGAATAATTAACGATTTATCTAACATCTTTCTGAATTTACCTAGCATAAACCAGAGTTTATCTAACATGTTTTCAATTTTATCTAGCATATTGCTAAATTTACCTAACATCTAACACAATTCTCCTAGCTTTTATAAGAGGTTGTTCCTATCCAATTCCGCCTTTTTACTCTTCCCTTCCCAAAAGGTACAATAAAAGCAATAAAACAAACGAAAGCAGTGATCAGTTCATGTGTTTAATTCTATTTGCCTACCAAATGCATCCAAAGTACAAGCTGGTGGTTGCAGCCAATCGGGATGAGTTTTACGAGCGTCCAACCGCACCGGCACATTTCTGGGAAGATCATCCGAATATCCTGGCAGGACGGGATTTAAGCAAAATGGGCACCTGGATGGGTGTGACGAAGGGTGGAAGGTTCGCTGCCTTGACTAATTATCGTGATCCAAAAGAAATAACAGAAGGGAAGCGGTCAAGAGGAGAGCTTGTAGCTGGCTTTTTAAAAGGCAATGGCCAGCCTGAAGAATTTATGAAGAAAGCAGCTGCTAACCGCCAGCGGTATCCCGGCTATAATCTGCTTGCCGGGAACGCGGATGAGCTTTACTATTACTCAAATGTTGAAGACAAAATGGAGAAGCTGGGGCCGGGGATATACGGAGTCAGCAATCATGTGCTGAACACTGAGTGGCCGAAGGTGAAAAGAGGGAAGGAGGGTCTTGCTGAATTAGCAGAGTCCTCTGATGAGAGCTTAACCGATCAGCTTTTCTCCCTTTTGCAAAATGCCGATCCCGCACCTGACGAACTCCTACCGAAAACAGGCGTTTCCCTGGAGTGGGAACGAATTCTGTCACCCATGTTTATTAAAAGTGAAGGCTATGGAACAAGAAGCACAACGGTTATGCTGATGTCAGAGAATGAAATTTTTTACAAAGAACGGGTGCATGTTGGCGGCAGCCAGGAAGAGCAGGAATTTATGATCAGATACTAAACTGGACTTTGTCCTTCAAGCCGCATATGAAGGACTTTTCTTCAGCTGATTGAGCGGATATTGTCCTTCAAGAAAGCCAGCTCGGCACTGGTTTCTATTTGCCGTGACGATTATACAAGCGGCAGCGTAATCCTCACGGTCGTCCCTTCATTTTCCTTGCTGTGAATATAAAGGTTTCCGCCATGATTTTTAATAATCTTTTTACAAATCATAATGCCCAGGCCTGTCCCTTTTTCCTTCGTGCTGTAAAAGGGTTCTCCCAATTTGGCAAGGCGCTCTTCAGGGATGCCAATCCCTTCATCTTCAACGCTGATGATGACAAAATTATTGTCCTGCCGGATATCAACGTTTATTTTTCCGCCCATAGGCATCGCTTCAATGGAGTTCTTAATAATATTAATTAATACCTGCTTGATTTTATCCTTCTCGCATTTCACATTGAAACTGGACTGTGTTTGAGTGAATTCTATCATAATATTTCCCATAACCGCCTGGCTATTTAGAAGAGTAATGACACTTTTAACGACCGTAACCAGGTTGGTTTCTTCCATTTCGGTAATTTGCGGTTTGGCGAGTACGAGCAAATCGTTTACGATATCTTCAATTCGTTCCAGTTCAGTAAGGATGACATCTGCAAAATCGCCCTGCCTTTCTTCATTTAAAAGCTGTGTAAAGCCTTTTATCGCTGTCAGCGGATTGCGTATTTCATGGGCGATTCCGGCTGCCAGCTGGCCTACAACCGAAAGCTTTTCCGCATTTTGCAGTTTTTCTTCGGTCTTCTTCTGGCCTGTCACGTCCTTAATAATAATCTGATAAACCTTTCTATTTTTAAAAGTGGTCGGAATCAGCTGGACTTCGGCTTTCCTCGTTTGGCTATCTGTCCGGATCAAGTTCAGCTCGAAATTCACACTTTGTTTTGTTTGTAAAAAGTCATCCAGGGTGGAATGTTCGGAAGAGGGAGTATAGTCGTGGAGGGATGTGCCGATCATTTCTTTGCTGCTGGTGAATCCAAAGAGCTTCTTGCCTTCATTATTGATATAAGTCCAAATGCCTTTTTGCGTCACCATTCCGATCGTATCTTTAGAATACTCAACAAGAAAACGGTACTTTTCCTGTGTTTCAAGAATCTCCTCTTCCATGATAATTCTTTGGGTCATATCTCTGATAATGCCTATCATTTCCTTATCTTCATTAATAACGGAAAAATTCGCTTCCAGCCATAAATAATGACCCTCATGATGCCTGAAGCGAAAGGTTACCCGTTTATGGGTAAGCAAATCAAGCTCTGCAAAAGCCTCTCGCAAAACATCCCGGTCATTTGGGTGGCAATATGTATAAAGGCTGCTTTTATAAAACTCCTGCTGGGTATAGCCAAGCATCCGGAAACAGGAAGGAGAGACATATAAAGCAATTCCCTCTTTTGTAACTCGCGCAATTATATCGCTTGAGTGCTGAATGGCCAGCTGCAAATTCCTCGCTTCTACCTTATCTGCGAACAGATCTGCGTGGTTTTCTGTCATGATCATTTTTTCATCCCTCCTTTTTGAAAAATGGCACTTTTCCATTATTATACATGACTTATTCTGTTTGACATATAGGATAAATTTCACCTTAATAGTCTTGTCAAAATAAAAAAAGATACCGGATTAGGTACCTTTTTCATAGAAAACTTCTAATTTGCGCTCCTAGGATACGAATACCTTCTTTCAGTGCCTCCAAAGGAGCATACGCATAAGAAATCCGTATGTAGCGGTTAGGGCCGTCACTGTATATACTTCCAGGATTCATCAGTACTTTTTTTGAAAAAGCCTGCCCGTACAGTGTTCGGATCGGAATATCCGACGGAACCTTAAGCCAGATGAAAAACCCGCCTTCAGGACAGTTCCATTCCGCCAGACCGGATAAGTGAGTGTCCATTGATTCCAGGGCTGCCCTGCGCCGGTTTCTCAGCTGCTCTCGGACTGTTTCCATATGCTTCTGATAAAGACCGCTCGACAGCCATTTGGCGGCAACCCTTTGCGAAAGCGAGCTCGAGCCGTAGTCGGTTTGCATTTTAAGATCGGCTAATCGATCAATGACCGGTTCAGGAGCTGCTACCCAGCCGATCCGCAATCCAGGGCTTAAGGTTTTCGATAAGCTCCCCATATATAGCACCTGCCCGTTTTTGTCCATCGCTTTTAGAGGGGGAGGAGGAGGATTATCAAGCCACAGTTCGCGATAAATATCATCTTCAACGATTGGAAGCTGTTCTCTCCCGCAGGCATGGAGCAGTTCCTGCCGCCTTTTCTCAGACATTAAAATCCCGGTAGGATTATGATAGCAGGGAATCGTATACAAAATTGATTTCCCTTTCTCGTATTTCTTAAGAGAAATACTCTCCGGCAAAACGCCTTCCCCATCCATTGGCAGCCCTTTTAAGTCCATGCCGGCTGAACGGAAAAGCTGAAGAGAGTATAAGTAGGAAGGCTTTTCGAGAAAAACAGGTGACCCTCTTTGCAAAAGGCCTAATGAGACAAGCTGCAGGGCCTGCAAGCATCCTGAAACAATGAGAATGGAGGAAGGGGAGAGATTGATTCCCGCCGCTGCTAAATAATCGCTGACCGCCTGCCGCAAGGGCCGATATCCCTTTGGTTCCTCATAGCCGAGCACACCCAATTCCTCTGCTGCTTCCTTAAGCACGTCTTTCATGGTTTCGATCGGAAATATCTCCGGTGACAGCTCCCCTTTGCTCAGCTGGATAAAAGTGGGGTCAGATTCAGTTTCGTTAATCTCCTGGACGATTTGCTCACTTGGTTTATGAACGCCTGTGTGAACATATTCATTCCAATTGGTCGGCTGTCTGGCGGCGAGCAAGGTCCACGTATTATTGATGACTCTTGTGCCAACGCCTGTTTTTCCTTCTATTAATCCGTCTGCAGCAAGCTCTTCAATCGCTGTAATAATTGTACTTCTATTTACTCCAAACTCTTCTGCAAGTTTCCGCTGGCTCGGAATTTTGCTTCCGATTGGCCACTCGCCGTTGGAGATCTTTTCTTTAATACTCTCGACAATTTGCTGATACTTTGGCACTCGTTCTGAATTCATCTTTATAACCGCCTTTATTGAAATTGGCTGGTAAAATTCATTTCTCATTGGTTGAGGACATTGTAGCAGTTATTGACTATCATGAAAAGCAACACAAACAATGGCTGGTAAATTTGGCGGAGGGGGGATGGAAGTGAATGCTAGAAAGCTAATAATTATCGGAGCCCACATTTCCATTTTATTGCTCTGGGCTTCTGCATTCCCGGCGATCCGGGCGGGGCTGCAATCATACTCGCCGGAGCATCTTGCCCTGTTAAGGCTCTTGATTGGCTCTGCTGCTTTGGCAGTCTTTGCATTGGTAACAAGAATGCGCCTTCCTGATGTTAGAGATCTTCCTGCTATTTTTATACTCGGATTTCTTGGTTTTACTGTTTATCATACAGCTCTTAATATTGGGGAACAAACAGTCAGCGCCGGACCGGCAAGTTTAATCGTATCGCTGACTCCGATCTTTTCAGCTGCCTTGGCTGCGCTTTTTTTAGGCGAACGTTTTGGCGGGGTTAGATGGTTGGGTTCCGCCATAAGCTTTGCCGGGGTAGCCATCATTTCGATTGGAACGGGAGATCGTTTCGAAATCCAAACGGGAATTTTGTTCGTCTTGCTCGCTTCCGTTTCGGAAAGTGTCTATTTCGTTTTTCAGACCAAGTATTTTAACAAATACGGATTCCTTGAATTCACAACATTCACAATTTGGGCAGGAACAATCTTTATGATGATTTATCTTCCAGGACTGGGAGGGGAAATCCTAAAGGCTTCAACTGAATCTACTCTCAGTGTCGTCTATCTTGGACTTTTTCCAACGGTCATTCCTTATATTGCGCTGGCATTTCTCGCTTCAAAGGGAGGGGCTTCCGAAGCAACAAGCTCTTTGTATCTCACACCAGCTCTAGCGTTTGTTATCGCATGGATATGGCTTGGAGAGACCCCTGCATTCCTGTCAATTGCTGGCGGTGTAATCGCACTTATCGGAGTGCTTGTCATCCACAAAAAGGAAAAAGTGAAGATAATTGATCGAGAATTAGAAAGAAATAAAGTTTCAAAATAACGATTGACACCCTTTCTTCATCATGCTAAAGTAATAACATATTAATAACCGAATATAAAAATTCTTCTTATCAAGAGAGGTTGAGGGACTGGCCCTATGACACCTCGGCAGCGGACATTGTGTACCGTGCCAAATCCAGCAAGCGCGGCTTGAAAGATAAGAAGAGGACCATTGATAAATGCTGCCCTCTTCTTTCTTAAGAAGAGGGTTTTTATTTTATCCGGAGTAATAATTATTTTAAAAGTTTGAGATAGTATTCATATACATATGAATAATTCTTATCAAGAGAAGCTGAGGGACCTCGCCCTATGAAGCTTCGGCAGCAGGCAAGTATGCACTGTGCCAACTCCAGCAAGCGAAGCTTGAAAGATAAGGAGAGGAACAAAAAAACCTCTTCTGAAGAGAAGAGGGAATTTTTAGGATATAATTCTTAGTTTTCGCATTGGAATAATAGATAAAGAGAGTACCAGGTACCGGAAAAGGAGAGAGGCAAGATGATTGAGTTTCAGAACTTGAAAAAGGTTTATGAGAGCGGAGGACAGCAAGTTGCCGCTTTGAATGGGATAGATTTAAAGATTAATAAGGGAGAGATTTTTGGCGTAATCGGTTTTAGCGGTGCAGGCAAAAGTTCTTTGATCCGCTGTGTGAATTGGCTGGAAAAGCCGACATCAGGAAAGGTCATTGTAGGCGGACATGATCTGACTGCTTTATCGGTGAAGGAAATCCGTGAAGTGAAAAGAAATATCGGAATGGTTTTCCAGCATTTTAATCTCTTAAATTCCAAAACGGTATTTGCCAATGTCGCGATGCCGCTACTATTGGCAAAGGTTCCTAAGGAGGAAATTAAGAAGCGGGTACATGAACTATTGGATTTCGTGGGCCTGGCGGACAAAGCCAATAACTATCCGGATCAGCTATCAGGCGGGCAGAAGCAACGGATCGGAATTGCAAGAGCGCTGGCTACACAGCCTTCCATCCTGTTATGTGATGAAGCCACATCTGCACTTGATCCGCAGACAACCAGCTCCATTTTGCAGCTTCTTAAGAAGATTAACAAAGAATACAACATCACGATTCTCATTATTACTCATGAAATGGGCGTCATCAGAGAAATTTGCGACCGGGTCGCTGTCATAGAGGCTGGGAAAATCATTGAAGAAGGAACGGTGTTTGATGTCTTTTCATCACCAAAAACACAGACGGCTAAAAACTTCGTCAGCACGGTTATGAATGATCAAATACCAGAATCTATCAATGAGGTTATTGAGAATCAGAAAGGTCTTCAAAAGATATTCAAGATCAACTTCGTCGGCCGATCTGCAGGGCAGCCGCTTCTCTCGCAGGTTGCGAAAAAGTTCGATATTGATTTCAACGTTCTTTTTGGAAATATTACCGAACTGCAGGGAACGCCGTTTGGAAATCTGATTGTTGAGTTCCAGGGTACAGACAGTGAAATCAGCCGTGCGATTCAGTATATCAGCCGGGAAAAAGTTTCAATAAAGGAAGTGACATCACGTGCTAGTTAATCAGGAGAAAATTATTGAGGCATTAATCGAAACCATTCAAATGGTAGCCTTCTCGCTGCTATTCTCTGCTGTTATCGGACTGCCGCTTGGGATCTTGCTTGTCGTCACAAGAAAAGGGCATTTGCTGGAGAATCTCGCAGTTTTTAATGTAATAAACAGCATTATTAATATTTTCCGATCCGTTCCATTCATTATTTTGATGGTAGCGATCATTCCAATCACGAGGCTGATTGTGGGAACATCCATTGGAACAGCAGCTGCGGTCGTTCCCCTTGTCTTTTATGCAGGGCCCTATATTGCAAGATTAATAGAAAATTCATTGCTGGAAGTAGATCCAGGAGTCATTGAAGCGGCAGAAGCAATGGGAGCTACACCCGGGCAAATTATTTTTAAATTTCTGATCCCGGAAGCACTTAGCTCGCTTGTATTAGGTTTTACAATCGCGACAATCGGACTTGTCGGGGCGTCCGCAATGGCTGGAGCAGTCGGAGGCGGGGGTCTTGGCGACCTTGCCATTACTTATGGCTATCAGCGTTTTGATACAACAGTCATGTTAATTACAGTAGCCATTTTAGTTGTAATGGTTCAAGGCTTGCAGTCATTCGGAAATATTTTATCCAAAAAAATCAGAAGAAGATAACCTAGGAGGAAACATTCATCATGAAAAAATTATTATTATCATTCATTATTCTAACATTGGCGGTATTCACTGCTGCATGCTCAAGCGCATCTGGCGGAGAGGAAGAAACAAAGAAAATTAAGCTTGGTGTCAGCGGATCCGATACACGCATCTGGGATTTTATATCAGAAAAGGCTGAAAAAGAAGGCATTGAAATAGAAGTAGTTACGTTCTCTGACTATGTTCAGCCAAACGTAGCCCTTGCAGAAGGAGATCTTGAAGCAAATGCATTTCAGACAGTCGCTTATTTTGACACATTCATCGAAGAACACAATATGGACCTTTCACCAATCGCGACAACTGTATTAGCGCCAATGGGCCTTTATTCAGAAAAAGTTAAATCACCAGAGGAAATTCCTGAAGGCGGCAAAATCGCCATTCCAAATGACGCTTCAAACGGCGGAAGAGCTCTTCTTTTGTTGGAGGAAGCAGGACTTATCAAGCTTTCAGAAGACTATGACGGAAACCTTGATCTTGATAAAATCGTTGAAAATCCAAAGAACATCGAAATCGTAGAAATGGTAGCAGCACAAACACCGCGTGCGCTTCCGGATGTAGCGGCTTCCATTATCAATAACGGAATTGCAGTTGATGCAGGCTTCAATCCAACAGAGGATTCCATTTACCATGAAAATGAAACGGCTACACCTTATGTAAACATTATTGCCGTAAGAACAGAAGACAAAGATAACGAAACCCTTAAAAAAATTGCAGAACTTTACCAGGAAGATGATGTAGCTGAGTTTATTAATGAAGAATACAAAGGAAGCATGATTCCTACCTTTATTCCTTTAAGTGACATCGGCTGGTAAGTTCTGATCAGCTTTCTTTAAAAAAAATCTGAAGGAGGAATTACGATGACGGCACCTGTAAAAGCATTATCTGAACTAAAGGAAGCAATCAAAAGAAATGTAGAGTCTAATAAAGAACGATATCTTTCAGCAAGCCACCAAATTCATGAAAATCCCGAAATAGGGAATGAGGAGTTTTTTGCCTCAGGATTGCTTTCCGGCATCCTTGAAAAAGAAGGTTTTGAAGTTGAGCGTGGAGTGGCTGGACATGAAACAGCATTTCTTGCTCGGAAAAAATCAGGCAAGCCAGGCCCGTCCATCGCTTTCCTTGCAGAGTACGATGCCCTTCCAGGCCTTGGGCACGGATGCGGTCATAATATAATTGGAACCACAAGTGTGGCAGCCGCCATTGCTTTAAGTAAGGTAATGGATGAAACCGGGGGAGAAGCGGTTGTTCTGGGGACACCTGCTGAAGAAGGGGGACCAAATGGAAGTGCGAAGGGAAGCTTTGTCAAGCATGGTTTGCTCGAAGGCATTGATGCTGCTCTGATGGTACACCCATCCAATCATACGAGGCTGACCAGTTCTTCCCTTGCTGTCGATCCGCTTGATTTTGAGTTTATCGGCAAGCCAGCCCATGCGGCTGCTTCCCCGGAAGAAGGGATTAATGCCCTGGATGCTGTTATTCAGCTTTTCAATGGAATTAACGCTCTTCGCCAGCAGTTGAAGGATGATGTTCGGATTCATGGGATTATCACACATGGCGGAGATGCGCCAAACATTATCCCTGAATATGCAAAAGCGAGATTTTTTATCCGTGCTTCAACTAGAACCGGGTTGAATGAGGTAACAAAAAAGGTTAAAGCAGTTGCTGAAGGTGCTGCTCTGGCAACCGGCGCCAAACTGAATGTTATCGCTTTTCAAAATGAAGTCGATAACCTTCTATTAAATAAGCGCTATGATCATGTATTTAAAGAAGTCATAGAAGAGCTGGGTGAGACTGTCGTGGCAGGGGGAAGAGATGGGATCGGTTCAACGGATGCTGGGAATATCAGCCAAGTAGTCCCGGCCATCCATCCTTATATTAAAGTAGGTGCCGATGATCTTGTCGCCCACACGGTTCCTTTCCGGGAAGCGGCAGCTTCCGCTAAAGGCGATGAAGCTTTAATAAAAGGTGCAAAGGGCCTTGCTTTAACTGCCTTGCAGCTAGTGACTAATTCCACTCTGCTTGATTCCATAAAGGAAGAATTTCGTGAGCGGAAAGCAGCAGAAAAAAAGAAGTAATTGTTAAAAGCTATCCTGATTGGAGCAGGATAGCTTTTTTACTCAGTAGTTTTTGTATTGTACGGATTAAGTCTTATTTATCCTTCATCCGCTCCTGTGCCATACGTACAAGCTCCTTCACCATGTTACCGCCAATTTTACCGCCAACAGTTCCAGCCTGCTTGGAAGTCAAACGGCCATTATATCCATGCTGCAAAGGCACGCCAACTTCCTCAGCTACTTCATATTTCACACCATCGGGATTTTCCCGGTCAACCTGGTATCCCTGGTTTGCCATTACTTGATTTTTCAGTTGGTCCAGTGCTGCCCTGGATTCCGGCACAAGGGGCCGGCGCTTTCTTCTTGCCATTCTGCATTCCTCCTTCTCGATATTCTTTTTCCTTATTATGTGCCGATTTGACGGATTTACCCCTTATGATGAAAACGCATATTAAATAAGAAAAGACTTGTACATAACGTTTTGAAAAGCTATTCTATTGTTAAGACAATGACCTTGAACGTTTTGTGAACAAATCTGAAAAGAAGGTGTAATCAATTGGCATTAAAATACCTGTTAGCCCTGTTGCTTCCCGGTCTGCTTGTATTGCTTTTTACAAGAGTGAGCTACAATCGTGTGGTTGGCCTTGTGTTGACAGTGGGACTCATTGCAGCTTCCGTTTATAAAGGATATACAGATACACTAGGGCTTATTGTGGCAGATGCGCTTTCACTGACCGCCGGCTTCTGGTACGCCCAAAAAATGAGGCCAAGTTCTAGAAAAAGTGTTTAGAAATAAGTGAATAGATTTTTAAAAGACATTCTTAAGAGACATTTCTCGTATTACCTGCGGGAAAAGAGACACTCAAATAATCAGGTAATAACTTTGGACATATTCTTCAATCAAACGATTGATTGATAAAATGATGGCTAGATGTCTGCTTCCTGAGGTGCAGTTATTAGCGTTGTGATGTATTTACAAAAGTAATAAAATGAGTTTATATAATTTCGTTTTGAGTGGTGAAAAGATGAAAATTGATCAGGTTGATAAAACAATTCTTGAGCTGCTTTCCGATAATGGAAGAATGTCTTATGTAGACATTGGAAAAGAACTAGGAATTTCCCGTGTTGCTGTCAGGGAGCGTGTGAATCAAATGATTCAAAAAGGAATCATTGAAAAATTTAGTGTTGTTATTAATTCTGATTCAGTAGGTAAAAGTGTTTCTGCGTTTTTCGAGGTGGATTGTGAGCCCGCACATTTAGTTAAAGTCGCCGAGACATTAGCGAACAATCCACAAGTTGCCAGCTGTTATCAAATGACAGGACCGAGTACATTGCATATGCATGTTCTGGTAAATGATTTTCCAAGTCTGGAATCCTTTATTAATAAGGAGTTATATGGGTTAGAAGGGATTACCAGAGTAGAGAGCCATATTTTATTAAGGCGCTTTAAGAGTAGAACCGGTTTGAAATTATAAAAATTCAGACTCTACATACCGGGGCGGCTGCTTCCTCCTCGGTCAATATTCATCTTAGAGTTATTTTTAATCTTTTGAACTTCATCCAGATTAAAAAATATTTACACCACCTTCCTTTATAACAGGCTAACCTCCACCCTCGAATCGGGTTTTCCTTTTCTTCGATTTCCTTTTTTTAGGCGCTGTTAAATTTGCTTTCAGCACGAGGTACTCAGCGAACCGCGGGCGGTCCTGGAGCCTCCTCGGTGCATTCTCACCTGTGGGGTCTCCCGTTGAGACGCTTCTCCCGCAGGACATTGAATAAGCATCCAGGAAAAGACTCCGCACAAAGGAAATGCGAAAGCATTTTCGCGGGATTAGCACCTTCCACTCCAATAAACAGGGTGCTAAAATCAACAATAAGCTTTAACACAGCTTTTTATTAAAATTCTCGCATGTGCCCCATTTACTACTCAATTTTAAGTGCTAGGTATTAAAGTAGGAATAACCTTATACCTAGCGTTTTTTTTTTACTCAAAAAAATAACCCAATAACATTAGGTATTGAAAGTAACATTTTTATTTAGAAGAAGTCATACAAATAAGACGATAAGTTGCTTGTACCTATTGAAATAGAATGGAGGTTAGATATTTATTAGTTTAATCACTGAATCGAAAAAGTGTGTTAATTACAAGAAATCTTATTTATCTGGCGATATATCTGCAGGTATTATTGTAGCGGTTTTATTTATCCCTCAAAGTATGGCTTACGCAATTATTGCAGGTGTACCGGTTCAATTAGGATTGTATGCCGGGACTCTTCCGCTTATAGTATATACACTATTTGGAAGTTCTAAGTTTTTATCGGTTGGCCCTGTTTCTATTGTTTCCCTTATAGCTTTTTCTGGTATTTCCGGCATCACTGAGCCGGGCTCTGCTCATTTTGTAGAACTGATTATACTGCTTGGATTAATGGTTGGATTTATTCATTTAATAATGAGTTTTTTTAAAGTTGGGGACTTTTTTGATTTTATATCACCTAGCGTTATTAATGGATTTATATCTGCTGCAGCCATTATTATAATTGTAAATCAACTTAAGTCAATAATGGGAATTTCGCTGCCTGAGTATCAAAATTTTTTCCAATATGTAATGGAAGTAATAGTTAAACTTCCGCAAGTAAACCCTTACACCCTGACAATAGGCTTAGTAAGTGTTTTTATATTGGTCCTTTTAAAGAAGTGTACCCCCCGATCACCCGGTCCACTACTTGTTGTTCTTGTTTCTATTTTTTTAGTCGGTGTTTTTGATGTGCACAAAATGGGTGTGGACATCGTTGGAGAAATACCAAAAGGGTTGCCCAAACTAAAGATTAATTTACCGTCACTTTATACAATTCAGTTATTGTTTCCTACTGCTCTTATCATCGCATTCATCTCTTTTCTCGAATCCTATGCAGTTGTTAAATCATTTAATAATAGAGAAAAGGAACCGATCAACACAAACAAAGAGTTACTTGGATTGGGACTCGCAAACATCGCTAGTTCATTTACTGGATCAATACCAGTAGCGGGAGCTCTTTCAAGAACAGCGGTCAATTATCAGTCAGGCGCAAAAAGCAGGCTTGCACTCCTTCTGACTGCTTCTTTTATTATAATTTCACTTCTCTATTTGACACCACTTTTTTATTTTTTACCGAAGGCATCGCTGGCTGCTATTATTATGGTTGCTGTTTCAAGCCTTGTGAAATTCAAGCAATATTCCCTTAATCATGCACCTGGTGAGCTGTTTATTTTTCTCTCAACGTTTATATCAACATTAATGCTGGATATTTTTTGGGGGTTATTAATAGGGATTATATTCTCGATTCTTCTTTCCCAGATCAGAAAAGCACTTTATTAAACTGCATATAAGAGTTGAAAATAATGTATTTAAAGGCCACTCCAAACTGGATTGAGGTCTTTTTTCTTTTTGCGGGAAATCATTTTAACAAAAAAATAAAGGTAAAAGAAGTGTAAGGTTTTATCCCATAAATCTTTAAAATTTTTAAAAATGCCCAATGTAAGTCAATATAACGTGATAATGTAATATTCGTCCTTACGCAATAATGAATATTTAAAATTTTCAGAATTATAATTGATAATATAACCAAGCTTTGGTACACTTGTTAAGTAAAAGGTGAAATGTTTAATATTTAGTGAATGTAAAAAAAGGTTTTTGGTTAACAAGTGTAAGTGAATTGCAGTCATTCTTATCAGAAATAATAGGGGGGTGATTTATTCTTGTGAGTATAGAGGTTTTCCGTTTGATGACATATTCTTTTAGTTGATTCGCAATATTTTCAAATTTATTTTTATAAAAGAGGGGGCTTTTTAAGTGAAAAAATTTTTAGTGTTAATAGTCGCAATATTCCTTGTTTTTAGTTTGGCAGCTTGTGGATCATCGAATAGCACTTCAACTAAAGCGGATTCGAATACTGGTGAAAAACCAAGTGAATCGGCCAAGTCTGATTTTCCTAAAAAGCCAATTAAACTTATTATTCCATATGGACCGGGAGGGGCAACAGATGTCATTTTCCGTTTAGTTGCTAAAGAAGCTGAAAAGCATCTTGGGCAGCCTGTTGTTCCGGTTAATATGGAAGGGGCAGGGGCGACGCTCGGGGCTCGTCATGTAAAAGATGCTAAACCGGATGGATATACAATCTTAGGAAGTCACGACACTATTGCAACGTCCCACTTATCTGGCTCTTCTGATTTTTCCTTTGACGCTTTTGAGCCGATTTCATTATTGACAAAGACGATTAACATCCCTTCTACCAATTCAAAGTCGGGTATCAAAACCGCAGCAGAGTTTGTTGAATATGTGAAAGCAAACCCGGGAAAAGCGAAGATAAGTATGATTCCAGGTTCAACCAGTCATTTTTTCATGGCGCAATTTTTGGCTGAAACCGGAATTTCTACTGATGAGATCCGCTTTGTTGGTTATCCGGGAACAGGAGATGAAGTTGCAGCTTTATATGCAAACGAAGTAGATTTCTCTATGTTAAATATCCCGTCCGGAAAAGGATTCTATGAGGATGGGTCCCTTATTCCTGCTGGTATAGCACATAATGAAAGACTGGATTTATTGCCTGATACCCCTACTCTTATCGAACAGGGAATTAACATTGAAAATGCTACAAACCGTGGAATTTTTGCACCGAAAGGAACTCCAGAAGAGCATATTGTCATCATTGAGGAAGCTTTTAAAAAGGCCCTTGAAAGTGATGAAGTTAAAAATAAAATCAACGATGAATTAGGATCTATTACAAGTTTTATTCCTCATACAGAATACAAGGATTTTCTTGATAAGCAAGAAGCTAAACTAAAAGAAATTGCAGAAGGACTCGATTTTAAAAAGTAATTGATATATTGCCGAATGGGAGTAATGATGAGTTCAAATAAATAAATAAATGAATGAATGAATTAAATCTTGAACTCATCTTAGTTCCATATCGTACACAGTAACCGTACGACATTGAATGAGGGGTGATAGAAATGACAAAGGATCGTTCTCTTGCTTTAGCAGTAGGAATTTTTATCGTCATAATGTATGTAGAATCAATGCAGATTGCGGAAAAGTCTAGCTGGCAAGTATACGGCTCTGCTTTTTATCCTAGAATTTTGCTTGCAATAATGGGTGCTCTAGCTGTACTGCTATTTATTAATTCATTTAGAAATAAGAAACCAAGTACCTCGGAAAAAAATATAAAAGATCTTAAATCTTTTTGGACCGAATACAATAAAATTATTTTTTTGTTTATCGCATTTTTTGTTTACGTTTTTATTCTTCCTATAGCTGGTTTCATTATTGCTACCGCTCTTTATCTATTTATCTCGCAGGCTATTCTAATGGGTGTTAAAAGGAAAAAGAAATTACTATTAAATGTTTCGGTGACTGTCATAACAACAATGTCGGTATTTGTGATCTTTAATTATGGATTAAATGTTTGGTTGCCATAAATGAGGAAGGGGGTAAATTATGGGAGAGTTTTTTATTCAAGCGCTAGGTGAAGTATTAAATCTTTGGACCTTGGTTCTAATTACAATCGGTGTCATTTTTGGAATTGTCGGAGGCTGTATCCCTGGATTTACTATCACGATGGCCATTTTGGTTGCTTTTCCATTTACGTTTGCGATGGATCCTATTAATGGTTTATCCCTTATGGTCGGGATCTTTGTTGGGGGTTACTCGGGGGGCTTAATCTCAGGTGTCATGCTTGGAATTCCGGGAACGCCTTCCTCCATTACAACGGTTTATGATGGCTATCCAATGGCTCAAAAAGGAGAACCTGGACGGGCTTTGGGAGTTGGTGTGCTTGCATCTTTTATTGGAACCATCATTAGTGTAGGTGTACTGGTAATATTCGGTCCTTTAATCGCAAAGTTTAGTCTTAACTTTCGCCCTTGGGAAATTACAGCAATGATAGTTTTTACCCTTACACTGGTTGCCAGTCTTTCAAACGGAGCTATGATCAAAGGGTTAATTGCGGCAGGATTCGGGTTATTTATTGCAACCATTGGACTTGACCGCAGCGGGAATTTGCGTTTCGACTTTGGGATCAATGAGTTTTCAGCAGGTTTTGAAATGCTTCCCGTTATGATTGGGATTTTTGCATTTGCGCAGCTGATGGATAATGTTCAGAAACTGAATAAAGAAAAAGAAAAGAATACAAAAGAACCAGATATGAATGTTCATATTCCATACCGTCAAATTGGAAAGGATTTATGGTCGCAAAAAATGAACACTTTCCGTTCAGCTATGATCGGAAGTATTATTGGAGCTCTTCCAGGAACAGGCGGATCTGTTGCTAATTTTGTGAGCTATGATCAATCCAAAAAGTTTTCAAAACATCCTGAGAAGTACGGGAAGGGTATTCCAGATGGAATTATTGCGTCTGAAACTGCCAATAATGCCGTAGCGGGCGGTGCCTTTATCCCAACTCTTGCCTTGGGGATTCCTGGTGATCTGGTTATGGCTATTATGATGGGTGTGTTAATTTTACACGGTATCACACCTGGTCCGTTAATGTTTTCAGAGCATCCAGTACTTATAGGGGCTATTTATGTAGGTCTCCTTGTAAGTGCGGTTATCATGCTTGCGGCGCAGTTCTTATTAATCAGGGTGTTTGCCAAAATATCATTGGTGCCACAAGCTATATTGGTTCCGATAGTACTGATGCTGTGTGCAGTCGGTGCGTTTGCGTTAAATAATACTGTTTTTGATATTTGGGTCCTTTTTGGATTCGGGCTTATTGGCTATTTTCTATCGAAAGCTAAAGTGCCTTTAACCCCTTTAATTTTAGGGGTAGTACTTGGACATAACCTTGAGAATCAAATATTCCGGGCCTTGGAATTAGACTCAAGCTGGTTAACATTTTTTACAAGACCGCTATCTTTGTTATTTTTTGTTTTTGCATTACTCTCCATTATTGTTTCCATAAAGCAAAATAAAAGGGCTGCACAAACAGAGGGTGGGGGCATAGTCGGAGATGAGACAGATCAAAAGATATCTTAAACAAGTATAGCTCGCAATGTCTCTGCGTAAACCGAAAGCGATAAAAATATTAATAGAAGGAAACTAGAGCATCCCTATTATTATTTTTATTAATTACAATTTAGTGTTAAGTATTCTTTCATTGTGCAATTAAAAGGTTTCGATAAAAAATTGATTCACTCAATAGGAACTATATCTATATAAATTAATAAATAAGGAGAATTATAAAATGCTAAACTTTGATTCTTTATATAATCCTTCCTCATCTAAAAGAATGACTGTTTTTGGCAGCAGGGGAATGGTTGCAGCCTCACAGCCATTGGCTTCTCAAGCAGGCCTTGACATTCTTAAGCAAGGGGGAAATGCCATTGATGCTGCTATTGCAACAGCGGCGGCCTTAACAGTAGTAGAACCAACTTCGAACGGAATTGGAGGAGATGCTTTTGCTATCGTCTGGGTGAAAGGGGAACTTCATGGATTAAACGCCAGCGGACCATCACCAAAAGGTATTTCAATTGAGGAAGTTAAAAAACTAGGATATGAAGAGATGCCGCAGCACGGTATGATACCTGTTACAGTCCCGGGTGCACCGTCAGCCTGGGCAGCATTATCTGAACGTTTTGGCAAGCTTTCCTTAAAGCAAACCCTGCAGCCTGCCATTGAGTATGCAGAAAAAGGGTATCCGATATCACCTGTTATTAGTCAGTTATGGGAAGAGGCTTATGCAACCTATTCTAAGGAAGAAGGTGAAGAATTCAAACACTGGTTTGAGGTGTTTGCACCAGAAGGGAGATCCCCTAAACCGGGAGAAATATGGAATTCCCCGCATCATGCAAGTACATTAAGATCCATTGCGGAAACAAATGCAGAATCCTTTTATAGAGGAGAATTAGCTGAAAAAATTGATCAATTTTCTAGACAGAACGGAGGATTCATAAGGAAAGAAGATCTTTATTCCTATAGCCCTGAATGGGTTAATCCAATAAATGTAAAATATAGGGGGTATGATGTATGGGAAATTCCCCCAAATGGTTCTGGGATGATTGCGCTAATGGCTTTAAATATATTAAATAGCTTTGATATGGGTGATGGGGGTTCGATTGACACTTATCATAAACAAATTGAAGCAATGAAACTGGCATATGTGGATGGTTTTAAATATATTACCGAAATAGACAAAATGGGTGTTTCTGTTAAACAGTTATTATCCGAATCTTATGCTGAGGTACGTAGAAGTCTAATCACTGAAGAGGCGATGTTTCCAGAGCCGGGGGATCCTCTAGCTGGCGGAACGGTTTATTTAGCTGCAGCTGATGAGGATGGCAATATGATTTCATATATTCAGAGTAATTTTAAAGGGTTCGGATCAGGGGTGGTTGTTCCTGAAACAGGCATTAGCCTACAAAACCGCGGATTGTCTTTTAAGCTGGAAGAAGACCATTATAATTGTCTGGAGCCAGGGAAAAAGACATATCACACAATTATTCCTGGCTTTTTGACAAAAGATGGTCAGCCAGTTGGCCCTTTTGGTGTAATGGGAGGTTTTATGCAGCCCCAGGGCCATGTGCAGGTTATCATGAATATGATCGATTTTCATTTGAACCCGCAAGCAGCTTTAGATGCTCCGCGATGGAAATGGGTGAATGGCAAAACAGTAGAGGTTGAACCTCATTTCCCTGATCATATTGCTCAGGCGCTGGTTCGCAAAGGACATCAAATCGTAAAAAGAGTAGACAGTCTTAGTTTTGGAAGAGGACAGATAATAGTCAGAAATCCTAAGACAGGAGTACTGTCAGGAGGTTCAGAATCTCGGACAGATGGGATAGTTCTTGGCTGGTAAAAAAACCAGCCATCTTTGTTTAACCATCTAAACACCATAAACTAATTTTACCTGGCCAAAGAAAATTCAAGGTGGTGGCTATTGCCAATTTAGTTCTGATTCGGTAGTTCGTTAACAAATAGAAGGAAATGAAGTCAGGAACACTTTTTTATTTAATGAAAAAGGGGTGCATACAGTGAAATGGGATCAACTTTATTACCTTTCAGCTTTAAAGCTATTAACGGCATGTGTTTCCCTTAATTGCCTGGCAAAAAGTAAAGGTGTGGCCGGGACGGGTGCCGTATGCTAATGGAGAAAGGTTCTGAAGGCGGAAAAGAGTCACCGGAAATAGCTTCGGCTAAAGAATCAGACGGAAAAACAGCTTTACATAATCAATTTAAACTTGCTTGGGCTTTTTTTAAAGTAGGGATGTTAGGGTATGGTGGGGGTCCTTCCTCTATTCCACTTGTTCATAAGGAAGTTGTTGAACGATATAAATGGATGTCAGATGATGAGTTTGGAGATACGCTTGCCCTTGGCAATACTTTGCCGGGGCCAATTGCTACGAAAATGGCGGGTTATATTGGATATAAAGTAGGGGGGATAACAGGACTGATAAATGCGGTCTTAGCTACCGTTGTTCCAACTATAATATTAATGATCATTTTGCTCACCTCCTTGTCTACATTTAAGGACCAGCCATGGGTGGCTGGAATGACACAAGCAGTAGTGCCGATTGTTGGTGTTATGCTTGCCGTATTAACTTGGGAGTTTTTTAAAAAATCAAAAGAAGGAATCGGCTGGGGAGGAAGTATAGGACTTGCCGTGATCAGCGTCGTCTTAATTGAATTACTAAACATTCATCCGGGAATTTTAATTTTTGTTTTATTGGTTTCCGCCCTTTTAAAGAAAGATAAAGATGATGAAATAAAGGTTGAGGAAAGGCAGGGGGTCTCTTGATCTATTGGAGTATTTTTATTGCATTTTTCATACCTGGTATTCTTGGGTATGGTGGCGGCCCTGCATCAATTCCGCTTATAGAAAATGAAGTAGTTAACCGTTACGGATGGATGTCGATTAACGAATTTAGTGAACTTCTTGCAATGGGAAATGCGTTACCAGGTCCGATAGCAACGAAAATGGCCGGATATATCGGCTTTCAACAGGCTGGAATATTAGGGGCCTTTATAGGTGTCTTCGCAACAGTAGCTCCATCGCTCATTTTAATGATTGTGCTATTAAGTATTCTTTTTAAGTTTAAAGATTCATCAAAGGTACAACGAATGACAAAGCTGATCCGTCCGACAATTGCAATGCTGCTTGGTGTTATGGCCTACGAGTTTTTCGTAAGTTCTTATACAGGGGCTGGGCTTTTTCAGACCTTTTTTTTAATAGCGGCCGGCTATTTATTGCTTGAAAAATTAAAAGTCCACCCGGCCTTAGTTATAATAGGTGCCCTAGGTTATGGAGCAGTCTTTTTAGGCGGAATAATATAGGATAAAGGATCTTTTAATAGAGCATTCAGCTTGTGACAGCGCAATTAAAAGGAAATACAAGTATATTGCTGTGGAGGGAAACTATGGAAACAATAACAAATATAAGTAGCAAGACCCTTTCAGAGAAGGATCGCAAATATTTGTGGCACCATATTTCACCATATAACGCAAAAGCAGATTCGATGGTGGTTTCTAAGGCCGATGGTGCCTGGATAACAGACAATAAAGGAAATAAATATCTGGATGCTATGTCGGGCTTATGGTGTGTGAATGCCGGCTATGGAAGAGAAGAGATGGCACAGGCTGCATATGAACAGATAAAAAAAATGTCCTTCTATCCGTTAACTCAAAGTCATGAACCAGCCATCCTGCTGGCTGAAAAATTAAATGAATGGCTTGATGATGATTATGTTATCTTCTTCTCAAACAGCGGGTCTGATGCGAATGAAGTCGCCTTTAAAATAACACGCCAATACCATGGACAGAACGGAGAGCCGGACAGATACAAATTTATCTCCCGTTATCGGGCGTATCACGGCAGCTCGATGGGTGCCTTGTCCGCAACCGGTCAGTCCCAGCGAAAATATAAATATGAACCCCTTGTATCGGGCTTTCTGCATGTCCGGCCACCCGACAGCTATCGTCGTCCTGAAGGCCAATCAATTGAAGAATTTAATCTGCATTGTGCACAGGATATCGAACAAAAAATTATCTGGGAAGGAAAGGAAACCATTGCCGGAGTTATAATGGAACCTGTTATTACAGGTGGCGGAATTATCATCCCCCATCAACTCTATATGAAAAAAATTGAAGAAATTTGTAATAAATACGGCGTTTTGCTTATAATTGATGAAGTTATTTGCGGATTCGGACGGACTGGAAAAAAGTTTGGTTTCCAAAACTTTGGGATTAAACCTGATATCGTTACAATGGCAAAAGGGATCACCAGTGGATACATGCCTCTTTCTGCAACAGCCGTTAAGAAAAGTATCTATGAAAAGTTTAAAACTTCATCAGAATACGGCCATTTCCGTCATGTTAATACATTTGGCGGAAACCCTGTATCCTGCGCAGTGGCGTTAGCAAATCTTGAATTAATGGAAAAAGAGAACCTGACAGAACGTTCTAGAACGCTAGGAGAAAGGCTTGCGAAGGAAATGGAAGACCTAAATAGCCATCCAAACGTAGGAGATATTCGTTCAATCGGTTTCTTAATGGGGATCGAACTTGTGAAGGATAAAGATTCCAAAGAACCTGCTCCACCTTCATATATTGGATCAATAATCAGTGAGTGTAAGGCTAACGGGCTGATTATCGGCAAAAACGGAGACACGGTTGACGGGTATAATAATATTCTAACACTGTCACCCCCTTTATCCTGTACAGATGAGGATTTTACATTTATTGTTTCATTACTCAAGAAAGTACTTAAAGCGCATCACTTATAAAAGTTATCAATTAATCTTATGATTAACTTAAAAGTTTAAAAAAAATAGAATTTATGGTCAATCTCTCAGCTTGTAGATAAAGTCTATGGTCTAGACTTCATCTACAGGCTTTTTATATTATCAAAAGTAAGTCTAAAGGGATTGTATTTAGAGTGGAAGAAAAAAATTTGATAAAGTACCTTCCAAAGGGCATTTTGGCCGACACTTTTAATTTAGCTGATCAATGTTTATTAATATTCATTGATCGGCTAAATAATAGAATTTAAATATTTACAAAAGTTAATCAAACGTTTGATTAACTATTCTTCGACACTCCCCAGCCTTTTTCGCCATATTTCCCAAGCAATACTTTATTGATAAAGGCTTTGTTAAATTTGCCTGTTGATTTCCGCTCCAGGCGCTCAGCAAACCGTGGGCGGAGCCTCCTCGGCGCCTTTGATCCGCACTCCCGCAGGACACTGAATCAGCTTCCCTGAATGAACACCGCACGAAGGAAATGAGTGTGCATTTTCGAGGATCACGCCCCTTCCACTCCAATCAACAGGGTGCTAAATTCAACATTGAGCTTTAATACAGCCTTAATAAAAATAAAAAAAACGAATATCCGTTCGCATATTATTGGTTTGTTTTAGGCACTTTGTGGTAGAATGATGATATGAGTTTTGAGTAAAAAACTGACAAATCAGCAGCATCCCGGCCTTCATTCATTTAATTTGCTGATTTGTGTTAATAAATAGATATAGGATATTTTTTGAACGGGAGGCTTTTAGGTGAAGGACCAATTCGAATTAGTCTCGAAGTATTCCCCGCAGGGCGACCAGCCGGGGGCCATAAAAAAAATTGTTGAAGGAATAAATTCCGGCAAGAAGCACCAGACGCTTCTGGGAGCAACAGGTACAGGAAAAACCTTCACGATTTCAAATGTGATCAAAGAAGTAAACAAGCCAACGCTTGTGATTGCCCACAACAAGACGCTCGCCGGCCAGCTGTACAGCGAGTTTAAAGACTTTTTTCCAAATAATGCTGTAGAGTATTTTGTCAGCTACTATGACTATTATCAGCCGGAGGCGTATGTGCCACAAACCGATACCTTTATTGAAAAAGACGCGAGTATAAATGATGAAATTGATAAGCTTCGCCACTCGGCTACTTCTTCCTTATTTGAGAGGAACGATGTCATCATTATTGCCAGTGTTTCCTGTATATATGGCTTGGGTTCACCAGAGGAATACCGTGAGATGGTACTATCTCTCAGAACGGGCATGGAGATCGAAAGGAATCAGCTTCTTCACAGGCTTGTAGATATCCAATATGAGCGCAACGATATTGATTTCCAGCGCGGAACCTTCCGGGTGCGCGGGGATGTAGTTGAAATTTTCCCTGCATCACGGGATGAGCACTGTATTCGTGTCGAGTTTTTCGGAGATGAAATTGATCGGATCCGTGAAGTGGATGCCCTGACAGGCGAGATAATCGGAGAACGCGATCATGTCGCCATTTTCCCAGCCTCCCACTTCGTAACACGTGAAGAAAAAATGCGGATTGCGATTCAAAATATTGAAAAGGAACTGGAAGAACGACTTGTTGAATTAAGAGAGAATGATAAACTGCTTGAAGCACAGCGTCTGGAGCAGCGGACCCGCTATGACCTTGAAATGATGAGGGAAATGGGCTTCTGTTCCGGCATTGAAAACTACTCGCGGCACCTGACGTTAAGGCCGCCTGGTTCAACACCGTATACGCTGCTGGATTATTTTCCGGAAGACTTCCTGATTGTGATTGATGAGTCGCACGTGACTCTTCCGCAAATCCGGGGCATGTATAATGGTGACCAGGCCAGAAAGTCTGTGCTGGTGGACCACGGCTTCCGTTTGCCGTCTGCCATGGATAACCGCCCGCTAACTTTCGCCGAGTTTGAAAAGCATGTGAGCCAGGCTGTCTTTGTTTCTGCGACACCAGGTCCGTATGAGCTTGAGCACACTCCGGAAATGATCGAGCAGATTATTCGCCCAACCGGACTGCTTGATCCAACCATTGATGTCCGCCCAATTGAAGGGCAAATCGATGACCTGATTGGCGAAATCCAGGAGCGGATCCAGAAAAATGAACGCGTACTGGTTACAACCTTGACGAAGAAGATGTCAGAGGACTTAACTGATTATTTGAAGGAAATCGGCATTAAGGTCCAATATCTGCATTCAGAGGTTAAGACGCTTGAGCGGATTGAGATTATCCGTGAGCTGCGGCTTGGAAAATACGATGTCCTTGTCGGAATCAACCTTTTAAGAGAAGGGCTGGATATCCCGGAGGTATCTCTTGTTACCATTTTGGATGCTGATAAAGAAGGCTTCCTCCGTTCCGAACGTTCTCTCATCCAGACAATTGGGCGGGCTGCGCGTAATTCAAATGGCCATGTCATTATGTATGCCGACCGGATTACTGATAGCATGGAAAAAGCCATCAGTGAAACAAAGCGGCGCCGTTCCATTCAGGAAGAATACAATGAAAAGCACGGCATAACGCCAATGACTATACAAAAGGATATCCGCGACTCAATCCGTGCAACCCATGCGGCGGAAGAGCAGGAAGAATACCAGCCGTCAGCCAAGCTCGGCAAGCTGAACAAAAAAGAGCGCGAGAAACTGATCGGCGATATGGAAAAGGAAATGAAGGAAGCGGCAAAAGCCCTCAATTTCGAAAGGGCTGCCGAGCTTCGTGATTTACTATTAGAGTTAAAAGCGGAAGGATGACGTAGAAATGGCGATGGATAAGCTGATTGTAAAGGGTGCCAGAGCCCATAATTTAAAAAATATCGATGTCACCATTCCGAGAGATAAGCTTGTAGTACTGACAGGGCTTTCCGGTTCTGGAAAGTCTTCCTTGGCTTTTGATACGATTTATGCTGAAGGGCAGCGCCGCTATGTTGAATCATTATCAGCATATGCACGCCAGTTCCTTGGGCAAATGGATAAGCCTGATGTTGATGCGATTGAAGGGCTGTCTCCTGCGATTTCAATTGACCAAAAAACAACAAGCCGAAATCCGCGTTCCACAGTGGGAACGGTGACAGAAATCTATGATTATCTGCGATTATTATTCGCACGGGTTGGGCGCCCGACATGTCCGATCCATAATATCGAAATCTCCTCGCAGACCATTGAACAAATGGTGGACAGGATTATGGAATACCCGGAAAGAACAAAGCTCCAGGTCATGGCTCCGCTAGTATCAGGCAGAAAAGGCACCCATGTAAAGGTGCTTGAGGACATTAAAAAGCAGGGCTTTGTCCGCGTCCGTGTTGACGGAGAAATGATGGATCTTGGAGAAGAGATTGAGCTGGAGAAAAATAAAAAACACTCTATTGAAGTAGTAATAGACCGAATTGTGGTAAAAGAAGGTGTAGCTCCGCGTCTCGCTGATTCAATGGAAACAGCGCTAAACCTTGGCAATGGCAGGGTGCTTGTCGATGTGATCGGCGAGGAAGAGCTGTTATTCAGCGCAAACCATGCCTGTCCGCATTGCGGCTTTTCAATCGGCGAACTGGAGCCAAGAATGTTCTCATTCAACAGCCCGTTCGGCGCCTGTCCGGAGTGTGATGGGCTCGGTTCAAAGCTTGAAGTGGATGTAGACCTTGTTATCCCAAATAAGGAGCTATCTTTAAAGCAAAATGCGATTGCACCTTGGGAACCGACAAGCTCCCAATACTATCCTCAGCTATTGGAGGCTGTCTGCAATCACTATGGAATTGATATGGATATTCCTGTTAAGGATATCCCTGAACACTTACTTGAGAAGGTTTTATATGGATCAAGCAAAGACAATATCTATTTCCGTTATGAAAACGATTTTGGCCAGGTGAGGGAAAACTATATCCGCTTTGAAGGCGTAATCCGCAATGTAGAGCGCCGCTATAAGGAAACGAGCTCGGATTATATCCGTGAGCAAATGGAAAAATATATGGCGCAGCATCCGTGCCCTTCATGTAAAGGTTACCGATTAAAGACGGAAAGCCTTGCAGTGCTGGTGTCCGGAAAGCATATCGGCCATGTGACGGCTTTTTCAATCGAAGAAGCATTCAGCTTTTTCGAAGACCTGGCTCTTTCTGAAAAAGAAATGAAGATTGCCAATCTAATTTTCCGTGAGATTAAAGAACGTCTTGGCTTCCTTATTAATGTCGGCCTTGATTACCTGACATTGAGCCGTGCAGCCGGAACTTTATCCGGGGGAGAGGCACAGCGGATCCGCTTGGCCACT
Organism: Cytobacillus oceanisediminis; assembly: GCF_007830235.1. GTDB lineage: Bacteria > Bacillota > Bacilli > Bacillales > Cytobacillaceae > Cytobacillus > Cytobacillus oceanisediminis. Next base: position 329,321 of record NZ_VLKI01000002.1, read on the forward strand.
CAGATTGGCTCGCGGTTGACTGGTGTCCTTTATATTCTGGACGAGCCATCTATTGGCTTGCATCAGCGTGATAATGACCGTTTGATTGATACGCTGAAAAATATGCGGGACATCGGCAATACATTGATTGTTGTAGAGCATGATGAGGATACGATGATCGCTGCCGACTATTTGATCGATGTTGGCCCAGGGGCCGGCGTTCATGGCGGCGAAATCGTTTCAGAGGGGACGCCTCAGGAGGTAATGGATGACCCTAACTCCCTGACAGGGTTATATCTTTCCGGGAAAAAATTCATTCCGCTGCCAATTGAGCGCCGGAAGAATGACGGCCGCTTTATCGAAATTAAAGGAGCCAAAGAAAACAACCTTAAGAATGTGAACGTCAAGTTCCCGCTAGGTTCCTTTATTTCTGTGACAGGCGTGTCTGGTTCCGGAAAGAGCACATTAATCAATGAAATACTTCACAAGAGCCTTGCACAAAAGCTTCATAAAGCAAAAACGAAGCCGGGTGAGCATAAAGAAATAAAAGGTGTTGAGCATCTCGAGAAGGTAATTGATATAGATCAGTCGCCGATCGGGCGGACACCGCGTTCCAATCCGGCCACTTACACGGGAGTATTTGACGATATCCGAGATGTTTTCGCTTCAACAAACGAAGCAAAGGTTCGCGGTTATAAAAAAGGGCGTTTCAGCTTTAATGTAAAAGGCGGGCGCTGTGAAGCCTGCCGCGGAGATGGTATCATCAAAATCGAAATGCACTTCCTGCCTGACGTGTATGTGCCATGTGAAGTCTGCCATGGCAAGCGTTATAACAGGGAGACCCTTGAAGTGAAATACAAAGGGAAAAACATTTCGGATGTTCTTGCAATGACTGTTGAGGATGCCTTGGAATTCTTCGAGAACATCCCTAAAATCCGCCGCAAGCTGCAAACCATTTTTGATGTTGGCCTTGGCTACATCACATTGGGACAGCCGGCGACAACCTTGTCCGGCGGGGAAGCGCAGCGTGTTAAACTCGCCTCTGAGCTGCATCGACGCTCAACTGGCCGTTCACTTTATATCCTTGATGAGCCGACAACCGGCCTGCATGTAGATGATATTTCAAGGTTGCTTGTCGTCCTGCAGCGTCTTGTAGAAAATGGAGACACCGTGCTGGTCATCGAACATAATCTGGATGTCATCAAGGCTGCCGACTATATCGTCGACCTTGGACCTGAAGGCGGAGACAAAGGCGGAACCATTTTAGCAACCGGAACCCCTGAAAAAATTGCCGAAGTTCCGGAATCCTATACAGGCAAATACCTCAAACCAATATTGGAGAGAGACCGCCTCAGAATGAAACAGCAAATTGAAGAAAAAGAAGGCGTGACAAACGCTTAATATGGGGGAAGCAGTGCCGATCGGGTGCTGCTTCTTTTTTTATGAGGAAAGATTACTTTTACAAAAACCAGGGTAAAGAAAATGAGCTAAACCACTCTGCACCAATCATAAGTCTTAAATTGTGAACTTAGCGAATAAATCATGATTTTTAGTGAAGAAACGATTAAAACTTGCGAATAATGCTATGGATTTAGCGAACAAATCCAGAAAACTCACGAACAAATTCATGGAATTAGCGAATAAGTTAAATTTATAAATCGAAGAAGTTCTACCTGAAGGAGAAATGTCTGTCAGGAGCCATTCAACTATGTAAAAACCGGATACAAGGTTACTGTTTCGTAGTTTATCGGTCATTTCAAATTAGAACCGGTCACATTTTCAATTTATCGGTCAGAATCCAGTTTTATCGGCCAGAATCGAAGTTTATCGGTCACTTTACACAATTTATCGGTCAGAATTTCAATATATCGGTCACTTCGCGTTCTTTCAATATTTCAATAATTCCAATATGAAAATAAGGAAAACAGACCGGTAAACGAATATCATAGAATACCATCACTTACTTCAGCAAGACACAACCAAGAAAGGAATACACATATATGAGAAAAGCAATCTATCTATTAGCAGGAGTTCTCATACTGGGGTTAGCCGTCTATCTTTCAGTTACCTTTTTCGGGGAAGAGAAAAAAGCGGACAGCGGCAAGATGATTGTGGCTTTTGGCGATTCGCTTACCTACGGTTATGGAGATAAAACAAAAGAGGGTTATATCGGCAGGCTCCAAAGTAAGCTAAGCCGGGCTAATCCAGATAAGAATTACGAAATAAAGAATTACGGTGTATACGGCTATAAATCATCGGATGTATTAAAGCAGATGCTCAAGCCAAAAGTGGCGCAGGATATTAAAGAAGCGGATCTGTTCATCGTTTATATAGGGACGAATGATTTACTGAAGAGCAATGGCGGAGATTTGTATCCGCTTCACCATGAAAAACTCGTTGAAGCCAAGGATGTGTACGAGGATAAACTTAATGGAATTCTTGAAACGCTGGAAACGGCCAATAATGACGCGCCTATTATTCTGCTGGGGCTTTACAATCCATATCCGGATGGCGATAAAATTGAAAAATACATTGATCATTGGAACCAGTCAATTCAGAATACAGCAGAGCAAGATGAAAACATCACCTATATTTCTACCAATGAGTTATTCAAAGGAAAAAACAAGAAGCAGTATTTCTCTGATTCACTCCATCCAAACGGAAAAGGGTATGAGTTAATCGCTGAAAAGATCCTGAACGAATACTCGTTTAAATAACTTCCTTTAAAAATGGCCTTCTCATTCTCTTCTTTGATAAGACAATGTAATGTTCTAGCAAAAAGCATGTAAACAAGCTGAGTTATAATTGTAACAAGAGAGACTTTAGACCATACGGGGAGGTCATTATGGAGGACTATTTAGCGAAGTCATTAGATGAATGGAAAGAAGATATTTCAGAGGTTTTGGACCAGATCAATAATGAGTACGAAGATGTGAAAAAAGAGCTGAAGGTTTATTCCTATAAATATGGAATTACGAAGCAGGTTATTCAATCGACAGTAAACGAAGAGATTATTGATAATATCCGTGAAATGTATCATAAGCCTTTTGAAGAAAAGTATAATGAACTGAAAGAGTACATACGTGATTTGGATGAAAAAAGAAAAGTGTTCCAAATGTTTGTGAACAAGATTGATGAAGTGAAACGAAAGGAAGCGCCGAGAACCGATCTGGCGGCAGCCTACAAATAAGCTTCAATGGATAAAACCGTCTTTGCAGAAAGGCGGTTTTTGTCGTTGGCAGAAAACTCTACGCCTATTGGCCATTGAAGCCTAAGCCTGCAGATGTATTTTTGCAAAAACAGAGGTAAATACTCCTGTGGTTTCCTATAATGAAAGTGAGAAGAGGAAACTCCATTTGGGTTCATGAAAACGAAACCTTACCTGCTCCATATTCGTATTAGAGTAAAAAGGAGCTGAAGACAATGGAAACGAGAAAGGTCCTATCCGCGTTAAGCTATTTCAGTATTATGTTCGCAGGATTTATATTTCCGCTAATTGTGTTTTTTGCAACAGGCGATCAGGAAGTAAAGCGGCATGCGAAGAGTGCTTTTTTATCGCATCTGATTCCGCTGGTTCCTGTTCCGTTTATTATTTTTGCGGCAGTGACTCAGTTTACAGTTAATGGCCAGGATATCCCGGTATTTTTTATGGCGGCTGTCGCGATCACAATCATTTTAAGTTTAATTGTACTTATCTGGAATATTATTAAAGGGGTAAAAGTTCTTATAGAAGAGTAGCAAACAGATAAATGAGGAGGAGCCGAAATGAAAGAGGAACGGAAACGCATACTGAAAATGGTGGAGGAAGGCAAGCTGACAGTTGATGAGGCTTTGACGCTTTTAGAGCAGCTTGAAAAATCACACCAGACGATGGAACAAAAGCAGGAAGAACTGATTAAGGAACTTTCGGATGATGTGAAGTTTGAAGAAGCAAAGAAAGAAGATCCGTATAGTACGAAGCAGCAAGGTGCCAAAGAAAAAATTATTGATTTCGTTGATTCTGCTCTAAAGAAAGTGAAGGACTTTGACCTTGATTTCAATTTTGGCAAAAGCGTTGAGATCTCGCATATTTTTCAGCATGCTGACACATACTTGAAGGATATGGATATTGATGTGGCGAACGGAACAGTCAGGGTCGTACCGTGGGAGCAAAGCGATGTCCGTGTAGAATGCCATGCGAAGGTTTATCGGGTAGATACCCAGGACGAAGCACGCAAGAATTTCCTGAAGGATGTTATTTTTGCCATTGAAGGGCAAAAGCTCCGTTTCTCCACCCAGCAAAAGTGGATGAAACTAAATGCTGTGATCTATATTCCGAAGGCGGAATATGGAAATGTGAAAATTCGCATGTTTAATGGACCGATTGAAAGTCAAAACTTATCAGTGGAAAACTTTAAAGCAAAAACCGCCAACGGAAAAATTACCGTCAGTGATTTAGACAGTAAATATGTTGAAGCAGAAACAGCAAACGGGCAGATTTCCATTCAAAGAAGCCGAATCGATAGTCTTGAAGCGGAAACGCTTAATGGTGCGATTTTAGCGGAGGGGGACTTTATAAAGGCTGAGCTGCAATCCTTTAATGGCAATGTGACCTGTAAGGCTGAAAATGAACGCTGTGAACGGATTGAGGCAAAAGCGGCAACAGGAAGCATTGACCTGTTTGTACCCGATTTTGCGGCTGTCAGCGGAGAGCTAAGGACCAATCTGGGCGGTTTTCATGTAGACATTGAGGGTATTGAAGTAATAGAAGAAAAGAGCGAAGTGATTCAAAAAATGATACGCTTTAAGTCTGTAAAAGAAGCGGATAGCGGAGTTAAGCTATTGGCTGATTCGAAAACAGGGGCGATTACGTTAAAAAGATCGTCAGCCTGGTAATTTTTCAGCCGTCTGGATGCTTGCGCTTTTATGATAGGAGGGAAGCTTTATGAATAAGCTTGTGCGCTCACGAAGCAATAGAAAAGTGGCCGGTGTGCTAGGCGGCCTTTCTAAATCGATCGGTATTGACCCAACGATAACGAGGGTCATATTCATAGTCCTGCTCTTTACGACAGGAGTATTTCCAATGGCTTTGATTTATGCACTATTGGTGTTTGTGCTGCCGAACGAAGAGGTGTAATTGATGAGATGGATTATAGGCATTTTAATTAACGCCATCCTCTTTGTTGCCATTGCCGGCTTCTTTGAGGATTCATTTTACCTGTCCGGGTTTGGCGCTGCTATCGGGGCCAGCTTCATGCTTTCAATTTTAAATATCCTTGTGAAGCCAATCCTGATTATATTGACATTGCCGGTCACAGTATTAACGCTCGGCCTATTTCTATTCGTCATTAATGCCGTCACATTAATGATCACAGATGGTTTCATGGGCGATTCCTTTGAAATTGCCGGTTTTGGAACAGCGATCCTAGTGTCTGTCATTATGTCGATCGTCAACCTGGTTATTCAAAAAACAGTATTAGAGCCAGCGAAGGAAAAATGAAAACCGCGTAAGAATGGGAAGTTGCACATAAAATTAAAAAGTTGCACGGAAAACAGAAAAAGTGGTTCATAAATTTCAGAAGTTGCACGCAAAATCAATGAAATACCGTATATCATTTAAAAATGAGTTAAAAATACATCTACAAACCGCTGAAAAGCGGGGAAATGTATAAGATATTAGATGAATTCGAAACATGCTATGTAAATATTGAAACAGGCTTCATAATATCAAAAGCATGTTAGATAATTGCCGGTACATGCTAGAAAATAATCGAAACAAACCCGGAACATGATGTTCCCATCCTAAAAAAGCCAGCACACCTCACGTGCTGGCTTTTTCCTATTCAATGATAATCGCATTATAGCCATCATTCCGCAAATTCCCTGCGAGTTTTTCAGCTTCTTGTCTTTCCTCAAAAGTAACCTGCACTTTATATTGTTTGGGTCCTTCTGATTTTCTTTTTAAGCCATATTGTTCAGCAACAGCTTTTGCAATGGCTTGGGCGCATCGTTTTCGATAGACAGGTGTGCGGAGAAGTGCGGCTTCTCCTTTGTTTGTCATAAACCCGCATTCCACAAGGACGGCGGTCATTTTCGTTTCTCGGAGGACATGGAAGTCGGCCGTTTTTACTCCGCGGTCGCGCAAGCCGGTTAATTGAATTAAATTCCGTTGTATTTTTTGCGCCAATTCCAGAGCTTCCTGCGGCCTGGAAGGGTAAACATATGTCTCGATACCGCCGACACTGTTCCAGCCGCCGGTTCCATAGGCATTGGCATGGATAGACACAAAGCAGTCTGCATTTAGCATGTTTGCTAGGTCAGTCCTTTCTGACGAAGGTACATCCCGCTCATCCGAATGGGCAAAGTAAACAGTCACATTTTGATAGTTTTCCAGCAGCTCCTTAGCAAGGCTTGCTACAGATCGGTTAAACTCATATTCCCGTATGCCATCGGGACTTCTTTTTCCGGAAGTGCCGTATCCATGCCCGGCGTCCAGCATAATTTTCATTTTTATCGCTCCTTTCTAAACCAATTTTTTTTATAAATGTATTCACTTATATAATATGGACAAACCCTTTGAAAGGACATGGCTAAATAAAAAAAGGAGAAAACCCCCATGGGTCTTCCCCTATTTAGATGCGCGCTGCATCGTATGGACAAACTTATACCGATCGGCACGGTATGCTGATTTTACAAGCTCAAAAGGCGTGCCATCCTGTAAAAATGAAGTTCTGACAATCAGAAGAACAGGGGAGCCTGTATCGACTTGCAGATGCTTTACCTCTGTTTCTTTTGCAATGGAAGCTTCAATTTGCTGGGTCGCTTCGCTGATCGTCAGCGCCAATTTTTCCTCAATATATTGATATAATGACTTGTTGATGATTTCTTCAGTCAGCCCTTTTACCAGATTGGCAGGGAGGTAGGTGGTTTCGAGAGCCATTGGCAGGTTATCAGCCAGGCGCACCCGCTTAATTTCATAAACAGGCGTATTTTCTTTAATGCCAAGCTTACGTGCAAGCTGCGGTTCAGCTGGGATAATTTCAAAGGAGATCAGGCGGCTGCTTGGCACCATGCCCCGTTCCTTCATATCCTCTGTAAAACTGGTCAAACCCTGCAGCTTCTGTTCAACCTTCTGCTTATTGACGAAGGTTCCCCGGCCTTTTTGCCTGTACAAAAAACCATCGTTCACCAGATTGTTCAAGGCCTGCCTGACAGTCATGCGGCTGATCTGGTACTGCTCGGCGTACTCCCGTTCAGACGGAATCGCTTCATCAGGCTTTAAAATTCCGTTCTCAATTAAGTGTTTAATATACTCCTCTAATTGATGGTAAATCGGAATAGGTGATTGTTTATCGATCATTGGAAATTCTCCTATCGCTTTGTCTTCAGCTCTGTTAATTTGCCTGTTGATCTCCGGACTCGCTTTCCGCGGGCGGGCCGGGAGCCTCCTCGGCGCATTCGCGCCTGCGGGGTCTCCCTTCGACACGCACTTCCCGCTGGACGTTGAACCTGCATCCTCGAATGAACACCGCACGAAGAAAATGCGAATGCATTTTCGAGGATCTCGCCCCTTCCACTCCAATCAGCAGGGTGCGAAAATCAACAATATGTTTTAACAAAGAGTTGTCCTAATAATCCTGCACCAAACGGAGTGCTTCTTCATCAGCAATGATCGTCACATTGGGATGAAGCTTCAGAGCCGAGGCAGGAAACTGCTCATCAGGTTCTCCGTTTACTAAATATGTTTTAACAAAGAGTTGTCCTAATAATCCTGCACCAAACGGAGTGCTTCTTCATCAGCAATGATCGTCACATTGGGATGAAGCTTCAGAGCCGATGCAGGAAACTGCTCATCAGGTTCTCCGTTTACTAAGCGTCTGATCGCTTCTGCCTTAGCTGTGCCTGATGCGAGCAAAACGATTTCTCTGCTATCAAGGATGGAGGCGATGCCCATTGTAATCGCATGGGTGGGAACCTCATCGGTCGATTCGAAAAATCGTGCGTTTGCTTTTCGTGTGCTTTCCGCAAGCTTGACGACATGCGTCCGGCTTTTAAAAGAAGTGCCTGGCTCGTTGAAACCAATATGCCCGTTTCGGCCGATGCCCAGCAGCTGCAGATCAATATCTACAAGATCTTTAATCAGCTGTTCATAACGCATGCATTCCTGGTTAATATCGTCCGCCGTCCCATTGGGCAGGTTCGTGTTTTCGAGCGGAATATTAAGATGATTAAAAAGCTCGCTGTTCATAAAATATCGATAGCTATTAGGGTCGGAAGAAGGCAGACCGATATATTCATCCAAATTAATTGTTGTAATTTTTTCATAGGAGGTGCCGTTTTCAAGGTGATCTTTAATCAGCTCAGCGTAAACTCCTTTTGGCGTACTGCCGGTTGCCAGCCCTAAAGTCATATCTGGATTGGAACGTATTTTTTCGATCATCAGCTGTGCCGCTTTATGGCTCAAATCCTCATAATGGGCTGTTCGAATAATCTTCAAGAAGACTTCACCCCACGTTCAAAAGCCTTTATACCTCTGCAAAAGGTCATAGCCACCTCGAGATTTTTATCGAGGATTACCAGGTCAGCATCCTTTCCTTCCGAGATGCTGCCTTTCCGGTCGTAGATGTTCATCTGTTTGGCCGGATTGCTGCTGGCTAGGCGGACGGCTTCCAATAAAGTGATATCTGTAAACTCAATCATATTCTTAATAGAATCTTTCATTTTTAAAATGCTGCCAGCCAGTGTGCCATCAGCAAGCAAGGCCTGGCCATTTTCAACGGTGACATCCTGTCCGCCAAGATCATAATGGCCATTTTTCAGGCATTTGGCTCTCATCGAGTCAGTAATCAAGATCATCCCATCATGACCTTTGGCGTTAAGAGCGAGCTTGATCATTTCCGGCCGGACGTGAATGCCGTCTGCGATCATTTCTACGATCAGCTCTTTGAATAATAGGGCAGCCCCTGCAACGCCTGGCTCCCGGTGATGCAAGCCTCTCATGCCGTTAAAAAGGTGGGTCACGTGCGTGGCGCCTGCTTTAACGGCTTCCTCCATTTCGGTAAAAATAGCATCGCTATGGCCGATCGAGGCAACGACGCCATTATTACTTAAATAGCGGATAAACTCGTAGCCGTTCGCTTTTTCAGGCGCCAGCGTAATAAGTTTGATTGTATGGTTTGCAGCTTCCTGCCAGCGTTTAAAAAGCTGAATATCAGGTTCGAGAATATGGTTCCTCGGCTGGGCTCCGCCTCTTTTTTCATTAATAAACGGTCCTTCAAGATGGATACCGATGATCTCCGCTTTGCCTGGCGTGTTTTGCTCTTTTTGATAGAGGGCTGCATTAGACAGCGCTGCCTCTATCTTTTCTTTTTCCTGGGTGATGGTGGTAGCCAGAAAGCTGGTTGTTCCTTCTGCCGGGAGTACGCTGGCCATTGTCGTGAGAGCTTCCTGCGTTGCATCCATCGTATCCGCTCCGCCTGCCCCGTGAATATGGACATCAATAAATCCCGGGCTGATCGTCTGTTCCGGGGGAAGTTCCATGATTTCTGTATCCTGATCAATAGCAGGAATCTCATCCATGCTTCCCACTTTTATGATTGTTTCATTTTCTATTAAAATAAAACCGTTATTTAGAAGGTCGTTTTCTAGAATAATTTTGGCATTTTTTATAAGAAGACGGCTCATCTTGCTTCATCTCCGTTCAAGTCTTAGTATAGGGTTATGAGTATACCTCTATTATAAAAGGTTTACATAAAGATGTCTATACCAGTTGATATAAATATACACTTGCTTATATTTGGTCTATACAACTAAAATGAAAAAGGATAGAGAGCACCAAATTAATGTGGCTTTCCATCCTTTTTTATTGGTTTCGCGGTTAAATCAAAAGTATCGCGGATAACTTGAAAATGCCGATTCCATTTCGCTCTGCCATAGTCATTCTGCTGCAGAAAACACTGCTGAAAATCAAGATTCTATCCTATTTCGAATGAAATTCCGCAATCGCTTCCCGCAAATAGCCATTATGTTTTTCCAAAAGCTCCGCCGCTGCTTCGGCTTTTAATCCGGTTAAAACTTGCAGGATAGCAGCCTTCGTATTATGCTTTTGCTCAAGCAGAGCGGCTTTGGCTTCCTCATCGGATGCGCCTGTTGCCATTTTGACGATATTTTCCGCACGTTTGAACAGCTTTTCATTGGTCATTTGCACGTCTACCATCAGATTGCCGTACACTTTTCCGAGCTTGACCATAGACGCTGTCGTAAGCATGTTCAATACCAGCTTTTGCGCAGTTCCTGCTTTCATGCGTGTGGAACCTGTTACCACTTCCGGACCCGTGATCGGCGCAATCGTATATCTTGAGATTTTCTCCATCTCGGAATCTTTTGTACAGGCAACCGAAACAGTAACAGCTCCGACTTCGTTTCCGTATTGAAGCGCTCCGATTGTGTATGGAGTACGTCCGCTTGCTGCGATTCCGACAAGGACATCATTTTCCGTCAGATTGATATTCATAACATCCTGGCGGCCTTGCGTGCTGTCATCTTCAGCCCCTTCAATTGCTTCGGTCATCGCTTCCTTTCCGCCGGCGATAATGCCGACAACCATTTCAGGATCGGTTCCATAGGTTGGGGGACATTCGGAAGCATCAATAATGCCAAGCCTTCCGGAAGTGCCGGCACCCACATAAATGAGGCGGCCGCCTTTTTTAAAGCTGTCCACAATCTCATCCACCACTTTTACAATATGGGGAATTTCCCTGGCGATTGCGTTGGGAACAATCGTATCCTCCTGGTTAATGATCGTAATAATTTCTTCAGTTGTCATTAAATCGATTTCCATTGTTTTCGGATTTCGCTGCTCAGTGTTCAGCTTCGTAATATTCATCATTGATCCCTCACCATTAATTGAAATTTCGTTCCCGCTTTGATTTCATCCAAAAGAGGAAGGTCTTCCTCTATGACTCTGGCAATCACATTGACGCGCGCATCCTGAGGAAGGTTTGCCAGAGTGATTTGCATTTCGCCTGCATAGCGTCCGTATAACACATTATCAACCGTCACCATGCCTTTATTACGTTCCACCTGGTTAGCAGGTTCCAGTTTATTTTGTCCCTGCTGGGCATATGATCTTGATTCCACTGATCGGACCACATCCCGGGCAGGATCCATGCGGTTTGTATGGATTTGTTTAAAAAGGTCCTCATGGTGCTGCCCGCCAAGAGTCTCGATGCGAAGAGGAATCACACCCTCGGCAATTTTGGTTAATTGCATCAATGTCTCATCATTTACCGAATGGTCACCGATTAATACTTTATCCGTATAACAGCTGTTCATTAATTCAGCAGCTGCCGCAGCAGGGGAGAAGCCCCGATGTTTTTCCAAAGTCGGCAATCCTGAGAAAACAGGTCCGCGCAGTTCGCCATCACCGGGAACAAACGCCATCGTCGTAATACCCATGCCTTTTAGAAATTGGTTTCTTTTGATTAAAAAATCTTTATCCAAACCCGTTTCAGGGCGCGGGTAAAAGTTATGCCAGGCCTCTACATTGCTGGCGTTTAAGCCAAGATCGAGCCACTCTTGCAGCTCCTCTGCCGAAATGGTGCTCGCATTTATTCCAAGTTTCATTTTTTTCGAGAGTTCAACAATTTGAGCAGAAGAAAAGCCGTAATCAGCCCGAATGCCAGCGAGGCCCCAGTCAAGAAGGGTATCGATCGATTCCCACTTCAAGCCCAAGTGGCTTAAGGATTGCGGAGAGACATCCGCCAGCAGCTCCATATTATGCTGATTGGCCAGATCGCCGAGCTCCTGCAGCAAATGCTTATAAGAACTGTGGTCGTCTTCAGGAATATGGAGGGAAGTGAAGATAGATTTTAATCCAAAAGAAGCTGCTTTCTCAATCCATTTCGCATTTTGTTCCTGCCGTTCTTCTGATAAATAGACTGATATTCCAAGCATCATGCTCACCTCAATTTAAGTCCGAATTTTTAAAAAATATGCCCTCATAAATAAAGAAGGAGGAATCGCTCCTCCTTCTTTATTTGTTTTGGCTCTGTTAAATTTGCCTGTTGATTTCAGCACGAGGCACTCAGCGAACAGCAGGCGGTCCGACGCTCCTCGTCGCTTTGCTCCTGCGGGGTCTCCCTTTGATCCGTACTCCCGCAGGACTTTGAATAAGCTTCCTTGTATAAACACCGCACGAAGGAAATGCGAATGCATTTTCGCGGGATTAGTGCCTTCCGCTCCATTCAACAGGGTGCTAAAAAACAACAATAAGCTATAACAGAACCTTTGTTTTAAATATTCTTAGCCATTTCTTCTTTGAATCCGAACATCCATGTGAAGAGGAAGCCGAATGCATAGGCGATTAATAAACCGATTAGGTACAATACTATTTGATGTGTGTGAACGAGGAAGGCAAGAGGTATGCCGGAAACCCCGATCGCAATCGTCGCAATTTTAAAGAACGCCTGGAAGGCTCCGCCAACAGCAGCTCCTAGACATGCTGTTAAGAACGGGCGTCCCAATGGAAGGGTAACCCCGAAGATCAGCGGTTCGCCGATGCCGAGGATTCCAACTGGAAGACCGCCTTTGATGACTTTTTTCAGACGGGCATTCTTTGTTTTGAAATAGATGGCAAATGCTGCACCTACCTGGCCTGCGCCGCCCATTGCAAGGATTGGCAGAAGCGGGTCGTCGCCGATTGTATTGATTAATTCCATATGAACCGGTGTTAAACCTTGGTGCAAGCCGGTTACAACAAGCGGAAGGAATGTTCCGGCAAGTACTAATCCGGCAAGGACGCCGCCAATATCAAGAATGCCAAGCAATCCTTTTGTAATGATATCTGACAGGAATCCGCCAACAGGCTGGAGGATAAAGAATGTTGCAAAGCCTGTGATTAACAAAGCAAGAGTAGGTGTTACGATAATATCGACAGCTGATGGAACCACTTTCCGAATTCTTTTTTCTAAAAAGGCGATTAGAGCAGCTGCCAGCATGACGCCAATTAATCCGCCTCGCCCAGGAACAAGTGCTTCACCGAAAAGAGTAATATTCGCAAGGCCCGGGTTGATTAACAGGATACCGGCCGCACCACCAAGAGCAGGAGATCCGCCAAATTCCTTCGCTGTGTTAATACCCACGAACACACCCAGGTAACTGAATAATCCCCAGCCAATTAAGCTAAGCATCTGAACTAAAGTTGATTCCGGATCAGCGCCGGAGCGGATTACTACGTTTGTAATCCCCGCGACCAAACCGGATGCAACAATCGCCGGAATCAGCGGAATGAAGATACTGGCAATTTTTCTTAAAAATAATTTGAATGGAGTGGCATTTTTCTCATTGAGTCCAGCTTTTGTGCGTGCAGCCAGTCCTTCCAATGAAGTGTCAATTTCTTCGTCATCATCCACAGACGCAACATTCATCCCCGTCATTTTTGAAACCTCGTCAGCTACCTTAGTGACAATTCCAGGCCCAAGAATGATTTGCAGTGTTTCTGCTTCAACAACGCCCATAACTCCGTCAATATCCTTGATGCCTTCGAGGCTGACCTTGCTTGCATCAACCGGTTTTACACGAAGCCGGGTCATGCAGGACGCCAGTTCCGCGATATTGCCGGTACCGCCCAACTGATCCGTAATCTCTTTCGCCAAACGTTCTTCTTTACGCATGAGCTTTTTCCCCCTCTTTTAAAAAATAGGAAACAAGTGCAAGAAATAGATAAAAAGTAAATGAATTCGCTTACATACTAATATTACCAACTAACAGTATAGTTGTCTATACCATTTATTCATATTTTTATATTGTTAAAGATTTCTTGCCGATCTTACCATAACTATACGCTGTCCCATGTGAAAAATTGTCCATTCCGTTGCCGATTAAGCAAAAGGGCCCATAACATCCTTAAACTTTTGTAAAATTCGCTATCAGAAATTTGGTTCTGCGTTAAAAAGTGCTAAAATAAAGTGAAACTTCCGTCAGCCTGTTTTTGGCTGACGGTTAGTAGAGGCCCGCATGATGCGGGTCACTCAGGCGTTGCGACAGGACGTCGCGGTTTTAGCCTGAGTTCTATTCCGGGCCTTTACGGACAGTTAATTCACGGAAAAGGATATGATATATTCTCTGCTATTTAAAAAAAGAGAATTTTACTGTCCGTTAATCTGCGATAAAGAACTTATTATAGGACATAAAACAATTTCATCTGAGGAGTGCCAGCATAAAGGAGGAGCTTATTTTGGTAAAAGTTCGCACAAAAGATATAATAGAAAAATTTGGTCTTGAGCTGATTGCCGGGGAGGAAGGCATTGACCGTCCGATTACGACGAGTGATATTTCACGGCCGGGCATTGAGATGGCGGGCTATTTTGATTACTACCCGGGAGAAAGGGTTCAGCTGCTGGGGAAAACGGAGCTAACCTTTGCGGAAAAATTAAACGATACAGACCGGGAAAGCCGCCTGGAACGTTTATGTACGGATATTACGCCGGGCATTATTATTACAAGGGGCCTTGATATTCCAGAAGAATTGATTGAAGCGGCTGAGCGCGAATCTGTCCCGCTTCTTCGCTCCAAGCAAAAAACAACCCGTTTTTCCAGTTTGCTGACCAATTTTCTTGAAAGCAAGCTTGCACCAACAACTGCAGTCCATGGCGTTCTAGTCGATATATATGGAGTAGGGGTGCTGATTACCGGTAAAAGCGGTGTTGGTAAAAGTGAAACCGCGCTTGAGCTCGTGAAGCGGGGACATCGTCTCGTAGCAGATGATTGCGTGGAAATCAGGCAGGAGGATGAAGATTATCTTGTCGGAAACTCGCCTGAACTAATCGAGCATTTGCTTGAAATCCGCGGGCTTGGCATCATCAATGTCATGACCTTATTTGGAGCAGGTGCAGTCCGCAGCTATAAAAAAATCTCCATCGTCATGAATCTGGAGCTATGGGATCCGAAAAAACAGTACGACCGTCTTGGACTTGATGAAGAAAAAATGAAAATCATTGACACGGAAATCACGAAGCTGACGATTCCGGTCCGCCCAGGGCGTAACCTTGCTGTTATCATTGAGGTTGCGGCCATGAACTTCCGCTTAAAACGAATGGGCATGAATGCAGCCGAACAGTTTACCAACCGCTTGTCTGATGTTATTGAAGACGGTGACCATGAGGATCGTTAAGTTTGCTTTTATTTCAATCAAACGTTTGATTGAAGTCTGATAAAACGGCATTCTGACAGGGGCTTCGGCTTAATAAATAGAGGGACCAAAACTTGGATAACTGTCTAGCTCCAGCGCCTACCCCCTCGAGGGGACGGGGGTGACCACCAAGGAAAGCTTCGTTGGGGAATCTTCGCAGGAACAAGGGATTTTGCTTGTTCCGAAGGCGCTTGCGCTTTTCTTGCAATAATAGAATTTAAATTTTTGAACTTAGATAACTGTCTAGCTCCAGGCGCCATCGGCTCGAGGTCATAAGCCAATCCGTCACAAAGGTTAAAGAACAACCTTCATGCCGGCTTGTCGCCGATAAACGGTCGCCTTGCGCTTTTCTAGAGAAGGAGAAGTGATTATGGAAAACAATATACAGCCGCTTGATCCGATCGCCATTTCCCTTGGACCGATCCAAGTCCATTGGTATGGCCTTATTATCGGTATCGGCATTGCGTTGGCTCTCATTATTGCAATGAGGGAAGGGGAGAGAAGGGGACTCCCCAAGGATATTTTTGCGGATTTAATGCTTTGGGCCATTCCCATTGCCATTATTTCAGCTCGGATTTATTATGTTATATTTCAATGGGACTTTTACTCACAGAACCCTGGGGAGATTATAAAAATATGGAATGGCGGAATTGCGATACATGGGGCCTTGATAGGGGCGGTCATCACCGCGTATATTTTTGCCAAGAAAAAGAAGATTTCCTTCTGGCAGCTTGCTGATGTTGCGGCGCCAAGCATTATTTTAGGGCAGGCAATCGGACGCTGGGGCAATTTTATGAATCAGGAAGCACACGGCGGGGAGGTCAGCCGCGCCTTTTTGGAAAATATGTACCTGCCTGAATTCATTATTAACCAAATGTACATTAACGGTGCTTATTATCATCCGACGTTTTTATATGAATCGATTTGGAATATAATTGGGTTTATCATCCTTATATTATTAAGAAGAGCCAATTTGCGCCGCGGGGAGCTTTTCCTCACGTATGTGATCTGGTATTCCATCGGCCGTTTCTTCGTAGAAGGATTGCGGACAGACAGCTTGATGCTTACCGACACATTTAGAATCGCGCAGACGATTTCAATTGCTCTTATTATCGGAGCGCTTGCCCTCATTTTCTATAGAAGAAAAACAGGTTTGGCAGACGCCCGCTATTTAGATAAAGCATAAAAATATAACGAACAAGGGAGAAAAGAGATGCTGGTTGAATCATCGAAACGGGGGCTGATGGTCGGCTTAAAGACAACATGGACGCTTGGAAAAGTCATTTTTCCGGTTACGCTGATTGTGGCGATGCTGCAGCATACGCCAGTGCTTCCATGGGTTATAAAG
The DNA here is from genome assembly GCF_007830235.1 of Cytobacillus oceanisediminis. GTDB lineage: Bacteria > Bacillota > Bacilli > Bacillales > Cytobacillaceae > Cytobacillus > Cytobacillus oceanisediminis. The sequence goes on from NZ_VLKI01000002.1 coordinate 345,817, forward strand.
CTGATCACGCCTCTTATGAATCTGATTGGGCTGTCAGGGGATGCAGCCATACCGCTTGTTTTGGGGAACTTTTTGAATTTGTATGCCGGGATCGGGGCGATTTTAACACTTGATCTCACGGTAAAAGAAGTTTTTATTATCGCAGTGATGCTGTCTTTTTCGCATAATATGCTGATTGAGTCAGGTGTTGCCCTTAAAGTCGGCGTCAAGCTGTGGGTTATTCTCGCCGTAAGATTTGGCCTTGCGTTCTTAAGTGCTATTGTCATTAATCTTGTGTGGCATGGCGGTTCGGAAACGGCTAAGTACGGATTTATCCCCGCAAAAGAAGAGCAGGTATCCGGATTCTTTCCCATCATAATGGATGCACTGCAAACAGCACTGCTGGGAATTTTCCAGCTTGCCATAATTGTTATACCGCTTATGGTGGCGATTCAAATTTTAAAAGACAAACAATGGCTCGCTGTTTTTTCAAAATGGATGGCGCCTGTCACAAGGGCGCTGGGTATGAAAGAAAATACGTCAACCACTTTGGCGGCTGGATTGCTGATTGGTCTCGCCTACGGGGCGGGCGTCATGATCCAGGCTGTTCAGGAGGATGGTGTCAGCAAAAAAGATGTAACGATCGCATTTGTTTTCCTCGTGGCCTGCCACGCTGTTGTGGAGGATACGCTGATCTTTATTCCTCTGGGGATTCCAATCCTGCCGCTCCTGCTCATCCGCCTGGGGGTAGCAATTGTGCTGACATTGGTGGTCGCAATGATTTGGAACCGTGCTGATCTGGCAAAAAGAAAGGAAGCAACATATGAGTATTAACACTATTTTATTTGATTTAGACGGAACATTAATCGATACAAATGAATTAATTATTTCTTCATTTTTGCATACGCTGGGGCAGTATTACCCGGAACGCTATCAGCGTGAGGATGTCCTCCCGTTTATGGGGCCCACTCTTCATGAGACATTCGAATCGATCAACCCGGAGAAAGTGGAAGAAATGATCGCTGTTTACCGGGAGTACAATATTAAAAATCACGATGTCCTTGTGAAGGAGTTTGAAGGCGTATTCGAAACAGTACGTGCTTTAAAAGAATCCGGCTACAAGCTGGGCATCGTAACAACCAAGGTTTCCAATGTAGTAGAAAAGGGCTTAAAGCTGACAAATCTTGATCAATTTTTTGATGTGGTTGTCACGCTTGATCATGTTGAAAAGCCGAAGCCGGATCCGGAGCCCATTTTAAAAGCATTGAATTTATTGGATGCAAAGCCGGAAGAAGCAATCATGGTCGGCGATAACTCCCATGACATTGAAGGCGGAAAAAACGCCGGCACGAAAACGGCTGGGGTTGCCTGGACAGCAAAAGGCCACGAGTTTCTGGCCCGCTTTGAACCTGATTATATGCTCGACAACATGGCTGACCTGCTTGATATCCTTGAGGCAGAAGAGCAATGAGAAAAACGGAACGTTACCCCGTCGAGGGCGGCAATTCTCTCTGGCATGTGTATAAAACCGTTCCATTCTGGAAGGTCGTCAAAAACTTCGTCGTAATCCAGCTGGCGCGCTATACGCCATTCCTGGGCATGAAGAATTGGCTTTACCGGACATTCCTGCGCATGAAGGTCGGGGACCAAACGTCATTCGCGCTCATGGTCATGCTGGATGTCATGTTTCCGGAAAAAATCAGTGTCGGCCGCAACACGGTCATCGGCTATAACACAACGATTCTGGCACATGAGTACCTGATCAAAGAGTACCGTCTCGGCCGAATCGAAATTGGCAGCGAAGTCATGATCGGCGCCAATTCGACGATTTTGCCGGGTGTCACGATTGGTGACGGAGCCATCGTATCCGCGGGAACGCTCGTCCACAAGGATGTACCCGCAGGAGTCTTCGTTGGCGGCAACCCGATGCGGATTATCTACACAAAGGAAGAACTCGCCGCACGCTGGGCGGACGATCCGATATATGGGGTTAATGAGGAGAAGGCTCCGCTGGCTTAGGCTGGCGGGTTTTTTTTCTATACGGAAAAGCTGTGATCAGGACGCTGGCGGGGAGATCCAAAACCGCATCAGATCAAGGAGTGGCACATAAATTCGAAAAGTGACGCAAAAAACACGGAAAGTGGTTCATATATTTTAAAAGTTGCACGTAAATTCGCCCAATCGGTTCATATATTTAAAAAGTGCCGCATATCGGTCTTCAGAAGCCTCAAATTGCCAGCTAAATTAAATGAATTTATAAAGATGCTAGGTAAGTTTGGTAAAAACCGAAAACTCGCTAGACAAGTCGCCAAACATACTTAATAAACCAGCAGGACCAATCAGCGAATATGATCCCAGCATCAAGCTGCATATTCAAACCGCAAAAAAACTCTATCGGCTCAAATAACCTCCCATATAAAAGCACAAACTAAAGCAAAAGCTCCTTTTTCAAACTAAAAAGGGGCCTTTTTTATGCCGGACCCTATTTTTCTTCAGTCTATTGGTTGACGTCACAAAAGAACCACGTTAAACTACATATAACTTCAATTTGCTACCATATTAGCGAACTAAAGGATTCGGAATTTTTTAGTCATAGAGGTGAATCATTTTGAGCCAGTTATTTATGTTTGAAAAGCCATTGGGCATGAGAGATACATTGCCTGATTTGTATGAAAGAAAAGCTGCAGTCAGGTCATCCATTCAAGAAGAAATGAGGCGCTGGGGCTACCAATTCATTGAAACACCTGCGCTTGAATACTACGAAACAGTGGGAGCGGCGTCTGCGATTCTTGATCAGCAGCTGTTCAAGCTTCTTGACCAGCAGGGCCATACACTTGTCCTGCGCCCGGACATGACGGCGCCAATCGCACGAGTTGCGGCTTCACGTTTGTTAAAAGATGAGCTGCCCATCAGGCTGGCCTATTCCGCGAATGTTTACCGCGCCCAGCAGCGAGAGGGCGGACGCCCGGCCGAATTTGAACAGATCGGCGTTGAATGTATTGGCGACGGTACAATTAGTGCAGATGGAGAAGGAATGGCACTGATGATTTCTTCCTTAAAAGAAACAGGACTCCAGAACTTCCAGCTTTCTGTCGGCCATATCGGTTTTGTGCGGGAATTCTTCCAGCAGATTCTAGGAACAGAAGAAAGAGTCGAAAACTTAACTAGATTTTTATATGAAAAGAATTATGTAGGGTATAGGGAACATGTAAAGGGCCTGGCCCTTTCATCAATTGATAAACAAAGGCTTCTTGACTTCCTTAAATTAAGGGGCGGAGAAGAGGTTATTGAGATGGCTTACAGCCTCCTCGAAAACGGTACAGGCAAAAAGGCGCTTGCCGAGCTGCAGCAGCTATGGGGAATCATGCTTGATTACGGCCAGGAGGATACAGTCAAATTTGATATAACGCTTGTCAGCCATATGAGCTATTACACGGGTATTCTTTTTGAAGTCTATGCCGGAAACGTCGGTTTCCCAATTGGAAACGGCGGGCGATATGACCTTCTGCTGCAAAAATTCGGGAAAGACACAGGAGCTACCGGATTTGCGATCAGGCTGGACCGTCTTCTTGAAGCGCTTGAAGATAATAAAGCAGCTGAACCTGTGTATTGCATTTTATATAGCCCGGAGCGTCGCAAAGAAGCGTTCCAGCTTGCGAAGGAACAGCGCTCCTCCGGAAAGAATGTCGTCCTCCAGGATATCAGCGGTGTGAAGGATTTGGATGCCTGCACGAACCAGTTTGAGGATATTACCTTTTTAGTCGGAAAAGCTGGAAAGGAGAGCGTAAAATGAGTGATGTTTTAACAATTGCGATGCCGAAGGGCCGTATTTTTGAAGAAGCTGCAGAATTGCTGCGACAGGCAGGCTTTCAATTGCCTCCTGAATTTGATGATTCGCGTAAGCTGATTATCGATGTGCCGGAAGAGAAATTCAGGTTTATTCTTGCAAAACCGATGGATGTTCCAACTTATGTAGAGCACGGCGTTGCCGACCTCGGAATTGCCGGGAAGGACGTTATGCTTGAAGAAGAACGTGATGTTTACGAACTGCTTGATTTAAAAATCAGTGCCTGCTATCTTGCGGTTGCTGGCCTGCCAAACACAAAGCTTAACGATGTTGCTCCTAAAATCGCGACGAAATATCCGCATATTGCAGCAGCCTATTTCCGCGAGCAGGGAGAGCAAGTTGAAATCATTAAGCTGAACGGCTCCATTGAGCTGGCTCCAATGATCGGGCTTGCAGATCGGATCGTAGATATTGTATCAACAGGCCGTACTTTAAAAGAGAACGGACTTGTTGAATACGAAACAATCGTAGGCATTACCTCAAGGCTTATTGTAAATCCTGTCAGCTACCGCATGAAGGACGAACGAATCAGCGAGCTTGTCGGACGGCTGACAGAAGTTATTTCAGGAGAAGAAATTCGTTCTTAAAGGATGTAGAGCCCTATGAAAATTTTAAAATTAAATGACCAGGTTTCGATAAAACGGTCTGTTGATAATGGAACGGAAGAACAGCGGGCAATTGTAAAAGGGGTCATTGAAACTGTCCGCCAAAATGGAGACCAGGCGTTAATCGAATATACGGAGAAATTCGATGGCATATCCCTTGATGATTTCGCCGTGACACAGGCTGAGATCGAAGAAGCCTACGGCCAGGTAGATGAAGAAATCCTCGAGATCATTAAGGAAGCTGCTGATAACATTAAGTCCTTCCATGAAAAACAGCTGCGCCCATCCTGGATGACAACCGAGGAAAATGGCACAGTCCTAGGACAAAAGATTACACCGCTTGATTCGGTTGGGTTGTATGTGCCAGGCGGAACGGCGGCATATCCGTCATCCGTCCTCATGAATGTGATTCCGGCAAAGGTGGCGGGCGTCAAACGGATTGTGATTACTTCGCCTCCTGATAAAAAGACCGGCAAGCTGCCTCCGGCGGTTCTGGCAGCAGCGCACATCGCAGGAGCGGAAGAAATTTATAAAGTCGGCGGCGCCCAGGCGATTGCTGCCCTTGCGTATGGAACTGAAACGGTTGCTCCAGTCGATAAAATCACTGGCCCAGGAAATATTTTTGTAGCACTTGCCAAGCGTGAAGTTTTTGGTGATGTGGATATTGATATGATCGCAGGTCCAAGCGAAATTGCTATTCTTGCAGATGAAACGGCACAGCCAGATGAGGTGGCGGCAGATCTTTTATCACAGGCCGAACATGACCCGATGGCAAGCACTGTGCTCGTTACACCATCGGCAACTTTGGCAGAAGCAGTTTCAGCAGAAGTTAAACGCCAGCTTGCTTTGCTGCCGCGCCGGGAAATTGCCGCTCAGTCTATTGAGAATTATGGCGCCATCTATGTGACTGAAAGCATGGATGAGGCAATTGAAACGGTTAACAATCTCGCTCCGGAACACCTTGAAATTTTGACAGAGAATCCGATGGAGCTTCTCGGACAGATCCGGCACGCAGGTGCGATTTTCCTTGGAAGATTCAGCCCTGAACCGGTCGGCGATTATTTTGCAGGCCCGAATCACGTCCTGCCAACCAACGGAACCGCACGTTTTTCAAGTCCGCTAAACGTGGAGGATTTTCAAAAGAAATCAAGTATTCTTTTATATAGTGAAAAAGCTTTAAAAAGCAATGGCGAAAAAATTGCGGCATTTGCGCGTCTAGAAGGGCTTGAAGCCCATGCCCGGTCCATTGAAACAAGACTAAGAAAATAAGCTGGAGGAATAATCATGGCCAGAACTGCAGAAATTTCCCGTAAAACAAATGAAACAAATATCTCACTTTCCTTAAACATAGATGGGGAAGGCAAAAGTGACCTGGAAACAGGCGTGCCATTTATGACGCATATGCTTGACCTGTTCGCCAAGCACGGTCAATTTGATTTGAACATCGTTGCCAATGGCGACACAGATGTGGATGACCACCATACGACAGAAGACATCGGCATTTGCCTGGGACAAGTGCTAAAGGATGCTTTAGGTGATAAAAAAGGCATCAAGCGCTATGGGAACGCTTTTGTTCCAATGGACGAAGCATTAGCTCAAGTTGTGGTTGACCTTAGCAACCGTCCGCATTTGGAAATGCGCGCAGAGTTTCCAAGCCAAAAAGTAGGCACGTTTGATACGGAGCTTGTGCATGAATTCCTCTGGAAGCTTGCACTTGAAGCAAGAATGAACCTGCATGTGATCGTCCACTACGGACAAAATACACACCACATTATTGAAGCGATTTTTAAAGCGCTCGCTCGTGCTCTTGATGAAGCGACGACTATTGACCCGCGGATTAAGGGAGTTCCATCAACGAAAGGGATGTTGTAAATGATCGGCATCATTGATTATGGAATGGGGAATCTTTTTAGCGTCAGCAAAGCGCTCGAACGCTTGGAAGTGCCTTATTTTTTATCTGAAAATAAAGATGAGCTGATGAAGGCCGATGGATTGATTTTGCCGGGAGTCGGCTCCTTTAAAGATGCAATGTCTATCTTAAATTCTACAGGCCTTGCTGATCTGGTAAAAGAGTATGCAGAAACAGGAAAGCCGCTGCTGGGTATTTGCCTCGGGATGCAGCTTTTGTTTGAGGATAGCGAAGAAAATGGGCTGACAGAAGGTTTGCAGCTCTTGCCTGGACATGTAAGAAAATTTCCTGGAGTAACAGCAGAAGGCGAAACGTATAAGGTTCCTCATATGGGCTGGAATCGCCTTGACTTCTTACATAGCTCTCCAATTTTAAAAGGGCTTGAAGAAGATTATGTTTATTTCGTCCACTCCTATTTTGTGGATACAGATGATAAAGAAGTTGTCATCAGCAGAAGCTTGTATGATGTAGAAGTACCGGCAGTTGTCGGAAGAGGAAATGTTTTCGGAATGCAATTCCACCCTGAAAAAAGCAGTTGGCTCGGTATGTCGCTGCTGCGCAATTTTACCGAGCTTGTTGAAGAAAGGATGTCTGTGAAATGAGTTTTGCCATTTATCCGGCAATCGATATGAGAGGCGGCAAATGCGTCCGGCTGCTGCAGGGGGACTATGACAAGGAAACGGTTTACGGTGACTCCCCTTTTGATATGGCAAGAAAGTTTGCCGATGAAGGTGCGGAGTGGATTCATATGGTAGACCTTGACGGCGCAAAGGACGGCAAACGAGTAAACGATGAGTATGTGATCCAGGCAGCTCGAAAGCTTGGCATTTCTGTCCAAATCGGCGGCGGAGTCCGTACCGAACAGGACATCCTGCACTATCTTGAAAATGGTGTTACCCGTGTGATTATCGGAAGCATCGCTGTTTCCAACCCTGAGTTTGCAATCGAAATGATCAGGAAGTACGGAAAGGCCATTGCTGTCGGGCTTGATGCGAAAAATGGCTATGTTGCAACACATGGGTGGCTCGAAACCTCTGAAGTAAAGGCAGTTGATCTGGGAAAAAGATTTGCCGATGCAGGTGCTGAAACCTTTATTTTTACCGATATCGCAACAGATGGGATGCTATCCGGACCAAACGTTGAAGCGGTTCGCCTCCTCTCAAAAGAAACAGGCAAAAACGTCATCGCTTCCGGTGGTGTCAGTCAGCTTGCCGATCTAGCTCAATTAAGAGAGTTCGCTTCTGAAGGTGTTGTTGGTGCAATCGTTGGAAAGGCCATTTACGAAGGACGCTTTACAGTAGCGGAAGCCCTGAAAGAGGTGAAGGAATAAATGCTGACAAAAAGAATTGTTCCTTGCCTGGATGTTAAAGACGGCCGTGTTGTAAAAGGAATTCAGTTTGTTCAGCTTCGCGATGCCGGTGATCCGGTTGAACTTGCCCGCTTTTACGATGAGCAGGGTGCTGACGAGCTTGTATTCCTCGATATTTCCGCTTCTCATGAAGGACGGAAGACGATGGTTGAGGTTGTCAAGGCCGTTGCCTCGGAACTGGCGATTCCGTTTACAGTTGGCGGCGGAATCAACGCCTTGGAAGATATGAAGCGGATCTTGCGTGCAGGAGCGGACAAGGTTTCGTTAAATACAGCAGCTGTAAACAATCCCGATTTGATCACAGAAGGTGCGAACTTCTTCGGATCCCAGTGCATCGTCGTTGCCATTGACGCGAAATATGATGAAGAGCTAGGCTCGTGGCGTGTTTACACACATGGCGGACGGACGCCAACTGAACTTGAAGTCATTGCCTGGGCACGGGAAGCTGCAGAACGGGGAGCCGGAGAAATTTTGCTGACAAGCATGGATTCAGACGGCGAGAAAAAAGGCTTCGATATTAAGCTTACGAAAGCAGTCAGTGAAGCTGTTTCGGTTCCGGTTATCGCATCCGGCGGTGCCGGCAATGCCGATCATTTTGCGGAAGCATTTATCGACGGAAAAGCAGATGCCGCGCTGGCAGCATCGATTTTTCACTATAAAGAAACGTCTGTTGAAGAAGTGAAAGCGTACATGAAGGAAAAAGGGGTGGTTGTCCGATGAAGATCGAAAGTGTGAAGTTTGATGAAAAGGGACTAATCCCTGCCGTTGTGCAAAATGCGAATACAAAAGAAGTTTTAACATTGGCTTATATGAATCGGGAATCTCTTTTAAAATCAGTGGAAACAGGCGAAACCTGGTTCTTCAGCCGTTCCCGCAATGAGCTTTGGCACAAAGGGGCAACAAGCGGAAACACCCAGAGAATCATTGAAATGAAGCTTGATTGCGACCAGGACGCCATTGTGGTACTGGTCGAACCAGCAGGGCCAGCCTGCCATAAAGGAACAGAAAGCTGCTTTGAGGAAAGAGTGTACGGGAAAGCAGCTGGCGGATTTGCTGCGGACCTGGCTGCTTATGAAATCCTTTATACACTTGAAAAAGTTATCGAAGAACGCGAAAAGACCCGTCCTGAAGGAGCTTATACGACTTACCTCTTTGAAAAAGGCGTCGATAAAATCCTGAAAAAAGTCGGCGAAGAATCAGCAGAAGTCATCATCGCGGCGAAAAACCGCGATAAGGAAGAACTAAAATGGGAATCAGCCGACTTGATCTATCACTTAATGGTACTCTTGCGCGAACAGGACCTGCCTTTTAATGAGGTATTAAGAGTATTAAATAAACGGCACGATAAGAAATCTGAACCGGCCTCCGAATAAGGGAGGGCGGTTTTTTATAATACATTGGTCGAGTTGCCTTTAATTGTGTGAGATGTTAGATAAATTTTGAAACATGCTAGATAAACCTTTAAACGTGTTAGATAAAATAAAAAACATGCTAGGAAAAACTCAAAACGTGCTAGGTAAGTAAAATTCTCTTTATTAAAAGCAGGAGGGTAGTATGAATTAATCGAATATTTTCTTAAAATGACTAGGGAGTGGTGCTTTTGATAATTAAAAAACGTACAATTCCAATTAGGATTCAAAAGAATGACGCACTTTTAAGAAGGATGCCTAAAAATCATAAGGTGCGAGCTAAAATTGAGGAAGATCTAGCAAGACGGTGGGCTGGTTATCGAGGGGAAGCAGCTTTGGATTTTCATTTAAGCAAACTCTCGGAAAATGAATATATGATTTTTCATGGGATTCGCCTCACGAACGGGAAGTATTTCTTTCAAATTGACACTTTAATACTTTCTGCGAAATTCGCCCTTATTTTAGAAGTGAAAAACTTTTCAGGTACATTATTTTTTGATCCTCAGTTTAATCAAATGATTCAAACCACTTTAAATGGCGAAGAAAGAGGTTATCCTCATCCCATTGAGCAGGCTAATCTACAAGCGGAAGAACTTAAAAAGTGGCTATCAAAACGAGGATTTAATCTCTAGGTTGAATTCTTCATTGTTATTAGCAAACCATCTACTATCCTCCGAACCTCTCCAGGAAATTCTCAAATTAACCAAAAAATTATTCATTCCCAATATCTAATAAGCAAAATTGATAAAGTAAGTATGTCCTACAAAGAAAAACAGCTTGATATCAAGACGCTAAAGAAGGTTTCTAAAAGTATTTTAAAAGAACACACCCCTGAGTCCATTGATATATTAAAATTTTATAAAATATCAATGGACGAAATTTTAACAGGCGTTCTATGTCCGGTTTGTATTGCAAAGCCTATGGAAAGACGGGATGGCAGCTGGCTATGTGAAGCATGCAGACTATTAAGTTCTAATGCACATTTTAAAACTGTTGCGGACCTTTTTTTATTAAATAATGGTGTTCCTGTTTTCAATAAACAATTTCGCGAGTTTCTTCATCTCCCATCTCCTCACATATCCAGGAGAATATTAGAATCCCTCAATCTCCCGCAAACCGGCACAGGCAAAGGCCGCCGCTATCTTCCCCCGCCCAGCTATCAGGACTTTGCCGAATTGGATATCCAGCTGTATTAAACTGATGCAATAACCCTTTAAAACATAACAGCGCTAAGATTTCCAATAAAAAAATCCAGCTGGAAATACTATTGTCATTTCATCCCTTCTCCGCAGGCTCGTTCATATGATATACTACTTTAGTTACTAACATTAATGGAGGATTTCATGAGCAAAGACTCTAAAGCTAGACACCAAAAAGGAAAGTTACTGTCATTTATCCCGACAGGTGAGTACTATTTTTCCAAAGGAATTAAGGCGTACCATCGCAGGGATTTTCATAAAGCGAAGAAATACTTAATGCGCGCAATGCAGCTTGAGCCGGGTGAACCGATGATTGTTTGCCAGCTGGCGATTGTCCATTCTGAGATGGGCGAGCATCAGGAATCTAATCGTTTGCTTCATATGATTCTGGAGGAGCTTGATGAGGATATGGTGGAGTGCCATTATTTCCTTGCAAACAATTATGCTCATTTGGGTCTTTTTAAGGATGCTTATCAGCATGCGAATACGTATCTTGATTTGGATCGGGACGGAGAGTTTACGGAAGATACAGAGGATCTATTGGATTTGCTGACGCTTGAGGCGGAGGATTTGGATGAGGACCTGTATGAGCAGGATGATTTAATTACGAAGCAGGAGCACGCACGGGAATTGCTTGAGTCCGGGCATTTTCCAAAAGCGGTTGAAATCCTGAATTTGGTTATCAATGAATATCCGGAGTATTGGTCCGCATATAACAACCTGGCATTGGCGTATTTTTACCTGGGAGAAGTCCAAAAGGCCTCCGATATTCTCGAGAAGGTTCTTGAGGAAAACCCGGGCAATCTTCATGCTCTTTGCAATAAACTTGTTTTCGCCTTTTACGAGCGGGATTTCAGGCAGGTGCGTTTGTTAAAAGAGGCACTGAAAAAAATAAAGCCGCTTTCGATTGAACATCAGTTTAAGCTTGGTGCGACTTTTGCTTTAACAGGCGAGTACGAAGCTGCTTTTTCATGGCTGCGCAAGCTTCAGAAGAAAGGTTTTGAAGGGGACGGTCCATTCTATTACTGGCTGTCTTACTCTGCTTTTTTTACCGGCAGGGAAGAACTGGCGAAAACTGCATGGAAGAAAGCAATTGAAATCAATCCGGAGAAGGTGGGCTTTGAACCTTGGAATGATGAAAAAGTGACGAATAGCGGTTTTGAAGATTACTATTCTTCCATTCTAAAAAAGCTGGAAAGCGATTATATCGAGGAGCGGTTATTCGGACTTTTCCTAACTTCGGTTTCCAGCAGAAAAAATGACGTTTTGGCATCAGACGCAATTGTCCAGAATAGCAAGTTTACACAAATGGAAAAGGATTATCTCTTATTTGTTAAAACAGAGCAGGAAACACCGAGCGGGGTGCAGGCTGCACATGAAACAGCCGAGCTTCTATACGAAAACTATCATCCAATCGGTACAGTGGAAGCTGGCTTATATTTAATGTGGTTTACCATCTTTGTGGAAATGACAAACAACCAGCAGAGTATAAAGAACAAAAAAGCATGGGCTGCAGCGATTGAATATGTGTGGCATAAATTGCGAAACGAAAAGGTTTCACAATCCAAAATTGCTGGCAGATATGGTATTTCTGCTTCGACGATGGGCAAATATGTGAAATCTGTGAACGACCGCCTTCAGTGAGCAGATTTTTGGACGAAACGCTCTTGGATTTTATAGGATAGCAGTAAGAAGGTCATACTATAGTATGCGTAATAAAGGACTTTTTATATAAAAACCTTTACGGATATTACAGGAGAGCTGATTACTGAAGGAGTGAATCGTTGTGAGTGAAGAAAAAATTTATGATGTCATTATCGCTGGTGCAGGCCCGGCCGGAATGACAGCTGCTGTCTATACATCCCGTGCAAATCTTTCTACATTAATGCTTGAGCGCGGTGTTCCAGGCGGACAAATGGCGAACACAGAAGAAGTTGAAAACTATCCTGGCTTTGGCCATATTTTAGGGCCGGATTTATCTACAAAAATGTTTGACCATGCGAAAAAGTTTGGCGCTGAATACGCTTATGGCGATATTAAAGAAGTGATTGACGGCGAAGAGTATAAAACAATTATTGCCGGGTCCAAGCAATACAAAGCCCGTTCCGTGATTATTTCAACTGGTGCCGAGTACAAAAAGCTTGGCATTCCTGGTGAAAAAGAGCTAGGCGGACGCGGTGTGTCTTATTGTGCGGTCTGTGATGGAGCTTTCTTTAAAGGCAAAGAGCTTGTCGTAGTCGGCGGCGGGGACTCTGCTGTTGAGGAAGGCGTTTATTTAACACGTTTCGCCTCAAAGGTGACAATCGTTCACAGACGTGACGAGCTTCGTGCACAGGCTATCCTGCAGCAGCGTGCATTTGATAATGAAAAAATTGACTTCATCTGGAATACAACTGTTAAAGAAGTCAACGACAAGGATGGCAAAGTGGGCAGCGTAACACTAGTGTCTACTGAAACAGGCGAAGAAAGCGAATTCAAGGCAGACGGTATTTTCATTTATATCGGAATGGTTCCTTTATCCAAGCCGTTTGCAAGCCTTGGCATTACAAACGGCGATGGCTATATTGAAACAAATGAGCGTATGGAAACGAAAGTGGAAGGCATTTTTGCTGCCGGCGACATCCGTGAAAAATCCCTGCGCCAAATCGTAACGGCAACTGGCGATGGAAGTATCGCTGCGCAAAGTGCCCAGCACTACGTTGAGGAACTAATGGAAAGCTTAAAGGCTAAAAGCTAAAAATAATCTATAAAGCTGCATATAGTCCAAAAGGACTGCATGCAGTTTTTTTATTAGGAAATTTAGCCACTAGTTGCAAAGATTAACAAAAAGTCATGTTGTTTTAATTCTCCTGTAACCTGGGTGAAATAATTATCGGGTAATATAGGAATAGAAATTGACCCCCTTTAAAGATATAATCCTTTGTAAAGCACAGGCACTTGGCCTGTGCTCTTTTTTTTATTTGGCTCTTTTCTAAAAGATTGTTGTTTTTAAATAGATTTGTGAATAAAAACATTGATAAATAAGGTTGGTTGATTGTAGCGTAAGGTGCGAGACTCCAGCGGGAGGAGTGGGACGTGCTGTGCGCCGAGGAGGCTCACCGCCCGCCCTGCGGTTCGCTGAGCATCCTGAAGTGGAAATCAACCACTCACCACTACTTGTTAAAAACAACAAAGTTTGCGAAAACAGCCTTTTATTTTAAGGCTTTGTTAGGCCTGTTGATTTTCCGCTCCAGGCACTCAAGCTGTCGCGGGCGGTCCGACGCTCCTCAAGCATTAAGCCTGTGGTGTCTCCCGCAGGACTTTGAATAGGCTTCACCGAAAAAACACCACACGAAGGGAATGCGAATGCATTTTCGAGGAGTTTGCGCCTTCCGCTCCAATCAGCTGGGTGCTAAAAACACTATTGAGCTTAACACAGCCTATTCTAAAAACCACACCCCCGTTTAAAGCACTTATAAATTATCCGGTTAAGTTTTTTTGGAAATCTGTATTCATTGTGGCTGTAAGACAAAAATAGTATAATGAAAGGAATAAAGAAAAGCGTTAGCCAGCTTTTACATAAAGCGATTCCGTGCAAAAGCAGTTAACGGAATGATTCGGATTAAATAGAGGTGAATAGTGTTGCAGCGAGTCACGAACTGTGTGTTATTAAAAGATGATCAAGTATTGCTTTTGCAAAAGCCCAGACGAGGCTGGTGGGTGGCGCCGGGCGGAAAAATGGAGCCGGGCGAATCAGTAAGGGACTCGTGCATCCGTGAGTTCAGGGAAGAGACAGGCATCTATCTGCGCAATCCCAATATTAAAGGGATTTTTACTTTTATCATGAAGGATGGCGATAAGGTCGTACAGGAATGGATGATGTTTACGTTCCTGGCTACAGCCTCCGATGGTTTAAATGTGGATGAGTCTGAGGAAGGCAAGCTTCGCTGGCATCCGTTTTCGGAGATAAAGAATTTGCCGATGGCTGCCGGTGATTCTCATATATTGGAATATATGATTCACGGCCAGGGCATGATTTATGGAACGTTTACCTATACGCCAGACTTTGAATTGATCAGTTACAGGCTGGATCCTAGCTGAATTTTGTCATAACAGGGGGAAATAGAATGAGTACGGGTGCTGTGAATGATACTCAAATGGTCATTATTACGGGAATGTCAGGGGCCGGAAAGACGGTAGCCATTCAAAGTTTCGAAGATCTGGGCTTCTTCTGTGTCGATAATTTGCCGCCGACACTGCTGCCGAAGTTTCTTGAACTGATGAAGGAATCAGGGAATAAGATGAATAAGGTAGCCTTGGTGATGGATTTGCGGGGGCGCGAATTTTTCGATCATTTGTTTAAGGCTTTGGATGAGTTATCGGAGACCTCATGGGTTACTCCGCAAATTCTTTTCCTGGACGCGGATGATTCGACATTGGTAAGAAGATATAAAGAAACAAGACGATCACATCCCCTTGCTCCATCCGGTTTGCCCCTTGAAGGCATTAAGCTTGAGCGGGAGCTGCTGGAGGAATTAAAAGGAAGGGCCCAGCTTATTTATAACACTTCCCAAATGAAGCCGAGAGAATTGCGTGAAAAAATTCTTACGGAATTTTCATTAAATAGAAAGACGATCTTTACTGTCAATGTGATGTCATTTGGCTTTAAGCATGGAATACCGATTGACGCTGATCTTGTATTTGATGTGCGTTTCCTGCCGAATCCTCATTATATCGAACATATGAGGCCAAAAACCGGTTTGGACGAAGAGGTTTCCAGCTATGTGCTGAAATGGACGGAAACAAGTAAATTCCTCGAGAAGGTTACAGAGCTGCTGAGCTTCATGCTCCCTCATTATAAAAGGGAAGGAAAGGCCCAGCTTGTTGTGGCGATTGGCTGTACCGGGGGCCAGCACCGTTCGGTCGCACTGGCAGAATACATTGCCAATCATTTTAAGAAGGACTACCATACGGCAATCACTCATCGTGACATCGAGAGGAGAAAGGAAAACGCCAAATGAACAGACAGCCAAGAATTGTCATCATCGGGGGCGGAACAGGATTGCCCGTTCTATTGAGAGGATTGAAAAAGCATCCTGTTGATATTACTGCGATAGTAACAGTAGCCGATGATGGCGGCAGCTCAGGAAGATTAAGAAATGACCTTCATATCCCGCCGCCGGGGGATATCCGGAATGTGCTGGCAGCTCTTTCGGATGTGGAGCCGCTGATCGAGGAAATGTTTCAGCATCGCTTTGCAACGTCCAATGAGTTATCAGGCCATTCGCTCGGTAACCTGATCCTTGCAGCGATGACTTCGATTACTGGGAACTTTGTCCATGCCATTCAGGAAATGAGCAAGGTTTTAAATGTGCGGGGAAAGGTTCTGCCGGCTGCCAATCAAAGTGTTGTGCTGCATGCAGAAATGGAAGATCGGACAATCGTTTCAGGTGAATCGAAAATCCCGTACTCCGGGAAAAAAATTA
Organism: Cytobacillus oceanisediminis; assembly: GCF_007830235.1. Taxonomy (GTDB): domain Bacteria; phylum Bacillota; class Bacilli; order Bacillales; family Cytobacillaceae; genus Cytobacillus; species Cytobacillus oceanisediminis. The sequence goes on from NZ_VLKI01000002.1 coordinate 361,599, forward strand.
AACGGGTGTTTTTAACGCCGAAAAATATTAGAGCCTTGCCTGAAACACTGCAGGCGATCAGACAGGCTGATATGATTATTATCGGGCCTGGCAGCTTATACACAAGCATTCTTCCAAACCTGCTTGTGCCTAAGCTCGGCAGCGAGGTTTGCCATTCGAAAGCGAAAAAGGTATATATTTGTAATTTAATGACACAAGCAGGGGAAACTCTTGACTATACAGCCAGTGACCATGTTAAAGCATTATATGACCATATGAGCTGCGCTTTTATCAATACGATTCTCGTGAATAATGAGGAGATTCCTCCGCATATTCAGGAACGGTACAGCGAAGAAATGTCTAAACCTGTTGTTTATGACACGGCTGCGCTTACTGAATTGGGCCTTGAAATTATGCACGGCGAGATTGTCAGCCATGAAAATGGAATCATCAGGCATGATACAAAAGAAGTTGCCCAAATGCTTTATAATTTGCTTTTAGATGAAACCAATAAGCGCTTTAACGCGTAATATATATGTGTGCAAGGGCTAATGCAGGTGATATATAAACTGTGCATACGTTTGCCCAGGATAGAATACTATTTCTAAAGAACATTTTTATCTTTGCAGATAGGGGGTGAAGGGATGTCTTTCGCTTCGGAAACGAAAAAGGAATTGACGAACCTGGAAATAAAAGATTGCTGTGGAAAAGCGGAATTATCCGCGCTCATCAGGATGAATGGATCACTCTCTTTTTCCAATAGGAAATTGATCGTGGATATTCAGACGGAAAATGCGGCAATTGCAAGAAGGATTTATACATTAATTAAAAAGAACTATCAAGTTCAGGTTGAGCTGCTTGTCCGCAAGAAAATGAGATTGAAAAAGAACAATGTTTATATTGTCAGATTGAATGAAGAGGCAAGCATGATTCTTGATGACCTGAAAATTTTAAGCGAGGGATTCGTTTTTACACACGATATTTCCAATGAGCTTATTAAAAAGAAATGTTGTAAGCGTTCTTATCTGCGCGGCGCATTCCTTGCCGGGGGATCTGTTAACAATCCAGAGACCTCATCCTATCATCTTGAAATTGCTTCGCTTTATAAGGAGCATAATGATGCTCTCTGCGAATTAATGAATACGTTCGGGCTGAACAGCAAAACGCTCGAACGGAAAAAAGGATTTATCACGTATCTGAAGGAAGCTGAAAAAATAACCGAATTCCTGAACATTATCGGTGCTCACTCTGCACTGCTTCGCTTTGAGGATATCCGGATTGTCCGGGATATGCGTAATTCGGTTAACCGTCTAGTAAATTGTGAAACAGCGAACTTAAACAAAACCATCGGTGCAGCGCTCCGCCAGGTTGAAAACATCCGGTTCATCGACCAAACAGTCGGGCTGCAGATTCTGCCTGACAAGCTAAGGGAGATCGCCGAATTGAGGGTGGCTTATCAGGATGTCACATTGAAAGAGCTTGGGGAAATGGTCTCAGGCGGAAATATTAGCAAATCGGGCATCAATCACCGATTAAGAAAAATAGATGAAATAGCTGATAAACTCCGAGCAGGAGAAACCATTTCACATCATTAACAAGGAGTCAGCAGGGAGGAGATAAACATGGCGGAAAAACAGGTTGAAGTTAAGCTTAAAACAGGATTGCAGGCACGTCCGGCAGCATTATTCGTTCAGGAGGCAAATCGGTTCTCATCCGATATCTTCCTTGAAAAGGACGGCAAAAAGGTAAATGCGAAAAGCATCATGGGACTTATGAGCCTCGCTGTCAGCTCCGGGTCTGTGGTTACCTTAAGAGCAGAAGGAAATGACGAAGCCGAAGCGATCGAAGAGCTGGCAAAATACATTCAGAAGGAAAACTAAAACAACTCGCATCGGGAAGATGCGAGTTGTTTTTTTATCTTACTTATCTTTTTTATCTTCTAAAGAGTTGCGGGTAATAATCTGGTCAACCAGGCCGTATTCCAGCGCTCTTTCAGCTGTCATGAAGTTGTCGCGGTCAGTGTCTCTTGCGATGACTTCAAGCGGCTGTCCTGTACGCTCTGAAAGAATGGTGTTCAGCTTTTCGCGAAGAAAAAGAATGCGTTTTGCAGCGATTTCGATTTCTGTCGCCTGTCCCTGCGCACCGCCAAGTGGCTGGTGAATCATGACTTCACTGTTCGGAAGGGCGAAACGCTTGCCTTTTTCACCTGCTGCAAGCAAGAAAGCACCCATAGATGCAGCCATACCGATACAGATTGTCTGTACCTTTGGCTTGATGAATTGCATAGTATCATAAATAGCCATACCAGCTGTGATGCTTCCGCCAGGGCTATTAATGTAAATGGAAATGTCTTTCTCTGGGTTTTCAGCTTCAAGGAATAACAACTGGGCTACAATGGAGTTCGCCACATTGTCATCGATCGCGCTTCCCAGCATAATAATGCGGTCTTTTAAAAGGCGGGAGTAAATATCATAAGCGCGCTCCCCGCGGTTTGTTTGTTCAATAACTGTAGGGATTAAGTTCATTTTCCAATTCCTCCTTTAAAATAAGGGTTCAACATACAATGTGAACAAGCATGTTCTTCCAAGTGAAGAAAAATTTAATACTTCTGTATGTACTACCATGATACACTGATGGTCAATTAAGGTCAAACAAATCGCATAGGAAGCCGGGCTAATTCGTTCGACATCATTTTCTTTGAAAGATCAGAAAGTTAAATTACTGAACTCCGAGAACTGTCCAGCTCCAGCGCCTACCCCCTCGAGGTCACAAGCCGCTCCGCCCAGAAAGGTAAAGAACACCTTCCCGGGAGGATCGTCTTATGCTTGAGGCCCACAGGATGTGGGTCATGCAGACGTTGCCACAGGACGTGGCACTCTTAGTCTGCGTACCTTCGTGACCAAGGCACTAGCGCTTTTCTTATTGTCCTATCCCATTCCATGATACCCATTGTTCCAATTTTTAAACAAAAAGTATGCTTGCAAAGTTAAGGAACATATCATATAATTAGTTATCGTAACGGCTGAGCGCTTAGTCAGCCCGCTATTAAAATATCTGCCCTCGTGGTGCAACGGATAGCACGTAAGATTCCGGTTCTTGAGATGTGGGTTCGATTCCTGCCGAGGGCGCTGCCAAAACTCCTTGTCTGATATGGACAGGGGGTTTTTATTTTAGGGAAAATGTCGTTACCTGAAAACTGACTCTATCAGTATATAAATTGGAACCATCCCACTCGACAAAAATCGGATCCAACTGAATTTGAAAAAATTCCTATCCGCACATAAAAATCTTATCCGCATATTTATCCCTGTTTTCACCCAAAAGATTGGATAACTATCAGCCAACGCTGCAAATTAGCCATCTTCAATAAAGAAATTAAAAAAATCGCTAAAAATCTGCATTTTATCCGAAAAAAAGAATATTTTTCCCTCCGGCATGCATATGGTGAAGTATTCAGAATGATTGAGCGGAGCATGTGCCAGCACGTTTTTTTTGCCTTGGTGGAAAGATATTTCCATACAACATTTACCGCGAATATTGTAAAATGGGGACAGGGGGAATGTACGATGAATTTGAAAGCTGGGTTATGGCAGCAGCAGACAATGAAATTAGCAATGACACAGGAGCTAACGCAGGCGATTGCCCTTTTGCAATACAGCACGCAGGAGCTCTCATCTTTCCTCGAAAATAAAGCACTTGAAAATCCCCTTTTAAAAGTAGAATCAGGTCACGTCCAATCGATGGATCCCCGTTATGACCGTGTGAAACCGACGAGAAAAAAGGTTGAAAAAGATAAAATAAACTGGATTGAGCAAATTGGCTGCGGAAAAACGATGCTGCTGGATGAGCACTTAAAGTCACAGCTGCACTTCAAGCTAACCGCTGCCGAAAAAAAGGTAATCGAACGCCTTATTGAAAGCCTTGATGAAAACGGTTACTTCCGGGCGGAGCTTAACGCCGTTGCTTCATCGTTCAGAATATCGGCAGAGGAAGCCGAACGTATGCTGGAAATGGTACAGGAACTGGATCCTGCCGGTGTAGGGGCCAGAAACCTGCAGGAATGTCTTTCGTTACAGCTAAAAAGAATGCCAGAAAGAAACGAGCTGGCAGAAGCTATTATGGATGAATATTTCACCCTTTTTGCGGAAAAGAAGTGGAAGGAGATCGCGAAGCAGCTGGGCGTGGAGCTGAAGGAAATCCAGGAGGTTTTCGATCTAGTCCAGACCATGAACCCAAGGCCGGCATCATCCTTTCAAAATGAAAAGTCCGCATATATTACGCCAGACGTAATAATAAAATGGGATGGTGAATCTTTTTCAGTCAGCGTTTTTGACGAAGCCCTTCCGAAGATCAGTTTTAATAACGATTATTACAAACGTTTTTCTGCTGCTGGAGATCGAAATGTAAGCCGCTTCCTCCAGGAGAAGCAGCAGGATTATCATTGGATCGTGAGGAGCATAGAACAAAGAAAAGAGACGCTCACCAATGTTACCCTGAAAATCGTTGAAAAACAGCAGGACTTTTTTATAAAGGGGCCGGCATATTTGAAACCGATGACGATGAAGGAGATTTCGGATGAGCTTGATATCCATGAATCGACCGTAAGCCGTGCAGTCCGGGAAAAATATGCGCAAACAGCATACGGAACGTATGAGCTCAGATCGTTCTTCTCAAGCACGATTAAAACGACTTCCGATGAAAATACATCATCACAGCAAGTGAAGACGATTATTAGTAAAATGATTGAAGGGGAAAATAAGCAAAAGCCTTTATCCGATCAGGAACTGGTAAAGCTTCTGAAAGAAAAGGAAGGAATGGTTGTCAGCAGAAGGACGATCGCGAAATATCGTGACCAGCTCGGCATCCCATCTTCATCAAAACGGAAAAGGTATGATTGATAAAGGAGATTATCACTTTGAACCAGCCAGAGATCGTGCTATATACGCGAAGCAGATGCCCGCTATGCGATAAAGCAAAGGATGTACTAGTAGAATTAAAGAAAGAACACCATTTTACTTTAATTGAACGGGATATTGATGAGAGCGATGAACTGACAGAAAAATACGGCTTGATGATTCCAGTCGTTGAAATGAATGGGGAAGAAGTGCAATTTGGGCATATTGACACAATTACCATAAGTGAAGCGCTTACAGAAAAAAACTGAGTTTTATCAGTTGAATTCACCAATCACTCCTGCTATTATTGATTTTGAAGCAAGGGTGATTTTTTTTACGGTAAGTGGGACATAATATGTCTATGCGGGACGAAAAATGACCACGTATGATGAAGGAGCCATCCGATGTACTCACTAATTGATATTCAAAAAAGATTATTGCCTGATCTGCTTGCGGTTATGCAAAAGCGGTACCACATCCTTCACTACATAGGAATGATGGAGCCGGTTGGAAGAAGAAGCCTGGCGGTAAGCCTGGGCTTGACGGAAAGAGTGCTGAGAAGCGAAGTTGAATTTTTGAAAGATCAGAATCTGATTCGCATATCCAGTACAGGCATGAGCCTTACTTCCGATGGGAAAGAATTGCTTGAAGGCCTCGAGGGAATAATGAGGGAGATATCGGGTATAGCCATAATGGAACAAGATTTATCAAGAAAACTTGGCATCCGCCAGGCAATCATTGTTTCTGGCGACAGCGATGAGTCTCCATGGGTAAAGCAGGAGCTTGGAAGAGCGACCGCTTTGTGTATGAAATCCAGGCTTCAAGGAAAAAATATCATCGCAGTTACTGGCGGTTCCACAATGGCTGCCGTCGCAGAAATGCTGACTCCAGACCTTGCCGACCGGGATTGGCTATTTGTCCCTGCCAGAGGCGGAATTGGCGAAGATGTAAAGAATCAGGCAAATACCATATGTGCAAAAATGGCAGATCATACAGATTCCAGCCACAAGGTCCTTTATGTTCCGGACCAAGTGAGCAAGGAAATGTACGAAAGCATTATCAAAGAACCAAACATCAAGGAAGTCATCACCCAAATTAAATCTGCAAGCATGGTTTTACATGGGATCGGAGACGCTATAACAATGGCGGAACGCCGTAAAACCAGTGATAAAGATTTTGAAAAAATTAAACAGGCTGAAGCAGTAGGCGAAGCATTTGGCTATTACTTTAACGAAGGCGGCGAGGTTGTACATAAGGTTCAAACGATCGGCCTTCAGCTGGATGACTTATCCCATATTAAACATGTCATTGCTGTGGCTGGCGGCTCCTCAAAGGCAAAAGCCATTACAGCCTACATGAAACGTGCACCATCTTCAACCATTTTAGTAACAGACGAAGGTGCCGCAAAACAGTTGTTAAAAGGGTAATCCCCTTTTCAAATATAAAATCTACCTTTTTAAGGAGGAAATAATAATGGCAGTTAAAGTTGGTATTAACGGATTTGGAAGAATCGGGCGTGTTGTATTCCGTGCAGCTCTTAAAAACCCTAATGTAGAGGTTGTAGCAGTAAACGATCTTACAGATGCAAACATGCTTGCACACCTTTTAAAGTATGATTCTGTACATGGTAAATTAGAAGAAGAAGTTAAGGTTGACGGTGACTACCTAGTTGTTGGCGGTCAAAAGGTAAAGGTTATTGCTGAGCGGGATCCTGCTCAATTAGGCTGGGGAGATCTTGGCGTAGAAGTAGTAGTAGAATCTACTGGCCGTTTCACAAAGCGTGCTGACGCTGCGAAACACCTTGAAGCTGGTGCGAAAAAAGTTATCATCTCAGCTCCTGCATCTGACGAAGATATCACAGTTGTTATGGGTGTTAACCATGAGAAATATGATGCTGCAAACCACCATGTAATTTCTAACGCTTCTTGTACGACAAACTGCTTGGCTCCATTTGCCAAAGTATTGAACGACAACTTTGGAATCAAGCGCGGTATGATGACAACTGTTCACTCATACACAAATGACCAGCAAATCCTTGATTTGCCGCACAAAGACTACCGCCGTGCACGTGCAGCAGCAGAAAACATCATCCCAACAACTACTGGAGCTGCAAAAGCAGTATCTCTAGTATTGCCTGAACTAAAAGGCAAATTGAACGGTGGAGCTATGCGCGTTCCAACTCCAAATGTTTCTCTTGTTGACCTTGTTGCTGAGCTTGATAAAGACGTAACTGTTGAAGAAGTAAACAGCGCTCTTAAAGCAGCTGCTGAAGGCGACCTAAAAGGCATCCTTGCATACAGCGAAGAGCCATTAGTATCTGGCGACTACAACGGAAACCCTGCATCTTCTACAATTGATGCTCTTTCTACAATGGTTATGGAAGGCAACATGGTAAAAGTTATCTCTTGGTATGACAACGAAACTGGTTACTCAAACCGTGTAGTTGACCTCGTTGACTATATCGCTCAAAAAGGACTTTAATTTATAAAATTTCTTTACCAAAAAGATTCCTTTTGCGAAGAGTTCACAAGATAAATTTTTCTTTCAATAAAATGCTCATCTTGTTGGATATTAAAATCGCGAACGTCTATAATGGATATGGGTAAAAGGGGAGCAGGGAAACATTCCCTCTCCCTTTTGTTTTAAAGCAAAAAGTAAAAAAAATTGACTAGGATGGTGTCAAGCTCCAGCGCCTAGGGGCTCGAGTCATAAGCTTGGCTAGTTGCGGCTCCTAGGGACTCGAGAGCATAAGCCGATTTCCTCCAGAAGGATAAAGCACCTTCCTGCGGAAATCGTCTTATGCTTGTCGTCCCTAAACAGTCGCCTCACTTTTCGAGCAATCGCTTCTGAAGGCAAAGAACGCCTTCAGAAGCGCTCGTCTTATGCTTGAGGACCGCAGGGATGCGGTTCATGCAGACGTTGCCACAGACGTGGCGCTTTTAGTCTGCGTACCTCTTGGGCAAGGCGCTTCCGCTTTTCTAGTAAGGAGGTCCTTTTGCTATGAACAAAAAAAGCGTAAAAGATGTGGAGTTAAAAGGTAAACGGGTTTTTTGCCGCGTTGATTTCAACGTACCGATGAAGGATGGCCAGGTAACAGACGAAACTCGTATCCGAGCTGCTATTCCAACGATTGAGTATTTGACTAAACAGGGCGCTAAAGTTATTTTAGCGAGCCATTTGGGACGTCCAAAAGGTTCAGTTGTTGAAGAGCTGCGTTTAACACCTGTGGCCAAGCGTTTGTCCGAGCTTCTTGGCAAAGATGTGAAAAAAGCGGATGAAGCTTACGGCGATTCTGTAAAAGCGATGATTGAAACGCTGGGTGAAGGAGATGTCCTCCTTCTTGAAAACGTGCGTTTCTATCCTGGTGAAGAGAAAAATGATTCTGAACTAGCCAAGGCTTTTGCCGAATTGGCAGACGTTTATGTGAACGATGCATTCGGAGCTGCACATCGTGCCCATGCTTCCACTGAAGGAATTGCACACCATCTGCCTGCTGTATCAGGACTATTAATGGAAAAAGAGCTTGATGTACTTGGCAAAGCTCTTTCAAATCCGGAGCGTCCATTTACAGCCATTATCGGCGGTGCAAAGGTTAAAGATAAGATCGGCGTAATCGAAAACCTTCTTGAAAAGGTAGACAACCTGATCATTGGCGGCGGACTGGCTTATACATTTGTAAAAGCAAAAGGCCATGAAATCGGAAAATCACTATTGGAGGAAGATAAAATCGACTTAGCCAAAACATTTATGCAAAAAGCAGAAGAAAAAGGCGTGAACTTTTACATGCCTGTAGATGCGATTGTTGCAGACGATTTTTCTGAGGAAGCCAATATTAAGACAGTTGCAATTGAAGAGATTCCGGCTGATTGGGAAGCACTTGATATTGGACCGAAAACAGCTGAAATTTACAGCGATGTTATCCAGAATTCCAAGCTGGTTATCTGGAACGGGCCAATGGGTGTATTCGAATTGAAGAAATTCGCGAACGGAACAAGAGCTGTGGCTGAGGCTTTAGCAGAAGCAAACGATACATATTCAGTCATCGGCGGCGGCGACTCTGCAGCAGCGGTTGAAAAATTCCACCTTGCTGACCGGATGAGCCATATCTCTACAGGCGGCGGCGCTTCTCTTGAGTTCATGGAAGGGAAAGCTCTTCCTGGTGTCGTAGCTTTAAACGATAAATAATTTTTATTGCAGAGGGCGAAGATGATTGTCTTCAGCCCCGGTAATTCACAATAATAAAAGCAGGAAAGGATGTGCAACATGCGTAAACCAATTATCGCAGGAAACTGGAAAATGCATAAAACACTTCCGGAAGCGAAAGTCTTTCTTGAAGAAATCAATGGCTTAGTACCGGGGAAAGAGCAGGTTGATACAGTCGTATGTGCACCTGCACTATTCTTGGAGCGCCTGGTTGAAAGCGCGAAGGATTATGATGTCGAAATCGGCGCGCAAAACATGCACTTCGAGGAAAGCGGTGCTTTTACAGGTGAAATCAGCCCGGTAGCACTTGAAGACCTTGGCGTTAAATATGTCATTCTCGGCCATTCGGAGCGCCGTGAAATGTTCAATGAAACAGATGAGGCAGTAAACAAAAAGACGTTGGCTGCTTTCAAATATAACTTAACTCCAATCGTATGTGTCGGCGAATCGCTTGAACAGCGTGAAAACGGCGAAACAAAGGAGCTTGTTGGCTCTCAGGTTGAAAAAGCACTTAATGGCTTAACGGAAGACCAGGTGAAGCAAACTGTGATCGCTTATGAGCCAATCTGGGCTATCGGAACTGGCAAATCTTCTACATCTGAAGATGCCAATGAAGTATGTTCCCATATCCGCTCTGTTGTTGCGAAGCAATTTTCACAGGATGCTGCAGATGCGGTCCGCATTCAGTACGGCGGCAGCGTAAAGCCTGCCAACATCAAAGAATATATGGGCCAGCCTGATATTGATGGCGCTCTTGTAGGCGGAGCAAGCCTTGAGCCTAAAGATTTCCTTCAATTATTGGAGGCAGGCAAGAATGAGTAAATCTCCAGTTGCATTAATCATCTTAGACGGTTTCGCATTGCGGGGCGAGCGGATGGGTAATGCCGTTGCCCAGGCAAAGAAGCCAAACTTCGAACGTTTTTGGAATACCTACCCGAATGCAACCCTAACAGCGAGCGGCGAAGCGGTAGGGCTTCCAGAAGGGCAAATGGGAAACTCTGAAGTAGGCCACCTAAACATCGGCGCAGGCCGGATTGTTTATCAAAGCTTAACAAGAGTGAACGTGGCGATCCGCGAAGGACAGTTTGAGAAAAACGAAACCTTCCTTTCTGCGATTGACCATGCGAAAAAAAATGGTACAGATCTTCATTTGATGGGACTTCTATCAGATGGGGGCGTTCATAGCCATATTCAGCACTTATATGCGTTGCTTCGTTTGGCAGCTGAAGAAGGTGTAAAGAATGTCTATGTCCATGGCTTTTTGGATGGACGTGACGTTGGACCGAAAACAGCTCAAGGCTTCATTAAAGAAGCACAGGAAAAAATGAAGGAATACGGAGTCGGTGAATTTGCGACGATTTCCGGCCGGTATTACTCCATGGACCGCGACAAGCGCTGGGAGCGTGTTGAGAAGTCATACCGTTCCATGGTTTATGGCAATGGTCCTTCATACAGCGATCCTTTGGATTTAGTTGAAGATAACTATAAAAATGGAATCTTTGATGAGTTCGTGATTCCATCTGTCATAACAAAAGAAGATGGCGCACCGGTTGCAACGATTAAAAACAATGACGCGGTTATTTTCTATAACTTCCGTCCGGACCGGGCCATTCAGATTTCGAATACATTTACTAATAAAGACTTCCGTTCATTTGATAGAGGGCCAGGGCATCCTGAGAATTTATTCTTTGTGTGCTTAACCCATTTCAGTGAAACGGTAGATGGATATGTCGCGTTTAAACCGACAAACCTGGATAACACTTTAGGTGAGGTTTTAGCGCAAAATAATAAAACTCAGCTCCGCATTGCGGAAACAGAAAAGTATCCTCATGTTACGTTTTTTATGAGCGGCGGACGTGAAGAGAAATTCCCTGGTGAAGAGCGGGTTCTGATCGATTCACCGAAGGTAGCTACCTATGACCTTAAGCCTGAAATGAGTGCTTATGAAGTAACGGACGCGTTGCTGAAGGAAATAGAAGCAGACAAATTCGATGCGATCATCCTTAACTTTGCCAACCCGGACATGGTCGGCCACTCAGGTATGCTTGAGCCAACCATCAAAGCGGTAGAAACAGTTGACGAGTGCTTAGGCAAAATTGTCGACTTGCTTATTGAAAAAGGCGGAAAGGCTATTATTACAGCCGACCACGGAAATGCCGACGAAGTTGTTACTTTGGAAGGCAGCCCAATGACCGCCCATACCACAAACCCAGTACCAGTCATCGTCACACAAGACGGCGCAGAACTCCGCACAGACGGAATCCTTGGAGACCTCGCCCCAACCGTGCTCGACCTGCTCGGTCTAGAAAAGCCGGTTGAAATGACTGGAACAACTCTATTGAAAAAATAATCGGTACCAGGTACCACCCGAATCTTGTCGAAAACCATTTTTTTATATAAAAGGAGAGAATTGATATGCCATTTATCCAACATGTTTATGCTCGTGAAGTATTAGATTCCCGCGGTAACCCAACAGTTGAAGTTGAAGTTTTAACAGAATCAGGCTTTTTCGGCCGCGCAATGGTTCCATCTGGAGCTTCTACTGGTGAATATGAAGCGGTAGAACTTCGTGACGGCGACAAGTCCCGTTACCTTGGAAAAGGTGTGCAAAAAGCGGTAGACAACGTGAACAACCTAATTGCAGATGCTGTTATCGGCTTGGATGTAACAGACCAGGTTGGCATCGACCGCACAATGATCGAATTAGACGGAACTGAAAACAAAGGCAAGCTAGGTGCAAACGCAATCCTTGGCGTGTCTATGGCTTGTGCACATGCAGCTGCTGAGTCTGTAGGACTTCCTTTATACCGTTACCTTGGAGGCTTCAACGCGAAGCAGCTTCCAACACCAATGATGAACATCATCAACGGCGGATCTCACGCTGATAATAACGTAGACTTCCAGGAATTCATGATCATGCCTGTTGGAGCTCCTACATTCAAAGAAGCGATCCGCATGGGTGCTGAAGTATTCCATTCCTTGAAAAAAGTATTATCTGGAAAAGGCTTGAACACAGCTGTAGGTGACGAAGGCGGATTCGCTCCAAACCTTGGTTCAAACCGTGAAGCACTAGAAGTAATCATCGAAGCGATCTCTAACGCTGGCTACGAAGCTGGTAAAGACATCTACCTTGCAATGGACGTTGCTTCTTCTGAGTTCTACAACAAAGAAACTGGTAAATACGATCTTGCAGGTGAAGGACGTACAGGGTTAACTTCTGAAGATATGGTTAACTTCTATGAAGAGCTTGTTAACGAGTTCCCAATCATCTCAATTGAAGATGGTCTTGACGAAAACGACTGGGAAGGCCACAAGCTATTAACTGAGCGCATCGGCGGCAAAGTTCAGCTGGTTGGTGACGACCTATTCGTTACAAACACGAAGAAGCTTGCTCAAGGGATCGAGCAGGGCGTAGGCAACTCAATTTTAATCAAAGTAAATCAAATCGGTACATTAACTGAAACCTTTGAAGCAATCGAAATGGCGAAGCGCGCTGGCTACACAGCAGTTGTATCTCACCGTTCTGGTGAAACTGAAGACGCTACAATCGCTGACATCGCCGTTGCAACAAACGCTGGCCAGATCAAAACTGGTTCCATGTCCCGTACAGACCGTATCGCTAAATACAACCAGCTTCTTCGCATTGAAGACGAGCTTGGCGAATTAGCTGTATACGATGGGTTAAAATCTTTCTATAACTTGAGCAAGTAATCTTGCTTGGTGAGCAGCTGTCCCGGATGGGGCGGCTGCTTTTTTAACAGATAATATTGCTGGTGCGCAGCATCCAAAATTAATAGTTGGCCGGTAAATGGGCCAGTTTGGCCGGTATTTTACTGATTTTGGCCGGTAAATAGGAAGAATTGGCCGGTAAATGCTCATTTTCGGCCGGTAAAATTAAATTTTTCGAATAACTCTCTAGATAAATGATAGGTTCGGTTCTTAAATGAACCTGAATAGGGAAGTTTCATCCCTGTCAGCAGCTTTTTTGCAATATTGGAGGAAGATAAGTAGGTGAAACTCCGGAATTGGTGATTGGTAATAGAAGAATCAATCAAATAGAAGTAATCTTGGAGGGTTTTTATATGTGCTTCTTTATCAACAGTATTGCATGCGGCGCATTTCCAGGTGCCGCGTACCCTTTCCACAGTAAATTTGCTGCATGAGTGACATTGGATGCCAGTAATAATGTCTTTCTCTTGCAGATCATAGTATTTTAAAACACTGTAATTAGCCGGGTTATGTTTTTTTACAATAGTCTTGCTTACTTTCCTAATTTCTTTAGCTGTTAATTTCTCTTCGGGATATTTCACTTTCAGTTTATCTATCCTTTTAAGTATATGACTGGCGTGAAGCACTCTATCTAATGCATTTTTATGATAAGATGAAGTTTTTATTACGGTAGAAGGATTACTAATGACGACCAAATACTCAATCGGTATATTTACCTTTAAATCAATGAGCCATTTAGTAAGTTCCTTTTGCTGCCTTCTGGCTTGTATGAGTGGATCTAGGAATCCTTTTTCATTATCCTGCTTGGTTTGGATAAGCTGATTAAAGGTAGGGTCAAAAAAAATGGTGCCCGAAATATTTTTAATTTCGAGAATGAGGATAAAGCTGGGAGAGAGGAGCAACGTATCAATTTGAAAGAATTCCGTTCCGCTGTAAAGTCGAATATCATGAATAACAGTGAACTCAGTTAAACTTTTTATAAAATATTCCACGGCTTCTTCTCCACGGTAACCAGCCTTTCGTTTTGCCAAATCCTTCTCAATTAATGCCCTTTTTGGATGGTTGCCTGGCAGCCTTCTCAGCAGCGCTTGTAGGCTTTGGATAAAATCAGGAGATGTACGCTTATTTAATGTCACATGCATCAATCCTTTCATGTATTCTTTTCTAATTTCTCTTCATTACTATAAAAGTCCTTCTATCAAAACAGGCCTGCCAAAATCTTATTGTTTATACTACCAAAATGTGATAAATTAAGAATAATGTGAGTGTACGTTTTCAGGAGGTGGCTTCATGCATACATTATTGATTACTCTTTTAGTGATTGTTTCGATTGCACTTATCGTAGTTGTACTCCTTCAGTCTGGTAAAAGTGCAGGTCTTTCCGGTGCGATTTCCGGGGGAGCTGAACAGCTTTTTGGAAAACAAAAAGCACGCGGTCTTGATTTGATTCTACACCGTGCTACGATTATTCTATCTGTTTTGTTCTTTATCCTTACGGTTTTGGTATCTTTTTTCGCAGTATAGATGAACTCAGCGCCTGGCCTTTCAAAAGGTCAGGCTTTTTATTTTTATGGCTCTGTTAAACTTGCCTGTTGATTTCCGCTCCAGGCACTCAGCGAACCGCGGGCGGTCCGGGAGCCTCTTCGACGCATTCGCGTCTGCGGGGTCTCCCGCTGACACGCTTCTCCCGCAGGAGTCTCGCACCTTCCGCTCCAATCAACAGGGTGCTAAAAATCAACATTGAGCGTTTAACACAGCCATTTTTATAAGAATGTGGTGTCCGGATCAGGCAAAACCAGTTTTATTTTACATATAAAGCTTTTTATTAGCATGTTGCTTCTTTGTTTGCTAAAAATAAGGAATGCAGTTTCAATCAAACGTTTGATTATGAAAATTATAGGAATTATATAGGTAAAAGGAGTTTGAAATATGAAGATTGTAGCGCCAAAGCCGTTTACGTTTGGAAATGGAAAAAGGGCAGTCCTGCTGCTGCACGGTTTTACAGGTAATACTGCGGATGTGAGAATGATGGGAAGGTTCCTTGAAACAAAGGGCTATACCTGCCATGCGCCGCTATTTAAAGGCCATGGCGTTCCACCGGAGGAGCTTGTCCACACAGGGCCGGAAGATTGGTGGAAGGACGTCATGGAAGGGTATGAGTTTTTAAAAAACAAGGGGCATAAGGAGATTGCAGTTGCAGGTCTTTCCCTTGGCGGCGTATTTTCCCTTAAATTGGGTTACACTGTACCTATAAAGGGTATCATTCCGATGTGCGCACCTATGTACATAAAGAGCGAAGAGGTCATGTATAAAGGAATTCTGAGCTACGCAAGAGAATATAAAAGACTGGAAGGAAAGTCATCTGAGCAGATTGAACAGGAAATGGCGGAATTTGAAAAAACGCCAATGAAAACGCTGAAAGCCCTCCAGGAACTGATAGCGGATGTACGCAATCATGTGGATATGATCTATTCGCCGACGTTTGTCGTTCAGGCGCGTCATGACCATATGATCAACACGGACAGCGCCAATATCATTTTTAATGAAGTCGAAAATGATTTAAAACAGCTGAAGTGGTATGAGGAGTCCGGCCATGTCATTACGCTGGATAAAGAACGTAATCAGCTCGAAGAAGATGTTTATCAGTTTTTAGAAAAGCTGGATTGGGAAGAATAAAAGAAAAGACAAAATCTCCTTAAGGAGGGATGATGAAATGGAAAATAATATTCAACAGCTGATCGACAAGCTGCTCCATTATATGAAGGATGAGGCTTATAAGCCTTTGACGGTGCAGGAGCTAGAAGCTGCATTCGGAATCGAGGATTCAACCGGATTCAAGGATTTCGTCAAAGCGCTTGTTGTAATGGAAGAGAAAGGGCTTGTGGTTAGAACCCGAAGCAACCGCTACGGCTTGCCGGAAAAAATGAATCTCATCCGCGGCAGGCTTTCTGGACATGCAAAGGGATTCGCCTTTGTGATCCCGGAAGAGCCGGGGATGGATGATATTTTTATCCCGCCGAATGAAACAAATAATGCGCTGAACGGCGATACAGTTCTTGCTCGGGTTACATCAGAAAGCTCAGGGCAGCGAAGAGAAGGTACAATTGTCCGTATCCTGGAGCGCGGTGTTACACAAATTGTCGGAACGTATACGGAAAGCAAGCATTTTGGCTTTGTCATTCCAGATGATAAAAAGTTTGCCAGCGACATTTTTATCCCGAAAGCAGCATCAAAGGGTGCTGTGGAAGGGCATAAGGTCGTTGTAAAATTGACCACTTATCCGGAAGGGCGCAAAAGTGCAGAAGGAGAAGTTATCGACATCCTTGGGCATAAAAATGACCCAGGTGTGGATATTCTGTCTGTTATCCACAAGCATGGCCTTCCGCTTGAGTTTCCGGAAGAAGTGCTTAAGCAGGCCGAAGAGACGCCGGATACGATTGATCCCAGTGAGCTTGAAAACCGCCGTGACTTAAGAAATGAAGTCATTGTAACTATTGACGGTGCCGATGCGAAAGACCTTGACGATGCCGTTATGGTTAAAAAGCTTGATAACGGAAATTACAAGCTTGGCGTCCATATTGCCGATGTTACGTATTATGTACGCGAGGATTCGCCGATTGACCGGGAAGCAGTAGATAGGGCAACGAGTGTTTATTTAGTAGATCGGGTTATCCCGATGATTCCTCATCGCCTTTCTAATGGCATTTGCTCCTTGAACCCGAAAGTGGATCGCCTCACTCTTTCATGTGAGATGGAAATTACATCGGACGGGGAAGTTGTGAAACATGAAATTTTCCAGAGTGTAATTAAAACAACTGAGCGAATGACTTATTCAGATGTTAATAAGATTCTGGAAGACGAAGATGAAGAACTTATCAACAGGTACGAATCTCTTGTGCCAATGTTCCAGCTGATGAAGGAGCTTTCTCTGATTTTACGTAAAAAGAGAATGAACCGCGGAGCTATTGATTTTGACTTCAAAGAAGCAAAAGTGATTGTGGATGAAGAAGGAAATCCGACAGATGTCGCACTGCGTGAACGCTCGATTGCAGAACGCCTTATTGAAGAGTTCATGCTGGCGGCGAATGAAGCGGTTGCTGAGCATTTCCACTGGATGGACGTACCGTTCATTTACCGGATCCATGAAGATCCGAAAGAAGATAAGCTAAGAAGATTTTTCGAGTTTATCACAAACTTCGGCTATATCGTAAAGGGAACAGCCAATTCTGTTCATCCGCGCGCCCTTCAGGAAATCATTGAAGAAGTCCAGGGCAAGCCAGAAGAAATGGTAATATCAACGGTTATGCTGCGTTCCATGCAGCAGGCCAAATATTATGAAGAGAGCCTGGGACACTTCGGGCTATCAACAGAGTTTTACACACACTTCACATCGCCAATTCGCCGTTATCCGGATTTAATTGTCCATCGTTTAATCCGCACGTATTTAATTGAAGGAAAGCTGGATCAGGCGACCAGGGAAAAATGGAACGCTTCACTTCCGGATATTGCAGAGCATTCATCCAATATGGAGCGGCGTGCGGTTGAAGCTGAGCGTGAAACGGATGAGCTGAAGAAAGCGGAATATATGGCTGATAAAATTGGCCAGGAATACGACGGTATTATCAGCTCCGTAACGAACTTTGGAATGTTCGTCGAGCTTCCAAATACAATTGAAGGTCTGATCCATGTCAGCTACATGACAGATGACTATTACCGCTATGACGAGCGGCAGATGGCCATGATTGGCGAGCGCACAGGCAATGTATTCCGGATTGGAGACGAGATCACTGTCCGTGTGGTCAATGTTAACAAAGATGAACGCTCCATCGATTTTGAAATCGTCGGCATGAAGGGAACCCGCAGAAGGGAACCAAGAGATGCGCCGAAGGTCTTCAAAACAGGCAGCACCGAGAAAAAGCCGCGCAAAGGAAAGTCTGACCAGGGCAGAGGAAACAGTTCAGGCGGACCTAGAAAGAAAAAAGAGAAAAAGCATTACGAAAATGCACCAAAAGCAAAGAGGAAGAAAAAGAAGCGGTAAAGCGAAAATGGAGGGCCTTTTTAAAGGGCTCTCCTTTCCCATCCCGGCAGGGTTCATCATTGAGAGGATCCGGGAAATTTGCTATAATAGAGGGACCGTTAATGAGCGGATGCTGCATTTTTCCTGCCGACAATTTTAATATAAAGATAACTATTTCAGACAGGAAAGAGGAGCAAAGGGGGATTCATCATGCCAAAAGGTACTGGCAAACTGGTTGCGCAAAATAAAAAAGCATATCATGACTACTCAATAGAAGAAACTTACGAAGCGGGCATTGTTCTCCAGGGAACAGAGATTAAATCAATCCGCGCCGGCAAGGTTAACCTAAAGGATTCATATGCAAGGATTCAAAACAACGAAATCTATCTATTCGGCATGCATGTCAGCCCATATGAGCAGGGGAACCGCTATAACCATGATCCGCTCCGGACAAGAAAGCTGCTTCTTCACAGAAAAGAAATCAACAAGCTGATCGGCGATTCAAAAGAAATTGGCTATTCGCTTGTACCATTAAAAATGTATCTGAAAAACGGCTATGCAAAAGTTTTATTAGGCCTTGCAAAGGGTAAAAAGAAATATGACAAACGAGAGGATCTGAAGAAAAAAGAAGCCAAGCGTGAAGTGGAGCGTGCTTTTCGTGAAAGGCAGAAAATGTAAATCCAGAACCTTACAATTGAAAAACAAGCTCAATGTGTTATAATAGTAATTGTCACAGCAAGTGACACAATCTTTAGCTCATCTATTTCGAGCTTTTCCGAACGTCAGCGTGCAGAATGAGATTCGGCGCAGACCTATCGTAAGCTGTCCAGCTCCAGGCACCATCGGCTCGAGGTCATAAGCCGATAAACGGGCGCCTTACGCATTTCTATCATGGGGACGCTACGGATTCGACAGGGATAGTTCGAGCTTAGGTTGCGAGTCGAGGGGATCGGCCTCGTTAAAACGTCAAAGCCTATAACTGGCAAACAACAAAACAACTTCGCTTTAGCTGCCTAATAGGCCTTTAGCGGTTCGCCCCTCCATCGCCCATGTGGTAGGGTAGCGGACTCACTCTTAGTGGGCTACGCCGGATTCCACCGTCTGAGGATGAAGGAAGAGAACAACCAGGCTAGCTGGCCGGACGCCCGTCGATAGGCATAAGGACCAGCGAAACGCGAATATATCGACTACACTCGTAGAAGCTTAAGTGCCGATATTTCTGGACGAGGGTTCGACTCCCTCCGTCTCCACCAAATACATATTTGGTGGTTTTTACTTTTCAAAACATAATTCATTTACTAAGGTGTGACACCTTCTTTAGATGTCACGCCTTTTTTATATTCTTTAGAAGACCCAGCCTTATTTGATCTGCAGCCGCCAGGCGCTAAAAAAACTACATAAAAAGCGGTCTAATAATGATTTGAAGTCTAAAATCATATCCAACCCTTTCATCAAATTAAATGGAATTATAAAATTGATCTTTATCAAGGTCTTCTTTGTGGAGGGACGAACAAACATGGGTGAAAAATTAGCCAAAGGAATCATCGCAGGCGGTATGTCCGGTATTTTTCTAGGCTTATTCCTTAAAATTATAGAAGTAATTACGGAAGTAAAAGTCTATGTTTTATTGCTGAATGTTGATTATATCCCACTTCTGAAGGAGTTTAGCTTCCCAGAGCCTCTGGAGTTTTTACTCCATTTAATCATCTCTGTCATCGTAGCGGCCGCCCTTTTTTCTATCATAAAAAAATATCAATGGACACAAAAGCAAATTATATTCCGGACGATTTTCATCTCCTTCTTAATAGGCGTCCTGCTTTACCCAACAACCGTCTTATCAGATCGCACCCCTGAATTAACTTCTGTTTCGGCTCTTTCCTTCTGGCTGCTCGGCCATCTGTTATATGGATGGATTTTGACGTTATTTTTCATAAAAAAGGGACCGTCACGCTAGACGGCCCTTGGTTTTATTTAATTTTAATAGCGATTTTCCCTTTTGCATGATGCGATTCACTTAGCTCATGTGCTTCCTTTAATCCTTGTTCGGTAAAAGGAAAGGTATGGCCGACTAGCGGCTTTAATTTCCCCTTCTCGATCATTTCGCCAAGCTGGGAAAGCTGTTTGCCGTTTGGCTCAAGCCAGAGGAAGCCTGCTTTGATATCCTTATCCTTAGCGAGATTTTCATCAGGAGGAGAGACAATGGAAACAAGCTTTCCGCCTTTTTTCAACACATTCATACTTTTCTTTTGAATCTCTCCGCCCATTGTATCAACAACGATATCATAATGATCCAGTACCTGTTCAAAATCTTCCTCACGATAATTAATAAAATGGTCAACGCCAAGCGACTTCAGGAATTCTTTATTTTTTCCGCTGGCAGTTGAAGCAACATGAGCACCAAAGCTTTTGGCTATTTGAATGGCAAGGCTGCCAACTCCGCCCGCACCTGCATGGATAAGGACTTTATCCCCCGATTTGATCTCGGAAAAATCAACAAGGCATTGCCATGCTGTCAGGCCTGCAAGGGGAATGGAAGCCGCTTCTTCAAAGCTTGCATTCTCAGGCATCTTCGCCAGAAGTTTTTCATCCACAGCAACATATTCCGCGTATGTACCGTGAGCAGTCGTATCAGGGCGGGCAAAAACACGGTCACCCTTTTTAAAAGAAGTCACCTTATCCCCAACCTCGGTTATAACCCCCGCGGCATCCCATCCCAAAATAATCGGGAATTCGAATGGAAGCATGTTTTTTAAATATCCAGCCCGAAGCTTCCAATCAATCGGGTTGATCGAAGTGGCATGCATTTCAACCAGCACCTGATTATCCTTCATTTCAGGCATCGGCACTTTACGCTCTTTTAACTCCTCTGCAGTGCCATATTGTTCAATAATAATGGCTTTCATTTTATCTCCTCCCTTGTCCGTTGTACTGAATCCTTTACCGCATTAAGGTACCCGATAATCAGCTTTGCTATCTGTGAGAAGGGAGGCAGAGATTTGCTTTATTTTAAAAATAACTTATTCCATTGTTCTGCTTTTGCTAAAGCGAGAGTGTCTTCCTTTACCTCTCCCGGCTTTACTCCGCTTCCTATGATATAGTCCGCATATTCCATCCCGACAAAATCAAATATGTACTGAAATTGCTGGACAAGCGGCAATCCTTTCACTTTGGCACTGCTTCCTCCAGTGATCACCACATATGCTTTCTTCTTTGCCAGTTCTTCTTTCAGATTAAATCGCTCATCCCTTAAATACTGGGACCATCGATCAAAAAAATCCTTCATCGGGCCGCTCATGCCATACCAATATAAAGGCGTGGCAAACACAAAAACATCATGTGTCAACATGTGCTGTATTAACTCCTCATAATCATCATCAACTGGTGAAAAGCCTTCCTTGGCATGCCTCTTATCTACGATGGGTTCGATATGCATGTCTGCCAGTTTTACAAGCGTATGATCCGTATTTTCTGTAATCTTTTTCGCTAAATATTCCGAGTTGCCGTTTTCACGTGTACTGCCGAGCAGAGCCAATACTTTCATTTAGAATTCTCTCCTTAAAAACTAAAGTTTGTTTATGGATTTTACACAAAATATTTTATGAAAGCAAAAAAAAAGATCCGGATCTTTACATAGGGGTTATATGATTTTTACACTCTATTAATATTCCATTAACACTCCCTCCCTATACTTTAATTTGTAAGTTGAAAAACAGGAGGTTAATAGAATGACATTTAAGAAATTAACAAAAAAAGCACTTCCTGTTCTGGCTGCTTCTGCCGTAGCGTTTGGCGGGCTGATCGGAACAGTTCAGCAAACAGAAGCACAAGGGAAGGCAGATCATAGAGAGATCAAGAATGTTATTTTCCTTATCGGTGATGGAATGGGCGTATCTTATACGTCTGCATACCGCTATTTGAAAGACGACCCTAGTACAAAATTTGTGGAGCGTACGGAGCTGGATAAGTATCTGGTCGGCCAGCAAATGACTTACCCGGAGGACCCGGAACAAAATGTAACAGACTCAGCATCAGCAGCAACAGCGATGTCTGCAGGGATTAAAACTTATAACAATGCAATTGCAGTAGACAATGATGGCTCTGAAGTAAAAACCGTTTTGGAAGCGGCGAAGGAACAAGGAAAAGCGACAGGCCTTGTTGCCACTTCTGAAATTACACATGCGACTCCCGCTTCATTCGGCGCACATGACGAAAGCCGCAAGAATATGAATGCCATTGCTGATGATTACTATGATGAACTGATCAATGGCGACCATAAGGTAGACGTTCTTCTTGGCGGCGGAACCGATTTATTTGTCCGCAATGACAGAAACCTTACAGAAGAGTTTAAAAAAGATGGATTCAGCTATGTAACAGACCGCGAGCAGTTATTAGCGGATAACAATGAACAGGTTCTTGGCTTATTTGCGGAGCGCGGCCTGCCAAAGATGATTGACCGCACAGAAGACATTCCTTCACTTGAAGAAATGACTGCATCTGCAATCGAGCGTTTGAACAAGGATCAAGACGGTTTCTTCCTAATGGTAGAAGGCAGCCAGGTAGACTGGGCTGGACACGATAATGACATCGTTGGAGCAATGAGCGAAATGGAAGACTTTGAAAAAGCATTCAAAGCAGCAATCGACTTTGCGAAAAAGGACAAGCATACCCTTGTTGTCGCAACTGCTGACCACTCAACCGGCGGCTACTCCATCGGTTCTGACGGCATCTACAATTGGTTCGGTGAGCCGATTAAAGCGGCTAAGCGTACACCTGATTTTATGGCACAAGAAATTGCCGGTGGTGCAAGTGTTGAGGATACACTGAAGCAATATATCGATCTTGAATTAACATCAGAAGAGATCCAATCTGTTAAAAAAGCAGCCGAAACAAAAAAAGCAACGGATATTGATAATGCCATTGAAGAAATCTTCAACAAGCGCTCCCATACTGGCTGGACAACAGGCGGCCATACTGGTGAAGACGTACCTGTTTACGCATTTGGCCCTTCAAGTGAACGCTTTGCAGGACAAATCGAAAATACTGACCAGGCCAAATTAATTTTTGAATTATTGAAGACCGATGTAAAGGTTGAAGATAAATAATTTTTATTCTCCCGCTGCTTTCGTAGAGCAGCGGGAACTTTACAACTAATGAAGGGGGATCATCATGAAAAAACTAATAACAATGATTGCTCTTTTATCTATCGTTCTATTGGGCTGCTCAAGCGCACCGGAACAGCCTGCAGATGTCAGCGCTGAAGCTCCGGCAGAAAATGAAGCAATGAAAAACTATGCACCAAACCCTCAGGTTCCGGATGACCGGCCACTGGAGAAGGCTGGACAATCCCATACGGATGAAAAAGGCGAAATTACTTTAAAAAAAGTTAAAAATGTAAATGGAACCTATAACATTGGTCCAATTGAAATGAAAATCGCGGAAGCCAAAGTGATGCATTTAAAACCAGATTACAGCTTAGTTGACTACTTTCATACCCTGACCCATGACGAAGAATTCGATTTTGTCAAAGTCTTTGTAGAAATCAAAAACACATCAGATGAAGAAGTAAACTTTGCCCCAGCTGCTATCCTGGAAACAAGCGAAGGAGAGCAAATCACCTGGGAAAATGACATTTACCTTGATGGACTAAATGAAGAAATCCAACCAAACGAAACCAAAGCCGGCAACATTGGCTTTATCATAGAAAAATCCGACTTGAACAATATTGAAATTACTACAAGTGATGTCTTCAATACTGAAGGGAAAAAGATTGAAGACGCCAAAAATATTAAGATTGATTTTTAAAGGGAGAGGCTCCAGTGTTGGGGTCTTTTTTGTTTTTAGGGTGGAAAGTTTTATAAATATTGACAACCATCCCTCTATCCATTAACGTTAACAACGTTAATAGTTAAATAGTTGAACAGTTAAATGATAGAATAATTTAAGTGTGAGGTGAATATATAAGTGAGTGTGCCGAATATTAAAGAGCTGGTGGACCGGTATATAGCGGTTTCTTTTTCGGTGGAGAAAAAGGCAGCGTCGCTTGTGAAGGATCAGATTGGCAGTGATCTTACCAATGATCAGCATTATACGCTGAGGTACATAAATCAGGTGGGTTCTTGTACTTCGTCCGAGCTTGCGGAAGTGTTTGATGTGAAAAAGAGTGCAATTACCGCGATGATTACGCGGATGTGGGAGAAGGGGCTGATCCAGCGGACGCGCGATGAAAATGACCGCAGAGTTGTCTATCTGACTCTTACTGAAAAAGGCAATGAGCTATATGCCAAAACAGAGGAAAAGATCCATAAGCTTGTAGAATCGCTGATTACGAGATTTGATCAGGCTGAAATTCAGCAGTTTATTGAAACCTTTGAAAAACTGAACAAGGTCCTTTTAGAAAGCAAAGATTTTAAAGCGGGGGAATAAAGAGTGCATACGATTATTAAAAGAAAATGGCTTGTCATTGTTGCCTGGATTGCTGTTGTTGCCGGTTTATTTATAGCGGCTCCAAACATGGCCGAGCTTGTCCGTGAAAAAGGGCAGATTACCGTTCCTGATGAGTATTCTTCTACCCTTGCCGGTGAGATTATGGAAGAAGTGCAGAAGCAGGAAGGCGGCGGCGATGAAACCCAGGTCGCACTTGTTTTTCATAATGATAAGAAGCTCACAGATGCAGAAGTAAAAGAAGCGGAAAAAGCAATCCGAACGCTTGAAGAAAAAAGCGATGAGATTGGCATTACCGAGATCCTCACTCACTTTAACGAAGAAAGCTTAAAGGAACAGCTGGTTTCAGCGGACGGAAAATCAATTCTTTCCTCAGTCAGTGTCAGCTGGAATGATCGCGAGCCAACTGAGCTTCGCGAGGATTTATATTCTGCGATTCAAGATGTAAAAGTAGATTACTATTATACAAGCGAGTGGCTTATTAATGAAGATCTGATGAAGAGTTCAGAAGAAGGGCTGAAAAAGACAGAAGGCATCACCGTTGTCTTTATTTTGGGTGTCCTGCTGCTGGTATTCAGATCAGTCATTGCACCTGTCATTCCATTATTGACAGTAGGGTTCACTTACCTTGCTTCTCAATCAATTGTCTCGTTTTTAGTCGATAAGCTCGACTTCCCGATTTCAAACTATACTCAGATCTTCCTTGTTGCTATTTTGTTCGGAATCGGAACAGACTATTGCATTTTGCTGCTGAGCCGTTTTAAAGAAGAACTTTCACATAACGAAAACACAGCAGATGCCATTGTAGCAACTTACCGCAATGCGGGGCGCACCGTCTTTTTCAGCGGTGTGGCCGTTATGATCGGTTTTGCTGCCATTGGTTTTTCACAATTTATCCTTTATCAATCTGCAGCAGCTGTTGCTATTGGGGTAGCGATTCTTCTGATTGCCCTGTTTACGATTGTGCCTTTCTTTATGGCTGTATTAGGTCAGAAGGTTTTCTGGCCATCGAAAAAAAACGCGGAGCACGGCGAGAGCAAGCTTTGGGGCACAGTCGGCCGCTTTTCATTGGCACGCCCATTCCTGGCATTGCTTATCGTGGCTGCCGTTTGCCTACCGTTCCTGGTTACGTACGATGGAGAACTCTCTTATAACTCACTCGAGGAAATTGGCGGGGATGTAAACTCCATCATGGCTTTTAATGCGATTGCCGATAGCTTTGGCCCAGGGGAATCCATGCCAACGCAAATCGTTTTGAAAAATGACGAGGCGATGGATTCAGCTGAATATGTAGGCCTGGCTGAAAAAATTAGCCGTGAAGTCGAAAAAGTAAACTTAGTTGATAAAGTCCGCTCTTTCACAAGACCGACGGGGGAGCCGATAGAAGACTTCTTTGTTGCCAAACAGGCAGAAACGCTTGAAGAAGGACTTGGCGAAGGAAAAGATGGACTTAATAAAATCTCAGAAGGTTTGAATGAAGCAAGCAGTGAACTGGCTAAGTCGGAGCCGGAACTGCAGGGTGCCACAAAAGGTATTAATGATCTAATTTCCGGTACAAATGAAATTAAGTCCGGATTGGGCGAGATCCAAACGAACCTTGCTAAAATTGAAAACGGTATTCGCCAGGGATCTGCAGGTTCAGCAGAAATTAAAGCCGGATTGGCTAAGACGAAAGCAGGAGCGGAAGAACTTCTAGCAGGCTACCAGCAGCTTTTAGTTGGATATGAATCTGCAGAAGAAAACATTCCTAACTTAATTGCAGGTTATGAACAAATCCAGACAAACTTGAATCAGCTGGTATTTAATATTGAACAGGCGAATTTGGAGTTATATGACTATATTGAGGGAAAATATCCTGAATTGGAACAAGATCAAGAGTATCAAGGAATCAAGGGGAAGGTATCAGGTCTCCAGCAGCAGCTGTCTAATGTTTCTGAAGGAATCACTGCAGCCAATAAAGGATTAACACAATTGCAGGCTGGCCTCGATACAGCTAACACAAACTTTGAAAATGCCATATCTGGACAAAAGGACTTAGCCGCAGGACTACAAAAACTAATTGAGGGAATCGAAGCCCAGCAGGCAGGCTTGAATCAGCTTGCCAACGGCCAGGGGCAAATCGTCAATAGCTTCCCTCAGCTGACAAACGGTTTAGCTGGAATCAATGGCGGTCAGGAACAGCTCCTTGCCGGCTTTGGAGACTTGGGCGGGCAAATCAGCCAGCTGACAGATGGGCTTGGCCAGAGTGCGGATGGATTGGAACAGGTATCTGAAGGCCTTGGCTCTGCACAGGAGTACTTAGCAGGTCTATCAAGTTCAGAAAATATGGATGGTTTCTATTTGCCGCCGGAAGTTCTGGAGAATGAAGAGTTTGCTCAAGTATTCGATACTTATATGTCTGAAGACCGCAAAGTTATGACAATGGACGTTGTGCTGGAAGCTAATCCGTATTCCAATGAAGCTATCGGCCAGGTCGATGAGATAAAAGAAGCGGTGGAAAGAGCAACAAAAGGAACAAAACTTGAAAATGCCGTAGTGGCAGTCGGAGGTATAACCAGTACGAATGCTGACCTGAGCACGATGTCAGATCAGGATTACTCCCGTACGGTTGTGCTGATGCTTCTTGGTATTTCCATCATCCTTGTGTTCCTTTTCAGATCCATTATTATGCCGATTTACCTTATTGGTTCATTGATTTTGACGTACTATACGAGCATGGCGATGAACGAAGCCATTTTCGTGAACCTTCTTGGATACACAGGCATCAGCTGGGCGGTTCCATTCTTTGCATTTGTTATTTTAGTTGCGCTTGGCGTAGACTACAGTATTTTCTTAATGGACCGCTTTAACGAATATCGTGATCTATCAATCGCAGATGCCATGCTGCTATCCATGAAAAAGATGGGTACCGTCATCATCTCGGCTGCTGTCATCCTTGGCGGAACATTTGCCGCCATGATGCCATCCGGAATGCTATCACTATTACAGATCGCATCCATCGTCCTTATCGGACTCATGCTATACGCACTAGTCATGCTGCCGCTCTTCATCCCGGTCATGGTCAAAAACTTTGGCCAGGCGAACTGGTGGCCGTTTAAAAGAAGCGCTAATTAAAGAGGGAAGAGGCTATCCTTGTTGGATAACCTCTTTTTAGAATAATTACAAGCTGCAAATAAAATAAAGAAGTTGCTAAAAAACAGGGGGAAGTTGCTAATAAAATTAGAAAGTTGCTAATATAATCATCCAACTTGCTAATATAATGAAATTTTACTGCTCATAAGAAGGATTTCCAGCTTTAAAAAGCGAAATCTCCTGCTAATCCACGAAAGGAGCAGTAAAATGATTATAAAAAAGAGAGAAGTTTCACTCTCAATTCAAAAATTGCAGGCTTTAGTAAGAAGAACACCCCGAAATCATCCAAAATACCCCTTAATTCAGGAGAACCTCTCGAAAACCATGGCTGGCCATAAAGGCGAAACCTCCCTCGATTATCCACTAAGCTTTCTTCAGGAGAATAAATACTTTATTTTACACGACCTAAGGCTTAAAGATTCCAAGCATTTTTTCCAAATCGACACTTTGGTTCTATCCCAAAACTTCATTCTAATTCTAGAGGTGAAAAACATAGCTGGAACCTTATACTTCGATCAGGAATTCAACCAGCTGATACGGACTAAAAATGGAATTGAAAAAGCTTTTCCAGACCCGCTTATTCAAGTTCAACGGCAGGAGGCACAACTGAAAAACTGGATGGCGCTTAATCGTTTGCCCGCAGTTCCTATCCATTCTTTAATTATCATTAGCAACCCGGGTTCAATCATCAGAACATCACCCCAATATAAAAGCCTCTCGCAAAAAGTGATTCATCGCGACTATCTTCCTGAAAGAATTCGTCAGCTTGAAAAATTATATCTAAAAAATCAGCTTTCTGAAAAGGAACTAAAAAAATGGATACGTCAGCTAAAAAAGCAACATGAGGCGGCTGATCATTCAATCCTTGAAAGGTTTAACGTAACTCGGGAGCAATTACGGAAAGGGATTCATTGCCCGGTTTGCGAATTTATTCCTCTTGCAAGAATTTACGGCAATTGGCATTGCCCAAATTGCAGCCTTCTATCAAAGGACGCTCACCTTTCCTCATTAAAAGATTACTCCCTATTAATCAATTCCGAAGCGTCGAGTAGTGAGGTTAGAGATTTCCTCAACATTTCAGATATCCACTTAACATCAAGACTCCTCCGCTCCGCCGCCAAAGAGTCCACCGGCAAAAATAAAGGCAAACGCTATACTCTCTAAAAAAAGCAGACCCATTCCGGATCTGCCATTACTTTTTTATGGATTTGTCGACCACATGCCAGCAGTTTTCACAAACACACGCGGATTCAATTTCAGCTGTGCCACGATAAATTCTGCAAGGTCTTCTGGCTGCATCACTTTTTCAGGGTTGCCGTCAGTCAGGTTTGTTTCAATCGCAAGGTCAGTTGCAACTGTGCTTGGAGTCAGTGCACTTACGCGGATATTATGTTTTCTCACTTCAAGCATGAGAGATTCGGTTAAGCCAAGAACGGCAAATTTGGATGCGCTGTATGCGCTTGTAACAGGAGCGCCTTTTTGGCCGGCTGTGGATGCAATATTGATAATGTCGCCGGATTTCTGTTCAATCATATCTGGCAGAACTGCTCTTGTAACATTATACACACCCATTAAATTAACTTGGATAATACTTTCCCATTCCTCTGGAGAAAGTTCAAGGAAGCCGCCGAATTTGGCAATGCCCGCGTTGTTAATCAGGATATCCACAGTGCCAAGATCCGATTTAATATGCTCAACAGCATGAGTAACAGCTTCAAGTTCGGCAACGTCTGCCGCAGCCGCTGAAACGTTCACATCGTACTGGCTTAGTTCATCCGCCACTTTTTCAAGATTTTCAATTGTGCGGCCCAGTAATCCGATATTAACACCCTCTTTTGCAAGCGCAATAGCTGTTGCCCGCCCGATTCCTCTCCCAGCTCCGGTAATCAGTACTGTTTTGCCTTTTAATGTATGCATCGTTTTTCCTCCTCTAAAAAAATCATTCATAATACTACCAAAAAGAAAGTAAATTTCCTAATAAACCGCTTGCTCAAATTGAATATTTGAGAACAGCGCTCTCCGTATGGTAAGATCATTTTCAACAAAAGGAGGGCCGCCCATGAAACTTAGTGTATTGGACCAATCAGTCATCACAAAAGGGGAATCTGCAAGGGGTGCTCTCCGCAAAACGGTAAAGCTGGCCCAGATCGCGGAAAAGCTTGGCTACACTCGATTCTGGGTAGCCGAGCACCATAACTCCAATGGCATTGCAGGTTCTTCTCCCGAAATCCTCATCTCCCATATTGCGTCAAGCACCAGCAAAATCCGGGTAGGTTCAGGAGGAGTTCTGCTGCCTCAATATAGCCCGTATAAAATTGCCGAAAATTTTAATATGCTAGAAACCCTTTTCCCGGGCAGGATTGATCTCGGTATTGGCCGGTCACCCGGAGGCTCTGCATCAACCCGGCTTGCGCTGACTGATGGATTAAGAAAAAGCCTGAACGAATTTCCGACGCAGGTAAAGGACCTCCAGGATTTTTTATACAAGAAACTGCCGGAAGGGCATCCTTATCGGAGTGTCGAAGCTTTTCCACAGGTGGAAGATCCAGCCCAAATGTGGATGCTGGGTATAACGCATCGGGGTGCGCGGCTGGCTGCCGAGTACGGAACCTCATTTACATACGGACACTTCATAACTCCTGCCAACGGAAAAAGAGCTATGGAAACGTACTTTAGCCAATTCCACCCCTCAGCCGGCCTATCAAAACCAAAGGCAAATGTGTGCATTTTTGTCGTATGTGCCGAAACGCAGGAAAGGGCGGAAGAGCTGGCATTAAGCCAGGATATGTGGCTGCTGGCGGTAGAAAAGGGGAAGGATACGAGGATTATTTCACCCGCAGAGGCAAAAAGCATCACTCTGACACCGGAGGAAAAAGCAAAAACAGCTGAAAACCGCAAGCGGATGATCATCGGCACTCCTGCAAAGGTAAAAGAAGAATTGCAGCTGCTCAGCGAGATCTATCAAACAGATGAATTCATGGTCATCACCAATATATATGATTTTCAGGACAAGCTGAATTCCTACAGACTTCTGTCCGAAGCTTTCGCTTAACGTAAAAAAGATCCCCGCAACGGGGATCTTTTTTCTTTATGCACAAGTAATCCACTGCACGGTGATAAGTATCATTTTATAAAATGCAAGGAATCGGTTTTTTTCACTTATAAACTCATTAAGCATATCCAACCTAATCTAATTATGCACAACTTATCCACCATATGAGGGAAAGGTAATCCAAACTAGAGGATTCTTTCTAATTGTGCATAACTAACACATGATTTTTTTAATTTTTCAGAAATTATCCACAATAAATAGTATTTTCAATTAAAATAATCCACAATTGGTGGATAACCAGCATATTTACTTCTTTTTCGAAAAGTAATCCACAACATAATAATCCACCACTTGTTCACTTCCCAAAAGTTATCCCCAATCGCAGGTTTTTCCTCCCAGAATCATTTCTCACTCCACATACGATATCGATTATCAAAATATCAGTTATAAGACTATTTCCCATGGGATCTGCTGTTAATTGTCATAAAGCACATAAAAAAGCCCGGCTGCCCCGGGCTATACCTAACCACTCACTCTATTGAATTTCCGCTTTCCCGCTCGATACGGACACATTAATATCATGTTCTCCTGACCCATGCTTGCCGGAAATGTCATTTTTATTGCGGGATTCATCCTCTAATTCAAATTTGCTGATAATATGTCCGCTGCTGGCTTTCCCTTTCAAAGTAAAGTCAGCGTCATCAGGCAAATCAAGGCGAACGAAGCCCGAGCTTGCTTCTACATTTACGGAATCAGTTAGTTTATCAATCATTATATCAAGCTGCCCAGAAGAAACTTCTGCATCCAGTTTTCCTTGGTAGTTTCGGATATTCACTCTTCCCGAACTCATATCAATTTCCCCGCTGCGGGTAATTAAATGATCGGCATCCATCATCCCTGAGGAACCTTCATGCTCAAATTCATCCGCTTTAATATTTGAAAGGCTGACTTTTCCAGAGCTCATATCGACATTCAGTTTTTCAAGCTCGAAAGGTTTGCTCTCAGATTCACCTGCAAAATCTAAACGCCCAGATCCAATATTAATCGACATGGAGTTGCTGTAATCTTCCGGAATATAGATCTTCAAGTTGCTTTTGCTGTTGAAAAATTGGAAGCCGTCCAGCCATCTGCGTTTGTATTCCACATGAACTTCATTCCCGGACTTATTTACTGTTACGTTGCCTTTTCCATCAAGCTCAGCGCTGACATCACTGCGCTTTTCGGGAATAATCACTGTATCTGAACCGGAAACATTGATGCTGATCAAGTCCGTTCGATCATTAATGGAAGCTTCCGTTGCGCCGCCTCCGAATGTCATCCAGCTAGTGACGCCAGTGAACAATAGATAGGAGCCGACCAAGATAATAAAAATCATAAAAGTCCTTTTCAACATAATCCCTGCTTTCATTCTTTAGATTTCTTATGTTTATTTTATGAAAATACTAAGCTGAGCACATTGAGCCGAAGATTTAATTTCAGCTAAGACTTGAGGCTTAATAGACTTGTAAAAAAGGATTTTCTTTTCGCAATCTATATTTTATCATAAAAGGAAAAAACAGGAGATGAATGCCTGGGATAGCGCAGTTACACTCTATAAAAGCTGCGGATATAAGGAATATTTACAGGAAGAAGGGATGATCCATCTATCCAAATCGATTTAACGGATTTGCCTCGGGGCAGGTCCTTTTTTGTGTATGTTCAGTGTGCATATGAAATGTAATGTTACATAATATAGAGTATAATAAACTTATGTTACATTACAGGGTGATCTAATGAAGTCAGTTGAAGCGATTAAAGATATTCAAAAGCTGGAAGTGATGAAAAAATACCTGGGGCGCAGATCTTCCCGGGACTACTGTTTATTCCTTTTTGGCATAAACACCGGTATGCGCATCCATGACCTCTTGAACCTCCATGTCAAGGATGTGCTCGATGAGAACGATCATGTTCTTCCCTTTCTTAATTCGGCTCAATACAATAATCCGCCCGTTTATTTAAATCCGAATGTCCGTCAATCCATCCAAAGCTGGATTGATGAAGGGTCCCTTACAGTAGATGATTACTTATTTAAATCCAGAAAGGCGAATGCGCCGATTACACGCCAGCAGGCCTACCGTATTTTAAATGAAGCAGCAAAAGAAGCGGAAATAGAAGGTCCTATTGGCACTCATACCTTACGAAAAACGTTTGCCTTGCATGCTTACCGAAAGGGAATAGCGATTTCCCTGATTCAAAAAAGGCTGCAGCAATCCTCGCCTGCAGAAACCCTGGCTTACCTCGGAATATCTGACCGCCACTCTATTCCAATTGTTCTTGATGTAAATCTATAGAAAGAAGGTGATTAAATTGGCTGAGTTTATTTGGCAAACTGATGCACTTATTTTATTGGCTGCCATACTCTTTATAATCGGTGTTCTGACAACGAAGTTCTCCGCGCGCCTTGGTGTGCCGGCCCTTGTTCTCTTTATTGCAGTTGGAATGGCTTTGGGGCATTTCATTTATTTTGATAATGCGAGACTGGCACAGATGATTGGCGTACTTGCTTTTATCATTATTCTGTTTGAGGGCGGGCTGCAGACAAATTGGAAAACGGTTCGAACCGTTGTTGCACCTTCCTTATCATTGGCAACCCTTGGAGTTCTTATCACAACAGGGCTCGTTGCAGCCGCTGCCAAGTTCATTCTCGGGGTGGATTGGGTGGTTGCCCTTCTGTTTGGCGCGATTGTCGGTTCAACAGATGCCGCTGCCGTTTTCGCCGTATTAAAAGGCCAAAATATTAAGCCGAGAATCGCTTCAACGCTGGAAGCTGAGTCAGGATCCAATGATCCCATGGCTGTGTTCCTGACAGTTGCCATGATTGAACTAATTACGATTCCCGAATCCAGCATGTTTTCTCTCATAGGTTCTTTCTTTATCCAGATGGGCGTCGGGTTGCTGCTCGGGATGCTGTTTGGTAAATTGGCTGTCTTTGCGCTCAACAGGATCAATTTGGATTCCAGCGGACTTTATCCTGTATTCGCAACCGGCTTTGCGATGCTGACATATGGCATTACTGCTTTTTTCGGTGGTAGCGGCCTTTTGGCTGTATATGTTGCTGGAATTATCATTGGAAATACGGATATTGCTTACCGCCACTCCGTCTTTCGTTTTACCGAAGGCTTCGCATGGATGATGCAAATTTCGATGTTCGTCATTCTCGGGCTTCTTGTTTTTCCGGATGAGCTCTTTCACGCGGACATATTGTTAAAGGGTCTTGCCATTTCTGCTCTTCTTATTTTTGTTGCCAGACCTGCAGCAGTCTACCTTTCTACCATTAAAATGGGCTACACTCATAAAGAATTAATTTTTCTATCATGGGCTGGCTTGAAGGGAGCAGTACCAATCGTACTAGCCACTTTTCCGCTGCTATCGGGTGTGGAAGGAAGCCACGAAATTTTCAATGTTGTCTTTTTCGTTGTCTTGACCAGCGCCCTTGTCCAGGGGTCCACAATCACCATCCTTGCTGAAAAACTTGGTCTTTCAGGCCCTGAAAAAGCAACGCCTATGCACTCTCTTGAGCTTGTTTCCCTGGGCAAGGCTGATGCGGAAATGATCGAATATGAAATAGAAGAAGATGCCGTTATTATCGGGCATACACTCCTGGAGATTCCTTTCCCTGAAGGTGCCCTCGTCAATGCCATCATCCGCAAAGATGAGCTCATTACACCGACAGGAAACACGACTATTGAGCAGGGTGACTTTCTTTATATCCTTACAAAAAGAAAATATAAAAAGGAGCTCAAGCAGCTGCTGAAAAAGAAAAAACTGCCCGAAGAACTGGCAGAGGCAGAAGCGTAGCCAAGTAAAAGATCTGTCTGTGATGGGCAGGTCTTTTTTTAGTTAGGCTCTGTTAAATGTGCCTGTTAATTTCCGCTCCAGGAGCTCAGCGAACGCGGACGTTCCGGGAGCCTCCTCGGCGCACTCGCGCCTGCGGGGTCTCCCTTTGACACGCTCCTCCCGCTGGAGTCTTGCGCCTTCCGCTCCAATCAACAGGGTGCCAAAATCAACAATTAGCTTTAACACAGCCTTTATTTAAAAAGAAAATAAAATAGATAAAACTTTTTTCCGTTTTGTAAGTCTAATGTACAGAGAGAATTGAAGGGGGGACCCCGGTTTGGCGATCGATCAGCTTGTGCTGAAGGCAAAGGAAGGCGATGATGAGGCCTTTCTGCAAATCATCAGCGTGCTAAAAATAGATTTATATAAAACCGCTCTTTCTTATTTGCGGAATGAGGAAGATGCAATTGAGGCGATTCAGGAAGTAACATTTCGCGCCTATAAAGGGCTTAAGGAATTAAAGGAAGCTTCTTATTTTAAAACATGGCTGATCCGCATCATGATCAATTACTGCAACGATACATTGAAAATGCAAAAGCGGATGGTTTTGAATGAGGATTTACTCCTGACAATGGGAAAGTCGGAGAATTATTCTTTGATGGAGATACAGGATGCGATGCAGTCTCTTGATGAGCGCTCGCGTGAAATCCTGACACTTAAATATTTTCATGATCTGAAGATTAAAGATATCGCAGGCACGCTTGATTGTCCGGAAGGAACCGTGAAAACCTGGCTGAACAAAGCGCTTAAATCTCTAAGAGAGAAGCTCGAGGAGAAAGGGGGAATGTCTCATGTTTAAAAAAGAGGAACAAGGCCTTGCAAAAATGAAGAAAAGTTTTGATGAACTAACGATTCCAGAGGATAAAATTAATTCAGCTATTTTGTCCGGATTCCAAAAAGCAAAAAAGGAAGAGACACCGGAAGTACCTTCAAGGACTGAAAAGAAACCCCGCCGGCGCAGGAAACCGTGGCTTCTTCCCAGTGTGGCAGCAGCTGTACTGGCAATTGTTTTTCTGACCAGCATTAGGGTATCCCCGGCATTTGCCCATTATGTGGCCGAACTTCCAGGCATGCAAAAAATAGTTGATCTGATCCGCTTTGATAAAGGGCTAATGTCGGCAGTGGAGAATGATTATTTGCAAGAAATAGGCATAACCGAGGAAAAGAACGGCTTGAAAGTTACTGTGGATTCAGTCATTGCAGATGAAACCGGATTAGTCATTTTTTATACAATGGAAGCAGAAAAGAAGCAGAGTAATTTTTTTGTTGAAGATGTGGAATTAACACCAGCAGATGGTACAAAATTTGTTTTAGGGTCTTCCAGTCATGGTTCGCATTCACCATATCAGGACCAGCCGCGAAGGTCAGTATCCTCTGCTCTAGAATTATTTTTCCAGGAGAAGCTGGTAACGAAGAAGTTTAATCTATCTATAAAAGTAACAACGGATGACTTCAATGAAACGTTTCAATTTTCTTTTTCCATTGAAAAGCCTGTGAAAGTCAAAAAAACATTTGAATTGAACGAAACGGTGACACTTGAAGGGCAGAAAATTACGGTAAAGGACATAACGGTGTATCCGCTCCGAGTAGCGGTCCATCTTGCTTATGATCCGAATAACAGCAAGAAAATCTTTGAGTTTCAGGATATCCGCCTGGTCGATGAAAACGGAGAGTCCTGGACGAAGATTTCCAATGGCATAACAGCCAGTCATGTCAGCGATAACGAGGATATTCTTTACCTCCAAAGCAATTACTTTAAGGAACCGAAAGAATTATACCTGGTCATAAATAAGATTCAGGCTGTTGATAAGGATGAAGCTTACGTCTTAGTTGACACGGATAAAAAAGAAATTCTCAAGCAGCCAAAGGGGTCGAAGCTCTCCCATGTCGGATGGGAAGACGATATGCTGATGTTTACGCTGGATACTAGCGAGGAATTTAATTACATGATTTTTAACGGTATAAAAGATGCTGAAGGAAAAGATATTTTCGGAGACAGGGGGATGTCGTACCGGGAAGAAGAGAATAAGCAGATGGTCGGCATCTCACTCCCTTCAAA
The DNA here is from genome assembly GCF_007830235.1 of Cytobacillus oceanisediminis. GTDB lineage: Bacteria > Bacillota > Bacilli > Bacillales > Cytobacillaceae > Cytobacillus > Cytobacillus oceanisediminis. The sequence goes on from NZ_VLKI01000002.1 coordinate 397,982, forward strand.
AGAGGAAGCCGATTATAAAAATCCTTTAAGATTGGAACTCTCTTTCTTTCCTGCCTGGATTGAAGGTGATGTGAAATTGAGTGTTAAGTAATTTTATACCAGTGTGTGTGAGCGATCACACTGGTTTTTTGCTAAAAAGCCGTGCGCGGATATATTGAGATTTTAGCGGATATCTGTAAAGAAATCGCGGATAAAATCAAAATTTCGCGGTTATTTTTAATTTTTCACGGATATATCTGAATTTTCGCGGATAAATTTTTTCCACGAAGAAGAATGTCCAAATGATTGGACATCCCCGCAGCCAAAATGATACGATAAATACAGTTTCAGCCCAAAAAGGTGATAGTATGAAGAATAAAATAAAAGAAATGCGGAAAAAGCTGGGGATTACTCAGGAAATGCTCGCAAATGAGTGCAGCGTGGTCAGGCAAACGATCAATTGCATTGAAAATGATAAATATGACCCCACCCTGGAGCTGGCATTCAAGATTTCCAAAACATTAAATGTAAAGGTAGATGAATTATTTATTTATGAGTAAATTTGACGCAAATACGATAATCACCATGAAAGAGATTGTTCGAGAAGGCGATCCAATTCTGCGCGAGGTAACCAAAGAGGTTCCAATACCGCTTACTGAAGAGGACCGTGGAACCTTAATCGCAATGATGCAGTATTTGAAAAACAGCCAGGATCCTGCGACGGCAAAAAAATATGGCTTGCGCCCGGGGGTCGGTTTATCTGCAAACCAAATCGGCCTGAACAAGCGCATGTTTGCAGCGTATTTTACCAATGAAAAAGGCGAGCCGCAGGAACATTATGTGATTAACCCGAAAATCATCAGCCACTCAGTGGGTGTGATTTTCCTGCGGGATGGGGAAGGCTGCCTGTCTGTAGACCGAGATGTTAAAGGTTATGTACCGCGTTATGAACGCATTAAGGTAAAAGCCTATAACCTGGACGGAGAAGAAGTGATTCTCCGATTCAAGGGCGTCCCATCCATTATTATGCAGCATGAAATCGATCATCTGAACGGGATCATATTTTATGACAGAATCGACAAAAACGACCCATTCAAGGTTCCGGAAAATTCTGTTATGGAAAACTTTTAGCATAGGACACTGCGTTCTATGCTTTTTTGTTTTACCGGCATACAGATGTGGTAAATATTTAATACTTAATTATCACACACTAAAACGAAAAAGGAGGAGTCGGAAATGGATGAGAAAACTGCTGAAACGAATATAAAACTGAATGAAAAGCTGGAAGATCAGAATGTTCATTCGAAAATGAGCGCCAAAACGGAAACAGAGGACGCCAATCTTAAGCTTCAGGAAGCAATGAATAATAGGGAGAAATACCAGAACATGGCTCCGACATATCTGTATAATGAAACGCCTGCTATTAAAATTACAGGCGATGACGAATAGGAAAAACCGGCTTGCAATTGAAAGCCGGTTTTTCTTTTAATCCATATCCGTTTTATCGTTTTGATCCTTATTTCTCTTATTGCCTTTGCTGTTATCTCCGCTTATCGGTGATTGGTTTCCTCTTGGCGAGTTCTGGTTTTTGCTGCCTTTGTTGTATTTTTTCGTCATACTGATTCTCCTTTCTTTAAAAATGCTCCCTTATTTTCTCTAATTCAATCCTTTTTTATCCGGGCTGTCCCATTCATGATTCCTTTTCGAAAAGCATATACATCTAAAAGGATTATTATGGGGGGATAGCAGGATGAATGAAATAGGGTTGACGCCTTGGGAGGAGCATGCCTTTTGGCTGGAAATTCTCGAGGACCATGCGATTTTTGTAAGAGACCATCTTTCACCGACAGAAAGCAAATACGTAAAGAGAGCGGATGAATATAGACAAGCTTTTCGGAGTCTGCGCGCCAGGATGAACCAAATTCCGGCTTCTTCAGAGCCAGGCTCACAAGAAGCAATCGCGATGGCGATGGAAATCTGGCCGATTGCAAACGGCTATTTTCAATTCGAAGGGAAGCTGCAGAATTTACGGATTAATAATGTGATCAATATTAACCTTTCGCCGACATACTTCAACGGTACATTAAGCGAGAATCAGGAATACTTACGTCTTCTGACCTATTACGCGAAAGGGTTAATACCGCCGCCGCAGTCTCTTGTTGACTTGCTGGATTTATGGCTGGAGGACCAGCTTGGTCATATTGTCCTGCTGCGAAATTCGATTGATCCGATTGAGGTTTTTATAGAGGAGCAGGCAGAAACCTATACACGGATCTTCCAGGGCTTCATGGTACAGAACCGCCATATGAAGGGATATCTTAGGTTCACCCAGCCAGGATTTGCACGCCAGCAGGAATTGGCCCGGGATGTCGGCCTGGCTGTGATTGAAATGAATGAATATATTAAAGGAATTGTCGAAAAATATGCCGGTAAAAGGATCCTAAATAAAACGACGTTAAGATTCCTCGAGCACCATTTTCCGGAAGCTTGCTATTTAATAAAAAAGCTAAGTTATTACGCTCCGGAGCTGGCTGAAGAAGCTTCCAAATGCTCGCTGAAAAAGCCTTCTTATTAAAAAGTGGCATTTTCTAAACCTTTCTTATAAAAAGAAGGGTTTTATTTTATTCTGATGCAAAAAAGATAAGTAGTAAAGTAAGTTCTTTGGGAAAGAATAGTAATGAAATTTTTTCTTTGACAGAAGAAAAACCCTATAATAGTATATAAATACTGATTAATCCAATCAGAAATAGGAGGTATACAAAATGAAAAAGTTTTTTATCAATTTTGCCATTTTATTTAGTTTTGTCTTATTAATTTCAGGATGTGGAACAAATAAAGCGAATCCAGAAACTCAGAAGCAAAATGCTTCAGAAGAAAAAACGGAAGGCCAGGATTTATGGGCAAAAGTTCAGGATGAAGGAAAGTTGTTAATCGGAACGGAAGGGACCTACCCTCCATTTACATTCCATGACGATAAAGGGGAACTTACCGGTTTTGATGTTGAAATTGCGAAGGAAGTTGCCAATAGGCTTGATGTGGAGCCAGTATTCCTGGAAACGCAATGGGACGCAATGTTTGCCGGTTTGGATTCAAAACGTTTTGATATGATTGCAAACCAAGTTGGAATTCGACCTGACCGTCAGGAAAAGTACGACTTTTCGGATCCATATATTTCTTCAGCCGCAGTACTGATCACTCATGAATCCAATAATACTGTTTCGAGCTTTGAAGATATTGAAGGATTAAAAGCTGCCCAATCCATGACAAGTAATTATGCCGATCTTGCAAAGTCCAATGGAGCAGAAATTGTGGGTGTGGAAGGATTTAATCAAGCAATTGAGCTAATAAACTCAAAGCGTGCAGATGTTACAATTAACGATAATTTATCGTTTTTAGATTTCAAAAAACAAAAACCTGATGCTCCTGTTAAAATAGTTGCGGAATCTGAAGATGCTTCTCAAAGCGGCTTGATGTTCCGAAAGGGAAGCGACACATTAGTGGAAGAAGTTAACAAAGCCTTAAATGAAATGATTGAGGATGGCACGTATCTAAAAATCTCGGAAAAATGGTTTGGCGAAGATGTTCTTAAGTAGTATTTTTTTAGACCCGGAAAGGGTCGCAAGGCTTATGGAGATTGGAAAGAATTCATTCCAGCCTTTACTTGAAGGTGCCATTATTTATACCATTCCATTAACGCTGATTTCATTTGTGTGCGGTTTGGCATTGGCGATTTTAACGGCTCTTGCACGAATTTCAGGCAATAAGGTGCTGCAGACAGTAGCTAGAATGTATGTATCAGCAGTAAGAGGAACCCCGTTGCTTGTTCAGCTTTTTATTATCTTTTATGGGCTTCCGACAATCGGAATCATTATTGACCCATTCCCTTCTGCTATTATAGGATTTTCGTTAAATGTAGGGGCATATGCTTCAGAAATCATACGTGCAGCGATATTATCGATTCCCAAAGGGCAATGGGAGGCTGGATACTCAATTGGAATGTCATATCCGCAAACCCTTAAGAGGATTATTCTTCCGCAGGCATCCAGGGTATCGATACCGCCTCTTTCTAACACATTTATCAGTCTTGTAAAGGATACATCTCTGGCTTCCATGATCTTGGTTACAGAGATGTTCAGAAGAGCACAGGAAATAGCAGCAACCAATTATGAATTTTTGCTCCTGTACATGCAGGCTGCCCTCATTTATTGGGTCATTTGCTTTTTGCTCTCTGTCGTGCAGGGAAGGATTGAGAACCGCCTTGACCGGTATGTTTCTTCATGAAAAGGCTAGACAAGGAGCAATTCAATGATTAAGATAAAGGATTTGCATAAGCAGTTTGATCAGCTAAAAGTATTAAAAGGAATTAATCTTGAAGTGGCTAAAGGAAAAGTTGTAGTGGTAATTGGACCGTCTGGATCAGGCAAAACAACATTATTGCGCTGCCTGAATGTGCTGGAACAGCCCACATCTGGGCAAATTGCGATTGAGGATCAAGTTCTTGATTTCTCACAGCAAGTGCCAAAGAAGAAGATCCCTTCTTTTCGCCGCCTTACCGGAATGGTTTTTCAGAACTACAATCTCTTTCCCCATATGACTGCACTCGAAAATATTATGGAAGGACCTGTAACAGTTAAAGGTGAAAAGAAGGAGGCTGCTAGAAAAAAGGCCGAAATGCTTTTAGGGAAAGTAGGTTTGGGTGATAAGATCCATTTTTATCCCTTTCAGCTTTCGGGAGGCCAGCAGCAGCGGGTAGGGATTGCAAGGGCACTTGCTATGGAACCAAAGGTCATGCTCTTTGATGAGCCCACTTCTGCCCTTGACCCTGAGCTTGTTGGGGAAGTGCTGAAGGTGATGAAGGATCTTGCCAATGAAGGAATGACAATGGTCGTTGTAACCCATGAAATGAGATTTGCCAGAGAAGCAGCAGATGAAGTCATTTTCATGGATGGCGGGGTGGTCGTGGAACGCGGCAATCCTGAACAGATATTCTCTAATCCAAAAGAGGCTCGCACCAAACAATTTTTAAACCTGATCCAATAAACAAAAACTCCGCTGATAAACAGCGGAGTTTTTACATATTATCTGCGTTTGCTAAAAAACAACAATAAGCTTTAACAAAGCCTTGCAAAAAAAAATGCTTCCAAATTGGAAGCGAAAAAAAGGGGGATTTACACTTGTAGGAATAGTATGGCCAGCCCGTATATCCTTTATTCATGTTTCTATAAAAAATTCAAAAAAATCTGCTATTCTAAATACTTAGGAGGAAGGAGCTTGCCTATGCTGAATTTTATCAAAGACTATAAGGACTATGAACAGTACCGGGAAAGCTTTAACACCCTTGCCTGTAAAGTATTTGGAATTACTTTTGAAAGCTGGTATAGGCAAGGGTTTTGGGGAGATCGCTATATCCCGTATTCATATGCGGACGGAAATCAGATTGTCGCCAATGTATCTGTCAATCTTGTTAACTTATTGGTTCAGGGGGAAACCTATAAAGCGATCCAAATCGGGACCGTGATGACACATCCGGATTACCGGGGCAGAGGACTTTCCGCAGGTTTGATGACTAAAGTGATCAGTGATTATGAAAATCAATGCGATCTAATGTACTTATTTGCCAACAGGTCTGTGCTTAACTTCTACCCGAAGTTTGGGTTTAAGCCTTATGAAGAAATTCAGTTTCGGATCGGAACAGATGACCTTGATCCTTCACCAGCAAATGGCGTCCGAAAGCTAAATGGTATGAACAGCAATGACCTGAAATTCATTCATGAATTTGCCTCGAAGAGAATTCCCGTCTCACCCAGCCTGGCAGCTGAGGATACGGATAACATTCTTATGTTTTACTGCAGCAATGTTTTCAATGAGGATATTTACTGGCTTGAGGATGAAAGAGCGATCGTTCTATTAAAAGAAGAGCAGGAAACGCTGCATGTTTACGATGTGATCTCCCAAGCAAAGATAGATCTAAAACCTGTCCTTTCCAAATTCATTTCCGGGAGGACGAAAGAAATCTTGTTCCATTTTACCCCAGGCTTTCCGGATATTAATCCAGCAGCAAGAAGCTTTCATCCGGATGAGGTGCTTTTTATCCGTACCCAAAAAGAACTGATGCTTCCGGCCAATTTTAAGCATCCGCTAACATCACAGGCTTAGTTCTGGAAGAATAAGGTTTATTCCCATGTTTGCGTGCTATACTAATTATAGGATCAGGTGAGAGAGGTGTGGAGATGAGAGAAAATATTTTAGTATGTGTCAGCAATCCCAACAATGCGGAAAGGTTGGCCCAAAGAGGAAAAATCTTAAAAGACGCTTTTCAGGGGGAAGGGTATATTCTCTCGGTAGAAAACCAGAAGGATGAAGATCTTGACTTTAATGAGCTGCAAACAAAGTTTCTATTCGAAAGTTTAGCAGAAAAATACGGACTGCAAATGCTATCGAAGTATTCAGAAGGCAAAAAAATTGCCAAAGTGATAGCGGACGCGGCACAGCAATATAAGATCACCCAGATTATTCTTGGGCAGGCTGTCCAGACCAAGCTTGAACGATTGGTTAAGCATTCGTTGATCAATGATTTATTCGAGCTGCTCGAAGGGGTGGACGTCCATGTAGTGGAGGTAACCAGAAAGATCCATGATCCATCAGAGGATTGGGATAAAGGCTTTCCGGCCCAGCTTGTCAAAAAAGGTTCTGAATACCATTTAACAATCGGCGAAAAGCATGAGAAGGGTATCGACGGAATTTTCTTTAAAGAATTATCTTCAGACTTCTCGAACGGATTTTTCGTTATTCAAAAAGATAAAAACCATGAAGTCGTCCGGATTCACCATGGTGTCGTGGACAGTGATATTTTAGGAAAAGAATAACTTCGATAACTGTCTAGCTCCACAAGGAAATCTACGGCAGCGTAATCATCACACGACTAAAAGCGGCAGCTTTTGGGAGGAGGCGCCATCGGCTCGAGGTCATAAGCATGCCTAGTTTCGGCTCCTAGGGACTCCGTGACATAAGCCAATCCCTTGCAGAAGGAAAGAGCACCCTTACAGGGCTCGTCATATGCTTGTCGCCGATAGGGTGGGCGCCTTGCGATTTTCTAATTAAAAAGCCGGCTGTTTAAAGAACGGCCGGCATCGCTATTTGCGCCAAAATCAGATCAAATCATTCACATAATAAACTTTTCCGCTTTCAATCTCCTTCTTCAGCAGAAGATCGATCAATGCATTTGCCACGGTATCTGTATCTCTCAGCATGCCCTTTTCCTTGTATGTCTGGAACTTTTCAAGGTCATGAAAATCTTCCTTTGCCGATGAACGGATGATACTCTGCATATCTGTGTCCATGACACCAGGACTGTAAGCGATGATTTTATGGCTGCTGCCTGCTGTTTGCTGTTCGAGTGCCGCTGTTTCTGTGAACATATTCATTCCGGCCTTTGTGCTGCAATAAGCGCTCCAGCCCTGAATTGGCCTTTCTGCCGCGCCAGAAGTAATATTGACGATTGTCATATCCCGTGAAGCTTCATTTAGGAGCATATTAGAGATCATAAAAGGTGCGATCAAGTTGACGTGCACATTTTGGATTAAAGCCTTATGATCCAGGTTGCCCGCTGTTCCAATCGGATCAATGACCCCTGCATTGTTAAAAACATAAAGAGCTTCCGGCTGCTTCTCCCGCAATAGCGCTGTAACTTCCCTAAATACAGATTCCACTTCCTCAGGCGAAGCCAGGTTGCAGAAATAGTGTCCGTAGAAGACCTGGTTTTCTGCTGCAAGCTCAATTAGTTCCGGGTTTTCTGTTCTTGAAACAGAGATGATGGCTGTTCCTTCTTTTATCATTTTCTTTGCAATGGAAGCACCAAGGCCTTTGGAGGCGCCTGTAATAATGGCCAGTTTCAATTCTATCACTCCTATTTCCTATCTTATTATGTCTATTAAAACAGAAAATAATAAATTTTGCCTGTATCAGCTATTGCGGTCTGGCCCGTATTGTTTCATTTCGTCTTCAATTAAGTTGATAATCGAGAGAATGACTCCCGAGAACAGGCAGGAAACTGTGATGGTGCTGAAGCCAAACAAAAGGTAGGTGATTAGGGTGCTGAAAAATGTAAACAGGAGGCAGTAATGGCTTGCTTTAATTTCCTTCCGCATTGACTGTCTCTGCCTTCCAGTAATATTCGCTGAAGACTTCAGCAAAAGCTTCAATCGAATGATTCAGCTCATCCAGGTTATTTTCCACTCCTCCGAATTCCAGCAGAAGGGCTCGCTCGGAAAGATCCTGGTTATAAATGCCGTTGCCCTCGCTTTTTCCCTTTACAAATACACCCCTGCTGATCCCTTTATACTTTGCCTCAAGTGCTTTATGGAGCTCCGAGGCTACTTTCAGGTTTTGCTCGTAATTTTTATGCTCTCTTCCTACGACAAAAAACAGGCGTGCATACTGCTTCTGGCCGATTAAAGCAGTTGTTTCCTCCCGAGGAAGTGAATCCCTGTGGATATCAATTAAAAACTTTACGTCCTTATTCTCAGCCATGGCTGCTTGCACAGTCTCCCGCGCAAGAGAATAAGAGCTTTCCCAGCTCCAGCCCTTCTTTTTAAGCTCTGCTGCTGTATTGGTTTTATCATGCTCAGCGCCTATGCCTTTTGTCGCAAGCTCTTCACTCAGCTTTTTCCCGACAGCTATCACATTAACCTGTTCATTTGGGCTAACCGCTTCATTTGAATCCTTCACATCTTTTAAAAGCGGTGCAAACGACTCCCAGCTATGAGAATGATAGATTAGGACACTTTTTTTATCCGGAATGGCTGGCGGGGCGGAGGTGTTCCCGCCATCCCCATTATCCAAAGCAAGCTCTCTTTCTTTTAAAAGAACTTCAAGAGGCGGTGCCGACTCTACTGGAAGGTTGGTAAAATCGGTTCCTTCTCCGGCAACGGCAATGCCAGTGTCAAAGATAGAAAAACCAGGCAGCTCACGGCCCAGGAACGTTCTGACATCCTGTGGCTGGGTGTTGGTGGCCAGCTTAAAGAGAGTTCCAGGAAGGGAGTAGCTTTCCGTGGGCATATCCCGGTAAAAATAATGGTTCTCTGCTTTCAGGAAGTGGATGAACAGCTGGTCTGCCTTAATATCTTTAAGCAGTAAATTTACATGGGATGAGGTAAAGGCGGATGGATAAACCGTAATAATCCCGGCGAGAACTACAACCGCACAAATACTGAACAGCCAGCTGTTTATGTAAAAGAAAACAGAATGGATTCTTAATTTTGAATTCATTTGGATCCCTCCATCTCTTCAAATTATATGACGGATAAGCTAATTTAGAAGATGAGCAGGAAGGAAAAAAGGAGGTGGGAGACGAATAAAAGAAGGTCCATTGTAAAGAAACAAGAAAGGAATTATTAGTATGTTTACTGCGATTATCCATGGTTTTGTGCTGGCGTTTGGATTGATTTTGCCGCTTGGTGTCCAAAATGTTTTCATCTTTAATCAGGGAGCACAGCAAAAACCATTTGTAAAAGCCCTTCCCGCCGTTGTTACGGCTTCCCTCTGTGATACGATGCTGATTTTGCTGGCTGTACTGGGCGTATCAGTCGTTGTACTGGCGAATGCCGTTTTTAAAACCGTTCTTCTTGGTGCGGGAATTCTGTTTTTGATCTACATGGGGTTTGTAATTTTTAAAAGCAAACCTGCCAGCCAGGAAGATCCCGCAGCTGCCATATATTCCCCGCGGAAACAAATCCTATTCGCCGCATCCGTTTCTTTATTAAATCCGCATGCCATTCTGGATACAATCGGGGTCATCGGCACAAGTTCCATCAGCTACAGCGTTCCGGATAGATGGGCATTTACAGCAGCTTGTATTCTCATATCCTGGCTTTGGTTCACTGGCCTGGCATGGGCGGGAAAGGTAACTGGAGAGCTGAAATCAGCGGTTATCCTTGTTGCTATCAATAAAGTATCCGCTTTGATCATTTGGGGAACGGCGCTGTTTCTGTTTTTTAATCATTTTTTATAAAAGGAGAATGTAAGATGAATGCCATGTTGGTAGAGGCCAAGGAAGACCAATAGCACGTGCTTGGCAACGGCCTTTAGTGCTATGTGTATGAGAAAACACCCAGCATTATAAAAAGCTGGCCTATGAAGCTGTTAGGCAGATTGAAAAAGAAAGGTACAAAAAAGTTGTCCTGAATGACCTTGCGTCTATCTAGATTAACCTTTTTCAAATATGGCAATCTTGTGCAAGACAGTAGCCAAAGCATAATTTGCAATTTAAAAGACCTCAAAAGGGGTCTATTATTTTTGGTGTTAAAGTTATTGTTGATTTTACCACCCTGTTGATTGGAGCGGAAGGCGCGAGACTCCTGCGGGAGGAGGCTCACATCGCTCCCCGCGGAAAGCAAGTGCCCGCAACGGAAATCAACGGGAAAAATTGATAAGCAAAAACAACAATCTATGAGAAAACAGCCTTTTTAAAAGGATTTCATTTTTTTATCACAATTTGCCTTTATATTTAGGTTATTAACAGTAAATATAAAAGAGAGTAGGAATACAGAATGAGAAATGTGTTGTTGATCATGATGGCTGGCATCTTTATCCTTGGAGGATGCAGCAGCAAGCCTGAGCAGGGGAAATCCAAAGATCGTGAAGAATCAGCTGTACAAGTCATTGAGGCTGACTTGAAGGTACCTGAAACAATCGATGCAGGTGAAGAAGCTTCCCTCGCTGTTACCGTGAGACAAGGAAATGAGGCCGTAACGGATGCGGATGAAGTGAAATTTGAGGTTTGGATCGATGGCCAAAAAGAAAATAGTGAAATGGTGGAAGCGAAGCATGATTCAGAGGGGAAATACATGGCTGATCATGTGTTCACGGCGGAAGGTATCTACTATGTACAATCCCATGTTACCGCCAGAAGGCAGCATACGATGCCACAGGCTTCAATCAAAGTTGGCGAGGTAAATGTTGAGGCGGATGGACATCAGCATGAACATGAGGAAGAAGGCCATGAAGAAAGCCACTCCCACGGCCATGACAGAGAAGTATCAATAATGCTTCTTGCACCGGATCATATCCATGCAAAAGAACAAACGACGTTATCTGTCATGCTTGAAAAAGAAGGGGAACCCTTGACAGATGCAAAAGTGAAGCTTGAAATTTCACTTGATGGTTCAACACCCCAATGGGTGAACCTGTCCGAAACTGAACCAGGCAAATACACTGCTGGCCATCAATTTTTCGAATCCGGCACATACTTCATCACCATCCATGCCGAAAAAGGCCATGATATCCACGAGCACACCGAAACTGAGTTAACGGTTAAATAAAAGTACCAGGTACCTATACCAGTTCGCCAAACTGGTATAGGTACCTGGTACTCGTTTTCATGATAAAATAAAAGGAGAGATTATAGAAAAGCAGGTGTCAGAGTGATGTCAGATACGCATTTGCATTTTAATACCGGGATTGGAGTTCAGAAGCCTAATAGTATTCGGAATAAAGATATAAGCTGCCCTTTTTGTGCGAGGGAGGAGCTTACAGATATTATCGAGGTAGAGGATTCAATCATTTTATTGAAAAATAAATACCCTGTACTGGAAAATGCCTATCAAACGGTTCTCGTTGAAACGGATGAGTGTGCCAGCGAGCTGTCCGTTTATCCCGAGGAGCATTTGATCAGGCTCATTTCATTTGGCTTAAAACATTGGCTTGAGATGGAAGAAAGCGGAGAATATGAATCTGTTTTGTTCTTTAAAAATCATGGGCCATTATCGGGAGGGAGCATTGCCCATCCTCATATGCAGATTGTCGGGCTGAAAAATATTGATTATAAGGAAAAAGTCCATGCAAGCGATTTTGAAGGGCTTCTCATCCATGAAGAAAGCGGAACGGTCTTCACGTTATCGACTTCACCGAGAATCGGCTTTTATGAATTCAATGTCAAGCTTGCCGATGAGGATGATATTCCGTACTTCGCCAAATGCATTCAAGCTGCTGCCCATTATATTTTGAATGCCTTTCCTTTCCCAAGCAACAGTTACAATTTGTTCTTTTACAAACTGGGCAAGGATATTTACGCTAAAATTGTTCCGCGTTATGTAACCACTCCCATTTTTATCGGCTATAGCATTCCGCAGGTACCCAATAACCTGGAATGGATGAGAGATGATATAAAAGTTCGTTATTTCAGCGGGGATTTTAAAAATAGGTCCTAATGCACCTGAAGAAATCTGCTTTGGGCACCTATATCTTCCCTCCCCAATGAGTACTAGGAAAAAGTAATCATTCTTTATTTTTGCAAAAACTTGAAATAATACCCATTGTCTCTTTAGAAGTTGTGATTTATCTCAATAAAAAATATAATGGAATATTGTAGCGAGGAAATATGAGAGGTACATAAGGAATATCACTATTCCCCTCATTTCAGCCCTTAAGCTGCGTCATACTCCGTTATGCCTGGAAAAAATCCTAAAGGCAGATGGTTTTTTTAAAAGGAGAATGATTATGACTTCTAATCGACATACACCGCCTAAGCTTGATTGGGGCTTAGTATTAATATTGATGCTTTTATTTTTAGTGAGCGCGATCTCGATTTACAGCGCCCAGACGACGGGACAGTACACCGAAAATTTCCTGCTAAAGCAGATTGTCTGGTATATCGTTGGTACTGGGATCATTGCAGCGGTCATTACGCTTGACTCTGACCAGCTAAAGAAAATTTCCTGGTATGTCTATGGCATGGGAATCCTGCTGCTGGGCTTTTTGATTATTGCGCCAAGCAGCATTGCTCCTGTTATAAACGGAGCCAAGGCCTGGTACAAGGTGCCTGGGATGGGCTCTCTGCAGCCGGCGGAGCTCGTTAAGGTGTTTATTATCCTTGTTCTGGCAAAAACGATTGATGACCATCATCAAAAAAATGCCATTAAAACGATGCAGACTGATTTATGGCTGCTTATTAAACTGGCCGGTTTAACCATGGTGCCGCTCATGCTGGTCATGCAGCAGCCGGATTTGGGAACAAGCCTCGTTTTTCTGGCGATTATGCTCGGCATGATTTTTATATCGGGAATCAGCTGGAAGCTGCTGGCTCCGATTTTTGGCACAGGAGCGGCACTGGCTGGTACGATCTTTTATTTCGTCCTATGGCATCCCAATATTCTTGAGAAGTATTTAGGGGTTAAGGAATATCAGTTTGCGCGTATTTATTCGTGGATTGACCCCTATAATTACCAAAGCTCAACAGGTTTCCAGCTTACCCGTTCTCTCCTGGCTATAGGATCAGGGGAAACAAGCGGCAAAGGGTATGGAACGAGGGAAGTATACCTGCCGGAAAGCCATACAGACTTTATCTTTAGTATTGTAGGCGAAGAATTTGGGTTTATAGGAGCAAGCATCGTAGTAAGCCTTTTCTTCCTGCTGATTTACCATATTACCAAGATTGGCATGGAAACAAAAAACAACTTTTATACCTACATTTGTGTAGGGGTCATTAGCATGGTTACCTTCCATGTCTTTCAAAATATCGGCATGACCATTGGCCTTTTGCCGATCACAGGCATTCCGCTCCCATTCATTAGCTACGGGGGAAGCTCGCTTATGGGCAATATGCTGGCTATGGGGCTCATATTCTCAATCCGCTACCATTATAAAAAATATATGTTCTCCACCAGTGATTAAACAAAAAGAGCGGGTACCCAGTGGCCCGCTCTTCTTTATTCAATAACGCCTGTTTCTCCTATCACTACATCGCATTTAACATCAAAGGTCAATTGCTTGTACTCATCTTCCCATTTTTTAAAATCAAAATTTCTGTGTTGTTGTTTCGTCATTTGGCCAAAGCCTACAGGGTCGATCCCAAGCTCCTGAAACCTTTTAAGCAGTTTTACGGACTCTCTTTCCACTTGATCCTCCAGTTTTTTCTCAACTTCCTTTATTATCTCAGGTGTTAGAACTTTGCCGGTATATTCCCGGATAATTCCGTAAATTTCTATATTTATTTTCGCACGTCTATTTAAAACCTTGATTTGATGCTTCGATCTTATGCTTTGTATAGCAGCACGAGCATCTTCTGAAGTTTTCACATCAAAATTCCCTTCACTGTACTTATCCACTAATAATTTAAAAAAGAACATCTTCTCAACAGGCAGGATATCTACTTCCTTATCTTCCTGAAACAGGCTGATGCCAACTATTTCGACTTTATCCTGGCCTGTTTGCTTTAAACGCGGGAGGAAAAGATCTTTTCCTTTTTGATAAAAATCCCGGGCTGCCAGGTGAAGATTCGTTTTGGGGATGTCCCTTTTTTCAATATTATGGTTAATGAGATTATATATATATTTGGAGTTTCCTCTTGAACCATATTCGCCCTTTAATAGATCTCCGCTTTTTCCCTCTGAGGTTGCTAAAAATAATCTGGCACCGATGCTGGGATCCCTTTGAAAAGAATCAACAAGATCATAGATTCCCTCCTTCACAAGTTCTGGCCCGAAAATGGCAAGTTTTAAACCGCCTGTAACGACGGGTTCTGATGATTGTTTTGTCACTTCCAATAGCAGGTCCTGCCTTAACTTGCCTCCACCGGTGAAAGTTACATTCTCCACGCTCTGATCGGGCTGAAATTGCTGAAATAGAACAGTCCCTCTATATCCTTTCCCATCCTCGGATTTGTCGTAGCCAACTGCTACTTCAATATTGATATCATCGATGATTTCTTTTTCGACACACCCGGTTAGAAGGATGGCAACCAAAAGTAGTACTAACCTTTTCATCTCTTCTTCCCCTTTTTCTTCTTTACCTTCTTAGCTATCATAACTGCGGCAAAGAGCATTGGAATATAAATAAAGGTAAAAGCAAATCCCATTTTGCCAATATAGTCGTTAAGCATATTTATTTTCTCACGGGTATCCAGGAAATTGATTAAGACTAAAACCGCACCAACAATGAAAAAAACGCCGATTTTTTGCCTGACATTCATGATTCTTTTTATAAGGCGGGAAGCAATCCAAACGGAAATGCACACATTGGGCAAAATGATCAAATTCCAGTTTGCAATCCCGATATATTCGAATCGTTCCACAAAGGGCATCTCAACTATTTTCCACATGGCCAGGGTTGCCCAAATTTGTTTTGCAAGCTGTTCCTCTGCAAAATAAGCAAACGTAATGATTGCTAAAACAGTGTAAATGAGGGTCGTTGTCAAAACCGCCAGATGTGCCCACTTTTGGGATTTTTTTGGTTCTTTTATAAAAGGGTAAAAAAACAATATGATCTCAAACCCGATAAAGGTAAGCGACATATAATAGGATGCTGTCAGCAGCTCTTTAATGGAATGGTCCAAAAGGGGCAGAAGATTATAAAAGTTGGCGAATTTGATTGCCCATCCAAATGTCAAGAGCAGATAAGCAGGCAGGACAAGTCCGAAGAAAGCCAATCCGACTACAGTCCGAAACCCGCCAAAAATGATATAAACACACAGAATCATAAAACCAAAGGCGAACCAGAAAGTACTCATTTCCGGGAACATCCAAACCTGGATCACCTCAATGAATGTCCGGATTACCGTTAAGCTGTATAAGGTAAAATAGCCGATAAAAATAGAGCTGAGCACTTTGCCAAAAAAATTCCCGGCAATATATTTATGTGCTGTGACAATATCTCCGTCTACTGTATCGCCAATTTTATACATCATCCACACAATGACGTGGATGCATCCCCCTGCAAATAGAATGGACATCCAGGCATCATATCCCGCTTTCAGTGCGATAATTCGCTGATAGCCAAGGACCCCGATTCCAATTTGCATAGACATAATTAAATAAAAGACTAAAAAAGGAGATATCTTCAATCTGTCTGGAATTGGCTGCTCCTGCATCTGGTTCACCTCCGTTTAATCCTTGTTATCTGGCTGTTATGTTCTGGGGTCGTACTTCGTGTTATTCATCAATATCCTTTTTCTCTTGCGCCTTTTTCTTGCTAAAGCGGATTGGGTTTTTCGTTCTTAAAAATAGTGGCCTCTTGGACTGTTTCTCGAATGGAAGTCTGATTAATGCATCTTTCATATCTACTACCCGAGGAGGATAAAGCGGCTCCAGAAACGGCCTTCCGAGTGAAGTCAGCCGCACTAAATGGGTTAGCAGTAAACAGAAACAAAACACGATTCCCAGCAGCCCCCATAGCTCTGCAAAAAATAAGAAAGGGAAGCGGAGCAAACGGATTGTGTTGCCCATCCGGTATACAGGCGTCGTAAAGGAAGCAAGAGCGGCAAGGGCAACGATAATGAGGAGGACGTTACTTGTCAGGCCAGCCTCTACTGAAGCTGTCCCGATAACAATTCCTCCCACGATACCGATTGTCTGGCCGACCTTCGTAGGCAGCCGGGCTCCGGCCTCACGCAGCAATTCAATTGTCAGTTCTAGAAACAAGGCTTCAAGAATAGGAGGGAGAGGAATTTCTCTCCTTGATGTAATTAAAGTACTCATCAAATCTTTTGGAATAAGCTCATAATGATAAGACAGAGCAGCCACATAAATAGGTGTAATAAGGATCGAAAAGGCAACCGCAAATACACGGATCAAACGGAAAAAGGAAGATAATAGGTAATTTAAAAAATAATCTTCAAATGAACTAAAAAACTCAACAAGTGTTGTTGGCGTAATGAGAACATGAGGCGACCCATCCACTACAATGGCAACTTTCCCTTCAGCCAAAATTCCCGCAACCCTGTCAGGCCTTTCCGTATCCAGCAGCTGCGGGAAAGGGGAGTTCGAATTATCCGAAATGAGCTGTACAATATAGGAACTGTCTGTTATGGCATCAAACTTTACATTTGTTAACCGCTGCCTGACGGTATTCACATTGTCTTCGTTCGTAATATTTTCCATATACAGCATCGCAACGCCAGTTTTTGACAAGCTGCCAAGAGTAAACTCTTCAATAATCAGTTCCTTTACGGGAAGCCGCTTACGGATTAAATTCAAATTTTGCCCGAGCGACTCGACGAACGCTTCCTTGGGCCCAATAACGGAAAATTCAACTTCCGGCTGGCTGATTGCCCTGACAATTTCTTTTTGCGCTGCGATAAAGCCGAAATGCTTAAGCTCTGTTTCAATTGTCAGCATCACATAGCCATTCATAATCTTCTGTTCAATTAAAGAAGGATCATCACAAATTTGGACATCGGCAATGGGTACAAGCTGTTTAATATCCTCAATTTCCCGGAATTCCTCATCCAGCAGATTTGGGAGAATGCCTTCCTGAATGATATTTTCATCCACTAAAGTAGCCATGAAAGTAAGCCCAAAACGCACATTCGTTTTTTGGTTATAATAAAAAATTTTCTTGAAATCTTTGGATTTAATAAAGGATTGTTCCCATTCCTTGTGCTGAATATCCTCTTTAATTCGCTTATTTTTCAACCATCTTTTCATAGGAAAATCACCATCATTTTCGGCATTACGCTTATTGTTGCCGGTTTTGGAAAACTTATGAATGGCAGGCAATAAAAAAGAGCCGGTTAAGTTGGAAAAAGGGAAGATAGCAGCCTGAAATTATTTAAATGAGCTTATTCGGCTGCAAAAAAGGAACCTGCTCAAGGCAGGTTCCTTTATATATGAGCTCTCATAAAAGAGGGGGTATTATGGGAGCGCAATCACTATGTTTTTATTTAACAAGATACTTTTCAATATCATCCAGCAGCAGGTTTGCAGCAATGACGCCGCCTGCTGTGTTCCAAATAGTGTCGTCGACTTTGTAAACATTGCCTTCCTGGGCAACTTTCAAGTTTTTGAATAACGGATCTTCAATCCATTCGCTTTCAAGCTGGCTTGCTTCGCCATCGCCTGTTTCATAAGTGAAGTAGAAAAGCACATCACCGTCCATTGCTGGAATACGTTCTTTTGTAGCATTTTTCTCTGCAAAATCATCTACATTCTGGCTTTCAGGACGGGCTAACCCAATTTGGTCAAGAATCACCCCAGAGAAAGAATCTTTATGGTAGATTCGGACATCGCCAGCCATAAAGCGGACAATCGATACTTCCTGATTTAATTTGTCGCCAAGGGTAGTTTTAATTTCTTCGATGCGGCTGTCATAATCGGCAATAACCTTTTTGCCTTCTTCTTCTTTATTGATTGCTTTGGCATAAAGCTCAAAGTTTTCCTTCCAGTCTCCGCGTAATGTTTCAGCAAAAACGGTAGGGGCAATGTCATTTAATTGATCGTAGATTTTTTCCTGGCGCATTTTGTTTCCGATAATCAGATCCGGCTGAAGGGCTGCGATTGCTTCGACATTAACTTCACTCTCTGTTCCCACTACCTGAACATCTTTCATATCGTCTGCAATATGCTCATACCAAGGATCACCTGTCCAGGATTGAACGGCTCCTACAGGTGTAACACCCATTGATAAAAGAGCTTCGGTTCCTTCATTTGTAAGGATTACGACTTTTTCAGGATCTTTCTCTAGCGTAGTAGTTCCCATTGCGTGCTCAACTGTATAGCTTGTATCTTCTGTTTTGTTTCCTTCGTTTTCTTTTTCAGCAGCCTGATCATCTTGTTCATTATTATTTCCGCATGCGGCCAAGAACAAGATAGTCAATACTGAAAACATGGCAAGTAAAGATTTAAATTTCATAAGTGCATCCTCCAATATGTATTGTTAATGATAATCATTTTCATTTGACACATTTATAATAAAATGGATTTTTCGATATGTCAACGGATAAATGAAAATCATTTTCAATTATTTTTTTAGAGACTTTAATAACGTTAATTAAGTTTGGAAACACCAGGCTATGGAAAATCATCTCATTACTTTAAACCAGGTAAATTGCCAGTGAAAATGATTTTCAAACTCATTGACAGTACATAAGCCTGTACAATAGACTGATAATGTAAATAATTCTTATTAAATAGAAGCTAGAAAGGTTAACACTATGCTATTAAAAACGAATTCCCTTAGATGGGCAGGGCTTTTTTTGGCTTTGCTGCTGCTATTAGTATTAATGTCTTTCAGTATTGTATACGGATATACGGACACAACCTGGAAGATGGCCATTGATGCGTTTACACAATTTGATGGATCCAATGAACATATCATTATACAATCTGTCCGCCTTCCAAGGGCATTAATCGCCGCTGCTGTAGGGGCAAGCCTGGCAATAGCAGGGGTGCTTTTGCAGACATTGACAAAGAATCCCTTGGCTGCTCCAGAAATTTTCGGAATTAATGCGGGAGCAGGATTTGCTGTTGTAATTGCTGTATCCTTGTTTTCCATAAGCAATCTTCAATTTTTTACATGGGTTTCATTTCTGGGTGCAGCTGTCTCATTTATTTTCGTTTATATTATCGGTTCAATTGGGAGGGAAGGCTTAACCCCCATGAAACTTACCCTCGCTGGTGCTGCGATGAGCGCTATGTTTGCATCCATGACTCAAGGCTTTCTTGTAATAAATGAGACTGCCCTTGAGCAGGTGCTGTTCTGGCTTGCTGGATCTGTATCAGGACGTAAATTGGAAACGTTGACTGCCGTGCTTCCATATCTCGCAGCAGGCTGGATTTTTTCCTTGCTTATCGCGGGAAAAATGAATGTTCTTTCCATGGGGGAGGATGTAGCAAAGGGGTTAGGCCTGAAAACCGGAATGCTTAAGCTCGGTGCCGGAATTATTATCGTTCTTCTATCCGGAGGGGCAGTAGCCGTTGCAGGGCCAATTGGCTTTCTCGGCATAGTTATTCCTCATCTTACCCGCGCAGTAGTTGGCATTGACCACCGCTGGGTCATTCCGTTTGCAGGGCTTTTAGGCGGGATGCTCCTCCTGGTTGCGGATATAGCAGCAAGATATATCATCATGCCGCAGGAAGTTCCTGTTGGGGTTATGACCGCTGTGATTGGAACTCCTTTCTTCGTTTACATAGCCAGAAGGGGGTTCAATCAATAATGAAAAAATACTATAACATGCGCCTTTTTGGCGAAAAAGTTTCCTTTTTGATCGACCGCAGGGCACTTATGGTTTTCCTTATCCTGACTGCTTCTGTGGCTGGAGTTTTTATTATTAGCACCGGAACGGGTGAGATGAAAATTAGCCCCCTCAAGGTTTTGCAGGTCTTCTTTGGCGGGGGCTCGGATATGGAGAGGCTGGTTATTCAGTCCTTCAGGCTTCCTAGAATTATCGTTGCCCTCATGGTAGGGATTGCTCTTGCAGTAGCGGGAGGTATTTTGCAGGGGATGATCCGGAATCCGCTTGCTTCACCAGACATTATCGGAATAACCGGGGGTGCCTCTGTAGCGGTAGTCGGTTTTCTTGCCCTTTTTAGTGATGAAAACAATGCATTGACCGTAAGTATAAATTGGATGCCTCTTGCTGCGTTTGCGGGAGCTGCCATTGTGGCTTTTCTTGTCTATTTTTTAGCATACAAAGATGGAGTATCACCGATCCGCCTCGTTTTGATCGGAATCGGTATCGCAAGTTTAATGAAGGCTTTAACTACTTTGATGATGGTTTTCGGCCCGATTTACCAGGCAAGCCAGGCGAATATTTGGATAACTGGTACTGTTTACGGTTCTAACTGGGGAAATGTCGCCATTCTAGTGCCATGGACGCTTATTCTCTTGATTGTGGCATTTATTTTAGCCAGAAATGTCAATATCCAGGAGCTTGGGGATGATATTGCCACAGGTGTCGGCAGCACGGTTCAAAAATACCGCTTCCTGCTTTTGATGGTGAGCACCGCTTTAATAGGCGGAGCCGTTGCCTTTGCCGGCGGTATTGGCTTTGTTGGATTAATGGCGCCGCATATGGCACGGAGGCTGGTTGGTTCCGCTTTTGGCGCACTGCTCCCGGCTTCCGCCCTGATCGGGGGAATCCTGGTCATGGCAGCAGATCTAATCGGCAGAACTTTATTTTCGCCGCTGGAAATCCCGGCCGGCGTCTTTACAGCCAGCATTGGTGCACCTTACTTTATTTATTTGCTCTTTAGAACAAGGAACACATAAGTTGGAAAAGCTTGAAACTCGTATAGAACAAGTAACTGGATAGCCTATAGATAAAGATACTTTTAAAAAAGGAGAGGGCATGCATGACAGCAGGGCAAGCGATCGCAACAAAAGATTTAACATTGTCTTACGGAGACACCATTATTATCAACGAGCTTAACTTGGAAATCCCAAAAGGAGAAATTACCGTTTTTATCGGTGGAAATGGCTGCGGAAAATCGACCTTGCTCAGATCCATTGCCCGGTTGCTGAAGCCCAAATCAGGTGGTGTTTTATTGGAAGGGGAGGCTATTGCCAGGCTTTCTACGAAAGATGTCGCCAGAAAAATGGCAATCCTGCCCCAATCTCCTGCCGCTCCTGAAGGCCTGACAGTGCTTCAGCTGGTAAAACAAGGGCGGTATCCGTATCAGACCTGGCTGAAGCAATGGTCAACAGAAGATGAACTGAAGGTTAGGAACGCTCTGAAAGCAACTGGCATGGAGGGGTTAAAGGATCGGACTGTTGATTCCTTATCTGGGGGGCAGCGCCAGAGAGCCTGGATTGCAATGACGCTGGCCCAGGACACAGATACCATACTGCTGGATGAGCCAACCACTTATTTGGATATGACTCATCAAATCGAGATTCTCGACTTGCTCTTTGAATTAAATGAAAAAGAGCAGCGCACGATTGTCATGGTGCTGCATGACCTAAATCTGGCCTGCCGATATGCGCATAATATAGTCGCCATAAAAGATCAGAAAGTATTTGCCCAGGGCAAACCTGAACATGTCATCAATTGCGGATTGGTTAAAAATGTATTTGGTATGGACTGTGAAGTCACGATCGATCCTTTATTCGGCACCCCGCTATGCATCCCGTACGGCAAAGGAAGGTGCATCCTGAAAGGGCAGGGGTTATAAGGATGTATAGGCTTACTAAAGAACAGGAGGATGACCTCAGGCAATTCAGGCTTGTTTCAAATGCTGTAAACTCTTCTTTTTCTATAGAAGCAAAAGAATTGCTGGATCCCGAGGCAGTGGGGGAGTACCTGCATAAACTTAAACAGCATATTGGTGCAAAGGATGAAAAGGTTGCCGCATCCATTCTGGTTAAAAGATACGCGTTTCTGCCCGTGATTTATTTATATAGTATGACAGCCTGGAATTTAAAGCTGGATATCTCGCAAGAGAATCTATCCCTGGAAAGCCAGGAGAAGAATGAGCTGTGGCTGCCAGGTTTCCGGTTTAAAAACCTTTGGGGTAAAGCTGCCGGAGCGGACAGAAACCAATGGAGAGAAGAGGCTATTCGCTCCCTCTTCAGTATTCACGTGTTTCCAATTTTGGACAGTGTTGCAAAAGAGTCGAAGATTTCAAAGCTGATTCTTTGGGAAAATATCGCCATTTATCTATTCTGGCTTTACGAAAACGTCTTGCCAAAAGAACCCTTATTGGCAAGAGAAGCTTCTGAAGATTTCAAGTTCATCATGGAAGAAGCATCTGGCGATTTATTCGGACGTTATAATGAAAACCCGCTAAAACGGTATCATAACAAGAAGATCTTTGTTGAAAGCACCGGGAAAGTGATCAGACCTCGAAAAACATGCTGCTTTTCCTACTTGACGAACAGCGGCAAACGGTGCGGCACATGCCCTCAAGTTTGCAAAAACTTATAAAAAGGAGGAAAAGTGATGAATGATAAATTAAAAGAGCAGCTGGACGGACTGCTTGAAAAATATACTGAACTCCTAATTGGCGAGAGCGATCCTGAACGAAAAGAAAAGGTTGAAGCGTGGGCACTGTACTCCTTTATCGCCAAATCTATGCCTCCTTTAGCCAAACACTGGAACGATACATATCCCGATGCAAAAGAGGAAATGAAGGCTCTAATTGCTGAAATCAAGACAATGAACGAAGAATTTAGAAGCAAAAAATCAAATTAAGGGGATTTAACCCTTTCCAATCTGTATAAGGCTGAAATTAAGGGTCCATGTGTTTTATTTGCAGATGTACTTTTATAATTGAAAATTCCCGTTATATTTGCAAGTCCCTTAAATTTTATTTACAACTCCTTAAAAAAACCGCTGCAGGCACGATGCAGCGGTTTTCGTCTTTATTGCATTTGGCCATTTCCATACGGAAACTGATTGGAATAACCCTGGAATTGCTGATAAGATTGCTGAAGCTTCTGCTGGTCAGCAGCTTCAATTTTATACCAGCCTTTTTTGAACATAAGGTTATAAAGCTCTCTCTGCTGGTTTTGTGTTTCGTTAAAAACAGTCAGCATATCCTGGTAAAGGCTCTGGTGGCTCGCTTCATTTAAAGCAACAGAATAAGCATTGGTCATATATTTTTCAGTTGATAGTAAGTCATTTGTAAAATCACGGTCGTTCATTTGCGGAGTTTTATTTACCTGAGTTTCAGGATTTTGAATAGTATTTTGGTTTTGGTTCTGATTTTGATTCATTAATTTTTCCCCCTCTTATTGCATTCCCATAAAGTTTTGCTGATTTTGCTGGTTTAAATGGGTAAGCAGCTGCTCATAATGACGCTGATGCATTTGCCCGCACTGTTCGAATTGAGTCTTCAGCTCTTGATCCTGGCATTGCTGTGCGTAAAAATGCGCCTTTTTAAGTGCGAGGAGATTCCAGGAAAGCATATCCGTTAAATACAGGGAATCCTTAGTGGAAACAACCGCAGGAGGCTGCTGCATAATGCCCTGCTGATTTTGTATATTCATATTTTGCTGTTGCATAAGTAACCCTCCATTTTAATTGATTGCAGGCCGCACATAAATAAAAAGCGGCATGGGGAATAAAAGCATTTCTATTCGAACATATCTTTCCTCTAAAGATCGTATGCTATTCCATTGGAAGAGCATTTGCTAATTTACCCTATAACCATAATGGAAAAGGAGTAAAAAAGGCTGACAGCAGCCAGCCTTTAAATAAATGAATTTAAACAGGTTCCCAGCTTGGAGAGCCGGTAAGCAGTTGCTTTGGGCTAGCCCGGAATTATCGCTTATATTGATTATTCTGGCTGTTCACTTTTTTGGGACCTTGTCTCTCGACTGTGGGGCCTGCATCACCCTGTACACTCGCCGCGCTTACTCCAGCTCTGGATGGATCCTTTTTCATTTTTCCCATCGTTCTTCACCTCCGTAAAAAGCAATCCTTCACTTCCAATCAGCAGATTAGCGGAGCGCTGATGGAAGGTTCCCTTTTAGAATGTCCAAAACGACCCTTATCCTTGCGCCTAATTGAACTAAGCAGTTATCTTGTCTAATTAAAAAATTTCAAAACATTTTCAAATTTCCGCTTAAAATCATTGCGTAAATTTTGCAAATATTTTATAGTTATAACTAACAGGACTCATTCAGATCAGATGCATATTTTTTTGACAATAAAATGAATGAGTGTTCATTCAAAAAAACTAAAAGGGGGAAATAAAGTTGATCCAACAAATTAAAAAAGCGGCAGTTTTGGGCTCCGGAGTGATGGGGTCAGGAATCGCGGCGCACCTGGCTAATATCGGAATACCAACATTATTGCTGGATATCGTACCTCGTGAATTAACAGATGCTGAAAAAGCAAAAGGGCTTACCCTTGAAGATAAAGCGGTGCGCAACCGCATCAGTGAAAGCAACCGCCAAAAATTATTGAAGCAAAAACCTGCTCCGCTTACTTCCAAAAAGAATCTTGCCTTGATTGAAGCAGGGAACTTTGATGATGATATGGAACGCCTTAAAGATGTCGATTGGGTAATCGAAGTTGTTGTAGAGAATCTGAATATTAAAAAACAGGTTTTCGAGAAAGTGGACCAGTACCGCAAGCCTGGAAGCATTATCAGCTCGAATACTTCAGGAATCTCTGTTGAAGCAATGTCGGAAGGTCGCTCGGATGATTTCCAGAAGCATTTCCTAGGTACACACTTCTTTAACCCGCCACGCTACTTAAAGCTTTTGGAGGTAATCCCTACTAAAAACACTGACCCTAAAGTGCTGTCATTTATGAAGCAATTTGGTGAGGATATACTGGGCAAAGGTGTTGTAGAAGCAAAGGATACGCCAAACTTTATCGCAAACCGGATTGGTACTTATGGACTTTTGGTAACTGTACAGGAAATGCTGAAAGGCGGCTATAGCGTCGGTGAAGTTGATTCTATTACAGGTCCGTTAATTGGAAGGCCGAAAAGTGCAACATTCAGAACGCTTGATGTGGTAGGCCTTGATACATTTATACACGTTGCGGGCAACGTTTATGAGCAAGTGGAAGGAAAAGAGAAGGAAGTATTTGAAGTGCCAGGCTTCATGAAAGCCATGCAGGAAAAAGGCTGGCTGGGAAGCAAGTCTGGACAGGGATTCTTCTTGAAAAAGGGAAAAGAAATTCTTGAGCTTGATCCGGAAAGCCTGGAATACGGACCTCGCAAGAAGCTTAAAACAGCTTCAGTAGAAATGAGCAAGCAGGGAAAAGGTACTGCAGGAAAAATGAAAGCGCTTGTATATGCGGATGACCGCGCCGGCCAGCTTTTATGGAATATACTTAGTCCCGCACTTCTTTATTCAGCTCAATTGCTGGGCGAAATTGCAGACGATGTAATAGCAATTGACCGTGCGATGAAGTGGGGATTCGGCTGGGAACTTGGCCCGTTTGAAACATGGGATGCAATTGGGGTAGAAAAATCAATGAAAAAGATGGAAGAAGCCGGCGAAGAAGTGCCTGCATGGGTAAAAGACATGCTCGCAAAAGGCTTCACTGCTTTCTATAAAGAAGAAGAGGGCCAGCAGTATTTCTATCACAATGGCGAATATAAATTAATTGAAGAAAATCCAAAAGTGATCAACCTAAAGCAGCTTAAAAAGCAAAAGGGAGTTATTAAAAAGAATACTGGCGCAAGCCTTATCGACCTTGGCGATGGCGTTGCCCTTCTGGAATTCCATTCACAAAGCAATGCCATCGGGCTTGATATTATCCAAATGATTAATTTTGCGGTTGATGAAGTGGAGAAAAATTATAAAGGCCTTGTCATCGGGAACCAGGGCAAGAACTTCTGTGTCGGTGCAAACCTGGGAATGATCCTGATGGAAGCGCAGGATGACAATATTTACGAGCTTGATATGGTAGTCCGACATTTCCAAAATGCCATGATGAAAATCAAATACAGCTCCAAGCCGGTTGTTGCTGCTCCATTCGGAATGACGCTAGGCGGAGGGGCAGAGGTTTGCCTGCCTGCAGCACATATCCAGGCTTCAAGCGAAACGTATATGGGGCTTGTTGAAGTAGGCGTCGGGCTGATTCCAGGCGGAAGCGGCAACAAGGAGCTATATATTAAGTATCTTGAAAGCATGCCGAATGGTGTGGAATTCGATCTTCAAAAGGTTGCTAATAAAGTATTTGAATCAATCGCTATGGCAAAGGTTTCTACTTCAGGTGAAGAAGCAAGAGATAATAACTTCCTGAATATTGCCGATGGCATCAGCGTGAACGGAGACCACCTCCTCCATGATGCGAAGCAGGCTGTCCTTGTTCTACATGAAAAAGGCTACAAGCCGCGTGTACGCAAGAAGGTGCCGGTTGTCGGGGAAACAGGATATGCAACCCTGCTGCTTGGTGCACATGCCATGTTCCAATCAGGCTATATTTCCGAGCATGATCTAAAAATCGCAAAAAAACTCGCATATGTGATTGCCGGCGGTAAAGTGCCATACGGAACGGAAGTAGATGAACAATATTTGCTGGATCTTGAACGTGAGGCCTTTTTAAGCCTGGTTGCTGAGTCAAAGTCACAGCAGCGTATGCAGCACATGCTATTAAAAGGTAAGCCTTTACGCAACTAATAGATAATAGATTGAGAGAAAGAGAGGGAATAAGATGAGAGAAGCGGTAATTGTTGCAGGGGCCCGGACACCGGTCGGGAAAGCCAAAAAAGGTACGCTTGCGAATGTAAGGCCGGATGATTTAGGTGCGCTTGTTGTAAAGGAAACATTGAAACGTGCGGGGAATTACGAAGGAAATATCGATGACTTGATCATTGGTTGTGCAATGCCCGAAGCAGAACAGGGCTTGAATATGGCAAGGAATATCGGAGCGCTTGCAGGACTATCCCACGAGGTTCCGGCAATTACGATCAACCGGTATTGTTCTTCAGGCTTGCAGTCAATTGCTTATGCGGCTGAAAAAATCATGATCGGCCATGCAGATACGATCATCGCTGGCGGAGCAGAATCGATGAGCCTTGTGCCAATGATGGGGCATGTGGTCCGCCCGAACGCCAAATTGGCGGAAACTGCTCCAGAATATTATATGGGCATGGGCCATACAGCAGAAGAAGTTGCCAAGAAATATGGCATTTCACGACGAGACCAGGATGCTTTTGCTGTAAAAAGCCACCAAAGGGCAGCAAAAGCCATTCAGGAAGGCCGATTTAAAGATGAAATCGTTCCTGTCGATGTCATTTTACGATCTGTAGGAAAAGACAATAACCTAACAGAAAAAACAATCCAATTCAGCCAGGATGAAGGTGTGCGTCCTGGTTCAACAGTTGAAACGCTAGGCAAGCTTCGCCCTGCATTCTCTGTTACCGGTACGGTTACAGCAGGAAACTCTTCACAAACAAGTGATGGGGCTGCAGCGGTAATGGTTATGGATCGTGAAAAAGCAGAATCATCAGGATTGGAGCCGATGGCTAAATTCAGAAGTTTCGCAGTAGGCGGAGTTCCTCCAGAAATCATGGGGGTCGGACCAGTTGTAGCAATTCCTAAAGCGCTTAAGCTGGCAGGACTTGAGCTTTCCGATATCGGGTTATTCGAACTGAATGAAGCATTCGCTTCCCAATCCATCCAGATTATCAGAGAGCTAGGATTGGACGAAGAAAAAGTAAATGTGAATGGCGGAGCGATTGCTCTTGGACACCCGCTTGGATGTACAGGTGCAAAGCTGACTTTATCCCTTATCCATGAAATGAAGCGCCGCAACCAGCAATTTGGTGTCGTTACAATGTGTATCGGCGGCGGAATGGGCGCAGCTGGCGTATTTGAACTTCTATAATACTTAAAGGCGGTTTTCGTAAAGTTTGCTGCTTTTCAACTGCTAACTAACTTTAACCACCTGAGTTGATTGTAGCGGAAGGCACTTGACTCCTGCGGGCGGAGAGGAAGTGGGAGACCCCACAGGCGAAGCCGAGGAGGCTCTCATTTCTCCCCGCTGTTCGCTGAGTGCCCCGAATAAAGGTCAACTTACAAAATAACGGAGAAAAGCCTCTACAGGCTTTCTCCCCCAAATAGAATGGAGGAAATAAAAATGGCAAATCAAACTGATAACCTAATTAAAGGCGGGAGCTTTTTAATCGAAGATGTTTCCTATGATCGTATGTTTACACCAGAAGACTACACAGATGAGCAGGTTATGATTGCTAAAACGACAGAAGACTATGTCGTAAATGAAGTGGTTCCGCAGATCGAACATTTGGAAAACCATGAATTTGACCGTTCAGTTAAGCTGTTAAAGCAAGCTGGTGAGCTTGGCCTTTTAGGAGCGGACGTCCCTGAAGAATACGGCGGGCTTGCATTGGATAAAGTCAGCTCTGCCCTAATCGCTGAAAAAATGGCGCGTGCCGGCGGGTTCTCTATCTCCCATGGTGCACACGTAGGGATTGGTTCCCTACCAATCGTACTTTTCGGTAACGAAGATCAAAAGCAAAAATACCTTCCTGCATTGGCGACAGGCGAAAAGCTGGCTGCATACGCATTGACTGAACCAAGCTCCGGTTCAGACGCCCTAGGTGCAAAAACAACTGCAAAACTGAATGCAGAAGGCACTCATTATGTTTTAAACGGTGAAAAGCAGTGGATTACAAATGCAGGCTTTGCAGATGTATTCGTTGTATATGCAAAGATTGATGGAGAGCACTTCTCCGCTTTCATTGTTGAAAGAGAGTTCCCTGGTGTATCTGTAGGGGCAGAAGAAAAGAAAATGGGTATCAAGAGCTCTTCTACCCGCACATTAATCCTTGAAGACGCACAAGTACCTAAAGAAAACCTGCTGGGCGAGTTCGGCAAGGGCCACGTGATTGCTTTTAACATTTTAAACATCGGACGTTACAAGTTAGGAGTAGGTGCTGTAGGCGGTGCAAAGCGTGCATTCGAACTAGCTGTTCAATATGCAAACCAGCGCCAGCAGTTCAAAACACCTATCGCCCAGTTCAACCTGACGAAAGAAAAATTCGGAACAATGGCTTCCAAAATCTATGCAGCTGAAAGTGCTGTGTACCGTACAGTAGGTTTATTCGAAGATCGTATGAGCAAGCTGACTGATGAAGAAGTGAAAGATGGTAAAGAAGTGGCCAATTCAATTGCTGAATATGCCATTGAGTGCTCCATGAACAAATTCTTCAACACGGAAGTTCTTGACTATGTGGTAGATGAAGGCGTTCAAATCCATGGTGGGTACGGATTCATGGCAGAGTATGAAATCGAAAGAGCATACCGCGATTCCCGCATTAACCGTATTTTTGAGGGTACAAACGAAATCAACCGTCTATTGGTGCCAGGCACATACCTTCGCAAAGCTTTAAAAGGTGAGCTTCCATTATTCCAAAAAGCTCAAGCACTGCAGGAAGAGCTCATGATGATGATGCCTGAAGAGCCTGGCGATGAGCCATTGGCACAGGAAAAATATTTAGTGAAAAACGCGAAGAAGATTGGCTTGCTTGCTGCAGGCTTAGCTGCTCAGAAATACGGCAAGGCTCTTGATAAAGAACAAGAAGTTCTTGTAAACATTGCTGATATTATTTCAAATGCATATGCAATGGAATCAGTTGTTCTTCGTACAGAAAAGGCCATTGAAAAATCGGGCATTGAAAAGAGCAAGCAAAAGCTTCTTTACACACAAATTTTCTGTCAGGAAGCGTTCAACAAAATCGAACAGGATGCTAAAGAAACGCTAGTTGCGGTTGAAAATGGCGATGCTCTTCGCATGATGATATCCGCGCTCCGCAAATTTACGCGCCACACGCCAATCAATGTTATTGCTAAAAAGCGTGAAGCTGCCGAGAAGCTAACTGACGCTGAACGTTTCGTCGTTTGATTATAAATTGGCCCCCTTCCCTGTGAAGGGGGCTTTAATTTTTTTGCTTTGTTAAAGCTATTTTTGATTTGGCACTGTGTAGGCGTGAGATTCCTCGAAAATGCATTTGGCATTTCCGTGCGGAGTTTAATAAAGAGTGCTCTTTCAAAGTCTTACAGAAAAAGCATACCAAGGGAGACCCCGCAGGCGTAGAACGCTGAGGAGCGGAAGCCAGCTGTTCACTGAGTGCCTGCAGCGAAAATCAACATCCAAGGGTAACAGAGCCAATCTTTTTAAGAAATTTAATCTGCCGGCAGGAATCTGAAGAAAAATGTCGAATATTATCTTGGTGTTCATTGTTATGAATTGTTATCCATTTATGGTAGTATTCAATTAAAAGGCAGCAATTTTTAGAAGACAAGTCTACCTTTCTGAAGCCAGATAGTGTCTAGCTCCACAGGGAATGCTTCGGCAGCATAAACCTCGCACGACTAAAAGCGTTAGCTTTTAGGAGGAGGCGCCATCGGCTCGAGGTCATAAGCCAATCCCTCAAGAAGGTAAAAATCATCCTTCATGCCGGCTGTCTTATGCTTGTCGCCGATAGGCAGGCGCCTTGCGCTTTTCTAGTAAGCCTGGATATGCTAACATGGGGTGGTGAAAAAATGGCGTTGACTTTTTACTGGTATCCCAAATGCGGGACATGCCGGAAAGCCAGGAAATGGCTCGATGAACATAACTTGTCTTATGAAGAAGTACATATCGTGGAGAATCCGCCTTCGCGAAGCGAACTCGAAACGCTTTATAAGAACAGCGGATTAGACATAAAAAAATTCTTTAATACGAGCGGCCAGAAATATAGGGAGCTTGGCTTAAAGGACAAGGTGAAAACCTCATCAGAAGAAGAGTTGTTTGATATTTTGGCAACAGACGGCATGCTGATTAAGCGTCCGGTTCTGACAGACGGCCAAAAGGTAACAGTCGGCTTCAAAGAAGAGGATTATGAAAAGGCATGGCTATCTTAAGGGCTGTATTATGCTCCTTTAGGCCATCATGAATGAAGCGATCGATTTTACGATCATAAATTGAAATATAAAAAGTGGAGGGATACATTATGAGCACACCTAAAGAATTACGTTATTCAGAAGAGCATGAGTGGGTAAAAACAGAAGATGGGAAAGTCCGCATTGGGATTACGCATTTTGCGCAATCGGAACTGGGGGACATCGTATTCGTTGAGCTTCCTGAGGTTGGCGATGAGCTAACTGCAGACGAGCCTTTCGGAAGCGTTGAATCTGTTAAAACCGTTTCTGAGCTATACGCACCTGTCAGCGGAAAAGTAGTTGAAGTTAACGAAGACCTTAACGACAACCCTGAATTCGTAAACGAATCTCCATACGAAAAAGCATGGATGGTCGTTGTTGAGCCTTCAGACTTAAGCGAAGTAGACAAGCTTATGACTGCTGAGCAATATGAGGAAATGACAAACGAAGATTAATTTACTGAAAAACCGGTTCAATATGAGCCGGTTTTTTGCTGCTGAAATAACCCCCTTGCCTTTAATTGCTATATTTCTTTTTAAGAGATAGGGAAAAACTATGAGTACGAAAAGGCATGAAAGGATTGGTTAACATGACATTGAAGCAGCAAAAAATCGATATTACAGACCGGGTTGTCGGCAAGCTGAAAAATGACCAAATAGAGCTTTACCTTGAAAATGAAAAAATAGGCCAAATAAGCCTGCCTGAAGGCTCTTCTTTTAATCTGGACCATCATTTCGAAACTGACCAGCAAAAAATTTATCAGAACGTTTCCGTTACAGACGATGCGCAAGCGCGCTACACTGACTGTGACGAAGGCGGCTGGTGCTAATTTCGTAAACAGCGGGAGTATTTCCGCTGTTTATTTAATATGCTAAAGCATTAAGGAAGAGCATACATTAGAGTAGCTGAGGTATCTGAAACCCGTCAGATTAGGAAGTTGCACATAAATTGCAGAAACCGGTTCATAACTCTTAAAATTGGTGCATGAATTCCCCAGGTTAGTTCATAAATCTGAAAAGTGGGCGTTTATATCCGGAATTGGACCAAAACCGAAAAATTGAACATAACATCAGACAAGCAGCCCTAATAGAAGAAAATAAGCGATAAATTCCGAAACATGTAAGATTAAGTTAAAAAAGTCGTAAAAATGTTAGTTAAACTTGATTTCACTCTTGATAAATTAAAGAACGGATTATAGTTTGAAAAACCAGAGCCAGTAAAATGATTATTTTACTCAAAAAGCATTTCCGTACCGACAAAGGGCATCTAATATAATAAATCAGCAGATCCTTCTGCTCAAAATAGGCAGGAGATTCACACCATAATCGAGAATAATGAATATATTAGGATAAATACCAACTGCTTTACTGTTTTTTGGAAATAAAGCATTTCAGCTTCAAAATAACTCCTTTCAGGTGATGACGATGAATGAGGCAATTCCGGAAAAAGTTATTATTGTTGAGGGAAAGTCGGATAAAACGAAGGTTAAAAATATCATAAGAGAGCCGGTTGAGATTATTTGCACCAACGGAACAATCAGTATTACGAAACTGGACGAATTAATTGACACACTGTTTGATAAGGATGTATATATATTGGTGGATGCTGACTCAGCCGGGGAAAAGCTGAGAAAACAGTTTAAAAGGGAGTTTCCCGAGGCAGAGCACCTTTACATCGACAGGATGTACAGAGAGGTAGCTACAGCTCCGGAACATCATTTGGCTACGGTTTTGCTGGGAGCCAATATTGACATTTACACACAGTACTTAGATAGGTAAGGATGATAAAATGCAGGAATGGTCGCAGCATGAGATTGAGGAAGCGGTAAATGGGCAAAAAAACGCTCTCTTATATTTGTATACGCCTATGTGCGGAACCTGCCAAATGGCAGGCAAGATGCTGGCTGTAGCAGCTGAATTGGTGCCAGACAAAGAAATGGGGAAAGCGGATTTAAACTATTTGCCGGAAATCGCTGAACAGTGGGGAGTCGAAAGCGTCCCTTGCCTCATCATCTTTAAAGAAGGAAAAATCCACGAAAAGCTTTATGCCTTCCGGTCTGTCCCCTACTTATTGGAGAAGATCAGGAGTATATAGGTGCCATTAGTAACTTCATTCCAGATCGTGGCATCGCCCGAATATTGTTAAAAGCCAGGTGCTCAGTACACCTGGTTTTTTGCTGTTTTACAATCAGGTGTGACTCACCTTTTAAAATATTCAAAATATATTTACAACACCTTTTGAAAAGGAGTATGATACTTAGGGAATCGAAATAAAATCAAAAATATTTTACATACATTGCAGGGATGGGATCAAGTTGGCGTTTTACAGAGAATGGGGCCGGTATCAACCGGAATCGTGATTAAATATGGTGCTTACTGGGGCTACGCACTTGTATTCTCGATAACTGCGTCACTGTATCTAATAGGCTCTCTTTACTTTTTTTTCATGTTTAGAAGGTACAATAAGACAAAAGCTGCAAATCCTGCAGTGAAAGCAGTATGATTTGACATATTTCTTGGGAAATGAAAAGACAATGCCTTTTAAAAAAGGGGTATTGTCATTTTTTTTATGCTGTATTTGTCGAACAAAAATAAAAGGACTGTAAAACATAATTACTGAATATAAAAGGGAGTGACCCATTATGAGAGGTGAGGCTATGGAAAATTTATCAGATGTATTTATCAGGGAGAACCAAGCAAAAGGCCATGTAGGATATTTATTAAGAAAATCCACTTTTTCGATGCTTATCCAAGCGGGAAATATAAACATCCCTCTGCAGATCTCTAATGGGGAAATCAAGAAAGCTAGCCGAATAAAAAAATTTGATGTTATGATAACAGGTTCTGAAGAGGCCATTCTTTCGATAATGGCCGGCAAGGTCAAGCTTAGAGAAGCCCTATCCCGAAAAGATATAGCAATAGACACTACCTTCCGAAAAAAACTTCTGCTTGAGTCCTTTTTTTGTTTGGGAAAGATTTCATATGAAAACACTTGACCATTTTTTAAAAAGTATGATAATATCACCTTAACTTTAAAAATTAACTGAATATTCTTATCAAGAGAGGCGGAGGGACTGGCCCGACGAAGCCCGGCAACCGGTAGTTTACACGGTGCCAAATCCAGCAGAGCAATTTGGCTCTGGAAGATAAGAAGAGATGGTAGAACCCTCTTCTTGTGAAGAGGGTTTTTTCGGCTCTTCTAAAGGGAAGTTCAAAAAGTCAGGGAAAATAGAAGTCCTCCTTTTTGAGCCTGAATTTATTTTTTAAAAAATATTTAATAGAGGAGAGAGAACATGACTGACAAACAAAATAGCTACCGTTTTGAAACACTAGGAGTACATGGGGGACTGAAGCCTGATCCGGTTACAGGCGCAAGGGCTGTACCAATTTACCAGAACAATGCTTACCAATTCAAAAATACAGACCATGCGGCAGATCTTTTCGCTTTAAAGGAACCTGGATACATATATAGCCGGATACATAACCCGACTGTAAGTGTATTTGAGGAAAGAGTGGCTTTGCTAGAAGGCGGTGTTGGTGCCCTAGCCCTTGCGAGCGGCCAGTCCGCTATCACCCTGGCAATCCTTAATCTTGCTCAGGCAGGTGATGAGATTGTGGCTGCCTCCAATCTATATGGCGGTACTTACAATTTGTTTGCAGTCACACTACCCAAGTATGGGATTGAGGTTAAGTTTGTGGATCCAAAAGATCCTGAAAACTTCCGCAGCGCCATTACTGATAAAACCAAGGCCGTTTTTGCTGAAACGATTGGAAACCCGAGTTTGAAAGTTCTTGACCTTGAAAAGGTGGCTGCTATCGCTCATGAAAATGGTGTTCCACTAATCATTGATAATACCTTTGCAACACCATATTTATGCAGGCCGATTGAGCATGGCGCTGATATCGTTATTCACTCAGCGACTAAATGGCTGCTTGGCAATGGAACAACAATGGGCGGCATTATCGTTGATGGCGGAAAGTTTAATTGGAATTCACCGAAGTTTCCTGGCTTCACAGAACCGGATCCAAGCTACCATGATATTGTTTATAGTGAAGCAATTGGTGAGGCTGCTTATATTATTAAAGCGCGAGTTCAGCTTTTAAGAGATTTGGGGCCTGCTATGAGTGCCCAAAGTGCTTTCCAGTTCACATTGGGACTTGAGACTTTGCATGTAAGAATGAAGGAACATATTGCCAATACGAAGAAAGTGGTTGAATTCCTGGAAGCCCACCCTGCGGTTAACTGGGTGCTTTACCCAGGCCATGAAAGCCATCCGGATAAAGCTCTGGCAGATAAGTATTTGCCTAAAGGAGCAGGAGCTGTCGCTGTTTTCGGAATTGCAGGCGGCAGGGAAGCTGGTGCAAAGCTGATCAATAGTCTTCTGCTTTGGGCCCATGTTGCCAATGTCGGGGATGCAAAGAGCTTAATCATTCACCCGGCCAGCACGACCCACCAGCAGCTGGATGAAGAAGGATTAAAGGCTGCGGGGGTACCAGAAGATTTAATTCGCATTTCTATTGGCATCGAGAACGTGGAGGATTTGATTGAGGATTTGGAGCAAGCTATTGAAGCTGCAACAGGGATAACTTCTTTGGCTGCAAAAGCTTAATCACAGCAAGAAATATTTACCGTCCATTTTTTTAAAAAGATTAATAGTTCACCGTTGACACCTTTTTAAAAGCTATGATACGATAGCAAACGTAATTAAAAAGCTGCTTACATCATTTAAAGTGTTAATTTAATATAAACGTTACGCTCTTATCAAGAGAGGTGGAGGGAAGTGCCCTATGAAGCCCGGCAACCGTCATTAATTTGAAATGGTGCCAATTCACTCAAAGCATAGCTTTGATAGATGAGAGAAAGGACTTAAATTTTAATGCCTTTCTGCTCATGTGCAGAAAGGCATTTTTATTTTTCGGGTCTCAGCCCGTTCTTCTGCCCATGAATGAAAGCGGCAAAGCAGTCGAAAACTAGAGAAATATAAGCGGTCTATTAATTATAATCTGTATCTTCAATTAAAGAGGTGAAACAACACGTTGATTTCCATAAAAGATGTTAAGAAGATTTATTCTTCTAAAAAGGGCCAGGTGAAAGCAGTAGATGAAGTAAACCTGGAGATTAAAGAGGGAGAAATCTTTGGTGTGATCGGATATAGCGGCGCGGGTAAAAGTACCTTAATACGCATGCTGAATGGCCTTGAGCTTCCAACGCAGGGAAGTGTAATCGTGGCAGGCAATGAAGTTTCAAAAATAAAAGGCAGTAAATTAAGAAAAGCACGCCAGGAAATAAGCATGATTTTTCAGCATTTTAACCTGTTATGGTCCAGAAGTGTTAGGGACAATATTGCATTTCCGCTTGAAATTGCAGGTGTTCCGCGGCAGGAAAGGCTGAAAAGAGTGGACGAGCTCATCAAGCTGGTTGGCTTGGATGGCAGAGAGGATGCGTATCCTTCTCAGCTGAGCGGAGGGCAAAAGCAAAGGGTCGGGATTGCAAGAGCACTTGCCAATAATCCGAAAGTACTGCTTTGTGATGAGGCGACATCTGCACTCGATCCGCAAACAACTGATTCGATTCTCGATTTGCTTGTTGATATCAATGAGCGTTTAGGTTTAACAATTGTTCTGATTACCCACGAAATGCACGTAATCCGTAAAATATGCCACCGTGTTGCTGTTATGGAAGGCGGCCGGATTGTTGAAATTGGCCCTGTATTGGATGTATTTAAAAATCCTAAAGCTACGATTACGAAACGTTTTGTCCAGCAGGTCACAGAGCCTGAGGAGACAAAAGAAACGATTGATCATTTAGTGGATTTATATCCGCGCGGAAAAGTAGTGCAATTGGGATTCGTCGGTGAAGAGGCTGAACAGCCATTGATCACGAATTTGATCCGAAAATTCCAAGTTACGGTCAATATCCTTCAAGGGAAGATTTCTCAGACGCAAAATGGTTCTTACGGAACTTTATTCATCCATGTTGATGGAGATGCAGAGGAAGTTGCCAAAGCGATTGATTATATCCAATCCCAGCAGGTTGGCGTGGAGGTGATCTCCAATGCTTAACGAATGGTTTCCAAATGTGAAATGGGACTCCATGTGGGAAGCTACCATGGAAACCCTTTATATGACTGCCATTTCTGTTATCGCAACATTTATTTTGGGAGCGATTTTAGGGCTCTTGCTTTTCCTGACCTCCAAGGGGAATATTTGGGAAAACGTTGCGGTCAATAAAGTGATTTCAGCTTTCGTCAATATTTTTCGGTCTATTCCGTTCATTATCTTGATTGTTCTTTTAATACCTTTTACCAAGTTCCTAATCGGAACCATGATCGGGGAGGATGCAGCATTGCCTGCATTGATTATTGGTGCTGCGCCATTCTATGCGCGTATGGTTGAGATTGGATTAAGAGAAATTGATAAAGGCGTCATTGAAGCGGCCAAGTCCATGGGAGCAAAAACAAGCACGATTATCTGGAAAGTTCTTCTTCCTGAATCCATGCCTGCCCTTGTTTCAGGTATTACCGTAACAGCCATTGCCCTTGTTGGCTACACAGCCATGGCCGGGGTTATCGGTGCGGGAGGGCTTGGAAATCTGGCTTACCTTGAAGGATTCCAAAGAAGCCGTAATGATGTCACACTGATGGCGACCATCATTATTCTTATCATCGTATTTATCATCCAGTTTATAGGTGATTTAATAACAACAAAACTAGACAAACGATAGGAGAGATCAACATGAAAAAGTGGTTATCACTCGTTCTTGCGCTAGCAGTGGCACTAGTACTTGCAGCTTGCGGAACATCAGAAGAAGAAGGCAATAATGCTGGTGAAGGCGGAGAAAGCAAAGAAAGCACGAAAATTACTGTAGGAGCCTCCAACGTACCTCACGCGGAAATTCTTGAAGAAGCTAAACCGCTTCTTGAAGAAAAAGGCTTTGAACTTGATGTTGTTACATTCCAGGATTATGTCCTGCCAAACCAGGCTTTAGAGTCTGAAGAGCTTGATGCTAACTATTTCCAGCACATTCCTTACCTTGAGTCACAAAAAGCAGAGCATGGCTATGACTTTACAAGTGCAGGCGGTATCCATATCGAGCCAATCGGTGTGTATTCTCAAAAATATAAGAACCTTGAAGAGCTTCCTGAAGGCGCAACAATCATCATGAGCAACTCTGTAGCAGATCATGGCCGTATTTTATCCATGCTTGAAGCAGAAGGTCTTATTACTTTAAACGAAGATGTAGAAAAAACAGAAGCAACTCTTGAAGATATTAAAGATAACCCTAAGAAATTAAAGTTTGATACAGAATATGAAGCTTCCCTCCTTCCGCAAATTTACAACAATGGTGAAGGCGATGCTGTACTAATCAACTCCAACTATGCGATTGATGCAGGCTTGAATCCATTAGAAGATTCAATTGCGATCGAGGATAAAGAATCACCATATGTAAACGTGATTGCAGTCCGCAGCGGCGATGAAGAAAAAGAAGGAATTAAAGCTCTTGTAGAAGTGCTCCGTTCCAAGGAAATCCAGGATTTCATTCTTGAAAAATACGAAGGAGCCGTTGTACCGGTATCCGAATAATACGGCTAAAAAAGCAGGCACCAATGCCTGCTTTTTTTGTATGCTTTTAGTTTCCATTATATGCCCAGGCTATTGCCTTATTGATCCGCATAGTTTGAAAAGCAATCAAACATACTAACGTTGATATTAATTTGAATGGAGTGGAGCAAAATGGAACATTATCACGAACCTTCAAACTCAATCGAAGCAGCTCTTCATGATTATAAAGTAGGATTGGGCGTATTCACTGAAAAAATGCCTGATTTAGCCCAACACTATAATGCATTTACGGAAGCTTGCTTTAAAGAAGGGACATTAAGCCAAAAACAAAAACAGCTCATTGCACTTGGAATCAGCTTATATTCACAGGACGAATACTGCATTATCTATCATACAAAAGGGTGTCTGGATCAGGGAGCTTCAGAAGAAGAAATTCTTGAAGCGGTGGGTGTAACGGCAGCTTTCGGCGGCGGTGCAGCGATGAGCCAGGCAGTTACTCTTGTCCAGGAAGCAATGACCGAATTAAATCAGCTTAAACAATAAATAAACTTTCAGCTCCTGCCCAAAAGCGGGAGTTTTTTTGTTAGTGCTCCTTATTGATTTTTGGACTTGTTGATTGGAGCGGAAATTAACGGACAAGTTTTTAACAGAGATAATAAATAAAGAAATAGCATGTATAATTTCAGAAAATTTTTGAAACAACCATTTATCAGGAGGAAATAGCCATTATTCTAAGAATAGGCGAGATGAAAGCGTTTCACCACTTCTGATTCCTTAATTTGCTAAAAAAATCAGGTTTTTTCCGCTTTGTGCAGGGTATATGGTGAGTGTTAAGATTTTAGATGTAAAAACTAAATGCGAAAGCATAAAAACTGAAAGGATTGATTCATTATCAGTCAGTTACAGCTGAACTACACGAGTGAAATGGAGAAAGCGATGCAAGCTGCCCATGGAGTTGGATATGAAGTGTACAGCCGGAAACATGATATTCGTATGGAAGTTGAAAAGAAGCGTGAAGAAGATTATCTGCAAAGCCAGCGTTTAGTGGCGGATCTCGAAAGAAAAATTCATTCCTAGGTTTAAACTATATATAATTAAGTAGAAAAATGGAAACCAGCTGCTATATGCGCTGGTTTTCTTTTTTATAAAAGCTCTTTTCTAAAAGGTTGTTGTTTTTAAATAGATTTTGTAATTGAAACATGGATAAATAATGTTGGTTGATTGGAGCTTAATGTGCGAGATCCTCGAAAATGCATTCGGATTTCCTTCGTGCAGTGATGCTTCGAGGATGCTTATTCAAAGTCCTGCGGGAGGCTCACCGACCGCCCCGCGTTTCGCTGAGCATCTTGGAGAAATTAACTACTCCTCACTACTTGTGCCTGAGCGGAAAAATCAGCAGGCAAGTCTAACAGAGCTTTTTTAATAAATATTTTGACTTAACCCTTCAATCCATTCTCATTTAAGCTTTCCATACATGAATCAACCATCGGAGGAAAAAATAAATAGGACATGCCTGTTTTATAAAGAAGGCACTCTTTGAAGAAGGAAAGGTTCTATGATAAAATCTTCATTTAAAGGCTTTCTAAACATTTTTGTTTGAAAAGTTTGTTAAAGGGTCTTAAAGAGTTGCTATGCAATTTCATTTGTTATAAGATTGTAATGAGAATAAAATGAGAATAGAGATTTGCGGCAGACAGCCGATTTACACAAATCTTCTTTTATTGACGGAGGTATATATTATGGCAGGATCAGTACTAACTATCAAAGACCTTCATGTAGCTATTGAGGGGAAAGAAATATTAAAAGGTGTAAACCTTGAAATTAAAGGCGGAGAAATCCACGCAATCATGGGGCCTAACGGAACAGGTAAATCTACATTATCATCTGCAATCATGGGCCACCCTAAATATGAAGTGACTGGGGGCAGCATTACTTTAGATGGTAAAGATGTTCTTGAAATGGAAGTTGACGAGCGTGCACAAGCTGGCCTATTCCTTGCAATGCAATATCCAAGTGAAATCAGCGGTGTAACAAATGCCGATTTCTTACGTTCAGCAATCAACAGCCGCATGGAAGAAGGCAATGAAATTTCTTTAATGAAATTTATCCGTAAAATGGACAGCAAAATGGAATTCCTTGAAATGGATCTTGATATGGCTCAGCGTTACTTAAATGAAGGTTTCTCAGGCGGAGAAAAGAAGCGTAATGAGATTCTTCAATTAATGATGCTTCAACCGAAAATTGCCATCCTTGATGAAATCGATTCAGGTTTGGATATCGATGCTTTGAAAGTTGTTTCTAAAGGAATTAACGAAATGCGCGGAGAAGATTTCGGATGCTTAATCATCACTCACTACCAGCGCCTTCTTAACTACATCACTCCTGACCATGTACACGTGATGATGCAGGGACGCGTTGTAAAATCAGGCGGTCCTGAGCTTGCACAGCGTCTAGAATCAGAGGGTTACGACTGGATTAAACAAGAATTGGGCATTGAAGACGAAACAGTTGGGCAAGAAGCGTAAGCGTTAGGGGGATCACTATGACAACGGAAATAAAACTACCATTTGACAAGGAATATGTTAGTTCCTTCTCAAAAGATATGGGCGAGCCGGCATGGCTGACAGAACTCCGTCTAAATGCGCTTGCAAACGCGGAAAACCTGGCAATGCCAAAGCCTGATAAAACAAAAATAGATAAATGGAACTTCACACAGTTCGAAAAACACATTGTAGGAAGCGAAGACTTTGCTTCATTAAATGACCTTCCTGAGGATGTCAGAAATCTGATTGACCTGGAAGCTGGCGACCAGAATCTTTACATTCAGCGCAATAATAGACCGACACATTTGTCTGTTTCAAAAGAGCTTCAGGGAAAAGGCGTTATTTTCACTGATATCTTTACTGCTGCAAGAGAACATAGCGACCTTCTGCAGAAGTATTTCATGAAGGATGGCGTGAAAACAGATGAGCACCGTTTGACTGCGCTGCATGCAGCCCTTTTAAACGGCGGAGCTTTCTTGTATGTTCCTAAAAACGTGGAAATTGCAGAACCTATTCAGGCTGTATATATCCACGATAATAAAGAAGCAAACCTTTTCAACCATGTATTGGTTGTGGCTGATGATAACAGCTCTGTCACATATGTCGAAAACTATGTTTCAACTGTTGAAGAAGCAAACGGAATTTTCAATATCGTGACTGAAGTGATTGCCAATGCAAACGCTAAAGTTCAATACGGTGCAGTTGATACACTTGCAAAAGGCACAACTGCTTATGTGAACCGCCGCGGTGTTGCTGGGCGCGATGCACGCATTGAATGGGCTCTTGGCCTTATGAATGATGGCAACACGGTTTCTGAAAATACGACAAACCTTGTTGGCGATGGCTCCTTTGGAGACACAAAAACAGTTGTAGTCGGACGCGGAGAACAAACGCAAAACTTCACTACAAAGGTCATCCATTTTGGAAAGAATTCAGAAGGATATATTCTGAAGCATGGTGTTATGAAAGATTCTGCATCTTCCATCTTTAATGGAATCGGGAAAATCGAGCATGGCGCTACGAAGTCAAATGCCGAGCAGGAGTCACGCGTACTGATGCTAAGTGAAAAAGCGCGCGGAGACGCCAACCCAATTCTATTGATCGACGAAGACGATGTTACTGCAGGACACGCAGCTTCAGTCGGACGTGTGGATCCTTTGCAGCTTTACTACTTAATGAGCCGCGGGATTTCACAAAAAGAGGCAGAACGCCTTGTTATTCATGGTTTCCTTGCACCGGTTGTTAATGCTCTTCCAATTGAAGGAGTTAAAAGGCAGCTGACAGCCGTCATTGAAAGGAAAGTTAAATAATGAATGTCGGGGATATTCGGCAAATGTTTCCCATCCTGGATCAGGAAGTCAACGGAAGGCCTCTTGTTTACTTAGACAGTGCGGCTACTTCCCAAAAGCCTGTTCCTGTAATCGAAGCGCTTGATAAATACTATCGGGAATACAACTCGAACGTTCATAGAGGCGTCCATACACTCGGAACAAGAGCAACGGATGGCTATGAAGGCGCAAGGGAAAAAGTCCGCAAGTTCATTAACGCAAAGTCGACTGAGGAAATTGTTTTTACAAGAGGAACGACAACAGCCATTAATACGGTTGCTGCCAGCTATGGGCGTGATAACCTGAAAGAAGGCGATGAGATTGTTATTTCCTATATGGAGCATCATAGCAACATTATCCCTTGGCAGCAGGTTGCGAGACAAACTGGAGCTGCA
The DNA here is from genome assembly GCF_007830235.1 of Cytobacillus oceanisediminis. Lineage (GTDB taxonomy): Bacteria > Bacillota > Bacilli > Bacillales > Cytobacillaceae > Cytobacillus > Cytobacillus oceanisediminis. The sequence continues at coordinate 440,848 of NZ_VLKI01000002.1, forward strand.
CTTAAATACCTTCCTCTTCAGGAAGATGGAACAATCTCTCTAGAAGATGTAAGGGAAACTGTAACGAGCAGCACCAAAATCGTGTCTATTATGCAGGTATCAAATGTGCTTGGCGTCATGAACCCGATTAAGGAGATTGCGAAAATTGCCCATGAAAATGGAGCAATCATGGTTGTGGATGGCGCGCAAAGCGCTCCACATATGAAGATTGATGTTCAGGATCTGGATTGCGACTTTCTTGCTTTTTCCGGCCATAAAATGTGCGGCCCTACAGGCATCGGTGTTCTGTACGGAAAGAAAAAGCATCTGGAGAAGATGGAGCCGGTCGAGTTTGGCGGAGAAATGATCGACTTTGTCGGCCTTTATGAATCCACATGGAAAGAGCTTCCTTGGAAGTTTGAAGGCGGTACGCCAATCATTGCTGGTGCCATCGGCTTAGGTGCAGCAATCGATTTCCTTGAGCAAGTTGGCTTGGATGAAATTGAAGCCCATGAGCACAAGCTTGCTGCTTACGCCATGGAAAAGATGTCAACGATTGAGGGAATGACCATTTACGGCCCTAAAGAAGCATCAAAGCGTGCAGGGCTTGTCACTTTCAACATTGATGATGTTCACCCTCATGATGTGGCTACTGTATTGGATGCAGAAGGGATTGCTGTTCGTGCCGGCCACCACTGCGCACAGCCGCTGATGAAGTGGCTCAAGGCTTCAGCGACTGCGCGGGCAAGCTTCTATCTGTACAATACGGAAGAAGATATTGATAAGCTTGTTGAAGGGCTTGTCAAAACAAAGGAGTATTTCAGCGATGTCTTCTAAAAATTTAGATACCCTTTACCGTCAGGTTATTATGGATCATTATAAAAATCCGAGAAATAAAGGTGTACTCGAAGATGACAGCTTGACAATCAATATGAATAACCCTACATGTGGAGACCGAATTCAATTGACGTTAAAGCTTGAAGATGGCAAAGTAGCAGATGCGAAGTTTGAGGGCGAAGGATGTTCCATTTCCATGTCATCGGCTTCGATGATGACTCAAGCCATCAAGGGCAAAAATATTGAACAAGCATTAAAGCTTTCCAAAGTTTTCTCTGACATGATGCTGGGAAAAGAATATGATGAAGATGATTTAGATTTAGGAGATATCGAAGCTCTTCAAGGCGTGTCCCAGTTTCCTGCGAGAATCAAATGTGCCACATTGGCATGGAAAGCAATGGAAAAGGGAGTAAGCGAGGACAAAGAAGAACAGGAATAGTTAACAGAGCCGAAGAAAAATATGTTCGATAAATTTTTCATCTGCCTTGTGTGATAAAATATTATGAAATGATTGGGTGAGGACCCTTTCTTAAATGAATGGAGGAATACGACGATGGCAAAAAAGATGCCTGAGATTGGCGATTACAAGTATGGTTTTGCCGATAAAGACGTTTCCATTTTCCGATCAAAACGCGGTTTGACAAAAGAAATTGTTGAAGAGATTTCAAAATTGAAGGAAGAGCCACAATGGATGCTTGACTTCCGTTTAAAATCATTGGAGCATTTCTATAACATGCCTATGCCGCAATGGGGCGGAGATCTAGCGTCATTAAACTTTGATGAAATTACGTATTATGTTAAGCCTTCTGAAAAGACAGAACGCTCTTGGGATGAAGTACCTGATGAAATTAAACAAACGTTCGATAAATTGGGTATTCCGGAAGCAGAGCAGAAGTACCTTGCTGGTGTATCTGCGCAGTACGAATCAGAGGTTGTATACCATAACATGCAGGAAGACCTTGAAGCTAAAGGAATCGTGTTCAAGGATACAGATTCTGCTCTTCGCGAAAATGAAGACATTTTCCGTGAGCACTGGGCGAAGGTTATCCCTCCAACAGACAATAAATTTGCTGCATTAAACTCAGCGGTTTGGTCTGGCGGATCATTCATCTATGTTCCGAAAGGTATTAAGGTTGATACGCCATTGCAGGCATATTTCCGCATTAACTCCGAGAACATGGGACAGTTTGAGCGTACGTTAATTATTGTTGATGAGGGTGCACATGTACATTACGTAGAAGGATGTACAGCTCCTGTTTACACAACAAACTCACTGCACAGTGCGGTTGTTGAAATCATCATCAAAAAAGACGCATACTGCCGTTATACAACCATTCAGAACTGGGCAAACAACGTATTCAACCTGGTTACAAAGCGTGCGGTTTGTGAAGCCAACGCAACGATGGAATGGATTGACGGAAACATCGGTTCAAAATTAACAATGAAATATCCGGCAGTTATCCTTAAAGGAGAAGGTGCACGCGGTATGACCCTTTCCATTGCATTAGCGGGTAAAGGGCAGCACCAGGATGCAGGTGCGAAAATGATCCACCTTGCACCAAACACTTCTTCAACGATTGTATCCAAATCGATTTCCAAACAGGGCGGTAAAGTAACATACCGCGGTATCGTACACTTCGGCCGAAAAGCTGATGGAGCACGTGCCAATATCGAGTGTGATACATTAATCATGGATAACCAGTCAACTTCAGATACAATTCCTTACAATGAAATCCTGAACGACAACATCTCACTAGAACATGAAGCGAAGGTTTCAAAAGTATCCGAAGAGCAGCTATTCTATCTAATGAGCCGCGGCATCTCCGAGGAAGAAGCAACAGAAATGATTGTAATGGGCTTCATTGAACCATTTACGAAAGAGCTTCCAATGGAATACGCAGTAGAAATGAACCGTCTGATCAAGTTCGAAATGGAAGGTTCTATTGGTTAAATAGGATGAGTTGTTAAAAAAGGATTGAACGGTCATACCGTTCAATCCTTTTTTTGTTTGGCGATTTTGGCACCATTTTGATTGGGGTGGAAGGGGCGAGCTCCTCGAAAATGCTTTCGCATTTGCTTCGTGCGGTGTTAATTCAAGGAAGTTTATTCAGTGTCCAGCGGGAAGAGCGTGTCGAAGGGAGACCCTGCAGGCGCGCGCCGAGGAGGTTCCCGGACCGCCTGCGGTTCGCTTCCTGGAGCGGAAATCAACAGGCAAGTTTAATATAGCCTTTGTTTAAATATCCTATAAAGTTTTTAAAAACCCCAAATAGAATCTTGAAAATTCATCTAAAATCACTAATTTTAACCTATATATCCTCGGTTCTATATTCTATATCCGCTAATAGTCACATGAAATAACCCCAATAGCTGCCAATAAAAATAGAGATTACAATAGTAAATGTAAAATTCTTAATTTTACGAAAGTGAATATCGACAATTAATCTAATGAAAGCGGGGGTCTTATGGAATTTCATTCACTATTTAAAAAAACAGCAGTAATGGCTTTATCAGTTAGCTTGCTAATGTCGCCGGTCCATTCGGTATTATCAACTGATGCAGCAGCGGCGGAGTATAAGGCGGAGGATATTTTAGCATCTTTAACTGCAGAACAGCGACAAGCATTGCATCAATTGCAATTGAACAATCCTACAGGTCTTCAAGGTTTTACTGAAGAGGATCTACAATCAAAAGGTGAAATATCCGTCATTGTTCAATTCAAATCAAAGCCAAGTAAAGTGGCCGTTTTAGAGGCAGCTGTAAAAGGCAAAGCATTAAAAAAGGAAGAAGCAGCAGCACAAGTCGAAAAAGAACATAAAAAGTTTAAAGAAGACATCAAAAAATACTTGCCTCAAGAGAACTCAAAAACAAAAAGCATTTCTAATGCCATCACCCAGACGTACAAAAGAGCATATAACGGTGTAGCAATGAAGCTGCCGGCGGATCAAGTTAGACATCTTCTGGAATCCAATGTCGTCCAAGCTGTTTTCAAAAGCCAGACATTTACTGTGGATCCTATTCAAAAAAAGCTTCCATCAGATGTTGAGAGAGAGGTCACTACTTCTGTCGAAAGTATTCCTTATTTGAAGATAGACAAGCTGCATAAGGAAGGCATTACAGGAGAAGGCGTAAAAGTAGCAGTTCTTGATACTGGAATCGATTATAATCACCCTGATTTAAGGGATGCATATAAGGGTGGATATGATTTTGTCGATAATGACAATGATCCAATGGAAGCGACCTATGAAGATTGGAAGAAAACGAATAATCCTGAGTTTTCTCCATATGGAAGCGCCTATTACACATCCCATGGCACTCATGTTTCCGGAACAATCGCAGGCCAAAATAAAAATGATAGTGAAGTATCCGTAGCAGGTGTAGCTCCGGATGCCGAACTATATGTGTATCGCGTGTTAGGGCCATACGGTACTGGAACTTCTGAAGGGGTTATCGCGGGGATTGAAAAAGCTGTGGAAGACGGCATGGATGTTATGAATCTATCATTAGGCGCAACCGTGAACGATCCGTATTATCCAACAAGTACTGCAATAAACTATGCTGTATTAAATGGTGTGACAGCAGTTGTTTCTGCAGGGAACTCTGGCCCCAATGCAAACACAGTAGGTTCTCCTGGTACAGCGGCACTAGCACTTACGGTTGGAGCGAGTGATGTTCCTGTTGAGCTAACTACATTTACAGGCAGTATTTCAGGAAACTGGTCTACCGAGCTCGTTAGCATGGGAAGAAGCTTTGCGAATGATTTCTCTTCATTGGATGGGAAGTCTCTTGAACTGGTGGATGTCGGCTTAGGTGCTCAAGAAAATTATGCAGAAAAAGACGTTGAAGGGAAGATTGCATTTGTTCAACGCGGGAATTTTGCCCTTAATGACAAAATCCGATTTGCAAAAGAGCGTGGTGCAAAAGCAGTTATTTTATATAACAACGTAGATGGACAGTTAGGTATTAATCTAGGGGAATCACCTCTGTTTGTTCCTGCTTTCTCGATGACGAAAGCAGCTGGTGAAGAATTAAAAGAAAAAATTGCGCAAGGCAACACGACCTTTACGTTCTCGAATATGGAAGAAATGGAGTCCGAAGGAGATAGACTAGCAGATTTCAGTTCAAGAGGGCCTGTAAAAAACAACTATGATATTAAACCAGAAGTGGTTGCACCTGGAGTGAGTGTGCTTTCTACTTTCCCTTCTTATATGATTGACCCTGAAAATCAGGAAGATTATAAATATGCGTATGCAAGACTATCGGGAACATCTATGGCCGCACCTCACACAGCTGGGATTGCAGCATTATTATTGGAGGAAAATCCTGAACTGGATCCGGATGATATTAAAACAATCCTTATGAATACAGCAGATCCAATGAATGGCGAATATAGCTTGTATGAAGTTGGGGCAGGCCGGGTAGATCCTTATCAAGCCATCCATGGTGAAATGAAAATGCAAGCAACCGATGAAACCCTCATACCTGATGGGGAGGAATATATGTCAGTCAAAAATCCTTCAGGAGATATCAGCTTTGGCATTCACTTTGGTGAAGAAGGTACCAATATTCAAGTAAAGGAAAATATAAGTTTTACAAATAACAGCGATATTACGAAAGAATTTACAGTTTCAGTTGAAGAAAATCCAGTTGAACGTACAAATAGCTTAAGTGAAAATGGTGTGGCCGTTAACACAAACAAAAGCGTTAAAGTAAAAGCCGGCGACGAAGTAAAAACCAATGTATTTTTGAAGGCGCCAAAGTCAGCAAAAGCCGGCCTATACGAGGCGTTTATTGTCCTAACGAATACAGCAGATTCCACTGATCGTTACCGCATTCCATTTAATTTTAGGGTTACAAAGGATGGGCTTGGCCACTTAGATCTTTTAACTCCATCCATTACGCCACCATATCTAAATCAAGGAAGAACACATATCGATAACCGCTTAGGTGCTTTGGTTACATTTAGTCTAAGTTCTCCAGGAGAAAAAACGGACGTTGTTCTTCAAGATGGCAAAACAGGTGAAGATTTAGGGTTAATTGGTACACTGAATTTAACGAATAGTCCACTCGATACAACTCTATTCTTATTTGCTTTTAGAGGAATGTATTATTCATTTACAGGAGACTCCAAACAGCCTATTGCTGAAGAAGTGAGTTATGCAAAGCCTGGCCACTATAAGTTAAACTTTATAACGACAAGCCAATCTGGAAAAGTGACGAATGAGATGCGAAATCTTTTCATCGATATTGATGATCCAGCCTTTACAAGTTCGTTAGATGGGCAATCTCCATTCCTTGAATACAAACCGGGACAAGAAACATATCCATTTGATATTCAGATTAATGACACTCTCGTAGAAGAAATGCAAAGTGCAGGAGTGGACATCGACCAATCCTCAAATTCGGTCATTTATACGTGGGGAGAATGGGGATTCCCTTCAAGTCCTATTCCGATGGATAAGGACGGGAAATGGGTAGAGGAAATCGCCATGGAAAAGTCTATGCCAGCATTGAAGTTTACAATGACTGCCCTTGACTCTGCCGGTAATTCACCGCTAACAAAGGAATATTTCTTTGTTAAGGAAGGGACACCTGTTACTTATGCTAAGAGCGATACTAAAAAAGCAAAAACGGGTGAAACGATTAAAGCCAAGCTATTCTTGGATAATGTGAGCGATGCGGAAGAAGTCATTTGGAACATGAAAGAACAATATGGCAAGACAATGCAATTTATCGATGCCAAACTGACTGATGGAGTTTCAGACAAAGGAACTGTAACAGTTAATGGAGATGAGGTAAAGGTTGTCTTTAACGATTCCAATATGGCATTTAATCACACGGCTGTTGTGGATGTTACATTAAAAATTACAGATGAAACATTCCTTACAGGAACTAGAATTAATCCTACGGCTACTGTAGTAAATAGTCAAAATCAATCCAGCAAGCTATTAAACGCAGGCTACACTTTTGAGGTTTCTCCTCAATATAATGCCGCATACGGCTATGTATTGCCGGACGGATTCATTAATCCTGCAAATGGTCTTCATGATAGAAAGGATTGGACAAAGGTTGGGGCATCACTAAAATTCAAAGAAGCTTCCGGTTTTGTTTTGGACGCTACGTCCTTAATAAAGGAAAGAGCGGACTACAGGGTGGAAAAGCTTCCTTTAAGCAAGGATCCATATATTTTAGAAATCAAAGTGCCTGGTCACTTTGAAGTTAACAGCAAACAAAATATTGGGTTTGAATATAAAGGCGAACTTTATGGTATGAATCATTACGTTAATCCGATTCATATTACGGCTGGTGATGTTAACCAGGATAACGTTATTGATGTGTTAGACGCAATTGAAATTCAAAACGCCTGGGAGACAAACAGCCGTGCAGCCGATATTAATTTTGATGGCACCGTGGATGAAAAGGACATCGTCTTTGTGCGAGAGAATTACTTGCTGCAAAATGAATCTGTTGAAAATCCTCCTGCTGCAAAAGAAATACATGACGGCAAAACACTGGAAAGCATTTTGGCAGAGTTGGGAATTCAATAAATACGCGAGGGCTGGAGATGATGCATCTTCGGCCCTTTGGTGTTTAATACTTTCCTGTCTGTATGAACTATAAATAGATATATATATCACTTAATCCCGTTTGCCAGCCACAGTAAGCGGGTTTTTAATGTGGGCCCGACATAGGTGCAGTCTATATGAATGCAAGTCTCGAACCGTGTAGGCAGTAGTAGCGGTCAGTTAGAAAAGGGAGGGTACGGTAAGAATCCCGGTAAAGCTGATGGGAACTGAGGAAAGCATTCAAGGAAACTTTATAGGATTTCCATCTTTTTTAGAAATGAATGATAAATAAAGTGTTGGGTGAAAATAGAAAGCAGGTGATGAGTTTATGGAGAATATAATTTCTTTCCTTCCAAAATGGGAACATTTCATAGGTGCTTGTTTAGCTTTTATCATTCCCTATTCTATTTCCAAAGTTTCAAAATGGTTACGATCTACTAAATCTAGTTAAGGATTTAGCACCCCCCTTAAACAAAATTTCCACACCTAAAGTAACTTAAAACTTACCCGTTTCAAAAAAATTTTATGTAAGCAGGTGAGGGAGATGAATCGATGGGCTTGGTTGCAAAAAAAGAAAAAACAAACGAAAAATGGTCATCAACAAGTAAAGACACATGGAACGGATGTATTCTTTTCATCGAGTTTGGATTCTAACCTCGAGCAATTACAAAATATCTTAGGAAATAATCCTGATATCGCGATTCGCAGATTTTATATTAACGTATATAAAGTAAATGCAGCGGTCGTATTTATAAAAGGGCTTGCCGATAAAGAGCAAATTCATGAACAAATATTAAAGTCAATCATGTTAGAACTTCAAATGCGAGAATGCTATGTAAAAGAAGACCGGGCTACCGGCTCTGACATCAAAGAAATCATTAAAGACCATGTTATAACGCTAACGGATGTAGAAGAAAACAACAAGATAGAAGACTGTGTGATGGAGGTTTTGAATGGAGATACGGCATTACTAATTGATAACGTCGATACATCCCTTTTACTTGGAACAAAAAAATGGCCATCAAGACAAATTGAAGAACCAATTACAGAAGCTACTGTAAGGGGGGCAAGAGAAGGGTTTGTCGAAAATATTCTTGTGAATATGTCTTTAATTCGAAAGCGAATTAGAGATCCCCATTTAGTTTTAGACAAATATACAATCGGACGCAGAAGTCAAACACCGGTTATGGTGGCATATATAAAAGATATTACAAATGACAGCATCATCCAAGAGGTCAAAAAACGATTAGAAAAAATTGATATTGACCAAATACCTGAATCCGGGATTATTGAGCAGTTCATTGAAGATGACTTTTTATCACCGTTTCCGCAACTCTTAACAACTGAAAGACCAGATAAAGTAGCAAGTGGATTATTAGAAGGGCGTGTAGCCATTTTAGTTGATGGAACGCCTTTTGTATTGCTGCTGCCAGTCACGATTACATCTATGCTTCAGGGGCCAGAAGATTATTATGAACGGTGGTTTGTTGGTACACTCATTCGCTTCATGCGGTTTGGGGCAGCTATCGTCTCGTTATTCGGTCCTTCTTTATATGTAGCACTTGTTTCGTATCACCCAGGGCTAATTCCGACAGATTTAGTCATTTCGATTGCAGGAAGTCGGGAAGGGGTGCCCTTTCCAACCATTGTGGAAGCATTATTGATGGAAATCACAATTGAAATATTACGGGAAGCAGGAGTCAGGCTTCCGAAACCAATTGGACAAACAGTTGGAATTGTAGGAGGACTTGTTATTGGGGAGGCTGCTGTTACAGCGGGATTAGTTAGCCCAATGATGGTCATTGTTGTGGCAGTAACAGCAATTTCTTCCTTTTCTTTACCGCAGTATGGGGCGGCTATAGCTATTCGTATCTTACGCTTTGGAATGATGCTTTCAGCTGCTGTATTAGGGTTATTTGGAATTATTATGTTTGCGATGGCCATAACGATTCATCTTGTCAAGCTTAAAAGTTTTGGTGTTGACTATACCTCTCCATTTGTTCCGTATCAATTTAATGATTGGAAGGATGCAATACTTCGATTACCATATAGTGTTATAAAAGAGAGACCTGAAATGTTAAAACCAAAAGACTCCACTCGGATTAAATAAAGGAAGATCACAGTGAATAGTTCAAATGAAAAAATTACATTTATACAAGCCACAGTCGTTTTAACAATGACGATCATTGGTGTTGGAATTGTAACATTACCCCGCGTAAGTGCAGAGGAAGTTCAAACGCCGGATATTTGGATCAGTATGATCCTTGGTGGTGGAATATCGATTGTTGTTGCGTTTTTTATAACCAAGTTATGTCTCCAATTTAAAGGAATGACGATTTATCAATTTAGTCCTATATTGGTTGGTAAATGGGCAGGTTTCGTTTTTAATCTATTTATCATTATGTATTTTATATTAGTTGCAGGATATCAGGCACGGTCCATGGCTGAAGTGCTTCGCGCTTATTTGTTAGATAAAACTCCTATAGAAGTAGTGATTATTGTATATATCGCTGTAGGCGTATATATCGTGATTAGTGGCATTTATTCCATTGTTAAATTACTTCAAATTTACTTTCCGGTTGTTTTGGTTTTTATTCTGTTGATGCTAGCCCTTAGCATAACAAATGTTGATTTCAATAATCTTCGCCCTGTCTTAGGTGGTGGATTTATACCAGTTCTCAAAGGGATTAAGCCAACAACATTATCTCTTGCTGGAATTGAAAGTTATCTTATTTTAATGGCGTATATGCACCAATCGAAAAAAGCTATGAAAGCTGCTGCCGTGGGAATATTTATCGCCTTATTTTTGTATATTTTGATCGTGATAGCTGTTATTGGCGCATTAACAGTAGATGAGGTCAGGCTTTTAACATGGCCGACGCTAGAGCTTGTCAAATCAATTGAAATGAAAGTTCTCCTTTTGGAAAGGTTTGAAAGTTTCTTTATCATTCTTTGGGTGATTACAACGTTTACATCCTTTATTATGAATTTTCATTTTGCTAGTTTAGGTTTGAGTCAAGTTTTTAAGAAAGCGTACAAACCTTTTGTGTATGGTCTTATACCATTCGTTTATCTATGTGCGATGTATCCGGAAGATATAAATGGAGTTTTTAAATTAGGTGGCTATATTGGTAACATGGCCATCGTAGTTGCAGGAATTATCCCCATCCTTTTATTGATAATTGCCTTCATAAGGAGGAAACGAAATGCGAAGAATTAAAAAAAGCATCATGACATGCTGCTGCATCTCGATTCTTTTTATGGGAGGGTGTTGGGATCGCATTGATATTGAAGATATGGGTCTAGCTTGTGGTGTTGGAGTGGATTATCAAGAATCTTCAGCAAAACGCCTAACTCCTGAATTTACAATTCAATTTGTTGTACCTAAAGTATTGGCTGGAGAGAATGGAGGCGGCGGCAGTCAAGCAGAACCATTTCAAAACTTAACAATGGATGAATCCTCTTTATTTGAAGCGGGCCGTGAAGCTTCCACGGTTACAAGTCGCAGTCCGAATTATGCCCATTTAAAAGTATTGGTAATTAGTAAGGAAGCGGCACAATCCATTAATTTGCTACAATTATTGAATTTTTTCTTTCGCGACCATGAAATAAGACGGACAGTTCATGTATTGATCTCAGAGGAGAAAGCGAGCGAAATATTAAGCATAAAAGGAACAAAGGACCCAGTACCTGCTTTAAAGCTATTGTCTATAACAGAAAATATGGAAAAGAAAACGGCAAAAATGCCCCCAATATTATCCTTAGGCGATTTCTCGGAAAAAATGTCGGCCAGTTCAAGTTTTTTGGTTCAGAAAGTACAAAAATTTAAAGAGGGAGTTCAAATCATTGGAGCAGCAGTTATCAAAGGGAATACACAGAAAATGATTGGGGAGCTTAATGAGGATGAAACCTTTGGCATTAATTGTATTACAGGTGAAGCTAAAGCTGGTGCCGTAACAGGAGTTGATAAGGAAACGGACAAAATCATTTCATATGAAATTGATCGCTTAAAAAGTTCTATTAAGTCTAAGGTAAATGGAGAGGACATTTCGTATACAGTAAACATTAATACTGAAGGCCGATTATCTGAAGATTGGATTCCCAAAAGTGATGCTTTTAATGAGAAGTTTATTCGGAATGCAGAAAAGCAAGTTGAAAGAGAATTTATGCGATTAATGGAAGCAGGATTAGCCAAGACCCAAAAAGAATTAAAAGTAGATGTCGCTGGATTTGGAGAGAGTTTACGAATCAATCAACCGAAAGTGTGGAAAAAAGTAAAAAAAAATTGGGAGGAACGGTTTCCTGAAGCTTCAATTGATATTAATGTGAAAGTTAAGATTAGACAATTCCAGACTCAAGGTAGAAAAATGAATAAATAGATTAATAAAAATAATGCAAAAGCATCAAAACGTTCATCAAGCTTATACCTTTTCCGTTTAAATCTATAAGAGATGGCACCTGCACAATATAGGGTAAAACAGAGGAGTAACAAAATAAGAATATTTTTTAACCACAGGACGCTTTCTTCGAATTAAGGAGAAAGCGTCTTGTTTTATAAAGGGCAAGACCATGGAATTCTTTATAATTAATACTTAGCTAATCGTTTGTTATTTTTAAGTAAGGTTAGAAAAGTGATATTTTAAATCCTATGATAAACTGATTAAAATCTTGGAAATTTAAACTTTTTATAACTTATAATCATATAGAGTTTCAGTTTTGAAATTTCCGTTAAAAGTAAGAGTGAAGTAAAAAAACGGAGGTGTATCCATGATCATCATAGGCGTAACAGGCTGGGGCGACCATGATAGCCTATATACGGGCAATGTTTCACCTAGAGATAAGCTAAAAGAATATGCCGGCCATTTCCCGACTGTGGAGGTGGACTCAGCTTTTTATGCGGTTCAGCCAAAGCGTAATTCCACCAAATGGGTAAAAGACACCCCAGAAGGCTTTCATTTTATTGTAAAAACCTATCAGGGCATGACTGGGCATCAGAGAGGAGAAATACCCTTTGAAAGCAAAGAAGAGATGTTTGAGGCCTTTAAAGATTCTTTAGAGCCATATATCCAAGCTGGCAAGCTCGCCATGGTCCTGTTCCAATTCCCACCCTGGTTCGATTGCAAAAAGGTAAATGTCGACTATCTGCGCTGGTGCAAAGAACAGATGGGCGATCTGCCATGTGCACTTGAGTTCAGGCATCAATCTTGGTTCAGGCCAGAGTTTAAAGAAAGTACACTAAAATTTATGAGAGAGGAAGGCTGGATTCACAGCATTTGTGATGAACCCCAGGCTGGCGAGGGTTCCATTCCCGCCGTTTTGGAAACCACCAGCCCTGAAAAAGTGCTTGTTCGCTTCCATGGCCGCAATTTTCATGGCTGGCAGAAAAAAAATGCAGATAACTGGCGCGAAGTCCGTTATCTTTATCGCTACAACCATAAAGAGCTTGCTGAATGGGCAGAGTACCTAAAAGAGCTTGAGAAAGCCTGTAAAAATGTATTCGTCGTATTCAACAACAACTCAGGCGGCGATGCAGCAGACAATGCAAAACAAATGATCGATTTACTGAACATAGAGTACGAACAGCTGGCTCCCAGACAGCTCGATTTATTTTAAGCAGGTGCCAGGCACCTATACCACTTCAGCCAACTGGTATAGGTACCTGGTGCTTTTCGCTTTTAAAATACACGCTTTTCCTTGTCCGCACATATTGTGTAATGGAAAAGGGAAAGGGGAGGCGGAAAAATTGATTGATTTGAAGCCGATTGATATAGATGGCCATACTTTTTTAAGTATTTCAGTGCAATTGCCGAAAACAAATTTACTTGTTGTAACCAGTGTTAAGGGATATATTATGTGCGGTGCGCTGGATGTCGGATTGCTTAATGAAAAGCTGAAGGACCGCAAAATCATAGCTGGCAGGGCAGTTGGCGTAAAGACAATTGAGCAGCTGCTAAATGCGCCTCTCGAGTCTGTCACTTACGAAGCTGAAGAGCTTGGCATCCATAAAGGAACAATCGGAAGGGAAGCCCTTCTGAAAATGCTATAAAGGCATCCCGTATAAGGGCTGCCTTTTTTCATTAGGTAAAAAATATCTTTATAGTCTGCCCAATCCGTTTGAAAAAGCATACCCGCATATAAATAATGCCTATGCGCACACAAATAAATTTATCCGCACATAAAAATCCTTTATCCGCATATAAACCCCAGCTATGCGCACGTAAATCCAAAAACCACCCAAAAATCCGGCAGAAAAGTCACATACAAGCTTCCGATCCCATCTCATTGAACTGACCTTTTCACCTAAACCTTGATAATTTTGTCGTATAATGTAAATAAACCCTATAAAGACCCGATATGATTAAAAAGGGCGTAACTTCAAAAAATGGATACAGGAGATACATATGAGATTAGCTGCAACAGAAACGATTGAGGCTGGCAGCGTTCTGGCCAAGGCTATATATAATGATAAAGGGCAGGTTCTCTTGAATGAAGGGGTGGAACTGGCTGAGAGGCTGATTAGAAGGCTGCAGGAAATGGGGATCACCTATATTTATGTAAAGGATCACCGCACCGAGGATATTCAATACAAGGATCCTCTTCCGCCCCAAATGCGCAAGGAGGCCATTCAAACGATTGAATCCGTTTTCCAGCAAGTGGAGGAAGACAGAAATTTAACAAGCTCCTTAGTGATTGAGAAAGCTTCTAAGCGGTTCTCTGAATTAATCCGCCTGCTGCTGGGGGAAGTAAGGGGAAACAAAGAGCTGCTGACGATTCTTTCTGATGTTTATACCTATGATCACTATATTTTCACCCATTCCCTTAATGTAACCCTCTATTCTCTGGCGATCGGCATGGAGATGAAAATGGCGCCAAAGGAGCTGGAAACTTTAGGTCTGGGGGCTATTTTGCATGATGTCGGAAAAATGAGGATTCCTGCCGATATTTTGCTAAAGCCAGGCAAATTAACCGCTGAGGAGTTTGGTGAGATAAAGAAACATCCTGAAGAGGGCTTTAATATTTTAAGGGGAGTCCAGACTATACCGCTTATTGTTGCCCATTGTGCATTTCAACATCACGAGCGGCTTAACGGCTCAGGCTATCCGAGAGGCCTGCAAGGAGGACAGATCCATGCCTATGGAAAAATTATAGCCGTGGCGGACGTATTTGATGCGGTAACCTCCAACCGTATTTACAGGCAGGCGATGCTTCCGCATGAGGGGCTGGAGATTTTATACGGCGGAGCAGGCACGCTTTTTGAAACAAAGCTAATCGAGTCCTTCCGCCAAGCGGTTGCGATTTACCCAGTGGGAATAACGGTAGAATTAAACGACGGAAGAAAAGGGGTAGTCTGCAGGCAAAATCCAGGGTTGAGCGACAGACCGGTTATTCGCATTTTAGAGGAAAGAGGCAGCTGTACGAACCCGTATGAAGTAGATTTAAGGACTGAGCTGAATTTCGTGATCACAGGCTGTGATACTACTTTTGTAAAACAATAAACTATTTTGGATTTTTGAGCCTAGTTCCCTCCTTTACAGCATACATATAGCTTGTAAAGGGGGGATTTGTTTTGGCAAAATTTCGCGGCCGGCTGCCCCGGAAAGGTCCTCTGCCGTTTCGGTATGTTTTTCTGCTGACCTTCGTCTTTTTTGTTTTTTCAACAGCTGCCGGCCTATGGATTATTAATGAAGGACTTAAGCCCACACTCATGAGCTATGCTGATTCTCAGACAAGAAAAATCGCATCATTGGTTATCAATAATGCGATTAATAAAAAAATAACAAATGTTATGGATTTGGAAGATATGTTTGAAGCTAGCGAGAGCGGAGTAGTGAGCATCAATGTTGAAAAGCTGAATAGAGTGAAAGCGGAAGTGACCGAGCTCGTTCAGGATAATATTAAGAAAGCAGAGAAGGGAGACCTTGATGCGTTAGAGTCTTTCACAGACGTTGAAATAAATACGGAACAAAAACAGAGTTCAAATGGCATAGTATATTATGTGCCGCTTGGCCAGGCAACTAATAATGCGTTGCTCGGTAACTTGGGACCGAGGATACCAGTCAAATTTAATGCAGTTGGTTCCGTTACATCCAATTTCATTACCGAAACAAAGGACCACGGCATCAATAATGTTGAAGTGAAGGTACTGGTCCGTTTGGATGTACAGGTTCAAATCATTATTCCTTTTGCGACCAAAATTATTACTGTTCAAGAAGATGTTCTTGCAGCTTATGGAATTTACCCAGGAAAAGTCCCGCAATTTTATAATGGCGGCGGTGATACTTCACCTTCCATAGAGGTTCCTGCAGGACAATAAAAGCTTGCCAAGATATTAGTATTTTGCTATACTTTTAAATACAATTGCATAAAAAACCTTATCATATCCGATGGGGTAGAGGCGCAGGATTCAAGAGTAGGCTGTGTGAGGATGACAACCATGACCACAGCTGAAAGGGAATTTTGCCGAAGCAGAATAAATGGGTCAGCACTTATTTTGCTGGGGTTACTTCGAATAGGAGTAACACTGTCATTATGGGGGGAAAGTATGAATATACTTTGTAATAGCCTTCATAATGGGGAGCTACAGATCGTGATGGAGAAACTAATTACTTCAAAAGAGTAATGATAGATTTTTCTCTATCGTTACTCTTTTTTTATTTGACTCTGTCATCATCCACGTTGTTCCCCCTAGCGAAAAGCGGAAGGCGCCCGCTTAAGGTGAACGCAGACTAAAAACGCCACGTCCTGTGGCAACGTCTGCATGACCCCATCCTGCGGGCCTCAAGCATAAGACAAGCGGGCATGAAGGTTGTTCTTTAACCTTCTTGACGGATTGGCTTAGACCCGAGAGCCGATGGCGCCTGGAGCTGGACACTATATCCAATTCAAGAGGAGGACAAGTAATGGAAAACACGATTTTCTCCCTGCTGCCGCCACTGGTAGCCATCGCAATGGTCATCCTGACTAGGCGCGTTCTGCTATCATTGGGAGTGGGGATCGTCACAGCAGCCCTGTTGCTGGCTGAATTCAGCATTACAGAAACATTTAGCATTATTTTTGATGCAGTAAAAGGAATTTTTGTTTCAGACGGAGAGCTGAACACCTGGAATGTTTATATTATTTTATTCTTGCTTGTATTAGGAGTTATTACTGCATTTATATCGATCTCAGGTGGAAGCCGCGCATTTGGCGAATGGGCGATGAAGCGGGTAAAAACCCGTGCAGGCGCACAGATTGTTGGAGCTGTTTTAGGAATTATCATATTTATTGACGACTATTTCAATGCTCTGGCAGTCGGGCAGATTTCACGTCCGATTACGGACCGCCAGCGTGTCTCCCGTGCAAAGCTGGCATACCTGATTGATTCAACTTCAGCACCTGTTTGTGTTGTTTCGCCGGTTTCAAGCTGGGGAGCCTACATCATTGCTTTGATTGGCACCATCCTTGCTGCCCATAATGTAACCGAGTATTCTGCATTCTCGGCTTTCATTCAGATGATTCCAATGAATCTTTATGTTTGGGCTACTTTGGCTATTGTGTTTATCGTTGCATTAAGAAGAATTGAAATTGGGCCAATGAAGGTTCATGAAAAGCGTGCTGTTGAAGAAGGGTTAGTCATGGATCCCGATAAGCCTGCACCTGGTGAACTAAAAGATGACCTTCCAACAAGCACAAAAGGCTCTGTCGGTGATCTTGTATGGCCGATTGTTGCTCTTGTAATTGGTACAGTAGGCGCAATGATCTGGACGGGTTCACAAGCAGTTGAAGGAAACCCAACGATTTTGCAAATCTTTGAAAACACAGATGTTTCGAAATCACTTATCCTTGGAGGACTAATCGGGCTGTTTGTCACAATGGCTTTATTCCTCCG
Organism: Cytobacillus oceanisediminis; assembly: GCF_007830235.1. GTDB lineage: Bacteria > Bacillota > Bacilli > Bacillales > Cytobacillaceae > Cytobacillus > Cytobacillus oceanisediminis. Next base: position 458,095 of record NZ_VLKI01000002.1, read on the forward strand.
CCAGGCGTTTGTATTAAAAGGAATTCATTCAAATGTTTTCGGAAGAGGAGTATGGGAAGGCATCAAGTCCATGCTTCCGGCCGTTTATATCTTATTATTTGCTTGGGCGATCGTTGATCTGATTGGCCGTCTTGAAACTGGGACATACTTAGCCGGGATTGTTGAAAGCTCAAATATGAGTACTTCATGGCTTCCTATCATCCTATTCCTTATCGCAGGAATCATGGCGTTCAGTACGGGGACTTCATGGGGATCATTCGGCATCCTGCTTCCGATCGCGGGTGATATTGCTGCTGCTACGGACATCAATCTATTATTGCCGGCAATGGCAGCAGTGCTTGCAGGGGCAGTATTTGGCGACCATTGTTCACCTATCTCTGATACAACCATTCTTTCCTCAACAGGGGCGGGATGCAACCATATTGACCATGTGATGACGCAGCTTCCATATGCGCTGATCTCAGCAGGGATCGCATCTGTCGGATACCTGATCATCGGTTTTACAGGAAGTACAATCTTCGCATTGCTGGCTGTTGCAATCCTGGTAATTGCCTTTGCACTGGCAGCAGGCAATAAAAAAGATGGCACAATGCAAGAAAAAACGGCAAGCTAAAATATATCTCTTTAAAAAGGGCTTTCTCTTTATGAGAGAGCCTTTTTATATGGGTAACCTTTATTTCATCCAGATATAGTTTAAATTGTAAGCCCCCTTGCCACATAAAAAGGGATCTCCTTTACGGAGACCCTTTACCCTATTACAATTTATCGTTATCTCTTCTATTAACCGGAAAGTCCCTATCTTCTTCAGATACGTACTCACGGCCGCCTTCTAGATGAACTTCTTCTTTTTTTAGATTCTCCGTTACCTGCTGTGTTTCCTGTACTTCACGCTTGCCGACAACAACTTCATCCGTTACGACAGGTTTTTTTGAAACTTCCACTCGTTCCTCTGTAATCGGAATACGGATCGTTTCATCATCCTCAATTGGTGAAGTACTTGCTGCAGTCGGATCATCCACTTTTCTTCTTTCTACATATACTTCTTCATGCTCAACCGGCATGTTGACGGTTTTTTGTTCTTCAACAACATCTTTATGGAGTTCCACTTCTCCAGCCTGGACACGATTCTTCGTCACATCCAGCTGTTCTTCACGAAGCTTTAGTGATTGCTCTTCATCTTCAATTAGACCATTTCGCTGGTCATAACCATCCGTATAAGTGCTTTCCATTCTAGCTTCAGTTGTTCTGTCTGTTGTGAACCCTGTTGCAGTATCCATTCTGTCGCTATATAAGATGATTTTTCCTTCATTCACATATGTTTCGTATTTGCGGGCTTCATCGTTAGACATGCCCAGTTCTCTGAATTTTTCCACTGTAAACCCTTGATTTGTACGATCATCATCAAACCATGAAGTTAAGCTGTTTAAGAATCCTGCGCTTTCACTGCTGTCTCTATCCTTTGTTTCGAAGGTCTCTGTGTGAACACCTGTTTTATCTTCAAGAGATGAATCTAGATGTTCTGTTTGCGCAATGATGGATAAGTCCTGAACTGGGTATCCGTCATTCTGCAGTTCCTGAATTGCATCTACTACTTCTCGCTGTGAATTATAAACTCCGATAATATTGGCATCCATTTGTATAACCTCCTATAGGTAAAGTTGCGCTTTACGCTTTAAATGTTTTTGTTAAAGTGAAGCACATTGGTTTTATTCCCGGGTCTTGACAAACCAAACAAGTTCAATATTGGAAACTCGTCCGAAATTTTCACTATATGCCATTATATGGAATCAAGGGAATAACATTTGAATTTTCTGAATAATTAATGAAAGTTTTTGGCTTACGGGAATAAAGTTTATTAAGGGAGGTGTGGACAAAAAATAAACTCGAATAGATTAACTTTTGGTAAAATAGATTCTAGTGCAGTGGCTTTAGCTGGAAATTAAAATAGAAAAATACTAATTTTGAAAGAGGTTTTACTTTAGTAGAGTGTTTGGTTAAAGGATTTCGAAAAATATCATTATTCCCAAAATAATGTTTTGACAGAATTTAAAAAAATAGCTATACTAGTTTTATGTTAGATAGAATTATCTGAAAATATAAAAAGTTCCCATTCTTCTTTTTAATTGGGAATAAAGTAATTTATTTACAGGGGGTAGAAAATACTATGGATAATCGTCCACAGTGGGGTACAAGGGCAGGCTTTATTTTAGCTGCTGTAGGTTCGGCTGTCGGCTTGGGAAACATTTGGCGATTCCCGGCAGTAGCCTATGAAAATGGAGGAGGAGCGTTCTTCTTTCCTTATTTATTTGCATTATTGACAGCAGGGATTCCTTTACTGGTCATGGAATTCACAATTGGCCATAAATATCGAGGTTCTGCACCGCTGTCTTACGCAAGATTAAGCAAAAAATACGAGTGGATTGGCTGGTGGCAGGTAGCCGTTTCATTTGTTATTTCGACTTATTATGCAGTTATCATTGCTTGGGCAATGTCATTCGCAGGTTTTTCATTCAGCCTGAAATGGGGAGATGATCCTGAGGGATTCTTATTCGGAAGCTATTTAAACTTAGCTGAAGCTCCTGGTCAGGTTGGATCAATTGTTCCAGGCGTATTTATTCCATTGGTTATCGTTTGGGTCATTGCACTTGGTGTTCTATTTAAAGGTGTTAAAAAAGGAATTGAAATCGCGAACAAAATCTTTATTCCTGCACTTGTTATCTTATTCTTAATTATCGTAGTTCGCGCTCTTACATTGGAAGGTGCTGCACAGGGTCTTGATGCTTTCTTCAAGCCCGACTGGAGCCAGATCGCCAGTCCAAAAGTTTGGGTAGCAGCTTATGGACAAATTTTCTTCAGTTTATCCATTGCCTTTGCTATTATGGTAACTTACTCAAGCTACCTTCCAAAGAAAACGGATATTACCAACAATGCCTTTATTACAGGCTTTGCCAACTCAGGATTTGAGTTGCTTGCCGGTATCGGAGTATTCGCTGCTCTTGGATTTATGGCAAATCAAGCTGGAGTTCCAGTCAGTGAAGTTGTAGCTGGCGGTGTAGGTTTGGCATTCGTTGTCTTCCCGCAGATCATCAATGAATTCCCTGCATTAAACGGCCTTTTCGGCTCACTATTCTTCATCTGTCTAGTGCTTGCAGGATTGTCTTCATTAATCTCAATCGTGGAAACGTTTGTTGCTGGGGTACAGGACAAATTCAAGGTTTCCCGTGCAAAAGCGGTTTTATACGGTGGAGGATTATCTGCAGTTATTTCGATCTTGTTTGCCACTCAGGGCGGTTTATACTTCCTTGATGCGGCCGATTATTTCATCAACCAATTCGGCGTTGCGCTTGCAGGCCTGGTTGAAGTTGTCATTGTAGCTTGGGTACTGAAAGAGCTAAAGAATCTTCAAAACCATGCGGACAGCATGTCCGACATTCGCCTTGGCGGCTGGTGGAGAGTGTGCTTGGGCATCATTACTCCAGTAGTTTTAGGTTATATGATGGTTCAAAATATCATTACCAACATTAAAGACAATTATGAAGGATATCCTACTAGCTTCCTGCTATATTCCGGCTGGGGAGTAGCAATCGGAGCGATTGTCCTTGGGTTTGTCTTCATGTCCATCAAATGGCAAAAAAATACGCTTGAAATCCCTGAGAAGAAGGAGGTATCTCAATAATGTCCGGAAGCGCAATTACAATGATGGTGATTGGGATGCTCATTATTTGGGGCGGCCTTGCTGCTAGTATTATGAATGCAGTTGCTAAAGCAAAAAAAGCTAAGTAATTTTAAAGAGAAGGACTGTCCCTAATGAAAGGGCAGTCCTTTTTAGTTTATGCTACTTTTTTCTTGCCTTTATCCGGTCCTGTCTTTCCCATAACTTTAAGTGCGGGTATGGATCATAGGACCATTCAGTATAACCGTTATCTTTATATATACCGTAATGGAGGTGAGGAGGGAATTTTCCTGAAGTACCCGGCGGGCCATAGCCTGAGCTTCCAACTCCGCCGATCAGCATTCCCGGCTCAACGATTTGCCCGAGTTTTAGGTCCTTGGCAAAACCGCTTAAGTGAGCAAAGTAATGATAGTTATTATTTATATCGCGAATGCCGATTCTCCATCCCCCATATTTGTTCCAGCCCTTCATTTCCACAATACCATAGGATGTGGCACGGACAGGCACTCCATAATTGGCAAATATATCGGTTCCCTCGTGAATTCTTCTTCCGCCCCAGCCCCTTGCGTCCCCCCATGTATTTCTGTAACTGTAATTGCTCCTTAAAGGAACGGGAAAGGCGTGGTCGTCGAGGTTAAGGCGTCCAAAGTGCTTATACACTTGTGCTTTTCCAATTATAATCCCAACCGTTTTATCGCGCTTATAATAATTCCACAATCCGATTTTTAAATTGTCATGGTCGGTACCATAGGAGAGAAGGAAATTTGCAAAGGAATGAAGAACATCTTCATCGCTTTTCAGGCTGGCTTTTCCGTCCCCATCCCCGTCGATTCCAATTCCATCGAAAAATTGGATGGATGTAGGATTCTCATCACTTGGATTTGGATTTAATATCCCAGTCCATTCTTCAGGCTTAAAATAAATCCCGGTAATGCCCTCTGCTTTTGGTATATCCCTTCTGGCCTGCCTGACATTCCGTTCATACTGGTCAATTCCGGCAAGGTAGTACCAGGGAATATTTGTGATGGCTTCAACTTTTTTATATAGCTCCATCCTTTGCTTATATGGATCAGCCTGATTTTCCTGAGCGCTTACTGTACAAAAAGAAGTCAGAAAAAACGATAAGGCCGCAGCAGCGGTTAGTAATATCCGCACGGAAATCCTCCCTTCTTATATGGTCTGCCTATATAGTTTGTGAGTAATGGAAAATTTAATAAATATCAATTAATGGTAATCCCAATATCTTCGGCTTGTCCTCTTTAATTCATTATGATAAAGTGGCATCAGGTGAAGCCTAATCAGCTTAGTCGGAAATTTTTTAGGACTGGCTTTTTTATACGTATAAGCTTCGGCGCATGATAACTGCGCTTATGATTTTCTAAGGAGTGGGAAAATGAGCAAAAAAGAAGAGTACTTGCGCAAGCCCGAATGGCTGAAAATAAAATTGAATACGAACGAAAATTATAATGGCCTAAAAAAGATGATGAGAGAGAAAAACCTACATACTGTATGCGAAGAGGCCAAATGCCCAAATATCCACGAATGCTGGGCAGTAAGAAGAACTGCAACATTTATGATCCTCGGGGATGTTTGTACACGTGCCTGCCGCTTCTGTGCGGTTAAAACGGGCCTGCCAACAGAATTGGATCTTCAGGAGCCGGAACGCGTAGCAGATTCGGTTGCGCTGATGAACCTAAAGCATGCTGTTGTAACTGCAGTGGCGCGAGACGATCTAAAAGACGGCGGTGCAGCTGTTTTCGCTGAAACAGTCCGTGCAATCAGAAGAAAAAGTCCGTTTACAACGATTGAAGTATTGCCATCTGATATGGGCGGGGTTTACGAAAACCTGAAAACATTAATGGATGCCCGTCCCGATATCCTTAACCACAATATTGAAACCGTTGAACGTCTTACACCAAGAGTTAGAGCCCGTGCAAAATACAAGCGTTCTCTTGAGTTTTTAAAGCGTGCCAAAGAAATGCAGCCTGATATCCCGACGAAGTCCAGCTTAATGATTGGCCTTGGGGAAACAAAAGAAGAAATTATTGCAGTAATGGATGACCTGCGTGCACATGACGTTGATATCATGACTATTGGCCAGTATCTGCAGCCATCCAAGAAACATATAAAAGTTGTGAAGTATTATACTCCAGAAGAATTCCAGGAGCTAAGAGAAATTGCTATGAGCAAAGGCTTTAGCCACTGTGAAGCAGGCCCGCTTGTGCGTTCTTCTTACCATGCAGACGAGCAGGTAAATGCCGCTTCCAAACAGAAGCAGCTAATGGGAGAACAAGAAGTTAAGGAAGCGTAATCTAATAGAAAAGAGTTCAGCGCCATATCGCTGGACTCTTTTTTAAAAAGTAAGAATTATTTTCAATTTTGTATGTTGTCTACCTAAAAGGACCACAGCTCGAGGTCTAAAGCTTGGCTGCTGGGGCTTCCAAGGGCTCGAGTTCAGAAGTCGCTTCTCTCCAGAAGGAAAAAACGACTTCTTACAGGAATCATCTTATGCTTATAGTCCCTAAGCACCACCTTCGAAGAGCGCCTTCTGCCAGCGCTCGTCTTAGGCTTGTTGCAGATATAAGGTGCTCTCCGCATTTCTATTAACGATTGCCTGCTTTGCGGACAGACTCGCCGAGGTCGTCCTTATCCATGTCATCATTTCTTTCTCCTTGCATTTCACCGTTTTCATTTTCGCTTTCACTCATTTTTTCACCCTGAGGCGAATTCAGCATTTGCTTGATTAGCTGGTTAATGCCATTTTCTGCATTGCGCCCATCAGAATCAACAGTTGCAAAGTTTTCCACATTTTTTCTTAAAGAAGTGTCATCGCTTACATATACATGGTACCATCTAGGTACAACCGACATAGCCATTTTCTTGATCTGGTCGGCTGTTTGATTGCGGTTTTCAGTATCTGTATCATACACAATCAAGACTTCTTCATCTGTAACAAGGGTAGAAACATCATCGACATTTGGAACTTCAGTACAGTATTTGCCGATAATATCAGCAACTTGTTCGCGGTCAATCGCTGCATAATGGTCGGCGGAGACATTGTCCCCCATGATCGGGCTTTTTTGGTGGCGAACATATCCGAAGTCTTCGCCTACATTGTTTCGTCCGTTTCTGCCGTTGCCCATATCCCGGTTATATAAATCTGCACGCTGGTCATTCACGTTAATGGTATTACCGCTTTCTTCGTAAATATCTTCTCTTGCAGCATTGTTTTGGCATGCTGTCAGGGCAGCCATACCGCAAATTCCAAGAATGATTAGTGATTTTTTCACTATAAACACCTCCTCATCTATAGAATTGCCACCCGCAAATTTTTTTCTCTTAGTAATTGATGGGGAATCAGTTATAATTTAAGTAGGACATTCAGACTCAGTTTTCATATCCCGTAATTTTTCAATATAATACTGGTACATACGCTGTTAAGTTGAGGTGAAAAAGATGGTTTGCATTAATAATATTTGTTATGAAGTAATCGAGGAACAGCGGGACGGCTTTAATGAAGAAGCTTTCCGGGGGAGATATAGTGAAATCCTATCCAGATATGATTACATTGTTGGCGACTGGGGTTATGGCCAGCTTCGTCTCCGCGGTTTTTTTGATGACCAAAATCAGAAAGCATCCTTTGATACAAAAATCAGCACATTAACAGAATATCTGTACGAATTCTGTAACTTTGGCTGTGCCTATTTTGTTGTTAAGAAGGTAAAAAGCTAAAAAAGGGCTCGGGGGAAACCCGGCCCTTTTCTTTATCTGATTTTAAGTTTCTGTATATGGCGGTTCTTCATTTTTATCCGGATCATCGTGGGGAGGATGCGCCCCGTCCATCTGCCGCGGCAGGTTTTGATGAAGGGACTTAAATTCATAGTTGAACGCACTGTAATAACGCTGTCCTTCCTGCCAAGGAGTGCTTTTATTTTCTACTGGCTCATCTGCATTCCTGGGGGCGCCATAGGGCCCTTCCGGCAGGTCTTCAGGAATAAGGAAGTTCCTTTGGGTTTCCACGTTTGAAAAGTCTGTATAGGTCCTTCTTTCTTTGTCGTCCATGCTTTTCACTCCTTATGAACTATCTGTATAGAGACTGTTCAATACAAAATGAAAAAAGGAGAACCCTTTATACAAGGGTTCTCCTTTAGTATTTGTTTATTATTTAATATTAAACGATTTCCATCAGAAATGACCGCAGTTCTTCGGCATCTTCTTCTGAGAGCTGAAATACATGCTCCAGGTAGCCTTCTTCCCTCAAGTCATCTTCCCCAATGATCGCGAAGCGGCTTCCCTGAATATCAAGGACCAATTGTTTGCCATAATAACGATCAGAACGAATAATTGCGAGATCAAATCGCTGATTTTCACCCATAAAGCTGACAAACCGGGTTTTTGTATTTTCCAGGTCATCGTATAAGAAAAAACGTTCAGCCATATTTGCACTCTCCTCTTTGTGGAATAATTTTAGGCGCTATCTCAGCAGGGCATTTACAGCATCACGAGATGAGGCTTATGCTCAAGATGATGGTGCGCCGTTATGTAGCGAACAGTCTTGGTTTTGGAACGCATAACAATAGAGTGTGTTTCAACTAAATCACCGCCAAGAAAGCGAACCCCATCAAGCAATTCTCCGCTTGAAACGCCTGTTGCAGCAAAAATCGCGTCATCACCAGAAACAAGGTCGTCAAGGAATAGTAGCTGGCGCGGATCCTTTAGGCCCATCCCAATGCAGCGTTCTTCTTCCTCTTTTGTATAAGGGACTAGACGTGCCTGCATATCTCCGCCGAGCGCTTTTAAGGCTGCAGCCGAGATAACCCCTTCAGGAGCGCCGCCAATGCCGACGAATAAATCAATCCCTGTATGTGGCAGTGCAGTCGCAATTGCGGCGCCAACATCACCATCGCCAAATAATTTAACGCGGGAGCCTTTAGCCCGGATTCTTTCAATTAAATCTTCGTGGCGGTCCCGTTCCTGTATAATAACCGTCAGATCCTGGACACGCTTATTATTTGCTTCGGCTACAATGTCAATGGTCTTCTCGATTGGATCAAGCAAACTCACTTTCCCGGCCGCTTTTTTTCCGACTGCGATCTTTTCCATGTACATATCAGGCGCGTGCAGCAATGTACCTTTATCTGCTACAGCGATAACCGCCATTGCGTTGTTATGCCCTTTTGCCACAATGCTTGTACCCTCTAGAGGATCAACGGCTATGTCTACTTTGGGTCCCATGCCTGTGCCAAGCTTCTCGCCAATATAAAGCATAGGAGCCTCGTCCAGTTCTCCTTCTCCAATGACGACAACGCCTTCCATATTTACTGAATCAAACATTCCGCGCATGGCTGCTGTGGCAGCACCGTCTGCTTCATTCTTTTTCCCCCTGCCCATCCATTGAGCGGATGCAAGTGCGGCAGCTTCCGTGACACGGACAATCTCTAAAGCCAGCTCACGTTCCACCAGGTTTCCCTCCCGTTAAATATACTCTATCTTTTTTGTTTGTAAAATTACAGCCATATAGGCTGATGCGCTTACATATAATTCTTGCATAGCATGCAGCTTCCGTTTCCTATACTATCTTATCAGAATTATTCATAATACTGAATGTCATTCCGGTAAATTCGACAATATTCCAGTTCATAAATAATTCTATTGCAGGAAAAAATATTAAATTCAAAATATTGTGATATAATATAATACATAGGCAGAAAACGTTTTTTTAGGATGTGCAGATGCTGACAGCCGAGAGGAATAAAAGTAATGGTCCGTCGGTGCATAAAGAAAATAAACACGATTGGCAAATGGGGAAAACTTGTGCTGCCCGCTAAAATAAAAATATCTCTCCCAGCCGGATTACACTCGAAGTTACAGAGCAGGATTCCATTGAAGGGATGGGAAACTTTATATACAATATAAGGGTACTAAGAACTTTGGGATTTCGGGTGGCTGTGGATGACACTGGCGCAGGTTACGCTAGTTTGCATTCCATAAGTGAGATTATGCCGGATATTATTAAAATCGACTGTTCCGTCATTCAGGGCATTGATTCAAACGGAATTAAAGAATCCATGCTGAGGGGCCTTCTTTTAGTAGCAAAAGAAGCGGGCTCTCTAGTTGTTGCCGAGGGAATAGAAAATGAAGGGGAAGCGTCTGTGCTCTCCAGAAACAAGGTCGATTTAGCACAGGGATACTTTTACGCTCGGCCAGATACTTTAATAAGGAGCCTGAAATCTTCTAGGAGGAAGAAAGCACTATGTATTTCGTAGACAGGGAAAAAATAGAAGATACGCTTAACTACTTGGAACAGCAAATCTCCCTTTTTGAAGATGTGAAAGAGTGGACATCCCCTATTGAAAAGGCAGCGCTGGAGCGCATCGCCCAAATTATGATCGAAGCCATCCTTGATATAGGGAATACAATGATTGACGGCTTTATCATGAGGGATCCAGGCAGCTACGAAGATATTGTCGACATTCTTGACGATGAAAAAGTAATCAGCAAAGAGATGGGCGAAAGTTTTAAAGAAGTGATTACATACCGTAAAATGCTCGTTCAAAGCTATACAAATGTTAATCATGAGGAAGTTAAAGCGGCATTCAGCAAACATTTGCCGATGATAAAAGAATTCCCGGGCCGTGTAAGGGAATATTTAATCAGTGAATTAGGGCCGGTTTCTGCTTTTAAACCGCAATAAAAGATCGGAGCAATCCGGTCTTTTTTTTCTAGCTGGACGGATCTAACATATAAATAATTGTGATGGATTGCAGTTTTAAGCTAATATAAAAGGAAGGACGGTGAATTTCATGCTTGTTGGAGCAAAATCTACTAAAGATCTTATCCTGCGATTAATCAAGACATCCGGAAGATTGTCAATTATCGAAATGGCCAGCGAATTAGGGATAACCGAAATGGCAGTAAGAAGGCATATCCAAATTCTTGAAAAGGACGCTTATATAGAGTCAGTTATTTTAAGGCAAACAAAGGGACGCCCTTCAAAACTTTATCAGCTTACAAAAAAAGGCGAAGACTTGTTTCCAAAAAAATACAAACAGTTGAGTGTCGAGCTGTTAAAAGAACTAAAAAGCATGGGGCAGGAAAGCTTAATCACAGAATTGTTCACAAGACGAAAAAACCGCCTGGTACAGCAGTATGAAATTCAAACATCCGAGAAAACCTTTGCGGAAAAACTGGAAATCCTAACAGAAATCCAATCGATAGAAGGCTTTATGCCCGAAATTCGAAAAGAAGAAGGGCAAATCCACCTGAAAGAATACAACTGCCCCTATATCGAAACAGCGGCAGAATTTAAACAAATATGCAAATCTGAAAAAGAATTTATCAAAGACTTTCTTGATACCAATGAAGTTGAAATCAAATCCTGCATGGCAGCTGGTGACGGCTGCTGCCATTATATAATCACCCAAGACTAGTGTGGCTCCTGCTGAAGGAGTTTTTTCTTTTTGAGCAGGTTGATGAGATCAAAGTTCTTTTACTGGATAATCAGAACTAATCGAAGGGGATAGAACCGCTGGATACTCTATTTACTGGATAATCGGAACTAATCGAGGGGAATAGAGCCGCTGGAAGCTCTTTCTACTGGATAATCGGAACTAATCAAGGGAATAGAGCCGATGAAAGCTCTATTTTCTGGATGATCGGAACTAATCGAAGCGAATAGATCTCTTGAAATCCAGTTTTGAGTGATGAGTGGAACCAACTGGAATGAACGAGCCCGAGAAAGGGATTTTAGAAGAAGTAGGGGACCCAAATGTTTTTATAGATGTAGACACAGTCTTACCCTAATTTGAGATTCGATCTAATCGTGAAAAATTGCACAAATCCCTACTATCCTTTAAGATAACTTTTATGGGCGTTTTACGTAGGTAAAAAACCAATCTCATACAAATAATAAATTTGGCCATGATAAATTTGGGAGTGATCGTTTTGAAAAAATATAAAGGCTACTTAATAGATCTGGATGGCACGATGTACCGCGGGACAGAGCTGATCAGCGAGGCTGCTGACTTTGTGAACAAGCTGCGTGAGTATGGCTTGCCGTATTTGTTTGTGACAAACAATTCTTCAAGAACACCTGCACAGGTAGCGGATAAGCTTGTTAAGTTTGGCATTCCGGCAGAAGAGGGACAGGTTTTTACAACAAGCATGGCAACTGCCAACTACATATATGAAAAGAAAAATGATGCATCTGTTTATGTGATTGGAGAGGAAGGAATCCGTGAAGCTTTGGCTGAAAAAGGATTAAGCTTTGCTGAGGAGCAGGCCGATTATGTAGTGGTAGGGATTGACCGCTCCATCAACTATGAAAAGCTGTCAGTCGCCTGTCTGGCCGTTAGAAATGGAGCCACATTCATTTCTACAAACGGTGATATTGCCATTCCAACTGAAAGAGGGCTGCTGCCAGGGAATGGTTCTTTAACTTCTGTCATCACTGTATCAACTCAGACCCAGCCTGTGTTTATCGGCAAACCTGAGTCGATTATTATGGAGCAGGCTTTAAAGGTGCTGGGCACAGCGAAGGAAGAAACGCTTATGGTGGGCGATAACTATGATACGGATATATTGGCAGGCATGAACGCGGGCATGGATACACTGCTTGTCCATACAGGTGTAACAACGAAAGAATTACTTAAGGGCTACGAAAAAAAGCCGACATTTGTGCTTGATTCTTTAGCAGAATGGGATTTCAAATAAAGGCTCTGTTAAACTTGCCTGTTGATTTCCGCTCAAGAAACTCAGCGATCCTCGGGCGGTCCGACGCTCCTCGGCGCAAGACGCTCCAGCGGGGGTCTCCCTTTGACTCGCTTTTCCCGCTTGAGTCTCGCACCTTCCAATCCAATCAAAAGGCTGCCAAAATCAACAATATGCTTTAACGTAGCCTAAATAAAATAAAAAAGGATGGAGAGCTCTCCATCCTTTTTCTATTCCACATGGGCAGCGCTATGTGCCAAGCGGCTTGAGGCAGCCGCAGCAATAGCCCCAACAATATCATCAAGGAACGTATGGCATCTGCCTGAGCTCTTATCGTTTAGGTCCTTCAGAATGCCAGGCTTTAATTTATCGATATAACCAAAGTTTGTAAATCCGATTGATCCATATACATTAACAATGGATAATGCCAATACTTCATCCGCTCCATATAGCCCTTCGTCAGATTCGATTATCGACTGCAGCGGCTCCAAAAGCTTTTTCTCCTCTGCAAGCATATCAAGCTGAATACCTGTCAGAATAGCGTTTTGTACTTCTCTTTTTGATAAAACCCGCTGGACATTATTAATGCAGTCTTCCATCTTTAAATCAGGGTGATATTTTTCCTGAAGAAAGAAGACTAAATCAGCTATATCCTGAATTTCCACTCCTCTTTCATGGAGCCATTTCCGCGCTGTCTGTTCTGTAATACTTACTACTTTTTCTTCTTTATTCATTGGCGTCACCTTTTCTATTTATTTTCCCTATGTATATACCCTTTTTTGCAAAAATATGCCCGCTGCCGGCAAATGAGATTAATTTCATTCCTTTTATCAATATCTCCATGGCACTCAGTCTTATTCAAGAAAACAACAAGTTTTGACGCCCTCTTTCATATATATTCCATAAGGACCCATTCCCAAACGAGGTGGTAAAAATGTTTAAGAAGTTGCTGAAGGAGCAATTTGGCATAGAGGCAGAAGGCGCGATGCGGATCGGAAGGTATGATGCATGCCGAAAGCAGGGGCAGCTGTACTTGCTTGTGCCTGCAGGGCATGTAGCTGAAGAGGAACTGGAAGAATTGGAAAAAGTGGCTGAGCATCTTGTGAAAAACGGCGACAGAAACATTAGCGCCTTTTTAAAAACGAAGGATGGAAAGCAATGCATTGATTGGCAGGACAGCCGTTATTGTGTTCTCGTCAATCAGCATGCCCAAAACCGAAAACTAACTAAGTTTGGCCGAAAACTGGCCAAATTTCATTATAGAGGAAGGACTATTTCTTTTCCGGTGAAAAAAATGAGCAGAATCGGGCAATGGAAACAGCTTTGGGAAAAGAGGCTGGACCAAATGGAGAAGGTTTGGAATGATATGCTGTTCCAGAAACCCGATAATGATTTTGAGCGGATGTTTCTGGAATCCTTTCCTTACTATTTGGGGCTTGCCGAAAATTCAATTCAGTATCTGGTTGATGCAGAGCTGGATGATGAGCCAGGCATGATTGACAGCGGGACTGTTTGCCATGTCAGGTTATTATCTTCTACCTGGGGAGACTCCTATTATATGAAGAATCCATTTGACTGGGTGTTTGACCACTCCTCCAGAGACTTGGCCGAGTGGACGCGGGAAAGGTACTTCTATAATATTAAAACTTACCAGCCTGAGGTTCGCCAATTTTTATCGGATTATCAAAGTGTAGCACCGCTATCTTCTTTTTCTTGGAGGCTCTACTACGCCCGTCTCCTGTTCCCGCTTCATTATTTTGAAACGATTGAGGACTATTATGTGACAGATTCTGAACAGCAGAAGCTAATGCTGCAGGAGCGCCTTCAAAAGTATCTTTGGCAGTCTGATGACCATGAACGCTTTCTTGGCGGCTTTTTCGAATTTGCCGAGGTTCCGGTGAGAAAATTCAGGATTCCGGTTCTGGATTGGATCAAGAGTTAAAGAAAAAAGAGGAAGGGATAAAGGCCTGTATTGGCGAAAGAAACATACAGCAGAGAAAATAAAGAGGGGATGCTGTATGAAGCCATATATATTTATAAGCAGAAAGCTGCCTGATGATGCAGTCGCCATTTTAAAGGAAAAGTACGATGTCCATATGTGGGACCAGGAAGATGTGCCTGTCCCTTACGAAATATTCTTGGAGGAAGCAAAAAAGGCGGATGCCCTATTGACAATGCTGTCCGAACCAGTCAATGAAGAAGTTCTTAATGCAGGCGAGAGGCTGAAAATTGTTGCCAATATGGCTGTCGGCTATGACAATGTGGATGTTGAGGCAGCATCGAGGCTGGGAGTCACAGTAACCAATACGCCTGATGTATTAAATGATTCAACCGCCGATTTAACTTTTGCACTTGTGCTGGCTGCTGCCCGCAGGATGGTAGAGGCGGCCGAGTTTGTGAAGGAGGGCAATTGGAAGAGCTGGAGTCCGCTGCTGCTGGCTGGCCAGGATGTGCATCATAAGACCATTGGCATTGTTGGAATGGGGAACATTGGGAAAACCGTAGCAAAACGCGCAACCGGGTTTGAAATGGAGATTTTATATCATAACCGCTCAAGGAAACAGGACGCTGAGCAGGAGCTTGGAGCCCAATATGTCAGCTTTGATGAGCTTTTGGAACGCTCGGACTTTGTTGTCTGCCTGACTCCTTTAACGGACGATACAAGAAATTTGTTTAATCGCAATGCTTTTAAAAAGATGAAGAAACAAGCAGTTTTCGTTAATTCCTCCAGGGGGCCTGTTGTGAATGAACAGGATTTATATAACGCATTGCAGGAAGGAGAGATTGCTGCTGCAGGATTGGATGTGTTTGCAGAAGAACCAATTGGCTCAGGCCACCCGCTGCTAGAGCTAAAGAATGTAGTGGCTATGCCCCATATCGGAAGTGCAAGCAGGGAAACTCGTTTTGCCATGATGAAGCTTTGCATGGATAATATCGACCTTGTCCTTTCAGGGAATCCGCCTAAAACACCAGTCAAAAAGAAATGAATTACACTAAGCACCCAACTAGCTGGGTGCTTTTTCTATAAGATGTGTTAAAGCTAGTTGATGATTTAGCACTGTGTTGATTGGAGTGGAAGGCGTGATCCTCGAAAATGTATACGCATTTTCTTCGTGCGGTGTTTATTCAAGGATGCTTATTCAAATTCCTGCGGGAAAATTACCCAAGGGAGACCCCGCAGGAGTGATACGCCGAGGAGGCTCCCGGAATTTCGCTGTTCGCTGAGTTCCTGCAGCGGAAAATCAATACCCGAATTTTAAAGTGGCTAGGGTAAAAGAAAAATATTTTTATGATTAAAACCGTATTATGATAAGGTGTTAAGCGTTTTCAATATAATTTATCGGAAAATTCCCTATTGTAAAAATCAGCGGTCAGCCATATAATGTCTACTATACAAATACAAATGTACTTACATAGTGAACATTCAAAGGGGGAGCTAGCGTGGAATCAATCTCAATTGGTTTATTAGGATTAGGAACAGTTGGATCGGGTGTTGTGCAAATCATTGAGAAACATCAGGATAAGCTCATGCACCAAGTCGGTTGTCCTGTTGTTGTTAAAAAGGTGCTTGTTAAAAATTTGGATAAGGAAAGAGCGGTCAAGGTGGACAGGAATATGCTGACTGCGAATCCGGATGATATTTTAAATGACAATGATATAGATGTAGTAATTGAAGTTATGGGCGGAATAGAAGATACAAGGGATCATCTAAAGAAAGCTTTAAACAACGGCAAGCATGTGGTGACAGCCAATAAGGATCTTATGGCCGTTTACGGTCCGGAGCTGCTGTCGGCTGCTTCGCAAAATGGCTGCGACCTTTTTTATGAAGCAAGTGTCGCAGGTGGTATTCCGATTCTGAGAGGGCTTGTAGACGGCTTGGCCTCGGACAGAATTACAAAAATGATGGGAATCGTCAATGGAACAACAAACTTTATTTTGACAAAAATGAGCAAGCAGGGCAGCGCCTACGAAGAGGTTCTGAAGGAAGCGCAGGATCTGGGCTATGCTGAAAGTGATCCGACTGCTGATGTAGAAGGCCTTGATGCAGCTAGAAAAATGGCTATTCTATCAACGCTCGGCTTTTCCATGAATATTGACTTGGATGACGTGAAGGTGAAGGGAATTACTGAAATCACTGAAGAGGATCTTCAATACGGCAAACAGCTTGGCTACACAATGAAGCTCATCGGCATCGCCCATCGGGAAGGAGAAAAGGTGGAAGTAAGCGTACAGCCAACCTTGCTAGCCGAATCCCATCCGCTTGCGTCCGTTCAGGATGAATATAACGCCGTATATGTTTACGGGGAAGCTGTAGGAGAAACCATGTTCTACGGACCTGGGGCAGGCAGCCTGCCAACTGCAACAGCCGTTGTATCCGATCTGGTTGGTGTTATGAAAAATATGCGCCTTGGCGTTAACGGTAAAAGCGCCGTAACTCCTCAATATGAAAAGAAATTAAAAGATGCAGATGAAATTTATGCAAAGTATTTCCTAAGGCTGCATGTGAAAGATGAAGTAGGGACTTTTGCCAATATTACTTCCATTTTTTCAGACCATCATGTCAGCTTCGAAAAAATCCTGCAGCTGCCTTTAAAGGAGAAGGGGCTTGCTGAGATCGTATTGGTTACACATCAGGCATCACTGCAAGATTACGAGGATATTTTAGTAAATTTAAGAGATTTGCCTGCGGTACAAAACATCAAAAGTTCTTACCGTGTAGAAGGGAGCGCGAGAGTATGAGATGGGAAGGGCTTATAAAGACTTATAAAGAATTTCTGCCAATTAATGAAAATACGCCTTTGCTTACTTTAAATGAAGGCAACACACCCCTGATCAGGCTTGATAAGCTCTCAAGAGATTGGGGCATTGACCTTTATGTAAAAACAGAAGGGGCTAACCCGACTGGTTCTTTTAAAGATAGAGGCATGGTCATGGCGGTTGCCAAGGCAAAGGAAGAGGGAAGCGATGCGGTTATTTGTGCTTCTACAGGCAATACGTCTGCTGCTGCTGCTGCGTATGCGGCCAGAGCAGGTATGAGATGCGTTGTCGTCATTCCTGAAGGGAAAATCGCCATGGGCAAGCTCGCGCAGGCTGTCATGTACGGTGCGGAGGTCGTTTCAATCGAAGGGAACTTCGACCAGGCGCTGGCAATGGTTCGTAAAATTAGCGAAACAGAACCTATCACTCTCGTAAACTCGGTTAATCCATATCGCCTTGAAGGGCAGAAGACAGCTGCCTTCGAAATCTGTGACCAGCTGGGAGGAGCCCCGGATATCCTTGCTCTGCCAGTGGGTAACGCAGGCAATATTTCTGCCTATTGGAAAGGCTTTAAAGAATACCATGAAGTACGCCAGACAGGACTTCCAAAAATGCACGGAGTACAAGCTGAAGGAGCGGCTGCCATTGTCCATAACCGCGTTTTTGAAAATCCGGAAACAGTTGCGACAGCGATCAGAATCGGAAATCCGGCAAGCTGGCATTTAGCGAATGCAGCATTGGCAGAATCTAATGGAAAAATTGATGAAGTCAGCGACGAAGAAATTCTTTGCATGTATCGTAAGCTTGCATCATCAGAAGGGATTTTTGCTGAGCCTGCTTCATGTGCTTCTCTGGCGGGAATTTACAAGCAGCTCCGCAATGGCGAAATTCCGCATAAGACAAGAGTTGTCGCCATTCTGACAGGAAATGGTTTAAAAGACCCAAGTACAGCCATTGATTGCAGTCCTGTTAAGCCGGTACTGCTGCCAAATGATGAAAGAGCGGTAGCTGAGCATATTAAAGGAGTCGTCCATGTATGAGCGAAGGTGAAATGCTCGTCATCAAAGTTCCCGGCAGCACGGCAAACCTGGGACCAGGCTTTGATTCCATTGGCCTCGCATTGAACTTATACTTAACTCTCGAAGCGGAGAGAGCGGACACATTTGAAATGATTCCCTTATCAGCACCTTTGAGCATTTACCCTGAAGATGAATCAAATTTCATCTTTCAAGTTGCAATGGATACAGCAAAGAAGTACGGAAAAGAGCTTCCGGGCTGCAAAGCCAGGATTTCCAGTGATATTCCGCTGACAAGAGGCCTTGGTTCAAGTGCCGCAGCCATTGTAGCAGGAATCGAGCTGGCAGACTCGCTCTGTGGCCTTCATTTAAGCCAGCAGGAAAAGTTGGAGCTTTCTTCACGTATGGAAGGCCATCCAGATAACGCAGGAGCTTCGCTGCTGGGCGGGATGGTGATTGGCTGCCAGTCAGAGGCAGAGGTCAATGTTCAATCCATTAAAAATCTGGCATTGGATGTCATTGCAGTAGTACCAAAGGAGGAGCTTCTCACGAAAGAATCGAGAGGCGTTCTGCCGGAAGAATGGTCTTTTAAAGAGGCAGTACAAGCCGGTGCGGTAGGAAATGTAATGGTAGCAGCTTTGCTGAGCGGCAACTATTCACTGGCAGGGAAGATGATGAAAGCCGACTTATACCACCATCCATACCGCAAAAAAATGGTTCCCCATTTGGAAGTGGTTGAAGAAGTGGCCCCTGGGCTTGGCGCTTTTGGTGTAGCCTTAAGCGGAGCAGGACCAGCAGTACTCTGCCTTGCAGAAGCCGGATTTGCTTCATCAGTGGCTGAGGGCCTCCAAAAGTTGCTTCCGGCCATGGATATCCTCTGCCTTCAAATTGACCAGGAAGGCAGCAGTGTTTTAAAAAAAAGCCTAGCTGAGGAGCAGGAGCCGGAATTTGGCCATATTTAATACAAAAAAAGCAAAAAAAAGCGATGTCAGCATGACATCGCTTTTTAAAATTGAATTAAAAAACTTGTTCTACTTCAACTACACCCGGTACTTCTTCTAAAAGAGCGCGCTCAATGCCGGCTTTTAACGTGATTGTTGAGCTCGGGCAGCTTCCGCATGCACCAAGAAGGCGCAATTTTACGATACCGTCTTCAACATCCACCAATTCGCAGTCCCCGCCATCGCGAAGAAGGAACGGGCGCAATTTATCTAATACTTCCTGAACTTGTTCAGTCATAGTTGTTTGTTCTGCCATATGAAATCGACTCCTTTCCTTATATTTATTATAATCAAATCAATCGTAAAAATCTATTCCCGGAACCTAATTTCCACACATTAGGAAAAATATTTTCTTAGGTTAACTGTATAGTTATATTGTAAAATGAAGTTAAGAAGTATTTGAACCATGAGGGGGAGAGAAGAATGAAGAAAGAAATAGAAATCATCGTGTATGGCGCAGAACTGCTTTGCCCTAGCTGTGTGAACCTTCCTTCATCAAAGGAAACCTACGAGTGGCTGGAAGCTGCCCTATCCAGGAAGTTTGCCGATCAGCCTTTTAAAATCGTTTATGTGGATATTTATAACCCGCCTGAAGATACGGACAAAAAGGAATTTGCTCAGCGGGTAATTGAAGAGGATATGTTCTACCCGGTCGTTCTAATTGAGAATGAAATCGTCGGGGAGGGCAATCCGAAGCTGAAAACGATATATGCGGAAATGGAAAAGTACGGCTATCAGGCAGTTTAATAAAAAGGCTGTTTTAGCAAACTATGTTGCTAAGTGAGGAGAGGTTGATTTCCGCTCCAGGATGCTCAGCGAACCGCGGGGCGGGCGGTGAGTCTCCTCGGTGCGCAGCACCTGTGGGGTCTCACCTGTCCCGCTCCTCCCGCAGGACTTTGAATAAGCAGCCTTGAATAATCACCGCACGAAGGAAATGCGAATGCATTTTCGCGGGATTAGCACCTTACGCTCCAATCAACCAACCTTGTTTATTTCACAGAACCTATTCAAAAACAACAATCTTTTAGAAAAGAGCTAATAAAAAAGAGCATCCAGGTGAGGATGCTCTTTTCCATTTACTATTGGATCAACCGTTATGGTACTTGTACATCCATAGAATACCGGATTTCAATAGGCGGGCTACACGGCCAGTAATCGGGCGCTCTGCAACTAATCCAAATCCATGCTTCTTGCCTAGAGAACCTAGAACTCCTTTAAGCTTGATAACAGGCAATGACTCAGGAAGTTCTTCACCTTTCCAACGTTTTAATAGGATTTGAACAATTTGCTCAGCCTGGCCTTCAGCAAGCTGTGCACTCGGTGCATGAGGAAGACTTGCACAATCGCCCACTACATATACATGTTCGTTGTCAGGGATATTGTGATACTTGGTTAAAACCACGCGTCCTTGCTGATCCTTTTCTACATCCATATCACGGACCACCTTATTAGGCTGGATGCCTGCAGTCCACACGATCGCGTCGCAATGGAGTGCTTCATCATGGTTGAAAAGAGTATTCTCTTCAACTTTAGTTATATTCGAGTGGTTAATAATTTCAACATTATGTGATTCAAACCAATTCTCCACATAGGTGCTTAATCTTTCAGGGAATGCTGATAAAATATGCTTCCCTCTGTCGAATAATTTTACCTTCAAATCAGGCCGGCTTTCATTTAATTCGGAAGCGAGTTCCACACCGCTTAAACCTGCTCCTACTATCGCAACAACAGATCCTGGAGATAAATTGTTTAAGGCCTGGTATGTTCTTCTGGACTTTTCGATTGTTTGAATGCTGTAGGTGTGGACATCCGCGCCAGGAACATTATGGTACTTATCCTCGCAGCCGAGGCCAATTATTATATCGTCATAAGAAACAGGCTCTTCGTCTTCCAGATGTACCTTATTTTCCTCAATATTGATCTTTGTTACTTCACCATATTTAATCGTTAATCTTGGATGTTCAGGGTAAGATACACGTACGTGCTGATCGGAAATAGTGCCGGCAGCAAGCGCGTAATATTCCGTTTTCAGACAATGGTATGGAACACGGTCTATTAACGTAATGGAGACATCATCAGGAAGCTGGTTAGGCAAAAGACGGGCAAGCGCCCTCATACCGCCATAGCCTCCGCCAAGTATCACAAGATTTTTCATAGTATAATTCCCCTTTATGTCCGTCCTGTTTAATTGTTAAATAAGTTTTTCTCTTTTTTCTTTCCGAACTTTTAATGAAACGTTTGTGAATTATTTTAAAAAAATAAATTAATGATATTAATAACCTTAAACCCATAAAAAGTATAACGAAATTGTGACAAAATCACAACACATATAAGTAGGAAACTTGACAATATACGACATGAAGTGGTAAATATGTGCACTTAAAAGGAAATCGGTGTCCAAATCTTGCGGATTTCTTTTAAAAAAGGTAGCATTAACAGGGTAGAGAGGTGATAGATATGATCAAGCCAATCATCGAATTTTGCATCAGCAATTTGGCCAGCGGCTCTCAGAAAGCGTTGGAAACACTGGAAAAGGATTATGACCTTGATGTTATTGAATACGGCTGCCTGGGCTACTGCGGAAAATGTGCAAGTACTCTTTTTGCGCTTGTCAATGGAGAGGTCGTTACGGGAGAAACGCCAGATGAACTGGTTGAAAATATATATCAATATCTGGAAGAAAATCCGATGTTTTAATATAAAAAAGGAGCGAATTGATTTCGCTCCTTTTTGTTGGAAAAACCAGATTTAGTTAGCTGCAGTTTTTTGCTCTTTTCTTATTTCATACCATTGTTCTCTTGCCATTTCAATCAGTTTGGGCTCAATGGAGCGGCTTTGCGTTTCAATGACTTTTGACAAGTACTTAACAGCCTGCTCGGTTTGATGCGTTCTCCTCGATAATTCCCCGATAAGATAGAAAAGCCTCGTTTCCGATACGGAAGATCCTTTAAAGTCATCCGCCATATATGACTCCATATATTCCTTAATAGCGAGCTTCATAAAGCGCTGTTCCTGTTCCTCATTTTCCAAAAAGCGATACAGCCAGGAAAGCCTTATATATAACCCGGCAAGTGTAAGATGTTTCTCTTTTTTTAATGTCCCGCAAAGTATGGCCAGCTTGTATGTGCTTATGGCATCATTTATGCTTCTTTCCCTACTATAGTCACGAGGTTTCCAGGCATTGGCTACTTTTGATTTGATAATCTCCAAGACGCCAGGCGGTAAATAAGGCGAAAAATCTTCTGATTCAGAAAAGCCGCATTGAGGGCAGGTATGGATATGGTAATAAAGAGGGTTCATGGCTTCAGCAGAGTAGTTGGGGCAAAAATCAGTGTCATAATTGGAGACTTTCACAAATTTGGAGCGAAGTTTTTTGGTGTTGAACCCCTTTTTGCATACTTTGCATTCACAGTTTTTATCATAGGTAGGTTCTAATTGCTGCATCATTTGAATTCACCTCCGGGGAAAATGACTAAGAGTTTTGAACTATTAATTTATGTGATAATTGTACCATATAAGAAATTTTTTAGTGAAATAGGATGATTATATTTAATATTTTTTAATTATAGGGGAAAGGTTCTTTTAAATGCACAACCATGTTTGTGATCCTATAAATTTTTTTTATGAAGTTGAATAAGGAGAGGTAAAAAAATTTGCAGCATTTTCAAAAAGATTTTTGCAGTGCAATTTATTTTTGCGGTTTTATCATAAAGCCGATGCCGGTTTAATCTATGTTTTTACTTGGCACAGTTATTGCAATAGAGAAACATTAAGTTGATTTAACAAATTATGACTTCAGAGGAGGTATAAAGGTTTATATATAAATGGAAAATTGAACCAAAATCTTTTCGAACGAAGGAATAAAAAA
The DNA here is from genome assembly GCF_007830235.1 of Cytobacillus oceanisediminis. GTDB lineage: Bacteria > Bacillota > Bacilli > Bacillales > Cytobacillaceae > Cytobacillus > Cytobacillus oceanisediminis. The sequence goes on from NZ_VLKI01000002.1 coordinate 481,120, forward strand.
TTTTTCAAAAAAAAATAGAATCCACTATTGACATCGCAGAATAAAGTCTTTAAGATAAATTTATATTAATATTCTGAATTTTCGAATGTCAATTATTGGCTTCTTGTAGGGGAGGAATTATTATCCTGGCGCTAGAATCAGTAGTTGTGACTGGGTATGCAAAAGCTCCACAAGGGACCGCTATGCATGAGGTATATAAACATGCTGGTATAGTATTGGAAATAAACTTTACGAGTCATGAAATTATTCGAGCTGATTTTACATTCATAACAGATTTGACAAAGGAATTCTTTGAAAGGATTTTGATCGGCTACTCATTAAAAGATGGAGTAGAGCCTCTTTTAGAAATGATAAAACGCCATTATTTTGCTCCATCACAGCAAGCAATTATTGTGGCACTTCAAGCTGCAATTCAAAGGTACTGGGATAATATATCAAACACGAAAGATATAATCGAATAATAGAGTTTGGTTCTAATAAAGTGGGAGATTACCCTCTTCCATGGTCTTATTAAAGCCGGGCAGACATGCAGAATCATTGGGACTCCATCCTTGGTGTCTTTATGACTGAGCCATGTTTTGCTCGGCTTTTTTTAATAATATCAGAATTTATAATTTTAGCTTCGATAACTGTCTAGCTCCAGCGCCTACCCCCTCGAGGTCACAAGCCAATCCTCCCTGAAAGGCAAAGAACGCCTTTCCGTGAGGCTCGTCTTGTGCTTGACGGGGGTGAGCACCAAGGAAAGCTTCCTTGGATGAACTTCGCAGGAACAAGCGGTTTTTGCTTGTTCCGAAGGCGCTAGCGCTTTTCTTAATAAATTGAGGAAAAGGGAGGGAAAGGCTCTTTGAACAAGATCATTTCCAGTAAGGAAGCTGCTAATTTAATAAAAAATGGCTCAAGAATCATGGTTGGAGGATTTGGATTGGTTGGCAGTCCTTTAACGATTATAGAAGAAATAACGAAAACCAATGTAAACCAGTTAGAGATCATCAGCAATAACTTAGGTGAACCAGGAAAAGGCCTAGGGGTGCTAGTCCAAATGAAAAAAGTCAAAAAAGCAATTGGCTCCTATTTTACATCTAACCCTGATGTAGTGAAAGCTTACCAATCAGGGGAACTGGAAGTAGAACTGCTTCCGCAAGGCACCTTTTCTGAAGCGATAAGGGCCGGCGGAACAGGTATTGGAGGATTTTATACTCCCGTAGGAGCTGGAACAGAGCTTGCAGCAGCGAAAGAAGAAAGAGTAATTGATAATAAGCATTATCTTTTACAAACCCCACTTAAAGCGGATTTTGCCTTAATAAAAGCTTGTAAAGCAGATGAACTTGGGAATTTAACTTACTCGAAATCAGCAAGGAATTTTAATCCCCTGATGGCTGCATCTGCAGACATTGTAATTGCAGAGGTTGAAGAAATCGTTAAGGCTGGCGAGCTATCACCAGAAGAAATTGTCACACCCCACTTATTTGTAGATTATTTGGTTTTAAAGGGAGGAGGAAGGTGATGAAACCAAAAGAGAGAATTGCCAAAAGGGCAAGCAGGGAGCTGAAGAATAGGGACATTGTTAATTTGGGAATTGGCATTCCTACACTTGTGGCGGAATATATTCCAGAAAATATTCAAGTATTCTTACACTCTGAAAATGGAATTCTGGGAGTTGGTCCGGCACCAAAAGCGGACGCTGTGGATCCGGATATTGTGAATGCGGGAAAACTGCCGGTCTCTATAGAGGAAGGAGCATCCTTTTTTGATAGTGCAGCGTCATTTGGAATGATTCGCGGCGGCCATATCGATGTATCTATTCTTGGAGTGCTTCAAGTTGATAGGAGTGGGCGTGTTGCTAATTGGGCAGTTCCCGGTAAAAGCGTGTTAGGTGTCGGAGGGGCAATGGATTTATTGGAAGGTTCAAAAAAAGTGATTGTTACAACGATGCACACAACAAATGAAGGAGAGCCAAAAATCGTTGAGGAATTAAGCTATCCGATTACTTCCTGGCGAAAGGTAGACCTCATTATTACAGAGTTGGCAGTCTTTAGTGTCCAGGAAGAGGGCCTATTATTAATAGATAAACAGCCGAATGTCACATTGCAAGAAATCATTGAAAAGACAGGAGCACATTTTGAAGTGGATCAAAATCTAATTGAAATTAGTGACTTGGATGGAGTGGTGGCAAAATAATGATTGCGATTGTAAATGCTTTCAGGACGCCGATCGGCAGATATGGGGGTTCCTTAGCCGGAATACCGCCCGAAGATTTGCTCACAACCGTAATGAATAACAACCTTGCTTCTGTGGGATACGGTTCAGAAATTATCGATGAAATCATTATAGGCCAAACAAAGCAAAGCGCTGAAACACCCAATATCGCTCGAGTTGCTTCATTAAAAGCAGGTTTTTCTGAAAAAGTGGTTGGGCATACAGTCCATCTTCAATGCGGTTCAGGGATGCAGGCAATTATAAATGGGGCAATGTCTATCTTAACAGGTAATGCCCAAGCGGTTTTGGCAGGCGGGGTGGAAAATATGTCACAGGCCCCCTATTACTTTACAGGCAATCGATTTGGAAAAAAGCCTGGGGACCTGACCTTGTTCGACTCGAATGTGAGAAGCCAGCCATGTTCTCAGCCTGAAAACATTTATGGAAAATTTTCCATGGGGGAAACAGCTGAATGGCTAGCTGAAAAATACCAGATAAGCAGAGACGAACAAGATCGTTTTGCTTATAAAAGCCAGGAAAAAGCATGGCGAGCCATTGAAAGACAGCAATTTTTTGATGAAATAGTTCCGATCGGTATTCAGAAAAGAGTAGGGGATGTTGGCCTGTTTGCAGTTGATGAGCATCCTAGAAATACCACATTAGATAAATTATCTAAACTGTCTCCTGTCTTTATAGAAAACGGAACGGTGACAGCCGGGAATTCATCTGGCAGAAATGACGGAGCGGCTGTTGTGCTGCTTATGGCAGAAGAAAGAGCAAGAGAGTTAGGCGTCAGGCCAATGGCAATCATCCGTTCATTTGCTTTATCTGGCGTTTCACCGCGTGAAATGGGAATAGGCCCAGTATCTTCAACTAAAAAAGCGTTAGACAAAGCAGGTCTTACTTTATCAGATATCGATTTAATTGAACTTAATGAGGCATTTGCTGCTCAAAGTTTAGCCGTTTTAAAGCACTGGGATGTTAATTTGGACAAGGTCAATGTAAATGGAGGAGCAATTGCACTTGGGCATCCATTAGGCTGCTCAGGGGCTCGAATTTTAGTAACCTTGCTTCATGAACTGGACAAAACAAAATTATCTTATGGCCTTGCGACTCTTTGTGTTGCCGGAGGGCAAGGAATAGCCATGGTGGTGGAAAGATGGAAAGAATACTGACAACTGACTATGTGTTTCATCGCGATTTTACCAAAGAATATCCAATCATTTCATATGGAAAGGGAATTTATTTATACGACAAAAATGGAAAAAGCTATATAGATGCTTGTTCAGGTGCAGTTGCAGCTAATCTTGGCCATGGTATCGAGGAAATTGCCCAGGCTATTGCTGATCAAGCGAAAAAGGCCGCATTTGTTCATACGATGAGATTTGAAACAGACATACTCCATTTATTATCAGAGAAAATTGGCAAATTAGCACCTGAAGGGCTGAATAGGGTTTATTTTACTACTGGTGGGTCTGAAGCGAATGAGAGTGCAATCAAGCTGGCAAGGCAATATCATAAAGACTCCGGCAAGGAGGGAAAACACGTAGTAATTGGCCGCTGGCAATCCTACCACGGCAATACATTTGGCTCTCTCTCCGCTGGAGGGGATATTAAAAGAAGGCAGCCGTATACACCTAATCTCTTGCCATTTCAACATATCTATTCCCCAAATTGCCGTCATTGTCCATATAACAGGGAAAAAGGAGACTGCGAACAGCATCGGGATTGGTCATGCGTCCAAGACTTTGAGCGTCTCATTCTGCAAATAGGCCCAGAAAACATTTCAGCCTTTATTGCTGAGCCGATTACTGGGAGCCAATTAGGGGCTGTGGCACCGCCGCAAGATTATTTTAAAGAAATTAGAGAGATTTGTGACCGCTATGATATCCTGCTCATTTTAGATGAAGTAATGACGGGTTTTGGACGAACTGGGAAACATTTTGCTTTAGAACATTTTGGGATTACTCCGGACATTATTACTTTTGGGAAAGGGGTATCAGCAGGATATGCTCCTTTAGCAGGAATGATCGCAAGTGACAAGATTATTGACAGTCTTATCCAGCACAGCCAAGGAAAGTTTATTCATGGGTACACATATAGTGGTCATCCAGTTTCAGTTGCAGCAGGACTGTCGGCATTAAGGATATACGAGCGGGAAAATATTGTGGAAAACGCAAAGGTAATGGGATCGTATCTTCTTCACAAATTACTTGAGCTAAAAGAAAAGTATCCTTTTATTGCAGATGTTCGGGGCGAAGGGCTGCTAATTGGAATCGAACTATTGAAAAGTATACAGCCTTCCGCTGCTTTTCCTGTAAATTATAAGATTTCAGAACGATTAAATGAATTAGCCATGGAGTTGGGTGCGGTTATATATCCAGGAAGCGGCTCCATAGATGGCGTGGCCGGAGACCATTTTATTATTAGTCCGCCACTAAATATTTCGAAGGATGAAATTGATGAATTAATAATCATATTAGATCATTCACTAAAACTGCTTATACAGGAATTAAAGGAGGCGTTAGCACTATGAAATTGAAGAATAAATCAATTGAAATTGCTGAAAAATCCAAAAAACATCTTTCACCTGTTATGACAAGAGTAACGGAAATGGTTATTGACAGGGCCAAAGGAGCCAAGTTTTGGACTGCAGATGGCGAGGAATATTTAGATTTTGTATCAGGGGTTGCGGTAAATGCGGTTGGCCATTCCCACGAGCAAATGGTTAAAGCGATTAAAGAACAAGCGGAGTCGCTTATCCATTTTGGCTTAAATTATGGATACTATGAAACGGCAGCCAATCTGGCTGAGAAAATTGCCCAAATCACACCTGGTAATTTGGACACTGTCTTCTTTTCTAATTCAGGGGGAGAAGCCATTGATGGAGCTATTAAACTAGCAAAGGCGGCAACAAATAGACCGGCCATAATCGCCTTTGAAGGTTCATTTCACGGGCGTACTCTGGGTGCTACAGCCATTACTGCTTCAAGTTCAAAATATAGACGCCATTATGAGCCAATCTTGGGAGAGGTATATCATGTGCCATATCCAAACCCAAATCAATTAAAAGAAGTTGATGAAGAGAAGGTTGTTTCCTATTGTCTCAGCCAGCTTCAAAAATTGTTTGATCTGAGGGTAGACCCATCCAGAGTTGCTGCTATTATTATTGAACCTGTCATGGGAGAGGGAGGATATTACCCTGCACCAGCCGAGTTCTTGCAAGAACTAAGAAGGATAACAGAGAAGCATGGGATATTGCTGGTTTTTGATGAAGTACAAACTGGTTTTGGAAGAACAGGAAAGATGTTCGCTGCTGAACATGCTAATGTCACACCGGACATTCTGGTTTTGGCAAAAGCATTATCTGGGGGAATGCCTTTAGGTGCAATTGTAGCAAACAGAGAGCTCCACGAGAAATGGAGTGCAGGAGCTCATGGTTCTACATTTGGAGGAAATCCTATTTCGTGTGCTGCTGCGTTGGCCAATATTAACATTATTGAAGAAGAAAAATTAGTTGAGCGCAGTCATCAGGTAGGAAATAGGATCGTGAATAGATTAAGAGAAACGCTGGAGAACCTTCCTGGAATCATTGATATACGCGGGATAGGGATGATGATTGGCATTGAATTTGACACCCGGCTAGCCATGGAGGTTGTTCCAAAAATTAAAGAGGAAGCACTAAAAAATAAACTGCTTATTATGAATTGCGGCGTTCAAGGCCAAACCATTCGGCTTATGCTGCCTTTGAATATTGATGAAGACGAGTTAGACCAGGGCTTAACCATATTAGAGCAGTCCATTATCACAGTATTAAGGGGGAGGTAGTTTTATGTACGAGAACGTAAAGGCTGAACTTGAAAAAGCAGACTTGTATATTGATGGAAACTGGGTTTGTGATCCCGATCAGTCCTATTTCGATAGTGTTGACCCATCAACGCTTGAATTAACAGGAGTCTGTGCCAGTGCTTCGGCAGCTCAAATAGATTTGGCTGTCGATGCTTCAAAACGGGCCTTTAAAACTTGGCGCAAAACCCCAGTATCGGTAAGAGCGGATTATTTATGGAAGGCTGCTAACGCTTTCGAAAAGAAAAAGATGGAAATTGCTGAAATGATAACAAAGGAAATGGGAAAAGTTCTCGGAGAATCTTTGGGAGAGGTTAATGTTGTAATTGAGACATGTAAATATATGGCTGGTGAGGGCCGCCGCCTTTTTGGCGAATCGGTTCCATCTGGTTCCCCTGACCGGAATATCTTAATGGTCAGGGAGCCGCTTGGTGTTGTAGCTTGCATCACACCTTGGAATTTCCCGGTTGCTCTTGCCGGATATAAAATATTGGCAGCTTTAATCACTGGAAATACAGTAGTCTGGAAGCCGGCTTCCGAAACAGCGCTATCCGCTAAACTATTTACAGAGGTTTTTGATGAAATCGGTCTGCCTCCTGGAGTGCTGAACCTCATTATGGGCTCTGGAAGAACCGTTGGGGAGAAGCTATCCATGCATAAACATGTAAATGTAGTTTCATTTACAGGATCTACTTCTGTTGGATGTAAACTATCAGAGCTATGCAGTAAAACTCTTAAAAGGATTTCTTTGGAGCTTGGAGGAAAAAATGCAGTCATTGTCCTGGAGGATGCTGATCTGGATAAGGCGGCTGAAGCCATTGTAAAGTCTGCTTTTACCACTACTGGCCAAAGATGCACTGCTGCGAGCAGGGTGATTGTCCAAAAGAATATTGCCTCTGAACTTTTAAAGAAGGTAGTAAATCTAACAAAGTCATTAAAGATTGGTAATGGGCTCAATGAAGACAGCGATATCGGGCCTCTTGTTAATAAAAATCAGCTGAAAATTGTTGAAGAATATGTGCAAATTGCAGCAGAAGAAGGCGGAACAATTGTTTACGGCGGAAATAGGGTGCATGACTTAAAAGGCTATTTCTATGAACCAACGATTGTTACGAATGTCAGGCCGCATCATCGCATTGCTCAAGAAGAGATTTTTGGACCAGTATTAGCCTTTATTGAGGTAGATTCATTTGAAGAAGCCATTGAAGTAAATAATGATACAGTGTATGGACTATCAACCTCTATTTTCACAAATAATCTCAAGCTTGCAAACATGGGAGCAAGAGATGTAGAAAGCGGGCTTGTTTACATTAATAACGGAACTTCAAATGCTGAGCTGGGCGTTGCTTTCGGCGGAATGAAACAATCAGGAAACGGCCATCGTGAGGTTTCTTATCACGCTTTTGATGTGATGACAGAATGGAAATCAATTTATACGTCTTATTAATCGGCATTGGATGTGACAAATGATGAAGACTTATCGTATTGGAATCGCATTTTTCTATCATGAATCACATAGTTTTAGTCCTTTGAAAACTGAAATTAGCGACTTTAAAAATGAAGGGTATTTTAAAGGCAAACAAATTGTGAAAGCCTATAAAGGCACAAAGACGGAAGTTGGCGGGTTCCTGGATCAGCTTAGCAAGGAAAAGGATATTGAAATCGTTCCATTATTATGCGCAGCTGCCACTCCATCAGGTATTGTTTCGAAAGAAGCTTACATGATGATAGAAGAGGATATGCTCACTTCAATTCAACAAGCTTCAAACCTGGATGGAATTTTACTTGCTTTACATGGTGCGATGATCGTTGAAGATATGTTTGACCCTGAAGAGGTATTAATGGGAAAAATCAAATCCCAATTGAGTCCTGGAACACCAATCGCCACTACGCTTGATATGCACGCTAATCTAAGTGAGAAAATGATGGGTTACACACCGTATCATTTCGGGTTTAAAACGTATCCTCATACCGATATGTATTTACAAGGAATAAATGCTGCCAGAATTTTAGCCGAACATGTCAGGGGAGACGCGAGCTATTATTCAGCCTTCCGAAAGCTCCCAATGATGCCTCCTTCTATCAATATGAGGACGGAAGAAGGTCCCATGAAGGAAATGATCGATTTGGCTTTTAAAATGGAAAGCAAGGAAGAAATCGCAAATGTGTCCGTTTTTGGCGGTTTTCCTTATTCAGATATCCCGATGGCTGGTGCAAGCGTCCATGTTATCGGGAGGAATAAAAAAGCGGCTGAAGATACAGCTGATTTTCTTGCAAAGCAATACTGGGATATTAGAGAGGAATTCATCGTAAAGCTTCCAAGCGCAAAAGAAGGATTGCAGCTTGCATTATCTCTGAATGCGGATAAACCGGTCGTCCTGGCTGATATATCTGATAATCCCTTAAGCTGTGGAAGCGGAGATACAACACTTTTATTAAGAGAGATGATTGAAGCAAATGTTCCAGATTCATTATTTGGCGCACTAACCGACCCTCAATCTATAAAAGCATGTACGAACGCCGGTGTAAATCAAATGGTCCAATTGAATCTCGGGGGGAAAACCTCTCCTGAGTTCGGACTCCCTGTCCCTGTTATAGCTAAGGTTATCGCTTTATCAGATGGAGTATTTTGTAACACCGGACCCATGAACAAACATTTAAGAGTGGATGTTAAGGGAGCTGCACATATCCAGGTCGGTGAAGTCGATATCTTACTTATTGGAAGGCCGATGTCAGCTAACGATCCTCAATTGTTTCGCCACATAGGGATTGAACCAAAAAACAAAAAAATTCTTGGTTTAAAGGCAAAAAATCATTTTCGAGCAGCTTTTGATCCCCTGGTTAGCAAAGTGATTTACGTAGATGCACCAGGTGTATCGTCTAATAACCTATTAAATTTCAATTATCAGAATATACCAGAAAATATGTGGCCCTTAAAGAGCCCAACCTACTCGTTACATTAGGAGGAATTATACATGACGATAGCCGAGAAATCTTTTTACATTGAAGTTCCTTCTTCCTTAAACCCGGATCAGCTACAAATTATGATGGCAATGGAGAAGGATGCCTTTCCTGGAATTGGTGCCATCGATGAACAGACTCTTGTTCCTTTGGCCAGATATGGAAAAATCATTCTTTATCGGGAGGAAGGAGATTCAAAGCCCATTGCAGTCTGTGAATTAATGAGGGACTACCAGGATGTTAACAAGGCTTATATTTTTGGATTCTATGTTCGTTCTGATCAGCAAGGCAGAGGAATTGGCAAAAAATTCTTAGGGGATATTTTCCCTATATTAAAAGAAGATCGCTTTAAGAAAGTCTGCTTAACTGTCAGCACCTGTAATACTAGTGCTGTAAAGCTATACGAACGAACAGGGTTTGAGATCAAAGGAACCAGGTTTTCTGAGTTTGGTGCAGGTGAAGACCGCTATTATATGGAAAAGGAAATCGATAGTGATCATTCCTAGATTTTAGGATTTAAATAAAAAATCTATTTTAGGAGGAGACAATATGTTACAGCAACTTTATAAACCTAAAAAGCATTGGAAGGAATTTGAACTGTGGAAGGATGTAACAGATGAGCAGTGGAATGATTGGGTTTGGCAGCTTACCAACACAATCAAAAATGTAGAGGACTTGAGAAAAATCATTAATTTAACGCCTGAGGAAGAAGAAGGAGTTAAAATTTCTACAAAAACAATTCCATTGAATATTACACCTTACTATGCTTCTTTAATGGATCCGGATGATCCTAGATGTCCAATCCGCATGCAATCTGTACCAATTTCAAGCGAAATTAATAAAACAAGATATGATTTAGAGGACCCACTTCATGAAGATGAAGATTCACCTGTACCAGGATTAACCCATCGATACCCGGATCGAGTATTATTTCTAGTAACTAACCAATGCTCCATGTATTGCCGCTATTGTACAAGAAGAAGGTTTTCCGGCCAAATAGGAATGGGTGTTCCTAAAAAGCAATTAGATGCAGCAATCGGGTATATTCGCGAAACTCCTGAAGTAAGGGACGTGTTAATTTCCGGTGGGGACGGCTTATTAATTAATGACAATATTTTAGAGTACATTCTTAAAAATTTACGGGATATTCCGCATGTTGAGATTATTCGTATCGGGACAAGGGCACCAGTTGTATTCCCTCAAAGAATTACAGAAAATTTATGTAATATCCTAAAAAAATATCATCCAGTTTGGCTGAATACACACTTTAATACATCGATTGAAATCACTGAAGAATCAAAACGCGCATGTGAAATGCTGGTAAATTCCGGAGTGCCAGTAGGTAATCAGGCCGTGATTTTAGCTGGTATTAACGACAGCGTCCCGATTATGAAAAAGCTGATGCATGATTTAGTCAAAATTAGAGTCCGCCCTTATTACATTTATCAATGTGATTTATCCGAAGGGATTGGACATTTCAGAGCACCAATTAGTAAAGGCTTAGAGATTATGGAAGGCCTGAGAGGGCATACATCAGGCTATGCTGTGCCAACGTTTGTTGTAGATGCACCAGGGGGCGGAGGCAAAATACCGCTTCAGCCAAATTACATCATTTCACAAAGTGCAGGTAAAGTCGTTCTTCGAAACTTTGAAGGGGTCATTACCTCTTATCCGGAACCAAACACCTACGAACCTGGTAAGGCGGATTCTTATTATAATAAGTTATACCCTGAAGTCTACCAAAATTATGAAAGCACTGGCGTTTTATCGATTCTGGATGATAAGAGTTTCAATATCGTGCCGGAAGGACTAAAAAGATTGGATAAACGTGAATCCTATAAAGAAAACCCTAACCATGATTCTCTTAAGAACAAACGGGATAAACGTGATGAGTTAAAGGAGAAAAAATATCAAACACAATTGAAAAAGTACTTTGCTGGTGCAGGAAGCAAGGGGGAGTAAGCTTTGATTTGTGAATGGTGTGAGGAAGGAATCGTAGCAGAGTCAAGAGATACTGTGTTTTGGGAATTACCTGATGGAAAACTGTCTATTGAAATAAATGAGACTCCATCAATCTATTGCCAAAGTTGCGGAATGAATTACCAATCAGAAGAAATAGTAAAAGCCATTGAAGATCAACTTTATTTAATTGATACACGTAACATGGAGAAAAAATTAAGCTATGGAGAATTAATGTCAAAGCCTCGATTATTAAAAAGAAACTATTTTGATTTCAGTCAATAACTAGTAAATCTTTTTCACGGCAGAATTAATGAAGGGCCAGAGGATTCGTTCTAAAAGACGAGCTGTTCCAGTGGAGAACTGCCGTCTTTTGGAACGTATAAATTTTTTCTATAATTGAAAGATAGTTTGTAATCTTCAATTAGGATTAATTCGGATAAAATAATCTGAATATTTAGAAAAAAATTCCATTTTCTTGTATTTTATGATTAAATGGCTGGCAACTTTCACAAATACCTGGAATGGCACAATATTCAATGAAGGAGGAAAACACTTGGATACTAAAAAGAAAGAAGTTTCCTTTAGTTTGGCTATTTTACCTTTGGCTGCGATGATGGCTGCCATGGCTATTACGATAATCGTTTTTGAGGGCAGTCCCCATGTTCCGCTAATCTTTGGTACATTAATTGCTGCCTTCATCGCATGGAGAGTTGGATATGGCTGGAAGGATATCGAAGAAGGATTATACAAAGGGATTCGTTTAGTTTTACCTGCTGTACTGATACTTATTGTGGTTGGAATGATTATTGGATCATGGATCGGCGGCGGAGTTATCGCATCAATGACTTACTTCGGGTTAAAGCTGCTATCTCCCGCCTATTTCCTAGTAGCTATTACAATAATTTGCAGTGTTGTATCCTTGGCTATCGGCAGCTCCTGGTCTACTATGGCCACAATCGGGGTAGCAGGAATGGGAATTGGTATGAGTATGGGGATTCCTGCTCCCATGATTGCGGGGGCTGTCATTTCCGGGTCATATTTTGGGGACAAGATGTCACCTTTATCCGATACTACGGTTTTAGCATCAGGCCTATCTGGTTCAAACTTGTTTGAACATATTAGGCATATGCTTTATACCACGATCCCTGGACTCATTATTGCACTTGGCGTCTATTGGTATCTCGGGAGACAATTTTCATCTGCAACAACTGGGACCGGGGAAATAGACAGTGTATTGAAAACCCTGCAGGAGCACTTTTTAATTTCTCCATTTCTTCTTCTGATCCCTGTCATTGTTATTGTTCTAGTTGCACGCAAGGTCCCGGCTCTTCCAGCTCTTATTTTAGGTGTTATCCTTGGTTCATTGGCTTCGGTTTTCATACAGGGCAGTTCAGTAGGGGAAGCGGTCACTGCTCTGCAGGCAGGCTTTACCCTGGAATCGGGAAATGAGATGGTGGACACCCTGCTGAACCGCGGAGGCATTGATGGGATGATGTATACCCTCTCTTTAATTCTGGTTGCTGCTGCCTTTGGAGGTGTACTGGAGAGTGTCGGAATGCTAGAAGCGATTGTAAAGCAGATTTTAAAGTTGGTAAAGTCAGACAAAGGATTACTATCTTCCACCGTTTTGACAGCGTTTTTTTCCAATATTGCATCGGCTGACCAATACCTATCCATTGTTGTACCATCTCGTATGTACTCAAAGGCCTATCAGGATCGAAACTTGCATCCAAAGAATCTCTCACGTGCTTTAGAAGATGGCGGAACCATTACGTCCGTTTTTGTTCCATGGAATACCTGTGGAGTTTTCATATTCGGTACATTAGGCGTCTCTGCATTTGCTTATGCCCCATATGCAATTTTAAATTTTTCGGTTCCTATTATTTCTATTATTTTTTCAATGATTGGCTTTTCTGTAGTCAAGCTGTCAGATATAAATGCAAAAAGAATCACAAATGAAGTGGAAGATGCTGTATAAGAAAAAATAACCCTTGCTTTCCTTGGAAAGGACAGCGTAAAGGAGGCTGACTTAAAAGGTCATTTAAACATGTCTTTTTAAGTCAGTTTTTTTTCTTGTTCGTCCATACTTGTATGGGTATGTAAAGCAGGCTGAATTTAAAACTAAGAGAATTGATTTTGGTGAGTGATGGAAAGTTTAGATAACATAGTTAAGCTTCTTAAGTTGAGCACATAACATTTACTGTATATACTATGAGTATAGAAGTATCCTTACATTGACAGGAGGGAAAAGAAATGGAACAAGTAGTGGTAATTACAGAAGCAGCGGCTTTGCATATAAAAGAAATGATGAAACAAAACGAAGAAGAAGATGCTTTCTTGCGTGTGGCGGTAAAGGGGGGCGGCTGCAGCGGCCTTTCATACGGAATGGGCTTTGCTCATGAAGTAGAGGAAAATGATATCCAGGCAGAACACCATGGCATTCAGGTTCTTGTCAGCAAGGAAGATGCGCCAATCTTAAAAGGAACAAAAATCGATTACAAAGAATCCATGATGGGCGGCGGATTTACCATCGACAATCCAAACGCCATCGCATCATGCGGCTGCGGGTCATCCTTCCGTACAGCTACAAACACTGGAACACCTGAAGAATGCTAATCGGGAGCCAGAGGGACCTCCACCGGCCTTAGACCGCGTCATTTCAACGAGTGACGCATATATTTGAAAAGTGACGCATAAGCTGTAAGAGCTGACGCATAAGTTGGCGGAAGTGGCGCATAAAGAACTGAAGTGAAGCATAATACCTCCGGAACGGCGTATAAACTATCAGTGACGACCCAAAAATTAGCCGGAACAACGCAAAAAAACGGCCACGACGCAAAATGGGCTTGAATGGACACGCAAGAACCAGCTGAAAAGACGCAAAAGCAGGCTGGAACGACGCAACACTCAGTTAAAACGACGCATAAAACCGGCCACGATACAAAGCTATTAAAATCGAGGCCAAATCGGATTTTCAACGCACACTGTATACGGACCAGGATAATCATCTTATTCCAACAAAAAAGGGTGGCCCCATCAAAGGCCACCCTTTTCCTATTCTTATTTGCCAAACATGGAAGAGCTGTGCATTGGCTGTACTTTTGCTTTTGGATCGATAAAGGATTTGGCATGGTTGACTGCAGTTGGTGCTTCGCCAAAGCCGCAGGCGATTAGCTTTACTTTGCCATCGTATGTGCAAATGTCGCCGGCAGCATAGATGCCTTCAACGTTTGTTTCCATTCTGGAGTTAACAACGATTGAGTTCTTTTCGATTTCAAGTCCCCATTCCTTGATTGGTCCGAGTGAGGAAACGAAGCCGTAGTTAACGATTACGGCATCAACATCGTACACTTCTTTTTCTTTGTCTGTTACGCCTTCAAGAATGACTTGCTTGATTCCTTCATCGTCACCGATCAGCTCTGCAGGTACGTAAGGTGTTTTGATTTCCACCTTGGAGTTTTGCAGGTTTTCTACGCTGTGCTCATGCGCGCGGAATTTATCCCGGCGGTGAATAATGGTTACCTTTTCGGCAATTGGCTCAAGCATTAATGCCCAGTCAACAGCAGAATCTCCGCCGCCGAATACAACCACTTTCTGGCCAGCAAATTTATTCAAGTCATCAATGAAATAGTGAAGGTTCTTACCTTCATATTGTGCAGCACTTTCCAGTTCAAGGCGGCGTGGCTGGAATGCGCCATTTCCGGCAGTGATAATGATTGTTTTGGAATAGTGGACTTCTTTGTTGGTTGTCAGCTTAAAAGTGCCGTCCGCCTGCTTTTCCAATTTTTCAACAGACTGTTCAAGAGATACAGTCGGCTCGAATTTAGCCATTTGTTCTTTCAGATTATCGATTAATTCCTGAGCGCGGACTTTCGGGAAGCCAGCAACATCATATATGTATTTTTCAGGATAAAGAGCAGATAATTGTCCCCCAAGCTGCGGCAAGCTTTCAATTATTTTTACTGAAGCTTGTCTCATACCCCCGTAGAAAGCAGTGAATAAACCAGTTGGCCCCCCGCCAATAATGGTTATGTCATACACTTTTTGATCTTCTTTCATGCTATATCCCCCCAAGTATGTATTGCAATTCCAATCTATATTTTAACATAAATCAAAAAAAACCTCACTAATCGTGGTAAATATTATGAATAATAAAAACTCTCTAATAGGATACCAAGAGGATTTATAATTAAAAACACGTATATTCTCTTAAAAAGTCTCAAAATTTTTAAGTTTTTCAACTATTTTTTAAGACTTGAAAAACAAATGGAAGTAGAATAATATGTATTGTAGGCATAATGTTAATATTTTGTGACAATTTCAAGTCATTTTTTTGAACTTGTTCGTGAATAACATCACAAAGTTTTTTATATTTTTTGAAATAAAAAATATAAAGCAGCGGAAGCTAAGAAAAACATTAGAAAATACTAAAAAAGGTGGAAGTGATACACTTGAGAAAGCCAAAGATTGTTATCCTGGGGGCGGGCTACGGCGGATTGATGGTTGCAACCCGTTTGCAAAAATCTGTAGGAACAAATGAAGCAGAAATCGTATTAGTGAATAAAAATGACTACCATTACGAAACAACATGGCTGCATGAGGCATCAGCCGGAACACTTCATCATGATCGTGTACGGTACGATATTAAAGATGTTATCGACCGCAACAAGGTAGAGTTTGTTCAGGGAATTGCTCTGGAAATTAAAACAGAAGAAAAGAAAGTCATCATGGAGAACGGCGAAATTGACTATGATTATCTAGTTGTTTCCCTTGGTGCAGAGCCTGAAACGTTCGGAATCAAAGGGCTTAAAGAGCACGCATTTTCAATCGTCAATGTAAATGCTGCACGCCAAATCCGTGAGCATATTGAGTATCAATTTGCTACTTATAATACAGAGATTGAGAAGAAGGACGAGCGCCTGACAATCGTGGTCGGCGGAGCTGGTTTCACAGGAATTGAATTCCTTGGAGAATTGGCAAACCGTATTCCAGAGCTTTGCAAAGAGTATGATGTGGACTACCATAAGGTAAAATTAATCTGTGTGGAAGCAGCGCCAATGGTACTTCCTGGCTTCGATCCTGAGCTTGTTAATTATGCTGTTTCCCACTTGGAGAAAAAAGGCGTACAATTCATGATCGGCACAGCTATTAAGGAAGCTACTCCAGAAGGCATCATCGTTGGAAAAGGCGAAGATGAAGTAGAAGAAATTAAAGCTGAAACAGTTGTCTGGGCAGCAGGTGTCCGCGGAAACTCCATTATTGAAAATTCCGGAATTGAAGCAATGCGCGGCCGTGTAAAAGTTCAGCCTGATTTACGTGCACCTGGCCATGATAACCTGTTTATCATCGGGGACTGCTCATTAATTATCAATGAAGAAATTAACCGTCCATACCCTCCTACTGCACAGATCGCCATGCAGCAGGGTGAAGTATGTGCAAGAAACTTAACTGCTTTGATCCGCAACAAGACTGAGCTGGAAACATTCACTCCTGATATCAAAGGAACAGTTTGTTCACTTGGTGAAGATGATGCAATTGGTGTTGCATTCGGCAAAAAGATGGTTGGCTCCAAAGCATCATTTATGAAGAAAATGGTTGATAACCGTGCCCTATATATGATTGGCGGACCTTCCCTTGTATTGAAAAAAGGTAAGTTCAACGTTCTTTAATATAACTGCTCTTATACAATAATGAGGGGATAGACTATTGGGTCTATCCCTTTTTTAGTGCCTAATAAAAGAGCTATCCCATCAAGCTCATGATACAATATTTTAAAAAGGGGGATATCAGATGGGAGTGGAACATAAAAGGGGTAAAGTCTGGCTGGCTGTTTCGGGCCTTGTTATTTCACCTGATGGCAAGTGGCTTGTCGTGAAAAAGAAATACGGCGGATTGAAAGGAAAATGGTCGCTGCCTGCTGGATTTGTGGAACCGGGAGAAACAGCGGATGAAGCTGCAGTTCGGGAAATTAAGGAAGAAACAGGGGTAAAATGTACGGTGAAAGGCATGATTGGCTTACGGACAGGAGTCATAAAAGGGGAAGTCAGTGATAATATGATCCTTTTTATGCTGGAAGCAGAGCCTGGACAATCCTTAAAAGTTCAAGAGAGCGAGCTTTTTGACGTACAATACCGTGAACCGAGGGAGCTTGCAAGCGATCCGGATGCTTCAGTCCTTCTAAAATACATATTAAATTCTTCGGACTCCTCTGTAAAACCCTTAATAGATGGAATTAACCCGGGGGAAACATTTGGATATACAGCTTACAAGATATTTTTATAATTTTCTGAAATTTAAAGATACAGCGAGATTTTAGAAGCAAAACATGCTTGTATGCGTTTCCATTGATATTTTTTCGTGAAATTTGAAGCTTTTCATTTATTCATATCCTTGGTATATTATCAGAAAATTCAGTTACGAAAAAACCGAAGGAGATGAATGAAATGGCAGCTAAGAATTATGAAAACAAAGAGTGTATGTATTGTTCAGGTAAAGGATATTTCCAATTACTATTGGGAGGTTCAGAAACCTGTTCATGCTGCGGCGGTACAGGCAAGAAAAAAGATTAAGATGAAACTTCGCGGAAAGCGAAGTTTTTTCTTTTGGAAAGGCTCTGTAAAGCTCATTGTTGATATGGGCACCCCGTACTGGCCTGTTGATTTTCCACTCAAGAAGCTCAGCGAACCGCGGGCGGTCCGACGCTCCTCAAGCATTTAGCCTGTGGGATCTCCCTTTGACTGGCTTCTCCCGCTTGGGTCTCGTGCTTTCCGTTCCAAACAGAGACTTGGAAAAATTGTATGCTGCCGGAAGGACGGGGGCTCCTTTTAGAGCTGTCCGCCAAAGACTGAGGACTTTTATGTACATGCGCTTTTCTTATTGACTCCTTAATCCACATTAAGTACACTAAATATTGATGTGCTAAGGGAGGAAACAAGTCCATGCAAATGACGATCTTCGTTTTGCCTATCTCCATGCTTCTGTTTTTTGTGCTGTTTTTTGGGATAGGTTTTATATTGAATATGCTATTAAGAATGTCCTGGATTATGGCTATTATTTATCCGATTATTGCGATTTTAATTATTGATAAGGTCCGGTTTATTGAATATTTTCAAAATACGGGTGAAGCCCTTTCAAGTCTTGGTGTTGAGTTCTCCAGTCTTGCTCTGGCGGATATACTCATTTTAAGCAGCGGGATGGCAGGGGCTATTGTCGCTGGAATCACAATCAGGCTGCTCCGTAAAAAAGGATATCGTATGTTTTAAAAAGCTAAATCTCTGCTGTTTGCAGAGTTTTTTTTATTTTATTTGAATAGTATGCTCAAATCGCGCAAACCCTTGGCGTAATTGGTTTTATGCTGTCTGTAACTGCTTGCTGGAAGCCTTTTGCTCCTTAAAGTTATGAATATATCTCTGAAAGATGGGAAATGAATAACTTTGGGAGGAGTGTTTTAGATGAACAGATTAAAGAAATGGACAAAGCGTTCCATCATGTCAGCTTTATTTTTAGGAGCATTGTTAACGACTTTTCACTCGATATCTGGAGTAGAAGCGAGATCGATCGTTAACTTTTATCAAAGTGAAGCTGAACAAGCTGGCAAGGATGAGCTTTCAGGTTTTGATCATACATTTAAATCGGTTGGTGTAGCCTTTAAATTTTTACAGCGTGCAGCCAGTCTGAATCCAAAGATTTCTGCCAGCGAAGCGGTGGCGAGCCAGCCCCCAACTTTGGAGGAATCGATTGACTGGTCGCAATATCAGGCAAAGCAAGTGGTTGCGACGGGATACACGGCATATTATGAATCCACGGGTAAAAATCCTGATCACCCGTCATTTGGCATTACATACTCAGGAGTTAAAGTGAAACGAGATTTATATTCTACTGTCGCAGCAGATTTAAATGTTTTTCCGATTGGGACAATCCTGTTTGTTCCTGGCTATGGATATGGCGTCGTGGCTGATAAAGGCGGGGCCATCAAAGGAAATAAACTGGACCTTTATTATGAAACGGTCGATGATGTTTATAATAATTGGGGAAAAAAGACGCTTGATGTCTTTATCATTGAAATGGGTGATGGTACCCTGACGGAAGAAGATTTAAGAATACTGAATGAAAATGAATCGATGCAGGTTTTTAGGCAGCAATATATTAAATCCGAGCAGAAATAAATAGAATAGCATAAGGCGCTGAATGAACGCTTGAAAGTAGATGAAAAAAAGGCAAATCCGCAATCAAAACGGATTTGCTTTTTTAGCTTTAAAAAGAAGAGAATGCCTCTGAATGGATTTTTTTAGCCAATCTAACGGCTCCTTCAATCAGCCGTGGCGAAGGCCTGCAATAGAGTTCTTCTTCAAGGACAAGGATTTTGCTCTGCTTTACTGCCTCTAGCTCGCTCCAGCCAGGGCGTTTTAACACAATTTCCGGATTTACCTTTTCCCTTCTGACACCTACCCAGGCGAGGCAAATATAATCCGGCTGTCTCATCAGCACGTCTTCCCAATCGGTCTGGACACTTGCAAGCTCGACATCACTGAATAAATTTTTAGCTCCTGCAATCTCACTGATCTCTGTGAGCCAATTGACTTTTCCGGGTGTGAAAACAGGTTTTGGCCACCATTCCCAGTATAAGCTGGGCTTAGACTTTATACCTGCTGAGATTTTCTTGAGCTCTTCTATTTTTGCACGAAAGCTCTTAGAGGCAGAAATGCCTGCTTCAGGTTTTCCGATTCTTTCGGAAACAATGATTAAATCCTGCTCAATATCCTTAAGGCTTTGCGGATTTAAAACAATGTGGGGAATTTGCCTTTTTTTCAGCTCCTCCACATTCTTTTCCATACCCGGTACGCTTAAAGATGCAAGCACCAGGTCAGGCTTCAATTCCTCAACCTTATCCATATTGATGGACAAGTCGGGCCCCAGCCGCGGAAGCCCGCTTATTTGATCAGGCCAATCCGAGTAATCATCTACACCGGCCAGCATATGGGTAAACCCTAAATATTCCATTAACTCTGTATTGCTCGGGCATAAAGAAAGGATTTTCATTTCAGTTCACACCTATCAGGATAATAAATAATGAAGGCCTAAAGTTAATAAGATGCCAGTTAAGCCGCCAAATAAAACTTCAACTGGCTTATGGCCAAGGAGTTCTTTCAATTCTCTCTGCTTTTCCTGTCCCTCTTTTTTCTGCCACATCTTTGCCTCTTCAACAAATTTATTAAAATCGGCAACAAGCTGATTCAGGACAATGGCCTGTTCCCCTGCCTGACGTCGAACGCCGGTAGCATCAAACATCGTGATAATGGCAAAAACAGCAGAGACGGCAAACACAGCGGAGTCCATTCCGGTTTCAAGTGCTACTCCAGTGGAAAGGGCGGTAACAGCTGCAGAGTGGGAACTTGGCATCCCCCCAGTACTCGTCAGCAGTGACCAATTAACTCGTCTGGTAGCGATAAATTGAATTGGCACTTTTACAAATTGAGCAAAAAAGATGGCTGCGAGAGCAGACCATAAAGGAAAATTCGTCAATAATTCCATTTGAGACCACCTTTAAGTTGTATGATGCTTTCACTGGAGCCTGCATTAGTTTTTACAAAATGCAGTTCAACAGATTAGCTGAAATTTCTTAAAACTTATATCTAATATTCTCTAACAGTTTTCTTCTTCCTGCAAGCAGTTCTGATGGAAGCATTATGAAGAGATTGTCCGTTTTTGAAAATGTACTGTAGCAGTTAGGGAAAGCAAGAGGATTAATTCAAACGCATTGACAGCTGCTGCGCTTTCAATTGGAAGTTTTATGGCGCTGCCGATAATCATGATAAAAGATCCGGCAAAAAACCAAAACCATTTTTGTTCGCGCCAAACCATGATTGATGATACCAGCAAAACTACAGAAACGACCAGCACCATGATGGGGGGGCCGCTCTCGGTTTCCGCACTGCTATAACTCAGGACATTGTATTCCCATTGAGGCTTTAGTTTAAGGCCAAACACTTCTGTAAAAAGCTCAAGCATAATTAAGCCGGCAGTCAGCAGAAATGCTATAGTCTTCAGCCAGCCTTTTCTGGCCCATTCAATGCCTGCCTGCTTCAAGGTAATCCAAGAATAAAGAACAAGCAGAGGCGTAAAAAAGGCATGAATCCAAAAACGGGCATAATTCAGGTGTTCAAGCGTATGCCCCTCTCCGATAAAACGGCCGGCTGCCAGAATTCCGTTATCATAAATCAGGCCGGCGATAACGGGCAATAAGAATGCAGCACTCGCTGAATCGCTGTTTTTTACCAAAATGAGCGCCCATAGGAAAAGCAGTATATAAATGATAGCGAATCCGGCAAATAAAATCGTGTCCATATATTTCTCCTTTCTTTCTCTATTCTTCTTTACCCATTTATGCCGGAATATACTTAAGAGAATGTGTTGGATGCTATAAATGTGCGGATGCTCTTTCCTTTTGCTAAAATGGGCAGTAACAGCGGGTTAGGGACTTGTAAAATGAAGTGGGAGTGGATTCTCTTGGAAAATTACCCGATTGAATATTACGAGTTCTTCGTAAGCTTTAATGAAGGTGACTATTATACGTGCCACGACCTTCTTGAGGAAATGTGGATGACAGATAAAGGCAATCTCTTTTTTAAAGGGCTGCTGCAAATGAGTGTAAGCATCTATCACTATGAGTATGGAAATGTTAAAGGGGCAAGGCTTATGATGCAAGCTGCCTGCGACTACTTGCAGTCGTACCGGCCGAAGCATTGGGGGCTTGACTTGGAGCATGTGTACCAGTTTATTGAAGAATGTCTCTCTATTTTTCCAAAAAAGATTGATCGGGTACCTTTTGATGAGGTTGGAAATCTTCCAAGGCTGCCTCAGCTCGTATTGTATCTGGAGGAATAGGCAGAAATTGAGTGTTCATAAAATTAGATAGTCGAAATAATTCTGTATTTTCGATATAATAAGATGAAGTAGATTAGAAGTTATTATGGGGGTGCAAAGATGTTTTCAGTAAAACAGGAACTCAATTACTCAGCTGTACACGAATGCGTGATTGTCGGTGTGTTTGATAAACCAAACAAGTTTGAAGGTGTTCTTGCCGGAGCAGACGAGCAGTTTGACGGTCAGCTGACAGAGCTGGTGAAAAGCGGAGATATTTCTGCAAAGAAAAAAGCAGTTGCAAAAATACATACTTTCGGAAAGATTGGAGCTAAGCGCTTGATTGCAGTGGGGCTTGGGAAGGAAAAAGAATATAGCTTTGAGCTTCTGCGCGAAGCATTGGGAAAAGCCTTTAAAGAAGTGAAATCATCGAAGCTTCAGGATGCAGCGGTATACCTTGACACTTTTACAAGCGAAAAAGTAGATGCGCTTGATGCAGCCCACGCAGTCAGCGAAGCCTTTGCTCTTGCTACATACAAATTTGAAGATTACAAACAGAAATCGAATGAACCGGAAAAAGAAATTGAAAGCGTTGTGGTCTATAGCGATGCAGCAGATGAAGAAGATGTTAAGGCATCCCTAACGGTTGGATATGCATACGGAAAGGGAACGAACTCAGCCCGTACACTCGTGAACCTGCCAGGGAATATGCTGACAGCTACAGATATGGCAAATTACGCGTCAGAACTTGCATGGAGATTCGGATTCGAAGTTGAAGTCCTTGATAAAGAAGACATGCTTAAGCTTGGCATGGGTGCCCTTTTGGCAGTTAACCAAGGGTCAGCAGAGCCTCCTAAAATGATTGTCCTCAAATATCAGGGCAAGGAAGAATGGAAAGACGTAATTGGTTTGGTCGGTAAAGGGATTACTTTTGATACAGGCGGTTATTCCATTAAGCCGAAGGACGGCATTGTCGGCATGAAAAGCGATATGGGCGGGGCAGCAGCCGTGCTCGGAGCAATGGAAGTGATCGGGGAGCTTAAGCCTGAGCAAAATTTAGTCGCTGTTATCCCCTCAACCGATAATATGATCAGCGGAACAGCCTTCAAGCCCGATGATGTCATCACATCCATGAGCGGCAAAACGATTGAAGTCCTTAACACGGATGCAGAAGGCCGTCTGGCTCTCGCGGATGCGGTAACGTATGCAAAGCATCATGGAGCAGATTACCTGGTTGATGTGGCAACCTTGACAGGCGGTGTGATCGTCGCGCTTGGCGAGGAAACAACTGGCGCTTTAGCCAATAATGAAGAATGGTTTGAGCAGGTGCTTGAAGCATCCTATGAAGCAGGCGAACCAATCTGGCGCTTGCCGCTTTTTGAAAAAGACAAGGAAAGAATCAGAAATAGCAAAATTGCTGATCTGAACAACTCTCCTGGCCGTGCCGGACATGCGATTATGGGCGGAGGGTTCGTAGGCGAATTTGCCGAAGATACACCATGGGTTCACCTTGATATTGCAGGCACTGCTACAACCGCGAAAAACTATGATCTTGGACCATCAGGTGCAACAGGCGTAATGGTCCGCACACTGGCACTGCTGGTGGAAAGATTTGAAACTAAATAAGATAATCTTAGAAACTCCGGAAAAATCCGGAGTTTTTTATGTGCATGTGATTTGGTTCATACAAGTACCCTAAACGTTTCGCGGATAAAGCGGGAAATTCGCGGTTAAATGAAAATTTTCACGGATCTATCGGGTCGGAAGGTTCAAAGGGCAGATTTTCTTCTCCATATCAGTTTCCTTTCACGAAAATTCAGCTGAAATTCTGTTCAAAAGCGGGTCAACCAGAATGTAAGAGAAGTGACAAGGCAGAAAAAGAGCATTTTACCGGCCGATTTAAACAAATTACCGGCCGAAATTATACATTTACCGGCCAATTTAAGCAAAATACCGGCCAAGCTGAAGGATTTACCAACTATGCAGCTTTTAAACGAGGAACGGTCAGCTCTACTCTATTATCCGCAAATTTTCCTTTTGATTCCAGCATCCAATCCTAATTCCTCCTTTGGTCCAAACTCCCAATATCAATCTATTAAAAACCGATTGACATGAAAAGAGCGGATGTGATAGTTTAATACTTGTGTTTTAACTCTCTACCGATTTAGCAGAGTAAAGCGAATTATAAAATCAAAGCAAACAGAAAGAGGGTTGCATCATGAATGCAGTTGTACTTGCAGTTCTAATCATGCTTGTTCTCAGCCTTTTGCGTGTAAATGTGGTTCTTGCCCTTGTGGCGGGCGCACTAGCAGGCGGGCTGGCAGGCGGATTAAGCATAGATAAAACGGTTGAAGTCTTTTCAAACGGACTTGGAGGAAGCGCTGAAGTTGCCTTAAGCTATGCATTATTAGGTGGTTTTGCCATTGCGATCTCGGCAACAGGACTTCCAAATCTAATGGTAGAATGGGTTCTTGCAAAAGTCGGCAAGGACGGCGAATCCAGAGGGAAGACTTTATCAAAAGCACTTATCGTATTTTCTATTTTAATGATGGCGATTTTTTCCCAAAATCTGATTCCGATCCATATTGCGTTTATTCCCATTTTAATTCCGCCTTTATTGAAGGTCATGAATGAGTTGAAAATTGACCGTCGCTTAATTGCGTCTGTATTGACGTTTGGTTTGACGGCACCTTATATTCTGTTGCCGGTGGGCTTCGGTCAAATTTTCCAAGGAATCATTGCAGAAAATATGGAAAGCAGCGGTTTGGCGGTGAACATGTCTGACATTCCAAAAGCAATGCTGATTCCGACTGCAGGTCTTGTTGTTGGTTTGCTCATTGCGATTTTTGTTTCTTACCGCAAGAAAAGAGACTATCAAACAACTGAAATCGTTGAGACGGAAAAAGGAGAATATTCAAAAGCTGGCATTTTTCTTTCTCTGGTTGCGATTGTTGCAGCATTAATTGTTCAGCTGCAGCTTGATTCCATGATTTTTGGCGCGCTAACAGGAATCCTGGTTATTTATATCAGCGGTGCCGTTAAATGGCGGGATGCTGACCAGCTTTTAACAGAAGGCATGAAGATGATGGCGTTCATTGGATTTGTGATGCTTGCTGCCTTCGGATTTGCTGATGTTTTAAAAGAAACGGGAGATGTGGAAAGGCTTGTTGAGCAGGCAGCAGGAATCATTGGCAACAATAAATCACTTGCAGCCTTGCTTATGCTCCTAGTAGGCTTGCTTGTAACAATGGGAATCGGTTCTTCCTTCTCAACGATTCCTATCATTGCAACCATTTTCGTTCCGCTTGCACTTGAGGTTGGCTTCAGCCCAATGGCGACAATCGCATTAGTAGGAACTGCGGCAGCGCTTGGTGATGCTGGATCCCCGGCATCTGACAGTACTTTAGGGCCAACAGCAGGCTTGAACGCAGACGGACAGCACAATCACATATGGGACACTTGTGTGCCTACTTTCGTGCACTATAACATCCCGCTGATCCTCTTCGGATGGCTTGCAGCAGTTATTCTTTAATAAAAAGCTCTGTTAAACTTGACTGTTGATTTCAGCTCCAGGCGCTCAGCGAACCGCGGGCGGTCCCGGGACCTCCTCGGCGCTCTGCGCCTGCAGGGTCTCCCTTTGACGGAGTATCGCGCCTTCCGCCCAATCAACATACTGCCTGAATCAAGTAAGAACTTTAACATAGCCTAATAAAAAAAGCGGCTTCTCTTTATGGGAGAAGCCGCTTTTCTATATACTTTTAACCACCTTCAAAGTAGGTTACCATAAAGAAAAACGAACCGAGGTGGCTGCAGTGTATTTTGGCAAAGTAAGAAAACCGGTTTCCAGCAGGGTACCGCCCAACCAGAACGTTACAACTGCCTTTCCTGTGCTGCATTATGGAAATGTTCCATATTACAGCGATATGCAGGAATGGTCTCTAAAGGTTTTTGGGGAAGTGGAAAAGGAGCTTTCCTTGTCTTATGATGAAGTAATGAACCTGCCGCAGACTGAGTACAAAAATGACATCCACTGTGTTACTGGCTGGTCAAAGCTTGATAATGTGTGGAAGGGAATTTCCGCTGCAGAACTGGCCAAGATTGCAGGTGTAAAAGAGGCTGCAAAATTTGTTATCCTCCATGCAGAAGAGGGATGGACAACTAACCTTCCGATTGATGATTTTTTAAAGGAGACCAGCATGCTAGCACATACACATAATGGTGAAACATTAACACCCGAGCACGGATTTCCGTTGCGTGCAGTGATTCCCCATCTATATTTTTGGAAAAGCGCAAAGTGGGTAAGAGGCATTGAATTTTCAGAATCTGATAAGACGGGATTCTGGGAAAAAAACGGGTACCATAATTATGGGGATCCATTTAAAGAACAGCGTTTCAGCTGGGATTAGCACCATCATAAGCATTTGAGGAGTTTTTCATTATATTCACTTGAAAACACTTATGTAAAACATTTATAATGAAGTTAATTACTTATAAATCATTACAAAAAAGCAATTCCACTTAAAAAGCAGGCGGTTTATTATGTACCAAGAAGAAAGATTGATAGCGATCCTGAATTATCTGGAAAACAATAAGCGGATTTCAGTAGATCAAATTTGTACATTGTTTGATGTATCCAGAGACACGGCAAGGCGTGATCTGGTTAGGCTTGAAGAGGACCAGAAGATTGTTCGGACGAGAGGGGGAGCAATTCTGCCAGCTCCCCGCCATGAAATAAAGGATTATGCCAATCGGCTAAAGATGGTTTCCTCCGAGAAAAAAAGAATCGGGCAAAGGGCAGCATCCCTGATCCAAGACGGTGAAAGAATTATTTTGGATACCTCCACGACCGTTCAGGCATGTGCCGAGAATATGGGGGAAATTCCTTGTACTGTTATGACCAATTCAATTAACCAGGCGGAAATACTTTCATCAAACCCCAATGCGGATATATTGCTGCTTGGCGGCATGCTGCAAAAAGAGCACCGCTTTTTATACGGATCTTCTGTTATCGAAAAACTGTCCCAGTATCAAGTGGATAAAGCATTTATTGGAGTAGTCGGGCTTTCGGGGAGCGGCCTTACTCTTGCTCATGAGGAAGACGGTATGGTTAAAAGAAAAATGATCAGCCAGGCGGACCAGGTAATTGTCCTTGCTGACCATACAAAAATCGGGGTAACCGAGTTTTTCAGGTTTGCGGAGTTAAGTGACATTGATCTTCTTATAACGGATAAAATGCCTAACAAAGCTTTTATTGACATATTGCAGAGGTTTAATGTGGAATTGCTGATAGCAGAGGGCTAATCAAATAGGCGCTGGCGTAACCCGATTGGGGCGTGACGGCCTGTGCTCTCTAACTGAAGCATTCCCTTAACCATAAAAGCGTTACTAGCTGGAAGCCAGCTGTAACGCTTTTTTGTGTAAAAGAGGAGGCAGCCATCCAACTAAAATCCAAAGAGCATGGAAAAGATATTTTTCTTTTTAAGCCTTTTCCTTGGCTTTTCCTGATCAAAAACCAAAAGAGTATCAGCCGGCATTTTTCGGCTGTTTCCAGTTTGCTTGGCTTCAAGTGCTTCTATCCGTTTATTCAGGCGTTCAATCTCTTTCTGAAACTCCTCGATTTCACGGCGGTGCTGAAGCAGCTGATAAGAGACAACATCATCAGCTTTTCCGTTAAGTCGCTGCTCGAGTTCGCTTATTTTTAATAAAACCTTTTCCATGCCCGGGTAGGTTGGTTCGCTTTGGACAGTTCCTTTTCTTGCCTTTTTGCCCTTCACGGTTACATCTTGCAAAATCATTCCCTGGTTAAGCTGATCTTGAACCTGCTTCAACAGATTAATATCTTCATCCGTAAATAAATAATGTCCTAATTCATTCCGTTCCGTCCGGAGTTCAAGTTGTTTGACCCATCGCTGCACAGTGCTTGGTGAAACCCCTAATAATTTGGCTACAGCACTCGTATTCATCCTGATCCCCCTCCCATTTTCCAAACCCAATTCTCTATTGAAAACGGGAAGTCCTTCCCAGGTGACAAAACAAGTTCTCTTTCGCCAAAGAAAGTGTTAATTTTACATTTTTTTGAATTCTTCTTTGTCTTCAGATGGATCCATTTTGAAAAATCTATCTGTAATCCAGCCAACAGCACTCCCAATTAAGGCGCTTCCAATTATGTCGGAAGGATAATGATGGCCTGCCCAAATACGGGAAAAGCCTGTAAGAGCTGAAAGCCAGCACAAAACACGTCCTATAAATCGGTTTCCGTTTTGGATGACAACAGAAGCAGCAAAAGCCATTACTGTATGCTTGCTTGGAAAAGTGGAATCTCTTTTTGATGGGATCAGAATTCCGACCTTGCTTCTGACGAATGGCCGCGGTTTAAAATAAAAAAGCTTGATGATCCTGTTCAGAATTAGTGCGAGCAGGGAAGCAAACGCTGCTTTTTTTGCTGTATTCCTAGCCGGACCTTTCGCAAGCCACATAGCTGCCAGTGTTAATAAAAATACATACCTTGCCTTATTCGAAATGAGAATCATCAGAAGATCCAGGGGGGCAAAACGGCCGGATATCCGGTTTATTGCGTTGAAAATTTTTACGTCCATTTTTAAAATCTCCTTTAGCATTAATACCCTTAATATTTGCCACTTTGCCTTTAATAACTCAAACCTAATTTGGGAATTGCTGAAGCTGTTCCGTTTTCAGATTAAAAATGTATTTCGAAAATATATTAACAATCGCGGAAAAAAATCAAAATTTCACGGTTATATATTTATTTTTTCGCAGAAAAAAATTCTAATTTACTAAAAGTGTCCCTTTATAAAATACAAAAACCATGCAGAAATAGCATGGTTCTTAACGGTACTATTCTCCAAAAAAGTCTTTGAATACGAGGGAAGCGAAGCCCATAAAAGCACTGATGGTATGGCCGCTTTTACCAAAATTGTAATTCCAAAAAAACATTGATATACCTCCTTTAAAATTGAATTCCCCCGCTTTGGCAGGGGAAGAGAGTTATTTTATCTGTCCGGAACGGACCGAGAGCCATTCATCCATATAGCCAGGCACCTTGCCTTCCGATATAAGGTTGGCGTGTCCGCCCTTCAGCAGGTGAAAGTGTTTATCTTTGCTTGAAACTAGGTCCATTGCAGGGAGAATTTGTTCCTTTGGTACAAGGCGGTCAAAGCTCGAAGCAACTGCAAGCAGATTGGCCTTAATATTGCCTAAATCAGCCTGTTTTCCATCAATGACCAGACTTCCTTTGACAAGCTTGTTTTCTTTTCCAAGATCATGCAGAATTTGCTTTAAAGCTGCTCCAGAAAAAGGAATATGGCTATTTGTCCAGTGGTTGAACCGCTTCCACCTTTTTGTGTATTCTTCATTATCGGCACGGCTCAGAAGGGATAAGTAAGGGGAATAGTAGACAGGCGAAGTAACCAGCCTCATTCCAGTTTTAATGGCCGGGGCGGGAATCAGTCCCCATGCATCAAGAATGGAATCCAGGTCAGCGTTAGTTTCACGCAATTCTTTTGTCCATTGGCTGAACGCGGGAACCATGCTGAAATCAATCGGCGCAACGGATAGGATTAAATTTTTAACAGGTTCTTCTGCAATTGCAGCATAGATAGCTGCAAAAGTGCCGCCCAGGCAAAAGCCCATAACCGTTATTTCATCTGCTTGGGCATGGTATAGAGCTCTCCTGACACCCTTTTGAATGTATTGGGTAATATAGTCATCCATCGTGATGTCTTTATCCTCATAGCCTGGAATGCCAAAATCAAGCAAGTAAACATCATAGCCGCTATTGGTCAAGGCCCCGATTAAACTGTTCTGGGGTCCCAAATCAAGAATAAAAGCCTGATTTACAAGTGAATAAACGAGGAAAACTGGCACCCTATATTTCTTTTCAGCAGGCGCATAATGCCAGAGAACAGCTTTGTTTTTCTTCCAAACAGCCGTGCGGGGAGTAAATCCTGTTTCCGGTTCAGGCTGTTGGATGGTTTTGAAGAATCCAAACAGTTTTTTAGAAAGGGGATTTTCTGCCATTTTATTGATCCGCGCTTTCACTGCTGCTGGAAGATTCCAATTCCTGGTCAAGGGTCTGTTTTAGGTCCGAGAGAGCTTTAAGGATTTCATTCGGGTGAGATTTAGAATTTGATGATGAGACGGCAAGCGATCTTTTTAATTCCTCCATCGATTGAGCCAAAGCCATTACTTTTTCATCGATCAGATCCATTTTTTCTTCTGCCTGAACAGTCAATTTAGCAGCATTTGCCACATCTGTTTTTGTAGGGAAATTAAGAGGGATGGATAGAGTTTCTATAGCTTGCTGCAGCTTTTTCATAGCGGCGGCTGTCACCTCTGAGCGGGTAATCATATCTTTTAAAACATCTTCTTTATTGAGGGAGTTTTGGATCGATTCATTCAGCTCTTTCTCTACCTTCATCCCTACCTTTTTAATAGAGTTTAATAGGGCTTCTGTATGGTTTATGGTCATATACATTCTCCTTTCTTTAAGATGCAGTCCTGAAAGTCCCGTTCCCCTTTCTGAACCGTTATCATTGATTAAATTTTCAGTAACTAAAGTGATACGGTCATGCCTCCGTCTACAACTAAAACCTGGCCTGTGACGTAATCAGAGGCTTTGGAGGATAGAAAGACAGCTGTCCCTTTTAAGTCATCCTCATTGCCGAATCTTCCGGCAGGAATGTTTTTTTGGATAACTGATCCTGATTTTTCCAATTCCTTTGTTATTTTGGTTGGAAAGAACCCGGGTGCGATTGCGTTTACCTGAATACCTGAAGGGGCCAGTTTTACAGCCAAATCCTTTGTGAGGGATATAACCGCTCCTTTGCTGGTACTATAAGCGACTGCATCCAAGATAGCCGAATGTGTTCCTCTCATGCCTGTTACTGATGATATATTGATGATTTTTCCGCTGCCTTGTTTCTGCATCACCTTGGCAGCAGCCTGAGAAAATAAAAACATGCCTTTTAGATTCACATTCATCACTTTGTCCCATTTATCAGCAGGCAGTTCCAGTACGGGAGCAACCCATGATGTGCCGCTATTGTTAATGAGGATATCAATGCTGCCGAATTTGTCTAAAGTTTCATTGATTACTTTCTGAATGTCTTCTTCCTTCGTAATGTCACACTCAATGGCAAGCGATTTGATGCCTCTTCCAGTTAAACTGCTGCTGACGCGCTCGCATGCCTCATGATTGCGGGAGCACACTACAATATTTGCGCCTGCGTCTCCAAGTGCATTTGCCATTTGCTCGCCGAGTCCCCGTCCGCCGCCTGTCACGATTGCAGTTTTATTTTCTAAATGAAATAACTCATTCAGTTCCATTGTCATCCCTCCCTTGAAGAAAAATTATGTCATGCTTCTAGCGGATTCATTTTAAATTAGACTTCGATATAGTATAGACAAGCAGACCCCTTGTGGTTCCAAAATTGGTTTTTTCGCCTTGTCCCTAAATGTATAAGGAAGAAGGAAAGAGAAAAGGATGAATAATAAACTGGAGGGAGGCAGAAACATGAATAGGGAGCAAATCGAGGAGATCTTTGATGAATGCGTCTCTCCGTCGCTTAACAGCGGGCTGGCATTTAAAGTCTGGCTGAAGGGGGAATGGGATACGGAAGATGGGGAGGATATAGCGGATTTCCTGAATGTTTATTCCTTTGTTAGGGAAAAAGAGCTCTATGCAGATGAACTTCTCTGTCACTATCGCATTTTTAAATATATTACGGAAAAAAATGAGCTTTCTTTTTTCTCGCGGTAAACAAGAACAAACACAGATCAGAGACCTGTGTTTGTTTTGAAAATATTATGTTAAGCTCCAGCGCCTTGGTCAGGCGCTGGAGCTTTTCCTATTAACTAGCCATTTTATGCTGCTTGTTAGCTGCTTTATAGTGGTTTTCAAAGAATTCGTTTGTATCTTTCACAACTACTTTGCTAAGCAGGATTAAGGCAATTAAGTTCGGAATCATCATTAATGCGTTAGCCATGTCAGCGAAAGCCCAAACCGTTGTCAGGTTTGCAACCGCTCCAATCCCAGTGGCAAGGATGTAGATTCCGCGGTATCCCATAATTCCTTTTGTTCCAACAAGGTATTCAAAGCACTTTTCACCGTAAACATACCAGCCGACGATTGTGGAGAAACCAAAGAAGATAACAGAGAACGCCACAATGTATTCCCCAACTGTGCCAAGTGCGTGTGCAAAGGCTGCACTTGTTAATGCACCGCCGTCAAGATTGGCTTCGTGCGGTACACCGGATAGCAATCCGCCTGTTGTATCCCAGAAACCTGTAATAATGAGAACTAATCCAGTCATTGTACAAACAACGATTGTCACAATAAAAGTACCTGTCATTGCTACTAGAGCCTGTTTAACAGGATGGTCTGTTTTTGCATTTCCGGCAATTAGGGCTGCTGTACCAAGACCGGCTTCATTTGAGAAGATTCCTCTTGATACACCATTTTTAATCGCTTCAGATACAACAACTCCGACAAATCCGCCAGTTGCAGCAACCGGATTGAAAGCATAATAGAAAATGGTTTCGAAACCAGGGATAATCTGGTCGTAGTTAACCGCTAGAATAATCAAGGCTCCGCCAATATAAAGCACTGCCATAATCGGTACAAAGAAACCTGCAACTGTACTGATGCGCTGAATTCCGCCAAAAATAATTAACGCAGCAAGTACTGCCAAAACAATACCTGTAATCCAATTACTAATGCCAAAAGAAGTATCCATTACTGCTGCGATTGTGTTAGATTGAACGCTGTTTCCAATTCCAAGGGCCGCAAAAGCACCAAAGATGGCAAATGCAACGGCAAGCCACTTGAACTTTCTGCCAAGGCCGCGCTCAACATAATACATAGGTCCGCTTGAGTACTCGCCATTCGCATTTTTTACACGGTATTTCATGGCCAATAAAGCTTCGGCATATTTAGTTGCCATTCCAAGTAAACCAACGATCCACATCCAAAAAATGGCTCCAGGTCCCCCTAGCGTGATCGCGGTTGCTACCCCCGCGATATTACCGTTCCCGATTGTAGCTGCCAAAGCTGTCATAAGGGCTTTGAAGTTACTAACATCACCCTCATCGTTAGAGGAAGCCTGCCCTTCCTTTGTAAATCCTAATTTAAATGCATACAGCAGCCTTCTGAACTGAAGGCCTTTCAGCATGAATGTTAAAAGAACACCAGTACCAAAAAGTAAAACCAAACTTGGTGTACCCCAAAGCACCCCGTTAATTTTATTAAGCGTTTCAAGCATAAAATTGTCGCCTCCCAGTTGTTAACGCTTTCAATTCTTGTGAACTAAACTAATAAACTATGAAATTTTTGTGAACAAGACCTATTGTAAAATTATCTGAATATAACTTCAACCCATTTTCATGAATTAAAACTATTGAGAATTTTATAAAAACAGGTACCAGGTACCACCCGAATTTTGTCGAATCGCCATTATGGCTTTGGTAGAGTGATGGGGGAGGAATGAGGTATAATATAATAGGTTAGAAATCGTGTTATTGGGTCTTCAAAAGCATATTAATTATTAAAATATATTTTAGTGGTTTAAAGGGGTTTTAGGATTGGATCAAGATAAAATGGGAAAAGATCCGTTTAAGAGGACGTTTGGCAATCTCGAGGAATTGGTTGATAAGATTCGTGATGTTTTGGAATGTCCGGTTACAATAGAGGATGTCAATCATCGCCTGCTTGCCTACAGTACACATGACGATCAGACGGATACGGCCAGAATTGCGACGATTATCAGCAGAAAGGTGCCGGAAAAGGTAATCAACCGTTTATGGAAGGAACGCGTGATTCCCCAGCTGATGCAAAGCGGTGAACCCTTGAGGATTACGGAAATAAAGGAAATCGGTCTCGGCAATCGGGTAGCAATCTCCATCCGCAATCATAATGAAGTATTGGGCTATATTTGGGTGGTGGAGGAAGAAAACCTCTTAACAGAAAGCAAGCTGAACCTTCTTAAGTTGGCTGCCCAGTCTGCAAGGACCGAACTGTTAAAATTAAACTCGCAAAAAAAGAAAAGAGTGGAAGGGTACCAGGACTTTTTCTGGGAGCTTTTAACCGGCCACTTCCAAAGCCATAGCGAAATTTTGGACAGATTTGAGGACTTAAGTATTAAACCTCCATCACCCTTTGCGGTTCTAGTCTTTCAATTTAAGGAAGAAATCAATTCAAAAATCGAACAAAATATTATTTACCTGATTACAACAAGCCAGAAAATTAATATTACCTTTTATGCAGGGATGGGGAATGAGTTTATCATCCTGGCAGCACCGCAGGAACCTTCCTTATCCGAAAAAACGTTCACTGAGTTTATCCAGTTCTTCATCGATCAAATGAAGACCCGGTTTAACATCGATCACATTAGCGGAGCGACAGGAACTATCTATGAACGTTATGAAAAAGTAGAAAAAAGCTATCAGGAGGCATTAAAGGTTCTTCGGCTTAAAGATCAATTTAGAGATGAAATCCAGCAGATTTACAGCTATCAGCAGCTCGGCATATTCCGCTATCTTGATGCTATTCTGGAAAAAAAGCGGACAGAGCCTTATGAGCACCCGGGTATAGAAAAGCTGATCAAATACGACGCTGAGCATCGAACCAATTTATTAGCGACTCTGGAAGCTTTTATCGACCATGACAGCAATGTAAATGAAACAGCAAAAAAACTTCATGTCCATATGAACACACTTAACTATCGGCTCAAGAGAATCACGGAGATCGGCGAAATCGATTTAAAAAATACGAATACCAAGCTTTCTTTATATCTTGAATTGAAAATGAAGCGTTTGGAAAAAAAGAGCCCTCATTTGTAGATTTCCACAAATGAAGGCTTTTTCATTTTACCGAATTAACAATGACAGCGCTTTAATAAAATTATTATACTGAATATAGTAAATTTCATACTTGATAGATTGAAAGGGGATTTTTCCATGATTATTGGAGTACCTAAAGAAATTAAAAACAACGAGAACCGTGTTGCTGCAACACCAGCAAGCGTTGATGCACTAGTTAAATCCGGACATAAAGTACTTGTTGAAATTGATGCAGGAGTTGGAAGCGGTTTCACTAACGAAGATTATACAGAAGTTGGAGCTGTTATTGTAGACACTGCTGCAGAAGCCTGGGCTGCTGAAATGGTTATGAAGGTTAAAGAGCCTCTTCCATCCGAATATGGCTATTTCCGCGAAGGTTTGGTGCTTTTCACATATCTTCACCTTGCAGCTGAACCTGAGCTTGCAAAGGCATTAACTGAAAAAGGCGTTACTGCCATTGCCTATGAAACAGTTGAAGTGAACCGTACATTGCCTCTTCTAACTCCAATGAGTGAAGTGGCAGGTCGCATGGCTTCTCAAATTGGAGCTCAGTTCCTTCAAAAAACAAATGGCGGTATGGGAATCCTCTTAGCAGGCGTTCCTGGCGTATCCCGCGGCAAAGTGACAATCGTTGGGGGCGGTGTAGTAGGAATCAATGCTGCAAAAATGGCAATTGGCCTTGGCGCACAGGTTACAATTATTGACCTAAGCCCAGAGCGACTTCGCCAGCTTGACGATATTTTCGGAAACAGCATTCAAACGCTAATGTCAAACCCATTCAACATCGCACAAGCGGTTAAAGATGCAGATCTTGTCATCGGTGCTGTTCTGATCCCAGGAGCAAAAGCACCTAAGCTTGTAACAGAAGAAATGATCAAAACAATGAAGCCAGGTTCTGTAGTTGTTGACGTGGCAATCGATCAGGGCGGTATTTTTGAAACTGTTGACCACATTACAACTCATGACAACCCAACTTATGAAAAGCATGGCGTTGTACACTATGCAGTTGCGAACATGCCTGGTGCAGTTCCAAGAACATCAACAATCGCTCTTACAAATGTTACAATTAACTACGCTCTGCAAATTGCCAACAAAGGCGTTGTAAAAGCAATTGAAGATAACGCTGCACTTAAGCTTGGTGTTAACGTTGTAAACGGAAGCATCACATACCCAGCGGTTGCAAAAGATCTTGGCAATGACTACATTCCAGTAGAAGAAGCATTCGCTAAAATAAAGGCAGTTAACTAATATTTTTAACCCCCTTGGCTGATTAGGCTAAGGGGGTTTTTGCTTAAAGATTATAGAGAATGTATGGTTACCAAATTTTTCTTGTTTAAACACCACCCAGAAATGGACGTCATGCTGCGAATATTTATAACAAGGTTGGTAAGCCTTATTATTTCCTCCCTTTCCTGATTCAATAGGAGAGGGCTTTTTTATGTTGCCATGAGGACCCTCCTTTTTCAATAGATAAGAATTTATATATTTGAACTTCGAATGCTGTCTACCTCCAGCACCTACCTCCTCGAGGTCACAAGCCAATCCCTCCAGAAAGGCAAAGAACGCCTTCCCGTGAGGCTCGTCTTGTGCTTGTCGAGGGTGGGCAAAGCGCTTGCTTTTCTTAATAGCCCACTCAAAATGCGGACATCTGCATATTAAATAGAGAAGGCATTGAAAACAAGGAGGTTACCCATATGTATCACTATAGAAGCCCTTATCACCGCGGGGGCGAAAGATTCTTTTTCGGAGGACCGTTTGTCGGCGGTCTGCTGGGAGGTTTTTTGGGAGGCGGATTAGGAGCAGCCTTATTTACTCCACGGCCATTCTATGGGCCCCCGGCCCCATTTTACGGTCCGTATGGCGGCGGATACTCGTATGGCGGCGGATACCCGGGCTACAGCCCTTATGGATACGGAGGAAATCCTTATTATCGATAATAGTTAAAGCTCTCTGGCCGGAGAGCTTTTTTATTTTATTCACAAAATTTCATCTTCCTCTACATCCACCGAAGCTTAAGTGTCAAATCACAGCATTTCACGTTATCTTCCTTCTCGGATTCGAAATGAAGGGTGAGACCATCTGGGGTATACGACACAGAAGGTACTCGGGAAATGCCTGTCGATTTGATCATCTTTTCAACTTCACTTATTTTGGACTGTTGGGCAGCTGACATCAGTTCATGCGAAAACTTCTTTGATTCCGCCATATTTACCAGCAAAGTGCTGGCATCCCTCATAAGCACTTCCATTTTTTTGGCCGAGCTCATGAACATCTCGGGATCAACCCCAGGAAATGTCCTGTAAAAATATACAGGATGGTAAGAGCCTTGATAATTTGCAGGATAATGCCAGCTGCCATGGGTTGGCGGATATTGTCCTGGTCTTGGATATCGAAAGTAATAATAGGGGTACATCCGGTTCTGCCCCTTTCTGTCATATATATTCATTGCATGCATTCCCAATATATGAAAAAATAGCTTTTCCTATGAAAGTCATTTTATGAAAAGTTGCGAAACCAAACTTCACTCTTTGTCCTCCGTCATAGAAAAAAGGCATTCGCATATGGTTGCTTTAGAAGGGCAAATTTTAAAAGGATTGATATAATAATTAAAGGGGTAATGGAAAGGAATGAAGAATATATAAGTGCGTGTTATGAAATCCGGAAACGCAATTAAAACAGGATAGGAGGCCCCATATGGAATTGGAATTCATTTTGGAAGTCATTGAAAATAACGGGTATTTGGGGCTGTTTCTATGGCTGTGGGTAGGCGTTTTTATTTTTCCTGTTCCCAATGAATTGATTGTCATGACGGTTGGCCTTTCTTCCTCTTTAAAATCGCTTCATCCGGCGCTTGCTTTTATCGTGATTTATTTCGGCATACTGGCTGCCCTTACAACTTGCTATACAATCGGCCGTTTTATCGGCAGGCCGCTTCTGCAATATTTCAAGAGAAGCAAAAGGTTTTCCAGGGCGATTGACTCTTCTTTAAAGCTAATGGAAAAGTATCATGCCTTTTCCCTCTCCTTCAGCTATTTTGTCCCAGGCATCCGAAACTTCCTTCCCTTTTTGTATGGCTTCAGTAAACTGCCTTATAAAAAATTCGCTCTTTTTGCATACAGTGGCGCTCTGTTATGGCTATCCCTTACTTTTACACTTGGATATGTATTTGGGGACCATATTGATACAATTATCAAACATGAAAAGGAATTATTGCTTGGACTAGCGGCTATAGCCGTGCTTATCATTGCTGTCCGCCTTGGCAGAAGAAAGCGCGGGAAAGAGCATGAAAAGCTTCATGATCAGGGCTTGGGATTATAGATTAAAAAAGGCAGCTGAGAAGCTGCCTTTTGTATTAAAAGGAAATTGGATTTCTCAGTGCCTAATACTGATTTCTGTGCTCAACAAGGTCGATGGCGCCAAGCACGATATGGGCAAGCCCAAAACCAACGATTGTGTTTGATACCGTTTTATTTGCTCTGCGGCGTTGATTCATTGCATAGCCTGCAGCAGTAACAGCGGTGCCGAGTACAGCAGGAATTAATCCTTCGCGAACACGATTCATGATGGTCACCTCTTTTATCATGATTGTCCAACAGGACATACCTATTTTGTTCTTATATAATGAATAATAGTATGACAACATTTTTCAGAAGGAAGGGATAGGGGAATGGATTTGAAAAATACATTGATCGAAACGCTTGGAATGGAAATACTGACTCTTGAAAAAGGCCGTGTGGTGGCTGCAATGCCTGTTGACGGACGGACCCGCCAGCCGTTTGGATTGCTGCATGGCGGGGCTTCCGTCGCTCTCGCTGAAACCGTTGCGAGCATTGGTGCCTACGAGCTTTGTGACAAGGAAACAGAATCAGTAGCCGGCCTTGAAATCAATGCCAACCATATCCGGGC
Organism: Cytobacillus oceanisediminis; assembly: GCF_007830235.1. Taxonomy (GTDB): domain Bacteria; phylum Bacillota; class Bacilli; order Bacillales; family Cytobacillaceae; genus Cytobacillus; species Cytobacillus oceanisediminis. The sequence continues at coordinate 519,706 of NZ_VLKI01000002.1, forward strand.
TAAAAAGGACGGAACCGTGACAGCAGTCGCAACAGTCCTGCATCAGGGCCGGACAACCATGGTATGGGATATTAAAATTACGGATGAAGACGATAAGCTGATCTGTACCTCAAGATGTACAATGGCAGTTATTAAAAGAAAATAAAGCATTAATGAGAAGCTTGTTTCTGCTGAAACAGGCTTTTTTACGGGAAAGGGTTGTCGGACTGGCCAAATATAAGCCAAATTAGACCGGGGGCTTATCCCGAAACAGCAGGAAAGCATCCTTTAGTTTATGAATATGAAAGGAATCAGCGCTGTTTTATCAAAGCAATATAAAAAACCGCGAGAGTGCATCACTCCCGCGGTTTTTAAACTATTGATCTTTACTGGCTGACTTTTTCATATGCGGTGCATTTTTCAAATCATCCTGCACGCTTTTATCCCAGAGCTTGACGCCAGAATTATAAGCAGCACGGGCGATTAAATGCCCGGCAACAGGAGATGTCATGAAGATGAACACAATTCCGAGCAGCACTCTGGAATTGAAGAAGCCATCTTTAACATAAAAGAAGAGCAGCGTTCCAAGCAGAATGGACATGACACCCAAAGTAGCTGATTTTGAAGCCGCATGGTTTCTCGTGTAGATATCCGGAAGCCTAATGACGCCATATGCTGCGACAAGACTTAAAAAAGCTCCGATTATGATTAGCACAATGATGGCAATATTAGCGATCTCGTTCATTTTCTATAATAACCCCCTTCTCCAAATATTTAGAGAAGGCTACAGTCCCGATGAAAGCGAGAATTCCAATAAGAAGGATGACCTCCACAAACGCATTTGTATTCAGGGCGATTGAAATAAGAGCGACAATTGCCACCAGATTAATGCCGATTGCATCAAGGGCTACCACTCGGTCTGGAGTTGTAGGCCCTTTAATGACTCTGTAAATCAATCCTATGGTGGCGGCCGATATGATCAGAATGGCAATTAACACAACGGTATTCAGCATTATCGGCTCACCTCCATAATTGCTTTTTCAAACGTGTTTTTAATTGAATCAATAGTTTCCTTTGCATCATCGATATCGATCGCATGAATGTATAGAATTTTGTTATCAGGCGAAACGTCTACAACCAGTGTCCCCGGAGTCAGTGTAATCAGGTTGGAAAGTACCATGATTTCCCAATCCTCTTTCAGGACAGTAGGATAGGCAAAAATTCCTGGGCGCATATCAAGCTTTGGTTTTAACAATACTTTAAGCACGCCAATGTTAGCAAGGATAAGCTCCTTGATGAAAATAAACAAAAGATTGATCACTGCCACAACTCTTAAAAGATAAAAACGCGAATCGAAAAATCTTCTGAAAGTAAAGATGATGAGCAGGCCAAAAAGGTATCCTTTAAGGAACGCAACCGGTTCGTATGATCCTGTTAAAAACATCCACATAAATCCAAGGAACACATTTAATAATATTTGAAATGCCATACTCAATACTCCTTTAAAACTGCTTCAATATAGATATTTGGATTTGCAAGAGTTTCAGCAGCCTGTGAGATATACGGATAAACAAATTCAGAGCCGACTCCGTAAAGAACGGCAATGGCAACAAGGATAACAGGGGCAATCATCATTCTTCTTACAGGTACTGTGTCTTCCCCTTTATAAGCGCGGGGAGTTCCCCAGAATCCATTGATAAAAATCTTCATGATTGAAAATAGCACCAGAAGGCTGGACATTAAAACGATTCCTGCTCCCCAGTATTGCTCCGCTTCAAATCCGCCTTTCACAATGAGAAGCTTTCCAATGAAGCCGCTTAGCGGCGGGATTCCGGCCAGGGCAAGCGCTGCGATAAAGAAGGTCCAGCCTAAGCCTGGATAGCGTTTGATCAAACCGCTAATCTTATGCAAGTCACTCGTTCCTGCAATCGCTATAACGATTCCGGCAAGTAAAAATAAAGCTGCTTTAATAATCATATCATGGACCAAATAGAAGATGGACCCGGAAAGAGCATCCGGTGTCATTGCTGAAATACCAAAGAGGATCGCACCCACAGCCACAATAATATTGTAGATGATAATCTTTTTAACATCCCAGTAAGCAATCGCGCCAATTACACCGACGATAATCGACATAATCGCCAGAATGCTTAGGAGCTGATGGGTAAACCCGATATCATGGTAAAAGAACAATGTATAGGTCCTTGTGATTGAATACACGCCGACCTTTGTCAGCAAAGCTCCGAATAAAGCCAATATAGGAGCCGGCGGTGCGTAATACGAGCCTGGCATCCAGAAATATAAAGGGAAAATGGCCCCTTTTAATCCGAAAACGATCAAAAACAGAACGGCAATAACTGTTATAATTCCAGGTTGTGCAACCTGGCTAATTTCGCTGATACGAACAGAAATATGCGCCATATTAAGCGTGCCGACGACGGAATACAAATAGGCTACAGCTATAACAAATAAAGCGGAAGAAATTACATTCACTAGAATATATTTAATTGACTCCCTGAGCTGGGCTTTCTTCCCTCCCAAAACAAGCAAAACATAGGAGGCCATCAGCATAACTTCAAAAAAGACGAAGAGGTTGAAGATGTCACCGGTTGTGAAAGCACCGTTCACACCAACAATCAAAAAGTTGAATGCAGCATAATAATAAAACTTTTCCCGATCTTCTCCTATGCTCCAAAAGGAATAAATCAGGCATGCAAAAGCGACTATGCTCGTTGTCAGAACGAGAATGGCAGACATCATATCAGAAACAAGCGTAATGCCAAAGGGTGCCTCCCAGCTTGAAACATCTAAAGTCTGTATCCCGTCATTCCTCACCTTCTGAACCAATAAAGCTGAAACCATAATGGTAATCACTGATGAAAGGCCTGCTATCCACCTTTGCAGCATGATTCTTTTAGCAGCGAAGATTAGAAGGACACCGGTAATTAAAGGGATCAGGATGGGTAATATCAAAAAGTTAATCATTTCCCTCAGTTCCTCTCATTCGATCCATATTATCTGTGCCAAGCTCCTGGTAAGCACGGTATGCCAACACAAGGAAGAAGGCTGTAACCCCAAAGCTAATTACAATGGCAGTCAGGATGAGTGCTTGGGGAATTGGATCAGAATATGAGCTTGCGTGTTCGCCGAGCAGCGGGGCAGCTCCCCTTTTTAAACCGCCCATTGTTAAGATCAGCATATGTGCGCCATGGCTCAGAAGGCCAGTCCCGACGATAATGCGCAGCAAGCTTTTTGACAGCATTAGATACGTAGCTGACATAAATAAGATGCCAATAACAAAAGCCATTAATATTTCCATTATTCATCCTCCCCTATCGTTTGAATAATGGTCATCGTAACGCCAACAACAACCAGGAAAACACCCAGATCAAACAGTGTAGCCGTATGGAGTGAAGTATCTCCCAATACCGGCAATTCGACATGACCAAACGCATGGGTTAGGAAGGGAACGTTAAACAGCAATGCTCCCGCCCCTGTTCCGATTGAAAAAAGCAGCCCTACTGCAATCATATGAATATAATTGACAGGGAGAATTTTTGATACTGTTTTCATGTCAAAAGCCAATAACAGCAGAACGATTGCTCCGGATGTCAGCAAACCGCCAACGAAGCCTCCGCCTGGAGTATAGTGACCAGCAAAGAAGATATGGACAGAAAAAAGTACAATGATAAACAAAACAACCTTTGTTGCCGTCTGCAAAATAATGTCATTTGTTTTCATTTTTCTTTCCTCCTTCCAGGCGAAGCTTAATCATGGCAAAAATTCCAAGTGCCGCAATCCCGAGAACGGTAATTTCGAACATGGTATCAAAACCACGGAAATCAACAAGGATAACGTTGACCATGTTTTTCCCTGCGGCCTCTTTATACGTATTTTCTACATAGTATTGTGCAATCGAATCAAACATCTTATTGCTGTGTGCTGAAAGGGCAATCATGGTTACAACCGCACCAACTCCCACAGAAATAAGGGCGTTCGTCATTTTAAATCTGATTCGCTCTTCATGCCGCAGCTTTGGCAGATGGTAGAAGGCGAGCAGGAATAATGAAACTGAAATGGTTTCGATTACGAGCTGTGTCAGGGCAAGGTCAGGTGCACGGAAAATGACAAAGAAAAGCGAAACGGTATATCCAACTGCCCCCAACAAAATAATTGAAGTCATTCTTGATTTGACAAAAAGGATTGTAATAGAAGCAGCTGCAATCCCTAATGCCAGCAGGACTTCAGCGTAATGGATCGGTGCTACATTGCTCGTATCGAATTTAAATGCATCTTTAATAAATAATGTAGCTGCCAATGCCACAATGAAAAAGGTAAAAATATACACAAGATAGGTTCGGATAAACCCATTCATATATAATCTTGTCAAATTAAAGGAAGCTCGTTGTGAGACTTCAAGCATACCATCATAAAAACGATTTAAAGCAAGCTTCTCAGGGAACATATCATATACTTTTCTCCACTTGGGTAAAGTTGCAAAAAGCAATATTCCCACAGTAATGACACCCAAAGTCATAAACAGTTCCGGCGTAAAACCATGCCAGAAGTAGATATGGGCATCATACATATATCCTTCTGCAGGCGGCATAATGGATGCCTGTGCAGGAGAGATAAGAGTGTTTGAAATAATGTTAGGGAAGAAACCGATAATGATAACCAATGAAGCCAGCACAATAGGTGAAATCAGCATTCCCAGTGGAGCTTCATGCGGTTTCTTTTCCAATTTTTCAGGCTGGAATTTGCCTGTGAATGTTTTGAATACAAGCACCATGCTGTAGATGAACGTGAATACACTTGCCACCCAGGCAAGAACAGGGAATAGAACGCCCCATGTATCCAAATTGAAAATGTCCATTTCCAGAACACGGACCATTCCGGTAAAGAACATTTCTTTACTTAAGAATCCGTTGAAAGGCGGAAGTCCCGCCATTGCGAATGTGCCAATGATAGCCAAAGTAAAGGTAATCGGCATAAAATTCATTAATCCGCCAAGCTTGCGGATGTCGCGGGTGCCGGTTTCATGGTCGACAATTCCTGCTACCATGAAAAGACTGCCCTTAAAGGTCGCATGATTAATCAGATGAAATACAGCAGCTGTTGTAGCAACTGTAAAATAACTGTCCTCTACTGTTTCAAAGTGAAGAGCGGCAGCGCCAATTCCGAGAAGGGACATAATCATGCCCAGCTGGCTGACAGTTGAAAAAGCAAGAATGGCTTTAAGATCCGTCTGTTTGACCGCCGAGAAGGAGCCCCAGAATAGCGTTACAATACCAAACCCGGCTACAAGCCACAGCCAAAGCGAATGCTCGGCAAATACCGGGCTCATTCTTGCTACTAAATAAATACCGGCTTTAACCATAGTTGCCGAGTGCAGGTAAGCACTGACAGGCGTTGGTGCTTCCATGGCATCAGGAAGCCAGATATGAAAAGGAAACTGTGCCGACTTTGTAAATGCACCAAGCAAGATGCAAAGCAAAGCAGGAACAAATAATGGATTCGTAAAAATTTCATTTGATTGTGCAATGATTTCCGTAATGCTGAAGGTCCCAGTCATCAGATATAAGAGAATAATCCCCGCAAGCATGGAAAGACCGCCGAAAACCGTTATGATCATCGATTTTTGTGCCCCGTAACGCGATTTTTCTCTGTGATACCAATATCCGATTAACAGGAAGGAAGAAAAACTGGTAAATTCCCAGAAAGTATAAAGCACGAGCAAATTATCCGATAGAACAACTCCCAGCATCGCTCCCATGAAAAGAAGCAAATAAACATAGAAGGTATTCAGCTGTTCCTTGTTTTTATCTAAATAATAAATGGAATAAAGAACAACTAAGGCTCCAATTCCGGTAATCAGCAAAGAAAACAGCAAACCAAGCCCATCTACCTTTGCCGTAAAATCGATTCCGAGTGATGGAATCCATGAGAAAGATTTTGTTACTGATTGCTGATTAGAGGTGATGGATAAGTAAGAGATAAAATAACTGAATAAAAGGATTGGCAGAGGAAGAATAAACCAACCCGTATGTATTTGCCTAAAGAGCTTGTACGCAAATGGCACAAGTATGGCAAGTAAAAATGGTGAAATTATTGCCAGGTGAAGCAAAGACAAAATATTACCCCCTTTAATATGTATGTAATTTTCAGCAGCATGGCCATTGTTTTTAGGTATAATCTTAAAGTCCCTTTTCCTTAAATAGGAAAATTTTCTTACCATCTGGAATCAAGCTTCGTATAGATAGAAAGAATGTATTTTTCCTAATCAGAATGAATAAACTCCCCCTCATTTATCTCCTAAATCTAATTGTAAAAACCTTCACATTGCTCTCCGAAAATGAAGCGCTTTATAAAAAGTTTTTCCTTCTTGCGTAATAATATCCAATCCCATATGGCAGTGCGCCTTGTTTTGCACGCCAGATTGAGATCCTCAAATCATCAATAGGACCCGCTCATGCACCTAGAACAAATTATAACCTAAAATAAAAGACTCTGCATTCATCAAACCCTTATCATTACAGGTCTTATTCCTTCTTTATTAAATAGGTAGAAACACGAATCCATCAGGAAAATTTTTTTCAAAATAATTTTTAAAAAAAGAAAAATGGCGACAGTTTCAAAAAGAGCTGCACCCTCTAATGAATAAAAAATGCATTTATTATACACACTACTCTTAGGGTGGTGTTGTGTATGATCAAACATAAAGTCTCAGCAGCCATTTCCATCTTTGTCCTGCTTTTCGCAGGAGCCTGGATACTCGACCATCATTCAAAAAGGGAATTTTATGTTCCTGGAGATGAAGAAGTGGTCGAGATGATACCGGCAAATTACGAAATGGAAGCCGGGGGCAAACAAAGGCTGAAGGTATTTGAATCAAGGGAATATGTGAGAATTCAGACAGCGTCATAAAAAAAGCGGAAGCGCCTTGTTCAAACCCGAGGGGCTGAACAAGGTGCTGGAGATAGACAATAATAAAGAGGATGAGTTTCCTCATCCTCTTGACTGCTGTACGATTAATATTTGCTCCGGCCGCGATTATGAAAAATCATAATGAAAAGCGGAACGGTTATGATGAACGAAAGGAAGAACAAAAATAATAACTTAGATAATGGCGACATTTTTTTCTCGAGATCATCTACATACATATCAAAGAATTCGCGAATGGAATCGTTGCCTAAAACATTTGTAGCCGTAAGGAATTCTTCATTGTCAAAGTCATAATAGTAAAAGTCTTTTTTCTTAAAGATAAATAAATCATCTCTTTTTTGTTCTAATTCCAAAAATACAACTCCGATATGTGAGGAGTATTCCTCGATCACTTCTTCATTTTCAGAGGTGGAGGGATCATCCGGTGTAACAATTTTTGTAACTTCCCCCTGCATGCCGTATGCATCAATGACAGTAAAAGAGTTCTCATTATAATAGTGAACAGTCTTGCGCAGCTGTTTTTCAAGCTCTTCCTCATACCCTTTTTCTACTTCTGCAGCTCCAGCCGGATTTAAAAACAGAACCGATAATAAGAAAACAGATATAAAAAAAGAAAACGTTCGTTTCATTCATTCTCCCCCTTTTCTTTATCTATATAATTGCTAGAATATGGTTTATATCTATGCCGGGAAAGACTGAAATATACAGAACGTACCAGCTATTGTAAAAAATATGAAAATCGATGATAATAGATAGCTAGAATAAAGAGTAATTTGGATGGGGAAGAAATGAAAAATACATATATAACGAGTTATTTTCCGCTTTTGGCGATTATTTTGTTTAGTACTTCTCTAGCTATCAAAACTCAGATGGAATTGGTTATCTTTTTGAAGAAATCAGGGATTTATCAGGGAATGCTGGAGTTTTTCTCAGAAGGCGGCGTAAAGCTTGCACTGACTGTCCTTCTATTGGTTATGTATTTTATGATTTTTGCAGCCTTAAAACTGGTAGCTGATACGATTAATGGACTTTCGCTGCTGTTTTTTTCGAAGGATTTAGAAGGGGAGAGCCTGGCTAAGGTCCGCCATGGTTCAGCTTTTTATTTTATCGGAGGAGCTCTATCGCTTCTTAGCTTGTTCAGCTATACAGGTATTGCAATCATCTTCGCGGCTGGGACTCTTATTTACTTCATTTTTTTTGTGTATAAGGCAAGTGCATCGCTAACATTTGTGGGCTTGACCGGCGTAATCTTCTTTCAGGTCATTCTCTGGTCCTCCATGCTGACCGGGGTATTCTATCTTTCTATTAAAATTTACAACAGCATCATGGCAAGCCTGCCGATATAAAAAGGAGGGAGTCCCCAGGGCACCCTCCTTTTACTGCTTATCAACGAAATTTTGAATAGATCAACGAAAAAATTCACTATATCAACGAAAAAACAAAAATATTAACGAAACACCCTTTATTATCAGCCAAACGGCTTTTACTCCGACATGATATCCTGCCAAATCAGCAGCTGGGGAGCCTGCGATTGGATAGACGCGAGGGTGCCGGGATTGTCTTTTCCAACCCAGACACCGGCTGTATACTGGCCAGTTAAGCCAATGAACCAATAATCTTTATAGCCGTTGGTGGTTCCTGTTTTGCCGCCCGCATATCCATTGGGCAGGCTGGCTTTTCGTGCAGTTCCGGATTGAACCGTTTTCGCCATTAATTGCCGGAGCTTATTTGTTGTCTTACTGCTCCATATCTGAACAAAAGGGTCATCCCAGCTATAGAGGAGCTCGCCTTCCAGATTGGTCACTTTTCGTATCGTTCTTGCCGGCCGGTAGTATCCTTCATTTGCAAATACAGAATAGGCCGAGGTGAGTTCAAGCGGTGTCATTCCGTACGAGAAGCCGCCGACAGCTGCAGATAAAACATGGTCTTTTTTTGTAACCATTTTAAAACCAAACTGGGATAAATCCTTGAATCCAATTTCAATCCCGATAGAATCCAGAAGCCTTACAGCGGTTGTATTATAGGAATGGATAAAGGCTCTCTCCAAAGACACCATTCCATAGCGGGCCCCGCCATAGTTCTGAGGGCAGTAGCCGTCTTTGCAAAAAGTTCCGGCATCTACTTGATCCTGAAGAGAAGCGTTCGTCCGTTCGATATATGGCGCATAAACGAGCAGCGGTTTAATGGCAGACCCCGGCTGCCTGTAGGCCTGGAACGCTCTGTTAAAATCGTATTTTTTATAATTCTTTCCCCCGGCAATAGCTGCAATCTCATGGCTGGCGTTGTCAATTACAGCTGCTGCACCTTCAACATCCTTGTAGGGCAGCCGCTTTTCGAGTGAACTTTTTGCTTTTTCCTGGAGAGCGGGGTTCAAGGCTGTTTCAATTATAATACCCTGCCCCATTAAGCTAGCAATTCTTTCATCGAGCTGTGCATTCAATTCTGCCTTCTTTTGATCATCCGCAAAGGAGAGCTTTTTATGATAGCCTTCTTTTTTGGAAATCAATTCCCTTAATTCTGCTTCAACATACGTTACATAGTCCGGATATAGGTCAATCCTTTGCTTCATCTGTAGGCTGATAGATTCACTTTTTATCGTTTCAGCGTTCTCCTTGCTAAGGAGCTTTTCTTCTTTTAATTGGTCAATCAGTCTTTCCTGCCTCTTCTTTGTCCTGCCAAAATGCTTAACTGGATCGTAAAAGGAAGGATTATTGGGAATCGCAGCGAGAAATGCAAGCTGCGATTTAGACAATTCCTCAGTCCTTTTTTGAAAATAAAGCCTGGATGCAGCTTCAATTCCATAAGCGCCATTTTGGAAATAAATCGCGTTGATATACAATTCCAGAATTTCCTTTTTTGAAAATTTCCTCTCCAGTTCATAGGCATATAAAATCTCGCTGAGCTTGCGGTTGTAGGACTGTTCATGATTCAAAAATACATTTCGCGCAAGCTGCTGGGTAATCGTGCTGGCACCTTGTTCAATATCATCAGATTGGATATTGATCGCCAAGGCTCGGCCGATGGCAGCAATGTCAAATCCGGCATGATCATAAAAATGCCGGTCTTCTGCAGTGATGAATAAATCCTTAAGGAAGGCAGAAATGTTATCCGAAGACAAGTACACCCTGTTCACTGGCTGATGGATTTCTGAGATGACCTGTCCATTGCCTGCTTTTATATAGCTTGTCTGCGGCAAATGAACTTCTTTTATTTGCAGGTTTTCATCCAGCACCTCATGAAAGCCTTGCACCTTTTGGATTTCCGAGGAAGTGGCAAACACAAGTATGACAAAAATGGGCAGCAATAAAAGTATGATAAAAGAGCCTGTCCATGTACGCAAATACCCATAACACCGCCTTTTTGCAGTTTTAAAAGTCCTATCCTATTTTTCGGCTTTTTCCTCGAGGAGTTAAGTGTTTTTGCTGTTGTCTGTGAAACCGGGGACAGCCTGCTAAAAAATCAGGGATGAAAACGAAATTACACAGAAAATTGAAATATTTCGTGCTATAATATAAGAAATTATGTGCGTTAATTTTAAAATGAAAGCAGGTGAAAGCGTGGGGGAGGAGCACCAATACTTATTTATTGATTTTGAGTTTACAATGCCTGAAAAGGGCGGTGCATTTAGAGGGTTTTATCCGGAAATTATTGAAGCTGGAATCGTGTCTGTTATCAACAGCCAAATTTGTGAAGAGTTTTCTTCCTATGTAACTCCTGTCCGTTTTCCAAATTTGTCCGAGCGATGCAAGTCTTTTTTGCATATTTCACAGGAACAGGTGGACGAGGGAATCACTTTTCTTGAGCTCGTTGAAAAAATGAAGGATATGAACCAAAGTCGGCCTTGCACAATCATTACATGGGGCAATATGGATATGAGGGTCTTAAGGAATAACTGCAATCAGGCGGGGACAGCCTTTCCATTCAGAGGCAAAGAAATTGATTTGTCGATGGAATATAAGCGATTTTTCGGAGATCAAAACCAAACAGGATTGTGGAAAGCCGTCCAGGAATACGGCAAAGAAGGAACTGGAAAACATCACCGCGCATTGGATGATGCATTGACTACTTACAATATTTTCAGATTGGTAGAAAAGGATAAAAAGTATCTTCAAAAACCGGAGCCTACGACGATCGGAGACCGGGTCGATTTTTCCAAGCTTTTTAATAAATTTGCTTAACAAGCCAAATCCAACAAAACGATTTGGCTTGTTTTCATTTTACTTGAAATAGTCCTTTTCCAAGGATTCAATATTGTTCAGGCTTTGTTCAGCCCATGCGGATGAATCCTCCGTCAACTCTGTCTTCATTTTATCAAGTGCCTTTTTAAGAGAATCTTTATATTCAGGTATTTCCTCTTCAAAGGGTTTGACCATTTGTTTTGGCACATTGGTTTGCTCCCTGTATGCCAGTGCGCGCCGTTCGTGGAAAAGCATAACGTCTGCCTCTTTCGGGTTATGTAAATCGCCTTGCATTGGATGCTTTAAGACCGCCAATACTCTCACCAGGTAATGCTGAGGGCGGATATTCGTTACTTCCCCGATATACTTGCCTGTTTTATAAATGGCTGTTACTTTGTCGCCGATATTGATTTCTGCTGCCATAGTAATCTCTCCTTTCCAGTCTTCTTTAGCCCTATTATGACTCACATGATTGAAAAAACAAAGTGCAAATTTTCAATAAATCAGGTAAGCTAAAAAATAGCAGAATTTTGATTTGCCTTATGAAGAGGGAATCAACATAGCACATAGGAGGAATGAATGTATGAAATGGCGTATTTTTGCTCCGCTTCTTACCTTAATGCTAATCCTGGCAGCATGCGGGACAAGCACTGAAAAGGAGACGGACAATGCGAACGGTTCCGAAAAAGAAGAAACCAAAACTGAAAACCAGGCTAGTGAAACTCCGGATAGCTTTCCGCAATTGACAGAAGAGGTCCAAGACAATGAAAGACTGGTTGAAATGCAGACATCCAAAGGCAATATTAAAATCAAGCTCTTCCCTGAGCAGGCTCCAAAAACAGTCGAAAACTTCATTAAACATAGCGAAGATGGCTATTATGACGGTTTGATCTTCCACCGTGTCATTCAAGACTTTATGATTCAGGGCGGCGACCCACAGGGAACCGGCATGGGCGGAGAGAGTATTTATGGACAAGCTTTTGAAGACGAATTCTCCAATCAGCTCTTTAATATCCGCGGAGCGCTATCCATGGCCAACTCCGGCCCGAATACAAATGGAAGCCAATTCTTTATCGTGCAAAACACAACAGTGGACCCAAGCTTGAAGGAGCAAATGGAAAAGGCCGGCTATCCGGAAGAAATCATTAAAGCCTATGAAAAAGGCGGCACACCATGGCTTGACCACAAGCATACCGTTTTTGGCCAGGTCGTTGAAGGAATGGACGTTGTCGACAGCATTGCAGCAGTTGAAACAGCGGAGCAGGACAAGCCTGTTGAAGATGTGGTGATTGAAAAGATTGAGGTATTGAAGTAATTACTAAAGATTATAAGTGCGGGCAATCAGCCTGACATTTGAACAACCGCTAAAAAAATGGACAGTATTTTCATAGCTGATATAATAAACCATTGAACCACTGCTTTTAGCAGAAAGGATAGAATATTATGTTACAATGGTACGTACTGTCGCTGTTTCTATATTTTCCGGAAGATAAATCAGAATACGGCCCTGCAGCCGTTACTTTTGCCATCTTTTTAGTTGCGGCCATCCTGACAATGAGATTAATCATCCGCGTATCAAAGCGCGAGGCTGCCAAGGCAAAGGAACTTGAGGAACGCCTCAACAGGCAAAATAGGCAGGAAGAGAACAGCTGAGAAGCTGTTCTTTTTTTGTCAGGAGCCAAAATGAAAGCGACAAACAGTGGCTTCCATTTTCTTTTTATCCTCCTGTTTATCAAAAAAATGATTGGGCAACACTAAAGACAAAATGTCTTGATGGAGGATTCAATCATGAGAAAAGTTTGGATGCTTGTTTTTGTTTTGTTTCTGGTGGGTTGTGCAGAAGAAAACATTACAAATACGGAAGTGGAAATGTTTAATGCTGTGGGAGATTCTTTAGGAACCATCAAGGTGGAGGAACAGTCAAGCGGGGTTATGTTGAGCCTCGATTTAAACGGCTTGCCACCGGGGGAGCATGCTATTCATATTCATGAAGAAGCCAAATGCGAGCCGCCCGACTTTAAATCTGCTGGGAACCATTTTAATCCTGACAACAAAGAACATGGGCTCCTGCATCCAAAAGGCGCCCATGCCGGTGACCTGCCCAATTTAATTGTTGAGGATGACGGCAAAGTGAAGGTGGATTTAATGGCCCCGCAAGTCACATTAAAAGAAGGCAAAACCTCTTTGCTGACTAAGGAAGGAACTTCAGTTGTCATCCATGATGGAATGGATGACGGAATGACGCCGCCAGCAGGAGATTCCGGAGAGCGCATCGCTTGCGGCAGGATCTCGAAGGATAAAGATGAAAAAGGCCAGAAAAACGCTCAGGATGACCAATCAACTGAAGGATAAAATGAAGAGTGGCTTCCCGGTAAAGGGGGCTGCTTTTTCTTAATTAGAAAGCTGGGAAAATTCTGGCTTAACCCTTATAATGAAATTAAACCTTTTAAAGGAGATTGTTTATATGGGGATTTTTGATGGGTTTATTGGTAATGCTTCTGAAGCGAAAATTGAAGAGGTTCAGGAGGAATTTGAAGCAGTACTTGCTCCGAGCGAACAGGTGGAAAAAGCTTATCGGCTGGTCCGGGATTTATTCATTTTTACAAACAAGCGCCTTATCCTTGTTGATAAACAAGGGATAACAGGGAAGAAAGTAGAATACCACTCCATCCCTTATAAAAGCATTACCCACTTTAGCATTGAAACCGCAGGCAGCTTCGACCTTGAAGCCGAACTGAAGATTTGGATCTCGGGGGCTGAAGAACCGATTGAAAAGCAATTTAACAAAAGCCTAAATATATACGAAGTACAAAGCGTTCTTGCTGATTATGTACTGTAATATCACCCTTTACTGGCAGCCGGTAAGGGGTTTTATTTTACTTGTGAAAATAGTAATTTTTCATAGAATGGATTTATCTTAAGTAAGGGAAGTGGAATATGATCATTAAACCCCGTTTTGAACCGGAAGAATTGAATTTGCTCCGCTATTTATATCGCCGTTTGGAATTATCGGTGAAAGATGAAAACCACTATCTAAATTTGGAAAAAGGTTTTGCCGGCGAACTGCAGTTTGACAGGCTGATGCAAGAGGTTCCAGATGATTGGATGATCCTTAATGACCTATTGCTGGAAAGCAGCAACACTCTTTTTCAAATTGATACTATGCTAATAGCGGGTGCAACCATCTATATTTTTGAAGTCAAAAATTACGAAGGTGATTTTTATATTGAAAATGAACACTGGTATACCACCTCGAAAACCGAAATTAAAAATCCCCTGCTCCAGCTGCATAGAAGTGAAACACTGCTGAGAGGACTCCTCAAGGAATTAGGCTTCAACCTCCCCATAAAACCATACCTTGTTTTCGTAAACCCCGGTTTTCAACTCTACCAAGCTCCCTTGAACCTGCCCGCCGTTTTCCCTACCCAACTAAACCGTTTTATAGAAAAATTAAAGAGTACGCCTGCAGCATCAAAAGCAAGATATGCCAAGCTGGCAGAACAGTTAATCTTTCGTTGTTTGAAGGAGAACCCTTTTTTAAGAGTTCCCGAATATTCATATGAGCAGTTGAGAGAAGGAATCCTTTGCACAACCTGTACATCATTTCTAACTCCATTTAGCCAGGGCATTTTAATATGCAACGAATGTGGCTGCAAAGAAGAAAGTGACTCCGCAGTCCTTAGGAGTGTTGAGGAATTTAAAACCCTTTTCCCGGAAATGAAGATTACAACAAACGGTATTTATGAATGGTGCAGCATAATTAGTTCTACTAAAGTAATACAAAGGATCCTTTCGAGGAATTATGAGAAAAAAGGAAGAGGCAAATCTTCTTTTTATGTTAGTCAGTAGGTCATTAATTTTAGTAAAAATACAGGTATAGAAGTTTTGTTGTTAATCTTTATAATTAACGACGAAACTATGGACAGTAAGTGGAAAATGGTAGTTAATCTATGTGATTAACGATGAAACTGAGCGATTGTAACGAATATGGTAGTTAATCTATGTAATTAACGACGAAAATGAGGCATTGTAACGAATATGGTAGATAATCCTGTTGATTAACGACGAAACTATGGACAGTAAGTGGAAAATGGTAGTTAATCTATGTGATTAACGACGAAACTATGGATAGTAAGCGGAAAAAGGTAGTTAATCTATGTGATTAACGACGAAAATGAGCGATTGTAACGAATATGGTAGTTAATCTATGTAATTAACGACGAAACTCGAGGCATTGTAACGAATATGGTAGATAATCTTTATGATTAACGATGAATCTGAAGGCAGTAAGCGAAAAATGGTAGTTAATCCATGTGATTAACGACAAATCTTATTAAGGAAATCTGTTATTGTAGTTAAATTATTTAATGGCACTGTTTCATCTCATAATGATAACAGGTTTAAGCCCAAGCAAAAAGAATAAGAGCACGGAACCCCATCCGTGCTCAATCCCTACTCATCCAAACGCTCTCTTCAGTCTTTCTAGTCCATCCACCAAGACCTCATGCGGGCAGGCGATGTTCATGCGGACGAAGCCTTCGCCGCCGGGGCCGTATTTTGGTCCGGGTTCCAGGGCGAGTTTACCCTTTTCCAGCAGTTGCTTTCTAAGCTCATTATCATTCATTTCAAGCCCGCGGCAGTCAAGCCACAATAAATAAGTGCCATCAGGCTCGATTATGTTAATGCCGGACAATTCCTCTTTTATAAACTGCGCTGCTGTCTTTTTATTTTCCTCCAGATAGTCCATTAATCCATCAAGCCATTCTTCCCCATGACGATAAGCTGCTTCCATGCCAAGGATTCCGAAGGCGGAAAGGGTGAAAAATCCTTGTTTGCCTTGTTCTTCCTGGAAGGCTTTCCGCAGCTGATCATTGCTGATGACTGCAGCGGAAGCCTGTATTCCTGCAAGGTTCCATGTTTTTGTTGGCGCAATGCAGGTGATGGTAATATCGGCGAAACGCTGATCAAGAGAAGCAATTGGTATATGCTTGTTCCCTTTGAAAATTAGATCGGAGTGGATTTCATCCGAGAGGATAATACAATCGTATTTCACACACAGCTCTCCGATTTTTCGCAGCTCTTCCTCAGTCCACATTCTGCCTCCGGGGTTATGCGGGTTGCACAACAGGAATAATTTCACGCCTTCCTTAAGCTTGCTTTCAAAATCCTCAAAATCGATTTGATAGCGGCTATTTTCGAGCTTCAGCTGGGAATTAACAACTGTTCGCCCATTTTTTTTGATCATCTCGAAAAAGGGTGTATATACCGGAGACTGCAGCATCACTTTATCATCTTTTTCGGTAAAAGCCTGGATGGCTGTTGCAATGGATGGAACAACTCCGGTGCTATACAGGGTCGAAACTTTGTCAACTTTCCAGCCATGCCGGTTATTCAACCACTGAACAATTGCTTCAGCAGTAGAATCAGGTGCGTATGTATATCCGAAGATGCCATGATCCATTCTTTCCTCAAGTGCTTTCTTTACTTCTTCAGGAGGCTGAAAATCCATATCCGCCACCCACATTGGCAAAACATCTGTAGTGCCAAAAATCGCCTTGGTCATATCCCATTTAACAGAAGCTGTATTTTCCCGGTTGATTTTTTGATGAAAATTAAATTGATTCAATACTGTCACCGCCTTTATGATTCTTTTATGTATCCTGACTCTATGATATGATATTGATACTAAAAATTAAAACAAAGCGGCTCCAGGCTGGCAGTCGAACGATAAAAAGGTGATAAACATGGAAATTCAGCAGACAAACCTTTTGCTTGTCCATACCCTGGATCAATGGGATCCATTTGGAATCGGACCGGGCAATTATGATACAGAAATTGCAGATTCAGTCCAGGCTGTCCACGATCTCGATGACAGGGACAAGCTTGCAAGGAAAATTCAGTCCATATATGAATTCTCCTTTGAGGAAATCATCCCCTTGGAAAAATGCAAGGAAATATCCGCCCAGCTTCTTGATATCAAGAATAATGGTTCATGCACCATTTAATTATTCTAATACGGCAGTTAAGCAGTTTAGATTGCAATAAAACGGCAGCCCTCCCTGGTGTGCCGTTTTTTTCGTCTAAACACTCTCTGCAGTCTTCATGAACCTTTTAATATGCTGTAGGACATCTTCAGGCCGTTCTTCCGGTACAAGATGGCCGGTATCTTTTAATACAACCAGCTTGGAGTTCTTCAAATCGTTATTCAGCCGTTTTCCGATGTGAAGCGGAACGACTCTGTCATGCTCTCCCCAAATTAACAGGCATGGAGTTTCAATCCTTTTCAAGGCAGCCGGCGGCAAATCGCCTTCCCGGTCACGGATCATTCTGGTCAATGCACGAAAAATATCATCCTCTAAAAATGGCGACAAATACCCATAGAGCATCTCGTCATCAATCATGGAATGATCATGGACAACGTTTTTTAAATTTTGTTTTACTCCAGAGCGCTGAAGATATAATTTTACATACAAATAAAAGAACGGTATGTAGCTGGAAAAAATAAGATGGGGCTTCATCTTTTTCATATAGCCGGAGCTGCATAATAACACCGCCTGGTCTACGAGTTCAGGCTTGGAATGGGCGACATTCAAAACGATCTGTCCCCCCATTGAATGGCCAACTAATGTAACTTTTTCAAAGCTGAGCTTTTCTGATAATTGGATGACGGTTTTCGCCAGATTTTCGTAGGAGTAAACAAACTGGCTGGACTTGCCGCTTTTGCCAAAGGGCGGCAAATCGACTGAAACGACATTGAATTCTGTCTTCAATAAAGGAATCAACCTGCGAAAGCTAAAAGTGGATGACAGGAAGCCATGCAGCAGAACAAGTGTTTCCCTGGAAGATTCGTGTTTGTAATACTCATAGTAAACATCCGTTCCATTGATAGGCTCCGTTCCTGAAAAAGTCGCCTCTTCCATTGGCTTTCCCCTCCTTGTTTTTCTAAACTTCCCTATATTTTCCCCTCAATTTCAATCCTGACACATATGATTTTATAAATTTTAAAAAATAATAAAAGTGACGCATTTATTTTCAGCAGTTTTTGCTATAATGGAACTATTTTATAGAGTAATTCACTAAAGGATAGGAGCTGTAAAGATGAAATTATCAGAAAAACAAATAGAAATTTTGGAAATTTTAGAAAATAATAGTGCGCGAATCCCGGTTGAAGACATTGCGAAAATGGCTGAATTGAGTATTGAGGAAACAAATGAGGCTTTAGAAAAGCTTGAGGAATTAAAGGTTTTAGTCCGCTATACTTCGGTTATTGATTGGGCGAAGGTAGATGGTCATGAGGGTGTTACCGCGATGATAGATGTGAAGGTGGCTCCTAAACGCGGAGTGGGCTTTGGTGAGGTTGCCCAAAGAATTTACCGCTTTAAAGAGGTAAGATCGGTTTATTTGATGTCTGGCGCTTATGATCTTTCCGTTATTGTTGAAGGACGTTCCATGAATGAGGTAGCAAGGTTTGTTTCTGAAAAATTGTCCACACTCGACTCGGTCCTGTCAACAACGACCCATTTTATTTTGAAAAAATATAAGCATGACGGAACAATCTTTGAACAAAATGAAGATGACAAACGAATCGTGGTGTCACCGTAATGAACCGTACTAAAACCTATCTTTCTAAAACGGTTGAAGAGCTGAAGCCTTCTGGTATTCGCCGCTTTTTTGACCTGGCTGCAGGAATGGAAGGCGTCATCTCCCTGGGGGTGGGGGAACCTGACTTCGTAACGCCCTGGTCTGTAAGGGAAGCTGCAATCCTGTCCCTTGAGCAGGGATATACCTCTTATACTGCCAACGCCGGTTTAATGGAGCTTCGGGAAGAGATTGCGAGTTATATGCAGAAAAGCTTCGGTGTTTCCTATTCTGCACAAAAAGAAATCACTGTTACAGTCGGGGCGAGCCAGGCCTTGGATATTGCCCTAAGAGCCATCCTTGATCCCGGTGACGAGGTAATTGTTGTCGAACCGAGCTTTGTTTCCTACGTTCCCTTGGTAGCTCTTGCTGGCGGTGTGCCTGTACAGGTTCAAACGCTAAAAGAGTTCGGCTTTAAAATTCAGCCCGAACAGCTGGAAAAGGCAATTACAGAACGGACAAAAGCGATCATGCTTTGTTCCCCAAATAATCCGACAGGAACCATGCTAAGCAAAAGTGAGCTCGAGAATATTGCACAGATTGCAGAAAAGTATGACCTGCTTGTGCTGTCTGATGAGATTTATGCTGAACTGGCGTATGAGGGAGAGTATACAAGCTTTGCTGCCATCAGCGGGATGCGCAAAAGAACGATTTTAATATCCGGCTTTTCAAAGGGGTTTGCCATGACAGGCTGGAGGCTGGGATTTGTTTGCGCTCCGGAGGCAATCTCCCAGGCTATGCTTAAAATACACCAGTATGCGATGATGTGTGCTCCGACCATGGCGCAATTCGCGGCCCTGGAAGCTTTAAAAACAGGCAGAACAGATGTAGAAGAAATGAAAAAAAGCTACAGGCGCAGGCGGAATTATTTCGTTCAGTCACTTAATGAGCTTGGATTAACATGCCATGTGCCGGGTGGAGCGTTTTATGCGTTTCCGTCTATTGAAAGTACAGGCTTGTCGTCAGAGGAATTCGCAGAAAAGCTATTATTGGCGGAAAAAGTAGCAGTCGTGCCAGGCAATATCTTTGGCGAAAGCGGGGAAGGACATGTGCGCTGCTCCTATGCGACGTCCATGGAACAGCTTCAGGAAGCCATAAAGCGGATCGGCCGTTTCCTTGAGCGACGCCAAAAGGCATAAAAAAAGGACAATCCATTACAGATTGTCAACTTCAAAAAGGGGGGAATACTAGAAAGCCTTATACTACAAGGCTAACCAGTATTCCCCTTCTTATACTTGAGTTTTAAAATTATTTATTATGATATTTGATTTCGTAGAGCATTTGCATGACCCTCAGAAAATCCTCTTCACTGATTTCCTTTGCTTTTCTTAGTATGAGTTTTGCCTTTTTTGTGCCAATTTCACGTACAAGCTGTTCGATTTCATAATCGATTCCAGTCTGGTTTGTCAGCAGCTCCTGTTCAAGCAGTTCTGAAGCAGGAATATCAAGTGCTGTAGAAATTTTTAGAACAGTTTGGGTATCCGGAATTTGGTCCCCGCTTTCATATTTTGCAATGGTACCTGTTCCAACCCTCACTTTTAACGCAAGCTGCTGCTGGGACATATTCGCACGTTCCCGGCACGCCTTAATGTTATTGCCGATGTTTGACATGATCCATCACCCCTTTTATCATTTTTTCCTATTACTATTTTATCATGTGGGGCTGTTTGTTATGGCTGTTCTTCGTGAACATTTCGTTAACATCTCCCGCATTAACGGGCAGTCAGACTTCCCTGCAAAAAAGTTTAGTCTCCGAAGAGCATAAATGGGAAGACAAACTGCCTGTAAATGCCCGATTGGTTCAACTAACCATCATTGGGTGTAAAAGAGTCCCAAAGACGGAAGTTACACTTTACTATAGAATCCCAAGAGAATGAAGGAAAACAAATAAAATGGCAACGGGCACGAGATATCGGATGGAAAGGTACCATAGATCAAAGATCAGGCCAATACCTTTTGTGCCGGCATGCAGTTCCTCCTTTACAGCTTGTCGGGGGATTCTGTAGCCCACGAACAGGGAAATAAATAATGCGCCAAGCGGAAGGCCGATATTACTGGCGATAAAATCCGCAAAATCAAAAATGGATTTATTAAAAATCAATACATCCGACAAAACGCCAAATGAAAGGGCACTTGGAACGCCGGCAAGGAAAATAAACAATCCGAAAGACCATGCCGCTGTTTTTCTTTTTTCGGTTTTGTCCTTTACCAGGGCTGCCACCCCAATTTCCAGGATGGAAAAAGCGGATGTTAACGTAGCGAATAAAAGCAGCACAAGGAAGATGGTTAAAAAGATACCGCCAAATGCGATTTCATTAAATACGGCAGGCAGTACGACAAATACAAGACCCGGTCCTGCTCCAGGTTCAAATCCCAAAGCGAAAACCGCAGGGAAAATAACCAAGCCTGCCAAAAGGGAAATGATAATGTTTAATCCGACAACTGAGAAGGCTGATTTGGTCAGGTTATCTTCTTTCGAAAGGTAAGAAGCATAGGTAACCATGACGGAAATGCCTACACTTAATGCAAAAAAGGACTGCCCGAGAGCAAGAAGTACCGTTTCAGCATTTATGTTATTAAAATCAGGCTTTAATAAAAACTCGACACCCTCGAGCGCACCTTCCAGGGTAAGCGAACGGAATACCAAAATAATAAAGAGAATAAATAAAGCGGGCATCATGTATTTGCTGGCCCGTTCAATCCCTTTTTGGATTCCGCCCTGAACAACCGAAATGGTCATAAGCATAAAAATCAGTTGCAGCACAACAACCTCTGTTGGATTCGCAATAATATTTTCGAAGAGGTTTGCGTATTCCGCCTGTGAAAGGCCTGTTAACGTACCTGTAAAGCTTCTCCAAAGGTATGAAAGAATCCATCCGCCGACAACACTATAAAAGGACAGGATAATAAACGAGACAGCGACTCCGCCAATCCCAAGCCAATGCCAGCCAGTTCCCGGTGCTAAAACCTTGTAAGCAGTGACAGCATCTTTTTGTGTTCTGCGGCCAATAATAAATTCAGCAATTAAAATGGGAGCGCCAATAAAAATGGTTAATAGAAGAAAAATGGCAAAAAAGATTCCGCCCCCATTTGTGCCGGCCATATAAGGGAATTTCCAAATAGCTCCCAAACCAATGGCAGATCCAGCTGCTGCTAAAATGAAGCCAAGTTTTGAAGTCCATTGTTCATGTTTTTTCATAAATTACTCCTTTAAAATGATGTGAAACCTCTTTACTGGAGGTCTTTTACCCTTAGATATTAAATACTCCAGAAAAGATATTTGTCCATCTTACTATGATTTCCGAAAATTGTGTAGGGTAATTATATTGTTTGCAGAATGTTTCATTATATTAAAAGATAGGAAATGTTTAGGGTGGAAGCTGAAATGGAATAAAATGGATTGGTCGCTAATCCTTTTTCATTTTTGATATTTCTCCTTAGTTGTGATATAATTTTTTATTGCGTATAAAGAGATAAAATATGAATATAAATAGGAGTGTTTTCATGTCTGAGAAAATCGAAGTAGGCAGTGTTATTACAGGAAAGGTTACAGGTATTCAGCCATACGGTGCATTCGTGGCACTGGATGAGAATACACAAGGATTAGTGCATATTTCCGAGGTAACTCATGGATTCGTTAAAGATATTAACGAACATCTTAAAGTGGGCGACGAAGTAAAAGTAAAAGTTTTATCTGTTGACGAAGAAGCAGGTAAAATCGGATTATCAATCCGCGCAACAGAAGAAGCGCCACAAGCAGAAGCAAAAGCTAAAAAGCCTCGCAAACGCCAGGCAGCGCCAATCAAAATGGAAGACGAATCTGCACAGGGTTTCAACACACTTAAAGATAAGCTTCAAGAGTGGATCGAACAATCCCAGCGCGAAGACCTTATCAAGAAGTAATAAATGGGAAGCCGGGCTTTTGCCCGGTTTTTTATTATTTTTGGTTATAAAGTTGAACTTCCGTAATTTTCCATGAAGCAGTTCTTTTTTTATTATGCAAAATTTTTTTGCTTTTACATGCAAAATGAGCGTGCGCTCGACAAGTTATTTTGCATACCAATTTACATAGAAACGCCTAGCCGATGCATTTTTTAACATAAAAATTCAGAAAAATGACGGAATTTAATGTTTTGGCATTAATCTTGCAATGACTACTTAAAAGGGTATTACTTTAAAAGGAGGAACATATATGGGAGAAACGACAGGGAAGAAGATTCCGTTCGGGATGGCCGTGCTGCCGCTTTTGGTGATGATCGCTGTTATGGCTGTCACGATTGTAAAATTTGAGGGTAGCCCGCATGTGCCTTTAATTACAGGGACAATTGTATCCGCTTTCATCGCTTGGCGTTATGGATTTAAATGGAATGATATAGAAGAAGGTTTTTATAAAGGGATTCGATTGGCTCTTCCAGCAATCCTCATTATTATTATGGTTGGCTTAACGATTGGGGCCTGGATTGGCGGAGGAATTGTCGCAACGATGATTTACTATGGATTAAAGCTTATTACGCCTTCCATGTTCTTGGTTTCAATATGCGTCATCAGTGCGATTGTAACATTGGCGATTGGAAGCTCCTGGTCCACAATGGGAACGATCGGGGTTGCAGGCATGGGAATTGGGATCAGTATGGGCATTCCGGATCCGATGGTGGCAGGTGCTATTATTTCCGGTGCGTATTTTGGGGACAAGATGTCGCCGCTATCTGATACAACCAACTTGGCTGCAGGGATTACCGGCACGGACTTGTTTGAACATATTCGCCACATGTTTTACACGACCATACCTGCTCTGGTGATTGCAGTACTTGCGTATTGGATTATGGGCAGGCAGTTTGGCAGCAGTGCATTAGACAATGAAAATATTACAGAGGTAATGAAGGTGCTTTCAGAGAGCTTTGTCATTTCTCCTTGGCTTCTGCTCGTACCTGTACTGGTTATTTTTCTGGTGGCCAAAAAAGTTCCGGCTCTGCCTGCCTTGGCGGCTGGAGTTGTGCTTGGATGGCTCTGCCATATTTTCGTTCAAAGCGGTTCAGTAGGAGATGCTGTGAATACACTCCAGGGCGGATTTTCAATCGAAAGCGGAAATGGCCTTGTGGATGACCTTTTCAACAGAGGCGGCATCGATGATATGATGTACACCGTTTCGTTGACGATTGTCGCGATGACCTTTGGCGGTGTGATGGAACAGACTGGAATGCTAAAAGCGATTGTCGATCAGATTCTGAAGCTGGCACGCTCAGCGCGAAGCCTTGTGGCTACAACCGTTTTATCATCCTTTTTCACGAATATTGCAGCAGCAGAGCAGTATATATCCATCCTGTTGCCTGGTAGAATGTATGCGCAGGCCTATAAGGATAAAAATCTGCAATCTAAAAATCTTTCACGCGCACTAGAGGATGGAGGGACTGTAACTTCTGTATTTGTTCCGTGGAATACCTGCGCGGTGTTTATTTTTTCAACACTGGCCGTACATCCGTTTGAATACGCACCATATGCGATATTGAATTTCACTGTGCCAATCCTGGCTATAATCTTTGCCCTGCTTGGCTACAAAATTACTTTAATGAGTGATAAAGAGCGAAAAGAAATGGAAGCAAACGATCAGAAGGCATCTTGAAAAGAAGGCTCTGGATTTTTTCAGAGCCTTTCTCTTATTTAGGTTAATGGATAGTTATCCGGGTAAAGATAAATAGAAGCATTCAGTAAATTTATGAATAGGGAGTTTCGATTAATCAAAAAATACATTTTGTTGAAAGGAGTGACTTTTATGTCAGAGCAAACGCTTTACGAAAAAGTAGGCGGCGGGGAAGCGATTGAAAAAGTGGTCGATTACTTTTATGAGGAACTAGTATTGAAGGATCCAAAGTCAATCAATTCTTCGAGCACACCGATATGGTCAAACAGAAACGCCATCAATCTAAGTTCATCAGCTATGCATTGGGAGGGCCTAATCAATACTCAGGCAATTCAATGGCAAAAGCACACGAAGGCATGAACCTTCAGCCGGAGCACTTTAACGCCATCGCTAAGCACCTCCATGATGCACTTGCTCACTTTGGAGTAAGCGAGAGAGAGATTGACGAAGCATTAACCCGAGTTGCAGCGCTTCGGGACGATATTCTATACAAATAAAGCTCCCCGCGGGGAGCTTTTAGTTGTTTTTAAAAATGGCTCTGTTAAATTTGCCTGTTGATTTCAGCACGAGGCACTCAGCGAACAGCGGGCGGTCCGACGCTCCTCGTCGCTTTGCTCCTGTGGGGTCTCCCTTTGATCCGCACTCCCGCAGGACTTTGAATAAGCATCCCTGAAATAACACCGCACGAAGGAAATGCGAATGCATTTTCGCGGGATTAGTGCCTTCCGCTCCAATCAACAGTGTGCTAAAAAACAACAATAAGCTTTAACAGAGCCTTTAAAATAAAAAGAGCTGCCGGAAAATTTTATGCTTGGAAAAAGGACAGTTAATCAGTTTTACACCTGAACTTTCAAATATCGATATTACCTAATAATTTAGAAACGCTATTTAAACCGGCCGGAAATTGGCTATGTTCGTGGAATTCTAGGCGGATTACAACTGCAAAACTTGAATTAAGTGCAACTTTTTATAGATTGCCTTCTTTTTCTCGAATTAGCCTCCTCAAAGCAGAACTGCCCGCCCTTTTAAGATATATCAACGAATTATCCGGTTATATCAACGAATTTTTCAATATATCAACGAAAAACCACATTATATCAACGAAAATTCCAATATATCAACGAATCGCCTACTCGCAACCCGAACTAGCTATTTATCCTTCTTAACTCCATACTTTCGCAGCCGGTATTGCAGGTTTTGCCGGCTCATGCCAAGAGATTTTGCGGCTTGGGTAATATTATTGTCATGATGCTTAAGTACTTTTTTTAGATAATAGGTTTCTGCTTCCTGGATGTATTGCTCCAGCGGCTTGATTGGCTTGTTTTTCTGAATCAGCAGATCGTCCATAGTGCCTGTCTCATTCTGTTCCTCCTTGAATTGAGGTTTGTTTCGGAAATGGAGCGGCAGGTGGATGTAGCTGATGGCTTCTTCCAGGTCGATCAGGTTCATGGCGCCTTCAATAATATGCTCCAATTCACGGACATTCCCTGGCCAGTCGTATTGCTCGAATTTGCTCATTACGTCTTCGTCGACCTCCGCGACATTCATACCGAAAAGCTGATTATATTTTTCGATGAAAAATTGAACAAGGTCCCGGATATCTTTTGTTCTCTCCCTTAATGGCGGAATGAAAAGGGACACAACACTTAGTCTATAGTACAAGTCCTTCCGCAAACGGCCTTCTGAGATCGCATCGATTGGATCCTCATTGATTGTGGCAATTATTCTTACATCTACGGTCCGGTCTTTCGTATCGCCGACTCTGCGGACTGTTTTTTCCTGCAAAACTCTTAGAAGTTTCGCTTGCAGGGATGGATTAAGAGAGTTGATCTCATCCAGCAGAAGGGTTCCGCCATCTGCCTGCTCAAATAAACCCGGGCGCTCAATCGAACCGGTAAAGGCCCCTTTTTTGGTGCCGAACAAAAGGCCTTCTATCAAGCTATCTGGCAATGCTGCACAGTTTTGCGAGATAAAGGGTTTAGAAGAGCGGCTGCTTCCGTTATGGATGCTCTGCGCAAAAAGCTCTTTCCCAGTACCGGTTTCGCCGATGATCAAAACAGACGAACTCGTACGGGTAGCTCTTTTGCTTGCCTCGATCACTTCCCGAATCTCATCGCTGCTTCCAATGATGCTATCAAAGGTGTAGCGCGTATCTCCTCGTTTGTTCATGTTTTCCCTGATCAGTTTTTCAAGTTTAGTAACATCGCGGGCAATTTCCATGGCGCCAATCTGCACACGATCTTCTATGATTGGAAAAGTATTATTAATTGTTGTAATTTCCTGGCCCTTATTGTTAAAGTACGTTTGCTTGGCGTTTTTAATATTTCTTCCCATTTGCAGGGCTTGAAGGAGTGTACTGTCTTCGTTTTGGTTAAAAGAAAAGACATCAAGCAGGTTCTTATCCAACACATCTTCATAGTTCATGCCTTCAATCTCAACCATTTTTTTATTGTAGATAATCGTTGTTCCCTCGTCATCTACGACATGGACACCGACATCGATTTCATCCAAAATTCGCTGAAAGATCTTATTTTTTAATTGAAGCTGTTCGAATTCATGTTGATTCATTGTGGTCTCCTCATCCTGTATTTTATTTAATAGTATAAACTAAATTGAAATAGTGCAATGGGAATTTGCACCCAAGGATAACATTCACTTATCAATACGCAAAAATATTTTGCTGACAAAAACAATAAATCTTTATTTAACAGCTTTTTAAAGTTGGCACAGTTCTTGCATTATAAAATGACGGATGAAAAAAACGACTTAAAGGGGGATGGAATCATGGTACAGCCGTACAAACATGAACCTTTCACAAATTTTAAAACAGAAGAAAATCGCGAAGCATACTTACAGGGATTAAAAACAGTCGAAAGCTATTTGGGCCAGAATTATGATCTATTAATTGGCGGAGAGCGCGTTTCTACTGAAGATAAAATCGTATCAATCAATCCTTCTAATAAAGAAGAAATAGTTGGCCGTGTTTCAAAGGCAAACCGCGAGCATGCTGAGAAAGCGATGCAGGCTGCTGTTGAAGCATTCAAAACGTGGAGAAAAGTAAAGCCGGAAACACGCGCAGATGTGTTGTTTAAAGCTGCTGCGATTATCCGCCGCCGCAAGCATGAGTTTTCTGCCCTTTTAACAAAGGAAGCAGGAAAGCCTTGGAATGAGGCTGATGCTGATACTGCAGAAGCCATTGACTTCCTTGAGTACTATGCACGCCAAGTCTTAAGAATTAAAGACGGTGTTCCAGTCAACAGCCGTCCGAATGAATATAACCGTTATGACTACATTCCACTGGGAGTAGGCATCATTATCTCTCCTTGGAACTTCCCGCTAGCGATCATGGCTGGAACAACCGTTGCAGCGATCGTGGCAG
>NZ_VLKI01000003.1 GCF_007830235.1 Cytobacillus oceanisediminis
CTTTCACTGGTCCTATCACAGGAGCAGTCCTAGTTAGTTTCTTTTTAGGTTTTTCGTTGAAGTCCTCCATCTCTGCATACTTCTTAACGGTTCTGGGATCTCTCCCCATTTTTTTAGCCACACTGGAATATCCGCAGCCTTTAAAGTTAACTTCATGTCTGATATAATTAATCTCGGCCACAGCCAACATCTCCTTAATACCTCCTGCACGTTTTGTACCCAACAGGAAGTGTATGTGTATTTGGGAATGTTGACAAGTGGCCTTTTTTAATTTGTGCAGGCCCCTCGGGGCCTGCACAAATTAAATGCCATAACCTACATTTTTATGATGCCATAAACAAGATGACCAGTATATTTACCATGTTAAGGTCTAAAGGGTTTAAAAATGTTAAGAAAGCCAATATTCCAACAAGACATTTTATCATTATAGATGAAGCTGCAGAGTTAGCAAGTTCAGGTGAAACAGATCCAAAAGTTAAGGAAATTAAAATTAAATGTGAAAACATCATAAAGGACATTGCAAGACGTGGAAGGGCTAGTGGAATGAAATTGCTCTACTGTACCCAGTATCCAACTGTTGAGACAGTCAGTTCTCAAGTAAAGAGGAACTTATTAGCACGAATTTGTTTACCTGTAGATACTGCAACAGCAAGTGGAGTTGTATTAGATGAAGGTGGAGCAGAGAAACTTCCTGATGTGCAAGGAAGAGCCATATACAAGCGTTTTAGGAAGGTTGAAATGCAAACCTATCTTATGGATGATGATTTGATTAATAAGGTTATAGAGCCTCATATCACGTTTAAATCAAGGGGTGAAAAGAGTAGTGCATCACTCAACAATGAGAAAACTTCAGAGACAAGAAGCTATACTACTATCTTTAAAGAAGTTTGATTATTTAACCAGATGGCAAATACAACAGATTCATAATTTAAAAAGTGATCGAAATGCTCAACGGATAATGAAGGAAATGGAGGAGTATGTGCACGTTTTAAAGGAAGGGGAGAACATTTATTATCTCAATGCAAAAGGTCGAGAAACAGTGAGTTCTGAAAAGGTTAGGAAAAAGACCACGACAGTTGAACATTATATCATGCGAAATTACTTGTATATTGCTTTAGGTTACCCTTTTGAATGGAAAAATGAGGTCGAAATTATCAGCATTAAGCAGAAGGATAAATTGAGATGTAGACCTGATGCTTTAATTCAAAAGGGGAGTGATTACACAGTTATTGAAGTCGATAACATGCAGAAGATGAATGAGAATCAAAACAAAATTGATAAATACAGACAATTAATATTGCGTGGTGCTTTTGGATTGGTTTCCCCTAAGTTTGTTTGGATCACCAGAACTGACTATCGGAAAAAGGAATTGCTTAAAGCATGTGAAGGTTTAAAGGTAGAAGTTTACTTGCTATCCGATTTCAAAGGTAAGGGGAGATAATTATGAAAGAAGTATTTGTAGATTATGCTGATATGGCTTATCAAATTTATAAAAAGACAGGTTTAGATGTAGAAGTTGTCCTAAAAGTATTGGATGCTGAATTTGAATATTTAAAGGAAAAAGGATTAGTGGAACTATAAACACTCTGAGGAGGAAACAGCATGTTTAAACGTAAAGAAGAGGTTTATTCCATTAAAAAATTTATGAATAGAAAAAAAGAGACTGTTGTTCCGTTATCTGATAAAGAAAAGAAATTATTCTTTGAGTCTGGTATATTAATTCCATTTGCAGTTGCTCCATTATTAAAAGTTAAAAGTGCATTTGCTGCAGAAGCAGTACCAGTTACAGCAACAGAAGTCACAAATGCAATGTATGAGAAGATGCTTCACGCGTTTGATCCTTTGATTACCCTTGTGCAAGCTTTAGCTTACCCTGTGGCAATGGTTGTGGTGTTAGGTGGTGCTTTATTCATTATGATTGGAAATAAGGATAAAGGATTTAGTATGATGCAAGGTGCTGGATTAGGTTATGTCCTTGTTCAAATGACTCCTTTAGTCCTTAATATTCTTGTGGAAGCAATGAAAGTTATTTAAGGGGGAATAAAAATGAATACAGAAATTATCAAGTATGTTGTGTTTCATAAAGCCTCCAATAAAGTTGTATTAGTGACATTTGATGAAAAAGAAGCACTTGACTATATAATTAAAACTCGTGATAAAGATGGAAATCTTCAATATTCATATCAATGGCATTTTCACGATTAGAGGTGTAAATCATGATTGTTCGGATTACATCAAAGTTTGGAGAAGTTAGTTCAATTCATAAAACACCTCACACTGGAATTGATATTGGATTAAATGAAGGTACACCTTTAAGAAGTGTTTATGATGGAGTAATTAAGCAAGTATATGATGGGAGTACAAATATAGGAAAAGGTGTAAAGATACAGTTTAAAGACGGTACAGAAGGCATATACGGTCATTTGAGTGAGGTGAAAGTAAAAGCAGGGGAAATGGTTCAGGATGGGCAAATAATAGGTTTATCGGGTAATACAGGAAGGTCAACAGGTGAACATTTGCATTTTGCATTAAAGAAAAATGGGGAGTATATAGATCCATCATCAATAGTTGATAAAACGATTAATCATTCATGGTTAGATGCTTTTATTCAAAATGGAAAAGTTGGTCAAGTGGAGTACTTCAATGTTTGGGAGTGGTTAGGTGGAAAAGTTTCAGAAGTTACCCTTAACAATACTGTTGATTTCATTGCGGATTTTACTCTTGCGTTTCCTATCCTCACCGTTGTTAGCTGTAGCGTGTATGCTCTTATTAACATGTTTAGTAAGAATGCTGCTAAATGGGGTGCAATAGGTACAATAATATATGGAATGATGATTATAGAGAGTGGCTAAATGTCATTATTTTTTTAAAAAAGATATTAGTAAAATTTCCCTATGGTTTCCGTTGTTTTGTGGTAAAATTTAGCTATAAACTTTAGGGGTGATAATTTTGAAGAAAGTAAGTTTTTTATTTCTTATAATATTGGTTATAATTACTGGTTGCTCTTCTAGTCCTACAAAAGTTGAAGAAGATAATACCGATGATTATGAAATTGACTTACAGAAAGTTGTCAGTTTAATGCTAACTCAATCTGTGAGCGCCGAAGAAATGATAGGTATTTATTCAGAGGTTTGGAGTACCAGTATAGACATAACAATAGATGATTCGGCTATGGCTAGTATTTTAAATATTGAATACTATGATGTGCCAAAATATTTTAAAAGCGATGATAGAGGTTATATTGCTTTTCAAGGGAATTTTGAAAAAGCATTAAGTAAAACACAATACTATTTTAAAAAGCCAGGGAAAAGCGGAGAGATTGAGTCGAATAGAGAAGAAGTCACCGAATTGATTAAGAAATTAAATGATCCTCCTGAAAAGTATAAAGACGCTTATGATATTGCTTTTGAAATGTATAGTTTATATGAAAAATATATTACCTTTGCACTTTCTCCAAGTGGTTCTTTAATGACATATAACCAAGAAGCCAATAAACTATCCTCTGATTTAGTAACAAAAGTTAAAGAGTTTGAAGTGAAAATGCCTGTAAATAAAGGAAATGATGAGTGAGGATTATTCCTTGCTCTTTTTTTATATTAAATTATTTCATATTAACTGATTATTTTGACAATATAATATTTTACCCGTATAATAACCAAAGTGTTCTGCAGGATATGTAACAGTATTAATAACAGAGAGGTGCAACATTGAAGACAGCAGAGATTAATAGGGATCAATTACCCGAAGCATTAAGTCCGAGACATATACAAGAAATACTCGGTATCGGTAAAAAACAAACTTATGAAATGATGGAAAATCCACCGTTTCATGTAGTAAAAGTTGGCAGGTTATATAAGATATCAAAGAAAGCATTTTTTAGGTGGTTTGATGGAGAGTAAAATGATTAATGTAAAAATTGATGAAGGTGAAGTACGCAAGTTATTCATAGAAGAACTGAAATCACACGTTAGCAAAGTAGATGCAGAGTTGGTTTTTTGGGATACTAAAGAATTAGAGAAGAGAACATGTATGTGTATGAATACAATTCAAAAAGAATTCTTTTATGATCCTCGATTTCCGAAAAGAAAAGTAGGGAATAAGTGGTATTATCCAGCACAAAAAACGAAAGAATTTTTACTAAACTGGATAGATGAAACAAAATAGAACGAGGTAAGATTATGTTTGAGGTTAAAGTAGATGAAAGTGAACTGAGAAAAATTTATTTGAAGAAACTAGATGAGCATTTAGAAAAGATGGATAATGAATTATTGTTTTGGGATACGGATGATTTAATGAAACAAACAAGGCTTTCATGGAACACAATACAAAAAGAATTCTTTTATGATCCTAGATTCCCTAAAAGAAAACTTGGTCGAAAGTGGCTATTTCCTGCACGTAAAACAAAAGAATTTTTACTCGAATGGCTTGATGAACAAGAGTAAGGATTATTCCTTGCTCTTTTTTGGTTCCGAATGGTTCAGAAGGTGGTTTCGAAAGTAGGTTGTGAATCTATAGTAAGTGGGTTGTGAATTGTTCGGAAGTCGATGTTGTTGGGAACCTTCAAGATGAAGGAGCGTTTAAAGGATGTCGAAAATTAGATATTAAATAGTTATATTATGTAATCATTTGATACAATGGTTGTATTACAGGTACATGGGGTGAGAATATTTGGATGTCGCTGTATACACTAGGGTAAGTACTAAGCATGAGGAACAGTTATCCTCAATGGAGAACCAGAAGAGACACTATATTGACTTTTGCGACAGAAATAACTATAACTTGGTCAAATTGTATTCTGATGAAGGATTAAGTGCAACCAGTCCTAAGCGTAAAGAATATCTTGAAATGATCTATGATGCAGGTTTAGATTTCATTAGAGATAAAAATTCAAATGAAATTTTATATTTTAAACTATCCGAAAGAACACCAAAATTTGATTTAATCATCACCAAAGACGTATCACGTTTTGCAAGGAATACTGATGCAATTGTGTTAGCAAGAAAGTTAAGAGAAAAAGGTGTATATGTTCTTTTTGAAAATGCAGGATTCAGTACAGATGATAATGATTGGGAATTGAGATTAAGTTTACTCTTAACATTTTCTCAACAGGAAAGTATTGACCGTTCAAAGAAAGTTGCATTTGCTTATAAGCAGCGTTCTAAATCTGGTATTTTTCATTTAGCAAGAAATCTTTATGGGTACAAATATAATCCTGAAACGAAAATTGTATCTGTTGTAGAGGAAGAAGCAGAAGTCATAAGAAAAATGTTCGATTTATATATCAATGGATATGGTGTAAAAAACATCTCAAATTACCTTAATGAAAACAACATTAAAACTCAAAACGGTAAAGAATGGGTTGGAGGAAATGTCAGAAGGTTATTGAGAAATGAAAAATATATAGGTCGTGTAATTTTAAATAAGTATACTAATAGTGGAATTACTGGCTCAAATAAGAAAATAAAAAGACCTGAATCAGAATGGGTAATTCATGAAGATGCTATACCAGCTATTATTGATATGGATACATGGAACAAAGCACAGGAAGTAATTTCAAAACGAGTAGATCAATCAAAAGAAGGAAGTTTAACTGGTTCAAGAAAAGTAAAGAACATTTTCTATAATAAGTTGTATTGTGGACGATGTGGGAAACCTTTTGTTCGAGTTTCAGCAACTAAAGAAAGAAGTTATGGAACATTTGTACAGTATAACTACATATGTTCAAATAGAAGGCAAAGAAAAAGCTGTGACAATACAATGAAGACTCATGGAGTACTTGAAAAAAGAATTAATGAGTTCGCAGCAAATGAACTTCCTAATGTTCTTATGGAAAAAAGGGACATGCTTAAACGAATTATTTCTATAGAAAAGAAAATGTTGACAGGGAAAATGAAATTGTCAGAAAGAATGTGTGGTTCGATTAAAAAGAAAATTGCACAGATTGATGATGAAGTTAATAAACTTATTACCGCATTTGCAAAAAGTAGCTCAACTGTTGTTTCAGTTATTGAAAAGAAAATTGAAGAATTAGAATTAACCAAGCAAGAATTAAATAATCAGTTGCTTGATCATGATGTAATTTCCATTGAGAGTAAAATTAATCAACTTGATGATTCTTATAGTGATTTAGATAAGATGGTTAAAGAAGAATATTCATTTGAGGAAGCATTAAAGTATATAGGTAAGATTACAGTTGATGGGGATGATATTTCTTTCAATGTATTATCAGATGGAAAATTAGAACCATTGCTAAACATTGATGTTAATAAAATTGGTCAATCAAATTTAGAGAAATTAATAAAGGAAACCAAAGAATTATTAAAGAGTTGACAGGTAGGGATTTAACCTACCTGTTTTTGGGTACAACTATACAAATGGTTCAAGCTCAGGTTCAGGCGTATGAAATAGAAGAGAAGAAACTTCCTGCAGATATTTCTGCTTTAAAAATTGCAGGATACCTAGAGGAAACTTCATGCCCAAATGGAGATGCCATTCAAATAACTGCAGAAGGAAAAGTTGAACGAACAACTCCTGGTTCAACTTGAGAGACTACATCAGATCCTTCAACGCCATGATTCGAAATAATCAAGGGTTTACGCTAATTGAATCCCTCTTTGTCCTCAGCATATTCCTCATCATTGCCTCAATTACGGCTGTTTTGGTCAAACCACATTTCTTCTACTTTGAAAAACAGATATTTTTTTCCCAAATAAAATCTGATTTGCTGTATGCCCAGCAATATGCATTAACCCATCAAACAGATGTGGTCGTCCAGTTTTTACCGGACCAGCATAAGTATACCGCACAGGTGAAGTTAGGTTCTGAAACTATTATTAGCCGTGAATATTCTCCTCAGTTTGAGATAAGGAAGGGGACCATGCCTTTGTATTTTCAGTATGGACCAAGCGGGAATACGAATAAATTTGGCAGTTTCTATATCATGGCGGGCGAGGAAAGGTACTTGATTACATTTTTAATAGGGAGAGGGAGGTTTTATGTGGCGAAAGAATGATGGCTTCTTCATGGCTGAGCTGCTGCTCTCATTAACAGCCTGGCTGATTGTAGCGGGCGTATTTTTCCCTCTCATAATAAGGGCAGTTGAGCACTCTGTTGAAATAGAACAGGATTTTGAAAGTACACAACTACTTTATGAAAGCCTGCAAAAAACAGTGGTTGAAGGGCACTTTACTTCCGGTAAATCTGTTAAGAAAAACCAAACTGTATATGAAATATTCCTGAAGGAAGGCTCAGAATTGACGGAGGTTTGTATAAAGTATGAAGACATATTCCAAAAAGCAAATGAAAAGTGTGAGGTTTATAAATAGCAAAGGCTTTACCATGCTTGAGATGCTTTTTGCTTTTTCAATATTCTTGATGCTTGTTTCTTTTTTGCCGCTTAGCTTTAACTTTCTCTTTCACGACTGGAAATTTGAAGCGAGGACTCAGCGGCTTGAATGGCTGGTATTTATCAATCAGATGAAAAAAGAAGTAAGGATAGCAGACTATGCAGATGTCTCAAATGAAAGAATAGCATTAGCGATAGCAGGGCAAAACGTAGTCTATGAAAAATACGGTTCAAACTTGCGAAGGCGAGTGGACTTGAAGGGTCATGAAATTGTTCTCCAGGAGGTTGATTCTGTCTCCTTTACTAGTATAGTCGGGGGATTGGAAATGATAGTGAAAGATACTTTTGAGCAGGAATATACCGCTTCCCTTTATTACTATATAAATTCGGAGGTTTCAGATGTACCATAACGAGAAGGGATTTGTCTATCCTCTTACATTTACAATTATTTTTGCTGCTTTTTTTTTGCTAACGATCCAATTGGAGCAGTATATATCGGAAAAAAGGCTCACCGAAGAAGCAGAAACAGTCTTGAAGCAGGAATATTATTTATTAAACTCCCTCAAAAGAACAGAAATCTTGCTAAAGGAGAAAAAAGAATATGATTTATCAGGATCTTATTCTTTTGCAAAAGGGAACGTTTCATATAGTATGTCCCCTCTAGCCGCAAGCTTGTATCAAATCACATTCAAAACAAAGGTCGGCTCCGATTCTGAAATCACAACGTACGCTTATTATGACATCGATTTGGAAAAAGTGATAAAATGGATTGAAAAAAACTGATTGGGGAAAAAGCATGAAATCAATTTACTTAATCGGATTCATGGGTGCAGGAAAGACAACCATAGGTAAAGAACTAGCGGCTTGTGTGAATAAAGCAGTAATTGATACTGATGAAGAGATTGTTAAACGGGAGAAAAAAAGCATAAATGACATTTTTTCTGAAAAGGGTGAAGAATATTTCAGATTTCTGGAAACTAAAACGCTGCAAGAGCTGAATGATCGGGATGCTGTTATTACAACAGGCGGCGGAATAGTAGTGAAGCATGAAAACAGGGAGGCTTTAAAACATAAAGGGAATGTTTTTTTTCTTTATGCTACACCGGAGGAAATATTTAAGCGGCTTGAAAGTGACCAATCCAGGCCGCTGCTTAAAGGTGATAAAATGAAGCTAATCCGTGAGCTTTATGAAGAAAGAATGCCTTTATATAAAGATGCAGCTAATGTGATTATCGATACAACCAATAAGGAGGCTAATGATATCATTAAAGAAATTATAAGCCGTTTAGAATAGTCCTTCCTGGACATACTTGTTAATGTCTATACTGTAAAACATCTATAAGTGAAAGGGCGTTTTCCATCACTGATAGTTGGTTGAACAATGAGCGAGCTGAAAAGGCAGGTGTGTCTAATTGAAATCAAACGAGTACGTAAAATATATCACACAGACGGTAGTTAAATATATTGACCAGCCCAAGGATGAACGAAAAAAGCACCGAATGGAGAAGAAGGATATGAAAGAACCTTTTTTATACAGGTGGTTTGGCGTGCTTCCTTATATTTTCTACTTTGGCATAAAGAAGAAAAAACATAAATAGCAGCAAAACAGGAAACCGGCAGCAATTGCTGGTTTTTTGTTTTGCTGCTATGCTTCAGACAGCGCTGTCTGTCAGGTAAAAGAGCCCTCCGTTAATTATGGAAATATTAATTTTTGGCTCATACTGTTCTTTTAGGGCAGTCTTTTCCGTTTCGTAGCTTTCGCCTTTCTCCTCAGCATCCTCATAAAAATGCTCCAGCAGATCCAGGTCCTTTTGCCATCGTATAAGGGCTTCATCAGCCCAGTTATGTTCTTCTTGCTCAATCCCCATTTTTAAAAAATTCGCTACCCTCGATACACCGCTCTTCGGCATAATGAGGGGAGAGAGAGTAAATGAGTAATCAGGGATCTTGGGTGTTAAATTCATTTCAAGCAGCTTGTCATGGAAGTCTTCTACCATCTGACCATTTATTAATTGGAGGCCAATCGATTTGAAAACGTCTCTTTTTCGGTCGCATTGATAGGAGATGCGGACGTTCATACCCAGCCAGGGCCTTAATGGAGTTTGCTGGCCAGGAGCATGATGATGATTTTCATAAAGCCTGATATAGCCTGCAAGGTTTCGTGCTGACTCAAATATCTGATGCAGCCGGGGGGATCCAAAATGAATGACCTCTCCCTTCAACTGATCGGGAGCCAGCTGTTGGTTTGTAATAAGAGTCAGCTGCATAGGATTGGGGATTCCGCCTGTTTTCTCAAGATAATGCCAATAAAACGGCCGGTTCATGAGTTCCTTATCCAGTTCGATGGTAAGTTGGACGGTCATATAACCGGGGCCTTTATCGACGACCTCACATCCATTTGCGTGAAAATACCTTTCAAGAAACTTATGTATTTCCTGTTGCTGCATTCAGTCCACCTTCTTTCATATCCTCTGCAAATTGAATCATGCTAGTTAAATTCTCCATTTTAATTCTCATTTCACCCTCTGAAGCTGACTTACCAAAAATTTCGACAAGGTGATCATCAATATTTCCAAATTCAAGCTTTGTTAAAATATCATCCAAATCTCCAATGACTTTTTCAAACAGATTGATTTTCTCATATAACAGTTTTAGAACATGCTCTTCAACTGTATCCTTAGTGGCAAAGTTATAAATCATAACATCCTTCTCCTGGCCAAGACGATGGATACGGCCAATTCTCTGTTCCAGGCGCATCGGATTCCAGGGAAGGTCGAAATTAATAATGTGATTGCAAAATTGAAGGTTTATTCCTTCTCCTCCTGCTTCTGTGGCAATGAGGACCTGTGCATTCTTTTGAAAAAGCTCTCTCATCCAATCTTTTTTGCCCCGTTTGAATCCGCCCCTAAAAGGGACAGATGTAATGCCATATTGTTTTAAAAACCATTGCAGATACATTTGGGTTGCACGGTATTCTGTAAAAATAATTACTTTATCATTAATTTTTTGAATTAATTCTAGAGCTTTTTGAGCTTTGGAATTTTGCTGTACAGCTTCAACCTTGGAAACAAGGTATTGAATTTGATCCTGGAAATATTTAGTAGGTTCTTCCTGTCTTTTGAGCATGTTTTGCAAGGTGAAATAAACAGCCTCCCTGCTGCTGCAGGCTTCCCTTTGCAGAGTCATCACAGAAAACTGGCTCGAACTCACCCAATCGCCTTCTCCCCGCAATTCCGTAACAGCCTCATATAGCTCTCTCTCTTCCTGGGAAAATTCAATCGGAATGGTTTCCACATGTCTTTTGGTCCATTCTATCCCTGTGTCCGCCCTGCGGTTTCGAATCATAACTTTATTTACTAGTTCTTTTAAATGTTCATCATCATTTAATGAACGTGAATCTTTTTTATAGCTCTCATAAAAGGCAGACTCAGTGCCAAGATGGCCGGGTTTAAGCAGGGAAACCAAGTTGAATATCTCGCTGATCCGGTTTTGGATCGGGGTTGCGGTTAACAGAAGGCAAAATTTCTTTTTTAAATTTTGCACAAACTCATAGTTTTTTGTTTTATTATTTTTAAGCTTGTGAGCTTCATCAATAATGATTAAATCATAGTCCAGGCTGTAAATAATGTCCCGATGCGGATTCCGCTTGGCGGTGTCTATGGAAGAAACGACAACATCGCATTGCTCCCATACATAGCTTTTCCGCTGGGCAACGGCAGGAATGAAAAATTTGCTGTTTAGCTCGATTGCCCATTGTGATACGAGGGAAGCCGGAACGAGTATCAAAACTTTTTTTACCAAACCTCTTATCATATATTCTTTTAAAATAAGACCAGCCTCAATTGTCTTGCCAAGGCCAACCTCATCAGCAAGGATGGCTTTTCCGTTCATGCTTTCAACAACCTGCTTTGCTACTTCAAGCTGATGGGGAAGCGGTGTCAGATTAGGCAGGTGATTTGGAGCCTGCAGGCCTTCAAATTCAGGTATTATCGTATGGTTTTCGACTTCTACAGCCAACTTATAGAGCTCCCAATTTCCCCATGGACCATCATCTTCTATTCTCTTTAAAAATTCATCCTGCCAGGAAGAATCAATGCCAATTTGCACCGTCATAAAAACAGCTCCTTTAATCTATATAAAACATATTGCCCAAACCTGGTTAAGGTGGTAGGATGATAATAGCTTTGAAAGTTTTGAAAGTTAATACATTAAATTTAGTTTACCGAAATAATGGAGTCATTTTTTCTGTTTGGTATAAGTATGACCAACTTGGAAAATTTTATAAATGCGAATGATAACAAGGGGAGAGACTACATTTGTAGCGCCGAAGGAGCAAGCAATCCTGTGAATCTCTCAGGCAAAAGAACTCTTGTTTGACGCAGCTCTGGAGAGTGCTTCTATAAGGAGCCACCCAAGGGGAAAGCCGATTTCGGTAAACTTTCAGGTGCAAGGACAGAGATCTTCTCAGTAACGAGGGGATTTTCTGTCCTTTTTTATGTTTCCTAAACCGTTTTAAAAAGATTATGAGGGGGACGAGTAAATGTCACAGTTAAAGCGCACACCTGTGTATGAGGTGTACAAAGATTATGGAGCAAAAACCATCGATTTTGGAGGCTGGGACCTTCCTGTACAGTTTTCAAGCATTAAAGAAGAACATGAAGCAGTTCGTAACAAGGCAGGCCTTTTCGATGTTTCCCATATGGGTGAGATCGAAGTGAAAGGAATTGATAGCCTTGCCTATCTTCAAAAAATGATGACAAATGATGTTTCAAAATTAAAAAATGCTGGTGCTCAATATACGGCCATGTGTTATGAAAATGGCGGAACTGTTGATGATTTACTTGTCTATAAAATAGAAGAAGACCACTATTTGCTAGTCGTGAATGCATCAAATATTGAAAAGGATTACCAATGGCTGCAAGATCATGTTCAAGGCAATGTGGAATTGAAAAATCTTTCCGAAGACATGGCGCAGCTTGCTCTTCAAGGACCGCTTGCCGAAAAGGTGCTGCAAAAGCTTGCAGGAAATACAAGCTTGACGGAAATCGGCTTTTTCAAATTTCAGCAGGATGTTGAGCTGAATGGAAAGAAAGCCCTTGTTTCAAGAACAGGCTATACCGGAGAAGATGGATTTGAAGTGTACTGCGATGCTAATGATGCTGTAGCATTGTGGAATGAAATACTTGAAGCTGGCAAAGAAGATGGCGTGCTTCCATGTGGCCTTGGCGCAAGGGATACACTTCGCTTTGAAGCTAACCTTGCTCTTTATGGCCAGGAACTTTCACCTGATATCACACCCCTTGAAGCAGGAATTGGGTTTGCTGTAAAAGTGAATAAAGAAGCTGATTTTATCGGCAAGGAAGTGCTTAAGCAGCAAAAGGAAAATGGGGTTCCTCGCAAGCTGGCGGGGATTGAAATGATTGACCGCGGAATCCCGCGCCATGGCTACCCTGTTTATAAAGGAGAAGAGCTTATCGGCGAAGTGACAACAGGTACCCAATCTCCAACCTTAAAAAAGAATATTGGCCTTGCACTTATTAAAAAAGAACATACTGAACTTGGAACAGAAGTGGAAGTAGAAATTCGCGGCAAACGATTAAAAGCAAAAATTGCATCTACACCTTTTTATAAAAGAGAAAATAACTAACCGGGGGGAGAAAACGATGAAACATCGCTATTTACCGATGACAGAGTCTGACCAGAAAGCAATGCTCGAAACGATCGGCGTTAAATCTGCGGAAGATCTCTTCAGTGACATTCCTGAAAGCGTAAGATTTAAAGGTGAATATAAAATTAAACCTGCGAAATCTGAGACATCACTAATGAAAGAGCTCACTTTAATGGCACAGAAAAATGCCGATCTCCGCACAAACACCTCTTTCCTTGGAGCAGGTGTATACGATCATTACATGCCGGTTATCGTTGACCATGTGTTATCGCGTTCAGAGTTTTATACTGCGTACACTCCTTACCAGCCGGAAATATCCCAAGGGGAGCTTCAGGCAATTTTTGAATTCCAGACAATGATCTGCGAATTGACTGGTATGGATGTGGCCAACTCCTCCATGTATGATGGCGGAACTGCTCTTGCTGAAGCTGCAATGCTGAGTGCAGGCAATACACGCCGCAAAAAAGTACTGATCTCAAGCAGCGTCCATCCTGAGTCAAAGGAAGTAGTCAAGACTTATGCGAAGGGCCAATATATTGAGGTAATTGAAATTCCTCAAAAAGATGGCGTGACAGATCTTGATGCGTTAAATGAGATGATTGGCGATGATATCGCAGCAGTAATTGTCCAATATCCAAACTTTTTTGGAAGAGTGGAGCCTTTAAAAGAGCTAGAAGAAATTATTCATGCCCATAAATCCATGTTTGTTGTTTCAAGCAACCCGGTTTCACTAGGTGCATTAACGCCTCCTGGAAAATTCGGAGCCGATATTGTGGCTGGGGACGCACAGCCGTTTGGAATTCCTACAGCTTTCGGAGGCCCGCACTGCGGATATTTTGCTGTTACATCAAAGCTGATGAGAAAGGTGCCGGGACGCCTTGTCGGCCAAACTGTTGATGATCAGGGGCGCAGAGGCTTTGTTCTAACACTTCAGGCTCGTGAACAGCATATCCGCCGCGATAAAGCCACGTCCAATATTTGTTCTAATCAGGCATTAAATGCTCTTGCAGCATCTGTTGCCATGACCGCTCTCGGTAAGAAGGGCGTTAAGGAAATGGCTGCAGCCAATATGCAAAAAGCCCATTATGCTAAAAAGCAATTTAAGGAAATTGGTTTTGAAATCGCATTTGAAGGTCCTTCGTTTAACGAATTTGTCATTAAGCTGAATACGCCTGTCAAAGAAGTAAACCAAAAGCTTCTGGAAAAAGGCATTATTGGCGGATATGACTTGGGCAGAGATTTTGCTGACCTGAAAAACCATATGCTTGTTGCTGTAACTGAATTAAGAACAAAAGAAGAAATCGATGTATTTGTAAAGGAAATGGGGGATTACCATGCATAAGGAAGATCAGCCACTCATCTTTGAATTAAGCACTGAAGGCCGTATCGGTTATAGCCTTCCTGAAATGGATGTTCCAGAAACAGATTTAAGCGAACTTCTCCCTGAAGGCTATCTAAGAGAAGAAGAGCCTGAGCTGCCGGAAGTATCCGAACTTGATATTATGCGCCACTATACTGCTCTCTCCAAACGTAACCATGGAGTGGATTCTGGTTTTTATCCATTGGGATCATGTACGATGAAGTACAACCCTAAAATCAATGAAAATGTTGCCCGCTTTAATGGTTTTGCCCATTTGCATCCCCTGCAGGACGAAAGCTCTGTTCAAGGTGCACTGGAACTAATGTATGATTTGCAGGAGCATTTAATTGAAATTACGGGAATGGATGAAGTAACGCTTCAGCCGGCTGCAGGTGCACACGGAGAATGGACTGGACTAATGATGATCCGTGCTTACCATGAAGCGAATGGCGATACAAAGCGTACGAAAGTCATTGTTCCTGACTCTGCCCACGGTACAAACCCGGCTTCTGCAACAGTAGCAGGATTTGAAACAGTAACTGTTAAATCCAACGAAAATGGATTGGTGGATTTAGAGGACTTAAGAAGAGTGGTTGGCGAAGATACTGCTGCCCTAATGCTGACTAACCCTAACACTTTGGGGCTGTTCGAAGAAAATATCCTGGAAATGGCTGAGATTGTGCATGGTGCAGGCGGAAAGCTTTATTATGATGGAGCTAATCTGAATGCTGTTCTTTCCAAAGCCCGCCC
This sequence comes from Cytobacillus oceanisediminis, assembly GCF_007830235.1. Classification (GTDB taxonomy): domain Bacteria; phylum Bacillota; class Bacilli; order Bacillales; family Cytobacillaceae; genus Cytobacillus; species Cytobacillus oceanisediminis. The sequence goes on from NZ_VLKI01000003.1 coordinate 15,124, forward strand.
GGGAGATATGGGATTTGACGTTGTTCACCTTAATCTCCATAAAACCTTTACAGGACCGCACGGCGGCGGCGGACCGGGATCAGGTCCTGTCGGCGTAAAAGCAGATCTCATTCCATACCTTCCTAAGCCTGTATTGGTTAAGAAAGGCGGCCAGTATGAATTTGATTATGACCGTCCGCAATCAATCGGCCGTGTGAAGCCTTATTACGGAAACTTCGGAATCAATGTGCGTGCTTACACTTATATCCGCACAATGGGCCCGGATGGATTGAAGGCTGTAACTGAATATGCTGTACTAAATGCAAACTATATGATGAGGAGGCTGGCACCGTTCTTTGACCTTCCATTTGACAGGCATTGCAAACACGAGTTTGTATTGAGCGGCAAGCGCCAGAAAAAACTTGGAGTCCGTACACTGGATATAGCCAAGCGTCTTCTTGACTTTGGCTACCATCCGCCGACCATTTACTTCCCGCTTAATGTGGAAGAGTGCATCATGATCGAACCGACAGAAACAGAATCAAAAGAAACTTTGGATTCATTTGTTGATGCCATGATCCAAATTGCCAAAGAAGCAGAGGAAAACCCTGAAATCGTTCAGGAAGCGCCTCATACGACAGTTATCGGACGACTTGACGAAACAATGGCTGCCCGTAAGCCTGTACTTCGCTATCAAAAGCAATAAAAACATAAAGGGTGCCCCGGACTGGGGCATCCTTTTTTGGTGTTTACAAGCTAATTGAGTAAGTAGGGAATAATCAAAAGACCCCAGCCGGAAATGGCTGGGATCTTTTAGAATAATCGCTATTATTTTTTCGCTTTAACTTTTCCGGACCATTTTTTGAATCCGCCCTGAAGGTGTGAAAGGTCTTTGTAGCCTTTACGATGTAGAAACTGGGCAGCCCTGGCGCTTCTCATGCCGCTTTGGCAATATAAATAGACAGGCTTGTCCGGGCGCAGTTCTTTCATCCGTGTTTTCATTTGTGAAAGCGGGATATTTCGTGCACCTAAAATATGGCCATTCTCAAATTCGTTTGGTTCCCGGACATCAATTAATTGGGCTTTTCTATAACCTTCGCGAAACTGGTCTTCAGTAAGCGTTTTAACAATTCTGCGCTGATATAACCAAGTAACGACGGAGTAGGTAATAATTGCACCTAAAATGATAAGAATGAAATAAAGTGTATCCAATGTGTCTTTCTCCTTTCACACTTAGCTAAGCCAACTTATATTATATAAGCCTTTCCTTATGGGAGTAAAGGGAATCTGTTAAATTTATTTGGAAAATCAACTTGCTTTGATTTTCTCATGAATTTTGGTAGACTATAAACCGCAAATAACTGGTTAAAGAATCTGTAAATGAGGGTTACATATGACAAAAGAAGTTTGGCGTTTTATTGATTCAGGAGAGGGATCACCCTCTTTTAATATGGCTTTGGATGAGGCACTGCTTGATTGGAACAGCGATGGGAAACTGCCTCCTGTTATTCGATTCTATGGATGGAATCCAGCTACACTTTCAATTGGCTACTTCCAAAAGGTTGAAAAAGAGATCGATATGGAAGCCGTTAAACAGCATGGATTGGGTTTTGTACGCAGGCCGACAGGCGGCAGGGGCGTGCTGCACGAACACGAGCTTACATACAGTGTAATCGTTCCGGAAGAGCACCCAGATATGCCTAAAACGGTAACAGAGGCTTATAGAGTCATTTCAGAAGGCATCCTAAAAGGATTTCACGCACTTGGGATGGAAGCTTATTTTGCTGTACCGAAGACGGCTGAAGAAAGGGATTCTTTAAAAAACCCGAGGTCTGCTGTTTGTTTTGATGCACCAAGCTGGTATGAGCTTGTAGTAGAAGGCCGCAAAGTGGCCGGCAGTGCTCAAACAAGGCAGAAAGGGGTAATCCTGCAGCATGGATCCATTTTGCTTGATTTGGATGAAGACAAGCTTTTTAGCTTATTCAAATATCCAAACGAAAGAGTAAAAGAGAGAATGCAGAAAGCTTTTAAAAATAAAGCTGTCGCCATGAACCAGCTGACATCCAAAAAAATTACTCTGGACCAGGCTAAACGGGCTTTCAAAAAAGGGTTTGAAGAAGGCCTGAATATAGAGCTGGAGCCATACGAACTGACAGCGGAAGAAATAGCTTATGTGCAAAAAATTGCAAAAGAGCGCTATGAAAATGATGAATGGAACTATAAAAGATAAGGGAAAATTCAAAAAGCGGGTGATTTTCCCGCTTTTTGTTAGTTGAGCTAATCGGGCCTTTACAGGCAGTTTGGCCTTTGGTCATCTTGTATATGAAGATTTAGCCAATAGGGGCATTACTGCCCGTTAATCTGCGATATAAAGCGGCCCTGTCGCTTTTTTGTTTTTTTATGAATATTTTACCAATTCATATATAAAAAAAGTGCAAGCCTCGAAATTTATGAAAATTTATCGTTATTTGTCGTAAATCTGTCATTACCTCCTGTTTTCTTCAAAATCTAGTATTTTTTAAGTTTGACAAAATCACATACGCCTGAACTAAACACAATATATAGTGGTGTCGAAAATATTTTAAACACTATATATTGATTTTAGGGTTTGAGGTGTGGTAACTTTAGGGTACTCTTCTAACAGAGCTAGAGTTGCTCTATCTATGAAAATGTTTACACAACATACAGAGAATTGCTTGAATTTAAATCGAAGGAGTTGTAACAATGTCTGTTGCGCTAGGACAAAAAATGAAATTGAACATTGATCGTTTAAACAAGGACATCCGTTTATTCCCTCAGGTTCACCCTGTAACCCCGGATATGAAAATGACCCACAAAGGTGTTTCACGTTTAGTCATGCTGGACAGATACACTTTCAAAGATACTGAGAAAGTGACTCTGACAAACGGTGACTTCGTTGTCCTCACTATCAAAGAAGATCCGAAATTTCCTGCACGAGGTCTTGGTTTCATCCTGGATATAGACTGGGAAAACAAGACAGCTAAAGTTTTAGTCGAAGAAGATTACAGAGGAGTGCTCGATGATCCGGAGGAAGCACAGACAGGTATTATTACGAAGCCGCTGGATGTAATCGAAAAGCCTTTGGAAATCTTTTATGAGCAAATTGCCAAGCGTAACGCGACAGGCCTTGCATCCGTAGAGAAGACAGAAGAAAAGAGAAAGCAATGGTTTGAAAAGTTCTATCAGGAACTAAAGAACTTAAACTTCATTCCGGCTGGCCGCGTTCTATACGGAGCAGGAGCTGACACGGATGTAACGTATTTCAACTGTTACGTAATGCCGTTTGTCCAGGACTCCCGTGAAGGGATCTCCGAGCACCGCAAACAGGTTATGGAAATCATGAGCCGCGGAGGCGGAGTGGGAACAAACGGTTCTACACTAAGACCTCGCAATACACTGGCAAAAGGAGTCAACGGTAAATCTTCCGGTTCAGTCTCCTGGCTGGATGACATTGCGAAATTGACTCACCTTGTTGAACAGGGAGGGTCCCGCAGAGGAGCTCAGATGATTATGCTGTCGGACTGGCATCCGGACATTATTGAATTCATCATCTCTAAAATGCAAAATCCAAGGATTTTACGATTCCTTCTAGAAAATACAAACGATGAAACAATTAAAAAATATGCAAAAGAAAAATTAAAATTTACTTCTTTTACCGAACAGGAAATTGCTATGTACCAGGGAATTGTTAATTACAAGACTATTCCGGGATATGGCGGATTCAGCGAGAAGATCATAAAGGATGCAGAAGAAAAAATGGCTACAGGTGGTACTTACAGTGTCCATAACTCTGAATTCCTGACAGGTGCAAACATTTCAGTCTGCCTGACAAAAGAATTCATGGATGCAGTCGAGAATGACGCAGAGTACGAGCTTCGCTTCCCGGATGTGGAATCCTACGATCCCGAGACCATGAAAATATATAATGAAGATTGGCACAAAGTCGGTGACGTAAGAGAATGGGAAAAGCTGGGCTACAAGGTTCGAGTTTACCGCAAAATTAAAGCGAAAGAGCTTTGGAACTTGATTAATATCTGTGCAACATACTCTGCAGAACCAGGAATCTTCTTTATCGATAATGCCAACGAAATGACAAATGCACAGGCATATGGACAAAAGGTTGTAGCAACAAACCCGTGTGGGGAACAGCCACTCGCACCATATTCTGTCTGCAATCTGGCAGCAGTTAACCTGGCAGAAATGGCAGATAAGGAAAACAAAACAGTAAATTTTGAAAAGCTGAAGCGTACTGTCGAAGTTGGTGTACGTATGCAGGATAATGTAATAGATGCAACCCCTTACTTCCTTGAAGAGAACCAAAAGCAGGCACTTGGTGAGCGCCGTGTTGGCCTTGGCGTTATGGGACTTCATGATTTGCTCATCTACTGCGAAACTGAATATGGCTCAGAAGAAGGAAATGATCTGATAGACAAAGTCTTTGAAACAATTGCAACGACAGCGTACAGAGTTTCTGTAGAGCTTGCAAAGGAAAAGGGAAGCTTCCCATTCTTAACAGGCGAGAATGCAGAGGATACAAACCGCTTACGCAATGCATTTACACAAACAGGCTTCATGAAGAAAATGCCTGAAGATGTCCGTCAGTCTATCCTGGAAAATGGAATCCGGAATTCGCATCTATTAACTGTTGCACCGACTGGATCTACAGGAACAATGGTTGGAGTTTCTACAGGCCTTGAGCCATATTTCTCCTTCTCTTACTTCAGAAGCGGCCGCTTAGGTAAGTTTATTGAAGTGAAGGCAGATATCGTTCAGGAATATTTGGACCGCAACCCGGATGCAGACCCAGATAATCTGCCTGAATGGTTTGTGGCAGCGATGGATTTGGCTCCAGAAGCACATGCTGATGTACAGTGTGTAATCCAGCGCTGGATTGACAGCTCAATAAGCAAAACGGTAAATGCACCGAAGGGCTATAGTGTTGAGCAGGTAGAAAAAGTGTATGAGCGCCTATACCGCGGCGGTGCCAAGGGCGGAACGGTCTATGTTGACGGATCACGCGATTCTCAGGTCTTGACACTGAAAGCTGAAGAAAATAGCTTTGATGATACAGAAACCGTTAAGAAAGAGAAAACAAAGCAGCATGTTGTCTTAGTTGATACGATCAGCGACCTTCGTTCAACAGATGTTACAATCGGTTCAGAAATAGGCAATACTTGCCCGGTATGCCGAAAAGGGAAGGTAAAAGAAATCGGCGGATGCAATACGTGTACGAACTGTAATGCCCAGCTGAAATGCGGTCTGTAAAACTAAATAGTACAGCTAAAGAAGATGGAAATAATTGTTCCATCTTCTTTTTTTGCTGTTGGGGGATTTGGCTTATACTACTGTCATAAGGTTCAGCAAACCGTTATGAAAGTAAATGGTTCGTTGAACAATCGACTAACTTAAAAAGTGAGGTTACTTCATTGAAGCCTTTTATCCCTCAGCTTGTTTATATAGAACCGCAAGCCTTGGAATATCCTTTAGGCAGAGAGCTTAAAGAGAAGTTTGAAAAAATGAATATCGAAATTAGGGAGACGACATCCCACAATCAGGTAAGAAATATTCCCGGCGATAATGAATTGCAGAAGTATCGCAATGCGAAATCCACATTAGTTGTGGGCATAAGAAGAACCCTGAAATTTGATACTTCCAAGCCTTCAGCCGAATACGCCATTCCTCTCGCTACCGGCTGCATGGGCCATTGCCACTACTGTTATTTGCAAACGACGCTAGGAAGCAAGCCTTATATACGTACGTACGTGAATCTGGAGGAAATCTTCGACCAGGCCACAAAATATATGGAGGAAAGAAAACCTGAGATAACCCGCTTTGAAGCGGCGTGTACTTCCGATATTGTCGGGCTGGATCATCTGACTCATTCTTTGAAAAAGACGATTGAATTTATGGGCCAGACGGAATATGGCCAGCTTCGCTTTGTAACGAAATACCATCATGTTGATCACTTGCTCGATGCCAAACATAATGGAAACACACGTTTTCGTTTTAGTGTCAATTCACGCTATGTGATTAAAAATTTTGAGCCGGGTACTTCTTCCTTTGATGATCGGCTTGAAGCTGCCCGAAAAGTGGCAAACGCGGGGTATCCGCTAGGTTTTATTGTTGCGCCTATTTATATGCACGAAGACTGGCGTGAAGGATATCTTGAGCTTTTCCAAAGGTTAAGCAAATCGCTTGAGGGCATCAACTTGCAAGGATTGACCTTCGAATTGATTCAGCATAGATTTACGAAACCGGCCAAAAAGGTGATTGAAAAGCGCTATCCAAAGTCTAAGCTTGAAATGGATGAAGAAAAGCGCAAATATAAATGGGGAAGATACGGAATCGGCAAATATGTATATCCGACGGAAGAAGCAAAAGATCTGGAGAACACAATCAGAGAATATGTACATTCCTTCTTTCCGGAGGCTGAAGTCCAATATTTCACTTAAGGAACAAAAGCGGAAGCGGAGCTAGATGCAGAGAACTCTTCCGCAAGGTTTTGGTAACCTCCTAAATCATAAATTTTTAAATTGCAAGAAATTCTGCTTGTCAGCCGTACTATTTTAAAAAGCTCCTGATTAAAGATGTATAAGTAAGAGTTCCTCTATAAGTAAGTACATCGACAGGAGTGGCTTACATGTTTATAGACGGTGTTTTTTCTGGAGGAGGAATAAAGGGGTTTGCTTTAATTGGTGCGTATGACGCAGTCCAAAAACGGGGGTTCCAATTCAAGCGGGTAGCCGGAACGAGTGCAGGCTCCATAGTGGCTGCATTAATTGCTGCCAGGTATACAAGTAATGAAATATATCAGCTTGTGGATGAACTGGATGTAAAAAAATTTCTTGATGAAAGAAAGACATTGTTACCATTCTCTGTCACTAAATGGCTTCTGCTTTATTGGCGATTAGGGTTATACAAAGGTGTGGAACTGGAGAATTGGATGGCTGAAAAGCTGGCTGCAAGAGGTATAAGAACATTTGCTGACTTGCCGCCTCAGTCACTAAGGGTAATAGCCTCTGACCTGACCAATGGCCGGCTTGTTGTTTTGCCTGATGATCTTGTTCACTATGGGATTGATCCGGGCTCTTTCCCCGTGGCCAAGGCAATCAGGATGAGCTGCAGCCTTCCTTATTTTTTTGAGCCAGTTAAACTGCAGGCATACAGCCGCTCAAGTGTAATCGTTGATGGGGGAGTTTTGAGCAATTTTCCGATGTGGCTATTTGATAGGGAAAATGTGAAAAAAACCAGGCCAGTATTGGGGATTAAGTTAAGCCATAATCTAAGTGAACGGCCTCCCAATAAGATCTCGAATGCTATACAAATGTACGAAGCCCTTTTCGAAACAATGAAGGATGCGCATGATGCACGATACATTTCAAGGAAGCACGCTCAAAATATCATATTTATCCCAACTGATGGGGTCCTGACTGCCGAATTTGAGCTAACTGACCAAAAGAAAATGGATTTGCTTGAGCATGGCAGGCAATGTGCGGAGCAATTTTTTGCAAGCTGGAGTTACTAATATGTAAGCTATAAAAAAATCGAGCCCTTGATTAAAGGGATGCTCGATTTTTCTTTTTGCCTTTTTTGCCTTCTATGACAGTAAGGTGTGGTGAAGACTTTTTCTTGGATTTTTTAATTGAAGTAAGGTAGCCGATGGAAGTCTTTTTGCCGTTGGCTGAACCTGCTTCTTTATGGTTAAAACGTTTTTTAGATTTTTTAGCTGCCCGTATAAAAGCCCGCTGCTCTCGCTTAGAGGGGTTAGCTCTGTTAAAGCGCTGAAAAAGAAAGTATATAACAGCACCTATAATGACAATGACAGCTATTCTCTGCAAAAAACCGGCAGGATCTGAGATCAGGCTGACGGCCACTCCAAGGGCAGCAAGAATTATAAGCCCCGAGACAATATAAAATGAAATCCGATTTTTCAAGAAAGCCACCTCCCTAAAAGCATGATGAGCAAATTTCTAAGCTTTTAAACTATATATGCAAAGATTTAAGTAATTTCTTTACTAAAAGTTGTCATCATTTTTTTCTTTTCCTATTTGTTCGCTTTTTAAACGAAAGAATGAAAACTTTAATGTAATTAGTTGACATTTTCCCATTTTTAAATGCCGGCAGCAATAAAAGTCATTGTGGGCTTGCACATTTCCGCTGCACCCCTACGTTCTTACTTAAATTTATGCTCTATTCTTCAATCCCGGAACCCCCTTTTAGAGAAATGGGTTCAATCAGCCGGGAGCTTTAAATTTTTATATTCGTATACTTATTTTATTCTACTTAAAATCCCGTAAAACCTCCATCCAGCAGGAAAAATCTTAAAAATATCCCCAATTATTTTCGGGAAAGAACGATCCGTTTATATATAATTTTCGATATGGTGCAAAGGAATAATTGCAGGTGGACATAATAGGAAATGGAGGTGGCATAAATGGCAGAAGAAAGAGAGCAGTTAGAACAAAATCAGAGAGAAAAGCCGATGTCTTTTATGGCTATGGTAGTCATTACTGGTTTGATCGGGGGCATCCTGTGGAGCGGGCTGGCCTATTTGGCTTATGTATTCAATTTTACGGAAATACGTCCAAATGTCTTTCTTGAGCCCTGGACAATAGGAGCCTGGAAAGAAGGCTGGCTGGGAACCGTTATTTCCATTCTGCTGATTGGAGGCATTTCTATTGTTGCTGCACTTATTTATTATGCAGCATTGCGGAAGTTTCAAAGCATATTCGTGGGAGCTGGCTATGGTATTGCCCTTTTCTTAGTTGTATTTTTTGTATTAAATCCAATATTCCCGGGAATTAGCCCTTTCTGGGAGCTTGAGAGAAATACGATTATCACATCCCTTTGTTTCTATATTTTATTTGGAGTGTTTGTCGGGTATTCCATCTCTTACGAAGCGCATGAACTTCGCGGCAAAAATGAAGATGAAAAGAAGGCCCGCACAGATCCGGAGTTTCCATAGCTAAAAGAGATTATAAAAGCAGAAGAAGTGGTGTTAAAGGACACTTATCAAAAGTTCTCCTGCGATGAGCTCTCGGTAAAAGCAAAATACTAAAGCGGAGAAAGCCTCCTCTTATGGCGGCCTTCCCGCTGTAAAGAAAAACAGCTTCATACAGGGAATACTGAGTGGAAGTGAAAACATCTCAACTGTATGAAGTTCCACTTTATGTTAGAATGTTCTTAATGGACATTCTTTTTCACTGGAATCGAAAAGCGATCGAGAAAGATTTATTAATGTATTACAATTCCGGGAAAGAAGCACATTGCGACTAAGTAAGAGGGGGTTGATCATGAGGAAGATACTCCTGTTAAATGGGCCCAATTTAAATTTGCTTGGGAAGCGGGAACCAGGCGTTTATGGTAATGAAACTCTTAAGCATCTGGAAGAAAACATCACTTCATTAGGTGATGCACACCAAATAGAAGTGTCTTGTTTCCAATCCAACCATGAAGGCGAATTACTAGACAGGCTTCATCTTGCCAATGAAGATGGAACAAAAGGTATTATATTTAATCCTGGAGCATTTACTCACTACAGTTATGCAATACGGGATGCCATAGCAGGAATCCAGGTTCCTGTGATCGAAGTACATATATCTAATGTTCATTCCCGTGAAGAATTCCGCCATACATCTGTCATTGCCCCTGTGGCACACGGACAAATTGTCGGGCTGGGATTTAAGGGTTATGAACTGGCTTTTTATGCCTTAATGGATCTTGCAAAGGGGAGAGGATAAGAATGGAAAAAATTCAAAAGCTGCGCTCAAGCTTCGACCTATCAGGTATAGATGGAATGTTGATTACAAGCAGTTATAACCGCCTTTATATGACAGGTTTTACGGGGTCGGCAGGCGTGGTTCTAATCAGTGCAGAAAAAGCGTTGTTCATCACTGACTTCCGCTATACAGAGCAGGCTGCAAAACAATGCGAAGGCTTTGAGATTGTTAAGCATTCCGGAGCCATTCCTGAAGAAGTGGCAGAACAGGCAAAACAACTTGGGATTAAGAAGCTGGGATTTGAAGAGGACCATTTAACTTTTTCCGCCTTTAAAGCCTATGAAAAAGCGGTTGAAGCTGAACTTGTTCCTGTTTCCGGTACCATTGAAAAGTTACGCTTGATTAAGACCGAATCAGAGATTAAGATAATAAAGGTGGCAGCTGACATAGCAGATGCTGCATTTAAACATATTCTAGATGTCATTCGTCCAGGGGCTACCGAGCTGGAAGTATCGAATGAATTAGAGTTCTTTATGAGAAAAGCGGGTGCAGTTTCATCTTCGTTTGATATTATCGTAGCATCCGGACACCGCTCTGCCCTTCCGCATGGAGTGGCAAGCGATAAGGTGATCGAAAAAGGAGATTTCGTCACGCTTGATTTTGGCGCTTATTATAAAGGGTATGTTTCAGATATCACCCGTACAGTAGCAGTCGGGGAACCTGAAGATAAGCTGAAAGAAATTTATAATATCGTCCTTGAAGCTCAGGAGCGCGGGATGGAAGGCATAAAACCGGGAATGAGCGGCAAAGAAGCAGATGCTTTAACCCGAGACTATATTTCCGAAAAAGGCTATGGAAATTATTTTGGCCACTCTACTGGCCATGGCATAGGGCTGGAAGTGCATGAAGGACCAGGTTTGTCGTTTAAATCCGATGTCATTCTTGAACCTGGCATGGTGGTAACAGTGGAGCCGGGCATTTACATACCGGGTCTTGGCGGAGTCCGCATTGAAGATGATACATTAATTACAAAGGATCATAATGAAACGCTTACTCATTCTACCAAAGAATTGATTATTCTTTAAATGAACTTTAGGAGGACATATTCATGATTTCAGTAAACGATTTTCGAACGGGATTAACAATTGAAGTTGATAACGGTATTTGGCGTGTAATGGACTTCCAGCATGTTAAGCCAGGAAAAGGTGCGGCATTTGTCCGCTCCAAATTGCGTAACCTTCGTACAGGCGCTATTCAGGAAAAAACCTTCCGTGCCGGTGAGAAAGTTGCGAAAGCCCAAATTGATAACCGTAAAATGCAATATCTTTATGCAAACGGAGACCAGCACGTATTCATGGACAATGAGTCTTATGAGCAGATTGAACTTCCTGCTTCTTCAATTGAATACGAATTAAAGTTTTTAAAGGAAAATATGGAAGTTGCAATCATGCTTTACCATGGAGAATCCCTTGGAATCGAGCTTCCAAACTCTGTTGAGCTGACAGTAACTGAAACGGAGCCAGGCATTAAAGGGGATACGGCTTCAGGCGGAACAAAGCCGGCTACTCTTGAAACAGGCCTTACTGTACAAGTTCCTTTCTTCATCAATGAAGGAGACAAGCTGATCATCAATACAACTGACGGTTCTTATGTGTCACGAGCCTAATGATTAGAAAGAAAAAATCCCGAGCTTCTCGGGATTTTTTGTTTTATCCTTTATATTTTCTGCCTTCCGCTCCAGGTGATATATCGGTGTCATTGCGGTTATTATAATCAGGGTCGGAAGTTGGCGCTGTTTCGTTATCCCGTGTTCCGCCGAGATAGGCCCTGTCCCCTTTTTTCTGGTTTTTTAAAAATTCCCCCAAATTTTCATTCATTTGCAAGGACCTCTCTTTTTACGTATTGTGAAAAAAACGCTTTCGTTCACAATCTTATTATCCTCGTATTGAAGAGAATTATAAGTCGAATTCATCCTAGCTATAATACATAAATTCTGCAGTCACTCGGCTCGTTATATCAATCGTTCCCGGTTGGATGGGGGTACTCACTTCGCTTTTAACAAAAGCTGCAGGCTGGTAGGGAACAGGCCTTTCGAAGTCAAAAGCACCTTCAGTAACTGATAAAGGTGTCCCGACTAATTGGACTCTTAAGGCAGCCGCTATCGTTTCGGCCTTCTTATAAGCATCCGCAACAGCCAAGGTCAATGCCTGCTGGTAGTATAAACTTTGGCTTTCCATTTCAAAAGTAATCCCCCTGACAAGATTGGCTCCGCTGTCCACTGCCGTATCGACAACAAGGCCGGTATTTTCGATATTATCTACAGTAATGCCAAGCACATGCTCCACTTTGTAACCGCGAAAAACCTGTTTCCCATCCACAAAATCATATTGCGGGAAAATCGAAAAATCGGCTGTGCGAATTTGCTGATCCAGTATTCCAATGTTATTTAAAGCATTTTTAATGTTAGCAATTGCCTGTGCATTATTCTCCTGTGCTTTCTGCAGTACTTGGTCTTCGGTTGAAACTCCGAGTGTTACTATGGACTGGCTTGGCTGGACTGCTATTTTCCCTTCGCCTGAAACTCTCATGATATTGGGTTTGGATCTGGCCTGGCTGGCAGAATGGGATGAATGGCGGACGAATGGCTGCTGATAATACATGAAATGCTCTCCCCGCTTTCATAATTTAAGATCTCTCTAGAATGTACGGCGGATAAGGGGATAAAATACGCATTAAATTACCTGACAGGTATTATTCCCATTTGTATCTCATCAATGATGCAATTTTTTTAGGAATATCGGTGTTATCAAGGACGCCTGAAAAAACCTCACTTCCTTTGCCATAAGCAAATAAAGGGATCATATTGCCTGTGTGCCCTCCAGTTGAACTTAAAGATCGTACTTTGTTTGTAATAATTCCCCCGTGGTTTCTTTCTGCAATCAGGCTTCCAATTTCCCAAGCTGCAAGGTATTGAGGATAAACTTTGTTATCCGAATTTAGCAAGTGGTTATTAAAAGCTGCAATTTCCTTAGCAGTTAGATTTATATTGGCGTATTTCTTTATAACCTCTTTGATGCTGGCTGTTCTGTAGGATCGTGAATTTTGATCCTTCACAAATTGGCTGACCATAAATTGGGGAGTGGCTTTAATTTTTTTCAGATGCTGTATATCCAGCGGCTCTGAGGCAGATATCCCCATTGTTTCATGGTCTGCGGCAACAAGTACGAGTGTCTCTCCGTCATTTTTGGCCCATTCAACCGCATACCTTACAGCCTCATCAAATTCAATTGTTTCTTTCCATATGCTTGTAATATCGCCAGCATGTGAAGCATGGTCAATCCTTGCTCCTTCTGCCATAAGAAAAAAGCCCTTTTCCCTTTTTGACAATACACCGATTGCTTTTTCGGTCATTTCTTTTAAACTTGGTTCTTTGCTCCCTTTTAGAGGGCGATCCAATTTAAAGTTCATATAACCATTATTGAACAAACCGAGCAGCTTATTGCCCTTTGCATTCAACAGCTCATCCCGATTGCTTACATAGGTATAACCATTTAGAGCGGCTTCCTTAATTAAATCTCTGCCATTCTGTTTTTCGGGTCTAAAATAGGCTCTTCCTCCTCCCATGAGCACATCCACTTGATTGTTCAGCTGCTGGCGTGCTATTTCCTCCTGTCCGGACCACCTGTTGGGGACGCTTGCTGTAAACGCAGCAGGGGTAGCATCTGTAATCGTATTCGTAGAAATAACTCCTGTTTTCTTTCCGTCTTTTTTAAACAAATCCAGGATGCTGTCTGTTTCCATTCCGTCCGGGGTTACTCCAATCATTTCATTATTGGTCTTTTTGCCTATCGCCAAAGCCGTCCCGCCTGCAGCGGAATCTGTTACCAGGTTATTGGCAGAGTCGGTATGAACAAGTGCAGTGTGTGGAAGAGTCTCCAAGAACAGCCGCCCATTTTTCCCGTACTCCATTTCTCTTGCGATCTCAATTTGTCCAACTCCCATGCCATCTCCAATCATCAGGATGACATTCCGAGGTCCTTCTAAACTTGCAGGCCGAGCGAGCCCCTCAGCAGGGAAACCCAAACCCATAAGAACGGCAATTTGAATGATTAGCATGAGGCAAATCCATTTTGCTTTCATCTATAGACACCAGCCTTTTTAAATTTTTCTTGGGCTTATTTTTTGTAAAAATCTAATTGTTTACTCTGATTGGATCAATTTAAAAGGCCCTTTTCGTAAAGATTGCGGAAGGTGCTTGACTCCTGCGGGTGAAGCGTGTCTCAGGAGACCCGTAAGCGCAAAGCGCTGAGGAGGCTCCTGAGACCGCCCGCAGTTCGCTGAGCACCTGCAACGGAAATCAAAAGACAAGGCTTTGGGTGTAAATTGTATTTAAAAAGCAACAAAGTATGCAAAAACAGCCATTCAAAAAAACTTGTCCCGAGGAAAATGGGAGAGCCAGCAAATCCAAGTCATAATGTTTTGTTGGAGGCATACATTTTAAATAATGAGAAGCTAGTCCGAAACGAAATATTTAAAAATGGAGGAGCAAACATGGAAACGATTATAGCCTTTTTGCCAAAAAAAATTTCTGAAAAGCTGAAACAAATCCCTCCACAAATTTTGAAGGATCTGGAAGAAGTTAGGGTCCGAATAAACAGACCGCTCGAATTGACCACGAAGGGAATGCCTCATTTCCTCCCTTATATTGTTGATTCGGAAGATGCGGTGCACTTGCTGAATAAAATAAGCCACTTTTCCATTTATACACTGGAAGAAGAATTGAAAAGGGGCTATATCACCATTGAAGGGGGCCATCGAGTCGGGCTCGCCGGCAAGGTGATTCTTGAAGAAGGAAAAGTGAAGGCAATCAGGGATATTTCCTCCTTTAATATAAGGGTTGCCAAAGAAAAAATCGGCATTGCCGAAAAGCTGATTCCACGCATCTATAAAGAAGGCTGGCTGCACACGATGATCATCGGCCCGCCGCAAACAGGGAAAACCACATTGCTGAGAGATATAGCGAGAATTATATCATCCGGGGACCCGGATGGGGCGTTTCAGGCGAGCAAGGTGGGAATTATCGATGAACGCTCCGAAATCGCCGGCTGTGTTAGTGGGATCCCGCAAATGTCATTCGGGCACAGAATTGATGTCCTTGATGCGTGCCCGAAGGCAGAGGGCATGATGATGATGATCCGTTCAATGAGCCCGGAGGTTTTAGTCGTCGATGAAATTGGAAGGCAGGAGGATGCAGAAGCCATTATGGAAGCCGTAAATGCCGGAATCAAACTGATAATGACCACACATGGAAGCTCACTGGAGGAAATTAAGAAACGGCCCACTTTAAGAGCAGTTTTGGAGATGGGGATTTTCCAGAGGTTTATTGAACTCAGCAGGAAAGACGGACCAGGCAGCATTACTTGTATTAAGGACGCTGCTGGCAAGGAGATCCTGCAAGAAGTGAGAGTGACGTAAATGATGAAGCTAATTGGAGCTGTTTTTATAATAATCGCTACAACATGGGCTGGATTTGAAGCTTCCAGGCATCTGACAGAACGTCCGCGGCAGCTGCGCCAGCTGAAATCGGCCCTGCAGTCCCTTGAGGCTGAAATTATGTACGGCCACACACCCCTTCATGAAGCAGCCAGAAGGCTGTCTGCCCAGTTGCCTAAGCCATTATCATGGTTTTTCGAATCCTTCGCTAAAAAATTGACTGACTCTGAGACAACTGTCAAGGATGCCTGGGAACAAAGCTTAAAAGAAATATGGAAAATGACCGCTTTTAAACAAGGTGAATTTGAGATTATGAAGCAATTTGGAGAAACACTTGGGCGGCATGACCGGCTCTCGCAGCAAAAGCAGATTATGCTCACCCTTTCCCATTTGGAACGGGAAGAAGCAGATGCACATGACAAGCAAGTGAAATACGAAAGAATGGTTAAAAGCCTCGGCTTTTTATCGGGATTGCTATTAATCATTTTATTAATGTAGGTTTTGCGGGCAGCTGTTTTACAAAAAAGCGGATGAAGCAGGCAGCAGCTATTGGCTGCCGGACTCTGGACAGAGCTTAGGAGGAGAAAAGGATGGGATTAGAGGTTGATATCATATTCAAAATTGCGGGTGTCGGGATCGTGGTAGCCTTTTTGCATACCATTTTGGATCAGGTTGGAAAGAAGGAATACGCACAGTGGGTTACGCTTTTCGGCTTTATTTATATATTATTCATGGTTGCATCCATTGTAGATAACCTATTCCAAAAAATAAAATCAGTGTTCCTATTCCAGAGCTAAAGGGGGGCTCAGCCATTGAAATTCTTCAAATAGTCGGATTCTCTCTTGTTGCGACGTTCCTTGCACTGATTGTAAAAGAACAAAAACCTAATTTTGCCTTTTTGCTGATTGTTTTTGTAGGCTGTGCCATTTTCTTGTTTCTTGTCGACCAAATATACGCCATTATCCACATGATTGAAAAGATTGCCATAAATGCAAAGGTAAACATCGTATATGTGGAAACGATTTTAAAAATAATTGGGATTGCCTATATTGCTGAATTTGCTGCACAAATCACGAAAGATGCAGGCCAGGGGGCTATTGCAGCAAAAATCGAGATGGGCGGCAAAATCCTTATCCTGGCAATGGCCATTCCCATACTGACTGTATTGATTGAAACCATTATCCAGATGATTCCAAGTTAAATTGAGCTGGCCGGCCAATTAACCTTGCAGGCCTGTTATGAAAGACAAGCCTCCCTGATGCTGGCAAAGCTGCACGATAGGGTCTTATAAAAGAGGTGAAAAAATGAAGCAAAGGATGCAGAAAATTTTATTGTCCAATCTAATCCTATTTTTTTTACTGGCACCAATTGTACAAGCCTCACCAAAGACCGGCGAAATAGATGAAACGATTTCCCCCCAGGATTTAGTGGAATCGCAGGTTGAATCCCTTAATCTAGATGAACTGAAAGGCTTTTGGGAAGAAATAACGACAGAGTATGGAGGTTTTTTGCCGGAAAGCCAAAAAGGGAGCCTCTATGAATTCATCAAGGGGGATAAGGAATTCTCACTTAAAGAATGGGGTTCCGGAGCAATGAAGTTTGTTTTTCATGAATTTATAGTAAATGGAAAATTGCTTGGCACATTAATTTTGCTGACAGTGTTCAGCATGTTTCTGCAGTCGCTGCAAAATTCATTTGAAAAAAGCACAGTCAGCAAAGCAGCGTATGCAATTGTGTTTATGGTTTTAATCATTATTGCCCTAAATAGCTTCCATGTAGCGATTGACTACACACAAGAAACAATTTCAACGATGGTTTCCTTCATAATGGCTCTTATCCCGCTGCTGCTTGCCCTAATTGCTTCGTCCGGAGGAGTGGTATCAGCTGCTTTTTTTCACCCAGTGATTTTGTTTTTAATGAATGTCAGCGGCTTGTTTATTCAATATGTCATCCTTCCGCTCCTATTTTTATCAGCATTATTAAGCATTGTCAGCACGCTTTCCGAGCATTACAAGGTAACCCAGCTTGCAAATTTGCTCCGAAATTGGAGTATAGGGCTTCTCGGTATGTTCCTGACAGTGTTTTTGGGAGTCATTTCAGTACAGGGAGCCTCCGCCGCAGTCACCGATGGAATTACAATACGTACGGCAAAGTTTATCACGGGGAATTTTATTCCGGTTATCGGAAGGATGTTTACCGATGCAACAGATACTGTCATTAGCGCCTCGGTTCTATTAAAGAATACAGTAGGCATTGCAGGTGTAGCGATCCTCCTGATCATAGCCGCTTTTCCGGCAATCAAAATACTAATGATTGCGTTTATATATAAATTCGCTGCTGCCATTTTGCAGCCGCTGGGAGGAGGTCCGATAATATCCTGCCTGGATATTATCAGCAAAAGTGTCATATACGTTTTTGCCGCTCTGGCCATAGTTTCCTTGATGTTTTTCCTTAGTATTACTGTCATCATTGCAGCCGGGAATTTGACCATGATGGTTAGATAGGGGGGGATGAAGTGGATTTTATAAAAGAATGGATAACGAACATCATATTATTTGTTCTGCTGGCCACTGTCATTGATATGCTCCTTCCAAGTTCAAAGCTGCAGAAGTATACAAAAATGGTGACAGGGCTTCTGCTAATCGCAATTATTCTTACGCCAATTTTAAAAATGATATCCAGCGATTTTGAAGAAGCGATGGCTTCAGTGCCTGTTTTTGAAGCATCCGGCGAAAAAAATATGGAAAATTTAATAGAAATGAAGAAAAAAGAAATACAAGCCTCAAGTGATGCATATATTTTAGAACAAATGGCTGTCCACATGAAACAGGACGCAGAAGAGGAGTTGATGGAACAGTACGGTCTGGAAATTGCTAACATTGATATTTTAGTAGATGAAAGCAGTGATCAAGCCTTCCCGGATAACCTGCAAAAGGTCATGATCCAATTAAGAGCAAAAGATGCAGAAGCTGAAGCTGTAGAAGTGGTTACAAAAGTGGAAATCAATACCGGGAAACCTCTTCCATCCAGCAGGGCTGAACATGATGAGGCAAAAAAAGTCGCTTCTCTTCTCGCACAAAAATGGAATGTAGACGCAAAATCAATCGAGGTACTGGTAGAAGGGGGGAATATGGATAGGGATGGATAATGAAAAAGGTCCTTTCGCATGGTTAAAGAAATTACTCTCTAAAGACGGGCAGCCCGATAAAAAAGCCGGTAAATACCAATACTTGCTTCTTGTTCTCCTCTTTGGCGCAGCGATCATGCTGATCAGCAATACGCTGTTTAAAGAGAATGCCTCTACTGAAGATATGTCCGTTTTTAAAAACGAAGAAGAGGCGAAGCAGGAGGATGAGGTACCTGTGTTCGGCCAGAAGCAATCTGGGGGAAATGACGAAATTGCCAATTATGAAAAGGCATATGAAGCACAAATAAAAGAGGCTCTTGATGCGATTGTCGGCGTAGGTGATACTACGGTCGTCGTCAATGTGGATGCAACAGAGAAGAAAGTGCTTGAAAAAAACAAAACGACCCAAAAACAAAAAACCGATGAAACAGATCGGGAAGGCGGTAAAAGAAAAGTAGAGGACCAATCACAGGAGGAACAGCTTGTGATTGTCCGAAATGGCGAGAAAGAGGTTCCGATTGTAATAGAAACCAAGAAACCTGAAATTAGGGGTGTACTGATTGTTGCAAAGGGAGCTGAAAATATACAAGTGAAAAAATGGATTATTGAGGCAGTTACAAGAGCGCTTGATGTACCAAGCCACAGAGTTTCCGTAATGCCTAAAAAAACTAAGGGGGAATAATAGATGCTTTTAAAGAAACAAACGGTTTGGTTATTAACAATGCTAAGTTTGGTAGTTGTATTGTCCGTGTATTATGTAACATCTCCGGAGCAGAAAGGGAATGATCTCGCTGCAATGGAAGAGAAGGCAAATGGGGAAATGGAAGCGGTTGAAAGTGAAGATGGCAATGCCATTATTACAAACACAGCCAGTGATGAAATGTTCGAAACTTTGCGCCTGCAGCTTGATGACGAGCGCAGCCGCATGAAAGAAGAGCTAACAACAGTCCTGGGCCAGACAGACCTTCCTGCTGAAGAAAGAATGAAGGCAAAGGATCAAATCGATGATTTAAATGAAATAGCCCAAAAAGAAGCGATGCTTGAAACGTTAATCAGAGCAATGGATTACGAAGATGTGCTTGTTCGCGCAGATGGCAAAAAGGTTCAGATTACAGTAAAGGCAAAAGACCATTCGCCTTCTGCAGCAAACAAGATCATTCAGGAAGTAAGAAATGAAATTGGACAGCTTGAAGCAGTTGCGGTTGAATTCCAAGTTGCCAAGTAATCACAGAACTAAAAAAGGTGCCCGTGGAATAACTTGCGGGGACCTTTTTAGTTCTCATAAATGTAAATGATGCTATTTCTGAAGATTAATTAGGTGTTCCATCGAATAATGGGCTTTTTTAATCGATTTAACAAGATGTTCATATTGCTCAGTCTGGAATGCGGCAGAGGAGGAAATTTCCTGGAGGGAAGCGCTCGCCTCCTCAACAACTGAACTAAACTCCCCAATTGATACTCCTATGGACGAAGAGGCCTTATGGATTTGAGTGGTTAAAGAGTTATAATCTGATATATTTTACAAAAGCAGCCTTCACCACAAGCGAATTTTTGCTAATAAGATCCTCTTTCTTAATTCCTCAATGGTTTTCCTACTTATACAGATCCTCTCTGGTACTAAAGTCCCCTTTACAATCAATATTTCGTGATATTTAGTGAAAATCCTTCGTAACATTTCACAAAAATTTCGAAAAACATTAAAATGGTTTTAGAGGACGAATGGAGAAAGGGTATACATTACATAATACGATGTTGAACTTTGATAAGGTCTTATCGTATGATATTAGTATCTAGTCATAATTAAATCATGCGGAACATTCCCATTCTTCCTTTCTCTATTCTTCCAAAGTTTTTCTAAATGGCGAAAGAGGGGATGGAAAGCAGTGAGAAAACAAGGGGTGCCAAAATGTTAAAAGTACAGGAAATACGTGAACTGATCAAGCTGGTTGATCAGTCAAATATTGATGAATTCGTATACGAGTATGAGGGTTCAAAAATTAAAATGAAGAAAAAAGGCAATGAAGCGGCAGTTGTACAGCAAGTTCAGCCAGCTGCAGCTCCGGCTCCGCAGCCAGTCCAGCCGGCAGCTGTAAAAGTGGAAGCGCCTATAGCTGAAGCACCTGCACAAGAGCCTGTCCAACAAGCACCATCCGCGGACGCAAACCTGCATAAAATTGTGTCTCCGATGGTAGGGACTTTTTATCAGTCTTCTTCCCCGGATGCAGATGCATATGTTAAAGCAGGTTCTATAGTTACAAAAGATTCTATTGTCTGCATAGTGGAAGCAATGAAACTGTTTAATGAAATTGAAGCTGAAGTCAATGGGGAAATTGTAGAAGTGCTTGTTAAGGACGGTCAGTTAGTAGAGTATGGCCAGCCACTATTTTTAGTAAAGCCTGAATAAGGAGCGGTAACAGAATGATAAAAAAACTCTTGATTGCTAACAGAGGAGAGATAGCTGTTCGCATCATCCGCGCAGCGCGCGAAATGGGAATAGAATCAGTAGCCGTTTTTTCAGAGGCTGACAGAGAGGCCCTGCATGTCCAGCTTGCGGACGAGGCTTATTGCATTGGCCCGACAGCATCAAAGGACAGCTACTTGAATTTTACAAATATTGTTAGTGTTGCAAAGCTTACAGGCTGTGACGCAATCCATCCAGGATACGGGTTCCTAGCAGAAAATGCTGATTTTGCTGAGCTTTGCAGGGAATGCAACATCATTTTTGTCGGCCCGACTCCTGAAGCCATAAGCAAAATGGGTACGAAGGATATTGCGAGGGAAACGATGAAAGAAGCAGGAGTTCCGATTGTTCCCGGCTCCAACGGAATTATTAAGGATGTTGAAGATGCCATTCAGCTTGCTGAGAAGATTGAATATCCGGTGATTATAAAAGCAACTGCCGGGGGCGGCGGCAAGGGGATTCGCGTTGCGCGTACTGAGCAGGAGCTGATTAAAGGAATCACCATTACCCAGCAGGAGGCCTTAACGGCGTTTGGAAACCCTGGAGTATATATTGAAAAATATATAGAGGACTTCCGCCATGTTGAGATACAGGTGCTGGCAGACAATTACGGAAACACCATACATCTGGGAGAAAGGGATTGTTCCATACAGAGACGTTTGCAAAAGCTTCTGGAGGAAACTCCTTCACCAGCCCTTGATGGGGAAACCCGTGAAGAGATGGGCAATGCTGCTGTAAAAGCTGCCAAAGCGGTTGATTATACAGGTGCAGGCACAATAGAATTTATCTACGATTACCAAAATCGCAGGTTCTACTTTATGGAGATGAATACGCGCATCCAGGTGGAGCACCCTGTTACAGAAATGGTTACTGGGGTCGATTTGATCAAAGAGCAGATTAAAGTTGCTTCCGGTGAAAAGCTTTATATCAGCCAGGAAGATGTTACTTTTAACGGCTGGTCGATTGAATGCCGCATTAATGCAGAAAATCCGGAAAAGAACTTTATGCCGTCTGCAGGCAAAATCAACATGTATCTGCCGCCGGGCGGATTGGGTGTCAGAGTCGATTCTGCGGCATATCCTGGCTATATGATTCCGCCATATTATGATTCCATGATTGCAAAAGTGATTACGTACGGCAATACTAGAGAAGAGGCCATTTCCCGAATGAAGAGAGCTTTAAGTGAATTTGTTGTTGAAGGTGTACATACGACAATTCCATTTCACCTCAAGCTCCTCAGCCATGAAAAATTCGTGGAAGGGCAGTTTAATACAAAATTCCTGGAATTGCATGATGTAATGAATTCTTAAGATTGATGGAGGTGCCATAATGAGTGAAAATAACATTCTTGAAATGAGCCATGAAAACTCAGGGCTTGGCAAGGTTGAAATTGCTCCGGAAGTGATTGAAGTTATTGCTGGCATTGCCGCTTCTGAAGTGGAAGGGGTTGCGCAAATGCGCGGCAATTTCGCTACAGGTGTAGTAGAAAGGCTCGGCAAAAAGAACCATGGCAAAGGGGTTAAGGTTGAATTAACCGAAGAAGGAATTAAAGTGGATGTATATTGCCTGATGAAGTTTGGCGTATCCATTCCAAGTGTTGCACAAGAAATTCAGGACAATATCCGCCAGGCGCTTTTGAATATGACAGCCCTTGATGCACAGGAAGTAAATATCCATGTAGTAGGAATCATGTTCGAAAACCAGAAGCATGAGATTGAATACGAGCAGGAAATGTAATAAACTTCACCAAGCCAAAGACATCTGACAGAGTCTTTGGCTTTTCTGTTTTTTTATTCTCTTCATCTCAAAGACTGTTATAAAGAAATTTTTTAATGGGAAAATAACTTTTATAAAGGAAAGGCTTTTTAACGGATTATCCATACAAGTACTGAAATGAACCTTATTGTTATTGCTTAGTGCGAATATCCCTTACTTGTGCTATTATCTTGTTATGTTATTTTTGGACGTGTATATGCTCAAAAATGAAAAACCACAACGTTAGCCATAAAGGAGTTAAAGAAGAAGATGAAGAGAAGAACAGCCAGAGAGAAAGCATTGCAGGCTTTATTTCAAATCGATGTAAGCCAGGTAGAAACAGAGTCCGCCATTGAACATGTTTTAGAAGGTGCACCAACTGATGAGTATTTAAGCAAACTTGTATCAGGTGTTTCTCAGTATAAGGAAAAAATTGATGCGGAGATAAAAAAACACCTTGAAAAGTGGACTTTGGAAAGGCTTGCTACAGTGGACCGCAACCTTTTGCGATTATCAGTGTTTGAACTCCTGTATCTTAGTGAGGATGTTCCAGCAAATGTCGTGCTGGATGAAGCAATTGAAATTGCAAAATTATACGGCGATGAACAGTCAAGCAAGTTTATAAATGGTGTCCTTTCCAAGGTGAAAGAACAGCTTTAAAAATATCTGGTTCGGACTTGCACAGGATGTGCGGGCGCCGGTGCTATGCCGGTGTTCCTCATCATTAGGCGCTTCCGCTGTCCTGATAGGGGGATAAATAATGGCTGCAAAATTAATAGACGGCAAAGAGATTGCAAGAGTTAAACAGGGTTTCATAGGCGATGAAGTGCAAAAGCTGAAGGCAAATGGAATTACACCAGGCCTTGCAGTTATTTTAGTGGGAGATAATCAGGCTTCTAAAACCTATGTGTCCAATAAACAAAAAACCTGTAATAAACTGGGGATGTATTCGTTGCTGATTGAACTTCCGAAAGAAGTCAGTGAGGAAGAGCTTATCAGGAAAATAAAAGAGTTAAATGAAAATCCGGATATACACGGAATACTTGTCCAATTGCCGCTTCCTGTCCATATTAATGAAAAGGTCATAATTGAAACGATTTCGCCTAAAAAGGATGTGGATGGCTTTCACCCGATAAATATTGGCAGAATGATGACCGGCCAAGATGCCTTTGTTCCTTGTACTCCCTTTGGCATTATGGAGATGCTGGATTATATCGGGGCTGATATTGCCGGCAAGCACGTGGTAGTTGTCGGCCGAAGCAATATAGTTGGAAAGCCTTCGGGGCAGTTGTTTTTAAATGAAGATGCTACGGTTACCTATTGCCATTCCAAAACAGCTGACTTAAAGGAACATACAAGAAGAGCGGATATTCTCGTTGCAGCTGTGGGAAAGGCAGGGTTAATAACAGAAGACCATGTGAAAAAAGGTGCAATAATTATAGATGTTGGCATGAATCGAAATCATGAAGGCAAGCTTTGCGGTGATGTTGATTTTGACGGGGTTAAAGAAAAAGCTGGATATATAACGCCAGTTCCAGGCGGAGTAGGCCCGATGACAATTACAATGCTTATGTATAACACATTAAAAGCAGCAAGGTCTGCCCAAAGCAAACACTAATCGTTTTTTTGCTAACTTCCAATGCAGATGCAAAATCTGTCCATTTCCATTATGCTATATTTAGGTTTTTGTTTTGAGTGCGAATGCATGCAGGCCAAAAGACTAAATATTAAGTGGAGGGGCAGTTTTTTGCTGTCTATGCAGTTTATTGCTCTTGCTTTTGATGCTCAATTGGCGTCTTCTGCATAAAAGGAGATTGTTATGAAGGAACAGCAGTATCTAACAGTCAACGCTTTAACAAAGTACATAAAAAGAAAATTTGATGCTGATCCTCATTTGCAAAATATTATGGTCAAGGGAGAAATATCAAACTTTAAACAGCATTCCAGCGGCCATATGTATTTTACATTGAAGGATGAGAAGGCCCGCATTTTGGCTGTAATGTTTGCAGGGAATACCCGATCAATGAAATTCAGGCCAGAGAATGGCATGAAAGTCTTGGTCCGGGGTGAAATTTCGGTCTACGAACCAAGCGGGCAATATCAAATATATATAAAAGAAATGCAGCCGGATGGGATTGGAGAACTTTATCTTGCCTACGAACAGCTAAAAGAAAAGCTTGAAAAAGAAGGGCTGTTTTCACGCAATTATAAAAAAGCCATACCTCGTTATCCAAAAACAGTAGCTGTTGTCACCTCGCCAACAGGAGCTGCTATCAGAGATATTCTAACTACAATTAAAAGGCGTTATCCGATTGCAAATATCCTTATTTATCCTGCATTGGTTCAAGGAAACCAGGCTGCGCCATCCATCGTGAGAGCAATACAAATGGCGAATGTCTCCGGAGAGGCTGATGTCTTAATTATTGGCCGGGGAGGTGGCTCCATTGAAGAGCTTTGGGCTTTTAACGAAGAGCCGGTCGCAAGGGCAATCTTTCAATCTGAAGTTCCTATTATAGCAGCTGTTGGACATGAAACCGACTTTACTATAGCCGACTTTGTGGCAGACTTAAGGGCTCCTACACCTACGGGAGCAGCCGAAATGGCTGTCCCTCATATTGACGATTTAACAGAGAGGCTATTCAATAGGCAATCGAGGCTAATAAGAGCAATGAAAGAACAAGTTGTTCTTCAAAATGAAAGGATCCTAAGGGTGCAAAAGTCTTATGCTTTCCGGTACCCTCAAAAGCTGTATGAGCAGAAATTAGAGCAGCTTGATAAACTGAACGAACAGCTTGTGAGGGGATCCAAAAGGCTGCATGATTTAAAGCTTGAGCAAGCAGATGCTTTGCAGAAACGATTGCACCGCAGCCACCCTGGACAATTGAAGGAGCAGGCCAAGGAAAAGCACGACAGGCTGCATAAGCTTCTTAACAGAGCGATGGGCAATATTGCTGCTGCCAAGGAAAAGGACTTTGCGAGGGCTGTTTCTACTTTGGAAGCACTTAGCCCTCTTAAAATAATGGATAGAGGCTACAGCCTTGCATATACAGAAAAGGAAAAACTGATAAAGACCGTCACTCAAATTAAGGTGAGTGACCAAATAAAGGTTAAAGTTTCAGATGGTACAATTAATTGCCGGGTAACGGATATTGGGGAGTGAATCGCATGGCGGATGAGAAAAAGCTTACATTTGAAGAAGCAATGGATCAGCTGGAGGTTATTGTCGAAAAGCTTGAGGAAGGGGATGTCCCCCTTGAAGAAGCAATTAATATATATAAGAAGGGCATGGAGCTTTCTAAGCTATGCCATGATAAATTGAAAAATGTTGAATCACAGCTAACAGAAATACTGACGGAGGATGGCCGTAAGGAAAACTTCGCCATTCCTGAGGAGGAATAACATTGCTGCAACAATCCTTTGTTTCTTTTTCTGAACACCATAAACAAATTTTGGAAAACCAGCTAAAGGAAAGCATCAGCAAATTGAATGCTCCTCCTGCGGTAAAAGAATCAATGCTTTATTCTCTTGAGGCAGGAGGCAAGCGCATTAGGCCAATGCTGTTATTTGCTACATTGGCTGCATTTGGGGAGGATACTGTTAAAGGTTTGTGGACGGCTGCAGCAATTGAGATGGTTCATACATACTCGCTCATACATGATGACCTTCCGAGCATGGATGATGATGATTTGAGGCGAGGAAAACCAACGAACCATAAAATCTTTGGAGAAGCCTTTGCCATTCTGGCAGGAGATGCACTGCTTACATATAGCTTCCAGTCCGTCGCCGAAACACCGGATGAATTTGCTTCAGCTGAGATAAAGCTTTCTTTAATTAAGGAACTGTCCAAAGCATCCGGAGCAGAAGGGATGGTTGGCGGACAGGTAGCAGATATTAATGGGGAAGGGCAGCAGTTAGCTTTGGAAGATCTTGAATACATCCACTTGCATAAAACAGGTAAGCTTCTGGAGTGCAGTGTTGTATCGGGGGCAATATTGGCACAAGCCGGTCAGGAAACCGTTCAGGCTTTATCCCGTTTTGCCTATCATCTGGGGCTGGCTTTCCAAATCAGGGATGATATTCTCGATCTTGAAGGCACAGAAGATAAGATTGGAAAGCCTATTGGCAGCGATGAATCAAAAAACAAAAGCACTTACCCTTCCCTTCTTACAATGGAGGGGGCTAAAGAAGCGCTTGATAGCCACATAAAGGCTGCCAAGGAAAAATTGAGAGAAACTGGATTAAATACGGAACTCCTTGAGGCGATAACAGATTTAATAGCCAGCAGGGACCATTAAGAGGGCTGGGCAGGGGCCGATTGTTGGACAATCGCAAATATGGTATAATAGATATATATGGATGGTGCAGTATTCTAGTCGGTCTACCATTCCTGAAGGTGGGGCTAAAAATCCACTAAAGGGCACATCGATGAAGTTCCTTGTTTTGGCTTGAGGCGCCCAGCCTTGGGTCGATTCAGGGAGTAAGGTGTAAGGGCGATCTGCAAAGGCATGTGGGCGTTGACCCTTTCACCGCGGAGGCCCCGATGATCAGGCTTGAGCGAAAGCGTACGGCCCTATGGTCTCGGGTTATGAACCTGCAATGTGGTCCCATGGGAGGTCACTAGCAGCGTAGCCTGCCTTGAGTGAAGAGAGAGGGGATTACAGTTATAAGGGCATACATCAGTTGGCCATTGATATATGCTTTTTCGCCTGTATGAAATCTTCTTTGCAAAAGAGGCTAGGGAAATGGTTTAAAGGCTGCCGAGGAAATCTCCTAGACTGTTCCAATGACATATAAAGGGGATTATAGTGCGGACTAAGTGGCAATCCAGTCTAGCTGGTGGCGACACGGCTAAGGCGGATTTAAAGGGAAACCGCCGGTATGGCGACATCCGGTATTCGCTTGGGAAAACCTACTGGACCTAAGCCGCAATCTTAACCCTTTGTATGGCCATCCTTCTTTCGAGTTTCTGAGGGGTTTGCCCCTCTTATACATATATAAGCGCTTTAATGGCAGGTTGACGAGCGGTTAAAGCTTAATAAGCACAAATAAAGTGGCGAAGCTCTTGCTGAAGCTGACAAGCGGAATCGATTTCGCGAAAAAACGGCGAGCTCCGCCTCTTTTTCATTCTTTATCCAAAAAGGAAGTTTTACAGAAATGAGAGAGTTGCTGCGAAATTCGATTAAATGGAGCTTCAGTATTGCCGTTATCACTTTTGTGCTAGCGGCTCTTTTTTCAATTATTTCAAACTCCATATTAAACGGTGTATCATGGGGAACTGGACTGATTGTTGTTGGATTTATTGTTTTAATCGGCATTTTTTTTGATATGATAGGAATTGCTGCCACTGCTGCAGATGAGGTGCCTTTTCATTCTATGGCCTCGAATAAAGTTTTTGGAGCCAGGCATTCGATTCGCATCGTTAGAAATGCCGACCGGTTCGCCAGTTTTTGCAATGATGTTATTGGCGATATTTCTGGCATTATCAGCGGGGCGGCGGCTGCAATCGTCATAGTGCAGCTAACGGTCTCATTTAAGATGAATGACAGCAGCCTTTTTGAATATGCTTCTTCAGTAATCATAACAAGCATTATTGCTGCCACGACCGTGGGAGGAAAAGCATTTGGAAAATCGCTTGCAATAAGGTACTCTAAAGATATTATCTTCCAGGTAGGGAAGGTCCTGCATTTTCTTGAGGATAAATTCCATATTGTTATAATAAAAGACAAGAAAAAGACGAAATTAAAACAACGGACGAATAAGAGAAGAAAGTGAGTGGTCCGCAGAATGGATCTGTTATCAATTAAAGACCCTTCCTTTTTAAAGGGGCTCTCTAATAAGGAACTTGAAAATCTAAGCCAGGATATCCGAGAATTCCTGATCGAAAAGCTGTCGGGTACCGGTGGGCATATCGGCCCAAACCTCGGTGTCGTGGAATTAACTGTAGCGCTTCATAAATGTTTTAATAGCCCCAAGGATAAAATTATATGGGACGTCGGACATCAATCCTATGTGCATAAAGTATTGACGGGCCGTGCATGCCAATTTGATACATTAAGGCAGTATAAGGGTCTTTGCGGCTTCCCTAAGATGGTTGAAAGCGAGCATGATGTTTGGGAAACGGGGCATAGCTCCACATCCTTATCTGCCGCAATGGGAATGGCCATCGCAAGAGATTTGAAAAAAGAGAATAATTATGTAATTCCAGTCATAGGGGATGGGGCATTAACCGGCGGAATGGCTTTAGAGGCCTTAAACCATATTGGCCATGAAAAAAAGAATATGATTGTTATTTTAAATGATAATGAAATGTCGATTGCCCCAAATGTTGGAGCATTGCATAATGTCCTGGGAAGACTAAGGACAGCTGGCAAATATAATTGGGTAAAAGATGAACTTGAATATTTTTTAAAGAAAGTGCCTGCAGTGGGCGGAAAATTAGCCTCTACTGCTGAGAGGCTAAAGGATAGCCTGAAATATTTATTTGTTTCAGGAATGTTTTTCGAAGAGTTGGGCTTTACATACCTGGGACCTGTGGACGGACACAGTTATGACGATTTATTTGAGAATTTGGCTTATGCGAAGAAAACTGAGGGACCTGTTCTTCTCCATGTCATAACGAAGAAAGGAAAGGGCTATCAGCCTGCCGAAAGCGATCGGATTGGCACATGGCATGGTACAGGCCCGTATAAGATGGAAACAGGGGATTTTGTTAAACCTGTCAGTGCTCCTCCTCCTGGCTGGAGCAAGCTTGTCAGCGAGACAGTTAGGAAGCTGGCCAGAAATGATGAAAGAATCGTCGCTATAACCCCTGCAATGCCTGTTGGATCAAAGCTGGAGGGCTTTGCAAGTGAGTTCCCTGATCGTATGTATGATGTAGGAATTGCAGAACAGCATGCAGCCACTGTTGCTGCTGGGCTGGCAACGCAAAATATGAAGCCGTTCCTTGCTATCTATTCTACATTCCTGCAGCGTGCCTATGACCAGGTTGTGCATGACATCGCGCGTCAAAATTTAAATGTATTTATTGGAATAGACCGTGCTGGACTGGTGGGGGCAGATGGGGAAACACATCAGGGAGTCTTTGATATAGCCTTCTTAAGGCATTTGCCGAACATGGTTCTAATGATGCCGAAAGATGAAAATGAAGGCCAGCACATGGTCAAAACGGCTATCGAATATAATGATGGTCCAATCGCCATGCGTTTTCCGCGCGGAAATGGCATCGGAGTGCCAATGGATGATAAGCTCAAACCAATTCCTATCGGTACCTGGGAGGTTCTTCGAGAAGGAAATGACGCAGCTATCTTAACTTTCGGGACAACCATTCCCATGGCTTTAAAAGCTGCTTCACTATTGGAAAAACAGGGATATTCCATTAAAG
Organism: Cytobacillus oceanisediminis; assembly: GCF_007830235.1. Lineage (GTDB taxonomy): Bacteria > Bacillota > Bacilli > Bacillales > Cytobacillaceae > Cytobacillus > Cytobacillus oceanisediminis. The sequence goes on from NZ_VLKI01000003.1 coordinate 45,060, forward strand.
TGGTGAATGCTAGGTTTATTAAGCCGCTTGACGAGAAAATGCTGCAGGATTTGTTCGGGGCAAATATGCCAATCCTGACGATAGAAGAAGCTGTCCTTCAGGGCGGCTTTGGGAGTGCGGTTCTGGAATATGCACATGAACAAGGCTTTCATCATGCTGAGATTGACAGGATGGGCATACCTGATAAATTTATCGAGCACGGCAGCGTAAAAGAACTTTTAGAGGAAATCGGCATGACAGTGGAAAATGTCGTTGAAAGAATCGGCAAACTAGCAAGAAAAAAACAAAAAAGGGCTTAAAGAATGAAAACAAAGAAAGAACGATTAGACGTTTTATTAGTTGAAAGAGGTCTTGCCGAAACTAGGGAAAAAGCTAAAAGAGCTGTGATGGCTGGCCTGGTATTCAGCAATGAAAGCCGCCTTGATAAACCCGGCGAGAAAGTAAGCGTTGATATCCCTTTAACTTTAAAAGGGAAAGTGATGCCTTATGTCAGCCGCGGGGGGCTAAAGCTTGAAAAGGCCCTAAAGGTATTTGATTTAAATGTCAAAGGCAAAATATTGCTTGATATTGGTTCCTCCACAGGTGGCTTTACGGATTGTGCACTGCAAAACGGCGCCAAGATGTCTTACGCGCTGGATGTAGGCTATAATCAACTTGCCTGGAAGCTAAGGCAGGATGAACGGGTAGTGGTCATGGAAAGGACAAACTTCCGCTATGTTACGCCAGCCGATCTTACTTCAGGAATGCCTGATTTTGCTTCCATAGATGTTTCTTTCATATCGTTAAAATTGATTCTGCCTGTCCTAAAAACACTTCTGGTACCCGGAAGTGATGTAGTGGCTCTTGTTAAGCCGCAGTTTGAGGCAGGCCGTGAACAGGTTGGGAAAAAAGGGATTGTCAGAGATCCGAAGGTCCATGAATCAGTACTTGGAAAAATTATTGAATTTTCGCTTGGCCTTGGCTATGATGTGAAAGACGTCTCTTTCTCGCCAATCACAGGCGGAGACGGAAATATAGAGTTTTTACTCCATTTGCATTGGGCGGGCAGCAAAGAAGAAGGAGAATATCTTTTAAAACTCCAGCCTGATGCAGTTGTAAAAGAAGCGCATGCCGGGTTAAAGACAAAGCAGGAGAATGGGGAGGAATAGGCGGTAGCCTGTTCCTCTTTTATTGTTTGACCAGAAGGGATTTTGTCGAGTTTTCACGAATTATAATGCTATACGGGGAAAAATTGTACTTTATAGGGAAAATCGGCTAACATATGATTAGATTATACTTTGTTTATGATTTAATATTTAAAAGCCGTACCTATAAGCGGATACACGCTTTTAAATTATAGAGGTGATAAAAGTGAATAAAGGCCAGCGACACATTAAAATTCGCGAGATTATAACGAACAACGATATTGAAACTCAGGATGACCTTGTTGATGAATTAAAGAATGCCGGGTTTAATGTAACCCAGGCAACCGTCTCGAGGGATATAAAAGAACTTCATCTTGTGAAGGTTCCATTAATGGATGGAAGGTATAAATACAGCCTTCCTGCCGACCAGCGCTTTAATCCATTGCAGAAGCTAAAAAGAAATCTGATGGATGCCTTTGTCAGGGTAGATACAGCAGGCCACCTGCTTGTTATGAAGACTCTTCCTGGTAATGCAATGGCCATCGGGGCTCTAATTGATAATTTGGACTGGGAAGAAATTTTGGGAACCATTTGCGGCGATGACACATGTTTAATCATATGCAAAACACCAGAGGATACAGAAGCGATTTCAAACCGTTTTCTTGAAATGCTCTAGATTATAAATGAGCTAGTACTTCGATACTTGTCTAGCTTCAGCGCCTACCTCCTCGAGGTCACAAGCCAAGCCTCCCAGAAAAGGTAAAGAACACCTTCCCGTGAGGCTCCTCTTGTGCTTGTCGGGGGGTGACCGAGGTGCCTCCGCTTTTCTAATGAGGTGATATGATTGTTAAATGAAATATCAATACGAAATTTTGCTATTATAGAAGCCCTTTCTGTGTCATTTGAAAAGGGCTTAACTGTTTTAACCGGTGAAACCGGGGCAGGGAAGTCCATCATCATAGATGCGATTCATTTGCTTGTTGGCGGCAGGGGATCGGCGGAGTTTGTCCGCCACGGAGAGGATAAGGCCGAAATTGAAGGGCTGTTTCAACTGGACGACCCTAAACATCCCTGTTATAGGAAAACATCGGAATTTGGCATAGAAATTGAAGATGGCATGGTAGTCCTGCGGAGGGATATATCAAAGTCAGGGAAGAGTGTCTGCAGAGTTAACGGGAAACTAGTTACCATCTCAACCTTAAGGGAAATAGGAAGTACCCTCATCGATATTCACGGACAGCATGAGCACCAGGAGCTGATGGACGAAACTATGCATTTATCACTTCTGGATCAATTTGGCGGGAATAAAATATCGAACGCTTTAGCAGAATATCAGAGGGTTTACAAAACGTATGAAAGTACGTTAAAAAAACTGAAAAATTTAAGCGAAAATGAACAGCAAATGGCACACCGGCTGGACTTAATACAATTCCAGATGGATGAAATCCAGTCGGCTCAGTTAAAAATAAATGAAGATGAAGAGCTATTCGAAGAAAGAAGAAAGCTTTCTAACTTTGAGCGTATTTATGATTCCCTGCAATCAGGCTATAATGGCCTTCAGGGCGAACAAAAGGGCCTTGACTGGATAGGGATGGTTATGGGGCATTTGCAGGATGCAGCTGAGCTGGATCCCTCCTATAAAGAAATAGCCGAGAATGTATCAAACAGCTTCTATATGCTGGAGGACGCTGCAAGATTACTTCGGAATGAGATGGACTTTATGGAATATGACCCTCAGCGGCTCAATGAAATAGAAGACAGGCTTAACGAAATTAACGGTTTAAAACGAAAGTATGGGAAGACGGTGGAAGAAGTCCTGGAGTATGCAGCGAAGATTGAAGAGGAGATCGAAACGCTTCAAAATAAAGAGACGCATATTGATAAACTCCAGAAGGAAGTTGCTGCGCTGAAAAAAGACCTTTTGGTTGAAGCGGAAGAGCTGAGCCAGCTGAGGAAAAAGGCGGCACTTCAATTAACAAAGTTAATCCACAAAGAGCTTAAGGAATTATATATGGAAAAGACCGTTTTTGAAGTCAGATTCTCTTCTGAACCTGACAGCTTTTTAAAGAATGGGATTGACAGGGCAGAATTTTATATTTCCACCAACCCAGGAGAGCCTGTCAAACCATTGTCAAAGATTGCTTCTGGTGGGGAACTGTCGAGAATAATGCTGGCTTTAAAAAGCATTTTTTCAAAGCATCAAGGTGTTACCAGTATCATTTTCGATGAGGTAGACACAGGGGTCAGCGGCCGGGTTGCGCAGGCTATTGCTGAAAAAATTCACCATGTTTCCGTAAACTCGCAGGTCTTATGCATTTCGCACTTGCCGCAGGTTGCTGCAATGGCGGATACACATTTATTTATTGCCAAAAACATAAAAGACGGGCGAACAAAAACAACCGTCAAACCTTTAACGGATAATGAAAAAATTAAAGAAATCGGGCGAATGATTTCGGGAGTTGAAATCACCGATTTAACAAAAGAGCATGCCAAGGAATTGCTCCAGCTAGCCAATCAGTTAAAATAATTACCAGATGTCCAAAGCCGTTGCTCTTTTTGTATGAAAAGCAGTATGGGCAGGCGGGATGCTGATACCTTGAAAAGCTATCCAAAGAAGGATAGCTTTTTTTATATCAATGGCTGTTATAAATGCCTTCAATGCAGGCAAAATTAAAGATGTAGCCATTTAATGTGGGTGGACTAGAAGCGAGGAGAGTGAAAAATTTGACATATGAAGTTTTGCGTAAAATAATTGGTGGAATTCTCCTTGTTTCATTAATTGCATTAGGTTTTTCTAAGCCTGTTCAAGATTATTTGCAAATACCTGCAAATATAACTCTTTTTGAAGGACAGCAGCTTGATTTTGTTAAAGCAGAAGCAGTATCAGCTGGATTGTCCATAGATAATTCAAGTATTTCACTGAAAGAAGATAACCATTCAGTTTCTCTTCACGCACGAGAGAATGGGAAAAATGAAATGTTTTTAGAATTGGCTGGTTTTCCGATTAAGAAGGTTGATGTTAACGTATTAAAAGATTTCAAAGTAATCCCTGGCGGTCAGAGCATTGGGGTAAAGCTTAATACTGTGGGCGTGTTAGTAGTTGGTCACCATCAGGTAAATACTGCTGAAGGAAAAGCTTCACCGGGGGAAACAGCAGGCATAAAAATCGGGGATATCATCACTGAAATTAATGGCAAGAAAATCGAGAAAATGTCAGATGTAGCTCCATTTGTACAAGAAGCAGGAAAGAAGGGAAATCCGCTTCAGATTGTTGTCAGCCGTGAAAGCGGCAAAGTAAAGACTGAGCTTACTCCTTTGAAAGAAAAAGGGGAAGAAACCTACAAGCTTGGACTTTATATTCGCGATTCCGCAGCAGGTATTGGCACAATGACTTTTTATCACCCTGAATCAAAGAAATATGGGGCCTTAGGCCATGTTATTTCTGATATGGACACAAAGAAACCAATTGTGGTGGAGGACGGCCAAATTGTAAGATCTACTGTCACTTCCATTGAAAAAGGCAGCAACGGAAATCCGGGAGAAAAATTGGCTCGATTCTCTTCTGATAAAGAAATCATCGGCAATATTGTCAGAAACAGCCCTTTCGGAATATTTGGGGAATTAAACCGGGATATGAAGAATGGGATTTTTGACAAACCAATGCCTATTGCGTTATCACATCAAGTAAAAGAAGGTCCGGCACAAATCCTGACTGTGGTCGATAATGATGAAGTTTCATTATTCGATATTGAAATTGTAAGTACCATTCCGCAAAAATTCCCTGCAACCAAAGGCATGGTCATCAAAGTTACGGACCAAAAGCTATTGGATAAAACAGGCGGAATTGTCCAAGGAATGAGCGGAAGCCCAATTATACAGGATGGCAAAATTATTGGAGCGGTAACACATGTTTTTGTAAACGATCCGACTTCTGGATATGGTGTCCATATTGAATGGATGTTAAATGAAGCCGGGATTGATATATATGAAAAGACAGAGGAAAAGGCGTCGTAAATAAATAAAGTATGGATTAATGAAAAAGGCGGGAAAGTCCCGTCTTTTTTTGTTTTTATGTTAAAATAGGTTACATAAAGATTTTTCGACAAAGGCATTTGGAAATTAAAGTATATGACGAAAGTAGTCGAAAAGTGAAGAAAACAAAAGAAAAATTGAGATTTTGCCGGTTTTTTAAGAAATTTTCAAAAAACTAAAGGATTTTTTGTTGCATTGTCGAATTTGTCATTTAGAATAGAAAATAGATACCGAAAAGAGCGTGTTCAAACTTATTGAACATCTTTTAAAAGAGACCATAAATGGACCGAGGAGGAAAGTAAGTGAAGAAAATAAAAGTTTGTGTTGTGGATGACAACAGGGAGCTAGTCGGACTCTTAGAAGAATATATATCTTCCCAGGAAGATATGGATGTTGCAGGGGTAGCCCATAATGGACAGGAATGTTTAGATGTTTTGGAGCAGACTCATCCTGACGTTCTTGTATTAGATATAATCATGCCTCATTTAGATGGACTTGCTGTCCTTGAAAAAATGAGAGATTTAAATTTGAATACTCTCCCGAATGTCATTATGCTGACTGCTTTTGGCCAGGAAGATGTCACTAAGAAGGCAGTAGACCTGGGAGCTTCTTACTTTATCCTGAAGCCCTTTGATATGGACAATTTGGCAAGCCATATCCGCCAGGTCAGCGGAAAGTCCAGTGCTGTACTTCGGAAGCCATCTTCTGCTTACCGTCCGCAGGCAGAGGCAAAGCCAAAGAACCTGGATGCGAGCATCACAAGCATCATCCATGAAATTGGTGTGCCTGCCCATATTAAGGGCTATTTATATCTTCGTGAAGCGATCTCTATGGTATACAATGATATTGAACTTCTCGGATCCATTACAAAAGTGTTATACCCTGATATTGCAAAGAAGTTTAACACAACTGCGAGCCGTGTGGAACGTGCGATCCGACATGCAATTGAAGTTGCCTGGAGCCGAGGAAATATCGACTCCATTTCTTCACTGTTCGGTTATACAGTCAGCATGACAAAAGCCAAGCCAACGAATTCTGAATTCATCGCAATGGTTGCCGACAAGCTTCGTTTGGAGCATAAGGCTTCTTGAAAGGGTAAGGACTAATTCCACTTCCTTATAAATTTCATCATGTTCTTTAGACGCTCCTTTAAGTGGCGTTTTAAAGTTCAATAAAAAAGGTTCAGTGTGAAAGTAATTCATACTGAACCTTTTTTGTATTTTACTTTTCTTCCTTTTCAAGCTCAATCATTTTTTGAATTAATATGTGCTGAGGCATATGCATGATTTGCTCCAAAGGGAGATTAAGTTTCTCGGATAGCTTCAGAGCTGTTTCCGGCGAGATTTGTAATGGTCTCAATTATATTCCCCTCACTATAATTAACTTATTTTATCTTAAACCGTGCTTGCACCTTATTTCTTTTTCGATCGCGGTAAAGGACAAAGCCTGCGATAAAGCCAAGCCCGATTAGTAAAAACAGCAATCCTGCAATAAATTGAAGCCATAAATAAGGAAATGGGCTCTGTAGGATGCCAAAGACCATATCTCTCATTAATTTTATTCCATAAACAGCTAACACACCTGGAATCAAAAGAATCAATAATGCAATTAGTCTGATCATATAACAGTTCCCTTCATAACGAAGTCATCTACCGAAATAATAAATCATTAATGAAATTTGTCAAGTGCAGCAACTATGCTAAAATAAAAACGTGAAGAATATTGCATGTTCATAATGGGTGAGCATGCAAAGATTTTCAATGAAAGCGGGTTAGATTATGCAAACGGTAATGATTGTTGGAGCAGGAAAAGGTGGAACAGCTATATTGAAAATTATAAAAGAAACAGCTGTTTTGGATGTTAAAGCTATGGTAGATGTTAATTCCGATGCTCCTGGACTAGAGCTTGCGAAAGAAAATGGGATTCCTGTTGGCACCAATTGGCGCGAATTCATGAATCAAAATATAGATATTATTATTGAGGTTACTGGAAATGAACAGGTTTTTGTAGATATAAGAGAAGCAAGAAGCAAGGACACTGTGTTAATACCGGGAAGTGTTGCTTATTTAATCGCAAAGTTGCTTGAAGAAAAGGAAGAGCTGATTTCAAAGTTCAGAAATGAAGCTTATAAACATGATTTGATTTTTAATTCTACTGATGATGGCATGATCGTTATTAATAATCATGCCAAAATTACTGTTTTTAACAGAAGTGCAGAGAAAATGACCGGAATAAAAAGAAAAGACGCCATCGGCCAAAAGGTGAGTGACGTCATTACGGATAGCCTGCTGCCCAGAGTATTGGAAACGAGAAGGGTAGAGGCCAATCAGGAAATGATTTTAGAGAATGGCCTTAAGATTATCACAACGAGAATCCCAATGCTTGGTGAAAATAATGAGTTGATGGGTGCCTTTGCTGTTTTTAAAGATATTACTGAGGTAGTCACGCTGGCTGAGGAAATAACAAATCTCAAGGAAATACAGACAATGCTTCAGGCAATTATCCAGTCCAGTGAAGAAGCTATTTCAGTTGTAGATGAAAATGGGAAAGGGATATTAATTAATCCGGCTTATTCACGGCTGACAGGACTTAAAGAGGAAGAGGTTATCGGCCATCCTGCGACTGCAGATATCTCTGAAGGTGAAAGTGTACATATGAAGGTGCTTCAAACTAGAAGAGCGATGAGGGGAGTGGCCATGAGGGTCGGACCGAAAAGGAAGGATGTTGTGGTTAATGTCGCTCCTGTTATCGTTAATGGAAAATTAAAAGGAAGTGTAGGCGTTATTCATGATGTCTCGGAGATTCAAAGCCTGAACCGAGAATTGCATCGGGCCAGGCAGATTATCCGAACCTTGGAGGCAAAATATTCATTTGAAGATATCATTGGAACATCAGAAGAAATGACCATTGCAATAGAACAGGCGAAGCTCGGCGCCAAAACACCGGCAACGGTTCTGCTCCGAGGCGAATCTGGCACCGGCAAAGAACTGTTTGCCCATGCCATCCATAATGCGAGTGACAGAAAATATAACAAATTTATAAGAGTGAATTGTGCTGCTTTATCTGAATCATTATTGGAAAGCGAACTATTTGGTTATGAGGAAGGTGCGTTCTCCGGAGCCAAGAGAGGCGGAAAAAGAGGGCTTTTTGAAGAGGCCGATAAAGGGAGCATCTTTCTGGATGAAATTGGAGAGTTGACGGCCAATACTCAAGCGAAGCTGCTAAGGGTTCTACAGGAGCATGAAATTACGCGGGTCGGAGGAACTAAGCCAATTCATATTGATGTCAGGATTATTGCTGCAACAAATGTCAATTTAGAAAAAGGAATTGCTAATGGCACTTTTAGGGAAGACTTATACTATAGGCTAAATAGGATGCCGATACATATTCCCTCTTTAAGGCGAAGGAAAAAGGATATCCCGCTGCTTAGCAGCAGGCTGATCCAAAAAATTAATCAGGAATATGGGCGAAATGTTGAGGGAGTAACGGAAAAAGCGATTGAAAAGCTGATGGCCTATGATTGGCCAGGGAACGTAAGAGAACTGGATAACATACTCGGCAGAGCCATCATCTTTATGAGCTACAATGAAACGGAAATAGAGGAATGGCATATCCCGGAACTAATCAGTTCGAACAGCACAGCTGCCAGTCAGGAAATAAGCGAGGCGACACAGGATAAAACACTGTCTCAATTGGTTGAGCAATATGAGGAAAAAATGATCCGCCAGACGCTGCAGAAGCATGAAGGAAATAAAACACTGACAGCAAAAACGCTGGGATTGTCTGTAAGGAATCTGTACTATAAGCTGGAGAGATATAATATTGCAAATAATAGCATGCAATAATTTTCATAGTATGCAATTTATTTCATGCTTTAGCATGATGAATAAAGCGTTTTCATTGGGTTTTTGAGTTGGCACACTTCTTGCAAGTATTATAATCGGATGCAGCATCAAAGATTTGAAAGCAAAGTGAAGAAGCTTGGCTTAGAGCCTTGTGCTTTTTCTGGTAAGGGGGTTGAACAGATGGAATTGGATTCGCTTATAACAAGAGCAACCCAATTTGGTGATAAAACGGTAGCCGTAGCCGCAGCAGAAGACGATGAGGTGCTGGAAGCTGTCGCAGAAGCGATTAAGCGTAACTTAGCAAGCTTTTTATTATTCGGGAATGAAGAAAAAATTCACGAGTTAATAAATCAGAAGCATAGTGGAATTGCCGAAAGCCCGAAGCTTAAAATTATTCATGCAGGATCTGCAGCTTCAGCGGCAGAACAGGCAGTGAGGGCTGTGAAGGAGCTTAAAGCCAACGTTTTGATGAAAGGGAATATCCCTACTGCAGGAATCTTAAAGGCTGTTTTGAATAAAGATTTCGGTTTAAGGACAGGAAATGTATTATCACATGTAGCTGTTTTTGAGGTTCCTGGCTTTGACCGATTTACGATTGTAACTGATGCAGCTATGAATATTGCACCTGATCTTAATCAGAAAGCCCAAATTGTGAAAAACGCAGTTGACATAGCAAGGTGCATTGGGATTAAGAAGCCGCTGGTTGCACCTATTGCTGCAGTGGAGGTTGTTAATCCGGCTATGCAGGCCACGCTGGATGCGGCTGCTTTAACCCTTATGAACAAGCGGGGACAAATCAAAGATTGTGTTGTGGATGGCCCTTTGGCTTTGGATAATGCAATTTCTTTTGAGGCTGCTGAACATAAGGGAATAAAGAGTGAGGTTGCCGGACAGGCAGACGTTTTATTAGTGCCAACAATAGAAGTTGGGAATGCTTTATATAAATCTCTCGTCTACTTTGCAAAAGCAAAGGTGGGCGCGGTTATTGCCGGCGCTAAAGCGCCTATCGTTCTAACATCCAGGGCTGATTCGGCTGAAAGCAAAGTGTATTCATTAGCGCTGGCTATCTGCTCTGCAAAATAGAATATAACTGCAAAAACACGATATATCAGGTGGAAATAACATACTTCTTTAAAAGAATCCGGGAGGAATTTTAAGATGGAAATCTTCAAGTACTTAGAAACTTATGATTATGAGCAAGTTGTTTTTTGCCAGGATAAGCAATCAGGATTAAAGGCGATTATTGCTATCCACGACACCACTTTGGGACCTGCCCTTGGCGGAACACGCATGTGGACTTATGAATCTGAAGAAGCGGCTATTGAGGATGCGCTTCGTCTTGCTCGCGGCATGACTTATAAAAATGCGGCAGCCGGCTTAAATCTTGGCGGCGGAAAAACAGTTATAATCGGCGATCCGCGGAGAGACAAAAATGAAGAGATGTTCCGTGCTTTCGGCCGCTATATTCAAGGGTTGAATGGCCGTTACATCACTGCGGAAGATGTAGGAACTACTGTAGCTGATATGGACCTGATCCACGAGGAAACAGATTATGTAACAGGTATATCTCCAGCTTTCGGCTCTTCAGGAAACCCTTCGCCTGTAACTGCCTATGGCGTTTACAGAGGAATGAAAGCGGCAGCTAAAGCAGCCTTTGGAACAGACTCTTTGGAAGGCAAGACAATTGCTGTTCAGGGTGTAGGAAATGTTGCGTACAATCTTTGCCGCCACCTGCATGAAGAAGGAGCTCAGCTCATTGTAACAGATATTAATAAAGAAGCAGTTCAGCGTGCAGTTGAAGAATTTGGTGCAAAAGCTGTTGAACCTAATGAGATTTACGGAGTTGAATGTGATATCTACGCTCCATGTGCTTTGGGTGCAACAATTAATGATGATACAATTCCTCAGCTAAAAGCAAAAGTTATCGCAGGAGCTGCCAACAATCAGCTAAAAGAAACACGCCATGGCGATCAAATACATGAAATGGGGATCGTCTACGCTCCTGACTATGTCATAAATGCAGGCGGGGTTATTAACGTTGCAGATGAGCTATATGGCTACAACCGTGAGCGTGCCATGAAAAAAGTTGAAACTGTTTACAATAATATAGAAAAAGTTATTGAAATTGCTAAAAGAGATGGCATTCCAACATACAAAGCGGCTGATCGTATGGCTGAGGAAAGAATTGAAAGAATGCGCAATTCCCGTGGCCAATTCTTGCAAAACGGCCACCATATCCTTAGCCGCAGATAAAATTTCGTGGCAATGGCTGCTTATTTATGAGAATCAATTCATGGCCATTCATGCCCGGAAAGCAAAACGCTGAATGAAAATTCAGCGTCTTTGCCTTTAAATATTGAATAGAAAAAATACGCAGCGGCAGCTTGAGTTCCTTTGTAAAAGGTTGCTTTTTACAAGGAAGATTTCCGCTTTCTAATGGAGGTTTAAACGTGCTAGAACAAGAACATCGAATTCTCGTCATCAATCCGGGATCCACTTCAACAAAGATTGGAGTTTTCGATAATGAGATTTCTGTCCTGGAAAAAACATTGCGCCATGATTCAGATGTCATAAACTCGTTTGAAAATATTATCGATCAATATGAATTCCGTAAACAAACCATTCTGGAAACGTTGGATCTTGAAGGGATAAATATTTCAAAGTTAAGTGCTGTATGCGGCCGGGGCGGTTTGCTGCGCCCTATCGAAGGAGGCACTTATTCTGTTAATGAGGCGATGCTTACGGATTTGCGGGCTGGTTTTGCAGGGCAGCATGCTTCAAACCTGGGCGGAATCCTGGCATACGAAATTGCTTCGGGATTAAATATTCCTTCTTATATTGTTGACCCGGTTGTTGTTGATGAGTTAGATTCAATTGCCCGAATTTCCGGTTTTTCAATGATAGAAAGAAAAAGCATATTTCATGCTTTGAATCAGAAAGCTGTAGCAAGAAGAGTCGCAAAAGATCTTGGGAGAAAATATGAGGAACTAAATTTAATTGTTACACATATGGGCGGCGGAATTACAGTAGGTGCCCATAAACAGGGAAAAGTAGTAGATGTCAATAACGGATTACATGGAGATGGACCTTTCAGCCCTGAACGGGCAGGAACAGTGCCAGCCGGTGATTTGGTGGCACTTTGCTACTCCGGCAGTTTTTATCGTGAAGAAATAATGAAGAAACTTGTCGGACAAGGCGGCCTTGTCGGTTACCTCGGAACGAACGACGCTGTAAAAGTTGAAAAGATGATCCAAAACTGCGATGAAAAAGCAAAGCTAGTCTATTCAGCTATGGCTTATCAGGTTTCTAAAGAGATTGGCTCTGCCAGTGCTGTACTGGGAGGCAAGGTGGACGCCATTATTCTCACTGGCGGCCTTGCTTATGGAAAAGGTTTTGTGAAGCAAATCAGCGAACGCATAAATTGGATCGCGGACGTAATCATCCAGCCGGGCGAAAATGAGCTTCAGGCCCTGGCGGAGGGAGCATTGCGTGTTCTTCGGGGTGAGGAAACAGAAAAAGAATATCCAGGAAAAGCTGCTGACAAAGCAGCAATCAAATAAAAAGGGGGAAGCAACTTGGCACAGGAATATGATTTAGTCATTCTTGGCGGAGGCACTGGCGGTTATGTAGCTGCCATTCGCGCTTCACAACTTGGATTAAAAACGGCAATAGTTGAAAAAGCGAAACTTGGCGGCACTTGCCTTCATAAAGGATGCATACCAAGCAAGGCATTATTGAGAAGTGCTGAAGTATTTGCAACGGCAAAGCATAGTGAGGATTTTGGTGTTGTCACAAGTGATGTATCCATCAACTTTGGAAAAGTCCAGGAGAGAAAAAATAAAATCGTTGAACAGCTGCATAAGGGTGTTCAGCACTTGATGAAGCAAGGGAAGATAGATGTTTTTGGAGGAATAGGACGCATCTTAGGACCTTCCATTTTTTCTCCAATGCCTGGCACAATCTCTGTTGAGATGAATAATGGTGATGAAAACGAAATGCTGATCCCTAAAAATGTCATTGTGGCTACAGGATCGCGGCCACGTACACTTCCTGGGCTGGATATTGATGGCCAACTTGTCATGACCTCTGATGAGGCGCTGGCAATGGAGGAGATACCAAATTCTATTATAATTGTGGGCGGCGGTGTAATTGGAATTGAATGGGCATCCATGTTATCTGATTTTGGTGCAGAAGTAACGGTTATTGAATATGCTGACCGGATTATTCCTACAGAAGATAGTGAGATTTCAAAAGAAATGCAGCGCCTTATGAAAAAGAAAGGCGTAAAAATTGTAACGGGAGCAAAGGTACTTTCTGAAACTTTGCAAAAAGGTGAAGGGGTAACGATTTCTGCAGAAGTGAAAGGTTCACCAAAGGAGTTCTCTGCTGAAAAGCTGCTTGTTTCCGTTGGCCGCCAGGCAAATGTCGAGGGAATTGGCATTGAAAATACAGATATCCAAATTGAAAAAGGATTTATTACTACAAATGAATTTTTCCAAACAAAGGAATCACATATATATGCAATTGGTGATGTCATTGGCGGTCTTCAGCTTGCCCATGTTGCATCCCATGAAGGCATTGTTGCCGTTGAACACATTGCCGGGCAAAATCCTTCTCCAATCGATTACAGCCTGGTGTCAAAATGTATTTATAGTGCACCTGAAGCAGCAAGTGTAGGATTGACAGAGGATGAGGCAAAGGAAAAAGGCTTTAACGTGAAGACAGGCAAGTTTTCATTCCGGGCAATCGGAAAGGCGCTTGTGTTTGGAGAATCAGATGGATTTGTCAAAATAGTGGCTGATAAAGATACCGACGATATCCTTGGTGTACATATGATTGGCCCGCATGTGACAGATATGATTTCAGAAGCAGGCCTTGCGCGTGTTCTTGATGCTACACCATGGGAAGTGGCACATACCATTCACCCGCATCCAACATTATCGGAAGCAATTGGAGAAGCAGCTCTTGCTGTTGATGGAAAAGCGATTCACGGGTAAAAGATATTTGATGCAACTAAAAATGCCGGCCTCCTGAATAGGATACCGGCAAGTACATAAAAGTTTAGGAGGTTGTATAAAATGGCTGAAAACCGTCATAAAGAATTAGGTTTAAGTGACGAGAGAGTTCTTGAAATGTATGAGACGATGCTATTGGCACGCCGTATTGATGAGCGTATGTGGCTTTTAAACCGCGCGGGGAAAATCCCGTTCGTTATTTCATGCCAGGGGCAAGAAGCTGCCCAGGTAGGTGCTGCCTTTGCGCTTGACCGGGAGAAAGATTATGTCCTTCCGTATTACCGTGATATGGGTGTAGTTCTTACATTCGGTATGACTGCAAAAGAATTAATGCTGTCCGGATTTGCGAAAGCGGAAGATCCAAACTCAGGCGGACGCCAAATGCCTGGCCACTTTGGCCAAAAGAAAAATCGGATTGTTACAGGTTCTTCACCAGTTACTACCCAGGTTCCGCATGCTGTTGGAGTAGCTCTTGGAGGGAAACTGGAAGGCAAAGACCTCGTAACCTTTGTAACGTTCGGCGAAGGTTCTTCAAACCAGGGAGATTTCCATGAGGGTGCCAACTTTGCCGGAGTTCATAAACTTCCTGTTATCTTTATGTGTGAAAACAATAAGTATGCCATCTCAGTTCCGGTGGAAAAGCAGCTTGCCTGCGAAAACGTCTCTGACCGAGCAATTGGCTATGGCATGCCTGGTGTCACAGTTGATGGCAATGACCCGCTTGAAGTATATAAAGCAGTAAAAGAAGCAGCAGACAGAGGCCGCCGCGGAGCAGGGCCGACTTTGGTCGAAACCATTTCTTACCGTTTGACTCCGCACTCTTCCGATGATGATGACCGCAGCTACCGTGCTCCTGATGAAGTAGCAGAAGCGAAAACAAAAGATCCAATCATTACTTTCGGTGCTTATTTAAAAGAAAATGGAGTAATGGACGATACATCAGAAAAAGAGATTAATGACCGTGTTATGAAATTGGTAAACGAAGCAACTGATTATGCTGAAGACGCTCCATATGCCGAGCCGGAAAACGCTTTAAAACATGTTTATGCTGAACAGTAAGGGGGAGAGAGTATGGCTGTAATTTCTTATATTGATGCGGTAACAATGGCTATCCGCGAGGAAATGGAAAGAGATCCGAAGGTTTTTGTTTTAGGTGAAGACGTAGGTAAAAAAGGCGGAGTTTTTAAAGCG
Organism: Cytobacillus oceanisediminis; assembly: GCF_007830235.1. GTDB lineage: Bacteria > Bacillota > Bacilli > Bacillales > Cytobacillaceae > Cytobacillus > Cytobacillus oceanisediminis. The sequence continues at coordinate 60,267 of NZ_VLKI01000003.1, forward strand.
ACCCAAGGTTTATATGACAAATTTGGAGAGGAGCGTGTCATTGATACGCCGCTTGCTGAATCTGCCATTGCAGGGGTAGGAATCGGTGCTGCTATGTACGGAATGCGCCCGATTGCTGAAATGCAGTTTGCCGACTTTATTATGCCGGCTGTGAACCAGATTATTTCAGAAGCAGCAAAAATTCGCTACCGCTCCAACAATGATTGGAACTGTCCAATTGTCATACGTGCACCATATGGCGGAGGTGTTCATGGAGCCCTTTATCACTCCCAGTCAGTTGAGGCAGTGTTTGCGAATCAGCCTGGTTTAAAAATTGTTATGCCTTCTACTCCTTATGATGTAAAAGGATTATTAAAAGCTGCGATCCGTGATGAAGATCCGGTACTGTTTTTTGAACATAAACGTGCATATCGCCTTATTAAGGGAGAGGTTCCTGAAGATGATTATGTGCTTCCAATTGGAAAAGCAGATGTTAAGCGTGAGGGTGAAGATATCACAGTCATCACTTATGGCCTATGCGTGCATTTTGCCCTTCAGGCTGCTGAGAGGCTTGCGAAAGACGGCATCTCTGCGCACATTCTTGACTTAAGAACTGTATATCCGCTTGATAAGGAAGCGATTATTGAAGCCGCATCAAAAACAGGAAAAGTATTGCTTCTGACTGAAGACAATAAAGAAGGAAGCATTATGAGCGAGGTTTCTGCCATTATTGCAGAAAATTGCCTGTTTGAACTTGATGCACCAATTAAACGCCTGGCAGGCCCGGATGTTCCAGCAATGCCATACGCGCCTACAATGGAGAAATACTTCATGGTGAATCCGGATAAAGTTGAAAAGGCAATGCGTGAATTGGCGGAATTTTAATAGAACTGGCTATTCAACTAATTTAAAATGGAAAGGCAGATTTGGCTGCAGCTGTTTCTGATATGAGCCTTTTTAAGAATCATACAGAAAAAAACTGCACAGTCTGTATATCCCGCATTGTGCGGGTAGCTAGAAGGAGGTATACCCATTGGCTATCGAGCAAATTAAAATGCCCCAACTAGGGGAGAGTGTAACAGAAGGTACGATCAGCAAATGGCTGGTTTCCGTTGGAGATAAAGTAAATAAATATGATCCGCTTGCAGAAGTCATGACGGATAAAGTAAATGCCGAAGTGCCATCTTCTTTTACAGGAGTGATCAAGGAATTGATCGCCGAAGAAGGTGAAACCTATGAAGTTGGCCAGGTAATCCTGACGATTGAAACAGAAGGCGGCGGTGAAGCAGCTCCAGCAGCGGCATCCGAGCCTAAAACGGAAGAAAAGGCAGCACCTGTACAATCAGCCGGAAATACAGCGGCTTCTGCTCCAGCCACCTCGGCTAAGGCAGAAAGTCCAAAGGGAGTCCGCTATTCTCCTGCGGTTTTGAAACTGTCCCAGGAACATGGAATTGATTTAAATCAGGTCACAGGTACTGGCGGCGGCGGGCGTATTACCCGAAAAGACCTTATGAAAATCATTGAGTCAGGGAATATTCCAACAGGTGATACTGCACCAGCAGCACCGTCCCAGACAGAAGTGCCAGCTGCAGCAGCAGCCCCTTCTGCACCGGCTGCCCCAGCCAAACAGGCAGCGCCTGCTCCAAATGTGCCGGTAATGCCGGGAGATATTGAGATTCCTGTTACAGGAGTCCGTAAAGCAATTGCAGCCAACATGCTTCGAAGCAAGCATGAGGCGCCCCATGCATGGACCATGATGGAAGTGGATGTTACAAACCTGGTTGAATACCGCAACAGCATCAAAGGTGAATTTAAGCAAAAAGAAGGCTTTAACCTTACATTTTTTGCTTTCTTCGTAAAAGCTGTCGCACAGGCTCTAAAGGAATTCCCGCAAATTAATTCAATGTGGGCTGGAGATAAAATTATCCAGAAGAAAGATATAAATATCTCCATTGCTGTTGCTACTGATGATGCCTTATTTGTTCCTGTCATCAAAGCTGCAGACGAAAAAACAATTAAAGGGATTGCCCGTGAAATCAATGAGCTTGCAGTAAAGGTCCGCACAGGAAAACTGACTTCCGCTGAAATGCAGGGCGGCACTTTTACAGTTAATAACACGGGATCATTCGGTTCTGTCCAATCAATGGGCATTATCAATTACCCGCAGGCGGCGATTTTGCAGGTTGAATCCATCGTCAAGCGTCCAGTGGTTATGAACAATGGCATGATTGCTGTCCGTGATATGGTGAACCTTTGTATGTCGCTGGACCACCGTGTATTGGACGGACTTGTTTGCGGCCGCTTCCTGCAGCGTGTTAAAGAAATTCTTGAGAACACGGCCAAGGAAAATACATCTGTATATTAATGTGAAATTGAACCGCTGCCCCAGGGCAGTGGTTTATTTATTAGCGGGAGACAGAAAGTCCTAAAAGATTCGATGTTCATTGCTTGTTTCCAATATGTATACTAAAATGGTTATATAAAGAATTTTGAATTTTAATATAATTGAATACTGCGTCTCATGCTCTTTTTTAAGCCGCAGTGCCGTGACAGCCTGTTTCATTAGTGAGGGGAGGGGAACGCTGTCAGTTATATGGCAGCCTATTATGTCATTTAAAAAAATGATGGAAGCAAGATTTCCGGAACAGACAATGGAAGACTGGAAACAAAATGCGGAAAAAACACTCAAAGGAAAGTCCGTTGAATTATTGTCTAAAACTACATATGAAAACATAAAATTGAAACCGCTTTATTCAAAAGAGGATGTGGAGGCACATACATTATCACAGTATCCTGGTGAAGCTGATTTCAGAAGAGGATCAAATGCCGGAGGATACTTGTCAGAAGAATGGAAGGTCGCACAAAAAATTAGTGCCTTAACCACTGATGAGTTATCAGAAAAGCTTCTTGCAGCCACAGAAAAAGGGCAGACTGCTCTTGCTTTCCACCCGGATCAATTGGAAGACCTTAACGAGATAAGCCAGAAAGTTGGAGGTCTTTATAAAAATCATCCTTTCTGCGTTGAGGCTTACCAGAATCAGAAGCTATTGATTGAGGAACTTGCAAAATTGGAAGACAGTGAAATAATTTCGGGATATATTGCCTGCGATCCACTGGCTGCTGCCGCTGCAGCAAAATTGAACGATCGCTCAATCGATGAAGCATATGATCAATGGATTGATACAATCAGCCTGGCAGCAGAAAAAATGCCAAAGCTTAAAACGATCTTGGCCGATTCTGCGGTCTATCATAATGGCGGAGCAAATGCAGTCCAGGAGCTTGCATTTGCAGTTGCTTCCGGAGTGAATCACCTTCAGTATTTTCTTGATAAAGGGCAAAACCTCGAGGACATTTTGTCTAAAATGGTATTTAAGTTTTCCATTGGCTCGAACTTTTTTATGGAAATAGCCAAGCTGCGCGCCGCAAGGGTTTTATGGAGTAAAGTGGCAGACGCATATGGTGCTTCAAAGGATAGCAAAAAAATGGTTATTTCGGCTGAAACTTCATTTTTTTCAAAGTCAGCCTATGATCCTTATGTAAATATGCTGAGAGCAGGAAATGAATCGTTTGCAGCTGTTTTAGGCGGAGTCCAATACCTTCATGTGAGTCCGTATAATGAACCGGAAGCAAGTGATTCTCTCCTGGGTGACCGGACTGCCCGTAATACGCAGCTGATATTAAAGGAGGAAGTCAATTTGCTTAAGGTTTCGGACCCGGCAGGCGGTTCCTGGTACGTTGAGCACCTGACGAATGAACTCACTGAAAAAGCCTGGGCTCTTTTCCTTGAGATTGAAGAGCGTGATGGAATGGCTGAAGCCTTGAAATCCGGGTGGGTACAGGAACAGATTTCGCAAGTCCTTGAGAAGCGGAAACAAGATATCGAAACGCGAAAACAAAGTATAATCGGAACAAATATTTATGCCAATTTGGATGACAAGCCGCTTCAAATTAAAACTGTCCCAAAGAATAGCGGCGTTATCCAGCCTATTCCTCAAATTCGCCTTTCCGAATCGTATGAAAGCTTGCGCAGGGCCTCTGAAAATTTAAGCAGAAAAGGCATTAATCCGGAAGCAGGGCTTATTTGCCTTGGACCGCTGAAGGACCATAAAGCACGGGCGGATTTTATTACAGGCTTTTTGGCACCAGGGGCAATAAGAGCTGTCAAAAGTGAATCGGTGGAAGAACCGGAAACAGCTGCAGCCTTTATAAAAGAATCAAACTGCAGGCACTATTTTATTTGCGGATCAAATGAGCAATATGACGGCATGGCTCTTCCTATTATCAAATATGTTAAAGAAGCTTTTCCGGATACTGAACTTTTCTTAGCAGGTCTCCCGGAAGAAAGCAAACAGTCGGAGTATACTGCAGCGGGCGTTAAAGGATTTGTCCATATTAAAAGCAATTGCTATGAAACTCTCTTGAGTCTTCTGAACGAATTGGAGGTGGCAAGCAATGGCCAATAAACCGGACTTTAAAAGCATAAACATTTCTGGTAAGAAACAAGCAACTAAAGAGGACTGGAAAAGTAAAGCGGAGGAAGAAATCAATCAAACTATTGACAATCTTCTTTTTGAAACAAATGAACAAATTAAGATTAAGCCATTATATACAGAAGAAGATCTTAAAGGTTTACAGCATCTTAATGATAAGCCTGGGCTGCCCCCCTATACGAGAGGGCCATACGCAACCATGTATGTGAACAGACCTTGGACAGTCCGCCAGTATGCCGGATTTTCTACAGCTGAGGAAAGCAATGCTTTTTATCGCCGCAATCTTGCGATGGGGCAAAAGGGCTTATCTGTTGCTTTCGACTTAGCTACACATAGAGGCTATGATTCCGATCATCCCAGAGTAGTAGGGGATGTTGGAAAAGCAGGGGTAGCGATTGATTCCATACTTGATATGAAAACACTTTTTGATGGAATTCCCTTGGACAGGATGTCTGTATCCATGACGATGAACGGAGCTGTTTTGCCGGTAATGGCCTTCTATATCGTCACAGCGGAAGAACAGGGAGTCAGCCAGGAAAAGCTTTCAGGGACGATTCAAAATGATATTTTAAAAGAGTATATGGTACGGAACACCTATATTTACCCGCCGGAAATGTCCATGAAAATCATAGCCGATATATTCGAATATACATCCAAATACATGCCTAAGTTCAATAGCATCAGTATTTCGGGCTATCACATGCAGGAAGCGGGAGCTCCTGCTGACATCGAACTGGCCTACACGCTGGCAGATGGATTGGAATACGTAAGAACTGGACTTAAAGCCGGCATTGATATCGATTCATTCGCACCAAGGCTTTCGTTTTTCTGGGCAATCGGCATGAATTACTTTATGGAAGTGGCGAAAATGAGGGCAGCCCGCTATATATGGGCAAAAATGATGAAAACCTTTGAGCCGGAAAATTCAAAATCCATGGCTCTCAGGACGCATTCCCAAACTTCGGGCTGGAGTTTAACGGAGCAGGACCCATACAATAATGTAACCAGGACTCTTATAGAAGCACATGCTGCGGCCATGGGCCACACGCAATCCCTTCATACGAATGCACTGGATGAAGCCATCGCATTGCCGACTGATTTCTCAGCCCGCATTGCAAGGAATACTCAGCTATATCTTCAGGAAGAAACAGGAATTACGAATGTAATTGATCCATGGGGCGGCTCTTATTATGTAGAAGCTTTGACAGACCAATTAATTAAGCGTGCATGGGAGCATATTGAAGAAATCGAAAATCTGGGCGGTATGGCAAAGGCGATTGAAACTGGACTGCCCAAAATGAGAATTGAAGAAGCGGCAGCCAGGAGGCAGGCGCAGATCGATTCAGGCAAAGAAACCATCATTGGTGTTAATCAATACCGTTTGGAAAAAGAAGATCCGATTGAAATTCTGGATATTGATAATACAGCTGTCCGCTTAAAGCAAATTGAAAAGCTGGAGCGTCTCAAAGCCTCCCGTGACAATGAAAAAGTATCAGAAGCTTTGAACGCCATTACCAGAGCAGCAGAGACTGGTGAAGGGAACCTGCTTGAGCTGGCAGTAAAGGCAGCAAGAGTCAGGGCAACGCTTGGTGAAGTCTCTGAAGCGATTGAAAAGGTGGCAAACCGCCATAAAGCGATTATCCGTTCGATCAGCGGTGTATACAGCTCTGCTTTTTCAAATGAAGAAGAAATTGCAGAAGTGAAACAAATGACCGACGAATTCCTTGAGAATGAAGGAAGAAGACCTAGAATTTTGATTGCCAAGATGGGACAGGACGGACATGATAGAGGTGCAAAGGTTATTTCAACCGCATTTGCTGACCTTGGATTTGATGTGGATATCGGCCCTCTTTTCCAGACACCTGAAGAAACAGCGATGCAGGCCGTTGAAAATGATGTCCATGTGATAGGAATCAGTTCACTTGCAGCCGGCCATAAAACACTTCTTCCGCAGCTTATTGAGGAACTCAAAAAGCTGGGCAGGGATGATATTATGGTCGTGATTGGCGGGGTCATTCCGGCGCAGGACTACGATTATCTATATGAGCACGGGGCTTCTGCCATTTTTGGCCCGGGTACAGTGATTCCTGTGGCTGCCCAAAAAGTCATCAGAGAAATTTACAGCCGCCTCGGGTATGAGGAAGTGACCCAGTAAATGCCTGATAAGAAGCCTGAGTGGTTTGATGAAAAAAAAGCAGACAATTTTACAAGTATCGTCCGCAAAGGAGTGGAGACTGGAGAATCATCTCAGCAATTTGTGAAAAAAGGACGTTTTCAGAAAAAGTCTCCCTCTTTGCCTGATCTTAACGTTTTGGAAGAAGGCATCCTGAAGGGTGAGCGCAGCTTGCTTGCCCGTGCCATCACCCTGATCGAAAGCAACGCGGAGCATCACTTTCGCCATGCCCAGGAACTGCTTCAGAAACTTCTGCCCCATTCAGGAAACTCTCTGCGGATTGGCATTACAGGTGTGCCTGGTGCGGGAAAGAGCACGTTCATTGAATCTTTCGGCACGTTCTTATGTGATTCAGGGTTGAAGGTTGCCGTTCTCGCTGTCGATCCCAGTTCCAGCTTGAGCGGCGGGAGCATTCTTGGCGATAAAACGAGGATGGAGCAGCTTTCAAGAAACCCGAATGCTTTTATAAGGCCTTCTCCGTCTTCAGGAAAGCTTGGCGGAGTTCACAGGAAAACAAGGGAAACAATGCTGCTATGCGAAGCAGCAGGCTTTGATGTTATCCTGGTTGAAACGGTTGGTGTCGGGCAGAGCGAAGTTATTGTAAGGGATATGGTGGACTTTTTTATGCTCTTGACCTTGACAGGGGCTGGAGATGAATTGCAGGGCATGAAAAAAGGCATTATGGAATTGGCAGATGCAGTTATTGTAAATAAAGCGGATGGCCTCAATAAGAAGCTGGCCGAAAAAACGAAAGCGGAATATGACCGCATCCTCCACTTTCTTCAGCCAGCCACCAAAGGCTGGCAAACAAAAGCCTATACCTGTTCATCTACCTTAAACGAGGGAATCCGGGAGATATGGGAAATGATCAGCAGGTTTGAAGAGAATACAAAAAAATCAGGCGTATTTGAAGAAAGAAGAAGGCTGCAGACCAAAGAATGGATTCACTCAATGATCATGGATCAGCTTCAGTTCAGCTTTTTTTATGATCCTGATGTCAAACCTCTCCTGCCTAGAATAGAAAATGAAGTAATTGCCGGAAACCGGACCGTTACCTCGGCAGTTGAAGAATTATTTAATGTGTATTCTAAAAAATAATTGAAGAAAGCTGCCCTGGCAAAAGGGCAGCTTTTTACATAAAAAAGGATGAAAAAAATGGCCAGTGCCTTAATGGCACTGGCGAATCTAGGGAGTTTAGGGGTATGGATCTAGCTGTACTTTTATCATTCCCCTTTATCAGGAAGCTAAACTTTTTTTTGTGAAAAATTGTCGTGATTGTAAATTTTGTTCCTGTATTGGTATTATGTATATAGTCACTAACTTTACTCAGAAGAGGAGAGATCAAATATGAATATGGATTTTAATTTATTTATGAATGATGTCGTTAAGCAGGCGCGCCAGGAAATCGTGCATGCGGGCTATACAGAATTAACTACTCCGGAAGAAGTGGATGAGGTCCTTAACAAAAAAGGGACTACACTTGTAATGGTCAATTCTGTATGTGGATGTGCTGGCGGGATTGCCCGTCCGGCGGCTGCTCATTCCTTGCATTATGATAAGCGACCTGACCATCTGGTAACTGTGTTTGCCGGCCAGGATAAGGAAGCGACGGAAAAAGCAAGATCTTATTTTACTGGTTATCCGCCTTCATCACCATCTTTTGCGCTGCTTAAAGATGGTGAATTATGCACAATGATTGAGCGCCATGATATTGAAGGCCATGAACCAATGGCTGTTGTACAAAAATTGCAGGATGCCTACGAGAAGTATTGCGAAGAGCTATAATTGCGAAAAGCCCCAGTTTTGGGGCTTTTTTTATTTATAAACTTTTTAAAAACGCTCTCATTTATCAGAATAGTAGAACTTCTAATTTATATTTAAAAATTTTATTGCATAAATATAAAAATCTGTTAAAATTCATTTTAGTGAATAATTAATACTATTATTTCAAAATTTTTTTTAGAATATATAGGGGGAATACAAAATGAAAAAAGTCATCATGCTAGCTATGAGCGTCCTTTTAGTAGGTTTATTGGCTGCTTGCGGTACTAGTGAGAAAGATTCAGGAAATGGATCAGGGGAAAAAGAGTCTGATAAAAAAGTTTTAGTAATGGGTACTTCAGCTGATTATCCGCCATTTGAATATGTAGATTCTGCAAAAGGCGAAGAAATTATTGGATTTGATGTTGATTTGGCTAAGGCTATTGCCGAAAAGTTAGGCTATGAGATTCAAGTGAAGGATATGGACTTTAATGGATTGATTCCTGCATTGGAAACGAGCCAGGTTGATTTTGTGCTGGCTGGCATGACGCCAACTGATGAGCGTAAGAAAAACGTTGATTTCAGCGATGTATATTATACAGCGAGCCATATGATTGTATCTGAAAAAGACAGCGGCATTGAGTCACTTGAAGATTTGAACGGCAAAACAGTAGGGGTACAGCTAGCTTCGATTCAAGCTGATAAAGCAGAAGAAATTGCTGAGACAGTTGACTTGACTGTTGAAAACCGCAACCGCATCCCTGAATTGGTTCAGGAAATTCTGGCAGGACGTTTTGATGCTGCCATCATTGAAGACACCGTTGCAAAAGGCTACTTTGAAAAAAATGAAGATCTTGCAGGCTTTACGATCGAAGAAGATGAACAGGAAGCTGGCTCTGCCATTGCTTTTCCTAAAGGAAGCGAGCTAACTGAAGAGTTTAATGCAGAACTTGTAAAAATGAAAGAAAATGGTGAATTGGAAGAGCTTATCGTTAAATGGTTTGATAATAAATAATTTGTTGGGATTTGGCGTCCAAGGCATTCTTCCTTTGGACGCTTTATTCTTCCATGAAGCTAAAAAAATTAATTTACTAAAAGAGAGGATGGAAAGAAAGTGAATCTGGATTTTCAGCAGTTCATTCCCTCCCTTCCTTATATACTTAAGGGCATTGGCGTAACACTCCAAATTGTTTCTCTTGCAGGTATATTGGGATTTGTATTAGGCATCGTATTATCATTCTTTAAAATTAGCAGATTTAAATTTCTCGGATGGATTGCAGATGCATATACATCCGTTTTCAGAGGGACACCGCTTGTACTCCAGCTGATGCTGATTTACTATGGGTCTCCACAGCTGATTGGCTATAAAATTGATCCATCGACTGCAGCCGTTCTTTCTTTTGGACTAAATTCGGCTGCCTATATTTCGGAGATTATCCGTGCCGGTATCCTGGCCGTTGATAAAGGGCAGAGCGAAGCGGCGATGGCTCTGGGTGTTCCATATAGGCCGGCAATGATGGATATCATCCTTCCGCAGGCGATGAAAAATATTCTGCCTGCTTTGATGAACGAGTTTATTACCCTTACAAAGGAATCCGCAATCGTTACGGTTATCGGGGTTACCGATGTCATGCGCCGTGCTTATATTGTTGGCGGTGAGAAATTTTCTTACTTTGAACCGATTCTGATTGCCGGTTTGATCTATTATATTATGGTCATGATCCTGACTCTGCTTGGCAAAGGGATTGAAAGGAGAATGAGACGCAGTGATTAAAGTGGAAAATTTGCATAAGAGTTTCGGTAAACTGGAAGTGCTTAAAGGAATATCTACAAGCATTAAGGACGGTGAAGTCGTTGCCATTATCGGTCCCTCTGGCTCAGGTAAGTCAACCTTTCTCCGCTGCATCAATCTGCTGGAAGCCCCAACAGATGGCCGGATCCTGATCAATGGACAGGACATTACAGATAAAAGTACAAATATTATGAAGGTACGCCAGAATGTCGGCATGGTTTTCCAGCACTTTCACCTATTTCCTCATAAAACAGTTTTGCAAAATCTTACTTATGCTCCTGTAAAAGTAAATGGAATTTCCAAGCAGGAAGCAGAGAAAATCGGGCTTGAACTTTTGGAAAAGGTTGGTTTGTCCGCTAAAGCACATGAGTATCCCAACCGATTATCCGGCGGCCAGAAACAAAGGGTAGCTATTGCTAGAGCTCTAGCTATGCAGCCGGATGTGATGCTTTTTGACGAACCGACATCAGCGCTTGATCCTGAAATGGTGAAGGAAGTGCTGGAGGTCATGAAAGCATTAGCCCATACTGGAATGACAATGGCTATTGTTACCCATGAAATGGGCTTTGCACGGGAAGTAGCTGACCGGGTACTCTTCCTGGATGGCGGGGTGCTTGTAGAGGATGCTGCGCCAAAAGAGTTCTTTTCTAATCCGGCCAGTGACCGTGCAAGGGATTTCTTGCAAAAGATGCTATAATCGATATATGCTTATGGGAGAAGATGGTCAATAGGATCATCTTCTCTTGCTATATAAATGGCTTTGAAGATAATCTGCTTTCTATTCCCAATTTTAAATTGGCAGATAAACATAGGAGTTTGACAATATGAAGTACAAAATCGGCTATAGAACGATTAAAACTGCGTTGGGTACCTCCATTAGCATTATGATTGCACAGATGCTGCAGTTGGATAATTTCGTTTCAGCAGGCATTTTAACGATCCTTTGCATAAAAGTAACAAAGAAAAAATCACTGCGTGCTTCCTGGGATCGTTTTTTTGCCTGTTTAATGGCAATGGCATTCTCTTCTCTTTTTTTTGAGGGAGTTGCCTATCATCCCCTGGTGGTCGGGCTGCTGCTTCTGTTTTTTATTCCCACTGCTGTTATGGTAAAAGTGAGTGATGGCATTGTCACAAGCTCAGTAATCATCCTCCATATTTATTCTGCGGGGGATGTGACGAAGGAACTCCTTCTAAATGAATCGGGCATTATTATTGTCGGTATTGGTGTGGCGCTAATCGCTAATCTCTATATGCCAAGCCTTGATTCTAAATTAAAGGAGTATCGTCTGCAAATAGAAGAAAACTTTAAGATCATCTTTGATGAAATTGTCATTTATTTACGGACCAATGAAAGCAAATGGGACGGCAGGGAAATAACTGAGACAATGGAATTGATTGATGAGGCAAAAACACTGGCTTTCAGGGATGTCGAGAACCATTTTCTAAGAAATGATAATTTATACTATAACTACTTTAAAATGCGGGAAAAACAATTTGAAATCATCGAACGTGTCCTTCCGAGTGTAACCTCCATTTCCCTTACGGTGGAACAGGGGGAGATGATTGCTGATTTTATCGAAGAACTATCGGAACATATTCATCCGGGGAATACGGCCATTCAATTCCTGGAAAAGTTGTATCGAATGAGGGTTTCTTTTGAAGACATGGAGCTTCCGAAGACGAGGGAGGAATTCGAAGCTCGTGCCGCCCTTCTTCATTTTGTAAAAGAAATGGAACAATACTTGATTATTAAGAGCTCATTTAAGGGATTGAAAGACAGGGAAATGAATCAAAGCGAGCCTGCTGAAGCAAGCTAAGGGAAATGAACGGGAGCGTGATTTTACATGCTTAAGCTTGCTGCAGCAGCGGTTATGCTTTTTTCTTTTTTCCCGCTCTGGCCACTTGGGCCAAACCCGCTGCCGGGAGATCCCTTTTTAATTGTAAATAAAAAAACGAATGAAGTAGCATTTATACAGGACAGTAAAGTCCAAACAGTCATCACAGCGGCAACAGGAAAGACGGAGGACCTCACGCCTGAAGGCTTTTTTACAGTGACCATAAAGGCGGCCGACCCTTATTACCGAAAGAGAGATATAAAGGGCGGCGACCCGAATAATCCTCTGGGGACTAGATGGATCGGTTTTGATGCAGCGGATACAGATGGAAGGATTTACGGCATTCATGGAACCAATGATCCATCCTCCATTGGGAAATACGTTTCCCAGGGGTGTATCAGAATGCAGAATGAGGCAGTCGAATCGCTTTACGAATATGTTCCGATCGGAACCAAGATCCTAGTTGTTACTTCAGCCAAAAGCTTCGAGGAACTTGGCAGGGATTACGGGGCGATAGATGAAGGTTATATAAAACAATAAAGGGCTGCACCTCATTTGGGGCAGCTCTTTCTTTTCTGCAGGGCTGACTGCCGGTTCACACTGTCCCAGATGCCAGATGCCAGATAAAATGTAGATTATGCTAGATAAATTAAAAAACTTGTTAGATAAAAATTAGCGGATGCTAGATAAAACAAGAAATATGTTAGATAAAACGTAAAACATACTAGAAAATCTCTATAAATGCTATCCATAAAAAAAGCCAAAAACAAAAGCGAGAAGTTTATAAAGCACTTCTCGCTTATATATCAGGAATTATCTCATTTTATTAAAAAAACATCGCCACACCCATAATAAGGGTTGATGCTAGCATGGCAAATATCATTAAATATACAACCAATTTCATCAATTTTTTGTTAGACATTCTATGCCTCCTCGCCCAAATTCTTTAATATTATTTTACTAAGAATTTTCAAATTGAACAACCGCTCAATTTTTAAAAGGATTTTCGACATTTTTGACGAATAATTAAATAATAGACCTTAAACTGCCCGTTTTTTATGGGAATAAGATTATACAATCTTTCGACATTCATAGGAGGAGAAATTAGTGATCAAAAAGGTGGACCATATAGGGATTGCTGTCAGATCTTTGGATAAAGCGCTTCCATTTTACACAGAAACTCTTCAGCTGCCGTTCCTTGGGATTGAGGAAGTGGAAAGCCAGGGAGTAAAGGTTGCTTTCATAAAAGCAGGTGAAACCAAACTGGAGTTATTGGAGCCAACCAGCCCCGAAAGTCCGATTGCCCAATTTATTGAAAAGCGCGGAGAAGGCCTTCATCATGTGGCATTAGGTGTCGACAGCATCCAGGAGCGTATCAATGAAATGAAGGAGAAGGGGATCAGAATGCTTCAGGATACACCAAAGCCTGGAGCGGGCGGTGCACAGGTAGCTTTTATGCATCCAAAGTCGACTGGTGGCATTCTATATGAATTTTGTGAAAAGAAAGGATTGAAATAAAGCATGGCAGACATCTATGAAAAAATTAATGAATTATACGATCGCCGCAGGGAAGTTGAATTGGGCGGCGGAGATGAGCGTATACAAAAGCAGCATGAAAAAGGGAAGCTGACTGCCCGTGAGCGAATTGATCTATTAGTAGATCCGGGAACCTTTGTTGAGCTGAATCCATTTATTGAACACCGCAGCACCGATTTTGGACTGGAAAATCAGAAAGGTCCTGGGGACGGTGTTGTAACTGGCTATGGAAAAGTAAACGGAAGACCAATCTTTTTATTCTCTCAGGATTTTACAGTTTTTGGAGGGGCACTGGGGGAAATGCATGCAAAGAAGATTGCGAATGTTATGGATTTGGCAGCTGAAAATGGTGCTCCATTTGTAGGATTGAATGATTCCGGAGGAGCGAGAATCCAGGAAGGCGTTGTTTCACTTGACGGGTACGGCCATATCTTTTACCGGAATTCCATTTACTCAGGGGTTATTCCGCAGATTTCAGTCATCATGGGGCCTTGTGCCGGGGGGGCCGTCTACTCTCCTGCTATTACCGATTTCGTATTCATGGTGGAAAAAACAAGCCAGATGTTCATCACTGGCCCAAAGGTTATTGAAACGGTAACTGGGGAGAAAATTTCACCTGAAGATCTGGGCGGTGCAAGGGTGCATAACTCGATCAGCGGAAACGCACACTTTAGAGGGGAGTCCGAAGAAGGAGTTATTGAGCAGGTGCGCAGGCTTTTAAGCTACTTGCCGCAAAATAATGAGGAAAAGCCGCCAATGGCAGAAAAAGACGAGGATGAAGATTATCGTCCGGATTTGACGGATGTTATTCCTTTTGACGCCCTCCGCCCTTATGATGTCAGAAAAGTCATTGAACAGGTTGTCGATGAGGATACGTTTATGGAGGTCCAGCAGGATTTTGCTAAAAATATTGTAGTAGGTTTAGCGAGAATCAAGGGGGAAACTGTTGGGCTTGTATGCAATCAGCCGAAGGTAATGGCAGGCGGTCTTGATATTGATTCTTCTGATAAGGCATCACGCTTTATCCGGTTTTGTGATTCCTTTAATATTCCACTCATCACCTTTGAAGACGTTACAGGGTTTTTCCCAGGTGTTAAGCAAGAGCATGGCGGTATTATCCGGCACGGGGCAAAGATTCTATATGCCTATTCAGAAGCGACTGTACCCAAGCTAACTGTCATTTTAAGGAAGGCCTTTGGCGGAGCATATGTTGCATTGAACAGTAAATCGATTGGTGCAGACCTTGTATATGCATGGCCGAATGCGGAAGTGGCTGTAATGGGTCCACAGGGGGCAGCCAATATAATTTTTGCAAGGGAAATCCAAAACAGTGAAGATCCGGAAGCAACAAGAGCGCAAAAAATTGAAGAGTATAGAGAAAAGTTTGCCAATCCATATGTTGCGGCAAGCAGAGGCATGGTCGATGATGTCATAGACCCGCGTGAAACTAGAATAAAGCTTGTTCAGGCACTTGAAATGCTGCGCAATAAAAAAGAAACCAGACCGCATAAAAAGCATGGAAATATCCCGCTATAAGAGAATCCTGATTTGCTGTGCATAAATATTGGGGTTATACTTGCCTAGTAAGCATTTAATTTGGAGGTTTGTACATAAATGATTAATGAGGAACGTTTATTGAACGAATTTCTGGAACTCGTGCAGATTGATTCGGAAACAAAGCATGAAGCTCAAATTGCGAAAGTTCTAAAGAAAAAATTCAGGGATCTTGGTGTTGAGGTGTACGAAGATGATACAACAGCCAAAACTGGCCATGGAGCAGGCAACTTAATTTGTACCCTGCAGGGAACAAAAGAAGGCGTGGATACTATTTATTTCACGTCTCACATGGACACGGTGGTTCCTGGTAAGGGTATTAAGCCTTCCATCAAGGATGGATATGTCGTAACGGACGGAACAACCATTTTGGGAGCGGACGACAAGGCAGGCCTTGCTGTTATGCTTGAAATTGTTAAGGTATTAAAAGAGCAGAACATTACTCATGGAACAATTCAATTCATTATCACAGTTGGTGAAGAATCCGGTTTGGTGGGAGCCAAGGCACTCGATCCATCCCTTGTGAAGGCGAAATACGGCTACGCGCTTGATAGTGACGGAAAAGTCGGCAACATCATTGTTGCAGCTCCAACCCAGGCTAAAGTGAAGGCTGCAATTCTTGGTAAAACTGCACATGCTGGCGTAGCACCTGAAAAGGGCATTTCTGCTATTACAATGGCGGCCAAGGCCATTTCCAGAATGCCATTAGGACGCATTGATAAAGAAACAACTGCCAATATCGGACGCTTTGAAGGTGGACAGCAGACGAATATCGTCTGCGACCATGTTGATATTCTTGCTGAAGCACGTTCTTTAATTCCTGAAAAAATGGAACAGCAAGTAGCCAAGATGAAGGAAGCATTCGAAAGTGCTGCAGATGAAATGGGCGGCAGAGCAGAAGTTGATGTACAGGTTATGTACCCGGGCTTTAAATTTGGTGAAGGCGACCATGTAGTAGAATTAGCACGAAAAGCCGCTGCTAAAATTGGTCGCAGCTCAGAGCTTCTTCATAGCGGCGGTGGCAGTGATGCCAACGTAATCGCTGGCTTTGGCATCCCGACAGTCAACCTTGCTGTAGGGTACGAAGAAATTCATACAACAAATGAGCGCATGCCAATTGAAGAATTGAATAAACTGGCTGAAATGGTGATTGCTATTATCGAAGAAGTATCAGCCTAATTTATCGGAAAGGGAACCTAGAACGGTTCTCTTTTTTTGTTTTTATAATCTTGGCTGTGTTAAAGTTCAATATTGACTTTGGGTACCCTGTTGATTGGAGTGGAAGGCGCGAGCTCCTCAAAAATGCATTCGCATTTTCTTCGTGCGGTGCTTATCCGAGGATGTTTATTCAAAGTCCTGCGGGAGAAGCGAGTCAAAGGGAGACTCCACAGGCGCGAAAGCGCCGAGGAGCGTCGGACCGCCCGCGTTCGCTGAGCTTCTTGAGCGGAAATCAACAGGCAAGTTTAACAGAGACATAATCTTAATTAATCTGCAGATATGGACCATCTGGACTAGTTAGAAAATAATGGCTATGATATATTAGTTATATACATAAGTGTTGCTCGAGGAGGCTTAGGAATGACTGCGATTAATAAAGTTGTCGTGTTCCGGGTAGGAAAAGAGGAATATGCGATTCCAATTCCTTTTGTTATTTCAATCGAAAAAGTGGAAGGAATCACACCGATTCCGCATTTGCCGCATTATATGAAAGGAATTGCTAAAGTAAGAGGAGAGCTAATTCCTGTTGTTGACTCTGAAAGCATTCTTTACAGCCGAACAATTCAGGAAACTGAACTGTCCAGAATGATCGTACTGCAAACTGAAGAGCTTTCATTCGCTGTTCTTGTTAATGAAGCGAAGGAGATTCTCGATATTCCTTCAGGTAACCTGAAACAGCCCGGCTTGATCGCCTATCAGAAAACCAATTACTTTACTGGTGTGGCCAATATGGATGCACGGCTGATTACGCTGATTGACCCATTTAAATTAGTTGAATCCCTTGAAGGAGTACGGGAGATAAAGGATTATATAAAATCTCAGCAAACAACAGCATAATTCTGAAATGAAAACAGGGAATTACAGGTTCTCTGTTTTTATTTTTTATGCAAAAGCCGGTACGTGATAGAAACGCTGTTATTCTGTTAAAATAGAATAAGATTAAGGGACAGGGAAGTGCCGGCATGAAACATATGTATCCAAAAAACGGGAGAGTTATCCTCCATGTTGATATGAATAGTTTTTATGCCTCGGTTGAAATGGCTTATGATCCATCATTAAAGGGCAAGCCTTTGGCGATCGCGGGTAATCCGGAGGAGCGGCGGGGAATTATTGTCACTTGCAGCTATGAGGCAAGGAGCTTTGGCGTTAAGACAACGATGCCATTGTGGGAAGCCAAAAAGCTCTGCCCCCAGCTGATCATTATGAAACCAAACTTTGAGAGATATCGTGCCGCTTCAATGGGGATGTTTGATATTTTACGTGAATATTCAGTCCTTGTAGAGCCGGTATCGATTGATGAAGGCTATGTGGATATAACAGACAGCTATGAGTTTGGAAGCCCTTTAGAAATCGCCGAAACCATTCAAAAGCAAATTTTCCAGCAGCTTGATTTGCCCTGCAGCATTGGCATTGCACCCAATAAATTTTTAGCCAAGATGGGGTCTGATATGAAAAAGCCAATGGGGATTACGGTTCTCCGAAAACGAGATGTTCCCCATATTCTTTGGCCGATGGAAGTGGAAGAGATGCATGGTGTTGGCAAGAAAACTGGTGAAAAGCTCCGCAATCTCAAGATCACCACAATTGGCGATTTAGCAAAAGCGGATGAAGTACAGTTAAAAGCCGCTCTGGGAATCAATGGGCCTCGCTTAAAGCAAAAAGCGAATGGCAACGATAGCAGGAAGGTCGATCCTGATTCAGCAGCCGAATTTAAAAGTGTAGGAAATTCGACCACTCTGCCAAGGGACGTTACAAACCAGAGGGAGCTCCTGCAGGTTTTTGAAAAATTGGCCGGACAGGTCTCTTCCAGATTGAAAAGGAAGAAGGTTTTGGCGACATCGCTTGGCATTACAATCAGGTACAAGGACCGTAAAACAATCACAAGAAGCCGGAAGCTTAAAAATCCCATTCAGCAGGATGATGAGATTTTTAAAATCGCAAAAGAACTATTTATCAAGCATTGGAACGGAAATGCAGTCAGGCTGCTCGGCATAACAGGGACCGACCTTGTCGAGCCCCAGCAGGCTGTCAAACAGCTGGATCTGTTCAGCTACGAAAAAGATGCCAAAAAGGAGCCGCTTTTTCAAACAATGAACCTTTTACGAAAAAAATACGGCTCCAAGATCATTGACCATGCAGGCACTCTATCAGAAATAAACATCCAGGTGCCGAAAATTGGCACGGACACAAGCTTTAATAAAGATTTTTTGCATAATAGTCATCCAATGAGGAAACCGAAAGAAGAAAAAGATGATAAATCATGATTTTTTCTTGCGATAATATGCAAAACTAAGACAGGAAAGTTGAATAAGGGCAGGAATCTTGCTAAAGTATAGTGGATTCTTTTTTGGGGATGTTCAGAAATTCGCCGGTGAAAATAGCGGTTTTTTTGTTCTCCTTTTTGAACACTTAATTTACGCAGATAAAGGGTAGAAGGGAAGTTATCGAATATGACGAAATCACAGTTTGGTGTTATCGGTTTAGCGGTCATGGGCAAAAACCTTGCCATGAATATTGAAAGCAGAGGATACACTGTATCTGTATATAACCGTTCACGTGAAAAAACGGATGAAATGCTTAAAGAGGTAGAAGGCAGAAATTTTAAAGGTACATATACAATTGAAGAGTTTGTTGACTCTTTGGAAAAACCTCGCAAAATCATGCTTATGGTAAAAGCGGGAGGTCCAACAGATGCAACGATTGAACAGCTAAAACCGCTTTTGGATAAAGGTGATATCCTTATCGACGGAGGAAATACGTTCTTTGTGGATACACAGCGCCGCAACAAGGAGTTAAGCGAGCTTGGCATCCATTTCATCGGTACGGGTGTATCCGGCGGAGAAGAAGGCGCCTTGAAGGGCCCTTCTATCATGCCTGGCGGACAAAAAGAAGCATATGAGCTAGTGGCACCAATTTTTAAAGACATCGCAGCAAAAGTAGATGGCGAAGCCTGCACAACTTATATCGGTCCGGATGGGGCTGGCCATTATGTGAAAATGGTCCATAATGGAATCGAATACGGCGATATGCAGCTTATTTCTGAATCCTATTTCCTATTAAAACATGTGCTAGGATTAAGTGCAGATGAGCTTCATGAAGTATTTGCCGATTGGAATAAAGGAGAGCTTGACAGCTACCTAATCGAAATTACAGCTGACATTTTCACGAAAAAAGATGATGAAACAGGCAAACCGCTGGTGGATGTCATTCTTGACACAGCCGGCCAAAAAGGCACTGGCAAGTGGACAAGCCAAAGCGCGCTTGACCTTGGCGTTCCGCTTCCGATCATTACAGAGTCTGTATTTGCACGCTTCATTTCCGCAATGAAAGATGAGCGCGTCAATGCAAGCAAGGTTCTTCGCGGCCCAGCTTCAGCACAATTCACAGGCGATAAAAAAGCCTTTATTGAAAGTGTCCGGAAAGCCCTTTATATGAGCAAAATCTGCTCCTATGCACAAGGATTCGCGCAAATGAGAGCAGCATCCGAAGAATACGGATGGGATTTGAAATACGGCGACATCGCGATGATTTTCCGCGGCGGCTGCATTATCCGCGCTCAATTCCTTCAAAAAATCAAGGAAGCATATGACCGCGAACCTGGTCTTAAGAACCTTCTTCTTGATCCTTATTTTAAGGAAATTGTTGAGAGCTACCAGGATGCAACCCGCGAAATCATCAGTGTTGCTGTAAAGAACGGCATCCCTGTCCCATGCTTCTCTGCAGCACTGTCCTACTATGACAGCTACCGCACAGAAACATTGCCTGCAAACCTTCTTCAGGCGCAGCGTGACTACTTCGGTGCACACACATATCAGCGTGTAGACAAAGAAGGCATCTTCCATACAAATTGGATGGAATAATTAAAGATTAAAGAAAAGCAGCGCCCTCGGGGGCGCTGTTTTTTTTGGTGGCAATAAATTATCTGGATTTTAAAGATAACTATAGGAATCGTTCGAAAAAAGTCACTCAATCTGTTTGAGCTCATGTCGCCATATCAGGGAGAAAGCAAAGAGACTGGACGCGATAAAGTGGTTATCACACTCATATCAGAAGGGAAGCAAGAAGAATGGTCTTCATAGACGCCCATTTCAGAGAGGAAGCAGGCAAAATAGCTGCCATAAAGCGTTCATGACGCCCATGCCACAAGAGGAGCACAGCATTATGGACACAAAAAATAAAAACCCCTGCAGCAGGGGTTTTTTCATTCATTCATTTATTCATTTATTTAACACTCTTCCACATCAAGGTCGGTAACAGGCCACCAGAAGAACCCGTCTTTTTCAAGCAGCTGGTCTGCTTCTCTTGGACCCATAGTGCCAGATTCGTAGTTCGGGAAACCGTCTTCTTTTGTGCTTTCCCATACGTCCGAAATTTTGTCAACGAAGCTCCATGACAGGGCGACTTCATCCCAATGCGTAAAGTTTGTGGCGTCACCGCGCATGCAGTCATATAAAAGACGTTCGTAGGCTTCCGGCGTGTTCATTCCATCAATGCCCTTGTTGGCAAAGTTTAATTTAACCGGTGTAGCCTCCATGTTTTGGCCAGATTTTTGGGCATTTAAATAAAGGGTAATGCCTTCTTCAGGCTGAATATGGATGACAAGCAGGTTCGGATTCAGCGTTTGCTCAGTCTGATAGTACAAGTTCATTGGAATGTCTTTAAACTGGATGACGATTTTCGTTGATTTAGCTGCCATTCTTTTTCCTGTGCGGATATATATTGGTACACCTGCCCAGCGGAAATTATCAATCATCAGCTTGCCGGCCACATAGGTCTCGGTATTGGATTGCTCATCCACCATCGGCTCTTCGCGATAAGCTTGGACTTCTTTGCCGCTCATTGATCCTTTGCCGTATTGTCCGCGCACAAAATATTCCTTTACCTGTTCGCCTTCCAATGGGCGCATCGCTCTTAAAACTTTAACTTTTTCAGATCTGATTTCATCGGTAGTGAGACGGATTGGCGGTTCCATTGCAAGCAGTGCGACCATTTGCAGCATATGGTTTTGGACCATATCGCGAAGGGCGCCGCTTTTTTCATAATATCGTCCGCGTTCTTCTACACCGAGCACCTCGCTGGAAGTGACCTGGATATTTGAAATATAGCGGTTATTCCACAGCGGTTCAAAAATGGCATTGGCAAAACGGATGACTTCAATGTTCTGCACCATTTCTTTTCCTAAATAATGGTCAATCCGGTAGATTTCATTTTCAGAGAAGGCTTTTCTGATTTGTTTGTTTAGCTGTTTCGCTGATTCCAAATCATGGCCAAATGGTTTTTCGATCACAAGGCGTTTAAAGCCGTCAACGTCAGTCAGGCCGTCAGCTTTTAAGTGTTCTGCGATGGTCCCGAAGAATTCAGGTGCCATTGCCAGGTAAAAAATTCGATTTCCTTCAAGAGAATAGTGTGTATCCAATTCTTCGGCCATACTCTTTAAAGCCAAGTATGAGCTTGCATCTGTCACATCATGTGAATGGTAGTAAAAATGGGAAACAAAATCCTCAAGCTCTCCGCTGTCTTTAATAGCTGATTCGACAGAGTTTTTTACATTCGCCTGAAATTCATCATTTGAAAGCGGCCTTCTGGCAATCCCAATTACCGCAAATCGTTCAGATAGTTTGCCTTTCTTATACAAACGGTAAAGTGACGGAAATAATTTTCTTTTCGCCAAATCTCCGGTTGCTCCAAATATCATAATTAATGCGGTCGGTTTTTCGTTTAGTTTCACGATTCTAGAACCTCTCTTCGACAAAAATTCTGTATGTAAGGCTGGACTTCCAAGTGTCCACCCGCAGTTTTAGATATGCTGGTATGTTGCACTGCTAAAAAACGCCTGTACAAATATTAAATTTTATCTGTTTCAGACTGTTTTCGCAAACATTATGTATGCACTCTACAGATAGTTTCCGTCTAAAGGAGGGTAACTATCCAATGAAATACCACAAAAACGAATTGATTTGAAAGAGAATTGCCTTGCCTCTATGGTATAGTGATAGTAATTAGACTGAACCAGTGTACGATATACGCACCATGCTGGAAGTTTTTTAATGAAAATTTTTGATTTTGGCAGTTGTCTAGCCCTGAGTGCCGCCTGTTCAATCCTTTTTGCCGATAGGTGGGGCTCTTTGCTATTCTGCTGGAAAGGGGCTTTTTTATAATGGATGTGTTTTTCTTGGGGACGGGAGCTGGAATTCCTGCTAAGCTCCGCAACGTCTCGTCCATGGCTTTAAAACTTCTTGAAGAAAGAGGCAGTATCTGGCTTTTTGACTGCGGTGAAGCTACCCAGCATCAAATTTTACATACAAGCATCAAACCGCGAAGGATTGAAAAGATTTTTATTACCCACCTTCACGGAGACCATATATACGGTTTGCCCGGTTTATTATCCAGCCGTTCTTTCCAGGGCGGGGATACAGAGATAACTCTTTACGGGCCAAAAGGGCTTAAGGAGTATGTTGAAGTCTCGCTTTCTGTCAGCGGTACATACCTTAAATATCCTTTGAAAGTTGTAGAAATTGCAGATGGGGTAATATTTGAAGACCCTGATTTCAAAGTCGAGGCACGTTTGCTGCAGCACGGGATCCCCTCATATGGATACCGGATTACTGAAAAGGACCGGCCAGGTTCTTTGCTGGCGGATAAGCTTACTGAGGCAGGTGTTAAACCAGGCCCGCTTTATAAAAGGATTAAAAATGGCGAAAATATTGAGCTTGAGGATGGGCGAATCTTAGATGCCCGAGATTTTCTTGGGCCCGCCCAAAAAGGGAGGATTATCACGGTTCTTGGCGATACAAGGATTTGTGATGCAGCTGTTGAATTGGCTGCGGACGCTGACTTGCTTATTCATGAAGCCACTTTTTCACAAGGGGAAGAAAAGCTTGCTTATGATTATTTCCATTCGACAACCATTCAGGCAGCCCAGGTTGCTCAAAAAGCGAATGCCCAAAGGCTTTGCCTGAATCATATTAGTTCAAGATATGAACGCTCAGACTGGGATATGCTTGTTAAGGAATCACAAATCATTTTTCCAAACACTGACATAGCTGAGGACTTCAAAGAGATCCATATACCGCTAGTTAAGGGGGATGAAGATTAAATGAAAACCTTCTATATCGTTCGTCATGCAAAGGCTGAAGGCCAGCCTTTCTCCGCTAAACTGACAGACAGAGGCAGGAAGCAGGCACAGATGCTTATTGCCTTTTTTAAAGATAAAGAAATTAACCGAATTTATTCGAGTCCTTTTGTGCGTGCGCTTGAAACGATTAAGCCGTTGGCGGAATCAAGAAATTTGAACATTATCGAGGATAAGCGTTTGGGGGAAAGAGTCCTCAGTTCTGTTAATTATGAGGATTGGCAGGATAAGCTAAAGGAAAGCTTTTCAGATTTTGAGCTTGTTTTTGAAGGGGGAGAATCCCATTTATCCGGTATGGAGCGGGCTGCTTCCATTCTGAAAGATTTGATTGCTTCTGAAGAAGACCATATAGTGCTGGTCAGCCATGGAAATTTATCAACTCTATTGCTGCGCTATTTCGATGAAAAAGTGGGTTTTGACCATCTTATGAAAATGAGCAATCCGGATGTTTATGAGATCAAAGGAACCCATGAAGGCGCTGTTTGGAAAAGGATTTGGAGCGGAGAGTAATGACTGGAAAAATTGAATTTTTTAAATTTGGCATTGACGGTTCGATGTGAGCGTACTATAATCACACTTATACTTAAAACATTATATTTAAAAAGCTATGAAAAGAACCTATTAAGTCTTATCTCCCTGTATATAGAGAGCCAGTGTATGGTGGAAACTGGCACAAAGATAAGATGAATTTCACCTTGGAGCTTTTCTTTTCTGCACTTCAGTGGAAAAGACGGTTAATCCGTTATATTTCGAGTGGAAAGTCACATGCTTTCAAAAAGGGTGGTACCGCGTGAATTGAATTCGCGTCCCTTTTGAAGAATGTGGCTTTTTTGTTTTTTCGGAAAAATAACTTTCATTAACAATGGAAATCCGGCCGGCTTCTATTTGATTTTAGTAAAATATTGGAGGTACAAGCATGCAGCAAAATGAACAATGGTCATCGAAAATTGGGTTTATTTTAGCATCAGCTGGTTCTGCTATCGGGCTCGGGGCAATCTGGAAACTTCCGTATGTGGCAGGAACAAGCGGTGGCGGGGCATTTATATTATTATTTCTTTTATTTTCACTGTTAATTGGTTTTCCTCTTTTGCTTGGTGAGTTTGTCATTGGGCGAAGTACAGGGAAAGAAGCGATTTCCGCATACAGGGACATTGCCCCAGGATCGAAATGGCACTGGATCGGTTATCTTGGTGTATTCACATGTTTTCTTCTATTATCTTTTTATAGTGTAATTGGCGGCTGGGTCCTTAAGTACCTTGCGTACAGCATCACGGGCTCTATGGATGCAGCGGGCGACTATGAAGCGCTGTTTGGCAGTTCAGTATCAGACTCTGCATCAGTTGTAGCAGCACAAGGAATCTTTTTATTAATAACCATATTAGTTGTGGCTAAAGGGATTCAAAAAGGGATTGAGCAGGTTAGTAAAATTCTCATGCCGGCCCTGTTCCTGCTTTTTATTGTTTTGATTGCCCGTTCATTAACACTTGAAAATGCAATGGATGGCGTATCTTTCTTTTTGAAGCCTGATTTTTCAAATTTAACTTCCGAAACCGTTCTTTATGCAATGGGACAATCCTTTTTCTCTCTAAGTGTCGGGGTTTCAGTTATGGTGACGTACAGCTCATACTTGTCCAAGAAAGAAAGCCTGCTGCAGCCTGCTTTTTCCGTTGTCGGCATGAACTTGTTTATTTCCATTCTTGCTGGCCTTGCAATTTTCCCGGCTGTCTTCTCACTGGGGTTTGAACCTGCTGCAGGGCCTGGATTGCTGTTTATTGTCCTGCCATCTGTTTTTGATCAGATTCTATTTGGAAAAGTGTTTTTGCTATTATTCCTAGCATTATTTTTATTTGCAACCCTAACTTCCGCTTTTTCTATGCTGGAAATTGTTGTAGCAGCCTTAACGAATAAGAAGGGGAGCGGCAGAACTCGTGCAGCTTGGCTGACAGGATTGGCTATCTTTATTGTTGGAATCCCATCAGCGCTCTCCTTCAGCACGCTATCAAATATATTGATATTTGGAAAAAACATCTTTGACAGTGCGGATTTTCTCGTAAGCAACATCCTTATGCCGGTCGGAGCTTTGCTCATTTCCATTTTTGTTTCATACAAAATGAAAAAAGATCTGCTGAGAAATGAATTGATCCAAGGTTCAAAATCGCTGAACGGCATTTTTTCCGTGTGGCACTTCCTTCTTCGCTATGTGGTGCCTTTGGTCATTATCATTGTTTTTCTTGATTCATTGCAGTTATTTTAATAGAAAGGCTCAGTTAAACTTGCCTGTTACTGGGTTTCCGCGGGCGGTCCGACGCTCCTCGGCGACTTGCGCCTGCGGGGTCCCTGGACATTGAATAAGCATCCTTGAAATAACACTGCACGAAGGAAATGCGTATGCATTTTCGAGAAGCTCGCGCCTTCCGCTCTAACCAATAGGGTGCCAATATCAGCAATAAGCTTTAACAGAGCCAATAGAAAAAAGGGATGGTACCATACCATCCCTTTTTCTATCTTTCAGGAGCTGTTACAGCCATCCACGTTCGTACTGCTTGGGCGGCTCAATAGAAACGCCCAGTTCTTTGGCTGCAGTTCGTGGCCAGTAAGGATCGCGCAGCAATTCGCGGGCGATGAAAATTAGGTCAGCTCGATCGTTTTGCAGTATTTCTTCAGCCTGCAAGCCGGATGTAATTAAGCCGACAGCGCCAGTCTGGATATCGGCGCCTTCTTTAATTGTTTCAGAATACTTGACCTGGTAGCCTGGATAGGTATGTATTCTTGCCGGGACAACTGCACCCGAGCTAACATCTATTAGGTCTACGCCCTGTTCTTTCATCCATTTGCCCATTTCAGCATAATCTTTTGCCGTTAACCCTTCTTCTTGATAGTCATTGGCTGAAACTCTTACAAATAGCGGGCCCTCCCATACAGTCTTAACCGCTTCAAGGACTTCATGCAGAATTCGATAGCGGTTCTCTGCTGATCCGCCGTACTCATCGGTGCGTTTATTGCTAAGCGGTGATAGAAACTCGTTGATTAAATAGCCGTGTGCAGCATGAATCTCTATGACTTCAAACCCTGCTTTTTTGGCTCGAACAGCACCTTGTCTGAATGCATCGATAGTTTCAGAGATTTCTTCTTTTGTCATTTCTTTTGGTTTTTTCATTTTTTCATTAAAAGCGATGGCAGAAGGGGCGAGAATTTCACCTTCAACTGTAGCTTTTCTGCCGGCATGTGCAAGCTGGATTCCTGTAGCCGCACCATATTCTTTCATTAAATCAGTCAATTCTTTTAATCCGGGGATATGGTCATCGCTCCATATTCCCAAATCCTGCGGGGAAATCCGGCCCTGTGGAGTAACAGCAGTCGCTTCGAGAATAATCAAGCCTACCTGGCCGACAGCCCGGCTCGTGTAGTGTGTCCGGTGCCAGTTTTGAACCAGGCCGTCTTCATTATGACTTGAGTACATGCACATCGGTGCCATTACGATTCTGTTTTTAAAGGTTACGTCTTTAATTGTAAAAGGGGAAAAAAGCTTTGTTTCCATATAGAAGCCTCCTTGTTTCGCTATCCTAAATATTAAGTATAGCAGGCGAGATATCAAATGAAAAAGAACAAGCACTTTCGAATGTGTTTTCCTTTGCAGCTTGCTATCCTTAGTGCTTGCGCCGCAGTTCACTTAACTTGTATAAAGTGCCTCTCCAAACAATTCCGCCCCGTACAAGTGTTAAAAGGCTGGCGCGTATAATGGAATAAATAAAAAGGAGCGCTGTAAGTGGGAATACAAGAAACAGGAGAGGAGAGAAATCGGACATCCTTTTAGTAATTATTGTGTAAACGATAGCCAGCAGAAAGACATTCGCAAGGCTTAAGCCGGAAATGATCTTGTCAGGTGAAAAAATGGTGAAGAAGGGCAGTACCTGCGAAATAAACGTACCGGCAATCGCAAACAAGACCATGCTGATTCGGTAATGGAGCCCCGCGAAAGTGTTCTTTTCCAATCCCTTAAAGGCTTCCTTTAAGCTTTCATACCATTCAACCTCGATCAGATTGACCGCCGTTACAATTTTTTGCCTGAAGCCTTTTTGCTTCAACTTTATTCCCAGCATTAAATCATCATCCGGACGCATTTTTATCACTTCATGCGTGCCGATCGCCTCATAGGCCTGTTTGGAGATCAGGTTGAACGCCCCGATTCCCATGCCGATTTTAGAATGGGGATTATTTGCCAGCCATGGGCGTTTATAATAGGAAAAACCAAAAAGGAAAAAGGCGATGAACGCTTTAAGCCAGAAGCTTTTTCCGTTTAAATTGGGGGCTGCAGTCAAATGGTCGAGACCGTGCTCCTTATAATAATAAATGGCCTTACCAATGGCATCTTTTTTAAATAAAACATCAGCGTCAGTGAACAGAATCAATTCTCCCGATGCTTCCCGGTACCCCTTATAAAGAGCGTGATTTTTTCCTAGCCACCCATCCGGGAGAGACTCAATATGGATGGTTCTAACCCTTGAATCAGACTCCTGGATACGATCCATGGTCTTTCCTGTTTTGTCAGTTGAGCGGTCATTTACCAATATCCATTCCATGTTTTTGTAGCCTTGTTTCAGCTGGCTTTTTAAGCTTTCTTCCAGCTGGGCTTCTTCGTTCCGGGCCGCTACAATCACGGATAAGCGGGGCCCTTCACTCATGCTTTCGGAATCCTCAAGGCGATCGAGCCGCTTAAATCCCAAAGAGGCATCAATGAAAACAGCCAGCCATACAAGCAGGCTTAGGCTTAATAATAAAGCGAACATTGCAGGCACTTCCTCATGCTTTTCTCTTAGTTTGTTCCAAGTAAAGGGGAGCTTTTCCGTTAATTTTTAGAAAGTACTGTATTAGTTAAATTTTCACAGTGCTGCTGAAGCTGTGGCCAAGCCGTTGGGATTGGGCTGTCGCTTGCTTGATGCATTCAATAAAGGCTTTCTGGACACCATTCTCTTCAAGCACTTTTACACCTGCTTCTGTTGTGCCGCCAGGGCTTGTTACTTCTTTTCTTAGCTGCTGAGGCTCTTTAGCCGATTTTGCCAGCATCTCAGCTGCCCCAATCAACGTTTGAATGATGAATTCTTTGGCCATTTCCTTTTCGAGCCCGATTTCTTCGGCGCTTTTTTCCATTGCTTCTGCAAGGTAGTAAATATACGCTGGGCCGCTTCCTGACAAGCCTGTTACCGCATCCAACTGTTTTTCCTCTACAAATGCAGCCATTCCGACCGTTTCAAACATTTCCTTCACTAGCTCCATTTGTTTTGTTGTCACTCTTTCATTGACTGATAAGGCACTAGCCGATTTGCCGACTGCTGCGGATGTGTTTGGCATGGCTCTGACCACTGGAAGCTTTCTTTCTGCCAAAAGCTCAATGCTTTCAATAGATACGCCTGCCAACACGGAAATGATCAGCATATCCGTTTTTAAATAAGGCTTAATGAGGGTAATGGCATCAGCTGCATCCTTTGGCTTTATGGCTAAAATAACGGCTTCAGCCCCTTTGAAAATTTTTTCAAGATTATAGGTTGCCTGTACGCCATAGGTTTTCTGCATGAATTGCAGTTTTTCCTCATTGCCTTTATTAGTAACCCATATGTTGTCCCCAGTGATGAGCCGGCTTTCTACGATTCCTGATATTAATGCTTCTGCCATGGATCCTGCTCCAACAACAGCCAACTTTTTCATTGCTATTCCTCCTTTAAAATGAATGTTTCCTAAGCCTGCTGACCAAACTGAATCTGACGCTGCGATGGCCGCTCCTAACTATCATAAAAATAGGCTATGTTAGAGCTCATTGTTGATATTGGCACCCTGTTACGGAAATCAACAGGTAATTTAACAGAGCCTAAAAATAAAAAAAGTCTTTTCATCCAGTAAAGGACGAAAAGACTTTGCTTCCGCGGTACCACCTTCATTGCCTTTCCTGTATCAGAAGCAGCTGAACTGCTTATAAACGCAGCCATTGGCACTCTTTTGAAAAGGCATCTCTATCCCGATAACGCCGGGAATGCGTTTAGGTTTTCCTAACAGCTCATAAGGCAGGTTCAATGGTCAAGTGGGCGGTGAAGCCTTTCAGCCGCTGAGCTTCACTCTCTTTCGCCGTTTTCCATTTACTAATCTTAATCATAGCTTTTTTTTCTGCTGCAGTTGAGTGCAGCTTTGGTCTGTAAAATCAAATTTTAATTGTGATTATGCAAGAAGACAACCCTGTTTGTCAAGAAGTATTTTTTAATTTTTGGATCTGTTAAAGCTTATTGTTGTTTTTTAGCACCCTGTTGATTGGAGCGGAAGGCACTAATCCCGCGAAAATGCATTCGCATTTCCTTCGTGCGGTGTTATTTCAGGGAAGCTTATTCAAAGTCCTGCGGGAGTGCGGATCAAAGGGAGACCCCGCAGGAGCAAAGCGACGAGGAGCGTCGGACCGCCCGCGGAAAGGGAGTGCCTCGTGCTGAAATCAACAGGCAAATTTAACAGAGCCTAATTTTTATTAAAGTTCAAGAAAAATTATGTGAAAATAATGACAATTACCAAAAAGAGCGGTACACTTATTTCTATATATGAAAATTTCTACATTATGTTATAGGGTTTCAGAAATTTGTGCTATAGTTAACCGCCTTATTTTAAAAGACTTAAGTAATATGGTTTATATCCTAAGGACTTGTTATGTATCAGCAGAATTGCCTGCGGAAATATATGAAAAAGAAATGTATCTTATTTAAATATAGCGTTTTTAGGGGGCTGGAAAAATGGCAGAATGGAAAGATGGAATTGCAAAACTCATTATCCCGACACCTTTTGCTGTCGGAGACGTTAATGTATATGCTGTGAAAGGAGAAAAGCTGACTCTCGTGGACGCGGGTCCGAAAACAGATGAAGCATGGGAAGCATTAAAAGAGCAATTAAAGGAATTGCATTTAATTCCCGGCGATTTCGAACAGGTTGTCCTTTCTCATCATCATCCCGATCATGCAGGATTGCTGGACTTCTTCCCTCAGAATATGGAGATATATGGGCATCGAGTAAATCAAAGGTGGCTGTCCCGGACGGAAGCCTTTTTAAAAGCCCATGATGAATTTTATTATAAGCTTTTTACTGAATTCGGGGTTCCGGAAAAGTATTTATCCTTTATTGGCTTGATGAGAAAGACCCTTCGCTTTTCCTGCAATCGCTCATTAACGGGGGAGCTGCAGGAAGGTGATAAACCTGCCGGGCTGGATGAATGGACCGTTATTGAGACACCGGGCCATGCCCAGAGCCATATCGGCTTGCTAAGGGAAAAAGACGGTGTATTTATAGGCGGAGACCATTTGCTTGCCCATATTTCTCCCAATCCTATATTAGAGCCGCCGCTGCCTGGAAAAACGGAGCGGCCAAAGCCTCAGCTGCAATACAATGAGTCTTTAAAAAAAGTGCAGGATCTGCCGATCAGCCTTTTTTATTCTGGACACGGGGAAGATATCACAAATGTAAATGAACTAATTGAAGAGAGGCTTGGGCGCCAGCACGACCGTGCCATGAAAGTGAAAAAATGGCTTGAATCCGAATCACTCACTGTTTTTGAAGCTTGCTGCCGCCTATTTCCTAAAGTGTATGAGAAAGAGCTTTCTCTGACGATATCGGAAACAGTCGCCCAGCTTGACTATTTGCATTCTATAGGGGAGATTTATATAAATAAAGAGGAGAAAGCATTCCTGTATTCCGCATCCAAAGAGGTGGTTTGATTTGTCAGGTCGACTAAAAAATAGAAATGTGATTATTACGGGTGCATCGGGCGGAATTGGAGCCCATATGGCTGCTCTTTGCGCCGAGAGAGGGGCAAATCTTGTCCTTCTTGCCCGTAATCTTGAAAAATTGAATGCGCTGAAGGCCGATTTGCAGAGCCGCTTTTCGGTGGACATTCATGTACATAAACTTGATGTCTCCAACACTGATGAGGTCTCTGCTGTGTTTTCAGAGATTCTTGCCCGAATCGGCCGTGTGGATATTCTTGTTAATAATGCCGGATACGGAATTTTTCGGGAGGCACATGAAGCGAAAATCGAAGAAATAAAGGGTATGTTTGACGTTAACGTAGTCGGATTGATGGCTTGCACGAGCATGGTGCTGCCGGCGATGAGGCAGCAGAAGAGCGGCCATATTATCAATATCGCTTCACAGGCCGGCAAGATTGCCACGCCGAAATCCAGTGTTTATTCCGCAACCAAGCATGCAGTTCTTGGCTATACGAACAGCCTCCGGATGGAGCTGGCTGACAGCAATGTATTTGTAACAGCTGTAAATCCCGGCCCTATAGAAACAAACTTTTTTAATATTGCTGATGAAAAGGGCACGTATGTTAAAAATGTTCAGCGGTATATGCTCAAACCGGAGTATGTGGCGCTTAAAGTGGTTGATGCCATGCTGACGCCTGCCAGGGAAATTAATCTCCCGCAGTGGATGAATGCGGGAAGCATTGTTTATACTCTGTTTCCGAGGTTATTTGAAAGAATCGGAAAACGCGCTTTTAATCAGAAATAAAATACTAAATGGCCACCAGCATTGCCTGGCGGCTTTTCTTTTGCACTCATCCCGCTGTCCCCTTAAAAATACGGCGAATCTGTGATATATCCGTACACTGCATCATTTACGATTTCATGCAGATCGCTGTCAGCTTCTTTATTTTTTGCCTCAATAATTTTACTGTAAATTTCTTCAAACTCTCTGCTTTCCAGCGAAATGGAATGACTGTCCTCATTGTATTGTTTTAAACAGTTTTGCACCATTTTAAAAATTAGTTTCTTGTTCATTTTATTGCACCTCATGCTGATTATACAGGTTTCTGGGAATATCGGCACCTGGCAAAAGAACCTGATTTAAGAAAAAGCCCGTAAAATTTCCATTGAAACCGAACGCATATTCGCTTAATATAATGGGTATACATATACAGAACAAACGTTCTTTGTCTAAGGAAAACTTTAGCTTTTGGGAGGTCCTGCAGGGCAAGATGTTTTTAAGGGTAATTTATAACGTTTTAAAGTTAGATGATGTTTAGCTTCAGGCGCCATCGGCTCGAGGTCATAAGCCGATAAGCGGGCGCCTTACGCTTTTCTAAGGAGGATGTCGGAAGTCATGGTTGATTACAGCGCAATGCCGGAAAATAAAATTTTGTGTGTTGATATGAAGAGCTTTTACGCGAGCTGTTCTGCTGTCATGCTTGGCCTGGACCCTCTTGATTGCTACCTTGTGATTGCCGGAAACGTGGAGCGGAAGGGCAGTGTCGTTCTGGCTGCCTCTCCGAGAATGAAAAAGGAATTTGGGATAAAGACTGGATCCCGCCTGTTTGAGGTTCCCAATGACCCCCGCATTAGGGTTGAGGAGCCGAAAATGGCCACCTATTTAAGGATTTCCACCGAAATCACCCGGGTGTTTAACCGCTATGTCCCCAAGGAAGCCATCCATACGTACAGTGTCGATGAAAGCTTTATAAAAGTAGACGGGGCACTCCATCTCTGGGGGGATGCCGAGACGATTGCCTGGAAAATAAAAGATGATATTGAACGGGAGTTTCAGCTTCCGTGTGCCATCGGGATAGGGCCGAATATGCTCATGTCCAAACTCTGCCTTGATCTTGAAGCGAAAAAGAAGGGAGTCGCTGAGTGGACGTATGAAGATGTAAAGACAAAATTGTGGAACGTATCCCCTTTAAGGGAAATGTGGGGAATAGGGCGGCGCGTCGAAAAAACGCTGAACGGGATGGGAATCTTTACAGTGGGCCAGCTTGCCCGCTATGACCTGGAAAAGCTTGAAAAGAAGTTTGGGATTATGGGCAACCAGCTTTATCACCATGCATGGGGAATTGACCTTTCAGAAATGGGGGCACCGATTATGGAAGGGCAGATCAGCTTTGGGAAAAGCCAAATTTTATTAAGGGATTACAAGGAGGAGGAGGAAATTAAGCAAGTTGTCCTCGAAATGTGCGAGGAAGTGGCAAGAAGAGCTCGCACCCACCGCAAAGCCGGAAGGACAGTCAGCTTTGGCCTCGGATACAGCCAGGATGAATTCGGAGGAGGCTTTTACCGCTCAAGAACGATTGACCAGCCAACGAATATCACGATGGATCTTTACCGGGTCTGCCTGGAGCTTTTTCACGAGAATTATGAAGGCAAAACAGTGCGGCAAATCTCTATCTCCCTCGGCAATATTACGGATGACTGCGAAATGCAGCTGAGTCTGTTTGATCTGGATGGCTGGAAAAAACGGGAGCTCGGCTACACGGTGGACCGGATTCGCTCCAAGTTTGGAGGAGGCGCTCTGTTAAGAGCTGTATCATATACAAGTGCAGGAACCGCCAAGCACCGGGCGACATTGGTTGGCGGTCATAAAATGTAAACAAAGGGGGACAGCTTATGATTCGCGATCGGGGCAGAATAAAATGGACTTCCATGATGCTGCCGGAACATGTAAAGCTATTAAGAGATTGGGCAAAGGAAGATACGTACGAGCAAAAACGGGAATTGGATGAGCAAAAGCTTGAGTTTATGAACGAAATTCTTTCAGAGGCGATGGAATTTCAAAAATCCGTTACACTCACTCATTATCGGGGCAGAAATTATGAACTTGTTATTGGAAACATTCATTACTGGGATGAACTTGGCCAAAAGCTGCATATAGTGGACCGCTTTGAGGAAATTCACCGCATTCCAATTAATGCAATAGCCGATGCCCGGTTTACGGATGAGTAGAGGTAGCGGACTGCCCAGTCGAAAGTATATGGAAAATAATGGGTGTAATTAAAAGGGGTAGTTTTTAGGCTGCAGAAGCACCTTAACAGCAAGGAGGTGTTTCGCATGCCAAGAGGAAAAGAACTGGAGCAGCTGCCAATGGCCAATATCGCGCCGGGCGCTGGAGATGACAGCACAGAAATGGACCGGGAGATGCTGCAAGGCATTGTAGAGGAAGAGAGGGTAACGCCAGCAAAAGTAAAAAACGAAAAAAAACGGGGATAAATGTCCCCGTTTTCCATCGATTACTCCTTGTCGTCCAGAACCTTTTCGGCACGGACACAGGATGCGAAAGTTCCCTTATGGGTTCCGTCACAGAATGGAAGTTTTGATGATTTTCCACATCGGCAAAGAGAGAATACCTGCTTTGTTTCAAATTTGTTGCCATCCACATCAATTAATTCCACATCGCCTGTTACGCGCAGCGGGCCATTATCCATTACTTTAATCTGTACCTTCGACATACATAACCACCCTTTCACAAAATTGACACATATTCACTTTGATGGTAAAAGGAATAAGCGAAAAAAGCAACTATCCCTTTTGGAGCATGATGAATCTATCTGTGTTAAAATACAGCATATGCAAATGGGAGGTAGTTTTAAAACATGAAAATTACAGTAACCGAAACGGCAGCAGAAAAATTATCCGAACGGATTGCCGGAAAAGATGGCTGTGTAAAACTGAAATATGATATAGATGGCTGCGGATGTGTTGTGAGCGGTGTGACGGCTCTCTGGCTTGTGCATGAACTCGATGATGATGATCGGGAAATCAAAACCAATGCCGGAAGCATATATGTGGAAAAGTCAAAGGAAGTATTCCTGGACGAGGATTTAAAAATAGATTTTTCAGAGAAAGCAAACTGCTTTCAGTTAAAAAGCCCAAATCAGTATTTGAATCCAAGAATGAGTTTTTTTGATAAAACAAAATAAATTTTATAAAAGGCGGCCGCGGATGGCTGCCTTATTTTTTTGAGTTCCCGTTCTGTCCACGTACGAAGTTCTTTACATGCTATCCTCTTCCTGCAAAAAAATATTTAGGGGAGCCCATCATGTCCCAATAATATTAGTGGTATTCAGTAACGATGTGTACAGAGATCATGCATTTATTTTTCATTATGCATACATGAATAGTTTATGCAGTAGTGTATAATAATTTTTAATTTAGAAAATTTAATGTATTGAAAATTGAGAATATTAAAAATGGCACGATTATTGCAATGAATATGATGATAGATATTTTCTAAGGAAGAGGGATGATAATGCAAAAAAAGAAAACACCATCATTAAGAGTTGCGGTGATTCCAATCATTGCAATGGCTGTATTTTTATTTGCCGGGATTTTTATGTTTGAAGCCGATCCTCATATTCCGCTCATATTAAGTGCCTTGGTTGCAGCCATCGTGTCTATGTATTTAGGCTACACGTGGAGTGAGCTCGAAAAAGGTATTATCAATGCTGTATCACTCTCTTTACAGGCACTGCTAATCTTAATGATTATCGGTACGATCATTGGTACATGGCTGGCTGGCGGTATTGTTCCAACAATGATTTATTATGGTCTTGAGATTTTGCCGCCAGCCTATTTCTTACCCGCAGCGGCAGTAATTTGCAGTATTGTTGCTATTGCATCAGGAAATGCATGGACGGCGGCTGGAACAATTGGAATTGCTATAATGGGGGTCGGAGTTGGACTGGGTGTAAATCCTGCAATGGTAGCAGGAGCTGTAATCTCTGGCTGTTATTTTGGGGACAAGATATCCCCTCTATCGGAAACGACTAACATGGCGCCAGGTATTACAGGAGTAGCTTTATTTGACCATATTCGCCATATGCTTTATACGACCATACCGGCGTTAATTATTTCAGTTGTTATTTATTTCTTCTTAGGTTTGTCTTTAAATAGTAAAGGAGCTGGAGTAGACAAAATAGAGGGGCTTCAGCAAAGCCTGAGTGATATTTTTATTATCAGTCCTTGGCTCTTAATCGTTCCGGTAGTTGTATTAGGACTAATAGCTATGAAAACACCTGCTATTCCCGGCCTCATTATTGGTTCACTCATTGGTGCATTGGTAGCGGTTTTTGTTCAAGGCACTGCAGTCGCTGACATTTTTGCCATAATGATTTATGGATTCGAAAAGGAAACTGGGAATGAAGTGCTTAATAACTTGTTGAATAATGGTGGAACGGAAGCCATGATGTATACAGTATCCCTGGTCATGATTGCAATGAGCTTTGGGGGAATATTAGAAACGAGCGGAGTTCTAGGCGTAATTGTAACCAGTTTGCTAAAACTTGCGAAGTCTACCGGAAGCTTGATCGCAACCACTGTTGCCACTTGCATAACCACGAATGTTGTTGCTTGTGATCAATACTTGTCAATACTTATTCCAGGCAGAATGTATGTATCAGCATATCGAAAGCGCGGACTTCATCCGAAAAATTTATCGCGCTCACTTGAAGATGCAGGCACAATGACATCTCCGCTCGTACCGTGGAATACATGTGGTGCATTTATGGCTGCCACACTAGGTGTGTCTACTTTCCAGTATGCACCATACGCATTTTTATGTATAATCAGTCCGCTCATTGCAATCCTATATGGATTTACAGGATTTAAAATTGAAAAACTTTCACAGGAAGATATCGATCGTTTTGAAATGATAGAAAATGAGTCGAACAAGCCCTTTGAAGGTGATGTGAAGCACATCTCCAGCCTTTGAAACAATAGTCAAAAGACAAATCAGATCCTTTTTGAAACAGGTCCAGGACAAATTTCAAAGATTAATGATAGAAAAACGCATTCTAAAGAATAGAGTGCGTTTTCACTTTTTATCACGGGTTATAGAAAGTTTCACCCATAGAAGTTTTCCGTAAAATCGGCAGTTTCACATAGCAATGCAAAACTGAATAACTCATGCAAGCACACATACATACATCCTCAATTTGAAGCTAACAATTAGTCCTGAAAGAAGAGTGTTCCTCTCTTCTATTCTGCAGTTTAGCCTGAATTTTTGAAGTTGGCATGGAAATTGCTTATTAAATATTAAGACTTTAAAAATGAGGTGTTAAAATGGCAGTTAAATCTGCAGAAGGCAGCAGGAATCAAATGGAGAAAGATAACTCTCTTAAAGAGTTTCAAGAGACGTTAAGGGAAGCAATCGAGGTCTTGGGCTACCCTCATCAGGTGTATGATTTCTTGAAAACTCCCATGCGTTTTTTGGAAGTTAGTATTCCAATTCTTATGGATAATGGTGAAACAAAAACCTTTCAAGGGTATAGAGCCCAGCATAATGATGCTGCCGGTCCAACAAAAGGAGGAATACGATTCCACCCCGATGTTACTCCGGAAGAGGTAAAAGCCTTGGCTGGATGGATGAGCTTAAAATGTGGAATTACCGGACTTCCTTACGGGGGTGCAAAAGGGGGAATTATTTGTGATCCAAGACAGCTTAGTCTGACAGAATTGGAACGGTTAAGCAGAGGGTATGTGCGAGCAGTTAGTCAGATAGTGGGACCGACAAAAGATATCCCAGCACCAGACATGTATACGAATTCGCAAATCATGGCATGGATGCTAGATGAGTATGATCACATCCGGGAATTCGATTCTCCGGGTTTTATTACAGGTAAACCGCTAGCCTTAGGAGGCTCTATGGGCAGGGAAACAGCTACTTCAAAAGGTGTTCTATATACACTTGAACTCGTTAGTGAATTAAAGAAAATCCCTGTGAAAGATATGAGAGTGATTGTTCAGGGGTTTGGCAATGTAGGAAGTTATTTATGTCAATATTTACACGAGGCTGGTGCAAAAGTTGTTGGTATTGCTGATGTACTTGGAGGTTTATATGAACCTGACGGATTAGACATTCCATACCTCCTGGAAAATCGGGATTCCTTTGGGATTGTTTCAAATTTATTTACAAACTCGATTTCTAACCAGGAACTACTGGAAAAAGAATGTGATGTTCTTATTCCTGCTGCGATTAGTGGAGTTATTAACAAAAGCAATGCTTCCAACCTCAAATGCAAAATCGTTATTGAGGCTGCAAATGGCCCAACTACGAAAGAAGCAATTAATATTTTGGATGATCATAATATTTTGGTGGTTCCTGACATTTTAGCTAATTCAGGGGGAGTGATTGTGTCCTATTTTGAATGGTGTCAAAATAATCAAGGCTATTATTGGGAGGAAGAGCTGGTAGATAAAAGATTAAAAGACAAAATTACATCTAGCTTCTTAAATGTCTATAACACTTCCAAAAAATTGGGGGTAAATATGAAAATCGCTGCTTATATTGAAGGTATTCGTAAAATGGCAGAGGCATCCCGCCTTCGGGGATGGGTACGCTTTTGATATGAAAAATGGGGGGAATTATAAAAATGAACTTAGACATTATTTCTGAAAGAAATGAAAAACAATCTATTCATTACTTCTGTATTTTATCGAATGACCATAGATATGACCTTACAATAGCTTATTCAGGGCATTTTTTTGGAAAGGCAATGGTTACATCACTTCAAAGCGGCAGAATGGTACTGCTATGTTCAGAGGATATTTATAATGATTATTATTGGGCGCCAAAACTTGACATTCAGCAAGAGGATATTCCTGAATTTCAGGACTTTTTTTGGCAAGTGTTACGGTCGGGTTTATACCTTGAACAGTATTGAAAATGTATCAGAGATTGATAGGGAGGAATAATGGCTGTGTATTTTGGAGTGATTATAAGTCCATGCCAAGGAAGAGTTGAGAGAGTTGAAATCACAAATGAGTCCAGAATATATGAATGGGATCCTTTATTTTATATTAAAACGCCAGAAGGGCATGTGGAAGTAATCCAAATAGGTGTCAGCGGAGAAATAGAGTCGCTGGAAGTACAAGTGGGGGAAGCGGTTATTCCAGGTATGGTGCTGGCCTATATTAAAGAAGATTTATATGTCACCGGGACCGATTGATGAAGTTATGAAAAGAAGATGAGGGTATCATCTTCTTTTTTGTGTCGATTTTGTATTTTTAGAATTCATTAAAAAATTCTATAAAAAGTGATACTATTAGACATAACATAAACAGCTTAAGGGAGATGGACATATGTTTTCAATAGCCAGGGAAAAGGTAAGGCCTATCATTACTTTTAATATTGATAAC
The DNA here is from genome assembly GCF_007830235.1 of Cytobacillus oceanisediminis. GTDB lineage: Bacteria > Bacillota > Bacilli > Bacillales > Cytobacillaceae > Cytobacillus > Cytobacillus oceanisediminis. Next base: position 99,666 of record NZ_VLKI01000003.1, read on the forward strand.
TTGAAAGAAGAAAGTGATATTCAGGTTTCTAACTTTAAAGAACCTTTCTTGTTCTTAAAGAAACAAAATCAATTGTTTGCCTACGTTCATTTAAATAATCTTTTGCAAGTAAATATAGAAAACCAACAAATTAAACTAAAAACTTTATTGGATAGTTCAAAATCTATTGACAGCGTCTGCCGCCTTAATGAGCAGATATCTTTACCGGTTCTTTTTCAAATAATTGGAGAACCAATTGCCATTGTTAAAAGGGAAAATGGGGGCTTTGATGGTTATATTCGGCGTGAGGATGTACTGGCTGAATTATTTAAACAGGAAAATAAAAGTGTGGATTTACTTAAAATTATATTAACCTCGATACCGATGGGGATTTTTATTCTTGATAGAGAAAAGATAATCATTAATTGTAATGATTCAGGATTGAAGATGATGAAGTCGACTGCTGAACAGGTCATGAATCAGCCTGCAGAAAAGCTTTTCAGCGGCGATCATATTAAAAATGTGTTTGCAACTGGTAAAACAATTCTTAATCACGTTCAAATTACGGGCGATACAGGAGTTCTTTTGGACTACAGCCCGATCTTTAATTTTAAAGAGGAAGTAGAAGGCATTGTTATTGTTGTTCAAGATCTTCCAATGGTAGAGGAAATGGCCATGGAAATTGAATATATTAAAAATTTAAATAAAGACATGAACGCCATTTTATCAAGTATTTATGACGAAATTCTTGTTGTGAATCAAAAGGGAGAGCTCATCCGTTTTAGCGATAATGTCATACCCGGGTTTTGGAAAGTTGATTTAAAAGAAATGATTGGTAAAAATATTTTAGAGCTTGAGAATCAAGGGTTATTTTGTCCATCTGTGACAAGAATGGTTTTAGAAAAAAAGAAGAAAGTTTCTATCGTACAAGAGACAAGGAATGGAAGGAAAATTTTAGCAGTCGGAAACCCTGTCTTAAATGAGAAAAATGAAATTGACCGGATAATTATTGCCTCAAGAGACATTACCGAAACAACACGTTTGAAAACCGAGCTTAAGGAAATACGTAAAATTTCAGAGCAATATAAAAAGGAATTAGATGATTTTAAAAATAAGGACCGATTCATAAAAAAATTAATTTATCGCAGTCCTAAAATGGAACGAATCATTAATCAAGCAAGAAAAATAGCTGATTTTTCTTCTACTGTTCTTCTTCATGGAGAGTCGGGTGTTGGTAAAGAAGTCATTGCACAAGCCATTCACCAGCTTGGAAATCGGTCTTCAAAACCGTTCTTAAAATTAAATTGCGGGGCTATTCCTGAAAATTTATTGGAGAGTGAGCTTTTTGGCTATGCCAAGGGGGCGTTTACAGGTGCTGATAAAAATGGGAAAGAAGGATATTTTAAACAGGCTGATCAAGGAATAATTTTTTTAGACGAGATTGGCGAAATGCCCTTACACCTTCAAGTAAAACTTCTTAGAGTACTTCAAGAACAAGAAGTAATCCCTGTAGGCAGTACCACACCTATTAAAGTTGATGTTCAAATTATAGCAGCAACGAATAAACAATTAGAGAAATTGGTTGAAGCAGGTACTTTTCGAGAAGACCTTTACTATCGCCTGAATGTAATTCCTCTTCATATACCTCCACTAAGAGAAAGAATAGAGGATATTTCGGTGCTGGCATTTCATTTCCTCCAGCAACTAAATGACAAATACAATAAAAGTTTTCACCTGACACCTGATGCAATAAATGTTTTAGAATTTTATCCGTGGCCAGGTAACGTAAGGGAACTGCAAAACATTATTGAAAGATTAATTGTTTCGTCCGAAGATCCGGCCATTAATGCAGAATTTGTTAGTCAGTTTCTGAAACTGGGGTATGATTTAAAAAAATCAAAGCCAGTTATTACAAGAGTGATTCCTTTACAGGAGGCCATAGACCATGTAGAGGAACAGCTGATCCTTTTAGCAATGAAACAGTTTAAGACTACTACTAAGGCAGCAAAGGCGCTGGGAGTTAGCCAATCCTCCGTAAGTAGAAAATATCAAAAAATATTAAATGACAGAAATATGAATATAGAAAATACAGTACCTAACTAACATTGAAGCTGTTTCAGGATTTACTGAAACAGCTTTTTTGTTTTTGTCCTATCCTAAATTGTCGAAAACTAATTACACTATTTTTTATGCAAAAATCAATAGTCTATGCAATATTGAATAGATAATCAATAAAAACCTAATAAAATGCTTATTTAAAGGTGTTAGATGGTGGCACACTTCTTGCAATAATAGTAAATGATATGTGAATGAAGGAGGTTTTTAGAGTGATAGAAATAAGCATGTACATTAATGGTCAATGGAAAGAATCCAAGAGCAAAGAAAAACGGCCTATAATTAATCCTGCTAATGAAGAAATCATTGCATATGCTCCAGAAGGAACGATTGAAGATGCTGCAGAGGCCATAAATGCCGCTCGCAAAACATTTGATGATGGAACTTGGTCAGATACACCTGCTGCAGAAAGGGCTTCATACTTATTTAAGATTGCAGACAAAATTGAAGAATATCAGGATGAATTAACTCGTCTAGAAACAATGGATAACGGGAAAACGCTTCGTGAAGCAGGCTACGATGTGGGAGATGCAGCTGCGTGTTTTCGCTACTATGCGGGCTTAATTACAAAGCCGGATGGCCAAACTTATCATGTGGGAGATCCAATGCAGGCAATGGTTGTACGTGAACCAGTTGGTGTTTGCGGACTTATTGTTCCTTGGAATTATCCGCTTTTAATGGGTGTATGGAAAATCGCACCTGCTTTAGCCGCAGGAAATACGATTGTATTTAAGCCATCTGAAGTTACTCCTGTAACCTCAAAGAAATTATTCGAGATTTTTGATGAAGTGGGATTACCAAAAGGTGTTGCCAATATGGTTCTGGGAGCCGGCGCCATTGTGGGAAATGAAATTGCTGCTAACCCAAAGGTCGATATGGTTTCCTTTACTGGAGGAACAAAGACTGGTAAGCACATCATGAAAACAGCAGCGGACACTATGAAAAAGATTTCGTTAGAGCTCGGCGGAAAATCGCCTAACATCATTTTTGCTGACTCAGATTTTGAGACCGCAGTTGATTATGCACTTTTTGGTATTTTCGCTGGCGCAGGTCAAGTCTGTTCAGCAGGATCTAGAATACTTGTAGAAGAAAGCATTTACGACAAGTTTGTCGATCGTTTTGCAGAAAGGACTAAAGAGATTAGGGTAGGCCCAGGAAACGACCCAAGATCGGAAATGGGTCCACTTGTAAGTGAGGAGCATTTACAGAAAGTTTTGAGCTACATTGAGCTAGGAAAAGAGGAAGGTGCAGTTATTGTTTGCGGAGGAAGACGAATGGTTAGCAATGGTTTGGAAAAAGGCTATTTTGTAGAACCTACGATATTTACCAATGTGAAACCGGAAATGAGGATCGTTCAAGAGGAGATTTTTGGTCCGGTTGTCGTTATACAAAAATTCAGCACCGAAAAAGAAGCAATTGAGATAGCCAATCATACGGATTATGGCCTAGCAGGCGGTGTATTTACAAATGATGGAGCAAAAGCTTTAAGAGTAATCAAAAAACTCCGAGCCGGGATTACTTGGATTAACTCGTATCACCCAACTTACAATGAAGCACCTTGGGGCGGCTATAAGCAAAGCGGAATAGGCCGCAGTTTAGGGACATTTGGACTTGAAGAGTTCCAGGAGATTAAGCAAATTAACATTAACCTGCAAGTGGAGCCAATTGGCTGGTTTGAAAACTAAACTCAGGTAAAGGAGCGAACACAAATGGGTATCGATTTAAAAGGTGAAGTTACACAAAAAAGGGACCAAAATGTAAATGAGTATATTAACAAGGTTCTTAGTTTAATAGAAAAAGATTCAATTACTGAGGAAGATGCGAAGTGGATTACAGAAGAAACAGTGGAGGGTTTTCGGGAACATGTAAATCCTGGATTCCTTTCATATCGTAAAACTGTAACAAAGGATGGCCAATTTGCTGCGGTGGAATGGTCAGATAATGGATCATGTTTTAAAGATGTAAATGGCAAGGAATATATCGATTGTCTTGGCGGTTTTGGCATTTATAATGTTGGGCACCGAAATCCAAAAGTGGTAAAGGCAGTTACCGATCAATTGAAACGCCAGGCTCTTCATAGTCAAGATTTACTTGATCCGCTTCGAGCCATGCTGGCTAAAATTTTAGGAGAGATTACCCCTGGTGATTTGAAATATGCCTTTTTTACAAACAGTGGAACAGAAAGTGTGGAGGCAGCATTAAAACTTGCAAAAATGTACAGTGAAAGAACAACCTTTATTTCCACAACGCGCTCTTTTCATGGTAAAAGTTTAGGTTCCTTATCCGGAACAGCAAAAGGGATGTTCCGAAAGCCATTTCTTCCTCTAATACCTGGATTTCGCCATGTGCCGTTTGGGGATATTGACATGATGAGAAAAACGTTCGAAACTTGTTCCCTAGTTGGTGAAGATGTTGCCGCTGTAATTTTAGAGCCAATCCAGGGCGAAGGTGGTATCATTCTTCCACCGGAAAATTACTTAAAACAAGTCAGAGAATTGTGTGATAAATTTGGTGCTTTACTTATTTTTGATGAAGTTCAAACAGGAATGGGCCGAACAGGAAAAATGTTTGCAGCAGATTTATATGATGTTGTTCCAGATATATTATGTCTTGCTAAAGCATTTGGAGGCGGGGTTATGCCAGCAGGAGCCATTGTAGCAAAGGAAGATGTATTTAAAAGCTGGTTCTCTAATCCATTTATGCATACGACGACATTCGGGGGAAATCCATTGGCTTGTGCTGCAGCCATTGCAACGATAAGTGTTCTTCTTGAAGAAAAATTACCTGAAAGAGCGGAAGAAGTAGGGGAATATTTCTTGAAAGAATTAAAGGATGCTGCGAAGGGACATGAAGAAAAAGTTCTTGAAATCCGTGGTCAAGGGCTAATGATTGGGATAGAATTTCATCAGGACGAAATTGGATATGAAGTGTCAAAGGGAATGTTTGATAGGGGAATTCTTGTAGCGGGAACTCTTATAAACTCTAAAACAATTCGTATTGAGCCAGCGTTAACAATTCGTTATGAAGAAGTCGATACAGTCGTTAGATCCTTTAAAGAAGTTTTGTCACAGGTAAAAGCTTAATTTTTCTCGTTGTATATCATGTTTTGTAATTGGAAACCATACATACACCGCTCTACTAACATAGTTAAATAAATTATGGGTGATAAATAGGGTGGTGTACAAAATTGACAAAAATAAAAATCAGCCAGGCTTTAAGGGGGAAAAATTCTATGCAAACAGGAACAGATCGAGTAAAAAGAGGAATGGCAGAAATGCAAAAAGGTGGCGTTATTATGGACGTTATCAATGCTGAACAGGCTAAAATTGCTGAAGAAGCAGGTGCGGTAGCAGTTATGGCTTTAGAACGAGTGCCTTCTGATATTCGTGCAGCCGGCGGGGTAGCGAGAATGGCTGATCCTCGTATAGTTGAAGAGGTACTTAAGGCTGTTTCAATCCCTGTAATGGCTAAAGCTCGTATTGGACATATTGTGGAAGCACGTGTTTTAGAAGCTATGGGCGTAGACTACATTGACGAAAGTGAAGTTTTAACACCAGCTGATGAAGAGTACCACCTAAATAAAAAAGACTATACAGTTCCTTTTGTTTGCGGCTGCCGTGACTTAGGAGAGGCTGCACGTCGTATCGGAGAAGGTGCATCTATGCTTCGTACAAAGGGAGAGCCGGGAACAGGTAATATTGTTGAAGCGGTTCGTCATATTCGCCAAGTAAATGGACAAGTACGGAAAGTGATTGGTATGAATGAGGACGAGCTTATGACAGAAGCTAAGCTTCTTGGGGCTCCTTATGAAATATTACTAGAAATCAAACGTCTTGGAAAACTTCCAGTCGTTAATTTTGCTGCTGGTGGTGTGGCCACTCCAGCTGATGCTGCACTAATGATGCAGCTTGGCTCTGATGGTGTGTTTGTTGGATCGGGTATTTTTAAATCTGAAAACCCAACGAAATTTGCCCGTGCAATTGTAGAAGCAACTACTCATTATCAAGATTATGAATTGATTGCGAACCTTTCTAAGGACATTGGTGATCCAATGAAAGGAATTGAAATTTCCACGCTTGCTCCTGGAGCTCGTATGCAGGAACGTGGCTGGTAAGGAGTAAAACATTGGTGAAAATAGCTGTTCTAAAATACAGTAAGTGAGATGCCTGCTACATTGAGTAGTCCGGGGCAAAAGCGTTGTGATAAAAAAGTAGAACAGCTTGAAGAAGTTGATGGGTTAATTCTATCTGTCGGCAAGAGCACTACAATGCGGATTAATTGATAAGTATGACCTTATGGAGCTATTAAAAAAAATTTGCTCGTATGAAAATCCAATTTTTTCGCACCTGTGCAGGACAATATTAATAACTTCCATTGCTAAAAAAGGTGGATTTTATACAAAAAAGCAGTGAATTCCTGAAAAAATCGGAATTCACTGCTTTTTGCCTTTTTAGAAGGAATTATTTATCAGAAATGTTGATTAATGAATCCTTATTAATTTTAAGTGCTACAAGGCTGGCAAAGTCATGTATGATCGTAGCTGCAAGTAAGGAAGTAATTTGAGTTGGATCATAGGAAGGTAAAACCTCGACCAAATCAAAGCCGACAAAATTAAAGTCTGTTAAAGAGCGGATGATTTGCAAGGTTTCAAAGCTATTTAAACCACCGACCTCAAGTGTTCCTGTTCCAGGTGCACATGATGGGTCAACAAAATCGATATCAAAGGTTATGAAACATGGAGTATCACCGATTTTTTCCTTCATTTCCTTAATAACACTATCCATACCGCGTTCTTTTAGTTCCGGTGTTGTAATCACATGGTATCCTAAATCCGTGCTTGCATCAATGTCACCTGGATGATTAAGTGTTCCGCGAATTCCAACCTGAAAAACTTTATCTGGTATGAGTAAATTTTCTTCATATGCACGAATGAATGGCGAACCATGCCAATATTTTTCTTCATAATAGGTATCCCATGTATCAGTATGGGAATCAAAATGGATTAAGGCTACAGGCCCGTGTATTTTAGCAGCAGCACGAAGATGGGCTAATGTTACGGAATGATCTCCTCCAAGTCCAATCGGGATAATTCCTTTCTCCATCAATTCCATCATTACTTTTTCAATTATTTCATAGCTTCGATGGATATTATGCGGGATGACGGATACATCACCAATATCAATGGCATTACAATCCTCAAATGGATAAACCTTGTGTGTCGGATGATAAGGAAATAAGGTCATAGAAGCCTGACGAATGGCTTGTGGTGCAAACCGGGCTCCGACACGGAAGGAGGCTGCTGTATCAAATGGTACCCCGACGATGGCCAGTTTAGCATCTTCACGTTGAGATGGTAACCTCATAAAAGTTCCGGTCGTACAAAATTCCGGTTTAACATCAGGTGATAATGGATATTGCATTTTAATTCCCCCAATTTTTATTTTCAAAAGTAATAATGCAAGTTTTGTGCCAAATGAATTTATGAGGACTTTGCTAGTAGATAAGAAAGTTTTAATTTAATTTTAAAATTGCCCACCGGCTGGTGTACTTCGACCATCTCCTAATATAAGTCAACACCGAATCGTGTTTTCTTTTGTTAATTTGATTTTATTGCCTAAAATCTGAACGCATAAATTCAACTAGGCTTCTGTGTAGGCATTTCGGGGAGTTTAAATCTCAGTAGAAGGGTCCAGTCCATTCGTCGCTAGAAGGGCTCTTCCGCTTTTTTTATAAATTCTATTTAATATGGAATAATGTATGCGCGGATGAGTAATCCGAAACCTTCCGAATTTTATAAACTACTCACCCTAAACCTTTCCAAATGATAATTGAACAAAACAGCAGAAGTTTTAGAAGTGCTATAGTTTGGCACAAAAATTGCAAGGTATACATACTGAATTTTCAAAAAAGGAGGGAGTAAAAATTATAAGAAGACCAAGGGGCTGTCTCGAAATGAAAGCGGTTTAAAATAAGGGGAGGAATGATATGTGGAGAATAGCGTAAAGCTGAAAAGATCGTTAAATCTGTGGCAAATCGTTATCATGGGGTTAGCATATATGACGCCAATGGTGGTATTTGACACATTTGGAATTGTTTCTGGTATAACGAAAGGTCATGTTCCAACAGCCTATATTATTGCATTAATAGGGATGCTATTCACTGCTGTTAGCTACGGGAAGCTAGTAAAGGTTTTTCCTCAGGCAGGCTCAGCCTATACGTATACTCAAAAAGCAATGAACAGGCATCTCGGTTTTCTAGTTGGTTGGTCTTCGCTACTTGATTATTTACTTTTGCCAATGGTTAACGCTTTGTTAACAAAACTTTACCTCAATGCTTTATTTCCGTCCGTTCCGGATTTTATTTGGGTGTTAGTGTTTGTAGGAATTGTTACCTTCTTAAACCTGCGAAGTGTAAACGTTCTGGCAAATTTTAATACATTATTTGTTCTAATTCAAATTCTCATCATGATCGTTTTTATTATCCTTGTAGTAAAAGGGTTAAATGCCGGTGAGGGAACAGGCACAGTTTTAAGTTTACAACCGTTTTTTGTTGAAGGGATGAACATACCTGTTCTCATTACAGGTGCAACGATTCTTTGTTTTTCTTTCCTCGGTTTTGATGCGGTTACGACTCTAGCTGAAGAAACACCCAATCCAGAAAAAACAATTCCAAAAGCAATTATGCTTACAGCTTTATGCGGCGGGCTTATTTTTATCACAACATCGTTTTTTATTCAATTATTTTTTCCAGATATATCAAGGTTCAAGGAACCTGACGCAGCTCTGCCGGAAATTGCTCTTTATGTCGGTGGAAAGCTGTTCCAATCGATTTTCTTATGTACAACATTTGTGAATACGCTAGCCTCCGGAATTGCCTCACATGCAAGTGTTTCGCGACTGTTGTATGTAATGGGACGTGACAAAGTATTTCCGGAGAAATGGTTTGGATATGTCCATCCAAAATGGAGAACCCCTGCGATTAATGTTGTAATCGTCGGGGTCATCTCTTTATCTGCTTGGTTCTTTGATTTAGTGACAGCAGCCTCATTAATTAATTTTGGCGCATTGATGGCGTTTACGTTTGTAAATCTTTCCGTTATTGGTCATTTTGCCTTCCGTCAAAAAATGCACCGGAATCCCAAGGGGTTTTTTAATTACGTGATCATGCCATTACTGGGAGCCGGTTCGATTGGTATCCTGTGGATCAATCTTAACATTAGTTCCATTATCATGGGGGCCGCTTGGTTTGCTGTAGGATTTGTTTACTTAGTCTATCTCACAAAGGCCTTTCGAGCAGCACCTCCTCAATTTGTAAGTGAAGAAGCAGAAATTTAAAAGATAAATAGTGAAAAATGCATTCTAATTCAAAGTAGGATGCATTTTTTAATCTTTTTCGAAATAATGCAAAATTGAAAAATTCTAGTCATTTATTCATAATCCCAAAACGGTTTTGCCCAATTATCTTGAATAAAGCTACTGGAAGCGATTTTAGAAAGTTGGCACGAAACTTGCTATTACCTTTAATAACAAGAAAAATGAGGTGTTAATAATGGCAGTCGAACGACTAGGAATTGAAGTAGGGGACATCCCGGAATTCCAAGAGTTCTTTGGACTTGTTTTAGATACACGACCTTTTCAGGAACAATATTAAAATAAAATGAGGGGGGAATTTCATGTATTTTGAAGTGGTTAGTCCTGTTTACGGGAAGGTTGAAAAGGTTTCGATTAAAAGTGATACAAGAATTTATGAGTGGGAAACATTATTTCAGATTAAAACGGAAGAAGGCAACCTAGAAAAGATACAAATGGGTTTGAGTGGAGAAGTAGAATCACTTGCAGTACAAGAAGGAGATTACGTTATTCCTGGAATGGTCCTTGCATATATTAAGGAGGACCTATTTGTTACTGGCAGTGACTAGCCCTTAGAAAAGGAGATGGAATGTACATCTTCTTTTTTTATTTAAAAGATTCCGAAAATAGCTATAGTGATAGGGTTTAAAGGGGATGTAAACGATGTTTTCCGCTGCAGAAGAAAAAATTAACCGATTACTTAAGTCTCAGTGGTTGAAAAAGAGGAAGTTATAGGATTAACCCTGAACAATCTAGAAGAACCCTTTTTATTTTAGCTCTGTTAAATTTGCCTGTTGATTTCCACTGCAGGCACTCCCTTTCCGCGGGCGGTCCGGGAGCCTCCTCGTCGCTTTGCTCCTGCGGGGTATCCCTTTGATCCGCACTCCCGCAGGAGTCTCGTACCTTCCGCTCCAATCAACAGGGTGCTAAAAAACAACAATAAGCTTTAACAGAGCCTTTATTTTAAAAAAACACGATAAATTATTTGCCTTTGTTGATTTAAATAATTATTTGCTTTAAAAGATTGGAAAAACAAAATTTTTCGGTTGAATTTTTGCTTGAACATGCCATATCAATAGAAAGTATCAGCTATCTCAGCCAGCATATCTCCATACCCATTTAAAAGCAGTAAAAGCTTTAGGAATTATGATCCTCAGGAAGTAGAAAATATCAGAAAATATTAAGTTATAAAAATATTTAAATCGAAAACTTGTCTACCTTTTTATAAAAAAGCTGTTTTGGATCGCCTCCCCCTATAACAGCTTTTTTTATTATGCACAGAGAAATAGAGTTATGCAAAAATGAATAACTTTTGTTAAAAAGATTAAGGGAAACTGGTAAGTTAGCAATCTTTTAAACTTGGCACACTTTTTGCATTATCTAATAGTAAGTAAGGGAATAAAAGGAGGATAAGTAAATGGTAGAGATAAAAAAACTTGTTACAAACCTTAAGATGTATATTGATGGCGAGTGGAGAGATTCTGAAAATAATGAAACGCGTCCGGTAATTAATCCAGCAAATAGTGAAGTCATTTGTTATGCACCTGAAGGAACAGTTTCCGATGCCCGCATGGCCATCTTTGCTGCCCGTAGAGCTTTCGAAGAGGGTGTTTGGTCAGGCATTTCAGCGCAGGAAAGGGCCTCCTATTTATTAAAAATAGCTGACAAAATTGATGATTATGCTGATGAATTGACTCAGCTTGAAACCATGGATAACGGAAAAACCTTACGAGAAGCGGGCTATGATGTGGGTGATGCAGCCGCATGTTTCCGCTATTATGCGGGAATGATTACACAACCTGATGGCCAGACCTACCATGTTACAGATCCGATGCAAGCAATGGTTGTCCGTGAACCTGTTGGAGTTTGTGGTCTTATTGTTCCATGGAATTATCCACTGTTAATGAGTGTATGGAAGCTCGCGCCCGCTTTAGCAGCCGGGAATACGGTTGTCTATAAACCGTCTGAGGTTACTCCAGTTACTCCGAAAAGGCTATTTGAAATTTTTGAGGAAGTGGGCTTGCCAAAAGGGGTAGCCAATATGGTTATGGGAGCGGGTTCCGTTGTAGGAAATGAAATCGTCTCCCACCCAGAAGTAGACATGGTTTCTTTTACGGGTGGGACGCAAACTGGGAAGCATATCATGAAGACTGCGGCTCACACAATGAAAAAGGTTTCTCTAGAATTAGGTGGGAAATCACCAAATATCATTTTTGCCGATGCTGATTTTGAAACCGCGGTCGATTATGCTTTATTTGGAATCTTTTCTGGCGCAGGTCAGGTCTGTTCCTCAGGTTCAAGAATCCTTGTCGAAGAAAAGATATATGATCAATTTGTGGAACGTTTTGTCCAAAGGGCCAAGAAAATTCAAGTAGGCCCCGGAAATAATCCTTCATCCGAGATGGGCCCGCTTGTGAGTGCAGAGCATCTTGAAAAGGTTCTCTCCTACATTAAGATTGGTAAGCAGGAAGGTGCAACGCTTGCATGCGGTGGAAATCGAATTGTTAAAAATGGATTAGATAATGGTTACTTTGTTGAACCAACGGTATTCGTCGATGTGAAACAAGACATGAGAATTGTTCAGGAAGAAATATTTGGCCCGGTCGTTGTCATTCAGAAGTTCAAGGATGAAAGCGAAGCCATAAAGCTTGCGAATAGTACTGTTTTTGGGCTTGCTGGTGGTGTGTTTACCAATGATGGTGCAAAAGGTCTTCGCGTCATTAAAAAGCTTCGTGCCGGGATTACTTGGATTAATTCCTATCATCCTACTTATAATGAAGCACCGTGGGGTGGCTATAAGCAAAGTGGAATTGGTCGCAGCCTTGGAACATTTGGTCTTGAGGAATTCCAGGAAATTAAACAAATTAATATCAATTTGCAGGTAGAGCCAATAGGATGGTTTTCAAAGTAGAAAAGCGGAAGCGCCTGTTTAGGGAAGTACACTAGCCGTAGGGTTGCTTGCGTCCGACAATTATCAAATTTCAAAATTTATTTTTTCAGGAGGAACAAAATCATGAGTATCGACTTAAAACAAGAATTGAAGAATAAGCAGTATCAAAACGTGAGCGAATACATTAATAAGGTTCTAAGTTTAATAGAAAAAGAGGAAATAAATCAAGAAGAAGCTGCATGGATTACAGTGGAAACGGTCGAGGGCTTTCGCGAGAACGTCAATCCTGGGTTTCTAGCGTATCGCAAAACGGTAACAAAGGATGGCCAATTTGCTTCGGTGGAATGGTCTGATAATGGATCATGTTTTAAAGATGTAAATGGCAAGGAATATATCGATTGTCTTGGTGGTTTTGGCATTTATAATGTCGGGCACCGAAATCCCAAAGTGGTAAAGGCAGTTACCGATCAATTGAAACGCCAGGCTCTTCATAGTCAAGATTTACTTGATCCGCTTCGAGCCATGCTAGCTAAAATTTTAGGTGAGATTACTCCTGGCGATTTGAAATATGCCTTTTTTACAAACAGTGGAACAGAAAGTGTTGAGGCCGCATTAAAGCTTGCCAAAATGTACAGTGAGCGGACAACTTTTATTTCGACTACTCGTGCTTTCCACGGGAAAAGCTTAGGCGCGTTGTCTGGAACGGCAAAAGGAATGTTCCGTAAACCTTTCCTTCCGTTAATTCCAGGCTTCCGCCATGTCCCATTCGGGGATATCGATATGATGAAAAAAACTTTTGAGGTATGTTCTTCAGTTGGCGAAGATGTGGCTGCCGTTGTTCTTGAACCGATTCAAGGTGAAGGCGGAATCATTCTTCCTCCAGAAAACTATTTAAAAGAAGTTAGGGAGCTATGTGATCAATACGGTTCTTTGCTGATTTTTGATGAGGTACAAACGGGTATGGGACGGACTGGAAAAATGTTCGCAGCTGAATTGTATAACGTTGTTCCGGATATTATCTGTCTGGCAAAAGCATTTGGCGGCGGAGTCATGCCTGCTGGTGCTGTTGTAGCGACAGAAAATGTATTCAAGAGCTGGTTTGATAATCCGTTTATGCACACAACAACCTTTGGTGGCAATCCACTTGCGTGTGCCGCGGCGATTGCAACGATTGGAGTTTTGCTTGAGGAAAAATTACCAGATCGGGCAGCAGAGGTTGGTGAATACTTCCTTCAAGAGTTAAAAGAGGCGGCTAAAGGTCAAGAGGATAAGGTTCTTGAAATTCGCGGACAAGGACTGATGATTGGGATTGAATTCCATGAAGATGAAATCGGTTATGAGGTTTCAAAAGGGATGTTTGATCACGGTATCCTTGTTGCCGGAACATTAATCAACTCGAAGACCATTCGTATCGAGCCTGCTTTAACAATTAGTTATGAAGAAGTAGATAAAGTGGTTAGCACATTTAAACAAGTGTTATCACAGGTGAAAAAATAACGCTTATTTTTAAGATGAATCAAAACTAGGAGGAGCATGAAAGTGGAAAAGAAATTTATTAAACAACAAACACATCTACCTGGTCCGGTATCAAAAGAACTGTTGGAGCGGAGAAATAAATATGTACCAAAAGGAATCAGCAATAATTGCCATTCCTTTGTGAAAAAAGCAACAGGAGCCCTTGTTGAAGATGTAGATGGAAATTCGTACATTGATTTTGCTGGTGCAATTGGTACTTTAAACGTCGGGCATACGCATCCAAGGGTAGTAAGGGCGCTTCAAGAGCAGACAAGTCAATTTATTCACACGTGCTTTAACGTCATGATGTACGAATCATACATTAATTTAGCTGAAAGACTTTGTAAGCTTGCTCCAGGAAATTTTGATAAACAGGCTGCTTTTTTTAACAGTGGTGCGGAAGCCGTTGAAAATGCAGTAAAAATTGCTAGAAAATATACGAAACGCCAAGGAATCGTCTCATTTACCCGGGGCTTCCATGGCCGGACTTTAATGACTATGACAATGACAAGTAAAGTAAAACCATATAAGTTCGGCTTCGGCCCATTTGCATCAGAGGTCTATAAGGCACCATATCCATATGTATACAGACGCCCTGTAGGAATGACCGAACAGCAATATAGTGCGATGATCATTGATCAATTTGAGCAGTTTTTACTAGCTGAAGTGGCCCCAGAGACGATAGCAGCCGTCGTGATGGAACCTGTTCAAGGGGAAGGCGGATTTATAGTTCCTGACATCGCCTTTGTTCAAAGGGTTAGAGAAATTTGCAGTCAGCATGGAATCTTGTTTATTGCCGATGAAATTCAAACTGGATTTGCCCGGACTGGAAAGTATTTTGCGATTGAACATTTTGATGTCGTTCCTGATTTAATTACGATTTCGAAATCTATGGGAGCGGGTGTGCCAATTAGTGGAGTGATTGGCAGGGTAGAGATTATGGATGCTGTTGAGCCTGGAGAAATTGGTGGAACCTATTCAGGAAGCCCTCTCGGTTGCCGAGCTGCGTTGAGTGTTTTAGATATCATTGAGAGTGAAAATCTCAATGATCGAGCAAGAATATTGGGAGATAGGGTAATTGAAAAAATGCAGATTTTAGCGGGACGCTTCGAATGCATTGGGGATGTTCGAGGCTTAGGTGCGATGTGCGCGATGGAAATTGTTAAAGACGGACAATCGAAAACTCCTGATAAGGAGACGGTTGGGAAAATTGTAAAAGCTGCAGGGGAACGGGGTCTTATGTTACTTAGTGCCGGGCTTTATGGTAACGTCATTCGCATTCTTATGCCGTTAACGATAACGGACGATCAGCTTGAAGAAGGATTGCAAATTCTTGAAGAAGCGTTTGATGCAGTTTTGATGAATGATCATGTCGTATCTGCTGGGAGGTAATGAAATGGATAAAGTAGAGAAAAAGTTTCAAATCTATCCTATGTATCTTAACGGAGACTGGGTTGGAAATGATTATGAAGTTTATACCGAAATTATAAATCCGGCTACAAAGGAAGTTGTTGGTGCTGTGCCAACGGGTGGTGCTTATGAAGCGGAGAAGGCTGTCGATGCTGCCCACCAGGCTTTCAAAGCCTGGTCGAAGAAAACAGCGGATGAGCGCTATATACTCCTCATGAAATGGTACCAATTAATAGAAGAAAACAAACATGAAATTGCTAGGATCATGACGATTGAGCAAGGAAAACCATTAAATGAGGCTCTTGGAGAGGTCCAGTATGCGAATGGGTTTATCTCTTGGTATGCAGAAGAAGGCAAACGGATTTACGGTGAAACAATTCCAGCCTCTCACCCTAATAAAAGAATATTAGTTAGGAAAGAACCAGTTGGTGTGGTTGCCGCGATTACTCCGTGGAACTTCCCAGCAGCGATGATTACTAGAAAAGTAGCTCCAGCGCTTGCTGCAGGGTGTACAGCTGTTGTGAAACCAGCAAACCAAACCCCTCTTACGGCTTTGAAAATGGTGGAGCTTGCCCATGAAGCAGGGATTCCTGCGGGTGTGTTAAACATAATTACCGGAAGGGCGTCAGAAATTGGTGAAGTGTGGCTGAGGGATGCTAGAGTAACGAAAATTACATTTACTGGTTCGACAGAGGTTGGGAAAACACTGATGCGCGGAGCTGCTGAAAATGTAAAAAAGGTATCACTTGAGCTTGGCGGGAATGCACCTTTTATCGTTATGGATGATGCAAATCTAGCAAAGGCTGCTGTAGGACTTGTTCAATCGAAATTTCGCAACGCTGGTCAAACCTGTATCTGCACCAATCGAATTTATGTGCAAGAAGGGATTGCAGAAGAATTTATGAAGCTTTTCCAAGCAGAATTAGAAAAGCTTAAGGTCGGCAACGGACTTGAAGAGGAAACGGATATCGGTCCATTAATCGATAAAGCTGCATATAAAAAAGTAGAGGGACTTGTCAATGATGCAATTAAAAAGGGTGGAAGGATCACTTACAGTGGACTTAAACCTGCTGAAGAAAACGGCTATTTCTTTGCCCCTACAATATTGACCGATATTAACGACGATATGGAATGTATGAAGGATGAAATTTTTGGGCCACTGGCACCAATCTCGATCTTCAAAACGGAAGAGGAAGTCATTGAACGAGCTAACGATTCTTGTTACGGGTTGGCAGCGTATGTTTATACAGAAAACTTAAATCGTTCCTATAGAATCACAGAGCAGCTTGAGTACGGGATTATTGGGCTTAATGACGCCTTGCCTTCAGCTGTTCAAGTTCCATTCGGCGGCTATAAAGAAAGCGGCCTCGGTCGTGAAGGTGGCAAATACGGGATCGAAGAGTTTTTAGAAGTGAAATATATATCCATAGGTTTGGACTTGTTTTGAGGCGGAGTCCTACCTAAACGTAGCGCGGAATAATCTATTAGTTACAAATATAAGAAGCAGCCAAGGATTTCTTGAAAAAAAGCGCTTGGCTGCTTGTTTATCTTTTGATTCACTTAGATAAAAATTCAATTGTTTTCCTTTCTGAATCGACTGTACGATATAAATACATCCATTGACCTTTTTACTTTTATTACGTTACATATACTCTCCAGGAATCATTTGTTAGCCTTAGATGATGTCGTACTCTTTCTTCTAATTCGGGCCCATTTTGACGCACTAAACGCATAATGGGGTACCGCCAGTAAAACGCGGATTTACAAAAAGTAAAGGGATTTTTACTATTAAAACCCCAATTTCTCATTAATATTACTGAGAGGTTGGGGTTTTATATTCAACAATTTCATCTTGTTGAAGAAAAAAATTGCGTAAAGTCCTACCTTCTTAATTTCAGGCAGCCATTAGAGGACGAATATACTTGTAATTTAATATTAAAAGTCGTCTAGGCGGTGTCGTCATTGTTGGAGTAATATATGGCATCTTAATATTATGAAAATTAATTTTATAAAGGTAGTGATCATTTGGAAAAGAACTTAGATTTACTCAAAATTGAACTTGAATTGAAGGCATTTGAAAATGGAAATATTGTTGATTTCCCATAGAGGCAACTTAATTGGACCTTTTCTTATGCAACTAACAGAGGTTCTAATTCAGGAAGGGGTCAGTAATTTTTAACATATTAATGTCGATAAGATCATCCGCAATCGGGCTGTTTATAAGGAAATAGACTAGTATAGAAAATTTAAAACCCATCTCTAACGACTAATTATGCAATATTACATATTTTATGTAATGTTGCATAAAACTATGAATTCATTAAAAGTTCGGTATTTTACAACTATTAAGAAAACTCTTTAATTCAATCACTATATAATCAATCCCCACTTGGTATGAAATTTGCATATTAGTTAATTAAATACGATTAAGGGTGGAGTGATACATGGAGAATTCAAAATTAAGACGTTCGTTAACAGTATTTCCTTTAGTGCTATTTGGATTGGCTTATATGGCACCTACAACAGTCTTTTCTACTTATGGGGTTGTTGCGGAAATAACAAATGGGATGGTACCAGCTGCTTATATTATAGCTTTAGTTGGTATGTTGTTTACAGCCTATAGTTATGGTCAAATGGTTAGAGCCTTTCCTGTTGCCGGTTCTGCATATACCTATTCTCAAAAGGCTTTTAATCCTCATATTGGATTCTTAGTAGGCTGGGTTATCCTACTAGACTATTTATTTTTGCCAATGATTAATGGATTACTAATCGCTATTTACTTAAACGCATATTTTCCATCTGTTCCTTTTTCCGTCTGGTTAATTGCCTTTGTAATTTTAACTACCATTGTAAATATAATCGGAGTTAAAATAGCAACAAAGATAAATCTATTATTAGTTGCCTGTCAATTCTTAATAATAGTTATATTTACATTCCTCTCAATTAAAGGGTTAGTTAACGGAATGGGTTCTGGAACATTATTTATGAGTTCTCCATTTGTGAATGGAGAAATACCACTATCTTTAGTATTAGCAGGATCTTCTATTTTATGTTTATCTTTTTTAGGGTTTGATGCTGTTACTACTTTTTCAGAGGAAACCATTAATCCTAAAAAAGTAATACCAAAGGCTATTTTCCTCGTCGCATTAATAGGAGGAGTTCTGTTTGTCATCATTTCATACATCAGTCACCTTGTTTTCCCAAATTTTCAAGCCTTTAAAGATCCAGATTCTGCTGCCTTAGAAATTGCAATATACGTCGGAGGTAATTTATTTCAATCTATTTTTCTAGCAGGATATATTACAGGGGGACTGGCATCTGGTTTATCATCTCACGCAAGTGTTTCGCGGCTTTTGTATGCGATGGGGAGAGATGGAGTTCTTCCTAAGAAAATATTTGGTCATATTCATCCAAAATTTCGAACTCCATCACACAACATTATCTTAGTGGGTATTTTTGCTTTATCTGCTTTGTTTGTTGATTTAGTGACAGCATCATCCTTTATTAATTTTGGAGCGCTTGTTGCATTTACATTTGTTAATTTTTCGGTTATTTCTCATTATTTTATTAGAGAGAAACAGAGAAACGGATT
The DNA here is from genome assembly GCF_007830235.1 of Cytobacillus oceanisediminis. Classification (GTDB taxonomy): domain Bacteria; phylum Bacillota; class Bacilli; order Bacillales; family Cytobacillaceae; genus Cytobacillus; species Cytobacillus oceanisediminis. The sequence continues at coordinate 118,516 of NZ_VLKI01000003.1, forward strand.
TGGCACATTAAAATATCTAATTTTGCCACTGATTGGTGCTAGTTTCACAATTTGGTTATGGACTAGTCTTGATTTAAAGGCACTTTTACTCGGACTAGGATGGCTTGGTATTGGTTTCATCATGCTCCTTTCTACTACGAAAATGTTTAGTAAACGGCCGCCAGAGCTTTCTATTGATAATGCGGAGGTAAATGAAATTCAAGCATAAAAGCTAGATCTACCAAGGAGGGTAAAAATGGTAAAGGCAGACATCGTTCTTTCTAGTCAACATGTTTTTACTGGGCTACAAGATGAGCCTATAAAAGCAACTATCGCTATTAAAGATAATAAAATTATTGAGATTGGTTCTAAAGAAGAAATATTGTCATTCATTGGGGATCAAACAAAAGTGTTTGACATGGAAGAAGAACTAATTATTCCGGGATTTCATGATTTTCATATGCACATAATGATGGGGAGCATTTTACAGAAGGATAGTGCCAAATTATTTGATGCTACTTCAGAAGAAGATGCAGCTAAAATAGTAGCTAATTTTGCAGAAACGAGACCGAGTGATGAGTGGATATTGGGGGTTGGTTGGGATCATACCAGTTGGAGAAAGAAAGCGCTGCCACATAGAACGACATTAGATAAATATATTAATGATCGTCCTGTTTTATTATTCAACGCAGAAGTGCATTACGCATGGATCAATAGTAAAGCAATAGAAATGATTCATTTAACGAAGGACTCCCCAGATCCTGAGTATGGAAAAATTGGAAAAGATGTAAATGGGGAATTAACAGGCATTCTATTTGAACATGCAATTGGGTATGCAACAGAACATGCATACAAAATACCGAAAGAAAAACGTTTAAAACTATTCCAAGGCTTTCTTAATGAAACAAAAAAATTAGGAATCACATCCGTTAATGATTTATACGGAGCAAAAATTGCGCCAAACCCATTAGACGATCTTGAAATTTTTAAGGAATTTGATAGAGAAGGGTTACTTACAACTAGAATCCACTTTTCGCCAGAGTTAAAAATGGATTTAGCTGAAGCAAAGGATTTACAAATAAATTACCAATCAGATAAGCTTACCTTTGCTGGATTAAAACAATTTATAGATGGAGTTGTAACAAGCCATACTGCATTTTTACTAGATCCGTATAAAGACCGTCCGGAAACAAAAGGTGAAACCAACTATCCACCTGAAAGAATTAAACAATTAGTAAAAAAGGCCGATAAGGAAAAATTCCAAATTCGTTTCCATGCTATTGGTAACGGTGCTGTCCGCTTAGCATTGGATGCATTTGAAGAAGCGAGAAACGAAAATGGGGAAAGAGATGCTAGACATGTCATTGAACATGTTGAGGTATTGCATCCAGAAGATGTCCACCGCTTTAAGGAATTAAGTGTAATCGCTTCCTTTCAGCCCAAACATATTGAATTAATGGAAAGTGAAGCATATACAACTAGAATCAGTGAAAATCAACAACCTCTCTATTACCCTATTAAAACAATAGTAGATACTGGTGCAAATGCTGCCTTTGGTACAGATTTTCCTGTAGTACCCCTAAATCCTATGATGGGTATTTATCAGGCAATCACCAGAAAAGATTTAACTGGGAAGGCGTGGCAAAAGTCGGAAGGAGTTACATTAGCACAAGCGTTAAAATACTATACGGCTACACCAGCATTTGGGTCTTTTAGAGAAAAAGAATTAGGCACATTGGAAGCAGGGAAGTTAGCGGATATCGTAGTATTAAATAAAAATTTATTTAGCATATCAACGGATGAAATTCTTGAAACTGAAGTGAAAATGACGATTATGGATGGAAAGGTTGTATATGAAAACCAGGTGGTCCCAACTGTATAATTCAAAAAAATAAAAAAGGCAGGTAGTGAGAAAATGTCAAAAGTAAAAGTTGGTCTTATTCAAATTCATTGCGGAGAATTTATTGAGCAAAATATTCAAAAAACAATAGGGAAAATAAAAGAAACAGTAAATAAAGGGGCACAAATCGTTTGCTTACAGGAATTATTTTCTTCGCAATATTTTCCACAAACAGTTAGTGTGGAAAATTATGATTTAGCTGAAGACGTAGATAGCGGTATATTAACTAAAATGGGTGAATTAGCAAAGGAATTAGGAATTGTCTTGATTGTGCCTTTTTACGAAAGAGCAGGTGCTGGTATTTATTTTAATAGTGCAGCTGTATTTGATGCTGATGGAGAATGTTTAGGCATTACAAGGAAAAATCATATTCCAGATGGTCCGCAGTATCATGAAAAATATTATTTCGTTCCAGGCAATACTGGATATCCTGTCTATGAAACTGCTTATGGAAAAATAGGAGTTGGGATTTGTTGGGACGAGTGGTTTCCAGAAGTTGCCCGAATTTTAAGCTTACAAGGTGCAGAGATATTATTCTATCCTTCTGCTATTGGTTCAGAGCCAGATCATCCTGAAATATCAACAAGATCGTCATGGGAAAAGGTAATTTCTGCTCATGGCATTTCTAATGGTGTATTTGTTGCTGCGACAAATCGAGTTGGCCAGGAAAAGGACATGAATTTTTACGGTGGGTCATTTATTAGCGATACATTAGGGAATATTTTAGCGTCACTTGATGATGAAGAAGGAATTATTGTACAAGAGATTGATTTAAAAGAAATAGAAGAGACTAGAAAAATTCTACAATTCTTTAGAGACCGTCGTGTCGATACATACGACCCTATATTACAAAAAGAAATACTTCCAACCCCATCCCTTTCAAAAAAAGCAACAAACAAAGCGCTGTTTAGTTGATATTATAAACAAAGCTCGTCAAAGTTTTAAGCTGAGTTTAAATGGGTGTATTGGCTTAATTGATAGAAAATAAAAATTACGCATGGATCTGAAAATGACCCATGCGTTTCTTGTGTTTATTGTCTTATCATCATTACAAATCAGTTGAAGAACATCAAACGAAAACGGAAAATATATTTTAAAAATTTTAAAAAATGATAAACTATTATAAAATAACATTCTATTAAAAGGAGAATCAAAATGATAAAAGCCATTTTCTTTGATTTAGATGATACACTACTATGGGATCAAAAAAGTATAAAAGAAGCCTTTGCAGCCACTTGTAAATTAGCGGAAGAACGATATGGCATTGACTCAAATCAATTAGAAGAGGCTGTTCGGGAAGCAGCAAGAAACTTATACTCTTCCTATGAAATTTACCCTTTTACGAGAATGATTGGGATCAACCCATTTGAAGGATTGTGGGGGAATTTTTTAGATGAACAGGATGATTTTAAAAAAATGAAAGAAATCGTTCCCTCCTATCGAAAAGATGCCTGGACAACAGGTCTAAAAACCATGGGGGTGGATGATCCAGACTTTGGATACGAATTAGCGGAACGTTTCCCGCAGGAACGGAAGAAGGCACCGTTTGTTTATGAAGAAACGTTTAAAACGCTAGATGAGTTAAAAAAGAATTATCAGCTTCTGCTTTTAACAAATGGTTCACCAGATCTGCAAAAAACGAAACTAACCATTACAAAAGAACTTATCCCTTATTTTGACCAAATCGTCATTTCAGGCGATTTTGGAAGAGGAAAGCCAGATCCTGCTATTTTTGAACATGCATTGACCCTAATGTCTATTGAGAGAGATGAAGTTATTATGGTCGGGGATAATTTAATGACAGACATTCTTGGGGCAAATCGTGCAGGTATAAAATCTGTGTGGCTTAACCGTCATAATAAAAAGCCAAATGAAGTTATTCCTACATATGAGATTCAGCATTTGGAAGAGCTTTATGGCATTTTAGAGAAGTTATAGGAATTTAGGATTTCCTATATTTATAGTAATTTTGTGTAAAAAATAGGCTTTGTTAAATCTCTGTGTTGATATTGACACCCTGTTGATAGGAGCGGAAGGCGTGAGACTCCAGCGGGAGAAGCGAGTCAAAGGGAGACCCCGCAGGCTTAATGCTTAAGGAGCGTCAGACCGCCCCCGGTTCGCTGAACTCCTGGAGCGGAAATCAACAGCCAAGTTTAACAGAGCCAAAAATAAATAATTGGAAAAATGTTTTAACCGCTAAAGAATAGGCTACAGACTCATTAGAACATCAAAAAAACGAATGTTTCAATAACATTTGCCATTAAATTGTAGAGACACATTTAGAATGAAAGGAGAAGTCATGAAAAAGAAAAATATACTGCTTTTGCTGGCCGCGTCCATTCTGCTATTGTCAGCGTGCAGTACACAGACAATGGGCCAGGCAATTGATGAGGATATCCCTTTTAATGTGAAAGAAATTCTACATAAAGAAAAAGTAAAAGACGGAATCATTCTCTTATATACGACACATCAGAAAAATGGGCAGGGTGAATTCGATGCTATGGCGGCTGCGTATTTGAAGGGCAGCGATAAAAACGGCTGGAAAAATGAAGGGCACAACCACTGGGAGCATTATGAAAATGAACACATGACTGTTTATACAGACGATTTCTATGATTATGATAAGGAAGGAAAATTGGAAAGCAGGATTCCGATCATTTTTGGGGAGATTCATAATCAGGATATCCAAAAAGTAGAAGTAGCCGGCCAGGAAGAGAAATTTGAAGAAGCAGCAATCATCGAAAAAAAGAGCGGACGCTATTATTTTAAAATGGGAGACTTCCACACAGCAAGAGGATTAACGGCAGACGGCAAGGAAATTCTGAAACAGAAGCAAAATTAGGGGTGTCCAGGTATGAGCACCTTTCTTAAAATATGGTGAGAGTAGTAAAGCGAGAGCAAAGCCAAAAGCCTGCCCAATAAGAAAAGGTAATCTCCAAGCAATAAAGAAAGCTGGCCCTAAATGTGAGCCAGCTTTTTTTCTATTACGAAAAAAGTTCTTTATTTTTATAAATGTATTCTTCCAAAAACTCATCAATTACCTTCTCATAGTCTTCTTTATTTTCATTGAACGATTGGGCATGGATGCCGTTAACGGCTAGGTAAAGCTTTTTAGGGCCCTTTTTCTTCTCAAACAATGCTTCGGACATGGTTGGCAAAATGAAATCATCCTTCTCGCTGTGAATGAACAGGATAGGCTTCTTTATGTTTTCAATCACTGAAATAGGGGAGACGTCTGCTATGGAATATTTCTCGCGCATTCGCAGGAATAAATCGGCAACAGGCAAAAAGAGCTTCGGAGGCAGCTTCATTTCCGCTTTCAGCCGATAAGCAAGCTGCTCTTTAAAATCGGAAAACGGGCAGTCGGCAATATAAAAGTCAGCACCGTCTTCGAGCATTCCGGCATAGAGAATCATGGTGGCAGCTCCCATGCTTTCGCCATGAATGCCAACCTTTATGCCAGGCCCTTTTTCAGCTTTGAGCCAATCAACGATTGCTTTTAAATCAAACTTTTCATAATGCCCGTAGCTTGTCGTTTTTCCGCCAGATTCCCCGTGTCGCCGATGATCATAAATAACAGCGTTAAATCCCCGTTCCAGGAAGAGGTTCATATATTTAATTGAGTTCATTTTATTCTCGGTTACCCCATGGGAGATAATGATATAACGGTTATTTTCATGCGGTTCAACAGCCACAGCCTTTAAGTTATATCCAAAAGGGGAGGGAATCAGCACTTCTCGTTTTGGAAGGCTTTCATACTTAATAAGATCAAGCCTGCCTGCCCCCTTCTCCCTTTCCAAAATAAATTCATCTTCCTTCTTTTTCATATACATAAGCCTATTTGTAAAATAGACGCCGAGTGATGAAAGAAAGAGAATGATTGAAAATAAGTAACGAAAAAACTTTCTCAACCCCATCCCTCCACCTGTTTTCCTTTATTTTACCATTCCGTCGGAAATTAAAACATAGAAGCGAGCAGGGACAAATTGAAAAAGTCTTGGGGAGGTACTCGAACTGCCTCTCCCAAAATTTTTCCTGCTTGCAGCAAGAGAAAAAGCCGCTTTTGCGGCTTATTGCTGGGAGTTCTGTCTTTTGGTAGGGTGAATTGCTTTTTCCAATTCCTCAGCAGCAATCGTCTGGCTTACTGTATCCGAATTGGGCTTTCCCTTCTGGCTATATCCTTTATCGCGTTTTTGGCTCATCTTTCTTATCCCCCTTCTAAAATAGTGCTCCGTTGCCATGTTTTTAGCTGAAGTCGGCTACCCACAAGTACGGAGCTGTGCTCGGTGTCTTCACCTAATAAGATGCTTTAAGAAGGAGAGGCTTATTCATGAATGACAGATTTGGAAATTGTATCTTGCTGCTAGTGTTTGCGTCAGGCAAAGCAATGCTGCTTTTGGCTATTTAACAGTTTCTGCATTCAACCGGAAATAGGTGCTTTCAATCGGCCTTGAGAGATGCGGCTGAACAATCTTGACAGCCTGCATTAATTTTTCCAGATCAACGTTCGTCTCGATTCCAATCCGTTCAAGCATATAAACCACATCCTCTGTGGCTGCATTGCCGGCAGCACCTGGTGCAAATGGGCATCCGCCAAGTCCGCCTGCTGATGTATCAAATCTGTCAACACCTGCCTGTAAAGCTGCAAAAATGTTTGTTAGCGCCATTTTCCTTGTGTCATGGAAGTGTGCAGTTAAAAGTGTATTTGGAAACTCTGTTTTTAAACGGGAAAAAAGCTCGTAAGATTCATGGGGAGCAGCCATTCCTATCGTATCTGCCACGCTTAGCTCGTCAGCGCCAGCCTCTACAAATTGGCGGCACAGCTCGACTGCATCTTCAGGTTTAACCTCTCCTTCATAAGGGCAATAAAAAGCTGTGGAGATGCAGGCACGGACAAAATAACCTTTTTCCTTTAATTCACCAATAATTGGTTTTAGTTCTGCCATGCTTTCCAGGGTTGTTTTATTGATGTTTTTCTTATTGAACGTATTGCTTACACCGACGAATACAGCAACTGCCTTGCAATCCGTCATAACTACTCTATCAATGCCTTTGCGGTTAGGCGCTAGCACGATGTCCCTTGTATCCCCATCCAGGCAATCTGCCACAATCTCAGCCGCATCTCCCATTTGCGGAACCCATTTCGGCGAAACAAAGGAAGTCAGCTCCACTTCTGTTAAACCGGCATTTTTCAGACTTTTAATGAACTCTTTCTTTACTTCTGTCGGAACAAAGGATTTTTCATTCTGCAGCCCATCCCGTGGGCCAACCTCGATAATTGTTACTTTTTTAGGCAATCCAAGCGTCATGTTTTCCTCTCCCGTCACATATTTTTTTATCGTGTATCGTAAGCGCTTTCTTTGTTGCGAAGAATTATACATACTGCATACAAGATAATTGTAGTAGGAAAGCTTTTTTGAATGCAAGAATAATAGAAATTTTGACAAAATAAAAGGAATTTTGAGACTTGGCACGAATATAAGCAGAGAGATGTTTTTTGAAAGGATGAGAGAAATGCCACAAACAGAAGCAGTGATAGTCAGCGCTGTCCGGACAGCAATCGGAAGTTTTAACGGAAGCCTTAAAGATGTGTCGGCTCCCGAGCTAGGAGCAATAGCCATTAAAGGAGCTCTTGAAAAAGCAGGTGTAAAACCGGAGCAAATAGATGAAGTAATCTTGGGGAATGTTCTTCAGGCAGGACTTGGCCAGAATCCTGCAAGGCAAGCAGCTCTTATAGCGGGCCTCCCTGAAAGCGTTTCCGCGATGACGATCAATAAAGTTTGCGGTTCAGGATTGAAAGCGGTCCATTTAGCAGCCCAGGCGATTATGGCAGGAGATGCAGAAGCCGTTATCGCCGGTGGAATGGAGAATATGAGCCAGGCACCTTACATACTGAAAAATGCAAGAAAAGGCTTTAAAATGGGGGACCAAAAGCTTGTTGATTCCATGATTTCGGATGGGCTTTGGTGTGCCTTCAACGATTACCATATGGGTGTAACCGCTGAAAACCTTTGTACCAAATATGATTTAAGCCGGGAAGAGCAGGACGAGTTTGCAGCTGGGAGCCAGGAAAAGGCAGCTAGGGCAATTGAAGAAGGCAAATTTAAGGATGAAATCGTTCCAGTGGAAATTCCGCAGCGAAAAGGAGATCCGATCGTGTTTGACACGGATGAGTATCCGAAGAAAGGAACGACTCCTGAAAAGCTTGGTGGCCTTCGCCCGGCATTTAAAAAAGACGGCAGCGTTACAGCCGGCAACGCATCAGGCATTAATGACGGTGCAGCTGTATTGCTTGTCATGAGCAAAAAGAAAGCGGAAGAGCTGGGGCTCAAGCCTTTAGTTACAATTAAAGGGAATGCCAGTGCAGGCGTAGATCCTAGCATTATGGGCATCGGCCCTGTTGCCGCTGTAAAAAAAGCGCTTGAAAAAGCGGCTGTTTCCATGGATCAGCTGGAGCTTATTGAAGCCAATGAAGCATTCGCAGCCCAATCGCTTGCAGTTGATAGGGAGCTTCGTTTTAACAAGGAAATTTTGAATGTAAATGGAGGAGCAATTGCGTTAGGCCATCCGATTGGGGCGAGCGGAGCGAGAATCCTTGTAACCCTAATACATGAAATGCAAAAAAGGCAGGCAAAGAAAGGCCTTGCAACTCTTTGTATTGGCGGAGGACAGGGTGTTGCCACAGTAGTGGAGCTTGAATAGTGCTTTTTGCTAATAGCTTTGTTAAAGCTAATTGTTGATTTAGCAACGTGTTGATTGGAGCGGAAGGCGCGAGACTCTTAGCGGGAGGAGTGTGTAAAGGGAGACCCCGCAGTCGCGAATGCGCCGAGGAGCGTCGGACCACCTGCAGCGGAAATCAACACCCAAGTTAACAGAGTCTTGCAAATAAATGGAGTGGGATAAAAAATACGTTTTTCAGTGAAAGGAGCGATTGAAATGAAGAAAATTTGTACTTCCTTCGGAGAAGCGGTTCAGGATATTCATGATGGAGCTGTCCTTATGGTTGGCGGTTTCGGCCTATGCGGAATTCCGGAGAACCTTATTCTGGCTTTAGTGGATAAAGGGGTAAAAGACCTTACAGTCATTTCGAATAACTGCGGGGTTGATGATTGGGGACTTGGATTGCTTTTAAAAAATAAGCAGATTAAGAAAATGGTCGGCTCCTATGTCGGCGAAAATAAAGAGTTTGAAAGACAGGTTCTATCAGGCGAAATCGAAGTAGAGCTTCTGCCACAGGGGACACTTGCAGAGAAAATCCGTGCAGGCGGTGCCGGCATTCCAGCTTTCTATACGCCAGCAGGAGTGGGAACACCGATTGCTGAAGGAAAAGAAACAAAGGTATTTGACGGAAAAGAATATCTTCTTGAGGAAGCACTTAAGGCAGACTTCAGCCTGGTTAGAGCATGGAAGGGCGATAAGATGGGAAATCTCGTCTATCACAAAACAGCCCGGAACTTTAACCCGATGATTGCAGCGGCCGGAAAAGTGACCATTGCGGAGGTGGAGACTCTTTGCGAAATCGGTGAGCTGAATCCGAATTACATTCATACGCCAAGCATATACGTTCAATCTCTTATAGAGAGCAAACAGGAAAAACGTATTGAGAGATTGACAGTAAAGAAATAAAAAAGCAGTGACGGAAGGAGAGGATGTCATGAGTAATGATAAAGCGGCAGTCCGCGAGAAAATTGCCAGACGGGCTGAGAAGGAAATAGAGAACGGCTTTTACGTAAATTTGGGAATCGGCATGCCAACATTGGTTGCGAACTATATTTCAGATAATAAGGAAGTGGTTCTGCAATCGGAAAATGGATTGCTGGGCATCGGGCCATACCCTGCGGAAGAGGAAGTAGATCCTGATTTAATTAATGCGGGGAAAGAAACAGTTACTGCAATCCCGGGGGCTGCTTATTTTGACAGCGCCGAATCGTTTGCCATGATTAGAGGAGGCCATGTGAATATTGCCATTCTTGGGGGAATGGAAGTCTCTGAGAAAGGGGATCTCGCAAACTGGATGATTCCCGGAAAGATGATCAAGGGAATGGGCGGAGCGATGGATCTTGTCCATGGAGCTAATAAAATTATCGTCATTATGGATCACACAAATAAAACTGGCGATTCAAAAATACTCAAAGAGTGCAGCCTTCCTTTAACAGGAAAAGCCGTTGTTGACCGCATTATAACTGAGCGGGCAGTCATCGATGTAACCGATTCAGGTCTAAAGCTTGTTGAAGTCGCAAAAGGCTTCACTGTCGAGGACATTATCAATTCAACAGAGCCGGAATTGCAAGTTGACGGAAATGTTGTTACAGATGCTTATTAATGACTTTAAGAAAAGTACAGCTGCATAAGCTGTGCTTTTCCTTATTTAAAGCCTGTGTTAAAGATCATTGTTGATTTTGGCACTCTGTTGATTGGAGCGGACGCGAGCTCCTCGAAAATGCATACGCATTTCCTTCGTGCGGTATTAATGCTTATTCAATGTCCAGCGGAAGACGCGAGTCAAAGGGAGGCCTGCAGGCGCCGAGGAGCGTCGGAACACCCGCGGTTCGCTGAGCTTCTTGAGTGGAATTCAACAGGCAAGTTTAACAGAGCAAATTTAAAAAGAGATGAGGAGAAAATATGAGTTTCTCATTCAAAGGAATCGATCATATCCAGCTGGCAGCACCAAAGGGCTGCGAAGAACAGGCACGGAGATTTTATGGAGATATGCTTGGACTCAAGGAAATCCCTAAACCTGAAAACCTTCAAAAGCGCGGTGGCTGCTGGTTTATCTGCGGAAATCAGGAAATACATATTGGTGTGCAGGAAAACTTTTTGCCCGCCAAAAAAGCTCACCCTGGTTTGGTAGTGGAAAACCTTGAAGAATTAAGGAGCAGCCTTCAAAAACTTAAAATCGCTATAAAGGAAGAAGCCCCGATTGAAGGAAGAAAACGATTCTTTGCAGATGATCCATTCGGCAACAGAATTGAGTTCCTGGAGTTTTTGGCATAACATCAATGGCCAGTCAGACTTCTGCAGGTTGTTTAAAAAAATATGTTATAATGGATGGCAAAAATAGTTGACGAGGGGATTTTATGAAAAAGAAGAAACAGCATTCCCAGCCGAAAAAGGATGATAAACCTATTACGCTTGGCGACATGTTAAATCAGGACTTAATGAAGCAATTAAAAGGGAAAAAACAAGAATTAAAAGAGGCTGAAGATAAACAGAAGGAAGAGGAAGAGCGTAGAAAAAAAGAGGAAAGAAGATTGCGCGAAAAGAATAAAAGCTTCGAAGAATTGCTGGGCGAAAGCCATCTCAATTGGAAAGAGTTCAAATAATTCAACCTAAAAAACAAGTTTCATCCATAAAAACCGAGGGCAAAGATTAATAAAAAAAGATGGGAGTTGTTCCATGCATTCTTTATTAAGCTTTATATTCGCTCTCGGTTTTTCAATGGTTCATTTTTCTTCAAAGTATATGAAATTCCTTACATATATCCCAAGAAGTAGGCTTTTATCTGTTGCCAGCGGAATTTCCGTAGCTTATGTATTTGTGCATCTCCTTCCTGAGTTAAAAGAGCATCAGGAAAGTATTGAGGGCACCGGCAGCACGGAAATCTTCCGGTATCTTGATAGCCATGTATATATTTTTGCGATGCTTGGCCTTTGCGCTTTTTACGGAATAGAAAAAGCAGTAAAGCATTCTCAAAAGAAAGCCCGAAAGGGCAAAGAGGAACAGCGTACCACCGGACTTTTTTGGCTCCATATGTCCACCTTTTTTATTTATAATATGCTTATTGGCTATCTGCTTGTACATGGTGAATTTGAAAACCTGAAAGAATGGCTGATTTATTTCTTTGCACTATCTGTCCATTTTATTTCTAATGATCATGGTCTGCGGCAGTCGCATGAAAAAATATACGACCGATATGGCCGCTGGGTTTTGACTCTTTCCATTTTAATAGGATGGGCTATAGGGGTCTTAACAAAAGTCAGTGAAATGGTGATCGCCTTTTTATTTGCCACTTTGGCTGGCGGAGTGATCTTAAATGTACTGAAGGAAGAGCTCCCTGAGGACAGGGAAAGCAACTTTGGAGCCTTTATTGCTGGTGTGGTTGGATATACGATTATTTTAATGAGTATTTAAAGGGCTGACTTTTCGTCAGCCTTTTTTTGGCGATTTAGCAGGTTTCAACTAAGTAACGAGTTTCTTACCTATGCTGCTCATATGTGTTTTGTTTTGCGAGAGCTTTTATAACAGCCAATTCCTCTTCAGTCAGCCTGTTAGCCCTGGCTGCTTTTGCATTTTCCCTTACTTGTTCAACCCGGCTGGCGCCAGCCACTATAGAAGAAACAGCCGGATTTGTCAAGTTATACTGAAAGGCTATCTCTGTCATGGATCGATCGCCGGAAAGCTTTTCTCTAATACTTTGAATCGTTTCTGCCAGTTCAGAATAGCTGTAATCTAAGTAGCCTTTTTCTTCGACAGACTGAGAAGCTTTGTCCAGCATTTTATTGCTTAGCAGTCCCTTAGCCAGCGGTCCCCGTGTTACAGCGCTGATGCCATTTTTATCAAGGAGGGGAAGTGCTTCTTCTTCTGGCCGCCGATCCAGAATGCTGTATTGCATCATAACAGAAACAATGGAGGATCTTGCTGCATACTCACGGATGACATTCGGCCGGATGGAGGAAATCCCGTAATGGCGGATCAAGCCTTCTTCCTTCAGTTCCTCGAATGCTTCAATGGTTTCGTCAATCGGATCGTCTATGGTGCCCCCATGGAGCTGGTATAAATCGATATAATCAGTAGCAAGCCTATTCAGACTATCTTTAACTGCTTCTTTAATATGTTTTTTGGAAGGATCCCAGCTCCAGCTGTCTTTTTGCTCATTCCAGCGGTTTCCTGCCTTTGTAGCAATGACGACTTGTTCGCGGACATTCTTTAAGAATTGCCCGACGAGTTTTTCGTTTTCGCCAAAATCATATAAATCGGCGGTATCAAAGTAATTAATGCCTTCTTCAAGGGCAGCTTCAATAATCTCCTGCGCATTTGAAGGGTTCGTTCCAATGGACATACATCCAAGCCCAAGCTCGCTGACATATAAATCAGAGCTTCCTATCCGCCTCTTTTTCAAGGGCCCACCTCATTTCAATTGTTTTCTATTATTGTACAGAAAGAAATGAGGCATACTCAAATTAGAGGCTTAGCCTTAGCAAGTTTTTACTCACAACATCACTTCGTTAGCTTTTGCGACTCAACCCAGTCTTTCACAAGAACATACTTTTTGCTGTATTGCTTCAGTTTTTCTCGGACTTCCCAGGCTTTTCCGGCCAATACGATTCCCTTGCTGTGGACATACACCTTCATGCCATACTCCCCCTATTAAAGTATGATAAAATGTATGAGCAAACATTATCGGAATAGAACAGGAGTGACTGTAAAACAATGAGTCGCCTAGAAGAAAAAACAATTAAAACCGAAAAAATATTCTCTGGAAAAGTGATTAGCCTGCAGGTAGAGGATGTTGAACTTCCAAATGGTAAAACATCCAAGCGGGAAATTATCAAGCATCCTGGGGCGGTAGCCGTTTTGGCAGTAACGGATGATAATAAAATTGTTATGGTCGAACAGTATAGAAAAGCATTGGATAAAGTAATTGCGGAAATACCTGCTGGAAAGCTCGAACCAGGGGAAGATCCGGAGGTTTGTGCAGAAAGGGAGCTTGAAGAAGAAACGGGTTACGGCTGCAAGGAAATGGATTGGCTGATCTCATTCTATACTTCTCCGGGCTTTGCGGATGAACTTGTCCATTTATACATAGCAAAGGGACTGGAGAAAAAAGAAGATGCCGCATCCCCTGATGAAGATGAATTTGTGAATCTCATGGAGGTAACCCTGGATGAAGCATTGGCATTACTGGAGGGGCAGAAAATCCACGATGCGAAAACGGCTTATGCTGTTCAATATTTACAGCTGCAAGAGGCGCTGAAGAAATAATATGAATCAGTATTTTGCGGATTTTCATATCCACATAGGACGCACTTTTACAGGGAAGCCGGTTAAAATAACAGGTGCAAAGTCTCTTACTTTTACAAGTATTATCAAGCATGCCCGAAATGAAAAAGGGCTGGATATAATCGGTATTATAGATTGCCACTCTCCTGAAGTCATTCTTGAAATGGAAGGGCTGATAGAGGAAGGGTCTTTATCGGAACATAGGGATGGCGGGCTGCAATATGGGGATTTAACCATTATACCAGGGTCTGAGCTGGAGATTTATGATGAAAAGTGCAAGGGCCCTATTCATGTACTTTGCTTTTTTCCTTCCATTTCGATTATGAAGGAATTCTCAAGCTGGCTGTCTGACTACTTGAAAAATATTACGTTAAGCTCACAGCGGATATATGCTTCCGGACAAGTGCTGCAGAAAAAGGTAAAGGAGCTGAATGGGCTATTTATTCCTGCCCATGTTTTTACTCCCTTTAAAAGCTTATTTGGAAAAGGTGTACAGCGGTCCCTGAGTGAGGTTTTTGATCCTGACCTTATTGATGCTGTAGAGCTGGGATTGAGTGCTGATACAGCAATGGCTGATCAAATCGGCGAGCTGCACAGGTATACATTCCTCACCAATTCAGATGCCCATTCATTAAAAAAAATTGCAAGAGAATATCAAATCCTCGAAATAAAGGAACCGACTTTTGGAGAGCTTAGAAAGGCTTTGGCAGGAATAAACAACCGCAAAGTAAAAGCCAATTATGGCCTTGATCCCTTGCTTGGAAAATATCATCAAACTGTTTGTTCAGAGTGCTTTAGCCCTTTTGAAGCGGACAAAGGTGTTTGCAAGCAATGCAATCATCCCAAGTTTATCAAAGGGGTAGCAGACCGAATTTCAGAATTAAAAACTGCCGGAGAGGCTTCAATAGATCGGCCTCCCTATATTCATCAGGTGCCACTCGAATTTATTCCTGGTTTGGGCCCGAAAATGCTGGAGAAGCTGTTAAACCATTTTGGGACAGAAATGGCAATCCTCCATAATGTTCCGTTATCCGAATTAAGCCGCGTAATCCCTTCCAAAACCGCCGGCCTTATTGGCAAAGCACGTGAAGGGAAGTTAAACCTTAAAGCAGGGGGCGGAGGAAAGTACGGGAAAATAGCAGATAGCTAAAAAGCCTGTTCGATATGAGCAGGCTTTTTGATTTTGGCACTCCGTTGATTGGAGCGGAAATCAACAGGCAAGTTTAACAGAGGCTTTATATTAGGTGCTGGCTGCCTTGCTTACTTTGGCATAAACACATGTATCCCGAAGCTCTTTGCCATCAGCACTTAAACTGTCATTAGCCAATATTCCTTCCAGTTTGTATCCGAGCCTTTCGGGAATCTTGCTGCTGTTAATATTCCTGAGATCGCATCTGATTTCTACTCTGTTGGCCTGAAAATGCTCAAAGGCAAACTTCGTTAAACTCTCAGCTGCTTCTGTTATATAGCCGTTTTTCTGATATCTCGAATCACCCCAATATCCTATTTCAAATTTGCGGACATCCCAATCAATTCGATGCAGGCCGGTAGAGCCGACAAAAGTGTTGTCCTCCTTCTTATAAATATGAATTCGGAAATCTTCCCTTGAAATAAACTGGGCGTAAGACCTTCGAATCCCAGCCTCTACATCCTCCTCTGATTGTTCGTTCTGGGCAAAAGGAAGCCATTGCTTCAGCTCCTTAATAGATGCCATTATGGCATCATGTACTACTTTCCCATCTCCCGGCATGGCCGGCCGCAGATAAAGCCTTGCAGTTTCAATTCTCTCTGGAAATTCGGTTAAAATGGCCTTCACTCGATCAGCTCCCATAAAGTTAAATAATTTCGGAAATTATAACGGAAATTAATGGAATGTTCAAGATTTTACTTTCTTATATACTTCTTCTGTCATACAAACCAGGGACAAGCATACAATTTAATAATCAATTTGTTTTGTCTTAGGAGGAAGAGCAATGAAGAAAAAAATGTACCAGAACGTCGCCGCAGCCCACTTTCGCGAACATTCCTCAATTTACTTGTTTGTCATTGTTTTATTCCTGATGGGTGTGATTTTTGGGGCAATAGTTGTTAATAGTTTAAGCTTCACGCAAAAAGAGGATTTATTTTATTATCTGTCTCAGTTTTTTGGCCAAGTATCTGATGGGCAAGTGGCATCAGCAAATGATTTATTCAAACAGAGTTTTTTCCATAATACGAAATTTATTGGTTTGATGTGGATTTTGGGAATCTCCATTATTGGACTTCCTGTCATTCTGATTCTTTTATTTATGAAAGGTATGGTGGTAGGATTTACAGTTGGTTTTTTGGTTAACCAAATGGGATGGGAAGGATTTTTGCTTTCATTTGTATCGGTCCTCCCGCAAAATCTGATCATTATCCCGATTTTTATTCTGGCAGCGACTCTCGCTGTTTCATTTTCACTTAAGATGATTCGCAGACAATTTATGAAAAAAGCGGGCCAGCCAATCATGCCGCTATTCGGGCGATATATGATTACCTTTGCTGTAGCGATTCTGTTTCTTATCGCTGCAGCCGGAGTCGAGGCTTTTATATCACCTGTTTTAATGAAGTCTGTAGTAAACTCCATCCAATCCTGAATTAAATAATAAATATAGAAGAAAGGCGGGACGATGTATCCTGCCTTTTTTGCTTTGTGTATAAACAAGGATAATTAGATACAAGTTAGGGTATAGATAAAAAGGTTTTAAAATCGCAACTAAAATATTTATAATGATTATTATTTGATATTAACTATTTTTTGTTATTTATAATAATTTTATTTTGAATCAGAAAGCATTTCTGTTATAATGAGAATGTTAGTGGCGAGGGAGGGACTTTCGGTATGGAAAGCAGAATTGAAAGAATAAAAAAACAGTTGCATTCATCCAGCTATAAACTAACACCACAGCGAGAGGCAACGGTTCGCGTCTTGTTAGAACACGAAGAGGATCATTTAAGTGCGGAAGATGTCTACCTCCTTGTTAAAGAGAAATCGCCTGAGATAGGCTTGGCAACTGTATATAGAACACTTGAATTGCTGACTGAATTAAAAATTGTTGATAAAATTAATTTTGGTGATGGAGTTTCCCGCTATGACCTTCGTCAGGAAGGGGCAGCCCATTTCCATCATCACTTAGTATGTATTGAATGCGGAGCTGTTGATGAAATTCAGGAAGACTTGCTGGAGGATGTAGAGGAAGTGGTTGAGCGCCGCTGGAACTTTAAAATAAAGGACCACCGCCTTACTTTTCATGGCATCTGCTACCGCTGCCAGGATAAAAAAACAGATAACGAGACAGATGCAAACTAAACCTTGTTAACAAAACCTTTTCTTTAATATAAGAGAAGGTTTTTTTATTGTATCTTTATTTCCTCATGCAGCAGCGTGGAGGGAGTATGCCCAGCGTGAAGGGCAATTATTCAGAAACAGGTATAATTCTTGTCCAAAATGGCATACCCTTTATTAAAAGATAAGAAAGCTGTAGTTTTAGCTTTTCTTATAATCATGTGTTTTGGGGGATAAAAGAATGAAATCCTGGTTGAGTATGGCTTTTCAAACAATAAAAGTGTTTGTCCTTTTTACCGGATGCACAATCCTTTTTTATTATGGTATTATGTGGTTAAATGAAGAATACCAGGATTATCACCGCTATGACGAACCAAAGGGAGCGGCTGTTAAAGTTTCTGCCAGCGGAACGGACCAAGATGCAAGCTGGCTGGACCGGTTAATTCTTTTCTACTTAAATGGGGAGTAATGCAATCATATGGAGGACCAGTTAAAAGATTTTATTCATTATTTAATTGTAGAAAAAGGACTTGCGAATAACACGATTGTTTCTTATGAGAGAGATTTAAAAAGTTATTTGAAATACCTAAAGGCTGAAGAAAACATATCTAGCCTTGAGAATGTACAGCGTGTGCAGATTGTCCATTTCCTCGGTTTTTTAAAAAAACAGGGGAAATCTTCGAAAACATTGGCACGGCACATCGCCTCAGTAAGAGCCTTCCATCAATTCCTTCTGCGCGAAAAAGCAGTTGGCCATGATCCTTCCGTACATATAGAATCGCCGCAAATGGAACGAACGCTTCCAAAAGTGCTAAATATGGAAGAGGTTGAAACCTTATTGGATTTTCCTGAGATAAAGGACCATTTTGGCTTGCGTGATAAAGCCATGCTTGAACTGCTATATGCCACCGGGATTCGTGTAAGCGAGCTGACCGGCCTGGATAGAGGAGATGTCCATTTAACAATGGGGTTTGTAAGATGTATCGGCAAAGGCAACAAGGAGCGGATTGTGCCGATCGGCAAAACAGCAACTGAAGCCCTTGAAAGGTATTTAAATGAGGGAAGAGGAAAATTTGTTTCCAAAAAGCATAAAGACGAAGCGTTATTTTTGAATCATCATGGAAAACGGCTTTCACGGCAGGGTTTTTGGAAAATATTAAAACGGCTTGCCCAGGAGGCGGGCATTGAGAAGGACTTGACTCCACATACATTGCGGCATTCGTTTGCAACACATCTGCTTGAAAACGGTGCCGATTTGCGTGCAGTCCAGGAGATGCTTGGACATGCTGATATTTCTACCACTCAAATTTATACACACGTAACGAAAACACGGCTTAAGGATGTTTACAGCCAGTTTCATCCACGAGCTTAAAGTGGTGGTTTGAACAGGAATAACCACCTAAAAATAAAATGTCATAAAGCTGCCACGAAATCGGGCAGCTTTTTCTTGTTTTTTTACCTGTTTATTATGTAAAATGTAGATGTCAGACTTCTGACGAATACAAAGGCTAATCTGGATTCTCTTCTGTAAATAAACTGGCAGAATACCCTTTTTACAATAAGGGAATCTGAGTTAAATGCACCTGAAAAGGGTACTATACGAATATGATTTTTTGTAACCGTATTCAAATAAATAGGAGGTTTTTAGATGTCCGCATATACATATAAGCGCGTATTTTTAATTGTTATGGATTCAGTTGGAATCGGGGAAGCGCCTGATGCCGAGAAATTCGGCGATAAAGGCGCAGATACACTTGGCCATATTGCAGAAAGAATGAATGGCTTAAATATGCCAAACATAGGCAAGCTCGGCTTAAGCAATATCCGGGAAATCAAGGGAATCAAAAAAGCAGATAAGCCAATGGCTTTTTATACGAAAATGCAGGAAGCTTCCAATGGAAAAGACACAATGACTGGACACTGGGAGATCATGGGCTTGAATATCCAGACTCCATTCAGAGTGTTTCCAGACGGGTTCCCTCCAGAACTGATTTCCGAGCTCGAATCCCGTACAGGCAGAAAGATAATTGGCAATAAACCTGCAAGCGGAACAGAAATTCTGGTTGAGCTTGGAGAAGAGCACATGAAAACAGGGGCTTTGATTGTGTATACGTCTGCAGATTCAGTACTGCAAATTGCTGCACATGAAGATATCATTCCAATCGAAGAGCAGTATAAGATCTGCAAAATCGCCCGTGAACTGACATTGGATGAAAAATATATGGTAGGCCGCGTCATTGCAAGGCCTTTCGTTGGAGAGCCAGGCAATTTCCAAAGAACCTCCAATCGCCATGATTACGCGTTAAAGCCGTTTGATCGTACAGTTATGAATGAAATGGCTGATGGAGGATTGGATGTAGTAGCAATTGGCAAGATCTCAGATATTTATGATGGTGAAGGTGTAACCGAGGCAATCCGCACGACTTCAAATATGGATGGCATGGATAAGATAATCCAAACGTTTAATAAGGAATTTACCGGCCTGAGCTTTTTAAATCTGGTTGATTTTGATGCTTTATTCGGACATAGACGCAATCCGGAGGGCTACGGAAAAGCGCTGGAAGAGTTTGATGCCCGTCTTCCTGAAGTATTTGGAAAAATGCAGGAAGGAGATTTATTGATGATTACAGCAGACCATGGAAATGATCCGGTCCACCACGGAACAGACCATACAAGGGAGTATGTACCGCTGCTTGTATATGCAAAAGACATGGAAGAAGGCAAAGAGCTTCCAATAAGCGAAACATTTGCCGATATAGGGGCAACGATCGCCGATAACTTTAATGTGAAAATGCCAGCATACGGCAAAAGCTTTTTGAATCAATTGAAGTAATGTAAAGGCAATTTTAAAGCTCATTATTGTTTTGGAACTAGTTGATTGGAGCTGAAGGCGCGAGACCTTTGAAAATACATTCGCCTTTCCTTCGTGCGGTGCTTATCCGAGGATGCTGGTTCAATGTCCTGCGTGAAAAACGTGTCAAAGGGAGACCCTGCATGCGCGCCATGCGCCGTGGAGCGTCGGACCGCCCGTGGTTCGCTGAGCTTCTTGAGCGGAAATCAACATAAAAAAAGCAGACAAGGAGAATTGATGATGGATTATAGTAAAATTCAAAATGCAGCCGAGTTTCTAAAAGGCAAATATTCCAGCCAGCCAAGAATTGGACTTATTTTAGGGTCAGGGCTTGGAGTACTTGCAGATGAAATTGAAGAACCAGTTAAAATCCCATATAACGAAATCCCGGATTTCCCAGTATCTACAGTTGAAGGCCATGCAGGTCAGCTAGTGTTCGGTCGATTAAATGGAATTGAAGTGGTAGCCATGCAAGGTCGATTCCATTATTATGAGGGCTATACATTTGACAAGGTTACCTTCCCTGTCCGTGTTATGCATGAAATGGGCGTAGGCAGGCTGATTGTAACTAACGCAGCGGGTGGTGTGAATGAAAGTTTTTCACCTGGGGATTTAATGCTGATCTCGGACCATATCAATAATATGGGCAGCAATCCGCTGATCGGGCCTAACGATTCACGTATGGGTCCGCGTTTCCCTGATATGTCGGCAGCATATTCCAAAGAGCTGAGAAAACTTGCCAGAGGAATTGCAAATAATCTTAACTTGAACATCCAGGAGGGTGTGTATGTAGGGAATACTGGCCCAACTTATGAAACTCCTGCAGAAGTGCGTATGCTTCGAATAATGGGAGGAGATGCGGTTGGCATGTCAACTGTCCCTGAGGTCATTGTCGCACGCCATTCAGAAATGGAAGTACTTGGAATCTCCTGTATTTCAAATATGGCGGCAGGAATCCTTGACCAGCCATTGAACCATGAAGAAGTAATCGAAACAACTGAAAAAGTCAAAGCAGATTTCCTTCGTTATGTAAAAGCAATAGTAAAAGAACTTGGTGCGTAAAAGCAGATAATATATGAAAGCTGTGGTGTTTAGCTATGAGAATGGTTGATCTTATTGAAAAGAAAAGGGACGGACACGAATTATCGACAGAAGAAATTCAATTCGTAATTAAAGGATATACAGACGAATCAATTCCGGATTACCAGGTAAGTGCCTTGACAATGGCCATATTCTTTCAGGGAATGACCGAGAATGAAAGAGCCGATTTGACAATGGCTATGGTTAAATCAGGTGATCAAATCGATTTATCAAAAATAGAAGGAATTAAAGTGGATAAGCACTCCACTGGCGGTGTGGGCGATACAACCACATTGGTGCTTGGTCCGCTTGTTGCCGCAGTCGGAGTCCCGGTTGCGAAAATGTCTGGCCGAGGACTTGGCCATACAGGCGGAACAATTGATAAGCTTGAATCTGTTGAAGGTTTCCATGTAGAAATCGAAAATGATGAGTTTATTAAGCTTGTCAATCAGAATAAGATTGCGGTCATCGGACAGAGCGGCAATTTGACTCCTGCAGACAAAAAGCTTTATGCACTGCGCGATGTAACTGCAACAGTTGACAGCATTCCTCTAATTGCAAGCTCGATTATGAGCAAAAAAATTGCAGCGGGTGCAGACGCAATTGTGCTTGATGTTAAAACAGGCGCAGGCGCATTTATGAAAACACTGGACGATTCCAGAGAACTGGCAAAAGCAATGGTACGAATCGGAAACAATGTTGGCAGAAACACAATGGCAGTTATATCTGATATGACCCAGCCGCTCGGATTTGCGATTGGCAACGCTCTTGAAGTAAAGGAAGCGATTGATACACTAAAAGGCGAGGGTCCTGCAGATTTGACAGAGCTTTGCCTTACCTTAGGCAGTCATATGGTTTTCCTTGCGAAAAAAGCAGACTCCCTAAATGAAGCCCGTGAAAAGCTTGAAAATGCGATGAAAGATGGATCTGCTTTGGAAACTTTTAAAGTTTTCCTTAGCTCTCAGGGCGGAGATGCATCTGTTGTAGATGATCCGCAAAGATTACCCCAGGCAAAATACAAATTTGAACTGGAAGCCAAAGTAGATGGCTATGTGTCTGAAATTGTAGCGGATGAAATTGGAACTGCTGCGATGCTTTTAGGAGCAGGAAGAGCTACAAAAGAGTCAGAAATCGATCTTGCTGTTGGCCTTGTTTTAAGAAAAAAAATCGGCGATAAGGTAAACAAGGGTGAATCTCTTGTTACAATCTACAGCAATTTCGAAAATGTAGACGAAGTAAGAAATATGCTATATGAAAATATTGCAATCTCAAACGAAAAAGTACCGGTTCCTGTACTGATTCATGAAGAAATAACTGAATAATATCGAAAGAGCAAAAGCCGCCAAGACTATGTGTCTGGCGGTTTTTTGCCGTTTTTAAGATTCTGTTTTGATTTGGAAAAACTGCATGGTACCGCGGAATGAAGCAAAAATCCAAAAGCATATTGAAAAAGCTTTCAGCCCTGAATATTGAAGAATTTAACCATATGGCAGAAATTAAGCATTAACTCCGAAAACAACCTAAAATCCCGCCTATTTTACAGTTCCTCTACAAAAAATAATCTGCGAATGATTTTTCCTTTATTTTCTTTTTAGTCTTCTTGCTCTGTATAAATTTTCTTTAACTGGAAAAAATGGAGGCTATAAAGAATGGAGGTTTTATGTGATGAAACGAATCGTCTCATTAATGTTAATAACATTTTTATTGGCAACAATCTTTGTTCCTTCAGGATTTGCAAGGGAAAGTGGTGCAGATTTGGCGGATAATGTGAAATCTGCAATACTAATCGAACGCGATACCGGATCGGTTTTATATGAAAAAAACAGCGGGGAAGAGCTGCCTCCTGCCAGCATGACAAAAGTGATGACAATGCTGTTGATTATGGAAGCCATAGATGAAGGAAAACTATCATGGGATGAGAAGATCCGAACAAGCGAGTATGCTGCGTCGATGGGCGGTTCGCAAATATTTTTGGAACCTGGTGAAGAAATGACCACAAAGCAAATGCTGCAGGGTATTGCAATTGGTTCAGGCAATGATGCATCAGTGGCAATGGCTGAGAGAATTGCTGGCTCAGAAGAAGCTTTCGTGGAAATGATGAATAAGAAAGCGAAGGAATTGGGGCTTAAGAATACGAAGTTTCAAAATCCGACAGGCCTTCCTGCAGAAGATCATTACAGTACAGCCTATGATATGGCCATGATGGCTAAAGAACTTCTTAAATATGAAGATATTACAAAGTTCACAGGCACATATGAAGCTTATCTGCGCGAGGATACAGATAATAAGTTTTGGCTTGTTAATACAAATAGGCTTGTCCGCTTTTATCCGGGGGTAGACGGGCTGAAAACAGGTTTTACCTCGGAGGCAAAATACTGCCTTACAGCGACCGCCCAGAAAGAAGGAATGCGGGTCATTACGGTGGTATTCGGTGCGCCAACCTCAAAGGAGCGCAATGCTCAAGTTACAAAGATGCTGGACTTTGCTTTCAGCCAATATAAGACACATCCAATGTACGAAAGAAATCACGCCCTTGGAAAGGTATCTGTAAGCAAAGGTGAAAAGAAAAAGATTGAAGCACTGACTAGCGAGCCGATTTCCCTTTTAACGAAAAAAGGCGAAGGCATAGAAGATATCGAGCAAAAAGTGACCTTGGATAAAAATATTAAAGCGCCTATTCAAAAGGGCGATAAGATAGGCACTTTAACATTGACAAAGAATGGCAAGACGTTGGTGGAAAGCCCACTTGTTGCAAAGGAAGACAACAAGGAAGCTGGCTGGTGGACATTATTCAAACGATCGATGGGCATGTTAACAAAATCTGAATAGCAAAGGCCAGGTTCCTCTTTGAAGACTTGTCGAAAAGATACAATATGACAACTATTTTTAGCGAATATACACTAGTTTTGTCTTCAGGAAGGAAATAAAACATTGGGCATCGAAATTGACTCACTATAAGGGCGGATCCCGGAATTTTTTCCGATTCCCGGTTCAGTCTATCCGGCAGGAAAAAGCGAAAAAGAAAAGGAATATTTGCTTTTTCGATGCAGGATACCAGATAAGGAGGCTATAGTAGTGAGTCTTAACATTAATTTGGAAGTAAAGCATGATGTTTTGTGTATTCGTCTAAGCGGAGAATTGGACCATCATTCGGCAGATGAACTGCGGGAACAGGCGACAAGAGCAATTGAAGATCATGATATCCATCATATTATTTTAAATCTTGAACATCTCTCTTTTATGGATAGTTCGGGATTGGGCGTTATTTTGGGCAGGTATAAGCAAGTCAAACAAAAACATGGCGAAATGGTTGTTTGTGCGATATCCCCGGCAGTGCAAAGGCTATTTGATATGTCAGGCTTATTTAAGATTATCCGTTTAGAGCTGACAGAGGAAAATGCTTTGCAAAGATTGGGGGTTGCCTGACCTATGAAAAACGTAATGAACTTGGAATTCAGCGCATTAAGCCAAAATGAATCCTTTGCCCGTGTGACAGTTGCTGCTTTTATTGCCCAGCTGGATCCAACAATGGATGAATTAACAGAAATCAAAACAGTCGTTTCTGAAGCTGTGACAAACTCTATTATCCACGGTTATGAAAATGATCCTAATGGAGTTGTTAATATTTCTGTTGTAATTGAAGATGGATTCATTGATATGACTATCAAGGATAAAGGCCTTGGGATTATGGATGTGGAGGAAGCCCGCCAGCCGCTGTTTACGACAAAGCCTGAATTAGAAAGATCAGGTATGGGCTTTACAATTATGGAAAATTTCATGGATGAAATTGAAATCAAATCGCAACCGGGAATAGGCACAGAAATCCGATTAAGGAAGCATTTATCAAATAGTAAAATGCTATGCAATTAAGGGAGTCTTGCTATGGATGTGGAGGTTAAAACAGATAAGGGCCAAACGTATTTAAAGGACCATGAAGTCAAGGAGCTTATAAAGCAAAGCCAAAGCGGAGATCAGGGTGCAAGGGATCGGATTGTCCAGAAAAATATGCGCCTTGTCTGGTCAGTTGTCCAGCGATTCTTAAACAGAGGCTATGAACCGGACGATCTCTTCCAAATCGGCTGTATTGGCTTATTAAAATCGGTTGATAAATTTGATCTCAGTTATGATGTAAAGTTTTCAACTTATGCAGTCCCTATGATCATCGGAGAAATCCAAAGATTTATCCGTGATGATGGAACCGTAAAGGTGAGCCGTTCTTTAAAGGAAATGAGCAACAAAATCAGGAAGGCTAAGGACGAACTTTCAAAAACACTTGGCCGCGTCCCAACTGTGACAGAGCTTTCCGAGCATCTTGAGATTTCCCCTGAAGATATCATCCTGGCACAGGAAGCAAGCCGGATTCCTTCATCCATTCACGAAACGGTGTATGAAAATGACGGAGACCCGATCACTCTCCTGGACCAAATTGATGATGGCAATGAAGGCAAATGGTTTGATAAGATTGCTCTGAAGGAAGCGATTCGTGAATTGGACGAGAGGGAAAGATTGATTGTCTTTTTGCGCTATTATAAAGACCAGACACAATCAGAAGTAGCAGCCAGGCTTGGCATTTCCCAAGTCCAAGTTTCACGGCTCGAAAAAAAGATATTGCAGCAAATGAAAGACCGGATGGATTTGTAAAATCCATCCGGTCTTTTATTTTTGGCTCTGTTAAAACTCTGTGTTGATATTGGCACCCTGTTGGCTGAAGCGGAAATCTACAGCCAAGGTTAAATGAGCCTATTTTTTAAGAAATAGCTGTGAAGCAATAATTTCCACGCATAATGGCCTTTGCACCTTTCATCATAGCAAAATATCCAATCCCTTTTTAAACAGCCAATTATTGGTCTTCATGAAGCAAATATCTGTAACTCATACTAAATATACGAGGAAATCACTGTGTGGGAAGTGAGCGCAATGGAAAAAACGGTTTATATTCGCTTGCGGCATCGTCTGCAGGTTCGGCCGGACGGGATTATACTTCTCAAGGATATCGCTCAAGTCATTGCGGATGAGGATATTTATGAACCGCTATGCAAACTTGCTTTGTATCGGGTAACCGACAATGACCGGAACATAGTCGTTATTGATGTTATGAAAGTGATCCGTGCAATAACCAAAACATTTCCGAAATTGGAAGTTCAGTCAATAGGGCCAGCTCAGGCAATTGTCGAGGTTGTCACAAAAAAGCGAAAAGTTTCTCTGCCTCTTTTCCTATTGGTTTGGTTTCTGCTATTTATTGGGGCTGCATTGGCCATTATGAATTTTCATGAAGACGTCAGCATGCAGGCTGTTCAGCTGAGAATTTACACCATTATTACAGGAGAAGTAGATAGCAAGCCGCTCATATTTCAAATCCCATATTCAATAGGACTTGGTCTTGGGATGATCATCTTTTTTAACCATGTCTTTAAAAAACGGCTTAATGAGGAGCCCAGCCCATTAGAAGTAGAAATGTTCAATTATCAGCTTGATCTTGATAATTATGTTGCTTTGCATGAGAACAAGGAGAGTATGAAGCGCATTGATGACAATTAATGTTGTTTTGGTAATGATAATTGGATTTGCGGGAGGATTGGCGGTCGGCTCAGGTTTCGTTGCATTTCTGGCAGTATTGGGGATTATACCGAGACTCACCCAGCTGACCAAAACGATGAAAATGATTCATCATTATGAGGCTGCAGTCGTTTTTGGAGCATTGGCAGGGGGATTAGCTTCACTCTGGAATCCAGTTTTGTTTTTTACTCCATATATTTTAATCCCGCTTGGTTTGGCAGCTGGTGTATTTGTAGGAATGCTTGCAGCCGCTTTAACTGAAGTGTTGAACGTTTTTCCAATCCTGGCTAAAAGAATTGGTGTTGATGGGAAAATTGCCATATTGCTTATGGCATTTGTATTTGGAAAAGTAATCGGCTCTTTATTTCAATGGATTTACTTTGTTAACAGATAGGCTATGTTAAAGCTCATTGCAGATTTTCGCTACCTGTTGATTGGACCGGAAGGCACTAGATTCTCGAAAATGCATTCGCATTTCCTTTGTGCGGTGTATTTTCAAGGAAGCTGGTTCAATGTCCTGCGGGAAACGCGAGTCAAAGGGAGACCCCGCATGCGTTCACGCCGAGGAGGCTCCCTGACCGCCCGCGTTAGCTGAGTGACTGGAGCGTAAATCAACAGGCAAGGTTAACAGAGCCAACAGATAAGATAACATACAAGGGTGGCTGCAGAATTTTTGTTCAAACAATAGCATTCGGAAAGGAATAATTATTATGGATGATCGGAGGCACGTCATTCTTATAACAGATGGAGACGACTATGCAAGGAAAACTGTTGAGCTTGTTGCAAAGGAAATTGGGTGCAGATGCTTGTCCTTGTCACATGGAAACCCTTCCGTTTTAACCGGCCAGCAAATCGTTAAGCTTATTAAAAAAGTCTCCCATGACCCTGTCCTTGTCATGTTTGATGACAGCGGATTTATTGGGGAGGGTGCTGGTGAGAATGCACTGAAATATGTGGCGTGCCATAAAGATATCCATGTTTTGGGAATCATAGCGGTCGCCTCGAAAACGAGGCAGGCTGAATGGACGAAGGTAGATGTTTGCATTGATAGCAATGGGGAGCTCACTCCCTATGGGGTAGATAAATTTGGCGTACCTGAGATGGAAATCGGGCGCATTAATGGGGATACCGTATATTGTCTTGATCAATTAGATGTCCCTATTATTGTGGGGATTGGCGATATTGGAAAAATGTCGAAAAAAGATCATTACGATAAAGGTTCACCAATTACCAGGAAGGCAGTAGAACTTGTTTTGGAAAGGAGCGGTTATGATGTCAGACAGCAAGAAAAACAATAAAATGCCCATTCCTAAATCTGTCCAAGAAATTGAAAAGTATATGAAGGACAGGGTTGGGCTGGGAGACAGCTTTGACTTAGGAGTCCGCAAGTTAAAAGTACTAAGGAAAGATGTTCATTTCTATTATATTAATGGCTTAACCGATACCCAGTTTATCATTGAAATCGTTGAGGGGCTTGTTGAAATTAACGATAATGAAAAACTTTCAACCAAACTGTTTGAGATAGTTGAAAACAGAATCATGCACCAATCCGTTGAACATATAAAAACAATGGATGAGCTGGTTGATCAGGTACTGTCAGGGCTTATCGTAGTGGTTGTAGAGGGAGAAGGAGTAGGCCTTGTTATCGATGTCCGCAGCTACCCAGGAAGGACACCGCAGGAACCGGATACCGAGAAAGTCGTCCGCGGTTCACGCGATGGGTACGTTGAAAATATTATTGTGAATACAGCTTTGACAAGAAGAAGAATAAGGGATGAAAGACTCCGTTTTGAAATTATGCGGGTAGGCGAACGTTCCAAAACGGATGTTGCCATTGGATATATCAAAGATGTTGCCAATAAGGATTTAATCGATTTAATCAGAAAAGAAATTAAAGAGATCAAAATAGATGGAATCACAATGGCCGATAAAACAGTTGAAGAGTTTTTATTAAAACAAGGCTATAATCCATTCCCGCTCGTTCGCTACACCGAAAGGGCCGACGTAGCCGCAGCCCATTTACTTGAAGGGCATGTCATTATCTTTGTTGATACATCACCAAGCGTAATCATTACACCTACTACTTATTTTCATCATTTACAGCATGCTGAGGAGTACAGGCAATCGCCAGCAGTTGGTACATTTGTACGCTGGATTCGCTTTCTGGGATTACTGGCATCGATCGTACTTTTGCCTTTATGGTTTTTATTTGTTTTGGAGCCTTCGCTTTTGCCAGAAAGAATTGCTTTTGTTGGCCCGAATGAAGAAACAAATGTACCTGTCATTGTCCAGTTATTCCTTGCTGATGTCGGGATTGAGTTTCTCAGGATTGCAGCCATTCATACGCCGACGCCGCTTTCAACAGCAATGGGCTTAATTGCAGCCGTACTCATAGGGCAAATTGCCATAGATGTCGGTTTGTTTGTACCGGAAGTTATTTTGTATGTTGCTTTGGCGGCAATCGGGACATTTGCGACACCAAGCTATGAGTTGAGTATCGCTAATAAAATAGTAAGGCTGGGACTTTTGGTGTCAGTAGCCCTTTTCCATACACCGGGTCTAGTAGTGGGGCTGACCCTGGTCATCTTGTTGCTGGCGAGCATTAAGTCTTTGAATACTCCATATTTATGGCCCTTTATTCCGTTCAGTCCAGTAGCTTTAACTCAAATATTGATTCGCCGGTCAATGCCTGGTTCAAAAATCCGGCCAAGCATCGTTCAGACAAAGAATCGTTATAAGCAGCCATGAAGCAAGAAATACACGGAATGCCGATTGCGCAAATACACGAAATATGGTAAAGTGTTTTTAATTGAATAAAGGGTTAAAGGACACAGAATAGACAGTCTCTTGCAGAAACTGTCTATTTCTTTAATAAATTTTAATCGATGTCTAGCAGGGGCAATATTTGCTTGATTCTTAAAAGGGAGGGTTGCTTCTTTTTAAGATCTTGTCGGATATAAAGAGTCCTGTGCTTTGCTAAAAGGGAAGAGGGGGAAACATGTTTTTTCACGGCACCATGAAAGTTAATAATAAAGGGCACCTGGAAATAGGCGGTATGGACACTGTTGAACTCGCCGGCCAATTTGGAACGCCATTATATGTATATGATGTAGCTTTAATAAGGGATAGAGCAAGAGGATTTAAGCAGACTTTTGAGAAACTGGGAATTACTGCTCAAGTAGCATATGCGAGCAAAGCTTTTTCAACTGTAGCCATGGTACAGTTGGTTGATGAGGAAGGCCTATCCCTTGATGTAGTTTCAGGCGGGGAATTATACACTGCTCTTGCTGCAGATTTTCCACCTGAAAGAATCCATTTCCACGGCAACAATAAGAGCAAAGAAGAACTGGAAATGGCTCTTAAATATAATGTGGGCTGCATTGTAGTCGATAACTTCTATGAACTGGACCTTCTCCAGGAAATCTGTGAATCCCTTGGCATAAAAACAAAAATCCTTTTAAGGGTGACACCCGGAATTGAAGCCCATACCCATGACTATATTTTAACAGGGCAAGAGGATTCAAAATTTGGATTTGATCTTCAAAATGGCCAGGCTGAAGAGGCTTTAAAAAAGGCTTTGGATTCAGAATGGATTGAAACGCTTGGGCTGCATTGCCATATTGGCTCCCAGATCTTTGATACAACAGGATTTATTTTGGCGGCCAAGAAAATTTTTGAAAAGATGAACGAATGGAAAGAAGCATATTCTTATGAACCCCAAGTGCTTAATTTGGGTGGAGGCTTCGGCATCCGCTACACAGGGGATGATGATCCGATTCCTGCATCTAAATATGTTGAAGAGATTATTGGGGAAGTTAAAAATCAGGCTGAGCATTATTCAATGAAGATGCCTGAGGTTTGGATCGAACCGGGCCGTTCCCTGGTTGGGGATGCAGGGACTACATTATACCAGACAGGTTCCCGCAAAGAGGTTCCAAATGTTAGGAACTATCTCGCTGTGGACGGCGGTATGAGTGACAATATCAGACCGGCTCTTTATCAGGCGAAGTATGAAGCTGTTTTAGCAAACAGAGTAAATGAGAAGCCGGAAGAGACTGTTTCGATCGCAGGCAAATGCTGTGAATCGGGCGATATGCTTATTTGGGATTTGCCGCTTCCGAAGGCAGAGGATAAAGATATTTTGGCTGTATTTTGTACCGGAGCTTATGGCTATTCCATGGCCAACAATTACAACCGTATTCCAAGGCCGCCAGTAGTATTTGTCGAAAATGGCGAAGCGAAGCTGGTTGTCAAAAGGGAAACTTACGAGGACATATTGCGATTGGATTTGCCGATCAATGAAAAAATAAAAAATTAAGCTGCCTGGTCCCAGGCAGCTTTACTTTTGAGGCTATGCAGTTAAGAGAAAAAGGCTTTAATAGCGTCGATAGCACTTGCAAAAAAACGCTTTAGGCTTTCTAAAAATCCTTGGCCTTCTTCACTTTCAAGATACTTGGAAATTTTATCTTTTGCTTGATTGAGCTGTTCGCCTACTTGATTCCAGTCGATATTCAGCTCTTTAAGTTTGTTAAATAAATCTATTAAACTTAAAATCTCTTGTTCAGTTAAAGTGATGCCTAGTTCCTTTGCTGCATTTTCGATAATGGTTCTTAGCTCTGCATCTGTCTCAGGAGCATTTTTCGCAATCTCTTCTTTAATCTTTGCAATTAAAGCAGCTGCATTCTCGGTACCTACCGAATCACCCAGCTTAGCTGTTTCAACCATTTCTTCGTTAGCTGCCTGCTTTACATCTTCGGGAATGGTTTTTTCGGCTGAAATTTCATAAGCCTTAATGATACCGGTTAATGCAGCGGTACCTGAAACAGGGGCAGGAGCTGTAATATAGATATCGGCATCCTTTACGCCTGCTGTAATAAGCGCATTAATATACATTTCATCGGTAACCCAGTTAATATTCTTGGTCTCTACTTCGAGTCCAGAGCCAGGTTTTGCGATCGTGACCGCTGAAGATGAAATGGCCCTTGTTCCAATTAGTGCTTTGGAAATATAGTTTCCCAGGTATTTATGTTCTTCTTCATTTGAGACAGTAATAATAGTTGCATCTTTTGGAGCTTCCATCTCGGCAAGAAGCATATTTTTTTGTTCTTCCGACAAGTTTTCTCCTAAAGTTACGATCATGTCACCTTCTGCCATGTCAGCAAATGCTTGCAATGGCAAAACAAATAGTAGCGAAATCATGAATATGGCAAGCAATTTATTCCATTTCATTTTGTTTCCTCCTGGAGTAAAATATTAAAGCCATTTAGTTCAAGTTTTAGAAGCCTAAGAAGAGATACACCCTGTATTTCACTGCTTTTCATACAGAAGCAGAATGGCTTTACTTGATAATAGACGATTAAAAAATAGAAAAGGTTTCATAGGTTCCTTAACGAAACATTAGCTCAAAATTCCTAATTCAGCAAGCGGAATGGAATTATAAAAGAGAATAGTGTAAAATGAATGATAGTTTAGCGATAGGTTTGATATTGTAAAGTGGAGGCAGTAAATAATTATGAAAAAAAGCAATTGGCTTCTTTTTATTTTATTGCTGGTGCTAAGTCTCGGCTGGGGGCTGGTTTACTGGTTTTTTATTGTATAATGATTGGTGCGGGTTAAGGGATAAAGGCAGGAAAACGGAAAGTAGCGAATTAGCCGGTTTTACCCGTAAAATAGCAACATTCAGCCTTAATACATATAATGGTAAGGGAAGTTTACAAAGTTAAAAAATTGGGAAAAATAGTTTATGATGTTTTTATTCAAATAATGAGGGATTAATATGCTAATTCGATATAAAAAATCATTTGAAAAAATTGCAATGGGTCTTTTATCTTTTATGCCAAACGAGAAAGATTTAAAAAGATTGCAGCAAACGATGAAGCAATATGAAACGGAAGAAAATAGGCAGTTGTTTCTGTGGAAGGAAGGCGAAGATATAATTGGGCTGGTAGGTGTAACAGCAAGTGACAGTACCTTGGAAATTCAGCATATCTCTGTCAATCCTTCACACCGCCATCAGGGTATAGGCAAAACGATGATAAAAGCATTAGATGAACTTTATCCGGGGAAAACCCTGACAGCAACGGAAGAAACCGAATCATTCCTGAATAAATGCGATTTGAATGAGAATAAAGAAAAAGGCAGCGAATAGAAAACTATTCCTGCCTTTTTCATTTATTTGTTTCTTTGCAGTGCTTCAAGCCGCTCTTTTATTACCATGCTCCGATCCCTTTTTTTATGGCGGTGCACTAAATCATCATCCTTGAAGTTGCTATCGGCACACCATGTAAATCCCAGTCCGGAGCACATTTTTCTGCTTCTGGCTAGGAGAATTGGATCTTTAATGGGCAAATTATAGCTCTTGTATTTCCCGCCTGCCTTAATTATTTGCAGTCTATTTTTTAAATCCTCGATCAATTGGTCAGGCTCAAGCCCTAGCTTTGCCATTTCAGCTGGCTGGTTTTCCAGGATGCTAATTCCTTTCCGGAGGGTACGTTCTGCTCCCTTGACATTTTCTCGGCGATGATGATAAAAGGAAACTGCCATAAGGATAAGACCGACCCAGTGGGAGGTTTTATTATTCTTATCAACGCTCTTCCAGTATTCCTCAAGTATTTCATGGCATTCAAAATAATCGCGATCTCCATGAAAATGGGTCAAAAACTTTATATAATCATCCGGATACATAGTTTCACTCCCTGCAAATTCTATCTATATTTTAACATATTGTCCGGAGGGATTTATGCTGAAAAATAAAAACCCGGAATCATCCGGGCTTTAAGCTAACTTAAATAAAGGCTCTTTTCTAAAAGATTGTTGTTTTTGAATAGGGTATAAGAGATAAACAAGGTGGTTGATTGCAGCGGAAGCTGCGAGATCCTCAGAAATGCATTCGCATTTCCTTCGTGCGGTGATTATTCAAGGATGCTTAATCAAAGTCCTGCGGGAGCAGCGGGACAGGTGAGACCCCACAGGCGCAGTGCGCCGAGGAGGCTCAGCGCCCGCCCGCGGTTCGCTGAGCATCCTGGAGCGGAAATCAACCCCTACTCTCTTTTTATTAAATAGCAACAAAGTTTGCGAAAACAGCCTAAATAAAATACTTTTTTATGTTTTTAGAAGCACCAGGAAGCTCCCACAATGATCAATAAAATGAACAAAACAACAATCAAAGCAAACCCGGTTCCCCAGCAATCACCAATTCCAACATTAGACATATTAAATACCTCCTGTTTATCTTTGGATTCCATACATCCTATGTAGGCATTAGCCGGAATGTTTGGGCGGATTCATTATTTTTTTGGGGATAATCGCGGACAATCTAGACCATAGGGTTATTTTTCTATTGGATAACACTAATGAATAATCTATACTAGATATAGTCTTTTACCATGTTTGCAGGGAATCGAAATGGTAATAAATTTAATTTTTATAGAAAAATTTGGTGGGAATTTATGCAATATGATCATTATAATGTAAAGATTGATGCTTTTGAAGGGCCACTCGATTTGCTCCTTCACCTTATCAACCGGCTGGAAATAGACATTTATGATATTCCGGTCTCAGAAATAACCGAGCAATATCTTTTATATATACATACAATGAAGGAACTTCAGCTTGATGTAGCGAGTGAATATCTTGTAATGGCTGCTACGCTTCTGGCTATAAAAAGCAAAATGCTGCTGCCGAAGCATGAAGAGGAAGAGCTGGAGGACGAATTCGGAATGGATATGGAAGAAGATCCAAGGGATGAATTGGTTGAACGGCTTATTGAATATCGTAAATTTAAGGAAGCGGCAGATGAACTTAAAGAACGTGAACAGGAAAGAAGCTTAATGTTTACGAAACCGCCTGCCGACCTTTCGGATTTTATAAAGGATGCCCAGCCAGAAAGGGCAGAGTTGAACGTTAGCCTATATGATATGCTTGGGGCTTTGCAGAAGTTATTGAGAAGGAAAAAGTTGCAAAGGCCTTTGTCTACTAAAATTGCCCGCCAGGAAATTCCCATTGAAAAGCGGATGTCCGAAATTGTAGAGCAGCTAAAAAAGTTTAAGGGCAGGAAAAGCTTTAATGAACTATTTCCGGTACCTGACAGGGAACATATTGTTGTAACGTTTCTGGCGGTGCTGGAGTTAATCAAGCGCAGGGAAATACTGGTTGAACAGGATCAAAATTTTTCAGAAATCGTTGTGGCTTCCATGGAAGGAGGAGAAAAGCTTGGAGATTATTAATTGGAAGGGGATAGCAGAAAGCCTGCTGTTTGCAGCGGGAGATGAAGGCTTATCCCTCAAGCAAATTGCCCATGTTCTAGAGGTTGAGGAAAAACAGGCTCGTGAAATCATGGATGGCTTAATGGAAGATTACAATGACAATAGCACACGCGGGATTATGGTGGTTGAGCTTGCGGGCACGTTTCAGCTTGTAACAAAAAAAGAGTTCTCCGATTATTTAAAGAAGCTTGTGGAATCTCCTTCGGCTGCTACCTTATCACAGGCAGCGCTCGAAACCTTAGCTATTATTGCCTATAGGCAGCCGATAACAAGAACAGAGATTGAAGAGATACGGGGAGTTAAGACCGAAAGGCCCCTCCAGACACTCGCTGCAAAAGCGCTAATCAAAGAAGTTGGACGGGCAGAAGGTACCGGACGTGCATACTTGTATGGGACGACAAAGGAATTCCTCGATTATTTTGGACTTAAGAGTATTGAAGAACTCCCGCCGCTTCCAGATAAAGTAAGTGAAGAAGAGGATTCTTTCCAGGAAGAAGCTGACCTATTCTTTGAAAAGTTTCAGGAGATTGATTCTTGAGTTTTCTGACACATTACAATGGAAGTATGGTAAAATAAACTTAAATTTTTCCCTTTTCTTTTCTAAATAGCTGTTATACATAATTTGTGATAACCACCGAGGGATTAGGAGGGTTTTACTTGCTAATTAAATATTGCAGGGGATACGAACTGGAAAAAGAAAAGCCGAACACATCTGAAGACTTCTTTAATCGAAGTGAAGTTGTGTTTGAAGAAGATGGACAGGAAAAGACCTTTCATGTTTTATATGTCCGCTTTTTTGATGAATCCATGAATGAGTTTACACCATATGAGAGTGATCCGATCTTTGCTGCGGGTTCCAGAGAAGTGGAATTCAAGGATATTGTTGCACTTTCATGTTTATTAAAAAATCCGGGTTTCCGGCACCGCAAACGAATTTATATTAATTCAAAGGCTGACTTTGCATCCTATTTTCAGGATCTTGACTTTTCCAAGCTTCCCTCTATTTTTGAGGCACTGGAGAATAAAAAATCCTATGATATGCGATCTCCTTTAGAATTTATTATTCAACCGCAATAATAGCCAGTGTACAAATATGGGGGTGTAATAATTGGGAAATTCAATCGTTAAATCACAAATGGAAGATGTGAAAAATTTCCTCGGTAATAGCGTTAAAGTTTTTGAAGACTTTCTAAATAATACAACTATTAAGGACTTGGAGGCAGAAAAACAGGGAAATGTGGATTATTACAAGAGTATCCTATCCCATGTTAGAAAGCTGCTTGTCTTTTGTGAAGAAGGGCTCGATACCTGCAACATTATTTCGAAAAGCGACCCTTTCCAAAAAGGTGCTGCCGAGAAAACTCTATATCGAATCTATCATCAATGCATTGAAGAGTTTTTCTCTCCTAAAAATGATGCATGGTTCGAGAATAGCCGTTCAGCTTATACAGGCAAAAACTCCATTCAGTTCCATGAGGAAGTTCCTGACAGCCTAAAAGCTGTTTTCCGTCAATTAGAAGGAGAGTTCCAAAGGATTAGAGAAGAGCTTGAATATTACGAAACAGATTACCGTACAAAAATGATTCAATCTAAATAAAAGTGTAAAGAAAGAACAGCAGCCTGCTGTTCTTTTTTTTATGGTCTGGATTTTGGCGAAAAAAAATACTCAGTGTAAAGCCTGTAAGCAAATCTGAAAATAGCTTTGAACCGGTTGGATGACGCAATAACATTAAACGACGATGCAAAAATTAGCAGGGAAGACGTAGTTACAACTCGAAAAGACACAGCTCCAAAAGAAGCAAACCAAACGGAAACGTGCTCATTTTAGGTCTTTAAACTCAATTGCCAAACCTCGGCGTAGCCTTTCTAATATTCCTAGGCAATCGTACAAACATGCGCTCATACAAATAGAAAGGGAGTCAAATAAGGAAGGTAGTGAGGGATCGTATGGGCAAAATGGAAGACTACATCAAAGAAGTGTCACAATGGAACAAGGAGTTGAGAGATTTTTTGGAATCAGAGGACGTTGATAAAAATAATGAACTTTGGCATAGGCTGGATAATTTTACGGACATAATGGAAGGAATTGCAGGCCCGCTTGATATTCAAGAGCTGGAAAAAATTCAGGAACAGGTGGATGGGCTGCATTCTGACATGGAGAATTATTTTACAAATAGGCAGCGGGTGGGGAATATCTATATGAATGAACCTTATATCGCTGCAGGCAAACATGTTCTGCCTCCGCTGCCTTATGACTATAAGGCACTGGAACCCCATATTTCAGGCGAAATCATGAAGCTCCATCATGACAAGCATCATCAATCCTATGTGGACGGATTAAATAAAGCCGAAAATATGCTGCAAATTGCAAGGGATAAAGGTGATTACAATCTTGTAAAACATTGGTCCCGCGAACTGGCTTTTCATGGTTCAGGGCACTATCTCCATACGATTTTTTGGAATAACATGAATCCAAAGGGTGGCGGGAAACCATCTGGGGCTTTATTGAAAGAGATCAATAAATACTTTGGAAGCTTTGATCGGTTCAAGGCTCATTTTTCTGAGGCAGCCAAGCAGGTCGAAGGTGTAGGCTGGGCACTTCTTGTGTGGTCGCCAAGGGCCCGCAGGCTTGAAATTCTTCAGTCAGAAAGGCATATGCTCCTGACCCAATGGGATACGATTCCATTGCTTGTTTTGGATGTATGGGAACATGCTTATTATCTTCAATACAAAAACAATCGCGGCGATTATGTGAAGAACTGGTGGAATGTTGTGAACTGGAAGGATGTAGAGGACCGATACCTGAAGGCATCAGAACTGAAATGGAAGCCATTTTGAATAAGTAAACGGGAAACAGAAAATGCTGTTTCCCGTCTTTTTTTAAAAGCTTTTTTGATTGGAGCGGAAGGCGCGGCTCCTCGAAAATGCATTCGCATTTTCTTCGTGCGGTGTTTATTTGGGGATACTGGTTCAATGTCCTGCGAGCACTGGGAACCCCGCATGGCGATCGGCGCCGAGGAGCGTCGGATCGCCCGGGAAAAGCGAGCTTCCAGAGTGGAAATCAACAGAAAAGGTCTTTGAAAAAAGGACAAGCTTCTATGTACTGCAAATAGCATCAGGGCAAGTTTTACTTAATAGTCATATCACTACTTGTCCTGCATAAACTTGTACAAACAAAAGAAAAGCAAATCGGCATCCTTCTCGAGCAAAATTTTTATTATGAAATGAGTTTCCCGAGCTTTTCTGAGAAAATAGACATCCATAAAAGGAGACGGGGTTTTGTGCAATGAAAATCTTACACAGGCTGATGGCCATAACGTTAGTTGCCGGATTGGTAATCATGAATATTCCGCAGAGGGCAGAAGCTTCTGTTTCAGTTAGTGCTCGAAGCGCTATATTAATGGAGCAAGATTCAGGGCGCATCCTTTATGAGAAGGAAGCAAATAAAGTCAGAAGAATTGCGAGTATTACAAAAATCATGACTGCCATTCTGGCGATAGAATCCGGAAAGATGGATGAAATGGTTAAAGTCAGTGATCGGGCTGTAAGAGCTGAAGGTTCATCGATTTATCTGCAGCCGGGTGAAAAAATAAAGCTTGAGGACTTGGTATACGGACTAATGCTTCGTTCAGGGAATGATTCTGCAGTTGCCATTGCAGAGCATGTTGGCGGGAGCCTGGAAGGATTTAGCTTTTTAATGAACCAAAAAGCAGAAGAAATTGGTATGAAAAATACCCATTTTGCCAATCCTCATGGGCTAGATGACCATGAGGACCATTATTCAACAGCCTATGACATGGCTTTGTTAACAAGATACGCCATGAAAAATGAAATGTACCAACAGATTGCAGGTACGGAAGTGCACAGGGCTCCAAATCCGAATGAAAGCTGGGACAGAGTGTGGAAAAACAAGAACAGGCTGTTGACAGAGTTATATGAGTATTGCACCGGCGGAAAGACAGGTTATACGAAACGGGCAAAGAGAACCCTTGTCACTACTGCTTCGAAAGGTAATTTGAACCTGATAGCTGTAACCTTAAATGGACCTGATGATTGGGACGACCATATTAATATGTATGAGACTGCATTTAAAACTTATGATGTCGTAGAGGTTCTGCCTAAAGGGATTATTAAGGATGTAGAAAATGATTTTTATAAAAATAAAGTTTATTTGAAACAAGCATATAACTACCCAGTGACAAAAGAAGAAAAAAATCAGTTTGAAATTGACCTCAATCTTCAAAAGCCTAAGGAAGAGTGGGAAGACAGCCGGGAAATACCGGAAGTTGTAGGACAGGCAACCGTCTATTTTGATAACCAGCCTGTAAAAAAACTTCCTATATATTTTAAATTGGAAAAAATAAAAGAAGATAAGTCTCTATTAGACTATTTTAGGAGTCTGTTTACTTCCATCGCCGGAGTGAACAAAAATGGTTAATATTATTTGGGTAATGCTAACTGCTATTGGTATCCTTTTTGCGATGATTAATGGCACCATGAATGAAGTAAATGAAGCGATTTTTAATGGTGCAAAAGAAGCGGTCACATTATGTATCGGGTTGATCAGCATCCTTGTTTTTTGGCTTGGCATGATGAGAATTGCTGAGGATGCCGGACTGTTAAAAAAGCTGGCAGCCCTTTTCAGGCCGATTGTAAAAAGGCTTTTTCCAGAGGTTCCAAATGACCATCCGGCAATGGGATATATACTTTCCAATATGATGGCCAATATGTTTGGCCTTGGAAATGCTGCGACACCGCTTGGCATTAAAGCTATGGAGGAACTCAAAGAATTGAATGGGGGCAAAAATGAAGCGAGCCGGTCAATGATTACCTTTTTGGCTATCAATACTTCCAGCCTCACTTTAATACCTACAACAGTGATAGCGATCCGGATGAATTATGACTCCGCCTCTCCGACTGATATCGTGGGACCTACTTTAGTGGCTACCTTTTGCTCTACATTGGCGGCAATAATGATCGACCGTTATTTCTATTATCGAAGAACCCGTAAAGGATGAGGTATAAATGGAGATCGTATCGGTTATCTCACTCTGGTTTATTCCAGTTTTAATAGGTTTTATATTACTATATGGTACCTTTAAACGGGTTCCTACATATGAAAGTTTCGTAGAAGGCGGAAAAGAAGGCATTAAAATTGCGGTATCGATTATTCCTTTCCTCGTCGGCATGCTTGTAGCCATCTCGGTTTTCAGGGCGTCTGGAGCTCTTGAATATTTTATGGATTATATCAGACCGGGACTTGAAGCAATCGGCGTTCCTCCAGATATTGTGCCTTTGGCTATTATTCGTCCCATTTCCGGAACTGCTGCACTGGGGATGACCAGCGATTTAATAGCGGTCCATGGACCGGACTCTTTTGTTGGAAGGCTTGCTTCAGTCCTGCAGGGAAGTACGGATACGACCTTCTATGTATTAACCGTTTATTTTGGGGCGATTGGAATCAAGAAAATGGGGGATGCTTTAAAAGTTGGCCTGCTTGCCGATTTGGCGGGTATCATTGCTGCAATTATTGTTGTAACGCTTGTGTTTGGAAGTGTATAAGATTCTGCTGTTTTCCTGGCCGGGGAATTTTTAGGAAATTAATATGTTCTTAATAAATCAGTATTATAAAGAAGATACCTGCTGAAGGTATCTTCTTTGCTTTTGGGCTGTTATTCGAACTTGCAGTCTAATACCCCTTGCTGTGAACTCACTTTATTTAATCAAGGTTGCTTTGAAAACATGGCGAATTGTGTCATAATTCATTAGGAGTGAAAAAGGAATGAAAATCTGTTATTAAATCTATGAGGTGACATAAATGGAAAGATTGCAAAAAGTCATTGCCCATGCAGGGTTTGCTTCACGAAGAAAAGCTGAGGAGCTTATGGCTGAGGGACGCGTAAAGGTAAACGGAAAAACAGTCAGAGAGTTGGGAGTGAAGGTGTCGCCATCTGATCGAATAGAAGTCGATGGAATCCCTGTAGAAAGGGAAGAGCCTGTATACTTTCTCCTTTATAAGCCGAGAGGTGTGATTTCAGCTGTATCCGATGATAAGGGAAGGAAAGTTGTTACAGATTACTTTGAAGGAATAAAACAAAGAATTTATCCTGTAGGAAGGCTGGATTATGATACATCAGGCCTTCTGGTTCTTACCAATGATGGCGAGTTTGCAAATCTGTTAATGCATCCAAGCAATGAAATTGAGAAGGTGTATGTTGCCAAGGTGAAAGGAATTCCGTCCAGGGAAAGCATTAAGAGCCTTCAAAGAGGGATTGTATTAGAAGATGGAAAAACAGCTCCTGCAAGGACAAAGCTTTTATCAATGGACAAGAAAAAACAAACAGCCATTATTGAGATTAGCATTCATGAAGGGCGCAACCGTCAGGTAAGAAGAATGTTTGAAGCGATAGGGCATCCTGTTCTGAAGCTTAAAAGAGAAAGATACGGATTCCTGACTTTGCAGGGATTATCAGCTGGTGATGCAAGAGAATTAACAGCACATGAAGTGAAACAGCTTCGTGCACTTGCGATGAAGAAAAAGTAATAAATAGCTGGTTAGCTTCGGAAAAATTCATAGAAGTGTCACAGTTACCTTCGATTGTTAACAATGTCGGGATGTTGAAAAATGATATAATAGTAAACAGCTGTGCAGGCAATTCATGAGCTTAAGTTGCTACATAGTACCTGATAAATTGTTATTAATGAAGAAATTTAATTTTTTAGACTCCTTTTCCCGTTTTGATTGAATCGTTAAGGGGTTGGCTTAGGGAGGGAATTTTATATGAAAAAGAAGCGTCTGGTAATTAGAACAGTCATTCTGTTTGTCCTTGGTGCTGCCGTGGCATATACCTTATACGCTAATTTTACAAAAGATCAGGTGCAAAAGGTCGCTGTCGGAGAAAAAGCGCCTGACTTTGTTCTGACAGATATGGATGGGGAAAAACACCGGCTTTCGGATTATGAAGGGCAAGGGGTTTTCCTGAACTTTTGGGGTACGTGGTGCAAGCCTTGTGAAAAAGAAATGCCATATATGAACAATCAATATAAACAATTTAAAGACATGGGTGTTCAGGTGCTGGCAGTCAATGTAGGGGAAACCGAACTGGCAGTAAATAAATTTTCTGACCGTTACAATCTGTCGTTCCCAATATTAATAGATGAAGGCCAGGTTCAATCAGCATATGGAATTAATCCTCTTCCTGCTACCTTTTTAATTGATAAAGAAGGAAAGGTGATCAAGTATATAACAGGAGAGATGACTGAAGCGACGATTAAGGACTATATGGAACAGATTAAACCATAAGTTACGGGGAGTTTTTATATATGAAAGAGTTAAAATGCGACTGCGGCCATGTAAATCCGCATGGAACGGTTCTCTGTGAATCTTGCGGCAAGGTACTGGAAGAAAAAGAAAAAGATAAGAAACTTCTGGATATGCGATATGAAGGAAGTGCCCGCCGTTCGCAAACCTATAATAAAACGATTATTGATAAAATATGGAATTTCTTTTCATCCGTAAAAGTCGGGGTCTGGCTTATTGTAATTACACTGGTTGCTTCAGCACTTGGCACGATCCTGCCCCAGGAAATGTATATTCCGCCGATTATGCCTGCTGCCGAGTATTACGAAGATCAGTATGGCTGGATAGGCAAGTTATACTATGATCTGGGATTCCATAATCTTTACAGCTCCTGGTGGTATCTTATTTTGATTGCCTCCATTGGAATATCGCTGGTAATATGCAGCCTTGACAGGGTTGTCCCTTTATACAGGGCTTTGAAGAAGCAGAGGGTCAGCCGGCACGAAAGCTATCTGCAGCGCCAAAGGGTTTTTGGAGTTTCAGA
This sequence comes from Cytobacillus oceanisediminis, assembly GCF_007830235.1. Lineage (GTDB taxonomy): Bacteria > Bacillota > Bacilli > Bacillales > Cytobacillaceae > Cytobacillus > Cytobacillus oceanisediminis. The sequence continues at coordinate 161,297 of NZ_VLKI01000003.1, forward strand.
AGTTGAAGAAACAGACAAGGCTTTTTCAATGGCAAAAGAAAAATTAAAAGAAAAAAAATACAATATAAGAGAAGAAGATGGAAACCTTCTTGCCGAGAAAGGCCGTTTTTCAAGGTGGGGCCCATATGTTAACCATGTTGGACTTATCATATTTCTAATAGGCGGAATGCTGCGTTTTGTTCCTGGTATGTATGTAGATAAAATTCTATGGATTCGGGAAGGCGAGACAAAAGTCATCCCTGAAACCAATGGAGAATACTACCTGAAGAATGATGCATTCATTCTTGAAGTGTACGATAAAGAGAAAGATAATGAAGTGTTTGGGGAAGCCATCGATAAAGCCGGTATGGTAGCCAAAAATTATCAGTCAAACGTCACTCTTTATAAAAAACAGGGTGATGCAGTTGCTGGGGAAGAGGCAGACCTAGAGAAAGTTAAGGACTATGAAATTAGAGTTAATGAGCCTCTTAAGTTTGAAAAATTTGCCTTATACCAAGTGGATTACAAACTTGATGAATTAAATAAAATGTCTTTCGCCTTGACCAATAAACAAACGGGTGAAGAGTTTGGTGATTTAACAATTGATTTAAATGATCCTAAGGATATTTATGATCTCGGAAATGGATATAAAACCGAAATTGTCAGCTATTTCCCTGACTTTGAATTTGATGAAAACGGGGAGCCGGTTACAAAGTCAAGAATTCCTAATAATCCTGCCTTTGTTTTTAAGATGTTTACACCTGATAAGCCTGATGGTGAGATCAGTTTTGTTGCTATTAGGCAGACAATTGAGCCATTTGGCGATAATGAATACAAGATGGCATTTAAAGGAGTAGATACTAAGAATGTATCGGCTCTGACGGTCCGGAAAGATTTGACTCTATGGATTATCGCATTGGGCGGTGCCATTTTCATGATTGGTGTTGCTCAGGGGTCTTACTGGAACCATCGCCGCATTTGGCTTCGCCGTGTTAATGGTGAAGTGTGGGTAGCCGGCCACACAAATAAAAACTGGCATGGGCTTAAAAGGGAAATTGAAGCAGTTCTGGATGGAACCGGTATTAACGAACCTGAAGACCAGCTGCAAAATCAAAGTGAGAAGAAAAGCTAAGGAGGAATCGGAGTGGTTAATTTAAGCAGCAATTTACTATATACAGCTTTTATCCTCTATTTAATTGCTACTGTCTTTTTTGCTGGCTCCATTAAAGATAAGAAAAACCCTAAAAAAGGGCCAAACAAGTCGGCAACTCTCGGACTATGGATATCTATAATTGGTTTTATTGCCCAGCTTGGATACTTTATTACACGGTGGATTGCTGCCGGGCACGCGCCAGTCAGCAACTTATTTGAATTTACAACATTCTTTGGAATGTCGCTGGTAGGTGCATTTATTGTTATCTACCTAATTTATAAAACACCTATTTTGGGAGTTTTTACCCTTCCGGTAGCCTTGCTTATGATCGCGTATGCAAGCATGTTTCCCAGGGAAGTTTCACCGCTGATCCCGGCTTTGCAAAGTGACTGGCTCCATATACACGTCACAACTGCTGCCGTTGGGCAAGCTATTTTGGCTGTGAGTTTCGCAGCAGGAATTATTTATTTAGTAAAATCAGTTGATCAGACCAAACAAAGCAAACAGAGATTCTGGCTTGAAGCTGTTATGTTCGGATTGGTTTGTACACTTGGCTTTGTCATCATCAGCTCAACCTTCTCGGCTATGGGCTATAAAGCAGAATTTAATTGGATCGATAAGAACGGGCAGGAAGCCGTTCTTGAATATCATATGCCTGCTCTAACAGGTCCGAATGAGGGGCAGCTGCTGACAGAAGGGAAATTTGAACCATTAGCGGAAATGCCAGCAATAATTAATGCTAAAAAATTAAATACGGTTATATGGTCATTGACTTCAGGAATCATTCTATATCTGCTTTTAAGAGCGATTCTCCGCAAACGGGTTGGTGCAGCGCTACAGCCTCTTGCGAAGAATATCAATCTTGACTTAGTGGACGAGATTGGCTATCGTTCCGTATTAATCGGATTTCCGGTATTTACGCTCGGAGCACTGATTTTTGCCATGATATGGGCACAGATTGCCTGGACACGTTTTTGGGGATGGGATCCGAAGGAAGTATGGGCGCTTATTACGTTCCTATTCTATGCAGCTTACCTTCATCTTCGCCTTTCTAAAGGCTGGCATGGTGAAAAGTCGGCCTGGCTTGCTGTAATAGGATTTATCATTATTATGTTCAATCTTGTTGCTGTTAACCTGGTCATTGCGGGTCTGCACTCCTATGCCGGATCATAATTGGAAAATTTAAGCCTTCACTTCACTATAGTGAAGGCTTATTTAAAACTTCATTTATTTCATTATTAAAGGCTCTTTTCTAAAAGATTGTTGTTTTTAAATAGAGTTTGTAAATAAAAACATTGATAAATAAGGTTGGTTGATTGGAGCGCAAGGTGCGAGACTCCAGCGGGAGGAGTGGGACAGGTGAGACCCCACAGGTGCTGTGCACCGAGGATGCTCACCGCCCGCCACGCGGTTCGCTGAGCATCCTGGAGCGGAAATCAACCTCTCCTCATTACTTGTTTAAAAAGCAACAAAGTTTGCGAAAAAAGCCTTATTAAATCACTAGGGGGATTTGTGAAATGGAAAACGAAGTAAAGATTTTAGTTGTGGATGATGAGGAAAGAATTCGCCGATTATTAAAAATGTATCTTGAACGCGAAAATTATACAATTGATGAAGCAGAAGATGGAAATCAGGCTTTATCAAAGGCATTGGCTAACGATTATGATGTCATTCTTCTTGACTTAATGATGCCTGGCAAAGATGGGATTGAAGTATGCAGGGATCTTAGAGAAAAAAAAGCTACTCCTGTTATCATGCTGACAGCCAAGGGTGAAGAGGTTAACCGTGTTCAGGGGTTTGAAGTAGGAACTGATGATTATATTGTAAAACCGTTCAGTCCAAGGGAAGTTGTTTTGCGCGTAAAGGCCTTATTGCGCAGATCTTCCAAAACGACTTACCTTCAAACAGAAACCACAGCCAAAGATGTCATCGTGTTTCCGCATTTAACAATTGATAATGATGCCCACAGAGTATTGGCTGATGGGAAAGAAGTAAGTTTGACTCCAAAAGAATATGAATTGCTGTACTTTCTTGCGAAGGCACCAGATAAGGTCTTTGACCGTGAGCAGCTGTTAAAAGAAGTATGGCACTATGAATTTTTTGGGGATTTAAGAACAGTGGATACCCATGTGAAACGCTTGCGTGAAAAGCTCAACAAAGTTTCCGAGCAGGCTGCCCGAATGATTGTGACAGTATGGGGCGTGGGCTATAAGTTCGAGGTTGTCAATGAATGATGCTCTGGCGGAGTGTAGTAGGTAAGCTTTGGGGTACAATTCTCTTATTGGTTTCCTTTGTATTGCTAATATTAACGGTGATGCTGCTGGAGTTTTTTGAGAATTACCATATAAATGAAACAGAAAAAGGGCTGACCAATACAGCTCATAAAATTACCAGGATATTGAAAGAGCATGACCGGGATGTTGGTTTGGAAATTTCCTGGGAGCTCGTTGATGATGTTACAAAAGTCGTCATCATCAATACACCATCAGAATATTATTATTCTCCCAACCATACAGATTCATTGAAACTGCCGGTTTCTTATTTGACAGAGGAGAAAGACTTAAAAGAAGTCCTTACGAAAAATAAAACGGTTAAGAAAGTATCATCCGTCAATCCCGAATATACGGATGCAGCCGCTGATGATGAAAGCAGGATTCTGATTATAGGTGTCCCGCTTGAATTGGGTAACAGCAATGGAGCAGTTTTTATCTACCAGTCTATTGAGGTTATGCAGGAAACCACAAGATCAACAACAAAATTCATTTTGCTTGCTGCGGGTGTTGCGATCATCTTAACGACGATTTTTGCTTTTTTCTTATCAACAAGAATTAACGCTCCGCTCAGAAAGATGAAAGAGGCTGCTTTTGAGGTGGCAAGAGGAAAGTTTGATACAAAAGTTCCGATTCTAACGCATGATGAAATTGGTGAATTAGCTACCGCATTTAATCAAATGGGCAGACAGCTGAAATTTAATATGAATGCCCTTAGCCAGGAAAAAGAACAGCTTGCAAGCATTCTAAGTGGTATGGCCGATGGTGTTATCACGTTTAATAGAGATGGTACCATTCTCATAACAAATCCTCCTGCAGAGCGCTTTTTACAAAGCTGGTTCTACGAGCAGGGTGAGGCTGATAAGAATACAGAGGCTGTTCCATCCAAAGTAATGGAGCTTTTTCAGCTGGCTGTTAACACGGAAAAAGAGCAGATCGGGGAAATCTCCATTCAAGGCCGTTCCTGGGTGATTATTGTAAGCCCTTTGTATAATAACAAGTTTATACGAGGCGCTGTCGCAGTAATCAGGGATATGACGGAAGAACGGAAACTTGATAAACTCCGCAATGATTTCATTGCGAATGTTTCACATGAATTAAGGACGCCTATTTCCATGATGCAGGGATATAGTGAGGCAATCGTTGATGATATTGCCGGAACGGATGAAGAGAAAAAAGAAATGGCAAGTGTCATTTATGATGAATCCTTAAGAATGGGACGGCTTGTAAATGAACTTCTTGACCTCGCTAGAATGGAAGCGGGGCATATTCAACTGACAATGGAAGAAATAGAAGTGAATTCTTACCTGCAAAGGATCATCCGGAAATTTCAAGGCCTGGCAAAAGATAAAGATATCAGCCTTGAATTTGATTTGAAGAGCAAAGAAACGTTTATACCTTTTGATCCGGACAGGATTGAACAGGTAATGACGAACCTGATCGACAATGCTATCCGCCACACACCAGAGAATGGCCAAGTTAAAGTAACGGAACACAGCGACGAGCGCGGATTGTTTATTGAAGTCAAAGACTCAGGATCAGGCATACCTGAAGATGATCTGCCATTTGTCTTTGAACGCTTTTACAAAGCAGATAAAGCAAGGACCAGAGGGCGATCGGGAACCGGACTTGGACTGGCTATCGCAAAAAATATTATTGAGGCACACAAAGGCCATATTACCGTTCAAAGCAAGCTTGGACAAGGTACGACATTTTCTATTTTTATTCCTCGAAATGAAGGATGAAATCGAAAAATGTGCCGATTCTTCTTGATTCACGGGAAACATTTGCAGAACATTAAAACATCTGAAAATATATAGAATTCTTGGGGAAGGAGATATCCGAAATATCCTTCCTTTTTTTTATGAATAATAATATAGTTAAATTGTAACTTTTTTTAGAGAGATAACGACTATTTTATTGAACGGGGAGGGGAATCCATGGACTCCGTTTTTGATGAACTTTATAAAAAATACCATCATGACGTATTTCAATTTCTTTTTTATATGGTCAAAAACAAGGAACTGGCTGAGGACCTGGTCCAAGAAGTCTATATAAGAGTATTAAAATCGTACGAACGTTTTGAAGGAAAAAGCAGCGAAAAAACATGGCTTTTTTCGATTGCTCGCAATGTTGCCATAGATTCCTTCCGCAAACATAAAGGGTGGAAGCAAAGGATAATGGAGAAATTTGACTGGTCGACCCAGCAGGTAAAGGATGAGCTTCCCCTGCCGGAAGAAATCGCCATGCAAAGGGAAGAAATTCAACTTATATATCGATGCCTCGATTTGTGCACAGTTGACCAGCGGCTGGTTATCATTATGAGATATATTCATGAACTTACGATTACTGAGACAGCCGATGCATTAGGCTGGACTGAAAGCAAAGTTAAGACAACTCAGCATAGAGCATTAAAGGTTTTGAAAAAGTATATGGAAGACATAATGGAAAAGGAGGGGATGAATAATGAGGAAGTCAAAGTGGAGCGATGAGCAGCTGGAAGAATTATTAGGCCAAATGCCCAAAATAAAAGATAACCGTGATCCAAGCGAAATCTATCAAAACATTGAAATGAAGATCGGGAAACAAAAACAAAAAACATGGATCCTGCCTGCTGCAGCGGCAGCCGCTGCCTTGCTTCTATTTTTTATTCTTGCCCCAAGCCTTATGAATTGGCAGGAGTCTGCCGATAAGTCAGTCGAGATCAAAGCCGATAAATCCTCATCATCTGCAGAGATTGCCAGTGAAAATAACACTTTTGAAGCCAATGATAATAAGGCTGAATTAAAAGCAAAGGAAGAAATTGGCGGGGACAAAGCTGAACAATTTGATGATGCTTCTAAAAATAATGGGGAAACAGAACCAAATGATCAAATCAGCTTGCAATCTGTATCTGCTGATACGAGTGCAACTGCTGTTTATGAGGAAGATTTGGCCGGGAAAGAAGTATTAACGTATGCTATTCCGGATCAGACTGCTCAAAACATCGTTCCGGTCAGTGTTCTGGTTGAAGAGGATCCCGCTAAATCCAAGTTCGACTTATTCGAAGAGAACATGAGCAGGCTAACTGAAGAGGAATGGGGACTAACCGATTATTATCCACTAAAAGCAAGCTTTAGCTATGACCAGGAAAATAGAACATTAACAGTCGATGTACCAGAGGATCACCCTTACAGTATCTCCTCTACTACTGAACTGCTGCTTGAAAAGGTTCTTGGAAATGTTATGCATAATCTTGATATAGAAAAGGTTAACCTGACAACCGAGGGACATGATGGCATTGAATTTAGCCATTTTGGATATAGAGAAAACTTTGTGCCTGAAATAGGCACTGGAAACTTAATATATTATTTTCTGTATCCAAATGGAACGGAATCCAAGCCCTTCATGGTTCCACTAAGGGAAAAGCTCAATTCTATCAAAGATGCTCTAAGGGCTATGAAGGAGAATCGTGTTGAAGACAATTTGCAGGCATCCATTCCTGAAGATATCAATTTTGAAACAGAGGAAATACAGGAACGGAAGCTGCTGATCCGCTTCGAAAATGAATCGGAAATTATTGATAATGAACCAACACTCCATGCCATAGAAGCGATATTGCTGACTGCAAAGGAGTTTAACTTTGAGACAGTTAAGCTGGAAAATGCTGATGTTGATAAAATTGGCAACTTTGATCTTTCTAATGAATTAAAAGTGCCGGTGGCGGCAAATAAACGTGAATTGCTAAATTAAAAAAGACGGCCCATTGAGGCCGTCTTTATTTTTGTAAACTCGAAAATTTCCTCCTTTTGCATAAAAAACCTCAGGCAGGAAGTATACTAACAAATGTGCTTTTGGAACCAAAATTTCGGTTCTAAAAAAGTACAAGCTGTCATAGGGTGAAAAAGAGAGCGTCTGAGGATATTCAGATGGCTCAAAATTCAGCTAGTGATTCAAGCTAACAATTTAGGAGGAAAAGAATGAGGGATTACATAAGACGTTTCTTTATTGCAGGGATAATGGCTCTTTGTGTAGGTCTATTATTTCTGGGAGGGAAGCATTCTAAAGCTGCAGAACTTAATGTTGAAGAGCTTACACAGGACTGGATGTGGCCTGCAGATGGTGTAATTACAGATACTTTTGGGACAAGGCGTGGCCATCATAAGGGAATCGATATTGCTGCCGAATCCGGCTCGCCAGTATATGCTGTCGACTCCGGAATGGTATCAAAATCGTATTACTCGCAAACTTATGGACATGTTATTTTTATTAAGCACAGCAACCAAACGGAAACCGTTTATGCACATATGAACGAGCGCTTGGCTGGTAAAGGGCAACAAGTTAGTCAGGGCCAAAAAATAGGAACAATGGGGAGCACCGGTGACTCTTCCGGAGTGCATCTCCACTTTGAAATACATAAACGAGAATGGACAGTTGATAAAGAAAATGCGGTCGATCCTTTTGTCGCTTTTGGCAGGGAAGAAATTGGACAACCCGTGTATGCAACATTAAATGAAAAAAGTGCGCAGGAAGTATCTGCTCAAATATCTCAGCTTGGACCAGGGCAGACGCGAATACAGGACCACTCATCTGTAAATGCTGAAATAGCTGAACCAGTTCAGGGCGAAGAGGCGATGCATATGGTACAGCCGGGTGAAACATTATGGGAAATTGCAGAGGTATATAATTTATCAGTTAACGAAATTGCGAGTGTGAATAATATTCAACAAAATAAAATTGTTTCTGGCCAAAAACTAAGAATTAAATTAGAAAACTATGAGCAATATGCTGTGAAAAAAGGTGACACCCTTACAGCCATTGCAAATAAATATCAAACTACAGCAAAAGCAATCAAGGAAATGAACAAACTGGATGCGGATGTCATTAAAGTTGGACAATTGCTAATAATCCGCCAAAATGAATAGATTTTGATTGAGTCACTTTACTCCTTTAAAGTATAATGGCAGAAAACTTGGGGGAGTAGGAGAAATGCTGACAGGCGACCAGGCAATTGCGCTCGCAAAAGAAGTGGATTGTCCATAATGACCTTCTCCAAAGGGGAAAGAAGAGAATATCTGCTTGGATGATAAAAAGGATGGCTCTTAGGCCATCCTTTTTTATGGAGATAGGTGGACAGAATCCGCACAAAAAAAAAGGAATGTTCCCACAAGAGGGTCTTCCGCGCATGAAAAATGGGAACCCGCTCGTAAAGAATGTAAGGGCGCGCAGAACCAGCCATCGTCTGTGCGTAAAATAAGGAAAGTCGCGCACAAAAGGGATATCCGCGCAAAAAGACCGGAATCAGCGCGTAAAGAGTGAGAGGGCGCGCAGAACCAGGCATCATCTGCGCGTAAAATGAGGAAAGTCGCGCACAAAAGGGATATCCGCGCAAAAAAGAACAGAATCCGCGCGTAAAGAGTGAGAGGGCGCGCAGAACCAGCCATCATCTGCGCGTAAAGAGTGTAAGGGCGCGCAGAACCAGCCATCGTCTGTGCGTAAAATAAGGAAAGTCGCCACAAAAGGGATATCCGCGCAAAAAGACCGGAATCCGCGCGTAAAGAGTGAGAGAGCGCGCAGAACCAGTCATCGTCTGCGCGTAAAATGAGGAAAGTCGCGCACAAAAGGGATATCCGCGCAAAAAAGAACAGAATCCGCGCGTAAAGAGTGAGAGGGCGCGCAGAACCAGGCATCATCTGCGCGTAAAATGAGGAAAGTCGCGCACAAAAGGGATATCCGCGCATAAAAGGCCTGAACCCGCGCGTAAAGCCTAATTTGTTTAGGGGATTTTCTCAAAAATCTGCAGAGATCACAGGGAAGGAAATACTTTGTTAAAATTTGATTCACTTCCTCTTTCACAAAAAAGCTTTCTTCAAAAATGAAAATCTATTGGCCGATCAACATAAAATCGCAAGCTTACTACCTTAAAACGCTAAAACACTTAAAACACTTAAAAAGTTTCAATCTCTTGAATGTCTCCGCCTGCATTGTCACACAAAGAATATATCCCTTCCCATTACATCTTTTTTTCAGTATAATAAGTGATGTAAACATTAATACGGTCTATCTTCGGGGCAGGGTGAAATTCCCGACCGGCGGTGATGAGTTATATGACTCTAAGTCCGCGAGCCTGAGAGTAAAGTTTTTTATACTTTACGATTTAATTGGGCAGGATTTGGTGCGATTCCAAAGCCGACAGTACAGTCTGGATGGGAGAAGATGGAGGTTCTGCAGACGTTCAAAAAATGCAGGTTTTGAACGTTTATTAAGCATGCCTTTGTAATTCTCCCTCAAGTGATATAGCTTGAGGGGTTTTTATTGCAGAGACATTTGCTTTGCCGAACCTTTCTTCTGTAGGAGAGATAGTCCTAAAAAGGAGAGAGGAACATGAAAAAACTTAATATCAAAGCTTTAGTATCAATCGGAATGCTTAGCAGTATTGCTTACATTTTAATGCTGCTGAATTTTCCAATTCCGCCATTTCCGCAATTTTTAATGATTGACTTCAGCGATATCCCTGCATTGATCGCAGCGTTAATCTTTGGTCCAGCGGCAGGAGTTTTAGTTGAATTAATTAAAAATATCCTTGATTATTTTATGACAGGAAGCGCAACGGGAGTCCCTGTTGGCCATATCGCGAACTTCGCAGCTGGCATTTTGTTTGTCTTGCCAACCTACTATGTATTCAATAAGCTGAAAACAAAAAAGGGCATGACCTTTGGATTGCTCGTTGGCACAATATTTATGGCTGTAATCATGAGCGTACTAAATTATCTGATTATCCTGCCAGCCTATACATTCTTCCTAAACTTCCCGGCAATGTCTGCACCGGAGATGCGAACGATGATCGTGACAGGTATTTTGCCATTTAACATTGTCAAAGGATTGCTTATCTCCCTCGTATTCATGCTATTATTTACACGGATGGGAACATGGATGAACAAGCAGGCTACTTTTAAAAATGCAGCTTAATTAAATTATAGATATAAAAAGCAACGGCTATGTGAACCGTTGCTTTTTTGCTGTCTTCAAATTGAACTCTCTCTTTCAGATTCAGAGCAAATAAAAACTCCCTTTCATGAATGAAAGGGAGCAGTAGCTTAACATTGGTTAGAGTATAATTGAAGATCTATTCGTGTTTAAGCGGGTCGCCGTCAAACGCATCGTCAGCAACTTTAATTGAATCAGTTGGGCAGCCTTCGAAAGCATCCATCATATCATCAATTAATACATCCGGGATTTCAACGATTCCCTGGTTATCATCAAGGGTAACGAATGCAATGCCTTCGTCATCGTAATCATAAATGTCTGGTGCAGCTGCTCCACAAGCACCACATGCGATGCATGTTTCTTTGTCAACAATCGTATACTTTGCCATGAAAAAAACCTCCCAAGATTTAAACAAATAATCTTCCATCATTTAGATGGTAACGCATTCCTCATATCTATTGTAAAACTGTATGGGCAACTTTTCAATAGAAAATGTATTGAGAATGCTTATCATAACTGGGTTTGGGCTTAATTTACCCTAAATAAATTATTTAAAACGATTTGCTTATTTCTTTCATGATAAAATGAAAAGGAACACAAATTGTCTTATATATACATAATTCCTTAAAAGCATCATGAAAGGTGCTAAAAAATAAAACCAGCAACCAATAAGGTGAAAAACATGGAAAGTTCTTATTTAAAGATAGTCATTTTGTATTGTATAAAAGAACTGCAAGGCCAGAGGACGATTTATTCTATTCTGCACTTGTTAAATGGCAAAAAGTCTTCTCAAACGATTCAGGATGCCCATTTATTCCAATTAACCCGTTTTTTTAAAACATTTGGGCAATTAACCCGATCAGAACTTGAACAGCTTGCTGCAGAAATGGAAAACATCAATTGGATTAGCCAGGATGAAAATGGCCATTTTACTTTAAGTGTAAAAGGAGGGAGGTATTTGCAAAGTGCTCTATTAGAATACCCGATTCCTTCTTCCTTAAACGGCTGGAAATACCATACGTCCACAGGCGTTTTTTGGGAGAGGCTTTCACTCCTTGTTCAGGTTATTTCGCATTTGAATTATAATCATGCAAAGTATCTTCCAATTCAAAGAAAGCGGAATGTCCTATCTTGGCTTAAAGACTTTTTAAAAACATCTGGAGCAGACCGGAATGAACTTGGAATTCTTTTAAATAAAGAACTGCAGCACTGTCTTGGGAGTCTAAGTGATATTAATCCTGCTGTTCTAACCCTGAGGCTTACAGGCTATAATCATATTGGCCTTACTGATGTGCAGGCTGCCAAGCAGCTGGGGTTAGGCCAGGATTATTATCACCATCAATTTCTTGGTGTACTCCATTATATTTTGGAATGCATTAAACACAGTCCTTCACGGTATCCTTTGCTGGGAAAACTGGTTTCTGGATCTGAGGATTCTGTTCCACTAACGTTCTCGACTAAAAAAACTTACTCATTGTTAAACGAGGACTTTGGTTTAGACGAAATAGCACGCATTAGAAATTTAAAAAGAAGTACAATAGAAGATCACGTAGTGGAAGTGGCTTTAAATGAGAGCAGCTTTGATATCACTCCGTATGTTGCGAATGATAGGCAGAAATTAATTCTTAAGGCAGCAAATAGCTCTGAGTCACGGCAGCTAAAACAAATTCGTCAATTGGTGCCGGAAGCGGATTACTTTGAAATAAGATTAGTTTTGGCGAAGTTTGGAGAAGAAGAAAGATGAATTTAGAAACTATTTTACAAAAAACATATGGCTATACATCCTTCAGGCCTGGCCAAAAAGAAATCATTGCATCCGTGCTTTCCGGAAAAGATACGGTGGCCATGCTTCCTACAGGAACAGGCAAGTCTCTCTGCTATCAGCTTCCCGGATACTTGCTTGAAGGACAAGTGATTATCATATCTCCCTTGCTGTCCCTGATGCAGGACCAGGCAGAGCAGCTTATGTTAAACGGAGAGAAGAAGGTGATTGCTTTCAATTCATTTTTGACACATGAAGAAAAGAGACAATCGCTAATGAATTTAAGGCGCTATAAATTTATTTTTATTTCACCGGAAATGCTTCATTTTGAGGCTGTATTGTCTCAGTTAAAGAAATTGCGGATTGCTTTATTTGTGGTGGATGAAGCACACTGTATATCGCAATGGGGCTATGATTTCAGGCCTGATTATTTAAAACTTGGGGAAGTCAGAAAGAGGCTCGGAAGTCCGCTTACATTGGCTTTAACGGCTACGGCTACTCCAGCGGTTAAGGAGGATATAAAAAAATCACTTGGCATTACAGAAGGCAGCGAATTTATTTATTCCGTTGACCGCCCCAATATATCACTGTCAGTAGAAAGGTTAAATAGCTATCGGGATAAAATTGAAAGACTTGTTGAACTTGCAGAAACGCTTGAGGGCCCCGGAATCATTTATTTTTCCAGCAAAAAAATAGCGGAGCAGACTGCGGAGCTCCTTAGAGACCGTGGAGTTGGAAGTGTTATGGCTTACCATGGGGGAATGGACCAGGAAAGCAGGATTCTGGTGCAGCAGCAATTTATACATGGACAGCTCGACCTTATTTGCGCAACCAGTGCATTTGGCATGGGGATTAATAAAGAGAATATCCGTTATGTTATTCATTTTCACATGCCATTGCAGATAGAATCGTATTTGCAGGAAATTGGACGGGCCGGAAGAGATGGAAAGAAAAGTATTGCCATTCTTCTCTTTGCTCCTGGGGATGAACAGCTTCCCTACCAGCTCGCAGAAAGCGAATTGCCTGATAACGTGCAAATTGATTGGATAAAGGGATGGCTGGAGGAAAATCCGGAGGTTATGTCAAGTCTATCTCAATACGAAGAGCAAATCAGGCAGGTATCTGGTTTAACAGACACACAATGGAGAGTTTTTGAAGATTTTTTTCAGCGAAAAAGCAGTCAAGGAATCCCTCTTGGACGGGTTGTGGAGGAGATAAAGGTCTATAATCAGAAAAGGCTGGAATCAAAGAGGCAGAGTATTGAAGAAGTATATAGTTGGATTAGTATGAACGTATGCCGCCGGGAGCATATTCTATCTTTTTTTAAAGAGGAAAAAACAGAGGCTATCCGAAACTGCTGTGATGTATGCGGTCTGGAACTAAACGATTTTACAAAAAAGAATAATAAAGAAAATCAGGAGAACCTGCAATATGATTGGAAGAATCATTTAGATGCGCTTCTGATTCCGGGTGAGTGAATGAAAATGAAGAAGAAGTATGCGGATATTATAAAGGACCTGACTGACAAAGAACTGTTATTTCACCTCTATATTACGCAAATTCTGCTATTAATCATTTCTTTTATATTAGGTATTATATTATTTGATAGTCTGAGCGTTTTTTTAGATCTATTCAGGTGGAATGATGTTAATATCCTTTTGGTTGGGGGGACTGCGGGAGCTGCTATTGTAGTTGTGGATCTAATTCTCATGAAGCTGCTCCCTGAATCCCTGTATAATGATGGGGGATTGAATGAAAGGATTTTCCGGAGCCGCAATCTGTTGCATATAGCATTGATAGCGGCAGTTGTAGCCTTTAGTGAAGAACTGTTATTCAGGGGAGTCATTCAAACGCATTTCGGGCTGGCCGTTTCAAGCATTATCTTTGCACTTGTTCATTATAGATATTTATTTAATTGGTTTTTGTTTTTAAATATTATTACATTAAGCTTTTTTATAGGTTATATTTATCTTGTAACAGAAAATTTGCTAGTTACCATAGTTATGCATTTCCTGATTGATTTTCTATTGGGAGTCATTATCCGTATCCGGCATTCCAAAAATCCGAAGAGGAATGAACAGGACGGTAGTGTGATACATAACGAATAATAAATCCATTTATAAAAAAATTTTATCTTATTAAAAGTAGCTCCTTATGAATATTATTACAGGAAGGGATGTTCCATGAATAAAGAAGGCCCTTACAGAGATCAGGCGGAACGGCTCCGTAAGAAGATTGATAGAAAGCAAGAATCGGACAAAGGTGGATCAAAATCAGCTCTGCCGCCAAGGAGCAGGGTGCATCAGGAAAAAAGAAAAAAGAATAAATGGAAGCTTAAATATCCTGTCATCCGCTTGCTCGCTATGTTTTTTATCCTTCTTCCCATTACTATTTTCAGTATTTACAATTACTTGAGCAAAGAAAAGGGCATGGGAGCTGCAGAAGAAGCTGGAACTATCGAGACAGGCTTTGAAACAGTTGGCTATGCGACAAACGATACTAATAAAGGGACTACGATAGAAGTAAGAGAAGATAATATAGCATCAGAATCAACAAAGCCTGAGAATTCTCCTGCACAGGGGGAAAGCACAGCAGATTCTGAAACACAATCTTCTCAAAAGGCAGATTCAGAAGATAAGGGTTCTGCAGCCCGGCCTGAGCAGGAAGAACAGACAAAAGCAGTAGAAAAATCTGTATCTGAAAAGGCGGCTGAACCCAAGAAGCAGGAAGAGCCCAAAATAGAAGGGAAAATCGTCTATCATACGGTTAAGCCAAAGGAAACAATCTTCAGAATAGCGATGACCTATTATAAATCACAGGCTGGTATTGATATAATAAAGAAAGCCAATAACTTGCAGTCCAACGAAATTAAGACTGGCCAGGTTTTACAAATTCCACTGGATTAAGAGCAGGCAGGATGGGACTCTAACTGCAGCAAGGTTGGGTTAGAGACAAAATCCTATAATGGTCTTGGAGAAAAGTCCCTTTATAGAGGAAATGAAGGACAGATCCTGTAATCAAGTTGGAGAGGTTCCTTCATTGAGAATATAATGGATAAAATACCGTATTGAGTTGAAAAAAGTCTTTCACACTAAACAAGCTTGCTCCGCTCTGTAGTCATATAATGTTGTACAAGCTCATACATTATTATGAAAAGAGGAGGGAGAATCTTGGAGTCGCCGATTAGAATGCTTGATGATCGAACAGACCAGGCTACGCGAAAGATGCTTGAAAAAGTAGTGGAGAGAAAGCAAAAGTTTGATAAGTTTAAGTCATGGCATTTGATTGCCATGTGGGCAACAGTTTTTATATCTTTCTTATATTTTTTGTATATTTACAAAACGGTTATGCAGCCTTTTTCGTATTCATTTGCCTCTATGTTTTCAGCATTTGTCAACCAATCGGCTAATTTCTATTTGCTTGTTTTTACGGTTGGATTATATGGGCTGATGAATCTGCTGAGAGAAAAAAGAGAAAAAGCAGAAAAGGAATTTCACGCATTACGATGTGAAATTATAGATAAGAGCAAGGATCTATGGAAAAAAGAAGAAGAATGGAAAAATCGGCATACCGTTTTCGAAATGATGAAAAAAAATTACGACATAAACCTCTACCATGAGAATAAATAAGTGGATAAACAGTAAAAAGAAGCAGCCCAACTGCTTCTTTTTTTAATTTAAGTATTAAAATTAAAAGAATTTCTTCTTGTCCCGTTCTTCTTTAAGGATTTCTACTGCTTCCCTGAATCGCTGCGAATGGATGATTTCCCTTTCCCTTAAAAAGCGCAAGCCATCATTTAAATCCGGGTCATCACTCATGTTGATGATCCATTGATATGTTGCTCTCGCTTTTTCCTCTGCCGCAATATCTTCATATAAATCCGCAATCGGATCACCCTTAGCCTGAATATAAGTAGCTGTCCATGGGACACCGCCTGCATTATGATAGAATAGTGCATTATCATGGTTTGCATAATGGGCGTCAAGGCCAGCTGCTTTCATTTGATCAGGTGTGGCATCTTTTGTTAATTTATAAACCATCGTAGCAATCATCTCTAAATGGGCAAATTCTTCAGTTCCGATGTCTGTTAAAAGGCCGATTACTTTATCTGGTATTGAATAGCGTTGATTCAAATATCTTAGGGCAGCAGCCAGTTCTCCATCGGCACCGCCGTATTGTTCTATTAAAAACTTTGCCAGCTTCGGATTGCATGAGCTAACCCGGACTGGGTATTGCAATTTTTTTTCATAAACCCACATCTCTCTTCAACCCCTCCCTGAAATTCTGCCTTCGAATAACGTTATCCATTTAAAAGAATATTTCCAGTTATCAGCGCCTCGGTTATTGAAGGCGCCTGCTGACGAATATTACACTTGCCATGGCCATGGAGCGTCATCCCAATTCCAAGGCTGGCCGGAGTAGCTATGGCCGTATTGCATTAACGGGCCATATTTGCTTTCGATTGCATTTCTCAGTTTTTTCCGTTCCTTCGCATAGTGGTTGAATTGCTTAATGGCTTCTGCATCACCATTATGTGTGTCAAGATACAGAGTTAAGTCAACTAACACAAAATCGACTGCTTGCAGCTGTTCGAGAAGCTGGTAGTACTCTGCTGGCATCTGTTTCATGGCTGCTGCCCCTCCCTGGCCTTTTCATAGGGACTATACCAAGGGTCATAGAAAGCTTTCCATAAAGTACCTGTCCGTAAGGCTTGCATTGGTGTAAATTGCTCAAGACCTGGCGGCTGGAATCCCATATATAGATTTGGAGGTGTTGAATATGTTTTAACGGTAATGGGTTTGCAAGGGTCAAAAGGGCTTACATAAGGGTGCCAGGTTTTACGGGGTGTGTTCATGTTTAATCCCTCCTTATTTGTGCGTCATTGAATCTTATGAGAAATCTTGGGTTTTCATGTTAGTTTTATTTGACAAGAAGAGGGGATAACGGTAGTGATGGCGAAATTATAAGTGGGTCTTATTAATTACTCTGAGGTGATGGCAATGTTTGTGAAAAGTATCATGATTCCAAAGCACACCTGTTATACAATTGGTCAGGATGAAACATTGAAAGAAGCATTAGCAATGCTTGAGGAGCATCAAATTGATGGGCTTCCAGTTTTAGAGGGCGATAAATACGTCGGCATTATCACCAGATATGGAATATATGAGAACTTCTTTTCATCAGGAAAATTAAAAGAGGATTTTTTGGTTGCAGCGCTGGTTAAAGATATTGCCACACATCAGGAGCACTATCTTGAGGGAAATGAAATTTTTGAAAAAACATTATTGGCCTTAAAGGACTTTCCTTTGCTTGCGGTTCTGGGAGAAAATCGAAAGTTTCTGGGTATAGTCACCAGATTTGATGTGCTTGCTCAATTCCAATCTGCATTCGGCACCAATCGTTCAGGTGTAAGGATAGCGTTTACATCTGTAGAAACGGAAGGGCGGATAGCAAGATTGGCAGAAATTTCTCACTACTTCCATGAACACATCATTTCCCTAGTGACATTTGATGAAACAGATAAGCTGGTACGCCGGATTGTTATGAAAGTGGAGAAAAATAACAACCTGGATAAGTTCATTAGCAAACTTGAAAAATCGGGCTTTCGCGTTCTCGACATTACAGAAGATTAATTTTGAAAATAGTCAACAAAACGAATCCTTCTCATACAATTTGTATGGGAGGGATTTTTTGTGTATTATCACTTGCTGAAACTACTGACTGGCTTAATAAGCGGTTTTTTATTTATAAAGTTTTTTCCGGTTTCCATCCCAATGAGTATTTCAGATATGATTGTCATATTCGTACTGGAGCCGGGCGGGTTTTTTTTAGGTATGATTTTTTTTATTATTGCTTTTATTGCCAACGCAGAGATGATCAGAAGCGCCATAGAATTGACTGCATTGCTTGTAAAATATAAAAAAACACATTTCTTTGAACTTATGCTGAGTTTATTAATTATCGGAAGCTTTTTTATTTTGTCTGCGATTTCTCTTTGGGAAACGATTGCACTTTTCTGTTTTTCGTTAATCTATGGTATTATTTCTTTAGATTTTAAGAAACTGAAATTTGCTGAAGACTATGAATAGAGGCAATGTAGTGCAGGAGGAATTATGATTTATATAGCGGCTTTGGCCTTAATAGGCGGTGCAGGATTACTCATCTATATGCTCAAGGAGGCATTCGCGGATCGAATTATATATAAAGAGCTTTCTTTTTCCGAATTCCCGGAAAGCTTCGGAGAAGTAAAGCTTTTTTTTATTTCTGATATTCATAGGCGGCTGATTTCCGAGAAGATTATTGATGAGGTCAAAGGGAAAAAAACGGATTTGGTGATTATCGGTGGAGACCTTATGGAAAAGGGAGTTCCTTTTGAAAGAGTGAAAAAAAACGTTTTAATGTTAATGGAAATCGCACCGGTTTATTTTGTTTGGGGAAATAATGATTATGAAGTAGACTTTCACCAGCTCGATGCCCTTCTTTTGGAATGCGGTGTAAAAATCCTAGATAATACAGCGCTTTCCTTTGAATCTCAGAAAGGGGATCGCTTTGTTTTAATTGGAACAGACGATCTAAGCAAGGATAGGGAAAGACTGGATCTTGCTCTTGAAGATGCAGGAACAGGCGGCTTTCGGGTTTTAGTAAGCCATGATCCCAGAATCGCAAAACAGATAAAAAAAGAACACAACATTCACCTTGTGCTGAGCGGACACACGCATGGAGGCCAAATTCATATCTTAGGTTATAGCCCATATGAAAAGGGACGGATCAAAAAGCTTCCCGAAACAACGATTCTGATAAGCAATGGATTCGGAACAACTGGTGTGCCGCTGCGTCTAGGCGCAAAGGCCGAAACTCATTTCATTACTCTAAAGAACGGCTGATCCATGATGTTATTTAAAACTTATACAGAGCTTACACACTTATTGGTAACTTCTATAATTGGTAATGAATGGAGGGCTGAGCATGTCAAATGAAGAAGGAAAATACAATATTAAGGCTGTTTCAAGAATGCTCGGCATTCAGCCAGGTACTTTAAGAGCATGGGAAAGGCGTTATCAAATTGTTGCCCCTAAAAGAAATGAATCAGGCCACAGGCTTTATACTGAGGAACATGTAAGAATTTTAAAATGGCTGCTGATGAAGGTTAATCAGGGTTTTTCAATAAGCCAGGCCGTTTCTCTGCTGGAAAACAATGAACTAAATACAGAGCCCATTCAGATGGAAAAAGAAGGTGACAGGTCCAGTATCTTAGCAAATGAGCTGTTGGAGTCTCTTCTTCAATTTGATGAACCAAAAGCGCATGATTTGATCAACCAGGCGTTTAGTTTGTATACAATTGATAAAGTTCTTGTTGATATATTAGGCTCATTGCTTGTTAATATCGGGACTCTTTGGGAAGATGGCAAGATTACCAGCGCACATGAGCACTTTGCTTCGTCTATTTTAAGATCAAGGATCGGGATGATCCTGCATTCTTTTCCGCATAATTCTGTATTGCCAAAAGCGATAGCAGTATGCGGGCCCGGTGAAGCACATGAGCTGGGCCTTCTGATATTCACTCTCTTTTTAAGGCGAAAGGGCTTTGAAGTGGTTTATCTTGGGACAAGCATTGCAGACGAAGATATCTATACAGTAATCGATATCGTAAAACCTAAGTTTTTATTTTTTTCCTGTACCATGAAGGCAAATGTATCCGAAACCCTTAAACTGTCCGAGAGGCTGGTTGAATCTTATGAGAGACTCAATGTGGGGATAGGAGGA
This sequence comes from Cytobacillus oceanisediminis, assembly GCF_007830235.1. Taxonomy (GTDB): domain Bacteria; phylum Bacillota; class Bacilli; order Bacillales; family Cytobacillaceae; genus Cytobacillus; species Cytobacillus oceanisediminis. The sequence continues at coordinate 181,191 of NZ_VLKI01000003.1, forward strand.
TTCGCTATTGACAGCATGACGGAAGAAGAAAAAAAGAAATATAAGGAATTTATTCCCGGGAGCTCAAAGGGCGAATGGGAAGAATGGATAAAAGAACATTTAAATTAAATTAAATTAAATTAGTCGGTACGTGTTGCCGGCTAATTTAATTTTTCGCCTTCATTTAAAAGGAGACGACTCACAAACTTCTATTATCTTCATACACTAAACCAAAGAGTTTGTTCAGGGCAGGGGGCTTATTATGCGCTTAGAACGTTTGAATTATAATAAGATCAAAATCTTTCTTACATTAGACGATTTAACAGACAGGGGACTTACAAAGGAAGATGTCTGGAAAGACTCTTTAAAATGGCATCAGCTGTTCCATGAGATGCTCGAAGAAGCAAGTGAAGAATTTGGAGTTGACATTCAAGGATCAGTCGCTGTAGAAATTTTTTCAATGCAGGCTCAAGGAATGGTCATGATTGTAACGATGGATGAGCAGCAGGATGATGAGCTCCTTGAGGATGGTTTTATTGAAATGCAAGTAACTGTCGATGGCAGTGAAGATATCTTGTTCGAATTTCAGGATTTTGAGGATGTAATTCAAATGGCTAAAAGGCTAAACCTTGTTCATATTGAGAATGGAAGCCTCTATTCCTATAAAGAACAATATTATTATTATGCCGCCGATATTTGCGGTGAAGATATCCATCGGGCAGTTGCCATATTAGCTGAATTCGGAAATCCCTCATTTGCCAGCATCCATCTCATTGAGGAGTATGGCAAAATCATTATAGAAAACAAAGCTGTTAAAAAACTGGTTCATTTTTTTTCATAAAATAAGAGGGGGAAAGGTTCCTCCTCTTTCTTATTTTAAGGAAATTCTCTTAATTACTCATGAACAAAGCAAAAATTGGGTAAAACAATGTTAAGTTCATGTGCCGCAAAAGCCACCGAAGAAACAGTTGACTTTCATGTATATTGCAGAATAAAAATAGATGTTTTCTTTGCCTGTGAGCGGGAAAACATGTAATAAGAATAAACAGAAAATTCCCTTTAAAATCAGCATTGGCAACGGTTTCATAAAAAAATCAAAAAATGCGGAAAAGTGTATTTTTCTTCTTGCATAAATTAGGCAAAGGTGTATACTATGTCATGGAAGCGGACAACTAATGAAAGTGATTTTTCTAGGAGGTTTACAAATGGTAGCCGAGAAAGGTACTGATTCAAATAAAGCTGAAAAACTAGATGTTTTAAAGTCGACACAAACTGTCATACATAAAGCTTTGGAAAAGCTGGGATATCCAGATGAAGTATATGAACTTCTAAAAGAGCCAATTCGTATGATGACAGTGAAAATTCCTGTACGGATGGATGACGGAACAGTAAAAGTCTTTACTGGCTACCGGGCCCAGCATAATGATGCTGTTGGTCCTACTAAAGGCGGAATTCGTTTTCACCCGAATGTAACTGAAAAGGAAGTAAAGGCACTGTCTATTTGGATGAGCTTAAAATGCGGAATTGTCGATCTTCCATACGGAGGGGGCAAAGGCGGGATTGTCTGTGATCCACGGGATATGTCCTTTGGAGAATTAGAACGGTTAAGCCGGGGATATGTACGCGCCATCAGCCAAATTGTTGGCCCTACTAAAGATATTCCAGCACCTGATGTTTTTACGAACTCCCAAATTATGGCGTGGATGATGGATGAATACAGCCGGATTGATGAATTTAACTCTCCTGGTTTCATTACAGGTAAACCTCTTGTACTTGGCGGTTCCCATGGCAGGGAATCTGCAACAGCTAAAGGCGTTACGATATGTATCCGTGAAGCTGCAAAGAAAAAAGGCATCAATTTGGAAGGTGCAAGAGTTGTAGTGCAGGGTTTTGGAAATGCAGGCAGCTTCTTGTCAAAATTCATGCATGATGCTGGTGCGAAGGTTGTCGGCATTTCGGATGCATATGGCGGTTTGTACGATCCAAACGGCCTTGATATTGACTATCTTCTTGATCGCCGTGACAGCTTTGGTACTGTAACTAAACTCTTTAATGATACAATTACAAATAAAGAGCTGCTTGAACTTGAGTGCGATATCCTTGTTCCTGCTGCTATTGAAAACCAGATAACAGAAGAAAATGCCCATAACATCAGAGCTGGCATCGTAGTGGAAGCTGCCAATGGGCCAACTACCCTTCAAGCAACGCAAATCCTCACAGAGAGAGGGATTTTACTTGTTCCTGATGTATTGGCATCCGCCGGAGGAGTAACGGTTTCTTACTTTGAATGGGTACAGAATAATCAGGGCTACTACTGGACTGAAGAAGAAGTGGAAGAAAAGCTAGAGAAGGTAATGGTTAAATCATTCGATAATATCTACCAGACAGCCCAGACACGCAGAGTGGATATGCGTTTAGCTGCTTACATGGTTGGTGTGCGGAAAATGGCAGAAGCCTCAAGATTCCGCGGCTGGATTTAAGAATAGAATTATAGTACATGGAAGTAAGACATTTGAATAATCATAAAAAATCTCCTATCATAGACTGATGGGAGATTTTTTTAAGGAAAGGCTATGTTAAAGCTCATTGTTGATTTTGGCACCCTATTGATTGGAGTGGCAGGTACGAGATCCTCGAGAATGCATTCGCATTTCCTTCATGCGGTGTTTATTCAAGGAAGCTGGTTCAATGTCCTGCGGGAGGCCCCGCAGGCGTTCATGTCGAGGAGGCTGCCGGACCGCCCGCGTACGCTGAGTGCCTGGAGCGGAAATCAACAGGCAGCCAAAGGAAAAATAAAGATGAAAGCAAGCATTGCCTTCTTTTGGTCGTGAACTAAGGAGTGAGAACATCTTGACTATAGACGCAATTATTGTTGGGGGTGGCCCGTGCGGATTGGCAGCAGCCATAGCCCTTCAGGAAATGGGGAAAAATCCGCTTGTCATCGAAAAAGGGAATATTGTAAATGCGATTTACAACTATCCAACACACCAAACTTTTTTCAGTACCAGTGAAAAGCTTGAAATAGGTGGAGTACCCTTTATTACAGAAGAATATAAGCCAAAAAGAAATCAGGCGCTTACTTATTACAGAGAAGTTGTGAAAAGAAAAGGCATTAAGATTAACGCGTATGAAAAAGTATTGGAGATAGCCAAAAAGGATGAGGGAGCCTTTGGAGTTAAAACCGATAAGGGCCACTATGCTGCAAAGTATGTAGTGATCGCTACAGGCTATTATGATCATCCAAATTTTATGGGTGTCCCAGGTGAAGATTTGCCGAAGGTTTACCATTATTTTAAAGAAGCCCATCCTTATTTTGATAAGGACGTAGCTGTCATAGGCGGAAAAAACTCCAGTGTGGATGCCGCAATTGAATTGGTTAAAGCTGGAGCCAGAGTAACAGTCATCTATAGGGGGAAAGACTATTCCCCGAGCATAAAGCCTTGGATTTTACCGGAGTTTGAAGCATTAGTCCGCAATGGGACTATTAAGATGGAATTTAATGCTCATGTGAAAGAAATTAGCGAAGATAAACTGACTTACACGAAAGAAAATCAGCAATATGAAATAAAAAATGATTTTGTGTTTGCGATGACAGGCTATCATCCTGATCATGGTTTTTTAAAAAATATGGGGATTCAGATTGATGAAGAAACAGGCCGCCCTCTTTTCGACCCGGAAACAATGGAAACAAATAATCAAGGTATCTTTATTGCAGGTGTTATAGCAGCCGGCAATAACGCTAACGAAATCTTTATAGAAAATGGCCGTTTCCACGGCGGTTTAATAGCCCAGGCCATTAAGAAAAAAGAGAATAGAGAAAAAAAAGGCTGACCCTTGCTTGGGATCAGCCTTTTTAAAATTAAAACACAAATTGGTCATTTTCGCTTTGGTTTAAAGTTGAAAAATCTTTTCAATGCTTTGCTCGCTTTCGAGTCCGATCAGCAGCTTAATCCTGGCTTTTTGTCCGTTAAGGCCATTGGAAAAGATGATGCCCATTTCTTTAAGATGCTTCCCGCCTCCATCATAACCGTATACATCCTGGGCAATTCCATTAAAGCTTCTGGATACAAGGACAATGGGGATCTTTTTCTCGGTAAGTGCTTTAATACCCTGAATAGTAGCAGGAGGGAGGTTGCCTTGTCCAAGTGCTTCAATGACTAATCCGTCGACATCCAAATCTCTAATCGCCAAAAGCAGAGAGGAATCCATCCCAGCGTGGGCCTTTATAAGGATGACACGTTTGGAAACAACTTTAATCGGATAATATTCTCTTTTTGTTGGTGCATGGTGGAATAATACGCCCCGTTTTGTGACGATTCCAATGGGGCCGTATTGCGGGCTTTGGAATGTTGAAACATTGCTGGTATGTGTCTTGGTGACATTCTCAGCAGTATGGATTTCATCATTTAACACAACGAGGACACCCTTGTCTTTAGCTTCGTTACAAACAGCAACCCTGATGGAAGAGATAAGATTATACAAACCATCAGAACCAATTTCGTTGCTGGACCTCATCGCACCGGTAACAACAATTGGCAGAGACGTCTTAACAGTTAAGTCCAAAAAGTAGGCCGTTTCTTCCAGGGTATCGGTTCCATGTGTAATAACGACTCCGCATATATCTCCTTTTGCCATGTATCCTTCAATAATTTCTTTCAGTTTAAGCATTTCCTTTGGTGTTATATGAGGTGAAGGAAGATGGAAAGGTTCTTCAATCAATAATTCAGCCAGAGATAAAAGTTCCTTTGTCTTTTCAGTTAAAGGATTGTAATCTGTTGGTTTTACAGAGCCTGTTGCGGCATCCTCACTCATTGAAATGGTGCCGCCGGTATGAATAACAAGAATTTTTTTCTTCTCCATATTAATCCCCCGAATAATTGCATTTTTGTCTTTCTAATAGCATGAAAAATAAAAGGTGATCAAAGGCATTTCTTTTTTCCAAAATTTGAATAATCATTTAAATTCTCTCTATATCATGATACGATTAAGAAAACAGATTGAAAAGAGGACAGCTCATGCTGGGTATATTATCTGCGGGCATCGCCCCTGGATTGGCATTATTAAGCTATTTTTATTTAAAAGATCAATATGAGTCTGAGCCTATCTCAATGGTATTTAAAACCTTTTTGTTTGGTGCTTTGCTCGTATTCCCCATCATGTTTATCCAATATGTTCTTGAAACGGAAAGTGTACTCCAATCAAGCCTGCTGGATGCTTTTCTTTCTTCCAGTCTTCTTGAGGAATTTTTTAAGTGGTTTATATTGTTCTATACGATCTATCAGCATATAACCTTTGATGAGCCTTATGATGGCATTGTATATGGTGCTTCTGTCTCACTTGGCTTTGCTACTGCGGAAAATATCTTTTATCTGCTAGCTCTGGGAGTCGAGCATGCAATTGGAAGGGCTCTGCTCCCTGTTTCCAGCCATGCTCTTTTTGGTGTCATCATGGGCTATTATATAGGAAAAGGAAAATTCACGGCAACTGCTACTAAAAAATGGATAGCCCTTTCGCTATTTGTACCCTTCCTGCTTCATGGCATTTACGACTACATCTTAATTTCCCTTGAACATTGGATTTATATCATGTTCCCATTTATGATCTTCCTTTGGTGGCTTGGCCTTAGAAAGGTTAAGAAAGCAAGGGAACACAGTGTCAATCATATTGATAATCAATTGGATTTCCAGAAAACTCTCCATTCCTGATGGAGAGTTTTTTATTTTTAAGAATAAGAAAGAACTTCGATAACTTTCTAGCTCCATAAGTAACGGCTTCACCAGAATTTCCTTCGCACGACGGAAGCGGGAGCAATTACGAGGAGGGGCTATTGGCTTGAGGGGCTTGTCGCCGATAGGCGGGCAACTTGCCTATTATTATAAAAACCCTGAAGTTATTGAATAAAAAACCAAAGACTACAAAAAATAGGGTCAATGATAAAAGATTGACTTTTGGAGGTTATAATCCATGAAAAAGAACTTTTTGGCAGCGAAGGTTTTACTCATAATCTCCCTTTGTGTCCTGGCTATTCCCATGATCGGAAGTGTGGATAAAGCAAGCGCATTTTCCAATCAGGTTATCCAGCACGGAGCGGTAGGGGATGATGTTATTGAACTCCAATCCCGCCTGCAGTATTTGGGATTTTACAATGGAAAGATTGATGGTGTCTTTGGATGGGGAACCTATTGGGCATTAAGGAACTTCCAGTATGAGTTTGGGCTTCCGATTGACGGGCTGGCAGGCCAGGAAACAAAGAATAAGCTCGTAAAGGCATCACAATATAATAAACAATATGTTAAAGAACAGATTAATAAAGGAAATAAATTTACCCACTATGGCGGTGTGAATTTGGAACAGCAGAAAAAGCCTCAAGGGGGAACCGCAGCTCCTCAGCAACAGGAAAAGCCGAAGCAGCCAACTGCAACAAACATGCCCAATGGCTTTTCTGAAAATGACATTCAGCTAATGGCCAACGCTGTATATGGTGAAGCCAGGGGCGAACCATATACAGGCCAGGTGGCAGTAGCAGCGGTTATTTTAAACCGTGTAAACAGTGCAACATTTCCAAATACAGTTTCAGGTGTAATATTTGAACCGCGGGCTTTCACGGCAGTTGCTGACGGACAAATATGGCTGACGCCAAATGAAAAAGCAAAGGAAGCTGTCCTTGATGCCATTAATGGCTGGGATCCAACCGGAAGCGCACTTTATTATTTCAATCCTGATACCGCGACAAGCGGCTGGATCTGGACACGGCCGCAAATCAAGCGAATTGGCAAGCACATATTCTGTAAATAGAGGGGTGAAGAACTATGCTTAGAGGAATTCTAATTGTTGTACTTGCGTTGGGTGTCGCCGGCACTGCGTTTTGGGGATATCAGGAACATCGCGAGAAAAATGCAATTCTTATTAATGCTGAAAACAATTATCAAAGGGCATTCCATGATTTAACTTACCAGATGGACCTTTTGCACGATAGAATCGGAACTACTTTGGCGATGAACTCCAGATCCTCTTTATCGCCGGAATTGGCAGAGGTTTGGAGGTTAACCTCAGAAGCCCACTCAGACGTAGGCCAGCTGCCGCTTGCGCTGCTTCCGTTCAATAAAACAGAAGAATTCCTGTCCAATATCGGCGATTTCAGTTATCGTACAGCAGTAAGAGATTTGGAGAAGGAACCTTTAACGGAAAAAGAGTATCAAACGCTAAAGAAACTCTATACTCAGTCTGCAGATATTCAACAGGATCTGCGGAAGGTCCAGCATATGGTGCTGGAAAAGAATTTGCGCTGGATGGATGTTGAAATGGCGCTGGCTTCCAATCAGGAGGCCGCTGACAATACGATCATCGATGGATTTAAAACTGTGGAAAAAACAGTTGAAGGTTATGGAGAAACAGACTTTGGCCCTGCTTTTGTAAATATGCAGAAGAAAGATGAGAATTTTAAATATTTAAAGGGCGATGAAATTTCAGAGGATGAAGCTGCCCGCATAGCAAAGAAATACGCAGCGCTTGGAAATAATGTGAATATTAAAGTTACCGAAAACGGCAAAGGGTCGGACTACGGTTTTTTCAGTGTAAGCGTACAAAATAAGAAAACTAAAGAAGAAGCAGACATGGATATCACGAAAAAGGGCGGCTACCCGATTTGGTTCATACTGGACCGTGAAGTAGCACAGCAAAAAATTAGCCTTAATGAAGCAAGCAACAATGCAATTAGATTCCTAAAAGAAAATGGATTCCAGGGTCTTGATTTATTTGAAAGCGCGCAATATGACAAGCTTGGGGTGTTTACCTTTGTTTCCAATCAAAATGGGGTAAGAATCTATCCGGATGCCATTCGTGTGAAAGTGGCATTGGATAATGGCAAGATGGCTGCTTTTTCGGCAGAGGATTATTTAAAGTCCCATCACCAGAGGGATATTCCAGAACCTGCAATTTCCAAGGAAGAGGCAAGAGCAAAAATTAATCCCCAGGTAAAAGTCATGGAAGACAGGCGGGCAGTTATCATAAATGATCTTAATCAGGAAGTTTCCTGCTATGAATTCCTTGGCACAATGGGTGAAGATACCTACAGGATTTATATTAATGCTGAAACAGGCCAAGAAGAGAAAGTAGAAAAGCTCAAAAATGCTGAACCAATTTATGAAGATGTTGTGTAGAGAAAGCCGAAGAGGCTTTCTCTTTTTTATTTACTAATGGGTCTTTTTGCTCATTTTTATGTAAATTGCTGTTGCACGACTGTTTTAAAGCATGTCATAATTAAATGACAAGATTATCCTTTTGAATAGGGAAGTGTAGCCAGCATGATGAAAATTGGAGAAGTACTAATATTGGAGCTGAAATATACTGATAAATCAGAGAAATATAAATGCAAGCTTGTCGAGAGGAAAGAAAGTAACCTTTATATTGATTATCCCATTAATCAGGAAACGAAAAAGACTGCTTTCCTGCTGGACGGAACTCAGCTAAAAGTAACTTTTGTCGCAGCTGATGGCTCCGTTTACCTTTTTGAAAGTGAAGTCCTTGGCAGGGTGAAGATTAAAATTCCTATGATGGTCATTTCATATCCAGGGAATGAACATTTAATGAAGGTTCAGCGCCGCCAGTTTGTCAGGATTGAAACGTCTGTTGACATAGCAGTTCACCCGGTAATGGACGAATTTACACCGTTTGTGTCTGTTACAGATGATATCAGCGCAGGAGGTGCCGCAATTATTGCAGGCAAATCCTGTTCGTTAAAAGCAAATATGCAAATACATACTTATTTTGTATTGCCTATGCAAAATGGTGAATCTCATTATTTGAAGGTAAAAAGCAAAGTAATAAGAATCTCGGAAATTAGTAATGGAAAGTCCATAATTTCTGTTCAGTTTTTGGATATTAGTCCCCAAGACCGGCAATTGCTGCTGCGCTTTTGCTTTGACAGGCAATTGGCCATGAAGAAAAAAGGGCTTGAAATTTAAAGGGATGGGAATATTTTTAATGCACTGCTCTCATAATAGATGAAGAAGTCAAATAGACTTGAACGTATTTTTAACTATGGAGAGATGCAATGATGAAAACGATAGAGAGGGTTCTTTTAAAATTAATCATTGTGCAGTTTATTTTTTTGCTGATTACTCAATTATTCTTTCATCATATGAATGCGTTTCCTGAATTAAAGCAGCTGACACAATATGAGGGTGTTACAGACCAGAATTTTACTGAGCTGCTGGAAACGTTCAAGGAAAATTACTAGCAGGCAGCCGCCTGCTTATTTTTTATTTTTAGGCTATATTAAAGCTCATTGTTGATTTTAGCACTCTGTTGATTGGAGCGGAAGGAGCGAGATCCTCGGAGATTCATTCGCATTTCCTTTGTGCGGTTTTATTCGAGGATGCTTATTCAATGTCCTGCGGGGGAAGCGAGTCAAAGGAAGACCCCGCATGCTTATTGTTTTAGGAGCGTTGGACCTCCCGCGGTTCGCTGAGCTTCCCTGAGCGGAAATCAACAGACATGTTTAACATATCCTATTTTTAAGAGAATGGTTAATGGTAAAAAAGCTGTATAATATGACCTGAAATCGACTTATTATGTTAAAATAAAGCTGAAGGAACCTGGCTTAAAGAACCTGGCCAGGCAGTACAGGAGGAACTATGAACAGACAAATATCGATAGCAATAGATGGGCCTGCTGCTGCTGGCAAAAGTACAGTAGCCAAGATTGTGGCAGAAAAATTATCATACATATACATTGATACGGGAGCCATGTATCGTGCCTTGACATATAAAGCCATTCAACAGCAGGCGAGCATTGAAGATGAAGCAGCATTGATGGAAATACTGAACAGTACCACTATCGATTTGCAGCCTGGCACAGAAGGGCAATTAATCTATTTGGACGGACAGGATGTGACCAATCAAATCAGGTCATCAGAAGTTACAAATTCCGTTTCGATTGTTTCAAGGCATAAGCTTGTAAGAGAAGAAATGGTATTAAGACAGCAAAGCTTCGCCCAAAATGGAGGAGTGGTAATGGACGGCCGGGATATCGGGACACATGTCCTTCCTTTAGCGGAAGTAAAAATATTCCTTTTGGCTTCAGTCGATGAAAGAGCGATTCGCCGCCATACTGAGAATGTTCAAAAGGGTTTTCCATCGGACCTTGAAAAGCTGAAGAAAGAAATTTCTCTGAGGGATAGGCTCGATTCAGAGCGCGAAGTTGCTCCATTAAAGAAAGCAGAAGATGCTGTAGAAATTGATACGACCTCATTATCAATTGTACAGGTGGTAGAAAAAATAATGGACCTGGCCTATGAAAGGATCGGATCAAAGTGAACCTCTATTCTTTTGCTAAAGCAGTCGTTTACGGTGCATTAAAACCAGTTTACAGATTCGAAGTGATCGGAAGGGAGCACTTTCCTTCTGATGGCGGTGTACTTCTATGTTCCAACCATATTGATAATCTGGATCCTCCCGTTGTAGGCATTAATGCTCCTCGGCCTGTGCACTTTATGGCCAAGGAAGAGCTTTTTAAAGTACCTGGTCTTGGTACAATCTTGCCCCATCTTAATGCTTTTCCCGTCAAAAGGGGAATGAGTGACAGGGAAGCTCTTAGAAAAGGCCTTGGAACCTTAAAAGAAGGAAAGGTTTTAGGGCTGTTTCCAGAGGGTACTAGAAGCAAGACGGGGCAATTGGGGAAGGGGCTTGCCGGTGCTGGATTCTTTGCCCTTAGATCCGAAGCGCATGTTGTGCCATGTGCTATCATTGGCCCATATAAAGCCTTCTCCAAGCTGAAAGTAGTTTATGGAAAGCCTATTGAGATGAAAGAGCTTAGGGAACGGAAAGCATCAGCTGAAGAAACGACCGAATTCATCATGGCAGAAATCCGTAAATTAATTGAGGAAAATTCCTAACCCTTCTTGCTTGACAAAAAACTTCTTTTGTAAGAAGTTAGTAAAAAGGCATTTTTTAAAAAGGCGAGAATATTCGAAAAAATAAAGAGGCTGTCCTTTGCTGACGATTCTCAAATTAGGGCAGAAAAGAGACATTCAACACAGTTGAAAAATAGCCTGCATTAAAAAGCCATTCGAGTATTTCTGCTGCTGACACAGGGTTCTTGCCTGGATGGCAGGCAGTTGAATACAAATTAAAAATTTGAAAGCAGCCATTGGATTAAGGAGGAATACATATGTCAGAGGAAATGAACCAAGTAGAAGTCAAAAATTTTGAGGTTGGTGACAAGGTAAAGGGCCAGGTTACCAAAGTAGAAGAAAAGCAAGTCATTATTGACATTGCTGACAGCAAGCTGGATGGTATTATTCCGATCAGTGAGCTTTCAAGCCTTCATATTGAAAAAGCAAGTGATGCTGTTTCTGAAGGGGATGAGCTTGAGCTTGAAGTGTTAAAAGTGGAGGAAGAAGCACTTATTCTTTCTAAACGTAAAGTAGACGCAGAAAAGTCCTGGGAAACACTTGAGAAGAAATTCAATGAAGGCGAAGTCTTTGAAGCTGAAATCAAAGATGTTGTAAAAGGTGGATTAGTTGTAGACTTGGGTGTGCGCGGATTTGTTCCTGCTTCCCTTGTAGAAGCTCATTTTGTTGAAGACTTTACTGATTATAAAGGCAAAACAATGACATTTAAAATTGTGGAGCTGGATAAAGAAAAGAATCGCCTGATTCTTTCCCATCGAGCTGTTATTGAAGAGGAAAAAGGCAAGCAAAAGCATCAGGTGCTTGAATCCCTTCAGGCAGGTCAGGTTCTGGATGGAACAGTCCAAAGAATCACAGACTTTGGCGCTTTCGTAGATATTGGAGGAATTGATGGCCTAGTCCATATTTCCCAGCTATCCTATGAGCATGTGGAAAAACCTTCCGATGTTGTAGAAGAAGGGCAAAAGGTTAAAGTTAAAGTATTAAGCGTGGATCGCGATAATGAGCGGATTTCCTTATCTATTAAAGAAACGCTGCCTGGGCCTTGGGATAATATCCGTGAAAAGGCACCTAAAGGAAGCACGCTTGATGGTACAGTTAAGAGACTTGTCTCATACGGTGCATTTGTTGAAGTTTTCCCTGGAGTAGAAGGACTTGTCCATATTTCGCAAATTGCCCATAAGCATATCGGCACCCCTCATGAAGTATTGAGCGAGGGACAGGAAGTGCAAGTAAAGGTACTTGATGTAAATGAGCAGGATCAGCGCCTGTCATTGAGCATTAAAGACCTTCAGGAAAAAGAAAATGAAGAAGTGACTGATTATGAACTTCCTGAGGAAACGAAGGGTTTCCAGCTAGGCGAAATGATTGGGGATCAGTTAAAGAATTTAAAAAAGTAATGGTGATAACTTGTGTCTAGATCAAAACGAAAATGGGATCACATTCAGTATGCTTTGGCAACAGGCCAGAGAAGCCTTACTGGTTTCGAGGATGTAGCCTTTATCCACCAAAGTCTTCCTGATACTTTTCTGCATCAGGCTGATTTAGGCACTTCAGTTGGCGAACTTTCATTAAGTTCGCCAATTTTTATAAATGCGATGACTGGCGGCGGTGGAGATAGAACAATCAAAATAAACCGGGACCTTGCGTCTGCTGCCAAGGCAACAGGCTTGGCAATGGCGGTAGGGTCTCAAATGTCCGCTCTGAAAGATCCGAATGAGATCGAATCATACAGGGTGGTTAGAAAAGAAAATCCCAAAGGAATCATCTTCGGCAATTTAGGCAGTGAAGCCACAATCGATCAGGCAAAAGCAGCTGTTGATATGATAGAGGCAAACGCATTGCAAATTCATTTAAATGTCGTTCAAGAATTGACCATGCCTGAAGGAGATAGGGAATTTCGTGGAGCATTGAAAAGGATTGAACAAATAGTTTTGCATTCTGAAGTTCCTGTGGTTGTGAAGGAAGTAGGATTCGGAATGAATAAAGAAACCGTATCGATGTTGGCCTCCATTGGCGTATCGGCTGTAGACGTTGGAGGTTTTGGCGGTACAAATTTTTCGCGCATTGAAAACGCAAGAAGAGAAAGGCTTTTAAGTTTCTTTGATGAATGGGGAATCCCCACTGCAGTATCCATTGCTGAAGCTGTCGTCCAAAAAGATGAAATCGCTGTAATTGCTTCTGGAGGCATTCAAACAAGCTTTGAAATAGCCAAAGCCCTTGCGCTGGGTGCCGGAGCTGCTGGCATGGCCGGTTATTTTTTAAAAGTTCTTATTAAAGAAGGACTTGAACCATTGATAGAAGAAATAAACATCATACATAATGAATTAAAAATGATTATGACTGCATTGGGCGCCTCGAATATCAGGCAGCTGCAGCAGGCTCCAGTAATTATTTCGGGAAAGACCCATCACTGGTTAAATGAACGAAACATTGATACAAAAGCATTCAGCCAGAGGATAATCCAAAAGTAAAGCTCTCGTCAAAGACGAGAGCTTTTTGTTGTCTAAAGATATATCTTAACTGTATTTTGAATCATTTAAGGATCTTGCTTCTTCGGCACTCTGCAGTTTGGAAGCTCCCGGGTAATGAAGCGCCTGATCGCGATCTGATTCCACTCGTCTGCTTTCCTTCAATTTTCTCTCCTGGCGGTCTTTGCCCATAATTACACACCTCCCTCTTCTTAAGATGAAGTCTGCTTTAAAAATTTATACAGAACAAAGGCATTATCATTGTATTCCATTAAACCTTTTGAACTGGCAGGGTTAAAGTACATATCAAAAAGCTATACTGGAAATGATAGGAGGGAAGAGGATGGAAGGGTTAATTTTTTATTGGGTTTCATGGATTTTTTGGGTTATGGCGACTTTCTTTCTAGACCGAAAAAATAAGAATAGGGCCAAATTTTCGGCCTGGCTTCTGCTATTAATCATTCTATCACCCTATACTTTTAAAGTTTTTAGTGTGGAAACAAGTACGGCGGGAGTTTTTTTAATGGGGACTTTATACATATTAGCAAGCAGGCTGGAAAGATTAAAAAGGGCTTATTTTCTATTTTGCGCCTTTATCATGATGATGGCATATGTGAGCTTTCATTTATTTGAACTGTTTGATCCTGTATGGGTAATATTTTCACGGAAGTGGATGCTGGCCTTTCTGCTTGTTTATATGGCTGTCCTCCTGCAGAAAAAAAGAGTGCTTCGCTTGCCTTTAATACTGCTTGGGGGAATTCAGGGTGAGGTTTTGTATGCTCTTATTCTTGGGCAATATTCTTTTCCTTATATAATCGGTTCTTTGGCATTCTTTGATATTATGGCCCTCTCGGCTTCAATTGTTGCTGCTTGGAGTGCAATGCAATGGACTGCTTCTTATTTTGAAACGAACTTCAAACATTTTGAAAGGGAGAAACAAAAATTATCATGAGTGAATATACATACCCAATACTTTTTGGACTTGCAGTAGGTACCTTGACTCGTGTTTATATGCTTAGAACAGATTACCGGCAATATCCTACCTATTTGCATGGGAAAATCATACACGTTGCATTGGGATTTATTGCAGCTGGATTAGGCACTGTTGCAATTCCTTCCATAATGGAAGAACAATTTACCGCTGTAACTTTTCTGACGCTTGCAGCCTCTCAATTCAGGGAAGTAAGAAATATGGAAAGAAATACATTGACTGAGCTGGACAGCTATGAATTGGTATCAAGAGGGAAAACATATATAGAAGGCATAGCAATTGCTTTTGAAAGCAGAAATTATCTTGTTATTTTCACATCCTTATTATGCACGCTTGGTTATCTGCTTTTTAATATTTTGGGCGGACTTGCAGCAGCTATAATAGCCGTTATTATTTCGAAATTGCTTATGACAGGAGGAAGGCTGAAGGATATTGTTGATGTGGAATATGTTGAGCCTCGTTTTGATGGTGCAGGTTTGTATGTGGATAACATTTATATAATGAATATTGGACTCCCAGAAAGACAGGAGGAGGTACTTAGATATGGGATGGGCTTCATTTTAAAGCCCAAAAACTTTAATGCCAGGTCAACCATAGCTAATCTCGGGCAAAGACAGGCCATTTTGCATGATGTTTCAACTGCTTTGGGAGTTTATCGTGACTCGGGAACACCGGCTCTTGTACCACTGGCGAAAAGAGACCTCGATGATGGACGCGTAGGGGTTTTTGTATTGCCGCAGGAAAAGGATATCGATAAAGCTCTAAAAATTATCGGAGCGGTTCCAACTCTTGAGAATGCAATTAGGATGCCGTCTGAAAGGCAAACGAATGGGAAAGGAAGTTAAGGCAAATGGTACTTGAAAAATACATACTTGCTGTTATTACAACAAATCCTTCCAAAGTACCTTCAGGAGCGGCAGTTTTTCATTGTGAAGATAAAAAAGAAATGGAGATCATAGCAGCCAATCTTGAAGCCATACTTGATGGAATTGCCCATGCTTTAACAGAAGAATTATACGTAATTGTTAAGCATTGAAGGTGTTTCCAAGTTTTTCATTGCTAGGAAGGTTTCTCTTTGTTAAAATATCTAAGTTAGACCCTTCTATCTTTGAGAAGGGTTTATTTTATAAATGTAAAGCGGTATAGATAGTGTGGCTTTAGAAAGTTTAAAACTAAATTAAGGACAGCCATCTTCACGCTTAAAAAAGGAATAGACATTTCTAGAACAAAAATAGGATGTTGAAGCATATTAAGAATAAAGAATTGAAAGGGTGATGTTCATGGCAAAACCGGTTGTGGCTATTGTCGGGCGTCCAAACGTTGGAAAATCAACGATATTTAACAGAATTGTAGGAGAACGGATATCAATTGTCGAAGATATTCCTGGAGTAACAAGGGATCGGATTTATAGTTCGGCTGAATGGCTGACACATGATTTTAATATTATCGACACAGGTGGAATCGATATTGGTGATGAGCCATTCCTGGAACAAATCCGGCTTCAGGCTGAGATTGCCATAGATGAAGCAGATGTGATCATTTTTCTTGTAAATGGCAGAGAAGGGGTTACAGCCGCAGACGAAGAAGTCGCAAAAATTTTATATAAAGCCAAAAAACCTGTTGTGCTGGGTGTAAATAAAATTGATAATCCGGAAATGAGAGATTTGATTTATGATTTTTATGCTCTTGGATTTGGGGAACCATTCCCTATTTCAGGATCGCACGGACTTGGGCTGGGGGACTTGCTGGATGAAGCAGCCAAACACTTTCCGAAACACGGACAGGGTGAATATGGTGAAGAAGTAATTAAGTTTTCATTAATCGGCCGTCCTAATGTCGGAAAATCGTCTTTAGTAAATGCCATCCTTGGGGAAGAGCGTGTTATTGTCAGCAACATCGCAGGAACCACAAGGGATGCAATTGACTCCCAGCTGAAGGTTGACGGCCAGGAATATGTCATTATCGATACTGCCGGAATGCGCAAAAAAGGAAAAGTTTATGAAACAACAGAAAAATACAGTGTTCTGCGGGCATTGCGGGCAATTGAGCGTTCAGATGTCGTTCTAGTAGTCATTGATGGAGAAGAAGGCATTATTGAACAGGATAAGCGTATTGCCGGGTATGCGCACGAAGCGGGAAGAGCGGTTGTTATTGTGGTAAACAAATGGGATGCTGTCGAAAAAGATGAAAAAACAATGAAAGCTTTTGAACAAAATATTCGAGATCATTTTCAATTCCTCGACTATGCACCTATTGTTTTCCTTTCTGCAAAAACGAAGAAGCGGATTCACACGCTTATCCCAATGATTAACACAGCGAGTGAAAATCATGCACTTCGTGTAGAGACAAGCGTGCTGAATGATGTCATCATGGATGCTGTAGCCATGAATCCGACACCTACAGATAAGGGAAGGCGATTAAGGATTTATTACACGACACAGGTGGCTGTGAAGCCGCCAACCTTTGTAGTATTTGTAAATGATCCCGAGCTTCTTCATTTCTCTTATGAACGTTTTCTTGAAAACAGGATAAGAGACGCTTTTGGTTTTGAAGGCACACCTATTAAGATATTTGCAAGGGAAAGAAAATAGCAGGAAGAGCAGATGTCTTTGTTTAAACAGAAAGCATAACATTAGGGAGTATATCGGTACCTGTTATATGATCATACTCCGTATTGCTGACTGAGCCGGATGGTGTTTTAAAACATCCAAATAAATTAAAAGGCAGTGATCAAATGGAGCGGAATAGAGAAAGTGTTGCAGTTGTAGGAGCGGGCAGCTGGGGGACAGCTTTGGCTATGGTCCTGGCCGATAATGGGCATGATGTTAGGCTTTGGGGCCATAATCCCGAGCAAATTGAAGAAATAAATACGCAGCATACCAATAAAAAATACTTATCAGAAATTCACCTGCCGGAAGAGATCAGAGGCTATTCATCACTTGAAGAGGCTTTACCCAGAACAGAAATCATGATATTGGCTGTACCGACAAAGGCAATTCGTGAAGTTCTCGGTAAAATTAGAGAAATCAGGACAGAGCCTATCACCATTGTTCATGTCAGCAAGGGAATTGAGCCAGACTCACTTTTGCGGATTTCAGAAATGATTGAGGAAGAAATGCCCGAAAACCTTTTGGATAGTGTTGTAGTGCTTTCAGGTCCAAGCCATGCTGAAGAAGTAAGCCTGCGGCATCCAACTACTGTTACAGTTTCTTCAAAAAATATGAAAGCTGCTGAGAAAATTCAGGACTTGTTTATTAATAACAATTTTAGAGTGTACACGAACCCAGATATTATTGGAGTAGAAATTGGCGGTGCCCTTAAAAACATTATTGCGCTTGCTGCAGGAATTACAGATGGTTTGGGGTATGGCGACAATGCAAAGGCTGCCCTAATAACAAGAGGGCTTGCAGAGATTGCCCGACTTGGCATGAAAATGGGGGCCAGTCCGCTTACCTTCTCCGGATTGGCTGGTATAGGCGACTTGATCGTTACATGTACATCAGTCCATTCGCGCAATTGGAGAGCTGGCAACCTTCTTGGAAAGGGGCATAACCTTCAGGAAGTACTTGATAATATGGGTATGGTTGTAGAAGGGGTAAGAACTACGAAAGCAGCCCATCAGCTTGCTAAAAAATATGATGTAAAAATGCCAATTACAAATGTTCTTTATGATGTCCTATTTAATAATGTTAATGCCAAGGATGCAGTTGATCTTTTGATGGGACGAGGAAAAACACACGAAATGGAAGACCTTGCAAATGTCCTGGAGGATCAAAGAGGAAGCAAAAATCAGGAAAATCTTTAATAATTGAAAAATATAGGCATTAGATGATGCGAGTTGGCAGGTTCCTGCATACAATGCAACGAAGCAAACTAGTGAAATGAACAGGGTGTTGGGTTATTTAGTCAACTGGCTGAGGTAAAGAATTGCCCCTTCTTTACCTCAGTTTTTTTATGCCTGAAAATTTGAAGAGGAAAAGCTTTTAGATTTTTCCCATTGGTATGTTATAATACTTTTCGGAAAAGGGAGTTGATTAAATGTCACCGGCTTTAATGAAAATGTGGATATCACTGGCTTCAATGGGATTTATGTTTTTATCTATAGTTCTGATTTATCTTAGCCGCTTTAAACTGAAAGCTGGGATATTGAAGCTTATTACGGCTATTATTGCTTATATTTTGATGATCATAAGCGGAATTATTATTGTTCTTGTCGTGTTCAGCGGCCCGACAAGCAGCTAGCTATATTACATAAAGGGTTGATTAGATGAGAAAAGCATGTAACACGTTCTTGCTTCTTTTGATTACAGGGATGGTCCTGACTGGCTGTATGTATCCTGAAGAGAAGCTATCCCAAAATCAGATAGCCTATAAGGACCAATTGCAGTCTGTCCAATCGGCAGTAGATCAGTATAGAGAAGATAATGGCGGGCTTCTTCCGATCAAGACAAAGGATCAGGCAACCCCGATTTATCAAAAGTATCCGATTGACTTTAAAAAGATTGCGCCTCAATATATGGCTGAGCCTCCTGGAAATGCATTTGAGTCTGGTGGCGTATTCCAATATGTGCTAGTTGATGCAGAAACGGACCCGAAAGTAAAAATATTCGATTTGAGAATCGCAGAAACGATCAGGGATATTAACCTGAGAATTAAAGCACATGGTTTCCCGCCTTACAAAGAACAAATTGCTGATAATGTTTTTACAATGGATTTTAAAAAATTAGGATTTAAAGAAGAGCCAAAAGCGCTTAGCCCATATAGCGGCCAAAACCTTCCGTTTGTAGTAACCGGCGATGCCGATGTATATGTTGATTACCGGATTGATCTTTATCAGGCCCTGAAGGAAAAGGAAAACAAGTATAAGCCTGGAGAAGATGTCAGGGATATACTAGTTGAAGATTCTGCTTTTGTTCCCTCCTATTCTTTGCCATATACAATAGATGCTGAAACAAATGAACCAATCTTTTTGGTGAAATAGTCATAACCTTTCTTCTGTAAAATATATTGTAGGAGAAGGGTTTTTTTTTATTATTTTTTTTATAAAGACACTCTTCAACCTGACCAATAGCATAAAGAAAAAGAAATAAAGCGTAAAGGGAGTTATTAAATTCTAGAGGGAAATTTGGGATCGGCCAGCTGTCCATTCCAGATCGCCTGATGGCATGGAGAATTTCTTTGCCGGCCGGCGGGTGCCTCACTTTCCTGATAAGGGGGTAAAAATTTAAAAAAACTGTCATAACAATGTAGGACAACATCATACACATATAATGTCCAAACATAATAGATAGGATAATATTATCCCACTAACTCTATGATTCGGGAGGGGATCACTTGGAAAAGGTTGATATTTTTAAAGATATTGCCGAAAGAACTGGCGGCGATATATATTTTGGAGTAGTTGGCGCCGTTCGCACCGGCAAATCCACATTTATAAAGAAATTTATGGAGCTTGTTGTATTGCCGAATATGGACAATGAAGCAGACCGTGCCCGTACTCAGGATGAACTTCCGCAAAGTGCTGCCGGCAAAACGATTATGACCACAGAACCGAAATTCGTGCCTAACCAGGCTGCTACAGTCCATGTGGCAGAAGGCCTGGATGTAAACATACGACTGGTTGACTGTGTAGGTTATACAGTCCCCGGAGCTAAGGGATATGAAGATGAAAATGGCCCAAGAATGATCAATACACCTTGGTATGAAGAGCCGATCCCTTTCCATGAAGCTGCAGAGATAGGTACGAGAAAAGTTATTCAGGAGCACTCAACTATCGGCGTCGTGATTACGACAGATGGAACGATTGGCGAAATTCCGCGTGCCAATTATCTGGAGGCGGAAGAAAGGGTTATTGATGAACTGAAGGAAGTCGGTAAGCCTTTTATCATGATTATTAATAGCGTACAGCCTCACCATCCGAATACGGATGTGCTTAGAAATGAGCTTTCCGAGAAGTATGATATTCCGGTTCTTGCCATGAGTGTAGAAGGCATGAGGGAAACGGATGTTATGAATGTAATGCGTGAAGCTCTATATGAATTCCCGGTGCTTGAAGTTAATGTAAACCTTCCAAGCTGGGTGATGGTGCTGCATGAAGATCATTGGCTTCGTGAAAGCTACCAGGAAGCAGTAAAAGAAACTGTTAAAGACATTAAAAGGCTTAGAGATGTAGACCGTGTAGTCCATCAATTTAGCGACTTTGAGTTTATTGACCGTGCAGGGCTCGCTGGCATTGAAATGGGGCAGGGTGTGGCAGAAATAGACTTGTACGCCCCGGATGATCTTTATGATGAAGTACTAAAAGAAATTGTCGGTGTGGAAATCCGAGGAAAAGACCATCTGCTTGAACTGATGCAGGAATTTGCCCATGCAAAAGCAGAATATGACCAAATATCCGATGCTTTAAGAATGGTGAAGCAAACAGGTTATGGAATTGCCGCTCCTTCGCTGGCTGATATGAGCCTAGATGAACCGGAAATCACACGCCATGGCTCACGCTTCGGAGTGCGTCTAAAAGCAGTTGCACCGTCTATCCATATGATTAAAGTTGATGTAGAATCCGAGTTTTCGCCGATTATCGGTACAGAGAAGCAAAGCGAGGAACTCGTCCGTTATCTGATGCAGGATTTTGAAGATGATCCTCTATCCATCTGGAACTCTGATATCTTTGGTCGAAGCTTAAGCTCAATTGTGAGGGAAGGAATACAGGCAAAGCTTTCCCTAATGCCTGAGAACGCAAGATATAAGCTTAAAGAAACTCTGGAAAGAATTATTAACGAAGGCTCTGGCGGATTAATAGCGATAATCCTTTAAATGAAGGCTCCTTTTGGAGTCTTTTTTTATTTGGCTCTGTTAAAGCTTTTTGTTGTTTTTTAGCACCCTGTTGATTGGAGCGGAAGGCACTAATCCCGCGAAAATGCATTCGCATTTCCTTCGTGCGGTGTTATTTCAGGGAAGCTTATTCAAAGTCCTGCGGGAGTGCGGATCAAAGCGACGAGGAGGCTCCCTGACCGCCCGCGGTTCGCTGAGCACCTGGAGCGGAAATCAATAGGCCAGTTTATCAGAGTTATTTTTAAAAATTTCTTTTTATGTTTATTAAAGCGCCCTTAGGGTATGAAATAAAGGTCAACTTATTACAAATATGTTGCAGATAAGAAAAGATTCCCATTAAATCATGAAATATTCTTGATAAGAGTAAATGATTGTGATAATCTTTTAACAGAATTACCGTTGTGGCGGCCGAAACCCTTATTATCAAAGGATTTTTGATAATTTATGGATTGAAATTTTTCTGTTCATACTTTATTATTAGGCTTGTTAAATAAAAACACGCCATAACGTATAGAATTCAGTAATTTTGTTTACAAATGTATGTAAGGATTGTTATTTTACTGGGTTTTATCGATATTTGGGAGGAGGTGAAAGGCATGAACAAGACAGAACTAATTAACGCAGTTGCTGAAGCTGGCGAACTTTCTAAAAAAGACGCAACTAAAGCAGTTGATGCTGTTTTCGATACAATCTTAGATGCTTTGAAAAATGGTGATAAGGTACAACTAATTGGTTTCGGAAACTTCGAGGTTCGCGAACGTGCTGCCCGTAAAGGACGCAACCCGCAAACTGGTGAAGAAATCGAAATCGCTGCAAGCAAAGTTCCTGCTTTCAAACCAGGCAAAGCGCTTAAAGATGCAGTTAAGTAATCTACATAGAGTGAAACATCATTCAGGGCAGGCATTTTGCTGAACTGAATGTTAGTTGAACCAATCGGGCGTTTACTGGCAGTTTTCCTACTCTAGAATAGGAGGTATTACCTGCCGGTTAACCAGCGATAAAAGTGCTTAAAGCTTATGCTTGAGCTAAAAACCGCGATTCGTTCGCGGTTTTTTCTATTTTAAAATAGGGCTGTGTAAAGGTCAATGTTGATTTTAGTACGCTGTTGATTGGAGCGGAAGCTGCGAGCTCCTCGAAAATGCTCTCGGATTTTCTTCGTGCGGTGTTAATTCACTGATGCTTATTCAATGTCCTGCGGGGAGTGCGGATCAAAGGGAGACCCCGCAGGCGCAAGACGCCGAGGAGCGTCGGACCGCCCTGAGTGCCTGGAGCGGAAATCAACAGGCAAGTTTAACAGACCCGGCTCATGCTATACGCCATACAGTTTCTGCTTTGCGCAGACCAAAAGGGTTATGCTAATATGAACATATTATCAAACACAGTGTTATAGCATAGGAGGAAGTAATTATGGCAGACGTAAATCGTGCCCAGATAGAAGATGCGGTACGTTTAATATTAGAAGCAATCGGTGAAGACCCAAATCGGGAAGGGCTCCTTGATACACCAAAACGAGTAGCAAAAATGTATGAAGAAGTTTTTATGGGATTAAACCAGGATCCTAAAGAGTATTTTGAGACAGTATTTGGCGAAGATCATGAAGAACTTGTCCTCGTGAAGGATATTCCTTTTTATTCTATGTGCGAACATCACCTTGTGCCATTTTTCGGTGTAGCCCATGTCGCTTATATTCCAAGGAACGGAAGGGTAACTGGCTTAAGTAAACTTGCCAGGGCTGTAGAGGCAGTAGCAAAAAGGCCGCAGCTTCAAGAACGCATTACATCCACAGTTGCTAACTCAATTCTCGAGAAGCTTGAGCCGCATGGCGTTATGGTCGTTGTAGAAGCGGAACATATGTGCATGACAATGCGGGGAGTTAAAAAGCCAGGTTCTAAAACAGTTACTTCCGCTGTAAGAGGTGTGTTTGCAGATGATGCAAGAGCACGGGCAGAGGTTCTTTCATTAATCAAACAATAAGCTTGGAAACAAGACTAAAATATGCGTCTCATTCTTAAAGAAAGAAAAAGAATTCGGGAAAGGCTGAAAGATAACTACTTTTGGCCTTTTTTTGTAAGAAATTATTTTTGCCAAAATATATTGTAAAGGATGTTTTCAATGGAAAAGAAAAGTCCATCGGGAAATGATTATATAGTTATTAAAGCAAAAGAAGACGGTGTAAATGTCATTGGTTTAACGAGGGGTTCTGATACAAGATTCCATCATTCCGAAAAGCTGGATCAGGGAGAAGTTATGATTGCCCAATTTACAGAGCACACATCTGCTATAAAGGTGAGGGGAAACGCAAGGATTATGACCTGTTATGGAGAACTGGAAAGCGAAGCGAAAAAATAATAGTAAAAATGGACATAATTGTTTTTCAAGATAATGTCCTGACATGTTTCTGTAATTTATGATATAATTGTCTCTGCTTAATTAATAATACATTTGATAACAAGATACCAGTAAAAAGGGCTTTTTTTATGCCCGATTTATTTATATTTCATACTAAACGATCAATAGGTCAAAAATAGACTATATAATCTTAAAGATAAGTGTGTTTAACAATTTTGATAAAGCTTCTCCTGTCTTTTTCCCTTTAGCTTTGCATGCTCAGGGAGCAAGGAGGCTGCTGCGGGAAATAGAAAACTTAGGGGAAACAAGGGTGATTGCATGCATGACGTGAAGATTAAATTGGCAGATATTAAAGAACAGATTGAGAAAAAGGTACACCACCCTTATCTGCTCAGGTATATCGATTCTCCCGTTATAGACGAAGATAAGCTTCTGCTCTTAATTTCTATCCTGGATGAATTAAAACTTTCGGAAACAAAGGCAGAACAATATGCCATAACGGCTATGCTTATCCAAATCGCCCTTGATACCCATGAACTTGTAATGAACGATGAGTCTGAAGGTGAAGACCTTAAACACAGACAGCTTACCGTCCTTGCAGGCGTGTATTACAGCGGCTTATATTATAAAATTCTTGCCGCACTCGATGATATTAACATGATTCGTGCACTGGCTGACGGGATTAAAGATGTGAATGAGCATAAGATATCCCTCTACCAGAAAGCCCCTGAGGCTGTTGACCACTTAATGAATTCCGTCAAGAAGATTGAGGCGGCTCTCTTCGAAAAGTTGACGGATGCTTATTCCAAGACTGATTGGAAAGAGGTTGCATCCAATCTGCTATTTATTAAGCGGCTAATTGCCGAGAAAGAGCAATTTATTAAGAATGGCACTTCAATTGTCTTTGAAGCGCTGAAAAAGCTGACATTCCCAAAAGTGAAAGAGATGTCTGCTGAACAGCAAAACTATCTGCTTCTGATTTGTGACAGATATATTGACTTTTCTAGAAAGCTGGTTGATCAATATCTGATGAAAATCCCTTTTGTAAACGAATTGTTAGAGCAGCGTATTCATTTCATCTTTAATCATAGTCAGTCTGTGGCTAAAACTTTTGTGGAAGAAGGGTAATGTATGCAGCAATCAAAAGAAGAGCGAGTTCATAGTGTATTTGAAAAGATTTATGGCAACTACGATAAAATGAATTCAGTTATTAGTTTTCAGCAGCATCTCAGATGGCGCAAGGACACCATGAAAAAAATGAATGTCCAAAAAGGTACGAAGGCTCTTGATATTTGCTGCGGCACAGCCGATTGGTCCATTGCACTTGCTGAAGCTGTTGGTGAGAATGGACAAGTAGTCGGACTTGATTTCAGCAAAAATATGCTGAAAATCGGTGAGGAAAAAATTAAAGAACGGAAACTTGATCAAGTTGAACTTGTTCACGGAAATGCCATGGATCTGCCTTTTCCCGATAATTCCTTTGATTATGTAACCATCGGATTTGGGTTAAGGAATGTACCTGACTACATGCAGGTATTAAAAGAAATGCACCGTGTTGTAAAGCCTGGCGGAATAGCAGTGTGTCTGGAGACGTCACAGCCGACTATGTTCGGCTATAAACAAGCCTATTATTTCTACTTCCGTTTTATTATGCCTATGTTCGGCAAACTATTTGCCAAAAGCTTTAATGAGTATTCTTGGCTGCAGGAATCTGCAAGAGACTTCCCGGGAATGAAAGAACTGGCAGAAATGTTCGAGAAGGCAGGCTTTAAGAATGTCACTTATAAGCCATATAGTGGCGGAGTGGCAGCTGTACACATTGGAACGAAACAAAAATAATAACTTGTTCTGAATGTTTCTCATTGCACAATGCAGAAAACAGCAGACGGGATTGATAAGCTGGGTGAGTTAGAAGATGAAATTGAAAATGATGTATTCATTTTTGAATTCAGATTTAAATGTGATAGAGGACGAGCTGGAGGAGACGATTAAAGCAGAGTCTCCTCTATTGCATCAGGCATCACTGCATTTATTGCAGGCCGGGGGAAAAAGAATTCGCCCAGTTTTTGTCTTGCTTGCAGCAAAGTTCGGAGATTACGATATAAATAAAATTAAAAATGTGGCCGTATCACTTGAGCTTATCCATATGGCATCTCTTGTACATGATGATGTCATTGATGATGCCGAATTGCGCCGCGGCAAGCCGACAATCAAAGCGAAGTGGGACAACAAGATTGCCATGTATACCGGCGATTACATTTTTGCGCGTGCTCTTGAATTAATAACAAATGTTGAAAATCCGCACGCGCATAAAATCCTATCCCATACACTGGTTGAGCTATGTATAGGCGAAATCGAGCAAATCAAAGATAAGTATAATTACGACCAAAATGTAAGGACTTATTTCCGCAGAATCAAAAGAAAAACTGCGATGCTGATAGCTGTCAGCTGTCAATTGGGTGCCATTGCAGCCAATGTAGAAGACGAAATACATAAGAAGCTTTTCAAATTTGGTTATTTTGTCGGGATGTCATATCAAATTATTGATGATGTCCTGGACTTTGTCGGAACGGAAAAGGAACTCGGCAAACCTGCTGGAGGGGACCTCCACCAGGGCAATATAACACTTCCTGTCCTTTTTGCAATGGAGGATAGGACCATCCGTGAGGAAATTATCAAAGTCCACGAAGGAACTGAGCGTTCGGATATTGAGGAAATCATTAAACTAGTCAAGAATTCAGGTGCAATCGAAAAATCTCTTCATATAAGCGACAAGTATCTGCAAAAGGCATTGGAGGTTTTGGAGGAGCTTCCGCCATCAAAATCTAAGAAGGCTTTACGGGATATTGCCAAGTTTATTGGAAAAAGAAAATTTTAAGAAGGCCTGCCGGGGCACCTAATTCCAGCGAGGGTGCCCATCATTGCATGCTATGCTTTTCTTTGGCTGTTTCCTTACCCTGCTTCTTAAATTTCGGCAGGATAGTCGGGAAACATGCATTTTACGTGTGTTTTTTTAAAAGCGCTTTCAAGTTTCTGTTGCTAAATTGTCAAAACAATGTTAATATTTTCGTGGATTGTCAGACAATGATTAATCACTATACATACGTTTTAGGAGTGGAACTAAATGGAAAGAACATTTTTAATGGTTAAACCTGACGGAGTACAGCGCAATTTAATCGGTGAAATCGTTTCCCGTTTTGAAAAGAAAGGTTTCCAGCTTGTTGGCGGTAAGCTTATGAGCATTAGCAAAGAACTTGCGGAAGAGCATTATGGAGAGCACAAAGAGCGCCCATTCTTCGGCGAACTAGTAGAATTTATCACTTCCGGCCCTGTTTTTGCTATGGTTTGGGAAGGCGAAAATGTTATTGCGACTGCTCGCCAAATGATGGGTTCAACTAATCCTAAAGATGCGGCTCCAGGGACGATCCGCGGAGACTTCGGCATCACTGTAGGAAAAAATGTAATCCATGGTTCAGATTCACCTGCAAGTGCAGAACGTGAAATCGGTCTATTCTTCAAAGAAGAGGAAAAAGTAGAATACACTAAATTAATGAATGAATGGATTAACTAATGTGAAAAAAGCCCTTGTCCCTGACAAGTGCTTTTTTTGTAACCGAATACAACAAGCCCGGATAAGAGTGACCGGAAATCTGCAAGGGTAAAATACGATGATCACCGCTGTAAATTAGAGGGGAAAAAGATGAATCAG
This sequence comes from Cytobacillus oceanisediminis, assembly GCF_007830235.1. GTDB lineage: Bacteria > Bacillota > Bacilli > Bacillales > Cytobacillaceae > Cytobacillus > Cytobacillus oceanisediminis. The sequence continues at coordinate 208,430 of NZ_VLKI01000003.1, forward strand.
GATTATCAGGAATTTATTATAAATATTAAACGGAAAACGGGGATTGATCTTTCACTATATAAAGAAACACAAATGAAAAGAAGGCTTATCTCTCTTTATGAGAAAAAGGGTTATAGATCATTTGGAGATTTTTATAGTGGCATAAGCAGGGATCGAGAATTGCTGAACGAATTTTTAGATCGAATGACCATTAATGTTTCAGAATTTTACCGAAATGCGAAGCGCTGGGAGGTGCTGGAAAAACAGATTCTCCCTGGGGTGCTTAAACAAAACAGGAATCTTAAGATTTGGAGTGCAGCCTGCTCGACGGGTGAAGAGCCTTATACGATAGCAATGATTTTGTCTAAATTTATGCCATTATCAAAGATTAAGGTGTCCGCGACGGATATTGACGAAAACGCCCTTGCGCGGGCCAGGATGGGCGTTTATCCTGAAAGATCCCTGAATGAAGTCCCTGAACCTATGCAACAAAAGTTTTTTAGCCGTGAAGGCAGTTTTTATAATATATCTGAAGACATAAAGAAGACAGTTTTGTTTAAAAAACAAAACCTGCTTGCTGATGAATTTGGCGGGCCCTACGATTTAATTGTGTGCAGGAATGTCTTAATTTACTTTACGGAAGAGGCCAAGGATAGTCTCTATCATAAATTCAGCGGTGCATTAAAAAAGGATGGAATATTCTTTGTAGGCAGCACTGAACAAATCTTCAATCCTGGGCGCTATCATTTGGAATCTGCTGAAACCTTCTTTTACAGAAAGCTTTAATAGAAAAGCCTGTATGGAGGATGATTTGCTGTCATCCTCTTATTTAATTTCGTTGAAATAATAGGAGTTTTCGTTGATAAAATCAATTTATCGTTGATATATCACCAGTGTTCGCTGATTTATGAAATAATTTTTTGATTTAACTCCTTTTTGGGCTCCGGCTTGCGTTCTGAAAAACAGCCAAAGGGCGTTTCAATCATCCAGAGAGGGTCACAGCCCGTCTATTTTTTGTGGTATATTTCTTTACGTGTTAAAATGGCTCCATTCATAAGAAGAAATAAAATATTATAGAAATTTTCAAATTTTATCTATTCTTATATTTATCATTATGTTATATTGGTACATAATCCTTTAATGAGTTGAAGGGGGAAAGAGTTTTGAGATATCTTACATCTGGTGAATCACACGGACCGCAGCTAACCACTATAATAGAAGGGTTGCCTGCCGGAATGCCGTTGCTTGATTCCGATATAAATGAAGAATTGGCCCGACGCCAGAAAGGCTATGGCAGAGGCAGAAGGATGCAAATTGAAAAGGATACCGTCCAAATAACTGGCGGCATCAGGCATGGCTATACATTGGGGTCGCCAGTCGCCCTTGTGGTAGAGAATAATGACTGGAAGCACTGGACCAAGATTATGGGCCAGGAACCTCTAAATCCGGAAGATGAGGCAGAGGTAAAAAGGAAGATCTCCCGTCCGCGCCCAGGGCATGCAGATTTAAACGGAGCCCTTAAATATGGGCACAGGGATATGAGAAATGTACTTGAGCGATCTTCTGCAAGGGAAACTACAGTAAGAGTCGCAGCCGGAGCAGTTGCCAAAAAACTGTTATCTGAGCTTGGGATTCAGGTTGCAGCACATGTAATTGAAATAGGCGGAGTTGCTTCCTCAGTAAAAGAATACTCCTCATTAGAAGAATTAAAAGAAATTACGGAAGAATCGCCGGTTCGCTGTCTTGACCCGGATGCCGGGCAAAAGATGATGGAAGCGATTGACACTGCGAAAGAAAATGGTGACTCCATTGGCGGAGTTGTGGAAGTGATTGTTGAAGGAATGCCGCCTGGAGTTGGAAGCTATGTACACTATGACCGCAAGCTTGATTCCAAGCTGGCAGGTGCAATGGTTAGTATTAATGCTTTTAAAGGCGTTGAATTCGGCATCGGATTTGAAGCAGCCAGAAAGCCGGGCAGTGAGGTTCATGATGAAATTGTGTGGGATCCTGAAAGAGGCTACTACCGCAAAACAAATCGCCTTGGCGGCTTTGAAGGCGGCATGTCAACCGGAATGCCAATAGTTGTCAGAGGTGTGATGAAGCCGATCCCTACACTATATAAACCTCTTCAAAGCGTAGACATTGAAACGAAAGAGCCGTTTTCCGCAAGCATTGAGCGTTCTGACAGCTGTGCTGTTCCGGCAGCGGCAGTGGTTGCAGAAAATGTTATCGCATGGGAACTTGCCGCGGCACTTGTAGATCAGTTTTATTCAGACAGATTTGAGACATTAAAAGCAACGGTTGAAGAGCAAAGAAAATTTGCGAGGGAGTTTTAATGAAAAGTGTTTCTATCCAGACAGATACCAGAACCTATCCTGTTTTTATAGGTTCTGGGGCAATTGGCGGATTAAGCACATTTATTAAAGAGGCTTTTCCGGCCATGACAAATTTAATGGTTATTACAGATGAAACCGTTCGGGATTTCCACCTTCCTGCATTAGAATCAGAGCTTGAGAGCATTGATGCAAAAATTTGCACAGTTCCAAGCGGGGAGAAGGCAAAAACATTTGATGTGTACTATCAATGCTTAACTTTTGCTTTAGAACACAAGCTTGACAGGAAATCACTCATTTTGGCATTTGGCGGCGGAGCTGTCGGCGATTTGGGTGGTTTTGTCGCAGCCACATATATGAGAGGGATTCCTTTTATTCAAATTCCTACTACTATACTGGCCCATGATAGTGCAGTCGGAGGGAAAGTGGCAATTAATCATCCGTCAGGCAAAAACATGGTTGGGGCCTTTTATCAACCGTCTGCAGTGTTTTATGATTTGGATTTTCTTGGTTCCTTGCCGCCGAAAGAGAAACGTTCCGGCTTTGCGGAGGTGATCAAGCATAGCTTGATCCATGATATGAACTTCTACTTAAGTCTGAAGGAGCAGATTCATTCTCTTGAAAATATACCGAGTGAGGAATTGAGCACGATCCTTACAAAGGGAATAGAAATAAAAGGCGCCATAGTTGGCGAGGATGAAAAGGAGTCAGGGGTACGCGCTTTTCTAAACTTTGGGCATACACTTGGCCATGCAATTGAAGCAGAGAAGGGCTATGGGGAATGGACACATGGAGAATCCGTTGCTGTAGGGATTATTTTCGCTCTGGAATTAAGCAGGAAGGTGTTTGGCTTAACATTCGAAATTGGCGAATTTAAAAACTGGCTTTCTTCTCTTGGATATCAGGTTACCCTTCCCCAGGAACTATCACATCAAAGCCTGCTGGAACGCATGAAGCAGGATAAAAAATCAGAAGGACAAAAAGTCCGGTTTGTTTTATTACAGGAAATAGGCAAGCCGGTATTATACCAAGTTTCTGATGAACTGCTGCTAAAGGAACTTGAAAGTTTTTCGAAGCAGCAAGGTTGACTTGAGCCTTGGAATAAGAATAATAGGCTTGAGCAGACAGGAAAGAGATGCTGCTCTATACCGTTTTTTAATGGAGGTGTTGCAAGTGATTCGAGGGGTGAGGGGAGCCGTCACCGTTGAAGACAATAATGAATCAGAGATTATTGAGGCAACGGGGATGCTTATAAGGGAAATGATACAGAAAAATAATTTAGAAGCAGAAGATGTAGCGTCCGTATTTATCTCTGTTACGGAAGAACTGACAGCAGCCTTTCCGGCAAAGGCGATGAGGTCACTAGAAGGCTGGACGTATGTTCCTGTGATGTGCATGAGGGAAATACCGGTTGAAGGGTCTTTGCCCAAGTGTATTAGAGTGATGATGCATGTTAATTCGGACTCTCAGCAGCAGAATATTCATCATATTTATTTGCGTGACGCAGTCCAGCTTCGTCCTGATCTTAAAACAAGCAGCACAACATAAGACTCTCTTTAACGGAGAGTTTTATGATAAGATATTTAATTTTGGAATTTTGATAACTGTCTAGCTCTAGGCGCCATCGGCTCGAGGTCTTAAGTCAATCGCTTCTGAAGGCAAAAAACGCCTTCTGCCAGGGCTCGTCTTAAGCTTATCGCCGAAAGGCGGGCGCCTTGCGCTTTTCTGATATAGGAGCATATCATTTTTTACTTTAATACGATAATAAGTAAAAGTAATTAATAAGAGGTGGAAATGTATGAAATGGAAGGAACAGCTTCTGAATTTAACTCCTTACCAGCCGGGAAAATCAATTGAACAAGTCAAAAAGGAATTTGGGCTGGATAAAATAGTGAAACTTGCTTCTAATGAAAATCCATTTGGGTGTTCGGAAAAAGTTCTTTTTACAATGAATCAGTCCCCTTCATTTTTTGCGCTTTATCCAGATGGATATGCCACTGAATTGCGTTCTGTGCTGGCAAATCACTTGTCGGTCGAAGAAGAGCAGATCATTTTTGGAAATGGCTCCGATGAAATTATACAAATGATTTCAAGGGCATTGCTTGGCCCCGAAACAAACACCGTTATGGCTGTGCCGACTTTCCCGCAATATAAGCATAATGCTGTCATAGAAGGTGCTGAAATCAGGGAGATTCCATTGGTGAATGGAGAACATGACCTTGATGCAATGCTGGCTGCTATCGATGAGAATACCGCTGTCGTGTGGGTCTGCAGCCCTAATAATCCAACAGGGAACTATGTAAATGAATCTTCTTTACTATCATTCCTGAAAGAAGTGCCTGAAGATATTTTGGTTGTCCTTGATGAAGCTTACTATGAATATGTAGTAGCCGATGACTATTATAAGGCACTTGATTTAATCAGCCAATTTAAAAACTTGATCGTACTGCGCACTTTTTCTAAAATTTACGGATTAGCCAGCCTTCGGGTGGGATATGGAATCGCAAACCCTGAAACAATTAGAGCTTTGGAGCCTGTCCGGGAGCCGTTTAATGTTAACAAGTTTGCTCAGGCAGCTGCATCTGCAGCTATTGGCGACCAGCAGTTTATTGAAAGCTGCAGGCAAAAAAATCGTGAAGGCCTTGAACAATTTTATGCTTTTTGCAAGAAGCACGGACTTCAATACTTTCCGTCACAAGGAAACTTCATTTTAATTAATTTTAATGCTGATTCGAACGAAGTGTTTCAGTTCCTGCTTGAAAAGGGATATATCGTCCGTTCTGGAAAAGCACTTGGTTTCCCGGGTTCTGTCCGTGTGACAATTGGTTCCAGGGAGCAAAACGAAGGTGTACTTGAAGCAATGGAACAGTATCTGGTTAAACAGGCGGCTGCGTTATAATATAAAAGTTCCGCAGAAATAGTCTGGTTATATATTTTGATATATTCCATAATAGAAAAATCCTTCCATTCAGAGGCATCTTCATGCCTCTGAATTATTTTTAAAAAGGCGGTGAGGGGATGAGAGGAAAAGTCTTTGTGATTGGCCTTGGGTTAATTGGCGGTTCTCTGGCATTGTCCATAAAAAGTACTCACAGAGAATCAGTCATTATTGGCTATGATGTAAATAAAGAGCAGTCCCGTCTGGCTGTAATGCTGGGCGTCGTCGATGAAATTGCCCTTACGATTGAAGAGGGAGCTTCAGAAGCCGACCTGATTTTAATAGCTGCACCCGTACAGGAAACAGAAAGAATCATACATATGCTAAAAGACTGCAAATTGAAGGAAACGGTTATCATATCGGATGCCGGCAGCACCAAAAAAGAAATTGTGGGCTGTGCCAAGGTCCTAAAAGAAAAAGGCATCACATTTATTGGCGGCCATCCAATGGCTGGGTCCCACAAGAGCGGTGTAACGGCAGCCAAAACTTTGTTGTTTGAAAATGCCTTTTATCTGCTGACACCTGACAAGCATATTTCAGATTCTGAGATAGCCATGCTAAAGGAATGGCTTTCAGGTACGAAAGCGAAGTTTTTAACCATTTCGCCGGAGGAACATGATTATATTACGGGAATAGTCAGCCATTTTCCTCACATGGTTGCCGCTTCCCTTGTCCATCAGGCAGAAAAAACGAGCCACACCCAAACACTTATACCAAGATTGGCTGCAGGCGGTTTCAGGGATATTACGAGAATTGCTTCCAGCAGCCCTTCCATGTGGAGAGATATTCTGCTTCAGAATAAAGAAGTTCTTCTGGATTTGATGGAGGAATGGCAGGAAGAAATGGAGAAAGTAAAAAAGATGCTGAACAAAGAAAACAGTGCTGGCATTTTTGAATATTTTTCTCAGGCCAAAAGGTTCAGGGATGAGTTGCCGCGAAAAGAAAAAGGTGCAATTCCGGCATTTTATGATCTATTTGTCGATGTTCCCGATTACCCTGGTGTCATTTCCGAGATCACGGGATATTTGGCGAAGGAAGAAATCAGCATTACAAATATAAGAATCCTGGAAACAAGAGAAGAAATATATGGAGTCCTTGCAATCAGTTTTCAAACGGAAGAGGACCGTGAACGTGCAATTAATTGTATAGAGCAATATACTAGCTATGAAACAACCATCGGCTTATAAAGAGGAGCAGGACATTGTCTTCTTTAAATCAGTTTAAAAGGGTGATAATATGAATCCAGCAAAGCTGAATACAAATATACAAGGATTAAGAGGAGAAATAGCTGTACCTGGGGATAAATCCATTTCCCATCGATCCATTATGTTTGGAGCAATTGCAAAAGGAAAGACCAATATAACCAATTTTTTATTGGGCGAAGATTGCTTAAGTACCATTGCCTGTTTCCGAAAGCTTGGCGTACGCATCGAACAGGAAGAACATCAGGTCACAGTAAGCGGCAGGGGCCTAGAAGGGCTTCAAGAGCCCGCGGATATTTTGGATGTCGGGAATTCCGGTACCACAATCCGGCTTCTGATGGGAATCCTTGCTGGCCGTCCTTTTCATTCAGTGCTTGTTGGTGACCAGTCCATTGGAAAAAGGCCAATGACAAGAGTGACCAAACCGTTAAGCATATTCGGAGCGGAAATAAGTGGCAGAAATAATGGCGAGTATACACCCCTTTCGGTTCAGGGCGGACAATTAGAGGGAATCACTTATGAGCTGCCTGTTGCAAGTGCACAGGTTAAATCGTCGCTGCTTTTCGCTGGCATGCAGGCCAGCGGTGAAACTGTGATAATCGAGCCCGTAAAGACCCGTGATCATACGGAAAGAATGATCAGGCAGTTCGGCGGGGAAATACAGACTGACGGCCGCACAATCCGCATTCATGGCGGCCAATCATTAACAGGAACTGATATCCATGTCCCTGGTGATATATCCTCTGCTGCCTTCTTCCTGGTTGCAGGCGCCATTGTGCCCGGAAGTGAAATCAGATTGAAAAACGTAGGATTAAACCCGACAAGAACAGGCATTATTGACGTGATGCATAGAATGGGGGCAGAAATCATCGTAGAACCTTATGAGAACGGATCATCAGAGCCTGCTGGAGATATTACCATTAAAACATCAGCCCTTAAAGGAGCAGTCATTGAGGGAGATCTTATTCCACGCCTAATTGATGAAATTCCCGTTATTGCCCTGCTGGCTACACAAGCAGAAGGAGATACGGTCATTAAAGATGCAGAGGAACTCAAAGTAAAGGAAACCAATCGGATTGATACGGTTGTCAATGAACTGTCAAAGCTTGGGGCTAACATTGTTGCCACTGAAGATGGAATGATAGTCAAAGGGAAATCTTCGCTCTCAGGCGGGCATGTATCCAGCCATGGGGACCATAGAATAGGGATGATGCTTGCGATAGCATCAGCCATTTCCAGCGGTGAAGTCCATTTAGATCAGAAAGAAGCGATTTCCGTTTCTTATCCTTCGTTTTTTGAGCATTTGGAAAGCCTTATTAAATAAGCGGATGATAATAATAAGAAAAAGGGCTGTTCTCTGCAGCTCTTTTTCTATTGAATAGTCATATTTTCTGTAAAAATACATAGCTTGTCATAAGACCGTTTAGAGGGTGGTTTTATGACTTATATAATTGAGAATGCGAATATTTTAAAGGAAGCCAAGCTGAAGAGGGTATCACTGCTAGTCAAGAAAAATGAAATTTCTTTGATGCAGCCTGAACTGAAAAGGTTTCATTTCACCAGAATGGATGCTGATCCATTTATCATGACTTCAGGTTTTATTGTCCTGGATACTGCTATTCCTTTGGAAAAGCCTTTTTTTGAGCTGAAGGACTATTATGTAAGGGAGTTCATACTTAAAGGTTGTACGGCTTTCCTTACTGCTGCTTCTGTTAAACATGAATACTCCATGAAGAATGATATTAAAGGCCTTAGGGCACGTTTGTTAAGCAGTCCGATTGATTATATTATTGGGGTAAGGATTCCAGTTCGTCTGCTGACACCTTCTTTTATGAGAAAGTGCAAGAGGGAGAGAGTGCCAGTTGTCTTCGTTGAAGTTACGGATGAGCAAGAGCTGGAACAACTTCCTTGGGGATGGATACGTGAATCCATGTTTCCTTATAATTGCCCGCTTGCTCCTGTTTTTCTAGGCAGGAATGGGAAGGAGAAAAGCAGAATTAAAGCAGTATGGGACAGATTGATGAAGGAACAGAAAATTCCTTCCATGCCGGACGAGCTGAAAGAGCATGAACCTCTTTCCCGCACAATCCTTTCCAAGGCTGGAATCTATCCGTTGAAGGGCAATATTCAGCAGGGCGGCGAGATTACCTATAATTTATACTTAAAGCCCAGCGAAGGCCTTCCTATTGAAGAATCGGAGCTGTTTCATTATCATAAAGATAAACTTGCTGTCACTGTCCTTAGAGGCAAAGTGGTCCGGGCGGGACAAGAAGTTGTTTTTCGTTCCGGTTCTGGCGAGCATGTTAAAATCAATACACCCGCTTACTTTAAAATAGCCGATTAGCATTCGAAAGGAATTTAGTATGGATAAAGTAAACAAAATCATTACTCTTTTAGAGAACGGTCAACATGAAGAAGCATTGGAGAGCTACCAGCAAATCTTGCTTGGCGGTTCGCATGAGGAAAGGTTCCTGCTGGCAGAAGAACTATTCCTGTATGGTTTCCTGGAAGAAGCAAAAGCGCTATATGAACGCCTCCTTGAAGCTTACCCGGAAGAGGGAGAACTGCTTGTATTATTGGCGGAGACACATATCGATCTGGGAAATGAGGGGGAAGCAATCCTCGTCCTTGAAAGAATAAGCGAGCAAGATCCCAGTTATCCGCAGTCATTGCTCTTGCTAGCCGATCTTTATCAAATGGACGGCTTATTCGAGGTAAGTGAACAAAAACTGCTAAAAGCCAAAAATATACTTCCCGATGAGGTTATTGTGGATTTTGCCTTAGGAGAGCTCTATGCTGAACAAGGAAAATTTCTTGAAGCCATCCGGGTTTATGAAAAGGTTCTAGAAAAAGAGGAAATCATTGCAGGCATTAATGTTAACCAAAGAATGGCAGATGTCCTTAGTGCTGGGGGAGCCTTTGAAGAAGGACTCCCATACTACGAAAAAGCGCTGGAGGATAAACTGGAAATCAATACACTCTTCAGTTATGCCTTTACAGCACTTCAGGCTGGCTTTAACCAGACAGCTATCGAAAAATTTACCGAGTTAAAAGAGCTTGATCCTGAATATCATTCCCTGTATCTATATCTTGCCCAGGCTCATGAGCGTGAAGAAGAGGCTGCTAAGGGACTAGAAGCAGTAAGAGAAGGCATTAAGCAGGATGAATTCAATAAGGAACTATTCTTTTACGGAGGGAAATTGGCTCTGAAGAATGGTGATGAAAAAGAAGCTGAAGATATGTTCAGGCAGGCTCTCGCGCTTGATCCTGAATATATTCAGGCTGCCAATATATTAAATAAACTCCTGCTTCAGCAGGAAAGATATGATGATGTAATCGAAATTGCAAATATGATGAATGACCTTAATGAAGAAGAACCGCAGCTTTTATGGGATGCAGCTATTGCCTACCAAAATACAGAAGAATATTCAAAGGCATTAAACAAATACCAGCTTGCATATACTTTCTTTAAACAGCAGCCTGATTTTCTTTCCGATTACGGATATTTTTTAATTGAGGAAGGAAAAAGGGAAGAGGCTGCCGAAATTTTTAATACATTAATCAAACTGGAACCAGGCAATGAAGAGTATCAGGATGTTCTGCAAAGGCTTACGGATGATTTTCTTGCTTAAATAAGGAAGCCTGCCAAAAAGGAGTATTTCTCCCAATGGAGGGCTGACTTATTGAAAACTCAGTTTTGGCCAAATTTGTTTGTAAGCAGAGGAGGGAATCAAAAATGGCGACCCCTGTATCTGTCAACGAGAAGAAAGACTTTATACGCTGGTTTTTAAATCATTATCAGCTGAAAAGAAGGGAATGTGTCTGGATCCTCAATTATTTGATGAGCCATGACCAGCTGATGGAAAAAGTGCATTTTGTGGAGCAGGCACAATACTGCCCGCGCGGCTTGATTATGTCCACCCATTGTGTGGATGAAGTTCCTTTCCGTTTTTACAAAGAGAATGTCATGACAACAGATGCTGAGAAATCGTTCCATGATATCAGGTTAAATCGTGATGAGGAAATTTACATCCAGCTTAATTTCCACGCTTCCAACAAGGCTCATCAGTATGCTGCAGTTATGGAAGAAAATCCTTTTATGCCAAAAAGCCTGCAGATCAGCGAAAAGGATCGGCTGATTGCTGAAAGGTTCCTGGCTGAAAGCCTGGAGAAATTCAGAAGGGAAAAGCTTCTTGAGCTAATTGATGAAGCGCTGGATAAACAGGATAAAAAAGCATTCAGTATCTTAACCCAGCAGTTAAATAAATTGGAAACAACCTAAGCCTTGCTTTTTTTAAAAGCAAGGCTCTTATTTTTTATCGGCGATATGAATAGCCAGCCTCCAGCCCGGTTAGGATTTTCTGATTTGTAGCATAGCGATAGATAATGATATATTAAATAGGTAAAATACTGTAATGGAGTGAATTAAATGAAGTGGATTTCACAGGACATCGATATGTTCCTGAAAGAAAAACAATATGTAGATACTGCTGTACTGCCCCTGCTCCCGGTTTCATTCGGGGATGATATAAAAAAGTCAGTCGCGATGACTGAATTTATATCTCTCCTCAGCGTGCAGCTTGAACGGCAATTTAGGGGCCGCCTCATTATGCTCCCTGGGTATGCTTATATAAAATCAGTATCAGAGGACAAGCTTGTCAGCAGTTTAGGCGAATGGGAAGCAGAGCTGAAATCCCAAGGGTTTAAGCATATATTCCATTTAACCTCGGACAGCATGTGGAATGCACTTGAAGACCGTTTGGAGGGTGGGTTAATATGGCTTCCATCCCTGCCTCTTGAGCATATGGAGGAAAACTATAAAAATTCCATTTTGGAAGACCAGGTGAAACAGCTTCTGGCCTTATTTGTGCAAAAGTGGCAAAATGGTGAATAGTGTGAATTTTAAGTCGCTCTGTTGACATGTTTCACCAAAGGATTATATTGACCTTACATAAAGATTGATATATCATTGTTATGTCCTAGTTTTATATTGTGTTGAATTTTGTCCGTTGGACTTAACTTCATAATAGAGGGGGGAAAAGTATGAGCAAAAATCGAGTTTCTAGACGTCAATTCCTAAACTATACACTTACTGGTGTAGGCGGTTTCATGGCAGCTGGTATGCTAATGCCGATGGTTCGATTTGCGGTTGATCCGGTATTGCAGGCAGCTGGCGAAAGTGATTTTATCCCAACAAAGCAAAAAGTGGCTGAAATTACCGAAACTCCGACAAGGGTTGATTACACTTATGAGCAGCAGGATGCATGGTACACATCCGAAGTTACCGGCACTGCGTGGGTTTATAAGGATGAAAAGGGTGAAATTGTGGCATTGTCTCCAGTTTGTAAGCATTTAGGGTGCGTAGTTGACTGGAATACTGACAAATCAAACCCTGATCATTTCTACTGCCCTTGCCACGGCGGCCTTTATACAAAGGATGGGACAAACGTTCCAGGTACACCGCCGATTGCAGCGCTTGATGTATTTCCTTACACAGAAAAAGACGGCTTTTTGTATTTAGGCAAGGCTGAACCGCGAAAGGAGGCGTAATAATTGTTAAACAAAATTTATGATTGGGTAGATGAACGTTTAGATATTACGCCCATCTGGCGGGATATTGCTGACCATGAAGTGCCCGAGCATGTAAACCCTGCGCATCATTTCTCTGCGTTTGTTTACTGTTTTGGCGGTCTGACGTTCTTCGTTACTGTAATTCAAATCTTATCCGGTATGTTCCTGACAATGTACTATGTTCCGGATATTAAAAACGCATGGGAATCTGTGTATTATCTTCAAAACCATGTTGCATTCGGACAAATTGTCCGCGGAATGCACCATTGGGGAGCTAGTTTGGTAATCGTAATGATGTTCCTACATACGTTACGTGTTTTCTTCCAGGGAGCTTACAAGAAGCCCCGTGAATTAAACTGGATCGTCGGAGTGCTTATTTTCTTCATAATGCTTGCACTTGGACTAACTGGTTACTTATTGCCATGGGATATGAAAGCCCTATTTGCAACAAAAGTAACAATCCAGATCGTAGAATCAACTCCATTGATTGGAGAATATTTAAAAATACTTATTGCCGGTCATTCTGATATTGTCGGCGCACAAACCATCACCCGTTTCTTTGCAATCCATGTATTCTTCCTTCCGGCTGCACTATTCGGGTTAATGGCTGCCCACTTTATTATGATCCGTAAACAAGGTATTTCCGGACCGTTGTAAGATAAACAAAAAGCGGAGAGCCCCCGCTTATCGGCGACAAGCTTAAGTCAAGCGCTGGCGAAGGCGCTTTTTGCCTTCAGAAGTGATTGGCTTAAGACCTCGAGCCGATGGGGCTCGTAGCTGAACAACTAGCAAAGTTCAAAAATGAAATGCTGCCTACTTATAAAAAAGGAGGGGAAATCGCCCAATGCATCGTGGTAAAGGTATGAAATTCGTAGGTGACTCTCGTGTTCCTGCTGAACGCAAACCGAATATCCCGAAAGACTATTCGGAATATCCAGGTAAAACAGAGGCATTCTGGCCAAATTTCCTATTAAAGGAATGGATGGTGGGAGCTGTTTTCCTAATCGGTTTCCTCAGTTTGACAATTGCGCATGAGCCGCCATTGGAAAAAATTGCTGATCCAAGTGATACAGCTTATATCCCGCTGCCAGACTGGTACTTCTTGTTCTTATACCAGCTACTGAAATATAGCTATGCATCCGGACCTTATAATGCAATTGGTGCGTTCATTATTCCAGGTCTTGCATTTGGAGCATTAATGCTTGCTCCATTCCTTGACCGCGGACCTGAACGCCGTCCATCTAAGCGTCCTTTAGCTACTGGCTTTATGCTGTTGGCGTTAGCCGGTATCACTTATTTGACATGGGAATCTGTAGCGCACCATGACTGGGAAGCTGCAGCTGAACAAGGTAAGATTGTAGCTGAAGTAGAATTCGACAAGGAAGACGAAGGCTACAAAATTTTTGAAGCCAATGGCTGTATTTCCTGCCATGGTGGAGACCTTCAGGGTGGTGCAGGTTCACCTGCCCTTGTTGACACTGGTTTAACACCTGAAGAAGTTGCTGACATTGCCAAGAACGGTAAAGGTGCGATGCCTGCCGGTATGTTTAAAGGCACTGATGAAGAACTTCAAAAATTGGCTGAGTTTATCTCTGGCCTTGAAAGTAAATAATTATGAAGAAGCTGGCATCTGCCAGCTTCTTTTTTATTCTCTATAGAAGCTGCTCTTTTTTATAAAAGGCACACTATGGTAAAATAATGAAAAAATGATGTATATAGAGAAGGGGAGCAAATATGAAGTGGATTTATCCTTTATTGGGCAGCAGAGCCGTTTTGATGATGCTGCTGATTATCAACACCGCAGGGACAATTTATGGGTACATATGGTACAAATGGCAGCTGGTGGACACCCCTGCTATATTCCTGGCTTTTGTCCCCGATAGCCCGACCGCCAGCTTGTTTTTTGTGTTTGTCCTGATGGCCTTTTTAATGGGCAAGAATTGGCCTTTGCTTGAAGCCTTGGCTATTGTTACGCTGGTTAAATACGGAATTTGGGCTGTAGTCATGAATTTGCTTGTCTATCGTGTGACTGGCGATTTAGATCCTGCTGCCCTTATGCTTATCTTTTCGCATGGAGCCATGGCCCTTCAAGGCGTGTTATACGCACCTTTTTACCGGTTTAAAACCTGGCATCTTGTTGTAACTGGAATATGGACTCTCCATAATGATGTGATTGATTATGTCTTTTTTATGCTACCCCGATATCCAATTCTGAACTTGTATACACCTCAAATAGGCTACTTTACATTTTGGCTGAGTATTTTCTCATTGGGTGCTGCTTATTATTTAGTATTAAAAAAGAATCGATTTAGCTTAGATATAGTAAAGTAGTTTGCAAAAAAATATTTCGTAATAATATCATGGATGCCCGTAATAATTTATGGTCTAACCTTGTCCTCCTTTTCATACATATCTAATAGTAATTTGAGGGGGGACAAGTTAATGGGGCGGAAATTGATCGCAGTCTTAGTTTTTATTTTTATGTTAATGCCTGGACAAGGTTTTGCGGATAAGACCTCACACATAGATAAATTAGACAAGTTATCTGATGAAGCGCTGCAAATGGTTAAGCTTCACAGATACGAAGATGCCAAGAAGCTTCTTGAATATTTCTCCGAGCAATTCGTGGCTGTTAACGGGAAGGAAAGGCCGTTTACGATGGATGAACTGCGTATCGTTACGGTATCACATAATGATGCTGTACAAGCTACCGTAAATGCATCCATGAGCCATGATGAAAGGCTAAATAACGTGACAAAATTCCGGCTGGTTATGGATGCGATTTCATCTAATTATCAGCCTTTATGGACAGAAATGGAAAAGCCTATTATGGCCGTGTTCGGGGATGTTAAGGAAGCGGCCTATAGCGGAAATAATGAAAACTTCCATTCGAATTTGAATTCCTTTTTATCTTTATACGAGGTTATTTATCCAAGCATGAAAATAGATGTGGATGCAGAACGGGTTCAAAAATTGAATGCCCGCATTAATTTTATTGATCATTATCGACCGCAGGTACTAACTCAGCAGGCAAGCCAGCAGGAGCTTGAGGCATTAGAAAGTGATTTGCAGACAATCTTTGATGAAATGACAGAAGATGAAGCAGATCCTTCCCTTTGGTGGGTGATTATTTCGACAGGGAGCATTATAATCCTTACATTATCTTACGTTGGTTGGAGAAAATATAAGGGGGATAAGGCGAGACAGAAAAATCGTTCCTGAGAGCTAATAGATTGACTGTGCTGTTCCATGGCAAAATCCAATTTTTTTAAACTCATACAGCCTCAGCCAAGATTTTAACGATGTCCCCGTTTTGCAAACAGGGAATAAGGGAAAAGGTTAGAAAGTGGATAATTCCTTAATAAAGGGTACAATTGAGCTGACGCAGGACACCATGATCAGCTTGATAGGAGGTAAAAGAATGGGAGGATATCTCATTTATTTTGCGATTATTATTATTGTCCCACTCTGGGCACAAATGAAAGTAAAGGGAGCATATAGCAAGTATTCAAAAGTCCCTTCTTCAACCCAAATGAGAGGTGCTGAAGTAGCAAGAAAGATATTGGACGCCAATGGGTTATATCAAGTAGGAGTTGAAGAAACCCGCGGACATTTAACAGACCACTATGATCCGCGATCAAAGACTGTTAGGCTCTCAGCCACAAATTATCATGGGCATTCTGTGGCAGCAGCTGCAATAGCTGCCCATGAAGTAGGGCATGCAATCCAGGATCATCAGGAGTACGCGTTCTTGCGCTTCCGCCATGCATTGGTGCCAGTAGCAAACCTTGGTTCAAACTTTTCCTGGATTTTGATTATGATTGGATTTTTTGCGGGAATGAGCGGTATGGTTTTATTGGGAATTATTTTCATGGCAGCAGCTGTAGTCTTCCAGGTTATTACGCTGCCGGTGGAATATAATGCTTCAAATCGGGCGATGGACCAGGTTGTTTCCCTGGGTATTATAAGAAATGATGAGGAAAGGGAAACCAAAAAGGTATTGAACGCGGCTGCATTGACCTATGTAGCGGCAGCAGCGGTTGCTGTACTGGAATTGCTTCGTTTAATACTTATATACACTGGAATGACAAGATCTGAGTAGGGAGCTGGCTTTCAGAAAGCCGGCTTTTTATTTTATCCAATATAAAAAGATGCTCCTATCCCGGAACACCTTATGTTTTTAATCTTTAACGCTCAACAGGCTTTTTGTTTTCATCCAATGTGAAGCCTTCCCCTAGAACATCATGAACAGCAGTAACAGATACAAACGCATGGGGATCAACGGATGTTATGACGTTTTTAAGCCGGACAATTTCATTTCTCCCGACAACACAATATAGAACTTCCCGGTCTTTTTTTGTAAAAGAGCCGTGGCCTTTTAAAACGGTGACACCCCTGTCCATTTCTTTCATAATCTTCTCAGCAATTGCATCATTGAATTCTGATATAATCATGGCTCCTCTTGCTGCATAAGCGCCTTCTTGCATAAAATCAATAACTTTGGCACCGACAAAAACAGCAACAAGGGTGTACATGGCTTCGCGATAGTTTAAATACGTTATTAGCGAAAGGGCAATAACAAAGAAGTCAAAAATGAACATCGTTTTGCCCATGCTTACTCCTGCGTATTTATGGGTGAGTCTAGCAATGATATCCACTCCGCCTGTCGTTCCGCCATACCTGAAAATAGTGCCCAGGCCAATCCCGATAAAAACACCTGCGAATAGAGCAGCAAGAGTCAAATCCTCATTTAACGGCATTTCAATTTGGTACCGCTGGAAAATCCACAAGAACACAGAGACACCGACTGTTCCTATAATAGTGTATAGAAAAACATTTCTTCCGAGCAGCTTCCATCCGATAAAAAAGAGGGGTATATTTAATAACAAGTTCGTGTAGGAAGGATCCCATTTGAAAAGAAAATAAAGCAGCAGGGTAATCCCAGTGAACCCGCCTTCAGCCAAATTATTTTGCATATTAAAATGAACGAGGCCAAATGAAAAAATGGCTGCTCCCAGTAAAATAAAAAAGATATTTTTAAATTTTAATCCATAAAGCATATTATCCCTCCGCTACCTAAATATCCCATATCCAAAGCGTATCTAATTATATAAGATACAGATTATAAGAGCAATAAGGCGAAGAGACAGGGAGTTAATACAGGCAATAAGAAATACTTTTAATTGGCTATGTTTAATCACATTTTTGATTTTGGCACTATGTTGATTAGAGAGGAATGCCTGGATCCTCGAAAATGCATTTGCATTTTCTTTCTTGCGGTGTTTTTCGGGATGCATATTTAAGTCCTGCGGGAAAAGCGAGTTAAGGGGAGACACCGCAGGCGCGTCATGCGCCGAGGAGCTGCACGACCGCCCGCGGTTCGCTCTGCTTCTTGAGCGGAAATCAACAGGTAAATATAATAGAGCTTTTAATTAAAAATATTTGTAATGAGGCTAAGCTTTAGCTAACATGAAAAGTGGAAATCTTCGTTTAAAAAGCGCAAGATAAAGCTGAGGTGAAATAGATGCAAACAAGAAAAACGATGAAAGAGCTTCAAAAAGAGGTAGATACATACATAAGCCAGTTTAAAGAAGGATACTTTAGTCCGTTGGCATTGCTGGCAAGAATGACCGAAGAGCTTGGTGAGCTATCTAGGGAAGTGAACCATCATTACGGTGAAAAACCGAAAAAATCCACTGAAGAAGAAAAGGCAATAGAAGAAGAGCTTGGAGATATGCTTTTTGTCCTAATATGCTTTGCCAATTCGCTAAATATCGATTTGGAAGAAGCACACAACCGGGTTATGAAGAAATTTAATACACGCGATAAAGACCGTTGGACAAGAATTGAAGAATAGAAGGGGAGATTCAAATGGATAAAGTCAAAGTTGTAATAGCCGGACCGCGCGGAAGAATGGGAAGGGAAGCTGTTCAGCTTGTTAAAAGAACTGATAATTATGAATTGGCCGCGGTAATTGATCATAAAAATGGAGGAGGCCATCTTGGGGACTTTGATGGATTTTCAGAGTTTGGCCAAATTCCTGTATATTCAGATATAGCAGTCTGCTTTCAAGAGATCGAACCCAATGTTTTGATTGACCTGACAACTCCAGAAGTGGGAATGCACCATACGAAAACAGCACTTGAGCATGGGGTAAGGCCAGTAGTTGGAACAACAGGCTTTACTAAAGAAAACCTGCAAGAGCTTGAGGCGCTTTGCCACGACAAGGGACTTGGCTGCATTATTGCCCCTAACTTTGCTCTTGGCGCTGTATTAATGATGAAATTCTCACAAATGGCAGGCAGATACTTTAACGATGTAGAGATTATAGAACTGCACCATGATCAAAAGTTGGATTCTCCTTCCGGTACAGCTGTTAAAACAGCTGAAATGATTGCGGATGTCAGAGAGCAAAAACAGCAGGGCCATCCAAATGAAAAAGAAACAATCTCTGGTGCCAGAGGTGCCAACTTTGATGGAATGCACATCCACTCCGTGCGTTTGCCTGGGCTAATTGCCCACCAGCAGGTTATGTTCGGATCTGAAGGGCAAACATTAACCATTCGCCACGATTCCTATAACCGTGCTTCTTTTATGTCTGGAGTAAAGCTGGCAGTGGATACTGTTGTAAAAATAGATACACTCGTATACGGTCTTGAAAATATTATGGAATAGAAAGGGGTGCCAACATGAATATTGCTCTAATTGCCCATGATAAGAAAAAGGATGATATTGTGCGTTTTGCTATCGCCTATAAGTCCATACTTGCAGAGCATACCCTTTATGCAACCGGAACAACCGGTTTACGGATTATGAAGGAAACAGGGTTGGACATCCATCGTTTCCAGTCTGGCCCTCTTGGCGGTGATCAAGAGATCGGTGCCTTAATTGCCAATAATAAAATGGATGTTGTGTTTTTCTTCAGAGATCCGCTTACTGTTCAGCCCCATGAGCCAGATGTTTCCGCACTGGTTCGCCTTTGCGATGTATACGCTGTTCCATTGGCTACCAATATGGGTACTGCCGAAATATTAATTAAAGGCCTTGAACGGGGTGATATATCCTGGCGGAAAATTGTGAGCGAAGAAAAAGGTGACAAGAATGAACCACGATGATCTGGATATACTGGCATTTGGCGCACATGCTGATGATGTTGAAATCGGCATGGGCGGCATGATTGCCAAGTATGTATCATACGGAAAAAGGATAGGGATATGCGACCTGACAAGAGCTGAGCTATCCTCAAACGGAACAGTCGATATACGCAAAGAAGAAGCCAGGAAAGCAGCGGATATATTGGGAGTTGGCATTAGAGAGACTCTTAATCTGCCTGACAGGGGATTATATTATAATCAGGAATACATAACCAAAATCGCGGAAGTGATCCGTAAATACCGGCCATCTCTCGTTTTTGCTCCCTATATGGAGGACAGGCATCCGGATCATGGGCATTGTGCCCGCCTGGTTGAGGAGGCTATCTTTTCAGCAGGAATCAAAAAATTTGAAACAAAAGGCACCTATCCTCCCCATAAGGTGAAAAACCTGTACTTTTACATGATTAATGGCTTTCATTCTCCTGACTTCTTGGTTGACATCTCATCTTTTATGGATAAAAAAACAGCCAGCCTTGAGGCTTATAAAAGCCAATTTGTTAAAAGCCCGGGGTCATACGAAACACCTTTGGTCAACGGTTATATTGAAACCGTCCAGTCTAGGGAAAACCTTTTTGGAAAACAGGCTGGGGTTCAATACGCAGAAGGCTTTATAGTGAATAAGCCTCTGCTCGTAAATATGGATTTATTTGGTGAAGAATTATGAACAAGAAACTGAAGATAGGAATCACCTGTTATCCGACAGTGGGCGGATCAGGTGTTGTGGCAACTGAATTGGGTAAAATGCTTGCTGAAAAGGGACATGAGATTCACTTTATTTCATCGAGCCTCCCTTTCCGGTTAAAAAGAATGTACCATAATATTTTTTATCATCAGGTGGATGTAAACCAATACTCGGTTTTTCAATATGCTCCTTATGATATTGCCCTTGCCAGCAAAATGGCGGAAGTAATAAAAAGAGAGGATCTTGATTTAGTTCACGTCCATTATGCGATTCCGCACGCTGTTTGTGCCATATTAGCAAAGCAGATGAGCGGGAAGGATATTAAAATTGTGACTACCCTCCATGGAACGGATATTACTGTACTTGGATACGATCCGTCCCTCACTGATGCCATCCGTTTCGGCATCGAAAAGTCTGATGGGGTTACTGCTGTATCCAATGCCTTAATTTCTCAAACTTATGACTTGATAAAACCTGATAAACCGATTAAAGCGGTTTATAACTTTATAGATGAAAGAGTTTACCAGAAAACGGATTCAGATTATCTTAAAGAGGAGTACGGCATTAGGCCGGAAGAGAAAGTTATCATTCATGTATCGAACTTCCGCAGCGTAAAAAGAGTGCCTGATGTTATAAAAGCTTTTGCAAAAATAGCAAAAGAAATTCCTGCAAAGCTGCTTCTTGTCGGAGACGGTCCGGAGATGACTGTCATATGCCAGCTTGTTAATGATTTGAAGCTTAAAAGCAATGTCTTGTTTCTAGGCAAACAGGATAATCTTGAAGAGCTTTATAGCATCAGCGATCTCATGCTATTGCTATCTGAAAAAGAAAGCTTTGGACTTGTTGCCTTGGAAGCAATGGCTTGCGGAGTTCCATGTATCGGTACAAATGTTGGCGGCATTCCTGAAGTAATAGACGATGGAGAAACCGGGTATGTTTGCGGGCTTGGAGATATTGATGAAGTCTCACAAAAAGCGATAAATCTCCTTAAGGATTCAAATCTTCACCGCAAGTTTTCTGCACAATCCATTTCCCTTGCAAAAGAAGTTTTTAGTGCAGAACGAATTGTTTCCCAATATGAAGAGTTCTATTACGAGCTGCTAAAGAATGGTGATCTTTTATGAAAGAAGCGTTTCTCCAAGCAATTCCCGTATTAAATAAAATTGAGTCTGCCGGTTATGAGGCCTATTTTGTTGGGGGGGCGGTCAGGGATTTTCTGCTGGGCAAAGAAATTGCCGATGTCGATATTGCCACCTCGGCTACTCCTGAGGAATTGAAATCTATATTTTCAAAGACTCTTGATGTAGGAATCGAGCATGGGACGGTTGTTGTCCTGTTTAATGGCATTCCTTATGAAGTTACCACCTTTAGGACTGAAGCTGAGTACCTGGACTTCAGAAGGCCGTCTGAGGTCCAATTTATCAGGTCTCTGGAAGAGGATCTAAAAAGAAGGGATTTCACTATGAATGCCATTGCAATGGATAGGCATGGGAAGTTTATAGACCCTTTTGGGGGAAAGAAGGCTATTGAGGAAAGGGTTATCAGAACAGTTGGAAATCCTGATGAAAGGTTTACGGAAGATGCCCTCAGAATGATGAGGGCAGTCCGCTTTTATAGCCAGCTTTCGTTTGAAATTGAGAAATCAACCTATGAGGCTTTATCATCACTTGCTCATTTGCTTGAAAAAATTGCAGTGGAACGCAAGCTGGCTGAATTCGAAAAGCTTTTGGCTGGATGGAACCGCATGATGGCTCTTAAAATAATTGGTGAAACCGGGTTATATAAGTATCTTCCACAAATGTCAGCATTCCAGAAGCAGCTTTGCAGCTCAGCAAATTATCATGCAGAGGGACTGACAGGAGAAGAAATGTGGGGCTTACTTACTTGCCTTTTTGATATAGACCAAGCAGGCGCTGAGTCCTTTTTTAAAAGCTGGAAATTACCTGTAAAGAAAACAAGAAAGATATTATCAATTTTAAAATGGATCCGGTATAGATCTGATAATGAGTGGGATGCCTATTCTCTTTATCAGGCAGGGCGGGAATCTTTATTAAGCGCCGAAAAGATACGCAATGTACTGCAGCATACGGATTTAAAAAGAAATACAGACAATCTCATGGAACTATATAATACTTTGCCGATCAAGCAACGAAGCGAGCTGCAGCTTACAGGAAATGATTTGATGAACTGGTTTGGCAAGCCTCCTGGTGCATGGATCAAGGCCGATCTTGAAAAAGCGGAAAATGCCGTGTTAAAGGGCGAGTTAAGAAATAGCAATGAATCCATAAGGGAGTGGCTAATGAAGTGCAATCAGAACTTAGGAAAAAATTGATTGATGCTTTTACGAACAGCAAAGAGGAATATTTATCAGGACAGCATTTGGCAGATTTGATCGGTTGTTCACGAACTGCGGTGTGGAAGCATATCGAGGAACTGAGAAAGGAAGGCTTTGAGCTGGAAGCTGTGCGAAGAAAAGGCTATCGGATTACAAAAACGCCGGAAAAGGTAACCCCTGATGAAATCAGGCTGGGTTTAAAAACCGAAACGCTCGGCCGCAATATTCATCACGAAGAGAGTGTCGATTCCACCCAGAAAATTGCCCATCGCCTGGCATATGAAGGTTCACCCGAGGGAACGGTGGTTATTGCGGAAGAACAGCTTTCAGGCAGGGGAAGAATGGATAGGAGATGGCATTCCCCAAAATCTACAGGAGTATGGATGAGTGTCATTCTAAGGCCAAATATTCCGCCTCCGAAAGCTCCCCAGCTTACATTGATCACTGCCGTAGCTGTCGTGCAGGCGATTGAAGAGCTTACTGGTTTGACTCCGCAAATTAAATGGCCTAATGATATTTTAATGAACGGCAAAAAGGTAACAGGAATCCTGACGGAGCTTCAGGCGGATGCGGATAGGATTATTTCAATCATAATTGGTATAGGAATCAATGTTAACCAGCAATTGAATGATTATCCAGATGAGCTTAAACACATTGCTACTTCTTTATCAATTGAAAAAGGGGAAAAGCTTTCAAGAGCTGACCTGATAAAAATCCTTCTTGGTAAATTGGAGAACCTTTATAAACTTTACTTGGATAAAGGCTTCTATCCAATCAAGCTATTATGGGAGAGCTACGCTGTCAGCATCGGAAAGAGCCTCACTGCCAGGACAATTACGGGCACCATCTATGGAAAGGCCCTTGGAATAACCGATGATGGCGTACTGATGATTGAAGATAGCAATGGAAAAGTCCATCACGTATACTCTGCAGACATTGAGCTGGATTCCTAATTATAAGGCTTTGTTAAAGCTCATTGTTGATATTAGCACCCTGTTGATTGGAGCGGAAGGCGCGAGACTCCAGCGGGAGAAGCGAGTCAAAGGGAGACCCCGCAGGCGTAGAGCGCCGAGGAGGCTCCCGGACCGCCCGCGGAAAACGAGTGCCTGGAGCGGAAATCAACAGGCAAGTTTAACAGAGCTATAAAAATTTTTATAGCCAATTCTTTCTTCTTTTTGCTATACTTTTTTTATGGGCAGTATCCTTTAAAGAACTGCACCTTTAAAGTATTAACCTAAACGAATAGATATCTGCCTAGATCCAAAAATGGACCGGGACAGAGGGATGAACGACTATAATGAGCTATTACAAGATCCTTCTGCCTTCAGAAGGATTTTTTTGTGGTTGGAGCAGCATGTGGCTGCTAACTCATTGGGAAAGATTTATCTCCTCTTCCTAAAAAAGGAGGACGAAAGATGAAGCAAACAACTGATTTTCTAAAGATGAAACAATGTGAAGAAAAAATTGTAATGCTCACAGCTTATGACTATCCGGCTGCCAAACAGGCAGAAAATGCTGAGGTAGATATGATTCTTGTCGGAGATTCACTTGGTATGGTCGTTTTAGGCTATGATTCAACGGTTCCTGTCACAATGGAAGACATGATCCATCACGGCAAGGCTGTCAAAAGGGGAGCAAA
The DNA here is from genome assembly GCF_007830235.1 of Cytobacillus oceanisediminis. Lineage (GTDB taxonomy): Bacteria > Bacillota > Bacilli > Bacillales > Cytobacillaceae > Cytobacillus > Cytobacillus oceanisediminis. The sequence continues at coordinate 232,263 of NZ_VLKI01000003.1, forward strand.
AGATACATTTATTGTTATAGATATGCCATTCATGAGCTATCATTTATCCATTAAAGATACACTTATAAATGGAGCAAGACTCATTCAGGAAACAGGTGCAAATGCTGTCAAGCTTGAAGGCGGAGATAGAGTTGCTGAACAAATTAGGTCATTAACAAAGGCGGGCATTCCTGTAGTTGGGCATTTGGGCTTAACTCCACAATCTGCAGGGGTTTTAGGAGGATACAAGGTCCAGGGGAAAAATGCTGAAGCTGCCAGAAAGTTAATGGAGGATGCAAAGGAATGTGAAAAAGCGGGTGCTTTCGCTGTAGTTTTGGAGTGTGTTCCTAAACAGCTGGCAAAACAGATTACTAAGGAGTTAACAATACCAACTATTGGGATAGGCGCCGGCCAGGATACAGATGGCCAGGTTCTTGTTTATCATGATGTCTTGGGATACGGAGTTGATCGCGTTCCTAAATTTGTAAAACAATATCAGAACTTAAATCCTGTTATCCAGGATAGTTTATCCGCTTATTCTGCTGAGGTAAAGAACGGATCTTTCCCTGAGGATCGCCATTCTTTCACTATGAAAGAAGAAGAACTGCTTAGCTTGTATGGAGGAAAAGTATGAGAACGATTACAACAGTAAGAGAAATGCAAATGATAGCATTGCGGCTTAAGCGGGAAGGAAAGTCAATTGGATTCGTTCCCACAATGGGGTATTTGCATGAAGGCCATCTTTCTTTATTAAAAGCTGCTAGAAAAGAAAATGATGTGACAGTACTAAGCATTTTTGTGAACCCGCTGCAATTCGGACCTAAAGAGGATCTCGCGACATATCCAAGAGACTTTGACCGAGACAGCAAATTGGCCGAGCAAGAAGGGAATGACTTTATTTTTTATCCTTCCGCAGAAGAAATGTATCCTGGCACTCTCTCTGTGACCGCAAGAGTGCAGGATCGGACCGACGTATTATGCGGCAAATCCCGCCCGGGACATTTTGATGGTGTCGCAACGGTTCTTACAAAGCTTTTTAATATCGTTCAGCCTGATAAGGTTTATTTTGGAATGAAGGATGCCCAGCAGGTAGCTGTAGTCGATGGCCTTGTAAAGGATTTTAACTTCTATGTGGAAATAGTGGCAATAGAAACAGTTAGAGAAGCTGATGGTTTGGCCAAGAGCTCCAGAAACATTAATCTTCTTCCTGCAGAACGGGTGGAGGCCTCCGCACTAAACCAAAGCCTAAAAATCGCTGAATCCATGATTGTAGAAGGAGAAAAGGATCCCCGGGAGATCATTGTTCAGATCAGGGAACATATTGAGAAAAATACTACTGGCCATATTGATTATGTCGAGATTCTTTCCTATCCGGACCTTAAGGGACTAGACCGTCTGGAAGGAACGATCATTATTGCTATCGCTGTTAAATTCACCAAAGCAAGGCTGATTGATAACGCTATTATTACGATAAATAAAGAGAGTTAAGGGGGAACCAGCATGTTTCGCACCATGATGAATGGAAAAATCCATCGTGCAACTGTAACGGAAGCAAATTTAAATTATGTAGGTAGCATCACCATTGATACAGATATTATTGAGGCAGTAGGAATGGCACCCAACGAAAAGGTCCAGATCGTCAATAATAATAACGGTGCACGCTTTGAAACGTATATCATCCCTGGAGAAAGAGGTAGCGGCGTTATCTGTGTGAATGGTGCTGCAGCCCGTCTTGTTCAAGAAGGGGATATTGTAATTATAATCTCTTATGCACTTGTTCCTGATGATAAGGTACCTTACCATGAACCTAAAGTGGCCATTATGGACCGAAACAATCGAATTTCGGATATGATCCATGCCGAGCCAGAAAGTACAGTTCTATAAAAAATTTTAAAAAGTGCTGACCCGGATGCCGGATCAGTGCTTTTTATTTAAGTTGCAAAGGGCATGAATGAATAAGGGTGAGGTTCGGGTGGAAGAAAAGTAATGAGCAGAAAGCTATTTGTCTTTTTCTTTTTCCGTTTTTGTGATACCGTTTGAATGACTGAATGTAGAGGTGTATGCCATGGGTAATAAATATGTTGTAGTTGACTTGGAAACAACCGGAAACGCCCCTAAAAAGGGCGATAAAATTATACAATTTGCTGCTGTGGTGATCGAAAACGGAAAAATTACGGAGGAATATTCATCATATGTGAACCCTGAGCAGCCAATTCCCCCTTTTATTGAAGAATTGACAGGACTGTCGGATCACATGGTGGAGGATGCACCCCTGTTCTCTGAAATTGCCCCAAAAGTGCTGACTATACTGGAAGGCGCATTTTTTGTTGCACACAACGTGCTATTTGATTTGTCGTTCTTGCAGGAAGAATTGTTGGAGGCAGGCTATAACGGGTTTTACGGTCCGGTTCTTGACACAGTAGAAATGTCACGGATGCTTTTTCCAACTGCGGATAGCTTCAAGTTATCAGATCTTGCACACCGTGAAGGGCTGAACCATGAACGACCCCACCAGGCAGATAGCGATGCTTATGTAACTGCAGAGCTCCTGTTGATTCTGTTAAAGAAGCTTGAATACCTTCCGCTAAAAACACTCGAACAGCTGCATAAGCTTTCGGGGGGATTAAAAAGTGACCTTGATATTCTGCTTGACGAACTCATTTTAATTAAAGAAAGCAAAATTGAAAATTTGCCTGACTTTATTGAAATACATAGAGGAATCGCATTGAAAAAAGGGTCGATGCTCCAATACCCTGATAGTCTTACAGGTACCGGATATCCCTTTGGCATTGAGGAAAAGCAGGAAATGTTCATGAAAGCTTTTCCCTCCTATGAAATAAGACAAGGCCAGTTTAAGATGATGGATTCCGTCTATGGAGCGTTCAATGATAAAAAACATGCATTAATAGAAGCAGGTACAGGCGTTGGGAAATCGTTGGCATACCTGGTTCCATCAGCAGTTTACGGTAAGGAAAACGGCAAAACAGTCATTATTAGTACATATACAACGCAGCTGCAGGAACAGTTGTTAACAAAGGACATCCCGCTGCTCCATAAAATGCTGCCATTCCCAGTCAAAGCTGTTTTGCTGAAGGGAAGAAGCCATTATATCAGCCTTGCCAAATTTGTTCAGACCTTAAGGGATGAAGAAGAAGATAATTATGATACGATTCTAAGTAAAATGCAGATTCTAGTCTGGCTGATGGAGACGGACACAGGGGATATTGACGAATTGAACCTTTCGAGTGGCGGCATGATTTTCTGGAGCAAAATCAAGAATGATGAAACAGCTTTTTTGCAGGATAAATCGTGGATATCCAGGGACTTCTATTTGAGAGCAAGGAAGGAAGCACAAAGTGCGGATATTATCATTACCAACCATTCATTGCTTCTAACCGATCTGGTAGCTAAAAGCGCCATTTTGCCTAAATTCAGCCATGTGATTATAGATGAGGGCCATCATTTCGTGAAAGCATCCGGCAAACATTTTGGCCATAAGCTTGATTATTTAACAGTACGTTTGCTGCTTGGGCAAATAGGATTGTTTGAGCAAAAGCAGCTCTTTTATAAGCTTGAAAAACTGGTTGAAGAAAAAGCAGGGAACCCGGAGGATATGATTCATTCCTTTGAAATTAATCAGCTCATAGTGGATCTCCTTCATGAAATGGATGAATTATTTAAAGTTATTGGAATTTATGCGAAAAAATATTCAAAAGCAAAGAAGAGCAGTCCCCGTTTAACTGTCCGATTTATAAACGGAAGCAGTGACAAGGAGTCAAAAGCTGTTATTGCTTGTGCAGAGCGATTTGGTTTTCTCCTAAGAGACCTAATGGAAGCTATAGAAAAGCGGGTTATGTTTGTTGCTCAGATAAAGGGTTCCTTAACACTGGAGGAAAAGGCACTTATGGAGGAGGTAGCCTCCATATTTGAGGATTTGAAAGATTTGAATGAAAACGTAAAACATATTTTTCAAATGCCTTTATCCCAATTTGTTGTTTGGATTGAAATGGATACGCGTTCAGCCCAAAATGCCACAACGGTTTACGCTCAGCCTGTAACTGTTTCAAATTACCTTAAGGAACAATTTTTTAGTGAAAAGGAAAGTGCCGTCATTACATCGGCTACTTTGTCTGTAAAAGATTCCTTTCATTTTATTCTTAATGAACTTGGACTTGAAGAGCAGGAGTGCACCCTGGAACAAATTCCATCGCCATTTAATTATCAGGAGCAGGTCAAACTGCTGATACCTGGCGATTTGCCGGAAGTGAATGCTGTACCGCTGGAGGAATATGTCGCATCCATATCGGAGCACATTATCTCGATTGCTGAAGCAACAAAAGGCAGGATGCTAATTCTGTTTACTTCTCATGAGATGCTTAGGAAAACTTATGAACTTATAAAGGAATCAGGTTTTCTGGAGGATTATGCTGTGATTGCCCAGGGCATTACGAGCGGCAGCCGATCAAGACTTACAAGGAATTTTCAGCGTTTTGATAAAGCCATTCTTTTGGGAACAAGCAGCTTTTGGGAAGGAGTGGACATCCCTGGTGAGGATCTTTCATGCCTTGTTATTGTCAGACTGCCTTTTTCGCCGCCGGATGAACCAATGGCCCAGGCAAAAAATGAACAAATCAAAAGTGAGGGAGGGAACCCATTTTCCTCCTACTCATTGCCTGAAGCTGTAATCCGGTTTAAACAAGGTGTTGGAAGGCTAATCAGAACAAGCTCGGATAGAGGATTTATCGTTGTTTTTGATCGCAGAATCGTCACCACAAAATACGGAAAGGCATTCCTGGATTCCATCCCGCCTATACCCGTTCAAAAAAGCAATATTGATGAAATTGTCGAATTAATTTATACTTGGCTATAAATATATGTTGAGGCGGCTGAACTTTTTATGTGAAAGCCGCTGGAAGGCGTTGCTAAAGATAATCTTAGCCCTATGGGGGATGCCTATCAATTAAGAATCCCATCACAAAATCGAATAATTTGCAACCTATTTTATGAACATTGGCAAAGACCTTTGAAGCAGGATAAATTCGCATGAATAACACATTCTATATTTGTTGGGAAGTTAATTTATGTAAGGTGGAACTGACTTTGTAGAAAGGTTCACGCTTATGCATATGCCCGCTTCCGTTTTTGTTCATAGGGTAGGAGGAATGAATAGATGAAAGTGTTGTTCGCCTTTTTGCTGATGTTTACTAATTGGTACTACATACCGAAGGACTCACCTGCTGTTCCGGTTAAAGTGGAAAGCATTGATCTAAAACTTAAAAGCGATGAGCTTGCTATTACTTTTTTTTCTTTATCCGATGGAGAAGCATCCTTGATCCACCATGGCAATGATCAAAATATCCTGATCAACACTGGCGGCCCCGGGACTGAACCTGAATTAAAAAAGCTTCTGCAGCTTTATAGGACAAATCAGATATCGACAATTCTTCTGACAGATGAGGAACTATACAATGAGTCAAGCCTCGCCTGGCTAATAAAAGAATATGATGTAAAGCAGGTCATAGCAGGGGAACCCATTGCTTCTCAATTAAAAGACGGAAAAGCTGATTTAGGCGATATTAATATTCATGCCTGGAGCCATGATACTGAACAGCAGCTTCTTCCCGGACTTCATACTGAAGTTCTTTATGAAGGGAATGAAACTGGGGACGGAATGGATGTTTCCTTTACTTTCGCAAGACATCGGATTCTATTCATGAATTCAACTAGTGACAAAGCAAAAGAAGTATTTATGAAGAAGGATTTATCCAATGTCAATATCGTAAAACTTCCTGACTTTGGAAAGGAAGGATCCATTTCAGAACAAATGGTTAAACATATGGATCCGCAGATTGCCATCTTATTCCATAAGTCATCAATAAAACCGGCTTCTGATTTATTCGGACTGTTAAATGATGCATGGGTTGATGTATATTATACAAGGAAGCATGGAACTGTCACGATCAAATTTACAGATATTAACTATGAAGTCATTACGATTTTCCAGGAAGGGGAATATAAATAGTACAGTTAGCTTTATAGGGAACCTCCAGGAAATTCTCTTCCTGGAGATTCTTTGTAAGGCATTTATTCTGTAATGAAAAAGGCTGCGCTCAGGGCGCAGCATTATGTGGTGGACTAGAAGAAAATTTGTATTTGTTTGATACAAGGAAACATATTCTGCTGGTATACTGTTATAGAGTGTATTTCTTTGTAAGTATATTTTAACCTAAAGGGTAAGGTATATAAGTTACAAATATTGTAGAGGCTGAGGAGGAATTCCAGAATGGAAAGTAAAATTGAGGTTTTATCTACAGTTAAAATCCAGCAAAGCCCGGATCTGTATAAAATTGTTGATGCACTAAACCGAACCTTGAAGGAAAAAGACCTGATGTTCGGCTTGGCGCTTGATCAGGATGACCAAAATAAAGCGATTTTTACCATTTATCGTACATAAAAGAGTGATTAAAAAATGAAAAAAGCTTTAATAGCCATACTAGTTCTGCTTGTTATTTGCATTGGTGCAGGCACTTGGATTTACTTCAACAGCATGAAGCCCGTAAATGCGGCCGAATCAAAAGCCGTGGAGCTTGCAAAAAAGGAAACAGATCTTACTGAGATTGAAGATTTCCATTTATACCATGGCACTGAAACCTACTATGTAATCGAAGGCAAGGATGCAGAAGGAACTAACATATTTGTGTGGGTTCCCGAGAAAAACGGAAAAATAGTTACGCGAAGACAATCTGATGGAATATCCAGCAAGGAAGCCATTAACAGGCTTAAACAGGAAAAGAATCCTGCTGAAATTATGTCCGTGCGCCTCGGTATGGAGAAAAATATTCCCTTATGGGAAATTCATTATCGTTCCAAAGGTGATTTAATAAATTATTACTATATAGATTTTAAAACAGGAGAATGGCTGAAAAAAATCGAAAACCTGTAAGCCGAACCTAATTAAAGTCTTGATCGGCGGCAGGAAAAAACGGGAGGAATCACAATGGAGATTCAACTGGCACAGCGAGTTATAGCATTAACACCATCAACAACCTTAGCAATTACTGCGAAAGCAAAGGAATTAAAATCCCAGGGACATGATGTCATTGGATTGGGAGCCGGGGAACCAGATTTTAATACCCCTCAGCATATCATTGATGCTGCAGTCCAATCCATGAATGAAGGACATACAAAATATACCCCTTCTGCAGGGCTTCCAGCTTTAAAGAAAGAAATTGCAGCCAAGTTTAAAAAGGACCAGGGCCTTGATTATGACCCTTCGGAAATTATCGTTACAAGCGGGGCAAAACATGGCTTATATACCCTTTTCCAGGTATTGCTTAACGAAGGGGATGAAGTAATCATCCCGATTCCATACTGGGTTAGTTACCCTGAGCAAGTTAAACTTGCTGGCGGAGTGCCGGTTTATGCAGTGGGAAAAGAGGAAAATGAATATAAGATTACGCCGGAACAGTTGTCTGAAAGCATCACTGATAGAACAAAAGCAGTGATTATCAATTCGCCAAGCAATCCGACAGGAATGCTTTATTCTGCAGATGAATTAAAGGCATTGGGAGACGTTTGCCTAAATCATAATGTTTTAATAATATCAGATGAAATATATGAGAAATTGGTATATGGCGGCCATAAGCATACTTCCATTGCAGAGCTTTCACCAGAACTTAAAGAGCAAACCATTATTATTAATGGAGTATCCAAGTCGCATTCCATGACAGGTTGGAGAATTGGCTACGCTGCAGGAAATAAGGAAATCATTAAAGCGATGACCAATCTTGCCAGCCATAGCACATCCAACCCGACAACAACAGCACAATACGGATCCATTGCGGCATATGCTGGCCCCCAGGATATGCTTGCAGAAATGCGGGAAGCTTTTGAGCATCGCTTAAACATCATTTATGATAAATTAATTAAAATTCCAGGCTTTACTTGTGTTAAACCTCAAGGAGCATTTTATTTATTTCCAAATGTACAAAAGGCTGCCGAACAGACAGGCTTTGAAAATGTTGATGACTTTGCAAAAGCTCTTTTGGAAGAAGCGATGGTTGCTGTAATTCCGGGCTCTGGCTTTGGGTCTCCTGAAAATATCCGATTATCCTATGCAACGTCTCTTGATTTGCTTGAAAAAGCAGTTGAACGTATGCATAGCTTTGTTGAAAAGAATATGAAGTAATTGTTTGCTGGAGTGCCGGATGATATCCGGCCTTCTTCAGTGTTATCTAAAGAAAAATATCGTTATTCAGGCCGTAAATTTCTCTATTATTGCTTGTCAGAGGGCTGGAAGGTATAATATATAGCGATACATAAGAAGTGATTGCCTAGATTTTTTGGAGGGAACATAAATTGACTAAAACAACAATTTCTCAAGTACATAAATATGTTGACCAGGAAGTTACCATTGGAGCATGGATTGCCAATAAGCGCTCAAGCGGAAAGATTGCTTTTTTGCAGCTTCGTGATGGAACAGGATTTATTCAGGGGGTAGTCGTGAAGGCTGAAGTCCCTGATGAAGTATTCCAAGGAGCAAAGTCAGTAACACAGGAATCTTCCGTATATGTTACTGGCAAGGTTCAAACAGATGAACGTTCGCCTTTCGGCTACGAGCTCCTTGTAACCGGGCTTAAAGTCATTCATCAGGCTGTGGATTACCCTATTACTCCAAAAGAACATGGAACTGAGTTCTTAATGGATAACCGCCATTTATGGCTGCGCTCCCGCCGCCAGCATGCGGTAATGAAAATTAGAAATGAAATTATCCGTGCAACTTATGAATTCTTCAATGAGCAGGGATTCTCCAAGGTAGACCCGCCAATTTTAACAGGGAGTGCACCGGAAGGAACTTCAGAGCTTTTTGCGACTAAATATTTTGATGAAGATGCCTATTTATCACAGAGTGGACAGCTTTATATGGAAGCTGCTGCTATGGCGCTTGGAAAAGTATTTTCGTTTGGGCCGACTTTCCGTGCTGAAAAATCCAAAACGCGCCGCCATTTGATTGAATTCTGGATGATTGAGCCTGAAATGGCTTTCTATGAATTCGAAGATAACCTTAAAGTTCAGGAAGAATATGTATCCAATATTGTGCAATCCGTTATGAAAAATTGTGCAATTGAACTTAAGACGCTTGGCCGCGATACAGACAAGCTTGAAAAGATAACAGCTCCATTCCCGCGCATCACATATGACGAAGCTATTAAATTCCTTAAGGAAAAAGGCTTTGATGATATCCAATGGGGTGATGATTTCGGTGCTCCGCATGAGACAGCTATTGCTGAAAGCTATGAAAAGCCAGTCTTTATCACGCATTATCCAACATCCCTGAAGCCTTTCTATATGCAGCCTGATCCTTCACGGGAAGATGTTGTATTATGTGCAGACTTGATTGCTCCTGAAGGCTATGGAGAAATAATTGGGGGTTCTGAGCGTATCCATGACTATGATCTTCTTAAGAAGCGCCTGGAGGAGCATAATTTGGAAATGGATGCATACAAATGGTATCTTGAACTGCGCAAGTACGGTTCCGTACCGCATTCCGGATTCGGCCTTGGCCTTGAAAGAACAGTTGCATGGATCAGCGGAGTGGAGCATGTACGTGAAACAATCCCGTTCCCTCGTTTGCTAAACCGTTTATATCCATAATGTAACTGCCCGTTAGCCCGGAAAAAATGAATATTGGGTAAAGTGAAAAATCCGCCTCCCGCGGATTTTTTGCTTCTTTCGATATCGAAAGAACATTCTGAAGTTTGATTGCCGGTCAGCATGACTATTAAGTCTTGCCAGTCAGTCAAGATAAAATTTCATGGAAAACTTACCGGTAATTCTCCACGCTTTAGCCCTTATGTTCATGATATACTTAAAAGGAGGTGTCCCAAATGTCAAAAAACAGTTTATTGAAATGGCTTCAGGAAGGGAATATTTCCATCCCTGGAGTACTGTTAACCCAATACAAAGAAATGAATCTAAATGAACATGAACTCGTTTTATTACTTCATGTAATTTCCTTTATTGAACATGGGAATGAGTTTCCCACCCCAGTTGAATTATCTTCCCGCATGACTATATCTGTTTCAGAATGTACGGAGATGCTAAGAAAATTAATTCAAAAAGGTTACATTGAGATTAAGGACAGCTATTCAGCTGATGGCATCCGTTTTGAAAAATACCATCTTGATCCGCTTTGGGAGAAGCTTATCGACCAATTTCTTCTTAGCGGCAAAAAGGAAGAAGCGGTTAAGCTGCAGCAAGACGAAACAGACTTGTATACATGCTTTGAAAGGGAGTTTGGCAGGCCGCTTTCACCGTTTGAATGCGAGACACTTGCACTATGGATGGACGATGACCACCATGATCCCCACATAATCAAAGCGGCACTAAGAGAATCTGTCCTGTCCGGAAAGCTAAACTTCAGATATATAGACAGAATTTTATTTGAATGGAAAAAGAACGGCATCAAGACAATTGAACAAGCAAAAAGCTATGGAAAAAAATTCAGGCAGAACCAATCTCAGCAAAGAAATAAAAAAGAAGATATGCCTTCCCAGACAGCGAAGTCAGTTCCTTTTTACAATTGGCTTGAACAGTAAATTTAAACTGATGGAAAAAATAGACAAACGGTAAGTGGTGATTTCTTTGTTAAATAAAACACAAATTCGATATTGCCTAGATACGATGGGAGAAATGTTCCCGGAAGCACACTGTGAATTAAATCATTCCAATCCATTTGAACTTGTAATAGCAGTCGCCTTGTCTGCCCAATGTACGGATGCACTGGTAAATAAAGTGACAAGAAATCTGTTTCAAAAATACAAAGCTCCTCAGGACTATCTTGAGGTCCCCATAGAAGAGCTGCAGGAGGATATCCGTTCAATTGGCCTATATCGGAATAAAGCAAAAAATATTCAAAAACTTTGCCGGATGCTCCTTGATGAATATAATGGAGTAGTGCCCCAGGACAGGGATGAGCTGACAAAGCTTCCGGGTGTTGGCCGTAAAACGGCAAATGTAGTTGTATCTGTTGCCTACGGTGTCCCAGCTATTGCAGTTGATACTCACGTAGAACGTGTCAGCAAAAGGCTTGGTTTCTGCCGCTGGAAGGACTCCGTGCTAGAAGTGGAGAAAACATTAATGAAAAAGGTGCCAATGGATGAATGGTCCGTGACCCATCATCGCATGATCTTCTTTGGAAGGTACCATTGCAAGGCACAAAATCCGCAATGCGAAATCTGCCCTCTTCTCGACCTATGCAGGGAAGGAAAAAAGCGCATGAAGGGTAAGCAAGAAAAATGAATAGTCAGATAATCATCTCCCTTTCAGCTAAGCTTTGCCATCCTATATTCAATAAGCCGCAAGATTTGATTACAGCAGATGAATCAATGCTTAAAACGCAGCACATTCACCCGCTATTTTTGTATGAAGCTGCATACTACGCTGGGGTGGAAGCTTTAAAGCCTTGGGAAAAAAAAGAGAAGTGCATCCGTGTGCTCCTGGAGGAATGGAAAGAACATAAAAGGCTTCTTGATGAGCACTTCGCAAATCGAAACCAAAAAGGTGCCGAAGATCCAATGAAAACAGCAATTGGGTTATTTCTGCAGCTATTATTTTGGACAAACGGCAAGCCTGTTGATTTTCAGGCGGAGTTTGGGGATTTAAAGATAAAGCCGGTTAACCTTAAGGAAAGACTCGATTTTATATTAAAGCGTCCAGCTTTATACCACGCCTATATCCAGCTGTCCGAACTGATGGCTGAAATGGAAAAGCACTATATAAAGCATATTACATTGGAAAATATAAAGAAGAAAGGGCCTGGAAAATAGGCGCTTTTTTTATTTAGATGTGTTTATGAAAAACAGATCCTCCGGAAATTCGAGAAAGCCGCGCGCAAACGAGTTCAACGCGCGCCCAAACCAAGAGTTCAACGCGCGCACAAATTAAGAAACCCCGCGCGAAACCCCCGGATCCGCGCACAAATCAGAAAAAGCCGCGCAGGAAAGGGTGAAACCCGCGCGGAAACAAGTACAACGTGCGCCCAAATCAAGGAATCCTCAGGTAACCCCTGAGTCCATACAAAAACCCCGAATCACACTCAACATCAAAAAAGCTGACTCATATTCGAGTCAGCTTTTTTGATTTACTTTAATTGTTAGAACTTGATCCAGACCCTGAGCCAGTTCCAGAACCAGAGTTACTGTTGGTTCCAGTTCCAGAGCCTCCAGTATTGCCGCCTGTGCCGTCTCCAGTGCCTGTTCCGGTACCGGTGCCGGTGCCGGTGCCGCCATCTCCAGTTCCAGTACCGTCGCCGCCACCTTCACCTTCACCGGTGCCGTCACCTTCTCCGTCACCTTGGTCTTCTTCATTTCCGCCATCTTCTTCAGAACCGCCGTCATCCTGGTTACCGCCAGGATCGCCGTCTTGGCCATCCTGGCCATCTTCACCGGTATCGTCCTGTTCTTCTCCTTCAGCATCATCTTCCTCAATGATGCTTGGGTCAGGGATTTCAACCTTGACAGATGCAGGATCACTTTGCTGGTCTCCTCGAATGGCTGTTACTTTAAAGGTGTATACAGCTCCCGGCTGCGGGTTGGCCACCTTTAAGCCTTTTTCAGAAGTGACGCTCAGCTGCTGGTCACCACCTTCATTCACCGATACGGTTATTTCAAATTGAGTACCTTCTGCATCTTCTGGATATTCCCAAGTCAGTGTTATTTCATTTGTTGCCTGGTCATAGCTTGCTCCGAGATTGGAAGGGGAGTCCAGTTTATCAAATTTCTCGGATACTTCTGTTGGAGCATTTCCTTTTACAGCATATTCATAAATAATCTGGTCCTTTGGTGTGAATGGGCTTGCCAGTTTAGCAGGGTTGCTGCCTTTCTCTATCGCTACCTTTTCCACAGTCTTAGGAACTTTGAAGTCTGCTGTTTCTTTGCCCTGGGACACATGTGCCATTAAATTGCTAAACAGCTTTTGGGCAATTTTTTGGTCAGCTCCAGCATTTATATAATTCTTTCTATCTTGATATCCCGTCCAAATAGCCGCTGTATAGTTAGTCGTATAACCAGCAAACCAGGCATCTGGCACGGCGCCGTCTGGAACTCCAAATTCTTGTTCTTGTTCTTTTGAATAATTCGTAGTCCCGGTTTTCCCCGCAACAGGGAGGCCGGGAACGTCAGCCAATCTGCCTGTTCCATAGGAAGACTTCACAGCACTCTTCAGCATGTCACTAATCATGAATGCTGTGTAATCCTTCATGACAACTTCAGATTCAGGTTTTAAATCAAGCTTTGTTCCATCACGCATTTCAATTTGTTTAACTGCATGTGGCTCCGTGTAAAAACCATTGTTGCCAAAAGCGCTATAAGCTCCGGCAACCTGCATGGAAGAAACCTCATAAGCACCGATTGAATAGGATTCATACATTTCATCCATTGGAATCCCTAGTTTCTTGGTGAATTCAAGGGCTTTATCAGATCCTACTTCCTGTAAAGTTTTCAGGGCTGGGATATTCCGTGAACGTGCGAGCGCTTCACGCATGGACATTGGGCCCATATGTCTTCCATCCCAGTTATTGATTTCTGTTCCGCCTGTATACGTATGAGGTTCATCCACAATTGTATGGTAGGTACCCCATTTTAAATTCTCGATTGCAGGGCCGTAATCGACAATTGGCTTAAATGTTGAACCCGCATGTCTCTTTTGGTCCACGGCGAAGTTGAACCCGCGTTTGACTTTCTGGTTTCGTCCTCCGCCGATCGCCCTGATTTCACCTGTTTTAGTATCTAGAAGGGTGATGCCGGCCTGGAACTCATCATCTGGATATTCAACAGCCTCATTTGTATTTAAAATTGTTTCAACATGCTTCTGGGCATTAGGATCCAGGGTTGTATAAATTTTTAACCCATCAGAATAGGGATCGAGATCCGGGTACTTCTTTTCTACTTCATCTAACACAACATCAATAAAAGCATCATACTTTGATTCATCAGTTTCCCTTTTATCTTCTGCAACGAGAGTGGATTCAACAGGCACTTTTTGAGCTGCTTCCATTTCTTCCTTGGAAATGAAACCATGCTGATTCATAAGTGAAAGCACAATGTTTCTCCGTTTTTCTGCTTTCTCAGGATAATCGAATGGATTGTAGTTGTTGGGACTTTGCGGCATGCCTGCTAATAGGGCAGCTTCATGCAGCTCCAGCTCATCTAATTCTTTATCAAAAAAGATCTTTGATGCTGTTAGGACACCATGGCCTTCTGACATGTATATTTTGTTGACATACATTTCGAAAATTTCCTGTTTTGTATACTTTCGCTCAAGCTGGAAGGAAAGCCATGCTTCCTGTGCTTTCCTGCTAAGCGTTTTATCATTATTTAAGAATGAGTTCTTGACTACCTGCTGGGTAATGGTACTGGCTCCTTCTGAACCAAATCCACGGGTTACGTTAGCAATAACTGCCCCGCCTAATCGGATTAAGTCCATCCCATTGTGTTTATAAAAACGGACATCCTCAGTTGCCAAAAAGGCATTCTCAACAAGTTTGGGTATATCTTCATAGGCAACATAATCCCGGTTTTCAGAGCCTACATCTACAATGAAATTGTTTTCCATATCATAAATTTGCGAGGAAATCGGATCCTTCAACAGCTTTTCATCAAGCTTGGGAGCATCCTTAACCATGAAAGCAAATGCGCCAGCACCTAAAAGCATTCCAGCGATTCCGAGAGCAATTAAAATGAGAAAAATGCGTTTAAAAGTACCTGAAGCTTTTTTCTTGCCCTTATTTTTAGGCTTGGATTGCTGTTTGCGGCGCTCCTCTCTTGATTGATATTTTTCTGCCATATATATGTTCATCCTTTCTGACAATCAAACTGAAAAATTATTAGTTAAGGTTATAAAGATAATCTATTATCTTAATATAGTCAATTCTGGGCTGAAATCCAAGCGGAATGTGATGCCCGTGGCTTTCAATTTCTGCCTTGGTAATGGACTTTCTTCCTCCATCCTTCATTCTCTTCCAGTAGGAGAGCAAGTAATGCGCCTCTAAGAAATATACTTCTTCAGTTGCTGAAAAGCGAAGAATTACAAAGCAGATTCCTTTTTGGGCTAATACCTTCTCCACATGCTTAACTTGGTGTTCATGAAAGTTTTTAAGCGGAAAAGAGGTGGTGTTTTGAGTTTCCTTCGCTTCAAAATCAATATATTTCCCTTTATAAACACCATTATAATCTGTTGTTGATGCTTGTTTAAAATACGCCTCTTTGATTACAGCTGCGCTTCTCTTTGGATAATCCACTTGTACAATTTGGACAGGCGTAGGCTTTTTATGGATTGAAGCTATGCCGTGTTCTAAATAAAACTCATTTGTTTCATTAATATCTTCCTCCAGAGTCATCCCGCGATTGCTGTAGGACCATTTTTTCTCTGCTTTTATTGTTTTTGTACTTTTTGCAGCAGGAACATATCTCCTGCCATTCGGATAATGAAAATTCATGCAGTCACCCCGTTTTAAACTACTCCCTATCATAACAAAAGTCAGCAATCTTTGGTTGAATAAAAAGTTCTAATTAACAAACGCTAAGTGAAACTTCCGTTATTTTCCGCCTATGGTTAGTTAGGCCCGTTAAACGCAGTCACTAAGATGGTCCTATACGATGCGGCGTTTTTTAGTTTGTGTTCAACAAATCGGGCATTATGGGCAGTTGCCCTCATTAACTTAATTTCAGCTCGATAAAGTTTTAAGCTGTTAATCTGCGTTAATATCTATTCATTTCCTGAGGTGAAATGCATGTCTTTCCCTGGAAAGTATACCCTTTCCCGTTTTGCAGAAAACGAGCAATTTTTAATAGAGCACATTAACAAAATGACTGCAAAAAATAATATTGATAATATCTCCAGGACTGATGCCTATTTAAATTTTTATAAGGAGCACCCGGAAATATGCTGGGCTTTTCTTGCCTCCATGGTGTCACGTAATGCGGGATGGAATATGTGCGATCTTGAAGGCAGCTGCTTTCCAAAACTTATTGGGAAGCAGGTGAGGGATATGCTTTACCTCACTTATGAAAGAGCGAATTGGATGATCTTTCAGGACGCTTATCCTCAATTGCTCCTCTATCATTATTCGACGAAAATGAATCGGCCAATGTTTCATTTATTAAAAACTTTTCATGTTTCTTCATTTATGGAACGGGAATGGCTGCATTTCTGGGGAGAAGGAAATAAAAAGAGGTTAATAATTTCACTTATTATCAACGAACAGAATGTTATCCAAAAGCCCGTGATGGAGCACCCTGTTTATAAAAATAAAGTTTTTCATTCAGTGCTTTTTTTCTTTCAGGATTATTTTCATTTTAGCTCGGTTATCTTCCCTACATGTAAAGGTGAATTATACGGAGCCAGTGTAAACGGCTTTAGGTCGGTATCTAAAAGGATAGATCTCGGGAAAAGACTAGCTGAAATTTTGTTTGATCCTGGTTATTATACGGCTATTTATGAATTCGCATCCACCACAATCCATACAGGCTCAAGGCACGATTATGAAAAATATTTTAAGAGGAGGGCACCAAGAAATACTCCTTTCCTACGTTGTACATACCCAATAATTACCCATCACATTCATCAATTTAATGATTGGTCTGCTAAAAAGCGAATTAGGAAAGAATGGCAAAAAGAAACAGTAAGTCAAAGACATCCAGTCCATATAACAGAGTGGTATTTGCACAAACAAAAGCAGCTGAAAGCAGCAGCATGGTTGGGGAATCTGTTTAATTCCAAATAAAAAAGCAAGGAATTTTCCTTGCTTTTCGGATTTAGATTCTTATGTTGATGGACGGTCAGGGCCTTCAAGTTTTTTATTTCCATAGCCAGTCTTAGTTTCTTCCATCTTCTTAGGTTGAACCTTATTTTGTTTTTCTTTTTTTGCCATTAGTAAACACCTCCGATATTTAGTTTGTTCAATGGCTTTTTTTTCATTCCTTGGCGGATGTCGAAACAAAGAATTTTTCATGCAAATTAGTACTTTCTTTGGCGAATCTCTTCTAGTTTTGTCAGCCATGAAGGAAACCTCATTCCCAGAGAGAAATATGTAGGCACACAGCAAAAAAATCATCATTGCTTCCAGAATAAATTAGGTGATGAAGAAAGCATGGAGAAAAGAATGGGGAGGTTTTAACATGCAAGGGAAAATCGTTGAAAAAAGAGAATTGCTTGCTATGCTGACAGAAATATATGACCAGCTTGAGGAGCTTGAAAGCGTTCTGGAATCAAATTTATCAGGCCTTCGCCAAAACTGGTATGAAGATCAGACAGATAAAATCACAGTCTGTGGAAATAAACTCGAAACGATTGAAAATGAACTAACAGCCTTCTCCGAAACAAAGTCTGAGACAAACAATGCCACAGGGTCCAAAAGCATGCAGCTTGAACTTGGCTTTTAAGTGAAATAAAATAGCAATAACATTCAGTAGCTAATTTATAATAGCTACTTTTATTTTTGGAGCTGATGATCAATGGGAAATGAACTAGAACTGCTGCAATTAACAGAACAGTTAGTAATATATGTACAAACCTCCGATGACAAGTATAAAAGTGTAAAGGAGTCAGGGGAAAAGGCTGACTTCTATAACGAAGTGAAGCCTTTTGCAGATGAAGTTAAAGCCATAAATGATAGCTGGAAGAAAGAAGCCGTGGAGTGGGTTAATAGGCATAAACCGAAAAATCTTTATCCGCAGCAAATTGACTCGGCTTCAGAGCATATCGAAATGGTTTCCATTCAGGCGTTTTACCCAGAAACAAGCAAAACAAGATTCATAAATTATGTTAACTCAGCAATGTATGTGTTAAAGCAATTGATAGGTTTACTGACAGAAGAAAAGAGGGGAACCTGATCGGTTCTCCTCTTCGACTTTAAACATTAATGGAATCATGGAGGGAGCTATCTTTATAGCTTTCCGGAACGGCTGCTCCTTGAGCTTCGAGCTCACGAACAAGATTGCGATAATCTGTACTGGAAATTTCATTATGGATATAGGCCTTTTTGGCAAAATCCAATAACTCATTAACATTTTCAGGAGTATACTCCCGTAATTGCTGAAACTTCTTTTTTAGTTCGTGAACATTCATTTGATAATGCCTCCTCTTAAATATTGATTCGTGAAGAACAGATTCCTCGCAGTACCGTGGACATGAATAAGGGGACAAGAAATAGTTTGTTTTTTTATATCCTAACATGAAAATTAATTTTTCATCGTTTTTAAAAAAATCAAACTTCCGACACGTTTCTGCATGGTTAGACAAAAGCGGAAAACGCTTCCAAAATTATTAATTCACCTATCGGCAGGCACTCATAAAAATGTTGATGAGATGGAAGAGCATTAAAGATTCCGGCTTTTCACACTTTGGGCATGTATTACATATATTGTATTGATGAAGAGGAGTTAGGCGATATACCTATACCATAACTAATGAGTACCTTACATTTATTATTGTAATAAGGAGGGTGTTTGCCCATGTTTGGCCGAAAAATAAATAGAGCCAGCCATTTCCAGCCATACGGGCATTGGAAGCAGTTTCCTTCCAGTGATCCATTCTATTTGGGGATGAATGGCCAACACTATATGAGGCAACAGCCAATGCATGATTATCAGGGTTCATCGGGGCAGTGGAATCCTTATTATGCACCATATGGAATGACCTACCAGCAGCCTTACCCTGGACAATACCCAATGCAGGATGCACAGTCAAATTTTGGCCCTAACCCATATCCGATGCAGGATGTACAGCCAAGTTATAGCCCTAATCCATATCCTGCACAGGGCTATGAGTCCAATTTTCACCCTGCTCAAGCCTCGAAAAATCCTAGTATCTTCCAAAATCCATTAGAATCTGAAGGTTACTATGGAATTAATTCTAAGCAGCAGCCCGTACCTCCTTACCCCTATATGAACCCGTATCCTAAACAATCATTCATACCAAAGCAGCCTTCTGGAGTCCAGACAATCATGAATTCATTTAAAGCACAGGATGGCTCACTGGATCTCAATAAGATGGTGGATACAGCTGGCCAAATGATGAATGCTGTAACACAGGTCTCGTCGATGGTAAAAGGGCTGGGTGGCATATTTAAAGTTTAGTTTTAGAGAGGCCGTTCAGGCCTTTTTTTGTTGTAATAAAAAATCAGACTTGAAAAAAGATTGAATATATTTGAAAATAGAATAGCTGGTCTATTTATTGCAATGACTATGTTCTTGCGCATTGTTTACTTCGGCACAATGTTAACTGGACCGGAAAACAGTAGACAATACTTACAGAGATATTGCATTACATACAATGTATCAAAATATGCAGTAAAATATATCTATCATTTACAGATGAATAATTGACAAAATTTAGATAAAAATGAAAAAATAGAAAAATGACTAGAAGTCATTAAAGGGGGGGGGATTATGGTTCGAGCTGTACAGCAAATATTTATTATATTTGTTTTAATATTACTTCTTGCAGCTTTGCCGAAAATCGTTTCAGTAGATCCGATGGAAGGAGGCCTTGAATGGAATTTTGGCAGCCTGCATGAGATTTATGGGGATTTTATCATGGAAATAAGCCATGGGAGCCTTGGATCATATCAGCTGGGCAGGCAAACCCGGCCGATAGCAGAGGATATCGGAGATAATTTTTTAACCAGTTTACAAATTGTTCTAACTGGTGTGATTTCAGCAGTATTCATTAGCCTGTTATTTGGTGTATTTATAAGCAGGTTCCGGCCAACGAAGATCTTTGGCATGATGTTTAATATCCTTGCAGCAATCCCTGATTTCATTATCATCGTCATGTCCATGATTCTTGCGGTAAAAGTATATAAAGTGACGGGGATAAGAGTGATTTCACTAAGGCCGGATGGGGGTGCACTTAACACATGGTTCCCAACTATGCTTGTGGCTATTGCCCCTACGTTATATTTGTTTAAGCTCGTATCGGTAAAGTACTATCAAACAAGCGGTGAAGATTATATTAAAACGGCTGTTGCGAAGGGTATGGGCTTGAGTTACATAAATTTTCAGCATGTCTATAAAAATATAGAGCCTTTCATTAAAGCTGAGCTTGTTAAAGTAATTTCTCTGGCTATCGGCAATTTATTTATTATTGAATACATAATGAATGTCTCTGGTATTACAAAGTTTGTTTTCCAAAGCCATGAAGTTCAGCCAATTGCAATTGGATTATTTGCCATGCTTTTAATATCTCTTATTGTCTATGTTTCAATTAGGCTTTTATTCTATCTGTTTAAACGGGGTTTTATTTATGAATAGGCTGCTAAAGGTAAATTACTTATTATATATTGGGACCTTCCTGGTCACGGTATTGCTTTTTTTCTGTATTTTTGGCCCAATGATCGCTCCGCACTCATTGACATCGACACTTGAAACGCAATATACAAATGGAAAAGTGCTGGCACCGCCGATGGAGCCTTTTGAAACAGACTCCTACCCTCTAGGCACTGACAAATGGGGCTATGATCTAATGTCCATGATACTGAATGGGCTTCGATATACGGTCTTTATAGCTGCAGCCGTCACCGCCATTAAAATGTTATTTGGGACAATTATCGGTTTGTATATTGGAACCTGGAAAAAAACTCCGGGATGGATGATTGCTTTCGAAAATGCATGGAGCTATGTCCCTCTTTTTTTAATTCTATATTTTTTTCTATCGCCGATTAGCTTTAACAGCTCCTTAGAAACCAGTACACTTATTGGTTATTTTATAATTATAGCATCGGTAATCAGTATTCCTAGTATTGTTTCGTCAGTAAGACTTAAAACAGCCGAACTATATCAATCCGTTTATATTGATGCTGGAAGGGTACTCGGGGCAGGCAAACACCGACTCATATGGAAGCACATCTTTCCGCAATTAAAGGAATCTTTTTTAGTCATGTTCATTCTGGAGATTGTCTATGTGATTGCCCTTATGGGACAGCTTGCTCTCATGAATATTTTTATAGGCGGTACGATCATGAGATATGATCCGGTCATCTATCTATCTGTCACAAAAGAACTGGCGGGACTCGTCGGCCAGGCAAGAGGGAATATTTATGGAAGCACCCATATTCTGCTTGTGCCGTTAATCGTCCTTTTATTTACGACTGCATCCTTTAGCCTGCTTGCCAATGGATTGAAGAATCGTTTTCATTCCAACTACCAGCGTACACCGTGGATTAAGACTGGGCATGAGCCCCAAGTGATTCCAGCGAGAAAGCAGTATGGTGCAAAGGGAAGTTTTTGGACGCTTTCCACTCCCAAAATCGCTCTAGGCGCGCTGGTAATTGCATTTGCTGGCGCCGGTATTTATGTGACAGCTACAAAGGACGCGGATATAGGTGTCAAAAGCGGCAGCCAGGCTGAATACACCCTTAATTTGGAAATGGATGCAAACGGGATCTTTTCAGCTGAAGCGGATATCCAATTAAAAAATAAATCGGACGAGGAGTGGGAAGAACTTGTATTTTACTTTATACCCAATGTCTTTAAAGAGGGGCATCAATTCGAATCCGTTAAAGGAACCTCTGAATCAGAAATCAATGAAGTGACCCTGAATGGGCAGAAAGCGGAGTATACATTAGAGGACGATACTTTAACAATCCCTGTCAGTAAAGGTATGGCAGATAGGGCTAAACACAAAGTAAACATAAAGTATGGCTTTACAGTGCCTGAAAAAGGAAGCCGTTTTTCAAAGGTGAGCCCTAACCACTATCTTGCTCAATGGTATCCCATGGCAGCGGTTTACCAAAATGGCAAGTGGAATAAAGAGCCTTATAAAGAGGGGCTGGAAACCTTCCATACAGGCTTCTCCGATTTCAAAATTTCATATAAACTGCCTAATGGATATTCATTTGTTTCAACTGCTGAAAAGGATCCTGAAGCGGAAAAGAATGAAGGAGCCGTTAAAGCAGAGAGAGTCAGGGACTTTTTCATTGCTGTCATGAAGGATATGGATATGTATGAAACGGAAGCTGAGGATGGTGTGAAAATTCGGTTGTTTACGAGAAATAATCATGACAAAGATCCGGCTGCTTCCCTCGAACTCGCCCGTAAAGCACTGTCTTTTTATCAGGAGAACATAGGGGGGTATCCCCATAACCAGCTTGATATTGTTCTAGATGAGGGCCAATTTATGGAGTATCCCGGAATCGTAACCATCAACCCTTACATAGGGGATAAACGATTTTATGATATATCCATCGTCCATGAAATTGCCCATCAATATTTTTATGGAGTGGTAGCTAATGATCCCTACCACCAAGCATGGGTTGATGAAGGTATGACAGAGTTTGCCACATCCATGTATTATTACGCTGGTGAAAATCAGCCCGAACCGCAGGCGTTTGGAATCTCCCGTTATCGAATGGAGGCAATTGAGGAAGAAGGTCTTGGCAGGCAGTATTCCAATGTCCCGCTTGATGAGGTAAAACATACTGGCTTTATATATGGCCAGCCAACCCTGGAAATCTATAAGATGATCCAGGAAAAGTACAGGCAAAAGGGCGAAACACCTAAGGAAGTGGGTATGCAGTATCTATCCGATTATTATCAAAAGTTCCGTTATAAAGAGGTAGATACACAGGAATTTATCCGGTTTACCAAAGACTATTTCAGCGTTCCCACTGGCTATTTTAATAACTGGCTGGATACTTCAAATAAAGCAAGCAGTTAAACTTTTATATCCGGTCAGTTTGAATGTCCTTAAAATTGAATTTCTTAACACAAAAACAAGCAGTCTATCACTCTGCTTGTTTTTGTTTACCCAGACAATTTAATAGAGCTCAATTGAAGAGGCTTCTCAGCTGCATTATGGCAGTGGTCCGGGTCAGCTTTCATCAATAAGTATTCTTTTTCCCTGCTGTTTTGGCACTGTAATCTGCAGCAGTCCATTTTGGTAAACCGCTTTTACTTTATTTTCATTTACCGGCTGTGGAAGGGGAATTGTACGGCTGGAGCGCTGCAGGCTTTGCTGTCTTCTGAAGATTTTTCTGTTCTCATCCTCTTCCGTTACCATTTCAGCAGATTTAACAGATATCGTAATATAATTGTCCAGTATATCGATTTGGATTTGCTCTTTGTTTATTCCTGCGAGCTCTGCAGTAATGATATGTTCTTTCTCTGTTTCTGCAACATCCACATGGAAGGAAGAAGCAAAAGGGAAGGGGTTCTTAAAAAAATCATCCATTGTCTGCAGAAACCCTTTCACCGGCTTTTCATGGAATAGCTGATTCATGGACTTCATTAAATCACCAAACGGCTCGTTTCTGTCTCTTTCTCTCTTCTTTGGATCTTCCATAACATGCATCCCCTCTCATACAGGATTATTCATCATATCTTATGCTGCCCATTGGGTGAATGTTCCTGATGGAGAAGGCTATTGAAGAATAAAAAAAACCGCTTAGATGCGGCTTTTAAAAAATTTCTTCAAGTAGTTGATCAGGCTTAATGATTAAATGCCCATCCTTATCTGTTTCAATTAAATTATTTTTTTTCATCTTTGTTAGTGTTCGGCTGACAGTTTCTCTTGTGGTGCCGATCATATTGGCAAGGTCCTTATTTGTAAAATCGCCCTTTAGGATGAAGGAGCCTTCTTCGAGCTCCTGTCCATGCATTTTGGCAAGCCGTACCAGCAGCTTAATTATTTGCTCATAAGTATTATTTAAAATCTGTGCCTCTAATCTTTCTTGCAGATCAACAATTTTTTCACCAAGCACCTTAAATACTTTGATGCATAATTCAGGATTTTCGATGAGAACTTTCTCAAACTGAGCAATTGGGACCACAACAAGCTGGGCGTTTTCAAGTACTTCGGAAAAAGCAGGATATCCGCCCTTCCGGAAAAAGCCTACATGCGGGAACATCTCGCCTTTGGTCAAAATCGCTACAATTTGCTCTTTTCCGTTAATATCACTTTTATATATCTTAACTCTGCCGTTATTAATAAAATAAACATTTTCCAAAGGATCATCCTGGAGGAAAACATGGCTTCCTTTTTTCCATTCCCTTGATATTGAAATCTCAACAACTTTATCAAGTTCTTCATCGTTAAGTTCCCGAAAAAGGGAGAATTGAGAAAGAACTTTCTTAATTTCTGCTGCTTTCATAATCCACCTCATACTTCCCGTTCTAATAATCTTATTGTAACAAAAAACAGGAAGAAGTTTTATATCCATTTAAATTCTAGAAACATACCAGTTTATTTAAGTATACGGCCCATCATGGTCCCGCCTCGAATAGTCAGTATATAAAATGCATGCTATTTCCTCATAGGTCATACCTTCAGTAAATTAGCAAAAAATTCAACTTATAGATTGCCAGAAAAAGTTAATGAAATTTACGAGTTTCTTCTGTTAGAACGAACGTTTATTCGCTAGAATAGGGATATGAGGTGAAAAAGATGAAAGTACGCAAGAATCTGCCTGAAATAATGAAGGAACTCATTTCTGAACAGCAATACAAAGAAAATATCGTTCATTGGCATACAATTGAGGAAAAAGAAGCAAAAACAGCGGAGCTTCCTGATGACATTCATCCATCTTTAAAGGATGCGTTGTTAAAGAGAGGGATTACGAGGCTTTATAATCACCAAAAAACCTCTTATCAAACTGCGATGAAGGGGCAAAGCCTTGTAGCGGTTACACCGACTGCCTCCGGGAAAACGCTGTGCTATAACCTTCCTGTGCTTCAAACGATTGTGAATGATCCAAACGCGCGGGCTCTTTATATGTTTCCGACAAAAGCACTGGCACAGGATCAAAAAAGTGAAATCAATGAAATTATTCAGGAATCGGGATTGAATATAAATAGCTATACTTATGATGGAGATACCCCAGCCAACATCCGGCAAAAGGTACGGAGGGCTGGCCATGTGGTCATTACAAATCCGGATATGCTTCATTCGGCAATATTGCCCCATCATACAAAATGGGTTTCTTTGTTTGAGAATCTTAAATACGTAGTAATTGACGAACTCCATATTTACAGAGGCGTATTTGGAAGCCATGTGGCAAATGTGATTCGCCGTCTAAGGAGAATTTGCCGGTTCTATGGAAGTGATCCAATTTTTATATGTACTTCTGCGACAATTGCAAACCCGCTCGAGCTTGCAGAGAAGCTAACGGAAAAGACGGTCAAACTGGTCGATAATAATGGGGCCCCAAGCGGGAAAAAGCATTTTGTTTTTTACAATCCGCCTATTGTCAATAAACCGCTGAATATCAGGAGAAGTGCCACCCTGGAGGCGAGAAAGTTGGCAGGGGAGCTCCTGAAAAATAAAATACAGACCATTGTGTTTGCAAGAAGCCGGGTCAGAGTTGAGATTCTGTTGTCCTATCTGCAGGAACTTGTCAAACATAAGCTTGGCCCCAAAGCCATTCGAGGCTACAGGGGTGGCTATTTGCCAACCGAAAGGCGCGAAATTGAAAAAGGGCTGCGGTCAGGGGATATATATGGTGTTGTAAGTACCAATGCCCTTGAGCTTGGTGTGGATATAGGACAGCTTCAGGTGTGTGTCATGACTGGATATCCGGGTACGATTGCCAGCTCCTGGCAGCAGGCAGGGCGTGCGGGAAGAAGGCATGGCGAATCGCTTGTCATCATGGTTGCAAGCTCAAGCCCGCTGGATCAATACGTCATTCAAAATCCAGATTACTTTTTTAATAAAAGCCCTGAGACTGCCCGAATAAACCCGGACAACCTCATTATTTTAGTGGATCATATCAAATGTGCAGCCTATGAGCTTCCATTTAATGTTGGAGAGCGTTTTGGCACTTTTGAAACGGAAGAGGTTCTGGAATACCTGGCAGAGGAAAGAGTTCTCCATCAAAATGGAGATAAATTTTACTGGATGAATGACTCTTTTCCTGCCCATAATATCAGCCTCCGTTCAGCTTCCCAGGAGAATGTGGTCATTATTGACCAGTCTGATGTAGCCAATGTAAAGGTAATAGGTGAAATGGATCGTTTTTCTGCGATGACCCTTCTCCATGAAGAAGCAATCTATCTCCATCAAGGGACACAATTTCAAGTGGAAATACTGGACTGGGAAGAGAAAAAAGCCTTCGTCCGCGAGGTGGATGTCGACTACTTCACAGATGCCAACCTGGCAGTTGAACTGAAGGTACTTGAACAGGATAAATCAAGGATTTCTTCCATAGGCGAGATAGGATTTGGAGATGTAAGTGTTGTGGCGATGGCAACGATTTTTAAAAAAATAAAGTTTGAAACCCACGAAAATATAGGGTCTGGTCCAATAACCCTGCCTGAAGAGGAGCTCCACACAAGCTCAACCTGGTTATCCTTAAAGGAAGAATCCTTAAAGTTTAAACAGGATCGGCTCGAGCAGGGCCTTATTGGAACAGCGCATGCGCTTAAGCATATTGTTCCTCTGTTTGTTATGTGCGACCCGCAGGACGTCCATGTGGTACCTCAAGTAAAGGCTGCCCATAATGAAAAACCGACAATCTTTTTCTATGACCGGTACCCTGGCGGTGTGGGTTTAAGCGAGAAGATATTTGGGGGAGTTGAACACATTATGCATGAAACCATGGAAATGGTCAGCAGATGTTCTTGTGAACATGGCTGCCCTTCCTGCATTGGTACGGATACTTCCTCTGAAACAGCAAAAAAAGACGTGCTTAGGATTCTTGCCTCCTTTAAAAATGCGACAAGCAGTGAAGGTGATAACATTGTCCATTAAGAATAAGCTGAACAGGCTAAAAAGTCACCTTGGCACTGACAATTGCAATAAGCCTGCTCCTATTAAGAAACAGGAACCCAGTATAGAAGTGCCCTATAAAGAGGATTGGGAAAAGGATGGGGTATATCCATTTTACTTTGAAGATTCCTATTGTCTTGTAAGAGAAAAGGAATATAGTCTCGATCAAATGCATGGCATTTATTCATTTGGCCAATTTGCGGCCGCAGTGGAGGCATGGAATTCTTCAAGTATCAGACACCCGCTCTCTGCCGCTGGCCATGATCCGGAAAATATTTTTTTCTTTGATACAGAGACAACAGGCTTGGGTGGAGGGGCCGGGAATTCTATTTTTCTTCTCGGACAAGCCAGCCTTAAAGGAAATAAAGTAAAATTAAAGCAGCATATTCTCCCGCATCCAGGCGCCGAGATTCCTTTATATAAAAGCTTTCTCGGAAGTATTGATTATTCAACGATGGTGACCTATAACGGGAAAGCTTTCGACTGGCCCCAGGTTAAAACGAGGCATACCCTGATCAGGGAACATGTACCAAAACTGCCTCCATTCGGGCATTTTGATTTATACCATGCTGCAAGGAGAATGTGGAAGCATAAGCTTGAGAGAATAAAGCTGGCTGCAGTTGAAAAAGATGTTTTGGGTATTGAACGAAAAGATGATATTCCAGGATTTCTCGCTCCCATGATTTATTTTGACTTCGTTGAAAGGAAAAACCCTGAAGGCATGCTCGGGATAATAAAACATAACGAAATTGATATTTTATCGCTGATCAGTTTATATACACATCTATCCTTTCAAATATTGCGGCTTGATGATAGGCAAACGCCCCGCGAGGTTTTTGAGGTGGGTCGATGGCTTTCTTCTTTGGGAGAATCATCAGAAGCAAAAACAGCATTCAATAAAATTTCCGATGGCGAAACCCAAGAAGCCCTGGAAGCAAGATTTGCATTGGCGTTTGAGCATAAGAAACATAAAAACTGGGCTGAAGCGGCAAGATTATGGAAAAGCATAGCAGACAGAGGCAGCCTGAAATCAAAGCTGATTTCTTGCATTGAGCTGGCTAAAATCTATGAGCATCGTTTGAAAGATATCGACCAGGCTATGGTATATGCAGAAAAAGCACTAGAGCTATACGGAGAAACCTCCGGAAAAGAAAAGGAAAAAACAAGTATAAAAGAGGAAGAGCTTGAAAAGAGGCTTGAACGCCTGAACAGAAAAAGCATTTAATTGATTGCAATTTTATTTGTAATAAAACTTTAATATTCCAGACAAAAAAATCCACTATTTCCTAGTTGTCTGTACCTCTTGTAAGCGGTAAAATAAGTAGCTGTGTGGTACTTTTTTAGGAATAATATATAGTGAGGCTGGTAATATGTATAAAGCAATTTTATTTTTATTCTTCCTTGTAATTTTCACTACAGCTATCGTTTTTTCCAACCTAAAAGACAGTTTTTACAGTATGCTCTAAACAAAAACCTAAAAAACTATGCTAAATTAGGTATTTTCATTAGTACAAGAATCCCCTTTCTTACATAGGTTGTTAGTGTAAATACAATTCAGAAAGGGGATCTTTACATGCATTGCAGACCAAGACCATCGCAGGTAATGCCTGCAGTTGTTCATCCGACAAAATGCTGTGTAACTCATTCGTTTCAAAACGTAGTGGTTCCGCACATTCATCCTACACACCATACACATGTAAACCACACTAACTATGAGAATCAGCATTCCTATCCTCATACTCAATCAGTTGTGAATGAGGTGACAACCTCTAATGTAAATGTGGGGCCAAGACCAGGTGTAGCAGGAGCATATAGTCCAGGAATGGGACCAGGATTTGGAGGTCCGGGACCTGGAATGGGAATGGGTCCTGGATATGGTGGCCCAGGAACAGGAGTAGCTGGAGCATCAACTGGCCCGGGAATGGGACCTAAGCAAGGGCCAAGTTTTTACGGAAGATAAAGAACAAGGGCTATATGCCCTTGTTCTTTATCTTATGGTTCTGTATAAATCAATAAGGTACAGAACTATATTTTTTATTGGAAAAATTATCAGTTTAAGCGCATACTATAAGAATAAACTTCTTTAGAGGAAAACACCCAACACAAATACGGCATTATCAGCCAGAAATGTTTTAAGGAGTTTTGCATCTTGTCTAAAGTAGCAGTTGTTTCGGGGTATAAACCATTTGAGGTCGGGATATTCAAGAACGATGATCCCGCGGTCGGTTACATAAAAACTGCAATAAAGAAAAGTTTGCTTTCTTTGCTTGACGATGGGTTGGAGTGGGTAATCATCAGCGGCCAGCTTGGAACAGAACTATGGGCTGCTGAAGTTGTTTTTGACCTGCAGCTGGAAGGGTATTCGGAACTGCAGCTTGCAGTCATTACTCCTTTTTTGGAACAGGAGGCATCCTGGAAGGATACTAATAAAGAATGGTATGAGTCCATACTTGTCCAGGCTGATTTTGTTGACTCCGTATCCCGGAAACCATATGAAAACCCGCAGCAGTTCAGGCTTAAAAATCATTTTCTTGTTAATAAAAGCGATGTGCTCCTTCTATTTTACGATTCGGAAAAAGAGGGCAGTCCCAAATACCTATACGAAACCGCCCAAAAATATGAAGAAGAAAATGAATATCAAATTAGACTAATCACCTTTTATGATTTACAATTGATTGTAGAAGAAGAACAATTGTCACAGCGAGATAAGTTTGAATAGTGCATAGATAAATTGACAAAAGTCCATATTTTTGAAAAAATAATAATGATGATTGGCGATATACCGAGGTGAGTGTAATGCTATCCGATAAAATTAAATTAACGGCAAAAGATATTTTGGAAAAAGAGTTTAAAACAGCTATGCGCGGTTATAAACCTGAGGATGTAGATAAATTTTTAGACTTGGTTATAAAAGACTATGAAGCATTCCATCAGGAAATTGAAGAACTTCAGCAGGAAAATATGAGATTAAAGAAGCAGGTTGAAGAAGCTTCACGCCGGCCAGCGGCACAAACTGCCGGCACAACGAATTTTGACATTTTAAAAAGATTATCCAACCTGGAAAAGCACGTTTTTGGCAGTAAGTTGTATGATTGACAGGAATTATCAGTTTTTCCTATTTAAAACCATTGCTATTCCAACAGAGATTTCATATAATAATCTTTGTGATCATTAATAGCGTTCGGGTAATCGCTGCAAGATGTTTTCATATTGTAGAGGAAAGTCCATGCTCGCACAGGCTGAGATGCCTGTAGTGTTCGTGCCTAGCCAATTCATAAGCTAGGGCAGCCTGAGCTTATGCTCGGCTGACGGCAGGGAAAATGCCTAAGTCCTTCGGGATATGGCATGAATACCTTGAAAGTGCCACAGTGACGTAGCCTTTTCAGAAATGAAAAGGGTGGAACGAGGTAAACCCCGCGAGCGAGAAACCCAAATGATGGTAGGGGCACTTTCCCTGAGGAAATGAACAACGGGAAGGACAGGCAAACGCCTGTAGATAGATGATTACCACCTGAGTACGAGACATTAGTCGCTTGCAGTACTATGGTACAAAACATGGCTTACAGAACGTTATTAGTGAGACAGTATGAGTGTTATATATTCAAGCTCTCCTTTTTAAGGAGAGCTTTTTTATTTAACCAATTGAATGATAGTAAGGCATACATATAGCTTATTGTGTACCATTAGCTTATTGCATCAATGCAGCGAAGAGCTATAACTCAGAAAATAATTGCGTCCCACAGAATAGTTATTGATCCAAGCAAGGGGGAAATGCGCCGATACGGTCGCCGAATGCGCCGATCCAAGTGAAAATTGTGTTGGTAGAAATTATTTGCGCCGTTCCAGCAACAAATGCGCACCATACTAATCTATATGGTCCATGATCAGCGCTGCCTTCGTTGCGGTCAGGCGAATAAACATATATACTTTATGTGATAATCACATATACTAATTCCTTAAAAGTGTACATATCAGAAAGAACAATTTTTAAAGTAAGGGTGAAATTATGTCAAAATATGATTTGATCGCAACGACTGCAATGGGTCTTGAAGCTTTGGCAGCGAAAGAAGTGCGAGATCTAGGATATGAGTGCGAAGTTGAAAACGGGAGGATTACTTTCAAGGGAGACGAAGCCGCTATTGTCCGTTCTAACTTATGGTTAAGGACAGCAGACAGAGTCCGGATAAAAGTAGGTGAATTCAAAGCAACAAGCTTTGATGAGCTTTTTGAAAAAACAAAATCTCTGCCTTGGGAAAATTACATGCCGGAAAACGCCGAGTTTCCCGTTTCGGGCAAATCTGTAAAATCGAAACTTTTTTCTGTTTCCGATTGCCAGGCCATTGTTAAGAAAGCAATCGTGGAACGGATGAGAACGAAATATAAAAAAACAGGCTGGCTTGAAGAAAATGGGCCTCTATTTAAAATAGAAGTGGCACTTCATAAAGATGTGGCATTATTGACGATTGATGCCAGCGGAAGCGGCCTGCATAAACGAGGATACCGTGCTGGCCAAGGGGAAGCACCGCTGAAGGAAACTCTTGCAGCCGCATTGGTGATGCTGACAAATTGGACTCCAGACAAGCCGTTCGTTGATCCTTTCTGTGGATCCGGCACGATTCCAATTGAAGCTGCATTGATCGGCCAAAATATCGCACCTGGTTTTAATCGTGAATTTATATCAGAAGCATGGCACTGGATTCCTGAAAAAGTCTGGGAGGATGCCAGAAACGAAGCTGAGGATTTGGCAAATTATGATCAGCCTCTGGATATCGCCGGAGCCGATATTGATCACAGAATGGTGAAAATAGCCGAAGAGAATGCTTTTGAAGCCGGCTTGGGAGAACTCATTAATTTTAAACAAATGCAGGTAAGAGATTTTACGACCACTAAGGAATATGGAGTGATTGTCGGAAATCCGCCTTATGGCGAAAGGCTTGGTGAGAAGGCGGCTGTGCAGAGAATGTATGCCGAAATGGGCAAAGCCTTAGCCCCACTTGATACATGGTCGATCTATATTTTGACCTCTGATGAAGAATTTGAGACTCATTTTGGAAAACCTGCAACGAAGAAACGCAAGCTCTTTAACGGTTTTATCCGTACTGATTATTATCAGTACTGGGGCAAAAGGCCGCCAAGAAACAAATAAGCTTTTCCTTTTAAAATGGCTCTGTTAAGGCTTATTGTTGTTTTTTAAGCACCCTGTTGATTGGAGCGGAAGGCACTAATCCCGCGAAAATGCATTCGCATTTCCTTCGTGCGGTGTTATTTCAGGGAAGCTTATTCAAAGTCCTGCGGGAGTGCGGATCAAAGGGAGACCCCGCAGGAGCAAAGCGACGAGGAGCGTCGGACCGCCCGCGGAAAGGGAGTGCCTCGTGCTGAAATCAACAGGCAAATTTAACAGTGTCTTTAAAATAAAGCCATTAAGCATAAAACCTCCTGTTTATGAATAGACTATACTTATCTAATTCTGTCAGGAGGGATGGCAATGAAGCATTCTACTATTGATTTTCATAAAATTTCGCAGGCACTGAACGGAACAATGGAAGCAATTCAAGGAGAAGGTGATTCTTCGGCTGAGGCTCTTGAGAGTCTTAGAAATGCGCAGGACGAACTGCAGCAGGCATTGTCATTTTCCATGTCTCGCATTAACTAAAAGATAAAACATGAAGTAGCTGCAGGGGCTGGCTGTAAAAGCACCCCTGCTTTTTTGTGAATTTTCGGCGGCGGAACTGCCCACAACCTTCAAATGGTATTATTCTTGACAGCTGCCATATTTGCGATAAAATTGTATGATGTTCATTTGTTTATAAACAGCAAAAAATTGAAATAATGATATAACCGCAATAACGGCGTCTGCAATTTAAGACGCTTTAACTTTTTATTTACGGAGGGGTATCATGTCTAACCGAATGCCTTTTGCCGTGTCCAAGAGCGAATCTTTTTACGAGAAGTTAAGCGAGTGGATCGGGGATGTTTTTTACGATATATTGCCTGAAGCAGGTTTTGAAATACGGGATGAACAAATATTTATGGCTTTTCAGCTTGAAAAAGCTTTTAAAGACAAGAAGGTTATTTTTGCAGAGGCTGGTGTGGGAACCGGCAAGACGATTGTTTACTTGCTGTATGCAATCAGCTATGCAAGGTACATAAACAAGCCTGCCATTATCGCATGTGCGGATGAAACATTGATCGAGCAGCTTGTTAAAAAGGAAGGCGATATTGCCAAGCTTGAAAAGGCATTGGGGTTGAATATCGATGTAAGGCTGGCTAAATCGCGCGATCAATACTTATGCTTAAATAAGCTGGACAAGCTTGTGGCAAACGATGTACATGATCATTACAACGGCATTTTTGATGAGCTTCCTGACTTTGTCCAAACCGGTTCCTCTATGCAAAAATTTGAGAGGTATGGTGATCGTAAGGATTATCCAGACTTGCCGGATGAGCATTGGGCAAATGTTGCATGGGACTCAATCCAGGATTGTTTTACGTGTGAAAAACGCCACCGCTGCGGCCAAACCTTGCATCGGGAATATTACCGGAGTGCAAAGGACTTGATTATTTGTTCACATGATTTTTACATGGAACACATTTGGACAAAGGAATCAAGAAAACGGGAAGGACAGCTCCCTCTGCTTCCGGAAAGCTCTTGTGTTGTTTTCGATGAGGGACACTTGCTGGAATATGCCTCCCAGAAGGCGCTGACCTATCGGTTCACTGAGCAAATACTTGAATCTCTATTAACAAGGCTGATGGCGAATGATGTGCGGGAAAAAACCTTGAATATCATTGAAGATGCTATTTACCAGAATGAGCATTTCTTCTTAACGCTTGCAATGTCTGCTTCCGCTGAAACAGGCTCAGACAAGAAAGCCATTGAAAAAACGGCTGATGTCATGCGAGAAGGAAGAAAGCTGCAGGATTTAATAAGCAGTCTTGAAGAGGAACTGGTTTTTGAAAGTGAAATGTATGTCATTAACGACTATGATTTAAAAATCGTCGAAGAATACCTTGAGCAAATCTCATACTCACTGTCTCTGTTCCTTAAAGATTTAAAGGGAATTACTTGGTTTGAAGACCATAATGGTGAAAGAACCCTGGTGATAATGCCTAGAATGGTCGAGGATATTATGAGGGAGGAAGTTTTTTCACAGAACAAGCCCTTTGTTTTTTCATCGGCAACATTGTCTGAAGATAAATCCTTTGATTATATGGCCAAAAGTCTTGGTGTGAATGAATATTTATCCTTCACAGTAGAATCTCCGTTTGATTATGAAGAAAACATGTCCATTAGCATGCCGGAATTTGCAGAGGATGATACAGCTGCAAAAATGGAATATACAATTGGGCAAATCAGGCAATCTGAAGGACGAGCTTTGGTGCTGTTCACAAATCGTTCAGATTTGGCAGAATTTAAAGCTTATGCTGCCGGCAAAATGGATGTCCCGTTCTTTTTCGAAGGAGATGCGGAAATTAGCACACTGGTGTCAAACTTCCAAAATGACGAGCAATCTGTTCTATGCTCCGTTAACTTATGGGAAGGTCTCGACATACCGGGAAGATCTCTGGAAAACGTGATTATTTTTGGCCTGCCGTTCCCTCCGCATGATCCGGTCTTTACTGCAAAGAGAGAAGGGGCAGCCGATCCATTCAGGGAGGTTGATCTGCCATATATGATCTTGAGATTAAGACAGGGAATTGGACGATTAATCAGAACCCATGAAGATAAAGGAACTGTTCATATTTTAGTAAATGAAAATGAAAATCCCGAAGTGCTTGAGATGATTAAAAAGGTTTTGCCGACGAAAGCTTCCTTAAGCAAACAGATATAAAATGGAAAAGTGCCCAATAATTATTGGGCACTTTTTTTCACTTTATCCCCTTAAGAGTCTATTTCCTTCAGGCGTCATATTTTCAGGTGTCCATGCAGGCTCCCAGACAAGATTAACATCTACAGAAGAAAATTCCTCCAGCTCTTCGATACAGTATTTTACGCCGCTGACTATACTGTCATGTAGCGGGCAGCCAGGTGTCGTTAGGGTCATCGTTATTAATGCTTTGCCTTCTTCGGGGAAGTCCACATCATAAATGAGCCCCAAATCAACTACGTTTATATTAAGCTCCGGATCCATTACTCTTTTTAAGTTAGTTAGCACTAATTCTTTTAAGACCATGAAAATCTCCTCCTATTTTTTAATAACTGTTATGATCAAATAACTGAAACTAAGGCATGTACCCAACACCATCATCTGGCCAGTGAAGAATAAGCCGCTGTTTTCAAATATGATGGAAGCAATCACACCCAAGACACCAAGGATAAGGACAGAGAGAACTGGGATCGAGGCTTTGTCTTCCATCATATCTTTTAGTGAAGGTACACTCCGTTTGCCGATTTCCTTGCTGTATTTCCATGTCCACCATAGAAAAGGAACAATTTTAAATAGATAGCCGAAGATGCTTAAAGCCACCCACAGCATCAGGTATGCAAAAATGATGAATCCTGCAGTGTTTTCAAAATTGCCAAAAAGCGAGTATGCGAATGCTGCATAATGGATCATTAATCCGGCAGGAATTGCAAGCAGAGCAAACCGGAAGGAATAATCAAGTTTCTTCTTTATTCTTTTCTTTAAGATTTGCAGCATATGCCAGGCAAAGAAAGTGAATCCGCCCGCAAGAACGAGCAATCCTGCAGTAAAAAGCGAATTCTGTTCTGCAATTAATGCGATAAATGACAGTGCCAAACCCGCTCCATAAAAGGCAAAAACATATTTGGCCGGCTTCATGCTATAACCATGAGACAAGGAAAACATCGGCACCATTTTATAGGAAAAACCAAAGATTAATAGTGTAAACCAGCCTGCTGTCCCAAGAAGCAAATGGCTTTTAAAGATAGCTTGATAGTGATCAGAAGCAAAGCCGGTCTTCATGCTGATTACCAGCATGATGCCCATTAAGATGGTGGTGAACAAGCTGGCCAGGGCGGTTCCCACAAAGAGAGTCAGTACATTGGGCTTTGCTTGTTTTTTTAATGTCATCAGCATTTGCAGCAGGAACATCATAATCCCTGTTAATGTAATAAGGCCAGGAAGCAGGGCATCCTGCGGGCGGTAAAAGAGGACATGGGCAAAATACAGGATGCCAAAAGCTGTTATTCCGAATTGGATGAACCCGAATTTTTCATTCCATATTGGTGTTAGAAAGGCCACCGGAACAAGCTGATACATGGCTCCCATTGCCGCCATTAACGCCCATCCCAGTACAAATAGGTGGGCAGCCGACCAGATTCCCGGTACTCGGAATTGGCCGTTAATCAT
Source organism: Cytobacillus oceanisediminis (assembly GCF_007830235.1). Lineage (GTDB taxonomy): Bacteria > Bacillota > Bacilli > Bacillales > Cytobacillaceae > Cytobacillus > Cytobacillus oceanisediminis. The sequence goes on from NZ_VLKI01000003.1 coordinate 268,316, forward strand.
GAAGTCTCCCTGAAAAAGAATAAGGGAAAGGGATCCTATTAAACTAAACATGCTGAATAATATAAATGAAAAAGGGAGTTTAATATTCGTTTCATTTTTTGTATTTGGAAGCAATGGGATCACCTGCTTATTTCTTAATTTCTATTAAAAAACTTCCATCATTCTGCTCAGTGGTTTCATGCTCGTAACCCAATTCATCCAGCTGTTCATAAAGAAACATTGGACGCCTGTCATTGATAATAAATAAGGTTTCACCGCCGGAAAGGCTTTCAAGGGCTGCGAGAGTCCTCATCATTGGCTGGGGCGGCTCAAGTCCCCGGTTATCCAGCTTCATAATGATTCACTCCTCTTGGTAAAAGTTATTTTCCAATGCTTTTTTTCAATCTCTTCAGCTTTGTGTTCAAAACCCTTTGCTTTTAACACTCCCAAAAGAGGCACAGGCTTAAAGGGGGCATGCAGAATAAAGACATCATTCGAATCAAGCTCTGTTACGGCAGTCATTATTTTCTGGAACGGTTCCAGTTTGTTTTTTAAATCCTCTCTTACGTCAAGCTCAACTATTTTGTTCTCCATTGTTAATCCTCCTTATAAAAATTCCTAAATAATTTGGTCTTTCAGCTGGCTGCGGTTGATTAAGAAATAACCTGATTCGTCTGTTGCAAGATAACCCTTTTTCTTTAGATGGTTAATGGTTCTGCTTACGGTTTCTCTAGAAGTGCCAATCATATTGGCAAGCTCTCTGTTTGTAAAGTGGGTGGTGATTTTATAGACCTCATCGGCTTTTACGCCATTGGTTTTGCAAAGCCTTAATAAAAGCATGATGATTTGTTCATGTGTATTATGGAGAATTTGTTCCTCCAGCCGATTCTGTAAATCAATAATCTTTTCACCAAGCACTTTAAAGAGCTTTATGCAAAGTTCAGGGTAAGAAATAAGAATTTGTTCAAAGCGGTCAATTGGAATTGCAGCCAGCTGTGCTTCCTCCATTATTTCTGCATGTGCCGGATATAGGCCCTTTCTAAAGAAGCCTGCATGCGGAAACATCTCACCAGCTTCCAGAACGGAAACGATTTGTTCCCTCCCGGAAAAATCAGTTTTATATATTTTTACTTTGCCTGAATGAATAAAAAATACCCGATCCAGAGGATCACCCTGCATAAACACATACATCTTTTGTTTATAGAAACGTGTCTGGGCTATTTCAACAATTGGAGACAGCTCTTCTTTATTGAGTTCTTTAAATAAAGGAACACTGCCTATCCTCTTTTCAATCTCCTCTTTTCTCAATTAGATCACCTTCCAGTGCAATTACATCTATTTGCTCTCAGTTTAACAGCTGCAGCTATTGAAATAAGTGAGCTGCATCATATAGAAAGAAATTTTATGATTCTCATTCTCAAATAGTGTGAAAAATCACATCCCGTTAATGAGGTTTCTCACAAAAACACTTTAAAAAGAGTAATAGAATCAAAGCGTACTCAAACAGAAAGGAAGCGAAAACAATGGAAGTCAACCGCGTAACACCTATTAATAAAGTGGTGAAAAGAAATAAAAATGCACTATTAAAATCCATTCTTATTTTCACCATAATTGCCAGCTTTACAGTTCTCTTGATGGGAGGCTACTGGATCTTTAAGGAGCAGGCCCCACGGCCGCTTGAGGTAACAAATGAAAAGGGGGAGGTTATTCTTACAAAGGAAACGATCATGGGAGGCCAGGCGGTTTTCCAGAAGTACGGATTGATGGATTATGGTACCGTGCTTGGCCATGGTTCCTATATGGGGCCGGACTACACAGCTGAAGCCTTAACGGTTTACACCGAGGGCATGAAGGATTTTAGGGCTGAAGAAAAATATGGAAAGCCATTTGATGAGATTACCGGTGAGGAACAAACCGTAATAAGGGACCTAGTAAAAACGGAAATGCGGGAAAACAGATATGACCCTGATTCAGATACAATGGTGATAACAGATGCACAGGTATATGGGTATGAAAAAGTAGGAGAGTTCTATCGAAAAGTCTTTACCGAGGGTGACGGCTGGGGATTAAAAGCGGAATTAATTAAGGAAGAACATATGCCTGCTGAGGAAAGAGCTTATGTTGCTTCAGGAGACCAAATCCAGCAGATTTCTGATTTCTTCTTCTGGACAGCATGGCTTTCCAGTACGGAACGAATGAATGATGATATTACGTATACGAATAACTGGCCTTACTACGAGGATGCAGGCAATGAAATGTCCTTCTCTGCTATTTGGTGGAGCGGAGCAAGTGTTACAGTCCTAATTCTGTTTGTCGGGATTATCCTGTTTGTATTTTACCGTTATCATTTGGGAATGGAAGAGGCATATAAAGACGGAAACTTCCCTCGAATTGATTTATCGAAGCTTCCGGTAACTTCTTCTCAATTAAAGTCCGGAAAGTATTTCTTAATTGTAACTGTTCTATTTTTTGTCCAGGCAATGTTTGGTGCTTTGCTTGCCCACTATTATGTCGAACCTGACAGCTTCTTTGGCATCAAGTGGATCCATGATATCCTTCCATTCAATATTGCTAAAGGCTACCATCTGCAGCTTGCCATCTTCTGGATTGCAACAGCATGGCTCGGCATGGGTATTTTTGTTGCACCATTAGTAGGCGGACATGAACCGAAAAAGCAAGGCCTTCTTGTTGATATCCTGTTCTGGGCACTTGTTGTCCTGGTTGGGGGAAGCATGATAGGCCAATGGCTTGGAGCAAACGGTTATTTAGGAAACAAGTGGTTCCTGCTCGGACATCAGGGATGGGAATATTTGGAGCTTGGCCGTTTGTGGCAGGGAGTTCTGGCTGCAGGAATGTTAATCTGGCTGTTCATTGTATACCGTGGAATTAAGAGCGGGTTAAAGCGAGAGAATGATAAAGGCGGCTTGATTCACCTTTTATTCTACTCAGCGATAGCTGTACCATTTTTCTACCTGTTCGCGTTTTTAATGAATCCGGATACAAGCTTTACCTTTGCCGATTACTGGCGATGGTGGATCATTCACCTGTGGGTAGAAGGTATTTTTGAGGTATTCGCTGTGGTAGTTATTGGGTTCCTGTTAGTACAAATGAAGCTTGTAACTAAGAGCTCAACTGTTAAAGCTCTTTACTTCCAGTTGATTTTGCTGCTTGGCAGCGGTGTTATTGGCATAGGACACCATTATTATTACAATGGCTCTTCTGAAATTTGGATCGGCTTGGGAGCTGTATTCTCTGCACTTGAAGTTATTCCATTGACTCTTTTAATCCTTGAAGCATATGACCAATATAAAATGATGAGAGATGGCGGTGTAGACTTCCCTTATAAAGCTACTTTCTGGTTCTTAATTTCTGTAGCAATCTGGAACCTGGTTGGTGCAGGAGTATTGGGCTTCCTGATTAATCTGCCAGCTGTCAGCTTCCTTGAGCATGGACAATTCTTAACTCCGGCACATGGTCACGGAGCAATGATGGGTGTATACGGCATGTTTGCCATAGCAGTATTGCTTTACTCTTTACGAAATATTGTCAAACCGGAGAAATGGAACGACAAATGGCTAAAATTCAGCTGCATCATGCTGAATGTGGGGCTTGCTGGAATGGTTTTTGCTTCCCTGCTTCCAGTCGGATTCCTGCAAATGAAAGAAGCTTATGTGAACGGCTATGCTGCTTCCCGTTCAGCAGACTTTTTAAAGCAGGATATTATCCAATCTTTATTAACTTTAAGATCCGTACCGGATACAATCTTCCTGGTTGGAGTTGTCGCACTAGTGCTTTTTTCAATAAAGGCTATGTTCAATCTGCGTAAAGTAACTCATAAGGAAATTGAACCTCTTCCTGTTAGAGACCTTAGCACGGATGAAGATGAATAAAGCATATAGAAAAATCCGCAGATAGTCACTCTGCGGATTTTTCCCTATCCTTTGAACAATCAAAACAGATGGTTTCGTTATTTTCGGTGTAAACCCCGTTGAAAAATCCGTCCAGGCAATACAGCTGTTTACCGCAAACGCAGCAGCTGCCTACTAATTCTTTCATACTCATTCACTCCTGGCTTTTTAAAAATGATGTGCTGTTTTTCTTAAAATAAAGGTACATGGCACAAACGGTAAACAGTAAGACTACTGCAGCTATAACAAATCCAGCTCTAAATGATACACCCAATAAGCCTAAAAAAGTGGAACCCGCAACAACACCTAACGAAAAGAATGCATAAAAGAGGCCAAATGCCTTACCTCTTGTTTTTTCTGTCGTATGTTTTGCAATAAGCGCATTAATTGAAGGGAATAGTAGCGCAAACCCTGTACCATATAGGATCATACAGAAAAACATATAGGTAAGAGAGGAAGCTGAACTCAGAACAATAAGTGCCATGCCTATAATAATCATGCCTGTCATCATTGTGTTTTGGTGCTTATACTTATCGAAGATTTTATTGATAGGCAAAAGAAAAATAAGGATAGCGGTTATTCCAAAGGTACTTAACAAAATTCCGCTGAAAATAGAATTGAATTGCAGGTTCTCAACCTGTAAGGGCAGCAGATAGGCAAGTGTTCCCTGTGCAAACATAAGCGAAAAAGCTCCGGCATAGCTTACAGCAAGCATCGGTTCCTTCATTAAAGGCAATAGTCTCTCTGAATGGGCATCTGTCCGCTTTGCTTCTTCATTGCCCCTTGAGGCCAAAAAAGTAAAAGCAAAGACAGCGCTGCTGATCATTGTTGCGGCAATAATTAGAAATACCCAATCTACGCTGTATTTGGAGGCGACAACAGCACCAAATGCAGGTCCCATTATGGCTGAGCTTCCAACGGCCGCACCTGATAATGCCATCGATTTGCCTTGTTTATTTGATTTTCCACGGTTTGCGATGACTGTGAATGCCGCTGGAACAAGAAAGCCTCCAAACAGGCCATGGAGAAATCTGATGGCAATTAATTGCATCGGCGTACCAACAAGTGTGTACAGCACCAAAATGGATCCTGTTAAAGCAAGTCCCGATACCAGGACAATTTTTGCGCCGCTTTTATCAATCCAGTAACCGGCCAAAACGTTGCCGATCATATTCGAAAATGAATACATACCAACAATTAATCCAATAAAAGCTGGTGACGGACTAATGGACTTGGCAAAGGGGCTCATGATGGGCAGCTGTGAAAATGTATCTATAAAAGCCACAATTACAATAAAGAAAATAAAATATCTCATACTAACTCTCTTCCTGGGAATAGTTCACTTTACACCATTATAACTCTTTAACTAGAAGGTTAAAAAGAAAAACGGTAAATATCATAGGATAGCTGTGATGCGGTTCACTAATCTTTTAGACCTGCTCCATTAAAATAAAAGTGTAAAACAAAAGAACAGGAGGGAGAAAGAAATGAGAGAATTTGCCCGCACGGTAATTGCGCCTGACTATCCGCCAAAAGATAAGCATCCAGTTATTTTCAGCACATTTGATTCATTAAAAGACGGAGAATTTATGCAGATTGTCAACGACCATGACCCGCGTCCTCTTCGGTATCAGTTTATGATGGAACGAGAAGATCAATTCACTTGGGAGTATATTGAAGAGGGCCCGGAAACGTGGAGAGTAGCAATAGGCAAAAAATAAAAACAAAATTTATTGAAAGCATTCCTCGGAAAAGCAGGCACCAGCTATAACGGTGCCTGTTTTTCTTTTGGCAGATAAGCTCCGTACTGTAAAAATATAAGAATGAAAGAATTAGAAAATGAAGACTGCCTTTTCAGAAAAATATGATAAAATGGTTTTGTATTAGATTAAGAGGGGTGAAGAATTATGACAGGAACACTAAAAGAGACAGAGCGCCAATTTATGGATTATGTAAAAAAAATGACTGCATATAATGAAGCATTATCCCTAATGTTTTGGGATCTTCGCACAGGGGCTCCGAAACAGGGAGTGGAACAGCGCTCTGAGGTAATCGGAATGATTTCTTCAGAAGTGTTCAGGATGTCAACCTCAGAGGAAATGGCAGCATACATAGCAAAGCTTTCAGGCAAGGAAAATCTTTCGGAAGTGACCTTAAAGACCCTGGATGAATGCAAAAAAGATTACGATCGGAACAAAAAAATCCCTGCAGAAGAATACAAGGAATATGTTATTCTTCAGTCCAAAGCGGAAAGCATCTGGGAAGAGGCAAAGGTGAACTCTGATTTTGATATGTTCCGCCCATACCTGGAAAAGCTTGTGGATATGAACAAGCGCTTCGTTGGTTATTGGGGATATGAAGGAAACAAATATAATACACTGTTGGACATGTATGAGCCTGGTGTCACAGTTGAAACGCTTGATAAGGTTTTCGGACAATTACGGGAAAAAATTGTACCGCTTGTCCAGCAAATTTCAGAGTCTCAGAACAAGCCGGAAACAAGCTTTTTATATGAACATTTCGCTAAGGATAAACAGCGGGGCTTCAGCCTTGAAATCCTTAAGCAAATGGGCTATAACTTCAAAGCAGGGCGCCTTGATGAAACCGTCCATCCTTTTGCTATTGGTTTAAACCCTGGCGACGTCCGTGTAACGACTAAATATGATGAAGAGGACTTCCGTACAGCTGTATTTGGCACCATCCATGAAGGCGGCCATGCCTTATATGAGCAGAACATTTCTGCTGATCTGGTGGGGACGCCATTATGCACAGGAACATCAATGGGAATCCATGAATCTCAGTCTCTTTTCTATGAAAACTTTGTCGGACGCAACTATTCATTCTGGAAAAAGAATTATCAGCTCCTTAAAGAATATGCAAGCGGACAATTTGATGAAGTGCCTTTGGATGGGTTCTATCGTGCGATTAATGAATCCAAGCCATCATTGATCCGTATTGAAGCAGATGAATTAACGTATCCGCTTCATATCATTATCAGATATGAAATTGAAAAAGGCTTATTCAATGACGAGATTGAAGTCAAAGATCTTCCTGAGATCTGGAACGAAAAGTATGAACAATACCTTGGCGTGAAGCCTGAAAACGATGCACAAGGCGTCCTTCAGGATGTTCATTGGGCAGGCGGAAGCTTCGGCTATTTCCCTTCCTATGCTCTGGGCTATATGTATGCAGCACAGCTGAAAAATAGCATGTTAAAGGATTTGCCTGACTATGATAAACTGTTTGAAGAAGGAAACCTGCTGCCAATCAAGGAATGGTTTACAAAAAATGTACACCACTACGGCAAAATGAAAAAACCGCTGGAAATTTTAAATGATGTAACAGGCGAAGGTCTTAATGCACAATATCTTGTTGATTATCTGTATGATAAGTACGGTAAAGTGTACGAGTTAAACTAAAATAACCTTTAAAAATAATTAAGAGGGTGGCGCTTGTGCCATCCTCTTCATTCATGGAGAGTAAATTATGAAGAGAATATTCCCATATTTAATGATTGCCTTTGGAGCAAGCCTTTGGGGGATTATCGCCATTTTCGTTAAGGGATTGGGAGAATACGGATTTACGGCTATGGAAATTGTAGCAATAAGAGTAATCTCTGCTGCGTTTTTCCTAATTATGATTGGCTTGGCGCGCTTTAGAAACCAGCTGAAGCTGAAAACACCGGTGGACCTTCGGCTTTTTGCAGGCACCGGTATATTAAGCATAGTATTTTTTAATTACTGTTATTTTACAACGATAAATCAGATCAATGTTTCGATGGCGGTCATTCTGCTCTACACTGCTCCTGCATTTGTTACTGTTATGTCCTTCCTGTTTTTAAAGGAAAAGGTGGATTTCAGAAAAATTGGCGCAGTGGCTGGTACAATTATGGGCTGTATTCTTATTGCGGGCCTTACGGCAGGAGACAGCAAAATAACATTCCTGGGAATATTGACGGGGTTAGGGTCTGGTCTCGGTTATGCACTTTATACCATTTTCGGCAAATTTGCATTAAGAAAATACCATCCATTTACGGTAACGCTTTATACTTTTCTGGTCGCAGCAGCAGCTCTTATTCCAGTGACCCGATTATGGACAAAAGCTGGACTATTTCTATCTGCAGATGTTTTGCTGCTTAGTATTGGCTTAGGTTTTATTCCAACTGTTCTGGCATACTTTGTATACACATGGGGCCTTGAGCAGACAGAGGGAAGCAAAGCGGCTGTTATTGCGACGGTTGAACCGGTTGTTGCGATGCTATTGGGAGTTTCTCTTTATGGTGAAAACCTCGGTATCATACAAATTGCCGGTGCACTTTTAATACTTAGCTCGGTTGTTATTGTAAACCTTCCTTCAAAAAGAAAAAACACCGGCATTATTTCGGAATCACAAAAACTGGAACATTAAAAATCTCCGATCCTGAGGGACCGGAGATTTTTTCATATAGTCTTGCCTATTTACCAGAGCTTATATCCTTTAGCCCCTGGAGGAGCGTTTTGAATTAAGTCAATAAATGGAATGGTGTAAGCAAACAGAATCAGTACAAACGTAATTCCAAGCCATAGTTTCCAGTTTTCAAATACCATTGGAGCTTTTTCAGCCTCATCTGCCGCTTCACCGACAGGAAATTCCTGTTCTCCTTTAGGTGCAAAGAAAGCTAGATTGATAAAGATGTAAAGCATTAAGATGATGCCAAGGAACAGGATGGAACCGCCAATCGCCTGGGCAACTTGATATGGAATCCATTCTGCGGCCTGTGCTGCTCCGCCATACTCGGAGTAAGATGAACGTCGTGGAGCCCCAAGCAATCCGGCAGCATGCATGGCACCTGACATGAAAGTCATGCCAATGGACCAAATGACAGCCTGGATGATGCCTAATTTATTCATAGCTTTTGTTAGTTTGCGGCCAGTCAAATGCGGTATAAGCCAATAGGAAACTCCAAAGAATGTTAGTACGACGGATGTTGCCACAGTTAAATGAAAGTGTCCTGTAACCCAGATCGTATTATGGACTACCTGGTTCATCTGGTGGGAGGCATTAACGATACCGCCGGCACCAGCAGGAATAAATGTTACCATTCCGATGAATGGAACGACAAAGCGTGCATCACCCCAGGGCAATTTCTTCAGCCAGCCAAATAATCCTGTTGCACCTTTTGCACGTCCAAAACTTTCAAACGTTGCAAATAGGGAAAAGGCAGTCATAAGAGACGGAATAACAACAAGGAATGTCAAAATAACTTGTAAAAACTTCCATGCCGGATCGATTCCTGGTTCCATTAATTGATGGTGAAAACCAACCGGGATAGAGAAAAGCAGGAATAAAATAAAGGACATGCGTGCCAATGAATCAGAGAAAATCTTTCCGCCGATGACTTTTGGGATAACAACATACCAGGCCATATAGGCAGGCAATAGCCAGAAATATACAAGCGGATGTCCGAAGTACCAGAATAATGTCCGGCTGACTCCAATATTAACGGTTTCAACAATGCCCAATGACCAAGGAAGCAATTGGAATAGAACAGTTGATGCAACACCAATTGTTGCGACTATCCACATCATTGTGTTAACAAGTGACATAAATGTTAGGAGAGGGCTCGGCTGGCCTGGATTTTTTCTTCTCCATTCAGCGTATTTCATGATAATGGCCGCGCCATCAACCCAGCTTCCCACAATCACCAGTGTCAGGCCAATGTAATACAATGCATGTGCCTGAAGCGGAGCATAGAAGGTATATAGCACAGTTGCTTCATTTAAGAGAATCATGGTTGCAGCAAGAACAGTTCCTGCTGTCATCAGCCAAAAGCCGACCCATCCTGTTATGCGCTGCTTTTTCGTAAAGGTGCCTGATGTTTTGCTTGTTGCAGCGAGCTGGAAGCCCATAATAAAGAAAGTAGTAAGTACAAGTCCTAATACAACACCGTGAACCGTAAGAATCTGGTAATAGCCGATTCCTGCAGGAAGTTCGAATTTTCCAGAACGAACGAGAGTCTGCAATAAACCTGCCAGGCCTCCTATTGCCAAAGCAGTAAAGGCTACATAAAAGTGAGCCATTGCCAATTTGCCGTCACGGCGGTCTACTTTTAGATTAGCTGCTGGATTAAACATTATTTCACCACCTTAATTTTAGACGACATCATATGGTGACCAACACCGCAATATTCATTACAAACAATTAAGTATTCACCTGTTTTATCAAATGTTGTTATATGTTCACTGATATATCCAGGTTCTAGCATCATATTGATATTTGAGCCCGCTACTTCGAATCCATGGACAACGTCTTTTGTTGTAGCAATAATTTTAACTTTTGCTCCATAAGGAACCTCTACGGAAGCAGGGCTATAGGAAAATGCGGATGCTACAAAAACCAATTCATAATCCCAATCTTTACCCTCGACTTTTTTCAATCCAGGCTCATTGAATGGAGCGGTAGTATCAACCTTTTCAGGGTCAATTGTTGCTAAACAGCTTGGCGGCTGGTTCCCAAGATAAAATGCGCTGACACCCAACACTGTTAAAAAAACCAGAAGTGATCCGATTCCAAAGATGAGCCAGGCTTTTTCAAACTTATGCATATGCATGGCTTTTTTCCCCTTTCTATCTTTTAAAAGCGACTGACAAATAATAAGTAAACGCCTATCCATGTAATTACTAGGAAGAATCCTAATAAGAAAACGGAAGCTAACGTTCCCTTTAAGGAAGAGCTATCCTCTATTTCAGTTTTTGTTTTGCGGCTGAGTTCCGTTTTCGCCATTTTCTTTCACTCCCTTCGAAAAATTGGAAAAAGTAAATGATTACATTTTCATAATACAAGACATTTAGGAAGATTCTAGATGCTTTCCGTGAGTTCACAAATTGTTCATTCGTTACTTAATTACTATGGTAATAGTGAAAAATTGATTCTACAGTGATATATGTCACAAAAACCAAGCTAAAAATGTGAAGAAAATGTGAAGGTTAACATAGGTCTTCTGCAGGAGGATAATACTTTGCAAATGATAACGATGAACCAACACAGAATGAATAAAATGATCAAATAGCGAACAATTTATGTGATAGATTTAATTAAGTTCGTTTTTTAGCTTGTTTTTGGGTTGAAAAAATGATGAATGATGTTATAATGTTTATAAATTAATAACATTCACTCATATAATCGCAGGAATATGGCCTGCAAGTTTCTACCGGGTTACCGTAAATGATCCGACTATGGGTGAGCAATGTACGGGGCGGATTCCACCCTCTAATTGCCTGCAGCTTAGTTTTATTAGCCTGTAGGCCATTGCTTCACTCATTTTTATGTTGTGAATGCATGGCCTTTGGGCTTTTTGTGTTTTAAGGCTCTTATTTACAGAGGGGGAAGAAAATGGAACTGCTTATTGAAAAAATAAAAAACGAAGGGATTGTTCTATCATCGTCAGTACTGAAGGTAGACTCCTTCCTAAACCACCAGATAGATCCGCAGCTTATGCAAGAGGTTGGAAAAGAATTTGCTGAACGATTTGCTGATAGCGGAATTACAAGGATATTGACCATTGAATCTTCCGGAATTGCCCCTGCTGTTATGACGGGGCTTCAATTGAAAGTTCCGGTTGTTTTTGCCCGAAAAAGAAAATCTTTGACACTCGTAAATGATCTGATTACAGCTTCTGTCTATTCTTTTACAAAGCAAGAAACCAGTGAAATTTCTGTGTCGAAGAAGTATCTTGATGAAAAGGATAAAGTGTTAATCATTGATGATTTTCTTGCTAACGGACAAGCTGCACTTGGACTCGCAGAAATAGCAAAGAAAGCAAATGCTTCGATTGCAGGAATTGGGATTGTTATAGAAAAAGGGTTTCAGGATGGCGGCCGTCTGCTTCGGGAACAGGGCTACAGAGTAGAGTCATTAGCAATTCTTGACTCGCTTGAGAACGGTATGGTCAGCTTTGAAAATTCATCAGAGAAAATGGAGGAACTAGCGCGATGAACCAGAATCCGATCAAAATTGCTTCACTCGGTATTCAGCATGTGCTGGCTATGTACGCGGGAGCGGTTATTGTACCGCTAATAGTAGGGGGAGCCCTCGGCTTAACAGGAGAACAGCTTACCTATTTAGTTTCAATTGATATTTTCATGTGCGGGATTGCAACCCTCCTTCAAGTTTGGCGCAATAAATTCTTTGGAATTGGCCTTCCAGTTGTCCTGGGATGTACCTTCACAGCTGTAGGACCTATGATCGCCATTGGAGGCCAATACGGAATATCTGCCATCTATGGCTCCATTCTCGTCTCAGGAATTTTTGTTGTAGCTATTTCAAAGTATTTTGGAAAGCTTGTCAGATTTTTTCCGCCAGTTGTTACCGGGTCTGTGGTAACGATTATTGGAATTACGTTAATCCCCGTAGCAATGAATAATATGGCTGGGGGCCAGGGAAGCCCAGACTTTGGTTCTCTGCCAAATATTGCACTAGCATTTGGAACATTGCTGTTCATTATTGTACTGTTCCGTTTCTTTAAAGGGTTTATTCGTGCCATTGCCATTTTACTAGGATTGGCTGCAGGAACAGTTGTTGCTTATTTTATGGGAATGGTGAATTTTTCAGCAGTTGGAGAGGCTTCCTGGTTCCATATGCCGGCTCCATTCTATTTTGGCTTGCCTACTTTTGAAGTGACTGCCATTCTGACAATGGTTCTGGTTGCAATGGTTAGTTTAGTAGAATCGACGGGAGTTTACTTTGCGCTCGGTGACATTTGCGATGAGAAACTTGAGGAAAAGGACCTTTCAAATGGCTATCGTGCTGAAGGGCTTGCCATTATCTTTGGAGCTGTCTTTAATGCATTTCCTTATACTACGTATTCACAAAATGTCGGACTCCTTCAGCTGTCAGGGGTAAAAACAAAAAATGTCATTTATACAGCAGGTGCATTCCTTGTACTGCTAGGACTGGTGCCGAAAATTGGAGCATTAACTACAATTATTCCAACACCTGTGCTTGGAGGGGCGATGGTTGCCATGTTCGGAATGGTTGTTGCCTATGGAATTAAAATGCTAAGCAAAGTGGAGTTTTCATCTCAGGAGAATCTACTAATCATTGCCTGCTCTGTCGGAATGGGATTGGGAGTAACTGCTGTTCCCGAATTATTTGCCCAGATGCCTTCCAGCATTAGAATATTGACGGATAACGGGATTGTGGCAGGAAGCATGACGGCCATTATTTTAAATCTTGTATTTAATGTTTTTAAAGGAAATAAGCAGGTTCAGCCAGATACTTTTATTGAGCAGAAAGCTTCTTAATTCATCGCAATTGTATTCACAATAAAACCGGCAATCAATATAATATTCTATCGGGATATTTTTCAACATTCCCGACGCTGTTGCTCTTCACAGGAAAGCGAGTGGATAGGAATGGAAAAATATTATTGCGACCATTGCCGGCTTTTATATAATGAAGAAGAAATTTGTGAGGCATGCGGATTGCTTGTTACGAAGAGGATTTATATCGAAGTTCAAAAACATCAAAAAAATCAAAATCATTTTGGGGCATCGGAATAATCCGATGCCATTTTTTTGTGAAAAGGATTTATTATGCTAAAATAAAATTAATTTTCAGACAAAGGATGGATAAAATATGTATTTACCGACATTTCGCCTGGATGGCCAAAAAGCCATTGTTACAGGCGCAGGAAGAGGAATTGGGAGAGCTTTGGCCATTGGTCTGGCAGAAGCAGGAGCAGATGTTGCTCTATTATCCAGAACGGTCTCTGACTTAGAGGAGACTGCAGGAATTATACAAAGTATGGGCAGAAGGTCTTTAGTAATCCAAACGGATGTAACAAAAAGGGAAGATGTACATAATGCGGTTCAAAAGGTGGCTGCCGAATGGAATGAAATTAATATCTTAATAAATAATGCAGGTATGAATATCCGTTCAAAGGCATTGGAAGTTACGGATGAAGAGTGGCAAACCATTATGGATACTAATCTTAAATCAGCGTTTATGATGTCACAGGAAACCGCAAAGGTTATGAAGGAAAAGAATACACCTGGCAGAATCATTACGATTGCGTCTGTTGCCGGACATGTAGCATTAAGAACTGGAGTCGTTTATGCGGCAACCAAAGCGGCTTTAATCCAAATGACTAAAGTCCTCGCCATGGAATGGGGCGCCTATAATATCAATGTTAATGCCATCGGGCCATGGTATTTTAAGACCCCGCTGACTGAAAAATTATTGGCTGATCAAGAATACATAAAAGATATCCTGGCTGTTACTCCTCTAAAAAGGGTAGGAGAGCTGGAAGAACTGGTTGGTCCTGCGGTCTTCCTCTCTTCCTCTGCCGGAAGCTATGTCACTGGCCAAACCCTATTTGTGGATGGCGGTATGACCATACACGGATTCTAAACACATACTTTAAATTGGAAAAGATTTAGTAATGCTATCAATTCGAGTGTTCATATATAATAAAGATGCACAACAACTCCTTCAAAACATATTGCTTCCTCCAATCCGGAGGGAGCTTTTTTTATTTTATCCAGTTTCAAATAGAGTCTGTTAGGTTACATACATAACAGGTTAAGCATAATCTGCATTTATTTGGAAATATTAAGAGAAAGCCTGAGAAGGAGAGTCATGTATGCCAGCGATCGTATCAGTTGCAGAAGCTGTACCTGCACATGTGCTAAGGCAGGAAAAGGTAATGGATTTTGCCAGAGATTTATTTTCAGAATCCTTTAAGGATATAGAACGGCTTTTAAAAGCTTTCCATAACGGACAAATTGAAAAACGCCATTTTGCAAAGGATCTGGAATGGTTTAAGGCAGACAAATCGTTTGAAGAAAGAAATAATGCTTATATTGACCAAGCTATTGAGTTAGGTACAAAAGCTATCAAGAATTGTTTAAATAGCGAAACGTTTCTTAAGAAACATATTCCTTATACAGAGATTGACGCGATCTTTACGATTTCAAGTTCAGGCATCGCCACACCAAGTATTGAAGCAAGAATCATGAATAAGCTCCCCTTTTCGGAACACACAAAGCGAATTCCAATTTGGGGTTTAGGCTGTGCGGGCGGCGCTTCAGGTCTTTCGAGAGCTTATGAATATTGCCTTGCTTTCCCTAAGGCAAAGGTTTTGGTTTTATCGATTGAATTATGCAGTTTGACATTCCAGCGCAACGACCGATCAAAAAGTAATTTAATCGGCACATCCCTTTTTGCGGATGGAGTAGCATGTGCACTTGTAACAGGCGATGATGTTAAAATGGAAGATTTTCAGAAGCAGGCGGCCATTCCCCGTATATTGGCGACTCAATCAACAACGATGCGTGATTCTTTGGATGTGATGGGCTGGGAAGTGAAGGATGAAGGCTTATATGTCGTTTTTTCAAAGGACATCCCTGCTATTATAGAAAGCTGGCTAAAACCGAATGTATCGGAATTTTTGCAAAAGGAGGGAATAAAAATGGAGGAAGTAAGCCATTTTGTTGCCCATCCCGGCGGAAAAAAGGTCATCGGAGCCTATCAAAGTGCCCTGCAGTTCGATCCGGCGATGACGAAAATATCACTTGAAGTTTTAAAAGAATATGGGAATATGTCATCAGCGACTATCCTGTATGTTCTGAAAAGATTTATGGAATTCGGCCAGCAAGGTGAAATGGGGCTTGCAACCGCACTCGGTCCGGGATTCAGTTCGGAATTGTTGCTTTTGGAGTGGGAGTGAAAACATGTTATTTTTCTTATTTATTACGATAATCATTTTACAGCGTGCATTTGAACTTGTGGTTGCAAAAAAAAATGAAAGATGGATGAAAGAGCGTGGAGCGCTTGAATTTGGCCAACAGCATTATCCGTGGATTGTATTGATGCATGTCCTCTTTTTTGTCAGCTATATCTTTGAAGTATTATTTTTTGAAAAAGGCCTGTCGCGTTTATGGCCAATACTTCTCTTTTTATTTGTCATCACTCAGACGGGCAGAATGTGGGCTCTGTTTTCTCTTGGGCGATTTTGGAATACAAAAATTATTGTCCTGCCAGGTGCAAATGTCGTAAGAAGGGGACCGTATCAATTTATAAAGCATCCTAATTATGCGATTGTATCAGCGGAATTTGTGGTGATTCCCTTAATGTTTCAGGCTTATATTACAGCGATTGTCTTTACATTGCTGAATTTATTGATCCTGTCCATCAGAATACCGGCTGAAGAAAAAGCACTTAAGGAACTAACCGAATACGAAGACGCATTTTTGAGGATCAGGCCAGAACCTGATAAAGATATTAAAAAAATTTGACAATTATATGAACCCTATTGAAAATGATTATCGTTCGTGATAAACTTCTAATTGAAGTTGAAAATTATTCTCAATATCATTCCAATAGGAAAGGTGTTGCTACATATGACAATCGTTTTCGTTGCCGGTACAATCGCAGCGTACTCACTAGTTATGAAACATGTCTTAAATAACGTTGCAAAACCACACACAAGATAAATATTATTGAATTGTTTGGAACCAGGCGGGTGCCTGGTTTTTGTTTTGTTATCAATTTCCATATTTTTGAAAATGTGTGAACTTAACGAATAAACAGTGGAAACTAGCTAATAAAATTAGTAATTTAGCGAACAAACATAGTCAATTGTCGAACATTATAGGGGAATTAACGAATAAGCTGCTAATATTTGCGAAGAAAATGATAACCTTATTATGATAAGCGGATTTTTAACAAGATTATTAGAAAAATCAATGAATAAGGACTCCCGTATAGGAAAACGCACGAAAATCATTTAAAATAGGTAGTAAATTGAAGTTACAAGGGGATAAATGTAAATGGCTAAAACGGCAATGCAACCAGGATTACAACAAACTGAATTATTGAACAAAATTACCGCTATACATACATATGCCAAGGAAAATCAGGATGGGCAGACGGCTGAAAGGGCAAAAGATCTGGCGTTAAAGCTAAAAGACCAGGAATTCGCCATTTCCTTTTGCGGGCATTTTTCAGCGGGTAAATCAAGCATGATTAACAAACTCGCGGGAGAGGACCTCCTGCCGTCATCACCGATTCCAACCAGTGCTAATCTGGTTAAAGTTAAATCTGGTGAAGAGGATTACGCAAAAGTTATATTTAAGGAAGGGAAGCCAAGACTGTATCCTGCACCATATGATTACGGGCAAGTAAAGTCTTATTGCAAGGATGGCGATTTGATCCAATCCATTGAGATCAGCCATTCCAAAACAAGTTTGCCAAAAAAGGCAGTCATTATGGATACACCGGGAATCGATTCAACGGATGATGCTCATAGAATTGCTACAGAGTCTGCTTTGCATTTGGCTGATCTTGTTTTTTATGTAATGGATTATAATCATGTCCAGTCCGAATTGAATTTCCTTTTTACAAAAGAACTGACGGCTGCAGGCAAGGAAGTTTATCTTGTCATCAATCAAATAGATAAGCACCGGGATGAGGAACTAAGCTTTGAGCACTTCAAAGAAAGTGTAAGAGACTCATTTGCTTCCTGGGGAGTGAAGCCTGCGCGGATTTTCTATACTTCTTTAAAAGATGAAAATCATAAAGAAAATGAGTTTTACACACTTCAGCATTTTATTAATGAGAGTATTGCTAACCGTGAAGAACTCCTGCCTGCTTCCGTCTTCAATTCCCTGAAGAAGCTTGCAGGGGACCATCTTAAATTTCTGAATGAATCAAATGCAGCGGAAAGGGAGAAATGGGAGAAAAAACTGGCGGAACTTGACCAGCAGGAACGGGACCAGCTTCCCATTAAATTGGCAACTATAGAAACTGAATTAAAGAAGCTGAAAACTTCCATAGATACAGCGGATATTGAGGTTAGCGACAAAATCGATGAAATACTGAAAAACGCATATCTAATGCCTTTCCAGACTAGAGAACTGGCTGAGTCCTACCTAGAGTCCCGCCAGCCTGAGTTTAAAGTCGGCCTTTTTTTCACCAAACAGAAAACAGAGCAGGAAAGGCAGGCAAGACTTGAACGTTTTTATCAGGACTTTTCCGAAAAAGTTAAGTCTCAATTGGAATGGCATTTAAAGGAGCTGTTTCTGCAGCAATTCAAAAAACATGATATTCACGATCCTGGATTATTGGCACAAGCCCAGGGATTCAGAATGCACTTTAAGCCTGCTCTTTTAGCTGAAACGGTGAAGACTGGCGCTATGGTTTCAGGCGATTATGTTTTGCAGTATACCAATGATACGGCCGAAGCTGTTAAAAGAGTAGCCAAGAACAATGCAGCCGTTTTAAAAGAAGCGCTGCTGGCTGCCTTAAAGGATAAAATCAGTCATGAGCAAGTAAAGCTTGAAAATGACCTGCTGCAACTGGAAACTTATTCCGAAGCATTAAATGCGTTAAATTTAATTAGTAAAAAAATCCAAACAGCAGCAAGCCAAATGGAGGCATACCTGGCAGGAAAGTATGCTCAGGAAGAGTTTCAAGAGAAAGCCAAAGTTCTTACAGCAGAGCATGTTGAAGAAGCTGAAGTTGTTTTCCTGCAAGAAGGGCAGGAAGAGAAGGAAGAGCAGTTAATGGAGCCGAAACATAATGAAGAACAGGGCATTGCTGAAGATGCTGTACCTGCCGTTTCTGTGCAGCCGGTTATTGAAAAGCTGAACTTCACCGCTCAGGCTGTTAAGGATCTGCCAGGCTTCAGGAAGCTTGCCGCAGACTTGGCCGAAAAAGCAGCAAGGCTTGAGAGCAAAGAATTCACTGTTGCACTGTTCGGAGCCTTCAGTGCTGGGAAATCTTCCTTTGCGAATGCTTTAATCGGCGAAAAGCTGCTGCCTGTTTCCCCAAACCCGACAACAGCAGCAATCAATAAAATAAAGCCTGTTTCCAGTGAGAATGCACACGGAACAGTTCTTGTAAAGGTCAAGGATTCCGAATCTCTCTTTAACGATGTAAATCATTCTTTAAGAGTCTTTGAATATACAGCCAGCAGTTTTGGCGAAGCAGCTGAAGCTATAAACAAAATTACTGGTGCCAACCAGGATTTCGATGCGAATGAAAAGACGCATTTTGCCTTTCTAAATGCTTTTTTGCGTGGATTTAATTTGTTCCGTGATCTGCTTGGGAACACAATTAAAGCTGATCTGGAAGAATTTAAGGATTATGTGGCCAATGAGGAAAAATCATGCTTCGTGGAAACGATCGAAGTATATTATGATTGCGAATTGACCAGGCAGGGAATCACACTTGTTGATACCCCTGGTGCGGATTCCATCAATGCAAGACATACAGGCGTTGCATTTGAATATATTAAAAACTCCGATGCTATTCTTTTTGTAACCTATTATAACCATGCCTTCTCGAAAGCAGACAGGGAGTTTCTTATTCAATTGGGACGGGTGAAAGATACCTTTGCCCTCGATAAAATGTTCTTTATCGTCAATGCCATTGACCTTGCGGATAACGAGGAAGAAAAAGAGTCAGTGCTTGATTATGTGGAAGACCAATTGGTGCAATACGGTATCCGCCGACCTCATTTATTTGGGATATCCAGCCTTCAAGCTCTGTCAGAAAAAATAGATAAAAGCAAAGAAGAAACATCCAATATCAGCTCCTTTGAAAAAAGCTTTTATTCGTTTATCAATCAAGATTTACTGAACATCTCTATTTCATCTGCAGAAACAGAATGGAAACGTTTGTTAGGTCAGTTAAGGTCTTATATTTCTTCTTCCCAGGAAAACAAAGACGTAAGGGTTCTAAAGCTGAAGATGCTGGAAGAAGAGCATAAAACAATTTCTGGCCTTATACGCAAACAAAAACCTGAATTGCTGTCTCAAAGGCTTGAACAGGAAACAGAAGAGCTTGTTTATTATATTCATCAAAGAGTATTTTTGCGTTTTGGGGATTTCGTTAAGGAGGCTTTCAACCCGGCACTTTTAAAGGATGACGGCCGGAACTTAAAGAAGATGCTGAAAGCAGCGCTTGATGATTTTCTTGCCAGCTTCGGATTTGATTTTGCCCAGGAGCTCCGTGCAACAACCCTTAGACTTGAAACTTATATTGCCAGGCTTCTCGGGCAGCAGCAGGAGACCATTTCGAAAAAAGCAGCGAATGTGAACAGCGATTTGTCTTTTAGTTTATATGAACCAACCGCATTGGACGGAATAGAATTTGAATCTGCTTTTTCAAATGAGGATCATACACAGTTTAAAAAAGCATTATCCTATTTCAAAAACCCGAAATCTTTCTTTGAGAAAAATGAGCGGAAGCAGTTGGCGGATGAGCTTGAGAATAGCTTGCAGGAACCGGCTGAGCGTTATTTGCAGGCTGAAAGTGCAAGGTTAAAGTTCCATTACAACAGCCTGCTGAAGAAAGAATTTGAGCGGCTGCTCGATTCACTCATTGAGCAGGCCAATGAATACTACGAAGGAATTACCGCTGCTTTAAAAGATGATTTCCCAATTGAAGAACTGAAAGAAATTGAGAGGGAAATTGCACAATACGAGAAATAATATTTGAAAGGTTGCTGTATTTCTCATGGAAAAATGGCTGTGTGCTACAGAAGAAAAATATAATATCGATATCTTTTTTGCATGCGAAGCAGGGAGCAGGGCCTGGGGTACAGATGATACGGAATCTGACTATGATATCCGCTTCATTTACAAACACAGAGACTTAAAGGCTTATCTTTCCCTTGAACGGGCAAAGGAGGTTATCGACACAGATATTCCTTTTGATGCGCATGGCTGGGATATTTTCAAAGCATTTGGCCTGATGAAAAAGTCCAATCCAAGTATTTACGAATGGGCATATTCACCCATTATGTACCGGGACAAGGAACAATTTTCTGTAAAGCTAAAGAGAATAGTAGAAGATGAATTTTCACAATATAAATTATTTCTGCATTACAGCCAGCTCCTGTCCCGTAATTTAAAGGAAGCTGCCAAGAAAGAAACAATCACAGAGAAAAAGCAGAAATTGCTTATACTGGCAGTGAGAGCTTTTTTAATCGCAAAACAGATACTCGTTACTGATCATTTGGATGGCCATTTTCTTTTCAGAGGGCTTTTTCTAACCAAGGAAGAAAATGATTTCACGCATTTTTATCGGGAGCTTGCAGAAGAAAAACAAAATGGACGGCTTATTAATGGGGAATATGCTGACACTATGATTGGCAGACTGGAGAAAGAAAAAGAGGCAATGATAGCTGCCGCTGAAAAATTGAATAAAGGCAGCAGCCAGATAACGTCCCTGAATGGATGGCTTTGGGAGCTGCTTGGGATATAGGCATAATGTCTGTAATCGAAAAAAGGAGAGCTATGGAGAAGAATTCTTTTCATGCATGCGCTACCTGTATTAACTTCCAAACTCAAAAGCGCAAAGATGGAATGTATTATTTTTGCAGCAGGCTTGGCTATGAAACGAAACCTGACTATCAATTTAACTGCTGGACTCCAAAGGAAAATGTAGTCCGGCTGATGGAAAAAAGAAAAGGGGAGAACCTGGGATGAAGTATGTAATCGAAAAAGAATGGCTTTTAAACAAACTTGACGATCCAAATGTAAGAATCGCGGATTGCCGTTTTAAACTGGGCTCGCCTGATGAAGGACGCAGCTTGTATGCTTTAAACCATATTCCAAATGCAGTCTATTTTGATCTTGAGAAAGATCTTTCTGGCCAGGTTAAAAAGCATGGAGGAAGGCATCCACTGCCAAAGCTGGATCAGCTTAAACACGCACTGGAAAGGGCGGGAATCAGCCGGAAAACAACTATTGTTGCCTATGATGGAGGGGAAGGAGCTTTTGCTTCACGGTTCTGGTGGCTGCTCCGCTATTTGGGACATGAAGAGGTCTATATCTTAAACGGCGGATATAAAGAATGGGTTGGCAGCGAAAATCCCGTAAATAATGAAATACCAAGCTTCGAATCTGCTGATTTTAACATTGAGCTTCAGCCTGAAATTCTTGCTCCTTATGAAGAGGTTAAAAGTCTGTCAGAAAACATCGATGCTGCTGTATTAATCGATTCCAGAGAAGCGAAACGTTACTTGGGGCTTGAAGAGCCAATCGACAAAAAAGCAGGACACATTCCAGGGGCAATCAATAAAGTTTGGCTTGAGGCTTATGAAAATGGCAGATTTAAAGAAATTGCAGAACAGGAGATAAGGTTTGCAGAAATCGATAAAAACAAGCCAGTGATCGTCTATTGCGGATCAGGGGTCACTGCAGCTCCCAATTTCCTTGCTTTAAAGGAAGCCGGCTACAGCAATGTAAAGTTATATGCGGGAAGCTTTAGTGATTGGATATCGTATGACGAAAATAAAATTGAAACTGTCGAAAAATAGAGAAATCCCTTCTAAAAAAGGGATTTTTTTACTGTAAGAAATATTATATAATTTAAAAGGTTTGATAGATTTAGATATTGGAGGTCCTAAATGAATACTTCAGGTTATACCATAACGAAAAAGCAAAAAACCGATATTAATCAAATATTGGTGACAACGGCTATAATTCTTATTCTTTCTGCAATCTTTCTTCCTATTTTCCTTCTGACTCCATTTCAGGCGTATATGTATAGGCCATCAGGAACCTGGGTATTTGAAGCGCCTAAATCCGCTTATTTAACATTTAGTTTTGCACTTGTAGCGATAGCGATTTTTATGATTGCAGGGGTTTGGCTTAACAGCGCAGGGAAGTTCGGCAAGCTTGGAAAACTGATAGTTGGCATCGGACTTTTTTCTTCGCTCGCCACATTAATACTCAGCTTTGACTATTACCATTACATCGATAAAAACGGAGTTTACTTTAATCGATTATTCAGTTTGGAAGAGAGGCACTATGAGTGGTCAGAGATAAAACAAGCGAGGCAAACGGTCAAAAATGAATGGGCATTATGTCAGATGATAAACTGATTTTTACCTTTAAAGATGGAACAGCCTATTCTTATCTGCTGAATGATAATATTCGCAAGGCTAGAATCGCGACATATTTTGAACTTGAAGAGCATGGAGTTGAATTGATAAGGGAAACAGAATAATTTCTGTAAAACTTTTCAAGAGAATGCGGGAGTTTCCCATGTTATAATAGTAATTACCGCAGATTAACGGCCAGTAATCTTCCTTTTTCTTGCGGAAGACAAACTGGCCGTAATGGTCGATATTATGAAACTCAGACTGAAGGCGCCACATCGTGTGGCAACGTCTGAGTGACCCGCATCGTGCGGGCCTCAGCTAACCATCAGAGGAAAAAAAACATTCCCTCTGATGAAAGTTTCACTAATGATTATAACCGGGAGGCGAAGAAATGAACGAAAACAAACCTTCACTGCTGCTTGTAGACGGGATGGCGCTTTTATTCAGAGCCTATTTTGCCACCGCCGTGTCCGGCCAGTTTATGATAAATTCAAAAGGAATTCCAACAAATGGAGTCTACGGTTTTGTAAAACACTTTTTAACAGCAGTTTCATCTTTCAGTCCTACTCATGTGGCTGTCTGCTGGGATATGGCAAGCAAAACCTTCCGTACAGAAATGTTTGATGGATATAAAGCAAATCGTCCTGAGGCTCCGATTGAGCTTGTGCCTCAATTTGATCTTGTAAAGGAAGTTGTTGAAGCTTTTGATGTTCCCAATATTGGATTAGAGGGATATGAAGCCGATGATTGTATTGGAACTATTGCGAAAAAAGCGAGCCAGGAAGCAGAAGTGCTAATTCTGACTGGTGACCAGGATATCCTGCAGCTTTTGGATAATAATATTTCTGTTATTTTATTGCAAAAAGGCTACGGCAATTACCTGGTTCATACAACCGAAACCTTTTATGAAGAAAAAGGCATTACACCAAAGCAGATGATCGACCTAAAAGCCTTCATGGGTGATACAAGCGATAATTATCCTGGTGTAAAAGGGATTGGTGAAAAAACCGCATTAAAGCTCCTGCAGCAGTATGAGCATATTGAAGGCGTCCTTGAAAACCTGGAGCAGCTGACAAAAGGGCAGCGCACCAAAATTGAACAGGATCTAGAGATGCTCCACCTAAGCAGGCAGCTTGCAGAAATAAAATGCGATGTGCCCGTTGAATGTCCACTAGATCTGGCCCAATTTACTTTGAACCGTGAAAAGGTAATCCAAAAATTCACCGAAATCGAATTCCGCGGCCTTCACCGCTTTCTTGATCTAAAAAAAGAATATGCTTAAAATGCGAACTCCAGGCTGCGGCATGGAGTTTTGTTTTTGATGCATGTTATATAGGCGGGGCAGCGTGTTAACTCGTTGTTCAGGAATAAACCTCAAACTTCAGCGCTTAAACTAATCAAAGCCGCGCACAAACCCCCGGCTTACGCGCACAAATCAGCCAACGCCGCGCGCAAAACGAGTGCCCGCGCGCAAATTCAAAATCCCCACGCCTAAACTAAATAAAGCCGCGCACAAACCCCCGGCTTACGCGCACAAATCAGCCAACTCCCCGCGCAAAGCGAGTGCCCGCGCGCAAATTCAAAATCCCCACGCCTAAACTAAATAAAGCCGCGCACAACCCCCGGCTTACGGCACAATCAGCCAAAACCGCGCAAAAACAATTTGAGTGACCCATAAAGCCGCCCCGAACAAAAAGCCGCCTTCTACAGGCGGCTATATCTGCATTATTTTGTATTTTTCTTTTTCGCAGCATTCTCCAGCTTGCTCTTCGGCTCTTCTGCAAATTCCGCATCCTGCCCGTATCCTTGAGGGTTTACGCCAGGAGCTTTCTTTCCTCTGTTTGTATGTCCATTTTTGCTCAAGTGATTCACCTCCCTTAAATAATCATTTGCCGATTTTGATAACCTTATTATTGTTTAAGTCTTTGTGTTTTAATCATCTCTATGCAGGGTACAAATTAGCAACTGATGCTGCATGCTTTTTCCTCAAATATGCTGGTTTTATTTCACAATGAAAATAAGCTCTATTCAGCATTTTCTGGAGGAATAATAACAATCTGCATACTTCACAATATAAAAGAGGTGAGTCTGAAATGAATAAAGGAGTTTATATAGCTCTGTTAAGTATAGGATTGGCACAGGGGCTGAAGATTCCCATCCATTATGTAAAAGAAGGGGAGCTTCGTCCGGATTTATTTTTCCAGACAGGCGGCATGCCGAGTTCCCATTCCGCAGGTGTTTCTTCCTTAACGACTTTTATTGCATTAAAGCGCGGAGTTCCGACTGTTGACTTTGCTCTGTCACTTGTATACGGTTTGATCGTTATGTATGATGCACAGGGAATCAGGCGCCAGACTGGTGAGCTTACATTAAAGGTAAACAGCCTTGGCGAGCTGGTGGATAAGATTCACAAAGATGAGACAGTAAAATTTGAAGAGGAAGGTCCAAAAAAGTTAAAGGAGATGCTTGGACATCAGCCTGCTGAGGTTTTAGGAGGAGCTCTTTTGGGAGTGCTTACAGGTGCGCTTGGCTATCTTCTTACAAAGAAAAAATAAATAGACACGACACAACGTGAAGCCGCCTTCAATCCATTTTCCTAAGATGGACAAACCCTGCCTGCATTCTGCAGAAAAAGGTAGATAATTGTCGAAAAATCAGGTAAGATTTAGGAGAAAGTAAAGGGAGCAGGGGAAGAGGGTAAGGTTTGTGAAGACAGTTGAAGAATATTTGCATTTTTTGCAAAGTAAAGGTTTTCAATTACGAGAAGACGCAATTGGCTTCATTTACTTTGGCAAAAATTATACAAATGCTTCAGATGAGCTTGCAAATGCGGCCATTGAATTAACGTTAAAAGTGCAGAAATCATTTGACGGGAGTTTTTACGTATCATTACTGGAAACACTGGTTTCAAATGAGATCAGCAGCAGGCGTGAAGCTGTAAAGTTTGTAAAAGAAAAATTGATTATCTAAAAAGGCGTGTCCACTTGAGAACACGCCTTTTGTTTTGCTGCCAATTAAGAAGCCGCTTTTTTCTTCAGGATGAAAAAGTTTTTCTTGGCAGGGATTTCTGCAAAAATCATGCCTGCAAAAATAAGCAGACAGCCAATCACTGCACTATAAGATAGCCTTTCGTTTGCCCATATAAATCCGGTTGCAGCTGCAAAAACGGGTTCCATTGCAAAAATGAGGGCAACCCTTGTCGGTGTTGTATATTTTTGAAAAGTTGTCTGTGCAAAGAAAGCGATGGCAGTTGCAAAAAGAGATGTCACAATGAGAGCCCCTAGCACATTAGATTTAAACAAAATTTCAGGCTGGAATGCCTGATGCCAGTTCTCAATGAAAAGTGCAAAAATCATCGACAACAGAGCTACAGTGGCTACCTGGATGACAGTCAACAGAAGGGCAGGATATTTGCTGCTGTATTTTCCCGTAAAAATAATATGAAGTGCAAAACCGACAGCACATATGAATACGAGTGCATCTCCAATATTCAGCGAGACTTTATCTGTCATTGTAAGCAGATATAGTCCAACAGTTGCAATTGAGACTCCTGTAACGGCATTAATTCCCGGCTTGATTTTTAAAAGCATGAAAGAAAATACAGGAACCATTACTACGCTTAAACCGGTAATGAACCCAGCTTTAGATGAAGTAGTGTACAGCAGGCCCACTGTCTGGAAAGCGTAGCCAACAAATAAAAAAAGGCCCATAATGACCCCTGAAGCCAGCAGTTTCTTATCTAGAAGCTTCAGCTGTTTTTTCTCGAAAAGAACGAGCCATCCTCCGAGCAGAAGGGCTGCAAGGAAAAAACGAACACCATTAAAGGAGAATGGTTCCAAAAATGCTATGGCATTTTGCACGAGCACAAAGGTGGATCCCCAAACTAAGGCAACAAGCAAAAGGCTTATATCCGCGAATATTGTAGATCTGTTCATTATTTATCTTGCCCTTTCGTTTTAATGTTGCGGATGGCTGCCCGGGCTAATTCATCAGCTGCTTTATTATCCGAACTAGGCACCCATTTCATAAAGAATAAATCAAATTGACTCGTGAGCTTTAAGGCTTCTTCAAGCAGGGGGGCAAATTTTTTATTTTTTACAAATTCCTTTTCTACCGCACGATTTACAAGCTGTGAGTCTGTACGGAAGGATACAATTTTATAGCCCTTTTCAATACATATTTCCAGGGCCTTTAAAAATGCACGGTATTCTGCTTCATGATTCTCCATTTCACCTAAAGGAAATGAGTAGCGCTCAACTTCTCCATTATTTTTTATAAAAATGCCTGCACCGCTTGGTCCGGGATTGCCGGCACTCGCACCATCAATATATACTTCAATCAATTGCTCTGCCTCCTGTTTTTTATGTAGGGGTAACTGGTTATGGCAAGGAGTGAGTTTCACTTTATTTAATACTGCAATAGGGTAAACTAAATGTAGTTTATCATAAAAATCCTTTATATAGCAGAAAAAGGATACCATTTTGGCATCCTTCAATAATTTAGGCTTATTTTACCAGAAACCGTTTGGCCAAATATCCAAATGGGGTATCAAGTACAGCTATGAAAAATTTAAGGACATAAGTCGTGAAGAATATTTGAATCCAATCCTCCATTGGGAATACGCCAAGGAAAGCAATGCTGGTAAAGATTAGCGTATCCAATAATTGGCTTATCATAGTGCTGCCATTATTCCTAATCCAGAATTGGTTTTCTTTTGGAAATTTCTTTTTCAAATAGGTAAAGATATAAACATCAGTCATTTGGCTGACTAAATAGGCAGCCAGGCTTCCTGCAGCGATCCGCGGCAGAAAGGAAAAAATGGTGCTAAGAGCTTCATGGGCAAAATCCGTTTCATGCGGTTTAAACAAAAGTACCATCTGCATGATGAGGGTCATTGCCAAAAGTGTAAAGAAACCAAGCCAAACTGCTTTTTTTGCTTCGTCTTTCCCGTACTTTTCATTCAGAATATCCGTAACAAAAAAAAGCGGTTCCGTACATGGCGTTCCCCAGCGTTGCAGTCATGCCAAACATTTCAACCGTTTTAACTACTTGAAGATTGGCCATTACAGTTGAAAAACCAATCCATACGAACAAGCCGGTTTTTCCAAAAAGGCGGTACATGGATAGAACTAATATAAAATTGATAAGTGCAAAGAATAATCCAAACCATTCATTGAACATCGTTAACCTCCTAGTTTTGATAATGCGGGAGTTTCCGAACCGCAGGTGTCTATTTGATTGTCATTGATCATTATACCTTGAAATATACTCAGTTAGTACCAGAATGAGAAAAGAATAAGAAATGCAACTATTGCAAACCGTTTTAATAAAGCTGACCGGCTAAAAAAATACAGAAAGGCTGAAAAAAAATGAAATATAAAGTGGAATGGAAATATAAACTAAAAGGGAATGAAGATGTTCATTTTACTTCAGACTGGATTGACGGGGAATCGGCTTTGCAAGTAGGAGAGGATATAGAAAGGTCCGGCAAGGGGAAAGACGTTATCTACTATGATGAAATTGGCACATCATGGAGTACCAAGGAAATGAGGAAGCTTTTAACGGAAGTAGAGGAGGATCCGCATGATATTACCGTATTTTTTGATGGCGGATTCAATAAAGAAACAAACCAGGCAGGACTTGGGGCAGTGATTTACTTTAAACAGGGCAAAAAGAAATACCGTATACGGGCAAATGAGCTTTTTGATGAAATGGATAATAATAACGAAGCAGAATATGCTGCCATTTATTTTACAGTAAACCTTCTTGAGGAGATGGGTGTTCATCATATGAGCTGTGAGTTCAAGGGAGATTCCCAGGTGGTACTGAAACAGCTTGAAGGTGAATGGCCATGTTATGAAGAAAGCCTTAATCGCTGGCTTGACCGGATTGAAGAAAAGATTAAAAAGCTTGGAATTCTCCCAAGATATACACCCATTCCGCGTAACGAGAACAAAGAAGCGGATAAGTTGGCCGGCCAGGCACTTGAAGGGAAATTCATTAGTAGCAGAATGCAGGTCATATAATTGGAAACAAGGAAGGCGTGAAAAATTTGAGCAGAAAGGAAATATTCAATGAAGTGGAGGAACTGATGGCCAGCTATTGCAAAGGCTGTTTTCTTCATAAACACCACAAAGAGGAAAAAGGACGCAGATATGCCCATCGATTTTGCATAACTGAATGCACGGTTGGTGAAAAAATTAAATCGATCGGAAGCAAGCTGAGCTGACTTCTAGGCGGTTTGCTGACAAAATAAAAGGCTGGCAGATGCCAGCCTTATTATTGTTATATTTGAATTATAGTTTTACAACGTTTGCAGCTTGAGGTCCGCGGTTTCCTTCAACGATTTCAAAAGAAACTTCTTGGCCTTCTTCTAAAGATTTGAAACCTTCGCCTTGGATAGCAGTGAAATGTACGAATACATCGTCTCCGCCTTCAACTTCGATGAAACCAAAACCTTTTTCGTTATTGAACCATTTTACTTTACCGTTTTGCATGTTTAATTTTCCTCCTAAGCCTTTCAAGACACTTCTGGTGCCTTAGATGAATATTACCACCTAACAAAACATAGAGCAGATATTTTTTGAAATAACGGAAATATATTCTGTTAAATGATGATTATAATATACACGAATGGGCACTTTCCGTCAAGGAATACAAGGGCATTTTCACAAAAAACAATAAAATATTTTAAATATTTAAAAATTTGTGCTCAATTTTTAGATTTTCAATATTTTATAAGTGTTTTTGATATCATATTTAATTTTTTTCTTCATATTTATTATTAATTATATTGTTTCTTAAAGGGTGAGGAAATGTACCGGTTTTCCATTGAGAATCAGGATTGGATCTTGAGGTTTTCACCCAATATCCAAATTGAAGCGGAAGAAAAGCAGGCCATAATCAGTTCAATCCTTCAGCTTGGAAGAGAGCTCCCTTTTTTTCCGCATGGAGATTCATTTATCATTATGAATGACTTATTAGGCATCATCGTATTTAATGTTGAAAAAATCCCATCGATGATTTTAACTGTCTCCAACATTGTCACCGAAAATAAATGGTACATCCAGAAGAATCTTACAATAAAACCGTACAAGAAAAACTGATCGGCGAAAGCCGATTTTTTTGTTGGGCAATTAATTGCGAAAAGGTTAAAAAGACCTGAGCCTTTCGCCTTATGCAAGCGCTTTCCTTATTGGTTTAAAATAAGTGTGTAGGAATCTATTAAAATAAATGAGGAGGGACAAAGGTGAAAGGGCTTAAACAGATTATGTTCATGGCCATAGCAATCATTATGGTCACATCTAATTTTTTATCCCCATTTATGCAAACGTTTGCATCAGCGGAGGACACAACTAACAGTGCCGTTACGAGCGTCACTATTCATTACCAGCCTGCAGAAGACAATACGAAGGACTGGAATTTATGGATATGGCCCAAAGACGGTGACGGACAGGTTTTTGAATTTTCGGGAGAAGATGAGTTTGGGCTAGTAGCCGAGGTTGACCTGCAAGGGATCCACAATGAGGTTGGATTTATCGTTCGTACAGATAGCTGGGAAAAAGATGGAGGAGACCGCTTTATTGACGTCCAAAGCGGCAATGACGAAGTCTGGGTAAAAGGAGGCGACGAAAATACATATACATCACCTCCAGACGGGGAATACCGCAATTTTCCATCTTTTGAAAAGGTAAAGGTGAAGCTTCATTATTTCCGTTATGATGGGAACTATGAAGGCTGGAATTTATGGACATGGCCATATGATGGAGAGGGAAAGAGAGTAGACTTTACATCAGAGGATGATTTTGGAAAAGTGGCTGAATTTGAACTGGAGAAACCAGAAGGGATGACGAAGTCTGGATTCATTGTAAGGAAAAGTGCAGACGGAAATGATTGGGCCATGAAAGAATTCGGTGACCGTTATATTACAAAGTTTGATGAAGAGGGGAACGCTGAAATCTGGGTTGTACAAGGCACAGAAAGGATTTACTATAATCCTGCCTACATTGATACGCACCCAAGAATTTTAAATGCCGCAATGGATGGCTTTAACCAAATAACGCTGGAGACCAATTTTCCTTTCGAGTGGAGAAAATGGGAATCACAATTAGAAATCGAGAACGCAGAAATTAAAGAAGTTGTTCCTTTTGACGGAAATAAAGACAAAGAATTCACTAATAAGGTAAAAGTGAAAACCGAAAATAAACTGGATTTCAACCACTCCTATCGTGTTTTCATGAATTCATTTGGAGAAGCTGATGTTACGATTGGCAAGGTTGTAAGGTCAGAGGAATTTGATGAGGCGTTCTATTATGATGGTGAACTGGGAAACCAGTATTCCAAGGAAGAGACTTTCTTCAGGCTTTGGGCTCCTACTGCCAGTGAAGCAGTATTAGTTATGTATGATAGCTGGGATGACCAAACCGGTGAAGAACTGCCTCTGGAAAAAGGGGAAAAAGGCACATGGTCAACAGTCATGGCTGGAGATCAAAACGGTTTAATTTACAATTATAAAGTTAAGATCAGCGGAGAATGGACGGAAGCGACAGATCCATATGTCCGGTCAGTTACGGTGAATGGCGACAGGGGAGTTGTAATGGATTTAGATTCAACAGACCCGGACAACTGGAACAGCCGCAAGCCTAAATTAACAAATCCTGAGGATTCTATCATTTATGAAGTCCATGTCAGGGATTTATCCATTCATGAAGACAGCGGCATCGAAAATAAAGGGAAATTCCTTGGAGCAGCAGAGAAAAATACCGTAAACTCTGATGGTGTGGAGACGGGCTTAAATCATATTAAGGATCTGGGTGTGACACATGTTCAATTCCTGCCAATCTATGATTATCGCACGGTAGATGAAACGAAGCTTGATGAACCTCAATTTAACTGGGGATATGATCCGAAAAACTATAATGTACCGGAAGGCTCCTATTCTACTGACCCATACAATCCTGCTTCTAGAATTAAGGAACTTAAGACGATGGTCCAGGAGCTTCATAATCAGCAGCTGCGGGTTGTAATGGATGTAGTTTACAACCATGTATTTGCTGTAAATGAGTCAAGCTTCCACAAGCTGGTTCCTGGCTATTATTTCCGATACAACGAAGATGGAACACTGGCAAATGGCACAGGCGTAGGCAATGATACTGCCTCTGAAAGAAAAATGGTTGAAAAGTTTATTGTTGATTCTGTCACTTATTGGGCGAAGGAATATAATTTGGATGGATTCCGCTTTGATTTGATGGGGATCCATGATAGTGAAACAATGAATGCAGTCAGGGATGCATTGGATAAGATTGATCCTTCTATTATCACCATTGGAGAGGGCTGGGATTTAAACACTCCTCTTTCAGCTGACAGGAAGGCCAACCAGAAAAATGCAGAGGATATGCCTGGCATCGGCCATTTCAATGATGGCATCCGCGATGGCTTAAAGGGCAGTGTATTTAATGAACTTGATAAAGGTTTTGTAAACGGCAAAGAAGGCATGGAGGAATTCATTCAGCAGGGAATCGCAGCAGGAATGGATTATGCAGAAACAATGGCCACGTATAAAGATCCTGAACAAGTAGTAACATATGTTGAGGCTCATGACAACCACACTCTTTGGGATAAGCTTGAACTAACAAACCCTGATGCTACAGAAGAAGAGAGAAAGAAAATGCACAAATTGGCTTCCGCCATTATATTGACATCCCAGGGTGTTAGCTTTGTCCATGCCGGGCAGGAATTTATGCGGACAAAATACGGAGACCATAACAGCTACAAGTCACCTGACAGTATCAACCAGCTTGACTGGGACCGCCGGGCAGATTTTAGCAATGAAGTTGGCTATTTCAAAGGGCTGGTTACTCTTCGCAAGCATTACGAATCATTTAGAATGACTACAGCAGAAGATATTCAGTCACACCTTAAGTTTCTGGAGGGTCCGGAAAATACAGTAGCGTACAGCCTGGATGCATCAGCATTCAACGATAAAGCCAATGAGCTTGTTGTTGTCCATAACGCCAATGAAGAGTCTGTGGAAGTCACTCTCCATGGCAATGGCCCATGGCATTTGCTCGCAGATGGCAATCAGGCAGGTGTAAAGACACTTAAAGTGTACCGCTCAAAAACCATCGAAGTTCCGGCTTTAACAAGCTTCGTACTGAAAAGATAAGCGGGCATAAGGAGAATCCCTTTAGGGGTTCTTCTTTTGTTTTTAAAAAATTTTCCCCTGTAAAAGTATTTTTGCTTTCTTTGCCAATTTTTTAGGTTAATATTAAAATAGAAATCTATATTTTGTTCTATTATGCAAGGGAGTAAAATTATGAAACTGATTATTGCGGAGAAACCCGACCAGGGATTAACGCTGGCTTCTATTTTTAAAATGAAGAAACATCAGGGATATATTGAAATCTTCCCAAATGATATATTTCCCCAGGGAGCATATGTAACCTGGGCGGTAGGGCACCTATGCCAGCTTTCTGCTCCTGAAAAATATGATAGGGAATGGAAAAAGTGGTCGCTTAACGCCTTGCCCATAATCCCTGAGCAGTTCCAATACGAAGTCACAAAAGATAAAGCAAAGCAATTTAATATTATAAAACAGCTTCTTTCTAATCCAAGTCTGACAGAAGTCATCCATGCGGGCGATGCAGGACGTGAGGGTGAGCTTATCATCAGAAACATCCTTAGGCTTACAGGATCGAGAGTGCCAATGAAAAGACTGTGGATCTCTTCACTAACGCCTAAAGCAATCAGCGAAGGATTCCTTGCTCTTCTAGATGAAAGCGATACACGGAATCTCTATTTTGAAGCCTATACGAGAGCGTGTGCTGACTGGGTCGTTGGAATGAATGCGTCGCGCTTGTATAGCCTGCTTCTTCAGCAGCAGGGCTTTTCAGATGTTTTTTCAGTAGGAAGGGTTCAGACTCCTACACTTGCCTTAATTGTAAAAAGAGAAAATGAGATTCAAAATTTTGTATCCGAACCTTTTTGGGAGGTTACTGCCCAATTTAATATGGACGGAAAAAAATATACGGGCAAGTGGGAAAACGATGGCGAAACAAGAATTAAAACAAAGGAGCTCGCCGAAAAAATTGCGGCTTTTTGCCAGAATAAAGATGCACAAATAGAAGATGTTCAGGCAGAAAAGAAAGAGTTTCTTCCGCCGATGCTTTATAACTTATCTGCATTGCAGGCAGAAGCCAACCGCCGATTTAAATTCCCTCCAAAAAAGACGCTTGACGTCTTGCAGAAGCTATATCAAAAAGGCATTGTATCCTATCCGCGGTCCGATTCAAGGCATGTGACAGAGGGTGAAGCGGAAATGTTCCCAGAAATCCTCAGGAAAATGGAAGCGAAGGAAGAGTACAAGGATTTATTTCCTCTGCCTGTTAGCTCGATTATGCAAAATAAACGGTATGTAAATGAAAAAAAGGTTACAGACCACTATGCAATCATTCCGACCGAGCAAGTACCTGACCTGCAAAAATTATCAACGGATGAAAAAATTCTTTATGACCTGATCACGAGGAGCTTAATTGCTGCCCATTATGGCAAAGCTGTAGCAGAATATACAACCATTAAAACCCTTGTTGATGGCAGAGCTTTATTTTTATCAAAAGGGAAAGTACAGCTGGAAGAAGGCTGGAGGAAAGTGATTCCGCAGCAGGAGAAGGAAAATGAACCTGTTCTGCCTTCATTGCAGGCAGGCGATAAAGGTACAGTGGTTAAGTCTGGTGTTAAGGAAAGCAAAACACAGCCGCCAAAACGCTATACAGAGGGACAGCTGATTACACTTATGAAAACAGCTGGAAAGCAAATCGAAGATAAAGAGCTTGAAAAAGTATTGATGAAAACGGAAGGCCTTGGTACAGAAGCCACAAGGGCCGGAATTATTACAATGCTTAAAGACCGCAAATATATTGATATAAAAAAGAACCTGGTTTATGCAAATTCCAAAGCAAAAATCCTGATAGAAGCCATTGGCTCTGAAATACTGGCTTCACCGGAGATGACAGCAAAATGGGAGCAGCGGCTTAAGGATATATCAGATGGAGCGGCTTCGCCAAAACAATTCATGGACCAAACGAATAAAATGGTGACCCATCTCATTGATGCTTCTGTTAATAATGCAGGAAAATGGACATTCTCTGAAGAAGATAAAGAAGGTTTTACTCCAGGAAAGTTCAAACAAAAAAGAGCGGTCAATCTGGGGCAATGCAAGCTGTGTGATGGAAAAGTTGTTGATAAAGGCAGCTTTTTCGGCTGCTCGAATTACAATAAAACCAAGTGCGGTTTTACCATATCCAAAAAAATTATGGGAAAGTCCATTACCCAAAAACTTCTTAAGCAGCTTTTAAATGACGGAGAGACAGAGGTAGTGGAAGGCTTTACAAGCAAAGGAAAAGATAAAACCTTTTCTGCCAAATTATCATGGGATGGACAAGACAACAGAATTAAATTTGTTTTCCCGCAAAAGGCCTAAATTTTGCTGTCTGTGACATATTGCCTTGTCTCCCTTTATCAACTGTAGTAAAATCGTTAAAGTCTTATATTTATTAACAAATCGTTATAAAGATTGAAAGTGAACAGGGCGCGCTGCGCTTTTCTAATTGGCAGGAGGTTGCGAAATGCCAACACCGAGTATGGAAGATTATATAGAACAAATATATTTGTTAATTGAAGACAAGGGCTATGCCCGGGTTTCCGATATTGCCGAGGCCTTGTCGGTACATCCTTCTTCTGTAACAAAAATGGTCCAAAAGCTTGATAAAGATGAATATCTTGTATATGAAAAATACAGGGGGCTGATTTTGACGCCTAAAGGCAAAAAAATCGGTAAAAGGCTGGTTTACCGCCACGAACTTCTAGAACAGCTCCTTCGCATAATTGGAGTGAAAGAAGAAAATATTTATGAAGATGTTGAAGGGATCGAACACCACCTGAGCTGGGATGCTATTGACAGGGTTGGTGACTTAGTGCAGTTTTTTGAAGAAGATGAGAACCGCATTGAAGTTTTGAGAGAGATTCAGAGGAAAAATGAAGAAGAGCAATAAATAAAACCTGACCGCGGTCAGGTTTTATTTATTGCAGCTGCCGGAGCTCCCTAGTAGAAGCTTGGAAACTCATCAAACGAAGAAGAGGCAGCAGGGATCATGGACATAGTACCATCCTCTTCTTCAGCTATATGTATGCCTTCAATTAACCCCTCTTCAGCCTCCTGCAAAGCTTTTCGATACGAAATGATCCTCCCTGAGGAGGTTTGGAAAGAAAGAATTTCACCATGATGGTTTCGATGGACTGCTACGAGCTGTTCTTCGTTCATTGAATAATTCTCCTTTAATTGTTTTCTATCAATATTGTTGACGTTACTGCAGCTTTATAATCAAAGGATTTTTTACGGAAGCCAGTGAATTAAAAATATTGGGAACTTTTTTTTAGAATAAACGTAAGTAAAGTTACTGACGGAGGGGATAGGATGAAAACATTTAACTGGTCTGCAGAAGCTGAGAAGCTTTGGGACAAAAATTCGGAATCCTGGAATTCGAAAAGCCGCGAAATGTGGGAAGAAGGAAGCAGAAAAGATATTGTTTCCTTTTTTGAAAAGCATATAAACAAAGGTTCAAGAGTATGTGACCTTGGGTGCGGAGATGGCTATGGTTCTTATAAGCTCGCTTTGGCAGGCTATAATGTGACAGGAATCGATGTGTCGGAAGAAATGATACATAAAGCAAAAGCACTAAATGCTGATACCTGTGCTGAATTTATAAAAGGTGATATTTCCTGCCTGTCCTTTGAGGAGAATTCGGTTGATGCTGTTCTTGCTATCAATTCACTCGAATGGACAGAAAGCCCCCTTAATGTTTTGAAAGAAATGCAAAGAATTGTCAAGCCAGAGGGAAGAGCATGCATCGGCATTCTAGGGCCGACAGCCGCTCCGCGTGTAAACAGCTATCGCCGCCTATATAACGAAAAAGTTATATGCAATACGATGATGCCGTGGGAATTTGAGGCGCTTGCACAAGAAAACGGCTGGGTGAAAATTGATGAACTCGGTGTCTATAAAAAAGCATCAGAACAGCTGCCAAAAGGATCACTGCCAGTCAATTTGAAACAGTCATTGTCTTTTATGTGGGTCTTTATGCTCGAAAATATGAAGCAGAAAGGAATGGGTGAAGAATGAGCCGTTACTCGATCGAGGAGTTCGTAAACCAGACAAAGCAGCAGGATAAAGGTGAAGGATTATTTGAACTGGAAACCCCAAGAATGCTTGAGATTAATTTAACCAATCAAGTGTGGGCAAAAGCCGGAGGGATGGTCTCCTATCGCGGACAAATTAAGTTTGAGCGCGAAGGAATTCTGGAGCATGGGTTAGGTAAAATGTTTAAAAAGGCACTCACCGGAGAAGGCACATCTCTCATGAAAGCAACAGGCAATGGAAAGCTATATCTTGCAGACCAAGGGAAGAAAATATCTATCTTGAACCTCGATGGCGATTCTATTTTTGTTAACGGCAATGACCTGCTGGCATTTGAGCCTTCCATCAAATGGGATATTAGGCTGATGAAAAGAATGGCCGGTATGCTTGCCGGAGGCCTGTTCAATGTACGTCTGGAAGGCTCCGGAATGGTCGCCATCACCTCCCATTATGAACCGTTAACCTTGATGGTAACACCGGATAACCCGGTATATACGGACCCGAATGCTACGGTTGCCTGGTCAGGAACATTGGAACCTGAATTTGTAACAGATATCTCATTTAAAACCTTTTTGGGCAGAGGGAGCGGAGAATCGATCCAAATGAAGTTTTCCGGAAACGGTTTCGTCGTTGTTCAGCCGTTTGAAGAAGTATATTACGCACAGCAGTCATAAGAAAAGCCGGTTTTGCGAGGGAAACCTCTTCAAAACCGGCTTTTTTGATGTTAGCATAACATGTTTTAATGTTTAATCCGTGAAAAAATCAATATAACCGCCAAATTCTGAGTTTATCCGCGAGACGACATATTTGCCATTGAAAATCCATCAAAGCACCAAACTTGCCGAACAAAAACCCGGCAAAGCCGGGTTTAAAATTAATCCCACTCGAAAGGGGTTTCCTGATAAACATAGTAGTTCAGCCAGTTTGAAAATAATAAATGGGCATGCGAGCGCCACTTGTTAAAGGGTTCCCTGCCTGGATCGTCATTTGGGAAGTAGTGCTTTGGCATAGGCACCTGGAGGCCTCTGCTTCTGTCCCTCGTGTATTCTTCAGCAAGAGTTGCAGCTTCATATTCCAAATGACCGGTTATCATGATCTGTTTGCCGCCATTGGCGCTCATAATGAAAGGGCCGGCTTCTTCAGAGGATGATAGCAGCTTTACTTCAGGGTGCTTGAGCAATTCTTCCTTATAAACGTCAGTATGGCGTGAATGAGGAGCGAGGAAGGTGTCATCAAATCCTCTTAGCAGCTTCTCGGTTCTGTCATGAACTTCATGCGCATAAATGCCGGAGCATTTTTCCGGCAGCTCGTATTTGCCGATTCCGAAGTGGTAAAATAGCGCTGCCTGTGCACCCCAGCAAATATGCAGGGTAGAGGTAACATTGGTTTTCGTCCACGCCATAATCTCGGTAAGTTCCTCCCAGTAATCCACATGCTCAAAGTCAAGGAGCTCTACAGGAGCGCCTGTAACAATCATACCGTCAAACTTTCGATTTTTAACTTGGGCAAAGGTTGTATAAAACTGCTCCAAGTGCATTGGGCTTGTATTTTTTGACTGATGGGTGGCAGTTTTTAAAAATGAAATGTTAACCTGAAGTGGAGTATTTCCCAGAAGCCTCAATAGGTGTGCTTCCGTTTTTTCTTTTTCAGGCATCAAATTTAAAATAAGAATATTTAAAGGACGGATATCCTGATTTTTGGCACGGTCCTCATCCATCACGAAAATATTTTCTTCCTCTAAGATTTCCCTGGCCGGAAGCTGCTTAGGAATTTTAATTGGCAAGTGATCATCTCCCTGGACAAAATTTCAATTAAACTTATTATAAAGACGATTCATAATTGTATCAATGCTTTAGTGTGCGAAAATCTCAAAAATATCAAAAGTAACTGGCAATTATTCCATGCAGGAATGGTACAATATATCCGTAAGGAACCTATACATATTGGATTCTAGGGGGATAAAAATGAATGTGAAACCGGTTGTGAAATCAGACATTGAAATCGCTCAAGCATCAACAATGAAACCTATTAAAGAAATCGCTGAAAAAATTGGGCTTCAGGATGATGATCTAGAGCTTTTCGGTAAGTATAAAGCGAAATTATCATCAGAGACTTTAAAAAAACTCAGGACGAATGAAAGCGGAAAAATAATCCTGGTCACTTCCATTAATCCTACACCTGCAGGGGAGGGGAAATCCACAGTAACGGTTGGTCTTGGTGACGCTTTTAACCGGCTCGGCAAAAAAGCAATGGTCGCCATGAGAGAACCTTCCCTGGGACCTACAATGGGAATTAAGGGAGGAGCAACCGGCGGAGGCTATTCGCAAGTCCTGCCAATGGAAGATATAAATCTTCACTTTACAGGTGACCTCCATGCCATAACAACAGCCAATAATGCGCTGGCTGCTCTAATCGATAACCATCTTCAGCAGGGAAATCAGCTGAACATCGATCAGAGAAGAATTGTGTGGAAGCGCGCACTTGATTTGAATGATAGAGCTTTACGAAAAATCGTAATTGGGCTGGGCGGCCCTGTGCAGGGTGTTCCCCGTGAGGATGGCTTTGATATTACCGTTGCTTCAGAAATTATGGCGGTTTTATGCCTTGCATCCGATCTTAAGAACTTAAAGGAAAGACTCGGAAAAATGGTCATTGCCTATAATTATGAAAAACAGCCTGTAACAGTTGCTGATCTTGGTGTGGAAGGCGCCCTGACGTTGCTTCTAAAAGAAGCGGTTAAACCGAATCTGGTCCAAACAATCGAGCATACGCCAGCAATAATCCATGGCGGCCCGTTTGCAAATATTGCACATGGATGCAACAGCGTCATTGCCACGACTGCAGCATCCAAGCTAGCTGACTATGTAGTAACAGAAGCCGGCTTTGGCGCTGACCTTGGTGCTGAAAAGTTTCTGAATATAAAAGCCAGAACAGAAGGGATAGACCCGGAAGCGGTAGTCATAGTAGCTACAATAAGAGCCTTGAAAATGCATGGCGGTGTGGCAAAGACTGAGCTGGGCAGAGAAGATACAGAAGCTCTCACTGCAGGATTCTCCAATTTAAAGAAGCATGTTGAGACCATTGAAAGCTTTGGGCTGCCATACGTTGTGGCCATTAACCGGTTTATTTCCGACAGCGAAAATGAAGTGAATACACTTAAGGATTTATGCAATCAGGCCGGCATTCCTGTTGCGCTGACAGAGGTTTGGGAAAAAGGCGGGGAAGGCGGCATCGAGCTTGCAGGCAAGCTGCTAGAAATTTTAGAAGATAAAGAGGCGCAATTCAATCACTTATATGAACTTTCGCTTCCGATTGAAGAAAAAATCCAAACGATTGCCCAGAAAGTTTATGGTGCAGATAAAGTTGAGTACTCAACTAAAGCCAAAAAACAAATCAGGGATTTTGAAAGCTTTGGCTGGGGCTGTCTCCCGATTTGCATGGCTAAAACGCAGTATTCCCTATCAGATGATCCGGCAAAGCTGGGAAGGCCGTCCAATTTTACAATCACGATCAGGGAGCTTAAGCCTTCCATCGGAGCTGGATTCATTGTCGCCCTTACCGGAGATGTCATGACAATGCCGGGGCTGCCTAAAGCGCCTGCAGCCATGAATATGGACGTAGACGATGACGGTAATGCACTTGGATTATTTTAGAAGAAATTTATTAAGTTTGTACTTTGATAACTGTCTAGCTTCAGCGCCTACCCCCTCGAGGTGTCGGGGGTAACCAAGTCGCTTGCGCTTTTCTTGTAAGGGAGGTTCTGTACATGTTTGATCCTACAGCTTTTGAAAATATGAAGGTTGTGATGGATGGCGGCTTTTATGATCGGGATCTTAGCGGAGAGATTAGAATCATAGACCGAAATGATATCTTAAATTCTGCCAAAATGTCCCGCCGGTACGAGGTTGCTTTTAAAGAAAATGTTGAAGGACATAAGGATATCAGCTGTGCCTTTATTATGGAGGCTGGCCTCGAAAATCTGGCTGCTGAGCTTTTGCCTGAAGCACAATCAGAAAAGCTGGCAGGTTGCCAGGTATTTGT
Organism: Cytobacillus oceanisediminis; assembly: GCF_007830235.1. Taxonomy (GTDB): domain Bacteria; phylum Bacillota; class Bacilli; order Bacillales; family Cytobacillaceae; genus Cytobacillus; species Cytobacillus oceanisediminis. Next base: position 309,309 of record NZ_VLKI01000003.1, read on the forward strand.
AAAGTTTACAATTAAGCAAAAAAATGACTCTAAGCTCTTTCAAGAAATGCGTGAAATTTTAAGAGATATTTGGGGAAGAGAGAGAATCATAAAACAAACTGTAAAATTCAATCCGGAGGATATCAATAATCTGATTGAAGCGGAATCTGTTGTTCATTTCAACCGGCTTATATACGAAGAACAAATTGATGATCTTTGTGATATGATCGCCTATATGATTGCTTCCTTGCAGGCTTTGAGAAACGTTAGGTTTTCATAATTCCAGCAGGTTTTTAATAAAATAGTCAATGGCGTCTTGCTCTTAAGGGAGCGAGGCGTTTTTTATTAAAACTGTCCTGAAAATTCAAAATTATATTTACAAACATTCGCTCTAACTAATACGATTAAGAAGGAATGGCAAAACATTCCTAAAAATACATTAAAGGAGGAGAAGGAAATGGTTAAAGAATCTGTTATTAACAAGGAAAAGGAAGAGGAAAGACAAGACGTAACGTAGTCAAGGAGGACAAAATGATGATCCAAAGTACGGACACGATTAAAATTACAGAGTATACTGAGGGCCTTGCAGCAGGTATCGCAAAAATGTGGAACCTTAGCCGCGATAGCTGGGGCGGCGATACAAGCGTCATGACTGAAGAACAGGTGAGAACGAAGGAAGCCAATAACGGCAATATTGCTTTATATTTAGCCATGGATGGCGAAGAGGTAGTCGGTTACTGCGGACTATCAGAATATAAAGAGGATACAGGTTCATTATATATCCCGCTTCTGAATGTGAGACCTGATTATCATGGGCGAAAAATAGGAAAGCTGCTTGTTTTGAAAGCGCTTCGAAAAACAGTGGAATTGGGTTGGCCTCGTCTGGATTTATATACATGGCCAGGAAATGTGAAGGCTGTTCCGCTTTATAAAAAATGCGGATTTTTCTGGGAGGACAGGGATGATACAACACATTTGATGAATTTTATCCCGGCGGTCCAACAAACTCCACTATTAAAATCTCTCCTTAAAGACTTTGATTGGTATAAGGACAATGTGAGAGAAATTGAGGTTAAGCCGGATGGGGTCAAGGAAAATGGCTTTACTTTTTATGAGTATGAATGGAAAAACGAACAGACCTCCGCACGCGTTAGGTTTGAAAAAACCGGGAGGGGAATCAGTTTAATAGAGACAGAGAATTATTTTCTTGAACTATCCATGATCAGCCATGAAACAATAGAATATGAAACCGGGAATTTCGAACTGAAGTTTGTGAATAAAACCGGTAAACCCGTTTCATTTAGGGCAAAAGGAGACAACCAAGGCAGAATAGAGGCAACTTTTGATTATGAGATGTTAGTCGAAAACGAGGCTGCTATTGCAGAACAGTTAATTGTTCATGGAGGAGAAGAACCTAGTGTATGGAAAACTCATCCTTCCTTGGCAGTAAAGGTTTGGATCGATGGAGAAGAATGTGAGCTGTGCCTTGGTTTACTTCCCAAGCAGCCTGCCAAAATAACCGGGGGTGCAAAAGGAAACCTGCGATTTTTAAATCAGGAAGCGGAACTGGAGCTTGAAGTGGAAAATAGCCTTACAGAGGATGCTGTATTTCACCTGTCTTTTCAGGAAGATGAGCATGTTTCATTAAATCAGTCAGATTATGATATTAAACTTCACAAGAATGAACGGAAGCTTATAAAAGTACCATTTATCGTGAAAAAGTACGGCTTTTATCAGCCGGAGATCAAAATTCTGGCGAGGAAAAATGATGGAAATGAGCTGACTTTTAAAAGCAAAGCAGTTGGTGTTCTGCTTAAGAATTTTGGGCAGAAGTTCGGCGGAGAGTCAAAAGAGTATTGGTCTATCTGTAATGGAATCTGCCAGGCAAATATCCGGAAATTGGATTATAAAATAACTGCAGGCCGGAACGGAAATGTAAATCAGCATTTCGCCTTTTTCGTCCCCAAGCTGGGCAGACCATACTCAACCGAATTTTCAAAGGCAAAACCCGAAAGTGTAGAGTGGTTCACAGATGATTCAGCGATAACCTTCAAACTGGTTTTCAGATCAAAGGATTTCCCTGGGATCGTTGTCTCTATGTATACGTCGCTATATGGCGAAGGGATTGTGAAAACATGGGCTGAACTGAACAATGAAGGGGAAACACTTTTTGATAATCTATCATTCAATCAGCCTTTATATCATGAGAAGCATCATACCTATTTCCCTCTGGAGAATGAAGTGGTAGAGTTCTCGAGTGTCAAAAATCTTGAATTCGGAGAGATTTCTGCAAGCAGCCTGACGGAAAATTGGTATTTCTCCAAGCATGAAGGAGAACCGATTGGGTTTTGCTGGCCGAAAAAAGCCAAAGCCAACCCGGATGGCTGGCAGTTTTATTATGAAAATGAAGTGGGATGTCTAAAACCTGGAGAAAGGGTAAAATTGGAACCAGCCTATTTATCAGTTGGCGCTTTTCAATCATGGGAGGAACTGCAGGCGTTTGCCAATATGGCCACTCAAAAGGAAAACAAGATTGTGCAGAATGAAAAAGCCTTCATTTTAAATGGAGGAAATCCTGTGGCAGCCGGGTTGGAAAAAGTGCAAGTCACCTTAAAAACACACCGTTCAAGCTATCTGGACGGCACTATTGGCCTTTTCCTAAATGATGATAAAAAACAATCCGCAATTCTAGAACAAAAAGAGGAAATGAAAGAGTATTCAGCGAATTTGCCTATTGCGGGGGCAATCCCTCTATCAATTGTGAAGGCTGATATTAAAATGGACAGTGAGAGAAAACAACTAAGTGATCTGCTTCTTGTACCTTCGGGTGATGTTCGTACGTTTACGGAAAAACAGGGTGGCAAAACTGTTTATATGATGGACAACGGAGTCATCCGTTTTAAAGCAGCACCGAGTTTTTATCCCGGGCTTTTTTCGCTGGCCTATCAGGAGCGGGAATGGCTTGATACTTCCTTCCCTGAGAAAGCCGCGAAAGGCTGGTGGAACCCATGGGCAGGAGGCATGAAGACCGTCCCTTCAAAAATGAGTGTGTTTTCTCTATTAAAAGAGGAAACTTCTGCAGAATTTACAAGCCTTAAAGACTCGCATGGAAATGAGTGGGCAGCACTTGCCCTTCAAACAAAAGTTACCCATCATTCTCTATGGAAAGGCCTTGATTACACCCAGTATTTTGCACTGCTCCCAGGGGTGCCAGTGATTGCCCATTGGGTAAAAGTGGCAGATTCAGGCGGAAATACCTTCATAAATGAAAAATGGATTACAGATCTATTTTTGTCAGGCGTTTCTTTAACAGACCTTACTCTAACAGTGCTCGATAAAGGTACTGAGTCAAACTATCAAGCTGGAATTGAGGAGCAATCGTTCACGATGGAAGATGGCGCTTATATTTCAAACTGCCATGGACATGGAAAAATGTATGTGGCAGGGAGTAAAGATCGTGAATTCCTTGGAGCATATATGAACAAAGAAGCTTTCCAGATTATTTCTGAACGGAAAGCAGCACTTTTGGCGAAACCGGGATATATTTTATTTGACGAAAGAAGTATCAGGATAACAAGCCTGAAAAGTCTGCATAATCTAGAATTCCACTAAAAGGAGAAATCATGAAAGTCATAGATGCACATATTCATTTTTCCGATATTAAGTCATTTCATCAAACAGCAAAAGAGGTGTCCTTTGTTGATTACTCGTATAAAGGACATCAAGGAGAGTTTCAAAAAGCGAATGTGGTTCTCAGCATTGCGATGGGGCTAACGGAAACCGATCAAATGGGCTTTCCTGATTACGGAGCAAGGACACCCATGGGCCTTGACCTTGATAAAGCTATACCGGATAATATCGTTTACTGCCCGGGCATAAACCCATATGATTTAAATGAACAATCACTTAATAGATTGGAGATGGACCTGCAAAAGCCTAATGTGGTAGGGATTAAAATTTATTTAGGCTATTACCCTTACTATGCGTATGATGAGGTCTATGAGCCAGTGTATGCTCTTGCGGAAAAATATAATGTTCCAGTTGTCTTTCACACCGGTGATACTTATTCTGAAAGAGGGCTGCTGAAATATTCCCATCCTTTGGCAATTGACGAAGTCGCAGTGAAACACCGGAATGTGAGTTTCATGATGGCCCATTTTGGGGATCCCTGGACCTTGACGGGAGCTGAAATCATTTATAAAAATTCCAATGTCTATGCAGACCTATCCGGTTTGATTGTCGGAACCGAAAAAGAGCTGAAAAAACGCAGTGAAGATCGATTTTTGGATCATCTAAGGCATGCCTTGGTTTTTGCCGATTCTTATGATAAATTGCTGTTTGGGACCGATTGGCCGCTTGCACCTGTTGGGCCATATATTGATTTCATCAAAGGGCTGATCCCGGAGGAACACCATGACGATGTTTTTTACAACACCGCATTAAGGGTTTTTCCAAAAATTAAGCCATTCCTGCCATAATGAACAGAGGCTGGGGTGAATGAAATTATTCGCTGCCAGCCTTTCAAATAGTCTTATTTACATACATGCACGAATAAATAATTAAAAAGGGGGCGCTTAAATGGCAAAAGTTGCGTGGGTAACCGATAGTACCGCATTTTTAAATGATGATTTAAGGAATCATCCTGATTTGTACCAGATACCAATGACAATCATTATGGATGGCAAAGAATATACCGATGGTGTTGATTTAACCTCTGAGGAGCTTTATGCGCGTTTGAAGACTCTAGAAACTCCCCCAAAAACATCTCAGCCTGCGATAGGGGCTTTTCAGGATTTATATGAAAAGCTGAAGGAAAACTATGATTATATTATTGCTGTACTTGTATCCGCAAAGCTGAGCGGAACAGTTTCATCAAGTGAACAGGCATCTCAGCTGGTTGATATACAGGTGTATAGTGTAGATTCCAAAATCCTATCATACCCTTTAACCAGAATGATTTTAAAAGGGATGGAATGGACAGAATCAGGAATGGAAGTTGAAGAAGTGATAAAAAAGCTTGAGATGCTGCGGGACACAGGTGAAACATATGTGCAGATCGGAAGCTTGGAACAGCTTCATAGAAGCGGAAGGATGTCAGGCGTCCAATTTTTCCTGGGAAGCATGCTAAATGTAAAACCGATTATCTCTGTCCATGATGGAGAGCTTAGCGTCAGGGAAAAGGCTAGAAGCGAGAAAAAGGCAAAAGACAAAATTGTGAAGCTGCTAAGGAGCGCGCATGAAAAGAAACCGCTGAAAGAGGTTTTTATTCTATACGGCTTGCATCCTGCAGAAGCAGAAGAGTGGAAAGAAGAGCTTCAGGAAGAATTTCCGAATATTAAATTCGGATGCTATTCTTTGGGGGCTACAATCGGCGTACACGCAGGGGAAAACACACTCGGAATTAGCTGGTTAAATGGCCTGGACTGAGTGAGACCAGTGGAATATAAAACTGTTTAATAGAGACCTGGTTCAGAGAAATCGTTTTTAATGGTTTCTAGGGCCAGGTTTTTATGTTTGCTGCCTAGATTAATCGGATTATTCGCTAATTCTCATGATTTGTTCGCTAATTTTCCAGTTTTATGCGTTATGTTCATATTTCGTCCCCACAAGTCTAAAGATATGGAATAACCTTGCCAATGTTTCTTTTTCTCGACTAGTGTTAAAATGGACAGTGGAGTTTGAAAGCAGGTGAAATAGATGAATGGAAAAAACATATATATTACAGAAAATTTTGTCCGTCATACACTAGGAGAAGATTCAACCGGGCATGATTGGTATCATATCGAACGGGTGCGAAAAAATGCCCTTTACATAGCTGAAAAAGAGCAGAGAGGCGATCTGTTTATTATTGAGATGGCAGCACTGCTTCACGATATTCCCGATGAGAAGCTGAATGCATCAAAAGAGGCAGGGGAAAAGAAGCTTTCCGATTTCCTGCAGGACTTGGAAATACAAGAAGCAGCTATAACTAGAATCAGTGAAATTATTTATTCTATTTCCTTCAAAGGCGGAAAAAACACGAAGCTTTTAAGCCCGGAAGCCGAAATTGTGCAGGATGCGGACAGGCTAGACGCTATCGGAGCTGTAGGGATTGCGAGAGCTTTTGCTTATGGAGGCAAGAAAGGGCAGGCAATTTATGACCCAGGCCTAGAAACCAGAAATGAAATGACGGAAGAGGAATACCGGCATGGAAAGTCATCATCCATCAACCATTTTTATGAAAAACTCTTAAAGCTAAAAGAAAGGCTGAATACAGATACAGCAATAAATATGGCAAAAGAGCGTCACCAGTTTATGGAGGAATATTTGCAGCAATTTTATAAAGAATGGAATGGTCAAGCATGAAAATGATCTCTGTGGAGAATGTAACAAAAACCTATGGGGAAAAAGAACTTTTTAACAATATTTCTTTTACAATCTCTGAAAAAGAAAGAGTAGGCCTTATCGGTGTAAATGGGACAGGGAAATCTTCACTGTTGAAGGTTATTGCAAGAGTTGACCAGCCGGACTCCGGTGAAATTGTTACTCCAAAGGATTATACAATTTCCTATTCTGCCCAGCAGCCAGAACTAAATTATGAGCTGACAGTACTTGAGCAAGTTTTTGCCGGTGATGCCCCAATCCTTGTATTGCAGAGAGACTATGAACTGGCTCTTATGAAGCTTAATCAAAGTCCCGAAGATTCAGCTATACAGGAAAGGCTTTTTGAGCTACAAAAGAGAATGGATGCACTGGATGCCTGGGAAGTAAACACAGATGCAAAAACGATTTTAACAAAGCTGGGAATTGAAGATTTCAGCAAAAAAATCGGAGAACTATCAGGCGGGCAAAAGAAAAGGGTAGCTCTTGCACAGGTGCTGATCCAGTCACCTGACTTATTGATTCTTGATGAGCCCACAAATCATCTCGACTTTGAATCCGTCAAATGGCTTGAAGAATATCTAAGGCGATACAGGGGAGCGCTTCTTCTCGTAACCCATGATCGTTATTTCCTTGACCGGGTGACAAATAGAATGTTTGAACTCGAAGGCGGAAATCTTTACAGTTACAAAGGCAACTATGCTGCATTTTTGGAAGCAAAGGCAATAAGAGAAGAAAATGAGGCTGCTACTGTCGAAAAGCAAAAAAACCTCTTCAGAAGGGAACTCGAATGGATCAGAAGAGGGGCAAAAGCTAGAACTACGAAACAAAAAGCCAGAATCCAGCGGTTCGAAGCACTCGATAGCCAGCTCGCCTCTGTCAAATCCTCTGAAAAGCTTGATATGTCATTAAGTGGAAGCCGTCTAGGAAAACAAGTCTTTGAATTGGAGGCTGCTTCAAAAAGCTACGGCAGCCAGGTGATATTGGATAAGTTCAACCTCTTGGTAAAACCGGGAGACAGGATTGGAATCATTGGCCGGAACGGGACCGGAAAATCCACGCTGCTTAACATCCTGGCAGGTAAGATTCCGCTTGATTCCGGAGAGCGCATCATTGGCCAAACAGTGAAAATTGCTTACTACACGCAGGAAAGCGAAGATATGGATGAAAATAAACGCATGATCGAATATTTGAAGGAAACTGCTGAGATAGTGGAAACCTCCGATGGAAAAACCATATCTGCCGCCCAAATGCTGGAACGGTTCCTGTTTCCTTCGTTTACGCATGGAACTCCTATAAGAAAGCTTTCAGGCGGAGAAAAGCGCAGGCTGTATCTCTTGAAAATCTTAATGTCCGAGCCAAATGTTCTGCTGCTCGATGAGCCAACCAATAACCTTGATACCCAGACATTAACGGTTCTTGAGGATTATTTGGAGGAATTCCCGGGAGTAGTCATCACGGTAACTCATGACCGTTATTTCCTTGATAAAGTTGCTGATCAGCTTCTTGTTTTAAAAGGCGAAGGACAAATCGATTCTTTCTATGGAAATTACAGCGAATTTCTTGAAAAAGAAAGCGCGAAGCCCATACAGGAAAGTGTACATGCTGCTGAAAAGCCGAAAGAAACCAAGCCGAAAAAGAAGAAAATGACTTATATGGAGAAAAAGGAATGGGAAGAAATTGATGGCAAAATTGAAAAAGTCGAAAGCCAGTTAGAAGTGATCGCTTCCGAAATGGCCAATATAGGAAGCGACTTTGAAAAAGCCCAGAACCTAATGGAAGAAGAAGTGAAATTAAATGATGAGCTGGAGCACTTAATTGAAAGGTGGAGCTACCTTTCAGAAGCAGCAGAAAATGAATAAGCAATTAGATAAGAGGCTCGGGGCAAACGCTCCGGGTTTTCTTCATTTCTAATAAGTTATGTTGAACTCGTCTGTTGATTTCCGCTCAGCGAACCGCGGGCGGTCCGACGCTCCTCGGCGTGACGCCTGCGGGGTCTCCCGTTTACTCGCATCCCGCAGGACTTTGAATAAACATCCCCGAATACACACCGCACGAAGGAAATGCGAAGGCATTTTCGAGGATCTCGTGCCTTCCGCTCCAATCAACAGGGTGCCAAAATCAACAATGAACTTTAACATAGCCTTTTAATAAAAGCTCATGAAATGCTGCTCGATTTTTCTTATGTTAAAATAAAACTAGTTACCAACGTGAAAATACTAAAAAGGGTGATACTTTTGAAGATAAAGGCAATTGAACCAACACCAAGTCCCAATACCATGAAAGTTATTCTTGATGAAGAACTTCCAATGGGAAAAAGCAATAACTATAAAAAGGATAAAAGTGAAGGAGCTCCAAAGGTCATTCTGGATATCCTCCAAATCGAAGGGGTAAAAGGCGTTTACCATGTTGCAGACTTTCTGGCAGTTGAAAGAAATGCCAAATATGACTGGAAAGAGCTATTGCCTCAAGTCCGATCGGCTTTTGGAGAAGATGTAGAAAATGAAAACAGCGCCGAAACAGGCATTGATGAGCACTTTGGAGAAGTGCAAGTCCTCGTTCAAATGTATAAAGGGATCCCGATGCAGATAAAGCTAACCGATGGTACGGAAGAAAAGCGCTTTGGCCTGCCTGAAAACTTTATTAAAACAGTGTCAGAAGCTCAAGATCCTGCGGATAATGTTGTGATGGTCCGGAAGTGGAAGGAATTCGGCGTCCGTTATGGAGACTTTGAACAAGTCGGTCATGATATTGTTGAGGAGCTTATGGCAGCCTATCCAGAGGAAAGACTCCAGGCACTAGTCCAAATAGCTAAAAGTTCCGAGAAAACAGAGGAAAAGCATGCCCGTCCTCGTTTAAAACTTTCGAATGAAGACCTTGACTCTTCTGATTGGCGAGTCCGCTATCAAAAACTTGAACAAATGGATGATCCTGCAGTGGATGATCTGCCTGTTCTGGAAAAAGCCCTGAATGATGAAAAAGCTTCGATTAGAAGACTTGCAACAGTTTACCTTGGCATGATTGAAGATAAAAAAGTCCTTCCGCTCTTATATAAAGCATTAAAGGATAAAACGGTAACAGTAAGGCGTACTGCGGGAGACTGTTTGTCTGATTTAGGTTTTGAAGAGGCGATGGATGCCATGAAGGAAGCATTGCAGGATAACAGCAAGCTTGTCCGCTGGCGTGCAGCCATGTTCCTTTACGAAGTGGGAGATGAGAGTGCCCTTCCTGCTCTCAAAGCGGCTGAGGATGATCCAGAGTTTGAAGTAAGCATGCAAATCAAACTGGCAATTGAAAGAATCGAACACGGAGAAGAAGCAAAGGGTTCAGTATGGAAGCAAATGACTGAATCGCGAAAGCAAGGACAAGAATAACAGACATAAAGACCGCTCAATAGGCCGCAGCCTCGAGCGGTTTTTTCTGTAAATGAACTCGTTCCCAAACTTCTATTACGAAAGAGAGCCATTCATCTTAATTCTCCGATTCGAGTCCAATTTGTCCTGCATACTTTTATGTCTATTTCAAATTTGCCTCTTACACGCACTGCTGTTTTACCCTTTTAAAGTAAAAAAATATATTAAATTAGTGAAAATTATTGAAATTGTTAGAAAAAAGGTCTATATTGTAAAGAAAATATTTGGGAGGATCATTATTTAACAATCCCATAGAATAATAGATTTTCAATCTAGGGTAAATTGGAGGTTTTACTTACTATGTCTAACACACAGATGAGAAGTGACATGATTAAAAAAGGAACTGACCGCGCCCCGCACCGCAGCTTATTGCGTGCTGCAGGCGTAAAGGAAGAAGATTTTGGGAAACCATTTATTGCAGTATGCAACTCCTATATAGATATCGTTCCAGGACATGTCCATTTGCAGGAATTCGGAAAAATCGTTAAAGAAGCCATCCGCGAAGCGGGCGGTGTCCCGTTTGAATTTAATACAATCGGGGTTGACGACGGGATCGCAATGGGACATATCGGAATGCGTTATTCCCTGCCAAGCCGTGAAATAATTGCTGATTCACTGGAAACAGTCGTTTCTGCACATTGGTTCGATGGAATGGTTTGTATTCCGAACTGTGACAAAATTACACCAGGCATGATGATGGGCGCTCTGCGCGTCAATATTCCTACTGTTTTTGTCAGCGGAGGTCCAATGAAAGCCGGAGTAGATTCAAGCGGCAAGCCTTTATCCTTAAGCTCTGTATTTGAGGGAGTCGGTGCCTATGAGTCTGGGAAAATTGATGAACAAAAGCTGCAGGAAATCGAACAGGTTGCTTGCCCGACATGCGGATCATGCTCCGGAATGTTCACTGCCAACTCCATGAACTGCCTCGCTGAAGGCCTTGGTCTTGCATTACCTGGAAACGGGACGATTCTGGCTGTATCAGAAGAGCGAAAAGAGTTTGTCAAACGCTCTGCCAAGCAATTAATGGAGCTTATCAAAAAAGATATTAAACCTCGCGATATTGTCACAATCGATGCGATCGATAACGCGTTTGCTTTGGATATGGCGATGGGCGGCTCAACCAACACAGTACTTCACACTCTGGCCCTGGCACATGAAGCCGAAATTGATTACCCAATAGAACGCATTAATGAAATTGCCAACCGCGTGCCGCACCTTGCGAAGATTGCACCTGCTTCGGATTATCATATTGAAGATGTGCATAATGCTGGAGGTGTCAGCGCCATCATCAATGAATTGCTTAAAAAGCCTGATGCCTTAAATGGAGACTGTCTGACGGTAACAGGAAATCCGCTGCGCGAGAATGTTGCCGGCAGCGAGATTTTGGATAAGAATGTGATCCATCCCTTGGATAATCCGCACTCCGAGCGCGGCGGACTAGCTGTATTATTCGGAAACCTGGCGCCGCAAGGTTCCATCATCAAAGTCGGTGCAGTTGATGAATCTGTCGGCGGCTATCATAGAGGACCTGCTATTTGCTTTGATTCTCAGGAGGAAGCTCTTTCCGGAATCATTACCGGCAAAGTACAGGAAGGCCATGTTGTCGTCATTCGCTATGAAGGCCCTAAAGGTGGGCCGGGTATGCCTGAAATGCTTGCCCCTACTTCCCAGATTGTCGGCCGGGGTCTTGGTGCGAAAGTTGGCCTGATCACAGATGGCCGATTCTCCGGTGCATCCCGCGGCATCAGTATCGGACACATTTCTCCTGAAGCAGCAGAAGGCGGCCCGATTGCTTTTGTTAAAAACGGAGACATCATCGAGCTTGATTTAAACAACCGGACGATCAACCTGGAAATTTCCGATGAGGAATTTGAAAACCGGAAAGCTAATTGGAAAGGTTTCGAGCCAAAGGTTAAGAGAGGCTACCTCGCACGTTACTCCAAGCTTGTTACCAATGCCAGCACAGGCGGCGTGATGAAAATTTAGGATATTAAAGAAGCCAGTCTTTTGTGACTGGCTTTTTTGCTGTAAAAAACTTTGTCCGATAAATTCCCTTGGTTGGCCGTTAAAACTGCCTATTTGGCCGATAAATGTATTGATTAGGCCGATAAAAAGGCATGATCGGCCGATAAGACCTTAAAGCAGGCAAGAATTTAGTCTTTTTTAAGCTGATTAAACGTTAAAAACTCTCTAACTGTTCTTTTTTGAAACGTTTTTATTAACAAAATCGGTGAAAAGGTACCTCATAAGGCGGATTTTGCTCAAAAGTACTTAAACAGCAGGCTCATAGTTGAAGCAATGTAATAACTTAAAAGGGAGCCTTGAAAAATTGCATTAACGTCCATGATTATAGTATGCTTACTGTACAAAATGCAGTTGCAGAGAAGGAGGCAATAATTATGTCAATGGCGTATGAAGAATACATGAGGCAAATGGTTAAGCCAATGCGCGCAGAGCTTGTACAGGCAGGGTTTAAAGAGCTGACAACTCCTGACGAAGTAGAACAGTTTATAGAAGGGCTTGAAGGTACAGCGCTTGTTGTGGTTAATTCTGTTTGCGGCTGTGCAGCAGGATTAGCCCGTCCGGCGGCAACACAGGCAGTTTTAAGAAGCGAAAAGAAACCGGATCATTTAGTAACTGTTTTTGCAGGGCAAGATAAAGAAGCAACTGCAAAAATGCGTGAATACTTGGAGGGATATGAGCCTTCATCTCCTTCAATGGCCCTATTAAAAGGGAAGGAAGTTGTTCACTTCATTCACCGCTATGATATTGAAGACCATCCGATGGAAGCTATTATGGAAAATCTTCTGGCGGCGTTTGAAGCCAACTGCTGATTCGTATAGGATTAAATAGTTTTTTAGGAAAAGGGGTGTCGGCTGGCACCCTTTTCTTTGTAAATTTTATGTAAAAGCTATTTGATAACTTTTTCGCACTCCGTTGATTGGAGCTGAAGGGCGCGAGACTCTCGAAAAATGCATTCCCATTTCCATTATGCGGTGTTTATTCGAGGATGTTTATTCAAAGTCGAGCAGGAGAAGCGGATCCCACAGGCTTAGTGATTGATGAGCGTCGGACCGCCCGCGGTTCGCTAAGTTTCTTGAGCGGAAATCAACAGACAAGTTTTACAAGAGACATCCACCTTTATAAAAGGCTATTTTCGTAAAGTTTGTTGCTTTTTGGCGGCAAACTAAGTTTCACCAACTGAGTTGATTGTAGCGGAGGGTACATGACTCCTGCGGGAAGAGAGGAAAGTGGGAGACCCCACAGGCGAAGCCGAGGAGGCACCCATCGTCCCCGCGGAAAGCAAGTGCGTGTAGCGGAAATCAACGGGCAAAGTTCATAAGCAAAAACAACAATCTATGAGAAAAGAGCCTTATAAAAAAAGAGCTGGGAGAACGCGATGATTATTACAACAGCAGGACGGACCAATCAGGAAATGAAGGAAAGTGCCAAAAGGATTGCTGCCGAATTGGGCGCAGAATATATAGACAGAAATAAAAGGTCCGTGGGAGCTATTCAGAAACAAGTCCGGGATGATTGCATTGTAGTGGGAAAGGAACGCCTTGAGCTTTTTCCATTGGGTGAAAACCAGCCATTCTTTTTCCACCCCAATTCAGCGATGTTCAGAATTAAGCGGCTGTTAAAGGGAGAAAGTGACCCTTTTCTTCAGGCAGCCTGCCTTGAGAGAGGGAAAAGCATGCTGGACTGTACGCTTGGACTTGCCTCTGACAGTATTGTGGCGAGCTATACTGTTGGAAGAGAAGGGGAGGTAACAGGATTGGAGGGCAACCGTTACCTCGCTTATCTAGTAGGTAAGGGGCTGGGACAATGGGAATCCGGGTTAGAATCAATGGACCATGCAATGAGGAGAATCCATGTTAAATCCTCAAACTCTTTTCCTTATTTAAAAATGCTTCCTGATAATATTTATGATGTGGTCTATTTTGATCCGATGTTCGAAGAAAACATTCTTGAATCGGATGGAATCAAAGCCCTTAGCCGATTTGCTGTATATGCAGACCTGTCGGAGGAATTAATTTTTCAGGCAAAAAGAGTTGCCAAAGAAAGAGTTGTTTTGAAAGACCATTTTAGAAGCTCCAGATTTGAGCAATATGGCTTCAGTGTTAATAAAAGAAAAACTTCCAAATTTCATTTCGGGGTCATTGAAAAATGAAAAAGGTGCCGCAGCATTTCGGCACCTTCACAGTTAATCTGCAATGGCCAGATAAACAAAATAAGCCATCAGCAGTAAGCTTGCAATCACAAAGACAAGAGACCAATCCATCCTGATTTCCCCCTTTTTCCTCTTCTGGACTCGTATAAAACGATTTGTTTCTATTATTCCCGCTTTATTGCCTTGTAATCACATGATATTTATTTTTCACTATATAACTATTGTTTTAGCTGCCGAAAAATGAAATCAATTTTCATTTACTCCAAAAAACAGTATAATAGAAAAATAGAAAAGAGATACATAGTGAGGAACGATATGATGAATTTTCCCATTTCAAAAAGAATGGCATCTTTTCAGGAAAGTGTGTTTGCGGAGCTGGCGCAAATTAAGAATTCTAAACTTTCAGACGGAATTCCGATGATTGACCTTAGCATTGGAAGCCCTGATTTGCCACCACCAAGTTTTATTACAGATGAATTGGCTAAAAGTTCGCTGAATCCGGATTTATACGGCTATTCTTTAACGGGGACAAATGAGTTCCACTCCGCCGTCTGTGACTATTATAAGAGTAACTTTGGGGTTCCCCTTGATCCTGATTCCGAGGTGCTTCTGTTGATGGGTTCCCAGGATGGACTTGTGCATTTGCCTATGGTTCTCTGTGATCCCGATGACTATATTCTTGTACCAGATCCGGGATATACAGCCTATGCTGCAGGTGCAGGCATGGCTGGGGCTCAAATGTATTCCATGCCGCTGAAAAAGGAAAACAAGTTTCTTCCTGATCTGGGTGGAATTCCTGAGGAGATCCTTCTTAAAACAAAGTTAATGATATTGAATTTTCCAGGTAACCCTGTTCCAGCGATGGCTACTGAGGAATTTTACCTTCAAGCCATTTGTCTTGCTAAAAAGTATAACTTTGTTATAGTGCACGACTTTGCTTATTCGGAGCTTTACTATGAACACAAGCCGCTAAGTTTTTTGTCTGTAGAAGGGGCCATGGAAGTTGGGCTGGAAATGAATTCCCTGTCCAAAAGCTTTAACATGGCTGGCTGCCGGGTAGCTTATGCTGCCGGAAATAATCAGCTGATCACAATGCTGGCTAAATTCAAATCCAATTTGGATTATGGAGTATTTCTTCCGGTCCAGGCTGCAGCTTCTAAAGCGTTAAGAGATCAATCGGGCTTCTTAAACAGCTTGAGGGATATTTACAGGACCAGAAGAGATGTTTTGGTAGATGGTTTAAATGAAATCGGCTGGAATGTCAGCAAGCCAGAAGGCTCTATGTTTTTATGGGCAGAGGTGCCTGCGCCATACATGTCCAAGGAATTTGCAATTGAACTAATTAACCGGGCGAATGTTGTGGTAACACCAGGCAATGCATTTGGCAGCTGGGGAGAAGGGTATGTTCGAATTGCTCTCGTTCAGCCTGAAAAAGTATTGAAGCAGGCTGTATCCAATATCGGACAAAGCGGTATATTGAAAAAAGTCCTTGCTTAAAAGGGAAGGGGGATGAAAAGAATGCCAAAATGGCTGAGAAAATCCTTTGTTGTGCTGGTAACCATTTTAACCTTTGGCATGGTTACACCGCCTCAAGCCTTGCTCTATGAAAATACGAACCAGTTAAAGGCTTCTAAAGCATCAGATGTTGAAGATACAGATGGAAGTGCAGAATCTTCTGCGGAAGAAGACAAGTTTATTGATAAAGAAGTCTTTATCAGGCAGATGGTCAAAGAAGCAGAGCTGCAGTCATATGAAAAATTCGGAACAAAAATTGGCCCGGTTATTGAAGATGAGTTCAATGAAATTATTCTTCCGAAAATTGAAAAAGCGATACAGGACGTTGCCGTTCAATATCCTGAAGAAAGCCTGGCCCATTTAATGGTAACTGAAACTCCTGGAGGAGGAGTATCTGAAAAGATCTTCCATATCGCTAATAGCCAAACGAATGAAGACGTCATCCGCTTCCATGTAAGAAGGGATCATCCGCCGCAGCAGGGTTATTGGTTTAATTTCCATTATCATACACACCATGACAACTTCCAGGCTCATCACGAATTAGGCGCAATTTACTGGGACAAAAATACTCCTCCGAAATGGATGAGTTAAAAGATTGAAATAAATTTCATATTATGAAAAAATAATTTTATGGATTTTGAAACTTTCCATAATATCTACCGTATATACATTTATTCTATTTAATGGAGGTTTGATTTGAAATGGCAGTAAGCTTATCAAAAGGGCAAAAAGTAGATTTAACAAAGACAAACCCGGGAATGACGAAAGTAGTAGTCGGTCTTGGCTGGGATACGAACAAATATGATGGCGGCAACGACTTTGACTTGGATTCTTCCGTCTTCCTTCTTGGAGATAATGGAAAAGTAACCTCTGAAGGCGATTTTGTTTTTTATAACAACACAACTGGCGCTGGCGGTGCTGTTGTACATACTGGCGATAACCGTACAGGTGAAGGCGATGGCGATGACGAGCAGGTGAAAATTGACTTGGCGAATGTACCTGCAAGCGTTCAGCGCATTACTTTTACTATTACGATTCATGATGGGGAAGCACGCAACCAGAACTTTGGCCAGGTTTCTAATTCTTATGTAAGAATCTTAAATGAGGATTCTGGTGAAGAATTGATCCGTTATGATCTTGGTGAAGATTTCTCCATTGAAACAGCACTTGTAGTAGGTGAATTATACAGACATAATGGAGAATGGAAATTCAGTGCAATTGGCAGCGGATATCAGGGCGGCCTTGCTGCATTGGCAAAAGATTTTGGTTTACAGGTAGGATAATTAAGAGGTATATTTGCATAATCAGGCTCGGCAGTGCCGGGTCTTTTATACGGACAAAATAGATTGAGTTATCTAGGGGGAACAGTACAAGAATGTCAGTTATAGAGGGAATTCTTCATACTTATGCCCAGTTCTTCAACTGGGAAATGTGGGTTGATGTTTTATCAAACCCGGTCAGCTGGGGATTAATTGGGACACTTGTTATTATGGAAGGTCTTTTGTCTGCGGATAATGCACTGGTACTTGCGGTTATGGTTAAGCATTTGCCGGAGAAACAGCGCAAAAAGGCGCTATTCTATGGGTTGCTTGGTGCTTATATTTTCCGTTTCATTGCAATTGGTATTGGTGTTTATCTAATTGAATTTTGGTGGGTTAAAATTTTAGGTGCCGGTTATCTGGCATGGTTATCCATCAAGTACTTTATTGACAAGAAAAAAGGTCTTGGTGCTGAAGATGAGGAAATAGAGGGCATCAATCAAAAGGGCTTGCTCGTTCGTCTGTTTGGAACCTTCTGGGGAACTGTTGCAGCTGTTGAGCTGATGGATATCGCATTTTCTGTTGACAGTGTATTAGCGGCTTTTGGGATCAGCGAGGAAATTTGGGTTCTTCTATTAGGCGGAATGCTTGGCGTATTGATGATGCGTGGGGTTGCCGGAGTTTTCTTGAAGCTTATTGATAGAATACCTGAACTTGAGACTGCTGCTTATGTATTAATTTTAGTTATCGCAGCGAAGATGCTTTTAGGCGTATTTGGAGTTCATGTAGAACATGTTCATTTCTTTATCCTTCTGCTTGTTGTGTTTGCAGGAACATTCGTTGTCCACTACAGAAACAAGAAGAAAGAACAAGAAACTGCAAATTAATCTTAAACAATTATAACCAACTAACAGCAAAAGGGATCAGACTCATGTCCGCTCCCTTTCTTTTTATCCTTTTTTGCATAAAAGGGGTTAATTGTAATGGCTTTTTGCCCACAAAAGAAAGAATGGAGCTGCAAAAATGAGACTATTTTCCGATCTCAAGGATGAAGAAATAAAACAGGTCTTCTATAAAAAACCTGGATATTTTAATAAAAGATCCGATAGGGAATTGCTGGCATATGCAATGGGGGCAACCTTATATATGCCAGCAACGAGGCCTAATATCCATCAGGATCTGCTCTCAAAAAAGCATTCCGGCCTGACTTCAATGGTCATTTGCCTGGAGGATGCCATAGGAGATGATGAGGTTGAAAGGGCAGAAGAACTGCTGTCTTCAGAACTAGAAAGCCTGAGTATTGATTTGGCGAAAGGCCTTTTCCATGAAGATGACCTCCCATTAATTTTTGTGAGAATCAGAAGCTATGAGCAGCTCCTCAGAATGAAAAACAGAATCCCAAATGGTTTGCATCTCTTAACAGGACTCGTGCTGCCCAAGTTTTCTCCAGCAGAGGGGAGCAGAATATTAAGCGAAATCGAAAACCTCAATGACAGTGGTTATTGCTTATATGCAATGCCGATCCTGGAGACAAAACAGATCATTCAAAAGGAAACTAGGCTTAAGGAACTAATTGGCATTAAAAAGGTTCTGGACAGGTACGAGGATTTAATACTTAATGTCAGGATTGGAGCTACTGACTTTAGCGGCCTGTACGGTATCCGCAGAAACTCGGATACAACAGTTTACGATATCGCTGTCATAAGGGATTGTATTTCCGATATCATTAATGTATTTTTGCGTGCTGACAACCCGTACGTTATCTCCGGTCCTGTATGGGAATATTTCTCGTCGAAGGAACGCCTTCTTAAGCCTCAGATCAGGCAGACACCTTTCCGTGAGCGGCTGGGTCAGGATGGTATCAAAATGCGTACAGATTTGATTGACATGCATATGGACGGGTTAATCAGGGAAATAGCCATGGATATCTCAAATGGCCTGACTGGCAAAACCATTATTCACCCCACCCATATCAGGCCTGTACAGGCTCTTAATACTGTGACGCTTGAAGAGTATCTGGACGCGAAAAGCATTGTGGATCAGGCAGGTGGAAAAACCGGTGTTATGAAAAGTTCTTACCAAAATAAAATGAATGAAATTAAGCCTCATTTGTATTGGGCTAAAAAAATATTGTTGAAATCTGAAATTTACGGGGTGCTGCATGAGGAATACACATACATTGACATTCTCCAAAACGAAACATTCACTTCAGATCCTCAACTCGTTAAGCGTTGAGATCGATATTACGGAAAATCCATATGAAATTCCTGCAGAGGACTTATTTATCATGGCGGCGAGGATTAATAAAAAAAGGTCCTTTTTGTTTGTCAGCAAAGTTCTTGGGAAGCATATTCCCATTAATCCGCAGATCGGCCTTTTGACTGGCGAACTGCTTGCCAACCGTTATATGGAAAAGGTTAAGAAAAAGGAGACAGGAAAAAACGCTGAGCTTCTTTCTGCATTTAGGAACGGTACAGTGGCTGTTAATGGAAGTCCATTTATTGATGACGAAGAAAGACCGGTTATTATTGGATTTGCAGAAACAGCAACCGCGCTTGGACATGCTTTTTTCCAATCATTTAAAAAAGCGGATTTCTTTCATACTACGAGAGAGCAACTAGTGGATAAGGATCCTGTTATTACATTCGAAGAAGAGCATTCCCATGCTACTTCACACCGCTGCTATATCGATGAAA
The DNA here is from genome assembly GCF_007830235.1 of Cytobacillus oceanisediminis. Lineage (GTDB taxonomy): Bacteria > Bacillota > Bacilli > Bacillales > Cytobacillaceae > Cytobacillus > Cytobacillus oceanisediminis. Next base: position 328,705 of record NZ_VLKI01000003.1, read on the forward strand.
TTATTTTAGATAATAAAAGGGAAATTATCCTTGTCGATGATGAAATGACTACCGGAAAAACAGCTATCAATATTATCCGGTCCATTCATGCCAGATTTCCCAGAAAAGTATATACAGTTGTATCTATTTTGGATTGGCGTTCTGAAAAAGATCAGAAGGGCTTTGATCAACTGGAAAAGGAATTGGGCATTATTATCCATAGTGTCTCACTTTTAAAAGGAAGAATTCGTATTGAAGGTTCGCCTGATGCAAGTGAAAATCATGCAAAACCTCGAATAGACGAAGATCCTGCGGTAATTTCATATATTCATATAAACAAAGATTTCCCGAACCTGCTAAATCAGGTGGCCGGACCATCTATTACTCTAGGTGGAGATATTAGGCATGTACCTTATGTAAAGGAATCCGGCCGGTTTGGATTGGATGCGGAAGGCCAAACCAGGTTAAATCAGTCACTTATGGAGATTGGGCGGTTTCTTTCAAGTAAACGGGATGGGCAGAACACATTATGCTTGGGTACAGGAGAGTTTATGTATATCCCGATGAAACTCGCTTCTTTAATGGGGGAAGGGATTAAGTTCCATTCAACGACCCGGAGCCCGATTTTTGTAAAGAATGAAGGAAATTACGGTGCTCAATTTGGTTTTTCTTTCCCAAATCCTGAAGACCTAGACATGGCTCAGTTTGTTTATAACATTCCTGAAGGATGCTATGATGAGGTATTTCTGTTTTTTGAGAGAGAGACAGCTAGTAGTGCACTTGAACCTCTTATCAGCAATATAAAGAAATATATTAAGCATATTAAGATCGTTTTCTTCAATGGTGGTGAATCAAATGACTAGAGCTGCAGATCAAAAGAATCAATTTGGTTCATATAGTGAAAATGATGTCGTTTTTTTATTAAAGGATTTAAGCAGCTTTTCTCTTGAGGGAACAATTGAGCAAAGGGAAAAAAATATTCAGTCCGGCCAGCATTACAGTGAAACACTGCCGATTGAGTACCAGCCTCCCGAAAATTACCTGAGCATTTTCTGGGAAACACTTGTAGAGTACAAACGAAAAGTAGCCTTGTGCACAGGCATTGTTTCTGAACAGTTATGGAGACTAAAAGGTGAAAATACGATTTTAGTTTCATTAGCAAGAGCAGGTACGCCGGTTGGCATTTTAATAAAACGGTATCTTTCTGAAATCTATGGGGTGAACCTGCCGCATTACAGCATATCAATTATCAGGGACAGGGGAATTGATGAAAACGCAATTAAACATATTTTAAAAACCCACCCTGGAAGCAATATACAATTTGTTGACGGCTGGACGGGAAAAGGGGCTATTTCGATAGAATTGACCAAGGCTTGCAAGGGGTTCCATGAAACTTACGGTGTTTTGCTGGACGATACATTGGCCGTACTTGCAGATCCTGGGCATTGCACGACTCTTTATGGGACTAGGGAAGACTTTTTAATTCCAAGTGCCTGCCTAAACTCGACAGTTTCCGGGCTGGTAAGCAGAACTGTTTTGAATAATAACTTAATTGGGCCTAGTGATTTTCATGGTGCCAAATATTATAAAGAGCTGGAGAGTGCGGATGTTTCGAATGAATATCTTTCAGCTGTAGGAAATGAGTTTCAATCCATTAAGCAAGAAGCTGCAGAACGAGCGGCAGTCCTGATGGAAAACCCAGGGGAAGCAACCTTTCAGGGAATGGAAGAGATCCGGGAAATTAAAGAAGAATTTAAAATTGAATCGATTAATTTTGTGAAGCCTGGTGTTGGGGAGACAACTAGGGTTCTTCTCAGAAGGCTTCCTTGGAAAATTCTGATGAAAGATCCGGAGAGTCCCTATGTCCGCCATATTGTAATGCTGGCCGTGGAGCGCAATGTTGATATTATCCATTATCCCAACATGAGCTACACCTGCTGCGGATTAATTAAAAAGGCGGGGATAGAACAGTGATAATGTTTGCATCGGATTTGGACAGAACACTTATTTATTCTGACAGGGCACTCGCTGATTTAGGACATCCCGGCAGAGGCAGCTTAGTAGGGGTTGAGCGCAAAGACGGACAGGAAATTGCCTTCATGACAAAGGAGGCGCACGAGAAATTAAAAGAGGTCTGCTCTCATATGCTCTTTGTTCCTGTTACTACAAGAACTTACGAACAATTTAACCGGGTATTTATTTTTCAGGAAGATTTTCCGGTACCCTATGCTGTTACATCGAATGGGGCAAATATTCATTTTCATGGGAACCCGATGGAGGAATGGGCGGCATTTGTCCGGGGTCGTTTAAAGACCGAGTGTGCCATTTTTGAGGATATGGTAGAAAAAACGAAAGGATATGAGTTGAACGGGACCCTTAAAGCAGCTGATGACCTTTTCTTTTATTATATCTTGAGCGAGAAAATAACAAGTGAAGCCCAAGGCGTTATAAGCAGTATGGCTGAATCCTTTGGTTGGAGAGTTTCCCTGCAGGGCCGAAAGCTTTATTTTATGCCTAACCCAATATGTAAAGGCGAGGCAGTGAAGTTTATTAAGGACCGGGAAGGGATATGCTCTGTTTATGGAGCGGGGGATTCAGTGCTAGACCATGATTTTCTGCAGTTTTGCGATTATCCGTATGTGCCAAACCATGGGGAGCTTGCCAAATATAAATCACTTTGCCTTCCATATAAAATTTCCAATAACAGGGGAGTTAAAGCCGGTGAAGAAATTCTGGCTGACATATTGAACAATATTTAGCAAAAAATTTAATCCGGCTGGTCCCCCAGCCATTTTTTTAAAGCCAAAAACAAGCAGAAGCCAAACGTATTAGCTCCTATAAATATTAAACTGCCAATAGCGAGTGATTGATGCAGTGAAAAAGTAAGCATTGCCAGAAGAAAAGACCAAAAAAAGACGTCCATGAAAACAAAAGAACTTGAACACAAAACATTTTTTATGATATCTAAATCATCCTCAATACCTCGGTATCTTGCTCTTCCAAAAAGCAGCCTCATACTAACTCACCTTCTTCTGCGGGGTACTCCCAATTTATGCTGGGACGGGAATAAAGGTGAAAGCGGCCAATTTGAGGGTCTGGAAATAAAACCTTAGCATACAGGAATCAATGATTATTTACCTAAAATGAAACTTTTTTCTCTGTTATTACGTAGAAGAAAGTAAATCTAATTTAGAAAAAGCTTACATACCTATGATATGATGGTAATAAGTTTACATATTTCTGCCGGCTTTTATTTTTGCCAGCGCGGGCGCTTTGGTGGAAAGGCGCTGATTTACTAGTTTTAAATAATGCTAAGCCATCTTTCGCTCATAGAGGGAAGGGATATAAATGAACCCATCATATAGTCAAATTAAAGCTCACATGCTGCAGGTTACATATGAAAACTGGCTTTCACAGCTGAAACAGCCCATTCCTGAGAGGGAGAAATTTTCTGAGGAACAGCACACACTCCATGTCGGACAAATTGTTGCCCGTTTTCTCGGAATTCCTTTGGACGAAGACGTTTATTATAACCGCCTATTCGACCTTACCCACACAGAAGATGCGGGCCTGTTGCTTTTAAGTGAAGACCATCTTGATAAAACAATAAACAATCAGCAATTTCAAGCGATCCAAAAGGTACTGAATATTAACCGCGAGCAAAATTTATCCATAAACCGATTTGCTGCTTTTCTTGACGGCGAACAGCTGCTGATGAAATCGCCAGTGCCTTCCTTGCACAGAAAAATAAGAGAAGCAATGATCAAAATGCTGAAGCTGTTTTCTGAAAGTGAACCGGATGGTTTGAAGAATCAGGAAATTCGCCGGGTACTTGTCGATGTCATTAAGTGGTCCTTCAACCATCTCGGACACCAGATTAAGAAAACTGATCCCGAAAAAGCCATGCCTAAAATCCTATGGTACGGCGATGGGAAAAAGAGCCATTTTTATTTTTTGTACTACTTGTTAAGTCTGGGTTGCGACATTATTTATTTTTCTCCATCAGGCGAGGATCTTCTTGCAAAAGTAGGAACAGACATCCAGGAGTCATTTGTCCATCATTATCCAGAGAAGAAGAAGCCCGAGCCTTTTCCGAAAGAAAAAAGGAGAAGGAGCGCAACAGTTGCCTACAGAGCATCAAGGGAAATAGAAACAATCTTGAACCATGAGGGCTCCGGATTGTATAAACCATGGCAGCTCCGGGATTATACACCTTCTTCTGTCACATTAAAAACCACCTATGATGAATTATTTATTTTAATAAAAGAGAAGGCCATGATCCGGCCGAATTTTGAAGTGAAAGAAGGGCGGGTCATCATTCCTTCTGTTTTTTCGAAAATTCAAGGTTTAAGCAAGAACCGGAAGGAGTACTGGGATCGGATACAAACGATAAGCCAGTATGACCAAAGTTTATTGATCAGAAGGTTCCCTTTTACAAACAGCGTTAATAATGATTTTCGGTTCCATTACCGAAATGCCTTGGACAGTGAAGGGCTGCTTGATCCGGAAAAAATGGCGGGTGCCCACTATTGGAAATATCAGCATCTGCCTACCGGGCTGCAAAACGGAATAGCGATGGCCATTAGGAATATTTGTGCCCGTCCATATTTAAAGCCCCTCCCCCAAGAATCGGAAGAGGAGCTGAAAATTTATCTCTTTACACAAAGCATGCAGATTCCGCCCAGCATATTAAAGCTAATGCAGCAATTTGATTATTCTCAGGACGTTCCAAAGATCATTCTATACAACAATGAGCTGAATGGGACCATGGTAAGAACAGATGCAGCACTTCTATTGCTGCTCAATCAATTTGGGCTGGATCTTGTACTATATAATCCCCCAGGACATAACGATATTGAAAATTTCATTGCCGAAGGTCTATATGATGTCCACTGGCTGGAGGATGTTGTGTTTGAACAGGAATTTAAAGAGCCTTCTTTTCTGAAGAAGGTCCTCTTTCAAGGATTATTAAAAAATTTAAAGGGTGATTGAAAATGAATCCGACTCAGCAAACAGATTTAAATTTAACAACCCAGGTTCAGGATGACAAATTAACGGAAAATAAGGTATCTGAAATTAAGCTGGCATTAAGGCAGGAGCCCGAAGTGCAAAATTTGGCCAGATCCATTGACGAAAGGGACCAGATTCAGATCCTGGAATTCGGTAAAGAACCGGCTGTCCAAATCTCCCGCTTTTCTGATCAAATATTAAGCAATATGCGATCCACGAAAGTAGAAGATTCTGGTGAGCTATTAAAGCAGCTTGGCAAGATTATGGACAAATTTGATAAAAAGGATTTTGAGCAAGGATCTAAAGGGATATTTGGAAAGCTTTTCAAGCGTGGAGAAAAAATGATTGAGAAGCTTTTTGGAAAATATCAGACAATGGGACAGGAAATTGACAAAGTCTATGTTGAAATTTCCAAATACCAAAATGAAATGGTAGACTCCACTACTATGCTGGAACAAATGTATGAGCAGAATTACCAGTACTATTTGACGCTTGAGAAGTACGCTGTTGCCGGGCAAATGAAAGCTGATGAAGTTAAGGCCAATCAGCTTCCACAGCTTGAGGCCCGGGCTGCTCAAGGCGACCAAATGGCATCCATGCAGCTTGATACTCTAAGAAACGCTATTGAGCTGCTGGAACAAAGGGTTTACGATCTTGAAATGGCAAAGATGGTTGCCCTGCAAACAGCACCGCAAATTCGTCTCCTGCAAAGAGGGAATACGAAGCTAATTGGAAAGATTAATTCAGCATTTGTTACAACCATTCCAATCTTTAAGAACGGCCTTATCCAGGCAGTTGCTGCAAAAAGGCAAAAGCTTGTTGCAGATTCTATGAGCGAGCTTGATAGAAGGACCAACGAAATGCTTGTGCGCAATGCTCAAAATATTTCAAACCAAAGTGCAGATATCGCACGTCTGGCTGGCGGCCCAAGCATTAAGGTCGAGACAATTGAGGAATCCTGGAATATTATCATGAAGGGCATGCAGGAGACAAAATCGATCGAAGAAGAAAACAAGCGCTTGCGTCAAGAAGGTACGAGAAGGCTTGAGCAGCTTCAGGATAATTTTAAAAAAATGAAGCAGCAAGGTTAACCTGACTGCTCATTTTGATTAATAGAAAATAAATTAATGAGGTGGAAATGTTATGGCAATTAACTTGCAAAAAGGACAGCGCGTCGACTTAACAAAAGGAAATCCAGGACTTTCTAAAATAATGGTAGGATTGGGCTGGGATCCTGTTCAAAACCGCGGAGGCGGCGGGCTTCTTGGATCACTATTTGGCGGAGGCGGCGGTGCGAACATCGATTGCGACGCTTCAGTTATTATGCTTGGTGAAAATGGGAAGCTAAGAAACAACAGTGACGTCATTTATTTTGGAAACTTAAGAAGCGGAGACGGAAGCGTTCAGCATACGGGAGATAATCTCACCGGAGATGGAGACGGCGATGACGAACAGGTAATGATTGATCTAAGCAGAGTGCCAGCACATATCCACAAGATGGTTTTTGTTGTAAACATTTATGATAGCGTAAAAAGGAAGCAGCATTTCGGAATGATTCAAAATGCGTTTATCCGCGTTGTAAATTCTTCCAACAAACAGGAAATGATCCATTACAATCTCACAGATGACTATAGCGGAAAAAATAGTTTGATTGTTGGCGAGATTTACCGTCATGGAAGCGATTGGAAGTTTGCTGCTGTTGGAACTGGCACGGCATCACCAGGACTTTCCGATGTTGTTCGTTCATATACTTAATAATAACTAAATAACATAACTTAAAAGGACCCGCTATCAAGCCGGGTCCTTTTTGAATTTTCGCTCAATTTTCCATGATTTGTTTCCATCAAATTGATTCTTCATATGTTATAATTTTAATAGAGTATTAGGACGTTAATCCTAGAAAATTCATTCGATTATTCTCCTTGCAGGCAGTTACTTTTACCTTCTTAACATCCCGCAAAGCCCTGTTGCTCATATTTTATACATCTTAGACTTGCAGAAGGGATAATGATAATGCGTAAAATGGTTCTTACTTTTACTATAATGATTGTTTCCCTTGCACTTTTAGGGAATTCACAGGCTGCCCTTGGCGGCATAAAACTTAAAGACTATCCTCAATCATCCAAACTTAAAGAATCTCTCATTCTAAATTCACCAGATTTGCTGGGCGATATTTTTATTTTGCCATTGGAGGCTTTTGATGAAGCCGAGGCTTCAAATATGATTTCAAGAGTGGACAATCTGCCCGCTTCGCTTCTATCAAAAATTGAGAATGAAGATATCTCCGTTAAATTATTTGTTGGGAAATTGACTGATAATCCCACTGCCCAACATCTTGAGGGAGTAATCCCCAGGGGCTATAAAAGCGATACAACCTGGGATGATGTGCCTGGCATAGGGGGGGCTAAAACGGTCCTCGTAAAAATCGGCTTCAGTGAAAAGGGAAAAGGCCATGGGTCCATTAACCTGGAGCTGCATGAACTTGCCCATTCAATAGACCGGCACGTTTATAACGGCATCCGTTATAACCAAAAATTTCTTGCCGTGTGGAAAGCAGAGAAGGCCAAGCTATTCCCTGGACAGAGTTATTTTTTAACATTCCCAGAGGAATACTTCGCTGAAGCCTTTGCGATGTTTTTTGCAGGGGGAGAGTCACGAAAAATATTAAGGGTAAATGCACCGAAAACATATGACTTTATAAAAAAATTAAAATAAATTTTCCCCTGTTTACATGCAGGGGCTTCTTTGTTTGCAGACTATTCAATATTAATTCATTATATGTAACTGCTAGTTTTTTTCGTTAAGTTTCCGTACAATAGCATTAAGCATTTTAAAAAAGGTTGGGTTGAAATGAAACAGTATTTGGAGCTTTGTAAGCATGTGTTGGAAAATGGAACAAAAAAAGAGGACCGGACGGGTACCGGCACAATCAGTACCTTTGGTTACCAGATGCGTTTTAACCTGCAGGATGGTTTTCCGCTGGTTACAACGAAAAAATTGCATTTAAGATCAATTATCCATGAGTTGCTTTGGTTTTTAAATGGCGATACAAATGTAAAGTACCTTCAGGAAAATGGCGTGCGAATTTGGAATGAATGGGCTGACGAAGAAGGCAATCTCGGGCCGGTTTATGGCCATCAGTGGAGATCTTGGACTGGTGCTGATGGAAATACAGTTGATCAGATCAGCGGCCTGATTGAACAGATTAAAACAAACCCCGATTCCAGAAGATTGATTGTTAACGCCTGGAATGTTGGTGAACTTGATAAAATGGCTTTGCCTCCGTGCCATTGCATGTTCCAGTTTTATGTTGCTGACGGTAAGCTTTCATGCCAGCTTTACCAAAGATCGGCGGACGTATTTCTTGGCGTGCCGTTTAATATTGCATCCTATGCTTTGCTGACGATGATGGTTGCCCAGGTTTGTGATCTGGAGCCTGGTGAATTCGTCCATACCTTCGGTGATGTACATATCTACCAGAATCATATTGAGCAGGTGAATCTGCAGCTTAGCCGCGATCCGCGCTCTCTTCCAAAACTGATTATTAATCCTGCAGTTAAGGATATCTTCGGCTTTATATATGACGATTTCCAACTTGAAGGCTATGAACCCCATCCACATATTAAAGGGGTTGTCAGTGTATGATCTCATTAATGTGGGCGATGGATGAAAATCGCGTAATAGGAAAAGACAATAAACTTCCCTGGCATTTGCCTGAGGACTTAAAGTTTTTTAAAAGAACTACTATGGGGCACCCAATCGCAATGGGACGCAAAACCTGGGATTCAATAGGAAGGCCGCTGCCAGGAAGGGAAAACATTGTGATTACCCGTAACCAAACCTTTACGTGCAAAGGCTGTACTGTTTTAAATTCAATTGAAGAATTGCTTAAATACAGCGGGGAGAAAGAGGATGAAATCTTTGTCATTGGCGGTGCAGAGATTTTTAAAGCCATTCTTCCCGCAGCTGATCGGCTATATTTAACGATGATTTATGATCAATTTGAAGGGGATACATTTTTCCCTGAATTAAATATGGCAGATTGGGAACTCATTTCAAAGGAAAAGGGCCTTAAGGACGAAAAAAATCCATATGAGTATGAATTTCTTATTTATAAAAAAATTTAACTCTCAAAGCAGCTCTAAAGAGGGCTGCTTTTATTTATTTCGCAGCTCTGTTAAACTTGCTGTTGATTTCCGCTCTATAAGCTCAGCGAACCGAAGGCGGTCGGACGCTCCTCGGCGTCCCCCTTTGACTCGCTTCTCCCGGAGGACTTTGGAAGAGTCCTCGAATAAAAACCGCACGAAGGAAATGCGAATGCATTTTCGAGGAGTCTAGCCCCTTCCGCTCCAAACAACAGAGTGCCAAAATCAACAATGAGCTTTAACACACTTATTTTGTAAAAGAATAGAATGTGGCTGAATGAAATTGATGGTTAATTAAGCGCAGATTGACTTGGTAGAAAATAAACCGCTGCACGAGGCTGAACAGCAAAGTTGCAAACATAAGTTAAAGATAATTTATTATTATATAATGAGAGACGTCTGAACATCAGGAGGTTGTTATGCTTCGATTGTTTATCTTTTTTCTTTATATGGGGGGATACCTGACTTATAGTCTGCCTGCTTTGTCTCGCATAAAAAAGCTTGACCCAAGTATGCCAGTGGAAGAACGTGATAAGATTATCCACAATGTACCGCAGAAGTGGTCCCGAACGGTTATGAAAATATCAGGTTCAATAGTTAATGTATCCGGACAGGAATACATTCCAGATGGACCTGTTGTTATGGTTTGTAATCATGAAGGCGATTTTGATATTCCAGCTCTTCTTGCTTCCATTGAAAAGCCCTTTGGGTTCATTTCCAAGGTGGAAGTAAAAAAAGCTCCAATTATCTCATCATGGATGAAAGTCATGAATTGTGTGTTCATTGACCGCAGGAACCGCCAAAGTGCTATAAATTCCCTTAGGGAAGGTGCTGAGTTTTTGAGGCAAGGTCATTCTCTGGTTATTTTCCCGGAAGGAACCAGAAGTAAAGGAGGGCCAGTAGCTCCTTTCAAAGTAGGCGGTTTCCGTCTTGCACAGGATGCATGTGTGCCGATTGTTCCTATTTCAATAAAGGGGACTGCAGATGTATTTGAAAAGAACGGCAGGCTTATTAAGCCTGCACGAATAGATATTCGCGTATGCCCGCCTGTCAATCCCAAAATTGTCAAAGAAAAGGATGCGAAGCTTCTTGCACATGATGTGAGAGAGATTATTTGCAGCAGTTTGCCCGAAAAGAGAATTGCTTCATAATTGGAAAAGGCCCCAATTTTCAGGGGCCTTTTCATTAAGCTTTCTCTATAGCCGTTTGTACTATAGATTAGGATTGACAAGATAATCGGTTAACTTTTGGATCATTCCATGATACTCCCTTGGGTCGCAAAACTCCTCCGCTGAGAAATTCGTTTTAACCCACTGTATTAACTCATTGGCGCTATTAAAATACTCACCGCTTGTGTCGCTCTTCCGAATCATATATCTTCCATTGTCCTCATCCAATGTAACTTCTACCGGCAAAGCACTATCCAGACTGCATAAAGAAAACTCCATACCTGCACCCCTTTTAAAATATGAATTAACTTTTGCTTATTATATGTTAGTTTCCTTCGATTCTATCCATAAAACAATTCGAAAAATGTAAATTTTAAAAAAATGAGATTGAAATCACGATATCACATGGTATAATGTACAAATTAATAACTTGTAAAGAAGAGGGTGGCAAAATGGAACAGAAGGTAATGACAAAGAAATGGGTGCAGTTGGAAGATATTTTGATTGCATTCCAGCAGCTTAAGGATATTGTTGCCCATACGCCTTTACAGAAAAATGAACGGCTATCTGAAAAATATGGGTGCAATGTTTATTTGAAAAGAGAAGATTTGCAGCATGTCCGCTCATTTAAATTAAGAGGTGCCTACTATAAAGTTAAATCCTTAAATGCAGCAGAACTTGAAAACGGCGTTGTCTGTGCTAGTGCGGGAAACCACGCACAGGGAGTTGCATATGCATGCAGGCACCTGGGCGTCCAAGGGAAAATTTTTATGCCGGCAACTACACCTAGACAAAAAGTAAGCCAGGTGGAGCTATTCGGCAGGGACTCTGTTGAAATCATCCTCGTAGGAGATACCTTTGATGATTCCTATCATGAAGCTATAAAATGTGCTGAGGCGGAAAGCAGAGCTTTTATACATCCATTTGATGATGAAATGGTGATTGCAGGACAGGGTACCGTAGCAGTTGAAATGCTGAATGACTCCGAGGAACCTGTGGATTACGTTTTTGCCAGCATTGGCGGAGGCGGATTGATGGCAGGCTTAAGCACTTACATAAAAAGCATTTCCCCGGAAACGCAGATGATCGGAGTAGAGCCTGCAGGGGCTCCATCAATGAGCGAATCAATCAGGACCCAAACAGTGGCTCCTCTGGATGAGATTGATAAATTTGTAGATGGCGCAGCGGTCAAGTGTGTCGGTGAAAAAACCTATGAAATTTGCAATGAACTCGTAGATGATATTTTTATGGTTCCTGAAGGAAAAGTCTGTACCACCATTCTTGAATTATACAATGAGCATGCGATTGTCGCTGAACCGGCTGGAGCCATGCCGATCGCGGCCCTGGATTTGTGCAGGGAACAAATCAGAGGGAAAAATGTCGTCTGTGTAATCAGCGGCGGAAATAACGATATTGGGCGCATGCAGGAAATTAAAGAAAGGTCCTTGCTGTATGAAGGCCTTCTATACCACTTTATTGTTAATTTCCCGCAGCGTGCCGGAGCGTTAAGGGAGTTCCTTGATGAGGTGCTTGGTCCAACGGATGATATTACCCGTTTTGAATACACAAAGAAAAACAATAAAGAAAACGGGCCTGCACTTGTTGGAATAGAACTAAAGCATAAAGAAGACTATAGTGATCTAATTTTAAGAATGAATAAAAAAGGCTTCTCCTATACTGAGATTAACAAGGATAGCAACCTTTTCCATTTGCTTGTGTAAGTATCCTCGCTGCAAGTATGTGAGTGAGGGTAAAATATTTTTTTGTGAATTTAATATGAACTTTTTTCTGTATCTGCGACATTTTCCATGAAAAATACTATAATCAATGTAGGTTTACAACAATGTATTTTAAAGGGGATGTACTGCATGCTTTCAAATATCGGTGTACCAGGGTTGATTTTAATTCTTGTTTTGGCCCTTATTATTTTTGGACCAAAAAAGCTGCCTGAAATCGGGCGTGCTTTCGGGGAAACCTTAAGGGAATTTAAGAAATCAACTCGTGACCTGACTAGTGATGTAATGGAAGAGCTTGAAGATGATACAAAGAAAAACACGGTTAAATAAGGTGTGAGGAATTATTTCTTGCGCCTTTTTTTTATTATAGGCTGAGTTAAAGCTTAATGTTGATTTTGGTACCCTGTTAATTGGAGCGGAGGGTAAGAGATCCTCGAAAATGCATTCACATTTTCTTCGTGCGATGTTTTTTCATAGATGATTATACAATGTCCAGCGGGAGAAGCGGGTCAAAGGGAGACTCCGCAGGCGCAGGACGCCAGGCTCCCGGACCGCCCGCGGTTCGCTGAGCTTATTGAGAGGAAATCAACAGGCTGGTCAAAAGAGCCTTATTATAAGTAAATAAAGGCTGGGCCAGAGCCCGGCTTCATTAAATTGGCAGGAGAACAATATGGAAGATAAAGAGCTTAATTTAATCGATCACCTGGATGAATTGAGAAAAAGGCTTATCATAACAGCAGCAGCATTTATTGTATTCTTCATTGCAGGTTTCGTATTTGTAAAAGATATTTATCAGTGGCTCGTAAAAGACTTGGATGTTAAATTAATTGTCCTGGGGCCAAGCGATATCATCTGGGTGTATTTTATGCTTGCGACTGTCATTGCGGCAGCAGGGACCATACCGGTCTTGGCTTTTCAAATTTGGCTTTTTGTAAAGCCTGCATTAACCGCGGCTGAACGAAGAATTTCACTCTCTTATGTACCGGCGCTTTTCATGTTATTTATTGCAGGCTTATGTTTTGGATATTTTGTTATTTTTCCTACAGTCCTAAGTTTCCTTGTCGAATTGGGAGGAGAAATGTTTGAGGCCAATTTCACAGCAGATAAATATTTTCGTTTTGTCCTTCATATGACCCTGCCTTTTGGGATATTGTTTGAGCTCCCGGTGGTCATTATGTTCCTGACTTCTCTCGGGATTATTAATCCATATGTGCTGACAAAAATAAGGAAATATGCATATTTTGTTCTTATAGTAATATCCGTTGTCATTTCTCCACCGGATTTTATGTCTGATATTCTTGTAACAATCCCTTTGCTGCTTCTGTATGAAATCAGTATAAACTTATCTAAAATTGTTTATAAACGAAAGCTGAAGAAAGATCAGAATGCAGAAGAAGCATTTACTGAGGATAAAAGCTTATAATTTATTTTTGAGGCTTTGTTAAAGCCTAATGATTTTGGCAATTTGTTGATTGGAGCGGAAGGTGCGAGATCCTCGAAATGCATCCGCATTTCATTCGTGCGGTTAATTCAAAGATGCTTAATCAAAGTCCTACGGGAGTGCGGATCAAAGGGAGACCCCGCAGGAGCAAGGCGCCGAGGAGCGTCGGACCGCCCGCGGTTCGCTGAGCTTCTTGAGCGGAAATCAACAGGCAAGGTTAACGGAGCCAATTTTTATAAAAAAATTAGTAAGCCAGCATATTCAGACACATTTCGAGCCATAATTGGGGTATAATATAAACAAACGGGTGAAAAAGAGGATTGATATTTTGCTATTCAAAAGCCTAGAGTTCAAAAATGCTGTTGGACAGAAGGTAAAAATCGTAGAAATTCCTGTATTGGAGAAAGATAGCCATTATTATTTTATGATCCAAGTCCGTTTACAAACTTTTATTACCGCCGTATATGGCAATGGAAAAACAAACAGAAGCCACTCATTCAGAGAGTATCTAAAAAGAGTTTTGAAATGGCCGGTTTATGAAGAAATTTTTAAAACTCCAGAATTAAAGAATAACGCCTAACATTTTGGGTACCGGCAGTCGCCGGTACTCTTTTATTAGGGGTTTGCATAGGCAGACAAATATGCGATTGCTTGTTTTATGTTTCGCTTTATTTGTATATTGCTTAAATGTATAATATGAACTAATTGTTAATGCTAGGGATGTGAAGGTACAATGAGTAAAATTAAAATTGTTACAGATTCTACAGCGGATCTGTCGAATGAAATAATTGAAAAATATGATATTGAAGTCGTTCCACTATCTATCCACATTGAAGGAAATACATATTTAGACCGGGTTGATATTACCCCCTCGGAGTTTATGGGGAAAATGAAAGCAGCAAAAGAGCTTCCAAAAAGCTCGCAGCCTCCTGCTGGAGCATTTGTAGAGATATACGACCGATTTGGAGAAAAGGGATTTGAGATTCTTTCTATCCATATGACCGGCGGGATGAGCGGCACAGTCCAATCGGCTGAAAGCGCGGCTGGAATGTCAGCTGCAAAGGTAAAAGTAGTAGATTCAAGATATATTTCCAAAGCGCTGGCCTTTCAGGTATTGGAAGCAGCCAAATTGGCCAAGGAAGGAAAGAGTGTGGAAGAAATTGTTGAGCGCCTTGATACAATTCGTGAGAATACAAAATTATTTGTAGTGGTGGACACTCTTGAAAACCTTGTAAAAGGGGGGAGAATTGGCAAAGGCAAAGCGATGATTGGTTCTTTGCTTAATATAAAGCCAATTGCATCCCTCGAAGGGGGCGTCTATACACCGGTTTCGAAGGTAAGAAGCCATACTCAGGTTGCAAAATATTTGGCTAAGCAATTTACCGAGGATGTTAAGGGAAAAGCTATTAAGGGAGTAGGCCTCGTACATGCAGAAGGTTATGGGCTGGCTTCCAAGCTGAAAAAGATGATTGAAGAAATGACTGGATATGAACAAATTAAAATAGAAGAAACAACGCCTATTATCAGCACGCATACTGGTCCTGGGACAATTGGCTTTATGTATTATTTGGAGGATTAAATATGGACGCATGGTTTCCCTTATGAGACCATGCTTTTTTTATTTAGAATACTTCTCCTTTGGGTGTTGGCCAATAATCGAAGTTGAAAAACCTTTTATTTAAATAGTTTTACATATGAGTAATTGTATGCAATTCTTAAAACTTTTTATAAATAAAAGGTATTCTTTCGAGTTCTGCCGAAAAAGGTTAGTTAGCTATTTACAATAGAAGGATTCGGTGACTGTTTTTATGAAAGATCAAATCAAAAACCTGCCTTTATTCAGAAAAGTGCTGTTATTCTCCTTTCTTATAACATTCCTGGTTACGGTGTTAACAGCGGGTATTAGCTTTATGGTTGAAACCAGACAAATGGAGGAACAGCTTTCAAACAGAGTAGTTGAAATGGCCTCTCTGTGGAGCTCTGTTATTTCTCATGATGATGTTGAAAGAGTAAAGGAATTTCAAGATCCTGAACATCCGGCCTATAAGAGGCTGGAACATGTTATTTCTTTGGTAGATGAAAAAGCATCCTTTTCTAATGCTTCCCTGTTTATGCCTGAAATAAGTCAGGAAAGGTCAGTGATGTACCTGGCAACTTCTAAAAGCCAAAAAAATATGGGATTGGAACCTTTTTCCTATTATTCAGCAGGAGAGGCTTTTTTGGAGGGTTTTTCTGAAGCCGTTAGCCAAAATAAAACGGCATCCAGCAATGTTTATCTCGATAAATATGGAATGTGGATTTCTGCCTTTGTCCCTATAACGGACTCGCATGGCAATATTACTGCAATTCTATGTATTGATATTGATGCAACCGTGATAGACTCATTTCAAAAAGATTTGGCTTTGTATCTGTCCGGGTTCTTTTTAGTCATTATAATCCTTGTCTATTTTATTTTAAGACGAGGGCTAAAGAAGGTTCTAGAGCCGATCAATGATATAATCTCAGGATTTAAAGAAGTGAGCAGCGGAAACTTTAACGTGAAATTAAAACCATCAAATCAGTCGGATTTAGGGGTTCTTTCTGAAAGATTTAACTTTATGACAAACCAGTTGTCCATTCTATTTGAGCGATTGTCGGCGACTTCGGAACAATTTGGGTCTGTTCAAAGGAACATGCCTTCTTCACACCGGTTTGAGGAAGCCATAGGCGAAATGGAACACATCATGGAAAAAACAAAAATCCTAAAGGAACTGCAGAGAGCAGAAAAGATGAATGCAATCGGCCAGCTTGCTGCATCGGTCGCCCATGAGATCAGGAACCCAATGACAGTGGTTAAAGGTTTTCTGCAAATCTTTTTGGCAAAGGACCAAATGAGCGAAGAAGAACGTATGTACATTAAACTAATGATTGATGAGATGGAGAGGGCTGAGAAAATTATTAATGACTATCTATCCCTCGCTAAACCAGATTTGGATCAGGTCGAGGACCTTGATGCGGCGGAACTTGCGTCCAAAGTGATGGACTTAATGAATTCTTATGCTATGATGTCTAAAAACATCTCTGTAGCTTCTCATATTTCAGAAGGAGTTTACATTAGGGGGAACACGAGTGAGTTAAAGCAAGTGCTGATTAATATTTATAAAAATGGTATAGAAGCGATGAAAGATGGAGGAAGTTTAGCTCTATCTGTCTATCAGGATGGCCAATATGGCGTTTTTGAAATAAGTGATTCAGGAATAGGCATGACAAAAGAGGAATTGGAAAGATTGGGTACAGCCTTTTATTCTTTAAAGGAAAAGGGAACAGGAATGGGCCTGCTTGTTTGTTACCAGATAATTGAAAGAATGAAAGGGCGAATTGAGGTTGACAGCGAAAAAGGAAAAGGAACGGTTTTTAGAATATACATTCCTATTGCCAATGGTTAATGACAATACATAAGACCTTCTATAAGATTATGACAAACCACAAGACAAGAACACCCTAAACCCTAGGGTGTTTTTTTATGCTTAATTAATTCAGAAACAACAAGAGGGAAGCCGATGAAAAACAAAGAGTGGCGGGAGGTATATAAAATGCAAACTTTGAAATAGAAGTGGACAATGTGCTTGTCAGAACAGGTGTAATAGACAAAATACAAATTGTGTTCACAGGTTTGTCACATGTATTTCTTTCTTCTTTCATGAATATTTGCTAAAATTAGCTTCGTAACTAATTAAAGCAGGTGAATTTATGAAATTACGAGTTTTGGCAATGATTAGCTTAGCTGCTATGCTGCTTCTTTCAGCATGCGGACAAAGTGGGATCAAGGACGCATTAAACTGGGAGCTCGCCGATTTTACTTATACAAATCAGGAGAATAAGGAATTCGGCTTAAAGGACCTTGAAGGTAAAGTATGGGTAGCAGACTTTATTTTTACAAATTGCGAAGATGTATGTATGCCGATGACAGCCAATATGAAAAAGCTTCAGCAGCTGGCTGAAGAAGAAGGAATTGAAAATATTGAATTTGTTTCCTTTAGTGTTGACCCAAAGGTCGATACACCTGAAGTGCTGAAGGATTATGGTTCCCAATATAGTGCTGATTTCAGCAACTGGCATTTTTTAACCGGTTATGAGCAGGAAGAAATCGAGAAGTATGCTATGGATAACTTTAAAACGATTGTGAAAAAACCGCAAACTGGAGATCAGGTGATACATGGAACAGACTTTTACTTAGTCGACCAGGAAGGCAATGTAATGAAATACTATACTGGACTTGCGGAAATTCCTTTCGATGAGATCATCAGTAATATCAAAGCCTTACAATAGACCTTTTAAGAAGGTCTATTTTCTTTTTTGTCCTAAAAGCTTCAAACTTAAAAGAGGTTTGTTTTTTTCAAATAAGAGGCACATGTTATAATATGAATGACTTAATGGGGCAGGTGATAAAATGATTAGAAAATTCACCTTCATCTTTTTTAGCTTGTTGCTGCTGGTTTCCTGCAGTTTTAGTCCATTAACCAATAAGGATATAGTTCAGCCTGGTAAACAATCCGAGCTAACAGCAAAAGAACAAATTCCAATGGATTTCTTTCCAAGAAATCTTACAATTGCAGCTGTCGGTGATTCATTAACGCAAGGCGTTGGCGACAGCACTGAACGGGGCGGTTATCTGCCTTATCTCGAAGATCTATTGGAACAGGATAAAAGTGTTCAAGATGCAGCTTTTTATAATTTTGGTGTTAGAGGCAATCGTTCGGATCAATTATTGAAAAAATTGGAGACTGAAGAAGTAAAAGATGTTGTGAAAAACGCAGACGTAATTATTATGACCATTGGCGGCAATGATGTTATGAAAGTAGTCCGTGAAAATTTTTCAAATCTAAAAATGAAAGCTTTCGCACAGGAAAAAATAAATTATGAAAAAAATTTAACGGATGTTTTAAATACTATAAAAGAGGTAAACCCAAATATTAAGATTGTTTTAATAGGGTTATATAACCCTTTCTTGAAGTGGTTTTC
This sequence comes from Cytobacillus oceanisediminis, assembly GCF_007830235.1. GTDB lineage: Bacteria > Bacillota > Bacilli > Bacillales > Cytobacillaceae > Cytobacillus > Cytobacillus oceanisediminis. The sequence continues at coordinate 347,186 of NZ_VLKI01000003.1, forward strand.
AGAAATTAGGGAAATTAATGATATCCTTGAAGACTGGAACAGTACAAGCCAAGCCATATTGGCCATGTATCCAGGAACCTATTTTGTTGAAATAGATGATCTTTTCCAAAATACACAGGAAAATCTTCTATTTACCGACTATTTTCATCCCAATGACAAAGGGTATGAATTAATAGCAGGGCGTGTCCATGAAACCCTGATAAAAGAGGTTTTAAAGGACCTGTCTTATAAAAGGGAAACAACTGGAAATGGAGAGAGTGTAATTGAAAGATAACAAGTGGAAAAAACTCTTTTTTGTTTTGCTGGCGATCAATGCAATTATTATCATTCTTTTGCTAATTTTTATTAGCTTGCCAGTTGAAGATGAAGAATATATAGCAGACGAAGTTAATGGGGGTAATTATGTACCTTTTAATATTCAAGCTAATAAAGAGGATCTCAATAGGGTAATCAACCACTATCTTGAAAAAGAAGGGCTGACCGGAGGGGCCATTGATTACAAAGTGCTGCTGAATGACGAAGTAGACTTATATGGTTCAATTCCATTTTTCAGCCAGGATCTTCAAATGAAACTTTCATTCGAACCTGAAGCGCTGGAAAACGGGGATGTGGTTCTTCAGCAAAAATCAATATCCGTTGGGCAGCTGAATTTGCCTGTCTCACATGTTTTGAAATTGGTCAGGGATCGCTATAAACTTCCCGAAGGGGTAACCATTCAGCCGAAGGAAGAAAGAATTTACGTGTCACTGCAACAGATGAAGCTAAAAAGTGATGTAAAAGTAAAAGTTGATGAATTTAATTTAAAACAGGATGATATCCGATTTACGCTTCTAGTTCCTGTAAAATAAACAGCATGAAAAAGGAATCCTTTCAGATTGAGAGGATTCCTTTTTTTATTATGCCTACTGCCTATTTTAATCAGCATCAGTTTGGAAGAATGATTGCTTCTAATTCTGGCTCACTTGCTACTGAGCCCACTGCCAATAAAGTATATGCCTGATCTGCCATAAATTGGACACGCGGTATGGACAAGGCAACATTGGAGCTACCTGCTATTCTCGCTTCCAAATCCACAGTCATTGGGGTTAAAGCCAGATATTTACTAGCCTGCCGGAACGATATGTTCGGAAAAATCACATCCCGATTTTTTACAGCAATATCGACGGCCGGTGCATCCGGTGATAGGTGGACAAACCTGATTTTCGTTTCTCCGGATGGTACAGCCGGCTGATCTTCCAAAATGACAAGCTTTAATTTGGCGGCATTTCCTGCGGCAGCAACTGTGTATATTTTTCCTGATTCAACTGTAACCTTTCTGCTTAAAACAGTCGAAACCATATTTCCTGCCGGATAAATATCAACCTGGTATCTGCCTGCTGGCAATGATAGATAATCACTTGCTTCTTTATATGGGAAATCCCTTAATATTCTTGTGCCATTAACATAAATATCAACCGGGCCTGCATCAGGTGATGCATGGACTATACGCACTTTAGCTGCTTTTTGCTGGGTTTCTTCTCCTGCAGGCATCATATTATTTGTGCGCATCATATGCATAGCATAGTTAAGGCAGTTCAGGTGTTTTTGATAATAGGCTATATGTTTAGCTGGATTTATATATTTAAAGTATTGTGCTAAGAGGTCATACTTTGCTGCTTTTTGAAAATACCATTGCTGGTTTCTATTTTTAGCCATACTCCTCGCTCCTATCTCCATTGCTTACTTCAATAACATATGCGCTTTTTTGGGTTGATGCCACAACTTGAAGGAGAGCTCTTATTATTTTTTGAATGAATCAGAAAATGAAATAAAGGCTTTACATTTGGCGTAATCTTCCATATAATAAAAACAAATAATCGAAAGCGGGTGATGTGCTATGAAAAAAGGAATTCTTGTTTATACGTTCATTTTAGATAATTCAGGCACAGCCCAAACGGAATTCGTTTAATCGAGCGAGAACTCTCATGTACTCTATGCTTATTAAACCATGGGCTGCTGGCCTATGGTTTTTTGTTTGCGAAAATATGGAAATGGCATCAAAAGTGCCCTTCCAAATAACAATAAGCATGGAGGAACAAAACTTTGACTATTTATAAATTTGGATTTGATGAATATTTTAAAGAAGCATTTTCAGCATATGAACAAAACGGGTATCAAATTGGCCGGGTTGCCTTAGAGCATATAAGGATGTACCGTGTTTGGACGGAAAATGGGGAATCGCTTTGTGAAGTAACAGGCAAATTCGCATTTGAGGCTGCTGCAAGAGAAGATTACCCGGCGGTTGGTGATTGGGTCGTAATAAAGGAAAGGGCAGAAGAGCAGCGCGGATCGATTCATGCTGTCCTTCCAAGGAAAAGCAAATTCTCAAGAAAATCTGCCGGATTAAGTACCGAAGAACAAATTGTTGCCGCCAACATAGATACCATCTTTCTTGTTAACTCTCTTAACGAGGATCTAAATTTAAGAAGATTGGAAAGGTATTTGCTATTATCCTGGGAGAGTGGAGCTAACCCTGTCATTGTCCTGACAAAGGCAGATCTTTGCAGCAATCTGCAGGAAAAACTTGCTGAAGTAGAAGGTATTGCAATGGGAGTGCCTGTTGTTTCAATCAGTGTAGTTGAAGAGAAGGGAATCGAAGGCTTAAAGCCGTTTCTTTTACCAGGTAAAACAATAGCATTGCTTGGTTCATCAGGTGTAGGAAAGTCGACACTCACAAATTACCTGCTTGGGCAGGAGAAGCAAAAGGTACAGGATATTAGGGAGAGCGATGACAAGGGAAAACACACGACTACCCACCGAGAACTGGTGCTGCTCCCTGAAGGTTCGGTTCTGATTGACACACCCGGAATGAGGGAGCTTCAACTGTGGGAAAGCGAAGGAGGACTCGCGGAAAGCTTTGCTGATATCGAAGGAGCTGCGGAAAACTGCAAATTCAGGGATTGTACTCATGAGAATGAACCCGGTTGTGCTGTAATTCTGCAAATTGAGGAAGGTACCCTTACCCGGGGACGCCTTAACAGCTATAAAAAGCTTCTGAAGGAGCTTGCTTATTTGGACAGAAAACAGGATAAGCGGGCCCAGTCCGAGGAACGCAGACGCTGGAAAAAAATCAGCGCCGGCGTAAAGCATAAAAGAGTATAAAAATTCAGAAACCTCTTCATTGAAGGGGTTTCTTTTGCATATGAAAGATATTTTCATTAATCTTATGTATATGGCGTAAAATTATCTTTTAAAGGGAAAAAGTAAAAGGTAGAGAAGTGCCGGAAAGAGGTGGACAGAATGGGAGATAAACAATACGAAGCAGCAACATTTGCTGGCGGCTGCTTTTGGTGTATGGTGAAGCCATTTGATGAACAGCCCGGAATCAAGGAAGTGATATCCGGCTATACCGGAGGAACTGTAAAGAATCCTACCTACCAGGAAGTATGTTCAGAGACAACTGGCCATTATGAAGCAGTCCAAATCGTGTTTGATCCCCAGGTTTTTCCTTACGAAAAGCTCCTGGAATTGTATTGGCAGCAGATAGATCCTACAGATGAGGGCGGCCAGTTTTACGATCGAGGCCAGTCCTACCAGACAGCCATTTTCTATCACAATGAAAACCAAAAACAGCAGGCGGAGGAATCGAAGCAGAAGCTGCAGGAAACTGGACCTTTTACAAAACCGATTGTGACAAAGATCCTTCCGGCTTCAGACTTTTACCCTGCAGAAGATTATCACCAGCATTACTACAAAAAGAATCCAGGAAGGTACGATGCATATCAGACCGGATCCGGAAGAAAGGCCTTTATAAAGGCACATTGGGGTGAAAGCAAATGAAGAGCAATAAAGAAGATTTGAAGCAGAAACTGAGTCCCGTGCAGTATGATGTAACCCAGAAAAATGGCACAGAGCCGCCATTCCGCAATGAATATTGGAATGAATTTAAAGATGGAATATATGTCGATATTGTATCTGGAAAACCTCTCTTCACCTCAAAGGATAAATATGATGCAGGATGCGGATGGCCGAGCTTCACCAAGCCTATCGAAGAGGAAGAAATTCTGGAAAAAGAAGATCGGAGCCATTTCATGGTGAGGACAGAAGTTAGAAGCAAAACAGCTGATTCGCACCTTGGCCATGTTTTTGATGATGGACCGGGACCGGCGGGACTGCGTTACTGCATTAATTCAGCTGCGCTTAGGTTTATTCCGAAGGAGAAACTGGAGGAAGAAGGCTACAAAGAATATCTGAAATTATTTGATGGAGCAAACTAAGAATTGGAAGGTGTTTGTATGTTTAAGAAATTATTTGGCAAAAAAGAAACCGTAAAAACTTTGGAAGTTAAGGCTGCTTTAACAGGCACAGCCGTTAACCTTGAGGAAGTTCCTGATCCCGTGTTTGCTGAAAAAATGATGGGGGATGGCATTGCAATCGAACCTTCAGAAGGGGTAGTTGTTTCGCCCGTAAATGGAGAGATTGTGCAAGTATTCCCGACAAAACATGCCATTGGAATCCGTGCTGAGAATGGCGCTGAAATATTAATTCATATCGGCCTCGAAACGGTCTCCATGAAAGGGGAAGGATTTGAGACGCATGTTTCTGAAGGCTCAAAGGTTAATGAAGGCGACAAGCTCGTTACGTTTGATTTAGAGCTTGTAAAAGAAAAAGCAAAAAGCACGATCACACCTATTATCGTGACAAATGGAGACCAGGTTGCATCTCTTGAGAAAAATGCTCCAGGCAATGTAACCAGAGGTTCTTCTCCAATCATGAAAATTACAGCAAAGTAATAAGAGAAGCCGCCTTAAATGGGCGGCTTTATTAAGGATTTTGCCTATTGCTTACATGGAATGCTCCTTCACTGGATTCCCCTTTGAGGTCATACCGCCAGAGAGAATAAACTTCATGGCGTTTTCTGGCTTGACATCAATGATCTCAACTTGCTCTTTCGGTATCAGAAAGGTGAAGCCCGCAACCTGGAAGGTTTGGGGCACATATACAGCAATATATTCCTTTAGAGGGTGATAGAAATCCTCCAACGCTTCGGATGTAATGAACCCAAGGCTCTTCATTTCAGTTCCGGGTATCGTAACAAGTGCTACTTTGGAGAATGACTTTTTTTCGCCCAAAAATGAATGGACAGTATCCTTAATAACCGAGTAAATCGTTTTTACAAGCGGTATTTTTTCCAGGAGACGATCAACAACTTTAATAATGGAACCGGTAATAAATTTTGTGGAAAGCCAACCTAAAAGAGTGATCAGAATTAAAGTGGCCAAAAGCCCAACACCTGGAATATAATCATCTTTCAGATAGGTCCTTAGGACATTCCCCATAAGGCTATCCAAAAATAAGAATGTTTTAACAACTACAAAAATAGCCAAAATAATGGGCACAATGGTTAAGATCCCATTAATAAAATTCTTTAATAAGCTTTTCATTGCTTTATTGCTCCTCTTTCAATTAAGAAAAATTTATCTATTCTGCTTTTGTCAGGATGGAAGAGATTTGAATGACAGGATCCTCCAAGCTGTTATTGACTGATTTTTCACCTGACACAATAAACTTTACATGATGGGGGCCATTTTCGAGGCTGCTTGTAATATATTGATACCTTTCTTTTGTTAAGGGCCACCATGCAGAAAGCGAGGTGACAAAAACTTCATCTATAAAAACATCCATCTTGCCGCCCACTTCGCTTCTGATCATATTTACTCCCAAAAACGGGCCGGAAAATTCATATTCCAGGCTGTCACCAGCTTTGTGGCTTTGCCAAATGCCGTCTTTGTGAATAAAAGAACCGGATATTTCTGTAACATGCGGAATAGAAGCCATTTCAAAATCGGTATCCTCATTAATTGGAGCAGATAAAACAGCCGTTTCTGCTTTATTTGCGACTAATTCTTTTATCCTCTTATATAATGTATCTGCATAAATTTGATAGCCCGCATCATTTGGATGAACCATATCCTTTGTCAGGTCCTCGACAGGCAATCCTGATTGTTCAAAGGGCTTTCTCATATCAATATTTTTTGCTCCATAATGATTTGAAATAGCTGCTATGGCTTGAGCAAACGCTTCGTTGTCAAGCGGGCTTTCAGTTATTGTCATAATTTCTGTATCAGGATAAAGCTGTTTAGTCTTCCGGATCAGTCCTTCATAAAAATATGAAAACTGCTCTGCGTCCATATATTTGCGGTCATTTTCCCCAAAGACTACAAACGTTAAATCGATTTTGCCTAAATGCTTGGATTGCTGCAGCTTGTAGAAACCTTCAAACGCCGTTGCGCCGCTTTGTACTAATGGATGCCGCTTGGCTTTAATGCCATATTCTTTATTCAAAAAACGCTCAAGCCGGGAAAACCATGCCGTTGACTTTGAAGTTGCGCCTGAACCCCGGCCGATGCTATCTCCAATAATGAGATAATTGATATTCTCTTTAGCGGTCAATTTTTCATAAACATTTGTAGGATTGGCTCCTTCTACTTTAGATATGCTATCAAATAATTGATACAAACCATAGATAAAAATGGTGATAAAAAAATATATGCCAATATTCCTTTTTTTCATTGGTTTGAATCCCCCCATTTTTATACATTTCTCTTATTGTTATCGTACCCTAATAATGCCTATGGTGAAAAGCTTAAATATGAGGTAAAGCGTCTTTTTATTAAAAATGGGCAAAAGCACATGCGGGTCAAGTCCCTGCTACATACATTAATATTGAAAATGCCCAAGAAATCTTGTTGAGGAGTGATTGTTAATGTATAAAGGTGCAGTTGCTGGTGCAGGTTACGACCCATGCTATCCTGGACACGGATATCCTGTAGCAGGTGCTCATTACGGCGGTTATGGTGGATTTGCCTTAATCGTTGTATTGTTCATTTTATTAATTATCATCGGAGCATGCTGCTGCGGCAAATGGTAATATAATGGATTTAAAGAGGGCTGTCCTGAAGGGGCAGCCCTCTTTATTATTTTGTGCATATGGTGGTAGGAGCATTCGGGATTAAGAGCTTAAAATCGCTGGTAACTGGGGAAACTCCGAGCGTAGGTACATCGAATCTGTGCGCAAAAACAAGAGCGTCGCGCGTAACGGGAAAACCACCGCGCGCAAAGATAATGAACCCGCGCACAAAGCCCCAGAGCCCGCGCGCAAACAAGAGAATTCCGCGCAAAAACAAGCGCGTAGCGCGTAACGGGAAAATCACCGCGCGCAAAGATAATGAACCCGCGCACAAAGCCCCAGAGCCCGCGCGCAAACAAGAGAATTCCGCGCAAAAACAAGCGCGTAGCGCGTAACGGGAAAATCACCGCGCGCAAAGATAATGAACCCGCGCACAAAGCCCCAGAGCCCGCGCGCAAACAAGAGAATTCCGCGCAAAAACAAGCGAGTAGCGCATAACGGGGAATCTCAGCGCGCAAAAATCTCGAACCCGCACGCATAAACATATTATCTGAATTTAAAGAATCGAATGCAAAAATACTCAAAACCGAACATTAATCCTTTATAATAAAATATAGTTCGTAAAACGATTGACCAATTAAGTTGTATTTGATATAGTTACCTGTGGTTAAAGAAATAAACGAAAAATGCGTCTGGGGGAATGGGACGATGAAAACAAATTATGATGTAATTGTGGTCGGCGCTGGGCCGGCGGGGATATTTACTTGCTATGAGCTAACGCTGAAAATGCCTGAAGCTAATATCTTATTAATTGATAAAGGCCATGACATATATAGAAGAAATTGTCCGATTTTACAGAAGAAAATTGAGAAATGCCCGCCAGCTGTAGGGAGAAAAGAGTTTGCAGGATGCCTGCCAGCATGTTCTATCACAAATGGTTTTGGCGGAGCAGGTGCTTATTCAGACGGGAAATTCAATATCACAAGTGAATTCGGCGGCTGGATGACCGATTATCTCCCTGATTCCCAGGTTGTTGAATTGATAAAATATGTTGATGAAATTAATCTGCAGCACGGGGCGACTGAAAGCATTACCGATCCGATGACTGATGAAGTGAGAGATATCGAGCGCCGCGGCTATGCAGCCGGCCTTAAGCTTCTTCGTGCCCAAGTGAGACATTTAGGCACGGAGCAGAACCTTCAAATATTAAAAAGCATTTATGAATATCTTCGCGAAAAAATTGATATGTCCTACAAGACTGAGGTTGAAGATCTAATCACAGAAAAAACAGCAGGTGGTCATCAGATTGTGGGAGTGAAGCTGAAAGCAGGAAACGAAATTCATGCAGAAAAAGTGGTTGTTGCACCTGGAAGAGACGGTTCTGTCTGGCTTGCGAATCTTCTTAAGTCGCGCCGTTTAAAAATGATTAATAACCAGGTGGATATTGGTGTTCGTGTTGAAACATCCAATATTGTGATGGAAGAGATAAATAAGCATCTTTACGAGGGGAAATTCACCTTTAACACTTCAGTTGGCACAAGAGTCCGGACTTTCTGCAGCAACCCATCCGGCCACGTAGTAGTAGAGAATCACTCGGGAATTATGCTTGCCAACGGGCACGCCTATAAGGATCCAAAGCTGGGAAGCCCGAATACAAACTTTGCGCTGCTTGTTTCCCATACCTTCTCTGAGCCTTTTGATAAGCCGAATGAATACGCACACGAAATTTCCAGGCTTGCGAACAGCCTCTCAAATGGCGGTCTCATCGTTCAGAAGTATGGCGATATTTTAAAAGGCAGAAGATCGACAGAGAAAAGGATTAAAGAAGGCTTCCTGGAGCCGACTTTAAAGGAGGCTGTACCAGGAGATTTAGGTCTGGTGCTTCCATACAATACAATGAAAAGCCTTGTAGAAATGACAGAAGCGTTAAATCATGTATCACCTGGCCTTGCATCCGAGCATACACTTTTCTACGGTGTTGAAGCTAAATTCTATTCTGCCCGCCCGAAGTTAAACGACCGCTTTGAAACAGAGATCAGCGGCCTTTATGTCGGCGGAGACGGTGCAGGAATAACAAGAGGGCTTGCACAGGCAGGTGCTTGCGGAGTTTGGATAGCAAGAGATATCGTTGAAAAAACAAGGAATGCCCCAAGAAGGGAACCTGTAACTGTGTGAGAATAGTAAAGGCCCTGCTGCAAAGCAGGCCTTTTTGCTATGGTGTGATAACCGTGATTTCTCTATCACCTTATCTTTAATAAAGGCTGTTTTCGTAAAGTTTGTTGCTTTTGAAGGCAAACTTAGTTTAACAAACTGAGTTGATTGTAGTGGAGGGCACTTGATCCTCGGAAATGCATCCGCATTTTCTTCGTGCGGTGTTTATTCAAGGATGATTATTCAATGTCCTGCGGGAAGTGAGGGAAGTGTGAGACCCCACAGGCGAGGCCGAGGAGGCTCACATCCGCTCCCAGCTGTTCGCTGAGTGCCCGCAACGGAAATCAACGGGAAAAATTGATAAGCAAAAAAACAATCTATGAGAAAACAGCCTTGATAAAATAGTGTTATTTATGGGAAAGTTGTATTTAGTTGATATAGCACTGTGTTGATTGGAGCGGAAATTAACACGCAAGTCAAAAGGAGAGGAAGCATAATGCTTGCAGAGCGATTGAAGCCAGGTGATGAAATCAGGGTGATTGCACCGTCCAGAAGTATGGCAATCATTAAGGGGGAGCAATTAAGAATTGCACAGGAGAGGTTAAATCAATTTGGTTTCACAGTAACTTTCGGAAAAAATACAGAAGTCCATGATGAGTTTTTCAGTTCTTCCATAGTAGAAAGAGTGGAGGACTTTCATGAAGCCTTTACGGATCCGAATGTAAAAGGGATTCTAACAGTAATCGGCGGCTATAACGCTAACCAGCTTTTAAAATACATAGATTTTGAAATTATAAAAAATAACCCAAAAATATTTTGTGGATTCAGCGATATTACTGCATTGCAGGGGGCGATTTATAGAAAAACAGGATTAATTACGTACTCCGGTCCCCATTTTTCAAGCTTCGGTGTTAAGAATGGGTTCGAATACACCCTTGAATCCTTTATTAATGCAGTCACGAATGACGCGCCATATGAAATTGTTCCTTCATCCCATTGGAGTGATGACCCGTGGTATTTGGACCAGGAAGACAGGCAATTCATCGAACAAGATGGCTATATGGTCATCCAGGAAGGGGAGGCAGAAGGCGTTTTGATCTGCGGGAATCTTTGCACCCTGAACTTGCTGCAGGGAACAGAATTCATGCCGTCACTTAAAGGGTCAATCCTCTTTATTGAGGATGATGAGGAATCCCATCCACTCACCTTTGACAGGGATCTCCAATCACTGCTTCATCTCCCTGATGCACAATGTATCCAAGCATTATTGATTGGCAGATTTCAGAAAAACTCTCAAGTGACCGAAGAAGCACTGCGAAAAATTATCGCTTCTAAGAATGAGCTAAAGAGAGTACCAGTCATTGGAAATGTGAATTTTGGCCATGTCCATCCTTTCGCCACCATCCCGATTGGAGCAAAAGCACAAATATCGGCTCAGGGATCGGATACGGAAATATGGATTGATCAAAAATAAGTGTTGCCCGGGCAGTAATGTCCGGGCTTTTTAATCCTTTTTTTTATGTCAAAAAAAAATACAACCATTTCCTGTAGTATTTTGCTGTAAATCTTTGTATGATATTTCTAACTTATCCAAATGAGGTGCAGGATGGAAATCATCAATGAGCTTAAAAGATTGGTAGAAAACAGGGGATTTATAAAAGCACTTAGTGTTTTATCTAAAGAATTGGACGAGATAAAAAAATTAAAGCTTTCAGATATTAAAAGGAAATTGGCGGAAATCTCTTCGATTGAAGAATTTCAGATGCTCATTCAATTATTTGACCGGGGGATGATGTACCAATACAGCGGGTTCCTTGTTCGATATGCACATCGCAGGTTCAACACGTTTCAAACTGCAGTTTGGTATTGCGAGGAGTTGAATGACAGCGGAAAAGCATTGGAAGCTGATGAGATCATTTCTGAATATTTGAGTGAACAATCAGGGGAAGAAGATACAGAGCTGGCAGTAAGTGCTGTTTTTACAAAGATTCATAGCCTTTTGGAGATGAAGAGAACGAAAGAAGCGGAAAAATGGCTTGCTGAAATGGAGTCTAATGCCAAGAAGCCGATATGGGATAAATTAGGGTTTTTTTACCAGCAGGCTGGCGATCGGGCTAAAGCAGAGATTTTCTTAAAGAAAGGTCTGAAGGAACAGGAACGCGGCCATGTTTGCTATCTTTTTCTTTCCGATTTATATGCAGCAAATGGAGAGTCGGAAGAATCCTTGAGCATAATAATAGAAGGAATCGTGCAGCATCCAGAAGCACCGGCCTTACATATGGAACTGATCCGCCGATACAGAGATGCCGGCTTAATGGATAAAATGCTTTCAGTAATGGACCAGCTTGATAGCCTTGTTCCCTCTCACGGATATAAACAGTATTTTGAACATCTCAGGACTCTTTATTTTTATCAAAAAAATGATCTGAAAAATCTGATGGAATATGTGGCTGAAAAGAAACTGAAGGCAAGTCCCTTTTCACTAAAGAATGCAATCAATTATGAAGGGGCTGTAAAACAGCTTTCTATCAAGCCTGTTATTCAGAAAAGCAATTATTGTGTCCCTGCCAGCTTTGAAATGCTCTATTCTTATTACGGGAATAAAGCAAATCAGGATGAAATTGCCGAACATATTTTTGATGTATCAGGCTCCAAGCTTTCTGCCTCTGTTGACTTTCTTGAAAAGGAAGGCTTCGCTTGCCGGTTTTTTACAGGAAGTGAAAAACGATATAAAGCTTTACTGCAAAAAGGTATACCAATCATACTTAGCGTCGACTTTGAGCATTCATCCCATGTCCAGTTAATGACCGGATTTGATGACCGTTTTGGTTTTTACATGGTTCAGGATCCAAATTTTCTTGAAACTATGTACGTTACCTATGAAGAATTTTCAAAGCTTCATATAAACACAAGCTTTTTGTCAATTGCAGCAGTTCCTATGGAAAGGGAAGACGAGCTGAACTTCTTAAATATCGCGGAAGACCAGTATTATAGGGAACTGCACTCCCTATCAGAGAAAGTTGAAGAGGATGAAAAGGAAAACACACCGATTATTGCCGATTTCTTAGCTTCCAATATGAACGAACCGTATACGCTTATTTATGCAGTAAAGTATTTCTCTGGCGATACGCATAAGGAATTTGTTATAAATTGTGCAGAAAAACTGCTGGCCAACCATCCAGAGTCTGACTTTTTTAAACTTCATGCAGCTCAGGCTTATATTCGCTTACAGGAAATGGATAGGGCAGAGAGGGTATTATCGATGGTTGAAAGAAAAACCTTTAGCCCTTTATATCAGTTTTTGCTGGGACGGATCCATCTTTATAAAGATAAATACGAATCTGCTATCTATTTATTCAGAAAATCTTTGCAGCTTGACCCTGATCAATTCTATACATGGAGTTATGTTGCTTTATGCTTCCTTTATAAGTCCGAGCCCGAAAAGGCAAAGGAAATTTCCGATATTGCAATGGCGTTTCATGAGCATGACCGCTTTATAAGGGTTAACCATGCTTTAATTCTCTCCGATTTGGAAATGGCCATAGAAGCCCGCTTAATTTACGACCAATTGCTGCGGGAAGATAAAGGTGATGCACATGTATGGTACGAGAGAGCAAAACTCGACCAAATAAAAGGAAAGCTGCGCAAGGCTGAGAGAGGGTTTATCGTTTCGGCCAGCTTGGAACCGGAAATCCCTTACCCATATTTGGCTCTCGCCGATTTGTATGAATATAACTCGGAAGACAAAACCCGAGCTGAAGAAATCTTGACTAGAGGCAAGAAGCTTGCCAAAAGCCCTCAGCTTCTTATTCGTTTAGGTGACTTTTACAAGGATCATGAGGAATTTGAAAAAGCAGAGCAAGTTTACGCCTCTTGCATAAATCACTTTCCGGAAGAGATTTTCGCATATCTTGGTTATGCATTTGTCCTTTCAGAAATAAAGAGACCAGACAGCGCAGCTGAATTTTTAAGAAAACATGCTGGGCGTTTTGGAAGGGATAGTGAGTTTTTAATTAATGGAGGGAAGATGTTTGCCGAATGGGCTGCAGAATCAGAAAACATCAGCCTGCTGGAGGAGGGATTGTCCTTAATAGAAAGAGGTTTTGACTATATTGATCAAAATCTGGATGAGGCCCTGGAGCTCTATGTGAATATCCTGGAAGAAACACCAATTCTAGAGCGAGGCATATCTTTCCTTAAAGCCAAAGCAGAGGTAGAAAAAGATCAAACTGAGTATCTTTGCTATGCAGGGACTTTATATGAAAGCACTGGCCAGTATGGAGAGGCAATTCGTATTTACGAAAAGGTCATTAGGATACAGGAAACTGGATTTCCGTATTACAGGCTTGGCGAAACTTATTTTAAACTTGAGCAATTCGAACGCGCTCTTGAAGCTCTGAATCAGAGTATAGTACTTAATCCCACTGCAGAAGGAGCATACACCAGGCTTGCACAGATATACGGAATACTAGGAGATGAAAAGCAGGAAGCAGCCAATATGCTTAAGCTGCTCGATATTGCTCCTCTTCGAGTTAATGTTGAATATTTAACGAGCCTGATTACCAGTGAAGGTCTTAGTGAATTTATAGAAAAAATGCACCGAAAAAAAGGCGAAGTTCTTGAAACATGGAGGCTGGACAGCCTGGCATATGCGTATGGTGCAGCAGGTGACGGTAAAGAGGAAGAAAGATGCCTGCAGGAAGCTTTGCAGCTAGATCCAGGCTTGTCTGAGGTAAAGCATCATTATTCAAAGTTTTTCATTAAGAAAAAGAAAAATAAAGAAGCAAGACGTTTGCTGGAAGAATTAATTCAAGAAAACTGGGAAGACGAAGATTTATATGAGACTTTAATTGTTCTATTTGCAGAGACTAAAAAACTTCTTCAGCTTCCTATATTCCTGGCTAAGGTTAGATCAGAAAAGAGTGAAAAAAGCCGGGTGTTTCACATGGCAGCACAAGCCTTGGACCAGTATGCAAGCGGTATAGATTGGGAGAATGAGCAAAGGCAATCCCTGTTCGGAAGGGTTGTTCAGAAAATGAGAGATAAAACAAGGCAGATTACCTTATATGGGGTAATTATTGATCTATATGAATTATCGATCAAACATGATCCTATGAACAAGAGTGCCCCGGTTAGCCTGGCCAGATTCTATGAATCTGTCAATTTAGAGGAGGATGCAAAGAAGGTATTAAATACTTCTCTTGATAAAGGATGGGATTTCTTAACAGCCTACCAGCTTGTCCAGCTGCATTTATCTGGCGGCAGCGATCCTCTCGAGGATGCAGCAGAGGTAAATAAAGCAATAAAGCTGCTGGATGCCTGTCTTGAAGAAAATCCTGGGGATACCCATCTTATGCTTTTAAAGGCGATTGCTTATACACAAAGAATGAGATTTACCAAAGCAGAAGAGCTTTTCACTAAAATTCTTATGGAGAATCCCTATGAGAGTGAGGCACATTTTAGATACGGCAATCTATTAAACACAAGAAGGAGATATGAAGAAGCGATAGCAGTTATGGAGGAAGGTCTAAAAATCCATCCAAAAGATTCTTCGCTATTTATTGAAATGGGCATCTCTTATCATAAAATGAAAAACGTTGAAAAATCCCTTCAGCTTATGGATGAAGTGCTTGCTATAGATCCGGACCTATTGATGGCAAGATATAATAAAGCTTGTTATCTATCAACCTTACACCGACTTATTGAAGCTGAAGCAGAACTGGAATATGTGCTTGCCCATGACGAAGATGGATTTTTTCATGAACTTGCAGAAGAAGATAATGACCTTATCAATTTGAAAAAAAGCATGATCTAAATATTCTTTCAGCCACCATTGTGTGGCTGTTTTTTTTGCCTTCTTAAGCATATTTCATTTTGGGGATATCAGCATTCTTTAAGAAAGATTTAATAAGTCATTTCATACAATTTAATATATTGGCCAAAACACAGGATAAGAGTTTTACGCCAGGAAGCTGTTTGGCTGTTATGCCAGCAGCAGAACAATGTAAGCCGCAGGCGATTTCGCATTTCTTTAGGTGGAGGGAGTATTCTTAATGGACCAGTCCAATTTAATTAAGCCGATGCTTGATGCACAATATCCGGTGATTGATTACGGCAAGGGCGTCTATTTATATGATACCGATGGAAAGGAATACTTGGATGCATCATCTGGCGCGATTACCGCGAATATCGGCCATGGTGTAAAAGAGATTATTGATGCTATGCATGAACAGGCAAAGAAGGTCTCCTTTGTATACCGTTCTCAATTTACAAGTGAGGCAGCAGAAAAGCTTGCCTGTAAAATAGCCGAATTATCGCTTGGTGACTTAAATTGGAGTTTCTTTGTGAACAGCGGTTCAGAGGCCACAGAAACAGCTATGAAAATTGCAATTCAATACTGGCAGGAAAAAGGGACTCAAACAAAAACAAAGGTTCTCTCAAGGTGGATGAGCTATCATGGTATCACCCTTGGAGCATTATCGATGTCAGGACACACCGGAAGAAGGGCGCGTTTCATACCGCTTCTTGAGGACTTTCCTGTCATCCACCCTCCATATTGCTACAGATGCCCCTATAATCTCGAAGCGCCTGATTGCGGCTATTTATGTGCACATGAACTGGAAACAGTAATAAAACGTATAGGTGCGAAGAACATTGCTGCATTTATTGCAGAGCCGGTGATTGGTGCTGCCGGAGGAGCTATTGCCCCTCCCAAGGACTACTACAAGGTTATTAAAGAAATATGTGATCGTAACGAAATTTTATTTATAGCTGATGAGGTTATGACCGGATTTGGCAGAACGGGTACGATGCTTGCTTCGGAACAATGGAATGTTAAACCTGACATAGTCGCACTTGGAAAAGGAATGGGGGCGGGATACGCCACGATTGCCGCTGCCCTTGTCAGTGATAGGGTTATGGAGCCGATTTTGGAAGGATCCAAAAGCATCATGAGCGGCCATACATTAAGCGCCAACCCTCAATCCTGTGCAGTTTCGCTGGCTGTTTTGGAATATATCGATAAAAATAAAATCATTTCTGAAGTGGACAGCAAAGGAGTGTATCTAAAAAACAAACTGTTAAACCTGCAGACCAGGTTTCCTGTCATTGGTGATGTAAGAGGAAAAGGCCTGATGGTGGGGCTTGAATTTGTAAAAAATCCTGCCACAAAAGAGCCTTTTTCAAGAGAGCTGGCGCTGACTCAAAGAATAATACAGAAGGCACAGGACCAAGGGCTGCTTATTTACCCTGCAGGTGCCGGTACAAATGGAATAAACGGCGATGCGATCCTGATTGCGCCGCCATTGACTATTACCAAAAGAGAAATTGATGAGCTGGTGAAGCGCCTTGAAACAACGCTGCAGTTTTTTTCTGAGAAATATTTGAACCTTGCTGAGGAAGAGGCTGAGTAGAATGGAGAACATTTTTCATAAAATTATCAATATTGAGGCAGCAATGGAACATTTTTATGATGGCATGACGATTATGTTTGGCGGTTTCGGTGGAATTGGTACACCTCCGACCATCATTGACGGCATTTTGGAAAAAGGGATAAAAGACTTAACTCTGATCGGAAATGATTCAGGCTTTCCCCATATTGGCATTGGGAAGGTAGTAAGCCGGGGGAAAGCGAAAAAAATGATTGCTTCCCATATTGGTTCGAATCCGATCGCAGGCCAGTTAATGACAGATGGAAAAATGAAAGTGGAGTTTTCGCCACAAGGAATACTCGCAGAGAGAATTCGTGCGGGAGGAGCTGGTATTCCTGCTATTCTTTCTGATATCGGCATGGATAATGACATCGTAACAGGGGATAAACAGAGATGCATATTGAATGGAAAAGAATATCTGGTTGAGACTGCTTTAACGGCGGAAATATCCATTGTTTTTGCCAAAAAGGCCGATCCATATGGGAATTTGATCTATGACAAGAGTGCCAGAAATACCAATCCGCTTGTAGCAATGGCTGGTGATATGACCATTGCAGAGGTGGAAGAGATTGTCCCGCTTGGAAGCCTTGAACCGGATGAAATTATAACGCCTGGCGTTTTTATCGATTATATTGTCCCTTCGAAAGGAGTGAACTGGAAATGGGCATGGGAGTAGAAGTCAGGAACCGTATAGCAAAGCGTGCTGCAGAGGAAATAAAGAACGGAATGATTGTCAATCTTGGCATAGGGATCCCTTCGCTGGTTCCGAACCACTTGCCTGAATGTACGAAGGTTATGTTTCATGCTGAAAATGGCATTACAGGGATGGGACCCAGCCCGGAGAAAGGGAAGGAAGACGAAAATCTCTGCAATGCCGGAGGTTTTCCAGTCTCAGCAGTGAAGGGGGCATCTTACTGTGATAGTGCTGTTGCCTTTGGAATGATCCGAAAGGGAAGGGTGGATATGACCATTCTCGGGTCCTTACAGGTGAGTGAAAAGGGAGACTTGGCCAACTGGATCGTGCCCGGCAAAAAAGTGCCAGGGATGGGTGGGGCAATGGAGCTCGCACAAAAAGCAAAAAAAGTCATTGTCTTAATGAACCAGACAGACAAACACGGAAATTCAAAAATAATGAAGGAGTGCACACTCCCCCTCACATCGGCCAACTGTGTCGACATGATTATAACGGATATGGCGGTTTTTCAAATATCCGACGAAGGCTTGAAACTAATGGAATTATTCGCGCCTCATTCGGTTAACGAAGTAAGAGCTAAAACGGGATGCAGCTTTACAATCGCTGAAAATATAAGAGTAATTGGTTAATATGCTTTGCTAACTTCATAGGGTTAGAGATTTGGGATAAGGGAGTGGTGATATATGGTAATACAACAAAAAATCAAACAATGGCTCGAAGAAAACAAACAACGGGGAGTGCGGATTCTTCAGCAGCTCGTTCAGGAAGGCAGTACCCGCGGAAATGAAAGCAGTGCCCAGGCTGTGATTATTGAAAAATGCCGGAAACTGGGACTAACCCTCGATATTTGGGAGATTGGAAAGGAAGCTCTGATCAAACATCCGGCCTTTTCCTCGGACAGAAAGGATTTTTCCGGAAATCCTAATGTAGTGGCAACCTTGAAAGGAACAGGAGGAGGGAGATCCCTAATCCTGAATGGGCATATTGATGTTGTGCCTGAAGGGGACAGGAATGATTGGGAACATGATCCCTTTAGCGGCAGGATCGAAGATGGCAAGCTTTACGGGCGGGGGTCAACAGATATGAAAGGCGGAACTGTCTCACTTCTGCTTGCAATGGAAGCAATTATCTCCTTAGACATTAAGCTTAAAGGAGATGTTATTTTTCAAAGTGTCATAGAAGAGGAGAGTGGCGGTGCAGGCACACTGGCTGCTGTCTTGCGGGGATATAAGGCCGATGGGGCGATTATTCCTGAACCTACTAATATGAAGATTTTCCCCAAACAGCAGGGGTCCATGTGGTTCCGCATAACAGTCAAAGGCCGATCTGCGCATGGAGGCACACGTTATGAAGGAGTTAACGCAATAGAAAAAGCAATGATTGTTATGTCAAAGCTGCAAGATCTGGAGAAAGCGAGAAACCTTAAAATAACCGATCCTCTATATAGCAAAATTCCTATTCCGATTCCTATTAATATTGGAAAAATAAATAGCGGCGAATGGCCTTCTTCAGTACCTGATATTGCGGTAATTGAAGGGAGGATGGGCGTTGCTCCGGACGAAGATATGAAATCGGCTGAAAGAGAGCTGGAATTTTGCATGAAGAAAGTTGCTGAAAAAGATGACTGGCTTAAAAAGAATCCCCCTCAAGTCGAATGGTTTGGCGGGCGATGGATTCCCGGGAATCTGGAAGAAAATCATCCTCTCATGTCAGTTCTATCAGAATCCTATGAAGCAGTAAAAGGCAAGCAGCCTGTAGTTGAGGCATCACCGTGGGGAACGGATGGCGGAATATTATCCCGGATAGGAGATACCCCTGTTGTTGTGTTTGGCCCTGGCGTAACAGAAGCAGCCCATGATGTGAATGAGTATATTTCCATTCAGGAAGTGTTTCATGCTGCTGAGATTATTGCTCTTGCTATTATGGAGTGGTGCGGTACTGGAAGTGATCGGCACAATTGAAGAAGAGGGTTTATTTAACATGGCAAATGAAATCGGAAGTGCTTTTAATGATAAATTCTTGGGACTTCCTTAAAAAATTTTGCAGTTGGCCGGTAAATGCTCCCGTTTGGCCGGTATTTTAGTGAATTCGGCCGGTAAATCCGCCATTTTGGCCGGTAAAATGAAGGAATTGGCCGGTAAATCCTAATGGATCTTTTACTGCCTGGCCGAATGGCCGGGCAATTTTATTAAAAATAAGGGGGTCTGGATAAATGAATAGTACCGCATCCATTAAAACGGTTAAAAAAGAGAATTTTTCAGCCGAAATGTACATTGATCCTTTCAATAAACGACTAAGAGTGGACAATTATTTAGGCAATCTACAGGAAGTGATCCGTGAGGCAGAAGCAGCCGCAAAGGCACAGCAGAGTGAAAAATTAATATTTAGAGGAAGAGCGGAGAATTATGCTGCCCTGCTTGCCCATGGATTTCAGTGCGAGGCCATCATTGACGGTTACTTCCTTGGATCTGACCAATATTTCTTCTGCAAATATTATTCGGATGAAAGAAGGACAAGCGGGCATTGGATTGCTGAAGATAGTATCGTTAAAAATATTCTGGCCCTTGAAAGAAACAGGGACGTAATTATGCCTCCTTCCGAATACAAGCTGAAAAAAATAACACAGGTGGATGCCGAGAAGCTTGCCGCCCTTTATCGAGAAGTATTTCAAATTTATCCAACACCCCTCCATGATCCCGCATATATTAAAAAAACAATTCAAGAAGGCACCATTTATTATGCATTTCAGTATGGAGAAGATCTGGTCAGCGCTGCTTCAGCAGAAGTAAATCTTTTTTATAAAAATGCAGAATTAACAGACTGTGCTACGCTTCCTTCCCATCGCAAACACGGCCTAATGAAAATCCTGCTTGAAAAATTGGAAGAAGACTTGCAGTCGCAGGGAATCTATTGTGCCTACTCCATTGCAAGAGCCCTGTCATTTGGAATGAATGCGGTCCTGCATCAGCTTGGGTATACGTATCGGGGCCGTCTTCTAAATAACTGCTATATTTTCGATAAACTTGAAAATATGAATGTGTGGGTAAAGGACTTGGCGGCTTCAAGTAATGAATTTGATTAACAACGAAAAAGAGTGCGGCTCTCGAGGTATGGTACTTAGTCCTGATGATTAACGACGAAAAAGAGTGCGGTTCAAGAGATATGGTAGTTAATTAGAGTGAATAACGACGAAAAAGGGTGCGACTCTCAAGAGATGGTAGTTAATCCGAGTGAATAACGACGAAAAAGGTGCGACTCTCGAGATATGGTAGTTAATCCTGCTGATTAACGACGAGATAGGGTACAGCCCTTAGGAAAAGGTAGTTATTCTGCTTTTACCGGCGCCACTTAGTCTTTTACAAAATGTGAAGTAACAGACCTTCTTCAAAAGAGTACCCTGCTATAATCCAAAAAGTGCCAGAATTCCGGCACCGTTATGACAAGTTTTCGGCACCCCCTCATATACATGTAGGGGAGGGGATCATGTTGTCCGAAACACAAGCTATGTCAAAGGAAGTTCTTGCTGCCATTTTAAAAGGAATCGATGAAGGGATCCATGTTGTGGATTTGGATGGGCATACCATTTTTTATAATGAAATTGCCGCTAAGCATGATGGTTTGAACGTTTCCGAAGTTCTGGGCAAATCAGTCCTTAACGTTTTCCCATCATTGGATGAAGAGACAAGCACGCTATTAAAAGTGATCAAAACCAAAAAACCGATATACAATCAATTACAATCGTATGTTAATGTCCATGGCGTTCAAATTGAAACGATCAACACAACATTGCCGATCCTGGTAAATGGCAAAGTAGCCGGAGCCGTTGAGATTGCAAAAGATTATTCAAGACTGAAGCTTCTCTCGGAAAGCCTGCTTGATTTGCAGAAAAAAATAAAAAAGCCTGCGAAAAAGACTAACAATATTAACAATGTCCAATATACCTTGGACAGTCTTCTTACGAATAACAAGGAAATGCAGAAAATAAAAAATGAAGCAGCTAAACTGGCAAAGTCAGACTCTCCCATTCTTGTATTTGGAGAAAGCGGATGCGGAAAAGAGCTATTTGTCCAAGGGATCCACCATGCATCCTCAAGGAACAATGGCCCTTTCATTGCCCAAAATTGCGCAGCTATTCCGGAGTCACTTTTGGAAAGTATATTGTTCGGGACTGCAAAAGGGAGCTATACCGGTGCTGTAGACAGGCCTGGATTGTTTGAGCTGGCGGATGGCGGCACACTTTTTCTGGATGAAATCCATGCGATGCCCATTGAGCTTCAAGCTAAACTGCTCAGGGTGCTTGAGGATGGGGTAGTACGAAGAGTGGGCAGCCCGAAAAGCTGCCAGGTGAATGTGAGGGTGATTGCGGCCATGAATATCCATCCCGGTGAGGCCCTTGAAAAAAGGAAAATCAGGACAGATTTATTTTACCGCTTGAACGTCCTCACATTCGGGCTGCTGCCATTAAGGGAAAGGGTAGAGGATATAGAATTCCTTTCTATGCATTTTATAAAGCAATTTAACCGGGCATTTAATAAAAATGTTAAAGGCAGCGATGCAGAGGTAAATCAATTTTTCAAAGGCTACAGATGGCCGGGAAATGTCCGGGAACTAAAGCATACAATCGAGTACATGATGAATGTATGCGAGAAAGACTATCTGGAGGAAGAAGATCTGCCAGTCATGATGAAGCAGCAAATTCAAACGCATAAAAAAGACGTGCCAGCCAGGGGATTATCATTAAAGACGAACTTGGAGGGTCTTGAAAAAGAACTAATAGAAAATGCCCTTAAGCAAACAGATGGAAATATAAAAAGAGCGGCAAAGCTATTGGATGTTCCCCGGCAAACTCTTCAATATAAGCTATCCAAGTATAAAATCAGGATTCACGAAGACAGAGATCAGCGAGGAAAGCCGTTAGCCTAAATGAATAAAACCATCACAGTGCCGAATAATCGGCATTTTTTTTGTATTTGAAAAACCGCTTCAATTAAATATCTGCCAAAACATAAACAATCTTCCACTCAAGCCCCTTTTTCATAGGATAATATAAAAACTCTTTAACTTGGCACACTTCTTGCAAGATAACTAGATAAGAATCTGACATGGGGGAATTTTAATGAAAAACTTTTTATATAAACCAGATCGGCACTGGAAGGACATAGAGCTATGGAAGGATGTCACGGAGGAGCAGTGGAATGATTGGCTCTGGCAGTTGACAAACACGGTTCGCACTGTTGATGATCTTAAAAATGTCATTAACCTTACACCTGAAGAGGAAGAAGGAGTAGTGATTTCAACTAAAACCATTCCGTTAAACATTACACCTTACTACGCATCCCTTATGAACCCGGACGATCCGCGCTGTCCGGTCCGAATGCAATCCGTCCCAATTTCAAAGGAAATTTATAAAACAAAATATGACCTCGAAGATCCGTTGCACGAGGATGAAGATTCGCCGGTGCCAGGGCTTACTCACCGCTATCCTGACCGTGTTCTATTCCTGGTGACAAACCAATGCTCGATGTATTGCCGCTACTGTACAAGAAGAAGATTCTCCGGGCAAATTGGCATGGGAGTACCGAAAAAACAGCTTGATGCAGCAATTGATTATATCCGTAATGCTCCCCAGGTGAGGGATGTTCTAATTTCCGGCGGTGACGGCCTATTAATCAATGACAATATTCTTGAATACATTTTGAAAAATTTGCGGGAAATTGACCATGTCGAGATCATCAGAATCGGAACAAGAGCCCCGGTGGTGTTTCCGCAGAGAATCACTGAAAACCTTTGCAATATTTTGAAAAAGTATCATCCGGTTTGGTTAAATACTCATTTTAATACATCCATCGAAATTACCGAAGATTCCAAGAGGGCATGTGAAATGCTCGCCAATGCAGGGGTGCCGGTTGGAAACCAATCTGTCATCCTCGCCGGAATCAACGACAGTGTGCCAATTATGAAAAAGCTGATGCATGATCTTGTAAAGATTCGTGTTCGGCCTTATTACATTTATCAATGTGATCTTTCTGAAGGAATCGGCCATTTCCGTGCGCCTGTTTCAAAAGGACTTGAAATCATCGAAGGCTTAAGGGGCCATACTTCCGGCTATGCTGTTCCGACTTTTGTTGTCGATGCACCTGGCGGCGGAGGAAAAATTTCACTTCAGCCGAATTATTTAATCTCACAAAGTGCTGACAAAGTGGTGCTCCGCAATTTTGAAGGCGTTATCACCACATATCCGGAACCGGAAAATTATGTGCCTGGCCGTGCAGAAGGGTATTTTAAAGAAATCTATCCGGATATGGATATGAAAAGATCGAATGTTGGGATAGCCGCCTTGATGAATGACCAGCAATTTAACCTTGTCCCTGAAGGACTTGCAAGACTGGACCGCCGTGAAAAATATGAAAGCGATCCGTCACACAGTTCATTAAAAGATAAGCGTGACAAACGGGATGAATTAAAGGATAAGAAATTTAAAGCCCAGCAGACAAAGCAGGATCCGAAAGATATAAGCGATGCAGGGCCGGCAGCGGCAAAGGAATAGGAGGCTAAGGATGCAAAATAAATGTGCTTGGTGTGAAAGCAAAAATATTTGTGATAGCAAGGAAACCGTCTATTGGGAGCTTCCGGATGGAACCAGGGCCATTCAAATTAATGACACACCTTCAACTGTCTGCAGTGAATGTGACATGGTGTATCAGTCTGATGATCTCGTGAAGGAAATTGAGGATCAATTGTTTTTAATCGACACGAAAAAAATTGGAAAAGAAATAAGTTATGCAAAGCTGATGGAGCAGCCGCGGCTGCTGAAAAGAAACTATTTTGATTTTACTTCATAGGAGAAAAATCACAGTTAGGAAATAATTCACAGTTTTTTCACCTGTTCGTCACAAACCTCAGCTTCCCATTATTTATAATAGACTAGAGGGTATGCAGTATTATATATAGTCACAGGGGGAAGAATGATGGAGCTTGCGTTAATGTTAATGCTTGCAGCAGCAATGGGCGTTTTATTCTTATGCGGTTATTATGTTGGTGTAATAAAAGAAAAGTACGGCAAGAATTGGCTTCATGCAGTGCCTGTTACAATAGCCATTCTAATGTTTAATGTGATATGGGCTATTACAGAAATAGCCAAAACAGACCGCTGGCAATAATGTGATGAGATCAAGCAATCCGGAACTGATGCCGGATTGCTTTTTTCTTTCTAAAAGAAGGGTTTGTTAAAGCTCAGTGTTGATATTGGCACTCTGTTGATTGAAGTGGAAGGCGCGAGACTCCTGCGGGAGAAGCGAGTCATAGGGAGACCCCGCAGGCGTAAAACGCCGAGGAGGCTCCCGGACCGCCCGCGGAAAGCGAGTGCCTGGAACGGAAATCAACAGACAAGTTTAATGGAGCTTAAAAAAAGTACTATGAGTAGACGCACCCAAGGAGATTAGCTTATAGTAGTAGATAAAATACTGAAGGAACCAGATTGAATAAATTTAGAGGAAGGCGTTATTATGTCCAAAACCTTTTATCATTTTTTAATGAAGTACAGGCATCCTGAACCAAAGGATAGCATCAGCCATTTTGCCAACCATGCATATGAGGACCACAGTTTTCCGAAAACATCCTATGATTATGATGAAATCAGCTCTTACCTGGAATTGAACGGAACCTATATGGAAAGCATGTCTGTCTTTGATGAAGCATGGCAATTGTATGTCCTTTCTGAAAGCTGATGGTCCAATAAATTGAATCCTCATGTTCTTAAATGTCTTACGGATTTTGAAACACTCCTGCATAGGAGTGTTTTTTAGTATAAAAATTTATATCTGTGGATTTAGAAAACTGTTCAGCTCAGGCGCAGCGCTTTTCTGTTCGATTGTGATGAACGTACGGACGATTTTCAGGAAAAGTGCATATACTATTGTATTCAATACTCACGACTCAGTCATTGAGAGGATGGAGGACATGAGCAAAAGGAAAAAACCAAAGTACAAAATCGGTGATACAGTCGTGATCACTATTTATGGTACAGTCGGTAAAGTGACGGATGTAAAGTGGCTTGATGATATGTACGTCTATGAAGTCAATAAAAGTGAAGGTCTCTATATGGAATCCAGCCTTCAAATGCTGTCTGAGTATGAAGGTGAGATCATGGAAAAGGAGCATATTGATATCGAATATAAATACTTTTTTGGCGACCTTGTCCAGGTTAAGGGGTATGGTTCGGATCTTTTCAAAATAGTAGGCTTCAGGACGGAGATTTGGAGATACAAAGAGGATGCATGGGAGGATGTAATTTATGAGCTTTCCAGAATAAATGACGGAGAATGGCTTGAGGCGGGAGA
This sequence comes from Cytobacillus oceanisediminis, assembly GCF_007830235.1. GTDB lineage: Bacteria > Bacillota > Bacilli > Bacillales > Cytobacillaceae > Cytobacillus > Cytobacillus oceanisediminis. The sequence goes on from NZ_VLKI01000003.1 coordinate 372,689, forward strand.
AGAAGAATTGACACTCGTTGCAGATGCAGAAAGTGCAGATGCCTTTATTCAAAAATTAGGCCTGCTTTATATGATTAACAAGAAAGAAAAGCTTCCTGAATTAAAGGAAACGGCCAATTCATTCCGCAAAGCTGAAAAAGAACTGCTTGAAGGCATAAAAGAAAGAAAAGTGCTGATTGATGGTTTGCTTGATATATATAATGATTATCGCATTCTATATGAAATGTTTCATGATGATGAGTATAAGCATATCATGCGCGTCATACTCAGAAAGCTGAAGCACCTTGCTAATAATGATGGAAAAAGCACCGTTTAATTCAATGTAAAGTTATTAAGCAAACACGTTAATGCTGCTAGTAAAACCCGGACATCAAAATATAAACCATAAACGGGATGCCAAACCAAACAACAAGCTTGTACCATCCGTTTAATAGCTTGCCATATAAGCTAATAATCGAGCTTTCTTCGTTATTTACATCTTCTTTTATTAGAGCGGCTAGTCTGGATATGCTGGACATTTTAGTTTCCTCCCCAAAACATTTTCTTTAAAAAGATCATCATTTTAAGCTGCTTATCCCATATGTATGTCCTAAATAAGGAAAAATGCCAAAGAATAATTATTTTATTTGCAAATAAAGAATAAGACTTTTCTGACAGTTGTTTTGCATGAATTAAGAGAGAGCATCATACATTTTGTACAAAGGGGGCGATGCTGTGAAGGAAATAGAGGTCGTGATTGATACGGAGGAAATTGCTGAATTTTTCTTTCATGAGCTGGCAAAAAGGGGATATGTGCCTACTGAAGGAGAATTGGATGAACTCGCAGATATCACGTTTGAGTACTTACTGCAAAAATGCATCATCGATGAGGAAATCGAAGACGACTAATATAAAAAAAATGACGAGGAAAGGCGCTCGTCATTTTTTTGCGCGGGAAGGGGAGGAGCTGCCGCAAGGAATAGATTGCTAATCATACATAAGTTAGGCCAGTTTCAGATTCAAAAATTCCCTGCAATAATATCAATTGTGGACAAAATGACATATTGGCTTTAAGAAAAAGAGCCAGTTTTCGCAGAAAGGACTATTTTATCTCCATTCGAAAGAAACCGGCCAAAAGAAAAATTAAAGGAATCAATCCAGCAGAGAAACAAAAAGGGTATAAAAGAAAATGCTTTTTCAGCAATTGATAAAAAATTCATGGCAACCCTCCGGAAAAGTGAAACTTTCTTCTTTCAATAACGTATATCTTTATGAAAGAACTTCTTTGTTTATATATAGTAGAAGCCGCCGGAAAAGGTTAAAAAAGTTGGCGGGATGGAAGGTGAAACTTCCTTGCAAAGAGAAATTTATAAATATAATCTGACTAGGGAGAGAAGAACATGTCATTTTTTAACAAGGTCTTGGCAAGTGTGGGAATTGGATCTGCAAAAGTGGATACCAAGCTTGAAAGAGATACTGTTTCACCTGGAGAAGCTTTAAGGGGTGTTGTGGAAATTACAGGAGGTAATACCGAACAGAAAATAGACGATATTTATCTTTCATTGAATACAACTTATATAAAGGAATCAGATGATAAAAAGTATACAGTCTCGGGGTTGATTGACCGTTTCAGGCTGGCGGAAACGTTTACCCTTGCTGCAAATGAGCGTAAGGAAATTCCGTTTACCTTTAATTTGCCTTCTGATACCCCGTTATCTTTTGGCAAGACGAAAATATGGGTTGCGACTGGGCTGGATATTAAAAATGCAGTGGATCCAACAGATCAGGATTTTATCAGAGTTATTCCCAACCCCTTAATGGATTCGGTTTTAAACGCTGTATCAAGTATGGGGTTCCGTTTACGAGAAGCTGAATGCGAGCAGGCTCCGCACCGTCTTCGCCGCAGGCTGCCATTTATACAGGAGTTTGAATTTGTGCCGGTATCCGGGCCTTTTAGAGGCCGCCTTGATGAATTGGAAGTTGTATTTTTCCCTCAGTCAAGCGGAGAGACAGAAATACTTATTCAGGTAGACCGCAGAGCAAGAGGGCTCGGCGGATTCCTGGCAGAAGCGCTTGAAATGGATGAATCATATGTCCGTTTTACAGTAACAAATGGAGATATCCCTTATATGCAGCAAAAGCTGCAATCGGTGATAGCAAAATATGCCTAATTGTTGGATTGTGACAAAATGGAAACGATGGGGAGTGCCCATCGTTTTTTTATTCTGTAAAAAATTAAGTCAGCAAGGTTTTTAGAAAATCCTGTCCTTTTAAAAATGGAGTGATTAACGCATACAGCCTTGAATCCGGCAGCCTTTTCTCTTCGTCAGAGATTATTCCATGAACGCCGAGCCGCTGCATATCTGCAAATTGGTATTGTTTTTTTATGGTCCAGGAGTAAATGTCATATCCGAATAACTCAGCTTGTTTGATGAAGGATTTGGAGAGTAAAAGATGGTGGACAGATAGAAAAGAGGCGAATTGGCGGTAGGAAGCTAAATGAAACATATCCAGCTGCTTGCTAAGCAGTATGCCTGCCGGGATATCTGGAGCAAGCTTGTGAAATTTTTTCATTTCATTCACATGGAAGGATTGGACTTTGATGTTTTTGACGAGTTGCCCGTCTTTTTTGTAGCTCATTAACATCTCGGCAAGGACTTCCGTCATGCCAGGCTGATTTTCCGGAGCTTTCATTTCAATCAATAATCCGACTTTTCCGGTAAAGCGATCTAATACCTCATTAAGAAGCGGAACTTTTTCCCCCGCAAATTCAGGGGAAAACCAAGAACCAGCGTCAAGTTTTTTAATTTCGTCAACAGTCAGATCTCCAATAAACCCTTCCCCATCTGTAGTCCTTTGAACGTCTGCATCATGAATGACAACGAGATGTCCATCTTTGCTGAACCTCACATCCAGCTCAATATAATCAAAGCCTAAATCGACAGCCTTTTCAAAGGATGCTATCGTATTTTCCGGCGCATAAGTGGACGCTCCCCGATGGGCTATGGATTGAAAGGGCATGAGAGGCTGAAAAAAGTAAGAAAATGAGGTTAAAAGCAGACCGATAATGATTGAAAACAAGAATGGCTTTTTAGAAACCCTCAATTTTCATCACCCCTATTAAAAGTCATTTGTATATACTATGCGGGGTGGACTAATTTGAAAGCGGTTTCATTATAAAAATTTTCGCGAATCGACAAAACTAGAACTTTTTTGATGAAGGAAACGACAAGAAAAATGGCTAATTAAACAATAATAATACCTGATTATATTAGTAAGGACCAGATTTTGGAGAAAAGCATGGTTGCAATATAGTTTCATGAAGCCGAAATTCTTTGGAGAAGGGGCAGAATGGTCGCCATGGAGCGTTCATGAGGACGATATTCTTCCGAGGAGAGGGAGAATGGTCGCCATGGAGCGTTCATGAGGACGAATTACCACGAAGAAAGAGGAGAATGGTCGTCATAGAGCATTTCATCAGGAAATCTTCATAAACAGAAGAAGTGTTCCAAGAGTAAAAGGGTGATACCACAAAACCGAGGGGGATGCCATATGCTGAAGGAATTAACCAGGATCAGAAGAAAAGAGTATGATGTGACGATTTTCCAAACACCCAAGTTTAGGGAGAAAAAGGGGTTTCAGCAAGTTTACCGCTTGAATGTCAAGGGATCAACACATGAGGAATGCCTTGATTCTGTTTTTAGAAGGTTTAATGTCCCTGACAGGATCCCTATTGACTTTAATGGCCGATTTATTTCTACGGGAGACATTCTTTATATTGATGAAGGCCGGAGAGGACAGTTTTATTATCAGCTTAAGCCGGGCGGCTGGGAGGAAATAAATCGTATACATATTCGATAATACATAATTTAACGGGAGGAGAGCGGGAAGCTCTCCTCTTTATGTTCCCAAAACAATAAACTATTCTGTTATGTTGGACCCAGGGCTGTTTTTGCGTTTATTGGCCGTATATTCTTTACCATGGGCTTCCTGCTCGGCAATGATTGCTTCAGCAGGAATATGGTTATTTTTCTTTGGCGAATTTATGCGGTTCCGATGCTTTTTGCCCATCATAACCCCTCCCTATTTATTTTTTGCTTATTGTTTTAACTGTTTTCGATGTATGTGGCTCAGTATTGGCTCTTGATGATGGAGTTGTTTCATTGGCATGCTGTACTGCTTGTCTGAGTTTTTTGCTCATCCCTTTTTGTGGCATGATTACGACCTCCTTTGGAAAAGCTATTGATAGCTTTCCCGTTTGGGGAAAAAACATGCCTTTGCTTATTTGTTTCTAAGTCATGCCACATATGGTATAGTTTGACTTGGAAGCAGTTTCAGAGGCTTCAGAACGAATTGGAGGTTTGAAATATGAGTGTACATATTGGTGCAAAAGAAAATGAAATTGCGGAAACGGTCCTTCTTCCAGGAGATCCGTTGCGTGCAAAATATATTGCAGAAACATTTCTAGAAAATGCTGAATGCTATAATGAAGTCCGCAACATGTTTGGCTATACAGGAACATATAAAGGAAAACGCATTTCTGTACAAGGTACAGGGATGGGTGTACCTTCGATTTCCATATATATTAATGAATTAATGCAGAGCTATAATGTCCAGAACCTAATCAGAGTTGGAACCTGCGGTGCGATCCAAAAGGATGTAAAAGTCCGCGATGTTATTCTGGCGATGAGTTCTTCCACAGATTCACAAATGAATAGGCTTACTTTCGGAGGAGTGGATTTTGCGCCAACAGCTAACTTCGACCTGCTGAAAAAAGCTTATGATGCTGGTGTGGAAAAAGGCTTAAACCTTAAGGTTGGAAATGTTTTCACAGCTGATATGTTCTATAATGACAACGCCGAACTTGAAAAATGGGCTAAATATCAAATTCTTGCCATTGAAATGGAAACAGCTGCGCTTTACACGCTTGCTGCGAAGTTTGACCGCAAGGCTTTATCTGTCCTGACAGTAAGCGACCATATCTTAACTGGCGAAGAAACAACAGCAGAAGAAAGACAAACGACTTTCAATGAAATGATTGAAGTTGCACTCGAGGCGGCTATTAAGGAATAAGCACAGAAAAACTGGTTCATAATAATGAGCCAGTTTTTTTATTATTTTATATGGATTAAATTGGAATTCATTTGGCGAAGACTATTAATTGAATGATTAATGCAGGTTCTATGCCGTTTGTCCTGTTTTTTTCAGAGGTATGGAATAGTTGACGGGTAGTGTTAAAATAGTAATGTTGCAAAGAAATTTGAAAATGGGTGAAATGAATGAAAAAGATTTTATTATTAGCGGGAACGCTTAGCCTGTTTCTCTCTGGCTGCAGCCAACTGGATCCATATATGGATAAAGTAAAGCCGCTTATCGAAAAAGTACCTTTCCTGCAAGAAGATAAGAGTATGGAGGACAACCAGGGTAAAGATGCATCTCCACAAGAGGTAGAGAATAGCAGTGATGAGGCTTCCGGGGATGCCGGCACAGAAAACAATAATGAACCTCCTGCCGAAAGGGACCCTCTTTCATTGGAGGCTTCGTACTTCAATGATGTTAAAGTGGTTAACGGAAAAAATGTAATCCAAAACCCCGAGAACGTTATGGTTCTTGTGAATAAGCAATTCAGCCTTCCAGATGGCTATGAACCTTCTCAAATGGTTATTCCGGATGTTTCCTTTTCATACGGAGAATTAGATTTGGAAAAAAGCTATATGCGCCAGGATGCTGCAGCAGCTTTGGAAGAGCTTTTTAAAGTAGCACAGAAAGCCGGAGTGGAACTGTTTGCCGTTTCAGGCTACCGCTCTTTTGATCGGCAGACTCAGGTATTTGAAGCAGAAGTAAGCAGAGTTGGAGAAGAAAAAGCTGTGCAGGCAGTAGCCTTTCCAGGGAGCAGTGAGCACCAGACAGGTCTATCAATGGATATCTCCAGCCGAAGCGCGAATTTGGAGTTGTCAGAGAAATTCGGAGAAACAAAGGAAGGAAAGTGGCTTGCTGAAAATGCCCATCGCTACGGATTCATTCTCCGATATCCAAAAGGAAAAGAAAGCGTTACTGGGTATAAATATGAGCCCTGGCATTTCCGCTATGTCGGTGCTGATGCCGCTACAGTCATTTATGAAAAGAAATGGACGCTCGAAGAATACTTTAATATCGTGAAGAAAATTTAGAGGCCTGATGTAAGGCCTCTTTTTAATTTCCTTTTTGCTTTTGGGCTTTTTGGCCGGTTTGAAAAAAATAAATGATTGCCAGAATAAAAGGAACGGCAGGAAGGAACATTAGGTAGCGGAGGCCGTTCTCTGCCCCTGATAAGTAGAAAGCCAAGGGAAGCAGAAGGATGCCGCTGACTAATGCAAGCTTCCACGACTGATTCATTATACCGGCAATCAGGCTGATGAGAGAAAGGGCAAAGCTAAGCCATAATAAGGCTGTTATCATATGTGATCACTCCTTTAAAATAGAAAGACTGGAACTCTTGAGGTTTGCAGCGGGCTGCTGAAAGGGTAATGGAGACGGCTAGCGGGCCATTTGAATAAGCAGGTCATATAATAAAATATGTTTATACTCGCAAAACAATTAATCTTTTATTTTTCTGAATCTTTCCATACAGATTGCTAAACTGAAAGAAAATCGGTCAAAATGAGGGATTAAGGTAATTTTCTTAAAGAACTTACGGTCGGATATGCTGAAAAACTCCTAGAGTTTGAAAAGGAAAACCGTATATATTTTGAACAGTTTGTTCCTCCCCGCGGTGAAGGCTACTATTCCAAAGAGTCGATCATTTTGTCTATTCTGGAGAAGCTTATGTTTATCCTCTTCATCTATTGAGGTAATGATATATTAAGGTTAACTGGCAAGAAGGAGGCGTTGATTTTGGAAAAGATTTCATTAAAGGTTGTGGGCATGACCTGCGGCCATTGTGAGGAAGCCGTTAAAAATGCACTAATGTCTGTGGATGGTGTGGCAAGTGTCTCGGTTGCTTTCCATGAAGAACAGGTTGAAGTGGAGTATGATCCAGAAAAAGCAACAAAGAAAAACCTAATAAATGCAGTCGAAGATCAAGGCTATGGAGCAGCCTGATCTAAAAAGCGCTTAGCCAATTTCGCTAAGCGCTCTTTTAAGGCATGGAGAGGAATAAACAGAATTTTATCCATACAGCAAGGGAACAATTTTAAGAAAAAGGATTCGTGCATTTTTCTTTGTTATTTTTTCGATAAAAATGTTATTCTAATCATTAAGGATTGTACATAGTTATTTTACGGTCATGAAAGTGGTGAAGAGTTTGCAAAATGAGGATTTAAACAAGGGAACATCTGAAACTCCGGATAAAAACAACTCCGGTTTTATCCGCATGAAAAAGTTTCATTTTGTTATGCTGCTGTTTTTTATCGTCTTCTTATCAGCGGGCATAACTACATTTGCCCTTGCATTTGGAGATGAAAAAGCAGTAGATGTAGGAACCAGCGAGAGAAGGGAATTCGATAAGCTTTATACAGCTTATGATACGCTTAAAGCAAACTATTTCCAGGAAGTAGACCAGGACAACCTTATAAACGGGGCTATCAACGGGATGCTTGAAGCTCTGGATGATCCTTATTCGGATTATATGAATGAGGAGGAAGCGAAAAGCTTTCATCAAAGCATCTCATCCTCTTTTGAGGGAATCGGTGCTGAAATTCAGGAGCAGGAAGGCTATATTGTGATTGTTTCACCATTAAAAGGCTCCCCAGCAGAGAAAGCAGGACTTAGACCGAATGACAAGGTTCTGTCAGTGGATGGAAAGAGTCTGCAGGGGATGAGTTCAACAGAAGCAGTGATGCTGATCAGAGGTGAAAAAGGCACGAAGGTTGAACTTGCTATACAGCGCCCTGGTGTGGATGAACCAATGAATATCTCCATTACGCGCGATACAATCCCGCTTGAAACCGTGTATGGCGAAATGTTGGAGGATGGAATTGCAAAGGTGCAAATTACCACCTTCTCAGAAAATACCTCTAAAGAGCTTGTTGAGACACTGAATGAGCTGCAGCAGCAAGGAATGAAAGGCTTAATCCTTGATTTGAGACAAAATCCGGGCGGCTTGCTGGATCAGGCGGTTAAAATTTCAAGTCTATTCGTGCCTGATGGTGAAATCTTATTCCAGATTGAAGATCGCAATGGCAACAGAGAAGAAGTTAAGTCAACAAAGGAAGAAAATCCGAATATTCCTTTAGTCGTTGTCATTGATAAAGGAAGCGCAAGTGCATCAGAAATTTTGGCTGCAGCTGTCAATGAATCGGCGGATGTTCCGCTTGTTGGGGAAAAATCGTTCGGGAAAGGAACGGTTCAGCGTGCACAGGACTTTTCCGATGGCTCCAACATGAAGTTTACCACAGAAAAATGGCTTACTCCTGACGGCAATTGGATTCATAAAAAGGGAATAACTCCTGACCATAAGGTGTCCTTGCCAGAGTATGCAACATTATCATTTATTAATCCTGATACAGAATTAAAGCTTTCTTCTTCTTCTAATCAGGTTAAAGCAGCACAGCAAATGCTGAAGGCACTTGGATATGAACCTGGCAGAGAAGATGGTTTCTTCGATGAAAAGACAGAGCAGGCTGTTAAAGAATTCCAGGCTGCTGAAAAACTTGAAGAAACTGGCGTGTTAGCAGGACAGTCTACAATCAAGCTGATGGAAAGACTTCGTGAGAAAATTGACAAAAATGATACACAAATTCAAAAAGCTGCTGATATTTTAAAAGAGCAAATAGGTTCTTAATGAAGGAGCTCTCCAATTTTTGGAGGGCTTTTTTGTATGAAATCATGTATTGCTTCTATAGAAAATGGGTATATAAAGCAATTTTCTTTCCAACAATGATACTATACTTTAACTATGAGCATTAACTCACAGGGGTGATTAACTTGAAGAAAATTTTGATTGTATTTTTGCTTGCTGCGGCAATCCTTTCTGGCTGTACTTCTTTCCTCCAAAAAGAAAATTCTAAAGATCTTCTCGAAAATAGCCAGCCGGAAAATAAGTCTGAAGAAATAAATCAGGAAAAAAATCCTTTTAAAATTTCAAATGAAACCAGAAACTTTTTATTAATCGGTGTTGATAGCCGTGGAGAAGAAGATTCTCGTTCTGACGCGATTTTGCTTGCCAGGTATGAGCCTTCGGGAGATTCGATCAAATTGGTCTCCCTGATGAGGGACAGCTATGTGAAAATACCTGACTATACATACACCTATAGCAAGCTTAACCATGCCTACTATATAGGCGGCAAGGAATTATTAAAAGAAACCATTGAACAAAACTTTGGCGTGCCAATTGACCATACTGCTGTCATTGATTTTCAAGGCTTCATAAAGATGCTGGATGCCATTGCTCCAGATGGAATTGAAGTAAACGTAACCTCTGCAATGATTGAGGATATGGGGCTGGAGCTTGAACCAGGAAAACAAAAACTCAAGGGGAGCGATCTATTATCCTATGTCAGGTTTCGGCATGACGGGCAAAGTGATTTTGGAAGAGTGGACAGACAGCAGGAAATTTTAATCTCACTGAAGGACCAGGTCATGAACGAATTCTCTTCGCCTGCCGGCATTGCACGATTACCGGATATTGTAAGCCAAGCAATGAAATATGTTGAAACCGATTTAAAGCTTGATGAAGCTCTGTCCATCGGTGCCTCGTTCCTGATGAATCCTGTAACTGAAATCGAAACACTGAGAGTCCCTGTTTCAGACAGCTACGAAAATAAAACCTATGAGCATGCAGGAGCGGTCCTTCAAATAAACTTTGAGGAAAATACTGAAGCCCTTAAGCAATTTCTGGAGGCTGAAAAGAAGTAAAGAAAAAAAGAATAAAAGGCGGCATTATAGACGGAGCAGCGGATTCCGACCAGTTTATATACAAAAAGATGGGGAGGTATGTTTGACAAACAGGGTAAAGGGGAGCTTGCAGGCTCCTCTTTATCTTTTTCTGCAGACAGCAATACCTATCGGATAATGTTTACCTTCTCTTTTTGGTTCGATAAGAACACTTCGCTGATAATAAAATTCCGTGTCCCCATACGGTTCAAACAGCTCGATAAATTCCTCTTCGGTAAGCTGGTGAATATGAAAAGGTTCCCTGGTTGGCTTGCCTCTGCCTGCTCCGAAAGGGGTGGACAAAATAAGGATGCCTCCAGGCTTCAGCATTTTAAAAAGATTATCAAGGAATGCTTCTTCAGTTTCAAGATGTTCAATGGTTTCGAAACTTGTTATAACATCAAAAAGCCCAAGATCATCAGGTAGTTTTTCATCCGCTGCGTCTGCCTTCACATATTTGACATGAGGATGATAATGGTTCTGCCTGGCATATTTCAATGTTTCTTCATCAATATCCACAGCAATAATTTCATTAATTTCTTCCTTTTTCGATTTAGCCATAATTTTGGAGCCATAACCCGTACCGCACGCAATATCGAGGACTCTGCCTTTTGCGTAGTAGAGGGAAAAATAATAACGTGCCAAATGTTCGAGCAGCATGCCATTTGTTATCGGCAATTCCTCTGGAATAATCCTTTCTCCGGTATTTTCCAGCATTTCAATACACCATCCTTAATAAGGAGATTATAACAAATATGCCTTATGGTTTGTACGCACTGATAAAATCATATAAAATGTCTCATTAGACAGGATAGCTATGGAGAGGTGATCCTTTGAAACAAATCGTAGATCTTCATGACCAAACACGGGATAAGATAGCCTATATAGAAGAAGAATGTGAAAAGCTAGCAAAAAAACTTCATAATAAGTATAAACAAGACTTCCAAACTGTAAACGAATATCTTGTTGTAGATCTAGTAAGAAGCATTAAAGGAAAAAATGCTGCCAATAATGATGTTTTTACATTTGATTATGAATCTTTTCTGGAAGTTGGGATCGAGACGGAAGATGATTATTTTCCAAACGCCTACATTCCTATTTGGAAATGCAAGCAGGAAATGTTTCAGCCGGTAGGATATTTAACAGATTTAACGATGGATTCGATCGAGAAAAAAATGAAAGTAATGATTGAAGAAATACTGTCAGAACGTGAAGAAGGGGAAAAGCATGAATAAAACAGAGATATATATATTATCCGGTTTTCTGGGAAGCGGAAAAACCACACTGCTTAAACAGCTGCTGGAAGATGAAAAAAAACAAGGCAGAAAAGTAGCAGTCATGATGAACGAGCTCGGGAAAGTATCGATTGACTCAGACTCGGTGGATGAAGATGTTCCGCTGAAGGAGCTTCTTGACGGCTGCATATGCTGTACGATTTCAGATAAGCTGGAGGCACAGCTTCAGGAACTGCTTACAGTTGAAAAACCGGAAGCCATTTACATTGAAACAACAGGGGCTGCGCATCCGGTTGAAGTACTTGATAGCATCCTTTCACCGCTTTTTGCAGACCGTATGATTGTAAAGGGGATTATATCTGTAGTTGACGGTCCAAGATGGCTTAATCGAAAGTCGTTAAGTCCACAGGTACAGCAGCTATTAATTGAGCAAGTCAGGCATGCAGACTTAATTGTTTTAAATAAGGCTGATGCGCTAACAGAAGCAGAGCAAGCCCTGCTCACAATGGAGATACAAGCTTTAAACAGCCATGCATTTAATATATTAACATCATACTCCAAGGTCGCTATGAAGCAGATCAGAGGGTTGTCCCCGGGGGAGAAGAGAGATCCAGCCCATTCGCATGTTTTTTCGGATTTAAAGTTAAGCACATATGTTTACCAGTTTCAAAATCCTGTGAACCAGTCTGACTTTGAAGACTTTCTTAGAAGCCTTCCTGATACTGTCTACAGAATTAAAGGATACTTAAAATTGCATCCATCAAACTATCCTTTTTTGTTTCAGTTCTCTTATGGTATGCCGCTGTATATGCAGGAACATATCAATATGCCGCTGAATATAGTCTTTATTGGAGAAAATTTGGATTGGGGCATAATCGAACAGCAGCTTTTTGCACTTGAGGAAAAGGCAGCGGAAAGCCTTTAAAGCTTGACTTTTCAATGTTCTTTGTTTATCGAAAAAGCATCCGGGTATACTTTCATTAAATAGGATAAAGGAGATGGTTAAGATGCCATGGTCCAAAAATGATTACCCGGCAGCAATGAAAAATCTGGATCCAGAGGTCCGTGATAAAGCAATTGAAATTGCAAACGCCTTGCTTGAAGACGGATATGAAGATGGAAGAGCCATTCCAATTGCTATAGACAAAGCAAAAGAAACAGTAAAAGACTAAGAAAACCGGCCTTATGCAAATTGGCCGGTTTTTTTGTTTGAAAGAATAAAGTTTACGCTAAGAAATCATGGTGAAATGTAGAAAAAAGAATAGGCTGGGGAGTACGGATCAAAGGGAGACCCAGCAGGCTTAATGCTTGATGAGGCTCCCGGACCGCCCGCGTTCGCTGAGCTTCCTGAGCGGAAATCAACAGGCAAAGTTAACAGAGCCTTATATTAACTAATTCAATCGTATCTGGTTCATGTACGATTTTTTTCGATTCAATGAATGAAGTAAGCAGGCTTTTGGGAAACTTCTTTATATAAAGCTGAACTGAAAAAAATAAAAAATGAGTGGAGCTAATGAAAACTTTTAAAGCAATAGTGTTGGCCATCGTTATCCTATCTGCGGGTGGTTCATATGTATATGCAGAGGAAGAGGGCGTTAGCTGGCAAATTGAAATGCTTCCCTGGGAAAAGGTAAATGGAATCCTGCGGAAATACAGCAAATTTACGGTTCTGGATGTTGAAACGGGCAAAAAATTTAAAGTCCAAAGGAGAGCCGGGAGCCATCATGCGGATGTGCAGCCATTAACTGCCAAAGAAACAAAGATTATGAAAAGCATTTATGGGGGAAAATGGAGCTGGAAGAGGCGAGCCATTATCGTTATCCATGGTGATCAATGGATTGCAGCTTCCATGCATGGAATGCCTCATGGCGGCGGTGCACTAAAAAATAACTTCCCAGGCCACTTTTGTATACATTTTTATGGTAGTAAAACACACCGCACGAATTTTATGGACTTATCGCATAAATTGATGATTTTAAAAGCTGCGGGTAAGCTGGAAGACTATCTTTATAGTGCAAATCCTTATGATGTCATTAGTGCATTTATCGCAGGTTTGAAACAGCAAGATCCTAAGATAGTAAAGACTATATCCCTTCAAACACTAAATTGGAACAAATTGCTGCCAAAAATAGAGAATGTGAGACTAAGCGCAATGCCAGTTTTGCCTGCTGAAGATTTAACAGAGGAAATAAGCCTCGAAATACCAGTGGAAATAGATTGGTTTATAAAAGATCAGGGCAGGCAGCATTTTCGAGGCAGCATGTACTTGGTCCGTTTTTCCCCAGCTGACTCATGGAAAGTGGATAATGAACGGTTTTTGCGGGAGAACAATCTCATTTCAAATAAATAAAAGCTTGAGACAAAATCTCAAGCTTTTATTTATTAGTATTCTGATGAGTGCCCCAGCCTTTTTATTGCTTCTCACCAAATTTAACAAATGTCCGTTCATCTTCTACTAGTCCGCAGGCAGCACATTGCACTCTTTTATCGGGGCCCTTATATGGCATGTGAAAAGGGGATAGCTGTTCACTGCTATACTCCTCGAGTACCTGCCCTGTCTGGGGATCCATCTTGATCGATTGTGGAACCTGCTGAATGATATTAAATCGGCTTCTGTTCGTTTTACAGTTTGGGCATCGGTAAGGTGAACTCATACAATCATTCTCCTTTCTAGCATATTAGCTGTATTTTTTGCATTTTCAAATTTATTTATGTAAAAATAAATCTATAGATCATTAATATTTCCTGAATTGGAAGGGATGTGCATAGAGTGGAGCTAAATTTTACCCATTTACTTAATGAATATAGAAAACTCTGGAATAATCGGAAGCTTGCTGGAGATGAAGATGCAGAGGCCGTGTTGAAAGAAGCGATCGAAAGGGAACTAAAGGATGAAAATTCCCATCCGAGAGTCCGTAAACCGCTTTATGAAAAGTTTTTCCTTGCAGTAAAAAGAGTAACAGGTTCAAATTTGGACGCGGCTGATAAAAATGCCCTCATTAAATTACATATTGAGAAGCTTGAAAGTATGAAATAGGAAGTAGGCAGCTTCCTATTTTTTTTAGGGTTTTTTTCAGTTTTATTGCTGTATGGTTCGAGTCGGAAATTTTACAAATACCATAATCATTAGCTTTTCGTGCAAGATTCAAAGTCCTTTCACATTTATCACACAAAATTAATGTAAGATGAAGTTAAGATTGTTTTAAGGAGAAAATGGTATGTTTAAAAAATATTGGTTTTTCGGATTGATTTTGATAACCATCCTTCTTTCTTCTTGTACAGAAAAGAGGCAGCCCTCCATACCGGAGGATATTTCTTTTGCCGCAACTGTCAATATAAAGGATATGACAGTTTCGTTTGTGGACTTAAAGAAGATGGCTCTTGCAGAGGAATGGAAAATGGAAAAGCCTTATACAGGGGCACTAATCCTGCCTGACAGGGATGCGATTCTCTTCTACGGAAACCAGCTGGAGACAGCTGATTTATATTCCTTAAAAGAAGGGAAAAAGATTGGCAGCTGGGAAACGGGAACCGGGATTGTAAACGGAAAATTGCTTGCGGACAAGACTGGAGTCGCTCTGGTCGACCAGGACCTGAACAAAATACGTTTTTTTAATATAGAAGGGAAAGAACTTAAGCAGATTGAGGCTGAAAGCAATCCGCTTACAATCCTGGAGTCAAGGAAAGCCAAAAAGTTATTTGTGCTCAGCTTCAATCATGAAAAGCTGGCTGTGATCGATCTGCAAACGAAAGAGAAAACAGATGAATTCATCACCCATCCTTCTGCTGCAGGCGCCTGGCTAAATGAAGAAAGCAATGAATTATGGATTGGCGGCCATGGGGAAGGAATAGAGATTGAACAGGATATCCATGTTTATGATTCGGAGACTGGAGATTTAAAAAAGACGATCCCGGCTCCGTCCATGCCGATCAATTTTCTTGAAAAAGATAACCATGTATATGTTTTAAGCCATGGGTCAAACATGTTATATAAAATAAAAGAATCAGGCGAGTTGGCTGCCTCTGTTTCGATCGCAGCCAATCCTTTTGAAATGGCTTTTGCTGAAGGAAAATTATTGGTTGCTGGATATGACAGCAATGATGTCCATATCCTGGACCCTGAAAATTTAAAATCGCTGAAAACAATAAAGGTTGGAGAAGGACCCTTCAAAATGGTTTTAAGGGAGAGAATGAAATGAGCATGCTAAACATCCTGATTATTGATGATGAAGCAGATATGAGGCATCTAATTGAAATGTACCTGGGTAATTCCGGGTTTCAATGCTATACAGCAGAAAACGGGAGTGAAGGGTATAAAATCCTTGAAAATACATCAATCGATTTAATCATTCTTGATATCATGATGCCAGAAGAAGATGGATTTGAGGTCTGCTCAAGAATCAGGGAGAAATCTGATATACCTATTATTTTTCTATCGGCTAAAGGAGAGGAATGGGATAAAGTTAAGGCCCTTCAGCTAGGGGGCGATGATTATCTTGTTAAACCCTTCAGCCCGGGAGAACTTATTGCCAGAATGAATGCTGTTCTCCGGAGAACAGGCGGGGTAAAAATTGAACCAGGTTATCTGCAAATTGGAAAAATTACAGTTGAGAAGAAGGCGCGGAAAGTATTAGTAGAAGGAAAGAAGATTGCACTGACTCTGAAAGAATTTGAACTTCTCCTGTTTTTTATCGAACATAAAAACCATGCATTAAGCAGGGAGCAGCTGTTAGAGCGGGTATGGGGCATGGATTACACAGGCAGTTTAAGAACTGTTGATACACATATAAAAACATTGAGAATGAAATTGGGTGTTGGCGACTATATCCAGACTGTCTGGGGAGTAGGCTATAAATTTGAGGTGCCAAGTGAATGAGGTTTCTGACTAATAGTCTCGCCAAAAAAATGTGGCTCACTGTAACAGCTGCTATTTTAATTACCATCCTTTATTCCTACTTTTTATCTTATCTTTTTTATGAAAAAATTTATGTGGAAAATGTTGAGGAGTCCCTGCTCGCTGAAGGGGAACGCCTGGCTTTGGAGTACCAGGGCGGCCCATTGGCAGATGATCTCAGGGAGAAAATTGACTGGTATAATTCCAAATCGGAAACAGAAATTTTCATCGTCAGCAATCCTAGGGAGTTAAGTGCCTGTTTGCCTTTTGAAATTGATTATCAGACTTTGATAGGGAAGGAAGAGCGGGAAGAGCTCCTTAAAGGCAATGCTGTACAAAAATTGGGCTATGAAGAAAGGTTCGACCGCAAAATCATGGGTGTGATCATCCCACTTCTAGATGAAAATAGGCTCCAGGGCATTATTTATTTATATTTGCCTCTTGCAAAGATTTCGGAAATCACCCAAGGCTTTGCGTATCTGTGGTTCATTGCAGCCATGATATTTACAGTGGTCAGTATTGTTTTGGGAACCATGCTTGTCAAAAAACTTACCAAACCGCTGCTGGATATGAAGGATGCTGCCGAGCACGTATCCCAGGGACACTATGACGTGCACCTGGCCATTGATTCTAAAGATGAGATTGGGCAGCTGGCCCATGCATTTAACCATATGTCTTCTTCTATACAAAAAGAGGACGAACGGAAAAGAGATTTTCTGGCAAATGTCTCACATGAGCTCAGAACTCCCATCAGCTATGTTAAAGGCTATAGTGATGCTCTTATGTCTGACATGGTCCAATCAGATGAAGAAAGAAATAATTATTTAAGGCTCATTCATAGAGAGGCCGGAAGAATGGAACGTCTCGTCGGGGATTTGCTTGATCTGTCTAAACTTGAATCAAATGAATACAAACTGGAGAAAATGCCTCTGCCGCTTGCACAGCTTATAGAAGATGCCTTAGAAAAATACAAACCTTTTATTCAGGAAAAAGGGCTTGAGCTTCATTATGCTTTAGATCCGGACATTATTATTAATGGAGACGAGGGCAGAATTGAGCAGGTTATCCAAAATATAATGGATAACTCACTTCGTTACACAGAAAAAGGGGAAATTAGCATCCGCTTATATCAAATAAAGGAAAAATGCTGGATCGACATAGAAGACACCGGAATAGGCATTCCTGAAGAACATTTAAACAACATTAAGCAAAGATTCTATAGAGTGAATAAAGGGCGTACGAGATCAGATGGAGGTACAGGCCTGGGGCTTGCAATCTCAGAAAAACTTGTGAAACTCCATCAAGGCGAATTAATTGTATTAAGTGAAGTTAATAAGGGAACAACGGTAAGGATTATGCTTCCTGTCCTAGAAATGGACTAGAATAACTAACAGGTATATATAAAGGAGAATTATAATGAAAAGAATAAAACGTAGATTGCTCCCAATGCTGTTTCTGTTATTTGGTTTAGCAGCATGCAGTGATAATAATGCTGTCGAGGAAGAGCCGCAATTTCTTGAAGTAGAATTATCTATTAACCCGGACAAAGCAAAAGTAAATGAACCGGTAGTTTTTGAAGCAAAGGTTACTTATGATGAGGAAGAAGTGACAGATGCAGATGAAGTTAAGTTTGAAATTTGGAGAGCAAATGATGAAGAGCATGAGAAAATTCTTGTTGAACACGCTGAAAATGGAGTGTACCGTCTTGAAAGAAGCTTTGCTGAAGAAGGAACCTACTATATATACTCCCATGTAACTGCACGGAGAATGCATAATATGCCAAAAAAAGAGTTTATCATCGGACAGCCTAGCGAACCTGAAGAAGGTTCCTCAGGTTCTGAAATGGAAGATAAAGAAGGTTCCGAAGACACGGAAGAACATAGCAGCCACTAAAAAAGCAGCCAATGGCTGTTTTTTCTATTTTTACTCAGATTTTTATCCATCATAGGCACTATTACCCATATTTTTGTGAAAAAACCTATCATTTTTGTTACATCGCTGTAATAAACGTAAAGATACCGGTCCATCTAAAAACCTGTCAACAGCAATGTTTTAGTATATAACTGGCATTAATTTGGGAGGTTTTCCACTATAGTAAAAAATGCCCATTCATAATGGTACCCGTTTTTATAAGTCCATAAACCTTTTAATATAGGGATTTACTATTTTTTTTATGATTTTTACAGTCTACTAATTTTCTAAAAAGGGAGCTTTATTTGCACAATTGTAAAATCGAACCAAAAATATTACGAAAAACCCTGTGATATGATGATGTTGCAAGTCACACAGCAACAACAACAAAGAAAACAAACAACAGGGAGGATTTTAATAGATGAATAAAAAAGTAATTTTTTCAGTAGCAGCGGCAGCAGCATTACTAGTATCTACTCCAGGAGTTAATAAGGCAGACGCAGCTTCAAATTGTCCTACTCCTGAACAAGCAAAAATAGTTCAATCACAAGCTGGCAATCTAAGTCAGGAACAAATCAATAGTATTCTTCAAAAATATATGAAAAACTTCAATATTAATTGGGGAAATGTTCAAGTAGTTAAACAGGAAGTACAACAGCCAAAGGCTCCAGTTCAAGAGCCAGCTAAAGCTCAGGAACCAGCTAAAGCTCAGGAACCTGCAAAAGCACCAGCTCAACAGCCTGCGCAACAGCCCAAAACACCAGCTGAGCAGCCAAAAGCAGCAGCACCGGCAACTTCTGAAGTAAGTGCATTTGAACAAAAAGTGTTCGAATTAACAAACCAGGAACGCGCTAAAGCAGGCGTACCTGCACTTAAACTAGATGTTGAACTAAGCAAAGTAGCACGTGAAAAGTCACGTGATATGAATGCTAAAAACTACTTCAGCCATACAAGCCCAACTTACGGTTCTCCATTTGATATGATGAAGCAATTCGGCATCTCTTACCGTACTGCTGGAGAAAACATTGCAATGGGTCAGCGTTCACCTGAAGAAGTTGTAAATGCATGGATGAACAGTGAAGGCCACCGTAAAAACATTATGAATGCAAGTTTCACACATCTTGGAGTGGGCCATGTTGCAGACGGAAACTACTGGACACAAATGTTCATCGGAAAATAATATATAATTTTTCAAAAAGGCAGCCTGACAAGGCTGTCTTTTTGTATTTTATCTGCCATAACTGTATATTATACTTGTCTATTTAATGTATGTATTTACTTCGTGTAAGGAACATTATTTAGAAGACATTACATTAGAAATGACAGGTGATTTTAAGTGGAAATACGCAAAGGTACAGAACGGGACCTGGGAAAAATTATGGATATCGTTAAACAAACTGTTGATATCATGGAATCTGAGAATAATGACCAATGGAATCGCACATACCCACAGGATCAAGATTTTTTAACCGATATTAAAGCAGGAACATTATATACTGCTGTCCTGAATGGAAGTGTCACTGGTTCCATTACAGTTGACCAAAATCAGGCTGAAGAATATAAAGGTGCCGGATGGAGAAAAGATGCGCCATGCTATGTATTCCACCGCCTGGCAGTGGATCCTGAAATTAGGGGAGAGGGAATTGCCAGCAAGCTTATTGCATTTGCTGAAAGTTATGCTGTCGGCCAAGGTGTTCCCTACATGAGAACGGATACATACTCACTAAATAAAAAGGCACAAAGCTTGTTTAAAAAGAATGAATATACAAAAGTTGGCACCATTTACATGGACAGGGACAATCCGTTTTATTGCTATGATAAATTTTTGGGCTAGCTCGCTCCATCATTCTTCATATAAATAGGCACCTTTTCATCCCCATCATTCCGGATCGGCAGGATGATCGAAAGAATTCCATGGCTGAACGAGGTCTCAATGCGGCTTTTATCAATGGGCAGAGGGATAGTCAGCTTCTTTTCAAAAGTTCTGCTCGGCCTTTCCTTTAAAAAATAGCGGAAATGATTCTGAAATGAGCTGCATTTTCCTTTAATAATAAGGTCATCTTGTATAAGGGTTACTTTTATGTCGTCTTTCTCCAGTCCTGGAAGTTCTGCTTCAATAATAATCCTTCCGCCGGCTTCATACATATCACAGCGGGGATAAACTTCTTGGGTGGAAAGGAAAGTATTGATTTTTCCTTTTTCAAGGCCGGAAAAAGAGCGTTTTTTGTTTAAATCCGAACTTTCCGGCGCCAAAAAGCCTTTCCAGAAATCTTGATCTTGATACTGGGCTGACAATTTAATCAATTCTGTCCATTTTTCCATGTCCATGTTTGTTCTCCTTTCTCAACAGAGAAGTTAAAGGATTTCGGTTACGTCTATTTCTGAATATTGCATATCTACGTTTTTCGGTATTTTAATCTCCAGAAATCCATCCTTAAAGTGGGCAGTTGAACCTTTTCTTTTTACAATGGCCGGGAGAGTAATGATATGCTTATCATCCTTCTCAGGAATATGTTCAATAATCATTTGATTTGAGGTGTGGTAAAGCTTCATATCTTTGAGCCAATCTTCCTTTTTAATGAGCATTCTAACATAAACATGATCATGAGTTTCAAATACGGAGGAATCCAAAGCTGCAGGATTTGGCTGTTTTTGGCCAGCCGCCGCTGTATTAAATCCTTTCATAAAATCCGGGGTGCCGGACATCCCTTGCATATTTTGAGGGAACATTTGCCCCATGATATTTTGGATATATTTATCTATCTCTTCCGGTTTCATCTGTTGCATAAGATTCTTCATATCTTTATTAAATGGAAAAAGATTCCACGGGAACATCCTTCTCATCCTTTCCTTGCTATACTGCTGACAAGGCTCAGCCAGGCATTTAAAGTCTTTTTATACTATGCTGAAAAGAGCCTATACGTTAAGAAATTTCACTGCAAAAGCTTGCCTACCCCTTAAATAATTAAAAGGCAGGAAGAAAAAACTCCTTATTATTTGCATAAATACAGCGTAGTTACTAGTATATTGTTAATGGCGTATATAAAATTTTTAATAAATTGAGGGGTAATTTTGTGAGAGATAAAGCAGCTTTAATCACGGGAGGAGCAACAGGGATCGGTAAAAGAACGGCGATTGCGCTCGCTGAAAATGGTGTCCATCTGGTGATCAATTACCGTAGCAGTCAAAAGGAAGCTGTTTCATTATGCAATGAACTGACCGAGAAGTATGGAACAAGAAATATAGCTATTCAAGGAGATATTACCATATCTTCGGATTGTGAAAAGATGGCTGAGGCTGCACTTAGCGAGTTTCCCGCAATTGACATTTTAATACATAATGCCGGCCCATACGTCCATGAACGGAAAGAGATGGCAGATTATACTTTTGAACAATGGAATTACCTTATAAATGGAAATCTGAATGCAGTTTTTTATTTATCCAAGCTGCTTCTTCCGAAGATGAGGGAAAACAAGTGGGGTCGAATCGTTACCATCGGTTTTGATAGGGTGGAAGCAGCGTCAGGCTGGATTTACCGCTCTGCTTTTGCGGCTGCCAAAACGGGCGCAGCTTCATTAACAAAATCAATTGCGCTAGAAGAAGCCGGCAATGGAATAACCGCAAATATGGTATGTCCCGGCGATATTATAGGAGAATGGAAGGAAAAAAACATTGAAGACACCGCTAAAGTTGAAGACAGCGCCTCACCTGTGGGCAGGCCTGGGACAGGTGAGGATATCGCAAGGGTAATCAGTTTTCTGGCGGATGAAAAATCAGGTTTCATTACAGGCAGCATCATTCCTGTTACAGGCGGGAAAGACGTTTTGGGAAAAATATTTCAGGAATAACAAAAGCCATCGCTAAAACACGATGGCTTTTGTTTTCTTTTTGGCACTGTTTAAGCTTGGCACCCTGTTGATTGGAAGGTAAGACCTCGAAAATGCATTCGCATTTCCTTCGTGCGGTGATGATTCAAGGATGCTGATTCAACGTCCAGCGGGAGAAGCGAGTCAAAGGGAGACCCCACAGACGCTGGGCCCGAGGAGGCTTCCGGACCGCCCGCGGAAAGCGAACGTCTGCAGTGGAAATCAACAGGTAAGTTTAACAGAGCATTTCTTTTAAAAATTCTTCTGCAAACCGGCAGGGAATTTCCTTTTTTGAATATAAATAAGGCGGCTCGTTAAGGTGATAGCACCTGCAGCCAGTCCGGTAATTAAACCGATCCAATAGCCATATGCTCCCCAGCTTGTATAATTGGCAAGATAATAGCCGAAAGGAAGCCCGATCACCCAGTAGGAAATAAGTGACATAATAAAGGTGACATTAACATCCTTGTAACCGCGCAAGGCCCCTTGGACTGGTGCCTGTATGGCATCGGAAAGCTGGAAGAACAATGCGTAAATCAGGAAATGTGTCGTCAGTTTTAAGACATTAGCATCTTTTGTATAGATGGAAGCCACTTCTTCCGGAAAAAGCAGAAGGATGGCAGCGCATACCAATGCCATTAAAACAGCAATGACCACACCGATCCAGCTGTACTCTTTCGCATCCTCATACCTTGCAGCCCCGACTTCAAAACCTACTACAATCGTTAAAGCCATAGAGATGCTAAGTGGAATCATATACAGCAAAGAAGCGAAATTCAGTGCAATTTGATGGGCGGCAATTACCTCTGTTTCAAAATTGCTCATTAATAGAGTAACGGCAGAAAATATGCTCGTTTCGAAAAAGATCGATAAACCAATAGGGATGCCGATCAATAGAATTTCCTTCCATTTTGCCAAAGATACTGCATGAAATTTCCGGAATACTCCATAAGATGAAAAAGGAGTATGTTTATGAATAATATATAAAGAGATAATGGTAATCAGCCAATAGGTGATTGCAGAAGCAAAACCAGCTCCAGCGCCGCCCAGTTCTGGAAAGCCAAACTTTCCGTAGATGAACAAATAATTAAAAACCACGTTGATAGGCAGGGATATGAGTGTGATGATCATGCTTACCCGTGTCTTTCCGAGAGCATCGATAAAAGATCTTAACACATTGTATACAAATAGGGGAATCAATCCAGTGCTTAAAGCTGCCAGATAATCAAATGCGGTTTCGTGTACCCGGCTTTCCAGGTTCATCCCGTTTAAAATGGGTGTTAAAGAAAATGCACCTGCTGCTAAAACAATGAGAGCCATAATAACTGACAAATAGACACCCTGTATGACGGAAAAAGCAACATTACCTTGTTTCTTTGACCCAACCAAATGCGAAACGATCGGCGTAACAGCCAGAAGGATACCGCTCAGCCCAGTAAAAACAGGAACCCAAAGGGAAGAGCCAATGGCTACTCCTGCCAGATCATCTGAACTGTAGCGTCCCGTCATCAAAGTATCAATAAAAGTCATTGAATACATGGCAAGCTGTGTAATAAGAATAGGAATTAAAATGAATAAAAGCTGTCGCAGTTTTTCTTTTTTGTTGTATGTCTGATCCATGAAATTTCCTCTTTCTGTGAAGTGACGAAAGAATTATAACATAGAAACGGGGAGCAGGCTTGTTTTTATCTTTTTTGTATGGATAAACCTTAACCTTTGTTCTATCCATTAGTCTGCTGATTCTATTCCCAAACTACACAATTAGATTGATAAAATTCTAAAAAAGCAAAAAAAAAAACGCCCCAAACAATTGGGACACTTTCATTATTCTATGGAATAGGGAATCTGAAGCTTATTCAATCCCCCGCGGTTCGCTGAGCATCCTGGAGCGGAAATCAACCTCTCCTCACTTAGCAACAAAGTTTGCGAAAGCAGCCTAAACTAAAGACTAACTTTTCCTCTTTTACGAATGTGAATGCAATCGTTCTTTTTTCAGCAGATCTTGCTGTTCTCCAACTGCCAATCCGTCCTGCTGGACAATTAGTGTTCGGGTAGGGAATGCGACTTCTACACCTTCTTCTTCAAGCAAGTCCATAATTCTGAAATTAACATCCTCTTTGATGTTTAAGTACTCAGCAAATGTAGTGACAGTTGTGAAGAAGTACAGGTATATATCCAGGCTGGAATCGTTAAAACGATCAAATTTAACAAGAATTGTATCGTTATGAATGTCTTCATGGTCAATGAGCATCTGCTCGATTCTCCTCACCAATTTTTCGAGCTTAAATTTTGGTGTAGTATAGGTAACGCCCAGATGGAAAGCAATCTGCCTTTTACCCATTTTGGACCAGTTGATGATTGGTTCGTTGGCGAGCGTTGAATTGGGAACCGTTACAAGAGCCTGGGCAAACGTTCTGATTTTCGTACTTCTAAAGGTAATATCCTCAACTGTTCCTTCCACACTTGGAGTTTTAATCCAATCCCCGATGGTAAAAGGCTTTTCTGTCACAATGATGACACCGCCAAAAAAGTTGCTGACCGTTTCTTTTGCTGCAAGTGCAAAAGCCAATCCGCCAAGCCCCAAACCAGCAATAAATCCGTTGATGTTATATTTCCATTCCTCTGCAATAATTGTAATGCCCAATACAACAATAATCAGTTTTGCAATTTTCGTTATAAAAGGAATAACAATCCGATCGACATTAATGTCGAGCTTATTCATGAGGCGCGGGAAAAGGAGCGTAATGGTTGAACTTAAATTAAAAAGACCCCAGGTGATCAATAAAACAAAGAGTGACCGGAAAATCTGTGTTTCCCGGTTATCGGCAATAAGATCATAAGGGAAGAATTTAAGAGCAAGCTGAAGTCCTATAATGACGAAAAGCCATCTAACGGGCTTTTCAAAAGCAATTAAAATATTTGCTGCCGTTTCAACTTTCCTCTTTTGCATAAAAGAGAGAATCATTTTAAAAACGTAAGTTGTAAAAACCTTTCTCAGTGCTAAAAACAGTAAAAGAATACCTGCTGAGATGCCTATCTGCACCCATGTATTTTCAAAGTTAATAAAATCCATTCTTTATCCTCCATATCAAAGGTTATTACTATGCTAACAGTCAAACAAATAACCCGATTACTTTACCATCTTTTTAAAAATAGTTTAATAGTGAAAAAGGTTTATTTTTATTGGATTTTAACATAGATCGATATCTTTTCAAAAATTAGATGAAGTCTTGTATTTTCGGATCATGCATATAGTTATATGGACAAGCATTTTGAGAGGGTGATGAAGGTGGCATATCAGGGGGCAAAAGGATGGTATATTCAAAAACTTAGAGAAAAAGGAATCACAAAGCATCCAGTTGAGTTACGGAAACTTGAGCTTTACAAAACCTTCGTGGTTAAAAAATTATATGATGCCTCAGTGGAGAAACAAGCAGCAGAATAGCAATATAAGGGTTTCCTGTAATTCGAAGCAGGGAACCTTTTTTAATGCTGGCAGACAACAAAAAATAGAAGTAAGTCCAAAGATATTCTTTATAGAAGGTCTATACAGACGAAAAATCCCCACAGAAGTTTTCTTAAAAGAATATCATAAAGGTAATTAGCCTGAATCAAGGATTTGGCATCAGAATGATGAATCCTCAACCCACCTGCTTGAAGGTTTAATCAGGCTGAATAAAAAGTTATAAAATCGACACAGGATTTTTTCAATTATGTGAACTATTAAAAACTAGGAATGAAAACGCTTACAAATGTGGAATATATATATTAATAAAGAAACCATTTCAAATTAGGATTACACTGTTATTCCTGTCTGCAACTTATTTTTCAGGAAGGAGGAGAAGGTGATGAGCTTTAATTTAAACAGGATTAATCCGAATCAAACCCAAGTCATGTTTTTCGATGGCCGATTTGAAACACTGACAAATGAAGAACTGGAAGATCTGCTGTCACAGACGGGAATTAGTGAAAAAGCAGAGGAACAGGGATCCAGTGTAACAAGTTAACAGCTGCCCATTTCGGTGCAGCTGTTTTTTCTTAATATAAATAAAAAGCACTCGTTCAAAAGAGCAAGTGCTTTCACATCTGCTAAGCCTCCAGTAATTGGGACGATTCTTGGGCTGCAACACCTTGCCGCATAACATGCAGCATATATAAATCCTTTGGAATTTCATATAAATTGTAAATATCGCCATTGGCATTTAACTGATCATACACAGACCTTCTTGTTTCATTTGCAAAAATGACATAAGGCAGCTTTTCTGCAGCTTTTTGCGAGCGGATATTTTCTTTTCGAATTCTCATGAAGATGGTTTCAATGCCTGTTTCATAAAAAAGCTCTTCAAAGAAGGCATCCTTGGCTAATTTGTTGTAGCCCTTCCCGTGGTAGGGCTTTCCCAGCCATGTTCCTAAGAATCCGGCATTGTCCTGGATGTCGTATAAATTAATCGTCCCAATCGGAGCGCCCCATTCATCAAGAATTGTGCGTGAAATCAATTCACCGCGTTCTTCTGATTCGATTGTCTGCTTTGTTATAAACATAAATTCATCATGGGAATTGGCTTTTTGGCGAACAAAAGGGAAGACATCAGGGTGCGTCATTAAATCATACAAAGCATGGCAGTCGTGAAGATCACGTTTCTTGAGCATAGGTTATCCCTCCAATTGAGGGCAGTCCTACTCCATGCCAAATAGAGCCTTCGGTCCACCCTCGAAATTTTTTATAATGTTGCAAAAAAATTTCGGGGTGGGAATCGAACCCACTAGAACCAGATAAACCTGGTGGCGCACCATTTGCCTTCCCTATAACTATCGTTTCCGATATTTGATTGTCTGTCATTTTAGAAGCAAATTTTTCACTTCACTTAAGGTATAATACTAAAAAAAAATCAAAAAGGAAATAGGTTTTTTGATTATTTTTTTTGCGATTTTATGTCAAATTACACCAGTAATTTTCGACAAAAATTCACACCTCTTTGAACACAAAATTTCCTCCTATGATGGTCCACTTTGGCTTTGCCAAAAAATGAAAGGGATGGTGGCTCCATAGAACCAAATCAGCATCTTTTCCTTCTTCAATACTGCCCAGCTGGTTATCAATTCGCAAATTTCTTGCAGGCAGAATTGTAATGCCTTCCAGGGCTTTTTGCTCAGATAGACCCTCCCGGACTGCAATGGCCGCACACATATTTAAATACTGTACAGGCGTGTAAGGATGATCTGTTGTTATAGAGACTTCTACTCCATGTTCGGTGAGCTGATGATAGGTTTTCCATGTTTTGTTTTTCAGTTCAACTTTTGACCGCCTTGTTAGAGTAGGGCCAACAGATACTTTTAAATTTATCCCCTCCAGTTCCTCGGCAATTAAGTGGCCTTCTGTACAATGTTCAATACGAAGATCCAAGTTAAATTCTTCAGCAAAACGAATGGCAGAAATAATGTCATCTGCTCGATGGGCGTGTATTCGGACTGGGATCTCCCTTTTTAACGCTTTTACAAGAGGTGCAAATCTTAACGCTTCCGGGTTATCACAATGAATCGCCTCATAAAAAGCTTCTCTAAGCATCCCCATTATGCCCATTCTGGTGATGGAATCTTTATTTCCCTGACTGTGAATCCGCTTGGGGTTTTCTCCAAGGGCAATCTTCAGTCCGGCTGTTTCCTTAATAATCATTTTTTGAATATTCTTTCCAGCGGTTTTTATAACAGAGGTTGTACCGCCAATAACGTTGGCACTGCCAGGCATAATATGGGCTGTTGTTATTCCGTATTTCACCGCATCCGAAAAAGCAGGGTCCAGCGGATACACTCCGTCCATTGCCCTGATATGCGGGCTAAGCGGCTCAATTGTTTCGTTTGCATCGTTGCCGGCCCAACCCGTTCCTTCATCATAAAGGCCAAGATGTGTATGGACATCTATGAAACCGGGGAGAAGATGGAGGTTATTGCAATCAATAATTTTTACATTCGAATCAGTTTTAAGGTTTTTGCCAAGCTTTAAGATTTTCCCATTCTCTATCAAAGCGTCACCGTGAAAAGAAGCTGAAGTGACCGGGTAAATTTGTGCATTTTTTAATAAGGTTTTTGTCATAGTTTTCGTCCTTTAGTCCTGTAGTATTTTTTCTATTTTACAAAAATGGAACGAAAAGGGGAACAGAAATTTTTAAAAAGGCTCTGTTAAAGCTTATTGTTGTTTTTTAGCACACTGTTGATTGGAGCGAAAGGCACGAACTCCTCGAAAATGCATTCGCATTTTCTTCGTGCGGTGTTTATTCGAGGATGCTTATTCAATTTCCTGCGGGAGTGCGGATCAAAGGGAGACCCCACAGGAGCAAAGCGACGAGGAGCGTCGGACCGCCCGCGGAAAGGGAGTGCCTCGTGCTGAAATCAACAGGCAAATTTAACAGAGCCTTTAAAAAAAGAACGTTTCCAGCAAGCACCTTGTAATTTATGCATGGCCAGGATAAGTTGATGATATATTTAAAAGGTTGACGATATTTTGCAATAGTTGACAATATTTATATAGTCAGTTGATACTTTTTCAGCCGAAGTTAATGATAAATGCTTTTCCAACTATAAAAGAGCGTGGAATCAGCCCATTCCACACTCTTTCTTAAATTTCATTTTTTTCATTCTTAAGCATTTTTACCGGTAAATCTATAAAAGGCCATCATTCTTTCCACTTTTTATAAAGAAAATAAATCAAACCGGATGAAAAGGCGAGGATTATAATCGGCATAATAAAGGGCTTCGCGTATTCCTTAATATCTCTCCAATGATCTCCAAGTTCCATTCCCAACAATAAAAAGAGAACAGTCCATGGCACCATTGCAGCTATTGTATAGACTGTGAAAACAGAAAGCGGCATTTTGGCAATGCCGGCAGGGATGGAAATGGCATGGCGGACTACGGGGATAAACCTGGCTGTAAAGATAACCCCTGTCCCGTATTTCTCAAACCATTTTTCAGAGGCATCCAAATGGCTTTTCTTGATCAATAGATACTTCCCATACTTATCAAGAAAGGGCCTTCCTCCGTATGTGCCAAGCCAGTATAAAAACAACTGCGCAAGGGTCCCTCCTGCAATCCCGGCAAGCAAGGCTCCGGCAAAGTGAATGTCGCCTGTACTGACTAAAAAGCCGCCATAGCTTAGGACTATTTCGCTTGGAATAATTTCAACCATTAAGCCAAGTGCAATCCCAGCATATCCTAGCTGTGAAAGCACTTCAAAAATATAGCTGATTATTTCTTTCAATATGAAAACCTCCCCAGCAGGAGTTTTTAAAGTTGAATTAAAATATCCCGGTCATCTGCAGGATTAATACA
This sequence comes from Cytobacillus oceanisediminis, assembly GCF_007830235.1. Classification (GTDB taxonomy): domain Bacteria; phylum Bacillota; class Bacilli; order Bacillales; family Cytobacillaceae; genus Cytobacillus; species Cytobacillus oceanisediminis. The sequence continues at coordinate 401,752 of NZ_VLKI01000003.1, forward strand.
GTAAAGCCTAAAGTCCAGACGTAAACAGCAAACACCTTCAACGATTTTCTTTTTAAAAAATTGATCATCCAAACGACGGCCATATATCCAAAGATAGCCGATGACAAGGTTGCCATAAGCATGCTGCCGAGAGTTACCGCTTCTGTATGACCAGACATCAATTCGCCAAATTGGAGGACGATACCGCCTGCGATGGCAGGAATGGAAAGCAGAAAGGAAAAATAGGCGGCTGTTTCCCTGTCCAATTTCCGGAAAAGGCCAGCTGCAATGGTTAGCCCAGACCTGGATACTGCTGGAAAAATGGCGGCTGCCTGGAAAGTGCCGATGAAAAGGGCGTCCCCGTAGCTGAGGCTATCCATCTTTTTGGCACCTTTTTTTATACCGTCAGCCAACCAAAGAATGAACCCGGTAAACAAAAATTCCCAGCCGATGGTAACCCCCGATTTGGAAATGGAATCGAACAGGTCACTAAGCAATAAACCGACGATAACTGCTGGAATTGTGCCGATTACAAGCAGCATGGATAACTTGCCAAACGGATTCTTTAAAATTTGGAGCAATTCATTTTTGTAAACGACGAGGACTGCCAGCAGTGTTCCGATATGAAGCATGGTATCCAGGAACAGGCCTGCTTCGTCAAGCCCGAAAAGATGCCTCCCCAGGTACAAGTGGCCTGTACTGGAAATGGGCAAAAATTCCGTAAGTCCCTGGATGATCCCAAGAATAAAGGCTTCAAGCTTTGACATCATCTATATCACCTTCCTAAACGTTTGAATAACAAAAATTAAGCAAAAGAACTGCAAGATGCCTGTCTCTATCATGTGTATTCAAGTAGTCCCAATCGAGAACTGAAAATCGGGCTTATGCGGTTCAGGAAATGCAGGCTTAAAAATTAGGCTATGTAAAAGCTCATTGTTGATTTTGGTCCTCTGTTGATTGGAGCGGAAGGGGTGAGATCGTCGAAAATGCATTCGTGTTTCCTTCGTGCGGTGTAAATTCTGGGAAGTATATTCAAAGCACCGGAAAGAGTCAAAGGGAAACACCGCATGCGCAAGTAGCTGAGGAGTGTTCCGGACTGCCTGCGGTTCGCTGAGTGCTGGAGCGGAAATTAACAGTCAAGTTTAACAGAGCCGAAATTAAAAATTCATGAAACCTTTTTGAATGAATAACGTAAATAATATAGAAGCAGGAATTATTAATTAATCTTATTAAGGTGAAATTTTAGGAGGAAACAGAATGAACGATTTAAAAATGCCTTCCAATGATGAAAGGCTTTTAGCAGCTGCGATCTATGTAACCAGCTTTTTTACCACTTTTATCGGACCGCTTATTATCTGGCTTTTGAAGAAAAATGACTCGGAGTTTGTTGATTATCATGGAAAGGAATACCTAAACTTCCTGATTACTTATACTGTTTATAGTGCAATCAGTGTCGTTTTAATGATTATTTTAATCGGTGTCATTACTATTTGGATCGTAGGGATTCTGGCCTTTATTTTCACGATCGTGGCTGCAGTCAAAGCATATGAAGGAAAGGAATACAGAATACCGCTGGTTTTCAGGATCTTGAAGTGATGGAGGAAGAGCCCATGGCCGTTGCCACAGGGCTTTTTTTAATAGATAATAATACATATTGTATCCGTTATATTTTAGGTGCAAGGGGTGATAAAATGACCAGGATTGATAATAAAGAAAGAATGCTAAAGCTTATGGAGATTCTTAGGGAACAGACAGATGAAGAAAATGAGTATACCCTGGATGACATCGCTGAGTGCTTTAAAAAAGAATATGGTCCGGATGTAAGGCTGAATAAAAATTCTTTAAGAGATGATATTGAGCATCTCATCGAAGCGAAATTCGATATTACGGTCAATCAGGAAAAAGAAGGTATGCCAAAATATTATAGCCATCAATATCGCCTGTTTGAGCTCTACGAACTTCGGATGCTTATTGATGCTGTTGCTTCTGCCAGATTCATAACAAAAGATGAAACGAAACAGCTGATCCGCAAAATTAAAAAGCTGACAAGCATGCATCATGCAAAAAAACTGCACAATGAAATTTTGATTGATTCGTCTGTTAAAAGCGAGAGCAAAATGGTTCGCCTCGCTATCAACGACTTGCATGAAGCTATTTTCGAACGGAGAATTGTAACCTTTCAATATGGAAGATACAATATCAACAAGGAATTTGTTTTAAGCCATGATGGCGGGGAATACAAAGTAAAGCCATTGGCGCTAACATGGGTAAACGATTTTTATTATTTAATAGCTTATTATTTTTCAAAAGAGGAAATTCGCCATTATCGGATTGACCGGCTTCGCAATGTGAGGATTACGGAGGAACAATTCCCATATGAGCCTTTTGATGTTTCCAAATATGTTAGCTCAACCTTCCATATGTATGCAGGGTCGGAAGAGTGGATAAAGATCCGATTCCATAATGATCTGATTAATGTAATTATCGATAAATTTGGAAGAGATGCAGATATACGCAAGCTGAATGACGAACATTTCATCTTAACAGCCAAGGCAATTGTCAGTGAGGGTTTGGTAAAATGGCTGCTGAATTGGGGGAATCAGGCCAAAGTCCTTTCGCCGCCTTCTCTTGTTGATGAGGTAGTATATGAAATCCGCAATATGATGACAGTATACGAAAACACAGGAGATTGATCCAGTTTTTTTGGAATTTTTAATATATTTATAGAGGCTGTCTCAAAAGGTTTTTGCACCCTGTTGATTGAGCGGAAGGGGCGAGATCCTCGAAAATGCATTCGCATTTCCTTCGTGCGGTGTAAATTCGGCGAAGCTTATTCAAAGTCCTGCGGGAGAAGCGAGTCAGCGGGAGACCCCGCAGGTGCGAATGCACCGAGGAGGCTCCCGGACCGCCCGCGTTGGCTGAGTCCCTGGAGCGGAAATCAACAGGCCAATTTTATAGAGCTATTTTCTTGGAAAAAAGAGGGTGCCCAAAAGCTTTATACTTTTGGGACACCCTCTTTTTATTTGGCTATGTAAAAGCTCATTGTTGGTTTTAGCACATGTTGATTGGAGCGGAAGGCGCGAGACTCCTTGAAAATTCATTCACATTTCCTTCTTGCGGTGTTTATTCGAGGAAGCTCTTCCAAAGTCCTGCGGGAAAAGCGTGTCAAAGGGAGACCCCGCAGAAGCAAGTAGCAGAGGAGCGTCGGACCGCCCGCGGTTCGCTGAGCTTCTTGAGCGAAATCAACAGGCAAGTATAGCAGAGCTTTTTATTTAATAAATTTTATTTTCCAGTGAACGATTTCTTAAGCTTCACGTCATATAGATGACAAAAGCAAACGAGGGAGGAAATTAAAATGGAAATACTAGAAGGGATTAACTGGGCAATTCTTGCTCCGATTGTCATTATTCAGCTTATTTTAATGGTTGTTGCCATTTTTGATTTAGTAAGAATAGAAAAAACTGATGGACCAAAATGGGTATGGGCTTTAGTCATTCTGTTTATTAATCTGCTTGGACCAATTATGTATTTCATCTTTGGAAGGAGAAGTTACTGATGCCTGTCGTAAGTATTAATGGATTAAAGAAAAGGTTCCAGGACCAGGAAGTGATTAAGGGGCTGGACTTCCAATTAACAGAAGGTAAGTGCGTAGCACTTCTTGGTGCTAACGGAGCTGGGAAGACAACGACTTTGAAAATGCTCTCGGGCCTTATGAAGCCTGATTCCGGAACGATTGTTTTTGAGGGAGCAGAAAAAGGGGATTTTCGAAGTTTAATAGGCTATCTTCCCCAGTATCCTGTTTTTTATGACTGGATGACAGGCAGGGAATTTCTTGAATATACAGGTAAGCTTGCGGGGCTTTCCAATAAAGAAGCTAAAGGAAGAGCGCAGGAGCTTCTTGAGCTTGTCGGTATCGCTGATGCAAAAAATCGTCGTATCGGAAAGTATTCAGGAGGCATGAAGCAGCGGCTGGGTATTGCACAGGCCATTATCCACCGTCCAAAACTAGTAATGCTTGATGAACCTGTTTCTGCACTTGATCCATTTGGGCGCAGGGAAGTGCTTGAGCTTATGGAAAAGCTGAAAAAAGAAACAACCATTCTGTTCTCAACCCATATATTGAATGATGCGGAAGAGGTTTGTGATGAAATTTTATTTCTCCATAATGGTAAATTGGTTGAAGCAGGGACCATGTCTCAACTGAAAGATAAACATCAGCAGGCCAAAATTGACTTGGTTTTTAAAGAAAACACTTCTCGATATTCCGAAGAATTATCCGTTCTTTATCCAGTTACCTCTATAAAAATTAATGGTGAAAAAGCCAGCTTGTTCGTTGAGGATGTAGAAGGGGCAAAAAAGTTATTCTTAACAGAGATTACCAGCCGAAACTTGCCTTTAATTAAGTTTGAGATTAGCAGAACAAGTCTTGAAGATGTATTTATGAAGGTGGTGCAAAAATGAAGCAATGGCTGACACTATATAAGAAAGAGCTTCTCGAAATGGTCCGGAATTATAAATGGATTTGGGTTCCTCTTACTTTTATTTTAATTGCTGTAAAAGAGCCGATGACATTATATTATATGCCGCAGATTATTGATTCGCTGGGCGGGCTGCCGGAGGGGGCTGTTATAGAACTCCCTGTTCCGTCTGCGGGTGAAGCCCTCGCGGCAAGCCTTAGCCAGTATAATACACTCGGTGTACTAATTATTGTTTTAATTACTATGGGGGTAATAGCCGGAGAAAGGAAAAGCGGTGTAGCAGGAATTATATTAGTTAAGCCGGTATCTTATGCCCGTTTTGTAACAGCAAAGTGGGCTGGTGTTATGCTGCTCATATGGTTCTCCTATTTTTGTGGGTATTTTCTATCCTGGTATTATGTAGGAATCCTGTTTGAGTTTATTTCTTTCACCGATTTTATACAATCCTTTTTTGTTTATGGAATTTGGCTGACATTTGTTTTAACGATTACAATTTTTTTCAATAGCTTTTTACAATCGCCTGGTGCTGTTGGTTTTATCACTATGGGCATCACAATCCTATTAAGCCTGGTAAGCAGCTCCCTATCACATTTGCTTGATTGGAGTCCTGCTTTGCTCTCTGTTTATACAAATACTCTTATAATGGGCAACGGTTTCCCGGAAGAATTGATGCCGACCATTCTTATCTCCTTATTCATGATCATTCTGTCCCTTTTTGCATCTATAGCAATCTTCCGAAAAAGAGAACTTGCCTGAGGCAAGTTCTCTTCTATTGGGCATATTTGTATATTGGGGTTAATTATTTTGATAGTATAGTTTTATAAAAAATGAAAGGAAGATTACCATTGATCAGTGAAACAGGCCTGGTTCTTGAAGGGGGAGGAATGCGGGCGGTCTATACAGCCGGAGTCCTCGAATATTTCCTGGAGCAGGAGCTCTTTTTTTCATATGTCATAGGCGTTTCTGCAGGTGCGTGCAATGCCGCTTCTTACTTATCCAAGCAAAAAGGCCGAAATAAAATTGTGAATGTTGATTATGTGACAGATCCGCGCTATATTTCATGGCGAAACTACTTTAAGTCCCGTCAGTTTTTCGGCATGGATTTTATTTTTGATGAAATCCCCAATAAGCTCGTTCCCTATCACTATGATGAGTTTTATAAAAACCAGTCTGAGTTTGTGATTGGAACGACGGACTGCCATACGGGTGAACCGGTATATTTTAGGAAAGAAGACTATGGAAAAGACTTGGTGAAAATTTTAAAAGCATCCAGTTCTTTGCCTTTTATTGCACCGGAAGTAAACTTTCAAAGCCGTATTCTGCTGGATGGAGGAATCAGCGATCCAATCCCAATCAAGAAAGCCCAGCAAGATGGATTCAAAAAAAATATAGTCATTTTAACCAGAAACAGGGGATATTTAAAAAAACCATCAAAGTTTGAGTTCCTTGTTAAAAGAAAGTATCCGGATTATACAGGGCTTCAGAAAGCTTTATCAGCCCGTTATCAAATTTATAACGAAACACTTCGTTATCTTGAACAGGAAGAAAAGAAGGGAACCGTCCTTGTCATCCAGCCACAGGAACCCTTAGCAGTTGGGCGAATGGAACGGGATCCCCGGAAATTAGAAAAGCTTTATCTGAAAGGTTATGAGGATGCCAGAAGATCCTTTGAAAAAATTAAGCAATTTTAAAAGACCGCATCCACTGAGCTGCGGTCTTTTAATTATTTAATAGCAGGAAGATAGAAGGATATTTTCGACAAAAGTGAAATGTTTTTTTCTGCTGGGTGGCTGTTGGAAATAGGTTATAGTATCCGTGAATTTTTAATATATGGTATAAAGTGGAAGATATCTATGTTTTTAGTAGTGGAAAGATGAAGAGTTAAGAAGGTTCGTGTCGAAATACGAAGATTGCTAGAGGGATAATATTGAATATAATGAAAATTAGGAATTATAAGGGGGTCTAAATAATGAATATGAAAAAGAGTGTCTTTGCAGGCGCATTAAGTTTGGCTTTGTGCGCATCGACTGTGTTTGCTGGTGCAGCCAGCATTGGACAAGCACAATCTATTGAGAAGAAATATCTGGTGGTCTTCAAGGATGAATCAAAGCTTCCAGCAGGCTATACAGATTTAATGAAGAAGGCTGGCGGTCAAGTAGAAAATAAGCTTGATAAACTAGGAGCTGTTGAAGTTACATCCAGCAATCCTAACTTCCTGAATGAAGTAAAAAAGTCTTCACTGGTTTCAGCTGCTGGAACTGAAAATGTTATTTATCCGGAAACACCAGCAGTAGAAGCAGACCTACCATTGGAAAGCGCTGATTTATATAACGACCTTCAATGGGATATCAAACAGGTCACAAACAATGGTAAGTCATGGGAACTTCCAGGTGGAACCGGAAAAACTGCTTCTGGCAAAGATATCGTAGTGGGTGTTATCGATACTGGAATTGACTATACCCATCCTGATTTAAAAGATAACTATGCATACGGTAAGTCATTTGTTCCTGGCTATCCTGATGCAATGGATGAAAATAGCCATGGTACGCACGTAGCCGGTTCAATTGCAGCGAAAGGCAGAACAATGGGTGTCGGCCCTGACTTAAAAGTAGCGGCTTACCGTGTATTCGGCCCTACTGGCGGCGCAGCCACTTCCCATATTGCAGAAGCATTAATAACAGCTGCAGATGATAATGTCGATGTTGTGAACATGTCTCTTGGCGGCTATGACTGGTTCCAAAACCCGGATTATGCTACAAGTGAAACAGTTGCAGATGTGCAAATGTTCAACAGAGCCATCAAATATGCCATTCAAAAAGGTGTAACGGTAGTTGGTTCTGCAGGAAACAATGCTGTTGATTTAAAGAGCCCAGGACAGCTTTCCGGGACTGATACTGGTGCAACACATAGGAGCCCCAGCAGCCAGTTGATGATCAGAGTGTCTGCGGGAGGAGCTTTAAAGAACCTTGCTTTCTATTCCAACTACGGTGTGGGTAAAATTGATGTAATGGCACCGGGCGGAGACTTGGGGCCGAACTATGATCCTGCGACTGGAGCTGGCAGGGACAATACTTATCTTGCGTATTCTACTATCCCAGGCGGAAAATATGGCTATAAAGGCGGTACGTCAATGGCTGCTCCTAAAGTTGCTGCTGTAGCTGGTGTAATTATTGCCAAGCATGGCAAAGACCAAATCACACCTGCCCAAGTTAAACAAATCATTCAGTCTTCTTCTGAAGACATCTTCGAGCCGGGCTATGATGCCAAATCAGGCCATGGTTTAATTAACGCAGTCAATGCTTTAAAATAATAGTTTAGAAAAGAGCTGGCGGAATTTCCGTCAGCTTTTTATTATGGAATACAACATAGAAGGAGAAATTGTGAACTTTGCGAATAAACAATGAAACTTTCGAAAAAATAGTAAAAATTACGAACAAACTCTCAAAATCCCCGAATAAAACTTCAAATTTTGCGAATGAATTTCAATTTTTGACGAATAAGTCATCAAACATTGCAAAACATTTTCCTGCAAAAAATCCTTCCAAAATTCATTTTTGCGAGATTTTATTAATAGAATAAAGAAGAATCATATAAAGCAGGAGGACAAAACGATGAATATCCAGCAATATTACCGAAACACGGCTGACATTTCACTAAATAGCAGCCTTGCAGCACTTGTTCCTCCTTCGTTTTTGTTAATATATGCAATAATTGCCGCTCCCCGGATCAATTTGTTTCTGTTCGTAATTCCCTTTGTCATTTATAGTTTTTTCTGCTATCAAATTTATTTGCTGAATAAGCAAAGGGCAGATGAGACAGTGGAAAGGAGTTTATCCAATAGTAGCCCATATGCGCGGCCCTTGCTTTCGCAATCTAATGCCCTGATTGCCTTTATGCCGGCGCCTTCTCTTAGAATGATCATTTTTGACTCGGAAGGAAGGCGAAGAGGAGAAATCAGGGATATGCATATGTGGAAACTACGATGGTTCTTGCCCTATTCCTTCGATCGTTTTTTTCCTAAAAAGCTGGGCATTTTTAATGAGGCTGACGATCTTGAGGCCATAATCATTTTCAAGAAAACTAGAATAGAAATTTTAGATGGCAAAGGTTCAGTAAAGGAATTGATATTTTTCAAAAAAGAAGGACCAAATCTAATATATAAACATAACAATGAGAGATACTATATTCCTAAAACCTTCTTCTATACTGACTTGCAAGTTTATAAAGGGGACTTCAATAGAATTGCTCGCTTTCGCAAAGGCTGGATGCCGCTCGACTGGGGGCAGCGTTTTAAGGATCCTAACACACCAGTGCTTTCCTTTGAAGCCGGAGTGGCTGCAGAAGAAAAAGTCAGGATATACGCTATTTTTGCTTGTATTTTTCATTACCGGAATCATTAAAAGGCAAAGTGCAGAAAGATGGATTCCCTATTCCCCGTATAGTATGATAGATTTAGCCAATGTACGGGAATAACAGTAATTGATATAGAGGTGTCCAAATGAAAAAGTTTTTGCTGGGAGCGGCAGTTATTGTCCTTTTGCTGTTTATTGTTGATAAAACAATTCTTAAGGATAAAGGGGTAGTAGAACAAGCTGAACAAATGCAAAAGTATGAAAAAATAGAAAATCCTGAAGATCTGCCTGTTGGGCTGGAAAAAGGAAATCTTGCTCCGGATTTTGAGCTGACAGATATGGATGGGAACCCTGTAAAGCTAAGTGATTTAAGAGGCAAGGCGGTCCTTTTGAACTTCTGGGCGAGCTGGTGCCCGCCATGCCGGGCGGAAATGCCGCATATGGAAAAGCTCTATAATAAATATAAAAATGAAAATTTTGATATTGTTGCAGTTAATCTTACGAATACGGAGAAAAGCAGCGGGGATGCCGAGAAGTTTGTTGAAGAACTTGGCCTTACTTTTACCATACCAATGGATGAAAAAGGGGTTGTTGGTGCTGATTATGAAGTGCTTGCTTATCCTACAAGCTACTTTATTGATTCGGACGGTGTCATTAGAGCAAAAGTTCTTGGAGCATTGAATGAAGAATATATGGAGAAGGAAATCACGAAACTTCCATAAACTATTGGAAAAGCCGGAGAGCTGTGAACAGCTTTCCGGCTTTTTATTCAGGATTCTCCTGTTCGAGGCGATTAAGGATTGCTCTTTTACGGTAGAGCATCATTCCAGCTTCTGCAATATCATTAACGGCAGAACGATTAATGAAAGCTCCAAATAGAAGTCCGGCAATCGGGATTATCTGAAAGAGCTTTTTCCAGCCAATTTGGTCCCGATAGGAAAATACAACCTCTCTCCAGCCCTGAAGCTCAGAAACAACTTCTCTTTTAGGTTCGTCTGCATTAGGGCCAAACATTGAAAGCTGATGCAAAATGGCTTTCTTGCCAACGATATCAGAGGATACAAATTGCAAAATTTTGACGATGAACATTCTTTCATTTTTATCACCAGGATCAAAGCCGTAACAGATAGCTATGTCCTGCAGGGTTTTAAGCTGGATGCCGAGGAGAAGGGGAATATCAATGGTTAGAGTAAAAATTCCTCCAATCCCTGTACTGGCCCCTTGAAATGCCGCTGCTCTTTTCCGGTTGGAGGACAGTTTGGCAGCAGCTTCATCCATTCTTGCAATAGGCAGTATCTTGACATCTTTTAAAGTATAAATACTTTGATTTGAATAATAACTTTTTAAAGAGGATACCGAGCTTAAATACCTGCCTCCTGATTGGATGTAAGTTCCTAGCTCATCAATCATTACCCCAACCTTTTTCTGTATGAATTCGGGTGTGAATTTGTCAATGAGTTTGAAAGGAAGCCGCCCGAGCTTCTCCCAGAACCATAAGTCACTCTGGTCTTTTTCCCAGTCTTCGCATTTTTTTAACTCGATTCTTAAATGCTCTCTCGTTTCAATCATATTTTCAGCGCCCTTTCAATTACTTGATAGCATTAATACGTACAATAGCCACAAAAGTTTCAATTTATTGAGCCATTTCTCTTTGTATATTCCGATAATTCGTGATAAGATATCTTATAATAGAATAGGATTTCCTTCGGGGCAGGGTGAAATTCCCAACCGGCGGTGATGAGGGTATGCCCTCTTAGTCCGTGACCCGGTTTCGTTATTAGACAGTAAGTTTAAGCATTTAGATTCGATTACTGTCTAGCTCCAGCGCCTCCCCCTCTAGGTCACAAGCCAATCCTCCCACAAAGGCAAAGAACGCCTTTCCGTGAGGCTCGTCTTGTGCATGTCGGGGGTGAATGAGGCGCTTGCGCTTTTCTAATGAAAACGGTGGATTTGGTGAAATTCCAAAGCCGACAGTGAAAGTCTGGATGGGAGAAGGAATGATTAGCAGTTTGCGTTTAAAAAAGAAATGTTTAAACGCTTATTTCGTCATGTGATTTTTATGCCCCGTAGCACCTTGGTGTACGGGGTTTTGCCGTTTTTAAATAGTTAATTGCTTAACTGGAGAAAAAATTAAGGAAGGAGGCTGAATATAAGTTGCTCGATATTGATTATATGAAATTAGCCTTAAGCTTGGCAGCTGCAACGAAAGGGCAAACAAGCCCGAATCCCCAGGTGGGAGCTGTGGTTGTTAAAAATGGCGAAATACTCGGGATGGGCGCTCACCTTAAAGCAGGTACTCCCCATGCAGAAGTCCATGCTATTGCTGCAGCTGGCGAAAATGCCAGAGGAGCTGATATTTATGTTACGCTCGAGCCGTGCAGCCATTTTGGAAGGACACCGCCGTGTGCTGATTTAATTATTAACTCAGGCATTAAAAGGGTATTTATCGCTTCTGTGGACCCAAATCCGCTTGTGGCGGGTAAAGGTATCGCCAGGATGCAAGAGGCTGGCATAGAAGTTGTTACCGGTCTTTTACAACAAGAAGCAGACGCTCTCAATGAACCGTTTTTTCATTTTATAAAAACAAAGACACCATACGTAACGATTAAAGCAGCCTCGTCATTTGATGGGAAAACGGCTGCAAAAACAGGTGACAGCAAATGGATTACCTCTCCAGAATCCAGGCAGGATGTCCACCGGCTACGGCATGAACATGACGCAATATTGACAGGTGTAAATACCATCATTCACGATAATCCCCTTCTTACCGCCAGGCTGCCCCAAGGCGGACGAAATCCCATTCGAATCGTTTTAGATACAAATTTAAGAATCCCGGCCGACTCCAATGTCATTCGTGATCAGGCTGTGAAAACCATTATTTATACAGGGTCCGAAATAGACAAATCAAAGGCTGAAGATATTAAAAGCTTTGGCGTTGAGATTTTCTCTTTTCCTTCCAGGCATGTTCCTATAGTTGATGTTTTAAAAGATTTGGGAGAAAGAGGCATAATGACTCTTTTTGTTGAAGGAGGTTCAGAAATCCACGCTTCATTTATAAAAAACAGTGCTTTTCAGCAAATTATACTTTATATGGCTCCCAAAATAATAGGAGGAAATGAAGCAATTCCTTTTGTAGGTGGAAGTGGAGCTGATTATGTAAAAGAAGCGCCTCGCCTGGAATTTTTAAAAGTTGAAAGGATAGGCGGCGACCTAAAAATTATAGCAAAACCTTTAAGGGAGGAGGCAACCGATTAATGTTTACAGGAATTATTGAAGAGCTTGGCACTGTAAAAAAAGTAGTGCAGCAGGGGAAAGCGATGAAACTGGCCATTCATGCCTCTAAAATATTAACAGATCTTCAATTGGGAGACAGTATAGCCGTAAATGGCGTGTGCTTGACAGTAACGGAATTTACAAAGGATGGATTTTCGGCTGATGTAATGCCGGAAACATTCAAAAGTACCTCCCTATCAGCCATTAAGGAACGAACAAAAGTTAACTTGGAGCGGGCGATGTCAGCCAATGGCCGATTTGGCGGGCATTTTGTGACAGGCCATGTAGATGGCACCGGCAAGATAATGAAAAAATCAGCGAGTGAAAATGCGATCTATATTCAGATTTCGGTTCCGCCGGAGTTGAGCCACTTGCTTGTCATGAAAGGATCCATTGCCGTGGACGGCATCTCCCTGACTGTCTTTGGCAACGAGGAGAATACAGTTACGGTATCAATCATCCCGCATACGGCCAGTGAGACGGTTCTAGGCTTCAAAAGTGTGGGAGATGTCGTCAATCTTGAGTTTGATATGCTTGCCAAATACCTGTATTCCTTTATGAATAAACAGCAGGAACATGCCGCGCCCAAAAAAGGAATATCAGAGCAATTTTTGCAGGAAAACGGCTTCTTATAAAACCTAGCAAGCAGAAGGAGGGGGCAGTGATATGTTCAGTGAAATTAAAGATGCTTTAGAAGATTTAAAAGCAGGAAAAGTCATTATTGTCTGTGACGATGAAGATAGGGAAAATGAAGGCGACTTTCTGGCTATCGCCGAATATGTGAAGCCTGATACAATCAATTTCATGGCCAAAGAAGGAAGAGGTTTGATTTGCGCTCCCATAACCGAGGAATTGGCTGAAAAGCTGGAATTGAATCCAATGGTGGAAGTGAATACTGATAGTCATGGAACAGCCTTTACTGTAAGCATTGACCATGTGAAAACCACAACAGGAATCAGTGCGTTTGAGCGTGCTTTTACAATAAAGGAAATGCTAGAAGAAGATGTTGAGCCTTCTGACTTTTCCCGTCCAGGACATGTCTTTCCGTTAGTAGCGAAAAAAGGCGGAGTTCTAAGGCGTGCAGGCCATACAGAGGCTGCTGTAGATCTTGCCCGTCTTGCCGGTGCTAAACCAGCCGGGATTATTTGTGAAATTATGAAAGATGACGGAACAATGGCAAGAGTGGATGATCTTGAAAAAGTGGCAGAAAAGTTTGAGTTAAAAATGATTACCATTCAGCAATTGATTGAATATCGATTGAAGCATGATTCGATTGTGAAAAGAGAAGTGGAAATCCAGCTGCCAACAGAGTTTGGGGATTTTAGAGCTGTAGGCTATACAAACACTGTCGATGGAAAAGACCATGTTGCTTTGGTTAAGGGGGAAATCGACGAAGATGAACCTGTTTTGCTGCGGGTCCATTCGGAGTGCCTTACTGGCGATGTCTTCGGTTCTAACCGCTGTGATTGCGGGCCTCAGCTTGAAGCGGCCTTAACGCAGATTGAAAAAGAAGGCAGAGGGATTCTTCTTTATATGAGACAGGAAGGACGGGGCATCGGCCTGATTAATAAAATGAAAGCCTATAAGCTTCAAGAAGAGGGCTATGATACAGTCGAAGCTAACCATAAGCTGGGCTTCAAGGATGACCTCCGTGATTATGGAGTCGGAGCTCAAATTCTTAGAGATTTAGGCGTAAAAAAAATGCGGCTTTTAACGAATAATCCGCGAAAAATAGCAGGTTTGGGAGGCTACGGGTTAGAGGTAGCCGAACGCGTTCCGCTGCAAATGCCTGCCAAAACAGAGAATGAAAATTACTTAAAAACGAAAAAGTCCAAGCTCGGACACTTATTACAATTTTAAGGGAGCGATAAAGAGATGAAAAAAGTAATTGAGGGACATTTGGTAGGAACAGGATTAAAAATGGCTATTGTGGTTTCACGTTTTAATGAATTTATTACAGGCAAGCTTTTGAGCGGAGCAGAAGATGCGCTTAAGCGCCATGGTGTAAATGAAGAAGATGTAACAGTTGTTTGGGTTCCAGGTGCATTTGAAATTCCGCTTGCAGCCAAGAAGCTATCGGAATCAGGTAAATATGATGCCGTTATTACACTTGGAACAGTAATCCGTGGAGCGACACCACACTTTGATTATGTCAGCGGTGAAGTGGCAAAAGGAGTAGCTTCTACTGCTATGCAAAGCGGAGTACCTGTAATATTTGGCGTTCTGACAACCGATACAATTGAACAGGCGATTGAACGTGCAGGAACAAAAGCCGGAAATAAAGGCTGGGAAGCAGCTGCAGGTGCCATTGAAATGGGCAACCTTTATAAACAATTATCGCAGATTAACGGGTAGTAATCCCCCCGCATTTACGCTTGAAGAAAAACAAAGAAGGATAAACGAGGAAAACTTCCCGTATAGGCCAGACTTTCAGAACTCAGACTAAAGGCGCCACGTCCTCCCAAAAGCTGCCGTAGCTTTCCTTGTCCTGTGGCAAATTCTGAGTTACCCTGCCTCTTGCGGGACTCAACTTACCATCAGTGGGATAAAGCTACCACTGATGGAAGTTTCACTTTATTTGAATAGACGTCTGACCTTTCTATTGGCAGACAGCTTATTTTTTGTTAAAATACTGTCTTGTGGCTCACCTGATATTTCAGGCTCCTCTTTGGTGTGAAGAGAGCAGCTTATCGGGGAGAGCGGGTAGGGAGAGGGCTAATTGAATAGATAGGTAGTATATATGAACAAGTGGTTTAACCACCTTTTTCAACTCGATTCAAATGGGACAACTGTAAAAAGGGAGGTAATGGCTGGAGCTATCGGCTTTTTTACGATTGTCTATATCATTGCTGTTAACTCTCTGATTCTCTCAGAAGCAGGAATACCTTTGGAAGCCGCTATTCTGGCTACGATTTTGACGTCGGTTGCCGGTTGTCTTATTATGGGATTCTGGGCGAATGTTCCGATCCTCCTTGTGCCTGGAATGGGGATAAATGCTTTATTCTCATACACAATGGTCCAATCCATGGATCTTTCCTGGCAGGAAGCATTGGCTGTTGTCTTTATTTCCGGTCTTATCTTTGTATTCGTGGCCTTTTCGCGTTTCGCAAAGACTTTAAGTGAATCAATTCCACAATCACTCAAAGAAGCGATCACGGTGGGATTGGGACTTTTCTTAATGCTGATCGGACTTGAAAAAGGCGGAATCGTTGAAAAAGGTACAAACTCCATCATTGCTCTTGGAGAACTTGGAGATCCGCACGTACTGGCAACCATTTTAACCTTCTTGCTTGCAATCATTTTATTTATGCGAAACGTACCTGGCAACTTTTTAATTACGGTTGTAGCAGGCACAATAATTGCATGGGCTTTTGGCCTGATAGAAGTGCAAAGTTCAGAGGGAAAATCGTTCTCGATTTCAGATTATATGGAAGTCTTCGGAGCGATGTCATTTGAAAATGTTCTTTCCATTACTTTCTGGATTGCTGTGTTTTCTTTGACAATGGTGCTCGTATTTGAAAATATCGGATTGGTTCATGGGCATGTAGGCTTTATCAAGAGACCAGAACAGTTTACTCGCGCCTTTCAGGCAAACTCGGTTTCAGCGTTATTATCCGGTATTTTTGGAACAAGCCCGACAGTTTCGACAGTGGAAAGTGCAGCTAGCATGGCAGCAGGAGGCCGGACTGGATTGACTACCGTAACAACAGGTTTGTTGTTTCTGGTATCGGCATTCTTTATCCCAGTCATAAAGCTGATTCCTAATAGCGCAATTGCCCCCATTTTAATCATCATTGGCGGTTTAATGCTGCAAAATATCCGCCATTTGGATTTAAAAGATTTAAGTGAAAGCTTTCCGGCATTCTTCATTATTGCTATGATCCCTTTCACATACAGCATTGCAGATGGCATAGCAATTGGTTTTATCCTATATCCAATTCTTAAAATTTCGATTGGACGAGCAAAGGAAGTCTCTGTTTCGCTATATGTAATTGCTGTGCTTTTCTTGTTTAACTTTGTTTTTCATGTCATTAGTTAATATAGTGAAAGGATGCCTGAAAAAGGGCATCCTTTTTTCATGCTTTGCTGACTATAGAGTCCTCAGCTCCTTCGGATAAAAATGTTCTTTCCTTAGTGACATAATGTGAGCTTTTTCCAGTGAAAAAAGAATTATTTTTGCGAAAGATCATATTTTTTTGTTATTCCAACAAGTTTCGACAGAAATATAAAAGCTTTTTGGATAGAATGAGAATACAAAAATACGGCAATAGTTAGTTTCCGGAGGTATGAGGATGGAAGTATTTGTTGCGCGGCAGCCCATATTTAATGTAAAAGAAGAGGTTTTTGGTTATGAACTTCTTTACAGAAACAATCAGGATAATGCTTTTCCAGACATAAATGGAGACCAGGCAACAGCGGAGGTCATTATTAATAGCTTTTTGAATATTGGAATTGACCAATTGTCAGATGGCAAGCCATGCTTTATAAATTTCACCGAAAAATTGCTTAAATTGAGGCTGCCTACATTTTTCAGGCCCAGGGAAATCGTTGTTGAAATCCTGGAAACTGTTGAACCCAGCGAGGAACTAATTCACGTATGCAAGGACCTGAAAGGGCTTGGCTACAAAATTGCACTTGATGATTTTGTGATTAATGAAGGCAATCCCTATGCAAGCAGGCTTATAAAGTATGCAGACATTATTAAGGTGGACTTTCTCCATACTCCGAAAAATATACGTGAAAGAATTGAAATGCTCGTTAAAAAGCTGAATATTAAAATGGTCGCTGAAAAGGTTGAAACAAGAGAGGAATACGAGGAAGCGAGAAAAAAAGGCTATGATTATTTTCAAGGTTATTTCTTTTCCAAGCCTGTTATCTTGTCAACACATGATGTACCTGCTTATTTTCACTCTTTCTATGAAATGATTCAAACCCTCTCCAGCGCAGAACCAAACCTTGATCGTATTACAGAGTTAATTGAAAGAGATATCTCACTTTCATATAAACTGCTAAAATTAATAAACTCGCCAACATACAAGCCAAAGCAAAAGATTAATTCGATCCGTCAGGCGATTGTTCTTCTTGGACTGATTGAACTCGAAAAATGGATTTATGTATTGGCTGTAAGGGAAACAACCAGCCAAAAATCAGAAATGGCTGAAGAAACAATAAGATTATCTATGACCCGAGCGAAAATGTGCGAGGAAATTGAAAGGCTAAAATCAGGTGAAAACCCTTTATCCAGCTATTTTATGACAGGAATGTTTTCATTGATGGATTCACTATTAAGTATTCCGATGAATCAAATTTTGGCAGGCCTTCCTCTGCAGGATGATATTTGCGAAGCCCTAAACGGAAGGGACAATATGCTAAAAGAGGTTCTTGACCTTGCGGTTGCTGTGGAGAAAGCACAATGGGGCACAATCAGTGAAAAATGCAAGAAGCTGAATATTGATGAAAAAGATCTTTTTAAAATTTATGCTGAATCATTGAATTGGTCCAATAAATTGCTTAACCCGGAAAATATCTTTCAATAATGGACTGCCTGCACTGGCCTATCTGCAGGCTTTTTTTCATATGGCTATGCTCAATGTTGATTTTAGCACTGAGTTGATTAGAGCGGATGGAGTGACTCTTCGAAAATACATTCGCATTTCCTTCGTCGGTGTTTATTCGAGGATGCTTATTCAATGTCCTGTGGGTAAAGCGTATCTAAAAGAGACCCGGCAGGTGAGTTATGCACCGAGGAGCCTCGGACCGCCCGCGGTTTGCTGAGCTCCCTGGGATGCAGCGGAAGAATCTTATTCTCCAAATAGTATATTATAAATATAATATAGAAAACTATTATTGAATAATAAATGATTTTATGGCACTCTTACTATAAGTTATTTGAAATTGTTTGGAGGTTTTACTGTGAAGATCGACCTTATTAAATGCCACGGCTCAGGAAATGACTTCTTTATTATAGATGAAATATCCAACACTTATGATTTTACTGAAGAACAGCGTGCCGTGCTGGCAAAGGCGTTGTGTGACCGCAGCACTGACCTCGGTGCTGATGGTATTCTCTATGTATTGAAAAGTGAAAAGGCAGACGCAAGGATGAGGGTATTCAATCCGGACGGCTCTGAAGCTTCCATGTGCGGAAATGGGCTGCGCTGTGTTGCCCGTTATGTATGTGAACTTTTTGGTTTGAAGGAAGCGATCATTGAGACAATGAAAGCGGATCTGCAGGTGAAAAAGCAGGAAGATATTTTTGAAGAAATTCCTACTTACCTGGTAGAAATTTCACCGGTGTCTTTTAACTTGGAGGACCTGCCGCTTAACCTTGAAATAGAAACACTAATAAATGAAAAAATCAGCAAAATCTCTGAGGAATTAACTTTTACAGCTTTAGCAGTCCCGAATCCCCATTTTGTTTCAATTGTTGATAAGGAGCATATTTCCTCTGATTTGCAAAAGAATATAAGCGAATACTTGAACGGACCGAATGAATTCTTCCCTGATGGTGTGAATGTCAGTTTTGTAAAACCGCTAAAAAAAGGCCATATTTATGTCCGGACATTTGAACGCGGCGTTGGTTTTACCAATGCATGCGGGACGGCAATGTCCGCTTCAACTCTAGTTACATGCATGAATGGCCTAAATGAAATAGGGGAACCCGTTGAAGTTTATAATAACGGCGGAAAAGTGCGCTGTGTCGTTCATGAGAAAAATGGAAGGCAGTATATTGACTTAATCGGGAATGCCAGCTATGTATACCGCTCTGAAGCAGATGTGAATATGGAAAATCCGGCTGAATTTACCCTGTCGCCTAAAGTGGAATTCGCTGATGAAATAAAACAGTATGCAAAGCTTCAGGAATATGCACAGCAATTTTTAAAAGAATGGATGTAGGATAAGGCGGAAGCCTTATCCTTTTTTTAGCTATGTTTGACTTTAATAACATACTAAAGCGATAATGGATTTTTTTAATTATGATCTTGCTGAAACTAAATGGGTTGGCTTTATGCCAAGTCTTTCTAATGCTGCTGTTTTAAAAAGTCGAGCACCGGCGAGAACTTCTGTACATTTTTTGTCTGGAAATAGGAGTGGAAGGGGTCCCCGCCACTGTTTATCCGTTTCAATAGATTGGGTATTTGGAATTTTTCCATCGTTAACCTCTCGTTTACCTCTTCCCAAAATAAAGGGGTGGCGACTGTCGCCGCTTTATTTCCTCTGGCTGAATATGGCGCGATGATTGTCTTTCCTTCCGCATGCTGTATATAATCCACATAAAGGCGGCCGCCCCGATTTTTCTTCATTCGTTCAGTTGTAAAAGAATCCGGATCTTTGGACACAAGATATTCTGCTATAAATTTAGTGAACAGGCGCGTTTCATTAAAGGAATACGTATTCTCAGGCAAGGGAATATAAATCTGCAGTCCTTTATTGCCTGATGTTTTGACAAAGCTAATCAGCTCCAAGTGATCAAGCACCTCTCTAATATATAAAGCGGCTTTAATTGCAAGGGGAAACGCATCCCTTGAAGGAGGATCCAAATCAAATACGATCTCGCTGGGCCCTTTGCTGTGAATTGTTTTAAATGGAATATGGTATTCAAATGCCAGCTGGTTCCCTAGCCAAAGAAGAGTCTTTAGATTGTTGCAGACAATATAGTTAATGCCCTCAGACATTTTTGTTTCCACGAAATCCGGCGCGTAATCCGGGCAGTTTTTCTGGTAAAAAGGTTCTCCAAAAATGCCATGCGGGTAACGGATGACGGTTAGCAGCCGGTTTTTTAAAAATGGGAGTATATAAGGAGCGATCTCCCGCAAAAAATGAATATAATCGATTTTTTGAACAGAAGGAGTTTCCCACAAAGGCTTGTCGGGATGTGTGATATCTATTTCTGGCGGCAGGTTTTTTTGATGCTGTATAAATTTATCATACGTACAATCATCAGGCTTAAGATCAAATCGGAATTGGTGGAAGTGGGGTTCGCGCATTTGTTCTTCATAGATCTCCAGGTATTTTACTTCCACGCAAATTGCCGGTTCAACGTAAATATATCGGCTGTCTTCATCTGTTTTATTATCTTTGATTATTTGGAACAAGGCTTGTTTTTCATCAGGTTTTAAGCCGAAGATAAAGTGCCCGATAGGATAGATTTTTTCACCTTGAAATACGCCTGCATAAAAGTAGCCATTTGATTTTTCGTAGGCGGTAATGAAGCAGGATACATACTTCCAATTTTTAAATTTTAGCCATAAAGATGATCTTTTGCCTTCTTCCCATTGATTTTTCGTCTGTTTTGCCACTATTCCCTCGCCGTCGTGAAGGACAACCTTTTCCCAAAGTTCGTTAAAGCTTCGATAATTAGGGATTAATTGGATGAGTTTAGGATTGGTCTCATCAGGTTTCAATGGCAAATCACAATCTTTAAAAAGGGCCTCGAGTTCCCCTTTTCTGAGAAGATACTCTTTATTGCTGATTTTTTTGCCTTTTATCATCAGGACATCAAAAATAAGAAGGCGGCAAGGAGCAGATTTAGCTTTTTCAGCTATCTTCTTTTCCGATCTCATTCTCCCTCTAACCTGAATTGAACCAAAATGAGCTTTATAGGCGTTCTCTAAATAGACCAGTTCTCCATCTAATGTTAGCGGAAGAAATGGCTCTAACTTTTCTTTGTTTTGTTCCAAAAATGCTTTTATTTCAGGGAATAAGTCTAATAATGGTTTATCATTTCTGCTGGTCAGGCTGATTTCCTGACCCCAATGCAGAATAGCCCTGAATCCGTCATACTTGGCTTCAAACAGCCACTCCTCGCCTTCGGGTACATCAAAAGTTAATGTAGGAAGCATTGGTCTCATTGGGGTTGGCCTCCTTGCCGATAGTCCACTTTAGTTTTACCTTTTCCCGCAAAAACTACTCTGTTTCCAATTCTTTAAGGGTATGTGCGAATTTGTTAAAACACAAATTAAGAGTACATATAACATAATAAGAATGGAGTTTTACTATGCATACAATGTGGAAAGGAAGCATCAGCTTTGGGCTTGTTAATATTCCGATCAAGCTTCATGCGGCTACAGAGGATAAAGATATAAAGCTGAGAAATCTTCATAAAGAATGCCATTCACCAATTAAGTATGAGAAGACATGTCCTGTTTGCGAAGTGGAAATTAAAAATGAGGATATCGTCAAAGCGTATGAATACACAAAAGGAAAATTTGTGGTTTTAGAGGATGAGGATCTCGAAAAGCTTAAACAGGAAAATGAAGACAAGGCCGTTGAGATTATGGATTTTGTTAAAATCCAGGAAATTGATCCGATTTATTTTAACCGTACGTATTATATGTCTCCAGGAGATGGAGGAGGAAAAGCCTATTCACTATTAAGAAAAGCGCTAGAGGATTCCGAAAAGGTCGGTTTGGCAAAAATCATCATCCGTTCAAAGGAACAGCTGGCGGTTGTCCGCGTATATGAAAATACCCTTGTTATGGAAACAATCCATTATCCGGATGAAGTGCGCAAAGCGGCAGATGTTCCAAATGTACCTGCAGAAGATAAAGTAACCGATAAAGAAATCGAAACTGCGATCATGCTGATTGACCAGTTAACTTCCGACTTCAAGCCTGAAAAATATAATGATGATTACCGGACTGCGCTTCTTGAACTCATCGAAGCGAAGCGGACTGGAAAAGAAATCGTTACACCTGTTGAAAAAGAACCAGCCGCCAATGTTACTGACCTTATGGCTGCCCTGCAGGCATCCATTGATAAAACAAAGCCGGCCGAAAAAGAAACACCGAAAAAACCGGCAGCTAAAAAGAAACGCGCTACAGCAAAGACAAAAGTGAAAAAACAAGCTTAATTCAGTAGGATACCCGCATGGGATAGATCTGAACCGGTTTTACTTTAAGTAAAATCGGTTTTTTTATATTTTTAAATACCGGAACGTAAGCATTATTTGTCCTCGTAGAACAGAAAAAAAGAAGCTAAACGGAACTAAAGGGCGCGAATAGTGCCCGGGGAATCGAAAAAGGGAAGCTGAAGGGAGTTAAAGGCCGCGAATAGTGCCCGTGGAATCGAAAAAAAGAAGCTGAAGGAGTTAATCATCGTGATTAATGCCATTGAAAAGTAGTGAAGGTCAAATGAGTTAATCCTCAAATAAATACAAATTCTTTTTCTTCTTATAAAAATCCAAAATCACGTTCACTTTCCCCGAATTTGTGGTAATCCTATAACTAAAAAGGATTTGTGTGTATGAGTTGGAAGGCGTTAACCTTAAAAAATATTACCTATATTGCATCGGCAGCGGCTATTCTTGGCGTGTTTTTGTTTCTTTTTATTGAGATTGTTGATGAATTGCGAGAGAAAGAGCTCGTCCGTTTTGATGAGCGGGTGATTAACTATGTTCAAGCTTTTATATCTCCGCGACTTACGGAGTTCATGCAAGTGATTACTTTCCTGGGCTCTGTAAATTGGCTGGCTTTTGCTGTCATTATAGCAGCAGTCCTGCTGTTTATTTTTAAAAAGCGCTCTTTAGCACTCTTTATGGTTATTTCATCGGGAGTTGGCGCGCTTTTCAATATATTATTAAAGTGGATTTTTAAAAGGGAGCGCCCGGATATTAGGCCATTGATTGAGGAACAGGGATTCAGCTTTCCGAGTGGTCATTCGATGGGTTCGTTCATCTTTTACGGTTCACTTGCATATATGATTGTTCATCTGGCAAAGAAAAGAAGATGGAAGACTGCGTGGGTATTGCTGCTTGGATTTTTTATTGTTTCAATCGGGTTAAGCCGTATCTATTTAGGTGTCCATTTTCCAAGTGATGTGATTGCAGGTTTTGCTGCAGGCGGTGTATGGCTGACGATTATGATATTAGGATTTCGTTATTATGAGTTCCGCAAAAATTTGTAATAAGTATTGAGAATTGTCCACTTTCCTTATAACATAGGGAGAATAACGGAAACGGGAGTGGAAAAAATGAATCAAAAGATTTTGCCTGCTTCTTCAAACATGAAAGAGTTTGAAAAGTTCCTGAAATGCCCTTATGAAATAGGGGTTTTTCTGGACATGCATATCTCTCAGCTGAAGCATGTTTCACAGATGGCAAAAGAACACCAGAAAAAAATGATCTATCATGTGGATCTGATTCACGGAATTAAGAGCGATGATTATGCAACTGAATACATATGCCAGGAATTTAAGCCGTACGGATTAATCTCCACCAAGTCCAGCGTAATCCTTAAAGCGAAGCAAAAAGGGGTTATCGCGGTCCAGAGAATTTTCCTGATTGATTCGCATGCTCTAGAAAAGAGCTATAAACTGATAGAAAAAACAAAACCCGATTATATAGAAGTTTTACCGGGTGCTATGCCTTGGATGATAAAAGAAGTGAATGAACGCTTGAATACGCCAATTTTTGCCGGCGGTCTAATCCGTTCAAGGGAAGAAGTATTGAACGCTCTTGATGCTGGAGCTGCGGCAATTACTACATCCAAGATGGATTTATGGGAAATCTTCTCATGAACACAACCTGAAATTATATTTCACGAAAAAAGATTGACAACGTTTTCATTGGCTTGTATACTCTATTTAACAAGTTAATTCACGTGTCGGAGATTAGGAGATTCACACAGTTTAACCTTTCAGGGTTTATTCTGTCGTGGATCTCCTTTTTTTTTTTCGATGCACTCAATATTGGAAAGGGGATTTTAAAATGTCTGCTTTTATGGGAGAGGTAATTGGGACAATGATTTTGATTCTATTTGGAGGAGGCGTTGTAGCTGGAGCGAATTTAAAAAAGACCTTCTCATTTAATGGCGGGTGGATTGTCATCACCATTGCATGGGGGCTCGCGGTTACAATGGGTGTTTTTGCAGTCGGATCCATAAGTGGTGCACATTTAAATCCGGCTGTAACGATTGGTTTAGCGCTTAATGGCGATTTTCCTTGGCCAGATGTGCCTGGCTATATCATCGCCCAGCTGATTGGCGGCTTTTTAGGTGGCGTTCTTGTCTTCCTGCACTACCTGCCGCATTGGAAAGAAACCGAAGATCAAGGTGCGAAGCTTGCTGTCTTTTCTACTAGCCCTGCAATTCCGCATACTTTTTCAAATCTATTAAGTGAAATCATTGGTACATTTATTCTTGTATTAGGCTTGATGTTTATAGGAGCCAATCAATTTACTGAAGGATTAAACCCTATTGCTGTCGGCCTCCTTATTGTCGTTATCGGCATGTCCCTTGGAGGAACTACAGGTTATGCAATCAACCCGGCACGTGATCTAGGCCCCCGCATTGCCCATTTCCTGCTGCCGATTCCGGGCAAAGGAAAATCCAATTGGGGATATGCGTGGGTGCCTGTCGTCGGTCCGGTCCTTGGAGGTGCACTTGGCTCTGTGTTCTACCAATTTATGTTCGCAGGAAAGACTTCCGGTATGTTATGGGGAGTGCTAGCTGTTAATATAATAGTATTAATTCTTTCATATACTTTAGGAAAAAAGCAGCCTGGAGAAATGGATTCTTCGAAAGTGGCAGCATAAAGCATAGCATATACAAGAATTGGGGGAGCTTTAAATGGAAAAATATATTTTATCTTTAGACCAGGGAACTACTAGTTCACGTGCGATTCTATTCAATAAAAAAGGTGAAATTGTGCATACTGCGCAAAAAGAATTCACTCAGCATTTTCCCAAGCCAGGCTGGGTAGAGCATAATGCCAATGAAATATGGGGTTCTATTTTATCTGTTATCGCTGGCGTCCTTTCAGAATCTGGAGTCAAACCTGAACAGATTGCCGGCATCGGTATCACCAACCAGCGTGAAACAACGGTTGTATGGGATAAGGAAACAGGTGCTCCGGTTTATAACGCTATCGTATGGCAATCGCGGCAAACAAGCGGCATTTGCGACGATCTGAAGGAAAAGGGATATAACGATTTATTCCGCAAAAAAACCGGGCTTCTAATTGATGCTTACTTTTCTGGCACAAAAATAAAGTGGATTTTGGATCATGTTGAAGGAGCGCGCGAAAAAGCTGAACAGGGAAAATTATTATTTGGAACCATTGACACTTGGCTTATTTGGAAGCTATCAGGCGGTAAAGTGCATGTAACCGATTATTCCAATGCTTCCCGTACGCTTATGTTCAACATCCATGATCTAAAATGGGATGAAGAGCTGCTTGATATTTTAGCGGTTCCAAAATTAATGCTTCCGGAAGTGAAGCCTTCCTCTGAAGTTTATGCGCATACGGTTGATTATCACTTCTTTGGGAAGGAAGTTCCCATTGCGGGGGCAGCCGGAGACCAGCAGGCTGCGTTATTCGGACAAGCGTGCTTTGATAAAGGGATGGCCAAAAACACATACGGAACAGGCTGTTTTATGCTTATGAATACTGGTGAAAAAGCGGTCCGCTCGGAACATGGCCTGCTAACCACCATTGCGTGGGGGCTTGACGGAAAAATCGAATATGCACTGGAGGGCAGCATTTTTGTTGCAGGTTCTGCTATTCAATGGCTCCGGGATGGAATGAGAATGCTAAAGGATGCAAAAGACAGCGAGAGCTATGCAAAAAAAGTGGACTCCACGGACGGTGTGTACGTAGTGCCTGCGTTTGTGGGACTTGGAACACCGTACTGGGATAGTGATGTACGAGGTGCGGTATTTGGAGTGACACGCGGTACGTCCAAAGAGCATTTTATCCGGGCCACTCTTGAATCCCTCGCTTACCAGACTAAAGATGTTTTATCCGCGATGGAAGCGGATTCAGGCATTGAATTAAAAACGCTCCGCGTAGATGGGGGAGCAGTTAAAAACAACTTCTTAATGGAGTTCCAGTCTGATATTCTGAATGTTCCTGTTGAAAGGCCGACTATTAATGAAACCACTGCCCTGGGAGCTGCCTACCTTGCAGGTCTGGCTGTCGGCTATTGGAATTCCCAGGAAGAAATCGCTGAGCAATGGGCAATTGACAAATCATTTAGTCCATCAATGGCGGAGGAAGTCCGTACTGACCTTTATGGAGGATGGAAAAAAGCAGTCGAGGCCGCGATCGCTTTTAAATAAAGGATAGGTTAAAGCGAAATACTGATTTTGGCATTCAGTTGATTGGAGGGGAAGGCGCGAGATCAACGAAAATGCATTCGCATTTTCTTCGGGCGGTACCTATTCAGGATGCTTATTCAATGTCCTGTCGGAAGAGTGAGTCAAAGGTAGACCCCACAGGCACGTCATGCGCCGAGGAGCGTCGGACCCGCCCGCGGTTTGCTGAGCGCCTGAAGGGGAAGTCAACAGGCAAGTTTAACGGACCCCAAATAAAAGTACCCAAATAGACCACTTTATGTTATAATGAAATCAAGTTAATAGTTCGGCAGGAGATGCGGAGAGACCACAAAATCATTATCGGCTAATCGATAATGTATTTTGTGGTCTCTTTTTTATTCCCTGCAAATAAAGGGTAGTAAGACAAAAAGCTAGCCTTTTCATTAAGGAGGAGACAGCAATGACATTTTCAAATTTAAATCGTAATCACATGATAAATAAACTGACTTCCGAAAAATTCGATGTGCTGGTCATCGGTGGCGGTATTACCGGAGCGGGCATTGCCCTTGATGCGGCAACGCGGGGAATGAAGACAGCACTTGTGGAAATGCAGGATTTTGCGGCAGGAACCTCCAGCCGCTCCACCAAACTCGTTCATGGCGGTTTAAGGTATTTAAAACAATTTGAAGTAAAAATGGTTGCGGAAGTCGGTAAAGAGCGTGCAATCGTTTATGAAAACGGACCGCATGTCACCACGCCTGAATGGATGCTGCTTCCAATGCATAAGGGCGGTACTTTCGGTAAATTCAGCACCTCAATCGGCTTAAGGGTTTACGACTTTTTGGCAGGCGTTAAAAAGTCTGAACGCAGAAGCATGCTATCTGTTCATGAAACTTTGGCCAAAGAGCCGCTTGTTAAAAAAGACGGATTAAAAGGCGGCGGTTATTATGTGGAATATCGGACAGATGATGCGCGATTAACGATTGAAGTAATGAAAGCTGCTGCTGAAAAAGGCGCCTTGCCTGTTAACTATTTGAAAGTTGAAAAGCTTTTATATGACGAAGAGGGTAAAGTATGCGGTGTTTTAGCTGCAGATCAGCTTACAGGCAAACAGCATGAAATAAAAGCAAGAAAAACCGTCAATGCAGCTGGTCCCTGGGTTGACTCCATCCGTGAGAAAGATGGTTCCAGGAGCGGAAAAACATTGCGTCTGACAAAAGGAGTACATCTTGTAATAGACCAGTCGAAATTCCCTTTGAAACAGGCAGTATATTTTGACACACCGGATAAAAGGATGGTTTTTGCTATACCAAGAGATGGAAAAACCTATGTGGGCACAACGGATACTTTTTATGATTCAGACCCGGTTAACCCGAAAATGATGACAAGTGACAGAACATACATCATAAATGCAATCAATTTTATGTTCCCTTCTGTAAAGGTTACAGTAGATGATATTGAATCCAGTTGGGCTGGTGTTCGTCCGCTTATATGGGAAGAGGGAAAAGATCCTTCTGAAATATCCCGCAAGGATGAAATCTGGGAATCAGAAACAGGCTTGCTTACAATCGCAGGCGGCAAGCTGACGGGCTATCGTAAAATGGCCGAGACTATTGTCGATCTGCTTGCGGACAAATTTAAACAGGAATTGAATCAAACATACAGCAGCAGTGTCACGAAGAATCTGCCTATTTCCGGGGGGAATGTCGGGGGCTCAGTTAAATTTAAAGAATTCATTGATTTCCAGACAGATAAAGGGGCAGCTATGGGCTTAACAAACGAAGAATCCTCTCTCCTTGTTCGTATGTACGGTTCAAATGTACCAATCCTATTTAATATGATTAAGGAAAAAAGAAGCGAAGAAAAGGATTTTTGCCTGCCAACTGTATTATGGGCAAAGCTGAAATATGCGATTGAACATGAAATGGCAGCAACGCCAGTCGATTTCTTTAACCGCAGAACAGGTGCTCTTCTCTTTGACATCGAAACTGTAAGGACTTATCAAGACCAAGTTATAGATTATATGGCCGATTCCTTTAAATGGGAATTATCCGAAAAAAAGAATTTTAAACACCAGCTAAACCAGGAAATCAGATTTGCTGCAATTCCGGCAGATCAAAACTAAAACTCTCCTTTTGGGGAGTTTTTTCTTTCTCTCTTTTAAACTTACCTGTTGATTTCCGATCCAGGGACTCAGCGAACTGCGGGCGTTCCGGAAGCCTCCTCGGCGCATTCACGCCTGCAGGTTCTCCCTTTGACTCGCTCCTCCCGCTGGAGTCCCGCCCCTTCCACTCCAATCAAAAGTGTACCATAATCAACAATAAGCTTTAATATAGCCTTTTCTTTAAAGAGGAAAACAACATTCTTTAACAAAATGTACATTCCTGCGGCATATTATAGACTAGATAAGTTATGGAGGTGGCCTATGCATAATGTTCTGATGTTTGTTGACTCGGGAGTCGATGATTCACTTGCGCTAATGTATGCCCTTCAGCATCCGGATATAAATGTTGTTGGCGTAGTTAGTGCATATGGAAACATCACGAAAGAGCAATCAATCAATAATACTGCCTATTTACTGAAGCTTGCCGGCAGGGAGGACATCCCTGTCATCGCAGGGGCCAGTGGGCCGCTGTCAGGGGAGACAGCTGTTTTCTATCCCGAAATTCACGGGGAGGAAGGGCTTGGCCCTATACAGCCGCCAGAGGATTTTGAGGGCTTGGATGTATTTGATATCAATAAAGTTATACAGATAGTAAATGAATATAAAAATAATCTCGTAATTGTAGGATTGGGAAGACAAACGGATCTGGCCTTGCCGCTGATACTTTATGGAAAAGATGCCTATAAGAACGTAAATGCCCTTTATTTAATGGGCGGTGCATTTCTTGTACCCGGAAATGTCACAGCAGAGGCAGAGGCAAATTTTTATGCAGATCCAATTGCTGCAAATTCAGTTTTGGAAAAGGCAAAAAACATATATCTTTTTCCATTAAACGTGACTAATAAAGCCGTGATTCGTCCCGAAACCATCAATTTTGTGGCCAATAATACCCAATCACCCTTTAAAGAGTTAATTAAGCCGGCCTATGACTATTACTATGAAGCATATAAAAAACTAGTTCCAGGAATAGAGGGGGCACCGCTGCATGATGTTCTGGTGTTAAGTGTGCTAACGAATCCTGATATGGTTAAGTATATCCCGAGAAGGGTTACAGTTGAGCTTTTTGGAAGAGCCAAAGGAAAAAGCATAGCAGACTTTAGGCCGAAACCTGAGGAAGAACCGCCTGAAACACTTGATAACATTGCGATTGAACTAGACGTGGAAAGATTTGTGATGGATTTTATGGAGGTGTTCCTTTTCCAAACCAATACGAACAACAAAAGCCTTTAACCATCTTAAGGGCTTTTTTATTCTTATGAAGGGAATTAGCCCCTAAGTATAGAAATAGTAGGAAACCATTTGCAAATAAGGAGAGCTCATCATGAATGATATTCTTGTTTTGGGCGGCACACAATTTTTTGGAAAAAAGCTTGTTGAAAAGCTGCTACTAGAAGGGAAAAAGGTAACAATAGCTACCCGAGGACTTACAAAAGATCCATTCGGTGACAAAGTTGAGCGTTTAATTATAGACAGGGAAAATATCAAATCACAGCGTGCTGCTTTTTCGGGGAGGAAATGGAATGTTGTGTATGACCAATCCTGTTTCTCCCCGCAAGAAGCGAAGGCCACTGCAGAGGCTTTAGATGGAAAGGTGGCACATTATATCTTTACCTCCTCAATGGCTGTCTACGATTTTGGGACATTGCATAAAGAAGGCATTTTAAGCCGGAACAATTTTCTTTTACATATAGACCAAGAAATGCTTATAAAGGGTATGAAGGCTATCAGGAAGCCAAGCGTGCTGGGGAAGCAGTCCTATTTGATTACCCGGGGTTTCAATCATCTTCAGCAAGATTTCCGATCGTAATCGGAACGGATGATTATACAAACCGCCTGAAGTTTCATGTTGAAAAAATCAGGAACGGGCAGCCAATAGGAATTCATGAACCTGAAGCCAGATATAGCTTTATATTATCTGATGAAGCAGCAGATTTTCTATACAGGGTTGGTGAGACGGGGCTTACCGGAGCCTTAAATCCAGGAAGCGAAGGAGATATCTCGTTAAGCGAGTTCCTTAGTAAAATTGAAGAAATAACAGGCAATAGTAACAGATGAGATAGAAGCAAATAATGCTTCGCCATATGCTCTGCCTGGTTCTTGGTCGATTAATACAGAACGGGTGAAAAGCTTGGGATTTACCTTTTCCGATTTACATGAAATTTTTCATAACTTAATCCGATTCTATTAAACAAACTAAGAAAAATAAAAAATGTCCTTTAGGTTTGTTAATGATTAATATGAAAGAAAATCCATTTAGTTTCACTAAAAATCAACAAAAGCGGAGGCTCTTAACTTTGCTGAAAAGTAAAAAAATTAACCGAATTCTTTCCATAATAGGCATGATCATGGCCATCGCCATTGCTTACAGTGTTCTAGTTTATTTAAACAAGGAACAGAATACAGCGCGGGTGCAAAAAAGTTCCAAAACTGCAGAAATGGCTGAACAGGACTTGATGTACAGTGATTTAGGGGATTTTATTGCCTCAAACCATACATTTTATAATGAAACCCTTGGATGGGGCAGAGATCGTTTTGTCAGTTGGTCTAAACAGCGGAAACAAGCTGAATTAATTGCAAACTCGCTAAAGAGCCTTTCAGCGGAAAATGAAGATTTGCAGCAGGATTTGAACATGATCGGCAATTTGGCAGAAAAGGTCCAGGGAGGCACGAAGGATAAGGAAGCCCTTATTAAGCTCCATCGCTTTTTTCATGATCTTGATATTGATTATAACGACTATAAGGATACAACCGATTACTTTGATGTAACGGAGTATAAAGGGGAAGGTTGAGAGGCATAACAGTTTTAGAATGATTCAAATGGTGACAAGTTTTTTGTCTTGACAGAACAAAATTTATGAGGTAGTATAGGTATTGAAGTATTTGAGGTACAATTTTGAAGTCGTGAATTCACTTGAATGTCGGCGCGCCATTGCTCCTTCATTTTGTGTGGAAGTCCGGCTTTTTGTTATGTTTAATGCTCTTTAGGATTTTGAAAGAGTAGGCATGTGTTTGTAATTAAGAAATAATTTGTGTGGACGGCTATATGTCGAATTTCTTCTTAATCATCTTCTATAAACCAGACACTTCTCCGTTTTTTACTTCAGTAAGTTTCTTACCATTTTAATTAATTGAAATCTCAGAGAGCATCGATTCGGATAATAATCCGATATACCTGATTCCCGCTGGCGCGGTCTAGGAGCCGCAAGGATGGAAGAGAGGAAGGGCTTTCATTGTTTTAGGTCATAATTAAATAACTCAAATATATCATTATTAAGGACAGCATTGTTACTGCTGTCCTTTTTTATTCTTTTTTTACTTTAAACACGAACGTTTTTGGTAAAAAAACTTGAAACATATGTTTTTTATGGTATGATGACATTATTAGAATAAGAAACCAAATCGCAGTGACTGACGACAATGCGGAATTAACCGCTGGGGAGCTGCGTCTATGTATAGCCGGTCGTCTGGGCAGAGATAAGGGGTTCCCTTGTCTCTTTTTTCATAATTAAATGGAGAAGCCCGTCTGCCTTATTATGCGCTTTTCCATATCTGGAGGGATATGCATGGAAAATAAGCTTATACTTGATGGAAACGTTGTCGCAAATCATGTGAAGGTACAATTGAAAGGCAAAATCGCCGAATTGAAATTGAGCGGTGTACAGCCCTGCCTGGCAACCATTCTGGTGGGGGATGACCCATCATCGGAAACATATGTCAAAATGAAAGGCAATGCCTGTGAAAAGCTCGGAATTATTTCCAAGCGTATTCATCTTTCAAAGGATATTGCAACTGAGGAACTTCTTAAGACTATAGCGGAATTAAATGAAGATCCGGCTGTGCATGGAATACTCCTGCAGCATCCAGTGCCTGGTCATATTGATGAACGCCAAGCATTTGAAGCGATTGCTATCGAAAAAGATGTTGACGGTGTTACTAGTTTGGGGTTCGGACAAACCGCCTTCGGATTTGGCGAATACCCTTCCTGTACGCCGGCGGCTATTTTAGAAATTATGGACTACTACAAGCTTGGTGCAGATGGACTGCATGCAGTTGTTGTAGGCAGAAGCCCGATTCTGGGGAAGCCTGTCTCTGCGCTTCTTCTTAATCGCAACGCTACCGTGACAACATGCCATTCCCATACCCGAAACTTGCCGCAAATCCTTCAGCAGGCTGATATCGTTATAGCTGCTGTCGGCAAACCTAACTTCATAAAAGGTGAGTGGATCAAAGAAGGAGCCATAATCCTCGATGCTGGCTATAACAAAGGAAACATAGGCGATGTTGAATACGTGAGCTGCCACCAGAAAGCTTTTGCTATAACTCCAGTTCCAGGCGGAGTAGGACCGGTTACCATTTCCATGCTTTTAAAGCATACAGTCCAGGCGGCTGAAAAGGCGAGAAAAAAGAAGGAAGACGCAAATAGTCAATTTGTCACTATTTGAAAATGATCGCTTAAAAGATTGACTTATGACTATGCGTCGTTTATTATTAGGTTAACGCTGTAAAGTTCGTTATATACTTTTTGGATAAGTAGTCGTAGCTGCAAAGAAATGTAGGCGATCGTTCATCCTCATTTCTGGCGGCTGCGACTTTTTTATGTTTAAGTTTATATGGTACATTATAGTGAAAAACAATTTTTCAGGAGGCAACACAAATGAACACAGGTAAAGTAAAATGGTTTAATGCAGAAAAAGGTTTTGGATTCATCGAATCTTCAGAAGGTCAAGATGTATTCGTACACTTCTCCGCTATCCAAACTGAAGGTTTCAAAACTTTAGAAGAGGGCCAAGACGTAACTTTCGAAATCGTTGAAGGTAACCGTGGACCTCAAGCTGCAAACGTAACAAAAGCATAATCTTGCTTAAAATGAGGTGATGCATGTCTAATCATGCATCACCTTTTTACGTTATTTTACTCATCCACTTTGTAGTCTGCATGCATTCCTCTAAACAGATTCTTCCCATCTAACTGCTTTTTAGGAATAAAACATTTTTCATTTCTTCTAAAATAATTACTTCACTTACAAAATAAAGTTTAAAATTAGTACATTTGGAAATGTAAAAAAGAGATACAAACTGGAAAGCCTAGTAACGTAGTGAACATCATCAAATTAAATGTTACGGTCTTTTTCAAAAGGCTTTAGTACAAGGAGGAAAATTTATTTTGACAACTTTTTCAGATTTCGGTTTAAGTAATGAAATAGTAAAAGCCCTTTCCAATATGGGGTTTGAAGAACCAACACCAATACAGGCACAAGCGATTCCTATCGGTATGCAAGGCAAGGATATGATTGGACAGGCACAAACCGGGACAGGAAAGACAACTGCATTTGGAGTGCCGCTATTAGAACAAATAGATATTAATGAAGGCATTCAGGGGCTTGTGCTTGCTCCAACACGTGAGCTAGCTGTCCAGGTAGCTGAAGAATTGAATCGCATTGGACAAGTAAAAGGAGTTAGAACCCTTCCGGTATATGGCGGCCAGGATATTAATCGCCAAATCCGTGCCCTTAAAAAACACCCGCAAATCATTGCGGCAACACCCGGAAGGCTAATTGACCACATCGAAAGAAAAACGATCCGTTTAAGCAACATTAAAATGGTTGTTTTGGATGAAGCAGATGAAATGCTTAATATGGGTTTTATTGAGGATATTGAACGAATCCTCAGTGAAATTAAAGGTGAGCGCCAAACACTTCTTTTCTCTGCTACAATGCCAAGGAGAATTCAGTCTCTTGCGGAAAAATTCATGCAGGAACCTGAAATGGTAAAAGTAAAAGCAAAAGAAATGACCGTTAAAAATATTGAACAATATTATATGGAAGTGCATGAAAAACAAAAATTTGATGTGCTTTGCAATCTTTTGGATATTCAATCTCCGGAATTGGCGATTGTGTTTGGGAGAACAAAAAAACGGGTAGACGAAGTAGTAGAAGGTCTTATTAAAAGGGGTTATTCAGCTGAAGGAATTCATGGGGATATTCCTCAGGCAAAGCGTGACCAGGTTATCCGCCGTTTTAAAGAGCAGACAATCGAGATTATGGTTGCGACAGACGTTGCTGCACGTGGCTTAGATATATCCGGCGTATCCCATGTTTACAACTTTGATATCCCGCAGGATCCGGAAAGTTACGTTCACCGTATTGGCCGTACCGGACGTGCAGGAAACAAAGGGCTTGCAATTACGTTCGTTTCACCAAGAGAAATTGATCATTTGAAAATTATTGAAAGTGTAACAAAAAGTAAAATGGCCAAAAAGCCGGTACCATCATTTAAGGATGTGGTTGAAGGCAATCAGCAGGCTACCATCAACAAGTTAATGGAAGTTATTGATAAAGGCGAACATGCAGACTTTAAGAGAGCGGCAGAAACGCTTCTTGAGGATACCGATTCTGTTACAATGCTGGCAGCTGCTTTGAAATTGCTGACAAAGGGTCCTGATGTGACACCTGTTAAATTGACTGCTGTTGAACCTATCCGTGTGAGAAAGCCTAAAGGCGGTGACCGTGGCGGAAGAAGATTTGGCGACAGGTCCAGAAGCGGCAGCCGGGATAGAAGAGATTTTAAAGGCGGAAGAGACAGACGCAGCAAAAATCGCAGTAAATAATTATTTTTAGTGTTTAAAAAGGGCATTACATCTATTTTTAAAGGACTTTTTGAACATCTTATTATAAAATCTGATTATTTTACCCATATTAGTAAATGCAGGGTAAAATATCACCCTGTGAGTTATAGATATTAGGAGGAAATAAAATGGCAACAGGCAAAGTAAAATGGTTTAATGCAGAAAAAGGTTTTGGTTTTATCGAAGTTGAAGGCGGAGAAGATGTGTTTGTTCATTACTCTGCAATTCAAACAGAAGGCTTTAAATCCCTTGATGAAGGCCAAGAAGTTAACTTTGACATAGAGCAGGGCCAGCGTGGACCTCAAGCTGTTAATGTAACAAAGTTATAATGCAAATAAAGGAGTCCCTTGCTGAAAAGGGGCTCCTTTATTTTTCTCTGGAATAGAGGAACTTTAGATCGGCTGATAGGGAGGAGGAGCACTTTTTAAAATAATCATTGTGTCGGATACCCATATGCCAAAAAGAGCGAAAAAGCTGCCGGCTGTCCTTTTGCAGGAACTCGATGGCTGCGATTTAATTATTCATGCCGGAGATTGGCAGACCATTGATATATATCATAAATTAAAGGCATATGCGCCTGTTGAAGGTGTATATGGGAATACGGATAGCGAAGAGATATGCGGTCTTTTTAGAGAAAGGCTTCTGCTTGAGATAGAAGGATATAAAATAGGGGTGGTTCATGGACATGGGAAGGGGAAAACCACAGAAAAAAGAAGCATCGCGGCTTTTGGCAAAGATCGAGTGGATATCATTATATTTGGGCATTCGCATATTCCGGTCCATAAAGAGGAAGGTGGACTCACGCTGTTTAATCCGGGTTCCCCCACAGACAAGCGCAGACAGCCGCGATATTCATTTGGCATTATGGAAATAGAAGATAAAATGAACCTCAGGCATAGCTTTTATGATTCAAAAGCATGAAAAACGACTCTTTAAAGCCGTTTTCTACTTTTAAAGTTTATTTAGATCGTATTCATAATAATCCTGAGTGCCGTATGGCTCAAATCCGCATGATTTGTACAAGCCAAGGGCATGCTCGTTTTCTGCTGCTACTTCAAGATGCACCCTTTCAATCCCTTTGTTTTGTTCATTCATAACAACTTGTGAAAGTGCGCTTCTGCCGATTCCATTTCCCTGCAGAGAGGGTTCAATGGCGAAACCGTAAATCCAAGTTGCATTTTCTTCTTTTTGAATCCTTATTTTCCCAGCTTCTTTCCCTCCGTATTCAACGATAAAGGTTGGTTCATTTCCTCCAAGCCAAACTTCTTTATTAAAAGCTATTGCCTCCTGCTCAGGGATATTAAAGCAGACAGAATCCAGGTAACTGAGAAATTTGAGGTCGCTTTCAATTGCATTTCGCAAAGTTACTTGCGGGTTTACTTCTGCTATTATCTTGCTTGCCTGGCGTTTCATTTGGTATTCCGAAAAAGAGTAAGTGCAGGGCCGGGATATTAAAAAGCTTTTTGCGGAAGTAGAGTTGGCGGGGGCATTAATAAGCAATTTGCTGGCTTTTTCCAGCGAAGGCCTTGCCTGCTTGAACAGCTGGCTGAAAATACCCTTTTGTCTGTATTCAGGGTGAACCATACCGCATAATTCCATAGGCCCTCCGAAAGTGTAGAGAGCGAGATAACCCAGTAATTTTCCATTATCATCATATTGGAAAAGGTCATTTTGCTGCCCATCAGGCCTGTTCCGCAAGCTATCCCAATTTAGCTTTAACTCAATATTTTCTTTCTCTTCGCATATTTGCTGCAGAGATCTAATATCTTCTAATTGTTTATTTGCCAGCACTTCTTCTGCCTCCCTGGAGTTACTCCGTCTAAATTACTTCTTAAATATCATATAGGAAAAAATTACAAACGAATAGACCCAAATTAGGTTACAGCCTTTAAGAGAGGGTAATAATAGGAATATAATTTTCTTTATGTTAGCATGGGATGAGTAGAGGGGGAGAATCCGTGAAAACTTATACTGTAAATTTCCACAAAGAAGATCAGGTACAGCCTATGCATGTTCAAAAACTAAGTGAAAAAGATTTTGAGCAATACACTGAGGGTGGAACAAGGCATTTATTTGAGTTGGATACCAACATTGGTTATTTTATTTTTTTCGATGCTCTTGATAATGACGGCAAAGAATCCTATATGGTTTTGCAATATGAAGAGGACCAGGAAGAGCCGAGCGCTTGCTATGCTTTTGAATTAAAAGACTTTTATCAATTTGCAGCACTGCATCTGAATGATTTGGACTTTAATGAGGAAAATGATCAGAATGAGGATGAAGAGGTTTATACGCCAATTCAACACTTAGCGCACCTAATGTACCACATTTCAGAGGAAGGCAAGAATATCTAGGTATAATATACAATAAAAAGAGCAGGGAACCCTGCTCTTTTTATTCAGCTTGAGAAATGTTTTCACTGCAGAAGCGGGAAACTGTTTTCTCTTCCTCTTCGTCCAATGCGAATTCTAAAACCTTTCCTGTCTGGTTTTCGAGAAAGTGGTAATTTAGAATCCTTTCATCCTCGTCGTTTTTATAAAAAAGCACTCTCAATTTTATGCCGTTCACTGAATACAATTCATCTTCCTCATCAACGTCGATATCTAAAAAGAATTCGTAGCGGTCACCGGCTAGGATGCCTGTCGGATCTTTTATGTACTCAACCGAATATCCTATAATGTTCATGGCCTTCACCCTTTCTTACATAAACATAACCTTCTGTACAAGTCATTATACACTTTTCCCCGAAGAGAATGATAGTATTTACTCTGTTTATAAGTTTGAGTAAAATGAAGCTGACTAAAAAGTATATCTTTTTGACAGGTTAACCTATATATGTTATACTATTTTTAGTTAAAAGAATATAATATTGCCCGTAAACACTTGTTATATAGAGCCGGTAAGTTCTGTCCCTTTATATAGCAAGTGATTTTTATTTTGGGTATAGGGTCTTACTCTTTGGGAGGTGCCTGACTATGGCAATGGGATTTGGCAGAAAGAATATGGAAGAAATAAAGGTTGAGGAAGTTAAGGTCTGGGAATGTTCATCAGAATCTTGTAACTGCTGGGTGAGAGACAATTTTAAAAGCAGCCAAGTACCTATCTGTCCAATTTGTAAAAGTGAAATGAACGAGACGACAAAAGAATTGCAGGTCGTTAACAATAACAGCATCTTTTCTAAATAATGAAAAAAGGGCGATTATTTTTAGTCGCCCTTTTATTTTTGATTAATTTTCTCGATAACATTAGCCAGTTCATCAGGCTTTAAAAACTCAATCGGGGAGAATCCCTTTTCAAACAAAATACTGTCAGCTTCAATAAGCAGTACATAGCGGCCATTTACCTTTGCCATATGAATGGTTTCTCCGAAATCCGAGAGAAGGCTGTTTACGGAAACATGATCCATTTTAAGCTTGAGTTCAATCTCGGGTGAATGTTCTATAATTTGTGCAGCCGCCTCGATTACTTGGTCAGAGGAAAATCTCTCTTGTATTTCTCTTTTCGGGCTGGCAGCCCATACTTCCATGCTCGCTTCCATCTGTTCTTTTTCCTCGCTCTCTGGCTGAAAAGTTTCTTCAATATGTTCCTGTACCATTCCGATTACTTGAGTTTTAACGATTTCCGGGAGGGAGGGTTCATAGTCTACATACCTTAAAAAGTCTTCAAAATATCGAGCATGCGAAGACTGGTGGATTTTTAGTTCTCCTTCCTCAATCATGCCTTCCTCCGGCATATAAGGGTACTGAATCGATTTCATATTTTTAGTCGTAATAGCCATTTCTACATTTCTAATAAGGGTAGTCTCATCAGAAATAGATGCTACCTTTGGTTCAAAGTCACATTTCATGATAAAAAGGAAAGATTCATCGAAATATTTCCTCAGCTTTGCATTTGCCACCAGCAAGACTCCTCCACGGACAGCGCTTGTATCAATATAGGCATTAACGATTTGTTCATTAGCCTCCCGGAAAAGTTCCTTGGTATCAGCCATTCTCACGCGATTAAAAAGATTATAATTGGAGTTGGAGCTTAA
The DNA here is from genome assembly GCF_007830235.1 of Cytobacillus oceanisediminis. Lineage (GTDB taxonomy): Bacteria > Bacillota > Bacilli > Bacillales > Cytobacillaceae > Cytobacillus > Cytobacillus oceanisediminis. Next base: position 440,688 of record NZ_VLKI01000003.1, read on the forward strand.
TTCATGTCCCGGTTCCACAATAAATCGCCCAATTTTAGTAGGGGCCTGGTCTGTTTTCGGATGTCTTTCAACTTTCCTTTTTGAAATCTTTGCAAGTTCTCCATCTAAAAAGTCCTTCAAAGCACTATTTTCGTAATCCTCTGAATCAAGAGTTTGAAAGTGTTTGGAGAACTTTTCTGCGTTTTCGCCTTTTCCTTCTACCTGAACCACATAAAAAGATAAATAATTAATTTCAAAATCCATTTAATTCACCTGTTTTTCTTCTAATTTGACTTTACTAGTATAGGAAAGGGGAGAACCAACGTCAATTTGTTTTAGTTCTTGCTGGTAAAGTATATGTTTGCGTCTGATGAACAAAATAATGGAAACGAGTAAAAACTGGAAGTGGAAAAATTGTCAACTAATTTACTGTGGTTCCTTGGCTTGGTCCTTATTAGTGCATGGATCATGTATATTACATATAAGAAAACTAAATTTCATCTTAATCTTGCTGTATATTTTTTTACCATGGGCCTTTCCTTTCTAATGGAGTACATTGTTCTGATCTTAGGCGATGCCTATTCCTATTATCCGCGGGTTTTTTCGAACCAATGGTATGATGATGTTTTTGGCTCCAGTATTTCTCAGGCCTTTTTTATTCCAAGTATACTTATGGCCATTGCAGCTTTCCGTATTAATCTCAAGTGGGTTATTTTGATTATCGTGTATATCTTTGGAATTGAAGAGCTTTTCCTCTGGCTGGGGATTTACAAGCATAATTGGTGGAACTCCTGGTACACAGTAGTAATCTTGTTTATATCTGTTTTTATAATAAAATGGTGGAGAAATAGAGTCGAGGGACCTGATTTTTTTATTCAATTTGTAACCATTTATATGGCCATCACCACTATCTTTCAAGCTGTATCCTTTTACTTGCAGGCCATATTTGAAACACACAAGTATACGATCGGATGGTTTGAATCGCCATACCAGGATCATATTGCTTTTAACGTTTTAATTTGGATCATCTATGCATTTTTATTAACTTTAATTATTTTAAAATTTTATCGCTTTCTTTGGCTCGCAATCCTTTTCCTTGCAGATTCCCTATTTCATATCATCCTTATAAAAATGGAAATATTGCATATAAACTCTTTTTGGCACCCGATTTTCTTTAGCATTATTCTTATTGTACTGATGATCCTGATTAGGAAGCTTAACGTTTATATGTTTCCTCAATTAAAAAAATAGTGTTTTTGATCTTAAAATTAGATTTTTTAAATAATTAGATTTATTCTATATTAAAAACGAAGGACTTAATGTTATTAAAAGAGGTATCGAATGAACGATAATGGAAGAGCCCTGAATAAACTGCAGGGCACAGAAAAAGAGCTTCAATTTTATAAAAACCTCATCAGCCAGCTCCCTTTTTCCTTTTCTTATAGAGATGCTGAAATGGGAATGCAGCTTGACAAGGGGAATGATGAATGCTATTCCATTTTTTATAAGGAGGGAATCCAGCAAACCAAACTGTCGCATATTGATAAAAAGCTAGTGGATCTTCCGTTTACTGAAATTGAAAACTTTCTAGAACCAATACTTGACCTCGTTCCCCATCATATTGTTTTTATTGACAAAAAGGGTGTGGTAACTCTATGCAATTTACAGGCTTGCGAAGATCTTCATAAGAGTAAAGAAGATATAGTTGGCCGTCATATAAGAGACCTATTGCAAATTCCAGACGAGAAAATAAATTTGCTGGAGACACTAAGATCTGAAAAGGCTATAGTAAATAGAGAAATACTTGATAAAAATTATGGGATTAATAATACAAGGATTATCAGGGACCTGGATGGGAATATTCAAAGGGTTATCGGAGTTTTTCAATTCTTGAATGGAATTAAGGAAGCGGAGAAAGCGGCACTTGCAGGCAGGATAGCAGCAGGTATAGCGCATGAAATTAGAAAACCTCTAACAACCGTTAGAGGTTCAGCTTGTAGACAAAGTCTGCTTTACGGACCACGTCTACAAGCTTTTTTTGTATAATGAAGTTGAAAAGATTTTTTGTGGGGGATTCAAATGTTATCAAAACACGTAGAAGATGGAAGAAATCAAATAGAAATGGTCGCTCTTGACCAATTAGTGCCTGAAGATCATCTGGTTAGAAAGATCGAACAAGCTATTGATTTTGAATTCATTTATGACCTGGTAAAAGATAAGTATAGCTTAGACAATGGGAGACCTAGTATTGACCCTGTTGTCCTTATTAAAATGGTGTTCATTCAATATCTTTTTGGCATACGCTCGATGCGTCAAACTA
>NZ_VLKI01000004.1 GCF_007830235.1 Cytobacillus oceanisediminis
CAAAAAGTTTTATGGTCAAAGTGAATGGGCGATCCACAATCAAGTGTTTATCGCATTAATCGTTTTTTGCCTACATGTACTCGTTCAACTTGAGACGAAAAGCAAGCGAAAAACCTTACAAATTAGCCGTTATCTAAGAGCTACTTTATGGAAGCCGGCACATATTTGGCTTCGGAAAATCGAAGGAAAAGCCATTCCTTAATAAACAAACTGTCGTCGTCACAAACGTCTAATTGTAAATTATTTTCCAAATGGATGGAGCCACCTTTAATTGGGTATTTACCTTTTTGGCTCTAAGCAGGGTAAGTGTAAAAACTGAAAATTCCGTCAAAATTTATGCAACACTAGTGGTTTTTTATAATAAAAATATTTTCACCTGGTCCCTCACTTACAAGCCCCCTATCTGTTAAGAAAATGGCTTCATCAAAACCATTCAAAATGGCTTCCGTAGTAGCTAAACCGGAATTTAAATAGCCTCCTGTTGACTTTGCCTGAGGGGGAATAATATTATTGCCCAAACGATTCCATGAGGAAACAGAAACCTTTAAAGCCGGCTTCGGTTGATATTCTAATTGGGTTCAATACATACTTACACGATTAAATGGATCTGCCAAATCCGGTCCAATAATATTTGCCCCCTTAAAGCAAAGAGGGCGAATATAGACATCTTCCCGGAAGTTATTTTTTCTTAATAATTGAATTGTCCAAACGATTAATTGGCTTATAGAATACGGGATATGAATATGAAGAGAATGACCAGATTCATGGAATCGCTTAAAGTGTTCATAAATTCTGAAAATATACAATTGGTTTTGTCTTTCATTCCAAAAAGCCCTAATTCCCTCGATGCATCCCAATCCATAATTTAATCCCTTATTTCTTATACTAACTGAAACCTTTGATTCTTCTAATATTCTTCCCTGATCGAAGACATACATTTCATTTTTCTCCCATCAAATGTTATTACTTCATATTTATATCGAAAATCCGAAATTATTACTTATACTATCGGGTAAAGAACCTGTCCCCGGAGAAAAAATGCATAGCAAAAGTGGGGAGTGATGCTTTTTATTGGGGAGAAAAAATAACCTTAGAACAAAAGGGAAACCGGCATTTCAGGAATCGTAAGTTAATTAGGATAGAGGGAGAGCCTCTTGACTTTTATTATCCTCAGGAATAGAAACAACAGATTATAGCGTATAGAAAAAAGCTAGATAAACTAGCGGCAGGCAGATAAAGAAAATAATTAATATGATCAGTGAAATCAGCAGGAAGCTGAAAACGATGGCAAGGGATTTGAATGTAGCGGTCATTGCTCTTTCGCAGCTGAGCCGAGGTGTGGAATGCCGCCAGGATAAACGGCCGATGCTCTCAGATTTGCGGGAGAGCGGACAGATCGAGCAGGACGCGGATGTCATCGCATTTTTGTATCGGGATGATTATTATCATAAAGAATCTGAACAGCAGGATACGATTGAAATTATCCTCGCCAAACAGCGGAACGGCCCAATCGGAACGGTGCAGCTGGCTTTTAAGAAGGAAATTGGAAAGTTTGGGGATATGATTGGTTAAAGTGGAAACTTCTTGCACACCATTTACTTTTAGCAAAATATATTATAGAATAATGCTTTAATCCGACTAAAATGATAAGAAAAGGAGTGAATAAGATTGGTTCAAGTTCATGTTAAAAGTAATCCGTCCAAGCAATGGATTTCTGCACCGACAACGGTTGTGACAAACTTAAATCCAGCACAGAAGCCTTTTGTTGCAGCTGGCGTTCTTGCGGCTATTATTTTGTTCATTTCAATTATAAATGCAGCTAACATGACACAAGGGGTTCTCTTTATTATCGGAATTGCGCTGGGAATGACTCTGCTGCATGCCCGGTTTGGCTTCACATCTGCGTTCAGGCGCTTTGCCAGTGTAGGAAACGGGCAAGGCCTCCAGGCACATATGCTCATGCTGGCAGTTGCGTCTACTCTATTTGCCATCATTTTAAGCACCGGCTTCAGTTTTACAGGAATGGAGCCTAAAGGATATGTTTCACCTGTTGGGGTGAGTGTTCTGGTTGGCTCGTTCATGTTTGGGATCGGAATGCAGCTGGGGAATGGCTGTGCATCCGGTACATTGTACTCTGTAGGCGGAGGCCAATCCTCCATGATCCTGACGCTTCTTGCCTTTATTGTGGGGTCCACTTTAGGTGCATACCATTTTTCATTCTGGATGGAAGAAACACCAGCATTGCCGCCCATTTCTTTAGCTACTTCTACAGGACTAGGGTATGGCGGAGCACTGGTTCTGCAGCTTGCGTTGTTCGCACTGATTTATTGGGTGACATTGCAAATTGCGAAGAAGAAAAACGCGCCAATGATGAAGGCATTGCCGACAACTACCGGCTGGAAAAAGATTTTGAGAGGCTCATGGCCATTGTTCGCGGCAGCCATTGTTCTAGCTGTATTGAACGCTTTAACATTAACCGTGCGCGGAACGCCATGGGGCATCACTTCCGGTTTTGCGCTATGGGGCGGTAAGGCTTTAATGGCGATGGGAATTGATGTAACGTCCTGGGGATATTTTTCATCAGACGCTAATATGGCGGCATTGAAAAATACAGTTCTGGCTGACTCTACAAGTGTCATGAACATCGGCATCATCCTTGGCGCCTTTATTTCAGCGGCAGTTCAAGGAAATTTCAAACCAGGTAAAATTAAGCCTGGCGTAGCAGGGGCTGCAATTGTCGGCGGCTTGCTTATGGGGTATGGCGCACGCCTTGCATTCGGCTGCAACATCGGTGCCTACTTCGGCGGAATTGCTTCCTTCAGCCTCCACGGCTGGGTGTGGGCAATCATGGCGATGCTTGGAACAGGGGTGGCATTATTTATTCGCCCGCTGTTTGGATTGAAAAACCCGAAATCAACGGATTCGGTTTGTTAATAGGAAGCCTGGCGCTCAGCAGTGAGTGCCAGGCTTTTTTTGTTTTTTGGACTATTAGTGATTCTAACTAACAAAATCTGATTTACACAAGCAGCAATGCGACTGCCAAAGAAAAGCCTAGTCAGGCGGCGCAAATCGAGGGCTTAAAGTCTCAGTCAATTTATTCTTACGAAGAGGCTATTCATGAGACAGTCTATGTGGAGTCCACTCTTGATTCGGATGAAAACGGAAAAGCAGACAGAATTGCAGTGGATATCATTCGTCCGAAAGAAACAGAAGAAGGCCTCGAAGTACCAGTGATTATGGATGCCAGTCCTTACTATGAAAGCCTTGGAAGAGGAAATGAAAGTGAAGTGAAAGATCGGGAAAAAGATGGTATACACGAAAAGTTTCATCTATTTTATAATAATTATTTTGTTCCAAGGGGATATGCCATGGCACTGCCTGAAATGGTCGGAACGCGCGTTTCTTTAGTTTCTATTGTCTTCGTTGGTAATAATAATGATAGATGTGATCTACAAACTGCAAGTTAATTTTAATCTTGCAGAAAAACATAGTAAAAAGGCCGTTCATTGACGGCCTTTTTACTATGTTTCTGCTGAGAATTGACGTTTATAGGTAATTCGGTGTTCAAATTCGGCCTGCTTTTGATATATCGGTCACTTCTCACAGTATATCGGTCAGATTTTTATTTTATCGGTCACTTCTTACTGGATATCGGTCAAAATTTCAATATATCGGTCACTTTCCGTGGTATCAATATTTCAGCAATGGAACGGTGGAAATAGGAAGATTTTTTATTTTTGCATGATCTCTCTTTTCGATGATGCTCTGTCAAAAGATTTTTAGGTTTCCTTTAATACAGAACTCTCCACAAATAAAAAGTGGCATAGGACTCCCAATTCTTCCATGCACCCGAATATTTCAAAATTTCCTCTTTGGTCGGTTTTTTTTCAGAGCCGAGGATCAGTTTGATCGAATTATGAAGGCCGACATCATCGATCGGAAAAGCGGAAGGGAAGCGCAGGCACCGCATGAGGACATAATGGGCTGTCCATGGGCCGATGCCGCGTATTCTGGTCAATCTTTTCTCTGCAGACTTCACATCTCCCTCATTCAGCAAGTCCTCTTTCGAAAGCTCGCCATTTGCAATCAAGCGGGCTACATCAATGAGATATTCGCATTTTTTGACGGTCATTTTTAAGTCTGCAAGATCTTCAACCATTAGCCCGGCAATCGTTTCAGCTGCGGGGAAAAGCCAATATTTTGTCCCGTCATATTCCAGGTAATCCCCATATTTTTCTACGAGCCGCCGTTTTAGCGTATACGCATATGTAAGATTAATCTGCTGCCCGAGGATTCCCCAGGCAAGGGCTTCGAATAAGTCGGGGATTCCCAGAATTCTGAGCCCGAAAAATTGATTTGCAAGTTTATGCAATAATAGATCTGTTCTCGCCATCTCATAGAAGGGGATCAGACTGGTTCCCAGGTCGAACCAATCATGAATATATGCCGCTATCGACGCCTTTGCTTGATATGTGACAGGTTCGTGATCGCCTAAAAATTGGACGTAGAGGAGCTTATCTGACACAGCACTTATTTCAAGCAGCGGCTTTTCATTCTTGATGGAAAGAGCACGTCTAATTTTCTGATGAGAAATCTCATATAGACATTCATTTGCTGATCTTGACAAGTATCGAAGATTTTCTAAAAAGCTGAATTCATCCGGGGTGAAAATGATCAGCCCATTTTCATCCTCTTTCCATTTAATAGTGTGAGTGCTCATTTTTATCCCTCCTGTATGACGGTTACTTTTCTTTATTGTAAATCTTCAGGATTACGTTATCTTGCGTTTATATTTAGGAAATCGCAGATGATAAATGTTTTTGTGTATACTGTGAAGCAGAGGTGAGTGAGTGCAATGGCTAAAGAACATGCAGTGATTCCTGAAAAGTATTGGAAAGCAATAAAGGATTGCGACAAGACCTATGATGATATCTTTCTTTATGGCGTTAAAACGACAGGGATATTCTGCAGGCCATCCTGCAGATCGAGAATCCCGAATATCGAAAATGTAACTATTTTTCATCATGCTGCTCAAGCACTGGCGGAAAATTTCAGGCCATGCAAGCGCTGCAAACCGGAAGGCCTCAGCTTGCCTGCAGAAGAATGGATTAAACAAATAAAAGAGTGGATCGATCTGCATTATAGCCAGCCCATTACATTACATCTATTGGGGGACATTTTTCATGGAAGTCCATTCCATATACAGCGAATATTTAAACGGGTCACGGGGAAGTCACCCACAGAATATATTCAGGATATCCGGCTGGAAAAAGCAATCCATATGCTGGAGACTACGGAGCAATCGATAGCTGATGTTGGTGCATCAGCAGGATTCCCCAGCACCCCTTATTTTATCTCATTGTATAAAAAGAAGCTTGGAACAACACCTGCAGCTTACCGGAAAAAAACAAGGGAGGATCGGAAGAATGAAAAGGATTGAATGGGCGAATATGCGGGAAGGCAAGTGGAGCCTATATCTGGCGAAAACAGAGAAGGGTCTTTGCTATATAGGCTCTGACCCAACTTTTGAGGACTTTGAAAGCTCCCTGAAAAAATACTTGCCATCTGCAGTGCTTGTGGAAAATAAAGGATCACTGCAGCCATATATGATGGAATTACAAGAGTATTTATTGGGGAACAGACAAGTTTTTTCAATGGCCCTGGATATTATAGGCACTCCATTTCAAGAGGAAGTTTGGACGGCGTTATCGCAGATCCCTTATGGGAAAACAGCCGCCTATTCGTACATCGCCGAGCTAATAAAAAGGCCGCTGGCGGTCCGGGCTACAGGGAAAGCAATCGGTGCAAATCCGCTATTAATAGCTATTCCATGCCATCGAGTCATCGGCAAAAATGGTGCTGTGACCGGTTATCGCGGGGGCATTGAAATGAAACAGTTTCTGCTTGAATTGGAGCTGCTACCCAATAAAGAATTCAATATTTAAATCAAATCAATTCGATTCATGCTCCTTCTTTATTCCCTCATTGTTTAGAATTATAATATACATAAAGTATGACCTTGGGGGAGTAAAATGGACAGTGTCAATCATGTAACATGCGAGAAAAGATCCTATTCCCGAGAGTTTCATTCTCACCAGCATGAGTTTGGTCAATTTCTTTTTCCATTACAGGGCTCCCTGGATATACAAACGAAGTGGCAAGAGATCAATCTTGACTCCGATTATTGTTTTTATCTTCCTCCAAGGTTTGATCATAACTACCGATCCATGGACAGGAATGAATTTTTAATCTTAGATATCCCAACTCAATATTTACCAGAAAATACAAGCAGTATGTATATTCGGCTGGATAAACAATGGGCTTCTATCCGTTATTTGCTGCTGGAAGAGGCGAAGAGTCAGGAGAACACATCCTCCTTAGCAGATTTGACCAGATATGTGACCAGTAAACTTCAAATCTCTAAGCCCCCTTCTATTGACTATATTCATAAACATTTTAAGGAGTCAATCAGATTAGAAACTTTAGCAAAAATAGAACATTACCACCCAGCATATTATTCAGCATGGTTTAAGAAAAAAACCGGGAAAAGCCCAAAAGTATATATATCTGAACATCGTTTGAAAGAGGCTAAATATCTATTAATTTCTACAATATGGTCCATGTCGAGGATTAGTGAGGAATTAGGTTTTGAGAATTCTTCTTCATTTACACGGTGGTTTGTTAGCTGTGAGGGAATATCTCCACAAAAATACAGAATTCTTAATAATAGATAAAAGGGATATTAAACCTGGTAAAGAAAATTTTTAAGGAATTTTCTATTATTAGGTTAATGATTCTTTTTATCTTTTTTATTGAGGTGAGAAAATTGAAGGACAAATGGGCTCCTTTTTTCATATTACTTGCAGCAGTACTTTGGGGGACAACAGGTACATCTCAGGCACTTGCGCCGGAAGAAGCACACCCGATTGCCATTGGTGCTGCTCGCTTAGCAGCAGGTGGACTATTTTTATTATGTATTGTTCTCCTATCAGGAAAATTAAACTATAAAAATTGGCCAATCAAGACAACGATATTGGCTTCTGTATGTATGGCACTGTATCAACCATTATTTTTCACTGCAGTTACCATTACAGGGGTGGCTATTGGGACCGTGACAGCAATTGGCAGTGCACCTATTTTATCAGGTTTCCTTGAATGGATTTACTTAAAAAAACGTCCTGGTACCATGTGGTGGTGTTCTACTTTACTATCCATTTTAGGTTGTCTAATGCTGTTTGTGAATAAAGAATCAGTTTATATAGACCCTGTTGGCATATTAATGGCTTTGGGGGCTGGTTTATCATTCGCAGGCTATACGCTTGTAAGCAGAGATTTGGTTGAAAGATATTCATCTTTATCAGTAGTTGCCGTTGTGTTCACGCTTAGTGCTATCTGGTTATCACCATTTTTATTTGTTTTTGATATGTCTTGGATCACGAGTGTTCGAGGTGTGAGTGTAAGCCTTCACCTTGGGATCATGGCCACTGGGATAGCCTATTTCCTTTTTGCTAAAGGGCTTGTCCATGTTTCTTCATCAACGGCAGTTACCCTTGCACTAGCAGAGCCGTTAACAGCAGCATTATTAGGCGTTTTCCTATTAGGAGAATCCTTAAACATAACTTCCTGGTTAGGGATTTTCCTCCTCTTGCTTGGAATAGGCGTATTAATAGGGTCCCCCAAAAGCTCTGGCAGCGAAAAGGAACTTGGGATGGTTCAGAAATAATTGACATTACAATTTGATATAAAGGTGGTAAATCGAGGGACAAGGGGACAGGTTCACTGTCCCAGTAAAGATTATTACCTGAAACAGAGGGACAAGGGACCTGTCCCTTAAGTTAATTAGAGATTAATCGATAACTAGCTTTTCAGGGGTATACATGCTATTTTGTAAATATATAGTAGATCTTTCTTTTATATGAGGAAAGGTCTGTTTTTTATATATTCTAAAAAAAGGATGTGTAATGAAAATGACAGTAGAATTAAAGTTTTGCAAGGTGTTTGATCCTAGCAGGGAGGTTATCTACTATGAACCATAGTCTTGAGGCTCCCATTGAAAAAGAGTTTTTGATTAAACAGCTAACCTTTATTGACGAAAACTATCAAGAGTTGAATAGCCTTTATCTATCTTCAACTCCGCTAAAGGAACGGATAAAGGATTTCCTTAGTATTTATGTAAGAGAAGTAGAGCAATATATTACACTGTATAGTCGAGTTTCTTCAGACCAGCCTTTACGGAAAGTGTTTATTGGAACAAAGGTAACATTATTATTTGAAGGGGAGAATGATAGAGAGGATTATCATATCTGTCTGCCAGAACATTCAGACCCTGATAATGGCTGTATTTCATTCTTGTCCCCGGTCGGCAGGCAGCTTTTGTTAAAAAATCTAGGTGAACAAACTTCACTGATCATACCAAGTGGCCAGCTCGATGTTGTAATAGAAAATATATCTTATTCAGGCCGGGACAAGGCGACAGGTTCACTGTCCCAGTAAAGAATATTGCCTGGAACAAGAGGGACAAGGGACCTGTCCTTCTGTCCCCAGGGTGAAATTGACGATAACTTAAGAAAAGAGAAGCTGCAAGGGGAGCTTCTCTTTTTTAATTGTTCAGAATCGAGCAGGGGGAAAGTAAAGCTTCCGATTCAAAAAATTGACTTTCCAAACTGTAAACTATAATATTACAGTATTCTTTTGAAGGAGGTTAAAAATCGTCATATCAAAAAACTATTAGTCAAGAAATACTTTTAAGCTTGACTTGTAAGTTATTGATAACTTTTGCGTAACAGCAGGAAAATCTAACAAACTGGATTTGGTCCTTGTTGTGTAAAATAAATTGCCAAAACCGTAAAAAAGGAGTGTTCTTTCAATGAACCCAAGCTACAAGCCGCTATTCGAATCCCTTCAGTTAAAAAATAATGTGGAATTAAAAAACAGAGTCGTCCTGGCTCCGATGACAAATTTCTCTTCCCATCCGGATGGAACCGTGTCAGATGCCGAGATTGATTATTATGTACGCCGTTCCAAAGGTGCAGGAATGGTCATTACGGCATGTACATATGTGACAGCAAATGGAAAGGGATTCGATGGTGAATTCGGTGGAGATCACGATGGGATGATTCCAAGCCTGCGCAGGCTGGCAAGCAGTATTAAAGAGCAGGGTGCTAAAGCAGTTCTCCAAATTTTTCACGGAGGCAGGGAATGCCCGCCAGAACTTGTTCCCAATGGAGAAACTGTAAGCAGCAGTGCGGTTGCTTCAGAAGGGAGTGACATCACTCCCCGGGCATTGACAGAAAGTGAAGTGGAGGACATCATCGCGGCATTTGGCGAGACAACACGCCGCGCCATTGAAGCAGGCTTTGATGGAGTCGAAATTCATGGAGCCAATGGGTATTTAATTCAGCAGTTCTTTTCTCCGCATTCTAATCAGCGTGATGACCGGTTTGGAGGAAGCCTTGAAAAACGCCTGACTTTCCCTCTTGCTGTGGTAGATGAAGTGCAGAAAGCTGTAAAAGAACATGCGTCAGAGTCATTCATTGTCGGATACCGTTTTTCACCAGAGGAGCAGTCTGAACCTGGGATTATAATGGCAGATACCCTTAAGCTGATAGATGTGCTGTCAGATAAAGGGCTTGACTATCTTCATGTCTCCCTTATGGATTTCTGGTCTAAGCCGAGACGTGGTGTCGACGATGATAAGCTGAGAGTAGAGTATCTTTTAGAAAAAATTGCCAAACGTGTACCGCTCATTGGGGTAGGTTCTATCCATACCGCTGATGAAGCCGCAAAAGCATTGGAAACTGGAGTAGCCATGGTGGCTCTAGGTCGGGAACTGATTATGGAACCAGATTGGGTGCAAAAAGTCCAAGAAGGAAATGAGTCTGAGATTGCCACAACTTTATCCAAGAAGGACCAGGCAAAACTGGTCATCCCGGATCCGCTTTGGCAGGCAATCGTTAACACTCCTGGTTGGTTTCCGGTTGTAGATTAGGTGATTTATGTGGCCAAAGAGAGTGATTAAAAGCAGAAATATGGCGGCATTGAAAAATACTGTTCTGGCTGATTCTACAAGTGTCATGAACATCGGCATCATCCTTGGCGCCTTTAATTTCAGCGGCAGTTCAAGGAAACTTCAAACCAGATAAATTTAGCTTGGCGTAGCAGGGGCTGCCATTGTTGACGGACTGCTCATGGGATACGGAGCACGCCTTGCATTCGGCTGCAATATTGGCGGTTACTTCGGCGGAATCGCCTCCTTCAGCTTACACGGCTGGGTATGGGCCATTATGGCAATGCTTGGAACAGGGGTTGCTCTGTTCATCCGTCCGCTATTTGGATTGAAGAACCCGAAGTCTACGGATTCGGGTTGTTCATGAAAAAATGCTTGGTACTTTCGATTAGGTACCAGGTATTTTTCTTGCCAAAATGTGAACTTAGCGAATAAAACGGGGTTTTTAGCGAAGAAACCACCAAAATTAGCGAACAAAACGGGGATTTTACGAGCAAATGGATGAAACTAGCGAATAAATCATTAAAATTAGCGAAGAAATTTTAAAAAAACAAAAAAGCTGGCTCGCCTGCGAGCTTTTTACGTTAAATCAAGTTCAAAGTAAAGTTCTTCCTGCTGTGTATCTTCAAACCACTTCATTCCTTTGGCAGTCATGCCAATTTTGGTTAGTACCTTCCCGGAAGCAGGGTTGGCCGGATCAACTGCCGCGATGATTTTCTTAATGCCTGTGTTATTTTTTCTTATGTCAGTTACGCAGGCAGCCGCAGCCTCCGCCGCAAAACCTTTTCCCCAGTAGCGCTGGTCCAAGTGATAGAGGAGCTCAGCTTCTTCTTCATTTTCTGACGGATTAAATCCGCAAACCCCAATGACAGATGTAGATTCTTTTAACAACACAGTGTAAACCGAGTAGCCTTTTTCATCCTGCAGCTTCTTGTAAAATTCGATGGAGCGTTGAATGCGGTCCTTTGTGCTGGCGCCGCCGCAGTATTTCATGACGTCTGCGCTACCCCAAATCTGAAAAACAGCATCAAGGTCATCGGTTTGCATCGTCCGGAGGAGAAGGCGTTCTGTTTTAAAGTGATAGGTCATCATGTACACCTCTATTACGTGTATTTCTATCATGAGGTTTCTAATTATATGAGAATATTATAAGATAGAGAAAGGAAAAAACGTTTAGGAGATTTTGTTATGTACGTACTCTATAAGTCTTTGATTCTAGGAGTTGCTGCTGCAATCCAGGGGATTGCGATGACGTTCTTTTTGTTTCCGCATTTTATTCCCTCGGGCGGTGCCGCCAGCTTAGCTGTTTTATTTAACTATTTATTGGACACGCCTTACTCGGTTACATTATGGGTTCTGAACGCGAGCCTTTTACTGGCAGCTGCCAAGTGGCTCGGAAAAAGCAGTGTGATCTGGACGCTGTTTTGCGTCACCGTTACTTCCTTTACCATTGATTCTCTCACTCCGCTTGTATTAGAGCCTCTGAATCCGGTCCTGCTGGATCTTTTATTCGGATCTGTTGTCTTTGGAATTGGTGTGGGAATTTTATTTCGAATGGGAGCCTCTTCGGGCGGCATGGACATCCTTGCTTTAATCATTTCAAAAGCGAAAGGGTACGCGCCAGGGAGAACGCTTTTTTACATAAATGGAAGTCTTTTATTGCTTACCGGTATTGTAGTTGACTGGAAGGTTATTGTCTATGCGGTTATCTGCCAAATGATCGGGACACGGATTATTGATTTCATTTACAAACTCGAATTTAATTTTAAACTGGCTCAGAAATTACATTAATAAACACATGATGAAACATGTAATTAGTCGGTTTTGAAGTTTTTCGATTTATTTTTGAAAAGAAAGATAGCCCACCAAATAAGTAAATATAAGAAGCCTATAAATGTATAAATAGACCAGATAGCCCCTTGTTGTAGCTGAGAAACAATATGTTCAAACTCATTTAGTCCTTTTGCTCTCCCTATGCTGTTTATTAAACTAATTATCGGAACAGTCATGGTAAGTGCGATGGCAATAATGGACAAACTTAACATTTTCTTTCTAATAATACTTAATAGTGCAGTTCCCAATGTTACGATCAAAAATGAGTAATAAATAATCCAAACCCCATTAGGAAGAGTCTCCCAATACATTTTCTCACCTCGTTTAGTCTATTAATTGATTTTACCATTAAATTCTTAATAAGAAAATTTATGTCTTATTGTAGTAACCGGCCTCTTTATTTCAACAAGAAAAAGCCGCAAAGAATTGCAGCTGGATCCTTTAAGTAATGCACCCAATAGTTTAAAGGTAACTTTTAATTGTGGAGCAGGATTCGTAAAAATATTGAAAAGGTAAACTGAAAGAGCCCCTTCTCGAAAAATGAGCTGGGGCTTTGAACATTTCATCATTTCCTCGGCTGGGTTTAAGAGGTGCTTGCATGTCCTGCTGAGGTTATCAAATCAACTAAATCTTCTGGTTTTCTCAAACAAATACTGTACTCCATATAATAAATAGGCTTTGTAGTGTATGTAGATAAAAAATTGAAAATGATTTAACCTATTTAGACTTGCGATTTTTAATTTTTTAAGAATATCAATGATTAGAAAAGCAAAGAGTCCATCAGCAATAGCATTAAGCAGCACAAACTTTTTAAAGTTTCCGTACGAAAATTTAAGCAACCACATAGAAAGAGGCATATAGGGACCAACACTAAAAGGAAGTTCATCCTTTATAAATGATTTCCGCTTATCGTAAAACTTCCACCAATTCCGCTTGTGTCCATATATATGATTTATGATCTCAAAAATAATAATAAAAACACCCGCAAAAGAATAACGTTTTATACTGCGTTTTCCTATAAAAAACAACGATAACCACGGAATGATTATTATAGATAGATTAAATATTAAATGCCTCTTTGATATCATTAGCGATTTCACCTCAACCAGCTTTCCACTCTTTTAAAATATCCAATATTATAAAAAAAACACCCTATTATCAATATTTTTTAGAACTTCTGTTTTGCCAGAGGGACAAGGGGACAGGTTCACTGTCTTAGAAAAGATTATTACTTGGAACAGAGGGACAAGGGACCTGTCCCTGTTTTTTTTGCATAAAAATCGTCTTTGACATTTTCCTGACACAGTGGGCCTTTAAAGTATAACTTGTAAGGCAAACAACAACTAATCCAAATTCAAAATAGATAAGAAGGAAGTGTTCAATCATGACAGATTTTAACGAAGAAAGCAGAACGGAAAATCGGGCGGCGAAAAAGCCGGTATGGAAAGGGTTCCTATCCACAGTGGCGGCAGGGGTGCTGGGATCGGCGCTAACGCTTACAGCCGTTCCGTATTTTCAGGAAGATACGCCACAGGCATCTGTTCCGGAAGAAAATGTACAAGCTGAAAGCTCATCCAATCTTGATGTGACTCCAGTGTCTGCCTCTGCAAATTCCCTGGCGGATACCATTGAGCAAGCATCCAAAGCCATTGTCGGTGTTGTGAATATGCAGCAGCAAAATAATAATCCGTTCAGCCAATCGGGTGAAGCTGCCGAAAGCGGCACGGGTTCGGGGGTTGTTTATAAAAAGACTAATGATGCTGCTTATATTGTGACGAATAATCACGTGATTGAAAATGCCAGCGAAATTCAGGTGACTCTGCATGATGGTGAAAAGGTGACAGCAGAATTGGTCGGAACCGATGCACTGACAGATATCGCAGTGTTAAAAATTAAAGGAGATGTCTCCGCTGCTGCCATGGAGTTTGGAGATTCCTCCAAGCTAAGAACCGGAGATCAGGTGCTGGCCATCGGCAACCCGCTTGGCCTGGATTTATCCAGAACGGTTACACAGGGAATCGTGAGTGCGGTGGACCGCTCGATTGAAGTCAGCACATCTGCAGGGGAATGGAACTTAAATGTCATTCAGACCGATGCAGCAATCAATCCCGGCAACAGCGGTGGTGCTCTGATGAATACGGCTGGCCAGCTGGTGGGGATCAACAGCTTAAAGATCGCTGATAACGGAGTGGAAGGCCTTGGGTTTGCGATCCCTAGCAATGAGGTCAAAACACTGATTGATCAGCTGGTTGAAAATGGACAAGTGGTCCGCCCATATCTTGGAGTTGGCCTGGCAAGCTTTGACGAAGTGCCTCCTCAATATTTGCGCAATCTGCCAGATGGCGTTACAACCGGGGCGATTGTAGCGAACATCGATCCGGATTCGTCTGCAGCGGGAGCAGGCCTTCAGGTGGAGGATATTCTTGTCAGCATCGGCGGCAAGGAAATTACGAATTCCGGTGATTTGCGCAAGCATTTATACAGTGATTTTTCAATTGGCGATAAGGTGAAAATCGATTTTTATCGCGGAGACGAATTAAAGACAGCTGAAGTGACGTTAACAAGCAATCAGAAAGCGAATTAGGAAAGGGGAACAAAATGAAGAATAAAAAAATTTTATATTGGATTTTAGGCAGTGTTTTTACAATCGGAGCAGCGGCAGCCATCTTTTTTACCATACAGAATGATGCGGCAGCGACAGTTAACGGGGAGAAAATCAGCAGGGATGAGCTGCATGAGCGGCTTGTTGACCAGTACGGACAGGAGCTTCTGGATACGCTAATCACCGAGAAAGTGATTGAGCAGGAAGTAAAAAAAGAAAATGTGAAAGTGACACAAGAAGAAATTGATGAGGAAAAAGCCGTTTACGCGGAGTCATACGGCGGTGAGGATGCTTTAAAGCAGACGCTCGAAACAAGCGGCCTGACGATGGCCGATTTTGAGGATGATATCGAATCCTACCTGGCAACGAAGAAGCTGCTCGAACCAAGAATCGACATTACAGAAGATGAAATGAAAACCTATTTTGATCAAAACAAGGACACCTTTGCTCAAGAGGAACAGGTGTCTGCGAGCCATATTTTAGTAGAGGACGAGAAGGCGGCAAAGGAAGTCATTGAGAAGCTGAATGATGGCGGGGACTTCGCAGAGCTGGCAGCTGAATACTCTACAGATGAAAGCAATAAAGATGCGGGCGGAGACCTCGGATTTTTCGGGAAGGGAGACATGGTTGCTGAGTTTGAAGAGGTCGCCTTCTCTCTGGAGCCAGGAAAAATTAGTGAACCTGTTAAAACGGAATATGGTTATCATGTCATCAAGGTAGCAGAAAAGCAGGAAGCCAAAGAAGCGGTCTATGAGGATGTTAAGGAAGAGATCAAAAATACATTAATCGAAACAGAAATGCAGACAGAATATACTGCATGGCTGGAAGAAACATTCGAAGAATATGAGATTGAGAACAATTTAGAGGGCTGAGGGGAAAAATGAAATGAATTTTTTAAAGCGAGCTTTTTTAAGTGTTAAGGCCAGAAAAGGAAAAGCATATTGCAGATCTTTGTGTTTACGGTGATTTGTGTATTAGTGCTGGCAGGCTTGTCCGTCCAGACATCTGCTGAAAAATCAGGTGATCTGGCCCGTCAAAAGCTGGGGGCTGATGTTAAGCTTCAGCACGACATGGAAAAAATGAGAGAACAGGCGATGAGTCAGTTTCGAGAAAGGGAATTTTTATAGCATCATCGGGCCGTCCGGTTCCGGGAAAACAACATTCCTGGCGCTTGCCAGTGCGCTGGATGTTCCGAAAGAGGGAGAAGTCCTGTATGAAGGGAAGGATATCCGGAAGATCGGACTGACCAGGTTCCGAAACAAATTTGTCTCGATTGTCTTTCAATCTTATAATCTGCTTCCGTATATGACTGCATTGCAGAATGTACTAACTGCTATGGAGATTACGGGGTCTTCTGCGAAAAACAAAAAGGCAGTGGCGCTGGAAATGCTGCAGCGGGTCGGGATTTCCGAGATGCAGGCACGGCAAAAAGTGCTTACTTTAAGCGGAGGACAGCAGCAGCGCGTAGCCATTGCCCGGGCATTGTGCTGTGATGCCGAACTGATTGTGGCGGATGAGCCTACTGGAAATCTGGATGAAGATACCGCCTAGGAGATTGTCGGGCTATTGCGGGCACTGGCTCACGAGGAAGGGAAGTGCGTAATTGTTGTTACTCATGACCCGAAGTATTTCCCACGGTTCCGATGTGACGGTGAAGCTGTCGAAAGGGAATATTACGGTTTCATCGAATGATAGAGAGTTGATTCCGAATTAGAAAAAGTTGCCTCCTCCCTTGGCGGGGAGAGGTACCTTTTTGGCGAACATTATTTGTTTCTTAAAACAGACCCGTTGAATGGGAAGTTGTGCATATAATCGAAAAGTGGTGCATAAATGAACAAACCTGAAGCATAAATCGAAAAAGTGATCCGCAAATCTATGAAAGTGGTGCAGCATAAATTTCAAACTTAAAATATCCATTCATAGTACGGGGTGATTTCTATTTTGCAGGTGAATTTTATTAAACCCGGATCAAATTCAATCTATTATTCATACAACCCGCCCGTATACATACTAGTCAAATTCACAATCACATCATCCATCTTATACTTATCCTCGTTCATCACCAGTTCCCACATAAACATTTCATTTGAGTAGAACCAGCCTCTTGCGGTGAGGGATGGATCGAGATGCTGCTTGGCGAGTTTTTGCACCTGGGCATAGCGGATATCCACCGAAATCCGCTCGATGAATCGTTCGCGGATCATATACCATTTATGGTCAATTTCAGGAGAGACCCCGATTGCTTCTTTTACCACTTTCATCATATCCTGCTCATCCAAAGCCAGCTGCAGGAAAAGGCGAACCTGTTTTTTGATATTTTCATAGGCTTCGTCTTTTGTCTGCGGTTTGAAGGGCATCTCGGCCACTTCGTAAAATTGGTTCATCAAATCTTCCATCAAGGTGATAAAAAGTTCATCCTTATTTTTAAAATAGACGTAAGCCGTTCCGTAGCCTGTTTTGGCTTTTTTAATAATTTGCGAGATGGTCGCTTTTTGAAAGCCATTTTCGAGGAAAATTTCTTTTCCGGCTTTCAGGAGTCTGCTGCGCGTCTTAAGGGCTTGCTGCTGCCTTGCCGGCAATTGGTCGATTGAGTTTGTCATGTTTTCATTCCTTTGCCAGTTTGCTTTTATATTTCGAATATTGAAGTATTTTTTTAGTATAAAAGTGTGAAATTTTGACCGTCGATAACTGTCCAGCTCCACAAGGAACGCTTCGACAGCTTAATCATCGCACGACTAAAAGCGTTAGCTTTTAGGAGGAGCGCCTACCCCCTCGAGGTCACAAGCTTGTCTAGTTGCGGCTCCTAGGGACTCAGGGTCATAAGCCGTTTACTATCAGAAGGAAAAACGCCTTCTTACAGGAACCGTCTTATGCCTGAGGCCCGCAGGACAAGGAAGGCTTCGTCAGCATAATCATCGCACGACCAAAAGCGGCAGCTTTTGGGAGGATGGGGGTCATGCAGACGTTGCGACAGGACGTGGCGTCCTTAGTCTGCGTTCCTTCGTGGGCAAGACACTTCCGCTTTTCTTGTAAGTTTAAATGGTTTTGAGTTTTCTGACAACCTTACTGACATTATATCATTGACATAGTGTCAATCAAACTTATATAATTTGCGTAAATAATAAATATTCTGAAAGGTTGGAAATCTATGGATATTACACGTGAATATGCAATCGGACTGGATGCCCAGGATGGTCTGGCATCTTACCGGGAAGAGTTTTATATAAAGGAAAACGGAATTTACTTGGATGGAAACTCCCTTGGCCTGCTATCCAAGCGAGCGGAAAAATCGCTTCTTGATTTACTGGATTCCTGGAAGCACCATGGAATTGACGGCTGGACAGAAGGGGACAATTCTTGGTTCTATTTATCTGAAACACTTGGAAAAGAGCTGGCGCCAATCGTAGGGGCAAATCCGGAAGAAGTAATTGTAAGCGGTTCCACTACCGTTAATTTGCACCAGCTTGTATCTACTTTTTATAAGCCGGAAGGAAAAAGAACGAAAATATTGGCGGACGAATTAAATTTTCCGAGCGATATTTATGCGCTGCAAAGCCAGATTAAGCTGAAGGGCTATGATCCTGCTGAGCATCTTGTCCAAGTAAAGAGCGGGGATGGCCATACGCTGAAAGAAGAAGATATTGTCGCAGCGATGACTGATGAAATTGCGCTGATTGTCCTGCCAGGCGTTTTGTATCGCAGCGGCCAGGTGCTGGATATGGAATATTTGACTGCCGAAGCCCATAAGCGGGGCATCAAGATTGGTTTTGATTTATGTCATTCAGTTGGATCGGTTACACATGAGTTGAGTGCCTGGGATGTCGACTTCGCGTTCTGGTGCAACTATAAGCATTTAAATGGCGGACCAGGCTCCACTGGCGGATTGTTCGTAAACAAGCGTCACTTTGGCAAAGTGCCCGGACTTGCCGGCTGGTTCAGCTCCCGCAAAGATAAGCAATTTGATATGGAGCATGAGCTTACAGTTGCCGAGGATGCAGGCGCATATCAGATTGGAACACCGAATATTTTTAGCATGGCCCCAATTATTGGCTCTCTAAGCATGTTTAATGAAGTAGGGATGGAGAAGATCCGGGAGAAATCCCTTAAACTGACAGGCTATATGATAGATTTGATTAAGCATGAGCTGGACGGACACGGTTTGGTTCTGCGAAATCCGCTTGATGAGAAGAAGCGCGGCGGTCATATTTATTTGGAGCATCCGGAAGCGGCTCGAATCTGCAAAGCGCTGAAGGCAGAAGGAGTCATACCTGATTTTCGTGCGCCGAATGGAATTCGCCTTGCGCCAGTAGCCCTATACAATACATTTGAGGATGTCTGGAAAACAGTGCAGATTTTAAAAGGCATCATGAAAGAGGAAAAATACAAGCAATTTGAAAATAAGCGGGGAGTCGTGGCATGACGAAAAAAGGGTGGATTGATATTTCACAGCCATTAAGCAGCGATATTGCGCACTGGCCTGGCGATACGCCATTCAGTTATGAAACGGCTTTTACAAAAGAGCAAACTGGATCGGTCAATATTGGCCGGATCACAACCAGCCTGCATACCGGCACCCATGTCGATGCACCGTTCCATTTTAATGATGAAGGCGAGAAGATTATTGATCTTGATATTGAGCTGTATATCGGGACTGCGCTTGTGATTGATGTGTCTGGTTATGATCATGTAGATGCTGAAGTATTGCGCGGTTTTGATTTGGAAGGCGTGGAACGTGTGCTGCTGAAAACAGCGGTTCCGAATAATCCGGAAGTGTTCCCGGAAAGGATTTCTGAATTGGCGGCGGATATGGCGGACTACCTGGGCAGTAAAGGCGTGCGACTTCTGGGTGTGGATGTTCCATCCGTTGACCCGCTCGACAGCAAGGATATGGAAACGCACCATGCTTTGTATCGGAATGGCATTCATATTTTAGAAAATATCATGCTTGATGATGTGGAAGAAGGCAATTACGAGCTGATTGCTTTGCCGCTGCCGATTAAAGGGGCTGATGGCAGTCCGGTGCGGGCGGTTATTAGGCCGCTTTAGGGGAAAAGAGTTATTTCAGCAGGCTAAAATGAACGTTAACGGCCGATTTTAGGAATATATTGGCTAAAACTCGCGCAGTTATCGGCCGAATCTAATGATTTAACGGCTAAACTAGAGAGTTTATCGGCCAAACGGCATTTTGCAGTTATCTAGACTTGGATTAGCGAGCAGAAAAAACATTTACCGGCCATTTTTTAGAAAATACCGGCCAAAAATAAACATTTACCGGCCGATTTTAGCAAAATACCGGCCAAACTCTGGGGTTTACCGGCCAAACAATTTATTATCAGGCCGCTCATTCATAGCAGCGGCTCCAATCCTATCTTTATCAGTCCAAAATAAATTTTATTGGTCAGTTTTTCAAATATATGGAAAATCACAAGAGGATATTGGTCAGATTTTCAATATATCCGCCACTTTCCCGATATATTGGTCAGTTGCTGATATACCAGCCTTAAACGAAAGCTAGATTATAAGGAGGATCCACCATGATCAACGAAAAAAACCATCAAGATGTTAACGCAACTACCTCTGAAAAAAGCATCCATACTGATTTTACAAACAACATGACATATGCCGAGTACCTGCAGCTGGATAAGATCCTGTCTGCACAAAACAGGCTTTCCGGCCATCATGATGAGATGCTGTTCATTATTATCCACCAGGTGAGCGAGCTGTGGATGAAGTTGATTCTTCATGAAATGGGCGCAGCCATTAAATCGATTGAAAACAACGACTTATCCACAGCGCAGAAGCGCCTTGCGCGTGTTTCCAAGACGCAATCGCAGATTATCCAGGCATGGGATGTCTTATCTACAATGACGCCGTCCGAGTATATGGAGTTTCGGGATTCTCTTGGCCAGGCATCTGGCTTCCAATCCTACCAGTACCGTATGGTAGAATTTGCGTTAGGCTACAAAACGGAGCATGTTCTCAAAATCTATCAAAAAGATCCTGACCTGCACGCGAAATTAACTGAAGCGTTCGAAGCACCAGGCCTTTACGATGTAGCAATCCGCGCGCTCCACAAAGCAGGACTTGCAATTGACGAAGAAATCCTAAACAGAGATGTAACAAGAACATACAAAGAAAATGATTCCGTGCGTGAGGCTTGGATGACTGTGTATAAAAATCCTGAAAAGTATTGGGAACTTTATGAGCTGGCAGAAAAGCTTGTGGATATTGAAGACTGGCTTCAGCAGTGGCGCTTCCGCCATATGAAAACAGTGGAAAGAATCATCGGCTTCAAAATGGGCACAGGCGGTTCTTCAGGTGTCGGCTATCTGAAAAAAGTACTGGATCAGCGCTTCTTCCCAGAGCTTTGGGATATCCGCACGGAGCTATAAAATAGAGAGATTAACAGGGGGTGTACTATGAGTACAAATCGAGAGCAGTGGTCATCTAAATTCGGTTTTATCATGTCCTCGGCCGGTGCGGCGATCGGCCTGGGGGCCATCTGGAAATTTCCGTACGTAGCCGGAACGAGCGGCGGGGGCGCATTTTTGCTTATGTTTATTGCGTTTACGATTCTGATTGGGCTTCCCATGCTGATTTCAGAATTTATTATCGGACGAGGCGCACAGAAAGAGGCGGTATCTGCTTATTATAAGCTCGCGCCCAATAGCTGGTGGACGATTACAGGTAAGCTTGGCGTAATCGGCTGTTTCCTGCTGCTTTCCTTCTATGCGGTTGTAGGGGGATGGGTGCTAATTTATACGGTTATGGCGGTTGGCGGCCAAATCATTACGCCAGATGCGGCGTACCCTGAATTATTTGGCAGCGTCACATCCACACCAGGTTTGACACTTATCGGTCTTGCAGCATTTTTGCTAATTAATATTATTGTTATTACGTTCGGGATACAAAATGGTATTGAAAAAGCAAGCAAATATATGATGCCGCTTTTATTTGTATTCTTTATTGTGCTTGTGATCCGTGCCTTGACTCTGGAGGGTGCAATGGAAGGGGTTAAATTCTTCCTGAACCCTGATTTCAGCAAGGTCACCGGTGAATCTGCCCTTTACGCACTTGGACAGTCGTTCTTTGCTCTTGCAGTCGGTTTTTCCTGCATGGTTACATACAGCTCTTATTTGGATAAAAAAGTAAGTATTCCTGCATCAGCGGGTTCCGTTGTAGTCATGAATATCTTTATATCCATTCTGGCTGGATTGGCGATATTCCCGGTTGTATTTGCATTTGGCTTCGAGCCTGCAGAAGGTCCTGGCCTGCTGTTCATGGTTCTGCCGGCAGTCTTTTCACAAATTCCAATGGGTGAATTTTTCCTGGCGATCTTCCTGCTTCTATTCTTATTTGCAACACTAACTTCTTCGTTTAGCATGCTGGAAATCATCGTATCTGCTTTTATCGAGAACGGAAAACACACAAGGAAAAAAATCTCCTGGCTTTCCGGAATTGTCGTGTTTGCTGCTGGAATTCCTGCTGCATTGTCATTCAGCTTGCTGGGGGATTTCACAATTTTCGGGAAAAATGTCTTTGATGCAACAGATTTCCTTGTCAGCAATATATTGCTGCCGCTAGGAAGCCTGCTGATCGCGCTGTTTATTTCATATAAGATGAGCAAACAGCTCGTGAAAGACGAATTTACAATCAGCAACACGCTTTCACCTGCCATGTATACAACCTGGAGCTTCCTGATGAAATGGGTGGTTCCGATTACCATTATTGTTGTCTTTATGAGCACGCTAGGCTTTATTTAAAAGGCTGTTTTCCCAAGTATGTTGCTTACAAACTAGTTTTAATTACTGAGTTGATTGGAGTGGAAGGCACTTGACTCCTGCGGGAAGAGAGGGAGCGGGAGACCCCGCAGGCGCGAAACGCCGAGGAGGCTCCCGTTCCTCCCCGCGGAAAGCAAGTGACTGGAGCGGAAATCAACGGGCAAGCTTTATAGTTCAAAAACAACAATCTATACGAAAAGAACCATTTAAAAAAAAGCGCCCGTCTGCGGCGCTTTTTGTGTTCAAAAGGAACTTTTTTATCAATAAGCCGTATACAATAAAAATAAGGGAGCGGGGACTGTGTATGTTTGATATTGGTTGAAAACAGTGATGGTACACCTATGGAGGAGGAGATCCAGCAGCTATCCGAATTGGGATTCCTTCCGGCACCGCTGAGCGGGTGCTTGGTATACAAATTCCTCTAAGCTTAAGGATAAAATTTGTCCGTTTTTATAAAAAAATACATTTTACTTATATCTAAGGTTTAAAGGGAGCAAAATGAGGGTAATTAGTTTTAGGGTTTAATAAAATGTTACTAACCTCTTCCATAATTAAGTTTTCGGGAGGATTTTCCACCGTTTAAACGAATGAGTATAATAGTCAACAAAACAAAGGGGCGTATGCTTAAAATGGAGGCAACTTACAAGGATAGCAAGGATATTGCTGAATTTATCGTTACGAACCGTGGGAATTTTCAGCAAAAGCTATTATCAGAAGCTGTTAATGTGGCTTCAAAAATTAATGAAATTTTACAAAGGGGCAATATCGACCTGTTAAAAAACGCAGAGAGATTGGCTCTGTATGTGACGGAAAATAGAGAAGAAGAGCTGATCGCTTTCGCCAAACAGGAAGGTGTTGCTTGGGCGGAGCATTCCCTGACCCTATCGTTTAAATTGGAATGGGTTCAGGCAATCAGAAGAACACTATGGCATTTCCTTTATCAATTTGACAAGGTAAAAGGATTAAACCAAACGTCCGAAAGCTTTTATAAGCAAGAAAGAGAAGTCAATGACCATGTTGATCAATTCCTTAATAACTTTTTCATCAGCTATTCGGATTATAAAGATGATATGCTAAAATCCCAGCGGAAATTGGTTGAGCATTTATCAGTGCCAATTATTCCAATCAGCTCTTCTGTAGCTGTTCTTCCGCTGATTGGCATGATTGATTCTTACCGGATCCAGACAATTGAAGAAAAAGTCCTGATGGATATTTCTTCAGTCAAAATCCAAACATTGATCATGGATCTTTCCGGTATTGCGGATATGGAAATTGATGTGATTGTTCATTTTAAAAAGATCCTGAGCGGCATTAAAATGATGGGGTGCGACGCAGTCCTTACAGGCTTGCGTGCTGAACTGGTCAGAAAGATGATTCATGCAGGTGTTACCTTCGAAAAACAAGCCGAAACAAAGGGAACACTGCAGCAGACATTGCGTGAATATTTGGTTTTAGAAGCGAAATAATCTGCATACATACATCATGAATGCCTGACACTGCAAATGGACCAACTTGTCCAAGGGCGGTGCCAGGCACTTTTTTATAAGGGGAGCACGCCAATGAAAGAGAAGTATTTTGATGACTTGCTTAATATCCAAACATGCGGGGAGCAGAAAGGATTCCATGAATTTTTCCACTACCACCGCTACGAGCCAACACCTTATGAGGCATTGGAAAAATTGTCTGCAGAATATGAACTGAAAAGCAGTGACCGGGTTGTGGACTTTGGCTGCGGGAAAGGCCGCCTGCCTTTTTATGTTCATTATAAGTTTGGCACTTCCGCTGTCGGAGTGGAGATGAGTGAGGATTTTTATGGTGAGGCCGCTGCCAATTTACAGCGTTATAAAGGAGATAAAGAGCGGATTGAGTTTAAGTGCTGCCTGGCGCAGAAATATGAAATTTTGGCTGAAGACACCCACTTCTATTTTTTTAATCCGTTTACCGTGCAAATTTTTATGAAAGTAGCCAACAATATCCTGAGGTCTGCTGAGGAACATCTGCGGAAGATTGATATCATTTTGTATTATCCTTCTAAGGACTATATATTTTTTCTGGAAAACAGTACCCCTTTTGAACTGCTGAAGGAGGTTGGCCTGGACAAGCAGAATGAAAATGAGCGCTTTTTGGTGTATCGGTTTAATCAAACGTTTGATTGAAAAGAGATTTAAAGTTTTTCCAAGCATAGATAAACAGGGATGAACTAAAGCCAAAGATCATTGATTGGATGAATAAGTCTCCGTTCAGTAGCTGTTCAACAGCTAGATGCGGCAAAACCAGATGATATAAAGAAACAGGGAAAAACCAAATCCTGCCACAATAAGTATAAGTTTGATTTTCCTATAAGGAACTGGATCTAATATATACTTAAGATAGAAAAAGGTAAAATACTGGCGGCAATAATCAGCAGAGAAGCATCAGAAATGTCCAAAACAATATTTTCTTCAGGAAAATCAGATATAAAGAAATTTGCATACCACACTAAATGAAGAGCGAAATTAGCCAATAAAAGGTATAAGAGCAGGTCAGGTCAAAAAATAGCAGAACTGTGAATAATGACGTATGGATGATTCTGCTTTTCAGTTCAGCCCCCCTAGTTCCTGGAAATCCCATTCTAGGATTAACATATCCTTATAAAAAAAGATGCCCCGAAACCTTGGGGCACCCTTTCCTCTTACTTCATGCTCAAGCGTCTAATACGCTCATCCAAATCCGGATGTGTGGAGAACAATGAAGCTTTGCTTCTATTATTAATTTTTAGAGTAGAGATCGCTGTCTGCTCTTCGCCCTTGATGCGGTTGGAGTATGCCTTTAGCATTTGCAGGGCATGTGCCATTTTATCCTTGCCTGCCAGGTCTGCACCGCCGCGGTCCGCATGGAATTCACGGTGACGGGAGTAGGCGAAGACAACAAGGCTTCCCAGAATGGAAAAGGCGATTTGGAACACGATCACGGCAATGAAGTGCACGATCGGTGCCATTTCTTCTCTAACAAATCGCGATGCAACCCAAGCTGCAATGCGGGCTAAGAAGACAACAAATGTGTTGACTACACCTTGAAGCAGAGTCATGGTGACCATATCTCCGTTTGCAATATGCGCAACTTCGTGAGCAATAACGCCTTCAATGGCATCGTCGTCCATTTCCTGCAGCAATCCGGTTGAAACTGCGACAAGGGAACGTTTTTTAGACGGTCCGGTGGCAAATGCGTTCACTTCAGGAGAATGATAGATTCCTACTTCAGGCATATGTGTTAAGCCTGCTGCTCTGGATAGGCGGTGAACCTTTTCCACAATGTCACGTTCAGCTGATGATAGTGATCCATTCGGATCCAGCACTTGGACATTCATCATTTTCTTGGCCATCCAGCGGGACATCAAGAGTGATATGAAGGAGCCAGAGAAACCAATGACAGCACTCACAACCAGCAAGGCACCGAAGTCAATGCCGCCCTGGGCATTGATATAATTTCCTCCGCCAATCAGCGAGAAAATAATACTAATCGTCAATAAGACAAGTACGTTCGTCAATAAAAAGTAAAATATACGCTTACCCATTTCCTCACCCTTATATAAATATTTTTTGTATTTCGAGGTCTTATGAACTTGTCACTTGACTATATTTTATATTTTTTCTAAGAAAATTACAAGAATTTAATACAGTTATGATAGTGTCAAAAGGGAAAACAAAACCAATAGACATTGACTGTTAAATAGGAAACAATTAGGATGGAGACATCTAATAGAAGAACGCAGGGGCTGATAACCTTGGAATTATTCCAGCTATCGAGAAAAAGCATGGCTGATTTTCTCTTCTCCCTAAAAGGGGAAGGGACTTATTCGCCCAAAGAAATCCTTCAGAATGCGTGGGCCGCCGCCCATGAAAAAAGCGGAAAATCAATTGAGGCTTTTTTAGACACAAAAATGCCAGCTATTTTTGAAAAATTGCTAAGAGCTGATTTGCAGAAAATCGGTTTTTCGATAAATGAAATCGTTGCACTGGGAAACCAAATTGAATTTACGAATTTATCTTCGACTGCCGTGCAAAACTGGGTGAAACGAGATGTGAAGGAGCTGATTGGAAGTCCTCAGCTTGGCAAAAAGTATTCTGTCGACCAGGCGGCGATGCTTTTTATCGTGGAGGATCTTAAAGCGACTCTGGATTTCGACTCCATCCGAAAAATTCTTGCTCTCTTATTCAATGATCTTGATGACCGCACAGATGATGTGATTGAACCGATACCATTTTATTCTGCCTATGCAGCTATTTTTGAAAAAGCCCATCATCAAAATATTGTAGGGGAAAGCATGCACGAGCAGATTGAACAATGCATTAAAAAAGAAGCCTTGAGGACGCTGGAGAATTTTCAGGATCTAACCGACCAGCAAAAGGACATTGTTTCCAATATCCTCGTCACAGCATCCTTAACTGTCCTATCGGCGTACTATAAGTCACTTACAAAAAAATACGTAACTGCAACCCTGTTTTTAAATGGGTAACCGAACGCATCGCCAGTTTTACAGCTGGCGATGTTTTTGCCTATCAGGAGTTGCCTATCACTCAGACGCAATCACTGCAGGTTGCGTCTTTTTGATATGGTACCAGGTACCACCCGAATTTTGTCGAAATTGAATATTTTGAATTTTTTTTCTGATATAGCTAATATGTTTATAGTGGTAAAAAATTGTTAAAAGGAGGCAATTGATTTTGGAACATACCCTGATTAAAGCAGATGATTATGTGACGTTGTGGGGGATTATTGTGGTGTGGGCTTCAGCGAGCATTTATTTGGAGCAGCGCTACAGCTGGGCCTCAAAAATTTCAGGTGCAATTGTTGCGCTGATTGGTGCGATCATACTATCGAATACCGGCATTATTCCTACAGCCTCGCCTGTTTATGATGCAGTTTGGACCTTTATTATCCCGCTTGCCATTCCCTTGCTGCTTTTTCATGTGAATTTTAAAAAGATTTGGCAGGAAAGTGGCCGCTTGCTGATTATTTTTCTGATCAGCTCCATCGGTACCGTTGCAGGTGTGATCATCAGTTTCTTTTTACTGAAGGATCATATCCCGATGCTCGATAAAATTGGCGCCATGCTCAGCGCGTCCTATATTGGCGGGGGAGTGAACTTTGCGGCCATGGCGGCGAAGTTTGAAACACCGGGGGAAATGGTATCTTCAGCGGTTGTCGCTGACAATTTAATGATGGCCATATATTTCGTCGTCCTGATGATGATTCCGGCCATGAGCTTTTTCAGAAGCCGTTTTAAAGCTCCGCATGTTGAAAAAGTGGAAAGAGGCAGTGTAGGAGAAGAGGGCAAGACGCTTGCTGAAAGCTTTTGGAAGCGGAAGGATATTTCGTTGATGGATATGGCAATGTCGGTTGGAACGGCCTTTCTGCTCGTTATTGTTTCTTTTAAAATAGCAGAATTCCTGGATGGATTCATTCCTTCTGGCGATGAAACTTCATTCTTTTTGAATCTGCTTAATGGGCTATTCGGCGACAAGTATTTAATGCTGACGACTTTGACATTCCTATTTCTGGCGTTGTTTCCGAAGTACTTTGAATCGATTAACGGAAGCCAGGAAATCGGAACTTTCCTGATCTACTTGTTCTTTGTCGTCATCGGCATTCCGGCATCCATTCCACTCATTATTCAAAATGCCCCACTGCTGCTGGTGTTCGTTTTCATTATCATCGTGGTAAATATGGCGGTATCATTAACAGCCGGGAAACTATTAAAATATGATCTTGAAGAAATTCTCCTGGCCAGCAATGCGAACGTCGGAGGCCCGACAACTGCTGCAGCCATGGCGATAGCAAAAGGCTGGAAGGATCTGATTGGACCGATTCTGGTCGTCGGAACGCTCGGATACATTATCGGCAACTATGTTGGCACCACGCTTGGACTGTGGTTTTCCGGTTTTATGTAAAAATAGTATCCATCCCGCAATCTTTATTGCGGGTTTTTCCTATTCCGGAAAAAAGCTATACGTATAAAAAATCACGATTAAAATGCCGCCTATTAATAAGAAGGCAGATAGAAAAGTCTTTGCGCTGTCTAATTATTGAACCCCGCAAAACTGTTAAAATTTATATCGGCCAATTATCCAACTTTTTCGGTCACTTTTTGGATATTTCGGTCAGATTTTCATTTTATCGGTCACTTTTAAAATATATAGGTCAGATTTCCAATATATCGGTCAGTTGTTGATATACTGGTCTTCTGGCCACATGCAGATTAAGTTCCGCTCTATTAAATGAACTTCCAATTTTCTTCAAGTGAAATCCAAAGAAATTTATCAGGATTTATATTATAATAATAGCTAGTTTATTTTTTAGAGAGACGAAACTTTTGATTGGAAAGCGGTGTTGACAGCATGAATAAGCGGTTTGGTACCGTTACGATTTTTTCTTCCGTACAATGGCTTTTCTTTATATTTGCGAATACAGTGATGATCCCCATTTCAGTAGGGACGGTCTTCCAGCTGCCCAGTGAAACGATTGCGATGATGCTAAGAGCCTCGCTTGTATTTACGGGGCTTGCATCAATTTTCCAGGGGTGGACAGGGCATCGCTATCCGTTGATGGAGGGCCATTCTGGCTTGCTTTGGGGAGTCATTTTAAATTTGGGATTATCGGCATCCTCCCTGGGAATGAGCTATTCCGAAATAGGCGGAGGAATCGCGACAGGGGTACTCTTGGCTTCAACAGTAACTTTAATTCTTGCAGCTTTTAATGGAATGTCGCTATTAAAATCGATCTTTAACCCGATGGTGATGTCAGTTTATCTGTTTCTATTAACCTTTCAGCTGATTTTTATCTTTTTCAAAGGCATGATGAAAGTCAGTGAGCAGGGCACGATTGATGTTCCCATTACTTTATATTCTTTTGCACTCGTCATTTTTGTTAGTCTATTAAAATTAAAAGGGAATGGCATCATCAGCAATTTTTCCATTTTAATAGGGCTGCTGGCCGGATGGATTGGCTATGATTTGTTATTCATGAGTGAGGGGCAGCAAGGGACGGCGTCGGCCGGGGAAGTGAGCTTTACGCTGTTTCCATTGGGACAGCCTAACCTCGAAATCGGAATTATCGCCGTCACTTTCTTTGCTGGATTGATGAACCTGAGCAACACAGTCGCTTCGATTAGCTCGGGAGATACGCTATTTAAAAAAGAATCTGGTAAGAGGGAGTACCGGGGTTCGATTTTTTTTACAGCCGTCTTCACAGTGATCGGCAGCGGATTTGGCCTGGTGCCATATACGCCATTCACTTCATCAATTGGATTTTTGCAGAGCACACGAATTTTAATGAAAACGCCATTTTTCCTTGGGGGTGCACTGCTGGCCGTGATTGGCCTGATCCCGCCGCTAGGATCATGGCTTGCCGGCATGCCGGTCACTGTCGGAAACGCTGTGCTGTTTGTTGCTTATTTGCAGCTTTTCGGAACGGCTTTTAATAGCTTAAACGGAAAAACCTTTAATTCGGATACGATTTTCCGTCTGGCAGCGCCGGTGCTCATCGGCATTAGCTTAATGAACACACCGCCTGCCTTGTTCGCTGATTTGCCAGTCCTGATCCAGCCATTTATATCAAATGGGCTCATCATGGGCGTGCTCCTCTCCATTCTCATGGAAAAGATGGTGAACTGGTCAGCATTTGAACAATTCGAATTGAAAAATAACTGAAAAAGGCCCCCTGGGTAGGGGGTTTTTTTTAATAGATAGACATTGCATCAGCAGGCAGATTTCGAACATGCTTCAAAAATGCTGTCACCCGTTTATCGTCTTCATAAGGGTAATCATAGCCCAGCTGTCCAGCGACCATGACAGCCGTTTTTCTGAAAAGATCGCACATAGTGAAGAGTGCTTCCCAAATGTTTTCAAAATCGGCATCAGAATAGGTTGATCTAAATTGCTCCCACTCTTCCTCTGTCAGATAATTTCGCATATCTTTTCCGAACTTGCCAGCGCTTTTTGTAAAACCGGTCTCGATGCCAATCTTCCATTCCATCATCTTAATCATTACATTGCGGTTGATTTGCTCATGCATAAACATGGCATATGTAAGCTCCTGACGCCAAAGCCCCTTGCTGATGTTCAGGCCGATCCACCAAAACTCGTTGCAGAGATCGGCAAACTCCTTAGCAGTCGGCTTTCTAATCCAATAATCCCGATCGCTCGAAGGAGGAAGGGAGCCAACAAGGCCATCCTTATCAAGAAGCAGGACAGTCAAGCTGTCGCGTTGCAGGAGTTCATCCATTTTTCCAACAGAAATCAAGGTCAAATCAATACGATTCCCGTCCATAAACTGCATAAGGTAAGGAAAACGGCCGCTGCCATCAGCCGGAGGCAGCACCTTCTCCTCAGGCAGCTGCATCATAATCCGTTCGCCAAACACATCCACCCAGCTATGATCACGGGTAAAAGATTCGATTTTCCTCACAAGGTACACGATATCGTAATCTTGAAAGATATCTTTTTTCACATTCGGATTCGTGCGCGAACCATTCATGATAACCGCTCGTATCCGATCATCTTGCTTGGCTGTTAATAAAATTAATTCCATCATTTCGGTTTCGGATCTCATATGGCCTCCATGCCTCTTTTTGTCTTTCTTACTAATATACTTCGCCAATTGGGTATACCCTTCCAATTAAAAAAATTAAATGTTTTAAGAGAAGGATAGGGTAACATAAAGTGAACATAAAGCCGAAAATTTCCCAATAGAGAGAAAGAAGAAGGTCGCCATGAAGCGTTCAGGAAGCCGAAAGTCACCTCAGAGAGAGAAGAAAGGTCGCCATGAAGCGTGCATAAAGCCGAAAATCACCTCAAAGATAGAAGAAAGGTCGCCATGAAGCGTTCATGAAGCCGAAAATCACCTAGAGATAGAAGAAAGGTCCCCCTAAGCCCAGACCATTGCATTAAAGGAATTGCAGTAAAAAAAGTGCCTGCACCGCAAAGGAACATATATTTGATCCAGAAGCGGCTGCAGGCATTTTTTTGACCTGATATATAGTTGGCCTAAGCCTGTTAAACGGGGAAATTTAAATTTATCCGCGAAACTCCTACCCAATCTTCTAAAAGGACACAAACGAATGTTCTTTAGGACACGCATAACACCGCCTCTTCCAAAATAAGATGAAGTATCATCTGAGAAAAGAGGCGATCGATTTGGTAAACAGCGAGAGCATCCTTACAAAAGATATGCTGGTCCGTTTTGTTGAGTTGAACCGCAGGAAAAAGGATTTGGAAACCGAGCTGGAAAAACTAAAAGATCTGTTCCACCAGTATTTCGATACGGCAGTCGGACAGAATGAGAAAGGTGAAGTCACGATCGATAATTACAAACTGCAACGGCAGATTCGAAAATTGGAGAAATTTGATCAGGAAACGACTGTTCAAAAGCTGGAAAAACTGAACTTCCTGGACCTTATTCAAAAAAGGCCAGATGAAGGAAAAATTAAATCTGCATTGGACCTTGGATTGATTAAGGAGCAGGATCTGGAAGGATGCAGGATGATAAAAACAACGGGAGCTCTCCTAGTGAAGCAGCTGGACAGGTGAATGGGCCCCAAGAGGCAAATTTTTTATAAAAACCATTTGACCTTCACGCTGCGTAAAGGTGTATCGTAATAAGCAGAAAGTACTTTCTATATTTTCGAAAGGAGGATATTTCCGTATGGAGTACACAGTGCAAAAGCTTGCTCAGCTGGCGGGGGTGAGTACAAGGACTCTAAGGTATTATGATGAAATTGAGATTCTTAAGCCGGCAAGAACCAATTCGTCGGGATACCGGATTTATGGCCAGCGGGAGGTTGACAGGCTGCAGCAGATCCTTTTTTACCGAGAGCTTGGCGTTAGCTTGGATCAGATTAAAGAGCTCATTTCAGCACCAGCTTTTGATGCTGCGGATGCACTGAAGGAGCATCGCGAGAAACTCCTTGAGAAAAGAATACAGCTGGATTTGCTTATTGCGAATGTAGAAAAAACCATTGCGTCAGTAGAAGGGAGAACGACCATGTCAGACAAGGAAAAGTTTGAAGGATTCAAAAAGAAGATGATTGATGATAATGAGAAAAAGTACGGGAAAGAAATCCGTGAAAAATACGGGGATGAGACTGTAGAAAAGGCAAATGCCAAGGTTATGAATATGACCCAGGAGGAGCATGAGGCTGTTACCCAGTTGGCTGAGAAAGTGAATAGCACTTTAGCTGAAGCGATTCAATCAGGCAATCCGGCAGGTGAACTTGCGCAAGAAGCAGCCGATCTTCATAAACAATGGATCACGTTTTATTGGAGTGAATATAGCAAAGAGGCCCATGCAGGCCTTGCGGAAATGTATGTGGCAGACGAAAGATTTAAAGCCTATTATGATAAAATTCATCCAAATGCCGCAGAGTTTTTAAGGGAAGCGATTTTGATTTATGCAGGACTAAAAGGTGAATACTAAGAGGAGAGCGGTTGGCTTAGGCCAGCCGCTTTTTTGTATACATATATTATTAAATACATCGGTTTACTGTATGTAACTTCTTGCGTGGGGAAAGATGAATAGAATGTACAAGAACTCGCACAGCAGGTGATGCTATGAGTAAATTTCCTTCATACGAAGAGGTGCAAAAAGTTAGGGAAAAGTTAAGGGATGTTTCTTTTGAACATTGGGTGCAGGACGATTTGTTTAGCTTTAACTGGTGGCTGTTAATGGCTGCCACCATTCTTCCTTTTTTTATTTGGTGGAGGCTGGTGGAAAAGGAGCGTTTTTTTGAAATCCTTGCTTTCGGTTTAATGTGTGGGGTCTTTGCGTGTTTTCTGGATGTATTGGGTGTTGATCTTTTGCTATGGGGATACCCTGATAAATTGTTTCATTTTATCCTGCCATTAATGCCTGCAGATTTTGTGGTCATCCCGGTTTCAGGGATGCTGATTTATCAATATTTCCGCACATGGAAAAGCTTTAGCGCAGCATCGGTCATTCTAGCCGCCATTTTTGCCTATATCATTGAACCTTTATTTAGCCTTTTGAATATATTCGAACTGATTCATTGGAAGCATACTTATTCGTTTATTGGCTTTATTCTCTTGTTTTTGGCTGTTTGTTTCGTGGTTTTGGGATTAAAGAAGATCAGCGCAGAAAAGAGCGGTGAAAACCTTTGAGGATGAGGGCTTTTCCTTATTTCATTATCATGCCCGGCCTTGGGACATGTTGGACAGGAATCCAAAAAAATCATCCATCCGCCAGATGATCCAAGATGCATGGAGATAGCCCAGGTCTCACCTTGACGGATATAAATGATAAAAATTCATAGGCGAATTTGCTTCAAATATAGTAATAGTTTCTCCTTCAGGTCAGGTCTTTGCAAAGCAAAGTCAATAGAGGCTTTTAAAAACCCAAATTTATCGCCAACATCATAACGATTGCCCTGGATTAAATAAGAATACATTCTCTCGTGGCCGAGTAATAAATGAAGCGCATCTGTCAGCTGTAATTCTCCCTTGCTGTCAGGCTTGCCGTTTTCAAGCATTTCAAAAATAGATGGAGTTAAAATATATCGGCCAATAATGGCATGGGTTGAGGGAGCGGTATCGATTGGGGGTTTTTCAACAAGGCTGTCAACTTTATATAATGCGTCCCGCTGCTCTGAGTAACCGACTATCCCATATTTACTTACTTCAGAAATGGGAACCTCACTGCATCCAAGGATACTCGTACCCATTTTGTTATATTGCTCGATCATCTGCAGCAATGCTGGCTTTTTGCCGTCAATGATGTCATCACCGAGAAGGACAGCGAAGGGCTGATGGCCAATAAATTTTTTGGCGCATAAAATGGCGTGGCCCAACCCAAGAGGATCCTTTTGCCTGACATAATGAATATCTGCCAGATTGGAAATTTCGCGAACTTCCTCAAGAATTTCCAGCTTTCCGTTCTTCTTCAGCAATAATTCCATTTCAACTGATTTATCGAAATGATCTTCAATGGCCCTTTTATTCCTGCCGGTTATGATGATGATATCTTCAATCCCCGAAGCGATTGCTTCTTCAACAATATATTGGATGGCCGGCTTGTCGACGATAGGGAGCATTTCCTTTGGCTGAGCCTTTGTGGCCGGCAGAAAACGCGTTCCGAGGCCTGCAGCAGGAATTACCGCTTTTTTAATCATATAACCCCTCCCATTTTTCCACAGTCTTCCCCCAGCATGAACCGCCATTTAGTTATAGGCTATCTATGGGTTACTGTAATACATCAGCTTGCAGGCAGCTTCACTTTATTTTTATGATGCCGGCAGGTTGTATTATCCCCTTTATTGGGTTGAATATGGATGTTCCGGAATATTTTGCACCAGTTCGTGAACCCTAACCTATAAATAATCTTGAACCTAGAGGTGTAAAGGTTGCAGTTGAAAAAAATAACAGCCGAGAAAAAACTTCTTATCCTTGCCTTTATTGCTTTAGCTTTGTTTGTGTCTCCGTTGTACATATTAGGTGAAAACGCTCATATTCGCGTTCACGATAATTTGGATTCCAATCTTGCATGGTATAAAGTCCTCGCCGAAAGCGGCCAGCTTACAGGGCCGATTGATGCAGTCATTCCGCAAATTATGAACGGAAACCTATCCCGGAACGCGTTTGGCTCTGAATTCACCTTAATTGTTTGGCTTTATGCTCTCTTTCCGGCCATGATTGCCTATGCTCTCAGCCAGACGATTACAAGAGTGTTTGCTTTTATTGGAATGTATTTGCTTTTGAAAAAGCATTTTCTTAAAGAAGAGAAGTGGGCACCGGTTACGATTGGGACAGCGCTGGCATTTGCCTTCACTCCATTTTGGCCATCCGGTATGCTGAGCACTCTTGGGATGCCGCTTGCGCTTTGGGCATTTTTAAATATCAGGCAAGGGGAAAGATCCTTGAGAAACATCCTTGTCTTAACCTTATTGCCCATGTATGCGAGCATCGTTCTGGGATTTTTCTTTTTCCTGAGTGCCATGGGAATCTTTTGGCTGACAGATGTAATCAGAAAAAGAAAGTGGAATTGGCCATTTCTATTATCGATTGCTTATATGACCGGAATATTTTTTATTGTTGAATACAGGCTTGTTTATTCCTTTCTATTTGACGATGAACCAAACAGCCGTGATGAATATTTCCATGCAAGGTTAACCTTTTGGCATTGCCTCCGGCTGACATTTAAAAATTTTGCTCTGGGACACCACCATGCTGCAACCATCCACACCTTAGTCATCCTCCCGCTTATGTTCATAGCCCTTTTCATGATTATTTGGCAAAAGAACTGGAAAGATGAAAAGGTGTTTTTGTTCCTTTTTTTCCTAAACTTTGCTTTATCAGCATGGTATGCCTTCTGGTTTTACAAAGGCTGGCTGCCGCTTACTGAGCGCTTTCATGTTCTTGATACATTCAACTTTGCCAGGTATCACTTCTTACGGCCTCTGGTTATTTATGTTCTTTTTGCCCTGTCCTTGAAAATCATTTGGTCCCGTGGCCAGTTTTGGAGGCGGCAGGTTCCCGTTTTTGTGCTGGCACAAGTGATTGTCGCTTTATTTTTTAATGAAGAAATTCTCTTTCAGGATAAGCCTACTGTAAAGCAATTTTATGCAGAAAAGCAGTTTACTGATATTAAGAACTATATTGGGCGCCCGCAGGAAGATTACCGTGTCGCAAGCATCGGCCTTCACCCTGCCATCGCCCAGTATAATGGCTTCTACACTTTAGATACGTATAACAATTTTTACCCCTTAACGTACAAATATCAGTTTCGGACAATAATTGAAAAAGAACTGGAAAAAAACAAAAGAATCCGCATCTACTTTGATGAATGGGGTGGAAGGTGCTATATCTTTACGGACGAGCTCGGAAAGCATTATATGTTTAAAAAGCATACGAAAAAAAGGCTGAAAAACCTTCAATTGAATACAGGTGCATTCAAGGCAATGGGTGGTTCTTATATTTTTTCATCCGTTCCAATCGATAATGCTGCAGATAACGCTCTGCACTTAGAAAAGGTTTTTGAATCAAAAAGCTCTATATGGAAAATCTACCTTTATAAAGCCATATAATCAGGAGGAAAAAAATGAACAACCCAGTACTCACCATCGTGGTTCCTTGCTATAACGAAGAGGAGGTACTGCCGGAAACGATTAAACAACTTAGCCAATTGCTTGAAGAACTGGAGAACGAAAATCTAGCTTCGGATAAAAGCAAAATTCTGTTTGTGGATGACGGAAGCAAAGATCGGACTTGGCCAATCATTTACAAGCAAAGCTTAAATAATGATAAGGTTAGGGGAATAAAGCTTTCCAGAAATGTGGGGCACCAGAATGCATTGCTTGCTGGTTTATCAGCAGCAGGAAAGGCCGCGGATTGTGCTGTTTCAATCGATGCGGATCTTCAGGACGATATTTCAGTAATCCGGGAGTTTATGTTGAAATTCCGGGAAGGGTATGAAATTGTCTATGGTGTAAGGAGAAAACGGGATACTGATACTTTTTTCAAAAGAAGCACTGCTCAGGGATTCTATAAGATGATGAAGAAGATGGGAGTCGATCTTGTTTATAATCACGCAGACTTCCGCTTAATGAGCAAACGTGCGTTGGAAGAACTTCAACGATATGAGGAGACAAACATGTTCCTGCGCGGGATCGTGCCATTGCTCGGATTTAAAACGGCCAGTGTGTATTATGATCGTAAAGAACGGCTTGCGGGAGAGTCCAAGTATCCTTTGAAAAAAATGATTGCCTTTTGCTTTGAAGGCATTACCTCATTTTCTGTTACACCGATCCGAATGGTCATGGCATTGGGGATATGCTCATTTTTTATTAGTCTTCTATTTGGCATTTACTTTCTTGGATTAAGGTTTTTTGGTGAAACCGAAACCGGCTGGACTTCCTTGATTACTTCAATCTGGATGCTTGGCGGGCTGCAGCTTACGGCTATTGGCTTAGTGGGGGAATATATTGGGAAAATATATAAAGAAACAAAGAGGAGACCAAAATTTTCAGTAGAAATTGATGCTTTTAATATGCCTATTTCCCCTCACCTGGCTTCGGACGGAGGAACTGAAAATGAGTTCACTGGCATTAATTTTGGAAAATTATCTGAAACGAACTAATACCTTTATTCGTTTTTTGATTGTTGGAGCGGTTAATACGTTGGCTGGTCTATCTATTATATTTATCCTTTTGAATTTAATCGGAATGTCATACTGGACAGCTACTTTTATCGGAAATAGCATTGGAGCTGCAATCAGCTATTATCTAAATAGGGCCTTTACTTTTCAGAGTAAGGCCTGCATTCAAAAGAGTGCTGTCCGTTTTATTTCTGTCATTTTATTTAGTTACTTTCTTTCTTATGCAATAAGCGATTTGGCCGCAGAGGTCGTGCAGGATTTTAACCTTTCGGGGTATGAACTTTCCCGTGTAGAGCTTGCCGTATTCATGGGAGCAGCGATTTACACGCTAACCAATTATTTTGGACAGAAATATTTTGTTTTTAAATGACTCTTCATCCAGGTAACCGAGAGGAATTCCATATGTAAAATGACAGCAAAAAAAAAGCAGGAATAACCTGCTTTTTAAAGTAAAGCTTGTTTACTATTTTCACAAAAGCAATTCTAGCAGCAGCACTTTTTGCAGCAGGAATGATGATGGCATTCGTGGCAGCATTTTTTGCAGGAGCAATGGTGGCTGTGGTCGTGGCAGCATTTTTTGCAGCAGTGATTTTCATGGCTTTCTTTCTTTTTGCAGCAGATTTTGCAATGTGGGTCATGGCAGGTTTTCTTTTTGTAAGAATGGTACTCAACACAATAATGGCACATAGGTTACTCTCCTTTCCATTAATCTGCTAATAATATATGAAAGAAAATTCGGAAGGGTAGAGCCCTTGTCCATAGTGTTTGAAACTTCCGCCATGGCCCGGAATTTTATGCAAAAACCCCCTCCGTTTTTAAAGGGGGTTTTTGCGTTAATTGTTATGTTCCTGGTACTGCTTTTACATCATTTCGTTCCTTTTTCCGCTTTTTCTTCAGCCAGCCGAAACGAAGGCTGGAGGTTGTAAACAAGCGGTAAACGGCCGGAATCAGCAGCAGGGTGATGAAGGTGGCAAATAGCAGACCGGAAATAATGACTGTCGCCATAGGGGCCTGGTAGTTGCCGGAAGTTCCGGATGCCAATGCCAATGGCAGCATGCCGCCGGCTGTTGTCAATGTGGTCATAAAGATGGGGCGAATCCGGTTTTTCCCTGCTTCTAAAAGGGCTTCCTCAACAGAGAATCCTTCAGTGCGCAGCTGGTTCGTCCGGTCGATCAACAGGATGGCGTTGTTGAGAACAATTCCAATCAGCATCACGATTCCCATGCCTGACATGACACTAAGCTCCATTTGTGTAAGGAACAATCCGAGAATGACACCAACGATTGTCATAGGGATCACGGACATGACGATAAGCGGATGGCCAAGGTGGTTAAATTGGACGGCCATCACCAGGTACACAAGGAAGATTGCGATGGCTAACACAAACACCATATCCATGATCAATTCCTGCTGCTGCTCAAGGTCGCCGGCAACTGAAACGGTATAGCCAGCAGGTGCAGCAAAGTCGCTGATCAGCTTTTGTACGTCACGGTTAATAGCGCCAAGGTCTTTGCCCTCCATATCAGCCGAGATGGACAGGAAACGCTCGCCATCACGATGGGAAATTTCATTCGGTGTTTCCACACTCTCCAATTGGATAAAAGAAGATAAAGTTTTCTCGCCCTGTGCTGTTGGGACTTTTAAATCCAATAGGGACGATTTGGAATCGGTTTTCTCGGCCCATTTTAGGGCAAGCGGCACATTTTCTTCGTTTACCGTCATTTCTCCTACTGGCATTGTCAAAAAGGCCTGCTCGATGAATTGCCTAATTTGCGGCTGTGTTAATCCTGCTTTTTCAATCGCTTCTTCCTTT
Source organism: Cytobacillus oceanisediminis (assembly GCF_007830235.1). Lineage (GTDB taxonomy): Bacteria > Bacillota > Bacilli > Bacillales > Cytobacillaceae > Cytobacillus > Cytobacillus oceanisediminis. Next base: position 39,177 of record NZ_VLKI01000004.1, read on the forward strand.
ATAACGACAACCTGTTCTTCGGAAGTGCGCTCCATGGAATTTGTCACACCAACAATGCCATCAATGCCTTCAAGTTCTTGAGTAAAATCGCCGGCAACTGCCTGCAATTGTTCAAAATCTTCGCCTTTAATATTCACTTGAACTGGAGAACTGCCTCCAGCCGACATAGCTCCTTGGACATTTTCAACTGGAAGGGTATCTGATAGGCTACGGAGTTCTTTCATAATATCTTCATTAATGTCTTTTTGTTCCCTTGTAATGTCTTCACCCTTTGTCATGTTGATAATGGTATAAAACATGCCGCCGTTATCCATGACGTAATTGGACTCTACATCCTCGATGGATTGTAGTTTTTGATTTATGTTTTGTGCAATCTCCTCTTTATCTTCTATTGAAACGCCTGTTTCCAGATCAACCATCAGCTCGGTGTAACGATTGAACATATCTGGCATAATCGTCATCGGAATTTTTGTCACAAGCGTCAAGGATCCGGCAAAAAGCAGGAAAAAGATTGCAATGATTGCAAAGCTGTAGCGTTTTTTCTTGATTATCCAGGCGACGATACGGCTATACAGGCGCATAATCGGTCCTTCTTTGCTTTCTTTTTTCGATTTGCGGAGCTTCAGCAATTTTTCAGAAAGAGAAGGGATCAGTGTGAACGATACGATAACCGAGCTGATCAATGTAATCGCTACAACCGCAGACAGCATGATCATGAATTGCCCCATATCGCCTCCAATCAGGCCAATCGGCAGGAATACGACGATCGTCGTCAGCATGGAAGCAATAACAGCAGATGAAACTTCCTTGGTTCCTTCTAAAACGGATTCCAGCTTGCCCAAGCCTTGCTCTTTCTTTCGATAGATTGATTCCAAAATAACAATGGAGGAATCGACCATCATTCCAATTCCAAGTCCCAAACCAATCAGGGTTAGGATGTTAAAGCTGTAATCAAATACCCACATCGCAGTAAAAGTCAGCAGGATAGAAGTGGGGATTGATAGGCCGATGATAAAAGTGGCCCTCAGATTCCGCAAAAAGATCAGCAGAATCGCAATCGCAATGACGCCTCCAATAAGAATATTGCCGGTTACCCCATCAATCGATTCCTGGACGTAATCCGCCTGCGCGACCATTTCATTCAGTTCGAAGCCTTTAACCAATCCATCTTCACGGATATTCTTGATTTCGGTACGGACTGCTGCCGCCATGTCAATTTGTGTAGCATCCGAAACGCGGCCTACCTGGACAAAGATAAAGTCTTTTGTGCCATTTTTCCAGACAAAGGAGGAGCTTTCAAGCGGCTGAAGGGAAACGTCTGCTACTTCCTCCAATTCAATGAATCCCGCCTGTGTCGGAATTTTTATATTTTTTACATCGTCCATATTTTCCAATTTCGTGTTCCAGCGAAGGGAAGGAGAGTTTGAATCGCTGCTCAGTTCCCCGAGTGTTGCTTCGCTGTTCACCTGCTGGATCGAACTGATTATTGCTGTGGCATCCAGCCCTTTTTCCGCCATTTCGGAGCGGTTCAATTCAATTGTAATCTCATGCTCCTGTACGCCTGCCAGTGATACGTCGCGGACTTCAGGCAATGCTTCTAAACGGGGCTCGAGAACATTTTTAGCAAAATTGGTCATCTCTTCCATTGTGCCACCGGAAACATCCATATAAAACTCGTAGGTTTGAGCCGTTCCATACTGTCCTGCCATGACCTCTGTGATTCCAGCATTATCCCCCTTGGCGGCATTTACGATTGACTCTACTTCCTTAAAAAGGTCATCGCCGCGGCCCTGTTCAAAGGTTATTTGAAGAGAGCTCCGCCCGATTGTCGTTGTCGAGTCAATGCCTTCTACTCCGTCAATCCCCCTGATTTGCTGCTCCAAGGGGTTGGTGATCGATCGCTCCACTTCTATGGCAGCCATCTCACCAGCGCTGATCTCCACATAAGCTCCATCCATCGTCACAGGCGGCATCAACTCTTTATCCAATTCAAGAATAGAATAGCTGCCGATGGCTAAAATCAATACCGTTATTAACCCGACCAAAATTTTTCTCTGTACAATCAGCTTCAATAATTTCATAAACATTCTCCTTGCTCCCTAATAGTCAAAATTTGCACTCAAGATCTAATTATACACAGAAAATAGGTAATAATAACCATTTTTCCTTTAAAATACTAATAATTCGTACGACCTATTTCGCCAAAATCAGACCTTGTTTGCAGGAAAAACTTAACAATTGTTACATGTATCATCTTAACGCGGATGAACAGGAGCCATAACGAGCCAGAGACATATCTTTCTCTCAGGCTTAAGGCTGAGATAATTAGAGCTAATGGATGAAATTGAATACGGCAATACATGGCAGTAATAAATAAAGGCTTACGTTATCTTAATGACCAAAAATCGGAGAAGGGCGGCAAAGGTAGTTAATAAGAAGGATTAACGACCAAAAATGAGGAGAGAGAATATGGTAGCTAAAGAGCTGGATTAACGACCAAAAATGAGGAGACGGAAAGAGTATGGTAGCTAAAGAGCTGGATTAACGACCAAAAATGAGGAGACGGAAAGAGTATGGTAGCTAAAGAGCTGGATTAACGACCAAAAATGAGGAGACGGAGAGAGTATGGTAGCTAAAGAGCTGGATTAACGACCAAAAATGAGGAGACGGAAAGAGTATGGTAGCTAAAGAGCTGGATTAACGACCAAAAATGAGGAGATGGAATGGATATGGTAGTTAAAGAGTTAGATTAACGACCAAAAGCGAGGAGAGGGAGAGAATATGGAAGTTAAAGAACCGGATTAACGACCAAAAATGAGGAGACGGAAAGAATATGGAAGTTAAAGAACCGGATTAACGACCAAAAACGAGGAGAGGGAGAGAATATGGTAGCTAAAGCACCGGATTAACGACCAAAAATGAGGAGATGGAAGGGATATGGAAGTTAAAGAGCCGGATTAACGACCAAAAGCGAGGAGATGGAAGGGATATGGAAGGGATATGGAAGTTAAAGAGCCGGATTAACGACCAAAAATGAGGAGAGGGAGAGAATATGGTAGTTAAAGAACAGATGAACGTCCAGAAACCGCATAGCAGTTAAATTAATCGGCTTATCCGCCTGCGCAATGAAACATCTCCAAACCCTCCAAAAAGAACAAACTCCAACACTATGTTATACTTGAGAAGCCTGAAAACTCCCGAAAATAGGAGGAGAATACATGTATACGGTTTTTTCAACATTTGATGTTCCCGATGAAAAATCGGAAGAAGTCATTCACATATATAAAAATCGCTCACGGTCGGTCGATGGTGCTGAGGGGTTTGTAGACTTTTTGCTGCTGCAAAATGATAAGCGCCCGGGCGAGCTGACTGTCCAGCTGATTTTTGATACAAAGGAAAGCTATTTAAATTGGGTTCGAAGCGAAGATTTTAAGAGAATCCATGATTTGGAGAAAAAGTACCCCGACCAGGAATTGGCTGCGGTGGTTCCGAAAGTGTCGCAATACAAGGTGGTGGCTAAGTGAATTTTGATGGGATCGTCAATAAAGTAACCGAAATGATTTATGAACGGGAACCTTCCTTGCTTGAGCGATTCGGCGAGAAGGGGAAAGAGAAGTGCCGCGAAGATAACCATCACCATATGAAGCATCTCCAGTCGGCCTATGAATTAAATCAAGCTGCATTTTTCACGGATTATGCCTTCTGGCTTAATGGCATTTTAACAAAGCATGGGATGAAGACACAGCATTTGATTGACAATTTTGAACTAATTCACACTGTTCTGAGAGAAGTAAAAGGAGAGGACGAACAGCAAGCAGAAGCGTTCACTCTTTATTTATCCGCAGCAATTGCTGTACTGAAAGGCGAACCAGTGAAGGGAGAGGTGTAATATGCAGTATGCTGAGACGCTTGCTTCTTTTTTACTGGAAGGAGATTCTGCGAAAGTGTGGGAGCATCTTCAGAAGCATCGGGATTTATCACGCCTGGAAGTCTATCAAAATCTGATTACGCCTGCCATGCAGCATATCGGCTTTCTCTGGGAGACGAATAAAATAACGGTTGCGGATGAACATTTAGCTACGGCTACATGTGATTTTGTGCTGTCAAAACTGGCTTATAGCCGAGATAAAATAGAATCAGGACAAAAAGCCATGTTTCTTTGCCTGGACGGCGAGCAGCATTATATTGGCCTGAAAATGGTCAATAGCTTATTTGAAGAGAATGGCTGGGAAACGAAATGTTTTGGTCCGAGCCTGCCTTTGGAATACGCGCTTAAAACCGCAAAAGAATGGAAGCCGAATGTGATAGGCTTGTCTGTAAGCATTGTTTATCACCTGCCAAAGCTTAAGGAATATGCTGCCGAATGTGCAAAGCTTCGGCACAAACCGGCCGTACTTTTAGGAGGGCGTTTAGCGGGTAAATATGATCTGGTTCCTTATTGTGCGGAAGGCACCGTTATTTTACGTGATTTGCTCGAAACGAAGGAATGGCTGCAAAACTATCAGGCGGGAGGACAGCAAAATGCAATATTTTAATCAAACGCTTCCGCTCGCTTTTTTAAAAGCTGACAGAAACGGAGAAATTCTTAGCTATTCCACTTTGGCGAGGGATAGCTTTGACCTTAGCGATGGAAATTTGAAGGGTATAATAGATGAGGAAAGCATTGAAAAGCTTGTCCATTACAGCAGGGGGACCGGGATGGAACCTGTTAAGCTGGAGCTGAACATGAAGACAAAGGATGCTCCGCTTGCATTATTTGATGTTCATATTTTATGGGACAGCGATGATTGTGCCAATATGATTTTTTTGCCGAAAGACAGCTCGAATGAAGTCCTGATGAACAAGCTGTTGGAGCTGCAGGGACGACTTGCCTCCACCGATTTTGAGCTTTTGGAGAAAAAGGAAGAGCTTGAGCAGGTACTGATCCGCTTGAATCACTTGTCAGGCCCATTTATCCCTCTATCGGAATCCATGTGCCTGATCCCTTTATTTGGGGATATTACAGCAGATAAAATCAATGTGATATCCGAAAGCTGCCTAAAGTCTGTGTTTGCCGGTGAATATGGTGAAATCCTCTTTGATCTTACCGCAGTTGGGGAAGTGGAGGACAAAGGCATTGAAAAATTCACCCAGCTTATCAAAACATTGAACTTCATGACCGGCAGCATCATAAAATTAATCGGCATTAAGCCAAACCTTGCAAAGGTTTTAAATAATTACAAACTTGATGAATGGGTGCAGCTGGACCAATCCCTCAAGCAAGTATTAAGTTTCTATCTTGACCGGAAAGAACAGGGGGCCTCTTAGGAGGTTCTTTTTTTTGCCTTTTTTAAGCTTACCTTTAGGAAAAAACGCAATCCGTACGGCCTTCATCCTGCGAAATGGCACCACCAAAGCAGGCACTTCTTTAAAGACATTTCGAGTACATCCACCGTGGAGCCCAAAGCATGATCCATAACGGCTGGATGGAGAAACCGCCGCAATGGAAGAGTGGGGGAACCTGATTTAATAAAGGTACCATTTGTAACATTGACATAACAAGTGATGTTTTTAGCGATAATGAATCTTTCGACTATGTAGTAGCAAATCTGATTCTATCTGTAGTGTGATGCAAATAAGTGTTTTAAAGAGATGGTTAGAGTTTTACAAACGGATGGGAAAATAATATTTTTTGATAAATTCACACCTCAAAATAGTAAACTTTCGTTACCTAAAATGCTTTTAAGACCCATTATTAGTGTATTAGGAACTGATATTGGTAGGAGTTTTGAAGAAATATATCTTAACAATAATAAAAATATAATAGTAGAAGAAGATACCCCAATAATGCTAAATGGGATGTACAGGAAAATAGTAATTAGGAAAATTACCTAATTGTTTTCTTTAACAAAACGGGGCAGGTTAGCAGAACAAGTTATAAATTGATTGTTTAAAGTTTAGAGCATTTCTTTGTATTGAGGAATGCTTTTTATCTTTGTCTAAAATTAAAGGGATATTTCCATATCAATAAAAATGTAATTATAATCATTAATTATTTATTGTAAAACGATAAAATATGTGTTAAATTCAATTTGATAATAAATATGTGAGGTGCTTTTTATGAAAAAAGTTACAACGTTGTTTTTAAAAATAGCTGTTATTCTTTTGGGAGTCCCAGTTCTTGCTTTGTGCATCTTTTTGGTGCCTGAGATAGGGAATGTTACAGCAGAATTGCTTCCTGAGTTTGCTTATATAAAATATCTCGTTTCCATTATTTTTTATGCTTCGGCGATCCCTTTTTACTTTGCTTTGTATCAGGCTTTCAAACTTTTACGCTATATTGACAATAATAAAGCTTTCTCGCAAGTTTCTGTAAATGCTTTAAAGAAAATCAAATACTGTGCAATCACAATCAGCTGTTTACATGTGCTAGTATTGCCGCTCTTCTATCTTTTTGCGGAGAAAGACGACGCTCCAGGTGTCATCTTTGTCGGATTGGTTGTTCCTTTTGCTTCGATGGTGATCGCAGTCTTTGCGGCTGTTCTCCAAAAACTTTTACAAGAAGCGATTGATATAAAATCAGAAAATGATTTAACGGTCTGAGGTGATTAACATGGCAATTATAATCAATATTGATGTGATGTTGGCGAAAAGGAAAATGAGCGTAACAGAACTTTCAGAGAGGGTTGGAATCACAATGGCTAACCTTTCTATTTTGAAAAATGGAAAGGCAAAAGCAATCAGATTTTCAACATTAGAGGCAATTTGCAAAGCATTAGAATGTCAGCCCGGAGATATTTTAGAATACCGAAGTGATGAAGGCACCCAGGATAAATAAAAGTAGGAATAATTGAAAGGAATAGAAAGATGTCATTTCCGTTATTTCATAAAAGGGGAGAGTTACTCATGAATATAAAAATGGAGGCAAAAATTATGAGAGCGCTAAAACAACTTTTTCGTTTTGGTTGGGAGCAGGCCCTATCATGTTTGTTTCCTGTCGTTATTTTTGCCTCTTTGGCTTTTACACAATTCATGCCTCTTCCCTTCCTTCCACGTTATGACTGGCTGCTTATCATCTGCCTTCTGATGCAGTGGTGGATGGTACGTTCTGGGCTTGAAACACAGGACGAACTAAAGGTTATCACATTGTTCCACCTTATTGGCCTTGCTCTTGAACTTTTTAAGGTACATATGGGCTCCTGGTCTTATCCAGAGCAAGGATATTTCAAAATTTTTGGAGTGCCTTTGTATAGCGGATTCATGTATGCAAGTGTAGCGAGTTATCTTTGCCAGGCGTGGAGGAGGTTAAAGGTTGAACTGGTTAAGTGGCCACCCTTTTTGGTAGTTGTACCTCTTGCAGCTGCGATTTATTTGAATTTTTTCACCCACCATTATTGGATTGATGTTCGTTGGTGGTTATCTGGACTTGTCATGATCGCCTTTTGGCAATCATGGGTCACATACGAGGTTGATGGAAGTCGTTACAGTATGACACTCGGACTTTCTTTTGTGCTCATCGGATTTTTTATATGGATAGCCGAAAATATCGCTACGTTCTTTGGAGCTTGGGAATATCCAAACCAAACCGATGCATGGAGTCTTGTTCATCTAGGAAAGGTGAGTTCATGGCTATTATTAGTGATTGTTAGCTTTCTTATAGTAGCGACGTTAAAGCAGGTTAAGGGGAAAAAATCCACTAGCATAGATGCTGGTCAATTTTTATAACTGTTAAGAACCCTTTTTTAAAAAGGCTATTTCGTAAAGTATGTTTCTTTTGGGCGGCTAACTGAGTTTACTACTGAGTTGATTGGAGCGGAAGGCGCGTGATCTTCGAAAATGCTATCGTATTTTCTTCGTGGGGTTCTTGTAAAAGTATTCACTTAACGATTGGGTACGATTTACGGCATAAGTAAAGTCACTTCTTTTGCTATTGAACAGAAGAGTTGAACAAAAGGTTGAATTTTAGCACAGACCCAGGCCTGGTCTGTGCTATTTATTATTTTATGACAATCAAGTAACCCCTTACTATTGTTGAGGTGCGGAAGGAGTTGAAATACTTTGTAATGCCTGTTCTGCCTCGTTTGCATATTGATTTTGTACGGCTAAATCACCTAAAGCAACCATTCCCACTATTTGTCCATTTTCGGTTACCGGCAATCGGCGAATTTGCTGCTGTGCCATTAAATTTGATGCTTGATGAACATCCATATCAGGTGTGCCTTGTACGATTTGCTGTGCAGTCATGACTTGAGATACTGGTGTTTGAGCATTTTCACCTTGTGCTGTCGTACGAAGGGTAATATCACGATCCGTTACAATTCCAACTATTTGTCTGCTGTTATTTACTACTGGGATAGCTCCGATATTATATTGGCTCATTAACGCTGCAGCTTCCTGTACGGTTTGTGTTTCGTTAACAGTAACAACATTTGATGTCATGATATCTCTTAACTGTGCCATGAAATTACCTCCAAATATATTTTTCTTTTTATAGGATGGGGAAAATCTGACGATATTATTAATGGTAATTTTTCTCCAAATGAAAGCTGCACAGTTTTTTATATCAATTTTTAATAAAATGTCTCCACCTGTTTAAAATACAGGTATCATTAATATCCTCACTTCAACACCCTCACCGGCAAGACCTTCCCAGGATTCATAATCTTCTTCGGATCAATCAGCTGCTTTATCCCATACATAAGTTCTAAGGCTTCCCCGTGTTCCTCCTGTTGGTATTTTATTTTTCCCAATCCCACTCCATGTTCTCCCGTGCATGTACCTCCATACGAAAGGGAAAGGCTAACGATTTGTTCGTCAATTTTTTCTATCGCTTTCATTTGAACAGAATTTTCGGGATCATAAAGAAAAATGGTATGAAAGTTTCCATCTCCAATGTGGCCGAGAACGCCTCCCTCTATCCCTTCCTGGTCAATGATTTCTCTTGCAAAGACGATCAGTTCAGCCAGTTTTGAAATCGGAACACATACATCGGTTCCGCCGGCTTTCAAAGAGGGATTCTGATGTCGGAAAGCATAGGCTAAGTAATGGCGTGCTTTCCACAACATAGCCCGCTCCTTTGATTTGGCTTCGACTACCCAATCCTTGCTTCCTGCTTCTACCACAATCATTTCAACCAATTTGGAGTCTTCCTCCACACCGCTTTGATTTCCGTGGAACTCGAAAAAGAGTGAATGGGCAGCAGGGTAGGAGGTGTTGCTGTATTCATTCACTTTAATCATACTAACCTGATCGACGAGCTCCATTCGTGCAACTGGAATGCCGGCCATGAGGATGGATTCTGCCGCACTCGCACATGCCCGTATATCCGGGAAGGAACAGCGCGCGGCGAGAATATGTTCCGGAATGCCGGAAAGCTTTAGGGTAATTTCAGTAAAAATACCTAGAGTTCCTTCCGACCCAACAAACATTCCGTTTAGGTGATAGCCAGAGGATGATTTCTTTGCAAGACTTCCGCTTTGAATCAACCTCCCGTCAGGAAGGACGATTTCAAGCTTTAACACTTGATCTCTCATCGTTCCATATCTAACAGCAGCTGTCCCGCTCGCATTCGTAGCAGCCATGCCACCAATGGTGGCATCTGCACCCGGATCAACCGGAAAGAAAAGACCATGACGGTTTAGCTGTTCATTCAGTTGTAGACGGGTAATGCCGGGCTGAACAGTTACCATCATATCCTCAGGCCGGAAAGAAACAATCCGATTCATTTTCTCAAAGTTTATGCTTATTCCTTTATTAATGGGAATAGCTTGGCCTTCAAGTCCTGATCCTGCTCCATACTGAACAAGTGGAATGGCATGTTTATGGGCGTACTGTACGACCAGCTGGACATCTTTGGTGCAGGAGGGGAAAACGACCACATCGGGTTCTGTGTGAGGATGATAGGATTCATCTTTACTGTGGTTATAAAGCTGAGTTTCGCTTTTGCTTACTTTTTCTTTACCGAGAATCTTTAGAAGATCGTTAAACAATGCTAATTCATCTCCACTCTTAGAATATTTATAATTTTTTAAAAATTTGTTTACATTTATTTTAACAGAGGTTATTATAACTGTATACAGTATACAGTTGAATTTTGGAGGCATCAGATGAAAAAAATTGCAAAGGAACGCTCACTAGGTGAACAAGCCTATGACATTATTAAACAATCTATTATTTCCGGAGATCTTTCCCCAGGTGATGTGCTACCTGAGGAAAAGGTAGCAGGAGATTTAGGGATAAGCCGGACACCATTAAGAGAAGCCCTTCAGCTTCTTGCCCAGGATGGCTTGATTGTCATGGAAAAGGGGAAGCGGGCGGTAGTTGCTTCCTATTCGCCGTCGGAGGCCCTCGATTATTTGGAAGTTCGTTCTGTTCTTGAAGCTTACAATATTCAAACGATTGAATTTACGCTTGATGAGGCTTTGATATCTGACCTGGAAAAGAATATTGAGATGCAGGAAAGAACCATTAAGGATCTGGATTATCAAGAATTCAATGATTTGGATTTGGCCTTTCATTTGCTACTTGCAGAAAGAAACAAAAATAAAACATTGGCAGAAATGATTAAACAATTGAACAAAGGGGTTAACCGTGCTTTTCTATTATTATCAAAAACCCTCCCAATTAGTGTCAAGGATGCTGTTGAGGAGCATAAATCCATTGTCAATGCTTTAAAAGATAGAGATATTTCATTAGCTAAAATAAAGATGGAATATCACATGCAGCAGGTTGGCAAGCGAATACAAATTTATTTAAAAGAGGGGGAATTTTAATGAAGAAGTTGTTATGGCTCACGATGCTTATTGCAGTCCTAATCGTCAGCGGTTGCGGAAGGCCTACTGCAGGAGATAGTAAATCCAGCGGGGGAGAGGGGGGGGACGGAGATAAATATACGATCCGTATTGCCCATCTCGTTCCTGAAGAACAATCCAGCCATATTGCCGCAGAGACATTTAAAAAAAATGTGGAGGAACGGTCAAACGGTAGAATCGAAGTACAGCTTTACCCAAATGGGTCTCTTTATGGGTCTGACCGTGAAGCGATTGAAGCAGTCCAGCTTGGGAATGTTGAGATGACGATTCCTGCAGTAGCCCCGCTTGCTTCTTTTAACAAAAAATTCATGGTGTTTGACCTTCCATTCTTGTTTAACTCCAACGAAGCTGCTTATAAGGCATTGGATGGGGAATTAGGGGAGACCCTATTGAAGGATCTCGAGAATAATGATCTGAAAGGTCTAGTGTTTGCCGAAAATGGTTTCAGACATATGTCCAACAACAACGGACCGATTGAAAGTCCTGAGGATCTAAAGGGAATGAAGTTTCGTACCCTGGAAAATCCTGTCCACACAGATACTTTTAAATCTTTCGGGGCTAATGCTTCACCATTTGCTTTTGGAGAGCTGTATACTGCTCTTCAGCAAAAAACATACGACGCTATGGAATGTCCTATTTCCCTTTATTACACAAACAAGTTTTATGAGGTGCAGGACTACTTAACTATGAGTGGCCATGTGTATGCTGCTACGATTCTATTGATGAACAATGATTTTTACAATAATCTGCCGGAGGATTTGCAAGAAGTAATTACAGAAGCCTCACTTGAATATAGGGATGAACAACGTGAAATTGCTCAAAAGCAGGATAAAGAGTTTTTGGACAAGCTTAAAGAAGGCGGCATGCAGGTTAATGAGCTGACTGATAAACAGAAGGATGCCTTCAGAGAAGCATCCAGATCTGTATATGACAAGTATATTCCTGAGATTGGTGAAGATCTGGTAAACCAGGCACTAGAAGCAAACAATTAAACAGGCAATAACAGGCCCGCTTACTACGTTTGATACGGAGTTAGGCGGGCTTTCCTTAAACATTCAAAACAAGGAGAATGCTATGAAACGATTAGATAAATATCTGGAAGAAGTTTTTCTGGTTCTCACTTTGGCTGGGATGGTCATCCTCATTTTTGCCCAGGTGGTGGGACGATATGTATTTGATTCTGCGCCCAGCTGGACAGAAGAGCTTGCCCGCTATATACATATTTGGCAGGTTTGGATTGGAGCAAGTTATGCGGTAAGGCTCCGTGCACATATTCGCGTAGAGGCATTTAGAAATTTATTCTCGGATTCTTTTAAAAAAGTGCTTGATACCCTATCGATTCTCGTATGGTTTATTCTCGCCTTATTCCTTGCTGTATTGGGCACACAGCTCGTCTTTAGTAGTTTGAAGAATGGACAAACGACCCCAGCGATGCAGCTGCCGATGTGGATTCCATTCCTGGCTATTCCTTTGGGCGGTGCTGGAATGTCAATCCGCCTTCTTCAGCAGCTTTGGTTTATATGGAAAACGCCTGTCAGAAGTGAAGGAGGAGAAGCAGTTTGACAGTTGCCATTCTGTTTATTTCACTAATCGTCTTCTTATTAATCGGTGTTCCAATTGCCATCGCACTGGGTGCTTCTGCACTTTTGACGATTTACTTTACAACCACTTTGCCGCTGACGATTATGACTCAGAAAGCCTTTACCTCACTAGATTCCTTCCCGTTATTGGCCATTCCGTTCTTTATGCTTGCAGGAATACTAATGGGAAAAGGCGGAGTTTCCAAACGGCTGTTAAACCTCGCCACGATACTTGTTGGATGGATGATTGGCGGACTCGCCTTAGTGACCGTGGTCTCATGCATGTTCTTTGCTGCCATTTCGGGTTCCGGTCCTGCGACTGTGGCAGCGATTGGTTCCTTCATGATTCCTTCCATGCGGGAAAAAAACTATGGGGAAGGGTTTTCTGCTGCAGTGGCTGCTGCCTCCGGTTCAATTGGTGTCATTATTCCGCCAAGTATTCCTTTTGTCCTCTATGGTGTCATTGGGGGAGTATCTGTTGGTAGCATGTTCCTGGCGGGGATTCTTCCGGGAATCATCCTTGGGGCGGGCTTGATGATTGTCTCGTTTCTCATATCTAAAAAGCGTGATTACAAGCCGGAAAAGAGAATCAATTATTCTACAAAAGAACTATTAAAAGCATTATATGATGCAAAATGGGCATTGCTCATACCGGTCATTATCCTCGGCGGAATTTATGGAGGCATCTTCTCGCCAACCGAAGCTGCAGTAGTAGCCGTTGTGTATGCCATTATTATCGGTGTGTTTGTTCATAAAGAATTATCTATGAAGGATTTATACGACAGTTTCAGGGAAGCTGTCGTCATTAATGCGACAACAATGATCATTATCGGTCTGTCTATATCATTCGCTTATATTATGACTCTTGAGCAAATACCTGCAAGTATTGCAGATTTTATTACGAATCTATCAACCAATCCATTCGTGATCCTGCTTGTAATTAATTTGCTCTTGCTAATCGTTGGGATGTTTATAGATACGATTTCTGCTTTGGTTGTCTTAACGCCAATTCTTTTGCCGATTGTGACTGCAGTTGGTGTAGATCCGATTCATTTTGGCGTCATCCTGGTGGCAAACCTGGCCATCGGCTTTATCACTCCGCCACTCGGTGTTAATTTATTTGTCGCTTCGAGTGTGAGCGGTGTGAAGATTGAAAAGATCTCGATGGCCATCCTACCGTTCTTATTGTCGATGATTATTTCTTTGCTAGTGATTACCTATGTCCCTGCATTGTCTATATGGCTGCCGGAGTTTTTCCAGAAATAGCATGTTGATGAAAGGTTGATGAACATGGCACTGTCAATGAACGCACGTGTTCTGGGTCTTGAAACCCCAGGAATAAGAAAATTTTCTAACCAGCTGGTCCATTTTCCAGGTGCGGTGAACCTTACTATTGGACAGCCGGACTTTCCGACGCCAGCACATATTAAAGAAGCAGCGATATCGTCCCTTTATGCGGATTATACAAGTTACTCCCATAATGCAGGGTTGTTAAGCCTAAGAAAAGAAGTGCAATCTTTCTTTGAAGAGAAGTATGGCCTTTTCTATCACGCAGAGGACGAAATCATCATTACTATTGGCGCCAGTGAAGCATTAGATGCCGCCTTCCGCACCATTTTGGAGGAAGGGGATGAGGTAGTTGTATTAGCTCCTGCCTATCCCGGGTATATTCCATTGATTGTACTCTGCGGAGCGAAGCCTGTCTTGGTGGATACCTCGGCAAATGGATTTAAACCGGACCTTGAATTATTGAAGCAGTCCGTTACCAATAAAACGAAAGCGATTTTATTTAACTATCCATCCAATCCAACGGGAGTTATACTGACAAAAGAGGAGATGGAACCTCTAGCAGAATGGCTAAAGGCACAGGATTTATATGTTATTTCTGATGAAATATACAGTGAAAATACATTCGGGAGCCGGCATGTTTCGTTTGCCGCATTAGATGGTATGAAAGAAAGGACCATTTTGATTAATGGGCTCTCCAAGTCCCACTCCATGACTGGCTGGAGGATTGGCTATACACTTGCACCTGCATCCATAACTGAGCAGATGGTAAAAGTGCATTTGTATAATGTGGTTTGTGCCCCCATTACGAGCCAGTATGCAGCCATCCAGGCGTTGAAATTTGGACGCAATGATCCTGAGTGGATGAATGAGGCTTATGTAAAAAGGCGGGACTATGTATATGAAAGGCTTCATCGGATGGGGATGGAGACGGAAAAGCCCCAAGGAAGTTTCTATATTTTTCCGAAGATACCTGATGGTTTTTCGGATTCGTACATCTTTGCAACCAGGCTCCTCCACGAAGGAGGGGTGGCCGTTGTTCCCGGCAGTGCCTTTACACCGTATGGGGAAGGCTATATACGAATTTCTTACGCTTACTCCATGGAAATCCTCAAGGAAGGATTGAACAGGCTTGAACGTTTTATTCATCATTACAAGGCAAAGGAGTCTTTTGTATGAAACATAAATATTCATTTCAGTCACCAGAGCAATTAAAGTCCACTTTATGCGATCTTGTATCTATTCCAAGTGTTACATTAACTGAAGGGGAAAAGCATTTTCCGCTAAGGGTGGAGCAGTTGTTAAGGGATATTCCTTATTTTAAAAAACATCCCTCACAAATTATTAATCATCCGATGGCAGATGGCAGGTTTGTTCTGACTGCTCTGTATAGGCATGACGAGGCTGAGAAAACGGTTGTAATGATCAGCCACTTTGATGTCGTAGATATTGATGATTATGGTGATTTAAAGCATCTTGCCTTTTATCCGGAAGAGTTAACCAGGGCACTGAAGGAACGTGCTGACCGTCTTCCTGCTGATGTAAGGGCAGATCTTGAAACAGGAGAATGGCTGTTTGGAAGAGGGACGATGGATATGAAATGCGGGCTCGTTCAGCATATGTCGATTATCGAGAAGGCTTCTAGTGAAGATTGGAAAATCAATTTGCTTTTGCTGACTGTTCCTGATGAAGAGGTGAATTCAAGGGGAATGCGGGAAGTGATTCCGAAGCTTCTGGATATTTCGAAAGAATATGATTTAACTTACACTCTATTCCTCAATTCAGAGCCGATGTTTTCCCAAGTTCCTCAAGATGAGAAATGTTATTTTTACACGGGATCAATCGGGAAAATTATGCCCGGAGCACTTTGCTTTGGCCGGGAAACACATGTGGGCGAGCCGTTCTCCGGTATCAATGCCGGGTGGATGTCATCCGTTCTAACACAGGAAATTGAATGGAATAAAATGTTTTGCGAAACTGTGAATGGCAAGATCAGTCCGCCGCCGACTCTCCTGCTTCAAAAAGACTTGAAAAAAGAATATTCTACTCAAATTCCACACCGTTCTGTCAGCTTATATAATCTATTATTAATGAAGAAAACGGCTGCTGATGTGATGGAGGAAATGAAGCGGGCAGCTGAAATCGCAGCGAAGAAAATGGAAAGTTTTATTGTAGAAAGGTACCGTTCATTTAACCTGGAAATTAAAGAAGTACCAGCTATCCGCGTATTCTTCTATGAGCAATTAAGGGACTTTGCTGTTAAGAAGACAAGTGAAGATTACATCACCATTCTGGAACGGTCCATTGCCAGAGATACACAAGGCGACATTCGTGAACAAACCATTCAAATTGCAGACCAAATGTCCATGCTTTGCCAGGAACTAGGGCCAATGATCGTCTTGTTCTATGCACCGCCGTACTATCCGGCCATTAATACGGCAGAACATAAGGATATCCAGTCTCTGTCACATACTCTCGTTCGCTTTACAAAAGAAGAGTTTGGTAAGGATCTTCATGCAGTTGACTATTTTAACGGTATCTCAGATTTAAGCTATGCAGGATTACAGGGAGACTTATCTGAAATGGAAAGATATAATTCAAACCTTCCTGGAGGACAGGAGCTGTATTCCATTCCTTTTGATGAAATGTCCCAATTCAAAGCACCTGTTATCAATGTTGGGCCGATAGGAAGGGATGCTCATCAAAAAACAGAGCGGCTGCATGTACCATTTGCCTTTGAACAGCTTCCTAAGATTCTGGAGCATTTGATTTTGGAGCATCAATCTTGATAAATTTATCATTACACCCTTTCTTCAGAGCTGCAAGGTAAAGAATTAGCTTACACCTTATCAAGGTTAAGCTAACAGGGGTGATGACTAGGAAAGGTTATTTCTGAAGTCCTTATTCTAACTGGTGGATTAGTTTAAGAAGACCATCGAAATGTGATGGTCTTTTTTATGTTTGAAATATAAACATTATTGATTAACAGAGCTTTTTATTTTAAAAATGCTCCCTTATGCGAAATAGTTTGACAATTTTTGTGTTTAAAATCATGATAGTAATTAAAATAATGGAAAGTCGGGGGCAGGGGACATGGGTTTGCCAGAGGAAAGGCACAGCGAATACAGCTCAAACGAAAAATTACATAAATATTCAGTGATCCGGGATTTGACGGGTGAAAATATATCATCGGGAATTATTGCAAGCACGCTGGTGATGACAGGCCCGGCGCTTATTATTTTACAGGCCGCGGCTGCCGGGGGATTTACCGATCAGCAAACCATCAACTGGATGTTTGCAGTTTATTTTTTCGGGGGCGTTTACAGTATCCTTATGCCGCTGCTTTACAGGATTCCGATTACGGGCGGACATTCGATAACAGGTGCCGCTTTTTTGGCGACAGTCACTGCTCAGTATACGTATCCCGAGCTGATTGGCGGTTATGTGATGTCGGGATTGCTTATTTTTCTGGTCGGCATCACCGGGCTTTTTACAAAAATTATTGGGTGGGTGCCGAAAGAAGTCATCGCATCGATGCTGGGAGGGCTTGTGGCCGGCTATGTGGTGCAGCTCGTTCCGGCGATCCAAGACATGCCTCTGGTGGGAGGGGCCGCTTTAATCAGTTTTCTTCTTTTTACAAGGTATGTTAAGAAATTTCCGCCGGTACTGGCAGCTGTTGTTGCAGCCTTTGTGGTTTTGTTTTTTACAGCGGACCTGAACCCTGCCAAAGAAATTACCTATTTTCTGCCGTCACTGCAGGTACCGGAATTCACCTGGATGGGTCTCGTGACGATTGCACTTCCGCTGGCCATGCTGATTTTAAGCAATGACGCTGCACCGGGAATAGGAGCACTGGAAAGCTCTAACTTCGAGCCGCCCATTCGAAAAATTGTATCTTCGAGCGGCGTCTTTTCTGTGATTACGAGTTTCTTTGGCGGACAGTGTGCTAACATCGCTGGAATGATGAGCGCTATTTGTGCCGGGCCGGATTCGGGGCCAAGGGAGAAAAGGTATATGGGTGCAGTCGTATCGGGTGTCATCACTATCGTATTTGGAATCTTTGCGTGGAAAATCGTGCCCTTTATCCAATCGCTCCCACAGGCATTTGTCTCCCTCTTAGCCGGTTTCGCGCTGATTGGCGTTTTACACTCAAGCCTGCAAATGGGCTTCTCCGGCAACCGCTACCGCCTAAGCGCACTCGCCGCCTTCATCGTCACCCTATCCGGCATCTCCTTCCTCCACATCAGCGCACCCGTCTGGGGACTCGTTGCTGGTGCGATATTGGCTCGGACGGTTGAGAGGTAATGGTACCATTTACTGCAATGAATTACTTCTCTGCAAATGCGAAAAAACGTGACTTGTGTCTTTCAAATAATGTTTTCGTACGAATTTTGTCGAATAACAAAAAAAAGGATACTAGTTTAATAGTCAAATAAAGGGGGGACTATCCAATGATCCGGCACATAAAACCATCCGATGCCGAAGCCCTGGCTAACTTGATTACACAGGTAGAAAACGAGGCAGAATACATGCTTTTCGAACCTGGCGAAAGACAGACCACACCGGAAGCACAAAGAAAGAGAATCGAAGCGATTGAGAAAGAAGACAATTCAACCATCATTGTGGCGGAGAATGACAGCCAATTGGTCGGATTTTTAATGGCCATTGGCGGCACTGCCAGGAGAAACAAACACTCTGCCTATTTGGTTGTTGGGATAGACCGCGGGCATAGGGGCCAGGGAATTGGCACCAAGCTTTTTGAGGAATTGGAAGCATGGGCCGGGGAGCACAGCATCCACCGGCTTGAGCTCAAAACGGTTATAAAAAACAAAGCGGGAGTGGCACTGTACAAAAAAGCCGGATTTGGAATCGAAGGTACTAAAAAACACTCATTGCTAATAAACGGCGAGTTTGTCGATGAGTATTATATGGGGAAGCTACTATAAGTAAAAGGCCATTTTCTTAATTTAGGAAACTGGCCTTTTTTTTGTTCAATACCCTGGTTCTTATTTAGAAGACTCTACTAAGTAAAATAGGTAATATGTACTATTTAATGTTGAAAAAGCCCGATATACCAAGGAATTTAGCATCTGATTTTACATAATAAAACAAAAAATTAGAATTTTCATTGAATTATAATTGCGTATTCTTGTATACTTGTAATACAAGTTATAAAAAGCGCTTACATTTTACCAAAGGGGTGGAAATATATGATTCAAAAAAAGTGGAAGATTGTTATATCCATTTTCACACTCGTGTTTATCACGATTGTTGGCGTGCAGACTGCTGCTGAAAACAAAGACAAAAAATTTGTTTCAGTCGCTACGGCATCAACTGGAGGTACATATTATCCAATTGGAGTCGGAATGGCCAATGTATGGAGCAGTCACCTAAAGGGCGAGAAAATCCAAGCGAGCGGTCAGTCATCTGCCGGTTCCATTGAAAACATTGAGCTCCTTCGTGAAGGGGAAGCACAGTTAGCTATTTTACAAGGATTGATTTCTTCCCAAGCGTATGCCGGAAATGGCTCGTTTGAAGGAAAACGTTATGAGGATCTTCGCACGATTTCAATGCTCTGGCCGAACGTGGAGCATTTTGTCCTAATGAATGACAAAGTGAAAACAGGAACGATTGATGATATTAAAGGAACAGGCTTTTCTGTAGGACCACAGGCAAGCGGTACGGAACAATCGACTGTCGTTATGATGGAAGGCCTTGGACTAACGAAAAAAGATATTTCGCCAGAATATCTCGGCTATAGTGATACGGTTTCAGCTATGAGAGATGGGAGATTGGATGGAGGATCGCTTCCTGCCGGCATTCCGATTTCAGCTGTAACAGATATGTATGCGAGTAATGTTAAAGCATCAGTTTTAGAAGTGACAGATGATCAATTGGATGCCATCAATGCTGTTTCGGACACCTGGTACCGCTTTGTGATTCCAGCAGGGACGTACCCGCGGGTTGAGACAGATATCAATACAATTGCTCAGCCGAACCTATTATCGACTACGAAGGAAATGGATGAAGAAACCATCTATATTCTTACAAAAACACTTTATGAAAACCTTGATGAAATGTATGAAGTGCACAGCTCAGCCAAAGAAATGACATTGGAAACAGCATTGGATGGAGTATCGGTTCCATTGCATGCAGGAGCGTATAAGTATTTTAAAGAAGCCGGGCTTGATATACCGGAAAACCTAATACCGCCGGAAGCGAAATAAAGGAGGGCACAATATGACAAAACCAACTAGTGAACAAGCAATGAAACCAACTGACTTGGATAAGGAAGCAGGCGGCGGCATGCGCTTGCTGGAGGGGCCGTATAAAAAAGCAGCTGCCGTTATCGCTGTCATGTTTTCTATTTTTGCGATCTATTCCAATGGATTATCCAATATTCAAGAGATTTATAGAAATCTAATCTTTCTAGGTTTCCTGCTGGTCATGACTTTTTTCCTGTATCCTGCAGGAAAGTCTTCAAATCAAAAAAGGTTTACAGTACCTGACTATCTATTTGCAGCTCTTTCGGTTGCAGGTCTCGGCTATCTGCTTTTGAATTATACAGCCATTCACGTGGACAGAGGTTCACAGCCAATTATGATCGACTACGTATTTGGCGCTATCACGATTATTGTGTTATTGGAAGCATCAAGACGGGCAGTGGGGATTTTCATTCCGATTCTTTGCGGCGGAGCGATCGTATATGCCTTATTCGGAACCTATTTTCCATGGATTTTCGGACATGCCGGCTTTTCATTGGAGCGCCTATTATATCGTCTTTATATGACAACAGAAGGGGTTTTGGGGCTCACACTCTCAACAGCCTCCACCTTCATCGTTATGTTCGTTCTATTTGGAGCCTTCCTGTCGGTCAGCGGTGCAACACAGTTATTTAATGATTTGGCATTGGCCATTGCAGGGAAAAAACGCGGAGGCCCTGCACAGGTTGCAGTTTTATCAAGTGCACTGACAGGTTCATTGAGCGGAAGTGCGGTAGCCAATGTAGCGACAACTGGTGCCTTCACGATTCCGTTGATGAAATCCATTGGGCTGAAGCCGAAGTTTGCCGGTGCAGTAGAAGCGGCTGCCTCTACTGGCGGTATGATTATGCCGCCGATCATGGGTGCTGCTGCCTTTATCATGGCCGGTTTTCTGGGAATCTCGTATACGACCGTTATCCTGGCAGCTATTATTCCAAGTTTCCTCTATTATATCGCGCTTATTTTTGCGATTGATATTGAAGCGAAAAAACAGGGCTTAAAGGGAATCAGCAAGGAGAACATACCGAATGTCGTACAAATCCTGAAGGAACGCGGCGTTTTGCTTATCCCGATTATCGTTGTCATTACAACCTTATTGATGGGGAAAACAGCTCTATTTGCCGGGTTTGCGGGAATCGGATCTGTTATTATCGCCAGCTGGCTTGCAAAAGATAAATCTTCAAGAATTACTTTTTCTAAAGCCATTGAAGCCTTTGTAGAAGGCGGAAAAGGGACCATTCAAGTAGGGATTGCCTGTGCCGCCATTGGAATCATCATTTGTGTCGTGACAATGACCGGCATTGGTTCCACACTAGCCTATAATATTGTTGAACTAACAGGCGGAAATCTCTGGCTTATTTTGATCGTTGTCATGATCACTTGTATTGTCCTGAGTATGGGCCTTCCATCAACAGCCCTTTACATCGTGGTTGCTGTTACAGCTGCGCCAGCCCTTGTTGAAGCTGGAGTGAATCCGATTGCTGCACACTTCTTTGTATTCTGGTTTGGGGCATTATCCAATATAACACCTCCGGTAGCCTTGGCATCCTATACTGCAGCCGGGCTGGCCGGTGCTAATGCAATGAAAACATCATGGGAAGCTCTTAGAATCTCACTTCCGGGCTTTATTATCCCATTTATGATTGCGTATAACCCAAATATTCTGCTTCAGCCTGCTGAAGGGGAAACCTTATCTGTTGTTTCTGTCGCTCTTGTTTTAATCACGAGCACACTTGGAATCTATGCTCTTGCCAGTGCACTAGGAAACTATTTGAACGCAAAACTCACAATTGTTGAAAGAGTTCTTATGTTCGCAGGAGCTTTAATGCTAATTAAACCGGGCTTGATGACAGATATTGCAGGGCTTGGGCTTTGTGTGTTTGCGATTCTTTTCCATATAATAAGAGTGAAGAAAAGCAGTTCAGTAGAAATCACTGTATAAGGAGCTTACCAGCCAATGAAAATCGAACGAAAAAAAATCTCGGCCCAAGTGTTGGATCAGTTAAAAGATATGATTAAGGATGGCAAATTCCCGCAAAACGAGCCTATGCCATCTGAAAATGAACTCGCAAAACTGTTTGGCGTCAGCCGTGCGCCTGTTCGAGAAGCATTGAGTGTTCTATCTGCCAGCGGAATTATTGAATCCAGGCAAGGCGGCCGCAGCTTTGTCAAAGAGGTCAATATGGCAGAAATGCTTGGTTCTTTAGCGATTGAATTAATTCCGGTGGAGCAGGTTTTTGAGCTTCTGGAAATGCGGATCATTATGGAGACACAGGCAGCAGCTATTGCTGCCTTACGTCGTGATGAGGCCGATTTGGAAAAAATGAAACAGGCGCTCGATCAATTCGAGATTACGCTGACGAACCCGGAAGCAGTAGGCGACCAGGCTGACGTTAATTTTCACAAACATCTGATAGGTGCCACAAAAAACAGATTCATGATACAAGTAATGGAAAACATAGATGATTTATACCGAAAAGCAATTGCTTTTTCACTTCAGAAAAACGTAGGACTGCCGGAGAAGCGTGAACAGGTTTTTCAGGAACATATAAGTATTTTCTCAGCCATCAAAGAACGGGATGAAACAACGGCTGCAGATGCTATGAAGATTCATCTCGAAAATGTCAGAAAGAAATTGAAAGCAAACGAAGAGGAAGGAAAGAAGGTGCCGATGTGATCACGGAACAGGTTGTTGACCGGCTTAAAAGCATAATGGGATCAGAGAAGCGAATTCTCATGGAAAAAGCAGATTTGGTTTCTTATTCATATGATGGGTCTTTTGGTGCTTATCTTCCTGAGATCATTTTGCAGCCCATCTCAACGGAGGAAGTAGCGGGCGCTGTGAAGCTTGCGAATGAAATGAAAATTCCGGTTTATCCAAGAGGAAGAGGAACGAGCTTAAGCGGAGGACCGCTCCCTGTCCATGGAGGAATTGTTTTGGACTTTTCGAGATGGACCCAGACATTGGTGATCGACCCGGAGGATACGGTGGCAATTGTATCACCAGGGGTCATAACCGCAGATATTGACCGTGAAGCCAAACAGCACGGACTTATGTATCCGCCTGACCCTAGCAGCTCCCATGTTTCAACAATCGGGGGGAACCTGGCAGAGAATGCTGGAGGCCCGCGCGGCTTAAAGTATGGGGTGACAAAGGATTATGTATTGGGGCTGGAGATTGTAACGCCAGAAGGGGAAATCATCCGGACAGGCGGACGGACGGTCAAAAACGTCACGGGCTATGACTTAACAAAATTGATTGTTGGATCGGAAGGGACTTTAGGCATTATAACAGAAGCTACTCTTCAGCTTATCCCAAGGCCGCAGGCAACCCAGACGATGATGGTCATATTTGATGATATTATTGATGCAGGAAAAGCTATATCAGCTGTACTTACGTCTGGCATTCTTCCTTCCAAAATGGAAATCATGGATCAGTCTTCGATTCGGGCAGTTGAAGAATTTCAGCCGATCGGGCTGCCGGTAGATGTGGATGCGATTATCCTTATTGAGCTTGATGGCCATCCGATTGCCATCAGGGACGAAAGTGAGCAGGTCAAACAGGTTTGTCTCGGAGTGGGGGCAAGAGAAGCGATCATTGCCAGGGATGAGGAGTCTGCTGAAAGGCTCTGGAAAGCAAGAAAGCTCGTTTCCCCTGCGATCGTCAGGAAAAAGCCGACCAAAATTTCAGAGGATGCCACCATTCCAAGAAGCAAGATACCAGAAATGTTCCGGCGTTTGCAGGAAATTAAAGCAAAGTATGAAATAGATCTAGTTGTTTTCGGCCATGCGGGTGACGGAAATCTGCATCCGAATATTATTACAGATAAACAGGATAAAGAAGAGATGAAGCGTGTAGAAAAAGCGGTTGAGGAGATTTTTACAGTAGCCATTGAACTGGGAGGAACGCTCTCAGGGGAGCATGGAATCGGGACAATGAAGGCGCCATTTATGGAAATGGAGCTTGGGGAAGCAGGGTTGGACATGATGAAAAGAATGAAAAAAGCGTGGGATCCCAATAACATTATGAATCCGGGGAAAATTTTTCCCGAGAAAAAAGGGCAAAAGCTTGTGTTAGTCAATGACTAGTCAGCTCGCATACAGAGAAACGTTTGATTGTGTCCAATGCGGTTATTGTCTCCCGGCCTGTCCAACCTACGCAACAATGGGAAAAGAAAGACATTCCCCCCGCGGGCGGATTAATCTTGTGCAAATGGTTGCTGAAGGAAAAATATCAATTGAGGAAATTACAGAATCGATGGAGCTTTGCCTCGGCTGCCGTGCTTGTGAAACCGCGTGTCCAACCAATGTGCAATACGGAAAAATCCTCGAATCATTTAAGGAAGTAAAGTCCGCCGCCACAGGGGTGCCATTAATGGAAAAAAGGGCATTGCAAAGAGCATTGCCCAATAAAAAGCTGATGGGGACAATGAGAGCATCACTTCGGGCTTATCAAAAAACAAGACTCGATACGTTCGCACGCAAAAGCAGGATGCTTGGCATTCTTCCCGAGCAGCTTCGTGCTTTTGAGGAAATAACCCCGGCAATCGAAATGCCCAATAAACATCTGAGGAGAACTACTCAGACTCCTGAACGTGACCCCCAAGCGCGTGTTGCCTTTTTTACAGGGTGCATTATGGATGTGTTTTTTGCAAAAATAAATGACCTTAGCATTAAATTGCTGAAGCATGCAGGCTGCGAAGTCACTGTCATAAAAGAGCAAACCTGCTGTGGCGCCCTGCAGAACCATAGCGGGGATACAAATACCTCCAAAAAGCTGGCGAAAGAAAATATCGCTGCTTTTGAAAAAGGAAATTTCGATTTTGTCGTAAACAGTATCGGCGGGTGCGGAGCCATGCTCGTTGAATATGACCACCTGCTCGCAGATGAGCCGGAATGGGCTGAGCGCGCGAAGGTGTTTGTACAAAAGAATAAAGATGTAAGTGTAATATTAAACAAACTCGGACTTGATTTTCAAAAAGAAATGGCAGGCGTTGTGACATACCAGCCATCCTGCCATCTATTGAACGTACAGAAAGTATCAGGCGATCCAGTGCAGCTATTGGAATCCATACCAGGAATCACGTATGTTCCTCTTCCGAAAGGGGATATGTGCTGTGGTTCGGCCGGAATTTATAATATTGTCCACTATGAAGAATCCATGGAAATCCTCGATGCAAAAATGGAGCATGTCCAAAAAGTCTCACCAGATACGATTGTCACTTCCAACCCCGGCTGCCATTTGCAAATGTGCCTTGGAGTCAAACGAGAGGGTCTTGAAGATAGGGTGCGTGTGGTCCATATCGTCGAATTATTGGCAGAAGCTTGCGGGATAGATCATAAATAAATGAAGGCTGTTTTCGTAATTTTGTTGCTTTTAAACTGCAAATTAAGTTTAAACAACTGAGTTGATTGTAGCGGAGGGCACTTGACTCCAGTGGGAAGTGAGGGAAGTGGGAGACCCCACAGGCGAAGCCGAGGAGGCTCTCATTCCTCCCCTCGGAAAGCAAGTGCCCGCAGCGGAAATCAACGGGCTGAATTTAAAAGTAACTATTTAAAAGAAAAGAGCATAAAAGAAAAAGAAAGGGTGGACGATCATGTATGATTACATCATTATTGGCGGGGGAATTGTCGGCCTTTCAACAGGGATGGAGCTGTTAAACCGGTTTCCGGCAGCTAAAGTAGCGATCCTGGAAAAGGAAAGCCACGTCGCAGCCCATCAAACAGGCCATAACAGCGGGGTCATCCATTCGGGTATCTATTATAAGCCTGGAAGCTATAAAGCAAGGCTGGCTAAAAAGGGCAGTGAATCGATGACAAAATTTTGCCGGGATCATGAGCTTGAAGTCGATATTTGCGGGAAAGTGATTGTGGCAAGCGAGGATTTCGAGCTGCCCCTTTTGGAAAACTTGTATCAGCGAGGGCTTGAAAACGGCTTGGGAATCCGGATGATTGGTAAAAGCGAACTGAATGAAATCGAACCGCACGTCAATGGAATGAAAGCCATTCATGTTCCAATGGCAGGTATTGTGAATTATAAGCAGGTTTCAGAAAAGATGGCTGAGGTTATTAAGGAAAAAGGCGGCGACATTCTGCTCAACCATAAGGTATTATCGATTGATGAAACGGAGCAGGAAGTCATTGTTGAAACGAGGAAGGGCGAAATAAGAGGATCTTACTATATTAACTGCGGCGGCCTGCATTCCGATCGCATTGCAAAGCTTGCCCAATTAAAAACCGATGTGAAAATTGTTCCTTTCAGAGGCGAGTATTATATGCTGAAACCAGAGAAAAGCAGCCTGGTTAAAAACTTAATTTACCCTGTGCCAAATCCTAATTTTCCATTTCTGGGCGTTCATTTTACACGAATGATTAATGGATCGATCGATGTTGGCCCAAATGCGGTCCTAAGCTTTAAACGGGAAGGCTACAAAAAGACGGACATCAATTTGGCTGACCTCATGGAAGTTATTTCATATAAAGGCTTTTGGAAGCTCGCAGGCAAGTATATGAAAGAGGGAATGGATGAAATGATCCGCTCTGCTTCAAAAGAGCTATTTATGAAAAACGTCCAAAAACTAATGCCGGAAATCCAAAAAGAAGATATTGTTCCCGGGCCTGCAGGTGTGAGAGCCCAAGCTTTGAAGGACGATGGGTCCCTTGTAGATGACTTTTTCATCATCCCGGGCAAACGTTCCATTCATGTATTAAATGCACCGTCTCCAGCAGCAACTGCGTCAATTGAAATCGGGAAAGAAATTGTGACGAAAATGGAAGGGACATTTAGATTGGATTCGGCAGTGTAACGAATCCATCAGGATTTTTGGAAAAAATGGCGAATATTTCTAAATCCCTTGTAGAATAATATGGCAGAAAGGGGAATTCGTTATGAAAGTGACAACAGCCATTAGGATTTTGCATCTGGTCATACCCTGGCTGACCATATTCTTTCTGCCTAAAAAATCTTTTAATAAATTTTCTACGGTTTCTGCTTTTGCAGGGATATTGGTATTCGCCATGAGCACTCTGGCCATACCCTTTAAGTGGTGGACGGTAGAAGGAGGAAACAGACACAAACTCGGTAATGACCTCACTTTTATCCTCGGCCCTTTCTTTATAGGGACATTGTGGATCTTTCATTTTACCTTTGGAAACTTTAAACGCTACCTCGCGGTTAACGCAGTGATGGATTTATTGTTTGCCTATCCGCTCAATTATTTATATCAAAGATTTAATTTATATAGGCTGGTTAAATTTAAGCCCATACATATTTTCTTGTTTTTCACTTCTTATGCCTGGATTATATATGGGTACCAGGAGTTTGTGCACCGCAATAATCGTTAAGTGAAAAAGCCGATCCATTTGGACCGGCTTTTTGTTTTTGACCTAGCATTTCCCATCATGGCATTCGACTCCGATGACCCGGAAGCCGTTCTGATCCATTTCTTTTTTTATTTTATCCAAGGTTGCTTTTGTTGTATCCTTCGGTAAAGTGAATAGCACCCGGCGAATGAGACTAACGTGGAAATTAGAGGAATCCAGTGAGATAACGCCTTGAATATCGCTGTATTTGCTGATGATGCTGGTCATCTTTTTCAGCGTTCCCTGGGTTCCATAGCTCCCCACTGTAAGGGTGTAGCTGCCGCGGTTCAATCCCCATGCTTCCTCCAGCAGCTCGAGTACTGCCGCATGCGTCAGCAGGCCGACAAACTGTTCATTTCTATTAACAACAGGCAAATAAGGGTATCTTTTCAGCGTGAAAAAGGCCTTCATAAAAGAATCATTTTCGCCAATCACTGTCTCCTGGTCAGTCGCGAGGGCAGTAATGGGTTCATTCAGCGAATGATTCTCTTTATATTCTAAAATATCAACCTTGTAAATATTGCCGATAAACTTTGTATGTGTTTTGTCCAGAATCGGGACACAGCGATAACCTGTTTCATTTAAAAACTGCAGCGCCTTTTCCAAATTAAAGGTTTCATCACAGTAACGGACGTCTCTTTTCTCCACCATTTGATGGCGAATTAGCATACCAGCATCCTCCTTTACCCCTAACCCTTATATGGTCTCTAATGGGTTATAATCCTCTATTCTATGCTGGAGAGAGCTTGTGAATGATAAGATTTTTATTAAAACTCATTCATAGAATCCCTCTGCAAAAACTTGTAAAATAGAAGAAGGCAATCATCATGAAAGGTGCTGAAGGAACGTGGAAAGCATTACAGTTGTTTCGCTGCTGGACGTTATTGGAGAGCTGTTTTCCGATGAGATTTCCATTGCGGTTTCCAATACGAATGAATATATCTATTACCGGCCCAGCAAACGAATTGATTTGAAAATCAGGCCGGGTGACATTGTGAAAGAAGGAACCATCGCCCATAAAGCATTGCGTACACAGCAAAGAGTTTCCGAGTTTATTGATCGGGATGTGTTTGGGGTTCCTTATCACGGAATGGCTGTGCCGTTTTTGCATGAAGGCAAGCTCGAAGGCTGTGTGACCGCCATTTTTCCGGCACTCACAGACGGAAAATCTGTTGTAACAATGAAAACGAATGATGGCTGGATCCCGATTCCTTTTTCCGATGTCGTCTATCTCGAAGCAAAGGATAAGAAGACTTATGTACATACAGAAGATAATTCTGGGACCCATAAATACTCCCTTCAGGACTTTGAATATTCGCTCCCGAAGGACAGTTTCATCCGCTGCCATCGCTCGTTCATTGTGAATGTCAATCATATAAAGGAAATTTTTCCTGACACCCATTCAACCTTTTTGCTTGCCATGAAAAATGGCGATCGGGTGCCTGTCAGCCAGTCGTATTCCAGTTATTTTCGAAAATTGCTTGGTTTTTAGAAACTTCATGCTGTTTTAGTCTGTGAATTTGCTGTTTTGTCGGAATTTTCCGTAATTTAATCCAAAAACTCAGGTCCTCTCTCTTTAGGTGGGTAAAATAATTATATATACCATGATAGAGGGGATGAGCACCATGGAGAAAAGTTTAGACCGGATTAAAGATACGCGTTTGCACGACAGGGTTGTCACACCGGAGGAAGCAGCATCCTGGATTCAGGACGGAATGACTTTGGGGTTAAGCGGCTTTACACGTGCGGGTGATGTGAAAGCGGTGCCATTTGCTTTAGTTGACCGTGCGAAAAATGAACGTTTTAAAGTGAATGTTTACACAGGGGCTTCTCTGGGATCAGATGTTGATAAGCTTTTCGCCGAAGCAGGCATTTTGGGGAAACGGCTTCCATTCCAGGCGGATCCAACGATGAGAAAAGGAATCAACCAGGGAGACTTTTTGTTTGTGGACCAGCATTTGTCCCATACAGCCGAGCTTGTGCGTGCTAATGTCATGGATCCTATTGATTTCGCTATTTTGGAAGCGGTTTCGGTTACTGAGGATGGAATGATCATTCCTTCTACATCAATCGGAAACTCGCTGTCTTTTGCGGAAAATGCGAAATCTATTATTATCGAAATCAATCTTGCGCAATCCACCCAGCTGGAAGGCCTGCATGATTTATATGATCCGGGCAAACAGGGGGAACGTAATCCGATTCCACTGACTAAAGCGGACGACCGCATTGGAACGACTGGAATCAAGGTGGATTTGGATAAAGTAAAAGGAATAGTGTTAACGAACCAGCAGGATTCACCTTCGACGATCGTGCCTCCTGATGAAGAAACTGTCATCATGGCCAAGCACCTGATTCAGTTTCTCCGCAAGGAAATTGTAGCAGGCAGGCTGACAAATAGCCTGGCTCCACTTCAATCCGGAATCGGTTCAGTGGCCAATGCCGTGCTGCACGGAATGCTTGATTCAGAGTTTGAGAATCTGGAAGTTTATTCAGAAGTGCTGCAGGACGCCGTATTCGATTTAATGGATGCCGGCAAAGTGAACTTCGCTTCTTGCTGTTCGATTACATTGTCTGATGAAAAAATGAATGAGGTATTCTCGAATTTTGACCGGTATAGAGACCGCTTAATCATGCGTCCGCAGGAGGTTTCAAACCACCCTGAAATCATCCGCCGCCTCGGCCTGATTTCGATCAACACAGCGCTGGAGCTTGATATCTATGGTAACGTCAACTCCACACATGTACTTGGAACGAAAATGATGAACGGCATCGGCGGGTCAGGCGACTTTGCGAGAAATGCCCGTCTGGCTATCTTTGTCACAAAATCAATCGCCAAAGACGGCAAGATCTCAAGCATTGTGCCGTTCGCGTCACATATTGACCACACCGAGCATGATGTGGATGTCATTGTCACGGAACAGGGGTATGCCGATTTGCGCGGCCTTGCTCCAAGACAGCGAGTGGAACTGATCATCGAAAATTGTGCACACCCGCTTTATCGCGAGCAGCTTCGCGAATACTACCAAGAGGCTCTCTCAAGAGGAGGCCAAACTCCACATGTACTGGAAAAGGCGCTCTCCTGGCATACGGATTTTGCCAATAATGGAACCATGCTGAAAGAAACGGCATCTGCTTCCCCGCAATGGAGCTTTTGCTAAAGAACAAAAACTCTGGGCTGCTTTTGCCCAGAGTTTTTTGGTACCAGGCACCTATACCACTTAAGCCAATTGGTATAGGTGCCTGGTCCTTTTTTATTCATATTTAGCACGCAATTCTTTTATTTCCTCTACTAATTTGCTGCCGATTTCTTGTGAGAATTCTTCATATACAGGATCAAGGGCAGTCTTCCATTCCTGTTTTTGCTCGTCTGTCAGCTCGTGAATTTGAATGGAGGAGTTTTGCTTAATTGTCATGAGCTGTTCTTCGTTCATTGCAAAGGCCCGCCGGTTATTCCAGGCAGATGTTTCTTGCATTGACTCCAGCAAAATTTCCTTCGTTTCTTCTGTCTGCTCGTCCCAGACTTTCTCGCTCATCATCACTGCATAGCCCAGATAACCATGATTGCTGATTGTCAAATGCTTTTGCAAGTTATAGAATTTTTTAGAGTATATGTTTGAAATCGTGTTTTCTTCACCGTCCACCTTGCCTTCTTCAAGAAGCTGGAAAGTGGAATTGAAGGAATCCTGAAGGGCATCAGCATTTAACCGGTTAAATTGGGCTTCGATCACGTTACTTTGCATGATTCGGAAGGATTGTCCTTCCATGTCCTCAGGATTCTGAATCGGTCCTTTATTTGAGGTAATTTGCTTAAATCCATTTGGCCAGTGTGCAAGCCCTTTAATCCCGTCACTCTGCAAGGATTGCAGAAGCTGCCTGCCAATGTCCCCGTTTAAACCTTCCAAAGCGGCTTCGCGGGTTGGAAAAGCAAAAGGCAAATCCAGCACGCCCCATTGAGGAGAAAGCATGCCCAGCTTGGATGTGGAAGGTGCGATAAAGTGGACTTGTCCATCCTTTAGCGCATTAATTTCTTCTATATCGGAATAGAGGCTGCCATTTGGAAAAACCTCTATTTTAATATGGCCATTTGATTTTTCAGAAACAAGCTCTGCAAACTTTTGCGCAGCAAGGCCCTTGGGAGTATTCTCAGCGACGACATGGCTGAATTTAAAAACGATTTGTTCCTTTAGCCCTTCCTGGTCATCGTCATAGGGAATCTCTTCACGCGGGAATAGGCTTTGATAACCGAAGATAGCTGCCATGATCATAACCGTGCCTCCAAGGAGAATGAAGCCTAATGTGCTTTTCATCTGAAGCCTCCTTTTTAAAAACCATTACCCCGCATTAACGGGCAGTAGGCCCCCTTCAAAATTTGAAGGAAAGCTGGGGTACAAACTGCCCGTAAAAGCCCGATTGGTTCATCTAACCATGAGTGTGAAAAAAACCACACTCATGGAAGATTCACTTTAATGTTATCATACTTAGAAGAAACGTATCCGTAAAGATGCTAGTGATAGAAGGGAGGTTCCCTCAAATGAAACAAATGCCTATCCGCTGGAAAATTACCATTCTATCTTATGCCGTCGTTATTTTTTCCCTTTTGATTGGCGGAATGGTTGTCATTACAAATATACAGGAAAAGGAAGAAAAGGAACTCAGAATACGATCCATGAACACAGCCAGAACTGTGGCTGAGCTGTCAGACGTTAAAAAAGGAATTCTGCAGCCACAAGGCTGGAAGACAGTCAATAAAGTAGCAGAGGAAATCCGGATTATAAATGAGACAGACTATATTGTTATCATGAATATGGAACGTATCAGGTATTCTCACCCGGTAAAAGAATTGATTGGCCAGCCTTCTCAGGGCGAGGATGAAAAACCAGCCTTTGCTGAACATATTTATTTTTCCAAGGCACAAGGGGAGGCCGGAACCTTTATTCGGGCTTTCATCCCTATTAAAGATAACAGCCTGAATCAAATTGGTGTTGTGGTTGTGGGCAATAAGGTGCCTACTTTTACCGAGATTATAGATGAATTAATCGATGACATAACCATTATTGTCATGCTTACGCTAATATTTGGGCTAATCGGCTCTTTAATGCTTGCGAACCATATTAAAAAGCAGATGTTCCAGCTCGAGCCCTATGAAATTAAAAGAATGCTTGAGGAAAGAACTGCAACCTTCCATTCGATTAATGAAGGCGTTATTGCTATCGACAATCAAGAAAATATTACGGTTTTTAATGAAAAAGCAAAGAAAATATTTAACGTGACAGGAAATGCTGCGGGTAAAAGTATTAGAACCATTTTAAAGGATACCAGACTCCCCGAAATCGTAGAGACGAATCGCCCTGTTTATAATGAACAAATTATTGTGAGCGGGAAGGTCATTTTAAGCACTAGGATCCCGATCCGGAAAGACAATGAAACGATTGGCGCTGTAGCCCTTTTCCAGGACCGCACAGAGGTGGCGAAGCTTGCGGAAGAGCTGACCGGGGTGAAGAGCTTTGTTGAAGCACTCAGGGTGCAGAACCATGAACATATGAATAAGCTTCACACGATAGCAGGATTGATACAGCTGGGAAAAGCGGATAAAGCATTAAAGCTTGCTTTTGACGCATCAGAAGAGCAGGAAAACCTTTCTAGCTTCCTAAGCGCTAAAATAAGGAATGATGCTGTCGCCGGCCTTTTATTGAGTAAAGTGAGGCGCGGCAAGGAACTGGGCATTAATGTGGTCATCGATGAAAATAGCAATCTTGAAGAATTTCCAAACCGGCTGGATCATCATGACTTTGTTCTGTTAGTAGGAAATCTCATCGAGAATGCATTTGGCTCTTTTGAGCATACAGAGCATGAAGATAGAAGAGTCGAGATTAGCCTCGAACAGACAGAAGATATCTGTGCTTTGCTTGTTGAAGATAACGGAAGTGGCATAGATAAAGCCTTT
This sequence comes from Cytobacillus oceanisediminis, assembly GCF_007830235.1. Lineage (GTDB taxonomy): Bacteria > Bacillota > Bacilli > Bacillales > Cytobacillaceae > Cytobacillus > Cytobacillus oceanisediminis. The sequence goes on from NZ_VLKI01000004.1 coordinate 72,403, forward strand.
TTACCGAAGCTTTATGAAAAAGGATTTACAGCAAATAAATCAGGCGGAACAGGCTACGGATTATATCTAATTAAACAAATAGTAGAAAAAGGGGAAGGCAGCATAGTGGTTGAATCAAAGATAGGTGAAGGGACTGCTTTCACCATTACTTTTCCAATGGAAGCGGGGGGTTGAAGCAAATGGCGAATAAAGAGGAAATTCGAGTGCTGCTGATTGAAGATGATCCGATGGTCCAGGAGGTTAATAAAGAGTTTATCACAAGTGTAGAGGGTTTTAAGATTATCGCAGTGGCTGGGAATGGAGAGGAAGGCATATCCCTTGTAAAAAAATTGAACCCGGATCTTGTTATTTTAGATATTTTTATGCCTAAAAAGGACGGAATCCAGACACTTCAGGAATTTAGAAAGCAAAAGCTTGATTCTGATGTGATCGTCGTTTCTGCTGCAAAAGAAAAGGAAACCATTAAGCTGATGCTTCAAAACGGTGCCAGGGATTATATTATCAAACCTTTTAAGCTTAATCGAATCCAGCAGGCGCTTGAAAAATACCGCCACTACAGAGAAGGCCTGAAGGAATCGGGGACGATCTCCCAGGAACAGCTCGATGCACTTATTTATGCCAGACAGGCAAATAAATCGGAAAATGATTTGCCGAAAGGGCTGAATGAATTCACATTGAGCGAAATTACCGCTTTTATGCAGAAGCAGGATGAACCGCGTTCTGCCGAAGAAGTCGCAAACTCTATCGGAATTGCAAGAGTGACCGCACGCCGCTATTTGGACTACCTTGAAAAAAGAGGCGCAATCAGGCTTGATGTGCAGTATGGGGGAGTCGGCAGACCGGTAAACCGCTATGTTCTGAATAAGTGAAAATTCCGAGACCAAAATGAACAAAACATCCGTTATGACCATAAACTTCTCTCTTTTACCTGAAAACGCTATCATTCTTAATAGAAAGAATTGTTAGAAAAAAGGAGATGAGATGAAGTTGAAAAAGCAGCGGATTTATAAGAATTTAACCTTTCAAGTGTTAACTGCTATTTTTATCGGTGTAATGGTCGGGTTAATTTGGCCTGAAGTCGGAAAAGAGATGAAGCCGGTAGGCGATACATTTATTAACGCAGTAAAAATGGTCATTGCCCCGATTATTTTCTTAACCATCGTCCTTGGAATTGCAAAAATGGGAGATATGAAAAAAGTCGGCAAAGTTGGCGGCAAAGCCTTCATTTACTTTGAGATTGTGACAACACTTGCTTTAATGATCGGTCTTATCGTTGTAAATGTCGTTAAACCTGGTGCTGGCCTTAATTTTAATGAGTTGGAAAAAGGAGATGTATCCCAGTATACGCAAAATGGCGGAGAGGGCATTAACTGGATTGAGTTTGTCACTCATATCGTCCCTCACAATATGGTGGATGCATTTGCAAAAGGCGATATTCTGCAAGTATTATTCTTCTCGATCCTATTTGGGGTTGGTTTGGCGGCTCTTGGTGAAAAGGGGAAAATCGTTACCGAATTTTTGGATAAGCTATCACTTGTATTCTTCAAAATCATTGGCTACGTTATGAAGGCAGCTCCAATTGGCGCATTTGGTGCTATGGCTTACACAATTGGAAACTTTGGCCTAGCTTCATTGGTGCCGCTGGGTAAGTTAATGATGTCTGTGTATATTACAATGGCACTGTTTATCTTTGTCGTTTTAAATATTATTTGTAAAATGTATGGATTCAGCTTGTGGAACTACTTGAAGTTTATCAAAGACGAGATTTTGATTGTACTAGGTACAAGTTCTTCAGAATCAGTGCTTCCAAGAATGATGGATAAAATGGAGCGCATCGGCTGCTCCAAGTCAGTAGTAGGACTTGTTATTCCAACTGGATATTCCTTTAACCTGGATGGTACATCCATTTATCTATCGATGGCCGTTGTATTCCTTGCGCAGGTATTCGGTGTTGACTTGACAATGGGCCAGCAGATTACGATTCTATTAGTGTTAATGTTAACTTCCAAAGGTGCTGCTGGTGTTACAGGAAGCGGATTTATTGTCCTGGCTTCTACTATGGCTGCCCTTCAGGTTATCCCTCTGGAAGGATTGGCATTGCTGCTTGGTGTTGACCGCTTCATGAGTGAAGGAAGAGCCATTGTTAACCTGATCGGTAATGGGATTGCTACAATCATTGTAGCCAAGAGTGAAAATGAATTTGATGAAAATAAGAGCAAAAGAGCGATCAATGAAATGAAGCTGTTGAAGCAGGATAACCAGACAAAACAAGCTGTATAATCGTGAGGCCATTCTCTATATGGGGGATGGCCTTTTGCGATGAGATGAAATTTGTCGATATGACTCCCTATACCCTCGACAATCTTCTCATTCATTTCCCGGGAAAAAATCAGGTGTGAAAAAGGTCAGCGGCTATTTCAATCAAACGTTTGATTGAAAAGGCAAATGCTGAATGGCGGCGAAAAATGGCGCTTTGTTGGTGCCAGATACCTATACTAGCTCAGCCAGATGGTATAGGTGCCTGGCACTTTTAATGTTAAAATACTACAATAACAGTACATTATAATATGATTGGGTGAACGTATGAGTAAAGCAATTAGATTAAATGTGGCTTCTAAATATAAGAGACATTTTCAATCTGGGTATCCGCTGGTGACAGAGGAGTCTGTTCAGAGGCTTCCGAAGGGGATTGAAGAGGGTGCAATTATTGACCTTGTTGATGAGAATAACCGTTTCATTGGCAAAGGGTATTATGGAAAGCAAAATAAAGGCAGAGGCTGGGTGCTGACGAATAATCAGCATGAAGAGATTGACGAACCGTTTTTTGCTAAAAAGTTTAAAGCAGCTTTGAAAAGGCGTGAAGATCTTTTCAATGATCCCGATACAACCGCTTTTCGGGTTTTCAATGGGGAAGGCGATGGGATTGGAGGCATTACGATTGATTACTATGATGGCTTTTATGTGGTAAGCTGGTATAGTGAAGGGGTTTACACCTTTAAGGATACAGTTGTTCAGGCGTTAATGAAGACAGCAGATGTGAAAGGCCTCTATGAGAAGAAACGCTTTGCTGTCAAAGGCACCTATATTGAGGATGATGACTTTGTAGCAGGGGAACGGGCATCCTTCCCGCTGATGGTGAAGGAGAACGGTATCAACTATCCAATCTATCTGAATGAAGGTGCCATGGTAGGCGTCTTCCTTGACCAAAGGCATGTAAGGAAGACGATCAGGGATAAATATGCGGAAGGCAAAACCGTCTTAAACACCTTCTCCTATACAGGGGCTTTTTCGGTTGCTGCCGCTTTGGGCGGGGCATCGAAAACAACAAGTGTTGACCTGGCAAACCGCAGCAAAAGCAAAACAATCGAGATGTTCAGCGTCAATGGCATCTATTATGAGGCGCAGGATATTATTGTTGAAGATGTGTTCAACTATTTCAAATATGCGGTCCGCAAGCAACTGAAGTTTGATATGGTCATTTTGGATCCGCCAAGCTTTGCCCGGTCCAAAAAGCATACGTTCAGTGCCAGAAAAGATTATCCGGAACTGCTCGCACAGGCTATTCAAATCACAGGAAAGAACGGCATCATCGTTGCATCATCCAACTGCAGCACCTTCAATATGAAAAAATTCAAAGGTTTCATCCAAAAGGCCTTCCAGCAAACAGGAGGCAGCTATAAAATCCTTGAAGAATTCACCCTCCCGGAAGACTTTAGAACCATCAAGGAATTCAAAGAGGGAGACTACCTCAAGGTTGCGTTTATACAAAAGCTATAAAATGAGTGCCAGGTACCTATACCACTTCCGCTGCGTGGTATAGGTACCTGGCACCTTCTATATGTATCGGACAAAAACGTGAAGACAAATCCATCACTAAAATTCCGAAAAGTATAAATATTTTATGGTATGATTATGGTTGAAAAAGGTGCCTGTCACCATCATTATGAGAAAGAAGGTTTACATTGTGCAGCGTTTTAGGGTTCATTATGCGTGGGTGATTTTGGTTTTGACGTTTGTTGCTTTGCTGGCCGCACAAGGGGTGAGGCTGTCGTTTGGGGCGTTTATGACGCCGTGGGAGAGTGAATTCTCCACGAATCGCAGCGTCATTTCACTGGTGGCGTTTATCAGCTATATTGTTTTCGCCATTTCACAGCCTTATGTCGGCAGGCTGATAGACAAGTACGGGATCCGCTACATCCTTTCCTTCAGCATTTTGCTGATCGGCTTTTCAACAATACTCACCTTCTTCACAACCGATCCAGTCCAGCTGATGATCATTTATGGTGTGATTGCTTCAGTCGGCTTTGGGGGTGCGTCCAATGTGGCGGGAACGATCGCTGTTGCGACCTGGTTTGCTGATAAAAAGGGCATGGCGATGGGGCTAATGTCCGCTGGAACAGCAGCCGGGCAGCTCGTCCTTGTCCCGCTTTCACTGTTTCTCATTGACCAGCTCGGCTGGAAAACGACAGTCATCGTATTAGGCTGTTTCCTAATCTTAATCGTGTTTCCGCTGCTTCTTCTGTTTATTCGCTCCAGTCCATCTGACATTCATATAAAAGCCTATGGAGCAAAGGAAGATGCTGCAACTAGCCAGAGTGGCACAAAGGAAGCTCCCAAAGCAACTCTATCTATCTTCCAGCTTTTGCGGCGCAGGGAATTCCTGTTTCTCATGCTTCCATTTTTCGTTTGCGGTGTCACGACAACAGGCCTGATGGATACCCACCTTATTCCTTTTGCCCAGTATTGCGGATTCACGCCTGGCATTACAGGAGCTGCCGTCAGTTTGCTGGCTGGCTTTAACATTTTAGGAACAGTCGTTTCCGGTTTCCTGGCAGACCGGTGGAATTGCAGAATGATATTGGCTTTTCTATACGGGGTAAGAGCTCTAACCATTGTTCTATTATTGATCATTGTCAATGACGCTTCCTTGTTTGGCTTTTTCATCTCTCAATCGCATCTGCTGATCCTATTTGCAATCAGCTTTGGTGTCGTGAATTTTGCAACGGTCGCTCCAACCATGAAACTGGCAACTGAATACTTCAAACATTTGTCAGTCGGTGCAGTGATCGGCTGGATTTATCTCAGCCACCAGCTCGGATCTGCGCTGGGTTCCTTCGTCCCGGGTGTTTTATTTGATTTAACAGGAAGCTATGCTATGTCCTTTATTGCATCCATCATTCTGCTTATTGGCGCTTCCGCTTTATGCATGATGCTGCCTAAAACAGGTGTGAACTATCACCATTCGGGTGGCCAAGTCATTGTAAGGAATAGTTAATGAATGGTTTAAAATCGACACTTTTTTCCTCATAAGTTAAAATATTTATAGACTAATTTGAACGGTAAGGGGAGTCAGGGATGCATCGTAATAAGGATCTATATCAATTTTTGCTGGAAAAAACGCGGCAATTAACAGAAGAATGGTATGAAAATCTCGATAAAAGCGAGAGTGCCGGAATCTATTCCTCGGATGATCCGGCCATTATTGAAACTGTCAAAAAGCAAAACTATGAATTTCATCAGCAGTTTTGTGAAGTCTTTAATAAAGATGAAGAATCATTCTTCAATGAGTTAGAAAAATGGATTGTAAAAGTGGCCCAGGATGAAGGACATCTTTGTACGCCATTGCAAATGATCCTCCGTGAGTTTTTTAATACTCAGGAGCAGTATTTGAACTTAATAGATGAATTTGCTGAAACCAATAAAGACCAGTATGATACCCGTCAAATAGATTCCTGGCGCCGAATCATGCTGAAGTGCTTTAATGAAGTGGTTACTTGGTTCACGGAAGAGTATAATAACCATTCTCAAAAAAGGCTGGAGGCCCAGCAGGATTTAATTCGTGAGCTAAGCTCCCCCGTCATTTCTTTAACTAAAGACATCGCACTTCTGCCGCTTGTTGGGGATATCGATACAGCCCGGGCAAAGAGCATGCTTGAAAATACGCTTCAGCAGTGCAATAAGTTGGGTGTAAACCAGCTGTTCCTAGATTTATCCGGAGTGGTTATGATTGATACAATGGTTGCCCATCAGCTGTTCCAATTGATTGAAGCACTAAGCCTGATCGGGGTGAAAACAACCATCTCCGGACTAAGGCCGGAAATCGCCCAGACCGCAGTCCAGCTAGGACTATCATTTGACCACATTAGCATCAAATCCACGCTTTCCAGTGCAATTAAATCGGCCAACCTTATACCAAATTAATAAAAAACACGATGAAGGCCGCCTTCATCGTGTTTTTTCAGTAAGGGCACCTTAACGAGGGGACCCGCACTTTTCTTATTCCAACCCTTTAATGGCCATTTCCTTCACAGACAGAAATGCCTCACCTGTATCCAGATAGTTCACATTCACCAAATCGTCCTCCTGCAAATAAATGGCCATTGGTACGGTTTCAGATGAAACAACATAGCTCTGGCGGTTGTCGAGTAAAAACGAGACAACTGTAAAATCACCGGACTTTTCCTTGTACACACGCAACACGGTTCCGCTTGTCTGTTTTTCCTCTGCTTTTGAGCTTCCATCCACTGTGCCTCCACCTCTTTGAAGCGCGGTTTTATAAAGCCTCAAGGCATCATTCGGCGTCGAGCCATATACAGAGATTTCCGGATTGGCTGCAGATACAATAAAGTAATTTTGCAGAAACCCGTTTGCATCGAGAACAGGGGTCAGCCAGCTTGCTTCTCCGTAGAAGTTATAAAGAACAGGCATTTCGCCGCTCCATTTCTTTTCAATAAACTTCTTCTCGATGATTTGCAGGGCTCCCTGTGAATCCATATAGGACTCTTCAAGATTGCCGGTAAAGAAGGTGGCCTCACCCGTCCTTGAATTGGTCAGTGAGTACCCTAGCATGGAATCAACGCCTTCTTTGGGGCTTGTAAAATCGGTAAAATAATACATGTCTCCATTTTCATCGAAAATCGGGCTAACATTTGCTTCTGTCCCTTCATCTGAAGGAAGCCTCACATCAGTCTTGCCAAACTTGCTGTTCCAGAAGCCGTGAATATAATTGCCATAGTAGCTGTTTTGCAGGCTGACAGCCTCCGGTGAAACGGCGCCATCAATAAAGGCTGGCACATCAGCTAACTTGTAGGCTTTCGTCTTCCCACTCATCGGATCCACCATAACTATTCCTTGAACATCAAAACCATTCCGGGCAGATATAAACTCGCCGAAAGAACGGATATAATAAGGCTTTCCTTTATCATCGACCTCTAATTGGACATCCCCATAAAAGACCTGCTGCGGATATTGCATGCGCATATGGCGCTCAATATTCTTATTAAAATAAGAGGATGGCGTGTAAACCATATCGGATTTAATAAATTTTGGATTGGCAGAGGAATCAGTCGAACTGATTGTAAAATAACCAGGCGTTTTGTTTCCATTCCACCACTTGAAAAAACCTGAAAACTCAACCGGCGCAATGTAGACATACTCTCCATTGATTTTCTGGATCTGCAGGCTGCCGAGTTCATAATAGCTCGTATTTGGAACCTGCCCAAAGGCCTTTTTCATCTTATTGCGGGCAAATTGAGGCGGAACACTCGCAGGCGTTTCCGTTTCGTCAAAAGTCTCAATTTCCGTTTTTTCCTTCATTTTGGCACTCTCATATTTTTCATCAGCATTAAAAAGAAAAGCAGTTAAAAAGAATATGCCGACAATAAGGCTCCCTAGAAACAGGACTGCTTTAATCATTCTTTCCTTCCCGGCTGCAAGAACGGCTCCGCCAAGAGAAGCGATAATCGCTATCGGCCATAAGCTGGTCAAGTTCCGATCAAGATGGCTTAAATAATAAAAGGCAAAAACAAGCAGCACGGTTATGATAATTGTCCCGGCCATGATGCCCGTCCCCATTTTTTTTCCTTCCTTTTCAGACTTTACTGTATGGCTAAAAGGAATTAGAAGGACTGAAATAGCAAGACCGGCTAAGAGTGAAAAAATAAACATACTTCCCATCGTTATCTCCCCTAATAAGTTCAAGTTCAATATGCTTATCTACGAATGAATGCAAAAAAAGTTTCGTAAAGAAGGGATTGATCTGAAAATACCCTAATAAATTTTACGGATAAAATGATAAAAATCGTTAAATTGAGTTGTTTTTCTGTGAAAACATTGCTATTTTTAAAAATTTGAACCATTTTTGCCCCGATTTATTCCATTTATCCTTGCATCCTATCGTTTTAAATAGCCATAGATCATCAATTAACCAAACTTTTATCGTCAACTACACTGATATATCACCAACTAGCCCAATAGATCATCAACTTTCCGGATCTATCGTCAGCTCTCCCAGAAAAGGGATTTCAAATCTTTAAATCGAATAGAATTACCAATCTATTTTAAAGGAGAATGCACGTGATCAGATATGAAGAAGCAGTTCCGGATATGGAACAATTATATCGCTTGTATGAAAATGACAGCTGGAATGATTTTTTAAAACTGCCGAAAGAAACGCTCTATAAAGCGATGGAGCAGAGCTGGCTTGTGATCAACGCCTATGATGGAGAGCGCCTGATTGGCACTGGGCGAATTATTTCTGATGGCATCATCAATGCGTATCTTTGCGGATTAATCGTAGAACCTGCGTATCGCAGCAAAGGGATTGGAAGGGAAATGGTGGGCAGGCTGGCAGAGCGCTGTACTCAGGCACATTTGCATCTTCAGCTGCTGGCTGAGGAAGAGAAAGCACCTTATTATGAACAGCTAGGATTTGAAGTATTTACATTGGGATTAAAGTATACATCTTAAATCTAAGACTAAAGGTGTAGCCAGTTTCAGCCAATCCGGTGATTTAGCCAGAAGCATTCATCTATAAAATGGATATTGTAACCAGCTAATGAAATGGGGGCAAACCTTTATGGAAAAATATATATGCAAAACCTGCGGAACACAATTTCCGCTATCCGATCATCAGCCTGAAAGCTGCCCGATTTGCCAGGAAGAACGGCAATATGTGGGACAGAGCGGCCAGGAATGGACGACATTGAATGACATGCAGGAAAGCCATTTTTATAAAAATGAAATATCTCAGGAAGAAACAAACCTTTACAGTATAAATACAGTTCCAGAATTCGCGATTGGCCAGACGGCTTACCTGGTTCAAAATAAAGGCTTTACTGTATTGTGGGATTGCATTTCCTACCTTGATGCCGAAACGATTAAACAGATAAAGGAACTTTGCGGAATCGATGCTATCGCACTCTCCCACCCACACTATTACTCCACACAGGTTGAATGGGCAGAAACGTTCAACGTTCCCATTTACATTCATGAAGATGACAGGCAATGGGTGATGAGAGGCAGCGAGCATATTGTTTTTTGGAGCGGAGAAACAATGAAGCTTCATGATGGACTTGAAATCCATCGCCTCGGGGGCCATTTTAAAGGCGGCGCTGTCCTGCATTGGCAAAAGGGGAATAGTGGAAACGGTGTTTTGCTGACAGGCGATATCATTCAGGTCGTCGCTGACCGTCAATGGGTCAGCTTTATGTACAGCTATCCGAACCTCATTCCGCTTCCGGCTGAAACGGTTGAAAGAATGGCCGGCAAAGTAAAGCCGCTATCCTTTGACCGAATGTACAACGCATTTCACAGAGTAATAGAAAAAGAGGCAGACCTGGCCGTCCAGCGCTCTGCAGAAAGATACGTAAAGGCAATCAGGGGCGAACTCTTTCAGACATAACAAGCATGGGGATTCATGTTAAAATATAAGGCAAATATCCAAAAAGGACAGAACCGATTATGAAAAAATCCCATGAAATCCCATACAAAAATAGAGCCAAACGATATTCCATCCTGAACATAATTGTCGGAGTCTTTCTGTATAACAAACCAGACTGCCCGGGCGGGGCTGCTTATAATTATTTAGGTAGTGGATACACACAAGAAATCACGCACAGTTAATTTATGAGAATTATTAATTGAAAGATGACGAGATAGGCTCTTCTTTAGTAGAATTAGGTAAAAGAAAAGGGGTGAAGCTGTGCTAACAAAACCAGACCTAAACGAATATGCACCATATTATAAGGGGTATGTAAATTCAGTGCCTGAGGGAGATTTGCAGCAGATTCTTGAACAGCAAGTAAAGGAAACGGCTAGTCTATTAAAAGACCTGAGCAGTGAACAGGCCCATTTTTGCTATGCTCCGGAAAAGTGGACCATCAAAGAGGTCATCGGCCATATCACCGATACCGAGCGCATAATGGGTTACCGCCTGCTTTGCATCAGCAGAGGGGAAAAGGTGATGCTGCCAGGGTACGATGACAATGTATATGTGAAAAAAGGCAACTTCAATCGTTTCTCGATCCAAGAGCTTTTGGAGCAGCTGGCCATTGTCCGTCAAAACACAGTCACTCTTTTGAAAAGCCTTGATGATGAAACCCTGCTGCAGCGCGGAAATGCGAACGGAACCGAAGTCACGGCCCGGGCAATCGCTTTTATCATTGCGGGGCATGAGCTCCACCACCGCAATTTGATTAAAGACAGGTATATGAGTTCAGATTCATTCCCGGAAGAAATGATAAAGTAAGGAAAAGAGCGGTACGGTTTTGAGTACTGCTCTTTTTGCATATTTTAAAAAGTGAAAGGGGCCCATTAGAACTTGCTCTTTTTTGGCCGGGATGGATTCTATTTGCATCATTCACATTTGCCGCCATTTTTTCAGAAGGAAAACTCTTATTTTAATAGAATATCAATGAAGTAAATTTGAAAGGACGTGTACATATGACAAAAATCGGTTTGGTCAGGCATGGGATTACAGCCTGGAATAAAGAGGGCAGGGCACAGGGAAGTTCAGATATTCCCTTGCATGAAGAAGGATTGGCTGAAGCAGGCCTTTTGGCTGAACGGCTTAGTGCTGAAAACTGGGATGTGATTTACTCCAGCAATCTGTTAAGGGCCCTGCAGACAGCTGAAGTCATTAAAGAGAAAATCAGCCATATTCCCCTCCAGCTTGATCCCCGAATCAGGGAAGTCGGCGGTGGGCTAATTGAAGGCACTACGGAAGCGGAGCGTTTAGAAAAATGGGGCAGCGGCTGGCGTGAATTGGATCTAGGGTTCGAGCCGGCAGAAAGTGTCATCTATAGAGGGATGGCATTCATTCAGGAAATTGCAGCTAAGCATCCTGGCGAAAATGTACTTGTTGTAAGCCACGGATCCTTTATCCGCCATCTTCTAAAGGAATTGGTTCCACACATAGACATGTCCGACCATCTGAAGAACACCTCTATTACGAAGCTTTTTATAAAAGAAAGCCAGTGGGGCTGTGAGCTGTATAACTGCACGAATCACCTGAAGAAGAAGCAATTGAAATAATGATGAAAATCAAACTTGCCGAAAAGGCACTCGGATCACGGAGGCCAGCTTATTGAAGAATTTTCATTGGAGAAAAGCGAGTAAACAATAAACAGCAGGGTTTTCGCTGCTGTTTTTGTTTACCATCATTCTTTTTTTAATCCGGCTTATGAGCGGGAAAAGAAAACCGGAAAACAGTTCCTATCCCTATTTCACTTTTCACCTGGACACTGCCTTCCATTGCTCTGACAATGCTGAAGACTACCATCATACCAAGCCCGGTTCCTTTTGACCCCTTTGTTGAATAATAGGGTTCACCAAGGCGCTGCAGCTGTTCGGGCGTCATTCCGACACCTGTGTCCTTTATTTCTATTGTAATGTGGGTACTGCTATATTGCGTTTCTATGTATAATTGTCCGCCGCGCGGCATCGCTTCGATAGCATTTTTTATTACGTTTAAGAAGCATTGGTGAAATTTCTGGCGATCCCCTTCAATGGAACCCAGAAGCGCGAAATTCGAATTAATCTCTACTGAATTCTGATTGGCGGTGGGTTTTAATATATTAATAACTTGGATAAGCTCTTTCTTAACATTTATTTCTTCTATCTTATCTAAAGCGGGCTTGGAAAAGGTCAAATAGTTCTGGATGACCTGCTCGGCCGATTCAAGCTCTGCCTTAACAATCGTAAGGTATTCCAAACGTTTGCGGGGCGGCAGTTTTTGTTCCTGAAGTAATTGTACAAATCCAATAGCCGCAGTTAAAGGATTCCTGATTTCATGTGAGATTGCTGCGCCCATTTGCTCCACAGCCTCAAGTTTTTCCGTTCGGACCAAATTTTCACGGATATCCAAATTTCTCTTGGCAAACTCAATTACATATGAAATCATGCCAACACCCAATGGAGGGATCACCAGATAGGCAAACCAGGCGTCAAACCGGTTTGCAGGCGGTATGTAAATTTCCATTATTATGACGGTAAGGACGCTTATAATCATGGCCATGGTAACCGCTACCCGAATCCGTTTCTTTGGAACCTGCTTCCAAAACCATGGATAGAGTTTCCAAAGGATGATTCCCAGAGGCAAATATAAAAAGATATTAGAATAAAAGCCAGGTTCTATTCCGTAGAAACCTCTCATGATCATAATAGATAAGGCCAGTGCCGGCCCGACCCCCACATATAATCCGCCAATAATTACGATAATCATTCTTAAATCAAAGAAATAATGAGGACTTGGCTGATAAGAAAACTGAAAACAAATCCACATCATAAACAATAACCAAAAAAGGGAGCAGCCTTTTGAAAAACGGAATTTAGAGCTTTTTTCCGCCCATACTAGTACAAAAAATAAGATGATAATTAAGAGCGATAAATTAAAGAAAAAATGCTTCGTAATTTCCACCGTTTCACCTGCCTGCCATAAGACGTTATACGAAAATTCTATATTGTTTTACTATTATTGACAATAACTGATTTGCAAATTTAGCACATTTTCATGAAAAATGTCAGAAAATATCAATAGTATGGTCATGTTATGCTTGCAGAATCATTTTTCATGGGAAAAAGATGAAAATTATTCCATACAGATGTTATCCCAATAGATAAAGGAAAGAATTCTTCACTATCCATTGGGGAGGTCCGGAAATGGTTATTTCGAGCGGTATGTATGACTGCAGCAAATACCGTGGAAAGTGCAATGACTCCATTAGGCTTTATTGCACTTGGTTTTTTGCTTGAAAAAATGACTGTCTGGATTTTGACTGGGCTTTGCGGAATCCGTATTCTCTTTCCTATCCGAAAAAGAACCCTCATCCAGCTATTCCGCGAAGCTGACCAGCCAGCGGGCAAGGTGACTGCGCCAGTCTGAACCCTCCGAGAAAGCAGTCTTCCGCAGACTGCTTTTTACTATGAGCCTTCCTAACTGGTCAAAAAGTAATTTTTTTCATGACACCCGTTTAACCGGTAAGTCCTGGGGTACTTCATAAGTGGGCACATAGTAAACATTGGTAAACGGGAGCAGCTGCTCCTTTTAAATAAAGGGAGGAATGAACACTTGAAACAAGATCCGCAAAACAAAGGTGTCAATGAGCACAGTAAGGACAAGCAGCTGGATGAGTTTCGTTTGGACAATTCCGGCAAGAAGCTTACAACGAATCAGGGAGTGAAGGTTTCAGAGGATGAGCATTCTTTAAAAGCAGGTTCCCGCGGCCCAACCTTGATGGAGGATTTTCACTTTCGGGAAAAAATGACGCACTTTGATCATGAGCGCATTCCGGAGCGAGTTGTTCATGCTCGAGGATTTGGTGCCCATGGTTATTTCCAAGTGTACGAATCAATGGAAGAGTATACAAGAGCGAAGTTTCTGCAGGATCCATCGGTGAAGACGCCAGTTTTTGTAAGGTTTTCAACTGTTGCCGGCTCTCGCGGTTCAGCCGATTCTGTCCGTGATGCCCGCGGCTTTGCAACGAAGTTTTACACGGAAGAAGGCAACTATGACCTTGTCGGCAATAATATCCCGGTCTTTTTCATACAGGATGCCATAAAGTTCCCTGATTTGGTTCACTCCTTCAAGCCAGAGCCGCATAATGAAATGCCACAGGCTTCAACGGCTCATGACACGTTTTGGGATTTCGCTGCCAACAATACCGAAAGTGCCCATATGATTATGTGGACCATGTCAGACCGCGCGATTCCACGCAGCTTCCGCATGATGGAAGGGTTTGGTGTCCATACTTTCCGTTTTGTGAATGAGCAGGGCAAATCCCGTTTTGTAAAATTCCATTGGAAGCCAGTTCTTGGTACCCATTCTCTTGTCTTTGATGAAGCGCAAAAACTTGCCGGAAAGGATCCGGACTTTCATCGACGCGATCTCTGGGAAGCCATTGAAATGGGCGATTATCCGGAGTTTGAACTGGGTGTCCAGATGATTGATGAAGAAGATGAATTCTCATTTGACTTCGATATCCTCGATCCGACAAAGCTATGGCCGGAAGAAATGGTACCTGTTAAGATTATTGGAAAAATGACGCTGAATCGAAACCAGGATAATGTGTTTGCCGAGACGGAGCAAGCAGCTTTCCATCCAGGCCATGTCGTGCCGGGCATTGATTTTTCGAATGACCCGCTGCTGCAAGGGCGCTTATTTTCATATACGGATACCCAGCTGATCCGCCTTGGAGGGCCAAACTTCCATGAGCTGCCGATCAACCGTCCGGTATGTCCGTTCCATAATAATCAGTATGATGGCTATAATCGGATGACGATCAATACTGGCCCTGTTGCCTATCATAAGAACTCGCTGCAGAATAATGATCCAAGCCCTGCTACTGAAGAAGAAGGCGGCTATGTCCATTTTCAGGAAAAGGTTGAAGGACGCAAGGTGCGCCAGCGCAGTGACAGCTTCAAGGACCATTACAGCCAGGCAAAAATGTTCTGGAACAGTATGTCCGAAGTGGAAAAACAGCATATGATTGAGGCATTCCGCTTTGAAGTTGGCAAGGTGCAAAACAAAGATGTCCAGCAGCAGGTTGTCGATATGTTCAGCAATGTAGATGCTTTCCTTGCTGAGCAAATTGCCCTTGGGGTTGGTGCAAAAGTGCCGGATGCTGCTAACGAATCCCAAGTGACGCTATCGTCTCCTGCATTAAGCCAAATGAATACAGCTAAATCCCCTAAGACCAGAAAAATCGCCATTCTCGCTGACAATGGCTTTAACTATGCTGAAGTCAACAAAGTGATGGAAGCTTTGAAGGCAGCAGGCATTACGCCTGAAATTGTCAGCAAAAACCTTGGCATGATCAAAGGAGACGGCGGAGAATTGGAAGTAAAGAAAACGTTCCTTACCAGCCATTCAGTTATGTATGACGCAGTCTATGTACCAGGCGGGAAAGAGAGTATAGAGGCACTAAAAAAGGTGCCGCAAGCTAAGGAATTTGTCAGCGAAGCGTTCAAGCATTTTAAAACCATCGCGGTTGGCGGAGAAGGAGCGGAACTGCTGCCTGCAGATGCAATGAAATCATTGGGAGAAGAAGGCGCTCAATCGAAAACTTTCTCTAAAATGGGAATCGTGGCAAGCAGAAGTGAGGATGACAGCAGCTCCTTCAGCGAAAACCTAATCAACACCATTGCCCAGCACCGCCACTGGGAACGAGTAATATAAAAATTTGAACTAAAGCCAGTTGAACTCTTGTACAAGAGCTGCTGGCTTTTTTTGCGCTTTATTTAATGGGAAAAAGGCATTGCCAAATTAGGGGACGAGAACCCTTGATAGAATAGGAAGTGACCGATATATTGAAAAAGTGACCTATAAAAAATAATATACTGACCGCTGCAAGGATCTGAAACTCGATTAATAGTTGTTGGCCGGTAAATCATGCAGTTCGGCCGGTATTTACCTATAATTGGCCGGTAAATATACAATTTTGGCCGGTATTTTACCAAAAGTGGCCGGTAAATAGCTATAGAGCTGCTGTACAAGCTCAAAATATTAATTTTTTACGGGTAATCTGTCAACTTCAGCAGGTATTTTCCACAAAAATAAGAATTTCTAAGCATAAACCTGCCACAACAAAGCACAAAATGACAGGAAGCCAATTCACGAAATCGTTAGGATGTAATCAAGGGAGTGATCAAGAATGTCTTGGATTGAATCGCTGCAAAAGGCCATTGATTATATTGAGGAGCATTTGCTGGATGAGGACCTCTCCATCCAGAGGGCTGCCGAAGAAGCGAATTCTTCTGCTTTTCATTTTCAGCGCACCTTTGCCATTCTCACGGATATGCCGGTTGGAGAATATATCAGAGGCAGAAGATTGACTATCGTTGCGCAGGAGCTGACTCATACCGGGTGCAAAATCATTGATCTTGCCTACAAATACGGATATGACACTCCCGAAGCTTTTACGAAAGCTTTCCGCAGGCAGCATGGCATAACGCCGACAGAAGCAAGGAATTTTTCCGGAAAGCTCAAATCATATAACCGCCTGGTGATTCAGGTGAGTCTGAAAGGAGCAGAACCAATGCAATATTCAATCGTGGAAAAAGAAGCTTTTAAAGTAGCGGGAGTCAAAAGGGAGTTTTCTTTATGCAATAAAGAGAATCTGGCCGGCATTCCTAAAATGTGGGATGAAGTGAACAGTGACGGAACCGGTGACAGGCTGTTCCAGCTGAACAATGGCGAAGTTAAAGGAGTTCTCGGCGTCTGTGTGGATAAACGAAGCACAAAGCCTGACAGCATGGACTATTGGATTGCATCCAGTTATAAAGGCGATAAGCCTGATGGACTTGAAACCCTGGAAATCCCTGCAGCGAAGTGGGCTGTATTTGAAGTGCATGGAGCCATGCCGAATTCCATTCAGAATGCCTGGAAAAAAATCTTCTCGGAATGGTTTCCATCCAGCGGCTATGAACATGCTGCGGCACCTGAACTGGAAGTTTATTCTGCTGGAAATCCGTTTAGTCCAGACTACTATTCAGAGATTTGGATTCCGGTAAAATAGTGCCTGTTTTTAAAAGATTGCTGGATAAGCAATCTTTTTCTATACATCCAAAAAAATGATATGTTAAAATATGAACATATGTTCGATTCTGATTCAGAAGGAGCTGCTCAGGATGAAAAATCAAGCAACACCTTATTTAATGTTTGAAGGAAATGCAAAGGACGCTTTGGAATTTTACCGGGAAGTTTTTCAATGGGAGGTAACGGAACTCCAAACATATGGGGAAGCGGATTTTCCTACTCCGCCTAATGCTGACGATTTTATTATTCATGCAAAGCTGGAGAAAGATAACCTTCTCATTATGGTCTCAGATGCATTCCCTGGCCAGGGTGTGACAGTTGGGAATCATATCTCTTTAGTGCTTGAGTTTGAAAGTGAAGAAGAAATCCAATCCATTTATAATGCGATTACCAATAAAGGCACAGTATTAATGGAGCTTCAGGATACCTTTTGGGGTGCGAAATACGCGAAAGTGAAAGATCCGTTTGGTGTTATTTGGGATCTTAACTACACAACAAAATAAATACATACAAAAAACCTGCAGAAACAATTCCTGCAGGTTTTTACGTACTAAACTTTTCTTTTTGGAATCTTGCCAATCCCCAATTCCCGTGCTTCTTTTTGCAGTGCCTTGATCAGGCTGAAGGTCATTAAAGCCATGATGACGGAAAAAGGAAGAGCAGCTGCAATCATCGTATTTTGCAATGCCTGCAGTCCGCCTGAGTATAGGAGTACGAGTGAAATAGCGGAAAGCATGATTCCCCAGATGAACTTTATTCTATTCCCTGGATGATGTGAGCCATTAGTTGTCATCATTCCCAGTACATAAGTGCCCGAATCGGCAGATGTAATGAAAAAGGTACATATCAAGATGATCGCAATAATGGAAAGGAGCGTTCCTAATGGGAAATTGGCGAATACGCCAAACAGCGCTTCCTCAGTAGCCAGCTCAGAAATCTTCGCCACCCCATTGTGCTCCTGCATGATCGCTGAACCGCCAAAAGTGGCAAACCATAAAAATCCGATCAGGGACGGCACAAGCAATACCCCAAAGACAAACTCCCGGATGCTTCTTCCTTTTGAAACGCGTGCGATAAAGATGCCGACAAATGGCGCCCAGGCAATCCACCACGCCCAGTAAAAAATCGTCCAGCCGTTAATCCATGCCCTTACATCATCATTTAACGGGGCAATCCGGAAACTCATGCTCGGCAGATTTTGCAGATATGTACCAAGTGTATTTGTAAATAAATTCAAAATGAATAATGTCGGTCCGAGAAAAAATGTCAGTAAGAATAAGAGAACCGCCAAAAGCATATTCAAATTACTGAGAATTTTAATGCCTTTGCCCAACCCTGTCCAAGCTGAAATCATAAATAAGACGGTTACAATCAGGACAATGATAACCTGGACCGGAAAACTGACCGGAATGCCGAAAAGGTAGGAGAGCCCACCGTTTATTTGCATGGCCCCAAATCCCAGAGTAGTGGCAACACCCACTACAGTGGCGACAACAGCGATGACATCAACAACTTTTCCCACGGTGCCCTGTGTGCGATCTCCCAAAATCGGTTTAAGTGTAGCGCTAATTAAGCCTGGCTCGCCATGGCGGAAGTTAAAATAGGCTAGTACAAGCGCCACAATGCCGTAAATGGCCCAGGCGTGAACTCCCCAGTGGAAATACGTGTACCGCATTGCATCCCGGATTGCCTGGTCGGTACCTACTTCTCTGCCGGTAGGCGAGCCCACAGCATAATGGTAAATGGGTTCAGCCGCGCCCCAGAAAACGAGTCCGATTCCCATCCCTGCACTGAAAAGCATGGCGAACCAGGTAGGGCGGGAAAATTCAGGCTTATCATCCTGTTTGCCAAGCTTGATTTTTCCTAATGGGCTTATCAAAAAATATAAGCACACGATCACGATAAAAGACACAAGCAGCAGATAATACCATCCGAAACTGTTGGTAATAAAGGTTTGTACATTGGATGTTACACGCTCCAGTGCCTCCGGAACAAAAACGCCAAATAAGACAAGCAATAATAAAATTCCCACTGATATGTAAAAAACAACTAAGTTTTTCTTCACATTGAATCCCCTTTCTGCATAGACCGCTTCTTTTAGCATTGAATACATTTGATGGATTTATGCGAATGAAAAAGAAAATTAATCTTTTAGAAGGAAATTTTCCAAAACTGCAGAACTTTCCTAAAAGACGACCAGGCAAGGAGGTTAAAGAGATTGTTAACATTATTCCGCTATAACTGGCAAGTGCGCGACGAGTGGTTTGAATGGTGCAGCCAGCTTTCCATTGAAGAGCTAAATGCAGAACGAACAGGGGGGATACGCAGCATTTTAAGAACACTTTTTCACATTGTGGATGTAGAATATAGCTGGATTTGTGCAGTACAAGGAAAACAAGTAAAAGACCCGCTATTTTCAGATTATCAGACTTTGCAAAAAACAAAGGCGCTGTCTGATGAATACCGCGATGAATTGGAGAAATTTTTTCAGGAGGAATGGCCAGTACTTGATAATAAAAAGGTCACTCCCTGGTGGATGGAAGGTGAATTTTATAAAGAAGAAGTATTGCATCATGTTCTTGTCCATGAAATCCATCATATCGGCCAGCTGTCTGTCTGGGCAAGGGAGCTGAATCTTGAACCGGTATCAGCCAATCTGTTAGGCCGGGAACTATACTGATTAAGGGGAATGGAAGAATGATTAGAAGGCTTACTGAACATGACCATGAAACTTGCTTCAGCTTTTTGAAGCAGCAGCCGGCCGAGAACCTGTTTATTATTGGGGATATTGAGGCATACGGCTATGAAAAGGATTTTCAAAAGGTTTGGGGAGAATTTAATGAAAAAGGAGATCTCAAGGCTGTATTATTAAAATATGAGGAAAATTACATACCATTTTCCACAGGAGACTTTGATGCCAAGGGCTTTGCGAACATTATGCTGGATGATGACAATTTTGGAATGATGTCCGGGCTGAAGGGTGTTACCGGCAAAATCGAGCCATTTGTCAGCGGCCTTTTGAAAAGAAAACGGGAAACATACTATGCAAAGTGCACAAAATTAAATGCTATTGCAGATGATGTTGATACGTCTGCCGTTATCCAGGCCGGCCCCGAAGATGCCGAAAACCTGGTAGAGCTACTGAACAGCATTCCGGAATTCAGCGATTCAACGATTAGGGTTGAGAGGAAGAGGCGCGGCCTGAAGGATGGCTCATCCCGTTCCTATTTTATTAATGAAGGTGGAAAGATGGTCAGTACTTCTTCGACAACCGCTGAAAATTCACTTTCAGCAATGGTTGTCGGTGTAGCTACACTAGAAAGCTACAAGAAAAAAGGCTATGCCACACAATGCATGGTCAAACTTTGCAGGCAGCTTCTCGAGGATAACAAGGAGTTATGCCTCTTTTACGATAACCCTGAAGCCGGTGCTATTTATAAGCGGATCGGCTTTGAAGATATCGGATGCTGGATGATGTATACGTTTGAAAAGATGGAAGCTAAAGTGATGTCCTGAGATTAGGGTATCTTTTTTTCATATGCAAATACTTCAAAAAGTTTGTTAAATAGGACATAAATCACCGAATTTTATATGGAAATACCATAAAATTGGTTACGAAACTGAACAGGGGATTGGGGATGCCTTGTTTCACTATCAAACATTTTATGGGAGGGGTATGGATGTACCAACAGATTGCCATGTATGCGACTGTTTTTTTTGTGTTTCTGCTGGCGCTGGCTTTTGCCTTTGTCTACGGTGAATCAAAGCGCAGTGCGGATTATGGTCCCATACAGAAAAAGGGGTATAAAATCAGGAAGTTCTACTTTCTCGGCCTTATTGCGATTATGGGCTTTGCCAGTGTTATGACGCTTGGAAGATTGCCATATGACCGACATCAGGCGGAAGCGACCGGGCTAAATGAAATAAAAACCGTAGAGGTTACTGGAATCCAATACGCCTGGGAGATGAGCGAGGATCAATTCCAGGTAGGCGACCAAGTTCAATTTAAAGTGACGGCAGACGATGTTACTCATGGATTTGGCTTGTATAATGAAAAAATGGAGCTTGTCGCCCAAACGCAGGCTATGCCGGAGTATACAAATACCGTCTATTATACCTTTGAAGAACCTGGGACTTATCAAATACTCTGTCTTGAATATTGTTCAACTGGCCATCATGTAATGGTGAAAGAGATTGTTGTTGAACCGGAAGGGGGAAGCCTTTGATGAATGAGAGCATCCACCCTTTGGCTAAGAAAACGATTGTATGGTATTTGGCCGCAGCATCACTGGTTTTAATCCTGATGATGGTTTTTGGTGTCATCATGCTTATGAATCAGGGGAATATGATCAGCATAACCCCCCAGTGGTTTTATAAAATAATGACTGCACACGGAACAGGGATGGTTGGGATTTCTGCATTGGGCGGTACAGCTATATTGTGGTATTTCCTGTCCAGATACGTCAAACTGAATCCTGCCATTCTGATATTAAACTTTGCTCTTTTCTTCATTGGGGTTGCCATGGTTCTGATTGCTATATTCGTCTTTCATTTTTCAGATGGCTGGACGTTTTTATATCCGCTTCCTTCCCAATCGGCCAAACTTTATGGGGCAGCAGGGGCGTTATTCTTCTTATCAGGCATGCTGATCCTGGGCATTGGCTTTTTAATTCTCTATATGTATTTGGCTGCAAGGCTGACAAAGGTTTATGGAGGACTTGGCAAGGCGCTCGGATGGGATATCATCTTCAGAGGGAAAGAAGGCAATGGACCGCCCGCAGCCGTAGTGGCAACAGCCATGGTCATCATCACCAACTCGACGGCTCTTCTGGCAGGGGCAACGGTGCTCGTCGCCTCACTTCTGAATATTATAAACCCGGCAATTACAATGGACCCGATGCTTGCAAAGCACTTAACTTACGCATTTGGCCATATCTTCGCCAACTGCACGATATATATGGCTGTTATTGCCGTTTATGAAGTCCTCTCTGAATATACAAGACGGCCATGGAAATCGAATAAGATCTTTTTGATTGCCTGGAACTGCTCCACTCTTTTTACCTTAATGATTTATACCCATCATCTGTTGATGGACTTTGCGGTACCCAAATGGATGCTCATCATCGGGCAAGTCTTTTCCTATGCCAACGGCCTGCCCGTTATGGTCGTTACCGCCTATGGAGCATTGATGATTGTCTATCGATCGCGAATGAAATGGGATTTTGCCTCAAGCCTGTTCTTTCTTTCGATGTTTGGCTGGGTGGCAGGAGCAATCCCCGCGATCATCGATGCGACCATTGTTGTCAATCATGTGATGCATAATACAAAATGGGTTCCCGGCCATTTTCATACGTATATGGGAATGGGCTTGATCGCGATGATCATCGGTTTTATGTATTACTTTAATAAAACCGAAGGCAATCAAAAGCATACGAGCATCGATACGTTTAGCATCGCTCTATACTTTTCCTTTTTTGCAGGTCTCGTCGGTTCATTTTTGTATGCAGGTGGAATCGGTGCGCCGAGGAGATGGGCCGAGCACTTGCCGCAATGGGTATTATCTGACCAGGTGGGGGCTGTCAGTGGAATTTTTATTGTGCTGGCTGCGATTATCTTCACCGCAAGGTTTTTCGCTGGCTTAAGAAGTGTCAGATCCAAGGTTCATTATAATAAAAAATCGGCGGCTAGCTGATTAAAGGCGTCTGCCGGGGAAACAGCAGTATTTTTTGGAGACATCTGCACTATAAAATAGAGCCGGACCTGTGGAGGCCCGGCTCTAACTTTAGTTTCGCATAATAATATAAATCAAGTAAATGATATAAGCTGCTGCAAGGAAGCTGCCTTCATATTTTCCTACTGCATAGTGGGTTCTAGAGAAAGCCAGCAGCACAATTGTCAGCAGAATCATGATCGTTATATCCACTACAATTTTCGGATCAACGCCCAGCGGAGTAATCGTTGCTGCCGCACCAAGTACAAAGAGAATATTAAATATATTGCTTCCAACAATGTTCCCGAGTGCAATCTCACTTTGCTTTTTAATCGCTGCTGTAATGGAGGTGACCAATTCGGGAAGGGAGGTACCCACTGCCACAATCGTCAAGCCAACGAGTGTTTCGCTCATTCCCAACGAAACTGCAATCTCGGTGCTGCTTCTGACCACCAAATCTCCGCCAAAAATGATCGCTGCCAGGCCGGCCAGCGTAATCAGAATTTGCTTCGTCCATATGGAGCCACTCGTTTTTACTTCCTCATCTGGCGTATTGGTTCTGCTTTTTCTCGCCACTTCAAACAAATAATACATGAATACGGTAAAAATCAAGAGCAGAATCAGCCCATCACCGCGCGTCACAATGTCTTTGCTAACATCCTCCAATACTCTGTCACTGATAAAAATCATCAAAGCTGTGCTCGCCAGCAAGGTAAAAGGAATCTCTTTTCGGATCGTCTCGCTTTCCACCTGCAGAGGATTGATTATCGCTGTAATCCCAACCACGAGCGTAATATTAAAAATATTGCTCCCAATTACATTGCCAAGTGCCACGTCCGCATTGCCATTCAGCGCCGCCAAAATACTGACCGTCGCTTCCGGCGAACTCGTACCAAACGCCACAATGGTCAAACCAATCAAAAGCGGAGAAATCTTCAAGAAACCGGCAATTTTCGAAGCTCCCTCTACAAAGAAGTTCGCCCCTGCAATCAGGAGGGCAAATCCTATGATTAAAAGAATGTATGTCAAGGTTTTAAGGCACCTCCATTTTTTACTATGATTATCCTATTATGGATGGATTTTCACTGTCATTCAAGTTTTAGCTTTTTTGATAATGTTTCATTCTGAATAATGGCCGCCATGGTTTTGACGGCGGACAGTCATCTTTTATTTGGTTGGTTTCCTTGCTCAACTCCTCAAACCACTCCCAATTCTCCCCGCCATCCTTGCTATTCACAAACTCCTGGCGGAAGGAAAGTCCTGATATCAGACAATAAGCCTTTTTGAAGCATAATGCCCATCCGAGTATTAGGAACAGAACGATCACAATGATCTGTGTAATCACAAGCCCCATCATGGAAAAAACCTCCTAACATGCTATTACTATCCTTACGAATGAAACAGCGCGGTTTAGATCCATTTTTTGATATAATAATAAGGTATTATATTTTTGTCTTAGCCGAATAAGGCATAAAAATAAGAAACTGCAGGGAAAGTGGTTCATCAAAGCGAAAAGTTGCACGCGAAATCCAGAAGATTGAACCCAAAACTCGAAAAGTTGAACACAAATTTCCGAAAGTAATTCATATATTCCAGAAAAGTGACTCAATAAGGTTCTATATCCTATAAAAGGAGGTTTGACACATTGAAAAATAAAAATATTCTATTTTACATCTTGCTAGCGTTACTGCTTACTACTGTCATCAGCATTGTGCTGGGCTATCATACTTTCGGTTTTACAGTTGGCTTTATATTTGCCTTTCTTTCTCTAGCGACAGGCTATTTTTATTCCATGAAAAACCGGGAATATATGCACCAAAATTATCATGCCGATTATGTTGACCGCTTAAAAAATAATAAAAAAATATAACAGAAATATCCTGCTGGCATTCAGCACTTCTCTATTATATGCTTAATAAAAACAAATAGAGGAGGCTGGCCATGAGAAACCAGGAAAAAATGGGATTGCTGCTGGATGTGGAGACGACGGGACTTGGGCCGAATTCCGATGAAATCATAGAATTGGCTTTGAAGCTTTTTTCTTATCGTGCTGATACAGGAGAGATCCTTGATATCAAGGACAAGGACTCTTTTTTAAGAGAACCAATCAGCAAATCTGCGAAAAACAATTACAGCCGCGCTTTCAGAGTTCATGGGATTCCCTATGAAGCCGTCAGCGGGAAAAGCTTTGATGATATTAAAATAAAAAAATACTTCTATCATGCAGATGCCGCATTTGCGCATAATGCTTCCTTTGACAGAAGCTTTTTGTACCGGATGTATCCCGAAGATGTTAATGAATTAAAGTGGTATTGCACGATGAGAAGCGTCCCGTGGAAGGACTACGGTTTTACAAACAGTAAGCTGCTGACTCTTCTTCAGTCCCACCAGATTGCGGACAGTCAAACGCACCGGGCGATGGATGATATTACATACCTGCTGGAACTGCTGAAAAAAACAAATCCAAACGGGCATCTGTATATGCGTGATGTCCTTACCAAAGGTCCAATGAGAAAATATCAGCCTGCAGCACAGGACAGGCTAGGATAAAATATTCAATCAAACGTTTGATTGAATTGCTCTCCATGCTTGATATATATATACAACAAAAAGAGTGCAGCTCATTCGAGCTGGCACTCTTTTCACTATTCGCTCTTTAATAAGGGCAGCACGATTTTAACCGTTGTTCCTTTGCCGACTGTGCTTTCATATTCAATAGAACCTTCCATTTCGCGGATAATTTTATTCGTAACCATGCTTCCAAGGCCAGTGCCTTTCGTTTTTGTTGTATAAAAAGGCAGTCCGATTTGCTGCAATTGTTCGGATGTCATCCCCCGTCCATTGTCCTCAATATTTACTTCAACCGTGTTTTGATAATAGTCTGCATGGGTGAGGATTTTTACAATTCCCTGTTCTGGAATCGATTCAATTGCATTTTTAACGACATTCATGATTGCTTGTTTCAAATAGTGCTCATCCCCTTGCACATAAAAAGGACCGGTGTCCTCATAATCAATCACTACATTGGAGTAAGAAGCAAGCGGCCTCATAAGAAGAACACAATCCTGAATAACCTCATGCAAGGGTAGATGAGAAAGCTGAAATTGTTCAGGTTTAGAGACTTTGAGATAATTCGTAATAATGCTGTTTGTCCGATCCAGCTCCTCTAAAATAAGCGGCGAGTACTTTTTTAAGTTTTCATCAGAAGTATCCTGACTCAGAAATTGGATGAAACCCCTGACAGTTGATAAGGGATTTCGGATTTCATGTGCCATGGAAGCTGCAAGCTGGCCAACCATAGTAAGCTTATCAACATACATCATCTCATTGACTTGCTTATTAATCCTGAACAGATTTTCGATGACAAAAATCAGCGCGATAAATGTAATATAAAACGCCATGAAATAAACCAAGTAAAAGAAAGTATCCAAAAAAATAACCGCAGAAGCGAGGATGGAAATATAAATAAAGAAATATAAGAGTGCAATCATAGTCCCTGAGAGGACCTTGTGTTTAGAATCCAGGAAGATCCTTCTTAAGGCAAAGGTAACAACAAAGGCTAATACAGAAACCAAAATACCGATTTGGATAAACTGCCCGCCAACCAAATAGCGGGTAATGACAACACTCGCAAGCACGATCGATCCAGGCAGCCAGCCTGCATATAGAGTGACAATCATGATGGCGACCATTCTTAAATCAAAGTGGGTTTCACCCAAAGTTTCAATCGGATATAACATGCACAAAAGGGCTCCAAATGAGCCGAGAAGTCCATAAATTAATTTTTGTTTCAATGTAAGAGGGGTTTTTGTTTGAAAAGGAAAAAATAAATTCCCGTTAAACGTAAAAGAAAATAGTATCGTTATATTAACCAGTAAAGGTTTGATCAGTGTAACCAAGGCTTCCCTCCAAGTAAAAAGATCTAGATGCCAAGGGATTCATCTTTCCAAAAGAAGATTGTCCTTAATCGCGTAAAATTTCCTTCACCCGGCCGACCTGTCCGTCCTCTAGCCTCACCTTGATTCCATGAGGGTGGGTAGGCGATTTCGTTAAAATATCTTTTACTATTCCTTCAGTCAGAGTTCCCGTTCGCTGATCCTTTTTTAATACAATCTTTACTTTGTTTCCAGGGGTAATGTTTGCCCGATTTTGTCCATTCATTACACACCCGTCCGTTTCCGCTGATTATTCGTTTTTTTCGTTTGCTGGCTCTTCAGTGTTTTAGCCGATTTCACAGGGCTATTATTAAATTTGCCCCCAGATTGGTTTTGCTTTTTGCTCTCAAGCTGCTGCTTCATCGCTTCTTTAAGGCTAATCTTTTTTCTTTCGTTTTCGTCTATATGAGTCATGTTAAAATCTCCTTTATTTACATATCCCTCTATTATAAATCAATAACCCGATAAAAGAAATTTTCCTTTGGAAATGATTTTTTCACCTGTAACTTTTCTGAAAAATAAGTCTTTCGGACCACGGAGTATTCTACTAAACCATCCTATATTCCTATTTTGAAAATACTGAATCTTTTGTACTATTTAGAGTATAGAAATAAATAGTAATAGGGGAGTGAGTCACTTGTTAAAAGTTCTATCAACATCAGCGTTATCCCTGGCTTTAGCTGGAAGTGCCGTTTTTGCTGGAGTGGGACCGGCAGATACACAAGCTAAGCAGGAAAGTAAATATCAGATCAGCCTAGCAGACCATGTCGGAGTTACACCAGAGCTTGGCGAAAAAGCTAAGGAATTGGGTATCGATTTATCGAAGGTGGACCCAGCCGAGAAAGCAGCACAGAATGGTGCTAAGTTCCAGGAGCCTGGCGATAATCATGTGGCATATAAAAAGGCGACTGGAGATGTACCCGTTCTTGTTCTCTTAGCTAAGTATAAGGATGGAGACGAGCCAGTTGGCGATATGCCTGGGCAAGTACCAGCCCATTACTATGAAGATCTAATTTTTGGAACAGAATATAATCCTTATGAGTTAGAGCAATTCAAGAAGTACGATGGTCCAGATGTTCCAAAAGACCGCACGATGCAAAATGCTTATAAAGAATCCAGTTATGGAAAAGTAAACTTGGTCCGTAAGGAAAATACAGAATTTGTCTGGGTAGAGATGCCTAAAGGTGCTTCATACTACTTAGATCAAGAAGGCAAGTATGCTGAAAACGGCAAATATGTACTTGGAAATGTTAATGGTGACGCGCATACAGGTGAATTCATCCGCGACTTGCTGAAAGCGGCAGACGAACAAGTTGACTTCTCCCAGTATGCTGAAAATGGAGAAGTTCCAAACATATTCGTTATTCATGAAGGAACAGGGGCAGAATTCAGCCGTGACCCTGCTCAATTCTGGTCTCACAAGTGGAGCCTCCTCAGTGCTTTATATTATGGTAAATACTATGAAACTGGCAAACCAGCAGATGTACATGCAGGTATGACACAAGGCGCCTGGATTAATAAAACAGTAGCAGAAGAAATGACTTATGATGGAGTTATCGTTAACAACTACAACATCCAGCCGGGTATCGGCGGTAACGTTGCAGGTTTTGATGCGGCTACTAATTCTTACGATGAATCTAAAAAGACAGGTCCATTCCCAGCCCAAACAGGGGTTTATGCCCATGAATTTGGACATGCTTTAGGATTACCTGATTTCTACGATACTGTTTATACATCTGAAGGTGTTGGTAACTATTCTATGATGGCGGGCGGTTCCTGGATGCGCTATCCGGACGCTGCCGTTTACGGCGGAAACTCTCCGACACACTTTGACCCATTCTCTAAGATTTTCTTGGGCTGGGTAAATCCAATTGAAGTGAAGCCTGCAGATAAGCCAAAAACTATTACTTTGCCTCCTATCAACGAAGCAAATGCTGATAACGGCATCGTAAAAATGGAAGTACCAGGCTCAAACGGAACTGAATACTTCTTATTCGAAAACGTTCAGCAGAAAGGCTTTAACCAGGGCTTAATCCGCCAAGGTGCAGATTCTCATGGCTTAGTAGCATGGCATGTGGATGAAAACATCATCAATCTTTACCAAACTGCCGGATTCCGTCCAAACAATGTGGAAAACTGGATGAACAAGCGTTTCCAGTACAACCAGTCTCAAACAGCAAGTGATGGCACTGAAGTAACACACTACGGATTATCAGTTCTTCAGGCAGACGGTCTATATGAACTTGAGAAAAACTTGAACCGCGGTAACGCAGGCGACTTCTTCAAAACAGGAAGCAAGATTACTCCGGTATCCGGAAACGTTCACTCTGGATCTTACTACTTCTGGAAAGGCTTCAGCGATGTACCAGCTGACTCCGGAATTCATGTAACAGACATTAAGGAAAACAAAGACGGCTCAATCACAGCTAAATTCTTCTACAACTTCAACAGCAGCCAAAAATAATAATGAACAGAAAGCCCGAGCGGAGAAATCCTGCTCGGGTTTTTTTATAAAAGGCTGTTTTCGCAAATTTTGTTGCTTTTTAAAAAGTAGTGAGGAGTGGTTGATTTCCGCTCCAGGATGCTCAGCGAACGCGGGACGGGCGGTGAGCATCCTCGGCGCGCAGAGCCTGGGGTCTCACCTGTCCCACTCCTCCCGCTGGAGTCTCGCACCTTACGCTCCAATCAACCAACATTATTTATCAATGTTTTTTAATCACAAAATCTCTAATAAAAAAAGCACCTGCTTCAACAGGTGCATCAACCTTACAAACTATTTTTCTCATAAACCTTCAAGTTCGAATACACCGCAGCTATTACAGGTGCTTCCAAGCTTAGATCCTTAGCCTTCTCTAATAAATACCCAAAGAAATGGTCCGCTTCGATCGGCTGCTGTTTTTCCATATCCCGCTGCAGGGAAGATTTCATCTCATAGCCAATTTCGTTTACCTTTTGCACCTGTGCTTCTTCAATGCCCTCAGCGAGCGGAGCACCAATGCTTCTCATAACTGCTGAAGCTTCTTTCAGCACCTCTTTTACGGTGGCTAACCCGTATCCCTGTTCGCGGATGGGCCCAATGGGAGAGCGGAAAAGGGATGTAACGCCCGAAAGTGTAGAAATAAACAGATACTTATGCCACATCTCCTGCTCAATATGATCTGAAAGGCGGAAGTTCGCTTTTGTACCCGAAAAAGCTTGTTGCAGTTTTAGGATCCGCTCTGTTTTTTCACCTGAACGTTCGCCAAATACGAAGTCATGAACCGGGCTTGTTTGAATCACTTTTCCGTTTTCATCAAGGGTCGTTTCAATAAAACAGAGTCCGCCAAGTACTTTCTCTTCTCCAAAAGCTTCTGTCAGTGCATCCATGTGGGCAATTCCGTTTAAAAGGGGGAGAATCACTGTCTTTTCACTTACATATGTACGAATATCTTCAATCGCTCCCTGCAGATGGTAAGCTTTTGTGGAAAGCAGGATCACATCAAATTCCTCTGCTTTTTCTCCAGCTGTAACGGTTTTGGGGTTTGCAATCTTCATGTTCCCGTGGATACTCTCGACAGACAGTCCATCCTGCACCAGCTGCTGCTTTCTTTTTTCTCTCACCAGAAAGGTAACATCCTCGCCTTTTTCCAATAGCCTTCCGCCAAAATAGCCGCCAATGGCGCCAGCTCCTACAGTTAAAATTCTCATTTGCTTTCCCTCCTTATATGACTCTAATTCAATTATATAGGAAAAAGTGCACGCTTTGGACGTGCACTTTTTGGCTATAAAAGATAGGCTGTCAGCAATCCTCCTGCGGTAATGATGAACATAGCCATCTTAGCAAGCAAGGGAATCTTTTCACTGCCTTTTTTATTTACCTTTTCCTCTTGTTCCTTGACGGTTTCCCGAAAGTTAGGACTGCAGCAGCCCATTAGGCTGCACCCT
This sequence comes from Cytobacillus oceanisediminis, assembly GCF_007830235.1. Taxonomy (GTDB): domain Bacteria; phylum Bacillota; class Bacilli; order Bacillales; family Cytobacillaceae; genus Cytobacillus; species Cytobacillus oceanisediminis. The sequence continues at coordinate 102,785 of NZ_VLKI01000004.1, forward strand.
TCCAGCTGGAAACGTCTTCATCAAGAGGGAAGTTGTTTCTTCGTGCCTTTTTTGCTGCTTTAAAGAATAGGGCGACAAGTGCTGCCGATCCGATTGCTGCGCCAATCCAGGATATATTCATTGGAAGACCGAAACCAATCTTCGCGTTTAAGATGTAGGTGATCACCATTACCAGCATAAATGTTCCTGGTAGTAGGGCAATCCAGTAGTTCTTCTTGGCGATGTACAGATACATCGCTGCTACAAAGAGAGCAATTACGGCTGTCGCTTGGTTAGCCCAGCTGAAGTATCTCCACAATAGGTTAAAGTCAATTTTCGTAAGAACGAAAGATACTACGAAAAGAGGAGTAGCAATCCACAAACGGCTGGACATTTTCTTTTGGGCAATGTTTAGGTATTCAGCAATAATCATACGCGCGCTGCGGAAAGCAGTATCTCCGGATGTGATTGGTAGAACAACTACACCAAGAACGGCAAGCGTACCGCCAACTGCACCAAGCATCATAGTAGATACTTCACTCACAACTGCTCCAGGACCGCCAGCTGCCAATAATTCATTCAATCCAGTAGGACCGTTAAATAAGCTCATGGCTGCAGCTGCCCAAATCATAGCGATAACACCTTCTGCAATCATCATGCCGTAGAAAATTTTGCGTCCTTGTTTTTCACGTTGAGTCGTACGAGAAATAATCGGTGTCTGTGTCGCATGGAATCCTGAAAGTGCCCCACATGTAATCGTGAAGAAGATTAATGGAAAAATAGGCAAGTTATCAGGATGGAAGTTGCTTAGGGATAACTCAGGGATTGGTGCTCCCTTAACAAGTAATCCGATTCCTACTCCAAGGGCACTGATGACAAGCAAAGCACCGAAATAAGGGTAAAGGCGTCCGATAATCTTATCGACCGGCATTAAAGTAGCCAGGATATAGTAAGCGAAAATCAAAGCGACAATAATGCCAAGTGTAACCTTGCCGTCCATTAAAACATGAAGCAAGCTTGCAGGCGTTGAAACGAACACCGTACCAACCAATAGCAGAAGAAGCACAGCGAAAGCGTTCACAACATGCTTCATCACTTTACCAAGGAACTTGCTTGCAAGCTCCGGCAAGTGGGCACCGCGGTTGCGGATGGAAATCATCCCGGTTAAATAATCGTGGACAGCACCAGCGAAAATCGCGCCAATCACAATCCAGATGAATGCTACAGGACCGTATAGAGCCCCCAGAATCGGTCCGAAAATAGGACCCGTACCCGCAATATTCAAAAGCTGAATCAGCGAGTTCTTCTTCGTGCTCATCGGCAGATAGTCAACCCCGTCCTGATGCGTATAGGCAGGAGTCGATCTCTCTTCCTGAACACCGAATACTCTTTCAACAAATTTTCCGTACGTAAAATATCCGAGAATTAAAAGCGCAATACCGGCTAGAAATGTAAACATAGTAAATCCCCCTTTATTAAAAAATTGAATGAATGCGTTTACATAGATTATAAAAGAGAAAAAGAGATTTTGAACATTTTGTGTCCAAGATGTAAAAAACGGAGATTAAAATGCAAATATGGAGGATTAAGATGCAAAGAAGAGTTTTAGAATTCCGACAAAATTCATCATTTTCTAGCAATTAGAACAGTTATCCACTGAGATGTCCACATTTTCTGTGTTTAGCAATGAAAAAACTAGTTTTCCACAGACAGAATTTGCTAAGGAAGGAGGATATCCACAAATTTTAGAGCAGATTGTTTTTAATTTTCGCTTGATGTAAGCAAGTACTTAATTTACGACAACGCAAACCGTTTCCGCCAAGACTCAATAGCCCGGTGGACGACGCAATAAACTCACATCTACGCAAACGAGTCATTACCACCCAAGCCTCCCACAGCAAGACTCAATCACAATCCACACCACATCCCCAATCTCCCAAAAATAAAAAAAGCACCGTTCCCGATGCTTTTTCTCATAACTCCAATCTAACTCTTAACGCCTTCACATAATTTCTGCTCACAGACAGCATTTCCTCCCGGCCTTCCATTTCGAGCTGGTAAGCACCATTAAACCATGGGGTCAGCCGCGTCACATAATCGAGATTCACTAGATAGCTCTTATGAATCCTGAAAAAAGAGAAGGGTAGCAGCCGGCTTTCCAAATCCTTTAGCGGGGTTTTTGTCTCATATTCTCTGCTTTTGGTGATGATTCGCGATACTTTTTCATCTCTGTAGATATACAAAATATCTTTTGGCTCCAAGTAAAGAATTTCCCCGTCTTCTTCGACAGCCAGTTTGCCGGGCGGTTTGCTGATTTCCGTTTCTTTCCCTGGTGCAATCAGCTTTTCAATCCGCCTGACTGTTTGTTCGAGCTGTTCTTCGTCATAAGGCTTCAGCAAATAATCAATTGCTTCATAACGGAAGGCTTCGGCAGCGAACTGCGGATAGGCGGTGGCAAAGATGATGAGCGGAACTTTTTTAAGCTCTTTTAGCGATTTAGCCGCTTCCATTCCATTCATCTTTGGCATTTCCACGTCTAGGAATACCACGTCTGGCTGAAGCTGGATGGCCTTCATGACCGCGGCCTCGCCGGATTCGGCCTCGCCAACCAGCTGAATTGAAGGAAAGTCCTCCAGTAAGTGCTTTAATTCATCCCTGCTGTATCGTTCATCATCAGCTATTAATGTTCTGATTGTTCTGTCCATCATCAACTTCCTCCGTTTGTGGAATGGAAAAATGAATATTTGTGCCGACACCCGGGGTGCTGTTTATGTTCAAAGAAGCTTCTTCGCCAAACATCATCGACAGCCGGCGGTTTACATTATAAAGTGCAAGTCCCGACCCAGTTTCCGACTGCAATGTTTCTTTGCCGATCTGCTCGGCTCTTTCCTTGCTCATCCCCTGGCCATTATCTTCTACCTTTACCATCGTCATTGCATCCCGTTTCTGAATGGTAATTGTAATCAGACAATCCTGCTCCTTGTTCTTAATCCCATGCTTAACGGCATTTTCAACAATCGGCTGCAGCGTAAGCGGAGGAATTTTTTCCAAAAGGGCGTCTTCATCAATGTCATAGATAACCTCCAGCCGATCGATAAAACGCGTTTCTTCAATTGACAGGTAGGCCTTGACATGCCTTAATTCCTGTTCAAGTGTCGTAACGCTGACCGTAGTGGCAGTCAGATTTTGCCTCAAAAAATGAGAGAGGGATACGAGCAGCTTTCGTGCTTTGGCAGGTTCAATCCGGACAAGGGATACAATGGTGTTCAATGAATTAAATAAAAAATGCGGCGATATTTGTGCCTGCAATGCTTTGATCTCGGCTTCTTTTGCCAGTTGATACGCTTTGTCAGCCTCCGCGATTTCCAGCTGATTGCTGAGCAGGACACTTAGCCCTGATATTAGTTCCATTACAAGATTATTAATTTCTTTTTCGGAGCTAAAATAGAATTTCAGCGTTCCAATTGTCTCACAGCGAAGTTTTAACGGAGCTATGATAGCCGCCCCAAGCGGACATCTTTCTTCCCGGCAGTGAATGGTCCGGTCATTGGCCACAACCAGTTCCCCGTGCTGAATCACATCCCGGGTAATTTGCGTCTGGATCGGGCTTCCGGAACGGTGATGGTCATCGCCAAGTCCAACATGGGCGAGGATTTCCGTATGGTTAGTGATGGCAACGGCTTTCGCCTGCAGTTCTTTATGTAAGATTTTGCAGACTGCCAAAGCTGATTCATGATTGATGCCCTTACGAAGGTATGCAAGCGTCTGGTCCGCAATCCGCAGTGTTTTCTGTGCATGAAAAGCGCCTGCTTTTTCTTCTTCGTTTATGACATTTTTTATAATAAGGAGAAAAAGTGCGCTGCCAAGGCCATTCGCAATAATCATCGGGATGCCAATCATCTCCACAAGCGCTACCGCTTTCTCAAGAGGCCGTGAAATCCCAATTATAATCAGCATTTGCACTGCTTCTGCAGTGGCTCCAATGAAAAAAGCGGAAGAAAGCTTCACATGCTCATTTTTCTTATGAAAAAAGCCCGCAAGTATTCCCGCAACGATAGAAGCCAAACCGCAGGCAAGCGCCGTAAAGCCTCCAAGCGTAAAACGGTGAAAGCCTGCAATGATGCCGGCGCCAATTCCGACCTTGTAACCCCCAAGCAGTCCGGCAAGAACAACACCAATTACTCTCGAATTAGCAATCGCTTCGTCTGAGGCAAGCTCGGATGCCCAGCGGTTAAACTGCAGGGTATCGGTATTGAAGGCAAGCCCAGTATAAGTTCCGATAATGCCAAAAAAACCGAAAAAAAGGATAGCCTTATACTGCTGCTGCCGCTTTAATCTTTCACCATATACCATATCCCTGAAAAAGCGGAACCTTGTCAGGATCAGCGCAATCGTGACAATAATTCCTAGCCGTTCCAGCATTGTAATCAGCAACTCCAACATAGGCATGGCCCCTTTAACCAAGTTCGTTACAGTTTATTTTAATAGATTAAAGAAAAAATTAAAAATTGGCGGTTTAGAATTTTTCAAAACCCATTACTGTAAACAGGCTTTTCAAGTGTTTGTGTCGAAAGGATAACCCATAAAACGGATAGGAGGCAATTTGGATGCTGTTCTATTTTTCAACGGGCATGGTTTTGAGGAACTACCAAAACCAATCAGGAAAATAATAGAGGATACTCATAGTAAGAGTATCGTTTCTACCAATCAGCTTTTTGGGAAAAGGACCTCTTTATCCAGGATAACCTCTTTGGTAGGGTTTTCCATCGGCATAAAATAAGGAACCAGCGCGAAGCTGATTTTGTCTAAGTCTTCCGGTAAAGCCGGAGAGACAAGAAACGACATTTGAGTATTCCCGCCGCCCCCGCGTGACCGATGCCTTTTAACGTGATAATCAGCTGCACCGTCAATCTCCAGCATTAAGCGGGGGATCAAATGGCCAATATTTTCATCCTTATCTTTATAACTGATTTCAAGGGTAATGACACTGCAATTATCGTGTTGCATGGCATGGGTCAGCACATAATCAAAATCATCAACGGTAGACTTTTTCATGATCGGCAGTACATTGAGGATTTCACCAGGCTCATCCGGAATAAACGGGTAGCTGCGGTCATCCAGACTGTTAAAGAACCAGCCAATTTCCGGAACTTCCATATCATATTTCTTTGCCCATTCTTCCATCAGTTCCATAGGCGGAAAAAATCGCTTTCCCTTTGTATTGGCTTTTCTTTCCTGAAGCAGATGCAGCAGCTTTTCATCGATTTCTTTAAATGTTTCATTATATACATTTTTCACTCTTCCAAACTCAGCCCAGCCCATATCAGAAAACCTCCAAGAATACTTATTTTCCTCAAGTGTGCCTAAATATGGATAATTAGACCAATTAAAGGAGCCAAGCGCCATGGCCTATACTCTTAATCAAATCACGCCTGTCAAATTAATAGAAAACCGGCATAACCTGAAAAGCTACCTCCAATCCCAGCTCAGCCCTTTACTTAGCAAAAGGTCATGGATGCAGGACTGGGACCAGCTTGCCAGGAGATTTCAATTACTAAAATTTGAAGTATTATCAGAGCCGGAGATTCATTCTTATAGCTGGAATCAAGAACAAGTTTCATCAATCATTCATGAGACAATAGAAAATGTCGAAAAATATCTTCACTTCCAGCACCTGAACATCACCATTGTACCGGCACTTCCTTTTCCATGGTTTCAAAAATACGATCAATCCCTCTGGACAAATGGCTATACCGTGGGAGCGGCTACCATCGTTCTGGCCATCCCGCCTGATCCCGATCCCGTTTTTCTAAGGTATATGCTCGCCCACGAGATGCATCATGCTTCCCCGGAAAATCCAATCTTCAATTTGACGTTAGATACCTTTACACTAGCAGATTGGTATAAAATGGAGGGAGGTGCAGAATACTTCAGCCTTTCGCTTTATGATGATAAGCGGTGGTGGAAGGATCATTTTACAGAGGAAGCCGAGCAGGCCTATCAGGAAATAGCGCAAAAAAATATAGGAACGACAGACGATCGCCTAAAAAGCAAAATTTGTTTTGGCAATCAGGATATGGGGATCCCTGTATTTGCGGGCTATTCTTTTGCTTATAAAATGGTCCGGCAGTATGCTGAACAGCAGAACGTCCGTAATTATCGGGACTTATATAAAGCAAATCCGCTCGACATCTTTAATACTTATATCACGAAATAGAAGAGGAGGACATCTTCAATGGAAACAGAACTTCTCAACATTTTTGATGATGACAGAAAACAAATTGGCGTGGCATCACGAGCAGAAGTACATACAAAAGGGCACTGGCATGAAACCTTTCACTGCTGGTTTATCAGCAAGGAAGATAATAGAGATTTTATTTATTTTCAGAATCGAAGCAAGGACAAAAAGGATTATCCGGATCTTTTGGACATAACAGCTGCGGGCCATATTTTAAGCCATGAATCTGTCATGGATGGCATCAGGGAAGTAGAAGAAGAGCTGGGGATTAAGGTCGCCTTTGAAGAGCTTGTTCCCCTTGGTGTCATTGATTATTGTGCGGAGAAAGAAAATTTTATAGACAAAGAATTGGCACATGTTTTTCTATATCCCAGCCATCATCAGCTAAATGAATTCAATCCACAGCTTGAAGAGGTATCTGGAGTTGTCCGGATCGCTAAGGAGGATTTCTACGAGCTATGGTTTAACGGTAGAGAATCTATTGAGTCAGAAGGGTTTGAAATCATCAATGGAAAAAGAATCCAAGTTCGCAGACAGGTAACCAAAGAGGATTTCGTTCCCCATGAGGATTACTATTACAGGCGTATACTGCATTCAATCCGTGAACTGGAGACAGAAAAATGCTAATAAAGACGGAAAAAGATATCGCGAATCTGGTAAGGGAAGACGAATGGATGATGGATATTCTTTATGCTGCGCATTCATTAAACTTACCCGATTGGTGGGTCTGCGCCGGCTTCATCAGGGCAAAGGTTTGGGATGTACTTCATGGATTCACTAAAAGAACTCACTTGCCGGATGTGGATGTCATATACTTTGATAAAAGTGATCTCAGCGAAGAGACGGAAAAAGGTCTTGAGTCCAAGCTGCAATATCATATGCCAGGAGTGCCCTGGTCTGTTAAAAATGAAGCAAGGATGCACCTCGTCAATAATATTCCGTCTTATGAGTCATCTGCAGATGCTATCTCAAAATTCCCGGAAACCGCCACCGCCCTTGGGCTAAAGCTTAATGAGCACAACGAGGTCATTTTAACCGCACCATGCGGAATTGAGGATTTGCTTGCTTTGAAAATTAAGCCTACACCTTATTTTGCAGAAAATGAGAAGCTCGCTAAAGTATACAAAGAACGGATCCAAAAAAAGAGCTGGAAGTCGATCTGGCCAGGGGTTGAGGCCATTCAATCAAACGTTTGATTGAAAAGTCCGGGGAGTTTTTTAGCAAGGGAGAATGCGAAATCTTATTAAGCGCACTCCATTTAGACTATAATAGAGAAATAACAACTTATGAAAAGGCAGGACTCAAAATGATTGTAAAAAATGAGGAAGAACTGGCAAAACTTAAAGAAATCGGCAAAATTGTCGCAGAGATACGCGATGCAATGATTGAAAAAACAAAGCCTGGCGTAACAACCAAGGAGCTTGATGATTTTGCAGGCGAGCTTTTTGAAAAGCATGGAGCCATCTCAGGCCCTAAGGGAGAATATGATTTTCCGGGCTTTACTTGCATAAGTGTCAATGAAGAAGTCGCGCATGGCATACCAGGAAGCCGTGTCATTAAAGAAGGCGACCTTGTAAATATCGATGTTTCGGGATCCAAGGATGGCTATTTTGCAGACACAGGCCTATCTTTCGTAGTCGGCGAGGACGAAAATCTTCAGAAGCTTTGTGACACAGCCAAGGAAGCATTTGAAGAAGGACTGAAAAAAATAAAGCCCGGCGGCAAGCTAAGCCTGATTGGAAAAACTGTTCAAAAAGTCGCAAGAAACAACGGTTACTCTGTCATCATGAACCTGACCGGACACGGAATCGGCCGCTCTCTTCATGAAAAGCCCGATCACATCCTAAACTATTTTGATCCATGGGATAAGCAGCTGTTAAGAGAAGGCATGGTCGTCGCGTTCGAACCGTTTATCTCAAGCGGGGACGAAGAAGTAAGAGAAATGAGCGATGGCTGGACCTTCGTCACACCGAACAAAAGCCACGTCGCCCAATGCGAACACACGGTTATCGTCACAAAAGAAGGTCCGATTATTTTAACAAGATAGAAGTAAGGAACAGGGGGCATCTGCATAGGCTTCATCTAGAAAAAACTACTTGAACATTACTCCCCAATCCGCTAAAATAATGAAAATAATTTCAAATGTAAAGTAATGACAGGAATTCAGTAGCTGCTTATCTCCCTGTTTCTAGAGAGCTGATGTCCGGTGAAAATCAGCACAAAGATAAGAGTGAATTACCTCCTGGAACTTTTCTTGTGAACAGCAGTAGCAAGAAACGGCACGGACCGTTATTCCGCTGAGTGGAAGAGCAATCTTCAAAAAGGGTGGTACCGCGTAAACCACGTCCCTTTCATTAGGGGCGTGGTTTTTTGTATTCAAATAGAAAGAAAGGATGAGGGGCATGGAGAATTATATTGAAAAGCTGACAGCTGAACAGAAACAGGAAGTGAAGAGGCAGCTGGAGATTTATCGCAATGGTGCCCAGGAAATCCTTCCCGTAGCGGAATTGAAAAATAAAATTGCCAAATCTATTTTTCTAAATAAGCCTTTGAAAATTAAACTAGGGCTGGATCCTTCTGCCCCCGATGTCCATATTGGCCATACGGTTGTATTAAATAAATTGAAGCAGTTCCAGGAAAACGGCCACATCATACAGCTGATCATTGGTGATTTTACAGGAAAAATTGGCGACCCGACTGGCAAATCTGCAGCACGCAAACAGCTGACTGCAGAAGAGGTTAAACATAATGCCAAAACATACTTCGAGCAGTTCAGCAAAGTGCTGGATATGGAAAAAGTGGATCTTCACTACAATTCAAAGTGGCTCGCAGATCTGAACCTTGAAGATGTGATCCGCCTGTCAGCCAGCATAACAGTTGCCCGCTTGCTTGAACGGAATGATTTTTCCGAGCGGCTATCAGCAGGCAAGCCGATTTCATTGCATGAGTTTTTCTACCCGCTGATGCAGGGCTACGATTCAGTTGTACTTGAAAGTGATATCGAGCTTGGCGGCAACGATCAGCATTTCAATGTCTTGATGGGCCGCCATCTTCAGGAACATTTTGAAAAAGAAAAACAGGTAGTCATGCTGCTGCCGCTACTCGAAGGCCTGGACGGCAAAGAGAAGATGTCCAAATCGAAAAACAATTACATCGGCGTGGATGAGGATCCGAATCATATGTATGGCAAAACGATGTCCATTCCGGATGAACTTACTGCGAAATACTTTAATCTTGTAACAGATTTGCCGGTATCTGAAAAAGAAAGAATGGCCGAGCAAATTGAAAGCGGCAGTTTTCATCCGCGAGACGCCAAAATGCTTTTAGGAAAAACAATCGTCCGCATGTACCATGGCGCTGAAGCAGCTGAAAAAGCCGAACAGCATTTCAAAACCATTTTTCAAAAAGGCGCCATGCCGGAAGATATTCCGGAGATTGCATGGAGCGGTGCCGATGAAGTGCCAATCATAGATCTAATTGCAGAACTTGGGCTGCTTTCCTCCAAAACCGAAGCAAGAAAAATGATTGCTAACAGCGGCATACGAATAAACGGCGAAAAAGTGAACGACGTCAAATTAACAGTGGAGATCACAGACGGTTTAGTCCTTCAAGCAGGGAAAAGAAATTTTGTAAAACTAAAGCGTAGCCCGCAAACATGATCAGACCGGGAAGTTGCACGCAAAAGTCCAAAAGTGGTTCATAAATCCAGAAAGTTGCACGTAAATCATCAAAAGTGGTTCATAAAATCTGAAAGTTGCACGTAAATCATCAAAAGTGGTTCGTAAAAATAAAAAGTTGCACGCAAAAGTCTGAAATTGGGTCATAAAATCCGAAAGCAACAAAAATGTTATGCTGATAACTGACAAAATCCAAGGCATATTGCTTTTTCCATCAGCCTTTTTCAAGATATTATAGAAATAGACTAAATTTTTAAAGAAAAGCAGGTGCACTTATATGAAAGCCATCATTCATGAAGGGAAAACCGGCCGCGCCGGTTTATCCTACGGAGAAATTGCCAAGCCGGAGCCGGCTGCTGGCGAGGTAAGAGTAAAATTAAAAACGGCCGGGTTAAACCACCGTGATTTGTTCGTAGTAAACCGCCATCAGCCGGAAGATCCTGCGCTCGTAATCGGTTCAGACGGGGCGGGTATCATCGATGCAGTCGGTGAGGGTGTTACAAACGTAAAGTCAGGCGATGAAGTTGTCATCAATCCTGGCCTAGGCTGGAAAGAAAACAGCGATGCCCCGCCAGCAGGCTTCGAAATCGTCGGGTTGCCGTTCCACGGCACGTTTGCCGAATATATCGTGATCCCTGCTGAAAATGCTGCGCCCAAGCCAGCACATTTGACCTGGGAAGAAGCTGGGGTCCTTTCACTCGCTGCGCTCACCGCGTACAGAGCTCTATTCACGAGAGGAAAATTGCAGGCTGGCATGAAAGTGTTTGTCCCTGGAGTTGGCGGGGGTGTTGCCACATTTCTGATGCAATTCGCAAAGGCAGCAGGTGCAGCCGTCTATGTGGCTTCCCGTTCGGAGGAAAAATGCCAGAAGGCTTTTGAACTAGGTGCCGATAAAGCTATAAACAGCAATGACGACTGGAATGAATCGCTTGGCGGAGAAAAGGTTGACCTTGTCATCGAATCAGTTGGCCCTGCCACCTTTAATAAATCACTCGGAATCCTCCGTAACGGCGGTACCATCGTTACGTTTGGATCTTCTTCAGGCGACCAGCTTGAACTCAATCTCCGCAGCCTGTTTTATGCTCAGCAGAACCTGCTTGGCTCAACAATGGGAAGCGCAGAGGAATATCATCAAATGCTTCAGTTTATTGAAAAGCATCAGATCAAGCCGGTTCTTGATCAAGCCATCCCGCTCGAACAATTTGAGCAGGCATTTGATAAAATTGAAAACGCAGCTCAATGGGGCAAAATTGCCTTCAAGATCAGCGAGTGAAAAAAGGGTGAGAAACTGCAAAAGCAGTATCTCACCCTTTTCATAATACATGTAAAAATTTCACACAAACCGGATCCGGTACCGCCACATCAGATTGCAGCAATGTCAATTTACCGGTATTTTCATCCCTGGAATACAAAATAAGATTGCTGGAATTCTGGTTGGATGCGACTACAAATTTTTCTGTAGGATCCAGCACAAAGTCGCGCGGCCAGTTTCCTTCTGTTGACGTGTGTTCCACAAACAAAAGCTCGCCATTATCCTGATTTACCGAGAAAACCGCAATGCTGTTATGTCCGCGATTGCCGGCGTAAACAAAACGGCCGTCAGAAGAAATATGGATGGCGCTTCCCTGATTATTTTCCTTAAAATCCTCTGGGAGTGTAGAAATCGCTTGCAGCTGTGTAAAGCTGCCATCCTCCTGATATTGCAGCAAAAGAACTTCAGAGCTGAACTCAGTCATGACATATGCATACTTTCCATTCGGATGGAAAACGAGATGTCTTGGACCGCTGCCTGCCTTAACAGACAGTGTGCTTTTTTTATTCAAAACTCCTTCATTTACTTCATACGAAATCACCTGGTCGATTCCAAGATCAACTGCAATTACATATTTTTCATCAGGCGTTAGTCCCGCATAGTGCGTGTGAGGCTTTTCCTGCCTGCTGTCCGGACCAGATCCGTTATGCTCCATTACAGAAACGGCAGGGCCAATAGAACCGTCTGAATTTGTTAAATAGGACTCAACTGTTCCTTTATGATAGTTGGCACTGAACACATTTCCAGCTGATGAATCAACGCTGACATGGCATGGGGGAGAGCCGGCGGATACCTGGCTGTTGAATGCTTCCAGTGAGCCGCTTCCGCTGTCCAAGCGATATGCAGCCACACCGCCAGAGTCGCCTTTTTTAACAACAGAGTATAAATATTGATTATCCTTGCTAATTGTTAAATAAGTCGGATTATCCAGTTTCGCTGCCACTTTTACGTCAGAAATCTTGCCTGCTGCTGGATCCAGAACAAAGGAATAAATCCCTTCACTTTCACCCTTTGTGTATGTACCTATGTATCCAATGTATTTGGCCATAAGAAGCCTCCTCTATGTTATTTCTTCTGAAAAATACTCTATCATAATTTTTGCATCAATCAAAAGGAAGAGGAGTTTTTCTACCGAAAAAGAATATATAGGGAGGCTTTTTTAATTGGGAGAGGATGATTCATATGATCGCACCTGAATCTATACTGTCCATTTGGAAAAGGTTTGACCGTTTTCCAATGGAGACCTTAACAAAAGCCTGGTTTTACCATAAAGCCGGGAGAAAGAAACAGCGGGATGTTTCCTTAATGAAGGAACATTATGCTAAATATGGCATTAGCGGAAATTGCTTTGATTTGGCCATCTGGCTTCTTTATGAATTGAAACAGGCGGGAATCGAAGCCTACCCGGTCGGCCATCGCATGAAAACCCCCTCAGCACATGCCGCCGTAGTCGCGGTTGATGAAAAAGGACGCCGCTATTTATGCGACCTCGGGGACCAATGGCTGCAGCCGATTTTAATCGATGCGGATAGCGGGGATTTTTCTGTTGAAAAATTAAGAGGGTTCTTCCCGGCAGCAGATGTTCAGGTGGCAGCAGGAGGGAGCCAGCTGGAGATTGCCTACCATCGCCAGGGCGGGAAAATTTCACGGCAAAAGTATGACACTTTACCAATAGACATGAATACTTTCCTCGAAGCTGCCGAAAAGTCACAAAATACCATCAATCCGAAACCATTGCTTGAGCAGAGAGTACCTTTTAAAAACGAAACCGCCCACTGGGAGTTCTACAATTGGGAAAGCTTCCTAAGCAGCACTGAAGGTCTGTATCACGAAAAACATGCGGGATCCCTTGAGGAATGGGCATTTCGAATCCATGAAAAAACAGGTTATGACCAGCAGTATTTAATAGAAGCACTGGGCATTTATAAAAAACTAGCAGCCGGCACCTAGGTATAATCAGCATTGCCGGCTTGCTTCTTATGGAGCAAGTAATCAGCCATAGCCTTTACAAGCAAAGTGCCTATGCCTTTGTTCCAATATTCGGTTTCGCTGATGAACTGGTCCGTGCCGTATACGGTTCCAATAAAATCACTGTATCCGTATAGTTCACGGGTTTCTTCATCCAGCTCGTAGAATTGGATATAACCTATGCCAGCTCCTTCATACTCAACCAGGCACCGTTTGACACCATCATCACGGTCAAAAAACTTTTGATTAACCGATTTCAAATCAAAAGGCCGATCACGTCCTTCGTAAAATTCCAAAACAGCTGGATCGGATAGCCATTTTTGCAATAAGAGATTATCTGAGCGTTTTAAAAGCCTGACAGACAATGGGCCAGTTTGGTAAATCATTGCTCAGCCTCCTTTTCTAAAAAAAATATTCGTGCTAGAAGCGCTAATCCTTTTCAAGGAAAATTTTCCTATTTATTTCCCGATTTGTCATTTTCAATATATAGTACGTTATAATCGAAGCAAGACATAAGAGAGGAGATATTCTTACATATGGAGCCTATTCAAAAAGTTTCAGCGTATCTTACTCAAAATGCAGAAACATTATCTGAAGAGATCGTGGCAGAAATCGTAAGCAGATTTGGTTTTGAGATTCCTAAACAGGAGTTTGACGCAGCCGTTTCGATGTATATCGAATTTATGAAATTCCTGGGAACGATGATTGCCAGCAGCGAGGATCAAGTTCCTGAAGGTTTGGTCGAATGGAGCAAAGGGAACGGAGAACAGGCAGCTGCCATGGGCGGGAAGATTTCGGATATTGTCACCCGCTATCCGGACACCCGCATTGTTTTTACAGATAGATTAAGAAATATCGGGAAAGAGCATGGGTTAACGGCAGATGAGGTTATTACGATTGTAAAAAAGGTTAACTATATGCTGGATATAAGCGTCAATGAAACGGTGTTTGCTTTTGAGCGGCACACCCAAAAATTAATTAAAGAAACCCAGACTCAAGTGAATGAACTATCTGCTACTATCGTGCCGATTCAGGACAGCATTGCGATTTTGCCATTAATCGGCAGCATCGATTATGAGCGTGCCCAAATCATTATTGAAAAAGCGGTTCCCAAAGTAAATCAATTAGGAATTGAGAACCTGATCATTGATTTCTCAGGGACGGTCAATATTGATATCGAAATTGCCAAGCATATTTTTGATATTCGGAATATCCTTCTTCTGACAGGTGTTAACACGATTGCAACAGGCGTGCGCCCCGACTTGGCCAAAAAAGCAGTCACTCTCGGAATAGATTTGTCTTCCCTTGAGGTTTACTCGACTGTCCAGCAGGCGATCAAAAGCATAAAATAGGTAAACCGTTTGGGGCTGCTCGTGGCAGCTCCTTTTTTATTAGGTTAAAAAGCTCATTATTAATTTTGGGGTCCTGTTGATTGGAGCGGAAGGGCACGAGCGCCTCGGAAAAACTGCCGCATTTCCTTGGTGCGGTGTTTATTCAAGGAGGCTTATTCAATGTCCTGCGGAAGTGCGGGTCATAGGAGACCCCGCAGATGTAAAGCGCCGAGGAGCGTCGGACCGGCAGCGACAGCTTGAGTGCCTGGAGCGGAAATCAGCAGACAAGAGTGGCAGCTTTCTATTAAAAAAATGTTGTCGAAGCCACCATCCCGTGATAGTATTTAGATATTTTAAAATATATAAAAAACATGAAATCATAGATTCTTTTTAAAAGTTTCGTATATGAATTAGGAGGCCTTTAACATGACGGTTTTCACATCTGCCTATTTTACCATGAATGAACAGGAAGCTATTGAGTATGCAAAAACAAGGTTGGATTACTTTGCTCCTGATGCTGAATTGGAATGCAAGGAAATTGGGGATGGCAATTTAAACTATGTATTCAAGCTGACTGACCAAAAAAATAATAAGTCCCTTATCATTAAACAGGCCGGGCCTGTTGCAAGAATATCAGATGAATTTAAACTTTCTCCAGATCGCAACCGTATTGAATTCGAGATTTTGGAGCTGCAAAACAAGCTGGCGCAAGGGTTCGTGCCAAAGGTGTATAACTATGATCCAATCATGAACTGTACGGCAATGGAGGATTTGTCCGATCATACCATCATGAGAACCGCATTAATGCAGCATGAAAAGTTTCCGCTGTTTTCCGACCATATTACCACATTCATGGTGAATACTTTACTCCTTACTTCAGACGTGGTGATGGAGCATAAGGAAAAGAAAGGGCTAGTTCAAAAATTCACCAACCCTGAATTGTGCGAAATTTCTGAGGACCTTGTGTTCACAGAGCCTTTTTACCATTGTCCAAGGAATGAAGTTTTTGAGGGAACAAGAGAGTTTGCTCAAGAAGAAATTTGGGGGGATTCGAAGCTTCAGCTTGAGACAGCCAAGCTCAAGTTTGAGTTTATGACCAATACTCAGTCCTTGCTGCATGGCGACCTGCATACAGGCTCTATTTTTATAAAAAAAGATTCTACTAAAATCATCGATCCGGAGTTTGCCTTCTACGGGCCTGCTGGCTATGATGTTGGAAACGTTATTGCCAACCTGATTTTCGCCTATGTAAACGCGAAATATACGATGGCTGAAGGTGAAGCACGAACTGACCAGATGGAATACCTTGAAAACACCATTGAAGACATTGTGGACCTTTTCAAGGATAAATTTTTAAAGGCATGGGATGAAAAGGCAACCGAACAAGCCGCCCGCTATGAAGGCTTTAAAGAATACTACCTTGATACTGTCCTTCGTGACACTGCGGCTGTAACTGGGCTCGAACTGTCCAGAAGAATTATCGGATTGGCATCTGTTAAAGATGTCACATCCATTGAAGACCCAAACAGCAGAGCTGCGGCAGAAAAGATTTGTCTGTCTGCCGGAAAAATGTTTATTATGGATAGGGAATCTTTCAAAACAGGAGCAGACTTTGTCAGCGCTCTGAAGGACTGTGAAAAAAGATTCTAGAGGAGGCAGCATGATGGGAAAACCTGTGGATGTAATTCAGTCAGTCAGATTGGACGATGAAAATGACACTCTTATTCTTTTAGATCAAACCGTTCTTCCAAATGAAAAGAACTTTTTACATTTAAAAGAATTAAAGGATATATGGGATGCAATCTATCATTTAAAGGTTCGCGGTGCGCCGGCTATCGGAATTGCCGCTGCATATGGAGTCTATTTGGGTACGAAGCAATCAAATGCTGAAACTTACGACGACCTATATAACGATTTTAAAAAAGCAAAAGAATTTTTGGCTTCTTCAAGGCCGACTGCCGTTAATCTATTTTGGGCGCTCGACCGCATGGAAGCCCGCTTTCAAAAGGAAGAAGATAAAAGTGTTAAAGAAGTAATATCCGCCCTAAAAGAAGAAGCTGAAAAAATTCGGGCCGAGGATGAAGAGGTGTGCGAGTCAATAGGCCAGCATGCGCTTTCTTTGCTTAAATCTGGCTGGGGCATCCTGACTCACTGCAATGCAGGAACGATTGCGACCGCAAAATACGGTACCGCTCTGGCACCGATTTATCTTGGTCAGGAAAAAGGCTATGATTTTAAAGTATATGCAGACGAGACGCGCCCGCTTCTGCAGGGCGCCCGCCTGACTGCCTGGGAGCTGAAAGAAGCCGGCGTCGATGTCACACTTATTTGTGACAATATGGCGAGCATTGTGATGAAAGAAGGTAAAATCCAGGCTGTGCTTGTTGGCTGTGACCGGGTCGCGGCAAATGGAGATGCAGCCAATAAAATTGGCACATCCGGTGTCGCGATTCTAGCAAAGCATTATAATATCCCATTCTATGTTTGTGCGCCGCTATCAACGGTTGACCTGGCTTGTAAAACAGGGGATGATATCCATATAGAACTAAGACCGTCAGAAGAAATTACCTCAAAATGGTATGAAAAGCCGATGGCGCCAGAGGATGTACAAACATATAACCCTGCTTTTGATGTAACAGACAATGAACTGATTACAGGCATTATTACAGAAAACGGCATAGCGTACGCGCCGTTTAGTGAAAACCTGCCTAAAATGTTTAAAAAATAATCTATAACCTCCGTGCCAGCTGCGGAGGTTTTTTATATTTCTATTATTCTTTTTGTCTTTAAAGCGTTCAACTAGGAAAATATCCCCGAAAACTGTAAAAAGCTAGAGTGTAATTTGACTCTTCTTCGAAGACTTTAGAACTATTATTGTGTGTAAAACTCAATATAAATGTAAAAATTATGTATTAAATAATATAGAAATAGTGGAAAGTATTTGTAAATCCATCGAAAGACCTGATACTTTTTCAGAAGCTATGAATCTATGCCTGATTCCAAAGATTGTAAATTGCATATTTCAGCACATTGTAAGAGTCAGAATGTTTTAAATATACTTAAAAAGCAACATGAACCGACAGAAAAAATAAAGAATTGGAAGGAGAAAAAGGATGAAGAAAAAAAGGGCATTAGGAGCGGTACTTCTCAGTATGACCATGGGTTTATCCGTTTTCACGGCAGGAGCATTTGCAAAAGGGCCAGAGGCAAATGAATCGTACAGGGTTCTTATTCAGGGACCTGCGGCTGAGCGGGCAAATGTAAAAGCACAAATCGAGGAACGCTGGGATTTTGGAAAGGATGGCCTGACTGCAGAGGTTAATGCGAAACAGTACGAGGCACTTTTAAAGAACAAGAACATCGCGATCGCAAAGGTAAGCGAGGTTACCCTTGAAACTGCCAGAACGGAAGCATCTTCATCCAAGAAAGACGCAATTTCTTTGGAAGCGGCAGGATATCCAAGCGACCAGACTCCATGGGGAATTGAATCCATTTATAATAACAGCAGCATCAGCAGTACCTCAGGCGGAAGCGGAATTAAAGTGGCTGTTCTTGATACTGGCGTTTATACCAATCATATTGACTTAGCAGGCTCTGCTGAGCAGTGTAAAGATTTTACCCAATACTATTCTTCCATGGTTAATGGTTCCTGTACAGACCGCCAGGGTCACGGAACACATGTAGCAGGTACAGTTTTGGCGCATGGCGGCTATGATGGGCTTGGCATTTATGGTGTAGCCCCGCAGGCTAAGCTTTGGGCGTACAAGGTTTTAGGCGATAACGGTTCAGGATATTCTGATGATATCGCTGGAGCAATCCGCCATGTTGCAGACGAAGCAGTCAGGACTGGTTCAAAAGTAGTTATTAATATGTCACTGGGTTCCAGCGGGAAAGACTCATTAATTGCCAGCGCTGTTGATTATGCTTACAGCAAAGGCGTTCTCATTGTTGCTGCAGCAGGAAACTCGGGCTACAGCGCCAATACAATCGGCTACCCTGGTGCTTTAGTGAATGCAGTTGCCGTCGCAGCCCTTGAAAATGTTCAGCAAAACGGTACATACCGTGTAGCCAACTTCTCATCCCGTGGCAACCCGAACACGGATGGCGACTATTATATCCAAGAACGTGATGTGGAAGTATCCGCTCCAGGAAGCAGCATCGAGTCCACTTGGTATAACGGCGGCTACAACACAATCAGCGGAACATCCATGGCTACACCTCATGTAGCAGGACTTGCGGCTAAAATCTGGTCCTCCAATCCTTATATGAGCCATACCCAGCTTCGCACAGAACTTCGAAACCGTGCAAAGCAGTATGACATTAACGGCGGTTACGGAGCAGCAACGGGTGACGACTACGCATCAGGCTTCGGATACCCTCGCGTAAGATAATGAATATTACCCCCTCGAAACCGTCTGGTCTGATGACCAGGCGGTTTTTTTGGAAAATGTCATGGATCGGCGAAATTGAATATATTTCCGCGGAAATGATCAGATTTTATCGAAAGGTTAAAAATTTTAGGTATTTTAAATTGCATTGATGATAGTGTCACTCTTTTGACTGGAGCGGAAGGGGTGAACTTCTCGAAAATGCTAGCGCATTTCCTTCGTGCGGCGTCTATTTACGGATGCATAATCAATGTCCAGCGGGAAAGGCGAGTCAAAGGGAGACCCCGCAGGCTTATTGCTTGAGGAGGCTTCAGGAACGCCCACGGTTCGCTGAGCATCTGGATTGGAAATTAAAGACAAACTTATAAGAGTTAAAGTTTTAAAAATTGCTGAAGCAAACCGATTTTGAATATACAATAGAAGAGGATATGAAGGAAAGGAGATGGCACCCATGGCTGAGCCATATACATATATAAGCGATAAAGAAGCAAAGGAACTCATCTGTGAAATCGGCAGGAGAGTGTACAATAAAAATTTTGTAGCGGCTAATGATGGAAACATTTCTATTAGAACAGGCGATAATGAAATTTGGACGACACCAACAGGAGTAAGCAAAGGCTTTATGGAGCCTGACATGATGGTCAAAATGGATCTCTCCGGCAATGTTTTGGAAGGAACAAATAAGCCTTCTTCCGAAGTGAAAATGCATCTAAGAGTGTATCAGGAAAATCCGGAATCAACAGCGGTTGTCCATGCCCATCCTCCTGTGGCGACGTCGTTTGCTATTGCCGGGATAGCCCTTGATAAGCCCGTTTCACCAGAAGCCATTGTTTTGCTTGGCAAAGTTCCGGTTGCGCCGTATGCGACCCCAGGAACACAGGAGGTCCCCGATTCCATTGCGCCATATTGCAAGGACTACAATGCAGTCCTTCTCGCCAACCACGGTGCATTAACCTGGGGCCGAAACATTACAGAAGCATACTTCAGAATGGAATCGCTTGAGCATTATGCGCTCATGCTGCTGTATTCCAACCATATTATTCAAAAATCAAATGAATTAACCACCGGGCAAATTGCTGAGCTTATCACTATCCGCAAAAAAATGGGCATCCAAACAGGTGGGATCCCAGCTCCAAGCAGCGAACGGAAAACTGATACAACGTTGGGTCTGTCTGAAGACGTGATCGGCATCATTGTCAGAAAAGTAACAGAAGAAGTCCTGAGAAACGTTTCAAAATGGTCAAATTAGGATAGCTATAAGGGTATAGAGCTGTTTTTACATTAATGCATAATTTTTTTCAATTAACTAAAGCTATGCTGAAAACGCTTAATGAAAAGCGATCATTGAATGAGACGGAGAGATCCCTATGAAACTACTAGTGATTGGCGGAGTGGCAGCGAGCATGTCAGCCGCTTCAAAGCTTAGGAGAATGGATGATAAAGCCGAGATCGTGGTATATGAAAAAGGAAAATTTTTATCCTATGGAGCCTGCGGACTTCCCTATTATGTTTCAGGCGAAAATGATGATTACCGAAAAATGATTGCCAGGACACAAGAGCAATTTTCTGAGAGGGGCATCAAAACCTTTCTCCGGCATGAAGTGGTTAAAGTGGATACAAGCACGAAAGAAGTAACGGTTAAAGATCTTGCGACCAATAAAACTTTTACTGATACATACGATAAATTAATGATAGGTACAGGTACGTTTCCAATCATGCCGTCTTTTCCAGGTGCAGACCTTGAGAACATCCATATGCTGAAAACGCTAGAAGACGGGATAGTATTAAAAGAAATTGCCCATAATTCTGAAGTGAAGGATGTTGTTATTGTTGGCGGCGGCTACATTGGAATCGAAGTAGTCGAAGCAATGAAAACGATCGGCAAAAACGTCAGAGTCATTGAAATGGGAGAGCGGATTCTTGCGCCTTTTGATAAAGAAATAACAGACATTGCTGAAAAAGAAATCCTGGAAAATGGCGTTGAACTGAACCTGGGTGAAAGGGTAGAAAGCTTCAGCGGGGACAAAAAAGTGGAAAGCGTAAAAACGGATAAAGGCACCTATAAAGCTGATTTGGTGCTGGTTGCAGTTGGCGTAAGGCCTGCGACGAAATTCCTGGACGGATCGGGCATTAAATTAGCGGAAAATGGCGCCATCATGATCGATCGCGAAATGCGCACGAATATTAAGGATGTATATGCTGCAGGAGACTGTGCGCAAGTCTATCATAAAGTGCTTGAAGAAAACGATTATATCCCTCTCGGAACCAATGCCAATAAATGCGGCCGCCTTGCAGGAGCCAATATAGCCGGAAACCATGAAAAGTATGTGGGAACACTGGGAAGTGCCGCAATTAAAATTTTTGATATGGAGCTTGGCAGAACAGGGCTTTCCGAGGAAGATGTGAAAAAGATGGGCATCGACTATTCAACCGAATTTGTGAAGGCTGCAGACCACCCGAGCTATTATCCGAATCCAACACCCATTTGGATAAAGCTCATTTGTGAAAAAGAGTCGAACCGAATACTTGGCGCCCATGCAATCGGAAACAAAGGCGTCGTTCTGAGAATTGACGTGTTTGCGGTGGCCATCCATAATAACATGCCTGCTTATGAACTTGGCATGGTTGACCTATGCTATGCACCGCCATTTGCCGGGGTTTGGGACGCAATCCATATTGCCAGCAACGCAGCTAAGTAATAGCAAAGCCAGCTGAAACGCTGGCTTTTTTGCTTTTGGCTCTGTTAAAGCTCAATTTTGATATTTTCACCCTGTTGATTGGAGCGGAAGGAGCGAGATCCTCGAAAATGCATTCGCATTTCCTTCGTGCGGTGTAAAATCAAGGAAGCTTATTCAAAGTCCTGCGGGAGAAGCGAGTTAAAGGGAGACCCCGCAGGGTTATTGCTTGAGGAGCGTCGGACCGCCTGCGGTTCGCTGAGTTTCCTGAGTGGAAATCAACAGGCAAGTTTAACAGATTCTTGCATTTTAAAAAGGGGATTGAATAAGGATGTTGAATATTCCATATTAATACAATTTTATGGAGGTTTTATATGTCTGGTATTTTTAAAAGAATTGACACGGTCTTCCTGCAGGTTGGTGATTTTGAAAAAGCCATTGATTGGTACAGCACAGTACTGGATTTTCCCGTGAGATGGAAGGATGGTCTGAGCGGATATGCAGCCCTGGAGATCGGAGAGACACCTTTAACACTGGTCCGGTCATCCAAAGAGGTCAAGGAAAGGAAAGATTCACATATCTCTTTTAACTTCTTTGTTGATGATATTGAAAAAGCCCGCCGCCATTTGCTCCAGCACAAGGTTAAAGCAGAGCAGATCCAGGATGATGGGACTGTTAAGTGGTTTGAGTTCGAAGACCTTGATGGAAATAAACTTGGAGTCTGCCATTTTAGCGAATAAACTGAAAGCTGCCCCGTGAAAACAGGGAGCAGCTTTTTAGGTTAGATCAATAATTAAAATCATGTTTGAGCTGAACTAGTTGGAATTTCGCTGATAAAATAGATTTTTCACCGAAAAAATTTAAAGCTGATAACCGTATTCGGGCATAAATCTTCCAACTCTTCAAAACGGCTTCCGCTAATAGGAATCCCTCGCCAGCTTCGGATGGCGGTTCATCGCACCCAGCAAAATCAGTCCGCTTAAGATCAGCAGTGAACTGGTGATAATGAACACAGCTGAAAAGCCAAAGTATGCGGAGATTAAACCGCCCATGACAGGTCCGATAATGTTTCCGAAGAAGCGGAGGCTTGTATTGTAGCCAAGCACTTCACCCTGCATGGCAACTGGCGCTTCATGGCGGATATACGCGATTCGGACAGGAATAATGCCTCCGATTGTCACGCCAAGCGCAAAGCGTACAAGGACAAGCTGCCACATGTTAGTGACGAAGCCGCCCGGCAAGTAAAATACGCCAGCGAGGAGCAGAAGAACGACCAAAGTCTTTATATATCCATGCTGGTCCCCGATTTTTCCCCATTGCCTTGCCATTAATAAATTTCCGACACCCGCCGCAGAAAATGCAATTCCGGCAAAAAAGGCCAGATTTTCCGGTCCGTGCAATTCACTGACATATAAAGAAAGAATAGGCTGAATGCTAAAGTGTGCCATTTGCACAAGCGTTGAAATCAGCATAACTGTCAGCAGGATCGGGTTGCGGATAATATGCTGGATAACGGCTTTGCTTGAATAGCGGTTCTTTTCTCCCTTTTGGGTCTCAACTTTATATTCCTTCGTGAAAAATACGAGGAGAGCGGAGACAAAGATGGCAACAGAGGTCCATTTAAACGTTTCTGCAAATCCGAAAAAATCAGCCAAAACTCCGCCAAGAAGCGGGCCCATCAGGGAACCTGTGATGCTTCCCGTCTGCAGGGTGCCCATCACTCTTCCGGCCATTTCCTTAGGCGTCTGTGTAGAAATAAACGCTTGTGACATCCCGATGAAGCCTGTAAAAATCCCCATAAACAACCTTAGGAAAAACAACTGCCATACATTGGTCACATAACCCATCATGAATATCGATATGCCCATTCCAATTCCGGACAGAATCAGTATTTTTTTGCGTCCAAAAAGGTCTCCGACTCTTCCCCAAACCGGAGAAAAAAGAAATGCGGTAACGAATGTAATCGCAAACGTCCAGCCCGCCCAATTCTGAACATAGGTCGCGGAATGATTTCCAAACGTTTCTATATATAATGAGATAAATGGAAGTACCATTGTCATGCTGCCGGCCACAAAGAAATTAGCGAACCACATGATCAATAAATTCCGTTTTGTTTGTTTATTCATGCTTGAAACACTTCTTTCCGGTCAACATTTCGTTTCCCTAAATATATAATAGCGGAAATTTCCGAAAATAGAAAGGTTAATGTTCTCTATCATTCTATTTAACCCATTATCACTTAACAAAATGGAGTCAGGTTCCGGAAAAAGTAAAGCAAGCCAAAAAGTACTATGACATTATTACGTATGTCCGTTAAAAAATCATTGTAATATAACAGTCTATAAACTATAATTCTTAATAGGAAAAAGATTCAGAATATATAATAAAAGGGGGAAGTTGTTTGGAAGCTTTCGTTAATCAGCTTAATGGTATCTTATGGAGTACACCGGTTATTTACATTTTGCTTGGTGTAGGGTTGCTGTTTTCTATTCTAACCCGGTTTTTACAGGTCCGGCATATTAAGGACATGGTCTTGCTTATGTTCAGAGGAAAAAGTTCCGCAGCGGGCGTTTCATCTTTTCAGGCCTTATCTATTGCTCTTTCAGGCCGCGTAGGAACTGGTAACATTGCAGGTACTGCTACTGCTATTGCAATGGGCGGTCCGGGCGCCGTTTTCTGGATGTGGACAATTGCTTTTATCGGAGCAGGCAGCGCATTCGTTGAGTCCACTTTAGCCCAGATTTACAAAGTGAAAAAAGACGGTGTCTACCGAGGCGGACCTGCTTATTACATTGAAAAAGGGATTGGAATTAAATGGTTCGCTGTTCTCTTTGCGATTTCGACACTGTTGGCGATGGCCCTGTTAATGCCAGGAATCCAGTCAAATTCAATTGCCTTGGGAATGGAAAATGCATTTGGCATTAATAAAGCTGTAACGGGCCTAGTTATTGTCGGCTTGCTGGCTCTTATCATTTTTGGCGGGGTAAAGCGTATTGCGACTGTTGCGCAGTATACTGTGCCATTCATGGCAGTTGGCTATATTCTTGTTGCTTTAATTATTATTGGCATGAATTTAGGCGAATTGCCTGGCGTTATTTCTTTAATTTTCAGCAGTGCATTCGGCGCTGATTCCATGTTTGGAGGCATCATCGGAAGCGCAATCGCCTGGGGCGTAAAGCGCGGTATCTATTCCAATGAAGCCGGACAGGGTACTGGACCGCACGCTGCAGCTGCAGCCGAGGTTTCCCATCCTGCCAAACAAGGTCTTGTGCAGGCATTCTCAGTATATATCGATACATTGTTTGTATGTTCCGCAACTGCGTTCATGATTCTATTTACTGGAATGTTCAACACTGTCGGAGCAGATGGAACTACTCCTATAGTAGAAAATCTTCCTGGTGTTGAGGCTGGCCCTGGTTATACGCAGGCAGCTGTTGAATCAGTACTTCCAGGATTCGGTGCAGGCTTTGTTGCTGTATCACTATTCTTCTTCGCATTTACAACAATCATGGCTTACTACTATATGGCTGAAACAAACGTAGCTTACTTAGTAAGCGGTAAAAATAGCAAAATTGCCATGTTTGTTCTTAAAATAGTTTTACTTGGTGCCACTTTCTATGGTGCAGTAAAGACAGCAGGGCTTGCGTGGGCGCTTGGAGATGTCGGTCTGGGATTAATGGTTTGGCTTAACGTAATCGCAATTCTAATCCTTGCGAAACCAGCCTTAATCGCATTGAGAGACTATGAAGCCCAAAAGAAGCAAGGACTTGATCCTGTATTCAATTCCAAAAAGCTTGGCATTAAAAATGCAGAGTATTGGGAAGAAGAATACAAGCATCAGGAAGAAAAAGTATCTTAATAGAAAAGTTAAGGGGATGTCCGGCTGATGCTGGGCATCTTTTTATTATAGAATCAGAATTTATATCTTTGTACATCGATAATTGTCTAGCTCCAGGCGCCATCGGCTCGAGGTCATAAGCGTGTCTAGTTTCGGCTCCAAGGGACTCGAGGTCATAAGCCGTCCCCTTCCAGAAGGAAAAAACACCTTCTTACAGGGACCGTCTTATGCTTGTCGTCCCTGGGCAGTCGCCTCAACATTTCTTTCAATCCGTCAAGAAGGTTAAAGAACAACCTTCATGCCGGCTCGTCTTATGCTTGAGGTCGCAGGATAAGGAAGGCTTCGTCAGCCTATTCATCCCACGACCAAAAGTGGCAGCTTTTGGGAAGATGCGGGTCATGCAGACGTTGCCACAGGACGTGGCGGTTTTAGTCTGCGTTCTTATAGGCGGGCTCCTTACGCTTTTCTTAGGAAGTTTAATCCGAACTTTCATAACTATCTATCTGCGACCCCTCCGCTTTTCTGATTTTTACAATCTTTAATCTATTTTTACAATTTCTTGGTTATTCCTTAGCATTCTCTTAATATTAGTTCTCTACTATTGTAGTTGGGATTGATACATAAATAAGCTGAAAAATTATTAATTAAGAAGATGAGGTGCTAAAGGTGACTGAATTGAATCGCCGCAAATTTTTAACGTATGTAGGTACTGGAGTGGGAGCTTTAACAGTCGCTTCCACTGGATTAGGCACAATGGTGCCAAAGGCAGAAGCAAAAGGTGCAGAAGCGGCTTCCCATCTATTCGGATTCCAAAAGAAAATCTCTGGTTTGAACTTTAAGCCACTTGATCCTACGGATAAGGATGACCTGGTTCTTCCGCGCGGGTATAAGTATGATGTTGTGGCAGCATATGGAGATGTCATCAACCAAAAAGGGGATACATTTGGTTTTAACAATGACTTTACATTATATTTTCCCATTGATGGAGACAAGCGCGGTTTATTATGGGTGAACCACGAATACTCTAGTGATATGTTTGTCCATGGAGCAAAGCCGGCAAGCGGCAAATATACAGTTGCACAGATTCAAAAAATGCTCTACAACCAGGGCGGATCCATCATTGAAGTGTACCGCGATAAAGAAGGTACCTGGAAAATGGACACAAAATCAAAATATGCGCGCCGCATTACAGGCCTTACTTCATTTCAGCTCACAGGACCTGCAAGAGGTTCTAAAGCAGTAGCGGGTGCTACAAATGTACAAGGAACCTTTGCTAACTGCTCGGGCGGTATGACTTTATGGGGCACGGTTTTATCAGCAGAAGAAAACTTTGAAAACACAGCAAAAGATGCAGGATTGAATGATACACATTACGGCTGGATTGTGGAAATTGACCCATTTGATCCCAACTTTAAACCGCGCAAACATACTGGCCTTGGTCGTTTCAACCATGAAAATGCAGCAGTTGGCCTGACAAATGACAACCGTGTTGTTGTGTACATGGGCGATGACAAAAAGGATGCCTGTGTCTATAAATTTATCAGCAAAAATAAATATGTAGAATCACGCGGCAAGTCAAATGCCGATCTTCTTGAAGAAGGAACTCTATATGTAGCTAATATGGGCAGCGGAAAATGGGTGCCTCTAACGATTGAAAATGTACGTAATGCTGCCAAGAACAAGCCAGAGTTATTAGAAATGTTTCAGACTCAGGCTGATGTTGTGGTGAACTGCCATGAAGCAGCACTTCTGGTAGGCGGAACGCCAACAGACCGTCCGGAAGATGTGGAAATCAGCCCATTTGATAAAACTGTCTTTATCGCCCATACGAACAATGACAGACACGGAAACTTCCACGGGCATATTACTAGATTTATAGAAGAAGGCGATGATCTGGGTGCATTAACATTCGATTTTGAGATTTTCGCGGCCGGCGGAAAGCAGAGCGGATTCAGTGCCCCTGATAATTTAACATTTGATAGCCTTGGCAATCTTTGGACTGTTACCGATATATCATCAAGCAAGCTGAATAGCGGCATCTACACACACTTTGCCAATAATGGCATGTTCGTTATCCCGACAATCGGAAAAAATGCAGGAGAAGCATTCCAGTTCGCATCAGCACCTGTTGAAGCTGAATTAACAGGACCGTCTTTTACTCCAAATGAAACAACATTATTCCTGTCCATCCAGCATCCGGGAGAAGAAACCGCAGACTTGAACAATCTGACAAGCAGATGGCCTCACCGCAAGGGAGATACTATGCCGCGTCCGGGTGTTGTGGCAATCACAGGCTTTAAATACTAGGAGGTTAACATGCTATCAAATATAGGAATTCCAGGATTAATTTTAGTATTGGTATTGGCGCTAATCATTTTCGGCCCATCAAAGCTGCCGGAAATCGGACGGGCATTCGGAACAACCTTGAAAGAATTTAAGAAATCAACACGCGAACTTGTCTCCGATGACCAGCCATCTGAAGAGAAAAAGAAGAAAGAATTACTATAAAAATAAGAGGGAGGAAGAGCGTTTCTTCCTTCCTTTTGCTATTGAGGTGTTTGAACATGAATGATCAGGCAGTCAACGTCATTCAGCATTTTGAGGAGCTTCGCAAAAGGCTGATTATTATTGCTGTAACCTTTATTGTTTTTTTAGCGCTCTCATTTATATTTGTGAAGGATATTTACGAATGGCTTGTAAAAGATTTGGATTTTAAGCTGGCTGTTCTGGGACCTTCTGAAATTCTCTGGGTCTATTTTATGCTTGCATCCGTGGTCGCAATAGCAGGGGCCATCCCGGTTGCCGCCCACCAAATTTGGCTGTTCGTCAGCCCAGCACTGACAAAAGCAGAAAGAAAAGTAACATTATCCTATATTCCGTCTCTATTTTTCTTGTTTTTAACAGGGATATCATTTGGCTATTTCGTCCTGCTGCCGCTCGTCCTGAATTTTCTGATGGCCTTATCGGGTGAAATGTTTACAGCCTTTTTTACAACGGAAAAGTATTTTAAATTCGTGCTTCATTTAACATTGCCGTTCGGCTTTTTATTTGAGCTTCCAGTCGTGATCATGTTCCTGACCAGTCTGGGCATCATCAATCCATATTCACTGCAGAAAATAAGAAAGTATGCTTACTTTGTGCTGATTGTTGTTGCGATTTTGGTCACACCGCCGGATTTCATATCAGATATTCTGGTCACACTGCCTCTATTGCTGCTGTATGAAGCAAGTGTCAGCTTATCAAAGATTATTTATAGCCGGAAAATGAAAAAACAGGAAGCTTTGCAGTAAAAAATGTAAGTTTTATAGTAAAAACGACTAAAAAACTAAAGCTGCAAGTGAAAATCACTATGGTTTTGTTCGTGCTCATACCTTTTATTAGCAACTTTGGCCATTTTATTAGCAACTTTTTCGGTTTATTAGCAACTCGGAGTGATTTATTTGCAACTTTTCAATTATATTAGCAACTGGCACTTTTTTCGCTTGCCGGGAAGGTTCATCAACTCACTAAAAAAGCTTGGACCGAATAGGGTCCAAGCTTTCTCTATTACTCTATTATTTCACGCGAGGGAAACCGAATCCTGACGCGTAATCATCACCAGCTGCAGCTCCTGTTCCGCCAAGGATGTCATATTGCTTGGAACGGGTTTGAAGCTCTGCGCGAAGGCCAGTGTGAGTTAAAGAAGGGTTTTCAGCCCAAATCTTTGCGGCCAATCCGGATACGTGCGGAGTAGCCATGGAAGTACCGCTGATTGTGTTGTATGAACCATCCGGCCAAGTGGATTCAATCGCTCTTCCCGGCGCTGATACCTCAACATCGCGCTCCTGGATGACATAGTCGCCGTCAGTAGCAGGGTTACCGCGGGAAGAGAAGTCAGCTACACGGTAAGATCCATTCTCCTGGACATTTTCCAAAGCAGCAACTGCAACTGCATTGACTAGAGCTCCTGGATAGCCGATTGTGTTATCAGCAGGGCCTGAGTTTCCAGCTGCTGCCACAACTAAAACACCTTTTCCATATGCATAATCAACCGCATCAGCGATCAATGAGCTCTTAGAACTTGAACCCAAAGACATGGAGATAATAACTTTTGAACCAATGCTGGCTGCTTGATCTGCCGCATGCTGTATGGCTCCGGCAATATCATCGGAGTAGCCTGAACCCCTGTCATTTAATACTTTATATGCCCATAAATCAGCCTCCGGTGCTACCCCGTAAATACCTTGTCCATTAGCGCCGCCATGTGCAAGTACTGTACCGGCTACATGTGTACCGTGTCCGTTTTTATCGTTGCAGCTTCCGTCCACTAAAGGAGTTTTAAATTGAGTGAAGTCTTTACATTGCTCTGCCTGTCCAGTCAGGTCGTTATGAGATGTAAATACCCCTGTATCTAGAACAGCAACTTTAACGCCTGTCCCGCCTGAAGTGCTTTGCACGGCGCTGTCATTATAAATAGCCTCAATTCCCCAGGGAGTTCTGTCTGTTGGAACAGCTGCAGCCTCTGCTCCCGGCTTGGCAGCAGATTCCTTGCTGAGAGGAGATAGACTAACCTGGGCGACTCTATCAATCTCCAAATTTTTATTTTTCAATAATGCTTGATACTGTTTCGCGTTTACCGTTGTAGTAAATCCATTCTGGCCAAAATCCCAGCGCACACCATAGTTTGCTTTAGCCTTCGCTTGTTCGGCGCTTGGCCCCTGAATCATGACCCGGTAGGTTTCATTGCTCTCAACTTGCTGGCCGAACGCCCCTGACGCAAATACAGAAAGTCCCATTGCTACACTTAGTACTGCTGACCCAATTACTCTTTTTTTCTTCATCCAAAATCTCCTCTCAAACTATGTATTTGTCACAGCATCAAGCTGTACTTTCATTATATTTACAAAATTCAAAATAGTTAAACTATCCTATTTTGCCCGTATTTGGGCATTTTAGACTATTAATGAGAGAAAAGAGGAACCTTTCTTTTAATCTATCAAAAAATATTCTTTTAATTATAGGTAAATATTTCAAATGGGATTTGGATATTAATGGAGTTAACCTTCCTTCCGGCAGGGTATAGCCTAGTAAATTGCTGAAGGAGTGTGAAAGATGAGAGCTGTAACCTATCAGGGAGCTAAAGATATTCAAGTGAAAAATGTAGAGGATCCAAGGATTGAGAAACGGGATGATATCCTTGTCAGGATTACTTCAACCGCCATTTGCGGTTCAGATCTGCACTTATATCAAGGAAATATGCCACTGCGCCCCGGCTATATTATTGGGCATGAACCAATGGGGATTGTCGAAGAAACAGGACCTGATGTGACGAGGGTGAAAAAAGGCGATCGGGTCGTGATTCCCTTTAATGTTTCATGCGGGCACTGCTTTTACTGCCAGAACGAAATGGAAAGCCAGTGCGATAATTCCAACCCCCATAAAGACGCAGGAGGGTACTTCGGTTACACAGAAAAATACGGAAACCACCCGGGCGGCCAGGCTGAATACTTAAAGGTGCCTTTTGGCAATTTCATGCCTTTTGTTGTACCGGAATCCTGCGAGCTGGAGGATGAATCACTTCTCTTTTTATCAGACGTACTGCCAACAGCTTATTGGAGCGTGGAGCATTCTGGTGTGAAAAAGGGAGATACAGTCGTAGTCCTAGGCTGCGGGCCCATCGGATTGATGACCCAAAAGTTCGCCTGGATGAAAGGAGCCAAACGTGTAATTGCCGTTGATCACCTGGATTATCGGCTGAACCATGCTAAGCTAATGAATGATGTGGAGGTTTATGACTTTACGAAATATGATGATATGGGTGCTTATATAAAAGAAATTACCCAGGGCGGTGCAGATGTGGTCATTGATTGCGTCGGAATGGATGGCAAAAAATCCGCTGTGGAAAAGGTTGAGCAAAAGCTGAAGCTGCAGGGCGGAACGCTTGGCCCTATTCAAATTGCCATGAAAGCGGTCAGAAAGTTTGGAACCGTCCAGCTGACAGGCGTATATGGATTATCTTATAATATGTTCCCGCTTGAAGAGTTTTTCTCAAGAAACATCACCATAAAAATGGGACAGGCTCCGGTAGTGCATTACATGCCAGAACTGTTCGAAAAAATCACCAATAAGGAGTTCGATCCGAAATCGATTATCACACACCAGATTCCATTGGAAGAAGCTGATCGCGCATATAAAATATTTAATGACCATGAAGATGACTGTATAAAGGTTATTTTAAAGCCGTAATATATCGGTTCCGCGGTTTTGTTCGACTTTTGATCATTTAGCTCAGTCAGAATGTGCTAATAATTGAATGATCCATATCAGCCGGTTCGCATTAGCGGGCTGGTTTTTTAATCTGATTATGTGGCCAAAAAACACCTTATAATGAAAGACAATGTACACGGCTGGGCTTCACCGTTTATAATAGTGCTATTGGAATCATTTTAATAGAGTTAACCAAGGAGCTTTTTTATGAAGGGTTTTAGTCAACTGACATTGATAAATGAAGAAACAAAAGCAGTCAGGCTTTTTATGTGGCTGTTTTATCTTATTTTTACACTATATGATTTATTTTATTATTATCTCCTTCCTCTCAATACAGGGGGCACACCAGGGCTTCCGCAAGGCGGACTCGGCTTCGGTTACTATTTGGCCATTATCGGCCTTTTGCCGGCAGCGGTATACTTCTTCAAAACAGGCAGTCCCTTTAAGATAAAATACTTATATTTTTTCGGCTTTATCCTGATTGATTTTACCAATAGCATGATGATTTACTTTGGTGAATCTAAGGAGTTTCAGACAGGTAACGCTGTGGAGCTATTTTTTATCCTATTCGCTCCGCTCTTTGTCAATAAGCGTTATTTTGGGATTATCGCAGGGGGAATGGTGAGTAAATATCTTGTTGTAGGCCTTTTGCTGGGCAGCCAAACGGTAATGGTGCCCATCGTGCTGCTGATCATTTTTTCAAGTGTATCTTATGTGCTTCTGAATCGTTTCTACTCCTATATTCAATCCCTGACAAACGTTTTCCAGGAGCTCCGGGAAACCGAAAAACTGGCTGCTGTCGGAAAGATGGCATCAGTAGTAGGCCATGAAGTAAGAAATCCGCTTTCCGCTTTAAAAGGCTTTACACAGCTGCAGATGGAAAGACATCCGGAAGACCGCGACCGCTATCAAATTATGATAGAGGAAATAGACCGCATCAATCTGATTGCTGATGACCTTATGTTCCTGAGCAAGCCAAGACATCCTGTGTTTGAAAAAGTAGATTTAAACAGCCTGATTAGTTACGTCATTTCCATTATGAAGGAGCAGGCTTCCAATCAGAATATTAAATTTGAAACAGAAGTCCTGGCAAATATTCCGAAAGTCGAATGTGATGAGAAGCTAATGAAGCAGGTGTTTATTAATCTCGTTAAGAACGCCATCGAATCGATGCCTGATGGGGGAGCCATTTCGATCTCGGCAAGAATGCTCCATGGCCAGCAAGTATTAATTCGCGTGAAAGATGAAGGCTGCGGTATTATAGCTGAAAACATCGAACGAATCGGCGATCCATTTTATACGACCAAGTCAGATGGAACCGGTTTGGGACTGATGGTTACGAATCAGATCATTGAGGAACATGACGGAAGTATAGATTTTGACAGCGAAATAGGGAAAGGGACGGCTGTTAACGTTATTATTCCTTTAAGCCAAAAAAGTTAATAAAACCGAATGAATAGGGGATGTGCATTTTAATGTACATCCTTTATTGACGTTTTGCCTAATAGGGAATATAGGCCTTGCTTTTTACAAAATAATCATAAATCGTTCAGAATAATCACCACTATTTACTCATTCTCAAATAAGTCGAAAAATAGATAAAATTGAAAATGGATATAATCCAATTCTACTAAATTGCAAGGAGATGTATTTTTTTGAAAAAGCGTATGCGCAAATTTGGCAAAACGGTTTTGGCCACTACCATGGCCTTATCTGTTTTAGCTTCTCCTATTTCATATAACTCTGTCATGGCTGCTAAGCCCGACCATGCCGGAAAACAAGAGCAAAAATACAGCCATGAAGTAAAACTTCGTATTTTAGGTACGACAGACATCCATACGCATCTATATAACTATGACTATTACAAAGATGTGGAAACCGTTGAATTTGGACTTGCCAAAACTGCTACTTTGATTAAACAAGCCAGAGAGGAAGTAAAGAACTCTCTGTTATTTGATAATGGTGACTTAATTCAAGGAAATCCACTAGGTGATTACAAAGCGAAAGTGGACAAGCTTGAGGACGGGGAAGTTCATCCGGTCTTTAAAGCAATGAAGCTTTTAGACTATGATGCTGCAACAGTAGGAAACCATGAATTTAACTACGGGCTGGACTATCTTGATGAAGTTCTTGATGATTCCCCATTTCCTTATGTAAATGCAAACGTCTATAAGGACGATCAAGATAATGATCCGACAAATGATGAAAACTACTTTAAACCATATAAAATTATCAATAAAAAAGTGGAAGATGAAAGAGGCAGAACCCAAGTGATCAAGGTTGGGGTAATTGGTGCAGTTACGCCGCAAATTACCCAATGGGATAAAGCCAATCTTGACGGGAAAGTCATAACAAAAGACATCGTTAAATCAGTAGAATCCAATATCCCTAAGATGAAGGAAGAAGGCGCGGACCTTATTATCGCGCTTGCACACTCCGGAATGGGTGATGCTGCTTATACGGAGATGGAAGAAAACGCCGCTTATGACTTAACAAAGGTAGATGGTATTGATGCTGTTATTTCGGGTCACAACCATAAAACCTTCCCGGGTGATTTTACCGATCTGCCTGGAGTTAACCCTGAAAAGGGAACAGTAAACGGAGTTCCGTTTATTATGCCAGGCAACTGGGGCAACCAGCTTGGAGTTATGGATCTGACGGTTGTAAAGGAAAAGGGCAAGTGGAAGGTTAAGGATTCCGATTCAACATTAAGAGCTATTTTTAAAAGCTACAAAAATGAGGCCGGAGCAACGGTTAAGGAAAGCCTTGCTGATGCTGATCCAGCCATTTTAGAAGCCGTAAAGGAAGAACATGAGGGCACAGTCAATTACGTTCGCCAGCCTGTAGGCGAAACTACTGCTGATATTCACAGCTACTTTGCGCTTGTAAAAGATGATCCATCTATTCAAATTGTAACGAATGCCCAGAAATGGTATATCGAAAAGCAATTAAAAGGCACAGCAGACGAAAGTACGCCAGTGCTTTCTGCGGGAGCACCGTTTAAAGCAGGCGGACGGAATGGCGCCAGCTACTATACTTATATCCCTGAAGGGACCATTGCCATTAAAAACGTAGCCGACCTTTACTTGTACCCAAATACAGTGGCAACTGTAAAAATTAAAGGATCCGACGTAAAAGAATGGCTTGAAATGTCTGCAGGCCAGTTCAATCAGGTTAATGAAAATGAAGCAGGAGAGCAGTCACTTATTAATAATGACTTCCCTACCTATAACTATGATGTAATTGATGGTGTAACATATGAAATCGACGTTACAGAACCAGCCAAATACGATAAAGATGGCAAGCTGGTCAATCCTGATGCAAGCAGAATTAAAAACCTGCAATATAATGGAGCTCCAATTGATCTCGATCAGGAATTTATTGTTGTTACAAACAACTATCGTGCAAGCGGAAACTTCCCTGGCGTCAGAAATAATACGGCAGTAGAGCTCTATCCGGATGAAAATCGCCAGGCAATCATTGATTATATCCGTGAAGAACAAACCATTGATCCTTCTGCTGATTCGAACTGGTCATTTGCACCGGTAACTGGAGAAGTAAACGTAACATTTGAATCTTCTCCAGAGGCAAAAGATGCAATTGCTGAAAACAGCGGAATCAATTATGTAGGTGAAGCAAGCAATGGTTTCGGAAAATACTCTCTTCAGTTTCCTGTTGCAGATGAAAATAATGAACCATTCGATGTCCAGCTGTTAGGCATTAACGACTTTCATGGACAGCTTGATACATTTAGTTCAAGCTTAAATGCAGGCGGCGTAGAGTATTTAGCTGCACACTTAAAGCAGCGGGAAGCAACAAACCCTAATACATTTATGCTCCATGCTGGTGATGCAGTAGGCGCGAGTTCTCCTGTTTCAGCTCTTCTTCAGGATGAGCCAACAATTAAAATGTTAAATGAAATTGGTTTTGATTTGGGGACAGTTGGCAATCACGAGTTTGACGAAGGTGTTGAGGAGATGCTTCGCTTAATTAATGGTGGAAGCCATCCTAATACCGTAGAAAAATATGGTGAGTTTAAGGGTGCAAACTTTCCTTATGTCGCTGCCAACGTAGTGGACTCAGTGACAAAGGAACCGATCCTTGCCCCATATGAAATCAAAGAAGTAAACGGTGTTCCAATCGCTTTTATCGGTATTGCATATTCCGATACTCCTTCTATCGTTACTCCAAGCGGGACAGCAGGGGTAGAGTTCACAGATGAAGCGGAAGCGATTAATAAGTACACTGCAGAGCTAAAAAAGCAAGGTATCAAATCCATTGTAGTCGTTACTCATAATCCTGCAAAATCTGCTTTGGATGGGTCTAACCCTCAAGAGGAACTGGTTGATATTGCAAATGCGGTTGATGATGAAGTAGATGTTTTGTTCGGCGGCCATAATCACCAATATACAAATACAGTGGTTGACGGCAAGTTACTTGTACAATCCTATTCCTACGGAACAGCATTTTCTGATGTTGATTTAACCATTGATCCAGTTACGAAAGATATTGTGGCTAAAAAAGCTGAAATTGTGAATACAACACGTGATATTGAACCTGATGTTGAAATTAAACAAATGCTTGACACATATATTGCTGATGTTGCCCCTATTTTAAATGAAGTGATTGGCTATACTTCAACAGGAATCAGCAGAGATACAAATGCTGATGGAGAATCGCCAATGGGTAACTTGATTGCGGATTCCATGATTGAGCAAACCGGTACAGATTTTGCCTTTATGAACTCAGGCGGAGTCCGTGCAAGCATCGATGCAGGTGAGATTACTTGGAAGGAAGCCTTTACTGTACAGCCATTTGGCAATGACTTGGTAACATTGACATTGACCGGTGCCCAAATTAAAGAGCTTTTTGAACAGCAGTGGGGTTCAAAAGAAAGAATCATGCACGTTTCTGGCTTAAAGGTGACGTATGATTCTTCAAAAGAAGCGGGCGACCGTATAGTTTCTTTAGTTAAAAGTGATGGTACTGATATTGATCCTAATAAGGAATATACAGTAACAGTTAACAATTATATGGCTGATGGCGGGGACGGCTATAGCGTACTCCTAAACGGCAAAAACCGTACAGTTGATATTGTTGACCTAGATGCTTTAATCAACTATATTAAAGCCCGTGAAGAGATAAATCCTGCAGTTGAAGGCAGAATTACAAAATTAAATAAATAATCTGTTAGAGTACCGGCTGTATATGCTGGTACTCTTTTCTTTCAGAATCGGCTATACTATAGGCTAGAAAACATTTGCAGATGACAAAGATCATTTTACACAATAAAAGGAGTTACCTATGACACAATCTCTTATTGAAAATATGAAGCCATTTATTCAGGAGGCATGGAAAAAGTCCGCATTTGCTCAGCCTACGACAATTCAGACAGAAGCGATCCCGGCGGCCTTGGAAGGAAAGGATATTATTGCAGAATCCCCAACCGGAACAGGCAAGACACTTGCTTACTTGCTGCCGGTACTTGAAAAAATTGATCCTGATAAACAGGCAGTACAAGCAGTTATTTTAGCATCTTCCCAGGAGCTTGTGATGCAAATTCTTCAGGAGGTCCAAAAATGGGCGGAGGGAAGCGGCATTAAAGCGGCTTCTTTTATCGGCGGAGCCAATGTAAAAAGGCAGCTTGAAAAATTAAAGAAGCATCCGCAAATCGCTTTGGGTACACCGGGAAGAGTCCTTGAGCTAATAAAGCAGAAAAAGCTGAAAATGCATGAAGTAAAAACGGTTGTTCTTGATGAAGGGGACCAGCTATTAGTGCCCGAACATGCACAGACAGTCCAAAATATTGTTAAGTCAACGCTGAAAGAACGCCAGACCATGCTGTTCTCAGCTACACTTCCGCCGGTTATTGAAAAGCTTGCCAAAGAATTAATAGCAGATGCTAAAGTGATCCGTGTTGAAAAAGATGAAACGATCGATGCTGCAGCTGTCGACCATATTTATTTTGTGGCCGAAGCCAGGGACAAAATTAAAATGCTTGAAAAGATCTCCAGGCTGGAGGATATTAAGGCTTTGGTGTTTGTAAAGGATATCGGAAACCTGACCGTGATGGCGGAGAAGCTTGATTTTAAAAATATTGCCTCCAGCACCCTTCATAGCGATTTAAGCAAATTTGACCGGCAAAAAGCGATCAAAAATTTCCGGACCGGAAAAACCAATATGCTGATTGCAACTGATGTGGCAGCAAGAGGATTGGATATCAAGGGAGTCACGCATGTTGTCCATTTTGATTTTCCGAAAGATATTAACCAATACGTCCACCGTTCAGGCAGAACAGGCCGGTTCGGCGCTAGCGGAACGGTCATCTCCCTCGTCACCGAAAGAGAAGAAAGAGAACTCAAAAAATTTACCAAAGAACTCGGCCAAACCGCAGAGAAAAAGGTTATGCGCGGCGGAGAAATCGTTTAAAACCACAGTACCAGGTACCTATACCAGTCCGTCCAACTGGATACCTGGTACTCTTTTTATATGCTCCCGGAAGCCCGCGGTTCGCTGAGTGCCTGCAGCGGAAATCAACACCGAAGTTTTACAGCTTTTTATAAAAGGAAAATCTGTTTAGTGTGCCGAATATTTAAAAATAGAGACTTTACTTCACAAAAGATTGAGGGGTTACACAAGATGGAGAATCAAAGGCTGAAAATGTTTCATGATGAAGTATTGCTTGAAGCTACGATAGATGAATTGCAGGAAAGGATGGAGAGCGGGGAGGTTACTTCCAAGGAACTCGTTCTGTTATATATGGAGAGGATCGGGCAGATGGATAGGCTGGGGTCTGCGATCAATTCCGTTTTAGAAATAAATCCGGATGCTTTGCATATAGCGGCTGCACTTGATGGAGAGAGAAAGAAGAAAGGTCCGAGAGGCGCTCTTCATGGAATTCCTGTTTTACTAAAGGATAATATTGATACTGGAGATAAAATGCATACGAGTGCAGGTTCTCTTGCATTGAAGGATCACTGTGCACAAAAAGATTCATTTGTGGCAGCTTACTTAAGGAAAGCAGGTGCCGTTATTCTGGGAAAAACGAATATGACGGAATGGGCCAATTTTATGACAGAGGGCATGCCAAGCGGATATAGCTCAAGAGGCGGCCAAACCCTTAACCCCTATGGTCCCGGCAAGTTTGATGTCGGCGGTTCGAGCGCAGGCTCTGGCGCAGCTGTGGCAGCCAATTTTGCTGCGGCAGCAATTGGAACCGAGACATCAGGTTCCATTCTAAGCCCGGCAAGCCAGAACTCCCTTGTGGGCATTAAGCCGACTGTTGGGCTTGTTAGCCGGACGGGCATTATCCCGATCGCCCATAGCCAGGACACAGCTGGGCCAATGGCAAGAACAGTTAAAGATGCAGCTATTTTATTGAGTGTGCTGGCAGTATCTGATGGGAATGACCCAATAACGTTAACGAATCTGGATTTGCATAACAGGGATTTTACAGAATATCTTGATCAAGATGGCTTGAAAGGAGCCCGGATCGGAATTGCGAGGGAGACTTATTTTGAGTATTTGAGCCCAGAGAAGCTCTCCGTCATGAACGAGGCGGTAGCCCAATTGAAAGAGCTTGGAGCAGAGGTAGTGGAGGAAGTAGTGATTCCTTCCACAAAAGCGGAATGGAGCTATGAGGTGCTGACATACGAATTTAAGGCGGATTTGAATGCCTATCTGCGTACTGTCGCACCGCATTTAAATATCCGATCACTGGCCGATGTCATTGATTTTAATGAAGAGAACAGTGAAAAAACCTTAAAATATGGCCAAACCATTTTGAAGGAATCGGAAGAAACTAGCGGCAATCTTACTGAAAAAGCTTATATCTCCTCATTGGAGAAGGACATCTATTTATCAACGGAACAAGGCATCGACCATGTCATGAAAGAGCATAATCTGGATGCAATTGTATTCCCAAATAATTTTGGAGCAGGTATTCCTGCAAAAGCAGGCTATCCATCCATTACGGTTCCAGCCGGATACACACCAGAAGGTGAGCCTGTGGGAATTACCTTTATAGGACTTGCCTATAGTGAACCTACGCTTGTGAAACTTGCTTATGCTTATGAGCAGGCGACAAAGAAAAGAAAAGCCCCGGAGCTCGGCGGTTTGTCGTAAGCATTAAAAAAGAAGGCTGTTTTCGTAAAGTTTGTTGCTTTTTAAGGTAAACTTATTTTACCCACTAAGTTGATTGTAGCGGAGGGCACTTGACTCCTCGAAAATGCATCCGCAAATTTCTTACGACGAGGTGTTAATTCAGGGAAGTTTAGACAATGTCCTGCGGGAAGAGAGGGAAGTGCGGGACCCCACAGGCGAAGCCGAGGAGGCTCGCAACCCTCCCCGCGGGTTCGCTGAGTGCCCGTAGCGGAAATCAACGGGCAGAATTCATAAACGGAAACAACAATCTATGAGAAAAGAGCGAAAAAGAATAACAGCCTGCCTTAATACTCATACTACTTTTGAAAAAGAAAAAAGGAGCAGGTGAGAAAATGGGCAGAACCAAAAAAGGAAATGGAAACGCACAGCGCAACAACAATAAACACAGACCGCAAAGGACAAGTGAAGAACTCGTCGAATTCACAACTGGAAGCAAAGAAAAGAAAGAAAACAACGTACAAGACTAAAGATAAAAAATCCTCTTTCAGCGGAAGGAGGATTTTTTGCTTTATCTTTGATGACAGGCACCTATACCAGTTCGTCCAACTGGTATAGGTGCCTGGTACTCTTACATTAATCTGCATCAACTTTTTTTAGCGGCTTTTCTGCAGGGCCTTCAACGACTGATCCGTCGTAGGAGAAACGGGAGCCGTGGCATGGGCAGTCCCAGGTGCGGTCGCCGTGGTTCCATTCACATTCGCAGCCCATATGGGTGCAGGTTGTATCAACAAGATGCAATTGGCCGTCAGGATCTTTATAGGCTCCTGTACGCTGGCCTTTGATCATCACGACTCCGCCTTCGTCATTCTCCAAATCAGTTGTTTCCTTTGGCACAAATTCAAGCTTGCCCTTAATCAGCTGTCCGGCTACATCCGTGTTTGTAGCGATGAATTTCTTAATGCTTGGATCTGCCTGGAATCTTGATGGACTGAACAGTTCTGCATATGGATTTTCTTTTTCCATAATCAGATCTTTAATAAGCAGCGCAGCCGCGGTACTGTTGGTCATTCCCCATTTCCGGTAGCCTGTTGCGATAAAAATATTCTTTTGCTTGGCAGTAATCGGCCCAATATAAGGCACTTTATCCAATGTGTATAAATCTTGGGCAGACCAGCGGTAAGGATAATCGGTAATGCCAAGCACATCTTCCGCAAAGCTTTCCAGAGCTTGATAGTGTTTCATCGTATCCGGCCCGTGGCCTGTTTTGTGGCTGTCGCCGCTGACCAGAATTAGTTTATCCCCATTATAGGGCGTATACCTTAACGAACGGGTAGGCGAATCTGCGCTGTAGTACATGCCTCCAGGAAAGTCTGTTTTCGTTCTTACCCCAAGAACATAGGATCGTTCTGGAGAAAGTCTGGCAAAATAAAAGCCCTTCATGTCTGCGAAAGGGAAGTGGGAAGCAGAAATAGCATATTTGCACTTCAGGCGGTTTCCTTCACGTGTAACAACATCGGGCAAATCGCCTTCCTCCACGTTTACAGCGGTAGTATTCTCGTAAACCGTTCCTCCCATATCAACAAACTCTTTAAGCAGTACTTTTAAGTATTTAAGCGGGTGGAACTGCGCCTGGCTGTGCATGGCCAGAACGGCTGTCGTTTTGATATTAAAAGGAATGCTATCTTTCATCCCGCCTGTAATGCCAAGCTTTTCGTATGCCTGCCACTCATTTTCTACTTTTTTTGCGTACTCATCAGAGACAGCATAAATTATGCCTTCTTCATTGCTAAAGTCACAGTCAATTTGTTTATCCGAAACAGTATTACGGATAAACTCTATGGCGTCAGTAGAAGCTTGATAGTACAATTTGGTCTTCTCCTCGCCAAAATGGCTGATAAATTCATCATAGATTAACCCGTGCTGTGCTGTAACCTTTGCTGTCGTATGGCCAGTTGTTCCTTTTAAAATATTTCCGGCTTCTAAAATAGCTACTTTAAATCCTTCTTTTGCAAGGAGGTAACCAGCGGTGATTCCCGTTATGCCGCCTCCTACAATTGCAATTTCCGTTTGGGCATCTTCTCTTAGCCGGTCGAAAGCCGGAAGCTCTTCTTCTCTCCAATAAGGCTCCGGATACTGGGGCATTTTGTGGTTGGATGTTGTCATACCTGTCCTCCTGTACGTCATATTCATTCATAATTTTTCCTTTAAATCCTATTTGTATACAAATTCCAGTCTTTATCTAACCATACCCACTCAGCTCGCGGCTAATCAGGATAAAGGTACTTATTCGTTTTGAAAACTGGCTATGATTCCGGAGTGGACGTAAATCAACCTGCCGGGCTTAAAAGCGATAACGACGCAACTCCCATTCAAGCTGGCGGATATTCTTTAAAAATTTACGCAAAAAGCAGCCCGAACGACGCAAAAACTCGACCCAACACCGCAAAAACTATTTCGCCAGCGTATACTCCATTTTCAATCCTAAAAAACTCTATTAATCAACCAAAAAAATTCACCTATTTTAAGATTAAAAAGCCCTCTTGCTGGGAAATATTTAATCGAATTACCAACTTAGAAAGGAGTATTTCGTTTCATGAAAGAGCTTCACAGCTTTGGATGGTATGCGGCGAGAATTGCGCCATTGATGCCAAAAAAGGCATTCAAGCCTGTTCCATCACGATTATGGGGAGGGCTTGCTTATTTGCTGATTGTGATAGGCGGGTTTTTGGCGATTTCGTTATTTGAGCTGCATCCTTTATTAAGTTTCCTGATTGCAATTGTCCTCGGCTCAAGTTTTGCAGCTATGGGTTTCCTTGGACATGAGATTCTCCATGGTACTGTAGTCAGGAAAGCGTGGCTGAGAGACTTGCTTGGCGCGATTGCGTTTTGGCCGTTAAGTACTGGCCCAGCCCTATGGAGGAAGTGGCATAACCTCACACATCACGTACATACGCAGGATGAGGAGAAAGATCCTGATGCCTGGCCGACTTTTGAAAAAATTGCACAGAAACCTTTTTTAAAATGGGTCTATAAATTGCCTTTTTCTTTTCGGGCATCTATTGGATTTTTGTCTTTAGCCTTCCAATTCACTATGCATGGGCTAAAAATGTTTAGGCTTTACATAAAGGAATTTAAACCGGCAAAGCGGCCGGCGGTATGGACACAGCTTATTCTGCCTTGGGCAACCTGGATCATGCTGCTGTTCATCATTGGCCCGGTAAAGTGGTTTTTTGCCTTTCTGCTGCCGCTGCTGATTGCCAACTTTATCGTCATGAGCTACATTGCCACCAATCATCGTTTAAATCCCTTGACACCTGTGAATGATCCGCTAGTAAATAGTTTGACGGTAACAGTTCCAAAATGGGTGGATGTGCTGCATTTTAATTTTTCCTATCACACTGAGCACCATCTTTTCCCGGGGATGAGCCCTAAATATTATCCTCTGGTAAAAAAGCATATTAAATCAATGTGGCCTGAGCGATATCATGAGATGCCGTTAACACGAGCGCTGGCTGCATTATGGAAAACGCCCAGGGTCTATTTTAAACAATCGGACCTGGTGGACCCATATGCCGGCAAAGCCTTTGGATCATTGGGGAATGGTCTGGATGCAGCAAATATTAAGCCCCGGAAAATTAACATGGAAAACAAGCATTGAATAGAAGCCCTTCTCCTGCCGGGGGAGGGGTTTTTTATTGTGTTTTTGGATAAAAAATGCAGTGTGAGAAATGATAAACAGTATCGAATGTTAATGGGGTATCTGCAATGGTTACGTTTAGCTATCTGACAATTTTTACACTAATGACTTTATTAGCCACAGTATTTGATATGAAAATTTTTGATTTTACCTT
Organism: Cytobacillus oceanisediminis; assembly: GCF_007830235.1. GTDB lineage: Bacteria > Bacillota > Bacilli > Bacillales > Cytobacillaceae > Cytobacillus > Cytobacillus oceanisediminis. The sequence continues at coordinate 146,391 of NZ_VLKI01000004.1, forward strand.
TTGGGAAGCTTTAAGGAATTTGCTGTTTTCAGAGGTTGCCACGGGAAGAATGATTATACTTGTCACGGTTGCCGTTGGATTGGTGTCCAGCGTTGTAACTGATTTTCGTATTTTTAAAGCGCGAAAACAAGCAGGCTCCTCGCGATCTTAAACTTTAGCATATGTGCTTTTGGTTCGAGGGATTAAACAAAAAAGAAAATCCGAGCTTTTGGAGAGTGCCGGATTAGAATGGTGCCCAGCAAAAGGGAAACTTCGGAAACATTATTCCATGAACGAAAAACTCTATTGGATCATCGTGCGCTTTTAGGTTGTGATCCTGTATGTGCAGACGCCAAGGCTGTTTTTTTATAGAATCAGAATTTATATCTTTCTACATCGATAATTGTCTAGCTCCAGGCGCCATCGGCTCGAGGTCATAAGCTTGTCTAGTTTCGGCTCCTAGGGACACGAGACATAAGCCAATCCCTTTCAGAAGGGAAGAACACCTTCTTACAGGGCTCGTCTTATGCTTGTCGTCCCTGGGCAGTCGCCTACACATTTCTAACAATCCGTCCAAAAGGTTAAAGAACAACCTTTTAGCCGGCTCGTCTTATGCTTGAGGCCCGCAGGATGCGGGTCATGCAGACGTTGCCACAGGACGTGGCGGTTTTAGTCTGCGTTCTTATAGGCGGGCGCCTTACGCTTTTCTTATTAAAAGGGAATGGTGATTAGATGTTAAAGGAGAATATTTCTCTTAGCCAGCTGCTGACTTTATTGATCAATTTCCTTTTAGGCAGTGCAATTGTTGTTGGCGTTGGCGGGGATGCAAAAAAAGATGCGTGGATCGCCATCGCGATTGCGGTTCTCATCGGGCTTGGCGTGATGCTGTTTTATTATTTTATAATTAGCCGGATGCCAGGGAAGAATCTGTTTGAAATTATGGAGTTTTGCTTTAAAAGGCCCATTGCTATTATGCTTTCTATTTTATATATCATCTATTTTCTGTATCTTGCCTGCCGGGTGGTCCGTGACTTTGGCGAATTGATTGCTTCTGCCATTCTCCCGTCAACGCCAATCGAAATCATTTCACTGACGATATGCATGCTGATGGCCTATATTTTATATCTAGGGCTTGAAGTGCTGGGGAGAACCTCGGAGATTTTCACCCCGTATTTATTCGGATTTCTTTTTCTTCTCACGATCCTTTTATTTGCCAGCGGGAACGTGAACTTGTACGAACTCCAGCCAGTCCTGGGGGATGGATTTCAGCCTGTATTTAAAGCATTATTCCCAACGCTTATTGTGTTTCCCTTTGGTGAGCTGATTGCGTTTACACTGATTCTTCCGGTTGTAACAAACTTTAAATACTGTATGCGTGTTTCATTATTGGGAGTAGGAATCGCAGGAATTCTCCTCTTATTTGCTATGTTTTTGATGATTGTCACACTGGGAGTGGATGTCTTGCTCCGTTCCAATTTTCCAATGCTGAGTTCCGCACGGGAAGTCTCCATCGGGAACTTTATTGAGAGAATTGATGCACTGGTCGTTTTTATCATGATGCTGGGCATTTTGATAAAAGGCTCTGTTTTTATGTTTGCGGCGTTAAAAGGCCTTGAATATACCTTCCGGCTTCCATACCGGTATTTTTCACTGCCGGTGGCGATGATCGTAACCGTGTTTTCCATTTTGATTTCCGTGAACTTTGGTGACCATTGGCAGGAGGGCCTTGAGCTGGTTCCATACTATCTGCACCTGCCGATGCAATTCGGTTTTCCGTCGCTTCTGTTATTCGTTTTAATCTTAAAGCTAAGAAAGAAAAAGTCTAAATCCAGCACGAAGGAGATGAAGTTTTGAGTATTCTTAAATCACTTTTAAAGATGCGCAAGAAGAAAGAGCTTCCTATCCAAATCGAAGAACCTCCAGATGCAGATGCTGGAGCAGACCTCAAAACGCTGAGTTTGGAGCAGCTGAAGGAAAAAATAAAGGATGAGTTTGGAAGCACCATAGATTTAAGCATGGATGACCTGAAAACAGAAGGCAAGGATGCTCTGCTTGTCTATCTTACAAGCATGGTTGATACAAAGCAGCTAAAAGAAACCTTCTTGCAATCACTCAGCGGAAAGCATGATGGGCTTAAGTTAACAACTGAGGACGACCTGAAATCGTTATGCAAGGAGAAATTTGGAGGGGCAGGCTATCAGCTCATTGAAACATTTAATGATATCATTACTGCCCTGCTCTTCGGAAATATCATTATCGTTTTTAAAGACTTGGAAAAGGCATTATCCCTTTCCATGGCAAGCAGTGAAGATCGATCGATAACAGAGCCAAGCACCCAGACCGTCATTAGGGGACCAAAGGATGGGTTTGTTGAATCTATTTCAACCAACGTAAGCCTGTTAAGGAGAAGAATTAAAAACAGAAATCTGCGCTTCGAGAAATTTATCATCGGATCCGAGACGAATACGTCAGTATATATAGGCTATATGGAAGGCATTTCGAATAAAAAAATTGTGGAAGAGGTTCGTAAAAGGCTTAGAAAAATAAAGGTTCATGCCATATTTGAATCCGGCAATATTGAAGAGCTGATCGCAGATAAAACGGCCACCCCCTTTCCGCTGGCACTGAATACGGAAAGGCCTGATACGGTGGCAGCAAATCTGCTTGATGGCAAGATTGTGATTTTAGTTGATGGAACGCCGTTTGTGTTATTGGTACCGGCTGTTCTTGTTGATTTTTTTTCTATTGCGGAGGATTATTATCAAAATTTTATGATGGGAAGCTTTCTAAGGATAATCAGGTATTTAGCATTTATGATTGCACTGATTACTCCTTCTTTATATGTCGGTATTTTAACCTTTCACCATGAGCTTTTGCCAACTCCGCTCCTGTTGGGTATCATTGCCCAGCGGGAAGGGGTTCCATTTCCGGCAGTAATAGAAGTCCTTATTATGGAAGTGACCTTTGAGATTTTGCGTGAAGCTGGTGTCCGAATGCCCAGGGCAGTTGGACAAACGGTTTCAATTGTAGGGGCGCTTGTAATCGGGCAGGCTGCTGCCGAAGCAGGGATAATCTCCAATATCATGGTGATTATTGTCGCGATTACAGCCATTGCCAATTTTGTATCACCGACCTACAGTTTTGCAGCGGCAGCAAGGTTATTGCGATTCATGCTGATTATTGTCTCGGCTATCTTGGGGCTTTATGGTGTTTTGCTTGTCCTTGTTTTCATTGTGGCTCATTTAAGCTCACTTAGATCGTTCGGGGTTGCTTATTTATCACCAGTTGCGCCTTTTATTATTGAACAGCAGAAAGATGTTTTCTTTCGTTTTCCGTTCTGGAGCATGCGGCAGCGTCCTGCATACTTAAAAACACAGAACCCTGAGAAAATGCCTAAAACAGGATCACCTTCTCCTCCGCCTATGAAAGGGGAGCGGGCAAATTGAAAAGGTATGCCTTCTTGGCCATTCTTATTCAAGTTATGATCTTGCTTTCAGGATGCTGGGACCAAAGGGAACTCGGGGAAATAACCGTTGTTACTGGAATGGCGGTAGACAAGGGTGAAAACGATAAATATGTTCTGACTGTAGAGGGCATTAATGCGACTGAACTAAATAAACAGACTGCAAGCGGATTTGCTCCTTCTATCGTTTATGGTGTGGAAGGCAACTCACTTGCAGAACTGGCCTACAAAGTGAATGAAGGAATTTCGAGACATTTGATCTATTCACATATGAGGACATTAATCATTGGAGAAGAACTGGCTAAGGAAGGAATCATTGATTTTATCGATTATCTGGAAAGAAACAGAGAAATTCGTGATGACTTCAATATTTTAGTTGCAAGAGGTTTGAGAGGTGCTGATATTTTAAGGGTAACCTATCAATTCCAAAAGTCTCCCTCCCTAAAGCTCCATACGCAGCTTGATACCATGATGAAGGATTGGGGGGGCGACCCCGGTGTGAGAATGAATGATGTCATAAGAGCCTGGACTTCTTCAGGCCGAGAGCCTGTGATGGCGGCAGTTACCATTCTGGGGGATCCAAAGAAGGGCCTCAGTTCCGAGAATATGAAAAAAGTGACTCCAGATGCCCTCGTTATCCTTGATTCCCTTGCTATATTTAAAGAAGATAAGTTAGCGGGCTATCTTTCCTTAGAGGATTCAAGAAACTATTTATGGATTCAGGATAAAATAATAAAAACGTCCATAACAGTAGAATGTGCAGAAGGACGCTTTATGGGGTTAAGGGTGTATAATACAAAAACGAAGATAAAAGGAGAAATTCAAGGCGGCCAGCCAAAAATAGATATTAATATAAGGGCTGAAGCGTACGTGGATGGCACCCATTGCAATAATCAATTTGATAAAGCGAAAACTTTTTTTGAATGCGATCGCTGTGCAGAGAAACATTTAGAAAAACTCATTTCAGGGACGGTAAAAAAGGTTCAGGAAGAGTACGAAGCGGATATTTTCGGCTTTGGAGAAGTGATGCAAAGGCAGGACTATAAAGATTATAAGCCAATAGAAGACAGCTGGGATGAAAAATTTGCAGAAGCAGATGTGAAGGTAGACACTACGGTTATAATTAGAAGAACAGGAATCAGGACAAAAAGCTTTTTGAATGAAGTTAAGTAAGATTTATTCATTCTTTCGCTCATTGACGTGTAAAAGCGATATTGATATAATTTTTCTATCGGAATTGATTTACAATTCAGCATATTTTTTGTGGGAAGGCTTATTGCAACTAAAGGTCTGGGCATAGTCCAGCCCTTATTTCTTTTTTAAAGGGGCAATGAAAGATGAACTTTGAGACCGCTGTGCTTCATAAGAAAAATAAAACCGAACGGACCATCAAAAGCAAAGTAACGCCTATTTACCAAACCTCTGCTTTTGCCTTTAATGACCTTGATGAGTTGGAAGGTTTTTATCAAGGAAATGGCAATTATTTATACTCCCGGGTAGGAAACCCGAATACGGATGAGCTTGGCGATTTAATTGCCGGTCTGGAAGGGGCACCGGCTGGTGTAGCCGCATCATCAGGTTTGTCAGCAATTTTAGCCGGAGTGCTGGCTGTTGTTAAAAGCGGGGACCATATTGTAGCTGCAGATGATCTGTATGGCGGCAGCTTTCATTTGATTAAGGAAGAGCTGACACAGCTGGGAATTGAAGTAACGGTCGTTTCTTTTTCCGATATGGAGAAAGTTGAGGAAGCAATCCGGGACAATACAAAGCTGCTTTATTCCGAATCCATCACCAATCCATTATTGAGAGTGGAAAATTTGGAAGACGTAGCCAGCCTGGCGAAAAAACATAACCTCATATCCCTGATTGATAATACCTTTGCAACTCCATACCATTGCCAGCCATATCTTAAGGGTATTGATTTAGTCGTGCACAGTGCAACCAAATATATTGGCGGGCATAGCGATATAACTGCGGGTGTCCTTGCTGGGGATGAAGCATTGATTGGGAAAGCGCGCGGGAAAATCGTGAACCTTGGAGCCAATTTAAGTCCGTTTGAAGCGTGGCTGACCTGCCGGGGAGCCAAAACTCTTGCACTTAGAATGAAGCAGCAATCGTCTAACGCAAAAAGAGTGGCTGAGGCTTTGAAGGTAAACCAGGACATTAAAACGGTCTATTATCCGTTTGAGCTCGGGGATGCCGGCTTCGGAGCGATTGTGACAATTGAATTGGCTGACAGGATAAATGTGAATGAGTTTTTCAAAGGACTTGGCTGGGTAAAAATTGTCCCAACCCTAGCAGGCGTGGAAACATCTGTATCCCATCCGCTGACAACCTCGCACCGGGCACTTCCGTCTGAAACCTGCAGGGAACTCGGCATCACCAGCCATGTTGTACGCATTTCAATCGGAATTGAGGATGCAGAAGATATTATTGCCCAGCTTAATCATGCTACCAATCAAGGTCTCGCATAAACGAAGAAGATTCCCGGCACCGTCTGCGGAATCTTTTTTCTTGTCCGAGATGCTAAACTGTTATTATTAAAATATTGGAAAATTATGTTATATATATTTATGAACCTATGTAAAAGAATCAAGAAGCAATTTTTTTAGCGCCAAGGGATGAAGATATTCTTTCCATTCAATACTAAGGTAACAATATTTATGGAAGGAGCTGACACTATGCCTGAGCTGCCGGAAATGGAAACCTACAGAAGGCTATTAACTGAACAGCTGGCTTGCAGAACCATTACTGATGTGGAGATTAACCGGGAAAAATCAATCAACATAAATTCAGGACAGTTTAAAAGCCAGCTAATAAAGGCCCAGATTACCGACATAAAACGGAGGGCCAAGCATCTTATCTTCAAGCTTAGCTCCGGCAAAAACCTGCTGCTGCACCTGATGCTTGGCGGCTGGATGTATATTGGCAACGAAGAAGACAATCCTGACCGGACAAAACAGGTTATTATTTCCATTGGGGACAAAAAACTATATTTTATCGGACTAAGACTGGGCTATCTTCATCTTTTAACAGATACTGAACTGGAGAAGGAGCTAGCGGATTTAGGCCCGGAGCCTATTGATCAAACATTCAGCTTTCCTGTATTCCGGGAGCTGATTGGGAGCAGAAGGGGGATGCTGAAGACTACTTTTGTCAATCAGCAATTTCTCTCCGGAATCGGCAATTGCTATAGTGATGAAATTTGTTTTGAGGCCGGCCTGCTTCCCATGAAAAAAGCGGATGAACTGGATGAGGATGAAATCAAAATTCTCTACCAGTCCTTAAAGGGTGTTTTAACGAGAGCCATCCAGTTTGGGGGCTATATGGAAGAACCACTGTTTAGAGGGGATACAAAAACTGGGGGATATAATGAACTGTGCAGGGTCTATGACAGGGAAGGCGAACCCTGCCTTCGCTGCAGCAGCCCCATCGTAAAAGAAGAAATTTCGTCACGGAAAACATTTTACTGCAGAAATTGCCAAAAATAGGGGCTTGTTCTCCCCTTGATGTACTCACAACTAATTTCTCTAAATACTTAGAGGCTGCCCTATAGCAGCCTCTTTTCCTTACTCTGCTGAATCTTCCTGAACCGGGTCCACCGACGTGGAATCCTTGGTATTCATTGCCCCTTTTAAAAAATAGACAAGCATAAATCCGGCAAGCCCCAGCGAAATCATAAATCCTGCCGTAATGGTCCACATCAAAGCCATCTTTTAACCTCCCTTTTTCATCAGCAAATGAAGTAAACGGGAATGTGAAGGCGCTTCCTTAATTAAGGTATATGCCTGAAATCGATAATCTTTCCCTTTCCAATGCGAAAAAAGGAAGGGAACAGATGTATGAATCACGAAGAAATAAAGGCAGAGAGTGTTTTTAAGTTTGACTGGTGTAATGCCCAGTGCCTCAAAAAAGGGTACTGTCCCGGAATTCAATAAAAGGAGGAGATATCTTTTGGATTTTAAAACAGCTGACTTATGTGATGAATACAGCAAAGAGCTTCTTGTATGCCAGCAGGAATTTAAATCGTATGGAAGTAGAAGAAAGTTTTCGGGCCCCATTTCAACCGTTAGAGTCTTTGAAGATAATGTGCTGGTAAAAGAGGCATTGGAGTCCATTCCAGAAGGGAATGTGCTGGTCGTTGACGGCGGCGGGTCGAAAAGATGTGCATTAATGGGCGACCGGCTCGGCGAAATTGCCCATTCAAGAAAACTTGCGGGTGTAATTATTTATGGCTGTGTCCGGGATACCTTGGAGCTTGGCGGTTTGGAGACCGGGATTATCGCACTTGGCAGCAATCCCTTAAAAAGCAAAAAAGAAGGTAAAGGGGATCGGGATATTCCTGTTACATTCGGCGGTATCGATTGGAAGCCGGGTGATTTTGTTTATGCAGACGAAGATGGAGTGATTGTCGCTTCAAGAAGCCTGTTATAAAGGAAAGAAACACCCGTCATCATTTGGCGGGTGTTTCTCTTTTAAGCACTTTCCCTAAAACGGGGGAATAACCTATATAAGAGGGGGTGCAAGTATGTTTATTATTATTTTATTATTATGGGCAGCCGGACTTTATATCCTTTTCCGCAACAGGGGAGAGGAAGAAGATCTGCTATTTTTAAAACTAATCGGGTATTATTTCTTAGGTTCATTTACTTTTAATTTAAATGGCCTCGTTCTTCCTGTCGGTTTTGTAATCAGCTTGTTTATAAAACCTCGGCAAAATAAAAGCGTTAAACGCGGATCCGCTATTTTCGGGTTAATTATGATGATTCTCGGCTTATTTTTATAAGTTAATCCTCTGTGTTTGCTTCCCTTTCAGTGCTGACTTCTTCAGGGAGCATTTTGGAAGCTTCCGGCACCGGTCGGGGTTCATAATCGATTTCATCAGAGGAAAACACTCTGATGACCATTTGGCCGTGTATGGCTTTTGCGCGAATAAGCAATGGGTAGCTGTACCGGTTTTTAAAAGTGAAGTCAGGGCCATACCAGCTGACAGTTGCGTCCCGTCCTGGCGGTACATATGGAACCTTTTTGCTGTGGGAGTAACGCTCCAGAACCTTGACGCCCGCCCGGTCAACCGCATTGAAAAGGGTGGAAGATACCTGGCAAATGCCTCCGCCAATATCCTCTGAAAGCTCACCCCTTACGATAACCGGGGCGCGCATATACCCTTTTTCCTTCGTTCTCTTGCCAACTACACGGTTAAAGGAAAACGTCTCCCCCGGAAAAACAACATGATTATCAATGGCTTCAGCTGCCAGTTCTATATTGTGGGAGCGTGTTGCGTTATTCGGATTAAAATATGTAACATATTGGCCGATTTGCTTAACGCGGATATGGGCTAGAAGATCCCGGTCAACTCGCGGATAAATGGCAAGCATCGGAATCTCTGCTCTTGCCGGTCCCTTTTGATAAAAATATGTATAGAAAATATCTGTAAACGCTTTGCGGTGAAGCTTTCTTCCGGCCTGCTCAGAGATAATTTTTCCTGCATCATCTATATACGCATTCACCGGGGGTATATAGGTTTGGCGATCCAATTTGACAAGGAACTGATTATACTTTCCAAGATCAATAAGAGACATGCCTGGAAAAGGCATCTGATAATCAACCCTGGTTATGCTCGCGATGGATTTTCCTTCACTTTCAATTGTTAAGCTTTCAGGAAGATTGGCGGTATGAGATTGTACTAAAAGTATTAATCCAAACATCCATGAAAATTTCATATCACTGGCACACCTCCGACCTTAGTATGGGCAGGAAGGCTTTGTTTCATGTGCCAAAAAAAAGTGACATGATCGCGTTAATAACTCATTTCTTCAAGAAGCTCAAGCATCACATCTGGCCGGTTGGTAATGATGCCATTCGCTCCTTTTATGATCAGCTCCTCCATGGTTTTTTTATCATCTATTGTCCAATAATGCACATCAATTCCTCTTCGATATGCTCCTTCAATATTTTTTTGAAGTCAAATCAATATTGTCTTCTCCATAACCGAATACTCTATCATTAAAATACTTTTCGCCGGCAGTCCGCCGAGGAATCATCTTTGTTTTTATTCCGCCATAGCTTGTACATCGCTTTTCCATCACTAAGAGTGCCGTCTGCCATATCCATCGGCAGCAGGGCGAAGAACACATAATAAAATGAGAAATAGACGAACTGATACCAGAGCATGGAAGCTTCAATAATATCAATTCTGATTAAATAATTAACCAGAAAAATACTTACTACATTGAAAATCGAACCGCCTAAGAAGATCAGTGATTTCGTCAGTTTATTATTATATTTTAAAGAGATATACTCACACCCTCCATACCAAAAGTAAAAGTGCCTAACCTCTAAAAACTTCAGGGAAAATAACAGCTTGCCTGATCCGATGACAACGCGAATCCCTTTTCCGCCAAAGATGGCTGCAAAGAAAATGTGCCCCAGTAAGTGAATAAGTGTGACCACTGGAAATACAACGAAAAAGGCCTGAATGAACTTCATAAAATCATCATAGCCAAACATATGAGGACCTCATTTCTATTAATTTTAGAAAAACCTTCGCATTAGGCATCCTTAGTTGTTTGCATATCCCCTGTGTACCCCGCTTTTTTGAACACTAACATACATTCTTTTTCCATATTTGCCAGCCTGGACAAAAGAGTCCGACTAGCTGCTACGTCTCAGGTCTTATATGAAAATAAAGCTGAGGCTCGTTATTGCAAAGTCAAAATACAGGTAAGATGAAATCAAGAAAGGAGGAAATGAAAATGAAAAAACTTGGATTAATGATAGCAGGTGGGGTTGCAGCAATCGTGCTGATTTCGAATTTAGGCCCAATGGTAGGGCTGGCAGTCAGTGCGGCGATTCTATACTTTGTGTTTAAACAATTTTTAAAAGCGGAAAGCACTTTAGCGAAAGTCGGATACGGGGTCCTCGGTTTTATCGCCTTTATGGCTACAGCATCGAACTTCCCGGCCATTCTTGGCCTTGCAGCTGCATACGTCCTTTACCTTGTCTATAAAAAATGGAACGAATCAAGTTCTATTGTAAAAGAAGAAGAAAAGGACCCTTTTGCCAACTTTGAAAAGCAGTGGGCTGAATTAAAGCAAAACTAATAAAATGGGAGTTCAAAAAGGAGAGATATTTATGGCAAACTTATTTACACGCATTAAAGATACAGTGATGGCTGACCTGCATGAAGCATTAGATACAAAGGAAAAAAAGAATCCGATAGCTCTGCTGAATCAGTATCTTCGCGAATGTGAGCGCGAAACAGAAAAGGTCCGTAAGCTTTTGGAACGCCAATATACATTAAAGGAAGAGTTCACTCGTGAATACGAGCAGGCAAAGGAACTAGAAGGGAAACGCAAACGCCAGGCTGAAATTGCTGCACAAGCTGGAGAAGAGGAACTCTATCAGTTTGCAGCTCAAGAACAAATGCAATATGAAGAGCGCGCCAATCGTTTAAAAGATTTATTAACTCAAGCAACCCAGCAAATGGGAGAACTTGAAAGAAAATATGAAGAAATGAAACATAAGCTCAAGGATATGCACATCCGCCGCATGGAACTAATGGGCCGCGAAAACATAACGCGTGCCAACCATCAAATGGATAAGGTGCTGGATAACAACAGCTATTCCGATAAATCTTTCTCCCGATTCAAGGAAATCGAATCATACCTTGACCGTCTGGAACACCAAGTAAAAAGCTCATACCACCGCAGCACAATTGATGCCCGCATCGCGCAGCTTGAAAAAGAGCTCGAGAAGAAGCCAGTTTTATAATACGTTGAATTGTGCAGATGTTAGATAATTTTAAAAAGACTAGATAAATTCAGAATAACGATAGATAAAATTCGAAACCTGCTGGATAAACCCTAAAATATGCTAGATAATTTTAAAACCTGTTAGATAAGCTTAAACCAAACTAGAAACCTGCCTGTATAACAAAGCTTTAAGTTAAAAGGACCGGGCGGCTAATTTTAAAGTCCGTACTGTCTCTTTTTTCCCGGAAAAGACAAAAACTGATTCTATTTTATGAACAAAAAATGGTATTCTAAAAAGGCGTAGGGATGCTGCGCCTTTTCGGCCATATTTTTATAAGTTAAATCTGAACTTAGATAACTGTTTAGCTCCACAAGGAAATCTACGGCAGCGTAATCATCGCACGACTAAAAGCGGCAGCTTTTGGGAGGAGGCGCCATCGGCTCGAGGTCATAAGCGTGTCTAGTTTCGGCTCCAAGGGACTCCAGGTCATAAGCCGTCCCCTTCCAGAAGGAAAAAACACCTTCTTACAGGGACCGTCTTATGCTTGTCGTCCCTGGGCAGTCGCCTCAACATTTCTTTCAATCCGTCAAGAAGGTTAAAGACTAACCTTCATGCCGGCTTGTCTTATGCTTGAGGTCCGCAGGATAAAGAAGGCTTCGTCAGCCTATTCATCGCACGACCAAAAGTGGCAGCTTTGGGAGGATGCGGGTCATGCAGACGTTGCCACAGGACGTGGCGTTTTTAGTCTGCGTTCACCATAAGCGGGTGCCTTGCGCTTTTCTGATCATTCCAATCACGCAGAAGGGGGGATGCCTCATGAATTATAAAATAAAAAGCGATTATTTAAGCTGGATCGTAATGGTGGGCATTGTCGTCCTCTTTGTGGAAATTGCCTTTTTTAATAGAGGAGTGATTTTCTCTCTTCTAGTGCCAATTGGAATGGTGTATATTGGAAGAAAGTGGATGCCTCGCACCTCCGGAAAATGGATTTTCTGGCTTGGGTTAATTTTTCTGCTCATCAATGTATTTAGCATGATGACGTTAAAATTTTTCCTGCTGGCTATCCTGATTCATCTGCTGATTCAGTTTGCACAATCCAAAAAGGATCCGAAACAGATCCAGCCGGAGTTTAAAGAACCAACTGTCAATCTTCAAAAAGAAACGGTCATCAAAAAGGATCCTCTTTTTTCCAATATATTTGTCGGCCAGCAAAAAACGCCAGAGCAAGTGTATGAATGGAATGATATTAATATACAGACCGGCATTGGCGATACAGTCATTGACTTAAGCTATACCGTCCTTCCAAAGGGAGAAACCGTCATCTTCATCCGAAACTTTATCGGCAATGTAAAGGTGCTTGTTCCTTACGATGTGGAAGTAAGTGCTAGCCATTCTGCCATTGTCGGCGCTGCAAGAATATTTGAATACGAAGAATCAAAACTTATTAACCAATTCCTGCATCTGCAGACGCCAGGCTATGAAAAATCTGGGCAGCGCATCAAAATTTTTACCTCACTGTTAGTAGGCGATATCGAGGTGAAGCGCGTATGAGTACCATCCAGCGGCAAATTGTTTGGGGAGCCAGCATGTCCCTCCTGATTCTTGCTGTCCTGACGGCTTCCTTTTTCACCATGTTTCCCGTTCCCGATTGGGGGGATTTATGGGAGACAGAGGTACTCGATATCCCGTTTATTTTATTCGTGCCAAGCGTCAGCCTGGCAATCGGCCTGACTATTGGATTCATGTCAGGCTTATATTGGCGCCGGAAGCTTCAGACAGTTGATAGCCTTCTTCATCAGATTGAAGAAGGGCGCCAGCTTGATGCGGATGAACTGAACAACAGCAAAGAATTGCAATCTATTGCCAGCAGGGCTGGAAATATACAAAAGCACATTGCTGACCAGGCAAAAATCTCTCAAAAGCTTGCGAATGAAAAAGCCGAAGATATAGAGAGCCGAATGCAGGAAATCATTTCTCAGGAACGAAACAGACTGGCCCGTGAGCTTCACGATTCAGTCAGCCAGCAGCTTTTTGCAGCATCTATGATGATGTCTGCTATAAATGAAACCCAGCAGGACCAGGAAGGCAGGCAGGCCAAGCAGCTGAAAATGGTAGAAGAAATGATCCACCAATCCCAGCTTGAAATGCGCGCCCTGCTTTTGCATTTGCGTCCGGCTGCACTCAAAGGCAAAACCCTTCAAGAAGGAATTGAAGAATTGCTTGTTGAATTGCTTCAAAAAGTAGCACTGGAGATTGATTGGAAAGTGGAAAACTTTCCGCTTGATAAAGGAGTGGAGGACCACTTGTTCCGCATTCTTCAGGAAGCTGTTTCCAATACACTCCGCCATGCGAAATCGCATAATCTGGAAGTGCTGCTTATTCAAAGGGATGAATATGCTATTCTGCGTGTGGCAGATGACGGGGTCGGCTTTGATGTTGAGGAAACAAAAGCCGGTTCCTACGGGCTGCAAAATATGTACGAAAGGGCAGCTGAAGTGGGCGGGAGCATGAAAATCATCAGTGTGAAAAACAAAGGAACACGCCTTGAGGTGAAGGTTCCGATTATGTAAGAAATGTCTGCTATGAGGCAAGACTAAATGCAGAGGGTGAGGCCAATGATTAACGTTTTATTTGTCGATGACCATGAGATGGTTCGGATCGGAGTATCTTCTTATCTGACGGCACAGCCGGATATAGAAGTCGTAGGAGAAGCGGATAACGGGAAAACAGCTATTAAAATGGCACTTGAATTGCGGCCGGATATTATATTGATGGATTTGGTCATGAAGGAAATGGACGGGATTGAGGCAACAAGGAATATCATCGAGCAATGGCCGGAAGCAAAGATCATTATTGTGACAAGCTTCCTTGATGATGAAAAGGTATATCCGGCACTTGAAGCAGGGGCGACAAGCTATATGCTGAAAACCTCCAAAGCAAGTGAAATCGCTGATGCCGTCCGTTCCACTTACCATGGCCAATCCGTGCTGGAGCCGGAAGTCACCGGCAAAATGATGGTGAAAATGAGGCAGAAAAACCAGCATCAGCCCCATGAAGAGCTGACCAGCCGTGAGATGGAGATTCTTCTTTTAATGACAGAAGGCAAAACGAACCAGGAAATCGCCGACGAACTTTTCATTGCCTTAAAAACAGTCAAAACACATGTAAGCAACATCCTAAGCAAGCTGCAGGTTCAGGACAGAACCCAGGCTGTTATTTATGCCTTCAAGCATTCGCTAGTTAAATAGCAGTTGAAAGAGCTAATCTGTTAGCTCTTTTTATTTTGCGCTGATAGCCGCAATGGAAAAAATCATGATTCATATGCAGAACATAAGGGTAACAATAAAACAAACAAATAATATGGCGGTGATAAAATGTCAGTTATAGCTTTACTAAAAAAAGGGAATAAATCTTCAGGAATGGCCGCTCTCGGTAATACGGCATTAACTATTGCCAAAGGGGCAGCGGCAATGATTAGCGGAAGCGGGGCTATGCTTGCTACAACTCTTCACTCGCTGGCAGATGCCCTTAACCAGGGATTTGTCTTCTTTGGCAGTGCTCTTGCTGAAAAGGAACCAACCAAGAGGTTTCCTACCGGATTCGGCAGAGTCATTAACCTATTTGTTCTGATAGCGGTTATAGTCATTTCCATAATGGCCTACGAAACGATACATAAAGGCTGGGAACTGATTCAGCATCCGAAGGAATCGACAGATCTCTGGCTTAATGTAGGCGTTATGATATTGGCGGTTCTGGTAGATGGCTTTATTTTAGTAAAGGCAATGAAGGAAATTGCCCATGAAACCAGAACTCCGGCAAAAGGCCTGGGAGTAGTGCCAGTGGCATTTAAAAATGTCGGGCTTGCCACTCCTCCAACACGGCTTGTTTTTTATGAAGATATCATTGCTACATTTGGTGCACTCCTTGCCCTTATATCCATTCTCATTGCCCACTTCACAGGCTTGTACTTCCTCGATGGCGTGGGAACCCTTTTAATTGGGCTTCTGTTGGTTGGAATCGCCATCAAAATAGGTTTTGAGAACACCCTAGGCTTGATCGGTGTTGCTGCACCAAAAGATATCGAAGACCGCATTGCCAAAATTATTCTTGATGACCCTGATGTTGTTGATATCAAACAGCTGAGGCTCATCCAAGAGGGAAGAAGATACCATGTGGAGGGCTATATCGAGCTAGTTGAAGGCCTGACACTTGCTGTTGCTGATGACATTAAAATAGGAGTAAGAAATAAATTGCTCGATGATCCGGATATTAGTGATGTGACCATTGGAATACTGGAAACAGACCAAGTCCAAACGTGGAAACAATAAAGAAAAGGAAGCCTGCAGATGAAGGCTTCCTTTTTGTTGTAGCGGAAAGTGATTATCAGCGAAACTTATAGCGGATTGTTATTTTAGTCGCCAGCATAATTCCTGCAGCGGTAAAGAACGTCAGGAAGTACGCTGTAAATGCTACGTTTGGATAATCGTAAAAATTGTTAATCCCAATCCCGATAAATGCCCACACAAATACCAGGGGATAAACCCAGTCGTCATTTTTAATGCGAAACATTAAAGCCAAAGCGGCTGAGAAAGCAAGCATGATATATGTCCACCATATTTCAGGCGGCCCAGTCTCGATCAAGCCTATATACACAAGATAATAGCTGCTATTTGCAATGGTGGCTACCGATATCCATCCTAAATAAGTGGAAAACGGTACAATATCCCAAAAGTCCGGGTCTGAATTTTTTGCTTTCCTATATAAGCTGATTAAAGCAAAAAGCAGTGAGATCATAACGAATACTGATATCAGAAAATACTCGTAATGCCAGGTAAAAATCCATAAGCTATTTAAAATGCAGGTCAGAATAAACAACTTGCTGGTTCTCTTATAGATTGGGAGGTTTCTGCGTTTTTCAGGGAATTGCCTCACAATCCACATCCCGAGCAGTAAATAAATCAATCCCCAAATGCTGAACACGTAGCCTGCAGGAGTGAAAAGAACATCCAGCTTATTGGAAATTTCACCTGTTGTCTGTCCGTTTAATGGCAAAATACTTGCCAGCACATTTACTGTAACCATAAGCATGTAGGCTAATATTTGAAACAATAGTATCCTTCCCCTTTCCCTTGATAGAATATATACCACTTCTGGACCGTAATAATCTCAACAAGTATATTTGATGGAAACTTTAGGAAGATAACCATTGCTTTTGAATAGAAGAAATATTAAAATAAAACTAACTTATTAGAAATGGAGGTGGAGAAGAGATGATTGGAACTGTTTTGGCACGTGGTGAGTGGATTGAATTCCTGACAATTTACCGTGCAATTTTTCATGGTTTTGCTTTTAACGGGAGACGTCTGTCCTTTTTTAGCAAACTTCATAATGAAAACAAAACAGTGAGAACATCTCTTTAGCCACTATAGAATATAGAAAAGAACGGTAAAAGGAGGGCTTCTTCAGGCTCTCCTTTTTAATTGGACTTTTACTTTTACCAAGGCCATAGGAGCATGCTTTCCTATGGTCTTTTTGCGTTTGAATTTGGGGTTATATTAAAGCTCATTGTTGATTTGGCATCCTGTTGCTTGGAGCGGAAGGCGAGTGCCTGGAGCAGATCAACAGGCAAGCTTATCAGTGCAAATTTTTTTAAAATCGGAGGAAATAAATATGATCGCATGCAGTGCACAGCAAATCGGAAAAATGTACGGTGGAAATAATGTTTTTGAAAATTTGTCATTTGAAATACATGAGAAAGACCGGATTGGTTTGACGGGAAGGAACGGAAGCGGCAAAACGACTTTGTTCAAATTACTAGCTGGCACAGAGACGCCGGATTCAGGCCAGATTCATTGGAGGAAGGGATGTGAAATTGGCTATCTGGCGCAGATACCGGATTATCCTGCAAATATGAAATCGATTGATGTGTTAAAAATGGCTTTTGTCCATCTGCTGGAAATGGAAAAAAAGATGAAGCAAATGGAGCTGCAAATGACTCAAGAAACTAGTACGGATCAATTAAATAAACTTATTGGGGAATATGGAGAGCTACAGGACCAGTTTGCACTGGAAAATGGTTACGAAATGGATAGCCAGATTGACCGAATTTCAAATGGCCTTAATATCGGAAGCTTACTGGATAAGGACTTCAGCAGTCTAAGCGGAGGCGAAAAAACGAAGGTATGCCTCGGCCGCATGCTCCTGAAGAGTCCGAATCTGCTTCTCTTGGATGAGCCGACAAATCATCTGGATATTAAGGCAGTCGAATGGCTGGCTGGTTTTATAAAAAATTATGAAGGGACCGTTGTCCTTATCTCACATGACCGTTATTTTTTGGATGAAACAGCAAGCAAGATACTTGATTTGGAGGACGGAGAACTTACTCTTTACCTAACGAATTACTCCGGCTTTGTAAAAGAGAAAGAAGAAAGGCTGTTGAGGGAATTTCAGCAGTACGAAGAGCAGCAGAAAAAAATCAAAAAGATAAAGGAAGCAATCAAGCGGCTAAGAGAGTGGGCTAATCAATGCACTCCGCCTAATGCCGGTCTCCATAGACGGGCAAGCAGCATGGAAAAAGCCCTCCAGCGAATAGAGAAGCTTGACAGGCCAGTACTAAACCGAAAAAAAATGTATATCGAGCTGGATGCTGCTGAACGAAGCGGAAAAGATGTGGTGATGATTAAAGAGGTTAGCAAGTCCTTTGGCAGCCAAAAGTTATTCCAAAATATCAGCATGCACATTCAGCTCCAGGATCGGACCGCTATTGTGGGGGATAATGGTACAGGGAAATCGACTCTGGTTAAAATGATTATGAAGGAGCTTGAACCGGATGCTGGTGAAGTCCGAAGAGGGAGCAATCTGAAAATAGGCTACCTTTCTCAGCATGTTTTTTCAGATAGCAATGATCAAACAGTGATCGAAACCTTTAGGGAGGGGCTATCTGTTACAGAGGGAGAGGCTCGACATATTCTTGCAGGTTTCCTCTTTTATGGACACACCGTTTTCCGCAACGTTTCGCACTTGAGCGGCGGGGAAAGAATGAGGCTTCGCCTTGCCCAGCTCATGCACCGGGATATCAACTTTCTAATTCTCGATGAACCGACGAACCATCTGGATATCGAATCAAGAGAGGTACTGGAAGAGGCACTGGATGATTTCCAGGGAACCATTTTGGCTGTCTCCCATGACCGCTACTTTATTAACCGATTGTTTAGCAAAATCTACTGGATCGATCAAAAGGAAGTCCATTTCTTCGAAGGAAATTATGACCGTGCCAGAAAGAAAATGGAGGAGAAGGGGAAAGCGGCGAACGAAATTCCTGTTATAAAAAAGGCAAAAATTGAGGCTGTTCCGCCAAAAGAAAGGAAAAATAAGTTGTCCCCGGAGGAATTGGAAAATCAAATTGAAGCACTAGAATCTTCTCTCCTGAAGTTAGAAGAGGTGCTGGAATCGGAAACCGACCTGGAAAAGCTGCAGATACTTTATAAGGAAAAAGAAAAATTAGAACAACAAAGGGAAGGGCTCTACGGAAAATTGGATGCTATTTTATAAAGATGAAAGAAGGCTAACAGATGTTTAGCCTTCTTTTTTCTATACAAAAAAATGAATTTTTATAAGTTTTTTCAGTTTGCATCTTTTCGTCAGCATCTATTTGTTGTATAGTGTTATACAAATCTGAATAATTATTTAAATCTGAATAAAAATGTGCATTATCCAATCAAAATGCTTAATTTCAATGAAGGTGCATTATTCAAAAATGAATAATTTCTGGAGGCCTAAAAGAATGAATAGCTTTTTTATGGACTGGAACAACGAAAAGGAAGTCATTTCTTCATTGGAAGAAGATATTATGGTGACCAATTCAGACGGCATAATTATAAAAGTCAGTAAAGGAAGCGGCAGCCATTACGGTGTTGAACCGGAAGCTCTTTTGGGGAAATCGGTATACGAGCTTGAGAGAAAAGGAGTTTTTAAGCCTGCTATTACGCCGGAAGTTTTAAAGAAGAAAAAGAAAGTCATTTTGATCCAGAAGGCCGGGTCTAGAAAAAAGATATTAGTAACGGGTATTCCCGTCTTTAATGAAGTTGGGAACATCGAGCATATTGTCAGTTATTCCTATGATGTTTCAGAACTCCTCGTCATAAAAGAATACCTAAATAGCGTTGAGGAAGAAATGGCCAGGGTAAAAAGTGAGCTTGATCTTCTGCGCAAAAAGAGCATCAAAATGGATGGAATGATTGCTGACAGCCTGCCAATGCAAAATGTCGCTGAAACAATTAGAAGGATAAGGGATGTGGATGTTACTGTCTTGCTCTTAGGGGAGTCAGGTGTCGGAAAGTCAGCTCTTGCTAAATGGATCCATCAAAATAGCATCCGGAAGGACGGTCCCTTTATTGAAGTCAATTGCAGTGCCATTCCGGAGTCAATCTTTGAAGCTGAGTTTTTTGGCTATGAAGGGGGGGCTTTTACAGGTGCCAAAAACAAAGGGAAGATGGGGTTTGCTGAAATGGCAAAGGGAGGCACCCTTTTCCTGGACGAAATTGGCGAGCTGTCGGGGCATCTTCAGGCAAAGCTTCTGAAATTTATACAGGACAAGAAGTTTTATAGAGTAGGAGGAACAAAGCCGGTACACGCAGACTTTCGCTTGCTGGCGGCTACAAATAAGGATCTAGAGAAAGCGGTTCAAACGAAGGAATTCAGGCAAGACTTATTCTTTCGTCTTAATGTGGTACCTCTAAAGATACCGCCATTAAGAGAAAGGCAGGAAGATTTATTTGCTTTAATCCAATATTTTCTCCAGGCGATTTCAAAGCGCCATCACCGGGAGCGTCAGCTGGATAAAGCTTTGGTCGATCACTTGCTGCAGCTTGAGTGGAAGGGAAATGTAAGAGAACTTGAGAATCTAATGGAGCGGTTAATCGTTACAAGCACGAGTTCGATTATTACAAAAGAGGATTTGCCTTATGAATACCATATGCAAGAGAAAGTAGACGATTTAATTCATTTCGATGGACAATCGCTGCCTTCCATATTGGAGGAGGTTGAGAAAAAAGTTTTAATCAATGCTAAAAATCGCTATAGAACAACGACTCAAATTGCAAACGCCTTAGGAATCAGCCAACCCTCAGTAGTGAGAAAATTAAAAAAATATGATTGTTAATACATACTTTGGCATGAATATTGCATTAAAGAATTAACAGAGAAACATTGAGTTTTTGCATCAGCGTATTTATTCAGGAGGGGATAGTATGAACGGAGAAAATTGGAGTCATCTTGTCGGAAACATTTCAAATTTATTGGCGCCCAGCATGGCAAAAGATCATCCAAATTTGCCGGTGGTGAAGGCGGAAGGCTGTTATTACTACGGAGTGGATGGCAGGGAGTATTTGGATTTTACATCAGGTATTGCGGTTGAAAATGTCGGCCATCGCCACCCCAAAGTTGTACAGGCCATCAAAGACAGTGCGGATCATCTCGTTCACGGCCCATCAGGTGTTATCATCTATGAATCGATCCTTCGCCTCGCAGAAGAACTAGGAAAAATCACGCCAGGAAACCTGGATTGCTTTTTCTTTGCGAACAGCGGTACCGAGGCAATTGAAGGAGCTATAAAGCTGGCAAAGTATGTCACAAAAAGACCTTATGTTGTATCCTTCACCGGCTGTTTCCATGGACGGTCAATGGGAGCATTAAGCGTTTCCACATCCAAGAGCAAATATAGAAAGTACCAGCAGCCGTCCTGGCTGACCTACCAGCTGCCATATGCCAATGAAAAGGATTGCCCGTATGGAGAAGACCCTGAAGAGTACTTCCCAAGCAAACTGGAAAAGGACGTTGAAACATTGTTTAAGCATCAGGTTGATCCTGAAGAGGTTGCCTGCATGATTATTGAACCGGTCCTTGGAGAAGGCGGCTATATCATTCCGCCAATATTGTGGATGAAGAAAATCAGGGAAATTTGTGATCAGTATGGTATTTTACTGATTTTTGACGAAGTGCAAACCGGCTTTGGGCGTACAGGTGAATGGTTTGCGGCACAGGCATTTGGCGTCAATCCGGATATAATGGCCATTGCTAAGGGAATTGCTGCCGGTCTTCCACTAAGCGCAACTGCAGCATCTAAAGAGCTGATGGGGAAATGGCCTTTGGGCGCCCATGGAACAACCTTCGGCGGAAATCCAATTGCATGCTCTGCAGCCTTGGCCTCTCTTGAAATCTTAAAAACTGAGAACCTCTTGGAAAACACTAAGCAAATGGGAGATTATGCGTTAAAGAAACTCCATGAGCTGAAAGCAAAGCACCCTGCTGTGGGGAGTGTCAGAGGTTTGGGGCTGATGATTGGCATTGAAATCATTGATCCGCACACTGGTAAACCTGATGGGGATGCTGTAATGGAAATTCTGAATTCCTCGCTTGATAAAGGTGTTCTCTTCTATTTATGCGGAAATTCAGGTGAAGTTATTCGAATGATTCCTCCTCTCATTGTGACAAAAGAGCAAATTGATCAGGGTCTAAAAGTTTTGGATGAAGCACTGACAGAGCATGAATCTGTTGTTGTCAAATAAAAAGGGGGACCTTAGCATGAAGGCTGAAACAAGAGTTAAACCGCAAGCAGTCACAGGTGAGTATTGGAAATTTATTATTCCATCTTTAATCGGAACGCTATTA
Organism: Cytobacillus oceanisediminis; assembly: GCF_007830235.1. Taxonomy (GTDB): domain Bacteria; phylum Bacillota; class Bacilli; order Bacillales; family Cytobacillaceae; genus Cytobacillus; species Cytobacillus oceanisediminis. The sequence continues at coordinate 168,256 of NZ_VLKI01000004.1, forward strand.
TTCCTGGTTCCGGTTAAATTTCAGGGAGATGTTACGATTGGTGTTGGAATCCTGGCATCCTTTTTAAGCAATGCTTTTAGTGAGCAAATGCCTGCATTTATTATTTTTATTCTCGGACTATCGGCTGGTGTTTCTATTATTACGAAAGTGTTTAAGCCATCGTTTATAATGGATAACAAATTTCTTAAAGGATTATTTGATACCGGGAAATTCGGTTTAATCATGAGAATACTTGGCTTCGCAGTTGGTTTGATGACCATTTTGGAAGCAGGGCCAGAATTTATCTGGTCCAGAAATACAGGAGGAGTGGTACTGTACGATTTAGCTCCAGTTCTTTTAACATGGTTCTTATTTGCCGGAATTCTTCTCCCGCTGTTAGTGGAATTTGGTTTAATGGAGTTCATCGGGGCACTTGTACAAAAATTTATGCGGCCGCTGTTTACATTGCCCGGCCGATCTTCAATTGACTGTCTTGCTTCCTGGATGGGGGCTGGTACGGTTGGAGTACTTGTTACAACAAAGCAATATGACGAAGGATTTTATACAAAAAGAGAAGCAGCTGTCATCGCCACAACTTTTTCAATTGCCTCTGTCGCTTTCAGTTTAGTGGTAGCAAATGTGGTAGGGCTTGGCCACTTATTCATTCCGTTTTATTTAACAGTATCAGCAGCTTGTATCGTGGCTGCATTGATCATGCCAAGAATTCCGCCTCTTTCCAGAAAAGCGGACACATACTATGAACCAGTGGGCCAGCAGATCGATGAAACGATTCCAGAAGGGGTGTCGCATGTAACATGGGGCTGGCAGCAAGCAGTTGAAAAGGCCAAAAATGCTCCAGGGCCAAAGAAGCTTTTATCCAATGGAGTTGAAACGGTCTTGGATATTTGGATGGGGCTGATTCCGCTTGTGATGAGTTTGGGAGCTGCCGCTTTAATCATTGCCGAATATACACCTGTTTTTCAATTTATTTCTTATCCGCTCATTCCGATCCTGGAGTTTATGCAATTGCCTGAAGCAGGTGCAGCAGCCCAAACTATGCTAGTTGGTTTCGCGGATATGTTCTTGCCGGCAGTCATAGGCAGTGGAATTGAAAGCGAGTTAACGAGATTCGTAGTGGCAGGTCTCTCCTTAACACAGTTAGTATATATGTCTGAAATAGGCATATTGATTCTGCGCTCGAATATTCCATTAACCTTTACAGATTTATTCATAATTTTTATCCAAAGAACAATCATTACTTTACCAATCATTGTATTAATTGCACATGTCTTTGTCTTTTAATAGGAAAAGGAGGCCTCCAATCATAGCTGGCCTCTTTTTCTATTTTAGAATAAAACTTTTTAATCTTAGATAACTAATATTATAGGGACATGTCTCATATCTTATATAGAATCTGCAATGTATAAGGAGAGGCGCAATGAGTAAATTCTTCAAGGGAGTTGTTTTGCTTGCGCTGGCAGCGTTCGCCAGCGAGTGTATAGAGTTTGTCGTGAATATGGTCCTCGCCCGGGAACTGGGAGAGAGGGGGCTCGGCATGTATATGTCGATATTGCCGACCATCTTCCTGATCGTTCTTTTGGCAAGTTTTGAGCTTCCGATATCCATATCGAAATTTATTGCCGAGAAGGATAAAAAATATCACAAAAGCATGCTTAACCATGTGATTAAGCTGACCATCATCTTTACGGCTATACTGGTGCCGCTTGCGGCAGCGATTATTCCATTTGTATCTGTTTTTGATGAATATCATCCTTTATTAAGGTGGATGGTCATTGGGTTTATTCCGATCGTGTCTTTTTCCTCGATAGCCCGGGGCTTTTTTATGGGCAAGCATCAAATGGGGAAAATTGCAGCCTCGAATTTCCTGCGGAAATCTGTGCAGCTTCTATTGCTGGTCGTGCTGTATCAGGCCTTTCAATTCGATACGGATACGGCGGTTTTTATCGCTTTTTGTACATTTATAGGGAGCGAGATCGTTGTCTTCCTTTATTTGCTTCATATGTTTATTATTCAGTATCAGCGTGTCAAAAAAGAGCCATCTGAAATTCTTAGCGGAAAAAGCGTGCGGCAAAATTTAATATCTGTTTCCGTTCCTACTACAGCGTTAAGAGTATTTCATGCACTGACACATGCCGTTCAGCCGTTCTTAATTAAAGGAGCCCTGTTAAAAGCAGGCGTCCCGGGGGAAGTGGCAACTGAACATTTTGGGATGCTTGCAGGTGTGGCGATGACAATTGGCTTTTTTCCAGCGTTCATTGCTCATTCGTTTTTAATTATACTGATTCCGACTGTATCTAAAGAGTATGCAGATAAAAATCTGGAGGAACTTCGGCGCCTTCTGCAGCAGGTGTTCTTCGTGACTTTCCTATATGGAGTGCCATCCGTCGGGTTATTCTACATTTTCGCAAGGCCGCTGACGGAGGTATTTTTCCATTCAACAGATGCAGCCATATATTTGCAGCTGCTCTGGCCATTCTTCCTGCTGCATTTTTTCATTATACCCATGCAGGCCTATTTAATCGGCTTGGGGCTCATGATGGATACCATATATCATTCTCTCTGGTCCACGGTGGTTTCTTTTTCAGTGATGTTCCTGCTCGGCTCGATGCACAGCCTTCAGATGGATGGGATTATTATGGGTATGAATACCGGTGCTGTCCTCCTCGCCATGATGCATTATGTAACCGTGTGCCGGAAAATCGGACTGACTCTTTTCCTTTCCCCTGCCAAACAGTTTAACTGAAAAATCTGATAAAGTAGAGGGAAATTTTTATGATGGAAGGATTGAGAAGGATGGCAATGGTTTTGCGGGGACATCATTTACTTTGTGTTCACGGATTCAAAGGGATGGGCTACAGTCCTGAGTTTGTGGAGAAAATATGCAAATCATGCCCGAACAATGGCATATCAAAATGTGAAGCGAGCGAGAATTCCAACGATCATGTTTTGAGAATGGACAGGAAAGTAATCGAACAATTGGGTTTGAAGGATGGAGAAGCCTATCCTAAATCGGTTCTTGTTTCTCATACTGCTGCAAAAGTCAGGCCGGATGACCTGGATGTTATCTGTGCCGGGTGATCGTGGCTATCCTATGGGGTTTGCAAGGAAGACATTGCGGCGCTAAGGCAAAAGTGCAAATCTTCCATGGCAACTTACTAGTATTATGTAAAGGTACTTATTCTGGAAAACGTCTTATTCACAAATCATTTCGTTCCAGTTGAAGGCCAAAAGAGCAAAAAAAGTAAGCATCTTCTACTTAGCAGAAGGTGCTTTATTTCTGTCTATCTTTTTTTGGGCCAAACTTTCTTTCAATTGCTTTTTCATCGCCATATAAGATAACATGATCTCCTTCTTGGATTTCTGTGACCAGCCGATTTTTCCTGATTTTCACATCACCTCTTTGGATGTAGAGAACAAGGATATCTTCATCCTCCTCAATAACGTCCCCAAGCTCTTTGCCGACAAAATCAGATGAACGATCTATGAAGTAATTTAATATATGATCACTTTCATCCGTGAGCAGGGCATCCCTGATCGGCAAATCGCGAAAATCGTAGTGCTCCTCGAGCTCATGTTCGAGCTTGCTGGAAAGCAGCTTTTTAACATAAGGCGTTTTTAAGATAAAGATAATCATAATTAAGACAGCAGCCACAATCGAGATATTTTTTGTATAAAATTCATCTGAAAGAAGGTTGCTGATGGCTGAAATAATCACGGCCAGAGAAAAGGCGCCAAACAATATTAAAAACGCCCCAACTCTCCTGCGGATTGGGTGATCAATGATGAGCTCCGACTCTCCTGTTGTAAACCCTGTGCCCGTTAGCATTGAGATAACCTGAAACCGGGCAATATGCTTATCCAGCCCTGTATAAGTAAAAAGAAGCGTATTTATTTCAATCACAGCCAGAACGATTCCCAAGTAAACCAGGATAAAAAGGACACCCATCTCTAATCCTCCGATTATTCAAAATTATGTAAAAAACCTAAGGAAGCTGGTCCTTAGGTCATTGTTGTACTGTTTCATTATAGTATTGAACTGAATACATGGACCCTTCATCGACCATTTTGTTGTCTTCAATATTATGCGGGTCAGGGTGCCCCAGCTTTTCTGCCGGCACTGTATCATTAAGGAAACGGTCAGGAATCATGCCTTTCATTTTTACAGCAAGGGATTGTACTTTGTTTCTATTGTTCTTGCTGGCCAATAATAAAATACTAGTAATTCCGACACCGGCTAATAAATATGGATTTAATGGACGAGAATTCATGATTATGCTCCTCCTCTTTAAATATAAAAATTTGTCTTTCTTACTCTACATTTACCCGGCCTTTTAAAATGAAAACATTTTATTCTTTTAACATTGTTTCCAGCTCAAGAAATAATTACTCCTTTTGTAAGGTTTTAATGAGGAGGGGAGAAGGGAAACATGAAATAGGAAGAGAAAGGCTCCAGCTGGAAAGGAAGATGGAGATGAAAAAAGAGTACAGTGAGAATAATTGGAAGTGGCATCGCTATGACCATATTGATGAAATTGACTGGGAACTGAATCCTGATTATAAAGATGCTTTACAGAGGTGGGCAGAAAAAACATCTGAGAGCAAAACAAATGTGATGGAAATGGATACTACGGTGCGTGCAAAAGAGTTTTTAAGCGGCTCGCTTATATATCAGCAAACAACCAGCGAGCAAGAAAAAAATAGTTTATTTCACTATTTTTTAACGAGGGATTTTCTTATAACTGTAAATTTTGATTCCTCTGTCATTCAATCAGATAACTCTTTGCTTTTAAAAAAAATGGATCATACAAACAATGCAATTGATGGTTTTTTTGTCATTTTGGGTGAAGTTTTAAGTGATAACATCCAGAAGATAGATAAATTTGAAGTCCGTTTAAATGATTTGCTCTGGAAGATAAAAGAGAAAAACAATATTAATCGCCTCGAAGAAATCTATCAGCTCCGCCATCAGATTTTAGTATGGAAAAATTTAATGATTCCAGTTAAAGAAATCAGGCTGGGGGTTGAGGAAGCCTTTGGGGAAGAGGTAACTAAAGGACCGGAATTCAAAAGAACCTGTAAAAGAATTGAGAGGGGATATACCCTTGTAAGGGAATATCAGCAGGAAATTGATGATCTGGTGAATTTTGAAGAAATGGTATCTATGCACCGCGGAAATGAGATTGTTAAAACGCTGACGGTTATAACCACATTAATGACTCCAGTAGCATCATGGGGGGCGCTGTGGGGTATGAACTTTAAGTATATGCCGGAGCTTGACTGGAGAATTGGATATCCATTATCCCTATTCGTAATTGTTGCGACAACAGCAGCTCTTTACATTATGCTCGTTAAAAAAGGATGGATGGGAGATATATTGAGGGGAAGAAAGAAAAATTCTTTCTTTAAATAGAAAAAAGAAATGCCGTTAAATTGCGGCATTCCTATCTATTTTATTTTGTAAATGTTCCAGGCTTTGCTTAATTCCATCCTCATAAGTTGTTTTAGGAAGATCTCCAATGCGCTTTTCGTATTTGCTGCCATCTAGAATTACAGGGGTTTCATTCAAATACATCATTTCGGTATATTCCTTCATGAAAGGATCAAAGACGCCAATGGCACGGATCATCCATTTGTGAACAGGCTTAAAAGAGACTTGTTTATTGAGAAGCCGGGATGCAATACGGGCGATTTCTTCACCTGTAATCGTTCCTGCCCCTGGAATATTCCATACTTCACCGTACGCTTCTTCTTTTAGGGCGAGGTCAGCTAATGCCTTGGCCCCATCCTTTATAAAAATAAACTCTCTGGGTATGGTGGTTTTACCGACAAACATGCCTTTATTCTTATCCACAATTTGCTGGAAGGTGTATTGTAAAAGGGTGTTGCCTGTATGCGGGCCGTAAAAGTCAGGGAAATGAGCAATGATGTAAGGCATACCTGAATTCCTGATTTTCTCAATTAAGGTTTGGCGCAGCTTGCCCTTTTTTGTGTGTGGATTCTTGGCGGATGTTTCGGTGGCAGGCATGGAGTGCCGACCGTAGGAGTATATATTATCAACATAGATAAATGGCTTATTCTGCTTGCGGCAAACGTCCAGGATATGATCCAGGATAATAGACAGTGCCGGGTCCCAGTTCTGATAAGGGATATTGATAGCATGGAATACGGCATCCGCTTCGGAAACAGCTTTTTCAACATCAGCTTGATTCATGGCATCTCCTGCAAAAACCTCAGCATTTGGACCCCACTCCTCTTTGTACTTAAGTAAATTTTCTTCTGATCTCGCAAAAGCAATTGTTCGAATATTTTTATGGCAAAGAGCCTCTGTCAAAGCATAGCCCATTCCGCCGGTAGCTCCCAGCACTGCAGCTGTTTTAAACATATTTATCATCCTTTTCACATTTAATTGACCACTGTTCAAATAAGGGTGAAAATAAAAGAAATGAAGCTTCATTTCTTTACCTAATCGCTTTGATTAAAAAATTCACATGTGAAGAGGCTAGTTCCTTCACTTCTTCAAATGCTGTTTCTGATTTGCAATAATGAGTCACAAAACCGTGCATACTTAGGTATATTGACCATATCTCCTTTATGGAGAGCTGTTTTTCGGTGAGGGAGTTAATAGCCTGTGCAAAATGTAAATAGCTTTTATTCGGTCCTTCCTGAAGATAGCTTTTAACGTCATCGTCCCGAATCAAAAACATCAATTCATAATGTTTTTGATGGGTAAGGCCGAATTGGATATACCGATAAAGAATGTTATATAGCTTTTGTTCATTGGTTTCTGCAGGCTCAGCCAGAACACTTTCCAGCACCTGATTGAGCTTCTGAAAATCGGCTTCAATGATTTCATAAAATAATTGGGCTTTATTTTTGAAATGATAATAGATGGCACCGTGGCTGCAGTGGAGGGTAACCGCAATTTTTCTCATGGATGCGGCTGAGTATCCTTCCCGTACAAACAGGTCACGTGCTACAGTAATGATCGCTTCTTTTGTTAGGTCATCTTGGGCTGCTTTTCTTGGGCTCATCAAATCACCTTTCATTATTGAACATTGGTCAATAAAATTATATGCCGCTAAGGATATTTTTGGCAACATAATTTTGATAAACTTTCCAAATTATTTTTATTAGCCAGAAGCTTTTGGTATGCTTGAAGAAAATATTTATAGCTTTCAGGAGGAAACAACATGAATGAAACCAAAACATGCAGAGAGTCTTTTACAGTAAAAACAAGCATTGTTCTGCCGCCTGATACGAATACATACGGAACTTTATTTGGCGGGAAGCTTATGGCCTATATAGATGATGTGGCAGCCATTGCCGCTATGCGCCACGGAAGAAAAAATATCGTAACGGCATCTACTGATTCCGTTGACTTCCTTCATCCCGTATATGAAGGCAATTCGGTTTGCCTGGAAGCATTTGTAACATATACAGGCAGAACCTCGATGGAGATTTTTGTAAAAGTAATTGCCGAAGATCTTGTCACAGGCAAACGAAATGTTTGCGCCATGTCTTTCCTGACGATGGTTGCCATCGATGAAAATGGCAAGCCAACTCCAGTGCCTTCCGTAGTGCCAGAAACTGATGAAGAAAAGAGTTTATATGAAACAGCCAAAGAACGCGCTGAAATCCGGAAAAAACGCAAAAAAGACAGCGAGGCAAGAGCAAAAAAATACGGAACAGGTTTGCCCTGGTAGATAGGGGAGAGGAATGGGTTCAAGAGTCATGCCTGCAATCCTTGCTAATGAGATCGCATCCAGACTGGAACTGAAAGATAAATCAGTTTTTTTGCTGGGAGGAATAGCCCCTCACGCTGTTTCTCCCAAAGAATCCCCCATTTTTTAAAGGGAAAACATGTATAAAAAATAACTCCTCATTTATTCCTAGTCTGCTAAGTTATTTGGAACTTTTTACATATTAGCTCATAGTTCAATAGTTTTAACTTTCAGAATATTAACTCTTATTTCTTGATAATCTTTTTCCAGCCTCTTACGGTAGACATGAAGAAACCTAATAAAGGAGGAAAAAGATGAAGAGAATTTGGAAAGCTAGTTTAGCCGTTTTTTTTAGTATTTTACTAGTGGCCGGGACAATGCCTTTAACCGGCCAGGCAAAAAAGCCTAAAAATGACTATGAAAGCTATAGCCAGGTTGACGTCGGCGATGACGGGATGGTGGCTTCGGCCCATCCGCTCGCATCGCAGATTGGGGCGGATGTCTTGAAAAAGGGAGGTAACGCCATTGATGCTGCAGTTGCTGTCCAGTTTGCACTCAACGTGGTGGAACCGATGATGTCAGGGATTGGAGGCGGCGGATTCATGATGGTGTATGATGGTGAGACCAAGGAAACGACCATCATTAACAGCCGGGAGCGTGCTCCGGCCGGGGCAGCACCTGATATGTTCCTGGATGAAAACGGGAATCCAATTCCATTTTCTGAGCGTTCAACCGGCGGTACTGCAGTTGGGGTACCAGGGACCTTGAAAGGATTGGAAACGGCTCTGGATATGTGGGGAACACGTCCAATGCAGCAGCTGATTGGCCCGGCTATTAAGCTGGCTGATAAAGGTTTCCCGATTGATTCGGTTTTGGCGAATGCAATTGCCGATAATCAGGATAAGCTGAACAGATCGGCTGCAGGCGAAGTATTTCTGCAAAATGGAGAACCTATGGAAGAAGGGGACCATCTTGTACAGAAAGACCTGGCAAAGACTTTGAAAATGATTCGTTCTGAAGGGGCAGACGCTCTGTATAATGGGAAAATTGCTGAAGCCCTCGCCGGTGTTGTTCAGGATTTCGGCGGATCGATGACGCCGGAAGATCTTGCAGACTATGACGTGACCATTGATGAACCGGTTTGGGGAGACTATCAGGGATATGAAATAGCAAGCATGCCTCCTCCAAGCTCGGGCGGTGTATTTTTGCTGCAGATGCTGAAGATTTTGGATGATTTTAATCTATCACAGTATGATTTAAAATCCTGGGAAAAATACCACCTGCTAGCTGAAACGATGCATTTAGCTTATGCGGACCGTGCGGCATATGCAGGCGATCCGGAATTCGTAAATGTTCCAACTAATGGATTGCTCCACCCGGAATATATTAAAGAGCGCCAGGAGCTGATCAGCCTGGATGAAGTGAATGCAAATCCGGAAGCTGGCGATCCATGGAAGTATGAAAACAGCGCAGCAAATTATGAAGCGGCTTATCAGCCAAATGACCGCGAATATGGCGAGACCACCCATTTTTCAGTAACAGACAGATGGGGGAATGTCGTCTCTTATACAACAACAATTGAACAGGTATTTGGGACCGGCATAATGGTTCCCGGATACGGCTTCATGCTGAATAATGAGCTGACAGACTTTGATGCAGTTCCAGGAGGAGCCAATGAAGTTCAGCCGAACAAGCGTCCGTTAAGCTCCATGACACCGACGATTGTTTTTGAAGGTGGAGAACCTGTACTGACAGTAGGCTCACCAGGAGGTCCGACTATCATCACGTCTGTATTGCAAACCATTCTTCATGCAATCGAATATGATATGGAACTAAAGGCTGCGGTAGAGGAGCCGCGCATCTATACGAACAATTTGAATTCCTATCGCTATGAAGAGGGGATTTCTGGGGGAGTCCTTGATCATCTGAATGAGATGGGCCATAACTTCGGTCCGAATCCGACAACAATCGGAAACGTTCAGAGCATTTTGATTGACCATGAAAATGGTACCTTCAAAGGCGTGGCAGACTCCAGCCGCAACGGAGCAGCCATCGGTGTTGATCTGAAAGGCAAAGGAAAAGATAAAGGAAAATAGAACTTAGAAAGATAGCGCCCTGCTGCAGCGGGGCGCTGTTTTTTATGTGGAGCGCTAACCAGAAAAGGCAGCCCCCTCTAAAACAGGAAGCTGCCTTTGTGCAGTTAAAAATACAATGCCCTTAGTTCCTCATCATAGTACTCACCATCGATCTTCAAGGCATGCCGCTCCTTGCCGTATACTTCAAACCCAAAAGCGGAATAAAGCTTTTTCGCTGGCGCATTTTCTGACATGACAGCCAAATGGATTTGTTCAACCCCGTCCCATGCCCGCGCTTTTTCCAATGCTTCGCCAACCAGCAATTTGCCGATGCCATTTTGCCGGGACGGTTCGGTCACATACATTGCATAAATATTGGCCCGGTGCTTCATTTTTAATCCAGTTTCCCTTACTAAGCTAACCACGCCCACAAGCCGACCGCCTTCAAATGCACCAAAGTGAAAGGAGTTCTCCGCTTTAAACCTTTCTCCATAAACTTCAGGGGGACGCCCAACTTCTTCTTCAAAGCTTGAACCAAATGCTTCCGGGTTCTTTTTTAATCCTTCTAATCTCAATTCTTTGTATTTTACAGCGTCATCAGGCTGTAATAGCCTTATTTCCATTTAATTGCCTCCTTCACGCTTCTGCCTCCGCTACATGCTTGACCCGCTCCGCAAATTTTTTAACGACCTTGTCATTCGCAAACATTAAGAAGAGTTTTACAAACCATTTTAACGGCTGGTTCGTGGCCGTGTATTTGAACCGGGTTCTATTCTCATTCAATTTGGCCATTTCATAGTGGGCTGTGATATCGAACATATTAGCAAGGCGAAATCCGACCTTCAGCTCTTTATGATCTGGAGTATCCGAATACTTGAGGGTTTCTACTTCGTATTCTTCAACCCTTGATCCTTCTTTATATTTTTGCCGGTAGATGCTTCCGACACCTTCATCTGTTATTTTAACCGGCTTATGCTCGACCACCTGGGGCATGATTTTTTGCATGTTTTCCTCAGAACCATTTAATAGCCCCCATACCTTCTCTATCGGAGCTTGAATTTCTATTTCTGTTGACCACTTTTTCACCCTGCAACTCCCCCTATGGTTATAATTCTATTTCCATTAGTTTCTCTGTACCTGCACAAAACCCTTTTACTTTTTTATAAAAATTAGTTTTTTCCAACCAAGATAGGGGAACAGGAATGAAAAGGATAACAGGAGGGATTAAAATGTCACAGGAAAACAGCAAAGACCTAAAAGATGTTGTAAAAGGGCAGCAGTCCCAGCAGGACAAGCAGCAATCACTGAAGGATCAGGAACGCTTGCCGGATCAGCAGAACCGTTTGAAAGACCAGGAGAACATGAGAAAATAATGTAAAGTGAGGGGGCTATAATTTATAGCTCTCTTTTTTAGAGGAAAAAAGAATTTCCCCCCTCGAATATTAAAGCAAAGGTTTGCCGATGATGAATATACATATAAAAAGGGGGACGAAAGATGGGCGTATTATTTGGTTTAATTTTAGTGACCCTTGCCTTTGCCTACAGCATTGACCGCAGGCGAAAGAAGAATAATAATACCTTGCAGAAAGGCATCAGCCCAAACGAAAAGCCGGGAGAAAACTCGAATTATATGATGGGTGACAATCGGTATACCGGAGGCGGATAATAAAATGGGAAGCGTTGCGCAATAAGGCAAGGCTTCTTTTTTTGCCCAATAATGCTTTCTTCTCCTGAAAATAGGAAAAACTAATGGTACCTGGTTTCTTTTGGGCATCAGGAAGGGTATAAGATACTTACATAATTGTAACCTTTTTAGAGTTGGAGAAGTGGGCCATGAGAAGACGCAGAATCGAGTCACTTTTTGTATTTATCTTAATTGTATCAGCCTATACGATATTTTTTACAGATGCCAGCACACTAATCAAAATAGGTGCTGTTATTTTGTATGGCACGGCCATTTTAATAAGTGCCTATTCATTGATGCTCGAAAACCGTTCCCCCCATCAGACCCTTTTATGGATGTATGTTCTTGTGTTTTTCCCGGTGTTTGGTTATCTTTTTTACTTGTTTTCCGGACAGCTTTACTTGAAAGGCTATCTGTTTAAAAGCAAAAGGAGCAGGGACCGGGATGAATGGAAAAGACTGATGAAGAGAGAGGATACCCCGGATATTTCCTTCCTGCAGGACAGCCAGCTATGCTTTGCCAGGTTTGCCAATAATGTGGCATTAACGCCGCTTAGCACCAATTCGCGGGCAAAGATGCTGAAAAATGGCGAGGAAACCTTTAATGAAATAAAGAAAAAACTGCGAGAAGCAAAAGAGTTTATCCATATGGAATATTATATTTTCCGTTCAGATCGACTTGGAAAAGAAATCATAAATATATTAATTGATAAGGCCAAGCAAGGTGTGGAAGTGCTGTTTATTTTTGATGCGGCAGGCAGCATGGGCATTTCCCTGGAGGATCTGCAATCCATGGAGGGAGCAGGCATTAAAGTACGGCCTTTTTCCCCTCTAAAATACGGATTTTTCAATCAGAAATTCAATTTCCGCAATCACCGCAAGATTGTAGTAATTGACGGGAAGGTCGGTTTTGTAGGCGGCCTCAATGTCGGCATTGAATACTTGAGCCAAGACGAAAAAATCGGTTTCTGGCGGGATACCCATATGATCCTAAAAGGCGAGGCTGTTTACACACTTCATACAGTATTTTTGCTGGATTGGGAATATGTCAGTAAAGAAGAGGTACTCGAGCAATATAGAGATGTAAAGTATCCGATTGACGATGATGTGCTGGATGGGGCGGTGCAGGTTGTTGCAAGCGGTCCTGATACACAGCAGGGCATCATGAGTGATTTGTATTATTCCATGATCTCTAGTGCAGCCAAATCCATTTGGATTGCCACGCCATACTTTGTTCCAGACGAATCAATCAGGACAGCGTTGAGGGTAGCGGCAGCTAAAGGGGTGGAGGTCCGTATCCTAGTGCCGGAAATTAACGACAGCTTCCTCACCCAATATGCGAGCCGATCTTACTTCCCGGAGCTGCTGCGGTACGGAGTGGAGATTTATTCTTATAAAAAAGGCTTTTTACATCAAAAAATCATTATCGTCGACGGAATTCTCGCTTCGATTGGAACAGCCAATATGGATATGAGGAGTTTCCACTTGAATTTTGAAGTAAATGTATTCCTATACGGCACAAGCTCCATCCGCGATCTTGTCGCCCATTATGAGGAGGATATGGAGGAGAGCGTTAAAATAAGTCCTGTAGAGTACTATAAAAGAGGTTTTGTTGAAAGATCAAAAGAATCATTCGCCCGGCTGTTTTCGGGTGTTCTGTAAAGGTTAGAAAAGGTGCCTTGGATAGGCGCCTTTTTTATGTCTGCCAGGGAATTGTGAACTTTGCAAATAGGAGAATGAAACCTGCAAATAGAATGGCCTAACCTGCAAATAGAACGGCCTAACCTGCAAATAGATTGTGATATTCTGCAAATAGATGAACAAAACCTGCCAAAAGCCCATCATTCATTTCCATTTAAGTCTCCAGACCGAGGAACAATCATTCTTCCTATTGGTCAAAAAAGGAAAAAAGCATACTAAAATAAATATTAGTACGGTATGATTAGAATAGTTTGAAAAGTTAGAAAGAAGAAGGGGGTTTTTTCATGCTTTCACAATCTATTATTGAAGATGTCATTGCGGCGGCCCTGGCCACTGGCGGGGATTTTGCGGAAGTTTTCGTCGAGGATCGCTTTACCAATAACCTTGCATTGCAGGGCGGGAAAATTGAGAGCAGTTTATCAGGCCGTGATTATGGTATTGGCATACGCGTGTTTAAAGGCCTTCAGAGCGTTTATGCTTATACAACGGATGGGACAAAGGAAGGTTTGCTAAAAGCAGCGGGCAATGCTGCGCAGGCAATCAAAGGAAACACGATGATGAAGCCATCCCAGCTGCAAAAGGAAATCATTCCTGCAGCACATCCGATCTCGTTAAATCCGAGGGAAGTTGAGAAGTTCCGCAAAGTGGATATTATGAAAAGGGCTTACGAAATTGCGAAAAACTATCATAACAGCATCCAGCAGGTTACTGTAAGGTATTTGGATGAAGAGCAGAATGTACTGATCGCCAACTCGGAAGGCAAGTTTGTAGAAGACCGCAGAGTGCGCAGCCGCCTTGCGATTCAATCGATTGCAGTGGACGGCAACCAGATGCAGCCGGGATTTTACGGACCTGGGGCCCATAAAGGCTTTGAGTTTATGGAAAACCTGAACCTTGAGCATTATGCAAATGAAGCTTCCCGCATTGCAGTTACGATGCTAGGTGCAGATCCATGCCCAAGCGGGAAATTCCCTGTCATCATTGATAATGAATTCGGCGGTGTTATTTTCCACGAGGCATGCGGACATGGACTTGAAGCCACATCTGTCGCGAAAGAGAATTCTGTTTTTGCCAACCGTATTGGGGAAAAAGTGGCTTCGGATGTCGTTACATATATTGATGACGGCACAATCGCCAATGAGTGGGGCTCCATCACAATTGATGATGAGGGCGAAAAAGCACGCAAAAATGTTCTGATTGAAAACGGCATTTTAAAAGGTTACTTGATTGATAAATTTAACGGGCGGAGAATGGGCATGGAGTCAACCGGCTCAGGCAGAAGGCAATCCTACCGTTTTGCACCGACTTCCAGGATGACCAATACGTATATTGCCAATGGCAAATCCACTCCCGAAGAGATAATTTCGAACACAGAGCAAGGCATATATACGAAATATATGGGAGGAGGCCAGGTGAATACAACAACCGGCGATTACAATTTCGCCGTGATGGAAGCTTATCTTGTGAAGAATGGGAAAATCGGCAAACCGCTAAAAGGTGCCACATTAATCGGAAATGGCCCTAAGACTCTTCAGCTTGTAGATATGGTAGGGAATAATCTGGATCATGGTGCCGGAATGTGCGGGTCTCAAAGCGGCAGCATTCCTGTGAACGTCGGCCAGCCGATAATCCGTGTGAGCGAAATGACCGTTGGCGGCAGAAAGGGGGACGAATAGAATGAATTTGCAGGAATTTAAGGAAAAGCTTTTTCATTTGGGGGAGCAGCATGGTTTTACCGATATGGAGCTTTATTATGAGAGGGAAGAGAAGTTTGCCTGTGAGCTATATAAAGGGAAAATCGATTCCTATGACACTTCCGAAGTATTCGGAACCTCCTTCCGAGGGCTTTACGAAGGCAAAATGGGCTATGCATTTACGGAAAAGCTTGATGAAGAATCACTTTCTTTTCTAATTGAAAACGCCAAGGAAAACGCCCAATTCATAGAGGATGAAGTGCAGGAAGAGATTTTTGCCGGCAGCGAAAAGTATGAAGAAGGAAACTTCTATTCAACTAATTTAGCGGACGTATCGATTCACGAAAAAATTAATTTGCTTAAGGAAATTGAAAAGCATATCTATGCGTATGATGAACGAGTAACAGGAACTGATTATTTTATGCTGAGCAGCGGTGAAACAAAAAGAGCCATTATGAACAGCAAAGGCCTCAACCTCCGCGAAAAAAAGAATCATGTGGGTATTTATGTATCGGTCATCGTTAAGCAGGGTGATCAAGTGAAAAATGGAGAGTACTCGAAGTTTACAAGAAACTTCTCGATCTTAAAACCTGAAGAAATCGCAAAACATGCAGTGGAAGAAGCCTTGTCGCAGCTAGATGCTCAAAGTGCTGAAAGCAAAAACTACCCAGTTCTGTTAAGGAACGATGCAGCGAGTGCATTATTGCAAACATTCACCCCTATTTTTTCAGCAGAAAATACACAAAAAGGGCAATCAGCCTTAAACGGAAAAACAGGCGAAGCGATTTCGGTCCCGTCATTGAGTATTGTAGACGATCCATTTTTGGAAGAAGGGCTGCTCAGTTCAAGCTTTGATAGCGAGGGTGTTGCAACAGTTAAAAAGGATATTGTCAAAAGCGGCAAGCTCGTTTCGCTGATGCATAACCGTAAAACAGCGCAAAAAGAAGGAGTGGAATCGACAGGAAATGCCTATAAAGCCTCCTATAAGGGAGCGTTAACGGTAGCTCCAACTAATCTCCATGTTGTTCCATCTGATAAAAGCTATCATGAAATAGTGTCATCCATTTCTGAGGGAATCGTCATTACCGAACTGTCCGGACTCCACTCGGGAGCGAATACCGTATCAGGGGACTTCTCTATAGCAGCAAACGGGTATTTCGTCAAAGACGGAAAAATTAAAAACGCTATCAATCAAATGACCATTGCCGGCAATTTCTATGAGCTGCTGAATAATATCGAAGCCATCGGATCTGATTTGGAATTCTCCATGGGATTTATGGCATCAGGCTATATCGGGTCGCCTTCTCTTTTAATAAAAAAGCTTGCGGTAACAGTTGAGTAAATGTACTGGAATAAGTTTTGGTATATAGAGAGGCACACATCTAAGGGTGTGCCTTTTTAGATTGTGTGAAATGCTAGATAAATTTTGGAACATGCTAGATAAAAATGAAATACTGCTAGATAAATTCACAGATTTGCTAGATAAACTCTTAAATATGCAAGATAAAGTCAGAAACGTGTTTGATATTAACTTCAGATATGAAAAGCTGCCGGTGTAAAGCTTAATATAAAGGAAATTGAGTTTCGATAGAGAATTACTGAGGATACTTTAAAAAAGGAGGCTAAAAACATGAAAACCCTCGAGGCTAACCACATTATTCTTCGAAAGCTTACACTTGATGATGCAGAAAAGGTAGAAGAGTATGCGAGCGATTATGATGTGGCAAAAACCACTTTAAATATCCCGCATCCCTATCCTAAAGGTGGAGCGCAGGAATTTATTACAAGTATTCTGGAAGCCGAGAAGAAAGGAAAGATTGCTATTTTTGCCATCACTCTAAAAGACAATAATAGCTTAATAGGGCTGATTAATATTTCAGGTCCAAATGCAAGCAGAAGAGCAGAAATCGGCTATTGGATCGGCAAGCCGTACTGGGGTAAAGGTTATGGAACAGAGGCGGCTACGGCTGTTATTAAATACGGTTTTGAAGAAATGAAACATAACCGGATCTATGCGCTTGCTTTTACCGATAATCCAGGATCCTGGAGGATTATGGAGAAGGCAGGAATGAAGCATGAAGGAGTATTGCGCCAGCATGCAGTAAGAGACGGGAAGCCGGTAGATTTAACTTATTATGCGATTTTACGGGAAGAATACACAGGCTAAACACGCATAGTTTGAATCTGATTCTTCATTATGTTTCAATGGAAGCATAACTTTTCATAAATGGAGGTTCTTGTGAGAATCATTGCTTCCCATCCTTTTGTTGTTGTCAGCCGTACGATCGACTGGAATCAGCAGCAGTATATTGAACAGGAGCACCATCTTCATCTGTATGAGGATCATATCATTTCGCCATCGGAAAAATTTCTGCTTGATGAAGTATGGGATATGTCCTATAGGGCGTCCAATTCGGAACTCGGATTCCTTTATCTTCATACAAACCGGGGACTGTATTCCTTTCATGTAAAATCAGAGCCAAGTCAATTTATCCATCATTATAAAGAACTTAAGCAATAAAAAAGCCGGAACAGTCAATAGCAGACGATTCCGGCCGTTTATTAATTAACCCTGTTCAGTCAGGCGGACGAGCATATGCGCCAGCTTATGCCTTTCTTCTTCATCTCCAGCCTTCCACAATTCTTTCAGCAGCTGTTCTTCACGATTTTTTGGCTCTACATTTTCTGCAAGGTAAGCAGCAACCTTTTCAGCTGTAACCGCAAGCTGTTCTTCATTTAGGCCCAGCTTCTTGCCTAGTTCGATTCTTTCGCTTAGATAGCTCTTAAACTCATCAAAGCTGCTTAAAATATCTTCAGCTCTTTCATCTGAGATTCGGCCCATTGCCTTTTTTACATTACCTGTATCCAATTCGCCATCTTGTTTGATTACGTGTTCTTGTTCATTCATGGTCTTTTCCTCCTAACGAGTTTTCTTAATAGATATCCGTTCTGGCAATATTCTAAACTTCCATTTACTAGAGGCTCCGTTGAACTTAAACCATTAAAAAAGATGCAAACCGATTGGTCTGCACCTTTTTTAAGTCCGATGACGGACAACCTAAGGAATTACGATTTGCATAATCAAACCGATTTTAAATATATCGGTTATAGACGAGAGTGCCTTTCGAACGATCTGCAAATCCTCCCTGGTTTCTTGCAATGCCAATGACGAACCTTGAAGTCGCTGTTACGCTTTTCATCGTGAACCAGTCCCTTCCGTTTTGTTATTGGCCTTGCATTATCTGTTTACCACGATAGCCCGTCCCAAAACATTTTTTTTAAAAGAAAAATGTGGTAATTGGAAAACCCTTTTTCTATTCAGTTTTATATAAGATGGATAAAATAAAAGGGAAGGGAGTGAATGCTTTGAATACAAAGAAAGAAATCCGTGAATACATATGGAATTATCTTGAGGAAAATAAGCTCGGACGTTTTCCTTTTCCACTGAAAAATAGAATTCCCAATTTCAAAGGTGCGGAAATGGCGGCACAATTTATTTTTAATATGCCCGAATACAAAGAAGCAAAGGTAATAAAAGTGAATCCTGACAGTCCGCAGCTGCCGATCCGTACACAAATTTTAAAAGACGGTAAGACATTGCTGGTTCCGACTCCAAGGCTGAAAGCAGGCTTTATTATGGTAAAACCTGAATGGGTTCCTGCAGGTGATGAACGAAAAGCCGCGAGCCTTAAGCATATCCATTCATATGGAAAAGAAATTCCTCTTACTGAACTTCCTGTGATCGATTTATTTTTTGCAGGATCGGTGGGGCTCCATAGGGATGGAAGGCGAGTTGGGAAGGGCGAGGGGTATGCTGACCGGGAATATGCCATTATCAGGGAGCTTGGCAATCCTCCAATCCCTGTGATTGGAACGGTTAATAGCGCCCAGGTAACCGATGCAGATATACCAAGAGATCCTTATGATTTAACTGTGGACTGGATTGCAACCGAAAAGGAACTGATTCAAACGAATACCCCTTATCCCAAGCCCGACGGCATCCAATGGGAGCTTGTGACAGAAGAAGAAATGGAAGAAATGCCGGTCTTGAGGGAAGTTTGGGAGATGACAAAAGGGAAGGCAGCAAAATAACCAGGCTGCCTTTTAGGCTTTTATTTCATCCATTTGCTTTAAAACATCATCAATTTTGCATGATTTTCAGGTGATTCATCAATATGCTTCCACACTATCTTTCCATTTGGGCATCGTTTTATGGCCCATAGATACTTTTGATCATAACGGACCTTTACAAAGGATTACAGAAATAATGCTCTGCGCCAAAAGAAAAAAGCAGGAACGGCCCTGCTTTTTTTTAGTCCCTGCTTCCCAAAATCCCGAAAATACGCAGGATATTGATAAACAGATTGATAAAATCAAGATATAGATTTAGAGCCATCAAAGGCACTTCTTCAGCTGAAACACCATAATGCTTCATGCGGTTGAAATCGAATAGGACATATCCGCTGAAAACAAGCACTCCAATGAAGGAAAATGCCAGCATTCCGGCAGAGCTTAACGGCCAAAAGATGTTAAAAATCGAGATCGCAATAAGTGCAAGCAATGCAGCCATAAGTATACCGCCAAGGAATGATAAATCACGCTTAGTTGTTGTCGCGTAGACTGCCAGGCCTGTAAAAACAACCGTGGTAGTTGCAAGAGCAACCAGAACAGGATTCGGCCCAATGGCAGCAAGGTAATGCGCAACGATTGGATAAGTTGTCACCCCTGATATAAACGTAAAAACATAGAGGAACGTGTAGCCAATTGCCTTTTTACGGCGAAGCAGAAAAGCAAAAAGCAGCATTCCGACTTCAAGAATAACTAACGGCAGAAACAATGCAGGCGGAACAAAAACGCCAGCCATCGTCCCGATAAAAGCAATTCCAAGTGAGAATGCAAATGCCCTTAGTACCGATGGCAAGTAGCTATTGCTGTTTGCGGTGTGCTGTACATACATTTTTTCATTTCTCCTCTAAGATTATTTTTATATATGTATATACGGTAAGTCTGCCTATAAGGTTTCACGATTTTATTTGGTTTTTAATAAATCCCTGATTTCTGTTAAAAGCTCCACATTTTTATCCACAACAGGTGCAGGCTTGGCTTCTTCTTTCTTTTTGAAGCGTTTGTTGATAATTCTCACAAACATAAAGATAGAAAATGCAACGATCAGAAAATCCACGACATTTTGCAGGAATAAACCGTACATTACTTCGGCTCCCCCAACTTTTACCATTAGGTTTGTGAAGTCTACTCCACCCATAAGCAGTCCGACGAGCGGCATGATAATATCATCAACGAGGGAAGAAACAATTTTTCCGAATGCAGCCCCAATGACAACCCCCACAGCCAAATCCAGCACATTTCCTTTTAGTGCAAACTTTTTAAATTCATTCCACATAAAATTCCATATCACCTTTCTGTACAAATTACCGTTATTATACTATGAAGGGAAAGGGGAAGACTAGATGCGGCAGCATTAAAATGAAGAGAGCCTCTAACAGTAAAAGCCCGGGCCTTTCCTAAAATATCCGTTGACAGAAACAAGCTTTTTCTCTATAGTAACTATGACAATTACATTTAGAATATTCCCGTATCAACGGGAGAGGTTCATAGCTTCACCCTCTATAAAAAACTATGGCTTTGATTATACAAAAATCAACCATATCCTAGAGAGGATATGGTTTTTTGTTTTTTTAGGCTATGTTTTTGGACTTCTCTTGGATGCTGCGGGATCATATAAAGGGAGGCTTTTTTTATGTCAGGAAGAAAAGATGAGGAATTAACGGATATTACTTTATTGGGAAATCAGGGCACGAAGTATCTTTTTGAGTATTCGCCTGAGATTTTGGAGGCATTTGATAATAAGCATCCAAACCGCGATTATTTTGTAAAATTCAATTGCCCCGAGTTTACGAGTCTATGCCCGAAAACGGGGCAGCCTGATTTTGCGACCATCTATATCAGCTATATTCCAGATCAAAAAATGGTAGAAAGCAAGTCCTTGAAGCTATATCTTTTTAGCTTCAGAAACCATGGCGATTTCCATGAGGATTGCATGAATATCATTATGAACGACTTAATCGAACTGATGGATCCGCGCTATATTGAGGTATGGGGCAAGTTTACGCCAAGAGGCGGGATTTCGATTGACCCTTATTGCAACTATGGCAAGCCGGGAACGAAATATGAAAAAATGGCGGATTACCGCTTAATGAACCATGATCTCTATCCGGAGACCATTGACAATCGTTAATGTGAGAGGAGAATATCTTTGCTTTTATATTTAAATGCAGCCTTTGCAGGGCTGCTTATATTATCAAATATCCTGGCTGTTAAATTGTTCAGCATCGGAAGCTGGGCGATCCTGCCTGCTGCTGTAATCGTTTATGTGTTTACGTATCCGATTACAGATATTATCGGTGAGGTTTATGGTAAAGAAGCAGCCCGCAAAACGGTATTTGCCGGTTTTGTGACCCAGCTGCTTGCAGCGGTCTTTATTTTCGCAGCCATCCATCTTCCATCAGCGCCGTTTTTCGGTGCACAAGCCGAGTTTGAAACGATTCTAAGCGGCAGCTTCCGGGTAACCATTGCCAGCCTGATATCTTACCTGGTAAGCCAAAATCTTGATGTGTTTGTTTTTCACAAATTGAAAGAAAAGCACGGCAGCAAAAAACTGTGGATCCGCAACAACCTATCAACAGCTTCGAGCCAGCTGATTGACACGACTGTGTTTATTCTGATTGCTTTCTATGGCACAATGCCGCTTGGGGTTTTAATCGGAATGGCCGCCACTCAGTATATCTTTAAATTTATCGTAGCGGTTGCTGATACACCGTTAGTCTATTTATTTGTTAAAATGGCGAAAAAGGAACGTACTGGTGCTGAAGCAAATGCTGCGGCATAAGCTTGCATTAAATCTATTTTTAAAATAGTATCAAAAAAGCAGAGCAATCTGCTTTTTTTTGTTGCACAAAAATAATATAAATGGGATTATGTTTAGGGAATATTCTGTATTTTTTCTTAAAACCGAATGGAAGAATACCTTCCAATTAATACATACTAAAAGAAAGCACTGAAGGGGGAAAAGATGAAGATAGATAGACATAAAAAAGATCCTCGCTTTAAAATTGCTGAAAAAGAGGCATGGATCGGAATTGGACTCGTTCTTTTTAATTTTATATGGTGGTATGGGTTTGCCTATGGAATGGGCTCGGGCCCTGCAGAGGAATATACATACATCTTTGGATTGCCGGCATGGTTTTTCTATAGCTGTGTAGCGGGCTTTCTTATTATGGTGGTGCTGGTAACTGCAGCCGTTAGATTCCTTTTTAAAGAAGTTCCTTTTGAAGATCGATCGGAAGGGGGAGATTCCGAATGAACTGGGAAGTCGTGGCTCCTCTTCTCATCTTTTTAGTCATTATATTTCTTATTGGCTTTTGGTCCAGCAGGCAAATGCAATCAGGGAATTCATTTCTTCAGGATTACTTCCTGGGCGGAAGGCAGCTGGGCGGGTTCATCCTGGCAATGACGATGATTGCTACGTACGGAAGTGCCAGCAGTTTTATTGGAGGTCCCGGGGTAGCTTATACACAGGGGCTTGGCTGGGTATTGCTTGCCATGTCACAGGTGGTTACAGGCTACTTCGTTCTTATGGTTCTTGGTAAGAAATTCGCAATCACAGCGAGGAAGTACAATGCGGTCACGCTCATAGATTTCCTGAAAGAAAGATATAACAGCAAATGGGTAGTCTGGCTTTCAGCTCTCAGCATCATTATTTTCCTGTTTTCCGCAATGGCGGCTCAATGGGTTGGTGGTGCAAGATTAATTGAGTCATTAACAGGGTTAAGTTATATTTCCGCATTGTTTATTTTTGCAGCTTCTGTAATGGTTTATGTGGTTATTGGAGGCTTCCGTGCTGTAGCGGTGACCGATGCTGTCCAGGGAGCAATTATGTTTATCGGAACCTTGATCCTTCTAATTGCTGTCATTGTGGCAGGTGGAGGAATATCCAATATAATCAGTGACCTCTCGGCAGAGAATCCAAATCTTATTACTCCGTATGGCTTTGATGGCGGGCTCACGCCTTTATATGTTTCATCTTTCTGGATATTGGTGGGAGTTGGTGTGGTTGGTCTTCCGCAGGTTGCAGTGAGAGCCATGTCTTATAAAAATGCAAAAGCCATGCACCGGGCGATTATTATTGGAACCGTGGTGGTTGGCTCTATCATGCTTGGCATGCATTTAATCGGTGTATTCGCCCGTCCGATTCTTCCGGGGATTGAAGTTGGGGATAAAGTAATGCCGATGATTGCAATGGAAGTGCTTCCTCCCTGGCTGGCTGGAATTGTACTGGCTGCTCCGATGGCGGCTATCATGTCAACCGTTGATTCCTTGCTTCTGCTTGTCAGTTCAGCCATAGTAAAAGATGTGTATATCAATTACATAAAGCCTGATGCCAGTGAAAACACAATTAAAAAAATGAGCTTTAGTGTTACCGCTCTCTTAGGCGTTCTGGTATTTCTAATGGCCCTCAGTCCGCCTGACCTGCTGATTTGGCTGAACCTATTCTCATTTGGGGGACTTGAAGCAGCCTTCATTTGGCCGGTTGTGCTCGGCCTGTACTGGAGAAAAGGGAATAAGTTCGGCGCAGTAGCCTCCATGCTTACTGGAACAGGCTCCTATATCCTCTTTCATACCTTTTATCCCAATGCGCTGGGCATGAATACAGTTGTTTTGCCTATTGTATTATCACTGCTAACTTATGTAGCAGTGAGCCTTTTTACCGAAAAACCATCGTCAGCAGCTGCTGAAATGTAAAAAAGCAGGCTCCGTTATAACTGGAGCCTGCTTTGCTTTTAAGGCTGGATTTTTTGTTATACTTGGCCGGAACCCTCTTCAATCAAACGTTTGATTGAAGCAGGAGAATTGCCTTAAACAGAGGATATGAAAGGAAATACTTGTTTTTATAAAAAAATGAGCATATTGGTAGATTTGTAGAAACGATCTCTATTTGTTACACTTAGTAGGTTAAAGGCAAAGTTTTTGTAACATTTGACTTTAAATGGAAATGTTTTTAAAACATTAGGGAGATTACAATGAAAAATTTTATATATATCATATCGATGGTCATGTTATCGTCTGTAATAGCAGGCTGCTCAAGTGAAACCAATGCTTCATTAAATACAGAGGATGTTACTTTTAAAAAAGAAGATAAAGTTGAGGCAGAAAATAAATTTCCTGCTGTGAAAACAGAAGGGAAAGAGAAAAAAGATACTGCTTGGCTTAATAATGAGTCTTTATACCAATTTGAAGCTGCTGATGGAAAACAAAAATATATCGTATATCTTTTTGCAGAAAATGAAAGTAATACAATCCTGGAGGAAGACAGCCAAAAAGGCAAAAAAGGTGATTCCTATTATAGAGGGCATTACTCGGTCTATTTGGCAGAAAAGGAATCTGACGTCGCTTTTAAACAGGATGTCCTTAGTGAAAATGGCGAAATGGTTTTTAACCCTTCGAAGGAACAAGCGTATACATTAAAAATGAGAAACAAGACAATCATTTCAGTTTTTCAGCCGAAAGGTAAGGACGGAGCCAAGGGCCATTTATTGGCAATTAAAGATGGCGAAATAATCGAGATTAGTTCTGAGAAGGAAGTAATCACTTCTTCACTGGCGAAAATAAAGAGAGTAAACCAGAAGTTTATCCAAACTGCCCAAAGCAAACAAGATAAATTGGTTTTTTCAACATGGCTTTTTAACGAGGAAACCCTTTCCCTGACTCTTCACGATCGTGAAGAGCTAGAGAGCGAGAATAATAATGCCAGCTGGATGAATCAATGGATAGAAGATGAAGCCTACTATTATCCATTTAAGAATCTTGAACTTAGCAGTGATGTAATTGAAAAAGCAAAACAAGGGATTCCGCTTGGTAGTCCTTATCCAATTGGCACAAATATAACCGAAATTATAAAATCAGAGCCGGACTTTATAGAAAAGAATCCCGAAGATAATAGCCCGTATGTAAGGTACCCTGATATTACCTATTACTTTGAACGTGAAACCGGTAATGTAACAGCTATCTCCATCCCTGGTCAGCGGATGAGAACCACGATCGATGAGATAAAGACCCTATTTGGAAATCCAGCCGAAGTGTTTGATGAGCCGAATTCAGGTGGAACCATTTCGGTGTACACGGCTGATAAGTACTCCATCGAAGTTTTTTCTGATGAAGAGGACCAGGTCAGCAAAATATACTTAACTAAATCAACAAAAAATCATGCGGAATAATTCGCATGATTTTTTAAAGAAATGATACCCTATTTTATTACTTAAAAAGCCCAATCGCCTTTGCGGAATACTGGTTCAGCATTGCCATCCCCTGTGATGCCATCAATGTCCATTTCGCTTGAGCCAATCATGAAGTCAACATGTGTTAAGCTTTCGTTCAGTCCGTTTTCCGCCAGCTCCTCGCTGGACATTTTCTTTCCGCCTTCAATACAGAATGCATAAGCACTGCCGATTGCCAGGTGGTTGGAGGCATTTTCATCAAATAAAGTGTTATAGAAAAGCAGGTTTGACTGGGAAATTGGCGAGTTGTAAGGAACAAGGGCTACTTCACCAAGGTAGTGCGAGCCTTCATCAGTTTCAACAAGCTGCTTAAGAATTTCTTCGCCTTCTTCTGCTTTTACATCCACAATGCGTCCATTTTCAAATGTCAGGCTGAAGTTGTCGATGATGTTTCCGCCATAGCTTAATGGCTTTGTGCTGGAAACTGTGCCGTTAACACCAGTTTTATAAGGAACGGTGAAAACTTCTTCCGTAGGCATGTTTGCCATGAATTCATGTCCCTGTTCATTTACACTGCCCGCTCCAACCCATAAGTGACCTTTTGGCAGCTCAATTGTAAGGTCAGTTCCAGGAGCTTTGTAGCGAAGCTTCTTATAACGCTTACTGTTCAGATAGTCCACTTTTTCATGAAGTGTTTCATCGTGCTTTTTCCAAGCTTCAACCGGATTGTCCAGATCAGTTCGAGTTGCTTTAAAAATAGCATCCCAAAGCATTTCCACTTTTGATTCTGCAGGTGCGTCAGGAAATACCATATTTGCCCATGCTGGGGATGGCGCAGCAATTACAGTCCAGCTGACTTTATCGGATTGAATAAACTTGCGGTATTTCGCAAGCGCCGTTCCTGCAGCCTTTTGGAAGCTGGCGATCCGTTCTGATTTTACGCCTTTCAGCAAATCAGGGCTTGCTGAAACAATGGACATAAATGCCGCCCCCTTTTCAGCCAAATCTTCTACTTCCTTGGCACGCCATTCCGGGTACTCTGTGAAAGCGTCATCCGGGGCTAAATCATACTTTGTGCGTGTAACCGTGTCGTCGCTCCAGTTCACAACAACATTGTGTGCACCTGCTTCATAAGCTTTTTTTACAACCACACGGACAAACTCTGCAGCATCAAGCGTAGTGTTAACAACAAGCGTCTGGCCCTTCTGGACATTCACGCCAACCTTAACAGCCAGCTCAGCGTACTTTTCTAAATTGTTTTGAAAGTTGCTCATTATGTATTCTCCTTTGTCAGAATCTTCATTATCAATTGTAGCTTTTCTATTCGGAAAAAGAAACATATTGACCTAAAAATCATGCCCGAGAACCTGCTTTCTCCATCCCGGGATGGAGAAAGCAAATAAAAAAGGAACCTTATACAGATTCCTTTTTAGCATTAATTGTACTGCTCCTTTCGGGAGGTGCAAACATCAGCCAATATAAGAATAAACTTAATACGGCTAGTAAAGCCAGGATGATAAATGTCCAAATCCGATCCAGACCGTTAGCGGAATGGATATAGGAGCAATGGTCTTCCCGATGGTAAATCGGAGGGAGGCTGCAGCAAAATATTGGCCCCTCACCATCGCCTGGCTTGCTGGCCAATAAAATGAACTGAAGACACCCACTAGAGCAAAGCAGACAAAGCCAAGTACAGGAGAATTCAGCCAGGGAGAACTCGCGGAGGCAAAAAACTAAAAAGGATACTCCCTGCCCAAAGGCTGCTAGATCCATCATTCTCTTTCGCCCGAATCGTTCCGCACAATAGCCTCCCATTAAGTTGGCCAGCACAGAAAAAACCTGCGAAAAAATAAGCAATAACCCGGCTTTGTCTTTTCCGAATTCATCCGCAAAATAAATCGTTAAAACGGGAAGAACATCCAAAACGTAATATTCATTAGCGCTTCCCCAAATAGTCTCACCTTTAAATTCTTATCCCAATCTCTTATTCTCATGCTGTTTCCCCGACTTCGATTATCAGAATAGCGCTATCATAATACCAAGTTTGAACAAAATACAAGATGTTTTTATCTATGAAAAAAGCCAAAAATCGCATTGGATTTGGCCTTTTCACATTAATAAACAAAAAACATAAGAATTGTTGTAATGAATCCAACCCAAATGCCTAATAAGATGCAGTAGCCCATAATATGGCGGATATGAAGGCCGACGACACTTAAAATTGGCAGTGCCCAGAAAGGCTGGATTAAGTTAGTCCAGGCATCACCCCAGCCGACAGCCATAGCTGTAACCGCTGGATCCACTCCCAACTGAAGGCCGGCAGGTACTTGAAGCGGCCCCTGCAAAGCCCATTGCCCTCCGCCTGAAGGAGCAAGAATATTAACGAAGCCAGCTGTCCAATAAGTGAAAATATCAAAAGTCTCTTTGCTGGCTATTGATGTCATTCCGTTAATAATAGATTCTGCAAGTCCAGAGCTTCCAAGAACGGCAATGATGCCGGCATAAAAAGGAAATTGCAGAATAATAGGCGAAATGGCAGAAGCTGCTTCTTTAAAGGCCTTTGCATATTGGATCAGTGATTTATGAAGAATCAGCCCAAGTGAGAGAAAAGCAATATTAATAAGATTTAAATCCAGGTTACGCCCATTTACAAATTCAAAAACAATATAAATGAGGCCTATTAACCCAATAGCTATTCCTAGAAAAGGAGTGCTTTCCAGCTTTCCTGCAGGTGTGTCATTCGAGTTTTCCTCCTGTTCAGCTGCCTTTTTGGAATTCGTCGGAGGAGTATAGGATATAATCCCTTTTTTAGGTGCCATCAATACAATGAAGATCGGAATGGTAATTAAAAGAGCAACCAGAATAGTGATGGTGCCTGGATGAAAAATCGTCTCTGAAGTAGGGATCACTCCAGCCACTTTCTCCAGAAAATGTCCTTCAGTCGCTACAGTAAGCCCAATAGAGCTGGATAAACCAGCTGTGTATAAAACAGTAGGCGCATATGCTGCCGCAATTAAAAGGGGAAAGTGTGCATTCTGATTCCTTTTGCCGACTTCACGGGCAATAATGGCTCCAACTACAACGGCAAGTCCCCAGTTAATATAGTAAGCGGCAGAAGAAATAAGAAAAGTCAGTACGTAAGCCTGGTTAGCAGTCTGTGCTTTGGATGCCAGGTTTTCAAGGATTCGCTCGACTGTTGGGACTGAAGCAAGCGCCATTCCGGTCATCAGCAGGAGGACCATTTGCATAGTAAAAGCGAGATACACCCAGAAACCGTCACCAAAGGATTTAAACAACTCCACAGGCTCGGATGGCTTCATGAAAAGCCCAAGGATAAAGACAAATAGTGTCATCAATACAGCGATGACAAAAGCATCCGGAAGATATTTCTCTACGAGCTTTGAAAAACGGTCTGCCATTCTCGTTAACATTGTGTCACTCTCCTTTCAGTGTTAGTACATGCTATGGAGAGGACGAGCTCAATATTCTTAGAAAAGCTCTAGCTGATCGGCGGTGCGTTGGAGGGAAGTACGTATAGTCTAGGAGAGCCGAAGCTAAACAGTTATCGGGGATCAAAAAATAAAACCCCCGGCATCAGCCGGGGGCAAAGCTTTAATCCTTATCTTCCATCGCAGCCTTAAGCAAATCGCCAAGGCTTGTTCCAAAGGAGTCTTCCTTTTGGGTATATTTTTGGACAAGTTTTCGTTCTTCGCGTTTATTGACTGCTTTTTTCTTGTCCTGGGCTTTTTCAACGACGTTGCATGGGCGGCATTGGAAGTATGCACCTGCTTTGCCCTGGTGGATTTCCATTTTCTTGCGGCATTGAGGGCAGCGGCGGTTCGAAAGCTTCGGATCTTTCCGCTTACGGAAACTGCACTCCAGATTTGAACAGACCAGTATTTTCCCATCCTTTGTGTTCCTCTCTTTCAGGAAGGAATCACATTCGGGGCATTTCGAGCCTGTCAGATTATGGGCACGATAAGACTTATCGCTCTTTTTAATCTCGGATACCAATGTCCTTGTCTGCTTGCGGATGTTCTGCAGGAATTCTTTTGGGTCTGCTTTTCCTCGTGCAATTTTTTCTAAATCCTGTTCCCATTTGGCAGTCAGTTCAGGCGACTTTAAATCATTATTTACAAGGTCCATGAGCTGCTTGCCCTTTTTGGTTGGATGAAGGCGGCCATTTTGCCGTTCCACTGCTTCCGTCTCAAGCAAGCGTTCAATAATTTCTGCTCTTGTGGCGGGTGTTCCAAGGCTGTATTTTTCCATTTGGGTCAAAATATCCGCTTCAGAATAACGGAGCGGCGGTTCGGTCAGCTTGGCATCTGCCTCTGTTGATTGAACCGTAAAGGATTGCCCTTTTGAGATGTTTTTAAGGCTTTGCTTTCCTATTTCTTCATCGGTATTCCGTTCAACCTTGCGATAACCCAAATCGATAACTGCCGTTTCTCTGGCTGTAAAGGTTTCGCCGTTTATGTCAATAACGGCATGGATGCTTTCATACTTATATGGGTTATGGAATAGTGCCAGGAATCTGCGCAAGATTAATTCATACAGCTTGCGCTCATCCGTGGACAAATCACCAAGATGGACACGTTCCTCCGTTGGGATTATGGCATGGTGGTCAGTGACCTTTTCATTGTTAAAGACCCGCTTCGCCAGTACATTCCCCTGATTTGCCAGGATCTGCCGCACTTCGTCCTTATAGGAAGCGGCAATGCCATGGAGGCGGTCAATCATGGTTGCTTCCATATCCTTTGTCAAATAGCGGGAATCTGTTCTCGGATATGTGACAAGCTTATGCTGTTCATAAAGCTTCTGCAGCACATTTGATGTTTTCTTGGCCGAAAAGCCAAAACGTTTATTAGCATCACGCTGCAGCTCGGTCAAATCATAAGGAAGCGGCTGCGGCTCCGTTTTTTCCTTCCGGTTTATAGATTGGATAATGGCTTTTTGCCCTTTTGTTTTAGAGACAATTTCATCAGCTGTTTCTTTTGAAAAAACGCGTTTTTCACCGTTCTTTTCCCAATCAGCCTGAAGAGGCCCTACCTGGGCACGAATGGTCCAGTACTCTTTAGGAACAAACTTTTGAATGGTTTTTTCCCTTTCCATAATAAGCGCCAGAGTCGGTGTCTGCACCCTTCCTGCGGAAAGAGGGTCCTTATATTTGGTGGTCAGTGCTCTTGTTACATTTAAGCCAATGAGCCAATCGGCTTCCGCCCGGCAGACTGCGGATTCATATAGATCGTCGAATTGTTTCCCCGGCTTCAGATTTTTAAATCCATCCCGGATAGCACGGTCTGTAACAGAGGAAATCCATAATCGTTTGATTGGTTTGCGCCAGCGGATTTTTTCCAGTATCCAGCGTGCGACAAGCTCACCTTCGCGGCCGGCATCCGTAGCAATAATGACCTCATTGATATTCGTACGCTTTGCCAGGTTTTCAATTGCTTTATACTGGTGGCTTGTCTGTTTCATCACCTTCAGCCCCATTTGATCAGGGATGATAGGCAGGTCCTCCAGCTTCCATGTTTTATATTTGCTGTCATAGTGTTCGGGCATCTTTAATTCGATTAGATGTCCCAGCGCCCAAGTAACGACATATTTGTCGCCTTCTATATAGCTTTTATGTGATTGCCGGCAGCCCAGCACCCTTGCAATTTCACGTGCAACACTGGGCTTTTCTGCAAGAACTAGTGATTTCATCGTAACTCCTTTCGATTACGGCAAGACCGCAATCCTTTTCTATCCTTACTCAGTATAGCGGAAAAGCATCAAAATTTGTAATGGAGGGGTTATCTTTATTGAACAAGATAGGTAATCCTCAAAGAAAAAAGATATAAACGTTCAGCTGGTTTGGAAAGATAAGATATGTGGCATAAGGTGTATTGCTTTCAATTTAAAACCCATTCATTTTACAATGAAATTACCAATATCTTTACAAATGGAAAGACAAGGTGAAATTATGGATTTAAAATACAGAAGACTATTTGATTTTATTCAAGCCAATTCAAAAAACATTACTGACAAGTGGCTTTCAATGAGAGAAAAACAGGAAGATTCCATTTACTCAGCCGATGCAGATCCAGCTTACGAGAAATTGCTGCGCGAACAAAACGCTTTTACTAACTATACCGTTTCCACTGCTCTGCTGGAAGACGAGAAGCAATTCGCCGAAAACATGGAGAGGTGGGCCAGCACAGTAGCGGAAAGCAGAATTGAATCGGATACGCCTATTTATGAAGTCCTTGAAGCTTTAAGCAATGTAAGAGAAACATTTTGGCATTTTGTTGAGAAGTTTATAAAGGAAAATCAGGATGAAATTTCAACAGACGATATCTTGAAGTGGAGTTCCATCATTAATACAGCATTCGATAAGTTAATTAATAAGTTTACGGAGAAGTACTATAACCTTACAAATAGAAGGCTTATAGCACAGCAAAATTTGATCAACGAACTTGGATCTCCAGTTATTCCTGTTAAAGATTCAACTGCTGTTCTGCCATTGATCGGCAATATTGATACGGAGCGTGCACAATTGCTTTTGGAGCAAATCCCGCAAAAATGTGCAAAGGAAAACATAGAACACCTTTTTATCGATTTATCGGGTGTTGCCATTATTGATACGATGGTTGCCCACCAAATATTTTCACTGACAATAGGGTTAAAGCTGCTGGGTGTAAAGTCAACCATTTCCGGCATTCGCCCTGAAGTTGCCCAGACTTCCATCCAGTTGGGCTTGGACTTTACAGGCATAGATACTTACAGTACATTAAAGCATGCTTTGAGAAGGCAAAGGATAGAAAACAAAGAATAATAATGGGGAGAGAAGAGCTGGCATGAGTACCAGCTCTTTTTATTATGAAGAAGAGTTAAAATGCTTTACTGTATTACCATTCTAACAATCTAACTTGTTAAAAACTGGTAAAAATTAATTGACAAACATTCATTAGAACACATAAGATTAATTATATTCAGAAAATATAAAGGCATTGGACTGATGATCATGAAACACCCAAAAAATTTTGCTGCGAATAATCCGTTTAAAAAGGCTGTATTTCAAACCTGTGTTTGAAATACAGCCTTTTCTTTATTTCGCTAATGTACCGAGGAGGAAATGAAATGGAAAATCTAACAGGATCTATGATGACTTTAACGCATAGGAGGGAAAATAAAATGGTTATTTTAAATGGAAATCAGCTTACTTTGAAAGAAGTCAATCGAGTTTTATTTGAAGGAGAAAAAGTAGCAGCATCTGAAGGGAGTATGGCGATTGTTAAAAATAGCCATGCAGCAGTGAAAAAAATTGTCAGTGAGGAAAAAGTCATTTACGGCATTAATACTGGCTTTGGAAAATTTAGCGATGTACTCATTGATCAAGGGGATGTACAGGGTCTTCAATTAAACCTGATCCGCTCGCATGCATGTGGTGTCGGAGAGCCATTTTCTGAGTCTGTATCAAGAGCAATGCTGCTTTTAAGAGCCAATGCATTATTAAAAGGATTTTCCGGAGTTCGCCCAGCAGTAATCGAGACGCTTCTAGAACTGGTTAATAAAAATATTCATCCGGTCATTCCCCAGCAAGGTTCGCTTGGTGCAAGCGGCGATTTGGCGCCTCTTTCCCATTTAGCACTGGTCTTAGTAGGGGAGGGTGAGGTATTTTACAATGGTGAAAGGAAGCCGGCATTGGAAGTTCTTGAGCAGGAAGGTATAGCGCCGCTAACATTGGAAGCAAAGGAAGGCCTTGCGCTTATCAATGGTACGCAGGCGATGACTGCGATGGGTGTCGTAGCTTATCTTGAAGCAGAAAGGATGGCTTATCAAAGTGAATTGATTGCCGCTGTGACCATGGAAGGCTTAAATGGAATTATTGACGCCTTTGATGAAAATGTCCACCAGGCAAGAGGCTATCAGCAGCAGGTGGATACAGCAAGGAGGATGCGTGAATACCTGTCAGGGAGCAGTTTGATTACTAGGCAGGGAGAAATCCGGGTTCAGGATGCTTATTCGATCAGGTGCATTCCGCAGGTGCACGGTGCTTCCTGGCAGGCACTTGATTATGTAAAAGAAAAGCTTGAGATTGAAATGAACGCAGCTACTGATAATCCGCTCATTTTTGATAATGGAGAAAGCGTCATTTCCGGCGGGAATTTTCATGGACAGCCGATTGCACTCGCAATGGATTTTATGAAAATTGCTGTCGCGGAACTTGCCAATATTTCTGAGCGCAGAATTGAAAGGCTTGTCAATCCGCAGCTAAGTGATTTACCGCCATTTTTAAGCCCGGAGCCAGGCCTGCAATCAGGTGCGATGATTCTCCAATATGTGGCGGCTTCCCTTGTATCGGAAAATAAAACGCTTGCACATCCGGCAAGTGTCGATTCGATTCCTTCCTCTGGGAATCAGGAAGACCATGTCAGTATGGGAACGATTGGGTCAAGGCATGCATATCAGATTATCCAAAATGTTAATAAAGTCCTTGCCATTGAATTAATTTGCGCACTGCAGGCAGCAGAATACCGCGGATCAGAAAAAATGGCTGATAAAACAAAGAAATTCTATGAAGAAGCCAGAAAAATTGTCCCTTCCATTACTAAGGATCGCATTTTCTCAAAGGATATTGAAGCATGCGCTTCCTGGCTAAAAAAAGTTGATATTGAAGCAATATAAAAAAATCAGGGTCTGAAATTTTTCAGACCCTGATTTTTATTCCTTAGCTCGATCTTCAAGCTCTTTTGCTTCATCTTCTTCAAAGCGGTTTTTAAATGCTTCTTGTGTAACAATTAATTCCTCGTCTTCTTGAGCTTCAGTTGTATGCTGTTCTACCATTGTATGTTCAGGAAAGTTCCCTGGATGATGCTTTCTTTTATGGTTGAAATGTACTCCACGTGACATGGTAATGCTCCTTTCATCTTTAAGGTTACGGGTCTTTCACTATTTTTCCCCCGAGTTTAAAGACTATGTATGGCAGCTTATTTTCATTCTTTCGCGTTCATTTTCCTTTTTAAAAGCATAAGTATATATGGTGGATATTGAAGTATGAAGGGAGCAAAGGAATGGTGAATGAATTTAACGCAGCCGTCGCTGCAAGCCCAACGGTTTTTTGCGCAAGCCGTGGGGACCGTGCTCCGGTTTTCACCGCTGATGCCATTATTGATAATCAAATAAAAAAAATCAATTTAGAGAATTATAAGGGCAAGTGGGTACTGCTGTTTTTTTATCCAAGCGACTTTACTTTTGTCTGACCGACAGAATTGGCGGCGGTCGCCGCTATTAATCCTTACTTAAAAGCACTCAACTGTGAAGTCATGTCCATTAGTACGGACAGTGTATATTCGCACAAAGTATTTAAGGAGACCTCTCCCTCTTTAAAAAAAGTAAATTTTCCGATGGTAAGCGACAGGACACATAAAATCAGCAGAGCATACCGGGTTCTGGATGAAAATTCTGGGGCAGCCGTAAGAGCATCCGTTTTTATTGATCCAAATGGGATCATCTCTGCAAAATTAATTTATCCAGGGGAAGTTGGCCGGAATCTTCATGAACATGTCAGAATTATGCAGGGGATTCAATATGCCCAGCAGACAGGGCAGGGAGTACCTGCAAATTGGAAGCCAGGCCAGCCTGGAATCATCAGGGATCCGAATTTAATAGGGAAGATCTAGCAGGAGGAAGTGGAAGCTTTCTCTTGTTTTTTCATAGGGCTGTTTTAAAGCTCAATGTTGATTTTTGCACCCTGTTGATTGGAGCGGAAGGTGCGAGACTCCACGAAAGTGCTCTCGCATTTTCTTCGTGCCGTGTCTATTCACGGATGCTTATTCAATGACCTGCGAGAGTGCGGATCAAAGGGAGGCCCCGTAGCCTTTCGTAAAAATATAATTCCTTTAATAAGCAGCGTTGAAAATATATAATAGGAAGTAACAAATTATGTAAAGGGGGAACTGGAAGGATGGACTTCTTTTCCATTATTTCTGAAGATCGGATTAAAAAGGCGTTTAAGGATGGCGAGTTTGACAACTTGCCTGGCTATGGAAAGCCGCTTCCTTTTGATGATCTGGCGTCAGTGCCGGAAAACCTGAGAATGGCTTACCGCATTTTGAAAAATGCAGGCTATACCGAGGAAGAGTCCCAAATTAAACAGGAATTGCTCACAATTGAGGACTTAATCAAAAAATGCGAGAATAGTGAAGAAAAGAAGGAATTGCAGCAGAAGCTGAATGAAAAAATGCTTCGTTTTAATAGCATGATGTCGAAAAGAAGACTAAATACCAATTCGTCGATTTTTAAAAACTACGAAGAAAAAATTAACAATAAATTGTTCTAAAGCTGGCCATTTTACAGTTCGCCTGGTTGGCATAGAATGAATAAGTTAAGGAGAAAACATGAATAAAGATGAATATATAAAGTCTCTTGAAAAAAGGATAGAGGAATACGAAGCGACCATCGCCGATATGACTGCACCCATCATTCCATCGATTGTTCCCCAAACTATTTTGGTGCCGATCACAGGCCTCCTTATGGCAGAAAGGTTTGAAAAGATTACCGTTAAAATATTGAAACATATCAAAGATCATGATATAGAGTTTGCCATCATCGATTTTACCGATATTACGGTCGAGCGAATTGAGCGGATGTGCCTTGTTGAATTGGGCCAGCAAATCCGAAATCTAACTGAATCAATTCACCTAATGGGGGTAAAGCCTTATTTTGTCGGCATGACGCCACAGTTAATAAAAGAGATTGTCTTATCAGGCATTGAGCTTAATGCGGAAACACATGCCACGTTCCAGGCTGCATTAAAGCACTTAATGAAGATAAATAATC
Source organism: Cytobacillus oceanisediminis (assembly GCF_007830235.1). Taxonomy (GTDB): domain Bacteria; phylum Bacillota; class Bacilli; order Bacillales; family Cytobacillaceae; genus Cytobacillus; species Cytobacillus oceanisediminis. Next base: position 204,246 of record NZ_VLKI01000004.1, read on the forward strand.
TAGTATTTCAAAAAATATAATTCAGGAAAACTTCTCTCCTTAAAGGAAAGGAGTTTTTTTGTTTTTTTATATAAAAGACATGCACAATTTCTGATAGTCTGGGGTTTTGTCCATGCGGAAACCTCCGAAGAAACATATTCTATAGTATCCAGGAGAAAGGAGGTATTCAAATGTCAAACAATTGGAGAAGAAGATTTGAGATCAATGCAGATGAAGTGGAAATTCGGGCAGACAAGGTTATTGTTAAAGAAGATGATGATAGAAGACACCGCCGTGACGATGTAGGAGGAATTGAAGATGACCGCAGAAAAGATCGCCGTGATGACCGAAGAAACGACCGTAGAGGTGATCGCAGAGATGATTGCAGAAAACATCGCCGTCATGATATAGAAGGCGCTGGTGACTTATGGTATAACAGAGATTTAGCCGGAACTGGAAGAGGCTGCAGAGGTGACAGGGTGCGGGGTGCAGAGGATGACGACAGAAGACACAGAAGGCATTGCGGCTGCCGCTGGATCTAAAATATGCGGATACAGGACAGGGTTTTGAACCTTGTCCTGTATTAAATGAATGACTGTGTTAAAGCTCATTGTTAATTTTGGCACCCTGTTGATTGGAGCGGAAGGTGCGAGGTCCTCGATAATGCATTCGCATTCTCTTCGTGCGGTGTTATCTCAAAGATGCTTACTCAAAGCACTGCGGGAGGAGCGTGTCAAAGGGAGCCCCCGCAGGCGGCGCTCGCACCGAGGAGCGTCGGATCGCCGCGGTTCGCTGAGTGCCTGGAGCGGAAATCAACAGGCAATCGAAAAATAACGCATAAGAAAATTTTCCTAAAGAACTGTAAAAAGTATCCGAAATTAATAGTAGATAGCATTGCGGTTTTTTTAGACTACATAGATAGGTGTGGCATGCATGGATAAAACAACGATAATAGGAATAATTTTAGGGTTAATAGCGGTTGGAGCAGGGATGATTTATAAAGGGGTAAGCCCCGCAGTTCTCCTTAACCCTGCAGCTATCCTGATTATCATTTTGGGAACGGCAGCGGCAGTTGCCATTGCTTTTCCAACGAGTGAAGTAAAAAGGGTACCAAAGCTATTTGGGGTCTTATTTAAAGAAGAAAAGCTCATGAATCCCACTGAAATGATTAAAATGTTTTCAGATTGGGCCCAACTGGCAAGGAAAGAAGGACTGCTTGCCCTTGAAGTTAAAACCAATGAAATCGAAGACACTTTTTTAAAAAACGGGCTAACTCTAGCGGTTGACGGTCAAAGCGCTGATTACATCCGTGATGTGTTGAGCGAAGAAATCGATGCCATGGAAGAAAGGCATCAATCGGGAGCTTTGATTTTCAGCCAGGCAGGCACATATGCTCCTTCTCTCGGAGTGTTGGGGGCTGTTATTGGATTGATCGCAGCATTGGGAAATATGAATGATACAACCAGCTTGGGCCATGCCATCAGTGCGGCGTTCGTAGCGACTTTACTGGGGATCTTTACGGGATATGTGCTTTGGCATCCTTTTGCCAATAAGCTAAAGAGAAAATCGAAGAAGGAAGCAAAGCTGAAGAGCATGATGATTGAAGGAATCCTGTCCATCCTGGAAGGGGAGGCACCGCGGGTAATTGAACAAAAACTGGCTTCCTATCTTCCTTCAGGGGAACGCAGAAAATTCCTTGAAGAAAGCAGTGAGGCCAAGGATGAGTAGGCGAAAAAAGAAGCAGCATCACGAAGAGCATGTGGATGAATCCTGGCTTCTGCCATATGCTGATCTATTAACCCTGCTGCTGGCACTTTTTATTGTTCTTTTTGCCATGAGTTCTGTTGATGCACAAAAGTTTCAGAAGTTATCGAAAGCATTCAATGACGTTTTTACTGGCGGAACAGGTGTCTTGGAATTTCCAAGCCCGATGCCCGATGGCCAGATGCAATCAACAGATGCTGTTTTAGAGAATCCAGACAAAGATCTTGAGGGAATGGCTGCGCTTGATAAGCTGGAAAAAGAGCAGCTTAAGCAGGCGGCAGACCAGGAAGAACTGGCCTCTCTTCAGCAAAAAGTAAATGCATTTATTAAGAATAAGAATTTGGCAGATAAGCTGGAGACTTCTTTAACCACAGAGGGGCTGCTTGTTTCAATCAGAGATAATGTCCTATTTAGCTCAGGAAGTGCAGAGGTTCGGACCGGGGATTTAAAAATAGCGAATGAAATAGCAGAGCTCCTCGTTATGGATCCGCCTCGGAATATCATTATAAGCGGGCATACAGACAATGTTCCAATCCGTAATTCCCGCTTTGAATCAAACTGGGAACTGAGTGTGATGCGGGCGGTTAATTTTATGAAAATGATCCTGCATCACGATAAACTGGATCCACGGTGGTTTAGCGCAAAGGGATTTGGCGAATTCCAGCCGGTTGCCGACAATGAATCAAAAGATGGCAGAGCCAAAAACAGACGGGTAGAAATTTTAATATTGCCAAGAACGGGAAATCAGTCTTAGAATTGCTGATTTCTTTTTTTAGGTGAAGGAAAAATGCGGAATTATTGAAGTTGCTAATAAAATAGAAAAGTTGCTAATAAAAATCAAAAGTTGCTAATAAAAATCAAAAGTTGCTAATAAAATAGCTGAGCTTGCAAATATACTGCTTTCTTGCCTGGATATGTTGAAATTTTCCTCTAAAATCAGCAGGAAGGGCGTCTAAAAAACAAAAAAAAGCTCTGAAATCCAGCAACTTTACAAATGAAGTTCCATTATTCATTTGCTTCTTGTTCAGATCCGTCCGGTTTGCACATGCGGTCAACCATTACGCCAAAAAGAAAGACACACGCAATAGGAATAGAAAAGTTCAAAATATGAACAATGGTCATGCATAAACCTCCTTTAAATAATAATTACTGTTCTCCCCTTACTTACATTATATGCAATTTTCATAAAAAATACAGAGAATATTCGGAAAATATACACAATCAGGGGTTGACAAACAAAAAAAAAGAGCCGCAATGGGCTCTTTTTTGAATAAGTAGCTATACAAGTTATAACGGCAGATTAGCTTCAGAGTGCACTGTTTTTGGCTCTTTCCTTTTCCCGTGAAGAATATAGTAGACAAACAGGCCAAACAGCGCCACTCCCGCAAGCATGAAATAAAGGGTTGAAAATCCTGTTTGAACCGCAAGTATTCCCAAAACATAGGAACCTAATCCAATCCCCGTATCAAATAGTGTGAAGAAGGTAGAAGTAGCAAGGCCTCTTTTCGATGGGTCGGCTTGTTTTATCGCTACTGTTTGAAGGCTTGGAACGATGGTGCCGTAGCCTAATCCGATAACTGCACCGGACAGCAGGAATAAAAAGGTGCCGTTTGCCTGGCTAAGCAAAAATAATCCGGCGGCAAACAGGATGATGCCTGGATAAATGACTTTATTTTCACCATAAGTATCAAACCAGCGGCCTGTGAAGGGGCGGGACATGATGATGAACGCCGCATATACAACAAAAAAGAAGCTTGCAGCTTCCAGCAGGCCAAGCTCTTTGGCATAAACAGAAATAAAGGAAAGAATTCCTGCGTAAGCAAATGCAAGAATGCCCGCTGCGACAGCAACAGGAACTGCGTTTTTCTCAAACAAGCTTGAAAGAGTAAATTTTGGATGCTTGGCGGTGCCTTCTGCTCTTTGTGGCATTTTTACAAAAACACCCAATAAAAGCGCTATGAATGATAAAGCCGTACATAAAGCGAAAATCCATACAAAGTTTGCATATTGAACAATCGTCAAGCCTGCAAATGGGCCAATAACCATGGCCAGGTTCATAAACATCGCATAGTAGCCAAGACCTTCGCCTCTGCGTTCATTGGGAACTAAGTCCGCGACAATCGCTCCGGTTGCTGTCGTTGCCATACCAAAGCCGATTCCGTGCAGGAACCTCAATGCAAGCAAAGCTGGTGTTGAGTCAGCCCAAAAGTAAAGCAGGGATGAGACTGCAAACACTAGTAATGAAGCAAGCAAAATCTTCCTGCGGCCAAGCTCGTCAATCCACTTTCCAGTAAATGGACGGCTGATCACTGCGGCAATCAGGAATACCGATATAATCAGACCTACCTGTGTCTCGTCACCCTTTAAATCATCCAAAATATAAAGAGGAAGCGTTGTCAGCAAAATATAAAAACCCATAAATAAGAAAAAACTAGTAATAGAAATACTCAAAAAATCCTTCGTCCATAACGGCTGTTTCTTCATGTTGACCTCCTAACAATCGGTACCAGGCACCTATACCACTTTCCTCAGTTGGTATAGGTGCCTGGTACCATATTTTCTTTCATTTTTGCCATGAGTTTGATCATGGTGTTGATTTCTTCTTCGGTAATGTTTTTTAGTACATGGCTTTCGCTTGTTCGGACGGCGTTGAGCCAATTGTCATATTCTTGTATGGCTGTGCCGGTTAGCAAGATTCTCTTTTCTCGTTTATCCTTGCCTATTGTTCTTATAATCCATCCGGCTTTCTCCAAACGGGCCAGTGTCCGTGTCATAGTTGGCGCTTCAACGCCCAGATAGGAAGAAAGCTCTTTTTGCGTGCTCGGACCGCCTGTTTTAAGTCGATAGATAATGGTCCATTGAGCAGCATACAAACCCAGCGGCACCAAACTTTCATTAAGTATTTTCGAAAAATGGCGAGTAAATTGATTTATGGAGTGAAAAAGTTCGCTTTGATTAGAATCCATGAGATCACCTTCTTAATATAGTTACCTAGCTAACTATACATGATTTTTAAGAATATGTCTACCTTGCAAGTAGGAATTGGGCTGGAGATTGATAACCGTACTACACTTATCAAAGGTTTAATACTTTTTCTAGCTGAATGTTTAACTGGTAAAAAACAGGGAAACAGAACATCAAGGACAGCTGTGTAAACATTACAAGGGGGATAATTTTTTTGGACAAGTTATTAGAGATCGTTGCAAGTATTTCAGGATGGCTTTGGGGCTACCCAATCATCCTATTATTAGCGGGTACTGGTTTATATTTAACCTTTATGCTAGGTTTTTTCCAGTTCCGTTACCCGGTATATATTTTTAAGCAAACGTTCGGAAGCATTTTTAAAAAGCCGAAAGGAAAAGGAACAGTTACACCTCTGCAGGCTTTGACCTCTGCACTTTCATCGACCATCGGTGCAGCAAATATAGTCGGTGTTCCGGCTGCCATTATGTTTGGCGGACCTGGTGCTGTATTTTGGATGTGGGTCATTGCCCTGATCGGTATGGCGATTAAATTCTCCGAAAGTGTACTGGCTGTAAAGTACCGCGAGAAAAATGAAGAAGGCGAATATGTCGGCGGGCCGATGTATTATATGACAAAAGGGCTTAATATGAAGTGGCTTGGAGTTATTTTTGCTTTTGCGCTCATGATTGAACTGATTCCCAGCATTATGGTTCAGGGGAATGCAGTAGCTGCGGCTGTTGGCGAAACCTTCAGCATCAATGGGCTTTATACGGGAATTGCTGTTGCTGTTCTCGTTTCATTAGTCGTTTTTGGCGGTATAAAAAGGATCGGGAAGGTAACAGAGATTGTTGTACCATTCATGGCTCTTATCTATGTAGGCAGTGCTCTGATTATATTATTTATGAATCTTGGCAAACTTCCTGAAGTGTTGGAATTAATCTTCACTTATGCGTTTCAGCCAATGTCTGCAATAGGCGGATTTGCCGGTGCGGCAATTGGCGAAATCATTCGCTGGGGATTTGCACGAGGATTATATTCCAATGAGGCAGGACTTGGAACGGCGCCGATTGCCCATGCTGCTGCAACAACGGACCATCCGGTAAGGCAAGGTTTCTGGGCAATTGTCGGAATCGTCGTTGATACACTGATTGTGTGTACAGCTACTGCCTTTGTCGTGTTATCGTCAGGTGTTTGGACAAGGGAGGGCGCAATGGAAGACCCTTCAGCTTTGACTGCAGCTGCATTCACACAGTATTTCGGTTCCTTCGGTGGTGTGCTGGTTGCCATTTCATTAATATTCTTTGTCATTTCGACTATCATTGTGGTTGTTTTTTATGGCTCCAAAATGGCCGAGTTCCTTTTTGGTTCTTTTGCCGGAAAAGCAATCAAAGTTGTTTACATCGGTGCCATTGTTCTCGGTTCAGTAGGAGCGGCGAAAACCATTTGGCAATTCCTTGACCTGGCTCTCGCTATGATTTTGATACCGAACATCGTAGCTGTCCTGCTCCTAAGCAAAGAAGTCAAACAGCTGAAAAACGAATTCTTTACATCAGAAAAATATTATTTAAAAGATATTAAAAAAGATGATAGTGCAGCGTAATTAAAGGTCTTCCGTCTTATGGCGGGAGGCATTTTTTTATAGATTGAGCCGAACCGCCAACCTAATTGTGAACTTAGCGAATAAATGCTGGAAACTAGCTAATAAATAGTTAAATCCAGCGAATAAACAATAAAATTTAGCGAACAATTACTTAATCCAGCAAACAAACCAGTTAACTAGCGAATAAATATGCTAGAAATATGGGAAATAAAACCTTTATAGAATTATTTGAAAAATAACACTTGTTTTACTTATGGACAAAAGTACATAATATAAACAAAAGTGTAATACGACAGGGCTGATTAATTATGAACGAAAAAGAGTCATTGATTTTGCAGCTGATTAAAGAGGATCCATTTATCGCACAAAATGATTTAGCTGAAAAGACGGGGCTTTCCAGGTCAGCTGTTGCTGGGTATATTTCTACGCTAACTAAGCAGGGGAAAATTTTGGGCAGAGCCTACGTCCTTCCCGTAAAAAAAGAAGTGCTTTGTATTGGCGGCTCCAATATTGATAGGAAGATTCAGGTGACAGGCCAACTTCAGTATAGGACATCAAATCCGGCTGAGAGCTCTCAGTCCTGCGGCGGGGTAGCCCGCAATATAGCCGAAAACCTTGGGAGGCTGGGCTGTGATGTTGGCCTGATGACTGTTGTGGGTGACGACCCTGACGGAGAATGGCTGATCGAATATACAAAAGCTTTTGTTGATGTCTCAGCCTCACAGTCCCTGGCAGGGCTCACCTCGGGCACTTATACAGCAGTGCTCGATCATGAAGGAGAAATGGCCGTTGCCCTAGCCGATATGTCTATTTATGAAAATGTTAACACTGAGTTTATTGAGAAGAAGTGGGGCTATCTTGCCTCATCCGAAATGGTCATACTTGACACTAACTTTCCTCCTCGTGTCCTAAAGCAGATTATTGCAAGATGTGATGAAGAGAGTATACCGCTCTGTATAACCCCTGTATCTGCACCGAAAATAAAAAATTTGCCGAAGGATCTGAATGGCGTGACCTGGCTGATTGCCAATAAAAATGAGGCGGAAGCTTTAACGGGAATGGAAATCAGCAGTGAAGGAGATTTTTTTAAAGCCGCAGAGAAAATAATGAAAAAAGGTGCACAAAAAGTAGTCATTAGCCGGGGGGATAAAGGGCTGATTTACTTCACCAACGAAGGAGAAGCAGGTGTGCTGCTTCCTCCGAAGGTGAAAATTGCCGATGTGACAGGTGCTGGAGATTCACTGGTAGCCGGAATTATTTTTTCACATTTGAAGGGCTTGAACACAGAGGATGCTTGTAAAATTGGAATGGCCTGCTCGATGCTGGCGCTGCAATCACTAGAAACAGTTAATCCGAACCTAAATAATACACGCTTAAAGGAAACATTCAAACAATATTTTAACTAAGGAAACGTGACATCATGTTAGAAAAATGGATGGAGTACTCAGAAGAAGTTTTGAAAGCAAAGAAAGTAAATAAACTGGGTGTTGCATTGGAATCAACGATTATTTCACATGGTATGCCATACCCCTCAAAATGTCCAGACGGCAAAAGAAGTTGAAGAAATTATTCGGAAAAATGGAGCAGTGCCTGCAACTATTGCGATTATAAATGGAAAAATGAAGATTGGCCAATCTGATGAGGAGCTGGGGTTTCTGGCCCAAAGGAAGGAAGCAGAAAAGGCAAGCAGACGTGACCTGCCTAAAACTTAGGCCTTGAAAAAAAATAGATCCGTGAGTTTCTACATAAAAATGGAGCGAAGGAAGTATTAACTGAGGTCCGGTAAACCAAGTATTTATAGGCAATAGTATAGGGGCTTGAAATAAATAGAGCCTGAAATATTTCAGACTCTAAAAATTTTTATTTCTGTCCGCTTCTCCACTTATTAAAATCCAAAAACTCCCGAAATTGCTCTTTGGATACACCAGATTCCATCGCTTCTTTGACGATTTTTATCCATTCTGTATCGAGCTCGTCCTTATTAATTTGCTCGTTGATTAAATGTTCGACAGGGACATTTAATACGGCAGCAATTTTTTCAAGGAATTGTATGGATGGGTTTGTCTGCAGGTTGCGCTCTAAAGAACTTAGGTAAGATTTGGCCACACCGGCCTGTTCAGCAAGCTCGGATAAGGACATTCTCTTTTCTTGGCGAAGTCTTTTAACACGATCACCGATCATTGTATCTCACACACCTTTTATTGTAGGTAATATGATTTAGAGCAGAATTCACACGCTGGTTCTATATTAAGAACAAATTTGTTCAATATTATTATCATCATACCACAGCATTAACCAAATGATATAGACCGTTTTACAAATTAAAAAAATGCTCTACGTCACAGGACGGGAGCATTTTGTGTTTCAATAATCTTGATGACGGCTTCAGCTGCTGCTTCAACATCATCAGCATGCACATGGTGGAATTGACCTTCATAATCATGCTGCTTAAATGCATAGCGCGGGTCATAATAGTGTTCCAATAAAAGCTTGATCAGCAGTTCGTAATTTTCTTTTTCGACTGCTTCTTCAAGCTGGGCACGAATTTCAGGGTCTTTGAGCCTTTTTTTGATAAATACAAGGCTTTCACTGACTTTTGGTTTGAACCATTCTTCCTGTTTGTAGGGCTCAACATAATCCCTTAGAATTCGCTGAACACGGGACTCCATACCGGCGAACATATCGATGTGGATGCCGGTTTTCTTCGTATCCAGCAGTTCATCTGGCTGAACGACCTTGCCGATTCGCTTGCTTTCTGCTTCCATAATGATATATGACGATCCCTTAACCTCTGAAAGTGCTTGATACAGCAGCGCGTCAAAGGTTTTTTGGGTGCTGCCGTCACCCATTCCAAAGGAGCCGAAGATTGAGCCGCGGTGTCCCGCCATTTCTTCAAGGTCTATGACAGGATAACCTCTCTCGTTTAATACTTTCAGTACATCGGTTTTTCCCACGCCAGTCATGCCGTGCAGAACAACTGATTGATCAGGAATTAATCCAGCTGTGTTTTCAAGAATGTATTGCCTGTAGGCTCTGTATCCCCCTACTAAACGAGGGAAAGAGACTCCTGCATATGTTAAAAAGGTGGCTACAGATTTACTGCGCATTCCGCCGCGCCAGCAGTATATAACAGGCTGATAGCCTTCATTTTTCAGATCCCGAATTTTCCCGAGCATGGATGGAATTTTCGGTGAAACCATCTCCATCGCTCTCCATTTAGCAGCATCTGAACCTTCTTTTTTATATAGAGTACCAATTTCCACACGTTCTTCATTGGTGAAAAGCGGTACATTCACAGCTCCTGGAATGCTGCACTCCTCAAATTCAATTGGAGACCTTACATCAACCGGAACTGCTTTATCCATTTGAATATATTGTTCGACTGTTATTTCTCTCATAGAAATGCCTCCAAGTTTAATGCTATATAGATTGTCCTAAATGGAGCAAAAATTTAGTTTGTATGATTCTATTCTATCTATTATACAAGAATTTTAAAATATAGGTGCCTCTCTTATCATACTCCTTTTTTCATGTGAACGGTCTATTAAAATTTTCCAAACACTGTAATATCAGCATATCCATTGGTTTTGCATTTTAAAAAGGAGGATAAATAAAGGGCAAAGGTGGTGTGAAATATGTCCTCGAATACGGAGGTAGCTGTTGTCGGCGGGGGGATTGGCGGATTGACGCTTGGGCTGAAGCTTGCCAGGTCGAAGATCGATGTACTGGTAATTGAAAAGCTTGAAGCGCCGTCTTCCATTTATAAAGGTGAGCTCCTGCAGCCGAAGAGTATGCAGATTTTCGAACGGCTTGATGTTCTGAATGAGATTCGAGGTAATGGTTTTTCTTTTTCCAGGATTGGTTTTGAGGAGGGAGAAAACGAGTTTTCCATGGATTATAGCATATTGCCGGGAGACTATGATTATGCCGTTATGATCGAGCATGAAAAGCTGAAAGGAATTCTTCTCAAACAGGCACTGCAATATCCGAACTTCCAGTACCTATCCGGTGCTATTGGAAAAGGATACTGTGATGGCCGCTTAATAGTCGAGAGGAAGGAATTGAATGAGCGACTCTCCGTGAAGGCTGATTTTTATGTAGGCGCAGAAGGAAGGAATTCCATTACCAGAAAAGAAATGAACAGCAAAATTAAAAAAATAGAGTATAACCATCATTTTTTGACTGTCACTTTTCCAAGGCCTCAGTCACTGGATGAAGGAAAAATTATTTCAAAAGATAAACGGTTCCTCGGTTTATTTCCGCTGCCCGAATCAAAGGTCAGATCTGTTTACTTAATTCCAGAGGGTACTTATAAGGAGTATCTCGCAAAGGGGATTGACCATTTCCACCAAAACTATTTGGAACTTTTTCCGGAATTGGAGGGTTTCGTAACGAGGCTGAATGATTGGAAGGATATTCAGCTAATGATTCCAACAGCCTTTTATGCTGATAAATATGTGAATGGCAGGCTTGCCATATTGGGGGATGCGGCACATACGGTCCATCCAATGGCTGGTGAGGGTATGAATATGGCTATACAGGATGCGGATGTCCTTGGTGAATTGTTTGCAGGGATGTATGCAACCGGAAGAATTTCGTCCAGCAGGCTGAAGTGGTATGAAAAAGTCCGAAAGCTCCGGGCTCAAAAAATGATCAGCCTCAGCCATTTATCCGCTTTAGCCTATTCCTATTCGAACCGGTTCATTACAGGAATCCGGCGCAAAGGATTAAAGCAAATCGAAAGGGATAAAAAACTCCAATTCAAGCAAATGCTGAATGTCTCGGGGCTTGGATATTGGTCCGAATCGGTTTTGGACCGCTTCGTTCAGGCGGGGTTGCTGCCAGCTAGAAAAAGAGGCCTTTCCACCGATGCAAAAAGGAATTACTTTTACACAGAAAAAGACGACTATCCTTGGAAATGCTGAAAGAAGGTTGAACAACGATGATAAAAGAATATGTGCGTTTACTGAAAGCAAGGAATTGGATGAAAAAAAACCAGCCGTTTCTGTATAGCTGGCATGCTTATGTAGGCTTCGAACTTGATCTTTTTTCGCAGTTCCGGAAATGGAGGACAGTTAAGGATGTGGCATCAAGCAAGAATCTGCAGGAGGAGCTGCTTTTAAGATGGGTAGAGGTTGGACTGGCCATCCGCCATTTAAAAAAGAAAGGGGAGGACAAAATTAAAACAGCGTCCAAATTCAGTCTGCCTTCCACACCGAAAAACCCACGGTCTACAGGGATCATCCTTAAAGAAATGATGGAGCTGCATATCCCGACATTGCTTTCATATCCGGAGCTGCTTCGTTCAAATAAACGAAATACCTTTGACCATGAAGAGCATGGGCCAACTGTGGCTAGAACCTCATCACTCCTTGAGCAGCTTGCCCTGCCGCGGCTTTTAAAAATGATCCGAAAAAATAAGATCAAGCGCATTATCGACATTGGCTGTGGAGAAGGAGGCTATTTAACCAGGATCAGCGTAAAGTTTCCCAATGCTGATTTGACAGGGATAGAGATTAATGAAGAGGTCGCAGAATCGGCCCGAAATAATTGCCGGGACTATAAAAATATTAACATCATCAACTCCAATGTCCATGATTATATGCCTGAAAATAAGGCAGATTTGATTATGGTCAACAATCTGCTTCACTATATCGAACCCCAGGATCGCAAGCAGCTATTATTTCGTTTGAAAAGCTGGCTCAGCCGAAATGGTTCAATAACGATTATCACTCCCATTCTCCACTCAAAAAAAGGGGAAGCCTTTTCAAGCGTTTTCAATAGCTTCTTCTCCGCTTTTGAAAATCTATATCCGACCCCGGCTGAGGAGGATATCATCCATATGGCGAAAGAATTAAATTTGAAAATAAAAACATATAAGCCCGTTGTAACAGAAGGCGGCTGGTATTTTATACAGCTGTCGAGCAAGTAAATAAAGGTCTACAGGATACAGTTCTGAAAAAATGGTAGAATGGGGATAAAACAGGACTAAACGGTGATAAAAATGAGAAATAAATACCTAGTAATTTATGAGGAACTTGCCCGGCATATTCAGGAGGGCAAGTATCCCCCAAGATCCATTCTGCCTTCAGAAAATGAATTGACTGAGATGTATTCAACTTCAAGGGAAACCATTCGCAAGGCTTTAAATTTGCTTGCCCAAAACGGGTTTATCCAGAAAATCCGCGGCAAAGGCTCGATGGTTCTTGATTTAAAAAAGCTGCAGTTCCCTATTTCGGGCCTGGTCAGCTTTAAGGAGCTTGCCGGAAAAATGGGCCAGCGGGCAGAAACGATTGTAGATAGTTTTTCCTTAACTCAGCCAGATTCTGAGACGATGAAGCATCTTCAAATTGAAAAAAGTGAAAAAGTGTGGAAAGTCTTCCGTGTCAGAAAAATAGAAGATGAAAGAATCATATTGGACAAAGATTTTTTAATTGAAAAATATGTGCCTGGCTTAACTGAGGAAATATGCCACCGCTCTATCTTTGCCTATATTGAAGGAGAGTTAGGGAAAAAAATCAGTTTTGCAAAAAAGGAATTTACAGTGGAGGAACCGACTGCAGAGGATTGGAAACTCCTAGATATGGAAGGCTTCCGTGCGATTGTCGTTGTGAAAAATTATATTTATTTTGATGACGCAACACTCTTCCAATACACGGAATCCAGGCATAGGCCGGACAAATTCAGGTTTGTTGATTTTGCGAGAAGAATGGACAGCCAGGTGTTTTAAAACTTTTCCTGAAATATGCAATCTAACGTTTTAAGCCCGTCTGATAAGGGAAATCTCCATTATGTGAAGATTTTTTTCAAAGGAGAGGATTACCTATGAGTAAAAAAATCGCTTGCTTAATGACGAATATGTTTGAAGATGTAGAATATACAGACCCTGCCCAATCATTTAAAGAAGCAGGCCATGAAGTGGTAACAATTGAGAAGGAAAAAGGAAAAACTGTAAAAGGAAAGCAGGGAGAAGCTGCTGTTGAAATCGATGAGAGCATCGATAACGTAAACCCGCAGGACTTTGATGCGTTATTCCTGCCAGGCGGGTTCTCTCCGGACCAGCTTCGTGCAGATGACCGTTTCGTACAGTTTGCTAAATCGTTCATGGACGATAAGAAGCCGGTTTTTGCAATCTGTCACGGGCCGCAGCTGCTTCTTACAGCAAAAACGCTTGAAGGCCGCGACGCTACAGGTTACAAGTCCATTAAAGCCGATATGGAATACGCCGGCGCAAACTATCAGGATACAGAAGTAGTCGTATGCCAGAACCAGCTTGTCACAAGCCGCAAGCCGGACGATATCCCTGCCTTTACCCGCGAATCGCTTAAATTATTATAAATTAAATTTACAAATCCCTCTGCCGAAAGTGGCAGGGGGTTTTTAGTTGATTGGGTAAACAAGAATATATTTCGGTGTTTTCAGTAAATTATCCTGAAAATCAAATGACAGCTTATCCTTGTATTTGTATACTTAAGGAAAATGGAGGTGGTGAAAATGAGACTGGTTAGCATAGATGAATATAATCATAATTTAATGCAGCTGGCCAAGCCGATTTATGACAAGCAGAGGCGTATCCTCCTTGCTGCAGGCCGTTCGATCCACCCGGTATATTTGGACAGACTGAAGGAAATGGATATCCGGTATTTATTTGTGGAAGATGCTGAGTCTTCCGGAATTACAATAGATGAAATGGTTGACTTTCCAACATGGATCGATGCAATTGAAACGGTGCAGAGAGCTTTCCGGGCTGCTGCAAATAAGGAGGAGCTTCCAGTCCGCGAAGTGCAGAAGCTGGCCTTGAAGCTTGCAGAAGAAGTTGGAAGGCGCAAAGCGATTGTCCTGGTTCCTGCTTCGTCGCTGGCTGAGGAACTAAGGGACTTTGCACATGCGGTCAACACGGCTTTGCTGTCTCTAAAGCTTGCGAAAAAAAGACAGGTTTCGCAGATGCAAATTCGGGATCTTGCTGTAGGAGCCCTGCTTCATGATATCGGAAAAGCAATCGCAGAAAAGGAAGAAGACCATGCAAAGGAAGGATTTGAGTTTCTTCGGAAAAGACGTGAAATCAGTCTTCTTTCAGCCCATATGGCTTATCAGCATCATGAGCATGCAGATGGAAGCGGCAGTCCCCGGGGGTTGGAGGGCAGCCAAATCCATGAATTTGCCCAAATTTGCGGAATTTCCAATATGTATGATAATTTGATTTCCAAAGGTGGAATGCCTCCTCATGAAGCAATGGAATACATGATGGCGAAAAGCGGCACAGTATTTACCGTTGAGTTGGTTAAACAGTTTGTCCAGGAAGTGCCATCCTATATCCCTGGCAGTAAGGTCCGTTTAAATAATGGCCGGAAAGCGATTGTAACAAAAATTCTCAACAGCCTGCAGCGTCCATTTATCCGATATTTGGATACAGGCGTGGAGATTTCATTAGCTGAACACCATACTGTATTAATATCGGGAATTATTGAGGGCGAGGGGTCTTCTTAGTATCCAGTAAAAAAGCAGTCATGAAATGGCTGCTTTCAATTTATTTATTTTTTCTAAGATTGCCGAGTTCTTCTACCAATGCCTGCATTTCATTTGGGCTGAAGGAATCTTTTTTCATAACAAGATCGTAGATGTCTTTTAATTCTTCATACATTTCCTCATCAAAATGGGATGGCTTGATAGCCCCTAGGTTTAGAACCTTTAACTTTTCTTTTATTGCTTCGATCATGTACTCAACATTCTCAACCGATTTTTCCGATAAATTATTCATGCCGGACATCCTCTCATTGTTATGTATTTGAAGAAGCAGTAACTGTAAGGTCACGGGTCTCCGCTTTTCAATTGTCTAGCTACAGGCGCCATCGGCTCGAGGTCATAAGCATTTCTAGTTTCGGCTCCTAGGGACTCGAGACATAAGCCAATCCCTTGCAGAAGGAAAGAGCAAATCCTTACAGGGCTCGTCTTATGCTTGAGGCCCGCAGGATGCGGGTCATGCAGACGTTGCCACAGGACGTGGCGTTTTTAGTCTGCTCCTTAAACGGGCGCCTTCCGCTTTTCTTTTCATCTTTCCATGTTCTTAAAAAAATGTCAACTGAATTAAGGGTTGCATCTACAATGGAAATTAGTAGAAAATATAGGAGAGACGGATCGTATATAATACAAACGATACTAATTTGCGGAACAGAGGGGTTTCGTCATTTTAAATAAAGGGAAAAAATGAATTAAATTTTCATATAATAAATTAGCCAAAGGAGAAATAAAATATGGGGAAATCACTGTTTTGGAAAGGTGTATTTTATGGAGCACTTGCAGGAGGAGCATTGAGCATGCTGGACAAGACAACAAGAGAAACCGTTGTCTATAACTGCAAAAAAACGTCCAGTGATGTAGGTTATTATTTAAAGCATCCAAATGAAGCCGTTACCCAGGTGAAGGAAGTGTCGAATAAAGTCAAGACAGCAATTGAGCAAGTGAGTGAGGATGTGGCTTTTATTACTGGGACTGTAGAGGAGTTAAAAGAGATGGCTCCAGAAGTAACAGAAATTGTCCAAAATACCAAACAGGCATTTAGCGATATAAAGCCGAAGGGATCAAGTGGAACGCCACAGGAATCTGCTGGTGAGACGGTTCGGGCTCCGCATTAAACTCAAGTGAGGTGTTGGAATGGGACGAGCTTTTTCGACTCTGATTCCAAACTTATGGAGGAGAGTAGAGGAAGATGATGTGCTGGGTCTTGCCGCCCAATTGGCGTATTTTTTCCTTCTCTCTCTTTTTCCTTTATTAATTTTTTTAGTGACATTGCTTCCGTATTTGCCGATTACAACAGAAGACATATTAAATGTTATTCGTGATTTTGCCCCGGGTGAAACGATGAAGCTGATTGAAACAAATATCTATGAAATTACGCAGAAAAATGGAAAATTGCTTTCCTTTGGGATCATCGCAACCATATGGTCTGCTTCAAACGGCATTAATGCGGTAGTAAGGGCTTTTAATAAGGCATA
Organism: Cytobacillus oceanisediminis; assembly: GCF_007830235.1. GTDB lineage: Bacteria > Bacillota > Bacilli > Bacillales > Cytobacillaceae > Cytobacillus > Cytobacillus oceanisediminis. Next base: position 220,545 of record NZ_VLKI01000004.1, read on the forward strand.
TGACGTAAAAGAAAGCCGCCCATTCCTTATTGCCAGAGGAATGGCCATATTGCTGACCTTTGCCATGATTTTTGTGTTTGTGCTGGCTTTGCTTCTTCCTGTATTCGGAAAGCAAATCGGACTGTTTTTATTTTCCGAGTTCGGGTTGTCCGGCCAATTTCTGGCGGTATGGAATATGCTGCGCTGGCTTGTCAGTCCTATTATCCTGTTTATTGTGTTTACAGGATTGTATTGGATTGCCCCCAATAAAAAGCTGACCTGTATAAGTGCGGTGCCAGGTGCGCTGTTTGCCACAGTCGGCTGGGTGCTGTCTTCGCTTGCTTTTTCCTACTATGTCAGCAGCTTTGGCAATTTTTCCGCTACTTATGGTAGCATCGGGGCCATCATTGTCCTGATGATCTGGTTTTATATATCGGGAATTATCATCATTCTCGGCGGGGAAATCAATGCCATCAATACTAAATTTAAAAAAGAAGATTGCTGAAAAAATTCCTGCAGTTTCCTTCTTAAAAAAGCGTCAATAGTTACACAATATAGATGGGGGAACTCATCTTTAAGGAGGGCTTATCATGACAAAACATACGAAAAAAGACGGCGGAACAAAGCAAAAAGGGAAGAATAAACCAAAACAAAAAACATCCGGTTCTGCTAACGGGCAAAACGGTTACCATTAATAAGCAAATAGATACCTGTACTTCAAAAAAGCCTGGGAGTTTGAGTTCCCAGGCTTTTTCTTATGACCTTAACAGTCTCAAGCTGTTTAAAATAACCAATATTGTAGATCCTTCGTGTCCGATAACACCATAAGGCAAATCAAGAATCTGCAGGAAATTGGATGCAATCAAAAACATGATGACGGTAATGGAAAAGATGACATTTTGCTTTATGATCCGATTCATGCGACGTGATAGGTCAATGGCCTCCGCAATTTTAGGCAGATCATTTTTCATTAGAACCACATCAGCAGTTTCCAATGCAACGTCGGTTCCTTCACCCATGGCAATCCCTACATTGGCAGTTGCCAGGGCAGGGGCGTCGTTAATTCCGTCTCCGACCATTGCGACATTGCTGTACTTTTCCTTCAGTTTTTTAAGATGCTCAACTTTATTTTCAGGCAGACATTCAGCGATATGATCATTTACATGGCTTTCGCTGGCAATGGCTGTAGCAGTTGTTTGGCTGTCCCCTGTCAGCATAATGGTGTAAATGTTCTGCTTTTTAAGCTGGTCAATGGCCTGCTTTGTTTCTTCGCGAACCACATCCTTTAATGAGATAAGGCCTACAACTTCATCATTTTTTTGAATAAAAACGACTGTTTTCCCCTCACTTGCCATTCGGTCTGCAGCACCGTCTGCAAATGCCTTTGCTTCCGTTTTTCCAACAAAGGCAGCCTTGCCTATTTTCCATTCATCATAGCCGACAGTGGCCTTGACGCCAAAGCCAGTTACATCTTCAATGCTTTCCGGGTGGACAAGCGGTACGGAAATGTTCTCTTTAGCATATTTGACAATTGCATTCGCAAGAGGGTGGTTGGAGTGGCTTTCAATGGAAGCTGCCTTCAGCAGCACATCCTCTTTAGCAAGGCCTTGTTTGACCACGACATCTGTTACTTCCGGCTTGCCTTTTGTCAAAGTCCCGGTTTTATCAAAAGCAATCGCTTTTAGGTGGCTTAAGTTTTCGAGATGAACGCCGCCTTTAAAAAGGATTCCGTGCCTGGCACCATTTGAAATTGCCGATAAAGTTGCCGGCATGATGGATGCGACAAGGGCACATGGCGAAGCAACTACCAGCAGGATCATCGCCCTGTAAAAGGTCTCTGTCCAGCTCCATCCTAAAAGGAAATGCGGTACGAACATCATTAATATAACAACGGCCAAAACGATTTTTACGTATGTGCCCTCAAACTTTTCAATAAAAAGCTGAGAAGGAGACTTCTCACTCTGTGCTGATTGCACAAGCTCGATGATTTTTTGAAAAAGCGTTTCATTATTCGGTTTGGTTATTTCAACTGTAATCGAACCGTTCAAGTTAACTGTGCCCGCAAATACCGGGTCTTCAGCAGTCTTGGAAACAGGGAGAGATTCCCCAGTTATGGCTGCCTCGTCCAAGGAAGAATACCCCTTTACAATTGTTCCATCAGACGGAACCCTCTCACCGGGCTTAACCAAAATCTGATCCCCAATGGCCAGCTCTGAAACATGGACGCGTTCCTCGGTTCCATCAATAATTCTTAACGCCTCTTCCGGCTGCAATTCCATAAGAGACGAAATTTCCTTGTGGCTTTTATTCATTGTGTACGTTTCCAAAGCGCCACTGACCGCGAAAATGAAAATTAAAATGGCACCTTCTGTCCAGTAGCCGATAATAGCTGATCCGATTGCTGCAAATATCATCAGCATTTCAACATTCAGTTCCTTATTCTCAATTGTTTCCTCGATGCCTTCTTTCGCCTTTGCAAAACCGCCAATGATAAAGGCGAGCAAATAAGTGACAATGGATGCCGTTGTCAGGTCGCTGCGGTCCAAAAGCCATCCTGACAGAATTAGTACGCCGCTGAAAAGAGCTGCGATTAGTTCGGCATGGGGTTTAATTTTTTCCAAGAAGTTTTCATCAGGTGTATTGCTGCTTTTTAGTAAAGCCTTTGCTTCCATACTCATGGTTTCTCCTCCTAAAATGAGTTGTGTTTATATAAATTCCAATTTATCTCCGGTTGTGTGAATAAAATGAATGATTCTTCTCAATCACCTTATTGAGAAGAATAATCACATTCAATACCCCTAAAAAACGACGAAAGCTGCCACCATGGAGGTGACAGCATTAAAACCGGTCATATGAGATAATGCATTTAGCATTATGCAAATATTGTATTCTATTATCTTTATTTTACTATATAACCTATGAATTGAAAAGCTAAACAGTCCATTAGAATTCTGACAAATGCTTTATTTCTATTCATAATTTCCTTTAGAAGCAGGAAGCGCTCTGTAGGCTTCATTTTGCTTAAGGATTTCAAGGATTTGGTCTTTCATAGCCGACATTTTTTGGCCATCCGGGCTTTGGTCGCATTCCGTCCATTCAAAATGGCGTTCTCCGCCATTAATCCAGACAGTTAGTTCGTAGCTCTCATAAGGTTTTTGCTTACAGGAATCTGATAATTTTTTTTCACTCAAATAGTTTGCAAAAATCATTGCTTTGTATATTCTGTTTAACTCTTCTTCAGAAAACTGAAAATCGCTGACAGTCACCATTTCCCCATTTTGCAGATTCTTTACAAGCTGCTGATCTTTTGTATTGATTTCGTTCTTTTTGCCAACGCCATACTTAAGGTTAAACTCAAAGCGGTCCTGAGAAGAGGTGTCATGCTCGATATAAATGATTTCCTCCTGGGTCCCGCTGCAGTTGAGATTATAGTATGTTTCTGTATTGGTTTCTGTTTTGGTGATATTTTGGCAAGTTTTTTTGGTTATGCTGCCCGAACCGTATTGGTCTCTGGTCGTGTCGTGTTGATAATGAATGATTTCCCTATCATAATCCAAGTCTGTCAGAATGGGATCCCCTTCAATTGTATATTGGACAATCCGTACTTTAGCTTTTTTCTGCTTGTTAAATTGTTCAATAAATCGATCAAGTTCTTCTAAATGTTCAATGCTTCCATGAGAATCAATTACATCTTTTGGGTCTGGATTATAGTTGTCTAAAGGTGGGTTAACACCATTGGCCTGTGAGCAGCCAGCCAGTAATAAAGAAGATAATAAAAATGCCGTAATATTCTTCATCCCATTCACCTCATTCCATTAGACGGAGGAAGAGGAAAAATGTTACAAACGAAAGATTATCGCTAACATGAGGATTTTGTGTATATCTGGCTGCGTGCAAATATATTTTAAAACTGGCAAGTAAATAAGGAAAATTACAAATAAAATAAAAAACTTGCATATAAAAAGGCCAAAGCTGCAGAAAAACATGTCCGCTAGCAACTACAGCGAAAAATTCCCCTTGAAAAGCCGCCAAACTCCACAAAAAAGAGGAACTCCATACAGATCCCCTTAAAATGACTGGCTTTTTTCAAAAACCGGCTGTTTATCTCCGAACAATGTGACTGCCAGGAAGATAAGCAAAAGCATAACGCTGATTATGTTAAAAAAGCTGACTGATTTAAAAAATTGGATAAAAAGTCCGCCGATATAAGGGCCAATCAGGCTTCCAACACTAAAAGCGACCCCGCAAAGCAAATTCCCCGTCGGCAATAAATTTTTGGGCATTAAGTCTGCCATATAGGTGATACCGAGTGAAAAGGTGGAGCCAGCCACCATACCGGCAATAAATAGGCACACAGTAAGCGCCAGCACCGATTCTTCCAGCAAGCTTGCAGCGATAAAGCTAATAGACCCAATAAACAGTACACCTATTAAAACATTACGTCTTCCATATTTATCGCTCATGATTCCGAGTGGGAGCTGGAACACAATTCCGCCAATTGCAAACGAAGTCAGCAAAAGTGACACGCTGGAAACCTCAAGCCCAATCCTCATGCCATATATAGGAAAGCTCCCATTCAAAGATGCCTCCAGAAATCCGTAACCCAAAGCCGGTAAAAATGCGACCCAGCCATATTTGGCAGCCTTTGAAAAACGCTTCATAGTTTCTTTAAACGAATTGATTTCAATGGATTGTTCCGGATAATCGTTTTTCAGAGTAAATAAAAACATCCAGGCGATCAGACATAGAATGGCAGATACAATAAACGGGAGTGTCTCATTGATTTTTACAAGCGGTGCCATTAAAGGCCCTACAGCAAATCCAACTCCAAAGAATAATCCATACAGTGAAATATTCCGGCCGCGTCTATTCTCCGGTGAAAAGGACGTGATCCAGGTCTGTGTTCCAAAATGAAGGGCATGGTCGCCGATTCCAATCAGGAGCCGCAAAATGAACCAAAACCAGAATGACTTCCAAACTGGAAAAAGAACAAGGGAGAGAACAACAAGGAGTCCGCCCAGTATAATAACCGGCTTATACCCATACTTTCTCAATGGATATTCCATAAAAGGAGAGATTAGGAGTATCCCAATATATAACCCAGTTGCATTCAAGCCATTCAAACTGGAGGAAATGCCGTCATTTTCAAAAATAATGGCGATTAACGGAAGGAGCATTCCCTGGCTGAACCCTGAAATCGCAACAATGCTAATGAGTATCCAAAAACGCGTTGTTTCTTTATTCATATTAAAACCTCTTTTTCTGAACGTGACTTAAAAATGTCTCCTAAATGATGGTATCGGGAATAAGGAGTCTTGGCAAGAGAAATATAATGGAGAATCAGGCCATTTCCCGAATGAAACTGACATAATAGTTTTGTTTACAGAAAAAATAGTGTAATCTCAATATAAATATAAAGTAAAAAGGGGCGAATACCATGGATTTCAAAATGAAGGAAGAAGTAGGTTTTTATACAGAGCTGCCATTTGGCCGCCTGGATATTGCAGGGGATGAGGAATATGGTTTTAGGCCTTTCCAGCTCCTTGTCGCTTCTTTGGCTGTGTGCAGCGGTGGGGTCCTTAGAAAAATCATGAAAAAAATGCGCATGGATTTTGAGGATATTCAAATGAAAACGAGTGTCGAAAGAAATGAAGAAATCGCCGATCGGGTCGAAAAGGTCCATATCCACTTCCTTATTAAAGGTAATGATTTAAATGAAGCGAAGCTCCATAAAGCACTTGAATTGACGAGAAAGAACTGTTCAATGGTACGCTCTGTGGAAGACAGCATTGAGATTGTCGAGACATTTGAGATTGTATAAAGTGAAACTTCCATCAGCCCGTAAACTGCGATATAAATACAAGGAAGAGGATCCCTCTTCCTTGTATTTATATCGATAGCTCTTCCGGATGTTCACCCGCTTTGGAGAAATACCGAATATGTTCAGGCTCCAATTTTAAAAGGATATAGTTGGGATCATCCGGGCCAGAGAGCCAATTCCTCAGCTTTTCATCCCAGAATTTTTGGCGGCTTTCCGGGGAGGAATCAATGCTCGCTTTAGCCTCGATTTCGAAATATTCTCCATTTGCATTTTTTACATCAAGGCCAAGAAGGATGTGGACATTTGGATTTGTTTCAATGTCCTCCACTTTATGAGTATTTTTATTTGTGGCCGCATAAATCGTCAGGTCTTCATAAAAAAATAGCATAAACCGGCTGAAGGGCTTGCTGTTCCGGATGGTGGCCAGGGTTCCAACTCCAGATTCATCAAGCATGTCCATCATTTTCTTTTTTAATTGTTCACTCATACATAATTCTCCTTTCATTTCTTCCATCTTAATCTGCACGTTCCAGTCTGTTTTATGACAAATAATGCGTCTTGCTAGAACAATTTTATAAAAATTTAGTATAATAATTCCGACAAAAATAATAAGAATTACAGTTTTAAAAAAGAAAGGGGTGCTCAAACTTGAAATTCCAGGAATTGAATACCATTGAAGAACGAGTCCAGTTAATGGAAGAGCTTTCCCGAAAATTTTTATTAAGAGCAGCTAAAAATGATGAAGAGGGCCGGTTCCCTTTTGAAAATATCGCTGAGCTGAAAGAGTCAGGATATACGTCTTTAACCATTCCCAAGCGCTATGGAGGCGAGGAAATTTCTCTTTATGAATTTATCCGTTTGCAGGAAAAGATAGCGGAAGGCGATGGTTCTACAGCTTTATCTATTGGCTGGCATATGGGAATCATTAAAAGTCTTGGCGAGAAAAAAAGCTGGGAAGAATCAACGTTTAAGGCGTTATGTGAAGAAGTGCATAATGGCGCATTAATGAACAATTGTGCAACGGAGCCCCAAACGGGCAGTCCGACCAGGGGGGGGAAGCCTTTTACGACTGCAGTTCGAGATGGTGATAAATGGGTTATCAATGGCCGAAAAAGCTTTACGACGATGGCGCCTGTACTTGATTACTTTAATGTGAGCGCAACGATTGCAGAAAGTGGCGAAACGGGAAATTTTCTGATTCCCCGGACTGCAGACGGTGTATCACTTGAGGAAACATGGGACAGCATCGCAATGAGGGGTACAGGGAGCCACGACCTTATTTTAAAAGATGTAAGTGTGAAAGAAGAGGCACTTGTCGAGCTTTTTAAGCCAGTCAAGAAAGGGGCGGCGGGGTGGCTGCTTCATATTCCTGCGTGTTATTTAGGCATTGCCCAGGCGGCTCAAACTTATGCGATCGATTTTGCAGAAGAATATTCACCAAATAGCATTAAAGGTTCCATCATTGATTTACCGAACGTTCAGCAAAAAATCGGGGAGATGGAGTTTGAACTGATGAGAGCCCGCCATTTTCTTTATTCAGTTGCGAAGCAGTGGGATGAAGAAGAGGAGGAAGTTCAGAGCAGTATGGGGCCGGAATTGGGAGCAGTCAAGCTTGCTGTAACAAACGCGGCTATTACTGTAGTGGATTTGGCGATGCGGGTAGTCGGTGCACGAAGCCTTTCTGAAAAAAATCCCCTGCAGCGCTATTACCGTGATGTCCGCGCTGGCCTCCATAACCCGCCCATGGATGACATGACCATTCAACTATTGGCTAAAAATGCAATCAGCTGACGACTAAAGAGCTGCTGTCTTATGACGGCAGCTTTTTGCATGGAAAGCTATAAGCAAAAAAGTGCACAACCCTATTTAAATGTATAGGTTTGATTTTTTTTGAAAAAGGTTAATAAAGAAGGATAGTTTCTACATATTTAATATGGAGTATTAATATTTCATCCTATTTTGGTTTGCATATAGTCACATATGCCAAAAAAATGGATGAGAAGGCAAGAATAAAAGAACATTATGAGAAAAAGGAGACAGACATATGACAAATAAAATTTTCATGGTGCTGGCTTTTGCCGGCGTACCGCTTTCTGTAATCGGCACACTGATGCATTGGTCCAATATTCTGCTGTTTGCCATCTACTGCATTACTATTATTGCGCTGGCCAGCTATATGGGAAGAGCAACGGAAAGCCTTGCCATTGTAGCAGGCCCACGGATCGGTGGCTTGCTTAATGCCACCTTCGGGAACGCCGTCGAGCTTATTATCTCGATTTTCGCGTTAAAAGCAGGGCTGGTTAGCGTGGTTCTTGCATCACTGACAGGATCTGTATTAGGGAATTTGCTCTTGGTTGCAGGCTTATCCTTTTTTGTTGGCGGAGTAAAGTTTAAAACCCAGACATTTAATGTATATGATGCCAGGCATAACTCGGGCTTGCTGATGTTCGGCGTGATCGTTGCCTTTGTCATCCCTGAAGTCTTTGCGATGACGATGGATGAAGCGAAAACTATCACCTTCAGTATCGGCATCTCCGTTATTTTAATAGCACTATATTTAGCAGCCTTATTCTTTAAACTTGTAACCCATCGAGGTGTCTATCAGCATAATGAGGAAAAGGGCAGCCATCATGAGGAAGAAGAACCGGAGTGGAGCAAAGGAAAGGCGATTGCCGTCCTTGCTATCGCTACTGTGGCAGTTGCGTATGTATCGGAAAATCTGGTTCATACGTTTGAAGAAGTCGGAGAAGCGTTTGGCTGGACTGAGCTATTCATTGGTGTAGTGATCGTTGCCATCGTTGGTAATGCGGCAGAACACGCATCTGCAATCATTATGGCTTATAAAAATAAAATGGATATTGCGGTCGAAATTGCTGTTGGCTCCACCTTGCAGATTGCGATGTTCGTGGCGCCAGTCCTCGTGCTGCTCTCCTTAATGTTCCCGACAGCCATGCCGCTAGTTTTTACATTGCCTGAGTTAATCGCAATGGTTACATCCGTGCTTCTAATGATTGTCATCGGGAACGATGGTGAAACGAACTGGTTTGAAGGCGCTACTCTGCTGGCTGCGTATATAATTATGGGAATTGGTTTTTATCTGCTATAGACTCACGAGCAGCCGATCTCGAAATCAGGCAACATTAAACAAACCGACTCTGAATGGATCTCAGAGTCGGTTTTTATATTTGGTATTTAAGTACATTTTTCATAAAGGTATATGTTTTTAGAGGATTAGCATTCTGTTCGCTTTCAGGCATTGATCACCAACCTTCATGTTGAGATTTGATCACGTAACCTAACTTGCTGATGACTTAACAAAAAACGGATTCATCCTCCTTTTAAAATAAAAGTACGGTTGACTTCATCTGCCCTCCTTTTGCTGAGAGTAAGTTAATTATACAACGTTATTTGATATTTGTAAATATTCTGATTTTTACAAAATCATTACAAATGAAAATATGGCTGAAATAATAGCTTTTGTAGCCGGGCTTATTTTTCATGGTATGGATAATATCCCAGTCCTCCGAAAAAACTATAATCAAACCTAAAAAGTTTGTGAGTTGAAAGGAGTAAGACATCATGAAAAAATACGTTAGCATTCTTTTTTTAGGTCTTATATTAATGCTGTCATTCCATCCGGCTGCCGAGGCACAAAAAGGGGCTGAGAAACCTGCGAAACAGCCGCAAAAATCGATCAACGTTCCAAATTCGGTGTTGAATGTTACGAAAGAAAATACCTATCCGAATCCGGCGCAGGATATGCCAACTCTGCAGCCGAGTGAATTGGCCCAGCAGCTGATTGACTCCTCCAAGGTAAAAATCGAAAATCCGGATCTCATCCGTATGCTGAATGAAACATCGGTCAGCAGCACTCCTTTTGCAATCGGATACCGGGCAATCGTATATCTCGGGCAATGGCCGCTTAATTATGAATCATCGGAAACCTCTCCGAACTGGGAGTACCAAAAAATTAACACGAACTACTTTGACAATCGCGGAGGAAAAGCACCGTACCAAATCCATTATGTACAGGAAGCGCAAAAGGTTGTCCGTGGGGGATTAACAGCAAAAGTTCCCAATGCTGAAGATGTGAAGAAGATGATGCTCCTGAAAGCGATGGAAAAGTCAGGGCTTCCACTTGCTTTTGAGACGATCATTGGGGCAGGTACAAAAAAAGATCATATATATAATATTCCTCCCAAACGATTAGGCTATCTGTATGGTTATGCACCTGCGATTAATGAAAAAGGGAAAGTAACGTATGGGGAAGTTTACTTAATGTTAAAAGGGAACAAAAGAATGATTGTCATCAAAAATGTAACTTCTCAGGGAATTGGTGCATGGATCCCGATTCAGGATCACGTCACATTTGGATTTGTCGTTTCCGAACGGCCAAGATAAGAAAGCAGCCAGCCATTTTCAGGCTGGCTTTTATTGTTAAATATTGGATCGAAGTTTCTTAAAGTCGGTTTCTTTATAATAGCTGTTTTTCACAAGCACGTTAGGTCCAAGACATCTGACCCCGGGACAATGGCAATTAAGAGAATCGGCAAGCTCCGTTTTGCCCCATTTTTGATAAACATTCTCTAGCCGGTCATTCCTTACATTCCCTAGTGGAGGTGTGTCACCAAAGTCAGTGACGATAACATCCCCTGTGAAAATATTTATATTTAAACGTGACCGGCCGTCCGGGTCATTTCTGACTGTTACATTTTTAGATGAATGCAATCTTTTTAATAACTGTAAATCTTCTTTATTGCTGCTGCAAGCATAGAAGGGCAGGGTGCCAAAAAGCATCCATGTATCCTTATTCCGCACATCCAAAAGGTGGTGGATAGCTGATCTTAATTCTTCGAGAGATAGCGTTTCCAAAGAAGAAGCGAAATCCGAGGGATACATTGGATGGACTTCATGGCGCTGGCATTTCATTTCTTCGGTAATTTGCTTATGAATTGTTTCAAGATGGGGCAGTGTCCGTTTGTTCAGCATTGTTTCAGCAGATACCATGACACCAGCTTTAACTAGTTCCCGGCTGTTTTCGATCATTCTGTTAAAAAGCTTTTGGCGCTGCTCGATTTTGGGCTTTCGCTCCATCATGGCAAATCCGCCTTCTATAAAGTCCTCTTCTGTTCCCCAGTTATGTGAAATATGCAGGACATCCAAATACGGTATGATCTCTTCGTAACGATTTAATTCCAATGTGAGATTAGAATTTACCTGGGTTCTGACACCCCTTCCACGTGCGTAGCGGAGCAAAGGCGCTACATAATTTTCCACTGATTTTTTTGAAAGCATTGGTTCGCCGCCTGTTATACTCAAGGATCTTAAATGTGGAATCTCTTCAAGCCTCTGCAGCAATAGTTCAATTGGCAAAGCGTCAGGATCCTTAGGCTGCAGTGTATAGCCAACTGCGCAATGCTCACAGCGCATGTTGCATAAAACTGTAGTCGTAAATTCAATATTTGATAATCGTAATTCCCCATGCTGGTCTATGTCCATATAAGCTTCCCACGGATCATGTTTAGTTGTTATGGGTAAAAGTTCAGTATTCATAGAAATCTCCTTTTAAACGAAGTCCTTTGACATTATTTAATCTTTAATAGCAAATGTCAATCGATAGATTGAACTAAAAATGCATTTTAAAAGTTTATTTTTCTCTCCGGCGGGAATTAATTCAATAACAATCAATAATTAAATTTAAAAATTAAGAGGAGGATTCAACATGGATCAGAAGAATACTTATAATACAACAAACACAACAACTACTATGGATTCAGTTTATGGACAAGACATGAATACAATGAGTTCAACTTACGGACAAGATATGAATGCAATGAGCTCCAATAATGGACAGAATAGCAAGCTAATGAAAGGCATCGTTCTTGGCGGAATTATTGGCGGAGCGCTGGCAATGCTTGATACCCAAACAAGAACAAAAGTGAAAACGAAAGCTATGGATTTGAAAGATACCTCTGCAAACCTTATTTCTGAAGTGAAAGATAATCCTGGCGATGTAAAAGAAAATATGATTAACCAGTTTAAAAATGCTTCAAACACATTGAAAGATGCTATTAAAGACGCACAGAATTTATATCAGCGTGTAAACCAAGATGTATTTGGCAATATGGATGTGGTGAAAGAAGTTTCAAACGAAGCTATGTCAACAGCTAAGGAAGCAAAAAGTGATCTCGCAGATATCGGCTCAAAAGTAAAAGAAGCCGGCTCTGAGCTAATGGAAAATCCCGTTGAAAACAGCGGAGGTTCAAATGCAAGCTCAGGCTCAAATTCAGGCTCAACATCTGGCTTTCAAACAACAGGCTCAACGAACAGCACAGATTCAGCTTACCCTGTTGAGCGTGATGAAAGTGCTGTAAGCTATAGCCCGGATGTTCAAAAGAACAGCAATAACCTATAATTTTAAAAATAGGCTCTGTAAAATTTGCCTGTTGATTTCAGCACGAGGCACTCAGCGAACAGCGGGCGGTCCGACGCTCCCCGTCGCTTTGCTCCTGCGGGGTCTTCCTTTGATCCGCACTCCCGCAGGACTTTGAATAAGCTTCCCTGAAATAACACCGCACGAAGGAAATGCGAATGCATTTTCGTGGGATTAGTGCCTTCCGCTCCAATCAACAGGGTGCTAAAATACAACAATAAGCTTTAACAGAGCTAAAAAAAAAAGCCTCTGCCACTAAAATAGGCAGAGGCTTTTTTGTGGTAAAGGAAAGGATCATGTTGTTTTGGTACCTTTTCCTAATCATGGTTGTTTCATATATAGAAGAGGGGGGTAACCCTTAAGTATAGATGAAGGACAATCTCTGGAGGTTAAAAGTATGGGTTATAGACGAGGGAAATCATTATCAAAGGATATGGAAAAACAGTCGCATGAAAGAGAAACTGCGGTTGGGACGGCCGGTATGGTTGTAAGTCCTCATTCGGTCGCAACCGATATTGGCGAAAAGATATTAAGGGAAGGCGGAAATGCAGTTGATGCAGCCGTTTCCATCCAATTCGCCTTAAATGTAGTAGAGCCTATGATGACAGGCATTGGAGGAAGCGGATTTTTCATGGTATATGATAATAAAAAGAAAGATGTAAAAATATATGATGGACATACAAGAGCGCCAAAGGGTGTACATTCGGAAATGTTCTTGGACGATAACGGGGAAGTAATTGACTTCCGCAAACGCTCTACCCATGGAACAGCTGTTGGCATTCCAGGAATCTTAAAAGCAATGGATAAAGCTTTGGAAGAACACGGATCCAAACCGCTGGCTGACTTGATTCAGCCGGCGGTAGAAGCTGCTGAGAGCGGCGTTGAAGTAAACTGGGTACTCGAAGAAGCACTGCAGAATTTCCATTACAGACTTGGCAAAGAAGCGAAAGCTTTTTATTTTCCTGAGGGTGAACCACTTAAAGAAGGAGATAGCCTTGTAAAAGAACACCTGGCTAAAACATTCCGGATTTTGCAAAAAGAAGGGATCTCCGCTTTTTATGAAGGAGAGATTGCAGAGGCAATTGTTGCAAACCTGAAGGAAGAGGGCGGATTTATGACCCTTGAAGATCTAAAAAATTACCGGCTGACAGTTGACGAGCCAATTTGGGGAGAGTACAAAGGCTACAAAATAGCTTCATCTGCTCCTCCGAGTGCTGGCGGGCTGACAGTAATCCAAATCTTAAAAATCCTTGAGAAGTTTGACTTAAGCCAGTATGATGCAAAGTCATGGGAAAAGTACTATCTGATAACGGAAGCGATGCGATTGGCGTTTGCTGACAAAATTGCCTACTCAGGTGATCCGGAATTTTCGGATCTGCCGATTAAAGGGCTGCTCCATGATAATTATATTGCTGACAGGGTAAAGGCTGTTAATTTTGAACGACGGAATGATGCCATAGATTTTGGAAATCCATGGAAATACCAGGATGGGGACCCTAATCAAGTCATTCGCCAGCCTGATGATTTGGAGAAGAGTGAAACAACCCATTTTACCGTTGTCGACCAATGGGGCAATATTGCGGCATGCACTTCTACGGTAGAGCATCCATTTGGATCCGGCATTATGGTAAAAGGGTATGGGTTCCTGCTTAACAATGAGTTAACTGATTTTGATGCCAACCCGGGCGGAATTAATGAGGCACAGCCAGATAAAAGGCCGGTCAGCTGCAAAAGTCCAACGATTTTGTTTAAGAATGATAAGCCGGTCCTGACTCTAGGTTCACCTGGGGGGCCGACTATAATCGGCTCAGTATTCCAAACGATTATTAATGTGATTGATCATAAGATGAATTTAAAAAAAGCGATTGAAGAACCTCGAATTTTTGCTAGCGCAGGTCCGCTAATTGAATGGGAACCTGGAATCAGCATGGAGGCCAAAGGAGAAATGGAGTCAAGGGGGTTTGAATTTGGAGATGATCCAAGCCGAATCGGCAATGTTCAGGCCATTCAAATCGACCGAGAAAGAGGCCGCCTATATGGGGCAGCTGACTCCAGCCGTGAAGGAAAAGCAGCCGGAATAACTGAAGATCAAATAATAAGCTGATGCCTTATGGCGTCAGCTTTTCTTTTGGCTTACATTTGAAAGGGTTGAGCTGCTGCTAAAGCTGCTCTTTTTAATGACGGAAATATTCCCATCAGTTTCAAGCACTACGGCTTCCACATCTTTTAAAGAAGAGATGCCTTGAGCACGCGCTGCCTGCAATACCTCGACTTCCAAAACACGGTTCTTTCTTAATGAAGAGCTTATAAAACTTCCCTGATAATATAGCAGGTCAGGATTGGATTTGATTAACTCACTGAACTTGGATGAACGGACTGAGAGCCATGCAACAATATATTGAAGTCCAATTAGAAGAGTGAAAGCTGTCAGCCCCTCAGCAAGGGATACTTTTTTGTTAAGAAGTATCGTGGCAAGAGTAGAACCTAGGGCAACGGTTACGACCAAATCAAATGCATTCATTTTTGATAAAGTTCGTTTGCCTGAAATTCTGAGAAATAGGACAAGCGAAGCATAGCTCAACAATCCGATTAAAAGGACTCTTCCAATATCCTGCCAACTTGAAAAAAACATATCTATTCCTCCTCTTCATATAATGTCTATTCCTTTAAAGAGTATTAAATAAACAGCCAGCAATTTTTTTGAAAAGGGATATTGAGCAGAAGGAAGGGTGGGTATATTATGTACAACTACGCATTTGCCGAAATACTGAAATTCATGTAGGATGTAAACGAGACGAAAGGAGAGAACGTTTTGGGAAGTCCGATTCATGACAAAAATACGCAAGTAACCTTTTTAAAACAGCGCTTAAATATGTTCCTGGACGTATTGGAAGCAATTGAGCCAGAGGACACGGAACTCGAAGACATTGACCGTTTAATTGAAATGATTGACGACCTTGAATCCAAATGCCGTGAATTCAATAACCGGGAAAACTAAAAGGAGCCTATGGGCTCTTTTTTAATTGTTGGCACCATTTCCTGTATTGAAGTACTCCCTTGCAAAAGCGAAAACGTGATTTTTGCCTTTCAAATGCTGATTTTTGCTGATACCACGCCAACTTATAAGAAACAGGCCACTATTCCTGCTATCACTTTTTGCATGACGAAATTTCCTCTTTAATCCTGTAAACGATTGCAAGGTGGGTCTTTAAATACGTTTCGGATAGGAGTATAATGGTAGACGATAAATAATTGAAATTTTCATAATAGATAAGAGCTATATAGGGAGTAAAGGGAAGGGGACCAAAGCAATGAATATCGATAAGTTTCAGGAAAGCATGTATCAGCTGATTGTTGAAACATCCACAAATCTTCCGCGCGACGTCCGCCGTGCAATTAAAGCGGCGAAGGAAAGAGAAAGCGCCGGTACAAGAGCAGCAATGAGCTTAGCAACGATTACAAATAATATTAAAATGGCTGACGATAATGTGTCGCCAATTTGCCAGGATACAGGTTTGCCAACTTTCAAAATTAAAACACCTGTTGGCGCCAATCAGCTTGTGATGAAGGAAGCGATCAAAAATGCGATCGCCAAGGCAACAAAAGACGGAAAGCTTCGCCCGAACTCTGTTGACTCATTGACAGGCGAAAACAGCGGGGACAACCTTGGGTTTGGAACGCCTGTAATTAAATTTGAACAATGGGAAAAAGACTACATCGACGCACGCCTGATTTTAAAAGGCGGCGGGTGTGAAAATAAAAATATCCAATACAGTCTTCCTTGCGAGCTTGAAGGTCTTGGCCGAGCTGGCCGCGACCTGGACGGCATCCGCAAATGCATCATGCATTCTGTTTACCAGGCACAAGGACAAGGCTGCAGCGCCGGCTTCATTGGCGTGGGCATCGGGGGAGACCGTTCTTCAGGCTATGACCTCGCAAAAGAACAGCTTTTCCGCTCTGTAGATGATGTGAATCCAAATGAAGATCTTCGCAAATTGGAAGAGTATGTGCTAGAAAACGCCAATGAACTAGGAATCGGCACAATGGGCTTTGGTGGAGAAACAACACTTCTAGGCTGTAAAGTTGGCGTAATGAACCGTATCCCTGCCAGCTTCTTCGTATCTGTTGCCTATAATTGCTGGGCATTCCGCCGCCTTGGCGTTGCCGTAAGCATGGAAACTGGCGAAATTAATGAGTGGATGTACCAGGAAGGCGAGAAAATCGACTTCGGTGCAACTGAAGCTGAGCTTGAAACAGCTGCAGCAGTCGAAACGGAAGAACAAACAAATATTGTTACATTGCAGGCGCCAATTACTGAAGAGCAGATCCGCAGCCTGAAGGTAGGGGATGTGGTACAAATCAACGGCATGATGTACACGGGCCGTGACGCCATCCACCACCATTTAATGGACCATGATGCTCCAGTTGATCTTAACGGACAGGTTATTTACCACTGTGGCCCTGTTATGATGAAAGACGAGGAAGGTAAGTGGCATGTAAAAGCGGCTGGCCCGACAACGAGTATTCGTGAGGAGCCTTACCAGGGTGATATTATGAAAAAATTCGGCATCCGCGCGGTTATTGGAAAAGGCGGAATGGGGCCAAAAACATTAGCAGCCCTTCAGGAGCATGGCGGCGTTTATTTAAATGCAATCGGTGGAGCGGCCCAATACTATGCAGACTGCATCAAGTCTGTTGAAGGCGTCGATCTTATGGAATTCGGCATCCCTGAAGCAATGTGGCACTTAAAGGTTGAAGGATTTACAGCCGTTGTCACAATGGACTCCCATGGCAACAGCCTTCATAAAGATGTAGATAAATCATCCCTTGAAAAATTGGCTCAATTCAAAGAGCGTGTATTCTAATCAATATAGCAAGAGAGACTGTAACAGGTCTCTCTTTTTTGTGCAATTTTTTGCCAATCAAGCCTGCGAATGTTTTTATCCCTATCACAAACACTAAGAAAAAAATATTGGAGGAGCTCAGATGAAAAAACTAAGCATCGTCCTGAGTGCTTTTTTCCTGTTTTTTTCTGGAACAGCATACGCGGACTATGGAAACTCTCCGATCCATTGGGGGTTTAAAAAAGCAAAGGATGAGGTGCCGGCAGAAGCAGGGAAACCGCTGGATTCATTGCTTGAAAGGCATGGCTCGTATTATAAAGGCGACACAGGCAAAAAGGATATTTATTTAACTTTCGATAATGGTTATGAAAACGGATATACAGGCCAAATTTTGGACGTTTTAAAAAAGGAAGAAGTTCCGGCTGCCTTTTTTGTAACAGGGCATTATTTAAAAAGTGCGCCAGATCTAGTTAAAAGGATGGCTGCTGAAGGGCATATCATTGGGAACCATTCCTGGCATCATCCCGATATGACAAGAGTCAGCGATGAGAAATTTGTAAAAGAGCTAGAAATGGTCCGGACAGAAACAGAAAAGCTAACGGGTGTTAAGCAAATGGCTTATTTGCGCCCGCCTCGCGGAATTTTTAGCGAAAGGACATTGGCTCTAGCCCAAAAAGAAGGCTATACCCATGTATTTTGGTCATTGGCTTTTGTTGATTGGAACACGGACAGGCAAAAAGGCTGGCAATACTCATATGATAATATTATGCGACAAATTCATCCTGGCTGTATCCTGCTTCTTCACACTGTTTCGAAGGATAATGCAGATGCATTGGAAAAAGCCATTCAGGATTTGAAAAAGCGCGGCTATTCGTTTAAGAGCCTTGATGATTTGTCATGGGAGCAGGCAATTGGAGAGAGAATGCTTTACTGATTTGGGTTTGGCCGATAAACTAATGAAATTGGCCGATAAATCTCCAATATTGGCCGATAAAATTAATAAAATCCATTCGGCATTCGAGTATGGGCTGTATATCGTATGAATTGGCCGTTAAAATGATAAATCGGCCGGTATTTTACCTGAATTGGCCGTTAAATTTAAATTTTAGGCGGAAAATGGACTTGAACATTACTAAATTCTATTAAGGCATAGAAATAGACCCAAATTTAGGGTCTATTTCTTTATAGGACGTACATTTTTAGTAAAAGCTCAACAAAAAATGCTATAATCGGGGAAAATGATAAAGGACGGATTCTTCTTGGAAAAGATACAAGTAGAAGGACCTTATAATTTTGACCTTGTACTGGACCGGCTATCGATTGATCCTCTCAATCAAGTTGATCATGTCGGCCGGTCCGTGAAAGTGCCAATGCTGCTGAACTGTACACCAGTTGTGGGAAAAGTAAAAGCCATTGGAACGACTGAGGCTCCTGAATTTTTAATTGAAGGAACAGATGGCCCTTTTAAAGAAAAAGCAGCCGAACGCCTATCGGAAATTTTTCAATGGAATTTGCCACTCGAGACGATTCATCAGCATTTTCAAAATACAGATTTAAAGCCGATTTTCGATAAGCATTATGGAACACCAATCGTCCTTGACTTTGATCCATATGGATGCCTATTGAAGTGCATCATTCATCAGCAGCTGAACCTTTCATTTGCCCACACTTTAACAGAACGTTTTGTTAAGGCGTTTGGCTTTGAAAAGGAAGGCACCTGGTTTTACCCGCTTCCGGAAAGAGTGGCGGAACTTACGGTAGAAGATCTTCGCGAACTGCAATTCAGCGGACGTAAAGCAGAGTATGTAATCGGTATTGCAAGGGAGGCAACTTCAGGAAATTTAAGCTTTGAACAGCTTAAAAATCTTTCAGATGACGAAATTTATGATAAACTAATCAAATTGCGTGGTGTCGGCCCCTGGACAGTGCAGAACTTCCTGATGTTCGGACTCGGCAGGCCAAACCTTTTTCCGTTCGCAGACATAGGCATACAAAATGCATTAAAAAAACTATTTCAATTAGAAGCGAAACCGACTCTTCATGAAATGGAGAATTTTTCAAAGAGCTGGAATCCTTATTTAAGCTATGCCTCCCTCTACTTATGGAGGAGCATCGAGTAACTTGGAGTGATGAAGCACCATGAAACAGGAACAAACCGTTAAATTAAAATTAAAGCAGACATTTCCGCTGACCATCAAAAGACTTGGCATCAACGGCGAGGGCGTCGGCTATTTTAAAAGGCAGGTCGTCTTTGTGCCAGGAGCATTGCCAGGCGAGGAAATTGTGGCAGAAGCAACGAAAGTAAACCCGAAATTTGCTGAGGCAAAAATAAAAAAAATCCGCAAAAAATCGGAGTACCGTGTCCAGCCGCCATGCCCTGTTTATCACGAATGCGGCGGTTGCCAGCTTCAGCATCTCCGCTATGACCGACAGCTGATGGAGAAGCGTGATATCATTATTCAAGCTTTGGAGCGCCATACAAAGCTTGACCCTGAAAAGCTCAATATAAAAGAAACAATTGGTATGGAAGACCCATGGAACTACCGAAATAAAAGCCAATTTCAGGTTGGCCAAAAAGACGGAAAAGTACTGGCAGGGTTATATGGCATGAATTCACACCGCCTGATAAACATCGAACATTGTGCCGTCCAGCATCCACAAACAACACAGGCGACAGAAACGGTCAAAAGAATTCTTCAGGACTTGAAAATTCCTATATATAATGAAAGAACCCGAAAAGGAATCGTTCGAACAATAGTTGCCAGAGTCGGAATCCAGACAGGTGAACTTCAAGTTGTACTTATAACAACACAAAAAGACCTTCCGAAGAAGGATATTATTATTGAAAGAATCAAGAGCGAGCTGCCTGAAGTAAAATCAATCATCCAAAATGTTAATGGTGAAAAAACTTCTCTGATTTTTGGACAGGAAACCATGAATCTTGAAGGAAGCGACTTTATTCAGGAAACGCTCGGAGACCTGCAGTTTGAACTATCAGCCCGGACGTTCTTCCAGCTCAATCCGGAACAGACAGTCAAGCTTTACAACGAAGTAAAAAGAGCAGCGGCACTTACCGGGAAAGAAAAAGTGGCTGATGCCTACTGTGGAGTTGGAACAATTGGCTTATGGGTGGCAGACCAGGCAGCTGAAATCCGCGGCATGGATATCATTCGCGAATCCATAGAAGATGCCAAGAAAAATGCTGCCCGCCACGGCATCAAACATGCCCAATATGTGGTCGGAAAAGCTGAAGAATGGCTGCCAAAATGGACAAAAGAAGGCTGGAAACCAGACGTCATCATCGTCGACCCGCCAAGAACCGGCCTGGATCAGCAGCTGCTTAAAACAATTTTAAAAGTGCAGCCAAAGAAAGTTGTCTATGTATCCTGCAACCCATCGACATTGGCGAAAGATATCTCAGTTCTTAGTCCCAAATATAAAGTAAATGGAATTCAGCCTGTGGACATGTTCCCTCAGACGGCACATGTGGAAAGTGTGACGGAGCTGGTTTTCAAAAATTAACTAACAAACAAACCCCACTTTTTCCGTTTTTATGTCAGCTATTGGAATAAAGTTAGTACAAAAAGGGTGGAGGAAAGTGCCTGCACTCCTGAAATGTTTAGGTGACATAAATTCGGTAGTGGCAGGCATTTTTTTTTTAAAATAGTTAAGTCCAAGAGTCTTTCTTTTGGACAGGCATCTCCTTTAATTGAAAATTGGCGGTTAGTCCCTCTCCAAAAGGGGTATTGATTACTAAACCAATAAGGAGGTGGCCTACATGGAAGTTGAGGTATTATGTAACGTAGAAAACTGCAAATACTGGGCAGAAGGAGATAAATGTGTTGCCGATTCTATTTATGTCATTGGCCAAAATGGCAGAGAGGCAGAGGATGTTGAGGAAACAGCTTGTAAAACCTTTGAACATCGCGAGTAGTGAAATAGGATAGGTGTCTGGCCGCTAGTACTTTCGTTTATTAACGAACTAGGGGGCAGGCACCTTTTTTATTTGAGCCATCATTAAGGCGAAAAGGTATAATAAAATAGAAGAAGAAGACATTATAAAAAGCTGCAAATGTTAAGCAGAGAACTATAACAGAATAAAGAAAAATCTGATAAAAAAGTCAAACAAGAAAAGGGGATACGATGACAAATAAGAAAGAAACAGGATGGAACTTTGACAACAGTTATGCCAGGTTACCGAAATCATTCTTTTCCAGCGTTAATCCAAATCCTGTAAGTTCGCCGCGCTTGGTCATACTCAATGGTTCGCTGGCAAATTCACTGGGGTTGAACGCTGAAGCGCTGCAAAGCGAAAATGGCCTGGCCATACTTGCCGGCAACGAGGTTCCTGAAGGGGCTTCGCCTCTTGCTCAAGCTTACGCAGGGCACCAATTTGGGCATTTTAATATGTTAGGTGATGGCCGTGCAATGCTGATTGGCGAGCAAATCACTCCGGAGGGTGAACGGGTTGATATTCAGCTTAAGGGGTCAGGCAGGACTCCATATTCCCGTGGGGGAGATGGCCGTGCTGGACTCGGGCCCATGCTGCGCGAGTACATCATCAGCGAGGCCATGCATGCGCTTGGAATACCAACGACCCGAAGCCTGGCAGTGGTGACAACCGGCGAGTCAATCATTCGTGAAACTGAGCTGCCTGGGGCCATTCTAACCCGAGTGGCTGGCAGCCATCTGCGCGTAGGTACCTTTCAATATATTGCAAATTGGAGGCCGGTTGAGGAACTGCAGGCGCTGGCTGATTATACAATTAAGCGCCATTATCCCGAAATTGAAGGAAATGAGAACCAATATCTCTCCCTGCTTCAGGAAGTAATCAAGCGGCAGGCTGCGCTGATATCGGAATGGCAATTGGTCGGCTTCATACACGGGGTTATGAACACCGACAACATGGCTATTAGCGGAGAAACCATCGATTATGGACCATGCGCCTTTATGGATTCCTATGATCTGGCAACCGTATTCAGCTCTATTGATAGGGAAGGCCGATATGCTTATGGAAACCAGCCCTATATTGGCGGGTGGAATCTCGCAAGGTTTGCTGAAACTCTTTTGCCTTTGCTTCATGAAGATCAGGATGAGGCTTTAAAAATAGCCCAGGATGCCATTTCCGATTTCAATAAAATATATCAAAGTCATTGGCTCAGGGGCATGAGAGCAAAACTGGGGATCATAAACGAAGAAGAGGAAGATGAAACACTTATTACAGACCTCCTCAAGATCATGCAGAAGTCTGGTGCTGACTATACCAACACCTTCCGCTCATTAACTTTGAATAATGTGGAGGATACGGATCTAGGTGGAAACCCTGAGTTTACCCAGTGGTATGAGAAGTGGCAATCAAGACTGGGCAGGCAGGAAGAATCGAAAGACGCTGCAATTCAATTAATGAGGAACAGCAATCCTGCACTTATCCCTCGAAACCACAAGGTAGAAGAGGCATTGGAAGCTGCAGTAAAGCAAGGAGACTACAATGTGATGAAAAAGCTTCTTGATGTACTTTCAAACCCATATGCATATTCGCCTGAACAGGATGAATACTGCCAATTGCCCGAACCATCAGCACGTCCTTACCGAACTTATTGCGGTACATGATATAGAAACATTAGGAGAGGCTTACTGCTTCTCTCAAATATTTACCAGGATGCTATCTCTTTACTTGAGATAGCATTTTTTGTTTAGGATACGTCTGACCCTAACACTGGTTAGGCGCTTTTTATTCTCTTTAAAAAGATTATCAAATTAGCAGGAATTGTAAACTCATAAATAGAAGTACTGTTAGGTCTATTTTTAAAGGGAGGAATTTCCATGTTGAATAAGCTATGTGTACTAACCGTAAAGGTAGATAATTTGCAAGCTGCTATTAAGTTCTATACAGAGATTTTGGATTTCGAAATTTCGAAGCATTATGGAGAAAAAATTGCCAGTCTTGTCCATAGTGAGGTTCCAATTGTCCTGGAGGAAACTGAGGCAGAAAAACGGGATTCTAATGTTTTGCCTGGTATTCTTTCCAAGGATATTAATCGAGATTTCAGCAGAATGAAGGAGGCTGGTGTGAAAGTGCTTTTTGATGAGCCGCAGCCTTGTCCTCCTGGGCGTTATTTTGTTATTGAAGATCCTTCAGGGAATCAGATAGAGATCGTGGAATTCTCAAACTTTTAGAAATCGAAAAACTCACCTATCGCTCCCTCACCCTTATCGTTTCCATACTTCTAATCAGGATTGACGTACTTTCGACTAAAAGATATTATATCTATATACAGAACTTATGTTCGTTTTTATAAAATAGGTGATCAATGTGGATATACAGCTAAAAGAGATCGTTTCAAAGAGTATACTAACCCCTGCCAAAGGTGCGATAGATGATTTTTCCCATTCTTTAAATCCTTACGCCGGATGTGTATTCGGATGTAAGTATTGTTATGTAAGGGAGCTTCCTGGTTCTATATTCCGTGAAGAGGAATGGGGGGCATGGATTGATATTAAAACGAATGCCGCAGAGCTTTTGGAAAAAGAATTGATTAAGGCTAAAAAAGGAGGACCTGTAGCGTTGTTTATGTCCTCTTCAACTGACCCTTATCAGCCTATTGAGTACACTTCAAAGCTTACAAGAAGATTATTGGAAGTAATGCTTAAGAATCAGCCGGACTTTTTGCATGTTCAAACTAGGTCTCCCTTAGTAAAGCGGGATATTGACCTATTCCAGCAATTCGGAGAGAAAATCAGGATCTCCATGACGATTGAGACGGACAAAGATGAAGTCAGGAAGACGTTTGCTCCATCGGCGCCGCCTATCCCGGCAAGAATGGCTGCGTTAAAAGAAATCAAAGAAGCTGGGATCATAACACAAGCAACAATCGCCCCGTTGCTGCCATGCTCAAGGGAATTTCCCGCTAAGCTAAAATCAATTGCCAACCGAGTAACGATTGATGATTTTTGGATGGGAGACGGAAGCAGGGGCAGAAGGGCTGAGAAACTCGGGATCCGCATGATTTATGAAGATTTGGGGTTGGAAAAATGGTATAATCCTTCAGCCTATAAAGTCGTTTTAAAGATGCTCCAGCAGGAATTTCAAGATGCTCCGATTCAACTCGGCGTATCCAAAAGCGGCTTTAGCCCTGATCGTAAATAGGGAAAAATGTTAAAGTATGAGAAAATCAATTGGAGGTATTAGTATGGATATATTAAGTGCGCAGTATGTAAGAAGCGTTAGCCTTAAAAGAGATGCTGTACCTTCCTTTAAAGACTATCCCTTTAATCTTCCTAGTTTTAAGACGTTGGACGAGCTGCCTTTTCACCCGAAGGTTACCTTTTTAATTGGTGAGAATGGGATGGGCAAATCTACTTTACTGGAAGCGATAGCGGTTGCTTTGGGGTTTAATGCTGAAGGCGGATCTTTCAATTTTAACTTCTCAACGTTTGATACCCATTCTGAGCTTGGGAATTATCTTAGGGTAATAAAGGGTTTTGATAAACCAAGGGATGGATTTTTCCTAAGGGCGGAGAGCTTTTATAATGTTGCTTCCAATATTGAAGAAATGGATCGTGAGGGGGGCGGGCCTCGGGTGATTGATTCCTTTGGCGGCCGTTCATTGCATGAACAATCACATGGAGAGGCGTTCTTTTCCACATTCCTTCATCGCTTTCGCGGCAACGGAATATACAT
Source organism: Cytobacillus oceanisediminis (assembly GCF_007830235.1). Lineage (GTDB taxonomy): Bacteria > Bacillota > Bacilli > Bacillales > Cytobacillaceae > Cytobacillus > Cytobacillus oceanisediminis. The sequence continues at coordinate 245,303 of NZ_VLKI01000004.1, forward strand.
ATTGGATGAACCGGAGGCTGCGCTTTCTCCGTTACGGCAAATGTCCATGCTGACAAGAATCCATGATTTGGTTAATGAACACTCACAGTTTATCATTGCCACTCACTCGCCGATCATCATGGCGTATCCTACTGCCGCAATTTATGAATTCAGCGAGGAAGGCATTATAGAAAAAAAACTAGAAGAAACAAATCATTACAGGATCATGAAACAGTTTTTTGATAATCAAAAAAGAATGATCCATCATTTGTTAAATGATGAATGAAAATGGAGGCTTTCAGCTGAAGCCTCCATTTTTACATGAAATATGTATTTGTTATTCACTATCATAATTGAACAGCCAGGTTATCCCAAACTTATCTGTTAATTGGCCATAACATTTGCTCCAGAATGTTTCCTGCAGCTCCATGCCTACAGTACCGCCTTCTTTCAGTTTGTTAAAGTACTTTTTAAGGTCATCCGGCTCTTTAATCACTATAGCAAGGTTGATGTTATTTCCAACCGTAAAAGGCATCCCAGGGAATGTGTCAGAAAACATCACGTTGCTGCCGCAAATGTTAAGGCGTGTATGCATAACCAAATTCTTTGCTTCCTCAGGCAATGGATATTCCGGGTTGGGAGGAGAGTCCCCAAAAGTCATAATCTCGGGTTTCTCTGTTTCAAAAACCTCCGCGTAAAACTCAACAGCTTCCCGGGTATTTCCATTAAAATTAAGGTAGGCATTAACAGCCATTCTTTTCACTCCTTTTTAAAAATCTAACTTCATTATAGACAAAAAATTCGAAATTAAATATAGTCCAAAAGGGTTCATAAACCTTTATTACTAAAATTTAAATCTCCCGGAAAGCTTGATCTAAATCGTTAAATCCCCTTCGATCATCTTTTTGGGGCTCATCGGTTTCAACCGTCCACTCATTTTTTACAGGGGCTAAGCCGCCATTATCATTCTTGGTATACGGGCTATGTATATGATAAGTTTTTCCTGATTTTTTCACTGTGTAGCCCATATAGTATTGGTTATCCTGGCCTTCTTCCTCAAAAATCCCAATGTCATCAATCCCATATTTGGATATGTAGGATTGTAACGGCTCCTGTAATGCATTGATGATCTGTTCTCGTGGTAAAAAATCCATCGTTTATGCTCCTTTCCGATTTAACCTATACTTAATATGGCTTTTTTCGGGGTTATTAAACGTAGAGGTATAAAAAGAGTACCCCAGTTTAGTGAGGTACTCTTGCTTTCCCTAAATCCGCCCCTTTACCTTCCTTCGCAGTGTCCCAAGCTGCATCATCAGCTGTTCATATTCCTCCAGCTCAATTCGGCACGTTTGGATGGTTTCGCTGACTTTTTGGGTAATAGGATGTTTTTCTTGGCGGGCTTTATCCTGCAAATAAATATTTATTTTTCGTTCATCTGTTTTGGACCTTTCTTTCCGGAGCCAGCCATTTGATGCCATCCTTGCAATCATTGGCGTGAGGGTTCCAGTTCCCAGATTTAGTCTTTCTCCAAGCTCCTTTGCGGTTACTCCGTCTTTTTCCCAAAGTGCTAAAAGGACAAGGTACTGGGGATAAGTCAAGCCGAATGGCTGAAGAGCGCTTGTATACAATTTGGTAAATTCGCCTGCTGTTTCATAAACTGCAAAGCAAAGCTGTTTGTCCAGTGTTAAAAAATCTTTCACATGATCACCTGAAAATTTAGTAGTAATTATATTACTTTCTTTATATCGTCCTCAATTTTTCCTGGCTCCGTTGTTGGAGCATATCGTTCAACAACATTGCCTTTGGGGTCCACAAGAAATTTTGTGAAATTCCACTTGATGTTCTTCGATAGGAGTCCTTTTTTCTGTTCTTTTAGAAAAACAAATAAAGGGTCGGCGTTATCTCCATTTACATCGATTTTCGCGAAAATCGGGAAGGTTACACCGTAGTTGATCTGGCAAAATTCTGTTGTTTCACTAATGTTATCAAATTCCTGGTTATTAAACTGATCGCAAGGAAAGCCCAGGATCTCCAAGCCACTGTCCTTGTACTTTTCATATAGTTCCTGAAGCCCCTTGAATTGTGGGGTTAATCCGCATTTGCTTGCAGTGTTGACAATAAGCAATGGCTTTCCTTCGTAGTCTTTCAAAGATTTCAGTTCATCATTTGTTTTTTTAACCTCAAAATCATAAACAGTTGTCATAAAGAATCCTCCTGAATAAGGTTTTGTATCGTGTGCGATTTAATCTTAGGCGATTTAAAATCGTAATGCAACTAATTAGCTTTTTTCTGAAACTATTCATGATGCTGTTCCGTAAAGTAGTCAATATGGATTTATTGGTTTTATCCAGGGAAATCAGCTCCATTTCCTGAAAATGACCAGTTAGTGGAAGAAATAAATTCAACTTTCCCCATAGCGAAAGCCAGCCAGATAAGAGATGTCATATTCATCGATAAGCATCATGCATATGTACCTTTTATAGCTATTGTTTTATCAAAAGAGGGTGTCCAAAAGCTATACTTTGAGGACGCCCTATTTGTTCTATTCAAAGGAACCGCTTACAAATTAGCCGTTGTCGCTTCACCAATATTACTATAGAATCATAAGTAGATACATAACGAGGTGAACACTGTTGAATTATAAACGAATTAAACCGCGTAAAATATATGAAGAAGTGGCTGAGGCCATTATGGATATGATTAAGTCAGGGGAATTGAAGCCCGGGGATAAGCTGGATTCGGTGCAGCAGCTGGCGGAAAATTTCCAGGTTGGCCGTTCAGCAGTCCGGGAGGCATTAAGTGCACTGCGGGCTATGGGGCTGGTGGAAATGCATCAGGGAGAAGGGACTTATGTCCGCGAGTTCAATTCCAATATGCTCAAACTGCCTGTGCAAATAGCTGTTTTAATGAAAAAGGATGATGTGAAAAATCTGCTGGAGGTCCGCCGGATCTTGGAGGTCGGGGCAGTGGAAGCTGCAGCGTTAAGATGGACGGAAGATCAGCTTAGCGAAATCAAAGAGGCGCTTGAACAGATGAAAAATGCCAATGATGAAGAATTAGGGGAAGAGGCAGATTTTCGTTTCCATATGGCCATTGCAAAAGCATCACAAAATGATTTGCTGATCAGCCTTATGAATAATGTATCGGAAATGATGGTTACTACTATGAGAGAAACGCGCCGGTTATGGCTTTATTCTGAAAAATCCACATTGGGCCGTCTAACCCACGAGCATTCAAGCATTTATGAAGCATTAGAACAAAGGGACGGGGCTAAGGCACAAAGGTTATTGCTCGAGCATCTCCAAAGTGTGGAAGAAGTATTGATGAAATATTTTCATGAAATAGAAGTGTAAGTAAAAAGAGCCCAACCGTTAAGATGCCTTTTAACGGTCGGGCTTTATTTTTAAAATTTTTAAAAAATACTATTGAGATATGAAAGCGTTTTAATTATACTGTTTATTATAATAAAGTCATCAGATGACCTGTTAATATGATTAGTTCAAAGGGAGAAGAAATTTTTCAGCATGAAAGGGGAAGAGGTATTTGAATATTGGTACACTGGCTTTAATTGCAACATTGCCTATCGTTTCAGTCTTTTTATTTTTGGTTATTTTAAGATGGCCGGCTAAGAGGGCTATGCCAGTATCGTTGGTTCTAACGATTATTATGGCCATGTTTATTTGGGAAGTGCCCGGAAATCAGGTTGCTGCAGCCGGGGTTAAAGGGGTTGTGACAGCGCTGGAAGTGGGAGTGATCGTATTTGGTGCAATTCTTCTTTTAAACACATTAAAAAAAAGCGGTGCCATTTTTACAATCCGTAAAGGGTTTATGAGCATTTCGCCGGACCGCCGTGTTCAGACCATTATCGTCTGCTGGCTGTTTGGATCCTTCCTTGAAGGTGCAGCCGGCTGGGGGGCACCTGCTACAATTGTGGGACCTCTCTTGGTCGCAATTGGTTTTCCTGCAATGGGAGCCGTTATGGTTGCGCTTATCCTGCAATCTACGCCAGTTTCATACGGTGCTGTGGGTACGCCCATTCTAATAGGTGTTAATTCCGGTTTAAAGGATTCACCATTAGTTCAAAGCTATATTGCTGAACAAGGAACGACTTTTGATGCTTACATAAATGGAATTGGCGGACAAGTTGCCCTTATTCACGGAGTTATAGGCATATTTATTCCTCTATTTATGGTGACAATGCTGACTTACTTCTTCGGAAAAAATAAATCGATTGCAGAAGGATTGGCAATTTGGAAGTTTGCTATTTTTGCAGGTTTGGCATTTACAGTTCCGTATGCTTTAGTAGCAAACCTTCTTGGACCGGAGTTTCCATCCCTGATTGGCGGTTTAATAGGCTTAGCCATTGTCGTGCCTGCTGCTAAAAAAGGATTGTTTATTCCTGAAAAATCATGGGATTTTGACGAAAAAGGCACTTGGGATCCGTCATGGACTGGTTCACTTCAGGTAGACGAATCGGAAAAACCAAAGAAGCAAGTATCATTCATGGCTGCGTGGCTGCCATATCTATTAGTAGCTATTTTATTAGTTTTAACACGATTGAAATATTTGCCGTTCTCCGCATGGCTCCAAGCCTTGGTCATCAGGTTTGAAAGTTTATTTGGAACGGCGATTACAGTTGAATCGAAACCATTGAATCTTCCAGGGTTCATATTTATTGTTGTTTCACTGCTATCAATCTTTATATTTAAGATGAATATGAAAGAGTATGGACGTGCAGTAAAGGACTCTTTTAAAACGATTGTTAGTGCAATGGCTGCCCTGATTTTCGCAGTTCCAATGGTACAGGTGTTTATCAACTCTGGCATCAATGCTGCTGATTATACAAGCATGCCTCTTGCGTTGGCAGAGGGAATATCAAATATATTTGGAAGCTATTGGCCGCTTGCGGCACCAGCAATTGGTGCAATCGGGGCGTTCGCAGCAGGAAGCAATACAGTTAGTAACATGATGTTCTCTTTATTCCAATTTGGTGTAGCTGATAATATCCTTGCAGCACCAGCAACCATTGTTGCTTTGCAGGCTGTCGGCGGTGCAGCCGGAAATATGATTTGTGTGCACAACGTCGTCGCAGCTTCTTCTTCTGCCGGATTAATAGGCAAGGAAGGGAATCTGATAAGAAAAACGCTGATTCCAATGACCTTCTACGTTATTTTTGCAGGCGGAATTGGCTATGTGGCCATTAACGGAATTGGCTTGAATATTGGAACCGTCATACTTGCTGTTGTGGCTGGATTCATTGTAGCGCTTATTGCCAAAGGCCAGAAGCAAAATAGAATGGAAGCTAAGCAGTTGAGGAAAACAGCGTAATGAAATTTGGCGAGCTCCCATTGAGGGAGCTTGCTCTATTTCGTTAAAGTCATCAGATGACCTGTTGACTAGGCGGTAGTAAAGGCTTAGACTGTATATAGTTAAATGAATGGCAAAATTTGAATTTACCTGAAGAAAGAAAAGGTGAGACCTATGAAAGTATCATTATTTGTAACCTGTTTAATAGATATTTTTCAGACGGATGTTGGGTTGGATACAGTGGAATTGCTTGAAAGGCTCGGATGTGAAGTCGATTTTCCGGAAATGCAGACTTGCTGCGGACAGCCGGCGTATAACAGCGGCTATGTAGATAAAGCAAAAGAATCGATGAAGCATATGATTAATGTTTTTGAGCATTCAGAGTATGTTGTTACTCCCTCCGGATCATGCGGAACTATGTTTAGAGAGTATCCACATGTCTTTAAGGGAGACCCGGTATGGGAACCTCGTGCCCAGAAATTAGCGGATAAGACGTATGAACTTACACAGTTTATTGTGGATGTTTTAGGAGTGGAGGATGTAGGGGCAAAGCTTAATGGTAAAGCAACTTACCACACATCCTGCCATATGACAAGATTATTGGGTGTAAAGGAAGCGCCAATGAAACTATTAAACAAAGTGGATGGCCTGGAAATGAAACCGCTCCCACATAATTATAATTGCTGCGGCTTTGGCGGAACTTTCTCAGTAAAAATGTCCGAAATCTCCGAGCAAATGGTAGATGAAAAGGTCCAGAGTGTTGAAGATTCTGGAGCAGAAATTTTAGTAGGAGCCGACTGCGGCTGCTTAATGAATATTGGGGGGCGTATTGACCGAAAAGGAAAGCCGATAAAGGTGATGCATATAGCCTCTGTATTAAACAGCAGATAGAGAAGGGGGAAGCATAATTGGCTATGAAAATAGGGGAGAAACCCTTTAAAGAACGTGTCTCGGACGGAATAGGCGATTTATTTATGCGTGGAGCGGTTTCCTCTGCCCAGGGACGTTTTCGCAGCGGAAGGTTAAATGCTGCTGAAGAATTGGGGAACTGGGAAGACTGGCGGAAGCTTGGTGAGGAAATTCGGACTCATACCATTGAAAATCTTGATTATTATCTGGAGCTTCTGAGCGAGAATGTGACAAAGCGCGGCGGACATGTTTTTTTCGCTGAAACCGCAGAAGAAGCAAATGAGTATATTACTAATGTCGTGAAAAAGAACAATGGCAAGAAAGTTGTTAAGTCCAAGTCGATGGTAACAGAAGAAATCAATATGAATGAAGCGCTTGAAAATGCCGGCTGTGAAGTGATTGAAAGCGATCTTGGAGAATGGATTCTGCAAGTGGATGATCATGATCCACCGTCCCATATTGTTACCCCGGCCCTGCATAAAAACAAAGAGCAGATCCGTGACGTTTTCAGGGATAAGCTGGGCTATGATAAGACAGAAAAGCCGGAGGAGCTTGCATTGTTTGCAAGGGAAAAGCTGCGTGAGGAGTTTTTGCAGGCAGATATCGGAATTACAGGCTGCAATTTCGCCATTGCTGAATCAGGAACGATTTCCCTCGTAACGAACGAAGGGAACGCGCGAATGGTCACAACCATCCCGAAAACACAAATCACGGTGATGGGGATGGAGCGGATCGTACCAACTTGGGAAGAGATGGAGGTTCTTGTGAGCCTGCTGACCCGTGCTGCAGTAGGTCAAAAGCTGACAAGCTACATTACCGCATTAACAGGTCCAAAACAAGTGGGAGAAGTGGATGGCCCTGAGGAATTCCATCTTGTTATTGTAGATAACGGCCGGTCTAAAATTCTTGGAACTGCATTCCAGTCTATCCTGCACTGCATCCGTTGTGCAGCTTGCATTAATGTGTGCCCGGTATATCGCCATGTAGGGGGACATTCATATGGGTCGATTTATCCGGGACCAGTGGGAGCAGTATTGACTCCACTTTTAGGAGGATATGACGAATATAAGGAGCTGCCATATGCTTCTACTTTATGTGCAGCCTGTACGGAAGCCTGCCCGGTGAAAATCCCTCTGCATGAACATTTGCTTCGCCACCGTCAGGGAATTGTTGAAAAAGAGGGAAAAGCACCTGTTTTTGAAAACATATCAATGAAGGCGTTCAGCATGGGGACGGCTTCACCTTCCATGTATAATATTGGGTCAAGGCTTGCCCCGAAAGCTCTAGGAGCGTTTGTCAAGGATGATAAAATTTCTGATGGGCCAGGCCCGCTGAAAAACTGGACGGAGATCCGCGATTTCCCGGCACCTAAGAAAGACCGATTTAGGGATTTGTATAAAAAGAGAAAGAAAGAGAGGGGAGAATGATGGCAGCTGGACAAGTTTATAATCGTAATTCTTTCCTTGATAACCTTGCGAAAAATTTGGGGAGGGAGCGCCGCCATCAGGTTGAGAGGCCTGAATGGGACCATAATCCCCAATGGGGTGTCCTAAAAGGAGCAACCCAGGATGAGCTTGTGGAGGTACTGAAAAAACAATGCTTGCTTATCCATACAGATGTACATGAAACAGTCTCATCAGAACTGCCTGCACTGATTACGCACCTGATTAAGGAATATGGCGGAAAATCTGTGGTAACATGGGATGATCCGCGTTTTGAAGAATTTGGATTATCCGGTCTTCCGAAAGAATTAAATGAAGAAGAAATCGCGGTTCGAGTCTGGGATCAAGAGGGGGGCGAAGAGAATCTCGCCTTCTCGGCGACAGCGGACATCGGGATTACCTTCAGTGATGCCACACTTGCAGAGTCTGGGACCGTTGTTTTATTCAGCGATAAAGGGAAGGGGCGTGCGGTTAGCCTTCTTCCTGTCATCTATTTTGCTATCATCCCGAAAAGCACCATTGTTCCAAGGATGACCCAGGTTGCAAAACACATCCATAATAAAGTTGAAAATGGAGAGCTTGTTCCGTCTTGCGTGAATTTTATTTCAGGTCCAAGCAATAGCGCTGATATTGAAATGAATTTAATTGTCGGCGTACATGGACCGGTAAGGGCTACTTATATAATTGTAGATGATAAATAAATTGGCTGATTCGCAGGTGGGCTGCGGATCAGTTTTTATATTTTCTAGGCAGGTCCGTCTGCTAGATTTTCAGTTACTCTTCATATATCCTTAACAAAAGAAAATAAAAGAAGAGGGATTTGTTTTGAAGAAGATTTACAGCGATATTATACAATTTCGGGGTACCCACTTTGATTTTGGATATATGCAAGGAGAGAGGTTAAAGGATTCACTGTCTGTAAAAAACCGCGAGGATCAATGGAAGGTGAGAAAGCCGCGCTTCTCGATTAATGAGGGTGAAGTGAGGAAGGCGATTACTAGGTTCGCGCCTGGCATTTGGGATGAACTGCTTGGATTGCAGGAAGCACTAGGGTGGCCCATGGAAAGGGTACTAAAAGAGTTTGGAGGCTATCGATTGGATTATGTCCGATCAGGCTGTTCAATTATGACTGGTGAAGACTACCTGATCCGAAATTATGATTATCATCCAAAAACATATGAGGGGCGTTATACCTTTTATCAGCCAACAGATCAGGGCTATGCGATGATGGGACCCAGCCAGCGGGTGACGGGCCGGATGGATGGCATGAATGAAAAAGGGCTTGTGATTGGCTATAACTTTATGAACCGGAAAAATCCGGGGGATGGTTTTATATGCTGTATGATTGGCAGGCTTATACTGGAGTCATGTGCCAATGTCCATGAAGCGGTCGATATGCTTAAGGAAATTCCGCATCGCCACTCTTTTACTTATGTGGTATACGACCGAAGCGGTGAGACTTATGCGGTGGAAACCTCTCCCCGGGGAGTAGAAATCCGCCAGACAACTGCCTGCACGAACCATTTTGAAATTATGAAGCATGAAAACCGGAACCATCTGGTTGATAGTAAGCGAAGGCTGGATGTGATGAAAATCCGCCAGGAGCAGCCTTTAAGCGCCCGTGATGCTTTCCGGCTTCTAAATGATACAGACAAAGGCGTTTTTTCCGATCTTTATGGCAGCTGGGCTGGGACGATCCATACATCCGCTTACCTGCCAATGGAGATGCAGGCCTGGTTCTCATTAGGTGGAGATCGGAAGCCGATAAAATTTGATTTTTCCAAGTGGCTTGGCGGGCAGGATGTCGAGTTCGATCGGATAACTGGAGAAGTTAATACGGACATTCCATTTTTGCATATGGATGAGCATGCGAATTGGTTTCGGAAATGAAAAAAGCGGAGAGGCTGAGTTCTCCGTTTTTTCTTTATTTCGTTCTAAATCTAAACATCTATTTGGAAGGGATTCTCTCATGAAATTTATAGGGTGTTTCGGATATATCGGTCACTTTCCCCTGTTTATCGGTCAGATTTTAAATAAATCGGTCACTTTTTTGATATATCGGTCAGATTTTTATTTTATCGGTCACTTTTTCGATATATCGGTCAGATTTTTATTTTATCGGTCACTTTTTCAAATATATCGGTCACTTCCCGTCCTATCAGCATTCCTTAATAAAATCTGTTCTGCTTACCTAGATTGCCTATATAAAATGAAAAGCAGTACAAGCATGATGACATCCAGCCTGGCGTCAAAGGCAAAAGGCATAAAACCTGAATCAAGAGCTGGCATTTTTGTCAGGATAATGGCTGCTATCATAATGCAGATAAGTGGAATGACTGCGTTTTTAGCACTTTTATTAAAAAGAATTAATACACCGCATACGATTTCTAGAAAAGCGACAACATGCATGAGAAGTTCGGGATAGGGAAGCCCCAGATTCACAAAAGCATTGCCTGTTTCCGCGCTGATCAGCTTCATAAAACCGGATACGATAAAAACGTATGATACTGAATATCGAAGCAGGTTCATCGTAAGGACTGAATGCTTCATGTGCACTCCCCCCTTTCCTAATATATATTCATCATTTCGACAAACCATCACATTCTTTCATCCAGATATTATGTGGTACACTTTATATATGAATTGGATGTAAATAGAGGTGTGTACAGGTGAAAACAGTATTGGTCATTGGTGGCGGGGTTACAGGGCTGTCCGCTATGTACGAATTGAATAAATGGAAAAAAGAAAATCAATCCGATATAAGGCTTGTGCTGGCAGAATCATCAGCACAGCTGGGCGGTAAAATTCGCACAGTCAGGGAAGGCGGCTTTATGATGGAAGCGGGCGCCGATTCGATTGTTGCCCGTAAAGCCAATGAGATGAATTTTATCCAAGAGCTTGGTTTGGAAGAAGAGCTCGTTTATAACGCAGCGGGGCGTTCGTATATATACAGCGATGGAAAGCTAAAGCTCATTCCGGCAGATTCTGTATTCGGGATTCCAGCCAGCGTTGAATCACTGGCAAAAACGACCCTTGTGTCTGCAGAAGGTAAAGTTGCAGCGCTAAAGGATTTTTATACGAAAAATGAAGGTTTTACGAAGAATGATTCCATCGGCGAATTTTTGGAGCACTTTTTCGGAAAAGAATTGGTCGAGAAACAAATCGCGCCTGTGCTTTCCGGAGTTTATTCCGGTGATCTCAGCGACTTGACACTTGCTTCTACCCTACCGCAAGTGTTCGACTATAAAGAGAAGTACGGCAGCATCATTAAGGGGTTTGAAGAAAACCGAAAAGCATTCCAGAGTGGCGGAGGAAAGAAATTTCTTTCCTTTAAAAACGGCCTGGATGCACTGATTCGTGCTTATGAAGAAAAATTGAATGGTGCCGAAATTTTGAAAAATACCCAGGCAGCCAAAATTGAAAAAGCAGATGGCAGATACAGGGTTACTTTTACCAATGGGGAAAGTCTGGAAGCAGATCATATCGTGCTCAGCATCCCCCATAATACAGCTGAAAAGCTGTTCGATGACCAAGGGATTGAAAAGGAGTTTAGCGGTCTCAAAAATAGTTCGCTTATTTCCATTTATGTGGCTTTTAATATACCGGACAGCGAGCTTCCAGCTGACGGTACAGGTTTTATCGTTGCAAATACCGATGAATTAACATGCAATGCCTGCACATGGACAAGCCGCAAGTGGCAGCACACATCTGAAAGCGGCAATCTGCTTGTAAGAGTATTTTATAAAAGCAGCCATCCGGCATTTGCATCTCTAAAGGAAATGAATAAAGAAGAACTTCTGCAGGTGGCTTTGGCTGATATAGAAAAAAGCCTAGGCATTAAGGCTGAGCCTGCAGCAAGCGAAGTGACCAATTGGACCGAAAAAATGCCAAACTACCTAATCACCCATCCGAAAACGGTGGCTGCACTTGAATGCATGCTGGCTGAGGATTACCCGGGAGTATGGCTTGCCGGCTGCTCCTATTACGGGGTCGGTATACCAGACTGTATCGAAAACGGGGCTAGCACTGCCAGGAAAATTATCGAGAATATATAATAATAAAATCCCCTCCTGAAAAGAAGGGGATTTTATTATGCGCCTTTGTTCTTAAGCAAACTCGCTTTCCATTTTTATTATTATTATCTTCATACCACCGCTTTATCAAAATATGTGTTTTATTAAGGATTGGAAGGAGGTTACTTTGATAGATTCAGCAGGATATTTTATTTACCGTTCCTTTGGAGGCGGAAAAAAGAGGCCCGAAGAAAGCACTAAAAAAAGTTATATAATATTCGTTTTATCATGGGTGTTTTCCATTTTGATTTGCTCAAGTTCAAGCTTCATTTTTTCCGTTTCAAGCAGGAAGTTTTCCTGTTTCAGCTTTTCCAGGGTGATTTCATCTTTAATCATGTTATGTTTAATTTTTGCCAGTCTTTGTGTATGAAAAGTCAGGATGCCGATAATGGGAATGGAGAAAATCATAATGACTGCAATTGTACCTGTCAAATTTCTTACACCTCACGTTTCATGGAATTAGAAAAATTTGTATAGTGTGTTTATAGTAAAATAATAGCAAATCACAATAGATATGGAAACGAAAAATATTAATAAGGAACCGTTCTGGAAGAGGTGCTTGCAAATGGCAGCAATTTTTATAAAGAGAATTTACGATCTACTTGAAGAAGATGACGGCTACCGTGTATTAGTCGACCGGCTTTGGCCGCGGGGAATAAAGAAAGAGGCTGCACGCCTATCTGCTTGGGAAAAGGATATTGCACCAAGCAGCGAGCTAAGAAAAGCGTTTAATCATATACCTGAACTTTTTAATGAGTTTCGGGAAAAATATCTAATTGAGCTACGTACGCAGGAAGAGAAGATCCGCAAGATAGAAGAGTTAGCCAATATATCCAAAGTGAATAAGGTCACCTTACTATATGCCGCGAAAGACCCGATCCATAATCACGCCCGTGTTTTATATGAAGAATTGATAAGAAAAGTAAATCAAAGGGAAGACACCTAATTTTAGAAATTATTATATCTTTACAAGTATAAATTATGAAAAAAAAGGTAGAAATAGTTTAAATAAAAGTAATAATTCCGAAAGTTCTATATTTCTTTCTTCCCTATAATTGTAGATAAAGAGGAAGGGAAGGGAGGAAGGAAATGATTGACTTACTGCTGATTCATGGAACGGTCGTTACAATGGATCGAAATAGACGGATGATCCAGGATGGAGCTGTTGCGATAAATGGAAGCAGGATCCTGGATGTGGATACTAGTGAAAAACTAATTGAAAAGTATGAGGCAAAGGAAATAATTGACTGCAGTCATCATTGTATTTTACCAGGGTTAATAGATGTTCATGGCCATGGCGGACACTCGATGTTCAAGACGATCGCCATGGAGAATCTTGACTTTTGGATGCCGATTATGACGAATACCTATAAGCACTTTGTAACAGATGACTTTTGGTACTATGAAGGGAAGCTCTCTGCTCTTGACCGATTAAAAGCGGGTATAACGACGGGTGTCTCTGTTCTTGGATCAATGCCAAGATCAGATGACCCTATTTTTGCCATCAATCATGCAAAGGCTTACGCTGAAACCGGTGTTAGGGAGGTTGTGTGCACTGGGCCTTGCAACCCGCCATGGCCACATTTATTCAGCCGGTGGATAGACGGTAAGAGAATTACAAGAGATGTAACCTACGAGGAAGTGTTAAATGGAGCAGAAGCGGTAATTGAGGCATTAAACCATGCAAATGAAGATCGGACAAGAGCATTTATTACACCTTTTGTAATCGTTACATCGGTTGAACCCTCGGGTCCAACCTCGCCTGCCAAGCTTCGTAAATTAACTGGGCATGATCTTTACCAGGCCAAAAAAATAAGGGAGATTGCCAGAAAATATAATACCAGGATTCACTCTGATGCTTTTGGAGGGATGATTCACTTAGCGGTACGGGATTGGGAGAATGCTCTTTTAGGTCCGGATGTTCATCTACAGCACTGCCGGGGGATATCTTTCGATGAGGCTAAAGTTTTAGCAGAAACAGGGACGAATGTGAGTGCATCACCGGGTTTTTCTCAAATTCATGCCCGCACACCGATCATAGAATTACTGGAGCTTGGAACGACGGTTGCAATCTCAACAGATGGAACTTCTCCATCAACCAGTTTTGATATGTTTCAAGCGATGAGGAAAACACAGTTCATTCATCAGGCAGCCCATAGAGATGAATATTGCTTGCCGCCTGGAAAGCTTCTTGAGATGGTTACAATTGATGCTGCCAAATGCATTGGGTGGGACGATGAACTTGGCTCTCTTGAAATTGGAAAAAAGGCCGATGTCATTACAGTCAATCTGCAGCAGCCGCATTTAACTCCTGAATTTATGCATATTCACCGGCTTGTCTATCAAGCTACAGCTAATGATGTAGAGCATGTTATCGTAGATGGCAAGATCGTGATGAAAGGCCGAAATGCATGTTCAGTTGATGAAAGGAAAGTTTTAGCCGAAGCAAATGAAGAGGCTTTTTCAACAATTAAACGTGCTGGCCTCGAAAAATATATGCAGCAGACGAAATACTTTTGGGGTCATACACGTAGCTATGCTGATGGAACCAACTATAACGAAGAAGACTGGACTTCTATTGTGGCGAAAGGGGATAACCAATGAAAACCAAGCTAAAGGGAAAATATGTTATCGGTTATGATGGGGAAGATCATGTCATTTTAGAAGATGCTGAGGTTGTATATGAAAGCCATACGATTGTCTATGTTGGAAAAAATTACTTAGGTCAAGCTGATAAGGTAATAGATGTTGGTAATGCCTTAATTAGTCCGGGGTTCATTGATTTAAATGCATTGGGAGATATTGATCACGACATTTTGCATATGGAAGCCAGTACGACAAGACAGAAAAATCTGCTTTGGTCCGAGCGTTATGTTGAGCAGGGACATCGTGAAATTATGACTGAGGAAGAAGAGGCTTTCAAATCCCTATATGCATATTCCCAGCTAATCCTTCATGGTATTACAACGGCAATGCCAATTACTTCTGTGCACTATAAGAGATGGGCAGAAACATATGAGGAGCTAGCCTCGGCAGCCGGCCATGCAGCAAGCTTGGGACTGCGGATTTATCTGGGTCCAAGTTATCAATCGGGGGTTAGGGTCGTTCAGGGTGATGGAAATATAAAGATTTATTGGGATGAAGATGCAGGAAGGAAAGGATTGGAAAGAGCTGTAAGATTTGTGGAGGAAATTGATGGCTCTTTTAATGGATTGGTCAGGGGAATGCTTGCACCTGAACGGATTGAATGTCAAACGGAAGAAAGTTTAATCCAGACAAAACATTATAGTGATAAATTGGGTGTTCCGATCAAATTGCATGCAGCCCAAGGCAGTTTTGAATATCATACTATCATTAATAACCATGGCGTAACCCCAATAAGGCATTTGTATAATCTTGGATTTTTAGGGGAAAAAACAGGAATTCCACATGCTCATTTTATTTCCGGATACAGTGAGGCACTAGCAGGTGAGGGAGATGATTTGGCGCTGCTGAAGGAAACAAATACGACTGTTATTCATTGTCCTTTAATTATTGGGAGGCATGGCCAGGCGATGGAATCCTTTGCGAAGTATAAAAGGGCTGGAATCAATTTAGCTTTGGGAACAGATACCTTCCCTCCGGATATGTTTCAAAATATAAGAACAGGGAGCATGCTATCACGGATAGTAGATAAAGAAGTTGAGGATTCAGCATACGCTGATTTTTACCGGGCGGCTACACTGGGCGCGGCGAATTTTCTTGGCAGGGACGATTTGGGGCGTCTTGCTGCTGGAGCAAAAGCAGATATCATTGCTATCGATTTAGACGGATTTCATATGGGGATTTTAGATGATCCCATACGAACCATGATTGCAAGTGGAACCGGAAGAGATGTAAAGTTATCAATTATAAATGGGAATGTAGTAATGAAAGACCGAAAAATACCTAATCTTAATTTAGATGAAATAAAATGCAAAGGTCAAAAATACTTTGAAAAGATGAGAAAAGGATATATGGAGAGAGATTATCAGCAGCTTCCTGAGAATGAATTGCTGCCGCCGTCTTTTAAAGTTGTTGACTCAATCAGCAAAGGATAAATTCTTCAAGGATAATCAAGTAGTAGAAATATTTAAAAAACTAGTAAAGATAATGGAAATTAAGTAATCTGAATATTTTATATAATTAGACAAAGACCTTATGGTTTTAATAAAAGGGGGTATAGTCTATGAAAGCAAAAAGAAGATTTGGGAAGTTAGTTTTAATTATGCTGATGGCAATCCTTATTGCAGGCTGCTCAACAAAACAGGACGTTAGCTCAAGTCAAAACACCAAGGGTAAAACGTCTGATAGCGGCGGGACTTTAGTTATAGCCCGCTTGTCTGACGCTGAAAATTTAGATCATCATTTCATGTCCACAATCAATGCTGCCAGCGTTACACATAATAAAATTTATGAGGGGCTTGTTGGCCGGGACAAAAATGCTGAAATAAAACCTTTGCTGGCAGAACAGTGGAAACAGTTGGACGATACAACATGGGAGTTCAAGCTCAGAAAAGATGTAGCATTCCATGACGGGACTGCATTTAATGCGGATGCTGTGAAAGCTACATTTGACCGGCTGTTAGATCCGGAAGTTGCTTCCCCTAGGGCCGTTGTATTCAAAATGGTAGAAGAAGTAAAGGCAGTTGATGAATATACTGTTCAATTTAAATTGTCAGAGCCGTTTTCCCCTTTACTTTCCATTTTGGCCAGTCATGAAGCCGGAATTATCGCACCAAAAACGATTGAAAAATACGGAAAAAAAATAATTCAGGAGCCAGTTGGGACAGGTCCATTTGTGTTCGAGTCCTGGACCCCAGGCAAAGAAATTGTGTTTAATAAAAACGAAAAATACTGGGGTGCTGAACCTAAACTAGATAAGGTCTTATTTAAGGTTGTCCCGGAAGAAACAACAAGGATTTCAATGCTTGAAACAGGTGAAGCCCATATAGCTGAACCACTTTCTGTCACCATGATGGATACGGTGGAAAGCTCCAGAAACTCTGAAATATACCGCAGCGAAGGATTTGGCACAGAGTATATTGGTTTTAACGTACAAAAGACGCCATTTGATGATGCTCGGGTCCGTAAAGCAGTTGGACATGCAGTTGAGATGGATTCCATTATAGAAGGAGTATTTAACAATATCGGAAACAAATCAAACTCGCTATTGGGGCCTAAGGTTTTCGGATACCATGAAAGTATGAAAGCATACGAATATAATCTCAATGAAGCAAAAAGACTGCTGGCTGAAGCAGGTTATCCGAATGGGTTTGAAACAACATTAAAAACGATGGACAAGAAGGAATGGATAAATATGGCAGAGGTGCTTCAGTCACAGCTAAAAGGAATCGGAATTAAAGTGGATATACAAGTGTTTGAATATGGCACATTTGTCGAACAAGCAAACAGAGGCGACACGGAAATGTTTATTTTAAGCTGGAGAAATGCAACGGGAGATGCTGATTACAATCAATATAATCTTTTCCATAGCAGTTCTCACGGTGCTGCTGGCAATACTTTCTTTTACAGCAATAAAGAAGTGGATAGTTTAATAGAATCTGCTCGTGCTGAAAAGGATTCGGATAAACGTTTAGAGCTATATGAAAAGGCTCAGGAAATTGAAATGGAAGAATCCGTATATATTCCGGTCCGTGTGATTGAGAATATGGCTGCAATTTCAAAAGGAGTGAAAGGCTTCTCTATAAGTCCTTCTGGTTACTTGGAGATCAATGATATTTCAATTAAATAAGCTGTCAAAGATAAGAGGGATATCCATTCTGGATGCCCTTTTATCTTGTCCAGGATCTTAAATAAAGAAAGGGGAATGAATATGAAAGGGAATTATTGGATAAAGAATGTGCGGCTGGAATGTGGTTACAAGAAAGAGAATGATAGAGTGATAGGTACAATAACAGATTTATTTCATATATTAATAGAGGGCGGGCGCATTGCAAAAGTTGTTAAAGACTGGGAGTGTTTTTCAGGTAACTTACCAGTAAAAGATGCAGGGGGACTGCTTCTTTTGCCATCCTTTGTCGAAAAGCATGTTCACCTTGATAAAACATACATGGGGGAGAAGTGGAAAGCCTGCAGCCCTGCTTCAAGTGTCATTGAACGCTGTGAAATAGAAAAAAGTGCATTGGCATCCATACCAACAAGCACCCATCAGCGGTCAAAAGCATTGCTTGAGAAATTAATATCATTTGGATCAACTCACGTTAGAACTCATGTGGATATTTACCCTGAAGTCAAACTGCAGAATTTAGAAGGGGTTCAGCAAACATTGGAGGAGTTTTCAAATTATGCCAGCTCCGAAATTGTTGCGTTTGCCCAGCACGGTTTGCTGCGCTCAGGAACTCCTCAGCTTATTAAAGAAGCCGTTAGGAAAGGTGCAGGAATTGTGGGAGCGGTAGATCCTGCAACCGTTGACAACAATATTGAAGCTTCACTCGTTCAATTAATGGATTTGGCTGTTGAGGGAAATGCAGATATTGATTTGCATTTACATGATCCTGGCCATCTTGGGACTTTTACGATGAAACGGCTGGCCATTTTAACAAAGGAAGCAGGCTGGGAAGGAAGAGTTGCGATCAGCCATGCATTTGGACTTGGAGATGTTTCGAGAGAAGAAGCATATGAAATGGCAAATATTTTAAAGGATGCAGGTATTTCGATCGTTACCAGCCTTCCAATAGGCCGAGCGATACCTCCAGTTAATCTGTTAAATGAATGCGGAGTAGAAGTCGCAGTTGGGAATGATAATATTTTTGATTCATGGTGGCCTACAGGAAACGGAGATATTCTGGAAAGAGCTGGCCGCTTAATCGAACGGTACAGGTGGACTGATGAAAAATCTCTTTCCCAGGCAATGCGGTTTATTACAGGAGGTAAAACACCCTTGGATAAAGAGGGGAATCAGATATGGCCCAAAGCAGGAGATGAAGCCAGTATGATCCTGATCGATGCAAGCTGTTCGGCAGAGGCTATTGCAAGAAGATCAGAACGCAGTGCGGTATTTTACAAGGGGAATTTAGTTTACGGTAATGCAGGTAATATTTGAAAATAACTCTATCAAAATCTCAAGCTATCCCCTAACCTATGTTGTGGATGCAAAAAGTAAAAATAACTAAAAAACAGGTAAAAAAATTCAGAAAAAATAGTTTGATTATTTTATATAATTTAATAATTAAGAGACCTTTCGTAATACTCTGGGGGAGTTCCGCTAGAATATCTCTTTGCAGTATGCAGTATGAGGATTGCATAGACGTTTTTATTAAAGCGTAAAGGGAGAAAAACGATGAAATATGATCTGATTATAAAGGGTGGTAAAGTTGTTTTCAGGGACGAAGTAAGAAGAAATGATATAGCAATTAAAAATGGAATAATTGCAGCGATTGCTGAAACAATTGACAATGAAGCTGAACAGACCATAGATGCAAGTGAACAATATGTCATGCCTGGAATGATTGATACTCATGTGCATATTTGTGAACCCGGCCGAACGGAGTGGGAAGGTTTTATAACAGGGACAAAAGCATTGGCAGCTGGCGGGACCACATGTTATGTAGATATGCCTTTAAATGCCCTGCCAGCTACGATAGACAGGGAAACCCTGTATTTAAAGGCCGAAGCAG
This sequence comes from Cytobacillus oceanisediminis, assembly GCF_007830235.1. Classification (GTDB taxonomy): domain Bacteria; phylum Bacillota; class Bacilli; order Bacillales; family Cytobacillaceae; genus Cytobacillus; species Cytobacillus oceanisediminis. Next base: position 264,671 of record NZ_VLKI01000004.1, read on the forward strand.
CAAAAGGGAAGAATTATATTGATTATGCATTTTATGGCGGACTTGTTCCAGGCAATCTTGAAAGACTTAAAGAGCTCTCTGATGAAGGAGTTGTAGCATTTAAATGCTTTATGTCCACCTGCGGTACTGATAACCCCAATGATTTTTCGAATGTGGATGATTATACGCTTTATACAGGGATGAAAAAGATTGCAGAGTTGGGGCATATTTTATCGATCCATGCGGAAAATGCCCTTATTACAGACCGGTTAGGGGAAGAAATGGCTGGGCAAGGAAGGATTACTGCGGCAGATTATGTCCTATCCCGGCCTGTTTTTACTGAGGTTGAGGCAGTAAAACGTGCTCTTTATTTAGGGAAACAAACAAGGTGCCGGCTCCATTTTGTGCACATCAGTACTGCTGAAGCAGTAGAGGAAATTGCAAAGGCCCGAAGAGAGGGACAGGATGTGTCACTTGAATCTTGTCCCCATTACTTTACAATCACTGCCGCACAATTCGAGGAAATTGGCCCGGCTGCCAAATGTTCACCCCCGCTTCGCAGCAGAGAAGAACAAGAAAAACTTTGGCAGCAGTTAATAGAAGGCAAGATTGATATGTTAACGTCTGATCACTCACCATGTCCACCTGAAATGAAGCAAAGTTCTTCAAATAATTTTTTTGAAGTGTGGGGAGGAATCACCGGCTGTCAAAATAACGTAGATTTAATGTTTGATGAAGCGGTTTTGAAACGTAATATACCGATAACTAATTTTGTAAAGATGATTTCCTCCAATCCGGCTGAGCGTTTTAACATTCCTAATAAGGGAGAAATAGCTGTATCAATGGATGCCGATATTATCTTAGTTGATGCCAATCGCTCTTATGTTGTAAAGGAAGAAGGGCTATTTTATCGCCATAAGCAGAGTCCCTATATTGGAAGAACGATTGATTGCCGAGTAACCAAAACCCTTGTTCGCGGCATCGTTGTATATGATTTGGACCAGGGGATTGCCGGGGAACCTCTTGGCCAAGTTATCAGGAGCAAAAGTCAAGCAGAAGCTATGAACGTATAATTCTCTATTACTGCTTTTTACTAAGTTTTTTAAAAAAAATGATAAGAAGTAATAGATTTTTACACAGGAAGTAAGGAAAGCAAACTATTTAAGAAGTTTAGTAGAGCCCCAATTCAATTCAAGACGTAGAACCCGCCAATACCATAGAAATACAATAAACATTGGGAGGATTATTGGGTATGGAAGATTTAATCAAATGCCATGGAAAGCTTGAATTTGAAAATTTGGCAATACGTATTGTGAAAAGGCTGGAGTGGCTGGGGACATTTGCGAAGGATCCAGGAGGGGGGATTACCCGTCTCCTTTATTCCAAACAATGGACGGATACTCAGCGAGCTCTGAAATCCTGGATGGAAACCGAAGGCTTAAAGGTACAGTTTGATGAAGTTGGAAATTTAAGCGGAGTATTGAAGGGACAAAATCATGGTGAGACGGTTTTAACAGGGTCTCATATAGATACTGTGAAAAATGGCGGATTATATGACGGCCAATACGGCATTGTGGCTGGGATTCTAGCAATAATCTTTTTGAAGGAACAATATGGAATGCCAAAACGAAATCTTGAGGTTGTTTCATTGGCAGAGGAAGAAGGGAGCAGATTTCCTTACTGCTTCTGGGGTTCGAAGAATATCGTTGGAAGCGCAATTAAGAAGGATGTTGAAAATCTGGTAGATTCCAATGGTGTTCCATTTGCTAAAGCAATGAGTAAAGCAGGGTTTGCTTTTAGAGAAGAAAAAAAAGCTCCGCGCCAGGATTTGAAGATCTTCGTCGAAGTCCACGTTGAACAGGGAAATGTTCTTGAAAACGAAAATAAATCTGTCGGTGTCGTAAAAAGCATAGTTGGACAAAGGCGTTTTACGATTGAGGTAACTGGTGAAGCGAACCATGCTGGAACAACACCAATGAATTACCGCAAAGATGCTGCTTTTGCTGCAAGCCATATGATCCATGAAATGCTCAACTTGGCAAAGCAGTATGGTGAACCGCTGGTAGCAACAGTTGGGAGGATTGATATTTCACCCAACATTGCGAATGTGGTACCGGGAAAAGCCGTTTTCACTTTAGACTTGCGTCATATTGACAAACATGTCATTGTCCATTTTACTGAAGCATTTACTGAAAAAATAAAAGATATTTCAAGAGAGCATGAAGTTGATGCGACCATTGAAAAATGGCTCGATACTGATCCAGTCCCAATGGATCCTAAAATTGTAGAAATTATTGAAAATCACTGTATGGAAAAAAACTTGAGTTATAAGGTAATGCACAGCGGTGCCGGCCATGATGCACAAATTTTTGCACCTTTCATCCCAACGGCTATGCTGTTCGTTCCAAGCCATAAGGGCATTAGCCATAACCCGGATGAATATACCGAGCCGGATGATTTAGCTGAAGGAGTTAAAGCACTGATCGGTACTCTATATGAACTAGCTTATAAATAAAATTGATATAAAGGGGAGTTTTTGAATGGGCTATCCAAACGACTTATTATCAAGCAGGTCTGTAATAGAACATGGGAAGTACGCCTTAATTGCACCTGAAGGATTAGTGAACAATGTTATTCCTGGATTTCATAATTGTATTATTTCTATTTTAGGTTCGCCCAAGCTTGGGGCAAGCTTTGTCGACTACTATGTGACAATGAAAAAAGGGGGCGGTAATAGTGAAGGGTTTGGGGGCCAAGAAGATATACAGACATTTGTCTACATTATAGAGGGGAAATTGAAGGCTGTTGCAGGCGAGCAAGAGTTTATCTTGGAGGAAAGCGGATATCTTTACTGCCCGCCGGGAGTAAAGATGCATCTGGAAAATATGAAGGATGGGGACTCTAAGCTCTTTTTATACAAGCAAAAATACCGTCCTCTTAAAGGGCGAAAGCCATGGGCTGTATCCGGCCATGCAAACAGAATTGAATACAGGAACTACGATGATATGCACAATGTAAACATAAAAGATCTATTGCCTGCTGATTTGGATTTTGATATGAATTTCCATATCTTGTCTTTCGATCCTGCTGCCAGCCACCCGTTTATTGAAACACATGTTCAAGAGCACGGTGCATATATACTTACCGGGGAAGGGATGTATAATCTCGATAATAAGTGGATTCCAGTCAAAAAAGGTGATTATATTTTCATGGGTCCTTATGTACACCAGGCAGCCTATGCTGTGGGGAGGGAAAATTTAACCTATGTCTACTCCAAGGATTGCAATCGGGATGCGGAACTGTAATAGCCTGTTTTATTTTTAGATAGGCTATTTTAAAGCTTATTGTTGATTTTTAGCACCCTGTTGATTGGAGCGAAAAGGTACGAGATCCTCGAAAATGCATTCGCATTTCCTTCGTGCGGTGTTTACTCAAGGAAGCTTACTCAAAGTCCTGCGGGAGTAGCGTGTCAACGGGAGACCCCGCAGGTGCGAGCACCGAGGAGGCTCCTGGACCGCCCGCGGAAAGCGAGTGCCTGCAGCGGAAATCAACAGGCAAATTTAACAGAATATTTAGATAAAAAAATATATGGGGAGGAGTAATGGCAGTGTCAAACATTCAGCAGATCATGGAAGAAAGAGTTTTTGAAATTGATAAGATAGCAAAATTTGATCCTAATAATCCTCAAAAGAACTATTTTTATGAAACAGATAAAACGGTAGGTGCTGTTTGGTGTCTGGAACCAGGACAGGAAGTATACTTGCATTCCCATTCAAATGTAGACGATATTTGGGTTTGTATCGAGGGAACAGGAACATACTTCCCGGACTTGGAGAATGAAATCCAAATAGGGAAAGGCATGGTGATCCTTGCCAAGCCTAACCAGATTCATGGGATGAGAAATACTGGTGAGGAAAGATTTTTATTTGTCGGCTTTGCTGCCGGTTCTTTGCCAATGGATATAACAAGATATTAAATGCAAAATTTCGTACAGGCACATACTTTTCCTTCTCTGCCAGATGTTATATAAATGTATCTGGCAGAGAAGGATCGGTTAATTCAAATACATAAATGCGATTGATCCTGAAAAAGATTAAACAAAAGCAAGTCCGCTCCCAAGCTAATATCTCTTTGAGAATTTATACGACAACTTCATTTTTAAAATATTATAGATGAAATAAACTAAACAAATTAAGCTTGATATGAAAAAACTGATCCAAATCGTTATGAGATTTTCCACAATAGGCAAAGCAGCAAAGCCCCCGGCTGTCCCAATGATTGAAGCTAAGGGAATGAGGGCAGGCAATGTTTTATTGCCTAGGATAATATATAGCATTGGCACGATCATTGAAGCATAGATATTTCCGAAAAAAAACAACAGTTCAAGAGGGTTAGGAGGTAATATACTTACGATAATAAGTAAAAATAAACAAATGATTCCGGAAAAAATATAAGTATATCTCCACTTTTCTTTATTGCTCAGGGGATGGAGTAAATCGAATATATTTTTAATTATTAATGTGACAGTAGCATGCAATTCTGCGCTAATAGCAGATGAAATGGAACTAAAGCAAAAAAGAATAAATAAGACAATAAGCAAAGTTGAATTGATTTTTCCAACAAGCTCAAATAATAAAGAATAAATTGAATCATAGCTTCTCCCAAAAATAATAATCATTATTAAAGATGATAATGCAAGCGGAATGGTTGCCCATATTAAACCTGCTAATGTAAAGGTCATTCGCAGTTTTTCTTTTTGTATGATAAAGACTCTTTGCCATGAGGCACGATCAACTATAACTTGTCCAAAGCCTATTAAAATGGCAGTGAAAATAAACCAAATAGCTTCTGTATTTTTAACATAAAGTATATATGGATGATATAACTTAATCCCTTCATAAACAGGATATACCCCTTCCTGGATATAAAAGTAAACAGGAATAATTATGACCGCGCTGAATATCAACACTACATTGATTCCTGCAAGCTGATGGATTCTTTGCATACCTCCTGCTCCGCCAATAAAAAAACAAAACAATAAAAATATAGCCATTCCAGAAAAAACTGGCCATGGAAAAATCATATGCAAAAGAATTCCTGCACCCATAGCCTGGACAAATATGGAATGAATACTAATCACGAGAAGAATAGAGATCATGTACCAATAACCGCCTGGAGTCAATCTTTCCCTTAAGACATCACCTATTGTTTGCTGATCATGGAACCGATCCCGGATCTTTTTTGCTAAAATTCCGAATAAAATTAGCGCAAGCGCGCCCATAAGCGAATAGCCGATTCCTCCGGTTAGTCCATACTTGATTAATGTTTCTGGAGAGGAGAGAATTGTATTCCCAGTTACCCATCTGGACAAAAGACTAACAATTCCAAAACCGATTCCCAGGTGGAATGCTCCGCTTATGTAAAATTGGAAATCGTTTTTTTTCATTGGGAAGTCTCCTTCAGACGGTAATCCCTAGGTGATTGGCCAGTCATTTTCCGGAATATCTGGCTGAAGTAATGCTGGCTGTTAAAGCCACACTTCTCTGAAATGGCGCTAATACTTAAATCTGGACTTTCAATCAGCATTTTCTGGGCCTGTTTTAATCGAAATTCATTTAGGTACTCGGAAAATCCCATTCCCACTTCCTCATGGAATTTTCTGCTCAGATAGGCTGAATTAATATGAATTTTAGAAGCTAAATAGTTCAAGGTTAGTTTCTCGCTATATTCTTTTTGTATAATTTGCAAAGCTTTTACAATTTGCTCCGAGTAACTGCCTATTCGTTCATACCTTGCCAAAACTGACAATAACTCCTCCTCAATGACAGGCTTTGTAATGTAATCAATAACTCCAAGCCTGAGTGATGTTTGGATATATTTGAAGTTTTGATAGGCAGTGACCATAATTATATCGATATCATTGTTAACGGAAAGTTCCATAGCTAAATCAAGACCGGATTTGCCTGGGAGCTGAATATCAAGGAAAGCGAGAAAGATGTCATGCTGCTTAATTATTTGGAGGGCTTGGGAGGCATCTTGTGCCTTGAAAAATTTCCAGTTTAAAAATTTCTTTTGAATGAGATATTCCAATTGCTCCAGTTCAATTGGTTCATCGTCTACAAGCAAGATATTCATTGCACTTTTTCACCTTCCAGTTTTTCTGACTTAATTACAAAGGGGAAAATAGCCAAAACAGCTGTTCCGCCCCCTTCGTTCCTTAATTGAACAGAAGTTTCATCTTCCGGAAACAGTAGCTCAAGTCTCTTTTTTATATTCTCTAATCCGAGCCCCCCATCAGAGTGACTGGTTTCAGTGCTTTCAAATGAGTTGTTCCACACAGATACATGTATTGATGATTCTATTTTTAGAACATTAATTTTTAAAAAGGCATTACCAATATGTCTTTCAAAAGCATGTTTAAAAGCGTTCTCCACAAGAGTCTGAATTAAAAAAGGAATAATAATAGCTTTATTTACATGTTTGTCCAATTGAATTTCGTAGTGAAGCCGATCTCTAAACCTGGTTTTTTGTATCTCTAGATAATAATTTACATAAGTAAGCTCATCTTCGATTGGTATGAAATTATTAATTGTTCGATACTTAAATTTTAGAAGTTTTGAAAGAGTCTCTATGGAGCGAATTAATTCTGTTTTGCGGTCCAGTCTTGCCAAAGCCAGTATTGAATTTAAGGTATTAAAAAAGAAATGCGGCTGTATTTCCTGATTCAATTGATTGTATAAAGCTGTTTGCAATTCTCTCTCTAAAGCTATCTCACGTTTCTGTCTTTCAAGCAAATCAATTCTTTTTTCAAAAACAAACAAAAATAGCAAGGTAAAGGATCCCAGCAAAGGAACCAGAACACAAAACATAATATAAATGGAGAAGGATTCAATAGGCAGCATCGTACATGTTTCTCCTTAAGTATTAAAAAAGGGATGTATGCGAACATCTCCCTTTTTTAATATAACATTTTAAGCAAAATAGATGTATTTGTTTTAAACTGGCAAATCTTCTGCAATATGACAGCTTACAAAATGATTTTTCACAAGCTCCCTTAAGGGTGGTTCTTCCTGCTTGCATTTTTCTACAGCAAAGGGACAGCGTGTATGGAACCGGCAGCCTCTAGGAGGATCTATGGGTGACGGCACATCTCCTTTTAAAATGACACGGTCTCTTTTTAAAGTTGGATCCGGAACAGGAATAGAAGATAATAAGGCCTGTGTATATGGATGGAGTGGAGAATCAAACAGTTCTTTTTTCTCTGCTATTTCAACCACTTTTCCTAAATACATCACCATAACCCGGTCTGAAATGTGCCTGACCACACTCAGATCATGAGAGATAAAAAGAAATGTCAGTTTAAATTGTTTTTGCAAATTCTTCAAGAGATTGAGAATTTGTGCTTGGATTGATACATCCAAGGCGGATACAGCTTCGTCGCAAATAATTAGTTTCGGATCAACCGCCAGCGCCCTGGCAATCCCGATACGCTGGCGCTGTCCACCGCTAAACTCATGCGGATATCTATCAAGGGATTCTGCAGAAAGACCAACATAGCCAAGTAATTCCAGCATCCTGTCCTTTCGCTTTGGCTTGTCAACTACTTCCTGGATGGCCATTGCTTCATTTAAAATTTGCTTAACTGTTTGCCGAGGATTAAGAGAAGCAAAAGGATCTTGAAAAATAACCTGCAAATCTCCTCTAAGTTTCCTCATTTCCTTTTTATTTAGTCCCAAAATATCTTGCCCCATATAATGAACTTTTCCATCAGTCGGCTCATCAAGTCTTAAAATTGCACGTCCTGTAGTTGATTTACCGCAGCCTGATTCTCCAACTATACTTAATGTCTCACCTTCGTATAGCTCAAATGAAATATCGTCCACCGCTTTTACATATGCTTTTGGCTTGAAGAAGGAGTCTTTCTTCACAGGAAAATATTGTTTTAAATGGTCCACTTGCAAGATGATCTTTTTTTCTGCTGTTTCCATGCTAGATAACCCCCTCTTTATCTCTATTGCCAGTCCATTCGTCTGTATATTTCCAGCACCGCACTTTAACCCCATCAGACTGATTTATAAGGTTTGGCTGATGTGTTATGCATATGTCTTCCCGATATGGGCATCTAGAAGCAAAGCGGCATCCGGCTGGCATATTGTATGGGCTAGGGACACTGCCGTCAATCGTAATTAATTCGTCTTGATCTTCATGGATCTTAGGCAATGAGTTCAGCAGCCCCTGAGTATAAGGGTGCTTGGGATTAGCAAATAATTGCTCAGTAGAAGCGTGCTCGACAATATTTCCGGCATACATAACGGCTACCTTATCACATGTTTCTGCAACTACACCCAAATCGTGAGTAATCATTATTACGCCCATTCCTATTTTTGTCTGCAGCTCTTTAATCAGCTCCAGTATTTGCGCTTGAATCGTAACATCCAATGCTGTTGTTGGTTCATCTGCAATTAATACTTCCGGTGTGCAGGCAAGGGCCATTGCAATCATTACTCGCTGGCGCATCCCGCCGCTTAACTGGAAAGGTTCTTGTTTAGCTCTCTTTTCAGGAGAAGGGATTCCTACCAGCTTCAGCATTTCAACTGACTTTTCCCAGGCGGCTTTTTTTCCCATCTTTTGATGCAGCCTCAAAGCTTCCGCAATTTGTTCCCCAACTGGGATTACAGGATTTAATGAAGTCATAGGTTCCTGAAAAATCATCGATATTTCATTTCCTCGAATTTTCCTCATTTCATCCTCTGTCATTGTAACTAAATCTTTTCCTTTAAATAAAACGGATCCGCCAGCAATTTTCCCCGGAGGAGAAGGGATCAGGCGGAGAATGGAAAGGGAGGTCATACTTTTCCCGCATCCCGATTCTCCTACAATTCCCAAAGTCTCACCTTTATGCAATGTAAAATCGATGCCATCAACGGCTTTGCTTACTCCGCGTTTTGTTGTGAAATGCGTTTTTAACCCTTTTACTTCAAGAATAAGCTTATTTTTTTTGTTCACGGTCAGGTCACCCACCCTTAACTTAATTTAACTCAATTCGTTTATTGAAGAACCGATAAAAGACATCTACGAATAAATTTACGGTTACGAAAATAAGTGAGGCAAACAAAACGCCGCCCTGGACCATTGGAAGATCACGCATTCGAATCGCATCAACAATCATTCTGCCTAGGCCATTAATGGCAAATATTGATTCAACCAGTACAGTACCTCCAAGCAGAGCGCCAAACTGAAGCCCGACAACTGTAATGACTGGAATCAGTGCATTTCTAAGAGCGTGTTTATATATAATGATACGTTCACGAAGTCCTTTTGCACGCGCTGTTCTAATATAATCCTGGCGAATAACTTCCAGTATGCTTGACCTTGTCATTCTAGCAACAATTGCCGCTCCGCCAGCTCCAAGGGTTACGGCTGGCAAGATTACATGCAGAAGGCTATCCCATCCTGCAACTGGCAAGACTTGCAGTTTAACAGAGAAGAAATACATTAGCATTAGACCAAACCAGAAACTTGGGAGAGAAATTCCCAGGAGTGCAACAAGCATAACGCTGACATCTGTCAAAGAATAAGGTTTGACAGCTGATATGATTCCTGCAGCCATTCCCAGCACGATTGTTATGATGATACTAAAAAAGGCAAGTTCAATTGTTATGGGTAATCTTACCAATATCTCATCAAGGACGGGCTGGCTATTTTTTAATGAAACACCTAAGTCCCCTCTAAAAACATTTGTTAAATACTCAAAGTATTGGATATATAGAGGCTGATTTAATCCAAGTTGTTCACGGATGGCTTCAATTGTTTCTTTTGAAGCACCTTCACCTGCAAGCAGTACGGCAGGATCTCCCGGAACGAGCTGCATGATAAAAAAGACAACAAAAGTAACTCCAATAATAACCGGAATGGTTTGGAAGACCCGGCGTAATATAAACATCAGCATAGATATAACCTCCTCATAGGCTCTTTATTTTTTCATTCTCGGATCAAATGCATCCCGCAAGCCGTCACCGAAAATATTGAATCCAAGAACTAGAATGGAAATGGCGAGGCCCGGAAATAAGGCAATATACGGTGCTGAGAATAAGAAATCTCTTCCGCTGCTAAGCATGGTTCCCCACTCTGGTGATGGTGGCTGGGCACCCAGGCCAAGGAATGATAATCCAGCGGCTGATAAAATGGCTGTAGCTAATCGCAGCGTTCCCTGTACAATAATGGGTGAAAGAATATTTGGAAAAATATGTTTGGCAATAATTATTAAATCATTTGCTCCTAGCGAGCGGATAGCATCAATATACTCAAGGCGTTTTACTTCTAAAGTAGATCCGCGAACAATCCTGGCAAATAAAGGAACAGAGAAAGCCCCAACTGCTATTGTTACATTGATAAGGCTAGGACCAAGAGCAGCGATGATGGCAAGGGCTAATAGGATTCCTGGGAATGCAAGCATGACGTCCATCATTCTCATGATAATGGTGTCAACCCATTTTCCATAGTAGCCGGCTACTAACCCAAAAATAATTCCAAAGAATGCACCGAATAATACAGCAGCAAAACCTACCCCCATGGACAGCCTTGACCCATATAGGATCCTGCTTAAAATATCTCTTCCTTTATCATCTGTTCCCATCCAATGCTCAGAGGATGGAGGTGTCAATTTATTTTCCAAATCAATTTCGTATGGACTATAAGGAGCCAGCAGCGGTGCAAACATTGCCATGAAGATATAAATAAGAATGATTATGGCTCCAACTAAAGCCGCTTTATTCTGGATTAATATAGATAGAAAATCTTTTAATCTTGATTCCTTTTTACTTATGAAAGACTTTGCAGCAATATTAGGCTGTTCGGTTTTTACTTCAACTGTCATCTTATTTCCCCCCTATAAAATTTTTTTGAATTAAAATTCTGAATGAGAAATCACCCTTCCTCCTTTCAAAGCAGTTTGGTATAAAAATGAGTGATGTTTTATTAAAATTATCAAAATTACCAGTAAAGTAAATATCTTTTAAAATAGTTGTCAAAATCTTTAAAAAACACGTAAATATTCTGTAAATATTGAAATTCAACATCTTCTATAATGCAGATAAGTAGTTACGGAGGGATGGTGAAAATAGGTTTTTAACGTTTAAATATTTCGAAAATGCAAAAAAAGGGGAGAGAAAGAATGAAAAAAGATAGAAAACTATTTCAGAATGGAATGCTGCTGGTTTTTCTATGTTTAATGATGTTGTTTGTATCAGCTTGTTCTACACAATCAAATACAGAACAGAGTCCTGCTAATGGAACGGAAGGGAAGAAAGAAGGGGGTACACTTACAGTTGTTCGTTTATCTGATGCAACAAAATTAGATCCTCACTTTATTACAGATATACCTTCTGCAAATATTATTTATCAAAAAGTATATGAAACTTTAGTAGAACCAGATAAAGACATGAACATTCAGCCCTCTCTGGCAACTGAATGGAATGTCATTGATGATACGACCTGGGAGTTTAAGCTGAAAGAGGGCATTTCCTTTCATGATGGGACTCCGTTTAACTCAGAAGCAGTAAAAGCAACCTTTGACCGCTTGCTGGATCCAAACACAGGATCCCCGCAGCGAGAGAAATTCGCGATGATTAATGAAGTAAAAGTTATTGATGAATACACAGTACAATTATTACTTGAATATCCTTATGCTCCGCTTCTCTCAATTCTGGCAAGTAACGAAGGAAGTATCATAAGCCCCAAAGCATTAGCTGAAAACCCTGAAAAGCTGACTGAACATCCAGTTGGTACAGGACCATTTGTATTTGAAGCCTGGAAGACCGGCCAGGAAGTTTCTTTGAAGAAAAACGAAAACTATTGGGGGAAACAGCCAAAAATTGACCGGGTTGTTTTTAAAGTTGTCCCAGAAGATGCAACTCGATTGGCTATGATCGAAACAGGGGAGGCTCATATTAACGATCAGGTGCCTGTTACGGAAATTGAACGAATTGAATCATCCGATTCTATGGGGCTTTTCCGTGCAGAGGGACTTGCTGTTGAATATATCGGGTTTAATACAAAGAAAAAACCTCTGGATGATGTTAAAGTCCGTAAAGCAATTAGCCATGCCGTTGAGAGAGAAGCGATCATAAAAGGGGTTTATAACAACGTAGGTACACTTGCAAATGCGGCTATGAGCCCAAAGGTTTTTGGCCACAGTGAGAATGTAAAGCCTTATGATTATGATTTAAATGAAGCAAAAAAATTGTTAAAAGATGCCGGATATGAAGATGGACTCCAGCTCAAATTGCTCACCAGCGATAGAAAAGAACGTATCAATATGGCTGAAGTTATTCAATCCCAATTAAAGGGGATAGGCGTTGAGGTAGACATTCAAGTAATGGAATATGGTGCTTATATCGATACGATTGATAAATCAGAACATGATCTATTTATTGGCGGATGGGGAAATGCAACAGGGGATGGAGACTATAACCAGTACAACCTGTTCCACACTGCTTCACAGGGACCTCCTGGAAACCATTTCTATTACAGTAATCCAGAGGTAGACAAAATGATAGAAGCGGCACGCAGAGAGACTGACGAAGCAAAGCGTAAAGAGCTTTATGAGCAAGTGATGCAAATGGAATTAGAGGATGCCGTTTATATTCCGATCCGCAACTACGAACATATGGCTGCCCATAGTAAAAATGTAAGCGGCTTTTGGTTAAATGCTGCAAACTACCTGATGATTGATGATGCAGTAATTGAGTAAATAGAAGTCGATGGTAATGATAAATTAACATCGAAAAACCGGAAAAGTACTTTTGTTCAAAAAGTACTTTTCCTTCATTCTCAACTTTAGGAGGAATTGATATGACTACTCAATGGATAACAAATGTTCGTCTGGAAAAAGGGTTCATTTACGAAAATGGACGAATTGCCGGTACCAGCACAGAAATTTGCCACTTGAAAATGGAGGGTGGAAAAATCACAGAAATCACCCAAAGTGCTCCAGGTTCCGATGAAAACCAGTTCGATGCCAAGCATCAGCTTTTACTTCCTTCATTTAGAGATATGCATATTCATATTGATAAAACTTATTATGGAGGTCCTTGGAAAGCCTGTACGCCAATCACAAAAGGAATTTTCACCAGATTAGAAGAGGAAAAAGAGCTTTTGCCAAAGCTTCTTCCAACCGCACAAGAGCGTGCTGAAAAAATGATTGAGCTGTATTTGAAAAATGGCCATACTCATATTCGCACGCATTGTAATGTCGACCCAGTAATTGGACTAAAAAATTTAGAAGCTACTGTAAATGCATTAAAAAAATATGAAGATGTTCTTACATATGAAATCGTGGCATTCCCGCAGCACGGACTCCTAAGAAGTGATTCTGTTCAATTAATTCGTGATGCAATGAAAAATGGAGCCACCTTAGTTGGCGGTGTTGATCCGGCTACAGTAGACCGGAACATTGAAAAGTCACTGAATACAATATTTGAAATTGCGGTTGAACATAAAAAAGGAGTCGATATCCATCTTCATGACCCTAACACATTGGGAGCTTTTACATTCGAGAGAATGGCTGATTACACAAGAGAAGCAGGTCTAATAGGAAAGACGACGATTAGCCATGGGATTGCTTTAGGTGATCTGCATGGAGAAACGCTTATTGAAATGGCGGCAATACTAAAAGAACATGAGATTGATGTGACTACCACTATTCCAATTAATCGTCCAACTATTCCAGTCTTAGCGCTTGATGGGTATGGCATTCAAGTGTCTGTAGGGCATGACAGCATCACTGATCATTGGTCCCCATTTGGAACAGGGAACACCATCCAGAAGCTTGGAACTCTTGCGGAAAGATTCCGATTGATTGATGAATATTCCTTATCATCTGCTTTGAAATTTGCAACCGGCGGGATTACTCCATTAGATAAAGATGGTGAACGAGTTTGGCCAAAAGTCGGTGATGATGCGACGATGATATTAGTTGATGCGACATGTTCAGCAGAGGCAATTGCTAGAAGGGCAACTGTTGAGTCATTATTTTTCAAAGGCAAGAAGGTTGAAAGTAAATTAACAGAAATGGATCCTATGAATGCATAACTTAAAAGAGCAAAGGGGGAAATACAATGTCAACTCCGTATTGGCTAACAAATATTAAGTTGGAAACAGGATATCTTCAAGATGACAAGGGGACATACATTACAAAAACAGAACTCTTCCATTTGAAAATAGAAGATGGAAAAATAATAGAAAAACAAATCAGCAGTTTTGAAATTTCCGAGAATGAAGAAACAGTGGACGGCAAAGGATTTCTAGCGCTGCCTTCTTTTAAGGAGATGCATAATCATCTTGATAAAACCTATCTATCTCTTGATTGGAAGGCATGCAGGACGGTCAAAAATTTAGAAGAACGTTTGCAATATGAAGCAATGGAGCTTGAGGAATTAGCTCCTACAGCCAAACAGCGGGCAAGCAAAATGATCGAGCTTCTCCTTTCAAAGGGTTCAACTCATATTCGTACCCATGTAAATATTGATCCCTATATAGGCTTGAAAAACCTGGAAGGCGTGAAAGCTGCCTTAGAGGACTATTCGGATAAGTTGACATATGAAATTGTTGCATTTCCTCAACACGGTTTATTAAGAGAAAATGTGATTCCGCTTATGAAAGAAGCCATGAGATCCGGAGCTAACATTGTTGGTGGTCTTGATCCTGCAGGAATTGACCGTAACATTGAAAAATCACTCTATGAAATAATGAATCTTGGTACAGAATTTAATGCAGATATAGACATCCATTTACATGACGGCGGACATGTAGGGTATTATACGGTAGATAAATTTGCTGAGATGGTCGAAGATGCAAAGTGGCACAATCGCGCTGCTGTGAGCCATGCGTTCAGCTTGGGTGAAATTCCTGTCCCGCAGGCAGAAGAAATTGCAGATAAATTGAGTGAGCTCGGAATGTCGATCATGTCCACCATCCCAATAACAAAATCACTCCCTCCAATTGAACTTTTGGACCGAAAAGGGGTAAATGTTTATCTGGGATGCGATGGTTTCTATGATTCCTGGGGACCTTTCGGGAATGGAGATTTATTAGAAAAGGTAACGCGATATGGCGAACTTTACCGTAAGAGCGATGAACTTTCCTTAGCACAATCTTTAAAATGGGCTACTGGGGGTCCTGTCCCACTAAACAAGGATGGCGAGGTAGCGTGGCCGCTTGAGGGAGATGATGCAAATTTAGTTCTTCTCGATGCTTCCTGTTCTGCCGAAGCAGTAGCAAGAACGACTAAGCGAGAAGCGGTAATCTTTAAAGGAAAGATGGTTTCAGGCCAGTTATCATAGCGTGATGCGGAAGTCCGAAGGTTGGGCTTCCTATTTTAATAACTTAAAGAAATGAATGGTTACAAACTTTTAAATTTGGGAGGATATTATGATTAAGACGAATGAAAGCAAAATATTTTTTGATGCAGCGAGAACAGGCGATCTAGAGAGTTTGAAAAAATCCCTTGAGCTGGGCACAGATATTAACATGCAGGATAAAAAGAAGCGGACTGCCATATTGCTGGCTGCAATGAATAAACATTATGATGTCGTAAAGTATCTGGCTGATGCAGGTGCAGATATTAATCGGCAAGATCAAACTTGTTTAAATCCATTTTTATTTGGGTGCATTAATGGAGATTTAAAGCTAGTAAGATTAATGATAAGTGCAGGCGCTAACTTAAATCTTGTCACCCGATTTGGTGGTGTGGGAATTACTCCGGCAAGTGAAAAGGGGCATATCGAGGTGGTCAGGGAGCTTTTAACATCAACAGATATTAACGTAAATCATACAAATTATTGCGGCTGGACACCTTTGATTGAAGCCATCGTATTGAATAATGGCGACACAAGGCAGCAGGCCATTATTAAACTATTGCTTGAAAACGGTGCCGATACTGAATTGGCAGATCAATATGGAGTGACTCCGATTGAGCTTGCTAGAAGAAAAGGATATAAAGAAATAGAGGAAATTTTATTAGAAGCAGGTGCAGAATGAACATTTAGAAAATAACAGCATTCATTACTATAGGACAATTAAGGATTCCATAAAAGGCGGTAAAGATTTAGGAAGAAGGAAGAAGCCCCTCTACACAATCGTAGAAGGGGATTTCTTTCTATCTATAAAGACTTTTTCCAATACATATTGATTTCTCCCTGCACCGACTCCGGCCAGTGTGAAAACAATTGTAGCCAAAACTAGCAGGATTAACGGAAGTGTCCAATTATGAAAAAAGTCGTATATATAACCGATCAAAAACGGGCCAAGGGCAGCAAGCAAATAACCTGCCGATTGAGCCATGCCTGATAATTCGGCAGCCTGTTTAGCATTGGCCGCACGCAAACCGATCAATGTTAATGAATGGCTGATGGCCGCACCTAAAGCAATGCCGATTAGTATAATGCCCACTATGATTATAAAAGAATTTATATTAAGAAGAAGCCCTGTTATACCAGCAGTACAAAAGACGCCAATTCCAACAGCTATCGCTTTTTGGTTTGGAAGCCGGTCTGCAAGAACAGGGATAATAAAATTAGCTGGCAGACCTGAAAATTGCAGCAGTGTGACCATCCAGCCTGCTGTTTCGATATTAAATCCCCGATCATTAAGAATCTCAGGCAGCCAAGTGATAAAGGAGAAATAAACTAGTGATTGCAAGCCCATAAAAAGGGTCACCTGCCAGGCGATACCGGATTGCCAGAGAGAAGAATTGGAGGAGACAATTTGCCTGTCGGTGTTCTCCTTTGTTGCTTTAAGCTGTGGCAGCCAGATCAGAACGGCCATTACCACCAAAATAATCCAAACGCCGAGTGACCAGGACCAGCCGATCTCCCATTTTTCTGCTAGAGGCACACTTAGTCCAGGGGCCAGGCCTGCCCACAGTCCCATGGAAAATGTGTAAACCCCTGTCAGCAATCCCACTTTTCCGAAGCGTTCCTTTACTATTCCAGGGAGAAGGACATTGCATACCGCGATTCCCATGCCGACTAAAGCCGTACCCAAAAATAAAGAGATGGTAGAGCGGATGATTATTCCCGCCCCCAGTACAACGAGTCCGCCCAAAATACTCATTTCATTGCCAAATCTTTGGGCGATTCTTGGCGCAAAAGGAGAAAGAAGGGCAAAAGCCAGCAAAGGAAGGGTCGTGAGCAGGCCAGCCAGCCCATTTGAGATTCCAATATCATATCTGATTGAACTAATCAGCGGTCCAACAGCAGTTATGCCAGGTCTAAGATTAAAAGCAACAAAGATGATGCCTAGTATTAAAACTGTATTTTTATTTATTTTTACAGGAAACATTTTTTCACCCCGCTATGTCTAAATAGTGCTCTAAAGGGAAATGGAATTATTACGCTATTCGAATTATTATAATGAATATTCTGATAAAAGTATAGAGGAAAAGAAAATTTGAGTGATCGTGTTTAAGGGCGTCAGAAAAGAGGGAAATTTTATAGAACCCAGGTAAGATAATTTTTCCAATTAATATGCTAATATACAAGCATAAGGACATATTAGAATTAGCAGTTGAGCTTTGGAAACCTTATTAGGAGGGAATTAAATGAGTGCAGAAATTCAAAAAGAAGAGAACCGCTTTTTTGTAAATGATGAAGAAGGGAATATGGCCGCTGAAATTACTTTTGTACCAAGCGGTGAATCTCAGGTAACGATTGACCATACGTATGTGAGTGATTCACTCCGCGGTCAGGGAATTGCAGGAAAGTTAGTAGAAAGTGTTGTACAGGAGGCGCGTGGGAAGGGCTTTAAGATTGTACCGGTTTGCTCTTACGCGAAAGTTGTCTTTGATCGAAAAAGTGAATACCAGGATGTACTAGCAAAATAAGGCGGGTGTTTAGAATGGATGCTAAACGAGCAGAAGTTAATGGAACAGCAATATCTTACTATGATGAAGGCCAGGGAGATCCAATTGTTCTGATTCACGGATTCTGCGGCAGCAAGGACTATTGGCAGCAGGTGATTCCTGGACTGGCAGAGAAACACCGATTAATTGCGGTGGACCTTCCCGGACACGGAGGTTCTGGTTTGCCTGCGGGAGATATTTCAGTTGAAACGATGGCAGAAATGATTAAAGGTATTTTTGAGGAGCTGGGATTGGAGAAAGTGTCTCTCATTGGCCACTCGCTTGGCGGCTATGTAACACTTGCTTTTGCTGAAGCTTATGAGGACAGGCTGAAACAGTTCTCTCTCGTCCATTCAACAGCCAACCCGGATTCTGAAGAAGGGAAGAAGGGGAGGGGAGTGGCGGCTGGGAAAATCGATGCAGAAGGAATTAAATCCTTTGTTGATGGACTCGTTCCCAATCTTTTTGCGTCAGGAGAAAAGCACCCTGAAGAACTTCAACAGGCAAAAGAGATTGGTTATGGCACTAATCCGGAAGGTGCAAAAGCGGCTTTGAAAGCGATGAAACGGAGGCCGGACCGGAATCATGTTCTAAAAAATACGAAGCTTCCGGTATTAATTGTCGCTGGTGAAAAAGACCAGATCGTCCCGCCGGAGAAGTCTTTTACCGTCGTGGGGCCGAACATCATGCAGGTGACCATTAAAGGTGCAGGGCATATGAGCATGTATGAAGCGCCTGCTGAGCTTGTTGAAGTGTTCGCGGATTTTTGGAGGAGTAAGCAGGCTTAAGCAGAACCATAAGATAAAACTTTAAACGTGAAGGAGCCATCAGATTTTTATCCGCACATAAATCTGGTCTATCCGCACATAAAATTTTTTATCAGCATATAAATCGGGGCTATGCGCACATAAATTCTTTCTAACCGCAGAATAAAAGTTTTTAATGCCCGAAATAAATAGCTTTCGTTCATCTTTCAGGATTCAACCATAGAAAAAAGCTCCTTTAATTGCCTAAAAGGAGCTTTTTCTATTAAAACTACTTAAAAATTACCGAAATGATCTCATCTGTTGTCATTCCGCTTTCCACTTCGAATGTTCCAGGACGCAGTTCGTTCGCCAAGCCGCGTTTTTCAACATCTTTGTAAAACTGGATTCCGCTTTCGATAATGTTGGCACGCTCTAAGGCATTTCCTACATCGATGCTTGTCATTCCCATCGAGACGGTCAAGATGGTACGATAGACAACCTTCTCGCCGGTTTCCTTATTTGATTTCTCTTCCGATTTTTCTTCCTTTTTTTCATTGGCTTTTGCAGCGGCAGCGAGCTGATCGCTCCACTCATCTTCTGTATTTATCACAAAGCCTTTAGAAGACAGCAGATCGATCATTTCTTTGTCAGTCAGCATTTTCTGTTTAGCCGCATTTTCTGTTTTATTCCCCGGTTTCTCCGTACTTTTTGCTTCAGAAGGACCAAAAAAGTAGGCACCGCCAGTCAAAATGGCAGCCACTAAAAGGCCTGCTGCAAAACTGCGCAAGGAATTAGGTGTCATTGTGCAACCATACTCCTTTCAGCCCTTTTCGATAAATAAGGTAAAAGCATCCGCTCCACCTCATTAGGTGTAAGCTGTTTTTTTAAGGCAATGCTCTCAAAAGAATACCCGCGCTTATGAAGGTCAAGAATCTCACGCAGCAATAAGCGATCCTCCGATGATCCTTTCATTGAGCCTGATTGGTGTGCTGTAATTTCTGCATCTAATTCAATATTCCTGATCTGCTGCTGCAGCTCGTGGATTTCATTCTTTAATGAAAAAGTAACCTGATCAATTTGTTGCTCAAGATTTGATTTGGATTGCGTCGTTTTAAAAAACGATAAAATGAGCAGCACGACTGCTGAACCAAACAAAATGGCTATTACCCATCCCATCATATAAATCCTCCCCTATATAAAGCATTTTCTATGTATCTATTTTTTCCAATCTAAATTATACCTTGATTGCAGGGGGAATTCGATTTAAAACGACAAAATCCCACAATAGTCCTGTTTTTATGTAAGAAAAAGGGGCAGATGGTAAATCTTATTTCTTATTAAAAGCTACCCCAGGACAGTAACAAAGCCTCTGGGGCAGTTTGCTTACTAATTGGCTTTAAAAGTCTCTTTCTTGAGTTTATCAGCATATAATTCTGTCTTTTTAATATTAACGCCAACAAATGATTCCAGTATGGCTTGCCCGCCGGCAATAGCAAGAATAAAAATTAGATACCTTCCCAATGACGGGAGAAGGATGTATAACGATCCGAGCAGGATAGCTGACCACATACCCGTGCACCAATAGCATGTCAGCAAATATCCGAACATCGACTTTGGTACTTTCTTAATTTGGTGGGAAGGTGATTCTCTTTTCACTAAAAAAAGGTTCCTAATGGGCTCTGTTATTTTATCGAAAACAATTAAATGAGTTAAGCGGTAGCTTGCTAATATAATCATAATAAAAGTCATCCAGGATAATTCCACAATATTCTCCTCCTTTTTGTAAGCTTAGTTTTACCGCAAAAAAGGAAAGTAAAGATATACATGGATGTGTTCACGAAGTGTTCACAAATGGAATTAAAATGAATCCATAGACATACAAAAAAACAGATCGGCTATATAGCTGATCTGTACTTTGATTATTCCAGAAAAGTTTTCTGAAATTCCAGTGTGCGGGATGAGCACAACAAAAGAGGGGCCACACTTGGACGCTCCACTGAGGGTTGCGGATGTGATTGTAGAATCGAAGAAGGGAGTCAGTAAAATGCTGAAACTTCAATTGCTGTCATTCTCTTTATGCGGAAAAAATATTGAATAAAGATAAATAAAACCTAATCCCAATTGGGACCAGGTTTTTTTCTTCTTCAGCCTTCCTTTTGCATTTGTGTTCTTTTTGCTGCCTGCAGAATTTCCTCGAGTGGAGAGACTCTGCCAAATTTATCTTTATGAACAATATGCTTCCTTTCGAATAAGGTAGGGTTCTCAATTCCGGCAGCAGCGGCAAGATTGTAAAGTCCTTCCCTTAGAGAGATAACGTAGTTGCAGACTCTATAATGTTTTTCCTCAACAATCAATCCGTCCTGGAGCTTCTTGTCGGTTGTAGCTACTCCTGCAGGACAGTGATTTGTATGGCAAACCTGCGCCATGATGCAGCCAACGCTGATCATAAAGCCTCGGGCGATATTGACGAGGTCTGCGCCCATTGCAAGAGCGATCGCAATTTTATCAGGTGTAATTAGTTTTCCGGAGGCGATGATTTTTACACGGTCTCGAACTTCATACTGTCTCAACATTTCGTCTACCACAGTCAGAGCGGATTGGATTGGAAGACCAACACTGTCAGCGAGCTCCTGATAGGTTGCACCTGTACCGCCTTCACCTCCATCGACTGTAATAAAATCAGGGCCTATGCCGCTTTCCTTCATATATGAAATCATCCTTTCGAGGGCATCAAGGTCACCGACTACGATCTTCATTCCAACCGGCTTGCCGCCAACACTACGCAGTTCTTCAATAAAATCAAACATGGAAGGGGCATCATCAAATTCATAGAAACGGTTTGGACTGTTAATCGTTTTTCCGACTTCAACAAGGCGAATACTGGCAATCTCTTCTGTAACCTTTTCGCCTTCAACATGACCCCCGCGGGTTTTTGCACCCTGGGCGAGCTTTAATTCAAAAGCTTTAACCTCAGGGATTTCACTTTTCTTTTTAAATTCCTCCCATGAAAATTCTCCGTTTGGTTTTCGTACGCCAAACATGTCCGGCCCAATTTGCATAATGATATCCGGGCTTCCTGCCAAATGATATTGGGAAAGACCGCCTTCACCGGTGTTCATCCAAGTGCCGCCAGCTAGGCCAAGACCTTTTGACAAGGCAGTGATGGCTTTTTCGCCAAGGGAACCATAGCTCATGGCCGATTGTCCGACAAGCCCCTTGACTCTGAATGGATGTCTGCAGGTGATTTCACCCAGGACGACAGCATCTTCATCACGCAAATAAAAGGGATCTGCCAGTTTTTCTTCACTATGTTCCTTTCTTGAAAACAAGTTGTTACCATCAACTTTATAAACACGTGTTTTAATTTTATTGGTGTTATCAACCTTCATTTCATCGACCAGCTTTGGAAACAATGTATTCCGAATATAAAAGCCTTCATCATCAAAATCCCTTATTGATCCAAACCCTATTAGTCTTTCTTTATACTTTCCCGCTTTCACGACGTCCTGATACTCTTTCCTGGAGAAAGGCTTGCCTTCTGTATCGTTATTAAACAAATATTGCCTTAATTCAGGCCCGATTTTTTCTGTTATATACCGTACCTTCCCGATAACCGGAAAGTTTCTGAGTATGGAATGCTGTTTTTGCCTGTCATCTTTTATATACCAATAGATAAAAAGGAAGACTGGTATTAAAATGACAAGTGCAATAAATATAAATAGTGCAATAACTAGATAATCTGTTAAGCTCATATGGTCCTCCTTCGATTAAAATAAGTTTAGTGCGTCATGGATAGGGGTGTCACCTGAGGATACTTCTATCGTTTTATTAAAAACTGCTTCGTGTTCCAAAGATTCAACAAGAACTGCTGCTGCATCCTCACGGGGGATTTCTGCTGACCTATCATGTATTTTATTGGTTGCCTTTACCATTTCGGTCCCTGGTTTATCTGTTAATTGGCCAGGTCGTACGACTGTATAAATAAAATTGGCACCCTTTAGCATATCCTCAGGCAAATCTTTGGCAGCGATCGTCCGGGATTGGTCGTTCTCTCTCTCTTCAGCTTTAACTGCGCTCATCATCACAAATCGCTTCACACCTGATTTGTGTGCTAATTGGATCGTATCTGAAACAGATTGGTGGTCAACCATGACGGTTTTGCTTGTGTGCTTTTTCGGATTGACACCTGTTAAGTAAATGACAGCATCTGATGACTGAAGCTGGGATAAAAGATTTTGTTCGTCATATACCACTGCATTAGCCGCACCAATCTTTTTTAAATCTTCAATTTGATTTTCATTGGCTACAACTGCAAGAGATTCTATGTTTTTCTCTGCCAGCTTCCTGACTACATGCTCGCCAACATCTCCGTTGGCACCGATAACGACCACTTTCATGTAAACGCCTCCTTTTCTACCCTTTTTCCACAAGGGGTTATTTTAAAACCAAAAGGGCTAAAACAAAAAAACGCAGCCCCATTTGGAGCTGCGCTATGCCTTTTTTCTATTCCATTTCATTATTAAGCATGGTTAATTTATCAGCAGACGATTCAACTTGTTCAAACGAATCCCTGAACTTGCTGATAATATAAGTATTTTTTTATAATAATTCCACAATTTTTGATCCTGAAAAGAACGGAAAAAAGCTATTAATAATTTGGATTTTGTAAAGATTTTACGCTTGATTCAGTCCTCATTGGGAATGGTAATAGAAGAAAGAATTATAGGAGGAATTGCGGTGTTGAGCGATAAACTAATCAAAGAATTAAACAGCCAAATGAATTATGAGTATTATTCAGCGCATGCTTATTTAGCTATGGCAGCCTATTGTTCCGCTGAAAACCTGGATGGGTTTGCAAACTTTTTCTTAGTCCAGGCAGAAGAAGAACGTTTCCATGCCATGAAGTTTTACAATTTCTTAAATGATATTGGGGCACGGGTGACCGTTGAAGGGTTTCCGCCTGTCAATAATGACTTTAACTCTGTCCTGGATGTGTTTGAAAAAGGGCTGGCTCATGAAAAGGAAGTAACCAGCCGAATTTACAACTTGTCAGATCTCGCCCTTGATGAGCGGGAGCATGCGACCATGACCTTTTTAAAATGGTTCATTGAAGAGCAGGTCGAGGAAGAAGCCTTATTTGATAGCTTGATTCAGAAGCTAAAACGGATTGATGATGACAGCAATGCATTTTTTATGCTTGAAAATGAACTGGCAAAAAGGACATTTACTCCTGGAGGGGAGTACTTATAGGTAATGGCAAAAGAAGAAAAAGCCTCATCCACGGTGGATGAGGCTACTTTATATAGTCAAGCTAATCGTTTGAAGTTTTGTCCGAGAATTTCATTCATAGTATGGACGGTGATAAATGCTTTATTATCAACCTGTGTGATGTAGCCTTTCAGCCTTGTAAAATCTTTGCGGCCAAGGATGGTCGTAATCACTTCTTTTTGGTCTGAGGTAAAGGCTCCAGTAGCAATATGGATGGTTGCACCTTTGCCTAACTCATGGACAATATAGGTTTTAATTTCATCGCTGTGGCGGCTGATGATGACGATTTCTTTATTTGAATTAAATTCCTGAAGTGCATAATCAATGACAAATCCATTTATGATGACACCAAAGAACGCATACAAGCCGACTTGCGGCCCGAATAGGATGGCGGAGGATAGAGCAATCGATAAATCCGCCAGCAGCACCCCCCGGCCTACTTCAATGTTTAAGTATTTATTAAAAATCATAGCGATAATGTCAGTTCCGCCGGTGGATGCCTGCTGATTAAAGACAATTGCCATCCCAGTTGCGGCGATGCATTGGCCGATAATCAGCTGTATAAGAATATCATCGCTAAGCGGCTGGCTGATTGGGGCAAATTTTTCTAGCACCCATACATAAAATGACAGGGCAAAGCTTGCATAAATGGTCTTAGCACCAAAGCCTGAGCCGAGAAAAATAAATCCGACCAAAAAAAGTACGATATTGACAAGAATCATGAAAGTTCCGATTGAGAGCCCTGGGAACAAATCATTCATGATAATCGACAATCCACTGACTCCTCCTGTTGCTAAATTATTGGGAGACAAGAAAAAGTGGACATTTATTGAAACAAGGAATGCTCCTAGATTTATCAATAAAAAGGAAAGTATTTTTTGTCGCATCGCCGCAACCTCCTTTTTTAACATTTTTTTCGCTTTCCGTAAAAAGTGGAACAACGGGATTATAAAGCCCATAAAGACCCTTTGTAAAGGGAACTCGGCCAAAAAAATAAGGTTTAATAATTATGACAATTGGAAGGGTTTGCAATAAAGGTGTGTAATTATCCATTTGCTCTCATTTTTTATATAATAGAATGTAGACTAACCCGCCATAGTGAAGTGCAATGAAAGGAAGTAAGAAATCTTGAAAAATAGAAAACTTATAGTGATTCCCATCATGATTCTTGTAGCAGCTGCCGCTATGTGGATGCTTAACAAGGATTATCAGCAAATAGACATGTCAATCAGAATGTTAATAGCAGCCGGTGCAGCGCTCTTATCCGGTGCCATTTCGTATTTTCTGTTCAAGCCTGAAAAAGAAGAAAATTAAAATGCCTGATCCCCGGACAGGCATTTTTTTTGGAACTTTTATGCTGCGGAATGTATTTAAAATAGGTGGAGTTGCCGAGATGTTAAAATAAAGATGAATGACCAAAATGCAAAAGTACAGAATTCGCAGAAGGACGCCATAGACGCTTCATGAAGCCGATACTCAGAGGACAGAGGAAAAAGAGGTCGTCATAACTCTCCATAATTTTCAGTTTCTTGGTGGAAAATTATCTAAAGAAAAGTAAATACCAGCAAAGTTTCCATTGAAATTCCCAATTAAAGCAAAATAAAAGCAGACTCCATTCAAGGAATCAGCTTTATTTTTTACGCTTCAGCAACTGTAAATCGATATATAGCTGGCATCTTGTATTAAAATCGTCAAAATCGATGGAAGTTAAATCTGTAATTTGCTTCATCCGGTATTTTAACGTGTTTGAGTGAATGAAGAGCTGTTCTGCTGTAGGCTTGAGACGGCAGTTATTTAATAAATAAACCTCAAGTGTTTTCAGTAAATTGGTCTGGCTTTCATGGTCTTTTTTCTGCAGCTTCAAAAGGTCTTCATTAACGTAATTCGTCTTGCTGTTATGCTGTGCAATGGGCTCCAAATACCGGAAGACCCACAGTTTCTTATATTCATATGGCAATTCTTCAGGCGAGCCGATAAATTTGGCGGCTTTAATGACCTCCT
Source organism: Cytobacillus oceanisediminis (assembly GCF_007830235.1). Classification (GTDB taxonomy): domain Bacteria; phylum Bacillota; class Bacilli; order Bacillales; family Cytobacillaceae; genus Cytobacillus; species Cytobacillus oceanisediminis. The sequence goes on from NZ_VLKI01000004.1 coordinate 290,564, forward strand.
GCGCCTCTGCATAGCTTTTCCGCAGTTTAAGGATGGAGGTATATTCACCGCCGATTCCCGCATACACTGCTTGCTGCTTAAATTGGCTAAGGACTGTGTTGGTTAATTCATGTGCATCTTCTGAAAGGCTGCCTGGCGCTGGAGAGCTGCTGCCAATCATCACAATAATCTCCAGTTGGTTTGTAAAAATGTGAGCCGGATGGCTGAGTGCGTTCGCAAACAGGCGCACTGTTTCGGTCAGCTCGGCAAAAATTTCTTCATCTGCCCTGGCGACTGTAAATACATTTATGATGAATGCCTCCGGAAGGATGATTTTCACATTGGCTGCTTCCCATTTGATTTGGTCTTCCGTTTGGTATGTCCGGTCTATGATCTTTCTGTAAAATTGATGTTTCTCCTCATCTTTGCGCAGCTTTAGTAAGTTTTTCTGGTAAAGAAGCTTGCCAATATGAAAAGAGATTTCAAGCAAAAACTTCATTTCATTATCCGATAGCAATCCATCCGTTTCTTGAACCCAAATATAACCCAAAATCTGATCCTTGTATTTAGCGCTAACGACCACACGCTGGTTAAGCCCGATATCTTCCATCCTTTTAATGCGGAATGGCTCAGGAATGGTTTTCAGCTGATCGACAATGCCTTCATCCATAAACTTTTCTAAAATGGGAATAGGCCATCTTTTAGAAAAAATCGTCTGCTGATTGGCCAGATCAAAATGCTCAATATAATATGAACTGTAGGCCAGCAGCGAAAACTGCTCATCCTCGATGACGACAGGCTTCTTTAAAAAGGTACTGACCAATTCCGTTATTTCGTCTATATCTGATATATTAAGAATCTTCTCCAGCGGCTGGCTCATTCGGCTACCTCCTAAGTGTTGCTGTTTTTATTATAGAGAAAATCAGTACCAGGTACCACCCGAATAATGTCGAAAATAAAAGGACCGGGCCGTTCTGGCCCAGTCCTAGCATGAAAGGTTATTTAAATGATTTCTCAAAGTCGTCGAATTGTTTTTCTATTTCTGTTGAAGGTTTTGCTGTTAGAAGGCTTACCACTATGATCGCAATGAGGCTGGCAGCAAAGCCCGGAATCATTTCATAAAGGATTCCGGATAAGCCTGCGCTTGACCAAATTATAACGGTGCATGCCCCAACAACCATTCCTGCTAAAGCTCCCCATCTTGTCATGCGCTTCCAGTAAAGGCTAAGAATGATTAGCGGTCCGAAAGAGGCTCCGAATCCTGCCCATGCATAGCCTACTAGGTTAAGAATCGTTTCGTTCTTCTCCCATGAAATAACCAATGCTACGATCGATACAAGCAATACAGATAGTCTCCCAATCGTGACAAGCTCTTTGTCTGATGCTGAACGGCGGAAGAACGTTTTGTACAAGTCCTCCGTCAGTGAACTCGAAGTCACAAGCAGCTGGGAAGAAATCGTGCTCATGATAGCAGCAAGGATCGCTGCTATTAAGAATCCAGTAATAATCGGATGGAATAGGACATCTCCCAATAAGATGAAAATGGTTTCTGAATCCTCAAGGTTTATCCCGGTATCCGCAACATAGGCAATGCCGATAAAACCTGTCAGCATTGCGCCAATGCTTGCGAAAATCATCCAGCCCATCCCGATGCGGGTGGCTTTTTTGATTTCTTTTACAGAACTGATTGCCATAAAGCGGACAATAATATGCGGCTGTCCAAAGTAGCCAAGACCCCAGGCAAACAAGGAGATGATGCCAAGCAGGCTTGTCCCAGTGAAGATATCAAGAAGTGCCGGATCAATAGATCTGGCTGTATCAATAGCCGGACCGAATCCGCCTACATGGAACAATGTTACTAATGGTACGAGAATCAGTGCAATAAACATGATCAAACCTTGAACAAAGTCTGTCCAGCTAACCGCAAGGAATCCGCCAAACAGAGTATAAGCAACAACTACACCGGTGATAATCCATAAACCTGTGTGATACTCTAGACCAAATGTGCTTTGAAATAATACGCCTCCGGAAACCATGCCTGATGAAACATAGAATGTGAAGAAAATCATAATAACTAATCCTGAAATCAGGCGAAGGATCTTGGATGTATCGCCGAAACGGTTTTCCAAATACCCAGGAATGGTGATTGAATCATTAGCTACTTCAGTATAAGTGCGCAGCCTCGGAGCAACATACAGCCAGTTAGCCCATGCTCCGAGCGTTAATCCGATAACAATCCAGGATGCACTTAAGCCTGTGGCATACATGGCACCTGGAAGCCCCATTAGCAGCCAGCCGCTCATATCGGATGCACCAGCACTTAAAGTGGTAACGGCAGGACCAAGTGTTCTTCCGCCAAGCATGTAGTCTGATAGATTGGACGTTCGTTTATAGGCGTAATAGCCAATCCAAAGCATCCCGATCATATAGATGGTAATGGATATTAGCAATGCATAATCCATACATAAACCCCCTTTGATATAGTGTTTTTTAATTTTGTAAATATTTAGATAAAATAAGCTGTGAGAAAGCGTGCTGCCTTGCTTTCTCATTACTTAGGAAATCTTCCATTTGTATGTGCAAAAATAATATTTTGTTTTTATTATAGCCGGATTTTAATATTTTGAAAGAAAAATAATTTTTAGTGTATTATCCTTTGAAAATACCTTTAAAAGCAAAGGCAATATTCGCGGGGCGTTCAGCCATCCGTCTCATGAAATAGCCGTACCAGTCCATTCCATAAGGTACATAAACACGCATTCTGTAGCCTTGCTTCGCGAGTTCCAGCTGTGTTTTGTTTCTCATGCCGTAAAGCATTTGGAATTCAAAGCGATCGTTTGGAATGTTATGCTTCTTTGCTAACTCTTTTGTATACTCGATGATTTGGTCGTCATGGGAAGCTATCGCCGTATAATTTCCATTCAGCAGACTTTGTTCAATCAGCTTTTTATAGTTCTCGTCCACATCCTTTTTTTCAGGGAAGGCGTGTTCAGGTGACTCTTTGTAAGCTCCCTTTACAAGCCGCAAAAAAGGCTGATACTTGCCAAGATCCTGCAAGTCTTTTTCAGTGCGATATAAGTAGGCCTGAAGAACCGTACTAACACAGCTGTATTTCTCTTTAAACTGCTTAAACAAGTCTATAGTTGCCTGGCAGCGGGGAACGTCCTCCATATCAATTGTAACCATAATGTTGTGCTTTTCAGCTGTATCCAGAATCCTAGTCATATTTGTTACGACAAGATCATGATCAATATCCAGGCCAAGGGAAGTCATTTTAAGGGATACTTGCGAATCCAAACCTTCTCTGCTGATCATCTCAATAGTCGAGATACATTCCTCTGTCCGTTCATTCGCCACCTCAACCGAATCAACGAATTCACCCAAATGGTCAACAGTTACAGAAAGTCCTTGATTATTCAAGTCTCTTATAAAGCGCACGCTGCTTTTAAAATCCACACCGCCAATTAATTTTCCTGCTGCAAAACTTCCGCCTTTGTTTTGGGCAATTTTGTTTAAAAATCCATTTTTAGATAAGTAAAGGAAAAAGTCCCTTGTAATCGCTTCCATTTATATAGCACCTCCAGTTGGTTATATCTTTAGATTAATCTTACAATTCTGTGACAAGTGCCGGCAATGTTTCGAAAATACAAAGATTTCCCCCATCTTTTGTTGATAGAAGACAATTGAAGGTGAGATTTTCCAGACTGCCGAGATTCCGATCCAGTTAAAAAAATAATATGTAAGAAAAGTTTCCATATTATTATTTACATTGCCAAGCATTTGTATTTAAATAGTAATATAGTTTTGAATATTTATTTATTTCTGAAAAAAACGGGGGTTGGAAGATGAGAAAACAGTTGAAGAGATTTGCCAAATTAACAGCCTTGTCCAGTTTGCTGGTTCTGTCTGCATGCGGCGGCAACCAGGCTGCAGGGGACAAAGAGGGGCAAAGCGGCGGAGGAGCAGTCAAAGCAGATATAGGAGTTATTTCCTATATCAGCGGACCTGGAGCAGCTTATGGGGAAGCGATCACCAACGGCTTAAAACTTGCGCAGGAGGAGATTAATAGCAAAGGTGAGGTAGAGATAAACCTTGTTATTGAAGATTCAGCAGGCAAGCAGGACCAAGCTTTGACAGCAGCTCAAAAATTAATGAATTCCGAGAATGTGACAGGCATTATCGGACCTACCTTAAGCACAGAAATGAATGTAGTCGGCCCTGAGGCAGATCTAAACGGAGTCCCAATTATGGGAACATCGACTACAGCAGAGGGCATCCCGCAAATAGGGGATTATGTATTCCGCAACTCGCTTCCTGAAGCATTGGCCATCCCGGCTGCAATCGACAAAGCGATTGAAAAATATGATGCTAAAAAAGTTGCAATCCTATATGGAAATGATGATGTATTTACAAAATCGGGCTTTGATACGATGAAAAAGGCTGCAGAAGAAAAAGGCTTGGAAATATTGACGATTGAAACCTTCCAAAAAGGACAATCCGACTATAACGCACAGTTAACAAAAATTAAAGGCTTAAATCCGGATCTGATTTTGGCTTCTGCTCTATATAACGAAGGGGCAGTCATTATGGACCAAGCACGCAAAATGGGTATTGATGTTCCTTTTGTAGGCGGAAACGGCTTTAACTCACCCGAGGTAATCAACATCGCAGGTGATGCGGCAAATGGGCTTATTGTAGCAACGCCTTGGTACGGTGAAAAAGAAGATGAAAAGGTTCAGGATTTTGTCAGCAAATATGAAGAAGAATACAGCAAAAAGCCAGACCAATTTGCAGCCCAGGCATATGATGCGCTTTATATTATGGCAGAAGCATTGAAAAATGCCGGTGAAGCTGACCGTGATGCTCTTCGGGACGCATTGGCTGAAGTCCAGGGCTTTAATGGAATCCTTGGTGAGTTCTCTTTTGATGAAGAAGGGGATGTCGTAATGGATCCAACTGTCTTGGTGATTGAAGATGGAGCTTTCAAGGTTTTTGAATAATAAAGGTAATCCTAAGTAAAGCTCTGGCGCTCAATAGTGCCTGAGCTTTACTTTTAAGGGTTAAGCTGTGTTAAAGCTAAATGTTGATTTTAACACGTGTTGTTTGGAGCGGAAGGCACGAGATTCTAGCGGAAAAAGCGTACCCATGGGATACCCCGCAGGCGCAGAACGCCAAGGAGTGTCGGAATCCCGCGGTTCCCTGAGTGCTTGCAGCGGAAATCAACACTCATGTTTAACAGAGCCAAAAATTAGAATTACAAGCTTCATATAAAAAAATGTTAGTAGGTGGATAGCCGTGTTAATTGAACAATTAATAAACGGAATAACCCTTGGCAGTATTTATGCCATCGTTGCGCTTGGGTTTACACTAGTCTTCGGGGTGCTAGGCATTATTAACATGGCGCACGGAGAGATCTTTATGTTTGGCGCCTTTATCGGCGTTGTTGTGACAGCAACCTTCAAAGGGCCGCTTTGGCTCGCTTTCCTGGCAGCCATTTTGGTTACTGCTGCAATGGGGTATATGCTTGAACGTTTTGCTCTAAGACCGCTGCGAAGTAAACAGGGTGTTTCACATTTAGCGCCATTAATCAGTACAATCGGTGTTTCAATATTACTGGAAAACCTGTCCCATCATCTTTTTGGTCCAGGCAATCATCCATTCCGTGCTTCATTCGCTGAAATAAGTTTTCAGATCGGATCGATTACCATATACCTCGTGCAGATTGTCATTTTTGTCATTTCTGTACTTTTGATGTACGCTCTTTCTTTTTGGCTTGGCAAAACAAAGGCAGGCAAGGCGTTAAGGGCAACAGCGGAAAATCTGGAAACTGCAAGCCTTCTTGGCGTTGATGTAAAAAGAACGATTACGATGACCGTTATCATTGCATCGGCTATGGGAGGAATTGCCGGCATCCTGGTCGGGATGGCTTTTAACTCTGTTACGCCGCAGATGGGATTATCCATAGGGCTAAAAGGGCTTGCCATTATCATTCTCGGAGGCATGGGAAATGTCAAAGGAGCAATGGCAGGCGGGCTGATCCTTGGATTGGCGGAAACTTTCGTTGTAGTTTACGGCAATTCCGGATACAAGGATGCAATAGCTTTTGTGGCTATAATCGTCATACTTCTCATTAGGCCTCAAGGGTTGTTTGGCCAAAAAATCTCAGCGTAAGAAGGTGAATCCATGCTTGCAGAATTAATTAATCCATATCACTTACAGGTTGCTTCCTTTATACTAATCAACATTATTCTAGGGGTAAGCATTTATATTACACTATCAACGGGACAGCTGTCGCTTGCCAATGCTGGGTTTATGGGGATCGGCGCTTATACTTCCGCACTTTTGACGCTGAATTTTGACCTCCCGATTATTGTGGGGATACTCGCAGGAACCTTAATGGCCGGTTTGTTCGGAATTATAATCGGAATTCCAACTTTAAGGCTTCAAGGAGTTTATCTGGCGATTGTTACCCTTGGCTTTGGAGAAGTTATTCGTGTTATTTTTGTAAACTGGGAGTCGCTGACAAAGGGTGCTGTTGGTTTATCAGGCATACCGCATATGGGGCGTGAAATCCTGAATACACTAAAAGGCTTTGGCTTTGATCCGAAGGTGCTCGGCCTGCAAAATAACCAGTTTGTTTTCTTAACTATTTTCCTTCTCTTATTAGTAATTACTACCAGCATTGTCATGTTTTTTAGAAGACAAAACCGTTCTCGTGTCGGACGGGCTTTTGCTGCAATCAAGCTTGATGAAAAGGCAGCGGAGTCAATGGGAATCAACATCACCTATTATAAAGTCCTTGCTTTTGCACAGGGAGCATTGGTAGCAGGATTTGCCGGCACTTTGTTTGCGCACGTGCTAGCTTACATAAGCCCGGCCGATTTTGCCTATCACCGTGCAGTCGAAATTTTAATTTTTGCGGTCTTTGGCGGCAGTGAAGTCATTTGGGGGCCGGTATTTGGGGCGCTATTCTTGACCGTCATGCCAGAAGTGCTTCGTTTTATCAGCGAATACCGCTATATGATTTACGGTTTAATCATCATTATTATGATGGCTGTTCGTCCTCAGGGACTTATTGATGTAAATATTTTAAACTGGATTAAGCTGAAAACATCAAAGAGGGGGCAAAAGCATGGTACTTCAAGTCAAAAAAGCATGTAAAAACTTTGGCGGGCTGAGTGCTCTGTCTGATGTCTCATTTTCTATAAATAAGGGAGAAATCTTTGGGCTGATTGGACCCAATGGCGCAGGCAAAACAACGATGTTCAATTTGATTACATCGATGTTTACACCCACTTCCGGGGAAATTATATTTAACGCAGAAAACATAAATGGCCTGAAGCCCCATCTCATTACGAAAAAAGGCATTTGCCGGACATTCCAGAACATTCGTCTATTTCCGCAAATGACAGCTGAGGAAAACGTAATGGTAGGGGAGCATTGCCGGAGCAAAGCAGGGGTATTCAGCAGTGTCTTTCGAACAAAAGCCCAGCGCCAGGAAGAGGAAAGAATCCGCCGCAAAGCAAATGAATTGCTTGAATTTGTTGGTTTGGGAGAATATGCGGATGTTGTCTCGGACAGCCTGGCATACGGCCAGCAAAGAAGACTGGAAATAGCCAGAGCCTTGGCCAGCAGTCCTCAGCTTCTTCTTCTCGATGAGCCGGCAGCAGGAATGAATGAAACAGAAACAAGCGAACTTTTTCACCTTATTAAGAAGATTCAGGAGAAGGGGATTACTGTGCTGCTAATTGAGCATGATATGCCTCTTGTAATGAATTTATGCGACCGGATTGCGGTACTTAACTTTGGCAAGAAGATTGCAGAAGGAACACCGGCCGACATTCAGAATAACCCTGATGTCATCGAAGCCTATCTCGGCAGCGAGGAGGAAGATATGTATGCTTAAAGTAAACGGCATTTCCGCCTTTTATGGTAAAATCCAGGTGCTTAAGAACATTGGTCTGGAGGTCGAAGAAGGAAGCATTGTCACAATTCTTGGAGCAAACGGAGCCGGGAAAACAACGACCATGAAGACTATATCTGGACTTCTGAAACCGCAGCAGGGCAGCATTGAATTTCAAGGTGAGGAAGTAAAGGGGCTGAGGCCTGATCAGCTGCTGAGAAAAGGAATTGCTCTTGTTCCGGAGGGCCGGCAGATCCTATCAGGGATGACAGTGCTCGAAAACCTTGAAATGGGGGCATACCACCGAAAGGATAATGAGATTGACCGGGATATTAAAAATGTAATGGAAAGATTCCCGATTCTTGAGGAAAGGCAGAAGCAGCTTGGGGGGACTTTATCAGGCGGCCAGCAGCAAATGCTCGCCATTGCCAGAGCAATCCTCAGCAAGCCCAAGCTTCTTCTCCTTGACGAACCATCAATGGGATTGGCCCCGTTGATCGTGGCTGATATTTTTAAAATTATAAAAGAAATTAATGAAGCTGGGACAACAGTCCTCCTGGTAGAGCAGAATGCAAGGCAGGCTCTGCGCATATCCGATTATGGATATGTGCTGGAAACCGGAAAAATCGTAGCAGAAGGAAGTTCCCAGGAGCTGTTGAATGACCCAAGAATCATGGAGGCCTATCTGGGACGGAAATCGAGTTAAAATATATTTTTGAAGGCCAAATCGGTTGATTTGGCCTTTGTATTTACAAAGATGAAATTATGGTAAAATCGGTTCGAGAATGATATAAGAACACCATTTGGAGGACCGGATGAAAAAGATCAAAAAGTTTTTTAAAAGACTGCTCTTGTTTTTACTAATCCTTGCCGTGTTTATGTTTGCCAATAACAGCTCCCTGTTTACAAAAGAAGGGGAAGAGAAGCCTTTGCTGCTGGCGCATAGAGGGATGGCACAGACCTTTCATATGGAAGGAATAACTGGGGATACGTGTACGGCAGAGCGAATTTATGAGCCTGAACATCCTTTTATAGAAAATACCATTCCATCAATGGAGGCGGCTTTTGAAGGTGGGGCTGATGTTATAGAATTGGATATCCAGCCGACGAAGGATGGCCAGTTTGCTGTTTTTCATGATTGGACACTGGAATGCCGGACAGATGGCCAGGGAGTTACCAGGGAACATACAATGGAGGAACTGAAACAGCTCGACATTGGATACGGTTATACAGCCGATAAGGGAAAAACTTTTCCGTTTCGAGGAAAAGAAACCGGACTTATGCCTTCGCTTGATGATGTAATGGAGCATTTTCCGGAAAGCAACTTTTTAATCCATATTAAAAGCAATGATCCGAATGAAGGAAAACAGCTTGCTGGATATCTTTCAAAGTTCCCGGAAAGCCGGCTGCAGGAAATAACGGTATATGGAGGAGATGAACCTATTGCTGCGCTTCAGGAGAAATTGCCTGGCATACGCGTGATGTCAAAGGCCACCCTAAAGAGCTGTCTCTTGCCCTATCTGGCAGCTGGCTGGACAGGATATATTCCTAATTCCTGTGAAGAGACGCAGCTGCATATCCCTGAAGCTTATGCAAAATGGATGTGGGGCTGGCCTCATAAGTTTATAAACCGTATGGATAAAGCAGGCACAAATGTTATCGTAGTTGCAGGCGACGGCGGCTGGTCGGAAGGCTTTGATACACCTGCAGATTTGGGACGTCTTCCCGCTGGTTATTCCGGGGGTATATGGACAAACCGGATTGATCTAATTGCACCCGTTTACAAGGAAAATTGACGCTTGGAATCATCCAGGCGTTTTTTTATTAAGCTCTGAAAAAGCTCAATGTTGATATTAGTATTCTGTTGATTGGAGCGGAAGGCGCGGGACTCCAGTGATAGGAGTGAGTCAAAGGGAGGCCCAGCAGGCTTAGTGTTTGAGGAGCGTGGGACCGCCCGCGGTTCGCTGAGTGCCTGGGAGCGGAAATCAACAGGCAAGTTTAACAAAGCTTTTTATTATTAGATCAATTTCTGCTTTTATAGACTGTTTAAACTTGGGAATTTCACACAGATGTTTAAGGGCGCCTGCCCTTTTCTAATTTTTTTACAGGTAAATTATTTAAAAATTTTGTAAAAAGGGATATTATATTTATAGCGTTATAATATTTAGTTTATCGAAGGATTTCAAATGGCTTTTTATACATATATTTTGCAATTACAGCTTGGGGGACTACGAATGGCGAGGATTCTATCATACTTAAAACCGTACCGGATCGCGGTGGCGGTTGCTCTTTTGCTAATGCTGACAGAGCTCGTGGTTGAGCTTATTCAGCCATTGCTAATGGCAAAAATCATAGATAAAGGTATTATGCAAAACGACCTTCAGGAGGTTATGAAATGGGGAGGAATCATGGTCGGAGCTTCATTTGCAGCTTTTGCTGCAGGCGTAATCAATTCCTTCTATGCTGCCCATGTCAGCCAAAGCTTCGGTTTTGATGTGAGAAAAAGTTTATATGAAAAAGTGCAATCCTTCTCTTTTGCCAATTTTAATCACTTCCCTACTTCTTCTCTGATTACAAGAATGACCAATGATATTACACAGCTGCAAAATACAGTCTTTATGAGTCTTAGAATTATGATGAGAGCGCCGCTATTAATTATCGGCGGCCTTGGGATGGCATTTGTTGTGAATGTAAAACTGGCACTCATTTTATCTGTCGTTGCACCTTTTCTATTTCTTTTCCTGTTTTGGGTGATGGGCAAAGGGGGTTCAATGTTTAAAGAGGTTCAGGAAAAACTGGATGCAGTAAATAGTGTTATGCAGGAAAATTTGTCGGGCATTCGCTTAATAAAAGCCTTTGTCCGCAGAAAGCATGAGGTGAAACGCTTTACAGGAACCAATAAGGATCTTAGAGATGGAACAATCAAAGCATTGCGGCTTATGGAAGTAACCATGCCGGTGCTTCTTCTGATTATGAACCTTTGCATTCTGGGTGTACTATGGTTTGGGAGCATCCAGGTCAATACAGAGGGTGTGAAGGTGGGAGAGGTTGTCGCAATTGTCAACTATGCAACCAGGATAACGGCTGCTTTTTCGATCTTTTCCTGGATTATTATGGCCTTTTCAAGGGCCCGTGCCTCTGCAAATCGTGTCACTGAGGTATTGGAAACAGAGGTTGATTTAGCGGATCTTTGGGACTCCCGAAAGGATTTAACAGTCAATGAAGGAAAAATTGAATTCACAAATGTCTCATTTCAATATCCGGGAACGGCCGAAATGGTTCTCGAAGATATTAGCTTTAAAATAAATCCGGGCGAAACGGTCGCCATCCTCGGAGCCACGGGAGCGGGCAAGACCTCTTTATTCCAGCTCATTCCCCGACTTTATGATGTAACTGGAGGAATAGTTAAGATTGATGGGCATGATGTCCGCAAGATGAAAATGGAGAACCTCCGCAGGAAGGTCGGTTTCGTGCCGCAGGAAGCCTTGCTTTTTACAGGAAGTGTGAAAGAAAACATTTCATGGGGCAAGGAAGATGCCACTATGGTGGAAATTACTGCAGCATCTGTAAATGCACAAATTCACGAAACCATTATGAACCTTCCTCAGCAATATGATACAAGAGTGGGGCAAAAGGGTGTTAATCTATCCGGCGGGCAAAAACAAAGATTGTCGATTGCGCGGGCTCTTGTGAGAATGCCGAAAATTTTGCTGCTCGATGACAGCACGAGCGCGTTGGATATGAAAACAGAAGCAAAGCTGCTGGGCGCTCTAAAGGAGTATACTTGCACGACATTGATTATCACGCAGAAAATCAGCACCGCAATTGAAGCGGACCGGATTTTGCTTCTGGAGGATGGAAAGCTGCTGGCTGAAGGCGATCATGACAGCCTGCTAAAAACATCCGGATTATACAAAAGGATTTTCCAATCCCAATCAGGAGAGGAGAATAGAAACTATGCTTAAACAGCTCAAAAGACCATTCCAATATAAAAAAATTCCTCTCCAGCTTGACGAAAAGGTTTCACTAGGGAAAAAGGCGAAATCAAAAGATATGGGTGCGACTTTAAAGCGGATTTGGACCTTTCTTTCCTATAATAAGAGCTTGTTGTTCCTAGTTCTTCTCATGGTGCTCATCAGTTCCGCATTGGCTTTGTTAGGCCCATTTTTAGTGGGGGTGGCCATTGATGAATATATTGTCACACGAAATAGCGATGGCTTTATCACCTTGCTGGCAGGGCTGGCGGTGATCTATGTGTTTCACTCGCTTTCACTCTGGTTCCAGAACTATTGGATGATCGGCATCGCCCAAGAAACTGTTTTTACGATGAGAACAAAGCTTTTCAGGCATTTGCATAAGCTGCCGATTCCTTTCTTTGATAAACGGCAGCAAGGAGAATTAATGAGCAGGGTTACCAATGATATCGAGAATGTCAGCTCTACCTTGAATAGCTCGGTTATCCAGGTGTTCTCCAGTTTGCTTACCCTAATTGGCACGATTTCTGTGATGCTGTGGCTGAGTCCGCTGTTGACGCTGATCACGCTCATTATTGTTCCATTAATGTTTCTTGGCATGAAATGGATTACAAAAAGGACAGGAAAACTATTCAAGGAGCAGCAAAAAAATCTGGGCGAGCTGAATGGTTTTATTGAAGAAACGATATCAGGGCAACGAATCATCAAAACGTTCTCACAGGAAAAAAAGGTCATTGCCGAATTCCATGAAAAAGGGGAAAAGCTTAGGAGAGCAGGATTTTGGGCGCAGACCTACTCAGGGTTTATTCCGAAGCTAATGAATGTCCTGAATAACCTTAGCTTTGCCATAATTGCTGGGATAGGGGGCATTTTTGCTCTAAACGGAATGATCTCGATTGGTGTCATTGTCATATTTACCGAGTATTCCCGCCAATTTACCCGTCCACTGAATGACCTGGCAAACCAATTTAACACGCTGCTGTCTGCGATTGCCGGAGCTGAGCGGGTATTTGACATTATGGATGAAGAGGAAGAGTTTAAGAATGAAAAGGATCTTAAGGAGCTTTCGCATATTAAAGGAGAGGTCGAGTTCTGCAATGTATCATTTTCATATGAAGAGGATGGCAATACGGTAAGGAATGTTAACCTCCATGTGAAAGCGGGACAGACGGCTGCTTTCGTAGGTCCGACCGGAGCAGGGAAAACAACCATGGTCAATTTACTGTCGCGCTTTTATGAGCGGGATACAGGAAGCATTTTAATAGATGGACAGGATATCTCCCTTGTGAAAAAAGAAAGCCTGCGGAAGAATATGGGTTTCGTCTTACAGGACTCCTTTCTATTCCGGGGTACGGTCCGTGAAAATATCCGTTACGGAAGGCTGGAAGCTTCAGATGAAGAAGTTGAGAAAGCAGCAAAGCTCGCCAACGCCCATTCGTTCATCATGAAGCTCCCCCAGCAATACGACACCGTTTTAAGCCAGGACGGAAGCGGTATCAGCCAGGGGCAAAAACAGCTGTTATCTATTGCTAGGGCGTTCCTCGCTAATCCTGGCATTTTGATTCTGGATGAGGCAACAAGCAGCATTGATACTGTGACAGAACTAAAAATCCAGGATGCCCTGCAGGAACTGATGAAGGGCCGGACCAGCTTCGTCATTGCCCATCGCTTAAATACCATTCAAAATGCAGATAAGATTTTTGTCCTTGAAGAGGGGTGCATTATTGAAGAAGGTACGCATGAATCGCTTCTCATACATGAGGGCTTTTACTATCAGCTGCATGGTAAAGCTGCAGTTGGTGCACATGCATGAGATGGGGCAGCCTATCATAATAAGGCGGACTTGAGCAATTTCGAGTCCGCCTTTTATTCTATCTATTAAGTTTTAAGAGTCCTCCTTTAATTCGAAAACTTCATAGCGAAGTCTATAAGCATTTTTACATATAAATGGATAGAGTGAGGAAGAACATATTCTTTATCACCGTGCCAGTTTAAGCCGGAAGGGCCAAATTCGATAGCCGGTATACCATAATTAGCGAAAAAGACCGTATCGGCAGAACCGTGCTGCCCGAAGAACACTGCTTTATCTTCCGTATGTTTCTCGACGATCGGTTCGAGCATAAGGATGAATGGGTTGTCCCTTTCAGTAACAAGCGGTTTACTGAACATATTGATGATTACTTCGCCATTTGTAATGCCTTCAATTTGTTTGATGACGTCTTCATGATTCTGTGTAGGCAAGTAGCGGATATCATAGGACATCACACATTTTTCAGGAACTTTATTATATACATCGCCGCCCTTAATTTTAGCCAAATTAATAGATGGGTATGGATAGAACTCGGATGATTCTTTTGCAAAAGGCAATTTTAGTAGTTTTTGATGGACTTCAAAGGCTTTTTCAATTGCGTTTACCCCTTCCCAAGGACGGCTGCCATGGGCTGGGTCCCCTTCAATTTCGATATCCAGCCTGATAACGCCTTTTGCTTCTAGCGCGATCCCCAGCTGAGTGGGTTCAGAACAAATGACAAAATCACCGCGAAACCCCTGCTCTGCGAGATAGCCGGAACAATTAAACCCGCCTATTTCTTCATCTGATACAATTTGGAGCTGTATTTTCACGCCTATGGGTTTATTGTGAAGCTCTTTGACCGCACACATCATGGCAGCAACTCCCGCTTTCATATCAGCTGCACCGCGGCCATAGATTTTATCTCTCACTTCCACAGGAATAAATTGCTCATCCTTTCCTGACACAACATCGACATGGCCATTAAAGATGACGGTTTGATCACCGCTTCCAATCTCGCAGACTGCCATTTTATATCCGTTGTTTTCAATCAATTCAGAAGGGAGGTCATGGCCTGACAGCCACTGGTGGCAATATTCGATTGCCCGGTTTGCCCCCTCCTTGGTAGAACTGTTAATTGAAATGAGATCCTTCAATACATTCTCAAGCATATTTTAAAAGGTCCTCCTTTAGTTTTAACTGAATCCGTTTTGCAAACATATCTTTCCTATTCCCGGCTTTGGGCAGAAGAAATCGTACTTTTAAAAATTACTTTTAGAAGAAGAACTTTCATTTGGCTTCAACTCTCCAAGCCAATAAAAAAGGAACTGAAGAAAGGTTCCTTAATCTCAGCCCAACTGAATCCGGCAAGTTTAACAGAGCTAAAAAGACAAAAAGTTAAATGACCCCTTCCCAGTAAGGGGAAAAAAAGGTATGATAATCAGGTTGTTTACTTATTCACGTAGTTATCAACATATTAAAGCTTGTTCTAAAAGTGATCCACAAACTTATCAACGCTATCCACAGAATTCGATGGAAATATCCACAGGATTTTATTAACATCCATAAAAAGATGTAATATACCACGGTGAAAGCTGTTATTTAACTTATTAACATTATCCACATCCTTGTGGGAAAATATCTGTTCACAACTTGATCAAACTTAGCCCAATAATTGTGAAAAATTGGTGAAGTCCATTGCAGAAAGGCGTTGGAAGGAGTATATTAAAAGTGAAGAAAGATAGTGAAATACTTCACAAAGTGGTTCGCTTAAGCTTCCTTTCTTCCAAAGAGCTGGCCGGCTTTTAAAAACCCTAAATGGGTTGAAAATTTTTTATCAGATAATGTGAATAATTTCACAACAAAAAATATGGAGATGATTATCATGAAATGGTGGAAAACTCCGCAAGCGGCAGCAGCGTGGACAATACTAAGAATTTGGCTTGGCATACAATGGCTTGAAGCAGGGTGGCACAAATTAGCAGATGGGTTTGATGCAGGCGGATTTATGCAGGGGGCTATTGCAAAAGCTGGCGGCGATCATCCTGCAGTGCAGGCTTGGTACGCAGGATTCCTTGAAAGTGTAGCAGTGCCTAACGCAGATTTATTCAGCTTTTTAGTTGCATGGGGCGAAGTGCTTGTTGGTATCGGACTTATCCTAGGTGCAGCAACAATCCCAGCTTTAATCGCAGGTGCATTTATGAACCTTAACTTCTTACTGGCAGGAACTACAAGCACTAATCCCGTATTATATACAGCCGCAATCATCCTTCTCTTTACCGGAAGCGGTGCATACTTCTGGGGCGTTGACAGATTTGCAATTCCATATATCAAGACGATGATGAAAAAAGGCGGAAACAGCATCGGCAAAAGAGAAGTCCATAATCACTAATTTAATGAGAAGAAGCAGGGATATTGCCCTGCTTCTTTTTTAAAGATAGGGAAGTATATCTTTATACTTTGATAACTGTCTAGCTTCAGCACCATTGAAAAAGAGCTGCTTCCATATGGGAAGCTATATGTCTGGCTGCTTAGCGTTTTTGTCTGCTTCTAGCACGCTGGTCAGCCGCCTTGGAACGTGCCATTGCTTCGAGGTCATCGTGATCGGCAAGATCGCGGTCAAATTCTACGTCTAAACCATCCGATTTCATGTTCTTTGGTACTTGTGGAAGTGATGCTTTGTTTCGGTCACGAGTCTTATGCCCATGTGCACGACCCATTTTAAAAAACCCCTTTCAACAATAAAAGTACGGAAACAGATTGCTTCCGTACTTTTATCATGTGCCATTTATAAGGCTGGTATAGGTGGTAATTAATGTTTTGGCTGTCTTCCAGCAAATCCGCCGGCTTTGTCAGCTCTTTTGAATTCTCTGGAATAGGTTACTTCCTGCATGCTGGATAATGTACTTTTGGATTTGTCTTTTTTCTTTTTGTCCATTTTGTATCATCCTTTCAAAATATGCTTCAACTTTCCTTATTTTTCCCTTATTTGAAAGAATTGATACTGAAGATTCCGCGAAAAAATGGATTTTGCTGCTTAGAATAAACTTCGCAAATAATCCAATTATAAGTATATATCCGTTAATGCTGGCTTCAAGCTCTTAAACAAAAATTCATACCCGTATGCTGTCAGTTTCTTCGGCAGCACTTTTTGGCCCTCTAATACAAGGGTGCTCATTTCTCCCAGGACTATTTTTAAAGCAAAGCCTGGAGCAGGAATCCAGTGAGGGCGATGGAGAACCTCTCCAAGGATCTGGCCAAATTCATACATTGTAACCGGATTTGGCGAAGTAAAATTGACCGGCCCTTGCAGCTGTTCTTTTTCTATGCAAAATAGGATCCCGCTGACAACATCATTCAAATGGATCCAGGAAACCCATTGACAGCCAGATCCAACTGTACCACCAGCAAATAATTTATAGGGGAGCGCCATTCGTGGAAGGGCACCTTCATTTTTCTCGAGAATAATACCAAAACGGCAAAAAATTGTACGGACCTCCCATTCTTCCGCTTTGGAGGCCTCCATTTCCCATCGCCTTACTGTCTCAGCTAAAAAGTCAGAGCCTGCGTTTTTGGATACTTCCGTAAAAGTTTCATTTTCTGAAGTCCCATAGTATCCGACTGCACTTGCGTTAATTAAGGTATAGGGCTTTTCTGCCAGACGGCTGATAATGCGAAGCACTTCCTTGGTTGCTGTAATCCGACTGTTGAAAATACGCTTCTTGCGTTCCAATGTCCATCTGCCGCTGTTAATGGATTCCCCAGCCAGATTGATAAATACATCTATTCCTTCAAGCTCATCCTCCGGTGAATCAGCTTTATTCAACCACTGTACATAATAAAGATTTTTGGAATTTTGTTTGTTCCCAGCATTTCTCGTTAAAATAAAAAGCTCGTGTCCGTTCTCCAATAATTTTTTCGTCAAGGCGCTTCCAACGAAACCGGTACCTCCTGTTATGGCTATTCTCATGGGAAATTCCCCTTTCAAGTGGCAATACTTTCTTACATCTTACGACGTTTTTCTTTCTAAAACCTTTTTTAAATGTGTTACATTAAAAAAGAGGTGGAGAAAATGCCGATTATTACGAAAATCACTGTACAGAAAAAGAAAACAGACCGCTACAATATATATATGGATTATGGCAAGGGTGAAGAATACGCGTTTAGTGTGGATGAAGATGTTTTAATTAAACACCAGCTGAAAAAAGGACTGGAGCTTGATGAATTCGCACTTAGTGAAATTGGCTACAAGGATGATATACGCAAAGCCTATAACACTGCTATTCAGTATTTATCCAGAAGGATGCGCTCAGAAACCGAAGTCCGCAAACATTTAGCTGAAAAAGAAGTTGAAGAACCTGTTATACAGGAAGTTATACACAAATTATATGACTATAAATTTTTAAACGATGAAGAATTCGCAAAAGCTTTCGTGCGTACACAAATGAACACTTCAGATAAAGGCAAAGGATTAATCCGCAATGAACTCAGGGAAAAAGGAATTTCCTCAAAATTAATTGAGGAAGCATTGGAGGAGTATCCCATGGAAATTGAGCTCGATACAGCAATAAAGCTTTGCGGTAAACAGGCACAAAAACTTTCCCGTGATTCCTCAAAGATAATCAAGCAAAAACTAGAACAAATGCTCATGCGCAAAGGTTTTAATTTTGAAATTATTCAAGCAGCCATTGCGGAAACTGAGCTTGAAAAAGAAGAGGACGAAGAGATGGCAGCTCTAAAATTCCAGGCAGAAAAAGCCAAGAGAAAATATGTAAAGCTGCCAAAATTTGAATACAAGCAGAAAATGAAACAAACCTTATTCCGCAAAGGATTTTCATTTGACTTAATTGCGCAGTATTTAAATGAAGAAGAGGATATATAAGAAACACATGGCATAAAGCCATGTGTTATTTTCTGTTAGACTCTATCACAATTGTATCTTCATCAATGCTGTCCAAAATCAACTCTGCAACTTCTTTAGGAGAGCGAAGCCTTGATTTATCCTTGATGTGGTCGCTTTCATCCCAGAAAGGTGTGTCCATGCCGCCCATATATACGGCTTTGACCTTGATATTTGTATCCTCAAGCTCTTTCTGCAGGCTCTCTGTGAGCCCTCTTACAGCAAATTTGCTTGCCACATATCCAGCTTCATTTACCTTTCCTTTTAGGCCCGCTGTGGAAATGATATTCATCAGCAATCCTTCGTTTCTTTCTTTTAAATAAGGCAAAATTGCCTGTGACATATAAATAGTGCCAAGTACATTAGTATCAAGCATTTCGCTAATTTCTTTTTCAGCCATTTCTTCAAATGGGCCAAAGTGGCCAACTCCGGCATTATTAATCAAGCCGAAGAGAGGATAGCTTCGGACTGCATCCTCTATAAATTGGCGGACTTCTTCGAGCTTGGTGACATCAACAGAAAAGGATTGTGCGCTTCCGCCGGCATCTTGTATTTCCCTTTCCACTTTCTTAAGTTTCTCGAGTGTCCGTCCCGTCAAAATGATATGGAAGCCTTGTTTTGCGTATAATAATGCAAGTTCCCTTCCTAATCCTGATCCTGCACCCGTAACTATAAGGGATTTCATATTTGTATCACTCCTTTTGAGAACTATTCTATAAAAATCATTTTAGCAAAATCGGCAGTGTATTTCTTTTCGTAGGCTTTAGGTCTGAAAGCTCCAGTCTTTTCTAACCATGTTTTTTCCCATATACTTAGCTATGTAGAAAAGTTTTTTAAATAATAAATCCTCTATAGGTTAGAGTGTTCCAAACAGGATTTAATTATCTAGAGAAAGTAAGAGGGATCGTTATGCAGGAGAAAAGATATAGCACAATGACGACATATGAATTGCAGCAGGAAATCGCCAGCCTGAATGAAAAAGCCAGGAAAGCAGAACAGATGGGTATGGTGAATGAGTTTGCGGTACTGGAGCGAAAAGTGATAATGGCTAAGTCCTACCTGCTCAATCCGGATGATTTTAAGCCAGGGGAATTATATCAAATTGAAGGGGATCCAGGAGTGTATTTTAAAATTGAATATATGAATGGAGTATTTGCTTGGGGATATCGGTTAAATGGAAAGGGAGAAGAGGCTTTGCCGATTTCTATGCTTAAAAAAATGGAAAAAAGAGGATGATTTGAACATCCTCTTTCAACCAGTTTATGATCTCTTTCTAGTTTGTCTTTCTAAAATGATGAGGTCTTGAGTTTGCTGGGTTTCTCCATTCACCTGTGAATGGGCCTTTTTAGGCCGGAAGTTTGGAGAAGTAAATGGACTGGAGTACGGATTGTCGCCAAAAAACTTTTTGCTGTTTCCCATAACCAAGCCTCCTCAAATTTTAAAAATCAGGTGTATCGTTCTCTCGGTTTGATGAAGCTCTCATCCGTTCTTGAGGGTGTGTATTGATGGTGCCATCAGCCCGGCGTGAAGCGTACTCCGCTTTAGCCCGTGGCTCGCCCTCTAATTTATTGTTGTTTTGATTTGGGAAATTTCTTGCTTTATTGCGCATAAGCAGCCTCCTAAAACGGAATAGAGAGTGAACAGCATTAATGCCATTCACGTAGTACTATTATTTGTTTTTGTAAGCTAGGCTATGATGATTAAAGCCCTTTAATAAATGGTAATGAGGTGATTTTTATGAATGAATACCAGCAAAAGCTTTATGAACTTTTAGTGAAAAAAAATGATAAGCTGTCAGCCGGCCAGGCCCAAACATGGATTGAACTTCTTTGGGAGGACTTTGAAGCAACATATGCCAAAGCCGGCAGAGAATATAAAGGCAGCGAAATGACGGAGCGTATTGTAAGGCAATGGGTAGAAAATTACGGCAGCAGACTCCATGAATTTGTGGCTAATAATCCTAAATACAAACATTTGCTTGAACAGGACAAAAATAAACTTAATTAAAAACAGGCTGCCTCAGGAAAGGCAGCCTGTTTTTAAATTTACCCGGGAATAATATCCAGTTTTTTACGGAGTTTTTCTTCACTGAAAATCCAGCCCGTGTAGGAAGACTGAATGGTTAATTCCCGGTCAAGCTGGACAACAGCCACGAACGGGTAATGGCCATTGCTTCGATAACGCAGATCAATGAAACGCACTTCATAATAATCATCATATTCATCCACTTCCCAGCGGTAAACAGGAGAGAAGGATAGGAATGCAGATAGGTTCTTATCTTTCTTTGCTGCTTCAAGCACCGGGGTTTCAGGAACGGGAACGCGATTGAATTGATCGAGAATCCGGACGTGATTTTTAACAGCGCGTCCTACGAAAAACTGATGCTTGCTCATTACCGCAACCCGCCAGTGGTTAAATCTCATGGTTGGGGCAATGATGATTTCGGTTGCATCTGGAATGATGGCCTTTACAGCTTTTAGGACGCTCCTTTGGGTTGCAAAACGCAGCAGATAGTACACCACTATAATTCCGTATATGACTAAAAATGTATATCCGGGATGGGCACCAAATGCCCAAATAAATAATCCGGCAACATGAATCCCGAAAATAAATGGGTCAAACGTGTTAATGACTCCCAATGCGACCCATTTCGACGAAAAAGGCCTCAGTGCCTGTGTTCCATATGCATTAAAAATGTCGACAAATACATGCAGGAAAACGGCCAAAAATGTCCAAATCCAAAGATGAAGCAAGTTAGCATCCGGAAAAAACGGATAAATAACCGCTAATATCACCAGCGGCCATAGCAGAACAGCTGGGATGGAATGGGTAATTCCCCTATGGTTGCGTATATAAACGGCGTTATTTCTAAGCTTTAAAACTGTATCAATATCTGGTATTTGTGAACCTACGATTGCTCCAATCATGACGCTGGTTGCAGTTGCCGAACTTTGTGCAACAACCGGATCAAGAGTGGCAATGCCGCCAATCGCCAGCCCCATTACTACATGTGTGCCGGTATCCAAGAGGAAAGTACCTCCTTCCTTGGGAACATGATTTAAGTAGGAATGTGTGAATTTTAAAATTCAATAATTGTCTAGTTACGGCGCCTAGCCCTTGGAGATCTTAAGCAGTCGTTCCCCTTCGGAGGGCAGGCCCTTCGAGGTTTACGTCTTAAGTTTGAGGCCCGCATGAATAAGGAACGCTGCGTCAGCATTTTCATCGCACGACCGAAAGCGTTAGCTTTTGGGAGGACGTGGCGGTCTTCGTTCCGTTTGACCAAGGCGCCTCCGCTTTTCTAAAGTGTATCAACAAATTTCTTGTATTAACAGCTAATTATGGGTACCTTTAAAGGAGTTGCTTAAAATGAAACAAAATGTTCAAATGATTGTGCAATATGAAGTGAAAAACACATTATTTTCCCAGTATCAGGAAGTGATGTCTAATGTGATTAATAGGCTGCCTTATTATGATGCGGCAGAAATTAATATCTCTCACTATAATGCGGATTCATACAAGATTATTGAATCCTTTATACTTCCAACTGAGTCCCATTATTTTGCTTTGAAAAAACTTCGCAAATCCAAAAAGCACAATGTATTTGGCAGGTTGGATCCATTTATTTCTGGCGGATTGGCCAAAATGGATTGCTGGGCTTTAAAAAAGCAACTGTACTAATATATTCCCATATTTCCGATTGTTTAACATCAGGAGGAGCAAAAATTGAAAGAAATAAGCAAAAACAATATTGATTCAATTGATATAAAAGGTTTTCAGGATGATCTGTTATGCTGGTTTCAAGCAGAACAAAGGGATCTCCCATGGAGAAAGGACCAGGATCCCTATAAGGTTTGGGTTTCGGAAATCATGCTGCAGCAAACCAGAGTGGATACCGTCATTCCTTATTTTCATCGTTTTATTGAGCAGTTTCCTACGATAAAAGATCTATCTGAAGCAAAAGAAGAAAAGGTGTTAAAGGCCTGGGAAGGTTTGGGCTATTATTCAAGGGCAAGAAACCTGCAGGCGGCTGTCCGGGAAGTCCACGAAAAATATGGCGGAAAAGTTCCGGATACACCCAAAGAAATCTCCTCATTAAAAGGAGTGGGACCATATACAGCTGGAGCAATTTTAAGCATCGCTTACGGCATTCCCGAACCGGCCGTTGATGGCAATGTTATGCGTGTTCTTTCCCGTATTCTTTCCATCTGGGACGATATTGCAAAGCCTTCGACAAGAAAGGTTTTTGAAGCTGCGGTCCGAAAACTGATTTCACACGAAAATCCATCCCATTTCAATCAGGCGCTGATGGAGCTCGGGGCTTTAATCTGTACACCGACGTCACCTTCCTGCTTATTATGTCCTGTCCGGGAGCATTGTACCGCTTTTCATGAAGGGACACAGCTAGAGCTTCCTATAAAAACGAAAACAAAAAAGCAGCGTAATGTGCAATTGGCGGCGGCGGTTCTCGCAGACAATCAAGGAAGAATCCTCATTCATAAACGTCCGGAAAAAGGCCTCCTCGCAAATCTGTGGGAGTTTCCGATGGTAGAGATTAATCTTGCTTATGTAAGTGAAAAAGAGCAAATGAAGGATGCATTCCACACGGAATATGGTGCAAAAATCGAAATTGATGAAATGACAGGCCAAATCGAGCATGTTTTTTCCCATTTAACGTGGAATATCAATGTTTACAAAGGGAAAATTATTTCGGTTGTAAAGGAAGAAGCCGATTTAAAATTGGTTACCCTTGAAGAAATCAAAGAATTCCCTTTTCCGGTTTCCCACCAGAAGATGTTCAAGCAATTTTTGGACAGTAAAGTATAGAAAAAAAGGGGGGTATCCCCCTCTTTAAAGGTTATCGCTTAATCGTAGCTTACACGCGTTCCATGGGTATAATCGGCTTCCTGTCTTTTTAACCCGCCCCGACTCTCAATTTCTTCAATTATTTCCCTATGGATGGTTTGTCCCTCGGCATTTAAATAGGGCATAATTTGCTGAAATGAATGATGATAAAAAGCAAGTTCACTGTCCTTCCAGTCAGTTTTTGGCATCATGGAAAGCTCGGTCATATCACGGCCAACATACATTTGCTATCTTCCTTTCATCTCGATTTAATTACTGATAGTGTTTTAATCCGAATTGCCATCTATACATGGAAAAAGCTAAAATGATAAGCGAAACAGGGAATTTATTTTTAGATTTCCGGGATAGCGATCCTTAAACTAATTTTGAAAAAGGAATTCATAAAAGAAAGGAAATGAATCATGACACAAAAAGTAGCGCTTATAACAGGAAGCAGCAGAGGGATTGGAAAGGCCACAGCCATTAGGCTTGCAAAAGAAGGCTATGATATTGTCATCAATTATGCACGCAGCAAATCAGCCGCCAATGAGACAGCTGCCGAAATTGAGGCACTGGGAAGAAAGGTGCTGGTAGTAAAAGCAAATGTTGGCGACGTGGAAAAAATTAAAGGGCTTTTTCAGGAAATTGACCGTGAATTTGGAAGGCTGGACGTTTTTGTGAATAACGCAGCTTCAGGTGTTTTGCGTCCGGCGATGGAATTGGAAGAATCCCATTGGGATTGGACCATGAACATTAACAGCAAAGCTTTATTATTCTGTGCGCAGGAAGCAGCAAAGCTAATGGAGAAAAACGAAGGCGGAAGAATAGTAAGCATCAGCTCTCTGGGATCTATCCGCTATCTGGAAAATTACACCACAGTCGGTGTTTCTAAAGCAGCTTTAGAAGCACTCACACGCTATTTGGCAGTTGAATTGGCACCTAAAAATATAATTGTAAACGCTGTTTCAGGTGGTGCGGTCGATACAGAAGCATTAAAGCATTTTCCTAATCGTGCTGAGCTTCTGGAAGAAGCAAAAACCAAGACGCCTGCAGGGCGCATGGTAGAAATTGAAGATATGGTAAATACGGTAATGTTTCTAATTGGAAAAGAATCAAGCATGATCCGCGGCCAGACTATTATTGTGGATGGCGGCATTTCGCTGCTCGTGTAGAACAGCTATTGGATATTTTTGGTTATAAAAAAGGTAGGATAGTTTCCTCCCCACCGGGTTAAATTAATGAGCGTGGAGGTGATTATAATGGCTAAACAACCAAACCAAACTCAAGCTGGAACTAACGTTCAAGAAGTGAGACAACAAAACGCTCAATCTGCTGGCCAAGCTGGCCAAGGTCAATTCGGCACTGAATTTGCCAGTGAAACTAACGCTGCAGAAGTAAGACAGCAAAACCAGCAAGCTGAAGCTAAAAAGGGCCAAAACGCTGGCCGTCAAAGCCGCTAATTAAATTTAGCTGTACTTAATTGAAACCGTCCTTCATTCGGAAAGGGCGGTTTCTTTTTTTGTGGAGACTATGTTAAAAGCTCATTGTTTATTTTGGCACTATGTTGATTGGAGCGGAAGGCGCGAGTCAAAGGGAGACCCCGCAGGCGCGCATGCGCCAAGGACGCTCCCGGGCCGCCCGCGGAAAGCGAGCGCTGGAGCTGATCAACAGACAAATTTACAGAGTTTTTGTGGAAACAGTTTTATTTTCCACTTAAGAAGGAAACAACTTATATTGGAATTGACCAAGAAAAAAGGAATCGACAAAACTTCCATAAAGTCAACATAAGTAGTCAAAGGGTTGGAAGAAGGGGCATCGAATAATACATACTAGGAAAAATAAATGGGACGGTGAAACGATCATGGAAAACTTTAACAGTCTGGTGTCAGAGCAAATGAAAACGATGGAAAAGCTTCTTTATCTGCAAAGTGAATTGGAACGCTGCCAGGAGATTGAGGAAGAACTTAAAGCTATCCAGCAGGAAACGGAACTGGAAAGTGTCCAGTACGAAATTGCAAGGATGAAATCTGAGCTGAAAGAGATTCACCGTGTTTTTGAGGAACAGACAGAAGAGGTTATCCGCTCCTACCAGGAAGTGAATGTAACCGTTTAAAATGACTTATCTCTAAATACTGTTTGATTCTAAATCAGCTTAAAAACATAAACAATTAAAGGATTTTAAAAGGTTAAAATCAGCTATTATATCCTTTTTTGGCAGCCGTTGATACAATTCAATGGCTCTTTTGTTTTAAAATTTTCCTTTTACCGTTATAATAGTAGAAAACAGGAATCGTACTTTGTTGCCTTTTGTCTATTAATAGTATTGAGCTCATGCTGCAAAGCGTAAAGCTTCAGCATGGAGGAGAGGGCGCTTAAAAAAGCGCCGAAAATTTTTTACAGGTTGCAAAGCTTCCGGAATAGGAAAGTAGGGGAAAAAATGGCGGTACCCATAGAAGGCGAACCAATGCAAATTCACAGCTATAAACATAATGGGCATATCCACCGCGTCTGGGAGGAAACAACCGTATTAAAAGGGACACAAAATTTAGTGATTGGCGGTAATGACCGGACGATTGTAACAGAATCTGACGGAAGAACATGGGTTACAAGAGAGCCGGCCATTTGTTATTTTCATTCCCAGCACTGGTTTAATGTGATTGGAATGATTCGGGAGGACGGAGTATATTACTACTGCAACATTAGCTCGCCATTTATTTTTGACGGAGAAGCGTTAAAGTATATTGACTATGATCTGGATATTAAAGTATTTCCGGATATGACGTTTAATCTATTGGATGAAGATGAGTATGAACGGCACCGTCAGGAAATGAATTATCCCGATGTAATTGACAGCATCTTAAAATCCAATGTGGACAATCTCATCCATTGGATCCGCCAGAGAAAGGGCCCTTTTGCACCGGACTTTATTGATATATGGTATGAACGATACTTAACTTACAGACGCTAAAAAAGTGGTATAAATGCCAAAATAACGCCTGTTGAACCTTCGAGTCAGCAGGTTTTTATTTTTGGCCTTATTTTTGCATGTTTGCTGAGATTAGGGGTAATTTTAAGAAAATAACTGTCCTTTTAAGGAGAAAACAGCCTTTTAAACCAGCAAGTTCTTACTTTTACCGGGAAGCATGTACCGGCAATAACCAATTTGGTCCATTTATTAACGGGAAAAAGGATATTTCAACGAAATCACCTTTTTTATCAACGAAAATATAGAGCTGTATTAGAGAGGGGGAGCGAGCCGGTTGGATAGTATAAAAAGATATTTAAATTTTGTAAAGCCGTATCGCCTTCAGATTATCGGAACAATCATAATTGGCATTATCAAGTTTGCCATTCCGCTATTGATTCCGCTTCTGATCAAATATGTCATTGATGATATTATTGGCAATGAGGCATTAAGCCAAAGTGATAAAACAAACACACTCTTAATCGTAATGGGCATTATGATCGCGGTGTTTGCCATTGCACGTCCGCCGATTGAGTATTACCGGCAATATTTTGCCCAGTGGGTGGCAAGTAAAATTTTATTTGATATCCGTGATAAGCTATATACCCATATTCAAAAGCTAAGCTTTAGGTTTTACGCAAATAACCGGACTGGGGAAGTTATCTCAAGGGTTATTAATGATGTGGAGCAGACCAAAACCTTTGTTGTAACCGGATTAATGAATCTTTGGCTTGATGTGGCGACCATTTTAATTGCTGTTGTGATCATGCTGAATATGGATGTTACTTTGACAATTGTGTCGCTGCTTTTATTTCCGTTTTATGCTTTTTCGGTTAAATACTTTTTCGGGAATCTCAGAAAGCTGACGAGAGCCCGCTCGCAGGCTCTGGCGGAAGTTCAGGGATATTTGCATGAACGGGTCCAAGGGATGGCTGTAGTGAAAAGCTTTGCCATTGAAGATTATGAACAAACCCAATTTGATACGCAAAATAAAAACTTCCTGACGAAAGCAATTGACCATACAAAATGGAATGCAAAGGCGTTTGCTGTGGTTAATACAATTACAGATATTTCACCGCTTCTTGTCATTGGGTATTCAGGCTATCAGGTGATCCAGGGCGATATCTCACTCGGTGTGATGATGGCCTTTATTGCCTATATAGACAGATTGTACAGCCCGCTCAGAAGGCTTGTAAATTCATCGACAACTTTAACCCAATCGATTGCCTCCATGGACCGGGTTTTCGAATTGATAGATGAGGAATACGATATAGATGACTCACCTGATGCAATTGAATGCCGGGATGTGAAGGGCCATATCCAGTTTGAAAAAGTAAGCTTCTCATACAATGAGAATGAAGCTTCTGTATTAAAAGACATATCCCTTGATGTGAAAGCAGGGGAAACGGTTGCGCTAGTAGGGATGAGCGGCGGCGGAAAGTCTTCATTGGTGGGCCTGATCCCGCGCTTTTATGATGTTACCGAAGGAAGAGTCCTGCTTGATGGCACCGATATCCGTTCCTTTAAAGTCCGCAGTCTGCGCGATAAAATCGGCATGGTGCTCCAGGATAATATTTTGTTTAGTGAATCAGTAAAAACTAATATCCTTCTGGGGAAGCCGGAAGCAACAGATGAAGAAGTGATCGAAGCTGCCAAGGCTGCCAACGCACATGAATTTATTATGAACTTGCCTGATGGGTATGAAACAAAGGTTGGCGAACGAGGTGTCAAACTATCGGGGGGGCAGAAACAGCGGATTGCCATTGCAAGAATCTTTTTAAAGAATCCGCCCATCCTTGTTTTGGATGAAGCAACTTCTGCTTTAGACCTTGAGAGTGAACATCTCATACAGGAAGCCTTGGAAAAATTGGCAAAGGATCGCACGACGTTTATCGTGGCACATCGTCTTTCCACGATCACTCATGCTGATCGAATTATCCTAATAGAGCATGGAGAAATTTCGGAAGCAGGAAGCCATGAAGAATTAATGAAAAAACAAGGAAATTATTATAAGCTATTTCAAGTTCAGCAGCTTGAACATTAGGACTATAAGCCGGCTCTAAAGAGGGTCGGCTTTCGTGTGCTTTTTTATGGTAGTGCTTTAAATTGCTATAGTGTAACAATATTTAAGTGAAAAAAACAGTCATTAATATACATCCTTTTCATACATATTATTAGAAAACTATTATTTTTATAGGTAGAATGACACAAAATCTTGTCGGAAAATATATAATGTTTACTATATTTAAATAATTTAGAAAAATGAGTAGACTTAAACTATCTTTTTTTATAGAATGAGAAAAAGATAGTGACCTAAGGTCCAAAATTGTTAAAAATGTCCTAATTCATAGAAAAGGATGATTAAGAAAGGAGTATCCGTGTGACTCAAGCTCCAGTTTTAGATGTAAAGCAGCTTAGGACTTCCTTTTTCTCTTCGGATGGTGAAGTACCGGCCGTGGATGATATAAGCTTCTCCGTTAATAAAGGAGAGGTCCTTGGAATAGTCGGGGAATCCGGCTGCGGTAAGAGTGTTACTTCCCTATCCATAATGAAGCTGATTCCACAGCCGCCAGGAAAAATTGTTGGAGGAGAAATTCTTTTGGACGGCGAAAATCTGGTGAACGCTTCAGAAAAAAGAATGCGTGAAATAAGAGGCAATGAAGTGGCGATGATTTTTCAGGAGCCGATGACTTCATTGAATCCTTTATTCACGATTGGCGACCAGCTGATAGAAGGCATCAAAATACATAAAAAAGTAAACAAGAAGGCTGCGGCCCAGCAGGCAGTTGAAATGCTGAAGCTTGTCGGACTGCCGAGAGCTGAGCAAATTATGAAGGAATATCCTCATCAGCTATCCGGAGGGATGAGGCAGAGGGTTATGATTGCCATGGCGTTGTCTTGCCATCCGCGCCTCCTGATTGCCGATGAGCCGACAACCGCTTTGGACGTGACAATACAGGCTCAAATCCTTTCCCTGATGAAGGACCTTAACGAGAAATTAGATACAGCAATTATTATGATCACCCATGATTTAGGCGTGGTCGCTGAAGTCTGCGAGCGGGTCATCGTGATGTATGCTGGAAAAATTGTCGAAGAAGCGCGGGTAGAAGAGATTTTTAAGAATCCGAAGCATCCTTATACGCAGGGGCTGCTTCAATCTGTACCGGATGTCCGGGAAAAGAAAGAACGTCTTTATTCCATCCCGGGAAATGTGCCAAAGCCGGGGTCAATCAAGACAGGCTGCCGATTTGCAGCACGCTGTGAGTTTGTCCATGACCGCTGCATGGCTGAAAGTCCTCCGCTTTACAATGTTGAAGAAGCAGAACAGCACACTGTACGCTGTTTTCTGCACGAGTCAGGAGGTGTAGTGAATGACCGAAGTGCTGTTGGAAGTTAATCAATTAAAAAAGTACTTTCCGGTTACAGGCGGACTTTTTGGAAGAAAAACAGGTGATGTTAAAGCAGTTGACGACATCAGTTTCTTTGTCAATAAAGGAGAAACGCTTGGTCTCGTCGGAGAATCGGGATGCGGCAAATCCACAACAGGAAGAATGCTAATGCGCCTGATTGAACCAACGGATGGAAACGTGGTTTTCGAAGGCAAAGACCTGACAAGCTTAAGCTCCGGGGAAATGCGCAAAATGAGAAAGGAAATGCAGATGGTGTTCCAGGATCCATTTGCTTCTCTGAATCCCCGCCATACTGTTGAACAGATTTTGGAGGAGCCGCTTATCGTCCATGGCATTGGCGATAAAGAGGAGCGAAAGCGAAGGGTAAGGGAGATGCTAGAGGTTGTTGGTCTCAGCAGCTACCATGCAAAGCGTTATCCTCACCAGTTCAGCGGCGGCCAGAGGCAGAGAATCGGAATTGCACGAGCACTTATGACAAAGCCGAAGCTGATCATTGCTGATGAACCAGTTTCAGCTCTCGATGTATCGATTCAATCACAGGTATTAAACCTGCTTGAAGATTTGCAAAAGGAGTTTCAGCTTACTTATATATTCATTGCCCATGATCTAGGGGTGGTTAAACATATCAGTGATAGAGTTGGAGTTATGTATCTTGGAAGGCTGGTAGAAATCACAACATCCGACCAGCTTTATGACAAACCGCTGCATCCATATACGCGAGCTTTGCTTGGTGCAGTTCCAATTCCTGATCCGACTTTAAAGAAAGACAGGGAGCTTTTAACCGGCGATATTCCAAGCCCGCAGAATCCTCCGGCTGGATGCGCGTTCCACACGAGATGCAAAGAATGCATGGATATTTGTAAAACTGACAGACCTCAATTAGAGGAAATTGAACCTGGTCACTTTGCAGCCTGCCATTTGTACAGTTCTCGATGAGCTGGCAAAATGGCTCACTGCATGGATGATAAATATGTAAAGACGCCTGTAAAACAGGCAAAAGAAAAAGGGGGAAAACAATGAAAAAGCGCAATGGTATTTGGTTCCTTATTGTAGCCATGCTTCTGTCACTGGCACTTGCCGGCTGCAGCAGCAACTCAAGCAGCGGAACGAAGGAAGAAGAGGATAATGAGAAAGGAACAGATACAGAAGAAACAACTTCAGGAGGTACGCTTGTTTTTGGACGCGGCGGTGATTCCACTTCACTTGACCCGGCTATTACAACAGAAGGTGAATCTTTTAAAGTAACTAAAAATATCTATGAAACACTTATTAACTTTGGTGAGCAGGATACAGAAATTGAAGCAGGCCTTGCTACTGAATGGGAAACAAGCGAAGATGGCCTAAAGCACACATTAAAGCTTCGCGAAGGTGTTAAATTCCATGATGGAACAGATTTCAATGCTGAAGCGGTTGTCTTTAACTTTGAAAGATGGAAAGCAGGAAGCGCTGAGCAATTCTACTATTATAACTCCCAATTCGGAGACAAAATCTCTGAAGTTAAAGCAGTTGATGATTATACAGTAGAGTTTACTTTAAACAAGCCGATTGCTCCATTCCTAAAGAACCTGGCTATGTCTCCATTCGGAATTGCCAGCCCGGCTGCTGTTGAAAAGCACGGTGATAAGTTCCTTCAAAATCCAGTTGGAACTGGTCCATTCAAATTCCAGGAATTGAAGCCAAATGACCGCATCACTCTTGTGAAAAATGAAGATTACTGGCAAGAAGGCTTACCTAAGTTAGATCAAGTCATCTTCCGAGTTATTCCTGAAAACTCTGCACGTTTGAATGCATTGGCAACAGGCGAGGTTGACCTGATTGATGGCGTTAACTTCAGTGATGTAGGACAAATTGAAGGAAATCCTGATTTACAGGTGTTTGAGCGCCCAACACTAAACGTTGCTTATCTTGGATTAACAAGCACTCGTGGACCATTGAAAGAAAAGCTGGTACGCCAGGCACTGAACTATGCAGTTGATAAGCAAGCATTAATCGATGCTTTCTATGCAGGCGCAGCTGAACCTGCGAAGAACCCAATGCCTCCGGTCGTAGCAGGATATAACGATGATGTTCAAGATTATGAATATAACCCTGAAAAGGCGAAAGAACTATTAAAAGAAGCAGGATATGAAGACGGGTTTGAAATGGAACTATGGGCTATGCCTGTTCCAAGACCATACATGCCAGATGGACAAAAAGTGGCAGAAGCTCTTCAAGCCAACTTTGATGCGATCGGTGTAAAAGCTAAAATTGTTTCCTACGAGTGGGGTACTTACCTGGATAAAGCTAAGAATGGTGAAGCAGATACATTCTTGCTTGGCTGGACAGGCGACAACGGAGATGCGGATAACTTCTTATACGTACTTCTCGACCAGGACAGCATTGGATCCAATAACTACTCTTACTACCAAAACCCTGAAGTGCATGACTTATTGGTGAAAGCACAAGCAAGTGCAGACCAGGCAGAGCGAGAAGAACTATACAAACAAGCTCAGCTTCTCATTAAAGAAGATGCTCCTTGGATTCCGCTTGTTCACTCAAGACCAATCCTTGCGGGTAAAGCAGATATAACAGGATTCAAGCCGCATCCAACAGGTTCTGATTTATTATCAACTGTTGAATTTAAATAAGATTATAGGCTGAAGAGATATGCGGACTTTCAGCTAAGACAATGAAAATTGCAAGAGAGTCATACTTCTTATAATCCAGGGAAAGGGGAGTACAGTTTTGTATCTCCCTTTTCTATTCCAAAATATTGTACCAACCTTCAAGAGAGGTGAAAATGTAAATGATGTCCTATACGATCAAACGAATTTTTTCACTTATACCGGTATTACTGGGACTTTCCCTAATCGTCTTTTTTATGATTCGGGCAATTCCGGGAGATCCGGCACAGATTATTCTGGGGCAATTGGCAACAAAAGAGGCTGTGGAGGCATTAACGAAGCAGCTGGGGCTGGATCAGCCGTGGTACCTTCAATATTTTACATATCTTAGCGGACTTTTGACTGGTGATCTTGGAGAATCAATTAGAACAAAATCTGAGATTAGCCAGGAAATTTGGCCATATTTAGCTGCCACTATGGAGCTGACATTTGTAGCGATGTTAATTGCGGTTTTTATAGGTGTAAATGCAGGAATTATCAGTGCCTGGTACCAAAACTCATGGTTTGATTATGTTGCCATGGTGCTTGCACTTATTGGCGTATCCATGCCGATCTTCTGGCTTGGCTTAATGGAGCAATGGGCGTTTGCCATAAAGCTGGATTGGCTGCCTACCTCGGGCAGGGAAGAGGTAAGAAACCCGATTACGGCCATTACACATATTTACATGATTGATACCCTTCTGCAAGGGAGGATAGATCAATTCTGGGATGTCGTCAAGCATTTGATTTTGCCTGCATTTGCATTAGCCACCATACCTATGGCTATTATTGCGAGAATTACGCGTTCGACAATGCTTGAGGTTATGAGATCCGATTTTATCAGAACTGCAAGGGCAAAAGGCTTAAGAATGTTCTGGGTTGTTTATAAACATTCATTAAAAAATGCAATTATTCCCGTTCTAACGATAATCGGCCTGCAAATGGGCTTATTGCTGGGGGGAGCGATATTGACCGAAACGATTTTCAGCTGGCCTGGAATCGGCCGTTATATTTATGAAGCCATTAACTACCGGGATTATCCTGTTATTCAATCAGGAATTCTTGTTATCGCTTTTATCTTTGTCATGATCAATTTAGTGGTGGACTTGCTGTATGCAGCAATAGATCCGCGCATTAAATATAACTAGGGAGGGGGAGATAAGCTTGGAACTTTCAACTCAAAAAGATATTCAGCCGCCGATTTTGCCAGCTGATGAAAAAGTGGTTTCCCCCTGGATGGAAGCATGGAGAAGTTTTAGAAAAAATAAATTGGCTTTGATTGGGTCAATCATCGTCCTATTCTTTATTCTTCTGGCTGTTTTTGCGCCGGTTATCGCACCGCAGGGGATAAATGAACAAATGCTATCCAAAAGGCTGCAAGCCCCATCTAGCGAGCATTGGTTTGGGACTGATGACTTTGGAAGGGATATTTTCTCAAGGGTTATTTATGGAGCGAGAATCTCTTTATGGGTCGGATTCCTTGCAGTAATGGGATCCATTGTTGTAGGCTGCCTTCTGGGTGTAGTCGCAGGCTACTACGGTAAATGGGTTGATGCGATTATTTCACGTGTTTTTGATATTATGCTTGCTTTTCCTAGTATTTTGCTTGCAATCGCGATTGTAGCTGTTTTGGGACCTTCATTGCGAAATGCCCTGATTGCGATCGCGGTCATTAATATTCCTAACTTCGGAAGGCTCATCCGCTCGCGGGTGCTTAGTGTAAAACAGGAAGAGTATATTATGGCTGCCAAAGCAGTTGGAATGAGCAATAGCCGTATTCTCTTCAAGCATGTGCTGCCGAATAGTATGGCGCCGATCATTGTGCAGGGAACCCTTGCTATTGCGACTGCCATTATTGAAGCAGCTGCATTAGGATTCCTGGGACTCGGTGCTGAGGCTCCGAACCCTGAGTGGGGAAAAATGCTGGCTGATGCAAAAGCATATCTCGTACAGGCTCCATGGACGATGATTTTCCCAGGGCTGGCGATTATGCTTACTGTTCTCGGGTTTAACTTAATGGGTGACGGGTTAAGAGATGCTCTCGATCCGCGAATGAAGAATTAATTAAAAAAGCAGCTGAGACCCAGCTGCTTTTTTCTTGCCCTTGCTCCAGATGCATGGGGCTATTCTTATTCAAAATTCTCCTGTATAGTAACCTCATTTTCGTCCTTGTGATAAGCCTGAAAACTTGTTATTAGCTTATCGAGATGCTCTACATGCTCATCGTAATCCACAATAGCAGAGATGATTTGCATAGTATGAGGGAGTATTGATTCATCTTCAAGGTTGAGCTCCTTTTGCTGTGACAGAAAAAGGTTTACAAGTTCTTTTCTACTTAAGTTGAAGTCCCCTTCTTCAAATACCACATTCGGTCGGACTTTCCCGATAAACTTAAGCATTACATGCTCATGGTAGTGAATCAGAATATCCAGCTGCTGCTGAACTGCATGCTGAAAGTTTTCAGGCATTTGCTGCAAGTCATTTTCAAAGCGATGCAATTTCTTTAAGGTCTCAAGTGAACGCTTTACGGTTGAGATCATCTGTCTGTATATCACAAGCTTTCGTGACTTAACCAAATCATTTCTCTTAAAATAATTCCGTTCTTCTTTGTACATTAAATACAATTGTTCAAGCTTTACATTGCTTTCTTTCATTTTGTCGATATCATTTTTCAGGAGTTTGTGCTCAGAGGCGTGCCTGATGTTAAGCCTGATCCATTTCGTAATCTCTTCTGTGTTATGTGAAATCCTATTGTAAAGCTTGTTTTCGTATTTAGGAGGCAAAAACACCAGATTAACAATAAATGCAGACAATACCCCAAGCATGATAGTGGAAAAGCGAATAAGTGCAAACTGCAAAAAGGTGTCTCCTGGTGTTTCCATAATAGCAATCAGGGTTACCAGTGATAAACCAATCGTATTTTCAATTTTCAGTTTCAGATTAATCGTGATAACCATAATGGCTGCAAGCCCGATAATAAAGACATCATTTCCAAACAAAAGCACGAAAATAACTGCAATTAATGCGCCAATGGCATTCCCTTGGATCTGCTCAATAATGGAAAGATAAGATCTGTAAATGGTCGGCTGAACGGCGAAAATAGCCGCAATCCCTGCAAAGATAGGGGAGGGAAGGTTAAACACTTCCGATAAAAATAAAGATAATATAATTGCGATTCCCGTCTTAAGTATGCGGGCGCCAAGCTTCATACAATATATGTCCTTTCCTCCAGAAGCATTCTTCTGGTTGATTAATAGTCTCACCGATTGGTCCGTTTAAAGTGCTAATTATACATACTTTAAACGATTTTGCTCATTATTAAACAATATTGTACTATACAGGGATATGGAAAGAAGTTCAAGGGGCATTTTAATGAAATTTTATTAAGAAAAAGTAAAAGGGGTATTTACTTTTGATAGCTTAAATGCACATTTTTTGGACTTATAGTGTGGATTAATTCCGAAAACGGAGAAAAGTATCCATGAAGTGGCCTAAAGCGGAGGAA
This sequence comes from Cytobacillus oceanisediminis, assembly GCF_007830235.1. Lineage (GTDB taxonomy): Bacteria > Bacillota > Bacilli > Bacillales > Cytobacillaceae > Cytobacillus > Cytobacillus oceanisediminis. The sequence continues at coordinate 326,473 of NZ_VLKI01000004.1, forward strand.
TAGTGCCGTTGAACAGAGTAAACGAGTCATGAAGGGACCTAAAGCGGGGGAATGGAGCCGTTGAATAGAGTATACGAGCGTTGAAGGGAACTAAAGCGAGTGAATAGAGTATACGAGCAATAAAGGGAACTAAAGCGAGTGAATAGAGCCGTTGAATGGAGTATACGAGCGTTGAAGGGAACTAAAGCCGAGGAATAGTGCCTATGAACCGGGAATACAGCCAAGATTGGCAAATAAAACATAAATAACCCCGTGTATCCATTTAGATCTCAAACTAATAAATATAAAAAGAACCGTCCGCAGGCACGGACGGTTCTTCATTATGCTGCTAAACAATCACTCTGTAGAAACAGATGGGTCAGCTTGTTCTTTAACCGGAATAACCTGTACGAAGTGGTCAGCCGGATGATCAAGGAGGGCAGCAAGCTGGGAAGCTTCATCAGTCTGGCCTTGATCTTTCAGCATCGCAATATATTGGCCAAGGAGTTCTCTTACATCTTCCGTTCCTTTTTCTGAAAGGGAAGTGACAGAAACTTTTGCTCCTTTTGCAATTCTGCGCTGGATGGCTTCTTTTGTTAAGCCCATTTCCGGCTGGTGTCTTAAGTAAACAACACCGCCAGTCATACCTGCGCAAATCCATGGACCAGGGTCACCAAGGACAAGGCCTCTTCCGTTTGTCATATATTCGAAGGCAAAGCCCTTAATATTGGCGTTTGTTCCGATATTACCGTATTCCTTTTCAGGAATCGGCTTTTTCAGTTGGCCGCCAATAATCATGTCGGCTCCGGATAATCTGATTCCTGCGCGTGCATCAGCATTTCCCTGGGCTACAAGCAAACCATGCTGAGCTCCGTAGCCAAAGCCTTTTCCGACAGAGCCGTTATAAAACTTGCCGTTCTTTCCTTTTGCCTTAAAGATCTTGATTTGGCCGCCAAATGACGTCTTACCGATTCCATCCTGGGCTCCTCCGGCAACTTCGATATTAATGCCAAAGCTGTTGTAAGCTCCCAGGCCATTTCCAGGAATGGATCCGCCTTTATATTTTAAGTCAACCGGCGGAAGCCCTTTATAGGAACCATCCAAACGGCCTCTTACGCGGTGGCAGGAAACACGGCTGCCTAACACACGCTGTTCAGAAGTGATACTCTGGAATTCGCGTGATTGATGCAACTCTTCGACACTTGCATCCAGGTATTCTGCTCCAACGGCTACCTGTAGCTGTGCTTCATGCAGGGCTGCCGGAGCTTCCTGTGGAGAGAATTGGCCGATTTCAAGTGTCTTTAACAGATGAGTCAGATTAAGCTGGTTTTCACCTTTGGTTTGTACCAGAAGGTCAGAACGTCCAACAGCATCCTGAAGATTTTTTACTCCAATAGAAGCTGAAAGTGCTTTAAGCTCTTCGCCAAATGCTGTAAACAAATTCATGATGCCTTGGACAGCAAGGTCAAATTGGCGAGGAACGAATCTTCTTAAACCATGCTCCTTAGCCTGTGCTTCAGAATCAATTTGTGTAGCAATACCCACGTGGCAAGTGTCAAGGTGGCAGCCGCGGCATGTTGTACAGCCAATGGCTAGCATGGATAATGTACCAAAGCCAACTCGGTTAGCTCCGAGAAGCATTACCTTTAATACGTCTGCTGCACTCTTGATTCCGCCGTCAGCCCATAGCTCGACATTATCGCGGATGCCTGCTTCCAATAGGGCATTGTGAGCGGCTTTTACGCCGATTTCAACCGGCAGGCCTACATGCTGGAGCGCGTGGATTCTGGCTGCACCAGTACCGCCGTCAAATCCGCTTAGTGTGATAATATCTGCACCGGCTTTTGCGATACCGACAGCAATTGTCCCGATATTCGGTACTACCGGAACCTTAACGGCTACTTTTGCTTTATCGTTGGCTGTCTTAAGCTCATGGATCATTTGTGCCAAATCTTCAATTGAATAGATATCATGGTTGTTTGAAGGTGAAATCAAATCTGAACCAATTGTTGCATTACGTGCTTCGGCAATTTTTGCTGTAACCTTTGAACCTGGAAGGTGTCCGCCTTCACCAGGCTTTGCACCTTGCCCGATTTTAATTTCAAGCAAGTTGGATGAATTGAGCAGCTCGGCATTTACACCAAAACGTCCGGATGCCACTTGCTGTCCGCGAGTTTTCGGATATTTACCAAGCATATCCTTAATTTCCCCGCCTTCACCATTCAAGCTGACCATGTTCAAACGGTCTGCACCTTCTGCATAGGCCCTGAACGCTGTCTCATTCTGAGAACCAAAGGACATGGAGGAGATGACAAACGGAAGGTCATGCTCTCCTACATTCAAGCTAATATCCTCCGGCTTTAGGTTTGAAGCCGTCTCCTTAAATCCAGTTAAATGGCGGATTGTCGTAGGGTTTTGGTCCTCCTGCTCAGAGATTTTTTCCTTGTATGCACTATAGTCGCCTGTTGATGCAACCTCTCCGATAGCTTTCCAGATACGAGGGAAAAGGCTGAATGTCTTCCCGATCCGCTCTTTTTCATTTTGATAATCTTCTGCTCTCGCAAAAGCATCTTCTTTTAAGGCGTCGAAATTAAATGCAAGTTCCTTTGAACCGAAGAAGTTTACGATATTCAGATACTCGGCCACGTCTTCATGCAGACCGATTGCAGAGAACAAACGGCCATAGCCTCTTAACTCGTGAATGCCGATCGTTGAAATAACCTTCTCAAGACCCTTAGTAAGGGCTGAATATAAATTGGTTAGTGGCGTTACAGAATCGCCAAGCACTGTCATAAACATATAGTACGGACTGATTATATCTGCACCTAAGCCAAATGCTGTGATGATATCATGCAAGGACCTGATGGAAGCAGAGCGCACCAAAAGAGAACATTCGCGGCGTAAAGCTTCTTTTACAAGGGCCTGGTCAATAGCAGACACGGCTAAATGCGAATCAATCCAATAAGTATCCTCCTGATGGGCATTTGCATCATCGAGCACAAGCAGGGTCTTTCCGTTGTGGACAGCTTCAACTGCTTCTGCTGATAAACGGTCCAAAGCTTCTTTTACTGTTTCATTTTTCTTAAAAGTGGTAGACAGATAAGAAATAAGCTTTTGCTCCTGATAAAAGCTGGTTACCTGATCGTAGCTTGGCTGTTTAAGAGCATCAGAACATTCAAAACCTGCTTTTCCTTCTATTAAAATAGGAGTCTGCAATTCAATTACAGCACCAGGCTGCTGTTTTTCGAATAATGAGGGACGCTGCCCAATAATGGTACGTGTTGAGAAATGCTCGGTTTCACGGTCGCGGTCAATCGCAGGGTTTGTAACAACTGCAACGCTTTCCTTGATAAAATCTGAAATATTTTTCCGTTGCGGATTTAGTGCTGCAAGAGGAGAGTCGTGTCCGAGTGAACGGATTGGCTCTGCTCCTTTTTCTGCCATTTGTTCTACTAGCTGGACATGGTCTCTTTCCCAGCCAAACGCTTTATATTGTCCATTATGGACTTTATCCGGATAGTTAATAGAAATTGTTTTTTCTAATTTTGGCTCCTGCAGGCGAATACGGAAGTTATCAGCATTAACACGTTTTGAAAATCTTTCAAAAACTGCAGCTTGATAATTGCTGTGTTCATAAACGGCAAGAGTATCGCCATCCCATTTCAATCCAACTTTTTCACCAGGTGAAAGCGGCTTTGGTTCGTTGACATATTCACTTGATGGAAAAATTCCTGGCTCAGATGAGAATAGGTAAGAGCTTTCTGTTTCAAGCATCCACAGTGGGCGAAGGCCCAAAGCATCTACACTAAACACAGCTTCGTCAGCAAAGCGGGAGATAATTCCTGCTGGACCTTGAGCAAAATGTCCCCATGCTTCACGAATATATGAGTACATATCCTGAAGGTGTTCCGGGTAAGATTTGATTTCATTCACGATTGGCGGGAACAAGACATCCATCGCTTCGAATAGTGAATAACCGTCACGGCAAATAAACGTTTCAAGCGTTCTGCTCAAATCCTGTGAATCACTTCCGTCTTTTACAAGCGGAACGCCAACCATTTTCGCTTCATCTCTTAGCTTTGCAATCGTGTTGATCTCGCCGTTGTGGCCAAGGATACTGAATGGCTGCACGCGAAAGAAGCTTGATAATGTATTAGTTGAATAGCGGTTATGTCCAAGTGTCATTGTTGAAGCAACAAGCGGGTTTGCTAAATCATGATAATATTTAGGCAAAATATCTCCAGCGCCCATTACTTTATAAACAGCATGATGCTGGCTTAGGGAAGCGACATGCACATGCTCATTTTCTTCAAAATCAACAATCAATTCAAAAAGCTTTTTAGAAAGCTCTCCTCCGGTTTGTTCTGATAAACATGCAAACTGCCAAAATACAGGGTTTTCCTGAATGGCAATTGGACCAAGGGCAGAGGATTCTGTTACCTCTTCAGATTCAAAAATGACTTCAATCTGAGAATCGGCAAGCTTTTGCATTAAATGCTTTTTAAAAGATTCTGTGTCCTTGCTTCTAGACATAAATACATGTCCAACGACAAACCCCTCACGGGTTGCAGCTGCCGGATCGGCTCCTGCTTCTTTTAGCTTTTCTTTCCAAAGCTCTCTCGGGATATCGATATGAATGCCAACACCGTCTCCTTCTCCGTTAATAAAGCCGGCACGGTGATTCATTGTGACAAGGGCATTGATACAGCTGAAAATATTCTCCCGTGTAGGTACTTTCTTTTTTTCCATAGCAGAAACGATGCCGCACGCATCATGCTCCTGACGGTTAAACTCTTTAAAAAGTGAAGGACTCCATTGTTGTAATGTCATAGTATTCGGCTGAAAATAAGGCTTTGCCTTAAAGCCGTTCACCTCCTGATTAGTAATCTATTAAAAATTAGTTGTTTACGGGTTTTAAATGAGGTTGTTCAAAAAGTCATGTTTTTGAAAGGATAAATGCATCATGCATTTATTAAATGAATAGTGTGATTATTTGGGAAAGGTTTTTGCCTTTATACCCATCTTTTTGCTGGCGTACTCCGCACTTACAGAAAAGATTTCTCCTATCATATCATATGAATTTTCAGAAATCAATTATTTATACAAAAAGTTGGATAGAGTTTAGGTGGACAAAACTGATGATGTATAAAAAAACACTAAGATTGTAAACGTTTTCATAACTGTTAATAAAGAAAACGGGAACCTTATGGCTCCCGTTAATGTATAAAATAATGAATATTTATTCGGAGCCTAATTGCTGAAATGCATTTTGGACTGCGTGGATAGTTGCGTGAATATCCTCCTCTGTGTGGGCGATCGTTACAAACCATGCTTCATACTTGGATGGAGCCAGGTTTATTCCTTGGGTTAGCATTAGATTGAAAAATTTTGCAAACATTTCGCCATCTGTGTTTTCTGCCTGTTCATAATTTACAACTATTTCATCTGTAAAATAAACGGTGAGAGCACCTTTTAAACGGTTAATGGTGATCGGGATGTTAAATTCTGCTGCAGCGGCTTTAATGCCTTCTTCAAGCATTTCGCCCAGGCGGTCCAAATATTCATAGATACCTGGCTGTTTAAGTATTTCAAGGCAGGCGATGCCGGACAGAATGGAAGCAGGGTTGCCTGCCATAGTTCCGGCTTGATACGCAGGTCCTAGAGGAGCAACGGTTTCCATGATTTCCTTTTTGCCGCCATAAGCACCTATAGGCAGTCCTCCGCCAATGATTTTACCCATAGCAGTCAAATCTGGTTTAACTCCTAGCAAATCCTGTGCTCCGCCATACATAAAACGGAAAGCAGTAATAACTTCATCATAAATAACCAACGCTCCTGCAGCATGGGTTAATTCATTTACCTGTTCCAAAAATCCTGGTTTAGGTTCTACAATCCCGAAATTGCCGACAATCGGTTCAACGAGAACTGCTGCAATCTGGTCTCCCCACTTTTCCAAAGCTTCCTTATACGGCTCGATTTCATTAAAAGGAACTGTTATAACTTCCTGAGCGATGCTCTTAGGTACTCCAGCAGAGTCGGGAGTGCCTAATGTTGAGGGGCCTGAGCCTGCCGCAACAAGAACAAGGTCGGAATGGCCGTGGTAGCAGCCAGCAAACTTAATGATTTTGTCTCTGCCTGTATAAGCCCGTGCAACACGGATGGTTGTCATAACTGCTTCTGTTCCCGAGTTTACAAAACGGACTTGATCCAAATTAGGCATTGCTTCCTTTAGCATTTCAGCAAATTTCACTTCATGTGGGGTTGGAGTTCCATATAAAACTCCGCGCTCTGCAGCAGTTTTAATCGCTTCAGTAATATGCGGATGGGCATGGCCGGTAATGATCGGTCCGTAGGCGGCTAAATAATCAATATATTGGTTGCCGTCAACATCCCAAAAATATGCGCCCTGAGCGCGTTCCATCGCGACTGGGGAACCTCCGCCAACTGCTTTATAAGAGCGGGAAGGGCTGTTGACTCCCCCGACAATATGTTCAAGAGCTTGTTTATGTAATCTTTCAGAATTAGTAAATTGCATTATTATCCTCCTGACATGAATCCAATTAGTCGTACATTTATTATTTTAACATGATCGAAAGGCAGTTAGTCCAATCTAAAGGGGAAAGCAGAGAATTCTGTATATTGCTATGAAAACAGACTGGCGTTTAATAGGGCTGTGTTAATGTAATTGTTGATTTAGCACTGTTAATATTGGAGGGGAAGGCGCGAGATCCACGAAATATATTCGCATTCCTTCGTGCGGAGTTTATTCGAAGGTGCATGTTCAAAGTCCTGCCGGAAAAGCGTACCTAAAGGAGACCCGCAGGCATTGAACGCCGAGGGCCGTTCGACCCCGCGGATAGCGAGTGACTGTAGCTGAAATCAACACCCAGGTTTAACAAAGCCAAAAAAAAAGGGTGCATTCTATTTGTGTTGGTGTGCTTGTTTGTCTAAACTATTTCATTAGGGCATTAATTGGCAGGAGGAGTAATCATGAAAGATGCAATAACAGTCAGGAACTTAAAGAAAGAGTTTAAAGCTTATTCTAGCCGCTCAGGATTAAAAGGTGCTTTTCGGGACCTTTTAACAAGAAACTATAAGATTGTACCAGCTGTTAACGACATCAGCTTTAATGTGAAGCAAGGAGAAATGGTCGGCTATATTGGCGAAAATGGAGCAGGCAAGTCAACGACCATTAAGATGCTGACTGGAATTTTAACCCCAACCAGCGGTGGAGTCATTGTAAATGGAATGAACCCGCATAGAGACCGTGAAAAGTTCGTTAGCACCATTGGTGTGGTTTTTGGACAAAGATCGCAGCTATGGTGGGACATCGCTGTTCAGGAGTCTTTTAGGCTTCTGAAGAAGGTGTACAAAGTATCTGATGAGCAATATGAAAGCCATATGGCACATGTCATAAAAACATTGGATATAGAACCCCTGCTGGATAAGCCGGTCCGGAAGCTTTCGCTTGGGCAAAGAATGAGATGCGAACTTGCTGCGGCACTGATCCATAACCCTCCGCTTTTGTTTTTAGATGAACCCACCATCGGGCTTGATGTACTGGTTAAGCTGAGAATCAGGGAGTTCTTAAAAGAGATTAATAAAAAATATAATACAACCATTCTGCTGACCACACATGATTTAACAGATATCGAGGCCCTGTGTGAACGGGTGGTTATGCTTGATGATGGTAAGGTCATTTACGATGGTGCATTAAAAAGCCTAAAGGAAAAATGGGGAGAAGGAAAAGAAATAGAATTTCAATTCCTCGAAGAAGTGGAACTTGCTGATCTTAATAAAATTACAGCATCATCTGAAGTGAAATGGGAGAAGGATGAGAAGAAAGCCATTTTTACGGCAGTAGTGGAGGATGATGATGAGCTCATATCACTATTAATTGCAAAGGTGGTTGCCGCTTTAAAAATAAAAGATATCAACATTAAAGAAACTTCGACAGAGGAAATCATCCGAAATATTTATGACCGGGGGATATCGTAATGGGATGGTTCCTTCCACTCCATAACTGGGGGTGTTCTCATGGATAAATATCTTGAAATGATCCGGATCCGTTTTCTGATGATGCTGGCTTACAGAACTAATTATTATACAGGTATTTTGATTTACAGCATTAATATCGGGGCCTATTATTTTTTATGGTCGGCGATTTATGGCGAAAAGGATGCAATTGAAGGCATGTCTGTTATTCAAATGTCTACCTATGTAGCAGTAGCGTGGATGGCAAGGGCATTTTATTTTAATAATATTGACCGTGAAATGGCTGCTGAAATTAAAGAAGGGAAGGTAGCGGTGGAACTGATACGCCCGTACAATTACCTTGGCATGAAAACAATGCAGGGGCTTGGCGAGGGGGTATTCCGGCTGTTCTTCTTCTCGGTTCCTGGTATGGTGATTGTTTCGTTCATTTTCCCGCTCCAATTTTCCGCAGATTTAACCACTTGGCTCTTTTTTGCGGTGTCGATTTTATTAAGTTTCTTTATTAATACACAAATTAATTTGCTGACAGGTATTACCACTTTCTTCCTATTTAATAATACGGGGCTTATCCGGGCGAAAAGAGTTGTGATTGATCTCTTTTCAGGCCTTCTTATTCCCATCAGCTTTTTCCCGAATTGGGCACAGGATATATTGAAGTATCTCCCCTTTCAGGGAATCAGTTATGTACCGAGTATGATCTTTACAAATAGCTTTTCAAATAATGAAGCCATTCAAGCGATTATTCTTCAGGGTGTCTGGGTAATCATTCTGGTGATCCCCATTCAGATTCTATGGGTGATTGCGAAAAAACAGCTTATTATTCAGGGAGGGTGACGGATGTTTTATATAAGAATTTTTTTCCAATATGTCGCCCAATATATGAAAACGAGAATGCAATACCGAGCAGATTTATTTGTGGAGATATTCTCAGACCTATTATTTCAGGCAGTCAATTTAATTTTTATATTAGTCGTTTTCGGCCATACCAATCTTCTTGGAGGCTGGACGAGGGATGAGATCATTTTCATTTACGGATTTTTCCTTGTACCATATGCACTGTTCTCTTCTTTCTTTAATATTTGGGATTTTAATGAAAGGTATATTGTCAAAGGTGAACTTGATAGGATATTGACCCGTCCGATCCATAGCCTGTTTCAAATTGTTTTGGAACGGATGGAGCTTGAATCCCTATTCGGGGCCGTTACAGGAATCGCTGTAATGTTTTATGCCGGAAACAGCCTTGGCCTGAAGCTATCCTGGGCAGACCCGTTCTTATTCCTTCTTTTTGTATTAGGAGGAATGCTCGTGTATGGCGGCATATTTATCATGATTGCGTGCATCAGTTTTTGGGCTGATGCCCGAACTTCGATTATGCCGATGATGTACAACATCGGAAATTATGGCAGGTATCCAGTAGATATTTATAATAGCGTTATTCGCTTTGTTTTAACTTGGGTGCTGCCATTCGCCTTTGTCGGTGTTTATCCTGCCGCTTTCTTTTTAGGAAAGGAAGAGTGGTTTCTCTACTCATTCTTAACTCCAGTTATCGGAATCGTATTCTTCGGAATCTCAATCCTGATTTGGAATTCAGGCGTAAAACGGTATAGGGGTGCAGGTAATTGAAACAAGAGCCGGGGGATATCCCTGGCTTTTTAATGTGCCTGTAAAACTTTTAACTTCGATAACTGTCTAGCTGCCGCACCCTATCGACTCGACGTGCTTCCTTCAATAAAATAAGGAAACATCGAATTGCTATCGCTCTTCGTGTTTCCTTTATCTCAAAAAGGAACTCAGACTAAGAACGCCACTTCCTCCCAAAAGCTCCCGCTTTTGGTCGTGCGATGTAAAAGTTGACGAAGTCTTTCTTGTCCTGTAGGCCTCAGCCGCCACACTCCGTCGATGCGCACTAAGGCAAGCTCCTTGGAATCAGCTTCGCAGGAACAAGCGGCATTTGCTTGTTCCGAAGGGCGCCTGCGCTTTCTTGTGTGCAGACAGGCAGTCATACAGCATGGGTTGAAAGCGTATAAATAAATTGAAGCCATTTCGAAATGAGGTTACATTATGGCATTTTATTTGTCGTTAATCCTAATTGTTTTATGCATGATCATGAGTCTGCAAACCCTTTTTTCATCAACAAAGATAAAGGGCAGATGGGTTTCTATGGAGAATTTTCTCTATCTGATAAGTTTGTATGCTACGATCATGATTGGTTTTGGGCTAATTTATATTTTGCTTGATTTACATGGGCTTGTTGTTTTAATAGATGGAACAAACTATATTGAAGCAGGTTTTCTGGAACGGCTTGAGACGGGGTTTTACTTTAGTGCAGTCACTCTATTTTCAGTTGGATATGGAGATATTAGCCCGATTGGGATTGGCAGGATGATTGCTGTTATGGAAGCGCTGATTGGCTATGTCATACCTGCAGCCTTTGTGGCGAGAGTTGTTTTTGATGCGGAAAAGCAGACATGACTGCCTGCCTAATAGTTGTTTTTAAGTGAAAAGTTGGATAGTCTTAAAGGAAGAAAAACTTATCCAACGGGAGTGATAGAGTATGGCAGTTGCAATTGGAGACCTTGCTCCGGATTTTGAGCTAGAGGCCAGCAATGGCAAAAAGATAAAGCTTTCAGATTACCGCGGTAAAAATGTGGTTCTTTATTTTTACCCGAAAGACATGACGCCAGGCTGTACAACACAGGCATGTGATTTCAGGGACCAGCATGAGAACTTTGCGGGCGTGAATGCAGTTATCTTAGGTGTAAGCCCCGATCCGCTCACAAGACATGAAAAGTTTATCGAAAAACACGGCTTACCATTTTTGCTGCTTGCTGATGAAGATCATAAAACCGCTGAAGAGTATGATGTATGGAAGCTGAAGAAGAATTTTGGGAAAGAATATATGGGAATTGAACGTTCCACTTTTATTATTGATCAGGAAGGCAAACTCACTAAAGAGTGGCGGAAAGTGAAAGTAAAAGGGCATGTAGAGGAAGCTCTTGAATATATTAAGGAAAACCTGGCCTAGCGCTGGTTTAATGAAAATAAATTTGCAAATGGGTGGCCTATTTTTAGGGGATCAAGGCTTTTGTCCATTCCTAAAAACAAGTTTTGCATATCATTTTATTAGGGCATACCTCCTCAGATACTTTTTTCGAAGCGGACCTTATCTGGTCCGTTTTTTTTTATAATAAGAGTACTAAAATAAAAAACGTATTGTTTCTACAATTCAGACATCGGTGATATGATGAAAAAAGCGAAGATGGAGTGATGTCCTATGAAAATTGTGTCTTCTATATTGCCCCCAGAAGCACTCCGTGAAGAGGTGCAAAAGGATTTCCGCAAGCAGAGTTTCTGTTTTATAAAGGGATTGAAACGGCCGGGGAATCTTTTTATGATGCAGAAATATTTATTCATACGGAGAAGATTTAACGGAGGAACATATACATAAATCGAAAAAATTAAAATGGATTATGGTAATGTCCGCTGGAATGGATGAAATGCCTTTTAAAGCATGCTAGGAAAAAGGAATCCTTGTTACGAATGCGAGGGGAATCCATAAAATTGCGATGGCGGAGTTCACGCTGGGTACAATGTTGGGCCATGTTAAACAAATGGCTGCATTGGCGAGAAATGAGCGGGATGAGGTTTGGGATAGAAAACTGCCTATGGAGGAACTGCGAGGCAAGACTTTATTGGTACTGGGTATCGGTGCTAGCGGAGGGGAAATCGCGAGGTTAGCTAAATGCTTTGGAATGAATGTAGCAGGAGTGAATAGGAGCGGGAAAGACGCAGCTGGGGGAGACCGTATCTATAGTATTAGCCAGCTTAGTGAAATACTTCCTAAAGCTGATTTTTTTGTATCTGTTTTGCCTAGTACAGTTGAAACAAGGTTTTTGCTTAAGAAAGAACATTTTGCAGCCATGAAGGATTCCGCTGTTTTTATAAATATAGGGAGAGGTGATCTTGTGGAGGAGGTTCTTCTTTCTGTATTAAAAACAGACCAGATTTCACATGCCTACCTGGATGTTTTCGCTAATGAGCCGCTTCCAAAAGCGCATCCGTTCTGGAAAATGGAAAATGTGACAGTCACACCACACCACTCAAGCATTACTAAAAATTATTTACCCAGATCTTTTGAAATTTTTAAGCATAACCTTCATACATATATTAAAAATAACAAAGATTATATTAATGTGATTGATCTTGAAAGAGGGTATTAAGATGAAAATTTATACAAAAACTGGAGATAAGGGAACAACTTCTTTGGTATATGGGCAAAGGGTCAATAAAGATGATATCCGTGTTGAAGCCTATGGCACATGTGATGAAGCCAACTCAATGATTGGGATGGCGCTAAGCCACTTAACAGCTGAATTTTTAACTAATAAAGAAAAGATAGAAAAAGTTTTTCACAAAGTACAGACTGATTTGTTTCACGCAGGCGCTGAGCTTGCAACGCCCAAAGGAAAGGAAGTTAAATGGGTCATATCAGAAGAGGATATTGCCTTCATGGAAAAACAAATCGATGAATGGGATACAGAACTTGCTGCCCTCACTAACTTTATTCTGCCTGGCGGCCAGACATCTGGAGCTGCCTTCCATGTGGCAAGAACAATCGTAAGAAGGGCTGAGCGCTGTGCGGTCTCACTGGGGGAAGATGTAAACCCACTTGTTCTTGCCTATTTAAACCGTTTATCCGATTTGTTATTTGTCTCAGCTCGCATTGTAAATCATCATTTAGGATCCAGCGAGCATACATTGCATGCTGATAAAAGCTGATTTCCCTCTATTAAAGTGTTTGCAATATTGACAAATGTGGTAAAAAATTAGTACACTATTTATAAAGATTATAAAGTAATAATATTTGTTGGAAAAGAGGTGCATGGCGGTGGCGCAAATGGAATTAAAAGAGGCGCTGGATACTTTGAAAGAAACAGGAGTCCGTATCACTCCGCAGCGTCATGCGATACTTGAATATTTAATAAACTCCATGTCACACCCGACTGCAGACGATATATACAAAGCATTAGAAGGTAAATTCCCTAATATGAGTGTGGCTACAGTTTACAATAATTTACGAGTATTCCGTGAGGTCGGCCTGGTAAAGGAGCTAACATACGGAGACGCATCGAGCCGCTTCGATTTTGTAACTACTCATCACTACCATGTCATTTGTGAAAGCTGCGGCAAGATTGTAGACTTCCACTATCCTGGCCTTGATGAAGTAGAGCATCTTGCCTCGCATGTAACAGGTTTTAAAATCAGCCATCATAGAATGGAGATCTATGGAACCTGTCCTGAATGTGCAAGCAAAGAAGCCCACTAATAAAATAGTACAAAGCTGCCGGCTGGATGCTGACAGCTTTTTCTTTTTGCTTAAGTGTAAACTGAACAATTTATAATAAAAAACCGGCTATAAGCTAGCCGGCCATTCGAATCGCGAATATGAAGCGGTGAGGTTATCAGCTCTGCTTCGTATCTTTTTTGTTGTATTTTTCATTAAATTCAACGCCCTCAAGTTTTGGATCAAGCGTTAAAGGCTCTTTACAATACATGCACATATCAACACGGCCTAGCATTTTGGTATGCTTGCCGCAATTTGGACAAACCACTTGCACGGTTTTTGTTGAAAGCATGCCGATCCAAAAATATACACCTGTGCTTGCAAGGATAAACAGCATTCCAAGCAGCATAAATATTGTCATGAGAAGAGGGGAGTTTCTAAAGAAGATTCCTACGTACATAACGATAAATCCGATAAAAATCAAACTTAGGGCAAATGTACGAATTTTATTGATTTTACTTGAGTACTTAGCCATTCTGTTCCCTCCTAAAAGCTAACTATACCATAACCTCTTTACGTAAATAAATATTAATATAGAATGGTGTCGAAAAATGTCTCACATTTAGGGAGGATTTCATTTATAATTGTCGAAGATATACGCTATCAATAAACTGGAGGAATTATGATGGAAGATATTCTCCGTCCTATTTATCAAGAACGGGCAAGCCAGGCGAATACTCTCGGAGTGATCATGACCGAGAAGATGCAAAAAGCACTTCCTGCTACAGATACCTTTGATGCTGTGCTCCTGATTCTTGTAAAGGAAGCAGATGAACCGGTGTTTGTTAAACATTACACATATAAGGATAAAAAAGCAGCTCTTCATATAGTTACAGATAAGCAGCTGCGTGAATGGATCCTTTTGGGATCAAACCGCAAGATCTTTGATTGGCTCTATAATGGAAAAGTTCTTTTTGATCGAAATGAATATATTCATAATTTGAAAGTAGAATTAAGGGAATTTCCGTTCTACGGCAGGAAATTAAAGATGGGGCTGGAGTTTGCGAAGCTGATCCGCCGGTACATGGATGGCAAAGCATTTTTTGAGAACCGCCATTATTTTGACGCCTATAATCATATTGTTCATTCTCTCCATCATCTGGCCAGGCTTGCAGTGATCGAAAATGGTTTTCATCCCGAGGTAACCGTTTGGAACCAAGTGAAACAAATTGAGCCAGAAATTATGAAGTTATATGAAGAGCTTGTAAATAGCCAGGAACCGTTGGAAAAAAGACTGGAACTGTTATTTTTGGCCAGTGAGTTCTTGATTCATTCAAGGACTAAACAAGGTATTACCCATCTTACAGATATTCTTGGTGAAAAAGAAGAATGGTCTATCCATGATATTATGAGCCATGAAGAACTTCATTTATATTCAGTTGACTTAAGTATGCTTCTTGAATATCTAATTGATAAACATATTATAGAAGTAGTGAATATAGAAACGAAGGGACAAGGGATATATCACCGGTATTATAAACTCGGAAAAAAATTATCGTAAAAAAACATTAAAAGCTATTGACCTTTATTTAAATCCTTGTTATATTTATATCCGTCGCTGCGATATGAACAAAAAACATTTTCACAGCTGACGGATTTCTTTCAAAAAAGTGTTGACAGTTAGAAACAAAACATGTTATATTAATAAAGTCGCTTCTGAGCGATAAGGCAAAATATAACAAAGAGAAATTGATCTTTGAAAACTGAACGAACAAAAACGTCAACGTTAATTCTTTAGTCTTTTTTAAAAAGACAACTTATGAGCTTAATCAACTCTTATATGGAGAGTTTGATCCTGGCTCAGGACGAACGCTGGCGGCGTGCCTAATACATGCAAGTCGAGCGGACGGATGGGAGCTTGCTCCCGGAAGTCAGCGGCGGACGGGTGAGTAACACGTGGGCAACCTGCCTGTAAGACTGGGATAACTTCGGGAAACCGGAGCTAATACCGGATAATT
>NZ_VLKI01000005.1 GCF_007830235.1 Cytobacillus oceanisediminis
AGTTTGACGCATCGAGCGTATGCCAAAAAGATATTGAATGAACACCATTTTAATAAGGACAACAGGGTCAATACTAGGTCTCCCATTGTCTAAGCTATACTTATCTTTTACCAGGTCATAAATGAATTCAAAATCAATAGCTTGTTCGATCTTTCTAACCAGATGATCTTCAGGCACTAATTGGTCAAGAGCGACCATTTCTATTTGATTTCTTCCATCTTCTACGTGTTTTGATAACATTTGAATCCCCCACAAAAAATCTTTTCAACTTCATTATACAAAAAAAGCTTGTAGACGTGGTCCGTAAAGCAGACTTTGTCTACAAGCTGAAACAGACCATATAGGTCTGTTTTTTTATTGTGACATACTATTAAAGAGGAGACAACGCCTGGTAAAAAGAATAAATACCAAAAAATACTTTAAATATGTTATACAATTAGGCTTGAAAAATTAATAGTGTTATATTATTATTGAATTAAAGATGTTAAGCGCTTTCAAGTTTAATAAAACTCAATGAAAAGGAGAATGAAAAGATGGGTACAATCGTATGCCAGGCTTGCAATTCAACTATCGATCACTTTGAGGATGAAAAAGTAACAGTTTTATATTCAAAACAATGCAACTGCTGTGACGGAGAAAAAACAGATAAAGCAAACAATAACCGCTAAAAATAAAAAGAGCCTATTCCTTAAAGGAAAGGCTCTTTTGCTTTATCGAATGGCACGATGTTCTTCAATGACGCGCAGGTATTTGAAATCGTAATCTTCCGGTCCTTGAACGGGAAGTCCTGCTTCCATATTTGTTTTAATATACCGAAGATTTTCTTTTGTAATGATTTCACCTGGGATAAAAATCGGTATGCCAGGCGGATAGACCATGATAAATTCAGCTATAATTCTTCCTTCTGATTCATCAAATGGTACCAGTTCAGTATCTGCATAAAAGGCATCACGCGGCGTTAAGGATAAGACTGGAATATCAGGCAAGAGCACTTGAGTTTCAAGTTTCTCCGTATTTCCTTGGCGCTCTTTTGCCAGCTCGGCAAGAGCAGATACTAAAATATCAGCTTCCCTTTCAGTGTCTCCTGGTGTAATGATGCAAAGGATGTTATATAAATCGGACATTTCCACTTCGATATTATGTTTTTCGCGAAGCCAATTTTCAACATCAAAACCGTTCATACCAAGTTCCTTGACAGAAATGATTAATTTTGTCGGATCGTAGTCATGGGCAGCCTTTGTTTCCAATATTTCCTCTCCGACGCAATATAAGCGATCAATTTCATTTATGCTGCGGCGGATTGATTGGGCCAATTCTATAGTTTTGCCAATGAGCTCCCTGCCTTCAGTGGCAAGGCGTTTTCTTGCAACATCCAATGAAGCGAGCAATAAATAAGAAGTGGAAGTAGTCGTCAGCATACTCAAAATGGATTGAACCCTTTTGGCCGATACGAGATTTCCTTTCATATTTAAAACAGAGCTTTGGGTCATGGACCCGCCAAGTTTATGGACGGAGGTAGCTGCCAGATCTGCTCCGGCCTGCATAGCCGACAATGGAAGCTCGTCATGGAAGTGGATATGCACTCCATGTGCTTCATCAACCAGGACAGGCACATTATAGGAGTGGGCAATATCTACAATTTTCTTTAAATCAGCAGAAATCCCGAAATAAGTCGGATTTATAACCAAAACCCCTTTGGCATCCGGATGGAGTTCAAGGGCTTTTGATACAGAGTCAGTTGTAATTCCGTGCGATATTCCCAGTTTTTCATCAATCTCAGGATGAATGAAAATAGGCGTTGCACCCGAGAAAACGATAGCAGACATGACTGATTTATGGACATTTCGAGGGACGATGATTTTATCTCCAGGACCGCAGACCGCCATAACCATTGTCATTATGGCTCCGCTTGTACCCTGTACAGAGAAGAAGGTTTTATCAGCTCCAAATGCCTCTGCAGCAAGGTCCTGCGCTTCTTTAATAATTCCTTTTGGCTGATGGAGATCATCAAGCGGCCCGATATTTATCAGGTCGATTGCAAGAGCATTATCCCCAATATAATCTCTAAATTCCGGGTCAATCCCAGTACCTTTTTTATGCCCTGGTATATGAAACTGCACCGGATCCTTTTTTGCGTGTGCAAGTAAACCGCTGAACAACGGTGTTTTATATTGAGACAACTTATTCCCACACCTCTTTAGTTAATATTTCAATTTGATCGTGTTATAAAACATTTGCATTATAGCATTATTCATTCCCTTTGCATAGAAAGATTTATCGTTCTGCTGCCATATGGCGCAGACACTTCTGCCACTAAATTTTGAACTTGCTTTTAGTTTTAGAAGTTAACAGGAAATTAAAACATAAAAATAGAAATAGAAGAATATTGACGAATGGAGGTTATAAATATGAAGTGGAACACAAGGGTTACAGACATGCTAAAAATTCAATATCCTATTATACAGGGAGGGCTTGCACATCTCGCTTATTCCGATCTGGCTGCTGCCGTTTCAAATGCAGGCGGGCTGGGGCAGGTTACAGCAATGTCTCTTAGCAGCCCGGAAAAACTTAAAGAAGAAATTCAAAAAGTAAAGAAATTGACAGACAAGCCTTTTGGAGTTAATTTTGCTATTGGGCAGCACGGCAGACCCTTCTCTGATTATCTTGATGTTGCAATTGAAGAAGAAGTTCCGGTAATATCCATGACAGGAGGAAATCCTGCCCCCATTTTTGAACAACTGAAAGGGATAAACGTTAAGAAGCTTGTTCTTGTAGCAGCAAAAAGGCAGGCTGTAAAGGCAGAAGAACTTGGTGCTGATGCAGTCATGGTCGTAGGACAGGAAGGCGGAGGCCATTTAGGCAGGGATGATATCGGTACCTTTGTCCTCGTGCCTCAGGTTGTTGATGCTGTATCCATTCCTGTTATTGCATCAGGAGGCATCGGGGATGGCAGAGGAATGATGGCTGCGCTAAGCCTTGGAGCCGAAGGGATTGAAATGGGAACAAGATTTGTGGCGACAAAAGAATGCGTTCATGCTTCCGAATTATATAAAAACCGTCTCGTAGAAGGAACAGAAAATGATACAGTTGTCATTAAAAGAACCATTGGCGCTCCTGCCAGGGTAATTGCAAACTCCTGGACAGATAAAATCCTTGAAATAGAAAAACAAAACGGCGGCTATGAACAACTAAGGAACTACATAAGCGGGAATGCTAATAGGAAATATATTCATGAGGGGAAAGACCATGAAGGTTTCGCATGGGCTGGCCAGGTAATGGGGTTAATCAAGGATGTGCCGACTGTTGAGGAGTTAATTCAGCGAATGGTAGCTGAAGGGGAAGACGTCCGCAAAAAGTGGGCTGAGTAAATATTAGAGGCAGCAGGATTATCATAAGTGAGGTGAGATGACATGGAATATCAATACCCTATTGACCATGATTGGTCAACAGAAGAAATTGTTGATGTTATAAAATATTTTGAAAGCATTGAACAGGCATATGAAAAAGGAATTGAGCGGGACCAATTTATGAATGCATACAGACGGTTTAAAGAAATAGTGCCGGGCAAAGCCCAGGAAAAAAATCTTTGTGATGAATTTGAAGAACAGAGCGGCTATTCATCGTACAGAACGGTGAAGGCTGCCAAGGAGTCTTCTGCAGGGGATAAAATCAAAATGAAATAACAGGCCTAGAACCGGATCCGCACCGGCTATATAACTAAAAAAGGAAAACCGCCTAATGTAAGGAGGTTTTCCTTTTTTAGTTATTAATCTAATCACTTAATGATGTTTATGCCATTTTGTATAGGGGTAATAAATTTCTAAATACAGAATCTGCTTTTTCAATAAATTGATCAGGCGACATGCTGACGGCCTCTTCTCTAGGGATATGGAAGCCGCAAAGAATTTCAGCCTTTTTGACAGTTTGCAGGCGAACAAACATGGATTTTAATTCATCTTTAGACAATTGATTGTGCGGAAGAGCAGATGGTTTCGTATGATCACCAGACCAGACATAATCCTTAGGTATTTCTTTATACAATTTATCCAATCTGTCCTCGAAAGCTTTGCCGATTGCCTCTTTATTCGGTGCTTCATAGATGACAGCAAACCAAATGAATACATGTGTTTCCCACAAGCCAACTTGAAAATGCGGAAGCATTTTGTAGCCTCTCGCATTGCTGGCAAATGCAACCCACGTATCATTTGGGGGATTCTTGGTTCGCCTTGCATGTTTAGCAACATGAGGAAACATTTCATCGCCGGATAAAGCTGAAAGCGATGGGGCAAAATGCCGTCCCAGTTCTTCAAGCTTCGGTCTTATCGTTGACTTTAATGCTTCCATTCTGTCATCTAGGCCATCTATTTTAAAAGTATCGAAATCTTCATTGGTAAAACCGGAAAATGACATAAGCTAACCTCCTGAATGCTTTGTCAAATATTGTAGCATAACCTCGAACAAACAAGAAATGTTAAGCCTTCAAGCTCTCTATAAATTAAAGTTTGGGTTATAGCACAAATTAGTTGCATCTAAGATTTACTCTTCATATGATAATAGTAAAAATAATCAGAAAACTAACAAGATTATTGGAAGGGGTGTACTGTCTAATGAAACAACTTATGAATTCTGTTAAGAAAAAAGCCGGTGAGAGAGAAAGGACAGCAGTTCTACGACTGGAAATGGATTATGAATTGGCTACTTTATTTGATGCCATGACAGAAAAAAATGAAGACCTAAAGAAGCAAACAAAGCTAAAGCTTGAAAGGATCAGGCAGGAACTTCTAAGATTAAAAGCACTTTAAAGATGAATTTTGAACTGTGAAGCAAAGGAGAAAAGGCAGAAAAAATGCAGATGAAAAGCAGAAACCTTTAGAAACGAACTCCCTTATTACATGAGGAGTTCGTTTATTATTTTATAAATGACTTATTATTTGTTTTGGCACTCTGTTGATTGGAGCGGAAGGCGCGGGGCACCAGCGGGAGAAGCGAGTCAAAGTGAGACCCCGCAGACGCACTGCACCAAGGAGCGTCGGAACGCCCGCGGTTCGCTGAGTACCTGGAGCGTAAATCAACAGACAAGTTTAACCGAGCTTTTTTTTAAATAACTTCATGGCTTGCAAATGATTAGACTCTCCCTGGGAGAGTATATAACTTGAAGAACATCGCTAATTCATTTAAGCTATTTATATTTTAGGCTATGTTAAAGCTTATTGTTGATTTTGCACCCCGTTGATTAGAGCGGAAGGCACTAATCCCGCGAAAATGCATCCGCATTTCCTTCGTGCGGTGTTGATTCAAGGATGCTTATTCAAAGTCCTGCGGGAAACGCGAGTCAAAGGGAGACCCCGCAGGCGTTCACGCCGAGGAGCGTCGGAACGTCCGCAGTTCGCTGAGTGCCTGGAGCGGAAATCAGCAGGCGAATTTAACAGAGCCATATTTTAAAAGGGATCCCAGAAAATAACGATGGGGAACCAAGCGGAGGGTGGACCAATTATGACGAATTGGAGCGAAATTGATACATATGCAAAAGCCTGGGTTAAAGAGGCTGGAGTTAACATCCGAAATTCCTTCAGTAAAACATTGACAATTATGACAAAGTCAAGTGCAAATGATTTGGTGACGGATATTGATCAGGGAACAGAACAATTTTTCATAAAGAAAATTAAAGAGAAATATCCTGATCACCGAATCCTTGGAGAAGAGGGATTTGGCGATCAGTTAAACAATTTGGACGGAATTGTATGGATCATCGACCCAATCGATGGAACGATGAACTTCGTGCATCAGCAAAGAAATTTTGCTATTTCAATTGGCATCTATGAAAATGGTGAAGGGAAAATCGGTTTAATTTATGACGTGGTGCATGATGAATTGTATCATGCTATTAAGGGGCATGGAGTCTTTATGAATGAATTGGAACTCCCTCCATTAAAAGAAACAGAAGTATCCAAAGCAGTTATCGGGCTGAATGCAACATGGGTAACTGAAAATAAGCGAATCGATCCATCGCTGCTGGCTCCGCTAGTTAAAAATGCGAGAGGTACCCGCTCCTATGGGTCTGCGGCAATAGAGATGGCCTATATTGCATCAGGGCGGGTTGACGCGTATATCACTTTAAGGCTGGCGCCATGGGATTTTGCCGCTGGTGTCATATTGATTGAGGAACTGGGAGGAATAGCGACTACTCTTAAAGGAGAGCCTTTGAATCTGCTTGAAAATAATTCAGTTTTTGTTTCTAAGCCGGGTCTTCACCAGGAAATCATGAAAGAGTATTTAAAAGATGGAAATTGGTAATCTGTCCAGTGATTTGATGACTGATGCAGATTGGCCATTCTTTATAGAAACCATCAAAGACAGCCCTGAGTGGGAAGAAACCGAAAAAAGCAGTTTTGATCCTAAAAAGTACATGGCTATGTACGAGAACCTGAATGGTGAGTGGAGATTATGGCGATTGGATGGTGAGCGGATAGGCATTACCTTTCATGTTAAATCATCGCCAGCTAATCAAAAGCCGTGGATTGGGACTATTCTTGTTAAAAAAGAAATGCGGCGAACAGGTTTGGGTATAGCCATAATCGGCCAAATAGGCAAGGAATTGAAAAAAAGAGGCGAAAAGTCATTATTTGCTGGTGTGCCGGAATATCGCTACATGTGGATCGAGTTTTTATCGGATGCCGGATTTGAACAGTTTAAGATGGAGGTTTCTCCTGAAGGCCAAGATTATTTGATCATGGTCTGTCCGCTCATTTAAAAAAGCTGCAGCACTTGGCTGCAGCTTTTTCGCGCTTTAATTATAGCAATCCGTCTTCTCTCATTTTCTTCTTTGTTTTAAAACCAAAACCCATTACAAAAACTAACAGAATGATTGAAAAAATAATGCCAATTATGCTTCTTTCAGCCACAGCAACGCCAATTCCCATCATGCATAGGGCTGCTCCAATCGCAAAAGCTAATAATGGCCACTTGATATTTTTCATACGATTTTACCCTCCCAGGCGGAGTAATAAGTGCATTTGCTGGCAAACAATATATAGAAATAGCCGCATTAAATAATGAAAATAATCTAAAAAGCCAGGCACGAACCCCTTTTCTACATTATTTTACACAAAAAGCTTTTAGGTTTCTACTGTAATTATGATATAATGTATCAGTTGTGAAAAAAATGTAGAAAATTATTTAGTTTTTATAAATAGGAGGAAATCTTTTGAAATTAAGAGAAGATATTCGCAATATAGCTATTATTGCCCACGTTGACCATGGGAAAACAACGCTGGTTGACGAGCTTTTGAAACAGTCTGGAACTTTCCGTTCAAATGAGCATGTGGAAGAGCGTGCAATGGATTCAAACGATTTGGAAAGAGAACGTGGAATTACCATCTTAGCTAAAAATACTGCAGTTAAATATAAAGATACAAGAATAAACATTCTTGATACGCCAGGACACGCAGATTTCGGCGGAGAAGTTGAACGTATCATGAAAATGGTTGACGGTGTATTATTGGTAGTTGATGCATATGAAGGGTGTATGCCGCAAACACGTTTCGTACTAAAAAAGGCATTGGAACAAAAATTAACTCCAATCGTTGTAGTAAATAAAATTGACAAGGAATCTGCCCGCCCAACAGAAGTTGTGGACGAAGTAATCGATTTATTTATCGAACTTGGTGCAGATGAAGATCAGCTGGAGTTTCCAGTCATCTATGCTTCAGCAATTGCTGGGACCGCAAGTACAACTCCTGATAAACAGGATGATGATATGCATTCGGTTTATGAAGCAATTATTGAGCATATACCAGCACCTGCTGATAACCGGGAAGAACCGCTTCAATTCCAGGTAGCACTTTTAGATTACAATGATTATGTAGGAAGAATTGGGATTGGCCGCGTTTTCCGAGGAACAATCAAGGTCGGCCAGCAAGTTGCATTGATGAAGCTTGATGGAGCTGTCAAACAGTTCCGTGTGACGAAAATTTTTGGTTTCTTCGGCCTGAAGCGTGAGGAAATTCAGGAAGCCTATCCTGGAGATTTAATCGCTGTTTCCGGAATGGAAGACATCAACGTAGGGGAAACTGTCTGCCCTGTTGAACATCAGGAAGCACTTCCTGTTTTAAGAATCGATGAACCAACATTGCAAATGACTTTCGTTGTAAATAACAGCCCATTCGCAGGAAGAGAAGGCAAGTATATTACAGCCAGAAAAGTTGAAGAAAGATTGCGTGCTCAACTTGAGACAGATGTGAGTCTTCGTGTCGAAAATACAGATTCACCTGACGCTTGGATTGTATCTGGACGTGGAGAACTTCATTTATCGATATTAATTGAAAATATGCGCCGTGAAGGCTTTGAATTGCAGGTTTCAAAACCTGAAGTAATTATTAGAGAAATTGACGGTGTTCGCTGCGAACCGGTAGAACGTGTTCAAATTGATGTACCAGAAGACAACACTGGTGCTATTATTGAATCAATGGGTACGCGTAAAGGTGAAATGCTTGACATGGTTAATAACGGCAACGGGCAAGTACGATTAACATTCAATGTCCCAGCCCGCGGCCTAATCGGCTATTCTACAGAATTTATGACGCTTACTCGCGGATATGGTATTATCAACCACACTTTTGACAGCTACCAGCCAGAGATTAAAGGGCAAATCGGCGGCAGAAGCAAAGGCGTGCTTGTTTCAATGGAAAGCGGGAAGTCATCCACATATGGTATTATGCAAGTAGAGGATAGAGGAACCATTTTCGTTGAACCAGGTACTGAGATCTATGAAGGAATGATTGTTGGGGAACATACTCGCGAGAATGACCTTACAGTTAATATCACAAAAGTGAAGCATGCAACCAACATCCGCTCTGCTAATAAGGATCAAACAAATGTAATTAAAAAGCCGCGCATATTGACTCTTGAAGAAGCGCTGGAATACTTGAATGATGACGAGCTTCTTGAAGTAACACCTGAATCAATCCGACTGCGCAAGAAAATTCTTGATAAAAATGAACGTGAAAGAGTATCTAAGAAAAAGAAATACGCTGAAACAAACTAAGGCTAAGAAGGGGGAGGAGAGAGGGATATGGATGTTTCACAACGCCTGTCTTTTTTCGCTGCTTTATTCAAAGTCGATCAAAATCCCACAACAGGGATGTGGCTGCTATATATAACAATTGTCCTTTTGTCTATCCTGGTTTTTAAATTGGGATTTGCCAAGAAGCTTCCTATTGCCAAATCAGTAGTTATTTACACCTTCTTAATTTTGGGATGTACGATGCTGACTTTTCTTGGTGTGTTCCTTCCGGTTGCAGAAGGCCTTGTTGTGGCTGCGCTAATCTTGATTATCTATAAAATCCGCCTTCACCAGGAAAAGAAACAGCACGCAAATGCGGATTAACAGGGAGAGGCTGATATGAAATCTTTGCAGGATTCACTGTATAACTGGTTAACGATTAAAATTGTCAGTGATGAACGGCCGGATGATACAGCAGCAGCAGAAACAGAAAAAATGTTTTTCGATATTCTCGGGGATGAGTTTCACGTATCCGATATTGAAATTGAAAAAGATGATGTCATGTACTATGTACATTACAACAATAAGGACGGAGAACGGAACAAGACCCGTTTTCCGCGTGAATTGATAGAAGTAATGCTCAATCAGATCAAAAATGAGCCTGATAAGTATGTGAATTATCCAGAGGATTAAAAAGAGCCGCCCCTTTCGCATGGGGCGGCTTTTTTTTGCTGGCTATAGTTTTTGAAGCAATCCAGCTGTTCTCGAAATTATTATCTGTTGAGAAATGCCTTTTCACTGCAAAAATGGCGGGCTTACCATTCTTCCTCCTGGACCTTGCTCCGATATAGTTTAAAATTGCCGGTCTCGGCTCTCTTTTGTGTCCTCTCTGCGATTCTTGTTTCGCACGGTTTGCACATATAGGTGTGGATTGGACGATTGCGTAGACGTTTGGCCTGCAGTGATTCATTTTCTATAGATTCGATTTTATCGCAAAGTACACATTTAACTCTCATAGGGACACCTCATATTATTTTGGCTGCTCTTTATACCATTATAGTACAAGTTGGGGTTTGATTCGAATGCTTTGGTATAAATAAATTTTTGCTGTTATACGGTATTTGGCCGGAGGTGTTGGTTCATATTAGTATAGAACAGATATGCATGGCTAACATTGGTGAATAAGGAATGTTAGCCATGAATGTATATTGGTTGAAAGAAAAACATTATCATACTATGATGAAACTATTAGAGGAGGGAAAAGAATGGCAAATCAGGTAGAACCAAAATTAATTAAACCATTATATGATGAACTGCAAAAAGAGCGGTTTGTTACACTTGCCACTGTGGATCACGAAACAGGAGGTCCAAATGTCAGTGCGATTTCATGGGTATTGGCCAAGGATGAAGAAACAATCTATTTCGCTGTTGATAACCGTTCAAGAATCGTGCAAAACATAGACAGCAACAATAAAGTAGTCCTGAATATCATAGCTAATGAATCTACATATTCCATTTCTGGAGAGGCATCAGTAAAGTCTGAAAAGATGGAAGGGGTGCCGCTTAAGCTTGCGCTCTTGGAAATCAGTGTGAAAGAAGTCCGTGATGTAATGTTCTACGGTTCTAAAATTACAGCAGAACCGCAATATGATAAAACCTACGACAAAGATGCTGCTGCCCGTTTAGATAAACAGGTAATGGAAGCCATGAAAAAAGCTTAGTTTCTCTAAGAGGATAGGGTCTTTATTGATAAGTTTATAATAACGAATGAAATGACGTGTGGATTCACATACGTCATTTTTTATTTAATTAATTGTGCTCTGTTAAATTTGCCTGTTGATTTCCGCTCCAGGCACTAAGCGAACCGCGGGCGGTCCGACGCTCCTCGGTGCAATGCGCCTGCAGGGTCTCCCTTCGGCATGCTCCTCCTGATGGAGTCTCGCGCCTTCCGCCCCAATTAACAGGAATAATAAAAATAACCTTCGTCAAGCCAGTGAAGGACAAAACTCCACGAAGGAAAAGCTGAAAAGTCCCTCGTCAAGCCAATGAAGGACAAAACTCCACGAAAGAAAGGCCAAAAAGTCCCTCATCAAGCCGATGAAGAACAAAACTCCACGAAAGAAAGGCCAAAAAGTCCCTCATCAAGCCAATGAAGGACAAAACTCCACGAAAGAAAGGCCAAAAAGTCCTTCATCAAGCCAATGAAGGACAAAACTCCACGAAAGAAAGGCCAAAAAGTCCCTCATCAAGCCGATGAAGGACAAAACTCCACGAAAGAAAGGCCAAAAAGTCCTTCATCAAGCCAATGAAGGACTGAACTCCACGAAGGAAAAGCTGAAAAGTCCTTCATCAATATTAAGGGCAAAATCACTGATTCAAAATATTTTTTAGATATGGACAGAACAAATACTAAAAAAAACAGGTACCTATATCATTTCGTGCAACTGGAATAGGTACCTGGCATTGGTTATTTATAGTGGTTGGATCCTTCTTCTTGTTTTTGTTCGAGTTGTTTTTCTTGGTTGTTATTGAGTTTTTTCTTCGGGTCTTCGGTTGCATTTTTTTCGTTTTTCTTGTTTGGATCAACTAAATCTGCAGGGACCTCTGGCATCAAACGGCCGGCAATGTCAGCCAGTTCATTCATAATCCCTTGAATAGGCTCTCCATTTTGTATGTCTTCGGCTATTTCTCTAAGCCGTGCGTTAATATCCGGATCAGCCACAATCATGGCTCTTGCGCCATGGGGATCATTTTTCAGGCTTTCTGCAACAGAATACTTAATTGTCCCAACTTCCGATCTATCGAGGTTTTTATTCACATCAATCCCCACAATCGCAAATCTTCCGAGGACAACAGCAGTCGCGTCATTAACATTGGGTATCCTGGTTGCCAAATCGACCAGGTGTCTGGAAACTTGCTGACCTGTCTCTCTGTCAACCTCCTGAATCGTACTATTTTTAACATTAATGGCATTTTGCTGGTCCTGCTGGTCTTGGGACTGGTTATTGTTTATTCCGCAACCTGACAAAAGTAAGGCTGAAAAGAACAATAATAGCCATTTTTTCATATTTGACACCTCCGGGGCTATCAAAAAATTTTTCCTGAAATGAAAGCAATTAGCCGAAAATGACTTCAGGCTTTTTACAAAATCTGAGGACTAAATAGGATTGTTTAATGTTTATTGTGCAAAACTTCTTCTATCTTTATTCGGAAAAACATATATTTTACCAAGTTATATTTGTCCCACTGTATTTCAAAGCCTTTTATCCTATTCATTCAACTTCTCCAGTGGGCATGAATAATATAAACAAACAGCGTATTCGTTATGAGTCCAAAATGGCTCATTTCAAGCAAAGTCTCAGCAGCTGTCGAAACCAAAAAGGCATAAAGCCCCCACTTAAGAAGTTACGCTTTATAAAGACCCAAGAGGAGCAGGAGGCATCAGATTGAGTAAAATTTACGTTTTAGATACCAACGTCTTGTTGCAAGACCCTAATTCCATATTTTCATTCGAAGATAATGATGTGGTAATTCCAGCTGTGGTGCTGGAAGAGGTCGATTCGAAGAAAAGGTATATGGATGAGATAGGCAGAAATGCAAGACAAGTATCCAGGCTGATTGACGGCATGAGAGAAACGGGAAAGCTTCATGAAAAAATCCCTCTTGAAAATGGCGGAAGCCTGCGTATTGAATTGAACCACAGATCTTTTCACCAGCTGCAGGAAATCTTTGTTGAGAAAACCAATGATAATCGGATTTTGGCTGTTGCTAAGAATTTGTCGCTTGAAGAAGAGACAAAAGAAAATGGACGAACAGTTATTCTGGTTAGTAAAGATGCTCTAGTCCGTGTTAAAGCCGATGCAATTGGGCTAATTTCAGAAGATTTTTTAAGTGATCGGGTAGTGGAAAATGATCATTTGTATCCCGGATTCCTGGAAGTTTATATAGGGCTGGATATATTGAACCGCTTTTATGAAAAAGGTGAATTGCCCTTATCGGATGTAGCAAACCATCCATTCTACCCCAATCAGTTCCTTGTCATGAAGGACGCTCTCGGCTCTTCATCATCTGCTTTGGGAGTGGTTGATAAAAACGGCAAAAAGGTAAAGAAGCTTATCTTTGACTATGATCATATTTGGGGAATCAAACCCCGCAATGTCCAGCAGATAATGGCTTTGGAGCTTTTGCTAAGAAACGATCTGCCTTTAGTTACGCTAATTGGGAAGGCGGGAACCGGAAAGACCTTATTAGCGCTCGCATCCGGTTTAATGCAGACCGAGGACTACGGGCAATATAAAAAGCTGCTGGTAGCCCGGCCGATCGTTCCGGTAGGG
Source organism: Cytobacillus oceanisediminis (assembly GCF_007830235.1). GTDB lineage: Bacteria > Bacillota > Bacilli > Bacillales > Cytobacillaceae > Cytobacillus > Cytobacillus oceanisediminis. The sequence goes on from NZ_VLKI01000005.1 coordinate 13,336, forward strand.
AAAGATCTTGGTTTCCTGCCAGGGGAAAAAGAAGAAAAATTAAGGCCGTGGATGCAGCCGATTTACGATAATCTTGAGTATTTGTTTAACGTGAAGAAACCGGGGGAATTGGATGCCATACTGGCAGGGATGGGATCGATTGAGGTGGAGGCGCTGACCTATATACGGGGAAGGAGCATTCCGGATCAGTTTATAATTATTGATGAAGCACAGAACCTGACTAAGCATGAAGTGAAAACTATTCTTACCCGAGTGGGGGAAGGAAGTAAAATAGTCTTAATGGGTGACCCTGAGCAAATCGATCATCCATACCTGGATGCTTATAACAATGGCCTCACCTATGTTGTCGAAAAGTTTAAAGATCAAATTATCTCCGGACATGTCAAGCTTATCAAAGGCGAAAGATCCGGCCTGGCACAGCTTGCGGCTGACCTTTTATAAAAAATATTTTAGCCTAATATTTCACGCAGGAAATTATAATAATCGGTCTATAAGCCGGGGTGGCCAGGAAAAAGCAGAAAATCCAGCGCTTACATCAAGGCCAAAAAGAAAAGGGCGATTTTCCATCGCCCTCTCCGGTCATTCCACTCTGAATGCTTTCACTCTTTTGATGGGATTGTTTTTATTGCTTCCATCCCCCAAATACACATGTACAGGTCCGTCACTTTTTAAAGGTTTTCCTTCATTTGAGAACCCCAATATTAAATCTTCTGCTTGGGAAAGCGGCAGTTGAACCTCGCCATCTTCACTTTCGATAATAAGAGATTCTGCATTCTTATCAGGCTCTGCGTTAAGGAGGAACGGTTTAAAAGGAATCCCGAAAGTGCCTGTCAAAACCTTTTCCTTTTCAAATTTTTTTTCTGTTTTTAATGTAGGAGGAAACACGGCTCCTTCCATAATCTCCCGATCCCAATGCTTGGAAACAGCCTTCGTATATTCCTCCAGCTCATTTTTATTCTCAGCCTCATTATCAAAGTATGTATTTAAATCTACTCTCCGGTCATCAAAAATCCAGACTCCAGGGTCCAGTGTAATTGTATATTTAACTTTTCCTTTAAACGAAATAATATTTTCCATAGTAATCCTCCTGGCAATCCATGAACTCATGAATAGATGTATGCTTTCAGTATACAGATTTTATGGTGGGTTGTCATATTGGCATTCTCGATATTCATTTGGGGTAGACTAGCTAAATGATAAAAATAATGCCAGGAGGAGAAAAAAATGACATGCCATACTAGCGGTGACCTGCAGGAAATTGTTGACGAAGTCGTTCCATTGACAAATGATGGCGAAGTAGCTGATTATATTCCTGCACTTGCTGAAGTGAACAAGCATGACCTTTCAGTAGCGGTATATAACGTCCGAGATAACACCTGCATATGCCGGGGATTACCAAAAAAAATTTACATTGCAAAGCATTTCAAAAGTGCTGGTGTTAGCTTTGGCAATTCAGGATAGAGGCTATGGCTATGTCTTTGATAGAGTAGGAATGGAACCGACAGGCGATCCTTTCAATTCAATCTCCAAGCTTGAGACTTCCGTTCCGTCAAAGCCTCTCAATCCGATGATTAATGCAGGAGCGCTGGCAGTTACAAACATGATAAAAGGTGATAGCGCTTTAGAAAGGTGGAGCCGCATTAGAGACTTTGTGCAGCGCCTGGCAAGTGATAAAAATGTGACTTGCGATGAGTCAGTGGCAAAATCTGAATTTGAAACTTCTTGCCTTAATAGGGCCCTCTGTTACTTTATGAAGCAGCACGGCGTTATCGAGGGAAATATAGAAGAATTAATGGATATTTATACAAAACAATGTGCAATCGAAATGAGCTGTTTTGATCTTGCGAGGATAGGTGCTGTATTTGCCCTTGATGGAAAAGATCCGGAGACAGGTAAAGAAATTATCCCTAAGGGTATTGCACGTATTTGTAAAACGTTTATGGTCACATGCGGTATGTACAATGCCTCCGGGGAGTTTGCAATCAAAGTTGGAATACCAGCGAAAAGCGGGGTATCAGGAGGAATTCTAGGGGTAGTGCCTGAACGATGCGGGGTGGGGATCTTTGGCCCTTCACTGGACAAAAGAGGGAATAGTATAGCAGGTTTAAAATTATTGGAAATTCTTGCAGACAAAAATAACTTCAGCATATTTTAAAATATGGCTGTGTTAAAGCTTGTTGTTGATTCTAGCACCTTGTTTTTGGAAAGGAAAGTGCGAGATCCTCGAAAATGCATTCGCATTTTCTTCGTGCGGTGTTATCTCAAAGATGCTTACTCAAAGTCCTGCGGGAGGAGCGTGTCCAAGGGAGACTCCGCAGGCGCCCGCGCCGAGGAGGCTACCGGACAGCCCGCGGTTCGCTGAGTGCCTGGAGCGGAAATCAACAGGCAAATTTAACAGAGCCTAAAATATAAGTTCTAAATAAAGCAGGACAGGCGGAAGTGTGCAATTCTTTATGCTAATCCCTTATTATCCTTGCTTTTTTCCAAGCTTAAGTATAAAATTTAAAGATAGGATAATCGCTCGGAAATGGAGGGATTGAAAGTTGGCTTCTGAAATGATTTTAGATCACAAAGAAAAAGCAAACGCTCTTTTAAAAGCAGATGCTGCTAAAATATTAAAGTTAATCAAGGTGCAAATGGATAACCTCACTATGCCGCAATGCCCTCTATATGAAGAGGTGCTTGATACCCAGATGTTCGGGTTGTCCAGAGAAATAGATTTTGCTGTCCGTCTCGGCTTAATTGAAGAGACCGAAGGCAAGGCTATTCTTGATGAATTGGAAAGAGAACTCTCCATTCTTCACGAAGCTTCAGTAAAAAAATAAAATTTAAAAACTCAAACATTCTACACAGATTGTTTGAGTTTTTTTATAACCAAATTGAAAAATGCCAAGCAATAACGTTAATTAGTATGCCTGCAAGAAAGATTTTGTTTAATTGGTATAACTTAATTTAAAATTAGTATAACATAATTGTGGAATTCTTTTGATTGCTGTGTTACATTTAAATTAACTTTTCTTTTCTTCAAAGCAGGATATTTAATACTATAGTAGAATAAGTAATAAACTTAGAAGATAAGGGAAGAGGGCTGGATGTTTAAAAAAATTCTAAAATCATATGATTATACCTTGATTATAGCTGTAGCTCTGCTATCTGTTTTTGGCCTGATTATGGTTTTTAGCGCAAGTATGGTTACTGCTGTACAAATTTATGATCAAGAAAGCGACTACTTTTATAATAAACAAAAGATGCATTTAGTTGTTTCAGCAATAGCATTTATCTTTGTTGCTTTATTTCCATACAAAGCCATGCAAAGCAATAAATTTCTTGTTCCGATGGTAGGTATTTCGGTTGTTGGCTTATTTGCCCTATTTATTTTTGGTAAAGTGGCTGGCGGAGCCATGAGCTGGTTTGAAATTGGAAGCAGAAGCCTTCAGCCCGCTGAATTTGTAAAGCTGTCTGTTATCATATATTTAGCAGCGGTATATGCAAAAAAACAGCCATATATAAATGAATTTAATAAAGGAGTCCTTCCGCCGCTTGCCTACTTAATTCTTGCTACCATGCTGGTTGCGATTCAGCCTGACTTTGGAACAGCTATAATCATTTTTGCTATAGCAGCAGCAATTATTTTTACTTCTGGCATGAATTTTAGGAATATCTTCAAGCTGGGTCTGTTTGGACTGTTGTTGGCTGCTCCATTTATCCTTCTTTTAAAGGATAAGATTTTTGCCCCTTATCGGATGGGAAGAATAGAAGCCTTCAGAGATCCTTTTGGATCAGAGTTTGGTTATCAGCTTTCCAATTCTTATATTGCACTTGGTGCAGGGGGAATGAAGGGACTTGGTCTCGGGGAGAGTGTCCAGAAGCTTGGCTACCTTCCTGAAGCACATACAGACTTTATTATGGCAGTTATTGCCGAGGAACTTGGGGCTTTCGGGGTAGGTTTTGTCATTTTGCTTCTCGGGTACATTGTTCTGAGAGGAATCTTTATCAGTTTAAAGTGTAAAGATGCTTTTGGCAGCCTGCTTGCAATTGGAATATCCTCCATGATTGGGATTCAAGCTTTTATCAACCTGGCCGGGATCTCAGGAGTCATGCCGCTTACGGGGGTAACTCTTCCCTTTGTAAGCTATGGAGGATCTTCACTTCTGCAGCTTTCAATTGCTATGGGGATACTTGTAAACGTCTCTATGTTTGTAACATATGAACAAAAGTATAAAAATACAGATGAACAATTAAAGCCGGAATCCATTCAAGAGGCTTCCGAAAAAGCTTATGTGATTCGTAAATAAGCACAGGTTATTCTCAGTGCTTTTTAATACATAAATCAGGAGTTAATTCCTTCTGATTAGTAAAGAAGGCTTCCTGCGCGAAAACTGCAGGGTTGCCGGTCATTACAATTCAGGTCAGCAAGCGGGTGGATTTTCCACCCCGATTCAGCCTGGATTTGGCAGAATATTATTAAAAATACATAAAGACGGGGTGTTTTTCTTGAGCCGAAGAATCAACAAGGTTTTAGTAGCTAACAGAGGAGAAATTGCCATCCGCGTATTCCGTGCTTGTACAGAGCTGGATATTCGTACGGTGGCCATCTATTCAAAAGAGGATTCAGGATCCTATCATCGCTATAAAGCTGATGAAGCGTATTTGGTAGGGGAAGGCAAAAAGCCGATTGATGCATATCTGGATATTGAAGGAATTATTGATATTGCTAAAAATAGCGATGTTGATGCCATCCATCCTGGATATGGATTTCTGTCTGAAAATATTGAATTTGCCAGACGGTGCGAGGAAGAGGGCATTATTTTTATTGGTCCTTCATCCAGGCATTTAGATATGTTTGGGGATAAGGTAAAAGCCAGAACGCAAGCCCAGCTTGCTGAAATTCCGGTTATCCCGGGCAGTGACGGGCCAGTACAGAGCCTTGAAGAAGTGATCAGCTTTGGCAAAAATCATGGATTCCCTATCATTATTAAAGCCTCCCTTGGAGGCGGTGGCAGAGGAATGCGCATAGTAAGAAGCCTTGAGGAAGTAAAGGAATCATATGAGCGTGCAAAATCAGAAGCCAAAGCAGCATTTGGAAACGATGAAGTGTATGTTGAAAGATTCATAGAAAGGCCAAAACATATCGAAGTTCAAATCATAGGTGACCGTGAAGGGAATATCGTCCACCTTTATGAAAGAGATTGCTCTGTACAAAGACGCCATCAGAAGGTTGTAGAAGTAGCACCATGCGTGTCCCTCCCTGAAACTTTGAGGGATGAAATTTGCCTGGCGGCAGTCAATCTAATGAAGAATGTTGATTATATAAATGCAGGTACAGTAGAATTCCTTGTCGCTGGAGACCAGTTTTATTTTATAGAAGTTAACCCGCGTGTACAGGTTGAGCATACAATCACCGAAATGGTAACAGGAGTCGATATTGTTCAGACGCAAATACTTGTTGCGGAAGGTCACTCTTTACATAGCGAAGAAGTGGGAGTGCCAAAACAGGAAGATATCCATATTCATGGGTTTGCCATTCAGTCACGTGTTACGACTGAAGATCCGTTAAATAACTTTATGCCTGATACAGGAAGATTAATGGCATACCGGTCCGGCGGCGGGTTTGGTGTCCGGCTGGATGCGGGGAATGGCTTCCAGGGTGCGGTCATTACACCATATTATGATTCCCTTCTGGTAAAATTGTCGACTCATGCAATGACTTTCCAGCAGGCGGCATCAAAAATGGTCCGAAATCTGAAGGAATTCCGTATTCGCGGTATTAAAACAAATATTCCATTCCTTGAAAATGTTGTTAAGCATGAAAAATTCTTGAGGGGAGAGTATGATACTTCCTTTATTGATGAAACACCTGAACTATTCCTATTCCCGAAAAGGAAGGACAGGGGTACGAAAATGCTTAGCTATATCGGGAATGTAACTGTCAATGGATTCCCGGGAATTGAAAAGAAAAAGCGGCCTGTTTTTGACGAGCCTAGAGTGCCAAAAATGAAATACAGCACCAGCTACCAGGACGGAACAAAGCAAATATTGGATTCTCTTGGTCCTGAAGGCCTTGTAAAATGGATCAAAGAACAAAAAGAAGTCCTTCTTACTGATACAACTTTTCGTGATGCACACCAATCATTGCTTGCTACGCGTATAAGAACAAATGATATAAAACATATTGCCGAACCAACGGCAAAGCTTCTTCCGGAAATGTTCTCGTATGAAATGTGGGGCGGTGCTACTTTTGATGTTGCCTACAGGTTCCTGAAGGAAGACCCGTGGGAAAGATTGCTCACATTAAGAGAGAAAATGCCGAATGTGCTGTTCCAAATGCTGCTTCGTGCTTCCAATGCAGTAGGATATAAAAACTATCCTGATAATGTCATAAGAGAGTTTGTTGAAAAGTCTGCACATGCAGGAATTGATGTATTCCGAATATTTGACAGTCTTAACTGGGTTAAAGGGATGGAGGTCGCGATTGATGCTGTCCGCCAGAGCGGCAAGATTGCTGAAGCCGCTATGTGCTACACAGGCGATATTTCTGATCCAACGAGAACGAAGTATGATCTGAATTATTACAAGAATCTTGCCAAAGAGCTTGAGAGCCAGGGAGCTCATATACTAGCCATAAAGGATATGGCTGGACTTCTAAAGCCTCAATCTGCTTACAGGCTGATTTCTGAGCTGAAAGAAACGGTGGACATTCCGATCCACCTTCATACGCATGATACAAGCGGAAATGGAATTTACACATATGCAAAAGCAATTGAAGCCGGAGTTGATATTGTCGATACAGCTTTAAGCACTATGGCTGGATTAACCTCGCAGCCAAGTGCCAATTCACTTTATTATGCATTGGAAGGCACTGACCGCAAGCCTAATGTTAATATTCAGGCTCTTGAACAATTGTCCTATTATTGGGAAGATGTTCGTAAATATTACCAGGACTTTGAAAGCGGTATGAAGGCTCCCCATTCGGAGATTTACCAGCATGAGATGCCAGGTGGACAGTACAGCAATCTACAGCAGCAGGCTAAAGCTGTAGGCCTTGGCGATAAGTGGGATGAAGTGAAGGACATGTATTCCCGTGTGAATCAAATGTTTGGGGACATCGTTAAGGTAACACCTTCCTCAAAGGTAGTAGGGGACATGGCCCTGTTTATGGTCCAAAATAAGCTTACAGAGCAAGACGTCCTAAATAAAGGGCAGTCACTTGATTTCCCTGATTCAGTAGTTGAATTGTTTGAGGGTTATTTGGGACAGCCATATGGAGGTTTTCCTAAGGAGCTTCAAAAAGTGATCTTAAAAGACAGGGAGCCGATAACGGTTCGACCGGGAGAACTTTTGGAGGATGTCGATTTTGATGCATTAAAAGAAAAGCTCTTCAAGGAACTGGGAAGGCAGGTAACAAGCTTTGAAGCAATTGCTTATGCCCTGTATCCAAAAGTATTTATAGATTATGTAAAAACATGCGAACAGTTTGGCGATATTTCTGTTTTGGATACTCCAACATTTCTTTATGGTTTAAGGCTTGGAGAAGAAGTGGAAATTGAGATTGAAACAGGGAAAACATTAATTGTTAAATTAGTTTCAATCGGCCAGCCTCAGGCTGATGGTACACGGATCGTCTACTTTGAGCTTAATGGACAGCCGCGGGAAGTCAGTATAAAGGATGAAAGCATTAAAGCAACAGTTGCTTCCAAAGTTAAAGCAGACCCGCATAATGAAGCCCACATTGCTGCCAGCATGCCTGGAACAGTAATAAAGGTAGTCGTTGAAAAGGGTGAGAAAGTGGAAAAAGGCGATCATCTAATGATTACAGAAGCGATGAAAATGGAAACAACTGTACAGGCTCCATATTCAGGGACAGTTAAGGACATTTACGTTGGAAATGGTGAAGCGATTCAAACTGGCGACCTTTTGATTGAACTGACAAAATAAACATTAAAAAGAGCTTCGGCCATGCCGAAGCTCTTTTTTTAGTTGGAAGCAGCTTTTCCTCTATCTTGTTAAGTGATTGTTGTAACAGGAGATACTGCTGCTCCTTGTTTTTCTTCCTTCTTCACTTTCTCAATGGCAAGCTCATTCTTTTTGCTTCGGGAAGACAGGAGGATAAAATAGCTTAATACCCCAAACAAGCAAGAAATAAAGAATGCATGCGCTAGTGCTATATAAAGATTAAGTCTGGTAAGAACTACCAAGGCTCCGGCAGCAACCTGCAGGGATACGAGTATAAATGAAATAATCCAGCCCCAGTAAATGACTTTCTGGTCTTTATAATATTTTATTGCGAGATAAGTTATATAGCCAATCCAGATGAAGATCAATCCTGCTGCGGCTCTGTGGCCCATTTGCACCCACTCATACATGTTTCCCGGAAGTGTAAAGGCTCCATTAATGCAGAGCGGCCAATCACGGCAAACCAGGCTTGCGTTTACATGACGGACAAGAGCTCCTGTGTAAACTACAGCATAGCTATATAATGAGACACCGATTATATGCTTCCTCATTCTTTTATCGATGATCAGCTTCTCAGCCTGAAATTTCTTGTCTACTTCAAAAATAAGCAAAGTCAGAAGAAGGACTGCTGCAAAAGATATTAAGGAAATGCCAAAATGAAGGGCAAGCACGAAATCCGATTGTCCCCAGACTACGGCAGCTGCACCAATCAATGCCTGCAGTACGAGGAAGAAGAAAGAAGTCAGCGACAAAAATTTAGTTTCCCTTATGTGGCCCATTTTTCTCCAGGTCCATACAGATAAGATCAAAACCATAATTCCAACCGAACCGGAAACCAGCCTGTGAGCAAGCTCTATAACCAGCTCAGGAGTTATAGAGCTCGGAACGAATTCTCCATTGCACAGCGGCCAGGATTTCCCGCATCCCATTCCTGATTCAGTTTTAGTAACAAGCGCACCGCCTAACAATATTAAAAGCATGCCGATTGTGGTTAAAACAGCAAACCACTTTAAAGATCGTTGCAAAGCCTTTCACCTTCTTTGTAAAATTCGTTTTGCTTTTGTTTTTACATATACAATAGAATTTCTTTTCTATTAATTATCCGTATTCTATCTTAACAAAAATCCTCTAAAAAGCCAGATAGGGTTGTTGTTCCATTTCCTTTATCGATAGTACAGGAATAAAGCTTTTTTTACAACACTTATAAAAATTTCTAAACGTAATTATAGTAAAAAAGGTTGAAACTTGGATTGGAGTTTGCTAGAAATATATAGTGGGTATAAAATGGATATCCCTGTCGCGGAAGATATAGTTGGTTTCCCCTTTGACCAGATACATACTAGTTAGTTGGAATCTTCACTCCTAAATGTTTTCTGCAGGTTTTATTATCTCAAAAAAACAACCTTTCTTTAAGCATAATTTATTTTTGACACAAATTAGTCATAAATTATTCTAAAAAAATTCACAAAAGAGTTTTAAAGTGTGATTTAATATACAGAAGAAAGGTTTATCAATGCTTGAATATTAAACTGATTATTCACGTTGTGAATAGTAGAAAACTATTGATTGATAATTATTTATTTAGGGTGAACCCCTCGTTTTTTATTGCAAATATGGCTTTGAAAGCAATTATGCTTTATAGTAGTTGTAGTGTTAAAATAGCTTTGTTTGTGATAAGGGATAAAGGAGGAAAAGATATGTCCAACTCACGGGCTTTGAGTGAAGCTGCTATTGAAGACAGTGAGCGAAGCCTTCAAAACGATATACCGAAGACTACAGTCTGGAAGGATTTTCTTGCGCTGATTAAAATAGGCATTGTAAATTCCAATCTGATAACTACCTTTACGGGGATTTGGCTTGCATTGCACTTTTCCGGCGAAGGATTTTTCAATAATCTGGACCTGGTTTTCTATACATTAATTGGTTCTTCACTGATTATAGCAGGCTCATGCAGCTTGAATAATTATATTGACCGCGATATTGATCCATTAATGGAAAGAACTAAAGGCAGGCCAACTGTAACAGGGAAAGTGAACCCTGCTAAGGTTGCGCTTTTGAGTTTTCTGCTGATTGGCCTTGGGACGGCCTTTTTGATGTTTACAACTGCAACAGCAGTTGTAATTGGATTAATTGGCGTTTTTAGCTATGTTGTCCTTTATACTATGTGGACAAAGCGCAAATTCGTTTCCAACACAATCGTGGGCAGCGTTTCCGGTGCAGTGCCTCCATTAATTGGATGGGCGGCCGTGGATGGCAGCCTCGACCCGATGGCATGGGTGCTGTTCGCAATCGTATTTATCTGGCAGCCTCCTCACTTTTACGCACTCGCGATGAGAAGGGTGGATGAATACCGAGCGGCGGGAGTTCCAATGCTTCCAGTTGTAAAGGGATTTAAAGTGACAAAAAGGCATATTTATATCTGGGTCGCAGCATTAATGCCGCTGCCGTTCCTTTTGCCTTCACTTGGTTTGCCATTCATTATCCTTGCAACGATCTTGAATATCGGCTGGATTTTGACTGGCATTTATGCCAGGAAGTTTAATGATGATATTAAATGGGCTACTTTAATGTTTGTATACTCGTTACAATATCTGACTATCATGTTTGTAGCTATGGTAATCATCACACTTATTTAATTTTGTTAGGAAATTCTTTCTTTCGCTAGTTACGAGAGGGGATTTATCCATATTTTTTGATCAAACAATTCAAAAAATGAAATTTTTACGAAAGAGGGGTTTGATTAAGCTATGAAAAGGCTTGCAAAGTGGCGTCTTTTTTCTCTGTTTGCGGTGATGGCGCTCGTTCTTTCCGCTTGCAGCGGTAAACCGTATTTATCTACGCTAAATCCTGCCGGCGAAGTGGCGCAAACACAGTATGATTTAATGGTGTTGAGTACTGCAATTATGGTGGGGGTAATTGCAGTCGTGACAGTAATCTTCTTTATTGTTGTTTTTAAATTCCGCCGCAAGGACGACAGAATTCCGAAACAAGTTGAAGGAAGCCACAAACTTGAAATTATTTGGACTGTCATTCCGATCTTATTACTTCTTATTCTTGCTGTACCGACAGTTTCAGCTACCTTTAAGCTTGCTGACGTAAGTGAAATGGAAAAGAAGAATGAAGAAGGCAAAACAGATGCACTTGTTGTTAATGTGCGTGCTAACCTATACTGGTGGGAGTTTGAATATCCAAACCAGGAAATTATTACTGGACAGGAACTAGTTGTGCCAACTGACCAAAAAGTTTATTTCAACCTAATTGCGTCTGATGTTAAGCACTCATTCTGGATTCCTGCTGTTGGCGGAAAGCTGGATACAAACACAGATAATGTGAATAAATTCTGGCTGAAGTTTGACGGCGAAAAGGCTGATGAGGCCGACAACTTATTCTATGGTAAGTGTGCAGAGCTTTGCGGACCTTCCCATGCTTTGATGGATTTCAAAGTTAAAGCGGTTCCAAGTGACGAGTTTGATCAGTGGGTAACTGCAATGCAGGAAGTAAAAGAGCCTCAGCAGGCTGAAACTGATCTTGCGCAGGCTGGACAAGAAGTGTTTAATAACAGCTGCATCGGCTGTCATGCAGTAACTCCTGCAAACACTGCTCCTGAAGCAGCTCGTTTAGCTCCAAACTTAACAAACTTTGGCGATCGTGAGCGTATTGCCGGTATCCTTGACCACACTGAAGAAGACCTGAAAAATTGGTTAAGAGATCCTGAAACATATAAGCCTGGAAACAAGATGACAGGCACTTATGGTGAATTGACTGAGGAACAACTTGATGCCCTTTCAGAATACTTAATGGGCTTAAAGGTTATGGAACAATAGGGGATTTTTTGAAAAGGGAGGTAAAATTGTGAGTACCTTAGCACAGAAAAAAGGTTTTGGAGCGACTTTATGGGACTATTTAACAACAGTCGACCATAAAAAAATCGCAATCCTTTATCTTATAGCTGGCGGATTTTTCTTCTTGCTTGGCGGTTTGGAAGCCATGTTTATCCGTATCCAGCTTGCAGTACCAAACAATGATTTTGTAAGTGCCGGCTTGTATAATGAAATTTTAACCATGCACGGTACAACGATGATCTTCTTAGCGGCTATGCCACTTATATTTGCTTTTATGAATGCCGTAATGCCACTGCAAATTGGTGCGCGTGACGTTGCATTTCCATTCTTGAATTCTTTAGGATTTTGGCTGTTTTTCTTTGGTGGAGTATTCCTTAACCTTTCATGGTTTTTAGGTGGAGCACCTGATGCAGGCTGGACTTCCTATGCATCTCTATCAATTGCTTCTGAAGGGCATGGAATTGACTTCTATGCACTTGGATTGCAGATCTCCGGTGCAGGTACGTTAATTGGCGGTATCAATTTCCTTGTTACAATCATTAACATGCGTGCTCCTGGTATGACTTATATGCGTATGCCGATGTTTACTTGGGCTACGTTTGTAACTTCAGCGTTAATTCTATTTGCATTCCCTGCTTTAACAGTAGGTTTATTCTTGCTAATCTTTGACCGTATGTTTGGATCTAACTTCTTTGATCCGGCTATGGGAGGAAACACAATAATCTGGGAGCACTTCTTCTGGATTTTTGGTCACCCTGAAGTTTATATCCTGGTATTGCCGGCCTTCGGTATTTTCTCCGAGATTTTTGCGATTTTCTCGAGAAAGCGCCTGTTCGGATATTCTTCCATGGTATTCGCTACAGTTCTTATCGGTTTCTTAGGATTCATGGTTTGGGCTCACCATATGTTTACAACTGGAATGGGTCCAATTGCAAACGCGATCTTTGCAGTAGCAACGATGGCAATTGCAGTACCAACTGGTATTAAAATCTTCAACTGGCTATTTACAATGTGGGGCGGAAGCATTACGTTTACAACGCCAATGCTTTGGGCTGTTGCCTTCATTCCTTCATTTGTAGCCGGCGGTGTTACTGGTGTTATGCTAGCATCTGCAGCACAGGATTATCAGTACCATGACAGCTACTTTGTAGTTGCACACTTCCATTATGTAATTGTCGGCGGTGTTGTATTTGCATTATTTGCAGGTGCCCATTTATACTGGCCGAAAATGTTTGGTACAATGTTAAACGAATTCCTTGGAAAAATTACTTTTGTGTTATTCTTTATTGGATTCCATTTAACATTCTTTATCCAGCACTTCCTCGGACTTTGGGGAATGCCGCGCCGTATCTTTACTTTCCTTCCTGGACAGGGACTGGAAACGGCTAACTTTGTAAGTACAGTCGGTGCTTTCTTCATGGCAGCTGCTGTGATTGTATTGTTAATCAATGTTGTTATTACAACTGTTAAAAACGAAAAGGTTGGCAATGATCCATGGGGAGATGGCCGTACACTTGAATGGGCTATTCCTTCACCGCCTCCATTCTATAACTTCAAGCAGCTTCCGCTAGTTCGCGGACTTGATGCTTATTGGCTTGAGAAGATGGAAGGCAAACAGGGAATGTCACCTGCTGAACCGCTAGGTGATATCCATATGCCAAACAATTCTTTCATTCCATTTGTTATTTCTTTCGGCTTATTTGTGGCTGCATTTGGTGCAATGTACAGAGCTGACTACAGCTGGGGGATTCCAGTATTGATTGTAGGTATGCTGATTACTTTAGGTTCAATGTTCGTCCGTTCTATTAAGGATGATCATGGCTACCACATTCATAAAGAAGATTTGGAAGATAATAATGATAAGGGGGTTAAGGCATAATGGCTGCTGAACAAAAGATGACCTACGAAACATGGCCGGCGTCGCCTGAAAAGCAAACCCTCGAGGCCAAGAACAAATTTTTAGGTTTTTGGTTTTTCCTTGGAGGAGAGACCGTTCTATTCGCCTCCCTCTTTGCAACTTACCTTGCCTTGAAGGATAAAGTACCTAGCAGTGATATGGCGTTAGCGAAGGACCTATTTGAGATTCCTCTTGCATTTATGATGACGATGCTTTTATTAACTAGCTCGTTAACAAGCGTTTATGCAATGTATCATATGAAGAACTTTAATTTCAAAAAGATGCAGCTATGGCTTGGAATTACAGTTTTGCTTGGACTTGGCTTCCTAGGTTTGGAAATTTATGAGTTCAATCATTATGTGCATGAATTCCATCATAGTTTCACAAGCAGTGCATTTGGTTCAGCCTTCTATACATTAGTCGGTTTCCATGGTGGCCACGTTGCATTTGGTTTACTGTGGATCACTACTCTAATGATCCGCAACAGCAAAAGAGGATTAAGCCTTTACAATGCGCCTAAGTTCTATGTTGCGAGCCTTTACTGGCACTTCATTGACGTTGTTTGGGTATTCATCTTCACAGTAGTATATTTAATGGGAATGGTGGGATAATCTGATGGCAAATCAACAACCAAACTCAGGAAACCCAAGAGTAGACATTGAATATAGACGCAAAAAAAGTGCAGAAGAGATGAAGCATCAAGTTATCACTTTTGCAATGATGATCTTCTTAACAATTGTTGCGTTCGTAGCAGCTGGTTATGAAGGTTTCTCGGCATGGTTTATTGTGCCTTTCATTTTGATTCTTGCAGTTGTGCAGGTAATCTTCCAGTTATACTATTTCATGCATATGAGCCATAAAGGTCACGAAGCACCTGCATTGTTCTTATACTCCGGGGCATTAGTCGGATTTATTACAATCATTGCGTTCCTGACTGTCATTTGGTGGTAATCATAGGAGAAAATCGGCTATCGGCCGATTTTCTTTTTATGTAAGCAGGTTTAGGAAATTATGGGGAGTTGCACTTCATTGAGATTGTGGACGAGAGAGAGTATAATATTATTGGGAATGTATTTGCAGAGATATGTAGGAAAGCCGTTGCTAAAAGAGTGACTGGCGATAATGAGTTATACTGAATGAGGTGATAGGCATGTCTTTAGAAATATTCGGTTTTCGTGCGCTATGGAGTCCATTATTCTTTTTATTTGTGCTCCTTGTTCTTGGAGGATACTACCTATTAACAGTTAAGTATCGCACCAAATTTAAATACAGTGAGCCTTTGACAAAAAGGCAGGGATTATACTTTGTTGCGGGGATGGTTGTTTTATATGCAATCAAAGGCTCTCCAGTCGATCTGATGGGCCATTTAATGTTTTATGCCCATATGATTCAGATGGCTATCCTATATTTAGTCGTTCCTCCGCTTGTGATCATGGGAATCCCTCAATGGGTTTGGCGTGCGGCCATAAATTATAAAGGTGTCAAACCTTTATTTGATTTCTTTACCAAGCCGCTCATAGCCCTTATCCTGTTCAATGGCGTATTTTCTATTTACCATATACCTGATGTGTTTGATATTGTAAAAACCGATATGCTGCTTCATACAGCATACACGACTATATTGTTCCTGCTGGCAACTTTTATGTGGTGGCCTATCCTGAATGAACTGCCTGAAAGGGATACATTAGGCGGACTTAAGAAGGTAGGGTACGTATTTGCCAATGGTGTTTTGCTAACGCCTGCGTGCGCGCTGATTATTTTTGCAGATACTCCGATGTACAATACCTACTCAGATCCTAATGCATGGGCACAGGCACTTCAGTTATGTGTTCCTTCTACTACATTGGCAAACCTAAACTTGAGCGGACCTGAAATGTTTAATTCCATGTCACTCATCCATGATCAGCAGCTGGGCGGTGTTATCATGAAAATCATCCAGGAGATTGTATATGGCATTATTTTGGCACAGATCTTCTTCGCCTGGTATAAAAAAGAACAAGAAGAAACACCTATTGAAAAAGAACATATGCTTAATCCGCAGCCAATTAAATAATTGGAGAAACTCCAGCTTGATTGCTGGAGTTTTTTTGCACTCTCTGTTCTGTCAATAGTGCAGTGAATTTCATCACATATGAATAGTTAAATATTGAACATTTAAGGAACTTTTCTTAAAAGTACATTCAGTTTGTTGAAAAAAGCGGTATACTTTACTAGAATTAAATTTGTGCTTTATTTGATACACCTAATATTGATTTTAAACCGAATACCGGAGAGAGGAAGACGATATGGAATATTCATTGCCAATATTGCCTACTATTAGTACAACGTTCATTGTGCTTAGTGCCATCACTGTTGCGATTGGCTGGGTACAGATTAGCAAAAAGAAACTTGAAGCCCATAAAAAAACGATGACTTTAGCTGCTGTGTTCGCTGTCATTTTCTTTATCATATATGCCAGCAGAACCGTATTTATCGGCAATACTGCTTTTGGCGGTCCGGACGATATAAAAATTTATTATACCATCTTTCTGATTTTCCATATTACTCTTGCAACTGTAGGAGCTGTTTTAGGAATTATATCACTATATACCGGCTATAAAAATAAATTGGATAAACATAGAAAGCTGGGGCCTGTTACAAGTGTTGTCTGGTTCTTTACAGGGATTACAGGTGTTGCTGTTTACTTGCTGCTTTATGTCTTCTACCATGGCGGGGAGACTACATCTGTTATTAAGGCAATACTGGGAACATAATAATGATAGAATACCGTTCTTTGAAGCGGTATTTTTTTATTTTGCTATGTTAAAGCTCATTGTTCATTTTTGCACCCTAATGATTGGAGAGGAAGGCACGAGCCCTCGAAAATGCTGACCCATTTCCTTCGTGCGTTAATTCAAGGATACTTATTCAATATCCAGCGGGAAACACGAGGTAAAGGGAGACCCCGCAGGCGTTCACGCCGAGAAGGGTCCCGTACCGCCCGAGGTTCGCTGAGTGCCGGGAGCGGAAATCAACAGACAAGTTTAACAGAGACATCCATGCTAATAAAAATTCGCACCTTTTATATAAAATAAGTATAATTCATTTTGCAATGTTAACTGCTTCTGCTGAACCGTTCAATTTAAACAATTCAAGAGTTCAAGAAGGAGTTATAAGCTCCATAGCGAATCCTTATTAGGATGGAAATAAGCGGGAGTGAAAAAAGTGAACGTAAGGAAATTAGAAGAAAAAGAATATATAGAAGCAATGAAACTTTCCATGTATGCTTTTCAGTACGATGTCCCTGAAGACGATATTCCAAAGCGCAAGGAAATGTTAAAGAACCATACGATTTTTGGTATATGGGAAGGAGAAAATCTGGCTGCTAAGCTGCATATCATTCCATTAAATGTTTATATAAATGGCCATGCCTGGAAGATGGGAGGCATAGCTGGGGTTGCAACCTATCCGGAGTACAGAAGAAATGGACTTGTCAGCCAGCTAATAAAACAATCTTTGGTTGAGATGGATGAGCAGGGGCAGGTCTTTTCATTTTTGCACCCTTTTAATATATCTTTTTACCGAAAATTCGGCTGGGAGATTTTCACGGAATACAAGAAGACTTACATCAATAAAATTGATTTAAATATGGCAGGCAAATCTTCAGGCACAATTAAACGATTTAATAAAAGCCAGCATATCAAAACAATTGAAAAAATTTACGAAGAATATATGGGGCAGTTTTCTGGAGGACTTATCAGAGATACCTATTGGTGGGAGAACTTTGTCTATTCGGATTATCAGATTGCTGTATATTTTGACGAAAATGGTGACGGCAAAGGCTATCTTCTTTTTAAAGTAAAAGATAATAAAATGGACGTAGAAGAATTCACGGCACTCAATCAGGAGGCCAGAGTGAATTTATGGAACTTCATCTGCCAGCATGATTCCATGGTTGAGAAGGTAAAGGTCATCACTTCTGTACATGATCCGTTTCCATATTACCTGCATCAGCCTAACTTAAAAATGGAGATTTTTCCGTATTTTATGGGGAGAATTGTAAATGTGGAAAAGTGCCTCAGCAAATATTCTTTTGATCATAACGAAGAAAAAGTTTTTATACATATTGAGGATTTCCATGCTCCATGGAATACTGGAAGCTATCTGATCACGGGCAGAGAAGCAGCTGTTTTCAAGAATAAAGAAGGGAGCCGCTGTGCAAAGCCTGCAGCTAGAGGACTGCACATGTCCATAAAAGCTTTATCAGCAATCATCATTGGCTACAGGCGTCCGCTGGAATTATATGATTTAGGTGAAATTACAGGGCCAAGAAAAGATGCGGAGGTTCTTGAAAGAAAAATCCCGCTGCAAAAATCCTTTTTTTACGATTTCTTTTAAATTACACACAAAAAGCTTCCCGTAAGGAAGCTTTTTATATTTTAAAGTTCATTTTTATTAAACCGGCTTCTTTGGCTGAATTAAAGGCAATAACCAAAAGCGGGCCAATGATGAACCCGAGTATGCCTATTAAATTTAAACCGATATACATCGCTATTAGAGTCGCTAGGGGGGATAGGCCAATGTGTGTACCCATTACCTTTGGTTCAACTGTTCTTCGTATAATTAACAGTACAGCTGCCAATATTGCCAGCTGTGTACCCATTCCAATATCTCCAGTGAAGAGATGGAAAAGGGCCCAGGGGCCTAGAATGACGATGGAGCCAATGATCGGTATAAAGTCAATAATCCAGATGATAATTGACATAACCAAGGCTACTTCCGGATTAATAAATAATAGACCGATCAGGGAAACGATAAAAATAATCACACTAACAAGGAATTGAGCCTTAAAGAAGCCAAATCCAACATACGAAAGCCTGGAAGTCATGAATCTGACTTTATCTGCCGTTTTTTCAGTCAGATGGTTGTACATTCCTTTCCTTAAGCGTGGAAGGTCAATTAAAAATAGGAACAACGCGATTAGATACACAATGAGACTGACAAGATAGTTTGGAATATTCGTCAATAGCGCTTTTAGATTATCTATATTGACATAAGCTACAAGGTCATCCTTTGTTTTATTCAAAAAGGATTGGACTTGGATGCTGATTTCATCAACTAAATCCTTTGGAAGATCTTTAGCGGCATTCGTAAAATCTGCCTCAGCCCGCAGCCATGCTTTTGTAATCTCATTAATGTACATTGGTGCATTTTCAATAAGCTTAATTGCCTCTGTAATCACTTTCGTCGTAATAAAATAGCCAGACAAACCAATAAAAAGGACAAATCCGATAAAAGTAATCAGTACGGATAATCTTCTATTTATTCTTATTTTATTCTGAAGCAATTTAACGATTGGTTCCAGAATGAGAGCTGTAATGAAGGCAACAATCAGTGGAACAGATACAGGCAAAATAAAGTAGAATATGGCGGCAATAAGAAGTGCCCCAATTAATATAAATAAAAATCGTCTAGTAAATATTGCAGACAAAAATAAATCCCCTTTCCAAACTCCTAAAAGCAGCTAGCATCAGCCTTTGTAATGGCATATATTCAACAGTTACATAAGGATATAAATAATAGTAACATTTCAATTATATTATGCATTTAATGTTAGAAACAATAAAAACATCTTTATGTTCATGATTTATTTCCTGAGAGATTATAGCCCGGTAAAACTTTAAATAAATCGGACAGAAAGAAGTGACAAGAAGATGCAAAATGAACATCTCGACTTCGGAACGATTAAAGCAGCCAGCGATATAATCTCAGCAATAGTAGAATCAAGTTTACAAGAACGGGAAGGTGTGATTCCCGTAAAAAGTGATAAATTTTCTTTTTTTAAAAAAAGCCCTAATAATATTTCAATCTCATTTAAGGATACTGAAGTTTATTTGAAAATAAAAATGAACATACAAAAGGGAATTAATATTTTGGAGGAAACAAGCGAGATTCAGAAAGAAATCAAGGATGAAATTATTCACTTAACAGGACTTAAAGTAAGAAGAGTTGATCTATGTATAGACAAAATAGTACCTCAGTCACCCCTTGAGGATTTCAGATATTAATTGTGTATAAAAAGACGCATGGTGTCCATGCGTCTTTTTATGTGAAAGAATGCCTCTGAAGCTATACAGCTTCCACTTTTAAATTATACCGCGAAATGATCGATTTCAGTTTTAATATCAGCAAGAATTTTTTCACACTGATTTAAGAGTGATTTCGGGAAGGTTTCTCCTTCTCCATATTCAACTCCATGCGGGTAATAATGCTTGCCAAGAAGTGGAGTCATTAGCTGAATCAATGCTTTATGTGCTCCTACATCTCCCTCAACTGCATACCCGAATACTCGAAGGTAAAAAACACCTTCCTTTAATTCAAATTTGCGGTCATATGTAACTCTTTCGTAATCCCATTGGCCCTCACGAACCAGGCCGTGTGATAGCATTACTTCATCTAAGCGGGTTAAGTCTGCCTTTTTATTTTCCAGACCTGTGTTTTCAAATTTCATAATTGTCCCTCCTGAAAACAATCCATGGTTCAGCTGATCGATCCATGCATAATTTAAACAAGTTTATCTCAAATTTAATAATAGTAGAAAAAAGCGTAACATGCAACGGATACATGCAAGAAAAGATGGCTCTGTCAAATATCATCAGTTTAGTGGCGGGAAAATCAAGACAAGTTATTTATTCTATTCCTATTTTCAACATGAAAATTAATTTACAGCTCAACAAGGCGAAAGGGGAAACGGCAGATGAAAAAAAGAACGATAACAATAGCTTTATTAATATTTTTACTAGCTTCCGGGCCTGCTGATGCCACAACAGAGTATAAGGTTGAAAAAGCCGACACTCTCTGGAAAATAGCAGTTAAATTCAACAAAGATTTAAATGATATTATTAACAGCAATTCTCATATTAAAAATCCTGATTTAATTTATCCTGGACAAACTATACTCATACCTGGCCAAACAGGGAGGAGCAGCGCCCAAAAAATTGCTGAGGGTGAGCGCACTATATGGGAGCTTGCCAATGAGGAGCGTAAGCAGAAAGGGTTAAAGCCATTGGTTATGGATTCTATTCTTACTGGCGCTGCTAAACAAAAATCCAAAGATATGATGAACTTTGAATATGTGTCGCATAATTCTCCTACATTTGGAAATCCTACAAAAATGTTAAGGAATCAGCAAATTTCTTTCCTGACGGTGAAGGAGAATATCGGAGCCGGCTACAGGTCGGCTGATGAGATGTTTTCAGCCTGGATGAACTCTTCGATTCACCGAGCAAACATCCTGGATAAAAGAGCTACACATATTGGAGTTGGACATGTAAAAGGCGGTTTGCATGGGCACTATTGGACAATATTCATTGTGGAAAAAAATGAAGGAGGATAAAAACATGGAAAGAATTCGTGACATTATGACTGATGATGTTGAAAGCTGCTCACTTTTGGATAATGTATATGAAGTGGCGGTTAAGATGAAGGAGTTAAATGTAGGTGCTATTCCTATTGTTGATAATGATAAGCTTGTCGGAATGATTACAGACCGCGATATTGTCCTTCGCTGTGTGGCTGAAAAGCATCCTGCTTCTTCAAAAGTCGAAGACATTATGAGCAGCCATCTTGTAACAGTTAAAAAAGATACAGAATCGAGAGAAGCTGCCCGCTTGATGGCAGAGCACCAAATCCGCCGCTTGCCTGTGGTGGAAGGTGACAAGCTTGTTGGGATAGTATCCCTTGGCGACTTTGCTGTTCGTCATTTAACAGATGAACAGGCAGGAGAAGCTCTTTCCGATATCTCAAAACATGAAAATGAAGCACAGCACTAAAAGGACACCAAATGGTGTTCTTTTTTTTGCCTTCGCCAGGTTAAATGCCAGCAATCGTTTTTAAAAACAATAGAAAAACGATACACCTAATGGTATGATTAGTACAAAAGGCTGAGATATATTTGTCATTTTATATCGCAGCGCACATTACATAAAACATTGTAAATGTTATACTCTTTAAATACTATAAAATAGAATAACTAAAAGAAGGGAGGGCGCGTTCTCTGCGGACACTTTTGCGAATATTAGTATTGATCTCCATATTTCTTGCAGCTGGTTTTTATTTGGATATTACCGGTGAGGAACAGGGAGAAATATTGGTAAACCAGGAAAATTCACAGCCTGAGGCAATAAAGGATTTGGGTGAGGATGTGAACCCTGACATGTCTTCCAATGAAGGCATTCCTGAAAAAGGTTTGGCCAAGCTGATGGGGAAATCTATTCAGAAGGTTAAAGAAAGTTTAGGTGAGCCGTCCAGGGTTGATCCTTCTTTTTTTGGTTATGAATGGTGGATTTATAATAAAAGCGATACAGAGTATGCCCAGGTTGGCGTAAGCGGCAACAAAGTGGTCTCAATTTTTGCAACTGGGGAAGATTTGGACATCAGCCCTTTTAAAATCGGGCAGCCAGTCGGTGAAATTTATTCTTCCGTTTTTGTTGAGACAAATATCAACCTTGAATTTAAAGAAAGCTCCTACCGTTTTGAACTGTCTGAAGAAGATCTTAATACCAGGCCGCTGGTTATGGTTGGAGACCATTATGCACAGCTGAATATCGATAAATTTACAGGAACACTATCAAGTGTAAGGTTAATGGATACTGCAACTTTAATTAAAATGCGGCCGTATGAAATGGTTTACCGCGGAGAATTATTAGAGGGCCCCCTGCCTTCACCTGCCTTTGAAGAAGAAGTGGAGAGAGGGAAGGAACAGCAGATTCTGGATCTTACTAATGTACTAAGGGTGCGGCATAATCTAAGTCCGCTGGAATGGGATAAAATGACTGCCGACGTTGCGTTTGCCCACAGCAAGGATATGTATGAAAGCAAAGATTTTTCCCATATTTCCAAAACTTACGGTGAACTCGCCGACCGGCTTGAGGCCGGAGGTGTATTATACAAAATTGCCGGAGAAAATATTGCTGCAAACTATATGGATGCACCTGCGGTTGTCGAGGGATGGCTTAATAGCAAGGGTCATAGGGAAAGCCTGTTAAATGAAGAGTTCACCCACCTGGGGGTTGGTGTTTATAAGAAGCATTATACCCAAAACTTCATCAGGAAGCTGGAAGAAGAATAATGAAGTCAAAAAGAGCCGAACTTAGTTAGGCTCTTTTATTTTCTTGCATTAGACTGTTCTTTAACATGTATTCGGCTGACATGGAAATATTCTTCCTTCCAATTCCCGTATAGGTGTACGGTGTCTCCAATATTTAGAGAAAGCAAGCTGGCATTTTTCATTAAAGGAGTAATCTTTTTTCCCTTCCACTGTTTTTTGGCTGATGATTGTATGGTCAAGTCAAGAACATGGACGTAGCGGTGATAATAATATCTTTGCTTGCTTTCGCTCATATGGACAATCTCCCCGGAGATGATGGCTTCTTCAGGAACATTGTTGAGGTCCGCCCACTTTTCATAGCTTTCACGCATCTCTTTTTTTGTTAGCCAATAAAAGTAAAGGCAAATAATCGGTATTACGATAGCGGTAACCATGTTTCCACCTGCTTTTTATTTGTTGACGCCTTTTTTTTCAATGATAAAAAAGCTGCCTGTTGCCTGGGCGATCTTTCTGCCGTCAGCCCGATGGACATCAGCAGATAACACCATGGTCTTTGTTCCTTTATGGTCAATATTCGCCCTGCATGTCACATAATCACCTTTTCCTACTGACAGATAGTGTACGTTTAACTGCGTAGTTACAGCTCCAAACCCGTCAGGCAGCAGTGAAGCTGCAAGAGTGCCCATTGCAGAGTCGATAACTGTTGCGGTAATCCCTCCATGAAGGATTCCAAGCGGATTATCCACTAGCGGTGTCAGGGGGATGGTTAAAATGCATTCATCATCAGTTATAGAACGCTCCATTTGCAGCAGTCCCCCTATATAGGAACTGTTTTGGCCGGTTTGTTTTTTATGAAAGCCCTGCAGCAGGGATTTTAAAACCTCTAATTCCTCGTCTGTTGCCTGATTCGTGCATTTATCGAATAATTCCATTATTTCTTTGTCCATAAAAATTCACCCTTCATTAACTTTCTGCATTCATATATTATCACTAATGGAAGAATATTTAAATTTATTAATAAAAAGGTTTCAGGGGCAGCACCTTTCATTCACCTTTTCCTTTAACAGTCATATGGTAATGTAGGCATTTGTAACAGAATGAGGTGAAATAGGCATGACTAATAATAAGCTTCATCCCTCTGTTGAAAAATTTAAAGAGTTTGTGAAACAGAACCCGCAGATTATTCGGGAAGTCCGGTCCGGCAATGCAACATGGCAGGATTTATATGAGGACTGGTACCTTCTGGGTGAAGATGACTCAAGATGGGATTCATTTAAAGAAAACAAGGGAGAAAAACGAACATCTGAAGAGAAGAAAAGCGACTGGATGGGCAATATCATGGGGACGCTTAAACATATGGATGCCAATCAAATGCAGGGATATATCAATAATCTTAGCCAGGCACTGTCAGCAGTCCAGGGAGTCATTTCCCAGTTTCAAGGCGGCCAGCAATCTGGCGGGGGCACAAAGTCAGCAAACCCGAAACCAAATAACCCGTTCACATTTCGAAAAGATTAAACACAAGGGGAACGAAAGAATGAGAAAAGATATTATCGATTATCTTGATCAAAAAAAGGAATTAAAGCAATTCATCCGGGAGCAGCCCCACTGGTATAGAACCTTAACAAGAAACCCCCATGAAATCCAATCCCTTGAAGTGGCTGCTCTGCACTATTATAAAAAGACCATTCCCCATCAGGTCGAGAAATTTACAAATGGGGTGCAAATGGCTTCCATGATGATGAGCATGTTCCAGGCAATGAATTCACAATCCAATTAAAAAGCTTTCTCGCGAGCGAGAGAGCTTTTTATTATGTTAAAGAGTAAAAAAGACTGGCAGTGCAAACACTATTTATATTAAATATTTTTGGAAGTCAACTTGAGGAGTGAAAAATATTGAAAGGGATAAGAAACCTGTCTTTTATACTTTTTCTGTTTGTTCTTACAGCCTGCCATAAAGATATTCCAGAACCTGAAACTAAATTCGAAGTTGAGCCTGTAAATGCAATAGAGCTTGCCTCTGATATCCCGGTTTCCGGAGTGGAAAGAAGCAATACGAAAAATCCCTTCTATGTCCGGCATCAAGTGAGAGGCAGGGAAGTGCTTGTAGAATGTATCGTGCAAGGAGTTTCGTTTAGTGGGCAGAGCGCTAAAGATAAAGGCAAAATTCTATTATATGTGGACGGAAAAAAGAAAGAGGAAATTTCCTCAGCAGCTTTTATTGTAAAAGGCCTTTCTTCAGGTAAGCACCGAATCAGGTTGGAGGTTGTGAAAGAAAACCAGCCTTCCTCTAAACTAAAAAGAGAGTTTTATGTTTCCGTCCCATAGGTTCCTTGCTTTAGCTTTGCAACGTTTCATGATAAAATAAGAAACGGAGGTGGGCTATTTGCTTGCTACATTAGAGAGAATTGCTATTTTGGACAAAGCTGACGAGCTTGCAGCAATGATTGTCGAATCCCAGGAAGCGGAACACTACCGCAAAAGTTTATATAAATTAAAGAACAGCCGTGAGACACAAAGAAAAATTCAGGAATTTGTTAAAATGAAAGAGCTTTATGAAGAGGTTCAGCGTTTTGGCAAATATCATCCAGAATATAAAAAAGTGATGATGTCTATCCGGGAGCTTAAGCGTGATATGGATATGGACAGCCATGTGGCAGAGTTCAGAAGGGCTGAAACTGGCCTGCAAAATTTGCTTGATGAGGTAAGCGTACTTATTGGGCGCTCCGTCTCGGAGCATATCAAGGTCCCAACTGGAAATCCATTCTTTGAATCAAGCTGCGGAGGCGGCTGCGGCAGCGGTGGCAGCTGCGGCTGTTCAGCATAAAAAACCAGCACATGCTGGTTTTTTTGTTATCTAAAAAGAACTTGTTTGTCCCATAACCATTGAAAACTCCCATTTTTCTATGCTAGACTAAGTAAAAGAATTGATTCGCTGAAGGGGAAAAATATATGCTGGGCCAAAGGCAAGGAATAATAGTCTGGCTTTATTCGTTAAAGCAGGCAAAAATGTTAAGAAGATTCGGAAACGTCCATTATGTGTCAAAAAGGCTAAAATATGTTGTATTATACTGTGATCTTGCCGATACGGAAGGATTAATGGAAAAAATCAGCTCATACTCCTTTGTAAAAAAAGTGGAGCCATCCTATAAACCATTCCTTAAAACGGAATTTGAAAATTCAAAGCCTGACAAAGCAAAGGAATATGACTATAAGATGGGTATTTAAAAAGGCATGAGCAAAGCTCGTGCCTTTTTGTTGGAAGTTCAGAAGTAAAATACTCACTAAAATTTCACCTCCGGTCGCCCTTGGATGCATCCGGAGTTTTTTATTGGAGTGGTGCAATATAATGATTAAGCCTTAAGATTCCAATTAAATACTGGTAATACAATTCCTTTTCATTAAAAAGAGTGGAGGGCTTTACGGTAAGCTGAACGATTTCCTTATCGAGATTCCTTGCAGTTTCCGCAAATAAATCAAATCTTTTGTTCGGTGTCACATTTGGATTTGGAATTCCTTCCCGGCTTAGATATAGCGGCTGGAATTCTCCAGGATTTGTAGGTTTCAGAATAACCGCCAAAGATGTAACTTCTTTACCATTAATGCTGGTATGGAAAGCTGCCATATTCGACAGGCGATGCTGATTGGCCGTTGCTATCTCGATTAATTCATAAATATCCGAATATCCTTCTCCAATTTCTATAAAACGCTGTATCAAAATTAGTTCCTCCTTTAAGCCTCTGTGGCATCCACTTCCTCATCCCTGTATTCAGTTTTGAAATTTTGAAAATAAAATGCCTTATGTCCATCCATACTTTATCATTTCCCGCATAAAAATAGAAGTAGCACCTAAAAAGCAGAAGGGAGAGAGACTGTATGCTTTACCTTTTTCTTTTAATGACATTGCTCCTATGTGCCAGTTACTTCATCAAGGCGGATATATCTCCATTAGAAAAGAAACATATTTATGATATGAACGGTTTTGTTGTTGTCTCCATTATAGCTGCGCTTACTGCGAAAGGTTTATTGCTTGTACAAAATAAAGATCTATTC
Source organism: Cytobacillus oceanisediminis (assembly GCF_007830235.1). GTDB lineage: Bacteria > Bacillota > Bacilli > Bacillales > Cytobacillaceae > Cytobacillus > Cytobacillus oceanisediminis. The sequence goes on from NZ_VLKI01000005.1 coordinate 40,169, forward strand.
GCGATGTCGCTAGGTGAACTGGAGAGTTTTTTTGCTTCAGAAGGATTGCCGAGGGAAGACTGGGCAGTGACTTGCATGAGCATTGGAGAAAACTGCAGCATATTGGAAGATGGCCTGGATCTGGATTTTGCATGAAGCAGCTATAAAACTACGCGGCGGAGATAGAGGCTGGTTCCGCGCGCAAAAGGGAATCCTGCGCGTAAACGATGAATATCTGCTCGCAAAATGCATAAACCCGCGCAGAAAAGAACAGAACCCGCGCACAACCCAAGGAATTTCGCGCGCAAAAGGGAATCTCGCGCGTAAACGATGAATATCTGCGCGCAAAATGCATAAACCCGCGCAGAAAAGAACAGAACCCGCGCACAACCCAAGGAATTTCGCGCGCAAAAGGGAATCCCACGCGTAAACGATGAATATCTGCGCGCAAAATGCATAAGCCCGCGCACAAACCAGTCCCCGCCGCGCAAATGAACAGAATCCACGCACATACCAAGCAACCGGGCACACAAAAGCCGAAGGCACGCGGCTTTCAACCACCGGGCTAAAAGAGGAAAATTTCTCAAATTTTATACAAAATTTATGTGACGGATGTCCTTCCCTTTGGTATTGTTATGGTAAAAGAACAAGACTAAGAGGGTATACCAATGTGGAGGGCATCTGTATTTATTTTTTTAATATTGTCAGGAACAATCACAGGCATGCTTGTCTGGCAGTGGAAAGCTTATTCTGAGCAGACTGGACGGGCTGAGGAGCATACTGTGGGGGCAACCCAGCAAATTACTGTTGAAACGCTTCAAAATGAGCTTAAAATCACGCAAACGGTCACAGGTCTCATACCAGAAAAAGAATATAGGCTGGTCATTCCTGATTCACTATTTAAGTGGAAGTGCAAAAATGGCCAAGAAGAGGCGTGTGATTCGGCGGACGAAAATCCTTACACATTCTTCTCAAATGAGAATCAAATGATTTTTGAATATGTTTTGCCAATGAATAAGGATAAAAAAGCATTTATGTTAAATGACTGGACAGTGTCCATTCCTGGCGTGAAGGTAGAGAGCTCCCTAATAACCATTTCTGATTTCTTCAGGAGAAAAGGCTCCTGGGCAGCCGGAGTCCCTTTAAAAGCACATAAAGAAATGAAACATATCGATTATTATAATTTTGAAGGAAGCGGAAATACTCCTTCACTATACTGGCAGCAGGGGTCTCTGGAGAAAAAAAGGAAAAATACAGTAGATATTTATTCAGAAAATCAGTCATTGAATCTAAATTTTGAAAAGCTTAATAATTTAGGTGAAATTCCATATTTGTCTGTGGTGCTTACCGACCACCACCAGGAATCGTACGGAAAAGGAATCCTTATAGCCGGTACTAATACAAAAAAGGAGAAGCTTGAAAAAATGCTCATCTTCCAGGCTTTTGAAAAAAAGTTTGGCTATCTTCCGTTAAAAGAGGATTGGCTTATCGATGCACTTGCAACACGTGCAGTGGAGCAGAAGGCAGGTACACAAAAAGGGAACTGGATATTTAGGGAATTAGAGAAAGAACTGGCTGAAGATGAACTGGAGGTATTTTTTCAGAATACACATATGGAAGAATCACTCAATACAGAAAAACTGGACAAGCAGCTAAGTGATATAAAGGGCCATTCTACCCACTTTTTTACTGTGAATAAAGAATTGAATGCCCCCTTTGTACCTCTTTATTTTGATGATGGTAAAAAAGTATTTATTTCAGGCAAGGAGCAAAAAGGCCTTAAACTAATTCATAAAAACGGAAAGAAGCTCTTGCCATTTAAAGCTGCGATGGAGGCTTTGGGTTTTGACGTGAGGATATTATCCGGTGAGGAAACAATGCTGCTGGCAAAAGGAAATAACAGCTATCGCTTTTACTTGAACAGAAATGTATTCATTTATAATGAAGAGGATTATGGACTGCTGGAAAATCCATTAACCGATTTAAATGGGACAGCGTTTATTGAAATACAATGGCTTCAATCTTTATTTGATGTTTCAATCGAAGAATGGGATGATGAGATCAAGTTAACAGGTGGCCCGAAATAATAAATTTCCATAAAAGCAGATAAAAATAAAAAGCCCTGCAGATTTCCTGCAGGGTCCTTCTATATCCTTTTCAGGATAGAAGGCAAAGGGAGAGGAGAAACCGGAGGAAGAACTTATGGGGAAACGTAAGTCTTCTCCGCGGTTGGCAACAACATCCTCGAATAGATGCTGTTAATAACATTATTTCCACAATCATCATGGATATACACTTAATCGGATAATTTTTTCCATATTAATATGCCAAAATGATTCCGCTTTCAATTTACAGGTTGGCTACCAATTGTAAGTTATGGTAGGATAGGGAAGAAAAAATGTATCAGGTGATTTTTTTCCCATTTGCAGGTAAAGTATGCGGGAAAATGAAAATTATGCAAGTTAGCGGTGATTCTATGCGAGTTGTATCAGGAACGAAAAAAGGAAAGATATTAAAAGCTGTCCCTGGCAGTTCAACCCGTCCGACAACGGATAAGGTTAAGGAAGCCATATTTAATATCATTGGCCCTTATTTTGATGGCGGGCTGGGTCTTGATTTATTTGCCGGAAGCGGCGGGCTGGGAATTGAAGCTCTTAGCAGAGGGGCAGAAAAGGTCATTTTTGTCGACCGTGACGGCAAGGCTATTCAAACCATTCATGAAAATATTCGGATATGCAGCTTTGAAGAGCAGGTGGAGGTATACCGCAACGATGCAGATCGTGCAATAAAGGCAATATTAAAAAGAGAACTGGCCTTTGATTATATATTTCTAGACCCTCCTTACCGTAAGCAGCAGCTGCTCAAGCTTCTTCAGGTCATTGATGAGAAGGCTTTGCTTGCAGAGGGCGGAACAATATTGTGCGAACATAGTTCAGACGTAACATTGCCGGATTCAGTCGGCAGGCTCGTTCAGCGCAAGCATGAAAATTACGGAATAATATCTATTTCCATTTACGGCTGGGCTGAATAGCCACATACTTAGGCTGAAAGAAAAATATCTACATAATAATACAAAAAATGATAGGGGGATATTAATGGGCGGCATAGCTGTTTGTCCAGGAAGCTTTGATCCAATTACGTATGGCCATCTGGATATTATAAAAAGAGGGGCGAAGGTATTTGACCAGGTTTATGTGGTCGTCTTAAATAACTCTTCCAAAAATCCCTTATTTACAGTTGAGGAACGAATCAGGCTTATAGAAGAAGTGACCAAAGATATCCCGAATGTGATGGTGGATTCTTTTCAGGGCCTTTTGATGGATTATGCAAGCTCTGTTAAGGCAAGTGCTGTTATACGCGGTTTGCGGGCAGTTTCTGATTTTGAATATGAAATGCAGATTACATCTATGAACAGGGTATTGAATGATGAAGTAGAAACCTTTTTTATCATGACCAATAATCAATATTCGTTTTTAAGTTCCAGCATTGTTAAAGAAGTGGCAAAATATAATGGGGATATTTCAGAGCTTGTTCCCGACACAGTGGAAAAAGCACTCAAAGTAAAATTCCAATAAATGAAAAACGGGCGCCAAGGGCTGCCCGTTTTTTAATCCAGTAAAACGTATTTTCAAAATGTTTTAGTTTCTATCAAGGCGCCTTGCCAGTACATAGGTGTATACGGTAAGAGCCAATAGTGTAATAAGCGGACCGGCTGTAGCCAATCCATCAAGCATTTTCCCAAAAAGCGAATAATCTCCAAAGAAGCCGACCGGAATTGCATTGGAAGGCTGTTCCGTGTTGTAAAATCGTTCATAAATAGGATTCCAAAGGATAAACGCATAAAACGAAGCGGTAAACCCATGAATGATTCTTGCAAAAAAGAAAGGCTTAAAATTAATGTCTGTCTGGGCAAGTATGCTCGCGACTTGTGCTTGTACGCTAAATCCGCTGAAAGCAAGTATAAAGCTGGTGATAACCACCTGGTGCATCAAAGTAGCCTGCTGCACCTGGCTTGTCATTTGACTTCCAAGTGTAATTTCAAAGAGTCCGGAAATAAAAGGAATACTTAATTCAACCGGCAAATGAAACAGTGCTAAAACGACCTCTATGCCTTTAGCAAGAATTGCTGTTATTCCGAGGTGAAATAGAAGCTTGTTAATGACAGAGAAAAGAATAATAAATCCGCCGATCATTAATAGTGTTTGGATAGATGACATGACGGCATCCCCTAGAAGCTTCCCGATAGGGCGGTTATCATTAATCCTTGTCCGGTGAAGAGCTGAAAGGGCTGCCCTTAAAGAGGGCCTTGCTTTTTTTTCTTCCCGGGAGAGTTTCTTCGGATTTCTTCCGTAAAACCTCATCAATAAGCCAACGGTAATATTGCCAAGATAATGTGCTAAAGCCAGAATGACCCCAAGCTTTGCGTTATTAAAAAAACCGACGGAAACGGCTCCGAATATAAAAAGGGGATTTGAACAATTGGTGAAGGAAACAAGCCGTTCTGCTTCTGTTTTTGTCAGCTGGCCTTCCTGCCGAAGCCTTGCTGTGAGCTTTGCTCCTGCGGGGTATCCTGATGCCATTCCCATTGCCCAGACAAAACCGCCTACTCCGGGAACTTTAAATAAGGGCCTCATTAAAGGTTCCAGCAGCACGCCGATAAATTTTACGACCCCAAAACCGATCAGCATCTCTGAAACGATAAAGAAAGGCAATAAAGATGGAAAAACGATTTCCCACCACATATTTAGTCCCCTGATTGACGCATCAACCGATTCCTGGGGAAATGAAATTAATGAAATGGCCATCAAGGTTACAGAGAGTGCAAGAGTAACCGTTTTTAATTTGGAACGAAACACGGACAAGCCTCCCTCAATGTTGTACTGACTGTGCAACTATTTTAAACAATGGTAAAATGAAGTAGCATTTTGATATTTATTTTGTACACCTTTAATCAGTAATCGTCTATACAGAATACAGAGAAAAATGAACCAGGAATGCGGGTATGGTTAATGCCGCCCAGCCTTGTCCCCATATAACTCAATATACTCATAGAACTTTAAAATAGACCATAGAATTAAGTACAGGCATGTGCAAAATTAAGAAGATAAATGTTCTTGGATTATGGATTATATCATGGAGAGATATGCGATCAGCAAAGTTGCTGCTGAAAAAACATGGTGCGCACTAAAATGAATAGACCTGAAGCCATGCGTATGGATAGAAGATTTTTTAAATTTGAAACTGCTAGGCTTATAAAGGATAGAATAATAAAAGGCCATGTTAGGAGGCCGTATGATGTCCAGAGGAGGGAGTCTTTTGCGTCGTCCGAAAATAGGTTTGGCACTGGGTTCGGGAGGGGCGCGGGGGTTTGCCCACTTAGGTGCCATCAAGGTCTTAAAGGAAGCAGGCATCCCGATTGATTTTATTGCGGGCAGCAGTATGGGGGCAATGGTCGGGTGCTTTTATGGAGCGGGACTGGATATAGAGCGTTTATACAAACTTTCAAAGGCCTTTAAAAGGAAGTATTATCTTGATTTTACAGTGCCCAAAATGGGTTTTATTGCCGGAAAGCGTGTAAAGGAACTTATTCGTATTTTTACCCATGGCAAAAATCTTGAAGAGCTTGATATTCCAGTCAATGTTGTAGCGACTGATTTGATGACGGGAGAAAAGGTTATATTTAATAAAGGTCCGATTGCCGACGCAGTGAGGGCAAGCATTTCCATACCGGGCATTTTTGTGCCTGAAAAATTAAATGGGCGCCTATTGGTTGATGGGGGAGTAGTGGATCGGGTACCTGTTTCTGTTGTAAAAGAAATGGGTGCGGATATTATCATAGCCATCGATGTCTCCCATGTAAAAACAAATGCGGAAATCACCTCTATCTATGATGTAATCATGCAGAGTTTGGATATCATGCAAATGGAGCTCGTAACGCACCGGGAAATTGCGTCCGATTTTATGATCAGGCCAAGAGTGGAAATGTATAGCTCCCGGGCGTTTACCAACATTGAAGAAATTATTAAAATCGGGGAAGAGGAAGCAAAGAAACATATTGACAGTATTCAGCAGTACATAACCAAATGGAAGGAGCATCCTGAATAATGAGGAATAAGTTTTATACACGTTCCTTCTTGATTGTTGCAGTTATGATTTTGCTCAGTTCTTTTTATTATCTGCCCTATTATGTGTCAAAGCCGGGTATGGCAAAAGAACTGGAGCCGATTATCGAGGTCGAAAACGGCTACGAAGAAAAAGGCAGTTTTATGCTGACAACCGTAAGAATGGGACGTGCCAATATCTATGCATACGTGACTGCAAAATTGAGCAAATATCAGGAACTCTATCCAGTCGAAGATATCCGGGCCGAAAATGAGACAGATGAAGAGTATAATGTTCGCCAGCTTCATTTAATGGCTTCATCTAAATTGGCAGCTATAGAAACAGCCTATAAAAAAGCGGGGATTCCCATCAACTATCATTATAATGGCGTTTACGTCCTAAATGTCATGCCTGATATGCCTGCACATGGAAAGCTGCAGGCCGGTGACCGCATTTTTAAAGTAAATGGCAAAGAGTTCGAATCCTCCGATGAGTTTATCAGCACTGTCTCTGAAAAACAGGAGGGTGATGAAATCACATTAACTTACAAACGGCAGGATCAAACGAAAGAGACTACTATCACTTTAAAAACCCTTCAAGAAACGGGAAAACCTGGAGTAGGCATCACTTTGGTAGATGACAAAGAAGTTGAGGTCGATCCAGCTGTCAATATCGAAAGCGATGAAATTGGAGGACCCTCTGCAGGGTTGATGTTTTCGCTGGAAATATATAATCAGCTTATTAAAGAAGACCTGACCAGAGGTTATCAGATTGCCGGTACAGGAACCATAAATAAAGAGGGTACAGTTGGCAGAATCGGAGGCATTGAGCAAAAAATAGTCGCAGCCGACAAAGCCGGAGCAGAAATATTCTTTGCCCCTAACGAAAATGGTGCAGAAGCTTCAAATTATAAAGCTGCTGCGGCAACCGCCAAGGATATTGAGACGGATATGAAAATAGTTCCGGTTGATACTTTTGATGATGCAGTTGAATATTTGAGAAATTTGGATTAAATGATGCTAGCGGCAAACATGCCGCTGGCTATTTTTGAGGAACGGATTATGTATTTTTATAAAAATGAGGCGGACCGCACCTGCTATTCCTGTTGACTTCTTGTGAATGCTGGAAACCTTATTTCATTTTTCCAGAAAGTTATAGAGAAGCATATCAAAAAACACAAGAATCTATAAAAAAAATAAAAGCGGCAATAACAGCGGGAATATGCAAGCTGTTATTGCCGCCTTGTGTGAGTGGATAATCCATCAGCTTTTTACTAAATCATAATTGGAGGCTGCTTGAACTCCTGTTCCAGCAGAATTTGCTGCTGCCGTCCCTTTACGCCCATGGCATAAACCCGGGATGCTTTTATATCCAAGTGAAGATGGTCGCTTACCCGGGAGGACACTCTTGAAATAAGAGGGAGAGGCAAATCTGCTTTATGCTTGTTCAAATATTCTCTGCCGATTTTAGTCATTCCCAGCAGCCGCAAATACGAAGCCTTACTTGGTTCAGAAGGCATTTCCTCTTTTGCTGTGTTGGTAAGGATATGCACACAAGCTCTTTGGAGCCTTGTCCAAGTATAGCGCTTCGTTTTAATCAGTTCCATAAATTGCTGGAAGGTTTCTGCCTGCAAAGCTGCGGACAGGAAACGATGTTCCAGCCCCTCCTCCATTTCATAGATCGTTTCTAACTGTTCAGGAAGGAGGTGGATTAATCGGTATTTAAGGAGCGGCCAGTAATCTTCCCAATGGTGAAACCCTCCGAATGTTTCTTTATACTCGATTAGCCCGCTATAGGTAGTTTCTGGAACGTACTGGCGAATGGCTTCAATTTCTCCATTTTCCGAAAAAAGGGCTTTCCTGATACTTGTTGCGCTTGCAATCGTATCGGATGAAAATTGTTCGTCATGGTATCCAGCATTTTTTCTGGCAACGGTCAGAACATTCAGAGACGCATTTTGATTTCTTGCAGACTTTAAATACTGAAAGCCGAGAATATTATTTGGTTTTGAAAGATCAACCATATCACTTTCAGGCTGGATATCACAAAAAGCCAAGGATGTTGCTTTTGGATAGCTGCAGCCTTCATCCAAATGAAATTTAACTCTGTTTTGATATGTGTCATTTTGTTTTTCCAGAAAAGATAAAGTTTGGCGAAAGCTATTCATCTGCCCTGATTCGCTGCCAAAGCATAAACTGCGGCATCCGGCGGCTTCTAGTATTGATACGGCTCCACTTGCAAAAATATCTGCCTGTTGGGCAGCAAACTGATACGGCAGCTCAAAAACAATGTCAGCTCCTGCTTTTAATGCCATTTCAGTCCGCTTCCACTTTGAAACTAGCGCCGGTTCCCCCCGCTGCAGAAAATTTCCGCTCATGGCAGCAATGACGATTTCTGCACCGGAAGCCTGCTTTGCCTGCTCCATATGGTAGGCATGGCCGTTATGAAAAGGATTATACTCTACGATTACTCCAACTGCATTCATATTTGACATACTCCTCGAAAAGGTTTAAAAAGATATGTATTGGAAAAAGTAAAAAGAAAGCCAAAATATATGAAAGCGAACAAAAACTTGGATTTCTGCAAAAAGCTGCTGATCCATATAAGAAAATAAGCCTTCAATAGTGTGATAATAGCTACATTATAGTGTAAAGAAAAAATATTGACAAATAATTATAGGAAGGCTATAATTACCTTTGTTGCCTTGGGGTGATTCGTATGAAATGGACTTTAAGTCAGTTACAAAAATATCGAAGCAAGGATTTTCCCATTGATGAAACTGTCAATGTAGATGAGGTCATGAAATTGGATCCGGACATTCGCGGTGCTTCACCAATGCACGTGACTGGCCGTGCGGATATCGATTCGGCCAAAGTGACTTTTCATTTAAATATAAAGGGTCATTTAATACTGCCTTGTTCTCGTACTTTAGTTGACGTAAATTATCCAATTAATGTTGAAACAACAGAAACTTTCCTCTTAAAAGGGTTGGATTATGAAACCGAAGAGGAAGTTCACCAGGTAAATGGGGATGTGATTGATCTTAATCCGATCCTTCATGAGATCCTTTTACTCGAAGTCCCAATGCAAGTTTTCTGCGAAGACAGCAGTGAAGAAGGAGCTCCTCAATCCGGAAAGGACTGGGAGGTCATTCAGGAGCAAGATAAACAGGATAAAGTAGATCCTCGTCTTGCCGGACTTGCTCAATTTTTTGATCAAAATGATCCTTCTTCCGATTCATAACGGAAGAAAAAACAAGAAGCATTTGAAGAAACCAGCTTGATCTGGCCTTCATAACTTTCTTAATGGGTGTGTTCAAATCCCTTTGGACATCCTCTAATACTCTTTAAGGAGGTGGGAAGAATGGCTGTACCTTTTAGAAGAACATCTAAAACTGCGAAGAGAAAACGTCGTACCCATTTTAAATTACAGGTTCCTGGTATGGTAGAATGCCCAAACTGTGGTGAAATGAAACTTGCTCACCGCGTTTGCAAAGCTTGCGGAACTTACAAAGGAAAAGAAGTAGTAAACGACTAATCCTTTAGATACAAAGCACAAGAACTTTCTGTTCTTGTGCTTTTGTCGTTTTTGGGCAGTAATATTCCCGTTTAAGAGTACATGCAGCTGCTCATTTTTGCTAATATTAAAAATAGTTTAGTAAAAAGCTCTTTTATAGTCCATATTTGATTTTCACACTCTGTTGATTGGAGTGGAAGGTGCGAAACTCCAAGGGAAGAAGCGAGTCGAAGGGAGACCCCGCAGGCTTATTGCTTGAGGAGGCTCCCGGATCGCCCACAGTTTGCTGAGCGACTGGAGCGGAAATCAACAGTCAAGGTTAAAAAGAGCTTAGTAAAAATAAAAGGAGGCAGTAATGGACCCATACATAATTGAAGAACACGAAGAGGGACTTTTAGTATTTACGATAAACAGGCCGGAAAAAAGGAATGCCGTCAGTTATGAAGTGATGGACGGATTGGAGGAGGCACTATCAAGAGCAGGGAGCGAATCGGTTAAAGCGCTTGCTATTACTGGGGAAGGAAACAAAGCTTTTTGCTCCGGAGGTGATCTGTCTTCTTTCCATGGATTAAAGACAGAAAAGGAAGCTTTCGAAATGCTTAGCAGAATGGCTGGCCTTCTGAAGGCACTGCTTTTCTTGCCTAAACCGACAGTTGCTTTCCTAAATGGAACAGCTGTTGGAGGGGGATGTGAACTTGCAGCTGCCTGCGATTTTCGGATTGCTAAGGGTGGTACCAGGGCAGGTTTTATTCAAGGAACATTGGCTATTACAACCGGCTGGGGTGGAGGTACAATGCTAATGGAAAAGCTGCTTCCTGCCAATGCCATGAAAATGCTAATGGAAGCTTGTCTATATCCAACCGAAAAATTGGTCGAACTTGGCTTTGTGCATTCCGTTTATGAGGGTGAAGCACTGGAAGGCTGCAGAAGTTTTCTGGATAAAATGCTTTTACTGGAAAGCGATGTTCTCAAAGCCTATAAAGAAATGATGGTGAAAAAATGGAAGGCGAATAAGGTAGAGGAAAGGATAGAGCAGGAGGTCCGCCGCTGTGCCATTTTATGGGAAGGTGAACCGCATCATAAACAGGTTGATCGCTTTATGAATAAATAAAAATTTGGAAAAGAAGGAACAGCAGCTTAAAATCCCTGACTGAATAAAGTTTCACTTTATAGTATGATATCAGTCTATCTTTTCTAGCATAGGCATATGTATAAAGAAAAAACACTAGGAGGGATATTCTGATGTCTTCAACCCGTCAGGATGCTTGGTCTCAAGATGAAGATTTGCTGCTTGCTGAAGTGGTGCTCCGCCATATAAGAGAAGGGGGAACTCAGCTTCAAGCGTTTGAAGAAGTAGGCAAACAGTTAAGCAGAACAGCAGCTGCATGCGGCTTCCGCTGGAATTCCTTTGTTAGAAAGCAATATAAATCAGGGATTGAATTAGCTAAAAAACAGAGGAAAGAAATGAAAAAAAATCCTCCGGCAGCAGAAAGAGAAAAAGAAATTTCCGATGAACCTGCAGCTAAGGCAAGTGACTATACCGGACTAGAAACAAAAGAAGACAAAAATATAATTGAGTTTGATGAATTAGTTATTTTCCTCAAAGAGTTATATGATAAAGCGAAAAAAACAGGAGAACTGGAAGATGATTCCTCAAGGGAACGTATTCAGGAATTGGAAAAACAAATGTATTACCTTGCTGCTGAAAATGAAAGATTAATTAAAGAGCTAAATACAATGGAACAGGATTATAAGGCTTTGGTAGAGATCATGGAAAGCGCCCGCAAGCTTGTGGGGCTAAAAGATGGAGACCGCCAGAAAAATCTTAAATTCACCGTAGATCCAGGCAGCCAGCTGGAGAAAGTTGAGAAATAGGAAACAGCTCTTAATTGTGGTGCTGTTTGGATATTGCCGGAATAGAATTAAATAACATAACTAAAGCGGACAATAGATTTGTCCGCTTTGTCACTTACTATTATTTAGATGCAAGAGTAGCCCCGGTGATTAGTGGGCCTGTTCCTTAACGCCTGCAGGGAACCATGCGAGCGGGTTCTCTCCAAGGTCGCGTTCCATATCATAATTGACTGCAGAAAAGCCCATCTTCTCCCAGAAAAGTTTTGATTTTACTCGGGGATTCGTTTTAATAGGAAGTCCAAATCCTTTTGCGAATTCCACAAGCGCTTTTCCATAGCCTTTATTTTGATAGTCCGGCAGAACTTCGAGCTTCCAAAGCTCCAAATAATCCTGAGCAGGCTCGAAATAACGGTCGAATCTTGCATCAATTTGGTAAAGGCTCATGCGTGCTACGAGTTTATCGCCGAAATAGATGCCGTAGAAAGGCGATTCACTGTCATTTTCTATAATATTAGCTTCCAGGTCCTCCAGCATGGACAATTCCTGAAGTCCATACTCTTTAAATTTTTTAAATTCTTCCAAAGTTTTGTAATTTACTTTTAATTTTTCCACTTTATAATTCATGTAATCTCCCCCTTAGCCAAAGATGTATATAGATTCTTAAAGATGTAACCGCTTAATAATATCTTCCGACTATTCGAAAGTTTTTTTTCTTTGTCTATTATTATATAACAAGTAAACAAAAAATTCTGCACTTAAGAAAAACTTACTATATTTTTCGTTTTTTCGCTAGTAAGCAGCTTTATCTTGATTAACATTCTAAAGGGTTATTCCGTAGTGCTTCCAGTTGAAAATCGCATAAGAATGCTAGGACATTCAGAAAAGAATTGCGAACGTCAAGTTTTCTAATAAAAATTTAGAAAGCGTTTACAAAATAAGCAGGAAAAAGGCAGAAGTTTGTAGAAATATATATTATTGCAGGATTATTATGTTTGGAAAGGGGATCGATTGTGCGAAAAATTTTGATTGCAAACAGGGGAGAAATTGCTTTGCGCATTATAAAAACCTGCCGGGAAATGGGCATTGAAACTGTTGCCGTATATTCCGATGCAGACAAGGACCTGCCTTTTGCTAAAGAAGCTACATTTGCTTTCAATATAGGTGAACCGCCTGTTAATAAATCATATTTAAAAACAGATACCATACTTGAGATTGCCAAAAGGGAAAAAGTAGATGGAATCCATCCAGGCTATGGTTTCTTATCAGAAAACGCCAGCTTTGCCAGAGCAGTTAAAAACGCTGGAATCACTTTTATTGGTCCCGATCCTGAAACGATTGAGATGATGGGGGATAAAATTGTTTCCCGGAAAACAATGATGGAAGCAGGGGTACCGGTTGTTCCTGGAAGCGGGGAAGGAACATCTACTTTGGAGGAAGCATGCAAGCTTGCGGATTTAATGGGCTATCCGGTTATGCTGAAGGCTAGCGGCGGAGGCGGAGGGATTGGCATGGTGCGCTGTGAAAATGAGCAAGCGCTCGCTAAGTCCTTCGATTCAACAAAAACCCGTGCCAAGGCTTACTTTGGGTCTGATGAAGTATTTGTAGAAAAGTATATTCAAAATGCCAGACACGTAGAAATCCAGGTGTTCGGTGATAATCATGGAAATATCGTTCACTTATTTGAAAGAGATTGCTCCATTCAAAGGAGACACCAAAAAGTTGTTGAGGAATCACCATCTCCTTTCCTGTCAGAACAAACAAAGCAAAAGATGTATGAAACCGCTTTGACTGCGGCAGCAGCTGTTCAATATAAAAATGCAGGAACGATTGAATTTATTGTGGATGAAGAAGAAAATTTTTATTTTCTTGAAATGAACACAAGACTCCAGGTTGAACACCCTGTAACTGAACAAATTACAGGGCTTGACCTTGTAAAATGGCAGCTGCTGGCGGCCAGCGGGGAAAAACTGCCGCTTTCACAAAATGATATTAAACAGCAGGGCCACTCAATCGAATTCAGATTATATGCTGAGGATCCTAAAACCTTCCTCCCGTCACCAGGTAAATTGTCCATGTTTGAATGGGTGGCTTCACCTGGGGTACGGGTTGATTATGGATATGTTTCTGGTACAACAGTCAGCCCATTTTATGATCCGATGGTTGCAAAATGCATTATCCATGGAGAAACCAGATTAGAGGCAATCGAAAAAGCGGTTCAATTCTTTGATGAACTGAATTTGGAAGGCATTAAAACAAATGCACCTTTATTTAAAGAGATTTTAAAAGACGAAGATTTCCGCAAAGGGAATTATTCAACAGCATTTTTAACGGAAAAGGCGTTCGCAGTCAAATAAAAGGAGGAATTACAAATGAGAGAAATTACATCATCAATGGCAGGTACTGTATTAAATATTATGGTCGAGGCAGGCCAGGAGGTTACTGCGGGCCAGGAAGTACTTATGCTGGAATCCATGAAAATGGAGATACCAGTTGAAAGTGAGGCTTCTGGAAAAGTGGCTGAAGTAAAAGTGAACGTTGGAGACTTCGTGAACGAAGGCGATATTCTTATCGTTTTTGAATAATTTGGCTTTTTAAAGTTAATTGTTGATTTTGGCACCCTGTTGATTGGAGCGGAAGGCGCGAGCTCCTCAAAAATGCTCTCGCATTTCCTTCGTACGGTGTTTATTCACTAATGCTGATTCAATGTTTAGCCGGAGAAGCTATGTCAAAGGGAGACTCTGCAGGCGCGTCATGCACCAAGGAGCGTCGGACCGCACACGGAAAACGAGCTTCTTGAGCGGAAATCAACAAGCAAATTTAACAGTGATAATAAATTATGATCCCAAGTAGGGAAAAAATCTTATTCTAGGAGGAAGAGAATGACCACTGCAAAGACATTAAATGAAACGCTGCAGGAAAGAAGCAGAGAAATTGAAGCCGGCGGACATCCAAAGTATCATGAAAAAAATGAAGCGCAAAATAAACTCTTTGTCAGAAGACGTCTTGAGCTGCTGTTTGATGATGGATTCTACGAGGAGGATGGCAAGTTTGCAAACTGCCAGGAAAAAGATCTCCCGGCAGATGGCGTTGTCACTGCGATTGGGAAAATCAACGGGCAAACGGTTTGCGTCATGGCGAACGATTCAACCGTAAAGGCAGGTTCCTGGGGTGCCAGAACAGTTGAAAAAATCATTCGAATCCAGGAAACTGCTGAAAAACTAAAAGTGCCTATCCTTTACCTGGTTGACTCGGCAGGGGCGCGAATTACAGATCAGCTTGAAATGTTTCCGAATAGACGCGGAGCAGGCAGAATCTTTTACAACCAAGTAAAGCTTTCCGGCATGGTGCCGCAAATTTGTCTGTTATTTGGCCCTTCTGCTGCAGGGGGAGCTTATATTCCTGCTTTTTGTGACATTGTCATTATGGTAGACCAGAATGCTTCCATGTACTTGGGATCACCAAGAATGGCTGAAAAGGTTATTGGCGAAAAGGTTACTCTTGAAGAAATGGGCGGAGCCCGCATGCATTGTTCAGTCAGTGGCTGTGGAGATATGCTTGCCTATAGCGAGGAAGAGGCAATTGAGTCTGCCAGAAGATATTTGGGGTATTTCCCGGCAAGCTTTAAAGAAAAGCCAGCTAATCTTGAGGCTGTTAAGCCGAAGGCAGGACGTGACCTTGAAGAAATCATCCCTAAGAATCAAAATGCCCCATTTGATATGTATGAGTGCATTGATTCATTGATAGATGAAGGAAGCTTCTTTGAAATTAAAAAGCTTTTTGCAGCGGAGCTAATTACCGGTCTTGCCCGCATCGGCGGAAGAACAGTGGGGATTATTGCCAACCAGCCGAAGGTGAAGGGCGGAGTATTGTTTGTGGACTCTGCTGACAAAGGCGCAAAATTTATTCAGCTTTGCGATGCATTCCATATTCCACTATTATTCCTGGCAGACGTTCCTGGATTTATGATTGGAACTAAGGTAGAAAGAGCAGGGATTATCCGTCATGGCGCAAAGCTGATTGCAGCTATGAGTTCCGCTACTGTTCCTAAAATCTCGGTTGTCGTTAGAAAAGCATATGGTGCAGGGCTATATGCGATGGCCGGTCCAGCATTTGAGCCTGACTGCTGCATTGCGCTTCCTACTGCGCAAATCGCCGTCATGGGGCCAGAGGCCGCTGTAAATGCGGTCTATTCTAATAAGATTAATGCAATCGAAGATCCAAAAGAAAAAATTAAATACGTTCAGGAAAAGCAGCAGGAATATAAAGAAACGATAGATATTTATAAACTTGCCTCAGAATTAATCGTTGACGATATTGTTTCGCCATCAGATTTAAGAAATGTCCTGATTAACCGTTTTGATCTGTATGAAACGAAAGAATTAACATTTAGCGTACGCAAGCACCCAGTTTACCCGGTTTAATATAAGCAAATGAAAAATCCCTTTTTCGGAATTTCGAAAAAGGGATTTTTTTAAAGGATTTCTTTAAATGAAGATGGAATTAAAAAATAAATGTATTATTTGAAAAAATTGAGTAAACATTCCAATTTACCCATGTTTTACTTTATTTTGATAAAATATGACCAATGACAAAATTGATTATGGGAGTAAGCTATGAAGATTGCTATTATCGGCGGGGGGGCCATAGGCCTTTTATTTGCCCATTATTTAAATGAACACCATAACGTGCAGGTGTTTGTTAGAAATAAAAGCCAGGCGGATAGGCTACGTTCACAGGGTCTTATATTTGAAAGGGATGGGAAATGCTTTAACCACCCTATCCAGGCAAGCCTTTTTTCAGAATGGAAGGGCGAAGAGGATTTAACAATCGTTTCTGTGAAACAGTACAGTATTCAAGAGGTTGTTAGCAGCATGAAGAAAATGAGCCACGGCCGTCACTTATCATTGCTGTTTCTCCAAAATGGCATGGGGCATTTAAAGTGGATTCAAAATCTCCAAGCTTATCATCTGTTTGTAGGAAGTGTTGAACATGGTGCTTTAAAAGCAGAATCAGGCACTGTTTTGCATACTGGAATAGGGGTAACCAAGCTGGCTGCCATAAAAGGCGATTTAACTTTTTTAAAGGCAATTTCTGAATCGGCATCAAACTATTTTCCTTTTGTTTATAACCAGAATTATAAAGGAATGCTGATTGAAAAGCTGATTGTTAACTCTGTTATTAATCCATTGACTGCTGTGCTTCATGTCAGAAATGGGGAGCTTCTGGAAAATCAGTATTATTACCGTTTGTTTATAAAGCTGTTTGACGAAGTAAGTACCATATTGGACATATCCGATAAAGAGGCAGCTTTCAACCATGTGAAAAAGATTTGCAGGGATACAGGGAATAATCGATCCTCCATGCTGAAGGATATTGAAGAAGGCCGACATACAGAAATTGATTCCATCCTGGGCTATATCCTTGAGGAAGCAGATAGAAAGAAGATGGAGGCTCCTTATTCTTTATGCCTTTATTGTTTGGTTAAGGGGAAGGAGTAAAAAGGGGGAAATGAATTGAATACAGTCTTTTCGGCTTTTATCGCCACATTGGTTACAATTCCGTTGCTGGGATATCTTGCTGTGTTTATTATCAGTAAACAAATAACAAAAAAACACAGAAGATCTGTACACATTGCTTTGGATGTCAGCACTTTTTTATTTATACTGTCTGTCCATTTTTTAATTGTTGTTATTTGGGGAAAATCATATTTATGGATGATTCTTTTATCATTGCTTTTTACAGCCTTAATTTTTGTTATTATTCATTGGAGAGTTAAACAGGAAATAAGCCTGCGTGTTATGTTTAAAGGATTTTGGAGATTCAATTTCCTCTTATACTTTTCCGTGTATGTTGTCCTCATTATTATTGGGCTGATCCAAAGGGTCACGGCTGTTGTTTTCATACCTTAAAGAGCATTGCAGCTAGAAATAAAATATATCTAGAATTGAAACATTTAGATAAGCAAAGTTTTTTTCTTTTCAATTCAGACAATGTTATACTCAGAAGATGAAATAAAGTTCGTGTTCAAAATGGGAGACAAAAAGAGCCGAGACTATCAAGGAAGCGCAGTTTTGAGGATCGAAGGATAAGCTCGAAACTACAATGGCATATTCCTCGTAAAAAACACCTTGCTTTTTCGAGAATATGGTTTTGCTGCGTGTGGGAGTAGTAAAGCTGACGCAGCCTGACTAAAGATCGCAGCGATCAAAAGCTGCAACTTTTGGTCGAGCGACAAATCTCATCCACAAGTTCCTTATCCTCCTGTGGTGAACGTCGGATCATCACATTGTGTGCAAGAGATTCGACTGGGCTATTCCAGGACTTTTTGAACAACGTTTGAAAAATGGAATCAGAAAGGAAGTTCATTAATGGAGATTCTTAATCTCTCATTGCCGGCCACCAACCGGTTTGCAACAGACTATACAGCACAAACCGAAGAACTCATGCAGTTTTTTCACTATCGCTATAATTCTTCTTCAGATTATAAAGCGCGGTTAGGGGAATTAAAGGATCGGTCATTTATGAGAAATGAGCTTTCTGAATATATCGGAAAGTTTATGGACCGCTTTCCTGCCTCTGCAGCAGTACATCAATCTCTTGAAAAGCTGAAGCAAGAAAATAGCGCTGTTATTATTGGAGGGCAGCAGGCCGGAATTCTGACGGGCCCGCTTTATACCATACATAAAATTATATCGATTATCTCACTTGCCAAACAAAAGGAAAAAGAACTGGGTATTCCTGTCGTCCCCGTTTTCTGGATTGCTGGGGAGGATCACGATTATCAGGAAGTCAACCATGTGTTTGTTGAAAAGGCAAATAAAATGGAAAAATTGATTTATCCTGAAAAGGTATTTGAAAAAAGTATGGTTTCCAATATTTGCTTGGATCGTGATAAATGCAAGTCATGGGTGGAGGCGATCATTGAGTCATTTGGGGAGACAGAATATACAAAAGGGCTCCTTAAAGCACTGCGTGAAAGCATAAACCAATCTGAAAGCTTTGTTGATTTTTTTGCAGGGATTATCATGCATCTGTTTAAAGATACAGGATTGCTGCTGGTCGATTCTGGAGATCCAAATTTGCGTATACTTGAAAGAGACATATTTACAAAACAGATTGAAAGCTTCCAGGAAATAACCAAAAGGGTGAAGGATCAGCAAGATCAGCTGGAACGCACTGGCTTTCCTAATGCGATTGAAATTAGCGAAAATGCTGCAAATCTATTTTATTACGATGAAAAGCATAAGGAAAGAATACTTCTTGAATATAATCAGGAGAAAAAGGTATTCACTGGGAAAGAATGTTTCCACGAGTTTACGATGGATGAGCTTTTGGAGATTGCAGAAAAATATCCTGAAAGGCTAAGCAATAATGTTGTGACGAGGCCAATCACGCAGGAATGGCTGTTTCCAACATTGGCTTTTATAGCGGGACCGGGTGAAATTGCCTATTGGGCTGAGCTGAAGAAGGCATTTGAGTTGTTTGGAATGAAAATGCCTCCAATTATGCCTCGGCTAAATATTACGATTTTAGAACGCTCAGTAGAAAGCGACATGAAGGAAATAGGCCTTGATTTGCAGGAAGTGCTTACCTTCGGGACAGAAGCAAAGAAAAATGATTATCTTGAGCATGTTAAAAATGAAAGCATTGAAGAGCAGTTCAGTAAAACAAAAGAGCAGTTAAAGCAAAACTATGTTTTAATAGAAGAGTTAACCGGGAAAGAAGCCTATTCCCTGCTCCCAATGTTAAAGAAAAACGAGGAACTGCTTGTAAAGCAGATGGATTTTATGGAGTCTAAAATTCAGCAAACAATCCAGAAAAAGCATGATGTAACCATTAATAAGTATGAAAAAGTGGAAAATACTTTAAGGCCGGGAGGGTCTCCGCAAGAGAGAGTCTGGAATGGGCTGTATTACATTAATAAATATGGTATTAGTTTTGTGAATGATCTTTTGGAGTGTCCCTTTGTATTTGATGGAACACACAAAGTCATAAAAATTTAATATTCGCCAATATTCTTCTGCCTTATCCTTCTGGATAAGGTCTTTTTTTTACCTTTTTAAGCAAAAGATAAAGGCTAAAATATTGGTGTGCCAGCATGTATACAGCAAGAAGAAGTCTGTGAAAAAACCGTAATCCTCTTAAAGAAATTGTAATAATAAGACGAACGGAAATTCCGTCAAAAACTCTAGGGAGGCAGGATTTTAAATGCAGTGGTAGAATAATTAAAAACATGTGGAGGAAAGTGGGGGAATGTGGTACATTTGAGTTAGAAAGTGGGTGCAGTGGGAATGTTCATGGGTGAGTTCCATCATAACGTTGATAATAAAGGCCGTCTCATCGTGCCTGCCAAGTTCCGGGACAACTTGGGCGAAACCTTTGTTTTGACTCGCGGACTCGATCAATGTTTGTTTGGCTACCCGATGGACGAGTGGAGGCTGCTTGAAGAAAAATTAAAAGGCTTGCCTCTTACAAAAAAAGATGCCCGCGCTTTTACCCGTTTTTTCTTTTCAGGTGCTACTGAATGTGAAATAGACAAGCAAGGAAGAATAAATATTGCTTCCCCGCTTCTGCAATATGCAAAATTGGAAAAAGAATGTGTAGTACTGGGCGTTTCCAATCGGATTGAAATATGGAGCAAGAATCTTTGGGAAGATTATTTTGCAGAATCAGAGGAATCTTTTGCTGATATTGCAGAAAATATGATTGGGTTTGATATATAATGGGAATGTTTTATTAATATAATTTCCCACAGGAGAAATTTTCTTAACAAAGATGACTGTCTAGCTCCGGATGCTGTTAAAGGCATTTAGCGCTTTTCGGATTGGAAAGGTGGAAACATACAACTATGTTTGATCATACAACAGTACTATTAAAGGAAACAGTAGATGGGTTGAATATTCATCCGGATGGAGTTTATGTGGATTGTACCCTAGGCGGTGCAGGACATAGCGAGCTGATTCTCTCGCAGCTTTCTGATAATGGAAAGCTATACGCTTTTGACCAGGATGATACGGCTATCGCCCATGCAAAAGAAAAACTTGCTAAATTTGGCGACAGAATAACTATTATTAAAAGTAACTTCAAGTATCTTCAGGAAGAACTGGAAAAGCTGGGTGTACATAAGGTTGATGGCGTTCTATATGATCTCGGCGTTTCCTCTCCGCAATTGGACACACCGGAACGGGGGTTCAGCTACCATAATGATGCCCCGCTGGATATGAGGATGGATACGGAAGCAGAGCTATCAGCTTATGATGTTGTAAACGGCTGGGACTATGCAGAGCTTGTAAAGATTTTCTTCAGATACGGTGAAGAAAAATTCTCCAAGCAAATTGCGAGAAAAATTGAAGCGGCCAGAGCAGAAGCTCCAATTGAAACAACCGGGCAGCTGGTAGATCTTATTAAAGATGCCATACCTGCTCCTGCAAGGAGAAAAGGCGGACATCCTGCTAAGAGAGTGTTTCAGGCTATCAGGATTGCTGTTAATGATGAACTTGGCGTATTTGAAAATTCATTGCAGCAGGCCATTGACATCCTGAATCCCCAGGGAAGAATCAGTGTGATTACTTTCCATTCCCTTGAGGATAGGATCTGCAAAGCTACATTTAAAAAAGCTAGTGAAACACCGAATTTGCCGCCAGGACTGCCAATTATTCCTGACGAGTATAAACCAATCTTAAAGCTGATAACAAGAAAGCCAATCCTTCCTTCTGAAGAAGAGCTCGAACATAATAACCGTGCAAGGTCTGCAAAGCTGCGGATAGCGGAAAAACTTTAAGCAATCATGAATTAGAGAATAGATAAAATAAAAAAACAGGAGGGAAATTATGAGCAATTTAGCACGAAAGATTCAGGAAGAACAGCAATATCAGCAGCAAACCCAGCCACTCGAGGCTCCAAAAAAATTAAAGTCCAGAAAATCATGGCTTTCTCCTGGAGAAAAAATTCTTGGGCTTGCTTTTACGGGAATCGTATGTTTCGGTGCAGTCCAAATGGTATCAAATCAGGCTGCCATTTATGAAGTAAACAAAGAAATACAGCAAACAGAACGGGCTATTCAGGAACAGACCAAGGTAAACGGGGATCTTGAAATGCAGGTCAGCGAGCTAAGTACATATGAGCGCATCAAGGCAAAAGCTGAAGAAATGGGATTAAAATTTAGCGGAAATAATGTCAAGGTTGTGGAAGATTAATGAAAAAACAGCCAAATATAAATTTTGGAGCAGCGATATTATTCCTAATATTCAGCCTGCTCTTTTTTGTATTGCTTTTTCGTTTTATTTCTATCCAAATAACGGGAGAAGCAGATGGGCAAGTTCTTGCTGCCAAGGCTCAGCAAAAATATGAACGGGAAAAAACGATTGAGGCCAGAAGGGGCACCATTTATGACCGCAATGGCGAAGTAATTGCAGAGGATACTGTTTCCTATAAGCTTGTGGCTATTTTGGATGAAAGCATGAAACCCGGTTATGTTAAGGATCCGGATAAAACAGCGAAGAAACTATCTAAGGCAATAGACCTCGAAGAGTCGGAGATTTATAGAATACTGACAAAAAAAACAAAAGACGGAAAAACACCATTCCAAGTTGAATTTGGAAAAGCCGGACGCGATCTTCCGTTAAAAACAAAACGTGAAATAGAAGAAATGAAACTTCCCGGCATTACATTTATTACAGACTCCAAGCGGTTCTATCCAAATGGCGTCTTTGCTTCACACCTGATTGGGTATGTTGAAAAAAAGAAAACAGAAACGAATAGGACTGATACTGTCGGAATGCTTGGTTTAGAGCAGAGCTTAAATGAAATTCTGACAGGCAAGGATGGAAAGTTCAGTTATGAAAGTGACATTTGGGGCTATCTGCTTCCAAATGGCGATGAGATGATCAAGCCTGCCCAAAATGGAAAAGACGTATATCTGACTATAGATAAAAAAATTCAGACCTTTCTTGAAGATTCCATGAATAAAGTGGATGAAGAGTATAAGCCAAAGAAGATGGTAGCTGTCGTTGCGGATGCGAAGACTGGTGACATACTTGCTATGGGCCAAAGGCCATCCTTTCACCCAAAAACAAAGGAAGGAATAGAAGATACCTGGCATAATGAGGTTATCGAAAACTCTTATGAGCCAGGTTCAACCATGAAAATTTTTACTTTGGCAGCCGCGATTGAAGAAGGTGTGTTTGATCCTAATGAATGGTTTAAGTCAGGCAGCTATAAAGTAACCGAAAATTCAAAGGCTGTAAGAGACCATAACCAGGGCCGCGGATGGGGACCCATTACTTATCTTGAGGGGGTTCAGCGTTCTTCCAATGTGGCTTTTGCAAAAATAGTAAAAGAAAAACTGGGTTATGAAACGTATAGAGAATATGTAACCAAGTTTGGCTTTGATGATCCAACCGGAATTGACCTGCCTAATGAAACAGGCGGCAATATTGTATATGAATGGCCGCTGGAGAAAGTAACAACCGGATTCGGCCAGGGTTCTGCCATTACGCCAATTCAGCAGATCCAGGCGGCTACAGCGATCGCAAATGAAGGAAAGATGATGCAGCCGCATGTAATCAGCAAAATTGTCGATAGCGATAAAAAAGAAGTGGTGAAGGAAACAAAACCAGAAGTTAAAGCTAATCCGATATCAGCGGAGACTGCTAAGAAAACGAGAGATATTTTGGAGACAGTTGTTTCTTCTGAAAATGGCACAGGCTACAAACGCTATAATATTGAAGGATACGAGGTTGCCGGAAAAACGGGGACTGCACAAATCCCTGACCCTAAAGGAGGAGGATATCTAACCGGGCATGAGAATTTCATCTTCTCCTTTTTAGGTATGGCTCCAAAGGATGACCCTGAATTGATTATCTATGTGGCTGTACAGCAGCCAGATATTGATCTTAGCACGAATGGTGCCGAGCCGGTTTCCAAGATTTTTACTCCTGTTATGAAAAGCAGCTTGCAGTATTTAAATATTGAGCCTTCCAAAAAACTTAAGATTAAGTCTGAACAAACACCTGAAGTGGAAGGGCTGACAATTGAAGAGGCAAAAGCAGAGCTGGAAAAGTTCGGATTTGAGGCGATTGTGCTAGGAAAAGGGAATAAAGTAGAAAGGCAAGTTCCCGGCAATATGTACAATTTGCTTGAAGGAGAAAGGGTTATCCTTAAGACGGATGGCGAGTTAACAGTGCCTGACATGAACGGCTGGTCGCTGAGGGATGTTATGAAAGTAGCAAAGCTGGCCAACTTAAAGCTAAATACAGTAGGAAATGGATATGTGGTGAAACAAAATCTGAAGGCCGGGGCTGCTTTAAGTGAAGGGGATTATTTAATCGTCGAGCTGGAGCCTCCTGCTCAAAAATATAATGAAGTGGAAACAGAAGAGGGGCAGGAAGAAACGGAAGAAGTGCTTGATTAATTGGAACGCACTGTCAGATAGGCAGTGCGTTCTATTCATATGGGTACAAGCATATATTTGAACGAGCCATAATCTAAGGAGGTTCGTTCGTACATGCGTGTTTCAAATGTAACCGTTCGGAAACGGTTGACTGTAGCTTTGTTCGTTGGTATTCTAGTCTTTTTTATTATCGATTTGCGTCTTGGGTATGTACAGTTTTTTCTTGGCAATATGCTTACTGATGGCGCAAAGGAGCTCTGGAGCAGGGATATCCCTTTTGAACCGGAGAGAGGGGAAATTGTGGATCGAAACGGCGTTCCGCTTGCCACTAATGTCAGTGCGCCTACTGTATACGTTGTCCCAAGGCAAATAAAGGATCCTGCAGATGCTTCTGAGAAATTGGCTGCTGTTTTGAATATGTCGAAGGAAAAAGCTTACCAGCTTATCACCAAAAGAGCATCCAGCGTGAAAATTCCTGAAGGGCGGAAAATCTCCCATGAAAAAGCAAAAGAGATTCGTTCTTTAGAAATAGAAGGCGTCTATATTGGTGAAGACTCAAAGCGCCATTACCCGTTTGGCAACTATCTTTCCCATGTGCTCGGTTTTGCCGGAATTGACAATCAGGGGTTGATGGGCCTTGAGTTATACTATGAAGAAGAACTTAAAGGAAAAGAAGGTTCGGTGAAGTTTTATGCGAATGCCAAGGGAGAGCGCATGAACGATATGGCGGATGACTACAAGCCGCCTGTTGATGGAATGGATTTGAAGCTCACCATTGATTCAAAGATCCAAACGATTGTTGAAAGGGAGCTAGATATAGCCCAGGCTGAATATAACCCTGATGGCATTATTGCTATTGCCATGAATCCGAATAACGGTGAAATCCTGGCCATGTCGAGCCGGCCTGATTTTGATCCTGCCAACTTTAGAAACGTGCCGCCCGAAATATACAACCGGAACCTCCCGATTTGGAGTACATATGAGCCGGGGTCCACTTTTAAGATTATTACTCTGGCAGCTGCTTTGGAAGAGGGAAAGGTAGACTTGGAAAAAGATCATTTCCATGATCCAGGGTTTGTTGAAGTTGGGGGTGCAAGGCTAAGATGCTGGAAGAAAGGCGGCCATGGCAGCCAGACATACCTTGAAGTTGTCCAGAATTCCTGTAACCCTGGTTTTGTAGAGCTTGGGGAGCGATTAGGCAAGGAAGCTTTATTTAAATATATTCGTGATTTTGGTTTTGGGGAAAAAACAGGCATTGATCTTCAGGGCGAAGGCAAGGGGATTTTGTTTAACCTTGATCGTGTAGGCCCTGTTGAGCAGGCAACCACTGCGTTTGGACAGGGTGTTTCCGTTACTCCGATCCAGCAGGTTGCAGCCATTTCTGCCGCAGTTAACGGCGGGACATTATATACACCATATATAGCAAAAGAATTAATCAATCCGGCCAACGGTGAAATTTTAATGAAAAAATCACCTGAGGCTAAGAGAAAAGTAATTTCAAAAGAAACATCCGATGAAATTCGGCTTGCGCTGGAATCGGTTGTT
The DNA here is from genome assembly GCF_007830235.1 of Cytobacillus oceanisediminis. Taxonomy (GTDB): domain Bacteria; phylum Bacillota; class Bacilli; order Bacillales; family Cytobacillaceae; genus Cytobacillus; species Cytobacillus oceanisediminis. The sequence continues at coordinate 65,556 of NZ_VLKI01000005.1, forward strand.
GCCAAGGGATCCGGTAAAAAAGCATTCGTTGACGGATACCGTGTTGGCGGCAAAACAGGGACCGCGCAAAAAGCTCAAAATGGCCGTTATCTTGAAAATAACCATATAGTATCTTTTATCGGATTTGCTCCAGCAGATGATCCGCAGCTTGTCGTCTATGTGGCAGTAGATAATCCCAAAGGAACCGTTCAGTTTGGCGGTGTTGTTGCCGCACCAATTGTTGGGGAGATTATGGGAGACAGTTTGCGGGCCATGGGTGTAAAACCCAGAAAAGACCAAATCGAAAAAGAGCTAACTTGGATGGACTCTCCAATGATTGAAGTTCCTGACATGGTTGGGCTGACAAAGAAAGATTTAGGCGAGCTATACCTTAACTTAAAAATTGATGCGAGCGGAACAGGAAATACAGTGGTTAAGCAAACGCCTCAACCGGGTATAAAGCTTAAGGAAGGCTCAACCATCCGTCTGTACTTCGATGACAAAGAATAACAGCCAGAGGGCGGCACAATATTGCGCCGCCTGAATTTTTGTTTTTTGGAGAAAAAAGTAATTAACATCACATTGGGAAAAGGTAAATGATTAAATGGCTAAAAAGGCAATTATCATGTACAATATATATCGCCATGATTTTGAAATCGCATCGATTGGTTTTAATTTTAAAGCTGGGAATCACTCTAGCGGATGACAAGTGTTTTTAATCTGCAAGGAACCAGATTGCTAATTAAAGAGGAAACAGATGGCGCTGCTTTAGAATGAGAGGAATGAATGATATGAAATTACATACGGTGCTGCAATATCTGCAGCCATATATGTCTTACAAAGGGGAAAATCCAGAAATCACATCAATTGTGAACGACAACCGGCAAGTAACAGCCGGAAGCTTATTTGTTTGTATAGAAGGCTATACGGTTGACGGCCATGACTTTGCCGCTTCAGCTGCAGAAAAGGGAGCGGCTGCTATCCTTGCACAGAAGGAATTGGATTTGAATATACCGGTGATTTTGGTAAAGAACACACGTAGGGCAATGGCCGTGCTTGCTGATGCTTTTTATGGGCAGCCAAGCCAAAAGCTTCATCTGATTGGAATAACCGGTACGAACGGAAAAACAACAACAAGCCACCTGATTGAAAAAATCCTTGCTGATTCAGGCAGGAAAACCGGTTTAATTGGAACGATGTACACAAAAATCGGGGAACAAATTTTCGAAGTGAAAAATACGACACCTGAAAGCCTTACCCTGCAAAGCACATTTAAAAAAATGGCGGATTCTGGCGTGGATTCCTCCGTTATGGAAGTTTCATCCCATGCGCTGGATGAGGGCCGTGTCCATGGCTGTGATTTTGATGTAGCTGTGTTTACTAACTTGACCCAGGATCACTTGGATTATCATAAAACAATGGATGAATACCGCAGGGCGAAGGGGCTTCTTTTTGCGCAGCTGGGAAGTTCCTTTAACCATGAAAGGCCAAAGTATGCGATCTTAAATGCGGATGACCCGGCTTCAGCCGAGTATGAAAAGTCTACAGCAGCACATGTGCTGTCATATGGAATTGATCATGAAGCAGATCTTCGTGCGGTCAATATTGAAATGACTTCTGCAGGTACGGCTTTTGATTTATCCAGCCCGTTTGGAAAGCATAAAGTATCCCTGAAAATGATAGGGAAATTTAGCGTATACAATGTACTGGCAAGTATAGGGGCGGGAGTTGCCTCGGGAATACCGATTAGGCAAATCATTAAATCCGTCGAGGAAGTAAAAGGTGTTTCCGGCAGGTTCGAAACGGTTGATGCAGGACAGAATTTCTCTGTAATAGTCGACTATTCACATACTCCAGACAGCCTGAAGAATGCTTTGGAAACTGTAAAGCAATTCGCCCAGAAGAGGATTTTTGCAGTTGTCGGCTGCGGAGGGGACAGAGACCGTTCCAAAAGGCCGCTTATGGCTGAAATAGCATGCCAGTACAGCACCGATCCTATTTTCACTTCAGATAACCCGCGCAGCGAGGACCCGCTCCAAATCTTAAGGGATATGGAAGAGGGGGCAAAGGGCGAAAAATATAAGACGATTGTCGACCGGAAAGAAGCCATTCACTATGCAGTGAAAAATGCCAGTGAGGGCGATGTGATATTGATTGCCGGCAAAGGCCATGAAACATATCAGATAATCGGGAATCAAGTTTTTGATTTTGATGACCGGCAAGTTGCAAAAGAGGCGATAGAGGAGCGATAAAATGTATTTAACGTATGGTGATTTAGCGAAATTGTTTCCAAATACAACAGGGATAAAGGACAATGAGCTGCAATTTCATACGGTAGCTGCTTCCTCATCGATCGTACAGCCAAAAGGAATCTATCTCCCTATAGAAGAATCAGGGGATCTGAAAGAAGCGATTGGAAATGGGGCAGTTGCCGCCCTGTGGAATGAGAAGGACGAGGTACCGACATACACACCTAATCAATTTCCTGTTTTTTATACAAATGACTTAACGAAAGGCTTAAAGGATATTATGGAATTATATATAGAAAAAATAAGCAAAGCAGAAGAAAAGATCAGCACAACAAATTTCCTTTTTTCAGATGAAAAAAGTCTTAAAGAAAACGAAGCAACATATGATATTGCTGTGATGGCAGAAAACTTATATGAAGCTTCCGAAAATGCCAAACGCGAAAGGAGGGGATAAATATGATGGAGCAAGTTATTTTTTTCACAATTTTGGCAGGCTTTTTAATAACAGTCTTGCTATCTCCCATTTTTATTCCCTTCTTAAGAAGATTAAAATTCGGGCAAAGCATTCGCGAGGAAGGGCCTAAATCCCATCAGAAAAAAACGGGCACACCGACAATGGGAGGAATCATGATTCTTCTCTCCATCACGGTAACGACCTTGCTGATGACAGGAAAGTTTTCAGAACCTACCGTTAAGACCTATTTATTATTATTGGTCACACTGGGCTTTGGCCTCCTTGGATTCCTTGATGATTTTATTAAGGTAGCCTTAAAGCGGAATCTTGGGCTAACTTCAAAGCAAAAGCTTTTGGGCCAAATCATAATTTCGGTTATTTTTTATTTTGTTTTCAGGCAAAATGAATTTTCCACAGAAGTGCATATCCCGCTGACAGACCTTTCTTTTGATTTGGGCTGGTGGTATGTTTTCTTTATTATTTTCTGGCTAGTAGGTTTCTCTAATGCGGTCAATCTTACAGATGGACTGGATGGTCTTGTTTCAGGTACTTCCGCAATTGCTTTTGGAGCCTTTGCGGTATTGGCGTGGAACCAGTCGCAATTTGAAGTTTCTATTTTTTCCGTAGCTGTTGTTGGAGCTGTATTGGGCTTTCTTGTATTTAATGCTCATCCAGCTAAAGTATTTATGGGGGATACAGGCTCCCTGGCTTTGGGCGGGGCAATTGCAACGATTGCCATTCTTACCAAGCTTGAAATCATTCTAATTATTATCGGCGGTGTTTTTGTTATAGAAACGCTGTCTGTTATTTTACAGGTAGCTTCTTTTAAAACGACCGGGAAGCGAATCTTTCGGATGAGCCCGCTTCATCACCATTATGAACTGGTGGGATGGTCTGAATGGCGGGTAGTTGTAACATTCTGGACTGTTGGCCTTCTGTTTGCAATTCTCGGAATATATATTGAGGTGTGGGTGTAAGTGAAGGAGATAAATCGCTATCGTCATAAAAAAATATTAGTATTGGGGCTGGCAAAAAGCGGAGTTGGTGCAGCTTCCCTTTTACATAAACTCGGAGCGTTTGTTACTGTAAATGATTTTAAGCCTCTGGCGGAAAACCCTGAAGCCCAGGGTCTGCTTGAGCAGGGAATTACGGTAATTTGCGGCGGCCATCCCACTGAACTCCTGGAAGAAGGGTTTGAGCTTATCGTTAAGAACCCGGGGATTCCATACCATAATCCTATGATTAAAGGGGCCGAGGAAAAGGGCATTCCCGTTATAACAGAGGTAGAGCTTGCCTATCAGGTATCTGAAGCTCCTTTTATTGCTATTACAGGCACAAATGGTAAAACGACTACTACCACACTTGCGTTTGAAATGCTTCAGGCAGGCAGCAAAAAGCCGCTAATCGCTGGAAATATCGGCACCGTTGCTTCCGAAGTTGTACAGGAAGCTGCTGAAGAAAATAATATCGTGATTGAACTATCATCATTTCAGCTTATGGGCATACAGGAGTTCAGGCCGCGTATTGCCATATTGACAAATCTTTATGATGCCCATTTGGACTACCATGGAACGAGAGAAGAGTACCATGCTGCCAAAGCGAATATTACGATGAATCAGACAAGCAATGATTATTTCATAGTTAATGCCGACCAACCGGAAGTTATGGAAGTTGCAGCAGGATCCAAGGCAAAAATTATCCCTTTTTCACCAACAAAAGAGCTGTCTGAAGGCGCTTATGTTAAAGATGGATGGATTTACTTCAATGGCGAAAAGGTGATGGAAAGAAAAGATGTCGCCTTGCCGGGATCGCATAACCTTGAGAATATATTATCCTCGGTGGCAGCAGCCAAGCTGACCGGGGTTGAAAATCAAGCAATTATTAGCGTTTTAGGCACATTTGCCGGTGTTAAGCACCGTCTGCAATATGTGGGCGAATACCAGAGCAGGAAATTTTACAATGATTCCAAAGCGACCAATATTTTGGCAACGAAAAATGCATTATCAGCATTTAGCGATCCTATCATTCTTCTGGCTGGAGGGCTAGACCGCGGAAATAGTTTTGATGAGTTGATTCCATCTTTAAAACGTGTTAAAGCTCTTGTTACCTTTGGACAAACAGCAGAAAAGATTGGGAAGGCAGCCTTGGAAGCCGGAATAAAAACAATCGAGTGTGTCGATAATGTTGAAAAAGCCGTACCTTCTGCCTTGAAGCTATCTGAGCCTGGAGATATCATTCTGCTTTCTCCGGCTTGTGCAAGCTGGGACCAATATAAAACTTTTGAGGTTCGGGGAGACATGTTTATAGATGCGGTGCATAAGCTTAAATAAGGGCTTGTCTGCGGGACTAGAGGAAAGAACAGCTTAGGCATACATCTGCTTCGCGGCACATTTAGAGCTTTTTAATCGGGTAAGCAAAATAGTCCTGGAGGTCAAACCGGACGACTGGCGATTTGCTTTCTTGATTAGCCCTAAAACTTGCATTCGAGGTGTATTGCGTTGCCGACAAAAAAAACCACTCCCGATTTTATATTAATGATTGTCACGTTTATGCTGCTTGCTGTAGGCTTGACCATGGTTTATAGCGCAAGTGCGATATGGGCAGACTATAAATTTGATGATTCCTTTTTCTTTGCAAAAAGGCAAATGCTTTTTGCAGGCGTTGGAATCGTTGCTATGTTTTTTATTATGAATGTTGATTACTGGACGTGGAGAACATGGGCCAAAGTGTTAATAATTGTCTGTTTTGTCCTTTTGCTGTTGGTGTTGATTCCAGGAATCGGAAATGTACGGAATGGTTCAAGAAGCTGGATTGGAGTAGGCGCATTTTCCGTCCAGCCATCGGAATTTATGAAGCTTGCCATGATCGTCTTTATGGCAAAGTTCTTATCTGAAAAGCAGAAGCTCATTACGTCCTTCAGAAAAGGACTTGTTCCATCTTTAGGCCTTGTCTTTTTGGCATTCGGATTGATTATGCTTCAGCCTGACTTAGGGACAGGAACGGTTATGGTCGGGACTAGTGTGGTTATGATCTTTATAGCAGGAGCCAGAATCAGCCATTTTGTATGGTTTGGTGTCGCAGGGTTGGCGGGATTTGTTGCGCTAGTTTTGTCGGCTCCATATAGAATTAAGCGGATTACATCCTTCCTGGATCCGTGGGAAGATCCATTAGGCAGCGGATTCCAAATTATCCAATCCCTTTATGCCATCGGACCGGGAGGATTGTTCGGTTTGGGGCTTGGACAAAGCAGACAGAAGTTTTTTTATCTTCCGGAGCCGCAAACAGACTTTATATTTGCTATTTTAGCTGAAGAGCTGGGTTTTATCGGCGGATCATTTGTTATATTATTATTCGCGCTTCTTTTGTGGCGTGGGATCCGGATTGCATTGGGTGCACCTGACCTTTACGGAAGTTTTTTGGCTGTAGGGATTATTGCCATGGTTGCCATTCAAGTCATGATAAATATTGGGGTTGTAACCGGCTTGATGCCTGTTACCGGCATTACACTTCCCTTTTTGAGTTATGGAGGCTCATCACTGACCCTCATGCTTATGGCTATAGGGGTTCTATTAAATATAAGCCGTTATGCACGGTACTAGCAGTTGTTCTGAAGACGTATTATTCCTGAAACCCTGTCATACAGGGTTTCTTTTTTGGAGTCAGGAAAAAGGGCAATCCGGCCTTTTCTCCTAATATCATTTAATGAAACAAGCAATGAAAGGCTTTGCATTATTACAATTCTTTAACATTATGGTATCCGTTCCTATCTATTCGTTTTAAATATAGTAGAATAGGGTAAAGCGGGGGAGTGATTTTTTCCAGAGAGAGTGTTCACTCTAACGTTGGATCATCATCTCGAAAAAAGAATAGAGCCATGCTGGACATTAGTCCTAGTTTGTAAACGAATCTTTTCTTTTTTATGGGCTGTGTTAAAGCTACATGCTGATTTTGGCACCCTGTTGGTTGGTGCGGAAGGCACGAGATCCTCGAAAAATATGCATTTCTTCGTGCGGTGTAGATCGGGGAAGCTTAGTTCAAAGTCCTGCGGGAGGAGCGTGTCAAAGGGAGACCCGCAGGCGCGATATGCGCCGAGGAGCGTCGGAACACCCGCGGTTCGCTGAGTGCATGGAGCGGAAATCAACAGGCAAGTTTAACAGAGCCTTTTTATAAGACTCTTTTAAGAGGTGAAAGAATGAAAATAGCGGTTAGCGGCGGGGGAACTGGCGGACATATATATCCGGCCCTTGCGCTCATAAGAGAAATTCAAAAAGAACATAAAGATGCCGAATTTCTATATATAGGCACTGAAAAAGGATTGGAAAATACGATAGTCAAACGTGAAAACATACCTTTTAAGTCTATACATATAACCGGTTTTAAGAGGAAGATTTCTTTAGAAAATGTGAAAACAGTGTTAAGGTTTTTAAAGGGAGTCCGTGAAAGCAAAAAAATGCTAAAAGACTTCAAAGCTGATATTGTGATTGGAACGGGCGGATATGTATGCGGCCCTGTGGTTTATGCTGCGGCAAAACTTGGCATACCGACAATCATACATGAACAAAACAGTGTTCCGGGATTAACCAATAAGTTTCTTAGCAGATATGTAGATCGCATTGCAGTCTGTTTTGAAGAAGCAAAGGCTTTTTTTCCGGAAAATAAAACGATTTTAACAGGTAATCCTCGTGCTTCCGAAGTATTGGGGCAGGATGGAATCAAGGGGAGGCTATCCGCAGGTTTGAAGACCGGCGCACCTGCTGTATTAATTTTTGGAGGCAGCAGGGGGGCAAGGCCGATAAATGATGCGGTCCTAAAAACACTCGCTGAGCTGGGAGAAAAACCTTATCAGGTTTTATATATTACCGGTGATGTCCACTATGGGGATGTCCGGAAAGAAGTAGAGCTGGTCGGAAGCCCGGAAAATTTAGTCATCAAGCCATTTATTCATAATATGCCGGAGGTTCTTGCAGGTGCTGACCTTGTGGTTTCCCGTGCAGGTGCAACAACATTGGCCGAAATCACTTCTTTGGGCATACCTAGCATCCTAATCCCAAGCCCGTATGTGACAAACAACCACCAGGAAAAGAACGCGAGGGCATTAAGTGACCATGGCGCTGCAGAGCTGCTCTTGGAAAAAGAATTAACAGGCAAGAAACTTATTGATAACATTGACAAAATTATACTCGATTCAAATAAAATGAATGACATGAAGAAGGCTTCCAGTAATTTAGGAATTCCAGACGCGGCAAAAAGGCTATATGGGTTAATGGTCGAATTGCAAAAGTAGCCTTGAAGGCCAGATATGCATAGAATAAATAAATTTAGGTGTAATAAAGAGAAAGGGAGGTATATATGGACGAATTTATCAGCAAGCTTAGAGATTTGAATATTGGCACAATCAAAGAAAACGAGCCAATGGCCAATCATACAACAATGAAAATTGGCGGTCCTGCCGATTTGTTTATAGAGCCTTCATCCATAGAAAACCTGGCAAAAACGATGGATCTGATCCGTCAGCATAAAATAAAATGGACTGCAATTGGAAGAGGCTCAAATTTGCTTGTTTCCGATGGGGGAATAGAAGGGGCGGTCATTAAACTGGGCCGCGGCATGGATAAAATGGAGCTTAATGGTACGGAGTTAAAGGCAGGGGGCGGATACTCCTTAGTTGCCCTTTCGACGATCATCAGTAAAAAAGGGCTATCTGGCCTTGAATTCGCAAGCGGTATTCCAGGTTCTATCGGCGGTGCCGTTTATATGAACGCAGGTGCTCATGGATCTGATATTTCCCAAATATTAACCAAAGCCCATATTCTATTCGAGGATGGGAAGATGGAATGGCTGTCAAATGAAGAAATGGAATTTTCCTATAGAACATCAGTCCTGCAGAAAAAACGGCCTGGGATCGTGGCTGAAGCTGTATTCCAGCTAAAAGAAGGAGACAGGGAACTGATTTCTTCAGCAATGCAAAAAAACAAAGACTACCGCAAGGAAACCCAGCCATGGAACTACCCATGTGCGGGCAGCATTTTCCGAAACCCCCTGCCTGACTATGCTGGCCAGCTGATTGAAAAAGCAGGCTTGAAGGGCCATTCAATAGGCGGAGCACAAATATCCGATATGCATGGGAATTTTATTGTAAATGCAGGAGATGCAAAAGCTGAAGATGTGCTTGCTTTAATCCAGCATGTCAAGGATACAATTTTTGATTTGTATGGTGTGAAAATGGAAACAGAAGTTGAAATAATCGGCCGAAAGTAACGGGGAATAATACCTTACGAATTCCATTTATTGTGATATAATAATTTCTTAGATATGCAAACCAATTTATTGTTTTTTTTAATTGAAACGGCATGGGAAACATGCCGTTCTCCCCTTATTTATTCCTAATTCAATTAAAATGGACAAGCCATTCGAAAGGGTGCTATTAGGGGAAGAGCCGTCCATTTTCATTTTTCCTATTTTCTAAGAAATTATTTCTTTGAGGCAAGGCACAGTCTGGCTCAAGCGCACGGTGCGGCGCTTTTGCTTTAGTAAAGGAAGGGAAATTCCGAACTTGGATAATTGTCTAGCTCCAGGCGCCATCGGCTCGAGGTCTTAAGTTTTTCGCCGATAGGCGGGCGCCTTGCGCATTTCTATGTGGGGTGAATTTTAAAATGGAGAAAAGTAAGGTTGTCTCGCTTGAGGATCGAATACCAAAACTGAAACAGCAGAGGAGGAAAAAAGCGAATAGAAGGCTGATTTTTTTGCTCCTGCTTTTCTTCTCGCTGATTGTTTTAGTTATATACTTTCAATCGCCCTTAAGCCATATTAAACAAATTAGGGTATCCGGAAATTCAATTTATGATAAAGAAGAAATAATACAAATTAGCGGTGTTACTGAAAAAACAAATATTTGGAAGGTTGAAGAAGAGGTTATCGAGGGTAAGCTTAAAGAGCTGCCCGAAATTAAATCTTCCGATGTAAAGATTCATTTGCCAAACACGATTGCCATAAAGGTGGATGAACTAAAGCGCATTGCCTACATAACAAAAGAGAAACATTATTTGCCGGTTTTGGAGAATGGGAAAATTTTAAAGGATGTAAAGGTAGCCGAGATTCCTGTTAACGCCCCTATCCTTAGCGGATTTTCAGAAGGGGATATACTCGACATGATGATTGGGGAACTGGAGACCTTGCCTGAAGAAGTCTTAAATTCCATATCCGAGATACAGCATACTCCTAAAGATACTGATTCTTTTCATATTACTCTATATATGAATGATGGTTTTGAGGTTAGTGCAACTTTAAGAAGTTTTTCAGAAAAAATGGCACATTATCCTTCTATCGTAAGCCAGCTGGATCCTGAAAAAAAAGGCATCATCGACTTGGAAGTAGGCTCTTATTTTAAAGAATATGAAACAGAGGGAGCTGAAAAGGTTGAAGAAGAAAATGAAGGTGAAGGGTAATCATGTCATATTCTCATTGGTCTTTCTGGTGCTGGGTTATATGATGGCATTTTCCTACCACCTAACCCAGGGGGAAAGTGACAAATCCGCAATGACGGGAAAGCAATGGGAAAGAGATTTGGAACTTCGAAATCAGCTGGTTGAACTGGAGGAAAAAAACAGGGCACTTCAAAAGGAACTGAATGAGAAGCAGGAAAATGTCCTGGAAATTGAAAAAGAGCTGTCCCAGGAAGCTCAGGTTTATTTTAACCTCGCTGAGGATGCAGAAAAATATAGGATGCACCTCGGTAAAGTTAAAGTAAAGGGTGAGGGTGTAGAGGTTACCCTTGCAGATGGGGACTATAATCCAGATGAGGAAAACATCAATAATTATATTGTTCATGAACACCATGTATTTAAGGTTGTCAATGAGCTATATATTTCCGGAGCTGCCGCAGTCTCTATAAATGGGCAGAGGCTATCTCACAGCTCCTATGTAGTTTGCAACGGGCCAGTGATAGAAGTAGACGGCTATCAGCATCCAGCACCCTTTGTTATCACGGCTATAGGTGATGCAGATGTCCTTTCGTCGGCTCTGAATTTAACAGGCGGAGTTAAGGATACATTGGTAGATGAAAACATCCAATTCACACTGGAAAAAAATGATGAAATTATCATGGAACCGTTACTGGGGACTTAAAGCCAATCAAGTCAATATTCTTCCCTTTTGATTTAACGATGTGTCCACAAAAGGATCTATACGGGAAAGTAAGGTGGAATTAAAGTGGACAGCAAAAACAAACTCAGCTTTACTTTTATTACGGTAGTCATCGGCTTTATGATTGCCGTACAGTTTCAAACTGTAAAAGAACCTGTTGTTCGTGATACAAGGGATACATGGCAGCTAAGAGAGGATTTGCTTAAAGAAAAGGAATTGCAATTGAAGCTGCTTCGCGAGATCAGTTCAAACGAAGAGAAAATTGCCCAATATGAAACAAAGCGCAAACAAAGCAAGGAGCAAGTGCTGCGTGAAACGCTGGAGGAATTAAGAATGGAAGCCGGATTAAGTGAAGTGACGGGACCGGGGATCATTTTGACTATTGAACCGGTTTATGAAGAACTGCTTCTAGGGAAACAAGTTGACTCTATCTCACCTGATTTACTGAAAAGGCTTGTTAATGAGCTAAATATGTATGATGCCCAGCATATTTCCATTGATGGGAGACGGGTCATCAACACTACTGTTATCCGTGATATCAACAGGGAAACAATGATAGACGGATATGCATTAAACCGGCTGCCTATTGAAATAAAAGTAATAGCAGAGAACGCTCAGTCAGCCGATAAGCTGTTCAACCGAATGCAAGTATCAAAATCTGCAGAGGAATTCTTCATAGACAATCTTCGGGTAAAGGTGCATAAGCCTGAAGATCCTGTCACCGTTCCGGCTTATGACGATGCACTCAGAATCAGATATATGGAGCCTGTGAAACCTGAAGAAGGAGGCAAATCATAATGTGGCTTCCTATTTTAGGATTAATCATAGGGGTTATACTTGGTTTATTAACGGATATAAAAATCCCTGATGAATACTCAAATTATTTATCCATCGCTGTCCTTGCTGCACTGGACACTCTATTCGGAGGAATTCGGGCACAGCTTCAAAATATCTATGATGAAAAAGTTTTCGTCTCCGGATTCTTTTTTAATATTTTACTGGCAGCAAGTTTAGCTTTTCTGGGTGTCCATCTTGGTGTAGACTTGTATTTAGCAGCAGTTTTTGCATTTGGAGTCAGGCTTTTCCAAAATATTGCGGTAATAAGGCGTATTCTAATTGCAAAATGGTCTCAAAACCAAGAAAAAACAGAAAAAAATTGATATTTAAAAAAGGGAATATATTAGTTTTGACGAATAATTTTATAGATAAACTACTAATTTTACACAAACAACAAAAAAATGATTGTTGTTCAATAATAATTGGAATTGCTAAAGGAGGTGCCAGAGAATGAACAGCAATGAAATATATGTTAGTCTTGACATCGGTACATCCAGTGTGAAAGTAATCATTGGGGAAATGGTCAATGACTCTTTAAATATTATTGGTGTGGGCAATGTGAAGTCAGAAGGTTTACGCAAAGGCTCCATTGTTGATATAGACGAAACCGTTCATTCTATTAAAAAGGCAATAGAACAGGCTGAGAGAATGATAGGAATGGAGATTAAAAATGTGATTGTAGGTATTACAGGCAATCATGTTATGCTTCAGCCATCACATGGCGTTGTAGCAGTTTCCAGTGAAAATAGGGAAATTACAGACGAGGATGTGGCTAGAGTTATTGATGCGGCGCAGGTCGTATCCATCCCTCCTGAAAGAGATATCATTGATGTAATCCCAAAACAGTTCATCGTTGACGGATTGGATGAGATTAGCGATCCCCGCGGAATGATCGGTGTGCGCCTTGAAATGGAGGGCACCATTATTACCGGATCCAAAACAATATTACATAACACACTGCGCTGTGTAGAACGTGCTGGGCTTGAAATTATGGATATTACGCTTCAGCCGCTGGCAGCAGGAGCTTTTGCCCTTTCGAAAGATGAAAAGAATCTTGGAGTGGCACTTGTGGACATTGGCGGCGGTTCTACAACAATCGCCTTGTTTGAAAATGGAGTATTGAAGGCAACCAGTGTCCTACCAGTCGGCGGGGACCATATAACAAAAGATTTATCAATTGGCCTTCGCACATCTACTGAAGATGCAGAAAACATTAAGACAAAGCATGGTTATGCATTCTATGACCATGCATCCGAAGATGAAGTATTCAGTGTTCCGATCATTGGCAGCGACCAGCATCAGCAATTTAACCAGCTTGAAATATCGGACATTATTGAAGCGAGGATGGAAGAGATATTTGACCTAATCCAGCATGAGGTAAAGCGCCTTGGAGCCAAGGATCTTCCTGGGGGCTATGTCCTTAGCGGGGGCGTAGCAAATACCCAGGGAATACTTGAATTGGCACAGGTCATTTTCCAAAATAGGGTGCGCATAGCAATCCCTGATTATATTGGTGTAAGGGAACCCCAGTACACAACAGCTGTCGGACTGATCAAGTTTGCTTATAAGAATGCCAAGATACAGGGCAGAAGAATGGAGCATCCAGTAACTGTTCCGGAAACAAAAGAGAAACGAGTTCAGAAACAACAACCGCAACCAAAAACAAAGCCGGAAAAACAGCCGGAAGAAAAAATCACATCAAGAGTTAAAAAGTTCCTCGGATACTTTTTCGAATAACTTGATTTGATTCGCATGGGTTTTGGAAACGGAATAAGCAGCCATTGGGCTATCAGCAAAAAAGACAAGCACGGCGAAGTAGGCAGCGTAGCCTATTTCCATGGTGCAAATAAAAAAGCGAATCAGAAAAAGGTGTTCTAAGGAATATCGACGAATTAGGAGGATTAGTCATGTTGGAATTTGATACGAATTTAGATTCATTAGCAACCATAAAAGTAATCGGCGTTGGAGGCGGCGGTAACAATGCTGTAAATAGAATGATTGAGCACGGTGTGCAGGGTGTCGAGTTTATTGCAGTTAACACAGATGCCCAGGCGTTGAACCTGTCAAAAGCTGAAGTGAAAATGCAAATTGGCGGAAAGCTTACAAGAGGCCTTGGTGCAGGTGCAAACCCTGAGGTAGGCAAAAAGGCAGCTGAAGAAAGCAAGGAGCAGGTTGAAGAAGCTCTAAAAGGCGCAGATATGGTATTCGTTACTGCCGGGATGGGAGGCGGAACTGGAACAGGGGCTGCTCCGGTAATTGCCCAAATTGCCCGTGATTTAGGTGCCTTGACAGTTGGAGTTGTTACCCGCCCATTTACGTTTGAAGGCAGAAAGCGTTCTACCCAGGCTGCCGGCGGTATTGCTTCCATGAAAGAAGCTGTTGATACCTTGATTGTCATTCCTAATGACAGGCTGTTAGAAATCGTTGATAAAAGCACTCCGATGCTTGAAGCATTCCGTGAGGCGGATAATGTTCTTCGCCAAGGTGTACAGGGTATTTCCGATTTGATTGCCGTACCAGGGCTAATCAACCTTGACTTTGCAGATGTAAAAACAATTATGTCCAATAAAGGATCAGCATTAATGGGGATAGGTGTTGCGGCAGGTGAAAACCGCGCTGCTGAAGCGGCGAAAAAAGCCATATCTTCACCATTGCTTGAAACGTCAATTGACGGAGCCCAAGGGGTTCTGATGAATATCACAGGCGGATCGAACCTGAGCCTGTATGAAGTCCAGGAAGCAGCTGATATTGTTGCTTCTGCATCAGATCAGGACGTAAACATGATTTTCGGTTCTGTTATTAATGAAAATCTTAAGGACGAAATCGTTGTAACCGTTATTGCAACCGGATTTAACGAGGAAGTCATCCAGCCTAAACCAACCAGACCTTCATTTGGACAGCCGAAAGCTGCCCCAAGCATGGGAATGGGAACGGCCAAACGTGAGCAAAAGAGAGAGGAAGCTCCACAAGAGCCTGTGAGAAGCAACCAGTCTCACCAACCAGAAGAAACTTTGGATATTCCAACCTTCCTCCGCAACCGCAACCGCAGAAGATAAGGATAGTACTATAAAAGAAACACCTGGAATCAGAGATAGTCTGTGATTCCAGGTGTTTTTTATAAGAAAGCTGTGTTAAAACTAATTGCTGATTAGCGCTGTGTTGATTGGAGCGGAAGGCTCGAGAATCCTCGAAAATGGATTCGCATTTCCTTCGTCCGATGCTTTTTCGAAGATGCTCTTCCAAAGTCCTGCGGGAAAAGCGTACCCAAGGGAGACCCCGAATGCGTAGAACCCCAAGGAGGCTCCGGGAAGCCCGCGGTTCGCTGAGTGCCTGCTGCAAAAATCAACACCCAAGTTTAATTGAGCCAACGAGAAAAAGCATGGCCCTGATATCAATCAGGGCCATACTTTTTTTGCTTTATACAGATTGTGGTTCTTTTAATTCCATTGAAGGACCAAAGAATTCATAACGGATATTTTCTTTTTTGAAACCAGATTCAAGCAATGCTTCGTACATGGCTTGCATAAACGGTACTGGACCGCACATATAAACCAGGCTATCCATATCTGAAACGATTGTTTTTAGCCATTCAGATGTTATATAGCCCTCTTTATTATAGGCCTTCTCTTCCTTATCCTTTTCGGATGGATTTTCATAACAGAAATAAGCTTTTACCAACTGATTATTTTCTTCTATATTTTTTACTTCCTCAGCAAAAGCGTGAACATTTCCATTGATTGCGGCATGGATAAAGGAAGTTTCGTTAGTCATGCCTGATGCATCTAGATGGCGAAGCATGCTAAGCATAGGGGTTATCCCAACGCCGCCGCTAAGAAGAACGATCGATTTATCAGTCTGTTCGAGAACAAATTCTCCTGCTGGAGCGCTTATTTCTATTTGATCACCTTCTTTTAATTCATTGTGAAGGTAGTTGGAAATCTTTCCTTCCGGCTTCCCGTTCGTTCCGTCTTCCTTCTTGACAGAAATACGATAGTATGCTTTTTCTGGAGAATCAGATAGGCTGTATTGACGGATGTGTGTAAATTCTTCCCCTTGGATATTTAACTTCACACTTATATATTGGCCTGGCAGATAGGCGGCAATATCTCCGCCATCAACTGGACTGAAGTAGAAAGATGTAATTACATCGCTTTCCTTAACTTTCTTAGTAACGTTAAATGTTCTGAAATCCTTCCAGCCGCCTGGTTTCTGGGAGGCCTCATCATAAAGGCTCTTTTCCAAGCCAATAAAAGCACCTGCAATAACTCCATATGCTTTTGTCCATGCCTCAATAATTTCGTCTGTAGCAGCATCTTTAAGAACCTCTTTTATTGCAAGGATTAAATGCTCCCCAACAATCGGATAATGCTCCGGTTTAATCCCTAGTGAACGGTGTTTATGGGCGATCTGTGTTACAACCGGCAAGATGACCTCAAGCTGGTCAATGTATTTTGCAGCGGCATAAACAGAGTTTGCGAGCGCTTTCTGCTGACGTCCCTGCTTTTGGTTTGCGTGGTTAAAAATATTTAATAGTTCAGGGTGATTTGTAAACATTAGCTTATAAAAAGTTTTAGTAATATCCTCGCCATGTTTTTCGAGTACAGGTACAGTGCTTTTAATAATCTCAATTGTTTTTGTGTCTAGCATCACAGCAAAACTCCTTTTTTATATTTTCACTGTCATTATAGGTCATATAAAAAAAGAAATATGTGATGTACATCACACTATTAAAAATAACAAAAACATTTAAAGAGCTAAAAAAGGAAAAATACTGACAAAATCCGAAGGGAATAGGGAAAATTTCTATCGTTTTGCTTACAGAAAGTGACACACTTTATCTCCTGTTATGCGCTATACTTTTTTCTAACAGAATCATAGCATCATAGCTTCCACAAAATTTTGGAGGCTTTCACTATGATTTATTTAAGTGCTTAGCTTTTTAAGGGGGAAGATAATTGGCGGTATATTTGGATATTATCTGGGCATTAAACTTTATGTTTGATAGCCTCCTCCTGTATTTGACAGCCATTATTTTAAAAAGAGAAGTTCGTCTCTGGAGAGTTTTTGCAGGAGGCTTGATAGGTTCGGTTATTATTTTATTAGTTTTTACTCCATTAAATGCCTATTCTGGACACCCCATAACAAAATTATTATTTTCTGCTGCCATGGTATTTACCGCATTTGGCTTTAAGCGGTTACGTTACTTTTTAAAAGGACTTATGACTTTTTATTTTGCTACATTTCTAATTGGAGGATCCTTGATCGGCATCCATTATTTTATTAAATTCGATTTTCAGCTTTCTTCTTCAGTTATGCTGGCAAGTGTTAAAGGATTTGGAGACCCGATCAGCTGGCTGTTCGTGCTGCTGGGCTTTCCGCTAGCCTGGCATTTTTCAAAAAGGAATATTGAAGGAATTGAAATGACCAAAATTCAATATGATTCCTTGGTCCAAGTCCTAATTGTTATTGAGGAAAAGGAATATCGTTTTAAAGGCCTGATTGACAGCGGCAACCAGCTTTATGATCCTATTTCGAAGATGCCGGTCATGTTTATTTCGATTAAAGACAGGCTTGAACAGTTTCCTCAAGAAATAATAAAAATTGCTGGAAACCCTGAAGAATTAATACTAGGAAATGAATCGATCGGCGGAGAATGGGAGCATAAAATGAGGGTTATACCTTGCAAGGTAGTTGGACAAGAACATCAGCTTATCATTGCTTTAAAACCTGACCGCATCGTCCTTGAAAAAGAAAATGAAATAATCGAAGCAGAAAGGGGATTGGTCTCCTTTTCCTTGCAGCAGCTTTCCGCTGATGATGCTTTCCAATGTATCGTTCATCCTAAAATGCTTACTGGCATAAGTAAAATGAAGCCAGATGCAAAGGTAAGTTAATATACTATACTCTGCAAAAACATAATTTAGAAGGAGGACAATTCATGAAAAAGTTAAAACTTCGCTTATCCTATTATTGGTATAAATTATTAATTAAGCTGGGGATCAAAACAGATGAAGTTTATTATATAGGCGGCAGCGAAGCACTCCCTCCTCCTCTCAGCAAGGAAGAAGAAGAAATGCTGTTAATTAAGCTCCCGAAAGGGGATAAAGCTGCAAGATCCATTCTGATTGAAAGAAACCTTAGGTTAGTTGTTTATATTGCGAGAAAGTTTGAAAACACGGGCATCAATATTGAGGATTTGATCAGCATTGGAACAATCGGTCTGATTAAAGCGGTAAATACCTTTAACCCTGAGAAAAAAATCAAGCTGGCTACATACGCTTCCCGATGTATAGAGAATGAGATTCTTATGTACTTAAGAAGAAATAATAAAATTCGCTCTGAAGTCTCCTTCGATGAACCATTAAATATAGATTGGGATGGGAATGAATTGCTGCTTTCCGATGTTCTTGGCACTGAGGATGACATTATTACCAAGGACCTGGAAGCAAATGTTGATAAAAAGCTGCTGCTAAAGGCTTTGCACCAGCTTTCAGACAGGGAGAAGCAGATCATGGAGCTGAGGTTTGGGCTTGGGTCTGGGGAAGAAAAAACCCAAAAAGACGTGGCAGATATGCTTGGAATTTCCCAGTCTTATATATCCCGCCTTGAAAAAAGAATCATTAAAAGATTGAAGAAGGAATTTAATAAGATGGTATAGAAAATTCAGAACAGTTTTTAAGGAATCATATCAATAATTTTTTTACAAAAATTTGCAAGTGAAAAACCTAGTGTTCATGATGTTTTGAGCATTTGCCCATCCGAAGGGCAGAATAGCAGGTGCATATTTTTCCTCCTCCAGGAGATACTGTTTTTTGTACAGCAGCTCCTGTGAGGAGGGAAATGGATTGACTCGAAATAAAGTAGAAATTTGCGGTGTTGATACTTCAAAGCTTCCAGTTTTAAAAAACGAAGAAATGAGAGAGCTCTTCAAGCAAATGCATAAGGGGGATATAACCGCACGGGAAAAACTCGTCAACGGCAACTTGCGTCTCGTCTTAAGTGTGATCCAGCGATTTAATAACAGAGGCGAATTTGTTGATGACCTGTTCCAGGTCGGCTGTATCGGTCTCATGAAATCTATTGATAATTTTGATTTAAGTCAAAACGTTAAGTTTTCCACCTATGCAGTCCCAATGATTATAGGGGAAATCCGAAGGTATCTGCGGGATAATAACCCTATTCGCGTATCGCGATCATTAAGGGATATTGCTTATAAAGCGCTGCAAGTGCGAGAACGCTTGATGAGTAAAACCTCAAGAGAACCGACAGCAGAAGAAATTGCCAAAGAGCTAGATGTTCCGCATGAGGAAATTGTTTTCGCATTGGATGCGATCCAAGATCCTGTTTCCTTATTTGAACCGATCTATAATGATGGAGGAGATCCGATTTACGTGATGGATCAATTGAGCGATGAACGCAACAAGGATATTCAATGGATTGAGGAAATAGCATTAAAAGAAGGTATGCGGAGGCTGAATGAAAGAGAAAAGCTGATTCTAAGGAAACGCTTCTTCCAGGGTAAAACCCAAATGGAAGTGGCCGAGGAAATTGGAATTTCCCAGGCACAAGTCTCCAGGCTGGAAAAAGCGGCCATTAAGCAAATGAATAAAAATATTCAAAGCTGAGCAGCCATTTTGGCTGCTTTTTGCTTTACCCAGCCTTTAGCTTTTATACTTTTCGCTCCTTTTCTAACATTTTTCCTATAGCAGCAAACATATATTTAATAAGAACATAAAATTGGGAGTGAAGTCTCGATGGTGAAAATATCTGAATTTCAGATGAAGGATGTTGTAAATGTTGCGGATGGCAGAAAGCTTGGGAATATAGGGGATATTGACATCAATATAAACACTGGCAAAATCGAAGCAGTTGTCATAGGTGGAGCAGGAAAAGTATTAGGCTTTTTCGGCAAGGATGAGGACATTGTCATTCCGTGGAAAAACATATTGAAAATCGGCGAAGATGTCATATTGGTTCGCTATAAAGACACACATGAGCTGAAATATATCGAGGAACAGGCGTAAAGATCGGTTATAGCTGTAAACGGGGCTAACTGTATGGTAAACTATAGAAAAATAAGATGGGGTTAAAAGTATGGAACCATTTTCTCTTAGAAATAAAGAGTATTTTGTGATAAAAGAATGGACAGATCGTTTTCCTAATATAACAGCAGGATTCACCACCAAGATTGGAGGCTGCAGCCAAAATGAGTTTAATGCTCTTAATGTAGGGCTGCATGTGAATGACAGCTATGAAGCGGTCAGCCAAAATCGCAAGCATGTGGCTGGCTTGCTTGGTTTTTCTCCAGATAAATGGGTTGGTGCGGAACAATCACATGAAGTAAGAATCCAAAAGATATCCAAGGATGACCAGGGAAAGGGCGCGCTTGTATATGAGGATTCTTTTCCAGGCACTGACGGGTTTTTTACATATGATAAGGATGTGCTATTAACTCTCTGTTATGCAGATTGTGTGCCGCTTTATTTTTTGCACGAAAAAACTGGAGCAATAGGTATTGCCCATGCAGGCTGGAAGGGTACAGTCGGGGGAATTGGCAGAGAAATGGCCAAGTTTTACAGCAATGAAGGAATCGATTTAGGTGAGGTTCGAGCGGTAATCGGGCCGTCCATTTGCAAGAATTGTTACATTGTTGATGATCGTGTCATTTCAAAAGTGCAAAAAATACTAGAAGATGTCGAGATAAAGCCATATAATTTAATTAATGACAATCAGTACCATCTAGACTTGAAAGAGCTGAATAAGCAAATTCTTTTGAGTGCTGGTATTTTAGAAGCTAATATTACGATTACGGAATATTGTACAAGCTGCCATCAGGACTATTTCTTCTCCCATCGAAGAGATAAAGGGAGAACAGGAAGAATGATGAGCTTTATCGGATGGAAGGAGGAAGTCTGAAGCTAAATGAAAGTTGAAGAGAATTTAAAGCAAATAAAGTCTGCCATTCTGAAAGCGTGCGAAAAAGTGGACCGTAATCCTGAGGATATAACAGTTATTGCGGTTACCAAATATGTTTCAGCAGAAAGGGCCCAGGAAGCCCTTGAGACCGGGATTGATCATTTAGGTGAAAACAGAGATGATGGACTCCTTGCTAAGTGGGAAGTTTTAAAGGACAAGCCGACCTGGCACTTTATCGGTACACTTCAAACCCGAAAGGTAAAAAGCATTATTGATAAGGTTGATTTTATCCATTCACTGGACCGGATTTCCCTTGCAAAGGAAATTGATAAGCGGGCAGCAAAAAAAATAAATTGTTTTGTTCAGGTCAATGTTTCTGGGGAAGAGTCCAAACAGGGAATTAATCCTGAAGATGTGGCTGAATTCATTTCAAGCATGGCAGAGTATAAGAACCTGAACATTATCGGTCTTATGACGATGGCGCCGTTCACTTCCGATGAAGATTTGCTGCGTTCCTGTTTCCGGAAGCTGAAGGACATTCAAGCAGAGGTGAGAGATCTTAATTACGATTTTGCTCCATGCACTGAGCTTTCAATGGGCATGTCCAACGATTTTGCCATCGCCATTGAAGAAGGGTCTACCATGGTGAGAATTGGAACTGCTTTAGTAGGCGAAAAGGATCAGGAGGTTCAATAAAATGAGTATAAAATCAAAATTTAAAACATTTTTCTTCCTGGATGATGAATATGACTATAAGGAAGAGGAAATCATCGAAGAAGAAAGAGAACCGGTAAAGCAGGTGCAGAAACAGCAGCAGCCAGTTCAAAAGCAAAATATTGTCAGCCTGCAAAGTGTGCAGAAATCTTCTAAAGTAGTCCTTGTTGAACCCCGTGTGTATGCGGAAGCACAGGATATTGCTGATCAGCTAAAAAATAGAAGGGCCGTTGTGGTGAACTTGCAAAGAATTGATAAGGATCAGGCCAAACGGATCGTTGATTTTTTAAGCGGAACAGTTTATGCCATCGGCGGAGATATTCAAAAGGTCGGGACAGATATTTTCTTATGCACGCCTGATAACGTTGAAGTTTCGGGAAGCATCTCTCAATTGATGAAGGAACAAGAATTCGAAAGTACGAGGTGGTAACACTTAATGGAATTTTTATTTGGAATCTTATCACAAGCAATTTATTATTATTCATGGGCATTAATCATTTATATTCTGCTGTCCTGGTTTCCGAATGCGAGAGAGTCAGCTTTTGGCCAGTTTCTTGCCAGAATTTGCGAACCATATCTTGAACCATTCCGTAAGATCATTCCTCCGCTTGGCATGATTGATATTTCACCAATCGTTGCCATTTTGGTCCTGCGTTTTGCTACTGGAGGATTGCACCAGTTGTATCAATGGATTGCTTAAGCATAAAAAAGGGGGCTTATAAGGCCCTTTTTTATTTTGTAAAGGCTGTGTTAATGCTCAATGTTGATTTTAGCACCCTGTTGGTTGGAGCGGAAGGCACGAGATCCTCGAAATTGCTAACGCATTTTCTTCGTGCGGTGTTTATTCGTGGAAGCTTATTCAATGTCCTGCGGGAGAAGCGTGTCGCGGGAGACCCCGCAGGCGCGAATGCGTCGAGGAGCGTCGGACCGCCCTCTGTTCGCTGAGCTTCTTGAGCGGAAATCAACAGGCCAATTTAACACAGCCTTTGTAAAAAGGAGGCTTTGATTTAAATGAGCATCTATCAGCACTTCCGTCCGGAAGAAAAAGAGGTTATTGACCAGGTCCTCAATTGGAAGGATCAGGTGGAAAATACATACGCTCCAAAGCTCACCGATTTTCTTGATCCGAGGGAGCAGCATATTCTTAAAAGCATAATAGGCCAGCATTCAGGGATACAGTGGGATTTATTTGGAGGTATACCTAACGCAGAGAGGAAAAGGGCTCTTATATTCCCTGATTATTACGAAAGTGATAAGGATGATTTTCAGATTTGCTTATTTGAAGTTGAATATCCAAAAAAGTTTATTACACTCGAACATCGCCAGGTTTTAGGCAGCCTGATGTCCCTTGGATTGAAGCGAGGGAAATTCGGGGATATTCTTTTCGAAGACGACAGGATCCAATTCTTTGTTTCTGAAGAAGTTGAGGACTATATTCGCCTTCAGCTGGAGTCAATCGGCAGAGCTTCTGTAACTCTTAGCAAGCTGCCCTTTGCTGAATCGATTCAAACCAGTGAGGAATGGCGGGAATGTTCTGTCACATCAACCTCCTTAAGGCTTGATACAGTCATTTCAGCCGTATACAATATCTCCAGGCAAAAATCCCAGCTTTTTATCCAGCAGGGAATGGTTAAAGTCAATTGGACATTAATTGAAAACCCCTCCTTTGAATGCAAAGAAGGAGATATGATTTCAGTCAGGGGACAAGGGCGTTCCAAAATCATGGGGATTGAAGGGAAAACCAAGAAGGAAAAATGGAGAATTATCGCCGGAAGGCAAAAATAATTTAAAATAATGCAGGAAATTGAAGCAACCTGTCGAATAAATAAATCAAAAGATAGCGGAGTCTGTTATAATGAAAAAGAACCAGCAGGCTCAGACAAATTTTTACATAAGAACAACAGACCTGGGAGGTGGCACCTATGCCATTAACACCGTTAGATATTCATAACAAGGAATTCAGCAAAGGATTCCGCGGATATGATGAAGATGAAGTAAATGAGTTCCTCGACCAAATCATTAAAGATTATGAAATCCTGATTAGGGAGAAAAAGGAGCTTGAAGAGAAGCTTAATGAAGTTAACGATCGCATTGGCCACTTTACCACAATTGAAGAGACTTTGAATAAATCCATTGTGGTGGCACAGGAAGCTGCAGAAGAAGTTAAGCGCAATGCCCATAAGGAAGCAAAGCTGATCATTAAAGAAGCGGAAAAGAATGCTGACCGGATTGTTAATGAGTCGTTATCAAAAGCCAGAAAAATAGCTTTGGATATCGAAGACTTGAAGAAACAATCCAAAGTATTCAGAACCCGTTTCAAAATGCTAGTTGAAGCACAGCTTGATATGCTGAACAATGATGATTGGGATCATTTAATGGAGTATAAGCTTGACTCTACAGACCTAAAATCATTAAAAGAAGAGGAAGAATCACTGGCTTGACGAAAGCCGGAGATATCGCATATAATTTTAAAACAAAGTAAATACCATGTTTATGAACGATGAGAGGGACAGTACAGTTTTTTTAGCTTAAGTGCAGAAGTGCATGTGCACTCTGTTAGCGAGCCGGGGACGGTGGAAGCCCGGGGATAAGCAGAGAATTGGAAAATCACCCTTGAGTTCCTTGCCGAACATTCTTTAGAACGAGTAGGCCAAGGCGAATCATTCACGTTAAGAATGCTTTGAGCGGATGGAATTGAGTAATTCCGTCTACAAGGGTGGTACCGCGGGAGAATAAAACCTTCTCGTCCCTTTTTGGGATGAGAGGGTTTTTTGTGTTTTCCGTTGATTTATCTGCTCTCACTTTGGCAATCATGGTATTTAATGAGTTTGTCGCAGTCTAACGGGCAGTAGGACTCCCGCTTCAAGACTCGAAGGAATGGAAGGTGGATAAGCGGGAGTGCAACTGCCCATAAAGGCCCGATTGGTTCAACTAACAATCAGTGGGGATAAAGCCCCCCACTGATTGAAGTTTCACTTTATACAGGAGGAAATGGAATGGATTACAAAGATAGTTTATTAATGCCGAATACAGAATTCCCGATGCGCGGCAATCTTCCAAAGCGCGAACCTGAGGTTCAGGCAAAATGGGAAGAAATGAATATTTATGAAAAGGTACAGGAACGCACTAAAGGCCGTCCGATGTTTGTGCTGCACGATGGCCCTCCATATGCAAATGGCGATATTCATATCGGCCATGCCCTGAACAAAATCCTTAAGGATTTCATCGTCCGTTCCAAGTCTATGACGGGATACAATGCCCCATATGTTCCCGGATGGGACACACATGGTTTGCCGATTGAGCAGGCTTTGACAAATAAAGGGGTAAAGAGGAAAGAAATGAGTGTTGCGGAATTCCGCAAACTTTGCGAAGAGTACGCTTATGAGCAAATTGACAGTCAGCGAGGACAATTTAAGCGTTTGGGGGTAAGAGGTGATTGGGAGAACCCATATATCACTTTGAAGCCTGAATACGAGGCGCAGCAAATTAAAGTGTTTGGAGAAATGGCTAAAAAGGGCTATATTTACAAAGGCAAAAAGCCTGTTTATTGGTCTCCGTCATCTGAATCTGCATTGGCTGAAGCCGAAATTGAATATAAAGATAAACGTTCACCATCGATCTATGTTGGATTTAAAGTAAAAGACGGAAAGAACGTTTTGGATAACGATACGCAAATCATCATTTGGACAACAACTCCTTGGACGATTCCTGCCAACCTTGGAATTTCTGTTCATCCGGAGCTTAATTATGCTGTAGCTGAAGCAAGCGGCCAAAAATATCTTGTTGCTGAAGATTTATTGTCGTCAGTAGCAAAAGAGTTCGAATGGGAAGACCATAATGTTGTTAAAACAATTAAAGGAAGCGAGCTTGAGCATGTAATTGCTAAGCATCCTCTTTATGGGCGTGACTCCCTTGTTATGCTGGGCGAGCATGTAACTACAGATGCAGGTACTGGCTGTGTTCACACGGCTCCTGGCCATGGGGAAGACGATTTCCATGTTGGTATGAAATATGGATTGGACGTATTATGCCCGGTAGATGATAAAGGTAACATGACAAATGAAGCACCTGGATTTGAGGGCTTGTTCTATGATGCTGCCAACAAACCAATTACGGAAAAGCTTGATGAAGTTGGCGCTTTGTTAAAGCTAACATTCATTACTCACTCTTATCCTCATGACTGGAGAACCAAAAAGCCGGTTATTTTCCGTGCCACTGCACAATGGTTTGCATCCATTAAGGATTTCCGCAATGAGCTTTTAGAAGCTGTTAAGGAAACTAATTGGTATCCTGCATGGGGTGAAACGAGACTGTTCAACATGGTCCGCGACCGCGGAGATTGGTGTATTTCCCGCCAGCGTGTGTGGGGTGTGCCAATTCCTGTCTTTTATGCAGAAAGTGGAGAAGAAATTATTACAGATGAGACAATTGAACATGTATCAAATCTTTTCCGTGAAAATGGTTCAAATATTTGGTTTGAAAAAGAAGCGAAGGAATTGCTTCCTGAAGGGTTTACTCACCCTGGCAGCCCGAACGGCCAATTTACAAAAGAAACGGATATCATGGACGTTTGGTTTGATTCCGGTTCCTCCCACCAGGCGGTTCTTTTAGAACGCGATGATTTGCAGCGTCCTGCAGACTTATACCTCGAGGGATCCGACCAGTACCGTGGTTGGTTCAATTCCTCGTTATCCACTGCAGTAGCTGTTACAGGAAAAGCTCCTTATAAAGGTGTCCTAAGTCATGGTTTTACCCTGGACGGAGAAGGCAGAAAAATGAGTAAGTCAATCGGTAATGTTGTCGTACCAGCCAAAGTTATGAACCAGCTTGGTGCTGACATCCTTCGTTTGTGGGTTGCGTCCGTTGATTACCAGGCGGATGTCCGTGTTTCCGATGCAATCCTGAAACAGGTTGCTGAAGTCTACCGGAAGATCCGCAACACTTTCCGTTTCTTGCTTGGAAATCTTGCTGACTTTAACCCGGCTTCCGATTCCGTTTCATTTGAAAACCTGCGCGAAGTTGATCAGTTCATGCTTGTAAAGCTTAATAAATTGATTAAGAGCGTACGTGAGTCTTATGACCGCTATGAATTTGCCGGCATCTACCACGCAGTCAATAATTTCTGTACATTGGATCTAAGTGCGTTCTATCTTGATTTTGCAAAAGATGTTCTTTACATTGAAGCAAAAGATAATGCAGAGCGCCGCGCGATCCAAACAGTACTTTATGAGAGCTTGATTGCTCTTACAAAACTTGTAGCACCAATTCTTTCCCATACAGCAGATGAAGTTTGGAGCTTTATCCCAAATGTGGAAGAAGAGAGTGTACAATTAACTGATATGCCGGAATATCAAGAGCTTCCAAGTGCCAAGCAGCTTGAAGAAAAATGGACGGCATTTATGAAGCTTCGCGATGATGTTTTAAAGGCATTGGAAGAAGCGCGCAATGAAAAGGTTATCGGCAAATCGCTGACAGCAAAAGTCACTCTTTATGTTAACGATCATGCTAAAAACCTTTTGGATTCTATCCAGGAAAACCTTCAGCAGCTCTTTATCGTTTCAGGGTTTGAAGTAGCAGGAAGCCTGGGAGATGCTCCTGAAAACGCCATGAAATTTGAAAACACTGCAATTGTTGTTACCAAAGCAGAAGGCGAAACTTGCGAGCGCTGCTGGACAGTAACACCAGAAGTGGGCCAGACAGAGGGCTACGACACACTTTGCCCTCGCTGTGCTGATGTTGTAAAAAATAATTATAGCCATTTGGCTTAATAATGGAGCAGTCCCCTGTTTTTAGGGGACTGCTTTTATTTATGGGTATGTATCATTCCGGATTTGCATTTAGAGAGTTGAAGGCGTGCCTAACTTTGCCTTAGGCCCGAGAAAGGAACGAAAGGAGGGTTTATAAATGGAAAGACAAATTTCTAAAAAAATAATACCTAGAGAATTGTTCCAAGGGTTTTAATAAATAATTCCACCTTCGTTAAATGTTGTGCCGTTTGCTAAAAGTTTGCCCGTGTCTGAAATAGCCTCCGAGAAATAATAAAGGAAACACCAATAGAACGGAGGAAAAGGCATGGATGCAAAAGCAGAAGGGCTCTATTCAGAACTCCGTAATACAAGACAGGAAATATTGGAAAGGCTAATGGAAGGCAATAGTTCCTCTTTAATTAAGCCAATTTTATTAGAAGAGCTGCACGACATTGAGCAGACGCTTATAAAAATTGAAAATGGTGATTATGGGAAATGTGAAATTTCCGGTGAGCTGCTCCCACCAGATTTGCTGGAAATGGTGCCCACTTTAAAAACGATGGAGGATTGCAGCAAACTCGGGAAGTATTACCGAAAATCAATCTACCATTGAGTTTGAGCGTGTGCTGTGTTTTTTATTCAGTTTGTGCTAAAATGCAAAGGTAATGATATGAGATATGGGGGTTGCCTTTGTGTTTTATTACATAATTGCTTTGTTTGTGATTGCTCTTGACCAGCTGACAAAATGGCTGATTGTAAAGAACTTCGAATTGGGAGAAAGTGTTAAGGTTATTGAAGACTTTCTCTATATTACATCGCACCGCAACCGTGGCGCTGCCTGGGGCATCCTGCAGGGTCAAATGTGGTTTTTCTACGTGATAACCGTCATTGTCATAATTGGAATTATTTATTACATTCAAAAAGCCGCTAAAGGTAAAATGCTTCTGGGGATCTCTTTGGGATTAATGCTGGGCGGAGCGATTGGAAACTTTATTGACAGGGTATATCGGAAAGAAGTTGTCGATTTTATCAACACCTATATTTTTGGCTACGACTTCCCCGTTTTCAATATTGCTGACTCGGCATTGGTGATTGGAGTAGGTATGCTGATGATCCAAATGCTGCTTGAAGAGAGAGAAGCAAAGAAGGAGAAAACTTATGGAGAAAATGGAACACATCATTCCTGAAGAACAGGCAGGAGAAAGAATAGATAAAGTATTATCCACGCTGAATGCAGAGTGGTCAAGAACCCAGGTTCAGCAATGGATTAAGGATGGCAATGTTCTTGTAAATGGACAAAAGCCGAAAACAAATTATAAATCCACGGTAAATGACCAGATTGAGATCACTATACCTGAACCCGAAGAATTGGATGTTGTCCCTGAAGAAATGAATTTGGATATTTATTATGAGGATCAGGATGTCCTTGTTGTAAATAAACCTAAAGGAATGGTCGTCCATCCTGCAGCTGGGCATGGAACCGGCACCCTTGTAAACGGCCTGATGGCCCATTGCAAAGATCTGTCGGGGATAAATGGTGTTATGAGACCGGGAATCGTTCATCGTATTGATAAAGATACTTCAGGACTTCTAATGGTCGCCAAAAATGATTTGGCTCATGAAAGCCTTGTTAACCAGCTTATGAAAAAAACTGTTACACGTAAATACCGCGCTATTGTCCATGGAGTTATTCCCCATGATTATGGAACGGTTGATGCACCGATCGCCCGCGACCCTAAGGACCGCCAGAGTATGACAGTGGTGGATAACGGGAAACATGCAGTCACTCATTTTCATGTCCTCGAACGCTTTAAGGATTTCACGCTTGTTGAATGCCAGCTGGAAACAGGCAGAACCCATCAAATCCGTGTGCATATGAAATATATCGGCTATCCCCTGGCGGGAGATCCTAAATACGGGCCTAAGAAGACACTTGATCTGGGAGGACAAGCCCTTCACGCAGGAGTTCTGGGATTTGACCATCCAAGGACGGGTGAGTATCTGGAATTTGAGGCGCCGCTTCCTTCTTATTTTCAAGAGCTCATCGATAATCTTGCAAATAATCGTTGACAACTGTCCATATGTGCTATAAGATGACTATAGTTGAATAAGTCCTTTAAAAACAGTCCCGTGAGGCTGGGAAGGAAACGGATTAGAATAGGGGATACAGTACCCTCATTCTGCAGCAAACGACTTCGTTTACCCTCTCGCCGTATCGGTGAGAGGGTTTTTTATTATAAAATTATGATAAGTTCATTTGACATCTTGTTGATTGGAGCGACTGAAAAGGAAATCAACAGACAAGCTCAGGCAGAGTTAATAAAAGAGGTGAGCAGAATGCAGCAAAAAGCAATCGTCCTGGATGAACAAGCAATCAGGAGAGCACTGACAAGGATTGCCCATGAAATCATTGAGAAAAACAAAGGAATCGAGAATTGCATTCTGATTGGCATCCGGACCAGGGGGATTTACCTGGCAAACCGCTTAGCGGAACGGATCGAACAGATTGAAGGAGCAAAAATCGCTGTTGGCGAGCTCGATATTACTTTATACAGAGATGACCTTACTAAAAAAACTGAGAATCAGGAGCCTCTTGTGAAAGGTTCTGATATCCAAAAGGATATTAATGATCAAAAGGTTATCCTGGTGGATGATGTCCTTTATACAGGAAGAACGGTTAGAGCTGCTCTTGATGCCCTGATTGACATCGGGCGGCCGTCACAAATTCAGCTTGCAGTCCTGGTTGACCGGGGCCATAGAGAGCTGCCGATCAGAGCTGATTATGTAGGGAAAAACATACCGACTTCAAGCTCTGAGAAAATCGTTGTCAAGCTGAAGGAAGTAGATGAAAACGACCAAGTAAGCATATACGAAAAATAAATAGTCCTTTTAAATGCAGTCCAGAGAGGCTGACAAAGGGGAACCCAGCAGAAGCGTCTGTCTTTTGCTGCCCTCTTGTACCCTCTTTGCGCCTCAATAGCAAAGAGGGTTTTTTAATAAAACAAAGAGGAGAGATTAGAATGAACAAACCCATTTTAGACATAAAAGACGTCCCATCACCGGCCCACTGGCTGACATTAAGCTTACAGCACTTATTCGCAATGTTCGGAGCAACCATTTTAGTACCATACTTGGTCGGGTTAAACCCTGCGATTGCCTTGATTTCCAGCGGACTTGCAACCATTGCCTTTCTAATCATCACAAAATGGCAGGTACCGGCATACCTCGGCTCATCTTTCGCTTTTATCGCTCCAATCATCGCTGCAAAAGCAGCCGGCGGCCCGGGCGCAGCCATGATCGGAAGCTTCATGGCAGGCCTTGTATACGGAGCTGTTGCATTAATCATTAAAAAAGCAGGCTATCGCTGGATCATGAACCTGCTTCCGCCAATTGTAGTAGGCCCAGTCATCATCGTAATCGGGCTAGCACTTGCAGGCACAGCTGTCGGCATGGCAATGAATAACCCTGAAACAGGTGAATACAGCATGCTGCATTTCTCGGTAGCGCTTGTAACGCTGGCAGCTACAATCATCTTCTCCATCTATGCAAAGGGCATGCTCAGCATGGTGCCAATACTGGCAGGAATCATAATTGGATATGTTTACGCACTGGCAATGGGTATCATCGACTTCTCATTAGTTCAGCAGGCAGCCTGGTTTGAAATGCCTGAGTTCTTGTTTCCTTTCGCAGATTATGAAGTAAGGGTAACGCTTGATTTGGCACTTCTAATGATTCCGGTAGCAGTAGTAACGATCTCAGAGCATATCGGCCATCAGCTTGTACTTGGAAAAGTAGTCGGAAAAGATTATATTAAGGAACCTGGATTGCACCGTTCCATTCTTGCAGACGGAACAGGAACTATGATCTCAGCATTAATCGGAGGACCGCCAAAAACGACTTACGGTGAAAACATCGGCGTATTGGCCATCACTAAAATCTACAGTGTCTATGTACTGGCAGGTGCCGCAGTCATTGCGATTATCTTCGGATTCATCGGTAAGGTTACAGCCATAATCAGCTCCATTCCTACACCAGTAATGGGCGGAGTATCCATCCTGCTGTTCGGTATCATCGCATCCTCCGGTTTAAGAATGCTTGTTGACAGCAAAGTGGACTTCGGAAACAACCGCAACCTGGTTATCGCATCAGTCATCCTTGTACTGGGAATTGGCGGAGCGCATATTGAAATCTGGGAATTTAAACTTGAAGGAATGGCTCTGGCTGCGATCAGCGGCGTCCTCCTAAATCTGATTCTTCCAGGCAGAGAAGAAGCTAAGGAAGATATTTTTGAAAGTGAAAACGAAAAAAAAACTAATGTAGCATAACACTTTTTAACTAGGTCCAGAGAGACTTAAAAGGGTGTTGGCGTCAATTTGGCTAAGCGGGATCAGTGTACCCAAATGCCAGATGGCCTCAACTTTCCAGCACCCTGACCAAATTGGCAGGGTGCTTTTTTAGGGAAAACTGTTTCAAAGCTAATTGTTGATTATTAGCACTGTGTTGATTGGGGCGGAAGGCGCGAGATCCTCGAAAATGCATTCGCATTTCCTTCGTGCGGTGCTCATTCGGAGAAGCTTATTCAAAGTCCTGCGGGAAAAGCGTACCCAAGGGAGACCTCCCAGGCGTAGAACGCCGAGGAGGCTCCCGGAAGCCCGCGGAAAGCGAGTGCCTGCAGCGGAAATCAACACCCAAGTTTCAAAGAGCCTTATTGAAAAGCCTTTAAATAAAAGAGGAGGGAAAATATGAAACATTTGCTTACTACCTCAGATCTGGAGATAGAAGAAATTTACAACATTCTGGGTGACGCACAGTACTTTTTAAATGGCGGAACATGGACACCTGAAAACAAGGTTTTTGTCGCCAACCTCTTTTTTGAAAATAGTACGAGAACTAAATGCAGCTTTGAAGTAGCAGAAAGACGGCTTGGACTGGATATTATCCCTTTTGAAGTAAGCACTTCAAGTGTTTCAAAGGGTGAATCCTTATACGATACGGTCAAAACACTTGAAGCGATTGGTGTGCATGCAGTTGTCATCCGCCATAGCAAGGATCGATATTTTGATGAACTGACAGGCAAAGGCGGGGTTTCCATTCTGAATGCCGGGGACGGATGCGGACACCATCCTACACAGTCATTACTTGATTTACTGACAATCAAGCAGGAATTCGGATCTTTTGAAGGATTAAAAGTGGCAATTATTGGAGATATTTCACATAGCCGGGTGGCTAGATCCAATGCGGATGCACTTGTCCGGCTTGGAGCAAAAGTTGTTTTCTCAGGCCCTAAAGAATGGTTTGATGAAGAAATGCTTGGAAATGGCGTGTATGAAGATATAGACACAGCCATCGAAACCTCTGATGTCGTAATGCTTTTAAGAATCCAGCATGAACGGCACGAGTCGAAAGCAAACCGTACTGCTGAAGAGTATCACCTTGCTTACGGATTAACAGAAGAACGTGAGAAAAAAATGAAGCCGAAAAGCATTATCATGCATCCTGCCCCGGTAAATCGAGGCGTAGAGATTGCAGATAGTTTGGTAGAATGCGAGCGTTCTAGGATTTTCAAACAGATGCAAAATGGAGTATTCATCCGGATGGCAGTTTTGAAAAGATCCATTGAACAAATTGAAGGGGGAGCTAATTATGTCAACATTAATCAAAAATGGCCAGTTGCTTACTAATAAAGGGGAATTCCAAAAAGCTGATATTTACATAGAATCAGGAAAGATCGCCGAAATTGGCACGAATATTGAAAGAGAAGCACAGGAAATTATTGATGCAGAAGGCCTGCTTGTTTCTCCGGGCTTTATAGACCTGCATATACACTTGCGCGAGCCGGGTGGAGAAAAGAAGGAAACGATTGAAACAGGGACTAAGGCTGCAGCCAAAGGCGGTTTTACAACTGTTGCGGCGATGCCGAATACAAGGCCGGTTCCTGATACAAAGGAACAAATGGATAAGCTGAATAAGCGCATTGAAGAGAAAGCTGCCGTACGGGTACTTCCATATGCCTCCATAACCATTCGGGAGCTTGGCCAGGAACTAACAGATTTTAAAGCGCTAAAAGAAGCTGGAGGATTTGCCTTTACAGACGATGGAGTGGGAGTTCAGTCAGCAGCAATGATGCTTGACGCAATGAAGCAAGCAGCAGAAGTCAATATGCCGATTGTCGCCCACTGTGAAGAAAATACCCTCATTAACAAAGGTTCTGTACATGATGGAGTTTTTGCTAAAGAGCATGGGCTGAACGGTATTCCTTCTGTCTGTGAGTCTGTACAAATTGCAAGGGATGTCCTGCTTGCAGAAGCAGCCGGCTGCCATTATCATGTTTGCCACATCAGCACGAAGGAATCTGTAAGAGTGGTAAGAGATGCAAAGCGCGCGGGGATCAAGGTAACTGCGGAAGTAACCCCGCATCACCTCCTGCTTTGTGATGAAGACATTCCAGGTCTGGATCCAAACTTTAAAATGAACCCGCCGTTAAGAGGTGCAGATGACAGAGACGCCTTAATCGAGGGGCTGCTGGATGGCACGATTGATTTTATCGCAACCGACCACGCTCCCCATACAGCAGAAGAAAAAGGCGAGGGCATGGTGCTGGCTCCTTTCGGAATTGTCGGCTTGGAAACAGCCTTTCCGCTGCTTTACACCCATTTTGTAGAGAAAGAAATTTTTACACTAAAGCAACTGATTGATTATTTAACAGTAAAACCTGCAGAGGCATTCAGCCTTCAGTCAGGAAGAATAGAAACTGGAGCAGAGGCTGATTTGGTTCTTCTGGACTTGAACCATCAGGAAAAAATTAATCCTGAAAAGTTTTTATCAAAAGGAAAAAATACGCCATTCTCAGGATGGGATTGTAAAGGCTGGCCAGTATTGACAATGGTTAACGGAAAAATTGCCTGGAACAGAGGGAGTGTAAAAGCATGAAAAAACAGCTGATTCTGGAAGATGGAACTATTTTTATCGGAAAAGGGTTTGGGAGTGACGTGAATTCAATCGGAGAGGTTGTATTCAATACAGGGATGACAGGGTATCAGGAAATCTTGTCAGACCCTTCCTACTGCGGGCAAATTGTTACTCTTACCTATCCATTAATCGGAAACTACGGAATCAATCGGGATGATTTTGAATCCATTTCTCCGGCGATTTCAGGGTTCATTGTAAAAGAAGCAAGCGAGTATCCTTCCAACTGGAGAAATGAGCAGTCATTGGACGAATATTTCAGGATGAAGAATATTCCGGGTATTGCCGGAATTGATACAAGAAAATTAACAAGAATCATCCGTCGGTATGGGACACTGAAAGGGGCAATCTGCAGCATTAATGAAAACCCTGAAGCGATCATTGAAAAATTGCGTGCAACAAAGCTGCGCAACGACCAGGTAAAGCAGGTTTCTACTAAGACACCTTATCCAAGCCCAGGGCGCGGCAGCAGGGTTGTCCTCGTAGATTTTGGAATGAAGCACGGTATTTTAAGGGAACTAAATAAGCGGGATTGTGATGTGATTGTTGTTCCTTACAATACTTCAGCTAAAGAAATTCTCAGCTTGAGCCCTGACGGTGTCATGCTGTCCAATGGACCTGGAGACCCGAAAGATGTGCCGGAAGCCATCACAATGATTAAGGAGCTATTAGGAAATGTGCCTATTTTCGGGATTTGCCTGGGCCATCAGCTTTTTGCACTGGCATGCGGTGCCAATACAGAAAAAATGAAATTTGGCCACCGGGGCTCAAATCATCCAGTAAAAGATCTGCTTACAGGAAAAGTAGCTTTAACTTCTCAGAACCATGGTTATTCAGTTGAAGAAAATTCGATTGCGGGCACACCGCTTGAAATTACACATATTGCGTTAAATGATGGAACGATCGAAGGGTTGAAACATAAAGAAGTACCAGCTTTTACCGTACAATACCACCCGGAAGCTTCACCAGGACCGGAAGATGCAAACGGGTTATTTGAACAATTCCTGCAAATGATTGAAACACAAAAAGAGGAAGGTGCTGCAGCATGCCAAAGCGTACAGATATAAAAAGTATTTTAGTAATCGGATCAGGACCCATTGTGATCGGCCAGGCGGCGGAATTTGACTATGCGGGCACACAGGCCTGCATCGCCCTGAAAGAAGAAGGCTATCGTGTGATCCTTGTCAATTCAAACCCGGCAACGATTATGACAGATACGGAAATTGCTGACGCGGTGTACATAGAACCGCTAACGCTCGAATTTGTCAGCCGTATCATCCGGAAAGAGCGTCCGGATGCCCTTGTTCCGACACTGGGTGGCCAAACTGGCTTGAATCTGGCTGTAGAGCTGGCTGAATCTGGTGTTTTGGAGGAATGCGGTGTTGAGATTCTTGGAACAAAATTATCTGCCATTCAAAAAGCGGAAGACCGAGATCTTTTCCGCAGTTTAATGAATGAGCTTGGCGAGCCTGTACCTGAAAGTGAAATTATCCATAACCTGGATGAAGCATTCGGATTTGTAAATAGAATCGGATATCCGGTAATTGTACGCCCTGCTTTCACTCTCGGAGGAACAGGCGGGGGAATCTGCCATGACGAAGAAGAATTAATTGAAATTGTGGCAAGCGGCTTGAAGAACAGCCCTGTTACCCAGTGCTTGCTTGAAAAGAGCATTGCAGGCTTCAAGGAAATCGAATATGAAGTAATGAGAGATTCCAATGACAATGCGATTGTTGTCTGTAATATGGAAAACTTTGATCCGGTTGGGATTCATACAGGCGATTCGATTGTTGTGGCTCCAAGCCAGACTCTCAGTGACCGCGAGTACCAGTTGCTAAGAAACACTTCACTAAAAATTATTCGCGCACTAGAGATTGAGGGAGGCTGCAATGTTCAGCTCGCGTTGGATCCATACAGCTTCAATTACTACATCATTGAAGTAAATCCTCGTGTCAGCCGTTCCTCTGCGCTTGCATCAAAAGCTACAGGTTATCCGATCGCGAAACTTGCAGCGAAGATTGCAGTAGGTCTGACACTTGACGAAATGATGAACCCTGTTACAGGAAAAACATATGCCTGCTTCGAACCTGCTCTGGATTATATCGTTTCAAAAATACCGCGCTGGCCGTTCGATAAATTTGAATCTGCCAACCGATCGCTTGGAACACAGATGAAGGCAACGGGAGAAGTAATGGCGATTGGACGTACGCTGGAAGAATCCCTTTTAAAAGCAGTCCGGTCACTTGAGGCAAATATCCACCATATTGAACTGAAAGATGCTGAATTGATTTCAGATGAATTGATTGAGAAACGGATAAGAAAAGCAGGAGACGAGCGCCTGTTTTATATAGGAGAAGCCATTCGCAGGGGAGTAACCATTGATGCGATCCATGAGTGGAGCAAGATTGACTTGTTCTTCCTGCACAAGATAAATAAAATAATAGACTTTGAGCGTGTGTTAGCAGAAAATCCATTTGACCAGGAAAAAGGAAAAATGGCAAAAGAAATGGGATTTGCCGATTCGGTTGTAGCCAAGCTCTGGAAAACGAGCGAAATGGAAGTATACAGCTGGAGAAAGTCTAACGCTATTATGCCGGTTTATAAAATGGTAGATACATGCGCAGCAGAGTTTGAATCAGAAACGCCTTATTTCTATGGAACTTACGAAGAAGAAAACGAATCAATAGTAACAAACCGCAAGAGCGTTGTTGTCCTGGGATCAGGTCCAATCCGGATTGGCCAGGGGGTAGAATTCGATTACTCAACAGTTCACGCGGTATGGGCGATTAAGGAAGCAGGCTACGAAGCAATCATTATAAATAATAATCCTGAAACTGTTTCAACAGACTTCAGTATTTCCGATAAGCTCTACTTTGAACCGCTGACGATTGAAGATGTCATGCATATTATTGATTTGGAGCAGCCTGAAGGAGTAGTTGTACAGTTTGGCGGACAGACAGCCATCAACCTGGCTGCAAAGCTGGTAGAAAGAGGCGTGAAAATTCTCGGAACTTCCCTTGAGAACCTTGACCGCGCAGAAGACCGCGATAAATTCGAGCATGCTCTTACTGGATTGGATATTCCAATGCCAAAAGGAAAGACAGCTTTATCAGTGGAACAGGCTGTCACAATAGCAAGTGAAATCGGCTATCCTGTGGTGGTTCGTCCATCTTATGTACTTGGCGGAAGAGCCATGGAGATAGTTTACAAAGAAGAAGAGCTGCTTCATTATATGGAAAATGCGGTTAAAGTTAATCCAGAGCATCCGGTATTAATAGATCGTTATCTGACCGGAAAAGAAATTGAAGTGGATGCGATTTCTGATGGCGAGAATGTTCTCATTCCGGGCATTATGGAGCATATTGAAAGGGCCGGCGTCCACTCTGGAGATTCGATCGCGGTCTATCCGCCGCAAAACCTAACAGAGGGAATCAAAGAAAAGCTGGTTGAGTACACACAAAAGATGGCTAAAGGGCTGGGAATTATCGGCCTTCTTAATATCCAGTACGTAATCGCTAAAGGGGAGGTATATGTGCTTGAAGTTAATCCGCGCTCAAGCCGGACGGTGCCTTTCTTAAGCAAAATTACAAATGTACCAATGGCCAAAATAGCTACCAAGGTTATTTTAGGCCAGTCATTAGCTCAACAGGGATACGGATCAGGCCTTCTTCCTGAAAGAAGCGGCGTATTTGTAAAGGTTCCGGTCTTCTCCTTTGCCAAGCTAAGAAGAGTGGACATCACTTTAGGGCCGGAAATGAAATCAACCGGGGAAGTTATGGGGAAAGACACAACGCTAGAAAAAGCCCTTTATAAAGGCCTTGTTGCTTCCGGCATGAAAATCCAGCCATTCGGAACCGTGCTTATGACAGTGGCAGACAAAGATAAAGATGAAGCCCTGCAGCTTGCGAAACGGTTTGTGTCCATCGGCTACAGACTGATGGCGACAAGCGGAACGGCTCTATTCCTTCAATCTGCCGGAATACCTGTTAAAGTGACCGGAAAAATCGGCTCTGAAGGGCAAAACCTTCTGGATGTAATTAGAAATGGCGAAGCGCAGTTTGTCATAAATACTTTAACAAAAGGGAAACAGCCAGCCCGGGACGGCTTCCGAATCCGCCGTGAATCTGTTGAAAATGGCGTGCCATGCTTAACTTCACTGGATACGGCTGAAGCAATCCTTCGAGTGATTGAATCTATGAATTTCTCCGCGGATGCGATGGATAAGCCAGAACAAATTCGGGAGGCGGTTTTATCTTGATCAAGCAGGAATTATGCACAGTTATCGCTCAAAATAAAATTGCAAATAACATTTACGAGCTCACCCTTCAAGGTGAGCTTGTTCATGAAATGACCGAGCCAGGCCAATTCGTCCATTTAAAAGTATCAGAGGGCTATGATCCCATGCTTAGAAGGCCGATCAGCATTGCTGAAATCGCTCCTGGCTTGAGCCACTTTAAGATGATTTACAGGGCTGAAGGCAGGGGCACGGTTAAGCTTTCAGAAAAAAAAGCTGGTGATACTGTCGATGTATTGGGCCCTTTAGGAAATGGTTTTCCTGTCCACGAAGTAAAACAAGGGGATACTGCCCTTCTAGTTGGCGGAGGGATTGGTGTACCACCGCTTTATGAGTTGTCCAAGCAGCTTGTTAAGCAGGGCGTAAAGGTAGTTCATATACTAGGCTTTCAAACAGAAAGTGCTGTCTTTTATGAAGAAAAATTTTCGAAGCTCGGAGAAACCTATATTGCTACAGCCGATGGCAGCCTCGGGACAAAGGGCTTTGTAACGAATGTAATAGATGAATTAAAACTGGATTTCGATATTCTTTATTCCTGCGGCCCGACACCAATGCTGAAGGCGCTGGAAAGTCAGTATCGACATAAAAAGGTGTATCTGTCACTTGAAGAACGGATGGGCTGCGGAATCGGCGCATGCTTTGCATGTGTCTGCCATACCGGGGATGATCCTGAAGGATACAGCTATAAAAAGGTTTGCAGTGACGGTCCAGTATTTAAAGCAGGGGAGGTTGTCCTATGAGCTCATTAAATATTAGCCTTCCAGGGCTTGATTTAAAAAATCCAATTATGCCGGCATCAGGTTGTTTTGGATTCGGTAGAGAATTTAGCCAGCTCTACGATTTGAGTAAGCTGGGAGCGATTATGATTAAAGCGACAACTTCTGAGCCTCGATTTGGAAATCCAACCCCAAGAGTTGCAGAAACTTCAGCAGGTATGTTGAACGCGATCGGGCTGCAAAATCCCGGATTGGAAAAAGTTGTAAATGAAGAGTTAGCGTGGCTTGAACAATTTGATGTACCTATCATAGCTAATGTAGCCGGTTCACAGGAAGAAGATTATGTTGCTGTGGCAAAAAGAATTTCAGCTGCCAAGAATGTGCATGCACTTGAACTCAACATCTCCTGCCCGAACGTCAAAACAGGCGGAATTGCCTTTGGAACGATTCCAGAGACAGCCAAGAACTTAACAAAAAAAGTAAAAGAAGTTTCAGAAGTTCCCGTATATGTAAAGCTTTCTCCGAATGTCACAAATATAGTAGAAATGGCAAAAGCGGTTGAGAATGGCGGCGCAGATGGATTAACGATGATCAACACGCTAATTGGCATGAGACTGGACCTTAAAACAGGCAATCCAATTTTAGCAAATAAAACAGGCGGCCTTTCCGGGCCTGCGATAAAGCCGGTTGCACTAAGAATGATTTATGAAGTCAGCCAGCAGGTTTCCCTTCCGATTATCGGAATGGGCGGAATCGAATCTGCCGAGGATGTAATAGAGTACTATTATGCAGGAGCAAGCGCAGTGGCAGTCGGTACAGCGAATTTCATAGACCCGTTTATCTGCCCGAAGATTATTGATGAACTGCCTGAACTTTTAAAGAGTCTCGGGTATGAACATATTTCAGAGTGTACAGGAAGGAGCTGGAAGAAACATGAAAAAGCCGCTTATTATTGCTCTTGATTTTGCTGGAAAAGATGAGGTAAATCGTTTTCTTACACACTTTGAGAATGAGAAACTATTTTTGAAAGTTGGGATGGAGTTATTTTTTCAGGAGGGGCCATCCATTGTTTACGAATTAAAAGAAAAAGGGCATGAGATTTTCCTGGATCTTAAACTCCATGACATTCCGAATACAGTAAAGAGTGCGATGAAAGGCCTTGCAGGACTAGGCTGCGATATGGTCAATGTTCATGCGGCCGGTGGAAAAGCCATGATGGAAGCTGCTCTGGAAGGCTTAGAAGCAGGCCGCGGCTCAGGTAAAAGGCCCTTCTGTATTGCAGTTACACAGCTTACAAGCACTTCGGAGCAGCAAATGAATTCAGAGCAATTAATACCTGTCACACTGAATGAATCGGTTCTGCATTATGCCAGTCTGGCCAAAGAGGCAGGGCTTGATGGTGTTGTATGTTCAAGTTTAGAAGCAAGGGAGATCAGCGCCCGTTTAGGAGAATCCTTTTTAACAGTTACACCGGGTATCCGGTTGTTAACAGATGATGCAGGCGATCAAAAGCGTGTGGCGACTCCGAAGTTCGCAAGAGCGGAAGGGGCATCAGCCATTGTGGTAGGACGCTCAATTACCAAATCGGAGAATCCATTTGAGAAATATATACAATGCAAGCAATCATGGGAGGGTGTACTCAATGAAGCGTAAAATAGCAGAAAGATTACTGGACATCAAAGCCGTTGCATTAAAGCCAAACGATCCATTTACATGGTCATCAGGGCTGCGTGCCCCAATTTATTGCGATAATCGTTTGACCCTATCCTACCCTTCTGTGAGGAAAGAAATTGCTGCGGGCCTTCAGGAAATCATTAATGAGAAGTTTCCTGGTGCCGAGCTCATCGCTGGAACGGCCACAGCTGGCATTCCGCATGCAGCCTGGACAAGTGACTTGATGGATCTCCCTATGTGCTATGTCCGCTCCAAGGCAAAAGGGCATGGCAAAGGCAAACAAATTGAAGGAAAAGCTGAAGCAGGACAGAAGGTAGTCGTTGTAGAGGACCTGATTTCAACTGGGGGAAGCGCAATAACTGCAGTCAAGGCGCTTAGAGAAGCAGGCTGTGAAGTATTGGGTGTGGCAGCAATCTTTACATACCAGCTTGAAAAAGGCAAAGAAATGCTTGCTGAAGAGAATATTGAGGCAATCACTTTGACAGATATCGAAGCTCTAACAGAAGTAGCAATCGAAAAGGGCTATATTCAGGAAGAGGATATGGAGAAATTGATGGAGTGGCGAAAAGATCCTGCTGAGTGGGGGAAGGTTAAACAATAACCTGTTTTGTGTAAAATGGTTATGAATTACGGATTGGCTTAAATAGGTTTGTTGTTCATAAAAAATCGATATCTCGTTTTTGAAAAATTAATTTTCATAAGAAAAAAGCAAGCATCTTCGCTTGCTTTTTTCTTTTAATTATTTAATTTTGTTTTAATGACAGTACGGTCTCTTCATCCGGTGTAACATAAACCGTCTGCTGATGGTCATAAATCACGAATCCCGGCTTAGCGCCGCTCGGTTTCTTCACATGCCTTACCTGGGTAAAGTCAACCGGAACTGAGCTTGAATTGCGGGCTTTGCTGAAATAAGCCGCAAGGGAAGCTGCTTCAAGTATGGTTTTCTCGTCTGGCTCCTTGCTGCGGATAACAACATGTGACCCCGGAATATCCTTTGTATGCAGCCAAATTTCATCCCGCGCTGCCACCTTGTTGGTTAAATAATCATTTTGCTTATTATTTTTTCCAACCAATATTTCTGTGCCGTCTGTGGCGATGTAACGATCGAGATTTGGCTTCAGGTTTTGCTGTTTCTTGCTGCCGCGCTTTTGTCTTTCTCTTATATAACCGCCCTCAACAAGCTCTTCTCTAATTTCGGCAATATCTCTTGTTGAAGCAGTTTCCACCTGCTGCAGGAGAGAATCGAAGTAGGCTGCTTCTTCTTCAGCTTTTTTAATTTGCTCTCTTACAACAATAATGGCGTTCTTCGCCTTTTGATATCTTGTAAAGTATTTTTGTGCATTCTCGGATGGTGACTTACGAGGATCCAATGGAATAACAACGGTTCCGCCATCTTCATCGTAATAATTGATGACTTCAACTTCTTTCATTCCTTTTTGGATCGCGTAAATATTAGCCGTAATCAGTTCGCCGAATAATTGATGCCTATCGGCATTTTCAGCTTCCTTCAATGTTCTTTTCAGCTTTTCGATTTTCTTTTCATTTTTTTCTTTTTCATTCACAATGAAGCGCTCCAGGTCATTTGATTGCTGTTTGACCCGGTCTCTTTCCGCTTTTCCAAAATAGTAGCGGTCAAGCATTTCACTGAGTGAATTGAACTCTCTGCTTTTGCCTTTTAAATGCGCGAGCGGAAATAAATAAAAGCTTTCTTTTTGCTCTCCGGCTGTGATAGCCGGTTGTATGGAATGGTTTTTCACCAGGTTAATAAAATGCAAAAAGCTTTTTGGAACGGTTGTCCGATTGGCGAGGCCTGAATGATGAATAACTTCCTTCGCAAAAAGCGGAGAAACTCCTGCAAAATTGGCGACCAGCTGTTTATCAATTTTCCCGCTGTTAAAATCAATTTTCCGCAATATTTCCTGTTCATCTGCCTCAAACGGATTATGTTTGTCCTGTGAAGGCGGAAGAATATACTCCTGGCCCGGCAAAATTGCTCGATGGCTATTGACCGCAAACGAAACATGCTTGATGCTGTCCAGGATAATGTTACGAGTTTTATCCACCAGTGTGATGTTGCTGTGCCGGCCCATGATTTCTACGATTAACTGCTTATAGGAAGTATCGCCAATCTCATTTCTTCCTTTGACTTCAAATACAATAATCCGGTCCAATTCAATTTGATGGACATCTTCAAGTATATATCCCTCTAAATGCTTCCTTAAAAGCATGCAGAACATTGGAGGTTCGGAAGGATTTTCGTGCGCTTCATTCGTAAGCTGTACTCTGGCATAGCTTGGATGGGCGGACAGCAAAAGTTTGTGGTTTTTGCCGTTCGCCCGCACAACCACAATGATTTCATTTTTATATGGCTGCTGAATCTTATTGACTCTTCCGCCTTTTAAAGTATTGATAAGCTCTTTGGTCATAGCTCTTGTAAAT
This sequence comes from Cytobacillus oceanisediminis, assembly GCF_007830235.1. Taxonomy (GTDB): domain Bacteria; phylum Bacillota; class Bacilli; order Bacillales; family Cytobacillaceae; genus Cytobacillus; species Cytobacillus oceanisediminis. The sequence continues at coordinate 108,683 of NZ_VLKI01000005.1, forward strand.
AAACCATCAAATGACATATTGGAACATCCTCTTCTATTAAAAATAGCTTTTGATATTGATTAGCTGCTCTGACATTTTTATTTAAAGTTATAGAATTATTCTTTCATTAAAATGATAAAAATCAAGTCTAAAGGCCCGATTCTATTTTGGTCTGTTTAAGATCTCTGACGATTTTTACCAGCTGGTTAACGGTCGAAAGCTTTGAAAAGTGTATGCGGGCGTTAATCCCGCCGATTAACGACGATAACCCAAACTAAAGGGAAGATATGCTAGTTATTCTGTACAAAAAAGCGATCTTAGCAATTAATCCCTTAATAGACAAACCGATTCCACTTTTCTAATTAATAATAGCATTTTTTTGGACGGGGCAGAATAAGCTTTCTTTAGAGTGAGATTGGACAACTCTGCTTCACTTGAATTTAGCAAAAGAAGCAGGACGGTCCGCCGCCTGGCGGATTCTCTTTAATGTCTAGCTGTGAGCGCTGCTGGAAAGGTTGGATGCTTGATTTTAGCAAGCAAGAATTCGATTAGTTCCAGTGTCCCAAGACGCTCTCCGCTTTTCTCAAACCACAAAGGAGGAAGTGTGATGTCCGGATGAAGTTCCATGAAATGAATGAAAGAGAGGTCGAGCAAGCCTTAAATACAGATATTAAGGCGGGCTTAACGGAAGATGATGTAAAGAAACGGCGCAAACAATATGGCTATAACGAGTTAAAAGAGGGAGAAAAGCAGTCGGCTTTGCTCTTATTTTTTAGTCAATTTAAAGATTTCATGGTCCTTGTCTTATTAGCCGCTACCTTGATTTCAGGACTTCTTGGTGAATATATTGATGCGATAGCAATTATTGCAATTGTGGTCATAAATGGGTTTTTAGGTTTTTTCCAGGAGAGGAAAGCTGAAAGATCGCTTCATGCACTTAAGGAATTATCAGCTCCCCAAGTAATTGCGCTTAGGGATGGCCAGTGGAAGAAGATCCCTTCGAAAGAAGTTGTAGTCGGTGATCTTCTGAAATTTGCTACGGGTGACAGAATTGGGGCAGATGTGAGAATAGTAGAGTCGAATAGCCTGGAAATTGAGGAGTCCGCTTTAACAGGTGAATCTCTGCCTGTCCAGAAAACGACCGGCTCTTTAACAACTGCCAATCTGGCAATAGGCGATATGGAAAATATGGCTTTTATGGGTACGATGGTGACCCGGGGCAATGGATTGGGTGTTGTAGTAGGTACAGGAATGAATACAGCAATGGGCCAGATTGCTGACCTGCTGCAAAATGCGGAAACAATGGTTACTCCTTTGCAGCGCAGGCTGGAACAGCTCGGCAAAATTCTGATTACTGCCGCGATTTTATTAACAGTGCTAGTTGTAGCAGCTGGGGTGGCGCAAGGCCAGGAGTTATATACAATGTTCCTTGCGGGTGTATCACTGGCTGTTGCTGCCATTCCAGAAGGGCTTCCGGCCATCGTTACAGTAGCCCTGTCACTTGGTGTCCAGAGGATGATAAAGAAAAAGGCGATCGTCCGCAAACTTCCTGCAGTCGAAACACTTGGGTGTGCTTCTGTAATCTGCTCAGATAAAACGGGAACGATGACACAAAACAAGATGACTGTTACCCATCTCTGGAGCGGCGGGAAAGAGTGGAGAGTAGATGGAATCGGCTATGAGCCGCAAGGGCAATTTTACCGCAATGATAATCAAATTGAACCTAAAAATGATAAGGCTCTTCAGCAGATGCTCATGTTTGGGATGCTTTGCAACCATGCAGAAATACAGCAGAAAAATAATGAATTTGTAATTGATGGGGATCCGACTGAAGGGGCATTGCTTGTAGCTGCTATGAAAGCGGGCTATAACCGGAGCAGTTTGTTAAATCAGTTCCGGATCATTAATGAGTTTCCCTTTGATTCTGCCCGGAAAATGATGAGTGTTGTCGTTAAGGACCATAATGGCAGGCAATTTATCGTGACTAAAGGTGCGCCTGATGTTTTGGCCGGCAAGAGTGAAGCGGTTCTTTGGGAGGGAAAACGCCAGATATTATCCAGGGAGCTAACAGTCAAAATCCAGGGAGCCATTGAAGACCTTGCTTCCCAGGCTTTAAGAACGATTGCGATTGGCTATAAAGAAATTCCTTCAAAAAACGTCATTCTTGACGAAAAAGAAGCAGAACAGGGGCTTACCTTTATTGGCCTGCAGGGAATGATTGATCCTCCAAGGCCTGAAGTCAGGGAAGCTGTCAAGGAATGCAAGGAAGCCGGCATTAAAACGGTGATGATTACTGGCGACCATGTCATTACAGCCCAGGCAATTGCCAAGCAGTTAGGCATTTTAACAAAGGGATCCAAAGTTCTGCAAGGGAAAGACCTTGCCGAGATGTCGGTCGAAGACCTTGAAAATGTGGTTGAAGATGTGGCCGTTTTTGCAAGGGTATCACCGGAGCATAAGCTAAAGATTGTTAAGGCGCTTCAAAATAGAGGCCATATTGTTGCCATGACCGGGGACGGAGTCAATGATGCCCCTGCGATAAAAGCGGCAGATATCGGCATCTCGATGGGCATTACCGGAACAGACGTGGCTAAAGAGGCATCTGCCCTCGTTCTCCTTGATGACAATTTTGCTACGATAAAAGCCGCCATAAAAGAAGGAAGAAATATTTATGAAAACATCCGAAAGTTTATCAGATATTTGCTTGCTTCAAATGTGGGTGAAATTTTGGTTATGCTTTTCGCTATGCTGCTTGCACTTCCGCTGCCTTTAGTGCCAATCCAGATTCTCTGGGTGAACCTTGTAACCGACGGCCTGCCGGCGATGGCGCTCGGCCTTGACCAGCCGGAAGAGAATGTGATGAAACGAAAACCGAGAAGCCCAAAGGAAGGAGTTTTCTCCAGGGGGCTGGGCTGGAAGGTTGTATCGAGAGGATTTTTAATCGGCCTTGTCACATTGCTTGCGTTTATTTTTGCCTATAAAGCACACCCAGACCATCTGGCATATGCCCAGACTGTTGCTTTTGCCACATTGGTTATGGCACAGCTGATCCATGTGTTCGATTGCCGAAGTGAAAAATCGGTATTTTCTAGGAATCCTTTCGGCAATAAGTATTTGGTGTGGGCAGTTATCTCATCCCTCCTTTTAGTGCTCGTTGTTATATACTATCCGCCGCTGCAGCCTATCTTCCACACGGTTCCGATTGAACTGCGCGACTGGTTTATGATCACCGGACTGTCAGCTATTCCAACATTTTTGCTGGCCGGTACATTTTTGGCAAGAAAAACAAAATAAAATATGTTATAATCCTTAAGGTAGTAGAGATGGACTCTATTACCTTTCTTTTTTGCGCAAAAATAACTGCAAGTTATAATCCCCATTAAATTACTATATCTTTATCCATAGATTGCACAGTCTTCAAAGTGAGCTTAGACTGTTGTTCTTTTTTTGAAGGGTGAACTGTTCAGACGATAGCTCCTCTTAAAAGCTGTGCTTTTCCCAAAAGGAAGTGTAAGAAAATGGTTGTAAGTATGACTGGCTTTGGCAGAAGCAAGAAAGACTCCGGGCAATTTTCCATTACTGTCGAAATTAAGACTGTAAACCATCGTTTTTCCGAGTTTCATATGCGTATGCCCAGGCAGCTGATGCACATGGAAGATAAAATTAAGAAAAAACTTGGTGAGCATATTAAAAGAGGAAGAATAGAAGTTTATGTCACAATTGAAGGCGATGGTTTGGCCAGCCGAAAAGTAAATGTTGACTGGGAACTTTTAGATGAATATTATCAATACATAACTGCAATTAAAACAAAGTACAATATCCAAAATGATCTCTCTATCCAGGACATTATTCGGGAAGAGCTAATTGGCATAGAGGAAAAGGAGGCTGGCAATGAGGAATTGAGCCAGCATGTCCTTTCAGCAGCTGAGGAAGCATGCCTGCATTTAACTCAGATGCGGCAAGCTGAGGGGCTTGAGTTGGAAAAAGATGTCCGAAGCCATCTCAGTTTATTAAGCAAAAGAGTAAACCTGCTGCGCGAGTTCTCTCCAAAAGTAGTTCAGCAATACCAGGAAAGATTGGAAAAGCGTATAAAGGATTATCTGGATGGCCAGATTGATGAGCCACGGATATTAACAGAGGTTGCGGTGTTTGCTGATAAAGCGGATATTAATGAGGAACTGACAAGGCTGCAAAGCCATATTGGCCAATTTGAAAAAACACTTCAGCTTACAGAACCAGTTGGAAGGAAGCTCGATTTCATATTGCAGGAGATGAACAGGGAAGCCAATACGATTGGTTCCAAGGCGAATGATGCGGCGATAGCTGCAGAAGTGGTTGAAATAAAGAGTCTATTGGAAAAATTGAAGGAACAAATTCAAAATATTGAATAGCAGTTGTTTAGATTGCGGCTCTGGGGGTCAAAATAAATAACTGATGATTGGAGGACCCAAATGTCAATTAAACTGATCAATATCGGCTTTGGCAATATCGTTTCTGCCAACCGGATAATATCTATAGTTAGTCCCGAATCTGCCCCAATCAAACGGATTATTCAGGACGCGCGTGACCGGGGCTCTTTAATAGATGCGACATACGGAAGACGGACCCGGGCTGTTATCGTAATGGACAGTGACCATGTCATTTTGTCTGCGGTCCAGCCGGAAACTGTCGCACACCGATTAAACGACCGTGATGAAATTATTGAGGAAGGGTAGGATTGTTTAAATGAAAGAAAAAGGGTTATTAATTGTTCTATCCGGACCCTCAGGTGTAGGAAAAGGAACTGTTAGAAAAGAAATATTTTCACAGCCTGATACCTCATTTGAGTATTCTATTTCCATGACAACGAGAGCGCCAAGAGAGGGAGAAGTAGACGGGGTTGATTATTTTTTCAAAACCCGTGAGGAATTTGAAGAACTGATCCGTCAGGACAAACTGCTTGAATATGCCGAGTTTGTAGGGAATTATTACGGTACGCCGGTAGATTATGTAAGAGATACTCTGGACCGCGGCAAAGATGTATTCCTGGAAATAGAAGTTCAAGGTGCCCGCCAGGTCCGTGAGAAATTTCCTGAGGGGTTGTTTATTTTCCTTGTACCTCCAAGCTTATCTGAGCTTAAAAACCGTATTGTCACTAGAGGGACAGAAACGGAAGATATTATTAACAATCGCATGAGTGTGGCAAAAGAAGAAATTGAAATGATGAACCTCTACGATTATGTGGTGGAAAATGATCAAATCGACCTTGCCTGCGAGAGAATTAAATCCATTGTGGTAGCTGAACACTGCCGCAGGGAACGTGTAGAACCGAAATATAAAAAGATGCTGGAGGCTGAATAAAGATGCTTTATCCTTCTATTGATTCTTTAATGACTAAGATTGATTCCAAATATTCACTTGTTTCCGTTGCTGCCAAACGTGCACGTAAGATGCAATTAAACGCGAGGCCACAGCTTGAAAGCTATAAATCACATAAAAATGTCGGCAAAGCCCTGGAAGAAATCCATGCAGACCAGCTTCATTACCGTCTGGGCGAGAAAAAGGCTAATGAATCATACGAGTAAAACCGCTGAATAACAACCTTTCAAAAAGGTTGTTATTTTTATTTCTTTTCATGATAGTTCTGTTAAACTTGCCTGCTGATTTCCGCTACAGGCGCTCAGCGAACAGCGGGCGGTCAGGGAGCATCCACGGGCCTGCGGGGTCTCCTTTGGCTCGCTCCTACCGCTACAATCAACAGAGTGCCAAAATCAACAAAAGCTTTAACACAGCCAATTATTAAAGGTCTTTCGGTTTTAATAGATGAAAAATGACTGAACTTCTTGCATAATAAAACTATCATGGCATTCTCTTGCCAAAATACAATCACTCGTCCGGCACTGGCCATTTGAGAAAATAGCATTTTATAAAGCTGTTTAAGGAAGCGCCAGGCCTTTGAATAAATATGATTATTTTAGCTAAGATTGGTGGGGTCTAATAATGCTGACAGGCAAAAAAATATTATTATGCGTTACGGGGGGAATTGCTGTATATAAAGCAGCAGCATTGACGAGCAAGCTTACCCAGGCGGGAGCGGATGTAAAAGTTATATTAAGTGACTCTGCAGCAAAATTTGTGGCTCCCCTAACATTTCAGGCTTTGTCGAGAAACGATGTTTATACTGATACCTTTGATGAAAAAGATTCAAAGGTGATTGCCCATATTGATCTTGCAGACTGGGCAGATTTGATACTTGTGGCTCCGGCCACAGCTAATGTGATTGGAAAGCTGGCGAACGGAATAGCGGATAACATGATCACAACAACCTTATTGGCTGCAACATCGCCTATTTGGATTGCTCCTGCAATGAATGTACATATGTATAGCCATCCGGCAGTCCAGAAAAATATTGAAACGTTATACAGCTTTGGCTGCAGGTTTATCGAACCTTCTGAAGGTTATCTTGCATGCGGGTATGTTGGCAAAGGCAGATTGGAAGAGCCTGAGAAGATTACAGAGACGATCAGCTTGTTTTTCAGCAAGCCCAAGCAAGATCTTGCAGGAAGAAAAGTTGTGATTACAGCAGGTCCAACGAGGGAGAAAATTGATCCGGTCCGTTACATCACCAACCATTCTTCGGGAAAAATGGGCTATGCGATTGCGGAAGAAGCAGTTGCTGCCGGTGCAGAAGTAACTTTAATTTCCGGACCTGTGTCCATTAAAGCCCCAGATGGCGTAAAGCTTATAAATATTGAAAGCGCCGAAGAAATGTATCATGCTGCAATGGAAGAATATGAAAATGCCAATATTGTTATAAAAACAGCTGCAGTTTCCGATTATCGTCCTAAAGTGTGCTTTAGCCAAAAAATGAAGAAGCAGCCTGGAGACGAAGTATTGGAGCTTGAAAGAACAAAAGATATTTTGTTTGAACTCGGGCAGAAAAAGAAGGGCCAGATTTTAATAGGCTTTGCTGCTGAAACTGAACGGGTTGATGTATATGCAAAAGGCAAGCTGAAGAAGAAAAACGCCGATATGATCGTTGCCAATAATGTAACTTCTGAAGGTGCCGGCTTTGGGACAGACACCAATATTGTTACTTTGTTTAAAAAAGATGGAACTTCAGAAGAGCTCCCTCTTATGTCCAAAAAAGATGTTGCTGCAAAGATTCTTCAGGAAGCTGCGATTTTACTAAAGGATGAGCAGAAATGAATATTGCCAGTGTAATTGTTGATGTACCTGCCAAGCAGACAGACCGAGCGTTTGACTATAAAATACCTGGCCATTTGGCAGGTGTAATTCAGCCTGGCATGAGGGTCATCGTTCCATTCGGACCAAGGAAGATCCAGGGTTTTGTAACTGGCCTGAAAACAGAATCGGAATTCAGCCAATTAAAGTCCATTGCAGAACCAATGGATTTAAATCCTGTCCTAAATCAGGAGCTTCTGTCTCTGGGAGATTGGCTGACAGAGAAAACACTATGCTATAAAATATCAGCCTACCAGGCAATGCTGCCAGCAGCCCTTAAGGCAAAATATGAAAAAAAACTAGTATTGGCGGAAAAGGCAGACCGTGTGGCGCTTCCTGAAAAAGTGCAAACTCTTTTTGAAAATACTGAGGCAATCACCTGGGATGAAGCAGTGAAGGATGGAACTCTGTCGCTTTTGCAGAAAGAAGCTACCAATGGGAATATTGACATTATCTATCAAGTAAAAGAACGTGTGAAAAAGAAAAAAGTAAAGCAGGTATTTCCAGCCGCAGACCGAAATGGCCTTGCGGAATACATTGAAAAGCTGCCTGCTAATGCAACCAAGCAAAAAGAGGTGCTTGAATACTTCCTTCAGGATGACAGCCCGATCGAACAAAAAGAGCTATTCTCCTTCCTCAGAATAACCTCGTCAACAATAAAAGGGCTCATCCAAAAAGGGTTGCTTGGTCAAAAAGAAGTAGAAATTTATCGTAATCCTTTTGGAGACCGAGAGTTTAAAAGAACAGAACCACTGCCCTTGACCGAAGAGCAGAGAAAAGCAATTATCCCCATCCTGAATTCCATAGAGGAAAAAAGGCATGGAACGTTTTTGCTGTATGGCGTAACAGGCAGCGGCAAGACAGAGGTATATCTTCAATCGATTCAAAGGGTTCTTCAGGACGGAAAAGAAGCGATTGTCCTGGTTCCCGAAATTTCGTTAACTCCGCAAATGGTCAACCGCTTTAAAGGAAGATTCGGCGATCAGGTTGCCGTTATGCACAGCGGCCTTTCTGCGGGGGAAAAGTATGATGAATGGAGAAAGATTCAAAGGAAGGAAGTAAAGGTGGTTGTCGGAGCACGATCCGCAATCTTTGCTCCTTTTGAAAACCTCGGGATTGTCATTATTGATGAAGAGCACGAGACAAGCTACAAACAGGAGGAAAACCCAAGGTACCATGCAAGGGATGTGGCGATCGAAAGGGCTGGAAAGTATAAATGTCCGGTCGTTCTAGGCAGTGCAACTCCTTCACTTGAATCGTTTGCAAGAGCCCACAAAGGAGTATATCAGCTCCTATCCCTGCCTAAAAGGATGAATAACCAGTCTTTGCCGTCAGTTGAAATTATTGACATGAGAGAAGAGCTCCGGGAAGGCAATCGTTCCATGTTCTCCAGGGTGCTCCTTGATAAAATAAAAGACCGGCTGGAAAAGAAGGAACAGATTGTCTTATTTCTCAATAAAAGAGGGCATTCCTCTTTTGTTATGTGCAGGGATTGCGGCTATGTCATTAATTGTCCGCACTGTGACATCTCCTTGACTTATCACCGGTTTAACCAGCAAATGAAATGCCATTATTGCGGGTATGAAGCATCTGTCCCAAATACATGCCCGGAATGTGAAAGTGAACATATCCGTTATTTTGGAACCGGGACACAGAAGGTTGAAGAAGAGCTGGCAAAGGTTTTGCCGGAAGCAAAGGTCATCAGGATGGATGTGGACACTACCAGCAGAAAGGGATCTCATGAAAAGCTGTTGGACCAATTTCAGGAAGGTCATGCGGATATTCTCCTTGGTACGCAAATGATTGCAAAGGGCCTTGATTTTCCCAATATTACATTAGTAGGTGTGCTTTCCGCCGATACAATGCTCCATCTGCCTGATTTTCGTTCTTCGGAAAAAACCTTCCAGCTTTTGACCCAGGTCAGCGGGCGCGCAGGGAGGCATGAGCTTGAGGGTGAGGTTATTATCCAAACCTATACACCTGAACATTACAGTGTCGAGCTTTCAGGAGAGCAGGATTACGATAAGTTCTATGAAAGGGAAATGATGGTCCGCAAAATTCATAGATACCCTCCTTTCTACTATATCTCCCTTGTTACCGTCAGCCATGAAGAATTAATGAAGTCCGTTTCCGTAACTGAAAAAATAACACAATATATTCAGTCGCGACTATCGGCGGAAAGCATTGTGCTTGGCCCGGTTGCATCGCCAATTCCGCGGATCAATAATAGATATCGCTATCAATGTCTGATAAAATACAAGCGGGAACCTGAGCTTGGTCGGGCACTGAAAAAGGTCCTTGATAATTATCAGCATGAAATTGCTGCAGGAGGCCTTGCCATTTCAGTGGACCTGAATCCATATATTTTAATGTAAATATTTATGCTGGCATAAATCCGGTTATGATTAATCAAAAAATGGTTGAAAATAGATAAAAATGGAGGAAATGTTTTGGCGGTTAAAAAAATAGTAACGTACCCGGCTGAAATCCTGGAGGCAGAATGCGAATCTGTACAGGTTTTTGATAAAAAGCTGGGCAAATTATTAAATGATATGTACGATACGATGATTGAATTTGATGGTGTCGGGCTGGCTGCTCCGCAAATCGGCCTTGACAAGCAAATCGCCATCGTTGATATAGATGATGAATTTGGCACTATCGAGATGATCAATCCGGAAGTTCTTGAAACAGATGGAGAACAGACAGGGACTGAAGGATGCTTAAGCTTTCCAGGTTTATATGGTGAAGTTACGAGGCCTGATTATGTAAAAATAAAGGCTCAGGACCGCAAAGGGAAATACTATACACTCGAAGCTGAAGGCTTTCTGGCAAGAGCGATCCTGCATGAAATTGATCATTTGCACGGAGTTTTATTTACATCAAAAGTGACCAAGTATTTGAATGAAGAAGAGTTGGAAGGATTGGAAGCTGAATGACAAAGATTGTATTTATGGGGACACCCGATTTTTCTGTACCGGTATTGCAGCAAATAATAAAGGACGGCTATGAAGTGATTGGAGTCGTCACCCAGCCTGACAGGCCCGTGGGAAGAAAGAAAGTCCTCACTCCTCCGCCTGTCAAAGTGGAAGCTGAAAAGCAGGGCATTCCTGTGCACCAGCCTGAGAAAATCCGGCAGCCTGAGGAACTGGAAAAAATTCTTGCACTTAAGCCTGATTTGGTCGTAACTGCTGCTTTTGGCCAAATTTTGCCAAAAGAGCTTTTGGAAGCGCCAAAACATGGCTGCATCAACGTCCACGCTTCGCTTCTTCCTGAACTGCGCGGCGGGGCACCGATCCATTATTCCATTTTACAGGGAAAGGATAAGACGGGCATTACAATCATGTATATGGCTGAGAAGCTTGATGCAGGCGATATTTTAACACAGGTGGAAGTGCCTATCACTAAGACAGATACAGTAGGCACACTGCATGATAAATTAAGCGCAGCTGGTTCAAAGCTTTTGTCTGAAACATTGCCAAAGCTGCTGAAATGCGAGTTGACACCTATAAAGCAAAATGATAAGGACGCCACTTTCGCTTATAACATTAAACGTGAGCAGGAAAAAATCGACTGGAACAAAACTGGGGAGGAAATCTACAATCATATCAGGGGTTTGAACCCATGGCCAGTTGCTTATACAACATTTGATGGCAAAGTGATTAAAGTCTGGAGTTCAGAAAAGACAAAATTAGCAGGCAACGAGGCACCTGGGACGATTATCCGACTAGAAGAAGATGGGTTAGTAGTTGCAACCGGAAATGATACAGCTATCAAAATAACAGAGCTGCAGCCTTCGGGCAAGAAAAAGATGCCTGCAGAACAATTTTTAAGAGGGGCAGGCTCCCATCTTTCTGCCGGTGGCCGCCTGGGAGATAGCGAATGAAGAATCAAAAGACTAAAAATGTCAGAGAAACTGCATTAGAACTGCTGGAAACCATTGAAAAAAGTCAGTCCTACAGCAATCTTTTGCTGAATAACGCCATAAAAAAGAATGAAATCAGCCAGAAAGATATTGGCCTTCTTACAGAATTAACTTATGGCACTCTTCAGCGCCGGATGACCCTTGATTTTTATTTGAACCCCTTTTTAAAAGGAAATAAAAAAGTCGAGAGCTGGGTAAAGCAGCTGTTAAGGCTGACCCTTTATCAGATGGTTTACCTGGATAAGATCCCTGACCGTGCAGCTATTTTCGAGGCAGTGGAAATTGCCAAGCGGAAGGGACATAAAGGAATTTCCGGTATGGTTAATGGCGTGCTGAGAAATATTCAAAGGCAAGGGCTTCCATCCCTTGAGCAAATTGAGGATCCGGTTGAGCGGCTTTCCATTGAAACCAGCCATCCCTTGTGGCTCGTAAGAAGATGGGTTGATCAGCTTGGCTATGAAGAGACGAAGAAAATGTGCGAAATCAATTTGACTGCGCCACTGCAGACTGCAAGGGTGAATGAGGTCAAGGCCTCAAGAGAGGAATGCTTATCGCTTCTTGAGGAAGAAGGCTATGAGGTGGAAGCGAGCCCGTTTATTCCCGTAGCCATTAAGTGCTTGAGAGGTAATTTGGCAAACTCCCAAGCCTTTAAAGAAGGGCTGATAACGATACAGGACGAGAGCTCCATGCTCGTTGCCTATGCGCTTGGCGGAAATCAGAATGAAACCATATTGGATGCCTGTGCTGCTCCTGGAGGAAAATCAACGCACATTGCGGAAAATCTGCAAAATACTGGACAGGTCATCTCGCTGGATCTTCACGAGCATAAGGTTAAGCTGATTAATGATAATGCCATGAGACTGGGATTATCCAACATCAAGGCAAATGCGCTTGACAGCAGGAAAGTGCAAGAGCATTATGAAAAAGGATCTTTTGACCGGATTTTAGTGGATGCACCATGTTCGGGCTTCGGTGTTATGAGAAGAAAACCGGATATGAAATACACGAAAAAGGAAGAGGATTTATACCATCTTCACAAGGTTCAGAGAAATCTATTGGCTGCCGTTTCGCCTTTGCTGAAAAAAGGTGGTATTCTAGTTTATAGTACGTGTACAGTTGACAAGGAAGAAAACCAGCATGTCGTACAGTCATTTTTAAATGAAAGTGCGGACTTTGAAGGAGACATATCAGTCCGGGAGCGAATGCCAAAAGCTATTACTCCGTTTATAGACGGATATGAACTGCAAATTTTGCCGCAAGATATAGGTTCGGACGGGTTTTACATTGCCTGTCTGAGAAAGAAGGTGCAATAAATGGAACAAACAGCAACTGAGAAAACAGCAACAGCCGAACAAAAGCCATCTATTTACACTTTACAGCTGCATGAGTTGAAAAACTGGCTTAAAGAAAATAATGAGAAAGCTTTCCGTGCGGAGCAAATATTTGATTGGCTATATATAAAAAGAGTCTCATCCTTTGAAGAAATGACAAACTTGTCAAAAGGATTAAGGGATTTATTGTCGGAGAATTTTTCTTTGACAACTCTTAAAACCATTATCCAGCAGGAATCAGCTGACGGAACAATTAAATTTCTTTTTGAACTTCACGATGGGTATTCGATTGAAACCGTGCTGATGAGGCATGATTATGGAAATTCTGTGTGTGTTACAACTCAAGTAGGCTGCCGAATCGGCTGTACTTTCTGCGCTTCCACATTAGGCGGATTAAAACGCAACCTGGAAGCAGGAGAAATCGTTGCCCAGGTCGTAAAAGTACAACAGGCACTTGATGAAACAAGTGAACGTGTCAGCTCGGTTGTAATCATGGGCATTGGTGAGCCTTTTGACAACTATGAGCATATGCTTTCGTTCTTAAAAATCATCAACCATGACAAAGGCCTTAATATCGGTGCACGCCATATTACTGTTTCCACAAGCGGCATCATCCCTAAAATTTATAAATTTGCGGATGAGAATATGCAGATCAACTTTGCTATATCCCTGCATGCCCCGAATACAGAGATCAGAAGCCGCCTGATGCCGATAAACCGGGCTTATAAATTACCTGATCTTATGGAATCCATCAGGTATTATATTAATAAGACAGGAAGGCGTGTCAGCTTCGAATATGGTTTATTCGGTGGTGTCAATGACCAGGTTGAACACGCAGAGGAATTGGCAAAACTCATCAAGGATGTTAAGTGCCATGTCAATCTGATTCCGGTAAACTATGTGCCTGAAAGGGATTATGTGCGAACACCAAAGGATCAAATTTTTGCTTTTGAAAAAACTTTAAAGAAACATGGCGTTAATGTAACGATTCGCCGCGAGCACGGTCATGATATAGATGCAGCATGTGGACAACTTCGTGCAAAGGAGCGAAAAGAGGAGACGAGGTGACAGAATGAGAGCTGTTTTTATGACAGATCGTGGCAAAGTCAGACAGCATAATGAAGATAATGGCGGCATCTTTATGAACAGCAGCGGGCAGCGCCTTGCCATCGTCGCAGATGGCATGGGCGGCCACCGCGCTGGCGATGTTGCCAGTGAAATGACCTTAACCAGTCTAAAGGAGTTCTGGGAACAATCGGATGAAATCCAAACAGCTGAACAAGCCGAAGATTGGCTGAGGAAGCATATTGACCAGGTGAACAAAATCCTTTTTGAACATTCGAAAGAGAACGCAGAATGTGAGGGGATGGGTACAACCATTGTTGCGGCTATCTGTACGGACCGTTTTTCAACTATTGCCAATATAGGCGATAGCCGCTGCTATATCCTAAATGAATTAGGTTTCCAGCAGCTGACGGAAGATCATTCTCTTGTGAACGAACTTGTTCGTTCAGGGCAAATTACAAAGGAAGATGCCGAGCATCACCCAAGAAAAAATGTCCTTCTCAGGGCATTGGGAACGGAATCATCGGTTGAAATGGATATCAAAACCATCACTTTTGAAGAAAGCGACTTATTATTGCTGTGCTCTGACGGCTTATCCAACAAGGTAACAGTATCGGAAATGGACGAAATTCTCAAGAGTGCACGAAATCTTGAGGAAAAAGCCACAGTGCTAATCGAGCAGGCTAACCATAATGGCGGCGAGGATAACATTACACTCGTGATTGTCGAGTTTTATGATGGCAGTGAGAGCGGGTGATAAAAAATGATTAAAGGCAGAAGAATAAGCGGCCGCTATAAAATTCTCGATATGATTGGCGGAGGGGGCATGGCAAATGTCTACCTGGCCCATGATATGATTCTTGACCGCGATGTAGCCGTCAAAGTACTCCGGCTGGACTTTGCCGAAGATGAAGAATTTATCCGCCGTTTTCATCGTGAAGCCCAATCTGCTACCAGCTTAGCCCACCCGAATATAGTAAATATTTATGATGTTGGCGAAGAGGATTCAATCTATTATATTGTGATGGAATATGTAGATGGACAAACCTTAAAGCAATACATACAGCAAAACAGCCCGGTGCGTATTGATGAAGCGCTGGAGATTATGAAACAGCTCACTTCCGCTATATCACATGCCCACCAAAACCATATTATCCACCGGGATATTAAACCGCATAATATTCTAGTAGACAGGCATGGAAATGTTAAAATCACAGATTTTGGCATCGCTATGGCTTTAAGTGCTACAAGTATAACCCAGACTAACTCTGTTTTGGGATCTGTTCATTATCTTTCTCCTGAACAGGCCAGGGGAGGAATGGCAAACAGAAAGTCGGATATCTACTCCCTTGGAATTGTAATGTTCGAGCTTCTGACTGGCAGGTTGCCATTCTCAGGTGAATCTGCTGTATCGATTGCCCTAAAGCATCTGCAATCGGAGACACCATCACTTAAAAGGTGGAATCCGTCTATACCGCAGAGCGTTGAAAATATTGTTTTAAAAGCAACAGCCAAAGATCCTTTCCATCGGTATGATACGGTGGATGAAATGGAAGAGGATATAAGAACAGCGCTGGATCCGGAACGGCTCCATGAAGAAAAGTTTATGGCTCCGATTGATGATGATGCCACTAAAGCAATTCCTGTCATTACAGATGACCGGCCATATCAAAATATGGATGAGACACTTGTCCATGCAAAAGATCCTAAGGCTGATACCCAGCCGGTTGCTAAGCAAAAGCAGGAAAAGAAGAAAAAGAAAAAGAAAAAGAAAAAGAAATGGCCGTTCATTTTGGTATCAATGTTCCTTACACTCATTGCATTAGGTGTTTTGGCTGTAACTGTTCTTCCAGACCTCCTGGAGCCGAAGGATGTCCAGGTTCCCGATGTGTCTGGAAAAGAAGTGGAAGATGCCGTGGCAGAGCTTGTTGCTGCAGGGTTTGCCGTCAATGAATCCATACCGATCAGCGACCCTGAAATAGAAGAAGGACATGTGGTTAAAACGGACCCGAAAGCGGGTAGAACCGTTAAAGAAGGAACCTCCATAGACATCTATGAAAGCACCGGCAAGGAAAAGTTTGAACTATCCGATTACCAGGGCCGCGAATTTGATGAAGTGGTTCGATTGCTGGAAGGCAAAGGTTTTAAAAGCATAAAAAAGAACGAAGAAAATAATGAAAGCGAGCCGGCAGGCGCAATCCTCGACCAAAACTTTTCAGAAGGCGATCTTGTCGTGCCTGAGGAAACAGACTTGGTATTTACCGTCAGCAAAGGGCCTGCTCCAATCTCATTGAAGAATTTACAGGGATATAATGAAAAAGGCCTCCAGGAATATGAAGAGTCTTCAGGCTTAAACATAGAATATGCTGAAGCTGAGTACCATGATGAAGTTCCAGAAGGTCTTGTTATAAAACAAGATCCTGCGCCTGGAACAAACCTGACAAGAGGCCAGAAGGTTACTGTGGTACTTTCAAAAGGTAAAGAAGAACTTCCTCCAAAAACGGTGAATGTGGATATAAACGTCCCATACCAGCCTGCCGTAGAAGGAGAGCCTCAGCATGTTCAAATATTTTTTAGGGATATGAATAATACTGGAGATGCACCGGCAGTGGATCAGTTTATTGAGGAAGATACAATCATAACTATTGATATGACTATTGCTCCGGAACAAAATGGCTTCTATAAAGTACAGATAGATGGCAAGGTTTATGAACAAAATGAAGTTCCTTATCCTGAAGAATCTTAAGCAAGGAGTGTTGCTATGCCTGAGGGCAAAATTATTAAAGCCTTAAGCGGGTTTTATTATGTGTTAAGCGGTGATGAAACGATCCAGTGCCGCGGACGCGGTGTTTTCCGCAAAAATAAGGTAAACCCGCTCGTCGGTGATGAAGTGGTTTTCCAGGCCGAGAATAATACTGAAGGTTATATTCTAGAAGTGAAGGACCGGAAAAATGAACTGATCCGGCCTCCGATTGCAAATGTGGACCAGGCTATTCTTGTATTTTCCGCAGTGGAGCCCGGGTTTAGCACAACGCTTTTAGATCGGTTCCTTGTCCTGGTTGAATACAACCATATTAAGCCAATTATTTGTATTACAAAAATTGACCTGACAAATCAAGAGGAATATAAACAGATTCAGCAATATGCAGCAGATTACCGCCAGGCTGGATATGATGTCCTGCTCGCTTCCTCCGAAACAGAAGAAGGAGTCAAGGATCTAATGCCATATTTGGAAGGTGAGATCTCGGTGTTTGCCGGACAGTCTGGTGTGGGAAAATCCTCCCTGTTAAATGTGTTAAGGCCAGATTTGGAGCTGAAAACCAATGATATATCTTCACACCTGGGCAGGGGGAAGCACACGACAAGGCATGTAGAGCTCATCGAGGTAGGCAAGGGGCTTGTTGCAGATACTCCAGGATTCAGTTCTCTGGATTTCACTGATATTGAAATGGAAGAATTGAACTTTTGCTTTCCTGAAATTCAGGCGAAGAGCGAGGAATGCAAATTCAGGGGATGCCTCCATATGGCAGAGCCAAAGTGCGCCGTGAAGACTGCAAGTGAAAACGGTGAAATTCCTTCCTACAGGTACGAGCATTACAAAACGTTCTTACAGGAAATAAAAGATAGAAAGCCGAGGTATTAATTGATGGTTAAAATCGCACCTTCTATTTTATCAGCCGATTTTTCCAACTTAGGAGAAGAGATTAAGGATGTAGAACGGGGAGGAGCAGATTATATCCATGTGGATGTAATGGACGGCCACTTTGTTCCCAATATCACGATTGGCCCTTTAATTGTGGATGCTATTCGTCCAGTCACGAAGCTTCCATTGGATGTCCATCTGATGATTGAAAACCCGGATGCATATATTGAGGCATTTGCAAAAGCAGGAGCCGACTATATAACAGTACATGTAGAAGCATCCCGGCACCTGCATAGAACCGTCCATTTTATAAAGTCTTTTGGTGTAAAAGCAGGTGTGGTCCTAAATCCGGCTACCCCTGTAAATGCAATTGAGCATATCATCGAAGATATCGATATGGTTCTGCTGATGTCCGTTAATCCTGGCTTTGGGGGCCAGAAATTCATTCCTTCCGTCCTTTCGAAAATTGCAGCAGTTAAGGAGATGGCAGATTCTAAAGGGCTGGAAATTGAAATCGAGATTGACGGCGGCGTAAACGAAGAAACAGCCAAGCAATGTATCGATGCAGGAGCCAATGTCCTGGTTGCCGGATCTGCTATTTATAATCAAAAAGACAGAGCCAAGGCGATTGCAGCTTTAAAAGGTTCAAGATAAAAAGAAGCCAGCTGTGCAGCAGCTGGCTTTTTTGCAAATATAAGAGAAGTTCTTAGAGCGGCGTGAGCGCCTCTTGATGCAGCGTTTTTTAAAAAATGGAGTGAATAATTAATGAAGATAAATATTCTGGCAGGGGGACCGGAGGACCTGCTTCCGGATCTGTCACTTTATGAAAATGATAGCGATATGTGGGTCGGTGTAGATAGAGGAGTTCTGACACTGATCCAAAATGGCATTCAGCCACAACTTGCATTTGGCGATTTTGATTCAGTGACACTGGAGGAATTGTCATTGATTAAGGAAAAAGTAAAAGAGCTAAACAGATTCAAGCCGGAAAAAGATGAAACAGACATGGAGCTTGCATTGAATTGGGCGCTCGAGCAGAGTCTGGAGAGAATACGGCTATTCGGGGCAACAGGAGGAAGGCTTGATCACTTATTCGCTAATATTCAGCTTCTTATAAAGCCTGTTCTGCAAAAGAACCCTGTTCAAATTGAAATAATCGACAGAAAAAATATAGTCTATATAAAACCCGCTGGGGAGTACACGATACAAAAAAATAAAAGGTTTAAGTACATTTCTTTTATCCCGATCACCATGGAAGTCAAAGGCATTACGCTAAAGGATTTCAAGTATCCGCTGGCAAATCATACAATTCCTATTGGTTCAACACTATGTATAAGTAATGAACTTAATAACGATTATGGTACTTTTTCTTTTACTGAAGGCATATTAATGGTTGTAAGAAGCAAGGATTAATTGAAAAGCTGAAGGCGCCAGCCTATGGTGCCAAAAGCCAGACATCTGTCTAAGTTGAAATTGCTTTCTAATCATTTTTAGAAATCATGAGTACTTATCTTTCATTATTTGAATAAGATAGTAAGGACGATTTAAGGACAGAATGGATGCGTAAGATCGTGAGGAGGGACACGAGTAATGAGATTTTATACAATTAAACTTCCGAAATTTTTAGGGGGCATTGTACGTGCCATGCTAGGAACCTTCAAAAAGGGCTAAACCCATACATTTCAAAAACAGATAAAAAGCAGTTATCAGAGTCAAACTGGGCACCTCTCCACGGGGTGCTTTTATTTTTTGCAGAATTGGGGAGACTGATAGTGGAGTAAAATTCCGGCAAATAAAAAGGACATCCAATATAGGATGTCCCGAGCATATTAAACACGCTCTACTTTACCTGATTTAAGTGCTCTTGCAGAAACCCAAACACGTTTAGGCTTGCCGTCTACAAGAATACGTACCTTTTGAAGGTTAGCACCCCAAGTACGCTTGTTAGCGTTCATCGCGTGAGAACGTGCGTTACCTGAAGTTGTCTTTTTACCAGTTACAACACATTTGCGTGGCATGTATGTTTCCCTCCTTACTATACCAAAGCTGAAACTATTTTTCATGCTTTCATTTGCAATCGTCAGATTCATCCATCTGAATTAATGTGAAAATCCTGTTCGGCTTTCGACATTAAAAGATACTTTAATAATTTATCACACAACCCTTCTGATTGCAATAGTTTGCTTTCAAGAAAATTTCCTTGACATAGGGGTAGGCAACATGAGCTATAATAGAGATGGGGAAGTATGACTTTCAAATTCACAGCCCATATAGTAAAATGTCATAAGATATGCTTAAAGCTTTGGAGTTAGGAAGAATGCTGTCTGGCTGAATAAAGCAGCATGTTTTTATTTTGCGGCTTGGGCTTAGCGGCAGTTTCAAGTGGAATGCAAGCGCTCCGGCTTGAATGGGAGCGTTTGAACGCAGTGCGCTTTTCTTAATATAAAGCAATTTCCAAAGGGGGAACGAAACATGTCCATCGAACTAAAAACTAATTTCGGGCAAATTGATATCTCAAATGACGTTATTGCAACGATTGCAGGCGGAGCAGCAGTGGACTGCTATGGCATTGTAGGAATGGCCTCTAAGAATCAAATTAAAGATGGCTTAACCGATATTCTTCGCAAAGAGAATTTCACGCGCGGAGTGATTGTGCGCCAGGAAGAAGATGAAGTACATATCGACATGTATATTATTGTAAGTTACGGAACGAAAATTTCCGAGGTTGCCCACAACGTGCAATCTAAAGTAAAGTACACCCTTGATAAAACAGTGGGGCTCAGCACAGACTCGGTTAATATTTACGTTCAGGGAGTTCGTGTAACGAACCCGTAGTGAGGAGGAAAGACTTGTGTCAAAAAAAGTTTTAGATGGGAAGCTTTTTGCCGAAATGGTTATACAAGGAGCGAACCATTTATCTGCTAATGCAAAATTAGTAGATGCATTAAACGTTTTCCCTGTTCCTGATGGAGACACGGGAACAAACATGAATTTGTCCATGACTTCCGGTGCAAAGGAAGTTAAGAGTAATATTCAGGAACATATCGGAAAAGTGGGCTCTGCTCTCTCTAAAGGCTTGTTAATGGGTGCCCGCGGAAACTCCGGGGTAATCCTTTCCCAGCTGTTCCGCGGCTTCTCCAAAGCCATTGAGCAGAAAGCCGCTATTAATGGAAAAGAGTTTGCTGATGCCTTGAATTCAGGGGTTGAGACTGCCTATAAAGCCGTAATGAAACCTGTAGAAGGAACGATTTTAACCGTTGCCAAGGATTCTGCCAAGAAGGCTATACAGGCCGCGAAAAATGAAGATGATATTATTGCCATCATGGAGGAGGTTTTAATAGAAGCAAAAGCTTCGTTAAACCGGACTCCAGACCTTCTGCCTGTTCTAAAAGAAGTGGGTGTTGTAGACAGTGGCGGCCAAGGCCTTGTTTTTGTCTATGAGGGATTCCTTGCAGTGCTTAAAGGCGAGAAACTTCCGGATACACCGGCTGCCCTTCCAAAGATGGATGACCTGGTAAGCGCAGAACATCACAAAAATATTCATAGTTTCATGAACACTGAAGATATTGAGTTCGGCTATTGCACTGAGTTTATGGTGAAGTTTGAAGGTGAAAAGCTATCTGCTAACCCTTTCTCAGAGGAAAAATTCCGCCAGGATTTAAGCCAATATGGTGATTCTCTGTTAGTTATTGCAGATGAGCAGCTAGTAAAAGTACATATTCACTCCGAGCAGCCTGGCGATTGCTTAACGTATGGCCAGCGCTACGGGAGTTTAATCAATATGAAGATTGAGAATATGCGCCAGCAGCATACAAATTTGGTAGAGGATGTCCAGACACCTTTAGCTGTCGAAACAAAGCCGAAAGAAAAGCAAGAGTACGGTATTGTTACGGTATCAATGGGAAGCGGAATCGCTGATCTTTTCCGCAGCATCGGGGCGCATGCAGTCATTGAAGGCGGGCAAACGATGAATCCAAGTACGGAGGATATCGTGAAAGCCATCAAAGAAGTGAATGCAAAGAAAGTCATTATTTTACCAAACAATAAAAATATTATCATGGCAGCACAGCAGGCTGCAGAAGTGACAGAGGAAGAAGCAGTAGTTGTTCCATCAAAAACTGTCCCTCAAGGAATGGCAGCGCTTCTTGCCTTTAATCCAGGTGCAGACCTTGCTCAAAACGAGGCAGGCATGATAGATGCCCTTCAGCATGTTAAAACCGGCCAGATCACATTTGCTGTCCGGGATACGAGCATTGACGGACTTGAAATTGAAAAAGATGATTTCATGGGCATAGCGGATGGGAAAATAGTTGTAAAAAACAAAGATAGAGTGCAATCCGCCAAAGACCTTCTTGATCAAATGATCGACGAAGATTCTGAAATCTTAACCATTTTAAAAGGTGAAGATGCCGCAGAGGAAGAGGTAGACGCACTGATCAGCTATGTTGAAGAAAAGTATGAAGATGTCGAAGTGGAAGTGCATGATGGCAAACAGCCGCTATACTCTTTCATCTTCTCAATTGAATAATAATGACAAAAGCGAGGGCATTGCCTTCGCTTTTTGCCTGTTTAAAAAGCTTGATTTTCTTTCCGCACAGAGAATATTAGGCTGTGTTAAATGGCGATGTTGTTTTGGGCACTTTGTTGATTGGGGCTGAAGTCGCTAATCCCGCGAAAATGCATTCGCATTTCCTTCGTGCGGTGTGTTTTCAACGATGTTTATTCAAAGTCCTGCGGGAGTGCGGATCAAAGGGAGACCCCGCAGGCTTAATGCTTGAGGAGGCTCTCGGACCGCCCGCGGAAAGCGAGCTTTGTGAGCGGAAATCAACAGGCAACCTTTACAAAGCCAAATATTTAAAAAATATGCAAAGGAATTATTCTGAAAGCACGAGGGTGTTCAACTGACATAAATTAATGCTTAGGAGTGATTCATTTATTTGCATATTTAAATAAAAATGTGCTAGGTATAAATTAGGCATTTAAATGCCTGCAGAACAAAAGAAACTGCGCAGGGAGGGTTGGCGGTCTGCCTTGAACACGGATACATTAAAATTAAATTGGCATGCTGCTCAATAAACGTGAATCAAAACTTAATCCAGTCTGTTACGGCTGTTAAAGGTATAGGCGAGGAAACAGCAGAATCACTGGCCGAAATGAATATAAATACTGTCAGGGACTTGCTTGAGCATTTTCCATACAGGTACGAGGATTACAGGCTAAAGGATCTCGCTGACATCAAACATGACGAAAGAGTGACCGTGGAAGGGAAGGTTCACAGTGAGCCCTCTCTTGTCTATTATGGGAGAAAACGATCGAGGCTGACGGTCAGGGTACTTGTCGATCGATATCTTATCCAAGTAGTCCTGTTTAATCAGCCATATTTAAAAAATAAAATCGCTTTGAATGAAACGGTATCAGTTACAGGCAAATGGGACCAGCACCGCCAGGTCATTACGGCGAATGAATTGAAAATTGGCGCGGCCTCTAATAACAAAGATTTTGAACCTGTTTATGCCGTTAAAGGCAAAATAACAGTTAAAGGAATAAGGCGCTTTATCAATCTTGCTTTCTCCCAATACGGGAATGAGATCGAGGAAACATTGCCTGAACGTTATTTATTGCAATATAGGCTTCTTAATAGAAGAGATGCAATGAGATCCCTTCACTTTCCTGCAAATGAAAATGAGCTGAAGCAGGGAAGACGGCGTTTCGTCTTTGAAGAATTTTTCTATTTTCAATTAAAAATGCAGGCACTGCGAAAGATTGAAAGAGAGCAGTCAAAGGGGATTGTACAAGCCTATGATCTTCCTAGGTTAATGGAATTTATAGATTCTTTGCCTTTTTCACTAACAAGCGCGCAAAAAAGGGTTGTAAATGAAATCCTGGCCGATCTGAAATCTCCATACCGTATGAACAGGCTTCTTCAGGGGGATGTAGGTTCAGGCAAAACGGCCGTGGCAGCCATTGCGCTATTTGCCAGCAGAACAGCGGGATTCCAAGGAGCTTTGATGGTTCCGACAGAAATATTGGCAGAGCAGCATGCTGAATCTTTAAAAGCAATGCTTGAGCCATTTGAATTACGCTGTGAACTTCTAACTAGCTCAGTTAAGGGAAAGCGGAGAAGAGAAATTCTCCAGCAGCTTAAAGAAGGCGAAATTGATGTCCTTATAGGAACCCATGCACTCATCCAGGAAGAAGTGGAGTTTGAAAAGCTTGGATTAGTTATAACGGATGAGCAGCATAGATTCGGTGTAGGACAGCGCCGAATACTGAGGGAAAAAGGAGAAAATCCCGATGTGCTGTTTATGACCGCTACTCCTATTCCAAGAACTTTGGCGATCACCGTCTTTGGGGAAATGGATGTATCCATCATCGATGAAATGCCCGCAGGTCGAAAAGCAATTGAAACATATTGGGCCAAGCCGGAAATGCTTGATCGGGTTCTGGACTTTATGGAAAAAGAGCTTTCAGCGGGCCAGCAGGTATATGTAATATGCCCCCTTATTGAAGAATCAGACAAACTGGATGTCCAAAATGCTATTGATGTCCATGCTACTTTGATGCACCATTTCCATGGCCGGTACGATGTCGGGCTAATGCATGGAAGACTGCATCCTGAAGAAAAAGAAAACGTCATGAAGGCTTTCAGCAAGAATGAAATTCAGGTTCTTGTTTCCACTACAGTTGTTGAGGTTGGCGTAAATGTTCCCAATGCTACCATGATGGTTATCTATGATGCAGAAAGATTTGGGCTTGCACAGCTCCATCAGTTAAGGGGAAGAGTTGGCCGAGGAGATAAGCAATCTTTTTGCATTCTCCTTGCCGATCCGAAATCAGAAGTAGGAAAAGAGCGAATGAAAATCATGACGGAAACAAATGATGGATTTGCACTCAGTGAAAAAGATTTGGAACTCAGGGGGCCTGGAGACTTTTTTGGAAAAAAACAAAGCGGACTGCCTGAGTTTAAAGTTGCAGATATGGTCCATGATTACCGCGCACTGGAAACAGCAAGAAATGACGCAGCTGCCCTGGTTGAATCAAACGAGTTTTGGAACTCTGATGAATACTTGCCATTAAGGGATTATCTAAAGGAAACTGGAGTTCTTGAAGGAGAAAAACTGGACTAGGGACAGAGGGTCCGATAGATCAAGAGTACAAAAGAGCGGCTAATATTGTGAAATGGCCAAGAAGTTGTATCAAAGAGTTGGTATAATGCTATTTTTCCTTTATGAAGGTTAATCTTGTATATTTTGTCTCTTTTAAACTGCAAACTAGGTTTTACTCACAGAGTTGATTGAAGCGGAGGGTACTTGATCTTCGAAAATGCATTGGCATTTTCTTCGTGCGGTGTTTATTCAGGGAAGCAAATTCAATGTCCTGCGGGAGGAGAGGGAGTGTGAGACCCCACAGGCGAAGCCGAGGAGGCTCTCATTCTTCCCAGCGGAAAGCAAGTACCTGCAGCGGAAATCAACGGTCAGCATTCATAAGCTAATACAAAATTCAATGGATCACCAAGGCAGAATTGCAGAAAAGTTCTTTCTTGCAATCTGCTTTTTTTGATTATATACTACTATTAGTACCTAGTCTTAATATCTCGGACGGTGGGATTTTTATGAAAAGAAACAAAAAAGAGCGCCAGCAATTATTAACGGACACAATAAAAGAGAACCCTTTTGTTACGGATGAAGAGCTAGCTGAAAAATTTTTAGTAAGCGTCCAGACGATCAGGCTCGATCGCCTTGAATTATCCATTCCTGAATTGCGCGAACGGATCAAGCATGTAGCTGAGAAAAGGTTCGAGGATGAAGTCCGTTCTTTGCCTATAGAAGAAATAATCGGTGAAATAATAGATATAGAACTGGATAAAACAGCTATTTCCATTTTTGATGTAAAGGAAGAGCATGTTTTTAAAAGAAATCAAATAGCCCGCGGTCACCATATGTTTGCACAGGCCAACTCACTGGCAGTAGCTGTAATAAACGATGAGCTTGCTTTAACGGCAAAAGCAAATATTCAATTTACAAGGCCAGTAAGATTGAATGAACGTGTTATCGCAAAAGCCAAAGTACTGACAATCGACAAGGGCAGCGGCAGGACGATTGTCGAGGTCAATAGCTTCGTCAACAATGAATTGGTCTTTAAAGGCGAATTTGATATGTTCAGAAAAAAATAAAGACTAAAAGGATGAATCATCATGAAAGTTGCAATTGATGCAATGGGAGGCGACAATGCGCCAAAGGAAATTGTTCTGGGAGCGATGAAAGCTGCAGCAGAGTTTAAGGATGTTCATATCACCCTGGTTGGGGACGAGTCGAAAATTAAAGAACACTTCACACCTCATGAACGGATAGAAATTTTACATACGAATGAAGTCATACTCCCGGATGATGAACCAGTAAGGGCGGTCCGGAGAAAAAAGAATGCATCGATGGTGCTGGCAGCCCAGCTCGTCTCAGACGGTAAAGCAGATGCTTGTATATCAGCAGGCAACACGGGTGCCCTAATGGCAGCAGGCCTTTTTGTAGTAGGCAGAATAGAAGGGATTGAACGCCCGGCATTATCACCGACGCTTCCAACAATTGGCGGGGAAGGTTTCCTGCTGCTGGATGTAGGAGCAAATGTGGATGCAAAACCTGAACATCTTCTCCAATATGCGATTATGGGGTCCATTTATGCGGAAAAGGTACGCGGAGTATCCCATCCCAGGGTCGGCCTTTTAAATATTGGAACAGAAGAGAAGAAAGGAAATGAACTAGCTAAAAACACCTTCGATCTCCTGAAGCAGGCAGATATTAATTTTATCGGCAATGTGGAAGCACGAGATTTACTAGAAGGTGCTGCCGATGTTGTTGTAACAGATGGATTTACCGGAAATATGGTGCTTAAAACAATTGAGGGCACGGCGCTTTCTGTTTTTAAAATGTTAAAAACAGCTTTGACAAGCAGCTTTAAGACCAAACTGGCAGCAGCTGCTTTAAAGCCTGATTTATATGAACTTAAATCTAAAATGGATTATTCGGAATATGGCGGAGCAGGATTGTTCGGGCTAAAGGCACCGGTCATTAAGGCGCATGGATCTTCTGATGCGAATGCTTTATATAATGCGGTACGGCAGACCCGAAATATGGTTGAAAACGATGTTGCCGAAACTATCAAGGCAGCTGTTGAGAAAGAAGCGGGCAAAGCTTCTATTAAATAATAGGCTGTTTATAGCTTAATGTTGATTTTAGCAACCTGTTGATTGGAGCGGAAGGCGCGTGTCAACGGGAGACCCCGCAGACGCGAACGCGTCGAGGAGCGTCGGGCCGCCCGCGGAAAGCTTGAGTGCCTGGAGCGGAAATCAACAGGCAAATTTAACCGAGCCAAATAATAATAATTAAATTTAGGGGGAAGCACGATGGGTAAGATTGCCTTTTTGTTCCCTGGTCAGGGATCACAGACTGCAGGAATGGGAAAAGCATTAGCTGAACAAGATGAGAAGGTAAAATCCTTTTTTGAAAATGCTGATCAAAAACTGGGGTTTTCACTTTCCTCACTTATATTCGAAGGGCCTCAGGACAAGCTGACGTTAACAACAAATGCTCAGCCTGCGCTGCTGACAACAAGCATTGCTATTCTGGATTACTTTAAAAGATCTGGCGTTACACCTGATTATGTAGCAGGCCACAGCCTTGGCGAGTATACAGCACTGGTTGCTGCAGGGGCTATTTCCTTTGAAGATGGCGTATATGCTGTCCGAAAAAGAGGAGAATTTATGGAAGAAGCTGTTCCGAATGGGGAAGGCACCATGGCTGCGGTGTTAGGCCTTGACAGGGAAAAGCTGACTGCTGTGACAGAAGGGGTAACCAAAGAAGGGAATCCTGTGCAGCTGGCAAACTTGAATTGTCCTGGCCAAATCGTTATTTCTGGCTCCAGAGCAGGTGTTGAACAAGCTTCCGCAAAGGCTAAAGAAGCAGGGGCCAAACGCGTGCTTCCTTTAGATGTAAGCGGGCCTTTCCATTCCGAGCTTATGAAGCCTGCTGCGGAGAAGTTCAAACAGATTTTGGATGAGATTGAAATAAAGGATGCTGCTGTACCCGTTATTGCAAACGTTACTGCATCTGAAATGACATCTGCGTCCGAGATTACCAGCAGATTGATTGAGCAATTATATTCTCCTGTACTCTGGGAGGACTCCATCCGCAAAATGGTAGATCTTGGAGTTGATACTTTTATAGAAATAGGACCTGGAAAAGTATTGTCAGGATTGGTTAAAAAGGTTGATCGTTCCCTAAAAACCTATGCGGTTTCAGATGCAGAAACCTGCCAGGCAGTACAAGAGTCCTTAAAGGAGGAAATACGATGAAGTTAGAAGGAAAAGCAGCGTTGGTTACAGGTGCTTCCCGTGGAATTGGCAGGGAAATCGCTCTTGGCCTTGCAAAGCAGGGTGCTGATATTGCGGTTAATTACTCAGGAAGCGAAACAAGAGCAAATGAAGTAGTTGATGAAATCAAAGCATTGGGCAGAAATGCATTTGCAGTGCAGTGCGATGTTTCCGATAGTGAGTCTGTGGCTAACATGGTGAAGGAAACAATTGAAAAGTTTGGCAAGCTTGACATTCTTGTCAATAATGCCGGCATAACAAAAGACAATCTGATCATGAGAATGAAGGAAGACGAGTGGGATGATGTTATTAACATAAATCTCAAAGGGGTATTCCTTTGTACCAAAGCTGTAACAAGGCAGATGATGAAGCAGCGCAGCGGACGCATTATCAATATTTCCTCCATTGTAGGTGTAAGCGGAAATCCTGGCCAGGCTAACTATGTGGCTGCGAAGTCAGGGGTGATTGGCCTGACAAAAACATCAGCCAAGGAGCTTGCATCAAGAGGGATTACGGTAAATGCGATTGCCCCAGGTTTTATTACAACTGACATGACTGATAAGCTAAACGAGGAAGTAAAAGACCAAATGCTTAAACAAATTCCGTTAGCACGTTTTGGGGATCCGGCTGATATTGCAAATGTAGCAGTATTTCTTGCTTCCGAAGACAGCCGCTATATGACAGGGCAAACCCTTCATGTAGATGGAGGAATGGTTATGTAATTGTAATAGGCTTGTAATGCAAAATTTCTTATAAAACCTTTTATTAATTGATTAAAATAATCTATAATACTTGAGGGGAGGTGAACAAGCATGGCAGAAGTATTAGAACGTGTAACAAAGATCATCGTAGACCGTCTTGGTGTTGAGGAGTCTGAAGTAAAATTGGAAGCTTCTTTTAAAGATGATCTTGGCGCTGATTCCCTTGATGTAGTAGAATTAGTTATGGAATTAGAAGATGAGTTTGATATGGAAATTTCTGACGATGACGCTGAAAAAATCGCAACAGTCGGTGACGCTGTAAATTACATAAAAGCTAGCCAATAATCGTTAGGTGAACCAAACCCTGCAGTGAGGGACTCCCCCTCGCTGCAGCAATTTTAACAGTGGATGTTTACTGTCCGTTGTTACCTGTTGCATTGGCCAGAAGCTGCATTCATACCAACGCGGTATCCGCCAGTTTCTTCAGGTGGCTGCGGACAGTAAATATGTTTTAACAAAAGCTCCGTTTCGATAACGGGGCTTTCTTCTGTGAAAAATGGATTATCCGGATTAGCTTGTAATGGACGGTAAAAAGCACCCAAGTTTTTTTGCGTTTTTTATCTTTATTACGTAAACTTAGGGAAGACCATGATAAACTCTATCTTTAACGATGAAACAAAGAAACCAAGAATATAATATGTTAGCAAGGTGGATGCATTATGCGCAGTAACAATAAAGACAAGGAAAGAAAATCATTTCGCGGAATCGAAAAGCAATTTAAAGATTTTCAGGCAAAGATAGGAATTCAATTTGAAAATGAAAAGCTTTTAAAACAAGCTTTTACCCATTCATCTTATGTGAATGAGCATCGGAGAAAACCCTACGAGGATAATGAAAGGCTTGAATTTTTGGGAGATGCTGTCCTGGAATTGACAGTTTCTAAATTCCTTTATCTGAAATATCCTATGATGAGCGAAGGAGAATTAACCAAATTGAGGGCGGCTGTTGTTTGTGAGCCATCCCTGGTTTCTTTTGCCCATGAATTATCCTTCGGAGATCTTGTCCTGCTTGGAAAAGGAGAAGAAATGACAGGCGGAAGAGCTCGTCCTGCACTGCTTGCAGATGTTTTTGAAGCTTTTGTCGGTGCCTTGTATTTGGATAAAGGGTTGGATACGGTTGTCGGCTTTTTGGAAAAAGTCGTTTTTCCAAAAATCGATTCAGGTGCTTTTTCGCATGTGATGGATTTTAAGAGCCAGCTGCAGGAGCTGGTCCAGCGTGATGGTGCAGGTTCAATTGAATATAAAATACTTCAGGAAAAAGGGCCTGCCCATAATCGAGAATTTGTTTCCACCGTTTCCTTGAATGGCAGGGTGCTTGGAACAGGCACAGGGCGTTCAAAGAAGGAAGCGGAACAGCATGCTGCCCAAATGGCTCTGGAAGTATTGAAGAACCATATAAAATAAACTCTGACAGCAAAGAATGGAGACTCGGAGGAGACAGAGGGGGAGCAAAGTTGTTTTTAAAACGGCTTGACGTAGTTGGATTTAAGTCATTTGCTGAAAGAATCACAGTTGATTTTGTTCCGGGTGTCACTGCTGTTGTGGGTCCGAATGGAAGCGGTAAAAGTAATATAACGGATGCCATCCGCTGGGTATTGGGCGAGCAATCGGCTAAATCCCTTCGCGGCGCTAAAATGGAGGATGTCATTTTTGCTGGCAGCGATTCCCGAAAAGCACAGAACTTTGCAGAGGTTACCTTGACACTTGATAATGGAGATCAAGGATTGCCGATTGATTACAGTGAAGTTAGTGTGACAAGAAGGGTTTACCGTTCAGGAGACAGCGAATATTTAATCAATAAGCAAACTTGCAGACTTAAAGACATTGTGGATTTATTTATGGATTCCGGCCTGGGGAGAGAAGCTTTTTCGATCATAAGCCAGGGCAGGGTTGAAGAAATTTTAAACAGTAAAGCGGAAGAACGCCGCACCATTTTTGAAGAAGCAGCAGGTGTACTTAAGTATAAAACAAGAAAGAAAAAAGCGGAAAGCAAGCTTTCTGAAACACAGGATAATTTAAACCGTGTTAATGATATCTTACATGAACTTGAAAGCCAGGTAGAGCCTCTAAAGATTCAGGCTTCGATTGCAAAAGATTTTTTGCAGCAGAAGGAAGAATTGGAGAAAATAGAGGTTGCTCTTACTGTCTACGAGATAGAAGACCTGCATTCAAAATGGGAGAAGCTTTCTCGCCAGCTTGAACAGCATACAGAGGACGAAATGAAACTTTCCTCAGTCCTGCAGAACAAAGAAGCGAAAATGGAGGAATTAAAAGACCATATCGCTGCCCTCGATGAGTCGGTGAATGATTTGCAGGAGGTCCTCCTCCATGCAAGTGAAGAGCTTGAAAAGCTTGAAGGCAGAAAAGAAGTACTGAAAGAACGAAAGAAAAATGCAAACCAAAATAAAGACCAGCTTCAAAGAAACATGGAAGAACTGGCTTTGAAAATAACCGGCATGAGAGAGCAAAAAGAAAAACAAACAGCTCTTAAGGAAAAGGTCAAAGCTGAGGCGCTCAAGCTTCAAAAGGCATTAAAAGAAAAGCAGGATCAGCTCAAGCTTTTCAGTGAAAATACGGAAGAAAAGATAGAATCGCTTAAAAGTGATTATATCGAAGTGCTAAACTGCCAGGCTGCTTCCAGAAATGAATTGCAAAATATTGAGCAGCAGCTGAGCCAGCAGGGACAGCGGAGCTCCAAGCTTGAAATGGACAATGAAAAGTACATTGCCGAGCGCAAGAAAATTGAAGATAAGAAGCGGGCCATTCAGTCAAATCTAGAGGACCTGCAGAAGGAATTAGAGGGTCAGGTCCATCTTTTCCGGAATGAAGATCGTAAACTTGAATCTTTGAAAAATAATTATCAAAAGCAGGAAAAGACCTTGTATCAGGCATATCAATACCTGCAGCAGGCTAATTCAAGGCAGGAAATGCTTGAAGAAATGGAAGAAGATTATTCAGGCTTTTTCCAGGGGGTAAAAGAGATCCTGAAAGCACGCGGGAACAAGCTCCAGGGGATTGAAGGAGCGGTTGCCGAATTGATTCAGGTGCCGAAGGAGTACGGAACCGCGATTGAAACGGCACTTGGCGGAGCTATGCAGCATATCATTGTCCAGACTGAACAGGATGGCCGAAATGCGATTCAATACTTGAAGAAGAACTCATTTGGCAGAGCAACTTTCCTCCCATTAAGTGTAGTAAAAGGGAAAAAGTTAAATTCTGGCCAGTTGAAATCTATGAATGCACACCCAGCCTTTATTGGCGAAGCAGCTTCACTTATTCAGTTTGAAGGCAAACATCAGCCTGCAATTGAAAATTTACTGGGCAATGTTGTCATTGCAAAGGATTTAAAAGGTGCCAATGAGCTGGCAAAACTGCTTCAGTATCGTGTGAGGCTTGTAACTGTCGAAGGAGATGTGGTCAACCCTGGCGGTTCCATGACAGGCGGAGCTATAAAACAAAAAAGCTCTTCGATTTTATCCCGTAAAGGCGAGCTAGAGGAGCTAAAAGACCGGATTGCCGACATGGAATCCAAAACAGCCAATCTCGAAAAACAAGTGAAGCTGCAAAAAAGCGAGATTCAAAAACAGGAAGCCCATATTGAAAAGCTCAGAAAAGCCGGTGAAGAGCTTCGCATGAAGGAACAGGCGGTTAAAGGCGACCTTCTTGAAGTAGAATTTGAGGAAAAAAGCATCAATGAACGTTTGTCTCTATATGATATGGACAAGGCCCAGTTTTCTGAAGACAGGGAAAAGCTTTTAAACAGAAAGAATGAGCTCGCATCCATATTGGAAGAACAGCAAAAACAAATAGCCAATCTGGATGAGGAAATAAAAGCTTTAACCGATAGAAAAAACACCCAGCAAACATCAAAGGAAACACTGGTCTCCGAAATTAATGAGCTTAAGATCGGTTACGCCTCAAAAAGCGAACAGCTGAATCATGCCGAAGATAAGCTGGCAGCAATAACCTCCGAACTTGCTTTTAATGAAGATAAACTGAAGACGGTTAAAGAGGATTTGGAGCTTTTATCATCGGAAATGACAAACAGCTCTTCCGGAGAACAGCATTTGGAAGAAGCTGCACAGCAAAAGCTCAAAGAAAAAAACGAAACGCTCGAATTGATTGCATCAAGGCGGGAAGAGCGGCTAAAACTTCAAACAGCTTTGGAAGACCTCGAGCTGGAGACAAAGGAATTGAAGCGCCAGCACAAAGGCATGGTTGAGGTGCTGAAGGACGAAGAAGTGAAGCAAAACCGCCTGGACGTAGAGCTAGAAAATAGACTAAACCATTTAAGAGAAGAATACCTGCTTTCCTTTGAAGCGGCTAAAGAAGAATACCCGCTTTTAATCGAAGTAGACGAAGCGCGTAAAAAGGTAAAACTGATTAAATTGGCCGTTGAAGAGCTGGGAGCTGTAAATCTTGGGGCAATTGAAGAGTACGAACGTGTTTCAGAACGCTATGAATTCCTGCTCGAACAGAAAACGGATCTTCAGGAAGCCAAGGACACATTATTCCAGGTTATAGATGAAATGGATGTAGAAATGAAAAGGCGCTTTGAAGAAACCTTCGAAGGAATTCGTTTCCATTTTGAGTCTGTTTTTCAATCATTATTCGGCGGTGGGAGAGCAGACTTAAGGCTGACCCAGCCTGATGATTTATTGAATACAGGGGTGGAAATCGTGGCACAGCCTCCAGGCAAAAAGCTGCAGAACCTCGGCCTCTTATCAGGGGGAGAAAGGGCGCTGACGGCTATCGCACTCTTATTCTCAATCCTGAAAGTCCGGCCGGTTCCGTTCTGTATCCTCGATGAAGTTGAGGCTGCACTTGATGAAGCGAATGTACAAAGATTCAGCCAGTACTTAAAAAGATACAGCGATGAAACCCAATTCATTGTCATCACCCACCGAAAGGGAACAATGGAAGAAGCAGATGTCCTTTATGGTGTTACCATGCAGGAATCCGGAGTGTCAAAGCTCGTATCTGTTCGGCTTGAAGAAACGAAGGAATTAATTCTTCAATAGCATCATTTATGGAGCAGCATTTTTAAAAGCTGTTCCATACCCATACATATTAAAGCTCTTAAAAAGGAAGTGAGAAGATGAGTTTTTTTAAGAAATTAAAAGAAAAAGTCACCAAACAAACAGATACAGTTACTGAAAAGTTTAAAGATGGATTAACCAAAACACGTGATAACTTCTCAAATAAGGTGAATGACCTGGTTTCCAGATACCGAAAAGTTGATGAAGAATTCTTCGAGGAACTGGAAGAGATCTTAATTCAAGCGGATGTCGGCTTTGACACTGTAATGGAATTGGTGGAAGAGCTAAGGCGTGAAGTCAAGCGAAAGAATATTCAGGACCCGCGCGAGGTGCAAGCTGTCATTTCAGAGAAGCTTGTGGAAATATACGAAGGAGCTGGCGAAGTCTCCACTGAATTAAATATTCAGCCTGATGGGCTTACAGTTATCCTGTTTGTCGGTGTTAATGGTGTTGGGAAAACCACTACCATCGGCAAGCTTGCCCATAAGTTCAAAAATGAAGGCAAAAGCGTCTTGCTTGCCGCAGGCGATACCTTCCGCGCTGGAGCGATCGAACAGCTTGAAGTGTGGGGAGAACGTGTCGGAGTTGATGTAATCAAGCAGGGAGCAGGTTCTGACCCGGCTGCAGTCATGTTCGATGCAGTCCAATCTGCAAAATCGCGCAAAGCGGATATTTTGATATGTGATACAGCAGGACGGTTGCAAAATAAAGTAAACTTAATGAAGGAATTGGAAAAGGTCAAGCGTGTCATTGAAAGGGAAGTTCCTGGCGCTCCGCACGAGGTATTGCTGGTACTGGACGCAACCACTGGACAAAATGCTATGATCCAGGCGAAAACCTTTAAAGAAGCAACAGATGTTTCAGGCATTGTGCTTACCAAGCTGGATGGCACAGCAAAAGGCGGAATTGTTCTTGCCATAAGAAACGAACTGGAAATCCCGGTTAAATTCGTCGGACTTGGCGAAAAAATGGATGACCTTCAGGAATTCAATGCAGAACAATACGTTTACGGCCTCTTTGCCGACGTGGTCGAAAAAGAAGCAGAAGAGGAAGAAGAATAAGATTTGAAAAACAGCCGGAGTTGGGTCTTTGGCTGTTTTTTTATTTTGACTCAATTATCTTTGAGGATAATTTTTTATTCTTAGAAAGACGCCGAAACCTTGTGCCCGGCTCATAAAAGAAAGTTAATCCGGTAGAATAACGACGAAAACAACCGTCCACTTGCAGAAAAGGTAATTAATCCAGTTGGATAACGACGAAAACTGCTCCCCATCTCCAGAAAAGGTAGTTAATCGGGTTGGATAACGACGAAAACTGCTCCCCATCTCCAGAAAAGGTAATTAATCCAGTTGGATAACGACGAAAACTGCTCCCCATCTCCAGAAAAGGTAGTTAATCGGGTTGGATAACGACGAAAACTGCTCCCCATCTCCAGAAAAGGTAGTTAATCGGGTTGGATAACGACGAAAACTGCTCCCCATTTCCAGAAAAGGTAGTTAATCGGGTTGGATAACGACGAAAACTGCTCCCCATCTCCAGAAAAGGTAATTAATCCAGTTGGATAACGACGAAAACTGCTCCCCATCTCCAGAAAAGGTAGTTAATCCAGTTGAATAACGACGAAACGCCTGCCCACCTCCAGAAAAGGCAGTTAATCCAATCAAAATATTGAAGAAATCCTGGACACCTTCTTCAGAAATGATAGTTAATCCGGCAGGATAGGGACCGATTTATAATTTCCTTTTCATACAAGGGAAATTAGTTAATTTACTAATCCCATAAATATCAAAATAGATTGACAATTAATTCAAAAAGTGTAAAATTACACTAAATACAAATGGGTAATCTCTTCAGTACCTTCTTAGTAATTTCTCCATCTAAACTTAATAAAATGGTTAAATTTCTAAATGGTCAGGAACTTTTTGTCAGTTGCCTGCGTCTATACTTATGGAAGCTGTCATTGAGTATTCAAAATAGTCATCTATTTTTAATAGCAGCTATTTTAAGGTTTAATATGGCCCAAAAAAAAGATAACAGAATCAGGGCCAATACAATTGATGTTTATATTTTTAATTGGGGGAGATTGGGTTGCACAGAAGGTTTAAGATGATCATTATGGGTCTTTTATGTTTATTCCTTATGGTTAATCCCTTGCAAACCGCAGGGGCCGCAAACACAAAGATCAAAGTTACGCTTGATGAAGGATTTGGAGGAAAGGTAAAGAGGGGAAAGGGGTTTCCACTGAGGATAAAGCTTGAAAATACTGGGGAGTCTTTTAGCGGTGACTTATTAATAAGCTATCACCCTTCCTATAATACCGGCGGTGCGGTTTCGGTGGATGTCGAGCTTCCGGCAGGCAGCACGAAAGAATATTTGGTTTCCATGCCGGGAATGACGGAGGACCATCCTTCCATTTATCAAAATATTCCTTCACTGACTCTTTATCATGGAGATTGGAAGAATGGAAAAAAAGCTAGTTTCAAAGGCGAAGATACTTTAAAACCAAAGTTTATAGATATGAGTTCTAAGGTTGTTGGAGTCTTAAGCGAAAAATATGACCGTTTAAAAGAACTTAGGACGCTGCCTTCCATGTCCATTCAGATGATTGAACTAAAAAAAGAGGAATTGCCAAATCAGGCTATAGGATTTGAAACGCTTGATTATTTGCTGGTGGATGAATATGAGGTTTCCCAGCTGAATGAACAGCAGCAAAAAGCAATTAAGGATTGGGTTTATAACGGTGGAGTTTTAATTGCTGGGGCCGG
This sequence comes from Cytobacillus oceanisediminis, assembly GCF_007830235.1. Taxonomy (GTDB): domain Bacteria; phylum Bacillota; class Bacilli; order Bacillales; family Cytobacillaceae; genus Cytobacillus; species Cytobacillus oceanisediminis. Next base: position 144,774 of record NZ_VLKI01000005.1, read on the forward strand.
ACCGGATGCAAGCCAATCCTATGGCGAGCTATATTCATTGCTTCCGATGGAATCTGAAAATGAAACAACCGGTACAGCTGATTTCCTGCAAGGCACTAAAGACTTACAGCCCGAGTTTAAAGAGCTGAACTTTTTTACAGGTCCGTTAGATAAGGGTTCCGCTGTTATTACGAAAAGCGGCGAACTTCCTGTTGCCTTAAAGAAGGAATATGGAAGCGGTGCGATTCTGCAAACTGCTTTTTCCCTGGGAGATGAGCCCTTATCTTCCTGGAAAGGATACAGCACCTGGTTTGCCGGCTTTTTAAAGCATGCCTCCAGTGCCAGCACAGGATCCAACCCATATGCACAGGATTATCTGGATCAGCTTTATTGGGAATTTGCAGAAGCAAATGAATTTTTTCCTGCATCCAATTTTTCAGTCGGGCAGTTAATTGGACTTTTTGCCGGCTATATTATTTTGATAGTGCCAGTTCTTTACTTTGTTTTGCGGAAGCTTGATAAAAGGGAGCATTCCTGGTGGATCATTCCTTCAATTGCCTTTTTAATGGCTGCTGTTGTCTTTGGCATGGGCGCGAAAGACAGGATTTCACAGCCGCAGCTTAACCAAATGGGTATTTTTAAGGTGAATAATCAGCTTTTGACTGGCTATCAGGCTTCGACGCTTTTATCAAATAAAAGCGGTGAGTACACTCTGTCAATGCCAAAAGGCGAGTTCAATGCTGTTGTGCATACAAACAATTCGTCCACCTTCGATCCGCTCAGGGGCGGAATCATGGCTGAAAAAGTTAAAAATAATGAAATCATTTTTCCTGTAGTGGATTATTGGTCTTCCAAAACGATATACGGAAAGGCTCAGACCCAAATAACGGAGAAATTTACAGCTGATCTGACTCTAAAAGACAAGCGGTTAACAGGAACGATCACAAACGGGTTCGATTACGATTTTGAAGAATTATCTGTCTGGTCAGGCAATGAAGCGATTAAATTGGGGCCGCTAAAGAAAGGCGAAACATTAAAAGTAGATAAAACAACAAAGCAATCCCTGCTGACAAGGCCATATTCAGGTAGTTTTAATGGAGCATACCCGAGCAATCGAAATAATGATATCAGCCAATTAAGAAAAGAAAGAATGGAATTTGCTTCTTCTACATTTTTGCTTGGAGATGTGACACAGCCAGTCCTTGCAGGGACAACGAAAGATGCTGTTATTGATGTAACCATTGATGGAAAAAAAGAAAAGCAAAACAATACCAATCTTATACTGCAGCCATTTGAGGCTATAAATGAGTTTTCTGGTTCATTTACGCTGAAAGATGGAATGATGGCGCCGGATTGGAATGTGATCCAAGGCCAAATTTATGAAAAAGGAATGGGTGGGTCTCATACAGAAATTATGTTAGAGGACGGAGAATATGAATATATTTTAAATCTGCCAAAACAGCTGGCAGACAAACCATATAGTCTTGAAGAAATATCAATTAGAATCAATAGCCATGCAGTACAATATTCAGTTAAAAATCATAAAACCGATGAATGGCTGCCGATAGAGCCGGATCAGCGCAGCTTAAAGCTGACTAGCAAGGACAATCTAAGCCAATTTATTTCAAGAGAAGGCAAACTCATATTAAAGCTCAACAAATCAGCTCAGGGCGATCCTTATGTTCAATTGCCAGCTATTACGATTAAAGGGGAGGTGTCAAAATGATAGAAATTATTGATTTAACGAAAAGATATGGGAAATTCACAGCACTTGATTCATTAAACCTGACAATAGAAAAAGGAAGTGTGTTTGGATTTGTCGGACAGAATGGCGCGGGAAAGTCGACGACATTTTCCATTTTGGCAACCCTCCTGGCCCCTACCTCCGGAACTGCTTATGTTAATGGCTTTAATGTTCAAAAGGAGCCAAAGCTGGTCAGGAAACAAATCGGGTATATGCCGGATTTCTTTGGAGTTTATGATCAGCTCAAGGCAGATGAATACCTGCATTTCTATGGTGCCAGCTATGGTATTCCGTTTGCCGAGAGGGAGAAGCTGATTCCACAGCTTCTCGACCTTGTCAATTTGTCACATAAAAGAGATTCATATGTTGACCTTTTATCAAGGGGGATGAAGCAGCGCCTTTGTCTGGCGAGATGCCTTATCCATGACCCGGAAGTATTGATTCTTGATGAACCCGCTTCAGGCCTGGATCCACGTGCAAGGGTGGAGATGAGGGAAATATTAAAGGAACTGAAGAGCATGGGTAAAACGATTTTAATTTCTTCCCATATTTTACCGGAGCTTGCCGAGATGTGCGACATTATTGGCATTATTGATCAAGGGAAATTAGTGGCCCAGGGATCAGTTGCTGATATACAGGCTCAGTTAAGAGGGGAGAGGCTAATTATTGTAAAAGTCCAAGAAGGGATTGAGGAGGCGATCTCTTTATTTGAAGATGATCATAATGTTTCCAAATTATCAGCGATGGAGGACGGATTGTCCTTCCAATTTATATACAGAGGCACTGCAGAAGAACAAACAGAGATGCTGAAAAAAGCAATACTTAATAATCTGGCTATTACCAGCTTTTCCGAAGTGGAGACAGACCTTGAAGATGTCTTTATGGAAATTACAAAGGGGGTTGAGCTGACATGAAGAATTTAGTGGTAAATCCTGTGCTGAATAAAGAATTTAAGCTCCGCTTCCGTAACTTTAAGAGTTATCTTGGCGTTCTCTTTTACCTTCTTGCGCTCGGGCTAATCATTGTCGGTTTTATATTTATAGAATCATTGTCCAATAACATGCAGGGCTTTTTTAAACCAGACCAGAGCCGAACGATGTTTATGATTCTTTCAGTTTTGCAGCTTGCTTTAATTCTCTTTATTACACCGGGGCTGACTGCAGGAGTCATCAGCAGTGAAAGGGAACGGCAAACATTAAACATCATGCTGACCACTACCCAAAGCTCTGCAAGCATTGTGCTGAGCAAGCTGATTTCTTCTATTTCGTATTTGCTTCTGCTTATTGCGGCAAGTCTGCCGCTATATAGCTTCGTGTTTTTATTTGGCGGTGTTTCCCCCGGGCAGCTGCTTACGACAATGGGCTTTTATCTATTCACAATCCTTGCCTTTGGCAGCCTTGGGGTACTGTTTTCAACGCTCATTCGAAAAACCATTGTATCAATGGTTACTACTTATGGAGTTACTTTATTTTTGGCGGGAGGAACAGCTTTTCTGGCTTTAATCTTCATGCAGCTAAACAATGCATACAATTATTCAGCCGTTCAACCGATAAACCCTTTGGCTTATTTTCCGGCGATGCTGAACCCTGTTATTATTTTGATCGGCACGTTTGAACCGGAGATTATTAATGAAATTGCCAGATCAACAGGCATTGAGTTTCCGTTATGGATTTCTTATTTAATCTCGTACACTGTAATTTTCATTGGAGCTTTGCTGCTCAGCATCAGAAAACTCCGCCCCAATATGAGAAAGGGCTAAATGAATGGGGGTTCGGGCAATTTCTTTCTCCCTTAGGGGCTGGGATTGCCCGCAATTTTTAATAAGGGAATGAAACCGATGGGAGACCGCATTCAATATCTGAAACTTTTAAAACCGATTAGGCGGCAGATGCTGCTTCAGCTAATTGTTAAGGAATCGCAGGTGTTCCTTGCGTTAGCAGCGGCTTTGTCTTTTCTACTGATTACTGCAGCAAGGTTTATTGCCATTCCTTTTCTTGGTTATTATTTTTGGCCAATCATTCTAATATCCCTGCTCGTTTCCGTTTACCGAATATGGAAAGGCTGGACGGGAATGGCTGAAGCAGCGGCATTATATAACAGGTTTGTAGCGGAAGACAGAGTTATTACATCCTTTTCTTTTTTGCAGGATGAAGGAATTATAGCCAGGCTGCAGCTTGCTGATACCGTAAAGCATATGAAAAAAGTGCATGATCAGGTCTTAGCAAGGAAGAAAACCATCTTCTACCCTAAGCCTCTTTTACTGTTTTTTGCTTTTCTTGCTGCCGCGGTGCTGCTTTATTTGATCCCCAGCGAAAAAATGGAATTGGCACACAAGCAGGAGAAGGAAACCAAACTAGTGGAAGAAGCCAAAAAGGAATTGGAGGAAAAAGCCGAGAAGGAAAAGAATCCTGCGGTGAAAAAGGCTTTAGAAACGGCAAAAGATAAAATCGCCGAAAAAAAATCAGCTGAGGAAGCTTTAAAGGAATTGGCCAAACAAACGAGAAGTCTCGAATTAAAAGCGCTTAAAGAAAAAGAAAAATCAATGGCACTGGAAAAAATGAAATCAGACTTGAATAAAAACGGTTTGGATCAATTAAGCCGCATGCTGGCTCAAAAAGATATGGCCGCATTTGAGAAAGAACTGTCAAAGCTTAACGACCAGAAGGATGGATTAAGCGAAGAGCAAAAAAAGACATTGAGCGAGCTTACCGGGAGTGAAGAGCCATTATCGGAAGAAGAGCTATCGAAGCTTTTGGAGCAGCTTGAAGAAGCGATAGAATCGGAAGAGCTTTTGAAACAGCTGGCTGCAGCGCAGCAGGCGCTGCAAAATTCAGGATTGTCCCTTCAGCAGCAAATGGCAGCAAACGGAATGCCTCCTGGCCAATTGGCATTTGCACCTCCTGGCCAGCCAGGCAGCCAGGGTACAAGCACAAATTCGCAGCAGGGCCAGCAGCAAAACACCTCTGGCCAGCAAAAAAACCAAACTGGCAATAATTCAAGCAGCGGAAATGGCAGTGGTACAGGTTCAGGAACAGGTTCTGGAACAGGCTCTGGAAGCGGTTCGGGCTCGGGATCCGGAGCAGGATCAGGAAACGGTTCAGGCAGCGGCCTGGGCGGCGGGGCGGGCCTGGGCCAGGGTTCAAGAGAGCTGTTAACTATCCCATCTCATATGGAAGGGCAGCAGAACATTGAGAATGACAATGGCACCCTAGGAGAAGGGAATTCAGGACAGCAATTTGGAGGGGATGGGCCTGTCTTGAAAGGAAGTATCAGACCATACAGTGAGGTGTATGGCAGTTATGAAAAAGCTTACAGGCAAAGTACGGATCGTTATAAGTTTCCGGCTGACTTAGAAGAAATAGTTAAAAATTACTTTACGAGTATAGATCCTGACAAGGAGTGACTTCAATGTCTGTTATCGAAGAAAAAGAACAGCAGTTTGCACAAGCTGCTGAAACAATTGCAAAGGTGAAAGAAGAAATTCAATCATTTATTGTCGGCCAGGAAGAAGTGGTTGAACATGTTTTATGGAGTATTTTTGCAGGAGGCCATGTACTCCTGGAAGGTTTGCCTGGACTCGGAAAAACGATGCTGATTAAAACAATTTCAGAGGTGCTTGATCTGAATTTTTCCCGAATACAGTTCACGCCGGACATCATGCCATCCGACATAACCGGTACGATGCTGCTTCAGCCTGATGAGGCAGGGAGGCAAACATTCAGTTTTCATAAAGGGCCGTTATTTGCCAACATTATTTTGGCAGATGAAATCAATAGGGCAACTCCCAAAACACAGAGTGCACTGCTTGAGGCAATGGGTGAAAAAACCGTAACAATTATGGGTGAAACCAAAAGCATGGAAAAGCCTTTTTTTGTATTGGCAACTCAAAATCCGATTGATATGGAAGGTACTTATCCGCTTCCAGAGGCGCAGACAGACCGTTTTCTTTGCAAAGTCAATGTCCAATATCCAACAAAGGCAGAGTTAAAGGAAATTGCTTTAAGAACAACAGGGCCGCAGAAGAAACAGCTAAAAAAGGTAGCAGGAATGGACGATGTGATTGCACTGCAAGGGCTGGCCAGGGAAATCCTTGTTTCAGATGAAATATTGGATTACGCGGTTTGGATGATTACTGCAACCCACCCTGATTCGGAAGAGGCTCCTGAAATGGTGAAAAATTTTGTCCAGTATGGAAGCGGGCCGCGCGGGCTCCAAAGCTTAATCAATATGGCAAAGGCAAGAGCTATGTGTTCAGGAAGATTCCATGTTTCCGTTGGCGACATTAAACATGTTGCACATCCTGTTTTAAGGCATCGCCTGATTTTAAACTTTGAAGGTGAAGCATCAAGTGTTACCGCTGATTCAATCATTGAGGCACTGTTAAGCGAAGCCATTCGGGGAGCAAAAGGCTGATGAACAATCAACAGGCTCTGCTTGGAAGGCTGCAAAAAAGAAAGGTAGTTGTAAAAACAAGAAAAAGGGGAATTCATGCAGGCTCACGGCAGTCCAATAAATTTGGTTCTTCCATGGAATTCTCCGATTTTAGGGCCTATCAGCCTGGTGATGATATTCGCCAAATTGACTGGAATGTTTTCGGGAGAACCCAAAAACATTACATCAAACGGTTTTTGGATGAACAGGAACTTTCCATTGCCGTTTATCTTGATGCAACCTCTTCAATGACAAAAATCCATTCGAAGTGGGAGTATGCAAAAGGGCTGGCTGCCGCATTGAGTTTTATGGTGCTTGCTGGTGAAGACCGGCTTTTATTTGCAGCAGTATCTTCTGAAGGGATACAGCCAGTGAAGAGAAAGGGTTCTGTATACAGCAGACGCACTTTCTTGGAAATTCAAAAACACGAAGGCGGTGCAATGGCCAAAAACTTTCTAGGCTGCTTGAAAGATTCTTTATTGAAACAGCAGCAGCTTGCTATTTTAATAACTGATGGATTTGAGCCGATTAAAGAATGGGAAAGTCTGTTAAAGAAATTAAAAGGGTTGAAACAGGAGTTTTGGTTTTTCCAAGTCCTGGCTAATGAAGAGCTGGCCCCTTCCTATTCGGGAGATATGAAGCTAATAGATAGTGAAACAGGGACCGAAGTCAATGTCAGTTTGAATTCTTCTATTTTATCTGACTATGAAAAGCGGCTGAAGGAACATAATAAGCAGCTTGAAGCCATATGCAAACGGTATGGCGGCCAGTATATCTTCGCCCCTGAAGTCAGGGACCTGCAGACGATTCTTTTCCGGGATCTTCTTGCAAAGGGGCTGGTAAGGTGACGAAAACATGCAATTTTTAAATCCTATCTATTTTATTTTAACTATTTTCATAGCGGCCGTTGTTTTATTTTATTTTTTTCGCAAGCAGTACATGGAAAGGACAGTTTCATCCAACATGCTTTGGGAGCAGGTGTTAAACGAATGGCAGGCTTCTCCGTGGCTGAAAAAGCTGCAGCAAAATCTTTTGTTCTGGCTGCAAATATTGGCCCTGCTGTTATTAATGCTTGCCCTTGTGCGTCCGTTCTGGCTTGAAAGTGCAATAAAGGGTGAACACCTAATTCTTATCGCGGATCCTTCTGCCTCCATGTCAGCCGAAATGGATGACTCTACCCGGTTTGAAATGGCGAAACAAGAAATGCTGGAGTTGGCAGATAAGCTAAATGGCCAGGAAGTAACTTTGATTAAAGCAGGAGAGAAAAGCGAGATTCTATTAAGCAGGGAAGATGATTCAGAAGAAATCAGCAGAAAAATCAACAGCCTGGAGCTTTCTTATGAGCATGAAAATATGGATAAATCACTCGTATTGGCAGATTCCTTATCCTCAGGGAAAGACACGGCTATCCATATCTTTTCCGACGCAGTTACACCGGACGAAATAAAAGAAAAAATGGATGGCCAATACACTGTTGTACATAACATTGGAGTGGACGAAGGAAATGTTTCGCTGCAGTCCTTTGGCACTGCAGCAGTAGCGGGTGAAATTTCAGCAGTTGCAGTGATAGAAAACCAATCTTCAAGAAATATAGAAACAGGGTTTAAGGTGCAAAATGAGGAAGAAGTTTTGTTCGAACAAAAAGTATCATTAAAAGCAAATGAGCAAATGACGGTTCAGGTCCCTTCACTGCCTGAAAAACCTTATTATGAGGCATCTATCTCGATTGAGGATGGCTACAGCGCTGATAATTTTGCTGCTTCCATTTATACGGATTCAAAGCCAAAAATATACACAATGGGAACGGTTAACCCATTTCCTGTAAAAGGCTTTCAAACCATCGGAGCAGAATTATTGCAGACAGATTCAGGCAACATTAGCGGATTGGATATTAAGGGAGTTGTTCTTGCCGAAGGGAGTACCCTTGCGGAACTTCCGCAGCAGCCGCTTATATTTTTTAACAGCAGCAAAGAAAAGGTAAAGCTTGATGAAGGGATTACTGAAGAAGACGATGCTCTCCTTCAATATGTTAATTTTGATAAAGTGTTTATCGATTCTGCATCTGCACCCTTGGATGGAGAATGGGAATCTGTGCTGAAAAGCGGCAGCATCCCATTAATACAAAAGGGTATGCTGAAGGGGCAGCCAATTATTATTGTGAATTTTGATCTGGCTGATACGGACTGGCCGCTGCAGCCGGGCTTTCCGATTTTCTTATATAACGCTTATCAATGGTTATCTCAGCAGACAGATTTCCTTGGTTATTTCAGCGCTGGTGAGGAGCGATGGATTACTATAGGTGAGGGTTCGGATCGCTGGGAGATCTTTAATCATAAAGATGAGAATTTGTACTCCCTGGATTTAAGCAAGGAAAACTTCAAAGCGCCTGCCGTTCCTGGAACCTACCAGGCTGTTTCAGGAAATCAAATCTATTATTTTTCCGTACTTCTCGATGAACGGGAAAAAAATACAAGAGCTGAAGAGTCCTATACAATGAATGAAAAATCATCTGAAAAAGACAGTATGACCCAAAAGCCAAATGAAAAGCTCTGGTTCTGGCTGGCGTTAACTGCTCTTATTTTAATTGCTTTGGAATGGGAGGTATATCGCCGTGGGCATAGAGGTTAAATATCCCTTCCTGTTTTTGTTGTTTATTCCTGCTGTACTTTTGATTTTTTTGTATATATGGAAACACCGGACTAAGGGAAAAGAAGACTATTGGATTGCCGGCCTAAGGATGGTGATTTTTTCTCTCTTAATTTTTGCACTGACCGTTCCGCAGGTTCTGCTGCCGGTAAAGGGAGAGACCGTCATTTTCCTTGCCGACCGATCAGCGAGTATTGGTGAAAACGAGGAAGCGCTTGCCTGGATAGAAAATAGTGTCAGTCATAAGAAAAGCGATGATCAATATGCGGTTGCTGCATTTGGAGAAAATGTTGCCCTCGAACAGAATCTGGGAAGAAATCGGGAGGCTGTTGCCCAATTTAATGGGAAAGTGGATGGTTCCCAAACCAATCTGGAGGCAGGCTTGCAGTTCGCGGCATCATTGATGCCAAGAGATTCAGCTGGAAGAATCGTACTTCTGTCAGATGGCAATGATACGTCCGGCAACGGTCTGGAAGCAGCTTCTATTTTAAAAAACCGGCAAATTGAAATCGACCATGTTTTGTTAAAAACAACCTCGGGTGAAGATGTATCTATTTCAGAGCTATCTGTCCCTCCTTCACTCTATTTGGGAGAAGAGGCTCCCATAACGATTGAAGTGACGAGCAATACCAGTAAAAAAGCTGATATTCGCCTTTCTGTTAATCATAAAGAGGTTTTGAAGGAAACGGTTCAAGTAAATGAAGGAAAGAACGTTTATACGTTTACCCGTAAAGCAGATACAGCCGGACTAACGGTATATAAGGCAGAAATAGTTGCTGAGCAGGATACTTTTACAGAAAATAATACATTGCACTCGGTTGTAAATGTAAAAGGAACGCCGAAGGTATTGATTGTGCAGGGGACGGAATCGGGGAATATTGAGGAGCTTCTGGATGATTCAGGCCTTGAGGCAGATACTGTTCAGCCTGAAAAGCTTCCGACCGTTATGTCAGGGTATCTGCAATATAAGTCCATTATCTTTAATAATGTTCCCGCTACCGTTATCTCGGAAAATCAGATGAATTTAATGGAAAAAGCAGTGAATGAATTTGGTATCGGCTTTATTATGATGGGCGGTGATGAAAGCTTCGGATTAGGAGGCTATTTTAAAACACCAATCGAAAAATTGCTGCCGGTGGAAATGGATATCAAGGGCAAGAAAGAAATGCCTTCATTGGGGCTTGTACTTGTAATGGATCGGTCTGGAAGTATGGCCGGAAGCAAAATCGAACTGGCCAAGGAGGCTGCTGCCCGCTCAGTGGAACTTCTCCGTGAAGAAGACACGCTTGGTTTCATCGCATTCGATGACCGGCCATGGGAAATTCTTGAGACAGAGCCGCTGAAGGATAAAAAGAAGGCAATTGATAAGATCAGATCCATTACACCAGGCGGAGGAACTGAAATCTTTTCCTCCCTTGAACAAGCATTCTCGGAGCTGGAAGATTTGAAGCTGCAGAGAAAGCATATTATTTTGCTCACAGATGGACAGTCTTCAACCAATAATGACTATGACTCACTGATAGAGAGCGGAAAAGAGAAAAATATTACCCTTTCAACAGTTGCGCTGGGACAGGATGCTGACCGGAGCCTTCTTGAAGATCTCGCCGCAATGGGATCTGGTCGATTTTACGATGTAACCGATTCATCTGTCATTCCGAGCATATTATCGCGCGAAACCGTGATGGCAACAAGAACCTACATAGAGGATAACCCCTTCTATCCGAGTGTTCAGCCTTATCCAGAGTGGTCAGCACTTTTTGAAAATGGTGTTCCCCAAATGAATGCCTATATTGCTGCAACGGCAAAGCCGCGCTCACAGGTTCCGGTATTGAGCGAAAAAGAAGACCCTGTCCTTGCTGAATGGCAGTACGGTATGGGCCAGACAATTGCCTTTACATCCGACTACTCAGGAAAATGGTCAGGGGATTGGGCACGCTGGGAAAAATGGCCTTTATTTATTAATCAGCTTGTTACAAAAACCTTGCCGCAGTATGAAAGTGAACCATACAGGATTTCCGTTGAAAAAAGGGACGGAAGTACGGTGCTAAACCTTGAGTCTGCAAATAGCCAGTCACTCCCTATAGAGACCTCCATTGTTTCAGAAACTGGCGAGCAGATTGAAGCGAATACAAGGCTAATCGCCCCGGGTAAATATGAAGCGATCCTGCCCGAAAGCACTGGGATGTATTTTTTAAACATTAAGCAGACAGATCAAAATGGAAATGTCCATATCCATCAGACTGGCTTTACCATTCCGTACTCAGCAGAATATCTGCAAAAGGGAGCCAATAAAGAGCACCTGGAGGAACTTTCCAAGCTGACAGGGGGCAAAGGACTTGCGGCTGAAAAAGAAAGCTTTCGCCCGCTAAAGAACCCTGCCAGTACAAAACAGCCGATCAGCGAATGGCTGATCCTGACGGCATTCCTGCTCTTTTTTACGGAAATAGCGATAAAGCGATTTGGTTTGATAGGGATTGTTGGAGGAATTTTGAAGAGAAACAGAAAGAAAGCGGTTAAAGAAAATCGTGAAAAAACAGAAAAGTTTGCAATGCTGAAACCTGCCAGGAAAAAGATAGCTAAAGCAGATAAAGCTCCGGTTCTGGAGGAGCACCTTTCAAAAGAAAAACCGAAAGTGAAAGCAGAAAGGAAAAAGCAAAAGCCTTCAAGACAGCCGGAAATGCTCACACCAAAAGAACGGGAAGAGCGAATGAAAAGGCTGCTGGACGCGAAAAACAGAAAAAATAAGTAAAAGCGGAGCAAATAGCTCTGCTTTTGTTTGTCTGCAATCAAAATTTTGTTGCGAATGGTTTATCCGGGCACAAAATTAAGCTGTTATTCTAAAAAAACTGGATATATCAACGAAATTTTCAATATATCAATAAAAAAGCAGCATATATCAACGAAAATTTTAATATATCAACGAAATTCCGATTATATCAACGAAACGCAAAAGTGAGTAATGGACCCATCATGTAAAGATATTTTCTTGACATGCCATGCACTTCTATGTAAACTAACTTTGTAAAGGCTTTTCACTTAACAAGGGGGAATAGGGATGCTCGAAAAGACAACGAGGATGAATTACCTCTATGATTTTTATCAATCGTTGTTAACTCCTAAGCAGAGAAGCTATATGTCCCTGTACTACCTGGATGATTTTTCGCTTGGAGAGATTGCCGAGGAATATGAAGTGAGCCGGCAAGCGGTTTATGACAACATTAAACGTACAGAAGCAATGCTTGAAGAGTATGAAGAAAAGCTGTTATTATTTCATAAATTTCAAGAGCGCAACAAGCTGATTGCAAACATGAAAGAGATGCTGAAGGAAGGTTCCCCTTCCGCCGAAGCATTAAATGTAGCAGTAGCAGAGCTTGAGAAATTAGATTAGGAGGCGGCATATATGGCATTTGAAGGATTAGCCGACCGACTGCAAAATACAATCCAGAAGATCCGCGGAAAAGGCAAAATCAATGAAGCGGATGTAAAAGAAATGATGCGTGAAGTCCGTCTCGCCCTTTTGGAAGCAGATGTTAACTTCAAAGTCGTCAAAGAGTTTGTCAAAAAAGTAAGCGAACGCGCTGTCGGGCAGGAAGTACTAAAGAGTCTGACGCCGGGCCAGCAGGTCATTAAGGTTGTTAAAGAGGAATTAACGGAACTGATGGGCGGAGAACAGAGCAAAATTGCTGTTTCGAATCGTCCGCCGACTGTCATTATGATGGTCGGCCTTCAGGGTGCCGGTAAAACGACAACAACCGGAAAGCTTGCAAACCTGCTTCGCAAAAAGTACAACCGCAATCCGATGCTCGTAGCCGCGGATATTTACCGCCCTGCTGCGATTAAGCAGCTTGAAACACTTGGCAAACAGCTGAATATGCCGGTCTTTTCCCTTGGCGATCAGGTCAGCCCTGTTGAAATTGCAAAACAGGCCATCGCAAAGGCAAAGGAAGAACATAATGATTATGTTCTGATCGATACAGCGGGAAGATTGCATGTGGACGAGGCTCTAATGGATGAGCTTAAGCAAATCAAAGAGCTTTCTAGTCCGGATGAAATATTCCTTGTTGTAGATGCCATGACAGGTCAAGATGCGGTGAATGTTGCCCAAAGCTTTAATGAACTGCTCGGATTGACAGGGGTTGTACTGACAAAGCTGGACGGCGATACTCGAGGCGGAGCGGCTCTATCCATCAGATCCGTGACGAACACGCCAATTAAATTCGTCGGTCTTGGCGAGAAACTGGATGCGCTTGAAGCGTTTCATCCAGAACGGATGGCGTCCCGTATTTTAGGCATGGGAGACGTCTTATCCCTAATTGAAAAAGCGCAGGCCAATGTGGATGAAGAAAAGGCGAAAGAGCTTGAGCAAAAAATGCGCACTGCTTCCTTCACATTTGATGACTTTTTGGATCAGCTTGGACAGGTCCGCAATATGGGGCCTCTTGACGAACTTCTGAAAATGATGCCTGGTGCCAATAAAATTAAAGGCTTGAATAATATTCAAATCGATGAGAAGCAAATTACTCACGTTGAAGCGATTATTAAAGCGATGACAAAGGAAGAGAAAACTCATCCGGAAATTATCAACTCAAGCCGCCGCAAACGGATTGCAAAAGGAAGCGGAAGAACCGTTCCTGAAGTAAACCGTCTGTTGAAGCAATTTGAAGATATGAAAAAGATGATGAAGCAGATGACCGGAATGCAGCAAAAGGGAAAGAAAAAGGGCGGATTCAAGCTTCCTTTTAATCCTTTTTAGTAATGTCTAGCGCAAGCAGCCTACCCCCTCGAGGTCACAAGCTTGTCTTGTTGCGGCTCCTAGGGACTCGGGGGTCATAAGCCGTTTCCTTTCAGAAGGAAGAACGCCTTCTTACAGGAACCGTCTTATGCCTGTCGTCCCTGGGCAGTCGCCTCCACATTTCGGGCAATCCTCCCAAAAAGGCAAAGAACGCCTTTCCGGAAGGCTCGTCTTGTGCTTGTCGGGGGTGGCCAAGGCGCTTGCGCTTTTCCAGTCAGCAAGCTTTTCATAACATGTAAAGAAAAAAACCTTTACAAACTAATTAACAATCTGATATTATACTATCTTGTGTGAAACTATTCGGAGGTGCTTATTTATTATGGCAGTAAAAATTCGTTTAAAGCGTATGGGTGCTCACAAAAACCCTTTCTATCGTATCGTTGTAGCTGATTCTCGTTCTCCTCGTGACGGACGTTTCATTGAAACAGTAGGAACTTACAATCCGGTTGCTCAACCAGCGATCGTTGACATCAATGAAGAGTTGGCTCTTAAATGGCTACAGACTGGTGCTAAGCCATCTGATACAGTACGCAACCTTTTCTCTAAGCAAGGCATTATGGAGAAATTCCATAACGCTAAAAACGGTAAGTAATTCATTATAAGATGAAAGAGCTTATCGAAACGATTGTTAAGCCCCTTGTTGATTTTCCGGAAGATGTTCAAGTGAATGTCCAAGAAGAGGATCAGCGCGTAACCTATCAGCTTTCTGTCAACAAGAATGACATGGGGAAAGTAATTGGGAAGCAAGGGCGCGTTGCGAAAGCAATACGGACCGTTGTTTATGCAGCAGGTTCATCAGAACAAAAGAAGGTCTTTTTAGAGATCATAGAATAACACTGAAAGTTCCGGCCGCCAGCGGCCAGAGCTGGATGGCACAAAGAAAAGGAGGGGTTTCCCCTCCTTTTTTTACAATTTAAAAGGCTAAGTGAAAGAGCCTTGTTGATCTTGACACCCTGTTGATTGGGGCGGAAGGCCTGAGATCCTCGAAAATCATCCGCATTTTCTTCGTGCGGTGTTAATTCGAAGATGCTTATTCAAAGTCCTGCGGGAAGAGCAAGTCAAAGGAAGACCCCACATGCTTAATGCATGAGGAGGCTCCCGGACCGGCCACGCAACGCTTGAGCACCTCGAACGGAAATCAACAGGCAAGGTTAGCAGAGAGATTTTAAAAATATAAACACCGCCAACTAAGAGTCGACAGGATTGTCAGGGAGGCCGGGTTTGTTTCCGGCTAATGCGTTTGGGAGGTGCTGTAGATGAAAATTATTCAATCAGTAACAGTCAAACAGGTGTTAACAGAGAATAGCAAGAAAGAACTGCTCGGGGGGTATGCTGCCAAAAAGCAGCAGCTGCAGAAAGAAAGCGACCAGCTCCGATTTGAGTTGAAAAAACAGGAAAAAACAAAAAAAATTCACCCGGCCAGTTTAATGAAGCATTTTGAAAAAGAAATTCAAATGAGGCAGGAAAAAGTTAAACTCCTCGATTTTCAAATAGAACAATTACATATGCTACCACTAGGGAGCGAATTGAAAGAAAAAGAAATCCAGGCGATTATCGAGGTTGAAGAAGGTTCTCGCTGGGAAGACATAGAAAAAGGGAAAACAATTATCATTAAAGATGGTATTGTTGATGAAATCCGCTAGAGGTGATAGTTAATATGCAGAAATGGTTTAATGTAGGGAAAATCGTAAACACCCATGGCATTAAAGGAGAAGCGAGAGTGATATCCAAAACAGACTTTGCGGACGAAAGATATAAGCCGGGAAGCAAGCTATATTTATTTATGCCGGACTCTAAAGCAGAACCGGTTGAACTGACGGTGAAAGCCCATCGGACTCATAAGTCATTTGATTTGCTTACCTTTGAAGGATACGAAAATATTAACCAGATTGAAAAAATGAAGGGCGGCATTTTGAAAATATCTGAAGATCAGCTGGGCGCTCTCGAGGAAGATGAATTCTACTATCATGAAATAATCGGCTGTACAGTAGAAACACTTGAAGGGGAAGACGTTGGCAAAATAAAAGAAATCCTTTCGCCTGGAGCCAATGATGTGTGGGTAATCAAAGGAAAAGGCGGCAAAGAGATTTTGATTCCGTATATTGAAGATGTTGTTAAAGAAGTAAATGTGAATGAGAAGCGTGTAGTAATCAACCCGATTGAAGGGCTGCTTTCATGATGAAGATTGATGTTCTCACTCTTTTTCCGGAAATGTTTGATGGGGTTTTTGGACATTCCATTTTAAAAAAAGCGGCTGAAAATGAAGCAGTGGAATATAATATCGTCAATTTCAGGGACTATGCGGACAACAAGCATAAAACAGTTGATGATTATCCCTATGGCGGGGGAGCAGGAATGGTATTAAAGCCGCAGCCAATTTTTGATGCTGTAGACGATCTCCGCGCCCATGGAGAAAAAGCCCCAAGGGTTATCTTGCTTTGCCCTCAGGGTGAGCGGTATACCCAGCGGAAAGCGGAAGAGCTGGCCGAGCTGGACCACCTTATTTTTGTCTGCGGACATTATGAAGGCTACGACGAAAGAATCCGGGAACATGTTGTAAGCGATGAGATTTCGATTGGGGATTTTGTTCTTACCGGCGGCGAGCTGGGGGCAATGGTTGTAATAGACAGCGTTGTGCGTTTGCTTCCAGGTGTTCTGGGCAACGAAGAATCACATATGAAAGACTCGTTCAGCACCGGATTTCTTGAGCACCCCCATTACACTCGGCCTGCTGAATTCCGGGGGATTAAGGTGCCTGATGTTTTAATGTCAGGGAATCATCGGCTTATCGAAGAGTGGAGGGCGAAGGAATCGCTAAGAAGAACCTATTTAAGGCGCCCCGATTTGCTTGAGGAAGCCGATTTAACAAAAGATCAGAAAAAATGGCTTGAAGAAATAAAAAAAGAAGGTAAATAACGTTGAAGTTACCGTCCAGGTATGGTATGATACTTTTTGTGACTTAGGCTGAACTTGTTCAGTTTTCGTCTGATAAAGATGTTCCGCTGCAAACAAAAGGTTGTGCAAGAGCGTCTGCTGAGAGGAGTTGAAAACGATGCAAAAATTAATCGAAGAAATCACAAAAGAACAACTTCGTACAGACCTTCCTTCTTTCCGTCCTGGTGATACTGTACGTGTACACGTAAGTATTGTTGAGGGAACACGTGAGCGTGTCCAGGTATACGAAGGTGTTGTGATTAAGCGTCGTGGTGGTGGAATCAGCGAAACTTTCACAGTTCGTAAGATTTCTTACGGTGTAGGCGTTGAGCGTACATTCCCTGTACACACACCAAAGATTGCGAAGCTTGAAGTTATCCGCCGCGGTAAAGTACGCCGTGCGAAACTTTACTACTTGCGTAACCTACGCGGTAAAAAAGCTCGTATCAAAGAAATTCGCTAATAAATCGAAAAGCGAAAGCGCCTTGACCAGCCCTGACAAGCATAAGACGAATCACACAGGAGGCGTTAGCCTCTGGAGTGATTTGGCTTATGACCTCGAGGGGCTAGGCGCTGCAGCTGGACAATGAGAGAAAAGAAGGAGCTTGATTATCAAGCTCCTTTTTCTTTCATTAACTTTTGAACTTCGATAACTGTCGAGCTCCAGGCGCCATCGGCTCGAAGTCTTAAGCTACGTTAAGAACGTCATCGTCAGCGCTTATCTTAAGCTTGTCGCCGATAGTCGGGCGCCTTGCGCTTTTCTTATTTTTGCTAATAATATTACATAAATGTTAAATAATATATAAATGAGATTCCCATCGTGTTTATTGAGACAAATTTTTGTAAAATAAAAAATAGAAAACACTTCCTGCAATAATTTGAGATGCAGAGCGTTTCCCTGAAGGACAGACGGCCTTTTAGGATAATTTTTGACTGAAGAATGGTGGGGAATTGAATGGGAAAAAAGAAAAATGAGTTGTGGGAATGGACAAAGGCACTTGTGATCGCAGTCCTGTTAGCGGCAGTTATAAGATATTTTTTATTTGCGCCGATTGTGGTCGACGGTTTGTCCATGATGCCTACTTTGCATGACCAGGACAGAATGATTGTGAACAAATTCAGCTATAAAATCGGAGAGCCTGAGCGCTTTGATATTATCGTTTTCCATGCGCCTGAAAACAAGGATTACATTAAAAGGGTGATCGGGCTCCCTGGAGATAAGATCGAATACAAAGAGGATACGCTTTATGTAAACGGCAAAGCGTATGAAGAGCCTTATCTGGATGAGTATAAAAAACAGGTTATAGACGGTCCGTTAACAGAACCGTTTACGCTTAAAGAAAAAATAGGGCAGGAGACAGTGCCGGAAGGGCATTTGTTTGTCATGGGCGATAACCGCCGTTTCAGCAAGGACAGCCGCCATATTGGGCCTGTTCCGCTGGAAGAGGTTTTAGGTGATGCCGGCATTATTTACTGGCCTATAGAAGATATTCGGATTGTTAATTAAAGAAGTAGTTCAAAAAGTCCGGAGTTGTCCTCCTTTTTGAACACTTACTTGAAGAAGGAGGTGCCAGCCATGACCATCCAATGGTTTCCCGGCCATATGGCGAAAGCCCGCAGGCAGGTAACAGAAAAACTAAAGCTGGTAGATATCATCTTTGAACTTGTCGATGCTAGAATCCCGTATTCTTCTCGAAATCCGATGATTGACGAAATTATTCAGCATAAGCCGCGGCTTGTTTTGCTGAATAAAGCGGATATGGCTGATAAAGAAGCTACTAATCAATGGATAAAATATTTTAAAGAAAAAGGCATCAGAGCCATAGCCATAAATTCGCAAGCAGGGCAGGGGATGAAGGAAATCATATCAGCATCACAGGTTATCCTGCAAGAAAAGTTTGACCGCATGAAAGCAAAAGGTGTTAAACCGAGAGCGATACGTGCGATGATCGTTGGAATTCCGAATGCCGGCAAATCAACTCTGATCAACCGTCTTGCCAAAAAGAATATCGCCAAGACAGGAAACACTCCCGGCGTTACCAAAGCCCAGCAGTGGATAAAAGTAGGCAAGGAACTGGAACTGCTTGATACCCCAGGAATTCTTTGGCCAAAATTTGAAGACCAGGAAGTTGGGCTTAAGCTTGCCCTGACAGGGGCAATCAAAGATACCATTTTGAATCTCCAGGATGTTGCAGTGTATGCTCTGCGCTTCCTCGAAAAAAGGTATCCGGAAAGGATGAAAGAGCGGTATCAGCTTGAAGAAATTCCGGAAGATATTGTAGAGCTGTTTGATAAAATTGGAAAGCTACGCGGCTGTCTGATGGGCGGCGGAGAAATTGATTATGATAAAGTAACTGAATTGGTTATAAGAGAATTCCGTTCAGAGAAACTGGGGCCAATCACATTGGAGCTTCCTCAGGAAATGGCTGAGAAAAGTGAAGCCGAATAAGCTATAATGAGGCCTTCTAATAGTGAAGGCCTTTATTTTTTTGAAGAAATGCCGATACATACATTAAAGGGACAAAGGAGAAAGAAATGGCAAGGTTAACGATTCGCCAGATTGAGGAGAAACTTAACACGATCGACATACAGAATGACCCATTTATTCTTTCTATACAAAATGATGACAGAAAAGGTGTACAGCATCTTTTAAATAAGTGGCATTCCCGGCAGCTGCTACAGAAAAAGATTTATGAGAAGCATATTGAGATGACACAATATGAAAACATATACAGGTCACAAGGTTTTCGATTTATTGCAGGTATTGATGAAGTGGGCAGAGGGCCGCTTGCGGGGCCGGTCGTTGCCGCAGCAGTCATTTTGCCGGAATCTTTTTTTCTGCCTGGCCTTGATGATTCAAAAAAAATCTCTGAACAAAAAAGAAATGAATTTTATGAAGAAATTCAGGCGAAAGCTGAAGCGATTAGTATTGGCATAATTGAACCGGAGGAAATCGACCGCATCAATATTTATGAGGCAACAAAAAAAGCGATGCTGTCAGCGATAGAAGAATTGAATCCCAAGCCCGACTTTCTCTTGGTGGACGCGGTTAAGCTTGTGACGCCTTACCCGTTGGAAGCGATTATTAAGGGAGATGGCAAGAGCATATCGATTGCCGCAGCATCCATAATAGCCAAGGTTACCAGGGACCGCATGATGGCTGAAATCGCAACAAGCTGCCCGCAATATGGGTTTGCGCAAAATATGGGTTATGGGACAAAGGAGCACCTTGAAGCCATTAAAATACATGGTATAACTCCTCATCACCGAAAAAGCTTCGCTCCGGTCAAGGATTATGTTACAGAAAGCAAATAGAAGGTGAAGATATGAAGCCGTCTGAAATGATCAAGACATTAATAAGGCAAGACCAGGGCTACTCGGGAAAATCGGTCTCCTTTAGGCCTGGCCAAATTGTTAGCGGGAAAATAGTTAAGCTATTTCCAAATCAGACGGCAGAGGTTCAAATAGGATCACATAAAGCGATTGCGCAGCTTGAAACACCATTATCAGCCAATAGCCGATACTGGTTTAAAGTACAGCCTGGTGAAGGGATGATACGCCTTAAAGTGATGGAATCAGGAGGCCAAGCCAGTATGGCTTCACCGGTTGTGAGTCTTCTTGCACAGCTGGCACTGCCGGCATCGAAAGACAATAAATTGCTTCTCCAATATTTCCTAAAGGAACAGCTGCCTATTACCGGTGAAACGCTGCAGCTGGCCTCCGATTGGCTTAAGGAAGGTGAATCCTTTGAAGACGGGCTTCGAACAGTGAAGGAGTTAATCGTCAGGCAATTGCCTTTTACAAAGGATGTTTTTTTAGCCTTATCTTCAGTTAATAATGGTGAGTCGGTTTCAGTTCTAATGGAAAAACTCCTGCATCAGTTAAATCAAAGCGAGTTAACGGCAAGAGGCCAAAAAATTAGCATCTTATTAAATGATTTTACACAGACTGCAAGAGAAAAATCTGGTGGGCTTGCAGCAGCCAGGCTGTCTGCTGAATGGTTAAGTACAAAAAGCCAGGCGAACTCACTTGCAGCTTTTAACATCCTGAAGGCTCTGGAACTAGTAAAAGGAGAGACGAATGAGGAAATGGCATTAAAGCAGGCGATAGATAGTTGGAGCCAAAGAAACCATATCCCGGGACAGCCTGCAATTATGGAGTCTATAAAGGAACTGCTTCAAACAAACCAATCCGAAAAGAGGCAAGAGTTTATTTTAAATCTGGCAAAACTGAGCAGTGTGATTGACAATTTTCAGGTATCTAGCGGACAATCGCAAGCTTTAAGCGAGATTCAAAGAATTTTAAGTAATATTCGAACAAGCCAAATCACATTTCCGGTGGAAAACAAAATGATCGTGCCTTTGGTAAAAGAAGCTATGTTTTTAAATATGAAAAATAATAGCAATTCAGGGAACCGTTTCTTATCCATTTTCGGCGAATCTGAATTGAAAATCGCATCCGTTACGCTGGGCCGTTTTCTGGCAGGAGAGAATAATTCCCTGGCGGCAATGCTCCAACCGCAAGAAAGGTCTATACTGGCAGATTTGAAAAATAGTATTCAAGCTGAAAGTATTTTCAATGTTGACCAGCAAAGTATTAAAGCCCAATTAAAAAACCTGATTCAGGCATTGGGGCTATCCCATGAACATGATATGGTTCATTTTTTAAAACAACCGGAGGATGGGTCAGCTACAAAGTGGGAATCGCTTAAACCGCTCCTTATAGGCCTTTTAAGCGAAGCAGTGCCGTTTTCGGCAAAGGATGCAGCTGAAAGGCTTCTGCATAAAATAACAGGCTTCCAGGCTCTCTCGCAGGAAGCTGGGCCGCAGCAGCACTTTGTTTTTCAGCTGCCTGTTCCATTATGGGGGAAAGTATCTGATTTGACGATGCAGTGGAGCGGCAGAAAAACAGAAAACGGAGACATTGACCCCAGCCATTGCCGGGTGCTTTTTTACTTAAACCTGGAGCATTTGAATGAAACCATCGTTGACCTTCATGTCCAAAACAGAATTATAAATATATCTGTTATTAACGAGCACGAGGGAATGAAAGCACTTGCTGCACCACTAACTGTTAAATTAAAAGAAAGTCTGGCTAAGCTGAATTATAAGCTTTCATCTGTCACCTATCATAAGCCGGAAACATCTGGAAATTCCTTGAAAAATAGGGAACCAATTTCTTCTCTTGTAGAGGCAAACCAATTTACCGGAGTGGATTTGAGAGTATGAAAAAAGAGAATAATAGAATAAGAAAAGAAGCGGTTGCACTAACGTATGGTCCACATGGGCAGGCTCCTCCGAGAGTATCGGCAAAGGGGAGGGGCTTGGTTGCTGAAAACATTCTCGATAAAGCAAAGGAACACAACGTTCCGGTCCAGGAAGACCCAACTTTGGTTGAACTTCTTGGAAAACTTGATATAAATGCTGGGATACCCGAAGAACTCTTTCAGGCGGTTGCTGAGGTCTTTGCTTTTATCTATAGGGCGGATCAAGAAGCAGGCAATAAGCTTGGGAGAAAATAATTTATACTGCTAAACCAATATTTGCGTTCCAGATTAAAAGAGCAGAAAAATTGACAGCGTTTACATCTGGAAGAAGCATGAAGAAATATAAAAAACTACTCAAAGTGGAGACTGCCGAGAAGGCAGTTTTCTTTATTTTAATAAAATAATTTTTTTGTTGGTACTGTCAAAAATCACTGTGAATAAAGGGGTTTCCCTGCTATTTAATATTTTAAATTTTTAAAGAAATATAATATTTTAGAGTTAATGGTAGACAAGGGTAGTGTCATTTTATAAAATGAAAGCGCAGTCTATTTTTTTGAAGAGTTAGATAGGAGGATGGGAAATGAATATACATGAGTATCAAGGTAAAGAAGTCCTCAGACAATACGGGGTAGCAGTTCCGAACGGAAAAGTGGCTTTTACAGTTGAGGAAGCTGTTGAAGCTGCCAAGGAACTTGGCACTGAGGTTTGTGTTGTTAAAGCGCAAATCCATGCTGGAGGACGAGGAAAAGCTGGCGGTGTAAAAGTTGCCAAAAACCTCGAAGAAGTACGTACATATGCAAGTGAGATCTTAGGGAAAACACTTGTGACACACCAGACTGGTCCTGAAGGAAAAGAGGTAAAACGCTTACTTATTGAAGAAGGCTGTGACATTAAAAAGGAATACTATGTTGGTTTAGTATTGGACCGTGCAACGTCCCGCGTCGTTTTAATGGCTTCTGAAGAGGGCGGAACAGAAATTGAAGAAGTGGCAGAAAAAACGCCTGAAAAAATCTTCAAGGAAGAAATCGATCCAGTTCTTGGTTTGACAGCATTCCAGGCACGCCGAATTGCTTTCAATATCAATATTCCAACTAAGCTTGTCGGACAAGCTGTAAAATTCATGATGGGCTTATACAAAGCCTACATCGACAAGGATTGCTCCATCGCTGAAATCAATCCGCTCGTTGTAACAGGAGACGGAAAAGTAATGGCATTGGATGCGAAGTTAAACTTTGACTCTAATGCTCTTTACCGTCAAAAAGACATCCTGGCTCTTCGCGATTTGGAAGAGGAAGATGCAAAGGAAATCGAAGCTTCAAAATACGATCTAAGCTACATTTCCCTTGACGGAAACATCGGGTGCATGGTTAATGGTGCAGGCTTGGCGATGGCTACAATGGATATCGTAAAGCATTACGGCGGAGATCCAGCCAACTTCCTTGACGTTGGGGGCGGAGCTACAGCTGAGAAGGTTACAGAAGCATTCAAAATCATCCTTTCTGACAAAAACGTAAAAGGTATTTTTGTTAATATCTTTGGCGGAATCATGAAATGTGACGTCATCGCTACTGGAGTAGTAGAAGCAGCGAAGCAAGTAGGCTTAAGTGTGCCTTTAGTAGTACGTTTGGAAGGCACGAATGTTGAATTGGGCAAGAAAATCCTTGCTGAATCCGATATTGATATCATCGCAGCTGAATCAATGGCTGACGGCGCGCAAAAAATCGTTTCATTAGTAGGTTAAAACTAAAAATTGAGCGGCCGTTCAGGTGCGGCAGCATTAGGCCAGCCTGAAGCAGGTTTTATTATCCTGCAGCATGATTGGCTTAAGTCCTGGCGACCCGGAAGGGCATCTCTGGAAACCAGAAAGGAGAATTAACGTGAGCGTATTTATTAATAAAGATACTAAAGTTATAGTTCAAGGGATTACAGGTTCAACTGCCCTTTTCCATACAAAGCAAATGCTTGAATACGGCACTCAAATTGTCGGCGGTGTTACTCCAGGAAAAGGCGGCACAGAAGTAGAAGGTGTTCCCGTTTTCAATACTGTGGAGGAAGCAGTTAAAGCAACAGGAGCTAATGCTTCTGTAATCTACGTTCCAGCTCCGTTTGCTGCGGATGCGATTCTTGAAGCGGTTGATGCTGAACTTGATCTTGCAATCTGTATCACAGAGCATATTCCTGTATTGGATATGGTCAAAGTTAAGCGTTACATGGAAGGCAAGAAAACTCGCCTTGTAGGACCGAACTGCCCAGGCGTTATCACCCCTGATGAGTGCAAAATCGGTATCATGCCTGGATATATCCATACTAAAGGCCATGTAGGTGTTGTATCCCGTTCAGGAACACTGACATATGAAGCAGTACACCAGTTATCACAAGCTGGAATCGGCCAATCTACAGCTGTTGGAATCGGGGGAGACCCTGTTAACGGAACTAACTTCATCGATGTATTGTCTGCATTCAATGAAGACCCTGAAACTTATGCTGTAATCATGATTGGAGAAATCGGCGGAACTGCAGAAGAAGAAGCTGCTGAGTGGGTTAAAGCAAACATGACTAAACCTGTTGTAGGCTTTATCGGCGGACGCACTGCACCTCCAGGAAAACGCATGGGCCATGCTGGTGCTATCATTTCCGGAGGCAAAGGAACTGCTGACGAAAAGATCCGTGTAATGAACGAGTGCGGAATTCAAGTAGCAGATACTCCATCCGTTATGGGTGAAACTTTAATAAAGGTATTAAAAGAAAAAGGCCTTTATGATAAGTGCAAAACTCATTAATTCAACAAAATTTTTATTATTTTTATAAGAGTAGTCCCCCTGTTTAATGGGGGGCTATTTCTACATTGCTAAATCCGCTTTCATTCCCTTCTTTTCACTCCCTTCTCCAGCACCTTTTTTCATTTTTCTAAAACCAAGGAGGTTCCCCATGGAAGAATTCAATAAGAAACTGGCCCATTTGCATCATTGCAAAGGCGTGAGCTGGAACATGATTTTAAGCATTCTAAAAAAAGATCCCCAATTAAAATTCCTTTACAATGATCCGTTTTACTATTCAAGCCCCCTGTTGTTTAAAAATCAGGACTCCCTTTCAGACACTCTCCATGACCTTCATTCCAATCGAATCCAGGAGCAAATTCGCCAATATCCCCCTAATGGCATTAAAATAATTTCCCTTTTTGATGAAGAATATCCGGTGTTGTTAAAAGAAACCTACCAGCCTCCGTGGGTTATCTATGCGAAGGGTAATACAGATCTTCTAAAGACTGGAACCCATCTTGCAGTCGTCGGGTCAAGGCAGGCGACAGAGTATGGAGAGAGGGCGATTGAATATTTGTTTCCAAAGCTTATCCAAAACGGCGTTGTTATTGTAAGCGGACTTGCAGCAGGTGTAGATGCAATTGCACATAAAGAGGCAATTAAAAATGGAGGAAAAACAATTGGCGTCATTGCGGGTGGGCTTTTTCATATATACCCTCAGTCCAATCAAAAACTCGCTTATGAAATGATGAAAAATCATCTTGTCATCTCTGAATATCCGCCTAATACGAGGCCGTCACGATGGCAGTTTCCAATGAGGAACCGCATAATCAGCGGCATTAGCAGAGGTACTTTGATAATCCAGGCAAAAAGCAAAAGCGGTTCCCTCATAACTGCAAACTATGCAGTCCAAGAAGGAAGGGAAGTTTTTGCAGTTCCGGGAAGTATTTTTAGTGCCTATTCAGCGGGGACAAATGAATTGATACAGCAGGGGGCAAAACTTGTCAA
Source organism: Cytobacillus oceanisediminis (assembly GCF_007830235.1). Taxonomy (GTDB): domain Bacteria; phylum Bacillota; class Bacilli; order Bacillales; family Cytobacillaceae; genus Cytobacillus; species Cytobacillus oceanisediminis. The sequence continues at coordinate 170,333 of NZ_VLKI01000005.1, forward strand.
AACCGCAGAAGATATACTTGAGGAACTGATTTATTAAGGCTCTTTTCGTAAAGATTGTTGGTTTTAGCTTTCCCAATTAGAGAAGGTGTTGATTGGAGTGGAAGGTGCTCGTCTCCGGCGGGAGAAGCGTGTTGGAGGAGGCTCCGCAAGCACAAAGCGCTGAGGTGGCTTCTGAAACCGCCCGCGGTTCGCTGAACACCTGCAACGTAAATCAACAGACAAGGTTTTCGTGATAATTATATTTAAAAGCAACAAATTTTGGCTCTCAATCCTGCAATAAAATTCTTTTTGTGTATTAATTTAAAGGATTTTTTACAAAAAGGTTGAAATTCTATTAAAACTGTTATACATTTTGCAACAGGTATCCGTAAGAGAAAACGGATGTTTCAGTAATGAAAAATTTAACAGAACAGTTGAAAACGGTTTCGAAAATAAGCCGATTATGTTTGACAAACCTGAATAGAATGTAGAATAATAATGAATATTTAACTGACAGGTGCAGTATAGCTGGTTAGAAATGCAAGCTGCCCGGATTGAAAAAGGTAAATATCTGCAGATTAAATGAATGATCCGAATCCGGAGATAGTAAAAAAATGCTTTTCCGAAATTAAGATATATATAATGCCATTCAGCCTAAAATACAAATATCAATCTTAGAAAGGCGAGTAACAGTCCTTCAAAATTGATTTTGCCTGAATGTTAAAATTCCCTCTCAAGGAGGACTATTGATGTCAGAGTTTCTTGTAATCGTTGAATCACCTGCAAAGGCGAAAACGATTGAGCGTTATCTTGGAAAAAAATATAAGGTTAAAGCTTCTATGGGGCATGTCAGGGATCTCCCAAAAAGCCAAATGGGCATAGATGTGGAAAATAACTTTGAACCGAAGTACATAACCATTCGCGGAAAGGGCCCTGTTTTAAAAGAACTAAAATCAGCGGCCAAAAAAGCCAAAAAAATTTATCTCGCGGCTGACCCCGACCGTGAAGGTGAGGCAATTGCCTGGCATTTGGCCCATAGCCTGGATATGGATATTAAATCGGATTGCCGCGTGGTTTTTAATGAAATTACGAAGGATGCGATCAAAGAATCTTTTAAGCATCCGAGGCCGATTAATATGGATTTGGTGGACGCACAGCAGGCAAGAAGGCTTCTTGATAGGCTGGTTGGATATAATATCAGTCCTTTATTATGGAAGAAAGTCAAAAAGGGCTTGAGTGCGGGAAGGGTTCAATCCGTTGCGGTCCGATTAATTATCGATCGTGAAAAAGAAATAAAGGACTTTATACCAGAAGAATACTGGTCGATTGATGGAGAGTTCTTAAAAGGAAAGACGGCTTTCGATGCAGCTTTTTATGGGTTGGAAAATGAAAAAGTTGAGTTGAAATCTGAAAGCGAAGTCCAAAAAATATTGGGTAAAATGAAGGGAAATAAATTTGAAGTTGCTTCAGTTACAAAGAAAGAGAGAAAGCGAAATCCAGCTGCTCCGTTTACAACTTCCTCTCTTCAGCAGGAAGCGGCAAGAAAACTAAATTTCCGCGCAAAGAAAACGATGATGCTGGCCCAGCAGCTTTATGAAGGGATTGATCTTGGCAAAGAAGGAACGGTCGGCTTAATTACCTATATGAGAACGGACTCGACCCGAATTTCAGAGATTGCCCAGAGCGAAGCTGCAGAATATATTCAAAGCTCCTATGGCAAAGAGTTTTTGCAAAGTGAAAAGAAAAAAGAAAAGAAAAACAGCAATGCCCAAGATGCTCACGAGGCCATCCGCCCAACAAGCACGTTAAAGGCACCAGCAAGTTTAAAAGAATACCTATCACGTGACCAGCTTCGATTATACAGGCTCATTTGGGAACGCTTTGTCGCTAGCCAGATGGCACCAGCTGTCATGGATACAATGAGTGTGGATCTTAAGAATGGAGAAGTGATTTTCCGGGCAACAGGGTCCAAAGTCAAATTCCCTGGCTTTATGAAAGTATACGTAGAGGGTACGGATGATCAGGCTGAAGAAAAGGATAATATGCTCCCTGACCTAAAGGAAGGGGACGAGGTTTTAAAGAAGGATATTGAACCCAAGCAGCATTTTACCCAGCCTCCTCCAAGGTATACGGAAGCAAGACTGGTAAAGACTCTTGAAGAGCAGGGCATAGGACGTCCGTCAACCTTCGCTCCGACGCTGGATACGATTCAAAAACGCGGATACGTCGCTTTGGATAACAAAAGGTTTATTCCCACTGAGCTTGGTGAAATTGTCCTCGAGCTTATCCTGGAATTTTTCCCGGAAATTCTTGATATAGAGTTTACGGCCAAGATGGAAAAAGACCTGGACCATGTTGAAGAAGGCAAAGTAAATTGGGTGCAGATTATCGATGAATTCTACGGGGATTTTGAAAAGCATCTGGAAAAAGCAGAAAAGGAAATGCAGGAAGTTGAGATCAAAGATGAACCTGCTGGAGAAGATTGCGAGAATTGTGGAAGCCCTATGGTTTTCAAAATGGGGCGCTACGGAAAGTTCATGGCCTGCAGCAATTTCCCTGACTGCCGCAATACAAAACCAATCGTTAAGGATATTGGAGTCAAATGCCCGAAATGCAAAGAAGGAAATATAATAGAAAGAAAAAGCAAGAAACGCCGGATTTTCTACGGCTGTGACAGATTTCCTGAGTGTGACTTCCTTTCATGGGATAAGCCGCTGCCAAGAAACTGTCCGAAATGCGACAATCTTCTTGTTGAGAAAAAGCTCAAAAAAGGTGTCCAGGTTCAATGCGTTGAATGCGACTACAAAGAAGAAAAGCAAAGTTAAGGGTGGGCTTAATGCTCACTCTTTTCTATTGCAGGGTGTGGAATCCAGATTCATTCCAGATGACGTTTGTGCCTTTTTATAATGCTTGAAACTTTTTTATTTTTAAAACGTATTGTAAAATAGCAAAATGAATAAGAACAGGGTAAAGTAAGAGAGACTGTTTTTAAATAATAAATTTTTAATTCGTAATGATCATAAGTATTTGTGGAGGTTCGTATTATGACAGATATAGCAGTAAATGTAATAGGTGCAGGACTTGCAGGCAGTGAGGCCGCATGGCAGCTTGCAAGCAGGGGCATTCAAGTTCGTTTGTATGAAATGAGGCCTGTCAGGCAGACTCCTGCACATCATACAGATAAATTTGCAGAATTGGTTTGCAGTAATTCACTGCGTGCCAACACTTTAACAAACGCTGTTGGAGTACTTAAAGAAGAAATGCGTAAGCTAAATTCAGTTATCATTCATTCAGCAGACAGCAGTGCGGTACCGGCTGGCGGAGCGCTTGCTGTTGACCGCCATGATTTTGCCGCACGCGTAACGGAACAAGTTAAGAACCACCCGAATGTAACAGTAATAAATGAAGAAGTAACAGATATTCCAGAGGGCCCGACAGTCATCGCTACTGGCCCCCTTACTAGTGAAGCTTTATCTGTAAAATTGAAGGAGCTTTCCGGGGAAGATTATCTTTATTTCTACGATGCAGCCGCACCAATCATTGAAAAAGACTCGATTGATATGGACAAAGTCTATCTTAAATCCCGATATGACAAGGGAGAAGCTGCATATTTGAACTGTCCGATGACAGAAGAAGAGTTTGACCGTTTTTATGGAGCTTTGACATCTGCTGAAACGGTGCCATTAAAAGAGTTTGAAAAAGAAATCTTTTTCGAAGGCTGTATGCCAATCGAGGTAATGGCAAACCGGGGAAAGAAGACCATGCTATTTGGCCCAATGAAGCCAGTAGGTTTAGAAGATCCGAAAACAGGAAAAAGACCTTATGCGGTCGTTCAGCTGCGCCAGGATGATGCCGCCGGAACGCTTTATAATATTGTTGGCTTTCAGACGCATTTGAAATGGGGACCGCAAAAAGAAGTAATCCGCCTCATACCAGGACTTGAAAATGCAGAAATTGTGCGGTATGGAGTCATGCACCGCAATACTTTCATCAACTCTCCAAAAGTGCTGCGTGCAACGTATCAGTTTAAAAACCGCGATGATCTCTTTTTTGCGGGACAAATGACTGGTGTAGAAGGTTATGTGGAATCTGCAGCAAGCGGACTCGTTGCAGGCATTAATGCGGCAAGGCTTGTAAAAGGGGAAGCTCTTATAGAGTTCCCTCACGAAACGGCGATTGGAAGCATGGCACGATACATTACCACGGCAAATCCAAAAAGCTTTCAGCCGATGAATGCAAACTTTGGTTTATTCCCTGATTTGCCTGTAAAAATAAGAGGGAAAAAAGAAAGAAATGAAAAGCATGCTGAAAGAGCATTAGAAACAATTCAGAACTTTATGAAAAATTTGTAAATTATGTTGCGTGGGCTATTGAATTGTGATACTATTTAGTAGCCCTTGCGAGGTGGATATATATGAATCAAAATGTGAACGTTTCTTTAAAGTTGTTTATTGAATATTTACAAATTGAAAAAAACTATTCACAATATACTCTTGAACATTATCAACATGACATTAAGGAATTCCTTATGTTCATGTCTGAACAAGCGATACCAGATTTGAAAACGGTAGAATACCCTGATGTCCGGGTATTCCTGACCATGCTTTTTGAAAAAAAGCTGGCCCGCAAATCGGTAGCCCGAAAGATTTCAAGCCTAAGAAGCTTTTTTAGATTCCTGCTGAGAGAAGAATTTGTGGCTGAAAATCCTTTCGCACTTGTTTCCATTCCAAAAGCTGAAAAAAAGCTGCCTGAGTTTTTCTATGAAGAAGAATTGCAGCAGCTGTTTGAGGCCTGTGATGAAAGCACCCCACTTGGGCAAAGAAACAAAGCGCTGCTGGAACTATTGTATGCAACAGGTATGCGTGTAAGCGAGTGCAGCCAAATTCGGATTAAGGATTTGGATATGTACTTATCTACTGTTTTAGTGCATGGCAAGGGTAGCAAAGAACGGTATATCCCATTTGGCAGCTTTGCGCAAGATGCACTCGAAACATACATAACCAATGGGCGTAAAGAATTATTGTCCAAAGGGAGCTCTACAGAGAATTTATTTCTGAATGCACGCGGAGGACCGCTAACAGCAAGAGGCATCAGGGAAATTCTTAACAAGCTTATTGAAAAATCAACTTTAACAGGCAAGATTCACCCTCATATGATGCGCCACACATTTGCGACACACTTGATGGCAAATGGAGCAGATATGAGAACAGTTCAGGAATTGCTTGGACACGCATTTTTATCTTCAACCCAGGTATATACGCATGTTACAAACGAATATTTAAAGAAAACATATATGGCCCATCATCCGCGGGCGTGACAATAAACGCATTATATAGCTGATGGATTGGCAGAAAGAAAGCTGTGTTAAAGCTAAATGTTGATTTAGCACTGTGTTTGATTGGAGCGGAAGGCACGAACTCCTCGAAAATGCATTCGCATTTTCTTCGTGCGGTGTTTATTCGAAGAGGTTTGCTCTAAGTCCTGCGGAGAATAGCTTACCATGGGAGACGCCGCAGGGCGGAGGGCGCGGAGAAGCGTCGAAAGCCCGGAGTTCGCTGAGTGCCTGCAGCGGAAATTAACACACAAGTTTAAACAGAGCCAAAATAATAAGCTAATGCTCCAAAGGAGGAGTCTTTCATGTCTGAATTTCATGCTACAACCATATTTGCTGTGCATCATAATGGAGAATGTGCGATGTCCGGTGATGGCCAGGTAACCTTTGGCAATGCAGTTGTGATGAAACACACAGCAAGAAAAGTGAGAAAGCTTTTTAATGGTAAGGTACTGGCAGGATTTGCAGGATCAGTGGCCGATGCATTTACATTGTTCGAAATGTTTGAAGGAAAGCTGGAAGAATACAATGGAAACCTGGAGAGGGCTGCTGTTGAGCTTGCTAAACAGTGGAGGAGCGATAAAGTTCTGCGCAAGCTTGAAGCGATGCTTATCGTCATGAACACGGATAGCTTGCTGCTGATTTCAGGTACGGGTGAAGTCATTGAACCGGATGATGGGATATTGGCAATTGGATCAGGTGGCAACTATGCTCTGGCAGCTGGGCGCTCTTTAAAGAGATTTGCGGGAGAACATTTATCTGCAAAAGAAATTGCAAAGGCGTCACTTGAAATGGCTGCTGAAATATGTGTATATACAAACAACAATATCATTGTGGAAGAACTCTAACAAAAGGAGTGCTGTTACATGGGTAAAGGAACAAATTTAACTCCCCGCCAGATCGTTGAACGATTGGACCAGTATATCATTGGACAAAAAGATGCAAAAAAGGCTGTTGCCGTGGCTCTTCGAAATCGCTATCGCCGCAGCTTGCTGGAAGAAAAGCTGCGTGATGAAATCAATCCAAAAAATATTTTGATGATTGGGCCTACTGGTGTAGGTAAGACTGAAATTGCCCGCCGTATGGCAAAATTGGTTGGTGCCCCTTTTGTTAAAGTCGAAGCAACGAAATTTACAGAAGTAGGGTATGTGGGAAGAGATGTTGAATCAATGGTCAGAGATCTTGTGGAAACATCCGTGCGCCTTATTAAAGAAGAAAAAATGTCCAGTGTAAAAGAAAGAGCGGAAGAGAGTGCAAACCGCCGAATTCTTGAACTGCTTGTGCCTGGTGCTAAAAAGGCAGCTAACTATAAAAACCCTCTTGAAATGCTATTTGGAGGCGGAAATGATCAGCAGCAGCAACAGGAATCTTACCAGACAGAAGATTTTAACCTGCAGGAGAAGCGTAAGATTGTAAAAGAAAAACTTGCGCTTGGTGAACTCGAAGATGAGGTTATCACTGTTGAAGTGGAAGAACAGCAGCCTTCCATGTTTGATATGCTGCAGGGCTCCGGAATGGAACAGATGGGTATGAATATGCAGGATGCTCTTGGCAGCCTGATGCCTAAGCGCAGGAAAAAGAGAAAACTGACGGTGCGTGAAGCAAGAAAGATATTAACAAATGAAGAAGCCCAAAAGCTTATAGATATGGATGAAGTCAGCCAGGAGGCGGTATTCCGTGCTGAACAATCCGGAATTATCTTCATTGATGAAATCGATAAGATCGCAAGCAAAAACAGCGGAGGTTCTTCAGCGGACGTTTCAAGGGAAGGTGTTCAAAGAGATATTCTGCCTGTAGTAGAAGGTTCTACAGTGGTAACTAAATATGGTTCTGTCAAAACAGACCATGTTCTATTTATTGCTGCTGGAGCATTTCATATGGCAAAGCCTTCTGACCTCATCCCTGAATTGCAGGGCCGTTTTCCAATCCGTGTAGAGCTTACTAAGCTTACCGTGGAGGACTTCTATAAAATTTTGGTAGAGCCTGATAATGCTCTTATAAAACAATATGAAGCTTTATTGGTAACTGAAGGTATACAAATTGAATTTTCTGACGATGCTATTCGTAGGATTGCCGAATTCGCATTCGACGTTAACCAAAATACGGATAATATCGGAGCAAGACGTCTTCATACCATAATGGAAAAGCTTCTGGAGGATTTGTCCTTTGAAGCGCCAGATATCACAATGGAGAAAATCACAATTACTCCTCAATATGTTGAGGATAAGCTGGGGGTCATTTCACGGAATAAAGATTTAAGCCAATTTATTCTTTAATGGGTTTGTTTGAAGAGGCAATTCATAGGGTAGACGAAAATAGAATCCTGAATGTTAGTAATAATTTTTGAAGCAATAAGATAATTAATCTTAACAAAATAAATGTTTATTGTTTGTAGCAAATAGGAGGAAATACAATGGATTTATTAACAAAAACAAGAAAAATTAATGCAATGCTCCAAAAAGCAGCCGGAAAACCGGTTAACTTCAAAGAAATGTCAGAAACTCTAAGTGATGTAATTGAAGCGAATATTTTCGTAGTCAGCCGCAGAGGAAAACTGCTTGGATTTGCTGTAAATCAGCAAATTGAGAACGAGCGAATGAAGCAAATGCTGGCAGACCGCCAATTCCCGGAAGAGTATACGAAAAATCTATTTAACATCCAGGAAACTTCTTCTAATCTGGATGTGGATAGTGAATATACTGCATTTCCTATCGAAAACAAAGATCTTTTCGCAAACGGTTTTACTACAATTGTTCCGATTATCGGCGGTGGTGAGCGTCTAGGAACGCTTATCCTTGCAAGATTGCAGGAGCAATTCCATGATGACGATTTAATTCTTGCTGAATATGGTGCAACCGTAGTTGGTATGGAAATTCTTCGTGAAAAAGCGGAGGAAATTGAAGAGGAAGCGCGCAGCAAAGCAGTCGTTCAAATGGCTATTAGCTCCCTTTCTTACAGTGAACTTGAAGCGATTGAACATATTTTCGAAGAGCTTAATGGCAACGAGGGACTTCTTGTTGCATCAAAAATTGCCGATCGTGTTGGAATTACGCGCTCTGTAATTGTAAATGCTCTTAGAAAACTTGAGAGTGCAGGAGTAATCGAGTCCCGCTCACTTGGAATGAAGGGTACTTATATTAAAGTATTAAACGATAAGTTCTTAGTTGAACTAGAAAAACTTAAATCAAACTAAACTGCAAACCCGTCAATATTGACGGGTTTTTTTTGTTACAAATATATTACAAATACAGTTGGTAAATATATGTAATTGTGTATAAATTGGTAAGTAAAACGACTCATCCTTTGTATTGTTCGAAATTTAGAAAATACAACTATGAGTCAAAAGTCTTATATAATATTCAGGTTCAAAATTAATTAAAGCCAATAAGGAATAGGAAGAACAAACATTGGTAATATTTTGAAAATATAAATAAAACTTTCAGCATATTTTAAAAATTTGCCGAAAATAGGACTAAAGAATCATTAAAATTAACCTGATGTACATAGACATATTATTTCATATTCATTACAATAATGTTTATGATGACATAATTTGTCCATTATCACCAAAATTCTACAAGAATTACCAGGTTTTTAGAGTTTCTAAAATTTGAGGTGTGAGCATTGAAACTGTTTTCAGGAACCATATCCACAATTGAACATGCTTTAGATTACTCATCACTTAAGCAAAAGGTAATATCGCAAAATATAGCAAATGCCGATACACCAAATTATAAAGCGAAGGACGTTAGCTTCAAAGAAGTCTTCCAGCAGGCGGTTAATGGATCTTTGGAAGCGAATAAAAGCGGTTCCAGACATTTTGATTTTAAGGGAAGACCATCTTCTGCACAGGGTGTAGTGACAAAAAGGAATGTTTCGTATAACCATAATGGAAATAGCGTGGATCTTGATAAAGAAATGTCGGATTTAGCAACAAATCAAATTTATTATAATGCAATGATTGAAAGAATGAGCGGGAAATTTTCAAGTCTGCAGAATGTTATAAGGGGAGGAAAATAAGAATGTCCATATTTCACAGTATGAATAACACAGCATCGGCCCTAACAGCCCAAAGGCTTCGTATGGATGTGATTTCATCCAATATGGCAAATGCAGATTCCACCAGGAGTGTAAACGGGGAAGGACCTTATAGAAGAAAATCAGTTATTTTAGAGCCTAAAGAAGGGCAATTCTCCTCCTTTTTGAATAAGGCAATGAGTAAAGGCGGAGGAACCTCCATCGGGAATGGAGTAAAGGTGTCCAGAATTGTGGAGGACAGGGAAACACCGACTAAACTGGTCTACGACCCCACTCACGCTGAAGCGGATGAAAATGGCTACGTTGAGATGCCAAATGTGGATCCGCTAAGAGAAATGGTGGATCTGATAAGCACAACAAGATCTTACGAAGCGAATGTAACTGTTTTCAATGCCTCAAAAGGTATGATGATGAAGGCGCTAGAAATAGGCAAATAGGGAGAGTATTGAATGAATAAAGTAACTTTTATGCCTGTACATACTTTAAAACCGGCTGAAAACGCAAAGACCCATACACATACATCATACGCAGCACAGCAGAGTTTTTCGTCGGTATTAAAGCAAACAATTGAAAAAATTAATGAAGCCCAAATCCAGTCAGATGTTATGACAGAAAAACTGGCAAGGGGAGAGAATATTGATCTCCATCAAGTAATGATTACTTCGCAAAAAGCGAGCATCACCATGCAGGGTGCGCTTGAAGTTAGAAATAAAGTAATTGAAGCTTATCAGGAAGCAATGAGAATGCAAGTTTAATAGTAAAACAGAAGCAGCATCGGCTTCTCGGAAAGCTAAAAGCTGTGTAAATTGAAAAGCTGAAAAAGTCCAATTTATGGGCGAGCTTTTCAATTTTTTAATGTGGTACATACGATTAAAGCTAAAAACTAGTGAATTGCGGTTATTAGCTTAGACAGAATAACCGGGGGATTGTGATGAATGAATCGTTTCAAAGAAATGTAGTAAAAGTGAAAGAATATTGGGGCAGCAGAACAAAAAAACAGAAAAACATTTTAATCAGTTCCGTTGTTTTCTTTATATTGCTGATTATAGTTGCTTCTATTCTAGCAACCAGGACAACTCTCGTTCCTTTATACAGTAACCTGACTCCATCTGAAACAGGCACTATCAAAGAAAGCTTGGATAGCAGAGGGATCCAATCAGAAATAACAGATGGCGGTACAACCATTAAAGTACCAGAAGAGGTAGTGGATACTCTAAAAGTTGAGCTTGCTGCCGAAGGAATCCCTAAATCAGGGAGCATTGATTATTCATTCTTCAGCCAAAATGCCGGAATCGGCATGACGGAAAACGAATTTAATGTCCTGAAACTGGATGCCATGCAATCTGAGCTTGCCAATTTGATGAAAGGAATCGACGGAGTCAATGATGCAAAAGTAATGATCAACCTTCCTGAGAAAGGGATTTTCGTGAATGACCTTTCTGAAGAGGCATCTGCATCCATCGTCCTTAACACCAAACCGGGTTATCAATTTGAGGAATCACAGATTCAGGCGCTATATCACCTAGTGGCGAAAAGTATACCAAATCTTCCCACTGATAATATCGTCATTACGAACCAGTTTTTTGAGTACTTTGATTTAAAAAATAATCAAAATTCTTCACCTGGCAGCACGTTTGCGGCCCAGCATGAAATAAAAAAGGAGATTGAAAGAGATGTCCAGCGCCAGGTCCAGAATATGCTGGGCACCCTGATGGGGCAGGACAAAGTCGTTGTCTCAGTAACAGCCGATATTGACTTTACCCAAGAAAACAGAGAAGAAAACCTCGTTTCGCCGGTTGATGAAGAAAATATGGAGGGCATAGCGATCAGTGCCCAAAAGATTACTGAAACGTTTACTGGTAATGGCGAAGCAGTTGGAGGTAATCCTCAAGGAGAAAGTCCGGCAGATTCACTCGGCTCGGAATACCTGGAAGGAAACACCTCTAACGGTGACTATGAACGGATAGAAGAAACCATTAACAATGAAGTGAATAAAATCAGAAAAGAAATTGTGGAAAGCCCGTACAAAGTAAGGGATCTGGGGATTCAGGTAATGGTTGAGCCGCCGGCAGCGGATGATCCAGCCTCACTTCCACAGGAAAGAATCAACGATATTACACAAATTCTTGGAACCATTGTCCGTACGACTATTAATAAAGATGCTGCTGAAGCTGAATTAACAGACGAGGCTATTCAGGACAAAATTGTCGTCTCGGTCCAGCCGTTTAACGGCAAGGTCGAATTCCCGAACGAAACTGTTCCTGTACTGCCATGGTGGATTTATGCTGTGGGAGGCATTTTGCTGTTAATAATTGCCCTTTTAATTCTCCTTTTTGTAAAAACCAGAAAAAAACAGCAGCAGGAAGAGAAAGCGATAGCGGCAAAAGTACAGGAAACCTTCAATGTTCCTGATGTAAATGAAGAACATGAAACAGAAAGTACAATGAGGCGCAAGCAGCTGGAAAAAATGGCGAAGGAAAAACCTGAGGATTTTGCGAAACTGCTTCGCACCTGGATTGCTGAAGACTAAGGAGGAATAAAAAATGCCAAAAAGAGAGCAAAAAGAGTTAACAGGTAAACAAAAGGCGGCTATTCTTCTTATTTCCCTTGGTCCTGATGTAGCTTCCTCCGTTTATAAACATTTAAGTGAAGAAGAAATTGAAAAATTGACACTTGAAATATCGGGTGTCCGCAAAGTTGATTCTATTGCCAAAGAAGAGATACTTGAAGAATTTCATCAAATTGCTTTGGCCCAGGATTATATATCACAGGGCGGAATCGGATATGCGAAAACAGTTCTTGAAAAAGCCCTGGGAACAGAGCAGGCTTCAGCCATCATCAATAGGCTTACGTCTTCTCTGCAGGTCAGGCCGTTTGATTTTGCCAGAAAAGCGGATCCTGCGCAAATCTTAAATTTTATACAAAATGAACACCCGCAAACAATTTCTTTAATCCTGTCTTACCTTGATCCGCCGCAGGCAGGCCAAATTTTATCAGAACTGCCGCAGGAAATGCAGGCGGATATTGCCAGGAGGATTGCCGTAATGGATAGCACTTCTCCTGAAATTATTAATGAGGTTGAACAGATTCTTGAGCGAAAGCTTTCTTCGACTGTTACTCAGGACTATACGCAAACAGGCGGGATCGAATCGGTTGTCGATGTGCTTAATGGTGTTGACCGCGCTACAGAAAGAACCATCTTGGATGCATTGGAAATTCAGGATCCTGAACTAGCTGAGGAAATCAAGAAAAGAATGTTTGTATTTGAAGACATTGTTACTCTCGATAATCGTGCAATACAGCGTGTGATTCGCGATTGTGAAAGTGAGGATCTCCTGCTTTCACTGAAGGTCTCCAGTGATGAAGTGAAAGAAATTGTCTTTAAAAATATGTCCTCAAGAATGGTTGAGACTTTTAAGGATGAAATGGAGTATATGGGTCCTGTAAGACTGAGGGATGTTGAAGAGGCGCAATCAAGAATTGTCGGCATCATCCGCAGACTGGAAGAGTCAGGCGAGATCATCGTTGCCCGCGGTGGAGGGGATGATATTATTGTCTAGGTTAATAAAATCATTTCCACCCAAGCTGGTCCAAGAGGAAAAGAAAGTCATCTCTATAAAAATACTGAAAAATCATCAAAATACGGCAGATCATGAGCCAGAGGAAAATTTTAAAAGAACAGATGAGCAAATCGAAGCAATGCTGCAGGGAGCACGCCAGGAAGCTGAGGCCATTGTTGAGGCTGCTAGATCAGAAGCCGAAAAAAACTATCAGCATATTAATCGGCAAAGGGAAGAGCTTGAACAAGAAAGGCAATCTGTCTTCGAGGAAGCCCGCCAACAGGGCTTTGCCGCTGGGGTTGATGAAGGAAGGCAAAGCGGCTTCGACGAATATAGGAGCGTGATTCAATCAGCTAAAGAGGTTGTTCATTCAGCAAAACATAACTATCACCAGCATATTGAATCGTCAGAACGGACGATTTTGAATGTAGGAATGAAAGTTGCAGGAAGAATTCTTGGTCAAGTTTTAGATCAAAACAGCGAGCAATTTCTTTCCGTTGTGAAAAGGGTGCTTAAAGAAGCAAGGGAGTACAGAGAAATTCAACTCCATGTAAATCCTGTCCATTATGATCTATTACTGTCACACAAGGAAGAGCTGATTATGGTCTTTCCAAAAGAAACGGATTTATATATCTATCCAGATGAGGAACTCAGCCAAACAAGCTGCATTATAGAATCTGCCAACGGAAGAATTGAAGCCAGCGTAGATAGCCAGCTTGAGGAAATTAAAAGAAGGCTTTTCGAAATGCTGGAGAGTGAAGAACAATGAAGCTGGAGGAACTGATCGATCAGATTGAAAAAATTGATAGCTATAAGAGGTTTGGGAGTGTAAAGAGAGTAGTAGGGTTAATGATTGAATCGCAAGGGCCGGAAAGCTCGGTTGGAGATGTGTGCTGCATCCATATTGGAAAGGGCCGCACAAGAAAAATTCAAGCTGAGGTTGTAGGATTTAAAAATGAAAGTGTGATTCTCATGCCCTATACAGATGTTCAGGATATATCTCCCGGCTGTCTGGTAGAAGCATCCTCCAAGCCTCTCGAGGTGAAAATCGGAACGGCTTTAATTGGTCAGGTTATTGATTCCCTGGGGCAGCCTCTCGATGGCTCACAGCTGCCTAAAGGCCTCACGCCTGTACTAACCGAACAATCACCGCCTAACCCATTGAAACGGCCTCCAATCTCAGAACCTATTGAAGTTGGAGTACGGATGATTGATAGTATGCTGACTGTAGGGAATGGCCAAAGAGTTGGAATTTTTGCGGGAAGCGGAGTCGGTAAAAGTACACTTCTCGGAATGATCGCCCGAAATACCAATGCAGATTTAAATGTTATAGCTCTAATAGGGGAGCGGGGCAGAGAGGTACGTGAATTTATTGAGAGGGATTTGGGTCCTGAAGGCTTGAACAGATCAATCGTTGTGGTGGCTACATCTGACCAGCCAGCACTCATGAGAATTAAGGGCGCCTATACAGCAACTGCTATTGCAGAGTATTTCAGGGATAAAGGCTTGAATGTCATGCTCATGATGGATTCGGTTACACGGGTGGCCATGGCGCAAAGGGAGATTGGCCTCGCAGTCGGCGAGCCGCCAACCACAAAGGGCTATACACCTTCCGTATTTGCTGTCCTCCCTAAGCTTCTGGAGAGAACCGGAACAAATGAACATGGTTCCATTACTGCATTTTATACTGTGTTGGTTGACGGGGATGATATGAATGAGCCAATCGCAGATACAGTCAGGGGAATTCTTGATGGCCATTTTGTTTTGGATAGGGCGCTTGCCAATAAAGGCCAATATCCAGCTATAAATGTACTTAAAAGTGTAAGCAGAGTAATGAACCATATTGCAGATTCTGATCATATCAAATCAGCTGAAAAAGTGAGAGAAATGCTGAGCACTTATATAAATGCTGAGGATTTAATAAATATTGGGGCCTATAAGCGGGGGTCATCCATAGAAATCGATGAAGCGATCCGGTTATATCCTTCGATTATCTCTTTCTTGAAACAAGAAACGCATGAAAAAATTTCTATCTTGGAAAGCGTTGGCCAATTGAAAGGAATAGCTGGAAAAGGAGAATAACAAATGCAGTATCAATTTAAATTCAACAAAATTCTTCATATAAAAGAAAGAGAAAAAGATCAGGCATTTGATGTATATAGTCAGGCAGTCAAGCGTTTTGAAGAAGCAGCAGGGAAATTATACGAGCTTCTTAAAAAAAAGGAAGATCTGGAGGCCTATCAGCAATCAAGGCTTACGATGGGACTGCCAGTGCAGGAAATCAGGCATCATCAGCACTTTGTAGATAGCCTTGAAAAAACGATTGATCACTATCAAAAAATGGTAGCCAATGCACGCAGCCAGATGAACTTTCAGCAAGAAAAGCTACTGGAAAAGAATATAGAAGTAAAAAAATATGAAAAAATGAAAGAAAAAGATTTAGCCAGCTTCATGGAAAGTATAAAGCAAACAGAAGGCAGGCAAATGGATGATATCTCGATTCAGCATTTTATGAATCGAGGAAATTAGGTGGTTAAATGGAAAGAATGCCAGAAGAACAAGGATCTCAAAAAGCAAGTAAGTTTCAATGGTTTTTATTTGCTTTCTTTATTCCAATTTTATTTGCTGTAACTGTAGCACTCTTGGTTTTTACATTATCAGGAAATAACATCTTTGAAACAGCTAAAGAGTATGGCCAAAAAATACCTTTACTTTCTTCTATTATAAATGGAGAAAGGTCTATTTCAGAAGAGGTTATGGAATCACAGCTTATTGAATTGGAAGCAGAAATCAAAGATCGTGAAGCAAGGATATCCCAGCTGGAAAGCCAGCTTGACAGCAAGAAACTGGAAATTGAAAGAGCGGGGCTGGAAAAACAGCGCCTGGAACAGGAAATTGAAGAACTGACAGCTATCAAGGAAGAAAATAAACGGGCTTTTAAAGATATAGTGAAAACCTATGAATCAATCTCTGCCAAAAAAGCAGCACCTATCCTGACAGAAATGAAGGATGAAGAAGCTGTAAAGATTTTATCAAATGTTAAGGCAGATACTTTGGCTGCGATTATGGAGAAGATGAATCCTGAAGATGCAGCGCACTATACGGCACTTCTCACTGCAGCTAAAGAGAGTGATGTTCAAAATAATTGATTTAAGACTTAATAAGAGGCTTGAAAGGAGGTGAAAAAGTGGAAATTAGCGGATTAGGATTAATACATTCACAGTATTCCCCGGAAAGCAAAGCTTCTCTTCCAGGAATAGGGACCAGCGGTTTTGCCAGTTTGTTTTCAAACCTGGTAGGTGGCGGGGAAAGCATAGCAGCTCATTCAGCAGAAAAGGGAATGACAAGTGAGGAAGTAGAAGAAATAAGCCACTTTCTGGGGCTTATCGATTTATCCCAATTGGAAAATGGGCATGAACTCATTGAGAAAGCTGTTCTGCAAACAGAAACAAGTAATGTGAGTATAATAGCTGAACAATTAAACCTTTCAAAGGAAGAGCTGCTTCAGATGCTGGAAAGGTTTGCAGTAAAGCTTAGTCCTAACATTAGTTTAGAGAATTTATATCCTGATGAAGCAATTGAGAGTAATTCGTTAGAATTAAAGATCGATGCCCTGATTGCAAATATCTCATTGCTGGATGTACAGGAGTTCAGCCTGATAAAAGGAAAAGAATCAGGACAGATATTAAAAGCCTTAAAACTTTTTGACATGCTGACAGCACACCAGGATACTTTCGGCAGCAGGATTGACTTAAAAGATTTTTTAAAAGATGTTCAGGCAAAGCTCGAGGGGCTACTAAAGAATAGTAATGGATCATTTGATAAAGCTGAAACATTACAAAAAATTTTCACCCCGCTTATTGATGAAATAAACCTGCTTAAGCAAAAAAAATCTGCCGGCACTGAAAACTCTGGAGATTCATTTTCAAAAATGCTCTCAAGATTTGATGGTGGCTCACAGGGACATATTCAAATCCAGCAATTCTCAAAGCCTGAACAGCTTATGATGATGAACCAGCAGGGAAAGACTCTTACTGCAGACCAATTGATTAAGCAATTTGAAAGCATTTTATCGAAAAGCAGTTTCCTGAAAACGGGTGGAACGCAAAAGCTGTTTATAAAGCTGAATCCAGCCCATCTAGGAGGCCTTCGTATAGAGCTAATCCAAAAGGATTCGACA
This sequence comes from Cytobacillus oceanisediminis, assembly GCF_007830235.1. GTDB lineage: Bacteria > Bacillota > Bacilli > Bacillales > Cytobacillaceae > Cytobacillus > Cytobacillus oceanisediminis. The sequence goes on from NZ_VLKI01000005.1 coordinate 187,422, forward strand.
ATGATCGCGAGAATTCTTACATCGACTGCATCAGCAAAAGAGATTTTGGATTCACAATTAAATGGGCTTAAACAGGCATTCAGTTCACAAAACTTACAGGTTGAAAAAATTGAAATCTCACAGCAAATGACCCAGGAGCGAGCATTTAATAAAGATCCAAAGCATCAGGGACAGGGACAGCAGCAAAACCAAGAAGATAAAAACCCTCAGCCTGACAGCAAATTTAATAACTCATTTGAAGAAGCACTTCTCAATACTGAAGTATAGGTGTGATGGTGAATGGCAAACATAATTGACTCATCTTTAATGCTATCAAACTATCAAAGCAAAAGTCGCAAGACAGGCTCGGATATTTTAGGCAAAGATGATTTTCTTAAAATACTTATGACGCAGCTGCAAAATCAGGATCCGATGAATCCTATGCAGGATAAGGATTTTATTGCTCAAATGGCAACCTTTTCATCTCTGGAGCAAATGACTAATATGAATAAGACAATGGAAAAATTTGTGATGTTCCAGGAGCAAAACCAGCTGATGTCTTACAATCAATTTTTGGGCAAGAATGTAACCTGGCATAAATTGGCTGAAGCAAGTGATTCAAATCAGACTCCAAGCATTGAAGAAGGGAACGGAAGAATCGTTTCCATTCAGTTTAAAGACAATAGAGCAGTTTTTATACTGGAAGATGGAACTAAGCTGGAACCGGCAAATATTTCGCAGGTGAATGAATCGTAAAAAAAGATTAGGAAATATGTTGTCCAGTTGGGTGATGGATTAAAGCGTTACATCCTCACGGAAAATAGGAAATCAATAAAAAAACAAGGAAGCGATTGGATGGATAAATTTATGTTTCGTCCGATTCACACACAGCCAGTAATCACGCAAAAGGCAAATGCCATCCATTCAGGAAAAACAACACAAAATCGTTTTTCAGCGCATTTGCAAACAGCCTTGGAGACTGACAGTAAGCTAATAGTCAGCAAACATGCCAAACAGAGGCTCCACCAGAGAGGAATACAAATAACTGATGAACGGTGGCAGCAAATCGAAAAAAAGCTGCAGGAAGCCAAAAAGATGGGCGTAAAGGAATCGCTTGTACTTCTAAAGGATGCGGCACTTATTGTCAGTGCAAAAAATAATACCGTGATTACGGCGATGGATCGCGAAGAAGCCGGAACGCAAATATTCACAAATATCAATGGAACAATTATTCTGGACCAATAAATTTAAGGCTGGACCTTCACAGGAAGCCTAAGCTGCGGACTGACAGAAGCGGCATAAACGAGAGGAGCAAACAATAAATGCTACGTTCAATGTATTCAGGAATAAGCGGAATGAAAAACTTCCAAACAAAGCTTGACGTAATTGGCAATAATATTGCGAATGTGAATACTTTTGGGTATAAGAAGGGCCGTGTGAATTTTAAGGATATGGTAAGCCAGTCTATTTCGGGGGCAACAGGAAGCGGAGATAATTCAGGTGGTATTAATCCTAAACAGGTGGGATTAGGATCACAATTATCATCAATTGATACTATCGATACACAAGGCAGTTTGCAGACGACTGGTCGTGTATTAGATATAGGTATTCAAGGTGATGGCTACTTAATGGTAGAAAGAGGAGATACAACATACTATACAAGAGCTGGAAATCTATACCTTGATGATTCAGCTAACCTTGTAACCGCTTCGGGTGACTTGGTCCTCGACAAATCTGAAAATCCTATTAACTTGGGGGATGCAACAAAGATAAAGAGTTTAAGTATTGCTAATGATGGAACGATAAATTATTTAATTGATGGTAATGATACATTACAAGAAAAAGGGCCCATCGGTGTAGCACGTTTCAATAATAATGGCGGTTTAGAAAAAATTGGAGACAACCTATATAAAAACACTGTCAACTCTGGAGAAGCAACAGAATTAAATCCAGGGGAAAATGGTGCAGGGGTACTTGTTTCGGGCACACTCGAAATGTCCAACGTAGATCTATCTGAAGAGTTCACTGAAATGATCACCGCTCAGCGCGGTTTCCAGGCTAACACAAGAATCATTACAACATCAGATGAAATCCTGCAGGAACTTGTTAATTTAAAACGATAAGTTAAGGGAGGGACAGGGCTGAGGGCCATAGCTTTTAGCCCTGATAAAGACATTGATTAAAGTATCTCGCCTGAACGGCAAAGGTTTTATTTTAAATGCCTTGTACATAGAAACAGTAGAGTCTTTTCCAGATACGACGATTACGCTCACAAATGGGAAGAAGTATGTTGTAAAGGAATCTGAAGATACGGTTTTGCAATTAATTATAAAATTCTATCAATCTGTCAATCTTCTGGGGCAACAGCTGGTGGAGGGAAATGAAAATGAAGAATAATAAGCTGTTAATGATTATGTTAATTATGCTTGTTGCGATCACCCTGGTAGGAGCTATTGCCCTAGTGGTAGTGATGAAATTTACGGGGGATGAAGGGACTAAAGAACCGACTATTGATGAAGTGCTTGAGGCTTCGGTTGATATTCCGCAAGTTACAGGGAACCTGGCAAGTGATGATTATATCAGGATCTCTTTCAAAATCCAGACTGAAAGTAAAAAAGCCAAAGAGGAACTGGAGAAAAGAGATTTTCAGGTGAAAAATCTAATCATTCAGGAATTATCTGAAATGAAAGCTGAGGATATTCAGGGGAAACAAGGCCAAATCAAGCTGCAGGAAGATTTGAAAAACAAGATTAACGGCTTAATGCAAGAAGGAAAGATCGTTAAGGTGTACATTACCGAGTCTCTCCTCCAGTGATACCCAAAAAAGAAACTGCAATTGACGGAGGTGAGGATTCATGTCGGGTGAGGTTTTATCACAAAGTGAAATAGATGCTCTTTTATCAGCACTATCAACCGGTGAAATGGATGCGGATGAGCTGAAAAAAGAGCAGTCAGAGAAAAAAGTAAAAGTATATGATTTTAAGAGAGCGTTAAGGTTTTCAAAGGATCAGATCCGGAGTTTAACGAGAATACATGAGAATTTTGCCCGTCTCTTAACAACCTTTTTTTCAGCACAGTTAAGAACCTATGTGCAAATTTCGGTCGCTTCTGCTGATCAGATACCATATGAAGAATTTATTCGGTCCATTCCGAAAATGACGGTTCTGAATGTGTTTGAAGTTCCGCCTTTGGATGGAAGAATCCTTATGGAAGTAAATCCGAACATAGCCTACGCCATGATGGACAGGCTGATGGGCGGCAAAGGTTCGAGCATTAACAAAGTGGACAATTTAACTGAGATTGAAACAAAAATTATGTCGGCTACGTTTGAAAGGGCTTTTGAAAATCTTAGGGAAGCTTGGAGTACAATAGCAGATATTGATCCGCTATTGGCTGACTTCGAAGTGAATCCGCAATTTTTGCAAATGGTATCGCCTAATGAAACAGTTGTGGTCATTTCATTAAATACGACCATTGGGGAAACAAGCGGAATGATCAATATCTGTATTCCGCATGTCGTGCTCGAGCCCATTATTCCTAAGCTGTCCGTCCATTACTGGATGCAGACCGACAAAAAGGAAAGAGAGCCTGAAGTAATCGCCAAGATTGAGCAGAACATACACAAAGCAAAGGTTCCTGTCATTTGTGAACTCGGAAGCTCAGATATAGCCATCCAGGACTTTTTATCCCTTGATGTGGGTGACGTCATTGAATTAACACAGGCGATTGACCAGCCTCTTGTCATAAAGGTCGGCGATATTCCGAAATTTTTGGGGCAGCCTGGTAAAATGAACAAAAAATTAGCGATACAAATTTTGGATACCGTGAAAGGGGGAGACGGGGATGATGAGCGATGATATGCTTTCACAAGATGAAATAGATGCTCTTTTAAGGGGAGCCGATGACAATGATGATGATTTAACAAGTTTTAAAGAGGAGTTTTTTCAAACTGAAGATTACCTGTCCCATATGGAGCAGGATGCATTAGGGGAAATCGGCAACATCTCTTTTGGAAGTTCTGCAACGGCATTATCTACTTTATTAAATCAGAAAGTGGAAATTACAACACCTGCCGTTTCAATTGTCCTGCGTGGAAAATTGTCCGAAGAGTTTCCGCATCCTTATGTGGCGATCCAGGTGAACTATACGGAAGGATTCTACGGAAGCAATTTATTAGTGATTAAACAATCAGATGCAGCAATTATTGCAGATCTGATGCTTGGCGGAGATGGAACCAATCCCTCCGAACTCATGGGAGAAATCCAATTAAGTGCCGTCCAGGAGGCCATGAACCAAATGATGGGTTCCGCAGCGACTTCGATGTCTACCATTTTTGGCAAAAAAGTAGATATCTCACCGCCTGCTATTGACATCCTTGACGTACCCCAAGGAGAAGGCACGGAGAGATTGCCGTCAGATGACAAACTTGTCAGGATTTCTTTCCGGCTGAAAATAGGAAGTTTAATAGACTCAAATATCATGCAGCTTCTTCCACTTGATTTTGGAAAAAGCCTTGTAAACGAATTATTGAATCCAGGCCAGGAAATAGAAGGTGCAACATCAAGCACTATGTCTGAAGAGCAGCCAATGCCAAAAACTCAACCGGAAGCAAACCAACATCATCAAGGTTTCGAAAAACAACCGGAAATATATGCAGGCGGCAATGAACAGACCTATCCCCAAGCAGGAAATGCAGCTGGGCAGGCATCCTATTTACAGCAGGCTATGAATCAGGCGCCGTATCCACAGCATCGGGCAGCAGTACCCAATACAGCCCAGCATACGAGCCCGCAGCACTTCGGAGGGGCCTACCAGGGCGGTGAACAGCCGAATGTCCAGCCAGCGGTATTCTCGAGTTTCGAACCATACCAGATGCAGGAAACTGGAACGAAAAATTTGGATATGCTTTTAGATATTCCACTTCAGGTAACGGTTGAGCTCGGGAGAACAAAACGCTCGGTAAAGGAAATTCTTGAACTGGCCTCTGGATCAATTATTGAGCTGGACAAGCTTGCGGGTGAGCCAGTAGACATTCTGGTGAATAACCGGTTAATCGCCCAGGGCGAGGTTGTGGTCATTGATGAAAACTTCGGTGTCCGCGTTACAGATATTATCAGCCAGAGCGACCGTATTAAAAAACTCAGATAACTCATGGAGGTAGTAAAGAAATATGGCACACAAAATTTTAATTGTAGATGACGCAGCTTTTATGCGAATGATGATAAAAGATATCTTATCAAAGAATGGCTACGAGGTAGTAGGCGAGGCTGCTGATGGTGCCCAAGCTGTTGAAAAGTACAAAGAAACACAGCCGGATTTGGTCACTATGGACATTACAATGCCTGAGATGGATGGGATAACAGCATTGAAAGAAATAAAAAAATTAAATCCGAATGCAAAAGTCATCATGTGTTCTGCAATGGGGCAGCAGGCAATGGTTATTGATGCGATCCAGGCAGGAGCGAAGGACTTTATCGTTAAACCGTTCCAGGCAGATAGAGTACTGGAAGCGATCGGCAAGACGTTGGGCTAGTGACTAATATTTTTAGAGGGTGCAAAATTGTGTTGAATATAAGAAAAATGCTTGCTTTGCTGCTTCTTATATCAATTGTTCTGCTGGGTATGCAGCCGCTGGCCCACGCAGAACAATTAAATAATAGTGTAAAGGAATGCATGGAAAATCCGGAGGAATGTGGAAAAGAAGGAATCACAACAGAAGACGAAACACCAGTACAGCAGGAAGGCGGAACGGTAGGCCTGACATTTTGGGACTTCTTTAAGATGATACTGGCTACGATCTTTACTGTGGGCCTTCTATATGTACTTCTTAAATTCATTAATAAAAAAAGCAAGGTATACAATCGTTCGCAGATTGTTGAAAATTTGGGCGGTACTGCTTTGGGTTCCAACAGATCTATTCAGCTAATAAAAGTCGGCAACCGGATTCTTGTAGTGGGGGTAGGAGAAAATATACAGCTGTTAAAGGAAATTGACGATTCGGAAGAATACAGTCAGATCATCACAGAGCACAATGACAAAATGGAACAGCTTATCCGCCCAAGCGATATTGTGACAAAGGTGATGAAAAGAACAAAACAATCAGAGGGGATCAATCAAAATACCCCTAAATTCAGTGCACTGCTCGGACAGCAGCTGGATGAAATTAAAAAGGGCAGAAGAAAGCTGTTTGATGAGATAGAGAGGAAAGGGCCAGACGAACGATGAATGAATTCATGGAATTTTTCAATAGCAGTTCTCCAGAGAATGTTTCAACATCCGTGAAGCTGTTTTTATTGCTGACAGTTCTCTCCCTTGCACCCAGTATTCTCATCTTAATGACCAGCTTTACAAGAATTGTAATTGTTCTTTCCTTTGTCAGAACGGCGCTTGCTACCCAGCAAATGCCACCGAACCAAGTATTGATCGGATTGTCCCTGTTCCTGACATTTTTTATTATGGCACCCACACTCCAGGAGGTAAATGAGCAGGCTCTTACACCATTATTTAATGAAGAAATTAATCTGGAAGATGCGTATGAAAAAGCTTCCATGCCTTTTAAAGAGTTTATGAGTGCACATACGAGACAGAAAGACTTGGCTTTGTTTCTCGAATACTCCAAGGCAGAAGCACCTTCTTCCATTGAAGATATTCCCTTAACGGCACTTGTGCCCGCTTTTGCCATTAGTGAGATTAAAACCGCTTTTCAAATCGGATTTATGATTTTTATTCCGTTTCTTGTCATCGATATGGTGGTCGCAAGCGTCCTCATGTCAATGGGGATGATGATGCTTCCGCCAGTCATGATTTCATTGCCGTTTAAAATCCTGTTATTTGTGCTGGTAGACGGCTGGTATCTTGTAGTTAAATCTCTTTTACAAAGCTTCTAAGCAGGTGAACTTTCATAATGACTCCAGAAACAGTAATATCCATTGCAGAAAGAGGGATCATCACCGTACTTTTAATTTGCGGCCCCTTGCTTATCCTGGCGCTAGTGGTTGGCTTGATCGTCAGTATCTTTCAGGCTACAACCCAAATACAGGAACAGACATTGGCATTTATACCGAAAATTGTAGCAGTCCTTGTGGGTGTCGTTTTTTTTGGCCCGTGGATGCTAAGTCATATGCTTTCGTACGCGAATGAGATTTTCTCTAATTTGACCAGGTTTGTAGGTTGATAGCATGTTAGATTTTTTGCCTGCTTTCCCTGCTTTTTTACTAATTTTTATGAGGGTGACATCTTTCTTTTTGATGATGCCCCTTTTTTCATACAGATCCATACCCGCTTCACATAAAATAGGCCTGGGTTTCTTTCTGGCCTGGATCATGTTTTTGGGAATGGAAGTGCCGTCCCTGGAAATCAGCGGAACGTATTTTCTCTTGATTATAAAAGAAGCCTTGGTCGGGCTGATGATCGGTTTTATTGCTTATTTAATGCTTTCTGCTATCCAGATAGCAGGAGGTTTCATTGATTTCCAGATGGGGTTTGCGATTGCAAATGTGATTGATCCGCAAACGGGTGCGCAAAGTCCTCTGATGGGACAGTATTTATATACGATTGCCCTTTTCTTTTTATTGACGGTAAATGGCCATCATCTCATGCTGGATGGAATATTTTACAGCTATCGTTTTATACCGTTGGAGCACTGGATTCCCTTTGGGGACGAAAATATGGCTGAGTATATAATAAGGGCTTTGAATACCATGTTCATCATTGCTTTTCAAATGTCCATACCTGTTGTCGGAAGTCTTTTCCTTGTTGATGTTGCACTTGGAGTTGTAGCCAGGACAGTGCCGCAGCTAAATGTATTTGTGGTGGGGCTTCCCTTGAAAATTGGTGTTAGCTTCATTATCCTCATCGCCGTCATGAGTGTATTGCTCTTTGCAGTTTCTCAAGCTTATGAAACGATGCTGGGCACGATGAGGGGTCTAATGGATCTAATGGGAGGTTCATGATGATATGAAGTTATTGTTATCTTTGGATCTGCAGTATTTTGCTGGAGAAAAAACAGAAAAAGCAACACCTAAAAAGAGGCAGGATTCCAGGAAGAAAGGGCAGGTGGCCAAAAGCCAGGATGTTAATACAGCAGTTGTTTTATTGGCTGTATTTCTATTTCTGCTATTTGCAGGCTCGTATTTGAAGGGGATCATTCTCTATATTTTCACGCATTCATTTAACGATTATATGATGATGGAATTAACGGAAGCGAACATCCAGGTGATTTTTCTTGATATTTTAAAAGAACTGGTGCTATTCCTGGGGCCAATTATGCTGATTGCCATGATTGCCGGTGTTGCAGCAAACTTTATGCAGGTTGGCGTACTTTTTTCAACAGAAGCAATACAGCCAAAGCTTGAAAAGTTGGACCCGATTAAAGGCTTTAAACGAATTTTTTCCTTGAGGGCCATCGTAGAGCTCCTGAAATCCATCTTGAAAATAGCCTTTGTAGGTATGGCTGCCTTCACAATTTTATGGCTGAGGATAGAGGAGATCCTTATTCTCTCTCAAAAATCAGTGGGGGCTGCGATGGCTACGATTGCAAGCCTGACAGTCCAAATGGGCCTAATAGCTTCTGCTGCCCTTTTGTTTCTGTCGGTATTGGATTACCTCTACCAAAAATACGACTTTGAAAAAAACATCCGCATGTCCAAGCAGGATGTGAAAGACGAGTACAAAAACATGGAGGGAGACCCCCTTATAAAGTCCAAAATTAAACAAAGGCAGCGGGAAATGGCGATGAGAAGAATGATGCAGGAGGTTCCCAAAGCGGATGTTGTGATCACCAACCCTACTCATTATGCCATTGCCCTAACTTATGATGAAACAAAGGGCGATGCACCCATTGTTGTAGCAAAAGGGGTAGACTTTGTTGCACAAAAGATTAAATTAATTGCAAAAGAACACGATGTCATCGCAGTGGAAAACAGGCCGCTTGCCAGGGCGCTTTACAGCCAGGCGGAGATAGGGGATGCAATCCCTGAAGAGTTTTTCAAAGCGGTCGCAGAGATTCTTGCTTATGTATACAGAACAAAAAACAAAATTTGATTCTAGTAAATATATCCCCAAGTGATCTTTAAGTAATAGCTTGTCTTTGGAAGCATGAAAAATGGCGGCCAAGGCGCTTCTGTGTAAATATATATAGTTTGAGTTTTTAGACTATGAGAGCTGTCTAGCTTCAGCGCCTACCCCCTCGAGATCACAAGCCAATCCCTTTCAGAAGGAGCACCTTCTTACAGGTCTCGACTTGTGCTTGAGGCCCGCACGATGCGGGTTATGGACGTTGCCGCAGGACAAGGAAAGCTCCGTCAGCGATACATCGCACGACCAAAAGCGGCAGCTTTTGGGAGGACGTGGCGTCTTTAGTCTGCGCTCCTCGTGAACGAGGCGCTTCCGCTTTTCTTATAAGGAGAGAAATTCTATGCCACTAAGAGATTTATCAGTTTTGATGAGTGTAATTTTAATTGTAGCCATGCTTATTATTCCTTTTCCGCCTTGGCTTTTAAGTGTACTGATTATTATTAATATTGCACTTGCGCTCATGGTTCTATTAACAGCAATGAACATGAAAGAAGCGCTTGAGTTTTCAATTTTTCCTTCCTTGATATTGTTAATGACTTTATTCCGTCTGGGCTTGAATGTATCAACAACCCGTTCGATTCTTTCTGAAGGGGAAGCCGGGAAGGTCGTTGAGACATTTGGTTCTTTTGTTACGGGGGGAAATGTCATTGTCGGGCTGGTTGTATTTTTAATTCTCGTCATCATTCAGTTTGTTGTTATTACAAAGGGATCTGAGAGGGTTTCTGAAGTTGCAGCACGTTTTACACTTGATGCTATGCCCGGAAAACAAATGAGTATTGACGCCGACTTAAATGCAGGGATGATCTCAGAGCACGAAGCTCGTGAACGGCGTGACAAAATTAGCCGAGAATCCGATTTTTACGGTTCCATGGATGGTGCGAGCAAGTTTGTAAAAGGGGATGCCATTGCGGGGATCATCATTACCCTCATTAACCTAATGTTTGGAATTATCATTGGCATGATGCAGCAGGGGCTTCCGATTGCAGAGGCAGCTGTAAAATATTCGATGCTAACGGTTGGGGACGGAATTGTCAGCCAGATACCAGCACTTTTAATTTCTACTGCAACAGGGATAGTTGTTACGAGGGCAGCATCTGATGGGAACATTGGCAAAGATATTACTTCACAGCTGTTTGCGTATCCTAAAATGCTATATGTAACTGGCGGAACCATTATTCTTTTAGGATTACTCACCCCAATTGGCATTGTTCTAACATTGCCAATCGGCGGCTTATTGATTTTTGGAGGTTATATGATAGCCCGAACTCCTGAGCCAGACAAAGAACAATTGCTGGAAATGGAAGAGGAACTTGAAACCGATGAAATGAAAAGCCCTGAAAGTGTGGTTAACTTGCTGAATGTTGATCCGATCGAATTTGAATTCGGATATGGCCTTATTCCGCTTGCTGATACGAATCAGGGCGGAGATCTCCTTGACAGGATTGTCATGATCCGCCGTCAGCTGGCTATCGAACTAGGGTTGGTTATTCCTGTTGTAAGGATTCGCGATAATATCCAGCTCCAGCCGAATGAATATAGGCTTAAAATTAAAGGGAATGAAATGGCGCGCGGGGAGCTTTTGCTTGATCATTATTTGGCGATGAGCCCGGGAATTGAAGACGACAGCATTGAAGGAATTGATACGATAGAACCTTCTTTCGGCCTTCCCGCTAAATGGATCACAGAGGAAATGAAGGAACAGGCTGAAATTTTTGGCTATACGGTCGTTGATCCTCCTTCCGTAGTTTCGACTCATATTACAGAAGTGATCAAAAGCAATGCCCATGAACTGTTAGGCCGACAGGAAACGAAACAGCTGATTGACTATGTGAAAGAAAGCTACCCGATCCTTGTGGAAGAGGTTACGCCAAACCCATTGTCGGTGGGTGAAGTCCAAAAGGTACTGGCTAAGCTTTTAAGGGAAAATGTATCAATCCGGAACCTTCCTGTAATTTTTGAAACGCTTGCTGATTTTGCTAAAACGACAAGCGATACAGACTTGCTGACTGAATATGCCCGCCAGGCCTTGGCAAGGCAAATCACTAACCAGTTTTCACAGCAGGGTGACTCGATAAAAGTGGTGACTCTTTCCGGAAAAGTTGAAAAATTAGTTGCTGATGGCATCCAACAGACGGAGCACGGAAATTATTTATCCATGGACCCAGCAGTATCACAGAATATACTGGAGTCCATTGCCTCACAGGTGGAGCAGCTTTCGCTGATGGAGCAGACACCGATCGTGCTATGTTCGCCGGCTGTAAGAATGTATGTAAGGCAATTAACTGAAAGGTATTTTCCGCAAATACCGATTCTATCCTATAATGAGCTTGAAGCAAATGCGGAAGTTCAAAGTGTTGGGGTGGTGAATGTCTGATGAAGGTAAAAAAATATATAGCATCTTCAATGCCTGAAGCAATGAAACAAATTCGGGCAGAGCTTGGGAATGAAGCTGTTATTTTAAATTCAAGAGTTGTTCATACTGGCGGAGTATTCGGCTTTTTTAAAAAAAGAAGCATAGAAGTGATGGCGGCTGTAGATCCGAAACTTGAAATAGAGAAGAAGCCTCTAACAAAGCCTGCTTCTCCACAGAAAAGGACTCCTGCTTTCCATTCGCCGAAGAAAGCAGAAGAACCAATAAGGGAAGTTACCCTGCAATCAGACATCAAGCCATCGGCTGAACTGATAAAGGAAATAAGCGACCTTAAACGAATGATGACCAATTTGGCTAACACCCAACAAAGTGGACCATCCTATCCTGAAGCAATCAAGAAATTTCAAGCTCTTCTTAATGAGCAAGAACTAGATAAAAACCTTCAGGATCAAGTTCTTTCCGTATTGCTTGAAAAATGGTATCTGAGCGGAGGAGGTGCTGTGGATACCGAATTGCTTGCATGTCTGGAAACTGAGCTAGAAAAAGAGATAGATGGAATTCCTTTTGGGGGAATATCTTTTAACAAAAAATATATCAATGTTGCAGGGCCTACAGGAGTGGGCAAGACTACCACACTGGCAAAAATGGCAGCGGAGTGTGTAATTAAGCATAAAAAAAAGGTTGCGTTTATCACAACAGATACTTATAGAATAGCAGCTATCGATCAATTAAAAATATATGCCAAAATATTATATGTCCCCCTGGAAGTTTGCTATACAATAGAAGATTTCAAGCAAGCGGCAGAAAAGCTAAAGGATAATGATCTAATTTTAATTGATACAGCAGGCCGGAATTTCCGGAATAAACAGTATGTGGAAGATTTGCAAAATGTCATTGATTTTGAAAAGGATATGGAAACCTTTTTAGTCCTTTCACTTACAGCGAAGCAGAGGGACATGGAGGATATTTACAGCCAATTTTCTATCATCGATATTGATAAACTGATCTTTACGAAAGCAGACGAAACCTCAACCTATGGAGCAATGTATAACATAATCCATAAATACAGAAAAGGTGCAGCATATATAACAAATGGCCAGGATGTCCCGGATGATATCCTTGCTGCAGAGCCGGATGTGATTGTAAAGCAACTATTGGGGACGATAAAATGAACGACCAGGCAGAGAGGCTGAGAGCCAGGCTGCTCAAAGATGACAGCCAACAACCTATGCCCAAAACATTAGCAGTCGTCAGCGGAAAAGGGGGTGTGGGGAAATCAAACTTTTCTTTGAATTTTTCTATTTCCCTATGCCAAAAAGGCGATAAAGTTTTATTATTTGACATGGATATTGGAATGGGCAACCTTGATATCCTGATGGGAAGTACGTCCAATTATTCAATCGCGGATTTCTTTGAAAAGAATAGATCTTTAAGCGATATTGTATCGGAAGGTCCCAATGGGCTCCGCTATATTGCCGGGGGGACAGGACTTTCCCATATAGTAAAGCTGGAGGATGGACAAATTGCCAGATATACTGAGGAGCTGGCTGTGCTCATGGGAAACTATGATTATGTGATTTTTGATATGGGGGCGGGAATTACTGAGGAATCCGCAAAATTCATCCTTTCAGTCCAGGAAATTGCAGTGATTACAACACCTGAACCTACCTCGATTACGGATGCCTATTCGGCTATGAAGCAAATACATCTTCTGGATGACAGTATCCCTTTTTATTTAGTCATAAACAGGGCACAAGGAGAAAAGGAAGGACAGGATACATTTAAAAGAATTTCTGATGTTTTAAAAAGATTCTTGGGAAGAGAGTCTGTTTTAATTGGCATTCTTCCTGACGACCGTAACATCCAGCAGGCGGTTAAAAGACAAATTCCTTTTATCCTCTACCAGGAAAAATCTCCTGCTTCAAAAGCTATTCATCTTATGGCTGATAAAGTCCGCAGCCGGCAAGTCCATCCGGCAGCAGGAAATAAGCATTCCTATCAATTTATATCAAAACTGAAGAGATTTCTTTTTGAAAGGCAGTGAATCAGCATGAAGAGAATCAATGTGCTTATCGTAGATGATTCGGCCTTTATGAGGAAACTTATTGCCGATTTTTTATCTCAAGATACCCGCCTGCAAGTTGTGGGAACGGCAAGAAATGGAGAAGATGGTTTAAGGAAGATAAAAGAACTAAATCCGGATGTTGTAACAATGGACGTTGAAATGCCAGTCCTTAATGGGCTGGAAGCTTTAAAAATGATTATGAAATCCAAGCCAGTCCCGGTTGTGATGCTTTCCAGTACAACGAGGGAAGGCGCTGATCATACATTTGCCGCCATGGAATATGGTGCAGTGGATTTTATTGCGAAGCCATCAGGCCCAATCTCTCTGGATTTACATAAAATAAAAGCCGAATTAGCAGAGAAAGTCGTCTCGGCCAGCAATGCCAATATAAAGAATCTGGGTAAAATTTCCTCATTTGGAAAAAAACACACGAAACTCCGACAAAATTATAGTAAAATAGAACTAAATAAATCTATTGATCAATCAAATGGTCCTGCTTTCAAAACAAATACACACGACAAACGAATTATTTGTATAGGCACATCTACCGGCGGTCCAAGAGCCCTTCAGAGAGTGTTAACAGAGCTCCCCGGAAATCTTAATGCTCCAGTCCTAATCGTTCAGCATATGCCAGCAGGATTTACCAAATCACTGGCCAGCAGGCTGAATGGCTTGTCCGAATTGACTGTAAAGGAAGCAGAGGAAGGAGACGTACTCGAGAAAGGCACAGCCTATATTGCTCCGGGTGGATTCCATCTGAAGGTGGGGAGGTCAGGGCGAGACCTGGTACTTCACTTGGATGAATCTCCTCCTAAAAACGGACATCGCCCTTCAGTGGATATCATGTTTGAATCTTTGAGTGAGCTAAAGGATTTTCGGAAGATTGCAGTTATTATGACTGGAATGGGAGCAGACGGGAGAGAAGGCCTAGCTGCAATTAAAAAAAGCGGCGAAGTAAAAGCGATTGCTGAATCTATGGAAACTTCAATTGTTTTTGGGATGCCAAGAGCCGCAATCGAGGCTGGATTAATAGATGATGTGCAAAATGTTGAACGAATTGCAGAATCCATATTGAAATTTGTTTAAGGCCGAGGGGTGCAGGCGCATGGAGATGAACCAATATTTAGAGGTATTTATTGAAGAAAGCAAGGAGCATTTGCAGGCATGCAATGAACAGCTACTTGAATTAGAGAAAAAGCCTGAAGATATTAAAATCGTTAACGAGATTTTTCGATCCGCACATACACTGAAAGGCATGTCGGCAACAATGGGATACGAGGATCTTGCAAACCTTACCCACCAAATGGAGAATGTTCTTGATGCCATCAGAAATCAGAAAATAAAAGTGAATGCAGAAATACTGGATGTTGTTTTTTTGGCGGTTGATGACCTTGAAGCAATGGTCCATTCCATTGCAGAAGGCGGAGACGGCAAAAGAGACGTTTCAGAAGCTGTTGCGAAATTAAAACTGATTGAAATGGGGCAAAACCCTGCACAGGCTGAAGCAAAAGCAGAAACTGCTGTGGCAATGGCAGAACCGTCAGCTGCTGTTAAAAGTACCTATGATGAGTTTGAATGGACAGTCATCCAGCAATCAAGGGAGCAAGGGTTTGAAATATATGAAATATCGGTTGCATTGCGGGAGGATTGTTTACTGAAGGCAGCAAGAGTTTATATGATTTTTGAAGTGCTGGAGAAAATGGGGGAAGTAATTAAAGCAACTCCTTCTGTAGATCAGCTCGAAGAAGAGCAATTTGACCAGGAATTCTCTATCACAATTGTGACCCAGGAATCTCGGGAGGATGTCCAGCAAAAGCTCTTGAAAGTGTCTGAAGTTGAAAAAGCGGACGTTGTGCCGCTTTCTCTTGATGACCTGCGCCAGCAAGAGCCTGAGAAAGAGGAAGAAGTTCGGACCCCTTCTGCAGGTTCCATAGTGGCTGAAACCCTGTCAAACGAAGGAAAGAAAGCGCCTGCAGCCAAGCAGGCAAGCAATAAAACGATTAGGGTAAATATTGAAAGGCTGGATATCCTGATGAATTTGTTTGAGGAACTTGTTATTGACAGGGGGCGGCTTGAGCAAATATCCCGGGAAGTAAACAATCAGGAGCTGCATGAGACTGTAGAACACATGTCAAGGATTTCGGGTGATTTGCAAAATATTATCCTTAACATGAGAATGGTTCCAATCGAAACAGTATTTAATCGCTTCCCAAGAATGGTAAGACAGCTGGCAAGGGATTTGAATAAAAAAATCAACCTTGAAATTGTGGGTGCAGAGACTGAGCTTGACCGAACTGTCATTGATGAAATCGGTGATCCGCTTGTTCATTTAATCCGTAATGCGCTCGATCATGGGGTCGAAACGCCTGAGATTCGTAAAGCGAATGGAAAAAGTGAAGAAGGAAGTGTCATTCTAAAGGCTTATCACAGCGGCAATCATGTCTTCATCGAAATTGAGGATGATGGGGCTGGCATTAACAAAGAAAAGGTGATCAGTAAAGCGCTTAAGAACGGCATTATTACTGAGCAAGCCGCTGCCGCTTTATCGGACAAGCAGGCTTATGAGCTAATATTCGCATCCGGTTTCTCTACTGCCGAAAAAATATCAGATGTTTCCGGGCGCGGAGTCGGCCTGGATGTTGTGAAAAATACAATCGAATCATTGGGCGGTTCAGTATCCATAGATTCAAAAGTTGGCCAGGGATCCATTTTCTCTATCCAGCTTCCGCTAACATTATCAATTATTTCTGTCATGCTGGTTGAGATTGAGGAAGAAAAGTTCGCCATTCCTCTTTCCTCCATCATCGAAACAGCCATTATTAAAAAAGGTGATATCCTGAGTGCCCACAACCAGAAAGTGATTGACTTCAGAGGAAAGGTTGTCCCGCTTCTTTCATTAAAAGAAATTTTTAATGTTCCTTCGGAGCACCAGGAAGGCGAATTTTTATCTGTTGTCATAGTAAGAAAAGGCGAAAAGATGGCTGGGCTGATTGTAGATTCCTTTATCGGTCAGCAGGAGGTCGTTTTAAAATCGCTTGGAAACTATCTAACCAATGTATTTGCCATTTCTGGAGCGACCATCCTTGGAAATGGCCAGGTTGCTTTAATTGTAGACTGTAATGCATTGATTAAATAGGACATTATGGCCCTGATTGTCCAATTATCATCGTCGTTTTTACTAATTTGAACGTTTATTAAAGGAGTGACCAGTATGACTGAGGCGGCAGCGGCAGATTTAAAATTAATCGTGTTTCAATTGAAAAATAAGGAGTATGCTATTCCTGTTAACCAGGTACGTTCTATTGAAAAGGTGCAGCATATAACAAGAGTTCCGCGAACAGCCGGCTTTGTGAAAGGGGTTATAAATCTGCGGGGGGTTGTTACACCAATCATCAGCCTTAGAAGCAGGTTTAATCTTGAGGAGGCTGAATATACCGACCAAACACGAGTCATTATTTCTGTTTTGGAAGATATGGAGGTAGGCCTGATTGTTGATTCTGCCAATGATGTAATCGATGTTTCTGCAGAATCAATTGAACCTCCACCTGAAGTTGTCGGTGCCGAAGAGGCAGATTTTATTAAAGGCGTTACAAAAATTGAAAAAAGATTAATGATATTAATAGATTTGGAAAAAGTTCTTAACCCGGATGAACTGGCAATCCAGAGCGGAACAGAAGGAATGTAAGATGAATTTTATTAAAAAAAATATCAGCGCGATGCATTTGGATGTTTTAAAAGAAATCGGCAATATTGGTGCAGGCCATGCAGCGACGGCTCTTTCTACTTTGCTGAATAAAAAAATAGATATGACTATTCCCGATGTCCGGGTCGTTTCCTTTGAGGAAATGATGGATATGGCTGGGGGTTCGGAGAATGTAGTGGCCGGGGTGTTTCTGAGAATTGAAGGAGATGCGCCGGGCAGCATGTTCTTTGTCCTGCCGCTAAAGCAGGCAGAAACTTTTATTCGTGCTTTGCCTGGATGCATTGTTTTTAAAGCAGAAGAAACACCGTACAGTGAACTAGCTTTATCTGCCCTGCAAGAGCTCGGGAATATCCTTTCAGGTTCATATTTATCTTCTTTATCAGATTTCACAAATTTGTCACTTTTTCCATCTGTGCCCATGCTTAGCATTGATATGGCAGGAGCGATTATTGGCACGGGTTTGCTGGAAATTTCCCAAGTAAGCGATTATGCCATCGTGATCGATACGGCCTTGAACGAAGAAAGCCAATCTGACGGGGATTCCGTTAAAGGCCATTTCTTCCTGCTTCCGGACCCTGAGTCCTTTCAAATCATTTTTAAAGCATTGGGAGTTCTGGATCATGGATAAGCTGCTTGAAACCGTAAAAGTTGGTATAGCTGATATGAATATCGTTAAAACGCCGAATTTAATCAGGACATCAGGATTAGGATCATGTGTAGGGGTTGTCGTATTTGATCTTAGCTTCGGGATTGCTGGGCTTGCCCATGTGATGCTCCCTGATTCATCTCTTGCTAAAGGAGCTGCCTTTAACTCAGCTAAATATGCGGATACAGCAATCAGGGAACTCGTCAGCTGCATGTCGAAGAACGGCGCGAGGTCTTCCTGTTTAAAAGCAAAGATTGCTGGTGGAGCCCAGATGTTCCAGTTTTCTTCCGGCAGTGATTTAATGAGGATCGGGCCCAGAAACGTGGAAGCTGTAAAAAAGGAGCTGGCCATTTTGAAAATTGCCATTTTAGCAGAAGATGTAGGCGGAAACAGCGGGAGAACCATTGAGTTTAACCCGAAAACAGGCAAATTAAATATCAGGACTGTCAATAAAGGTGAATTCGTGATTTAAGGGTTGCCGAAGTCCTCTTTATAGGTTACCTAATTACATCAGCTTTTAATCCATATAAGCTGATGTACTTTTATTAGTCTATCCGCTCCTGGTAAATGCCTCTCTCGATCCCCTTATTTATAAGCTGGAGACAGCCTAAATTTAATATTAATAGAGGAAATATTTTGATATAATAGCGATAATTAATAGAAATGGAAACGTTTGAGGAGGATGGCCATGGCAGAGCTAACGATTGAAGAAAATACATACTGGGCTAAATGGGTCGATTCTCGTGATGCTCAAGCGGGGAACTTTCTTGTAAAGAGATATATGCCTCTCGTAAGCTATCATGTGCAGCGAATATCAGTGAATCTTCCTAAAAGTGTTTCAAGAGATGATATTCGAAGCCTTGGTATGATGGGCTTATACGATGCTCTGGAAAAATTTGATCCTAAGAGAGATTTAAAGTTTGATACCTACGCTTCCTTTCGTATTCGGGGTGCGATTTTAGACGGATTAAGAAAAGAAGATTGGCTGCCCAGAAGTACAAGGGAGAAAGCCAAGAAAATTGAAGCAGCTATAGAAAGGCTGGAACAGCGGCTGATGCGATATGCCACTGCAGAGGAAGTTGCAAACGAGGTTCAGATGGGGGAAGAAGAAGTCTACTCTGTTATGAATGAACATTTTTATGCAAACGTATTATCAATCGATGAACAGCCTGGCGATTCTGAGGATAAAGAAGGCGGTTCATTTGCCATAAAGGATGATAAAGCGGTTATTCCGGAAGAGAAGGTTTTGAAAAACGAGATACTGGAAGAAATGGCCGAAAGAATTTCGCAATTGAATGAAAAAGAGCAGCTGGTAATCAGCTTATTTTACAAGGAAGAATTAACTTTAACGGAAATCGGCGAAGTGATGGGATTGTCAACTTCGCGAATATCCCAGATTCATTCCAAAGCTATTTTTAAGCTCAGACAGTCGCTGGAGAAGGTTTTATAAAAACTCTGCCAAGCCGCTATCTGCAGAAAGAAGGAATCAGTATGGAACTTCAGTTTCAGATTTTAGTTGATGGAAATCGCTTATCTGCCATGCTGCAGCCCTTAGACTGCAATGAAATAAAAGGGACCATTTCATCAGGAATTATAAATTCGCTTCTTGCCAGGGAGAAGATAACCTTGGAATTAATGAGGAAGCAATAAAAAGGATATGCCAAGACCCCCTTCCGGTGCAGGATCCTATCCTCATCGCTGAAGGGGTTAATGCAGAAAACGGCAGTGATGCGTATTTACTGAATGAAGTCCGCTATGAGAAAAAAACAAAAAGAGAAAAGTTTAACTTCAGAGATGTCCTTCATATTCCTTCTGTACAAAGAGGACAGATTTTAGCGTCCATTATTCCCCCAACACCTGGCACACCCGGAAAGGATATTTTTGGTAATTCCATCCCTGCAAAGAATGGCAAGCCATTAAGAGTTAAGCCAGGTAAAAATGTTATTTTAAATGGTGAGAGATTTTACTCTTTAATGGATGGCCAGGTAAGTTTCACCTCAAATTGCATTTCTGTGAATCCGGTTTTTGAGGTAAAAGGAGACTTTAACTTAAAAACAGGGAATATAGATTTTGTCGGAAATGTTTTAATTAGAGGAAATGTCCCAGCGGGTTATGAGATCAAAGCTGGCGGGGATATTATCGTTTTTGGCCTTGTGGAAGGTTCCGTTCTGAAGGCAGACGGAAATATAATTGTTTCCGGAGGAATTTCCGGCAGCCATAAGGGATCAGTTACAGCGGGAGGGAATGTTCAGGCAGCTTATCTTAACCAGGCAAGAATCAAAGCTGAACAGGATATTGTAATAAGAAAGTTTGTACTTCATAGCCAGCTGCATGCCGGAGGAGCAATCCGCTGCAGCCAAGCAATGGTGATTGGAGGAGAGCTTGTGTCCGGGACCGATATCGAAATTAAAGAATCCGGGAATCATTTATTCACTAAAACAGAGCTTCATGCCGGAATGGATACTGCTTTGGCAGAAAAGGAAAAAGCGCTTATGAATGAATATCTCATGCTGCGCAATAACCATACAAAACTGGAAAGCATTGAGAAAAAGCTTTTGGAAATGGGCAGGCTGACAGGAAGACTGACAGAGGAGCAAAAATCGATCATCCTCAAACAGCGAACGACCAAGGCCCATATACAAAGTGAACTAAAAAAAATGACTGAAAAGCTTGAAGCCCTTGAAAGGGAGAAAGAAGAAAAAATGTGCGCCTCTGTAATGATTCATGAGAACGTCTTTCCCAATACAGCTTTACATTTTGGAAAATACTCAAAGGTGATCCATCAAAGAAACAGATGTGTAAGATTCTATTTCTCAAAGGGTGAGATTTGGTTTGACCCCCTGGGCAAGGAGAAGTCTGAGCTTAATAAAGGAAGTGGCTGGACATGAGCTTGAAATCAGGTTGCACTTCCGAGAACCATTGAAGCCGGCAAGATTCAGGAACAACTCCAGCAAAGAGGCCAGGCGATGGGCGAGATTGCGGCTGAAAAAACTCGCAAGGATGAAGTAAAGAACCGCCACACTGTAATAAAACAGGAACAAAAACAAAACGTGAGCCTCGCTAAAGAAGAAAAAAACAATCACAAAGGCCGGGACGAACCTGACCAAAAAGAAAAACGAAAAAAGACAGCAGTAGAGAACAAAGCCACCCTTTTAAAGGGAAGGTTATTGATTACAGCGGATAGAGGGATCGTATGACTGCTTTTCTGTTAGCGTTAAGCCTGTTATTGAATATCATTGCACTTTTGGCATTCACCCTGCTGTTTCTCCGGCAAAACAAGCTAATGGAAACAGAGAAAAAACAGGAGAAAATGTTTAATGAAATGGAAGAGGTCATTTCCACTTACCTCGTGCAGATGAAGGAAGAAAACGATGATTTTATTAATAGGGTTTCACAGCTTAAAATAAATGCATTGCGTTTAAAAGATGAATCGAAAGAGAAACTCGCTAAAACTCAAGAAAATATGGAAGAAAGTGAAAAGCCTAACCGCCTTGCAAAGGCATCAGCCTACCAGGCAGTGAGAGCTTATAAAAAAAATACGCAGCCCGATAGTCAAGCAGATGAAAAAATGGAATTAAAGGCTGAATCTGATTCTGGTTCTGTAAATGAAGCATCTGCATTGAAAGTGGAAAAGCAGAGAGAATCTGAAGGCCAAAAACACCATGCGCCATCTCTTCTTGATAACGTTCTTTTATTGAGAAAGCAGGGGCTGACGGAGGACGAAATTGCCAAAACATTAGGCAAAGGCAGAACGGAAGTTGCATTAATGCTTAAATTTCGCCAAAATCAGCAAGAATAGCTTGATTGTCAAAAACACTTGTGCTATATTAACAAATGGTGTTAATACACACGCTTATGGATTTAGCCGGATGGTGCTGTTCACATGCAGTTGCCGGTTAAAAATGATATGAGCGGAGGAAAAAAAACCATTAGGAGGAAACACAAAATGTCAGTAATTTCAATGAAGCAATTGCTTGAAGCTGGTGTACATTTCGGACACCAAACTCGCCGCTGGAACCCTAAGATGAAGAAGTACATCTTCACTGAGCGTAACGGCATCTACATCATCGACCTTCAAAAGACTGTTAAGAAGGTAGAAGAAGCTTACAACTTCGTTAAGGAGCTTGCTGGAAACGGCGGTACAATCCTTTTCGTAGGAACTAAGAAACAAGCTCAAGATTCAGTTAAAGAAGAAGCGATCCGTTCTGGTATGTTCTATGTAAACCAGCGCTGGTTGGGCGGAACTTTAACAAACTTTGAAACAATCCAAAAGCGTATTGCGCGTTTAAAGGATATCGAAAGAATGTCTGAAGACGGAACTTTCGAAGTTCTTCCTAAAAAAGAAGTTGTTCAATTGAAGAAAGAGCAAGAGCGCTTAGAGAAGTTCTTAGGCGGAATCAAAGACATGAAGAGCCTTCCAGATGCTCTATTCATCATTGACCCGCGCAAAGAGCGCATTGCTGTTGCAGAAGCACACAAATTAAACATCCCTATCGTTGGTATTGTTGATACTAACTGTGATCCGGATGAAATTGATGTTGTAATCCCTGCAAACGATGATGCTATCCGCGCTGTTAAATTGTTAACAGGCAAAATGGCAGATGCTATCCTTGAAGCTAAACAAGGTGAAGAAGTTACAACTGCTTAATAGAAAAGCGGAAGCCCCTAGTGGCGCTGGAGCTGTACAGCTCCAGAGTGCTTTTTCTTGATTTAAAGAAGGTGATAAGAGGGAGCACCCTTTATCACCTTTTTTTAAAGAAAAGGCTGAGTTTAGTTTTCCATACAGCAATAAATGGTAAAGATATTATTACATAACTCATTAAGGAGGATCTTATAATGGCAATTACTGCTCAAATGGTTAAAGAACTTCGTGAAAAAACAGGCGCAGGCATGATGGACTGCAAAAAAGCGCTTCAGGAAACTGAAGGGGATATGGAAAAAGCAATCGACTTCCTTCGTGAAAAAGGAATCGCTAAAGCTGCTAAAAAAGGTGACCGCATTGCTGCTGAAGGTCTTTCTTCAGTTAAAGTGGACGGCAACGAAGCAGTTATCCTTGAAGTAAACTCTGAAACAGACTTCGTTGCTAAGAACGAAGGATTCCAAACTCTTGTAAAAGAATTAGCTGAGCATTTGCTTGCAAACAAGCCAGCTTCTGTTGAAGAAGCAGCAGGCCAAACAATGGCTAACGGTGCTACTTTAGAGTCTCACATTAATACTGCAATCGCTAAAATCGGTGAAAAGCTTTCTCTTCGCCGTTTTGAAATCAAAACAAAAACTGACAGCGATGCTTTCGGTGCTTACTTGCACATGGGCGGACGCATTGGTGTGTTAACTGTTCTTGAAGGAACAACTGATGAAGAAGCAGCGAAAGATGTTGCCATGCACATTGCTGCCCTAAACCCTAAATATGTTTCCCGTGATGAAGTATCGCAGGAAGAAGTAGAGCGTGAGCGCCAGGTATTGACTCAGCAGGCTCTTAACGAAGGCAAGCCAGAAAACATCGTTGCTAAGATGGTTGAAGGACGTCTAGGCAAATATTTCGAAGATGTTTGCGTAAACGACCAAGCTTTTGTTAAAAACCCTGACCAAAAAGTTGGCAAATTCGTTGAATCAAAAGGCGGGAAAATCCGTGAGTTCGTTCGCTATGAAGTTGGAGAAGGCATCGAAAAGCGTGAAGACAATTTCGCTGAAGAAGTAATGAACCAGGTTAAAAAATAATAGTAATTAAAAAACAGCGATAACAGCTATGATTCAGGGAACACTTTGTGTTCCCTGTTTTTCAAGAAAAGATTAAATTATTGTCTAGCCCGGTGCCTTTCAATGGCGCTTGCGCTTGATAACTATCTAGTTCCAGTGCCTACCCCCTCGAGGTCACAAGCCAAGCCTCTCTGAAAGGCAAAGAACGCCTTCCCGTAAGGCTAGTCTTGTGCTTGTCGGGGGTGACCAAGGCGCTTGCGCTTTTCTAATTCTACATATGGAGGTTCTTATGAGCAGCCCTAAATACAAACGCGTGGTCTTAAAATTAAGTGGTGAAGCTTTAGCAGGAGAGCAAGGTTTCGGAATAAACCCTTCTGTAATTAAATCGATTGCTGTTCAGGTCAAGGATCTGGCTGAATTAGGTGTTGAGGTTGCCGTAGTGGTTGGCGGCGGAAATATCTGGCGCGGCAAAATCGGAGAGGAAATGGGGATGGACAGAGCAAATGCCGACTATATGGGAATGCTTGCTACTGTCATGAACTCCCTTGCATTACAGGATAGCCTGGAAAATATCGGGGTAGAAACAAGAGTTCAAACTTCTATTGAGATGAGACAGGTTGCTGAACCATATATCCGCAGAAGAGCGATCCGCCATCTTGAGAAAAAGCGGGTTGTGATCTTTGCTGCAGGAACCGGTAACCCTTACTTCTCAACTGATACAACAGCTGCATTAAGAGCGGCCGAAATTGAAGCAGAAGTGATTTTGATGGCTAAAAACAATGTGGATGGAGTCTACTCTGCAGACCCTCGCATTGACAAAAATGCCAAGAAATACGACGAGCTTTCCTATCTTGACGTATTGAAGGAAGGATTGGCTGTCATGGATTCTACAGCATCCTCTTTATGCATGGATAACAATATTCCGTTAATTGTATTTTCAATCATGGAAGAAGGCAATATTAACCGCGCCGTATTGGGTGAAACAATTGGAACAATCGTTAGGGGGAAAAAATAATGCCAAAACAAGTTATTGCAGATGCAAAAGAAAGAATGACAAAAGCAATTTCAGCTTACACTCGTGAGCTTGCAAGTATCCGTGCCGGTAAAGCAAATGCTTCATTGCTTGATCGAATCACTGTAGATTACTATGGTGCTCCGACACCTGTTAACCAGCTTGCTGGAGTCTCTGTTCCTGAAGCACGTCTTTTAGTTATTACGCCATATGATAAATCAATTCTTGGCGAAATTGAGAAGGCGATCCTTAAATCTGATATTGGCTTGAATCCTTCCAATGACGGCAGTGTGATCAGGCTGGCTATCCCTCAGTTGACTGAAGAGCGCCGCAAAGAGCTTGTAAAGGTTGTTAAAAAGGAATCAGAAGAAGCTAAAGTGGCGATTCGCAACGTGCGCCGAGATGCCAATGATGATCTTAAAAAGCTTGAAAAAAATGGGGAAATCACAGAAGATGATCTTCGCGGATTCTCAGATGATATTCAAAAGCTTACTGATGAACATATTAGCAAGATTGATGCGATCACGAAGGATAAAGAAAAAGAAATCCTTGATGTTTAATTCAGTTATATATGATGAACCCTCTATCAATAGGGGGTTTTTTTACACTTTGGGAATATAAACTTTACATAATGAAGCCGGGTTTTTTGAGATGGGGAATGGAACGGCACGCGAACCATTCATATGAGGTTTACCAGTCTATTCTTAATTTTGTTTTGAATACATACTCTTTTATAGAGATATATTTTTTTATTTTTGGTATGATATTAGCATGCGGAAATAGGAAATATCATAATTTTACCAGTTAAAAATAATCTCTAAAAGATACAATTAATCTTAATTAAGCAGGACAGATGTCCAGCTTAGAGCGCACCTGCGCTTTTCTGATTTATCTTTTATCGGAGGATTAACCTATTTTAAAGGAGCAGTCATATGTTTGATAAAATGAAGTTATGGAAGTCCCAAAACAGTTCTTCCGATCTCCGAGAGAGAGTTGAAAAAATGAAGGAACTGCAAATTCCTGAACATGTCGCCATTATAATGGACGGGAACGGCAGATGGGCCAAAAAAAGAGCCCTGCCAAGAATTGCGGGCCACCATGAAGGTATGAAGGTTGTCCGGAAAATCACAAAGTTTGCCAATGAAATTGGTGTGAAAACCTTAACGTTATATGCTTTTTCTACGGAAAATTGGAAGAGGCCCAAAATGGAAGTTGATTTTCTTATGAAATTGCCTGAGGAATTTTTAGGGACTTTCCTTCCGGAGCTGGTCGAGGGAAATGTGCAGGTGAGGATGATTGGTTACATGGATCACTTGCCTTCCCATACCCGTAATGCAGTAGCAAGAGCGATGGAAGAGACAAAAAATAACACAGGGCTAGTATTAAACTTTGCGCTTAATTACGGCAGCAGGGCAGAAATACTTGAAGCAGTCAAACATGTCTTAAAAGATTGCAAAAGTGGTATAATGAATGAAAATGACTTAAACGAAGAAAAGTTTTCATCGTACCTAATGACAAAAGGGCTTCAAGATCCCGATTTGTTAATTCGTACAAGCGGTGAAATCAGGCTTAGCAATTTTATGCTCTGGCAGCTCGCATACACTGAATTTTGGTTTACAGATGTTTTGTGGCCGGATTTTGATGAAGAGCAAATGCTGGAAGCGATTGAAGTATTCCAAAACCGCCAGCGGCGTTTTGGGGGAGTACAATAAAGGTGTTGAAAATTTAATGAAGCAACGAGTTATCACAGCGATCATTTTTGGGGCGGTCCTGCTCCCGGTAATTATATATGGCGGAATGCCGATGATTATACTGGCATATTTGCTGGCGTCCATTGCGCTGTATGAATTATTAAGAATGAGGAAATTAAGTTTGTTCTCTATTCCGGGAATTATTTCTTTGTTTTTATTATGGGTTTTTCTTTTGCCTAAAGAATTCCAGCCGATCCTTGATGATTTCAATTATACTAAAATCGAGGTTGCCCTTTTTGGTGTTCTTTTATTTTTAACTTATACTGTTGCGACGAAAAATAAGTTTACGTTTGATGATGTAGCCTTCTCCATCATGTCTACCCTATATGTAGGGATAGGGTTTTATTACTTTATGGAAACCCGGTTTGCAGCCGAAGGATTGACTTATATCTTTTTTGCGCTGTTTCTCATTTGGGCAACAGATTCAGGGGCCTACTTTATAGGAAAGGCTATGGGCAAACGAAAGCTATGGCCTGAAATAAGTCCTAACAAGACAGTGGAAGGCTCACTGGGAGGAGTGATTTGTGCTCTTGCCGTTGCGGCAGTGTTTATTATTTTCACAAATATAAACGAGTCCCTGATCGGGCTTTTAATTATTACCGCAATACTATCTGTGTTTGGGCAAATAGGCGATCTGGTAGAGTCTGCTTTAAAGCGCCATTATAATGTAAAGGACTCTGGAAATATCCTGCCTGGCCACGGCGGTATCCTGGACCGCTTTGACAGCTTATTATTTGTATTGCCATTGCTCCACTTTTTTCACTTGCTGTAAACTATAGATTAACAAAATCTTTCAATCGGCCCTAAAGCATAAATTGAAAGATAAGAGATTTTATATTTTTTAATTTAGATAACTGTCCAGCTCCAGCGCCTACCCCCTCGAGGTCACAAGCCAATCCTCCCAGAAAGGTAAAGAACACCTTCCCGGGAGGCTCGTCTTGTGCTTGTCGGGGGTGAGCAAGGCGCTTTCGCTTTTCTAACAGGAGGAGACTATGAAACATATTAGCTTAATGGGTGCGACAGGTTCAATTGGGACACAGACCCTTGATATTATTAAGGGACACCCTGAGGATTTTAAGCTTGCAGCAATGTCTGCCGGCAGGAATATAGATTTGGCCAGGAAAATGATCCGGGATTTTAAGCCGGAACTTGTATCAGTTTCAGAAAAAAAATTCGCAGATACTCTTAAAGCTGAATTTCCCGGCATAACATTTACATATGGACACAATGGTTTGATAGAGGTGGCAGTTTACCCGAAATCAGATATTCTAGTTAATGCAGTATTGGGAAGTGTGGGACTTGATCCGACATTGCAGGCGATCGAGGAAAAGAAAACAATTGCAATTGCAAACAAAGAAACCCTTGTAACAGCCGGCCACCTTGTAATGGAAGCAGCAAAGCGGAATGGTGTTCAGCTTCTTCCGGTAGACAGCGAACACTCTGCTATTTTTCAATCCTTGCAGGGAGAGAAGGAGAAGAATATTGAAAGGCTAATTTTGACTGCTTCTGGTGGAAGCTTCAGAGACCGTACCCGCAAGGAACTTGAAAATGTTACGGTTGAAGAAGCGCTTAATCATCCAAATTGGTCAATGGGAGCGAAAATCACCATTGATTCTGCGACAATGATGAATAAAGGGCTTGAAGTAATTGAGGCCCATTGGCTTTTTTCCATGGAGTACAGCAAAATAGATGTTTTGCTTCACAAGGAAAGCATTATTCATTCAATGGTAGAGTTCCATGATAGCAGTGTTATTGCACAGCTTGGTACCCCGGACATGAGAGTCCCCATTCAATATGCCTTAACTTATCCTGACAGGCTGCCGCTGCCTTCAGCTACCAGGCTGAACCTTGCTGAAATTGGAAAACTCCATTTTGCAGAAATGGATTTCGGGCGTTTCCGCTGTCTGCAGTTTGCTTATGAAGCGGGCAAAGCTGGCGGTACGATGCCAGCCGTACTTAATGCAGCAAACGAAGCTGCTGTTGCTGCCTTCTTAGATGGAAAGATAACATTCCTGCAAATAGAAGACTTCATCGAAAGAGCATTAAACAACCATGATAAAATCTCCAATCCAAGTCTTGCCCAAATTCAGGAGACAGACTTGGAAACGAGAAAATATGTTAACTCGCTTCTATAAGCTTGAGTTCAAACGCTGAAAGCTGCTTCTAGGAAATTTCTCAGCCGAATGGGTGGCTGGCACGATGCGCCATGTGTTTTTTTCAGCATAATTTGAACAACCTCTAAACAAAGGTGGTTAAAACTTGAG
Organism: Cytobacillus oceanisediminis; assembly: GCF_007830235.1. Classification (GTDB taxonomy): domain Bacteria; phylum Bacillota; class Bacilli; order Bacillales; family Cytobacillaceae; genus Cytobacillus; species Cytobacillus oceanisediminis. Next base: position 215,985 of record NZ_VLKI01000005.1, read on the forward strand.
TACAGTAATAGCCTTTATCGTTATATTTGGGGCATTGGTATTTTTCCATGAACTTGGACATTTAATTTTTGCTAAAAGAGCTGGAATCCTATGCCGGGAATTTGCTATAGGCTTTGGACCGAAAGTATTTTCATTTAAGAAAGATGAAACAGTATATACAATACGCCTTCTTCCGATCGGCGGATTTGTGCGCATGGCCGGAGAGGACCCCGAAATGGTGGAAATCAAGCCTGGATATCGCATTGGTTTGATCCTGGATGGAAGCGAAGAAGTAAGCAAAATTATTTTAAATAATAAAGAAAAATACCCGGAAGCAAGAATCATTGAGGTTGAACACGCTGATATTGAGCACGACCTTGTGATTAAAGGGTATGTGGAAGGCGAAGAGGAAGAAACACTCAAAGTGTTTAAGATCAGTCCTTCCGCCGTCTTAATTGAGGATGGGGCAGAAACACTTATTGCTCCATATGACCGCCAATTTGCTTCAAAGACATTGGGGCAAAGGACGATGGCGATATTCGCCGGCCCTATGATGAATTTTGTGCTTGCCTTTATCGTTTTTGTGTTAATTGCCTTATTGCAAGGGATTCCAACAAATGAGCCTGCACTTGGAAAATTGACTCCTGATGGTGCAGCCTATGAGGCTGGCCTAAAGGAAGGGGATATTGTCCACAGTGTTGATGGAGCTGAAATTTCAAGCTGGTCCGACGTTGTTGAAATCATCCGCCAAAACCCGAATGAAGAGCTTGAATTTTCGGTGGACAGAAATGGTGAAGAGCTAAACATTCCGGTTACACCAAAGGTTCAGGATGTTGAAGGCGAAAAAATTGGGATTATCGGTGTTTACAGCCCCATGGAAAAATCACCGTTAAAAGCCATTACCTATGGAGCAAAAGAAACATATTTCTGGACAAAAGAAATCTTTATCATGCTAGGAAAGCTGGTAACAGGGCAATTCTCTATTGATGCCCTATCAGGTCCTGTCGGCATTTATGTTTCTACAGATACAGTCGCTAAGTCAGGCATCTATTATCTGATGAAATGGGCGGGCATTCTGAGTATTAACCTTGGGATTATGAACTTGCTTCCTATTCCTGCTCTTGACGGCGGAAGATTGATGTTCTTTGCTGTTGAAGCTGTAAGGGGTAAACCAATTGACCGCCATAAAGAGGGAATGGTCCACTTTATTGGCTTTGCCCTTCTGATGCTTTTAATGCTTGTGGTCACTTGGAACGATATCCAGAGATTTTTCCTGTAAAATTCACAAACGTTTCATGAAAGAGAAGGGTAAAGTCTTCGGCCATCCGGATAGCAGCCAATGCCGATTTCCGGAAGGACAGGGATTGCCCTTCTTTTATTCAAAAACAGGTTGCAGTTGGATGCCAGTTAAACTGGCTTACATATTTGATAATAATAAATAGAGGTGCTATTAAATGAAACAGAGCATGACGCTTATTCCTACTCTTAAAGAAGTACCAGCAGATGCAGAAATACGCAGCCATCAATTATTGCTTAGAGCGGGATTTATCCGCCAAAACGCAAGCGGAATATACAGCTATATGCCATTGGCTAAAAAAGTCCTGCAAAAGGTTGAAGCGATTGTTAGAGAAGAAATGGATAATGCCGGAGCTGCTGAGCTTCTAATGCCAGCTCTTCAGCAGGCTGAATTATGGCAGGAATCGGGACGCTGGTATACATACGGACCTGAACTTATGAGAATGAGAGACCGCCATCAGCGTGAATTCGCATTGGGTGCTACCCATGAAGAGGTGATAACAAGCCTTGTTCGTGATGCGGTAAAATCTTATAAGAAATTGCCATTGGCGCTTTACCAGATCCAGACTAAATTCCGTGATGAAAAGCGCCCTCGCTTCGGACTTCTCCGCGGTCGTGAATTTATAATGAAGGATGCATATTCCTTCCATTCATCTGCGGAAAGCCTTGATGAAATGTATGACAAGCTATATACAGCATACTCCAATGTATTTAGACGCTGCGGCTTGAATTTCAGAGCAGTTATTGCCGACTCTGGCGCAATGGGCGGAAAAGACACACATGAATTCATGGTCCTATCAGATGTAGGGGAAGATACAATTGCCTATTCTGATACATCGGATTATGCAGCCAATATTGAAATGGCTCCGGTCATTGCTGAATACAAGAAGAGCGATGAGGGAGCTAAAGAACTTGAAAAGGTTGCAACAGAAAACCAGAAAACAATTGACGAGGTTTCGTCTTTCTTGAACGTTGCCAAAGAGCAATGCATTAAGTCACTTCTTTTTAAAGTAGATGAAAAATATGTTCTTGTTCTTGTGCGCGGAGACCATGAAGTGAATGACATCAAGTTGAAAAATCTGCTTGAGGCTGCCGCGGTAGATCTTGCAGGTGCCGAAGAAACAAAGCAAGTGCTGGGTTGTGCGGTAGGTTCAATAGGGCCAATCGGTGTGAAAGATATTGATGTCGTTGCCGATCATGCAGTGGAAGCAATGATTAATGGAGTATGCGGTGCCAATGAAGAGGGTGCCCATTATATAAATGTTAATCCTGACCGGGACTTCAATGTAAGCCAGTATGCAGACCTTCGATTCATTCAAGAGGGAGACCCTTCACCAGATGGACAAGGGGTAATCCAATTTGCCAAAGGAATTGAAGTTGGCCATATCTTTAAGCTGGGCACACGGTACAGCGAAGCGATGGAAGCGACTTACTTAGATGAAAACGGCAGAACCCAGCCGATGATTATGGGATGCTATGGTATAGGTGTATCACGGACAATGGCTGCGGTTGCTGAGCAATTCAATGATGAAAATGGGTTTGTTTGGCCGAGTGCGCTTGCGCCATTTGACCTTCACCTGATTCCTATTAATATGAAAGATGAAGCTCAAGCCGCCCTTGCAGAGGAATTATATTCTACGTTGAAGCAAAATCGCTATGAAGTGCTAATGGATGATCGCCAGGAACGTCCAGGGGTCAAATTTGCAGATTCTGACCTTATTGGTTTGCCAATCCGTATTACAGTGGGCAAAAAAGCTTCAGATGGCATTGTTGAAGTAAAGGTAAGGAAAACAGGCGACATGCAGGAAATCCATAAAGATCAGCTTGCAGAAAAAATTACTGAAATAATGTCAGCATTATAAACTGGACTGCTTATGTAATCTGGGCTTAAGCCAGCTGCCCTTTTTACAATAGCATTCAATCGCTAATCCTGATAAACGGGTTCCAAAACGGAATCCGTTTTTTCAATCACTAGAAAATAAATGAAGTTTTTTAGCAGAGTCTATATGTTATAATTAAGTTCGTCTGTCATTTTTGCTATGGCAATAGCGTATGTGACATTAAAACTTAACTGATATAACAATTAAAAATAGAGAACTAGATTATTGAATGGATGGGAGAGAGAAAGATGAGCGAACCGTCTAGATTCCAGCTCTTGCTCCAGCAGATGCAGCTTACCGAAGATGCCTTTGTTCAACACTTTCATGATGCCCAGATTGAAAGGGTTGTAGTGGAAAGGCATTCACGGAAATGGCATTTTTATTTTGTCTTTCCGCGCATTTTGCCTTGCAGTGTCTATAGCCGCTTTACAGATCAGCTGGAAAAGTCATTTTCCCATATTGCAGAAATCTCCTATAGCATTTCTGTGCAAAATCAGGATTTTACTGAAAAGCTTGTTCTTGAATACTGGCACAGCTGTATTCAGGAGATGGATGGCATGGCACCGCCGCTAATCAAGCTATTGAATGAACAAGTTCCTTCTGTACAGGGCAATAAGATTATCATCAAGGTGCGAAATGAATTGGAAGGCCTCTCAATTAAAAAGAAATATGCTGGCACCATTTCAGATGTACTTCAGCTATTTGGATTTCCTGCATTAGTAATTGATACAGAGGTTTCTGCAGAAGGCTCTAATGAAGAATATGAAAAGTTCATGGAGGCAAAACGGAAAGAGGACCACGAGCGCGGACTTCAGGCAGCGATTGAAATGCAAAAGAAAGAAGCCGAAGCAGAATCAGCTGACAATTCAGCTCCTCAAGGCCCTCTAACAATCGGTCTTACGATTAAAGATGATGCCGATTACCGCAAATTGATCGATATCGTAGATGAAGAGCGGCGTGTTGCGATTGAAGGATATGTTTTTGCTGCCGAAACAAGGGAGCTTCGCAGCGGCAGAACATTATTAACTTTTAAAGTTACCGATTACACTAGCTCCATACTTGTAAAAATGTTCTCGCGTGACAAAGAGGATGCGGCCCTTTTCCAGCACGTTCAAAAAGGTATGTGGCTTAAGGTCCGCGGCAGCGTACAGAATGATACCTTTGTCCGTGACCTGGTCATGATTGGCAATGATATAAATGAAATTAAGCCTATACAAAGGCAGGATACTGCTCCTGCTGAAGAAAAAAGGGTGGAATTGCATCTTCACACCCCAATGAGCCAAATGGATGCCGTTTCATCTGTGAGCGCTTTGGTTTCCCAAGCAAAAAAATGGGGGCATAAAGCAGTCGCCATAACGGACCATGCAGTAGCCCAGTCATTTCCTGAAGCATTCGGTGCCGGGAAAAAGAATGACATCAAAATTCTATATGGAATCGAAGCCAACCTTGTAGATGATGGGGTGCCAATTGCTTATAATGACGCCCATCGCAGGTTGACTGAAGATACCTATGTGGTTTTTGACGTTGAAACAACAGGTTTATCAGCCGTTTATGATACGATCATCGAGCTTGCGGCTGTAAAGATACATGATGGTGAAATCATTGACCGGTTTGAATCCTTTGCAAATCCTCATCATCCGCTGTCAGCAACGACCATTAATTTGACAGGTATAACGGATGATCTAGTTGAAAATGCACCAGAAGTAGAAGAGGTTCTGCAAAAATTCCATGAGTGGGCAGGGGACGCCGTTTTGGTAGCCCATAACGCATCCTTCGATATGGGTTTCCTTAATGTCGGCTATAAAAAGATCGGCATAGGAAAGGCCACTAATCCTGTTATTGATACGCTGGAACTTGCCCGCTTTTTATATCCGGACATGAAAAATCATCGTCTGAATACATTGGCGAAAAAGTTTGATGTTGAACTTACCCAGCATCACCGTGCCATTTACGATGCAGAAGCTACTGGTTATCTGCTTCTAAAGATGCTGAAGCATGCAGACGAAAAAGGGATTGAATTCCATGATCAATTTAATGATAATATGGGCCAGGGCAATGCTTATCAGCGTGCCAGACCATACCATTGCACGCTTCTTGCCCAATCAGAAGCAGGCCTGAAAAACCTTTTCAAGCTTGTATCGATTGCTCATCTTGAGTACTTTTACAGAGTTCCCCGAATTCCCAGATCCGTGCTGCAAAAGCATCGTGAAGGAATTCTGGTGGGATCTGCCTGTGACAAAGGTGAAGTATTTGAAGGTATGATGCAGAAATCACCTGATGAAGTGGAAGATACGGCCCAATTCTATGATTATCTTGAAGTCCATCCGAAAGATGTATATGCCCACCTCTTGGAGCTTGAACTGGTAAGAGATGAAAAAGCCCTGGAGGAGATTATCGGCAATATTGTAAAGCTTGGGGACAAGCTGGGACTTCCGGTGGTGGCTACTGGAAATGTACACTATCTTAACCCTAATGATAAAATCTACCGAAAGATTCTCGTAAATTCCCAGGGAGGCGCTAATCCGCTTAACCGCCATAAGCTGCCTGATGTTCACTTCAGGACAACAAATGAAATGCTTGATGCCTTCTCTTTCCTTGGAAAAGAGAAAGCGAAGGAAATAGTCGTTGAAAATACCAATAAAATAGCAGATATGATTGATGAAATAAAACCGATTAAAGATGATTTGTATACGCCTAAAATAGAAGGCGCAGATGAAGAGATGCGAAGTATGAGTTATGGTATGGCCAGAAAAATTTATGGAGATCGGCTTCCGGAAATTGTTGAAGCCCGCCTTGAAAAAGAGCTGAAGAGTATTATCGGGCATGGGTTCGCGGTTATTTACCTGATTTCCCACAAGCTTGTAAAAAAATCACTGGATGATGGCTATCTTGTTGGTTCGCGTGGATCAGTCGGATCCTCATTTGTCGCAACCATGACTGAAATTACAGAGGTAAACCCGCTCCCGCCGCATTATGTATGCCCTGAATGCAAAACTTCAGAGTTTTTTAATGACGGATCAGTCGGGTCCGGTTTCGACCTGCCTGATAAGGATTGCCCGAATTGCGGAGCAAAATATAAAAAAGATGGCCATGATATCCCCTTCGAAACCTTCCTCGGTTTCAAAGGGGACAAGGTTCCCGATATCGATTTGAACTTCTCGGGTGAGTACCAGCCAAGAGCCCATAACTATACCAAAGTGCTGTTCGGGGAAGATTATGTCTATCGTGCAGGAACTATTGGCACTGTTGCAGATAAGACGGCTTACGGTTATGTAAAAGCTTATCAGCAGGACAACAACCTGCAAATTCGGGGCGCGGAAATTGATAGGCTGGCTTCCGGCTGCACCGGGGTAAAACGGACAACCGGACAGCATCCGGGCGGTATTATCGTTGTTCCAGATTACATGGATATTTACGATTTCTCGCCAATCCAGTTCCCTGCAGATGACCGGACATCTGAATGGAAGACAACTCACTTTGACTTCCATTCCATTCACGATAACCTTCTGAAACTGGATATACTGGGACACGATGATCCGACGGTCATCAGGATGCTGCAGGATCTTAGCGGCATCGATCCAAAAACAATTCCTACTGACGACCCTGAAGTGATGAAGATTTTTAGCGGTCCAGAGTCTCTGGGGGTAACAGAAGAGCAAATCATGTGTAAAACTGGAACACTTGGAATCCCTGAGTTTGGTACACGGTTTGTCCGACAGATGCTTGAAGACACAAAGCCAACGACTTTCTCAGAGCTTGTCCAGATTTCAGGCCTTTCACATGGTACAGATGTTTGGCTAGGAAATGCCCAGGAATTGATCCATAATAATATTTGTAACTTGAGCGAAGTAATCGGCTGCCGTGATGACATTATGGTTTATTTGATTTATCAAGGTCTTGAGCCTGCTTTTGCTTTTAAAATAATGGAGTCCGTCCGTAAAGGTAAGGGCCTTAGCGACGAAATGGAAGCAGAAATGAGAAAGAATGAAGTGCCGGAATGGTATATTGATTCCTGCAAAAAGATAAAATACATGTTCCCTAAAGCCCATGCCGCAGCCTATGTATTGATGGCTGTCCGGATCGCGTACTTTAAGGTCCACCATCCGCTGATGTACTACGCTGCATACTTTACTGTCCGCGCAGAGGACTTTGATGTAGATGCCATGGTAAAGGGATCACAGGCCATCCGGGCTCGCATTGAAGAAATCAATGCAAAGGGACTTGATGCTTCAACAAAAGAAAAGAATCTTTTAACCGTAATGGAGCTGGCCTTGGAAATGAACGAAAGAGGATTTAACTTCCAGAAGGTAGACTTATACCGGTCAAGCGCCAGTGAGTTTATTATCGATGGAAATTCATTAATCCCGCCTTTTAATTCAATTCCAGGCCTGGGAACGAACGCGGCCTTCAATATTGTTAAATCAAGAGAGGAAGGGGAATTCCTTTCTAAGGAAGATTTGCAGCAGCGCGGTAAAGTATCCAAGACCATTATTGAGTATTTAGATAATCACGGATGCCTGGAATCCCTTCCTGAGCAAAACCAGCTGTCTCTTTTCTAGCTTAAAGAACAGGAGAAAAAATGACTTGGTATGGTCCAAACCCTTGTGCTGACAGCTATTCCATTTGCATAAAAAATTTGGTTATGGTATAGTTTTATTGGAAATACTAAGAATAACTCTCGCAAAAGGAAGAGTGGGGCAACCCACTCTTTCGTGTTGTGTACGGTTTTTTCCTAATAACTTATATAAATTTTGAAAAAACAAGAGCTAAGAATCCAAGTTAAAGGAGGGAAATGAATGAGCAAAGTGACTGAAACGGTAGAAGAATTAGTCACCCCTATAGTGGATGAGCTTAATTTAGAATTAGTCGACATTGAATATGTTAAAGAAGGGAAAGACTGGTTCCTTCGCGTATTTATTGATAAAGAAACTGGTGTTGATATTGAGGAATGCGGACTGGTAAGTGAAAAATTAAGTGAAAAACTTGATGCTGCAGATCCGATTCCTTACAACTATTTCTTGGAAGTTTCATCGCCGGGAGCTGAACGCCCTCTAAAAAAAGACAAAGATTTTGTAAAAGCAGTCGGCAAAAATGTTTTCATTAAAACATACGAGCCGATTGATGGAGAAAAGACGTTCGAAGGTGTTTTAACACAATTTGACGGCGAGACCGTTACGGTTGAAGTAAAAATCAAAACCAGAAAGAAAAGTGTGGAAATTCCTTATGAGAAGGTAGCCAATGCCCGTTTGGCCGTTATTTTTTAATGACGGCCTATTGCGGGCTTGCTTATTAAATGAAAGAAAATTGCTGTTCGGCATAAGAGGACTTCGCTTTTCCTTATCATTTTTAAAAGAGAAATAAAGGGGGATATAAATCTCATGAGCAGTGAACTTTTGGATGCTCTGACATTGCTTGAGAAAGAAAAAGGCATTTCTCGCGATGTGATTATCGAAGCAATTGAAGCGGCGTTGGTGTCAGCCTACCGCAGAAACTTTAACCAGGCGCAAAATGTGCGCATCGATTTAAACCTTGGAAATGGAACAATGAGAGTATTTGCCCGCAAAGAAGTAGTAGACGAAGTGTTTGATCCTCGTCTTGAAATCTCTGTGGAGGACGCTCAAAAAATCAATCCTAACTACCAGGTGGAAGATGTTGTAGAAATGGAAGTAACACCTAAGGATTTTGGGCGTATTGCTGCCCAGACTGCCAAGCAGGTCGTTACACAGCGTGTCCGTGAAGCGGAAAGAGGCATCATTTATTCTGAATTTATCGACCGTGAAGAAGATATCATGACGGGAATTGTCCAGCGTACAGATCCTAAGTTCATCTATGTGAGCCTTGGTAAGATTGAAGCGATCCTTCCCGCGAATGAACAAATGCCGAATGAGCACTACAAGCCCCATGACCGCATTAAGGTCTTTATCACAAAAGTTGAAAAGACAACTAAGGGACCGCAAATCTTTGTAAGCAGAACACATCCTGGACTGCTAAAAAGATTATTTGAAATTGAAGTTCCTGAAATCTATGATGGAACTGTAGAAATCAAATCTGTTGCCCGTGAAGCCGGAGACCGTTCCAAAATCTCTGTACATTCCGACAATGAAGAAGTTGATCCGGTAGGCTCATGTGTAGGGCCTAAGGGAACACGTGTCCAGGCGGTAGTAAACGAGCTAAAGGGCGAAAAAATCGATATCGTTAAATGGTCTTCAGATCCTGTCGTTTTCGTTGCTAATGCCCTGAGCCCTTCAAAAGTGCTTGATGTCATTGTGAATGAAGTTGATAAAGCGACAACTGTTGTCGTACCTGACTACCAGCTTTCATTGGCAATCGGCAAGCGCGGCCAGAATGCAAGGCTGGCAGCTAAGCTTACAGGCTGGAAGATTGACATCAAATCAGAAACAGAGGCTCGCGAATCCGGCATTTATCCGCGTGAAGAAACTTTGTTGAACTTTGACAATGATGAGTATGAAAACGAAGAGTATGATAGTGATGCAGACTTCGCTTTTCAGGATGACCTTTTAGAGGAGAAAGAATAGGGAAAGAGGTGGATGATCGTGAACAGCCGTAAAAAAGTTCCTTTGCGAAAATGTGTCGCTACCGGTGAAATGAGACCGAAAAAAGAACTCGTTCGCATCGTTCGCTCCAAAGAAGGAGAAGTTTCTGTAGACCCGACCGGAAAAAAATCAGGGCGCGGCGCTTATCTTTCCAAAGAAAAGGAAGCAGTGTTACTAGCCAAAAAGAAGAATATCTTAGCCAATCAATTAGAAGTTTCCATAGATGAATCTATTTATGAAGAACTTTTGGAGTTAATAGAGAAGGAGAAACGGCAATCCAAATGAACTCAAATAAATGGATGTCATTGCTTGGCTTAGCCAATCGGGCACGGAAAATTACTTCGGGAGAAGAGCTTGCTGTTAAAGATATCAGAAACGGCAAAGCAAAGCTTGTTTTGCTGTCTGCAGATGCATCCGCAAATACGACAAAAAAGGTTACAGATAAATGTAAATCATACGGGGTTCCTTATAAGCTTATAGAAAACCGGGAAATGCTCGGCCAAGCTATAGGGAAAGAAGCCCGCGTTGTTGTGGCAGTATTAGATGCCGGATTTGCAAAAAAGCTGTTAACGTTGCTCGATTAATACTAGCGGGGGTGAAAGTATGAGTAAAATGCGCGTTTATGAATATGCGAAAAAACATAACATTTCAAGCAAGGATGTTATTACTAAATTAAAAGACATGAATATTGAGGTTTCAAACCATATGACAACAATAGAGCCGGGTGCTGTACAAAAGCTTGACGGCATCTTCAGCAAAAAAGAGGGCCAACAGCCTCAAAACCAGCAAAAACCACAAGGGAGTCCAAAACCGGCTTCCAACAAGACTGATGATAAAAATTCATCAGGCCAAAAAGGAAAGCCTCAAAATAAATCAGGTGAAGGCAAAAGCCAGGGACAGGGCAGCCAGTCCAAAAACTTCTCCGGAAACAACCGAGGCAATAACAACAATAATAGAAACAATAATAACAACAGAAATAATAACAGAAACAACAATAAGAACAAAAACAACAAAGGTAAGCAACAGCAGCAGACACAGGCAGCCCCTGCTCCTAAGAAAGTGAAGGAGCTTCCTTCAAAAATTACTTTCAGCGAATCACTGACAGTAGCGGAACTGGCAAAGAAGCTGCACCGCGAACCTTCTGAAATTATTAAAAAGCTTTTCATGCTTGGTGTTATGGCAACCATTAATCAGGACCTTGACAAAGATGCCATCGAATTGATTGCTGGTGAATATGGCGTTGAAGTAGAAGAAGAAGTATTAGTTGATACAACTGATCTTGAAGTATACTTCACAGAAGATGAAAATGCGGAATTAATTGAACGTCCATCTGTTGTTACAATCATGGGCCACGTTGACCATGGTAAAACAACATTGCTTGACTCCATCCGCAATACGAAGGTTACTGCGGGTGAAGCTGGAGGCATCACTCAGCATATTGGTGCATACCAGGTTGAAGAAAACGGCAAAAAGATTACATTCCTTGATACACCAGGACATGCTGCATTTACAACAATGCGTGCGCGCGGTGCGAAAATCACAGATATCACGATTCTAGTAGTTGCAGCCGATGACGGTGTAATGCCTCAGACAGTTGAAGCAATCAACCATGCAAAAGCAGCAGAGGTGCCAATTATCGTGGCTGTAAACAAAATGGATAAAGAAGCAGCAAACCCGGATCGAGTTATGCAGGAACTAACTGAGCATGGCCTTGTTCCTGAAGCTTGGGGCGGAGATACAATCTTTGTTCCGATTTCAGCTATTACTGGCGAAGGAATTGACGCGCTTCTTGAAATGATTTTGCTTGTCGGTGAAGTGGAAGAATACAAAGCAAACCCGGACCGCAATGCAGTTGGTACAGTTATCGAAGCACAGCTAGATAAAGGCCGCGGTTCAGTCGCTACACTTCTTGTGCAGAACGGTACATTGAAGGTAGGGGATCCGATCGTTGTTGGAAATACATTCGGCCGTGTTCGTGCAATGGTGAATGATCTTGGCCGCCGAGTTAAAACTGCCGGACCGTCAACACCTGTAGAAATTACGGGCCTAAATGATGTACCGCAGGCTGGGGACCGCTTTGTTGTTCTGGATGATGAAAAGACAGCCCGCCAGGTTGGTGAAGCTCGTGCGTCACAGGCTTTGCAGGCTCAGCGCAGCGAAAAAACCCGCGTAAGTCTTGATAACTTGTTTGAACATATGAAACAAGGGGAAATGAAAGACTTAAACATCGTAGTAAAAGCCGATGTTCAAGGTTCAGCTGAAGCTTTAACTGCTGCCCTTCATAAAATTGACGTAGAAGGCGTAAATGTACGTATTCTTCATACGGGTGTAGGTGCGATCAATGAATCCGACATTACATTGGCAGCAGCCTTCAACGCTATCGTAATCGGATTTAATGTTCGCCCTGACAATAATGCGAAACGTGCAGCAGAAGCAGAAGATGTCGATATCCGCTTGCATCGCATTATCTATAAAGTTATTGAGGAAATTGAATTGGCGATGCAGGGTATGCTTGATCCTGAGTTTGAAGAAAAAATTATCGGTCAAGCTGAAGTCCGCCAGACTTTCAAAGTTTCCAAAATCGGTACAATTGCCGGTTCCTATGTAACGGACGGAAAAATTACGCGTAACAGCGGAATCCGCCTGATCCGTGACGGCGTTGTTATCTTTGAAGGGGAAGTTGATGCGCTGAAGCGTTTCAAAGATGACGCCAAAGAAGTAGCACAGGGCTATGAATGCGGTATTACCATTAAAAACTTCAATGACGTAAAAGAAGGCGACGTTATCGAAGCATATATTATGCAGGAAGTGGAACGTTAATGGTAATTGGCCTTGCTGCCTGTGAATGTATTATTTATGACACACATTCATTAAAAGAAAAACGGGCTGTTTTGCAGCGAATACTTACCCGCTTGAAGCAAAGATACAATGTTTCTGTATCAGAGGTGGATTACCAGGATCTATGGCAAAGAACCAAAATTGCCATTGTGGCTGTCTCGTCCACCCAGGTTTCAACGGAACATGAGCTGCAAAATGCGCTGAAAATGATTGATTCGTTCCCTGAAATTGAACGGACAATTACTGATTTAGAGTGGCTTTAAGAAGAGGTGAAATAGAAATGAGCCTTAGAGCAAATCGAGTTGGAGAACAAATGAAAAAAGAACTGGGCGAAATCATCGGCCGGAAAATAAAGGATCCGCGGGTTGGATTTGTTACGGTAACAGATGTTCAAGTTACCGGTGACCTCCAGCAGGCAACTGTATTTATTTCTGTTTTGGGTGATGAGGAGCAGAGAGAAAATACACTTCGCGGACTGGCTAAAGCAAAAGGATTTATCCGATCTGAAATCGGCCAGAGAATTCGGCTTCGAAAAACACCGGAAATCCTGTTTGAATTTGATGAATCCATTGACTACGGTAACCGTATTGAGTCATTGCTTCATCAGATTCAGGATGAAGGCCGTTCCAAAGACGAAGATTCCGCCAAAGATGAAGAATAATTTTTAATGGATAGACAATTGTCTATCCATTTTTTTCTAAAATGAGGTGATACATAAATGGAAGGAATTTTACCGCTTTTTAAACCAAAAGGAATGACATCCCATGATTGTGTCTTCAGGCTGCGTAAGATTTTAAGGATGAAGAGAATCGGCCATACTGGAACACTGGATCCTGATGTAACAGGAGTTCTGCCTATTTGCCTTGGCAGGGCAACGAAGGTGGCAGAGTACATAACAGATGCAGGGAAGTCCTATGAAGGTGATGTAACGATTGGCTTTTCCACTACAACGGAAGATGCATCAGGTGAAGTGGTGGAGCGGAAAGATGTAAATGCACCAATTACCCGAGAGCAAATACTGGCTGTATTGAAAAGTCTGACCGGTGAAATTACACAGACTCCGCCAATGTTTTCAGCTGTTAAAGTGAATGGCAAACGGCTATATGAATATGCAAGACAGGGAATTGAAGTGGAAAGGCCCTCAAGGCAAGTCCATATTTATTCGATTGAACTTTTGGATGATAGAGCTGTTTTCACAGGTGAGAACATCACCTTCCGATTCCGGGTGGCCTGCAGCAAAGGGACATACATCCGGACACTCGCTGTCATGATCGGAAGTGAACTTGGTTACCCGGCACATATGTCAGAGCTTGTAAGAATAAAGTCTGCAACTCTTACACTGGAAGATTGCCTTACTTTTGAAGAGATTGAAGATCGGGTGGAAAAAGAAACTTTTACTGAGGTTCTCCGGCCTATGGAAGCCGCGCTTTCTCATTTGCCGAAATTTCAAATAAGTGATAAAGTAGCAGAGAAAGTAAAAAATGGGGCTGTATTAACTATCCCTGATCATTTGCTTGACACCAAAGGTCCCATAGCCGTTGAAACCCTTGGCGGTGTGGTGTTAGCTATATATGAACATCACTCTCGGAAACCGGGTTTAATGAAGCCAGTAAAAGTGTTAAGAAATGATATATAAAGTCCTTGTTCAAAAAGAGGGTCTTTTTGGGCATTCTTGAAGGTCTAGGCTCTGTAGAGAAAAGGTGAAATAAACGCATGGAAGTAATTCATATTCAACACCCCCATAATATAGAAAAAAATGATATGCCTGAGATGGCAATAGCACTTGGATATTTTGATGGAGTGCATCGCGGGCACCAAAAAGTCATTCTCCAAGCAAAAGCAATTGCCGGACAAAAAGGTTTAAAAAGTGCGGTTATGACATTTGATCCCCATCCTTCAGTAGTATTGGGCAAAAGTGTTCAGCATATAGAATATATTACGCCTCTCCAGGATAAAATCAGCATTATGGCAAATTTGGGTGTCGACTATTTATTTGTCGTCCATTTTTCAAGAGAATTTGCAAATCTTTTGCCACAGGAATTCGTGGATCAATATTTAATCGCCCTTAATGCAAAACATGTGGTTGCAGGCTTTGATTATTCATATGGCCGCATGGGCCGCGGTACAATGGAAACACTTTTGTTTCATTCAAGAGGCCAATTCGAATATTCTGTTATTGAAAAGCTTTCCAATGGAGATGAAAAAATAAGCTCCACGCTTATACGAAAATACATTCGGGAAGGGAAAACAGGTGAACTTCCAGAGCTATTGGGGAGGCATTATACAACTTCCGGAGTTGTCGTCCATGGCGATAAAAGAGGGCGGACAATCGGTTTTCCAACCGCGAATATCGACCTTATAGATGAATATATCATTCCGCCGGTCGGTGTATACTCCGTAAGGCTTTTAACGGACGGCAAATGGCATGAAGGTGTATGCAATGTTGGCTATAAACCCACTTTCAATAAAGAAAAAGGGGACAAGCCATCGGTAGAAGTCCATATATTTGATTTCTCTGAAGATATTTATGGCCGGAAAGTTACCGTTGAATGGCATAGGCATCTGAGAAGCGAGCAAAAATTTTCGGGTGTTCAGGAATTGATCGGCCAAATCGGAAAAGATAAACAACAGGCACTGCAATATTTTGAGAAAAACAGGGTTTAGCCTTGCTTTTTGTCACAAAAAGTTGTATTCTTAGTAACGTACCAAATGAACCTTTGCTTGGCAAGTCGAGTCACCGACGCTTGCTCAGTAACAGGGGATTGAAAAATTAGGAGGTGAACCGGATGGCAATCACAAAAGAACGTAAAAATGAGCTAATCAATGAGTTCAAAACTCATGAAAGCGACACTGGATCTCCAGAAGTTCAAATCGCTGTCCTTACTGAAGAAATCAACAATTTGAACGACCATTTACGTACTCATAAGAAAGACCACCATTCACGTCGCGGTCTTTTGAAAATGGTTGGTAAGCGTCGTAACCTATTGACTTACCTTCGTAACAAAGATGTTGCGCGTTACCGTGAGCTAATCAATAAGCTTGGCTTACGTCGATAATCAACAGAAGCGGGATTTTTTCCCGCTTTTTTATTAGCTTTAAAAAGTTGAATTTTGTTCCAAATCATGTGCTTTTTACAAGAACTGTCTAGCTTCACAAGTAAGGCTTTGACAGAATTTCCTTCGCACGACTAAAAGCGGCAGCTTTTAGGAGGAGGCCCCATCAGCTCGAGGGACTTGTCGCCGATAAGCGGGCGCCTTACACCTTTCTTTTTGTACATACATAATCTATTCTTATTTTAGCGGACGGGAAAACTGTGCATACTATAATATGCATATTTTAATTATGATTTAAGAGCATCTAATGCTTTTCTATATAAAAAACTAATTCTGCTGCAGGTAATACTACAGCCAGGAGTATTGGCGGGTAACGCCAGTACAAGGAATCCAAGTGCTTTTGCAGGATTACTGGAAGCCAATGCAGGATAAATAATGATTGAATTGACCAGGCAGATGAGACGCCGGTCTTCAAGTGAATTGCAGAGAGGGGTAAAAATATGGGACAAGATAAACATGTCTACAGCCTTGACTGGGCTGGGCGCAAATTGACCGTTGAAATTGGCCAGCTAGCTAAGCAGGCTAACGGTGCGGCTTTAGTGCGCTATGGAGATACTGTAGTTCTTAGTACAGCCACAGCATCAAAAGAACCGAAAAACCTGGATTTCTTTCCACTGACAGTGAATTACGAGGAACGTTTATATGCTGTAGGTAAAATACCAGGCGGTTTTATCAAGAGAGAGGGCCGTCCAAGCGAGAAAGCTATTTTGGCAAGCCGCTTAATTGACAGGCCGATTAGACCATTATTTGCTGACGGATTCAGAAATGATGTACAAGTAGTCAGCATGGTAATGAGTGTGGACCAAAACTGTTCATCCGAAATGGCTGCAATGTTTGGTTCGTCATTGGCGCTTTGCGTCTCTGATATACCTTTCGGAGGACCAATCGCCGGTGTAAGTGTCGGCCGGATTGATGGCGAGTTCATCATCAACCCATCTGTGGACCAGGCAGAAAAGAGCGACATCAGCCTTGTTGTAGCCGGAACAAAGGATGCGATCAACATGGTTGAAGCTGGCGCTGAAGAAGTACCTGAAGAGATAATGCTTGAAGCTATCATGTTCGGGCATGAAGAAATTAAGCGCCTGATTGCCTTCCAGGAAGAGATTGCGGCTGAAATTGGCAAAGAGAAAATGGAAGTGGTTTTATACCAAGTTGACCAGGATCTCGAGGCTGAAGTGCGCGGCATCTGTGAGAAGGATATGATTGCTGCAATTCAAGTACAGGAAAAACATGCTCGTGAAGCTGCCATAAAGGCTGTAAAAGAAGAAATTACAGCTAAATATGAAGCAGAAGAAGCGGATGACGATAAGCTTAAGCAAATCAAGCAAATCCTTGATAAAATTGTCAAAGCAGAAGTGCGTCGTTTAATTACAGAAGATAAAGTACGCCCTGACGGCCGCGGCCTGGATGTAATCCGCCCTCTATCTTCTGAAGTTGACTTACTTCCTCGTACCCATGGCTCAGGATTATTTACGCGTGGACAAACCCAGGCGCTGAGCATTTGTACATTGGGTGCCCTTGGAGACGTTCAGATTCTGGATGGTTTAGGAATTGAAGAAGAAAAGAGATTTATGCACCATTATAACTTCCCTAACTTTAGTGTGGGTGAGACAGGGCCTATTAGAGGACCGGGCCGCCGTGAAATCGGTCATGGTGCTCTGGGCGAGCGTGCGTTGGAACCGATTATTCCTTCTGAGAAAGACTTCCCATATACAATCCGTCTTGTTTCAGAAGTATTGGAATCAAACGGTTCAACATCCCAGGCAAGTATCTGTGCAAGTACTTTAGCGATGATGGATGCTGGTGTTCCGATTAAGGCTCCAGTTGCCGGTATTGCAATGGGACTTATTAAATCAGGTGAGCATTACTCCATTTTGACTGATATCCAGGGCATGGAAGATCACCTTGGCGACATGGACTTCAAAGTTGCGGGGACTTCCAAGGGTGTAACTGCCCTTCAAATGGATATTAAAATTGAGGGCTTATCCCGTGAAATCCTTGAGGAAGCACTGCAGCAGGCGAAAAAAGGCCGCATGCAGATTCTTGACTCCATGCTGAGCACGATTGAACAGCCGAGAAATGAACTTTCCAAATATGCTCCTAAGATTTTAATGATGTCAATCAACCCTGATAAGATTCGTGATGTTATTGGGCCAAGCGGTAAGCAAATTAATAAGATCATTGAAGAAACAGGCGTTAAAATCGATATCGAGCAGGATGGAACAGTGTTCATTTCATCTGTAGATGAAGCAATGAACCAACAAGCTAAGAAAATTATCGAAGACATTGTTCGTGAAGTTGAAGTTGGACAAATGTACCTTGGCAAGGTAAAACGCATTGAAAAATTCGGTGCATTTGTTGAAATCTTCTCTGGAAAAGACGGGCTTGTCCACATTTCCGAGCTTGCTGAAGAGCGCGTTGGAAAAGTGGAAGACGTGGTATCCATTGGCGACGAACTTCTTGTAAAAGTAACTGAAATTGATAAGCAGGGCCGAGTAAACCTTTCCCGCAAAGCGGTGTTGCGTGAACAGCGCGAACAAAAGGAAAAAGCTCAGCAATAATACAGGAAGCTGTTAGTTTGTATTGGCTTAACTTCCTATAGAGCCAGGGGGAACCCTGGCTTTTTACATATTTAAATTCTTGAGGCTTCGTCTGCCCATTACATATCTTTGCGAAACCCTTTCGTTCTACCTTGTCCCTTCAAATCATAATATGAATTGAAGGAGGCATGCAGAATGAGGAAGTTTATCCATATTGCTATCATGTTTGTTATTGCATTAGTGTTTGTCAATAATCCGCTTACAGATCAATACATTGCAGGATTGAAAGGGGATTCAGGGGTTGTTGCTGTGTCAGTGTCAAAGCCTAAGAACTCCCCCCTTTATGATGAAATAGCGGCAAAAGCAGCTGAATACAGCATACCTGCCCAGGATGCAAAAATAGATCCTGTCTGGAAAGCCATACCAGGCTACAATGGAATAGCGGTTGATGTTGAGGCATCCTATAAAAAAATGAAGTCAGGGAATAAGTTTAACGAAGAAAAGCTTGTTTTTAAGCAGGTTGAACCAAAAGTAAAGTTAGGCGATCTGCCTCCAGCACCTGTATATAAAGGCCATCCTGATAAGCCGATGGTCAGTTTCATTATTAATGTTGCATGGGGAAATGAATATTTATCGGGAATGCTTGCCACTTTGAAAAATCATAATGTATCTGCGAGTTTTTTCCTTGAAGGAAGATGGGTAAAGAATAATCCAGAGCTTGCCAGATTAATCATGGATGCCGGCCATGAAGTTGGCAATCACTCATATACTCATCCAGATATGAAGGTAATTTCTTCTGCAAAAGCTAGAGAAGAAATCCTGAAGACCAACGATGTGATTGAAGCGACAATGTCTGAAAAAGTGCTCAAGCCGATAACATGGTTTGCCCCGCCGAGTGGCAGCTATAGAGACGAAATTGTCAAAATTGCGGCACAAGAGAACCTGGGGACGGTTATGTGGACAGTCGATACGGTAGATTGGAAAAAGCCATCACCCGAGCAGCTAATCAATCGGGTTTTAAGCAAGGTCCATAATGGCGCTTTAATTTTAATGCATCCGACTGATTCAACTGAAAAATCGCTGGATCAATTAATTATGGGACTAAAGCAGAAGAATCTCCAGATTGGGACGGTTTCTGAACTATTAAGTGAAAAGAGAATCCAGAATCGGGAAAATAATAATCAGGGTTTTGGAAAAAATAACAATAATGATATAAACTAATGGAAGCATATGTCTAGGGATTCAGAACAGGAGGAATTTATTTGATAAAGAAATATACTTGCCAAAACGGAGTAAGAGTCGTACTAGAAAATATTCCAACCGTCCGTTCCGTTGCGATAGGAGTTTGGATCGGAACAGGCTCACGGAACGAAGATACTGAAAATAACGGGATTTCCCATTTTCTCGAGCATATGTTTTTCAAAGGAACGAAAACAAGATCTGCCCGGGAAATTGCAGAGAGTTTTGATAGCATTGGGGGCCAGGTTAACGCCTTCACTTCAAAAGAGTATACCTGCTACTATGCCAAGGTTCTTGATACACATTCGGATTTTGCCCTTGAGGTACTCTCGGATATGTTCTTTAACTCCACTTTTGTTGATGAAGAACTGAATAAAGAAAAAAATGTCGTTTACGAAGAGATCAAAATGTATGAGGACACACCGGATGATATCGTTCACGATCTTTTAAGCAAAGCGATCTATGAAAATCATTCCCTTGGTTATCCGATACTTGGAACTGAAGGAACACTTGCTACTTTTAACGGCGATACATTGAAACAATACATGCATGAAACGTACACACCTGAAAATGTCGTTATCTCCATTGCCGGAAATATTACCGAATCCTTTATTAAGGAAGTAGAAAAATATTTCGGTTCCTACGAAGGCGGCAATAGAGAAAGAACAGAACAGAAACCTGAATTCCATTCAAACCATAGTGCCCGCAAAAAGGACACTGAACAAGCACATCTATGCCTTGGATTTGAAGGCTTGCAGGTGGGGCATAAAGATATTTACAACCTTATTGTCTTAAATAATATTCTGGGCGGAAGCATGAGCAGCCGTCTGTTCCAGGATGTCAGGGAGCAAAGAGGATTGGCTTATTCAGTCTTTTCCTATCATTCAGCATTCCAGGATAGCGGCATTGTGACGCTTTATGGCGGAACGGGCGCAAAACAGCTTGATGTCCTGTTTGATACAGTCCAGGAAACCCTTGCCACCCTTAAACAAGATGGCATTACTGACAAAGAGCTGAACAACAGCAAAGAACAGCTTAAAGGCAGCTTAATGCTGAGCCTTGAAAGCACAAATAGCAGAATGAGCCGAAACGGCAAAAATGAACTTCTGCTTGGACGCCACCGCTCTATGGATGAAATTGTGGAGGAAATTGATGCCGTATCCATGCAGGGTGTGAACAATATGGCGAACACCATATTTACGGATAAATACTCTGTCGCTTTGATCAGCCCGGATGGCGAGCTTCCTAAAAACCTTTAAAATCAATATAAATATACTTAAAAACAGCCTATGCCAATGACAGGCTGTTTTCTTTTGTCCAAGACTTCTAAAAACGGCGGAAGAGCGATAAAGATATATAGAGGAAGAAAAGGAGGGCTGATCATGAGATTAAGTGAGTTAAGCGGAAAAGAAATTGTTGATGTAAAAAGGGCAGAACGGCTGGGAGTCCTTGGGCAGACAGATCTAGAGATTAATGAAAAAACCGGGCAGATTCAGGCTTTGCTCATTCCCTCACTGAAATGGTTTGGTTTCAAGCGTCAGGGAGATGAGATCAGGGTTTCGTGGCAGCATATCAGAAAAATCGGCAATGACATGATTATTATCGATATCCCGGAAAATGAAGAAGAAATTGAATAATACTGATGAAGAAGGGCCGGGAAGGGTCCTTTTTTATTTCTGCTTAATGCAGTTTAGCGGTAAATTATGCGACATATTAGATAACATTTAGAACTTGCTGGATAAAACTTAAATCGGGTTAGATAAATTCAAAAAACTGCTAGATAAAACCTAAATCATGCAAGGTATTTCCCGCAAACCGTTACATAAGGGTATTTCCGGTTTGAAAAGCATGCATTTAAGGAAGACAAAAAGTTATGGATTTTTCCATTTTGCTTTCTCCTTTTTCATTTTCTGTAATTACCCTCCCCAAAAAGCTTCTTTTCGTATATAAACCCATTTTCTTTTAGGTGGAAAACTCACCTAATGCGCCGTGCGTACATAAGATGTTGAAGTAGTTCAATATAACAATTCCTATATGGTATTTACATGAAATTGCCGGCCATGAAGTACGCCACATTTCATTCAAAGGTAAACCTGCTTATGCAATTGCTGTCTCGTGCCGCAGCTATTGTACAGTGGCGTTGCCGGTGCGAGGACATTTTTACCCGAAGCCAGGCGAATAAATGGCTTCAAAAATATATGCTTTCTTCAAAAAAGAAAGAAAAAAGAAGGTGAGTGTTGCATGCTGACAGGAACCCAAATTGCAGTTATCGGCGGTGATGCAAGACAGCTGGAAATCATCCGGAAAC
The DNA here is from genome assembly GCF_007830235.1 of Cytobacillus oceanisediminis. Taxonomy (GTDB): domain Bacteria; phylum Bacillota; class Bacilli; order Bacillales; family Cytobacillaceae; genus Cytobacillus; species Cytobacillus oceanisediminis. Next base: position 237,732 of record NZ_VLKI01000005.1, read on the forward strand.
TAACCGAGCTTGATGCAAAGCTCTCATTGATTGGTTTCGAGCAGTTGGATCATGCGTTCTCTGGTGCGGTAAAAGAAAAAATAGATGAAGTGGATTTTTCCAATATAGACGCCATTATCCTGCCAGTGCCTGGCACGGGTCTGGAGGGCCAAATTGAGACGATTTTCTCCAATGAAAAGGTGGTTTTTGAGGAGGAAATTCTTTCGCAAACCCCGCCACATTGTACGGTTTATTCAGGCATCACGAATTCTTATTTAACAGGAATTACAAAGCAGGCGGACCGCCGCCTTGTGCAATTATTCGAGAGAGATGACGTGGCTATCTACAATTCCATTCCGACTGTTGAAGGAACGATCATGATGGCTATCCAGCATACGGATTTTACCATCCATGGTTCCAATATTGCAGTTATTGGGCTTGGAAGAGTAGGGATGAGTGTAGCCAGAACATTCCATGCATTAGGAGCAAAAGTGAAAGTCGGGGCAAGAAAGAGTGAGCATATTGCCCGGATTACAGAAATGGGACTTACTCCATTTCACTTAAAAGATATCGAGGATGCGGTAAAGGATACAGATATTTGCATCAATACAGCACCCCATTTAGTTGTAACAGCTTCTGTTATTTCCAAAATGCCGGCACATACCCTCATTATTGATCTTGCTTCCAAGCCTGGAGGCACTGATTTCCGCTATGCGGAAAAGCGCGGAGTTAAAGCTCTGCTTGCACCAGGATTGCCTGGAATTGTCGCCCCAAAGACAGCTGGGCAAATATTGGCGAATGTTCTTTCTCAATTGATTAAGGAAGATTTGCAAAAGAGAAAGGGGAATACAATATGAGTTTAAAAGGGAAAAGAATCGGATTTGGATTAACAGGATCCCATTGTACGTATGATGCAGTGTTTCCAGAAATAGAAAAGCTGGTTAACGCAGGCGCAGAGGTGCTTCCTGTTGTTACCTTTACAGTAAAAAATACGGAAACAAGGTTCGGCAAAGGGGAAGATTGGGTACAAAGAATTGAAGATTTAACAGGCAACAAGGTGATAGATTCAATCGTAAAGGCGGAGCCGCTTGGACCTAAGATTCCGCTTGATTGCATGGTAATTGCACCATTGACAGGAAACTCCATGAGCAAATTTGCAAATGCCATGACCGATTCACCGGTGTTAATGGCGGCAAAAGCGACACTTAGAAATGGAAAACCTGTTGTTCTGGGAATCTCCACAAATGATGCGCTTGGCCTGAATGGTGTAAACTTAATGAGACTGATGGCTACCAAAAATATTTATTTTATCCCTTACGGCCAGGATGACCCTCTGAAAAAGCCAAATTCAATGGTAGCAAGAATGACTGCATTATCAGACACAATTCTGCATGCGATGGAGGGCAAGCAGCTGCAGCCTGTTGTGGTGGAAAGGTATAAAGACGATCAATAGCCCCTATTTTTTCTAGTAAAAAAATTTAGTCCTTTAGTGAACGAATATGTTAGAATAAAGGTTATTAAGATAACCAACCTCCAAGCTATGTTTAAAAAAGATATAATAACACTTTGGAGATATGGCCAATATGCTGTTAATATAAATGGATACCTGCCATTCTAAACATTAAAGGCAGGAAGGCGGCTGCCAATTTACTTTGGCCGCCGTTCTATTAAATTTTAGGCATATTGCTCGTTCATTAAAAACTAATTTTGCTAGAAAAATATATTGGTACTGGAAGGGGAAAACGAAATTGGAACAGAAAAAAGGATTTCATGTAGCCGTAGTAGGTGCGACTGGCGCAGTTGGCCAGCAAATGATTCAAACACTTGAAAACAGAGATTTTCCTATCTCGCAATTCACTCTTTTGTCATCAGCGCGTTCTGCAGGTTCAAAGGTAACTTTTAAAGGCCAGGAGTATACTGTTCAGGAAGCAAAGCCTGAGAGCTTTGAAGGTGTGGATATTGCCTTATTCAGTGCTGGAGGCAGCGTTTCACAGGAACTTGCTCCCCATGCGGTAGAACACGGTGCAATCGTGGTAGATAATACAAGTGCCTTCCGTATGGATCCGAATGTGCCGCTTGTTGTTCCTGAGGTTAACGAAGACGATCTTAACAAGCATAATGGCATTATTGCGAATCCAAACTGTTCTACAATCCAAATGGTTGTTGCCCTTCAGCCGGTTAAGGAAAAGTACGGCTTGAAAAAAGTGATTGTATCTACTTACCAGGCTGTATCAGGTTCAGGAGCAGCAGCTGTGGAAGAGCTTAACGAGCAGACAAAGGCAATTATTAATAATGAAGAGTTTGAGCCGGCAATACTTCCGGTCAAAGGCGATAAAAAGCACTATCAAATTGCTTTCAATGCCATTCCGCAAATTGATAAGTTTCAGGATAATGGATACACTTTTGAAGAGATGAAAATGATTAATGAAACGAAGAAAATTATGCATATGCCGGAACTGCAAGTGGCAGCTACCTGCGTGCGCCTTCCGGTGGCAACTGGCCATTCGGAATCACTTTATTTCGAAGTGGATTCAAATGGTGTTACGGCAAATGAAGTAAAGAGCCTTCTTGAAAATGCTCGAGGCGTTGTCCTGCAGGATGATCCGGAAAACCAGATCTACCCAATGCCTGCTGATTGTGTTGGGAAAAATGATGTATTCGTTGGCCGTATCCGCAAAGACTTGGATGAGGATAAAGGCTTCCATATGTGGGTTGTTTCTGATAATCTTCTAAAAGGGGCAGCATGGAACTCTGTGCAAATTGCCGAGAGCTTAATTAAACTTGGTTTAGTCAAGTAGTTAACGAGTTTCTCTTCATGTAAAGAGAAGTTAGAGGTGTTTTAATGAATATTATCGTTCAAAAATATGGAGGCACATCAGTACGCGATGAAAATAGCCGTGAACATGCGCTTAAGCATATTCAAAAAGCGCTGGCTGATGGATATAAGGTTGTAGTTGTCGTTTCAGCAATGGGGCGAAAAGGTGACCCATATGCAACAGATACCTTGCTTTCCCTTGTAGAAGGAAGCAGCAGCAAGATAAGCAAGCGGGAAACAGACCTTCTTTTATCCTGCGGTGAAGTGATTTCGAGTGTGGTTTTTTCAAACATGCTCAAAGAAAACAGCATTAATGCGGCAGCCTTAACGGGCGCGCAGGCAGGGTTTAGGACAAATAATGATCATACAAACGCAAAAATTATTGATATGAAATGTGACAGGCTCCTAAAAGAATTAGAAGAGCATGATGTAGTCGTCGTGGCAGGCTTCCAGGGATCTTCGAAGAACGGTGATGTTACCACAATCGGCAGGGGAGGCAGCGATACCTCCGCAGCTGCACTCGGTGCGGCACTAAATGCAGAGTGGATTGATATCTTTACAGATGTGGAAGGCATTATGACAGCTGACCCGCGAATTGCAGAAAATGCACGGCCGCTGTCAGTTGTGACGTACACTGAGGTCTGCAACATGGCATACCAGGGTGCGAAGGTTATTCACCCTCGCGCAGTAGAAATTGCAATGCAGGCAAAGATTCCAATCCGGATCCGGTCTACTTATTCGGACAGTCTCGGAACTCTTGTCACAACTCTTAATAAAAATAGACGGGGTACAGATATTAAGGAACGGTCTGTTACCGGAATCGCACACCTTTCCAATGTAACCCAGATTAAGGTTCTTGCTAAGAAAGACCAATATGATCTTCAATCAGAGGTATTTAAGGCAATGGCAACCCAGGGGATCAGTGTAGACTTTATCAACATCTATCCAAATGGTGTAAATTATACGGTAACCGAAGAAATGACCGATAAAGCCATTGGTATCCTAAAGAGCCTTGGCCATGATCCGCTAGTGGAAAGAGAGTGTGCCAAAGTATCTGTTGTCGGAGCAGGTATGCAGGGGGTTCCTGGTGTGGCCTCACGAATCGTGACGGCACTATCCGAGCGGGGCATCCGCATTTTGCAATCCGCAGACAGCCATACAACCATCTGGGTTTTAGTTAAGCAAGCAGATCTTACAAAAGCTGTGAACGCATTGCATGATGCTTTTCATCTTGAAGAGGATCTGACAGAATATGAAAGAACAGATATTTAATTTTTGATAAAAATAAATGTTTAAAAAGGGGAAGAAAAGCCGCTGCTGCGGCGAACGACGGATCAGCATTATGAGCGGCAGATCCGACCGTTTCTTCCCGAACTTTTTGAACAAATGCAAGGAGTGTAAAAATGGTTCTATTTGGTCGAGTATCCACAGCAATGGTAACGCCGTTCGATCACAAGGGACATATTGATTTCCCTAAAACGACGCAGCTTATCAACCATCTTATCGAAAACGGTACAGATTCAATCGTTGTCGCCGGAACAACCGGCGAGTCGCCAACACTGTCAAAAGAGGAAAAGCTGGCACTTTTCCAGCACGCAGTAAAAGTGGCTGACAAACGTGTACCCGTTATTGCCGGCACTGGCAGCAATAATACCTATGAATCAATTGAATTAACAAAAAAAGCAGAACAAATTGGTGTAAATGCGATCATGATCGTTGCGCCATATTACAATAAGCCAAATCAGGAAGGGCTGTATCAGCACTTCAAGGCAATCGCAGAAAATACGAAGCTTCCATTAATGGTATATAACATTCCTGGTCGTTCTTCCGTAAATATTCTGCCTGAGACGGTGATCCGCCTCTCCAAAATTCCAAACATCGTTGCAGTGAAGGAAGCGAGCGGTGATCTGAATGCAATGGCAAAAATCATTGCCAATACAGATGACGATTTCTTGCTTTATAGCGGTGATGATGGCCTTACCCTTCCATGCATGGCAATTGGAGGAACAGGTATCGTATCTGTTGCTTCACATGTGATTGGAAATGAAATGCAGGAAATGGTTAATGCCTTTCTTAACGGTGAAAATGAAAAGGCTGCAAAAATGCACCAGCAGATTCTTCCTATTATGGAAGGACTTTTCGCTGCCCCAAGCCCAGTGCCTGTAAAAACAGCGCTTCAAATAAAGGGACTTGATGTCGGATCTGTCCGCCTTCCGATGGTTCCATTAACTGAGCAGGAGCGAAGTGCAGTAGCTGCTTTATTTAAATAATAAATTAAGAGTTAAGCCAATCAGACATTAAGCTGATTGGCTTTTCTTCTATAAAGCAGGCCTATAAAGACCAGTCCCCTTTTGCACATGGAAATATCGTCTTCATGAAGGCTCTATGACGACCATATTTCGCTAGTACTAGGAAAAATCGTCTTCATGAAAGCTCTATAACGCCCATAACCTTCAACCATGGAAAAGAATCGTCTTTATAAGCGCTCTATTACGCTCATAATCCTCAATTAAAGAACAGAACTGTCTTTATAAACCGCTTCTGTGAAATCTAGAAATGTAAAAACTGCACCTTTCAAAAAGCTGCCGTTATATCAGCTGTGCGACCTATATCCAAAGTGCACTGAGCATTTCCAGTAATGGCAGCGCTTATCCTATGTATAAATTTGGTTGTCATGGTTTTAGGACTTCAAGTATAATATGGATAACTGATCTTGATCGGCTGAACATGCATGGGAGGAAACGTACATTGAAAAAGAGACAGAATGAAAGCATCAAGGTAACAGCACTTGGAGGAGTCGGAGAACTAGGAAAAAATATGTATTTGGCAGAGGTAGACGAAGACATTTACGTTGTCGACGCCGGATTAATGTTCCCTGAAAATGAAATGCTCGGAATTGACATTGTTATACCGGATATTACATATTTAGTCCAAAATAAAGAAAGGGTACAGGGAATCTTTTTAACACATGGACACGAGGACCACATCGGTGGCCTTTCTTATATTTTGGCTAAGGTCAATGTACCTGTTTATGGGACAAAGTTGACGCTTGCTCTTGCGAAAGCAAAACTGAAGGAACAGGAATACAAAGGCAAGGCCCAGTTTATTGAAATTGATTCGGATTCAAAGCTTCAGTTCGATTCAGCGGAAGTAACCTTTTTTAGGACTAGTCACAGCATTCCAGACAGTGTGGGAGTTGCCATCCATACTTCAGAGGGAGCTATTGTATATACAGGCGATTTTAAGTTTGATCAAGCAGCAGCTTCACTGTATAAGCCTGAAATAGGAAAAATGGCACGACTAGGCGAAGAGGGTGTACTTTGCCTTCTATCCGACAGTACTGAAGCAGAAAAGCCAGGATATACAAATTCAGAAGCTAAAGTAGCTAGAGAAATGACAGCTGCCTTTTATGCTGCAAAAGGAAGGGTAATTGCTGCTTCCTTTGCTTCCGACCTGATTCGCATCCAGCATATTTTTGATGCTGCCATGGAAACCGGCAGAAAAGTGGCGGTTGTCGGAAGAAGCCTTCAAAAAATCTATGATATAGCACTTCAATTGGGGTATCTGCAAGTTGGGGAGGACTTAATCATCCCCGTTTCGGAAAGTGGAAAATATCCGGACAATGAAATCACTGTACTCACGACTGGATCCCAGGGGGAACCAATTGAAGCTCTTCAAAAAATGGCGAAGCAGTCCCATAGGCAGGTCAATATTAAAAAAGGCGATACGGTCCTGCTTGCCGCATCTCCATTAAGAGGAACGGAAGTCTTTATTTTCAAAACGGTTGACATGTTATTCAGAGCTGGTGCTGAAGTGATTTCAGGCAAGGGTACTTTTAATACCTCTAGCCATGGAAGCCATGAAGAACTTAAATTTATGATCAATCTGATGAATCCGAAATTCTTTATCCCGGTGCATGGTGAATACCGTATGCTAAAAGCCCACGCTGGCATTGCTAAGGAGTGCGGATTATCCAATGAGCAAATTTTTATCCCAGATAAAGGCGATGTAGCTGAAATCAAAAACGGCAAAATCGTATCCGGCGGAAAAATCCCTTCCGGAAATGTCCTGATTGATGGAATTGGAGTAGGCGATGTTGGAAATATCGTATTAAGAGACCGGAAGCTCCTCTCACAGGATGGAATTTTATTGGTTGTGGTCACCTTGAATAAGAGGGAAAAGAAGATTTCCGCTGGCCCTGAAATCATTACAAGAGGGTTTGTTTATGTAAGGGAATCAGAAAAGCTTCTTGAAGAATCAGCCAAAATAGTCAAAGAAGCGGTCGAGCAGAATTTGGCCCGAGAATCGTTTGACTGGTCTGGTATAAAACAGGATATGCGAGACAGCCTGAATCAATATCTTTATGAAAAAACCAAACGAAGGCCGATGATCCTGCCAATCCTTATGGAAGGGTAAATGCCTAATAAGCAGCCTGGGAATGCCAGGCTGTTTTTTTAGATGGCTCTTTTCTAAAAGATTGTTGTTTTTGAATAAGTTCATTGAGATAAACGAGGTTGGTTGATTGGAGCTAAAGGTGCGAGATCCTCGAAAATGCATTCGCATTTCCTTCGTGCGGTGATTATTCGAGGATGCTTATTTAAAGTCCTGCGGGAGGAGCGGGACAGGTGAGACCCCACAGGTGCGGCGCGCCGAGGAGGCTCACCGCCCGCCCCGCGGAAAGGGAGCATCCTGGAGCGGAAATCAACCACTTCTCATTACTTTTAAAAAGCAACAATGATTGCGAAAACAGCCTTTTAGATTAACTTGTTCTTTCTCCTTTTGAATCTTCCTCAAACAATATCACGCATGAAAAACTATCCAGTGTTCATACTAACAATATATTGCTTGAAGGGAGAAATAAGGATGGAAAACGATATAAAAAATAACGGTACTGAGAGCGGAGAAGGGCAAGAACAGCCTAAAGAGGATAAGCCGTCAGGCCTGATGGAGAAAATCCAGCAGCTTGGCCAAACGAATGTCCCGCAGCTGTCACAGGATTCCAAGATCCATTGCTTAACAATTGTTGGGCAAATCGAGGGGCATCTACAGCTCCCTCCGCAAAATAAAACCACAAAATATGAGCATTTAATTCCTCAAATTGTGGCGATTGAGCAAAACCCAAAAATTGAAGGTCTGCTTGTTATCTTGAATACTGTGGGGGGAGATGTGGAAGCAGGGCTGGCCATTTCAGAAATGCTTGCTTCCTTATCCAAGCCAACAGTCTCCATTGTCCTTGGGGGAGGCCATTCTATTGGTGTGCCTATTGCTGTGTCATGTGACTATTCGTTTATAGCTGAAACAGCAACGATGACCATTCACCCAATCAGGCTGACTGGCCTTGTGATTGGGGTTCCCCAAACCTTTGAATATATGGATAAAATGCAGGACAGGGTCATTAATTTTGTAACCAAGCATTCAAATGTTTCCGAACAGAAATTTAAAGACCTTATGTTTGACAAAGGCAACCTTACACGCGATATTGGAACGAATGTTGTTGGAAGGGATGCAGTTGAATACGGCTTGATTGATGAAGTTGGCGGTGTAGGGCCAGCACTCGCAAAGTTAAATGAATTAATTGAAATAAATAAGCAAAAAGAAGAAGTGATTGTCCAATGATCTTGTATACAATGATGCCGCAGGAACTGATTTATCAAACTGAGAATGATGATTTTGGCAAACAGAAGATTGTGTCTTACGAAGGAATCCCGCTTCTTGTAGAAATGAATGCAGGGCAGGAATGCCGAATCTTACGGGTAATGAGCAGTGACCCATCCCACTATATGGATGAAAGATACACGCCGGGATCCATGATCACTCTTTCCCAGCTATCCTGATAAGACCTTTTTAAATTTTTAACATCACCTTCTCAAGAAGCATTGTGCTATAATATAAGTAACTATAGAAGCAGCCAAAAAATGGCTGCTTCTTCTTTCATAGCTGGCAAAGCAGGAATGTATTACATAATTGAATTTGGATGATGCTGTTAATAAGAAAAATGATAAGGTGATAAAATGGCCAAAAAAAAGAGAAGAAAATCTAGAAAAAAAGAAACCTTAAAACAAACGATGAAATTTGAACTGATTGCGCTGGTCTTATTGGCGCTTGCAGTTATTTCAATGGCTAAGCTGGGGGCAGTCGGCAAATCGACCGTTCTATTTTTCCGTTTTTTTATGGGAGAATGGTACATGCTCAGCCTTATAGGGCTAGTAATTTTTGCAGGGTATCTTATGTGGAAGAGGACTCTTCCCTTTTTATTTCATACTAAACTAATCGGTACGTATTTAATCATTAGCTCCCTGCTGTTATTAAGCCACGTTACGCTATTCCAGCTTCTTTCAAATGGCGGAAAGTTTGATGATCCAAGCGTAATAGCCAATACATGGGAACTGTTCAGAATGGAAGTGGGAGGCGAAACGAGCACGACTGATCTGGGCGGCGGAATGATTGGGGCAATCCTTTTTGCGCTTTTTTATTATCTATTTGATGAAGCTGGATCAAAGATCGTTGCCTTTTTATTAATTATTATTGGATTTGTCCTGCTAACAGGAAAAACATTTGGAGATGCTGCAGGGAAGATGATGGCTGCGATCGTAAATTTCTGCAAAAAACAATGGGCGGCTTTTGTTTATGATATGAAAGAATGGGCGCAAAACCGCAGAGAAAAGCGGGAAGAGAGGCGCGCCCGAAGAGAAGAGGAACAGTCACAAGCTCAGGATGAAGAAGAAACAGAGACGGTTATTACGATTAACAATTCCTCCGAAACAGCTGCTGAACCGCTTCCGGAGCCGATTATTTCAAGCTTTGCTGAAAGGGCTTATCAGGAGGAACCTCAGGGGACTGCTGACCCGCAGCCGGTTGAAAATACAGGGAACCCTGAACAAGATGAGGAAAATGCACCGCCGATTACGTTTACTGAAGTGGAGAATAAGGATTACGAGCTTCCTCCAATCAGACTTCTTAAATTGCCAAGGCAAACGGATCAAAGCGGTGAATATGAACTTATACATGCCAATGCAGCAAAGCTTGAGAGAACTTTTCAAAGCTTTGGTGTAAAGGCGAGAGTGACCCAGGTTCATTTAGGGCCAGCTGTAACGAAGTATGAAGTCCATCCTGACGTAGGTGTAAAAGTAAGCAAGATTGTCAGTCTTAACGATGATTTGGCACTTGCGCTTGCAGCCAAGGATATCCGGATCGAAGCTCCTATTCCGGGAAAATCTGCAATCGGAATTGAGGTGCCGAACTCGGAAGTAGCCATGGTTTCCTTAAGGGAAGTTATTGAATCCAAACAAAATGACAAGCCAGACTCCAAGCTGCTGATTGGGCTGGGCCGTGATATTACAGGTGAAGCTGTACTTGCTGAATTGAATAAAATGCCCCATTTGCTTGTTGCCGGTGCAACAGGAAGCGGTAAAAGTGTGTGCATAAACGGAATCATCACAAGCATACTGATGAGGGCGAAACCGCATGAAGTAAAATTAATGATGATTGACCCCAAAATGGTTGAATTAAATGTATATAACGGGGTGCCCCATTTGCTTGCGCCAGTTGTGACAAATCCAAAGAAAGCGGCACAGGCTTTGCAGAAGGTTGTCAGTGAAATGGAAAGGCGGTATGAGCTTTTCTCCCATACCGGCACAAGAAATATTGAAGGCTACAATGAGTATGTGAAAAGGCATAATGCCGAGGAGGAAGCTCAGCAGCCGCTTCTTCCGTATATCGTTGTCATAGTGGACGAGCTTGCAGACTTAATGATGGTCGCTTCGTCAGATGTCGAGGACGCAATCACTCGCCTGGCGCAAATGGCGCGTGCAGCAGGAATCCATTTAATTATAGCGACCCAGCGTCCGTCAGTAGACGTTATCACAGGTGTAATTAAAGCGAATATCCCTTCAAGGATTGCATTTGCTGTTTCTTCAATGACCGATTCAAGAACTATTTTGGATATGGGCGGGGCCGAAAAGCTTTTGGGCAGAGGGGATATGCTCTTCCTGCCAGTTGGTGCCTCCAAGCCAGTCCGCGTCCAGGGTGCCTTTTTATCAGATGAAGAGGTTGAAGAAATAGTCGATTTTGTCATTGGTCAGCAAAAAGCCCAATACCAGGAAGAAATGATTCCAGAGGATATTCCTGAAGCAACCGGAGAAGTGGATGATGACCTGTATAACGAAGCGGTTGAACTCATTCTGGAAATGCAAACAGCTTCCGTCTCCATGCTTCAGAGGAGATTTAGGATTGGTTATACCAGGGCGGCAAGACTGATTGACGAAATGGAAGCAAGAGGCATTGTCGGCCCTTATGAAGGAAGCAAGCCTAGAGCCGTTCTGCAAGGCAAGCCTTCTGAAGAAGCAAGTTCATAAAGTTAAATAGGATAACATAATTAAAAATGGCCAGTCCTTGGACGGCCATTTTTCTATTTGCAATTTTGTTTCTGGGCGGGGGATAAGAGTGAAAATAAAATGTGGCATAAAATTATGCCATACTATTTAAAACGTTTTCAAAAATGGAAAGAGGTATGGTACTTCCATCCCACGGAAATTCCTTGTTTCCTCGACCATTAGTTTTTACATTGTTTTGCTAAAAAGATCCGATGTAACCGTTTTCAAATAGGTATTATACCAGAAAAGAAGGATTGATACATAAGGGAATTATAACAATTTTTTTCTTTTCAGCTTTTTTCGACAAATTCATGAAATTCTATTTCTTTATTGGGTAAAAAGTGTTATAGTATTTTCGATTAGTAGGAATGATTGAACATCAGAGGTCTGATGTCTTGAGAACTTAGGTTGGAGGAACCCTGCATGTCTATTAAGTCAGATAACCGGCATTTATATTTGCAAGTCATCGATCGATTAAAGCAAGACATTGAAGATGGAGTTTATAAAGAAAAAGAGAAGCTTCCATCCGAATTTGATCTTGCCAAACAACTTGGTGTTAGCAGAGCTACACTCCGGGAGGCATTGCGTATTCTTGAAGAAGAAAACGTGATTATCCGCCGCCATGGGGTAGGGACCTTTGTAAATGCAAAGCCGCTATTTACATCAGGTATTGAACAGCTTAATAGTGTGACGAATATGATTTTGCAGGCAGGCATGAAGCCAGGAACCATTTTCTTAAGCTCAGTGACAATGGGTCCGACTGAAGACGATATCCGCCGCTTTTCATGTTCATTGGATCAGGAAATAGCCGTGATTGAGAGGGTAAGAACGGCCAATGGTGAACCGGTAGTATATTGCGTGGACAAGGTTCCGGAGAATATTCTTCCAGATACTTTCTCGCATGAACAAGAATCCATCTTCAACATGCTTGAAGAAGAAGCAAACCGGAAAATCACATACGCAGTAGCCCAAATCGAGCCAATTGGCTATCACGAGAAGATTTCCCCTATCCTGGAATGTGACCCTGAGACTGCACTGCTTGTTTTAAAGCAGATGCACTTCGATGAAGCGGATATGCCGATTCTTTATTCTGTCAACTATTTCAGAGCTGATAAGTTCAGTTTCCATGTTCTCAGAAAACGAATATAAAATTTTTATGGAGCATGTAAACGCAATCATTCATTCCGCTAATGCAAAAACAAATTCTTAGGGGGTACCAACCTTGAAAAAGCGTAAATTTGGATTGGCGCTATCTTTAGTACTTGCAGCTGGAACACTTTTAGGTGCTTGCGGCAAAAGTGAAGAAAACGGCGGAGGAGCAGCTGGCGGAGACGAAAAAGAAAAAGCATTCTCCGTTGCGATGGTAACTGATGTCGGCGGTGTAGATGATAAATCATTTAACCAATCTGCTTGGGAAGGTTTACAGGCATTTGGTGAAGAAAACGGCCTTGAAAAAGGCAAAGGCGGCTTTGACTACCTTCAATCACAGTCAGACGCTGACTACTCTACTAACCTTAACACTCTAGCACGCCAAGATTTTGATCTTGTTTTCGGTATCGGATTCTTGATGGAAGGTGCAATCAATGAAATCGCCCAGCAGCAAAAGGATTCTCATTTCGGAATCGTTGATGCTGTTGTTGACCAGCCAAACGTAGCAAGCATCATGTTTAAAGAGCAAGAAGCTGCATTCCTTGCAGGTGTTGCTGCTGCAAATGCTACTAAAGCTAACAAAATTGGTTTCATCGGCGGTATGGAAATTCCGGTTATCGAACGTTTTGAATCTGGATTCCTTGCTGGTGTACAAGCGGTAAACCCTGATATCAAAGTTGAAGTTCAATATGCCGGTGCATTCGATAAAGCTGAACTTGGCCAAACGATTGCTTCTAAAATGTACTCTTCTGGTGTTGACGTGATTTTCCACGCTGCTGGCGGAACTGGTAACGGTCTATTCAAAGAAGCTCGTGACCTTAAGAAGAAAGACCCAGCCAGAGAAATCTGGGCAATCGGTGTTGACTCTGACCAGACTGCTGAAGGTGTAGTTGAAATCGATGGCAAAGAGCACAATGTAATCATCACTTCTGCTCTTAAGCGCGTTGACAATGCAGTAAAAGATCTTTCTACAAAAGCTCAGGAAGGTAACTTCCCTGGCGGAGAAACAACTACTTACGGATTGGCTGAAGAGGGTGTAGGCCTTGCTCCAATCAATGAGGAAGTTACTAACAAAGCAGACATCGAAGCTGCTGTTCAAGAATGGCAAGAAAAGATCAAGAACGGTGAAATCACTGTTCCATCTACAAAAGACGAGTTAGCTTCATTCTCAGCTGAATAATTAATTAGAAAAGGAATAAGCAGGGTGCACTGCGGCCTCTTATTCCTTTTTTTAAAAGATTAAAAGTTTAATTGAAACGCAGAAAGGTTTCTGCTTTTCACTTAGCGTTTTAATAGTTTAGATTTTATTTCCTATATCATTCACTATTTAACACAGGAAGCTTGGCGTACAGCCAAGTTTTTCTAAGAATTTCCAAGGTCTGACCTCTTACTACTAATGATTTTCCTTTTATTTTGAGCAAGGAGTGAAACAGATGGAATATGTTATTGAAATGCTCAACATTCGCAAAGAGTTCCCTGGGATTGTAGCAAATGATAATATCACGCTTCAGCTGAAACCAGGTGAAATCCACGCATTGCTTGGAGAAAATGGTGCGGGCAAATCAACACTTATGAATGTCCTTTTTGGTTTATACCAGCCAGAAAAGGGTGAGATAAAGGTTAAAGGCAAACCGGTTCGCATTACTGATCCGAATGTAGCAAATGACTTGGGAATCGGGATGGTTCATCAGCACTTTATGCTAGTAGACCGGTTTACTGTCACTGAAAATATCATTCTCGGAAAAGAAACGACTAAAGGCGGTAAAATCGATATTAAAAAGGCCGAAAAAGAAGTTAGAGAGATTTCTGAGCGATATGGCCTTGCTGTCGATCCTCAAGCGAAAATTTCGGATATCTCAGTTGGGATGCAGCAGAGGGTAGAGATATTAAAGACCTTATACCGCGGTGCAGAGATTCTCATTTTTGATGAACCTACTGCTGTTTTAACACCGCAGGAAATTAAAGAACTTATCCAGATCATGAAGACCCTTATTAAAGAAGGGAAGTCCATTATCCTTATTACACACAAATTGAAGGAAATTATGGAGGTTTGTGACCGGGTAACCGTCATCCGCAAAGGTGTCGGAATCGGGACAGTAGATGTCAGCGAGACAAATCCCAATGAACTTGCCAGCTTGATGGTAGGAAGGGAAGTCACTTTTAAAACGGATAAAACGGAATCAAGTCCAGCGCAGGATGTACTGGAAATTAAAAATTTGAAAGTGAAAGATTCCCGCGGCCTTGGCGCCATCAAAAATCTTGACCTGCAGGTAAGAGCAGGGGAAATTGTCGGGATTGCCGGAGTGGATGGGAATGGACAGACTGAATTAATTGAAGCCATAACAGGTTTGAGAAAGTCTGAAAGCGGTTCAATCAAATTGAACGGGAAAGAAATTATCAATATGCCTCCAAGAAAAGTGACGGAGACCGGGGTCGGCCATATCCCTCAGGACCGCCATAAGCATGGTCTTGTTCTTGATTTTCCGATTGGAGAAAATATGGTACTTCAAACCTATTACAAATCTCCTTTCTCAAAAAGAGGCGTCCTGAATTTTAAGGAGATTTACAGTAAGGCAATGACCCTTATTAAAGAATTTGATGTGAGAACACCTAGCGAATTTACGCTTGCAAGGGCGTTGTCGGGTGGTAACCAGCAAAAGGCAATTATCGGGCGGGAAATTGACCGCGATCCGGACCTGCTTATCGCGGCACAGCCGACTCGGGGCTTGGACGTTGGTGCGATTGAATATATCCATAAGCGCCTGATCGAACAGCGTGACCATGGTAAGGCAGTTCTGCTCATATCGTTTGAGCTGGATGAAATTATGAATGTCAGCGACCGAATTGCCGTTATTTATGAGGGTGAAATTGTAGCAGTAGTAGACCCGAAACAAACAACTGAACAAGAATTAGGTTTATTGATGGCCGGTTCTAAACGGAAGGAAGCGGGTGGCGAAAACCATGTCTAATCGCATGAAAAATATTATCGTACCTCTAGTCGCCGTTCTGCTCGGCGTGCTCGTCGGTACAATCATCATGATCGCAACTGGGTATAATGCCGGAGCAGCATTTACTGCCCTTTGGAACGGTGCTTTTGGAGAAATCTACTATACTGGTGAAGTTGTAAGGCAGGTTACTCCATATATTTTAGCCGGGCTGGCAGTTGCATTTGCTTTCCGGACAGGCTTATTTAACATCGGAGTGGAAGGACAGCTAATCGTAGGCTGGCTTGCCTCTGTATGGGTAGGGGTGGCATTTGATCTTCCAAAGATCATCCATCTGCCACTGGCTGTTCTAGCAGCTGCAGCAGCTGGAGCTTTATGGGCATTTATACCTGGCTTGTTGAAAGCAAAGTTCAAGGTCCATGAAGTAATTGTTACGATCATGATGAACTATGTTGCTTTGCATGTGACAAACTACATTATCCGTACTGTCCTTTCAGAAAAGAGTGACCGTACAGAAATGATTGCAGAATCATCTACATTGCGTTCTGTTTTTCTTGAAGGAATAACAGACTACTCTCGTCTTCACTGGGGAATTTTAATTGCTTTGGCATGCGTATTTTTCATGTGGTTCTTATTGGAAAAGACTTCAAAGGGTTACGAACTGAGAGCTGTTGGGTTTAACCAGCATGCTTCTGAATATGCAGGTATGAATGTAAGCAAAAACATTATTCTTTCAATGGTTATTTCAGGCGCTTTTGCTGGTCTGGCGGGAGCTATGGAAGGATTGGGGACATTCGGTTATGCAGCCATTAAAGGCGGATTTACCGGCGTTGGATTTGATGGTATCGCAGTTGCTCTTCTTGGCGGAAACGGACCGGTTGGTATTATTTTTGCAGCATTGCTGTTTGGAAGCTTAAAGGTAGGAGCATTAAATATGCCGCTTGAAGCTGGAGTTCCAAACGAATTAGTAGATATTATCATTGCACTCATTGTTTTCTTCGTAGCAGCAAGCTACATGATTCGCATCTTTATTGACCGTATCAGCAAAAAGGGGGTGAAGTAAGTGGGCTTAATGGAGATTTTATTAATTGTCATTCCATCAACTTTGCTTTGGGCTGCCCCGCTTATTTTCACTGGACTAGGCGGAAACTTTTCCGAAAGCTCTGGAGTCGTAAATATCGGTTTGGAAGGCTTGATGGTTATTGGAGCTTTCACGGCGATTGTTTTTAACCTTACATTCGTTGATGTACTTGGTAACTGGACACCTTGGGTTGCCCTTCTTGCAGCCATGGTTGTCGGTGCCCTTTTGTCCATTATGCATGCGGTTGCTTCCATAACATTTAGGGCAGACCAGGTAGTTTCCGGGGTAGCGATAAACCTGTTTGCGATTGGAGCTGCGCTATTCCTTGTTAAGTTCATTTATGGAAAAGGCCAGACAGATATTATTCAAAAAGGTTTCAGCAAAGTCGATATTCCGTTTTTAAGTGACATACCGGTGATTGGAAAGCTGCTATTCTCAAACACTTACTATACATCGTTTGTGGCGATTGCTGTGGCATTCCTTGCTTGGTTTGTCATGTTTAAAACACCATTCGGACTAAGATTGCGTGCTGTAGGTGAGCATCCAATGGCTGCAGATACGATGGGGATTAATGTTACAAGAATGCGCTATATCGGTGTTCTCCTTTCCGGTGCACTTGCTGGAATCGGAGGCGGTGTTTACGCACAGTCCATTTCTTCAGACTTCGGCCATGCTACAATCAGCGGACAGGGCTTTATGGCTTTGGCGGCATTGATTTTTGGTAAATGGCATCCGCTAGGAGTTATGGGAGCGGCATTGTTCTTCGGATTTGCGCAAAGCTTAAGTATTATTGGCTCAAACTTGCCATTCCTCGAGAATATTCCGAATGTGTATCTTCTCATTGCACCATATGTATTAACAATTTTAGCTTTAACAGGCTTCATTGGACGTGCCGATGCTCCGAAGGCTTCTGGTACACCATATATAAAAGGAAAACGCTAAACAGCAGAGCCTCATTTCTTTTGAAATGGGGCTTTTTAATAGTTAGAAAGAAAAATTGCATTCTTAAACTGGATAATTGTCTAGCTCCAGGGCCTAGCCAGTTTTTATCCTGAGTTTACTTCCTGAATATCTTGCGAGGAGCATGATTCGCAGAATGATGCTTCGAGCAGCTCACGGTTATAAGCCGAATCACTCTAGAAATCAGGACAAGGGAACGCTTCGGCAGCGATACATCGCCCGACAAAAGCGCGCTTTGGGAGGTTTCTAGCGTGATTCGGCTTATGCTTGTCGCACAGGATGTGCCGACTTCAACGTTCGCCACAGTACGTGGCGTTATTTGGTGAAGTTCATTACTCTAAAGCGTTTCCACTATTCATGGCGAATCCTGTCTGATTTTATTGTGTGTTCTGCCGCTTTAAATGTGATAATATTTTGTTAATTGGAAAAAGCCTTTCTATATCGTTATGGGAGATATCGATCAATTTAAACCTATTAATGATGAATATGGCCATTTGGCAGGGAACGAGGTATTAAAAGAGATTGGCGGCATTTTTGCAGAAGCAGCGAAAAAATACGGTGGACAAGCTTTTAGATATGGCGGTGAAGAATTTGCCTTTTTGATGCCTGACTTAGATGAAAGAAAGCTTGAAGCCTTTTTCAGTCAGATATATGAAATGATAAATAAAAAGCAGTTCACTTCAGAAAATATCCAAATTACAATGAGTTTTGGAGTAACAGTCTACGATTCAAGCCGCCCAAAAAATGAAAGCCTTGAAATAGCCGACCAGCTTTTGTATCTGGCGAAAAACAGCGGAAAAAACCAGGTGCGTTTTGAGAGTGGAAAAACTTTAAAAAATCAGCCATTAATAGGTACCATCGCCTCCGGAAATTAAAATCCCTTCAGAAGGGATTTTTTATTTTTCTAATTATATATACCTTCCAGCTTAGCCAATAACTTGAAATAGAGAAATAGGGCAAGTTATAGTAAGAATATGATTTAAAACAAAGGAGATTATAGAGATTAGCATCAAAGTGTTTACATAGTGATAGGGAACGTACTTGATTCACAAAAGGGTTAACAGCTATGGACTCTTCAATATCTCGACAGGAGGAAACCAAATGGATGTAATTTCTGAATCGGTTAAATCAATGAACGGCTATAATCTTCATGTTGTAAAAACGGAAAAATATAAAACCAATACTTTGGTTTGGAAAATGAAAGCTCCCCTCAATAAGGAGACGGTAACGCTTAGGTCGCTTTTGCCGCATGTCCTGCAAAGCAATAGCGCCGCATACCCTACTACTGGAAAGCTGCGCTCCTATCTTGATGAATTGTATGGGGCAACCCTTTTTGTGGATTTGGCAAAAAAAGGGGAATACCATGTCATTACGATTTCAGTTGAAATTGCCAATGAAAAATTTCTTTCTGATAATACCCCTTTATTGAAAAAGGCTTTCCAGTTCTTATCGGAGATTTTAACCAAGCCGAATGTACAGGGGAACGCGTTTGACCAGGAAACAGTGGAAAAGGAGAAAAGGACTCTAAAGCAGCGAATTCAATCTGTATATGATGATAAAATGCGTTATTCTAATTTTCGCCTCGTACAGGAAATGTGCAACGGTGAACCATATTCATTGCATGTCCATGGGGAAAAAGAGGATGTTGATCAAATCACTCCAGAAAGCCTTTATCAATATTATCAAAATGCACTTTCGCAGGATGAGCTCGATTTGTATGTAATAGGCGACGTTAACGAAGCAGATGCAGAAACGTTTGCAGGAGAACTTTTATCCTTTGAAGAAAGAACACCGCAGTCTTTGCCATCTGGAACAGATAATGGCAAGGAGCGTGTAAACGAAGTCAGGGAAGAACAGGATGTAAAACAAGGGAAATTAAATATCGGCTACCGTACAAATGTGGTGTACGGTGATCCTGATTACTACGCCCTCCAGGTTTTTAATGGGATTTTCGGCGGCTTTTCACATTCCAAGCTTTTCTTGAATGTTCGTGAAAAAGCAAGTCTTGCCTATTATGTAGCAAGCCGTCTTGAAAGCCATAAAGGCTTGATGATGGTTATGTCCGGAATCGATAACAGCAATTATGATCAGGCCGTAAATATTATTAAAGAACAATTGGAAGCAATGAAAAACGGCGACTTTACCGATCAGGAAATTGAGCAGACTAAAGCTGTTATTAAAAATCAGCTTCTTGAAACGGTAGATACGGCCCGTGGAATTGTTGAAGTGCTTTACCATAATGTCGTATCCGGAAAAGACATTACACTTCAAACTTGGATGGATGAAATGGATAAGGTTAAGAGTGAAGAAATTGCAGAAGTTGCAAAGAAAGTCCATTTAGATACAGTGTATTTCTTAACTGGAAAGGAGGCGGGCAAGTAATGGAAAAAATCACGTTTGAACAGCTTCAGGAAGAAATGTACTATGAAAAGCTTGGCAATGGCCTGGATGTGTACATTCTGCCGAAAAAAGGATTCAATAAAACATACGCTACTTTTACTACAAAATATGGTTCAATCGACAACCATTTCTTGCCGCCGGGCAAAGATGAATACGTTAAGGTCCCTGATGGCATCGCCCACTTTTTGGAGCATAAGCTCTTTGAAAAAGAAGATGGGGATGTGTTCCAGCAGTTCAGCAAGCAGGGTGCATCCGCTAATGCCTTTACATCTTTTACGAGAACAGCCTATTTATTCTCCAGCACGTCCAATGTGGAAAAAAACCTAGAGACACTGATCGATTTTGTCCAGGAACCTTATTTTACAGAAAAAACTGTGGAGAAAGAAAAAGGCATTATCGGACAGGAAATAACGATGTATGATGACAACCCGGATTGGCGCTTATATTTTGGCTTGATTGAAAATATGTATAAAAACCATCCGGTGAAAATTGATATTGCTGGAACTATTGAATCCATTTCACATATCACAAAGGATATGCTGTATGAGTGCTATGAGACTTTTTATCATCCGAGCAACATGCTGCTGTTCATTGTCGGTCCTGTTGAGCCGGAACAAGTCATGAATTTGGTGAGGGATAACCAGAATAAGAAGGATTACAAGGAACAGCCGGAAATCAACCGCCAGTTTGAAGAAGAGCCGATGGAAGCTGCTGAGAAGAAAAAAGTTCTGGAAATGAATGTCCAGACATCCAAATGCCTGGTTGGAGTGAAGAGCAAAAACGTGAATCAAACAGGCAAGGAAATGCTGAAGATCGAGCTCAGCGTAAATGTTTTGCTGGATATCTTATTTGGCAAAAGCTCCGATCATTACAGTTCTCTTTATAACGAAGGCTTAATTGATGATACCTTCTCTTTTGATTATACCCAGGAACAAGGATTCGGTTTTGCCATGGTTGGCGGGGATACAAATGAGCCTGACAAATTGGCAGAAGTCCTGAAAAAAATGCTATTGGACTCCAGGGAAAAAGGGGCAATCTCTCAGGAAACGCTGGACAGGACGAAAAAGAAGAAAATTGGGGCTTTCCTGCGTGCTGTGAACTCGCCTGAATATATTGCCAATCAATTTACACGATATGCTTTTAATGAAATGGATTTATTTGATGTTGTGCCAACACTTGAAAGCATTACTCTTGATGATGTGGAAAATGCAGCCGGTGATTTAATAAGCGAAGACCGTTTTACGGTTTGCCAGGTTGTACCGAAGCAATAGACAATATTTAATTCAGCAGAGCGCCGATCAAAGGCGCTTTCTGCTTTTTACAGAGACGTAATGGAGTGTGTAAAATGAGTAAATTTGCATTAATTACGGGCGCAAGCGGAGGAATTGGCCAAGCGATCAGCCTAAAGCTTGCTGAGGAAGGCTATTCGCTTTATCTGCATTACAATAAAAACCAGCAGGCGATCAATTTTCTGCTGGATCGTTTGCAGCCCTATGACGGTGAATATATGCCGATACAGGCAGATTTATCGACAAAAGCTGGTTATAAAAAAGTCGTTCAAAATATCTTCTCAATAGATGCCATTGTACATAACAGCGGGTCTGCGCAATATGGGCTGCTGACTGAGCTCACGGAAACGGAAACAGATAAGCTGATGAATTTGCATGTGACATCACCTCTCCTCCTTACGAAAGAGCTGCTGCCGAAACTGCTTGCGAAAAAAAGCGGAAATATTGTTGTCGTTTCATCCATTTGGGGCCAAACGGGTGCAGCATGTGAAGTAGCCTATTCAACTGCAAAGGGGGCTCAAATTGCCTTTGTAAAAGCATTAAGCAAGGAAGTGGCCCTGAATGGCGTCAGAGTCAATGCCGTTGCCCCGGGTGCCGTTCAGACTGCCATGCTTAATGACTTTACCGAAGAAGAACTTGAGGCAGTGAAAAGCGAAATTCCCATGGGCAGGCTGGCCCTTCCAGAAGATGTCGCTAACTCAATCTCCTTCCTTTTATCAGAAAAAGCCTCCTACATCACTGGACAGGTTCTCGCTGTCAATGGGGGATGGTATACCTAAAACGGTAACAGGTAGCGATACCGCTTCGGCCAACTGGTATAGTTACCTGGTACTTTTGTTCAAAGAAGTGTCACATATTTTTTGACTGACGGCTAATTGTTCATGCATATTTTATTTGGCTCCTAAGCACAATATAATTGTACAACATTTAAAGGAGGCAATAATTATGTCTGTACTAGATAACTGGCAGCAGTGGAAAGACTTTCTTGGAGATCGTCTTCATCAGGGAGAAGCGCAGGGAATGAACAAGGATACTGTTAATGACCTTGCTTACCAAATCGGCGATTATTTAGCCAAACAAGTGGAGCCTAAGAATGAACAGGAGAAAATCCTTGCTGATCTTTGGTCTGTTGCAAGCCCTGAAGAGCAGCATGCGATTGCCAATATGATGGTCAAGCTTGTCCAAAACGACGGCACCCGCTAAGAATTTAAATAGCACTGAACGAAAAGAGAGGGTAACCTCTCTTTTTCGTTTTTTACTCCATAAAAGATTTCCATTCAACGATACGGGTTTTTCCTTTCATCTTGATAAAAAATCATATATTATAGAACCTAGATGAAAAATTAGGATATGCTTAATAAAAGTTTACATTATAGTTTTGTTTTAAAGCGCATTATTGATATCTGCACGTTGATTGAAGTGTCACGAGATCCTTGAAAATGTATTCGCATTTTCTTCGTGGGATGTTAATTCGAGGCTGCCTATTTAGAGTCCTGCGTGAGAAGCGAGTCAAGGGGAGAACTCAAAGGCGCGCCAGCGGCGGGGAGGATCCCGGACCGCCCGCGGTACGCTGAGTGCCAGGAGCGGAAATCAACAAGCAAATATATCAGTTGGATATGAATTAACAGGTAGAGTTTTGATAGCCATACATATAAAACAAGGTGCATAGGGCGCAATTATGCCGGAGGAGGTTTTTCTGGTGGAGGAAAAAACAGAATGGTATTTAGAATATGAAATTCAAAAGAACCGTCCAGGTTTGCTTGGTGATATTTCTTCCCTGCTGGGGATGCTTTCGATAAATATCGTAACCATTAATGGCGTTGATGAAGGACGCAGAGGATTGCTTATTTTAGCGAAAGACCATGAACAAATTGAGCGTCTAAAGTCGATCCTCAATACAATGGACACCATAAAGGTAATCAAGCTTCGCGAACCAAAGCTGAGAGACCGTCTCGCTGTACGCCACGGAAGGTATATACAGAGAGATGCCGACGATAAAAAAACGTTCAGATTTGTCAGGGACGAGCTTGGCCTTTTAGTAGACTTCATGGCGGAATTATTTAAACAGGAAGGGCACAAGCTAATTGGCATAAGGGGAATGCCAAGGGTTGGCAAAACTGAATCGATTGTTGCCTCAAGTGTTTGTGCGAACAAGCGCTGGCTATTTGTTTCATCCACTCTTTTGAAGCAAACGATCCGCAACCAGCTGATTGAGGATGAATATAATGAAAACAATTTGTTCATAATTGACGGAATTGTCTCAACCAGACGCGCGAATGAACGGCACTGGCAGCTGGTCCGTGAAATTATGCGCCTTCCTGCAGTAAAGGTAGTAGAGCATCCGGATATATTCGTACAAAACACTGAATACACCCTTAATGATTTCGATTATATAATTGAGCTTCGCCACGATCCTGATGAAGAGATTAAATATGACATTGTGGAGAAAAACAACATGTTCTCTGAATCCGATTTTGGAGGCTTTGATTTTTAGTAAGTTGGAAGGTGTTGCAAATTGACAGAACTAGGTAATCGTTTAAAAGAAGCACGTCTGGCAAAAGACATGAGCCTTGATGACCTGCAAAAGGTCACTAAAATACAAAAACGCTATTTAATAGGAATAGAAGAGGGCGACTACAGTATGATGCCCGGCAAGTTTTATATCCGGGCATTTATCAAACAATATGCAGAGGCGGTAGGGATTGAACCAGAAGAGATCTTTGAGCAATACAAAGATGATATTCCAACAACCGTGAACGATGATATACCCGAAAAGCTTTCACGTGTCCAATCGAGGAAAGACCTTTCCGGCAGGACATCAAAGGTATTTGATATTTTGCCCAAGATTCTTATTGGTGTCTTTATTATTGGCCTCATTGCAGTCCTTTATAATTTCCTTGGAGCCAAAGATCAAACTGAGGATGCTGAGAAGCCTGCAGATCTTACAGAGGGGCAAACGGTCATTGAAGAGTCAGAAGGTCTATCTGAAGGAAAAGATGCTGAGGAAGATGGCAACAATGAGCCAGCCGGCGATCAGGAAGAGTCTGCTGGTGAAAATGGAGACGCTGATGAAAATGCTGAGGACCAAGAAGCAGAGGAAGAAGCGAAGCAGGAAATTGCAGTTGTGCAATCCAGCGGCAAAAATACGGTTTACGAATTAAAAAATGCGGAAAAGTTTGAATTAGAAGTCGTTTCTACCGGAGAGACCTGGGTAAATATCCAGAATGGGAAGGGATATTCCTTCTTCCAGGGAATGCTGACTGCAGCTGGCAAAAAAAGCGAGAAAGTCGATTTTTCAAAAGAGACTGAAGCCTCCATTGTAGTGGGCAATTCAACACAAACGGAACTCTACGTAAACGGCGAAAAAATTGAGTATCAGGTGCCTCCTTCTCAATCTGTCCGGCAGGATATAACCATCCGGTATGCGCCGAAGACCGAATAGTCATCTTAATTAGATGACTATTTTCGCTTTTAATGTAAAAATTAACCTTAAAAGGCCTTTTGAGAGGCTTATTTACACGGAGGTAAATCATGAATCTGCCAAATAAAATTACTGTTTCACGCATCATGCTGATACCGATTTTTTTACTTGTTATGCTTGTTCCTTTTTCATGGGGAGAAGTAGCGCTGCTTGGAACTGAACTGCCGGTTACCCATCTTGTCGGAGCGCTTATCTTTATCCTAGCTTCCGTTACCGACTGGGTTGACGGCTATTATGCCCGCAAATACAATCTTGTCACCAATCTGGGGAAATTCCTCGATCCGCTTGCAGACAAACTCCTTGTATCTGCAGCCTTGATTGTACTGGTTGAATTAGGGCTTGCTCCCTCATGGATTGTCATCATCATAATAAGCCGCGAATTTGCAGTGACAGGTTTAAGGCTTGTCCTGGCGGGGGAAGGAGAAGTAGTCGCTGCAAACCAGCTGGGCAAAATCAAAACCTGGGCTCAGATCGTGGCCATTTCTGCATTGCTTCTACATAATATAATCTTTGAAATGGCTTCTATACCGTTTGATGATATTGCCCTATGGGTGGCTATGTTCTTTACAATCTGGTCCGGCTGGGACTATTTCGCAAAAAATAAACAGGCCTTTATCAACTCAAAATAAACAGGCTTAAAGGGGTCTTTTGAATGAACGCAGAAATTATAGCTGTCGGGTCTGAGCTTTTGCTCGGGCAAATTGTAAATACAAATGCCCGCTTTCTTTCCCGGCAGCTTGCTGAATTGGGCATCAATGTTTTTTATCATACAGTAGTTGGAGATAATCCTGAACGCCTGAAGTCAGTGATTAAAATTGCTGAAGAACGCTCAAATCTGGTCATCTTTACAGGTGGCCTCGGTCCGACGAAGGATGATTTAACAAAGGAAACGATTGCCCGCCATCTTGGCAAAGAACTCGTTATGGATGAGCAGGCTCTTGAGTCCATTAAGCTTTATTTTGAACGGACGAACCGGGAAATGACTGAAAACAATAAAAAACAGGCGCTTGTTTTCGAAGATGCCCAGGTTCTACCCAATGAACATGGGATGGCACCGGGAATGATCTCTGATTCGGGCAAGCATGTATATATGCTTCTGCCAGGGCCCCCAAAAGAAATGGAGCCCATGTTCTTGAAGCATGCTTATCCTGCCCTCCAATCTAAGCTCGAAACGGATGATGTAATCATCTCCCGTGTATTGCGCTTTTTTGGCATTGGAGAAGCTATGCTGGAAACTGAAATTGAGGATATTATCGATGCACAAAGCAATCCTACCATTGCCCCGCTCGCATCTGATGGGGAAGTTACACTCAGGTTAACAGCCAAACACAGCCAGGCCGATACTGCCATGATGCTGATCGATGAGGCAGAATCCAAAATAAGGGAACGTGTTGGCGAATTCTTCTATGGGTATGATGAAACTTCCCTTATGCACGAACTCACCAAGCTGATCAAGGAAAAAAACATGACCATTTCAGCTGCGGAAAGTTTGACAGGAGGCATGTTCCAAGAGGAGTTTACATCCATTCCGGGTGCCGGAGGCCTTCTGAAGGGCGGAGTTGTCTGTTATACAAATGAAGTGAAGGCCGAAGTTCTTAAAGTGCGCAAAGAAACAATTGAAAAAGAAGGGGTTGTCAGTGCCCAATGCGCAGCTGAACTTGCTGAAAATGTTGCCAGCCTGACAAACGCAGACATCGGCATCAGTTTTACTGGTGTAGCAGGACCGGATGAACTGGAAGGCGAACCTGTCGGAACCGTTTATATTGGAATTTGGATAAAAGGCAAGCCTGTCAAGACGGAAAAGCTGAATCTTGGCGGTTCAAGAGCGGCCAACAGAGTCCGTACTGTAAAATATGGCTGCCATTTTCTCATAAAAGCTTTAAAAGAAGATCAGAGTGCCTGAGAAGGCGTTCTGATTTTTTAATAGTAAAAAATATAGACAGACTTCTTTAGGGAATTCTATATTCGGCTTTATTTTGTACTCGAAAATTCTATTTTCTCTAAAAGATTTTGCTATTTTCAGGCGGGAAAGGCGCCTTAAAAAAATCGAATGGATGTTCGACTTTTTGCTCGACAAATGGTTTGAAAAGGTTTATAGTAGAGATAGGTTTTGAGATGAGACAAACGAATCTAAGCAAAAGATAGATTCGTCTATATAAAAGGAGGAACTATTAGTGAGTGATCGTCAAGCAGCCCTTGAAATGGCGTTAAAACAAATAGAAAAGCAATTTGGTAAAGGTTCTATCATGAAGCTCGGAGAACAAACTGACCGCAAGGTTTCTACTATTCCAAGCGGATCCCTGGCACTTGATGCAGCTCTTGGGGTAGGCGGCTATCCAAGAGGCCGTATTATCGAAATCTACGGACCTGAAAGTTCAGGTAAAACAACTGTAGCCCTTCATGCTATCGCAGAGGTTCAGGCTGGCGGCGGACAAGCAGCGTTTATCGATGCTGAGCATGCTTTGGACCCTGTTTATGCACAAAAGCTTGGTGTAAATATTGATGAGCTTCTTCTTTCCCAGCCGGATACAGGCGAGCAGGCCCTTGAAATTGCAGAAGCGCTTGTACGAAGCGGCGCTGTTGATATTCTTGTAATTGACTCTGTTGCAGCCCTTGTGCCTAAGGCTGAAATTGAAGGGGAAATGGGCGACTCCCACGTAGGTTTGCAGGCTCGTTTAATGTCCCAGGCGCTTCGCAAACTATCAGGTGCCATCAACAAGTCTAAAACAATTGCGATTTTCATTAACCAGATCCGTGAAAAAGTAGGAGTTATGTTCGGAAACCCTGAAACGACTCCTGGTGGACGCGCATTGAAATTCTATTCTACTATCCGCCTTGAAGTGCGCCGTGCTGAAACACTAAAGCAAGGCAATGAAATGGTCGGAAACAAGACGAAAATTAAAGTTGTCAAAAACAAAGTTGCTCCTCCATTCCGTGTAGCTGAAGTGGATATTATGTATGGTGAAGGAATATCTAAAGAAGGCGAAATCATTGACCTCGGTTCCGAGCTGGACATTGTCCAAAAGAGCGGTTCATGGTATTCATACAATGAAGAGCGCCTTGGCCAGGGCCGTGAAAATGCCAAGGTATTCCTGAAGGAAAATCCGGATATCCGCCTGACTATTCAGAAGCAAATCCGTGAGCACTATGGCCTTGATGAGGAAAAGGTGATCAGCGGCGACGAAGGGCAAGAAGAATTCGAGCTAGCCGATTAATACAGCTGCAGGAAAGCAAAGCCAACAGAAGGACGGCTTTGCTTTTTTTATGGATACAGTTTTTTGAGACTTATATAGCAGCTGTAAACATCAAGAGTTCTAATCAATCAAAATATTAAGAAAAGCCCTTTGTACAACCCCTTGACAATAAAATTCCACAGCTTTACAATTAAACATGTATATTTTACATTTTATATGTAAGGAAATATTTTTTTTGAGCTAGACTTTTGTCTGGCTTCAGGCTCCATCGGTCCTGAGTTTATAAGCTAATCGCTCTTGAACGCGATGCGTTACGAGAGCGGCAAATTTATGCTTGCCGCCGATAGGGGTGCCCAATGTTTTTTTAAGATTGAAACGTTTAAAAGCCTTAGTGCTGTATATTGAATTGGACAATGTACATGCCGACACTTTAAAAAACGTAACACAAACAAGTTCATAGCAAGAGGAGGTGAAATGATGGATCTTTTAACAGCAATCATCTCCATTTTGCTTGGCCTAATCGTCGGTGCTTTTGTTGGCTATTTTGTTCGCAAATCCATTGCTGAAGCTAAAATCGCAGGAGCTAAAGATGCTGCTGAACAGATTTTAGAAGACGCAAAGCGGGAGGCAGAGGCTACTAAGAAAGAAGCTCTGCTTGAAGCGAAGGATGAAATTCACAAGCTTCGCACAGATGCGGAAAGTGAAATTCGTGATCGAAGAAATGAACTGCAAAAACAAGAAAATCGTTTAATGCAAAAAGAAGAGAACCTTGATCGCAAAGATGAAACGTTAGATAAACGTGAAGCACTTTTAGAAAAGAGGGACGATTCTCTTAGCAAAAGACAACAGCATATTGAAGAGATGGAAAGCAAAGTGGACGAGATGGTTAAAGAACAACAAGCTGAGCTGGAACGCATCTCAGGCTTAACTCGTGAAGAGGCAAAGTCCATCATTTTAGAGCGCACGGAGCAGGAAGTGGCTCACGATGTCGCCATTATGGTAAAAGAGAGCGAGATTAGAGCGAAAGAGGACGCAGATAAGAAAGCGAAAGAAATCTTGTCACTGGCTATCCAAAGATGTGCAGCTGACCATGTTGCAGAAACAACGGTTTCAGTTGTCAACCTGCCAAATGATGAGATGAAAGGACGCATTATTGGCCGTGAGGGCCGTAATATCCGGACTCTCGAAACTCTGACTGGAATTGATCTCATTATCGATGATACACCGGAAGCAGTTATTTTATCCGGTTTTGATCCGATACGCCGTGAGACAGCACGCTTAGCTTTAGACAAACTGGTTCAGGACGGTCGCATCCATCCGGCACGGATTGAGGAAATGGTTGATAAAGCCCGCCGTGAAGTGGATGAGCACATCCGTGAAATTGGTGAACAAACAACTTTTGAGGTTGGCGTTCACGGTCTCCATCCAGATTTGATCAAAATCCTTGGCCGTTTGAAATTCCGTACAAGCTATGGCCAGAATGTGTTAAAGCATTCAATGGAAGTGGCACAGCTTTCAGGTTTGCTGGCTGCGGAATTGGGACAAGACGAAACATTGGCTCGCCGTGCAGGCTTGCTTCATGATATCGGTAAGGCGATTGACCATGAAGTGGAAGGAAGCCATGTTGAAATCGGTGTGGAACTTGCTACCAAGTACAAGGAGCATCCTGTTGTCATCAACAGTATCGCTTCCCACCATGGCGACACAGAGCCGACATCGATCATTGCCGTACTTGTCGCTGCAGCTGATGCTTTATCAGCAGCAAGACCAGGAGCAAGAAGAGAGACACTTGAAAACTATATTCGCCGTCTTGAAAAGCTTGAAGAGATTTCCGAATCCTACGAGGGCGTTGAAAAATCATTTGCCATTCAAGCTGGACGCGAAATTCGAATTATGGTTAAACCCGAACAAATTGATGACCTTGAAGCGCATCGTTTGGCCAGGGATATCCGTAAGAAGATTGAAGAAGAACTTGATTATCCAGGTCATATTAAAGTCACGGTTATCCGTGAAACAAGGGCCGTTGAATATGCAAAATAAAGCGATGCACATGCATCGCTTTATTTCTTTTTATGGGACTGTAGTGCATAATGCAGGAGTAATCTGTGTTACACTTATAAGAAAGCGAAATAAGGGGCATGCAAATGGCAGGCCTATCATACATACATTATTATAATCAGAAAAGCAGAAAGGGAAATGATATGAATATTTTGTTTGTCGGAGATGTAGTAGGCTCCCAGGGACGCGATATGATACGTGAATATGTCCCTAAACTTAAAGAGAAATACCGTCCGCAAATCACCATTATTAACGGGGAAAACGCGGCAGGCGGAAAAGGAATCACCGAAAAAATTTATCGCGGCTTTTTGGAGGCAGGCGCACAAGCTGTCACACTCGGAAATCACACATGGGATAACAAGGAGATCTTCGAATTTATTGACCGCGCCAAGTATATGGTGCGACCGGCCAATTTTCCTGCGAATAACCCGGGAAAAGGCATGGTATTCTTAAAATATAACGCAGAAGAAGTGGCGGTCATCAGTTTGCAGGGCAGAACATTTATGAATACAAGTGATTGCCCGTTCCAGAAAGCAGATGAATTAATTAAAGAAGCCCGGGAAAGAACTCCATATATATTTGTTGATTTCCATGCGGAAGCAACCAGTGAAAAGCAGGCAATGGGCTGGTACTTGGACGGAAAAGTGTCTGCCGTGATTGGAACGCACACGCATGTACAGACAGCAGATAACCGCATTTTGCCTGGCGGGACAGCCTTTATGTCTGATGTAGGCATGACAGGACCTTATGATGGCATTCTGGGTGTTGAAAAAGAAGCTGTGATCAAAAGATTTCTAACCGGACTGCCGGTCCGCTTTGAAGTTCCTAATGAAGGCAGGACACAACTAAGCGCAGCTATCATTGAACTGAACACAAAAACTGGATTGGCCAAAAAAATCGATCGAATTTTAATCAATAATGACCATCCTTTTTATTCTTAAAAAACTGACTGCATTCGGATTCCTTCCGGATGCAGTTTTTATTTTGGCTTCCTGAAAGGCGGTCAGATTGGGGAGTTGTGCAAAAAAGTGCAAAAGTGGTTCATATAATCAAAAAGTTGAACGTAAAATGGATGAAGTGGTTCATTTTTTTTTAAGTTGAACGTAAATTGGCTGAAGTGATTCATAAATTTTAAAAAGTGAAACGATTCCGGCTCGAATGATGCAAAAACGTGAAAGACAGATTCAAAAGACTGTTAAAGACACGTGATACACAGCTAATTTCCTGAAAGGGGCATAAGATTTAAAAAAACAGCTTAAAAATTTGATTTCATGAATTTTCTAGATTGAAACTTAAATGGGCTGCCAGTTATTTTTATTCAGCATGTAACTTACCGATTTACAGTTTACCTAGCAGTTCCAGGAATTATCTAAAACCTATTTCTCATTATATTGGACATCTGCACTTTTCGCCGAAAAATCACCGCTGACATCCCACCCCAAAAAATAAAATAAGCCTAAATCTTTGCTTTTTTTGTCCAAGCCGGAATATGTGTTTTCAATACTGAATATAGTAGCAATGGAATGATATATATACCTGATGCTAAATTCCATCAAAGCAATCGTGTGTAAGCCCGAATAGAAAGATTAAAGGGTATAAGCCCTTAAGTAAGGCTTTTAGCCTAATTGAAGGGCAGCCAGCGCTTTGAGCAGGGCATGCAGGAGGGGTAAAACGAGGAGGAGCTAGGAATGGAAATATTAAAAGTTTCAGCAAAATCTAATCCTAATTCTGTAGCTGGTGCGCTTGCTGGGGTTCTTCGCGAAAGAGGAAGTGCAGAAATCCAGGCAATTGGTGCGGGTGCATTGAACCAGGCTGTTAAGGCAGTAGCGATCGCAAGAGGATTCGTAGCGCCTAGCGGAGTGGATTTAATTTGTATCCCGGCATTCACGGATATTCTGATTGATGGTGAAGAGCGGACAGCAATCAAACTGATTGTGGAACCACGGTAGCCAAAAGGCTGCAGAATTAGGAGTCATCCATTGTCATAAGCATAAGTTAGCATTGTATAAGGTGAAACGTCCATCAGTGAGGTTTTTTCACTGATGGTTAGTTGAGGCCCGCACGATGCGGGTCACTCAGACGTTGCCGCAGGACGTGTCGTTTTTAGTCAGAGTTCTGATAATGGGACATTTACAGGCAGTTGATCCCCCTATTTTATTCTTAATGGAAGTGCAATACTTTAATGGGGTCATACTGCCCGTAAATGCGGGATAATTTCAGGCTAATCAATAAAACCTGTTTGCAGCATAGGCAAACAGGTTCTTTTTTTAATAAGATAAGGCTATTGAGAAAAAGGAGAGGAAGACAGCTAATGAAAATCTTTGATGCGCATTGTGATGTCCTTTATAAAATGTTTATGGATCGGGAGATAGATTTTAAGGATTCAGGCAAGCTGCAGGTAAATCTTGAAGGGCTGCAGGGTTCGCAGCTAAAGGTCCAGTGCTTTGCCATATATGTTCCGGAGTCTGTCCATCCTGAAATGAAATTCAATGCTGCTTTGTATATGGTCGATCTATTTTATGAAAAAGTGCTTAAAGCTTATCCGCAAGTGAAGCTTATTTCCAGCCGCCAGGATATCGACAGGTTAAAGGATGATGAGATAGGAGCTGTACTCACATTGGAGGGGTGTGACGCGGTCGGGTGTGATCTTCTTAAGTTGAAAACACTTCTCAGGCTGGGCGTTTCATCAGTGGGCTTGACTTGGAATTATGGAAACTGTGCAGCGGACGGCGTCATGGAAGAAAGGGGAGCCGGATTGTCCTCTTTTGGCAAGCAAGTGGTCTCTGTATTAAATGCTGCTGAAGCTTGGTGTGATGTATCGCATCTTTCTGAGCGGGGATTCTGGGATGTGATGGAATGGGGCGATTTTCCTTTTGCATCCCATTCGAACTGCTATTCGCTTTGTCCTCACCCCCGAAATTTAAGTAATGAGCAAATTGAAGCACTGATTGAAAGAGATAGTGTCTTGGGGATCACGTTTGTGACCGAATTTTTATCAGGCAAACAAACTGCAACGATTACAGATATATTAAGGCACCTTGAACATGTGTGTTCACTTGGGGGAGAAAACCACGTCGGCTTCGGTTCTGATTTTGACGGTACAGATGGGCGGGTGCAAGGGTTGGAGAATGCAAGAAAATACGATTACCTGATGAACGAACTCACAAAATACTATACTGATATACAGGCTGAAAAGTTTTTATTTCTGAATTTTTATAACCGGTTTCCAAGGTGAAAATATTAAAAAAACAGTATTACAAGGGTTTGCATGTGCCAGTCCAACCTGAAAAAAATCAATCTATTTATCATTTTTCAAAAAATAAAAAAATATTCATCTTTTAGCCAATAAATATTCAGAAAGGGTTGCTTTTTTAGACACATAGGTCTAGAATTGAAAGCGTTTAGTACCCATTCATCTTCCAAAAAATAGCCGAAACATAAGGGTTAAACCATCAGGAGGACTGGACAAGTACTACACTTATATTAATGAAACGTTTTTACATAATTTCTTAACGTAACTAAAGGGGTGTAAGACATGATCAATCAACTTTCATGGAAAGTTGGAGGACAGCAAGGGGAAGGTATTGAGAGTACCGGAGAAATTTTTTCCATTGCATTAAATCGTTTAGGCTACTACCTGTACGGTTACCGCCACTTTTCATCACGCATTAAGGGCGGGCACACGAATAATAAGATTCGCGTAAGCACGTCACAAATTCGCTCAATTTCGGACGATTTAGATATTCTGGTAGCTTTTGACCAGGAAACAATTGATTTAAACTACAAAGAACTTCATGATAAAGGGATCATGATTGCAGATGCAAAGTTTGATCCTAAACAGCCAGAAGATACGAAAGCAGCATTGTATGCGGTTCCATTTACAGAGATTGCTACAGAACTAGGAACATCCCTAATGAAAAACATGGTTGCCGTTGGAGCAACATGTGCAGTGCTAAACTTAGATATTAAAGTATTTGAAGAAGTTGTTCAAGAGATTTTTGGACGCAAGGGACAGCAAGTTGTGGACAAGAACATGGAAGCAATCCAGGCTGGCTTTGACTTCATGAAAGAAAAACTTAGCGATGATGTAGAATTAATGGAGCTTGAAAAAGCAGATGGCATGAAGCGTTTATTCATGATCGGAAACGATGCGATCGCTCTTGGAGCACTTGCAGCTGGATGCCGTTTCATGGCAGCTTATCCAATCACACCTGCTTCCGAAATCATGGAATATTTGATTAAGAAGCTTCCAGCGCTTGGCGGATCTGTTATCCAGACAGAAGACGAAATCGCCGCAGCTACTATGGCAATCGGTGCCAACTACGCGGGAGTTCGTGCTCTTACAGCATCTGCTGGTCCTGGTCTTTCTCTTAAAATGGAAGCAATCGGCCTGTCAGGCATTACAGAAACTCCGCTTGTCATTGTTGATACTCAGCGTGGAGGCCCTTCAACAGGACTTCCTACTAAACAGGAACAATCAGACTTAATGGCAATGATTTATGGTACACATGGTGAGATTCCAAAAATCGTTCTTGCTCCAAGTACTGTACAGGAAGCATTCTATGATACTGCAGAAGCATTCAACCTTGCTGAAGAATATCAGTGCCCTGTTATTGTTCTTTCAGATTTGCAGCTTTCTCTTGGAAAGCAAACAGTGGAGCCGCTTGATTTCAGCAAAGTGGAAATCCGCCGCGGAAAGCTTGCAACAGAAGAGCTTCCTGAAATTGAAAACAAAGGCTACTTCAAGCGTTTTGAGGTTACAGAAGATGGAGTTTCTCCTCGTGTAATCCCTGGCATGAAAAACGGTATCCACCATGTTACCGGTGTTGAGCACGACGAGACTGGAAAACCTTCAGAATCAGCTGCTAACCGGAACGCGCAAATGGATAAGCGTTTCCGTAAAATTGAAAACATCAAATTCAATACACCAGTTCACAAGAATGCTCCTCACGAAGAAGCAGACTTGTTAATCGTAGGTTTCAACTCAACTCGCGGCGCTATTGAAGAAGCAATGGGCCGCCTGGAAAAAGATGGCGTTAAAGTTAACCATGCACAAGTTCGCTTAATTCATCCATTCCCTGCAGATGAATTATTGCCGCTTGTGAAATCTGCTAAGAAAATCGCTGTAGTCGAAAACAATGCTACAGGGCAATTAGCAAATATCATGAAGATGAACGTCGGACATGCTGAGAAAGTTCACAAGCTATTAAAATACGACGGAAATCCATTCTTGCCACATGAAATTCACACAAAATGCAAGGAGTTGTTCTAGATGGCCACATTTAAAGATTTTAGAAATAATGTAAAACCAAACTGGTGCCCAGGCTGTGGGGACTTCTCCGTGCAGGCGGCGATTCAGCGTGCGGCAGCTAATGTTGGTTTAGAGCCTGAAAACTTAGCGGTTGTTTCTGGTATCGGGTGTTCCGGACGTATTTCCGGTTATATAAATTCATACGGCTTCCACGGCATCCATGGACGTTCATTGCCAATCGCCCAGGGTGTTAAAATGGCTAACCGCGATCTAACTGTTATTGCTTCCGGCGGTGACGGGGATGGATTCGCAATCGGTATGGGCCATACGATACATGCGATCCGCCGTAATGTAAATATTACTTATATCGTTATGGATAACCAGATCTATGGTTTAACAAAAGGACAAACTTCACCGCGTTCTGCGGCTGGTTTCAAAACGAAGTCAACACCTCAAGGTTCCATTGAGCAGGCTATTTCTCCAATGGAAATGGCGCTAACAGCAGGGGCGACTTTCGTTGCTCAAAGCTTCTCAACAGACTTAAAAGATTTGACTGCATTAATTGAAGCAGGAATCCAGCATGATGGATTCTCTTTAATCAACGTATTCAGCCCATGTGTTACTTATAACAAAGTAAACACTTATGACTGGTTCAAAGAGAACCTTACTAAATTAAGCGACATCGAAGGCTATGACAATTCCAATCGTGAATTGGCTATGCAGACGCTTATGAAGCACGACGGCTTATTAACAGGCTTAATCTATCAGAATACTGAGCGCAAATCTTACCAGGAATTGCTTTCAGGATACTCTGAAACTCCTTTATCAAAAGCTGACCTTAACCTTGACCAGGCTCACTTTGATAAACTTGCAGCTGAATTTATGTAATAAGATGAAGTCCGGGTTCCCGGGCTTCTTTTTTATGTATCTCAATTTTTTAGTATATGTGACGATTATCACGCCATAAAAACCAAAATTAGTCTACTATTAGTATTTATGCAGGATTAAAAGTATCCCTGATTGTACATAGATGTAATAGCTGCCTGATGAGAGGCAGGATACGGTTTTCTATTGTTTTAACCGGGCGGAACCCTTATACTATAATAATGTGCATATGTATAAATTCCATTGCTGCACATTCCATTAATATGGCTGAAAATTGAGTTGAAATGATAGATGCTTACTCAAAGAAAGAGAAAGGGGATAAATGATGAACGAAAAACAACGTTTAGAAGGTCAGCAAGTGCAAACAGCAAATCCTTCGGACAAAAAATCCGAGAAGGATTACAGCAAGTACTTTGAAACAGTTTATACTCCTCCTTCCTTAAAGGAAGCGAAAAAACGCGGAAAAGAAGAAGTTAAATACCATAAAGATTTTGACATTCCGGAAGAATTTCTTGGAATGGGCAAAGGCCGCAGATTCTATATCCGCACGTACGGCTGCCAAATGAATGAACATGATACAGAAGTTATGGCTGGGATTTTCCTTGGCCTTGGCTATGAACCAACAGATACAGTGGAAGACGCCAACGTAATCTTGCTTAACACATGTGCAATACGTGAAAATGCAGAGAATAAAGTGTTCGGCGAGCTGGGTCATCTTAAGCATTTGAAAAAAGAAAACCCGGATGTCCTGATAGGTGTTTGCGGATGTATGTCCCAGGAAGAATCCGTTGTGAATAAAATTCTTAAAACCTATAACCAGGTTGACATGATTTTCGGAACTCACAATATCCACCGCCTGCCAAACATTCTTCAAGAAGCCTATATGTCCAAAGAGATGGTTATTGAAGTATGGTCTAAAGAGGGAGATGTTATTGAGAACCTTCCGAAAGTACGCCGCGGCAATATTAAAGCATGGGTAAACATTATGTATGGCTGCGATAAATTCTGTACGTACTGCATCGTCCCTTATACACGCGGTAAAGAACGCAGCCGCCGCCCTGAGGATATTATACAGGAAGTGCGCCAATTGGCCGCGCAGGGCTACCAGGAAATTACCCTTCTTGGGCAAAACGTAAACGCGTACGGCAAAGATTTTGAGGACATGAAATACGGCCTTGGCGATTTAATGGATGAAATCCGCAAAATCGACATTCCGCGCATCCGCTTTACAACAAGCCATCCTCGTGACTTTGATGATCATCTGATTGAAGTGCTCGCAAAAGGCGGCAATCTTGTCGAGCACATTCATCTGCCTGTACAGTCAGGTTCAACAGATGTATTGAAAATCATGGCACGGAAATATACAAGGGAACAATATTTAGAGCTTGTTCGTAAAATAAAAGCAGCTATTCCTGAAGCAACTTTTACAACCGATATCATTGTCGGCTATCCAAACGAAACAGAAGAGCAATTTGAAGAAACACTTTCCCTGTATCGTGAGGTAGGTTTCGAATCTGCTTATACGTTCATTTACTCACCGCGTGAGGGCACGCCTGCTGCCAAAATGGTGGATAATGTGCCTATGGAAGTGAAAAAAGAGCGTCTACAGCGCCTGAATGCTCTTGTTAATGAACTTTCTGCTGAAGCGATGAAAAAATATCAGGATCTGGTTGTCGAAGTTCTTGTTGAAGGGGAAAGCAAAAACAATCCGGATATTCTTGCAGGCTACACAAGAAAGAACAAACTGGTTAACTTTAAAGGGCCAAAAACAGCCATTGGCAAGCTTGTTAAAGTAAAAGTAACAGATGCGAAGACATGGTCCCTAAACGGAGAAATGATTGAAGAACTAGACGCGGTTGAGGTGAAGTAATATGGCAAAGTACACAAAAGATGAGATCGTAGAACGTGCGAAAGAATTGGCACGCATGATCGCAGAAACAGAAGAAGTAGAATTTTTTAAGCGTGCAGAAGCACAGATTAATGGAAACGAAAAGGTTAGCGTAACAATTACAACCATTAAAGGTTTGCAAAAGCAGGCAGTAAATCTTCAGCATTATGGTAAAGCAGAAGCGTTAAAGAAAACCGAAGACAAAATTTCTGCTCTTGAAAAAGAACTTGATGAAATTCCGGTAGTCCAGGAATTCAAGCAGTCCCAAGTTGATGTAAATGAATTGCTTCAAATTGTAGCAAATGCTATTTCGAACACTGTAACAGACGAAGTCATTACATCTACAGGCGGAAATCTGTTAAGCGGGGAAACAGGCTCAAAAATTAAAAACAGCAGCTGCTCCCACTGATAAAAGGAACCGAAACACCCTGCACCTAAGAAGTGCAGGGTGTTTATTTACGTTCTATTTTAAGGGAGGAAAATCGTTTTTGCCATGGGTTGTGGGGCCGTTTACTGGTTTCTCAGTAATTCTACTGCTTTTAAAAACTCTTTGCGGTATTCCTGCTGCTCTATTAGGGCAGCATTTAATGTTGATAAAAGAGATTGATTTAGCATTTTGGTTCCTGTATCGTCTGATTCTTTGTCCAAAAAGTTCAGGAGAAAGGTGTATACGAGAAGCAATGTCGAGTAGTTATCGACATACGTGAGGTTAATAGCCCGTCCTCCCGTACCGCCTGCAGCATGGTTATTGATTGACGGAATTCCAGCTTCGGCAGCCATATCTATGAGCTCCTTTGGAATACCCAGCTGCTTGAGTACTTCTGGATCTAAATCCAGCTTATTCGTGTTGTTATTTAGCATGGTACTCCCTCCCTTCTTTTTGGACAATTTTTTTCTCTAACATAGATCATTAGTAATCTTTTTTATACCAGCCGCATAACGATGTTACGCTTTGTTGCTTTGCTGCTGAGTTGTGCCATTAACAGCAATAGCTGTGGAGTCGCCGCCATTTGCAATGTTATATTGTGCTGAAAGAATTGGAATGTTGATCAAAGCTGCATTGATGGCAAATCCGCCTACAGAAATTGGCAGCTGGCCGTTTAAATTAGTTTGTGGAAGGTTTGCTTGTGCAGCAAAAGTAAATGCTTCAGCTTCGTCACCGCTGTCGGCTCCATTTACATTATCGCCAAATGGCAATACGCTGTTATTTTCCTGGTCGTCATAGCATCTTCCTGATAGCATGGATGTTCACCTCCTCCAAATAGTTGAAGTGGCATAGTTCTTCTTGAAATTCTGTCTAAGAATCCTTTTTCGTTAGGTTTGAAAGGTCCATATCTAAAAGTTTTTGTCCATTTACAGATAATTTAACCTGTTTATAATCCTCGGATGTTTCTACAACAGGCAGCAGATTTTTTAGTGCAGGAATCATATTGCCGATCCCGGAGGAATTTTTCGAGCAGAGCCCTTCCAAGTTTTTCAATGGCTTAAGTGCGTCTTTAATACTTTCTCTTAACTCATCTGACTGGATTTTTTCCAGCCCTTTGGAGTAAAAACCGCCCAATGAGTCTGTTAATTTGGCAACCACATTTTCTGCATATTCCTTCGCTTCTTCTCCTGTCAGCTCTTTTCCATTGATTGAAACCTTATAACTGGAGTTCTCCTTGTCTGCCATTCCTGTTCACCTCCTTCTCGTTAGTTTATTATATTGATCCATGAGCCAAGCTGTATCCGCATATGCAGTAGGACAAACGTGCAATTTTTATATACATACCTATTAGAGATAACAGCAGCCCAAATATGAGATGGGTATTTGCCCATTTACTGCAGAAAATTAGAAACATACCATTGGAGCGATTAATTCCTCTGATTCAAAATGCTGAAACCGGAACATTCGCCCGGTCCCGGCATACTATAAATCATGCCAATACTTTTGCCTAACATTCATCAAAAATTATCGCACACTAGTCTAATATCCCGCATAGGATGAATTGAAAATGAATGAGGAGGGTTCGCTCGCAATGGGAGACTACAGAGAGATTATAACGAAGGCAGTCGTTGCGAAAGGACGTAAATTTACACAGTCCAATCACACGATTTGCCCATCACACCATCCGTCAAGCATACTTGGCTGCTGGATCATAAACCATACGTACGAGGCGAAAAAGGTTGGAAAAACAGTAGAAATCTGCGGCCGTTATGACATTAACGTTTGGTACTCTTTCAATAATAATACAAAAACTGAAGTTGTTACCGAACGGGTTGAGTATACAGATGTCATTAAGTTGAAATACCGTGATCCGGACTGTTTGGATGACCATGACGTCATCGCCCGCGTACTGCAGCAGCCGAATTGCTGTGAAGCAGTCATTTCCCCGAACGGAAACAAAATTATCGTCACTGTTGAAAGAGAGTTCATGGTCGAAGTGATCGGCGAAACAAAGGTTTGTGTAGCCGTTCATCCAGACAAATGTGACTGCGACGATGACGAAGTTTGGGGCCTTGACGTAGATGATGAAGAATTCGAGGATTTAAATCCAGATTTCTTAGTAGGAACTGAAGAAGAATAAACGTTAACTAGGAGGTTTTGCTTCCTAGTTTTTCTTTTTGTATGGCTCGTTAAATTTGTGTGTTGATTTCCGCTGCAGGCACTCAGCGAACCGCGGGCTACCAACGCTCCTCGAAGTTATACGCCTGCGGGGTGGTCTCCCTTCGGTGCGCTTTTCCAGCAGGACTTTGAACAAGCATCCTCGAATAAACACCGCACGAAAAAAATGCGAATGCATTTTCGAGGATTGGGCGCCTTCCGCTCCAATCAACACAATGTTAAATCAACAATTAGCTTTTACATAGCCTTTTGTAAAAAGGATTTTGCATCAGTCCATTATCAAGCAAAATGCCGATGTGTTCTTCCGTCTTTAGGCTGAATTCAGCTCCTTATTCTTTCTTTAAAATGAAGATACAAATCCATGAAGGGAAGATGGAAAGATGAAGATATATCAGCTGAATTTAAAATGCCATGATTTAGATAGTATGAAAGTTTTTTATACAAAAGTCTTGGAGATGGAGTTAATGGCAGAAACGGAACATTATTTTACTATAATGGCTGGCACAACTAAAATCCTGTTTGAAAAAGATGAAACAAGTCCTTTTTATCATGTGTGTTTCCGAACAAATGCCGATTACTATGAACACATGTATCAAAAATTGGGCCAGGAAAGTGTGCTGATTTCAAATGAGAAAGGCGAATACAGCATGTTTTGGAAAGGCAAGCAGGCCTATTTTGTGGATCCGGATGGAAATATCTTAGAAATGCTGGAACGGCCGTTTAATGGAGAAGAGGAAGAAGGGCTCGGCTGGCATGATGTCGGTGAAATTGGCTTGCCCGTCCCTAATATTGCAGATATGGAGCGGGAATTAAATAAGATTTTGCGAAATGAACAAATCGATTCCAGTGAGACGTTTGCTTTTTATGGGGACACCCAGGGAGTTTTTGTCCTCGTGAAGGAGGGTCGCTATTGGTATCCCACTGAAAGGCCGGCTGTTAGTTCTCCTATAAAAATATTTGCTTCAGGTGATAAAGATGCAACGTTTAAGCACATAGAATGTCCATATGAAATCATCGTAAGAAAGGAATGGAAAGGAAGTGTGCCAGCGGTTCAGTTTCGCATTGCCCGGCCGACAAACCAGCTGGAAAAGCTCATTGACTTTTATGAAAAGGGATTGGGGCTCGAGCGAATCGGCGAGTTTTGGCAGCATGAAGGCTATGATGGAATTATGCTGGGCCTGCCTGACAATCAATATCATATAGAATTCACACAATCGGAAGAAATAATGGAGCTCCCCCATCCAACAAAAGAGCATCTCTTCGTCTTTTATGTTGCCAACCGGTTTGAACGGGAAAAGATTGTTAACAGGCTTGCCTGCATGGGGTATCGAGAGGTGGAACCGGAAAACCCATACTGGGGAAGGGGCGGAGTAACGATTGAGGATCCGGATGGCTGGCGGATTGTTTTGATGAATACGGCAGGGATATAAAGCCTTTTTTTGAAGGCTTTTCTTTTTTACTTGGCTGTGTTAAAGCTCCCTCTAGATTGGAGCGGAAGACGCGAGCTCCTCGTAAATGCATTCATATTTCCTTCGTGCGGTGTTTATTAAAGGATGTTTGTCGAAAGTCCTGCGGAAGGAGTGTGTCAAAGGGAGACCCCGCAGGCTCGCGCGCCGAGGAGCGTCGGACCGCCCGCGGTTCGCTGAGTGCCTGTAGCGGAATTCAACAGGCAAGGTTATCAGAGTCTTTTACATAAAAAACATAAACTATCTTTTTCCTAAATATGTTAAAATAGGACTGTGGCAAAATGAAAATTGAAAGGTTGAGAGTTTATGTTTAAAAGAGTTGCCTCTGATGTATTAGGGCTTAGCGATGTAGGAAGCGTAATCCAGCCGGCAGATTATGATAAAGTCGATGCGGATGATTATGTGCTTCATGAAGATAATGAAAAGATCTATTTCCTGATTAAATCCAAAACAGATGAATATTGCTTTACGAACAAGGCGCTTATTCATTTGGATGGAACAAGTGCAGTCAGCAAAAAACGTACCCTTAAGCGCTACAGCTATAGAGAATATAGTATTTCCAACGTGATGCTCGAAACAGCAGGAACGGTCGATTTGGATATTGAAATCAAATTTGTCATAGGATCTGAGGCATTTTCAATCGATGTACATAAAAAGCATATTGAAGAATTGAAAGATTTATATAAAGCCTTAATCCGCATCGCCGAGATTTGCCGTGAAAATGAAGTTTCAATGGAGTATGCTGAAAAAAGTTTGAATTTGGCTGCCAGCACATTGGGCCGCTCAGCCTCGAATCAGGATTCAAACGTTGTGGACAATTTCCGTGTATTAAACGAAACAGCTTTCAACTGGCTGATGAACAGCCGCAAGAAATACAATGTAAAAGATTTCGGCTATGTTTTTGAAAAGTATATTAATAACTAAGCAGTAGTGCAGCTTTCCGAATGGGGAGCTGTTTTTTTGCTCCCCAAATTTTGCCCATCTGAGTCATCAAACAATCTATGATATAATGAAAAAGACGTTCTCAGAGTGAAACTTTGAAAACTGGCATAGAAAATAATAGATTATTTGACGTTGGAGGAAGTTATGGCAGCAGCATACACGCCTATGATACAGCAATATTTACGAGTAAAGGCAGAATACCAGGATGCCTTTTTATTTTTTCGCCTGGGCGATTTTTACGAAATGTTCTTTGATGATGCGCTTAAGGCATCACAGGAACTGGAAATCACGTTAACCAGCAGGGAAGGCGGCACGGAAGAGCGAATTCCGATGTGCGGAGTTCCATATCATTCGGCACCGGTCTATATTGAACAACTGATCGAAAAAGGCTATAAAGTCGCAATCTGCGAGCAGACTGAGGATCCCAAACAGGCAAAAGGCGTTGTGCGGAGGGAAGTTGTCCAGCTGATTACGCCTGGGACGATGATGGAAGGCAAAGGCCTCCAGGAAAAAGAAAATAATTACATTGCCTCTATCTCTGCATTTGAGGATGAAACGTTTGGATTTGCCACAAATGATTTATCTACAGGTGAAACGAAGGTAACGATGCTGAGCGGCGGTTTTGAGGAAGTTTTAAATGAGCTATCTTTGTCAGGCGCAAAGGAAGTCGTTATTTCTTACGATTTTAACGGAGAATGGCAGCGGAAAATGAAAGAGCGCTCTGTCATGGCCATTTCATTTGAGGACGATTGCGAGATTGGCGATTCCTATGAAAATCTGCTTTCAGACCTAAACCAGGACAAGCTTAGACTCACGTCGTCCAGATTAATAAACTATCTGTATCGGACTCAAAAAAGAAGTCTTGATCATCTTCAAAAAGTAGCTACCTACCAAATCAGCCAATATATGAAGGTCGACTATTTTTCAAAAAAGAATTTGGAGCTGACGGAAACGATTCGCAGCAAAGGGAAGAAAGGCTCACTGCTCTGGCTGTTGGATGAAACAAAGACGGCAATGGGCGGAAGGCTTTTAAAGCAATGGATTGACAGGCCGCTTATTAATGAAAAAGAAATCAAGCGCCGCCATTCCATTGTGGAAACATTGATCGGCTCTTATTTTGAACGCGAAGAAATCCGGGAAAAGCTGAAGGAAGTCTATGATCTTGAGCGCCTTGCCGGGAGGGTGGCATTCGGAAATGTGAATGCACGTGATTTGGTGCAGCTGAAACGGTCACTTCAGCAGATTCCCATTTTAAAAGAAATGGTCAGCGGGCTGCCAAATGATGAGGCAGTAAAACTGGCTGAACGGCTTGATGCCTGTGAAGAGGTAGCCGATACGCTGGAATGTGCAATCATGGAAAATCCGCCGCTTTCACTTAAAGACGGCAATATCATTCAGGATGGCTACCACGAAGAATTGGATCAATACCGGGATGCCAGCCGGAACGGGAAAACCTGGATCGCCCAGCTTGAGAAGCAGGAACGGGAGAAAACAGGCATTAAGTCGTTAAAGATCGGCTTTAACCGTGTGTTCGGCTATTATATTGAAGTAACGCGCTCCAACTTGCACCTCTTGAAGGAAGGGCAATATGAACGCAAGCAGACGCTGACAAATGCGGAAAGATTCATCACGCCTGAATTGAAAGAAAAAGAAGCGCTTATCCTCCAGGCACAGGAAAAGTGTGTTGAGCTGGAGTATGAGCTTTTTACCAATGTCCGCGAGTATGTAAAAGAATATATTCCTAGATTGCAAAAGCTGGCTAAAACGGTAAGTGAGCTGGATGTATTGCAGTGCTTTGCCGCTGTCAGTGAGCAAAGGCATTACACCAAACCAGCTTTTTCAGACGAAAGACGAGTTTATATAAAAGACGGCCGCCACCCAGTGGTTGAGAAGGTCATGAACGCACAAGAATATGTGCCGAATGATTGCTACATGGATGCAGACAGAGAAATGCTGCTCATTACGGGGCCCAATATGTCCGGTAAAAGTACGTATATGCGCCAAATCGCGCTGACAGCTATTTTAGCTCAGATCGGCTGCTATGTGCCTGCTTCAGAAGCAGTTCTGCCAATCTTTGACCAGGTATTTACGAGAATCGGGGCTGCAGATGACCTGATTTCAGGCCAAAGTACTTTCATGGTTGAAATGCTTGAAGCAAG
The DNA here is from genome assembly GCF_007830235.1 of Cytobacillus oceanisediminis. GTDB lineage: Bacteria > Bacillota > Bacilli > Bacillales > Cytobacillaceae > Cytobacillus > Cytobacillus oceanisediminis. The sequence goes on from NZ_VLKI01000005.1 coordinate 282,651, forward strand.
GAATGCAATAGTCAATGCCACTCAGAATAGCTTGATTTTATTCGACGAAATCGGCCGTGGTACTTCGACCTATGATGGAATGGCGCTGGCACAAGCTATTATCGAATACATCCATAACCGGATTGGTGCGAAAACGTTATTTTCCACTCACTATCATGAGTTGACTGTACTTGAAGAAGAGCTGGAAAAAGTGAAAAATATCCATGTCAGCGCGGTCGAGCAGAACGGCCGAGTGGTCTTCCTTCATAAAATTAAAGAAGGGGCAGCTGATAAGAGTTACGGGATCCATGTTGCCCAGCTTGCCGAGCTGCCGAATGAGCTGATTGTAAGAGCGAATGAAATTCTGACAGGGCTTGAGTCCAAAGAAGCCGAGGCAAATAATGTTCCCCGGCAGGAAATTCAAACACCTGCTGCTGAAAAAGTAGAAGAGCCTGCTGCCCAATTATCATTTTTTGAAGAACCGGAAGATGTGAAAAAATTGCCGGCCAGCTCCAAGGAAAAGAAGATAATCGAAAAAGTGAAAGGTCTCGATATTCTTGATATGACGCCAATGCAGGCGTTAAATACATTATATGAGCTGCACAAAAAACTAAAGAACTAGCAAACAGGGGGTGACGAGATGGGGAAAATCATACAGCTGGATGACTCGCTTTCAAATAAAATTGCAGCCGGTGAGGTGGTTGAGCGGCCTGCATCAGTAGTTAAAGAATTGATGGAGAACTCGATTGATGCCGGGAGCACAATTATTGAAATTGAAGTGGAAGAAGCTGGCCTGGCAAAAATCCGGATCATCGATAACGGCGACGGAATTGAAGAAGATGATGTCCTTAACGCTTTCCATCGTCATGCCACAAGTAAAATAAAGGATGAAAATGACCTTTTCCGCATCCGCACGCTCGGATTCCGCGGAGAGGCATTGCCGAGTATTGCGTCCGTTTCGCGGATCGAGATGAAAACCTCGACTGGCGAATCCGGCACACGCTTGGTCACTGAAGGCGGAAAAGTAGAAGTGGTGGAAAAAGCTCCTGGCAGAAAAGGGACCGATCTCACCGTGACCGATTTATTTTTCAATACGCCGGCCCGTCTGAAATATATGAAGACGATCCACACCGAGCTAGGCAATATTACCGATGTGGTGAACCGGCTGGCGCTTGCCCATCCAGAGGTCGCCATCCGCCTGATCCATAATGACCGCAAACTGCTGCAGACGAACGGGAACGGCGATGTTCGCCAGGTGCTTGCAGCGATTTACGGGCTGAACATCGTAAAAAAGATGGTTCCAATCGAAGCGAGCTCGCTTGATTTTAAAATAAACGGCTATGCAGCATTGCCGGAGATTACAAGAGCATCACGCAATTATATCTCCACTATGATCAACGGCCGTTTTATTAAAAACTATTCGCTTGCAAAGGCGATTCAGGAGGGCTATCATACCCTTCTGCCGATTGGACGCTATCCAATTGTGCTGTTAAATATTGAAATGGATCCTTTGCTTGTTGACGTCAATGTCCATCCATCCAAAATGGAAGTGCGCCTGAGCAAGGAGCATGAATTGAATGAGCTTGTATCAGGTGCACTAAAGGCAGCATTTAAAAAGGAAGAGTTGATTCCGTCCGGATTTACGCAGCCGAAGAGCATGAAGCCAAAGTCGGAGCAGACTGCTTTGGAGCTGGATCACTTGCCGGAGAAGGAAGAGCGGCCTGATCCTGTTCATTCTTATGTTCGTGAAAATAGGGAAGAGATTGTTCAGGATAGCCCGAGGAGTTTTTCAGCGGAAACCGTTGTTTCTGATCCCGTATCAATCCAGAAAACTCCGCACGAGGAAAAGCCTCCAGTAGAAGTGTTTCCAAAAGAAGGTATGCATCTTTTCCAGCAAGAAGAACCGAGGGCTTCAGGTTTAAATTCATTTTTTTCCGAACCTCCTAAAGAGCAGGAACCATCCAGAGTTCCGCCGCTCTATCCGATCGGGCAAATGCATGGGACCTATATTTTTGCCCAAAATGATAGAGGTTTGTATATTATCGATCAGCACGCCGCCCAGGAGCGGATCAAGTATGAGTACTTTAAAGAAAAAGTCGGCCAGGTTGAAAGCGAATTGCAGGAAATGCTTATTCCGCTGACGTTTGAATACTCGACTGACGATTATATAAAAATAGATGAACATAAAGCTGAGCTTGAGAAAGTCGGAGTCTTCCTGGAGCCGTTTGGTTATAACAGCTTTATCATCCGTTCTCATCCGCAATGGCTGCCAAAAGGCGAGGAACAGGAAATCATTGAGAATATGATTGAACAGCTTTTAGCGATGAAGAGAGTCGATATTAAAAAGCTGCGAGAGGAAGCTGCAATCATGATGAGCTGCAAAGCTTCTATTAAAGCGAACCAGCACCTGCGCAATGATGAAATTCAGGCACTGCTGGATGAATTGCGCCGGACATCCGATCCTTTCACATGCCCGCATGGCCGCCCGATTATTATTCATTACTCTACTTATGAAATGGAGAAAATGTTCAAGAGGGTAATGTAGAGAAGACGCTGAACCCAAATGGGTTTGGCGTTTTTTTTGTATGGTTGGACAATAATCATATTATGTAAACAAGGGTGGATGGAAAGAGGTACAACTACCCATTTCAGGGGATTAGCGGCGAAAAGTCCTCAAGGCAAAAGAGAAAGGTAGTTAATCGGAGTGATTAACGACGAAAAGTGCTCTAGGCAAAGAGAAAAGGTAGTTAATCGGGTGATTAACGACGAAAAGTGTTTGTACTAAAGGAAAATGGTAGTAAATCCGGGGGATTCACTACGAAAATTGCTCTTGATAAGCAAAAATGGCATATTCCTCAAATTCTCCAGCACTATTCCGTCCGATTAGTTCCCATTAGAAGCCATTTCCCCAGCTTTTTCACTATTCCATCTGGTTGATTCCGGTTAAAACCAATTTGCCGAGTTCAACTGCACTTTTCCCTTCCGATTGATTCCCGTTTCTCCTTATATCTAACAACGAAAAGTGTTCTAAATAAAAAAAACACCCATTTCGCAAAATGGATGCTCTTCCTTTAAATTATCTTACCAATGTATGCAGCTTATCAATATATTTTAATGCAACCCCTGTACCAACTGCTACAGATTCAAGGGGGTTTGGAGCAAGGTGTACTGGCACGACGATTTCTTGTGATAGCCAATCCTGCATGCCATTAAGCAGAGCGCCGCCTCCGGAAAGAATAACACCGCGGTCAACGATGTCACCGCTCAGTTCAGCAGGACTGTCCTCTAAAGTGGCACGGATGGCTTCAAGAATATGCAGGAGAGCTTCCTTCATTGCATCGCGTACCTCATATGAAGACAATGTGATCGTTTTTGGCAAACCAGTCACAAGGTCCCGGCCGCGCACTTCCATTGTCAATTCTTCGTGGTCGACTAATGCATAGCCAATTTCCATTTTAACTTGTTCCGCTGTTCTTTCTCCAATAAGGACATTGTATTCTTTGCGTACATGCTGAATGATGTCATCATCGAGTCTGTCGCCGCCGATGCGGATGGAGTGGCAGGCTACGACGCCGCCAAAGGAGATGATGGCTACTTCAGTTGAACCGCCGCCAATATCTACAACAACGTTTGCTACCGGCTCATCAACAGGCATGCCTGCACCGATTGCAGCTGCTACGGGTTCTTCAATAAGATGTACCTTTTTTGCCCCAGCATTTCGCACTGCGTCCTGAATCGCTCTTCTTTCTACAGAGGTAGATCCAGAAGGAGTACATACAACCACGTTAGGCTTTCTGATCGCAAATCCGACTTTTTTCGATGCTTTTCTCATTACTTGGCGAAGCATTTCTGTTGTTGTATCATAATCTGCAATAACCCCATCTTTAAGTGGACGGATTGCGACAATACGTCCTGGTGTTTTACCGATCATTTCTTTGGCTTCTTTACCAACTGCTAACACTTTTTTCGTTTCTGTGTCAATTGCAACAACAGAAGGTTCATTTAAGATAATACCCTTTGTTTTACTATAAACAAGGATATTTGCTGTTCCTAAATCAATACCAATTTCAGATGTATTTATCATGAATTATTCACCTATTTTCAATTTATAAAGTCACAATATAACCTTCTAATAAATTAACATGAATTTGGGGGCCAACCTTCGTTTGTTATGGAATCGTTAAAAAAATGTAATCTTTCATGAAAATTTTAGGAAACTTGTCGAATAGGAAGGGTGAAATCTGTTTATACTGCTTAGATGTTCTGTTTTTATCAAGAATGGTAAAATGATACCTGAAAAATTTTCCTGCATTATGGTAGGATAGTGAATAGAACGGCAGTAAAGGCAGTGAACAGATGAGTGAAAAAGAAAAGCTTGTAGTGCTGATTGGCCCTACAGCAGTCGGTAAAACAAAATTAAGCATTCTTCTTGCAAAAAGGTTTAATGCTGAAATTATCAGCGGCGATTCCATGCAGATATATAAAAGTATGGATATAGGCACCGCCAAGATTACAAAAGAAGAAATGGAAGGTATTCCACATCATCTCATTGATATCAAAAATCCGGAAGACCCTTTTTCTGCAGCAGAGTTCCAGGAGCTGGTCCGCAGAAAAATCTCTGACATCACTTCCAGAGGTAAACTTCCGATGATCGTAGGGGGCACCGGGTTATATATTCAGTCAGTCATTTACGATTATCAATTTTCGGATGCTCCTTCAGATGACGAGTTCAGACAGAAGCTGGAGGAACGCGCGGAAGGAGAAGGAAACGAAGCGCTTTATAAAGAGCTTATGGCAATTGATCCGGAAAGCGGAAGCAAAATCCATCCCAACAATATCCGCAGGGTGATCCGGGCACTGGAAATTTATCATTGTACAGGAAAAACAATGTCGGATTATCAGGAGAACCAGAACCCTGAACTTCTTTATGACACTGCACTGATCGGGCTAACCATGGATCGGGAAAAATTGTATGAGCGCATTAATCTGCGCGTCGACATCATGATGAAGGAAGGGCTGCTGGAAGAGGTGAAATCCCTTTATGAACAGGGATTAAAGGATTGCCAGTCCATTCAGGCCATCGGATACAAAGAGCTGTATGAATACTTCAATAGGCGTGTTTCCCTTGAAGACGCCATAGGAAATCTGAAGCAAAATTCACGAAGATATGCAAAAAGGCAGCTAACCTGGTTTCGAAACAAGATGAATGTGGAATGGTTTGATATGTCCGATACAGCAGACCCTCTTGAGTTTGAAAAAAAATTCGCTGAAATTTCTTCTCATATTGAAGGAAAGCTGAAAATAAAATCGAATACATAATGATAGAGATAAAAGAGGAGGATTATTATGAAATCAGCAATCAATATTCAAGATCAGGTTCTAAACCAGCTACGCAAAGACAATACAAATTGTACCGTATTCCTATTAAATGGATTCCAAATTAGAGGCCAAATTAAAGGCTTTGATAATTTCACCGTTTTATTTGAGTCTGAAGGCAAGCAGCAGCTTGTTTATAAGCATGCAATTTCTACATTCGTTCCACAGCGCAATGTTCAGCTGGACTTGGATAACCAGCAATAATATACCCCGTATCAAAAAGAAAGCCTGCTTCGATGGAAGCGGGCTATTTTTATTTTTACAACTGCAGTTTAAGTCAAAAACTTTTAATGAAATGCTGATAGCTTGAATACATATAGATATGGGAATGTATAGCTGTTAAGAGGCGGACCTCTGTCCGGGCTCAAAGGCTTCATTTCACTTTATCCCGCATATTAACAGGCAGTAAGTCCCCCACTTAAGTGTTTGAGGCCAAAGATAATGCTAAGTGGGGGGATCAACTGCACATAAAAGCCCGATTAAAAGAACTCAGACTAAAGACGCCACATCCATGTGGCAACGTCTGAATGACCCGCATCCTGCGGGCCTCAACTAACCATCAGTGGGGAAAAACCTCTACTGATGGAAGTTTCACCTTATTTCTCGGGAAACCGCATGAAACGACATCCCCGTATCAATCGTTGCTGAAAAGAGCGGGAAATTGTCGTTAATTAGCCTTAAAACCGTAATCTGGCGGAAACATATAGGCTTTTTTCACAACGATTACTTCTAAGCGTATACTGTGCCTAAGAATGTGAGGTGATAGCTTTTGGACCAGCCGATTCGCTTGAAAAATAACGGACAAATCAGCATCGTCCTAAATTCACAGAAGCGAAAAACATACACAAAAGAACTTCCAGAATCTCAAGTGGTTCCAAAGGCCATTCCGCCTGAGCATGCAGCCCTGAAAGAAATTGAGGAAGAACTTGGTGCTCTTGTAGGAATGGAAGAGATGAAGAAGATGATCAAGGAAATTTATGCATGGATTTATGTTAATAAAAAGAGGGAAGAAGCCGGCCTGAAAGCAGGAAAACAAGCACTCCATATGATGTTTAAAGGAAATCCGGGAACTGGGAAAACAACGGTTGCCCGATTAATAGGAAGGCTTTTTCAAAAAATGAATGTATTATCAAAAGGGCACCTGATTGAAGCCGAGCGGGCAGATCTCGTCGGCGAATATATTGGGCATACGGCTCAAAAAACGAGGGACCTGGTGAAAAAAGCAATAGGGGGTATCCTTTTCATCGATGAAGCCTATTCTTTGGGCAGAGGCGGGGAAAAGGATTTCGGCAAGGAAGCAATCGACACACTTGTGAAACACATGGAGGACCGCCAGCATGAGTTCATCCTTATCTTAGCTGGGTATTCAAGGGAAATGGATTATTTCCTCACTTTAAATCCAGGTCTCCACTCCCGTTTTCCGCTGGTAGTTGATTTCCCGGACTACTCAATCGAGCAACTGTTGGAAATTGGACAGAGAATGCTGAAAGAGCGGGAATATACGTTAAGCCATGAGTCTGAAAAGAAGATGAGGGAGCATTTGCATTTTGTAAAAAATACTCTAAGTCCAAACAGCTTTTCAAATGGCCGCTATATCCGCAATATCATTGAAAAATCAATTCGGGCACAGGCAATGCGCCTGCTCATGCAAAACAGCTATGACCGCCACGATTTAATGACAATCAGAAGCAATGATTTAGTGTTTGAAGAAGATGAATAAGGGAACAAAGATCAATAAAAAGACAGTGTCATACAGTGTTGACATTGTTTTTTTATTGAGTTATTATACCATTAGGGGTATAAAAGAAGTGGTTTAGAGGAGGAATTTAATAATGAACGATATTACTGTTTACACAACTAATACATGTCCTTATTGCACAATGGTGAAAAACTTCCTGGATCAGCAAGGTTTATCTTACAAAGAGGTAAACGTCCAGCAAGACCAAAGAGCGGCGCAAAAGCTGGTTGAAACTACTGGCCAAATGGGCGTACCGCAAATCAATGTTAACGGCAAATGGGTACTTGGTTTTGACCCTAACAGCATTATGGCAAATGTAAAGCAATGATCGAAAGAGAAAGGCCTGTTCACAACGTGAGCAGGCCTTTTTTGTAGAGGTAATTGTGAACTATCAGAATAAACGGTGATAACTTGCGAACAACTGGCCCGAATTTACGAATAACAGGAAATTTAGCGAACAAATAGGCCAAACTTGCGAACAACTGGATGAATCTAGCGAATCACACGGAGGTGCAATCCCCAGATCTTCCTAAAAATAAAGGAAAAAATATTCTTAAGCCGAATACATACAAAAAACAATCCAGGAGGTATCAATATGGTTCCGCAAAGAGTTAGTTTAGTAACGGTAGGCGCATTTAATTTGCCTGCATTAAGAAGCTTTTATCAAAAGCTGGGCTGGGAAGAAACAAGCATCAGTTCGGATCAGTATGCTGTCTTTAAAACAGCGGGTGTCCTGCTGTCATTATTCCCGGTTGAGGAATTGGCTAAGGATGCAGGAGTTGAAATTAAGCCTTCATCAGGTACCTACAATAATATTACGCTGGCTATCAACGTAAATTCTCCCGAAGAAGTCGATTCCACAATGGAACTGATACGGGAAGCCGGCGGAAAAATTCTTCGTGAACCAAGTGACGCATTTTGGGGAGGGCGCACAGCTTATTTTACAGATCCGGAAAATAATTTATGGGAGCTGGCCTGGAATCCGGATTCCATTTTTGACGAACGGGGAGCAATGCTGTCTTTCTAAAATAAAATAAAAAGCATCGGCGCAAAGCCGATGCTTTAATCTAATCCTTATCTGATTCCCAGCCTCTTAACCGGAAGCTTCCATTTATATGTGTAGGATAAAACCCTTAACGCGGTAATAATGACAAACAATGAGTATAGCTCAGCTGAAGAAACCGCAATTCCCAGCCCGATGGCTGCGCCGCAAAGGATGGCCCAGACAGCATAAATCTCTGATTTCAGTACCAGCGGGTTTCTGCGTGCAAGCAGGTCGCGGATGATTCCGCCGCCGCTACCTGTTAGGACAGCAGCCACGATGACCGCGCTTAATGGATGGTTCATTTGAGTTGCGTACAGCGCTCCTTGAATGGCAAATGAGGATAACCCGATTGCATCAAAGAAATTGCCCCATCTTTGCCAGTGTTTAAGCAGGTTATTTGGGAAAAGCATTACTGCTGTGATGGACAAAAGAGCAATTTGAAAAAATAACCCCTGTTCCCAAAGGGCAGAGACCGGTACGCCTATTAATAAATTCCGGATGGCTCCCCCGCCGAAAGCGGTGACGATTCCGAGAATGTATATACCTAAAATATCGTATTCTTCTTCCATGGCCACGATTGCGCCGCTGACCGCGAAAGCAATGGTGCCAATCATACTTAAAACTTCCCAAGTCATAGCCATTTCTCCTCTTGATGAATATCTCGCACTCTATCTTATTTAAACCCTATTAATATAGGTAAATTCTTTTCAAACAATATGATTTTAACACGGAAAATTAGAAATACAACCCTTTTGTTCTGCATGTGTAAGCTTTTTTACAAAGAAGCCCCAAAAGGCTTTAGGAAAGCCGTAAAAATTAGTATTTACAAAATTTTTTTGATATGATGTTATCAATCAGAAAGCAGAAGCACAGCTGATCGGAACGATTGGCTTCCCGGCTTCTTTTTAATATCAAGCTTATAATTGAATTTAGATAACTGTCTAGCTTCAGGCCCCGTCGGCTCGAGGTCTTTAAGCCATTCGCTCCTGAAGGCAAAGAACGCCTTCTGTCAGCGTATGTCTTAAGCTTTAGGCTCGCAGGACAAGAAAGGCTGCGTCAGCAAATTCATCGCACGACCAAAAGCGTCAGCTTTTGGGAGGATGCGGGTCATGCAGACGTTGCCACAGGACGTGGCGATTTTAGTCTGCGCTCCTCGTTGGCGGGGCGCCTTGCGCTTTTCTAATACATGTATGAAAGAGGGATGCTGATTGGAACAAAAGCCAGAATACGAAAAAGTTATTCTTGTCGGCTGCCATACAGAAGAAGATGACCAGCGCTTTGAATATTCCATGGAAGAATTGGAGTCCTTAACGGAAACCGCCAATGGAAAAGTATTAGCTTCCATTACACAAAAAAGAGAACGGATTCATCTGTCTACATATATCGGCAAAGGGAAAGTGGAGGAACTGGCTGCTCTCCAGGAGGAATTGGAAGCAGATATCATCATTTTTAATGATGAGCTTTCACCAAGCCAGGTGCGAAATCTTTCGAATGAACTGGATGCCAGAATCATTGACCGCACTCAGCTGATTTTGGATATTTTTGCACAAAGGGCACGCTCCAAAGAGGGGAAGCTGCAGGTCGAACTTGCGCAGCTCCAGTATCTCCTGCCTCGTCTGTCCGGACAGGGTATCCAGCTTTCAAGGCTTGGAGGGGGAATTGGCACAAGAGGTCCGGGTGAGACGAAGTTGGAATCTGACCGCCGCCATATCCGCCGGCGCATTGATGATATTAAGACACAGCTAACTGTCATTGTTCAGCACCGCGACAGATACCGTGAAAGAAGGAAGAAAAATAAAGCCTTCCAAATTGCACTTGTCGGTTATACGAATGCAGGCAAATCAACCATTTTTAACAGACTTTCAGAAGCTGAGTCCTATGAGGAAAACCAGCTATTTGCGACACTTGACCCGATGACGCGCAAGCTGATTTTGCCTAGCGGGTTTATGACGCTTGTGACAGATACCGTTGGGTTTATTCAGGACCTGCCAACGACTTTGATCGCCGCCTTCCGTTCAACTCTTGAAGAGGTGAAGGAAGCGGATCTCCTTCTGCATGTCGTGGATATGTCGAATCCTGATTATTTCCAGCATGAGCAAACGGTCAATAAACTAATAGAAGATTTGGAAAATGATAAAATACCGCAATTGACAGTATATAATAAGAGAGATTTAAGGCACCCTGATTTTGTCCCGACAGCCAAGACGGAAACCATTCAAATCAGTGCCTTTGAGGTAGAGGACCGCAATGAGTTAAAACGGAAAATTGAGCAAATGATTCTGGGTATGATGAAGCACTACCATGTCGAAGTGCCTTCAACAGAAGGGAAGCTTCTTTCCCAGCTCAAGAATGAAACCATTTTGCGCGAATTGTCGTTCCATGAGGAAAAGGAATTGTATGTTTGCAAGGGCTATTACCTCGAGGATCACCAAATATCAGGGCCTTTAACGAAATATACCGTATAGTTAGGAGAACACCATGTTTCAACAGTTATCACAAGGGGAAAAGCTCCAGCCGATCGTCAGGGAAGTGGAGCAGCAAATTTCACATGTACTGCAAAGTATTGACCAGAGAATTGATGATAATCAATTCCGTGTCCTAAACAGTTTTCAATATTTTAAAGTAAGCGATTCTCATTTTACCCCATCGACTGGCTATGGATACGATGATATTGGCCGAGATACGCTTGAGGAGATATACGCGGAAGTGTTTGGAGGGGAAGCGGGCTTAGTCCGGCCGCAAATCATTTCTGGCACTCATGCCATTTCCATCGCCCTTTTTGGGGTTCTGCGACCAGGTGACGAATTGCTATATATCACTGGCAAGCCTTACGACACACTGGAAGAGATTGTCGGGATACGCGGAACAGGAAATGGCTCATTAAAAGAATTTGGCATCGGCTACAATAGTGTGCCGCTAATGGAAGAAGGAAGCATTGATTACCCAGCAGTGGAAAAAGCAATCAAGCCGAACACAAAAATGATTGGCATTCAGCGCTCCAAAGGGTATGCAACAAGGCCTTCTTTTACAATTGAACAAATCGAAGAGATGATAAGATTTGTAAAAGAAATTAAGCCTGACGCAGTAGTTTTTGTAGACAATTGCTATGGAGAGTTTGTAGAAGACCGGGAGCCATGCCATGTTGGGGCGGATCTGATGGCAGGGTCGCTTATTAAAAATCCAGGCGGTGGCATTGCCAAGACGGGCGGCTATATTGTCGGAAAAAAGGAATGGGTCGAGGCCTGCTCATACCGGATGACATCCCCGGGGATCGGGGCGGAAGCCGGCGCATCCCTATATAGCCTTCAGGAAATGTACCAGGGCTTTTTTCTGGCTCCGCATGTGGTTGGCCAGGCACTTAAAGGAGCGGTTTTTACAGCAGCGGTGCTTGAGCGCCTTGGTATGAATTCCTATCCAAAATGGAATAGCAAAAGAACCGATCTTATTCAGTCCGTTCAATTTGATGATAAAGATAAAATGGTGGCATTTTGCCAGGCGATCCAATTTGCCTCGCCTGTCAATTCCCATGTCACAGCTTACCCAGCATACATGCCGGGCTATGAAAATGATGTAATCATGGCTGCAGGTACATTTATCCAGGGAGCCAGCATTGAATTAACGGCTGACGGGCCAATCAGGCCGCCATATGTTGCGTATGTGCAGGGCGGGCTTACTTATTCCCATGTGAAAATGGCAGTCTGCATTGCTTTAAACCGTTTGCTGGAAAAAGGTTTAATTGAAATAGAATAGGTGAATATAAAGAAGGACAGCTACCTAGTTAGTTGTCCTTTTCTGTTTGAAGCTTGCTGTTTTGGTAATCTGTTGATTGGAGCGAAGGCACGAGCTCCTCGTAAATGCATTTGCATTTCCTTTGTGCGGTGTTTATTCAAGGATGCTTGTTCAAAGTCCTGCGGGAGAAGCGAGTCAAAGGGAGACCCAGCAGACGCGTAGCGTCGAGGAGGCTTCCGGACCGCTCGCGTTCGCTGATTGCCTATAGGGGGAAATCAACAGACAAGGTAAAAGAGCATAAAAAAACAAAAGCAAAAATTTTTTGAAAAAAACATGTAATAAAAGCTAACATCCAGTTGACAGATTATCTTACATTACATATAATAATCTCAAGAAGTAATAAAAAGGGGGAGAAATAGTTGACTGGAAGTGAAATTCGACGCTCCATGCCGCTTTTCCCAATTGGTACTGTCATGCAGCTAACCGATCTGACCGCTAGGCAGATTCGCTACTATGAAGAACACCAATTAATTTCTCCAGCTAGAACAGACGGAAATAGAAGACTTTTTTCCTTAAATGATATTGATGTCCTTTTAGAGATTAAAGATTTGATTGACCAGGGTGTCAATATGGCCGGGATCAAACAGCTATTTTTCGTAAAAGAACAGCAAGCAATATCAGAAAATATGAAGAAGCAAGAAGATAAAGCGAGACGCGATCTTTCTGATGAAGAAATTCGGAAACTCCTTCGCAAAGAAATTGTGCAGGCTGGCCGATTTAATCGTTCATCACTGCGTCAAGGCAACATGCACCGCTTTTTCCATTAATAAATAAAAAACACTCATGTAAATTTAAGGGAGGAAATACCATTGGCAAAGTTCACTAAAGACGATATTAAACGCATTGCAGAAGAAGAAAACGTAAAATTTGTCCGTTTACAGTTTACGGATATTCTAGGAACAATCAAAAACGTTGAAATTCCAATCAGCCAGCTTGAAAAAGCGCTTGATAACAAAATGATGTTTGACGGATCTTCCATCGAAGGCTTCGTACGTATTGAAGAATCAGATATGAATTTATATCCTGACCTTGATACATGGGTGGTATTCCCTTGGACAGCGGAAAAAGGAAAAGTTGCGCGTTTGATCTGTGATATCTACAATCCGGATGGAACTCCATTCCTTGGTGACCCTCGCAGTAACTTAAAACGTATTCTAGGTGAAATGGAAGAGTTAGGCTTCACAGATTTCAATCTTGGACCTGAACCAGAATTCTTTTTATTCAAGCTTGATCCTGCTGGAGAGCCAACTCTAGAGCTAAATGATAACGGAGGATATTTCGACCTTGCTCCAACAGACCTTGGTGAAAACTGCCGCCGCGATATCGTGCTTGAGCTTGAAGAAATGGGCTTTGAAATTGAAGCGTCCCACCATGAGGTTGCACCTGGACAGCATGAAATCGACTTTAAATATGCGGATGCCTTAACAGCTTGTGACCAAATCCAGACGTTCAAGCTTGTTGTTAAAACAATTGCCCGCAAGCATGGCCTGCATGCGACATTCATGCCAAAGCCATTATTCGGTGTAAACGGATCAGGTATGCACTGTAACGTTTCATTATTCAAGGATGGAAAAAATGCATTCTTCGAAGAAAATGGCGATTTGCAATTAAGTGATACTGCCCGTCAATTCATCGCAGGTATTGTAAATCATGCGACTGCGTTTACAGCAGTAACAAACCCAATCGTTAACTCATATAAGCGTTTGGTTCCTGGTTATGAAGCACCTTGCTATGTTGCATGGTCTGCTCAAAACCGTTCACCGCTAATCCGTATCCCGGCTTCCCGCGGCATTAGTACACGTGTTGAGGTCCGCAGTGTTGACCCTGCTGCAAACCCATACCTTGCAATGGCTGTATTATTAAAAGCTGGCCTTGATGGAATTAAGAACAAAATGACTCCTCCAGCACCAGTTGACCGCAACATCTATGTAATGAACAAGCAAGAGCGTGTAGAAGAAGGAATCAAGGATCTTCCAGCTACATTGGCAGCTGCCCTTGATGAACTTAAGAATGACGAAGTAATCGTTTCTGCTCTTGGGGATCACATCTTCGAACACTTCATTGAAGCAAAAGAAATCGAGTGGGATATGTTCCGTACGCAAGTGCATCCATGGGAGCGCGAGCAGTACATGAGCATGTACTAAAAAAGTAAACCCCTTGACACCATTGGTGTTGAGGGGTTTTTGTTTTCGGGCAGAAATTTTAAAAAAGTTATGTTTTTTGCTTTGGCCGAAAAATGCCCGATTTTAATGCAAAAAAATTATTCAAGGACATTTTTCATGTATTCCTCGAATTTACTCATTCTTTCAGTTTCAATCTTTTTACTAATAGGCGAATAAACATCTGCAGTTATTTGAATACTTCCATGCCCCATCTCTCTTGGATGTATTTCATGTCTGCCCCTGCTTCTAATTGGAGAACCGCATGAGTGTGTCTTAATGAGTGGATTGGTAAAGAGGGAAGATCACACTTCTTCAGTATCCTAGAAAATGAGTTAAATAAACTGAACTTTGGCATGTAATTTCCATCATTCCTACATAAAACTAAATTTAAATCAAAGTGATAATTATCATTTAATGCAGTCTTATTTTGATTCTGATATTTCTTGTGGAAGTTTAGATCGTTTGCCATTTAAATATAAGCCACCTAGGGTTAATTCCGGGGATTTGCGTACGCCAGTACGTTTTTACGAGTTCGCTCCTAATGATGGCCCTGAACCAGGGGAGAATGAAAAGAGATTATTAGTTGGGATATAATCATCCTGCGATTCACGTATTGTGATCGTCAAATCAGATAATGTCCCATTTGCTTTAGCTGTCTCTAAATCTCTTAACCAAACACTATCTAGATTTGCCCAAGCTTCATATAATGTATTTGTCTATTGATCATCCAATTTATCAAAATAAACGGTACAACGTCAAAAGTGTTCAGCCTAATATGCAAAACAAGGACTTTATCACTGTTGTTGCGGGGCTGACAGAATGAGCGTAAATGTTAGAGGACAAAGGGAACTGATAGCTGACCTGGAGCGTCGTTTAGGGAAAGAGCGGACGCAACAAATAAGTGACAGGGCTTTAAAAAAAGGAGCACAAGTCTTTGTCAGGGAGTTAAAGAGTCAATTTGAGGCCTTTAAAGATACAGGGGCATCCATTGAAGAAATAACTGTTTCGAATCCAATGTCGGTTGCTGGTGTTCGAACGATTAAAATCCACTGGCGAGGACCTAAAGGTAGATTTCGAATCATTCATTTAAATGAATGGGGAACAGTGAAAAATCCAAATCCACGAGGTAAAGGGGTTATAGCGAGGACAATGCGAAATGCTGAAAATGCATATCGTCAAGCCGTTATACAAGCTATAAGGGAGGGGGTTTAAGTGGATATGCTAGATAAAATTTATCAGGAATTAATAACTGACGAATATATTAAAGAGCAAGCTTCTGGACGAATCAAGTTTTATGAATATCTGGCTACTGGTAATGTGACCGGTCCATATATCGTTATTGATCCCTTAAGCCCTCCCATCCCTTCCGATTACGGAGATAATGAGCCTATTTCTGATGAATACCTTTACCAGGTGGATGTTTGGACCAAAAATCGAAAAACAACTAAAGAAATTGCCAAAAGAGTTCAGGCAGTCATGCGGTCACTTTGGTTATGGCATTTATGGTGGCGGTGTGGATGAATATGATAGAGATACCGGCATCTTTCGAGATGCCCGGCGTTATAGGGGAAAAGATTATTTAATTTAGAGGAGTGGAATGAGCATGGCAAAAGAAAAAGTTTATAGAGCATCCACAGGAGTAGATGAATTTTACTACGGTGAAATTGGGGATGGGATTACTGCAGCATATATCGAGAGAGTAAAGTTTTTACAAAATATCAATATAGAAATGCCACAAGAAGTGGTTCGTGCATATGGTGACAATAGGACCGCCGAAATGGCTGTTTCGAATGGTGACATTTCAGTCACTTCAGCGTTCCATAAAATCCCGATTGAAGATAAACAAAAGCTATTGGGTTTGGAAACAGTTGAAGGCCTTACTGCTATGGGGAGTACAGACAATCCATCATATGTAGCGGTAGTCTTTGCAAAGACATATGAAGATGGTTCAAAGGAGTATGTGGGTCTTCCGAAAGGATTATTTACTCGTCCCAACATTGCAGGACAAACAAAACAGGATGGAGTGGAATTTTCAAATGAAGAAATCTCTGCACAATTTATGGACCGTGAAGTAGAAGGTTTTTCAGATGAAAAATCTGTTGTCTTTGCTTACGACAAGAAATGAGAAACAAACAATCGTAATGCACTATTCCAAAAGATCTTTGGTATGCCATATCCAGGAACAGTGCCGGAAGGAGCGTAATGTAGATGGCTAAAAAGAAAATAGAAATCCCAGAAGAAAAAATTGAGGACTCAGTAGAGGAAAAACAAGTAGAACAATTAGAGGAAAAACAAGTAGAACAATTAGAGGAAAAACAAGTAGAGCAATTAGAGGAAAAACAAGTAGAACAATTAGAGGTTGAACCACCAAAGAAATATATTGTTGTCCATGATTTTAAGGATCTAAAAGATAATAATGCGATTTACATTAAAGGGGATATTTATCCCAAAGGTGATGATGTTGTCGTTGATGATCAGCGTATTAAAGAATTATCAACAACAAAAAACAAAATCGGAAAAGTACTAATTAAAGAGCAGGATTAACTCCCTGCTCTATTTTTTTTATAGGAGGAATTTTAGTGGTTAATTTAAAACGAAATATGATTGAGCTTGTTAAAGAAATTAAAGAGGGTGAGATTGTTACTGAAAAATATATCACTCCAGTGTTTATTCCATTCTCAGTAGTTTATGAAGCAATCGATATGACACAGGAAATTGATAAAAGCGAAGAAAATAAAACTACTGCCTCTGAAAAAGAGTTAATCGAAAAATTTCTTGATTTTGTTGCAAACAAGATTTACAAAGGTCAATTTACTAAAGAGGATCTGTTCAATGGTCTTCATGCTCCAGATGGAATCCGTGTGCTTCAAGAGCAAATCTATTTGTAGCTCAAGGACGTCAGAATGATGAAACAAAAAAGTTCCTGGCGAAGAAGATTTGAGTGATGCCGACCGCAAAAACAAAAAGAATATATGGACAAGTTAATTATGGCGCTAATGAAAGAGAGCAAGGACATAAGCGAAATTTTAAACATGCCATACCATTTTGTGGTTGAACTCCTTAAAGAGAGAAACAAACCAAGACAAGAAAAATCCTTAATTTCCGTATTTGGAGGTTAAGGATTTTTTTATTGAAATAGAGGGGAGGGTGAAAAAATGCAAAGAATTGAAGGTCTTTCAATTGGACTTGATTTAGATTCCACTTCCCTAAACCGTGGACTTACTGGTTTAAAGGGTAGGCTGAGAACCGTAAACAGTGAAATGAAAGCGAAGGTTTAGGAAAAGGTGTTAATGGAGTCATCGGCGGTGTCAACTGGGTCCTAGGGAAAGTAGGTATTAAAAACCTAGTTCCCTTTTGGACAGTTCCTCAATATGCCAAAGGAACAGACAATCATCCAGGTGGACCTGCAGTTGTAGGAGAAGAAGGAAGAGAGCTTGCTCATGTTCGGATGTTGGATATGCGATGCTTGGGGAGAAAGGAGCTCAATTCTTGAATCTGCCAAAAGGAACTTCTGTCCTCCCAAATAAGAAACAGAATATTTACTGAAAGGTTTCTTTCTGGGCTATGCAAACGGGACGGGGTGGTTGTCTAATGCTTGGAACAATACCAAAAAAGCAGCAAGCAAGATCATTTTACTGGGTCACTCTAGTTTGGTATTAAGGGTTTTTTTATTGTTTAGCCAAAAAAAGGTAATTTTTGGAATCTGATTTATGACCAAATTTTGACCAAACTTTAATCTAATATTTTACTCATACAGGCTTCATATTTGTTTTTGTGTCTTTTTCGATTTTTTACTGATATGTGCATAAACATCTGCTGTAACTAGAACGCTGCTATGACCTAACCTTTCCTGTACGTATATTTCATATCTTCTAACAAGACAACTGCATGTGTGTGCCTTAGTGAATAGATGGGCAGGAGAGGCAGACCAGCTTTTTTAAGAATACGTGAAAAGGCATTAAATAAAGTAGATTTTGGCATGACATTTCCGTCAGTTCTACAAAGCACTATGACTACCTTCTTCATATATCTTTCTATTAATTTAATCAAATTTTTGATATCTAAAACGAATTCATCTTAATCCGGTAAATTCTTTATTGTCAAGGAGGATGATCAAATCATTATCTAAAAAATACATGCTATCCCTTTTTCATAAGAGATGTGCTTGAATTTATGTTTTTAGCACTGGAGTTTCTATAATTTTCCTGTTAGGACAATGTCATAATAGCGAATTGCTGGTGAAAGCACATCAAAATCTGTGATTATTTTCTCCTTGGTAGTCGGGGAAGTTGTATGGGAAGGAAGTTTGCTTATCATACCTGTCTCTGAAAACTGAGCAATGATATTTTTTACATCCTTTTTTGAAGTGCCATGTCGAAGCAAAAGATAGGGACAATATTCAATAATGACCTTGGAATAATGATTCATTAGCGGCAAGCAGGTTTCAAGAATTTCAAAATCTGCTCCTTGCGTATCGATTTTAATCATATCAAAGAATTTTGGGGCCTTCTCCCCTAAACATTGTTTTAGAAACGGCACAACATTTATGGCCTGAACACGTGTTGGCAAGCTGCTAAAACTGTTCAGATCCGAATCTGACTGTAACGGCTTTGATGTACGATGGTCACCATAATTTTTGTTATTCTGATAGAACGAAATAAAATTCTGCTTCTTTCCTAAAGCATAATTGAAAGTATAAATATTCCTAACATTATTCAAAACAATATTGATATTCAATAATGAATAATTGATGGGGTCAGGCTCAAAGCAATAAATCGTTGATGCTGGTTCAAGTTTAGCTAAAATGATGGAAATGGCACCAATATTTGCTCCTGCATCAAGTATGTGACTCTCTGGCTGAATCATGGATCGTAAATAGCTTAAATTATTGGAATCAAAAACTCTTCCA
Organism: Cytobacillus oceanisediminis; assembly: GCF_007830235.1. Classification (GTDB taxonomy): domain Bacteria; phylum Bacillota; class Bacilli; order Bacillales; family Cytobacillaceae; genus Cytobacillus; species Cytobacillus oceanisediminis. The sequence continues at coordinate 301,649 of NZ_VLKI01000005.1, forward strand.
GCCCGTAATTCCTGGCCAATGATTTTGTCCCCTTCATGTGTCATGAATTGAAATGGAATACCAGCATACAATACCTTTGCTATTGTAAAAGGCTTCAATGCATTCTCCTCCTAACTTATCCAAAATGGATTGCTATACCTGTAGCTAGAGCTTTTTAATAACCCCTATTTAACTTAAAAAGCAGTTTATGATTATGATGCTAAACTACGTCTATCGAAAGCTCTTGAAAGGAATAGGCTTTTCCCAAAATGCCTCTCTTTCCTCAAAATATTCAAGAAGAAGAGTATTGCTACACATTCCGTATATAATAGGTGTCTTTCCAGTACTTGGTGCTGCTTGAAAACTATGAAGATAGCAAGTTAAACTTGTTTTTTTATTGCAGGGCATGTACCGCTTCAGATTAAAAAAATTTATTATTTTAAACTATGATTCACTCATTCTGCGTGTAACTGATTTCTACCAAAGAGCTGAGAAAAGTTGGGGCAATAATATTAAACAAGCGGCCAAAGTTGGAAATGTATTTTATCCGATTGCAGGAAATCAGAGTTTTACAAGGTTTAACATGTGCAGTGTATCCACATCAGCGGCAGAGAGATTCAAAAGATATTGCTGCATATCAAGAAGGAGCTCGATGAAAGAAGTGGTTTAACAGAAATGTTTGAAGTGAGTCATGTGGATGAACTGCCAGCCAAACAATAACACTTCATTGGGGAGAATAGAGCTGTGAGAAGGAAATGAAAAAATGTTTTTTTCTAATATCTCCTTAAAATTAGTTTTGGGGAGAGTGGATAATTTTGCTTTTAAAAGGTAAATCACCTTTAATTAGTCGAATCTGTTTAACAAATTCCGTAAATCACTTACTTCATTCCAAGCAACCTCCCTCAATACACTTTGTTGTTATTAAAGAATTATTTTTTTGAGGAAGTTAGCGTTATGTCAGTGCAAAAAAGGGTTCTTAATTATGAAATTATTGGACAAAGATATAAGCAAATATAAAGGAAAAAAATATAATTATATTAGCTTTAAGTATGGAGGTGAAAATATGTCATATGAACACTATTGCTGTCTAGTTTGTCACAGCACCCCTTGTTGTTGTCCAAAGGGCATTCAAAAACTTCCGGGTTTTCATAGTAGTAAGGGACCTAAAGGAGAACGTGGTTTACGTGGAGTACAAGGCCCCCCAGGCCCTCGTGGAGTACAAGGCCCCCCAGGTCCTCGTGGAATTACAGGCCCACGCGGACCCCAAGGGTTACCTGGAATTGCGGGCTCTAGCGCAATAATTCCATATGCATCTGGTACTCCTGTTACTCTTACAGGGATATTGGGTGGAACAGTAAACACTGGAGCCCTCATTGGTTTTGGAATCAGTGCACCTTCAGTTAATATTAGCTCAGGAACCCTTACTCTTGGAGTGGGTGCTGGTAACATTCCAGATTTCGCATTTGTGGTTCCGCGTGCAGGAACGGTCACTTCAATATCTGGTTTCTTTAGTGTTACAGCAGGAGCAAATTTAGCTGAAACTGGAACAGTTATAGCACAATTATGGAGGGCACCTGCCGGCAGCAACACCTTTACACCAACAGGTGCTGAAGTCGAATTAGCACCATCTTTCGGTCCCGGGTTAGTAGGCGTTGGTGACACAGCATTTAATACCGCTGTAACTGCATTGCCTGTAACTGCAGGCCAAAAATTATTAATGGTTTTTTCTTTAGATTCAACTTCCACAGTAGCGGATGTCCTTATAGGGTTTGCAAGTGCTGGTGTGGCTATAAGTTAACGTAATAGTCCTTTGAAAATTCTTTAAACCTGCAAGTTCTATGTCTTAGGACTGTAACCTTAAAGCAAACTAAAAAGCTCCTCTGATTCGAGAGGAGCTTTTGTAATTTTACTTAACGGATATTGACCGAACGAAGACTTACTAAGTGTTGTGTATCCGCCGTTATTATTATCGTTTTTTAAATGTATACTCACAAAAAACCTCTAGAGATCTTCTTGTTTAGTCAAAGGATCTTTTATGTTTTCAATAATTCAAAACTCATTCTTAACACTTTTCACAGTGCCATTCAAAAGGGCAAATCGTCTTTTACTATCGTCTTTATCTATTTATCATCTTCATTGATATTATTTTCCTCATTCTAGATACCTTCTTAAAAATGGTATCCCACTCCCAGATATTTGGATTCACTTGTATGCCTTTATGGAGATCTGCAGAAAACATTAACTTCCAAAACTTCAACCTAGTAGATGAAATCAATAGAGCCTGCTAATCTGTTTATGAGCATTTACTAATAAATAATCAAACTTGGTGTATTGGTGACAGGGCTATTTTTATTAGAAAATAAAATCCATCATATTAGGTACTGATGGATTTGCAGTTCGGACAGGTTATAACCTTTTCCGGCTTAAATTTAATTTTTTTCAAATCTTTCTTAGTGAAGGTGGTAAAGGCATTGTATGTAAATCCGCATACACAGGTGTTTTGATCCTTTACGATGTGCACTAAATTCGACTCCTTGCTTAGTACTGTTGGATAAATCATTTTTCACCCTTCTTATAGTTGAATTAGGCAAATGGTGACCTAAATGCAGCCCGGCTGCCATGACTTTTGAACGTTTTAGGCCCGTGGCTTTGCGTCTCCCACTTTCGTGGAATTTGCCCAGTTGAAATAATATCATAAAATGGATGAAAAAACATACATTGCCGGTATTTGTAATAGAAACACAAAACAGTTTACAATGAGATTTGGTGAAACACAAAAAACCCCGTTCAATGAAGAACGAGGTTTTGTCTATATAAAATCTTTCTGCTCATCTCTATTCTTTATGCCTGATTTTTAAGAATTCGAGACATGTCAGCAGTGCATCTCCTCCAAATCCTGCAATAACAGAAAGGAGTACAACCCTTATGGTAGAATCAGGATCTGAAGAAACGACCAAAAAAACAGCCGCCAAAGCCCCCATGATAACTTCTTCCAAGACCCCCAGATAGATGAATTTCTTTGTCCTCCGAGGTTTTACCATTTTGCCTTCTTTCCGGATATGTCCAACAACACCGACCAGCCCACCAATCAACAAAGCGAAGGTAATGTTCAAAAACATTTGTTCTTCACACTCCTAAAGTCGAGATTTTGGACAAGCGACCTTAGGTTGATTCTCGGTGTATTACCATTATATAGGAATCTGGTATAAATTAGTATGCATAAAAATACCGAATTTTCTGAATAGTAAAATAGTTAAACATTACTGTAACTTCCTTCCAAATGAGAAGTAACTGTTACTATCGTATGATTTTATTCATAGCACCAGGTAATAAGAACTGTTCTTCTATGGGGTTCTGATCTAATTTCCGCTCCAGGCACTCAGCGAACGCGGGCGGTCCGGGAGCCTCCCGCAGGACCTTGAACCAGCTTCCTTGAATATACCCCGCACGAAGGAAATGCGAATGCATTTTCGAGCATCTCGTGCCTTCCACTCCTTTCAAAAGGGTGCTAAAATCAACGACAAGCTTTAACACAGCATTTTTAAAATGGCAAAAAAAGCAAACATAGGATGCTTGCTTTTTGAAAGTCTATTAATGGATATGGCGATATACACCAATTACCTTGCCCAGGATGGATACATTGCGAAGGATAATAGGTTCCATCGTAGAATTTTCAGGCTGGAGGCGTACATAATCTTTCTCTTTGAAAAATCGTTTAACTGTCGCTTCGTCTTCTTCAGTCATGGCAACAACTATATCTCCGTTATTAGCTGTGCTTTGCTGCTTAACGATCACATAGTCACCATCAAGAATGCCTGCCTCAATCATACTTTCTCCCATAATTTCAAGCATGAATACATGTTCGTCAGCTGGAGCCAGCCTTTCTGGAAGAGGGAAGTATTCCTCCACATTTTCAATCGCGGTAATCGGCTGGCCGGCAGTAACTTTACCAACGATCGGCACGTTTACTGCGCTAACCTTTGGAATGTGCGAAGACTCGTCCAAATCCAAAATCTCAATGGCGCGCGGCTTAGTAGGGTCCCTGCGGATTAAACCTTTGCTTTCGAGCCTTGCGAGATGGCCGTGGACAGTGGAGCTGGAAGCAAGTCCAACTGCTTCTCCAATCTCTCTAACCGAAGGCGGATAGCCTCTCAGTTTTACTTCTTCTTTAATAAATTCCAATATATCTTGCTGCCTTTTTGATAATTTCACCATCTTAAACGCACCTCGTATGATTTTCTTTGCCTTCATTATAGCATCAATTACCAGCTGATACAAACATAAGTTCGAATTTTCGTTGACATAAAACAAACGTTCGGTCTATAATAAAAATATCAAATGCGAACATACATTCTAACAGAGGTGTTAAATAATGATGAAGAAATTGTGGGATTCTTATTCTTATGCTATTATTCTATTCGTTTTAAGCTTGGCAGCATCTTTAATATTAGTTTTGCAAATGGAAACACCGGATAGCGAGAAGTTTGTAAAAGTCACTATATCAGAGGGTGACTCCCTTTGGGAAATCGCTGAAGATTTCTCAGCTGAACATTCACTTTCAGCCGATGAATTTATCAACTGGGTAGAACAAAACAATGGAATAGCTGGAGGAAGAATTTTTCCTGGTGATGAAATTGTTATCCCTGTTAAAGCTGCTGAAGGTCAGCCATATACCGAGCTTGCTAGTTCTGAACTGAATGAATAGTTATAAGGAGAAGTTATGAAAGCAATTATATACTGCAGGGTAAGCACAACAAAAGAAACGCAGGAAACCTCTCTTTCCAGGCAGGAAGAGGAGTTATTGAACCTGGCAAAAAAGCATGGATTTGAAGTGGAGAAAGTTATTCGCGAGCAGGCGAGCGGATATGATTTAGAAAGAGATGGAATACTGGAGCTTCTCGATTTAATAAAAGAAAAGGATATTAATGTAGTTCTGATCCAGGATGAGACGCGGCTTGGGCGCGGCAATGCCAAGATTGCCATTCTTCATTGTATTTTAAAAGAAGAGGTCCAGCTTTACAGCATTTCCAACAACGGACAGCTTCAGCTATCAGAATCGGACTCCATGGTATTGAGCATTGTCGGAATGGTAGAAGAATATCAAAGAAAGCTTCATAATATTAAAATCAAACGGGGCATGCAAAGAGCGGTAGATAAAGGGTACCGTCCCGAGAAAAATCTGAGCAATCAAGGAGCCAATGCCGGGAGAGAAAGGATCGAAGTCCCAATAGATGAAATTGTCCGGCTTCGAAAAAACGATCTCACCTTTGCCGAAATCGCAGCAACTTTAAGAGGATTTGGCTACAATATATCAAAAGCAACCGTACATAGAAGATATAAAGAATATGTTGATTCATTAGCAGAGTAGAGCACTTTTCTTGTCAAAAGTGCTCTTTTTTAGTATGATGGCATTTGAGTTTCAGTATTTTTAAAAGGTGAGACTTATAGCGTAACCAAACATTCGATTAGATTATCCAAAGGTAAACTTTTGATATAAAGGAGCTTAAGTATGCTGCCAAAAGAAAAACTTGCTCGAATCAACGCACTGGCAAAGAAGGCGAAAGAATCCCGTTTAACTGAAGAAGAGGCAAAGGAACAATCATCACTCCGCCGGGAATATTTGGAGACGTTCCGCTCTTCGATGCTGAACACGTTAAAAGGTGTGACGATCGTTGACCCTAAGGGCAATGACGTAACCCCTAAAAAACTGAAAGATCTTCAAGATAAAAACCGCCTTCATTAATATCATAAATTGCAAGGGATACACATTCAGTTGTATTCCTTCTTTTAATAGAAAGCAGAGATTTCCACCTTGGCATAGTTTGCCGGCTATCTCCGCTTTTCTTTACATATGCCGGGTCTTTTTGTGTCAAAATAGTAACAAACCGGCTTTTTATCGCTGTCTTACGGGCAGTAAGACCCCCACTTCAAGACTCAGAGTAATCGAAGGAGGATAAGTGGAAGTCAAACTGCCCGTAAAGGCCCGATTGGTTCAACTAACAATCAGTGGGGGATAAAGAACCCCCCACTGATTAAAGTTTCACTTTATGTCTTTTTCCTGACCCTATTGGTTGTGAAAAAAACAGACACCCGATAATATAAAAAGAGTAAGAATTACTCTCGAAAGGATGTATTGAATGTTTAATCAAACAGATGAACTATCCATCAGTTCCATTCGTACTTTATCAATCGACGCCATTGAAAAGGCGAATTCCGGCCATCCAGGCATGCCAATGGGAGCCGCGCCAATGGCTTATACACTTTGGACACGCTTCATGAACCACAATCCTAATAACCCAGAATGGTTCAACCGTGACCGTTTCGTCCTTTCAGCGGGACATGGCTCCATGTTATTGTATAGCCTCTTACATTTATCAGGCTATGATGTATCAATGGAAGATATTAAGCAGTTCAGACAATGGGGAAGCAAGACTCCTGGCCACCCGGAATTCGGGCACACTCCTGGTGTTGATGCAACAACTGGCCCATTAGGGCAGGGAATTGCAATGGCTGTTGGTATGGCAATGGCTGAACGCCACCTGGCTGCAACTTACAATAAGGACAATTTCAATTTGGTTGACCACTATACATATAGCATTTGCGGAGATGGAGACCTTATGGAAGGTGTTTCTGCGGAAGCTGCTTCACTTGCAGGCCACTTAAAGCTTGGAAGACTAGTTGTTCTTTATGATTCAAATGACATTTCACTTGATGGGGATTTGGATAAATCCTTCTCTGAAAGTGTAGAACAGCGCTTCAAATCTTATGGCTGGCAGTACATCCGGGTTGAAGACGGCAATGACCTTCACGAAATCGCTAAAGCGATCGAGGAAGCGAAACAAGACGAAAACCGTCCAACTATGATCGAAGTTAAAACTGTAATCGGCTACGGTTCACCAAACAAATCAGGTAAATCTGATGTACACGGAGCTCCGCTTGGTGCTGATGAACTTAAATTGACTAAAGAAGCTTACAAGTGGACTTTTGAAGAAGACTTCCATGTACCTGAAGAAGTATATGATCACTTCAAACAGCAAGTAGCTGAAAATGGTTCTAAAAAGCAGCAGGAATGGGAAGATCTTTTTGCTCAGTACAAAGAAAAATATCCTGAACTCGGCCAGCAGCTTGAGCAAGCAATTAACGGCGAGCTTACTGAAGGCTGGGATAAAGACATTCCTGTTTATGAAGAAGGAAAGAGCCTTGCAAGCCGCGCTTCCTCAGGGGAAGTATTAAATGCAATCGCACAAAACCTTCCTTCATTCTTTGGTGGATCTGCGGACCTTGCAGGATCCAACAAAACAATGATCAAAGGCACAGGCGACTTTACTCCGGAATCATTTGAAGGCCGCAATATCTGGTTCGGTGTCCGTGAATTTGCTATGGGTGCTGCATTAAATGGTATGGCGCTTCATGGCGGATTAAAAGTATTCGGAGGAACTTTCTTCGTATTCTCTGATTACCTTCGTCCGGCCATACGTTTGGCTGCACTTATGAATCTTCCTGTCACGTATGTATTTACACATGACAGTATTGCGGTTGGTGAAGACGGCCCTACACATGAGCCTGTTGAACAGCTTGCTGCATTGCGCGCAATGCCAAACCTTTCTGTAGTCCGCCCTGCTGATGGAAACGAAACAGCAGCTGCTTGGAAAACAGCAATCGAATCAACAAACAAGCCAACTGCTTTAGTATTGACTCGCCAAAACCTTCCTACATTAAAAGGAACAGATTCAGCGGCATACGAAGGCGTTAAGAAAGGTGCTTATGTTGTTTCACCGGCTTCAAATGATAAAGCAGATGTACTACTGCTTGCTGCTGGATCAGAAGTTAGCCTTGCTGTTGAAGCACAAAAGGCGCTTGAAGGTGAAGGAATCCATGCATCTGTTGTCAGCATGCCTGCTTGGGACCGCTTCGAAGCTCAATCCAAAGAGTACAAAGAAAGCGTCATTCCAAAGGCTGTGAAGAAGAGACTTGCCATCGAAATGGGATCTTCTCTTGGCTGGCACCGCTACGCTGGAGACGAAGGCGATGTTCTTGCCATCGATACATTCGGCGCATCTGCACCAGGCGAAAAGATCATGGAAGAATACGGCTTCACAGTAGATAACGTAGTTGCACGCGTAAAAGCATTGCTACAAGGATAACAAAATGACTTTAGAGGAAGAGCTGAGAGGCTCTTCCTTTTTTTGTTTTGGAAAGGGTGGGACGGCGAAGATGATTGGTGGATGGCAGCAAGTGTTTCAGCAAGGAATTGGCAAAAGTCAGAGAAGATCGTCGTAATGGATGGCGAACAATAGAGTGGGGAAAGTCGTCATAGAGGGTTTATGTTGACCTTATTGGATAAAAGAAAGGAAAAAACGGCGTCATAGAGGGTTTATGCAGACCTTATTGGATAGAAAAAAGGGAAAAACGACGTCATAGACCGTTCATGTCGACCTTATTGGATAGAAGAAAGGGAAAAACGACGTCATAGAGCATCCATGTCGACCTTATTGGATAGAAGAAAGGAAAAAACGTTGTCATAGAGGGTTTATGCAGACCTTATAGGATAGAAAAAAGGAAAAACGTCGTTATAGAGGGTTTATGTTGACCTTATTGGATAGAAGAAAGGAAAAAACGGCGTCATGAAGCGTTCATGTCGACTTTATTAGGTAGAAGATATGCAAAAACGTCTTCATGAAGAGTTTTTGACGGCCCAGAATGTGAATATGAATATGATAGAGTGGATTGTCGTCTTAGTAATTAAAAAGACCATTTTAGGATGTGAAAGAATGATTGCTTTTTCTGCATAAGGCCGAGCAGCATTTTAAATAATAGAAAGTACACATCAAATAATACCCCAAATACAGGATTTCCTGCCATTAAAACAGGGAAAAAGCTAATATAAAAGTAAATTTTCATGCACTCAATAAAGAAGTCGAAATAGCAGTAAAAAATGTTAATCTCCCACCAAGAATCCTCATAATGATCCGATTTCCACGCATTCGACAAAATTAGTGAAAGTTTTTGACATCTTCAGACAGATTCCTTATTTTTGTTTCCTTATAATTGAAAGAAATGGATAGTCCCGGAAGGAGGGGCCGAATGAGAGCTTATCAACTGTATTTAATAGAAGATGAATTTGCGTCCCATTATTTTGGAAGAGAGCGTATGTTTTTTCAGTTGTTTGAGGAGTTTGAGCATTCGTCCGGTGAAATGAAGTCTATTCTTTCGAAACAGATCGATTTTGTCACAAAAACAATCCCGGGGTTACGGTTACATCAATATATTCACCAGCAGCTTCAAAGGAAAAAGGACTTTTTCATAAAAAAAAGTGCATACTATATAGAAATGAATAAAAAAAGCAAGGCGAAGCTTGAAGTGTTTGATCGGTGTCTGGTTTTAGAAGCGGCAGGCAGCTATGAGGCTGAGACGGTATTTTTCGAGGTGCTGCGAAAAAGCGAGTCTTCCTTCCTGGCTGTTGATCTTCAGCATCACCGCTACGGGTGGCTAAAACCGATAAAAGAAAGAAAATTCGTCTAAAATAAGAGAAAAAATGAAGCAAATATTGTATAATAACCTTTGGTCTAGTACACTGTATGATAGACAACATGAAGGAGGAAGTATTTATGTGGATGTATATTCTAGTCGGTATACTGGCGCTTCTTGCTGGTGTAGCACTAGGATTTTTCATTGCTCGAAAATACATGATGAGCTACCTAGAGAAAAATCCGCCAATTAACGAACAAATGCTTAAAATGATGATGATGCAAATGGGCATGAAGCCATCACAAAAGAAGATCAACCAAATGATGAATGCCATGAACAAGCAGACTGGCAAGTAATCAGGGACAAACAATATGATATGTAAGGGTTTCTCTGTAATTGCTTTAACCCTCATCATTTAACAATTAGCCACTTTTTTTCTGTTGAAATTTAGCAGAGAAGAGTGGTTTTTTGTGTAATAAGAGGTTGTTTTAAAAGAGTATTTAAATCATTTTATAGCAAAAGGTCATTCCTATTGTCATTTCATTGCGGTTTAATGTATGTTTAATAATTTAGATATCTATACAGTATCTAAATTGCTTGGGCAAAGTGAGTTATCCACATCACAGCGATACTAACAGTCTTTAGCGGATTTTAAACTTAAGAAAAACAAAAATAAAAAAGAGAGAAAAGTTGGTGGACGCTTACTCACTCTCAGTCGAAACAATAATCTTGATTACGACGAGAATAATAACACATTGGTTACTTTTATTAAATAAAAATTAATGAAAAATATTCCATGGTTGTTAATCCTGATTTCAACAAATGGCTTATAAAGTTTGGAAGGAGATACATAATTAACATTTTAATACTTTTATGCGTTTTCGCTTTATCGTATTGAAATAATACTTTGAATAGTGTTATACTTTAATTGGTCGAACTATTCAAACAGTTGACCCCCTATAATTTTTTAGAGCTTAGAGTATTCTAGGCTCTCTTTTTATGGAGGGATTTTTATTTCATTACAATGTGAAACGGATTTAAAGTATATAGAAAGTAAGGGTTTAAAAGTTCTCATTTAACAACAGGATTAATCGATATGAGCAGATAAGAGGAATAGCAATCAGATATTGGTTTGGGTCTATAGAGAGTGATAATTATATAAAAGAGGAATTTCTTTTTGAGTAAATAATGAAGATGCAAATGGGCATGAAGCCATCACAAAAGAAGATCAATTGATGAATGCCATGAACAAGCAGACTGGCAAGTAATCATGGGCAAGTATCCCATCAACGGCCACTTTTCTGATAAAAACAGAAGGGGGTTTTTTTATGCATTCAATGAAACCTTCCTCAAAACCAACCGTAAATAAATTATGACAAATCATGAAAGGGAAGAACAAATGAAAAAAATACTGCTAACCGGGCTCCTTGCCATTTCAATGTTATTAAGCGGCTGTTCGTTTTTAGGGGAAGTGAATAATTCCATTGACTATGTAAACCAGGCAACTGAACATATCAATACACTAAATGACTTTGCGGAAGAGGCTCCGCAAATGCTTAAAGAGGCAGCGGAGGATCCAGCATTAAAACAAGAGCTTGAAGATCGTTTAGTTACTCTTAAACAGGATGTAGAAGAATTTATCGCATTAAAAGATATCCCAACATTAGCGGAAGATATCCATCAGGAATTAGTTAGTCAAAATGAGGCGCTTCTTGCAGAAATCAATAAAGTATTAGAGAATGGCAACCTTGTATTGGATAAACTGGAGAACTCAGAGCTTTTTAGCACAATAAACGAAGTAACCAGTTTAATAAACAGAATCGAAGCATTAGGACAATAAAGCATCCACGAGGGTGCTTTTTCTTTGCTAATAAAAATCTTCCTTATTTTTGAAATATTTGTTAAACTATTTAAGCTATTATTATGCTACGGTATTCGGAGGATAGGGTATGAAGGTCTTTTTGGATTTGATGTGGTTTTTTAAACAGGAGAAAAAGGCGTATGTAAACGGGATTATTCTGCTGTTATTTGTGGCGCTGCTGCAGCTGGTTCCGCCAAAGGTTGTCGGGATTGTGGTCGACTCAATTAAAAATGGAGAGCTGACAGCACAAACGCTATTGATGTGGATTGGGCTCCTGGCTGTTGTTGCGCTTATGATGTATGTGCTCCGTTATTATTGGAGGATCATGATTTTCGGATCGGCGGTTAAACTTTCCAAGTTATTGAGGAATAAGCTTTATCACCATTTTACAAAAATGTCGCAGTCTTTTTACCAGAAAAAGCGTGTCGGTGATTTGATGGCACACGCGACAAACGATCTCCAGGCTATTCAGCAGACTGCAGGAGCAGGGGTTCTCACATTTGTGGATTCACTGGCGACAGGCGGCTTCGTGATCATCGCCATGGCTACGACGATTAGCTGGAAGCTTACGCTTATCAGCTTGATTCCGATGCCATTCATGGCACTGCTTACGAGCTGGTATGGGACGCTTCTGCATAAACGATTCCACAAGGCGCAGGAGGCTTTTTCATCATTAAATGATAAAACGCAGGAGAGCGTATCCGGGATCAAAGTCATTAAAACATTTGGACAGGAAAAAGAGGATATTGAAGATTTTCGCAAACAATCTGAAGATGTGGTGCGAAAGAATATTTCGGTGGCCAAAGTAGATTCTTTATTTGACCCAACCATTTCAATCATTGTCGGGATCTCTTTCTTTTTATCCATTGCGTTCGGATCAAGATATGTATTGGCAGGAGAATTGACGATTGGGCAGCTTGTGTCGTTTACAACATATCTAGGGCTGCTCATTTGGCCGATGCTGGCATTTGGCTGGCTGTTCAATATCGTGGAGAGAGGCCGTGCTTCGTATGACCGTGTTTCCGCTTTACTTGCAGAAGAAGTCGATATTAAAAATGATCAGTCTGGAATCAATGAAGTTCCAAGCGGGAATATCGAATACAAAATTGAGGAGTTCGCTTATCCGGGAGAAAATAAAGCACTGCTGAAAGAAATTCACTTTAGGCTGCAAAGGGGCGAGACTCTCGGCATTGTCGGAAAAACAGGCGCTGGTAAAACAACCCTGCTGAAACTATTGATTCGAGAGTTTGAAGGCTATAAAGGGGAAATCCTTTTTGCAGAGCATCAAATTGACCGCTATAAAATGGAGAAGCTGAGGGAAGCCATTGGCTATGTACCGCAGGAGCATTTCCTGTTTTCTGCCACTGTTGCAGAAAATATTGCTTTTACAAGGCCGGATGCCGAGCTTGCAGAGGTCTATGCTGCAGCAAAGCTCGCCAATATCCATGAGGATATTCTCGAATTTACGGATGGATATCAAACGGTTGTCGGCGAGAGAGGGGTATCCCTTTCTGGCGGGCAAAAGCAGCGGATCTCCATTGCGAGAGCATTGCTCATGAATCCGGAGGTATTGATTTTGGATGACTCCCTTTCTGCTGTTGATGCCAAAACAGAGGAAGTGATTCTTACTTCATTACGAGTAGAGCGGGCTGGCAAAACAACAATTATTACCGCTCATCGCCTTAGTGCCATCCAGCATGCCAATCTCATTCTTGTGCTGGATGAAGGAAAGATCGTTCAGCGGGGTACGCATGATGATTTGATGGCTGAAGAGGGCTGGTATAAGAATATGTATCTGCGCCAGCAGCTGGAAGAGCTTGTGGAGCATGGGGGATAAGAAAATGGAAAAAACACCAGTTATGAAAGGAAAAGAGCAGCGAAAGGTCCTGTTCCGGCTGCTCTCTTATACTAAACCGCATAAGAAAACGATTCTGCTCGCTTTCAGTTTGCTCCTGGTAACTACGATAGGGGACATACTGGGGCCGATTCTGGTAAAAATCTTTATCGATGATTATTTAACACCTAGAAACATTGTGTTTGAGCCGTTATTTGCTTTGGGCGCTGCTTACCTTGGCATTCAAATCTTGAATGTGCTTGTTTCATATTTTCAGCTGTTGAAGTTTCAGGAAATCGCTTTGAAAATCATCCAGCAGCTGCGGGTTGATGTTTTTTCAAAAGTACAGTCACTGGGCTTGAAATACTTTGATAAAACACCGGCAGGAAGCATTGTTTCAAGGGTAACGAATGATACCGAAGCGATCAAAGATATGTTCGTGAGTGTATTGGTCACGTTCATTCAGGGGGCTTTCCTCCTGACAGGCATATTTGTGGCTATGTTTATTTTGAATGTTAAGCTTGCGTTGTTCTGTCTAGTGATACTGCCGATCCTATTTATGATCATGAGAACCTACCGGAAATATAGTTCGGTTTTTTATAAGGATTTAAGGGAAAGGCTGAGCCAGCTGAATGCGAAGCTGAGCGAATCACTGCAGGGGATGTCCATCATTCAGGTGTTCAGGCAGGAAAAAAGGCTGCGGAAGGAATTCGGCGATATTAATGAGCAGCATTACAACGCTGGGATGCGGAATATCAAAATGGATGGCCTATTATTGAGACCGGCTATCGACCTTGTCTATGTACTGGCACTCATCATAGTATTGAGCTTTTTTGGAATTTCCTCCTTTAATAGCCCAATAGAGATCGGTGTGCTTTATGCGTTTGTCAGCTATTTGGACCGTTTCTTTGAGCCGGTGAATCAGATTATGATGAGGCTTTCTATGTACCAGCAGGCCATCATCGCTGCTTCCAGAGCTTTTGCGCTATTGGATGAAAAGGAACTCGCACCTGCACAGGAGGAGAAGAACGCTGCCGAAATCAAAGATGGAGACATCGAGTTCAGAAACCTTAGCTTCTCCTATGACGGAAAACGGGATGTGCTGAAGAATATTTCTTTTACAGCCAAGCCGGGAGAAACAGTAGCGTTAGTCGGACATACGGGCAGTGGAAAAAGTTCAATTATCAACTTAATGATGCGTTTCTATGAATTTGAACGCGGAGATATCTTCATTGATGGAAAAAGCATTAAATCCTATCCAAAGGATGAACTCCGGACGAAAATGGGGCTCGTTCTTCAGGATCCTTTCCTCTTTTACGGAACGATCAAGGATAACATCAGGCTTCATAATGAGAATATGACAGATGATGAAATTGAAGCAGCAGCCCAGTTTGTTCAGGCGTATACATTCATTGATAAATTGGAAGACGGCTATGACCATCAAGTAGTGGAGCGGGGATCTACTTTATCAAGCGGACAAAGGCAGCTGATCGCCTTTGCGAGAACCATTGCCGCCAATCCGAAAATTCTGGTCTTGGACGAAGCGACTGCAAATATCGATACAGAAACGGAAGAAGCGATCCAAATCGCATTGGAAAAAATGCGGAAGGGCCGGACGACGATTGCGATTGCCCACCGCCTATCTACCATTCAGGATGCAGAATTGATTCTGGTTCTCCATCAGGGAGAAATCGTTGAAAGAGGGACGCATCAGGAGCTTCTCGCTAAACGCGGTTTGTATCATAAAATGTACTTGCTGCAGAATGGATCTGCTGAAAAAGTGGAGGATGCAGTTGGGTAAGCTGGATGAGCATCCTTAAAAATGCGATTACAAAGCATTAAATGAAACAAGCAGCCCGCTGGGAGGCTGCTTGTTTTTTACATCGTATTCATGAAACTCCAGACAACTACAATCATTACACCTATGGCAAAGAAAGCCTTGCTTTTGCTTTCTTTAAAATTTCTGAAAAACTCGATCATACACATGACGGAGAAAATAGACATAAAGGCGATTTTATTACTTAGCCCAAATTCAGGAAACAGACTAAAAGTGGATAGGCCAATTAACACAATAACTATTACAAGTTCACGGACAGATTGAGTCTGCATTTTTATCTCCTTAAGTTAGGAACTCAAACCCAAGGAATACAATAAATAGTGTAGCGATGGATAATACAGAGAGAAAATATAGCCTGGATTCTTTCTCGTATTTCCATTCCATAATCCCTCGAGCAGCAAAAATAATCAAAAATGATACAATAAGATAGCTTGGTCTATAATCATATTTAAAAACAAAACCTAATAAAAATAATCCGATTAATATTACTACGGTCAAACTGTTCTCAACAATTTTATGGAGTTTATTAATATAGGTAAATGTCATTTTTTCTTTGTCTTTAGGTTCTTGAATATTATATTTCTTTTTGATTGCTGAATAAATGGGCAAATAAATCAAGAAAACAATAAAAACAAAAATATAAATGGCCAAATTAAATTCTTCCTTTTACTTTATTTTTCAAATTATAACATTTTTGGAAGCGGTTCTTCTGCTTAAAATAAAAATATACGGGCAATTTCCCAAGATATCTTTTCCCAAAATAAACGCCTAAGTATTTTCTTGACAATATGATACCTACATTACCCTTATCCCTAAATATATTTACCAATTCCACTGTACATGCCTCTTCAGCAGGTGTTTAAACGGCAGAGAGAATGAATTAAAGAAGAGGCGTGCTACATAAAAAAACAGCCCGTTTTAAATAAACATGGCTGTTTTTTATTGGGTTTGCACTTTTTTAATAAAGATTCGATTGTATTCATTTAATAGGGCATCAAGTTCCTGGCTGTACTGGATTGCCGCCGAAGAGTTTAAGCCGCTTTTCATGGCCACTTGAATTAACTCCGTTCTCTTCTGTTCGATCAATGAAAGCAATTCTTGTTTACACATGGCCAATAATTCCTCTCTGGTGGTTTCTCGTCGCATTATGTAAAATTCAGCTGCCAATTAGGTTCCATGTCAAATGCTGAAAGATAATAACAGAATTTGTTAAGATATACTATAGTATATCGAATTATGGTAATAAATTCAAAAGAAACTTCCTTTAAAGTTTAATAACATTTACATTAAAAAAACATGTTTTATGTTGAAAATTAATATGGTTTATTATAGAGCTTGTTTGGGGATATTTCCAGAGATGTCAAGGATTTTCCAGTTAATACTTGTTTTTACTTAAAAAATGTCTCTGTTACTTTGGCCTGTTGATTTCCGCTGCAGGTACTCAGCGAACGCGGGCGGTCAGGGAGCCTCCTCGGCGCTATGCGCCTGTGGGGTCTCCCTTTGATCCGCACTCCCGCAGGACTTTGAATAAGCATCCACGAGTAAACACCGCACGAAGGAAATGCGAATGCATTTCCAAGGATCTCGCACCTTCCGCTCCAATCAACAGGGTGCCTGGAATCATTATTTGAGTTCATCACTACATTTAAAAATCGAGCTCAATTGTATACTTCTTGGAGTATTTATTTGACACAAAACGTTCACATTCTATCCATTATCTTTTCAGCATGGTATTTGTTAGAATAAATAGGAACGAATGAGTATCAGGAGTTGTGGATATGACAGATTTAAATGTATTTATTGCATTGGGGGCAGGATTTTTAAGTTTTATCTCACCTTGCTGCCTGCCATTATATCCGGCGTTTTTATCGTATATTACAGGAATGTCCGTCGGGGAGATTAAAGAAGAGAATGCCATGCTGCAAAGACGGAGCATGCTGCATACATTATTCTTCCTGCTTGGTTTTTCGGCGATCTTTATTGCGATTGGATTTGGAACCACTTTTATCGGACGCTTCTTTAATGAATATCAGGATGTGATCCGCCAGCTTGGAGCCATTTTTATCTTCTTCTTCGGGCTGGTTGTAGTGGGAGTGATCAAGCCGGAATTCTTAATGAAGGAAAGACGTTTCGAGTTTAAAAACCGTCCTGCTGGATTTCTTGGATCGATTTTAATCGGGATGGCATTTGCGGCCGGCTGGACACCGTGTACAGGGCCGATTCTTGGAGCGGTAATATCTCTTGCTGCAGCTAATCCAGGATCAGCTATGGTCTATATGATTGCTTATATTCTTGGCTTCGGAATTCCATTCTTTGTGCTTTCCTTCTTCGTCGGAAAGCTGCAGTGGATCAAGCGAAACAGCGTCAAGATTATGAAAATTGGCGGTGTGTTAATGATGATCATGGGTGTTGTCCTGTTCTTTGACTGGATGACTAAGATTATCGCGATTTTATCACCTTTATTCGGCGGATTTACTGGTTTTTAAAAAATGGGCAGCACATTCAAAATTGGGAATGTGCTGCTTTTTTTGATATAAGTAAAAAGGGCTACTAGTCAAAAGAGTGCTGGTCGAAATTTGTCGCACTTTTTAAATTGAAATTTGTCTGATAGTTCGATATATTGTAGTATGTGTTCTTTCAGCGTGGATAATTGTATTTATGTGGAAATATTGCTATTTTACTATTCAGGGAGTTTATTGTTTTATAATTTTGGGTATTTTTAACTATGATAGAAGTATAATAGAGATAGAGCTTCCAATGCAGTACAAGGGGGAAACAGCGGTGGCAAGAATTTTAATAGTCGATGATGCAAAGTTTATGAGAGTCACTCTGGGCAGTATTCTAGAAAAAGCCGACCATGAGATTGTAGGAGAAGGGGAGAACGGCAAAGAAGCTGTACAGCTATATAGGGATCACCTTCCAGATCTTGTGATGATGGACATCACCATGCCGGAAATGACTGGACTTGAGGCCATGAAGGAAATAAAAAAAGATCATCCAAATGCGAAGATTATCATGTGCTCTGCCATGGGCCAGCAGAAGGTAGTGGTCGAGTCCATTGAAGCGGGTGCAAAGGATTTTATTGTAAAGCCTTTTGATGAGGGGCGAGTACTAGAAGCAGTTAATCGGGTATTAAGCTAAGAGCTGACTCAGGTACCCTGGACATAAGGATGTGTCCGGGTATCAGATGGAGTTGGCTTTTTTTTATTAATGGCCTGTTAAATTTGCCTGTTGATTTCAGCACGAGGCACTCCCTTTCCGCTGGCGGTCCCACGCTCCTCGTCGCTTTGCTCCTGCGGGGTCTCCCTTTGCCGCACTCCCGCAGGACGTTGAATAAGCATCCTAATAAACACCGCACGAAGAAAATGCGAATGCATTTTGGAGGAGTTCGTGCCTTCTGCTCCAATCAACAGGGTGCTAAAAAACAACAATAAGCTTTAACAGAGCTTAATTAATAGTGGACATTTTCAAAAATCGTATCTAAACCAAGCCTTTTAATATATAATAAGTAAAGTAATCTAATGAAACAGAGGATGAAATCGAATGGATTTTGTATTAATTTCATCAATCGGCGCCGTGTTTATGGCAATCTTCGTGATGTTCATCCGCATGAAGGCAGCCAAGAAGCCGGCTTCCGCCAAGAAAATCATCTTGCCGCCGATTTTCATGAGCACAGGTGCGCTCATGTTTGTCGTCCCCTATTTTCGAGTGACTCCAATGGAGATCCTGGAAGCTGCCTCAGTTGGAATGCTGTTCTCCATCCTGCTGATCAAAACATCTTCCTTTGAAATCAGGGACAACGAAATCTACCTGAAACGTTCAAAAGCATTTGCTTTTATATTGATAGGATTGCTTGTCGTACGGATTATTGGAAAAATGGTGCTTAGTTCAACGATCGACTATGGTGAGCTGAGCGGCATGTTCTGGATTCTTGCATTTGCCATGATTGTGCCTTGGAGGATTGCGATGTATATGAATTATCGCAAGCTGCATCAGGAGCTTTATGGAGCGGGGAGCCCGAAGACGACAATATAATACTGAAAGCCGCCGGGCATGGGTTCGGCGGCTTTTTGTGTATGGAAGTTTTAGTGGACGCCATTCTGGGCATCCCAAATCCCATTTTTCTTGCGGATTTCGACTATTTGCCCGATATGGTAGGCATTATGGATGGTAATGTTGCCAATGACAGATGACCAGGGGTCAGTCCGGTCCTGGTATGCTGAAGCGAGCAGCTTTTCATCGTCGCATGCATCTAATGCAAGCCTCCATTCAGATAAAACATCTTGCAGTGATGCTACGGCAGATTGCCATTCTTCTTCATTGGCAGGGGCACTACTGTTAAAGGTTTCATCATTGGTGATGTGTCCTTCTTCAAGCGGCTGTTCTTTGAACCTTTTTAAGTACCGGTCATTCCAAAAAGTAAGATGATTGACGATTTGCCAGATAGAATTAGCTGTTCCGGATTTTATGGTTGCTTGTTTTGCTGTGAGGCCATGGACGGCTGCAGTGAGAGGGACAAACCAGTTGGGTTCATCCAGGCAGGCGGCTAGTTGGTTTAATAATACTTCTTTTGTGGTCATTTTATTTCTCCTTTGGGTAAAATATTTACTCTTAATGTCTATTCGCTTAATTCAAAGACTATCCTTTTAAAATTGGTTTTGTTATTAAATCTTGTGTGTGTGGATTTCCGTTCCAGACACTCGCTTTCCGCGGGGCTACCGGGAGCCTCCTCGGCGCATTCGCGCCTGTGGGGTCTCCCTTGGTACGCTACTCCTGCAGGAGTCGAGTGCCTTCCACTCCAATCCACACCTGCCTTATATTCATTTAGCGATAATACAACCTAAATAAAAAACCATTCCGGGAATCCGAAATGGCTTAAAATAAGTGTTCGTATGGAGTCATATTGATCTGTTTTTCCGTTAATTTATTACGGAGAAATTTATGATCCCGTTTTGGAGTGGCTAGAATATACCCTCGAATCAGGAGATCCTGATCGATTTGATCTGCCTTTTCCTTTAAGGCAAGTTCGCCAATCTTTCCGGCAATCTTCATTCTCGCCACATCCCTGAACAGCTCAGGCACTGGACTAACCAGATCCTCCAGTAAATCCTTTTCCTCCTGCTGCCAAAGATGGCGCGTTTCATTCACATAATGCTCTTCCCAATCCAAATCTGATTTGCCATCTTCTTTCGGCATCCGCTTCAAAAACTTCCGGAACATAAAAAAGCCGCCGATCGCGAAGAAAGAAATCAGAACCACAACCCAGAATAAGATAAACCACAAAAACCAGCCTTCAAGTTGCATTTATTTCACCTACACACATAATTTCATGTCCCTATTATAATCCTTGTCCACCTTTTCGACAAGAAAGGAAGCATTTGTCTTGAAAGCAGCCACATTTGCCCTTATAATAAAAAGAGTCTTTACGGGGCTGATTGGGGTGCTGGTGCCCTCCACGGTCTTCAAAACCGCTTGTGACCTGCGTGCCAGGTCAGCTGGGTTCGATTCCCAGGCGGTCCCGCCAAATAAGGTTTTTTATTATCTAAGGTAAATGATTAGTCCAACGGTTTATTTGTTATTTTTACATAAGACCGTTGTAGACCGTTAGTAAAGACCGTTAGATAAATTTGTCTATAGCCTTCTACAAATAAGTAGGAGGTTTTTTTATGTCAAAAAAACAAGTAAAGAGAATGTATTTTAAAAAAAATATCGGTAATAACTCAGGTAAAGTTAAGTTAAATGAAATTCCAATTACAACTTTATTTGAATACTTCATTTCAGATAAAAAAATTGAAGGGCTTGCTTCTAGAACATTAGATGATTACTACACTCACTTCAGTTATTTAATGGATTATCTTCAATCTGAGCTAGTAAACACGGAGTTCAAAACTTCAATTTTTAAAGGTTATATTGCATACATGTTAGATGAAAAGCAATTAAATCCAGTGACTGTTAATGTTAGGATACGAACAATAAGAGCGTTTTTACGCTATTGCTATATGCAAAACTATATAAAAGACCCTATTCATGAGCAATTTAAACCTGTCAAAACAATTGAGGACACTTTGGAGTCTTTTACTCCTGAAGAAGTTAAAAAGTTAATTTCAGTGATTGATGATAAAACATATAAAGGATTTCGTGATAAGGTCATTATTTTTGTGCTTATAGATACACTAGTTAGGTGTTCAGAGCTTGTAAACATTAAAAGAAAAAACGTTGATATAAGGTCAGGGCACATAACATTAGAGTCTATTGATACAAAATCGAAAAAGACTAGAGTAGTACCTATATCAACTAAGACGATTAAGTTACTAAAGGAGTATCTGTCCATTACTGAGGACTTTGATTCTGAAATGTTATTCTTAACCTATGAAGGCACAACCTTATCAGATAATACAGTACGGAAAAATCTAGCTGAGTATGGGCAAATAGCCAAAATTAACAAAAGAGTTTCTCCCCATACATTTAGACATACGGGAGCGTTATTCTATATCTTAAATGGCGGGGACCCATTCAGCCTTCAAAAGATACTTGGGCATACAGATATGTCTATGGTCAGGAAATATATTCAGATGACCAATACCGACGTTAAAAAGCAGCATAATATATACTCCCCTTTGAATAAGGTATTTAAATAAAAAAATATAGCCCCTCTTATTTGTTAAGGGGGGCTAGTTTACAGATAAATAAATCTAAAGACTAGCGAACCTGAGTTGAATAGTTGCCTCGAAGAAAGGCCTGTATTACTTTTTCAATACGATTTTCTTTCTGAATTCTCCATAACCTAATCAACTCATATTTTGGCCCCTTCATTACAAATAGGAATATCCTCATTATTAACCCATCCATATATTTCTTGAATACTACTCTTGCCAAATCTAACAAGTGAGTATTCAGGGGAATAGATACTTTTAGTTATCCTTTTACTAAAATTTTCTTTGCCGAAACTCCTTATTCAATGCTCTTATTGAAAAGAAATTTATTATACCCTTGATTTTGTATATAGAGAGGGGATTTATGGATAAATATTATACGTTGGGTCAAAACAGAGTGGGGGGGTGGTTAACACCTTTGTTCGAACATTATATTTGACTCAAGGTCATAGCACACCCTCTATGAGAATTTTAGAAAAAATATAATTAATCCATTGACACTGGATTATTGTATGTGATATGATGATAGATTATTTATTCATTGACAAAGGTTGCTGTGCATGATAAGATATGAAAAAAATAACAGTTTGGAGGGGCTATATGAGTTACCATTACATACATGAAGTTATTGATGAAGAAGATATTTTATATAAACACAAAAAATTACTTGAAGAGTTTTATTCAACAGATGATGGTAAAGCATCACAAAAAGAGACAGAAGAAATGCTAAAGGAAATCTTGCTCCAGGAAAGAAAAGAAAAGGAACTAAAATACGAAGAGGATATTATTACCTTTCCTAGCCCATTTGAACATGACCCATATGCAGTAGAGTATAAAAACAAATATACTACCAAAATAGAAACACTAGAAAAAAGACTGCTTGATTGGGAAACTGGTTACAAAGTATTTAATGTTATTAATATGGAAGCTGGTTTGGGAAAATCCCTCAATACAAATAGAATTATAAAAGAACATGTTAATGAGTTTTTACCAGATAGGCTACCTAGAAAATTTCTTATAGTTAAAAAGTTTAATAAAGATATTGAAGAAACAGTCAATTATATTCAAAAATCTCCTAATGAAGATATGATACTTGGTATAACAAGTGAGAATTGGAGTTGTTACTGGAGTAAGAGGTTAGATGAATTAGAAGAAAAAAGAGTATTAGTTATTAGTCATAAAAGATACATGGACTTATGCTTAAATGATGAGTTCAGAAATGCTTTTACAAGGGGAAGACACACATTAATTATTGATGAAAAGTTAAACTTCCCAGTATATAGTTTTACTGCAAACACTTATAAAAAAGTGCAGCAGCATATACCTCCTGAATTAGATGCGGAATTTCTTCGTGTATCTACACCTTTCCTAGAAACTATAAAGAATTCGAAATTGTCTTTTGATATTAATGTTTGTGTACCTGTAGAGGAAATTAAGGTAAATACAGAAGAAATATCTGCTTTTCGAAGTTTGATACAAAATAACAAATTTTCTATAAATAATATCATGGAGATAGAAAACTATATTGATACACTCTATACCTTAGTAGATAAGAATAATACAGTTATTTACCATGCTGATAGGCTATGTACTTATGACTCCAGAATAAAACTTTGGGGATTAAAGAATAATATTATCTTAGATGCTAGTGCAGACATTGATTATACATATAAACTTAATAAAAATGTAAAGTTAAAGAAGCAGTCAGGAATAGTAAAACATAATAATTCTACTGCGTATAGGGTGAATTTTAACTCTGGAAAACAGTCCATTAATAAGAATAAAGAAAATTTTTTTAAATCTATTTCGAGTTTAATTACTAGGAATAAGCAAAATGAAGATAAGGTTTTAATAGTGTGTTTAAAATCTCATATATATGAGCTTCAGACTGCACTAGAACGTGAGGGAATGCTGTCAATAGGCTTAGGAGATGATTATAAAAATGAAAAAGTTGCAATAAATTGGTTTGGTAATTTAATTGGAAAAAATAATTATAAGGATTTTAGTCAATGTTGGATTATTGGTACTCCCAACATACCTATTGAAGCTCATCTAATAAATTACCTTCAAAATAGTATTAGTGGGGCTAAAATAGAAGGACCAGTTCATATTAAGAAAGGAAGATTTAAGGAGGATAAGTATAAATTACTTCAGGTATCCCACTTAGCTTGTGAAATATATCAAAGTATTAAGCGGATTCAACGAAATATAATGCCAAATGCAAAATACTATATTGTAAATTCAGATGAAGAAGTCTTTCAATTGGCAACAAATAAAATGAAAAATCTGAAAATTGGGAAAATTGTAGAGTTAGGTATTCAGAAAGATGATAAACGAAAAAAGACTAAAGAGAATAAGGTATTAAATTTAGTAAACTATATAAAAAATCTTACTCCAGGAGTCTATCCCAAGAAACAGGTTAGGGAGGTTTTGAACTTAAGCTCAAATAATTTTAGTAGATACCTTAACCCCGAAATCATTGAAATTAAGGAATTAATTGATAGTGGGAAGCTTATTATAGAAAAACAAAAATTGATAATCAAATGATTTTTTTACTCTTCACTAAATGATTTTTATTTATGGAAGTACTGAGGAGATTTGGAAAAAAGTATCTGATAGAGAGTTGGAGTGCTAGTAAGTTGCTTGCAACTTACTAGCCAGCGAACGCTTTGCTTGCAAAGGGTGAGCCAAAAGCACCGAACGAAGTGAGGTGGGAAATACAGTTAAAAGGAATGTAAATGATTATATTGGTAATAGAATCCTTATGACTAAGTATCATATCATACTAAATTGAAGTTTAATTGAATAGGAGATGTTTCAAATTAATACAGAGGTATCTGGAATTACTAAAAAATGTACAGAAGCAAGTTGTAGAAGAAAGAATGTGGAGCTGCCTTTAGAGAATTTTTATAAACATAAAGGCTCAAAGTATGGAAGACGTGCTATCTGTAAAGAGTGCTATCACATTAGGTATGGAGAAAAAATAAAAAAGGGAAGCAGAAATAGAAAATATTTTCTTCAACTATCACCTAATCCATTTGAAAAGGAACATAAAGAGAAGGCTTTAAAAGACTATAAAAATCAATGTGTATTGTTAGGTTCTACTGAAAATATAGAGATTGACCATTTCGTCCCTTTAAGTTGGAGTAAGATAGCTATTAAATATTGTATTGGTGGAAACTTATATAAGAATATGCTGCCGCTAAGCAGATATTTAAATCAGTCAAAGTCCTCGCGAAATCCATTTTATTGGATAAAATTTGCAAGTAATAAGTATAAAATAAACATGGAAAAGTGGGAAGAAGCTGTAGAATACATAGCAGAGAAGCACGAAATGGCTACAATTGACTTTAAGCTAGCTGTAAACAATTGTTATGTTGAAGTTAAAATAAAAAGAAAAATAAAATATCTGAATTCAAAGTTGATTGGTTTACGTAATATAAATCATCTGAATTTAAGGTCTTTTTTGGAACAGGGTATAAATTTAAAGGTTGCAATTGATGTTTATGGAAGTAAAAATGCTAAAGAATTTTTCTCTAAAGGAGAAACAGAGAAATATATTAGGAATCTAAAGAATCTGATGTCCAAAGAGCTAAATTGAGAGAAAATCAGCTAATATTATGGTAAAGGAAAGGATAGGTGCGATACTATCCTTTTTATGTGAAAAAATCAAAGTAATGCACTTTTACAACCTTGTTATTGTACTCGAAACGATAAGATAATATGCTTAAGGTATGCCTTGCTCGTAGGCACTTTATTAAAGTTAAGTATTATTAATCTAAAAGAACGAACTATGACTTTATAGTTAGGTATAATACATAAGATAAACGATAAAGTCTAATTTGATAAAATCTCAATTTTATTTATTATTCATTAAGTTTCATAGTAAATGGTTAATTAGTTTTTACAGAATTTGTACATAATAAGTAATTACCTTTAGCTAATATGTGTAGAAATTAGGGTGTGGAGAATGTAACCTTTTTTTTGAAAGAATGAGAAAAATTATGCAGAAAATGAATCTTTAATATTACTAGAAACTATTAAGTTACTCCTTTATAATTAAAATGGAAAATAAAGGAGGTTATTTATATTGAAAAAACTATTTAGCTTGTTTTTTGTTTTTGTACTTGTTTTTTCTGGTTTTTCGCAAAGTACATACGCGCAAGGATTTAAAGACCTTACCTCAGACCACCGATTCTTTGAAGAGATTAACTATCTCGTAGACGGAGATATCATTACAGGCTTTCCAGATGGTACATTTAGACCCAATGTTACAGTCACTCGAGCGCAAGCAGCAATAATGATTGGACGTGCATTAGATTTAGATGGAACTCAAAGAGACACAAAATTTAAGGATGTTAACTCAGATGTGAAAGCTTCTGGCTATATTGATTCAGCGGTTCAAAAAGGGATAATTTTAGGCTTTCCTGATAACACGTTTAGACCGGATGCACCTGTAACCCGTGGACAAATGGCAATCTTCTTAGCTCGGGCATTTGATTTAACAGAGGAATTACAGGTATCTTTTTCTGATGTAAGTTCAGGCATGTCTGCTTACGTTTATATTAAGAGAATTTTAGCCGATGGCATCACAGCAGGCTATCCTGATAATACATTTAGAACTGATTCAAAACTTTCAAGAGGAGATTTCTCTGCTTTTCTTGCTAGAGCGTTAGATGTTAAATTTAAAGTAACTGTTCCAGGTCAAGAAATGGAAGTTCATTTTATTGATGTAGGTCAAGGGGATAGTATTTATATAAAAACGCCAAATGGGAAAAACATTTTGGTTGATGGTGGTAAACAGTTAAGCAACTTAAAAGTTCCTACCTATTTGATGGAAGCCGGTGTATCATCAATTGACCTCTTGGTTGCTACACACCCTGATGCAGACCATATTGGTGGATTAGTTCAAGTTTTAAAGACTCTTCCTGTTAAACAAGTATTAGATAGCGGTGCTACTCATACATCTCAAACTTTCTTGGAATATTTATCAATCATAGATGAGAAAAATATTCCTTTTAAGGTAGCAAAAGAGGGAGAGTTTATCGATATAGATTCTGCTCTTAAGATACAGGTGCTGAACACTTATGAAGATGGCGAAGACAATAATGAAGGTTCAGTGGTATTGAAGGTATCATATAATGAGATCGACTTTTTGCTGACAGGGGATGCTGATTATTCAGCTGAGCATGAAATGATTAATAAATACAACGTAGAAGCAGAAGTGCTTAAGGTTAGTCATCATGGTTCAAATACTACTTCTTCACTTTCATTTTTAGAAGAAGTATCACCCGAAGTTTCTGTACTTTCATATGGAGAGGAAAATCAGTATGGACATCCACATTCTGAAGTAATTGATAGATTGTTGTCTGTAGGTTCAGAGGTATATTCTACTGTTACTTCTGGAAATATAGTTGTTGATACAAATGGTATAACATATGAAGTACATGGAACCCCTGATTCCCTTCCAGGGGACCCACAAGAACCATCTGGAAAGGCTAGTATTTTAAATGTTGACTTGGATAAAGAGATTGTTACAATAAAAAATAATGATTCAATAGATATTGATATGACTGGATGGAAGCTTGTGAGTGTTGAGGGTAATCAAACTTATGATTTCCCAGAAGGTTATGTGCTAAAATCAGGTGCAACTGTGTATGTAACATCAGGAAACAATGCACAAGACCAACCACCAACATACTTAAAATGGACAGGAGCATATATCTGGAACAATGATGGGGATGCTGCGGAATTATATAATGCAGAAGGTGTGAAGGTAAGTGAAGTCAAATAAGTACACTATAGACCGATTTGAAGGCGACTTAGCAGTTTTGTTACTTAGAGATGATGAAACTATCGTAAAGGTTATCTCCAATGAGGAACTGGGGAATCTATATAATGAAGGTGATATTTTGGAGATAACTTTTGATAAATACGACAGAGTAGAAAGTGTATACTATCTAAAAGATGAAACTGAATACGCTCGATGGAAAGCTTTAGAATTGCTCAAAAAACTAAAGAATAAATAAAGAATGCCCTTCTTGATAAGAAGGGCTTTTTACTTATATATATTCAGGGATAACTTGCTTAATTTCCTGCTCAGCATTTTCTAATCCAGCTAGCCAAATTTCAACTAGTCTAACACCATCAACAAGTTCAATATTTAATTCCTCTGCATATTCTCTTGCATACTTGGTAAAAGAACCTGTGGTAACTACATACCCTCCAATTGCCCCTTGCTTAATCATGTTTGAGTGGATTACTGCAATTGGACCGAATGGTACGTCTTCTTTATAGCATTTTACCTGACCTAAATACTTCCCTTCCTTAGTATCATGCTCAAAATCTACACCAAAGT
Source organism: Cytobacillus oceanisediminis (assembly GCF_007830235.1). Taxonomy (GTDB): domain Bacteria; phylum Bacillota; class Bacilli; order Bacillales; family Cytobacillaceae; genus Cytobacillus; species Cytobacillus oceanisediminis. Next base: position 329,639 of record NZ_VLKI01000005.1, read on the forward strand.
CACCAGTTGGTGGTGATACCCATGTATTCCCTCCTCTTGCTTTCTCAAATACTTCTGCTACAAACGATTCAAATGTAAAAGGGTCTTGTTTAATGAAAACTGAATTTGCTTTAATTGAGTTATTATTATCCTCTTGCTCTTTCCTGAATCTAAGGTATAACCCCATTGCTAATGTTCTTTTCATTTCTTCACTCGAGTCAATATGACTAGCTAATAATGCAGTTTTATAATTGTTTTTTCTTTTTAACATTTGAAAATGAATCCATGAAGTTATTAATACAACGCCTATCATGATTTCAACCAATAACATTAATATCTCCTCCTTGTAGTAACGGTATTGGTATTTTAATTACTAAATATTCACATTCCTATGTAAAAATTTAAACGCCCTCTGGAGTATATAGTATAGAATGAATGCTGAATTATGAAGTGCTGGCATACATAAAAAAGAAGAGTTCCTCCTAAACATCATTAAGAACATAAAGGATAACACTTCTCTGATAAACGATTGGTTATTTTTTCAACTTTTGGCGTAATTGTCGATATGAATCTATTGTATAATTAATCCACTATGGTAAATATTTGAATTAAGGGGGAAGGTTTAGTGGCGAAAATATTAACGGAACGTGAAGTTTCAGAGATAATGTCACAGCTTTCAGTTGAACAAAGGAAGTTTATTTTAGAAAACAGCAAGCAAAGCAAGAAGGCAAAATGGCTTGAAGTGCTAGCAATCTTCAAAGGTATTGATATCCAAAATACCATGACCTTGGAAGAAGTCGAAAGTTACATTGACGATTGGGTTTTAGTGGATATATTGGATAGCGGATACGGCAATAAGAATTATCAATGCGAATGTGGCAATCCACTTCGTTACCAATACATCGTCATGAACAAGAAAAAGCAAATGACTTTCGGGTTTGGGAAAACCTGTTTATCGAACCATACAAATCTTTCTACGGAACTGGTAAAGGACATTTTAAATGGCTTCCATAAAATCGACTTGGAAAGGGATGAAATCCTTTTGAAAGTTTTCAAAGGGGAGCTATTCAATCTAAAACCATATCTAAATTTAGAAAATATCCCTCAAGTGATTATTGAACAGGTTAATTTGGGATTACCACTACTGAATAAACAAATCTACCAACTGGAAGAGATGAAGCAGGAGTACGACAAAAGAAAATGTCATGAACGTATCTTGGATGGCTTGAAATCCGAAGCAAGATTAGCATTTGAAGGATTTCCAAAACCTGTTCAACAAGAAATGCTCAGAAAAATGGTGAACAACGAATATATAAGAAATGTTCCGACAGGGTTTCAAGACGATGAAATTGAATGGCTTTTGTCCTTAGGGCTTCCTTTACTCGAAAAGCATCAGAGGAAGATTTTTACCTATTATCAAAAACAGAAACTTGAAAAGGAAATGCAACAACAATTGGAGTTAGAAGAGTATTATGCGCCATATAGAGAAAAGAACATTACACGAATTAATAGTGGAATAGCGACTCATATAAGTCCTATTTCCGTAATAGATTATCAAACCCTTAAAGAACGTCATTCAACCACCCTGAAAGCCATACACGCACATCAGGATAGATTATCTACTGGAAACAAAAAGGAATGGGAAAGAATCATTAGCATGATAAGACAGTTAAAAGAAGGCGGGGAGTTTGATTATTCCAGTTTTAAGTTAAATATCAATATGATATGTTTTCAACTGCACATTGAACGAGATTATTATCTTTATTAGTAAGCGGGCAGCTCCTCTCGCAGAATTCCATACAATACTGATAGAAGGAAATTTAGAGGGAGAGGAAAAGGGTTATCGGCAGAATGAGGAGGGAAATGTTTGTAAAGTCTAGGATTGGTCAAACAATATTTAAAAAAGCATTATTAGAGAAAGAAGAGAAATGTAAGATATGCGGAGTAACAGATGTGAGATTTCTTATGGCGAGTCATAAAAAGCCTCGGAGTCAATCTAATAATAGAGAGCGGTTAGATGTAAATAATGGTCTTTTACTCTGCCCAAATCATGATGCTTTAATTGACAAGGGGTATATTAGTTTTGATGGTGATGGAACAATATTGGTTTCAGAAAGTATAGATATGGATACAAAGGTTTTTCTTAATATCTATGAGAAACAACAACATTATATGGAGTGGCATAGGGAGTACAAATATAAAAAATAATACTATTATTAAAATATAATGGAATGTGTGTAATAGAAGTTGTTCAAGTAGGAAGAAACAAATTACAGAAGGACCCAAAATAAAAAATGGTATTAATTAGAACAAACTTCTGTTTTTAATGACCAGTGAGGTGCCATGGAAAAATGAAGAATATTATTGATTATTACGAGGTTCTAGGTGTTTCATATTATGCAACTTCTGAAGAGATAAAAAATGCCTATAGAAGAAAAGTTAAAGAAGTTCATCCTGACAAAGACCGAGGGAATGCAGAAGAGTTTAAGTTTGTAAAAGAAGCATATGACGTTTTGAGTAATGAAGAAAAGAGAAGGCTATTTAATGATATCCTCTTTAAGGCAACTAACTTTAACGTACTATCTAAAGTTTCCTACACACAGGAAGAACCTAAAGAAAAACATCCACCGCAACCAAATATACGACAAACGAATAGTAATGCAAAAAAGTGGAAAATCCTTGCTATAGTTTTATTGGTATTTTCTATCGGTATCATTTCTATAGGGGTTTGGGGTTTATATTATTATGAAAGACAGATAGCGGAAGTTGATGGTGAAAAAAATACAATTATCCAAAGATTGACTGAAGCAGAAAATGATAATAGTGTTTTAGATAAAAGGCTAGAGGATGTCACAAAAGAAAATATGAGACTCAATGAGGAAAATGTAGAGTTAAGTAATGAGTTATCAGGTGTTCTAATTGAAAAGGAAATTAATAGTAATTTAGCTTCTAATACAAATACTGAGGAAGTATTATCAACTAACGTAGAAGAGATTGAAGGTGTCTTTACTCAAGGTTCCACTAAAGAACACGTGAAAAAAATAATGGGTACGCCATCTAGTCTCAATAAAATGCCTTTAGGTGGTGAGACTTGGTGGTATGGAGGGGCAGCTTACATAAACTTTGATGCAAACGGTCTTGTAGAGGGCTGGACCGATATTAGCGGAGATGTGTTGAAGGTGCAGTAACGATGTATAAAATTTATCCTAAAGACCTCCAAATTAGCTAAAATGGTTTTAGTTATATAAAAACATAAAAAAGAACCTCTTAGAAGGTTCTTTACTTTATTATGAAATACTTTTGGCAACGAGGTTATCAGATATTAGGTAACTTTAATATGAATTTCATTAAAAATCTTATTCAAGTAACGGGCAGAATACTAGAAGAAAGATTTTTCTAAGAAGGGTGTTTTGCACAAAACCCCTAGGTGGATTAACTAGAAAAAACAACCCGGACTTATAATGTGTGTATGAACCAAAAAAACGTTAGTCGACTGGAGGGAACATGCCTTCATATTTACCATAGCGGTGAATAGACGCTAGAATGTCCTTTTTATTGGAGAAATCCATTTCTGTTATTGTTTGACCACGTAATTTCCATATGACAGCTGGTTCTTCATAATTCATACCAGGCTCGCGTGCATTATATAAATTAATCGTGTAGTAGAAATCGTTTTGGTAATTCTCATCTGTTGGGCTAAATTCTCTAATTAAACCACTTACTTTTAAATAATGAATTAAATCAATAATTTCCATTCTTGGGTCGTATGTTGGGTCAAGCTCTAAATCTATAATAAACCCGTCACCATAATCTCTAATAACCTTTCCATTTTTAGTTTCAAAAGTAAACCTATAATCTTTGCTATCATTGGAGGCAACCATCTCACCAAACTTAGAAATAGACTCTTTAGAGTATTCATAGTAATAGCGATCAGCTCCGAATATCGCTTCTACTGCCACAATGAAACTCTTTGTACTTGGTAATGACTCCACATCATGGAAATGGTAAGCAATGATTTGTTTCCCGTTCTCATCTGTACCTTCAACTGATTTCGTACCCGGTTCATGTTCATTATTGTCCGTTTTTTGGGCGTTTGTTTCCGTTTCGCTCGTTCCACCCTTGGTACCGGACGAAACATTCTCCTGTTCTCTATCCTGTCCACAGGCTACCAAAAATAAGGTCATACACCCTATTATCCAAACCTTCTTCATTTCCCCTGCTCCAATCGATTTTTTTATAGTTACATCAAGAAAATTTTAGCATATAGGGTGTATTTGCACAAAACCCTGAAAAGTTGGATTAACAAAAAACAATCCTTGTCAAAATATATACAAATCTTTTGCCAATCCTTATTTAACTTATGGTAAAATTTTGATAAAAAAGGGTATTAACAAGAAAGGGGCTACCGTATAGAGCTGTAAGAATCAAAAAACCTTCTCGGTAGAGAAGGATTATTTCAATTAATGCATAATCGTATGGTTAAACTGTTTTAACCATCTTTGATTTCTCCTTATTATCTCTTCGTACAAACCTTGGTCTTCAACTTCCTCTAGTGTTAGATAGCTGCAATCAGTATGTAAAATGCCTTTAAAAGTTCCATCCAGGACTACTTCTTGACCCACTTTCATTTCTTCCAAACAAATAGGACAATGCGGTATGACTTTCTTCTCCATATAAACACCCCCATGCATATATTTAGCTCTATAGTATAAAAGTCCTTGTGTCTAATTTGTGAAATATAAACTTCTCTAAAGTACTTTTATTATCTAACTATTATAAAAGAGCTAATTTATGAACGTTAAAGAAAGAAAAATATGGTATAATTCCTAGTTAAGGTGTAGAAAAAATTTTGTGTTTTAGATTTTATCTCCTATTAAAAAATTCTTTTATATGATAGAAAAAAATGATATTGAAGGAGGAGGATTTTTAATTAATGAAAGCAACAGAGTCTATTATTCAGCCGATGATTGAAGGAACAAAACAATATGTAATTCCACTTTTCCAAAGAACATATAGTTGGTCAACTTCACAGTGGAAACAATTATGGGATGATATTTTAGAGATTCGTATTACTCATGAACACAGAAGCCACTTCATTGGTTCCATAGTAAGTATGTCGATGGATTCAGAGCCACACGAAGTCCAAAAATACATAGTTATAGACGGACAACAAAGGCTTACAACTTTATCTATTCTGTTAATTGCTATAAGAGATGCAGCGAGAGAAAGTGGTGATAAGGAACTAGCTGAAGAAATTCATGAAAACTTATTGGTGAATAAATGGAAAACAGGAGATAGCTTCTATAAACTTCTTCCCACACAAGTAGATAGACAGATATATAAATATCTAATAGATGCATCCGAACAAAATTATGAAAAATCAGGTATTAAACAAGCCTATGATTATTTCAGAAACAAAATTAGTAAGACAGAAATTGATTTTAAGGAATTTAAGACATTGCTCTCAACCAGGCTTTCACTCGTAAGCATTGTTCTTGCATCTGATGATAATCCTTATTTAGTATTTGAAAGTCTAAATGCAAAAGGTAGACCTTTAACTCAAGCTGACCTAATCCGAAATTTTTTCTTTATGAGAATCAGCAGCGATAAACATGAAGAGGTTTATCAGGAGTATTGGAAACCGATGCAGGATTACTATCAAGACTCTCTAACTGAATATATAAGGCACTTTTTAGCGAGAAAAGGAAAAATTGTTAGAAGTTCAGAAGTGTATTTAGAACTAAAAGAATCAGTTAGTTCTGGGGATATAATTGAGCATGTTAAAGAGCTACACAGGTTGTCAGAGTATTATAGATGTATACTAAATCCTGATTTAATTGATGATTTAAAGCTTAGAAGTGCATTGAACAAGATAAACAGAATTGAGGCAAAAACTTCTTATCCATTTCTATTGAATATGTTTACCCTATATAGAGAAGGAAAGCTTTTATCGGAGGAGTTTGTAAATATTGTAAGCGTAATAGAGAACTATTTAATAAGAAGGTTTGTTTGCGATATTGCCACAAATGAATTAAATAAGATTTTCCTTTCGCTAATTCAGAAGGTTAATGGTTTTTCTACAAAAGAGCTTCTTGAAGAGGTTAAAGCTTTTCTACAAAACAAAGGTTATCCTAAAGACCAAGAATTTAGAGACAAGTTACTTACAACCCGTTTGTATGGGAGCGGTGATAGAGCAAGGAAGACAAAGTTTATACTTGAATCTATTGAAGAGTCGTACCGGCATAAGGAAAAAATAAATTATGGTAATCTGACAATTGAACATATAATGCCCCAAACACTTTCGGATTCTTGGAAAATTTCTTTAGGTGAGGAATGGGAAAACATTCTCGATGAATATTTGCATGTTTTAGGAAACCTTACCCTTACTGCTTATAATTCTGAAATGTCAAATGAAACTTTTCAAAAGAAACGAAAGAATTTGGGTGAAAGTCATTTGGAAATAAATAAAACCTTTCGGAACTTGAACAATTGGGGGATTGATGAAATAAAAGCAAGAACGAACTTATTAGCTGATAAGTGTTTGCAGGTGTGGAGTTATTTTGGCTCTCACAATAATGAAATAAAAGACGTTAAAGGCACTTCCCCTAGATTGTTAACTATTCTTGGTAAGAACCTTGAGGTTTCTACTTGGAGAGAGGTATGGATTACGACCCTTAATGAAGTTATTCAATTAAAAGAAGGAAACTTTTTTGTTATTCAGGAAAAGTATCCCAACCTGTTCTCTTCTGATATTAATAAATTCAAAAGAAGAAGCGTACTGAAAAATGATATATATGTTAATGTTGATTTTAGTGCAAGGGATATATACAGGTTAAGTCTTAAGATATTAGAGATTATTGGAGTCCCAAAGGAAGAATGGAATGTAGAATTTGTTGTAAATTAATTTTAATATAGTAGGTCACCATGTACCAATTTTATTTATACTTTGGATTATTTGATAGTAGCTTTTCTCCTCCTTTAATTCAAACACATATCAGTTTACTATGGTTATAACGTCCATGATAGACGTAGATGAGTTGGCACAAGGCTTATATTATAAGAAAAAGCTATTAATGATTTAAGTAAAACAATCAAATCACATTTAAATTTTAAATGCTCTTACCGAGTAAACGCTCTATAAATCGAGATACATTCAATACTATAGAAAGCTCTGAAGTGGATGAACTTTGGAGTTTTTTTGTTATGAAATTAAATATAGTAGGTTATCCAAAAATAGTAATTTATAAGGTATAATTTTCCTATTGGTATCTAAGTATTCTTTTTTTCTTTATAAATAGGTATAAATGGAGGTGGAAATTCGTGGATTTACTTATGTATAATAATAGTTTTGCTAATAAAGAATATATGAAGAAGAGAGTTAAAGAAACTGAGTATTATATTTTAACTACGAAACTGAGAGAAGGTAGATATAAATTAACCATACTAAGAAACCATTCAATAATCAACGAAAGCTATCATAATGGTCTGACAGCTGCTAAATACAGTGCATTTGAATGGTTAATTTCCATTGACCCTTCAATTTTTGAGTTGAATAAAGTATCAATGGTTCATTATAAAGAGGACAGACCCAATGGAGAACCATGGGTAAAGGATACAAATATTGAGCTGCGTAAAAATTTTGAGGCTTATTTTAAGAATAAAATCACTAGCCAAAATGCTAGACTCCCTATGTCAAGAGAATCCACCCAAGAGTCTAAGACCTGGATATTTCAAGGGAATCCTAAGATATTCGATATTGATAACTATGTTAATAATCATAAAATCATTTGGTGGTCATTAAGGCAAGAGCATTACATTGACAGAATCCAAAAAGATGACGAAGTCTATTTGTGGAGGTCAGATGGTGCGCAAAAAGGGACTGGTGGAATATTAGCAAAGTGTAGAGTTAAAAGTTTACCCATAAAGAAAATTGATGATGAAAGTTTTAAGGCATATTGGCACACAAATGATTGGGAAAACTCATATCTTGTTGTAGAGTTAGAAGTTCTGGATGTTAGACCTGAAGATGGATTTATTAGTAGAATAACTCTTTTAAAGCATCCTGTTTTAAATGAATTATTAATCCTAAGGCTAAGACAGCAGACGAATTATTTGCTACCTGTAGAGCAAGCAATGGCACTTCAAAAGTTATGGGATTCTAGTAAAGGCAGCTTACAAGATGTTGCAACCTTAAATGCTATTGGAAAGCTATCAAATAATGACATAACAGACACAGAGAAAGAGCAAATTATTAAATCTAGAATCGGTCAATCAGCATTCAAAAATGAGCTTTTAGCAAATGAGGGAAAATGTACATTATGTGGAGTTTCAGATGAGCGTTTTCTTATAGCGAGTCATATAAAGCCTTGGAGTCAATCTAATAATCAAGAGCGGTTAGATGTAAATAACGGTTTGTTGCTTTGTCCTAATCATGATGCGTTGTTTGATAAGGGATATATTAGTTTTGATGGTGATGGAATAATTTTGGTTTCTGAGAGTCTAGATGTGGCTACAAAGGTTTTTCTTAATATTAATGGCACTATGAATATTGATATAAATGAGAGACAACAACATTATATGGAGTGGCATAGGGTTAATATTTATAAGCCAAGGTAGTTCGATGATAGGAAAAGGAAAAATTTATGTAAGAAAGAAGGAAAAGTAAAATATAATTTGAAAGGAGACAATATAGTGAATAAAATATTATACTTTCCCTCGATTTCAATTCCTAAAAGCCAATGGCTAATGGGGTCATTGTTCTATTGGGATAAGGTAGGGTCTATCGTGCCTTTAGAGTTCCTAAATAAGCCAAATCTTTTAGGCGAGCATACGAGAAAATTAGTAGAGGCTGAGTTGATAGAGCAGGTAGTACCAGAACAGCATTTATGGAATGTGCCTAATTTCGAAGATGCATTCTTAGAGTTTATTGATAATAACCCTGTATTTTGCTCTATCTCTAAGTTGGGAAGGTTAGGGTTAATAGGTCAGGATGGAGTAATTAGAACAACAACAGAAATACATATGGGGAAGCTTAGAAGCCTTGGTCATCAGCTAGAACAAAGAGGATTGGCAACTAAGGGGAGAGGGTCTTGGTACACTGTAGAGAGTTATACGGCATCTAATTTTATGACATATCTAGCAACAGTATTAGGAACACTTACAGAATATAGACCTCTTACTGATAGTTATAATGAGTTATCATATTTCCTTCCTAATGTAAGGAAAAAGAATACCCGAGATTTACTAAAAGAACAACTTCGGGCTAGAATCATTGAAAAAGTATTACCTGTTCCTTCTTCTGTAGAAGACCCGTATGATATTTATCGATTTAAGGAAAAGCATTATGATAAGCTAACAAGATTTCGTAGATACGTAGAAGAGTTTATCCTCAATCTTGAACTCCTTCCAGAAAATCAAATTGATGAAAGAATACAGTTGTTTTCTGAAAATTCAGGATATGAGATTAGAGATATTTCAGATACAATGAAAACGTTTAAATGGAGAATGATAAGTTATGCTACATTTTGTTCAATAGCCTCTCCAGCCTTGAGTTTAGTGAAAGGGATTTCTGAGGATAGTAATTTAGATACGGTAAATGCAACCGTTGGGTTATTGTTTATGGCATCATAAAAATGTAGGTTATGGCATTTAATTTGTGCAGGCCCCGAGGGGCCTGCACAAATTAAAAAAGGCCACTTGTCAACATTCCCAAATACACATACACTTCCTGTTGGGTACAAAACGTGCAGGAGGTATTAAGGAGATGTTGGCTGTGGCCGAGATTAATTATATCAGACATGAAGTTAACTTTAAAGGCTGCGGATATTCCAGTGTGGCTAAAAAAATGGGGAGAGATCCCAGAACCGTTAAGAAGTATGCAGAGATGGAGGACTTCAACGAAAAACCTAAAAAGAAACTAACTAGGACTGCTCCTGTGATAGGACCAGTGAAAG
>NZ_VLKI01000006.1:0-36661 GCF_007830235.1 Cytobacillus oceanisediminis
TTTAAGTGATTCATTTGGCGTTCTTTTTTCTCTTCATCACTTGAACTGTCAGGTCCATGACCATATGAATATTGTTTACCTATTGGTTGGTCGAATCGATGCACCTGATTTTCACGATACCATTTCATCCACGTTTTGATTTGAGACACATTTTTAATCCCATACTTCTCCATGATTTCTTGATTCGTAAACTGACCACTCATCTTATCTTTAACTACTGCCCATTTAACCTCATTTGAATATACGTTTTTGCCCACGCAAAAACACCTCCGAATTAACACTTTAATTAAGTGTACCATTTCGAAGGTGTTTTATAGTGTCTCATTTATCTAGGTTATTCTAGTAATCGAGGAGTTTTTTTATTGGGCTTTATATGGGGAAATATTGTTCTGCTTAATATTCTTTTTCTTAACTCGAAAAGATATCCTGGACGAAAGCAATACACCGAAAGTAACGATAAATCCGCCTATTATCTGGTAGGGATATAATGATTCAGAGGTGAATAGAATCGCAAAAATAGTCGCAAAAACAGGTAGAAGATTAAGAAAAACACCTGCTTTCGATGCTCCAATTATTGAAACTCCATAATTCCATGATAAAAATGCGACAATGGAGGCCAGAAAGCCGACATATAGCAGAATCCCAATCGAAAAAATCGAGAAGGACGGTTCAACACCAGAGAGCCTGTATTCAATCAAACTTAAAGGTGCCAATATCAAAATGCCTAGAAATGAAGTCACATAAAACGTAGAAAGCCCCGGCAATATACCCGAATATTTTTTCCCAATAACGGAATACAATGCCCATAAAAACACGGCAGTTAATACAAACAGGTCCCCTGCATTAATACTCCATGAAAGAAAAGCATCAATGGAACCCCTTGAAATGATGAATGAAATTCCCAGAACAGATAAAATGATTCCAGCAATCTGATGAAATGAAAGCTTTTCTTTTAAAATAAAAATGGCAAAGATTGCAATGAATAGAGGAGTTGTACTATTCACAACAGATGCATTAATGGAGGTTGTGTATTGCAGGGCAAAATAAATAATCGTATTATAGCCTGCCACCCCTGTCACTGCCAAAAGCAAAAGGACAGATTTATGCTGCCAAAGAATTTTCCAATCCTTTTTGAGCGGCTTTACCATAAAAGGAGTAAGAAGCAGAAATGCAATCAGCCATCTGAATAGAGAAAAAAGCAGCGGCGGGTAATAATCCACTCCAATTCTGCCAATCACAAAATTTCCACCCCAAATCATATTTGCCAATATTAACAATAAAAAACCGTAATTTTTGTTTGCACCTGCTTGCACAGATAAAACCTCTTTCCCATCCTGATATAATTTCCATTTTACCTCTCTTCGCAAAAGAGTTCATTAATTTTTGAAAATATATCCATTGCAAATTGTAACAATTGGAAGATTGAACCCGTCAATTGGTTTAAAGGGGTGTCTAAAATGAGAAGAAAATGGATTTTGATTGGCGGCATGGCGCTTATTTTAATTTTAATCGTTTCGTTTGTCTTTGGGACCCGGCTAAAAATTATCAGTGACCTTGCAGGAAAGAGTGAAGAACTCATTGTCTTGAAAGATAAAGTTTGGGAGGTTGAGTTTTCAAAAGAACTGGATGCTCAAAGTGTTAATAGCCAAACGGTCTATGTGTCGGATCAAGATGGCAAGAAGCAGGATGTCGGTGTATCACTGGACAGGGACAAAAAAACCGTACTCGTCCAGCCCCCGAAAAATGGGTATAAAGTGAATTTCCCTCATTATTCTTTAGTTTTTACAACAGGCATAAAAGCAGAGTCAGGAAGAAGTTTAAATCGTTCCTTTGAAGCTGCTTTTACGGTTAAGGAAACCCTGCCTACAATTGGGTCAAAGGAAAAGTTAAATGCTTACTTTTTACAACTGCTGAAAGAGGGCCAGAAGTATTTTTCTGGCAGGGATTTTGCAGTAAGCGAGCAAAGCAGCAATGAAAAAAGTGCAGCTGATACAGCCGGGGCGGATTTCTCGGAGACTAATGTTCAAGTGCAGGGAATTGACGAAGCTGACCTGGTTAAAACGGATGGCACACATATTTTTAAAATAAGCGAAGGGAAAGTGCAGATTATTAAAGCAGTGCCTGCTGACAAAATGGAAGTGGATTCCGTACTTACTTTTAATTCATCCTTTTCTCCTTCTCACTTATTTTTGGAAGAAAACCAATTAATAGTCATGGGCCATAGCTATAAAGAGCTGGCTAAAAATCAGGGGAAAACAGCAGTTGATTTGATGATTGCACCTGCTTTTCAATCAACAAAAGCCATCGTGTACAATGTCCAAAATAAACAACAGCCAAAACTGTTAAGGGAGATTGAAATCGAAGGCAGTTTGCTTGCTTCGAGACTAATGGATGGAAAGGTTTATATGGTTACAAGCCATTATCCTGAATTTTGGATCCTTGAAAAAAATGAAAATGCAGACCTGCGCCCTCGCTATTCCGATACAGCTAAAAACAGGGATTTAGAAGCAATCGATTATAACGAAATTCAATACTTTCCAGATTCCAGAAATGCAAACTATACGAATATAGCGGTTATGGATTTGGAAGGCCCAGAAGCAGATTTGGGTATAACAACCTATTTAGGCAGCGGAACTGAACTATTTATGTCCAAAAACAATCTCTATTTGGCTGTTTCCAATTATCATTATGAACCAATTACAGAAGATCGTGTATTCAGCCCTGACACCAGTATCTATAAATTCAACTTAAACGGCAGAAAAGTAGAGTTTCAAAATACAGCCGAAGTAAACGGTACGGTCCTAAATCAATTTTCAATGGATGAATATAAAGGAAAATTCAGAATAGTCACAACAAAGGGCCGAGCTTGGGACGATCGAAACCCGTCATCCAATAACCTCTATATTTTGGATGAAAATTTAAAGCAGATTGGCCAGCTCGAAGACCTTGCAAGGGGTGAGCGAATTTACTCTGCCAGGTTCATGAATGATCGAATTTATATGGTTACCTTTAAGGAAACCGACCCGCTCTTTGTAATCGATGGTTCTAATCCTAAAAAACCAGTGGTAATGGGTGAACTGAAAATACCCGGTTTTAGCAACTATCTGCATCCCTTGGATGAAAATCATCTAATTGGCTTTGGCCATAATACAAAGGTAATGGCTGGGAAGGGATCAGGAAACCAGCCAATTATTACAACAGAAGGAGTCAAAATATCTCTTTTCGATGTTAGTGATATGAATAACCCAATAGAAAAAGATACTGAAATAATTGGTGGAAGAGGGACTTACTCACCTTTAAATTATGACCATAAAGCCCTCCTTTTTCACAAAAAGAAAAACCTGTTTGCTTTTCCCATTACTGTTTACAAAAGTGTTGAAGACAGCCAATTTGAATCCAGATTTGAATTCCAAGGAGCTTATGTTTACAGAATAGACGCTAATGAGGGGATTCAACAGAAAACGACATTCACTTACCAGGAAACCGATGCGGTATATGAGGAGTGGGAAAACTCTATTGAACGGCTCATTTATATCGGTGATCATATCTATGCTTTATCACCAAAAAGGATTGCTGCCTATCATATGGAAGGCTACTCAAAAACGGGAGAATTAAAGCTGCCATAAAGAATTGAGGAACTGGCTCTTACAAAGCCGGTTCATTTTTTTGGTAATTTATTTCCATTTAAGCGAATGAATTCCCTTATTAAAGGAGAAGATAAAATTAATAGTATACAAATATAATTTTAAATAAATGGCTGGTGAAAATATGAATGAAAGCAGTATTCCCAAATTAATATCATCTGAAATGGCAATGCTTTGGAATACTTATGTAGCAGACACAGGAGCAGTTTGCTGCATTCAGCATTATATTAATACATACGAAGATCCTGATGTATTGCCTGTATTGGAATATGCTTTATCCATTGCCCGGGACCATATAGAAGACATTCGTTCATTGTTTAAAAAAGAAAATTTCCCCGTACCCAATGGATTTAATGAAAACGATTGGAGCAAAGATGCCCCTAAGCTTTTTTCGGATGTAACTTATTTAAGATTCATGCATCATCTGGGGAGAACAGGATTAAATGCTTATTCACTTGCAAAATCAGTTTCAGCAAGGAGAGACGTCCGCAGTCTTTTTAAAAAATACTACGAACAAACTGAAAATCTATTTGATATGGCTTCAGATGCAATGGAAGAAAAGGGTTATTTTATTCGTTCACCCTATATTAATTATCCCCAAAAAGTGAAATACGTTACCGATTATCATTTCCTGGGAGGACTGGTGGGCAAAAAAAGACAATTGCTCGCGATTGAAATAGCACATCTTGGAACAAATATAGAAATAGCTAATATCGCAAAGACAATGTTGCTTGCATACAGCCAGGTAGCAAAGCAAAAAGAGATTAGCAATTATTTTAAAAAAGGCTACGATATGAGTATGGAGCATGTTGAGTATTTTCTCAATGTATTAAAAAATGATGATGTTGCTTATCCGAGCACCTGGGATGGATCATTAACAGATTCAACGATTTCGCCTTTTTCTGACCGATTAATGATGTTTCAAATTGCCAGTATCACCGCTGTTGGGGTGATGGACTTTGGCATAGCAATTGGAGCCAGCGTAAGAAAGGATCTCGCTATCTGCTATGCGAAAATGATGGCAGAAGTTGGAGGTTATGCAGAAGAGGGTGCAAAAATTATGATTGATAATGGCTGGCTTGAAAAACCGCCCCAATCACTTGATAGGGAAGAATTAAGAAAGAAATAGAAGAATGAAAGCACCCTATGTTGTGGTGCTTATTTTGTTAGGGATGTAATCGCGTCATGACCCGCAAATGCAGCGGCAAGGTCCGCCCGTTATCCAGCAAGAAAACAAACAGCTGTACTTTCCTATGAATGCAACCGAAAAAATGGGGTAATAGAATACTAGAATAGAAAAAAGGAAAGGGAGCTGAATGTAATGCGCAAATTGGTATATGCATTCTCTGCTGTGATGCTGCTGACTGCTTGCGGGGCAGATGACGAAACAGATAACGCTTCAGAAGAGGTAAATGTGGAGGAAAAGAACAGTGAAGAAAACAATTCCCTGGAGGGCCAAAAAGGAGCAGAGAAACCTCTGTCCGTTGCTGAATTGGATGACCGAATCGATGAGGGAATGAATATAGATACTTATTCAGCAGAAGTTCAGTCATGGGCGGAAAAAGGACAGCTTGAAATGGAGGAGACTGTTATAGTCGATGAAGAAAATACTTCTTCTGCAGATATTCTCCAGCTTGCAGATGGGTTCCTGGGAGTTGCATATGACGAAAAAGAAGTAACAGAAGTGAAAATGTTCCAATCAGCAGAAAATGCAAAAGAATATTTCGAATCACTTTAAAAAGGCTATAAGACCTTCCAAATTAATGGAAGGTCTTTTTCTTATTCATAACTATTAACCATAATTGCGGCTACCTGCATTAACCGGTCATAGAAGGGACCGGCTGCTGGATTCTGATCCAAGCCTATTTCATTGAAGGCATCCTTCATGCAGCTAAGCCATCTTTCTGCCCTTTTGGGCGTAATTTCAAAAGGCATATGACGCTGCTTCATAGCAGGGGGCCCGAATTCCTGGCTATAAAGCGGTGGCCCTCCAAGAAACTGTGTAAGAAACATGCGCTGTTTTTGTTTTATTTCCTTTATGTCACCTTCAAAAAGGGGACTTAATATTGGATCGGCATAGACCCGCGGATAAAATGCTTCCACTAACTTTTCAATTATTACCGTACCGCCAATTTCCTCAAAAAGGGATTTAAATTCCTGCATTTCTTCACCTGCTTTTTCATCATAATTAGCATTATTTTATTGTAATTATATAGTAGGTATTTTAGCTTAAGTGTGATATAAATCACAATTTGAATATTTGAAACCTATTTTTAGTTTTAATCGTAAGGCTGTTTTCGCAAAGTATGTTGCTTTCTAACTAGTTTTAATTACTGAGTTGATTGGAGTGGAAGGCACTTGACGCCTGCGGGAAGAGAGGGAGCGGGAGACCCCGCAGGCGTGAAACGCCGAGGAGGCTCCCGTTCCTCCCCGCGGAAAGCAAGTGACTGCAGCGGAAATCAACGGGCAAGCTTAAAAGTTCAAAAACAACAATCTATACGAAAAAGCCAATCGGAAAAAGAAAAGAGAAGCAAAGGGGTGGATAATATGGAGAAAAAAGGCTGTGTTAAATGCGAAAGCAGAGATGCAGGTCAAAAAGAAGTTGCTATGACAGGGAGCGGGCTTTCGAAAATGCTTGATATTCAGCATAACCGCTTTCTTGTTGTCTATTGTAAAAACTGTGGTTATTCTGAGTTCTATAATAAAAGTTCTTCTACTGCGGGTAATGTACTGGACTTTTTCTTCGGGGGCTAAACAGATTCTCTGGTGAGTTTGATCAGTTCGCCATTTAATGTTAAAACGAAATTCCCGTCTTGAAAAAAGGGTTCTCGCAGTTAACCTTTAACCATTGCCGTTCATATGGCAGTGCTTTTTACTATTTTGTCTCTGTTAAACTGGCCTGTTGATTTCTGCTCAAGAAGCTCAGCGAACGCGGGTGGTCCGGAAGCCTCCTCGGCTACTTGCGCCTATGGGGTCTCCCTTTGACTCGCTTTTCCCCCCTGGAGTCTCGCGCCTTCCGTTCCAATCAACAGGGTGCCAAATCAACAATGAGCTTTAACTGAGCCTAAAATATTAAAGCAACAAATTTTGATAAACAATCGGAATGTGAGAAAATTATCCAGTAACAAATAGACGATATGAGGTGAAAGAATGGAAAATTTGCAATCAGCAACAACCTTACATAACGGCGTAAAAATGCCTTGGTTTGGGCTTGGCGTTTTCAAAGTCCAGGACGGCGATGAAGTGGTCCAATCTGTAAAAGCCGCTTTAAAAGCAGGCTACAAAAGCATCGATACGGCAGCTGTATATAAAAATGAAGAAGGTGTAGGGCAGGCAATTAAAGATGCTGGCGTGCCGCGTGAAGAACTTTTCATTACAACAAAGGTTTGGAATTCTGACCAGGGTTATGAATCTGCAATCCAGGCATTTGAAACCAGCCTTGAAAAACTCGGCCTTGATTATATCGACCTTTACCTTATTCATTGGCCAGTAAAGGGAAAATATAAAGAAACATGGAAAGCTCTTGAAACTCTTTATAAGGAGAAAAAGGTAAGAGCAATCGGGGTAAGCAACTTCCATACTCATCACCTTGATGACCTTTTACAGGATGCAGAAATAAAGCCGATGGTCAACCAGGTGGAGCTTCATCCATTGTTAAACCAATCGGAGCTTAGGGAATTCTGCAAAAAGCAGGAAATCCAAATCGAAGCTTGGTCACCTCTCGCACAGGGAGAACTGCTTGAAAATGCTGCCCTTAAAGAAATTGCTGAGAAATACAGCAAATCTGTTGCCCAGGTAATTTTAAGATGGGACTTGCAAAATGAAATCATGACAATCCCGAAATCTGTGAAGGAACACCGAATTATTGAGAATGCGGATATTTTTGACTTCGAGCTTTTACCAGAAGATATGGATAAAATTAACGGTTTGAACGAAAGTCGCAGAGTAGGTCCGGATCCTGACAATTTTGATTTTTAATAAATTGAACAAACCGGCTGGCAATTCATGCTTAGCCGGTTTGCTCTGTAAAACCTCTTTATAGTTAGTAAATATGCTACTTCTCCACAAAGTTTTTTACTCCTCAAAATAATCCCGAAATTCCTCAGTATCAGTTTCTTCTTTATTTTTGTAATAAGGATTGTCCTCAGTAGAATCCTTTGGATCAAGATTCGTCTTAATAACAAGCATCGGTTCATTTGTATGTTTAGCAATCATTCGATCATCCAGTTCTTCAAAATCCGGCATTTTTTTGCTTCCTGGTTTTAATGGTTCCATCTTGCACCTCCCAATCCATAGGGTATAAAAAGATACAAGAAAATATGCATGATTTGGAATTAAAAGGCCAAAAAAGGTTTGCAGATAAAGAAAAAAGGTAATTAGGGAAGAAGACAAGCTAATACCTCATAAAGTAAAATTAAAAGAACGTAAGTGTGTTAATTGTTACTGACCGTAAAGGCATTTTTTACTATCTTCATTATAGAACGAAAAATAAGACTTACAGTTGGCAGCTAAGTGTTAATGGAGGATAAGACTATGAGTATTTTTGAAAACATTCTGGATATTTTAGAGAAGAAAGGCCCTTTATCAATACCGTCATTGCTAGATGAAATGAACAGGATGAGCCGTTTTCAAAATACAAATGGTAAACCCATTGAACTATCCCATGTTAAATCCGTAATAAGCAGGAAAAGAGAGCTTTTTACTATTAAAAATAATATTGTGACAATAGATCCTGATAAAGATCCGGTATTATTAAGTGTCAGCCTTGGAGGCTATCCAGGTCCGTGGTATAAAGTTGAAGTGGATTTTATCAATGAGCGGTTTGTTTACTTTGAATGGCACTTAAGTTCTTTTTCACAGAGAAATGAATTGCCTAAAGTGTCAGGCAGCATTGAGGATTTTAAGAAGGAATTGTATCGGCTGAAAATCTGGAAATGGCAGCCTGAATATAATAATCCAGGCATTATACTGGATGGGATAACCTGGTCCGTTAAGCTGATTACGAAGGGTAATATATTTGAGAGCAACGGCATACAGTCCTTTCCAAATGATTGGGAAAAATTTTGCAAGGCACTATCAAAACTTACTGGAAAATATATATGTTAATAGAGCTGCAGCGAAAACTAGCTGCAGCTTTTTAATTTTCTAAAGATATAAGCCTTAGCACAAAGCACTTATTCTCCTTGTCAATGAATAAGCAATACTCCTCCTCTTCAGAAATATCCAGCAATGATTGCAGCTCCTTTGGAATATGGATGGAGCCATTTTCAGAAATGAGCCTTTTATTATGAGTAGAATCCAAATTTGCCTTTTTAATAACAATTTGATTTTGGTCGAAGCGAAGATCAGCCAACCTGCCTGGCAGGAGGCCAAATTGGTTTCGCCACTTGCTTGGCAGCAGAATTTTACCTGTTTTATTAAAATTCTTGCATTTGTAGATCGTTAACATGCTGAACAGCTCCTTATACGATTGTTAATCTATTACACATATTGGAACCTTCAAAACACTTTTCTTAAAACAAATTAAAGTTTCCATATTTAGCTCTATTTCAAAATGCATAATTCTCCCCAGAAAGGCGAAACCTTAAAAAAAGGTGGGGTACGATGAAAAAGAAGCTTGCTTTAATCCTGATAGTTCTCCTTTCCTGGATGACTGTTCCTTTCATAGGCAAAAGGGATTTTAAAAAGTACTATCCTGCAGCCATCTTCATGGGTCTATATATTTTAGGTGAAGGAGCCATAGCAGAAAAGAACAAATGGTGGACAATTAAGGAAAGGTTTCACCCGAAATTAAGCGGAGAAGTGCCCCTGCTTCTTGGGCCATTCTTTGCCGGTTCCAATGGATTCTAAAATTATCATAAGGAAAACCTTTACTATATTTTTTGTTGAATGCAATTGTTGATGCCTTTTTCTCCTATCCTTTTTTTAATTGGTTCAAAAAGCTCGGTATATGGAAGCTCGTCCGCTTCACACAGCTCCATCTGTTCATTTTATTTATGCTAAAGTCTATCTTGATGTATGTTTTTCACGTTGTTTTTGTGGATAAAAGGATCTTATACAAGCTTTTTAATGAGAAAAGCTCTAAGGAAGAAGACCTTAATCTTAACAAACGAGAGGAGAGAGCATAATGGAAAAAAGAAAAGACATTGCCTGTACAGATGAGAAGGATATTCTGCACCATCTCATGGAACAGCAAATTGCCTATATCTGCGTCGATGAAGAAGAAGAACGAATGAAAGAAGAGACAGAAAACAAATACTAAAAAGCAGTCTTTCTGAAATGAGGGTTGAAATTGAAAAAATTAATGGTCAGTTTTGCGGCCTTGGCTTTTTTAACAGCTTCATATAGCATGCCGGCGTTTACAGAACAGACTTTTGCAGAAAGGCCAGAACCAGCATACGCCAAATGGGGAAGACTTGCCATGAAAACAGCAAAAGAAAAATATCCGTCCGCTAAAATACTTGATTACTTGCATATTGGCAGGGAGAAGAAAGCAAAAACCGATATCGAAAAATTCAAGCTTTGGGTTAAAGATGGCGGCAAAGAATTCGGGTTATATATAGATATTGAATTTGACCCGAAAACAGACAGAGTGGTCCGAATTAATACTCGAAAATCCTCCAATTAACTGGTGCAAATCCCTGCATCAGTTTTTTTTATCGAAAAATTCAGGCATTACCGTCCACAGTCGATTATAATAGAAGGAAAATGATGTTATTTTGGGGGCGTGCTGTTTGGAAATCAGGTTTAAAGAAATTACTTATCAGAATTGGGAGGAGTGTATAGGACTTCAGGTAGCGGATCATCAGAAAGGGTTTATGGCGTCAAACTTATATTCCATTGCTGAAGTTCAATTCTTGCCCGGATTCAAAGCAATGGGAATCTATTACACTGATGTGATGATAGGGTTTATTATGTTTGGCCTTGATCCTGATGACGGGAACTATTGGATTTACCGTTTTATGATCGATGAGAAGTTTCAAGGGAAAGGATATGGAAAACAAGCCCTTATCCAAGCTGCAGCAATGATCAGCAATAACCCTGGCTGCCAGGAGATATATGTTGGCTATCACCAGGACAATATCGCTGCAGATCAGCTATATAAAAGCACTGGCTTTACAGACAAAGGAATTGCTCCATGGGGTGAAAGGCTGGCTAGCTATATAAAAATGTAAGAAAAACCGCTGCCTGTTCCATTTTTTAGCCGCGGTCTTTACATGTGATCGTTTCGAATTTGGAGTAACAATCGATCGCATAGTCTGCATAAGGGTTGGGATTGCGGAAAGCACAGGTACTAATGCCAATTTCCCTGGCCGGTATTAAATCTGTGTCCTGGTCACCGATTGCAAGATCAATTTGATAACGGCGATGCAAGTATTCATAGGATTCAGGGTGTGGTTTTAGGAAGAAACCGTCAAATTCGGGACAAATGACTTCTTCAAAATACGGTGCAAGATTCCAATAATCCAATAACTCCTCAGTGGATTCCCGATTGCGATGTGTCACGAGGACATTGATATTGTTTTGCTCCAGAATATCCCTTACATAAGGAAATAATGGTTTCTCTTCATGCCTAAAAGTTCTTTCCGTTTTACGGAAATCGATTATTTTTTCAGAGGGCACTCCATACTTCTCGAATGCATTTCCGTTTTTTAGCAATGGAAGGACTTTATCAGGATCCAGATCTTTGCCCGATATTTGAATAAAAGATTGAACCAAAGTAGGCCATGCATCCAAAATTGTGCCATCCAAATCCCATAGGACGTTCATCACGATCTCTCCTTTCAGATATGTATGTATTTATTGTAATGGTTTTAAAAGGGGAAAGGCAAACATCCCACATTATTAGAAAGCCCGGCTGTTGCCGGGTTTTCTAATAATGTAAGAAAGTTTAACTTTAAACTCTGATAACTATTCTCTATCTAAGCACATTGAAATATCTGGCTTCCGGATGGGCAAAGACCATCGCAGAAACAGATGCTTCTGGTTCCATCATGCATCCTTCTGTTAGGTGGACGCCGATGTTTTCTGGCTGAATAAGCTTGAATAGTTTTTTCTGATCCTCGAGATCCGGGCAGGCCGGATATCCATATGAAAAGCGCTGTCCCTGGTATTTGGCTGCGAAACGGTCTTTCATCGTCATTTCTACAGGGTCCGGGAAGCCCCAGCGATCACGGATTTGGCGATGGATTAACTCGGCAAACCCTTCTGCTGATTCAAGGGCAAGCGACTGCAAGGCATGGCTTTCCAGGAATCTGCCTTCCTCTTTTAATCGGTCAGCTACTTCCCGAATACCTCTGCCGGCAGTAACAGTAAAGAATGCAACATAATCCATTTGGCCGCTTTCTTTGGACTTTATAAAGTCTGCCAGGCATAAAAACGGCTCCGTTTCCTGGCGCGGGAATTCAAATGTTTCTATGATAGTAGTCTGATCCTCAGCATAGATATAAACCTTATCGCCATCCGATTGGGCAGGGAAGAATTGATAAACTGCCTTGGGGTCAATCCAGTTTTTCTCTTTTGATTCGGCAATCAGTTCATCAACCGTTGCATTTACTTTAATGGCCTTCTCATCCCCTTCAGCAAGAAGCTTTTGAAGGTTTCCTTTTAATCCAAGATGATGGCCAATCAGCATTTGTTTATTAATATACGGTTCGATATGCGAAAGAGAATACGTCTTTAACAAATGGCGTTTCAGATCTTTAGGAACAAACACAGGCGCCTTTGTACTAACTGTTGGCTTCGGCTTTACTGCCACAGCAACGGATCCTCGGTCAAAAGGTACTGCATTAAGTGCAGCAGCCTGTTTTTCAGCCTGCTGGACCCTTAGCTTTTCAGCTTCTTCCGGCTCCTGAAGCTGGTTGGCTAAAGAAAGGCCGTTCATGGCATCCTTGGCATACAAGACAAGCCCGTCATATTCCTTGGATATTTTTGTGTCAGTGAACTTCCTTGAAAGAGCTGCACCTCCTACTAAAATAGGGACATTGATGCCAGCCTGTTTCATATCATGCGCCGTGATGACCATCTGCTGTGCTGACTTAACCAGCAGACCAGATAAGCCTACCATATCAGGTTTTTCTCTCTTTATCGTTTCAATTAGATCGGCAGGGGATACTTTAATCCCTAAATCAATCACTTCATATCCGTTATTGCTTAAAATAATATCCACCAGGTTTTTGCCTATGTCATGCACATCGCCCTTAACCGTGGCTAAGACAATTTTCCCTTTGGAAGATGACTGGGCAGCGTCCTTTTCCATATATGGTTCAAGGTGAGCAACAGATGCCTTCATAACCTCGGCACTTTGCAGAACCTCTGCAACAATTAGCTGATTATCGTTAAATAGTCTGCCAACTTCCTTCATTCCGTTCATTAAAGGGCCATTGATGATATCAAGAGGGGCAGGGTATTGCTCTAGGGCCAAGTCAAGATCTGGAAGCAAACCTTCTTTTGTACCTTCTAAAATATAATAGGCAAGCCGCTCCTCGAGTGTCATATCAGGCAGGACACTTTTGCTTTCTTTCTTCTTATCACGATAAAAATCAGTGAAAACTGCAAGAGATTCATCCGTCGTTTCAAATAGCAGCTTTTCTGCCATCGCGACTTCTTCCTTCGTAATGGAAGCAAATCTTTCAAGCTTCTCCGTATTCACTATGGCGTAATCCAGCCCGGCTTGTGTACAGTGATACAGAAATACGGAATTTAGAATTTCGCGGCCGACAGGAGGGAGGCCGAAAGATACATTACTGATCCCCAATACGGTCTGAACTTCCGGAAATTCTTCTTTGATAAGTCTGATTCCATCAACAGTTGCCTTAGCCGAGCCGATATATTGTTCATCGCCTGTACCGACAGGGAAGACGAGCGGGTCAAAAATAAGATCCTCTGGCGGGATATTGTATTTATTCACAAGAAGATCATAAGAGCGTTTAGCGATTTCAAGTTTTCTTTCAGCTGTAACGCCCATGCCTTCTTCATCAATCGTCCCAACAACAACGGCAGCTCCATAGCGGTGAATGAGTGGAACGATAGCCTCAAATCTTTCTTCGCCATCTTCCAGATTAATCGAATTAATAATCGCTTTTCCCTGTGAATAGGTGAGGGCTTTCTCGATAACCTTTTCATCTGTCGAATCGATCACGAGCGGAGCCTTGATTTTCTTAACCAATTCCTTCATAAAGTTCTCTACATCCTGCATTTCCTCCCGGTCAGGATCGGCAAGGCAAATATCGATGACATGCGCTCCGCCTTTTACCTGGGCACGGGCAATCTCGGCAGCTTCTTCAAATTTGCCTTCAGCAATCAGCCTTTTGAACTTGCGGGAGCCGATTACGTTTGTACGCTCTCCGACCATAATCGGCCTTAAAGTTGGATCATCATATATAAGCGGCTCAATGCCGGAAACCTTATGCAAAGAATTTTCTTCATAGGTACGAGGGTTATAATCCTTTACAGTTTCTGCTATTGCATTGACATGTTCAGGCGTAGTCCCGCAGCAGCCCCCAACAATATTCAGCCAGCCTTCCTTGGCAAAACCGGCAAGCTTGCTCGCCAATGATTCCGGCGTTTCATGGTACTGTCCCTCCTCATCAGGCAATCCTGCATTGGGATAACAGCTAACTGCAGTGGTTGCCAGTCCGGAGAGGGAACGGATATGGTCCTGCATGAATTCCGGACCTGTCGCACAGTTAAGCCCCACTGCAAGGGGATTCATATGTTCAAGCGAGATATAAAAAGCTTCGATCGATTGGCCAGCCAGGGTAGTTCCCATTGGTTCAATGGTTCCTGAAACAATAAGAGGAAGTTTCTTTCCGGATTTTTCAAATGCTTTTTCAATGCCAATAAAGCCGGCTTTAACATTCAGCATATCCTGGCTTGTTTCCAAAAGAAGAAGGTCGGCGCCGCCGTCGATTAACCCCAGAGCTTGTTCTTCATAAGCTGCAGCCATATCTTCAAAAGTAGCACCGCCAGTAACACTTAGTGTTTTTGTGGTAGGTCCCATTGCTCCAGCCACATATCTTGGCCATTCAGGGGTAGAGATGCTCTCTGCGGTTTTGCGGGCAATTTCTGTTGCCTTTTTATTCAGTTCATAAGCTTTATCTTCAAGGTCATAGTCGGCAAGAACGATGCTGGTCGCGCCAAATGTATTGGTTTCAATAATATCCGCGCCGGCTTTCAAATATTCAAGATGGATATGTTCAATCACAGAGGGAGCAGTTACGTTTAAGTATTCATTGCAGCCTTCATACTCTTCGCCGCCAAAATCGTCCGCTGTTAGATTGGCTCTCTGAAGCATGGTGCCCATTGCTCCATCCATGATTAAAATTTTCTTCTTAAGCTGTTCCTGTAATGATGGTTTATGCATGCTGTTTCCTCCTTGAAAGCCGTTCTGTCTTTTCACGTGTGTAGTTTGATAGTTCAACACTCATTTCATATCGCATGAATGGAGTAATCAGATAAATTCCATTGAATAACTCCGCTGCGGCATCAATCAGCGACTTTGCAATTGCAATACCTTCATGGCCCGCTTGTACGGGATCGTCCTTTAAGGCAGCCATCCGGTCTCTGATGCTATCTGCAATCTTTATTCCCGGCACTTCATTATGAAGGAATTCCGCGTTTCTGCTGCCTGTCAATGGCATAAGCCCGATATAAACTGGTGCTTTTAAATGCCTGACCGCTTCATGGACCTCCAACAATTTTTCTTCTGAAAAAACGGGCTGTGAAATGAAATAATCAGCGCCATGGTCTATTTTCTTTTCCAGGCGCGCAACAGCTTTTTCCAGTGAGCGGACATTGGGATTAAAAGCACCGGCTACAGAAAAAGCGGCTTTCTGGCCCAGGTCTTTTCCTGAAACCGATAAACCTTCATTCAGCTGTTTAATCATGCTGATCAGTTCAAATGACGAGACATCATAAACAGAAGATGCACCTGGGAAATCTCCGACTCGGGCCGGATCTCCGGTTACTGCCAATATATCATTTAATCCAAGTGCGTGCAGACCCATTAAATGGGATTGCAAGCCAATGATATTCCTGTCCCTGCAGGTAACATGAACAAGTGGACGCAAGCCTGTTTGCTGCTTCACCAAGTATCCCAGAGCGGAATTACATACCCTTGGGGAAGCAAGGGAGTTATCTGCCAGTGTAATGGAGTCTATGCCGGCTTCCTTTAAAGCTTTCGCTCCTTCAAAAAAACGTGTAGTATCCAGCTTCCGTGGAGGATCAAGCTCGACAATGACAGAAGGCCTTTCCTTCACAATTTCCTGAAGAGGAGGGAGGTCTCTTGATGGTGAAGGCTTTTCAGACACGATTATTTCTTTTTTCGCCTTTACTTCTTTTTCCTCAAGAGGCGCTAATCCTTTCAATTCATCCGCAAAAGCTTTGATATGCGCTGGAGTAGTCCCGCAGCAGCCCCCAAGAAGCCTTACGCCCTGATTGCGGAAGTCTCTCGCTGACTGTCGGAAATAATCGGCATCTCCTTCATAATGAAATTTGCCGTCCGTATAAGCCGGAATGCTGGCATTAGGATAAGCGGAAAGGAATGCCTGTTTAGGCAGAGGCACGCTTTCCAAAGTTTTAAGCATATGATGCGGACCAAGTCTGCAATTCAATCCCACTACATCCGCACCTATGCCTTCAAGCCTTGAAAAAGCTTCAGCGATAGGTGTCTGATCCTGAAGTACACCTGCTTCCTGAAGGGATACCTGTGCAATAATCGGCAAATCGGTTTCCTTTCTGGCAATGGCCAGCACCGTTTCCAGCTCTTCAAGATCATAATAGGTTTCTAGTAAAATACTATCTACACCCTCAAGCAGGAGGCAATATAGCTGCTCGCGAAAGCTTCTTTTAATTTCTTCAAGCGACACCATACTAGGTTTTATGCCTCTATTGCCCCCAATCGTACCGGCCACATAAGCTTTGCCATTGGAGGCTTTTTTAGCAATCCGTGCTGCCGCACTGTTGATTTCTTTAACAGAGTCTTCAAGTCCGTATCTTTGCAGCTTTAGATAATTCGCTGCGTAGGTGTTTGTCTGGACCAAACCTGCTCCGGCATTGATATATGCTTCATGAATGTGCTGGATTTGTTCAGACTGTGATAGATTTAATTCTTCAAAACAGCTGTCAGTACCATAGGAGTATAGCAGAGTTCCCATTGCACCATCAGCAATGATAAATTCATTTTTTAATTTATCAAGGAAATTCAATTCATCACCCCCGCTGTAAAATTGTTTGTTTCGTTTGTTCTGTTGCAGTTAATGCTGTCTTGAAATCTTCTATAATATCATCTGCATTTTCGAGTCCAACAGAAAGGCGGAGGAGACTGGGAGTAATTCCGCGCTGCTCTCTTTCCGCTGCAGGCATAGCCGCATGCGACATTTTTGCAGGATAGGAGAGGATGGATTCAACTGCACCAAGGCTCACTGCAAACACAGGAATTTGCACATTTCCAACAAACGTCCTTAAGGCCTGCTCGTCTTCAAGCTCAAAGGAAAGGACGGCACCTGCGTTATTAGCCTGCTTTTTCTGGAGCTCATAGCCAGGGTGCTCCTTAAGGCCTGGATAATGCACGTTCTTAATAGACGGATGCTCTTCAAGGAAAGAGGCAATTTTCTCTGCCGATTTTACAGATTGCTCCAGGCGGACATGAAGGGTTTTAATACCTCTTAGTACAAGCCAGGCATCCTGCACACCTAAAACAGCACCGAAGGAATTCTGCAGGAACGCCAGTCTGCCAGCCAAGTCAAGATCCTTCACAACCGCAAGGCCGGCTACGACATCGCTGTGTCCGGATAAAAACTTAGTCGCACTGTGAAGGACAATATCGGCACCCAAAGCAAGCGGCTTTTGCAGGGCAGGGGTAAGGAATGTATTGTCTACAAAGGTAAGAGCGCCATGTTCTTTAGCAAGAGAGCTAATAGCCCTAATATCTGTCACTTTCAATAATGGGTTGGAAGGAGTTTCCACATAAAATACCTTTGTACTTGGACGGATTGCATTCTTTACTTCTTCCAGATTGGTCATATCAACGAATGTATGTTCAATCCCAAAACGTGTCAATACTTCTGTTACCATACGGAAGGTGCCTCCATACACATCTTCGGTAATGACAACATGGTCACCCTTGGACAAGAGGAGGAAAGCAGTAGAAATCGCAGCCATTCCGGAAGAGAAGGCAAAGCCTTTGGTTCCTTCTTCAAGTTCGGAGATTACTTCTTCCAGGGCTTCCCGTGTTGGATTTAAGCTGCGGCTGTAATCATATTTTCCGAAAGTATCAATATCCTTTTGATGGAAAGTGGATGCATGCTGAATAGGTACACTTACAGCACCAGTTTCAGGATCATATTTTTGATTATTGTGGAGCAGTTTAGTTTCGAACCTCATTGAATGATCTTTACTCATCGTGCAACCTCCTTTAAAACACTAGCAAAAGCATGCTTTAGATCTGCCTTTAAGTCTTCAGGATTTTCAATGCCAACAGAGAAACGAAGAAGTCTGTTGCAAACACCCGTATCAATTCGAATTTCTTCAGGGATATCAGCATGTGTTTGTGTCGCTGGATATGTGATGAAACTCTCAACACCGCCTAGGCTTTCAGCAAAGGAAATGAGCGAAAGGTTTTGCAGGAAAGGGTTTACCCAGGATTCATCTTTGATCCGGAAAGAAATCATTCCGCCATTGCCGGGATACAAAACATCTGCAACCGCATCATGATCTGTTAAAAACTCCACCAATTCCTTCGCATTCTTTTCATGCCGCTCCATTCGAAGGGAAAGAGTTTTCATTCCTCTAATCAATAACCAGGAATCAAAAGGGCTTAATACGGCTCCGGCAGCGTTATGGTGCATGGCCAGTGATTCACATAATTCTTTTCCTTTTGCGACAATTAATCCGGCAAGGACGTCATTATGACCTCCCAAGTATTTCGTAGCGCTATGAATCACAATATCAGCGCCCAGCTTTAACGGCTGCTGGAGAAGAGGGGTATAAAATGTGTTATCAACAATTAAGAGAATATTATGCCGCTTCGCAATTTCAGCTGTTTTCTTAATATCTGTTTGTTCCATGAGGGGGTTGGTTGGCGTTTCAAGAAAAATCGCCTTTGTATTTTCTGTAATTAGGTTTTCAATCTGTTCCGGGTTGCTTGTATTCACATATTTACTCTGAAGGCCCCACTTCTTGAATCCTTGCTCAAGCAGCCTATATGTACCTCCGTATAAATCCTTAGATACAATCCACTCATCTCCTGATTTAAAGTGCGAAAGAATTGTAAGAATAGCAGCCATTCCCGAACTGCAGGCATATCCCTGATCTCCTTCTTCCAGGTCTGCAATTGCTTTTTCAAGCAGCTGGCGGGTAGGATTGCCTGTACGGCTGTAATCAAAGCCGGTGGACTGGCCGATGCCTTCATGGCGGTATGCAGTAGAAAAATAAACTGGCGGATTTACCGCACCTGTTGCTGTCTCGCTTCTGTTGCCGATTTGTGCCAATTTTGTATCAAAATTATACATATTGTAAACACTCCTTATACGAAATAAAAAAAAGTCTTCTATAAGAAGAAGACTTTTTAATGTGATTAGCCATTCTTCTTATCTTTCAAGTTTTTTAAAACTTGCAGGAATTAGCACCTTTTCAATCAACTTAAGATTGATGGTTGCTGAGGCGTCGTCGGGCCTTACCCTCGACCTCTCTGGATAAGAAATCAAATATTGAATTTTCTCTACACTTTACTACAGTAAACTGTTAATAGTCAACACTTTTTAAAAATATTTTGAAATAAATTTTAATTTATTTATTTTTAAATACCCAAAGAAAAGACTCCCATCCAGAGGAAGGAAGTCTTTAAAGAAGAAGGAGATAAAATTTATTCTTCAATCAAGTTGTTTACCGGTACATCTATTTCATTTTCAGGATCTGATTTCGTGTAAATGCGCGCCATCTTTGTCTGCTCGTCCACATGCTGAATGATTATAGGATTGCCGTTATAGGTAACACCTACCATATCTGCAGACTCAGAAATTTCTCTAGCTCTTCCAATATTCATTATGATACCTCCTGGATTAAATAATAGTAATTTGTCTTAAATAAAAGAATTTATACTTAGACCTAACTATGGCATAAAATGTTAGTTCTGTACTACTTTAAAGTTCAGAATATTTGATTTATAATAAAAGAAAACATATATCTTTTCTTGTGGAGGGAAGTTATCATGCAAGAGCATAGCCACTGTCACCATCGCTTTGCAGAATTGGGAGGACCAGCAGTTTTCCAGACGGAAGACGGAATTGAGGTTAACGTTTCAGGTACAGCGTTTCAAAAATGCACCACTTGCGGCCACGTTGATTTTCCGGTAGATACAAGAGAAGTAATTGAATCCTCTCTGAAAGAAAACAGAAAGAACCCTAATGCAGTTAAACAAATTTATATTAACCTAGTGGAGACTTTTTAAAGCCGATAAAAAAATCGGCTTTTTATTTTTGTGGTTTTCCATAAATATAATGCCGAGTTATTTCTTATTAATAAATGTATATTGTTTAACAAATCATTTTTTTAATATAAGTAATTCACCTGAAAAATTTTTAATAGTTTTCTACTATATTCATGTTTTAATCTTTGTACAACAAGATTTTCCGTGTTAGAATAGCTGTGGAAACGTTT
This sequence comes from Cytobacillus oceanisediminis, assembly GCF_007830235.1. Taxonomy (GTDB): domain Bacteria; phylum Bacillota; class Bacilli; order Bacillales; family Cytobacillaceae; genus Cytobacillus; species Cytobacillus oceanisediminis. Next base: position 20,304 of record NZ_VLKI01000006.1, read on the forward strand.
TATCCTCTGAAAAATAATATTATTCGTAAAAATAAAACGTTAATTCATTATTATAAAGGGTAATGGAATCAGAGGACAAAAATGTATTGAATTATTTATTTAAAAACAGTTATGGAGGTAATTTTCCATGAAAAAGCCATCGAATGGTGAGGGACCTTTTGAACAAGGATTTCATGGCCCTAACCTTGGCTATGTTATTGAATTATATGAGAGATATTTAGAGGATCCGGATTCAGTAGATCCGGAAATGAAAGAGTACTTTGAAAAAAATGGTTCTCCTGTACAACATGAAGGAATTTCGACACCCTCAAGCCAAACGGATGTATCCTTAAACGCCGGGCAGCTCGAAAAGACACTTGCTGCGATCCGACTTGCTGATAATATTCGCACATATGGACATTTGGCTGCAGATATTTATCCATTGGGAAACCATAATCCTGAGAATGAACTATTTAATCTATCCAAATACGGGTTAGTTGAAAGTGACTTAAAGGAAATTCCCGCAGGTGTAATCACAAAGGATGCGACATATCCACTGAGAAACGGCTTGGAAGCGATTGAGTTTCTAAAAAGCGCCTACATGGGGCCTATTGCCTTTGAATTCCAGCATATTTATGATGAAAACGAAAAAAATTGGCTCCGCCGCAAAATAGGAGCTAACAGCCATAAGCTCACCATGCAAAAGCAAGAGAAAGTCAAAGTCTTAAAAAGGCTGACTGAAGTGGAAGAATTTGAAAAATTTCTTCATAAAACATTTGTTGGCCAAAAAAGATTCTCAATAGAGGGCCTTGATACGATGGTGCCTTTATTGGATGAAATCGTATCTGAATCCGTATCAGATGGAGCAAAAACCATTAATATCGGGATGGCTCACCGCGGAAGGCTAAACGTTCTTGCCCATGTTCTTGGCAAGCCATATGAAATGATTTTTGCTGAATTTCAGCATGCCCCTAATAAAGAGCTTGTTCCTTCCGAAGGATCCATTGGGATTAACTACGGCTGGACAGGAGATGTAAAATACCATCTTGGACTTGATAAGCAAATCAAAGATGAAAACACGACCATAGCAAGGCTGACATTGGCGAATAACCCGAGCCACCTGGAATTTGTAGGTTCCGTTGTAGAAGGATTTACAAGAGCTTCCCAGGATGAAAGAACACAGTCCGGTTACCCGAAAGTAGACCATAAGTCTGCATTGGCAATCCTGATTCATGGCGATGCCGCATTTCCTGGCCAGGGAATCGTGGCAGAAACACTTAATCTTGGACAGCTTACAGGATATAATACGGGCGGCTCCATCCATATTATTGCAAATAATACGATTGGATTTACAACTGAATCTCGTGACTCACGTTCTACACGATATGCAAGTGACCTTGCCAAGGGCTACGAAATGCCAGTTTTGCATGTGAATGCAGATGAACCGGAAGCTGTAGTAGCTGCTGCAAGGCTGGCATGTGAGTATCGTGCTAAATTCCAAAAGGACATTCTGATTGATTTAATTGGCTATCGCAGATTCGGGCATAACGAAATGGACGAGCCGATGACAACCAACCCGCTTATGTATAACATCATTCGCGAGCGGCCGACTGTGAAAGCGCTCTATGCAGAAAAGCTTCTGAAGGAAAATACTATATCAAAAGAAGAAGCTGAAGGCGTTCAAAATGAAGTAGTGGAAAAAATGAAGGCGGCCTACGAAAAAGTGCCGAGAGAGAAAAAGGAAGCAGAGCCATCCGATCCGCCTGAAACAGTAGAGAAAGGCCTTCCAAAAGTAAAAACTGCGGTACCGATTGAGACACTTAAGCAAATCAATGAAGAGCTTTTAACGTGGCCTGAGGATTTCAAAGTCTTTGACAAACTCGGCAAAATTTTGAAACGCAGAATGGAAGCGCTTGAAGGTGAAGGCAAAATCGATTGGGGACTTGCTGAAACATTGGCATTCGCGACTATTTTATCTGATGGAACACCTGTCAGGCTGACTGGCCAGGATTCTGAAAGAGGAACGTTTGCACAGAGAAACGTCGTACTTCATGATCATACGACTGGAAAATCCTATTCTCCGCTGCACACGCTTTCTTCTGCCAAAGCTTCTTTTGCTATTCATAATAGCCCGTTATCAGAAGCTGCAGTTGTAGGCTTCGAATATGGCTATAATGTTTTCGCGCCGGAAACGCTTGTGTTATGGGAAGCCCAATATGGTGATTTTGCCAACGCTGCCCAAGTAATGTTTGATCAGTTTATTGCAGCAGGACGGGCGAAATGGGGACAAAAATCAGGTATGGTCATGCTTCTTCCTCATGGATACGAAGGCCAGGGACCTGAACATTCAAGTGCGCGTCTGGAAAGATTCCTGATTCTTGCAGCTGAAAATAACTGGACAGTCGCTAACCTAACTTCATCAGCGCAGTATTTCCATATCTTAAGAAGGCAGGCTGCCATCTTAGGGAAAGAGGAAGTTAGGCCTTTAGTGATTATGTCTCCTAAAAGTCTATTGCGCAATCCTTTGGTTGCTTCAAACGGCCTGGAATTAAGCGAAGGCGAATTTAAATCCGTTTTTGAACAGCCTGGATTGGGTGAAAATCCTGAGAAGGTAAAACGCATCATTCTCGGAACCGGAAAGATCGCCATTGACCTAGCGGAAAACCTGAAAAACTATGAAGATCAGGATTGGTTCCATATTTTACGTGTGGAAGAGATCTATCCTTTCCCAATGGATCGTATCAGAGAAATCCTAAGCCGCTATCCGAATGTAGAAGAGATGGTCTGGATTCAGGAAGAGCCAAAGAACATGGGAGCATGGAATTTTGCTGAGCCAAGGCTGAAAGAAATTGCCGGCAGCGGAATTGATGTCAAGTATATCGGCAGAAGACGCAGATCAAGCCCTGCAGAAGGTGACCCAACCGTTCATAAGAAAGAACAGGCTCGCATTATAGATGAGGCAATAACACGCAAGCAAGAAGGAGGAAATTAAGGTGGCAGAAATAAAAGTTCCAGAATTGGCTGAATCAATTACAGAAGGTACAGTGGCACAATGGCTTAAACAGCCAGGTGACACAGTCAATAAAGGTGACTATGTTGTTGAATTGGAAACAGATAAGGTAAACGTAGAAATTATCTCTGAGCATAGCGGTATCTTAAAGGAAGTTAAAGCACAAGAAGGAGATACCGTTAACGTAGGTGAAACGATCGCCATCGTCGATGAAAGCGGACAAGCATCTCCAGCACCTGAAAAGGCAGAGGAGAAGCCTGAAGATAAAACAGAAGAAGCACCTAAAGCAGAACAGCCGAAAGCAGAGGAACAGCCTGTACAGCCAGCTGCAGAAGAAAAAGCTGGCAGCCAGCGTCCGATTGCTTCACCGGCAGCACGTAAATTGGCACGAGAAAAAGGGATCGACCTAAGCCAGGTTCCAACTGCTGATCCGCTTGGAAGAGTAAGGGCTCAGGATGTTGAATCCTATAATCCTGAACAGGCTAAACAGCAGCCTGCACAGCCATCGAAGCCAGCTGCTCCAGCCAAGCCGGCTGCCCAGGAAAAAGAAGGCAAAGAAGTGGAACGAATCAAAATGTCACGCCGTCGCCAAACCATTGCAAACCGTCTTGTTGAAGTACAGCAAACAGCTGCGATGCTGACAACATTCAATGAAGTTGACATGACAAATGTTATGAACCTTCGTAAAAAGCGCAAAGATAAATTCTTAGAAGAAAATGATGTTAAGCTAGGATTCATGTCATTTTTCACAAAAGCGGTTGTGGCTGCTCTTAAGAAAAATCCATTCCTGAATGCTGAAATTCAGGGGGATGAAATAGTTCTTAAGAAATTCTATGATATTGGTATTGCCGTATCAGCCAAAGAAGGACTTGTAGTACCGGTTGTTCGCGATGCTGACCGCAAAAACTTTGCAGAAATCGAAAAGGATATTATGGATCTTGCCACTAAAGCGAGAGACAATAAACTGGCATTATCAGACCTTCAGGGAGGAACATTCACCATTACAAATGGCGGTATCTTCGGTTCAATGATGTCAACGCCAATCCTTAATGGCCCACAGGTCGGCATACTTGGGATGCACTCTATCCAATTGCGCCCTGTTGCTATTGATGCAGAAAAAATGGAAAATCGTCCAATGATGTATATTGCACTATCCTATGACCACCGAATTGTGGATGGAAAAGAAGCAGTTACATTCCTTAAACGGGTTAAAGAACTGATTGAAGATCCGGAAAGCCTTCTATTTGAAGCCTAATAAAACGAGCAGAGCGGAATTAATCCGCTCTGTTTTTTATTAAGGAAAATTATTTTGCCTGAAGGAAACATTGTACTTGTTGGGAATATTATATTACTAAAAAGCAGGTGAATAAAATGCGGAGAAGGCAAATGAAGATACTGCAATATTCGGCGGTATTGAAGAAACTTGGTGTACTTACCGAAGAAGAATACAATAATATTAAACATGCTAATAAGCTAAAAGACAGAGTTCACAGGCAATAAAAAAAGCGGGAATAGCTCCCGCTTCTAGATTTTCAATATAAGTATTTGCCAAACTTTTAAAACATAGAACCGTTACTCTTTAAACGGCTTCAATCCCCGTTTTTGAATCTCGGTTTTTAATATCCTAATCCATTCCTTCTCAGACCCTGTCTTCAATGCATCACGATACGAGACGACCAACTGTTCATTACTCATAATTTTCATTCTGCATACCTCCTGGTAAATGGATTGAATATTCTATTTTTTTAATTTATTGTAAAGGTTTTCTAAAGATTTGTGAACCCATTATATAAAAAAATTTTATTTCATTCTCATGACAAAGATTTAACATTCGAAGCCTCTAAATGGACGAGCATAAATAACATTTGTATGATCTATATAACAGAGCAATTAAAAAGGAGGAGTCGCCAATGGAATTAAAGCTTGATCATATCGTCCATTTTATTAAAGGCCATCCAACAGAAGCTGTGAATGCTTGGAAGAATCATGGATACCATGCTGCTATGGGCGGCAGCCATGAAAACTGGGGAACTTATAATAGTCTCCTATATATCGGACAGGCTTACCTGGAGTTTCTCTCTATAGAGAAAAAAGAAATTGCGGACCAATCAGACAACCCGCTAATTACGCAGCTTACTCAGGACCTTCAGAATGGGGAAGGAGTCGGGCAAATTTGCTTCCGAACGAATAACATTCATGAGCTGCAAAGAGAACTTGAAAATAAAGGATGTGTAACCCTTCCAATTTTCCAGGGGAGCCGAAAGCGTGAAGATGGCAGCACCATTTCATGGAGTATGCTTTTTATTAAAAATAACCCACAGCATATCTATCCGTTTTTTATCGATTGGGGAATGGAAGACGATATAAGATTCCAAGAACTGAAACGAATCGGCATGTTTGATGAAAAGCTTGAGGATGCTAGCGTTCAAGCTATATTCATTGCTGCTGAAGACAGTGAAAAATCTGCAAAAGAGTGGACCAAGCTTTTTCCTTTTGAAATCAAGGATACATACAAAACCAGCAACCAACATGAAAAAAGAATTTCTATTCAGGCTGGTTCAACAGAGATTTTCTTTTGCCAGCCATTAAACGAAGAAAGCGAGGCTTCAGCAGTTTTAAAAACTCGCGGAGAAAAACCTTTTGCTATTCAGTTTGCACCTTCACTTGAAAAAGAAGTAAACCTTTTTGGATCAAGCTATTTGTAAGGGGGAAATGCAGTTGTTAAGGAAATTTACGATTCACACGTCAAAGCGGGATGAGTTTATTGAAGTAACATCCCAATTTCAGAAATTCATAACAGAAACCGGTATTGAAGAGGGGGCAGCAGTCATTTATTGCCCCCACACAACTGCTGGGATTACCATTAATGAAAATGCCGATCCGGATGTAAAGACAGACATGATTAGCCGTTTTGATGAAGTTTTTCCTTGGGAGCATAAACATGACCTCCACATTGAAGGAAATACTGCTGCCCACATGAAAGCAAGCACAGTCGGCTCTTCCCAGCATGTAATCATTACAGAAGGAGAATTGCTCCTTGGAACATGGCAGGGAATCTACTTCTGCGAATTCGATGGCCCCAGAACCCGAACATTTTATGTTAAAATATTAAATCTATAATAGCTATCTATGAGACTGCTTCTGATTAGGAGCAGTTTCATTTTTTGGCTAATGATTGTTTTAACGGGCGCGTATATGAGCGAGATCAAGCGGATATGCTCAGGCTACGCACAATCCCTTCAGATCCAAGATCCACGCGTCATTCCTTAAAACCTGCCCGCATTGACCCAGGAACTTGCGCGGAACCGGTCTTGATCCGCTAGCCTTCGCCTATCAAACCCACATCCAATTGTTCTGCTTGGTCTTAAATCGTCCGGTCTCCCGCGGAATATGCTGGGAACCGATCCTACATATTTATATAATCAATCCACAACCCCAATAAAAGTATTTCTCGAAACTGTATTATCAAATCCGGCCAGCACAGGATTTACAACTTTATAAAATTATTAATATACGAAAATATTGAATATTCAGCAATATATGATAACATAAAATGTAAGCGTTTTATTTAGCATCAAAAAAAATTTCTGCATAATAATCAGATCATAATCAAAGGAGGATTTCTGGATGACGGAATTGTTAAATCTCACAGTAGGGAAGCTCCTCGAAGAGAAAGCCAACCTTCACCCCAATCATGAAGCTGTAGTCTATGCAGACAGAGGACTGCGAATGACCTACAGGAAGTTTGATGATTATTGCCGGCTTGCAGCCAAAGGTTTTATGAAGCTGGGCCTTGAAAAAGGGGAACATATTGCTGCATGGTCGACAAACACGCCTGAATGGCTGACATGCCAGTTTGCAACAGGCAAAATGGGGGCTGTGCTCGTAACAGTTAACACAAACTATCAAGCTGCTGAGCTTGAATATCTTCTAAAACAATCTGATACAACAACTATAGTTTTAATGGAAAATTTCAGAGACACCTCTTACATAGAGATGCTATATAGTATTGTTCCGGAACTTAAGACTTCAGAGCCGGGACAACTGGAGAGCAAACGGCTGCCTTACTTAAAGAATGTGGTAGTTATGGGCGAGAAACGCTTCCCTGGCACTTTCAGCTGGGATGATATGATTAAAATGGGTGAATCCGTCACCGAAGAAGAACTTAATCAGCGTATGGAGAGCCTGGATCCGGATGATGCGATTAATATGCAATACACATCGGGAACGACAGGTTTTCCGAAAGGGGTTATGCTAACCCATAATAATATTGTGAACAATGGCTATAATATCGCCAATTGCATGCGTCTAACAAAAGATGACCGCTTATGTATCCCAGTTCCGTTCTTTCATTGTTTCGGATGCGTACTTGGAACTATGGCGTGTGTATCCGTTGGCGCCACCATTGTTCCGGTTCAGGAATTCAGTCCCAAAGCAGTTCTTCAGACAGTACAGGATGAAAAATGTACGGGTTTGCACGGGGTTCCGACTATGTTTATCGCAGAGCTTAATGATCCGGAATTCAGCAAATATGACCTATCCAGTCTTCGCACAGGCATAATGGCTGGCTCCAATTGTCCAATTGAGGTAATGAAAGGGGTTATCGAAAGGATGGGAGCCAGCGAAATAACTATCGCTTATGGCCAGACAGAATCTTCTCCAGTCATTACCCAGACACGAACAGATGACCCAATCGAGCTAAGGGTTGAATCTGTTGGCAGAGCCCTTCCTAATGTAGAAGTAAAAATCGTGGAACCGGGTACGAATAAAGAAGTTCCCCGTGGCGTACAGGGTGAGTTATGTACAAGGGGCTACCATGTCATGAAAGGCTATTACAAAAATCCAGATGCCACCAAAGAAGCCATTGATGACAACGGCTGGCTGCACACAGGAGACTTGGCCGTGATGGATGAAAACGGATATTGTAAAATTACAGGCAGGCTTAAAGATATGATCATCAGGGGCGGAGAAAACATCTATCCCCGCGAAATAGAAGAGTTCCTTTATACACATCCGGCCATTCTTGATGTCCAGGTGGTAGGTGTTCCTGATGCTATTTATGGAGAGGAAGTAGTCGCCTGGGTTATTTTAAAAGAAGGTGAAGAAGTAACAGCCGAAGAGCTGCGCGAGTATTGCAAAGGAAAAATATCACGGCATAAAATCCCGCGCTATATTGAATTTATCGAGGCTTATCCAATGACAGCTTCAGGTAAAATCCAAAAGTTCCGTTTGCGGGAACAAGCAAAGGAAGTAATTGAAAAAGCCAATACATTAAAATAATTTTTTACAAGGTCCCTGTTGGTTTGCAAGTCGTATACCAACAGGGATTTTTATTTTAAAGGTTCTGTTAAAGCTTATTGTTGTTTTTTAGCACCCTGTTGATTGGAGCGTAAGGCACTAATCCCGCGAAAATGCATTCGCATTTCCTTCGTGCGGTGTTTATACAAGGAAGCTTATTCAAAGTCCTGCGGGAGTGTAGATCAAAGGGCAACCCCGCAGGAGCAAAGCGGCGAGGAGCATCGGACCGCCCCGGAAAGGGAGTGCCTTCGGCGCAAATCAACAGGCAAACTTAACAAGCCATTTTAATACAAACTCCACCTTCTCTCATTCAAAAGTCTCAAAAAATCTCATTCCCTCTGCCAATGTTTCACAAAAAGAGAAAGGATAAAATGAGATTAAAGATGAGAAAAAGGGAGAGTTATAGGAATGTATGATGAAATTTATGTTATGGAAACATTGACTAAACTAAAACAAAAAGAATTTGAATCATTAAACCAGCCGCAAGTACTTCAAAATCGTAAAAACGAACTGGTCTGCAAGCTTCCAATTATTAAAAATTTCGAAGTTTGCCAGTGCCAATCCTGAATGGACGGAGAATCTTTCTCCGTCTTATTTTTTTGGAAAGAATCTTCAGAAAATGGTAGTATAGTAAACAAATTCAGATTTAGCAGAGAGGAATAAGGGGGATCATAACGAATGACAACACAGAAGCTGTTTGTTTATGGGACATTAAGAAAGCATGAATCGAACCATTTCGTTTTGAAAGGGAGTCACTGCATTGCCGAGCAGGCATGGGTATACGGGGAGTTATATGATACAGGACTTGGGTATCCCTCTATGAAGGCATCGTTTGACCAAAAGGTATATGGGGAACTCTATGAGGTTCACTTGGATCATTTTACCGAGCTGGATGAACTGGAAGATTACATTCCAGGCAGAAAAGACAATTTATACGACAGAGTGGAACAGACTATCCATACCGATACTGGAGATGTCAACGCACTTGTTTATATTTCAAACAGGAATGATTTACTGGCTGAACCAATTTTACACGGAGACTGGAAGCTCTATCGTTTAATGAAAGACAAACCGGAGAAAACCTATTACTTTGCATATGGATCCTGCATGGATGATGAACGACTCCGGTTAGCAAATGTTGACCAGCATTTCAAGACCGTTATGGGCGGTGGAGTGCTAAAAGGTTATTCCATGCAATATTTATTTTCAAGAGAAGATGGTGGAAGAGCTGATATTGTGGAAGATGGAGGAGTTACCGAGGGAATTCTTTATGAACTGCCGTATGAAGCGGTGGAATATCTCTTCCATCGAGAAGGATTTTATGGGGAATGGTACCGGCCAGCGTTTGTAAATGTGCAAGTTGGCGAGGATTTATATACCGATGTTTTAACCTTTCATGTTTATAATAAAAAGGGAGAATTGCCTCCGCCTGACCACTATGCACTGGAGATTCTTCGCGGAGCAAGAGGCAGAGTCAGCGAGCAATATTATAAAAATCTTGAAAAACAACTGGAAAAACTCGGCGTAAAAATAAATTTGGATGCTTAAAAAATTAAGAACAAAGGATGAACCCCTGTTCATCCTTCCATCTTGCGGACTAAGTTGTCTTGTGGGACCAGCTGGTCTAAAGCAACCACCTCAATTTGGTCTCGTTAAATCGAATTGTTTTTCGAAAGCATGTTCATCACCTCAAGCGTTATATAGATCTATTTTAAAATAGGCTTGATTTTACTGCCACATTCAATTTTAAAACTATGTTGATTGGAGTTGGAAGGTGCGAAGACTCCTGCGGGAGCAAGGGTCAGGGGAGACCCCGCAGGAACGGAGTGACGAGGAGGCTCCCCGGGCCGCCCGTGGAAAGCGAAGCACCTGAAACGGAAATCAACAGACCCATTTCAAAGACGGACTAAAAAGACTGTAGGCAAATCCGATTTTCATCGAGTTTGTCTACAGTCTGAAAGGATGAACTCATGTTCATCCTTTTTTCTGTATATCACTGATGACTCCTATTTTAAAATTAGGCTATGTTAAAGCTCATTGAATGGGAAAAAATATGATGTGTTTTAATGCAAAATTATTCATTTGATGTTTGAAACAGGCTAAGTTCGTGGTAAATAACCTTTGCCATCATCTTAGAAAGAAGGTCATCATATGAATATAATTGCAGATAATGGCTTTTATGAAGTGGAGTACGAAAATGAGTATTACGAACATTTGGAGTTTGTACGAATAGATCATATCTGTGAGATTACCTATGTAACATTAAAGAACATTTTAACCGGAGAAGTATATACTTTCGATACGGACCGAATCAAACGATTCAGGAAAATAATGAAGGTTATGCCAACGATCAAAGAGAATCATGTTGCAGACAGCAGCTCATATTCTTTATAATATTTAATAAGAGCTTAGCCTGACAGAATGAGTAAGCTGGTTAGGCAGAAAACGAAGGAGTGGCAATTTTGATTCATTTAACTTGGCATGAACGAGATACAGTAAAAAAAGTAAAATGTGTGCATACAGATGCAGCGAAATACATTGTAGACAGGGCGCTGACTGCAGGAAGAACTTATGATGTTAAAAATGAAACCGAAGAATTCTATTTTATTGTAGACAATTCCGGAAAAGTAAGCGGCTTTTACAAAGACTATTTCCAGGATATTTAATGACATGAAGAAAACGGCCTGGTTCATACCGGCCGTTTTTCATTTTTAAAACATACTAATGAAGGTCCGCTTTATCTTTGCGTCGGAAAAATCCGTCGTACAGCTTCGTTAAACTCATCAAAGAATCCTTCTGCAGGCTGTCCGCCTCGTATATCTTCTGTATATCCAGTCATTCGATCATAAAAATCGGGATTAACCGAAACATATACATTATCGATATCCTGGTCAACAGATCTTACTTGATCAGCGATTTTTTCTTCAATATCCCTTGTCAATTCTCCATTTCCATTATCCATCCGTGCAGCCACATAGGCATTATTATCTGTAACAATAACGTTTGCTGTTTCAACTTCTGGGATGGCAGTAATTTTTTCAGCAGCTTTATCAGCAACCCTCATTCTTGGGGATTGTTCTCTATTTTGATTTTCCGTACGCGTACGGGTCAGGTCAATCCCCGGTTCTGTTGTGCGGCCATTTTCGCCGTAATTGCTGTCGTTAACTTTTGTAGGCTGGCTCAAATCCCTGTTTCTTTGTGCTGTTTCATTCATATCATTGTTATTCATCCCGCATCCTGCAAGCACCACAGCTGTCAGAGCGCCTGCAATAATCGCTTTACGTTTTAGCATATTGATTCACTCCTTTTCTGTTTTTACATCCTTAGGATTCCTATAACATTTTTTGTTATTCATTATTTTTTCCAATAAAAAAATGCTAAAATGATTTATGGAAAGCCATAATGAAAGAGTTGATCGTTTTGAAAGTTTTCATTTATATAGGAATTGGAGGCATGGCCGGAAGTCTTTTAAGGTATATTATTTCTGCTCAATCCACCCAAGCTTGGGGGAGCAGTTTCCCGTTCGGAACGTTAATCGCAAATCTTGCAGGAGCGTTCACTCTTGGACTTTTTACTTCACTTGTCATAAGGCAAAACCGACTTACAAATGAATGGCGGCTGGCAATAGGAACAGGTGCAATCGGGTCTTTTACAACCTTATCAACCTTGAGCAGTGAAACCGTTATGTTAATTGATGAACATGCCTACTTAAATGCTCTTCTTTATATTACAATTAGTTTAGTTGGCGGGCTTGCTGCCGCATTTGCAGGGTATCATGCAGGCTTGGGCAAAAAGGATGCGTCCAGCCATGGCTGATTTTCTATGGATTGCTGCAGGAGGTTTCCTTGGAGCAATCTGCCGATATCTGGCTGTCTTGTATGTAAAAAAGAAATTCACATCAGATATTCCGGCTGGTACTCTGGCTGTAAACCTCTTAGGGTCATTTTTATTAGGATTGTTAATTGGTTTGGATTTTAATGAAAACCTGTTTTTGCTTCTGGGTGTAGGCTTTATGGGGGCTTTTACAACTTTTTCAACCTTTAAACTTGAAACAGTTGAGCTTTTGGAGGGGAAAAAGAAGAAACAAGCTATTACATATTTAATTTTTACTTATACGGGTGGCATTGTATGTGCGTTTGCAGGTTTAATAATAGGAAGAATGTAAAAGGAGCGAGGCAAATTAGCCTTACTCCTTTTTTACTTTGGTACTTTTCTAAAAGATTATTGTTTTTGAATAAGTTGTGTGAAGGAATCACTGTTGACAAAAAGGTTGGTTGATTGGAGCGTAAGGTGCGAGACTCCAGCGGGAGGAGTGGGACAGGTGAGACCCCACAGGAGTTTTTTGCCGAGGAGGCTCACCGCCCACCCCGCGGTTCACTGAGCATCCTGGAGCGGAAATCAACTTCTACCAACTCCGTTTTAATTAGCAACAATGTTTGCGAAAACAGCCTTTACTTTAGGAATCCGTGTTTGCCTGGATTGGTCTCACTTTTTCCTTCATAAATAGTTTTCTGCCCAGCCACGATTGAAAAATCAAAAATAAACCACCCATAGTCCAATAAAGCGGTAGGGCTGCAGGGGCATTTAAAGAAACAAGAACAATCATTAAAGGCGATAATATCCCCATAAACTGCATTTGTTTCGGCGGCTGGGGAGACATGTTAGCCAAGGTGACCTTATATTGCAAAAAGTAGACTATTCCTGCAATAACAGTTATCCATATATCAGAATGTCCAAGATTAAACCATAGGAAAGAATGAGAAGCAATTTCTTCATTTCCTCTAATGGCATAATAAAATCCCATTAAGATCGGCATTTGAATAAGAATAGGCAAGCATCCTGCGTTAAGCGGATTAACTCCATTCGTCTTATACAAGCTAAACATTTCCTGCTGCAGTTTTTGCTGTTCCTGAGGTTTTTTTGCAGCTTTTAATTTTTTTTGAATTTTATCCATTTCAGGCTTAAGCAGTTCCATTTTTTCTTTCATCATGCTTTGGTTTTTATATTGTTTCAACATTAATGGCATTAATATAAGCCTAATAGTAACGGTGATTAAAATAATCGCCATTCCGAAACTCCCATTAAAGAAAACAGCCACTCCATGTATTGCCAATGCAAATGGAGTTACGAAAAAGTGATTGAAAAAACCTGTATTTTGTCCTCCTTGTGCCTGGCAAGCTGATAGTAATAAAGAAAGAGCAGTGATTAAAGGGATGGTAATTACAATTTTAATCTTTTTCATTATGGTCAATCCTCCTGCTAATATTTTTATTAGATAGGAGAGAGACCTTCCGGATCCTCACCCGAATCGCCTTTTTTTAAAATAAGCCTAGCAATCCAGGAACGAATGGGATTGTTGGTAAATCGGCAAGGAATTGTTAATAAATAATCATAACAGTGATCACTTGAATCGCTTTGAATATTCCGTGAACTGATATATCTGCAATCCAAATTCCATATCAAAAATACTTTTAAGGTGATGCTGATTAGGTAGCTTAAGTAGATTGTATATTCAGCAGAGATATATGATGATTCGAATAAAATGTCAAAAATGAGTGTTCACCTCTCTAGGCAAGCCAATTAGTTAAGTATAATTCAATTAATACCATTAGACAATTATATCTCCTACATTCATCTGTATAACATGCTGTTTGTCCATTCTAATCTAATCACCTAGGAATATAATGATAAAAATGGATGTGTAATTCATGCAGCATTATGGTACACTCTATCAGGAAGCCTTTTATGACATACATATTACTTGATTAAATGAATGGTGGGGTAATTTGTCTTTCCTAAAACAAAAAACATTCCTATCGTTGGCCAAATTCCTTGTACCCATTTTAATATTATTTCTAATAAGCTTTGAAGCGAAAGGCATATTTGATGATTTTAATTGGGCCTTGCTTGAGCTTTATTTTGATCGCCTTTCACCTGAAAACATCTTTTTTATTATTGTTCTTGGGCTCATAGCTCTTTTTCCTATGTATTTTTACGATGAGATTCTGCAAAGGCTTTTCCGCATAAGAGTCCCGAAAAAGAAGCTCCTTTTTTATTCGTTATCAGCAAATGCTTTTTCAAATTTAATCGGTTTTGGCGGTGTTGCAGGAGCAACCTTAAGATCATATTTTTATAAAAATCATTTATCGGGAGAGATTCCGTATATTAAAATAATTGCCAAGCTATCACTTTTTTATCTGACAGGATTATCCTTTCTGTCATGGATGATCATTTTTTCAGATTTACATTTATATGAAGATGTCAAACTTATAAAAATTGCCGTGTGGGCTATTGCCGCCTATACACCTCTATTACTGGGCATTTATTTTTTCCGGAAATCCTTCTGGAACCTAAAGCATATAAAAAAGGGATATATAGCGGAGCTAATAGTTGTCTCATTATTTGAATGGTTCTTTATCATTATCTGTATATGGGGAATTGCTAAAGTTTTGGAAGTTTCCATTCCGTTCTTGGTAATCTTTCCGATTGTGATTATTTCATCGTGCGCTGGGATTGCCAGTATGATACCTGGAGGCATAGGGTCATTTGATTTTGTTTTTTTAATAGGACTTGAATCACAAGGAATCCCTACAGAATTAGGCCTCTTAATCTTAATGTTTTACCGTCTAAGCTATTATATCGTTCCAGTTTTACTCGGTACTCCTTTTGTTATGAACCAAATTTGGAATAATGGAAATGCAAGAAATGCTTTCAAAACTTAAATTGAAAAGAGCCTTTTTAATGGGGCTCTTTTTTTAATAGTCAATTTATATTTTAATTCACCAGAAAACTTCCTCCGTAATTTCGCCATTAAACAAATTCGTATCAATGTTGCAAGCTTGCGCATCAATTCCGTATTGCCAGCCGGCAATCAAAGCATTTTCAGGAGCTTGGGGCTTATATCCAGGTGCCTGCTTTTCAGTTGTAATGCCAACATTGGGTGCTGCAGTCCATACATACGTGTTTTCAAGAAGAGCAGAATTGCCGTTTCCAGCTTCCTCAAAAGCTTGGGTAAGGGCACGCTCCTGATCAAAAATTCCATATATGCCTGAACGATATGGTGAATCTTCCATTACTTGAAACCAGCCTTCAATAAATGCAGAATCAACGGGATAGCTGGGTTCAATGTCGGCAAAAATGGCTACCCCCTCTGGGATGCCCAATTCCTCCGCAAGCTTAATGGCGGCTTTCGCTTCGTTCTGTCCATTTTCTAGCCCTGCCGCAATACTAAATCGATTCCAGATGACAAGGATTTTTATATCATTGGAATGGAGCAGTTCCGCTTCTTCCGGGGTGATACCGGCTGAAACACCTTCTTTTTCACCCAAATATCGGCCCCAAACTTTAGGGCTTCCAAAATTTTCGCGTACACAGGAAAGCAAGCCGCTTGTGGTGAGACTCGCGGAGTCTACACCCCAAACGACTTCATCTTCATCCGTTTGGCCATCCTGGTCATCCTGGTTTCCGCCATCATTGCCATTATTATTGCCGTCATTATCGCTGTTCTCATTGTCGTCACCATTATTACCTGAACTGGAATCTTGGCTGTCAGCTTTATTCTTTATTTTATTTGTTACGTTCACATCGACATTGACTTCTATTTCATTTGAAACATTGTTGTCAATTATGCTATTGTTCCCGTTGTTTAAATCATTATCGATTGAATTGTTTACATTTGCTTTATTGCCTTTAATATTATTTTTAACATTATTGGTGATATCACTGTCACTATTTATCTCCCCGCCATCAGGTTTCTGATGGGTATTTGGTTCTGCATTCTTGGAATCAATGAGGGAGAAGGTAAATATCGATATCATAACAGCAAAAAAAGCAGTTACGATAAAAGGCAAAAGTCCCCGTCTGTCCATATCTAACAGCCCTCCTTGTCAGTTCATGACATCCTATGCAGAAAGGAGGGCGGTGGTGATAGGACTAGCAAGGGCCAGGAAGGAACCTGCTACTCTGCTTAATAGGAAGGGGGATGTCGATAAAGATACCGATTAACTACCATTTTCCTTCGGGAAGAAGCCTTTTCGTCGTTAATCATCCCGATTAACTACCATTCTCCTTT
>NZ_VLKI01000006.1:36671-244190 GCF_007830235.1 Cytobacillus oceanisediminis
GGAAGAAGCCTTTTCGTCGTTAATCATCCCGATTAACTACCATTCTCCTTTGGGAAGGAGCCTTTTCGTCGTTAATCAACCTTTTGGCTACCAAAAGCTAGTTGACTTGCCCAATGGACGGGATTAGGTCTGAAGGTACCTTATTTAAAAGAAAAAGAAATATAGAGCTCCTTATAAAGAAAAAAGAGCCGATCCCTTTAGTATCGGCTCTTTCACTAATTCAAACGGATTCATTTATTTTCCCTTTTGCAGGGAAAAGGAGTTTTGCGGATTGAAGTCTTTTTCTGACAATAATGCCAATCCACGAAGCAAGGGCAGCTTTTATTAATCCAACGATAATAAACGGTGTTGCCCCGCCGGTAATGGCGGCTGCCCATGTCAGTTCTGCCGCAATTTTTAGCCAGGCTGTTCCGAATGCCAATGTCACCAGCATGCCAATCGTATTGGCGATCATCGCATTTTTGAAAGAGAAAGATGTTTTCTCCATATACCATCCGATGATAAACGCTGCCGGGATAAAACCAACCAAATAACCACCTGTAGGTCCGACTAATTTGGATATTCCCCCGGAGAATTCAGCAAATACTGGAACTCCTGCTGACCCAATAACTAAATATAAGATCACGGAAAGTGTTCCATAGCGCGCTCCCAGTATTGTGGCTGCCAGTCCAATTGCCAATGTTTGGCCGGTAATCGGTACAAGTGGGAGGGGAATTGTAATTTGTGCCATTACCCCGATGATGGCAGCAAATAAAGCAGTTACAATCATGGATCTCAACTTCAGCTGATCTTTAGTCATATAAAATCTCCCCCTTAAATATGTAAACTTAATAAACCACCAGGTTAACAAGACAACTATATTATTATATGAAATGATTGTCAATTCAAAACAGGTGATAGGAAAAAACAGAACTAGCCTTGCACGGCGTACTGTTTTTCTTTGTTAAAACTCTGGACGTACCTTGAGCACTTGTCCTCCATATAAGTTGAAAACAATATTGATGGAAACTTCAGGTTCACACTCATTATCCACATCTTACGATAATTATCCACAACTCACTTGAATAGGGGTACGGGTACAAAATATACCCTTGCATGTATAACCATATATATATATTAATGAACATCCCCCCTAACCAATACGGATTACTGTATGTATCGCTAGTATAAAAACGAACTGTTTCAGCAAAAAACAAAACAGATTTAAGCAGATTGTTATTTAAAAAAACCTCCCCAAATCACCCGACGGGAAATAATTCATGTATTATTATTATCAAATAACTTCGTTGTTCATTATAACGAACACGTCATCAAAGCAGGTTTTTTTGCAGAGGAGTAAATCAACCTATTTGCGGGTAGATTTCAAATAGACATAAGCTGTCGGGATGAAAAATTTGATTAATGTGCTAATTTTCACTTAGTATCTAATTAATAGCCAAAATTTTCATCCAAGTGAGATGGAAAAAAATTAATGGGGGATATTAGATGACAAAAGCACTTTTAAATATTGATTATACGATTGATTTTGTCACTGGAGCATTGCCTTGCGGACAGCCCGCTATTGATATAGAAAAAGAAATAGCAACGATTACGGCTAAGTTTATTGAAGAGGGGGCGTTCACAATCTTTGCGATTGATCTCCATTTTCCGGATGACCCCTATCACCCTGAAACAGCCCTTTATCCGCCCCATAACATTAAGGATACTAAGGGACGCGAATTATATGGTGGATTGAGCAAGGTCTATCAGTTAAACGCTCATAAGGAAAATGTTTATTGGATGGACAAAACCAGATATAGTGCCTTTGCGGGTACAGACCTTGAATTGAAATTAAGGGAGCGAGGCATAACTGAAGTGCATCTTGTAGGTGTCTGCACAGATATTTGTGTATTGCATACCGCTGTGGATGCCTATAACAGAGGATTTAAAATTGTTGTTTACGAAAATGCCACTGCTAGCTTTAATCAAATTGGCCATCGCTGGGCTCTGGAACATTTTAAAAGCTCAATGAACGCAAAGGTGATTTAAGAGAAGATTTACACAGGAGGTTGCGTTAATGCGTAATGAATTTGCGGATGACAGTTTAACTTTGCACACTGATTTATATCAAATTAATATGGCCCAAACCTATTGGGAAGATAACATACATAATAAAAAAGCTGTTTTCGAGGTCTTTTTCAGGAAGCTTCCGTTTGGCAACGGGTATGGGATTTTTGCCGGCCTTGAAAGAGTGATCGAGTATATTGAGAATTTCCGCTTCACTGAAAGCGATCTTATGTATTTAAAAAATGAACTTCATTATAAGGATGATTTTCTTGATTATTTAAAAAGCATGAGGTTTTCCGGCACGATCAAATCAATGGAAGAGGGCGAGCTGGTTTTTGGCAATGAACCGATCATGAGAGTGGAAGCTCCTTTGGCAGAAGCTCAAATTGTTGAAACAGCTTTATTGAATATCATTAACTATCAAACATTGATTGCCACCAAAGCAAGACGCATAAAAGAAGTGATTGGTGATGGAACTGCCATGGAATTTGGATCTAGAAGGGCACATGAAATGGATGCAGCCATCTGGGGTACAAGGGCAGCATACATTGGAGGCTTTGATGCGACTTCAAATGTGAGGGCAGGCAAGAAATTCGGCATCCCGGTTGCAGGAACACATGCGCATTCATTTGTTCAGGCTTATCGTGATGAATACACAGCTTTTAAGAAATATGCAACTGCCCATAAAGATTGTGTTTTCCTTGTAGATACGTATGATACCCTGAAATCCGGTGTCCCTAATGCAATCAAAGTAGCGAAAGAATTGGCTGACAAGATTAATTTTAAAGGCATTAGGCTTGATAGCGGCGACCTGGCATACCTATCAAAAGAAGCACGAAGAATGCTTGATGAAGCAGGTTTCCCTGATGCAAAAATAGTCGCTTCCAATGACCTGGACGAATATACGATTATAAACCTGAAAGCACAGGGCGCAAAGATTGATATTTGGGGAGTGGGTACAAAGTTAATCACTGCTTTTGAGCAGGCAGCGCTTGGGGCTGTCTACAAACTCGTTTCAATCGAGGATGAAACGGGTAAAATGGCAGACACCATTAAAATTAGCGGAAACCCGGAAAAAGTTACCACACCGGGACTAAAAAGAGTTTACCGCATTATCAATAAGGATAATCATAAATCTGAAGGGGACTATATCGCGCTGGAACATGAAAATCCCCAGCAGGAACAAAGGCTGAAAATGTTCCATCCAGTCCATACTTTTGTCAGCAAGTTTGTCACAAATTTCGAAGCGAGAGAGCTTCATAAAGAGATTTTTAAAGAGGGTGAGCTTGTCTATCAAGTTCCATCCTTAAAAGAGATGCAAAGCTTTGCAAAGGAAAATCTCAATGTATTATGGGATGAGTACCGCCGTTCTTTAAACCCTGAAGAATACCCCGTCGACTTGAGCCAGGAATGTTGGGATAATAAAATGAACATGATTCAGCAAGTTAAAGAAAAAGTAAAAAGCAATATTCGGTAAGAGAGGGAGGAACCTGAAATGAAATTACAGAAAGAAATCATGCAGGCATTAAGTGTTAATCCAGAAATTGATCCGAAAGAAGAAATCAAAAAAAGAATTGGCTTTTTAAAGAATTATCTCGTTAAAAGCAATTCAAAAGGTTACGTCCTTGGCATCAGCGGCGGGCAGGACTCTACCCTGGCAGGACGCCTTGCCCAGCTTGCGGTTGAGGAACTGAGAAAGGAAGGAAAGGAAGGAACTTTCATAGCAGTCCGTTTGCCATATGGTGTACAAAGGGATGAGGATGATGCCCAGCTGGCTCTATCCTTTATTCAAGCAGATCGAGAATATGTATTCAATGTAAAAGATCCGGTTGATCAGGTTAAGAAAGAATATGACCGAATCTTCCCGGAAGATCCTTTAAAGGATTACCATAAAGGAAACGTAAAGGCACGTATGAGAATGATTGCCCAGTACGCAATCGGGGGACAAAATGGCTTGCTTGTTATTGGTACCGACCATGCTGCTGAAGCAGTAACTGGGTTTTTCACGAAGTATGGCGACGGCGGTGCTGATGTTCTTCCGCTGTCCGGCCTGACAAAGCGACAAGGTAAAGCACTTCTTAAAGAGCTTGGCGCAGAAGAAAGGCTGTATCTAAAAGTGCCTACTGCTGATCTGCTTGACCAAAAGCCTGGACAAGCCGATGAAACTGAATTAGGTATTTCCTATGATGAACTTGATGATTATCTTGAAGGAAAAGAAGTAAGCCAAGAGGCTGCTGAAAAAATTGAAAAACGCTACCTGTTCTCTGAACATAAGCGCAGAATGCCGGCATCCATGCATGATGACTGGTGGAAATAAGAAAACCAAAAAGGAAAATCCCTTAAGCGGGATTTTCCTTTTTATCTTTTCTTTGTTAAAGCTCATTGCTGATATTTCACTATGTTGATTGGAGCGGAAGACACAAGATTTCGAAAATGCATTCGAAATTTCCTTCGTGCGGTGTTTCTTTAATGAGCTCTTCCAAGTCCTGCAGGAACCGAGTCAAAAGGGACACCGCAGGCGCTTCATGCGCCGGGAAGTCTTCCGGACCACCAAGGAAAGCGAGCTTATGAAAAAATGCAGTCCCATGCCATGGAACTGCATTTTTTTATTGACCTGATAGAAGCTGGTAAGCCCATTCTGCTTTTGCTTCACTCGGAGGCTCAATATCCTTTAATGGATATTCCAGCCCAAGAGCTTCCCATTTATACACTCCGAGTTTATGGTAGGGAAGAACATCAATTTTTTTTACGTTTTCTAAACCTTTAATAAATTGTCCGAGCCTTTCAAGATCTTTCTCTACATCGGATATTGTTGGGACCAGCACGTGCCGAATCCATACTGGAACATGGCTGTCAGATAGATAGTTGGCAAATTGCAGAATATGTTCATTTGTAAGGCCTGTCAGTTTTTTATGTTTTTCTTTATCAATGTGTTTCAGGTCCAGCAGCACTAAATCGGTATATCCCATCAATTCTTTCAGCTGACTTTGGAAAAGAGGGGAGCTGGAATAACAGCCGCCAGATGAATCAATAGCTGTATGAATACCTAGTTTTTTACATTCTTTAAAAAGCTCGATAAGGAAGGGAATTTGCAATAATGGTTCACCGCCGCTCACTGTAATCCCGCCCCCAGATGCTTCTATAAAGGGGAGGTAGGATTGGAGGTCATCCATGATTTCCGAAACAGACATTTGTTTCCCTGTCCCAATCTCCCATGTATCAGCATTATGGCAGAATTGGCAGCGAAGAAGGCAGCCCTGCGTAAATATGACATAACGGATACCCGGTCCGTCAACCGTCCCAAATGTCTCAATTGAATGAATGTTCCCGTACATGATGATCTTCCTTTCAATAAGCACGGAGCGCCTTGGCAGCACCCGAAGCTTCCTAAGTTTAAGGGAGGACCTCCTTAGGGGAGGCCCGCCAATTAAAGTTACATTGTTTCATGGAATGTTCGATTTATTACATCAAGCTGCTGCTCTCTTGTTAATTTAATAAAGTTTACCGCATACCCTGACACCCTGATGGTTAATTGCGGATATTCTTCCGGGTGCTCCATGGCATCCAGCAAAGTTTCTCTATTAAATACATTTACATTCAGGTGATGGCCGGATTTAATCGCATAGCCGTCAAGGATCGATACAAGATTGCGGATCCGGCTCTCATCATCTTTCCCAAGGGCTTTAGGCACAATGGAGAAGGTGTTGCTAATCCCATCCAGCGCATATTCGTAAGGCAATTTCGCCACTGAAGAAAGGGAAGCGAGCGTACCTTTTGTATCTCTGCCATGCATTGGATTGGCTCCTGGGGCAAAAGGTTCACCGGCACGGCGGCCATCAGGTGTGTTGCCGGTTTTTTTGCCATAAACAACATTGGAAGTAATCGTCAAAATGGACATCGTATGCTTGGAGTTCCGGTAGGTCTGATGCTTGCGAAGCTTTTTCATAAACCGCTCGACAAGGTCAACAGCCATGTTGTCAACACGGTCGTCATTATTGCCGTATTTCGGGAAGTCACCTTCTGTAATGAAATCAACTGCCAATCCGTTTTCATCGCGGACCACCTTTACATTAGCGTATTTAATAGCGCTCAATGAATCTGCCGCCACACTTAGACCGGCAATTCCAGTCGCCATCGTCCTTACTATTTCGGAATCATGAAGGGCCATTTCAATCCTCTCGTAGCTGTATTTGTCATGCATATAGTGAATGATATTCAATGAATTAATATACAGATCTGCCAGCCAATCCATCATAAGGTCAAACTTAGCCATTACTTCTCCATAATCAAGAATTTCTGATGTGATAGGGGAATAATCAGGGCCTACCTGGATATTCAGTTTTTCATCCTTGCCGCCATTGATGCTGTACAGGAGGGCTTTTGCAAGGTTTGCCCTTGCTCCGAAAAATTGCATTTGTTTTCCGATTTCCATGGCAGATACACAGCAGGCAATTCCGTAATCATCTCCATATTCAGGCAGCATGATGTCGTCGTTTTCATATTGGATAGAGCTAGTTTCAATGGACATCTTTGCACAATATTTTTTAAAGTTATCAGGCAATTTAGCGGACCATAGCACCGTTAAATTCGGTTCCGGAGCTGGCCCCAAATTCCTTAAAGTATGAAGGAACCGGAATGAGCTTTTCGTTACAAGCGGACGGCCGTCAAGCGCCATGCCGCCAATTGATTCTGTTACCCAAGTAGGGTCGCCGCTGAATAATTCATTATAATCAGGCGTTCTCGCAAATTTTACGAGGCGAAGCTTCATCACAAAATGGTCGACAAGCTCCTGTGCTTCCTGTTCAGTCAATACACCATTTTGAATATCTCTTTCTATGAAAATATCAAGGAAAGTGGAAACACGCCCCAGACTCATAGCGGCCCCGTTTTGTTCTTTAATGGCAGCGAGGTAGCCAAAGTACAGCCATTGGAAAGCTTCTACAGCATTTCCGGCAGGACTTGAAATATTAAATCCGTAGCTCTCCGCCAGCTGCTTTAATTCCTGCAGTGCACGAATTTGTTCTGAAATTTCTTCGCGTAAACGAATATTTTCTTCTGTCATAACACGGCTTGTTGCTTTCAGGTCTTCTTTCTTGGCTTCTATCAGACGGTCAGCACCATAAAGGGCAACCCGGCGGTAATCTCCAATAATCCGTCCGCGGCCGTATGCATCAGGAAGGCCGGTAATAATGCCAGCTTTGCGGGCAAGTTTTATTTCATCGGTATAGGCATCAAACACCCCCTGATTATGTGTCTTGCGGTAATCAGTAAAAATCTTTTCCATTTCCTTGCTTGCTTCATAGCCGTATGCTTCACACGCTGCCACTGCCATCCGGACTCCGCCAAACGGCTGAAGGGAGCGCTTGAAAGGGCGATCCGTCTGAACACCGACTATTTTTTCTTTTTGCTGATCCAGATAGCCTGGTCCATGGGAGGTAATGGTTGAAACAATTTCCGTATCCATATCAAGCATTCCGCCATTTTCACGTTCTTGCTTCGTAAGCTCCATTACTTGATCCCATAATAATGTGGTCGCTTCAGTTGGTCCTGCCAAAAATAACTCATCACCTTCAAACGGTGAGAAATTTTTTAATATAAAATCCCTGACATCAATTTCATTTGTCCATTTACCTTTTTTAAAGCCATTCCATTTTTCCATGGAAATCCACCTCAATATTTATTGTTTTAATGTAAAGCTTGTATAACAGTTGCTACAACTTTACTATACATTCAGTATAACAGATCGTATGTGAAACGAATCACAAACATTGTGGCTGTATTGTGAATATTAACTTACCAATGATTATTCCTCAGAATGAAATATCAATCTCGAAAACTGTATTATAATAAAAATTTCTATAAGAGGCTGTTATAGATATTGGATCTAATCCATTTATTTTAGAAGGTTGATACTATACTAACACTGGAAATACTCTGTAAACTCCGCAATATTTGTATATATGGTGTATTGATTTTAATTTCCACTGAAGAGAGAGGGAGAAGGGGAAGAAAAGAAATTCCTTGAATCAGCGGTAACAATTACCGGTTTAATAGATTACTATATTCTGATTAAATATAAGTATGAAAACACTATCAAAATTATCATTCATTCTTATGTTGTCTGTCGCACTAGTCTTTGGATTCCATTACGATGCAAAAGCGTCAACCGTACATACCGTCCAATCAGGGGACACAATGTGGAAAATAGCCCTGAAATATCAAGTTGGGGTTCATGAAATCATCAATGCCAACCGCCAGATTTCAAATCCAAATTTCATTTATCCTGGCCAAAAAGTGAACATTCCTACTTTATCTAAAACTACAGTAAGTGTAGAAGAGCAGGTCGTTCAACTTGTAAACCAGGAAAGAGCGAAATACGGATTAAAGCCTCTAAAATCGAATTGGGAGCTTGCGAGAGTTGCGAGATATAAGTCTCAGGATATGATTAATAAGAGATATTTCGATCATAATTCTCCTACATACGGAAGCCCATTCGATATGATGAAAAGCTTTGGCATTACTTACAGAACTGCAGGAGAAAACATTGCCGCAGGGCAAAAAACACCTCAAGAAGTTGTCAAGGCATGGATGAATAGCGAAGGCCACCGCAAAAATATCCTTTCAGCCAATTACACTGAAATCGGTGTTGGATATACACAAGGCGGATATTACGGCCATTATTGGACACAAATGTTTATTGGACGATAAGAAAAGAAGCACCGGGCATTCGGTGCTTCTTTTCTTTTGCCGATTTAGTCAACTACTATATAGGCTATCATCGGGCCGCTGTTCTCTTTATCCGGATGGGTAAGGCAAATTAAGCGGTACACACCTTCTTTGTCAAACTGGAGGGGAACAACCGTTTCCTCGCCTTTTTTTACAATCCCTTTTAAGTCGGTTCCCTCTATGATATAAGGGTGCTCGTCTCCATTCACTCCAAGAATCTTAAGGTTGACCTTTTCATCTTTTTCAAGAAAAATGGTTCCCGGATCCCAGCGATACGCCTCTATTTCCTTCCCGTCCGGCAGCTTGGATTTGAATTCACCGGTAACCATATGAATCTCGCGGACAGTTTCATTATCCGCCTGATTAAATACTGTCAAACTATCTGATTGTGTATAAAACCAGACCGATGCCGAGGCAATGACCATAAAAATTATGAAGAATGCAATGAGGCTCCTTTTTTTCAAAACAAGAAAAGGCATGGCGTAACTCCTTCCTAAATGTTTGTCCATATATAATATGCAGGAAGGGCATGGGAACTTGTCTATTTTTCAATGATTTTTCTGATTATTTCTTTACATACCTTAAAATATTATTCCATAATAGAGTTAAAAAAGGATGTGGCAGCATGTACAAGGTACTTGTGGCCAATCGGGATGAGTATGATACGAAAGGCATTGAATGGCTCTTAAGATCATCCATGCCTTCGTGGCAGGTGGAAACAGCCGAAGGTGAAACGAAAATGATTGAGAAGCTTGAATCATTCCAGCCCGATCTCTTGATTCTCGAGCTTGATATGATAGATGAAAGCAGTTACGGCTCTTTTATAAAAACCATTCAAATTATTCGTCCTGATCTGATTGCTCTTACAATGGAAGCAACCTTTTCACAGGCTAAAAGAGCAATCGATTTGGGTGTAGCGGATTTAATTTTAAAACCGATCTCGGCAGATACTTTGCTTAAGTCAGCCAGAAGGATCCACAGGCTGGCCCAGCTGAATGGGCGATTTTCTGAACAGAAACCAAAGATGGAGGCTGAAGAAGGCTGCCATTACCAGGATCTATTTTTAGAGAGCCCTGCTTCTGCCAAATCCTTTGTTACGATTGGCATTAAAGCAGAGAACCCAAGTGAACTTCCAAAACTATTTTCTTTTTTAAAGGGCTATTCTTTTCAAAAAGCAGTCCGCTCTTTTATTTTGAGTGATATGGTTTTTCTTGTTGCCGAACAAACAAGCTTTGCGTGGAAAGAAGAAAGTATCCGCTTCATGCGGGACTGGCAGGAAACATCAACCGTGCAAATTGCCATAAGCATATATACCGGACAAGAGGGATACAGCACAATCAGGAGCCATTATCTTGCAAACCGAAAGCTAATGGAATTAACCTTTTATGCAGGGTTTAATCAGGTTCTAGAGGGAAATTCACTTCCAAAGTGGCTTTCTATCGACCCCTTTTTAACACCGGACGAGCAAAGCACCTGGATTGATTTCCTAAACCAATCCGATATAGAAGGTATAAAGGATTGGTTTCATCAAGAGTTTCTTATTTTGGCCGAGCCCTATCCCGATCCAGGACTAATAAGGATCAGGCTGACAAGCATATTGGCTCAAATCCGCAGGCATATGAAGACGTTCAGGCTTTCAGGCGAAAAGATCGAAAAAGAATATCTTCGTTTATTTCAGACCATCCTGTATTCACCCTTGATTTACCGGATGATTAAAGAAATGATCCGATTTATTTCATTTATATTTGAAACCATTCGCTCAGATAAAAAGCTAAAGCTGGACTTGGCGGAGCGAGTACTATTTTTCCTTGAAACGAATTATTGGGACCCAACTGTCAGCCTTGAAAAAGCAGCAGAATATGCTGATCGAAATGCAAACTATATTAGCTCCGTACTGGCAAAAAAATGCGGAAAATCATTTCGTGAACTCCTGAATGAAACTAGAATCCGGCAATCAGCTAAGCTGCTGCTTGAATCGGAAATGAGCATAAAGGAGATCGCATCTATTTGCGGATTCAGCAACCAGCAATATTTCAATAAAGTTTTCAGCAAATTGAAGGGAATGCCACCGAATCAATTTAGAAAAAGTATGCAGAAAGCCTCCGTTTAAACGGGGGCTTTTTTTATAGATAAAAATTATAAAACAACAAATATTTTTATAAAACCGCCAGTATTATCAGTAAAAAAACTAATAAAATCACAAATAATCAAATGTTATTATTATACTTTTCTGACACTTATCGTTCTACAATTTAACTATAGTGAATATTGGAGGGATAGAGATGAAAGCGGATACTAAAAGAGAAGTGAAAAATTACCATGGCAGCGAACTGCATGCAAAGGGCTGGATCCAGGAAGCAGCACTGAGGATGCTAATGAACAACCTAGACAAAGAAGTAGCAGAAATTCCAGAAGAGCTTGTGGTATACGGCGGCATTGGCAAGGCTGCACGCAATTGGGATTGCTATGATGCCATTGTGAAAACACTGCATGAGCTTGAAGATGATGAAACCCTGCTTGTCCAATCCGGTAAACCGGTTGCTGTATTCAAGTCGCACAAGGATGCACCAAAGGTACTGATCGCCAATTCGAATCTTGTACCTGCCTGGGCTAACTGGGATACATTTCATGAACTTGATAAGAAGGGGCTTATGATGTATGGCCAGATGACTGCTGGAAGCTGGATCTACATCGGAAGCCAGGGGATTGTCCAGGGAACCTATGAGACTTTCGCGGAACTAGGAAGACAGCATTTTTCCGGTTCATTAAAGCAAACCATTACTTTAACTGCTGGCCTTGGCGGAATGGGCGGCGCCCAGCCATTAGCTGTAACAATGAATGAAGGTGTCTGCATCGCCGTCGATGTGGATGAGCACCGCATTGACCGCAGACTTGAAACAAAATATTTGGATACAAAGGTTCACACCATTGAAGAAGCTATTTCACTGGCAAAAGAAGCAAAGCAGGAAGGCCGTCCGCTTTCAATCGGACTTCTGGGCAACGCAGCAGAAATCCTGCCAAAAATGCTTGAAATGAACTTCATTCCCGATGTTCTCACTGACCAGACTTCTGCGCATGACCCATTAAATGGTTATGTTCCTGTTGGTTACACACTTGAAGAGGGTGCAGCTTTAAGAAAAGAGAATGCGGCTGAATATGTAAAAAAATCCAAAGCCAGCATGGCTGCACATGTCCAGGCGATGCTTGACATGCAGCAGAAAGGTGCAATTACGTTCGATTATGGAAACAATATCCGCCAGGTTGCCAAAGATGAGGGTGTTGAAAATGCCTTTGAATTCCCTGGTTTCGTACCGGCTTATATTCGCCCATTGTTCTGTGAAGGCAAAGGACCTTTCCGCTGGGTAGCATTATCCGGCGATCCGGAAGATATTTATAAAACAGATGAGGTAATCCTGCGCGAGTTTGCAGATAATGAGCACCTTTGCAAATGGATTAAGATGGCACAGGAAAAAATCCAATTCCAGGGGCTTCCATCAAGAATTTGCTGGCTTGGATATGGAGAACGCGCCAAATTCGGAAAAATCATCAATGATATGGTCGCTAAAGGTGAACTGAAAGCGCCTATCGTTATCGGGCGTGATCACCTTGATTCAGGTTCCGTTGCTTCCCCTAACCGTGAAACAGAAGGCATGAAGGACGGCAGTGATGCTGTTGCAGACTGGCCAATCCTGAATGCACTGATCAATGCAGTTGGCGGAGCGAGCTGGGTATCCGTCCATCACGGAGGCGGAGTAGGAATGGGATATTCCCTTCATGCCGGCATGGTTATCGTCGCAGATGGCACGAAGGAAGCAGAACAGCGCCTTGAACGCGTACTCACATCTGACCCGGGAATGGGAATTGTCCGTCACGTTGATGCCGGCTATGATCTGGCAATCAAAACGGCTAAGGAAAAAGGCGTAAACATTCCAATGATGGAATAGTATTTACCGCCTAAAATTTAATAGAGTTGTGAACTTTGCGAATAAAACTAGAAAACTAGCGAAGAATAACCAAAATTTGCGAACAAATCAATAAAATTAGCGAATAAAACTGAAAATTTATCGAAGAAACCGCTGAAACTTGCTAATAAATCTTATGCCAATCGAAAAACGACCTATTTCTATAAGAAACTTCTAAAAGGAACCCTCCAATTCGTGGAAAAGCATGGATTGGAGATTCCATTTTTTAAGGAGGAACAAAAAATGTACCCAAAACCTATCTTTATTAAGCATGCGAATCAGGTGATTACCCTAAAAGGAAGCTCCCAGCAGCCGCTGGCAAGAGAAAAAATGAGCGACCTGCACATCATTGAAGATGGAGCAGTTTGGGTAGAAGATGGCTTAATTAAAGCTACTGGAAAAACAGCTGATCTAGCAGCCCAATACCAAAGCAGACTGGAAGAAGCTGAAATCATTGATGCTTCAGGTAAAATCCTGCTGCCAGGACTTGTCGATCCACATACGCATCTAGTCTACGCAGGCAGCCGGGAAGAAGAATTCAATATGCGCCTGAACGGTGCTACTTATATGGATATTATGAATAATGGCGGCGGAATCCATGCCACCACATCAATGACAAGGAAAGCGTCAGAAGAGGAATTGGTTCAAGAGAGCCTGATCCGACTTGATTGCTTTCTTAAACATGGAGTTACAACCGTGGAAGCAAAAAGCGGTTATGGACTTGATTGGGATACTGAACACAAGCAGCTGCTGGCAGCCAAAAAAGCTGATAAGCTTCACCCGATAGATGTTGTCCCTACTTTTATGGGAGCACATGCCGTTCCAGCCGAATACAAAGAGAATCCGGACGCCTTCATTGATTTGGTTATTGAAGAAATGCTGCCAAAAGTGGCGGAAGAAAAGCTGGCTGAATTTAATGATATTTTCTGCGAAAGAGGAGTGTTCACTCCGGAGCAGTCCAGAAAGCTACTGGAAGCAGGGAAGAAATTCGGTTTGACGCCAAAAATCCATGCAGATGAAATTGAACCTTATGAAGGAGCTGAACTTGCTGCTGAAGTTGGCGCCATTTCTGCTGACCACCTGTTAAGAGCTTCTGATAATGGCATGGAGATGATGGCTGAAAAAGGGGTAATCGGGGTCCTGCTACCAGGCACAGCTTTCTTTTTGATGGCGGAAGCCGCCAGGGGCCGAAGAATGATCGATAAAGGAGTTCCTGTAGCCCTTTCAACGGATTGCAATCCAGGCTCTTCGCCAACATGCTCTATGCCATTCATGATGAACCTTGCTTGTATGCATATGGGGTTGACACCTGCAGAAGCGATAACAGCGGCTACCATTAATGCCGCACATGCAATCAATCGCGCAAAAGAAATCGGCAGCATTGAACAAGGCAAGAAGGCCGATCTCTTGCTGCTTAATGTCCCGAACTATATGCAAATGCAATACCACTACGGCATGAACCATACAGACACTGTCATTAAAAATGGGGAAATTGTCGTCAAGGGAGGGAGCTTATGCTGCCAACGCTGACTCCTTCAGGTTTTTTTTGGCCACGTACTGAATTAGGAACAGATGTTAAGGTCCATGAATGGATCCGCCAGCTGCAAAGCCCAGAGGAATTCAGCAAAAAAAACTGGGATGCCGTTGTCTTCGGCGTTCCGCTTTCCCGGTCATCTATTAGCGCCTCGGGAGCTTCAGAGTTTCCAGAGGCCTTCCGCCGTTCCTGGAAAGGTTTTTCCACTTATAATCTAGATTTTCAAAAAGATCTTCAGCAGCTGAAAGTAGCAGACCTTGGTGATGTAAAAATGCATTTTACCGACATCCCGCAATGTCATTCCAATATAAAACAAACAATAATAGATGTCAGAAAGCAGTTCCCTAATTCCTTTCCAATTGCCATCGGAGGGGATCACTCCATCACCGCAATGCTTGTAAGCGGCCTGAACGAACTGGAACCGGATAAAGAGATTGGGATTCTCCAATTTGATACACATCTTGATTTACGGAGCCTTGATGACCACGGGCCGACTAATGGCACACCCATCCGCAACTTGATTCAGAATGGGGTGATCAAAGGGGAAAATGTTTACAATATTGGACTCCATGGTTTCTTTAACGGCCAGTCGCTCATCCAATATGCCCGTGAGCATAAAGTTAATTGCATTACATTGAAGGAAGCGAGAAAACGGGGGTTAACGGAAACGGTTAAAGAAGCCCTTTCGCAGTTGGAGAAAAAGGTAGACACCATCTATGTCACAATCGACATGGATGTATTGGATATCGGCTTTGCTCCGGGTGTCCCTGCCTCAACACCAGGAGGGATGAGGACAGATGAACTTTTCGATGCCGTCTATTCTGCTGGGCTTTCTACCAAAACAGCTGCGATGGATATTGTTTGCCTTGACCCAACCAGGGACCATCAGGCACAGCCAACTGTAAAGGCGGGCACCTACACATTTTTAACCTTTTTAACAGCTTTAATGAATAGATAACAGTGAGGGGCATTTTGCTCCTTACTATAAATTAAGGGGGAAAGAGAATGGAAAAAGAAACGATGATTAATCCATCACCACATCAGCCGCATGTAAGCAGTCCAAATTCTTCTTCAAAAAATATGGTAAAGTTCTTTCTTTTCAGTGCAATTGGCATTTTTATGTTTTTTATCCCCGTCACCATGAATGAAAAATCCTCCATCATGCTTGATCATACCGTAACTGCTATCCAAACCGCCGTACCTGCACTCGTTCCTTATTACGCCTTGCTTGTTATTCTGTTGGGTGCAATCTATCCTTTCTACACAAAAACGTGGAACAAAGATAAAGTGAATTTGGTCTTTTCCATTTTTAAAATCATCGGGGCGGCTGTTGCTGTTATGATTGTTTTCGGGTTCGGTCCTGCATGGCTATTCGATCCAAGCATGGGGCCATTCCTGTTTGAAAAACTGGTCATATCTGTCGGCTTGCTTGTTCCGATTGGATCGGTATTCCTGGCATTGCTTGTAGGTTATGGTTTGCTTGAGTTTATCGGAGTATTGCTGCAGCCTGTCATGAAGCCGATTTGGAAGACACCGGGAAGATCTGCCATTGATGCTGTCGCTTCCTTTGTCGGCAGCTATTCCATCGGGCTTTTAATAACCAATCGAGTATTTAAAGAAGGGAAATACAGTATAAAGGAAGCGGCCATTATTGCGACAGGCTTTTCAACTGTATCGGCTACCTTTATGATTGTCGTTGCCAAAACACTTGGATTGATGGAAATCTGGAACACGTATTTCTGGACCACATTGGCTGTAACCTTTATTGTTACGGCGATCACTGTCCGGATCTGGCCTTTGCGATCCATGAGCGAAGATTATTACGATGGCCAGGAACCGCCGAAGGAATCTTTCTCAGGAAGCCGCCTGCATGCAGCCTGGAAAGAGGCGATGGATACAGCGGAGCATTCACCGGCACTATGGAAAAATATCAGCATTAATTTAAAAGATGGCTTTGTCATGACCATGTCCATTTTGCCATCCATCATGTCCGTTGGATTGCTGGGCTTAGTACTTGCTGAATTTACAACTGTTTTTGACTGGATTGGTTATATCTTTTATCCTTTTACTGCACTTGTGCAGCTTCCAGAGCCATTATTAGCAGCAAAAGCAAGTGCAGTAGGCATAGCGGAAATGTTTTTGCCAGCCCTTCTTGTAGCGGAGGCAGCGTTGGTTACTAAATTTGTTATCGGTGTCGTTTCTGTTTCAGCGATCATCTTTTTCTCAGCCCTTGTACCTTGCATTTTATCAACGGATATTCCAATCTCTATTCTACAGCTGCTTGCCATCTGGGTGGAGAGAACGATTTTAACGATATTACTTGCATCTCCAATCGCGTTTTTACTGTTTTAATACCTTAGTCCCCGCTTATGCAGCGGGGATTTTTCGCATATAATTTCCCTATACAAACAAACTAGTAAAGGATATTGTAAATAATAATTAAAGAGTCTAAGGATAGCAGGTGATGCATTTTGTACAGGCTGTACACACATAATGACCTGGATGGGGTCGGGTGCGGCATTGTTGCCAAAATTGCTTTCGGTAAAGAAGTGGAGGTCCGCTACAACTCCGTGATGGGGCTGGACCACCAAATCGAAAGGCTTTTTGAACAAGAAAAAAAACTAAAGGATGACTTTCTTTTTATCACGGACTTATCTGTGAATGAAGAGAATACGATTAGGCTTGATGATCTTGCAAAAAGCGGCGGGAAGGTTAGATTAATCGACCATCATAAAACAGCTTTGCATTTTAATGAATACAGCTGGGGAAGAGTAAAGGTCAATTATGAAGATGGAAGGCTCACTGCTGCCACTTCTTTACTTTATGAATATCTGCTAGAACATGAGCTTATTCATCCATCCCAGGCGCTGGATGAATTTGTTGAACTTGTCCGCCAGTATGATACTTGGGAATGGGACCAAAACGAAAATATCAAAGCTAAAAATCTCAATGATTTATTTTTCATGGTATCGATTGATGAGTTTGAAGAAAAAATGACAGAACGGATTTTAAACGCCGAGCATTTTGAATTTGATGATTTTGAACAGAAGCTGCTCGAGATGGAAGAAGAGAAAATTGAACGATACGTAAGAAGGAAAAAGCGGGAAATAGTCCAAACCTTTATCGGTGATTATTGTGCAGGGATTGTCCATGCAGAATCGTATCATTCTGAGCTGGGAAACGAACTGGGGAAGGACAACCCTCATTTGGATTATATCGCTATTTTAAACCTTGGCGGCAAAAAAATCAGTTTCAGAACAATTCATGATCATGTGGATGTTTCAGCCATTGCCGGCCAGTTTGGAGGGGGCGGACATGCAAAAGCATCCGGATGCTCTATGGGCAAGCAAGCTTTTCAGCTATTCGTCGATGATATATTCCCCTTGGATCCCATGAGGCAGGATGCATTCAAGAATAGATACAACAATAAAAATTCACCCCAAGGCGCTCTGTACGAAAATAAAAAGGGTGATAAGTTCTTCATTTTTGCCAAGAACGAGAACAAATGGATTCTTGAAATGAATGGAAAGGCTATTCAGGAACCCTTTGAGGAATTTCAAGCTGCCGAAAATTTTATTAAGAGAAACTATATGGCTTGGCTTGTCCGCGATGATATTTATGTAGACTTTTTAAAAGACTTTTATATGAAAATGAAGCATTAAAACCGCCGTCCTGGCGGTTTTTCTTTTGGTTTAACTGAAATATGCACCCATTCTGTAAAAAATATGCAAATATCATATATAATGGAGATAGTACAAATGTAAGGAGAGGTCTTATGGAATTATTAATGGTTTTTTTTGGCATTATATTTTTCGCTGTATTTATTAAAATCCTTTTTACCGGATCTAAAAGGGCTTCTTTCATAAACAATGAACAGATTCCCGAAAGCCTTGGCATACAGTCAGAAAACCTGCTGCCAATTATCCATCGTCTTGAAAAATCACTGTCGCATGGATATAGAGAAAATATTAAAAACCGGGTGTTAAAAGACCACCCCAGATGGAAGGATCATGAATATGAGTGGGCATTTTTTGAACTAGAACGATATTTTATCCTGAATAGCCTCTTGAAAACTGTTCCAATGTTTAGCGAAAAAGTGGATAACATATGGCATGAGATGCTTATGTTTACCCGTGACTATGCCCAATTCTCACAGAAATTTTTTGGAGAGTATCTGCATCATTCTCCTAATATGGACAGCACACCCATTCCAGGGGAGAGAGCCTTTTTTGACTGGGTGTATTTAAGCCTTTTTGAAACTAGCCATAATAGCCGGAGAATTTGGGGAGGCTTTTTAAAGAACCCGATAAAAAAGGGTATTCTTGAGGACTTCAGAACCTTGAATGAAGAGGAGCTATTGGCAAAATATTTCAGAGGCAGCAGCGATTGGCTAAGCATCAAGAAGGAACTCATCGCAAAATTAAAAAGAGAAATTTCAGAGGCTGATGCCATTAAGCTGGGAAATAAACCGCTTGAGTTTGCAAAACCGAGCTCAGTTTACCAATATTCATATTTGCTGCTGCCAGCGGTTTACTATTCGGTTTATGAATCAGAAAGCTTTGATAATTATATGAATGAACTTCTCCCCCGGGAACTGGCAAAAGACGGGGCTGCTGGTGGCGTTTCGTGCTCGGGCTATGCTTGCAGCAGCCCATCTGATCATGATTCCGGCGGAGGACATGACTCCGGCGGGGGCTCCAGCTGTTCAAGCTGCGGGGGAGGCTGCAGCAGCTAAAATAAGCAATCCACATCGGATTGCTTATTTTTTTATCCTTAATTATGTAATGACTTGGTTACAATATTAGCAAGAGTTTTCCTATGATTATCAGTACTTTCAAATTCCGGCAGTAAATTTTCAATTGTGTAACAATTTATATTTATAATATCTCACTGGTTTAATTCTTTGGTACAATCGAAGTTGGATGATTATTGGCTCGAATTGGATGTGTATTTATGAGAAAATTGGTTCTTTCGATGCTGCTCATTTGCTCGTTCCCAAATACGATTGCAAGTGCCGATGAAATAACAGAACCTGAAATTATAAGTGAAGCAGCAGTCCTTTCAGATTCGGAATCAGGGGCAATTTTATATAAAAAAAATGCAGAGGAAAAAATGTTTCCAGCCAGCTTAACAAAGATTGCTACTGCTATTTATGCAATCGAGAACGGAGACCTAAGTGAAATCGTAACCATAAGCAAAGATGCGATGGAGGTTGATGGCACAAGGGTTTACCTGGAGGAAGGGGAAGAGGTTCCCCTAAAAAAGCTGGTGCAAGGGATGCTGATAAACTCCGGTAATGATGCAGCATGGGCGATAGCCGAACACCTGGATCAAAATATGGATAACTATTCGGAAAATCTTAATAGCTATCTTAAAGAGAAGGTCCACTTAGAAAACACTCACTTTGTAAATCCCCATGGCCTGCATGATGAAAATCATTATACAACAGCAGCGGATCTTGCCAAATTAACAAACTATGCCCTAAAAAATGAAACCTTTAAAGAGATATTTGGAACAAAGGAATTAAAATGGTCAGGGAAGTCTTGGGAAACAACAATCTTTACCCATCACCAGATGCTTAAAGGGGAGGTTCCTTTTAAAGGTGTTACAGGCGGAAAAACAGGTTTTGTAAATGAAGCAAAGCAAACGCTTGCAACAACCGCTGAAAATGAATCAATAAAACTTACAGCAATTGTATTAAAGGCAGATTTTAAGAGGGATATATACAAAGATACAAAAAACCTATTTAACTTTGGCTTCCGGAATTACGAAACCTCAGCTCTCAGCAGCACTGAGGTTTTCCCAGCAGAGGGAAAAACCTTTACGACTGGTGGAAAAAATGTTCCGATTACCTTACCAAAAGGCTCATACAATGAGAATGTAACTTCAACAGGAAAGCTGATCATCGAGGATGATAACGGAAAGGTCATTCAAACTCTTCAGCTTGTTGAGGATAAAGAAGATGAAGTTGTATCAAGCCGGCTTCAACAGGAAGAGGAACCTAGAAAAGAAACAACCGGTTACTACGGGAAAATCGGTTTAACACTATTTTTGTTTGCTGTATTTATCCTTTTTTTAAGGAAAAATCTTAAAGCAAGAGCAAGAAGGAGAAGACGGGTGTAATGCCCGTTTTTTTGAATTTAATATCGTTGGGTGAGTATAGAGGCGGTTAAAAACTATAAGCAGAGAACGATTTTAAAAGCAGAGAATGTTGGTTATGTGCACAGAAAAAGTTTTATACGCAGAGAAAAACGTGGCAATGTGCCGATTAATGAAGAAATCAGAGGATGGCTTGCATTAAAAAAGACTAAAGTAATTAACTTTAGTCTTTGACCATACCTTATTGCATTCTTTGCTCAACCTGGCGGCATACTTCGTCTGCAGACAGGCCGCTTGCTTCAATTACTGGTGCTTTTGTAGAAGCATCCTGCATGCCCATTACGTTCGAATCTACTCCGCTTACTACACAGCAAGAGCAATTCTCTGCATCATGGGCAGATTTCAAATCAACTACTTCATAACCTTTTTGGCGAAGCGCTTCGGATACATTTGTTAAGGATTGTTCAACCGCTACTCTTTTCGTCATTCTTAACACCTCCTCCGTTGATAGATTGGCTTTTTTGCTCCATTTTTATTCCATGGATAAAAACACGCCAATCACGAAAAAGTAAGGAAGGAGGTGTTGAAAATGGGTAAACGCAAAAAGGATCCTTCCAAGGCCGGTTTAAGCTCACCGAACGTAGAAGGGCAAGGAACAACCAACATGGAAACAGGAAGCAGAACCGCTTCTTCTGCACGCCATAAAAATAAGAAACAGGATGTTTAAAGCATAATAAAAAGCAGGAAGGCTGCACCTCCTGCTTTTTTCCATTTAGCTATACATTTCTGCGACTTGTTTTTGGATCGCAGCATCTTCCAGATACTCATCATATGTCATTTGCTTATCCACAATGCCAGCCGGTGTAATTTCAATGATGCGGTTGGCGATCGTTTGAATAAACTGATGATCGTGTGAAGCAAAGATTAAAGAGCCTTTAAAGTTAATTAATCCATTATTCAGTGCTGTGATGGATTCCAAATCAAGATGGTTTGTCGGTTCATCAAGCAGCAGAACATTGGCCCCGCTAAGCATCATTTTTGATAGCATGCAGCGGACTTTTTCTCCACCTGATAACACACTTGCTTTCTTTAATACTTCTTCTCCGGAGAATAGCATTCTTCCAAGGAAGCCCCTTAAGAAGCTCTCGCTGTCATCAGCAGGCGAGAACTGGCGCAGCCAGTCAACAAGATTCAGGTCGGAGTTTTCGAAGAACTCGGAGTTATCTTTCGGGAAATAAGACTGAGATGTTGTAACACCCCATTTATAGGTTCCTTCATCCGGTTCCATTTCACCAGTCAAAATTTTAAATAAAGTCGTTTTAGCAAGCTCGCTTGCGCCAACTAGCGCAATTTTATCATCCTTATTCATGATAAAGCTGACATTATTTAGAACCTTCACACCATCAATGGTTTTGCTGATTCCATCGACACGAAGCAAATCATTGCCAATTTCACGGTCAGGGGTAAAGCCGACATATGGATATTTTCTAGACGAAGGCTTGATGTCATCCAATGAAATCTTATCAAGCAGCTTTTTACGTGAAGTTGCTTGTTTGGATTTGGATGCATTCGCACTAAACCGCGCAATAAAGCTTTGCAGTTCCTTGATTTTTTCTTCCTTCTTCTTATTTGCATCCTGCGCCATCTTTGAGGCAAGCTGGCTGGATTCATACCAGAAGTCATAGTTTCCAACATAGATTTGAATTTTTCCAAAGTCAAGATCAGCAATATGAGTACAAACCTTATTTAAGAAGTGGCGGTCATGGGATACGACAATTACTGTATTTTCAAAGTTAATCAGGAATTCCTCAAGCCATTGGATTGCTTTAATATCCAAGTGGTTTGTCGGCTCATCCAGCAAAAGAACATCCGGCTTGCCGAAAAGAGCTTGCGCAAGCAATACTTTAACTTTTTCTGATCCAGAAAGGTCAGCCATCTTTTTCGTATGGAGCGCTTCTTCAATTCCTAAACCTTTCAGCAAAATAGCTGCTTCAGACTCTGCTTCCCAGCCGTTCAACTCAGCGAATTCACCTTCAAGTTCTGCAGCCTTCATACCGTCTTCGTCAGTGAAATCCGCTTTCATATAAATAGCATCTTTTTCCTGCATTACTTCATAAAGCCGTGCATGTCCCATAATAACAACTTTTAGGACCTCAAATTCTTCATACTCAAAATGGTTCTGCTTTAAGACGGCAAGACGTTCATCAGGACCTAAATGAACACTCCCGGATTGTGCTTCGATTTCTCCGGATAGGATTTTTAGGAAAGTTGATTTACCGGCACCGTTTGCACCGATCAAGCCGTAGCAATTGCCGGGTGTGAATTTAATATTAACATCTTCAAATAGTTTGCGATCACCATATCGAAGACCTACATTACTGACTGTTATCATATTATTTTTATTCCTCCAAATACATAATCCTTAAAATTATAACACTTCCAACGCTTAATCGCGAACTCTTCTTCATGCTATTTTTACATCTAACCCTAAAATGCAAAAATTTTCGATAAATAAAAGGATGTAGTTTGAAAAAATTGAATATATAAGAGAGTGAAATTTTGCCAAATCGTCAGGAAGGAAGTGTATCAATTCATGGAATCTCTTTTAGTAGAGGAAATAAAGATAGAACCCTTCAGTTTTGAAATTGAACGGGGTAAAATCAAGGAATTTGTTATGGCGATAGGAGACCCGAATCCTATTTATTATGATGTAAAAACTGCAAGAAAGATGGGATACCGGGATATCCCCGTTCCGCCTACATTTCCAACAGCGATTGAAATGTGGGGTGGATTGGATTTTGAAACCCTAATCGATCTTCTTGACCTGGACCCTCTTAAAGTGCTTCACGGCGGCCAGGAATACCGCTATATAGGCGAGTTATACGCCGGGGATACAGTAACTGCCTTTCCTAAATTAATTTCAGCATTTGAGAAAAGAAATTTACGTTTCTTTACTATAGGCATAACTTATAAAAACAGCAATGGAGAACTGGTTCTCTATTCAGAATCAACCATTATTGAAAGAGGAGGGTCCATTAAATGACTGAATTAAAAGCACTCAAAAAACCGGAGATTACCCATACGCAGTTAGTCAGGTATGCGGGAGCATCTGGAGATTTTAATCCGATTCATACAGTTGTCCCAGTCGGCGAAAAAGCGGGTTTGGGCGGAGTGATTGCCCATGGGATGCTTATTATGGGGATGGCAGGAGAAGCATTAGGCACTTGGTTTCCAAGAAAAGACTTAAGAATGTTCAAGGTTCGCTTTAGCAAAATGACCCGTCCCGGCGAAAAGCTGGCAATCGAAGGCAAAGTGACTAAAGAAATAGTGGAAGAAGGAGAGAAGAGACTAGCAGGAGAAGTGTTTGTTAAAAATGAAAAAGGAGAGTTGAAGTTATCAGGTAAGTTTCAAGTGAAAATTTAAAATTAAGGGCGGTTTTCAATGGAGGGAAATGCTGGAGTCCAATTATGGCGAAAAATGGGATGGAAAAGATTTGCCCTATGGGCCGGTGCAATCATAATTGCTTTGTTGCTTTTTGTCTTTATCACTTTATAAGTTTATATATCCCGCTCACTACCCATGACAGAAGGCGTAACAGAAATTGGATCTATTTCTGCACAAGTTATGGTAAACAGAGACAGCAACGGGATTCCGCACATCAATGCCTCTAATGAACGTGACTTATTTATTGCACAAGGATATATTCAGGCACAGGACAGGCTTTTTCAAATGGATTTAAGCAGGCGGCAGGCATCAGGCAGATTGAGCGAGGTAATTGGTGATGCAACTGTAGAGAATGATAAATATTTTCGAACGCTTGGATTGAGAAGGGCAGCGGATGCTTCTTATCAATCATACTCACCAGAAGCAAAAGAGGTTCTTGGCTGGTTTGCGGAAAGCGTTAATATTTACATTAAAGAGCTAAAAGAAAATGGAAAGTGGCCGGTCGAATTTAAAATACTAGGCTATCAGCCTGAGGAATGGACACCTGTTGACTCTTTAACTATAGGAAAATATATGGCATATGATCTTGGCGGACATTGGGAGAGCCAGGCTTTCCGTTATTATCTGCTCCAAAACTTCCCGGAAGAAAAAGCTTACGACTTATTCCCCTCGTATCCGGAAGAAGCTCCCTACATAATAGCTAAAAGTAACTTGGATATAGAAAAAAGTTTTGCATCTGTTACAACACCACCTGAATTTAACGGCAGCAATAACTGGGTTGTCGCCGGCAACAAAACAGCCTCCGGGAAATCAATCCTGGCTGATGATCCACATTTATCTCTCGGCACACCATCTATTTGGTATCAAATGCACCTGGAATCCCCGGAAATGAATGTCAGCGGTGTGATTTTTGCCGGCATTCCCGGCATTATCCTCGGACACAACGAACTTATTGCATGGGGAGTAACCAATGCCGGACCAGATGTTCAGGACTTAATATAGAAAAGAGGAATCCTGACAATAAATATGAGTTTCTATTTAATGAAAAATGGGAAAAGGCAGAAGTAATTGAAGAACCAATAAAAGTAAAAGGCAAAGGAATCATTAATTATGAAGTGACAGTTACACGCCATGGACCCGTTGTATCAGAGTTTGCTGCAGACAGCGGCGAGGGAACCGTACTTTCTCTGCAATGGACAGCCCTCGAACCATCAAAAGAACTCGAAGCTATCCTAAAGATGAATAAGGCAGCAGACTGGGATCAATTTGAACAGGCGTTGGAACTATTTCATACTCCTGCCCAAAATTTTGTATTCGCTTCGCCTGATGGAACAATTGCTTACAAAGCCAACGGAAAAATACCCTTTAGAAAAAAAGGGAACGGTCTTTTGCCAGTCCCTGGCTGGACAGATGAATACGGCTGGAAAGATTATATTCCTTATGAAGAGCTGCCAAGGATAGTGAATCCAAAGGATGCGTTTATCTCCACTGCCAACAACAAGGTAATCGGCGATAACTATCCTTACCACATCAGCCATGATTGGGCACAGCCATACAGACAGATGCGCATTCAAGAATTTCTGAAAACAAATGAAAAACTGACTCCAGACGATATGATGTCTCTGCAAATGGATCAAAAGAATTTGCAGGCACAGGAGTTTAATCCGATCTTTCTGTCAGTACTGGACAAACCTACAGCTGTTCAGGAAAAAGAAGCCATTGATCTTTTAAAAAATTGGAATTTCATCGATCATAAAGATGAAGCTGCGCCTTTGATTTTTAACCTATGGATGAAAAATTTATATGATGTACTTTTTGAAGGCCAAATTCCATCTGAGATGAGGAAGCTTTTTAAAGGGCAGAAGCAGGCTGTGGACGAAATGATGAGAAGAGCTGCAGAAGGCACAGAAAGCGAATGGATAGCAGAGAAGGGAGGACTTGAGGAAGTTCTTCATAAGTCCTTATTTTTATCAGTAAAAGAAGCTGAAGCTCTTCAAGGGAAAAACATGTCAAACTGGAAGTGGGGAGACTATCATCAGCTCGCATTTTCCCACCCTCTATCAAGTGTAGAACCACTGAATTATTTGTTTAACAGGAAAGGCAGGATTCCCGTAGGAGGCAGTTCTGTAACCGTACAGGCTGCAGCCAATAAAGATGATGGCACTGTAAACCATGGGGGATCCTGGAGATTTGTGATTGATACTTCTAACATGCATACAGCATTCCACTTAGTGGGGCCGGGCCAATCAGGACACCCGCTAAGCCGCTGGTACCATGACCAATTGAATGACTGGGCGGAGGGAAACTATCATCAGACTAGACTCGATGAACAGAGCAGCAAAAATCAGCTCGTTTTAAAGCCATAAGACGCACCCATTAAGGCTCATACAAAGTCGAAAAATAGTTATAAAATGTTCCTATTTGTTC
Organism: Cytobacillus oceanisediminis; assembly: GCF_007830235.1. Classification (GTDB taxonomy): domain Bacteria; phylum Bacillota; class Bacilli; order Bacillales; family Cytobacillaceae; genus Cytobacillus; species Cytobacillus oceanisediminis. The sequence goes on from NZ_VLKI01000006.1 coordinate 62,910, forward strand.
ATAGTTTTTTCATAAATTTCATGTACAATATAACCATACAGGCAGGAAAAAGGAGTTTTTTTAATGGCTAAAAAGCAGCTCGTTGATTTAGTTAACCGATTAAAGCAATCCGGTATTAAAGTAAGCTTTTCCAAGCCAAGATCAAAAACTTTAATACTCATCAACCAAAACAAAAATTTATCTTCTTCCACGAATTAGGTAAAAAAAATGGCGGATCATGCATCCGCCATTTTTTAATTCATAGATATTAATAAAGTTATAACTCCAATATACGAACTTAAATTTCCTTCATAATTTTCTTAAAAACATCATTTTTATCAAACTCTTCGCCCATGGGGAATTTCTTTATAAATTTATTATTCTCATCCAATAAATAAACAAAAGTGCTGTGAACATAAAATCCATCGCCAGGATCGCGGTACTGGAATTGGAACGTGTTAGCCAGCTCCTGGATTTCATATTGATCCTGCTTTAAGTTATCCGGATCTGCTGTGAGCAAAATCCAATTACCGTCATTTTCAATGTCAAAAGTATTCATATATTTTCTGAGTACCTCTGTTGTATCCCTGTAGGGGTCAATGGTCACCGTCACAAATTGTACTTTATCCCCATATGCGCCTTCTTCTTCAAGGTCCTTTTTGAGCATATTCATTCTTTGTGTTGTTGTAGGGCAGATATCCGGGCAATGCGTATAAATAAATTCGACGAGCTTCAGTTTTTTTTCAGACTCAGCAAAATCATATACCTCGTCATTAGCAGTTACTAGTGTAATATTATCCGGAATCTTTGCGGTCATGTCACGTATGATAAAGAAAGAAATGCCGGCAGCAATGCCTATGATTACAATGAGCGTGCTTATAATATAAACCTTTTTCATTATTTTCCCTCCCAATATAAAGATAAATAATATCGCATGAAAATCCTATGGATAATATGTGAACATATTTAAATAGGGGGAAAATCTTATAAAAAAGGGTGACCCTTTTGACTTGTGTGTTGATTTCCGTTGCAGGCACTCAGCGAACAGCGGGCGGTCCGGGAGCCTCCTGGACGTATCTGTCGCCTGCGGGGTCTCCCTTTGACACGCTCCTCCCACTGGACGTTGATTAAGCATCCCCGAATAAACACACGAAGGAAATGCGAATGCATTTTCGAGGATCTCGCGCCTTCCACTACAATCAACACCGTGCTAAAAAGATAATTTGTATGATCACAGGGGATTTATAATGTATTAAAAATGTTTACACTAAAAACAGTAGGTCTCATTTTTATATTCAAGCAATAAAAGAACTTTTACACAGTAAATAGAATGGAAGGGATTGAAAAAAGGAACCCCGCAAGGTTCCTTTTCTGTATTATATAATCGAATTTACTTCATTGAAATCCAAACACTCTTCACTTCTGTATAGTTGTCAAGAGCATATGATCCCATTTCACGGCCGATGCCGGACTGCTTATATCCGCCGAATGGAGAAGCTGCATCAAACGCATTGTAGCAGTTCACCCAAACTGTTCCGGCACGCAGCTTATTGGCTACATAGTGGGCATTTGCAACATCGCGAGTCCAAACGCCAGCTGCCAATCCATACTCACTATTATTTGCACGATTTATTAATTCATCTAAATCGTCATATGGCATTGCAGAGATGACCGGTCCAAAGATTTCTTCCTTGGCGATTGTCATTTCATCGCGAACATCTGCAAAGATGGTAGGGGAGACGAAGTAACCTTGCTCTTGTGGCTTGTCACCGCCTGCTACAAGCTGTGCACCTTCGCTTAGGCCCTTTTCAATATAGCCTAGGACACGATTTTGCTGCTCTGCAGAAACGAGCGGGCCAATTTCTGTGTCAGCATGAATTCCGGCACCCTGTTTAATCTTTTTCGCATGTGAAGCCATGTCAGCTACAACATTATCAAACTGCTTTTTCTGAATGAACACGCGCGAACCTGCACAGCAAACCTGGCCCTGATTGAACATAACCCCGTTTAGCGCACCCGGAATTGCTTTAGTTAAATCAGCATCAGGCAGGATGATGTTCGGTGACTTGCCGCCAAGCTCAAGCGTAACGCGCTTTAATGTCTTGGAAGCATTGGACATGATCAGTTTTCCAACTTCAGTAGAACCTGTGAAAGCAATCTTATCTACTAAAGGATGGTCTACAAGCGGCTGGCCAGCTGTTTCGCCAAAGCCAGGAACGATATTTACAACCCCTGGAGGGAAGCCTGCTTCTTCCATTAATTCTGCAAGGTATAATGCAGATAAAGGTGTCTGCTCTGCTGGTTTTAGTACCACTGTACATCCAGTTGCAAGGGCAGCTCCAAGTTTCCACATCGCCATAAGAAGAGGGAAGTTCCAAGGGATAATTTGTCCCACTACACCAACAGCTTCATGGCGAGTATAGTTGAAGAAAGGTCCGTTAACAGGAATTGTTTGGCCGACAATTTTCGTAGACCAGCCAGCATAATAGCGCATATGCTCGATAGCAAGAGGTATATCTGCATTAGTTGTTTCGCGGATAGGCTTACCGTTATCCAAAGTTTCAAGTTGCGCCAATTCTTCACTGTTTTCTTCCATTAAATCAGCAAGCTTATACATCAGGCGGCTGCGCTTAGAAGCGCTCATTTTTGACCATTTGCCTTCATCAAAAGCTTTGCGTGCAGCCTTAACAGCCAAATCTATATCTTCTGCACCGGCTTCATAAACAGCAGCAAGTACTTCACCTGTTGCCGGATTATACGTATCGAAAGTTTTTTGTGATTTGCTTTCTACAAATTCACCATTGATATATAACTTTTTCTTTCCGCTTAAAAACTTTTCTACCTTTGCTTTTAAACCTACAGTTAGTTGACTCATATAATTCCTCCTTAAAATAGTATTTTATGTATTTCTTGATGTTAAAATTTAGAAGAACACTTATGGTAACGTTTACATAGGTATGTTAACACTATTAAAACTATAAAATCAACTCTGAATTAAAATAATTTTCTGATAATATTCGACATTTTTTGAACGTCCCTTGAATATCAAAAATAGTTTGACAAATATTAATGGACTGAATATGATAATAAGGAAAAGAAATTCGTGCCATTTGGCAGAGGAGAATGTTATATGTTAGGTGTCGTTCTTAACTAATCCGTTAATTTTATACGGTCATTCCAAGGCAATACGAGCAAATAATTGCTCGGCTTATGGTTTATTTAAGCATGCCTTCAGAATGAAAGTTAAGAACAATATCACTGCATAGCGTGGCAATATATTTTGGCATAGCAGCTGTGTTCTTTTACACAGCTTTTTATTTTGTCTAAATATATATGTCCTATTGAGAGAGAATTCTCTGTCTAACAGACCGTGATGAACATTGTTCATTGCGGTCTTTTTTTGTATAGCCAATTTAATACGGAGATTTAGGAGGAAAAAACATTGAACACAAATACTTTTACCCTATTGGATTATGACATCATAAAAGAGAGGGTTTCACAATTTGCTTTATCAAAAGCAGGAAAAAAGAAATTGCTTGGGATGGTTCCGTCAGAAAACCTCAAACAAATTAAGTCCTGGCTGGATGAAACAGAAGAAGCGGTTAAAATACTGGAGAAGAGTGCCAGTATTCCCGTTCATGGCCTGGAAGGAATTGAATCAGTATTGAACAACTTTAACAAGGGGATTGCTTTAAGGCCTGAACAGCTAATGAAGCTTTACGATTTTTTGGATTGCTGCAGGAAAATTCGCAGGTTTATGAAAGACAAAGAAGTCCTGGCACCACGAGTAGCTTCTTATGTCCAATCGATTGAAGAATTGCCTTCTTTAGCGGAGGAAATTATCCGGTGCATCAGAAACGGAAAAGTGGACGACTATGCAAGCAAGGATCTTCTAAAAGTAAGGAAGCAAATATCGCTTCAGGAAGAAAGGCTGAAGGAAAAGCTCCAGCAGCTTATTAAGTCCAGCAAGTATAAAAATTATCTTCAGGAAATGGTCATTAGCCAGCGCAGCGGCAGATATGTGATTCCGGTAAAAAAAGAATATAAAAATAAAATTAAAGGCTCTGTTCTCGATACATCAGCTTCTGGCTCCACTTACTTTATTGAGCCGGAGGAAATTGCGGCCTCTCAAGAACAATTGAACTGGCTGATAGCTGAAGAAGAAGCTGAGGTCCAGCAAGTTCTCCTTCTCTTAACCGGCCTGGTGGAGGCTAATGAAAAAGAGATTAAAGTGGCCGTTGAGACTATGATCCATTATGATGTATTGTTTGCGAAAGCAAAGTATGCAAGATCCACCGAAGCACAAAAGCCGGTTCTAAATGAATCTTATCATATAAAACTTATTTGCGCTAAACACCCTTTACTGGAGAGTAATGCAGTGCCGCTAACATTAGAGTTAGGCAGCAACGGCCAGCATGCACTTGTTATCACAGGCCCTAACACCGGCGGAAAAACGGTAACAATTAAAACGGTTGGACTGCTTACCTTAATGGCTCAATCAGGGATGCTGCTGCCTGTTCAGAAGGGCTCCTCAATTGCCATATTCCAGCAAATTCTTTTAGACATAGGGGATGGACAAAGCATTGAACATAACTTAAGTACTTTTAGTTCAAGGATTAAGAACATAATTGAAATTTTACAAGAAACGAATGACCGGACACTTGTATTGCTGGATGAACTTGGCTCTGGAACAGATCCTGCTGAGGGAATGGGCCTTGCTACAGCGATACTGGAACAAATGTTCAAAAAAGGGCCAACAATAATGGCTACTACACATTATAGTGAAATTAAAGGATTTGCCGAAGACCATGAAGGTTTTTTAAATGGAGCAATGGAATTCGATTTGAATACCTTAAAGCCTACTTACAAACTTATTATAGGAAAAGGAGGAGAAAGCCAGGCTTTTGCTATAGCACTAAAACTTGGGATGCATCCCAAAATCATAGAAAGAGCTCACCAAATCACTTATAAAGAAGAAAGGACCTATCTCCCTTATAGTAATGAACACAAATTAAAGATTGAATTAGAAAAGCAAATAATTGTTAACCGGCATATAAAAAGATCGAAAGGAGAAAAGAAGCTGGATCAGGCCATTCAAGTTTTGAAACAAGGAGATAACGTCCTGGTAAGCCCACAGAATGAGATTGGCATTATCCAAAAAGGGCCGGATGCGAGAGGGAATTTTTCTGTGCAAATAAAAGGGGAAAGAGTGATTATTAATCATAAAAGATTAAAACTGTATATATCCGCGGATGAATTATACCCAGAAGATTATGATTTTGACATTATTTTTGAAACGAAGGAAAACAGAAATAAGAGTAAGCTTTTGAACCGGAAACATGTTGAAGGATTAATCATAGAAAACGAGGAGCAGAATTAGCTTCTGTTTTGGACTTTAATACTCTACAAAAAAAGCATACCGGAAAAACCGGTATGCTTTTCATTAATTAAAGTAACATTCCTGCAATAGCAGCACTTAAGAGAGATGCCAAAGCACCAGCAATTACAGCGCGAACACCAAGCTTCGCAATATCGCTTCTGCGATCGGGAGCCAGGTTTCCGAGGCCGCCGAGAAGAATGGCCATGGACGAAATGTTGGCAAAACCGCAAAGCGCAAAACTTATTACTGCAACGGTCTTAGGAGACAGGCTGCTGATTTCCGGAGCAAAAGAAGAATAGGCAACAAACTCATTCAAGACAAGCTTTTGGCCTATATATCCTCCAGCCTGTACAGCTTCTGCCCAAGGGACACCAACGGCAAATGCGATAGGTGCAAATATAAAGCCAAGAATGGTTTCAAGCGTAAGATTTTCAAATCCAAAGATTCCGCCTGCAAAACCAATAATTCCATTAATAAGAGCAACTAAAGCGATAAAGGCAAGAAGCATGGCCCCGATATTCAAAGCAAGCTGCAATCCGGTACTCGCACCGCGCGCGGCTGCATCCACAACGTTAACAGATTCCGTATCTTTTTCAATTGTAATTTCATCAGTGGTCTCAGACGTTTCTGTTTCGGGTATCATGATCTTAGCCATTATTAGCCCGGCTGGAGCAGCCATAAAGCTGGCAGCAAGAAGGTATTCAAGCGGTACACCAAGCAATGAATAACCAATTAGAACCGAGCCGGCCACTGACGCTAAACCGCCAGTCATAACAGCAAAAAGCTCAGATTTTGTCATCTTATTTAAGAAAGGGCGGACAATTAATGGTGCTTCAGTTTGTCCAACAAAAATATTGGCTGCTGCAGACATGGACTCTGCTTTGCTCGTGCCAAGAAGCCTGGATAGACCGCCACCAATAACCTTAATAATAATTTGCATGATTCCAGTGTAATAAAGCACAGAAATAAGAGAAGAAAAGAAAATAACAGTAGTCAGTACTTGGAAAGCAAATACAAAGCCTACACCTGAACCTTCCTGAAATAATCCTCCGAATAAGAAATTAATGCCTTCATTTGCATAATTGACAATATTGTTTACACCTAAAGTCAGCTTTTCTAAAGCTTTTTTACCTAAATCCCATTTAAGAACTGCAAATGCGAAACCAAACTGGATGGCCAGCCCGCCAAGAATCGTTCTTAAATTAATTGCCTTTCGGTTTGATGAAAGAAGAAGGGCAATCCCCAATACAGTGGCAATCCCCAATAGACCCCAGATAAAACTCATGTTGGACACCTCTTTTGTTGTATTTAGATTCATGAAAACGTTTTTATGAAACGTCAAAATTTAAACCCCTTAATATAGAGGCAGGTGAGTAGACGTCAGACATCTAACTTGTTTACATGTCCATTTTAACATGAATCCGTTTACAGTAAAGAGTTTTTTTATACTAAATTAAATTTGTTTTTTAGTCTTCAAATTTTTGTCACATTAACTCAGCTTAATAATCCTCAATTAATAAATGGGGCTTTAACTCCCTTATGGGGAGTTATATCCGAGAAAACAAGTTCTCCAATAAAAACTTTGGATGCCACAACCTTTATTGCTGTCCTTTCAGGATTAGGTTTCCTGGCAAACAGCGGATACGTTTGGCTTTAAATTCCTATTCTTTATTCAGGAGCCTAATTCTTCCGGCATTTTTCCAATTAATTTTTCAATAAAAAATTCTAGGCGCTTATATATGCCCATTCGGGACAAACCTTTTTTTCATAGACTGTAACTAGATGTCAGGAGGTGTTATGATGGGCGCAGGTTCAGGTTACGGCGGCGGTTTTGCATTAATCGTTGTCCTGTTTATTCTTTTAATTATCGTTGGTGCGTCTTTTTGGAGTTACTAAAAATTACTCTTGAGGACCAAAAGGTTAAAAATCCGCATGAAAACAGATATGCGGAAAGAAAAATCTGTCCAGGTTTTGGGCAGATTTTTTATTTGTCTACACGCAGAAATGAAATGCGGCAGTATGGTAATCGGCATTATGTCCAAAATAAGGATAGTTCTTATTTTGAAAGGAGGGTTTCTTACATGGATAAGAAGGACAAGAAGGACAGTGCAAACATAGCAGGAAGATATTATGAATCAGAAGATTATACACGCAACGATCAGCTTTCATCAGGTTTGGCAACTACACATGAACAAGTAAGCGACGCATATATGGAAGGCCAGGTGGATACAGTAATCGAAGATGTTGTCGGAGTGGATATCTCCATTCCCCGCAAGGGCTATGATGAATAAGAAAATAGGAAAAGAGGGTTCATAAATGGCGCCAAAAGAAGCACAAGATGATATGAGCCAATATAAAATGCCGAAAGCACTGCAGCAAAAAAAGACTTCCTCCTATCGGGTAGGATACCAGGCCACAACAGGCAACCAGACGCCTGGAGAACCTGAAGGCGGCAAGAGATCAGATGAACTAAATTAAATATAAGAAAGAGAAGCCGCTTCAGGCTCCTCTTTTTTATTTGGCCTTTGTAATGATTCCATTGTGGACCTTAATATAGCCATGTCTTTTGATATTCAGGCCATTCTCATACATGTATAATCCCATTTGCTCAACTGTCATCAGTTCTCTGTAAGTATGATTCATCACATCGGACATGATTTCATAATAGATCTTTGACCTAAGTTGTGATCGTGGAGTTGTCATAACGATATAACCGGATGGCTTTAAAAACTTGCGATGCCATTCAATGACCTCAGGCTTTAATTCATCTGGAAAATGCTCGAGCAGGCCAACATCAAATTCCTTCCCAAATGGGAGGGTGCGAATATCTTGAACAAGATATTCAATATTAAAATCCCGTTTATAATATATCCGTTTTCCCCCTGTCCGGACACTTTCACCAAGAAAAGGGTAAGAATCAGGGAATTCTGCGAAGCGGGTTCTTTACAAAAGGGGTCATAATCAACCATGACAATTTCCCCGCCCGGATACATGGCAGAAAGCTGCATGGCTTCATAACCCTCGGCAGCACCTAAAAATAAAATCCGTGGGGCCTGCACATCCAGACCTTCAAATAAAGCTCTTTTTCCGCGTGGATCCCAAATGCCATCCTGAATACGGTGTACATAGTTCCATAACCTTATTCTTAGGGCAACCCCAAGTGCCTGTTTGGCCCCCAAAGGCTTAAACCGCGAAAGGGAATGGAAGAATTCTTTTTTTGATTTTTCCATCTCGGCAGGCACATCTTTTATAAACCATTCATGGAACGATTTATTGAACATCGTCCATGATGTGTGTGCAGGCAATGCATCATCATGCTCTTTTTCTCAATTTAACTTTTCTTTGGCATATGAAGTGACTGCATATGGCTTACCTACATCTTTCCATGTTAGCTGAGACCAATCATTTACTGTGTTCAATTTAACGAATTTATTAAATTGCTTTTCAGTGAATTCACGCAGATCAGATCGGTAGGATGGAAGAAGGTGTGTTTCCTCCAAGGATGTACCATTAATAGATTCAACTTCGAGCATGTAAACCCTCCTGAATCGTTCTTATGCTCATAATTCCGTAAAAAAAGGGAAAACCCTTTAAAAATCGAATATTCAAATAAATTATTCTACTTTAATATTTGCTTTTTGAACAGCATTATACCCATATCCTTTTCTATTCCAAAAAGGCCTTAAAGGCTGTACATGGCCTTCCGTATCATGAGCTCGAACGAGAATAGTATGTTCTCCCTTAACAGCCTGCCATTCAAACTGCCATTTTACCCATGCGTATTTCTCGCTTTCCTTCCATTTAAGAGAAGCTTTTCTCCAGCTAATGCCATAATCAAAACTAATTTCGACTTCTTTTATAGTCCCTGTACCGCACCAGGCGATCCCCTTAATCATTTGTGGTCCTTCCTCAATTATGGAATTATTCATTGGCTGCTGGATTGTACTGTTGACATTAATCGTAGTCACCGGCCTTTTATCCTTGTCGCTGTCTTTATATGGATAATAAACATAGTCTTTTGTTTGAAAGGGGCCATTAAATTCATGCTTGATAATAAAAATATTCTGCAGCCATTTAACCGAAGCCATCGCATACCATTGTGGAACAATTAGCCGAAAAGGAAACCCGTGCTTATAAGGTATTGGCTTTCCGTTATATTCATAGGCAACAATAGTATTTTCGTGAAGTGCTTTCTCAATAGGAAGGCTTCTGCCATAGTAAAAAGTTTCCTCCAAGTCTTTTCGTTCGCCAAAATCCATTCCCACAAATACAGCTTCTTTACTTCCATCCAAAAGACCCGCCCGATTTAAAAGTTCCCTTAGGGGGACACCTTTCCATTTCGCCTGGCTGACAGCTCCTTCCTCCCATTGCTCTCCATATACCTTCGGCTTAAATTTCGCCCGATTATTGCCAGCGCATTCCAATGGTAACATGATTGTTTTGGAAGGGAGGTGGTGTAGATCATTCATTGTTATTTTTACTGGTTTTTTCACATTTCCTTGAATGGTCAAATAGAACGGCTGAGGAATGATTTGTGGATAGGCAAAGTGGTTTCGTAAATAGAAATAGTCTTTTGGCGTTTTCCATCTGTCCAGAAAATGAATGGGAGACTCCTGGTTTTCCGGATCAAGACTTAATGTTTTTAAATAGGGAATGATAAAATCTTTTTTCAATAGCCCATCACCTCTATTCATAAATATAATGGGATAGGTCAAGTTAGAACCTTATTAAAATGCGAGATTCATTGCCTTTAGGCCACTTTAAGTTTACAAAAGTCAATTTGAGGAATAATCGTAAGTAAACATGCTGAAAGGCGGAACCAGTAATGAAGAAAGAAATCAAGATAACAGGCCACAGACCCTTTCCAATGCCAAATTTACCATGGATAATGGAACAAATATGGAATGATATCCTATTTTTACATTGGCCTGTACCAGCAGAAGTGATGGAAAAACATATCCCTCCCCAGCTGAAATTAGACACGTATAACGGAACAGCCTGGATCGGAATTGTGCCTTTTTGGATCAGCAAAATGCGGGTCCGCGGTTTTCCGCCAATGCCTTTTATGAATTCAATGAATGAACTGAATGTAAGAACTTATGTAGAATACGAGGGAAGGAAAGGGGTTTATTTTTTCAGTCTGGATGCAAACAATCCTTTAGCCGTAACCGGAGCTAGAATGCTGTATTTTCTTCCTTATATGGATGCGGAAATGAATGTTACACACTCAGAAGGAAAGGTAATTTATGAAAGCAGGCGAAAAAGCGGCAATTCGGATAGAGGTCATTTTTTTGCTTCCTATAAGGCTTCATCCAATCCCTATAATTCGGAACCAGGTACATTTGATGCATGGCTGACTGAACGTTATTGCCTTTGGGTTACAAAAGGGAACAGGGTCTTCCGGGGCGATATCCACCATACGAAGTGGCAGCTCCACGAGGCATCTTGTCATATTCAGCATAATTCAATGGCATCTTTTTTGCCACGAGAATACTTTCAAGGGCAACCCATTTTACATTACTCCCCGCAAAAACATGCTTTTTTCTGGCCATTAAAACGGGTTACTTAAACTAAAGAATAAGTAACCCGTTTTAGATTACTTATTTTTGTTAATTAAATTTTCCGCGAGCAATCTCTTTACTTCATTATAAGAAAGCCCCGATTGGCTATTCAGCCTTTTTACTTCATCAATATCTGTCCCGGCAATAGTGAGATTCTTCTTCTGATTTGGGCTACTCACATTCTTTCCTCCTATCATTGTAATTGTAATTTCATCCATAAATGAAAGTTTTTCTATAAAAAATGACTTTATTGTCCATACTAAGAAAAAAAGGGGGCGTTTCCTATTTTTTTCAATAAAAAAGGACAAGACGACAAGCCGGAAGTAGTACTCATGGACACAGAGGTATATTCATGCAATAGCTGCAATGGATGGATGAGAAAAGATTTTGCCTCTTCAGATTTAAAATGTCCATTATGCGGTGATGAAACAACAGTTGAGATGAGGGAATTGCCGCAAATTCAATAGTTCTTTAACCGAAAGCTCTATTATTAAACCTGTCTGTTGATTTACGCTCAAGGGCAGTGAACCGCAGGCGGTCAGGGAGCCTCCTCGGGTACGATTTTACCGCAGGATATGGAAATAGGCATCCGTGAATAAACATCGCACGAAGAAAATGCGATAGCAATATTAAGGTGCTCCCGCCTTCCGCTCCAATTAACAGAGTGCAAACATCAACAATAAGCCTTCATATAGCCTAACTGGAAAAAGACTGTTGTCAGAATGATAACAGTCTTTCTTATTAGTACTAAATGTCGCTGTACAATTCTTGAAAGGCTTGTTCTGCATCTTTTTCAGACGTAAACAACGCATCATCCTCTTCGATTAAATGGAATGATTCATTAAGAAACAGGGCAACTGCGTTAGGATCTTTGGGATGAGGCACAATTTCGGCAGGACGCACGTTTGCCACGCTTGGAGTGTGAGGGTTGTGATAAATGACAAAAACCTCATCTCCTGCTTTTACATTCTTTGGATCGATTGTTTCCATCCTAATTCACTCCTACCGTATAGACTGGACTATAATTTACAGGTTTTCGTTTTGCTGTCCAATTTCCTTGGCACCAATAATAGCATTTGCCTTTTCCTGCTGTTCATGTCCATCAACTGAATCCCCAACAGCATTTTTCAAATTTGGAAATCTTCCATCCGTTTCAACTGTTACCACTTCCTCTTTTGGCGCCTGTGTTAAATACTTTTCATCTTTTGTATTCATCATTAAAACTCCTTTTGGACCCTGATATTCATTGGGCTGTCTTTTAAGTTTTCTCTCACCGCCGATGCAATATGCAACCATATTAATCCTTGATTTAATGGGTAAATTAATTTTAAGAATTCTGATCAAAGCAGAGGTGCCAAAATAGTGGATAAAACTAGAGAACTGATTAAAGCAATTCAGAATGAAGCCTATTCATACAATACATCATCTGATCTGGACCGAATTATTGATTCTATCGGTGATGCAAAATTTGTTTTATTAGGTGAGGCTTCTCATGGGACATCTGAATTTTATACTGTCAGAACTGAGCTATCCAAAAAGCTGATCGAACAAAAAGGTTTTAATTGTATTGCAGTGGAAGGGGACTGGCCTTCATGTTTCAACGTTAACCGGTATGTTAAGGGTTATGAGCAAATGAGTTCCCATGAGGCCCTGCAAGATTTTAACAGATGGCCTACTTGGATGTGGGCTAACGAAGAAATCAGGCACCTCACTGAGTGGCTCCATGACTTTAATCAATGTACTGATAGGAGAAGCCAAAAGGCCGGTTTTTATGGTATTGATGTGTACAGCTTGTGGGAATCAATGGAGGAAATCATTAAACTGCTTGAAAAGAACGGGTCAACTGAATTGGAGGCGGCGAAAAAAGCATTTGCATGCTTTTGAGCCATTCCATCGGACCCCAGAAAACTATGCCGTGTCTGCGGCTTTTTATGGTGAAGGCTGTGAAAAGGAAGTTGCTGAACTTCTTCTTAAAATTAAAAACAAATGGGATACAGCAAGGGATCAAGAAGAAACCTCCCTAAACCTTTCGATAAATAGCCTTGTTACGGTAAATGCCGAAAACTATTACCGCGCCATGGTAAAAGGCGGTCCAGATGATTGGAATATAAGAGACCACCATATGGTAAGTGCTATGGAGGAAATTTCCAAACATTACAGCCAAGACACTAAGCTGATTGTTTGGGAACATAATACCCATATTGGCGATGCAAGAGCAACGGATATGCAAGAAGAAGGCCTTGTCAACGTAGGACAAATCCTCCGTGAAAAATACGGAGAAGACCAGGTTTTTGCACTTGGATTTGGAACACACTCCGGGACGGTTGTAGCCGCGGAAAAGTGAGGCGATGATATCCAAGTAATGAAAGTGCCGCCAGCACAACCGGGAAGCTGGGAGGATGCCCTCCAAAAAGCTGGGGACGGCAATAAAATATTGTTATTTACAGATAAAAACCGGGACCTTTTTGGTGAATTCATCGGCCACCGGGCTATTGGAGTAGTATACAATCCAGAATATGAGCAGTATGCGAATTACGTACCTACACAGATTTCCCGCCGGTATGATGGGTTTATTTATATCGAGAAGACGAGGGCGCTAAAGCCTATTTCATTACCAGCCCAAATCACATAATTTATTCAGCTTTCTTATATCCAAAGTTATCTGTGAAAACGTTCACAAAACAGACACCACTGAACCTGTATGGCAGTGAATGAGGGTGGTATAATATAGATGTAAAGGAAATACAAAAACTCCTTAACATCTTAGGAGACTCAGCCATATAGTGTTCGTTCCGGCTGTCAGTGAACGAAAGCTAAAAAATCCTTTACAGCAGAAAAACAAACTAGGGAGGTAAATAACTTTAGTTAACAGGATGATTTAAGCAAAAGAATTAGTTAAAACTCACTGTTGATTGGAGCGAAAATCAACACGCAGCTAAACAGAGCTAAGCATAAAAAAGGATCCATAAATTATTTCCACCAGATTAAATGAAAAACTTCTGTCTAATGCTCCAAATGGAATAGGGCTTACACAGAACAGGATCATTTAAACTAAAGGCCTTTCGAGGATGGAGGGCTGGGAACTTAATAAGTGTATCCATGTAAGAGAATAGACTCTATTCAGGGAAGATAGTGACGATTTCTCTTATCCATTGCCAGAAGATTTCCTTCTTGTACTCAAAAACCTGTTATTCTAAAGTTAAATTTGACTTGACCAAACCTTTCTACAAGGAATTTGTTTTCAGCAAAAAAATGAGTCTCACAAAAGTGTTTTTCCAGAAAAAGATGGTTCAGTAAGAATGAACTAATTACACGGAACAAACACTCCATCAGCTGCCAGATTATCAGTTCTCGAAAATGGGTTCAAAAAAGCTGATGTGCATGGTTGGGTCCCCTAAGATGTTAACCGAAAAACCCCTCCGAATCGGAGGGGTTTTTCTTTTATTCATAGCTGTTTTCCAATTCATCGACTAAAGCACCTACATAGCTCACAGCTTTGCGGATAGCATCCGGCTTGGACATATCGATGCCTGCACTCTTTAATAGTTCAAGCGGTTTTTTAGTTCCGCCCGCTTTCAGGACATTTAGCCAGCGGTCAACAGCAGGCTGACCTTCTTCTTTGATGCTTTGTGCCATCGCTGTAGAGGCCGTTAATCCTGCGGAATAGGTGTATGGATACAGTCCCATATAGTAATGCGGCTGTCTCATCCAGGTTAAAGCTGCTTTTTCATCAAGTTCAACCGAATCACCCCAGAACGCGCTAAGTGTGTCATATTTTTGATCTGATAGTGTTTTTGCAGTCAAAGGCACACCTTGTTCTGCCAAGTTATAAACTCTGCGTTGATATTCACCTTCTAGAAGGTGAGTAACAAAATTGTGGTAGTAGGTTCCAAGAAGCTGGAGGATTATCCAACGCTTCATTCTTTTATCGTCAGTTCCATCCATTAAATGCTGTCCCAAAAGCAATTCATTAAGCGTGGATGGTGCTTCTACAAAGTAGGTGGAAGGGCGCGTATTCATAATGCGCTGATATTTATTCGCCAGATAAAAGTGACCCGCATGTCCAAGCTCGTGCGCTAGAACAAAAGCGCCGCGCATCGTATCCGTCCATGTAATCAAGATAAATGGGTGCGAACCATAAGGGCTTGAACAAAAGGCGCCTGTCGATTTCCCTACATTATCCGCAAGATCCACCCAGCGTTCAGTCAACCCTTTTTCCATTATTTCTAAATACTCCGGCCCCATCACCTTAAGAGCTTCCAAAATAACCTTCGATGCATCTTCATATGTAGTTACAGGATTGAATTCGGAATCTAAAGGAGCCTTTAAATCACAAAATAGCATTTTATCCAACCCTAAAACCTTTTTCTTCAGCTGTGCAAATCTGCGCATATGGGGAGCAAGCTCTTTTTGGATTATATCAAGCTGATTATGGTACATTTCCTCTGTTACCTGCTGTGAATCCAACAGCATCTGTGTAACAGAGTTGTATTTTCTTAATTTGGAAAAAGTGACTTGCTTTTTGACTTCAGCAGAATAAGCGGAAGCAAAGGTGTTATTATAGTTTTCCAGTGAATCAGTAAAGGAAGAATACGCATTTCTGCGAATGGTTATGTCAGGTGAAAACTCGTAGCGATCCTCATATAGGGCAAAAGAGTTTGGAAGCTCATTGCCTTCACTGTCATGAAAAGAAGAAAAGGGCATGTCAGCCAGTTTTCCAGCCTGATAAACATTATATGGAGCTCCTAGAACTTCCCCTAATGCCGCAATGGCTTCCTCTGTTTCCGGAGATAGCCTGTGCTCCTTTGTTTTCATCAAATCAGTAAGCTGGTTTTTATAAGCCACAAGTTCAATTTCTTCTTCTATGTATTTTTCAACCGTACCATTCGGCAAGGCTAAAATCTCAGATTCAATAAAAGAAAGAGCAGATGCAGCTTTAGCTCTCAGGGAAGCAAGCTTGGATGAATTCGCTTGATTAACAGGGTTTGTTCCATCTTCCGATTGGCGCAGCATAGCGTATGTACCCGCCTGGACAAGGCGGACTGAAAGTTTCTCCTGAGCGGAAAGACAGTTAATGAAAACTTGCGGCCCTTCATGAAGCTTGCCTTTAAACTGTTTAAAAATAGAAAGGTCCTCTTCAATGCTCTCCATTTCTTTTTGCCAACCTTCCCCAGTGGCAAATAAGTCCTCTACATTCCACGTAAGATCTTCAGGTACCTCGAAGCGTTTTAATCTTGTCACAACTGCTTGAACCATATGGTTTCCCTCCTATTTCGACTCTCTAAATAATGAGATTATCAGACAATTATACAGGAAGAATTTATAATTTTATATATTTTTCTAACATTTAATAAATGCAAATTTTTTTCTGTAATACAACAGATGGAAGAGGATATTAAAATGGGGAAGATGTGTGTATGTGGGTTTTTCATCAAATAAGGAATAGGTGAGCGGCCATGACGCTGATTTTTTTTCAAAGAGAGAGGAACATGGGCGTCATAGACCGTTCATGACGGCGATTCTCTTCTCAGAGAGAGGAACTTGGGCGTCATAGACCGTTCATGACGACGATTCTCTTCTCAGAGAGAGGAATTTGGGCGTCATAGAACGTTCATGGCGACGATTCACTTCAAAGAGAGAGGAACTTTGGTGTCATAGACCGTTCATGACGACGATTCTCTTCTTATAGAGAGGGATATGGATTTCATAGAGCATTTATCAGGACAATACTTTTCCTGAGAAAGAAAAACATGGTCCCCAAAAATGGCTTAAAAAACAGGGCACACACAGACCATAAAAAAAACGGAAGGACCCCAATCCTTCCGTTTCTTGTACACTATTCCATTTTCTTTGAAAGGCAGCGGTCACATTCCATTAAATAAGATTCAGCCTGTTCCTTGACTGTTTGCCCGCACTCCGGACATACCTTTTTAGGAAGGTTTCTGAAAAATTCAACTGGACTTTTAATCATGATTTTTTCCTCCTTTTTATAATACAGTTTATTTTATTATCTTCTGTTGTAGTACAGTATATACTGTTTTTTTTCAAATGTGTAGTCCTTTGCCTAAATTTTTTTAAAATTTTTTTAACTTGCAAAAAAGGAAAATGCTGATGGTTTTTTCAATATAGGACAATGGGTATACAAAGGTATCAGATAGTAGTGAGGGGGGTTACTGGTGGATATACAGCAGAGCCAGCAAAAAAACAGGAACCATATAGATAAAATGGGTACGGAAACGATTCCCTGGATAAGAAGGTTCGCACGCCTTGGCTATATGGCCAGAGGCTTTGTATATATGATCGTCGGGATATTGGCTATGATGGCTGCAGCAGGGGCAGGAGGGAGCAAAACAGATACTGGAGGAGCTATGCAGTCAGTTGCCACTGTGCCATTTGGTGAGGCACTCTTATGGGGCGTAGCCTTCAGTTTATCTGGCTATGTTCTTTGGAGAATTATTTTAATTATTAACGATCCTGAAAAGAAAGGATTTGGAATAAAAGGCATCGCTGCAAAAATATCCTACCTTTTAAGCGGCATCATTTATGCCAGCATATCCTACGAGGCGTTCGCGATAGCCATTCATGCAGCCAGCGGCAGCAGCAATGAGAAGACCCTTTCTGCAAAACTTCTTCAGCAGCCTTTTGGACACTGGCTTGCCGGCATTGCAGGCATAATTATTATCGGGTATGGATTTTATGAAATATATAATGCATATAGTGGAAAGTATAAGGCGGAATTCCGAGAATGGAAGATGAGTAAAAAAGAAATCGGGATTGCTGTCAAAGCAGGCAAAATAGGCCTTACAGCCAGAGCAGTCGTAATGTTTATTATTGGGTACTTTGTTATACTGACAGCCATTACATCTGATCCGGATAATACAATTGGAATGGATGGAGCACTTGCCAAGATTTCAGCCCAGCCATTCGGGCAGGTTTTGCTTGGAGTTGTAGCCTTTGGCCTATTTCTGTATGGAGTATACCTGATTTTGAAAGGACGATACAGAAAGATTAAACTAAATTAGGGCAAAATAGGCAGGGAGCGAATAATCTGAGTTAAACAATTCTTTATTTAATTTTCCTTTTACCTCTTCCATGGCTGTAAAGTTTCCATTACAATCAAATTTGAAACTGTTTAGGATGAGGAGGCTGATAGCCCGTAATGACTGAAATTGTTGTATCTTTTAATCCTATATTAATATTTATAGCCGTTATTTTAACCATTATGGCTTCTTATACAGCATTGGATCTTTTTACTTTAATTAAATCCTCTGACAAAAATCAAAGATTTTTGTTTCTGGGCGGTACTTTTTCGCTGGGTATCGGCATTTGGATCATGAATTTTATTGGAATGGTCGCAATCAATATCAACGCGTCAGGCAATTATAATATTCCGCTTACGGTATTATCCGTCGTTTTTGGCATTTCATTTACAGGCATGGCCTTTAATACCGTGATTGACCGACAGCCAAAAACAAGCTACCTTGTGACGGGAAGCTTCTATTTAACAATGGCAGTTCTTTCCATCCATGTTACAGGGATGTATGCCATGGGTATGAATGTCCAATTCGATCCTGTTGTTTTTTTCATATCAACATTGCTGATATTCGTCTCATTTTTCTTTTCACTTTGGATGCTTTTTTACTCAAAAAATCTTGCGTATTCCAAGCATGTCTGGATAAAACCATTAAGTGCACTTATCATTACTGGAGCAATCGTTGAAGGATATTTTCTTCTTATACGCTCGTCTTCTTTTTATTCAAATGGCGGAATAGACAAAGAAGGAGCGGCGCCTGAAACCTTTCTTATATACCTTGTGTTTTTTGCAGCCATTCTTATCCTGAGTGGCCTTATTGCTTCCAGTACATTAATCAGCAAGCGTTTGGATGCCAGCGACTCTCATTTAAGAGATATTCAGGCTGCACTTGATGAATCATCTATTGTGGCCATTACAGATCCTAAAGGAATCATCACTTATGTAAATGATAAATTTGTTGAAATCTCGAAATACGAAGAAAAAGAACTGTTAGGAAAGAATCACAATATCTTAAATTCCGGGTACCATCCACCTGAATTTTTCCGTGAACTTTGGAAAACAATTGGTTCGGGGAAAATATGGCGGGGGGAAATTCGGAATAAAGCAAAGGACGGAAGCTACTACTGGGTGGAGACTACAATTGTTCCGTTTCTTAATAAAAAGAATAAACCTTATCAATATGTTTCCATCCGGACTGATATTTCCGCTTTAAAATCTGCTGAAGCAAACCTCAAAGACTCATTAAAGGAAGTCAATGATATAAAGTTTGCACTTGATCAATCATCCATTATTGCCTTTACAGATGAAAAAGGCCTCATTACAAATGTAAATGACAAGTTCTGTGAGATCTCCAAATACAGCAGAGAAGAGTTGATCGGCCAAAATCACTCTATCTTAAATTCCGGATTTCATTCCAGGGAATTTTTCAAGGACCTATGGAAAACAATTGGCCAGGGTGATGTGTGGAAAGGCGAAATTCGGAATAAAGCAAAAGACGGCACTTATTACTGGGTTCATACTACAATCGTTCCGTTTTTAAATGATAAGGGAAAGCCTTATCAATACCTTGCGATCCGAAATGATATTACGGAACGCAAGAAAACGGAGGAAGTGCTCCACCGCCAGGATAAGCTTGCCGCAGTTGGACAGCTGGCAGCCGGTGTTGCACACGAAATACGCAATCCTTTGACATCCATGAAAGGATATACAGAATTCCTTCAGCTGGATGAAACAAATGAAGAGCGACAAGAGTTCTTAAATATCATCCTGGATGAAATTGAACGAGTGAATAATATCGTTGAGGACTTTATGGTTCTGGCCAAGCCGAAGGCCGTGGAGCTGAAAGAAAAGAATATCATTCCTGTTATTAAAAATGTTCTTTCATTAGTAGAATTTGATGCACGTAAAAGAAAGGTGAAAATTCATTTTGAATATGAAAAGGACATCATTCAAATCGAATGTGATGAAAATCGTCTGAAACAGGTATTCCTGAACTTTGTAAAAAATGGAATCGAAGCAATGCCGGACGGAGGAGATATTACAGTCCGTGCAAGCATTATAAACAACCAAGTTCAAATAGCCATTCAAGATACAGGAGTAGGGATTCCTGAAGAAAAGCTGAAAAATATTGGTGAACCTTTTTATACAACAAAGAAAAATGGAAATGGCCTCGGGCTAATGGTTAGCTTTAAAATCATTGAAAGCCACAACGGCAAGGTTTATATTGAAAGTGAATTAAACAAAGGAACTACATTTAATATTCTATTGCCTGCAAAATCTGCGTAGCCAATCCCACTGGGGTTGGCTTTTTTTTGATTAAAATTCACTAAAAATTCTTAATTATTTGGTCTATTTATTAACGGCAGCATTTAGAATAAAAATAGAAGGTCGTTTCACGGATGCTGAATAGTCGATCCAAATCTAGTGACTGCGAATTATGAATGTAGGGCTAATTGGAAAAACCGAAAAGGGGGTAATTTTATGGAGACAGCGAAGCCCGTTAAAACCGTATGCGGATATTGCGGTACCGGATGCGGACTTTTGGTTGAAGTAAAGGATAATCAGATTACTAAAATCAGGGGAGATAAAGACGCACCCGTAAACAAAGGACAAACCTGTGTAAAAGGAGCTTTTGCCTATAAGTACGTCCATTCAAAAGACCGTTTAACATCTCCGTTAATCCGCAGGGCAGGACAGCTTGTCGAATCAACATGGGAGGAAGCATTAACTGTAATCGCGAAAAAGCTCACTAAGATAAAATTCGATTGGGGACCTGACGCCATTTCCATGTTTGCATGTGCCCGTTCCACAAACGAGTCCAACTATATTACCCAAAAATTTATGAGAGCCGTTATTGGCAGCAACAATATCGATGGCTGCAACCGAACCTGACATGCTCCATCCGTCGCCGGTCTGGCGACTGTTTTTGGAAGCGGTTTCCCTACAAACACGTTAGACGATTTCGATCAGGCAGAGGTTCTGCTGCTTATGGGCTCCAATACAACTGAAGCACATCCTATCATTGCCAACCGCATGAAAAAGGCTGTGAAAAACGGGCTTAAAATCATTGTGGCTGATCCAAGAAAAATTGATATGGTGAAATTTGCTCACCGTCATCTACAAATAAATATCGGATCGGATATAGCGCTCATCAATTCATTAATAAATACCATCATTAAAGAAGGGCTATATGACGATGAATTTATTAAAGCCAATACCATCGATTTCGATTTATTGAAACAGCAGGTTAGCCAATATACGCCAGAGAAAGCTGCTGAAATTACCGGTTTGAAACCAGAAGAGATAATTGAAACAGCGAGGGAGTATGCAAGTGCCAGCAATAGCATGATTGCATATACCTTAGGAATAACTGAGCATCATTGTGGAGTAAACAATGTTTTCGATATCGCCAATTTGGCTCTTTTAACCGGCCATATCGGCAAGAGAGGCAATGGTATCATGCCGCTAAGAGGACAAAATAATGTTCAGGGTGCTGGAGACATGGGATGCCTTCCTAATTTACTTCCAGGGTCCAGGAGCCTTACTGATGAAACATACCGGAGGAGATTTGAGAAAGAATGGGGAGTTTCATTAAATCCCCATGTAGGAAGCACTCAGACACGGACATTTGAAAAGATGGAAAACGGTGAAATAAAGGGTCTCTATATTATAGGAGAAAATCCTTTACTGGCAGATGTAAATTTAAACCACACCCGTACTTTATTCAATCAACTGGACTTGTTAGTTGTGCAGGATATCTTTCTTACTGAGACGGCGAAGCTTGCTGATGTTGTACTTCCTGCAAGATCCTGGGGAGAATCGGACGGAACTTATACGAATACAGACAGAAGAATTCAAAGAGCGAGGATAGCAGTAGAATCACACCCTCAGGTGAAGGAAGACTGGGAAATCCTTTGTGAGCTTTCCGCTAAAATGGATTATCCAATGTTTTATCAAAATAGTGAGGAGATTTGGGATGAGGTCAGAAGGCTCGCAAAGGAAATGTACGGGGGCATTTCATACAGTAGGCTGGATAATGAGTATGCTATCCATTATCCTTGCCCAGATGAAAACCACCCAGGCACACTTGTATTGCATCAGCATCTTCACGACCAAAACCGGGCTGATTCCAGAAAATCGCCTTTTGTGCCGGTAAGCTATACACCGCCAATTGAATTGCCGGATAATGACTACCCTTTTACATTAACAACAGGCAGAAGGTATGAGACCTATAATACTCATACCCAAACCCGCTTTTATGCTGAAGGAGTAAAAATAAAACAGCCTGAAGAAACGTTGGATATGCACCCGGAAGATGCATCTGCGCTTGGTATTGTCAATGGAGATACAGTAAAGGTATCTTCTAGGAGAGGGTCACTTGAGGTTAAAGTGAAAGTAACAGAACAAGTTGTTCCAGGACTTGTTTTCATGAGCTTCCACTGGCACGAGGTACTAACCAATGTCCTTACAATTAATGAATACGATCCTATTTCCGGTACCGCCGAGTTCAAAGCTTGCGCAGTAAATATAGTTCCTGCAGATAAACAAAAAACTAACTAATAAAAATTGCAATTAACAATGGGCTATTTTGAAAATAGCTCTTTTCTTTTGGGGAAATTCAATTCCAATTTTAACCTTGATTGTCAACCTACTCCTATTTAATTAAAATCTTTATTAAATTCAACGTGTTTCACTATTTCAGAAAGAAATCTTGATATAACAGTATCTATAAAATAATAAGAGGAAAATAAAAAATCTAATTATAAAATAGTCTGATATTTTGATACATTCCTGTTATATTCCTGTTATATCCGTAACGCGTTTATTATCTCTTTGTTCTTTTATAGAAAAAAATCCATGTTATTATTAATCTCGTTAGCTCAAGACAAGCTATACAGGAGGTTTTAACAACATGAAGAAATCTTTACTATCTTTTGTAGCCGCTGCTGCAATTACAGGAACAGCAGGCGCAAATGTACAAGCGGAAGAAGTAACAGTTAAAAAGGGAGATACTTTATGGGGATTTTCCCAGCAATATAATACACCAGTTGACATGATTAAAGAATGGAATGGTTTATCTTCTCACATCATCCATCCTGAAGACACACTTGAAGTATATCCAGAAGAGAAATACATAGTATCAAAAGGCGATACTTTATGGGATATTGCAAGAGAACATAATGTAACGGTAGACGCGATCAAGGAATGGAACAACATAAAGTCTGACCTCATTTTTCCAGACGAGGAATTTACTCTATATCCAAATGCAAAGGCAGTAAAAGCTGTTTCTGTTACACCAGCTAAAGCATCTGCTCCTAAAGTTTCAAATGATAAGGCAGACGCAAAGCCGGCCGCAGAGCAAAAACAGCCTGCTGAAAAACCGACACCGGCACAGCAAGTTGAAGAAACAAAACCTGCTGCTGAGTCAGCTAAACCTGCTTTAGAATCCAAACCAGCTGCTGAAACAACTAAGCCTGCTGCGGAATCTAAACCCGCTGCTGAAACTGCAAAGCCTGCAGTCACTGAAAAACCGGCTGAAGCTGCAAAAGAAGAAACAGCTCAACAAGTACTTACTATGGAGGCTACAGCTTATACGGCTAATTGTGAAGGCTGCTCAGGGATCACGGCTACAGGTATTAACCTGAAGGAAAATCCAAATCAAAAGGTAATCTCTGTTGACCCGAATGTTATTCCATTAGGAACAAAAGTCCATGTAGAAGGCTATGGGGAAGCAATTGCAGGGGATACCGGCGGAGCCATTAAAGGAAATAAGATTGATATCTTTATACCTTCCAAAGAGGATGCCATAAACTTCGGAAGACAAACAGTTAAAGTTACAATTCTTGATTAATAGAATAAAAGAAAAGGAAGGCACCTCTTTAGGAGCCTTCCTTTTCTTTACTCACTTATTTTATTTTTCTTCCTGGTTAACCAAAAAACTGTGTACCGGTTTTGCCAGCTGTTTAAATCTTTTTTCAAACCTTTCGGAAAGGTGGGAAGCCCGTTCATAAACAATTGATTTAAGATTATCCAATTGTCTTGTTATTTTTTGGGTGATTGCTTCCTGTTGGTCCAGCCGCTCCATTACCGTGTTATGGAACATCTCCTGAACATCCAGCTTTTTGGATATTTCTTCTATGATTTTCTCTTGTGTATTAAACTGTGCTGAAGCTTCCTCTGAAAAGGCTTCGAACTTATCAAATTTTCTGGAAAGCGCTTGAGTGGCCGCATCCTGACAGGACACCTGTTCAAGGATTTTCTGATGGACAGGCCCTTCTTTCTCTAGTGCTTCCATGATTGTTTTATTTATTTCTTCCAATGAAGTCAATCTCTCAAGCAGCAATTCATTTTCTTTTTCACGATGATTTATAACATCAACAAATCTTGCTATAAAGTCATCCTGCTTTTCAATTTTGGATACCAGATTCTCAAAATGATGATTCTGCATGCCAGCAGCTCTCTTTACAAGCTTATTCATATCCGAAAAGGATACTTCCAGCTGGGTTTGCATATCTCCGTAACTCTCTGTCAAACAGTTATTAATCTTTTGCTGCTCTTTTATTATTTCCTGCAGATAATTAAGGCGGTAAGTATTCTGATTTGAAGCTTTCTCCGATTGACCTAGGAAAAGCTTCGGGTTCCCTTTTTGATTTACAGAAAAGGACATAGAAACACTCCTCATTTTTCGGATTTCTTTGCTATATGCTATGCCTATTAGCTTTAAATGAATGGGCACTCTCCCAAGTAAGGGCTAAATAATCAGTTTAAAGGGTTCTTTTGGGCATATAACCCTTTTTGCAAGGAAACGTTAATTAAAAGGAGGAGGGAAGTTATGCTGAAAAAGAATAAACTAAAGAACGAGCCTACTATTGCACCTGGGATAGACGATTATGAAGAGCTGAACCAAAAGGCCTCGGAAGAAGAAGTGGAGAAGGGAGAATACACATCAGTTACTACTTTATCCCTTGATGAGGCAGACCCAAGCTGACCCTTGAAGTATCAGGGGTCTTTTTTAATTTCTTTAAAATGTGCTGAGTAGTTTAAAATAAAGTTTAATAATAAACAAAAAAGTTTCGACATTTGTAATAAAACTGTTGCAAAAACTCGAAAAATAGTTAAATTGGTAATTGTCAGTCAATTGGGAATAGCGAATTTGCTTGGCTACATAGGGAGTCAACCAATACTACCTCTAAAACAAAAAGAAGGAGAGGACAAAAAAATGAAAAATTTATTATTCTTACTTTCAGCCATATTGCTGATGGTCGTTTTAGGAGCATGCTCTAACGAAGAAGCTTCTAAAGGGGAAGAAAACAAGGAAGATGCAGCAGCTGCAAAAACAGAAGCAGCTGATGAATCGAAAGAAGTGCGCTCAGCCCTTCTTAGCTACCAAGGGGAAGTGACTAAAGTAATTAGAAACACAGAAGCAAGCATTACGGCAGAAGATCAGGATGCAGCAGAGGTAGCAGCGGCATTTGAAAAGGATGCAAAAGCAGTATCTGTTCCAGAAGAATTAAGTGACTACGCACAGGATATCGAAGCTTCGGTTGAAAGCTTATCTCAATACTATGCTAAAAAGGCTGAGCTTTTAAAAGCTGGTTCTGAAGAAATGGCGGAAGCAGAGCCATTCAAAGAAGAATACATTAATACAATGACGAAAGTTTTCGAAGATGTCGAGCTCTCTGCTCCAGTCTTCAACAGCGTTTTCCATTAAACTAAAAAAGGATGGTTCCCGAAGTCCTTCGGGCCATCCTTTTTTAGTTTAAACCTATGTATAGAATGCCGGAAAAGCACTCTTACCTTTTTTCCGGGAGGAATACTTTTATATTACTCTGCTACATTCCTAAGGAATATCATGGCCCATCGAGCTCTGCAGAATTTCGAACCAATGATCTCTGTTAAGATGGTGCTTCAATGCATCAACCGCTCGTTCAATTCGTTCTTTTTTGCCTGAACCAACAATTGGCATAATGCGTGCAGGATGATTTAATAGCCAGGCATAAAGGACTTCATCAATGTCACTTGCACCGATTTTTTCAGCAACCTTAGTAAGTGTATTTTTTAAACGTTCCGATTTTCCACTATCTCGTCTGAAGATTTTCCCTCCGGCTAAAGGAGACCAAGCCATAGGGGGGATTCTTTTTTCCTGGCATAGGTTTAATGTGCCATCCTCAAAGTTCTCAAGATGATAAGCAGAAAGCTCAATTTGATTCGTAATCAATTTGAAGTCCAAATAAGATTGCAGCATCGTAAATTGATGGCTTTTAAAATTTGAGACTCCAAAATGCTTAACCTTGCCGGAAGTCTTTAACTCTGTAAAAGCCTCTGCAACTTCGGCAGGATCCATAAATGGGTCAGGGCGATGAATCAACAAGGTATCTATGTATTCAGTTTGCAGATTCCTCAACGACATTTCTGCAGAGGAGATGATATGTTTTTTGCTTGTATTGTAGTGGTGCGATTTATGATCCGGCCGATTCGGCGACTCAAGCACAATACCGCATTTTGTAACAATCTCCATCCTGTCACGAAGCTCCGGTTTTTGCTGAAGAGCCTTTCCAAAGAGAGCCTCACACGTATAGCTGCCATAAATGTCCGCATGGTCGAATGTCGTAATTCCCAGCTCAAGGCAATGTTCAATTATACCGATAACTTCCTTATCAGAATAATTCCAATCGGCTAATCTCCATAACCCATGAATAATCCGTGAAAATGACAAATCCTCTGCCATCTGTACTCTTTCCAAACTGTTCAGCTCCTTGATTGTTTTTTGCATTGTTATTATCTCTGAAATTGTACATAAAACCAAATTATTCGTCTTTTTATCCAGTCTAGTTCATTTTATTATTTTATTTATTTAACATTGAATGAATTTGCGATAAGAAAAAAGCCAGTCCTATATATTTTACATTTATAATCCTGCCATAGATTACATTTCTATGCGTATAAATTTTTTCTCAGGACATATCCAGTGTTTCTTTGCGCATAGAACGTTTTCTCTGCACATAACCGGTTTTCTCTGCTCATAGCGCGAAAAAACGATAACTCATTTTCCAACCTAGACAACGGCAATTTCATATAATTGGTACAGTCAATACCTAAATTCTATTGGAAAGAATATACGCTTATATTTTTGGCGTCGGACGGCAAATTAATGAATAAAGATAGGAGGTTACAGAATGGATAAGCTCATGATAAAAATATTTAATATTATTTTATTAATCCTTGCCGGCTCCGTGATAACCAGAAACGGCTATATAAAAAACCAAATGAACTATTGGGTGAGAAGAGCATTTTACAATTTTCTAAGAATGGCTACATAAAAAGGAGATGACTATTTTGTCATCTCCTTTTTATACACAAATTTTCTGAAGCGGCTCCACCATTTGTTCATGCAATATCATAATTTTTGAAGTAAAGGAACGGTGCTCTTCATAAGTGAATTGCAGTTCATGATAAAAATCAATTAGTTCCCTAATATTCGAAATCAGGTCTGCATCAAAAAGCCCTGAACGGTTGAGAAGAATATTTTCATATTTCTCTACAAGCTTTCTTGTTTTTTTAACCAATTTCCAGGCGTCCTTCATCCTTATCGCATCGTTCAGTTCAACAAAAAATTCAAGTAAGTCTTTTTGTAAGATTTTTTTGAGTTCCTGGTCGATCATGTCAATGGATGGAAGTTCACTCTCTTGAAAAACAAATTGCTGCAGCATAATTAAATCAGTTTTTACAAATTGTTCTTCAAATGCCTGGTAAATTCGGAATGTATTATAAGCATCATACATTGGATGGTGGGGCTCTCCGATAAACTCAAGACCATAAAACGATAATGCCTTTTCCACAGAAGGGGATTTACGTGCGGCCCTTTTTGTAAAAATAGCCTGGAAATCTACATATCTTTTCGTTATTTTTTCAATTGTGGCCTCATGCAGCTGATGTCTGATTGCGTCAGCTTTTAATCTTAAGAGGTCACTTGTTGACCACGAAAAGAACCGTGTCTTTTTGACGCCCCCAACCCAGTAAAGAAATTCTTTGAAAACTTCTGGAAAGTCATCCGCTCCTCTAATATCCGAATCTTTGATCCCAGTCAGTTCTTTGCAAAACGCACTTAAAGGGGATTGCTCCTGAGGACGGATGTACTGGTCAAACCCAGTGACTTTCCCTGTTTCAAGCTCATATTTAACCGCACCAAGGCGGATTGCTTCCATATCTTCAAAGAGCATTCCTTTTTGGTTGCATAGCATTTCAAAATCAAAGAAAACCAGCTGCTTTAACTCTGCCATTCATCCATCACCCCTTTTTCTTGTCCAACAAACTATTATATAGGAAAAATAGTTAATAAGGAAGGAACAGAATTATCCATTTAACTGGAAAGGGATAATTTGATGGAGAAATTACTGTACAAACATGGATATCGCAAGAGTTGCTAAAACTATTCAATGTGAAGATATACATCTTTTTTCCCAGCTTTGTACCATATCGGTTTACGATTTCTTTTTAAACGTTTACACTTAAAGAGTACATATTTTGCAATCGCTTTATCCTTAAGGCATTGCTTCCTGCATCTGTTTTACCTTTATATTTTTAAATTGAAAGGATGAATAAACAATGGGTATTTCTCTATCAAAAGGACAAAAGATTGATTTAACAAAAACAAATCCTGGATTGTCGAAGGTTATCGTTGGACTTGGCTGGGATACAAATAAATATGATGGCGGTCTGGACTTTGACCTGGATGCGAGTGTGTTTTTATTGGATGCAAACGGAAAATGCGCATCTGATAAAGATTTTATTTTCTATAACCAGCTTGAAGGCGGCAATGGTTCAGTCGTCCATACAGGCGATAATCGGACAGGGGAAGGAGACGGTGACGACGAGCAGGTAAAGGTAAACCTTGGAGCCGTTCCTGCAAACATTGAAAAAATCTCCTTTGTCATCACCATTCATGATGGTGAGAGCCGCGGACAAAACTTTGGACAGGTTTCAAATGCATTCGCAAGAATCGTAAACGAAGAAACAAATGAAGAAATCATCCGCTATGATCTTGGGGAAGATTTCTCCATTGAAACAGCTATTGTTGTGGGCGAACTATACCGCCATAATGGCGAATGGAAATTCTCTGCTGTCGGTTCAGGATACCAAGGCGGGCTTGCCCGAATTGCAACTGACTTCGGATTGCAGGTAGGATAAATTCCATTAGCCAGGAGAGCAGCTGCTTTTCCTGGCTTTTTTAAATAAGTGATTTTTTTAAAGGAGGGACTAATTTGGGTATTCAATTATCAAAAGGACAAAGAATTGACCTGACAAAAACGAATCCAGGATTAACCAAAGCAGTTATCGGATTGGGCTGGGATACAAACAAGTATAGCGGCGGACAAGATTTTGATTTGGATGCTTCTGCATTTCTTGCTGATCAAAATAGCAAATGTGTGAATGATCATGATTTTATATTTTACAACAATTTGCAGCATCCAAGCGGGGCAGTTGTGCATACCGGGGACAACCGGACTGGCGAAGGAGACGGCGATGATGAACAGCTTGTTGTAGATTTCACAAAAATCCCTGCCCATGTTCATCGGATTGGAATAACGGTCACGATTCATGATGCTGAAGTAAGACAGCAGAATTTCGGCCAAGTTTCCAATGCTTTTGTAAGGCTTGTGGATGAATCAAACAATCAGGAATTACTCCGTTTCGACCTTGGCGAAGACTTTTCAATTGAAACAGCAGTTGTATTCTGCGAATTATACCGCCACGGAAATGACTGGAAATTCAATGCCATCGGAAGCGGTTTTTCAGGCGGGCTAGCGGCCCTTTGCCGAAACTATGGTTTGCAGGTTTAATAACGCTTAGGTACCCATTAGGTAGGGTACCTTTTTTGTTGAATAGATTTTTTAATTAGGTTCTTTTCTCATAGATTGTTGTTTTTGCTTATGAATTCTGCCCGTTGATTTCCGCTGCGGGCACTCAGCGAACCCGCGGGGCGGAATGGGAGCCTCCTCGGCTTCGCCTGTGGGGTTTCCCACTTCCCTCCCTTCCCGCTGGAGTCAAGTGCCCTCCGCTACAATCAACTCAGTTGGTTATACTAAGTGATCCATCAAAAACAACAAACTTTACGAAAACAGCCTTTAATTAAGGCCCGTATTAACAGGAATATGGCAAAGGCAAATGAACAATCCCTATCATTAATGACACCGAAACCGACAAAATGGTCTGCCAACGGAACTAATCAACCTCTTTAGTACCACTGTAACGACAAAACGGCTTGCCATCGGAACTAACCAACCTCTTTAATGCCACTGAAACGACAAAAGGGCTTGCCGTGTAACTAATCATTGGTTAATACTCCCATACTTAAAAAGAAATGAAAGGGAACAATAGGTTTGAAAAACCTTGAGAGGAAGGGATGCAGCATGTCACTTGAATGGTTTGACAGGGTAAGCGGTGAATTACAGGATCATTTGGAATCAATTTGCAGTAAATATGATCAGATTGGACAGATGTCTATTGACAGGGGTGCCAAGCATCCCAGAATGGAATTTTTTATTGAAACAGAGGATAACGATAGAGAGTATTTTTGCACCCTCTTCTTTGATCCCCATAACGAAGAGTTCTATGTTGAAGACTTTGATTTTGAGCTTGGCCATACATCTAAAACCATGCTTTTTGATATCGAAGACATTATTGATACAGTCCATGAAAGCCTCCATGATTACATGAATGGTGAAGATGATGACTATTATGAATTTGAAACTGCTGAAGAGGACGATGTAATTTTTGCCTCTGAAGATGGAGATTATGTTATCGCGGATGAATATGAAGTTGTGGAAGATGAAGATGGAGATATTTTTGAAGAAGTAGATGTGGAATGGGAAACACCTGAAGTAACTGCTTTTTTCAAAGAAGATGAAGTGGAAGTTTCCTACCAGTTTGGAGTGGTCCAGGAAACTGGCGATGGTGTGCTTCGACGGGTTAATCGCATTTGGACAGATGAAGAAGAAATGATTAAAGATGAAGACCATTTTATCTTCAGCAAAGAAGAAGCAAGCACGATCATCGCCATGATTGCCAGCCACATGGATACCTTGAGCGGACATGAGGCTGATTATCAGTAAGGGCTGTATCCGACGTCTTTAGCATGAGTATGTTAAAATTCTCCTGATTAAGTATAAGGAAGTGGCTTCTCTTTGATGCCACTTCTTTAATATTCTAATTTAAATGGTTTCTTACTGCTTTTTGATGCATTTTCTTCCGCAATAACTAAGAGAAGTGGTATCATTCAGACCTTTTGACTCTATTTCTCAGTAAAAAGAATAAAAAACCAGCATAAAAAAGACCGTCAGACACCTTATTCAGTGTTGCCGCCATCAAAGGAAAAGCCTATTCCCAATGGAGTAGGCTTTTCTTATTTAACAAATAGCTTTCTTTTGCCTATCGGATTGCATTCTATCTTTGGTACTATTCAAGCATGCCTCCGCCATAAACTAATTAAAGGATAGGGGAAAAGAGGTGTAAAGATGGGGATTCATGTGATTCAATCAGGTGATAGTTTATGGGCAATTTCACAAAAATACAATATATCTATTCAAAGTATTATAACTGCAAACGGCCTGGAAAGTGCACCAAGAATTATTCCTGGATTGGCTCTCTACATTCCAGAAGGCGGGGCTGTAATCAGATCTTATATCGTTAAGCCGGGGGATACTCTTTCGAGAATTGCCCAGCGCTTCCAAACAAGTGTAAATGTAATCCTTTCAGCTAATCCGGGAATCAGGCCAGAATGGCTGTATATCGGACAAAAACTAAACATTCCTTCTCCCGTTAGATTAAGCATGCAAACTTTGGGTTTCATTGTCCCATATTCTCCTGATGCTTTCTTACCCATTTTTAGGCAGACAGCAAGAAGCCTGACATATATTGCCATATCAGCCTACTCCTTAACAAAGGAAGGCTATGCATATGCAGAACTTGAAGATACAAGAATCATTGCTGAGAGCAAGCGACTGAACGTTATTCCGCTTTTAATGATACGCAATCTGATAGGCGGGGAATTCAATGCTGAACTAATTGGCGGAGTTCTGCAAAATCCAGTATACAGACGGAACTTAATTTTAAGCTTGATGAATTTTATGAATCAAAAGGGCTATGGAGGCGTCAGTCTGGATTTTGAATTCATTCCTCCGCCGAGGCGCCAGGACTTCAGCTTATTTTTAAGAGAATTAAAAAATGCTCTTGGCTCACTTGTTCTCCATGTCAATGTCCATGCCAAGACAGAGGATATGCCTACGAACCGAATTATTGGGGCTTATGATTATAAAGCAATTGGGGAGGCTGCTGATATTGTGGCAGTCATGACCATGGATTACGGCTACCCGACTGGTCCCCCTGATCCGGTAGCTCCTGTATGGTGGGTAGAAGAGGTTATTAAATATTCCGTCACCAAAATCAGACCGGAGAAGCTTCAAATTGCTCTGCCTTTATATGGCTATGATTGGAGGACAGCAGACAATCTAACTCGCGCGTACTCCATGCTAGCCATTCAGAACATGGCCTTAAGCACGGGGGCCAACATTCAGTACGATTCTTATGCTGCCTCTCCATGGTTTAAATACTGGAGAGGGGCAGAAGAGCATCTTATCTGGTTTGAAGATATTAGAAGCATCACTGAAAAATATAAATTAATTGATCAGTATAGCCTTATGGGGATGACTTATTGGCAATTAAGTTTGCCTTTCCCGCAAAATTGGGCTTTTGCTGATAAAAATTTCACAGTTGAAAAGGCAAGAACTTAAATAATCTCTTTCATTTCCTCTTCAAAGTAGAACATTTTCGGATTTTCTTTGATTGTATATGTGTATTTTTTCATTTTAGCCACATAGCATGATTTATTGATTGTAACCTTCTCGCCCGTGTTAATTAAAATTACGGTATCATTTTGTTCAAATTTATTTCTGCGTTTCAATACTATCCCTGCTTTCTATACACCATTATTAAAAAGTGTTATTAATCCATTATCTCATACTTCGTGGGAATTAACCCTCTATTTCTGCTAAATGAAGCTTTATAACCAATAAACGGAAAGGATGGAAGCAAGCAGCCTCCATCTTTTCTTTTGCATATCGGCAAGTACATGATATATTAATCTAATTGAATATTTATATCGAACTAAATAAAGGAAGAGAGAAATGACTGCAACACTCACTTATATAAGAGATTGGCAAAAAGCGATCCTGGCTGAAATTATACATTTAAAAAAATACGGCAGTACCCGTTACTTAATGCTTAATGGGCGGCTGCTTTCAAAATCGGATTCATATACCTATTTTTTCGATACACCTTCAACCATTAAAGTTCCAACAGGATCTTCTATAAAAATTGAATGGGGAAGCAAGAAGGTTGAGGGCCGCATCCTTTCATCGGAAGGCAATAATGTAATCCTTGCCTTGGATGAGAATATAGGGATGGATTTGTCGGAGACTTATTTGCTTCACGATCCTTGGGAGCTTTTAGATCAGCTTTACCAGCGCTTAGAAGACATAAAGGAAAGCAAAAGGAAAAGTGCCAGAATAAAAAAACTGATGGACCCTTCCATGCCAGCTAAACATCCCGAAGATAAAATAAAAACAAGCACACACGAGCTGATTTTACGTTCCAAGTATAATCCGGTTACGTATGTATGGGGCCCTCCTGGAACTGGAAAGACCTATACACTTGCCCGTGTGGCTGCCAATAAGTATTTTAAAGGACAAAGCGTCCTGATCCTTGCCCACAGCAATCAGGCCATAGATGTTTTGATGGCCGAAATCTCAGCTTTTGCAGCAAATAAACGGAAAGTTCCGGACGGAGATTTGCTCAGATATGGTTCGCAGATTGGGTCTGCCTTATCAGATCATCCTTCACTGACTGCGAACTACCTTTTAAAAAAACACCATTCCAATCTTGCTGAAAAGAAAGACTCTTTATTTGAAGAGCGGCGATTGCTAAAGCATGATTTATCCCGTTCCTTCAGTAAAAGGGATTCCGATCAGCTTATTGACGTCGAAAAGAAGCTTTCAGGAATCCTAGAAAAAATCAGACAGAAGGAAATAGAGTTTATCAAAAGCGCATCTGTAATAAGTACCACATTGGCTAAAGCTGCGAGTGATCCGGCTATTTATGAGAAGAATTTTGATCTAGTTATTCTGGATGAAGCCAGCATGGCCTATGTTCCACAGGCAGCATTTGCAGCTTCTCTTGGTAAAAGAGTAATCATATGCGGGGATTTTAAGCAGCTTCCGCCAATTGCTGCCGCACGCCATAAAATGGCTGAAAAATGGCTGAGGGAAGATATCTTTCACCACTCAGGAGTGTCTGAGGCAGTGAAGGATGGATATTTGCATCCCCATCTTTTTCTGTTAAAAGAGCAGCGCCGGATGCACCCTGAAATTTCTGCTTTTTCCAATAAGCATATTTACCATTCCCTGGTGGGTGACCATCCCGATGTTCTTGCAGCAAGATCCGATATTGCCGCTTGCACACCCTTTTCAGGCAAAGCGTCCATTCTGCTTAATACTGCGGGCTCAGGAGAATATGGCATTAAAGACGGGAACACGAATTCGAGAATTAATTTGTGGGAGCTGCTGCTGTCTTTTCAGCTGATTCACGAATCCTATTTAGGAGGGAGCCGTTCGATCGGATATGTAACTCCATACCGGGCTCAGGCTGTATTAATGGAACAATTGCTTGGAGAATTGTATGAAAAAGAACTGACCGAAGCGGATATCATTGCGGCAACTGTCCATCGTTTTCAGGGCAGCGAGCGGGAAGTGATGATCTTCGATACGGTTGATTCCTTTCCACATGAAAGAGCTGGAATGCTATTGATCGGGAAAGAAAGCGAGAGGCTTTTAAACGTAGCCATAACGAGGACGAAAGGAAAGTTCATCCACATCTGTGATCTGAACTTTATCCAGAAACAAGTATACAGGAATAAAACATGGCGCCGGCTGGCTGACCATCAGCTGCAAAACGGACAGGCAGTCCATCCGGATAAAATAGGCAAATGGATCAAAAACCAGCATGCACGCCTTCAATGGATGCATGCACGAAAATTGGACAAAGTCATAGAGGATATTCATTCAGCACATAGGGAGATCGTTATTTCAATGCCGAATTCTGAAAAACTTGGAGAGGAATGGTCTAAAGCCCTTTCAATGAGACAAAAAAGAACGAAGCTGGTTTTACTTGCTCAGAATCCCATACCAGCCATTCAGGCTGACGAAGTAGTTCCGCATAGTTTTCCGTTTCCATTCCTATTAATTGATGGACAAATATTATGGCTTGGCATGCCTGCAGAGACGCATAAAAGGGCAAAACCGCCGTATGTAGCTGCAAGGCTGGATTCTGCGGTTGCAGGCACCTATCTTACTTCACAATTCAAACAGAGATAATAAAAAAGACGCCCATAAGGACGTCTTTTTCTACGTATTGCGGCGACCCGACTGCACTCCACATAGTGCATTGCCAATTAAGGCTGTCTGTCGTCTTATGCAATTAGCTCATCGCTTTACTAA
Source organism: Cytobacillus oceanisediminis (assembly GCF_007830235.1). Lineage (GTDB taxonomy): Bacteria > Bacillota > Bacilli > Bacillales > Cytobacillaceae > Cytobacillus > Cytobacillus oceanisediminis. The sequence continues at coordinate 98,412 of NZ_VLKI01000006.1, forward strand.
TATAACACTATTATTGAAAGGACACAAGACTTTTTTACTTGGAGTGCGCTCCATTGCAATCCTCCAGCAGTTCATTCAAAATATAATTAAACTAAAAACTGGGGTTGTGATCATTTGAATCTGAAACCATTAAAGGGTCAGCATCATGTTTCTGCCATAACAGCAAATGCCCAAAAGAACTATGAATTTTATACAAACACCCTTGGAATGCGTCTCGTAAAAAAAACAGTCAATCAGGACGACACTTCCATGTACCATTTATTTTATGCTGATGAAAGAGGAAATCCCGGAACTGACTTAACTTTTTTCGAGATACCAAATGCTGGCCGCACCTATCGGGGAACTGACAGTATTACCTGTACGTTTCTGCGTGTTCCAACCGATGATTCACTGCTTTACTGGAAAAAAAGACTGGAGGACCATGGCGTTTCTCATGAAGATATCCGTAAAGGAGGCACTAGAATGGTACTATTTTTTGAAGATTTTGAAGGCCAGCTTCTTGCCCTTATTTCCGATCAGGGTAATGGAGGGGTAAAAGGGGGGAGTCCGTGGGCTCGGAGTCCTGTTCCTCAAGAACATGGAATTATAGGGCTTGGACCGGTTATGCTGACAGTCTCCGATTTGGGACCGACAGAAGAAATGCTTACAGAGGTAATGGGTTTTCGAAAAAAAGGACCATACAGACTGGAAGTCAATGGAGAAAATACAGTCCACGTCTACGAAACAGGCGAGGGCGGAAACGGGGCAGAGATCCATATAATCGAACGTCCGGACTTGGCCCAACAGCGGCCAGGCCGCGGCAGTGTCCACCATGTTGCCTTCCGTGTAGAAGATGAAGAAGAATTAAGGAGATGGATTCAAAAGCTAAAGGAACAGCGGATTGCGAGTTCTGGATTCGTAGAAAGATATTATTTCAAATCATTGTACTTCCGTGAACCGAACGGGATTCTGTTTGAGCTTGCAACAGACGGACCTGGATTTGAAGGTGATGAACCCTTCGAACATTTAGGTGAAAAGCTGGCGCTGCCTCCATACTTTGAAGGTCAGCGAGAACAAATCGAGGCCAGAATAAAGCCGCTTAATACAAAAAGCCCATAGGATATATGAGGGATGAACATGAATGTTCGTCCCTTTCTATATAAAGGAAACCTTTATATAGAAACTTTTTATAGAGTTTGTTCGTTTAATATATAATAAGAGGAAACTATTTAATTGAAACAAAACAGAGAATAAGAAGGAGTCACCATGGATAAATTTCAAATTTTCAAGGAAGCTTTTGTGAGGTTTTGGCGAAAAAAACATTTAACACAAATACTGCTTCTTTTATTACTGACCATCATACTTTTGACGATCCTTTTTTTCGCATTTCTGGCCGCTACGGCAAACGTTGAGACACTTAAAGAAGGTTTAAGGCAATCCACCGTCATTTATGATAAAGATGGCGATGCTGCCGCAAGCCTGGCAGCTAACAGGGCAGAGGGTGCTAATATTGAAGAATTGCCGGATTATGTCGGCAATGCTGTTGTGGCTATTGAAGATGAACGTTTTTATAAACATAACGGTTTCGATATTAAAGGAATTGCGCGGGCATTTTTCAGCAATTTATTTGCAGGAAGAATTACCGGCGGAGGCAGTACCATTACTCAGCAGCTGGCCAAAAATGCTTTGCTTTCACCTGAGCAAACTTATAAACGGAAAGCCGAAGAGCTGTTCCTGGCAGTCGAGATCGAAAAAAATTATAAAAAACATGATATCCTGCAAATGTATTTAAATCAGGTGTATTTTGGCAGCGGCGCCTGGGGAATTGAACAGGCAGCCAACAAGTACTTTAGCAAAACACCTCAGGAAATAACCATCAGTGAAAGCGCATTGCTTGCAGGGCTGCTGCAATCTCCTTCCGCACTTGATCCCTATAACCATTATGAGAGGGCGATGGAAAGAAGGAATGTAGTCCTTGGAAAAATGAAGGAACATAAGATGATATCAGAGCAGGAGTATAAGGATGCTATAAATGAAAAAATAGTGCTGAAGGAAGGCACAAGAAGCAAGCAGGAAAGGAAATATCCATACTATGTAGATGCCGTTCTTGATGAAGCAATTAATAAATTCGGCTTAACACAGGAAGAGATTTTTACAAGAGGATATAAAATTTACACGGAAATGGACCAGAACCTTCAATCAAGCCTGGAAAATGTATATGATAGGGACTCTATTTTCCCGCCTGGCATGAATGGCGAAATCGTTCAAAGCGGTGCAGTCCTTATGGATCCGCAAACCGGGGGAGTCAGAGGGCTTGTTGGTGGCCGGGGCGAGCATGTTTTCAGAGGCTTTAACAGGGCTACACATATAAAAGCCCAGCCAGGATCGACTTTAAAGCCGCTGGCTGTTTACACACCAGCCTTAGAGGAAGGGTACTCACCTACTTCTATGTTAAAAGATGAGCCTGTAACATATGGAGATTACACACCAGCTAATGCTTCAGGGAAATATTCCGGTGAGGTGTCCATGTATAAGGCAGTAGAAGAATCAATCAATGTTCCGGCGGTCTGGCTCCTTAACGAAATTGGATTGGATAAAGGGCTGGATGCCCTTGACCGATTTGGCATCCCGCTTGAAAAAGAGGATGAATATTTAGGTATTGCACTCGGCGGCATGAGAAAAGGAATTTCACCGCTGAAACTGGCAGAGGCATACGCCACTTTCCCAAATGGCGGAAAAAGACATGATGCCCACTTAATTACTAAAATAGTCGGGCCGACAGGAAGCATAATTGCTGAACGGGAACGAAAAACCGTTAAAGTAACAACTAAAACCATTTCAAACCAAATGACTTCCATGCTTCTGAATGTAGTTGAATCTGGCACCGGAAGTGCCACGAAAATTGAAGGAGTCCAGCTTGCCGGCAAAACTGGTTCAACCCAGCTTCCATACAATGACATTAACGGAACAAAAGACCAATGGTTCGTAGGCTATACACCCAATCTGGTAGGAGCAGTCTGGCTGGGGTATGACCAGACTGACAGGGAGCATTATTTATCAAAAAGCAGTTCTGAAACAGCTGTACCTGTGTTCAGAGCGATTATGGAAGAAAGCCTTCCATATATGGAAGAGGATCAGTTTTCTACTAAATCTGTAAATGAAAAGCTGGCCAAGAAAGAGTTAACAGCAGAAATAGAGCAGACCATTAAAGATCAAGCAGAAAAGATAGAAGGCAAGCTAAGAGATGACCTTCCTGTATGGAAAGAAAAATTAAAAGAAGGCAAGCAGGAACTTGAGGAATTCGGTAAATTCCTCAAAGAAAAATGGGACCAGTTTAGTAATTAATCATGAAGCTATATAAGGCTCATTGTTGATTTTGGCATGATGTTGATTGGAGCGGAAGGCGCGACTCCTCGAAAATGTATACGCTTTTCCTTCGTGCGCTGTTTATTCGAGGATGATGGTTCGATATCCTGCGGGAAAATGCAGGTTGAAGGGAGACCCCCAGGTGAATCGCGCCGAAGTGTCTCCTGGACCGCCCTGGGTCGCTGAGCTGCTTGAGCGAAAATCAACACCCAAGTTTACAAAAGCTAATTATAAAAAGGAGAATGGCATCTGCTGTTCTCTTTTTTAATTTTCTTTAACCTTTATACTGGAATAATTCCAAAAAACAGTGTAACCTAAGTATTTATAGCAGCCCCTAACACTTCGACAGCATTCGCTAGCGAAAAGCTAGCAATTAGATATTATTCGCTAGGAGGATTTTTTAATGAGTGGAGAAACCCGCATACAGCTTAATGTTCGCATTTCAAAAGACACATCTAATAAGCTGGATGAGATTGTTGAATACTATCAGGAAAACACGAAGCTTGGCAGAATTTATAAAGGCGATGTATTAACCGATATTATAGAAAAATCATATGAAGTAATGAATAAGCAGAAAAAGCTGAATAAAAAATTTTAGCAGATTCATTTTTTATGGGAGTATTGGAGGAATTTTTATGAGGGATGTAAAATTAACAGATATTTTTCAGCACCGGATTGCCCAAAAATATATCACCCGGTCCGGTATCGCTCATGCAATAGCTGTTTCCTATCATGCTTTCCAGCTTGCCAAGAATCAAGATGAAGATGTCGACTCGGCTGCAAAAGCCGGTTTTATGCATGACATTGGTCATTACACCTGGTATAAAAATGGTAAATGGGATTATGATCTTTACAGGCAAAATGATATTCATGCCATTAAAGGGGCAGAGCGAGCACATAAACTCTTAATTCGTCTTGGAGAAAACCCAGTAAAAGCGAAAGAAATAGCTTTGGCTATTCTCTTTCATACAGATTCTTTTCTGCCAGGCGGAGAGGTTGTGAGAACACCGCTGCAATCCATTGTCAAACTGGCAGATGAAAAGGATGAAGAACCAGGAGGCGCTCATCATTATCGTGAACTTGATTTTAAAAGGGCGATGAAAAGCCTGCAGATCCTCGATGAAAAAATTGATGAATTTTTGCAGAAAAAATGAGGAATAAACAAGTATTCTGTCTTATTATGCGCTTCCCCAGGAAATCAGTTCATTATTTTCCGAGCCTGCGAAAGAAGGGAAGCGCACATAGTAAGCAGAATACTATTAGCAGGGAGGTAAAACATTGTCAAAATAGTTAAAATTTTGATCATATTTTAGTAGGAAGGTGATGGTAAAGTGCGTGCAAGAAGCCGAAAACAGCAAACATTTAATGTGGAAGAATTTAAATTTGCATTAACAACCGTATTCCTGCATCTATCATTTTATGCACTAATCATTTTTATACTTATACTTTTTATTGAGCTATTTAGTTAATTGCGAATGGATTGCATACATATTAAATCCACACTCCAGAGCAGGCTAGGAGCAGGCTCTGGAGCCGACCCTAATCTTAAGAAAGCAAACCCTTATCCATCATATATCTTTCAACTTCTTTAAAATCCTCAACTGGTATAAATGGTACGTTCTTTTTGCGAAGAAGATCCTGCAGGCCATTTTTTGCAAATGTGGTGTCAGCATGCTCTGCTGGGTGTGAATCTGGTTCACTGTCGCCAATAAAGAATACCGTTTCATACTCATTCTTAAGGTCCTGAATAACCTTTGATTTATCAATTCCATACCTTTCAGAATAATGCCGGTGATTTTTATCTATATTCATATGGACATTCTTTTCACGATAATAGCCCTCATTGGAAAAAACCTGTACATCTTTAATCCCATACTTTTTTAGAATGTGGTGAATATAATAGTCTGTGCCGGCACTCAAAATATAAAAATCCCCGCCGTTTTCTTGGATAGTTTTTATAAATTCTGGCACATCTTCATCAATGGGAATCGAAAGAATATCCTCAATAATTTGATCTTCCTCCTGATCTATCGAGGTAAAGACCTTATTTAAAAAATCGATATCCCTCATTTCACCTGCTTTCCACTTTGGCATAAGTTCCCTGCCCTCTGGATAATATTTATCCATCATAATTAAATAAAAATCCCTTTTCGAGATCGTTCCATCAAAATCAGATACAAAAGCCCACTTTTTCATCCTTTTAAACCTCCCGTCATTGCATTTCTTTCTAAGATGAATTCTTTTATTAGTGCTCTATTAGCAATACCCTTTCTTTTTTATGTTCAATCAATGAAAAATACGCCTTTTAATTTTATTCCTGAAGAGATTAATGGTATTATTAATTTGATTTTCACATAAGGAGATGATTAGAATGGCAGAAAAAGGATACATATTATTGAAAAATGGTGAAAAGGTAGAATTCGAATTATACCCGGAAGCAGCTCCAGGCACTGTTGAAAACTTTAAAAAGCTTGCGAACGAAGGTTTCTATAACGGTCTAAATTTCCACCGTGTAATCCCTGGTTTTGTAAGCCAAGGGGGATGCCCGAACGGAACAGGTACAGGCGGTCCTGGCTACACAATCAACTGCGAAACAGAAGGCAACCCTCATAAACATGAGGAAGGTTCCCTTTCAATGGCTCACGCTGGCCGTAATACAGGGGGAAGCCAGTTCTTTATCGTTCATGAACCACAGCCGCATTTAAATGGCGTTCACACTGTTTTCGGAAAAGTTACTTCTGGCATGGAAGCAGTAAAAGCGATGAGAAATGGCGATGTTATGGAGAAAGTAGAAGTTTTAGAAGGATAATTTGTTTAACACAAAAAAGAGCCGCAATGGCTCTTTTTTGCTTTTTCGCAAATAGCCTATTGCGTTATTTCTCATACTAAAGATAGCGTTATACATAAGGAGATGACGAAAATGGGCGCCATAGAAAGAAGCGGCTATCGTTTTGAGCCGGAATTCAGTGTAATCAACCAAAATGGGGCTATCCATGTATATCAGAATGGAAAGTTCATAGAAGAAATTTCATTTAAATTTACTGGAAAGTTTCCAGAAAATGACAAAATTGAAGAAATCGTTGATACTTACTGCAATAATCGTGGATTGTAAGCTTCCTCTTTATCCGGCGTCCTGGCATTGTCAATTGCAGGACGCCCTGCTTCTTCATTCACCTCAATTATCCTTTTTATTTTTATTTCCTATTTAAAGTTATGTACAATAGTCAATACCAGCGTAAATGAAAGGAATGATCGCTTAATGGAGCCGATCAAAGACCATTTAAAGGAAAATCTTGATTTGCTGTTTGTTGGCTTTAATCCAAGCATTCGCTCAGGAGAGACAGGGCACCATTTTGCCAATCCCAATAATCGCTTTTGGAAAATCCTCCATGAGTCGGGATTAACACCAAGGAAATTTGATTCCACTGAAGATTACAAATTACTTGAATTAGGCTACGGCATGACTAATATCGTGCCCAGGCCCACCAAAGCAGCGGAGGAAATAACCAAAGAAGAATATAAAGAAGGAAGAAAAGAGCTGATTAAAAAAATTTGTGCCTACAAGCCCAAGGTTGTTTGTTTTGTTGGAAAAGGAGTATACCAGGAATACAGCCGCAAAAAAAAGCTCCCCTGGGGAATCCAGGACGAATTGGTGGTGCCCGGGACCATTGATTTTGTGGCCCCATCTTCCTCAGGACTAGTCAGAATGAAAATTGATGAAATTATTCAAATCTATGCCGAGATTCCTAAGTTATTAACATCATTAAAGTGAGTTTGCAGCCTTGGTGTAAGCAAAACAAAGTTTATTATTTTTACTGGCTAAGAAGATTGGGTCTCTGTTACTCCTGCCGATTAATGACTATCTTTCGATCCTGGCAGGGAGTATAAGGCCGTATTCCTCCTGATTAGCGCCCCTATTTCTTGCCAAGTAGGAAACATGGGTGTTAGTCCTCTCGATTAACGACTATTTCACTCGCCAACCTAGGAACATGGGCGTTATTTCTCTTGATTAACGACCATTTCATTTGCCAACCTAGGAACATGGGCGTTATTCCTCTCGATTAACGACCATTTCATGTGCCAACCTAGGAACATGGTCGTTATTCCTCTCGATTAACGACCATTTCATTTGCCAACCTAGGAACATGGGCGTTATTTCTCTCGATTAACGACCATTTCATGTGCCAACCTAGGAACATGGGCGTTATTCCTCTCGATTAACGACCATTTCATGTGCCATGTAGGAAACATGGGCGTTATTCCTCTCGATTAACGACTATTTCACTCGCCAACCTAGGAACATGGGCGTTATTCCTCTCAATTAACGACCATTTCACGGACCCTTGAGTCTATTTCAAATCCCTATATAAAGCCAACACTTTACAAGGAAAAAGGATAAACAATTTTTTTAAAACTACTCTTCTAACCCTGCACCTAGTGCAATTAGCACAAATTCTTCCTTTTTTCTAACCCAAGTCTAGGAAATTCCCCTACAAACGATACTGTCATAAAAGATTCAGAATTGTTAAAATAGAGATAACACCAAGAACCAGCTTCAATTTAATCTCTTAAGGAGGGAAAGAAATGGAGCAATATGTTCGCGTTATTCCTTACAAGGTGATTCAGCAGGAAGAGGAAGTTAAAGAGGTGCCAAAAGGTGTCGAATTAATTCAGGCGCCAAAGATTTGGAACGAAACCAAAGGAAAAGGCATTAAAGTTGCTGTCCTGGATACTGGCTGTGATGTAAATCATCCTGATTTAAAGGATCGTATTATTGGCGGCCGCAATTTTACAGACGATGATAGCAGCAACCCTGATATTTATACAGACTATAACGGCCACGGCACTCATGTTTCCGGTACAATTGCAGCGCAGGAAAATGATGCAGGTGTAATCGGAGTAGCCCCGGAAGCAGAACTCCTGATTGTAAAGGTTTTAAACAAAAATGGATCCGGACAATATGAGTGGATTATCAACGGCATCCATTATGCAATCGAACAAAACGCGGATATTATCTCTATGTCCCTTGGAGGCCCGGCTGATGTACCTGAGCTGTACGATGCCATAAAAGCTGCAGTCAAGAAGAATATCCTTGTTGTTTGCGCTGCAGGCAATGATGGCGATGGCGATGATTCAACTGATGAGTTTGCTTATCCTGGCTGCTACAATGAGGTTATTAGCGTTGGAGCGATTAACCTTGAAAGAGACTCATCTGAATTCACAAATTCCCATAACGAAATTGATTGCGTGGCACCAGGTGAAGGCATCCTATCAACCTATTTAAATGGAAAATATGCAACCCTTAGCGGTACCTCCATGGCAGCTCCTCATGTCTCCGGTGCACTCGCACTGATTAAAGATTATGCAAACAGGCATTTTGAAAGAAAACTTTCAGAACCTGAGCTCTATGCACAATTAATCAGGCGGACTGTTCCGCTGGGCAATTCACCAAAGCTTGAGGGGAACGGACTCGTCTATCTAACAGTCCCTGAGCATTTGGCCGGCATTTTTGACCAGAACTTTAAAACCATGGTTATGAATGCAATATGATTAAAGTGAACAGCATTTCGGAGGCATGGATGACAGCTCAGACGAAATATATTGATAGTGTTCAAAATGAAACGTATTATGATTCACAGCAGGATTTAAAAAAGCAAGAGGAATACTACAGCAAGGTGGATTTTGAAAAAGAAAATATTTCAGAACAACTCCATTCGCTGCTTGAACGTACGCACACCCATCAATTGGATTATTCACCGCATCAATATGTATATCCTTGGGTTGATTTGCAGGAAAACCGTAAGCTTAAGAGCCTATATTCAGGCACTGGCCTCGATCCCCTCAAAACAATTGATCAGGATTTAAAGCTCTTGCAAATGATTCAGGAAGAAGGGTTTACCACCAGCGAGAGGATCATTTTTAATACTGAGCATGTTGTGCCCCAATCCTGGTTTGGAGGCAAAGAGCCGATGAAAGGGGACCTTCATCATCTTTTTGCTTGTGAACCGGCATGCAACAGTATGAGAAGCAACTATCCATACTATGATTTTGAGTCATATGTTCCTGAATTCCAAGCAGAGAATATTAGAAATGGCTGCGGAATGGCAGAAAATGAGAAGTTTGAACCTGAATACGGAAAAGGGATCGCCGCACGGGCAGTATTCTATTTTGCAGTAAGATATAAAAAAGTGATCAGGATGGAAACCAAAATGGATCTGTACCTTTTGCTGAAATGGCATGAAGAAAATCCTGTGACTTTATACGAAAAGCACAGAAATGCTTCAATCCAGGATCTGCAGGGAAACCGCAATCCCTTTATTGATTATCCTGAACGCGCTAAAGAAATGCTTGGCTTATAAGAGAAACCGCCTGAATTCAGGCGGTTTTTCGTTTATAATACCGCTATAAACAACTAGTCAGAGGAGCCTTAATATGCAGCCGTTTACCGTAAAAGCAATTAAGATTATTCAAAACATCCCTTCGGGAAAAGTTATGACCTATGGACAAATTGCAAAACTTGCCGGCAGTCCGCGGGGTGCAAGGCAGGTAGTCCGAATCCTTCACTCCCTAAGTGAAAAACATCAGCTGCCCTGGCATCGGGTTGTAAACGGGAAAGGGGAGATAGGCTTTAAAAATGACCTTTCTTTTAACCTTCAAAGAGAACTGCTTGAAAAAGAAGAAATTTATGTATCTTCAAAAGGAATACTGGATTTGCAGGAGTATTTATATGACCCTTTATACCATCACTCGTAATCAATGATTAACGTGGCATCATCAATAAAAACCCTGTATTCCAAAGAAATACAGGGTTTCCATTAATTAGAAAGACCTATTTTGTTCTTGATGCATATTCCTTAATCATATCAATTGTTACCAACTTTCTGGCAGGTACAATGCCCTGTTTAGATAATTCATTAATCCTTGAGGTTACTTCATTTATCTTATCCACAGAAAATGGCAATCCCTTTTTACAGTTATCCAAAGCTTGTTCAATATAATTTTCACGTTCCTGATCAAGAGCTGCGAAACTCTTTATGATTTTATTTTGTTTGCCAACATGTTCTGATATTGCTTTATGTACACTCATTTTTCCACCCCTTAAAAAATTCACTTATTGCTATCATACCATTTTTCATAAAAAATTTTTAAGATTAATTATTTTAAATAACAATATTAAATTCACTTAAAAAAATCTGGGTATGATGAGCCAGTCCTCATAACTTTTAAAGAGGAGAATAAAATAGTGAAGTAGATGAAAAATGAATCTTTTTCCTCATACTGGAAATAAAGGGAACTCACCTTTCAAACAAGAAAAGGTTAGGAACTAGAAATGAAAGGTGGCTTATACATATGAAAAAAACACTGAAAATAAGTTTTAGCATGTTGCTGATTCTTGTACTAGCATTTGTTCCTTTTTCGCAAACAGAATCACCGCAGGTAAATGCAACGGAAGAAGGAAGCGACCTAGTTCAGCAACTAAACCACATCCTTAACAATGACCCAATTTTACAGGGAGCACTGGCCGGGGTCAGTATCCGCAATGCAGAAACAGGAGAATTGATTTATGACCATATAGGAGATATACGCTTACGGCCTGCTTCCAATATGAAGCTTCTGACTGCAGCTGCAGCTTTGGATACTTTGGGTGAAGATTATAAGTTCAAAACAGAACTTCTTCATACAGGTTTGCTGAACGGGCAGACTCTACAAGGTGATCTGATCTTAAAAGGGAAAGGAGATCCCACTCTTTTAAAAGAGGACTTTGATGCATTTGCAGCAAAGGTGAAGGAAGCAGGCATCAAAGTAATTCATGGCAACCTGATCGGTGATGACACCTGGTACGATGATGAGCGCTATTCAACAGACCTATCCTGGAGCGATGAATCCTGGTATTACGGTGCACAGGTTTCAGCATTGACTGCTTCTCCAAACGAAGATTATGATGCAGGAACTGTGATTGTAGAGGTGTATCCTGGAGAAAAAGCTGGACAAGAGCCAGTAGTAAAAATGGTGCCGGAAACGGATTACATAAAGATTGTTAATAAAGCAAAGACAGTAGCAGAAGGAGAAAGCAAGGATATTTCCATTGAACGTGACCACGGCACGAACACTGTAACCATTGAAGGAGAGATCCCGGTTGACGGAAGCCGTTCCAGGGAATGGATTGCTGTTTGGGAGCCTACTGGTTATGCACTGGATCTCTTTAAACGATCCCTTGCTGAACAAGGCATCAAGCTGCAGGGAAATATTATGGCGTCTGCTTCGCCTGAAGGTGCCAAAGTACTTTCAGAGCATCAATCCATGCCCCTATCAAAACTGCTTATTCCATTTATGAAACTAAGCAATAACGGACATGCCGAAACACTCATCAAGGAAATGGGCAAGGTCGAAAAAGGGGAAGGCAGCTGGGAGAAAGGCTTGGAGGTTTTAGAGGAAAAGGTCAAGACTTTTGGCATGGATAAAGAAACTCTAGTACTTCGTGACGGTTCAGGCATTTCACATGTAAACTTAATTCCGGCAAATGAAATTTCAAAGCTGCTTTTCGAAGTACAAGGTAAAATATGGTTCCCTTCCTATTTAAGTTCCTTGCCGATCGCCGGGAACACAAACCGCATGGAGGGGGGAACTCTTAGGAATCGAATGAAAAACTCTAATGCTGTTGGAAATGTTAAAGCAAAAACCGGTTCAATCTCGACAGTCAGTTCATTATCAGGGTATGTCACAACAACTACCGGAGAAGAGCTAATCTTCTCCATTGTACTAAATAACTTAACGAACGGTTCTCAAGGAAAATTAATTGAAGACCAAATTGCCAAATTATTAGCTGACCAATAAAGAGCAAAATAAAAAGAGCAGGACTCCATTTCGGATTCCTGCTCTTTTCCTGAATTATTCAGCTTTGGCAGCCTGAATTTGCAGATCAATTTTCACTTTATCGCCAACAAGGACACCGCCAGTTTCAAGGGCAGAGTTCCATGTTAAACCGTAGTCGCTGCGCTTTATTACGCCTGCAGCACTGAAGCCCACTTTTTCATTTCCCCAAGGATCTTTTCCAGAACCCTCATAAGTAACCGTAAACGTTTCAGGTCTTGTTACTCCATGAATCGTTAGATCCCCTGTTACATCATACTCATCGTCACCTTTGCTTGCGATGCTTGTTGATTTGAACGTCATTTTCGCGTGTTGTTCTACATCAAAGAAGTCAGCTGAACGCAGATGATTATCTCGGTCTTCATTGCGTGTATCAATACTTGTAAGAGCCACATTAAATTGAATGTCAGCTGTCGTTAAATCGGCAGGATCTGCTTCGATTTCTGCATCAAAGCTATTAAAGCTTCCTTTCACATTTGCAATCATCATATGTTTGATTGAAAAATCAACACTGCTGTGTGCTGGATCAACAGCCCATTTTGTTTTTGCCATTATTTTCTCCTCCATTTGTTTGAATTCATTTGTTTTTAATTCGAGATATTTTAATTCTAAATAAATTATATGACCGTTTCAGTTTTCTGTCAATGATATTTTTTCAAAAGATGGTAAAATGAAGACTACTTAATTTTTCGTTATGATACATAACCTAATACATAATGATTACAGCACATACTAATTGTGATGTTTAAAGGGGAACGGAACATGAATCAACTTGATCAAATTTACGATAATGCTGCAGAGCATACGAAAATAAAAATACTGGAAGATGTCGACCGCTATCTTGGGAGCCAAGAGGCCATGCCGACTTATAAGGAATACCTATCTGAAAGGTTCCATTATATCGACCAAATCTGTGTAAATGTCTGGCTGAATAAAATTACCACTAAAATTTCAAAGCACGAAAAAAAGAAGTATTTAAGCGACAAAGGATACGAAACAGAGAATGTGGACAGGAAATTGATCAATCATTTATTTAGAACTGAAATGAGGGATTATCAGCCTTTTAATACCTCAGAATGGCTTAATGATAGGTTCGAAAGCAAAAATGAGGAATGGGTTGACCGCTATAAGAAAGCGAGAGCACATTTTCTTCAAAAAGCTGAAGAAGAAAGGCTGCAGCGAAAAAAGTATCTAATCCGCGAAACGATTGAAGAGAAAATTGATGAGATCATTGAACAGGAGTATAGCCTTCTTTATTTATATATAAGACATATGACAGCAAAGCAATTGACATCGGATTTTAAAAACAAAACAAGATACTGTCAGGTTGATACCTTTGCACTGGAAGAAAAACTTGAGGAAGCAGGAGGCTTTAATTCTGACGCGTATAATGCTATGGCTGATTTCCTTGGCGAACTGACTGGAAATATCCATAAAACCTTCCACTGGGGCAAGGGCTATTTTGAATACGAAACCTATTACTATGTGTATAAGAACAATATTTCCGGATACCTTTCCGATACACTGCAAACCCTTGCCCTGCGAAACCTTCCGGAAGAGCTGTTCGAGGAGTATGAAGAAACTTACGGTAAGCCGCTAACTGGGAAGGCGGTTAAAAAGCTGATTGCCCATACTCTTCATGATATCAATGAGAGCTTTTTTGAAAGCATTCAGGAAGAATATGTTGAAGATCTGCTAAAGCTCGCTGACATCCCTTTTGACCCCTCTATCCATAAAGAGTTATTTGAGAAAGACCTTGAAGACAGAGAGCGACAAAAAGCAGAGGAACTGGCAGAACACCAGCGGAAAAAAGAAGAAGAGGCCCGCATGCTGGAGTATGTTTTCGGACAGGAATACAGTCCTTCACTGGAACGGGCAAAACGATATGTTCTCCACATTGGGGAAACCAATACAGGGAAGACCCATCACGCTCTTGAAGGAATGAAGCTGGCTAGCAGCGGTATGTATCTGGCCCCGCTTAGGCTCCTTGCTCTGGAAGTATACGATAAGTTAAATCGTGACGATGTACCTTGTTCGTTAAAAACAGGGGAAGAAGAAAAATTGGTATCCGGTTCGCAGCATCTCTCATGTACGGTTGAAATGTTCCATGAAAAAGATTTTTTTGATGTGATTGTTATTGATGAAGCCCAGATGATTACGGATAAAGATCGTGGTTTCTCCTGGTATAAAGCCATCACAAAAGCAAATGCCAATGAAGTGCATATTATCGGCAGCCGAAGTGCAAAAAGCATGATGCTCCAGCTTCTTGGTGATGCTGACATCGTGCTGAATGAATATAGCCGCGATATTCCTCTGGAAGTGGAAGCGAAAGAATTTAAGTTCAAGCATGTTAGGAAAGGGGACGCGCTTATCTGTTTTTCCAGGAAAAGGGTGCTGGAAACAGCCTCAAGGCTTCAGCAGGAAGGCCACTCGGTTAGTATGATCTACGGCTCCATGCCGCCTGAAACAAGAAAGAAACAGGTACTGCGCTTTATTAATGGCGAAACTTCCGTGATCGTTTCAACTGATGCCATTGGGATGGGACTTAATCTGCCAATCCGCAGAATCGTTTTTCTCGAAAATGAGAAGTTTGACGGCACAAAGAGGCGGATCCTTACTTCACAGGAGGTTAAGCAAATTGCTGGGAGAGCCGGCCGCAAAGGCTTATACAATATTGGTAAAGTAGCGTTTACGAAAGATATTAAAAGAATGAAGGCATTGCTTGAAATGGAAGATGAACCTGTCCATACCTTTGCGATTGCCCCGACAAATACTGTATTTGAAAGGTTTCAAAGGTATTATCGTGATTTGGGCACTTTTTTTGAGCTATGGGATAAGTTTGAAAGCCCTAAAGGTACGAAAAAAGCGGCTCTAACAGAGGAAAGAGATTTATACGAGCGGATCCGCGGAACTGAAATAGAAGCTAAGCTTGGCATTATGGATCTTTACGGCTTTCTCCATCTTCCGTTCTCAAAAAAAGAGCATGATCTTGTACGGCAATGGGAAGAGACCATGTATGCCATAATTGAAGGTGTTGAGCTGCCCGAGCCGCGGATCAAGAACCGCAACCTGGAGGAATTGGAACTCACATACAAAGCTATTGGCCTGCACCTTCTGTTTCTTTACCGTCTTGAACAGAGAACCGAAGCATTATATTGGGAAAGGTTAAGGGAAGAAATAAGCGACCATGTTCATGAAAGGCTGAAAACAGACATAAAAGAGCTCTCAAGAAAATGCCGAAGATGCGGCAAAAAGCTGCCTTGGGAACATGAGTTTCAAATTTGTGATGCCTGCCATACTACCCGCTCCAAGAGATATAGTTATTATAGAAGGTAAACAATCCAGAAATGATTGGATGCGATCAGAATGTTATTTGGCTGCCATTTAAGCATTAGAGAAGGCTATTTAGGGGCTGCAAAAGCTGCTCAAAGAATGAATGCTTCCGCCTATCAGTATTTCCCCAAAAACCCGAGGAGCCTAACTGTGAAGAATTTTAATCAGGAGGACGCTGAGTTTTGCAGGGATTTTTGCGAAGAGCATGGGATTTTTTCTATTGCACACACCCCCTATCCGACAAGCCTGACTCCGCAGCCGGAGAAACAAGATCCTACTATTAAGTCTCTGCTGAATGACCTTGAAATTGCTAATGTCTGTGGTTCTGCTGGAGTTGTCGTGCATTTCGGCAGCCCAATAAGAAGCAGTGATCCGCTTGCAGGCTATCAATTAATGATAAAGATACTGAATAAAGTGCTTTGCCAGTGGGACGAACCGTGTCTAATCCTGCTTGAAAACACTGCTGGCCAGCCAGGGTCAATGGGAACGACAATAGAAGAACTTGTTCAGGTCCGCAGCTTATGTGATTACCCGGACCATTGGCTTCTGCCTGGATACCTGCCATGCCTTCGCAAGCGACCTTTGGAATGGGGACAACCTTGAAGATTTTCTTCAAAAAGGAGAAGAACTGAACTATTTTGAGCATTTAAAAGCTATTCATTTTAATAACTCCAAATATCCGGCGGGTTCGGGAAAGGACAGGCACGCCAATATACTCAACACAGGACATATAACCGAAGAACAGTTTGATGAGTTCGTAAAAGCAGAGCCATTTAAAAAGCTGCCTTTTATTCTGGAGACACCGTCTGATGAAGGGGTTAAACATGCAGATGAGGTAGCGCTTCTTATAAAAAAATGGGGTAATAGCTCCGATACAATTTGAAAAAGCCTGCTGGTAAAACAGCAGGCTTTTCATGATTAAGGCTTTAAAACCACTTTAATGCAATCATCTTCATGCCCATTAAAAATTTTATACCCATGGCTTGCATCCTCAAGGTTCATCTTGTGCGTGATAATGTCCTTAGGATCAAATTCTTTGTTTACGATTTTCTCATATAGCTTAGGCATAAATGGGATGACAGGTGCCTGTCCCATTTTAAGCGTAATATTTCTGGTGAAGAAGGCACCCAGCGGGAACATATTATAATTTGCGCCATATACCCCGGTAATTTGGACAGTTCCTGTTTTTCTGACAGCTTTTGTCGCAATTTGAATGGGCCCCAAAGTACCGCCTTGAAGCTTTAATTTTTGCTCTATAAACTCAAGAGGTGACTTTTTCCCGTCCATGCCGACACAATCAATCACAACATCAGCCCCGCCATGAGTTATTTCCTTTAAATGCTCTCCCATATCCGGATACTTTGTGAACTCATATACTTCCACCTTATTCGTTGCCTTGGCATGGTTTATCCGGTAATCGAGATAATCAACCGCGATGACCCGCTCGGCGCCTTCCATCCATGCAAATTTCTGCGCCATTAAACCAACGGGACCACAGCCCAGGACAATGACAGTATCACCTTTTTTAACGCCTGCATTTACAACACTCCAGTAGGCAGTTGGAAGGACGTCAGATATAAATAACAGGGACTCATCCTCCAGTTCACACGATTCCGGAACGAGAAATGGTGTGTAATTGCCGAAAGGAACTTTTAAATATTCCGCCTGCCCTCCAGGGTGATTTCCAAATTTTTCAGTGTATCCAAAATAACCTCCCGAATCATAATGCGGATTGGAGTTATCGCATTGGCTGGTTTGATCCTGCTGGCAATAAACACACTGTCCGCAAGATACATTAAATGGTATGACAACTCTATCGCCTTTTTTCACTTTTGTCACCTCAGGGCCTGTTTCTTCAACAATGCCCATAGGTTCATGGCCGATAATATAGCCTTCAGGAAGAGGCATATTCCCCTGATATAAGTGTAAATCCGACCCGCAGATCGCTGTGGACGTTATTTTAACGATAATATCATCTTTTTTTTCGAGCTTCGGGTCATCCGCATTCGTAACAGCTACACGATTGGGCCCCTGATAAGTGACTGCCTTCATATCTAACACTCCATTTTGGTTGTTGGCCCTAATTCAGTCCAATGAAATGAAAAAGGGGTTTGGTTTTGCTATACTTTGTGAAAGCATTTTTTTAATGTAATGGCTCTGTTAAATTTGCCTGTTGGTTTCAGCACGAGGCACTCCCTTTCCACGGGCGGTCCGACGCTCCTCTTCGCTTTGCTCCTGTGGGGTCTCCCTTTGATCCGCACCCCCGCAGGACGTTGAATAAGCATCCTCGAATAAACACCGCACGAAGAAAATGCGAATGCATTTTCGAGGAGTTCGTGCCTTCCGCTCCAATCAACAGGGTGCTAAAAAACAACAATAAGCTTTAACAGAGCCAATGTAATAAGGAAGCTTACTGGCAAAATTATTTTCAATATATAAGTTTCGCCTGTTTGCTGTTAATTATTCGATTTGTATTATTTAACATGGAGGGAAATAGAATGTTTATTGTCAAACTATATAACCAAAGCGCAGAGGTTCTGCATATAGGCCGTTTCGGCACCCTGCAGGAAGCAGAAGCGGGAGCAGCCAGAGGGTTAAAATACAGCCGTACAGCCATCATCTATGATGGAGAGATGCCTGTGAAGCTGTTTGATCATACTTCCTATCCTGAAGGATTCCCGCTTGGCACGGGAAATTATTAACTTTTGAAAGAGGGGGAAACCTTGAAAATAAGTATTCTGGATCAGGCACCCATTTCTTCAGGATATACACCAAAGGAAGCATTAGAGGCTTCCGCCGGACTTGCACAAGCTGGAGAAAGGCTGGGATATACCAGGTATTGGATTGCAGAGCATCATGATTTATCTGGTTTAGCCTGCTCCGCTCCTGAAATTATGTTAAGTTATATTGGTGCCAAAACAGAGAAAATTCGAATCGGCGCTGGTGCCATATTACTCCCGCACTATAAACCATACAAGATTGCAGAATTGTTCAATATGCTAGCTACTTTGTTTCCTGATCGAATTGATCTGGGGATTGGAAGGGCACCAGGCGGATCGGCTGAAGCAGCGATGGCACTTTCCGATCAGTTTTTGGAAGGTGTCCGGAAAATGCCTGAAACAGTGAAGGACCTGCTTCAATTTTTAAATAAAGACTTTCCGGAAGATCATATGTTTTCCAGGATATCCGCTTCGCCTGTTCCAAAAGTCAGCCCAGAACCATGGATATTGGGAACCAGCTGCAAAAGTGCCCTTATGGCAGCCGAAAATGGAGCAGCCTATGCATTTGGCCAATTTATGAGCGAAAAAGATGGAGAGGAAATCATAAGGCAATACAGAAAAAATTTCAAAGTTAGAGGAAGCCTGCAGCAGCCCAAAGTGGTTTTAACAGTATCCGCTATTTGTGCAGAAACGGCGGAGGAAGCAAAAGAGCTAGCTCTCAGCAGCATGCTGTGGAGGATGAAAACAGATAAAGGCGAAGGCAATCATGGAATCCCTTCGATTGAAGAAGCAAAAAGCTATTTTTTTCGCAATGTAAATCAGGACCCTTTTAATAAAAAATCCAGCTTAATTATAGGTAATCCTAAGAATGTTGCCCAGGAGCTTAGAGATATGCAGCACCGGTACCAAGCGGATGAGATCATGATTGTAACGATTGTTCACCGTTATGAGGACCGCTTGCGTTCATACGAACTAATAGCCGAAGAAGTACTGAGCTAAATATAAAAATGATGCATCTCGCCCGCCTATTTTGAATACATATTCATGGAAACCAACTATGAAAAACATCAAAGGGGCGGTAAAAATGCCAAGCTGTACACATCAGGCAGGAGTGAATGTGCCGATCGGCGAAATATGGAATTTTGTCAGTGATATTGGAAATTGGGCTCCCTTAGTACCCGGCTATATTACACATGAAGTACTTAGTGACAAAGAATCAACATGGAGCTTTAAAAGCGATATGGGGATCCTGAAGAAAAAAATTGAATTAAAAGTGGACATCACAAGCTGGCAGGAGCCGACTAAGGTAACGTTTAATTTAACCGGGCTAAATGAGAGGTTTACAGGGCATGGATATTTTCTGGCAGCCAAAGGCAGCAATAATAGAAACTTGATGACTGGTGCTCTGGACATTAAGGCAGAGGGGATGATGGCTAAAGTAGCAAATTCCTTGCTTAATACATCTCTTCCAGAAATTACAGCAGAGCTGACAGAAGCCGTCGCGGCAAAGCTGGAACAGGAATATAAGGAGCATGCAGGCGTTTAGTTGCAGGATTTTAATCAAGCAGTGAAAAGAACTCATTTTTTGAGTTCTTTTTTTAACCCTTATTTCGTATACCGATTGGCATAGCTGGAGGCTACGAACGCTTCCGGCTTTATTTTTGGCTCCAAGCCAATGGATTCGATCCTGGACACCATTTCCTTCACAAATTCCCTCGTTTTATTTCTTTTGCCGGATCCGATGTCCATATGCCCCTCCATCGAAAAGGATCCTCCTTTATAAATAAATGGCAGAACAATATCAAACATCCTATCCTTCCGCTCATCTGTAAATAAAGAAACCACTTCTTCCGTTAACGAGGTTTCATATGAAATTCTTTCATGCAGATGCAGCATTTTTCTTGGAATAATGGTTTTTCTTATACAGGCCCAGGCTCCTTTCCTCTCATTTTGAATCACAATCCCAGTAATGAACACTGTGCGGTTGCAATGGACCTGGGAATCTGTTCCGATCATTAAACGGAAGTTTCCGTCCGGATTTCTTTTCATAAATAATAAAATACGGTTAAACACCTGATCGAACGTCAAATGCCGTTCCTGGAGATTTTGAAATTTATATTCAGCACTCACCTGTTATCACCACATTAAGTATTTTGTTTTGAAATAACACTATTTCAACAACCTTTAACTTAAGATTAAAAACCTTTTATTATCATTATATTGAGAGGTTTCGAACAAGTTGTTTATTTTTTTAAAGAAAATGCTTTTAACAAAGGAAAAACGATTCATGAATGGGAAAATGACAAGTGATAAAAACTAAGGCATAAAGGAGGAAAACAGATGAATAATACGATGATATTATTAATTAAATTTGTATCCAGTGTCATTGCATTTGCAATTGCTCTCGATTTATTTTTCGATGCTGCCTTTACCGATATCGTTTCATTCAGCCTTTTGGTCACGATTATGTCCTACATGCTTGGTGATCGAATCATCCTTCCGCGGCTGGGGAATCGCAATGCCCTCATTGCTGACTTTTTCTTAGTTTATGCCGCTGTATGGGTTTTTGGAAGTGTAATGCTTAACAGTTATTTGCAGATTGCATGGGGGAGTGTTATTGCAGCTGGGATCATCACACTTTCAGAAGTGTTTGTCCACCGCTATCTGTTAAACAGAATGGAAGTCAGCCAGGTGAAAAAGCGGAGCGAATCGGCCATGAATCCAAGACTCGCTTACGGGATGGAAGCAGGGGAAGAAAAAGATCCATTAAAAGAATGAATCTTTGCATCTCTTTATATAAATTGATGAAAATGGCACAGGCTTTTGTTTTTGTCCATTCTGTTCAGATAGGGAAACGCCGCTGAGAAGCAGCGCTATTCCTTATTGAGATCAAGTAGATGTGGAATGTTTTGAGCTTGATCTAATTCTCCAAATATAGCGAAAAAATATGAGTGCAGGGGAAGCTAAAAAAATGAATGAAGTCATTGGCATCATTTTCAGGGGGTTCAGCCCGGTCATATGGAAATTATGAACTTCACTTTAAAAAGAAATAGGGTTAGAAGATCCCAATTTAGACTTATATAAGTCTGGATTGGGATTTTTCATCTAATTGGTGTTATCAATGAATGTGGACAGGTTTATTTGTACTAAATCATAGTAGAATGCTTGCTATTTTTTCTGCAAACACACAATATAGATAAGGGCATAATATCCTAAAAGATATCTTTCAAAAAAGCTGTGTTAAAGCTTATTGTTGATTTTAGCACCCTGTTGATTGGAGTGGAAGGTGCGAGATCCTCGGAAAATGCTGACACATTTCCTTCGTGCGGTGTTTATTCGAGGAAGCTTATTCAATGTCCTGCGGGAGAAGCGTGTTAACGGGAGACCCCACAGGTGCGAATGCGCCGAGGAGCGTCGGACCGCCGCGGTTCGCTGAGTACCTGGAGCGGAAATCAACAGGCAAATTTAACAGAGCCATCAAAAAAATACGCCAGGAAAAGAAAGTAGGGTTTTATTTGCAGGAATTTTTAACATTAGGCATTTCAAAACAGCTCTCAAAAACATTGCTGAGCCATGGCATCGGAAAACCTACTCCAATTCAGGAGCAGGCAATTCCAGCTGTTATGGAGGGCAAAGATTTAATTGCCCAAGCGCAAACTGGAACGGGCAAAACATTTGCCTTTATTCTGCCGATTCTGGAAAAGATAGACCCATCTGCAACTTATATCCAAGCTTTAATTGTAACGCCCACCAGGGAATTGGCTTTACAAATAACAGACGAGGTTCTAAAGCTTACTTCAGACAATGATGCTATAGATGTTTTGGCAGTATACGGAGGCCAGGATGTGGATAAACAGCTGAAAAAGCTCAAAAAAAATGTCCATATCGTTGTCGGAACTCCCGGCCGATTGCTGGATCATATTAAAAGGGAGACAATTGATTTGTCCAGCACCAATTTTTTAGTATTGGATGAAGCCGATCAAATGCTTCATATCGGTTTTCTGGATGAAGTAGAAGATATTATAAAAGAAACACCACCTGAAAGGCAGACCATGCTGTTTTCAGCAACCATTCCAGCAGAAATTAGAAAACTGGCAAAAAAACACATGAAAGACCCTGAGTATATCCAAATTGAAAAAACGCAAGGGCCTGCCCATTCAGTAAAGCAGTTAGCCATACATATAACAGACCGTGCCAAGCAGGCAACGATCATGCAGTTGGTTCAAACACACAGACCCTTTTTAGCTGTCATATTCTGCCGGACTAAACGCAGGGTAAGCAAGTTATACGAGGTGCTCAAATCGAATGGATTTCAATGTGATGAGCTGCACGGCGACTTATCGCAGGCAAAACGGGAACAAGTGATGAAAAGGTTCAGAGATGCTGAAATCCAATTATTAATTGCTACAGATGTGGCTGCAAGAGGCCTTGATGTCGAAGGAGTCACCCATGTATTCAATTATGATATTCCTCTTGATCCAGAAAGCTATGTTCACCGTATCGGAAGAACAGGACGAGCAGGGACGAAAGGATTGGCTATTACCTTTTATTCATCTGCGGACAAGCCTCTTCTTGAGACAATCGAAAAAGGGCTCAATATAAAGATCCCTAAACAGAACCTGGGAAATACCAGCAAAAATGAAGATAATAGAGAAAATAGAAAACCTTCCAGAACTGCAGAAAAAAGCGGCCAAACGCAAAAACGAAGAGGAAAGAGAGGAAGCAGAGAAGAAGCAACTAGGAAAGATACAGACAGCAGAGGTCCTGATAAGAAAAGCAGGCCAGGGCAAAGCAAGCGATCGGAGACATCAGGTTCCACTAGGACAGGCCGCAGAACGTCACAGGGAAAAAAGAGGACTGAAGCTGCCAAGCCTGTGAGAAATACTTCAAAAAGGCGCGGAAGGTAATCATTTTTAAAGGAGGAAGTGCACCATGTTCAAAGAACGGATCGCAAAACACCTAAAGGAGCAAGGAAACAATATCTATATAGAAGAAAAAGAATATGCAGAAAAGCATCAGTTAATATCTGAAGCTGATGCATTTGAAGTAAAGGACCCTGATACCCGTTTTACAGAAGCTTATATTGAGCGAGGGAACAAGGAAACAGAAGAAGTTCTCGGAAGTGAAACAGCTGATTTTTTGAATGAACCAATCGATTACTTTAAAAGACACATAAATGAATTTATGTACCTTGAATCAGACTGGTTCGATATAATTGGTGCAGACGCAATCTCTTTTGAAGTGGATGACTTGTTCCGTACCTACGATGTTATGCTTGGTTTAAAGCTGCCTAAAAAGAAGGAGGCAGCTATTAGGTCATATATGGAAAGAACGTTACAAGGCGATTCACCCACATTTGATCTCATGTTCAACCAGCAAGATGGGTTATGGGATCTCAATTTTGCTTTGGATAATATACAGGGCTTTAGAGAAGATCTGACCATTGGTAATGCGTATCTTTTAATTTACAGGTATTTGTTTCATTTGGTGGAAACAGTTGAAGCAGAGATTAAGAGTATATAATAAATTTCTAAAAAAGCGGGTCGAAAATTGATCCGTTTTTTTA
Source organism: Cytobacillus oceanisediminis (assembly GCF_007830235.1). Lineage (GTDB taxonomy): Bacteria > Bacillota > Bacilli > Bacillales > Cytobacillaceae > Cytobacillus > Cytobacillus oceanisediminis. The sequence continues at coordinate 122,247 of NZ_VLKI01000006.1, forward strand.
TTTTTATAAAATGAAGGAATATTTCTTTGTGAAATTCTGCATCATAAAATTTGTTGAATACAAAAAGGAGGAATTCAAAATGGAAAATCAGTCTAATCAAATGCACCAAAATATGCATACAGGAAATATCCCCCAACAGCTTAATCATGGTGCCCATGAAGTGCTTGATGTTCATGAGGTTTTATCTGGGGCAGTCGGGAATCTAAACATGTATTCTCTGCTGCGTCAGCATGTACAGGACCAGGAGCTGGCAGATATCATGGATCGCCAGTATAAGTTCATGCAGCAGGAGTATAACATTACACTTGAGTGCTTTAAGACAGGCCAAGACCCATCTATGCCAACACAAAGCTATAAAATGAACCAGGGTAATGACTTTATTTATGGTTTAAAACCTTCTCAGCCAAAAAAACCAATTCAATCTGTTTCGGAAATGAATGAAGAAACAGTCTCCGGCTGCCTGCTGGGAGCTATGAAATCTTCAGCATCCATGAAGGCAATGGCTGCCCTTGAAGCAACAAACCCTGTTGTTCGACGTGTATTGGCTGACTCAGTCCCAAATTGCATCGAAATGGCTTATGAACTTTCAATTTATCAAAATAAAAATCATTACTATCAGGTACCACAGTTTACACAGCAAGATATGCAGCAAATGTTAAATGCATATGGTCCCGCTCAAGGACAGATGCAGATGCCAAACAATAATATCCCTCATTAAAAAAATCCCCTTGGTTATTCACCAAGGGGATCTCTTATATACGGTGTTAGATGATAAAGAGATCTGCATTGCATTTTCTGCACCAGCTGAAAAATGAACCTTACAAGCTTTCTAATCCATAAGTGGAGAACCAGTCGATGTATGCTGATTCATCCAATCAAGAGATACCCTGGAAACACTTTGCCAATCCGGGATATTTTCTTTGTTTTGTTCTACCCAGCTCATTGCGAACTGTGAATCAATGTTTTTCTCATCACATTGCGATAAAAATTCTTGTACTGTCGATTCATTTACGTTGTCCCAGGTACCGCAGGTCTGTTGCCATATTTCCTCTACATAGGCTTGCATAGAAGAATTGGCACCATTTTTACTAAATAGATTTTGGTCTTGCATTCAAAACACTCCTTTATAAATCATTAACAATTTCATTATGTCCTATGAGATTTAAAGCCATGTATATGGAAATGAACTGCTGGAAATATCGAAAAAAATTCTTTATATTTCTAAAGAAAAAACCTTTAATTAAGGCCTATTTATAGGATCTGCTCCTAATTCATTTGGCCAACCATGACATTTATCATGGTTTGGACATGACACCTATGTCTACAAAGCATGCTGGAAACCCTTTATTATAAAGGTAACGTCATGATGAAGGGAATTAAAAAATGACTTCTAAACAAAAACAACTTAACTTAAAAAAACAGATGGCACCTTATGAAAAATCAGATTTAAAACGGAGTATTATGCAGTTGGTCAATACTCTTGGACCATTTTTCCTGCTCTGGTTTCTTGCGTTTGAAAGCTTGAGTGTGTCCTATTTCCTCACTCTGGGCATTTCGGTAATAGCGGCAGGATTTCTGGTAAGAATATTCATCATCTTCCACGATTGCTGTCACCATTCCTTTTTTAAAAATCGGTCTGCCAATAAAATTGTTGGAACGATAACCGGGATTATTACAGTTTTCCCTTATCACCAGTGGCAGCATGACCACAATGTCCACCATGCGACAAGCGGAAACTTGGACAAGCGCGGAACAGGAGATATTTGGACTTTGACAGTGAAAGAATATCAGGCTGCTTCACTTACGACTCGTGCAGCTTACCGTATGTACCGCAATCCGTTAGTTATGTTTCTATTAGGACCGATTTATGTTTTTCTGTTAAAAAATCGCTTTAACCGCAAAGGTGCAAGAAAGAATGAGCGTACTAACACTTATCTGATAAACGCCGCAATTGTTGGTTTATACGCGTTAATGTGCTGGGCAATCGGCTGGGAAGCGTTCCTGATGGTCCAGGGTCCAATCTTTTTAATTTCAGGAGCTGCCGGAATTTGGCTGTTTTATGTACAGCACACATTTGAAGATTCTTATTTTGAAGAAGATGATAAGTGGGAATATGTCAAAGCAGCTGTGGAAGGAAGCTCTTTTTACAAGCTTCCAAAGGTTATGCAATGGCTTACAGGAAACATCGGATTCCATCATATCCACCATTTAAGTCCACGTGTGCCTAACTATAACCTGGAGGATGCACATTATAATACGGCTGAGCTTAAAAATGTGCCAACGATCACACTTTCTACAAGCCTGCAGTCTCTAAGATTCCGACTATGGGATGAGGATTCACAGAATTTCACAGGCTATCAGGCTGCTAAAAAAGCAGCCCTCAGCAAAAAGCAAAACAGAGCGGGGAAAGCTGCATCCGTTAAGCCTTAACGTTAATAAATGGGATAAATAACCAGACTGACTTACTAAAGAACAGCTCCTTTGTGGTATGATGACAAAGGAGCTGTTTATTTTTATGAAAGCTCTGTTAACCTTGCCTGTTGATTTCCGCTCAAGAAGGTCAGCGAACGGCGGGCGGCCCGACGCTCCTCAAGCACTAAGCCAGCGGGGTCTCCTTTTGACACGCTTCTCCCGCAGGAATTTGAATAAGCATCCTTGAAAAAACATCGCACGAAGGAAATGCAAATGCATTTTCGCGGGATTAGCGCCTTCCGCTCCAATCAACAGAGTACAAAAATCAACAATTGGCTTTAACATTGCCATTAAGAAAAGCAAAAGAGGTCCTCATTATGTTCAAAAAATTCTTTAACAATTTAAAAAGCTCAGGCATCTCTCCATATATTTGGAGTGTTTTTAGCATATTGCCGTTTTATTTCATATTCAGATCCACCTCTAAAATTGAAATTGCCGTAGGGATTATACTGACAATCCTATTTTTTATTTCATTGCGTTTTGCGTTTCTCTCGCGGCAATGGCCGGTCTATCTTTGGACTGGCATTTTAATTAGCATTTCCATTACGATGGCGATACTTTTTCAGTTTGTTTATTTCGCGTTTTATATCGCATATTATAATGGCCATATAACAAACAGAATTGCTTTTTTAACCCTTTATGTCATTCATTTGGTCGCTACCACGATCTCAATCAACTATAATTTCGTTACACCTGAACCCTTATTTTTAGAGCAATTGCCCTTTATTATCATCATCTGGATCAGTGTTATTTTACTGCCTTTTAACATACACAATAGGAAAAAGCAGGAGAGGCTTGAGGAACAGCTTGAAGATGCCAATAAAAGAATTGCTGACCTCGTAAAGCAGGAGGAGAGGCAGCGGATTGCCCGCGATCTGCACGATACGCTTGGCCAAAAGCTATCTCTTATCGGCCTGAAAAGCGACCTTGCGAGAAAGCTGATAAGCAAGGATCCCGAACAGGCTAAGGAAGAACTTGTGGACGTCCAGCAAACCGCAAGAACGGCTTTGAACGAAGTAAGAAAAATGGTTTCGCAGATGAGGGGCATCAGGCTTAAAGATGAAATTATTCTTGTTAAACAAATACTGAAAGCCGCTTCGATCGACTTCATCGGTGAAGAAGAGATCAAATTAAACAATGTTTCATTATTTCTTGAGAATATTTTAAGCATGTGCATGAAAGAAGCTGTTACCAATGTCGTCAAACACAGTAAAGCGACCGAGTGCCGCATTAGCATTGAACAAACCTGGAATGAAGTCAGGATCACAGTACAGGACAATGGCGTCGGAATGGATCCCTCAGAGGATATCGGCAAGGGTTCAGGACTGCTGGGATTAGGCGAGCGCCTCGATTTTGTTAACGGAAGCCTTGATATTATTACCAATAACGGAACAACTATTATAATGAAAGTGCCAACAGTCGTAAAGCAAGCAGATAAGGAGGAGCGTCCATGATACGGATTGTCATTGCTGAAGATCAACGGATGATGCTGGGGGCTTTAGGATCCCTGCTAAGCCTTGAAGATGATATGGAGGTTGTCGGCAAGGCATCAAATGGCGAAGAAGCCATTTCACTTGTAAAAAAACTTAAGCCCGATGTATGCATAATGGATATAGAAATGCCGGAAAAAAGCGGTCTGGAAGCAGCAGAAGAACTTAAGGGGATAGGTTGCAAGGTCATTATTTTAACAACCTTTGCAAGGTCTGGTTATTTTCAGCGGGCATTGAAGGCAGGCGTAAGGGGATATTTATTGAAGGATAGCCCGAGCGAGGAGCTGGCGAGTTCCATCAGAAGCGTAATGACAGGCAAGCGCATCTATGCACCCGAGTTAATGGACGATGTCTATGGAGAAGAAAACCCTTTGACTGACCGTGAAAAAGAAGTGCTTGAGCTCATAGCAGATGGCAAAAACACAAAGGAGATCGCTGATAAGCTCAGCATTAAAACAGGGACTGTACGGAACTATATATCTGCCATTCTCGATAAACTTGAAGTAACGAACAGGATAGAAGCTATTACTCAATCCAAGGAGAAGGGGTGGTTTAAATAAAAAGGGATATTTGTAAAAAAGGATGGCAGCCTATTAGGCCTTGCCGTCCTTTTTCATTTCTTTCATTTCTTTCATTTCTTTCATTTCTTTCATTTCTTTCATTTCTTCCATGACAACAAAAGCAAGATCATCATTGCCGAACATGGAAAGGACTCCAAGCAGTGTCTGGTCAGGCACATCACCTGCTTCTTCCTTAGGGACTGTGAGCTCAATTGCTTCTTGTAAAGCCTGATTCTTTGCCTGGCCGGGATAGGCTCTTAAATAAATTTCCTCAGGGTTCAAATCATGATTTACGCACCACTGGGCAAAAACAAGAATCATCATTTTTTCTTCGCCCTGATAGTTTTGAATAATTTTTTCTTCCAGCTCTTTTTGATTCATCATATTTCTCCTTATGGGTTGATATATATATTATAGTTTCAAATCCCAGCTATTTCATCTAATAGAAACGGTAATTGCGAACAGAATTTTCAACATTTCGGATTAATTCAAAATTTATTGTCAATTCTTATTGACATTTAATCATTAGAATATCATAATATTAGAAAAACTTATAAAAACTTTAACGGATAACTGCACTACTGCCTTGAAGTAGAAAGAGCGAAAGGCAAACCTTATCATTCCTAAGAGAAAACAGCATTAAAGTCCTTTAACTTGTAAAAGCCACTGCTGGATTTTTAAACTGTTTAACATCCATATTGGTTGTTGCCGGGAAGCAAGCCCTTTCGTCCACGCTCGGAGGATGACTGGGCATTTTTATTTACCCTCTTAAGAGCAGCAGGAACAGCAGGCATTAGGTTTTTAAATCATCTACAGATGGGGAGTAATCACAATGACAGAATTTAAAATTGAAATCAATCGCACACCAGAGAAAAAACAAAAACCTCAATTCGACAACCTGGAGTTTGGCAAGAACTTTACAGACCATATGTTTGTAATGGATTATACTGCCGGCCAAGGCTGGCATGATCCAAGAATCATTCCTTACCAGCCGCTAACTCTGGATCCCGCAGCAATGATTTTCCATTATGGCCAGAGTGTCTTCGAAGGATTAAAAGCATACCTTACAAACGATAATGAAGTTTTGCTATTCAGGCCTGAAAAAAACATGGAAAGATTAAACCGTTCTAATTCGCGGTTATGTATCCCGGCAATTGATGAAGAGCTTGCCCTTTACGCGTTAAAAGAGCTGATTGCGCTTGACCGGGAATGGATTCCGAATGTTGAAGGAACTTCTCTTTATATCCGCCCGTTTGTTATCTCTACTGAACCTTACCTGGGGGTTGCACCTTCTAAGAGATATAAGTTTATTATTATCCTATCTCCTGTTGGAGCCTACTATAAAGAAGGCATCAACCCAGTCAAGATTGCCGTACAAAGCGAATACGTACGCGCTGTAGCCGGCGGAACTGGTACGGCGAAAACAGGCGGAAACTATGCAGCCAGCTTAAAGGCACAGGAGCTTGCAGGTTCAACAGGATACTCGCAAGTATTATGGCTTGATGGCAAAGAAAATAAGTATATTGAAGAAGTAGGCAGCATGAACATTTTCTTTAAAATAAATGGGGAAGTTGTTACACCTGCCCTTAACGGAAGTATCTTAGAAGGAATTACACGAAATTCTGTTCTTGAACTACTAAAACACTGGAACATCCCAGTATCTGAGCGAAGGATTTCGATTGAAGAGATTTATCAGGCACATGCAGACGGCCAACTGGAAGAAGCCTTCGGAACAGGCACTGCCGCTGTCATTTCACCAATTGGCGAATTCTTCTGGGATAATAAAAAAATTGTGGTCAACGATGGTGTGACAGGTTCATTATCCAAGAATATTTATGATACATTAACAGGTATCCAAAAAGGCACTGAGCCGGACCCGTTCGGCTGGAGTGTAAAAGTTGAAAATAAAGAGGCTGCTGCTGTTAAATAAACTTAAAACGGAGTTAGGATCGGCTTAATGAGCCGGTCCATTTTTTATTTTTAAGCATGAAACCCCTTGTAAATGGGAAAATAAAGAATGAACACAATTTGGAGAGGAGATGGAAAACATGGACAAGATCCAAGTCGGCGAAGTTTTTACGATTAGTGACGAAAGCGGACAGGAAATGGATGTGGAGGTTCTTGCCTCTGCCGAAGTTGAGGGAATTAGTTATGCTGCAGTCAGCTTTGTTGAAGATCTGGAGGAAGACACGGAAGAGGATATTGATGTGTTCTTCTTAAAGCTTGATGAAGATGGAGACTTTACTCCAATTGAGAGTGAAGAGGAATTTAACAAGGTCTCTGCTGTATTTGATAACATGATTGAGGAAGAATAGAAGAGAAGGGATCATTCCTTCTCTTTTTTATATACAAAAAGGATCAGAAAAAACAGGTGAGAATATGAAAATATTATGTATAGATGGCGGAGGGATACGGGGTGTTTTTGCTGTAAGTATTTTAAAAGCCTTGGAGGACGAACTTCAGCAGCCTGCAGGCGATTTTTTCGATATGATTGCAGGAACCAGCACCGGATCGATTATAGCATCTTCCCTAACCTTAAAAAAGGATATGGCCAATGTATTAAAAGGGTATGAATCGTATGGAAAGAAAATTTTTGTAAAGCAGGCGAAAGTTGGTCTTTTTAAAAGCGTCTACAGCGATAAATACTTACGCCGTTTTTTTCGGAAAGCCTTAGGGGAAACAGCGCTTTCCGAAATTCAAAAGCCCCTTTTGATTCCTGCTGTGGACGTCACACATGGCAAGCCTTTTGTGCACCGTTCCAACTATGGCCATCCGGGCAATGAAAGCTTATCCATGAAGCTTTGGGATGCTGTACTATCCTCCTGCTCAGCGCCAATATACTTTCCTCCCAACAATATTAATAACAGTTACTTATCCATTGATGGCGGGTTGTGGGCCAATAACCCGTCGCTTGTATGCATTACAGAAGCGATGCATCATTTTAAAGAGGATTTGAAAAACATTAAAATCCTTTCACTAGGAACTGGTTTACAGAAAATAGATTTTACCATTGATCATAATAAATACTGGGGAGTGAGGCATTGGCTTCCGCTCCAGCTTCCATCCATGAAAGTCATGCCAAAACTGCTTGATCTTGCTCTTCACCTGTCATCTGAATCAGTTACATATCATTGCCAGCATCTGTTGGCAGACAATTATTTGCGCTTAAATGAAGAGCTTGGCGAAGAAATGCCTTTTGATGATATCCGGTTTGTGGATGAATTGATTAAGCTTGGAGAGAAGGTTTTTAAGGACAGGAGAGAGGAGATCAAGGAATTTTTGCTCTCCTGAATTGGATCATTTGTAAAATAGGGTATACAACTGTAAGGTAAGAGTTATCAAAACGAATAAAAGAGGGGAAATCGATCCATGCGTTTAAAAGGAAGAAAAATATTAAGTTTAGTGGATTATGACTTTGAAGATCTGGAACTATGGTATCCGATACTCAGGCTGCAGGAAGAAGGTGCAGATGTCCATTTGACCGGCGAGCATGCAAACGAGAAATACATACGGAGTGCCTGCAACTTCCCATTATTCTTATAGTGAGGTGAAGGGGGAGGATTATGATGCCATCCTTGTACCTGGCGGCTGGGCACCGGACAAAATCCGCCGTTTTCCGGAGGTGCTGTCCCTTATTAAGCACATGGAGGAAAATAAAAAACCAATCGGGCAAATTTGCCATGCGGGTTGGGTGCTCATATCGGCAAAAGTATTAGAGGGTAAAAAGGTAACAAGCACCCCAGGGATTAAGGACGATATGGAGAATGCCGGTGCCAATTGGTATGATGAGCCAGTCATCGTTGACGGACACCTCGTCTCAAGCCGCCGTCCTCCAGATTTACCGGATTATTTGCGGGAACTGATTAAGGTAATTGAGAGCCAGTAGGAAGGTAAAGCAGAACCAGAAGAAGAGCATGGGAAACACCATGCTCTTCTTCTGGTTCTAGTAAATTTAATTAGAATTTTTTACTGAATAGTATTTCACTGATTTTGTTTCCAAGTCTTTAAGAACCTCCGCAATCGCTCCAGTAAGGCTGTAAGGCCCTTTTGCATCAAGGCCAACCTCCCAAATCATCATCCCTCCAAACCCGTTGTTTAAAGCTAGATTTGTTTTCTTTTGCATGGTGGATTCACCGTTATAATAGTAAGTTGTCCCGTTCATGCTAATGATGTCCTTGCCTGCATTTTCCGGATTGCGGTTTATAATAGCGTCGTACGATACTTGCTTAATTGCGGGGTCTTCCGGCTGTGCATAGAAGGGAACCCCAAGTACAAGCTTTTCCTTTGAAATACTGAGATTATCAAAGAGATTTGCCCAATAGTTTACGATATTCTCTGTAAAAGGATAGGGAGACAAATTGGCTGCATTATAGCCGCCATCCCATTGTCCATCATAGGCCATGATATTAACATAATCTACATGCTGAAACATGGAAGGATCGTAAACCACATAGCCGGTTTCAGTGCCTGTAACACTATGAATCTTTGAATGGACAGCAGTCGAGAGCTCTTTATTGCCAGCATGGAGCTTTTTACCAAGATCATTTATAAAAGCAGAAAGATATTGCGCGTCATTCTGTGAACGAGGATGCTCAAAATCAATATCTATGCCATCAAGTTTTTCCCTGTCAGCTACACTAACAAGTTCATTCACCAGCTTGTTCCTTGAAGCCGGGTTTGCTATCGCTGATTTAAAATATTCATAGGATTCTCCGCCTTTTTTATGGAACCATCCGCCTACCGCCAGGATCGCTTTTGTATCATGATTGTGTGCATTCGCAACCATACTGCGCAGATTATTCACTGCCGTATCGCCATTAAAAGAAAGGCTGCCATCCTTTTCGGGGTGAGCGAATGAAAATATAACATGCGTCAGATTCGAAAAATCAACAGCATTGGGATCACGGTAATCCTGTACATAACCAATCAATACCTTTGAAGGTGCATCCGGTAACTCAGGAGTACTTTTTTGAAGTGGATTTTTAACAGACTGAGCTGCTTTTTTTGCAAGTTTTATAGAATCAGGCTGAGCACTATTTTTTGTAAAAATTAATCCTGCCGCAAAACCTCCCGCAAAAATGATAGCAATAATAAGGATCTTATATTTTATCTTCATTAAAAGTTAACCTCCGTTATTCATCCCTTAAAAGTGTAACAAAAAAGGAGAGAATAAGGGGTGGTAATATCAGGCTTACATTCCATCAGTGAGCGTAAAAGTCGTTAAACCGAGCGCAAACCTACTGTTTCAGGGCAGAAAATTTAAATACAGCGCACAATTCTATTGACTCTGCTCATAAAACCTAGACACTCGCGCGTAAACCGTTCAGCCGCGCATGATTGAGGCTTTTCCGCGCAGATTTGTTACAAACCCGCGCACAAACTTATTGGCTCTGCGCTTAAAACCAACTATTTTCCTTCTCTAAATTCTGAACCAGTCTCTTAACATTGAACGCTGTGAACTAAAATACCCCTTACATATGATGTTCATCACATAATAATCATTCTTCGTGTGTTACATTGCTAATGAGAAGTATTATCAAAACAAAAATTCAAGTTTGGTATACAGGAGGTAATGGACATTGAGCGAGATTATTAATAACCGTGAAAATCAAAAAAACTTTAGCAATCCTATGCAAAACGGCCTAAGAGAACGCCCGCTGAATAAGCCTGAAGAAGAGCCGGGGCATCCTATCCACACGTTTATTCGGGAAAACAGGGAGATTGATAAGCATCTTCGGGAAAAACTCAGGGTGCATCTGGAAGCTTTTAAAAATGCTGATACTGAAGAAAATGTATACAAACTTTTGGAGGACTGCACTCTTTTGCTTGATCTTGATAAGCATTACAGCCGAAAAGAGAATTTACTTTTCCCATACCTGGAGAAATACGGGATATACGGTCCAACAAACAATATGTGGAGTATTGACGATTTTATAAGAGATGGCATCAAAGAAGCTAAGCAGCTCCTGTCAAATTACAATGGGGACAAGCAGAAGGTAATCGAAGAGGTTCAATTTATCTTTAATGAAGTAAGTGCCATGATATATAGGGAGGAACATATCCTTTTTCCAATGGCCCTGAAAAACCTGACAGAAGATGAATGGGTAAAAATCGCGCATGAAAGCGACGAGATAGGCTTCTGTCTGACAGGCCCTGAAGCGGAATGGAAGCCAGAACGGAGAGCGATTGACGAAAAAGCCATTTCAGAAGGCTATATCAAGATGGAAACCGGCATATTATCCCTTAAGCAGCTAGAGCTGCTTTTGAACCACCTTCCAGTTGATATCACCTTTATTGATCATGAAGATGTTGTCCGCTATTTTTCACATGGAAAAGAAAGGATTTTCGCCAGGACAAAAGCAGTTATTGGACGCACTGTGCAAAATTGCCACCCGCCACGGAGTGCGCATGTTGTCGAGGAATTGCTGGAAGACTTTAAGGCAGGCCGTAAAGATTCTGAGGATTTTTGGATCAAGTTCAGAGACAAGTATGTATATATTCGATATTTTGCCGTAAGAGACAAAAACGGCTCCTACGCAGGCACCCTGGAATTCACACAAAATATCAGTCCTATCCAGGAAATTGAAGGGGAGAAAAGGATTCTTTCATAACCTTACAAAAAAGCTAAAGAGCTTTTAAAGCGCTCTTTAGCTTTTTTTGATTTTTGAAGGGTTGTTGATTTTATATGGAACAGGATCTTCAATAATGAAATCCTCTTCACATTCTTTCCCTTTCGGCAGTTTCTTTTTGACGATTTTCCCATCAAATTCAAGTGTTTCACCAGTCTCCAATTCGAACTTCTTCAAGGTTTTTGAGTGGGAGCACCATGCAAGGCCTACTTCAACTGGATTATCCTGCTGAATGACGACATTCTCGAGAACGACGACTTCATCATTTTCTTCATTAAAATGGTTCCAGCTTAAAGCAAATTGTTTTACTTTCGCGGTAAAATGCACTTTCTCTGTTGGAAGGTCCAAAGCTGGCTGCTTTTCTTTCTTTGCCTTTTTGACATCAGGTTTTTTCTTTGTTCTGTTTTCCTCTGATTTCTTAGGCACATCCGCAGGTTTATCGTTATCATCCGTTAATGCTTTCTTTTCCGATGAAACTGAAGCTATTTCACCAAAATCGGCAATGATTGCTTTTCCAAAGCTCGGAGCCTGCATTTCTTTAAGATAAGCAGGGTGTATGCAGCTGAGTTTTCCGTCCTGAAATTCAATAACAATGGTATGGTAATCTCCTGACTTCCCGTAAGCCTGAAAACCCTTGATTGAAACGAGGCGCTGATGTGTTTTTTCCTTATACCAGAATTCTTTCTTAACTTCCTTTGTAGTTGATAATCCCCATTCCCTGACTTTCTCTTCATAGTGTGCATCATCTTCAAAGGTTTCATATTCACCCTTTGGAGGAAAATATACCGTCTTGTTTGCATCTTCTATATGAGGCAGTATAATGGCCAAGCCATCCACATCCTTTCATGAACATTTTAATGGTCAAAGAAGATAAAATCAAAAAAGATGAAGGGTTTTGCAGATAACTTTTGAATATAGTTAATACTAGAATTAAAGCTATGGTATAAAGGAGTTTAAAAGGTGAATACATACAAAAGCAGAAATGAAGTGCCTGAAAATGAAAAATGGAATCTAAATGATATTTATCCAAGTTTAGAAAAATGGGAGGAAGACTACCGGCACATTGAGCAAATAGCTGAAAAGCTGAAGGAATATGATGGCCATATTACAGATGGATCTTCTCTGTTTCAATATCTTGAACAAAAAGAAAAACTATCTTACCTATTTAATAAGCTTTATGCCTATGCCATGCTCAAAACAGACGAAGATACGAGGGTAACTGAATCACAATCTTATGTGGACAGAGCGAAACAGTTAAGTGTAAAAATCAGTTCATCCACGTCTTTTTTCATGCCCTATCTTTTAAGCTTGGCGGAGGATACATTAAAGGGGTATGTTGCAGAAGAAAAAGGGCTGAAATACTTCGAGGAAGACCTGCTTGAATCCTTCCGCTACAAACCTCATGTCCTTAATAAAGACAAAGAAGAGGTTTTATCGCACCTGGGTGAAGCACTTTCAGCTCCAAGCCACACGTTTGGAATGATTAATAATGCAGATATTAAGTTTGGTGAAGTAACAGGAGAAGATGGGGATAGGGTAGAACTAACCCGTGGAATGTACGCAAAAATCATGGAAGACGAAGACCGTTCAAAGAGGAAGGAGGCATATAAGGCCTACTACCAGCCATACGTACAGCTAAAAAACTCCATTGCGTCTACCCTATCAGCAGCAATCAAAAATAATGTAACAATGGCTAAAATCCGAAACTATCCATCCGCTCTTGAAAAGGGGTTATTTGGAGACAAGGTGCCAAAGGAGGTTTATGAAAACCTGATTGAAACGACAAAAAACAATATCGGGCCAATGCATCAATATATCAGAATCCGCAAGGATAAGCTTGGCCTTGAGGAATTGCGCCAATATGACATGAATGTTCCTTTAGTAAAGGGCGTTAAGCCCGTTATTACTTATGAAGAAGCCTATGAGACTATGTGCAAAGCTTTATCTCCTTTAGGAGAAGATTATATCAGCACCTTAAAGGAGTTTAAAACCTTACGCTACATTGATGTACGCGAAACGCCAGGCAAACGATCAGGGGCTTATAACTTGGGCATTTATGGAGTTCATCCATATATTTTGCTGAACCACCGCGATGACCTCGACAGCTTATTTACGCTAGCGCATGAATGCGGCCATGGCGTACACAGCAAACTAAGCTCACAGCATCAGCCGCAAATCACCGCCCGCTACAGTATCTTTGTCGCTGAAGTGGCATCAACCGTAAATGAAGTATTGCTAATTAACTATTTATTAAACAATGAAAAAGACGAAGAAGTCCGCAAACATCTGCTTAACCATTTTATTGATCAATTTAAGGGAACCTTTTTTACTCAAGTCATGTTTGCCGAATTCGAAATGAGGACACATGAAATGGCAGAAAAAGGGCAGCCGCTTAATGCCGACGTCTTTAACCAAATTTATGAGCGCTTATTCCGTGAATATAATGGCAATGAAATCATTTTTGATGAAGAAGTCAAATACGGCTGGTCGAGAATCCCCCATTTTTATCGTCCTTTTTATGTTTACAAATATGCAACAGGCTTTGCTTCAGCCATTCACTTGGCGACAAAAATTCTTGAGGGAGACAAAGAAACGCTTAATAGCTATCTTGAGTTTCTGAAAAGCGGCAGTTCCGATTATCCGCTGGAACTATTGAAGAAAACTGGTGTTGATTTGACTACCCCGTATCCGATTGAAAACTCACTAAAAGAATTCCGTGAGCTAGTAGAGGAATTCGGAGAGCTATAAGTATTTAAACAGGCCTGCTTCCAGGTTGATAGGAAGCAGGCTTTTTTCTATCAAACAATTCAGATGCTGACATACAAATAATGGACAGAAAGAAATATTCCTGCAATAATTGATGCAGACTTTTAGATGAAAGACTTTTTTATAGAATTTTAATGACAGAGGATGAAATCATGAAAGTACTTCTAGCTAGCCCGAACTTTCACCAGGCAAGAGGCAATACCGTAACTGTTCAACGGATATCAGACTGCCTAAAAAAACTCGGCATTGAAACTGAAATTATTAATATGAAAGACGACAGCAAGCCTGCAAACTTACCCGACGCTGATATCGTTCATGGTTTTCATGCTTACCGGTTTGGAAAATTTATTGAAAAACTTAATATAAAGCCGAAAAACTACTTGGTTACAATGACCGGCACTGATTTAAATGTGGATCTTTTCGATAAAATGAAAAGACAAAATGTCATTCGGACATTGACAGAGGCAAAAGCTATTCACGTGTTTGACGAAGAAGCAAAGCAGATACTGGGCAATGAAATTTCAGGCATTCAGGCAAAGATCATCGTGATTCCTCAAGGAACTGTTGCATTCCCTGAAACTGCACCTGCTTTCAATAAGGAGCCTGGCACCTTTTTATTTGTTCTTCCGGCAGGAATCCGCAAGGTAAAAAATATTCCTTTCGCCATCGAAAACCTCAAACATATTTTTAAGAACCAAAAAAATATCCGACTATGGCTGGTGGGTCCTATCATTGAAGAAGATGAAGGTCGGATGATAATGGAACTGGCAGAAAAGCATAAGGAATGGCTTCAATATCTTGGGCAGATTCCTCATCAATTTATGGGAGAGGTGTACAAACAGGCAGACGCGGTTTTAAATACCTCCCATTCTGAAGGGCAGCCTGCCGCCATTTTAGAAGCCATGGAATACAGCCTGCCCGTGCTGGCATCCAATAATTTAGGGAACAGAAATATCATCACACATCAAATTACCGGTTTAATCTATACTAATCCGGTCGAATTTCTTGATTATGCAGAGAAACTAGTCAATAATAACGAAATGAGGATAAAAATTGGACGTGCTGCTAAATTCTATGTAGAGTGCAATCATTCTTCTGAATATGAAGCAAAAACATTGCAGAAAATCTATGAGAGTATTTTAGATGAGTCCGGCACGATCCCTTCTTCTTCACGTGAAAAATAAAAATAATTCAGCAAGGAGAGAGAAACATGTCTAAAGAAGAAATCATTAAACTAACTTCTTTATCTACCAAAGGCGGCTGAGGATGCAAAATTGGTCCTGAAGACCTGGCGCAGGTTCTGCGCCATTTGCCAAAGTCTGTACCTGATCCCAACCTGCTTGTAGGGCTGGATACTTCGGATGATGCAGGCGTTTATAAAATTAACGATGATACTGCACTTGTGCAGACACTTGATTTCTTTACTCCTATCGTTGATGACCCATATATGTTTGGACAAATTGCTGCCGCCAATTCCTTGAGCGATATATACGCAATGGGCGGTAAGCCAATAACAGTTATGAATATTGTAGGCTTCCCGATTAATAAATTGGATAAGAGCATTTTGGCTGACATATTGGCCGGCGCATCAGATAAAGTGAGAGAATCAGGTGCTGTTTTAGTAGGAGGCCATTCGATTGATGACCAGGAGCCTAAGTTCGGCTTATCTGTAACAGGAACGGTCCATCCTGAGCGGGTAAGAACGAATGCCGCTGCCAAACCGGGTGACAGCCTGATTTTAACCAAGCCTATCGGTGTTGGAATCCTTACACAAGCTATTAAGAGAGACATGCTTGACCAGGAAAGCATTGACCGTGTTATGGACGTAATGGCTGCACTAAATAAAGAAGCAGCCGAAGCAATGGACCACTACCATGTTAATGCCTGCACAGATATTACTGGCTTTGGATTGCTTGGCCATGCCATGGAGATAGCAGAAGGCAGCTGCACAGGCATTACTATCGACAGCAAAACAGTTCCTATCCTTCCTAAGACACGGGATCTTGCCGAACAGAACATCATCCCTGGCGGTTCAAAAAAGAACCATAAGTGGCTGTCCGGACGGATTCACTATGAGAATATCGACGAAGTAGACCAATGGATTCTATGCGATGCGATCACATCCGGAGGCCTGCTTATAACTGTTCCGGAGGCAGAAGCTGAATCACTCCTCAAAGAGCTTCATGAAAAAGGAGTACAGTCAGCTGCCATTATTGGAAAAGTGACAGACGAACAGCCTGGCTGCATTACTGTTATCTGATAAAAAGGACTCGCAAAGGGTCCTTTTTATCGTAATTTTTCCTAAATGTACACTAATTTTTTACATCTAAAATAGGGAAGTGGAAAACATGAAAAAAATGCTATTGTTTATGACTATTTTATTATTGATGCTTTTGACCGCCTGTGGTGGAAATCAATCAGAGGGTACAAAAGAAAATAAAGAAGAAACAGGTGAAGCTTTTACCATTGGTGTGATTCCTGTTCAAACTGAGGGATCCATGGAAGGTGCAATGGAGAAATTACAGTCAACACTGTCTGAAAAGCTTGATCGCGAGGTAGCGGTTGAAGTGTATCCGGACTATAACGGTGTGGTTGAAGCCATGAACTACGATAAGATTGACATGGCTTACTTTGGGCCATTAACTTATGTGGTTGCCCATGAAAAAAGCGGTGCCAAAGCCATCATTACACAGCTGATTGATGGAGAACCATTTTATTACTCTTATATCATTACCCACAAGGACAATCCATGGAATTCGCTTGATGAATTGCTCGAAAAGAGCGGTGAAATCGACTTTGCTTTTGGTGACATTAACTCTACCTCCGGATCTTTAATTCCTTCGATTGAGCTGAAGGACCGGAAAGTTTACGAATCTGAAGATACACATAGCTTTAACTCTGTAAGATTTACAGGTTCCCATGATGCGACGGCATTGGCTGTCCAAAATAAACAAGTCGATGCAGGTGCCATTGACAGCGCAATTTACAACCAATTAGCCGATTCAGGAAAAATAGATGGCGACCAAATAAAAACCATTTGGGAATCAGAGAAGCTGTTCCAATATCCATGGGCTGTTCATAAGGATACGGACGAGAAAACAATTACCGCTCTTAAAGAGGCTTTTCTAGCTATTGAAGATCCAGAAATCCTTGATGCATTCGGGGCAAGCGGTTTTACAGAAGCCAGCAACGAAGATTACGAAAGCATCCGCCAGGCAGCCCTTAAAGAGGGAATCATTAAAGAATAGGGCTGATTAGATTGTGGTTTAAAAGACGCAGCATTATCACATATACTCTATTGGCTTTATTCGTTTATTTAAGTATGAAGCTGACAGAGTTTGATTTATCCAAATTCAGAGACTTCCGTAACATGATTGATTTCCTGTCCCATTGGTTCCCTATGGATTTCTCTCTTCTTCCGAAGATTTTGGAAGACAGTTTGGAAACACTGGCCATGGCCTTTTTGGGAAGTTTTTTCGGTCTTCTCATCGGTTTGCCTTTAAGCTTTATGGCTGCCAAAAATACAGCCGGTGCACCGTTTGTTTATCATTTAACCCGTGTTGGTCTTAGCTTTGTACGATCCATTCCTGAAATTGTATTTGGCTTGATTTTATTAACAGCACTTGGGCTGGGCCCTTTCCCGGCTGTATTGGCTATCATGTTTCACAATATTGGTGTATTGGGAAAATTAATCTCGGAACTCATAGAAGCATCCGATCCGGGGCCGCAGGAGGCCATGAAAGCAGTAGGAGCAAAGAACTGGTTTGCTTCTCTTTTCAGTATACTGCCGCAAATTTGGCCTAATGTTTTATCCAACTATTTCTACCGATTTGAGGTTGCGATCAGGACTTCGCTTGTACTTGGTTTTATTGGCGGCGGGGGAATCGGCCAAAGGCTTTTTAATGACTTTAAAACTTTTCAATATACAGCTGTTTCACTTGATGTTCTTGTTATTATGATCATCGTTATTCTTGTTGACTTTTTTGGAAGCTATGTAAGGAACAGAGTAATCTAAATGGAGGCCAGGCAGATGCTAGAGATTCGAAATGTAACAGTCCGTTATCCTAGTATGAAGGATAATGCATTAAACTCTATAAACCTCACTTTCCATGAAGGAGATTTCATTTGTGTTCTGGGTAAAAGCGGTGCGGGGAAGTCAACATTGATACGCTGTCTTAATGGCTTGCAGAAACCAGCATCAGGTGAGATTGTCTGGGATGGCCTTCCTTTATCCACTCTTCATGAAGAACAGCTCCAAAAGGTCCGCAGGGAAATGGGAATGATTTTTCAGCATTTTAACCTGGTTCCCAGACTGACTGTTTTCCAAAATGTGCTTACAGGCATGTTCGGTTACAGAAGCAGCTTTAAAAACTTGATTGGCTGGTTTACATCTGAAGAGAAATCCCTGGCAAAGCAAGTGATTCAGGAGGTTGGCCTAACAGACTTCATGGATCGGAGAGTCGAGCATTTAAGCGGCGGGCAGAAGCAAAGAGTCGGCATTGCCCGGGCATTGCTGCAGCAGCCTCGTGTTCTGCTTGGAGACGAGCCTGTTGCCAGCCTCGATCCAGGTACTTCAGACCGGATCTTTAGTTTGTTAAAAGAAATGCACCATCGGCATAAATTGCAGACAATCATAAATGTCCATGATGTTCAATTGGCAAAACGTTATGCCACCCGCATTATTGCATTGAAAGAAGGGGAAGTCATCTTTGATGGCAAACCTGAACAATTTACAGATGACATGTATGTCCATACGTATGATGCTTCTGGTTATAGCGAAAGGCCCTACACACTTACTACCTAGGCGGAGGAGGAAAATTGATGGCAAACTGTCCATGAGTGGTCGATAGCTCGAACGTCGTGTACGATTCGAATGATCCCAATGTTATGGTATATAATAAACTGGCAACTTCCAAGAAAACAGTAGTATTAACCTTTGACGATGGTCCTGGAAGAGTTCTGCCGGAAATCCTCGATATCCTGAAAGAAGAAAAAGTGCCGGCAGCCTTCTTCTGGCAAGCCAGGCTTTTATATCCTAAACGGCCCTGGAAGAGGGTATTAGACGAAGGGCATATGATTGGCACACATTCTGCCAAACATAACAACCTGGTAAATTTGCAGTTAAATGAACAGCATCAAGATTTGCTGTACAGCCAATCAAAGATTGAATCCATTACCGGCCAGGAAGTGAAGTACTTCCGCCCGCCATTCGGACAATACAACAACGATACACTTTCTGCAGCAAAAAAGCTCGGGTTAACTCCTGTTATGTGGAGAATCTCGTCAATGGATTGGGAGCTAAAGGACAGGCCTGAACAGATCATCACAAATGTGACAGATAATCTCGAAGACGGCGCAATCATTCTCCTGCATGAGTTGTCTCAGACCGTTGAAGCTCTTCCTGATTTAATTGCTGAAACACGAAGGAATGGTTATGAGTTTACCCATCTACCTTGAACCTATAGCGTATTGCTATAGGTTTTTTCATTTTTATTGCATTTCTCTCCATTATTGACAGCAGAAAAATAATATGATATTAAAATTATTGGGTTAGCACTCCAGAAAGCAGAGTGCTAAATTGCAAAATTAAATATTTTATTTCTTAAAGGAGAGGTTGATATGGAAAAGAAACAGTTTCAAGCAGAATCCAAGAGATTATTAGAAATGATGATCAACTCCATTTACTCTCAAAGAGAGGTGTTTTTAAGGGAGCTGATTTCCAACAGCAGCGATGCAATCGATAAAATTTACTACAAAGCACTGACAGATGATGGTTTAGCCTTTGATAAAGATAGCTATTACATAAAGATAATACCTAATAAAGAAAACAGAACTTTAACAATCAGAGATACCGGAATCGGCATGACAAAAGAAGAGCTGGAAAATAATCTTGGCATTATCGCAAAGAGCGGTTCATTGGCGTTTAAAAAAGAAAATGAAATCAGAGATGGACATGATATTATCGGCCAATTCGGTGTAGGTTTCTACGCAGCTTTCATGGTAGCCGATGTTGTAACGGTGATCAGTAAAGCACTTGGCAGCGAAGAAGCCTATAAATGGGAATCCGAGGGAGCAGACGGCTACACAATCACGCCATATAAGAAAGATACAGTCGGTACCGATATTACTCTTAAGATTAAAGAAAATACAGAAGAAGAGAACTTTGATGAGTATTTAGAGGAATACCGCTTAAAATCCATAATCAAAAAGTACTCTGATTTCATCCGCTATCCTATTAAAATGGATAGTAAGAACAGAAAACCAAAAGAAGGCATTAAGGACGAATTTGAAGAAGTTACAGAAGAACAAATTATTAATAGTATGGTTCCGATTTGGAGAAAAAATAAAAACGAGCTTACTGACGAAGATTACGAGAAGTTTTATCAGGAGAAGCATTATGGCTTTGATAAGCCGCTAAAGCATATCCATATCAGTGTTGACGGCACCATCCGCTATAATGCAATTCTTTTTATTCCTGAAAACATTCCCTTCGATTATTATTCGAAGGAATATGAAAAAGGGCTTGAGCTTTATTCAAATGGCGTGTTAATCATGGACAAATGTGCAGATTTGCTGCCTGATTATTTCAGCTTTATGAAAGGCATGGTGGATTCCGAGGATCTATCCCTTAACATTTCGAGGGAAATGCTGCAGCATGACCGCCAGCTGAAACTTATCGCCAAAAATATCAGCAAAAAGATTAAAAACGAACTGCAAAGCCTGATGAAAAACGAAAGGGAAAAGTATGAACAATTCTATAAGTCATTTGGCAGACAGTTAAAGTATGGGGTGTACAGCGATTTCGGCACCCATAAAGAAACACTGCAGGATTTACTGATGTTCTATTCTTCAAAAGAGAAGAAAATGGTTACACTTGAAGAATATGTATCACGAATGAAGGAAGACCAGAAATATATTTATTTTGCTTCTGGGGAGTCTTATGAAAGAATTGAAAAACTTCCACAAACAGAGCTGGTCGCAGATAAAGGCTATGAAATCCTTTATTTCACAGAGGACATTGATGAGTTTGCCATTAAGATGCTAAAGTCCTATAAAGAAAAGGAATTTAAGTCTGTTTCAAGCAGCGACCTTGGCATTGAGGAAGATAAAGAAAAAACATCCGAAGCTGAAGAAAAAGAATATAAAGAGCTTTTTGACAGCATGAAGGAGATTTTAGCAGGAAAAGTTTCGGATGTCAGGATTTCAAAAAGGCTTAAAAGCCATCCGGTCTGCTTGTCTGCTGATGGAGAAGTAACCATCGAAATGGAAAAAGTCCTCAGCTCTATGCCTGACAACCAAAATGTAAAAGCAAATAAGGTATTGGAAATCAATCCAAACCACGAAGTCTTCCAGTCATTAAAACAGGCATTGGAGAAAGATAAAGAAAAGCTAAGCCTTTATACAAACCTTCTTTATAATCAATCCCTGTTAATTGAAGGTCTTCCGATCAGCGATCCTGTAGAATTTACGAATGATATTTGCAAAGTTATGGTTTAACCATATGAAAACAGCCCGGTCTCACGGGCTGTTTTTTTTCTATTAGTGGGTGTAAATGCCTTGATAATCAAACTCAGGTTGAATTTGGAGCCTTAATATACAAAAAATCCCAAGAGAAAATTGATCTCTTACGGTTACATTAATGGATGTACAGTTATATAAAGAATAATTCACATTCAAATATACACACTAACCATAAAAGGAGGAGTAATATGCAGCATAGTAAGGCATTAGCTATTAAGTTCATAGCCAGTCTTGTTCTTCTTTTTGTCATTCTTGGCCTTATTTATGGTATGAGTTTTGGAAATGTATTCATCATAACCGCCCTATTAGGAATCGTTTCCTATATATTAGGCGATATGCTAATTTTGCCGAGGAGCAGCAACACTGTTGCCACAGTGGCTGATTTTGGATTGGCATTTGTGCTTATTTGGTTTTTAAGCTCGATTTTAACATATGGAGATAACCTCTTTATGTCTTTAGTTGCAGCTGCTGGTGTTGCTTTATTTGAGTACTTTTTCCATGGTTATCTAGTTAGAAACATGACCGAGGCAAGTACAGAAACAGGCATAGTGAACCAGGGGAACTTGCAATATAACACGGAAGCTTCTGAAGATTTGACACCTGTTAGGCCGGACGTTAGAAGCGATGATGAGGAGTAAGGCAAGATGATGAGGAGTAAGGCAAAGAGTTAGGAACTAGACTCCCTAAATGTCAGGGAGTCTAGAAATACATTCTGAGAGCTTATGGGAAGGGGATTAGTATGTCTGTTTTCGTATACCAAACCTTTGAAGTAAAACAGGATAAATTTGTGGAAGCATTAAAGAACCTGAGAATGATTCAAAGCTATAGAAATGAAAACTATGAACATAAGATAGAACTTTTGTCTCCTATATCAGGAGCTGACCATACTTATGCTTTTTTATGTACTTATGAGGGCCTTGCAGAAATGGAGCTCCAAAATAAAAAGATGTTTGAAGATGAAGAATATAAAAAGCTTATAGAGGAGTTCTTCCTTGAGGATATTGTCCAGGGCAGCATGAATACCCAGCTGTTCCGGTCGGTTACTGGGTTAAAAAGCGAAAGCGCAGAGAAAAACAAATAGACGCTTTGGAACAAGTCCTTTGCAGATTCGAAACCGAGCCGATCACCATCAGGAATCGGCTTATTTATTTGGGTGGAAGAGGCGTCATACTCTTACTTAAACGGACAGAAATCGGAATCAAGTTGGAAACTTTTCGAGAAAAGGAGGAACATCATGGATTTTTTTCTTCCCAGCGGCAATTCTTCAAAAGGAAGTGAATCCGGTGATTTAAAATGGTGGCAATTATCTTTAATAGGTGTCGGATGTACAATCGGTACCGGTTTTTTTCTTGGGTCTGCTATCGGCATCAAAATCACCGGGCCCTCTATTGTCTTTTCATTTGTCCTGGCGGCAATCGGAACTTATATTGTCTATAACCTGTTAGCCAAGATGACAGCTGAAGACCCTCAGGAGGGATCGTTTTGCTATTATGCCAATAAAGCATATGGAAAGTGGGCAGGCTTTAGCTGCGGATGGAATTATTGGAGTTCAAACATTCTTATCATGGGAAGTCAATTAACGGCACTATCCATTTTAACAAGGTTCTGGTTTCCGCATGTCCCTCTGTGGATTTTTGCTTCTGGATACGCAATCCTTTCCATTATTGTTGTGCTAACAGGCAACAAAGGCTTTGACAAGGTAGAGGACCTATTTGCCATTATTAAAACGGCTGCCATTATAATGTTTATTATTTTGGCGATAGCAGCTCTGGCTGGGGTAATAGATGGCAATGCCAAACATCCTGGTTTTCCCGGTTCAGCAGGTGAGTTGTTTCCTGAAGGGTGGAAAGGCTTTTGGTCTTCCTTAATTTATGCCTTTTATGCTTATGGGGGCATTGAAGTAATCGGGCTTATGGCAACCAGGCTAAAGCAGAAGGAGGATGCCCCAAAAGCAGGCATTATTATGCTAATCGTGCTTGTGATCATTTATGTTATTTCACTTAGTTTAGCTGTCTATATGGCCTCACATGGAGCGTTTAACGAAAAGGAGAGCCCATTTGTCACTGCGATGGATAAATACAATTTGGACTTTTTTCCGCATGTATTTAATGCGGCGATCATTATTGCCGGTTTTTCTACTATGACAGCGTCCCTGTTTGGTGTAACGGCTTTGCTTGTTACGCTGGCTGACGATGGGGATGCCCCGGCAGTTTTCTCAAAGAAAATCAAGAAGTGGAAGGACCTGCCGCTTCCATCTCTGGGGTTGGCCACAGCTGGGTTAATAGCTTCGATTGTCACAGCTTTGCTGCTGCCCGGAAAAATTTATGAGTATATCACAACCGCTGCTGGAATATTGATCTTATTTAACTGGTCTTTCATTATCATCTCTGCTCTTCGTATTCTGGAGATTAAGGTTTTCGGGAAACTGATGGCCTTCCTTGGATTGGCACTGATTTTGGCTGCTGTGAGCGGGACATTGCTTGAGAAATCGATTAGGTTTGGTTTCTTCGTCAGTTTAATTTTTGTGGCTATAATAGCAATCGTAGCAGTAATTATGCAGAAGAAGGTTTGGAAGAATGGAGGCCAGAAGGGTTAAAAAAGGAAAAACAAAAAACCAGAGTCATCTGGTTTTTTGTTTTTCCTTCCTTTTAGCATTTAAATTGTTTATTTAACTCAATCTGCAGCTGTCGCAAAGAGGATTAAACGTTCATTCTGAAATCAAGAAGAGACATAAGGATGGCTAAAAGTTTAAGACAATAATGAAAACACTATAAAATCAAACACAAAACTAGTCCCAACAAAATGGCAGGCACGTGTGGAGGATTGCTATGCTGGGTTAAATAGAAAGGCCAGAACTCTTGATAACTTTGGGAATTCACAAAAATTGGAATCTTTCTAAATTTCTTCTTTTAAATTCTTTAGGTTTTCAGATAATTCTTTAGTTCAATATGAAAATTTTATTTTTGGCATAAAAAATGGGTGTAAAGCAAGGGGCAAGAAATCAAGTAACGAAGAAGGGAGGAAGAACAGTAGTTTTCAACACTTTTTATATAAAATTTCTGGGACCATATGTAGAGTAGTCCCAGTAACAAATAAATATTCTAAATAAATTGTTGCATTTTTATGCCAAATCATCATTTTAAATAAGGACTTAGTTTTAGTATTAATTGGTTTAATTTTTCAGAGTTTTTATTGTACATTTTTTGGGCTTTTTTAGAATCTGTTTGCAAAGCAAATACTTCCAAGTCAGCTGCACATTGTTTCATCATAGCCATTAAAAGGGGCCTTTGCTGAGGAGATGGGACCTTTATTTTATCATCATATATGTCTATTGTTAATTCCCCGTATGAATCAACCTGACCTACAAACACATTATCAAGTGTTACCCCCAGTTTTTCTAGCTCCATATTTAGCCATTTTCTTGTTTTTCCGGATTCAGCCAATGGGTCATTTAAGATATTTCCATCCATAATAACGGTTTGAGGTTCTTTCTCCTGTGCAACCTTTAGATTAATATCTTTTGGGGTCAGCGGCTGGTTTTCTTTTTTCAGCATAACGCTGAGGTCTCCTCTTGGTTCCAGCACGGCGAATTCTACATCAGCTGCTTTAAAGACATTCCTTTGCCTTAGCAATGCATTTAAATCATCTATCGAATATCTTTCCTTCTTAAGATTATCCTCTTGAATTTTTCCATCTTTAATTAAAACTGTGCCTCTTCCCTCGAAAAAGTTTCGAAAGTTTTTACTTTTAAGGGAAAGTATATCTGCAAAAAAGGTAACAAGGCCAAATATCATGATGGAAAGAATACCGCTTCCCCAATGATTATTAAGGCCCATAATAATCTCACCGGCAATACTTCCGATTGTTATACCCGCAACATATTCGAAAAAGGAAAGCTCAGATATTTGTTTTTTCCCAATTAATTTTGTAACGGCAAACAAGACTACGACAAATAAAATCGAACGAAAACCCACTTCTACCCATTCAGGCATATATTCACCTCCAAAATATTAGTTCGGTTTATATTGCGGCTCTTCAAATTCCAGCTCTATTTTCCTCGTTTGAAGATCTTTCTTTATGTTTCCAATTTCAAGCATGGTTTCATGAAATAACCGTTTAGATTCCTCATCGAGAGAAGTTAAAGCCAGACTTGATAGTTGTGCCTCAATCGCACGTATAGTTGCCAGACATTGATTTACATTTGAAGCAACAGTCATTCTAACATCCGCCCAATCAAAATTATTTTCACAATAAATAAGGGGCTGGCAGGGAGCCAGCCGAAAAAAATTATTGGTTGTATTGTGGCTCTTCTTTCTGAATTTCCTGCAGGCGAGGCTCAATGCTATCAATAATCGTTTGTGTTTGCTGTGCAGCATTTTGATAAAGCTGCTTTGCATTTTGATTCTCTGTTCCCAATGCAAAAGTTTCAAAGCTCGCTTGAGCACTTTTTAAACCTGCTATCGTTTGCTTAACCTGAGTTCCAACTGTCATTTCATTCATTCCTTCTCTCTTTGTAATTTAAACTACACATGTAGTATTACTTTTGATTTTTTGTTTATGTGTTTTTCTTAATGGTAATTTAAAGAAAGCTTTACTAAAAAACTTTTCAAGTCTACCTTAGTTGTTGCTTAAAGGT
The DNA here is from genome assembly GCF_007830235.1 of Cytobacillus oceanisediminis. Lineage (GTDB taxonomy): Bacteria > Bacillota > Bacilli > Bacillales > Cytobacillaceae > Cytobacillus > Cytobacillus oceanisediminis. The sequence goes on from NZ_VLKI01000006.1 coordinate 148,321, forward strand.
ATTTTCAAATTAGAAATAAACTACATTCTTTCTAGAACCCACATTTCTTCTTAGTATTTGTATTCATTTTATATTCCATTCCCACTATTAAATCCGTTCATTTCCATTTCTAAAATGGGCATAAATTTAACATCCTATTTATAGAGCTTAATGAAAGGAGAAAAACCTAAAAATGATGTTACGTTCAATTTTATTAATAGTATGGGGATATTTGGATCCAATCTATTTTCCATTTACCCGTTTGCAATATCCTGCATCAGATCAAGAAAGAGAGGGAGTTTTTCGTGTAAGATTAACAAAATACAAGGGAAAGGACTTAGAACTATCAGACGGGATTATTATTCGTAAAAACGATCTTTTACTTAAAATTCATTTACATAATGTGAAGCTGCTAAATGAATTCAATAACATTAAAAGTGAATTATCAAAAGGGAGAGGTATTTTTAAACGAGTTAAAGAATCTATGCCTGTATTGACTACTTTTATTCTTAAACATCCAGAAGAAGCTAAGATAAAAGGGATTATCGGAATAACATTGATTAACAAGGGATTCAGCCCACTTGGATTTGAATGTATACTCCCTGAAAACAAACTCTATTGCTGGTTTAAAAAAACGTTCCAATTACCCATTTTTCTTTTATCATGTTCAAAAATTTCAGTTGCTAATGTGAAAAGACATCGTACAGTATACTTAATGATGTCTAAAGAAAAGCTGATTGAGAAGTACAAACAACCGAGTTAGTTAGTTTCCTCTAACTCCCACTAGGACTATCCCCTCATTCCTCTTATAATTTTAAGAAGGGAGGGGATGTGACTATGTTATTATTTTTTATTCTAACATTATCCGTTATTTTCACTTTTATTTTATTTTCAGCGTATAAGAACACAAAGAAAGTCACAATAAATAAGATTTCAGTTGCCCGTCCAAACATTACAGTTTCGGGAGATAATTTAAGAATTCTTCATTTATCTGATATGCACCTTGAAAATATATCAATCAATCCGGCAGAATTATACGCGATGATTTCAAAACAGCCGGTTGACCTAATTGCTCTTACTGGGGATTTTCTCGACCGGAAACGCAGCATTCCGAAATTGGCAGCCTATCTTGAGGTGTTGAAAAATACAAATCCTAAGTATGGGATGTATGCTGTGTTTGGAAATCATGATTATGTCTTAAAAGGAAAGAACTTTGAGTCATTGAAAAAAACTTTAGAAAAAAATGGATGTATAACTCTTCAAAATGAGCATGTTACTATTCAGATTAATGAGCAAAATTTAAATATCATTGGAATTGATAATCACAGTACAAAACACAGCGATGTAAAAAAGGCCTATAAAGGTGTACCTGATGGTTACAATTTAGTATTAACCCATGATCCAAATGTTGTCCTTGAGATGGAGAATGTTCCATTTGATTACTTATTGTCCGGTCATTTTCACGGGGGACAAATTCATTGGCCGAGGCCATACCATTTGATTAAAATGGGGAAGCTTGTGCGAATGAAAATGGTCAAAGGTCTTCATTATCATGGTGGAAAACCGTTCTATATAAGTGAAGGACTCGGACAAACGGGGGTGAATATCCGTATTGGGAGCCGCCCAGAAATTACGTTTCATGAAATTTCTTAATGCAATAAAAAAACCTTGCCATCAAATATAAGCAAGGTTTTTTTATTCTTCAAAGTCTTTTCAAAGTGGAAGAACATTCTAGAAAAACACAAAAAAATTTGAGGATATCCGCAAATATTATTTACAAATCAGACAAAAATATTGCCAGCATATTCGTTTCCCTTAAAGTACAAATTAATAAACGGAAGGTGAAAAACCTTACTTTCTTATTACTATTAAGGGGAGTGCTAGACCTTGAATAACTGGATAAATGCGCTTTTTAATACAGGAAGAATGACAGGGAGAATGCAGCCTTTTTTAAATATGTTTGGAAGAAGAAAAAGAAGAAATAATAGGGGAATGTTATGGGGATCTTTATTAAGCCTGGGCTTAAGTGCAGCTGCTTATGGTTTAACCAGAAACCGTAACAGAAATATGGCTCGCCCTCTTCAAAATTTAATGAACAATACTCGAATGGGAAACTTTCAGAAACCTAATATGGCTGGTTTAACAGAGTTTGCGGAGGAATTGACTCCAAATAAAAATCCGTTAAACAACAATCCATTAAACAAAAATCCATTAAACAACAACAACAAATAGATTATAAAAGCCCACATTTAATGTGGGTTTTTATAATGGCAAGGATAATAATGCCAGCTATTATGGATTCTAATTCAAAATATCCAAAATCCATTTTTTAAGATCTACCATCCGCAGGCCGTCGATACTTTTATTGGTGCCGGTAACAATGAAAGGTGCCAGTGAATCAGCTTTATGCATAGAGCCATGAGCTGCACCGCCGGAATGCTGAGGTGAACTCTCCCCAATGAACTCATACCCGGGTTTAGCGTCAACAATTAGGAATTCCCCCTGCTGAGAATGTATAGCTCCATATAGCCTTGCCAGTCCGTCAGGATAATCTCCATATTCAATTTGCTTGTTCTTTATTGTTAGATCGAGAATAGAGAGATTTCCTTTTAAAGACCATGTTTGATTATAAACATCTTTATCCGGTCCTCCAGAATTATAAATAAGAGAGCCTTCATGTGCTCCAGATATCACATGAATCATTTCATTTACCTTCCAGGCAATCCAGCCAATCCGACTATCTGTTTGCAATGTTTGGGCAATATTTTCTAAAGAAAGACTTTCATTAATTTTATAAATATAAGCCATCCGTTCATTGGCAGTAATGACAATGTCATCGTCCTTTGAAACAGCCTTACCCAGCTTTAAAACTCTATAATCGGAGAGGATTTCCTTTAAATTAATTAAAGCTTCTTTTTTATCCTTTTTAACCGATGATTGATAGCTATCCCCAATTATAACCCAAATGTAATTATTAAGAGCATCTTCCCACTGTGGAAACATATTTAAAACTTCCTGAAGGTGTTTATCAAGTTTTTCAATCCCTTTTGTCGTAGTTGGACCTTTTTTATGTACAGTATGGTCGTTTTCACCTAGATACATGATTGTAAATTCAGGGAGAATATTTTTTTCCAATAGATATTTTAATTCTTGAACCGCAAAGGCATCGTTAAGTCCTAAACGTTTTACAATATGTTTATTATTAGGATCCTGGCGAATAAATGCACCTAAAGACAGCATCTTGGGCCCAGTGGTTTCATATTCTTCAGGCAAGACACTTACCTTTGCTATAGGCTTCGGAACTTTAAGGGTATGATGATCATATCCCCGATAAATTAACGCATTAATGGATGCGGTTTTCCTTTTGTCCTGGGCTAAATCTTCATGAATGGTCTTTACTTTTGGATTCAGGTCCACATTATTATATCGGTGCATAATATTTTCAGCAAAATTAGAAAACCCGAGCTTCAGGATTTCAAAAAAACCATTTCCATAAGTAATGATCTGCTTCTTATCATCATCAAACCAAACGAGTCCCGGGATTTTATGCTGATTAGGGTATGTACCAGTTATTAAAGAACTGTCGATCGTTACTGACATCGTTGGAAAGGAACTCACTAAATTCTTACTATATTGGCCGTTTTTTAAAAAGAAGGCTAGGGCAGGGGCCTTATTTTCCTGAATAGCCTTTTTTAACGGCTCATCCATTAATGAATCTAAAACCAGAAGTATAATTTTAGGCGGGGAATGACTGTCTGTTAAAAAAGCCTTTGGTATTTTTCTCTGTTCGTTTGCTTTATTTCTGCTAATTATGAAGCCGATAATTATTATTGAAATAAGGATTATAAGAATCCAAAGAATTATCATATAATTTCACCTTCGTTTTCGAGTAGATTATTTATTAGATTGCTGTAACTTGTTATTGAACCATAGTTTATAAAAAAGGATTAAACAGACTAGAAAGAAAAGGTATGATATAACTCCCAGTAGCAGATTATGACCTGACGAAAAAATTTGCTCTCCGCTGTAAGCAAGCAAAAACATAGGTGGCAGCATTCCAATGGCAGTTGCCATAAAAAAATACCTAAATCGAATTTCAGATGCTCCACAATAAATGTTAATCACCTGAGGAGGAATAATAGCGATCATTCGTCCAAATAGAATAGCAATAAATGCATTTTTTTCAAAGAGGGATTGAAATTTTTTAATTCCTTTATACCTTATCAAAAAGGCAGTGAAATAATCCCTAAAGTAATAACGTGATAAAAAAAAGTAAATAAGAGAAGCAGAGAGAATGCCAAACCAATTAATCAGCAAACCAATAATCGCACCAAATTTCACTCCCATTAATCCGGCAAATAGAGTAAAAGGCAAGAATGGAATTGATGCAATTAGAACAGAAAAGAAAAACATAACTGGAAGCCAGGAAGAGTCACTGTTTTGCAGCCAATTTAATATATAATCTTTTTTGGTTAACCCGATAATCAAAATATTGATATAGGCTATTACAATCCACCATTTTCGCATTTTATTATGGCTCCTAACATAAAAGCCCTTAATTTTTTCTCAATTTACCTTTCCAAAACCTTACTATCAGTATGCTTATTTTTTCGTAAGGAAATGTATTAAAATGGACAAAAACATATTCTAAAATCCAACATAAAATAACATCGAGTAAAAAAGGAGAGGAAGGTAAAGTTAATGCACTATGATCCAAACATGAATTATGGATATTATATTCCATACAGAGATTTAAAAAGTGAGACGTTAACGATTATAAAACCATTCGTGAACTATGGTTTATCAGAAGCAAAATTTACTTCAGTTTCCCATGCCATGACAGAAATTGCGGCTATGGCTTATTTGATTGGAAAAGGCTATGATCCGCAAATAGCTTATAAAACAGTTGAATCATGGGAGATAAATGAAAAGTTTTAATCAGAAAATGATCAAACCCGAAATTTAGACCATAAACCTTTCCTCTGAAAAGTGCTGAGGCAAGGTTTATGTTTTTGGGTAAGTTACCTATAGAAAAATATGGCATTTATTAATAAGACCAAAATGAATAACTAGAATTATTGATTAGCGGAGCAATCTTAAACTAAAATTAGATAATCATTTACCCAATTCCAGACCATAAAAGGGAATAAGCTCATACATCTATTATTAAGTCGTGATTCTCACTCCTGAAGGGAGAATTTTTTCATAGGAGAGGGGGAAAATTTTATTAACCTTAATAATTATTTTTAGTTTACATAATATATATTATAGGAAGTAATAAAGAAAACAAAATAAAAGGTCTCATTATCTAAGTATACTTAAGATAGTGAGACAAAATGAAAATTTTTACTGAAATTGGTTTTTATAACTTAAAACATCTGAATTTATTCTAATTATGCTTTGCCATTCATTATTTAAAAATTTAAATCAAGTAATTTTATATTTAGATTTCCGATTTTATGATCTCATAAATTTTTTTGGGATTTCACAAGGCTAAGTTAAACATCATTATTATTTATAATGATCTGCAATTTTGTGCCAATATCATTAATAAATTTCTTCGACTATAATCTTTCATTCGGAAACACTTTTACATTAAATAGCCAATTAAAATTTTACTATTCCCCTCTTTTCAAAGGCTTTCAATTTAGTTTACATAACATAATTATTAGTAACTAGATCTATCCTTCATCCAATCAGATTTACCAATAACTTTTTTCATAACCCTCAATTTGTTTATTCACTATCCTGGGTGTTGTTAAAGAACATTTCTGCCTCATCCTTTTTTTTCTCTTTATTTTTACCCTTCTTCCCCATTTTCCCATCCGATTCATAGCTCAATTTATAAGTATTTTCCTCGTTTTTCTTCAACGTTATCACTCCTTTGCTCCTATGATTTGTTTTGTTTTCATTTTTATTCAAAAAAACAAAAAACACAGGTTATCCTGTGTTTTTTGTCAAACAAGCTGCAAAGCCGCTTGAAGATACTTTCTTGGAGTATCGTAATAGAGTATTTTGCTGAATTGTGGATATACCGATTCAAAATGTATAAAGATCGGTGAATCGAGGAGCCAGGGATAGTTCGAGTAAAAGCATCTATCACCATAAACCATTGCTGTTAAAGCCAAATCCAACTCTTTCTGGAAAATCATGAACCTTATTTTGGAGTATTGTTCATCAAATTCCCCTCCGCTGATATACACCTTCCCGCTCAGGACATACTGGCCCATCTGCGGCTGCCACTCTGCAAACACTTCATCACGAAATTTAGGGTTGATGGCATTTAGATCGTAATAGCCGCCTATCGCCAGAAATAAGTCTCCTGTAGCATCTGAATGTGTAAGCGTATATTTCCTGCGATCTACTGGCCTGAATTCAGTCGCAGGAGGCAAATACTTGACTGCGAGCTTAGATGGATTAAATTTACTCATATAAGCGCCCCCTAAGCAAATATACTTATGTTAGTGTATGATATCCGCCTATAAACGTGACAGTTGCCTAATTCTTATTGGAGCTGCGCGGATTCATTTTCATAACCTTCGTGTTTTTCAAGACCCATTTTCCTTGTTCATATAGCCAGAAGGATTCCACAAAAGCGATCGTATCGGCATTATAAGCCCCGCTGATTCTCTGTACCCCTAGCAATCCTTTCTCGCCATCCACAGGGGTTATCTTTAATGTACTATAAGGGTTTACCATTAGCTCAGTTGGTTCACTAAGCTTCCCATTTACATATAAACCAAGACGCTCATACTCCTCCCCGCGGTCCCTTAAATCAAAGGAATACGATTGGCTGGTATCTTGAATGCTTACAGATGCTTTATATCCATTTTCAAATTGGCTATTGATTATTAAAGGGGGTGGAACCGTTAGGTCACTCAATTTGAAATCTTTTAAGGAATACAAATAAAAATTGGATAATCCCCCGCTTCCTCCAGTCGGAATGCTTATATACATATCCTTAATGGCATCTCGGTTTAAATCTTCAAATTGTACCTGTGGTTCATACCCGCCTGCTAGTTCCGCTTTATAGGTTTTCCCGTCAGAGGCCGCTATCTCCAAAAAGACTTCCTTAAAAAAAGCAGCACCCTCCTCATAATAGACGCCCTTTATGTAAACGGTATCTTTCTTCTTATCACCGGACACGTCCACTTTTTCTTTTGAAATCGTAATGATCTTTTCTTCCTCTTCACCAGCGTACACACCTGTTATAGCCGATAAAGACATAAAAAAGAACGCGGCAAACGCAAAGAGCAATTCCTTTTTCATAATGAATCCTCCCCTATTTTTTTATTAGCTTCCCCATATATGGAAATTTAATGTAATAAAGCATAAAAAAACCTCCTATCACAAAGGATAGGAGGTTTCATAAAAATGATTATTTACCTGTTTTCTTTAAAGCACTTTCCTTTGTCTCCCATGATTCAATTCCATCAAGTCCAGAGATAGAATCAGCATAGAATACCGGATCTTTTCCTTCTTTACGCTGGGCCCTATAATCCTTAAGAGCTGCAAAGGCAATCTTACCGAGCATAGTAATGGCAATCAAGTTGATTAACGCCATGATGCCCATGAATAAATCAGCAAGGCCCCAAACAGTAGCCAGGTCAACCAAAGCACCGAAAATAACCATGCCGATTACTCCCAGGCGGTATATAAATATAGCCACTCGACTTTCTTTAATGAATTCAATATTTGTTTCACCGTAATAATAGTTGCCGATTACTGAACTGAATGCAAATAGGAAAATCGAAACAGCAACAAAAATTGGTGCCCAAGAGCCAATATGTGAAGATAAAGCTGTTTGTGTTAACTGAATTCCAGATAAATCAGGAGTTGTATAGGCTCCTGAAAGGATTATCATGAATGCAGTCGCAGAACAGATTAAAATCGTATCAACAAAAACACCCAACGTTTGAATTAATCCTTGTTTAACAGGATGGGTAACAGCTGCTGTTGCTGCCGCGTTCGGAGCACTACCCATACCTGCTTCATTTGAGAATAAGCCTCTTTTAATCCCCATCATAACAGCAGCGCCCATTGCTCCGCCAAATGCCTGATCCATGCCGAATGCGCCTTTTACGATCGTCGCGATAAGGCTAGGCACTTCAGTGATATTTAGTACTACAATGACAATTGCAACAATTAAATAAATAACAGCCATAATTGGAACGATTATCTGAGATACGTAGGCGATTCTCTTGATACCGCCAAAGATGATAAGGGCAGTTAATGCTGCGAGAATCAAGCCGATCATCAAGCGGCTTGTTCCAAACGCTTCATTGAAAGCTAAAGAAATGGTATTGGATTGGACTGAATTAAACACAAGACCGAAACAAAATGTGATAATAACAGCAAACAGAATGCCCATCCAGCGTTTCTTTAGCCCTCTTTCCATATAGTAAGCAGGGCCGCCTCGAAAGCCATTTTTATCTTTAACCTTATAAATCTGAGCTAAAGTACTTTCTACAAAACTAGATGCTGCGCCTAGAAAGGCGATCACCCACATCCAAAAAACTGCACCTGGTCCGCCCGCTGCAATCGCAGTAGCGACACCTGCCATGTTACCCGTACCAATACGGGAAGCAGCACTGACTGTGAAAGCCTGGAAGGAAGATATCCCCCGTTTGCCTTCCGCGGATACCATTCTTTTATCTCCAAGAATTCTGAACATTTCCCCCAAGTAACGAAATTGGACAAACTTGCTTTTAACACTAAAATAAAGACCTAAAATGATTAATACTGCGATTAGAATATAAGTCCAGACCAAATCATTTAGAAAGCCTACGGCTGAATTTAATCCTTGTAAGAATAAATCCATGCATTTCCCCCCTAGTTGTGTTTTTTTAAATTGCGGCATTTTACTATTTTACAAAAGGAATACCCTTTCTAATCTATCAGAAGAATTTTTAATAGACAAGCCGTATATTCATTCCAAGGCATAAAAAAAGGGAAAAAACGCTTGGTAAAAAGGAAAGTACCAAACTTTTTATTCCCTTTATCCAATATTTTCAAACGTTTTCATATAATTTTCTATTAGTTTTTTATACAAAAAACTTTACTTAGAATAACATTAACACTCTCTCCTGTTCACAACAAAAAAGCATCACTGAACAGTCCAGTGATGCTTTACTAAAGATTCATCCATTTACCTGCTCAAGTTGCCCTGTCTCCAAATGGAGCAAACAGCCGACTATTTCCACATTTTGGCCATATTGTTGATATACTGGGTGATTCTTTAAATTTTCAATTTGTATCAATTTTTTTTTGCCAATTCGTCCATTTAGATTTTGTCAATGGCTCAATGACAGCCATTTCCAGTTTTTCCTGATCCACAAGGGTCTGAATATAAATAATGACATAATCTTGCCCGACTGCTGTAATATGCCGTTCTTTTAAGTCTTCAGTATGCTTTAACTTATCTATAACTCCGCTATGTATCAAAGGGGTTTTTTCATCTTGAGGTTTTGCGATCGGTTTACTATTTTTTGAAGGTTTCCTAAACCACATTGCATGCACACCTCTACTGAACATTTTTGGTTAGTTTGCTTAATTTAGGTAATTTAAATTCCTATAACCAGGTGTCAGAAGTTTAGACAGGAGGGAAACATCACCTAAAAAAAATGAACCCTCCTGCAAATGCAGGGGGTTCATTAGCCTTATTCTGCCGATTGGCCGTTAGGATCATCTGGTTGATCTTCCGTCTTCCAAATACCTTTCGCTTTTCCGCTCTCAGATTCATCAATAATGAATGATCCATTTGAGTACCTGTCATTAAATCGGATTGCTGAACCTTTGACAGCTTCTATATGGCCTTTCTCGGTTTCAATGAATATAGCATCGCTGCCTCTGATAATGACGGATCCAACAATGCGATGAGGATTGGATTTTAATTCACGAAGCATGACTACCCCGCGCTTGGCACGGGAAGTACGCTCGAATTCGCTTAGTTTCATTTTCTTTATGGATCCACGCTGTGTAACGATGACTACAGCTTGTTCCTTTGGATCTTCAATGAGCTGGGCGCCGGTTACAAAGTCGCCGTCTTTTAGATTAATTCCTTTCACACCAGCAGCCCTGGCACCGACAATACTTACTTCTTCCTCATGGAACCATAACCCATAACCCTGATGAGTGGCAAGGAATATTTCTTTCGTGCCATCGGTCTGATAGACATCCAGAACTTCATCATTGCCCTTTACATTAATGGCAACGAGCGGTTTGGAATACCTTTGTGCTTTATATTGCTTCAGCTCAGTTTTTTTCACCATTCCGTTCTTCGTCATAAAGAGCAGGAATGCCTCGGTCTCAAAATCTTTTACTGGTATAGCCCGAACAATGGAGTCATCCCGGTCAATCGGAATGATGTTGGCAATATGCTGGCCAAGATCCTTCCATCGTATGTCTGGCAGCTGATGAACCGGACAATATAAATAATTTCCTTTATTCGTGAATACAAGGAGAACATCGGTCGTGTTCATATCCAGCTGGGCAATCAGCCTGTCGGAATCCTTCATGCCGAAATCCTGTCCGTTTGAGGCGGCAAAGGATCGCTGGCTTGTACGCTTGACGTAGCCTTCCTTTGTTACGGTGACGATGACATCTTCACTTGCCACCAGCACTTCAAGGTTGATTTTTATTTCTTCAATTTCCGCTTCAATTCTGGTGCGGCGTTCATCAGCAAAACGCTTTTTAACATCTTTAAGTTCCTTTTTAATCACAGAGTAAAGCTTTTTCTCGCTTTCCAGAATGGCCTTCAGCTCCTGGATCTGCTTGGCAAGCTCTTCAGCCTCTGCTCTCAAAGCCGTTATGTCTGTATTTGTTAAGCGATATAGCTGTAAAGAAACGATGGCTTCTGCCTGTGGTTCTGTGAACTCAAACTTGGCAATCAAATTATCCTTTGCATCCCGTTTATCCTTAGAAGCACGGATGGCCGCTATTACTTCATCCAGAATTGAGAGTGCCTTCATCAAGCCTTCTACGATATGCTGGCGGGCTTCTGCCTTATGCAGGTCAAACTGTGACCTGCGGGTTACAACGTCTTTACGGTGGCCGATGTATGCATCCAAAAGCTCCCTGAGCCCCATTAATTTTGGATGCCTGTTGTGAATGGCTACCATGTTGAAATTATATGTTATCTGTAAATCGCTGTTTTTGTATAAATAATGCAAAACGCCTTCAGGATCCGCATCCTTTTTCAGTTCTATTACAATGCGGAGACCTGTGCGATCCGTTTCGTCGCGGACCTCGGCAATGCCTTCCACTTTGCGGTCCAGTCGGAATTCATCAATTTTCTTCACGAGATTGGCTTTATTCACTTCAAAAGGAATCTCGGTGATGACAATTTGCTTTTTCCCTCCGCGCAGGTCTTCAAATTCGGATTTTCCGCGGATAATGATTTTGCCTTTGCCTGTTTCGTAGGCTTTTTTAATGCCATCAACGCCCTGGATAATGCCTCCGGTAGGAAAGTCAGGTCCTTTAATATGCTCCATCAGCTCATCAATTGAGCAGTCCGGTTTTTCCATGCGCAAAATAGCACCGTCAATGATTTCATTTAAATGGTGAGGCGGAATTTCAGTAGCATACCCCGCTGAAATTCCTGTGGAACCATTAACAAGCAGGTTAGGATACCTGGCAGGCAGGACTGTTGGCTCGTTGGACGTATCGTCAAAGTTAGGGATAAAATCAACTGTCCTTTTTTCGATGTCCTTCAGCAATTCAGATGAAATGGCAGAAAGCCGGGCCTCCGTGTAACGCATGGCTGCCGGTGGATCTCCGTCTATGCTTCCGTTATTCCCGTGCATTTCAACGAGAAGGTTTCGGACCTTCCAATCCTGACTCATCCGCACCATAGCATCATATACCGATGTATCACCATGCGGATGATAGTTGCCGATTACGTTTCCTACTGTTTTTGCTGATTTTCTGAAGCCTTTATCCTGGGTATTCCCCTCAACATGCATGGCATACAAAATACGTCTTTGAACCGGCTTTAAGCCGTCACGCGCGTCAGGAAGTGCACGGTCCTGGATAATATATTTACTGTAGCGCCCAAAACGGTCACCCAGTACATCTTCAAGAGGAAGGTCGCGGAATTTTTCTGCAGAACTCAAGATTCAACCTCCTCCTCTAAAACAGAAATATTTTCATTTTCAAGTATGCTTCCGTCTTCTTCAAGTCCGAATGCAACATTGGATTCAATCCACTTGCGTCGCGGTTCTACCTTATCGCCCATCAATGTGGTAATGCGGCGCTCCGCCCTTGCTGCATCATCAATCTTCACGCGAATCAGCGTACGTGTTTCAGGATCCATCGTCGTTTCCCATAACTGGTCTGCGTTCATTTCGCCAAGACCCTTATATCGCTGAATCATATAGCCTTTACCAACTTTTTTAATGGTGTCCTGAAGGTCATCATCACTCCAGGAATACTCAACCACTTCTTTTTTGCCTGATCCTTTGCTGACTTTATACAAAGGGGGAAGAGCAATAAATACTTTACCAGCTTCAAGAAGAGGCTTCATATAACGGTAGAAGAAAGTGAGAAGCAGCACCTGTATATGCGCTCCATCTGTATCGGCATCTGTCATGATAATTACCTTATCGTAATTGACATCATCCAGATTAAAATCAGCTCCAACGCCTGCTCCGACCGCATGGATAATCGTATTAATCTCTTCATTTTTAAAGATATCCTGAAGTTTCGCTTTTTCTGTATTGATAACTTTACCTCTTAGCGGAAGCACAGCCTGGAACCGTCTATCCCTTCCTTGCTTGGCTGATCCGCCTGCGGAGTCTCCCTCTACTAAATATATTTCATTCCTTTGCGGATTGCGTGATTGGGCTGGAGTCAGTTTGCCTGATAGTACCGCTTCTGATCTCTTCCGTTTTTTTCCGCTCCTGGCTTCTTCACGTGCTTTGCGGGCAGCTTCTCTGGCCTGGTAGGCCTTGATCGCTTTTTTGATTAGTAGGGAGCTTGTCTCAGGGTTTTCTTCAAGAAAATACGACAAATGCTCAGAAACAACAGAATCAACAGCCGAGCGTGCTTCGCTTGTTCCGAGTTTGCCTTTCGTCTGTCCTTCAAACTGCAAAAGTTCCTCAGGCACCCGAACAGAGACAATGGCAGTGAATCCTTCACGGATATCGGCCCCATCCAAATTTTTATCTTTTTCCTTTAACAAATTCACCTTTCGTGAATATTCGTTAAAGGCGCGTGTCATAGCTGTTTTTGAACCCGCTTCATGTGTTCCGCCGTCTTTTGTTCGGACGTTATTGACAAAGGACAATACATTTTCCGAATAGCCGTCATTGAATTGAAAAGCGAAATCGACTTCAATTCCATTGCTTTCTCCTTCAAAGCTTATTACCGGGTGAAGGACATCCTTCTCCTCATTTAAATATTCAACGAAAGCCTCTATGCCGTTTTCATAATGAAAAACGTCATGAAAATCATTCCGTTCATCAAGGATCTCAATTTTCATTCCCTTTAGGAGGAACGCTGACTCACGAAGACGTTCACATAGAGTCTCATAATTATAAGTAGTAGTGGAGAAAATCGTCGGGTCAGGCTTAAAATGGATTGTTGTGCCCGCTTGGTTTGTCTTGCCTACTTTTTCAAGAGTGGTGACAGGTTTTCCGCCATGCTCAAACCGCTGTTCGTATACAAATCCATCCCGCTTAATTTTTACAACCAGCCATTCGGAAAGGGCGTTAACAACCGAGGCACCGACACCGTGCAGCCCTCCGCTTGTTTTATAGCCACCCTGGCCGAACTTTCCCCCGGCATGGAGAACGGTCAATATAACTTCAGGCGTTGGCTTGCCCATCCGGTGCATCCCGGTTGGCATACCGCGTCCTTTATCTTGAACACTTATTGAATTGTCTTTATGTATTTTGACAATGATATGATCCCCGTAACCCGCCAGCGCTTCATCAACAGCGTTATCGACAATCTCATATACAAGATGGTGCAAACCCCTTGCATCCGTACTTCCAATGTACATCCCAGGGCGCTTTCTTACTGCTTCCAGCCCCTCGAGTACTTGTATGGCATCATCATTGTAGTCAAAAGCTTCCTGATTTTTTGCCACGAACATACCCCTTTCATATCTTGCAGCAACACTGGCCGCCAATTGCGGCTCTTGAACACCCGTATAAGCATTCGGCTCAAAGATCGTTTTTCCTTTATAAAAATTAGATAAATCCCGATATGAGAACAGGTGTTCCACATTCATATTTTACCATATAATTTAATAAGGTCTATGCTTTATTTTATCTATTTATTTGGTTTTGGCAAATAAGTTCTTGAGTGTTGCGGGATTTTTAAAGATTATTTCCATTAGCTAAACCCTTTATTTACGGGCTTCTTATAAAAATAAGGCTTTTTTCTAAAAGATTGTTGTTTTTGAATAGATTTGTGAATAGAAACATTGATAAATAAGTTTGGTTGATTGGAGCATAAGGTACGAGACTCCAGCGGGAGGAGCGGGACAGGTGAGACCCCACAGCCGCTGCGCGCCGAGGAGGCTCACCGCCCACCCCGCGGTTCGCTGAGTATCCTGGAGCGGAAATCAACCTCTCCACAATACTTGTTTAAAAAGCAACAAAGTTTGCGAAGTCAGACAAAAATAAAAACATGAGATCTTTTCAAGACCTCATGCTGATTTTACTTCGTTAATGCATGTTCAACTTTAATGCAGCGGTCCATGATGACAGTGTATCCCTTTTCTTTAAGAAAATCGTATGCTTCCTGATTTGCTACACCCAGCTGTGCCCAGAAGATATCTGCATCAATTTCTGCAAATTCCCTTGCAACCTCCGGAAGAAACTCGGATCTCCTGAAAACATTTACGATATCAATATGTCCCTCGATCTCTTTAAGGCTTGAAACGGCTTTAACGCCAAGAACTTCATCAACGGTTGGATTCACCGGGATTATCTCATAACCTGCATTTTGCATTGCTTCGGAAACCATATATGAAGTACGATCGGGATTTCCGCTTAAACCGACAACCGCAATGCGCTTTGACTTTTTTAAAAGAACGCCGATTTCTTCCCTGCTTGGATTTTTAATAGGCATCTTTTTCCCTCCCAAAACTTATAGTCTACATCTATTTTACCTAAATTTCCTAAAGTGTACTATTTAATTGCTTTAATGCTCATCATTATACTTCACAGTTTGTTTTAAATCTGCACTTTCCATCATTGTTATCTTCACATTTCTACTCCTTCATACCTAATTATATAACAATAAAAAATCGGCTGCCTTGTTGATCAGCCGAAATAACTAATTAGTATACTACTGTTTCCAGTCTATTGATTAATCTTTTTATACTTTTGTTCGCTTCTTTTAACACAATGTCCTTATTAACTGTTTTTAGCTTTCTATTTTCCATCAAAATTTTTCCGTTTACTACGGTTGTTTCCACGTCCGCTCGAGTTGCGGAATAAACGATTCTAGAAATAGTATCTATGTCAAACGAAGGATAGACATGGAAATCATTTAAATTTAGGATGGCAAGGTCAGCTTTCTTGCCACGTTCAAGGCTCCCGATCTCACCCTCCATTCCAACAGCTTTTGCCCCGCCAATCGTAGCCATTCTGAATACCGTTCGGGCATTCATGGCTGTAGGCCCATGAACCGGCTTTTGAATAATCGCTGCCAATCTCATTTCATTGAACATGTCGAGATTGTTATTGCAAGGAGCGCCGTCTGCCCCCAAACTGACAAATGCCTGCTTCTCCAATAAAGAAGGTACTTCAGCCACACCCGATGCCAGCTTTAAATTGGAACCTGGACAATGGCTTACCTTCACTCCCCGCTGTTTTATAATTCTCTTTTCTTCCTCATCCAGCCAAACACAATGGGCTAGAATCAGCCTGTCATTGGCGAGTCCAATGCTGTCCAAATAAACAACATTCCTCATTCCATATTCTCTTTCAACAAGCAGAATTTCGTTTGCATTTTCAGAAGCATGTGTATGAACTCTTACATTGTAGCCGGCTGAAAGGTCCCTTACATTCGTAAGCAATTCCTCAGTACAGGAAACGACGAAGCGGGGGCAAAAAGCATATTGAATACGGCCATTATCATGGTTATGCCATTTTTCCAGAAGGTCCACACTCTCCTGAATGGAACTCGATGTTTTTTCTCTTAATAGAACGGGAACCTCGTCGCCTTTATCCATCATGACTTTGCCTGCGAGAGCTCTAATGCCGCTCTCGGCAATAGCCTGAAAAGCATATTCTGTATGATGGACCGTTTCCATGTCCACCACAGTTGTCGTACCGCTTTGCAGCAGCTCTCCGATTCCAAGCATGGCAGAGTAATAAATGGATTCTTCATCATGAGAGGCTTCGAGCGGCCAGATTTTTTGTTTAAGCCAATCCAGCAATTCAAGGTCATCGGCTTGCCCGCGGAATAGGGTCTGGCAGAGGTGGATATGTGTCTGAATAAAACCGGGGATGACTGTTTTCCCTGAAGCATCTATTACTTTATCAGCTGAAACGCTTAAGTTCGGTCCTATTTCTGCAATTCGGTCATCGACTATATAGAGATCCCCGAGGAGAATATCTTCTTTCGCATTCATCGTAATGATTTCGGCATTTTTGATCAGGATGCTGCTCATTATACTCCGCCTCCTTTAAGTGGGCTTGACTGTATAACCTTTTGTTTGCCGTAATTCAATATAAGCTGTTTGTAAAACTGGATGGACCGCCGGTAAGCTTCAATGCTGACCCATTCGTTCGGCTGGTGGGCAAGCTTTTCGTCTCCTGGTCCGTAGATTAGGGTCGGAATATCACTTTTGGGATTCAGGACAGCCCCGTCTGTATAGTAAGAGACGCCGAAGTGATCTGTATTGGATTCTCTTTTTAACATTTGCGCTATTTGAATGATATCTTCTGAAGGCTGTGTGAGTATAGACGGGCGGTCCAATATTATTTCAACACGATATTGGAAAATTTCATCTTGTTCAATTAACAGATCCAGCTTGCTCTTCAGCAATTCAGTAAAGTTATAATGGGATTGGGGCGGAACCGTACGAATATCTGCTCTAATCCTGCATTTATCAGGAATCACATTCGTTTGCACTCCGCCCTCAATCATGGTAACAGCTAGGCTGCTCTGACCGAGGGGTTCTTTTTCAGCCCTCCATTCAACCTTCATTTCATTCAGTATTTGGATGACCTTAAGCATATGGTCCACTGCATTGATTCCCTGCTCCGGCATGGAGCCATGAGAGGTCCTTCCGAACGTTATAATTTCGAGCCAGAGGGCTCCTTTATGGCCAATCACAATTTTTTCATCAGTTGGTTCGGCAATGACAAGCGCATCAACCTTTCTTTTTTCATTATCTTTTAAAAATGCTCTTGCCCCGCAGCTATCGACTTCCTCACCGGCTGTCGCGAGAAACGTAACGGTAGCGGGAGGAACTGCATCTGTCAGGAATATTTCCTCCAACGCCAAAAACATCCCGGCCAGACCGCTTTTCATATCAGATGCGCCTCTCCCATAGATCCGCCCATCAACGATTTCACCGGAAAACGGTGAGTAATTCCATTCACCTGAACCTGGAGAAACGGTATCCATATGGCCGCATAAAAATAGCTGTTTATCGCTTTTCCCTTGAAGGGTTACCTCAAAATTGCTTCTGTTCTTATCAAGAAAAGTAACTTTATATGGAAGACTCTTTCGTTTGCATCGGGCTATAAATGCTTCTGTAACTCGATGTTCATTTCCTGGCGGATTAGAGCTGTCGATTTGGAGCAGCTGCTGAAGAAATTGGATGTCATTCATCAATCAACCTCCACGATTTGCATTTTTAACGGGGTAACCTTAAACCCGTTTACAGGTGCCATATCCTGAGAGCAAGTGGTACAGGCAATGACCACATCACAAAGTGCTTTCAGCCTGACATAGTCACCCGGTTTGGAAAAGGGCTCTGCAATTTTATAATCGCCCAAATCATCAAGCACATTGTTCATAAACAGATTGATAGGATCTGGGATAATGGGGGGTTGGATATGGAAAGCTCTCAAAGCACTTTCAAGATTGTCATGGCAATTCGGATGGTCTTCTTTGCCAAAATCCACTTTATAACGGTAATAATCGCAGGCTGGGAAAAAGAAATCATGTTTTCCGACAGTATCCTCGACCAGCTGCATCAACGGGCGGCGCCGATTGCTGTAAAGCAAATCGCCCGTTTTTAACCGGATGCTGCTTAATGAAGCCCGCATATGTACGGGAGATACATGCTCGGACGGGTCTTCATAGCTGAAACAGACAAAATCGCCCACCTGTTTTCCTTCCATATCAATAATAATCAGTTCCTCACCTTTGTAGAGCCTGGCACTTCTGCCTTCATAAGGAGGAATAATGATTTCCTCACGTATCCTTTCTTTTTTAAAAACTTCTCCCAAGCGATCTCCTCCTTTGGTTATTATTCAATGGCTGTTTTAAAACTCGTTTTAGATTTTGGCACCCTGTTGATTGGATCAGAAGGCGCGAGACTCCTCGAAAATGCATTCACATTTCCTTCGTGCGCTGTGACTATTCGAGGATTCTCATTCAATGTCCAGCGGGAGGAGCGCTCAAAGGGAGACCCCTCAGGCGCGAATGCGCCGGGGAGCTCGGGACCGCCCGCAGTTCGCTGAGCTTCTTAAGCGGAAATCAACAGGCCAGTTTAACAGAGCCTATTCAATAAATACAGCTACTGCCCTTATTGGGGAGCCGGTGCCCTTTCGGATGCGGAGCGGCAGGCCAAAATATAAAAACCGCATCCCCGCAACTTGATCAAGATTACATAAGTTTTCAGTATTGGTTATTCCATATTCACGGCAAATTAGATGGCCTGAATATTTCGGATCATCCGGGTGGTCAATGGCCGGTGCATCAATGCCAATATTTACAGCACCTTTGTCAGCGAGCCATTTAGCGGCCTGGTAATCGAGGCCTGTATAGGTTGTAAGCCATTCTTCGGTTCCATATGAACGGTTATAGTGACCTGTATAAAGGAGAACGATATCGCCTTTTTCAATAAACTGCTGCGAATTCCGCAGTGCATCCTCCAGATCCCTGCTTGTAATATAACGGTCAGGCAGAACATGCGACACATCCAGGCAAACAGCAGGCCCGTAAAAAAATTCAAGCGGCATTTCATCAATGTATTTCCCATTTGGATCGTATTCATATGTGGCGTCACTGTGGGTAGGACCGTGTTCGTTGATTAGTAGATTATTGGTGGCAAACATGAAGCCAATTTGCTTTTCACTATCCTCGTGGGAGATGTTTGGGAATATCATTGTTTTTTGGTGGAGGGGAAAAACAGGCATCCCTTGATAAATTTCCTGTGTTAAATCGACTAGTTTAACTCCCATGGTTTTCCTCCTTTAAATAAAAATAAAATTTTGTTTATATATGAAAAGCGGAGGGGACGCCGCTTTTATGATCAAGTAATAATGGTCGGAATAATTTCAAATTTATCTACATCAATTAAGCCCATATCAGTAATTTTCCATTTAGGGCTTGTGACGAGTGACCAGAAAGATAAGTGCATAAACGGAACATCCATGCCGCAGCCCAGCACCTCTTTAGCAAGCTGCGATAATTCGTCTACCTTTTCACTCATTTCTTTGCCTGTTAATTCATCTGTCATTAAACCGCCGATCCTTAAAGGCAGGTCGCCCACAACTTTGCTGTCCTTAATCATCGCAATTCCGCCATCCATGGCGATTACGCGATTAACGGCAGTTACCATATCTTCATAATTTGTGCCAGTTACAATAATGTTGTGTGTATCATGGGCTACGCTTTCGGCTATAGCTCCACTTTTTAGATCAAAACCGTGAAGGAACGTCTTGCCGATCTTACCTGTTCTCCCGTGCCGCTCCACTACAAGAAGCGGAAGAACATCCTGCTGCAGGCATGGCTGGACAATGCCTTCTTTCACATTTAGGGTAAATTCACGCCCGCCAGTTAAATTCTGATATGGGATTGCATCAATCGCCCTCACCCTGGCACGGCTGCCTGATGCTTCAATTGCCAAATCCTTAACAGTAACCGGCTTGCGCTTCACTGATTTCTTTACACTTTCCGGATATATGTAAGGAGCAATTTCCATCGTTAGCTCGCCTTTTTCGGCCGCTTTTTTACCAGCCAGATAAACCTGGTCAACGGTCATATTAGTTAAATCGCTAATGACCACTACATCCGCCCTTTTACCAGGAGCAATAACCCCCACATCCTTAAACCCAAAGTGCGAGGCAGGATTGATCGTTGCCATTTGGATGGCTTCAACAGGATCAATTCCTTCACCAATCGTACGCCGGATAATATCGTTCATATGGCCGTAATTCAATAAATCCGCAGGAACCATATCGTCCGAAACAAGTATGGCTCTTCTTGAATCAAGGCCGTCTTCCGTAATGGCACGAATGCAATCTGCCATATTTCTCTGTGAGGAGCCTTCACGCATAAATACGCTCACACCGTAACGGAGCTTTTCCACTGTTTCTTCTTTCGTGGTCGTTTCATGGCAAGACACATGTGTTCCTCCGCTAATGATATGCGCGGCCAATTCCTTTCCAAACAACCCTGGGGCATTCCCTTCCACGGTCTTTCCGATCGAATTTGCATAAGAGACGGCAGCAACGAGGTCATCAATCAATTCTGGAGCATGTTCGTAAACTGGCTTAATATTGCTGAAACTTTGAATCTCGCCGATTCCCTGGACATAGTCATCCGAGAGAAGCTCCTTCATATCTTTGGATGTAACATCGAACCCTGAGGTTTCAAGACCCGGGGCGTCCGGTACAGCGCAAGGTACCGTAAACAAAATCCTGTTTGGAAGCGTTTTTGCTTCTTCAATCATGGCCTGCATGCCTTTTACACCAAGAACATTCCCGATCTCATGCGGGTCCCCGATTAAAGTAGTTGTTCCGGTTGGAATGGAGAGCTTGGAAAATTCCGTACAAGTCAGCATGGCACTTTCAAAATGCATATGTGAATCAATAAAGCCGGGACAGATGAACTTTCCTTTTACATTTTCAACCTTTGTTTTCGGTCCGATTAAGTCTTTTGCATCCCCGGCCATTAGAATATATTCACCCTTAATGGCAACATCCGCTTCATAGATTTCACGGGTTATAACATTGATAAAATACCCGCCCTTTAGAACCAGATCTGCATGTAAATGGCTATCAAGCAATACATCAATCAGCTTGCGATGCTGGATCGCTTCTTTGATTCTTTTTGCGCCCATTTTTCTTTATCCCCCTGTCTTCGTTCCTTCCACACTATCAATAATTCCGATTATCGCAGCATCAATGGGAGCCTCTTTGTTTTGGACAGCTCTTGAAGCCATGCTTCCTGTCACATAAATCACCTTTTCTCCAATTCCGGCTCCAACAGTATCAACGGTAATAATGGGGTTCGGTAACATGCTGCCATCCAATCCGATAGGCTGAGTGATCAATAGTTTGGTGCCCGTTAAATTTTCGTCTTTCCTTGTGGCAGTTACACGGCCCACCACCATTCCCATTTGCATACTAATCTTCTCCCTTAAAAAGATTGTTCAAAAGTCCGGAATTTAGAGCCTTCCTGTTTGAGCAATCATTAAAATGTTTTGAGCAATATATTTAATTCCTTGGCCATATCCCTCGCTAGAGGCGTAATGATGCTCCCACTTTGAATTCGTATCTCAGTTTGGTTTTGCAGATGTGCATACCGGATTGTTTCCTTTGAAATGACGGTTTTTTTATTCTCTTCCGGTGTGAAATCGGCTTTTTCATTCTTGGAAATCAAAATAATGCCCATTGACTTCAGCTGAACAAGCTGCTGCAGCATTGTTCTTTTCAATAGCGCAGGCCCTTTGTCTATTCCTTTCATTTTCCAATAAGGATCATGGGGATCTGCGCCGGTTTTTAAGGCCACAATCTTTTTCCCTTTAAAAAGAGCTTCCAGAATCAGGCGAACAAATGGCCTTTGTTCATTAAACGATAAGAGGTCATTTACTAAGGAAAAAGAAAGGATGGGGAGGAAAATTCCATCTATCTCTCTTAAAATTTCTTCACTCAGACATAATTCGGGGATCCAATCATCGCTCCCCGCAGCCTTAATAAGTTCACCGAGCTCCATCTTGGCCAGGAGTGAGTTTTCACCCGTTAGTCGAAGAGTAATAGAATCCTTTTTCATTTCCTTTAAGTAAGAAAATCCCGGTTCCATTCCAATCATATGAGAGGTTAATAGAGCCAGGACATATGGTCTTCTAGGGAATCCGCCTCCACGGTGGTAAATCTCTTGCAGAGTGTGATTGACCATTTCACTCTGCACAGCTTTATCCATGCTTATTCACCGATCTTTTTGGATAACAATGCTCTTTCAACTTCACTGTGAGGGCGTGGGATTACGTGTACGGATACAAGTTCACCAACACGGCTTGCAGCTTCTGCTCCTGCATCTGTTGCGGCTTTAACGGCCCCAACATCCCCTCTGACCATTACTGTAACAAGTCCGAATCCTACTTTTTCGTATCCGCAAATCTCTACATTCGCTGCTTTAACCATTGCGTCAGCAGCTTCAACAGCTCCGACAAGACCTTTTGTCTCAACTAACCCTAATGATTCTCCCATGATAATTCCTCCTTAAATAATGTTTGTTAATCTTTATCTCCATCCGCCCCGTTATTGCTTTTTTTCTTGTCTTTCTTTTTCGCAGCCCCTTTTTGTTTGGTTTTGCTTCCGCTATCGGCTTGGGGATCCGCCTTTTGTTCCGGCTTGGTTTCTGTGTCTTCTGCATTCTCCTCATTCAGCTTAAACTGGGGAAGAAGCTTCCCGGAAACCTCACTATGGGCTCTTGGTATAACATGCGATGATATCACCTTTCCAACTCTTTCAGCTGCATTTACACCGGCATCAACCGCCGATTTTACGGCAGCAACGTCTCCATTAAAGTGAATTGTTACACCAAGATATCCGTTGACACCAATTATTTTTTCAATGCCTGCAATTTCTACATCAGCTGCCTTTACTGCAGCATCTGCAGCCGAAACCGCGGTAGTATAGCCAACTGTTTCGATCAGTCCCAATGCCTGCAATTATGATGCCTCCTTCCAGGGGAATTACCGCAATAAACTCTTTATTATTATTTAATTCTTTCTGCTTCTTTTTTTAGATCCTCTGAAATCTTGGAAACTGAATCATATTCTCCATAGATCAGCAGGTAGTTTTTTTCAAAGGAGAATCCTGCAGTTATGGCCGGATTCCTTTTTAAATAACGGTCAGCCAATAAAACTCCTGTATAATAATCGAATCCTTCAATCACTGCTGCTCCGCTCACGGATGCCTGAATATCAAGCTGTTTCGTTAGCCATGGGCTCGGAGAATTGGCTTTATAAACGTGAATGGTTTGATACGTTCTTTGAGAAACCTTTTTATAAAAAACCTTTACCGCTTCAAGAAGCGCTTGTTCGTTGTCTTCATACAATTCCAAAACAAAGCTCTGCCGGCTTTCCTTATCCCACGTTAAACAATACTTCATGGAAGGGTATTCTCTTAAAAGGTCATTTAAGAAAAAAAGTTGTCCTGCCGTACATTTTTCAGAAGTGATGACGCCGATTGAATTTGACTTTAATGATCGCTGAAAGTTATTTTCAAGGCTTGAGTGCAAGTCATTGAAAAGCCATGCTTTAATGCCATCTGCTGTTTGACCTATTAGTTTGCTTTCTCTTGCTGAACGCTGCTGTTGTGAAGAAAAAGATTCATTGGAGCCTGCAGGCTTTTTGCCCTGGATTAAGGAAATGGTTTGCAGCTGTGCGAGAGGCTCTTTTGAGTATCCTTTTGCCCTATTAGTAGAGACGTTCGAATGCTGTTGCGGCTTTACTTGTTTAGACATATGCGTTCTTTGATGAGAAGGTGGAGCAGCGGCTGCAACCGAAAGCCTCTTATCCATTTTTGCCCGCTGATAATTCGGGCGGCTGATCCCCGGTATTGCCTGTTTACTCTTCATTTCATTCATAGGCGGCTGTTCAGTTTTCTTTGCTTGAGGAGGTTTTGCCATAATAGGATTCACCTTTGGCTTTTGATACGGCTTCATGACTTCTTGGACCACGCTTTTTATGAAATCCGACACTCCATTTCCACCTCCTTTATAGGATCTTGCTCAGTTCAAAGTGGGGGCGAGGGATGACATTAGCTGAAACGAGTTCTCCGCCAGTCTTGCTGTGGGCGGTTTTCCCCACCTCTACAGCGGCTGTTACGGCTGCAACATCCCCTTCAACGATTACTGTCACCAGTCCTGAACCCACGCGTTTCATATCAACTAAACTTACATTTGCAGCTTTAGCCATTGAATCGAGCGCTTCGATTGCGGCTGTTAACCCCCTTGTTTCGATCATGCCAATTGCTTTCATTTTAATCCTCCTCTATAGAGACAGCGGAAGGTGCTATTTTTTAAACTTAAAAGTTTTGATATTTATAATTTCCTATAAATAGTCTTCAAGATTCACTTCAAATGGAATCGATGTTCTCTTAAATAACTCTTCCTTTCCAAGCGGAAAAGTAGCATCGATTCCCATTTTGTCGGTGACTCCCTTTAAATGGTGAGAAGATTCCAGCGGCGATCCTTTTGCACCAGGGACAATAAAGACATCATCAGAAGCCTGGACCCTGGTTGCAATGGCCCATTCCACATCGTCCGAATCAAAAATGTCCACATCATCATTCACAACTACCACATGCTTCAAATCTTTATCACTGGCAAAAGCGGCCAGTGCAGCCTGTTTTCCATCCCCTTCATGCTTTTTTTCGATTTGGATCACTGCATGATAACGGGCCACGCCTCCCATGGGGATATGGACTGCTTTTATATTGGGAACAACCTGCCTGACCGTACTGAATAGGGTTGCCTCCCTGACCAGCGCCATTGGCAGCTTTTCTTCATAGCTTGAAGGGAAAATGGTCTGTGCAATCGCGTCATTGCGGTACGTAACAGCCGAAAATTCAACAATTGGCTGAGGAGTTTGGGTTCCATAATAGCCGGCCAGTTCGCCAAATGGGCCTTCCATTTCTCTTTCATGAGGAAGCATCCGGCCTTCAAGAACAATCTCTGCCTCAGCTAGAACTTCCAAATCTACTGTTTTGCATTGAACCACATCCAGGGATTGTCCAAGTAATGCACCTGCCACATCCAATTTATCTGTATGGTAGAGATGGGTACTGATCTGGGAACTCAAGACAACAGCAGGCACAACACCGAACATAACTGCCACTTCCATTGGTTCCCCCATTTCTTCAAAATGTGCATACTGTTCCATTAATTCCGGAGAAGTTATGAGGATATTGGTGCGGTTTCCACCTAAGTATTGCATCCTTCTGATTGAGGTATAGCGTTTCTGGCCGGATAAATCTTTCACCACGAGAATGCCTGAAACATAGTAAGCACCGGAGTCTTCCGCATGATAGGTTGGGATCGGAAACAAATCTGCCAGATCAAAATCGCCTGTTACCAGATTTTCTTGTACGGGTCCGGTTTGCTTTAAAGTGGTTGGTATTGGATTGACGATCGATTCGATTATTTTCGGGACCAGGTCAGATGCCTTGATCCCCATGCTATCCGCAAGCAGATCTCTGTCACCTCCAAGACCGGCAGCCATCGGGGTGTGATAGCCCTTTATCTTTTCAAATAAAAAAGGTTCTCTTCCATTTCTGGCATTAACCACAGCACCAAGCTCATATAAAGGATTAACTTCTTTTCTAACCCGGTGAAGCAAGCCTCTTCCTTCCCAATTATCCAAAAGTGCCCTCATTGTTACTGGGTTCATTGTGCTTCCCCCCATCTTTCCAAAAGCTGATGATCAATATCCAGCATATCCAGAATACGGGAGACCATAAAATTGGCCAGCTCCCATATTTCCGTAGGCTTATGGTAAAACCCTGGTGATGCAGGCATGATGCACGCTCCGCTTTCAGCGAGGGCCGTCATGTTGCGCAAATGGATTAAATGGAAAGGGGCTTCACGCGGAACAATAATAAACTTCCTGTTTTCTTTAAGTACAACACTCGCTGCCCTGCTTAGAAGAGTGTCGCCTACACCATTTGCAATCGCGCCCAATGTGTTCATGGAACAAGGAACAATCACCATCCCATCTGTCTGAAAAGAGCCGCTCGCAACCGAGGCAAAAAGGTTTCGGTTGCTATGTATAGTGGCATATTCCTTGAGCTCCTCCATCTTGACTCCGCATTCAAATTGCATGACCTTTTCTCCCATCTCCGTTGCAATTAAATGCGTGTCTATTCCGAGTTGATGGAGGGCGCGGATCAATGTATATCCGTACAGCGATCCGCTTGCCCCGGTAATTCCCACTAATATCCGCTTTTTTCTTTCGGATGTGTGTGATTTAGACAACTTTATTGTCTTGGGAGAACTTCTTTTTAGCCATTTCCTTGTATTCTTCTGTAGTTAAAATGTCGCCAAAGATGTCAATATCACGCAAACCGGATACATGCATATCATCATCCTGGGAGGCAGTTCCATCTGATATGCAGATGACGTTATAGCCATGATATAAAGCATCCGAAGCCGTGCTGCGTACACAGACATTCGTCCAAACACCTGTTAACACGACCGTATCAATTTCTTCCTCTCTTAAGAAAAGGTCGAAATCTGTGTAGCTGAATGCGCTGTGACGTCTTTTTTGCACAACGTAGTCACCTTTGCTTTCATCAGGCTGCAGCTCAGGAATGAACTGGGATCCCCACGTACCTTTTACAGCATGAACAGGCCGCACCCGGAAATCGCGGTCATTTTTCCGGTGGGCTTCCTGGACATGTACCACCTGAATATTATTTTCATGGGCAAACTCAATGAGTTCCTGAATTTTTGGAACGATTTTTTCCCCGTTTTCGCATCGTAAAGCGGCTTTTTCCCCGATAAAATCATTCAGCATATCAATAATAACCACACAATGCTTATTTCCTCTTAGTTCCATCCAAACCCAACCTCTCTCTTTATTATTAGCTCTGTTATCCTTGTCTGTTGATTTCCGCTCCAGGTGCTCAAAACCGCGGGTGCTCCGGCGCAGTGCGCCTGCGGGGTCTCCCTTTAACTCCCTTTTCCCGCAAGCCATTGGAATAGTATCCTCGATCAACACCCGCGAAGGAAATGCGGATGCATTTTCGATGAGCCTTACGCCTTCCGTTCCAATCAACTGAGTGAAAAAACAACAATGAGCTTTTACAGAGCCTTATTGTTTAACTGTTTCTTTGGAAGTTACTTTCACTTCATTATATTTTTCATATTTAAATGTTCTCTCCAGGCGCTGAATGCTTTGGCGCGGTACAAATTCTCCGTATCCGGCTTCGCCCGTAATACCTTTATCCTCTTCAAAGACAATATTTCCGCGGACAATCGTCTGTACCGGCTTTCCTTTAAGCTTCATGCCATGCAACGGATTATATTTAGCCATGGATTCTGTTTTCTGCTCATCAATCACATATTCTTTGTTTAGATCAATGACCGTGAAGTCAGCATCTGCCCCAATTTCCATGGAACCTTTTTTCGGATAGATACCATAATGGATTGCTGCATTTCGGCTTGTAACCTCTACAAAACGGGAAAGGGATAAACGGCCTTTGTTTAATCCTTCACTCACAAGGATCGGAACCATTGTTTCTACGCCAGGTATCCCTGGGAATGTATTCCAGATTGTCGCTCCAGGATAGTCTTTTTCCGTAGCAATTTCATATGGGGCATGGTCAGTTCCAACAAAATCAATCGTTCCATCAGCAAGTGCCTGCCAGTGAGACTCATTGTCTTCTTTTCCGCGCAATGGAGGTGCAATTTTTGCATATGCCCCGCGTTCAGTCATGGCATCCTTGGCATTTAGGACTAAATAGTGAGGGCAAGTTTCTGCAGTTACTTTCACACCGCGTTTCTTTGCTGCCTTTACAAGCTCGACGCCTTCCTTTGTGCTCATATGTACTACATGAACACGAGCATCTGTTGCTTCTGCAAAACTCAGGATTAACTCGATTGCCACTTTTTCAGCAAGGCTGGAACGCGCTTCCGCCCATGCAGGACCATCCATCCTGCCTTCTTTTTCAAGCTTTTTTGAATAGAAGGTGCATATATCATAATTTTCAGCATGGACGCCAATGGGCAGGCCTGTTTTGGCTACATTGCTGAAAATCTCCAGCATTTCAGCATCTGAGACTTTAGGGAAAGTTGGCACAGAAGGTGTCATATAAACCTTGAATGCAACAACCCCTTGATCAATTTGAGGATATATATTGTCAATCCATCCTTCACGGGCATCTTCACCAGTCATTCCGCCCCAGAAGCAATAATCTATATAAGCCTGGCCCCGGATAGGCGCTATTTTCTTATTAAAGCTCTCACCATCCCGGACAGAAGGTTTACTGCAGCAAGGCATATCGATAATAGTAGTTAAACCGCCGGCTGCAGCAGACCGGCTGCCTGTCGCGAAAGTTTCCCTGTGAGTAAAACCAGGATCCATGAAATGGGTGTGTGGATCGATACAGCCTGGCACAACGAGCTTTCCATCAATATCAATCACTTTTTTGGCATTAAGGAAGCTGATATCATTGGTGTAGCCTACAATCTTCCCTTCGTTTACCAGAATGTTTGTTAATACTTGACGATCTCCCTGAGGAATATTTGCGTTTTTCAAAATTAAATCCATTTACCCTGCTCCTATCTATTATTTGGATTTCTGCTTCAAGGCAGATTGAAAGAAATCATTCTATTAAATCGCTTCAGCTGAGTGATCAGTCTTCAGCTGTTCGATTCTTTCTCTATCACTTATATTTAAATCTTTGTGATTAAATACCAAATTTAATAAAATTGCCGTAATACTTCCTAGTACAATTCCATTTTCCACTAGCAAACGGGCACTAGTAGGGAGACTTTCGAAGATTTGCGGAACTACGGCTGAGCCCAGTCCGATACCTATTGAACAGGCCACAATCAGCAAGTTTTCATTTTTGGAGAAATCTACGGATGAAAGCATTCTAATACCTGAAGATATAACCATACCGAACATTGGGATCATGGCCCCGCCCAGAACAGCCATAGGAATAATCGTTGTTAAAGCAGCTACTTTAGGCAAAAGCCCTAGAACCATGAGAATTACTCCAGCAGCGATAACGACATTCCTGGTCTTTACCTTCGTGAGGGCAACAAGGCCGACGTTCTGTGAAAAAGAAGTATATGGAAAAGCATTAAAAACGCCTCCTATTGCAACAGCAAGCCCCTCAGCCCGAAGTCCCTTTTTAATATCTTTGGAGTCTAGCTTTCTATCACACACATCACCAAGCGCCAAAAATACCCCCGTAGACTCTATCATGCTTACAATGGCAACAAGGGTCATGGTAAGGATGGCAGATGCATTGAAGGTTGGAAAGCCGAAATAAAATGGCTGGACAACATGAAACCAGGAGGCATCCGAAACTTCCGACAAGTTTACCAGTCCCATAGAATAAGCAGCAATGGTGCCTGCGATGAGTGAAAGCAAGACAGAAATGGCTCTCATATACCCTTTAAATAAACGGTTCATGACAATAATCAGCACAAGGGTAAATACGGCAAGAAACAGATTTTTTCCGCTTCCATAATCCGGTGATCCAAGTCCTCCTGCTGCATTATTCATCGCAACAGGAATAAGCGAGACCCCTATTATCGCCACAACCGAACCTGTAACAACAGGCGGGAAAAAGCGCATGATTTTACTCATAAACTGGGACAAAATCATAACGATGATGCCCGAAGCGATAATGGCGCCGTAAATGGCAGTAATCCCCTGCAGATTGCCAATGGCGATCATCGGCCCCACAGCTGTAAACGTACATCCCAGGATCACAGGCAGTTTTATGCCAAAATGCTTCCCTCCTATCACTTGAAGCAAAGTGGCAATCCCGCAAGTAAATAAATCAATTGAAATCAAGTAAGCAAGCTGCTGAGCGTTTAGACCAATTGCAGGGCCTACGATTAGAGGTACAATCACAGCTCCCGCATACATGGCCAGAACATGCTGAAACCCCAAAGTCCCTACCTTCCAAGGATTTAATTTTCCCAAAAGCTTCCCCTCCAGGTTTTATCTTTTGTTTTCTTTTGCATGGACCAGCAACAACGAATGTCCAAATCACCTCCCTAAAAAAAGATATAAAAAAAACCGCAGCAATAGAACACATCACAAACGGATGATCTATTGCTGCGGTTTCATAAAGCTTTCGGTAAACAAAAGCTGAAGGAACCGCCTTCATATGGATTTAAGATAAATGCGTCATACACAGCTATCCCAAATATAATCTTTTACTCTTTAAAATATATGATTGTGCATGCTTCTTCTGTAACAGGATCATAATCTTTTAAAATGGTCCTTACTTCGAGATCAAGAGTTGCTTCAATATGCACCTTAAACAATGATTTAAACTCTGCAATCAATGCAGAATCAACCGAAATGGTTAGGTGATGAAAGTTTTTGCTTAGCATCTTCAGTGCCTGTACACGCTTATGCTGTGCAAAAATGATCACTCTGTCATCAATGGTTTCAATCCGCTGTTTTTTCACTCCCACACCATATATCTCCTGGTTAATACGGTTATATAGGTGAGCAAGGTCTTTTTTAAAAGTTGGATGAAAATGGGATGAGGTAAAAGTCATAATGTCCTCCTGTTATACACTATATTAAACAAACAGGTTTTATGCGTCAATATTATTTTTCAGAAAATTTAGACTTGACAAAATATTAAGGGAGCTATTAAACTTCAAAGCAACTCACCCCTAATTTCTATAAAAATTGGCCATAATCCTCTCTATGAAAAAAAATATTTACCTGATTTTCGTATAACCTCAAAAATTGGTTTGAGGGTCTCTACTAGGAACCGTAAATTCCTGACTACGAAAAGAGATGTGTGCTATATCTGCACAAGACTCTTTTCGTATTTGGGAATTTTTTTATGTTTTTTAGTCTATTTAGAAGAAAAGGCATAATATCTTAGTTAAAAACACCAAAACTTCCAGACTACAATACTCCAATATTCAAATCTGCCAAAAAGGACTAACTGCCTATCCAGCTCTGTTCCTTCCAAAAAATTAATAGGTTGACAATGGGAATTCCTATAGATTCCCTTTCGATAAGGAGGCATAAAATTGAAAACCATTCAATTAACAGTTAATGGAGTACAGTGCTCGATTACCTGCCCGCCTGCCAAAACTCTTCTCGATGTCCTTAGAGAAGATCTCGGGCTGACTGCAAGCAAAGAATGCTGCGGAAAAGGAGAATGCGGCTCCTGCTCTGTACTAATCAATAACGAGGCTGCCTGTTCTTGTCTTGTCCTTGCCGGCCAGGCAGAAGGTCAGGACATTATCACATGCGAAGGTGTGGGGCTAACTCCCAACCTGGATGTAATTCAGGAGTCTTTTGTTGAAGAAGGTGCTACACAGTGCGGTTACTGTACACCTGGAATTATTGTTTCTGCAAAAGCTTTTTTAAACGGAATTAACCACATTCCAACTACGGATGAAATAAAAACAGCACTAGGCGGGAACCTTTGCCGCTGCACAGGCTATACCAAAATTATCAAAGCTGTCCAATCAGCCGCAGCCAAAAATAATTCCAAAAAGGAAACCATTACAGGCTAATGGCGGGTGCGGCCATTCTCTTGGCAGGAGGACAGTCTACTCGGATGGGGAAATTAAAAGGATTGCTCCCCTGGCATGGACGGACATTATTTGAATACCAGCTGCAGACACTGCTTGAATCACCTTTTTCAGATGTTATCGCTGTTGTAGGCTACAGGTCTGAAGAATTAGAAAAGATTGCAAAAAACTATCCGGTCAAAGTCGTTAAAAATAACTTATTTCATACTGGGAAATGTTCCTCCATCATTGCGGGCCTTAATACAGCAAACGATTCCTCATCAAACATTTTAATTACAGCGGTTGACCAGCCGTCATCAGCCCAGACATTAAGCCGGCTTTATAACGTACAAATCAAAGAAAACAGCCTAATTACTGTCCCAGTCTTTCAGGGTAAAAGAGGACATCCCGTTGTCTTTTCTTCGGTTTTGCGTGAAGAGCTTTCAGCCATCAAAGAAGAAACTAAGGGGCTGAGAAGTGTTTTTCAAAAGCATAAAAGCCTCGTAAAAGAAGTTCCTGTAGATGATTCTTCTATCCATTTAAATTTAAATACTCCGGAAGATTATTTACATGCATTAAAAAATTGGCTCTGTTAAATTTGCCTGTTGATTTCAGCACGAGGCGCTCCCTTTCCGCGGGCGGTCCGACGCTCCTCGTCGCTTTGCTCCTGTGGGGTCTCCCTTTGGCAGGACGTTGAATAAGCGTCCTCAATAAACACCTCGTCGTAAGAAAATGCGAATGCATTTTCGAGGAGCTCGTGCCTTCCGCTCCAATCAACAGGGTGCTAAAAAACAACAATAAGCTTTAACAGAGCCAAAAAATTAAATAAGGAGGTTTGCCCATGCTTGTTTCTGAAATTGATATGATCACACCTTCCTCTCTTTCTGAATGCCTTGCATTTCTTGCCCAAACGAATAAAAAACATAAATTGCTTGCAGGCGGAACAGATGCAACAGTAAGGATGAAGGAAGGAAATTGGCGCCCTGAGGTTTGGGTTAATATAAAGAACTTAAAAGAACTGCGCTATATCGAAGAAAAAGAAGGCTGCATCCATATCGGCCCCTTAACTACACATACAGACATTGTCCGATCTCCCCTGCTTCAGAAAAAAGCGGATGTTCTGGTTGAGGCGTCCCGCGAGGTTGGGGCTACGCAAATGCAAAATATGGGAACAATCGGCGGCAATATCGGAACTGCTTCCCCGGCAGGAGATACAATCCCGGCTTTATATGTCCTTGGAGCCATACTAGAAATCAGCTCCTTAGACACCAAAAGGCTCGTTCCCATTGAACAGTTTTTCACTGGTCCGGGAAGGACTGTTTTAAGAGTGAATGAAATGATTACGAACATCTTGATTCAGCCGCAAGTGCCAAACGAGATCGGTATTTTCCAAAAGCTCGGCCCCAGGAAAGCCCAATCTATTTCTATTGTGAATGTCGCGATTTCCTTAAGAATGATCGAAGGCCGGCACTGCCAAGGCGGGAAAATTGCTTTTGGAGCGGTCGGCCCAACGATCATCCGTGCAAAAAAATGTGAATCCCTTCTTTCCCAGGGACCGCTGACAGAAGATTTAATCCAGAATATCGCCAAGATTGCCTGGAAAGAAGTCATGCCAATCACAGATGTCAGAGCGACTGCAACCTATCGGCGGGATATGGCGAGTGCTCTGCTGGAAAGAGGATTATACCGATTGATCAGGAGGTGGGAAAATCGATGACCGATAACCAAACCAATCCTGAATCCTTTAAGTGGGTTGGAAAAAGAGTCAAGAGAATAGACGGCCCTGAGAAAGTAACAGGGGAATTAAAATATATGACGGATTACCATTTCGATAACATGGTATGGGGAAAAGTATTACAGTCCGAATATCCACATGCAAAAATCAACCATATTGACACGGAAGAAGCCAAAAAGCTTCCTGGAGTAATATGTGTTTTGACACACAAGGACATTCCCGGATTTAACGGATTTGGAATCGTAGTGCCCGATCAGCCAGTCCTTTGCTCTAAGGTGGTCCGCTGCACGGGCGATGCTGTTGCGCTTGTGGCAGCAGAAACCCTGGAAATTGCCGAACAGGCTCTCTCTCTAATTAAAGTGGATTACGAACCATTGGAGGTTGTGGCAGATGCAGAGCTTGCTATGACACCTTCCGCTCCCCGGCTTCATCCTGACGGGAATATTCACAGTCAAGTAATCATCAAAAATGGGGATACCGAAAAAGCGTTTCAGGAAGCAGATATTATTGTTGAAAATACCTTTTATTCCCCGCGGCAAATGCACGCTTTTATTGAGACGGAAGGCGGGTGGGGAGTTATGGATGAGGAAGGATTTATTACGATTCGCTGCCCAGGCCAGTATGCATACCGGGACCGGATGCAGATTGCCCGTTCGCTTGCCTATAATCCTGAACGCATTCGGGTGATTTCCAGCCCTATTGGCGGTGCTTTCGGCGGGAAAGATGAAATAACGGTTCAAATTTATCTTGCGTTATTAGCCATGCATACGAACGGCCGGCCTGTTAAAATCCATTACAGCCGTGAAGAGTCGGTGATTGCCGGAATAAAGCGGCATCCTTTTAAAGTCCAGATGAAAACAGCGGCCAAAAGTGACGGAACACTCCTTGCAAACGAGGTTAGGGCAGTTGGTGATACGGGCGCTTATGCTTCCCTTGGCGGAGCTGTTATAGCACTTGCCATAGAACATTCTTGCGGCCCATATAAGATTCCGAATGTTGATCTAGAAGGATTTTGTGTTTATACAAATAATGGAATTGCAGGGGCTTTCAGAGGTTTTGGCGTTAATCAGGTTTGCATGGGTATCGAAACCCATATGGACATGATTGCAGAAAAACTGGGTGTTGACCCAATAGAGCTGCGCAAAAAAAATGTTTACCATCAGGGTGAAGTTTCAAGTGTTGGGCATGTCGTCAAATCGAGCGTCGGGACTTTTAAGACACTGGAAACAGCGGAAAACTGCGACTTGTGGAGGAACAGAGAAAAGTATAAAACCGAAGTAAGTGAACCCTGGAAAAAGAGAGGCGTCTCATTGGCTACCTCCTTCCACGGGATCGGAATGGGAATCGGCCTGCCGGACTATGGTGCAGCATCAATCGAATTGCTGCAGGATGGGAAATTTCTAGTTGGTGTGGGGTGTGAAGAAATCGGTGGAGGCAACAGTACCGTCTATGCCCAGGTGGCTGCGGAAATACTCAACTGTGATATTTCAAATATTCATGTGGTTCAGGGTGACACTTCCCGCACATTGGATGGAGGCACCGTCACTGCCTCGCGTTCTACCTATACAGGCGGCCGCGCCGTAGCCACTGCTGCCCCCAATATGGTGAAACTGCTGACGCAAACAGCAGCAGAAATGCTTAATTTACCTGCTTCTAAAGTAACAATCAACACAAATTATATATCAGCAGAAGGAAAAAAATTAACCTATCAATCCATCTATCAATACCTTTTTGATAATCGTAAAACTACTAGGGTTGAAGGGCATTTTTACCTTCCCAAAGAAAAAGAAGGGATCGAAGGATCAGGCGGAGCTCCCCATCATTTGTACGGCTATTTAACTCATGTCGTGATGGTTGAAGTAGATACGCTCACTGGAGAAACGGATGTCCTTCGTGTCGTTTCCATTCCGGATGCAGGAAAAGTGATGAACCCGCAGGGACTTGAAGGGCAAACGGAGGGCGGAGCCGTTATGGGGATTGGCTATACACTTTTTGAAGATATTTTGATTGAGGATGGCTATCATAAAACCCGCAATTTTACTGACTATATCATTCCAACGATTCGGGAAACCCCTCTAATAGAGACCTTCCCAGTTGAGGAAGCGGAAGCAACAGGACCTTTTGGGGCTAAGGGGATCGGTGAGGTAGTGATGATTCCGATTATCGCCGCCATTATGTCGGCAATCCATGATGCAACAGGCGCTAGAATTTATCATTTGCCCGCTACCCCTGAAAGGGTATTTAACGCGTTAAAATCTCTTAAAAATAAAAAGACCCAATCTGCAAGGTGATCCAATTGATGAACCCTGATATGTATAAAAAACTAGAAGATACGATTAAAAGCCGAAAAGATATTTTCCTGCTGACAATTACCGATCATCCGGACAGCAAGCTGATCGGATCCAAAGCACTGCTGCATACCGATGGAAAACTATTTACGAATTACCACCTTCCTGCTAATTTAAAACAAAGATTAATTGAAAACTGCGATAAATTCATACGCAAAAAACACTCGGGTTCAGTTAGATTTTTCAGCAATGATGCATCTGTAGAATGCTTTGCAGAATACTTCCCAGCCCCTCTTCACCTCATCGTCGCAGGTGCGGGCCATGTTTGTGAACCGATGGCTGAAATGGGAAAAATGCTCGGTTTCTATGTCACAGTCATTGATGACCGGCCTGAATTTGCTAACAGAATTCGTTTTCCCGAAGCGGATGAGGTAGTTTGCGAATCTTATATAAACTATTTCAAGAACATAGACATTACGGATAAAACTTATATCCTTCTTTTGACCAGAGGGCATAAATTTGATGTTTTAAGTTTAACCGAACTTTTAAATCGCAATGAACAGCCTGCTTATATCGGGATGATTGGCAGCCGCAGGCGAATCTCCGGAGTTTTTGAGGAGATCCGCCAGGAATACCCAAATGAAAGCTTTGATCATCTTTATACTCCTGTCGGCCTCGATATTGGTGCAGAAACACCTGCCGAGATTGCGGTCAGCGTGATGGCCGAAATTTTAAAAGTTAAAAATCAAAAATCTGGCAGCTCCTTGAGCGAGAAAATCAAAAAGTATGCCAAAAAAGGTTTTCATGAGGGGGGCGGCACATGGAACAAATGCACCTCATAAGGCGGTCTCTGGAAATCATGAAAGGGGGTGAAAAAGCCGCACTGGCAACCATTATCCGTACGAAAGGGTCTACTCCCCGAAAAGCAGGAAGCAAAATGATTGTTTACCCTTGCGGAAGAATTGAGGGAACCATTGGGGGAGGCTGCGGGGAGGCAGAAGTAATAGAAAAAGCACTTGAAGTGATTAAGACGAACAGGCACAGCCAGCAGCGTGTCGATCTCACAAAAGGCCTCTTTTATGAAGATGGCGGAATATGCGGCGGCATTATGGATGTCTTTATTGAACCACTGTAATACTTTTTTATCAGATTTATGGTGTTAAACCGATTTCGCGGATAAAACGGAATTTTCACGGTTTATATCAATTTTTTCCCGGATAAGTTTATAATTAATTATTTCTCGGAGATGAATTAAGCTATTTTAACAGTCAAATTGTACTTTCCGCCTATTAATCCAGAAATTAAACAGAGTTCCTATTATAAAATTTTATATTTTAACAAAAAATATTGAATCTTTATCGGTTCTAGCTTATTTGCACTAGGACTTGCTGACCTCGGAATGCAAATTTAAGCAAGGAGTGATCATACATGTCGATGATTGAAAAGGATTTAGGGTCCGGTCTCCCTCCCTCCTCCCAGGCAAGCCTTTTAGAAAAGATTTTTAAGCTGTCTGAACGGAAAACGAACGTAAAAACAGAAATTCTCGCTGGCATTACTTCATTTATGACGATGAGCTATATTATTTTCGTGAACCCGAGCATATTGGCTGATGCAGGAATTCCCAAAGAAGCTGCATTAGCTGCAACCATTTATGCAAGTGTATTTTGTACACTTTTAATGGCACTTTGGGCCAACTTCCCTGTAGCAGTTGCACCGGGAATGGGATTGAATGCATTTTTCGCTTATACGGTTGTGCTGGGGCAGGGACTATCCTGGCAGACAGCCTTAGGTGCAGTTTTTATATCGGGTATAGTGTTCCTAATCCTGACCGTTACCGGTATCCGGCAAAAAATAGTCGACGGCGTCCCCGGTGTGCTGAAATCAGCCATAGGAGTCGGTATTGGTTTATTCATCGCCTTTATTGGCCTGAAAAATGCTGAGCTTGTCGTAGCAAATGAAGCCACTTTCGTGGGCCTTGGAGATATCACAAGCACAGGTCCCCTCCTTGCTCTATTCGGACTGATTACTGCTGCTCTATTAATGGCTAAAAAAGTGAAAGGCGCCCTTTTGATCAGCATTTTGGGCACTAGCGTATTGGCCATGATAGTAGGTTTTATCGCCTATCCAAAAGCTATCAGCGATGTTGCTTCTCTTTCATTGCCCAGCATGTCTCAGACTTTTATGGCAATGGACATCATGGGGGCAATTCAATATGGTATTATTTCTGTCATTTTCTCCTTCACTATTGTTGAATTATTTGATAATTTAGCCACATTGATCGGATTATCCAAAAAAGCCGGCCTTACAGACGAAAACGGCAAAATCGAAAACCTTGACCGCGCCCTTCAGGCTGATGCGGTTGGAACCATGGCCAGCGCAACTTTTGGAAGTACAGCTCTAAATGCATACGTCGAAAACGCAACCGGTATTTCCGAAGGAGGGCGTACAGGTTTAACCGCTTTAATAGTCGGTTTGCTATTCTTTCTTTCACTTATCTTCGCTCCGTTAATCTATTTCATTCCATCCGTAGCAACCGCGCCTATACTCATTCTCGTCGGAGCCTTAATGCTTAGTGAAATTAAGCATATCAGCTTTGATGATTTTACAGATGTCATACCCGTATTTTTAACAATTGTTTTAATGCCACTAACCTTCAGCATTGCGCAGGGTCTGGCTTTTGGCTTTATCTCTTATACTCTATTAAAGCTTTTAACAGGCAAGCGCGATCAAATCCACTGGATTATGTATTTTGTCAGCGTAGCTTTTATAATCAACTTTATCATGGGCGGCCATTAATTTTAGGCTCTGTTAGATTGGCCTGTTGATTTCCGCTCCAGTCGCTCAAGCTGTCGCGGGCGGTCCGGAAGCCTCCTCGGCGCATTCGCGCCTGCGGGGTCTTCCTTTGACTCGCTCCTCTTCGCTGGGCGTTGATTAAACATCCCCGAATTAACACCGCACGAAGGAAATGCGAATGCATTTTCGCGGGATTAGCACCTTCCACTCCAATCAACAGGGTGCCGAATACAACAATAAGCTTTAACACAGCCTAACTTTAAAAAGGGAGGAGTTTAAATGAAGCTAACATTGGAGGTTTTAAAAAGAAGAATTGACGTGGCAGTCAAAAGGACTCCTGCCGATCTCGTTATAAAAAATGGGAAAGTTATAAATGTTTTTACCAGAGAGGTACTCCAAGAAGATATAGCGATTGTTGATGGCTATATCGCAGGGTTGGGCAGCTATGAGGGGAAGCAAACCATTGATGCTGCGGGCAACTACATTGTCCCCGGTTTCATTGATGGGCATGTCCATATTGAATCCGCGATGGTTACGCCTGCTGAATTCAGCAATGTTGTCCTCCCACATGGTGTAACAACCGTTATCGCGGATCCTCATGAAATTGCAAATGTCAGCGGATTAGCAGGCATCGATTTCATGCTCAAAGCTTCAGAAGATATTCCGCTTGATGTGTTTATTATGCTTCCTTCTTGTGTACCCGCCACACCATTTGAAAACGCCGGTGCTGAACTAAGTTCCACGGATCTTGAAGACCTTTACGCCCACCCGAGAGTGATCGGTCTTGGCGAGGTTATGGATTATCCCGCCGTTATGCAAAATCATGAAGGAATGTTAAAAAAGCTTAAGGGCGCAAGCAGCAAAGCCAAGTATATTGATGGCCATGCGGCTGGACTGAATGCTGACGGCATCAATGTATACATGTCAGCAGGGATTAGGACCGACCATGAATGCATAAATGCTGAAGAAGCACTGGTTCGTCTTCGCAGAGGCATGCATGTCATGCTGAGAGAGGGATCTGCTGCCAGAGACTTAATCGCTCTCCTAAAAGCAGTCAACGAACAAAACGCACGACGCTGTTTATTTGTGACCGATGACAAGCATCTTGACGACCTTATGAACGAAGGAAGCATTGACCATAATGTCAGAATGGCTATAAACGAGGGCGTGGACCCCATGCTTGCTATCCAAATGGCCACTCTGAACGCTGCAGAATGCTTTGGTCTCAAGCATAAGGGCGCAATCGCTCCAGGTTATGAAGCTGATCTACTGTTTCTAAGTGATCTGAATACCGTCAATATTGATAGGGTAATGAAAAACGGAAAACTTGCAGCTGAAGGCGGAGCCATCAAACACCCAGCAAAGACCAATATGGCTCCAGCCCCTTCTATTATAGACAGTGTCAGGATTAATAGCTTAAATTTTGAGGATCTTAAAATAGACATTGGAGAAGGCAATGCCAATATGATTGGCATTATACCTAACAGTATAGTTACCAAACACTTGGTGGAAAAGCCGGATAGCCTTAATGGCTATTTCCAGCCCAACCCTGTAAAAGATTATTTGAAGCTTGCCGTCCTTGAAAGGCATAAAAACACCGGCAACCTTGGCCTCGGCATCATAAAGGGCCTGGGCATCAGCAGTGGTGCGATTGCTTCAACTGTTGCACATGATTCCCATAATATTGTCGCTGCCGCCACCTCTGACGAAGATTTGCTTGTGGCGATTAATCATACTGCAAAAATAAAAGGAGGCCTGGCTGTTGTACAGGATGGCATAGTCCTCGCTGACCTTGCCCTGCCCATAGCCGGCCTCATGACAGATCGGGATTCAGCCTTCATCTACGATCGGTTATCAGAATTGAATCAGGCACTGCGGAAAATCGGCTGCAGTATGCTCTTCAACCCTTTTCTGACACTTTCGTTTTTGGCGCTCCCCGTTATACCGGAACTAAAGCTGACCGATAAAGGATTGTTTTCAGTAAAAACATTCCGCCACATATCGGTTGCTGAACAGACTCTGCATTAAAAAATGAGGCCCGGATTAGCTCCCGGCCTCATTCTATTTTTTAGTAACTTGCTCATCGCCTAAAGACAATGCCGTCCACGCTGATTCGTCTGCAAAATACCGGCTCCAGCTTGCAACGCCGGCCAATTTGTATTTTCTTGCCAAATCAGCGCGTTTTTTCAGAGATAATTCATCTTCGAGCCATATCCTGTACGTGGTTTGATCTTCTTCCGAATAATGCTCCGCATAATTTTGTCCGCTTGCATGATCATAAGCTGGATTAATCTTGTTCTCGCTAAGCCATTCTTTTACTTTGTTCATGGATAAAGCCTTGGATGACACTTCTCCTGACTGTTTTTGTTCCCATAGCCTTGCATATAAAGGAACTCCCAATATTAGTTTTTCATTAGGTACTACCTCCAGAAGATTTTTCAGGTTTTCCTCCACCCACGGAATGCTCGCCACACTCCCTGCAACCGGAGAACTTCCCCAATGTTCATCATAAGCCATGACCACCATATAATCCGCTATCTCGGCAAGTTCATCCCGTTCATAAAAAGCTGACCAATTCCCGCTGGATGAAATGAACGTAATATCCATTGACACAATCAAACCAGCTTCATGAAAATAAGGGGTTGCTTCACGCACAAACTGCGTAATAAGGGGCCCATCCCCAGGGTTGACATTTTCAATATCAAGATTGATTCCGTTTAATTCATACAGCTTGCTGAAATGAAGCAGCTGGCGAATCATGTTCTGCCTTGTTTCGAAGGACTGGAACGCTTCATGGGTCAAAACCGGATCAAACGCATTTGAGAACAAGCCCCATACTTGGTAACCCTGCTGCTGTGCCCATCTTGAGAATTCAATCGAGCCGCGGTTCTTAATAGAGCCGTCTTCCTTAGAAAGTTCAAACCAGGTTGGAGATACAACATTGACGCCAGGCATCTTTGGAATCTGCGAAGTATTGGGATTATGTGAATAAACGGCTTCCCAGGTCAGCTGGATAGGCCCTTCAATTCTTGGCACAGGTTTCACCTCTTCCTCTAAAGCAATGGAAACATGCTCTGTCTTTCCTTTTACGATGTATTCTTTGTTTAGATAACCAGCTGTCCCGTCTTTTTTTCTAACAAAATAGTAATCTTCTTTAACATCCTCAACCAGAATTTCCTCTTTTGGAGAAACAGAAGCTGTATACGTTGACTGCAAACTGGCATCAGTGCGAAGGCGGAGCATTTCTTCATGAATTTTTTTATCAGCTACTTTTCCGGCAGCCAGCTCCTCTCCGTCTTTTTGCACCCATACAGTTCCTGAATCCGGAAGAATCGAATATGTTATCGGGTAATAAGTTAAAAGAGGCTCAATCGCCAGATATTTCTCTTCTCTATTTTGCTTAAAAACATTAAAATGCAGCTCGACTGGTTTCTCGT
Source organism: Cytobacillus oceanisediminis (assembly GCF_007830235.1). GTDB lineage: Bacteria > Bacillota > Bacilli > Bacillales > Cytobacillaceae > Cytobacillus > Cytobacillus oceanisediminis. The sequence continues at coordinate 190,206 of NZ_VLKI01000006.1, forward strand.
TTACGTAATAAGTAAGAGATTCAGAAGGCATCTGCACCACTTTATGTTTAGTTGCTATAATAATAGACTGCGATTTTTCGTCAAAAATGATATTCTCATCGATAAACCCGTTTAAAAAAGATAGCGGCAAATAAACTGCTTCTCCTTCAATAAGTGCATTGCCCTGCTGCTTTCCCTCAAATAAAATTGGATTTTCACCTTTAAAATAGGGTGCTTTTTCCTTTGAAGCAAAAGGATATATCAGCATAAACACACTGGAAAGCATCAGTATAAAAGCAAACAAAAGCCCTGCAAAAATAAGCTTTTTTGCTGGAGGCTTTTGCTGGTTTGTTTCAATATGAGCCATTGCCATTTCCTCCCTTATAACCATCGTATCGAAATGTTCAGAAAATGGGAAGGAAATTTAGAACGGCTGGCAGGTTCGCACTAATTTCTTGCCCCCTTATATAACGAAAGAAATATAAGAAAAGTTTGGATATTAGTGCAATTTAGCAACAATTCTCTTAATAGGTTGTAAATTGAGTGAGTTTTTGCAGCCTATAGGTAATATATTTTAAAGTCGGCAGCTTTTCATTCGATTTATAATCATTTGTATATACCGCTCCTTTATTTTCCCATAGCTTATGAAAATAAGCATCCACATCCTGCATGACTTTCGATTGTGCCGGAGCGATAATTTTCAAATCTGTTTCCAAATTCAGGTCATCCAAATTTCTTCTCGTAAAATTAGCTGACCCTGCAATTATAATGCTATTTCCTTTTCCAGTTATATACATAAGTTTCGGATGATATTGTTCAAAACCTGTGTTATACCAGCGGATCTTAATATTCTCTTGGCCGAGCTTGTCCAGTTCTGCTGCCACTGGGATATTAGGAAGGCCAACCTTTTCCGATCCAAATGCGTTCTGATTGGGATCGAGAATCATTTTAACCTTTACTCCCCGGTCAGCAGCATCTTTTAAGGCATTAACGACTCCCCGGTCTGCGAGATAAAACATGCCCAGCCAGATGGATTCACCTTGCTCCGCTTCATTAATCTCTTTGACAATATGTTTATATATTTTGCCTTCTGTCAGTACCTGAGCCTTCACTGAACTGTTTTCTCCTTTTGTCCGGGACTTAAAAGGTGGAAGATTGCCGGATGCAGAATAGTCCACAACTGCCTGTTCCGATTTAACCAGGTCAGACAAAATGGGCCCCTTCACTTCAAAGGCTATATTTGAATGGAACCCGCTGGCATTATGCGGATTCCCGGATGTAACAATCCCTGTTTTTTCTGTTACAAATACCTTTCGATGATTTGCTTTAATGTTCATAAGATCCAGATAGGAGCGGAATGTTACATCTGGTGCATTCTTGGCTAGCGGATTAGGAAGCCACCCTTCTCCGCTCTGGCCGAACCATTGTAAAAACACGCGCCAGAAAGCGGAATAGATAGGATTTGAATCCCTTAAAGGTATAAGTGCAGTATAAACAACATTTACTCCATTCTCTTTAAGTTCCTCAAGTTCCGGCACCCTATGAGATCCATAAGTGCTGTTTATGCGATCCGTAATAACAGTGATCTCCAGATCAGGGTGTTTTTGCTTTTGGGCAATAATTTTGTCCATTATCTTGCCGCTGATATTCGGAAAATCCTGATCGCCATCATGGTAGCCATTAAATAAAAACATATCCATCACAATGAAATCTTCTGCTTCTCCAATTGCTTCAGTTATCCGCTGAAATATCTGCTGATCACTTTCCCTCTTGCCATTTTTCTTTTCATAAGTAAGGTCATATAAAAATTGAATGTCTTCGACAGAGTAAACGTCCCCCTCGAAAGAAAGGCCATTTGGCAATGGTTTATTGCTTTGATAGATAATCGTTGCTGTTAAAATAAGAATCAGGCTCAAAATGGGAATCCATACCCTTTTTCTTTTAATAAAACCCTGAACCTTTTGCACTAAGACTCCCCCTAAAGTCAGATACCTATATATAGACCATTTTTGACCATCGTAAACGCTGCTATGCTTCTCAAAGCAAAATAAAAAGGCGGAAGATTGTGCCTCCGCCTTAAAAACTGTTCCATTGGCTTGGTTGCCATTTATCCTACAAGCTTAACAAGCATATGTGACAGCTTATGTTTCTCCTCTTCAGTGCCTACCTTCCAAAGTTCCTGAAGCAGCTTCTCTTCACGATTACGAGGTTCTTCTTTGGTAGATAAATAGTCTCCCACTTTTTGAGCTGTGTTGGCTAATTGTTCTTCACCCATGCCCATCTTTTTGCCCATTGAAACTTTTCCACTTAGATATTCTTTAAATTCACCAAAATTAGAAAGAATTTCTTCTTTCTTTTCACTTCCCATATTGTTAAGCTTTTGTTCCACGTTTTCTGCTTGTCCATTAGTATTATTCATGTTTTGTTCCATACTGCATCTCTCCTTTTAATGGGTTTGATTGCTGTGACAGTTAATAATTACCCTTATATTCCTATATCAAACAATTTGCAGAGAGTTTGAGCTTTAAGATATCGTTTAATGAAAAATATATGGATAACTTTTCATTTGCACATGGTATGCAGCTTTGCTGGCATGGTACAATATAGTAACGAAGAATGTGTGAAGGAGAGTTTTCATGATTTATGGAATTATTATCATTTTAGCTTATTTGCTGGGCTCCATTCCTTCCGGTTTAATTGTCGGGAAAGCATTTTATGGAGTGGACATTCGGGAGCATGGAAGCGGTAACTTAGGAGGAACGAATACATTTCGGACACTTGGCATCAAGGCTGGGATGATCGTTACAATAGCTGACATTTTGAAAGGTACGCTGGCAGCTGCTCTTCCTTTTTTCTTCGGATCGGACATGCATCCATTAATGGCCGGAGTTTTTGCAGTAGTCGGGCATATGTATCCTCTGTTTGCAGGATTTCGGGGTGGAAAGGCAGTCGCAACTTCAGGCGGCGTATTATTGGCCTATGTACCTCTTATGTTTCTGATTATACTGGGAGTTTTCTTTTTAAGCCTATACATAACGAAGTACGTATCATTATCTTCAATCATGGCTGCTATTGTCTCGATTATTTACGCGCTGATTATTTGGGATATACCCCTGATTATCGTTGTATCCATCCTTGGCTTCTTCGTCATATACAGACATAGGGCAAATATAAAGCGGATCAGGAACAAAACAGAACCTAAAATTAAATGGCTCGGTTAAAGCAAATCTAGAATAGTAAAAGCAGCAGAATTTTTTTCTGCTGCTTTTACTATTCTATTCGTGCAATACCAAATTCTTTTAAAGCCTGCATAAGATTATTGTACATTTTCACATGGTCAAAGCGGATCCCCAACGTGACGATGGAATGTGCCAGCTCGGGCCTCATCCCGGTTAAAGACACTTCAACCCCGGTCAGCTCAAGGGCATCAATAATTTTAAACAATTCTTGCGCAACCATCGTATCTACTACCAGGACACCAGATAAATCAACAATTAAGCAATTAACCTCCTTCTGGCTGCTTTCCCTTAAAGAGTGCTCCATAAGTTTTTTTGCCCTGTGTGTATCGATATCACCAATAAGCGGAAGTACAGCCACTCCATCCGTTATGGTTATAATTGGTGTACTTAATTCATCAATCATTTCCTGCTGGGAACGCATTCGTTTGACTGTATAAGCACTATATGATGCAGAAAATCCTTCTATTATTCCATCAAGGGTAGTATCTACCTTCCTTCCCAGCTTTATTGCTTCTGCAATCTCAATTTTATTTTCCAGAAAAAACTGCTCAAGATAATCCCAGAGTACATCTCGAAAAACATGAAATTGGGAAATGGATCTGGTAAGCCCTATATCAATTCTTGCCCTTCTTTCACCCGCTTCCCTGCCCCACGTTTCCAGGTTCTCATCATGCTCATGGGTAAGACTACTAGCAATGACTCTAATAAGTTCATGGTTGGAATCAATAAGCTCTTTTACAATTTTTTGCGGCATATGATTGGAAAAGATGGATGAGTCATCCTTCCCCCGCCTTATAGATAACCATTTTTCAGTGACGGTATCGCTATTTTCAAGAAGATAGTTTTTTAGTTTATCATTTGCTGTCATTCTTTTTGCTCCTTCAATGCCGTATCGTTTTGTTGATTCTAAGTTTTCAATAATATTATACTAGTTCTATAGACCTACACCTTATCATCTACCCTAATTTGAGACCTGCGAATTTTATTTATTTTTTTATACATAAATAAACATAATCTGATATCTTTCGCCATACATTAGTTTAGGGCTGTTAAATCACTTTTTACTTACCACAAAATGATATTTGTAAACTTTAATAAAAAGCTGTTTCAGCCAAAACACTTTTATAGTTAGGATGGTTAATAAATGTATTTAACAGAAAGTTTATTAGAAAAAATGCCGTTTCCCTATTTTTTAATAAATGGAAATTACGAGATTCTGTCTGCTTCCTTAAATGAAGATGATAAGTGGACAGGCCAATTATTTACAAACTTTTTGGCATCTGATGAAATTAGCAGCTTTAAAGTTCACTTAAACGGGAACGGATATACAGTATTAAAATTAAAACGAGGTAATAGGTACTTGCCTCATAGAATTTATCTGGTAGAAGAAGAAGAAAATCGCCATCATTTATTCTGTTTTCCTCTATCTATAGAAGACCAGGAATTCAAGAAAACTGCTGATCGTGTCGAAAAGAAGCTGCTGCAATTTAATCTTCAACTGATGGAAAAAAAGAAGTTCTTTGAAAAAACAGCAAAAGAAATTCATGAAGCTTCGCTCGAATCTGATTATATGGCCAACGTTGGGCAGCTTGCCGCTGGCATTGCACATGAGATCAGAAATCCCTTAACCACTGTAAAAGGTTTTATTCAGCTGTTAAAACCGTATTTAAACGAGATCGGCAAAGAGCAATATGCTGAAATTGCATTAGAAGAGATTAATCGTGCCAATGATATTATCTACGAATTTTTAAATGCCGCTAAGCCGCCGGAGAAGAAAAAAACAGAAATATCGCTCAATAAACTCATCAAAGAAATGACGATATTATTTGAAAGCGAAGGACATCTCCATAATATTGATTTTTCCATACAACCTTGCGATGTCATTCCATCAGTTTTTGGTGATAACAAACAGATTAAACAGGTATTGGTGAACATTATAAAAAACGCGTTAGAAGCACTTCAAAATGTTAACAGGTCAGATGCCAGGATCCGACTATCAGCTGAAACAAAACAAGCAAAAGCCTATATAATTGTCGAGGATAACGGTCCGGGAATGTCACAGGAGACTATTGACCAATTATTCGTCCCTTTTTATACAACAAAAGAAAACGGAACAGGCATTGGCCTGTCTATTTGCAAGAAAATTGTAGAGGAACATGGGGGCAACATACTCCTCTATTCTCAGCCTGGTGCTGGAACTGTATTTAAGATTGAACTTCCACTATTTTCAAACAAGAAAAATAGTTGATTAATTGTTCGTTAATTTGTCAAGAAATAAAAAAAATCCCCTTCGGTTAGATAGTAAACTAATAGTGGAACAAGAATTGTCTTAGCGGAAGGTGAGTCAAATGAAAAATACAGAAATGATAAAAGAGCAAAGCTATATCTTCACTACTTCTGTCACCGAGGCTTCTCCGAAAGAGGATTTTTTAGTTGAACTTTTTGAATTTTGTCCTAATATGAACTGTGATGGGTTACCAATAATAGTTGAGAAAGACTTTGATGAACTGATTGATTTCATTGAAGAAATGAAGATGAATTAAAAAAGCGATGCCATTCGGCATCGCTTTTGATCTATGAAAACCGTAAATCATAATTTTTTGGCTATGTTAAAGCTTATAGTGGATCTTGGTACTATGTTGATCGAAGCGGAAATCAACAGGAAAGTTTAACAGAGCTAAATTTTTAATAACTGAAAGCGGCCTCTTCCAAAGACATCTTCCACATAATCAAGCTTGGTGCTATCAAAATGTATATAGTCACGCTCATGGATAAGCACCTCGACCCCTTCTATCTCCAGCACTTTATCTTCACTTAACGGCTGCTCTTCCAGAGACAGCTTTAATTGAGGACCGCCTCAACCAATACCCATTGAAAGACGGACATACAATTGTTCCGCAGGCTTGCCTTTCTTTTCATTTTCAATGGCATTAAAAATCACATTAATTGCATTGGCAGTCATCTTAACATTTGATTCACCTCTTTTAAGATATTTTTCTTTATTTTACCCATGATTGAGTAAAAGAAACGACAAGAATCGCCATAAAAAAATAAATTTTAAAAATATAAGGAAAAATGTATAAATTTATATTATATTAAATTTAAGCCTATTGATATATTTTTATGCCTACACATGAAGGGGATTACTTTTATGAAAATAAAAAAAACATTATTGTTTTCCACACTTTTTTGCTCTGCATTAGTATTACTTTCATTCTTTTTGATTTTTAAAATGTATACAGAAAATAAAGCTGCTGCTGCAGCCAAAAAACCTGCTCAATTTCATTTCCAGGCCCGGGAATCTGTCATGGTAAGCAAAGGGCTAAAGGAGGAGGCAACTCTTGGGGCAATTGGCGATATTCTCATCCATGACTGGGTGTATAAAGATGCAAAAACACAAGCCAGCTATGACTTCAAGCCAATGTTCGAACATATAAAACCAATACTGGGAGAGCCTGACCTTCTTCTAGCGAATCAAGAAACCATTTTGGGCGGAACGGCCATTGGTGTTTCCAGTTACCCGATGTTCAACAGTCCCCAGGAGGTGGGAGATGCCCTGATGAATGCGGGAATTGATATTGTTTCAACAGCAAATAATCACTCACTGGATAAAGGTGAAGAAGGCCTTAAAGCTTCACTGGACTATATGGATCAAATTGGATTGCCCCATGTGGGAACAAGCAGGTCTGCAAACGAGCGGCAAACATTAAAAATCATGAATATAAACGGCATTAAAGCCGCTTATCTATCATATACCTATGGTACAAATGGCATTCCTGTCCCAAAAGGAAAAGATTATCTTGTTAATTTAATTGATAAACCTTTAATGCAGGAGGAAATTCACCGGGCTAAAAATGAAGCAGACATCGTTGTCATGAGCCTGCATTGGGGAAATGAATACCAGCTCCAGCCAACGGATGAGCAAAAGGAGCTGGCGAAGTATCTTGTTGATGAAGGTGTTGATATTATATTTGGCCACCACCCGCATGTACTCCAGCCCATGGAATGGATTGAAGCTAAAGATGGACGAAAATCCCTCATCGTATATTCCCTTGGCAATTTCCTGTCAGGCCAAATGCATGATTATAAAGATATCGGCGGCCTGGCAACAGTGCATATAACTAAATATATTGACCAAAAGGGCGTCAAAATCGAACTTTCCAATCCAAGTTTCTTTCCAACCTATGTGAGCAATAAACAGCTGAAAAATTATCGAATCGTCCCTTTAAAGGAAGCTGGCAGCTATGGGATGAAAAATGCAGAATCCAAGTACAACGAAATTCAGAAACATATGCTTGGAAAGCTGCACTAAAGCGCCTTGACCAGGCGCTTTTTAATGTGAGAAAAATGTAAAATAACCTATAGGTCAAAAGGGTGATGATGATGGACGTCTCTCATATGAAGAAAAAAGAATTTGTCTATTTACAGCTGAGCATTTTTCTGGCTGTTCTTCTGCTTTTTCAATTTAAGCTTTTTATTTTTGCTTTTCTCCTCACTTTTGCACTTATTCTTTTTTTAGTTTTTACTTCACGGCAAGAGCGTGTATTTTCCTGGACCATTGCCGCTTATTTGACCGGCAATCTTTTATTTTTGTATGGAGACAGGCTGCTTGATGAACTGCCTTTTCACACTTATATATTATTGATCCTTAACCGTGTTCTGTTAATAATACCTATCCTGCTTCTTATATATGTTAGTAAGAAATTTAATAAGTCTGCAAATCGCTATTGGCAAAAACCTAGCTGGGATGCCCGAATTTATTTTCCGTTTATATGGAGAGGGTTTCATTCGCTTTCAACTAAAGGATTTTTGATTATAGCTCTGATTATGAATAGCGTTATTTTAGCCCCTGCCATTTTATCAGCTGATATTCCTTTTGTGACTGATTTATTTGTATTCCTAATTGGCTTTTCCGTTGTAAATGCATTTATGGAGGAACTTTTATGGAGGGGTATTCTATTAACTAGGATGGCAGACCTGGCAGGAGAAAAAGCCGCTGTCATTTTCTCCGGAATTTCTTTTGGATTTTCCCATTTGATGCTTGGTTACTCTCTTGCTGTATGTCTCTTATTTGCCATAGGAGGGGTATTCTATGGAGCCATAACAGTCAAATCTGGCAGCATGATCCCCGCTATACTTTGGCATGCCGTAATCAACGTATTAATGATCCTTAGCGGCTTCATCCCATTTTCAGGATAAAAAAAGGAGTACTTGCAGTTTTTATGCAAGTACTCCTACTTTATCTTAGTGCGCTCCTCCGAAAATCATTTCCTGCAGAAAAATCATTCCGACAGAAAGCAAAACCAATACTGCCATCAACGGGACAAAAAGATTTTTATTTTTATGAAAAACAGAAACGAGGATAAAATACAAAAGTGCAGAAACTGCTACAAAGCTCCCTGCTTCTATTAGTTTTTTTACACCGCTGGTTTGGATAAACATCTGCAGGGCAATCCCCGCAAACAATATGGCACCCAAAAAATTAAAAAACCGATAGGAAATCATCTTATCACCTCTATAAAGAATTAAATGAATTACCATGAAACTTGGATGGACTGTTCAAATTGAATCATTCGCACTTAAATAAAATCTAGCCTATACTATTACTATCACCCAAGAGGAGGAGTTTCAAAATGAAAATACATATTAACGATCAGGCTGCCGCATGGTATCAAGAAGAAATGCTCTTAAACAAGGGTGACTACGTCCGCTTTTTTGCAAGATACGGTGGCTGCAGCACCGTCCAGCAGGGATTTTCACTGGGCGTCTCCAACGAACAGCCCCACAATGCAGGTGTACAAACTGAAAAAGACGGAATCACTTATTTTATAGAAGAAAAAGACCTTTGGTATTTCGATAATCATGATCTATTCGTAGAATTTAATGAAAAAGCGAAGGAACCAGAATTTAAATACGATAAGTAAGGACGGAAGCAGACCAAGTCTGCTTCTATTCTTATGTTTTAAATCAGTGACGTTTTTTCAGCGTGCCGCCTCGTCATTTCCAAATTCCTTAAATCGTTTTAAATGATCCATGAGCTGTTCCTTCTTTAAAATTTCTGCTTGTCTTTCACCGATTAAATCAAAGTGTGAGTAACCATCTTTTCGGCGGTCGATCCACTCTGGCTTTAGGCCATGTTTTTCACCCCATGCGATTAATTTCTCCATATCAGAACAGCCGACCTTTGTGACTGTTTTACATCCAGGGAAGCGATCATCAATCCAATAATGGGTCAGGAAGGCAATTTCTCCTTGGTCTATTTTCATTTTCCATTCACGAAGCTCTTTTTTCCGAAGGCCGAAAGCCATGTCATTCTCCATCCTTTACATAAACAGCAATCCACTATTAGCTTATAGCCTCTTCTGGCTGCTTTTTAACTTTTTCGTATGCTTCGTGCCAGTCCGGATACTTCTTTTTGATTGATATCGGGCGGAAGGAATCCTTTTTGACGCATACATGCTTCGAAGAGCCTGTGACAGCAAGCTCTCCCTCGTCATTAAAAATTTCATAGCCATAGCTGACACGGAAGCCGTCATATTCTTCAATCCATGTCTTAATTGTAGCTATTTGTCCATAACGGAGCGGCTTTTTGTAGGATGCCTGAATATCCAGTACTGGAGAAATGATTCCATCCTGTTCCATTTCGGCATAGCTGAATCCCAGGTCTTTAATGATCTGGGTCCGACCGAGTTCCATCCAAATCAGGTAGTTCGCATGATAAACGACGCCCATCTGGTCTGTTTCTGCATATCTGACTTCCACTTCTTTTGTTGATATTAACATTGCTAGTCCCCTTTTCTCATCTTATTTAAAGCTGTCTCGAAGTCCTCTCTCTCCAGTATGCTAACCTGCTCATGATCTTGATCGATGCTCAGTTCTGAAACCATTCTCATGGCCTGTGCCTGGATCACTTCATCCGCAAGGTTTGCAGCAAAACGGCCGTTCCCATTAATCGTTATTTCAGATAAGGTGCTCATCAGATAATCCTTTGCCCGCTCCGTTAGCCTGTATTCGTACTGGTCAGCGTAAGATACGATGATTTCCAAAAGCTCACCGGTTGAATAATCATTGAAATGAAAAAAATTTTTAAACCGGGATTTTAACCCTGGATTGCTGTTCAGCAGCCTTTCCATTTCATTTGGATATCCTGCTAAAACAACGACAAGGTTTTCATTATGTTTTGTCATTTCATCCACTAATGTATCAATGACTTCTTTCCCGAAATCTCCTGAAGTTTGGGATAACAGCGAGTAGGCCTCATCTATAAATAGAACGCCGCCCAAAGCTTCTCTTATCTTTTTCTTTGTTTTTATCGTTGTTTGGCCGACATAGCCAGCCACAAAATCTGCCCGGCTAGCAACCATTAGATGCCCTCTTTTCAGAAAGCCGCAATCCTTCAGCAGTTCTGCATATATTTTTGCAACTGTTGTTTTACCCGTCCCTGGATTCCCTGTAAATACGGAATGCAGTTGAATCGGTACGACAGGCAGTCCTTTCTCGCGACGTATCTGCTGCATTTTTACAAAAGAAACAAGATTCTTAACCTCTGCTTTAACCGTCTCGAGGCCAATTAATTGATCAAACTGCTCATGAGGATCCATTTGTTGTTCCTCATCTTCGCTTTCAAAATCTTCTTTCTCCAGAAGTGTATATGCCATGATGTTTTGATCGGTTTTTGATTGGGATCCTTTTTTAAAAATGGCATCCAAAACTATATTTCTGACAGTCCGGGCATTGCCAAACGTGTCATCCACCCGCTCTTTTTCAATCCGTTTGCCAAGCTCTATTTTTGCACCTTCTGTCAGAACATAGTCATTATCAGCGGCAAGCTTTTCTGCAATCAAGAGAAGCTCCTCATTTGAATAATCAGGCAGTGCAATAAAGTTTGATTCCGGAAAACGGCTACGCAAACCGGGATTGCTGTCCAGAAATTGCCTCATTTCTTCAGGATAGCCGGCCATAATAACCGCGAACTTGCCTCCGTACTCTGTCCCTGTCATGAGTGAAACGAGTGTATCGATTGCGGTTTGCCCGTAGTCGCTTCCAGTCTGTCCCTCCCGTTTTAAACTATAGGCTTCATCGATAAACAGAACTCCTCCAATTGCTTTTTCAACTGCTGACCTGACATTTTCTTCTGTTTGACCGACAAATCCGCCCACTAGCTGTGAGCGGTCAGCCTCGATTACCTCTTCACGCGGCAGTACACCAAGACTGTGGTAAATTTTAGCCAGAAGCCGTGCAATCGTTGTTTTTCCTGTTCCCGGATTGCCGGTCAATATCATATTAAGGCTAAGTTCATCTCTGGTTTGAAAACCAAGTGATTTCCGTTCATTTTGATATTTTAAGAAACGGTAAAAGTCATGGACCCTGCTCTTAACCGTCTTTAACCCAACCATTTCATTTAACTCATCCAGTGGATCTTTTTCTGAATCCGTTTCATCTTCATCAGCTTCAAAAACTTCTTTCCATTCTTCCTGTAGCTGTTTAATCTCCATGAGATGCTTTTTCATATCTGTGTAGTAAGTAGAAGTATGAAATACGCCAGAGATGGATTGTTCATATTCTTCTGATGCCTTTAAGAGCAAAGCTGTTTCTTCAATTGCTTTCTCTAGGATTGCAGAAAGTTTGTGATACTCAGGACCCTGATAAGCTTTAATTTTCTTATTGAGATCATCCTGCTCATCATCAGCCTTATTTATAAAACTGCGGCAAATTTCGATAAACTGTTCTGCCGTTTTCTTTTTTGCAGCCCTGTTGTCCGTTTCTCGGATCGGAGGAAAAGTCAGTCCCTCCAGAACATTTGACTTGGTTTTCCATTCTGATTTTCCCAATTGAGCAACAGCCTTAAGATTTTCAGGATCCAGATCGACTGCCTTTTGAAGCCACGCAGTCCCAAGATTATCGCCAATGAATTTATGGCATCTTGAAAGCCCTGCTAATGTTAATAATTCAGAAAGGAGCTTAGGCTCTTTCTCTTCATTCAAGTTTTTAATAAAATAAAGCAAATCCGCTTCATTCTGTATGTATCCCTTATAATCAAGTTCATTTTTCCATTCCTGAACCTGCTCATCGGCTGTTTTTTGCTGTCTATACTGTTGTGCCACTATTCATCACTTCTCTTCTTAGTTTCCACAACTTATCTTACCATATTTCTTCTCTAATCTATAAGGAAGCGCTCTTTTAAACTTTTTTTGAGATGAAAAGACCCAATCAAATTTGATCAGGTCTTTTCGGCAGATTTTTTATTAATAGTTGTCTTCGTTGTACCCGTTTTGCTGCGCCTGATATTCATCTTTTATCTCGGATCGGAGCGAAGCAAGGCTTTCGCGGCGGCGCTCATTTTTTGCTTCGATTCTGGCAAGGTCCTCGGCATTTGCAAACTTCATCGATTCCTCCGCTTCGTCCATATTTTCAATCGTATGGACAATCATGGATTGAAGCTTTTCTACATTATCGCTTCGGTCATCTGGATTGGGTTTGTTATGTGCCATAGTAAGTTCCTCCCTTACATGAGTGATGGTACAAAATTAGTTTGTGAATCAGCAGAAAATTTATCTGCGGAAAAGTGTGGGTATCTTGCCTTTAGAGAACTTGATTATCTATCCAAAAAAAACAGAAAACCCGCCGCAGGGGGAAGCGGCAGGCAAATTACCTGTTTATTATTCACCTTTTGTTTGTATCACTTGTGCATGCTTACCGGATGTATCCTGCATTTTCTTGCCTTTATTTCCGCCAAAACCACGTGATTGTGTGCCGATATGATTGGGAACAAAATGCTCCGGATGCCTTTTCGGATTGCTCATTAAAATCCCTCCTCATTTAAAGTATGGTCCGATGAAGAGGGTTTCATGAATGGGAAGTACTGCTATTCAGCTTTATCGAGACGCTTTTTTTCAAGGCGTTCTTCAATTTTATCCATTGCATCTTGATCCCTAAGTAATTGACGCTTATTTTCTAATACTAATTCAGCAAAGGAGCGCTTTCTAAGTTTTCTCATAAATCATTCACCTTCCTTTAACAACATTGTAACAGTCATTATGTCCAGAAACCGTTTAAATTATTACAACTTTTTGAAAATTTAATCCGCTAATTCATCATATGTGAAAAAAGTTCATATGTTTCATCATTTGAATTAATATTAACAAAACATTCAGAAAAATCAAGACTGTAAAAACTTCCTTTAAAACTTTTCCCAGTCTTATCGTCATTCAAACTTGCAGACAACCTTAACTACTTTGGAACTTATTTTTTTTCATATAAAAAAGCATCCCTCCCGTTAGCGGATGCTTTCATGTTACATTTCATCTGTATATTGTCTCATTATATCTATAGACATGGCACTTAAGTATTTATTCCTAATAATCCCTTTTTCATCAATAAAAAATGTCGTGGGAATCGTTAAGATTTGATATGCTTTTGCTGCTTTCTCTTCCTCATCCAGAAGAATTGGAAAATTAACACGCATTTCTTTGGCAAAGCCGGCCACATCATATTGAGGATCAATGTTAATAGCCAAAATGGCAATTTCATCCCCTTTTTCGGAATAGAACTTTTGGATATCCGGCATCTCAGCTTTGCAAGGAGGGCACCAGGTTGCCCAAAAATTTAGCATGACCTTCTTTCCTTCATAATCCGAGAGCTTCACCGTTTCTCCCTGAAGATTTTTTAATTCAAACTCAGGCGCCTTTAAGCCTATTCCAAGCCCCGTTTGATTTACTGGTTCTGTCTTTGTTTCATCTTTCTCAACTGCCTGAACAATGCCTGTCGTGACCAATACAAACAATACCGCTGCTGCAATCATCTTCTTGAACATACTGACATTCCCTCCAGCTAACAGGTTAAACAGCCTTTTGCTTTCTTGTTTGTATTGTAACCTAGAAAAGTAAAATAAATAAGGTTCTGAACAGCCAAAAAGATAACAGAAATGTGACAGTTCCATAAATAATCCCGCTTAACCAGCTTTGTACCCTATAATGGCTCTTTCTAATTCTCCATGCAATAAAGGCAAGGGCAAGAATAAGCCCTAAAACCAATCCCTTCGTTCCCCCGGAAAAATATAAAATTCCAATAGGGTTATTTATAATATTTTTTGTCTGGAAGAGAACTGAACTGAACTTGTATGTAAAAATACCGATTAAGACAGCATTGAAGATGTCATTTAAAAAGTCCTTTTTAAAATCCTCGTCTTTTTTCAAAGCCTGTCTTACTACAAAATAAGATATAATACCTGCCATCAAAATAAGAACCCATTTATACTTAATTAATAATGGTCCAAGCAAAAAAGCGCCCAATGTTAACCCTCCAATAAACTCATCTACAGCTAACATACCTAATCCCGTATCTTTTGTAAAATAAAAAACCGCCATGTGACGAATCACATAGCGGTTTGAAGCATTTAGTTTGCTAATTTATCACGAAGAACCATTTGCAGGATTCCGCCGTGACGGTAGTAATCAATTTCAACTTCAGAATCGAATCGTACAAGAGCTTCAAATGTAGTCTTGTTGCCGTCTTCATCTGTAGCTGTAACTTTTACAAAGTCACGTGGTCTTACATTTTCATCGATTTGTACATCAATTGTTTCTTTACCAGTTAAGCCAAGAACCTCTGCACTCTCGCCTTCCTTGAACTGAAGCGGAAGTACGCCCATTAAAACAAGGTTTGAACGATGAATACGCTCATAGCTTTCAGCAATAACTGTCTTAATTCCTAGTAAGTTCGTACCTTTAGCAGCCCAGTCACGGGAAGATCCCATTCCATAGTCTTTGCCGGCAAGAACCACAAGACCTGTTCCATCTTCTTTGTACTTCATGCAAGCATCATAGATAGAAGTTACTTCGCCAGTAGGCCAGTAAGTAGTAAATCCGCCTTCTGTGCCAGGAGCAATTTGGTTCCGGATACGGATGTTTGCAAATGTACCGCGCATCATAACTTCATGGTTTCCACGGCGGGATCCATAAGAGTTGAAGTCGCGTGGTTCAACACCGTTCTCGCGAAGATATTTTCCTGCTGGTGTATCTTTTCCGATCGCACCTGCCGGAGAAATATGGTCAGTTGTTACAGAATCACCGAACTTGCCGACAACACGCAATCCTGATAAAGGTTTAACTACATCAGCATTAGGAGTTAAGCCTTCAAAGAACGGAGGGTTCTGGATATATGTTGAATTATCATCAAATGAATATAAAGGCTCATTGCTTGTTTGAATTTGATTCCAGCGAGCGTTGTCATCAAACACATGCTCATATTCTTTACGGAACAATTCAGGTGTAACAGACTGTTTAACAACTTCATTAACTTCAGCAGTTGATGGCCAGATATCGTTAAAGAAGACATCATTGCCATTCTTATCCTTGCCGATTGGTTCTTTTTGAAGATCGATATCGACTGTTCCTGCCAATGCATAGGCAACCACTAATGGCGGAGAAGCCAGGTAGTTTGCTTTTACAAGCGGATGGATACGGCCTTCAAAGTTACGGTTGCCGGAAAGAACTGAAGTTACGAGAAGGTCGCTTTCAGCTACAGCCTTTTCGATTTCTTCTCTTAATGGACCAGAGTTACCGATACATGTTGTACAACCATAACCTACAAGGTTGAATCCAAGCTGCTCCATGTATGGAAGAAGGCCTGAATCACGCAGGTAGCCAGTAACAACTTTTGACCCTGGAGCCAAAGAAGTTTTAACGAACTTAGGAACTTCCATTCCAAGCTCAACTGCCTTTTTCGCAACTAATCCTGCCCCAACTAAAACGTATGGGTTTGAAGTATTTGTACAGCTAGTGATCGCCGCAATCGCAACAGCACCCGTTTTCATCTTAGTTGAATCGCCATTTGCAAATTCAACAGTAATTTCTTTGTCGATTTCTTTCTTATCCAAGCCGAAGCCCTGGTTGCCTTGTGGAGCTGTGATAGCATCATTAAATTCCTTTTTCATAGCAGATAGCGGAATTAAATCCTGCGGACGCTTAGGGCCTGAAAGGTTCGCTTCGATTTCGGAAAGATTGATTTCAACTACATTTGTATATACTGGCTCTAGAGATGGATCGAAAAACATTCCATTTTCTTTGCAGTATTTTTCAACAATTTTGATTTGCTCTTCCGGACGGCCGGTCAGGCGCATGTAATCAAGCGCTTCCGCATCAACAGGGAAGAATCCGCAAGTAGCACCGTATTCTGGAGCCATGTTGGCAATTGTAGCACGGTCAGCCAAAGGAAGCTGTGTAACACCAGGACCGAAGAATTCTACGAATTTGCCAACTACTCCCTGGCTGCGAAGTACTTGAGTTACCTTCAATGCAAGGTCAGTAGCAGTTGTTCCGTTAGGAAGCTCGCCAGTAAGCTT
Organism: Cytobacillus oceanisediminis; assembly: GCF_007830235.1. Taxonomy (GTDB): domain Bacteria; phylum Bacillota; class Bacilli; order Bacillales; family Cytobacillaceae; genus Cytobacillus; species Cytobacillus oceanisediminis. The sequence continues at coordinate 206,766 of NZ_VLKI01000006.1, forward strand.
AACCCCTACAACTTCAGGCACAGGGAAGTATGATGGCTGTCCAAGCATTCCTGCTTCAGCTTCAATACCGCCAACACCCCATCCTAGAACACCGATCCCGTTGATCATCGTTGTATGGGAGTCAGTACCTACAAGTGTATCAGGGAAAGTTTCGAAATCGCCTTCAGTTGTTTCAAGAGCATGAACTACATTTGCGAGGAATTCAAGGTTTACCTGATGAACGATCCCAGTTGCCGGCGGAACCGCACGGTAGTTGTCAAATGCTTTTTGAGCCCAGCTTAAGAACTGGTAACGCTCAGCATTACGCTCGAATTCAAGTTCCATATTCGCTTCAAGCGAATCAGGAGTGCCATATTTGTCAACCTGTACAGAGTGGTCGATAACAAGATCAACCGGCTTCTCAGGATTGATTTTATCTGGGTCTCCACCCATGTCTGCCATTGCTTTGCGCAGTGAAGCCAAGTCAACTACTGCAGGAACGCCAGTGAAGTCTTGCAGAATAACGCGTGACGGCTTGAAAGGAACGTCAACCTCTTTAACTTCGGAAGTTCCCCATTTTGCCAGATTTTCAACATGTTCTTTAGTAATTACACGGCCGTCATATTGACGAAGTACTGATTCCAATAATACCTTAATGGAGTACGGCAATTTGGAAACATTACCTACTCCAGCTTCTTCCAGAGCACCTAAGTGATAGTAATGATAGCGCTTCCCGTCCAGTTCAAAGGATTTGCGGGAATTGAACACATCATTCTTTGCCATATGTATTACCCCCTCTTTCATTAAACATCATATACCAAGTGATAGGTAATTGTCGAAAAGTTTGAATTTTCATCCATCCTCACTTTTCTCACAATTTCTATATTAATACAACCTTTTATATAAGTAAATAACAAGAAAGTTATTGTTTCTGATAAGTTTTTCTTATAGTAATTTTCATTTTAACCATTTTAATGGTTAAAATGCGATAAATGAAAGCGTTTTTCAATTAGGGACTTAAATTTTCCATTCTAGGTTATTATGCTGAAAAAATAAATAAAACATTAGCTCTACTTTGGAATTTCATCATAATTTGTCATAATCCAAGGAAAAATACCTTCTACGGAGGTGATTTTCTATGGCTAAACGAAAAGTAAATCATATCATTGAGGGCATGAATGCAGCAAAGGGGCAGGGCATGGGTACTGGATACAATGAAGAATTCTCCAATGAACCATTAACCGAAGCGCAAAAACAAAATAATAAAAAGCGGAAGAAAAACCAGTAATTTAATGATAAATAATATAACCCGGCTAAGAGTTAGCCGGGTTCTCCATTTTATTTCCTGCTTTTAATACTGGTTTACATCATCCACCATGGACTTTAAGTCCTGTTGGAATCGTTCCAGCTGTGCACGCTGGTGTTCAGAGGCAACTTCCAGTGCATTTTCAATTTGCGCATATGCTTCATTTACTTCCTGCTTAAGATGTTTAAGCTGGTGGCCGTAGCTTGCTGAATCTCTAACAATTTCAGCATATAGCTCCTGTGCGTCCTCCATTCCCTGCTGTGCTGCCTGGAATGCTTGCTGTTTATCTTTATGGTATGGCATACCTTGTTCACTCCTAATAAAAATTTGTACCATTAAATTGCGCATTAGCCGTTAAAAATATTCCGCAAAATGGTTTAGGAGCAAATGTTCAATTATAGCCACATTTTGCAAGGCAATTTTATCGAAAAAAAAGCCAAACTAACACAAGAAATACAGGTGAAATTCACCTTATTTCTTTAATCATGAGGAGGGATTGAGATGAACAAAAACAATGGCAAAGACATGAGAAAGAATGCGCCTAAAGGCCATAACGATGGCCAGCCTGAGCCTTTAAGCGGATCCAAAAAAGTGAAAAACCGCAACCATACAAGACAAAAGCATAATTCCCATCATGATATGTAAATTTTTTAATATGGGCTGTGTTTAAGGTCATTTCTTATACAGAGCCTAATTATAAAACAGCTGCCGTTTTTAGCGGCAGCTGTCGTTTCTTTATATAGAAGATAATGCGTTTAAAATGTTCTCCTCTTCTTCTGCAGTAACCGTGCGCAGATCAATTAGTATTTCTTCTTTATGAATCCTGACAATAATCGAAGGAGAGAAGCCCGTTCTTAACTGCCGTCCTACATGCTCAGCTGAGTATTGTTTATGCTTTAAGACAGCAATCCAGGAAGGCAGCTCCACATCAGGCATTGTCCCCCCGCCAACTTGTCCTGCACTTTCCTTCATTGAAAAATGATAATTTTCCGAGAGCTTTTCTAGTTTATGAAGGAAATGTTCTGTTCGCTTTTGAAGTTCTTCCCTGGTTGTCAACACATCCCGAACAACAGGAATATTTTTCAGGCCAGCCTCGCCTTTTAAATAATCAAGGAGTGTCCCTTCAAGGGCTGCAAGCGTCATTTTGTCCACACGCAGTACTCGGGCAAGCTGATGCTTCTTTAATTTATTGATTAAATCCTTTTTGCCGGCTATAATGCCAGCCTGCGGGCCGCCCAGCAGTTTGTCGCCGCTAAACGATACAATGTCAGCCCCCAATTTGATGACCTCGCTGACAGCCGGTTCGTCTCCGATTCCCCTACTTTTAAAATCAAAAAGGGCTCCGCTGCCAAGATCCTCGTAAAAAATAATATTCCTTTCTTTCGATAAGTCAGCAAGCTCTTCTGTATCAACTTCTTTTGTAAATCCGATAATTTTAAAATTGCTCGTATGAACTTTTAGAATCATCGCAGTTTCTTCGTTAATGGCTTTTTCGTAATCTGACAAATGAGTCTTGTTCGTGGTTCCGACTTCGGCAAGCTTTGCACCGCTTTCTTCCATAATACTTGATATCCTGAAGGATCCGCCAATTTCTACAAGCTGGCCTCTGGATACAATAACTTCTTTATCAACTGCAAGGGCTTTTAAGATAAAATAAACTGCCGCAGCGTTATTATTAACAACCATGGCGGCTTCCGCACCTGTTAACTCCTTTACAAGGCCTTCAACATGGCTATGCCTCGAACCGCGTTCACCTTCCGCCAGTTTGTATTCCAAATTGGAATAATTCATGGCTGTTTCAAGCATGTGTGCGGCAGCCTTACTGCTTAGACGCGCGCGTCCAAGATTAGTGTGCAGGATCGTTCCTGTCGCATTAATTACCCTTTTTAGCGTGTAGCCATAACGATATAGGATCGCTTCCTGTACCCTTTTAAAAAGTGTATCCGTGAATCCCTTCGTACCAGGATCATCATTCTCCCACCGGGCACCCAATATATCCTGTCTAATATCCGAAATAACTTCTTTCAGGATGTTTGTCATATGTATAAAATCCAGCCCATTCTGGGCCATTAGCTCATTGAACCTGTCTTCCTTTTGCAATTCATGTACAGATGGTATGTTTCTAAGTATATTTCTCAAAAGTATCCCTCCAGCACTAGCCTGTTTATTATACCATTTTTCACTAATTAGCATGGAATGAATACTATAGAAAGAAGCAAGGGGGTAATGGAATGAATAAAAAGGAAGATTTGCACTCCTTTAATTTAAGCGAAATGGAGAAATGGATGGAGAATTTTTTCCTTGATCCTATTACATCCTATATGGATCAGTTGACTTTTCGCATTGATTTATTTGAGACAGAGAACGAAATCATCATAGAAGCGTTATTGACAGACTGTGTTCAGAAAGATGTAACCGTTTCCTTAAAAGAAAATAAGGTCTTCATTAAAGCTGTTAAAAGGGAACTTCCCTTGGGAAAAAGTGGTCAACCCTGTATGCGGAAGGTAGAATTGCCTTTTAAGGTGATTAATAAAAGAGTAACAGCCGCCTATTCAAATGGAATCCTGGAGATTTTTATTGCCAAAAACGAAGCTGGGCCTGGCTGTAATAGAAATATAGCGATTCCTTGATCGAGCTGAGTTTGAGTATGCCTATTTTAAAAATAATGTTTACATAATATTATTATAGTCTCTTTTGACCGGTAAAAAAACCTTCTCCTATTGGAGAAGGTTTACGAATTAACCTTGCATTTTTTCTATAATATATTTTGATTTTGGAAATACGCCTGTATCCAGTTTGGAATAAAGCTTTTCACCATTAACTGTCACTTCAAACACTCCGCCTGAGCTAGGAATCAGCTCCATTTTCACAATATCAGTACGGAAGTGAGAAAATAGTTCCTCCGCGAAACTCGCGGCTTTTGGCGCGTAGTTTCACATCATGCAAAATTCAACAGTTACTTCAAATGTCTTCATGTTAATTCCCCCGTATGTATAGTTGCTTAAAATGTAAATATATTGACATTTTAGTACAAACAGCTTTTCAGTGCAAACCGTAATTTTTAAAGGGGGTACGGCTTGCCATTACTTTGAAAATAAAGCAAGATAAAAATGTACTGCGTAATTATGAGGTGATTTTATGAAAATACACGAATACCTAAACCGTTTATCTGTACCAGCAGAAAAAAACCCGGATTTAAAGTATCTGACTCAACTGCAGCAAAGCCATATGGAGAGTATCCCTTTTGAAAACCTTGATGTAACTAGAAAGGTTCCTATCGAGCTTGACGTTGATTCTTTTTATGAAAAAATTATGGTGCGGAACCGTGGGGGCTTTTGTTATGAATTAAACGGTCTCTTCCAACTGCTGCTGTCAGAGCTTGGCTTTCAAGCCCATTTAATATCCTGCACCGTAAAAAAGCCGGATGGCTGGGTTAGAGAAGATTCCCATGCAGCCATTCTTGTTTCGATAGGTCATTTTCCTTACTTGGTAGATGTTGGTTTTGGAGATTCTGTCCGCCAGCCGATGCCTTTATCCGGTGAAGAAAAGTCAGATGTAAGCGGATCTTACAGGATAAAAGAGATCGGGAAGGGCATTTTTAACCTTGAAAGAATGGAGAATGAAAATTGGAAAACCCTTTACCGTTTTTCCGATAAGCCTAAACAGCTCCATGACTTTGCTGAAGCTTGCCTCTTTAATCAAACTTCACCTGAATCACATTTCACTCATGGCGATCTTGCTACTATTGCAACCAAAAATGGCCGCGTCACTCTTGCGGGACATATTGTCACTAAATCTGTAAATGGACAGAAAGAGAAATTAGAATTAAATGAGAATGAAATACGCGAATATCTGCAGGAACAATTTCAAATCAAAATATAAAAGGACAGCTTTATAGGCTGTCCTTTTGTGTTTTATCATTTTGTCTTTAGCTTATCAAGCATATCTGCTGTCATTTTTGCCAGATCATATTCTGCTTTGAAGCCCCACTCTTCTTTTGCTGCCGATGAGTCAATCGAATTTGGCCAGCTGTCAGCAATCGCCTGGCGGACAGGATCAACATCGTAAGAAATCTCAAAATTAGGGATATGCTTGCGGATTTCCGCGGCAATCTGCTCCGGTTCAAAGCTCATTGCTGTCACGTTAAAGGAATTTCGGTGACTCAAATTATCAGCGTCCGCTTCCATTAAGTCTACGATCGCATTTAATGCGTCCGGCATATACATCATATCCATATAGGTGCCTTTATCGATATAGGAGGTGTAACGGCCATTTTTAATGGCTTCATAATAGATTTCAACAGCGTAATCCGTTGTTCCGCCCCCCGGAGGAGTAACGTAAGAGATTAAGCCAGGGAAACGCAATCCTCTCGTATCAACACCGAATTTGTGGTAATAGTAGTCTGATAACAATTCGCCGGCCACTTTGTTTACGCCATACATGGTAGTCGGCCTGTGGATGGTATCCTGTGGTGTATTGTCTTTAGGCGTGGAAGGTCCGAATGCGCCAATGGAACTTGGCGTAAAGAATTGTGCTTTGCATTCTCTCGCTGTTTCCAGGGCATTCATCAGTCCGCCCATGTTCAAATTCCAAGCAAATACTGGATTGGCTTCAGCTGTGGCAGATAAAAGAGCAGCCATATGAATGACTGTGTCAATATCATGTTTTTTTGCTGTTTCAAGCATGGTTTTTGCATCGGTTACGTCAACCATTTCAAAAGGGCCTGATTGGGCAGCTTCTGACTCACTTTTTCTGATATCAGTGGCAATAACATTATCTGTTCCATAGATGTCTCTTAATTTTAAGGTGAGTTCAGAGCCGATTTGCCCTAAAGCACCTGTAATCATAATTCGTTTCATTGTTTTCCTCCAACTTTTCCTCTTTGCCTATAAAGCTTTATTTTAGAAATTTTTTTATTAGTTCTGTTAAACTTGCCTGTTGATTTCTGCTTCAGAACACTCAGCGAACCGCGGGCGGCCCGACGCTCCTCAAGCACTAAGCCTGCGGGGTCTCCCTCTGATACGCATCCTCGAATAAACACCGCATAAAGAAAATGCGATGCGTTTTCGAGGATCTCGCACCTTCCGCTCTAATCAACAGGGTGCTGAAATCAACATTGAGTTTTAACACAGCCGATTTATTAATAAACCCAGCTTAAATAATACCCATTTCTTTGCCGACCTTTTCATAAATAGCAATTGCGTTATCCAGCATCTCTTTCGTATGTGCTGCAGACGGCATATTTCTCACGCGTCCTGTTCCCCGGGGTACTGTAGGGAATACGATTGATTTCGCATATACACCTTCTTCGTTTAGCTTTTTGCTGAATTCCTGGGTTTTAACCTCATCCCCAATAATGCAAGGAGTGATTGGGGTTTCGCTGTCACCGATATCAAATCCTAATTTCTTCAAACCTTCTTTTAAATAGTTGGCGTTTTCCCAAAGCTTTTCATTCAGCTCCGTACTTTCCATTAACAGTTCAATGGCTTTTATGCTGGCAGCAACATCAGCAGGCGTAAGCGATGTTGAGAACAAGAATGGTCTGCTGCTTACTTTCAGCCAATCAATTAAATCCTTCTTGCCGGCTACATATCCGCCGACAACACCGATTGCCTTTGAAAGTGTCCCGATTTGGAAATCAATTTTATCAGAAAGTCCAAAATGCTTAACCGTTCCTGCGCCTTTTCCAAGCACACCAGAACCATGTGCATCGTCTACATAAGTGATAAGATCAAATTCTTCAGCAATTTCCACAATCTCTGGAAGCTTTGCAATATCTCCATCCATTGAGAAGACTCCATCAGTGATAACCATGACTTTGTTGTATTGGCCGGATTCCTTGGCTTCTTTCGCTTTTGCTCTTAGGTCGTCCATATCTGAATGATTGACCCGGATAATTTTTGCTTTGGAAAGGCGGCAGCCGTCAATAATGGAAGCATGGTTTAATTCGTCAGAAAGAATGGCATCGTTTTTGTCCATAACCGCGGAAATCGCAGCCATGTTGCAATTGAATCCTGACTGGTAAGCGATAGCTGCCTCTGTATGTTTAAACTGGGCAAGCTTTTCTTCAAGCTTTGTATGCAGCTCAAGTGTTCCATTGATTGTCCGGACCGCGCCTGCTCCAACTCCATACTTTTCTACTGCTTCGATCGCAATCTTCTTGAGCCTTTCATCTGTGGCCAATCCCAAATAGTTATTAGAGGAAAGGTTGATTAGCTCTCTGTCGTTGATTTTAATAATAGGCCCATTTGGACTTTCAAGAGGGTCAATCACATTATAAAGTCCTCTTCCTTTCAAATCCTCAAGGTTTTCTTTTAAAAAAGAATCTAAAGTTTTGCTTGTCATCTAAAATCCTCCTATACATTTTTTTAAAAATGTCGCTAACTCATAAACAATTGTATTTCCAGAGCGGACATTGAATTTACTGATTAGATAAGGCTATGTAAAGGTTTCTCATTCATTACTTTATCACATTTTTTGAATTTGTACACTTATGGAGGACACATTTTAAAAATTCCTCTTTAAATAGGTTTCCCGTTTTATTAGTTTGTCCCTTTAATCCAAAAGTGTTTCATAATTGGTTAAGAGTATTGATTTCATATAATTTTTTGAACTCTAAACCTTGTTTTCTTCATGGTGAATAAATATACACAAAGATGAGCTGTTTACTCTATCAAATCCAAGGGAACCAATTCTACATAGTATAATTCGATCAGGCTTAAAGCCTATGGAGGTTATAGAATGAAACACCCGTTAAATGTCACATCGGAAATCGGAGAGCTTAAAACGGTTCTTCTGCATAGGCCGGGGAAAGAAATTGAAAATCTTACTCCCCAATATTTAAAAAGGCTATTATTTGATGATATTCCATTTTTGCCTGCAATCCAAAAAGAACATGATTACTTTGCAAACATTTTAAGCAATCGGGGGATTGAGGTTTTGTATCTCGATAAGCTTATGACAGAAGCTATTCAAAAGGAAGAAGTCCGTCTTTCTTTTATTGAAAAAGTTTTATTGGAAAGCCAGTCAAATATTAATGGATCATATGAAACTGTAAAGGAATACTTGCTATCTCTTCCTGCCGATGAATTAGTCAGCAAAGTAATGGCTGGTGTTGTGAAATCTGATATTGAACAGGATAAGAAAGTCCACCTTCATGAGCTGATGCCGGATCACTATCCATTTTATTTGGATCCGATGCCAAATCTATATTTTACAAGGGATCCCGCGGCGGTTATTGGAGAGGGCATCACCATTAATCGTATGCATGAACCGGCAAGGAGAAGAGAATCCATCTTTATGGACTACATCATGAATCATCATCCCCGTTTTAAAAGACATGAAATACCAACATATTTTAAGCGGGATGATATTTATTCGCTGGAAGGCGGGGATGAACTTGTCCTTAGTGATGAGGTTGTTGCAATCGGAGTAAGTGCGAGAACATCCGCACAGGGCATTGAAAAGCTTGCGCACGAATTATTCCGCCGACAGGAATCCATAAAAAAAATTGTCGCAGTTGAAATACCGAAAATCAGGGCATTTATGCACCTCGATACTGTGTTTACTATGATTGATTACGATAAATTTACCTACCATCCCGCTATTGAGGACAGTGACGGCAGTATGAAGATTTACATACTGGAACAGGAAAATAATTCTGATCATCTGAAAATCACAGAAAAAAACTCTCTTACAGAAACGCTAAAAGAAGTATTGAATCTTGCTGAGCTAGTATTAATACCATGTGGAGGAGGCTGTCCAATCGCATCGGCAAGGGAACAATGGAATGATGGCTCCAACACGCTCGCGATTGCACCAGGCGTTGTTGTCACCTATGATCGCAACTACGTCTCCAACGACATCCTCCGCCAAAACGGCGTGGAAGTCATCGAAATCCTAAGCTCGGAGCTATCAAGAGGCCGCGGCGGCCCAAGATGCATGAGCATGCCAATATTGCGGGAAAATATCAGCTAAAAAATTCGAGTGGTACCAGGTACCACCCGAATTTTGTCGATTGACTCTTAAGCAGTTGCGAGTTTAATTCTATTGCCTGACGGGTCTTGGACAAATATCCCTCCGGTCGTTTCTTCTATAGAAGTACCCATTTCTTTTAATCTTTGCAGTGTATTGTCTCTTTTAGCCTCATTTGGCAAAACGAGGGTAAAATATTTTAGGCCCGGGCTCTTTTTTTCGGCTGGTTCTCCCCCTCTGCTTTGCCATGTATTAAGGCCAATATGATGGTGGTAGCCACCGCTGGAGACAAAGATGGCCTGGCTGCCATATCGGTTCACAAGATTAAACCCCAGGCCTTTACAGTAAAATCTCTCTGTTTCTTTTAATTCTAAGACCTGCAGGTGGATATGACCCATAACAGTTCCGGCAGGCATCCCTTCCCAATCTTTGTCATTTCCATCACTTAATAAATCGTTGGCATCCAAAGGTTCCGTTGTCATATGTACTTCACCTTCGTCCCTTTGCCAAATATCTGCAGGGCGGTCAATATACACTTCAATGCCATTTCCCTCTGGATCAGCTAAATAAATGGCTTCACTGACATAATGGTCTGATGCTCCCTGAAGCGGATAATTCCTTTTTAGCATATGACGAAGAAACCTTGCCAAGTCAGCCCGCTCAGGCAAGAGCAGTGCCATATGATAAAGACCTGCACTTCCGGCTTTTTTTTCAACAACCTCGCCGGCTTTCTCAATTGTTAAAAGAGGCGCTTCTCCATCAGCACTAAATACAGCTTTGCTTTCAGTTCCCATTAAAAGCTTTAGTCCTAATATATCTCTATAAAAAGATCTGCATCGTTCTATATCCATAACCAATATCTCAATTTTGCTGACGAACGTAACCGGACTTTCATGAAAACTCATTTACCTTTCCACCTCACAAATTAAATGGTATTGTTCTAAATTTTTGGCTCTATTAAATTTGCCTGTTGATTTCCGCTCCAATCAACAAAGTGCCAAAATCAACATTGAGCTTTATCAAAGCCAAATTTCTAAAAGCAGTTCTTTTAAAGAATAACCTAAATATAAATATACTAATGTCCCTTAAAACAAGCATCATTTAATACTTTTCCCCTGTATATATAAAAGATTCCTCTTAATAATGTATTTTTATTTATAATTATTATAAAAAAGTATTGATTTTATATTGATAAATGTTATCATTACTTTTGTAAGTAACCTATTAAACTATTTATGAGGTGATTAAAGAATGACGAAAAACAACGACCTTACTACTAGCTGGGGCGCACCTGTAGGCGATAACCAAAATTCAATGACTGCCGGCACACGCGGGCCAACCTTAATCCAGGATGTACATTTGCTTGAAAAACTGGCCCACTTTAACAGAGAACGTGTGCCTGAGCGTGTTGTCCATGCCAAAGGTGCTGGCGCACACGGCTATTTTGAAGTAACTAATGACCTCACAAAATATACAAAAGCATCCTTTTTATCTGAAATAGGAAAACGCACTCCAATGTTTATCCGCTTTTCTACTGTGGCAGGAGAGCTTGGATCAGCTGATACAGTCCGTGACCCGCGTGGTTTTGCGGTCAAGTTTTATACAGAAGAAGGAAATTATGACCTGGTTGGAAACAACACACCTGTATTCTTTATTCGTGATGCAATCAAGTTCCCTGACTTTATCCATACACAAAAACGCGACCCTAAAACACACCTGAAAAACCCGACAGCAGTATGGGATTTCTGGTCCCTTTCACCTGAATCACTGCACCAGGTAACCATCTTAATGTCAGACCGCGGCATTCCTGCAACACTTAGACATATGCATGGTTTCGGAAGCCATACATTTAAGTGGGTTAATGCTGAAGGAGAAGGCGTTTGGGTAAAATACCACTTTAAAACAGAGCAAGGCGTTAAAAATCTTAGTGTTGAAGCAGCAGCTAAAATGGCTGGAGAAAACCCTGATTATCATACCGAGGATTTATTTAATGCGATTGAAAATGGAGACTTTCCATCATGGAAACTATGTGTGCAGATTATGCCACTAGAAGATGCGAACACTTACCGTTTCGATCCATTCGATGTAACAAAAGTATGGTCACAAAAGGACTACCCATTGATCGAGGTAGGCCGCATGGTTCTGAATAAAAACCCTGAAAACTACTTTGCAGAAGTGGAGCAGGCTACCTTCTCTCCCGGAACTTTAGTACCGGGTATTGATGTATCGCCTGACAAAATGCTTCAGGGACGCCTATTTGCATACCATGATGCACATCGTTACCGTGTAGGCGCGAACCATCAAATGCTTCCAATTAACCGCCCTCGCAACGAGGTTAAAAACTATCAGCGTGATGGCCAAATGCGTTTTGATAACAACGGCGGAGGGTCTGTATACTACGAGCCAAACAGCTTTGGAGGTCCAACAGAAGTATCAGAGCATAAGCAGGCTGCCTACCCTGTTTCCGGGTTGGCAGAAAGCGTGGCATATGACCATAATGACCACTATACCCAAGCGGGTGACTTATACCGCTTAATGAGCGAAGAAGAACGCTCCCGCCTTGTAGCAAATATTGTGGCAGCAATGAAGCCAGTGGAAAAAGAAGAAATTAAGCTGCGCCAGATTCAGCACTTCTATAAAGCAGACCCTGAATACGGTACACGCATTGCCAAAGGACTCGGCCTGGCTGTACCTCAAGGCGTAAAATAATAGACTAAAATATTGGGGGAAATCCCCTTCCATTCTCATTTTCATTCTAAAATTATCATTTAAAAAGGCATCCATAGTGTCTCAATGGATGCCTTTTTTCTCAAATAAACCACGCTTCATGTAAAAGTCTTACTCCACTTTCAATGTCCTCTACTGATAATCCGCCAAACCCCAGCATAATCGTTGCATCCTCAGTAATCACATCGTTGTTCAATAGATATGCTGATGCAGAATAAACCTTTACTCCTTTTAACCCTGCTGCCTCAATAAGTTCAACGTCATTGCGTTTTTTCACCTTAAGCAAAATATGCAGTCCTGCCTTTTCTCCGATTATTTCTACTTTATTTCCCATGTAAATTTCAATGCTAGAAAGAAGGGCCCTATGTTTGCCATGATAAATTTTCCGCATTTTTCGGATATGGCGTTCAAATTCTCCTGAAGCCATAAACCGGCTGGCCGCCTTCTGAATAACAGAAGGAACGTTTTGATGGTACAGCTGGTTTCCTTTCTTGTATTTAACAGCCAACTCAGGCGGCAGTACAATAAAACTCAGCCTGGCAGATGGAAGAAAGCATTTCGAAAAAGTCCCCAGATATATTACCTTTTCTCCTTCATCCAAAGCTTTTAATGGAGGGATAGGCATACCCTGATAGCGGAATTCTCCATCATAATCATCCTCGATAACATACCCGCCAGATTGATACGCCCAATTCAGCAGCTTTTTTCTCTTTTGAATCGAAAGAATCATGCCCATCGGAAATTGATGGGATGGCGTAACATAAACAGCCTTTGTGCCAATTGGCAAAGTCTCTATATCAATGCCATCCTCCTGCAAAGGGATGGGAATGATTTTGCAATTTTCATAGGAAAAGACCGATCGGACTCCATCATAACCGGGATCCTCGAAACCTATCATTTCTTTTCTGAGACACAAGAGATGAATCAGCAAATTAATTGATTGCTGTGTACCCGATGTAATCACTATTTGCTCTTGCCTGCATTCTACACCCCTGCTTCTATATAAATATAAAGCTATCTGTTTTCGTAACTCTGCGTCCCCTTGCTTATCCCCATAATTAAAGCCATCGTAATCCAATGCATCAAGGGTTTCATTTAAATACTTCCTCCAATTTTTCATTGGAAAACTAGGAATATCGATATCCCCATATTGAAAATCATATTTAAAAGTTTCCTTAGGCTGTTCTTTGGAGTTCATTGATTCTAAAGTCAGCGGCTGCTTAGGTTTTAGAACTTCATCTATTGGCAAAACGAAAATTCCACTTTTAGGTCGGCTTTCTGCATATCCCTCTGCAATGAGCTGCTGATAAGCTGCTTCTATCGTATTCTTGCTGACTTTTAAATATTTTGAAAGCTGGCGGATCGATGGAAGTCTAGAGCCCGATGATAAACGGCCGCTCTCAATTTCTCTTTTAATATAGGAATATAGCTGTGAATATACCGGATCTTTTTTATTTTTATCAAAATATGGGGTTATCTCCATTATTCCTCCATCTGACCCTTATAAAAAAATCAAAACTGTCACTGTTAATCAGGTCAAAGCTTTTTTAAAATGATTTTACCATATCTAAGGAGGAAATCGGATGTATTCAATGAGACAACAAACGATGGAGTGGAAGGATAAAGTAAGGACAGAAGCGTTTTTATCAAAGGTTAAGGTTGGTCACTTAGGTTTATCGGATGATGGTTTTCCGTATGTCATCCCTTTAAACTTCACCTGGCATAACGGTTTTATTTATTTTCACGGTGCTTCTGAAGGAAGAAAGATTGATATTATGGCGAAAAACCAGCAGGTCTGCTTCACCATATGCGAGGAGCTTGGAACCATGTCAAATCCGGTCCCGGCCAAAACAGACACAGCCTATATGAGCGTCATGGTTTTTGGAAGAACAGAAAGAGTGGAAGATCTGGATGAAGCAACAACAGCTATGCAGAGCATGCTGGATAAATATGTGCCCGGATATTATGCGAATAAGCTTGCAAGCACGCATGTTGAAAAATACCGTTCTTCACTGGGAAGTAAGACAGCAGTTTTTAAAATAGTTCCCGAAAGTGTAACTGCTAAAAAAAATGAACTGAATGAAAACACAAGATTTTTTCCGGGCAGGACTGCGCTTTCTGATATGGATACATGATCTCGTAAAAATTCCCCCTCCCTCCAGCGGTTTCCGTCTAGTCTAACTGGTAAAAATCTAGTATCATGTAGAGATGGATTATTTATGGACAAAGTGAGGATTAAAAACAATGAGTTTATTAACTGTAGATAAATTGAGCCATACATTCGGTGACCGGACACTTTTCAAAGATGTTTCGTTCCGTCTGCTGGCAGAAGATCATGTAGGGCTTGTAGGAGCCAATGGGGTTGGAAAATCAACTCTTATGAATATTATCACGGGCCAGCTTATCCATGATTCCGGCCGCGTCGATTGGACGCCGACCGTGCAATATGGTTATCTTGATCAGCATACTGTGCTTACACCTGGCAAAACGATGCGTGATGTCCTTAAGGATGCGTTCCTTCCTCTTTTTGAACAGGAAAAGGAATTAAACGAAGTAACAGCGAAAATGGCAGATGCCACACCGGAAGAACTGGAAGAGCTTCTTGAAAAAATGGGTGAGATACAGGACCGCCTTGATGCTGGCGGATTCTATTCCCTTGATATAAAAATTGAAGAAGCGGCTCGCGGGCTTGGCCTGGATGCAATAGGGCTTGACCGTGACGTTGCAGCCCTAAGCGGCGGACAGCGTACAAAGGTTCTTTTGGCCAAACTTCTTTTGGAGCAGCCGCAGGTATTGCTGCTCGATGAGCCGACCAACTATTTGGATGTCGAGCATATCCGCTGGCTGACAAACTATCTAAAAGAGTATCCTTACGCCTTTATGCTGATTTCCCATGATACTGAATTCATGAACCAGGTCTCAAACACGATTTTCCACTTGGAATTTTCAAAGCTAACCCGCTATACGGCTAGCTATGATAAATTCCTTGAGCTGGCAGAAATTAATAAGAACCAGCATATCAATGCTTATGAAAAACAGAAAGAATTCATTAAAAAGCAGGAAGATTTCATTGCCAAAAACAAAGCTCGTTACTCAACGACTGGCCGTGCGAAAAGCCGCCAAAAGCAGCTTGACCGCATGGAAAGAATTGACCGTCCTGAAACAGCAATGAAACCGACATTCGACTTCAAAGAATCTCGCGGCAGCAGCCGGTATGTGTTCCAGGGCGAAGATTTCGAAATTGGGTATACAAATGCTCTATTGCCAAAGATGTCAATGACCATTGAGCGCGGGGAAAAGATCGCCATTGTCGGCTGCAATGGTGTCGGAAAATCAACTCTGTTAAAAACGATGCTGGGCAAAATCAAGCCAATCAGCGGCAAAGTTGAACAAGGTGATTTCCTATACCCTTCCTACTTCGAACAGGAAGTAAAAGCCGAAAACATTACGCCGATCGATGACGTATGGAGTGAATTCCCTGGATTGGACCAGCATCAGGTTCGTGCAGCTCTGGCAAAATGCGGTTTGAAAAACGAACATATTTCTCGTCCGATGAACCAGCTAAGCGGTGGAGAGCAGGCCAAAGTCCGTCTCTGCAAGCTACTAATGAATGAAAGCAATTGGCTGTTATTCGATGAACCGACTAACCACCTTGATGTTGTGGCGAAAGAAGAATTAAAGCGTGCACTGAAAGCCTATAAAGGTACCATTGTACTCGTTTGCCACGAACCGGACTTTTATGAAGATTGGGTAACAAAAGTTTGGAATGTCGAAGAATGGTCACAGCAGCTGAATCCTAATTAACTAAGATGATCCCCTGCCTTGCAGGGTATTTTTTTTGGCCGATAAATTTGAATACCCACATTTTCTCAGGGAAATTATTGCTAATTAGATCGTTATTTTAGAAATTTTATTGCTTTTCTGCATCTTTGCTTCAAAAAATGCAAAAAAGCCGCACCAAAAGGATGAGGCCTTATAAATTCTATTCTTTTTCCACTTTTACATGTAAGCCTCTATCGACACGATACGTAAATGTTACTTTTTCAAAGCTGTCAGGTTCAGCATAAAACCAGAAGACAACCTCCGAGCTGCTTGCCTTTGTATATTGGTAGCTGCTCTCAATAATCTCCCAATTGGGTTCATGAATATAATGGCTAATCCTAATAAGTGCTTCTTCTTTATGGTTTCGGATGATGTATTTATGCTCCTTATATTCATATCTTCCTTTTCGGTAGCTGTTCTTTTCAATATGAGTACATTTGATATCAAAAGCTGTACCAAGCTGGAGCTTTACCTTTTCGTTTTTAGAAGTGTGGCTAATTGAATCTTCACCGATGAATTCGAGTGAGCTGTCTTCGCTGTCTTTCTGATAAACCTTAACTTTTCCTTTAGGCAGTGGAAGGCTAAGCCTATTTTCCTGGCTGTTTTCAAATTCTATTAATATCTTAACATCCTCAGACCATTTGGTGCATTCAAAGTATCTTTTTAAATTAGCCTTTTCAACTTGAAGAAAGTTAATTTGCTTGGTCTGATTATTTTTCAAAGTGGCCAGCCTTTCCAGTTTGTATAGATGGTAATCGGCAAAGCTCTTTTCCGTAAATTCCGGGGAAGCTTTTTCTGTATTGGTGTACAAAATCATGTCATCTTCTTCGATCCTCCAGTTGTCCTCTATCCGGTTAACCTCTCCAGCAATCACTTTTATCTGAGCATCTTGATAAGTCGCACCGGAATGGTTATCGATTTTCACCCACCCTGCCAATTGAAAGCCTTCGTCTGTCAATTCCATTACATAATTGGCACCCCAAGATATGCCCTTTGTCAGATAAGATACTGTCATATCTTTCACAGGTCCGGGTTTTACCTTCCAAACAAGAGCCGGCCGGACAAGCAAACCGCCGGGCAGCTTTGGCAAAATGATTTCGCCCTCAGGATTAATCATTATCTCTTTCGTTTCTGTATGTTCAAGGACAATTCCATTCATGCTGCTTAAAAGCCGGTATTCCTCCCGTGTATTCTTTTGTTTATCATAAAGATACACATTGGAACCTATATACTTTTCCATCAATTTTTCTTTGCTGACCAAATCTTATTCATAATTCGTTTCCAGGATATTGACTCCTGAAATAATGATGGAATCTGTTTCTATTTTTTCAGCCACGTCCATGTATTGAATGTGATCAATAGCTTCATTGCTGTTGACTGAACGATTCTCTTTTACAAGAGCAAATCCTCCATTATAGATTGTTAAGGTCAGCCCATTAGTCTCTTCCTTTGTTCCTTATCCCCATTCTTAATAAATACACTAATAGCACGTTTATAACCGCTGTCATAGGGTATATCTTCATCAGCAACTAGCTGAAATGCTTTTTCAAAATGAGAGGCTGCCAAATCTAATTTCTGCTGTTCTCATAAAGGATTCCCAGGTAAAAATAGCCGCTGGCAATTTCTTTAACAGGAAAAGGCTGTTGGACAGCTTCCTTCATGATTGCAATCGCTATGTCTCTTGAAGATGGTTTATCGTATTTAAAAGCTTTGTTCACAAAATGTTCATATTTCTCTTTTCTTTTTCTAAATGAAAACAGTGCCATTTAATCACCTTTTTTTAGAGTTCTCCCCTATTTCCTTTAAATGGCTTCATAAAAAGCAATACGGGTTAGGGTTACATAGTGTATAATAAGATGAATTTGCAGAAATGGAAACGGTTTATTATTACCAAAAATATTGAAAAGAAGGACTAATATATACATGATTAATAAAAAGATTGCCTGGATTACAGACAGCACAGCTTTTTTGACCCATGAATTGCTGGACCACCCCGATGTTTATGTGGTCCCTCTTACAATCACTTTCGGTGAGGAGTCTTTTGAAGATGGAATTGATTTGACAACAGATCAGCTCTATAGCCGCATACGTGCTGAAAAAGAAGTACCGAAAACATCTCAGCCTTCAGCGGGAAGATTTGCTGAATTGTTTGAAAAGTTAAAATCAGAATATGATTCAGCGATTGCTGTCCATATTTCAAGCAAATTGAGCGGTACACTCAACAGCTGCCTTGCTGGGGCAGAACTTGCCGGATTCCCTGTTGAGGCTGTGGATTCCAAGTGTATGTCGTATGCTATAACAACACTGATCCAAAAAGGATTCATGTTGGCCAATAATGACATGCCTTCTCGTAAAATAGCTGAAATCCTGCAGAAAGAAGCCGACAAGTCAGAGAATTACATTCTGCTTGGGAGCCTTGAGCAATTTTACAAAGGCGGGAGAATGTCAGGTACACAGTATTTGCTTGGAAGCATTTTAAAGATCAAGCCGATTATCCGCATTAACCGGGATGGTGCATTTGAGTTATTTGATAAAGTTCGTTCTGAAAAGAAAGCAATTAAAAGAATGATTGAACTGCTGGGAGATTCCTATAGCAAGCATACCATTCCACAGGTACAGATTATGCATGGAAATGTACTGGAAAAAGCTAATGAACTGGCAGAAGAGATTAAATCTGTTTATCCTCGCCTCGACATTTTTATCGGGGAAATCAGTTCCACGATTGCTGCACATGCCGGTGAAGGCACGCTTGCGGTCATTTGGCATAATGAAAAGTAATAAAAAAGCACCTTCCGTAGAGGAAAGTGCTTTTTTTCTATTCAACCCATGTATACATATACTTTTCGTCTTCAATTGCTTTTGCCTGCTTAACCAGTTTTAAAGGCTTAAAGGTATCAATCATCACAGCAAGTTCAAGCGTTTCCTTTTTTCCGATGCTCGCTTCGGTTTTACCAGGATGAGGGCCATGCGGGATTCCGCTCGGGTGAAGGGTTATCGAACCTTCCTTGATTCCCTTGCGGCTCATAAAATTCCCCTCTACATAATAGAGAAGTTCATCACTGTTTACATTGCTATGGTAGTAAGGTGCCGGAATCGCCTCCGGATGGTAGTCATACAGTCTTGGCACAAATGAACACACTACGAAATTATGCCCTTCAAAAGTCTGATGGACTGGAGGCGGCTGATGGACCCTGCCGGTAATAGGTTCAAAATCTTCTATATTAAATGCCCAAGGATAAAGATAGCCATCCCAGCCTTCCACATCTAGCGGATGATGATTGAGAATATGAGAATGCAAGTATCCCCTTGTTTTCGTAATAACTTCAAATTCCCCTTTTTGATCGTAAGTTTCCAATGTTTCCGGACCGCGGATATCTCTCTCACAGAAGGGGCTATGTTCCAATAACTGGCCATATTCATTGCGATATCTCCTCGGAGTGGTGATCTGGCTAAAAGACTCAACAAACAGCACTTTCGTCGTTTTATGTTCATCTGGAATGACCCGGTAAATGGTACCTATTGGAATGATCACGTAATCACCAGGGCCATAGGTTAGTGTTCCAAACATGGTTTCAACTTTTCCGCTTCCATAATGGATGTAGATCATTTCATCTCCATCGCCATTCCGGTAAAAACTTTTCATGGGCTCGGAAATATTAGCGGTTCCTATCAATAGATCATCATTTCCAAGCAAGTACTCTCTTGCCTTTAGTGCATCGCCTTTTTTTTCAATTCGGTCAGTCAGCAGATGGCGGTGCTTCAAACTTTCCTGATCCTCATATTCTGGAAGATATTTACCAATCAGCTCCGTACGCGCCACTTCTGTAGGCATATAATGGTGATACAGAATCGATTGTGTCCCGGAAAAGCCTTTTGTGCCCATAACTTGCTCCCTGAAAAGGGTGCCATCAGGCTTTCTAAAAGTTGTATGGCGTTTATGCGGGATTTTACCCATTTGGCGATAATACATATTTCCACCTCACTCTATAGCAATCTTATTTTTTAAAGTACCTAGACAGCCTATTTCAAGCTCCACTTCATCCCCGGGCTCAAGCCAGCGGTGTACATCTGTGCCAAGTTCCAAAATGCAGCCGCTCCCAACTGTTCCTGAACCAATTAATTCGCCAGGGCATAAAGTTGCACCATCCGAAGCACGTTCAATCATCTCGTAAAAAGAATAATAGATATCCTGCATATTCCCTTCTGATAGAAGGGTGCCATTAACCTTCGCAGTCATCGGTAAGTCATAGCCATTTTCAACGCGATAATCTTCCAATTCATCTTTTGTAAGAATATAAGGACCAATCGTGGTTGCGAAATCCTTCCCTTTTGCAGGTCCAAGGCCAACCTTCATCTCTTTCCTTTGAATATCCCTTGCACTCCAGTCATTCAGGATACAATAGCCAAAAATATAATCTTCTGCTTCCGAAGCTTTGATATCCTTGCCTTCCTTCCCGATCACACATGCTATTTCCAATTCATAATCAAGCCACTCACAATTTTTCGGACGGGAAATCTCTTCTTCAGGCCCCTTTATGCTGAGATGATTTGAAAAATAGAAAACGGGAATGTCATACCATTCAGGTATCATATCAAGTCCGCGGTTTCCTCTGGCGGTTTTTACATGCTCTTCAAATGCATAGAAATCCCTGAAGCTTTTCGGATTTGGCAGAGGGGCTTTTAAGATTACTTCTGACAGCGGATATACACCTTTATCTGTGTTTTTCAGCTTTTTGCCTGTTGATAAAAACTCCATAAAAAACGCATGATTTTCCAGAAATGCAAGCATGGTTTTGGGCAGCACTCCGTTTGTGGCTTCATGCATATCCACAGCATACTCATTATTTTTCAGCCAACCAGCTCTAATGGATCCATCTTGTTTTTGAAAGGTTATAAATTTCATAGCATCACCTCGGTTCCGTTTTTCGGATTAATTCAAAGACATCCGACATTGGCCTTGTATAGATATGTCCTGCCATACGTCCTACCGGTTTAAGCTTTTCAGAATTGATCCGGCCATTTTCATAAAGCTCTTCAGCAATATGCACGTGTTCGACTTTTCCAATCACCAGGCTTCCGGAACCGGCATGTTCTCCAAAATGCAGAACCTGATATAAGCTGCATTCCAGATGAACTTTTGATTCCTTCACCCTTGGCGGCTTTACGGCTGCACTTTTTTCTTTCTCCAGCCCGGCAGCCTTCATCTCGTCTGTGCCAGCAGGGTAATCAGCTGCGCAAATGTTCATTTTTTCGGTAAAATCCTCACTGACAATATTGATGACGAATTCTTTTGTCAATTCAATATTAGCAAGGGTATCTTTTTTCGATCCATCCGTCCCTTTTCTCATAGGAGAGAAGCAGATTAGCATCGGGTCTGCACAAACCGCTGTAAAAAAGCTGAATGGTGCAGCATTTACATTGCCGCTTTCATCAACAGTTGTGACAAACGCAATGGGACGGGGGAGGATTGAACCGACCATTAACTTATATGCGTCCTTCCATTCAAGACTTCCAGGATTAATTTCCATTTATCTTACACCGCCCTTATTATTTAAAAGCTCGCTGATCACGCTTATAACCGGTTCGTTATCCCCTCTTGTTCCAAGAGTCATCCTAAAAGCATCTGCATATCCCGGTAGCTTCATTTGGCGAACAACCAACCCGTTCGCAATGAGACTCGCCGCGATTGGATGCTGGCTGAAAACATAAACAAAGTTGGTTTGCGAAGGAAAGAAACCAATGTTCAGTTCTGCGAGTTTTTCACAAACAAATTCCCGTTCGACAGCATTCTTTTTCGAACAATTTTTTACAAATTCTTGATCAGCCAAAGCGGTTGCCGCAGCTGCCTGGGCAAGATGGTTTACATTAAAAACATCTTTCACTTTATGAAGCTCCTTAACGATTTCAGGGTCCATTATTCCATAACCGACGCGAAGCCCGGCAAGGCCATAAATCTTTGAAAAAGTTCTTAGGACGATCAGATTTGGATACTGTTTGAGCAGCGGAAGAGATTCCAAATATTCCTTTGAGGTAACGTATTCGTAATAGGCTTCATCCAAAATGATCAGGATGTCCGGAGGGATTTTTCCTATGAACCGGTAAAGCTCATCTTTCCCGACAATCGTACCTGTTGGATTGTTGGGATTACAGACAAACACCATTTTTGTTTTATGGCCAATCTTCTCATACATAGCATCCAAATCATGGGTTCCATTTCGGAGTGGGACGGAAACAGCTTTGCCGCCTTCAATAACTACATTTGTTTCATATCTTGGAAAGGTAATCTGCGCCATCACAGCTTCATCGCCAGGGCTTATGTATGCTCTAGTCAAAAGACGGATTATTTCTTCTGATCCGTTGCTAGCCAGAATTCTGTCTTCGCTTAAGTTGTAAAAATCCGCTATTTTGCGAATTAATAGGGAAACAGTGCCATCCGGATAAAAATATAGGCTGTTCATCGCTTTGGTGATGCTATCCTTTACTTCTGCGGAACAGCCGTATACATTTTCATTATCAGACATTTTCCTGATAGCTTTTAGATTGAATTTTGTTTTAATCTCCTCCGGGGAATCGCCAAGCGGATAAGATACAATTTTCTCGACAGCACTTCTCGTCTGGATTTTAGCCATAGCCTTTGCCTCCTTTACGCCAAGGTTCTTGTTGATTATTACACTTATTAAAAAAGGGAGAAAGCATCTCCCTTTTTCGGTCTTATAGATTTCCGCGTCTTTCCTGCTCGCGCTCAATCGATTCAAATAGTGCCTTGAAGTTTCCTTCACCAAATCCTCTTGCCCCTTTACGCTGAATCACTTCGATGAAAAGGGTTGGCCGGTCAACAATTGGTTTCGTGAAGATTTGCAGCAAATAGCCTTCATCGTCACGGTCTACTAATATGCTTAACTCTTTTAGCTTATCAATCTCTTCATCAATTTCTCCTACACGTTCTGAAAGCATGTCATAATAAGAATCAGGTGTGTTTAAAAACTCTACTCCATTCTTACGCAGAACGCTGACCGTTTTGACGATATCTTCAGTCAGGATGGCCAGATGCTGCACGCCAGCCCCGTTATAGTATTCGAGGTATTCCTCAATCTGTGACTTGCGCTTTCCTTCAGCAGGCTCGTTGATAGGGAATTTAATTCTGCCGCCATTATGCATTACTTTAGACATTAAAGCGGAATATTCTGTTGTAATATCTTTATCAGTGAAGTGCTTCATTTCTTTAAAGCCCATTACATTCGCATAATAGTTCACCCATTCTTCCATTCTTTCCACATTGCCGACAACATGGTCAATGCCAATAAACCCTGCATCTTCAAACGGAACGGTTGTTTCGTAAGGCTCAAATCCAGGCATGAAAATACCTTTGTAATTATTGCGCTCAACTAGTGTGTGGATCGTATCTCCATATGTTCCGATTACGGCTTTTTTCACAGTTCCATGCTCATCCTTTATTTCATATGGCGGCTGAATATCAATAGCGCCTCTTTTTACTGCCTCTTGATAAGCCTTTTCAACATTATCAACCGTTAAAGCAATATCTTTAACTCCATCACCGTGCTTTTTAATAAAAGCTGATACTCTCGAGCTATCATTCAATGTTCCTGTGATTACCAGGCGTATTTTTCTTTGCTGGAGCACATATGAAACAGTTTCTCTGCTGCCTGTTTCAAGACCAGAATATGCAACTGGTTTGAATCCGAATGCTGTACAAAAATAATGGCATGACTGCTTCGCATTGCCGGAGTATATTTCTAAATAGTCCACTTCCTTAACAGGGAAGAAATCCTCTGCCTTTTGTTCTTTCAGCACTTTTTCTTCATGCACGCGAACCCCTCCATTAATAAAATTATTAATATTTTGAATTTATAATATATTAAACTTGTAAACGTTCTCAAGAGTTCAAGTTAAAGCTATAATGCACTTCTGCGGTAAAGCGAAACTTCTTCCAGCAAGCGTTTTTTGGCGTTAAGACGGGGTAAATTTCCTACACTTTTAATCTCTCTTTTTTCAAGCTCGGCGGGATGTGGATAGCCTGTTTTTTCAGTGCCTCTACTGCTTCTAGCAGCCCTTCATTCATGCTTGGGTGCGGATAGTTAGGGAAAATTAAATCCTCATCCCTGGCTGCCATTTCCAAAGCTGTGATTCCGCTTGAAATCAATTCAACCGCACCAGGGCCTACCATATGGATACCAAGCAGCACACATTGTTCCTTATCACTAATGACTTTGATAAACCCATCTTTTTTCCCGGTTAAAGTGCTATAACCATTAGAGGATAATGGATAATGACCAATTTCAATTTCATACCCCAGATCACTAGCTTCTTCTTCCGTCAAACCAGTACTTGCAATAGGAGGCTGCGTGTGGGCTACTACCGGAATAAAACGAAAGTCAGATTCCGATGCGATTCCAGCAATCGCTTCAGCAGCTGTTTTCCCTTGTTTAATGGCTTTTACTGCAAGAGCTGGTCCCTCTGTAACATCGCCGATCGCATATATATGCTCCCGGGAAGTCCGGCTTTGATGATCCACCTTGATAAAACCAGCTGTGCTTGTTTCTACTCCTATGCGGTTAAGACCGAGCTGGTCTGTATTTGGCTTTATGGATGTGGATGAAAATAAGTATGTTCCTGAAAGGGTTTCTGTCTTTCCCTTTGCTTCAAGAATTAGTGATACATTGTTCTCATAGAGCTGTAATTCCAATACATCCACATTCCTTACAACATTTAGTCCTTTCTTTTTTAAAATTCTTTTCAGCTCCCGGCAGATAGATTGATCAAATTCAAACTCTGCTTTTCCTTCATCAAGGATGAGCGTCACATCCGAACCAAGTGCCTGATAAGCCATCCCCATCTCCAGGGCGATATAGTCACTTCCGTAAACCAGCAGCTTTTCGGGAATTTCATTTAAATTTGCAATGGTATGAGTATCCAGGAGCCTTTCACTTTTTTCTTGCAGCCATGTAGGGAGAACCGGAGAGCTTCCCGTTGCAATGATTGCATCCTTAAATCGAAAAACCTCATATTTCTCCCCATTCTCTACGCCTATTTTATCCTCAGCCAAAAAAAATCCCGACCCCACAACCATCTCGACCTTATTTGCTTTGCAGAGTCCCTCGATTCCTGTCCGAAGCTGCTCAATCGTCTTCTGTTTGTATTGCTGAAGTTTTTTCATGTTAAAAGAGACGGCTTCTCGTTCAATTCCCCAGTTTTCATCCTCCTGATAGGAAACTAATTTCTCAGCAGACTGTGTAAGAATCTTTGATGGAATACAGCCTTTGTTTAAACAAACACCGCCCAGTTGTCCACGTTCAATTAACGTAACAGTACGTCCGAGCTGCGCAGCACGGATCGCCGCATGGTATCCCCCAGGGCCCCCGCCAATAATCATGACATCGCGTTCATGTGCAAGTTCGCCAACTACCATCTATACCATCTCCAGAACAAGCATTTTCGGATTTTGAATCAGTTCGGCAAAGCGGTTTGTAAAGCGTACTGCTGTCGCCCCGTCTGCCACTCTATGGTCAAAGGACATTGAAATATTCATCATCGACCGGATGACAATTTGGTCATCTTCCGTAACCACAGGCATTTTCTTAGTCTTATGGAAAGACACAAGAGCTGTCTGCGGATGCTGGATGATCGGTGTAGCACCGAAGCTTCCTCCAAGCGGTCCCACATTGCTGATGGTAAAAGTGCCGCCGGTTATTTCTTTTACTGTCAGCATGTTTTCAAGAGCTTTATCTGTCAGCTGCTTCATTTCTTTGTGGATATCACGGATGGATTTCTTCTCAATATTTTGGATGACCGGAACGATTAACCCCTCCTCGGTATCCACCGCGATGCCAATATGATGATCCTTAAGCAAATGGATTGCTTCCTTTTCTTCATCAAGCTCCGCATTGAACACAGGAAATTCCTTCAGGCAAATAGATAGTGCCTTAAGGAAAAATGCCGTTGCAGATATGGTCTGGTTTTGGTCTTTCAGCTCATTTCTGAAAGTAATCAGCTCTGTAACATCAATTTCTTCAAAGTGGGTGCAATGAGGAATCGTATTAAGTGAGTGTACCATTTTTTTGGCAATCTGCTTTCTTCTGCCTCTTAAAGGAATTGTACTCGTTACCTTATCATTCCTTTTTGCCGGTTCCTTAGGAGCCGGCTGAGCAGGCAGTTTAGGCTTTTGCTGTGCAGCCGCCATAAATTTATAGATATCTTCATCCAAAATGCGGCCTGCAGGGCCAGTTCCTGCTACATTTTCTATAGTAATTCCATTCTCACGGGCAATCTTTCTTGTAAATGGGGAAGCGAGAACCCTTTTTCGTTTTACTGCTGCAAAAGATTGCAGCCGTTCGGCTTGTAATTCAGCAACAGCAGGCTTAGGGAGGTTTTTCTCGATTTTAACTGGGACACCGGCTTGCTCACCCACCTCCAAAATTAATAATGTGGACCCTACCGAAACCGTATCGCCGGGCTGGACTGTAAACTCCTTTATTATTCCAGCTCTGGGTGCCGGAATTTCTGCAGTCATTTTATCGGTCTGTACTTCGACGAGAGGGTCATCAGCTTTAACTGCCTCTCCTGGTTTGACTAAAAAACAATTTATTTCTGCCTCTGTCATGCCTTCTCCAATATCATGCAGTTTAACTTCCACGGCTTACCCTCCTAAAACTTCATTACTTTTTCAATGCTATGCTGGATTCGCTTTGGGGTGGGCAAATAATGGTCCTCAAAACCGAAATACGGCACTGGGGCATCAAAGCCTGTCACTCGCTCTACAGGGGCTTTTTGATATAAAAAGGATGTATCATTGATAATGGCAAGTACATCATTTCCTACTCCCCCAGTAGCATGCGCTTCATGGACAATAACAGTTCTGCCTGTTTTTTGCACAGATTCTGCAATAATATCCTTATCGATTGGAAATAACGTCCTTAGGTCAATTACATCACAATGGATTCCCTTTTCCTCCATCATCTTGGCAGCTTTCATCGCCTCGGGAACCATCGCGCCCCAAGTAATAACCGTAACATCATCGCCCTCCATGATCTTTTTGCCCTTTCCAATTTCAACGGTATATTTTCCTTCCGGCACTTCTTCCTTCATGGAGCGGTAGCAGCGCATCGGCTCAAGGAACAGAACCGGATCCGGGTCTTCTATGGCTGCAATTAGCAGACCCTTGGCATCATAGGGGCTTGCAGGACAAACAACCTTAATGCCCGGCATATGGGTAAAAATAGATTCCGTTGAGTCACAGTGGATTTCCGGAGCCCTGACTCCTGCACCATAAGGGGCGCGGATAACCAACGGAACTGTAAAATGGCCCATCGTCCTCATCCGCAGCCTTGAAGCATGTGTCATTATTTGTTCATAAGCGGGATAAATAAATCCAAGAAACTGAATCTCGATTACAGGCAAAAAGCCGTTCACTGCCATGCCTATCCCTGCTCCAACAAACCCTGCCTCGCTTAATGGAGTATCAATGACCCGGTTTTCTCCAAACTTTGCCTGGAGTCCGTCCGTGGCACGAAACACTCCGCCGTTTTTCCCGATATCTTCACCAAGCAGCAAAACTTCTTCTCTCTTTTCAAGCATTGTATCGAGAGCATCTGTAATGGCCTGAACCAGCGTCAATGTCTTTGTTCCAACTGCGGTTTTCATTATTTGCCTCCTCCAATCTGCTTTAGATACTCTTCTTTTTGCTGTTGAATTTGCCAGGTCGGCTCAGCAAAGACATGGTCAAATATAGCTGCAGGATCTGCAGGTGGAAAGTTCTCCATTTCAGCTACAGCTTGATCTATTTCTGCAGAGGCTTCCTCCTCTGCTGCCTGCATCCATTTTTCATTATAGATTCCTTCGTTTTTCATCCATCTTTCCAGTCTTAGAATCGGATCGGTCTCCTGCCTTCTGTTGATGCTTTCCGCTTGATCACGATATTTCGATGGATCATCAGCTGTTGTATGGGCACCGTATCTCCAGGTAACAGCTTCTATAAGAGTCGGACCCTCTCCGTTTCTTGCCCTTTCCAAGGCTTTTAACGTTTCAAAGTAAACGATAAAGATGTCATTGCCGTCTATCCTTACACCCGGCATATCATATGCAAGCGCTTTTTGAGCTATTGTTTTTGAATTCATTTGTTTATGGATTGGCACGGAAATGGCATACTGATTATTTTGATTAAAAAAGACAACAGGCGCCTTGAATACACTTGCAAAGTTCAGGCCTTCATGGAAGTCCCCTTCTGATGTAGCTCCATCCCCAAAATAAGCAATAGCTGCATTAGCTGTGCCTTTTTTCCTTTCAGCAAAAGCAGCGCCGGCGGCATGAGGGATTTGTGTTGCAATCGGAATGCCCGGCGGAAAGATTTTTTTTCCATCCGGGGGGATACAGCCCTCATTCCGGCCGTTCCAAAACAGCAGGATGTTCCTTAATGAGTGGCCGAATGTCATGGCCGCTCCATGGTCGCGATAGGTCGGGAACATCCAGTCATTTGGCTCAAGTGCCGCAGCAGTCCCGACCTGTGAAGCCTCCTGGCCTTCAAAAGGCGCATAAGTTCCAATCCTGCCCTGCCGCTGAAGCGAGATGGCTTTGCGGTCAAAAATGCGTATTCTCGTCATCTGTTTGTAAAATTCTTGTACAAGTTTTTCAGTTAGCTTTCCTTTGTACTCAGGGGAAACGATATTTCCGTTTTCGTCCAGTATACGCTGGATCGGAAAGTGATTTTCCATTTTCTCACCCTTTGGCTATGATTTTTTAATATTGTTAAAGAACTTAAATAAGGTACAAATGTAGTTAATCCGCCAAAAAAATTATGTTCTTACTGCCCACTTCGGGCGCTTCATATGAGAAAAGAAGCTGTTTCTGCGTGTCCGTGCTTCTATCCGGCTTTCGCAGAACTGATTGGATGCTTCAACTGTTGTAATTCCATTTGCTTCGGCATGTTCATAGATGTTTAGAAGAGAATTGTAGATAGCCTTTGTTTTGCGGAGTACCCTTTCTTTGTTAGGTGTATATAGTTCGTCAGCCACCTGTATTAAACCGCCTGCGTTAACAATATAATCGGGAGCAAACAAGATGCCTTTGTCCCTCAGGATTTGTCCATGGCGCATTTCAAGGAGCTGATTGTTGGCAGAACCAACGATTGCTTTTACTTTTAATTGCCCAATTGTTTCATCATTAATAATTCCTCCCATCGCACATGGAACAAAAACATCAGCGTTGGCACCATAAATTTCATTACTGGATAATACCTTAACTCCCGCACCTAGTTCTTTCGCTTTTGTGAGCAGCTGGTCAATCGCATTCTGGTTAATATCTGTTACAAATAAATCAGCACCTTCTTCAAGCAATCTTTCTGCAACCTTATAACCAACTTTGCCAAGCCCCTGAATCGAATAACTTTTCCCTGAAAGGTCTTCAGATCCTGTCAACGCTTTATTTGTGGCCTGCAGCCCGTAAATAACGCCTTGTGCAGTCGGAACAGAAGAGTCTCCGCTGCCCCCGTACACCTCATCAACACCTACAATGCAATTGGTTTCTTTTAGCGCATGTACAAAATCTTCTGTTGATGTGCCCATGTCCGTCCCGGTATAGAAACGCCCATTCAATGATTCAACAAATTGCCCAAATGCACGGAACAATTCAGGCGTCTTATCCCTTGCCGGATCTCCAATAATGACGGCTTTCCCGCCGCCAAAGTCAACATCTGCCGCCGCGCATTTATAGGTCATGCCTTTAGATAATCGGAGGACATCTTCAAGTGCATCATCGACACTGTTATAAGGAAACATACGGCAGCCTCCCAATGCAGGTCCAAGCCTTGTGCTATGAATAGCAATGATCGCCTTCAATCCTGTAGACTCATCATTGCAGAAGACAACTTGTTCATGGTCTTTTATTTTTTGAAACATATCAGCCATTTCCTTCTCCCCTTTACTAATGATAGCGCTTACAAAAAACTTTATTAAAAATGCCTTGATTTAAAGGCTGATCTTTCACTAATCAATATGAATCTTTTATTCTTTTTTTAGCATTTGGGAAATTTTGCTTTTAGGCAGGATTACCTGTTTGACTTCTCCCTGGCCTATTAGTTTAGTTCCATTATGAACTGTCACAAAGGTGTGAACCGATTTCCCATCAAGCTTATCAACTGTTGCTGTGATGGTTAAGGAAGATCCTTCTGCTGAAGGAGAAAGATGCGTGGCAGAAACTGCCCCTCCCATTCCCTCCTCCTCTTCTTCCAGGAACGGCAGGATCAGCAAGCGTGATGCCCATTCCATATGATAGATCATGGTCACGGTTGAATACGCCCGGTGGACGATTTCCCCATCAAATTGAGCAAACATTTCAGGGGTTACTACGGCATGGATGACAGCCTGATGTCCAGTATTCAGCCCAGGTTTCATAACATTCCTCCCCGTTCTTACAGTAATATGTATGACGTATATTTAACGATATAATATCATTACGTTAAATGAATAGTCAATAAATTGTGAAGAGTTCAAAAATTCTTTGGGTATTCTTAGCGCGAAAAAAGGATTAACCATCTGCCTTTTTTGGTTAATCCTTTTTCTATTAGTCTATGAAAGAAGTGCACGGTCACTTGCCATTTTTGTTCCGCGAATGCGCTGGAACTCATTCAGCAGCTGTTCAATTGTTAGATGCTGCTTCTGATCCTCGTCTACCTCAAGGATAATCTGGCCTTTGTCCATCATAATCAGCCTGTTTCCCAAGTCCAAGGCCTGTTGCATATTGTGGGTAACCATTAAGGTTGTTAAATTATATTTTTCTACAATTTCCTTTGTCAAGTTCGTAATGAGCTCTGCACGGGCCGGGTCAAGGGCTGCCGTATGTTCATCCAATAATAGAATGGAAGGCTCTGTGAAAGTCGCCATTAATAAAGAAAGCGCCTGCCTTTCCCCTCCCGATAATAATCCAACCTTTGCATTCAAGCGATTTTCAAGACCCAGGTGAAGGGTTTCGAGTACTTCACGGAAATATTCCTTACGCTTCTTCGTAACCCCTTTTCTTAACGTTCTTGATTTATTCCTTGAATAGGCCATTGCAAGATTCTCTTCAATTGTCATCGAAGGAGCGGTACCTGCCATTGGATCCTGGAACACACGTCCAATAAGCTTTGCCCGTTTATATTCTGACATGGCCGTTACATTTTGGCTGTCAATATAAACAGACCCTACATCAGGAATCATAACGCCCGAAATGATATTCATCAAAGTCGACTTCCCTGCTCCATTGCTTCCAATTACAGTGACAAAGTCACCTTCATTTAAAGTAAGATTAATCGTATCAAGTGCAATTTTTTCATCCGGTGTCCCTTCATTAAAAACTTTATGAATCTGATTTAATTGCAGCACCAGCTTCCCCCTTTCCGCCTGAAGGCAATTCGCTTAGAGTCATGTTTTCTGCCAGCCTTTTCGCTTTGCGCTTTTTCTCTTTTGTCCGGTCGATCACTTTTGGCATAATTAAGGCAAGTATGACGATTGTTGCTGTGATCAGCTTCATATCGCCCGGTTCAAGAAATTCTACGCGTAGTGCCATTGTCACCACAATTCGGTAGATAATTGCGCCGCCAATTACAGCAAGGGTTGTTCTGGAAATCGTCTTGGTGCCAAATAAAGCTTCTCCAATGATGACAGACGCGAGCCCAATAATAATCATTCCTATCCCCATCCCAACATCGGCAAATCCGCCTTGCTGGGCAATAAGCGCTCCCGAAAAAGCAACCATTGCATTAGACAATCCCAAACCCAATATGACCATTAAATTGGTATTGGCTGAAAGGCTCCGGATCATCCTTTTATTGTCTCCTGTAGCCCGTAAAGCTAAGCCAACCTCTGTCTGCAGGAAGCGGTCCGCTAGGAATTTAATCGTAAAGGTCACAAGGACCATAAACAGAATGATTCCCCAGGTTCTTGGGAGACTGTCTCCAAGTCCAATTATTGATAAAATACTGTTGAAAAAGGCATCAATTCCTGTTTTGTCCCAGAAATCCCTAACATGTGTCATAGCCGTTTCTGTATTTAATAGCGGAACATTTGACTTGCCCATAATCCGGAGATTAATAGAATACAAAGCAATCATCATCAATATCCCTGAGAGCAAGGCATTGATTTTTCCAAAAGTATGAATTATGCCTGTAAGACAGCCGGCAATAAACCCGGCGAACATCGCCATGATCGTGGCAGCGAAAGGATTAACCCCGCTGACAATCATGGTTGCTGCTACGGCAGCACCGGTTACGAAGCTTCCATCAACCGTTAAATCGGGAAAATCCAGTACTCTGAATGATAAATACACGCCAAGTGCCATGATTGCGTAAATGATCCCTGATTCGAACGCACCGAATATGGCTGTAAACACTAAGAATCACACCCTTTTTTTTATTAAGCAGTAACAGAAGGCTTCTAAGCAGTTTTTTAAATCAAAGGCAGCCGGCCAGTTATAACTTTTCTTGAATATGCCATACTCAGCCGGCAAATCCTTAGCCCTATATTTATTCCTCATGGAATTCTGCAATTTCTGACCATGCATCTTTTACTTCCAGCCCCTGTTCTTCAGCTGCTTTTTTGTTGATGACCAGCTTAAGGCTGCCTGGAAGCTCAACTGGAATTTCAGACGGTTTTTTATTCCCTTTTAAAACCTCGGCAGCCATTTTCCCGGTTTGGTATCCCAGGTCAAAATAGCTGAATCCGCTGGCTGCGATTGCCCCGCGCTTCATAGAGTCCAACTCTCCTACAAATAGAGGGATTTTTTTACTGTTAGCTACTGAAATAACAGATTCCAGTGCCGAAACAACTGTATTATCAGTAGGAATATAGATGGCATCCACCCTGCCTACAAGGGAATCAGCAGCCTGTTTTACTTCTGCAGAAGTTGAAACAGATGCTTCTACAATCTTGGCGCCTTTTGGCTCAGCTAATTCTTTTACCTGTTGTACCTGCACTTCAGAATTCTGTTCTCCAGAGTTATAAATGATTCCAATGTTCTGAACACCAACTTCATCAATCATAAAGTCAATTGTTTTAGCTGTTCCTTCCGGATGGTTATCTGTAGTGCCGGTGATATTATCACCTGGTTTATCAAATGACTCTACCAGCCCTGCTCCAACAGGATCTGTTACAGAAGTAAATAAAATGGGAATATCCTTTGTCGCATTTAAGGCACTGACAGCGCTAGGGGTTGCATTGGCAAAAATCATATCCACTTTGTCGCCAACGAAATTATTAGCAATAGTTTGTGTGTTGTTCATATCTGCTTGGGCATTTTGAAAATCAAACTTTACATTTTCGCCTTCCTTAAACCCCTCATCCTCCAAGGCTTTCTTAAATCCATCAGTAGCTGCGTCTAGTGACGGATGTTCCACAAATTGAGTGATCCCTATGGTATATTGCT
The DNA here is from genome assembly GCF_007830235.1 of Cytobacillus oceanisediminis. Taxonomy (GTDB): domain Bacteria; phylum Bacillota; class Bacilli; order Bacillales; family Cytobacillaceae; genus Cytobacillus; species Cytobacillus oceanisediminis. The sequence continues at coordinate 239,983 of NZ_VLKI01000006.1, forward strand.
TCTTTTCATCTGCCTCCGCAGAGGAACCTTTAGAAGTCTCCTTTCCGCAGCCACTCATAACAAGCATCCCTGCAGCCATTATTAAGGAGAAAGCCTTTAACGATTTTTTCATTGAAAAACCCCCTGAATTAAAATGTTAACTATCAGTTAGATCTGATAGCAAAACCCTATTATGTATGCGCTTACATGTTGTGGTAATAAAAACTGGGAAATAGCCTGCCTAACCTGTTTTTTAACATTTATATGATATTTACATTCATTATCGTAAATACAACGTTATATTATCACCAGAGTTAAGCGAGTGTCAATAATATTCCAAAAATTTAATATATTTTGATAAGTGGAGATTTACCTATTTCTCTGATTGCCCCTCATGCTTTTATTTATAAAAAAAGCATGCAGATTATAGAACCTGCATGCTAGTTTAATAACTTTGCAGCGTTTTGCAACTGAAGGTTAGCGTCCCCCATCACCTTATCCAGCAGTTCCTTTACAGTTGGCAAATCGGCAATCAGTCCGGAAATTTGCCCGCTATTCATAAACCCTTCTTCTCCGTTGCCTTCTAACGCACCTTTCTTATGATAATCCTCTGAAGTCAAAGTATTATATTTCTCTAAACTAATGCCTTCTTTTTCATTATTCAAAAGCTTTTGGGCGTATCCTGTTGAAAGCACCCTTCTGATTCTTCCAACGGAACGCCCAATTATAACTGTTTCATGGTCGGTCGCTTCAATAATTTTCTTTTTATATTCTGTATGAAATGGCGCCTCTTTCGTGGCAATAAATCTCGTACCCATTTGCACGCCGCTAGCCCCAAGGGCCAGCATGGCAGCTAGCCCTTTTCCATCGCCAATTCCTCCTGCTGCAGCCACAGGAACTGACACCTTATTAACGATTTGCGGGATCAGTACAAGCGTTGTCGTTTCAAGTGAAGAATTTATCCCGGCAGCCTCGTATCCCTCGGCTACAATGATATCCGTACCGGCAGCCTCTGCTTTTATTGCCTGTCTAACAGATGCTGCAACTGTTATAACCCTTAAACCGTTTTCATGCAGCTTTGGTATAAAAGGAGCCGGATTGCCTGCCGAAAGGGAAACAACGGGAACCTTATGCTTGATAACAAGCGAAAGTATTTCCTTAACATATGGAGAGACACTTAAGGCCACATTCACAGCGAATGGTTTTTCAGTACGCCTTTTTGTCTCAACGATAATCTCCTCGACTTCCTGGGGTACCATAGTTCCCGCTCCTATTGTCCCCAGCCCGCCAGCTTCAGAAACGGCTGCTGTTAAAATCGCATTGCTTATATTCCCCATCCCGCCCTGAATGATCGGATATTTAATATTTAAAATGCTTGTTAATATATTCAATAAAATTCCCCCTTCGTAAAAATAATGTTATACTAATTTTAATAGTTTGACAATTAAGAAAAGGTTCAGTTCTTTTTAATTTATTGTTAGGGGGATGTTTATGCTTTTAGCTTACAATGACAAGAAGCCGCGGGTTGGGCAAACTGTGTTTTTGGCTCCAGGCTGTTATGTAATTGGGGATGTGGAAATTGGCGAAGAATCGAGCATCTGGTTCAATGCGGTTTTAAGAGGCGATGAAGATGCAATCAAAATCGGAAACCGCTGCAGCATTCAGGATAATGTGACATGCCACTTGTATGAAGGCTCTCCATTAGTTATTGAAGATGAGGTGACAGTTGGCCATAATGCAATTCTGCACGGCTGTACGATAAAAAAGCGAACCATTGTCGGAATGGGGTCAACCATACTAGATGGCGCCGAAATCGGCGAAGAGTGCATAATCGGTGCAAACACCCTTATACCAGCAGGCAAAAAAATCCCTGCCCGATCACTTCTTGTCGGCTCGCCGGGAAAAGTGGTCAGGGAACTGGCCGAGAAGGATCTGGAACTCATCCAGCTTTCCATCAATACTTATGTTCAAAAAGGCCAAGAATATAAAAACAACCTGACTGAAGTCGTTAATACAATGGACATAACAAAATATTGACGAAGAAAAGCCGTTATTCAGCGGCTTTTTTCTAATTTAATATGAACATGATAAAAAATGATCTGTATTGTTTGCATAGACATATAGACCGGAAAAGACCATGCCATATGATACCCTTTATCGTAATGAAACACGCCGATTTTAACTGCAAACCATTCTATTAGCACAGCAAACAATGTCCAGGCAGTGACGTAAAAGATGTTTTTATACCCTGCTATACGGAATTTTACATAAAGGTAGATAAAAAAATAACTATAGGGCCCATACATAACGTAACTAAGAAAATCTATAAATTGGTATGCAGAAGTATCATTTACATCATAAAAATCCCATGGTTTTATACTGATTGTATGATCGAAAAACATCCCTATAAATATTCCGTATGTGAAGTGGGCTGCTGACTCTATTGCAGATATAACCTTAGGCAGTTTCCAAATAAGGATTCCAGACAAAATAAGATTAGCAATGACAAACCATTCATTAGCATCAAAAGTTTTTTCATATACTGTTATCATACAGAATGCTCCCGATTAAGATACTTTACTCCCCCGGCCAATCCCAGGCCAAATATCAGAAAAGCACTATTGGCAATCCCGGCGTATAATAATTTCCACTTTGTATACGTAACGACCGCAAATAACAAACTTAAAATATCCATTAGCTGCAGGGACAAAAACATACCAATGAAGATAAAAACTTTCTTTTTCCATGTTGCTGTCCCCAAAAAAACATTTATAAAAATAAGTACAATTACAGGTCCAATTATATCCCGATGCAGTAAAAAAAACAGAAATAACAAAGAATCTTCTGTAAGTTTAAACAATTTCAGCTGCAAAGTCATAATGGTTGTATAATTTTTTGCTGCTATAGTTATGATCATAAAAACTATTGAGTTTTGCAGGAATGATAAAGGTTTTTTTTGGAAATAAAAAACAAGTACCGTGTATAAGGATATAACGATTGCTGCCGGAAGCGCCATTGAATCACCTAAATGTTTTAGTCTTTTAATAAATTATTATCCCGCAGCTTTCTTAATTAAATACCTTCTTATTTTTATTCATAGAAGGAAGCCGATTAGGCAAACTACTTAAAAGGAATTTTAGGGAAGTGTACTGATGCTGCCAATCGGGCAGCCACAAAGAAAGAGGGATTTGATGCACTTACTATTTAATTTTCTCTTTTTATTGGCGGGATGGAAATGGGGTGACTGGAAGAACTGGCGTGAATACTATCCAACCATTTTATTTTTTATTGGCGGAGACTTGTTAAAAAACTTTCTATTTCGGAATTATCCTATGTGGCAATACAAAGAGACTGTTTTTGCGGAAAATATTTTGTTCGGGCACCCTGTTATTAACTTAATGATCATGGCAATCGTTTATCCTGCTACAATCCTAATCTTTCTTGGCCATTATCCCAAGGGATGCCGCCAACAGGCTATATGGATTGCTTTATGGGTGTTTTTCTACAGCTCGATAGAATTTGTCAATCTTCATTATTTAAATTTAATAGAACATTCAAATGGATGGACGATGGGATGGTCCCTTCTCTTTAATATATTTATGTTTATTATTTTTAGGGTACATTACAAAAGGCCTCTGGTGGCTCTCGGAATCGGTTTTTTATGGATCTTTTTCCTATGGAATATGCTTGATGTACCAATAGAGCTATTAAAATAACAGAATCACCGGGGACAGTTTGTTTATAAATAAAAAAAGCCAGTAAAAAAAAGGCTGCTCTTAATTAAGCTGCCGATTGCACTCAAAGTTATTCCACCCTAATTCTTTGAATACAAGATTATTCCATAAGCAACTTGTAAATGCTTTTACTCTGTATTTTAACCAGGCAGCAAAAAGTAAAAAGCCATCCGTTTAGACTGACCTAGTCATTTGAGACAGTAATAAAACACCTTCTTAGGCTGCCATATCACCAAACTCTATTGGTGTGTGGTAGCCTAATTTTTCTTGGATACGCTCTTCGTTATAATACCTCATAAATTGATCTACACGTTCTCTTACTTCTTCTAAAGATAAAGAATTAAATTTAACATACTGAAATTCCTCTGATTTTAGGTTCGAATGAAAAGACTCAATTACTGCGTTGTCCCAACAGTTTCCTCTGCGCGACATACTACTGACTAAATCCTTCTCTTTTATTCGATTTTGATAGGCATAGGAAGAATAGACGCTTCC
>NZ_VLKI01000007.1:0-87194 GCF_007830235.1 Cytobacillus oceanisediminis
TGCCTTAAATAAAAATGGAGCTCCTCTAGGACGTTAGATCACATAGGAACATCGTGCCTGAGGCAAAAAGACCTCGCGGGTCAGCGTTATGGGTCTTGTCCTTCAAATACGAATAATACGTGAAAAATGTAGTTTATACTTGCTAGGCGGTATCCCTGTAGGATGAAAAAACAAGATCCTTTCACGTTCTAGAGGAGATCTATTATAAATTCTGTGGTAGTTGAACTTTTCAAAAATTGGAAAATGAGAGTTCTGCTTAAGGTCGGTCTTTTTTATCTTAATTGGACCCTTGACTTATTTGCCATTATACGCTGACCCCCAGTGTGTTAAATAATATCAGCAATAACAGAAATAAAGACCTGTTCCAAGGACCTAGAAAAGAGGAAGCGGTTCTTCGTTACATAGTTTCTTTCTACAAAAAAGACCAGCCCGATTCCCTGGCTGATCCATCCATTAAACCTCACTCTCCAAATACTCCTCAGATACTGCTATAAACTCCCTAACTGCAAACGATAAATATTTATCCTTTTTCCAAATCATGCCTAGCTCCAAATTTACCGCAGATTCAGACATAGGGAGTACAATAAGTTCTCTATTGTTAATATCATTGCATATTTTACTGGGCAATAAGGCGACTCCCAGTTTTCCTTCAACCATTCCCAGCAGGAAGTCCTTTTGGGAGCTTTCGCACACGATATTGGGCTGGAAGTCGTTTTTCGAGCATTCTTCGATAATCAGGTCGTAAAGTGTGAAGTCTTTTCGGTATAAAATAAATGGCTCATTTGCTAATTCTGAGAAGTGGACTTCTTTTTGTGAAGCCATAGGGTGTTCACGATGGACAATTAGCTTTAATGGATCCTTTAAGACATTAATGATTTCAAAACTGCTGCCCTGTGCAGGCACTGTACAAATCAAGCCAATATCCAGAGAACCGTCTTCTACGCCTTTTTTTATTTTTTTCGTTCCAACTTCCGTTAAAGTAATTTTTACGAGTGGTAATTTCTCTTTATACTGGCTGATCAACTTTGAAAAGAAAGCCGCACCTACAATTGGCGGAATGCCAATCCTTATTTCTCCGCTCTTAAGCTCCATAATATCTGTTAACTCCAAAGTCAGGTTTTTAAAGGCATGTAGTACTTTCTTTGCATTGATTAAAACCGCTTTTCCTGCATCGGTTAATTCTAATTGTTTCGATGAACGATAAAACAAGGGCACTCCTAATTCGCCTTCCAAATTTTTTATGGCTTTACTGATCGAAGGTTGTGTTACATGCAGTGTTTGCGACGCTTTTGTAAAACTTAAATGCTGGGCGACTTCCGCAAAATACTCTAAATGCCTTATGTCCAACAGAACTCTCTCCTTTGATAATGTTATTCCTATAACCAAAAGGAATAATGGATATAGATTATATGTATTTCATTTATAGGTAACTCTCATTATATAATAAACTACAACATTAGAATACTGAAAATTATTAATATTCGAATCACAGGAAATTACTTTATAAAGGGAGCTGGTTCAGATGGATTTGCAAAAAGAATCACTATTACTGCATGAGAAGTTTAAAGGGAAGTTATCTGTCGACGTGAAAATGCCGCTGAATAGTATGAAAGATTTAAGCTTAGCCTATTCCCCTGGAGTGGCTGAACCTTGCCGGCATATTCATGATAAGCCAGAGAAAGTCTATGATTATACGATTAAAGGCAATTTAATTGCAGTTGTTTCTGACGGCACTTCTGTACTGGGGCTGGGGGATATTGGCCCGGAAGCCTCAATGCCGGTCATGGAAGGGAAGGCTGCCCTTTTTAAAGCGTTCGCTGGCATTGACGCAGTTCCTATTTGCCTCGGTACGAAGGATCCGGATGAGATTATCAAAACGGTCAAACTGCTGCAGCCATCATTTGGTGGCATTAACTTAGAAGATATCGCCGCACCAAATTGCTTTTACATTGAGGAACGCTTGAAACAGGAAATGAATATCCCAGTTTTTCATGATGACCAGCACGGAACAGCAATCGTAACAGCAGCTGGCTTAATAAATGCCTTGAAGCTTGTAAATAAAAAGATCGCTGAAATAAAAGTAGTGATCAATGGGGCAGGTGCTGCTGGAATCGCGATTATAAAACTGCTCATTAATATGGGTGTTAAGGATGTGATCATGTGCGATACAAAGGGAGCGATCTATGAAGGCAGACAGGAAAGAATGAACCCGATAAAAGAGTCCGTTGCCAAAATCACGAACAAAGCGAAACACCAAGGGCTGCTTGAAGATATCATTGCAGGTGCTGATGTATTTATTGGTGTTTCCTCTGCGGGGGCATTAACGAAGGAAATGGTGCAAACGATGAACCGTGACTCCATCATCTTTGCCATGGCCAATCCGGTACCGGAAATTATGCCAGAGGATGCAAAAGAAGCAGGCGCAAAAATTATTGGGACCGGCCGCTCTGATTTGCCCAACCAGGTGAACAATGTTCTTGCACTTCCGGGTATATTCAGAGGTGCATTAGATGTAAGGGCTACTGATATTAATGATGAAATGAAAATGGCTGCCGTGGATGCTATTGCAGGTTTGATTGATTGCAGCGAGTTGTCCCCGGAATATGTAATACCGGGTCCGCTGGATAGCAGAGTGGTTCCTGCCGTTAGAGATGCTGTAGTGAAGGCTGCCCAGGAAACAGGAGTTGCCCGTAAGGAAATCTTAAAGAGTACTTTGGTAAACCAATCATAGCCGAATTCATTTGCCGCGGCTGGGATGTTTAAGCTTGGTGTCCGGACCAGAACGAACATAGAATTACTTGCTTTCGTCAATTAATTGTTTGGTCAATAAAAGTCTAAATATATGGGAGAATGATAACGATGAAAGTACACGAAGTAATTGAAACTAAGGAAATGTTCTGTGGTGAGATCATGGAAGACTATTACATCATTTACGAACAGATAGAGAATATGGTCTTTGAAAATAAAGATAATTATCTATTTCAAAAGGAAAGCTTTGTTGTAAGGACCATTAATGTATATAAAGGAAATTCGAATTCCACTTTACAAAAAGTTAAAACATATCCTATTAAGGACGTAAGAAATATCCGCAAAATAATAGTAAATGACTTTCCGGGCTTATTTAAAAAGGTTCAGTTTGCCAGTTAAACAGTATTATACATTAAATAAGCACCAACTAAGTACCTGCCCTCCTGCTGCGTTTAAAGTGCCAACGAATGTGGGAAACAAGTCAATTTTATAGGAAGTTTTTAAAAGAGGAAAAAAGGCAGTCTCTGATTAGTGAGACTGTCCTTTTTTTTGCTCAGTTCTATGATTCATCTATAGCGGGGAATATTTAGAATGCCATCTTCTCAAGATCGATTTTTCTTAAAAGTCCCGGCTTTTTGTTCTAATATCATGCCAGCTATCACATTCACTAACCTTAAATAGTGGAAAAACATCATTTCTATATGTATTATAGTTACACGTTTAACTGTGAAAAATATTATTTACAGAATTGGTTTTCCATAAGAGCTCTTTGGGAATATTGCAGGAGTGAAGAATTTAGAGGGGTGGAGCAATGATTCAGTTTGACAATGTGTCAAAACGGTATCCTGATGGCACAAATGCTGTTAATTCAATAAACATAAACATAAAAGAAGGTGAGTTTTTTGTTATTATCGGACCAAGCGGGTCCGGAAAAACAACTGCGTTAAAAATGATTAACAGGCTTATTCCTCTAACAGAAGGAACAATCCTGATCAATGGCAAAAGGGTAAGTGATTATGATATTCACGAATTACGCTGGGAAATCGGATACGTACTGCAGCAGATTGCTCTTTTTCCGCATATGACAATTGGGGAAAATATCTCTATCGTGCCAGAATTGAAAAGATGGGATCAGGACAAAATTCAAAAGCGAATCGATGAGCTGCTGGAAATGGTTGGACTGGAGCCGGAAATCTATCGAAATCGTATGCCGCACGAGCTTTCTGGAGGACAGCAGCAAAGAGTGGGAGTTACAAGAGCACTTGCAGCCGATCCGCCCATCATCTTAATGGATGAGCCCTTTAGTGCGCTGGATCCATTGAGCAGGGAAAAGCTTCAGAATGACCTATTGCATCTTCAGCGGAAAATTAAAAAAACGATTGTTTTCGTGACACATGATATGAAGGAAGCTTTAAAGCTTGGTGACCGAATATGCGTTATGAAAGATGGAGAAATCATACAAATTGGTACTCCAGAGGAACTCCTTGCCAATCCAGAAAATGAATTTGTCCGTAATTTTGTTGGGGAAGAGCAGGAAATCACAAGGAAAACGTTTCATTTACAAAATCTCATCCTGCCAGCTTCAGAGGATGAAATCTCGCAAAAAATTGACCGAACAATATCTACTTCAGCTTCTAAAGATGAGATTCTTAAATTATTAACACAATATAATGAAGTTGCTGTTGAAGAAGATGGAAAAATAATCGGAATCATCAACAGGCAGGCAATCATTCGCCAGCTGGCTGGCGATATGCAGAAAGAGGTGAGATAGATGGGTACCCTGAGTTCTGTATTTAATGAAAGAAAAGGCCAGCTTCTTAGTGTTCTGATTGAGCATATACAAATTTCCATAATAGCTTTATTTTTTGCCGTGTTAATAGCGATACCGCTTGGGATCTATCTAACAAAAAAGAAAAAAATCGCAGAGGGAATCATTGGGGTTACAGCAGTTTTGCAGACCATTCCTTCTTTAGCGTTGCTGGGACTCCTTATTCCATTGTTCGGGATAGGCAAAGTGCCCGCCATCATCGCACTGGTCGTATATGCACTCCTGCCTATTTTGAGAAATACATACACAGGCATTAAGGAAGTTGATCCTTCCATCATAGAGGCGGCAAGGGCCATGGGAATGAACAGGCGAAAACGGCTCATGAAGGTGGAGCTTCCATTAGCCATGCCAGTCATTATGGCCGGAATCCGTACGGCTATGGTGTTAATTGTAGGTACGGCTACCCTTGCAGCCCTTATAGGGGCAGGCGGATTAGGGGAACTCATACTGCTTGGAATTGACAGAAATAATACGTCTCTTATCATTCTTGGAGCTATACCTGCCGCATTATTGGCCATTCTTTTTGATATACTGCTGCGCAAATTCGAGCATATGTCCTTTAAAAAGTCGCTTACTGCAATGGGTGTATTCATCGCAGCGATGATATTGGTTATGGCCATGCCATTACTGGCAAAAGAATCTCAAGAGAACATCGTCATAGGCGGAAAAATGGGTTCTGAACCGGAAATCCTTATTAATATGTATAAGCTGCTGATTGAAAATGAAACAGATCTTAACGTTGAGCTAAAACCTGGGCTAGGGAAGACCTCGTTTGTATTTAATGCTCTGAAGTCAGGAAGCATCGATGTCTATCCTGAGTTTACCGGTACAGCCATTGCTGAATTTTTAAAAGAAACAGCAGCAAGTACTGACCGGGGAGAGGTTTATGAGCAGGCAAGAAAGGGGATGCAGGAACAGTTTGATATGAGGCTGCTAAAACCAATGGCTTTTAATAACACGTATGCATTGGCAGTACCTGATCAATTGGCCAGTGAGTTTCAGCTTCAAACTATTTCGGATCTCCAGGCTGTCGAGCAAAATATTAAAGCAGGCTTTACACTTGAATTCTCCGATCGGGAAGACGGATATCGAGGCATTCAAAAGCTTTATGGCCTTGATTTTCCAACCGTTCTGACTATGGAACCGAAGCTTCGGTATGGTGCAATTGAAAAAGGGGAAATCAACCTGGTGGATGCATACTCTACCGATAGTGAAATCGCAAGGTATAACCTCACTGTATTGGAGGATGATAAAAATCTTTTTCCGCCATATCAAGGAGCACCTATGTTAAGAGAAGAAACCGCTGAAAATTATCCGGAATTGGTAAAAGCCTTAAATCAGCTGGGCGGGAAAATAAGCGATGACGAAATGCGTGAAATGAACTATAAAGTAAATGTTGATGGGGCAAGTCCTGAAGAAACAGCTAGAGAGTATTTAGAGAAAGAAGGATTGCTTAAATAAATAATTGCAAAAAGCCGTTTGGAATAGAACCTTTCCGGACGGTTTTTTATTATTTATTGATTGGTATCCTCTTTCAGGAATTTATTAATAAAGAGTGGTTATAGCCCATGATTCTGGCAGCAGATGTTCATATTTAAGGATTGGTATCCCCTTCCAGGAATTTATTAATAAAGTGGTTATAGCCCATGTTTCTGGCCGGAGATGTTCATTTTTAAGGACTGGTAAATTGTCGGTATTAAAATATCGCCAAAAACATACATTCTTCTTAATCATGTTTAGATTTTTAAGAGTATGAGGAGAGGATGCCGTGAACTTCGAAATGCAGAAAGCGAATCTGCTGGCTGAGAATATAAATGATTTTATCAATTTTGTTGAAAAAAATCTTGATAACAATATCTTCAATTTGGATAGGAATAAATTGTATCAAATAAAACTTATTGTTGAGGATTATAAGTTTCACATACTTGCAGCTGAACTTTTAAGAATTAATCGGTTTACTTGGGATGAAAAGTACACTCATTTATTGGTTGATCGATTTAGAAAAGGATTGAGCATTATCGATGAATTTATAGAAAGAAACTACAATGACCTATTCATGGTGACAGGGAGAATATATACTTTAAAAAACCTTAGCTCATCCTTTAAAGAGTTTTAAGAAAGAGCAAATGCAGCGAAACATACAGTCGCAAACTAAAAATAGATCAGCCAACTCATGAGTCTGATCTATTTTTAATGGACAAAAACCAGAAAAGTCCTTCATAGCGTTCTTGAGGGCCAAGAAACAATCAAGTAGTTAAAGAAAAGTCCTTCCATAGGGCCGCTGAAGGCCAAAAACCAGTGGAAGAGTAATAGAAAAGTCCTTTATAGCGTTCTTGAGGGCCAAAAAACGATCAAACCGTTATAGAAAAGTCCTTCATAGGGTCACTGAAGGCCCAAAACCAGTGGAAGAGTAATAGAAAAGTCCTTTATAGCGTTCTTGAGGGCCAAAAAACGATCAAACCGTTATAGAAAAGTCCTTCATAGGGTCACTGAAGGCCAAAAACCAGTGGAAGAGTAATAGAAAAGTCCTTTATAGGGTAACTGAAGGCCTAAAACCACTCAAAGAGTAATAGAAAGTGCCTTCATAGGGTAACTGAAGGACAAAATCCAGATTAAGAGTAATAGAAAGTGCCTTCATAAGGTCACTGAAGGCCAAAAACCACTCAAAGGGTTATAGAAAGGGTCTTCATAGCGTTCATGAAGGCCAAAAAACAATCAAGTAGATAAAGAAAAGTCCTTCATAGGGTAACTGAAGGACATAAACCAGTTAAAGAGTAATAGGAAAGTCCTTCAAAGCGTTCCTGAAGGACAAAAACTAATCAAAGAGTTATAGAAAGGGTCTTCATAGCGTTCTTGAAGGCCAAAAAACAATCAAGTAGTTAAAGAAAAGTCCTTCATAGGGTAACTGAAGGACAAAAGGACACTCAAAGAGTTTTAAAAAACACCTTCATAAAGTACTTATTCTAAAAAATCATTGTTCTAATCCATGTTTTCTAACCACTGCTTCATTTTCTAACATATCCCATATGCTTTCGTCTTCCATTCCCAGTCTCCAAAGTGCCAGGCCTCTTATGCCAAGGCGGTGTGCAAGCTCAGCTTTCGCTTTAATACTTGCCCGATTTTCAAACCATACTTCATGATTGACCCCGTTTGCATCTGTATAGGCGAACATCGGGGTTTGTGTTTCTTCGTCAAAAATAATTTCTTTATTATATTGCTCAGCCAGGGCCATCGCACGGTCAAATGATGCATAGGCTGCACGGCCTGTTTCAAGATTAAAATCAAACCCGAATACAGATACAGCTGCCACGATTTTTTCTTTTGGCATTACGGACATCGCATATCGCAGGACTCTCTCCATTCGCCCGATGGACACAACCGGTCCCGGGCCGCTTCCTGGCCAGCCATGCTCATTATAAAGCATTATGACAAATTGATCAGTAGGCTGATGAAGATTTGGATAATCAAATGGTTTGGCAAAAACACTCGGGTCCTCTGGTCCAGTTTTGGATGGTACAGCGGTTGAGAAGAAATATCCCCGTTCATCAAAAACGCGCCCGATTACTCTATATAGCTGGGTTAAACGATCTCGATCCTCTTCCAATACATCCTCAATATCAATATCAACCCCGTCCAAGCCATATCTTTCAACTAACCTGGCTAAATTTAAAGCAAAAGCATTCATATTCTCTTCAGAGGAAACCAATTCATGAACAACCTGCTTTGCAAGCTCCACGCCTTCTTCATATAAAAGGTTATGAACGGTAGCCAGCATTTTTACATTATTGCGATGGCCGATTCGGACGAGCTGCCGTACTTCTTCATCCGTGAATTCCCCAAACTTCTCAATGGTTGTTGGATTATCTTTGCTGATTCTAAATAAGAATAATCCATTTTGCGAGATATTCGCTGTGTTTGTCACAAAGGATTCATAAGAACTTGGCAATGTAGGGCCTTCTGATAAGGTATAATAACCTAAAATTTGTAAAGTTGGCACAGAGCCATCAAATGCTCTTAAGGTGGATACAGTCTTGGAAATCCATCCGGGATCTCCATTGAATAGCGCAACTTTATACCAATCTCCCTGAACACCAATTAGCGGAAGCCTTGCTCCACGGTCCATCTGGGCGATTGTATTAAAAGCAGTGCCTGGCCGCTGCCTGATGTTTGCATTATCTGCGTTGACGACCACATCAGAGTATACCGGGATCCTGAGTCTTTGCCCGATTGACAGATCCGGGCTTTCTAAATTATTCAAAACCATAATGCTCTCAGCAGTTGTATTGTATCTTCTGGCTATTTCATAGAGAGAATCTCCCGCCTTCACCACATATTCCGTTTGTCTTTCCTCATCATTTTTTACTTCTGGAATAACGAAATGTTCTCCAATATAAACGAAATTGGATTGCAATTGATTCGCTTTTCTTAGTTCTTTCATGGAAACACCAAATTTAGCTGCAATTGTGGACAAGCTGTCTCCAGGCTGAACCATATAAGTATTTCGCTGATTGTGAACCGGAACCGCCAATGACTGGCCGATATAAATCGTATTTGTCGGTAGGCGATTAGCATATTTAATACCATCAACATTTGTTTTGTATTTTCGCGCTATTGTATATAACGAATCTCCGGGCTGAACGATATAACGATCATACATTCGCATCACATCTCCCTCACCAATGCATCTATATCTATATATGCATGCAAATGGGATTTTTGACAGATATTTTTAGGCGTGCGTGTTTGGCTTCTGCTCTAGGGAGAGATGTGCTGACCGCTATCTTGATATTTTGCCTAGGAAATATTGCATATCTCTTTTTATTTTAATTTGGCTTATAATAAATAAAGTTAATAACTTCACAATTTGACCTGGATCAGACAAAGATAAGGTCTGCAAAATTAGTAACCCCCAAAGAGTCTGTTCTTAATTTTAAATATGATAAAGATGAGGCGAACATAATGGCGAAGCACAAGATATTAAGAATACTGGAAAAAGAATTAGTAGTTGCCCTTGGCTGTACCGAACCTGTTGCGATTGCTTTAGCAGCAGCTACGGCTAGGAGCTATGCAGAAGGGCAAATAATAGACCTTTGCTTAAAAGCCAGCGGTAATATTATCAAAAATGCTAAATCCGTAGGGATTCCTGGCATGACTTCGAGCGGATTGGATTTCGCGGCTGCCATCGGGGCAGTTGCTGGAGATCCTAGTAAACAGCTAGAGGTTTTAAATGGAGTTAGCCCTGAAAATGAGCAAGCCGCGCTAAAGCTAATAGAAGAAGGCAAAGTAGTTTCCGGCCAGGCTGACACGCCGAAACGACTTTACATCGAAGTGAGTCTTAAAACAGATAAGCATATATCAAGAGTCATTATTTCTGATAACCATAGTAATATTTCCTTAATAGAGGCCGATGGTAAGTTAATCTACCAGGGGGGATGCGAGAATATTGGGATCCAGTCGGATGAAGAGGAATTAATCAAACTCACAATTGATGAAATCTATGAATGGGTTCATAACACCGATATTAGCTCTTTATCTCTTGTGAAAAAGAGTATTGAGCTAAATAGAATCATAGGAAGAGAAGGTCTTACGGGAGAGTACGGGCTAAAGGTAGGAAAAACAATCAGGGAAAATGTAAAGAGAGGCATTCTATCAGATGATATTGCCACTGCCGCGATGTCCTTTGCAGCTGCTGGATCAGATGCGAGAATGGCAGGTTCTACTCTCCCTGTCATGGCAAACACCGGGAGCGGGAACCAGGGGATAGCCGTCACCCTTCCAGTTGTTGCAGTCGCAGAGAAACTGCAGGTTACAGAGGAGAAGATGATTCGGGCGGTTGCACTCAGCCATCTTATTACGATTCATATAAAATCAAAATTTGGCCGTCTTTCCGCGTTATGCGGTGTTACAGCAGCAGGAATGGGTGCCAGCGGTGCTATTGTCTATTTACTGGATGGACATCTGCAGCAAGTCAAAGCGGCAATTCAAAACACAATCGGGAACGTGTCTGGAATGATTTGTGACGGGGCAAAGGCTGGATGTGCCATGAAAGTATCCACCTGCTCAAACGTTGCCGTACAATCTGCGTTGCTTGCACTTAACAACCAAGAAATTAGGTCAACGGACGGCTTTATTCATGATGATGTGGAGAAAAGTATAGAAAGTTTCTGCAAACTTGGAAATGAAGGAACGCGTCATACGGACGAATTAATTTTAAAATTAATGATGGAAAAATAGGTCCATTTGAAAAGCTCTCGTCCATTTAGCAAATAAAACAAAGACCGCCCGGCATTGTCAAACGGATGACAAAGAAGAGCGGTCTTTTTCAGGTATTAAATTTAGGAAATAATCCCTCTCCGAAACATCTCCGCAATTGCTTGTGTCCGGTTTTGCGCCTTCAGTTTCTTGATGGCTGTTTTAATATATTGATTGATGGTGACTTCACTGATTAACATCGTATCTGCCATTTCTTTTATGCTTTCTCCCCAGGAAATCCTCTTCATCACTTCCATTTCTCTTCTGCTTAAAATCTGCAGATCTTCTGGACCGTTTGTTTTTTCGAGAATCTTTCCTACCTGGCGCCCATATTCGGTAAAAGAAAATAGCAGCTGATCCGTTATTTTTACATCATCGTCAAACTCATTCGTACAAATGTAGCCGATTGCAACAGAGCCAAAACATATGGGGATTGCCAGGAATGAATTCACATTTGCGGTGGTTATATATTTAATGTTTATTTGCTTGAGATACTCAATCCCTGTACAATATTTGGCTTTTCTTTCATAAATAGCTGAGTAAATGAGCGGCAGTGAGCGGATATCATCCCGGATATCCCTGATATGCAATAATCCAATAGAAGTGATTGCAATGATTCCTTCTCCTATGAACCCTAAAGGTGAGTACCTGAATAAATAGGCGTTTTTAACAGGGAAGGTATTCATATAAACCTCAAGAATTTTATACAGCTTCTCTTCGTGCGTGTCCACCTCAGCCAAAATCTGGATATTATCCAAAAAGGTAGAATCCATTGACATATTTTCACCTTCTTTATAGGGATATTATATATGGAAAATTATGAATATTCAAATTAAAAGTAAAATAGTAAGCTTTAACTAGAATCAGTAATTATTTTTGGGAGGAGGATCGCAGGTACCTGGTAAGTCTCACAAGGAAATGTAATCGCTTACAATTAAATGGGTTGCTTATTGTCCCGTCAATGATGAAAACAAGCGTGTTTAAAAAGATGAGGAGGTAGAAAGTATGTCATCCAATCAAAAATCGAACTCTCTCACGGATCTAGATGCAGTGATCGTAGGGGCAGGCTTTTCAGGGTTATATATGCTTTATCGTTTGCGGGAGGCTGGTTTTTCAACTCGTGTTTTTGAAGCAGGTGATAATGTAGGCGGAACATGGTATTGGAATCGATATCCCGGTGCACGCTGTGATGTTGAAAGCATTTATTATAATTACACTTTTTCTGAGGAGCTCCTAAAGGAATGGAACTGGTCTGCCAAATATGCAGAACAGCCTGAAATCTTAAGCTACATAAATTTTGTAGCAGATAAGTTTGATCTTCGCCGCGATGTGCAGTTCAATACACGCGTCCTTTCAGCGCGATTTGACGAAAAGAAAAATAGATGGAATGTCCAGTTAAATAACGGTAAAACAGTATCTGCCCAATATTTTATTACAGCTGTAGGATGCTTGTCAGCGTCCAATGTACCTAAATTTAAAGGCTTGGAAACCTTTAAGGGTGAATGGTACCATACCGGTCACTGGCCACATGAAAAAGTCGAGTTTAAGGGGAAGTGTGTTGGTATTATCGGAACCGGCTCGAGCGGCATTCAGGCAATACCAGTCATCGCAAAAGAAGCGGAGCATCTTACTGTCTTTCAGCGAACCCCGCAGTATAGCAGCCCAGCCAGAAATGTGCCGAACGATCCTGATTATCTGGAAGGTATTCGTAAAAATTACATTGAGATCAAAGAAAAAATGCGCCATTCCATAACTGGCATACCAGAAACACCTCGCAATATCTCAGTATTTGACGACTCTCCGAATGAACGGCAAAGGGTATTTGAAGAAGCTTGGAAAAAAGGAGGACTTCTTTCACTATCTTACACATATAATGACTTGTCCATAACTCCAGAAGCCAATGAAATTGTTGCTGAGTTCATTCGCTCGAAGATCCGTGAAACAATCAAAAAGCCGGAAGTGGCGGAAAAATTGCTCCCAAGATTCTATTACGGTACAAAACGCACGATCATTGATACAGATTATTTTGAAACATATAATCGTGATAATGTATCGCTGGTGGATGTAAAAAAAGCGCCTATCCAAGAAATTACAGCTTCAGGTGTAAGGACTGCGGATGCTGAATATAAGCTTGACATGATTGTGTTTGCGACAGGCTTTGATGCCATGACCGGACCGCTTTTCAAAATGGACATCCGTGGAAAAGACGGGGTTTCCCTTAAAGAGAAGTGGGGAGCCGGAGAGCAGACAAGGACTTACCTGGGTCTTGGTACTGCCGGCTTCCCGAACATGTTCATGCTGACAGGTCCTGAGAGTCCGTCTGTTCTGAGCAATATGATGGTGTCCATTGAGCAGCATGTAGAATGGGTTTCAGATTGCATTAACTATATGCGTGATCATAAACAAGAGGTTATTGAGGTTAAAGATGAAGCGGAAAATACCTGGAGCAAGCATTGCCGGGAAATTGCCGACCAAACATTATTCACAAAGACAGATTCCTGGTACATGGGTGCGAATATTGAAGGAAAAGCTCGAGGCTTCCAAATCTACCTTGGCGGCGTTGGGACATACCGCAAAATTTGTGATGAAGTCGCAGGAAAAGGCTATGAAGGTTTTACGTTGACAGCATCTGAGGAAAGTGTTGTGAACTAGGTGAAAAAAGATAGGGCAAGTCCTTCGCCTTGCCCCTATCTACTAATATATTTAAGGGGGAAAAGGAATATGGCATTAGATCCGCAAGCAAAATTCTTATTGGAACAAATGGAGGCAGCGGGAGCTCCGCCGATGAGCGAGCTATCACCTGAAGAAGCAAGGCAGACAACAGATTTTAGTGCGCTGGCAGGAGAGCCGGAAGAAGTAGGGAAGATAGAGAATAGAAAGATCCCAGGCCTGAGCGTAGAAATCCCTGTCCGAATTTATACACCAAAAGGGGAAGGTCCTTTTCCTGCATTGGTTTATTACCATGGCGGCGGCTGGGTCATCGGCGACCTGGATACAGTAGATGTGCCTTGCAGGCTTTTGACGAACCTTGCCAATTGTGTGGTAGTCTCTGTGGATTATAGATTGGCTCCAGAGCATAAATTCCCGGCAGCTGCTGATGACTCATATGCTGCAGCCAAGTGGGTGGCAGAAAATGCAGCGTCCATTGGGGTTGATCCGAATCGGATTGCCGTAGGCGGCGACAGCGCCGGCGGAAACCTCGCAGCCGTTGTTGCCTTGATGGCAAGAGACAAAGGCGAAATTTCTTTAGCCTATCAAATGCTTATTTATCCAGTAACCAACCACTCCTATGCAACCGAATCTTATACCGAAAATGCAGATGGATATTTGTTAACCAAAGACAGCATGGTCTGGTTCTGGAACCATTACTTACGGACTGAAGAGGATGGCAAAAATCCATATGCTTCACCGCTGCAAGCAAAAAATCTCAGCGGACTTCCTCCTGCATTGGTTCTTACTGGTGAGTTCGACCCGCTCCGTGATGAAGGGGAAGCTTATGCTGAACGTCTTAAAGAAGCAGGGGTACCAGTCGAAGCAAAGCGATATGACGGCATGATCCACGGCTTCTTCTGGATGCCGGGGGTTTTGGAGCAGGGAAGGAAATCCATTGAGCAGGCGGCAGATGCATTGAATCGGATTTTCCAGGGCAGTGTAGCGTCTAAATAATAGAATAATGGGCAGGGAAGGGCACTTCTATAGATGAAGTGTCCTTTTTAGTTAAACTCAATCCGTTCCTCAGGATCTTCTGCTAGGTTGATATAACATTGATAAGATGCGCTGCTTGTTTTTCTACAAATATAAATCTTCATAAAAATCCACAATTGGATATCTTTTGCTTTGAATATCTAACCAGGGAATTTCTGCAACATTTTTAATAAATAAAGATTATCCTTGATTCAGATAATATTCTAGAATTGTTTCAAAAACGAATGTTACTTGACTATTTTTATCGATATCGACAATATGGAAGAAAAGAAGTCACAAACAGCACCATAAAAATGGTACTTCAACGTATAGTTTATATTATGACTTCTAATTGAGAGTGGAATGAGACAGATTTTGTTACCAATCAGGAGCTCGTTAATAGGCATCTGAACTTTCCTAACTTAATTATCTTAGGCACTTATAGTGTTTCATTGCACTAAATAAAATAACTGTAGTTGTTTACATTTATTTTCTCCTCTAAGTCCTTAAAAACTACTAACTATTACCTAAAACAACAGTTTTTTTAAAGCAAGGGCTACATATAATATGGCCTCACTTATTTTTCTTGCCAAACTGTAAATCTAGGGTTATCTTAATCCTTAAATCATTTATCCAGCCGTACATTATTACAATGTGCGGCTTTTTAATTTTGTTTGGAAGCAGCAAACACTTACTTTTTTATAAATATTTGTTGTGTAAAGCCAGCATTAATTAACTAAAGCCTCAGAAGTTAATAAAATTGAAAATTGGTAAGATGACTGTACTAAGTTGTATTAGTGACTCATAAGGTTAATTAATAATTCCTTTACGAGGTGATCATTTGACTAATAAATATGCTGTAAAAAAGAAGAAGTTATTTGAAGAGGTTATTAGTCACATCGAAAAAATGCTTCAAAGTGGTGACTATAAAATCGGGGATAAACTTCCATCCTTAACTGAACTCACTAAGATATTTGAAGTTGGTAAGCCTACACTGAGAGAAGCATTAAGTGTTCTGATTTCTTCAGGTGTATTAGAGGTTACTCAAGGTAGTGGAATATTTATAAAAAGATTAACTTTGGAACCTGAGGTACCGTTTTTAAAAAAACTGGAGGGGGTTGACTTGGCTAGTTGGCTTGAGTTTAGAAGAGGACTTGAAGTTGAAGCTGCAGCCATAGCTGCTGAAAGACGGACAGAAGAAGACATTGAAAGACTAGAAGCTATTCAACAGCAATTAATAAAGAATATTGAGGAAGGAAAGGAGACATCTATATTAGACTACGAATTTCATTTGCAGATTGCAAAATCCACGAAAAATCCAATCTTTGTTGAGGCTAACAAATCTAGCTCACATTTGGAACAGCATGAACTGTTTGAAAGGCTGCGTCAAAGTGTCAATATAGATTCCCGCAAAGAACTCATCATTTCAGAACATACAAAAATTATTAATGCTATAAAAAATGGAAATTCGAATGATGCAAGACAAATAATGTTGAAACATTTAATCAATGCAGAGAGAAAGCTGAAAATCATTGGGGGAGGAGTTATTAAAAAGTAATTTTTTGAAGAAAAGCTTCTTAATTTAAATAAACGTTAAAAGGGGGAAAAGTAATGATTACAATTACTAAAAAATTTCGTTTAGTGGTGCTTTTAATATCTTTAGTTTTGTCTATAGCAGGATGCGGTAGTAATGAGAAAACTACTGAAGGAAGTAAAGGAACGAGTAAAGGAGAATATACGATCAGACTTGGTGCATCTCAACCAGCGGACCACCCAATGACAACGACAATGAATAAGTTCAAGGAGTTAGTAGAAAAAGAAAGTGACGGTCGTATAAAGGTGGAGGTATACCCTGCAAATCAACTAGGGTCTCAAGCAGAAATGAATGAAGGAGTACAGTCTGGGACTGTAACAATGACGTATAGTTCAATCGCTTATATGGGAGGAAGTTACAATCCAAACTATAATTCTTTACTTTTGCCTTTTTTAGTTACAAAAGGAAATATTGTCAAAGCTTATGCTGCATTAGATGGTGAAATTGGTAAGGAACTGGCTGACCAAATGAGTAAAGTAGGAATCCTTCCTCTTGGCTATGGTCCAATTGGATTTCGACATATAACTAATAGTAAACATCCAGTAAAATCTCCAGATGATTTAAATGGCTTAAAAATTAGATTACAACCGAATGATGTTCATATTCAAACTTTTAAAATGATGGGTGCTAACCCTACAGCTATGGATTTCTCTGAGGTTTATTCTGGCTTGCAACAGCATGTAATAGATGGTCAAGAGAACCCTATTGATATTATTTACACTAATAAATTCTATGAAGTTCAAGATTACTTATCCTTGACCGGGCATTTTTATGATTATGCTGGGTTATGGATGAACAAGGAATTCTATGATCAGCTGCCCGCAGATCTTCAAAAAATTGTGAGTGAGTCAGGCTTGGAAGCGGTTAAGTTTCACAGAGATTTATACACAGAAAAGGAATCTCAATTTTTGGAATTACTAAAAAAAGAAGGAACTAAGGTATATGAACCATCAGAGGGAGAAATTAAGCAATTCCAGGAAAAATCAGCTCCTGTATATGACCAGTTCTTAAAACAAGCGCAAGGTAAAGAATTTACAGAAAAAGTATGGAAAGCGGTAGGGAAATAATTAGATATTCTTAGAGTGTTCCGGGGGATAGATTCTGCTTTCTATCCCTTTAAATGGCAAAGGAAAGGGAGGGTCCTATGCAGCTATATCTTAATTTTATGGACAAAGTAACTTTGCTGACAAAATATTTACTTGTATTAATTGTGACTTTGATGACCTTTTTGGTTTTTATACAGGTTCCCGGCAGATATCTATTTAACTCAACACCTGCCTACTTAAGTGAAATTGCGACTTACTGTTTAATATGGACAGCATTTATTGGATCCAGTCTTGCTTTCACATACAAGAAACATGTTTCTCTAACTTTATTTATTAAAAAGCTAAAGGGTAAAAAAGCAAAGTTTACGATTTTTATGAGTAATATTTTCGTACTTGGTTTTTTGGTTATATTACTGCTTTCAACTATTACATTTGCAGTTAGTTCATGGGAACAAATGAGTGCGACTCTAGGTTTTCGGATTACATGGCCGGCGTTAGGAGCTCCTCTAGGAACCTTGTTGATGATAATGCAAGTAGTAAGAAACATGATTGATCAAAGGGGGAGTTAAGTTTTGCTGCTTATATTAGGTTTGACTGTTCTTCTAACGATGGTCATAGGTGTTCCAATTGCTTTCAGTCTGGGTCTGGGAGGATCATTAGCTTTATTTATAGGCAGTGAAGTACCGCCTCTGTTAGTAATTGGCCAAAAGGTTTTTAGAGGCATGGAATCTTTCCCACTTATGGCGATACCCTTCTTTGTCCTGGCAGGTGAATTAATGGGCAAATCTATTACTACTAAACTTATCAACTTTGCTTCTTCATTAGTTGGTCATATAAGAGGAGGACTGTCACAGGTCACTACCCTTTCTTCCATGTTTTTTGGAGGTGTTACAGGAGTAGGGGTCGCTGAAACTGCAGCAATAGGATCAATTATAATCCCTGCAATGGATAAGAAGGGATATAAAAAATCATTTGCTGCAGCGGTTGTTGCAGCAAGTTCTACGCTGGGCCCTATCGTTCCCCCAAGCGTTCCAATGGTCATTTACGCTTTATCAGTAGGTGGAAGTGTTTCAATTGCAGGTCTTTTTCTTGCAGGTGTCATTCCTGCAATCCTAATTACAGTTTTCTTCATGATAGTCTCCTATATTATTGCAATTAAAGAGAAACATCCTGTTGAAGGAAAGTTTAGCTTCGCGAATGTTTTAAGGAGTTTAAAAGAGGCGATATGGGCACTTTTTATGCCGTTAATTATTGTAGGGGGAATGATTAGCGGTATATTTACAGCAACAGAAGCAGCTGTAGTGGCCGTTGTATATGCCTTATTTATCGGGTTTGTTGTCAATAAGGATTTAAAGCTTAAAGATTTGCCAGAGTACTTTGTCAATACTTCAGTAGTGACAGCAATTGTCCTGATGCTGCTGGGAGTCTCAAAAATAGCGTCATGGGTGTTAACTGTTCAGCAGGTTCCAAGTATGTTGTCAGAAATTCTATTAAGTGTAACAGAAAGTCCCATGATCTTTCTCATTATTATTTCAATTCTGCTTTTTATTGTTGGGTGTTTTATTGAATCTTCGGCAGCCATTATTATGCTAGCTCCGATACTTGCACCAGTAGCTATGTCCTTCGGGGTAGACCCGATTCATTTTGGTTTCATGTTAGTTATGAATCTAATGATAGGAATGATCACTCCTCCTGTAGGAGTCATCTTGTTTGTTGCAACAGGCATTGCAGATATCAAATTTGAGGCATTGATAAAGGCTATTGTACCATATATTGTCGTTGCCTATTTTGTACTTCTATTAGTTATTTTCTTCCCGGCACTTACCACATGGATTCCAAGTTTGCTTGGCTATTAAATTATAGATTGAGAGGGAAAAAGATGAATAAATTTGGAAAAAAACTATCAGAAAATAAAATTGCATTTGGAACATTTTGTGCACTAAAAGATCCAGCAATAATTGAGATTTTAGGATATGCGGGTTATGATTTCGCCATTATTGACCTGGAGCATTCAACTTTGGATTTATCCACAGTTGAACATTTTATACGTGCTGCAAAAGTAGCAAATGTCACTTCAATAGTTAGAATGACTCAAGGAGACTTTCCAACCATTTTAAGAGTAGTAGAAGCGGGGGCTGAAGGAATAATGTTCCCGCACGTTATGTCTAAGGAGGATGCCCAAAAAATTGTGGATATGGCTAAATATCCGCCAGTTGGAAGACGCGGTATTGACGGTTCTACAAGGTCAGCAAAATACGGAAATGTATCAATGACCGAGCATATGAGACTTCAAAATGAAAATGTTAGTGTAATAGGTATGATTGAAGATAAGGAAGCTGTAGAGAATCTGGATGTAATTTTACAGGTGGAAGGGTTGGATTATCTTTTCATTGGGGCCGCAGACTTATCGACTTCTTATAATTTGCCGCATCAAGTAACCCATCCAACGGTGCAGAAAGCTATTAAAGAAATTATCTCAAAGGCCAATGCAGCTGGGATTAAAGTTGGAGTGCCGGCCTATGATGAAGTCCAAACAGGTCAGGTAATAGAAATGGGAGCTGGATTCGTTACAAGCCCGGCCGTTGACACTTACCATTTAACGGAAACACTGACAAAACATCTTAATAAGGTGAAAAACTATCAAACAGAAAGGTGAAAACGATGAATAACAAACATTTTATTGAGTTTTTATTAAAGAAAAATGACATTAAGACTGGTTTTAATATTGATGAGTTAAGTAATCACCTTGATTTTTTAAAAGAAAAGAGTCAACTTCTTAAAAGAAATAAACGTTTAGCAGATTATGAACCGACTTTTACTAGCCATCAAAAATACTAGAAATAATTAATTCAAGGAGGAGAAAATGGCAGGAAATAAAGTAGAATTTTTAGAATGGTCATTTACCAAATTAAGTGAATCAATCAGAACGAAAGAAATATCTCCTGTTGAAGTTGTAGAGGAATCAATTAAATATATCGAACAAACAAACACCAAAATAAATGCTTTTATAACTGTTATGTATGACGAAGCTGCTGAAAAAGCTAAAAAAGCTGAGTCAGAAATTCTCAGAGGTGAATATAAAGGAACTCTTCATGGAGTTCCAATTGGATTGAAGGACATCATTTATACTAAGGGAACCAGAACAACATTTGGTGCAGAAAGGTATAAAGATTTTATTCCTAATATGAACGCTGAAATTGTTAATAAATTGGATGTCTCAGGAGCGATTATTATTGGGAAACAAAATTTACACCAATTCGCTTATGGGACAACTGGAGACAGATCTTTTTTTGGCCCGACCCTAAATCCAAAAAATACTGAAAAAGTCACAGGAGGATCAAGTGCAGGGGGAGCAGCGGCTGTCGCTGCAGACATGTGTTATGCCTCTATAGGGTCAGATACTGGGGGCTCTATTCGAATTCCAGCTTCTTTTTGCGGGATTGTAGGAATGAAACCGACATATGGCCTAGTCAGCAAACATGGATCAATGGCACTCAGCTGGTCTTTGGATCATTTAGGACCTATGACTAAAACAGTTAAAGATAATGCATTATTATTGAATGCCATTGCGGGCTACGATTCTAAAGATCCACAATCCGATAAATCCCAGCCAACAATTGATTTTTCATCTTTATTAGGAAAAAGCATTAAGAATTTAAGGATTGGGGTACCAAGTTCATTTTACTTCGACATCATACAGGAAGAGGTTTTGGAAAAATTTGAGAAGGTTATCGATTTATTAAAGAGTCAAGGTGTAGAGATTGTCCCAGTTAAGCTGGAGCATATGGACGAACTGTTAATTTCACAGCAAGTGGTTATTTCAACAGAAAGCTTTACTTCCTTAGAGAATGAAGTATCCGAGGCACCAGAAATGATAGATGATGAAGTCAGAAGCCGTATATTGGGAGGGATGCTCACTCAAGCAAGTGACTATATAAGAATGTTGAGAATGAAGAACTTCGGAATAGAAATGTTTAAAAACGCCATGAGGGATATAGATTTAATGGTTACTCCAACAATTTGTGCATTACCTTCGGATATTGAACAAAGGGTAGTTTATTTTGATGAGAAAAAGGAGCACCCAAGAATATTTGCTCGATTAACAGGACCTACAAATACAGTTGGTTTTCCATCGTTATCT
Source organism: Cytobacillus oceanisediminis (assembly GCF_007830235.1). GTDB lineage: Bacteria > Bacillota > Bacilli > Bacillales > Cytobacillaceae > Cytobacillus > Cytobacillus oceanisediminis. The sequence goes on from NZ_VLKI01000007.1 coordinate 21,294, forward strand.
GTACCTGGAGGAAAATCTAGTAATGGGCTGCCTATTGGAATTCAATTTATAGGCAGACCTTATGAAGAAACAACCTTATACCAGGTTGGCTATGCCTTAGAGCAGTTGATTAATTAATAAGGGGGGAGTGAAGTGTCAAACGTTGGTTGCAGGATTTACACTAATTTTACAAGGCCAGAAAAAGAACTTGTCCGAGCCTTTGAGAATATGGCAGTAGCAAATATCGCTGACAACATGAATCGGAGTTCTTGTTTGAATTCAAATATTAAGCCAATGAATTCGGGGAGAATATTAGGCCCAGCACTGACTGTTAAATCAAGAAAAGGTGATAATCTATTATTTCATAAAGCATTAGATATAGCACAGCCTGGTGATATAATTGTTGTTGATGCACAGGGAGATACATCAAATGCTGTTGCGGGTGAAATAATGATGCGTTATGCAATAAAGAAAGGAATCGGTGGCTTTTTAATTGATGGAGTCATTCGTGATTTAGATTCAATTACTGAATCACTGTTTCCTGTATACGCGATTGGAACATCTCCAAATGGACCATATAAAGACGGTCCAGGAGAGATAAATGTACCTATCTCTTGTGGCGGTGTTGTGGTTCACCCTGGAGATATTGTAGTTGGTGATAAAGATGGTGTAGTAATAATCAATCCAAAAGATGCTCCATTTTTGCTCGAAAAAACAAATAAAACCAATAAATGGGAAGAAGAGGTCTTTGAATCAATAGAAAATAACTCTTTTAATCGAGAATGGATAGATAAAAAATTAATGGAGTTAGGGTGTGAAATAATAAATAATTAAGTGAGAATATGAAAATTCAAAAGGTTTGTGATAATTTTTTAAAGCAATAGCAAAACTTAAAAGTTGCTATTGCTTTTTATCGTATTTTCATTTTCTCTTTTTTCCTTAACTGCTCTCCTTTTACGATAAGCTGCAAAATAGCTTAATAACTTTATTAGTTGAAAAAAGTTTATTGTTCTCGTAGCTTTAAAATTCTTCTTCAAATTAGTCCCCAAAACCTACTTTCAAGATTAAAAACACCCTATTTTTTATAAACCCACACCTTTAAATGTATCAATTTAGTAGCATGGTACTCCTTTCATTACCCCAATTTATACTCACAATGTTCCCCTTAACTATGAATATTGGCAACTACTTTATTTTTCAATCAATTTGCGAATTTTAGGAGGAAAACCATGAAGCAACGAAAGAATCTTTTAAAAGGTACCTTGGCCGCAAGTTTATTATTTTCTGCTTCCATTCCATTTATGTACTTGCAGAGAAGAGAGTTTGCCAGAGCAGCAGATGGAACTGTCTACCAGGGAACAATGGATAGCAAAGGATTATTTGAAGTCTTCGTACCTGCTGATCGCAAGGCCTATACAGTCTGCGTGGAGGTCCCAGGCCATACGGCAGAATATAAAAATGTATTGGCAAGCATAGGAGTTGATGGGGAGTATCGCGGTATATATGTAAGAATCAATCCGGAGGACAATCTTGCCGGTGATGTTAACCAGGATCAAATCATTGATATCCGTGATATGAATGAAGCAGTCGAAAACTACGGAGAACAAAACCCTGAGAATCCTAACCTCGACATTAACCAGGATGGAGTCGTCAATGAAACAGATGTCAGATGGATTGAGAAGAACTTCTTATCGAAGGGGCCTTTAGCAGGAAACGGAAACACACCAAAAGAAACGATTGGGAAAAAGGGGCTTGCTGATTTCTTAAAAATGATTGGCTTGGCGCCAAAGGGAGAATAATAGCTAGGAAAAAAGCGGGAGAACTATCTTCCGCTTTTTTTTATGGCAAGATAGAAAATTGTGAGCGCTTTAATTATAATAAGAGAATCAATGACAACCGAGGTGCATCATGATAATAGGGAAAATCATAAAATTTCACCGGGAAAAAGCAGGTCTGACTCAAGGACAGCTAGGAGAGGGTATATGTTCCGTAACCCATTTAAGCAAGATAGAAAGAGGAATCACTGAATTCTCAGAAGAAATTACAAATCTGCTTGCAAAAAAACTGCAAATTAACCCCCAGGATGAAATTGTTCGGTATCATGATCTTTCTAAAAGGCTAAATCAATGGCATGATGCTATGATTATGCAGCGTATACCAGAATCTGAAACTCTTAAAATTGAACTGGAAGAAGAAACCCTCATACATATGCCGGAGTTTCAAGTTTTATATCGTTTGCTCTCAGCCAGATATTATTTATCTGTTAATAAATTGGAATCAGCTTTTAGGATTATACAGGAACTGCAAAGGAATGAAACGGCGTTATCACCGCATGACCGTGGTATGTTAAAGCATGTACTCGGCATCTATTATTTTCTTACCGGCCAATTTCTTGATTGCATCAGCAGTCTAACTTCAATCGATCAAGACCAATATAACCATGAAGAATATTATTATCATTTGGCGATCGCGTACCATTCCATCCATTCCAATATCACAGCCTATTATTATGGAAAAAAGGCCCTTCAATATTTTCAAAGAACACTAAACATCCTTCGTATCATCGATACCGAAATGCTTTTGATCATTCAGCTTAATTCAAAAGAACTTCACGACTTTAATGAAACAAAAGAAAAATATGAACAGCTTATTAAATTATGCGATGCTTGTAACTCAGATGCCCGGAAATCCAAACTTTATCATAATCTTGCATTCGAATATTTTCGGAGGAAAAAGTATCGTGATTCTGCGGCACTATACAAGGAAGCTATAAAATTAACAGAGGAAAATGCCCCTCACTACTTAACGGCATTAGATGGATATATACATACCTGTTTTAAAGGAAGTCTGCAGCCTAAAGAGACTTTAATAGAATTATCGGAAAAAGGCTTAAAGCAGGCAAAAGACCTGGATTCTTATACATGGATTTACTTTCAACTGCATCTCCATTTATTAAGGGAGGAAGAAAAATTATATTATCAATTAATAGAGGAAACCGCATTGCCATACTTTAAGAATATTGGCTATGGCATCTTAATCGACCATTACGAGAAAAAGCTGTTTCATTATTACTCTCGAAAGGGAGATGCCCAAAAAGCTTTGGAATTGGCAAGTTCGTTTATACATAAACAAAAAAGCTATTATGATCATGACTAAATAAAACAAGGCTTGTACCTGGCTGCAGGTATATATTAGCCAGGCACAAGCCTAAATCTAGTTATTTATCTTATCGCCCCATGCGGCAGAACAGCATGGACTCCTTTTACTCCATTAACCACCTGTGTAATTCTCAAATCAACCGTCACACTTGCTAATGCTAGTGCTTCGGCTTTTTCAACCTCATGAATCTCCTGGATCAGTTCCACTATTCCATTGAGAGCTTCACCCGCTGCTGTATTCAGGTCTTCATTAAAACCAAATGTAATCCAGCCTGCAGGGGTATTGGCCCTTGGCAGCTTCAGCTGCAAATCTTCTCTAATCGTTAAAGTAATATCAACTAAATCCATTGGACACTCGATGGCTGTACCAGATACTTCTCCATCTCCCTGGGCTGCATGGCCATCACCAATGGAGAAAAGAGCACCTTCTACAGAAATCGGCAGATATAAAGTGCTTCCTCTTCCAAGCTCTTTGCAATCAATATTTCCCCCACAATAACGCGGAGGAGAAGTGGAATGGATGCCGGATTCTGCAGGTGCTACCCCCATCAATCCGATGAATGGATTAAGAGCTACGTGAAAGAGCCTATCAGAAATCTGGCATGTGCCAGTCATAGCGGTAGGGTTCAGTTTCCAATCCAATTGAATTCGATCCCCGCCAGTTAAACCAAGTTGATCATTTTGCCAGCTCTTATTCCCGCCTGCCCAATTCCGTCCATACCATCCCGGGACAATATCATTGAGTTTTACTTCCAGAACCATTCCTGGCTTTGCCTGTTTGACTTCGATTGGTCCCACCATTGGATGACCTGGCTTTTCTTCATTCTCTCTTGATTGAAAAACAACTCTTTTCTCATCCTTTGAGCTTGAATAGCCCCATTGGATATCAGGAGTTTGCAGACGAATGGAATCGCCTGAATCGATCGTTAAAATGGGTTGGTACTCATTGCTAAATGAACCATGCAGGTTTTGCTTATTTATTGTCAGTGTATGTTTCATAGATAATCGCCCCTTGAAAGGTATATTGACTTAAAAAATTATGTAATCAGTCTGCTTAGATCTTAATGACCTAAGCAGTTTTATTTTTTACGATATTTCCTTTGAGCTTTCTCTTAAATAGGTTTGGATTTGTGCCTGCATAAACGCCTGTTAGAACGAATCCAGCTCCTATTCCATGAGCCAATGTAAAGGTTTCCCCTAAAAAGATGGTGGCCATGATGACAGCTGATACTGGCATCACATTAATAAAAATAGATGCCTTTGCTGCACCAACTTCTTTAATTCCGTTATAGTACATAACAAACGAGACAACTGTAACAAAAATGCTCATATGAGCAATGGCTGCCCATGTAGTTAAACTAGCTTCCTGGACATCCAGCCAGGATGTTTCAGCCAGAGCAAAGGGCAATAGAAACAAAGTACCATACGCAACTGCATAGGTTGTTGATTCCACTGAACTAAACTTCTTCAATACGACTTTACCCACTACGCTGTAAATGGCCCAGCTTACAACAGCTCCAAGCAAAACGAAATCAATCGGTTCAAAACCATATTGGAAAAGGGTGAGAATGTGTCCTTCGGTAATGATAAAAACAACTCCAGTCAGAGCAATTGCCATCCCTATTATGCTGTTCCTGGTAATCTTCTCTTTTAAAAATAATCCCGATAAAAGAACGATTAGTACTGGATTAGAAGCAATAAATAACGAACTTTTAATAACCGGTGCATGTTTGGTGGCTAGAAAGAAACAAATATTATACAAAGCAATTCCCGTTAAACCGAGAAGAACAAACAAACCATGGTCCTTTAAAGTCGGCTTCTTCCGATCTTTTTCCATAACCCACATAAGCGGGAAAAGCAGGATGGCTGCCCCAAAAAAACGCAAAAAAGCAACGGTAGCCGGCTCAAAGCTTTGCACGGCAAACTTCCCAGCTATAAATGCGCTGCCCCAGGTGGCAGTAGCTAAAGTCAGCATTCCATATATAACCCATAATCTCTTTTTCAAGTCTTCGCCTTCATTCTTTTTTAATTTTTATAAATAGTATTATAGCATCTTATTCGTATTCCGAAATAGTTTTTTAGAAAGGTATAAGCTTGCAGTAAAATATAGGAAAAAAGAACGATTAAATATATTATTTTTAATCGTTCTTTATCGATTTAAAGCGAAAAACTGAGTTTTTTCCTCTATATGTACTATTAGGAAGTGGGTTATTAAAAAAATCTAGCTTTAAAATTTGCTGAAAATTCATACTTTCATCTCTGTTGGTCAATAACCTCATCTTATATTATTTCTTTAGGGTCCCGAATAAATGTGGGCTACTAAGAAGGGGTGAATACATATGAAGAAGATGAACATTGCAGGGAAGGTTAGTATGCTAACAGCACTTTTTGTTTTGCTGTTCTCCTCGCTTTCCTTTGCGGCAACCGTACCAGGAGGACCATCGACAGAAGGAAAGACGAACATTAACAGCATGCTATCCTATGAAGAAGTTGTTAAGACTCTTACTGATATCGAACAGACAAGCAAGGGGAAAGTAGAAGTCTTTACTCTGGATCGGTTCGGTAAATCCGAACAGGGAAGAAGTATTTATGTAGCCAAGGTTGGAACAGGGGAAAAGAAAGTTTGGATCCAGGCGCAAATCCATGGGAATGAAAAACTGGTAACAGAGGCAGCGCTGCAATTGTTAAAAACCTATGCAAGCAACAATTCCAAGGATGTACAAACAGTCCTGGAAGAGTCCACTCTATATTTTATTCCGATGTACAATCCAGATGGAGCGGAGATGAATACTCGCGGAACAAAGATTGCCGAAACCGAACAGTATCTCGACCTAAATCGCGATTGGGTTTCTGAAGGCGGATTTGCTGCAAAGGAATCCAAAGTGGTCTATTCATACTGGGCAGAGTTGAAGCCTGATTTTGCCATTGATTTGCATCATCAAGGATTGAAGCAGGTTTATGGTACGAATGAAGCGACTTCATTCTCTCTAGGAGTCTCTCTGGCGCCAAACGGGCCAACATTGCCAAACTATAAGAACTACAATGATGTTACAAGACAAATGCTGGCATACGTATATGATGAAATGAGCGGTTATGGCTACACCCATATTGACCGTTATCAAATTGTCGATAGACAAAACCAGATTGGTTACGATATAGATATAAAGGGCGGAGTTGTATCAGCCATGATGATGGGATTGAACTACAACGGTTTGAACCCTGACAACCATAGCCATCCTGCAGTCTTTTTTGAAACAAAGGGTAATTCCAGTGAAGGAAGCCTGGGCCAAAAATCGAATGGATACTTAACCAAACAAAACTATTTGGCCTTAAAATCTCTGGTTTATGGGTATGTGACTGGCGAGGTAGAAGAGGTTGATCCAAATCATTGGAATGACATACCGGCCTATCCATTAGCCGGTTACTGGACAGATTATAACGGAATTGTTCCAGTTGAATCATCGGGGTTTTAAAATATAGTCGGTAATAAATGAATGGAAGCTGGTATTATGCCAGCTTTTTTTTCTATTCTTTATTATTTTTCCGTTCATTTTCATCAACCATATTCTTCACGTCTTCTGTCATTTTATCAAAGGTCTGATTTACACGATTCATTACCGCATCCTGTGGACTGCCGCTATTTTGATATTCAATTCCTTCATTAAAGTCTTTTTCCAAGTTGTTCACCTCCGTTAAAAATATGATGTGTATAAGAGACCAAAATATTCCTCAAAATGTTACGAAAGATGATGAACAATAATCAGTCCTTTTTAGTATTATTGTAAAAAGGATCTTTTGAATATATATGTAGTTGAAGGGTAATACATAATGAAGAAATAAGTATAACTATATTAATATTTCCCTTTTTTGCTTTCGTTGTTTACACTAAGAATAATTATCATTGCTGAAAAAATATGTTCCTTACAAAATAGCAATTATTTACATGAAAGGGGGATAGAGGGATATGTGGCCTTTTTCAATAAACAAAAAGAGCAAAAAAATAGTGGATGCAGCTAGTTATATTTCGCTAAAGGAAACGACTGAAGAAGCTGAAATTGAAAAAATGGTTTCCAAACTGGAAGACATCTTCTACAGTACCTCTAAGGAAATTGTGATATTGTGCATTGGTTCTGACCGTTCTACAGGTGATTCACTTGGCCCTTTGGTTGGAAAACTTATAGAAGAACGGAACATTCCTTACCCGGTGTATGGAACCCTTAAAGAGCCGGTCCATGCCTTAAATATTAAGAAAGTTATAAAAAAAATTTATGAAACCCACCAGGATCCGTTTGTATTCGGGATTGATGCCTGTCTGGGGGATGAGCGGCAAATTGGCTATATTTTAATAAGGGAAGGGTCATTTATTCCTGGGAATGCTGTCAATAGGGTTTTGCCAAGTGTAGGGGATTACCATTTGAAGGCGATCGTCAATTCGCTGGATCCTTTATCGCCTATTCATTCCTTAAACAGTACACGATTATACACTGTTTTAAAGCTGGCTGAGATTATCGGTGAAATTATTGCACGAGTAGCTGCGAATGACCGGATATCAAGAGGGAATGCAGAGAAAACAAATGTAACTTAAAAGATATTTTTGGTTAAAACAACCAGAAAAATTGCTGTTCTGCAAATAGGTAAGTTATAATCAGTATAAAGTATACCAAGGAGAAAGAGGGAAATTGATGGGGAATAATTGGACGGAAGATAATTTGATCTCTATTCGTGAGAGAGTTTATCTTCATATTAAAGATTTAATATTGGATGGTGAATTTAAAGCGGGAGACCGTCTAGTGGAACGGGAACTTGCTGAAAGGCTGAATATCAGCAGGACGCCAATTCGGGAAGCGCTTTTTCGCTTGGAATCCCAGGGGTTTGTCAAAACCGTACCAAGAAAAGGGGTTATCGTTGCAGATATTTCTGAAAAAGAGATAATAGAAGTATTCACGATCCTTTCTTCTCTTGAGGTTCTGGCTGCGAAACTGGCAGTGCAAAAGCTGGATGATGTGACGAAAAGCAAGTTCTCAGCAAGCATTAAAAAGGTTGAAGATTACCTGAATAATCCTGATGATGATGCTTCCGACCTTCATAGGGACTTGAATCATCTCCTATACAGCTCTGCAAAAAATGTGAAACTTTACGAAATGCTAAGTGGACTATCCGATTATATCCGGGCTTTTGCAAAGATCGGTCATAAAAATCCGGGAAGAGCAAAACAGTCAATGGAAGAGCATTTAAAAATCATGGAAGCCATAGTAAATAAAGAAATAGAAATGGCAGAATATCTGACAAAAATACATATTGAAAACTCTAAAAAAGCCTACATAGAAGCTGTTCAGCAAAGCGAAAAGAAAAAATAAGAAAGAGCAGTGCTCTTTCTTATTTTTTGATCTGACCCCTGATTACCCATATATGTACTTACACTGCAACGGTTTTCATCGTTAATCCACTTGGATTAACTCCCATATCAGGATTGACCTCTTGAAAATCGGAGGTAATGAGCTCGATTAACTCCCAAAATAGGGGTGAATGCCGTCAAATGGTCGTTAATCCACTCGATTAACGACCAAAATAGGGGTGAATGCCGTCAAATGGTCGTTAATCCACTCGATTAACTCCCAAAACAGGAGTGAATGCGGACAAATGGTCGTTAATCCATCCGATTAACTCCCAAAACAGGAGTGAGTGCCCGGAAATCGTCGTTAATCAGCTCAATTAACTCCCCATACAGGGGTGATAGGTGCTAAAATTAACAATACCCAGGTTTTTATACTCCAATCACTAAAGGTGAAGTTAAATTTTTTAAAACTTTTGCCACACTCATAGCTACAATCGGACTGGACTTAGGGTTTTGTTCATAAGGCACATTTGAAACGGATATCTCAGTTTCCCCAAAATAGCCTTTCGCTTTGATGGTATGTGTATTTGTTTGAATGGTCGGATCAGCAAAAACCTGTACTTTTGTGTTTTCAAAGCCGACTCCGGCAAGACTTAAAGCAGCTGAAACATTTACGCTTTGCGGGAATAACCTCGAGGATTCACGTGCATTGCCTTCATAAATGCATACTGGCTCGGTTAAGGTTGCTAAATCTACTTTTTCTTCTGCAATAGTACCTGCCCAGCTTCTCGGGTGTTTCCTTGTTATTAGGGTTATCTCTTCGATCTCTCCCAAAGCCCCGGCAGCGATTCGGTCCAGTCCGGCAATTGCTGCGGAAGGAACAAAGATTTGCTGGTTATATTTTTGGGCTGTTTCTTTAAGATTTTCAAAGAAATCCGTGTCACCCAACGCCCCAACAGAAAGAATTATAAGATGGCTGCCGCTTGCCAGTGCTTTCTCCCCGTACATCTGTAATGCTTGATGGCCTGCTGCTTCAATGACAATATCTAAATCCCCATTAAAAAACTCTTCTTCATTTGCAGTAAAACCAAAAGTTTGCTGAGATGCTTCCATAAATTCTGTTTTTCTTCTAACAAGTACTGTTTTTAATTCAATATTGCCGGCCTGGCCTCCCTTTATTAACTCTGCAATACTTTTTCCCAGTGTACCATAACCGATGATTCCAGCTTTTAGCATATCGGACACTCCTTATTTAATGTATTTTATTTATATGGTGAAAGCTCTGTTAAATTTGTCTTTTGATTTCCGCTAAAGGTACGCAGCGATCGCGGGCTGCCCGGGAGGCTCCTCGGGGAGAGCGACTGGGGGTCTTTGTTGGTATACGATATATTATATACAAATTTAACCTTGATTTTACCGAAATGGAGATAAAAACGCAAGGGATTTTCAAGAATATGCTAAAACATCTAAATTTTCAAAATTATTTGCACAATAGCTATTTTTAGTGTTATTATAGTATACAAGTTATTAATAGTGGCAATGGGAGGTGATTATCCGGTAGGGTCTTACCAGTCTCAAAGAGTTGGATTAAAAAGGGTAGATAAAAGAAAGTTGAAATCATTATATTAGTTGTTGAGTAGAAGAAATTTTCATGATTTAATCTGGAGAATGCAACATGTTTTTTTAACGTATTTGGTATACAATCCACCAAATGCAGTGTGCTATTTGGTAAAAAATTCTTAACCTCCTGGTCATTTTTCAATTTATGAGAATGAGGTATACATAGACAGCTAGAACGAGCATAATTATTGCCTCTTCCCAATTTGCATCATTGAAACAAAGAACTGCTTTACTTAAATAGAGAGTTACATTTCATACTTAATATGGAGGGGAATATATGGAATTAACATTTGCTCATTGGGTATATGCCATTGTTACTGTGTCAGTTATTGGAACGATGCTTTTTAGGAGAGGCGTCGTGCTGCCTGTTATCATCGGAACCTTCTTGGTGGCAGTCGTGTATAAAGGCAATCTGATATCAGGTTTCCAGGCCGTATTTAACGCAAATCTCCTCGCCGCAAAAGAGCTTTTTAGCATATTCTTAATCATTTCCCTCATGATTGCTCTGCTAAATTCTCTGAAAGACCTGGGAGCTGATAAGAAGCTAATTGGTCCGATTGAAAAAATTATGGTAAATGGGCATGTTTCGTACTTTGTTTTAATGATTACAACATACGTCATTTCCCTTTTTTTCTGGCCAACTCCTGCAGTTCCGCTTATTTGCGCCTTGCTGGTCCCTGCAGCGGTGCGTGCAGGGCTGCCGGTCATGACGGCGGCGATGGTCATTGTCATCGCAGGCCAGGGTATGGCTCTTTCTTCCGATTATATTATGCAAGTAGCCCCGATGCTAAGTGCCAAAGCAGCTGGCATTGATAAAGTTTTAGTTGCTGATAAAACGTTAGTTCTTTCATTGATTACTGGAGTAAGTGCACTCGCATATATCTATTTTGCGCATAGAAAATCAATCGTCAAGAATGATAACCCTGAAACCGTGCTTAATCCTGATGATGCCGCTTTTTTTGGTGTAGCCAATGAACTTGCTGCAACAGCTGAAGAAAGCGCTGAAGCAACCCAGAGAAAAAATACATGGGGTAAAGTATTTGCGATTTTAGTTCCATTATCCATGCTGGCCGTTATGATTTATATGTTCCAATCAAAGTTAACTGGTGCAGCAGGTTTTGAAGGAACAGATGGAGCTGCATTTATCGGAGGGGTGGCAACGCTCCTATTGGTTCTCGCGACCATTGCATTCAACCGCATTCATGCTTTGGATAAGATTAGCGACCATCTGACAGAAGGTTTTGTGTTTGCTTTTAGGGCTATGGCTCCGGTAATTCCGATTGCAGGCTTCTTCTTTATGGGAAGTGCAGACTTTACGGGCACGATCCTATCACTGGATGAAAGCGCTGTCAAACCGGCGTTTCTGTTTGATATGATTCAGGCAGGACAATCTTATATTCCTGAAAATGCGTTTATTGCGGGGTTTGGTATTTTAATAGTGGGTCTCATCACTGGATTGGACGGTTCAGGATTTTCAGGCCTGCCGTTAACAGGTGCATTATCTGGCGCATTAGCAAATGGAAGCGGCATCGATCCTTCCACACTGGCAGCGATTGGACAAATGGGTGCCATTTGGGGAGGGGGAACCATTGTAGCGTGGTCATCCCTTGTGGCAGTAGCAGGATTTCTGCAGCTTTCTCCGCTGGAATTGGCCAGAAAAAACTTTATACCAGTTATCACCAGCCTATTCCTTGCAACTTTAATTGGAATATTAATCTGGTAAAAGAATAATCAGCATGCTTGAAAAATAGAGGGCTATCCTGCAAAGTTAGAAATAAACTAACTGAAGGGATGCCCTTTTTATAATTAAAATGATTAGCAGATAAGGAGTGATCTGGTGAAGAACCTTAAGGTAGCCTTAGCGGGCATTGGAAAATTAGGTTCTGCTATGATGGCGCATTGGAATAAATTAAATATCAAAATAGGTGTCTATCATCCAAGCAGGACGAAAGCAGAACAATTTATTCAGCGTTTTCCAAACGGTCATTTATTAACGGAACAGGATCTGAGAGAGGTGGATATCCTCATATTGGCTTTGCCGGCCGGCAAGGTGATTCCCTTTATGGAAAACAGGTTAGCTGAAGGAAATTCTTCTTCGGTTAGCTTTATCAATATGGCTACTGCCCTGCCTACAAAAGAAATCAAGGGGAAATTTCCATCTTACAAGGTATATGGCCTAAAATATATGGGACATTCAAGAGATTTATTGGAACACGGAAATGGATTGTTTATTACCGAGGATCATTTGCCGGATACAGTAATGGAACTTTGCAAACCATTGGGCCAAATCATAAAAGATAGGGAAGAAAGGTTAGTCAAAATTAACAAACTGGCTACCTATTATGCAGTTAGAACAGCTGTAGAAATCGAAAATGACTTCACTAAAAAAGGCTACCCTCCCGCTTATATAAAAAGAGCACTCACATCACTCGCGCCTGAAGTCATCCGCTCCTATAGCGAAGGCAATTTGGGTCATTTTGCACAAGAGATTGTGAGAGAAATAAAAGAAAACAGTGAAAAAGATGCTGATTAGCTACATCAGCATCTTTTTTTTACCTATGGAGCAATTATGTTGAGCCTTGTTTTCGGATTTATCAACGAAAACCAGGCATATATCAACGAAATCACAGATATATCAACGAAATCCATCAATATATCAACGAAAATTCATTTTTATCGGCCAAATCGATAAAAATCCCCCTGCGTCTGGCAGCGGGGACCTGGAAATCTATTAATTTAACAGTCTTTCTAATAAGAACAAATACAGCATAACACAAGCAACATATACAGCTGCAAATGGTATATTCCAGTTGGACACTTTATAGGAATTGACTTTAATAATGTTTGACATAAGGCCCAGCGTAGCATTATAAGGACCTACTAAAAAGGAGGAAACTGCTCCTGACAGCATCGCGACTGTCAAAATGTGCGGAGAGATTCCGATTGCATCCGGGTTGACGCCTTCAATCATTAAAGCAAGTGATACGGCAGGGTGAAGGCCCAAAAAGGCCAGTCCCAAAGGAATGAGAGGCAGGATAATCAGAAAAACTTCCACACCTGCAACGTCAATAAAAGCTGCTATCCATCCATACAAGGTTTCATTGAAATTGGAAAAATTAATAGCTGAAATGAAAAATCCGGTAGATAGAAAGATGAAGAATTGATCCTTCATGCTCATTGAAAAAGTTTGAAGGTGTTCAATCAGCTGATTGCCAAATTCTTTTCCTTTTTTCAGGAAGAGGGACCAGCTAAACGCAAATGGAATGACAATCAATGAGACAAGAATTAAGAACGGCAATGAGAATTGTTTTTCTGCAAGGGAAACAATAAGATTAAAAATAGCGATTGCCACGAGAATTTGAAAAACCCGACCAGGCCGCCCTGCATAGCCTGTTTCCAGAGCTGCTGCCGTTTCATGTACGGATTCCCCAGGGTGTGGGATGGCCATCCTTTGGGATTTACGGGAACCAATAAACCAATCCAAACCTAAACCCAACACGCTTAACGGAATGACATAGGGAAGGATGGATCCCCAGCTAACTCCTGTCATCGTAATCACAATCCCAACAATGGGTGTAACAGGAGCCCATAATAAAGGCATGGCAAAGCCTCTCGAGATCGCCCTGCTCATAAACCGTTCCTTGTTCCGGACCGGAAAGCTTGCCAACGCAGGACGTATGGAATAATACGTCATGGGAAGGGTTGCAAGATTCATGAAAATGCTGAAAAAGTAAGAAATTCCTGAAGTCATCATATATAAATGGCCTGAAGTCTTTACTTTTTTCTGAATAATCGCCTGTATCCCCTCGCCATATCTCCCAATCTTAATGGGTATCCCCAGGATTGGAATTAATGTAAACATGGTAAGCAGGTCAAGCATCGGTCCAAAAGCAAGGATATAATTTTGCCACTGAGAGCCGCTTGTCCAAAGCAGCAAAACCCCTAGCCCGAGGAAAATGCCCCCCAGTATTTGAACGAATCTCTTGGCAAGCCTGAATGTTAAAACAACAATAATGAAGCATAATATGGAGAGGAGGGGACCGATCTCCCATTCAGACATCAGAGTGGACAGCAAATATAGGCTAATCACAGATAAAAATAAAACTCTCAGCATTTCAGACACCCTCACAATCATTAATAATCCTTTTTCTAATAATATCGTAAATAAATTCCTTTTTGATAAAGGATGCGAAAAAAAGATTTTGTTTTACGTAAAAATTGTATACCAAAATGATTATTTTGAGTGTTTAATTCACCAATTTGCCATAAACTAATTAAAAACATGGTATTTGGTATACAATTTTGTTGTAAATCATTAAAACCCGTAATATAATAATAATAACAGGAAAGATAAATAAAGGAGGAACCCCAAATGTTCAACTTTCTATTTGGTTCTAAATATGCAATTGAAAAATCCGAAAGAAAATTAGCACGATTGAGAAAGACATTAAAGTTTTAACCAGGCCGCCATTCTTTGGCGGTTTTTTTGCACTACCAGAAACTGATAAAAACTTTTTTAACCGGAAAAATTTTTTAATTGGTGGCTGTTAAGCTTGAGTGTTGATAACACAGCCTTTTTTTAATAAATTCCCTTCCTGAACAACAAACCCGGAAGAAGAGAAGCTTCCTCCGGGTTCAATATCTTCTTATTAACAGAAGGTTTATACAGCTACTTCATCAGACTTAACAAGCTTGGAGTGGATTGAATCCTCGCTATTGCCTGAAGCTTTTACAATCTCATCTAATTCTTCACGGGCTGCTTCAAGGGTTTCAAATCGTTCAAAAAATTTAACACCAATATGGTTCACATATTCTTTTCCTTCATATTCTTCAAAAAGCTGGATTTTCATATTCTCATCCAAAACCTCTGCAATTGTATACTTTGCCTTTAACTTATCGAAAAAATAGAAATGATAGGTTTCAACCGGCTTTAGGCCCTCATTCTCAAGAATCGTTTGGAAGGTATCTTTATTTGTTAAAACAATATATTTCCCCATATTAAACACTCCTTTAATATTTTTGATTGTTCTAGATCAGGTGAAAAGTATGTCCTTCAAAATATGTAAGGTTCGTGCATATCTCCTCCAATCTGGAATATTGTATACCATTAGCTTACATGTATTTTATAACAAGGAGAAGAAATGTTCAATGATATATTCTAAATTTTTTAATAATTCGGTTAAAATAATAGAATTTTACATAAAGGCTGTGATAATGCAAATTATCTTATAGTACGTGTTGGTTGGAGCAGAAGGTGCGAGACTCCTGCGGGAGAAGTGGGATAGGTGAGACCCCACAGGCGCATTTCGCCGAGGAGGCTCACCGCCCGCCCCGCGGAAAGCGAGCATCCTGAAGTGGAAATCAACACCCCCGTTAACAGGTGTCCTTCAAAAATGTTTGCGACATAAGATAAAGACTATATACATTTTTCGGAAGATTCTGCAAAAAAATTAAAAAATCTTATTTGCCAATCTTCCAGAAAGGTTGTATACTCTTGGGAAAGTATCTAAATTTTTAGAATAAACTGAAAGGGGTAATGATATGCCAAAGGTTACTCTCCATGTTGATGGGAAGAAAGTGGAACAGCAAGTAAAAGATAATGCTAATTTAGTAGTATTAGCAGGGATCCGCCAATTACCTGAGTTAAAGTATGGCTGCGGAATGGGAAGATGTACAAAGTGTACTTGCGTTGTTATTAGCGGGGGAGAAGATTTAGCACCGCCTAACTGGAAAGAGGAAAAAATGCTAGGTGATAAGGTGAATGAGGGCTACAGATTAACTTGCCAATTAACAATTCAGAAGGATATTGAAATATCCCAGGAAAATATCTCTGTAAAGCCTCCAAAGAAGACAACAGCAGCCATTACGAAATAGTTTTTTATTTTTTAATTTTTACTGGTATACAAAATACCTTAGAGTAGCGGGTGATTTTTAAATGAATTGTTATGATCTAACGAAAATGACTTGGAAAGAAGTAGAAGAGTCATTAGAAACAGTTGAATTTGCAATCATTCCAGTCGGTGCGCATGAACAGCATGGGCCACATATGGCTGAAAGCTGTGATGCAGTGCTTGCGGAGAAGATGGCAATAAAGCTGGGAGAAAGAATGTTTCCATATACCATTGTGACTCCAGTTGTGAATATGGGCGTTTCCGAGCATCACATACATTTTCCTGGAACAATCGCTCTGCAGCCAGCTACCTTGATTGCTGTTTTGAAAGACATGGTTTCATCATTGAAGCAGCATGGCATTAAGAAGTTTCTCTTTCTGAATTCGCATGGAGGCAACCAATCTACATTGAATCTTGCCGCCATGACGATTACAAAAGAATTGGATGTTGAAGTCTATTATGCAAAAACAACCGCATCAGCCAAGGAGTCAATTGGGAAATTTGTTAAATCGCCTCTTTTTGGCCACAGCTGTGAGCGGGAAGTTTCCGAAGCTTTGTACCTGGCACCTGAACTGGTCAGAACCGAACTTTTAGAAAAAGGCGATATCCGAGAAGATGGAAGGTGGAAAAGGCTGCGGCCTGGCAAAGCCGTCCAGGGGTTCTATTTCTATGAAGAAATGACCCAAAACGGGTGTATTGGAGATGGCAGACAGGGCAGCAGGGAAATCGGTAAGCAGATTGTAGAAGAAGCCTTAAAGAATCTTACTGAAGAACTTTCCGAGCTGCTTGATCTCAAAGCGGAATTGCTCTATTAATTCTAGTGTCTAAAAGAAATGTTAATTAATCTTTAAAAAATTCTAAAAATTATGTTTACAAGTGAAAAAGAATAGGTTATTATTCAATTAAGGTATACCAAAGACCAAAAAATAAGAAGAATAGAGGTTGTTAATCAGCAACCTATTATTTTTTTAAAAGTTTTGGTATACAAAATATCAAATGCCAATAGACTACATAAAAATCGAGGAGGAGTTTACACATGCCAGAATTATTATCAAAAGATGAATTTCGCAAAGAACTAGAGGAAGCGATTAAAGGAAATCATAGCCAGAAAGCTCCATTTACAGTAGCTTGGGCTGAAGGGAAGCTTGAAAGAAAGCACTTTGCAAGATGGGCTGAAAACCATTACCACTATGTTGGACCTTTCGCAGATTACTTAGCGTATATCTATCACAACACTCCAACCGATCCAAAATTCGAAGCAGCAAAAGACTTCACACTTCAGAATATGTATGAAGAAGAAATTGCTGCTGACCGTCATACAGACTTGCTGATTCGCTTCGCAGAAGCTTGCGGAACAACTCGCGAACGTGTAATCGATCCTGAAAATATGGCTCCAACAACATTAGGCCTGCAAAGCTGGTGCTACGCCGTGGCTGCCCGTGAAAACTTCGTTGTTGCGACAGCTGCTCTAGTTGTTGGCCTTGAGTCGCAAGTTCCTGATATCTATCGTAAACAAACTCCTGCTCTACGTGCACAATATGGATTTACAGATGAAGAAATCGAATTCTTTGATCTTCATATCGTATCCGATGAAATCCATGGAGAACGCGGCTATAAGATCGTTTTAGATCATGCAGATACGCCAGAATTGCAGCAGCGCTGCCTTGAAGTTGTCCGCACAGGAGCAAAAATGCGCCGTATGTACATGGATGGCCTATGGAGAGAGTACCTGGAACAGGATTTGGGATCTTTAGTAGAAGCAAAATAATTAATGAAAGTGTTGGCTGTATGAAAGCCAAATGGTGATTTAGCACCCTGTTGATTGGAGCGGAAGGCGCGAGACTCCAGCGGGAGGAGTGGGACAGGTGAGACCCCACAGGCGCGTAGCGGCGAGGAGGCTCACCGCCCGCCCCGCGGAAAACGAGCTCCTGGATCGGAAATCAACAGGCCAAATTTACCAGAGCTAAATAACAAAAAAAGACTCATTCAAATTGAAGAATTTTCAATTCCAGGCCGTCACACTAAATCTTGTCAATCGAGGTCTAAGTGGCGGCTATTTCTATAATCAGTGAATTTGGCGCAGTAAAGGGAGAAATAAACAGAAAGTAAGGTGATCGTTTTGATTACAACAAAAGTAGAAACTTTTAATAATTTCATTAATGGAGAATGGCAGGAGTCGGCCAGCCAAAAGAAGTTTTATAGCGTAAATCCTGCTAACACCGAAGACGTTGTTGGCGTTTTTCAGGCATCCAATGAAACGGATGTCAAACAGGCGATCGAAGCGGCAAGTGCTGCTTTTCCAGAATGGGCGCAAACAGCCCCATCCAAGCGGGCGGCTATTTTAAACAAAGCTGCTGCCATTCTGGAGGAAAATGCGGCCCAATATGCGGAAGAACTGTCAAGGGAAGAAGGAAAACATGTTAATGATGCTAAAAATGAAGTGCTGAGATCAGCACAGACCCTTCGCTATTATGCGGTTGAAGGGCAAAGCTTCACAGGTGAAACCTTCCCGAATGATGATCCGAATATGAAAGTATCAACAGAAAGAGAACCACTGGGGGTTGTGAGTGTGATTACACCTTGGAACTTCCCTATTTCCATTGCTGCCAGAAAAATCGCTCCAGCTTTAATTACAGGAAATACAGTTGTCTTTAAACCTTCTTCAGATACCCCGCTAATTGCTGTTCGGCTTGTTGAAGCATTGCATCAGGCTGGTATACCAAAAGGTGTCCTGAATTTTGTTACAGGAAAGGCATCAGATGTAGGGGATCCATTAGTCACTCATCCTGCTGTTAAAGCTGTTACCTTTACTGGATCAACCGCTGCAGGCGAGGACATCCATCGTAAGTGCTCCTTCACCACTCGCACTCAAATGGAACTTGGCGGAAAAAATCCCCTTGTTGTTATGGATGATGCTGATTTGGACCTTGCCGCCACTTTAACCGTGAATGGCGGATTTTCCCTTACAGGGCAAGCATGTACGGGAACAAGCAGAGTCATCGTTATGAAAGAAGTAAAAGAAGCTTTCGTCCAAAAACTGATTGAAAAAACAAGCGCTCTCAAAATTGGAAACGGTTTTGAAGAAGGAGTTAAAATCGGCCCGCTGGCTAATGAAAAGCAATTAAAAAATGTGTTGAAGTATATTGAGTTCGGCAAAGAAGACGGAGCCGATCTTGTATATGGCGGCGAACATTTAACCACTGGGGCATACGAAAAGGGATTCTTTGTTTCACCAGCCATTTTCACCAATGTAAAACCGAATCACCGCATTGCCAAGGAAGAAATTTTTGGTCCGGTGATTGCCGTGATTGAAGTGGATACATATGAAGAAGCCATAGCGATTGCGAATGACGTTGACTATGGATTGTCCGCTTCCATTGTGACCAACAACTTGAAAGTGGCTAACCAGTTCACAAAAGATATTCAGGCAGGGACGGTAAAAGTGAACAGGACAACAACTGGCAACTTGATCAATGCTCCGTTTGGAGGGTTGAAACAATCCAGCACGGCTACCTTCCGTGAATCCGGCAGAGTAGGCCTTGAATTCTTCACACAAGTAAAAACCGTTTATATCGGCTATTAAATAGACAGAAGGAGAATGGAATATGAAAACAGCCCTTAAATTGGAGTTAGAAGAATCAAAATTAATGATAGAAGCAGCGAAGGAAAAATCAGCAGAAATTAATGTTCTTGAAACAATTGCGATTGTAGATGATGGAGGAAGCCTGCTTGCTCTTGAAAGGATGAACGGAGCAAGAATCACAGGCCCTGAAATTGCCATTGCTAAAGCCTATACAGCTTCAGGCCATAAACGTTCGACTCATTTATTTAATAAAGAGCCAAACGGCCCGGCGCTTCCTGGCAATGAAGCGTTCGGCATTCAGCATATGCTTAACGGCAAGTTTGCTGTGTTTGTTGGGGGTTTCCCTATTGTTGTAAATGGTGAAGTAGTTGGGGGCATTGGCATCAGCGGCGGAAATGGCGAGCAGGATACGGCTGTTGGCACTGCAGCTTTGAAAGCTCTTCAATCCTATTTGGAGAAGGATGGATATGAAGTCGTAACAGAAGCAGACATTAAAAAATAATAGAAAGGGACCTCTTTCGTTATAAAAATAATAGCGAAATGAGGTCCTTATTCAGTCAAAAGAGTTATAGAAACATTAGAGAGGGAGGATCGCATGAAACCTTATCTTGAATTGGCGATTGGATTTGCCCGCACCGGTGTGACAGGGTATGGAGGAGGTCCTTCGACAATACCGCTGATCGAATATGAGGCGGTTAAAAAATATAAATGGATGAGTGAGGAAGAATTTGGGGAGATTTTAGCTTTAGCCAATACGATGCCAGGGCCTATTGCAACAAAAATGGCAGCTTATATTGGCTTTAAAGTAAAAGGAGGGCTTGGGGCGACCGTAGCAATCCTTACGCATATCCTGCCATCCATCATTGCCATGCTTGGCTTGCTGGGTGTACTTTACTCGTTCCGCCAATCGCCCATCGTAAGCGGGATGGTCCAAGGCGTAACGCCTGTTATCGGCTTTATGCTTGCGGAAATGGCCTACCGGTTTTTCCAAAAAGGCAGCAAGGGACTGGGCATGACCAAAACACTATTGCTCGCGGCGGTATCATTAATCTTTGTCCAGTTTATGGAGTGGCATCCGGGGATATTGATTGCGGCTGTCCTGATTTCAGCCTTTTATATTGCGCATCGGAAAGAAAAGGCTGAAAAGAGTGCTAATGAAGAATTCATTCCAGTAAGGGAGAAAAGCTCATGATCTATTGGGATATTTTCTGGGCGTTTTTTATGGCGAATTTACTAGGCTACGGAGGCGGACCGGCAACCATACCGCTGATTCAGATTGAAGTGGTAAACAACAATGGGTGGATGACACTATCTGAGTTTGGCGATGTACTTGCTATAGCGAATGCTCTGCCGGGTCCCATCGCCACAAAAATGGCAGGCTTTATCGGGTACGAATTAGGCGGGGTTTTAGGAGCGGTTATCGCTCTTGCAACAACCATTCTTCCATCCGCTTTGGCAGTCATTTTGTTGTTTAAGTTTGTTAACTTATTTAAAGACTCGCCTAAGGTCAAACTTATGACGAAGTCCGTGCAGCCGATCATTGCTGTCCTGCTGGCTGTCATGGCATACCAATTCTTTTTAACAGCCTTCGAAAACAGCGGCGTTCTTCATCTTGTGCTGCTTGCAGCTGTCAGCTATTTAACATTAATCAAGTTTAAGGTACATCCTTCACTCGTCATTTTTGGCGCATTGTTTTATGGAGGGATTTTCTTATCTTAATCTCTATCGGTCTATAAAAAAATAATAGCAGGTGGAAAAATGGAGAAAATATGGGAGGAAAATCAACTAATATCAATACGCGAACATGCTTATCTGTACTTAAAAAAGCTTATTTTAGAAGGGGAGTACCAGGCTGGCGACCGTCTAGTTGAGAGAGAGCTGGCTGCCAAGCTGAACATAAGCCGCACCCCGATCCGCGAGGCTTTGTTCCGGCTTGAATCACAAGGCTTTGTGAAAACCGTCCCAAGAAAAGGAGTTGTTATTTCCAATATTTCAGAAGATGAAGTATTGGAAGTATTTACGATACTTTCATCCCTGGAAGTTCTTGCTGTCAAATTGGCAGCTCAAAGAATGGATAGGGAAACACAAAAAGAATTAGATCAAAAAATCCAGGAACTTATGGAATTGGACGGACAGGCTGAAGAGAATTTTAACTCTGAACATATTCACATGAACCAGCTCATTAATAAAGCATCCAAAAGTCCGAAACTTTATGAAATTCTTTCTGGCCTTATCGATTTTATTCATATGGCTGCCAATATGGGTTATGAAACACCAGGCAGAAGAAAGGACTCATTAAAGGAACACATTGACATTATGAAGGCATTGCGCGACAGAGAGAGTGAAATAGCTGAGTACTTGATGAGAATTCATATTGAAAATTCCAAGAAAGCATATATAGCTTATATGGATCGGATTAAAAAGAAGTTTAATAGTCAAAAGGTATAAACAGGCCGCTACATTTAAGCAGCCTGTTTTCATATCTAAAAGGTAGTTCCTCAATAATCAGATTCTAGCGAAGGAAAAAAATGAAGTTATTTAAAAGTTTTATATTGTCTGAAAATTAAATATATGGTATATTGTATACCAAGAGGAAGAATTAAAGGAGGAAGTCAACTATGCCAAAGATTAATTTTATTAATAGCAATAAACAGTTAGAGGTACCTGAAGATTCAAATATTTTAAGAATGTCACTCCGCTATGATGGAGAGCTTCCAAATCGCTGCGGAGGCGGTATTTGCGGCAATTGTGTTTTTAAAGCAGAAGAAGGATCCGAATACCTGGATAATGTCAAAGTTCAGGAACGAAGAAAACTAGGAGAAGAGTGGCTCAGCAAAGGCTATCGCTTAGGATGCCAAACTTTCGTAACAAACGGGGATATCTCCATTTCATGGGATGATCAAGTCACAGACGTGGTGAAGAAAAGAAAGCCGGATAAATTAAAGCCGACAGTATCTGCAAGCAACTGATCATCAGCATTTCAAACTGTAATGGACGAATATTAGCGGCATCGCCCACTACGGATTGAAAGAGTATAAAAGAATCTTAATACGAGGCTTGTTAGACGCAAAATTGATTATAGCACTCTGTTGATTGGAGTGGAAGGCACTAATCCCGCGAAAATGCATTCGTATTTTCTTCGTGCGGTGTTTACTCGGGGAAGCTTTCAATGTCCTGCGGGAGGAGCGAGTCAAAGGGAGACCCCGCAGGGCGCAAGCGCCGAGGAGGCTCCCGGACCGCCCACGGTTCGCTGAGCGCCTGGAACGGAAATCAACAGACAAGCTTAAAAGCTCTAAATTAAATATAAGAGGGTGAAATTATGTGGGTTTGCAACAGTCATCTAAAGGAAGTCATGATGCTATTAGAAACGCCTCATATCAGAAAAGCTCCATATCAAATCAAATGCTCGCTGTGTGAAAATCATGCTTTTGCCAAAGTCTATTATACTCACCGCTCTTTCAAGTTCACTAAAAAACTATATTCTTCATTAAAACAAAGTGTTTCCCAGGAGGCTTAGAAATGGAAGGGTTAAAAAAGGGGATTGAAGAAAGACTGGAAGAGTTAAATATACAGCTTCCTGTTCTGGTTGATATTAAGATGCCCTTTGAATCGGGTGTCATCTCAGGAAATACGGTATTCTTATCCGGACAAACGCCAAGAGTAAATGGCGCTCAGAAGTACACCGGGACTGTTGGAGCAGACATCAGCATTGAAGAAGCGCAGGAAGCTGCGAGAATTTGTACGTTAAATTTGCTGGCAGCCCTTAAAGGAATCATTGGAGATTTAAATAAAGTCAAAAGAATTATCAAAATGGATGGTTATGTTGCTGCAACAAGCGATTTTAAAGAACATCCTGCCGTCATTAATGCCGCCTCTGACCTGCTGCACGACATTTTCGGGAAAGAAAAAGGACATGCACGCAAAGCAGTGGGAATGGCTTCCCTGCCTGGAGGGGCTCCGGTGGAAATTGAAATGATCGTTGAAATTTAATAACTTTAATATCCTTTTTATGGGCTGCTCAATTGCATGAGCAGCTTTTTTATTTGCGAATCCATTCACAATATGGAAATTCTACGAAAAAATAAAAACAAGGACAAAGTCTCATCTAAAAATTCTCTTTCCAAGTAATCTGCTAGAAAAATGTCTTTATACCTACAAAAAATAGGATAATATTACCTTTTCAATATTTTCTAAATATTTTAATATTTTCCTGGTAATAACTATTTTACTATTTTAGGAGGAAATATATGAAAAAGAAACCAATTTTAACAATTGCTTTAGCTGCAGGATTAGCGGTAAGTTCACTGGGGGCACAAGTATACGCAAAACCTGTCGATTTACAGCAGGTTCAGCCTTTCAATGTGTTCGATAACAAGGTCGTAAACAATATTAATGTTGATAATATATATAATAATATAGAATATCTATCACGGACTCCGCGTGTAGCCGGAACGGTAGAAGAGCAAAATGCAATTAAATATGTGAAAGAGCAATTTGAATCTTATGGCTATGAGACCAAACTCCAGGAATTCCAGTTTTATGGCTACACGGCGCCAACTACTGTTGAATTAAGCGTTGACGGATATGAAGGGAATCTGGAACCTAAATCCTTTACATATGGCATGGATGGAGATGTAACGGGTGAATTGGTGTTCATTGGTTTGGGGACAAAAGCGGAAGTCGAGGGGCTGGATTTAACTGGAAAAATTGCCCTTGTTGAGCGAGGTGCCATCTCATTTGCTGATAAGGTTTTAAACGCTGCAGCTCAAGGTGCTGAAGGTGTCATTATTTTTAACAATGCAGATGGAGTAATTAATGGCACTCTTGGTGGACCAAATGATGCCTATGTTCCTGTTGTTTCTATTACAAGGGACGCTGGACAAGCTATTTTGGCAGATTTAAATAACGGGGAGACTTTAACAGCAACTGTTAATATCGAGGGTGCTGAAGGCGGAATCAGAACTTCACACAACGTAATTGCTACAAAGGCGTCAACAAACAAAAATAAAGGGACAAATGATATCGTCGCAATCGGTGCTCATCATGATTCTGTTCCAGGTGCACCAGGCGCGAACGACGATGCATCCGGCACATCCATGACACTCGAACTTGCACGTATATTAAAAGATCTTCCTACTGATAAAGAGCTCCGGTTCATGACATTTGGTGCAGAAGAGCTTGGATTGATCGGGTCCCGCTATTATGCAAGCCAGCTTTCTGAAGAAGAAAAGAAGCGATTTGTAGGCTACTTTAATCTTGATATGGTGGGCAGCCGTGATGCTGGCGACCTCGTTATAAATACAGTGGATGGAAATGATAACGTCGTTTCAAGTCATGCACAGGCATCTAGTGCCCGCTTAAACGGTGAACCAACTCCGATTCAGCCTGGCAGAAGCAGTGACCATGTTTCATTCTATGAAGTTGGGATTCCTTCAGCTTCCTTTATCCATAGAGCCCTGGAGCCTTGGTATCACACTCCGGAAGATACAATTGATAAAATCAGCAAGGAAAAGCTGCAAGACGTTGCTGAAATTGTAGGAACGGCTGTATATGATCTTGTCCGTCCTGAAAACCATGGGCCAGAAGCGGTGAAAGGCAAGGAGCAAAAAGTTCCTCATCTTTATCACGAGCAGGACATCCAATAATTCTTATATTAAACCAGGAGCTTCCCGAAAAAGGAGGTTACCTGGTTTTTTCATTAAAAGCTTCTTGAATATGAAATTTTGACCAAACTCGCTGTGAGCACAGCAGTGGAAAATTTATATGGATGTTTTCATAAGATAAAATGATCATTACTCAGATTGCTTTTGGCTGTTGACCAGGGAGCGCGAAATTCTTTTCTCTGGAGAGGGTTAGATTTTTCCCTAATAACCGTGATGGAATGAAATAATTAATAAATTTGGAGGGTCTGCTGGATGTTGGCTGTTAAGCTGGAGAGCAGCCTTTTTAATATTTTAAGATAAGAAAAAAAGGGTTCTATTTATTTTTACCGAATTAAGTAAGAAAGCAACCTTAGGGGGAGATCTTTTGCAAACACTAAAAAAAATCACCGATAGATTTTGGTACCAGACCCCTGTTTCAGAGACGGACAGGCCCATTTTAGGCGCGGTAATTGGTGACAAGATGACGCTGATGATTGATGCAGGCAATTCCGAGGCACATGCAAGTTATTTTTTAAGTGAGCTAGAGAAGCATCATATACCGGCACCAAGTATGGCGGTGCTGACACACTGGCATTGGGACCATATTTTCGGATTGCCGGCACTCGATATGCTTTCAATCGCATCAAGCCTTACTAAAACAGAAATGGAGAGGCTAAAGCCATTTCAATGGACAGATGAAGCATTGGATGAACGAGTAAGATCAGGAGTCGAGATTGAATTTTGCGCAAGCGCGATCAAAAAAGAGTTTGGCAGTGACCGGGATATTAAGATTAAGCTGCCTGACATTACTTTCGAGAAAAGGCTAGAAATCGACCTTGGGGGTGTTACTTGCCAATTGCAGCATGTTGGAGGGGACCATTCTGCCGATTCTGTAGTGGTATATATTAAGGAAGAAAAAATTTTATTTTTGGGAGATGCCATTTATGCGAATCTTTATTCAAGTAAATGGAATTTCACTTCAGGACGAATGCTCAAGTTATTGGACTCTATCGAAAAGTTCGATGCTGATACTTATATTCTTTCCCACTGGAAAGCACTCTCAAGAGCTGAATATATGCAAGAAGCAGAATTGCTTAGAAAGGCTGCTCAACTAACCATGCAACTGAATGGGGAAAAGGCAGAAATAAAGAAAGCTTATAGAGCTTATAAAAACCGCGAACTGAATGAAAATGAACTTGAGGTTATTGAGTATTTTGTAAATGGCTACGACCTTGAACAGAAAAAGGAGCTTTAAAAATGATTGAATTATTAAAAACACTGACAAATCTATCGGAGCCATGCGGGTATGAGCACGCTGTTTCTTATTATATAAAAGAGTATCTGGAAGATAAAACGGACTCTGTCATGATCGATCCAATCGGCAATGTAATTGCACGCAAGAAAGGCAGCAAGCCGGGACCTGCTATCTTATTAACTGCCCATATGGATGAAATCGGCTTTATGATAAAAAAGATTGAGTCAAACGGCTTGCTCCGTTTTGAAAAATTAGGTGGAAACGATGACCGCATCCTTCTTGCCCAGCCTGTAAAAGTAATGGGAACTGAAGGTGAGGTGCACGGGGTTATCGGCACAATGTCTGCTCATTATGTAAAATTTGATGATCCCAATAAAGTGAGAAAGCATTCGCAAATGTATATTGATATTGGCGCTTCATCAAAAGAGGAAGCGGAAGAAATGGGGATTGAAGTCGGAACACCCGTAACCTGGGGTACGGAATTCCTGGTATTTGGCCCTGAAGGAAGCAGGAAAATTCGTTCGAAGGCGCTGGATGATCGGGCAGGATGCGCCGTTTTAATACAAGCTCTCGATGAATTAAAAGATTCCACTTTTGCTGGCGAATTGATATTACTGTTCGCTGTTCAGGAGGAAGTCGGGTTAAGAGGAGCCAAAACAGCTGCAGAACATATACAGGCTGATGCAGCCATTGCCATTGATACGACTGCAGTCAGTGATACACCGGAAGAAACAATGGATGGAAGCCTCGGGCTGAGCCGGGGAGCGGGCATAAAGGTGATGGATTTCAGTTTGATTGTTCATAAAACAATGAAAGACATGCTTGTTAAGATAGCAAAGGAAAATTCCATTCCGTTTCAGCTTGAAGTGTTCCCTGGAATCGGCACAGACGGGGGTGCGGTCGCTTATGCAAACAAAGGCATTCCGACGGGCGTTCTCTCCATTCCATCCCGGTATGCTCATTCGCCTGTTGAAGTAATTGATTACACTGATCTTGAAGCAACTAAGGATTTGGTTAAAGCTTTTATCTTAAATCTCGAGGAAGATCAGAAGTTTCCTTTTTAATAACTGGAGGTTGTAATGAATAAATTTGCTGTTAATCTTTCAACCATTTTTACAGAAGTGCCTTTTTTGGAGCGTTTTAAAAAAACGGTCGAATCTGGCTTTTCAAAAGTAGAGTGCCAGTTTCCGTATGCTTTTTCAAAAGAAGAAGTCAAAAAGGAGCTTGAAAGGAATCAGCTATCAATGGTTTTGATCAATTTGCCGCCTGGCGATTGGGAAAAAGGAGACAGGGGAATTGCGGCAATACCAAACCGGACGGCAGAGTTCAAAAAGTCGGTGGATGAAGCCATTCGCTATGCTCAAACGCTGGATGCTGACAAGGTCCACTGTATGGCTGGAATCGTTGCAGAAAGTGATCTGGAAAAAGCAAGGCAGGTCTTTATGGATAATCTTTTATATGCTGGAACAGAGATGGCGAAGTATGGCATTACTTTGCTTATTGAACCGATCAATCCTTATGATATGCCAGGATACTTCTTAAATAACATCGATCAAGCCGTGGAAATCATTGATGTCATTGGCTTGCCTAATGTAAAGCTGCAATTTGATTTTTATCATATTGAGAGAATTCATGGGAATCCTCTGAAAATCTATCAACAATATAAGGATCTCGTGGGCCATGTGCAGATTGCCGATCATCCAGGGAGGAATGAGCCTGGAACTGGCGGAATGAATTATAAGGATATCTTCGAGTATCTGAATGAATCTTATAAAGGCGAAATTGGCCTTGAATATAATCCTCAGGGCCGAAGCGAAGAGAGCTTTAAGTGGATCAAATCAGCAGAAAAAGGAGGAGCCTAGCATGAAAATTGGCTTTATCGGTACCGGGGTAATGGGTTCGCGGATGGCAAAGCGTCTCCTGGATCGTGAATTTCAAGTATACATTTACAATCGGACAGTTGAAAAAGCGAAACCCCTTTTGGAGCAGGGAGCCTTATATGCTGAATCCATCAGTTCCCTTGCCAGCCGATGTGATGTCATTTGTACATGCTTATCGATGCCTGAAGATGTCAATGAGGTATACACAGGCCCGGACGGCATTATCGAGAATGCCCGGCCTGGAACGGTCTGCATTGATTTGACATCCGTAGGGGCTGATACGAGTAAAACCATTTTCGGGCAGGCAAACGCGAAAGGAATCAGCTATCTCGACTCTCCTGTAAGCGGAGGGCCGGAAGGAGCGGAAAACGGCACTTTAACCATCATGGTTGGCGGTGAGAAGGATGCTTTTGAAAAAGCAAAACCGATCCTGGAGGTGCTTGGTGAAACGATAGAATATCTCGGCCAGCCAGGTTCAGGCAGCATTGCCAAGCTGATTAACCAGTATCTTGTTGCTGTCCATTCACTCGCAGCATCAGAGGCAATGGTTGCCGGGGCTGCATATGGTTTGGATTCCGAACAGCTGTTTAACATTTTAAAAGTAAGCTATGGAGACAGCCGAATCCTGCGGAGGCATATGGAACAGTACGTATTTGACCGAAATTTCGAGCCTGGCGGAGCAGTGAAATACGTCCATAAAGATGTCCGTCTGGCCAACCAGCTTCTGCATGAAGCAGGGCTAGAACGATACACAGGGCAGTTGGCTGAACAAGCTTTTAAAAAGGCAGCAGAAAAAGGGCTGGATGACCTGGATATGTCTGCAGTCATTCAGCCGCTGGAGGAGCAAGCCAGGGTTGTTGTTAAAAGGAATAAATAGGTAGGGCTTATTCATTATAATTCATTAAAACATTAACGGAGGCGCAGAGTCTCCGTTTTTATTATTCCAACCTTTGTATTAGTAGAATGTTGGTATGAAGCGAAGTGACCGATATAATTCAAATCTGACCGTTAAATCGGAAAAATGACCGATATATCAAGAATCTGACCGATAAACATAAAAAACTGACCGATAAATCTTTATCAGTAAAAAAATAGCCCTTTGAAATCTAGTGAAGTATATAAAAATAATCACCATTTTGCTGTAATCCTATTAAATTAGTATAATAGAAACATCTGAAATAATAGAAAAACTGGGAGAGCAGCGATGAAGCGCAAAAAGAGTAAAAAACGGGTAAAAAGAAGTTCAAATATTGCTTTATTGTTATTTTTTATTATTTTTTCCTTTGTATTGATCGATCAATTTTTACAAATGAAGGTAGAGGAAAAAGCAATTTCTTTCCTTCCTAATCCTGTAGCTGAAGATGTACAAAAATATACACCTATCCTTCAAAGGGAATTGGAAGAGGTAAATCTCGAAGAATATACCTTCGTTTTGGCGGCCATTATGCAGCAGGAAAGCAAAGGGAAGGGCGGAGACCCGATGCAGGCCTCTGAATCTGCGGGCTTGCCTCCTAACTCCATCAAGGATCCGGAACAGAGCATCAAACAGGGAGTAAAACATTTCAAGAGAGCTTTAAATTACGGAAACAAGAAAAATGTAGATTTTCCAACCGTAATCCAGGCTTATAATATGGGAATTGGGTATATTGACTTTGTAGCCAGTCAAGGCGGGAAGCATAGTGAAGAGATAGCCAAAGAGTTCTCACTTGCGCAGGCAGAAAAGAACCCTCAAGTTTATAACTGCGGCGGTGATAAAAATAACTTCCGCTACCCATATTGTTATGGGGACTTCACCTACACTACGAAAGTTACGAAAAATATAGAAAGTTTAACGGCAAGCAATTCCGGGAAAATTCCACAGGATCTTTTGGATATTTAGCAAGCTGCCCCCTTCCTATTTTGGATGGGGGCAGCTTGCTTTTTCTTCATTAATAAAAAATCACATGTTTTAGTTAGTTAAATTCCCTTTTTAGTAATTGTTTAAAGATGTTTCCTACTATATTCCCAATTACTCAGAAATATTTCACAAAACTTTTAGTTTAAAACATAACTGGGTATAGAGGGTATAAATGTTATAGGATGGAAATTTATTTCTCTGGCATGGAAAATACATAGCTGCAATACGGAACATAAGTAATAATCGATTCAGAATGGGAATGGTGGGGGATATTCAGTCCGCAAGGGTTAGATTAAGATAAGATGAACTCTTTCTCATTCCTGATGCGATTTTTCGAACAACAGAGAGAGGGTGTTAATCTTATGAAGGTATCAACGGGAATACGGGGATTGGACAAGGTTTTGGATGGCGGGATACCTCAAGGTTCTGCCATTGTCCTGGAAGGAGCGCCAGGTACAGGGAAAACAACTTTAGGGATGCAGTTTTTGTACAAGGGAATTGTTGATCATAATGAGCCAGGAATCTTTTTTACATTCGAAGAATTTCCGGATCAAATCTATGAAGATATGGAAAGCTACGGCTGGGACTTAAAGGATTTAGAAAGAAAAAATAGGCTAAGGGTTATTGGCATTTCTCCTGATATTTTCCTGGACCAAATGACTTCTAAGGATGGTTTATTTGAGCAGCTGGTCCGGGAGATTGATTGCAGGCGGATTGTGATTGATAGCATTAGCCTATTTGAGTATTTACCAGATAAAACAGGTGAGAATGGAAGAAGTCTTTTATATACGTTACGCAACATTGTGAGAAAGTTTGGGCTTACTTCATTGTTCATCCAAGAGCTTTCCAGCCTTGATAGAAGGAAGATTCCGTTTGAACATTTTATTGCAGATGGTGTGATCCGCTTATCACTGAAAGAGCATATGAATATTTTCCGGAAAAGAACATTGGAAGTAACGAAGATGAGGGGAACGAAAATTAATGAAGGAGAGCATATCTACCAAATAACGGATAAAGGCATTTACCTCCTGCTGGCTTCTCAAATCGTAACGGATAAATATATTAGCGACCAGAATGAAAAAATTAAAACTGGCATTCCAGAGCTGGACAATCTTCTTGGAGGAGGCATGGCCAAAGGGGCGGTATATATGCTGGATACAAACAGCAAGGCAAATTACCGCCATATTGTAGGGGCAATTTATGCAGAACGGGTAAAGGCTGGAAACCGTATCTTAAGCCTTCTGTCGAGCACCCAAACTGTAACTGAGCTGAAAGCCCTTATGGATCTTTATGGCATTGATATCGACCAATTAGCAAGAGAAAAGAGATTATATTTTATTGAGCATTATAACCGGCCGTTTCCTGCGGGCTGGGAGGGCTCAGTCTTCCATGTTCAGGGGATGGAAAATAAGGATTATGACCGTTTTCTGTGGGAGAAGTGCAAAGGCTTGGTGAAAGAATGCAAGGAAAATCATAAAGATTGGTTTGCCTATTATGATTTAAGTACGATATTTAATGAGCGGGGAGCCGAGTATGTCTTAAGGTCATTTGCAAAAGAAACAGCATTCGCAAGGTCTTTTGGAATGACGGTCCTCGTTCTGTGTAATTTTAAAGAAGTCGGTGAACAGGCGGCCTCGTTTTTGGAACGCACATCAAATGGAGTTTTTAAAACCTGGGTGGATGGTTCTTATCAGTACTTGCAGGTAACCAAATCTCCGGATGGTCAAATTTCAAAGCCTTATCTGCTGGAAAGCATCGGTCAAAAGCCATATATCCGATTAGTATAGAGGAGGGAAGAATATGGTGAAAAGAGAGCATTTGTCACTTGAAATGGAATGTTTGACGCTGTTTCAGTCCAACCCTTATTTATTTGAGACCATACAGGGACTGGAGAAAAGGCTGGGGAGAAAAATGTCCGATCTGGAGCCGATCCTGGAGAGTTTAACTGCCCAAGGCATCCTTCAAAGGACTGGAGAAGGAGCCATGGCGTATTTCCGGTATAAGGAACCTGCCGTTATTGCTGAATTTAGTTTTACAAGCGAGCTGGAACCTTTATGATTCAATCATTTGACCTCATTGAAGAATTGCAGGAAATGTATGCGAGCCAATATGGCCTGACGAATTTCATTACGGATGAATCAGGCGATATCATAATGCTGGCAAAGGGCCATAACGCGCTTTTTAATCTGCTGCTCGAACGTGGCGCGGTGAATGAAATCATAGAGACTGTAACAAAGGAATTTGAACTCTCAAAAACTTTCTTTATTGACATTTTGCCGGGTGTTTATGCCTGTATTGCCCCGGTGGAAGGCCACCCCGGATATTTATTATGGAGCGGTGTAAAAATGGAGCCAAGCTCAAGAGATATGATTAAAAATAAAATCGATCACTTGATAGATGATGGGGATATAGATAGCATCTTGTCTCAGACACCACTCTTCACACTGGAAAACAAGAAAGAGTGGCTCCTTTCCGCAAAGAAAGCGGCAAAAATGATATCCCGATTAATAGGTGGCGGAGATTCTCTGTTTTCAGAACACTTGAAGGTTCTTCAGGAAGCCGTAAAAACGGAAGAGGGGGATGTTTCCCGTTTTCTTTACAGCTTCCTTGAAAAAAACAGCGGAATTGATTTTCTGGGGATATGTGAACAGAGAAATGATGATCTTTATGAGGTTTCCCATGCAGCAGGGGAAGAAGCTAAACGAATACAGGGAGCCAGCTTTTCGCCTGGGGAAAGCTTTCTCGGAAGGGTGCTCCTGACCGGAGAGCAGGCATTTTGGGAAGAGATCGAAAAAGATCCGAAGTATACTTTTTTTCAGCATTATCACTTTTATCCAAAGTCATTATTCTGTTTTCCTATTCAGCTTAGGGATGGAAACCTTTCTCTCTTTTTTGGCGGAAGCAGAACAAGTGAAGTAATTACGGATACGGTAAAGGATTTAGATAGGAATATGGCAATGCTGTTGGAAGTGGTTCTTTCGGCTGAGTCACTGAGAAAAGAAAACAGCGGCCATCTCAGCAGGCAATCTGCACTGGCGGATATCAGCATGATGCTGGTCTCTGCACCTGATTTAAAAAAGATATCCTATATTCTTGTAGATATATCCATGAGTTTAGTCAAAGGTCCGTTTTCTGCCGTGATGTTGAAAGATTCCCAAAAGCAAAAAATGATGCTGGTTTCCAGAGGGGATATCAAGGGAGAGAAAGGCAGCTACCTTAAAAGAGCTGCAAAGGATTACTTCACTGCAACATCAGATTTACCCCCGGATCGGTTAGTGCCAAGTATGAAGAAGCTGGAAGGATCCTCTGCCATTATCGAATGCCCGCTCTATTTTAGGGGAGAACTTTTAGGGCTAATTTGTACTGGGACAAACAGCCCCGTGGATCAAGAGACAGAAGAGCTGCTGCCATTTCTGCAGACTCTATCCCTGATTGCGGGAGTCACTTTGCAGCTGGCAGGCGAGGGACAGGAAAATATGATGGAAAGGAAGATCGAAGTCCTTCATTCCTCGATCAAAGAGTTTGATGCTGAAGCCTATCGGATTGCAGAGGAATCTGTTAAAATTGCCCGAGAATTCACTGCTGAGCTGGATATATCTAAACCTCTTATTAAAAACATCTTAATAGCCTGCAAGCTTCATTGCTTTTCACATGAATATTTGGCTGAAATGTTTCCGGAGGCTGAATTTCCTAAGATCGTGAAGGATGGAACTAGGGTCCTTGCTGAAGATGCCGCGTTTAAAAACGAAGAACAAGGCATTGGCAGTCAGATATTTGCCCTTGCTGTTTCCTATGCCAAGAACGAAGGAGATATGGAAGCGGTTATAGCCCGTCCTTACATGAAAAGGATCCGCCAGGAATTTTTATCGCACCTGGAAGACAGCAAGGTAGTGGAGCAGGAGCTACCCCTGGAACCTGAAAGCAGCCATACTATGGAAAGCAAATCTGTAGAGAGCACCATTAAAAACCACAAGAATCTGTCCTCCAGAGAAAAAGAAGTTCTGGACCTGGTCATCCAGGGACTAAATAATAAGGAAATCGCACGGGAACTCTTCATTAGTGAACACACTGTTAAAAATCATCTCACCAAAATCTTTCAAAAGCTTGATGTACCAGACCGCACCCAGGCGATTTCAAAAGTCTATCAATTAACCTATAATGGTTCAGCCAATCCGTAGCCTCCTGATTAAGGAGGTTTTTTTAATTCCTATAGATATAGGAATACTGGAAAGAGTGTTAGGGCTGATATAGGAAACCATTCTTATAAAAACCGCTTTTGATAAAGGGAAAGGCGGGGGATATTTTATTTTCATAAATCCCTGCATAATAAGCATTGTAAGTGATCAACACAAAGGCAGGAGGTGCTGAAAACGAATCTGCTGAACCTTGATACGAAGCAAGTGATCGCGGAGGATGTCAAACCGGCTAATACCTTTTGGAAAAGATTTAAAGGCCTGATGCTGACAAAAAGCATGCCTGAGAACCTGGCCCTTCATCTTTCGCCATGTCCGAGCATTCATACCTTTCTAATGAGATATAACATTGATGTTTTATATCTGAATGATCGGAATGAAATCGTCGGACTGGAGGAAAGCCTTGCGCCTGGCAAAACAGGCAAAAGATTTCCGGAAGCTGTATCGGTCATCGAGCTGCCTGCCGGAAAAATAAAACAAACCTCAACCGCGGCTGGACAAGCTGTAGCCTTTGTGGAGAAAAACGAACAATCTTAATAAAATCATATTTTTATATAAAAGGAGAGAGTTTACATGTTAAACAGAATTAAAGGATTATTTATCGAAGAAGAAGGACAAGGGATGACTGAGTATGGCATGATTCTTGGGCTAGTGGCTGTAGGTGTAATAGTAGCGTTAGTAGCTTTAAAAGGTAAAATCGTCGATCTATTTAATGGAATTAGTTTCAAAGAGCCAACACTTTAAAAGAAAAGAGAAAGTGGGTGTCCCAAAAGTATTGCTTTTGGACACCCTCTTTTGGTAAGGCAATAGCTCTTTAAAATTTGGCCTGTTGATTTCCGCTCCAGGGACTCGCTTTCCGCGGGCGGTCCGGGAGCCTCCTCGGTGCATTCGCACCTGCGGGGTCTCCCGCTGACTCGCTTCTCCCGCAGGAGTCTCGCCCCTTCCGCTCCAATCAACAGGGTGCAAAAACCTTTTGGGACACCCTCTTTAAAAGAATTACTCAAAAACCCAATGAAAGGATGGCATCCAAATGAATCTTTTTCTAGTAATTATCCTATTGATATGTGTCATTACCGATGTAAAGAGCAGAAAAATCTACAACAAAGTAATCTATCCAGCCCTTTTGGCAGGATTCGTCTATCATCTGGCCAGCGGCGGCTGGGATGCCTTATTCCATTCTTTCATTGGCTTTTTGATCGGGCTTGGACTCCTTCTAATTCCTTACTTGATGGGAGGCATGGGGGCAGGGGACGTTAAGCTTCTTGCTTTAATTGGCGCCTTAAAGGGCGGAGCATTTGTTTTCCAGTCATTCTTATATATAGCCGTGATCGGAGGAATCATCGCACTGGGGATTGTTCTGTTCCGAAGCGGCGTGCTGAAGTCAATGATTTACTTTTTTTATAGTCTCCTAAAAGGTGTACGGAATACGGCAATCATTTCAAGGGGGTCCTTAACAGCCACATATCCTTATGGAGTGGCAATTGCAGCAGGCACTGCCCTTTCGCTGCTGTTCGAAAGGATGCCTGGCCTATGGTAAGAAAGGAAGATGGCCAGTCATTGGTAGAGTTTGCGCTCATTCTGCCCTTGTTTCTTCTATTATTAATAGGTGTGATTGATTTTGGGAGAATCCTCTATACCCAGATGCAGCTTGAGCTTGTCTCGCAGGAGTCAGTAAGGCTTGGTGGCCTTGGAAAAACGGATGACGAAATTCGGGCATATGCCAAAAATCAGTTTACACAAGGTGATTCTTCCCGGCTTACAATAGATATTTCTCCTGCCGGAACGAGAAAACCGGGAACCTATGTAACCGTTGCTATTTCATATCCGGAAACTCTTTTGGAAGGATTGGGAAGCATGGCTGTCCCGTACACCATTAAAACCAGTTCGACGATACGGGTGGAATGATCATGATTATAAAAAAAATTTCCAAAAAAGAGGAAGGCAGCATAATCGTTCTATTTGCCGTCGGCTTAGCAGCTTTGATTGCGATGACTGGCCTTGTTATAGATGGAGGACATTTATACATGCAAAAAAGCCGTCTCCAAAAGACGGCCAACGCTGCTGCCTTATCGGGAGCACAGGAAATACCGAATAGCGAATCAGCTGTCAATGAGGTCGTTAGCTATATTCTAGCCTCGCATGGGGAAGAAGGCAGCCTGCAGCAGTCCAGCATTGAAAATAACAGCAAGCTGTATGTAGCGCTTGAAAAAAGTGTCCCCCTTTTCTTTGCCACGCTGTTCGGGGTGGATAGCCTGCCTGTGAAGGCAGATGCAAAGGCAGCTTTAGCTCCAATGGGTGCGGCAAAGGGGGCTGTTCCATTAGGAATTGATGAATCGGTTGCTCTTCAATATGGCCAGGCATATCAGCTTAAGGTAGATTCAGGGGATTCGGCATCTGGTAATTTTGGGGTTCTTGCTCTGCAGGGACCAGGTGCTAAGCTATATGGTGAAAGCCTGACATACGGATTTGACCAGCCTCTAAAAGTCGGGGATATCATCCCGACACAGACAGGGAATATTGCCGGCGAAACACGCTCAGCTATCAATTACAGGATTGACTCTTGCCCCTATCCTTCGGGTGAATATCAGAACAGGGACTGCCCCAGGGTGATGCTGGTTATCGTGTATAAGCCTTATGAAAAAACAACGACTCAGTTCAAAAGCATTAAAATAACAGGATTTGCTTATTTTTATGTCACGGACCGCATGGGAAGCAGCGATGATTCTATTAAAGGCATTTTTATAAAACGAACAGGTGCCGGAACCGCTGAAACAGCAATGCCTCTTGATCGGGGAGCTTATGCGGTAAGGCTAACAGAGTAGGTGGACAGGCAGATGAAAACGAAAAAATTATTGTTTTTGGCGATAGTTTCAGGCCTTATGACGACCCTCCTTTTCTATTTATTTATAAATAGGGAAAGTACAGTAACCGTCGATAAGGCTGTTCCTATGGCTGAAGTTGTGACAGCCAGCCTGGATATCGGCAAGAACGAGAAAATTACGGAAGAAAACCTTTCAATGGCTGAATTCCCGGAGAACCAAATCCATCCTGAGGCTGTCCGGGATCCGCAATCGATTATAGGCAAGTATGCTTCGGCAGATATAAAGCAAGGGGAAATCCTAATGCTTCACAGGATTTATGAAGCAAAGGAAGAGGAAAACGTCATTTCAAGAAAAATAAGTGAAGGTTTTCGGGCAGTATCCATCAGTACAGACTTTGTCAAATCTGTCTCCAATCAAATTGAACCGGATGATTTTGTGGATGTGGTCCTAAGCGAAGAAACTCCTTCTGGCGAATCCGGTATAAAAACGGAACTGATACTGGAAAAGGTTCGTGTGCTATCTGTAGGAAAAAGGCTTACAGAAAAGCAAAATAATGAAGCTGATACAGGCAACGAGTCAGAGTATTTGTCTGTAACGCTTGAGCTCAAGCAGGAGGACAGCGTAAAAATCATTAACGCAGGCGAACGGGGAAGTCTGCATTTAGTACTGAACAGCCAGCTCTCATCAAAGGAAGAAGCTGAGACAGGGGAGCAGAGAGAACAGGAAAATCCTGCGCCTGATACCCAATTAGTTACGTTGTCAAAGCGTTCCATTATTCGCAAAGAACCCCGTCTTAATGGATATATCACCTCAATCGTTGACCAGGATACCAAGCTGAGATTCCTTGGAAAAGAAGAGACGGATGAAGAAGGCAGACTATGGCTTTTTATTGAAACTCCTGATAAAAAACAGGGCTGGATCAGTAGCAGAATCGTTAAGCAGGAGGGTGAATAGAGAGAAAGGAGCGGTTAAGTTGGCAGGAACGTTTAAAGATAACTATAAACGCGGGAAAATGATCGTTATTTGTAGTGCATCAGGCGGGACAGGGAGAACAGCTGTAACCGTCAACTTGGCTGCGATGCTTGCAAAAAGAAAGATGAAGGTGGATATACTCGATGCTGATTGGCAGTTTGGCGATATTGCAATGGCCCTTAATCTTGAGCCTGCTGTGACTATCAAAGAGATAGCAGAAAAGCAGGATAGCAAGAATGCCCGGAATTATACCAGTATTCATTCAACAGGGATAGGGGTATTGGCGGCACCGGACCGGCCGGAATATGCAGACATGATTACATCAGATGTCCTAGAAGCAACAGTCAGCGCGCTTCTTTCGGAAGCTCAGGTGCTCCTGGCTGAAACAGAGGGAGGACTAACCGACAGGAACCTTCAGCTAATGGAGATGGCAGACATCATACTCCTGATAACTACTCCAGGTATAGGGTCGCTTAAAAATACAAAGCTGATGATTGAAACTCTGGAGGCACTCGAATTAAAGGATAAGGTAAAGCTGGTAGTCAATCAAAAAGACCGTTCTTATGCTATTAAAGCTAGCATGATTCCAAAGCTTGTGGGAGTGGAGCCATTCTTTTTTTTGCCGTCAGAAAAGACACAGTTAGCAAACTCACTCGATTTAGGGGAGCCAATCGTGCTTAGTCATCCAAAGCTTCGTTTTTCAAAAGGAATCGAAGGGCTGGCTGAACGGCTTTATCCTCAGGAAAAACAGTCCGCAGATTCCGGCTTCCTAAAGCTGTTCCAAAAGAAAATAACCGGTGTAAGGGGAAGAGTAGATGAGCTTATTGGAAAGAATTCAATCGAAGAATCAAAAGGAATTCAAAAAAACCAATGAAAATCCGCTTCATACAGAGCTGAATGCTAATGCGGAAGGTCATGAATCTTCTGCAGATCTGCCGGTGAAGCCGGAGAAAAAGCCTAAAAAGACGACTAACATTGAAAAGAAAAAATCGCCAGCACCTAAAAGTGAATATCAGCAGATGAAGGATCTTGCTTTCAAATACATTTTAAAAGAACGCAAAGAAGAGGATGTAGAAGAAATTGCCGGGGATCTAGACTCGATTATTTCAGAAATTCTCCAGGAAAATGAGGGAATGAAGGCTTCCCTCGATCTTGATAAGCTGAAGGAAGAATTAACGAATGACCTAACAGGGTACGGCCCCATTAACCCATTGCTCCTTGATGAAGATGTCTCCGAGGTTATGGTAAACGGTCCCGATCAGGTATATGCAGAGCGGGGCGGCCGTTTGCAGCTGACAGATATAACCTTCCGTGACAACGATCATATTATGGCCGTATTGGAAAAAATCGTGGCACCCCTGGGACGGAGAATCGATGAGAGCAGTCCGATGGTGGATGCGCGCCTCAAGGATGGTTCAAGGGTAAATGCCATTATTCCGCCGCTCGCCTTAAATGGC
This sequence comes from Cytobacillus oceanisediminis, assembly GCF_007830235.1. Classification (GTDB taxonomy): domain Bacteria; phylum Bacillota; class Bacilli; order Bacillales; family Cytobacillaceae; genus Cytobacillus; species Cytobacillus oceanisediminis. The sequence continues at coordinate 60,978 of NZ_VLKI01000007.1, forward strand.
CCGACGATTACCATCAGGAAATTTTCCAAGGATCCTTTTACAATTCATGATTTAATCCGCTTTGGAACCGTAACACCCGAAATGGCCGAATTTATAGAAGCTTGTGTAAAAGCAAAGCTGAACATCTTTGTAAGCGGGGGAACCGGATCAGGAAAAACGACAACATTAAATGTATTATCCTCGTTTATATCAAATGATGACCGTATTGTCACAATCGAGGATGCAGCAGAGCTTCAATTGGGGCAGGAGCATGTGGTCACGCTTGAAACTCGTCCTCCCAATATCGAAGGCAATGGTGCGATTACCATCCGGGATCTTGTCAGGAACTCGCTTAGGATGAGGCCTGACCGTATTGTGATTGGTGAGGTGCGAAGCGGGGAAGCCCTGGATATGCTGCAGGCCATGAATACAGGGCATGACGGATCTCTTGCAACCGGACATGCGAATAGCCCGCGCGATATGCTGTCCCGTTTGGAGACGATGGTGCTGATGGCGGGGATGGAGCTGCCAATCAAAGCAATCAGGAGCCAGATTGCAGGGGCACTTGATCTCATCATCCAGCAATCAAGGCTTAAGGACGGCTCACGAAGAATTACGAACATAACGGAAGTACAGGGCTTGGAGGGAGATGTCATTGTGCTTCAGGATATTTTTGTCTTTGAGCAAAATGGAGTTGGAGAAGATGGGAAAATCATAGGCAAGCTGGTTCCTACAGGTGTACGGCCAAAGTTTTATGAGCGGATGGAGCAGGAAGGTATTTTTCTTCCGCCTTCCATTTTTCAGGAAAGGGTGGAGAGATGATGGCAGTGGTTTTGTTTTTGTGTCTTTCTACGACTTTTTTCCTTTTTCTTTGTTTTTTAAGTTCCATTAGATCTTATAAAAAAAATATGGCTGAAAACTCTGAGAGGGAGCCTATAACCATTAAGCGATTGCTGAAAAGAGGAAACATCACATTAAAAGCGCTGCTTCTTAAAAAGAAAAAGAACAGCAGACAGGCAGTCAAACTGGAAGCGCAGCTCAGCCTGGCCGGTGTCCCGATGAAAGCGGAAGAGTTCAAAGTATTTCAATGGTTTTCTGTTATCATCAGCGGAGGAATCCTCTATATTTTAGCCAATGAATTTTTCTTATTGGCCGCAGGCGCAGTAATTGGATTCTTCCTTCCCAGGCTATGGCTTAAGCAAAAGCAAAGAAAGCGCATCAAACAGTTTAACGCCCTCTTGCCGGGAATGCTTAATTCCATCATAGGTTCTCTCAAGGCAGGCTTTAGCTTTCTTCAATCTCTGCAAATGGTGGCAGAGGAATCCGGCTCGCCAATCAAAGAAGAAGTTCAGTATGTGCTTAAATCCCTTCAATATGGAACGTCAATGGAGGATAGTTTAATACAATGGAAAGAACGAATGCCAAGTGAAGATCTAAGCTTGCTGGTGGAAGCCATCTTAATTCAAAGGCAGGTTGGCGGCAATCTTGCCTATCTGCTTGAAAAGATCGTAGACACAAACAGGGAACGAAACAAACTGGAAAACCAGATCAAGACACTAACAGCACAGGGAAGGCTTTCGGGCTTAATTATTAGTTTTCTGCCGATCGGTTTGGGGGCAGTTATTTACGTAATGAATCCTGACTATATAGGCACTCTTTTCAGCCATCCGATTGGACAGGCCATGCTGATTGCAGGTGCAGCCGGCCAGGTTATCGGGTTTCTCTTTATAAGGAAAATTACCACAATTGAGGTGTGAAGAATGCTTATAATGTATATAAGCCTTTTTATCTGTTTGAGCCTATTTTTTTATGCCATCCTGGCGATTCAAACATCGAAGAAGATTCATATGGAGAAACGGATCAAATTCTTCTTTGAAAAAACGGCTCATGTACCTTTGGGAGAGAATGAAGCGGAAATTCAGGAGTCATTTTCAGAACGGGTTTTAATGCCACTATGGAAAAACCTCAAGATAAAATTTCAAAAAAGCCTGGACAAAGAAAAAGCAAACCAGCTTGAGCTTAGTCTGGCCCAGGCGGGATATCCTTTTGGATGGAGTGCGATTGAATTTAAGATTATTCAGACCTTTATTCTAGTGTTTATGCCGATCATAGGATTTGGCTTCACCTATATGCTGAACCTTGAAAATCATCTTAAGCTCCTTTTTTCCATGCTGTCTTTCATTGTGGGATTCATAGGTCCGTCCATGTATCTAAAATCAAAAATGCAAAAAAGAAATAAGGAGGCGTTAAAGGAGCTTCCGGATACACTTGACTTACTGACGATCAGTCTTGAAGCAGGGCTTGGGTTCGATGCCGCCCTGAGCAAGGTTGTTTCCAAGAAAAGTGGCGTCCTATCTGATGAGTTTACTTTCGCACTGGAAGAAATCAGAATTGGCAAAACCAGAAAAGAAGCGCTCGGTGGAATACAGGAACGCCTGCAGATAGATGAATTGAAAAACTTAATCTATAGTATTATACAAGCAGAAAAGCTGGGGATTGGGATGGTTTCAGTTCTTCGGGTGCAGACTGAGGAAATAAGGGGAAAAAGAAAGAACAGGGCAGAGGAAGCCGCCATGAAGGCACCGATTAAAATGCTGTTTCCTCTCGTTCTATTTATCTTCCCGACCTTGTTCATCATCCTATTGGGACCTGCCATTCTGCAGTTTATGGAGTCTTTTTAAATTCAAGAAACAGATAAATCAGCCAGAAGAAATCTAAAAAACGCCTGAATTGGCGTTTTCTCATTATTTAGAGCTTTTTGAAAAGGTGCTTCTGTTTGTATGCATCCATAAAGAGCAATGTATGGCTAGTTAAATCAAAAGTAAAATCCTCATTTACAAAATCTGCTTTAAAATACGCTTTCTCCAGTGCAATTTGAACGGGCTTAAGCTCATATTTATATAACGCTCCATATATCTTAGGTGTTTTACCCCCGTTCGGTAGTTATCTGCCCCGTATTTTTTAACTGAAGAGGTTTAAGAATACGCTCCTGGAGGAATTGTTCATAGGACATGCCTGAGAACTGTACCGTTAAATGATTATTGGAGCCAGGCTCTCCATGTAGTGATGTAAATTCTGTTTTACCGCCATGTTAGGTTCCGCTTCTAGGTATATTTTTTTATTGTCTATCATATAAATTGGCTGTTGTCTGTTTTTTCTCCTTTCTTCAAAAATTATATTTTAATAAGTTTTTACATAAAAAGTGAAACCAAATAGCTTTTTAATCGTCTATATATACATGAGTTTATTTTCTAATAAGTAATTAGAAGTTTCTATTGTTTGATAGCAAGATCAGTTAAACAGCACTGCGGATTCAGAGCCTAAAGTACTGTTCTTATAGGCGGGAATAGCTGTTTTATCCGGACATGCTTGACTTTTTGCGAAAACGGAGTATAGTTATATTCTTGCGCAGCAAATTTATTTAATTTCTCGTTTGTTCATAGTTTATTAATATTTAACAGTTATGATAAATACTAGATTGATTGCCAACTTATGATTTTAAAATTGATCGTGAATTATGTTAGAATAATGTGCTAGAAGGTAGGTGTATGATTTTGAATACTTTACTTCAAAAGAGTCATGGTATTTTTAATAAATATATTGGCTTTTTCTTTTTGGCAGTATTTCTGCTTTGGATGAAAACGTATATAACTCAAATGACACAATTTAATTTAGGTATTGAAAGTACTTTGCAGCAGATCCTCTTATTTATTAATCCGCTTGGGTCTTCACTGCTATTTTTAGGACTTGCATTTTTCTTTAAGGGAAGGAAAAAATACATTGCCTTAATGGCTATTTATTTCCTTTTATCCTTCCTGTTATTTGCGAATGTGGTGTACTACCGTTTCTTTAATGACTTTATAACGTTGCCGACTTTGACTCAGACACAAAACTTTGGCGATGTAAGCAGCAGTATAAGTTCTTTGTTAAAGCCTTATGACATCCTTTTCTTTGTTGATGTTCTTGTTCTTATCGGCTTGCTTGTTTTTAAAGCCGTGAAAGTCGAGAAAAAAGATATGTCCCGCCGCAAAGCAGCTGCTTTAATTTATGTTTCATTAGCTGTTTCCTTTGCAAACCTTGGATTGGCAGAAACGGACCGCCCGGAGCTGTTAACAAGGGGATTTGACCGAAACTATATCGTAAAATATTTAGGGATGTACAATTATACAATTTATGATGCTGTACAAAGTACGAAAGCATCCGCTCAAAGGGTTATGGCGGATAGCAGTGATACAACAGAAGTGATTAACTTTACAAAGTCTAATTATGCAGAACCCAATCCGAAGTATTTCGGCAAAGCAGAGGGCATGAATGTGATTTATCTGCATCTTGAATCCATTCAGACTTTCCTAATGAATTACGAGTTGCATGGAGAAGAAGTAACTCCATTCTTAAATTCATTAACACGAGAAGAAAATACCATGTATTTTGATAATTTCTTCCATCAGACTGCGCAAGGTAAAACAGCAGATGCAGAGTTTATTCTGGAAAATTCCCTATACGGATTGCCGCAGGGTTCAGCTTTTACTACAAAAGGCATGAACACTTATCATGCTGCTCCAGCTATCTTGAAGGATAAAGGCTATACGTCTGCAGTATTCCATGGCAACTCGGGAAGCTTCTGGAATCGTAATGAGATCTATAAATCATTTGGTTATGACAAGTTTTATGATGCCAACTTCTATGATCTTAAGCCTGAAGACATGGCTGACTATGGATTAATGGATAAACCATTCTTTGAACAATCCATGCCATATTTGGAATCACTTCCACAGCCATTTTACTCAAAATTTATTACTGTATCGAATCACTATCCGTTCCATATGGATCAGGAGAAGGCGACGATTGAGCCGCATACAACTGGCGATAAATCGGTGGATAACTACTTCCAGACAGCCCGTTATGCTGACGAAGCACTTAAAGAGTTCTTTGAGCAGCTTAAAGCATCCGGCCTGTACGACAACTCCATTATCGTAATGTACGGTGACCATTATGGCATTTCCAAAAACCATAACAAAGCAATGGAAGAAGTGCTCGGCAAAGAGATTACGCCGTTTGATGGTGCTGGACTTCAGCGTGTTCCATTATTTATTCGTGTACCTGGCATGGAAGGCGGAGTAAACCATGAATTTGGCGGACAGATTGATTTAATGCCAACCCTAATGCACTTGCTGGGTATCGATACTAAAGATTATCTGCAGTTTGGAACAGATTTATTATCAGAACAGCACGATGATCTTGTACCATTCAGAAACGGAGACTTTATGAGCCCGACGATTTCTTCTGTTGACGGCAAGTTCTATGATTCAACAACTGGTGAACTGCTTGAAGAAGAACGTTTTGAAGAGGCGGAAAAGCTTCAGGAAAGTGCGGAACAAAAACTGGCGCTTTCCGATAAAGTAGTAAATGGCGACCTTCTGCGTTTCTACACACCTGAGAATTTTGAACCCGTTGACCGTTCGGAATATGACTATAAACCGGAAGATTCTGAAGGTGCAAATTCTGAAGTGGAAAGTGAAAAAACAGTAGAAGAACCATCTAATGAATAAATAAAGAAGGCTGCCTGGGGAAATCCGGGCAGCCTTTTTGCTGTTTTGGGATTAGGGATGTTGGTCTTATAGTGCCTTGCGTTCCCTTATGCTTTCTTTAACTTGTGGAGCCACGTTAGTTTGACGATCCTGTTCAGATAAATAATATTCCGAGCTGAAGGAGTTTTTTGGTTCTTCCAGCCAGAAAAAGCAAATGGCAAAGCTGATCAGCGCCCCGGCTGCCAGGATAAAAAAGAAAGTCTGTGGTGAAACGAAAGTATACAGGGTTAAATAGATCGTTGCGCCGACATTTCCATAAGCTCCTGCCATTCCGGCTATTTGCCCTGTTATCCGTTTTTTTATCATGGGAATGACGGCGAAGGTTGCCCCTTCAGCTCCTTGTATGAACATGGAAGTCAGGATAGTCATCATAACAGCAGCGAATAATGGCCAATTGGAATCGATAAACCCCATACCCAAGAGGCCGGCCGATATACCAAGCATATAAACGAGCATGACTCTTTTTCTGTTTCCCATCCGATCCGAGAGCATCCCGCCAAGCGGACGGGCAATAAGGTTAATAAAAGCAAAAGAAGCTGCAATCAATCCGGCTGTCGAGGGTGTCAGGGAGAATGTCAGCTGAAAGAACATGGGCAGCATTGATACAATCGCAAGCTCTGCACCGAAGTTCGCAAAGTATGTACTGTTCAACGCAGCCACGTTTTTAAACTTATATTGATCTTCCTTTGGAACTCCCGCTTTTAATATAGGAATATTCACTTCCAATATCTTATAAACCTGTATAATAAAAGCCAGTCCAATCAGGCTCCAGACAATATATAAAGCAGTCTCCGAAATAAAGCCCAGATTTTCAATTCTCCAGGAACTGACGGCTAGAGCACCTCCAAGCGGAATGGACCATACGATTAGCCGAAACATATCTCCCCATGTGCTAACCTCCATTGCCCCTGATCTTTTCGGTTTAACGAGGGCTTTTCCTTCAGGGGTATCCTTAACAGCCCAATAATAGAAAACCCCATAAACAAAACAAATGAGTCCTGTTAAGGCTAAAGCATATCTCCATCCATCATCGCCTCCGAAAAGGTTTAGGCCGATAACCGGCAGGATCATGGCTGCGGCTGCAGATCCGAAGTTCCCCCATCCCCCATAAATTCCTTCTGCAAAGCCGACATCTTTTGGGGGAAACCACTCAGAAACCATTCGGATGCCAATGACAAAGCTTGCACCTATACTGCCGAGGACTAAGCGCGATAACATCAGCTGGAGCCAATTATCTGCAAATGCGAAGATTAATGCCGGAATGGACATGACAATTAAAAGGGAAGAATAAACCAGTCGGGGGCCAAGCCGATCCAGCAGGTTCCCAATTATGATTCTGGCTGGAATCGTTAAGGCAACATTCAAAATACCTAGTGCAGCAATATGTTGTGCAGTAAGCCAATTCATTTCCTCCAGCATGGTGGTAGCTAAAGGAGCCATGTTGTACCACGTGAAAAATGAAATGAAAAACGCGAGCCATGTATAGTGCAATACCTTCATTCGCTCATCTTTAAATTTGAATACATCTGCAACCTTCATAAAAAATCCTCCCTCAATATCTGAATATTTTAACATCATCGCATAATTTAAATTTTTATGTAATGATTATGTAAGGTTTTCTTACATGATTCAAAATTCCTGTTTCCATCTACACCCATTGATGTCAGCTGGATTAAACGCTTACATATCAATAAAAATAAGTAAAAACGTAGCATAAAAAGTATATCTGCAAGATGGGGCAAAAGTTTTGTAATGATAAAAATAATCAAAAAGTTATGTTAATTATAAAACCCATGTGATATTATCTAACGTAACAAAAATAAAAATATAGAAAGGTGGGAATCAAGTTGCTGGAGGGTTACGATGGCTAAAGAAAAACTAGTTCTTATTGGAAATGGAATGGCAGGAATTCGCTGTGTAGAGGAAATCCTCCATCATGATCCCGGCAGGTTTTCCATTTCGGTTTTCGGAAGTGAAAAGCATCTAAATTACAATCGCATCTTATTGTCTTCTATCCTGCAAGGGAAGTCTTCCATTGAAAATCTGACAATCCATAAATCTGATTGGTATGTGAAAAATCAAATCGAATTATTCAAAAATGAAACAGTTATGAAGTTGAACACTGCGAAAAAGAAAATTACCACAAATAAAAATCGGAAAGTCTCCTATGACAGGCTTATATTGGCTACCGGCTCTACTCCTTATGTCCCGCCGCTTCCTGGCTGCAGCAAAGAAGGAGTAATGACATTCCGTACAATAGAAGATTGCAGGCAAATCATTCATTTATCAAAAAAAGGTGAAAATGCCGTAGTACTTGGGGGAGGCTTGCTGGGATTGGAGGCTGCCCAAGGCCTTATCCATTTAGGAATGGATGTCCATGTTGTCCATAATGAAGCAAGAATCATGAATAAACAGCTGGACTCTAAAGCAGCAAATCTTTTGCAAAGATCGCTTGAGGAACAGGGCATAAATTTCTTATTGGAGAAGGAAACATTGTCCTTTGAAGGAAGCAGCCGTGTCGAAAGAGTTATTTTTAAAGATAGAACAGAACTTCCGGCTGATCTGGTGATTATAGCAGCCGGTGTCAGGCCTAATATTAAGCTTGCGCATGATTGTGGAATAAAAACGAATCGGGGAATAATGGTTAATGATTTTATGCAAACGAGTATCCCTGATATTTATGCTGTCGGTGAATGTGCTGAACATAGAGGGATGGTTTACGGACTTGTAAAGCCGCTGTATGAGCAGGGAAAGGTACTGGCGAAACATATCTGCGGAAAGTTTACTGAGGAATATAAAGGTTCCATTTTATCTTCGAAGCTGAAGATATCCGGAACGGATGTATTTTCTGCAGGAGAGCTTTTTGAAAAAGGCTATAAAAAAGCTTTGACTTTATATGACGAAGATGAACAAACGTATAAAAAAATTGTTTTTAAGCATAACAAAATGGCTGGATTTTTATTAATGGGTGACATAAAAGACCATGTAAGGTTATTGGACATGATGGAGAAGAAGAAAGACTTTTCCGATGAAGAAAAGCTGCTTCTTTTGAATTCTTCTAAAAAGGAATACAGCATAAGTTCAATGGCTCAAACCAGTATCGTTTGCAACTGTAATGGTGTCACAAAAAAGGCAATTGCAGAAGCTGTTTTAACAAAAGGGCTGAAGACAGCAGAAGAAGTGAAAGAATGTACAAAGGCTTCTGGCACATGCGGAGGATGCAAGCCGCTGGTCGAAGAGCTTCTGCACTATATAAAAAGCGATGACTTCCATGAAGATATCGAACCTGACACATTATGCACGTGTACAGATCTATCAGAAGAAGAGGTTGTAGAGAAGATACAGCTTCGCGGATTGCGAAGTGTAGAAGGGATATTTACAGATCTTGGTTGGCGCAAAGAAAATGGCTGCCCCATCTGTGTGCCTGCTTTGCATTATATCCTGCGAATGACAGTTCCCGATTATGAGGGAGATGGCCAATCTGTCTTTGCTGGTGAAACACACAACGCAGTTAGGGAGGCAAACGGCACCTATACAATTAAACCGCAAATATATTTGGGAGAAACGAATAGCAGTCAATTGCAAAAAATAGCAGCCGTGGCTGAACAATACAGTATACCGGAAATAGTCCTCAGCAATGACGGACGGATCATGCTAAAAGGAATCCAAGAGGAAGATTTGCAGAGAATATGGCAGTCCTTAGACATGAAATTAATCCCTATACATGAGCATAATTCTGTCAGCATCACCTTGCTTACCGGTTTCAAAGGCTGTGGCTGTGAAAATGGTACTTCAAAGAAACTGGCTGTCCAGCTTCAGAAAAAAACGGAATACCTAGTATCTCCGAACCGGCTGGAAATTGGAATCGCTTCTTGCATCCATGGCAGCGCAGGCTTTGGTGTTAAGGATATTGGGGTCATCAAACTTAGACATTGCTGGGAAATCTATATCGGCGGAAATGCAGGAATCCAATTAAAAGCTGGAGAGCTTCTGGCTATTGCTTCAACGGAGAAGGAAGCGGAAGAGGTGATTTGCACATTGGTTCAATATTTCAGGGAATCCGCCAAATATTTGGAGAGCGTTTCGGAATGGACAGAAAGGATTGGGCTTATACACCTGCGGGAAGTGGTGTTTGATTTGGAACTAAGAAAACTCTTAATCCAGCGCCTTGTAGAAGATTCATATAATTGCCGCCATAAGTTACCCGTTTTTGTAAAACAATAAATGAACATATGAAAGGCGGAAAGGAATGAGCTATGACAGAACTGCTATTAAAATATTTCCGAGCCAAGCAGCAGGAAGGTCAAACAGAGAAAGTTTATGATACACAATGTCCTTTCTGCAGTATGCAATGCAAAAAACAGGTAATTGAACAGTCTATTGTAACAAGGAAGCAATATCGGGTTCTTGGAAAAGCAAATCCTACATCACATGGACGTTTATGTATAAAAGGGTTGAATGCCCATCAGCATGCCCTGCACCCTGAACGCCTCAAATATCCGCTTCAGAAAGTCGACGGGAAATTCGAACAGGTGTCATGGGATAAAGCCATGGGGATTATTAAGGAAAAGTTCCAAGTAATTCAATCTGAGCATGGATTAAATGCTTTGTCCGTGTATGGCGGAGGCTCTTTAACCAATGAAGCAGCTTATCTTCTGGGCAAATTTGCGAGAGTTGCATTAAGGACGAAATATATTGATTATAATGGGCGGTTCTGCATGTCTTCGGCTGCATCGGCTGCCATTCATGCTTTCGGGCTGGACCGGGGAATGACGAATGGATTAAATGATATTCCGCTGGCTGAATGTATCATTCTGGCGGGAACCAATATTGCTGAATGCCAGCCAACACTTCTTCCTTATTTTGAGAAAGCGAAGGAGAACGGAGCTTTTATTATCGCCATTGATCCGCGGGAGACTGCCACAACTAAAATGGCAGACTTGCACTTAAAACCGAAGCCGGGCAGCGATGCAGCCTTGGCAAACGGGATTTTGAAGGCCCTGGTAGAAGAAAAAGAGATTGACCTTCCGTTTATAGAGGGGAGGACAAAAGGATTTGAAGAAATTAAGGCCTATTTAGGCACCCTTACGTTAGAAGAAGTTGAAGAATTGACAGGGGTACCTGCAAATCAAATTAGGAAAACGGCTATTATGTTTGGGAAAGCAGCAACCGGAATGATTTTTACAGCAAGGGGCGTTGAACAGCAAACAGATGGATACCACACTGTCCGCAATTTTTTAAATATTCTTTTAATAACAGGGAAAATTGGTATGCCTGGATGCGGCTATGGGGCAATCACGGGACAGGGAAACGGCCAGGGAGGACGGGAGCATGGCCTTAAAGCTGATCAGCTCCCCGGTTACCGTTCCATTGAAAATCCGGATCATCGCCATTATATCGCACGTGTTTGGAATATACGCGAAAGTGAATTGCCCGGCAAAGGTGTCTCTGCTTATGAAATGATGAATAAAATCGAGGATGGCGAGATAAAAGGAATGCTATTAATGGGCTCAAATCCCATCGTCTCTAACCCGAATGCAGACTTTGTGAAAAAAGCCCTGGAAAAACTCGACTTTCTTGTTGCTGCCGATATGTTTATTTCAGAAACAGCAATGCTGGCCGATTTGATCCTGCCGGTAACTTCTTATTTGGAAAACGAGGGAACGATGACGAATCTGGAAGGAAGAGTGCTGCTTCGCCCGGCAAGCAAGCCGTGTCCTGGAGAAGTAAAACATGATTGGCAAATCATTTGTGAGATTTCCAGAATGCTAGGGAAGGAAGATTATTTTTCTTTTTCTGGACCAGAAGAAATATTCAATGAACTAAGAGAAGCCAGCAGGGGAGGTACTGCCGATTATTACGGCATCAATTACGATCGTCTTAAAAAGGGGGAAGGAATTCTATGGCCTTGCCCGGATCCTGACCATAAAGGAACTGAAAGGCTTTTTGAAAATTCCTTTGCCCACGAAGACGGAAAAGCTGTGATGATACCTGTGTCCAATACATCTGAAATAGCAAAAGAGGCAACTGATGGGGAATATCCGCTGTTCCTTACGACAGGAAGAGTAATTTCCCATTATTTAACCGGAGTTCAGACAAGAAAAAGTCCATCACTAGCGGCAAGAAACTTTGAGTCTTTTGCTGAAATTCATCCGGAAACCGCTAAGAAGTTCGGCATTCAGAATAAGTCATTGATTAAGATTAAATCAAAAAAAGGCAGCATTATTGTTAGGAGCCAATGGACAGAAGATATCAGGCAGGATACCATTTTTGTTCCTTTTCATTGGGCTGAAAACCAAAATGTCAATCTCCTGGTATCGGATCAGCTCGATCCTGTTTGCCGTATGCCAGGTTTTAAAGTTACTGCGGTGAACGTAAGTCACTTAGAAAAACTATAAGTTTAATAGGAGATATTTTATTCTAATAAATTCAAATGATCGGGGAGGCTGTTTTTAAAAATGGAAAAGAAGAAATTGGTCCTTGTTGGGAATGGAATGGCTGGTGTCAGGGCAGTGGAAGAAATTTTAAGGGTCGCTCCGGAGAAGTTTGAAATTACGATATTTGGAAGTGAGCCCCATCCCAATTATAATCGCATTCTATTATCAAAAGTTTTACAGGGGGATACAGAAGTAAAGGATATTACCCTGAATGATTGGGATTGGTATGAAGCCAACAATATTAGATTATATACAGATGAAACGGTAGTGAAGGCAGATCCTGGCAGGAAGGTCGTCGTCTCAGATAAAGGAAGAATTGAACCATATGATGAGCTCATCCTTGCAACGGGGTCAGTGCCATTCATCCTTCCAATACCGGGAGCTGATAAGGAGGGAGTTACAGCTTTTCGGGATCTGGAGGATACCGATAAAATGCTGCAGGCTTCGAAAAAATATAAAAAGGCGGCTGTCATCGGCGGGGGATTGCTTGGTTTGGAGGCAGCAAGAGGCTTATTAAATTTAGGCATGGAAGTATCTGTGATTCATATCTCCCCTTATTTAATGGAAAGACAGCTGGACGAAACAGCAGGAAAGCTATTACAAAAAGAACTTGAAAAACAGGGAATGAACTTTTTACTTGAAAAACAAACACAGGCCATTATCGGAAATGAACGGGTGGAAGGCTTGACCTTCAGTGACGGTACTGTGCTGGAAGCTGATTTGGTTGTAATGGCTGTTGGAATCCGTCCGAATATTAAACTTGCGCAGGAAAGTGGATTACAAGTGAATCGTGGCATTGTGGTAAATGATTTTCTCGAAACGAGTATTCCCCATATTTATTCAGTCGGAGAATGTGCCGAGCATAATGGTATTCCATATGGTCTGGTCGCCCCTCTATATGAACAGGGGAAAGTGCTGGCCAAACATATTTGCGGGGTGGAAACAGCCCCTTATAAAGGTTCTGTTCTTTCAACCCAGCTCAAAGTATCAGGTGTGGAAGTATTCTCTGCAGGAGATTTTTTAGAAGATAAAGAGAAAAAAGCCTTAAAAGTATTTGATGACCATGAAGGTGTCTATAAGAAAATAGTCTTTCGTGGAAATCTGATCGTAGGAGCGGTTCTTTTTGGAGACAGCCATGAAGGAAATCGTCTTTTCTCCCTGATTAAAAAGCAGGCCGATATCTCTGAAACTGCGAAGGTCTCCCTATTACAGCCGGTTGGCCAGGATACGGGAGATAGCCTGGTCGCCGAAATGAGCAGCGAAGAAATAGTGTGCGGATGCAATGGTGTTTCAAAAGGCACGATCATTGAAGCCATTCAAGCTGAAGGATGCACAACAGTAGATCAAATTAAAGCCTGTACAAGTGCTTCCCGTTCCTGCGGAGGCTGTAAACCGCTGGTAGCTGATTTGCTTCAGCATTCGCTTGGAGCAGAGTTTGATCAAACCATCCAAAAAGAAGCGATCTGCAGCTGTACTTCATTATCGAGGGATGAAGTAGTTGAAGGAATACGATCAAAAGGGCTAACCCATGTAAAGGAAGTAATGAATGTCCTGGGCTGGGTTTCTGAAGAAGGTTGTTCCAAATGCCGTCCAGCCATCAATTATTATTTGGGAATGGTTCATCCAACCCGATATGAGGATGAACGGGAATCTCGGTATGTAAATGAAAGAATGCATGCCAATATACAAAAAGACGGCACCTATTCAGTGGTTCCAAGGATGTACGGCGGGGTAACGAATTCGAAAGATTTGCGCAAGATTGCCGATGTTGTTGATAAATATGAAATTCCTTTAGTAAAGGTAACGGGGGGCCAACGGATTGATTTATTCGGTGTAAAAAAAGAAGATTTGCCTAAAGTATGGTCCGACTTGGATATGCCATCAGGCTATGCGTATGGAAAATCGCTTCGTACTGTCAAAACTTGTGTCGGCGAGCAATTCTGCCGTTTCGGAACCCAGGATTCAATGGGGGTTGGGGTAGCATTGGAAAAGAAATTTGAAGGATTGCAGACTCCCCATAAAGTCAAAATGGCAGTATCCGCTTGCCCAAGAAGCTGTGCTGAGTCAGGGTTTAAGGATATCGGTTTTATTGGCATAGACGGCGGCTGGGAAATCTATGTGGGCGGCAATGGAGGCACCCATGTAAGAGGCGGAGATTTGCTTTATAAAGTGAAGACAGATGAAGAATTGATGGAAATCACAGGTGCTTACCTTCAATACTACAGAGAAACGGCCAGTTATTTGGAACGTACCTCCGCGTGGGTTGACCGTGTAGGTCTGGCACATATCCAGTCGGTCCTGGATGATAAAGAGAAGCGCAAAGAATTAAATGCCCGGATGGATGAGGCGCTATCAGTATACAAAGATCCTTGGAAAGAGATTATCAATAACAATAAAACAAAAAATGAGTTATTTGAAAGTCTTGTAAGATCATAAATCATAGGATTGGAGGAGTTTCCATTGTTAAATAAAAGTGTTGTCAAGGTTCTGATAGGCTCTATGCATGAATTGCCGGAAAAACTGGGAAAAACGGTTAAAGTCAATGGAACTGATATTGCTGTGTTCAGATTATCTAATGGCAAAATCCGTGCAATAGAAAATAGATGTCCCCATAAAGGCGGTGTACTGACTGAGGGCTTGGTCAGCGGAGATTCTGTTTTTTGCCCCATGCATGATTGGAAAATTTGTCTGGAAGACGGCAAAGTGCAAGCTCCTGATACAGGGTGTGTTCAAACTTATAAAACAGTTGTTGAGAATGGCACAGTCTATCTTATAATAGAAGAATAAAAGAAGATTAGGCTGGAGGTTTTTTGGATGAAAAAGCTGGAGGGAAAGCGAATTGCTATCCTTGGATCAAGAAAAATAGAAGAAATAAGCAAAATCGTTGAAAATCTGGGGGGTATCGCTGTAAGCAGACCTGCGCAAGGTACATCCTTGCGAGTAGATACCAAATTAAAAGAGCATATACAACGGATTACAGCAGGCAAGTTTGATTGGATTATCTTTACCACTGGTATAGGTGTGGAGACCTTGTATAATACAGCTTTAGAAATGGGGATAGGAGAAGAGTTTATTGAGACTCTGCATAATACAAGAATTGCTGCGCGAGGCTATAAAACGGTTAATTTGCTAAAAAAGCTGGGACTATCACCTGAAGTCCGGGATGACGATGGAAGTACCGCAGGGCTGGTGCGCAGCCTAGCAGCTTATTCTTTACAGAAAAGCAATGTGGCTCTTCAGCTTCATGGCGACCCTGCACCAAGGCTAATCCAGTGGCTGGACGAACAGCATGCTCAATATGAAGAAATTCTTCCGTATATCCACAATCCGCCGGAAACGGAAGTAATGGAAAGACTTCTTTCTGAGCTGCTTGAAGGAAAACTGGAAGCTGCGGTTTTTACGAGTACTCCACAGGTTCGTCATTTAATTCAATATGCACGTAAACAGGATGCCGAAAATCAATTGAAAAGGGCTTTCTCCGATAAAGTTATTGCTTTGGCAGTCGGTAAGGTAACCGCACAAGCTTTATATGATGAAGGAATAAATCGGGTGATTTTCCCCAAGGTGGAGAGAATGGGCAGTGCTATTGTAGAACTGGCCAATTACTACCAGATGAATACCGGCGATTAAAAAGAAGGCAAAGGGGTGGGGACTTGAAAAAAGGTAAGGTATTTCTTGTAGGAGCAGGTCCTGGGGATGAAGGCTTGATGACAATTAAAGGGTTAAAAGCAATTCAGCAAGCAGATGTTATTTTATATGACCGGCTTATAAATCCCAGATTATTAGAGTATGCCCCTTCCCATTGTGAGTTGATTTATTGCGGGAAATTTCCGCAGCAGCATTTACTTAAACAGGAATTAATCAATGATTTTCTCATTCAAAAAGCAATGGACGGATGCAGCGTTGTCCGCTTAAAAGGCGGTGACCCGGGAGTTTTTGGCAGAGTCGGCGAGGAAGCCGAAGCGCTTGTAACAAATGAAATTCCTTTTGAAATTGTTCCGGGAGTATCCTCCGGAATTGCGGCACCTTTATATGCAGGCATCCCTGTTACACATCGCGAATATGGTGTTTCCTTTGCGGTGGTAACTGCGCATGACAAATCGAAGGAAGGGAAGCCCAATATCGATTGGGCCGGATTAGTTGCTAGTGTCGATACCATTGCCTTTTATATGGGTGTATCCAACATCTCCTTTATTGCTGAAAATCTTATCCTGCATGGAAAACCGGAAGAAACCCCGGTCATTCTTATCCAATGGGGGACGTATGGAAGGCAGCAGACAGTGCAAGGAACACTGAGGAATATTGCAAAAAAAGTGAAGGAGACAGGAATTAAAAATCCTGCTATTACTTTAGTTGGTGATATTGTTTCTGTAAGGGATAAATTAAAATGGTTTGAAAAAAAGCCTTTGTATGGAAGGCAAATTCTTTTAGCTCGTACCGGTACCGCTAAAAGCCTTGTAGCGGAAATGTTAAAAGATCAGGGTGCCGATGTCATTGAATTTCCGAAGTGGGCTAAAAAAGAAGTTCAGATAAATGAAACCATCCTTAATCAATTATTTATGTATGAGCGGATTTTATTCACCTCGCCTGAGAGCATCAATGAGTTTTTTGATTTATTGATTAGCAGAAAAATAGATATTAGAAACCTGCACGCAACAATTTACTGTTTGTCTAAAAAATCGTTAAAGGTCTTAATGGAGCGTGGATTATCTGGTCATCTGGCGGATGATATGAATCATTGCGGAGGGCTTTTAATTATTGGTAACCGGAAAATGGATGAAAATAGAGGCTATTATCTTGACCGTTATGGAAAACATGATATTTTCCAGACCAGCGAAACAATCCTAGATGAAGCTTTTGTTCCTGTGGTAAAAAATATGCTTATGGAAGCTTCACTTGATACAATCGTATTTCCAAGCAGTTCCTCTGTGGATGCCTTTATCGAAAATGGAAGTCCATATGGTATAGTGGCAGAAGAAATCTTAAAAAACTTAACGATCGTTTGCATGGGAAGCAGTTCGGAGAAGCGAATCAGGGAGTTTGGGTTTGAGCCCGATTCTATCCCTGCAGAACCATGTCCATCTAAGTTGCTGGAGGTATTAATTCTAAATAAAATGCGGGAAAAAGTTATTTGAACATTATAAAACGATAAATGGTTTCTATTCCGGCCCGTACAAAAATGAGGGTCGGTTTTTTAACTTTTAATTATGGGGTTAGAAGCTAATTTAAATTATTTCACAATTTTTTCACCAAATGATATTGAAAGGGTTTTCACCACGTGCTATTATTACTTACGTAAACGTTTTCGTCACATATCAAAAAAAGTAGAATCAAAGTAGGTGGGATATGTCCTATACCATCAAAGATGTTGCCAAGAAAGCAAATGTTTCTATTGCAACGGTTTCAAGAATCTTGAATGGCCAAGGCGGCTACTCGGAAAAAACCAAATCAAAGGTTTTGCAAGTAATTGAAGAGCTGGGCTACCAGCCAAATGCGGTCGCAAGAGGATTGATTAATAAAAGAACCCATACTATCGGCGTTTTATTTCCTAAATTATCCAGTTCCCTTGTTACAGATTTACTGGATGGAATAGAAAAGGCCGCAAATGATAACGGTTCCAGTGTAATCGTCTGCCATACAGAATCAAATGGCGAAAAAACGATAAAATACCTTCAGTTACTGATTGAAAAGCGTGTAGATGGGATCATTTTCGCAAGTGAAATTTTAAAAGAGGAATATCATCAGTACATTACAAAATCAAAGATGCCGCTGATCCTTCTCTCAACTGAGTCCTATGCCTATCCAGTTCCGTTTGTGAAGGTAAATGATTATCATGCTTCTTACTCAGCTGCTAAGTATTTAATGGATAAGGGCCATACAAAGATTGGGATGATCAGCGGAAACAAGGAGGATATAATCGCCGGGAAGCCGAGGATAGAAGGGTTTCAAAAAGCTCTGTCAGATCACAATATTCCCCTGGATGACCGAAATATTGTTTTTAGCAGAGGGTTTACATTTCCTGACGGAGTCGAAGGCCTAAAGAAATTATTGGACCAGTTTCCAGATGTAACGGCAATATTTGGGGCTAGTGATGAGATTGCCATCGGTGCTTTATCTGCAGCCTACCAGCTGGGAATAAAGGTACCTGAAGATCTGTCGGTTATGGGGTATGATAACTTGCAGCTAGCCGAAATGTCTATTCCGCCGCTGACTACTGTTGGACAGCCGCTGGCCAAAATGGGTGAAACAGCAGCTAAAATGCTATTAAAAATGCTGGAAACAGGTGAAGTACCTGAGAGCAGAATAATGCCGCATAAAATCATTGAAAGATTGAGTGTGAAAGAGAGGAAATAAGAACTCTCTTTTTCTTAGATCATTTACGTAAACGTTTACGTAAATGAACCAAAATTATAATCATTTAGGGGGAAAAAAACATGTTTAAAAAAATGACTGCGGGTGTGATGGCTTTAACATTGGGTGCCTCTTTATTAGCGGGATGCTCGTCAGGCGGGGCCGATGACGGAAAGGTAACACTTGAGCTTTTCTCAAACAAAGTTGAAAGCATTGACACATATAAGAGTTTAATTAAAGAATTCGAAGCACAAAATCCTGATATTAAAATTAAACTGGATGCACCGCCTGAAGCTGAAACCGTATTAAAAACACGTCTTACTAAAAATGACCTTCCTGATATCATGTCCATCGCAGGAAATGCTACTTACGGTGAATTAGGCCGTGCGGGTGTTCTGGAGGATTTTTCAGGAATTGACCTGACAAAGACCGTACAGCCATCTTACATTGATATGGTAAATCGTTTGGTTGGACCTGAGGGAGAGGGAACTTACGGCCTTCCATACGCAACGAATGCGAATGCAGTTATCTACAATAAAGCAAAATTTGAAGAGCACGGACTTGAAGTTCCAGCAACTTGGGATGAATTTATCGCCAGCCTTGAAAAGGTGAAAGCAGCAGGAGATACACCTATTTACTTTACTTTAAAGGATGCATGGACAGGCATGATTGCTTGGAATTCCCTTGGTGCAAATGTTGCCGGTGAAGATTTTGCAGAAAAGAAAAATGCCGGAGAAGCAACATTCGTGGAAAACTATGATGAAGTGGCAGACAAAATGGCTACTTTAGTCCAATATGGCCACAAAGATAATATGGGAGTTGCTTATGGCGATGGAAATAATGCATTTGCCAACGGAAAATCTGTTTTCTATCTTCAAGGAAACTGGGCTATTCCTGAAATCTTAAAAGCAAATCCTGAAATGGAGCTTGGTGTATTCCCAATGCCGGTAACAAATGATCCTGAACAAAACAAACTCGTTTCTGGTGTTGACGTTCTTCTAGCGGTTAGTGAAGAGACTGAACACAATGAAGAAGCTATGAAATTTGTTGAATTTATGATGACAAAAGAAACCGCTCAAAAGTACATTGATGAGCAAAAGGCATTCTCCGCCATTGAAGGCGTATATCAGGAAAACCCTGTTTTTGAGGGCATCAAAGCTAACTTTGAAACTGGAGCGATTACAAGCTTCCCGGATCACTACTATCCAGCAGGCATGGGGGCTGAAAACCTTGTTCAGGAATTCTTAATCAAGAAAGATAAAGAGAAGTTCTTGAAAAAAATGGACAGCGAGTGGGAAAAAGTCCAAAATCGCTAATGGCTAGGAGCCAGGGGGTCTTACGGGATTCCCTGGCTTTCTAAAAACTTTTAAATCCTCTCAAGTTAGACTTTGTCTAGCTCCAGGCGCATTGCGCTTTTCAAAAAGGCTATGTTAGAGCTCATTTATGATTTTGGCACCCTGTTGATTGGAGCGGAAATCGACGGGCAAGTTTAACAGAGCCTTAAAAAAGGAGTTGTCATAATGAAAAAGAAAAATAGTGTGTTTCTCATCATAACGATACCTGCCTTTCTCCTTTTCTTCATTTTTCATAGTTATCCAGCCTTGCAAGGGATTTTTTACAGCTTTACGGATTGGAAAGGGTATGGAGATTGGAACTTCGTTGGATTAAAGAACTACCTGAATGTTTTTAAAGATGGACGTGCAGGGGATGCTTATCTATTTACCTTTAAATTTGCTATTGTATCTACCATTCTGGTAAATATAATTAGTCTTTTGGTTGCCATCGGGCTTAACTCGAAAATTAAATTTCACAAAACACTTCGGGCCATCTATTTTTTACCTTATATTCTTAGTATTTTAATAGTTGGCTTTATCTTTAATTTTATTTTTGCGCATTTTCTTCCGCAGATTGGTGATGCATTTGGATGGGAGTTTTTGACCCGAAATATTCTAGGAAATCCGGATTTGGCCTGGATCGGAATAGTCATCGTGGCAGTATGGCAAGCTGTTTCTTTTAATACGATTTTGTACCTTGCTGGTCTCGTTACGATATCAGAAGATTTATATGAAGCTGCAAGTATCGACGGTGCCGGTGTTTGGACAAAGTTCTGGAAAATTACATTTCCGCTGATTGCTCCTTTCTTTACGATTAATATGGTACTGTCACTGAAAAACTTCCTGATGGTGTTCGACCAGATTGTTGCCTTAACAGGCGGAGGCCCAGGAAAGTCAACAGAATCCATCTCCTTGCTTATTTACCGTGGAGGATTCGAAGGAGGAGAGTTCGCGTATCAATCAGCGAATGCTGTTATTTATTTTATCGTTATCATTGTCTTCTCTATCATTCAATTAAAATTCTTAAATAAAAGAGAGGTGGAAAACTAATGAATCGCAAAAAAACAAGCTGGCTGGTCACCACTTTCTTAATTTTAGGTTCATTGCTTATTCTTTTTCCACTATATTTAACGATCACAATCGCCTTCAAAACACCGCCTGAAATGGCCGGCAATTTATTGGCGCTTCCAAAATCATGGTCGTTTGATAACTTTGCAAAAGCAATTGAAATGACTAATTTTTTCAATGCATTTAAAAACAGTGCGTTTGTTACAATTTTTGTTGTCATTTTTACAGTACTGACAAATTCGCTCGTATCCTACGCCATTGCACGTAATCTTCACAAAAAGTTTTATAAGTTCCTATACTTCTACTTTTTAAGTGCGATGTTTATCCCGTTTCCGATTATCATGCTTCCGCTTGTGAAGCAGACTAGTTCATGGGGAATGGATAATCTGGTCGGGTTAATCATTCTGTATATTGTTTTCAATCTTTCCTTTAATGTATTTATCTACATTGGCTATATCAGAGCTATTCCAGTTGAGCTTGAAGAGGCAGCCATTATGGATGGTGCAAGCACTTGGGGAGTATTCTGGAAAGTTATTTTCCCTCTGCTTGCGCCAATGAATGCCACGGTAGCCATTATTACGAGTCTGGGTGCCTGGAACGACTTCATGCTGCCGCTCGTGCTTCTGAGCGACCGGGAAATGGCGACACTGCCGCTCGTGCAATATATATTCCAGGGCCAATTCAGCACAGATTATAATCTCGCATTTGCCTCCTATTTAATGGCACTTGCTCCAATGATCATCGTGTACATTTTTGCCCAAAAATGGATCATTAGCGGAGTAATGAAAGGTTCAATAAAATAAGAGTTGGCTGTGATAATGCTTATAATATTTCAGCACCCTGTTGATTGGAGTGGAAGGCGTGAGACTCCAGCGGGAGGAGCGTGTCAACGGGAGACCCCGCAGGCGCGAATGCGCCGAGGAGGCTCCCGGACCGCCCGTGGAAAGCGAACGCCTGGAACGGAAATCAACAGGCCTACTTAACAGACCCTAAAATAATATGAATCAATTTGTGGATCGGAGTTGTAAAAATTGAACAAAACATGGTGGAAAGAAAGCGTCATTTATCAAATCTATCCAAGAAGCTTTAACGATTCAAACGGAGACGGAATTGGCGATATCAATGGCATCACAGAAAAAATTCCTTACTTAAGTGAACTGGGAATCGATGTAATCTGGCTGTCGCCGGTTTACAAATCCCCTAACGATGATAATGGCTATGACATCTCAGATTACCGCAATATCATGGATGAATTCGGAACAATGCAGGACTTTGACCGCATGCTGGCTAAAGCACATGAGCACGGCATTAAAATCATGATGGATCTTGTTGTCAATCACTCAAGTGACGAGCACCAATGGTTCCAGGAATCACGTAAATCCAAAGATAACCCTTACAGAGATTATTATATCTGGAAAAAGACAGACAATGGAGAGCCTCCAACCAACTGGGGCGCTGCGTTTGGCGGAAGTGTATGGGAATTTGAAGAACAAACAGGCGAATATTATTTGCATCTTTTCAGCAAAAAACAGCCTGATCTTAATTGGGAAAATCCTGTTCTAAGAAATGAAGTCTATGAAATGATGCGCTATTGGCTTGATAAAGGCATCGATGGGTTCCGAATGGATGTCATCAACTTCATTTCCAAAGATACAAGCTATCCGCAGGGAGAGATCCGTGAAGGTCATAAATATGGGAACGGAAGCAAGCATTATATGAATGGACCGAGAATCCACGAATTTCTGCAAGAAATGAATAAAGAAGCACTTAGAGATTATGATACGATTACGGTTGGCGAGATGCCAGGTGTTACAGTCGAAGAAGGCAAGCTTTACACAGGGGAAGACCGAAATGAGTTAAATATGGTGTTCCATTTTGAACATGTCGGGCTAGGTGACGGCCAATACGGCAAATGGGATCCCCGTCCATGGAAACTAACGGAACTAAAAGAAATTTTCACAAAGTGGCAAAAGGGCCTTGAAAATGATGGCTGGAATAGCTTGTACTGGAGCAACCACGACCAGCCGCGGGCCATTTCCAGATGGGGAAATGGCTCCGATGAATATCGTGTTGTTTCAGGGAAGATGCTTGCTACCTGCCTTCATATGATGCAGGGCACTCCATATATTTACCAGGGTGAAGAAATCGGCATGACGAACGTCAATTTCAATGATATCAACGATTACCGTGATATTGAAACATTAAATGCATACCGTGATCTAACTCCGGATTCATTGACTCACGAAGAAATTTTTAAAGGAATCCATGAGCGGAGCCGTGATAATGCCAGAACACCGGTCCAATGGGATGGCAGCCCTAATGCAGGTTTTACAACTGGAACGCCTTGGATCAATGTAAATCCTAATTATGAAGAGATTAATGCAGAAGCTGTATTAAAAGATGAAGAATCAATCTTCCATTATTATAAAAAGCTCATTCAATTAAGAAAGCAAAATGAAGTCATTGTGTACGGAACATTTGACTTAGTCATGGAAGAAGATGAGCAAATCTTTGCTTTTACAAGAACACTAGGCGAAGACCAGCTGCTTGTCATGTGCAATTTCAGCGGGGAAACTCCTATATTTAAGCTGCCGGAGACTTTAAGTTATTCTTTTAAAGAATTATTGATTTCAAATCTAAATGTGAATGAAAATGAATCAATTGATGAATTAACGCTTAAACCTTATGAGGCAAGAGTATATCGATTAAAGAAATAATGAGAGGGCCTTTAAAAGGCCCTTTTTTACGAGTTACTAAAGTTTAATAAAGAGGTGTCCCCTGTGAATAAGAAGTGGTGGAAAGAAGCGGTTGTTTATCAAATTTACTGGAGAAGCTTTTTCGATTCCGATAGAGATGGCTATGGTGATATAAAAGGGATAATGGAGAAGCTCGATTATATTAAGGATCTTGGCATTGATGTAATCTGGCTGAATCCATTTTATAAATCCCCTGACCGAGATAATGGCTATGATATCTCGGACTATTATGGTGTGATGAATAGAGCAGGAGATATGGCGACTTTTGAAGAGTTGATCCAGGAAATCCATAGCCGCGGTTTAAAGGTGATAATGGATCTCGTCGTCAACCATACATCTGATCAGCATCCATGGTTTTCTGAATCCCGTTCTTCGAAAGATAACCCGAAAAGAGATTGGTATATTTGGGAAGATCCAAAGGGTGGCAGGGAGCCGAATAACTGGCGTTCCTATTTTGCGCCATCTTGTTGGGAGTGGGATGAGCCAACAGCCCAATATTATTATCATTCTTTTGCGGTAGAGCAGCCGGACCTTAACTGGAGAAACCCTGAACTTCGAAATGAAATTTACAAAATGATGAGATTTTGGCTTGATAAAGGGATTGATGGCTTCAGAATGGATGTTATTAATCTCCTGGCTAAAAAAGAAGATTTTTCAGATGCCGAGAATCCAAACAATATCAGCTATTTGGCCAATAATCCTGGTATTCATGACTATCTTCAGGAAATGCACAGGGAGGTTCTTCGGCATTATGATGTTATGACAGTCGGCGAGATTCCATTTGTCTCTCCTGAGGAAGGATTGCTTTATGTAGATGAGAGCCGGAATGAGCTAAATACTTTATTCCATTTCCAAGTAGCAGATGATATGCCAACCTGGGATATGCTTCGGTATAAGGAAATACAAACAAGCTGGTATGAAGGCCTTGAGCAAAGGGGCTGGAATTCGCAATTTCTTAACAATCATGACCACACAAGGCAAGTAACCCGCTACGGGAATGATCGTCATTACCGTGTTCAATCTGCCAAGCTGTTAGCAACAATGATTCATACGCTGCCTGGAACTCCTTATATTTTTCAGGGTGAAGAGATAGGAATGACAGGTGTCCGATTTGATTCTATTGAGGATTACAATGACATTGCCATGAAGAATAAATACCAGGAAGAAGTAACAAAAGGTCGCGACCCGCAGGAGGTTTTTGAAAGCTTGATTTTATTGAGCCGTGATAATTCCAGAACGCCTATGCAATGGAATGATGCTCCACAAGCAGGTTTTTCAAGTGGGGAACCATGGATTAAGGTGAATCCAAACTACAAGGAAATCAATGTGGAAGCTGCCCTAAATGACCCTGATTCCGTTTACTTTTATTATAAAAAGCTAATCGCCTTAAGAAAAGAAAACGACGTAATGGTGTACGGAGACTATAAGGATTTACTGCCTGATGATGAACATTTATATGTTTATTCACGCTCTTGCAAGGATGAAACATGGCTGATTGTCCTGAACCATTGTGACGTGGAGCAGGCATTCACTTTGGATGGCTTTACTAATAGGAAGCTTATCCTCTCAAATTACCAGCGTGATTTGGAAAAAGATGAAGAAGTACTGTTTCCGCATGAAGCGAGAATCTATCAAATCAAAAAATAAGCAATCGAAAAAGGGGACTGGAACAGTTCCCTTTTTCTTTGCTTAAACAATAAGAAAAATCTATATTGACAAAAATTTCAAATTGACTAGAATTATTGGAAACCAATTAAGAGGAGACAGACCCATTGAATAATATCTGCAAATTCCATGAGTATAGCTGGGTTGGAAGTAAGGAACCGTTCTTGGATGAAATAAGTATCCTGCATATTGGAAGAATGGTTTTAGGGCGATTTGGAGGGAACACTTCTGCAGGACAATATAAAAATGAAGACGGCTGCCTGCTATGGGCAAGTGAATACCATGATTGGGAATTTGTTGTTTTGTTGGATGCCCATACGACAGCACAAAGCGCAGAGCTGGTCATCGAAACGATTCAATCATTAAAAAACGAAATCAAAGGATTTATGTCTTTTTCAGCAGGTGAAGCATTTGATAAAATCGGTAAGCTTTTACTGGCTGTCTTTAATAGTCAAAATTTCAAAGATTCCTGTAGAAAGGTAAGAGGTGAGACAGCGTTTTTATGCACAGTGAGAAAAGGTTCATTTCTTTGGTGGCTTTCAGTTGGAGATTGTATTTTGCACTTATTTCATCCAGACCTCTTCCCATTCAAGGAGTTTCAGCAAAACCATCGAAGCTTTTACGAATGGATTGGGAGAGTCAACACTTTCGAACTGCCGGTTCCCTGTTATACCATGGGAACAAAAGAGCTAAGAAAAGGGGATAGTCTTATATTTCTTACAACAGATGGACTGACAGAATGCCCAAATACCAGTTTTTCTGATCCGCAGGAAATATTAAATGTCCTAAAAAAGGGAAAAAATGCGAATGGTGTAACTGAACTTTTAAAAATAATAAAAGAGAAAAATGCCCGTGATAGTACGACCATTATATCCTGGAATGTTGAATCTGAAAGGATAGGGAGCCATCCGGGCAGCTAAGTAACTCAGGGATAATAATTAAATAGGGAAAATATATCATTTCAGTTGAAACAACATGATCAACTAAACAGATCAACGAAGAAAGTGTCTAGGGCAAGAGGAAAATGGTAGTTAATCGA
>NZ_VLKI01000007.1:87644-243476 GCF_007830235.1 Cytobacillus oceanisediminis
AGAATAACGACGAAAATGTTTAGGGCAAGAGGAAAACGGTAGTTAATCGAACAGAATAACGACGAAACTGGCCAGAAGCGGAAGGAATTAAATATGGTAGTTAAAACAAGTTACAAAACTCCATTTGTTTTTACCAAGCTCCCAGCTATGCTTTCGTGGGAGATAGTCTATTCTGGGTGGACTCATCTTGAATAATTTCATATTTGAAGAAGCAGAGGACTTAATCCGTACCTGTAATAGTGAATTTGAATAAAAGCAAAGGTCAGCGGAATGCCTAGACAGAGGAGGAGTTTTTTCTGCTTTGTTTGAACACATTTGACTTCCATGAATAATGGCAGGGTTCATCCCAAACTTACCATCTTCCTGCAGTACGCTTCAGCGCAAAAAATACGGATTTGGAATTATCAATTAATCCATTTAGCAGGCCTTTCGGTATAATATGCTTCCACAAATCGGTTCGCTAATGGGTTTAGATATAAGAACACATACTTCCCTTTGGAAGGATAGGGCTCTTGTTAAAGTGAATGCGGCTGTTTTGCATTCTTTTAAAAAAGAGAGTCAGCATTGTAGACCATCACACTGCCGCCCAGCAATTTAAGAAATTCGAAGAAAATGAAAAGGCTCAAGGCAGAGCATTAACAGGCGACTGGACCTGGCTTACTCCCCCAGTATCACCAGCTGCCACACGCATTTTCCACAAGCAGTATAATAAAGAATGGAACAAGCCTAATTACTATTATCAAGTTAATCCATATTCATAAAAAAGCCGGCATCAATAAAGTAAGCGAAGATGCCAGCTTTCCTTCCTTACATTGGTTCTTCATTATTATTTGTTTTTCTCTCCGTATTCTCTGGAGCGACTTTTGAAAGTTGATCCATTGGCTCCATCATAGATTCGAGAAGGCTGCCTTTTGTTTGTTTTGGTTCCTCATTATTTCTCGCTTGATTTGAATCAGGGTTATTCACACTTCCACCTCATTTCAGTAAATCATGCCCTTTTGATAGATTGAACAATATTCTATAAGAATATCCGGAGAAAAAGAACGCTGAACATTTTTCTCATCTGCTGTGAACTTTTCTGATATTCCATATAAGTGCATCAACGCCGCCAGAATAATGAGCGATTGGGTTAGTATTTCTTAGGTTTATATTGAAAGGGGAAAGCAGTGAATTGGACTGTACTTCAAATTCCGCCTTTTGCAGCGGCCAGGGCAGATGATGAATTTCCCCGCAATAAATATTCGATGTTTTATCTCTGCTGTAGAGGCAATATCTTTCTGTCAGCCAGTGATCCAGGGTACCTTCTTCAGGGGAAAATACATCTGAGATCGGCTTATACAAAGCTTTGAAAGAAATATGGCGGTTGTTTTCATTTCGTATGCTTTGAAAAGAAAAAGTTGTCCCCTTATGTTCAATCGATACGTTTGATGCATGATATGGCAGACGATACCAATGTCGTGCGATTTTTAAAGAAGCCCAGTTTTTCACATCAATAGATAAAAAGAATATTCCTGGCTTACCGTCATATTGTACATAGGTTCTGACATTTATTTCTGGGAAACTTCTCGTCAAAGGCAATTTTGGCAATGCGCGCGGATAAATGCCATCCATTAAAAATGCGATATATCCTAACCATGCGTAACCTTGAAAAGTATCTAATCTTAAGGGGGAAGGAATCAAATTTCTTACAAGCTCGGGTTTTACAGGCCAGTGCATAAATAGGGAATTTCTCCATTTTTGCCTCATAATCCAGTTGTTAGAAGGGACGGGCCAAGGGCGGTGAGCGGCGTTATTTAGCAAGTGCATTTTTAGACTCCTTATACGACAAACTTTCGCAACTAAATAAAAAAGATCCAGGTTAAATATTCTTCTACTCCTAGTATATTCTAAGGATCCTTATCAATACTGAGAAACGAGTACAAGTTACCTAGTATAAACTGAAGTGAATTCCTATTTACAGGTTAAATTCCTATCCTATGGCAATAATGGAGTAAAAAAGACTATTATAGGATCTGGTGAAATTTGCATGTCTGATATTTTACAAATTATTATTTTAGCTATGATTTCATTATTATTTATCCTTTTTTTAATCTTGCTTTTTGGCTGGCGCTGGATTATGAAGCGGATTGTTAAGCAAGCTGGGAAAATTATATTTACTGACAGCTATCAGGAAAACTTAATTGAGATAATCCCTGGATTCCGCCATATGGGTGTACAAAATGCACTTGAAAATAACCTTCGTGCTGAAACGGGGGATATCCTGCATAGACCGTTTGGCTCTTCGAAAAAATGGCCTCATTTTGACCAAATTACCTTTATACCTGTTCAGACATCACCCTTTCCAATTGATGGTGATGAGGATGTGGATGTTAAGGTTACCATTGGCCCAAAAGCCAAAAAGCCAATGAAAATTAAAATCCCGCTTATGATCAGTGGAATGGCCTATGGCATAGCCCTAAGTGAACAAGTGAAAGTTGCGCTGGCTACAGCTGCCAAAAATACAGGAACTGCTATTAATTCAGGGGAAGGCGGGATTTTGCCTGAAGAACTCGAAAGTGCGGGAAAGTATATTTTGCAGTTTTCAAAAACCGAATGGGGGAAGGAAGAAGAGGTCATCAAACGTGCCGATATGATTGAGCTTAAGCTGGGCCAAGGTGCGATGCAAGGCATGGGCGGGAATATTTCGCCGGAGAATTTAACTGGGCGGGCCAGGGAAATTATGGGCCTTAAAAATAATGAGGTCGCCCACATATTAGAGCATTATTTTGAAAATCAGACATTAAATGATTTGAAGGAACTGGTGGAAGAACTTCGAAAGCTGTCAGGCGGGGTGCCAATTGGGGCAAAAATAGGGGCAGGAGGAAAAATTGAAGAAGATATTGACAATCTGATTGAAATGGGAGTGGACTTCATTGCAGTAGATGGAGGACAGGCTGCCACACTTGGAGCCCCCCCTCTATTAGCTGACGACTTTGGAATCCCTACCTTGCATGCTGTTGTCAGGGCTGCAAGTCATCTGGAAAAAAGAAAAAAGAAGGGACAAATCAGTTTAATTGTTTCAGGTGGCCTTTTTACACCAGGCCATTTTTTAAAGGTTCTGGCGCTTGGTGCAGATGCTGTATACCTGGGTTCAGTTATGCTGTTTACTGCGTCTCATAAACACACATTGAATGCATTGCCATTTGAACCGCCAACTCAGGCCGTATGGAACCAGGGAAAATTCAAAGATACTTTTAAAATAGAAGATGGAGTTAAATCAGCAGAAAAATTTTTAACAGCGAGTACGGAGGAAATTAAAATCGCCTTACGGGCGATGGGGAAAAAATCTCTTCAAGAGTTGTCCAAAAAAGATTTAGTTTCTTATGATGAGCTGACGGCAAAAATGATTGGAATTCCTTTCACATTTGAACCCTGGGAAGATAAATTGAATAAAAGTGAAGAAGAAAAAAGTTAACCGGCAGTATTCAAAATCATAAAACAGCCTGGCCTTTAAGCCAGGCTTATTCATCGATATCTTTTTTTGCTTTTTTCGTCTTTTCCTGATGAAATCGATATGGATTTTGTGTTCTTAAGTATACGGGCCGAAGTGGACTAAATGGAAATCTGACAAAGGAATCCTTCAAGTCCCGGTACCTGGGCGGATAAAATGGCTGCAAAAAGGGCCTACCAAGAGATGTTAGCCTTACCATATGGGTTAATAATAGGCATGAGCAAAATAGTACACCTACTAACCCCCAAAGATTTGCAAAAAATAAAAATGGGAATCTTAATAGCCGGATTGTATTGTTCATTTTATAGACAGGTGTAGCAAATGCAGCAAGAGCTGCCAATGCAATGAAAATAAGAAGGACATTACTTGTTAGGCCAGCTTCAACGGATGCAGTCCCAATCACAATCCCTCCAACGATACCGATTGTCTGGCCCACCTTGGTTGGCAATCTTGCTCCAGCCTCCCTAAGAAGTTCAATAACCAATTCCAGCAATAAGGCTTCATAAAATGGCGGAAGTGGGATATGCTGTCTCGAGGACACAAGGGTTCCCATTAAATCAGAAGGAATCATTTCTTGATGGTAAGTAAGCGTTGCTACATAAATGGGTGTGATCTGGATGGAAAAGATTACAGCAAACGCTCGAAGGATCCTTACAAAAGATGCTACGATCCAATTTAGAAAATAATCTTCAAAGGAACTGAAAAATTCCGCAAAGGTTGTTGGTGTAATTAAGACATGGGGAGAACCATCTACAACAATAACAACTTTGCCCTCCGCCAGTACAGCTGCAGCTCTGTCCGGTCTTTCTGTATCCAATAATTGCGGAAAAGGAGATTTTGAGTTATCTGAGATGAGCTGGACAATATAGGAACTGTCTGTTATTTCATCAAAGTCAACATTCTCCAGACGCTCCTTTACCATGTTGACGTTATCCTCATTTGTTATGCCGGCGATATATATGACCGCTACTGGAGTTTTAGAAATACTGCCTACCGAATATTCTTCAATCGTAAGTTCCGAAATAGGCAGCCTTTTTCTGATTAAATTTAAATTTTGCCCGAATGATTCCACAAAAGCTTCTTTCGGCCCAATAACTGTATGTTCAACTTCTGCATGGCCCAATTCACGGACAAATTCTTTTTGGGCTGCTATGAAGGCAGCTTTTTTTTCTTCGTCGTCAACTAAAATCATGACGTAGCCATTTAGCAGCTTTTGTTCCGTACCGGAAAGGTCCTCGCATATCTGGATGTCTGCTGAAGGAAGAAGCTTCTTTAAGTCATCAAGTTTTGAAAATTCACCCAGCAGCAGCCCGGGGAGTATACTCTTGCTAATAATTTGCTGATCAGTAAGTGTAGTGAAAAAAATAAATGAAAAATTTGTGCCCGTTTTTTTATTGCAATAGGCAGACTTTTTAAAATCATTGGACTTGGAAAAAGAACGTTCCAAATCTTCAAGGTCAAAGTCATTAAAGGCTTTCTTCTTTTTTAACTCTTTTTTCATAAAGAAATCACCGGTTAGTTTGGCATCATCCTTTATTGTTTCCGTTTTTGGAAGGAATATGAATGCATAGCGGAAAAAGGGAAAGATCATATTGGGCAGGGATATGAGGTCTTCCATTTAAGGCATTAAAAAAGCCTACCCATAAAGGATTAGGCTTAAATTAAACTAGTTCTTCTTCTGTTTGATTAAAAAATGCAGCAGCAAGCTGGTCAAGTGTTTCAAATTCTTTTTCATCTAAAAAGGCAAGGCAGTTGCGGAGAGTTTGGAGAGCACTATCGATTAGAAACTTTCTTGGCTTTTTGGAATGTAGCAGCTCTTCCTGGATAAAGTCCAGTAGTTCAATGCAATGAGATTGTTCCTGCTGCCGAATTGATTTTTTCAGCGTGAATATGGTTTTGCAAAGATTGTGCTTAAATCCCTGGTCCCGATGCTTTAAATGATTAAAGCGATTGTCTATTAGTTCAGGTTTTAGCAGCTGTTCTCCTGCAGAGCTAACTTCTTTAACAACTTTTGAAATACGATCCACACTATACCGAATCACATGATTGATGCTTGATGGCTCTTCAAAGAATTTCGTACTGAATTTCACGTTATGATGAAGAATCCCGAGAAACATAACGGCACAATCGAGTAAATATGGTTTCTTTTCTTCTCCAAAGATTTCAATAAACCGCTGGAAAATCCAATGAACCATTCTTAATTGTCCTTCTTTTATAAACTGCATGAGTTCCGGATCGTGTGAAACAAGCACTTCCTCAAAAAGAGTGACCAAATTATTTGAGCGATTCATATTCATTTGAAACTCAACCTGCATAGTAAACACCTCTATGCTTGAAGGGTCCTTGCCTATTAGAAGCTGATTTCGCTCATATTCCATTTTTTTATGCAATGTTTTAAAAATGGAAATAAGCAGTTCATTTTTTGAGGAAAAATAGTTGTAAAAAGTTCCTTTCGATATTCCCGTGTATTCTAAAATATCCTGAATAGATGTAGCTTGGTAGCCTTTATCCAGAAATAATTGATGTGCTTTCTTAATTACAAGCTGTTTCCTGTCATTCATTCGTAATCACCTGTCATTTTATTTGAACTGTCGGTATAATCTTATAGTACATTATTCTAATGAATTATACAAACCCTCTATTTTACAAGGGTTTTTTTATTGCAAAAATTGTACTCGTGGTATATTATATGTTTGATGTGTAACGAGAGTATAAAAGAATGAACTGAGTGTACAGGAGGAAAAACAATGGGTCATGCAATAAATAATAAAACAGATCGTCCCCCTTATGGGATACTGGCTGTTTTAATGATAGGGGCTTTTATTGCCTTTTTAAATAATACATTACTAAATATCGCTTTGCCTTCGATAATGGCAGATTTAAAAATAGAAGCGGCAACTGTGCAGTGGCTGACCACAGGATTTATGCTTGTTAATGGTATTTTAATTCCTGCTACAGCTTTTTTAATTGAAAAATATACCGTCCGCAGACTATTCATTGTTGCGATGGGCCTTTTTACAGCTGGAACAATCATTGCGGGGGTCGCTCACGTATTTCCGATACTGCTGGCGGGAAGAATGCTGCAGGCTTCAGGTTCAGCCATCATGCTGCCTCTTTTGATGAATGTTATGCTGATCAGCTTTCCGGTAGAAAAACGCGGTGCAGCAATGGGTGTATTTGGCCTGATTTTAATGTTTGCTCCCGCTATTGGTCCAACTCTTTCAGGCTGGATTATTGAACATTATGACTGGAGAATGCTTTTCCATTTCCTTACGCCAATAGCAGGAGCTATTTTGCTGTTGGGGGCTGCTTTGTTAAAAGATAAAAAGGATAAAGTAAATATCCGGTTGGATATTTTTTCTCTTCTCCTTTCAAGTATTGGTTTCGGGGGGATTCTTTATGGATTCAGCTCTGCCGGCAACAAAGGATGGGATAGTCCCCATGTATACTTGACCATTATGATTGGTGTAATTTCTTTAGTATGGTTTATATTGAAGCAATCTAAAACCGACCGCCCAATGCTGAACTTTGGCGTATACAAATATCCAATGTTCGCACTGTCTTCTGCCATTGCCATGACTGTAAATATGGCGCTGTTTTCGGGTATGATTCTCATTCCGATTTATGTTCAAACCATCCGTGGCATTTCCCCATTGGATGCAGGATTGATGATGCTCCCTGGAGCACTAGTCATGGCGGTAATGTCTCCTATAACAGGCAGACTTTTTGATAAGATTGGCGGCCGTATTTTAGCTGTTATCGGTTTAACGATCACTGTTGCAACCACATATGTTTTCAGCAGATTGACTTTGGAAACAACTTATACACAATTAATTATTCTAAATTCGATAAGAATGCTTGGCATGTCAATGGTGATGATGCCTGTATCAACAAATGGCTTAAACCAATTGCCAAGACATTTATATCCTCATGGTACAGCCATGAACAATACGTTAAATCAAGTTGCTGGTGCCATTGGAACTGCTTTATTAGTGACAGTGATGTCAACAAGAACAGAAACACATGCCGCCGAAATAGCCAAAGAAGGCGCGATGGCAAATGGAGGCGGTCAGCTGACTGAAGCTGCTATGTCTGAAATGCAGCAGCAAGTACTTATAAAAGCTATGCTCGAGGGAATTAATGATGCTTTCTTTGTAGCGACCTTTATAGCTGCAGTTGCCCTGGTTTTAGCATTCTTCATTAAACGCGCCAAACCTGCAGAAGAAGAAGTAAAGCAGGAAAAAATGGTTCAGAAGCTGGCACGGAATTAATAGGTTAGAGGAAATCGAATGATTTCCTCTTTTTTTATTTTATATATTTGACATTGAAACTGAACTGGCTTCCCAAACGTCTAAATGAATTAAAAGGGGGGACTTCTATGGCTAGTCGCATGTTCGCTTTAGTTTTGGTGTTGTTCTCTTATTATTGATTATCCTTTCCATTTTGCTTTTAAAAGCTTCAAAGACATGGCGTATAGAATTGGAGGTTGATTATGTGACAGTCAAAGGCTTGAACCATTTCCTATTTTCAGTTTCAGATTTGGAAAAGTCGATTCCGTTTTATCAGAATGTGTTTGATGCCAAGCTATTGGTTAAAGGAAGGACTACTGCTTATTTCGATTTAAATGGCATGTGGCTTGCATTGAATGAGGAACGTGATGTACCTCGGAATGAAATTGAGAAATCTTACACCCATATAGCTTTTACCATTGACGAGTCTAAGTATGAAGGAATATACGAAAAGCTTCGGAAGCTTCATGTTAACATTTTGCCAGGCCGGTACAGAGACGAGAAGGATAAGAAATCAATCTATTTCACAGATCCGGATGGACACAAATTTGAATTCCATACTGGAACACTTCAGGACAGACTGGAATACTATCGATCTGAAAAGGGTCATATGGAGTTTTTGGAATGAGAAACAACAAAAGCCTTCAAATTGCGTGTTAACAATTGCAGGCTTTTTCTCATCTATTTTTTCCTGTTAATTTAATTGATTGATGTCCGCTATGAGGGTGTGGGGAATATAAAATATGATCAAGATACAGAGCTTCCAGTTTTCTGTCGCTTAAACTAAACAAACTATGATTTTGCTGGAACTTGGATAGTGATAGAAGCTTTTTGATGAGAGTTTCTCTGTTTAATGGCATTTTTTACCCTCCTTATAAGTGAGACTGTTCGAAGTTTTATTAAAATCATTATAATTCCTATTTATCCGATTAGTCAAGTAGGAATTAAGTGGTTTTCAACAATTATTCAGGCTTAAATTCGTCAATTTTTCGAGGAATCGAAATTGATTTATTTAAGTTTCTACCTAAACAAATACACTTTTACTGGAAGATTGGTGAGATATTTACATGGGGAGGAAAATTTGACGTTTAAAATTGTATTTTTAAGCCCTCTAGCATTCTTTCTTCTATTAACCAGCGAATTTTTTCGTTTTGACTGATGTTGAACGCTGATCTTTATAGATTAGTATGGTTGATAATATTAAACAAATGGATAAGATGACCCAGGATAGGCTGAAGCTTGAAAATAAATCTTTCGTCCAGCCAAAAAAGAGTGGAAAGAGAAAAATGCCCAGATAGGTAAAGGTTAAGCTGACTCCACTTGAAACAGCAGCTGTTTTTTCTCCTCCATACTCTATAATTGCGGCCTGGAAGATTCCATTCCAACCGCTTATAGTAAATCCGAGTATGATCGTAATAGCTGCCATCAGTAAATAGGGCATAGAAAAGAAGGGACTCAAAGATAATAGCACCAAAAATATGGATGAAAGAATACCAATCAATGAAAGAACCTTCCGTTTATCTCCTGAACGGTCACTTGCTGCTCCCCATATGACTCTTCCAATTGCTCCCGAAGCCTGTGAAAGGGCCAACAGAAAGCTTGAAGCGGCGATTGAATAGTTTAGATCCAAATTTAGAAATAAAACCAGGTACATAAAATAAGAAAATTGAGCACCGACAAAGAAGAACGACAAAATACTTAAACGGACAAGCTTTGAATTTTGGAAAAAGATTTTAATATTTTTTAGGTGGTTTGGGTTAGAGTTGGGAGCTGGCGGTGAGGCATAGCTCTTTAGCATACAATAGAAATAAAGCGAAAAGCATGCCACCATGGCACCTCCTATAAAAAGTGAAGTCCTCCAATCGAAGATAAAGGCAAGCTTAGGAAGCAATAACGCTGTAAATACCCCCCCTAATGTTACCCCCATTTGTTTTACGCTCATGGCAAAACCCCGAACTTCGACTGAAAAATCCTGTGTGATCAATAAATTAATGGCAGGATTAATTAAACTGTATCCCATTCCCGATAATGCCAGAAGCAGAAGCATTGCCCATACCGAGTCGAAAAAACTGCCTGCCATAATAAAAGAACCAATAACAAGGAGTGATATAAAGATCGATTTATGTATGCCGAGGAAGTTAATAATTTGGCCAGTAAAAAAGGAGAAGACAATACAGCCCAAATAAAAAGAGGACATCATAAGTCCCATCATGAAAGCGGAAAGTTCAAGCTCTTTTACAATAAAAGTTGACAAAGGGGGTAAGGTAAGAACCCCAAATGCTGCTGCTGTTTGGGCTAATAGCGGATTAAACAGTTTCAGTCTTGGATATGCAGAAACCTTTCTTTTGACCACCTAGATCAATCCTTTCCTAAAAAAAACTAAATGATAAACCAGGATCCAAAAAGTTTTAGAAAATATCTATATAATATTGAATTATATTTATATATATAATAATATAAATACAAAGTTAATTTCAAACATTCTAAAAATTCTAAATTAGTAACCATTGTTCGAGGAAGTGCTTAATATGGCAAGCAGTATTGATCATATTGTAATCGCGGTGAAAGATTTAGAAAAAAGCAAGCAGCTTTTTTCTACTATTTTAAAAGGGGAATTTCTAAAAGAAATGGTCTTGCCGGAACAAAATGCCCGGGCTGCTTACTTCTTAGTCGGGGGTATTGTAATAGGCCTTGAGACTCCATTAAGTGAAAAAGGAGACATTCATAACTTTTTAGAAAGAAGGGGTGAAGGCTTACATCATATAGCTTTTAATATTGATGAAATTGACGATTTACATAGCCGTCTACTGGATAGTGAAGTTAAAGTTGCCGGATTCAAAAAAAGCCATGGTTTAAGGAAGGAATTATTTACTCATCCCAAGAGTTCATTTGGATTGCTTCTGCAGCTAATAGAATGGGAACAGCCGTTTAAAGAGTCATTGGAGAAGAGGATTGAGACTTTATAAAAGGCTGTTTTCGTAAAGTTTGTTGCTTTTTGAAGGCAAACTTATTTTACCCACTGAGTTGATTGTAGCGGAGGGCACTTGACTCCTCGAAAATGCATCCGCATTTTCTTACGACGAGGTGTTAATTCAGGGATGTTTAGACAATGTCCTGCGGGAAGAGAGGGAAGTGCGGAGACCCCACAGGCGAAGCCGAGGAGGCTCGCAGCCCTCCCCGCGGGTTCGCTGAGTGCCCGTAGCGGAAATCAACGGGCAGAATTCATAACACAAACAACAATCTATGAGAAAAGAACGTTATAAAATGAAGAAACCATATGGAAAGGTCTGGTTAGATGAACTTTGAATTAAGCAGTGAAAATATTCAGGTGAAGAACATGGCAAGAGCCATTGCTGAAAAGGAAATTCTGGCGAATGTAAAATACTTTGAACAAGAAAGAAAATTTCCTAAGGAAATTTTGCAGAAGATGGGGGCAGCCGGAATATTTGGGGCATGTTTCCCGGAAAAGTACGGCGGCTCTGAGATGGGATTTCTGAACCTGGCAATCATAGCAGAGGAAATTTCTAAAGCCCATCCTTCTTTTGGATACGCTTTCAATATGCAGGCTATGACTTGCCCTTTTACGATATTAAATTGGGGAACAGAGGAACAAATTCAAAAATATGTTCCAGACTTGATTAAAGCGAATCTGATCGGCATGTTTGCCCTAACAGAATCAGGAGGAGGGTCAGATCCAGCAGGATCCATGAAAACATATGCGCGTTTAGAAGGCGATGAATATGTCATCAACGGTTCAAAAACGTGGATTACGTTTGCAAACGAAGCAGATGTCGGAGTCCTTTTTGCTAAAACAGACTTAAAGGCTGGCCACAAAGGAATTTCAGCATTTATCGTCGAAACAAACCGCCCTGGCTTTACTGCAAAACCGATTGAAATCAGCTCTTTAGGCTTTATGATGAGAAGCTGTGAAGTATTTTTGGAAGATTACCGAATACCGAAAGAAAATCTTCTAGGAAAAGAAGGAGAAGGCTTTAAGATTGCGATGAACGCACTTGACTACGGCAGGCTAACGGTTTCATCCCGCCTTGTAGGAATTGCCCAGGGGTGTGTAGACGAATCGATAAAATACTGTAATGAAAGAATAGTAGGCGGAAATCCGATTGGCGAATACCAGATGATTAAGCATCTGATTGCAGACATGGTTGTCGAAACCGATGCAGCAAGGCTCCAAACTTATAGAAGTGCTTACCTGAAGGACAAAGGAGAAACGGCTACAAGGGAAAGCTCCTACGCTAAATATTTTGCCTCAGAAGTTGCTGCAAAGGTTTCCAGGAATGCACTTGAAATCTTTGGCGGCAATGGCATATCAGATGAATATCCGATCATGAAATACGTCAACTATGCCAATATGCTTCATTTCGGAGAAGGCTCTGCCAATATCCAGCGAATTTTAATTGCTAACGACGCTCTAGGAATTAAAAATGCAAACAGGCACCATATTGAAAGAAGATTTGCTTTAAGCAGTGATATTAGGGATGGTAAAAAAGCAGAATCTATTAATGGATAGATTTCTATTTAAAACGCTCATTGTTGATTATGGCACCCTGTTGATTAGAGTGGAAGGTGCAAGACTCCAGCGGGAGAAGCGAGTGAAAGGGAAACCCCGCAGGCGCAAGGCGCTGGACCGCCCGCAGTTCGCTAAGCACCTGGACGGAAATCAACAGGCTAGTTTAACAGTGCAAGTATAAATAAGAGTAGATCTCTGAATAGGTAATAACTAAAAAGAAAGGATTTCAATATGATTAAAACAGCTATACAGCAAATTATTAACCTTTCAAAGGAAGAATGTCGGACAGTCCTGACGGAAATAGAATCAAAACAAATTTTGCAGGATATTGGAATCCCGGTTCCCGATTTTCGGTTAGCCACATCTGCTGATGAAGCAGTAGAACTTGCACAATTTATAGGCTTTCCTCTGGCTATGAAAATAGTTTCGCCTGATATCGTCCACAAGTCTGACGCTAAAGGTGTTATGCTGAATATTAAGAATGAGCCGGAGCTTAGAAGTGCTTTTGAAGAGATTATCCGGAATGCAAAAAGTTACAATCCAAATGCAGAAATTACAGGGATATCCATCCAGGAAATGATCAAAGGCGATAAAGAAGTAATTGTGGGCATGAACCGGGATCCTGTATTCGGGCCTGTGTTATTGTTTGGTGCTGGAGGCATATTTGTTGAGGTGCTAAAAGATGTGTCATTAAAAGTCCTGCCCATAGCAAATAGGGACATCGATAACATGTTTTCAGAGATACAGGCAAGCAAAATTCTTACAGGTTATAGAGGATCGCAGCCAGCAGATTTATCGAGCTTAAAGGAAATCATCCAAAGAGTAGCGCAGTTATCAATTGAGTTCCCTGAAATTTCTGAATTTGAATTAAATCCTGTTATTGTTTATGGACAAGGAAATGGTGCTGTTGCGTTGGATGCCCGCGTTATTCTTGACCATCGAAAATCGGGGGTGGCTGCAAGTTGAGTAAGTACGATGCAATTGAAAAATTGCTTAATCCTTCATCCATTGCTGTAGTCGGCGCCTCACATAATGTTCAA
Source organism: Cytobacillus oceanisediminis (assembly GCF_007830235.1). Classification (GTDB taxonomy): domain Bacteria; phylum Bacillota; class Bacilli; order Bacillales; family Cytobacillaceae; genus Cytobacillus; species Cytobacillus oceanisediminis. The sequence continues at coordinate 100,992 of NZ_VLKI01000007.1, forward strand.
AAGCATGGCGGAAGGCTGATTGAACACCTTTTAAAACATCAATACCAGGGTGAAATTTACCCTGTAAACCCAAAGGGGGGGGGAATCCAGGGACTTGCCTGCTATAAATCCATTTTAGATATTCCCAAGATTCCGGATCTTGCCTGCCTTTTAATTGCGCCTGGTCTCCTGATGGAAGCACTAAGAGATTGTGCTTTAAAAAATATCAAGATGGTAATGATCCATGCTTCAGGGTTTGCCGAAACAGGCAAAGATGGTGAAGTGCTTCAGCAAGAGATCGTTGATTTTGCCAAGGAACACAACATAAGAATTTGCGGCCCGAACACGATAGGGATTGCAAATGTAAATAACAGAGTGTTTGCCAGCTTCAGCATGGCCATGACGAGCAGCGAGATACCTATGGGAGGAGGAATTTCCTATATAACCCAAAGCGGAGCAATCGGCGGTGCCATGCTAAGCCAGGGTTGGGAAAAGAAAATAGGCATTAATAAATGGATTAGTTCGGGGAATGAAGCAGATTTGAATGCTTCAGATTATCTCGAATATGCCGTTGATGATCCTTCAACCGGCACGGTATGCATATTCCTTGAAGGCTTGGCAGATGGGGAAGGCTTTAAAGCTGCACTGGCCAAAGCGGCAAACAAGAAGAAGCCTGTCATTATTTATAAAAATGGCAGAAGCGACATTGGCCAGAAATCAGTAAAATCCCACACAGGGGTACTGGCAGGAAACCATGATGTTTACAAGGCAGTATTTAAGCAATTCGGAGCGGTAAATGCTGAAGATCTCGACGATTTATTTGATTATGCAATTGCCTTTGATTCTCCAAATAATCTGAAAAGCAGCCGAATAGGCATTATATCGACCTCAGGAGGGGCCTGCACGATTGTAACGGATCAGTGTGTTAAATATGGATTAGATGTACCTGATATTTCAAATGAAAGTATAAAAAAGCTGACAGAAATGTCTCCCGAATTTTCCACTCCACAGAATCCGTTTGACACAACCGCACAAATATTAAATGATCCAGGCTCATTTAAAAAAAGTTTGGAAGTATTTATAGAAGATAAAAATATTGATGCTTTAGTACTTATGCTGACAACCATTGGAGGGACAATCGCATCTAAAGTCGCTGAGGATATTATAGAGCTCTCAAAAAAGACTGAGAAACCCATGTATGTTGCTTGGACGATTGCCGAATCCCTGGCAAAGGATGGAATGAATAAACTCCGTGAAGCTAAAATCCCTCTATACCCTAGTGCTGAGAGAGCTGTAAAGGCTTTGGCTGCCGTACAGCAGCATATGAATTTTTTGGAAGAGTGGGAGGGAAAGAAAGAGGAATACAGCAGCTTCTTTTTTTCCAGCAGTAAAAAGGAAATTTCAAATAGTTAAGGTCGTGAAGTTATGCAGCACATAATGCCGGTTTTAATATTAACAAGGGGCGTTACTTTATTAACATTGGCATTGTCTTATATGCTTTACTCTTTTTTCTCGCTACCTTTGGATCTGTTTCTCGTATCTTTGGTCATTCTCGCCTTTCTGATTTCTTTGCCCTGGATGGCTAACTTCCCCAAAATTATGAGCGGTGCTCTGCTCATTTTTGGCAATATGATTTTCTTTTTCTATGGTGGAAGCGCAGAATACTGGGTGGACTCCATTCTTAACAATGTGGCTCTAGTTTCATTGTTTATAACCGTCCCTTTATTATCCTACCCTCTAAAAAATGGCGGTTATATCGAGTATATGGATTATTTTGTGGTGAACTTTCTAAAGAAAGATATGAAAAAAATTGCCTTTGTAACAGCGATAACCTGCATTGTCAGTTCATTTTTAAATTTAGGCTCAATAAGAGTCATGTATGATTTATTCTCAGAGCGATTCAAGTACTTAAACAAGGTATTTGTTAGAAGCCTTGTTCAAGGGTTTTCCCTGGCAGCCTTTTGGTCTCCATATTTTGCGGGCGTCGCCATCATCTTGCATCTTGTCGGAGTGAGCTTTGTGTCTTTTTTTGGATATGGATTCGTCATGGTCATCATTTGCTACCTGACATCTGTTGTGATCAATCTAAGGTACCTATCCAAAGAAGTAACGACAAATACAGCTCCCTATGTAGCGGTAAGCATTGATGAAGATGGAAGCAGGGAGCAGACTAAAAAGGTAGAGCATAAGAGAGGAATTGAATTAATCATAGCTTTCATAGGGCTATTCCTGGCGTTATTCTTCCTGGAAAAATGGCTTCATCATTATAATGTGCTGCTGCTAATTTCGATACTTGCCATTACATATTCCATTCTTTGGTCTTTGGCAATAAAGAAAATTAAGGAATATGCCTTCTCCTTAAAAGATTACTTCACAGAAGTGGCTCCCAATGTCCATACAGAATCGATCATGATAATTTCAGCAACATTCTTTTCCCAGATGGTTTTGCTGACAGAATTTCCTGCATACTTAACATCCTTATTTTCCAGCATAAGCGAGATCTCTCTCATCTTAACGGTTATAACCATCATCTTGACTTGTGTAATATCATCTTTTTTCATACACCAAGTGCTTCCCATCTCAATTTTTGCGACTACCCTATCCCCTGACGTCATTGGACTAAAGCCAGAACTATACGTTTTGATCCTGGTAATAAGCTGGGGCATTACTCCGCTTTTATCGCCAGTTTCTGCAGCAAACTTGCTTGCATCTGCATTATTTAAGACAAAACCATTTGAAATAGGGATTTGGAATATAAAATATGCCTTTTCTATTATTCTAGTATCATCCATATCGATCTATTTAATAAACATGTTATTTTAGAGAGTCTTTTGTTACTTGCCTGTTGATTTCCGCCCAGGGAAGATCGCTTTCCTTGAAGGTCCGAGGCTCTTCAAGCACTAAGGCTGCAGGGGGGGCTCCCTTTGACTTGCTTCTCCCGCCGGAGGATCGTGCCTTGCGCTCCTATCAACAGGCGCCATTACAGACAATGAGCTATAACAGAGGTTGAGCAAAAGTAAAATCTATTACCTTTTTTGAAAGCGGTACCATCGTTCTATTCCTTTAGGGAGGTGATTATTGAGAGTAATTATCGAGCTCTTTTTTTTACTAATGAACATGACACCAAACTAATAAACGAGGGGAGAAAGAGAGATGAAAAAACTTTTATCTATTTTTATCATTGCATTATTGGCTTTTGCATTAATTGGCTGCAGCTCCAACAGTACGAGCGGTGGAGGAAATTCGGATTCCGGTTCTTCCGGTTCAGATTCAGGGTCATCCGGCAAACCGGATAACTATTCAATCATGTTTGCAACAGGAACAACTACTGGAACTTATTATCCATTGGGAGCTATATTCTCTGATTACTGGAATAAAAAACTGGATTATGTTCAAGCTTCCTCTCAAGCCACAAATGGAAGTGTACAGAACCTGATTTTTATTAAACAGGGTGAGGCTCAAGTAGCCCTTACACCAACAGGGACTCTTTATGAAGGCTTTAACGGCGAGGCCTCATTTGATGGAAATAAAGTTGAAAATGTCCGCATTTTGGCTGGGTTATATCCAAACGTCAATCATCTAGTGGCAAGAAAAGGAGCCGGTATCGAATCAATCGCTGACGTGGCAGGGAAAAAGATTGTTCCCGGTGCGACTGGAAGTGCAACTGAAATTGAAACCCAGCGCGCAATGGAAGCTTATGACGTAGATTATGAAGGTCTGGGCAAAGATTTTGTTGGATTTACAGAAGCAACTGACTTGATGAGAAATAAGCAAACAGATGTTGCAATGGTCATGGCTGGAGTTCCTACATCCGCTGTAACGGAAATGCTGGCAACAGCTAATGGCGAACTGCTTCCTTATACTCAGGAAGCTGTTGACTACTTAAAAGAGAAATACCCTTGGACAATGGAATATACAATCAAAGCAAACAGCTATGAAAACCAGCCGGAAGATGTGCTGTCAGTTGCCCAAAATAACTTCCTTGTAGCAACAGCAGATATGCCTGATGAAGTTGCATATGATCTTGTCAAGACTCTTTGGGAGGGCATTGAGGAATTAAAAGGATCTCACGCTGTAATCGAACAGTTTGATATTGAAAAGGCATTAGAAGGAACTTCGGGTATTCCAATCCATCCTGGTGCTGAAAAGTTCTACAAAGAGAAGGGTATTCTTAAGTAAATTAGAATGAACACCAATATAACTCTACCGATCGAGTCTGAATCGATAGAGTTATATTGTTACTTAAGCAAAAGGAGGCAGCTGCTAAATGAAGACAGCCGAATTGGAAAAGTATAAACATAAATTAATGGGTCTGATACCGCCAGAAAGAATCGTAAAAGTGGAATTTACAAGGCCTTCCCGGGAAATTATAGAAGCTTTTATGGAATTGGATGGACTTACGCCTACAGTTTCAGATGTTCTTGATTCAATGGGCATTAAAGGGGCCATTTCAGCAAGCAGGCTGAGCCCCATTATAACAGGCAAAAAGATAGTCGGTCCTGCCGTTACCATCCGCTATATTCCTGAAAGTAACACTCCCGATCATGGTTATTACAATATGGAACGGGCAAAGCTTGCGGACAGAGACGTATATGCCGTTGCAGACAAGGGGGATGTAGCAGTATTCGATGCAGCTGCGCTGGGAGATGTATCTGTAATGGGAGGGCTCTCCACTCTTGTTGCTAAGCAATGGGGAATGGCAGGCAATATCGTTGATGGCGGTGTAAGGGATGTGGATACCGTCCGCAAATTGGATTATCCAGTCTGGAGTACTGGCCAAACGCCAATTACAGGCAAATACCGTGTAGAGGCAATGGAAATCAATGGCCCCATTTCAATAGCAGGTGTACGGGTGAATCCGGGTGATTTGATTATTGCTGACGACAGCGGGGTTGTGGTAGTTCCAGGAACCAAAGCAGAAGAAGTTTTAGAGAAGACGATTGCTGCCACCAAAAGAGAAGATGAAGTAGTGAGGCTTTTTGAAAGCGGCGCATCAATTGAAGAAATAACCAGCATCCTGCCGCCAAGCAAATGGTAAAGGAGGATAAACATGACGACGTTTCAGGATTTAGCTTGTGAAGAAATCATTAAAGGCATTGAGGAAACAGGTGCCGATTATTTGCTGACTTTACCATGCAGCACAATTGGCAAGGTCATTGAACATTTTGAGAACTCTGATACAATTACTTCTTTCCCGATCAGCCGGGAAGAAGATGGAGTAGGAATTGCATCGGGAATCAGCCTGGGAGGACAATTCCCAATTATGCTGATCCAGGATACCGGGATCGGGAATTCAATCCTGGCTATCACAACGTTTGCGCAGGCCTATCATGTTCCCATGCTTATTTTAGTAACCCGCAGAGGCGGTTTCGGTGAAATTAATTCGGCAGTTAACTTGTTTTCAGAACCGCTGCCGGACATTTTGGATGCTGCAAGGGTGAAAACATTTAAGCTTGATTATCGTGTTCCCTTGAAGGAATGGAGTACAGCCATAAAGCAAGGGGCTAAGTATGCCAAGGATACACATCGCCCTATTATTGTTATGTTCAATATTAAAGGGGGTGCAGAACAATGATGTCAAGACTCGATGCGCTAAAAATTCTTTATAAATATACAGAGAATATACCTGTCATTTCTTCTTGCGGGAATACCTCGAGAGAATGGGCTAGCCTTGGAAGACGGGATAATCATTTATATATGGTGGATACGATGGGATTGACTCCATCTGTTGCAATCGGTGTCAGCCTAACCTTGGAAAAGAAAGGATTTAAAAAGTGCATTGGCATTGAAGGGGATGGGGGCGTACTAATGAATCCCAATTCTCTGGCATCAGCAAGCTATTTGAACCCGCGTAAATGGATGCTGATTGTTTTTGATAATGAATGTTTTGCATCGACAGGTGGCCAATGTTCCTTGGCCAGCCGCATTGATATAGCCAAAGTTGCAGAAGGATTTAATTTAAAAACGATTCAGACAGATAATGCTGAGGACTTTGAAAAGGCAGTTCAGAAGTCGATCGAAGAGGATGGCCCTATTGTTTTACATGCAAAGATCAATCAGGAAAATCAAAAGAATCCTTTTTTAAATGATGACCCCGCTGTACTGGCATATAAGTTTTCAAGCTTCTTAAATTAAAAGAAAACAAAAAAACTGTATAGGGAAAGGTTCTTTCTCTATACAGTCTTAACAGATTGTATCTTAACTATAAAGCCGTATGTGCCAAATGTAAAATAGAAATCCATAATATTTTTTCAGAAAACTTCGAAAATCATAATACATGAGGGGGAGCAATATGAAAGCTTTAGTCATAGACCATATTCACGAAGAGGGTATTACCCTTTTAAAACAATATTGTGAAGTAGACGTTAATCATGGTTTATCACCTGAAGAGCTGGCTGCAATTGTTGGGAATTATGATATTTTACTTGGGCGTGCTACACATTTAACGGGCAAAATTGAAAAACCCTTATTGGAGAACAGCGGCAAATTAAAGGTCATTGGAATCGCATCTGTTGGGCTTGATCAGTTTGATCAGGGCTACATAGCCTCTAAAGGAATCAAATTAATCAATCTTCCTGGTGTCAATTCGGTATCTGTGGCCGAACATACTGTTTCTCTTCTTTTGTGCGGCATGAGGCATATCCTCCTTGCCTATCAGCAAATGAAGGAATCAATCTGGAATAAACATGGATTCACTTCTGCGCTGGAACTAAACGGGAAAACCGTTGGCATTATCGGATTTGGAAATATTGGCAAGAGTGTCGGCTCCATTTTGAAAAAAGGGTTTAATATGAATGTGCTTGCATTCGACCCATACATTGATGAGGAGGAAGCCAAAGAAAACGGTGCCAGATTGGTGTCTCTTGATGAGCTATTAACACAATCAGATGTCGTTACCATTCATGCCCCGCTGACAGATGAAACACATCATATGATTGCAGAAGAAGAAATTAAAAAGATGAAAAAGGATGCCATTTTGCTAAATGCTGGAAGAGGCGGAATCATCAATGAAGATGCACTGTATAAATATTTAAAGAATCATCATCTGCGCTTCGCAGGACTTGACGTTCAGGAAACTGAACCGTGCTACCATTCTCCTTTATTTTCCCTTGATAACTTTATTGCAACCCCGCACATTGCTGGGTTAACATATGACGCCTTGAGCAGGGCGGGCAAAAGAGTTGTAACTGAATGCCTTGAATATCTCAATGTTGAAGTTGATGCCATTACTCCCGGCGCCTGAGAAAAGAAAGGAGGTCGGAGAACATGAATTTTAATGAATTGCTTTTGGCTGGAAATGAAAATCACCCCCAAAATATATTTTTAAAATTTGAGGAAGAATGCTATACCTATGCAGATATGTGGAATATTACGAACAGGCTGGCAAATGGATTTTTAAAAAAAGGAATTAAGAAAGGTGATCATGTTTCCATTATTCTATCAAATCGGCCAGAGTTTATTTGGAGCTGGTTTGCTTTGTCAAAGATTGGTGCAATAGCTGTAACGCTTGATACGCGTTTAAAAGGATCCTTATTGCACCATCAATTAAAAAATAGCGAAAGCATGGCAATCATAACTGAGGATGAGTTTCTCCCTGCCATACTTGAAATGGATATGAAAAATGATTTAGGCATTGATCGCTTAATTATTATCTCTGATAAAGATGTTACAGGCATCAAAAAGGAGATGACCCATTTCAATACTCTATTAAATGAAAGTGAAGTTGATTCAGGTTTAATCGAATATACTCTTCTGCCTGGGTGGCCTCTAACAATCGTCTATACTTCAGGAACAACCGGTCCCGCTAAGGGAGTCGTGAATCCACACGAAACGTTTGTATTATCGGGCAGAGATATAGGAGATGCAGTCGGAATGGACCAGACTGACAATTTATATTTGTTTTTGCCCCTGTTTCATGCCAATCCCCAACTAATGGGCATACCCGCTTTACTTCTAAATGGCGCGACGATCGTTTTAGGAAGAAAATTTTCAGCTTCTTCTTTTTGGGATACGGTTAACCATTATCATGTAACGCTTTTCACCTATGTTGGGACGGTATTAAGCATATTGGATAAAGTGACACCGCCACTGGTTCGCACCAGTTTGAGGACGGCTTATGGAGGCGGTGCTCCAGAGGAAATTTGGAGAAGCCTTGAAAAGAAAACAAATGCTCGAATGATGGAAGGCTATGGGATGGCAGAAATTGGCGGTTTTGCTATTATGAATTCCCTGAAAGAATCAAAGATTGGGAGTATTGGAAAGCCGCGTGAACTCTATGACATTCGCATTTTTGATGATCATGACTGTGAATTGCCTGCTGGGGAAGTAGGGGAAATTGTTGTACGCCCCAACGTTCCTTATTCAATGTTCACTTCCTATTTTAATATGGAGAAAAACACCATATCAGCAATGAGGAATTTATGGTTCCACACTGGTGATTTGGCTGAGAAAGATTCAAATGGCTTCTTCTATTTCAAGGGAAGAAAGAAAAATATGATTCGTAGAAAAGGAGAAAACATTTCCGCCTATGACATTGAAAATATGGTACAGCAGCATCCAAGTATCCTGGAAAATGCAGTCGTGCCGATTCCTGATGAAATTGCCGGACAAGAGATTAAATTAAGTGTTGTCTGCAGAAAAGGAGAAGAGGTCTCCATTGAGGAATTATATAAGTGGCTGCTGGATAACCTGCCATCCCATTTGGTTCCAAGGTACTTGGAAATCAGGGAATCCTTTGAGAAAACTTCATCAGAAAAAATTAAGCTGCAGGTTCTTATAGATGAAGGAATTAAACATGTATGGGACAGAGAAAGAAAACAAATTAGCAGATAAAAAGGAGTTTTTAAAATGGAAAAAAATCATATTGTTTTTGAAAACCTTACAAATGAAATAGCCGTGCTTAGATTAAATAGGCCGGATTTTTTAAACTCTTTCAGCCACGAAATGATTACGGACTGGTATAAATCACTCGTGGAATTTAAAGAGAATGATAATTTAAAGGTTCTTATTCTTACAGGTACAGGGAAGGCGTTCTCTGCAGGGGGAGATATTAAAGCATTATCAAATGGAGAGGGATTTATAGGAGACCCTACAGAGGATTTATGGAGTGATGCCGTTAAGCGAAAAGCTTCTTTATGGGAAAATATTCAGAAAATCCCTCTATTATTAGAAGAAATTGATAAGCCGGTTATTGCATGCTTGAATGGCGATGCTATTGGGGCGGGCTTGGATATGGCTCTAATGTGTGATCTTCGTTTTTGTGCAGACCATGCAAGACTGGGAGAGGGGTACATCCATTTAGGGCTTGTACCGGGAGATGGCGGCGGATACTTCCTTCCTAAAATTGTAGGAGAATCAAAAGCTCTGGAGTTATTGTGGACAGGCGAAAGATTAAATGCAGAGAAAGCTTTGGAGATCGGGCTGGTCGATTATGTATATGAGAAGGATGAAGTTTTTGAAAAGGCACAGCAATTTGCAAAGGTCTTATGCTCAAAGCCACAGAATGCAATTAGGATGATTAAAAGGCTTGTTAAAAACCATAACAAAGTCAGTCTGAGGAACCACCTGGATATGGTATCCTCGCATATGGCTGTTGTAACAGATACACATGAATATATGGCTTTACTGGAACAAATGAAAAACAAACGAAAGTAAGGTGCATAGCTTGAAACTTCAATTGACTGAAGAGCAGCTTAAATTTCAGAAGGAAATAAGCGATTTTACAAGAGAAAAAATAATTCCCACAGCGGATGAGAGAGACCGTGAGGATGTGTATCCAAGGGAGATAATTAAAGAAATGGCCGCACAGGGTTATACAGCCCTGACAGTGCCTGAGAAATATAATGGTTTAAATCGTTCCAAAATCGATGCATGTATTTTAATGGAAGAAGTTGCATACGGATGTGCAGCTACAGCGATTTCATTGATCACTATTTTTCAGGCAGAAACCATGCTTATGCTTTTTGGGAATGAAAAAGTTAAAAGCCATTACCTTCCGCTTTTTAGGGAAGGACTAATCGCTTCCTATTCTTTAACAGAATCCAAAAGAGGATCGGATATCAGAAGTGTTGATACAAAAGCAAAGAAAAAAGGCGGGAGCTGGATCATAAATGGAAAAAAAACATTTATTACATCCGGCTCTGCGGCCGAATTTTTTATTTTGCTGGCCGAAACAAATAAAGGGGTTTCCATCTTTGCTGTTGACCGCAGCCTTCCTGGTATTACGACAGAAATCGGTGACTATTCACAAACAATAGGCCTCCGAAATGGACCACATATGGATGCATATTTTGAAGATGTTGCTGTCCCGGATTACTGTCTTGTCGGGGAAGAAGGAAAAGGGGTTAAGCAAGCTGTCATTACCCTTAATAACAGCAGGACTGCAGCAGCCGCTATCAGCGTAGGGATTGCCAGGGCAGCTTATGAACATAGCTTGGAGTGGGTATCATCCAGAAAAGCATTTGACCAGTCTGTGATCAATTTTCAGGGAATTCAATGGATGTTTGCAGATATGCTTATGAATATAAATGCTTCCAGACTATTAACCTATCAGGCCGCTTTCTTACATGATATTGGAAAAGCTTCTATTTCTGAATCCAGCCAGGCAAAGCTTTTTGCCGGACAGATGGCAACAAAAGTCTGCTCGGATGCCATACAGGTCTGCGGTGCTTATGGGACAACCGTTAATGCGCCTTTTGGCCGGTACTTACGGGATGCCAAGTCCTATGAGATTGCAGGAGGGAGCAACGAAATCTTAAGAAATACGATTGGCAAGGAAATAAAAAAGAATCTGCAAAAGTTATATTCGTAAAATTTTAAATTAATAAAATATATATAATTATTATAATTTTTAAATAATTATGGATTTTTCTATACTTTTTATTATAAAATTAAATAAAACAAAGATAATTATTGAAAATGAGAATAGTAAAAGGTGGTTTCCTACATGTTAACGGAAAAATTGAAAACGCTCTCATCATCTCCGGTCTGGAATCATATTGGTCTAGAACTGCAATATGCTGATAGCGGCAAGTCAAAAGTTTCCATGCCTGTAAAAAAAGAATTTCTGCAGATTTTCGAAAAAGTCCATGGTGGGATATTGGCAACTCTTTTAGATGCTACGATGGCATCAGCCATTAATTCTGTTTTGGAAGACCATGTTTTTTCTGTGACAGCCGAAATGAAAATCCAGTACTTGCGGCCAGCAACAGGCAGCATTCTGATCGGAAAAGGAGAGGTAATCCAGAATGGAAAAACTGTAACAATCTGCAAAAGTGAAATTTATGATGAACAAGACAAAATGGTGGCATTTGCAACAGGGACATTTGTAAATAAAGAAAAAACCTAGAATATTGCGAGTTAATAAGGAGGAATGGAAGTTGAGTCAATTGGCAAACCAATTTCAAAATGAAGAAGAAATCCTAAAAAAATATGACAGCGATTTTAGGACAAGAGACTACCTCGGCCTTACTGCCAAAGTTGTGACAGGGATATTGATAATCTGGGCTCTTTTTCAGCTATACACTAGCAGTTTTGGAATATTGGAAGCTATTAAAATGCGTGCATGGCATCTTGGTTTTCTCTTAATCTTATCATTCCTAATTTATCCAGCGACAAAAAAATCAGCAGCAAGCCGAACATTGCCGACAATTTGGGATATGATATGCATTTTGCTGACATTGATTTCAATCGGCTATTTGCTTTTAACCTATGATACTTTTGCAAGAGAAAGATTTGGCATACATGTTGAGATGGACTATTACATGGCTGCAATTGGGATTCTGGTTGTATTTGAAGCAAGCCGAAGGGTTATCGGGAATGCACTCACAATTATATGTGCGATTTTTCTAATCTATAATTTCGTTGGTGCTTATATTCCAGGAGCACTAGGACACGTTGGGTTCAGCTTTGAACGGGTTACGGATATTATGTTCTGGGGCAGCCAGGGGTTATTTGGAATTGCGTTAGGGGTTTCTGCCACTTATATCTTCTTGTTTGTTTTATTTGGGGCTTTCTTGAAGAACAGCGGTTTTACTGATTTTATTAATGACATTGCTTTATCCATTGCCGGCTGGACTGCAGGCGGACCTGCCAAAGTTTCTGTTATCGGAAGCGGATTCATGGGGATGGTAAATGGCAGTGCGGTTGCCAATGTTGTTACAACTGGTGCTGTCACCATACCTTTAATGAAAAAAACAGGCTATAAATCTAAGTTTGCTGGTGCGGTTGAGGCTGTCGCGTCTACTGGCGGTCAATTTGCACCACCTATTATGGGTGCAGCCGGGTTTATCATGGCTGAATTCCTGGGAGTTCCTTACAGAACGATCATGCTGGCCGCCATCATCCCTGCATTTCTTTATTACGTCACTGTATTTATGGTAGTCCATTTCGAAGCAAAAAGAATTGGCCTGACTGGCATCTCAAAGGAAAATATCCCAAATATGGTCATAGTGATGAAAGACAGGGGCCACTTACTTTTGCCGCTTATCATATTAATCGGCTTGCTTAGTACAGGAGTTACGCCTTTATATGCAGCAGTATTTGCTCTAATTTCAACTGTATTGGCCAGCTGGTTAAGGAAATCAACAAGAATGAACTTTAAAATGATTGTTGACTCTCTAATAGAAGGGAGCAAGGGAGCGATTGGAGTAGGAATTGCCTGTGCCATTGTAGGGGTCGTAGTGGGAACGATTTCATTAACAAGTTTGGGCTTAACATTAGGAAATAACATTCTTGCCCTGGCTGGAGATAATTTAATCATTGCTGCAATCCTGACCATGTTAATTAGTATCGTTTTAGGGATGGGGATTCCTGCCACAGCGGCTTATATTATTGTTGCTACGATTGCTGCACCTTTGCTTGTAAAACTTGGTGTGCCTCCATTGGCGGCGCATATGTTCGCATTCTTCTACTCGGCACTTTCAAACATTACACCTCCTGTTGCGCTGGCTTCATATGCTGCGGCAGGGCTTGCAGGGGCCCCTCCTAATAAAGTTGGAATAGAAGCAATGAGAATAGGGATTACCGGGTTCATCATCCCGTTTTTCTTCCTTTTCAACCCAGTCTTATTATTTAATGGCGAAACTGTTACCGAAAGCCTAATTGCTATGGCAACTTCAACGATTGGGGTTGTTTGTTTGGCGGGGGGCTTACAAGGCTGGTTTTTAACAAGAACAAATTTAATTCAAAGACTGGCACTGTTTGTTACAGCATTCTTAATGATAAAGCCTACGTTATTGACTGACATTATTGGGCTGTCGATCTTAGCAGCTATTATCATCTGGCAAAAAATTGCCTCCGTTACGATTAATGACCAAAAGACAAATGATGTAAGCGAAACAACTAGCAACATTTCCGGTTGATGCAAAATACACTATGGCTGCAATCAAATTGCAGCCATAGAATTCTGAATAGTCAAAAGGGCGGGTAGCTATGAACACTGATCAAAAACAAGTCGTTTTAATTACAGGAGGCAGTTCCGGAATCGGGCAGGCCTCAGCAAAAATACTGGCCGAGAAAGGGTACGCCATTGTGGCCGCTTATAATTCAAATGCTGAAGGCGCTGAAAAGACAAAGCAATTGGTAGAGCAGGCCGGCAGTGAGTGTCTTATCGTTAAAGCTGATGTAACCATTAAGGAAGAGGTTCAGAAACTGGTAGAAGAAACTTTAAATGCCTTTGGCCAGATAGATATATTAGTTAATAATGCCGGAGCCGCTATAAAACGCAGTTCGTTTTTAGATATTGATGAAGAGCTTTGGGAAAAGACATACGATGTCAACGTGAAAAGTGTATTTTTGGTATCACAGACAGTCTTAAAGCATATGGTTCCCCGAAAGTCAGGAAGAATTATCAATATTTCATCAGTAGCAGCAAGGATTGGGGGACCTGGTGAAAGCATTCACTATGCATCAGCAAAAGGAGCAGTCAACACTCTCACTGTTGGCCTATCTAAGGAATTTGCCGCCCACGGAATCTTAGTGAATGGAATTGCACCTGGCTTTATCCTCACACCTTTTCAGGATAAGTATTCAACTCAGGAGAGAATTGACCGTATTCTCCCTACAATCCCAATTGGCCGTGCAGGAACTTCTGAAGATATAGCCAAAGTGGTCGCGTTTTTGGCTTCAGATTCAGCTGATTATATGATGGGTGAAATCATTACCGTAAGCGGTGGGAGATAGTTTACCAATTTAGGCAGGTTACAAATAGGCTGTCCTTATAAAAGGCAGAGTTTCGAAGCAAACAAGGGAGAGGGATCGATATGACTTATAGCAAAATAGATCTATTTATTCTTGAAGAGCTATACGGGGTCATTCCTGACAAAAAAAGGGTTTTGACGGATGAAATGGATATTTTAAGCTATGCGTCTGACGCCTCATTTGGCTGCTTTAAACCTGAAGCAGTCCTCCAGCCTCTGGAGACACAAGAAATCTCGAGGATCGCTATCCTTGCAAATAAATATAAAAATCCCTATATATCCCAGAAGACAATCCACTAGCTTATCAGGGGGCCCATTGCCTGTTAAGGGAGGGATTGTCTTAGATTTATCCAGAATGAGCACAATCTGGAAATTTATCCTAATAATTTAATTCCCATTGTTTCCCCCGGGGTAATAACAGCTGACATTCATAAAGAGGCGGAAAAACACGGCTTAATGTATCCTCCAGACCCCAGTTCTTCATCTGTTTGTACAATTGGAGGCAATTTGGCAGAAAACTCTGGCGGATCACCCGCGGAAAGGGAGCGCCTGGAGCGGAAAATCAACAGACAAGATTAACAGACCTAACCTAAAAAATACATAGGAGGAAAACACATGAAACAGCCATTAGAGGATATTAAAGTCCTGGACTTGTCACGCGTTTATGCAGGTCCAGGCGGATCAATGATATTAGGGGATCTGGGAGCGGATGTGATTCGTATTGAATCTCCTAACGGAACAGACAGCATGAGAGACTGGGTGCCATTTGTCGAGGGAGAAAGCACTTATTATATGTGTGCCAACCGAAACAAAAGATCCATTACACTCAACCTGAAAAATAAAACAGGCAAAGATTTATTATTAAAAATGGTAAAAGACGCTGACGTTGTTCTTGAAAATTTTAAAACTGGGACATTGGCAAAAATGGGTCTTGGATATGAAGAGCTTAAAAAAGTAAATCCTGCCATCATTTTATGCTCTGTAACAGGCTACGGGCAAACGGGTCCTTATAGCCATGAGCCCGGATTTGATCCGGTTATTCAAGCGATTGGCGGATTTATGGATGTTACCGGTTTTCCGGATGGGGAGCCAACAAGAGTAGGTGTTCCTGTTGTTGACATTATGACTTCTCAATATGTTGCCATCAGTATTATTTCAGCCCTTAGGTTGAGAGACCACATAGGAGAAGGGCAGCACATTGATATCTCTCTGTTGGATGTTCAGCTAAGCTCCCTTGCAAACATCTCGAGCAGCTACTTAAATACAGGATCCATCTCAAAGAGAATCGGGAATAGCCATAGTTATATCGTTCCTTATCAGGTGTTCCAGTGCAAAGACAGACCATTGATGGTATGTGCTGGAAATGACAGGCTATATAAAAAGCTTTGCGATGTGCTTGGGCATGCCGAGTGGGCAGATGATGAAAAATACAAAAACAATAATAAAAGGATTGAAAACCGCCAGGAGCTGACTAGCCAAATACAGGAAGTCTTTTCAGGAAAGTCTGCTGATGAATGGTTCCAATTGCTATCAAATGCCGGTGTGCCATCCGGACCTGTAAATAATATCGAACAGGTTTTTGAACACCCTCAGGTAAAAGCCAGGGAAACAGTAGAAGAGGTTTCACATCCAACCCTTGGAACAATAAAACTTGTAAAGAGCCCCATAAGATTTTCTGGCCTGCAAATTCAAACAAAAAACCATCCCCCTTTATTAGGAGAGCATACAGATGAGTTCCTGGAGAAAGAGCTGGGATTTGACAAGGCGGAAATTGATAGCTTGAGAGAAGAAGGGATTATCTAACTTTTTTATTTAAAGTGCTAGTTATGAAAAAACATGAAAGGAAGTCACCCGATGGATTTAGGATTAAAGGGAAAGGTCGCCATTGTTACTGGCGGTAGCAAGGGGATAGGTTATGAAACGGCATGCCAGCTATTGAAAGAAGGAGCAAAGTTAGCCATTTGCGGCCGGGGAAAAGAAGCATTAGATAAAGCAGTTCAATCCATTTATGCCGACACAGGCGAAAAGGTTTTGGGGATTCAGGCAGACGTCTCCAAAGCAGATGATTGTATTAGATTAATAGAAGAAACCATGGCTCATTATGGGTCCCTCCATATATTAATAAATAATGCAGGGACATCTTCCGCACATGGCTTTGAGGATGTTACTGCGGAAATGTGGGAAGAAGATATAAATTTAAAGCTATTTGGAGCAATAAATTGCTCAAGGGAAGCGGTTAAGCACATGAAAACAGGCGGCGGCGGATCCATTGTTAATATTACCGCAGTAATCGGAAAGTCACCTCCGGCTTCATCCCTGCCTACATCCGCTACACGAGCAGCAGGGATCGCCTTGACTAAAGCGATGAGCAGGGATTTAGGTAAATACTCAATTCGGGTTAATACCGTATGTATTGGTTTAATCCGAAGCAGCCAAATCGAAGAAAAAAAGTGGAAAAAGACTGCAGGCCACTTAACTTGGGAAGAATTCTCCAGTGATCCAAAGCACGATATTCCGCTGGGGAGGATAGGTGAAACATCGGAAGCAGCCAAAGTCATTGCCTTTCTTGCTTCAGATGCGGCGTCATATGTCTCGGGAACGTCCGTTAATGTAGATGGCGGAAAAGGCGCTGTCGACTAGATTCTAAAACCTAAAAAGGGATACAATATCCATTATCCGTTAGGAGGAAAAACGTGGAGGAACTTACAATTGTAATTGGCGGTGAGCAAGGGGAAGGAATTGAAAGTGTAGGTGAGATTCTCACAAAGGTTTTAAGCCAGATGGGTTTTTCCCTATATGGATTTCGTAATTTTTCTTCAAGGATTAAAGGGGGACACTCAGATTTTAACTTAAGGATCAGTTCAGGAAAAGAAATCTATGTAAATGCCGAAAAAGTCAACATCCTTGTCGCTTTTGACAGGGCTTCAATAGATCTATATATAAACCAAATGGATAAAAATAGTATTATTCTTTATGACTCTAAAAGCGTTAAATCTGATAACCTGCCAATCGCTCCGAAAGGAGTCATAATGATTGAGGCTCCCTTTCAGGAATTGGCGTCTGAGCTGGGATCTCCAATTATGAAAAACATGGTTGCCCTGGGAATGATCTGTGCATTGAATAACCATTCAGCCAGCAGTTTCCATAAGGTCATTCAGGAACAGTTCTTAAAAAAGGGAATGAAAATATCACAATTAAATGTTGAAGCTTTTGAGAAAGGTTACGCTTTTATTAAAGAAAAAAACTTGTTCTCCATCCCGTTAGTTCCGGCCATAAACTCTAACAAAATGTTTTTATCTGGAAACGAGGCAATGGTTATTGGAGCCCTTGCTTCAGGGTGCCGCTTCATGGCTGGCTATCCGATTACGCCTGCTTCAGAAATATTGGAAAATATGATAAACATGATGCCCGAATTTGGAGGAGTTGTTGTTCAGGCCGAAGATGAATTAAGCTCTGTAGCAATGTCAATCGGCGCCAGCTTTGCTGGAACCCGGTCGATGACAGCAACCTCCGGCCCGGGGATTTCTTTAATGCAGGAGGCGATCGGGTTATCTGGAGCCATTGAAATTCCTTTAGTTATTATTGATACCCAGCGCGGGGGACCCAGCAGCGGACTTGCTACTAAAATGGAGCAAAGTGATTTAACAGCCATGCTGGGAGGAACCCATGGCGAAATACCAAGAATTATTATATCGCCAAGTACTGTGCAGGAAGCTATTTATGATATGAATACAGCTTTTAACCTTGCAGAAAAGTATCAATGCCCGGTCTTCATTGCTGCAGATCTTGTTTTGTCTACGTCTAAACAAAGTGCAGAGATACTGGATCCTCTCAGGATTGAAATGGAACGGGGTAAAAGAGTTTCCGATGAAGAATTAGCCGAACAAGGCAAGGCTCTATATGACAGGTTTGCCTTTACGGATGATCATATTTCACCAAGAACCATACCGGGCCAAAAATTCGGAACACATCATGCAACAGGAATAGAGCATGGCCAGACCGGACATCCAACAGAAGATTATGAAAACCGGAAAAAAATGATGATCAAAAGGATGAAAAAGATCGAAACCGTTACTCTTGGAGAAGATATAAAGGCAGAGGGTGAAGGTGAAGATCTTCTACTAATCGGTTTTGGCTCGACCTATGGGGCGATCAGAGAAGCTTGTGAGGCATTCAACAAAGATGGGATAAAAGCAGGACTTGCTCATATCCGTTTATTGCACCCTTTCCCTGCAGATCAGTTGGAAGGCATGATTAACAAGGCAAGACAGGTAATTGTAATTGAAAACAATTATACCGGCCAGCTGGCTGATGTAATAAAACAGCACATACCTGACCATTCCAAAATCCAAAAGCTTTCAAAATTTGACGGCAGGCCTTTTGCACCATCAGATATCAGGAAATTTTGCAAGGAGCTGGTATAATGTCGACTTTAAAAGATTACCGCATGGATATTAAGCCTAATTGGTGCCCTGGCTGCGGCGATTTTTCCGTGCTAGCCGCCATTCAAAAAAGTGCTGTGAACCTGAATATCGAACCAGAGGATATGGCTCTGATTTCAGGCATTGGCTGTTCGGGGAGAATTTCAGGCTATGTTAACGTGTATAGTATGCATACCATGCATGGCAGAGCGTTGGCTGTAGCCCAGGGTGTAAAGCTCGCTAATCCTGATTTGCATGTGATTTGTGCAGGAGGAGACGGTGATGGCTTTGGTATTGGCCTAAACCACTTTGCTCATGCTGGACGGAGAAATGTAGATATCACCTATATTGTAATGGATAATCAGATATACGGGTTAACCAAAGGGCAAATGTCGCCTACAAGCCCACAGGGCATGGAAACAAAGTCAAGCCCAGGCGGAAATCCGGAACAGCCTATCAACCCTTTGCAAATGGCTCTCGCATCAGGTTCCAGCTTTATTGCTCAAGCCTTTTCCGGAGATTTAAAACAGCTAGTATCGCTTATTGAGCAAGGCATGAAGCATAAAGGCTTTTCTTTTATCAATGTTTTTAGCCCCTGTGTGACTTTTAACAAAATATTAACCTATGAATTTTTTAAAAAGAACCTGGTGAACTTGGACGAAAGGGAAGGATACGAACCATCCAATCGGGGCATGGCCTTTAATATTGTGGAAGAAACCTCCAGCATGTTTACTGGAGTCCTTTACAAGAATGAAAGAAAAACATTAACGGAATCACAGCCAAAAGGGTCGGGAACAGATATGTTAAGACAGGGGCAGTTTGAACTGAATGAAAACATGAAAGATAAGCTGATTAGCAGATTTATCTGAAAAGGAATAGCCATGCTGGCTCCTGCATGATGATGGATTATCCGATGAAAAACTGAACCTGTTTACCAGCAATTAAAAAATGCAATTTCAGATCATAGGAGAGTGATTCAGCAGGAAAGGGCGGGGAAGATGTCGAATATGGGAAAAACAGTCAAAGCCATAATGTATTGCTTAGTCCTGAAAACTCTAAAATGGATTTAAGGAGCAGATATGAAACCAAAAGTTGTGATTTATAAAAAAGTTCCTGATGAAGTGCTGTCTTATATAAAGGAATATTGCCAGGTAAGCTATTATGAAAATCTGGATAGCTGGTTAAATCCGGAATTTTTAAAGGACTTACATGATGCACGCGGGCTGCTCGGAAGCGGCATGAGCATCAATAAAGAATTGCTTGATAAAGCCCCTCAATTAAAAATTGTCTGCAATGTTTCAGTCGGCTATAACAATTTTGATATGGATGAACTCACAAGCAGGGGAATAATGGCAACAAATACACCAGATGTTTTAACTGACACTACCGCAGATACCATATTTGGATTGTTGCTGTCTGCTGCTAGAAGGATTTGCGAAATGGACAGATTTGTGAAAGATGGGAAGTGGGAAAGACTTATAGAGGAAGATCTATTTGGATTGGATGTTCATCATAAAGTTCTCGGCATTATTGGAATGGGGAGAATTGGTTCGGCCATCGCCAAACGGGCTAACTTTGGGTTCGATATGGAGATTTTATACCATAACAGAAGCAGGAACGAAAATGCCGAAGAACTTTATGGCGCAAAGAAGACCGAACTTGATGAGCTGCTGTCCAAGTCAGATTTTATTTGTTTAATGACTCCTCTTACTGAGGAAACGAAAGATTTGATCAGTTATCGTGAATTTCAATTAATGAAAAAGACCGCCATTTTTATTAATGGTTCCCGGGGGGAGACTGTAAATGAAGAAGCTTTAGTCGAAGCTTTGAAGAACAGGCAAATAGCAGGTGCTGGGCTTGATGTTTATAAAGAAGAACCAATAAACCGTGATCATGCACTTCTTGAGATGAAAAATACAGTTACACTGCCGCATATGGGTTCGGCTACCTCAGAAACAAGAGCTAAAATGGCTTACCTTGCTGCTGAAAATCTGGTAAGGGGTTTATCTGGAGAAACACCGCTGTCCCTCATCAATAAATCTCTTTTAACAGCCAGGTAATTTAGAAGAATTTATAAATAAAATCCTGGAGGTATGAAAATGGGAAGCACAGGCTATCGTGTTATAAATGATTTTGTGCGGATTGACCAGAGCATCATCGATGAATGCAGAATTATCGCCACTTCCGTTCTTGGAGATGTGATGGGCAGAATGAGGGTAATGAACTATGCGATTAAGCCTATCAACGAGCCTGGTGTTCACATGGCTGGCAGTGCTTTAACGGTTCGGACCCACCCTTCAGACAATTTACTTGTACATAAAGCGATGGACATTGCACGGCCGGGGGATATTATCGTTATAGATGCAAGCGGTGATACAGAACATGCCATGATTGGTGAAATCATGTCCTTTTATGCAAAAACGAAAGGGATTGGCGGATTTGTAATAGATGGGGCTGTAAGGGACAGATTAGGGATAGCCAAACTGGGGCTGCCTGTTTTTGCAAAGGGAACAACACCCAGGGGGCCTTATAAAGAAGGGCCAGGCGAGATAAATACAGTCATTAGCTGCGGAAATGTTCCCGTTTCCCCAGGTGATATTATTGTCGGGGACGATGATGGTGTTGTTGTCATCCCAAGAGATGAAGCCAGAGTTGTTTTAGAAAAAGCACTTGAATTGGCAGCTAAGGAAGAAGAGACTATGCGATCCATTGGCCAGGGACTGTGGGACCGGTCATGGGTCGATGAAACCTTAAAGAAAAAAGGGATTGAAGTAGAAATGGCTGAAAACTGACAATGTCATTACTAAGTCATATACAGGAAACCATACATTTTTGATAGGGAGATGAAAATATGCGATTAGCAACGGTAAAAAGATTTGGGGAAGAGAAGGCTGCGATCATAACCGGACAAGGGGCGGTACTGGTAGAGTCCATCAATAAAAACCTGAATGCAAATTGGGCAACAAAGGTTTTAGAAATTATTGACTCCGGACAGCTCAGGCATTTAACAGATTGGTATATTAATGGCGGAAAAAGTATGATTGAAGATTTTCATGAGGTAATTCCTCCAAGCAATATTGAATATGGACCTTTATACCGATTCCCCCAAAAAATTTGGGGCATAGGGTTAAATTATGTAGAACATGCAGCAGATTTAAGTGAATCTGCTCCAAATACAGAACCAGCAAGCTTTATGAAGCCAACTACATCCATTATTGGCCCGGAAGATACAATAAAAATACCGAACCAATCAAACCGTACAACAGCAGAGTCCGAACTGGGTGTTATAATCGGAAAAGAATGCAAGGACGTTTCCGTTGAAGATGCACCGAATGTGATTGCGGGTTTTACTACGATCATAGATATGACTGCAGAAGATATTCTGCAGCTGAATCCCCGCTATCTAACCCGTTCAAAAAGCTTTGATACTTTCTTTAGCTTTGGTCCGCAGTTAGTGACACCGGATGAAGTAGAAAATGTACTAGATTTAAATGTCTCTACAGTTATCAATGGAAAATTGCACCGGAAAAATGTTGTTTCCAATATGACCTTTAATCCTTGGCACTTAGTATCTTTCCATTCCAAAGTTATGACACTTCTTCCGGGGGACATTATTTCCACTGGAACTCCAGGAGCGGTCGTCATTCGAGATGGAGATGTGGTAGAATGCCAGATTGATGGTTTTGAACCGTTAAAAAATCCTGTGAAGGACTTAAAAGCAAATTGAAAAAATGGGCTGTTCTCCATGGCGGGAACAGCCCATTTCTGTCAATTAGCGTTTATCGGGATTAGAAACCAAAAAGTCAAAATCACATCCCTTATCAGCTTGAAGAACGTGCTTTTGGTACAGAGAGGTATAGCCTCTTTCAAAATATGAAGGCGGTTTCCATTCCATACGCCGCTTTTTCAGCTCTTTATCTGTAACATGGAGCTGAAGGACCCGTTCCTCTACATTAAGTTCAATTATATCACCTGTTTTAACAAGGCCGATAGGACCCCCTGCAGCAGCTTCTGGTGCAGCATGAAGTATGACCGTACCAAAGGCAGTGCCGCTCATCCTGGCATCGGAAATTCGAATCATATCACGTACTCCCTGTTTCAAAAGCTTTTGGGGAATCGGCAGCATCCCTGCTTCTGGCATGCCTGGACCGCCAATCGGTCCTGCATTTTGCAGCACCATTATATCGTCCGGTGAGATATCAAGCTCCGGATCATCGATTCTTTCCTCAAGATCTTTTAATGAAGTAAAAACAACAGCCCGTCCTTTGTGTTTTAATAACTCCTTAGATGCGGCCTTCGGTTTTATGACAGCTCCATTCGGTGCAAGATTGCCTTTTAATACGGCTATGCCTCCTTCCTGATGCAATGGTTTTTCAAAACGTGTAATAATTTCTCTGTATGTATCAGAGCATCTGACATCCTTTAAGTTTTCACGAAGGCTTTTTCCTGTGACCGTCAATTCCTCTGTATACAGCAAAGATTCAAGCTCCTTCAGTACCACAGGAGCACCGCCTGCTTTAAAGAAGTCCTCCATCTGAAACTTGCCAGCAGGGCGCAAATTGGCGATAAATGGTGTGGTTCTGCTTAGTTCATCAAATAGATCCAGCGGCAGTTCGATATTCAAACGACCTGCAATGGCTGTCAGATGTATGACGGCATTTGTTGATCCTCCTACAGCCATTAACATTCGTATGGCATTTTCAAGTGATTTCCTTGTAATGATTTGTGACGGGGTAATATTCTTTTCTACTAATTCAACAATCTGCTTTCCTGTCTGAACAGCATGTTCAAGCCTGCGATTGTGTGTTGCCGGGATGGCAGCGCCGCCGGGAAGCATCATTCCCATTGCTTCTGCACATACCGCCATCGTACTGGCACTGCCCATAACCATACAATGTCCGGCAGTGGGAGCCAACGCCTTATTTATTTCATTAATTTCCTGGTCATTGACTTTTTCACCGCGGTATTCCTGCCAAAAAAACCTGCAGTCAGAACAGGCTCCCAAAGTCCGGCCTTCATACTCTCCATTATTCATTGGCCCCCCTGTAATAAGGATGGAAGGAATGTTGGCACTGGCCGCACCCATCAGCTGAGAGGGTGTTACCTTATCGCATCCGCCTATTAATACAACTCCATCGATAGGCTGGGCACGGATCATTTCCTCTGTATCCATGGCTGCAAGATTCCTATAAAGCATGGTTGTTGGACTTGTGTTAATTTCTCCCAGAGATATAGTAGGGAACTCCAATGGGATTCCGCCAGCCATAAGGACACCATTTTTAATGGCTGTAATTAAAGGTTCAATATGGGAGTGGCAGCGGTTAATTTCACTCTTAGTATTGCAAATGCCGATAACAGGTTTGGTAAAATCCTCAGGGGCATAGCCAAGATGCCTGTTAAAGGCTTGTCTAATAAACTGGCTAAACCCCTTATCTCCATATGAGGTCAATTTTTTTGTTTTATTATCCTCTGTCATGGTCGATTCTCCTTTTCTATAAAAAATTCGCTCCGTTAATCTTGTCTGTTGATTTCCGCTTTAGGCGCTCAAGCGTTGCGCGCCCGGTCCGAAGCTCCACGGCGCATACGCGCCTCCGGTATCTCCCTTTGACACGCTCCTCCCGCTGGACTTTGAATAAGCATCATCGTATAAACACCTCGCGAAGGAAATGCGAAAGGATTTACGGTGATTTCGCTCCTTCCGCTCAAATCAATAGAGTGACAGCCAAAATAACCTATTTTTATTGAAGATTATGAATATAATTATATTTCATTTTATTAATATTTTCTATAAAATATAATAAATTAATAAAGTTAATCAATAATTTATTGACTTAATTTTCAGAAATATTTTATACTATTGGTATATAATTGACTTTTTTACTATGATTTTTAAAAAATGAAAGGGAGTGAGGAGTTGTTCGAGCTTTATGAAATTGAACAGCAATTTCCAGATGATCGACTTACTGATATTAAAGGGAAAATACACAGCGAGTTAAGTAAATATCTCTCGACAGAAAGTTTGCCGAGGAATGCTGAGATAGCGATTACAGCGGGAAGCAGAGGGATCTCCAATATTGTTCAGATCCTGAAAGAAACAGCAGCTTTTCTAAAGGACAGAGGCTTCAAGCCTTTTCTGGTTCCGGCAATGGGCAGCCATGGACGTGCAACAGCGGAAGGCCAGATAGAGGTTCTTAGACATCTCGGCATCACAGAGGAAACGGTTGGCGCAGAAATCCGTTCTTCCATGGAGGTACAGCTTTTAGGCCACACGCCTAAAGGACAGCCGGTTTACATGGACAAAAACGCCTATCAAGCTGATGGAATCCTGGTTATTAACCGCGTTAAAGCCCATACAGCTTTTAGAGGCAGAGTGGAGAGCGGCTTGAGTAAAATGGTCACCATTGGACTCGGCAAAATAAAAGGAGCTTCTTTTGTCCACAGCGACGGCGCTTTAAAAATGGCTGAAAATATTGAAGAGGTATCTTCTTTTGCGCTAAAAAACAGTCCTATTCTGATGGGACTGGCCATTATAGAAAATGGTTATGATGAAACGGCTGATATAGCAGGTGTAACAGTGGAAAACTGGCATTCCAGGGAAGCGGAGCTTCTCAATTATTCCAAAGCTATGATGCCGAGCCTGCCAGTTGATGAAATTGATTTACTTCTAGTGGAGGAAATGGGTAAATGCTTTAGCGGTACTGGCATGGACCCCAATATCATAGGAAGATGGCGTATTGACGGTGTACAGGAACCGGAATTTCCAGCTGTCAGCAAACTGGCTGTTCTGGATCTGGCAGAAAAGTCTTTTGGCAATGCCCAAGGAATTGGACTGGCTGATTTTACGACACAGAGATTGGTGGACAAAATGGACCGCAAATCTACATATACGAATGCTCTTACGGCAACATATTTAAGGCGTGCCATGCTTCCGATGATATTCGACTCAGAACAGGAAACAGTAGAAACAGCCATCTACAGTCTTGGCCCACAGGTCGCCAAAGAAATGATTAAAATTGTCCAAATCCCAAATACGCTTCATTTGAATCGATTATTCGCGACCTGCCCAGTAATTGAGGAGCTAAAAAAATCAAACCGCAAGTTTACCATAAAAGGATCACATCAGATGGCATTTGACGAGAACGGAGATATTCAAAGGAAATTGACTGTCCATCAGTATAGCTAACTAGGAGGGTTAATAATGGAAAACACTATAAATCTTCAGAAAGCTGCTCTTGTGATAGATCGCTCAGATAATGTGGCTGTTGCCCTTACTGATCTGAAAAAAGGTGAAGAGTGTATTCTGCGATTTAATGACAGAGAAGAAAAGGTCGTGCTGCTGGAGGACATCCCTTTCGGCCATAAAGTAGCAATCTCTAATATTGAAAAAGATGAAAGCGTTTTAAAATACGGTGAAGAAATTGGAAAAATGATAGTCCCAGTCCAAAGAGGAGCTTACATCCATAATCATAATATGTACTGTGAAAGGGGGCTGAAATAATGGCAGATACATTTATGGGATTCCGAAGAAAAAATGGTTCCGTAGGTATTCGGAATCAAATAGCCATCATTCCATCTGTTTTTTGTTCAGCTAAAGTGGCCGAAAGAATAGCCAACCAAGTCCCGGGGAGCGTCTATTTTCGGCATCCGGTAGGCTGCAGCCAGGTTGGGGAAGATTTGGAGGTCACAGCCAAAACTTTAATCTCCATTGGAAAAAATCCGAACTTTGCAGGAGTAGTCGTAGTCGGTTTGGGCTGTGAAAGATTCTCTCCATATGAATTGGCGGATGGAATTGCACCTGCAAATAAAATGCTGGAGACTGTCGTCATTCAGACGGAAGGAGATTCCCTGGCAGCCATTCAAAAAGGAAGCAAGATTGCTAGGGAAATGCAGCAGATTGCTTCAAGGCAGGTTCGCGAAGAAGTACCCGTAAGTGAATTAATGATTGGATTAAATTGCGGAGGTTCGGATATGACATCCGGTTTAATCGCCAACCCTGCTTTAGGAATAGCTTCTGATAAGCTTGTGTCCCAAGGGGGTTCCTCTATCTTAAGTGAAATTACCGAGTTAATTGGCACGGAAGAAATATTGGCGAGAAGAGCTGTTAATAAAGAAGTAGCAAATGAAATAAGGGAAACGATTTTTAGGACAGAAGAAAAGCTGAGAAGGCAGACACAAAACTCAAGCAATAAAGAGAGAACACATTTAATTTCCACAGGGAATTATGCAGGGGGCTTGTCAAGCGTAGTCGAAAAGTCTCTCGGAAGCATGAAGAAGTCAGGAAATGCTCCTTTTTCAGGTGTTATTCAATATGGACACCAGCCTGATAAAAAAGGTCTGTTTTTACTTGATTCTCCTGGCCATGACGGGGAGGTATCGACAGGGGAAGTGGCCGCTGGCGCCCAAATAATCCTTTTCCCAACAGGAAGAGGAACGCCAACAGGATTTCCGGGTATCCCTGTAATAAAAATCACCGGAAACCCGAAGACCTATTCAAAAATGAGAGAAAACATCGATATCAATGCAGGCCAGGTATTAACTGGAGAAAAAACATTCGAACAAATGGGAAATGAAATTTATCAGGAAATTTTAGAAGTGGCCTCAGGAAAATATGTAAAATCGGAAGTTCTCGGCCATGATGAGCAATTCTGTGTGACCCGGCTGCCATAAAGATCTGGCAGGTAATTCAAGGGTGTGTAAATGCTCATTGTTGATCTTAGCACCCTGTTGAATGGAGCGGAAGGCGCTAATCCCGCGAAAATGCATTCGCATTTTCTTCGTGCGGTGTTTATTCGAGGATGCTTATTCAAAGTCCTGCGGGAGGAGCGTGTCAAAGGGAGACCCTGCAGGCGCAATATGCGCCGAGGTGCGTCGGACCGCCCGCGGAAAGCTTGAGTGCCTGAAGCGAAAATCAACAGGTAAGATTAACAGAGTCTACTACAAATAAAAATTAAAAGGATGGTCGGTATAGTATGGAGCTGAATCTAGCAGGAAAAGTAGCATTAGTAGTGGCATCAAGCCAGGGGTTAGGAAAGGCAATCGCATCCGAACTGGCCAAAGAGGGAACCCATGTGATGCTAACAAGCCGGAATGAAGATAAACTGCAGCAAGTGAAAGAAGAGCTTAATAGCTTGGGTGAAGGCAAAATCTCTTATTTTTCGTGCGATATTACAAAACCGGATGAAATCCAGGCACTGCTGCAAAAAACAAATCAAGAATTAGGGAAGATTGATATTCTTGTAAATAATGCAGGCGGCCCTCCAGGGGGAACTTTCGAAAAATTTATTGATGAAGATTGGCAAAATGCATTTGAATTAAATCTATTAAGCTATGTCAGGCTGATTCGGGCTGCCCTTCCAGATTTAAAGAAAGAGGGCGGACGTATTATTAACATCGCTTCTTCTTCTATTAAAACGCCAATTCCTGGCCTTATTCTATCCAATACCTTCCGATTGGGAGTGGTTGGGCTGGCCAAAAGCCTCGCAGAAGAACTGGCACCATATAACATCCTCGTAAACACAGTCGCTCCAGGAAGAATTGCGACTGACCGGGTCGCGTTCCTAGATCAAATGAAAGCAGATAATCAGGGGAAAACCCGAGATGAAATAGAGGAAGCCTCTAAAAAGTCGATTCCTTTAGGGCGTTATGGGAATCCGGAAGAATTTGCAAAGGTCGTTGCTTTCCTCGCATCTGATGCAAGCTCATTTGTTACCGGAACTTCTCTCTTGGTAGATGGCGGTATGGTAAAAGCAATCTAACCATTTGCATATTGAATCATAAACAAGGAATCAAGGAAGTGAAATAAAATTGAGTGTTATTTTTCAGGAAAATGGCGAGACGGCAATCTTGCAGCTATATAGGGAGAATGGGTATAACGCACTTGATTCTGAAACGTTCCTGCAGCTGTATGATTCGCTGATCAAGATAAAGGAATCCGATTTTTATAAAACAGTTATTATTACAGGTGCCGGATCCAAAGCCTTTACAGCTGGTGCGGATTTAAAAGAGAGGATTAACATGGATTCACAGGAAGTGCAGGATTACCTGGAAAAAGCCAGGCAAACTTATTTGGAAATTGAAGGCCTTCCCCAACCTGTCATTGCAGCTGTGAATGGATTATGCATAGGCGGGGGGCTTGAAATGTCCCTAGCCTGTGATATAAGAATAGCAGCCTCACATAGTTTATTTAGCCTGCCCGAGGTCAAGATTGGAATAATTCCTGGCGTTGGCGGGACGCAAAGGCTTCTAAGAGCAGTTGGTGACTTATATGCAAAGGAGCTAATCCTAACCGGCAAAAAGATAAGTGCCGAAAGGGCTTTAAGCATCGGCTTGATCAATGAGACTGTTGGAGATCAGCCAGTAATGGAAAGGGCCCTGGAATTAGCAGAGGAAATTAATCAGAATGCACCTTTATCAATACGGGAATCAAAGGCGGCAATCAATTTTGGCCGATCAGTGACATTGGAAGAGGGACTTTTATATGAAGCTGAAGCATATGGACGAGTGCTGAAAACAGAAGACCGCAATGAAGCACTTGCTGCATTTAAGGAAAAAAGGAGGCCTGTGTTTAAAGGAAGGTAAGCATATTTCTGGTTAATATCTTTTGACTCTTGGTATATAGGAGGAATGATTTTGAAGGAATTAACTCTGCCCAATATTGAATTACCGGAAGAAGCTGAATATTTGCGAAAGGAAATAAGAGAGTTTTTAAATAAGGCAAGTATACAGGGGAGCTTTGAACCAAAGTGTGACACGTGGCTGGGAGGTTACTCAGCAGAATTCAGCCGTAAAATCGGTCAGCAAGGCTGGCTTGGAATGACCTGGCCTAAAAAATATGGAGGCCATGAACGATCTGCTTTAGAACGATTTGTGGTAACCGAAGAGCTTCTTGCAGCAGGAGCGCCAGTTGCAGCACATTGGTTTGGGGACCGGCAAACAGGTCCTTTATTGCTGCGCTACGGAACCGAAGAGCAAAAACAGCGGTTTCTGCCATTGCTTGCAAAAGGTGAAATCTATTTTGCAATTGGCTTAAGCGAACCTAATTCCGGGTCAGACCTTGCTTCCGTTTCCACCAGGGCCAAAAAGTCCGGAAATAAATGGATTGTTAATGGAAGCAAAATATGGACCAGTGGAGCCCACCATGCTCATTATATGATTACATTAGTCCGTACTGCCCCTTTAGGTGATAAAAAACATGAGGGACTAAGCCAGATCCTGCTGGATCTATCTGCACCAGGGATAACGATCCGCCCGATCCACTTAATGACGGGGGAACATCATTTTAATGAAGTCATAATGGAAGACGTTGAGGTTTCGGAGGATATGATAATCGGGGAAGAGGGGGAAGGCTGGAAGCAAAGCCTGGCAGAGCTTGCGTATGAGAGGAGCGGCCCTGAGCGGTTTATGAGTACATACCCGCTGCTGGAAGAGTTAGTAAGAAGGCTTTCGGATTCTGACAGCGATTATGCCAAAATTGCCGTTGGACGTCTTGTTGCCAGGTTATGGACACTCCGCAAAATGTCTTTGGGTGTAGCCGGTTTGCTTGAACAGGGAAAATCACCGGAAATCGCAGCAGCCCTTGTAAAGGACCTGGGGACAGAATATGAAAATGAAATTATTAAAGTAGCAAGGCTGCTGATTCCAAGCAATCCTTCCGTAACAGCAGAATCCAGGTTTGATGCATTATTGGCTCAGGCTATTCTTCATGCCCCAGGCTTTACTCTGCGGGGAGGAACGACAGAAATACTGCGCGGGATCATTGCAAGGGGGTTGGGAGTACGATGAGTGAAATAAGGTCTATGCTGGAGGATACGGTAAGCAAGGTATTAAAAGATCTTTGTACAAAGGAGTTAATTATAGCTGCAGAGAAAGGTGAATTCCCGGCAATGCTGTGGAAGACACTTGAAGAACTGGGATTAACATCAGTTGGAATTAGTGAAGAGAGAGGCGGATCCGGAGGTGATTTAGGCGACTTTATGACCCTGGTCAAGACCGCCGGATATTACGCTGCCCCTGTGCCACTGGCTGAAAATATCCTCTCTAAGATCGCACTGGAAAAAAGCGGCCTGCCCATAAGTGATCAAATTAGTACGTTTTCTTTTGAAAATGAAATTGAATTTGACAAGGCCGACTCGGGCTGGGTACTATCCGGAAAAGCGAAATATGTCCCATGGGCCAGAAATGCCAGAACCATTACAGTCTTAGGTAAAACTTTTGAGAATAAAAGAATGATTGCGAATGTATCATTAGAAAATTGTGAAGCCCGCCACCATGAGAACTTAGCAGGTGATCCTCGTGATGAAGTCCTTCTCAACCAAGTCCGTCTGAATGATCATGAGGTCAAGGCCATAGATAATGGAATGATAAGTGAATTTATAAATTTGGCAGCACTGACAAGGGTAATGCTAATGGCAGGTGCCTTGGAAAGAACTTTGGAGTTGTCGGTTACTTATACAAAAGAAAGAACACAATTCGGCAGGCCCATTGGCAAATTCCAGGCTGTTCAGCAGAATCTTGCTGTTTTAGCTGGTGAAACAACAGCTTCTTTGGCTGTTGCCGATTTTATCATCTCAAATATTGATTCAACGATTAGTGCGGAGGAAGCTGCCATGGCAAAAATCCAGCTTGGTGATGCAGCAGAGGCTGGCTCCCGGATTGCCCATCAGGTACATGGCGCTATGGGTTTTACAGACGAACATCCTTTGCACCAAAGTACGAGGCGATTGTGGTCATGGCGCGATGAATTTGGTTCCGAGAGTATGCTGGCCAGGCAACTTGGCGAAAGGGTTCTTCAACAGTCACAAGATTTATGGGGATTTATTACAAAAATCCCGGGAATTAAAGCTAAAAACATTTAAAAAAGAGGGTGTCCCAAAAGTATAGCTTTTGGACACCCTCTTTTGGTAAGACAATAGCTCTGTAAAATTTGGCCTGTTGATTTCCGCTCCAGGGACTCAGCGACCGAGGGCGGTCCGAAGCTCCTCGGTGCATTCGCACCTGCGGGGTCTCCCGCTGACTCGCTTCTCCCGCAGGACTTTGAATAAGCATCCTCGAATAAACACCGCACGAAGAAAATGCGAATGCATTTTCGCGGGATTAGCCCCTTCCGCTCCAATCAACAGGGTGCAAAAAACTTTTGAGACAGCCTGTTTTTAAATGGGTCCTTCCAAGGAATAAGGCTTGGTATCATGAATGAATTTAACGAAATTTTCAATAGCTCCTGTCATGATTAAATCTTTTTGGTATATTAAATTTGAATATCGCATGATTTGGGGAAAGCCTTCAACTTTAACCATTTTAATCGTTCCGTTCTCAAGCTCATTTTGGACCGAAATTTGCGGTAAAATGGAAATCCCCATGTTGATTTCAATCATTTTCTTGACGGCATTGATATCATTCAGTTCCATTCCTGTTTTAAGAGTATAGCCCATATTGGTAAACATACTTTCAATTTGCGGCCAGAAGCTTGACTTTTTCCCGTAAACAATAAATAGTTCTTGTAGAATATCTTCTATTGATACATCCGTTGCATCGGCGAGTCGATGATGTGGTGAAACAACAAAAACAGAAGGATCCTGTCCAATCAGTTCACTGCGAAGAAGGTCGTCGCTGAAGTCAGGTGTACTCGTTCTTGCAATCGCAAAGTGTACCTCACGGTTATAAACCATTTCAATCATTTTGGGTGTGAATTCTGTATGCAGGATAATGTCAACGGACGGATATAGGTGACTAAATTTCTCTAATATTTTTGGCAAAACCCAATAACAAAACGAATGCGAAGTGACCAAAGACAAGGAACCGGAATGGCCTTGTTTATAATTGGCCAATGAAGCTTCAGCCTCCTTAACAAGAGAAAGGATTTGGGTGGAATACTGATAGAGAATTTTTCCGGCATCCGTTAAATTGCCCATCGCTTTATTTTTTCTGTTAAACAGCTGCAGCCCTAGATCTTCCTCTAAGCTTTTAATGTGAGCGCTTACAGTGGGCTGTGAAATAAAAAGCTCCTTCGCTGCATTTGAAAAGTTTTTGTGTTTATAGATCGTATTAAAAACCTCTAATTGTTTTATATCCATCTAAAGTCACCCTTGTTCCATTTATAGTTTTTGCCTATAATTATTTTCATTATATCATAATTATTAATATTTTAATAGTAAAAAAGCATATTTTGTTTTATTATATAAAACTTTATATAGATTATTAAAAAGATTCAGAAAAGTATAGACGTTTTTAATTGGATCCAGTATCCTAAGGTTAGATGGTTTATTAATCAATACTTAAGGGAGGAGGACTGCGAAATTAAAACCATGACAGCTGCCAGTGATATTTTAAAAGAAATTGAGAATCTTTCAAGCGAGGAATTAGAACAGGTTTTCCATGTGATAAAGGCACTTAAGGGATCAAAAGAGGAACTGCATTACACAGGGAGACTTTTAGGGATCGGTTTTGAAGAAAATGGCGAAATGAGCATGAAATTGGGTATGCAAAATGCAAATACATACGATGTTGCCCAAGGAGGAGCTCTCTATACATTGGCAGATGTAGCTATTGGTTTTCATATAATGACCAAGATACCAAAAGATTCTCAAGTCTACACCTTAGAATTGAAAATGAATTATATCAGACCAGGCAAAGGGAAGAAGTTGTACGCAAAACCTGTAATTATTCATCTAGGAAAAAGTACAGTTGTTTCAGAGTGCAAAATTATAGATGAAGAGGGGCAGGTAGTGACAATCGCTTTAGGTACATTTTTTTTAAAACATAGGCTGAGTTAACGCTTAGTGTTGATTTTTAGCACCCTGTTGATTGGAGCGGAGGGCACGAGATCCTCGAAAATGCATTCGCATTTTCTTCGTGCGGTGTTTATTCGAGGATGCTTATTCAAAGTCCTGCGGGAGAAGCGAGTCAGCGGGAGACCCCGCAGGTGCGAATGCACCGAGGAGCTTCGGACCGCCCGCGGTCGCTGAGTCCCTGGAGCGGAAATCAACAGGCAAATTTAACCAGATCCAAACCATAAATCAAAGGAGGATATAAAATGAGTGTAAAATTTGATGAAGGATTGCAAGTGAGGCGTGATGTTTTAGGGGCTGAATATGTTGATAACTCAATTAAAAATGCTACCAGTTTTACAAAGCCTCTTCAGGAGTTAGTGACGGAATATTGCTGGGGAGAAATTTGGACTAGAGAAGGATTGCCTAAAAAGACGAGAAGCATGATCAATTTAGCTATGCTGACTGCATTGAATCGCCCGCATGAATTAAAGCTTCACTTACGCGGTGCAATTAATAATGGAGTAACAAAAGAAGAAATTCAGGAGATATTTTTACAGACTGCAATTTACTGCGGAGTACCGGCTTCATTGGATAGTTTTAAGACTGTCCAGGAAATTTTCAAGGAAATGGGAATAGAAGAATAACAGTTGGCATTAGTCGTACTTCCAGTTATGAAACACCATTCTGCAAGGTTAAAGAAGAATGGTGTTTCCTTGATTATTTATTGAATTTTATGATAATTGGTACTATTATAAAATTAAAGCTGTCGACAGCCGACAGATTATCAATCACTAAATGAAAGGGGGGCAAATGTGAGCCGGAAACCACTTGAGAAGGCACTTCCGTTTTACCTGCAAATTCAGCAAACCATAAAAGAGCGAATTTGGCACGGAGAATATAAACCAGGCGACCGCTTATATGATGCCCAGCTTGCCAAGCAATTCTCCATTAGCCGCAGCCCGGTGCGAGAAGCGATCCGGACTTTGATCAATGAGGGCCTTTTGATCATGGATGAAAAGTCTCAGATAACTGTATATAAGCCTACGCTGAAAGATGTAAGGGATATATACGGCTGCAGGATTGCGCTTGAATCCGCTGCTGTGGCTCTGGCAGCAGAGCGGGCAACAGAGTCGCAAATAGAAGAACTGGAAAGAATATTAGCTGGAACAGAAACGGCTATCGAAAAAAATGAAAAGGAAGAAATCGTAAAGTGGAACACAAAGTTTCATGAGCAAATCATCTTAATAAGCGAAAATGTAAGGTTAAAAAAACTGGTGGATGAGCTTCATTCCTTAACTTATTATTATCGGCTTTTAAATATTGAGGGTAATGAACGCGGACAAATCATTTTAAAAGGGCACAAAGAAATTTTTAAAGCGATTAGAGAAAGAGATCCTGAAAAAGCAGCAAAAAGCTTAAAGGAACATACG
The DNA here is from genome assembly GCF_007830235.1 of Cytobacillus oceanisediminis. Lineage (GTDB taxonomy): Bacteria > Bacillota > Bacilli > Bacillales > Cytobacillaceae > Cytobacillus > Cytobacillus oceanisediminis. Next base: position 135,785 of record NZ_VLKI01000007.1, read on the forward strand.
AAAGAGGATTTAAAAAACCTGATTAAGCTTATTGAGGGAAAAGGGGAGAATTAAATGAGGATTGTAGATGCTGAGGTTTTAACTGAAAGCGTTGCCAAGCTTTGCTGGGAAGCCTGCTACTATTTGCCGGAGGATGTTTTGGCGGGGTTCAGGCGTGCCGAAAAAACAGAAGCTTCTCCGATCGGCAAATCCATTCTTCAGCAGCTCCTGGAAAATGCTGATGAAGCCAAAACCAATCACATGCCTTATTGCCATGATACGGGGATGGCAGTTGTTTTTGTAGAAATAGGACAGGATGTGCATATAACAGGCGGCAACTACCTTGACAGCATTCAAGAAGGAGTGAGGACTGGATACAGAGAGGGCTATTTGCGCAAATCGGTTGTAGGTGATCCTTTACTGCGTGTAAACACAGGTGATAATACACCAGCAGTCGTACATACGGACATTGTGCCTGGTGATCAAATTAAAATTACTGTCCTGCCAAAGGGCGGCGGCAGTGAGAATATGAGCGCCATGAAATTTCTGCTCCCAGGAGAAGGTGTTGAAGGTGTGAAGAAATTTGTCCTTCAGACGATCAAAGAGGCTGGAGGAAAGGCATGCCCGCCCGTTGTGGTAGGAGTAGGGATTGGAGGCAGTTTTGATAAAGTGACTTCTCTTGCGAAACATGCTGTATTAAGAGAAATCGGTGTTCATCATCCTGACCCGCACATTGCAGAGCTGGAACAGGAATTGCTTGAAGCCATTAATGATACAGGGATTGGACCGCAGGGACTTGGCGGAACGAGTACAGCCCTTTGGGTGCCTATTGAAACCTACGCATGCCATATTACGGCTTTGCCTGTTGCAGTCAATATTCAGTGCCATGCTGCAAGAAAGAAAACAATTGTTATATAAACGAAAAGTTAGGAGGGAACAGTTTGCCGGAATACAGGCTGCAAACACCTATTACCAAGGAAGACATTAAAAAATTGAAAATCGGCGATACGGTTCTGCTTTCAGGAACCATTTACATGGCTAGAGATGCTGCACATAAAAGAATGGTAGAGCTGCTTGAAAATAATCAGTCTTTGCCAGTGGATCTAAAAGGAGAAGTCATCTTTTATGCAGGTCCATGTCCCCCAAAACCTGGTCAGGTAATAGGGCCGGTGGCACCGACTACTGCATTTAGAATGGACCCTTATGCACCTTCAATGTACGAATATGGTGTTGTCGGAACGATTGGCAAAGGCCCAAGGAGGGATTTGGTCAAGGATGCCTGCAAGAAATATGGAGCTGTTTCTTTTGCAGCGATTGGAGGGTTGTCAACCATTTTAAGCAGGAGAGTGAAAGCTGTCCAGGTGGTTGCATATGAAGACTTAGGGCCGGAAGCGATAAGAAGATTAGAAGTTCAGGATTTTCCTTTGCTTGTCGCTTATGATTCAAACGGGGACGATTTATACCAGCAGGAGATTACAAAATATGAAAATTATAACCAAAAAACAAATAAAGGAGCTGTATGATCATGAAAAAATATGAAATTGCCGTAATACCGGGAGACGGAATCGGAAAAGAGGTAGTACCAGTTTCATTAAAGGTATTAGAAACGGTTGCAGAAGTACATGGCGGATTAAAATTCGAATTTCAATCCTTTCCATGGAGCAGCGAATATTATATTGAACATGGGAAGATGATGCCAGAAGATGGCTTAAAAACATTAAAAAACTTTGAATCTATTTTTCTTGGTGCCATCGGTAACCCAGCTTTAGTGCCGGACCACATTTCCTTATGGGGCCTGTTAATTAAAATCAGAAGGGAATTTGAACAATCTATTAATATTCGTCCGGCAAAATATTTTAAAGGGTTAAAGTCGCCTCTGGTCAACCCTAATGATTTTGATTTAATCGTAGTCAGGGAAAACAGTGAAGGAGAGTATAGCGAAGTAGGAGGGAGAATTCACAAAGGTGAGGATGAACTGGCCATCCAGAATGCTGTTTTTACAAAAAAAGGAACAGAAAGAGCCATGCGCTATGCCTTCGAACTTGCAAAGAAAAGAAGGGGCCATGTGACATCAGCTACCAAGTCTAATGGCATTTTCCATTCCATGCCTTTCTGGGATGAAGTATTCAACGTAGTCAAGAAAGAGTATCAGGATGTGCAGACAGCTTCCTACCATATTGATGCACTAGCTGCATTTTTTGTAACTCGTCCTCAAATATTTGATGTCATCGTAGCAAGCAATCTATTTGGCGACATCTTAACCGATATTGGAGGCGCAATTATGGGAAGCATTGGAATTGCTCCTGCAGCTAATATCAATCTTAACGGAAAGTATCCATCCATGTTTGAGCCGGTTCATGGCTCTGCTCCTGATATCGTAGGCAAAGGAATTGCTAATCCAATCGGACAAATCTGGACTGCCAAAATGATGCTGGACCACTTCGGTGAAGAAGAACTGGGCAAAAAGCTACTGGATGTAATCGAGGATGTTACGAATGATGGTATAAAGACTCCAGATATTGGCGGAACATCGTCAACAGAAGAGGTTGGAGATGAAATTTGCAGAAGGCTTAAAAAGGCGGTTTCTGTTTAACTCTTAATATAATTAGAAGAATTCCAGATTCGAATCTGGGATTCTTTTTATATAGAAGGCTGCAGGGGTCTCTGATGGACAGACTTGTAGTATAACCAGCTGCAAAAAAACAACCGCGCCACAATTGGCTGCGGTTGTTTTTTTGCTTTCACTTATACTGGAGAGGACTCTATTATTTGCTTTCTGCGTCTTCAATAATATCTTTTCCGATCACTTCTGCGTATTCATCGTAAACAGGTGCAAGAGCTTCTTTGAATGCTTCAATTTCTTCTTCAGTTAATTCATGAATTTCTACCTGGCCATTTTCCTTAAGCTTTGCTAAAGCATCATCGTTAAGTTGTTTGGCAGATTCTCTGGCCAGTTTTGTTCCTTCATCTACACCTTTTTGTACAATTGCTTTTGTTTCTTCGTTCAGGCTATCCCAGAACTTAGTGTTTGTCAGAAGCGCATAGTCAACACGAGTATGGCCCATAACTGTCATGTACTTTTGAACCTCATCAAATTTCTTGGATTCAATGTTGCTGAAGGTATTTTCCTGTCCATCAACAGTTCCTTGCTGAAGAGCAGTATATAATTCACCGAAAGGAATGGAAGCAGATCCAGCGCCTAGCTCATCATAAAGTGCTTCCAGTAATTGGCCGCCTTGTGTACGAATTTTCATGCCTTTAAGATCTTCCGGTTTCGTAATTTGCTTTTTATCATTAGTCATGTGCTTTGCACCGTTTGGCCACATTGCCTGGCCTAAAACACCATCTTTTTCTAAACGCTTAAAGATTTCTTGTCCTTTTTCTCCATCCCAAAATGCATTTGCTGCCTCATCACTTTCAAATAGGAAAGGCATGGCAGGGATATTAAAACCAGGATCGTTACCAACAAGCTTAGACATATCAGGTAGAATGAATTGAACATTATCAGCAACCAGGTTCTGGTATTCATCTTTATCGCCAAATAAAGAGCTATTTGGATAAACCTGAACTTTTATTTTGCCGTCTGATTCTTTCTCAATGACTTCTTTCATCTTAAGAGCACCTTGATGTTTAGGAGTATTTTCAGCTACAACGTGAGAAATTTTAATTGTTATCTCCTGAACTCCATCACTTTCTACTCCGCCTCCTGAGCCCTCTGTTTTCTCAGAATTGCCGCACGCCGCCAGGGCGAACATCATTACCAGAGCCAGAGCCGCCAGAAACAATTTTTTCATTTTCTTCATTTAAAATCCCCCTTTTTAATAAATAGGCTGAGACAAATTTATTTATCTCTGTATGGTCAGCTTCTTTGTCCAGTACATTGCTTGCTTCACTGAATTTTTGATATATAATTTGAGGCAATGAAGTAGCAGCATCTGCATCTTTAAAAAGCTGATCTGCCATACCTATATCTTTTTTGATCAGTTCAAGAGAAAATCCTGAATTATAAGCTTCTGTCAAAATGAAATTCGGGAACTTGTATTCTGTAGAGCCGCTCCTGCCAGTACTTTGATTAATGACATTGATTGCCTTTTCAGGTTCCACGCCAAAGTTCTCCAGCAGTTGTACAGCCTCACAGGATGCTAAAAGATGGGTAGCTGATAAGTAATTATTAATTGCTTTTATTAAGTGACCGCTTCCAGATGGCCCGACTAATGAAATACTGCTGCCCATGGCGCCTAGCAAACGCTTACATTTCTCGAAATGTTCCGCTGATCCTCCGGCCATAATCGTCAATGTCCCATCAACTGCTTTTTTGACTCCCCCGCTTACAGGAGCATCGACAAAACCAATATTATAGGTCTCCAGCTTATTGCTGTTTTCTTTTGTATCAGCCGGATAAGAACTGCTCATATCAATAATCATGAGCGAATTCTGATCTTTCTGAGTGCTGGAGGATATTGCGTCAATAATATCTTCTAATACTTTGTTAACGATGGCAGAGGAAGGGAGCATCAACACAATATACTCCACTTTATGAATCCAATCTTTCATGCTGCCGGTATTTCCGCCCAATGCCTGGAGTTCTTCTAATGCATTTTCACTTACATCTGCTCCAAAAACACTGTATCCGTTCTTAAGGAGATTCTTTGCCATTGGCAGACCCATTTTTCCCAGTCCGATAAAGCCAATATTTTCATTCATAAAGAAGCATCTCCCCTAAGCCCCTTATGTAAAGAGCCAACCTTATTTCTTCTTTGGACAACAGGAACATTTTCGAGATTCTCTTCAGCTTCCTTGAAACATTCTATGAAGGATTTCTTGATTAGCGCTAAAGTCCTGTCTTTTAATACCACCTTTCGACCTCCTTTTTGGATTTTGGATACAAAACAAGTTTTGACCAGGTGCTAATACAGGCTGATGAAAATAGTATAACAAAACAGTGGAATATTGTGAATACACAAAAAATAATAAAAAAATAAAATTTTCTGTTTATTTTTATTTTCATTTCTTGTATATTGAAAAAGAAACCAAGCACGGATTGGATACAATCCAAAAAAAGGAGTTGATTTGTATGAAGCTCTTTAAATGGCTCGATCGCATCGAAGAAGGAGCAGCTGGATTGCTATTTATTGGAGGAGTAGTGGTAAGTTTATACGGTGTATTTACAAGATATGTTCTAAATGCACCACAGGCATGGGTAACAGAGATTTTCGAATTTCTGCTCGTTTGGGCTATATTTATCGGCTTTGGAATGGCCTTAAAAGACAATCGCCATATTCAAGTAGAGTTATTGTTTGATTTGCTGCCAAAAGGAATAAAAAAGATCGTTGCCGGTATTAGTAATATAATAGGAGCGGGCTTCTCCTTTTATCTCGCTTTTTCATCCCTGGAATTGATAACGCTTTCAAAGGAACAGGGGATTACTACCATCGATGTTGGTATTCCAATCTGGATCACCTATCTGGTTCTGCCAGTGGGCATGAGTTTATTGGGGTTGTACTTTATTGTGAAGGCTTATCGGGCATTTACAGGAGATAAACGTGAAATCACAGGAGAACTTGAACATCTCTATGAAGAAATGCAGGAATTAAACAAAGAAGCTGAGCAGAAGGGAGTAGGAGCATGAGTCCGGTTTTAGTGTTATTTTTGGTGTTTGCCATTTTGTGTCTTATTAGAGTCCCGATTGCAGTCAGCTTGGGGTTATCCAGTATCGTGGCTCTTTCAATGATCGATTTTACACTCTATACTGTCATTCAAAAAATGTTTAACTCTTTAAACTCCGCAACGCTAATGGCTATTCCCGGATTCGTATTTGCCGGAATCATCATGTCAAAAGGCGGTATATCATATCATTTGATTGAAGCTCTAAAATCATGGGTGGGTCATATTCGCGGAGGACTTGCGGTTGTAACCATCCTTGCATGCATGATTTTTGCAGCCATCTCAGGGTCAAGCCCTGCCACAGCAGCAGCTATTGGAAGCATTATGATCCCTGGAATGGTTAAAGCAGGCTATAGCAAGCGATATGCAATGGGATTAGTTGCAGCATCCGGAACGCTTGGAATCCTGATTCCGCCGTCCATCCCATTAATTATCTACGCATCAGTTGCAGAAGAGTCTGTTGGTAAGTTATTTGCTGCAGGTATTATCCCTGGATTAATGCTTGGCGGTATTTTACTTGTTTCTGCAATTGTTAATGCACGAATTAATAACTATGGGAAATTACCTAAGGAGCCAATGAATGTCCGCTGGAAAAAAACCTATAAAGCCATTTGGGGATTCCTTCTCCCGGTAATCATACTCGGCGGTATTTACTCAGGAATTGTAACCCCAACTGAAGCAGCATTTGTTTCTTGCTTCTACGGAATCATTGTTTCAGTTTTTATTTATAAAGAAATGTCATTTCCTAAGTTCAGAGAAGTACTTAAAGAATCCATCAATATTACTTCGATGATTTTCCTGGTTATTGCTTCTGCTATGATCTTTGGAATGTTCTTGACAACAGAGCAGGTTCCGCAAAACTTTGCAGCCTGGATTGAAGAAAGCACAACAAATAAGTGGATATTTATGATTGGCGTCAATCTGATGTTCTTCGTACTGGGAATGTTCCTGGAAGCAGTTGCGATCATTTTAATTACACTTCCAATCTTGCTTCCGGTTTTAGTAATGTTTGATATTAATATCATTCATTTTGCGATCATCATGACAATTAATATGGAATTGGCGATGATCACACCTCCAGTCGGATTAAATCTCTTCGTTGTGAGCGGCATAACAAGAGAGAAGGTAGGGGAAGTCGTAAGAGGGGTTCTCCCATTCTTTGGATTGATGTTCGTAGCGCTTGTTTTGATTGTCATCTTCCCGCAAATTTCTTTGCTTTTAGCAAAATAATTCTTTAAAGCTGTTAATGTATAAGGAGTTTTAAAATGAACCAAGTCAAAGAGTTTCATACATTACAAGAAAAAGTGACAGATATGATCAGGGAGTCTATTTTTACCCAGGTTTATAAACCAGGGGAAAGATTGATTCAAGATGAACTAGCTGCAAGATTTGGCGTGAGCAGGATGCCTGTAAGGGAGGCGCTTCGCTGTCTGGAGAGAGAAGGATTAGTGGCATTTCTTCCCCATAAAGGAGCCCAGGTAATTGGCTTTAGAAGGGAAGATATAGAAGAGTTATATTATCTGAGGGCACTCCTGGAAGGCATTACAGTCCAAAAATCAATGAATTTTCTTACTAAAAAGGATAGGACAGAACTAAACACATTGGTTGAAAAAATGGATCAGGATATTGATAACAATGATATGGATTCCTTTATCACCCATAATCATCAGTTTCACATGCTGCTGCAAAAGGGATGCAATTGGAAAAAAATTAAATTGCTGACGAAGGAATTTATTGAGGGTTATCCGGCACATGTTCCAAGCCTCATTCCAAAAACAATGTTTGTTTCGAATGAAGAGCATAAACAAATGTTAAGAGCACTTGAATTGAAGGATCCTATTATGCTAAGGCAGCTGGTTGAAAATCACATCATGAGGGCAGGGAATGCGCTTACTCAAGTAATTGAGTAAGTTATTTCTTCATAAGAATCGGATCCAATATCCATTAAGGAGGAGTTACGATGGCACCAAAGCGTTCCTACTTATTTGTTCCAGCCATTTCTGAAAAAATGATGGGAAAGGCAATATCCAGTGAAGCAGACAGCGTTATTTTTGATTTGGAAGATGCTGTAGCCATTAATGAAAAAGAGATTGCAAGAGAAAGAGCAAAAAACTACTTACTAAATTATCCGGCTGAAAAAGATGTATATATTAGAATCAATGATTTTACAACAGTGTATTGGAGAAAGGACATCGAGTGTGCCGTGGAATCAGGAGCGAAGGGGATCATTGTTCCGAAAGCCGAAAGCGGCAGCAATATGAAAGTTATTTGCCAAACAGTGATTGAGCTGCTTGAAAGAGCAGGCAGAAAAGGGGATATTTTTGAAGTGCTGCCCCTTATCGAAACAGCGTCTGGCGTTCACTTTGCCTATGAAATTGCAAATTCTCATTCCTTAGTTCCGAGGCTTGTGTTTGGCTCTATTGACTATTCACTAGATATAGATTGCGAGCTCACGGATGGCGGAGAAGAACTTTATTATGCAAGATCCCAAATTGTTAATGCATCGCGAGCAGCTGGAGTCGGCAGCCCAGTGGATGCAGTATACCCTGATCTATCCAATGAAGAAGGGTTAAGCAGAGAGGCTGACCGGGCGAGAATTTCAGGATTTAAATCCAAGCTGGCCATCCATCCAAAACAGCTAAATGTCATTCATCAGATTTTTACTCCGGATGAAAAAATTCTTGAGGAAGCCAGAGAAATTGTAGAAGCATTTGAGGAGGCTGAACAAAAGGGCAGTGCATCTATTTCGGTAAGGAATAAATTAGTGGATTATCCTGTGTATAAAAAAGCAAAAGGGCTTTTACAGTATTCAGGTTTATAAAAGGAGAGACCAATATGGTAACCAGTCAACTTGCCAAAAATATCAACCGTACAAATTTTGGCCAAATCAGTGAAAATGCTGTATATGAAGCAAAAAGAAGTCTATTAAACTGGCTCGGTGTTGCTATTGGAGCAGCTCACCATGAATCAATGGACAAAGTTTTAAATGTTTCAAGATTGATGGATAGCAGCCCGCAAGCGACTATTCTGGGAAGAAAAGAAAAGGCGGATATGCTATTCGCTGCTTTGCTAAACGGAATGTCCTCCCACATTTATGATTTTGATGATACATTGCTTGAAACGGTCCTTCACCCTTCTTCACCTGTTTTTCCTGCTGTATTAGCTTATAGCGAATATAAGAAAAAAACCGGGAAAGAGGTTTTAGAGGCTTTCATTATAGGGTGTGAGGTTCAGGCTAGACTAGCCCTGGCTGTATATCCTTCCCACTATTGGCGGGGCTGGCATATAACAGGCAGTGTAGGAGGAATTGGAGCCGCTGCGGCAATGAGCAAGCTATTGGGGCTGGACGAGGAAAAAACCTCCTTTGCCATTGGAATAGCCGCCACAGATCCTACCGGGTTAAGGGAAATGTTTGGAACCATGACGAAGCCCTACCATCCGGGAAAAGCGGCAATGAATGGGATGCTGGCCGCATTCATTGCAGGCGAAGGATTTACAAGTTCTAAAAAAGCGCTGGAAGCAGAGCGCGGATTTATCAATGTTTTATCAGAAGAAACAAAATTGGAGCTTCTGACAGATAACTGGGGAGATAATTGGGAAATTGAGAAGAACAGCTATAAACCATTTGCCAGCGGCATTGTTACCCATCCGGCCATTGATGGAATCATAGCCATTCAGAGAGCACATAACTTAAAACCTGAAGAAGTAGAAGAAATTCATATTACAGGCCATCCGCTTGTTAAAGAACTAACCGGCAAAACTGATTTTACGACAGGGCTTGAAGGGAAATTTAGTGTTTACCACTGTGTTGCTGCAGGGTTCCTCCATTTAAAAGCAGGCGTAAATGAGTTTACAGACGAATTTGTCAATAAGCCGGAGGTGAAGGCTTTAAGGTCAAAAATTCACTTAACGATTGACGAGAATATAAAAGAAGACCAGGTGAAATTGACAGTTAAATTAACAGATGGCAGGGAACTAGGCCATTTCGTTGAGCATGCTATAGGCAGCATGGTTCTGCCGATGACTGACCAGCAATTAATTGGGAAATTTAAGGATGTAACTGAGAATATCATCAGTGAAAAATCCAAAGAATTACTTATTGATCAGGTGTACCGGCTTGAAGAATTAGAGGATTTGGAAGGGTTTTTTCAGTTGTGTACACCGGTTGAGTCAGCCAGCCGTATTTAGGCCAAGGTTGTTGTTTTCGTAAAGTTTGTTGCTTTTTGATGGAAGACTTAGTGTAACTAACTGAGTTGATTGCAGCGGAGGGCACTAGACTCCAGCAGGAAGAGAGGGAAGCGGGAGACCCCACAGGCGAAGCCCAGGAGGCTCCCATTCCTTCCCGCAGGTTCGCTAAGGGCCCCGTGCTGAAATCAACGGGTGTAATTCAAAGCAAAAACAAAAATCTATGAGAAAAGAGCCTAAGCCAAAGAAAGAAGGAGAGTATAGTGGGTTCTCCGAACACGAAGGCAAAAGTTAATTTTATGCCAAAGCCCTCCGGTGCACTTGCAATTGATTCATCAAAAGCATTTACCTTGTTGCTGGGTGTTGTTCTATCTGCATCTGTTTATGCTTTTCTACCTGGCAGCAGTGACACGGCCAAGATTATGCTTGCTCTTTTAGTCTTAAGTGTTTTTTACTGGACATTTGAGCCTTTGCCGCTGGGTGTTACTGCTGTGCTGCTGCTTGTGTTAATGCTGTTATTCAAAATTGTGACCATGGACATTATCTTCAGCGGTTTTTCCTCACCTGCCATTTTTTTGATAATAGGAGGAATGATGCTGGCAAGGGGAGTAAATGATACTCCTCTTGCCAAAAGGCTGGCCTATTTAATTTTGGCAAAATGGGCAGGTACAGCAAAAGGCTTATTAGCCAGTATTTTGCTTATTCCTCAGGTTCAGGCTTTTTTTATTCCTGCCGTTGCTGTAAGAGCTACATTGATATTGCCTGTTGCTTTAATGGCGCTCGACCATATTGGGGTAAAGAAGGATGGGAATCTGCGTAAAATGATTCTTCTTGGTGTTGCATTTGGCGGAACGATCAGCGGAACAGTTGTCATGACCGCAGCAATCGGGAATATTTTGACTGTGGAATTATTAAAGCAATTTTTGGGGATTCAGATATCTTATTTACAATGGTTTATGTATACGGTTCCAATATGGCTTCTTTTGATTCCTTTATCCTGGCTGATATTAATCAAGTCCTTTCCCTTACAAAAGGAAAATGAGGAATTCCATCATCTGAAAGAGGAAATGGACAAAAAGCTGAAAAAGTTAGGAAATCTCAATACAGATGAGAAAAAATGCATCGGAATCTTAATTCTGATTGTAGGTTTATGGTTTACTGAACCGCTGCATGGACTCCATCCCAGCATACCTACCCTGATAGGCGTTGTTTTAATGGCATTTCCAGGTGTGGGCTGTTCAAAATGGGAGAACATGGTGAAGATCAATTTTGATACCATTCTAATAATGGGTGTAACATTGTCGCTTGGTTATGCTTTTAATCATTCAGGGGCAGCTGAACTGGTTGGAGCAACTTTGAGCGCTGGGTGGATTATCGATTTGCTTCGTTCACCCATTATCGCTGTTGCTTCTATATTAATTATCACACAAATTCTGCATTTAGCTGTTGCCAATGTTTCAACCGCAGTAGTTACTCTTATTCCTATATTTATAGGCCTTTCAGCAAAGGCAGGCGCAGATCCGGTATTAATTTGTATAACTGCATCACTCGCATGCCTGCATGGATATATTCTTGTGGTTGAAGCAACGCCTAATATTATTGTCCATAGCACTGGCCAGATCCAGCAGAAAGAGTTTATTATTCCAGGAATCTATATGACCATTATTATGATGCTCGTTACGATCTTAACTGCTGTAACGTGGTGGAACTGGATCGGTTTTTTGTAAAATCAGCTTAAATGTCAGAAAAGTGTGGACAATAATATTTGGATCCTGTATCCTAAAGCTAAAATAGGATAAGGAAAGGTATTTGAAATATGTCTATGAATCAGGATTTGCGAATTGAGAATAGGGATACACTCCACTTAAAAGTATGCAATGTAATAAGAGAAGCGATTATCAGGGGGGATTTTAAGCCGGGCGAAAGGTTAAAGCAATCAGATCTGGCAGAAAAAATGGGTGTGAGCAGAATGCCTGTTAGAGAGGCATTTAGAAAGCTGGAATCAGAGGGCCTTATTAAGCTGGAGCCCCATAAAGGCGCTGTAGTAAAATCAATCAGCATTGAGGACATTGAAGAAATTTATGCCCTTAGGTCAGAGCTGGAGAAAATGGCTGTTTACCAAAGTGTCGATTTATTAACAGACCAAGATATCAAACAGCTCTCCTCCCTGGTTGCAGAAATGGAGAATGCCGATGATGCAGACGCTTTTGTACAGTATAACATTGATTTTCACCGTTTGCTTGTCAAAAGGTGTAATTGGGAACGTCTTAATTCATTTATTGGGACATTGTGGAATGGCCTTCCGCAGCAAACTCCACACCTTTTAACCGGACAAATTGAAACCTCAAATACAGAACATAGAAAAATCCTTGAAGCCGTTACCAAAAGAGATAAAGAAACAGCCGCTAATCTTGTATCTGAACACATATACCGAACTGGAGAATCGTTAATAGAAAGTATAAGAAAAGAAGGGAAGTAAGTTCCCTTTCTTTATAAATTGGATCCAATATCCAAAAGGAGGACTGTATAGATGGGCAGAATGTTGGAAGATGCGAGTAAAACAATCCTTAAAGAAAATGGAATTCCTGTACCGGGGCATTCGGTTATTTCCAGCAGTGAAGAAATCAGTGAACAGCATTTACGAAAGCCCTGTGTGTTAAAGGCACTTGTACCAGTAGGGAAAAGAGGGAAAGCCGGGGCTATCAAGTTTGCAGATACAGTAGAAGAGACAAAAACCAAAGCTGATGAGATTTTTCAAATGACAGTGAGAAATTTCCCGGTAGAAAAAGTATTGATAGAAGAAAAGATTAATATAGATGAAGAATGGTATGTATCTATAACCATTGATCCGCAAAAACAGGTTCCGGTTATTATAGCGACAACAGAGGGCGGAGTAGAAGTAGAAGACCTGGTAAAAGATGCACCCGAAAAGGTAGTAATCTATCACGTAGAACCATTTACTGAGCTTCAGCCATATCAGGCGAAAGAAATCTGGAGCAAACTTGGGGTAACTGGAAAGCCATTAGTAAAGGCTACGGGAATTCTATGCAAATTATATCAGGTGTTCATGAAGTATGATTGCTATATTCTTGAAATTAATCCATTAGTCCTCACGAAAGATGAAAATGTTATGGCAGCTGCGTCTGTAATGGGTGTAGATGATGCAGCCCTTTACCGCCATCCGGAACTTGAAGGCAAAGTTGAATCAGGAAGCGAACGTTCCTGGAGGCCTTTAACCCAGCTGGAGAAGGAAATGGTAAAAGTGAATGACGCTGATTACCGAGGGACAGCCCGTTATACCGAAATGGATGGCGGCGAAATCGGATTTATGTGCGGCGGTGGAGGCGGAAGTTTATTAAGCTTTGATGCCCTCACCAATTTAGGTGCTGCCCCTGCAAATTACACTGAAACGGGCGGCAATCCGCCTGAAGAGAAAGTAAAGGGATTAACAAAAGGCATCCTCTCAAAACAAGGAGTTAAAGGCCTTTTTGTCGCTCATAACATCACCAATAATACACAGATACACGTAATGGCTAGAGGGATTGTAAATGCCATTCAGGAATTAGGAATAGATCCTCAAGTCTTTCCAATTGTAGTGCGGGAAGCAGGAGTTAATGATGAGGAAGGAAAGAAAATTTTCCAGGAAGCTGGGATTACTTATTTTGGTGAAGATTTGACCATAGAAGAAGCCGCAGCAGAGATGGTTAAAAAAATGAGAGGGGTGTCCTAAATGTCCATTTTAATCAATCAAAACACCAGATTGGCTGTACAGGGAATCACAGGTCGGGAAGCTTCCATGATTGTCAGCCATACACTTGCCTATGGTACTAAGATTTTTGCGGGCATTACTCCAGGAAAAGGCGGACAGTACGTACAAGGGGTTCCTGTTTATGATACGGTGGCGGAAGCTGTAAAACAGCATGACATTAATGCAACCCTCATTGTTGTGCCTCCTGCGTTTGCTTTAGATGCTGTTCTGGAGGCCATTGCCAATGGAATAAAGCTGATTGTGGTCACAACCGAAAATATTCCCCAGCATGATGCAGTAAAGCTACTGTATGCTGCACGGAAAGAAAATGTAACGATAATTGGGCCTAATACTGTCGGAATGATTAATCCAAAGGATCGGATCAAAATGGGATCCATCGGCGGTGACCGCCCTGAAAGGTGCTTCGTTCCCGGCAACGTCGGAGTGATATCAAGGAGCGGCGGAATGACTGCCGAAACATCCTGGATGGTAAAGAGGGCAGGCTTTGGTGTTACAACCTGCATAGGGATTGGCGGAGATAGCCTGATCGGTACAAACATTAAAGACCTTCTTGTTTTATTTGAAAAGGACGAAGAAACAGAAGCAGTTGTAACCTTTTCGGAACCTGGCACTTCCTTTGAGGAAGAAGCCGCTCAATTACTAAAAGAGGGCGGTTTTACAAAGCCGCTAATCTCGTTTGTTGCTGGAAAGTTTACAGAATCTATGCCTGAAGGAACTGTTTTTGGCCATGCGGGAGCAATGATTTCCGGCAATGCGGGCCGTCCTTCCTTAAAGATGAAAGCGCTTAAAGAATCTGGAGCGCATGTAGTTGAAAAATACGATGACATAATCGGTGTTTTGCAAACTGTATTAGGTTCAAAGGTAGGTGAGGCAAAATGATCTTATCAAGGAGAATGGCTGAATATGCAGTTAAAGTTAAATATGAGGACTTACCTGATGAAGTTGTGGAATATACAAAACTTTGTATTTTAGATTGGTATGGATCCGCACTGGCAGGTAAAGATGAAAAACCGATTCAATCTTTATTGGAATTGGTTCAGGAGTGGGGAGGGAATGAACAAGCGACTTTAATTACCGGTGGGAAGTCGTCCATTGGCAATGCCTGCTTAGTCAACGGAGCATCCAGCCATATTGTAGAGCTGGATGATATTCATAAATCGTCGATTATCCATGCAGGTACCGTTGTTATTCCTGCAGCAGCTGCCGTGGCAGAAGCGCATAACTTAAGCGGAAAAGACTTAATTACCGCCGTAGCTGTTGGATATGAAATTTGCTATAGAATCGGAGAGGCCGTCTCGCCTTCCCACTATTATTATTGGCATAACACAGCAACATGCGGGACTTTCGGTTCCGCTGCAGCAGTGGCAAAGCTTCTGAAGTTAAATGTAGAGCAGACGATGTATGCCCTTGGAAATGCTGGCACTCAAGCAGCAGGTTTATGGGAATTTATTGAAGATGGGGCAAACACAAAACAGCTTCATACTGCTAAAGCTGCATACAACGGAGCTCTGGCTGCCTTGCTGGCAAAAAAAGATTTTACCTCTGCCTCCAGAATTCTTGAAGGCAGAAGGGGCTTTTTCAATGCGATGTCTGAAAAATATGATACAGATAAAATCACCAGGAATCTTGGCGAAGAATTTAAAATTCTTGAAAATAGCTTTAAAATCCATGCTTCCTGCCGCCACACACACCCGGCAATGGATTGTGTCCAAACCATCATGAAGGAAAACAGCCTCAGCCATGAACAAATACAAAACATTTCTATACAAACCTACCAGACTGTCCTGAATATTACAGATAATCCGAACCCCGAGACAGTGTACGCCTCTAAATTCAGCAGCCAATTTTGTGCAGCCTTGATTGCCATTAAATGTTCTGCATCATTAATCGATTATAATGAAGAAATTTTACAATCTCCTGAGGTAAGGGAGCTTATGAAAAAAGTGACTGTAGTGGCCGATCCGTATTATGAAAATGCTTATCCTGAAAAATGGGGGGCCAAGGTTGTCATCACCCTGAATGATGGAAGAACCTTCAGTGAAGCAACTGATTATCCTAAGGGGGATCCTGAAAAGCCTGCCGATAAGGAAGAGCTGATTCAAAAATTTAAATCGATGACCTTGGGCAAGGTATGGAACGCAGAAGAACATGTCCAGGCTGTTTTGGGATTAGAGAAAATTGACACAGCGGAATGGATATCAATGGCATTGGGGGAAGAGCAATGCAAACAAACACAGTAGTGCCTCTTTCATCTTCAAGAAGATTCGTTCTTACCAGATTGCACTCACTAGCGGGGCTTATCCCGCTAGGCCTTTTTTTAGTTCAGCACTTAATGGGAAATGCCTTGGCTATTTTTGGAAGCGAAAAATATGATGAGCATGTCCAGTTCATGCTCAGTCTTCCATTTCTGCTTTTTCTTGAGATAGGATTTATAGCGCTTCCTCTCCTGTTCCATGCTATTTATGGAATCTATCTCTCTTTCATTTCCAAACCAAACGCTCATGTATACCAATATAAGCGAAACATTAGTTTTTTGCTGCAAAGAGTGACAGGAATCATTACCTTTATTTTTGTTATCTATCATGTATGGGCGGTAAGAATTAGTCCTGTAATCAGTGGAACGGAAGTGAACCACCAGCTGGTAGGCGAGCATTTGGCAAATCCCTTTATGATGGCCTTTTATATTGCTGGTGTATTGAGTACAACCTACCATTTTGCGAATGGGATATCTACTGCTCTTATAACATGGGGAATCACAGTCGGTCCAGCTTCCCAAAAAACCGTCCGAAATATATGCTTTGGAATATTTGTTGCACTTGCTGCTTTAGGAATCGGAAGCTTAATTTCATTTGTCAGTTAAGTTCGAACCTTAATATGTAGATATTCGAACGGAGAGGGGATCTTATGAAAAATCAGGAAATTATCGTGATTGGCGGCGGTTTAGCCGGATTAATGGCCGCTATTAAAATAGCAGAAGCAAAAAAGAAAGTGAAATTGTTTTCCCTTGTCCCGGTTCGCCGTTCCCACTCAGTGTGTGCCCAGGGGGGCATTAATGGGGCCGTCAATACAAAGGGAGAAGGGGATTCTGTATGGGAACACTTCGATGATACGATTTATGGCGGCGATTTTTTAGCGAATCAGCCGCCTGTAAAAGCGATGTGCGAGGCTGCACCGGACATCATTTATTTACTGGCCAGAATGGGCGTTCAATTCAACCGGACGGAAGAAGGGCATATTGATTTCAGGAGGCTTGGCGGAGCTAAATATTCCCGTACAGCCTTTGCAGGGTCAACAACAGGACAGCAGATTCTGTATGCGCTTGATGAGCAGGTTCGAAGGTATGAGGCAGAAGGTTTGGTAGAGAAATATGAGTATTGGGAATTGGTATCTCTTATTAAAGATGATGAAGGAAGATGCCGAGGAATTTCAGCCCAAAATTTGAAATCAATGGAAATTCAAACTTTCAAATCAGATGCTGTAATCTTAGCTTCCGGAGGAATCGGAAACATATTTCGCAAAAGCACCAATTCCATTATAAATACCGGGAGCGCACATAGTATTGCATACCAGCAAGGAGCCAGGTACGCAAATGGAGAATTCATACAAATCCATCCAACAGCTATCCCGGGCGACGATAAGCTCAGGTTAATGTCAGAGTCAGCACGAGGTGAGGGGGGAAGAGTCTGGGTCTATCGTGACGGTAAACCATGGTACTTCCTCGAAGAAAAGTATCCGGCTTACGGAAACCTGGTACCAAGGGATATTGCAACACGGGAAATTTTTCATGTTTGTGTCGACCTCAAACTTGGAATCAACGGGGAGAATATGGTTTACCTTGATCTTTCCCATCTATCTGCAGAATTATTGCAGCGTAAGCTGGGAGGGATTCTTGATATCTATGAAAAGTTTGTGGGAGATGACCCAAGAAAGCTGCCAATGAAAATCTTCCCGGCCATGCATTATTCAATGGGAGGACTTTGGGTTGACTATGACCAAATGACCAATATTCCTGGCCTTTTTGCTTGTGGTGAATGTGATTACCAATATCATGGAGGAAATCGGCTTGGAGCCAATTCATTAGTTTCAGCGATATATGGCGGAATGGTGACTGGCCCGAATGTAGTCAGCTATGTAAATAGGCTTGAAAAGTCCTGTGAAGACCTCCCATCATCCCTTTATGAAAAAGAACAGAAAAAGCAAGAAGAGGAGTTTGAAAAGATCTATAAGATGAACGGCAGTGAAAATCCATACCAGCTTCATGTCGAGATGAGTGATTGGATGGTGGACAACGTAACTGTTGTTAGGTATAACGACCGGCTCCAACAAACAGATGAGAAGCTTCAGGAACTTCAGGAACGCTTTAAGAACATCGGAATAGATGATACATCCAGATGGCATAACAGAACCGTTCCGTTTGTCCGACAGCTTAAAAATATGCTTGAGCTTGCAAGGGTTATTACGGTTGGAGCTCTTAACAGGAATGAAAGCAGGGGAGCGCATTATAAACCCGAATTTCCGGAAAGAGATGATGAAAATTGGCTAAAAACAACGATTGCCACTTATACACCCTTCGGTCCAAGCCTATCTTATGAGCCGGTAGATCTTAAATATATAGCTCCAAGACCAAGAAGATATGACATTGTCACTTCAGGGAAAAAAGAAGAACCATCGAAATCATAGAAAGGAAGGTGATAAAATGGCAGCTGCTGATATTAAGCTGAGAATCAAGCGCAAAGATGCTGAAGATGATGCATTTTACTGGGAGGAATTTAACATCCCTTTCCGGAAAAATATGAATGTTATTTCTGCGTTAATGGAGATACAGAAAAATCCAGTTAACGCACAGGGAGAAAAAGTCAGATCAGTAGCTTGGGAGTATAATTGCCTGGAAGAAGTCTGCGGTGCATGCAGCATGAAAATAAATGGAAAAGTCCGGCAAGCGTGTTCGACATTGGTTGATCGCCTGGAACAGCCGATTGTTTTGGAGCCTATGGAGACATTTCCTGTTGAAAAGGATCTCGTTGTGAACAGAGATAGAATGTTTAGTGCCCTCAAGAAAATTAAAGGATGGATTCCGATTGATGGAACTTATCCTATGGGAGCTGGTCCGCTGATTTCATCGGATGATCAACAGGAAGCATACAAGTATTCCACCTGTATGACCTGCGGGTGCTGCCTGGAGGCTTGTCCCAATGTAAATAGCGGTTCTCCCTTTATTGGGCCGCAGGCTTTAGGCCAGACAAAATACTTTAACATGCATCCAACGGGAGCGCAGCAGAAGAATCATAGATTAGAAGTCATAGTCAGCGAGGAAGGGATAGCAAACTGCGGGAACTCCCAAAATTGTGTTCAGGTCTGCCCTAAAGAGATACCGTTAACAACAGCTATTGCAGAATTAAATAAGGATGCAAATCGCTATGCATTAAGGAGCTGGCTAAAGAGATGAGTAAGCTTCAATATGATCAATATGACGTAATGGTAATTGGCGGGGGGCAGGCAGCTTTGGCTGCTGCCATTTCCGCTAAAGAAGAGGGAGCATCTGTGGCTTTGGTCACGAAGGGAAAAGCAGGGGTTGGGGGATCCTCAGTTATTTCTGATAGTGTGCATTCAGCCATCTTTTCTCCTGGAGATTCTCCGGAACAGTTTTTACAGGATATAGTAGAAGGCGGCAGGCATTTATCAGATAAAAGGTTAGCAAGAGCTTTAGCTGAAGAATGTACGGTCAGAGTGAATGAATTAGAAAGCAAATTTGGAATCAGCCTGGAGAGGGAAAAAGTGGTAATTACTCCCGGCCATTCCTATCCAAGGAGAGTTTATGCAGGAACAGGCCTTGGAAAAAATATTACAAAACCAATGCGTGATTATGCGATGGAAATAGGAATTGATTTTCATGAACAATCTGCAGTGGTTGACTTATTAAAAGATAATAATGAAGTAAAAGGTGCACTGATCCAAAAAGGCAAGGAGTTTCATATTATTTATTCACCAGCCGTTATTTTGGCAACAGGCGGTTTTGGAGGACTCTATCAATCTTCGGATAACCCAAGGGATGTTTCCGGGGAAGGAATCGGCATGGCATGGAGGCATGGGGCTATTCTTGTTGATATGGAGTTTGTGCAATTTTATCCGTACCGTTTGCAGTATCCCGCAAATATCGATGTCATGACAAAGGTTTTTGCGAAAGGCGCTTTTCTTGTAAACGATCAACACGAACGGTTTATGGGAAGGTATCCAAAAAAAGAGCTTGAAACAAGAGACACACTCAGTTATGCAATGTTTAAAGAAAATAAAGTACTGATAGATTTTTCTGGAGTGGCAGATGATGTACTTCAGCATGACAGTCCATGTCTGTATCGTCTGTATCAAAAAGGGCATCCGGGTGAGTGGATTATGAGTCCTGTACAGCATTATTGCATGGGAGGTGTGCAAACAGATGAATGGGGAAGGACCAATGTTCCAGGTCTCTATGCATGCGGAGAAGTGACAGGAGGACTTCATGGGGCTAATCGTTTAGGCGGAGGTTCCTTAACAGAATCACTTGTTTTTGGCCACCGTACGGGAAAGATGGCTGTACAGGAGAAATCAATGGGGGACATTTCGGACATTATGGATTTCAGAATAGATGAATTGAAAAATAACTGTTCAAATATCGATGAATCTGAAACCATTAAAAAAGTAAAAAAAGTTATGTGGCAAAAAGTGGGGATTGAAAGGACCTCCCTTTCCTTGAAAGAAGCTGCTGATGAATTAAACCTTATCGCAATAAATTTGGAGAATGAAAACAACATTCACGCTCTCCAGCTTCGTGACAAAGTTCGATCGGCATGGGCATCTGCTTTTGCTGCATCAGTAAGAAAAGAGAGCCGCGGAGCCCATAAACTTCAGGATATCAAGGAAGAAAAGAAGGAATGGGAAGGCAAAAATAGAATTTACAAAACAAGCATCCAATTTACTCCTGCAGCTTCAAAAGCTGAAATGCCTTAATGATGGAAAAGGGGGAAGGTTACATGAAAATCATTACTTATGGAGAGATTGTTGAACAAGTAGCAAAGATGTGCCAGGAAGCAAATTTTGACTTAGGCCAGGACGTCGTTGAGGCTTTTCAAAATGCCTTGAAAACTGAAAAATCTGAAACTGGCAAAGACATATTGGAGCAGCTGATCCAGAACGCAGATATAGCAAAAAGCGAGCGGGTTCCTATGTGTCAGGACACTGGCGTTTCGGTATTTATA
Source organism: Cytobacillus oceanisediminis (assembly GCF_007830235.1). Taxonomy (GTDB): domain Bacteria; phylum Bacillota; class Bacilli; order Bacillales; family Cytobacillaceae; genus Cytobacillus; species Cytobacillus oceanisediminis. Next base: position 156,614 of record NZ_VLKI01000007.1, read on the forward strand.
GTGGAAATTGGCCAGGAATGCCATATTTCCGGCGGCAGCATTTACGATGCGATAAATGAAGGAGTCAAAAAAGGATATGAAGAAGGCTATTTAAGGCATTCTATTGTTGATCATCCTATTTCTCGGGAAAAAAGCAAAGGTTATAACACTCCATCCATAATCCATATTGAAATGATTACAGGTGATGAAATGATTATTCACATGTCCGCAAAGGGTGGCGGAAGTGAAAATATGAGCAGCTTGAAGATGCTGAAACCATCAGATGGACTTGAGGGCATAAAGGAATATATCCTCGATACGGTTGCAAAAGCTGGTCCGAATGCTTGTCCTCCTTTGGTTGTCGGAGTTGGGATTGGAGGCAATTTTGAAAGATGCGCTTATTTAGCCAAAAAATCATTATTCAGGCCTATTGGCCACCGCAGTGAACGTCCTGAGCTTGCCCAGTTGGAAAATGAATTGATGGAAGAAATCAATAAACTTGGCATTGGGCCGCAGGGCATGGGAGGAAATACAACTGCCCTTGATGTAAAAATTGAGATAGAACCTTGCCACATTGCGGCATTGCCAGTAGCAATAAACTTAAACTGCCATGCAAGCAGGCATAAAGAGGTCAGACTGTAGGAGGAATTCAGTTGTCAGCGACGAAAGTTACCAGCCCTATTGAAGAAAATATTTTGAAAAATTTAGAAGCAGGCGAGCGTGTGCTGATCAGCGGAACTATTTATACCGCAAGAGATGCTGCCCATAAAAGAATGTCAGAAGCCCTTGAAAAAGGCGAAGACCTTCCTTTCGATATAAAGGGGCAAACCATCTATTATGTTGGCCCAACCCCAGCTAAACCAGGGCAGATTATAGGATCAGCCGGTCCAACTACGAGCGGAAGAATGGATAAGTATACACCATCGCTGCTTGATCGGGGACTGAAAGGGATGATAGGCAAAGGATATCGCAGTCAGGAAGTAATTGATAGTATGAAGAAAAACAAAGCTGTATATTTTGCTGCAATTGGCGGATCCGGAGCTTTAATCACCCGCTCCATCAAAACGATGGAAGTCATCGCCTATGAGGATTTAGGGCCTGAAGCCATTTATAAATTAACTGTAGAAGATTTTCCGGCTGTAGTTATCATTGATAGCAATGGAGCAGATTGGTACCAATTAGGGAAACAGCAATTTAATGATCAGCATACCAGACAATAACCTTATAGCCGGCAATTAGACAAAACCTTTGAGTGATTTTCGGGGTTTTGTTTTTTGTTAAAAAACATAAAGGTGGAGATCTCTTGAAAATCGATTCATTGGACCATTTTGTTTTGACAGTGGAAAGCATTGACCGGTCTTGCTTATTTTACAATGATGTATTAGGAATGGAGGTTATAACTTTTGGGGAAGGCAGAAAAGCTTTAAAATTTGGCAGCCAAAAGATTAACTTGCACCAAAAAGGCAGAGAGTTTGAACCCAAGGCCCGTAATCCAGTGCCAGGCTCAGGAGATTTGTGCTTCATTGCCAATGTAAATATACATGAGGCAGCAGAACATATACGGAGCTGCAATGTTAAAATTGAAGAAGGCCCTGTAGAAAGAACTGGGGCAATGGGTAATATTATTTCAATTTATATTAGGGACCCTGACGGAAATCTGATTGAAATATCAAACTATCAATAGTTGGCTTCTAAATTCAAAAAGGTAAATAAAATTTCAATGTCGTCTGAAATATGCAAGACACGTGCCAAAAACCCACTGACTTCCTATATTCTCTTTGATATAATAAATAGATAATTAACTGAATATAAATTCTATTTTAATAAGTTTGAATCTATTCTATGTTTCCCTTTACTTTTTCCGCAGTACCAATTTCTCTTTTGCAGCAGAAGGGAGCTTTAAACGGTGATGATCGAGACTGAACAGATTAAGCATCATAATAATTTTGAAGACTGTCTTGAACTAGAAGCAGCAATCCATGCATGTCAGGAAGGAATTTATATTTGTGATTCTGACCTGAGATGTGTCAGGTTAAATTCTGCCTATACAAGAATTACTGGACTTACTGAAGATGAGTTAATCGGCAAGACAAGTATTGAACTAGAAAAGAACGGAACGATTTCTAAAGCTGTAGCTGTTATTGTTAAGAGAGATCGAAAGGTAGTTTCATTAATTCAAACGTTCAGAAGCGGAAAAAACGTTTTAGTTACAGGTACACCTGTATATAAAGACAGGAAGCTTTTTAGAATTGTCATCACAGCAAGAGACTTATCTGAGTTAAATCAGCTTGAAAATCAATTAAATGATGCCGAGGAAAGATCTGAAAGGTATCTAAGAGAGCTCAGCTTATATAAAGAACATATTAAAAGTGAAAAAATTGTTGGAAATAGCCCGCAAATGAAGCAAATACTTAATTTGATACCGAAAGTTTCCAAAGCTGATTCTCCTGTTTTATTATTGGGGGAATCTGGTACAGGCAAAGAAGTTTTAGCAAGGCTTATACATGAGACAAGCAGTGGGGGAGATAGCCCTTTTATTAAGGTAAACTGCGGGGCCATTCCAGGTGATTTATTAGAATCTGAACTTTTTGGCTATGTAAAGGGGGCTTTTACAGGAGCAAGTGATAAAGGAAAGCCCGGACTAATTGAGGTTGCGGAAAATGGAAGCTTATTTTTGGATGAAGTAGGTGAGCTGCCCTTGAAGCTGCAGGTAAAATTATTAAGGGTGCTGCAGGATTTTGAAGTAACACGGCTTGGAAGCACAAAATCCAAGAAGGTAAGTTTCCGTCTCATATGTGCCACTAACCGTCCATTAAAAGAAATGATGGAAAAGGGAGAGTTCAGAGAGGATTTATTCTACCGAATAAATGTACTTCCAATTACTCTTCCTCCACTACGGGAAAGAAAAGAAGATATTATCCCTTTTATCATAAAGACAACAGAAAAACTATCCTCCCGGTATGGTACACTCAAAACAATATCTACAGACGTATTAAAAATACTTGAAAGTTATCATTGGCCAGGGAATGTCCGTGAACTTGAAAATGTGATCGAACGAATCTTTATCATGACAGATGAAAACTCGATTACAGTTAAAGACCTCCCGTCAAACATAGCTGCAGATAAAGTCAGTAAGGATACCTATACTTTAAAAGAAAAAATGCAAATTATTGAGCGGGATATTATTGAAGACATGTTAAAACAAAGCTCAAGTCTAAGAGAAGCAGCCAAAAAACTTGGGGTTGACGCATCTACATTGACAAGGAAATGCCAGAAGTATGGGATATTCGTACAAAATTAAAAAATTGGGATCGAATAAATTTTTTATTCGGTCTTTTTTTTGCTTTTTCTTAAAGTCTAAAAATGCTGATAATACTATTGACATTATAAATATAATAAATATATTTGTAATATTTACAATATTTGAAATATGTGATAATATCATTTTTGAATTAAATATTGTCGACAATATATTTTTTGCTTTTTTAGCCTCTAGGATTTGCCTTTCAACTTTCCCTTTTTGTATTTCAGCTCTCTTTTAAATAAGTTTGTAAACGCTTCAAAAATATTAATTAATTTTTTTACAGCAAAAAAGAGAATAACTTTAATCAAATAAATGCATCAGTTTTTTCTTTAGAGGGGAGGAATGCAAAACTTCTTTACAATTTTATTAAAGATTCATTGACTAAGGAGGGACATAGCTATATGAAATTATTAAAAGGTATGATTGGGATATTCTTGACGGGGCTACTAGTTGCTTGTTCTGCAAATGTTGATGGAGAAAATGGCAATGGAAAGGGCGAAATTATTAGCTTATTTGCTACAGATAGTTCGTCTTCCTATTATGGCTACAATGTAGGTATTGCAAATGCAATAAGTACATTAAATCCGGAAATTCAAGTATCAGTAGTTGAAACTGGCGGATCAAGTGATAATATGCAGCGATTGAGTAAAGGCGAAGGAAAAATGGCTTTGGGGACTTCTCCAAGTGACTACCAAACTTATTTCGGTGAAGGGGATTTTAAGGATATAAAAAATGAAGATATCCGGGCCTTGTGGTATTTTGTACCATCACCATTTAACTTTATTGTCTCAGATTCAGCTAACGTGAATAGTCTTGAGGACTTAAATGGAAAAGACTTTTCTTTTGGCGGATCAGGAACATCCACTGAAAAAGTGACAACTGCTGTGTTTGAAACACTCGGTATTCAGCCTAAATCTTATGCTGGCAGCATGTCAGATGCACAAGCTGCTTTTGCCGACCGCAGGATTGTTGGTTTAACTAAGACAGGAACTCCTCCCGATTCTTATGTTCAAAAAACAGCAGCAGAGCAAAAAATTAAACTGCTTGGTTTAACAGAAGATCAAATCAAAAGCATAACTGAGAAATTGCCTTATATTGGAACAAATACGATCCCTGCAGGTTCCTATGAAGGAGTTGAGGAGGATATTCAAACAGTACAATTTACGATGAGTATTCTTCTGGATAGCTCTGTCTCCCAAGAGACTGGATATAAAATGTGGGAAGCTATGTGGTCTGAAGAAGGTAAAAAAATATGGCTGAATTCATTCTCTGCAGCTGCTGATGTTGATATACCAGAACTTACGCTTGGTTCAGCAATTCCTCTCCATGCCGGAACTGTCCAATTTTTAAAGGAAAATGGTTATGAAGTTCCGGACAAGTTAATCCCGCCAGAATATAAAGAGGTTAACTAATTATCTAAATAGTCCCTTTCTTCCCTTGTAGAAAAGAGGTTTTCTACAAGGGAAGTCATTATGGAAGGAGGTTTATTATGTCAAAATTAATAAAACAATTAGAGGAATTATTTACTGAAGATGAATCCGAGATAAAAATGAATAGCCGTAATCTTTCAAAAAAATATCTCGTGTTTGTCGGTGTAATAGGACTAATATGGGCTCTTTTCCATATCTATACGATGGGATTTGGGACTTTCCCAGGCATTATTCAGCGTTCTCTCCATTTAATTGGTGCAACTATTATCTGTTTTCTTATTTTTTCAGGTTCCTCTAAGTTAAAAAACAACAAATGGCTTTTGAGGCTCGATCTCTTATTCATTCTATTAGCTTGTATTGTTACTGTATATGTTATTTCCATTTATCCAAGAATAATTGAACAGCATGGAGTTTATAACACTACAGATATTATTATGGCAACGATTCTGTTAATTATTGTTCTCGAAGGCGCCAGAAGAGTACTAGGCTGGTTTATTCCTTTTTTAGTCATCTCCGGGATTACATATGCTGTCCTCGGCCCCTATTTTCCTGGAATATGGAGACATGCTGGGATTGGTTATGAAAGGCTAATGCAAACCTTTTTATTGGGCACACAGAGAATATGGGGACAATTAATGTCTATTTCTGCAAATATCTTGGTGATTTTCGTTTTGTATGGATCTTTAATTCTTAGTTTAGGTCTAGGGAATACAATTTTTGATTTAGGTTCTAAGTTAACAGGTAAGTGGCGAGGCGGCGCTGCCCAACTTGCCACAGTTACAAGTGCATTATTTGGTTCCGTTAACGGAAGCACTGTTGCAAATGTGGCTACAACAGGCAATTTCACCATTCCTCTCATGAAAAGACTTGGCTACAACAAAAACTTTGCTGGGGCAGTTGAATCAGTCGCATCATCCGGCGGACAAATCATGCCTCCTGTTATGGGTGCCAGTGCTTTTCTTATGGCAGAATTACTGGCTCTTAATTACGTGGATGTTATGATTGCAGCATTGATACCAGCTTTATTATTTTTTGTTTCTATTATGATATCAATCTATTTTTATGCTCGGGCAAATAATTTAACTGGTCTATCCGATGAAGAGATTCCGACTTGGAAACAAGCATTTAATTGGAGAACATTTATTCCTTTATTTGTTCCATTGATATTGTTAGTAGCATTGTTATTTTCAGGATACACGGCAGGAAAAGCTGGATATACAATGTATATTGGTACAATCGTTTTATATTTTATATGCAATGTTAGAACAAAAAAGGAATTTAAAGAAGCGATTAAAAGGATTATTTCCGGATTGGATAGCGGAGCAAAAAGCATGGTGACCATAGTAATGCTAATAGCGGCAGCACAGACTCTAGTGACAACAATTAACACAAGCGGACTGGGAGTGAAGTTTTCTTTAGTGACCATGTCCTTCAGTCAAGGAAATCTCTTTTTGGCTTTAATTTTGGCAATGGTTATTACGATCATCTTAGGAATGGGAGCTCCTACTCCGGCTGCCTACGTACTATCAGCTTCTGTTGTCGGGTCAGCATTGATAAACCTAGGTATTGAAGGTATCGCTGCACATATGTTTTTACTTTATTTTGCTGTATTATCTGCCATTACTCCACCGGTTTGTGCAGCGATATACGTTGCTTGCGGAATATCTAAAGGAGATTGGGTGAAAACAGCAATATATAGCTTGAAAATTGGTTTAACTGCTTTCATCATTCCGTTTATGTTTGTTCTTGATCCGGTTCTTTTAATGAAAGGAGAGCCGATAGACATTATTTTAAGTGTTGCTACAGCCCTTGCTGGTGTCGTTATTTTAGCGGTAGGCACTATGGGGATTTTGATAAACAAGGCTAACATAACTGAAAGAATAATAGCGTTTACAGCGGCAATATTATTGCTATTCCCAGGTCACATAACAGATGTAATTGGTATAAGCTTTTTTGTGATAATGTGTCTTATACACTGGAAAGGTACTAGTTCTTCACGGAAAAGTGAGCATGCAATAAGCAAATAACAGGGTAAAAAAAGGGGGAAAAATGTCAATGTCCAATTTCGGCAAAATTTACTCTCAAATAGAACGGGCAAACCCAAGCCTCATTGCACAATTTAAAGAACTGGGTGTCTCCACGATATACGAGTCAATGGTTGAAGAAACACTAATGGATCCTTCCATTACACCTATCTGCAAAGGACAGATAATTGCTGGATCCGCTGTTACCGCTATTAATACACCCGGGGATAACTTATCAATGCACCTTGGATTATCTCTTACTCAACCGGGAGATATATTAGTTACTGCATTCCTGGGAACTCATTCATATAATGCTCTTTGGGGAGAAATGGCGACACTCGCTGGAATAGGCAGAAAAATCTCCGGTGTAATAGCTGATGGAGCTGTAAGAGACGTTAAAGCCATACTTGATAACCAATTTCCAGTTTGGGCAAAATCAATTTCCTCAAAAACCAGCAGTGTTGAAAAAATCGGGGGAATAAATGTACCAGCGGTTTGTGGAGGAGTTTTGGTCAACCCTGGCGACATCATAGTTGCCGATGATGATGGAGCTGTCGTTATACCTCTTGAACAAGCTGAAGAAGTTTTACAGAAAGCCCAAAAAAGAGCTGAACGAGAAAAAGAAATAAAAGGGCTGCTGCTTCAAGGCAAAACGCCATATGAAATTTTTAATATGGGTATTGCACTTGAAAAAAACGAAATCCCAATTATTAATGACAAATATGATTCTAGGAAAGTTTGAGCCCAGATTAAAAAGGGGGAATACAATGATTACCATAAGTGCAGAAGCGCTCCGAAAATTTGCATATGACGCATTTATGAAAGTGGGGTTAAATAAAGCCAACGCATCGTTGGTTAGTGACGTTTTAGTAGATGCTGATTTAAGAGGGGTTCACTCTCACGGAGTTCAAAATTTGCCTCGGTGGGCAAGAGGCTTTTTAAAGGGGCACCTTGAGTTGGAAGTCACACATGAAGATATAGACGAAGGACCAATTACAGTTATTGACGGGCAAGGGAGTCTGGGAGTTCTGGCTTCTGATATAGCAATGGATGCAGCTATCAAGCGTGCAAAAAAATATGGGATAGGAATAGCAGGTGTAAAAAATAGCAGCCACTTTGGGCCTGCTGCCTATTATACAATGAAAGCACTGCACCAACATCAAATTGGTTTTTGCACGACAAATGGCCCTGCCGTTATGGCTCCTTGGGGTGGAAAGGATGCACTTCTAAGCAATAATCCATTTTCTTATGCTATACCGGCCGGTGATGAACCTCCAATTGTATTGGATATGGCCTGCAGTGTATCTGCTAGAGGAAGAATCAGAATGATGGCGCGGGAAAATGAAACATTGCCTGAAGGCTGGGCCATCACAAAAGATGGAGAACCTACAACAGACCCGCGTGAAGCAGTCGAAGGAACTGTATTGCCTTTTGGAGGGTATAAAGGCTATGGCATAGCTGTTATTAACGAGATTTTATCTGCGGCATTAACCGGAGCGCTATTTTCTTTTGAAGTTGGAGGAATTTCTAAAGGGCCTGCTGAAAGTGAACTGCAAAACCATGAACAGGCTGCCTGGGGATGCGGACATGTATTTGGAGCAATAGATATAAACAGGTTTGGAAATGGTGATAACTTCCAGAAAAGAGTTGCCTATTTAAGCCGTACCTTACGGGAATCTCCGACAGCAAAAGGACATGAAAGAATATATTTGCCAGGGGAAATCGAATTTGAATTAAAGAAAAAAAGGGAAGTTGATGGAATTCCTTTGAAGCCGACTACAGTTTCGCTAATTAATACGTTTGCGCGTGATGAAATCGGAATAATGGCATTAGAATCATATTGTAGTAACGCATTTAAACCATAATTCTTAAAATCACAAACTATATAATAGAAGAAACTAATTCACCCGGTGAATTTTATTAAACAATCCTTACCAAGTAACTTGAGAAAAAAGTTCATCTAATCAATATATTGTCGACAATATATTTTTAATGGATGTGGTATTTATTTAGGAGGTTACAAAATGGAAGCAAATAAAGTGAACAAAATTATCGATGCCGATGTCCATCCTTGGATTAACGGAGATATTAAAGGCCTGCTCCCTTATTTAAGTAAATCAATGCAAAAAGTGTTCGATGGCCGTTTGACACTACCTGACCACCCACTTCGTCCCCCATTGGAAAAATCCACCTCCATCAGACTAGACGCAACACCGCCAGGTGGAGGTGCTGGTGGATCGGATCCAATCTATATGCGTGAAGTTTTATTGAACCGTTACAATATTGAACATGCAATTTTAACTTCAGTACAGGCGGGAAAAATAGTTGTATATCCCAATCCAATTGAAGCCACCGCCTTGGCGCGGGCATTTAATGATTATTTTTTAAATGAATGGCTGACATTAGACTCGCGTTATAAATTGGCGATGTGTATAGCCGTTCACGATCCCTTAAAAGCTGCAGAAGAAATTAGGCGTATAGGTCATGAAAGGGGAGTAGTTGCCGTCTTTATGCCATTATTTAATATATTGATGGGGAACAGCTATTATTATCCTATTTATGAAGCAGCTGAAGAGCTTGGATTACCAATACTTATTCATCCTACGGGAACTGAAGGCGGCTTTTCAACAAGTGTTTCTATGGCAGGAGGAGTACCGTCAAGCTATATTGAGAGGCATACAGATTTTCCGCAGATCGCATATGGTAATTTGGTAAGTATGGTCTTCGAAGGAGTATTTGTTCGATTCCCTAAACTCAAAGTTTTAGCAGCAGAGTTTGGTTACAGTTGGGTTCCCTCTGTAATGTGGAGAATGGATCAAAACTGGCGTAATTTTAGAAAGGAAGTACCATGGCTGGAAAAAGAACCTAGCAAATATTTGTTAGACCATGTCCGCTTTACTTCTCAACCAGTAGAGGAACCTGAGAAAGGCAAATATCTTATGCAAATTTTCGAAATGATGCACGCTGAAAAAACATTGATTTTTAGTACTGACTATCCTCACTGGGATAATGATTTTCCTGACAACACTTTTACCACCCTGCCAGAGCCTGTAAAGCAGCGAATATTTTATGATAATGCTGCTGAACTATTTAATTTAAATAAATTAGAAATTACTAGATAAGAGGGAGGTAAAAAAGAATGGCATTTTGCATTGGTGAACTCAGCCATATCCCAGCAGGAAAGGCTCTAATTACAGAAATAAATGGAACATCAATTGGAATCTTTTTTGAAGACGGGGAAGTATATGCAGTAAGAAATGTTTGTCCTCATAAACTGGCACCAATATGTGAGGGGGCAGTCTGTGGAACTATGCTTCCGAGTAAGCCCTCCCAGTTTGAGTTTGGGCTTGAAGGAAAAGTGTTGAGATGTCCATGGCATGGATGGGAGTTTAGTCTGGAAACAGGGGAAGCACTTTTTGGCATAAGTAATAGAAAAGTAAAGACCTACCCTGTGGAAGTTAAAGATGGTATGATTTACGTAGAAATGGGATAGTTTGTAACTTCCCGGAATCATATTGTCATAAGTGAGGAAAATTATACAATGAGTTTTGAAAATACAACATTATCACAACGAATCTCTGAAGAGATTGCTATTAAAATTTCAGAGGGTGCCCTTAAACCCGGTGACAGGTTATTGGAATTAGAATTGACGAAAGAATTCGGCACCAGCAGAGCGCCAATACGTGAAGCATTATTTATATTGGAAAAGGACGGAATTGTTGAACGGGTACCCCGAAAAGGCGTCTTTGTGAAAAAAAGAACAAAAAAAGAGTTGCTTGATCTTTATGAGGTTGTTTACAGGTTATTAGAAATAGCCTTAACTAAACTGATGGATTCGCGAACTGACGAACAGCTAAAAAAAATTGAAAATTTAATCATTAAAATGGAGGAAACACTTGAAGGCAATAAGGTTAAGCAATGCTTTGACCTGCTGGAAGAGCTTCAAAAGGATTTCTTTGTCTTCTCAGGAAACACAGTTTTAGAAGATTTATATATGAGAATTAATGGCCAGTTAATTCCATTTCGATATATTTCTCTTTCCTATCCAACCAGTATGGAGCATTCCATCAGGGAATACAGCGAAATAATGGCTGGCTTAAAAGAAAAGGATCTAAAAAACATACTTGATAGCTTAAAAAGGAAGGAAAAGCGGGCTCTGGCTATATTGGAGAAGTTTGTAGATAGCCAGTAAACCAAAAAAAATTCATATCTACATCCTGATTTAGATTTTTAGCTCAGTGCCTGACTAAGACACTTCCGTGATAAATGGGAGCGGTGATGTTAATGAAGGTTGGATTAATTGGATTAGGAAATCTGGGTGGACGAATTGCCCGTCATTTAATAAAAAAAGGATACAAACTATCTGTTTATGATCTAGATCGGGGATTGTCACAATCCTTTGCAGAACTTGGCGCTATTATATATGAATCACCCTCTGAGCTGGCAAGGAACAATGACTATGTTATTACTGTGCTGCCCAATGCCCAAATAGTTAAAAGCGTAACTCTAGGTCCCAGTGGGCTGTTATCCGGATTCTCAGAAGGAAGCACCTTAATTGATATGACAAGTTCCGTCCCGGAAATCACCAAAGAAATCGGCAGTGAGCTGCGGAAATATGATATCCATATGCTTGATGCACCAGTAAGCGGGGGTGTTAAGAAAGCCGAAGATGGAACTCTGGCCATTATGGTTGGGGGTGACGAGTCTGTTTTCTTAGATGCCTATCATTTATTAAGCGATATCGGGTTTAATGTGACACATGTTGGAGAATTAGGAGCAGGCCATACAATAAAAGCACTAAACAATATGCTTTGTGCTACTACACTAGCGGCTACTGCAGAAGTCCTGGCCATTGGGACAAAGTTAGGTCTTAATCCTGCCAAGATGTTAGAAGTGATTAATACGAGCAGTGGAAGAAGCCACTCGAGTGAAATCAAATTTCCTCAGCAAGTATTATCGAGAAAATTTGATGTGGGCTTTACAATTGATTTAATGTGTAAGGATCTCACTATTGCCAATGGTATAGCTGAAGGAGCAGAGGTGCCTGCATTTATTTCCAGTGCCGTTTATCAATTATGGCAGTATGCAAAGTCTCAGGGCGGAGGTGAGATGGATCATACGGCGATTACCCAATTTATAGAGGGAATGGCGGGTGTTGAAATAAAGGTTTAATCCATTGTGTAAAGCAAATAAATTTCATATCCGTTATAAATGGTAAATTTATGTTATATTATAGAGGCTGTCTCAATAGGTTTTTGCACCCTGTTGATTGGAGTGGAAGGGGCGAGATCCTTGGAAATGCATACGCATTTCCTTCGTGCGGTGTTTACTCGTGGAAGCTTATTCAAAGTCGAGTCAGCGGGAGACCCCGCAGGTGCGAATGCACCGAGGAGGCTCCCGGACCGCCCGCGTTTGCTGAGTCCCTGGAGCGGAAATCAACAGGCCAATTTTATAGAGGAAAAAAAGAGGGTGCCCGAAAGTTATGCTTTTGGGACACCCTCTTTTTTAAATTAACCTTTAAATTAACTTATAAAGTGTTCTAGAGGGTTTAGATTTAACTAGTAAAAATTCTGGCTCTGTTAAAACTTATTGTTGATATGGGCACCCTGATGATTGGAATGGAAGGCGCGAGACTCCAGCGGGAGAAGCGAGTCAAAGGGAGACCCCACAGGCGCAAGTAGCCGAGGAGGCTCCCGGACCGCCCGCGGTTCGCTGAGCGCCTGGAGTGGAAATCAACAGGCCAGTTTAACAGAGACAAAATTTTAAGAGAGTATGCCCACACTTTATAAATATTTTAATATTTAGAATGATTATTTTTTTGTTGACGAAAAACTTTTTTGTATATAAAATAATTGTAAGTGATATATTATAACCTTGCTTTTTTATAGCCACTTCTGCTTTAAATTTACCAAATTTGTTAATTCACAACAACTTTGTCAGGAGGAAAGTCAATGGAAAATAAGTTAAGTGAAGCGGAAAGCAAAGGAAAAAGAAAATACAATGTCCCAGCAGTTGATAGCGCTTTCAAAATTTTGACGCTGTTAAGCCGTAAAAAATTTAATAAAAGTAATTTAACAGAAATTGCAAAAGCTACTTCTCTTACTCCTACAACATGTTATCGTATCCTTCAAAAGTTAGAAGAGCTTTCTATTGTTCGTTATGATAAAGGGTCTAAACGGTATAGTCTGGGACCCTATTTAGTTGTGTTAGGAGAAAGGGCAAAAGAAAATTTGTTTGATATTTCGGTAATTCTCCCTTATTTGGAAGGACTTTCTGAACAAACTGGTCTTACTACATTTCTTGTAAATAGAATTGGGAAAAAACGTTCCACGATATTGGCTAAAGTTGAAGGTGAAGAATTTGGTATTAATGTTTCCGTGGGCAGACATTTTTCAGTTGTAGATGGTGCTTATGGTAAATGTTTATTAGCTTATATGGATGAAGAGGAATCTGATGAGTTATTACGCATGAATGATGGACTGCGAAAGCTAAGTGAACAAGAAATTATTGAATTAAAAAAAGAGTTGCCCACTATAAGGAAAAGTGGATATGCTACCACATTTGGTGAGTATATTGAGGGTATCGTTGGTGTTTCAGCTCCAATTTTTAATAATGGGGAGAGTGTGGAAATGGCCATTGCGATTATCGGTATGACTGCACAGCTAAAGGATCAGGATATTGAAAAAATGGGGGAAAAAATCAAAGGTGTAGCAACCGAAATCAGTATGAAATTAGGCGGGTACTTCCCGCAATAAAACTATTGACTAAATAAATTCCTAAAAAAAGTACATATTAATTAAATTACTTATTCTCCTTATTATTTTGGATCAGCAAAAGTTTTTGCCACATCCAAAGTTTAAGGAGAATTTTTATTTTATAAATTTTCTATAGATCTTCTTGTAAATTCACGTTTGGAACCATGCAGATCTATTCTTATGATCCTTCGTAAACAAAAGACTAACAAAAAAATGATAGATCGCAAATAGATTCTTACTAATCTAAATTTTCTAATTTTTCATTGACAAAAACTTTTTTCTTATATAAAATTTAATTAGAATAAATGTAAGCCCTTACCAATAAGTTTTATAAGCATCTTTCTTTTAATTTTCTTTATAAAATATGGAATGGAGTGATTTTTTAATGAATCTGGAAGGAAAAGTTGCAGTAGTAACTGGAGCTGGACAGGGAATTGGAAGAGAAATTTCGCTGTTTTATGCCAAGCACGGTGCAAATGTTGTTGTTGGAGATTTAAACTTAGATTCAGCAGAACAGGTCGCCCGTGAAATAGAAGAGATAGGCTCAAAAGGATTTGCACAGAAAGTTGATGTTTCCGAAAAAGAAAGTGCTCAAGGATTAATCCAAGCTGCAATTGATCATTTTGGTGGTATTGATATTTTAGTAAATAATGCGGGGATTACTAGAGATGCTATGCTACATAAAATGACGGAAGAACAGTTTGAACAGGTGTTGGATGTTCATATGAAAGGTACTTTTCTATGTATGCAGGCAGCTACGGTCCATATGAGGCAAAAGCAAAAAGGGAAGATTGTAAATATTTCTTCCATTGCAGGGAAAGTTGGAAATATGGGTCAAGTAAATTACGCTGGAGCAAAAGCTGGTATTGTTGGTATGACAAAGGCTGCAGCGAAAGAGCTTGCTAAATTCCAAGTTAATGTAAACGCTGTCCAGCCAGGATTTATTGATACGGACATGACTCGTGCAGTTCCAGAAAAAGTTCGACAGCTTAAAATTGCCGAGATACCTATGCAGAGGGTTGGCGAACCTTTAGATATTGCTAAAGCTGTTCTTTTCCTTAGCTCCGATTATTCCGACTACATGACAGGGAATGTGCTTGAAGTAACGGGTGGAAGATTTATGTAAATTTTTTATATTTAAGTTCATTGAAATAGCAAAAAAACATCGCATTAAAAATAGTTTGAGTTTTAAAACAGATTAAATTTTTCAATAGATAAATTCAGAATATTGAAAATAAAAAATATTGTATAACTGTTCGATAATTTAATAGAAAAGCAGGTGAACCAAACTGAGTGCTATCAAAGATTTAATGGGTTTAGAGCTTGCTCCTTATACGTATTCAGTCGAAAAAGGAAAAATAAGGGAATTTTCCGCTGCAATTGGTGATCCCAATCCTATCTATTACGATGAGGAAGCAGCAAGAAAAGAAGGCTATGAAGGAATACCAATTCCATTGACCTACCTCCAAGTGATTGATTTATGGGGAGGATATAGTTTTGAACAAAAATGCCAAATGCTAAATTTAAATCCAGTAAAAATTTTACATGGGGAACAAGGCTACCAATTTCTAAAAACAATATATGCGGGTGATAAACTTACTGTTTCAGGTAAGGTTGCTGATGTTAAAGTCAAGCAAGGATCCTCTGGGGGCATGAACCTGGTAACTTTGGAATTTGAATACAGAAATCAGTTTAACGAACTGGTAGCCCGCTCTAGAAATGTAACAATTGAACGGCATTAAAAAACATTTTGGATGTGATAATCATGTGGAAATACTACGAAGATTTGAATGTTGGAGACCATTTTCCGAAAATTTCAAAGGACCCGATTTCCCGTGTTCAATTAGTAAAGTATGCTGGTGCTTCAGGAGATTTTAACCCTCTCCATACGGTTGAAGAAGTAGGTGAAAAGGCAGGAACCGGCATAATAGCCCATGGAATGTTAGTAATGGGAATGGCTGCACAAGGCGTAACCAGCTGGATTCCCCGCAAATATGTTAATTCTCTGCAAATTCGCTTTCGTAAAATGACTTTTCCTGGTGAACGGATTCATGTTACAGGAAAGGTATTAGAAAAGAAGGAAAACAATCAAATCGTAAGTGAAGTAGTTGCGATGAACGATGAAGGTGAAGTTAAAGTGTCTGGTACTTTTGAAGCTATATTACCTTCAAAAATTGTACAGTAAGGGAGGAAAAAGCATGAACTTTCATTATTCACACGAAGCTGAGAACTTTCGAGACTCTTTTCGAAGTTGGTTAGAGACAAATTTTCCAAAAGAGTGGAATCATGAGGTAACAGGGGAAAAGTGGGTTCAAAGGCGTAAAGAGTGGGGGAAAATGTTAGGTCTGGGAGGATGGGTAGCACCAGCCTGGCCAAAGGAATATGGAGGTCTGGGTCTTACTATTGAACAACAATTAGTATATATAGAAGAATTGGTTCGAATAAATGCCCCTGAAGTATTGAATTCAAATGGTATTGGTATATTTGGGATGACTTTAATCCGTTATGGAACAGAGGATCAAAAGAAGTATTATCTTCCCCGAATGCTTAATCACGAAGATATTTGGTGTCAGGGCTTCTCAGAGCCCAATGCGGGTTCAGATTTGGCAGGCCTTCAAACAAAGGCGAAAGATAATGGAGATCATTATGTGTTAAATGGGCAAAAAGTGTGGACATCTTATGGTCCCTATGCGAATAAATGTTATATCTTAGTTCGTACAGCTGAATCAAGATACAAAGGGGTAAGTATGATGATCCTGGATTTGGATCAGCCTGGCGTGACTGTTCAGCCGATTAAAAATATTGCTGGCGAATCAGAACTTGCCGAAATTTTCTTGGATGATGCAATTGTTCCCAAAATTGATTTAGTTGGGGAGATAAACAATGGCTGGGAAATGGCGAACTATGCTCTTGCACATGAGCGCGGGATCCACTTTGCTCAACGTTCCTTAAAAATGCAGCAAGAATTCCAGCAGCTTGTTACATTGTTTCAAGAGCAAATACAAGCTGGGAGTTCTCCGGCAAATAGTCCGATGATGCAAAATAAATTGGTTCAATGCTATTTATCCTGTGAAATATTAAAAAGTGTTTGTTTACGAAATATTGCTTTAATTGCACAAGGAGAAGATACTGGTGCTTTGCCGGCTATAGCTAAATTAGTTTGGAGTGAAAGCCATCAGGATTTACTTAATGTAGGTGTGGAATTATTAGGAGAAGAATCCTTATTAAAAGGTGATCATCAAGTTTGGATGGAAAAATTCCTTTTATCTAGAGCTGAAACCATTTATGCCGGAACAACACAAATACAAAAAAATATTATCGCCAAATCATTGGGATTGCCTAGCTCGAAAGGAGGTAGATAAAATGGAATATCGATTCTCTGAGCAGCAGCAAATGTTAAAACAGGCTCTTCATTCATTGTTAAAAAAAGAAATGCCTATTGAAGTTTTTAGTGAAGTTGTTGAGAAGAAAGATGGGTTTTCTAAAGATGCTTGGAAAAAGCTAGCGGAGAATGGATGGTTGGGAGTGCTGGCGAAAGGTGAATGGCAAACCTTAGAAGATGTTGGCCCCCTTGATTTAATGTACCTATCCGAATCGGTTGGGGAGAAACTTTTTCCTGGTCCCTATTCTTTGGTAGCCGGTTTTATCGTCCCATTACTAAGTCAATTGAAATTAACAAACCAGCACCAGGAATTATTAAATATGGTTATTTCCGGAGAAAAACTCATAACAACTGCTTTACCTAAGCTTGAAAAGTCACAAACTAAGGTTGAATTTAATTGGCCTGAAATCAATATTTTAAATGAAGAAAGCGATAAAATCCATTTAACCGGCGAGATTAAGCACATACAGTTTTTACAGCATACAGAAGTTATTTTAGTCCCTTTTAAAAATAACGGCGGACGTATATCAGCTGTTCTAATAAATATCAAAAATGATGGTGTTAACATAATTCCGGAGCAATCTACCGATTTGTCCAAACCTCAGGGGACTTTGGTGCTAGATGGAGTTTGGCTAAATAAGGATGATTTTATCGAAGGAACTGACAGCAACCATCAAGAATTATTAAATAACCAACTCACAGATTATCTATTATGCTTAAATGGCGAAATGATCGGCGGAGCAAATGAAGTTCTGAATAGAACGGTTAATTATGTTAAAGAAAGGAAACAATTTGGTGTTCCTGTGGGCTCCTTTCAAGCAGTAAAGCACATGATTGCAGATTTGCATATAGCAATTGAAAAAGCCCGCAGTTATAGTGTGTATGTGGCATCTCAAAATGGGAAGAGTCCCAATGAAACCTTATTAAATGCTATTTCAAGCCGCCTTTTTACTACAGATATTTATAAGAAGGTATGTGAAGATGCTATTCAGCTGCATGGCGGAATGGGGTTTACTTGGGAAGAATGCATTCATTATTGGTACAAAGCATCAATGTATCAACAGTCCCATATGACACATCCCGCAATGATGACTGAATTTATCCTGCAAAACTTGCTTGGGGAGTCTGAATATTCGAAAGAATTTCAATATAATCAATAGGAATAGAAAAATGTTCCTGTCTTCTTTAAATATTTAACGGGTGGGTGGAAAAATGTCAATTAAAAACGCCGCGGCTATTGTTGGTGTGGGAGATGTTGAACTCGAAAAAGGAAAGGTAAAAGACGGACAATCAGTCCTGCAAATTCAGGCTATTGCCGCGAAGCGAGCTTTGGAAGATGCCGGATTAACTAAAGATGATGTTGATGGCATTTTTGTTGCCGGGCTATGGGGTTTACCTGGAGTTGGCTCTTTTCCGTCCGTTATCTTGTCTGAATACTTGGGAATTCAGCCGAGATATACTGATTCAACTCAAATAGGAGGCTCTGCTTTTGAGGCTCATGTAGGGCATGCTGCTGCAGCTATTCAAGCTGGGTTATGTGAGGTTGCTTTAATTTTATACGGAAGTACACAACGTTCTGAAAAATCGCGATCTTTAGCTGGAAGACCGCCTGTTCTGACAGCTCAGTATGAAACACCATTCGGATTACCATCTCCTGCCGGATCTTATGCCATGGCAGCAAACCGGCATATGCATCAATATGGAACTAAACCTGAGCATCTGGCGGAAATAGCTGTAGCTACTAGGAAGTGGGCACAATTAAATCCTCAGGCGACATTACGGGATCCATTATCCATTGATGATGTTTTAAATTCTCCAATGATCACTGATCCGCTCCATCTCTTGGATTGTTGTTTAGTTACCGATGGAGCAGGTGCGCTCGTAATAGTATCTGCCGAAAGAGCAAAAGACTGCAGGAAGAAACCCGTATGGGTTTTAGGACAAGGTGAATCACATAGCCATTGGTCCATACAGGCTATGCCCGATTTAACAGTAACATCGGCAGCTCAATCAGGAAAGACGGCTTTTGAAATGGCCGGTGTAACACATGATGAGATTGATGTAGTACAAATCTATGATTCTTTCACCATAACCGTATTGCTTACACTAGAATCTCTTGGATTTTGTAAGCCAGGTGAAGGAGGAGATTTTATCAGTAATCAGCGTACTGCTCCTGGCGGGGATTTCCCTATGAATACAAACGGTGGGGGCTTATCCTACGCCCATCCGGGAATGTATGGCATATTTCTCTTAATTGAAGCTGTCCGCCAATTAAGAGGTGAGTGCGGAGAGAGACAAGTAAAAGATGCAAAAATCTCACTTGTAAACGGGACAGGCGGAACCCTGTCTTCTACATCAGTTGTTATTTTAGGGAGGGATTAATCATGGCTGAACTGAAAAAACCACTGCCTATACCTGATGGTGATTCACACGTCTTTTGGCAAGGCTGTAAAGAAAATAAATTGTTGATTCAAAAATGCAATGATTGCTCCAAACATATTTTTTACCCAAGAATATTATGTCCTCATTGTTTTTCTGAAAAAGTAGAGTGGGTTGAATCAACTGGAAAGGGAAAAATCTATTCTTATACAATTGCCCGCAGAGGCGGAGGGCCAGCATTCAAAGATGATGCCCCATATGCAGTGGCATTAATTGAATTGGACGAAGGAGTTCGAATGTTTAGTAATATCATTAATATTGATGTTGAAAAAGTGAAATGTGATTTACCGGTTGAAGTGGTGTTTGAAGAACAGGAAGATTTTATATTACCAAAATTTCAACCAATATTTAATTAATTTAAACATAAATAGGCTAATGAACCATTCGTTAAGAGTTTCATTAGCCTTTTAGTGCATCTCCCTGTATGAAGGAAAAGAGGCAATACCCTTCAAGTTTACTAGAAAATCCTCTATGAGAACCCCAAGAAAAGGATCTTTATTATAAATATCCAAATTTCTAAAATACTTGGAAAAGCATAAGCACTATATACATGGTAAATAGATGATAACTTTTACAGAATATACAGAATCTTTTAAAATTTCATTGACGAAAATATATTTTATATATAAAATAATTTTAGAGAGGTTAATGAAAGCGATTTCTTTGGGGGGTGTAACCGTTTAATCCATTTTTGCTAGAAAAGATGAGTTAATAAAAGGGGGATATTGATGTTTAACAAACCAATTAGCTTTTTGTTTACAATCTTTTTACTTTCAATTTTGGTAGTAGGCTGCAGCAGTAATGAAACTCAGAAACCTGCTTCTAATGTAAACTCATCATCAAGTAATGAATCTGGCTCACTTCCTAAACAAATGACCTGGAGTGTATATGATGTTGGATCAGGCGGTTACGCAGAAATGTCAGCTATAGCAAACACTTTAACTGAAGAATATGGTACACAAGTCAGAATGCTGCCATCAGCAAGTGGTGTTGGCCGAATGGTTCCTTTAAGAGACAAGACAGCTTCAATTGGTAAATTAGGTGATGAAATCCAATTTGCGTTTGAAGGACATGAAGAGTTTGCACAACAAGATTGGGGTCCTCAAAATGTTCGTGCGATATGGGCTCCTATTAGTCAATATGGATTTGCAGTTCGTGAAGATTCAGACATAAAAACAATATCGGACTTAAAAGGCAAGAAAATTCCAAAGGTAACTGGAAATGCGTCAGTTAATATTAAAAATGAGGCAATGTTGTCATTCGGGGGACTAACCTGGGATGACGTTGAAGTTGTTGATATCACTTCTTATGCAGGTCAAGGTGAAGCACTTCTTCAAGGACAGATTGACGCAGCTGGTATTAATCCTACTGCATCAGCCATGTTTGAAGCCGATAGCAAAGGCGGTATCCGCTGGCTCGAGATGGATCCTGATGATTCTGAAGGCTGGGAGCAAACAACAGAAACTGCCTCCTGGATGATGCCTTATACAATGGATAACGGAGCTGGTATGGAAAGTGACACAAACATTATGGGACATGGTTATCTGATCGGAGGCTATGCCGACCAGGATCCAAATACTGTCTATGAATTATTGAAAGCGATGGATGAGAACTTTTCAGCATACAAAGACGCAATGCCAAACTTAGCTTTGTATGACAAAGAACTAGTGGTTACAGAACCGCGCGGAATCCCGTTCCATGAAGGTACCATAAAGTTCCTGGAAGAAAAAGGGCTCTGGGATGAAGAAAAGCAGGCTAAAAATGATGAATTAGTTGCCAGGTACGACATACTAAAGTCTGCGTGGGATCAAGTGGCAGAAGAAGCTAAGAAAGAAGGAATCTCAAAAGATGACTTCCCGGCATTCTGGCTGGAAAAGAAAGCTGAACTTGTAAAGTAATCAGCAATGAACACAAGAATATCAGCCAGTATTATGTGGCTGATATTCTATTTATGAGAGAAAGGGAAGAAAGGGAGCGAAAATAATTGGAATCAAGTTAATCCAAAAATATGGTAGTTTCGGAGGGATATAATGATGTCCGAGAGATTAAATAAACTATTGAAAACAATCGTTGTAATTGCCACTCTGATTGGAATCTTACTTTCCATAAACATGCTTTTCTATTTAGAACTATTTGGATTTAATCCGTTGCAAAACTCTTATCTATATTATATTTTAGCCTGCTTCATGCCAATTGCCTTTTTAATCTTCCCGGCAAAAAAAGGCCAGAAGGTAAAATGGTATGATTTTATTTTTGCTTCAGTTTCATTTGCTATCGTAATCTATTTCGGGTTAAACGGTCAAAGAATGATAATGGAGGGGTGGGATTGGAACGCACCGCCGCTGGCGACTTACTCAAGTATTATCCTATGGGGACTATTACTTGAAGCTTTACGGAGAACAGGCGGACTCGTTTTGTCAATAATTTGTTTATTGATATCCCTTTACCCTCTTATTGCTTCAGGAATGCCAATTGGTTTTTTACAGGGACAATCATACGATTTATTCACGATTGCCAGAAATCATATGATGAGCGCCAATGGTGTCTTAGGAATAGCCTTAACAACAGTAGGTAATTTAATTCTTGGGTTTCTTGTTTTTGGAGTTGTACTAACCCATACAGGAGGAGGAGATTTCTTTTTTAAATTAGCCCAATCAATGTTCGGCAGATTCCGGGGCGGGGAAGCCAAAGTTTCAATTGTGAGTAGTGCATTCTTTGGAATGTTAAGCGGAAGTGCAATTTCAAACACGATTACAACTGGTGCAATGACAATCCCTGCGATGAAGAAATCAGGATATAAACCGCACTATGCGGGTGCAATAGAAGCAGTTGCATCGACTGGAGGTACAATTACTCCGCCAATAATGGGCTCAGCGGCTTTTATTATGGCCTCATTTTTGGCAATACCCTATTATGAAATTGCTCTGGCAGCAGCCATCCCTGCCCTTTTATATTATATTGGGTTAATTGTACAGGCGGATGGGTATGCCGCAAAAAATAATTTAAAAGGGTTAAAGAAAGAGGAGATCCCTTCGTTCTTAGAAACATTAAAAGGTGGCTGGTATTACCTTTTTGCTCTTGTCCTGCTAGTCTACTTTTTAGTGATTCTTAATTCCGAGGGGCAGGCACCATACTATGCCAGCTTGGTACTTTTGATTATTGCGATGATTAATAAAACCACAAGAATGAATGTAAAACAACTATTCGATATGTTTGTTGAGATTGGAAAGGTACTGACCGAAATTGTTTGTATTATAGCTGGTGTTGGCTTTATTGTTGGTGCTTTATCAGCTACAGGTGTATCTTTTTCGTTTTCAAGGGAACTTGTTGCTGCTGCCGGAGACAGCATGATTCTTATTCTAATTGGCGGAGCGCTTACTAGCTTTATTTTGGGAATGGGTATGACAGTTTCAGCTGTTTATGTATTCTTGGCAATTATTATGGCACCTGCACTTGTGGCTATTGGTGTTGATCCTGTTGCAGCTCATTTATTTGTTGTATATTGGGCAACCGTTTCCTATATTACACCGCCTGTAGCATTGGCAGCGTTTGCAGCTTCAGGCATTGCAAAAGCGAATCCGATGAAGACTGGTTTTACAGCAGTACGTCTAGGTGCAGTAACTTTCCTTGTTCCGTTCTTCTTTGTCTATCAGCCTGCATTGATCTTTCGGGGAGAACCGCTTGAAATTGCATTGAGTGTTGTATCAGCCATTATTGGGGTGTTTTTGCTTTCTTCTTCATTAGAAGGTTACCTAATCGGTTTTGGACGGATGCAAAATTTATTAGTCCGTTTGATTGTTTTAGTTGCAGGACTTTGCATGTTAATCCCAGGTATTCTGACAGATGCTTTAGGAATAGCTTTAGCCCTGATTATTTATGTTCCTAAGTTTTTGAAACCTGTAAATGTCAATATCGATGAAAAACAGGAGGTATAAAATGTCAAAAATTAATGCTCTTGACCGCTTGTTAAATCCCAGATCAATTGCAATTGTTGGTGTTTCAAAGGATTTTTCATCAATAAGCGGCAAACCAATTAAAAATTTGCTGCACCATAAATTTAAAGGGAATATTTATCCCGTTAATCCAAAGTATGATGAGATAGAAGGTATTCGTTGTTACGCCAGCATTTTGGATATACCTGGAGAAGTAGATGTAGCGTTAATTGCTGTATCTTCTAAGCGAATGCAGCAAATCCTGGAGGAGTGTGAAAAGAAGCAGGTTCATCATTTAATTTTATTTGGTTCAGGCTTTGCAGAGGTTGGTGAAGAAGGGAAGGTACTTCAGGAGAAAGTTTTGGAAAAGGCTAAGCAAGCAGGGATTCATATTTTAGGGCCAAACTGCGTCGGCTTGTTGAATGTTAAAGAGAGTATACCTTTGGGATTTGCCACCTCCTTTGAAACTGAAAAGGGGTTTAAATCTGGAAATGTCGGATTTGCTTCTCAAAGTGGCGCAATAGGGTTTTCATTGTTCGGATTGGCCCAGGAGGAAAACATTGGTTTTTCCTATATTGTCAATACAGGTAACCAGATGGATATACATTCGCTTGATTGTATCGAGTATATGCTGGAGGATCCTGATACCACCGTTGTTGCTGGCTATTTAGAGGGAATTCCGGATGGGGAAATGCTGATGAAAATTTCTGAAACTTCTAAATCATTAAATAAACCAGTTATTTTGTTAAAAGCAGGCCGCTCTGAACTAGGCAGACAAGCAGCAATGTCACATACAGCATCTTTAACCGGGTCTGAGGAAACCTTTCAGGCAATTGCAAAACAGTATGGATTTATCACTGTAAACGACGTGGATAACATGATTGATGCAATGAAAGTTTTCTCAAGGGGCAAAATAGCAAATGGAAACCGGATTGTAACAATATCAAACTCTGGTGCAGCCGGGATTGCTATGGCTGATTATAGTGAAGCATTAGGATTAGAAATGGTTCGTTTATCCAACGAAACCGCTTCAAAAATAGAGTCAATTATTCCTCCATATGGATCTGCATTAAATCCTATTGATGTTACTGCGCAAGCCCTTAAAGAACAACATATCTTAACTGAAACTCTTGAAGTTTTAATTGAAGATGAGCAGGTTGACGCAATTGTTTTTCAAACCACATTCGGAGGAGAACTTGGAACAAAAATATGCCAGAAAATAGCAGAGATCGATAAAAAAACGGATAAACCGATCATTGTAACCATAACCGGAACAAGTGAGTTGACAGGAAAGGGACGAACGATTTTACAGGAAGCAGGGATCCCTGTTTATCCTACATCTTATAAGACAATGTTGTCTTTAAAATACTTAGTTGATTTTTCAGATTTTAGTAAAAAACAAATGATAGAACCTCCCGATCAAGTTTTTATATCAGGTGAAACAACAAATGATTTATCTGGTATATGGACAGAAGAGCGTGTTAAGAAGGAGCTTTCATTATTAGGTATACGCGTTCCGAATGGAACGGTTATAAAAAATAGAAGCCAATTGGAGAAAGTTAAGGATAACCTAAATTATCCAGTAGTGTGTAAAGTAATATCCCGTGATGTGCTGCATAAAACAGACGCAGGTGGTGTTCAGGTTAGCATTCATAATCCGGTTCAATTAGAAAGAGCATATGAAGAAATTTTACAGTCTGTAAAACAATATTCTCCAAATGCCCGAATTGATGGAATTCTTGCTGAAGAAATGATCCAGGAAGAGGGAATCGAAATATTTATTGGTGTAAAGGAAGACCCTCAATTTGGACCTATCATAGTTTGTGGACTCGGTGGTATTTTCATAGAAGTCTTAAAGGATATTTCCATTAGACGAGCGCCTATTCAAATTCAGGAAGCTCATAGGATGTTAAAAGAGTTAAAAGGATATCCATTACTGGAAGGTGTTAGGGGCGGAAAACAAAGAGATATTCAAGCTCTTGCCGAAGTACTTGTAAAAGTATCTCAATTTGCCTCGAACCATACCGGGAAAATTAGTGAAATGGATATTAATCCAATATGGGTTTTTGAAGAAGGAAAGGGTATAGCCGCGCTTGATGGTATTATTGTTTGGAAAAATAGAATTGAAAGTTCTGTATCTATTTAAATTTATAAGATCAGGAGAGATAGAATGGATGATATCGGAACTAGTACGTATTTGCAATGGTTAAGAAATGAATTTGAAGAGTCGCCATTTTGGAAACATATGGGTATTACATTTGACCGTTTTGAACCAGGAGATGTCATCATTAAGATGCCGGTTAAAAAAGAGTTGGGCAATTCAAATGGCGTTATGCACGGAGGGGCGTTAACTTCTATTTTAGACTCAATCATTGGTGCAACAATTCGATCAACAAGAGAGGTCCGAGTAGCAACGATTTCATTGACTACTCAATTTATAGCTCCTGTTAAGGAAGGTACGTTATATGCGAGGGCTACACTTATTAATGATGGAAAGCGAATTCAATATGTGGAATCAAAAGCCTTTAATGAAAGAGATGAAACAATCGGAACTGCATTGGGGACTTTTGCTATTCTAAAGTAACTTATTCAAAAGGCAGAATGTATATATCTTAATAAAGTGAGGAGGAAAAGCTAAATGGAATTTCAAACAAAAATTGGAAAATCCATTCCGGACAAAATATATGTACATGGCTATAACCTGACAGAGGATTTGATTGGAAATATTACATTAGCAGATATGGCTTTCCTTGGTGCAAAGCATCGTAAACCAACAGAAAATGAATCCAAAATGCTTAACGCACTGCTAGTGGCTATCTGTGAGCATGGTTTTACCCCAAGCTCAATTTCCACCCGTTTAACCTATCTGGGTGCACCTGAATCTGTTCAATCGGCAGTGGCGGCTGGATTGCTTGGAGCTGGAACGGTTTATCTGGGTGCAATGGAGTATGTGGCAGAAATGCTTCAAAAAGCATTTCAAAAATACGGGGAAGAATACGATATTAAAGAACTTGCTTCCATCATTATTAATGAGAGACAAGAAAGCGGACAGCAGCTCCCCGGGTTTGGTCATCCTGTTCATAAACCTGAAGATCCCCGTACCACCAAATTGTTCGAGATTTCAGAGCAGTTAGGCTTTAACGGAAAGAATTCACAGCTCCTGAAAGAGATTCATAGACAATTTTGCGAGAAAAAAGGAAAAACGATTACCTTAAATGCTGTAGGTGCAATAGGTGCCATAATGGCTGACATGGAAATTGATTACCGTGTTGTCAAATCATTTGCAGTTGCTTCAAGAGCCGTTGGACTAGTGGCACATATAGCAGAAGAAATCGAACACGGAAGAAAAGATAGTATTGGCCAGCAATTGTTCAATTACATTGAAGAACATACGGAATATCAAGGTTAATTATTTGTATTACTATGGGGATCATTCTTTAGGTTAGAGAATGATCCAATTTCATTTAGATATAACTGGGGGAAATTATATGCCATTCCAAACAGATATAACTAAATTATTAGGCATCAAGTATCCAATTATTCAAGGCGGCTTACAAGGATTGGGACGTGAACCCCTTGTTTCAGCTGTTTCTGCAGCAGGTGGATTAGGATTAATTACAGCAGGGACATATTCTAGCAAAAAGGAAATGATAGAGGATATCGAGCTTGTACGAAAGAAAACAAGCAAACCATTTGGCGTAAATCTGGCTATTGGTATTCGTAAACCGATGGATGAATATGTTGAAGGAGTCATAGAAACCGGAGTTAACATTGTTTTTACATCCGGCTACAGCCCTGCTAAATTTATGGATCAATTAAAAAAAGCCGGTGTCAAAGTTATCCATGTTGTACCATCCGTTAAATTTGCTAAAAAGGCTGAAGAATTAGGCTGTGATGGTGTTGTAATTGTCGGGTACGAATGTGGTGGTCATCCTGGGATTGATGAAGTCACCTCATTGGTTATGATCCCTAAAGTAGTAGAGTCAGTTAGCATTCCTGTCATCGCAGCAGGCGGCTTCTCTGATGGGAAAGGATTAGTTGCAGCTTTATCACTAGGAGCACAAGGGATACAAATGGGAACTAGGTTTGTAATGAGTCAGGAATCACCTTTACCAGAAACTATTAAGGAACAATTAAGAAGTGCCAGTATGAACGATACATTGATTATTAAGCGTTCCATCAATAAGCCAAACAGGGTTTACAAAAACGAGGCTGCACTTAAAGTACTTGAACTGGAAGGTGAAAATGCCAAGGTTGAAGAGCTGCTTCCTTTAATTGGAGGAGAAGCTTATAAAAAGCTGCTTAATGATGGAGACATAAATGCAGGTGTATTATCCATCGGCCAGATAATTGGCCGGATTCATCAATATCCTAGCGTAAAGGAGATTATTGAAGGTATTGTAACAGAAGCCGATTCAATAATCACAAAAATGAATCAAAGCTGGCAGCCAATATAGTCTTAACAAAATTTTTTCATAGGACATTTAAGTGATTGCAGTAACCTTTAGATTGAGTGACAACCCAATAGCTATTGAAAAGGGAGGTTCATATGAATTACAACTATATACTGGAAGAAAAACAAGGAAACATTTATATCATTCGATTAAATAAACCGGAAGTCCGTAATGCATTAATAATGGATATGAGATTGGAACTGCTTCACGCTATGGAAAAAGCAGAGTTAGATGATGAGATAAAATGCATCATCCTTACGGGGCATGATAAAGCCTTTTCTGCTGGCGGGGATCTTTCTGCTCTTAAAGACTTGAAGCCTCTCGAAGGCAGAAAAAGACTTCAAAAATCCTTTCCATTGTTAATGAAAATTCTTGAAATTGAGAAGCCCATTATCGCAGCTGTTAACGGGGCTGCCGCCGGTGCAGGTTTTAGCCTAACGTTGCTGTGTGATTTAATAATTGCTTCGGAAGAGGCTTTTTTTGTACAAAGTTTTGTAAATGTGGGGTTAATACCCGATTTTGCAGCTATTCATTTCCTTCCTTTGTTAATTGGACCGCATCGGGCAAGAGAGCTAATGTTTTTGGGTGAACGGATTACTGCTTTTGAAGCGGAACGTTTAGGAATTGTTAATCGGGTAGTACCTGGTGAAATTCTACTACAGGAAACGATTCATATAGCAGAAAAATTAACGAGAAAATCCGGTATCTCCATAGGAATAACAAAAAAAATTATGAATCAGCACTTGCATAAGGATTTAAAGCTTCTTTTAGAATTGGAAGCTCAAGGACAAGATATCTGTTTTCAAACGGCAGATTTTAAAGAAGGCGTTAAGGCATTTTTTGATAAAAGAGACCCTAATTTTATTGGGAAGTGACATTCATAATCTGTCAACTACCTCCTTCGAACAGCAGGGAAAACCCATTTGTGATAGTAAAAATTCTTTTTGAAAAGAGGCTAAAAAATGAATGAGCGTTTTGATGTTCTGAAACAGGATGCCAAGTTAGGTGGAATGCCAGAGTCAAGGGGTCTTAACTTTTACGAAACAGATTATAATTTGGACTTTTTAATACGCTTCTATGTTCCAAAAGATGAATATGAACATGTTCGTCCTCTTTTATCAAGAATGGGGGCTGTAGCGGGAGAGGAGTTGGATGATTTATCGCGTGAAGCAGACCGTTACCCGCCGGAATTTTTTCCATATAACAAAAACGGGGAGCGCGTTGATCATGTGAAATACCATCCTGCCTATCAGCGGATGGAGGAGATTGGGTACAGTCAATTTGGCCTTGTAGCGATGTCTCATCGTTCAGGAGTAATGGGTTGGCCAACTCCATTTTCAAGAGTTTTAAAGTATTCATTTTGGTATATATTCGCCCAATCAGAATTTGGGTTATGCTGTCCTATGTCCATGACTGATTCGGCAGCACGGGTTATTGACCAATTTGCCAGCCATGAAATTAAGAAAACTTATCTGCCGAATTTGACAAGTACTGACATGAAGAAACTTTGGACAGCTGCACAGTTTATGACAGAAAAACAAGGCGGCTCAGATGTTGGAGAGAATACATTAATGGCTAAAAAAGTTGGTGATCAGTGGGAGCTTTGGGGAGATAAATGGTTTTGTTCAAACGTATCTGCCGACGTTGCGTTAGTCCTGGCCCGTCCGGAAGGAGCCAGTAAAGGAACAAAAGGATTGGCGATGTTTTTAGTGCCAAAAAAGCTGGAGAATGGAGAGCGAAACCGTTATCGTATAAACCGGTTGAAAGATAAACTGGGAACAAAAGATATGGCCTCAGGGGAGGTTTCTTTTGATGGTGCTATCGGTTATGTAGTTGGTGACATTGACAATGGTTTTAAACAAATGATGTCAATGGTGAATTCATCACGACTTTCAAATGCTGTACGTTCATCGGCGATGATGAGGAGGAGTTTTTTAGAAGCACTTGTTACAGCTAGAGGGAGACAGGCTTTTGGCCAGGCGCTAATTAAATTACCGTTGATGAAAGAAAATGTTTTTGAAATACTTCTTGATACAGAGGCAGCAGCTTCAATGGTGTTTTTTACTGCTAATGTGTTTGATAAAACTGAAAATGGAAGTGAGGAATACAAACCATTGCTTCGTCTGTTAACTCCTTTGCTTAAAGGATATATTTGCAAGCGCGCACGATATATTACCGCTGAGGCAATGGAAATACGCGGAGGAAATGGATATATAGAAGAATGGGTCAATCCTAAACTGGTCCGTGATGCTCATTTGGGCTCCATATGGGAAGGAACTACGAATATCGTTGCACTTGATGTAATAAGAGCTATCAATAAGGAGCTGGCTGGTGATGTTTTCCTAAAAGACTTTAAACTTCGGCTTTCCAATCTAAACAATGATTATGTTATTCGTGCTGCTAAACTTTGTCTTAAGAAAGCAGAGAAATTCAAAGAAAAAGTTGATTCAATCGTTCAAAAAAAGACCTTTGAACATGAGATTTCAGCAAAACGTTATATGGATTACATGTATCATCTCTGTGCTGCAAGCCTATTATTAGAGGAAGCGGATTTTCAGCTTTCCAAAGATGGAAGTTACCGGAAGATGTTTATATTTATGCATTATTTTCAAAAGTATCTACTTTCCTCAAATGTTACCGGTGCTTTTGATAGATCATTAAATAAATGGTTAGATGCAATTATAGACTGGGGACAAATTCCTGCCAATGTAATTGAGGACCTTTTGAACGAATTAGAGCCGCAGCAATAAAAAGCATTGGTTAATTAACAATCATTGTTCTTAAAGAGAAGCCAGGCATCTTATAAGCAAAATTCTATTAAAAGTAATATTTTCATTTGTAGAAGAAGGAATGTTATTTATTAATATTCCTTTATTTTTTATTGAATGAGCTTAATTTTACTTGCGTCGCTTCAGCAAGAGACTGCCAAAGGGGTTGTGTGATGTTAATATAAGATTTTGTCTTTGATGTGATACCTTTCGAGTCTGATTTAAGTTTATAAAAGATTAGAAGGAGGCTGAAAAAAATGATCAGAGCTAATGAAAATGGAGCGCTGTATACAGTAAAAGATAGAGCGTTTTTAACAGCTATCGAAAAGTGGTTATCAACATGACAAAGAGAAGCAATATATATTATGGGTGGTACATCGTTTTGTCGGCATCTGTGATTGTTTTACTCACCATGGGACTACGGATGGGAATTGGTCCTTTTGTTACCCCAATGGTACAGGATATGGGATTATCCAGGACCGAATTTTCACTCATTGTCGCAATAGGAATGATTGTTTATGGATTAGGAATGCCCTTGGCTGGAACTCTATTAAAAAGGTTCAGCACTCGTTTCGTTTTGTTAACAGGATTACTGGGCGTTTGTGGATCGATAATATGGACCATAAGTTCTAAAGGGTTTGTTTCATTTCTCCTTTCTTTCGGTATTTTTCTATCACTAGGTCTTGCATTTTTAAGCAATATTACTTTAGCGCCGCTTATTAGCAAGTGGTTTGTTCAGCAAAGGGGAAAGGCACTCTTTTACCTATCCACGGGCGGAATGGCTGGAATTGCAGTTATGACACCGGTTGAAACTTTATTAATTCAGTTAGTCGGATGGCGGCATACACTTTTAATATTTGCAGGGCTATTCGTTTGTGTTGTACTTCCTTCAGCTATTTTTGTTATGCGGGAAGAGGTGCCTGAAGGGGCAGATGGTGGTCCTGCTGTTCAAGGGAGTAAAATTAGGCAGGACATCCAGCCGGATATTACTTGGAAAGATGCTGTGAAGACACGAGCTTATTGGCAGATCGTTTTCGGGTTATTCGCGTGCGGTTTTGGCATGAATCTTATGGGCTCTCACGCTGTCCCAATGCTAATGGATCACCATTTTGAACCTATGACTGCATCATTTGGTGTTGGAATGATTGGAGTCGTAGCAATATTTAGCACATTATTTTTAGGATCTATCGCAGACCGTTATCCCCGAAAAAAGATTCTCTTTTGGATCTATCTTGTGCGCGGTTCTGGGCTGCTCAGTTTATTTTACGTAGCAACTCCAATGCAGCTTTACTTAGTTGCAATTACCGGGGGCTTGGTATGGGCAGGGTCGATTGCCATGTCATCTGCCATTTTGGGTGACTTATATGGAATTAGATTGCTTGGACTATTAAATGGCTGGGCTTTTTTCGGGCACCAGATTGGTGGAGCAATAGGCTCGTTCATCGGTGGCTGGGGATATGATACATTCGAGACTCATATTTTAGCATTTGGATTGGCAGCTTTTTTAGCTATTACTGCTAGTTGGGTGTCCTACTGGTTACCTGAAAGAATCATTTATACCAAGAATACGAACATAGGTACAGAGCAATCTATATTAAAAACTGGTGATTAAGTTAACAGCTTCGGGCCAAATTTTAAAGGTAAGTGTGAAGATTTAGCCCCGATATTTTCTCAGCATTCATTCTTTTTGTTTTGGAAGATGTCTTAAATAAACATAAAAGTGTCTTAAGAATAAATCATTTTTCTTGATTTAGGAAGAAATTTAAAAGGAGGGTAAATATGAATTACAAAAACATTAAAATCGAAACGAATAATCAACTTGCTTTTATAATAATAAATCGGCCAGATGTTAGAAATGCACTTAATATGGAAACGGTAGATGAAATTCAATCGGCTCTTCACGAGCTGGAATTGAATGAAACTATACTGTGTGTTGTTTTTACAGGGGAAGGAGAAAAATCTTTTGCTGCAGGTGCTGATATTTCCCAACTAAAGGATAGAACAGGACTTGAGACTTTAGTGAATAGAGGGATGCAGCAAGTTTATGATTATATTGAAAGCTACCCAAAACCAACTATTGCAATGGTCAATGGCTATGCACTAGGTGGGGGATGTGAGCTTGCAATGTCTTGTGATATCAGAATTGCTTCGACAAATGCAAAACTTGGCTTGCCTGAGTTAAATTTATCAATTATTCCTGGTGCTGGAGGAACACAGAGATTGGCACGTCTTGTGGGGAAAGGAAAAGCTCTGGAAATGATTCTGACAGGAAAAATCGTTTCGGGTGAAGAGGCAAAAATGTGCGGACTTGTTTCAGAACTTGTTCAACCAAAAGAACTTTTGGCAAAGACAGAGGAAGTTGCCGAAAAAATCATAAGCAAAGGACCATTAGCAGTTAGGCTTGCAAAATTATCAATAAATGCAGGATTAGAAACAGACATAAAAACAGGGTTAGTTATAGAAAAGTTAGCTCAAGCATTATTAATGTCAACTGAGGATAAAAAGGAAGGAACAAAGGCATTTTTGGAAAAAAGGAAACCAAAGTTTCAAGGAAAATAGGTACGGAACTGAAAAGAAATAATATCTTAAAAATTGTATTTTATTTATCCCCTTGAATTCTCCATAAATAGACAAAACTGTTCAGATAAAATTTAAGAATATTCATAATAGTTATTGAAATTGCAGATTGGATACAGTATCCTATTTATAAAGCTAATGTTACTTCCAAAAATAACGGGGGAATAAAATGCTATGAAGCTAGTTCATGATGTAACGATATACGAAGTGGGTTTTAGAGATGGGCTTCAGTTAGAGTCAAAAGTTTTATCTGTTGAAGAGAAACTGGATGTTTTTACTTTTTTCCGGGATGCCAATGTGTCCGAAGTTGAATTTGGTTCTTTTGTTCATCCAAAGTTAGTTCCCCAAATGGCGAATACTTCGGATTTTTATTCCCATATCCAACAATTTGAAGAAGAGATGGAGCTTGTTGCGCTTGTCCCAAATTTAAAGGGACTCGAAATTGCAAAAGCAAATGGTGTTAGGTCTGTTAATTATGTCTTATCGGCAAGTAATACGCATAATCAGCAGAATGTACGCCAAACAACAGACGAATCACTGAACAGCTTTAAGGTTTTATCCCAATTTGCATCTGAGAATGGTATCGCATTAAACGTTACAGTTGCAACTTCATTTGGCTGCCCATTTGAAGGAACGGTCCCCCAAAAACGCATCATGAAAATACTAGACACCCTCCTTTTACATAACATCAAAAGAATTACACTTGCAGATACAACTGGTATGGCTAATCCCAAGCAGGTTTATGAATTAACAAAAGAAGCTGTAAATGAATGGAGAAACTTTGAATTTGGCTGCCATTTTCATAATACAAGGGGTATGGGGCTTGCTAATATTCTTGCTGGAATGGAAGCGGGAATTACGATTTATGATGCATCCATAGGCGGAATTGG
The DNA here is from genome assembly GCF_007830235.1 of Cytobacillus oceanisediminis. Classification (GTDB taxonomy): domain Bacteria; phylum Bacillota; class Bacilli; order Bacillales; family Cytobacillaceae; genus Cytobacillus; species Cytobacillus oceanisediminis. The sequence goes on from NZ_VLKI01000007.1 coordinate 190,548, forward strand.
CGGCTGCCCTTTTGCTCCTGGTGCAACAGGAAATGTTTGTACAGAGGATGTTGTACACATGCTGGAGGAAATGGGTGTTAAAACGTCCATTGACCTGGATAGATTAATTCAAGCTTCTCATAAATTGAAAGAAATACTTGGGCATGATTTGCCTGGGCAAGTAGCAAAGGCAGGAAAGAGCTCACGAAAATATCCGGTGCCAAGCTAAATTTCATATTAACTTTTTGAAGGGATGAGATGGATGTTAGTGCAAACCTATGAAACGATAAAAATTGAAAACCCGGATCAGCAGAAAGGCATTGTTATATTGACGTTAAATCGCCCTGATTCCATGAATGCCTTGAACACAAAAATGGCATTGGAGTTAATCGAAGCGCTGGATGAATTAAAATTTGATGAAAATGTAAGGGTTCTCATTATAACAGGATCTGGCCCTAAGAGTTTTTGTGTTGGAGCCGATCTAAAAGAGCGGAATGGAATGACGCAAAAGGACTGGAAAAAACAGCATGATTATTTTGAACAAGTGACCGAAAAAATACGTGAATTCCCTTACCCGATAATATGCGCTGTAAATGGCTATGCATTAGGAGGAGGAATGGAAATTGCTCTTAGCTGTGATATTAGAACAGCTGCTCCTCAGGCAGGGATGGGACTTCCAGAAGTAAAATTAGGCCTAATTCCTGGTATCGGCGGTACCCAGCTGCTTGCCCGTATCCTGCCAATAGGATTGGCAAAGGAAATGCTATTTACAGGAAAACGAATTACTGCTGAAGAAGGAAAGCTATTGGCGCTTATAAATCATGTTTTTCCAGCTGAAACACTGCTAAAGGAAACGATTAAACTTGCAGAAAGCATTGCAGCAAATGCGCCACTTTCTCTAAAAGCTTTAAAGAAAGCCGTAAATAAAGGAACGGAAACAGATTTAGCAACAGGGCTTGCACTCGAACTGGAAGCTTATTACAAATGTGCGGATTCAGAAGATCGATTGGAAGGCATTTATGCTTTTAATGAAAAACGCCCACCGGAATGGAAAGGGAAGTAAAAAAATCATTAACCATTAAATAAATGAAAAAATTTGGAGGTAATCGAAATGGCAAATACAAAAACAAAGGAAAATACTGAACACGAAATGATCCGTAAAAGCGTTCGCACTTTATGTGAGCGCTTTCCTGAAGAATATTGGAGAGATACTGATGAGAGAGATGCCTATCCGACAGCATTTGTAAAAGCTTTAACAGAAGAGGGCTGGCTATCTGTGCTCATTCCTGAAGAATATGGCGGAGCAGGCCTGGGAATGAAAGAAGCCGGAATCATTTTAGAGGAGATCAATCGTTCAGGCGGAAATGCAGGTGCCTGCCACGCGCAAATGTATACAATGGGAGCATTGCTGCGTCACGGCAATGAGGAGCAGAAGCAAAGGTTTCTTCCCAAAATTGCAAGCGGTGAATTGAGGCTGCAAGCCTTTGGGATTACTGAACCGACAGCAGGCAGTGATACTACAAGCATTCAAACATTTGCAGAGAGAAAGGGAGACAAGTATATCGTACATGGACAAAAGATTTGGACCTCCCGTGCTGAGCATTCAGATTTAATGATGCTCCTGGCAAGAACAACACCTAAAGACCAGGTGCAAAAGAAAACGGACGGTCTGAGTCTCTTTATCCTTGATATGAAAGAGCAGGCAGATAAGATAGATATTCGCCCAATTGATACCATGATCAATCATGCGACAACTGAAGTCTTTTTTGAAGGAGCCGAAATTCCGGTCGAGAACTTGATTGGCGAGGAAGGCAAGGGATTCCGCTATGTATTGGGAGGCATGAATGCAGAACGTATTTTAATAGCCTCTGAATCAATTGGGGATGGCATGTATTTCGTTGATAAATCCGTTCAATATGCCAATGAGCGTGTTGTTTTTAACAGGCCAATCGGGCAGAACCAAGGTGTTCAATTTCCAATTTCAAGAGGTTACATGGATATCCAGGCTGCAAAATTAATGAGGGATAAAGCAGCAGAAATGTTTGATGCAGGAGCAGATTGCGGTGCAGAAGCGAATATGGCAAAATACCTTGCTTCTGAAGCCACTTGGCGTGCAGCAAATGCAGCCATGGACACTTATGGCGGTTATGGTTTTGCTAAAGAATACAATATTGAAAGAAAGTTTAGGGAAGCAAGATTGTTTATCGTAGCACCTATATCAAATAATTTGGTTGTGAGCTTTGTAGGACAGCATGTTCTTGGTTTGCCGCGTTCTTATTAATCATTTCAGACCAGAGGGCCCTATCAGAAGGGCCTTCTCTTTAAAAAAGGGGGAACCAGGATGGCAGGACCGTTAACAGGTATAACAGTAGTGGATGTAACGACAAACATTTCCGGACCTAGTTTAACAATGATTCTCGCTGATTTAGGTGCTGAAATCATAAAAATTGAGAGGCCGGATACTGGAGATGACTCAAGGGGGATGGGGCCCTTTTGGGAAGGGGAAGGCGTATATTTTCTCCATATTAATCGAAATAAAAATTCTATTGTTATAGACCTGAAACAGGAAAATGGCAGCAAAATTGTATATGATCTTGTTGAAAAAGCTGATGTGTTTGTAGAGAATTTCCGTTATAAAAAAGCGGAGAAAATGGGACTGGGATATGAAAAATTAAAAGAAGTTAATCCTTCACTTGTTTATTGTTCCTTGTCTGCCTATGGACAGGATGGACCTTTGCGTGAAAGATCCGGGTATGATGCGATTGCCCAAGCAGATTCAGGCATTATCGGAATTAATGGAGCAGAAGGGTCAGAGATTGCGAGGGTGCCAGTTTCGGTTCTTGACCAGGGAAGTGCGATGTGGGGAGCAATTGGTATAATCTCTGCACTCCTTCATAAAGAAAAAACAGGTGAGGGGCAATTGGTCACAACTTCACTTTACGAAACAGGCGTTTTTTGGGTGGGCTACCACATGCTATCCTGGCTTGCAACCGGACAGGAACCTAAGAAAAATGGTGCCGGCCATACTGCTTTTGCACCATACGGGGCTTTTTATGCCAGCGATGCACCTGTTATGATTGGAATATCGAATAATTCCTTATTTAGGCGCTTATGCAATGTGCTTGGGAAAGAGGAATGGGTTACAGATCCGCGATATGAGACTAACCCCAAACGAGTTGAAAACCGTGAGAATTTAAGAGTGGCTATTGAAAATATTCTTCAATCCAAGCCTGCTGATGAATGGGTGGGGCTTTTGGCAGCGGCTGGAGTACCAAGTTCAAAGGTGAAAAAGATTTCAGAAGTTGTAGAGGATGAGCAAGCAGAAGCAATAAATATGTGGAAAAAAGTTCCGCATTCAAGTATCAAAGACTTCAAGCTACCACGGCTGCCTTTCGAGTTAAGCAATTCCTCTGCAGAGGTTAAACAAGCACCTCCTAAGCTGGGAGAGAATACGAAAGACATCTTAGAGAAGCTTGGATATGATGAGGCGAAGATTGAGAATCTACTTAAAGATAAAACGATCCAAAATACAGAAGAAAAAGCAGAATCTCGCTGACTTAGTAGACTTAATATGTTACTATAAAAATCTCCTGACTATAAAGCCAGGAGATTTTTATATATCTAACGCTGTACCTCATTAATCCTTAATATACTTTTGAATCTTTCTGAAAGCAGTAGATTGATTTATTCCCAGTGCCTCACCAACTTTATAGGAGCTTTTATATTTCTTATAAGCCTTCATGATTAATTGTTCTTCCAATTCTTCTTGTGCTTGTTTTAATAGGCAAATGTCATTGATCTGTACAAGATATTGAGAGCAATCATTTCTGGAGTTTATGATTTTTTGTGGCAAGTCTATCATTTGGATTTCATTCTTATCAGCGGTAACTACCAGGCGCTCCATTAAGTTTTCCAATTCTCTTACATTTCCTGGCCAACTGTAGTTAATTAATTGATTCTCTGCTTCCAAAGAAAGATAGGTAGAAGAGCCGTATTTTTTATTAAATTTGTCTAAGAAATAATCCATTAAATAGGAAATATCCTCTTGCCTCGTTCTTAATGGGGGAATGTAAATGGGTATGACATTCAATCTGTAGTATAAATCTTCTCTAAATGCACCTTCCTCCACCATTGAATCTAAGTTTTTATTAGTTGCAGCTATAATTCTTGTATCGATATGTATTGGTTTGGAACCTCCGAGCCGCTGAACTACATTTTCTTGCAGAGCTTTCAAAAGTTTAACTTGAAGGTTAAGCGGCATTTCGCCAATCTCATCCAAAAATAAAGTACCTCCATCAGCCTCTTCAAATAATCCCTTTTTCCCATCTTTATTTGCACCTGTAAAAGCGCCGGGCTCGTATCCAAAAAGTTCGGATTCAATGAGAGATTCGGGTATTGCCCCACAATTAACATGAATAAAGGGCTGTCTGCTTCTATTGCTTTTTTTATGTATTAAAGATACGATGACACCTTTTCCAACACCAGATTTTCCTGTTACAAGAACAGTGGAATCTACCTTTGCAATTTTTTCTACCATTTTCACTATTTTACGCATATTTGGTGAAAAAGAGATAAAATCCTCCTGGCCTTTATTTTGAAATCTCCGCAGTTCTTCAAGTTCTTCTTGGAAACTCTCTAATAAATGTTCGGTCCGCTCAATTTTATCACGAAGCTGCCTGATCTCTGTGAGGTCTCTGGAAGTAAAGATAATGAATTCAATATTTCCTTCAGAATCAAGGGATGGATTGCCAATACAATGGATGGTATGGCCAGTTCTTGTTCTTTGAATCATTGATATCCGTTCTTTTACGATAGGAAATAGCGAAGGGGAAAACAGTCCCTTTCTGGCTAGCTCTTCAGTGTTTTTTCCTACTATTTCATTTGCTTTCATGCCATAAAAAACCTCACCTGCCGGATTGACCCGCAGTACTTTTCCATTGCCGTCAGTCACGAAAATTTCGTCAAAACAGGTATTAATAATCGTTTCTAATTCATGATTTAAAGACTTGTAAAGTGTAAGTTCGCTTGCTTCCATATCTTCACTTCCATTTTTAAATTGAAGTTCTAATAACTGATAATGAAATAATAGCATAATAAGCAGGTAGCAACAATTCGTAATATTTAGAATAATGCAGAGGAGCATGATCAATAATGCTTTAAATCATTATTAACTGTTATCCTGGGAGAAATAAATCCTTAACTAATAGATACAAATCATTGGCATAAGACTTGCATCTTACTTTTTTAGAGTTTTTATATGAATCTACCATTATAAGGAGGTAAAAGGAATGGTCACGTATAATAAAGAACAAATAAAGAATCTGCAGGAGTTGGATAAAAAACATTATTTGCACCCAACATCTTCTTTGAAACAGCATCAGGAAAATGGCCCGAAACGAATTTTTACAGAGGGTAAGGGGATTTATTTAACGGATGTAAATGGCGATCAATATATCGATGCGCTGGCATCGTTATGGAATGTAAATATAGGACATGGCAGGAAAGAGCTTGGGGAGGCAGCGAGCCAGCAAATGGGCAAGCTTGCTTATAGTTCATCTTTTAATAATCTTTCCCACGAAACGGTTATTCAACTGTCAGAAAAGCTTGCAAGCTTAACCCCAGGTGACTTGAACGTATTTTTCTTTACTTCCGGAGGGTCCGAATCAAATGATACGGCATTTAAGCTTGTACGGCATTATTGGAAAATGAAGGGACAGCCTGAGAAGAAGAAAATTATTGGATTAGAGCGGGCTTACCACGGAATTACAATGGGAGCGACAAGCGCAACCGGCATTCAGCAATTTCAAAATATGACAACATCTTTGGCACCTGATTTTCTTCATGCAGCAGCGCACAAAACGAATTGCGAATGGGGAGATAAGAATGATTCTGACTATTCAAGAAGCATCAGAGGGATTATTGAAAACGAAGGTCCAGAAACCATTGCGGCTGTCATAGTTGAACCGATACAAGGAGCAGGCGGGGTCATTATTCCGCCAGATGGTTATCTGGAAGCTGTGCGGGATCTCTGTGATCAATATGGAATTTTAATGATAGCTGATGAAGTGATCTGCGGTTTTGGCCGGACAGGGAGAATGTTCGGTGTAGATAATTGGAATGTGGTGCCTGATATCATGTGTATGGCGAAGGGGATTACGAGTGGTTATATTCCACTGGGAGCGGTAGCGATAACTGAACGATTAAGAGACAATCTTGCAGAAGTTTCGGACGATGTTTTATTCCATGGATTTACCTATAGCGGTCACCCAACCTCCTGTGCAGTAGCTTTGAAAAATATTGAGATTATTGAAAAAGAAAATCTGGCGGCCCACGCAAGTAAAATGGAAATGGAACTTATTAAAGGGTTTAAGTATTTGACGGAGAAGCATTCATCCGTGACAAAATCCCGTGCAAAAGGTTTGCTGGGTGCCTTTGAATTATTCGAGGACCGGGAGCAGGGGATCCCTTTTGGACCGGAGAAAATGGCTGCACAAAAGCTGGTTGAAGAATGTCTTTCCCAAAAATTGATTGTTCGCTCAGTAACTTTTGGGGGTACAAATATTATTGCGCTGTCACCGCCGTTAATTATTACAAAAGAAGAAATTGAAAAAATGATCATGATTTTTTCCGATGCTATTCAAACTGTTGAAAAGAGTTTAAGATTACAAAGTGTTTAATTAGTTTTGCCAATTAGTTATTGAAGGCCCAGTGTATTTTTAAATTCCGTTTTCAGGTTAGGTTGTCTCGGGGTTTTTGCACCCTGTTGATTGGAGCGGAAGGGGCGAGACTCCTCGAAAATGCATTCGCATTTTCTTCGTGCGGTGTTTATTCGAGGATGCTTATTCAAAGTCCTGCGGGAGTAGCGAGTCAGCAGGAGACCCCGCAGGTGCGAATGCACCGAGGAGCGTCGGATCGCCCGCGTTCGCTGAGTCCCTGGAGCGGAAATCAACAGGCCAAATTTTATAGAGCTATTGCCTTATCAAAAGAGGGTGTCCAAAAGCTATACTTTAGGGACACCCTCCCTTAAGCCGATAAAATTATCAGAATATTATTTATATTCGGATAGACATTCTTGCTTGTTCAATCTTTATACATCCAAAAAATGAGTGGAGGAAAATGAATGAGTGAAAAGAAATTCATAAAAACACTTGGAAATCGAGACGTACTTTCCTTGGCTTTTGGTGCAATGATTGGCTGGGGATGGGTTGTTACTACGGGACTTTGGATCACTGAAGCGGGTTCACTCGGTGCAATTCTTGCCTTTGTCATTGGAGGATTGCTTGTTACATTCGTTGGTTTAACTTACGCAGAACTTGCATCTGCGCTTCCATTGGCCGGAGGGGAACACGTTTATAGTTTTAAAGCAATGGGAAGGGTTGCTAGTTTTGTTACAACATGGGCCATTATTTTGGGATATGTTTCTGTAGTAGCATTTGAAGCTGTGGCTCTGCCGACTGTATTTGAGTATTTGATCCCTAATTATAGTAAAGGATATTTGTACACCATAGCTGATTGGGATGTAACGGTCACATGGGCAGGTGTAGGTATTATAGGTTCTATCTTTATCGCGTGGATTAATTATCGGGGGATTAAGTTTTCAACTGCAGCTATGTTTATTTTAACATTATTAATTCTTATAGCGGGTGTCTTATTAATATCTGGCAGTTCATTCTCAGGAAACGGGCAAAATATGCAGCCGCTGTTTGAAAAAGGCATGGCTGGCATTTTAACGGTTGTCATTATGACTCCTTTTATGTTTGTTGGATTTGACGTTATTCCACAGGCAGCAGAAGAGATAAACCTTCCTCAAAAACAAATTGGGAAATTATTAATCGTGTCTGTTATTTTTGCAATAGTATGGTACATTGCAGTAATTTTCGGCGTTTCCCGAGTGTTAAGTCCTTCAGAAATCGCTCAATCCAATCTTGTTACAGCTGACGCAATGGCAAAAGCTTTCAATAGTAAAATGATGGGCAATCTTCTTGTCCTCGGGGGTATTGGCGGAATATTAACAAGCTGGATTGGATTTTATGTTGGCGGCAGCCGGGCAATATATGCACTTGCAAGGGCAGGCATGCTGCCGAAATCTTTAGGTGAACTCCATCCTAAATATAATACCCCTCATAAAGCAATCTTATTAATTGCAGTGTTATCAACAGCAGCTCCATTGTTAGGCAGACCTGCGCTAGTTTGGCTGGTGGATGCAGGCGGACTTGGGTTAGTCGTGGCATGGTTTATGGTGGCGTTATCATTCGTAATTTTGCGAAAAAAATCTCCAGATATGCAGAGGCCTTTTCGTCTTCAAGGAGGTACATCAATCGGATGGATAGCGGTTATTATGTCTTTGGGCGTAAGTATTCTTTATATGCCAGGTATGCCTTCAGCACTTATTTGGCCATACGAATGGGTAATCGTATTTGCCTGGATTATCCTGGGATTTTGTTTTTACAAAATATCCATGTCGAAATACGGAACGGAATACTCGAATAAACATATGAATGATGAAATCGCCAGAGTAATAAAATACGAAGACGAAACGGATATAGAAGAAAAAAGCAGTTAATTCTTAATATAGCGGTACCAGGCACCTATACACCTAAGCCAACTGATATAGGTACCTGGTACTTTTTGTGTATAAATATGATGTCCCTGTTTCAAAATAAAAACACTTTCAACAATGGAGGGTACATCATGGGTGAAAAGTGTTTTTATTGTACAGATGATATTGAGGGTAATCATATGCACAGGATTACATTTGATGTAGCGGATAGTGAAAGGGAAGAAATACTATGCAGAGATTGTTATCAGGAGTGGCTGCAGGGTATAAAGGGTTAAAAAAGGATTGGAGGTTTTTGAGATGAATAAAGACAATATTGAATATGGCCAGACTGAAGCGGAGAAGGACCTCAAAAATAGGCAAAGTGAGGGAGTATTAGAAATTAGTTCTACAGGGTATGGATTGGAGTCTGTTTCAAAAGAAGAAAACAGAACCTCGGAAAACAATCCGGATAATCAATCTGGGTGCGGAGGATTATAAATTAAAAACGTCTGCTTAATTGCAGGCGTTTTTAAATGTAAAAAAAAGGTACAACTCAAGTAGCAGTTGGGCAGGAATACCTTTACTTAAAGCTGAATACAATAAGAAAATGGAAACGACTTCCTAAAAAGAGATACAGGAAGAATATAAAGAAAAGCTGGGGGAAAAATGAGTAAGCGAAATTGGGGAATTTCACTATTGTTGATTGGTAGTTTAATAGGATTAGCTGGGTGTGCGGAAGAAAGTGTGAAGGAAAAAGAATTAGAGAAGAAAACGGCTGAGGAGCAGGCAAAAGAAGAAGCCCGGGAAGAAGCCAAGTTAGAGGAGCAAGCTAAAGAGAGGAAAGAAAAAGAAGAAGTAAAGCCAGTCGTCGTTAATGTAATCGATCCAAAAACAAAAGCCATACTAAAATCGTTTAAACCGGCGGAAATGGGCTTTGGATCCGAGGATGAGAAATACAAAGCAGAACTCGAAAAATGGGCCAGAGAAATAGCAAGAGGAACAGACACAAAGCAAGGCTACGATCAAAGGATGATTCTCGATAAAATAGGACCTGACGGAAAGGTAATAAAGGGTCAGCCTGAGATTATACTGGAAGAAAGTGAATTAGTTGAGAAAATTCATGACTCCTCAGTTAGCGGAGGAGATGTTGAACTTCCGCTTTATGTAACAGAAAGCGGGTATAATCCTGAGGATGTTCCTGGCTTGGATGAAGTTGTAGTTGCTTCTTATACGACCTACTTCAATAGTGGTGTTGCAGGAAGAACGAAAAACATTGAGCTTTCCGCAGAGGCAATCAATAATATAATTCTTGGTGTCGGGGATCATTTTTCATTTAATTCAACAGTTGGGCCAAGTGACGAAGCCCATGGGTATCAGCCAGCAGAGGAAGCCATTAATGGGAAGCTTGTTATGGGTATTGGCGGCGGCATTTGCCAGACATCATCGACTTTATTCAATGCTGTTGATAAAGTCGGAGTCAGTTATGTGGAAAAGCACCATCATTCTGTAACAGTAGGCTACGTTCCTAAAGGCCGGGATGCAACTGTCTCTTACGGAGGCAAGGACTTCAGATTCGAAAACACGACTGGTGTACCGCTCCTGGTAAAAGCCCATTTCGGTAAAGGGGTATTAACCATTGAACTTAGAACCTCCAAACAGTATGAGGGAATGTTTAAGAAAGCAATTTAATCGGTACCAGGCCCCTATGCCAGTTAAGCCAACTGGTATGGGTACCTGGTATACTTAAAATAATTATTGAAATATTCAATTAAATATAATATAATTGTTTCAACAAACCGATGACAGCAATTCTCTTGCTGCATGTACGGCTTGAAATTTTGTTAAAAAGTGTATTTTAAAAAATTGGCTTTGTTCACTTGATCTTCCTTGCCGGAAGACGAGCCTTGGATAAGAGTCAGTAAAGCGTTCAATGTCCTTAAGACATTGTCTGTTTTGCTGGCTCTTTTTTGTTTATTAAATGGACGAAAGAGGTGAGAGTATGAGCGGTGCACTAGAGGGAATTCGGATTATTGATGTCTCCCGTGTATTGGCGGGCCCTTTTTGCTCAATGATTCTTGGCGATCTGGGGGCAGAAGTTATCAAAATAGAACATTATAAAACAGGCGATGAAACACGCGGTTGGGGTCCACCCTTTGTAAATGGAGAAAGTGCTTATTACTTATGTGCCAATCGCAATAAGCAAAGCATCACATTGAATCTAAAATCAGAAGAGGGAAAAGAAATTTTTCGGAGGCTTGTCACATCAAGTGATATTGTAGTTCAAAACTTTAAATCAGGAACTCTGGAAAAAATGGGCTTGGGATATGAAAGTTTAAAAGAGTTGAATCCAACTCTGATTATGGCTTCCATTACCGGATTTGGTTCAACTGGGCCATATAAGGACCTGCCAGGCTATGACTATATTATTCAGGCGATGAGCGGTCTTATGAGCATTACAGGAGAACCAGATGGAAGTCCTATTAAGGTAGGTGTAGCCATAGCTGATGTACTTACTGGGCTCTATACATGTATAGGAATCTTGTCAGCGTTACACCATCGCACTCAGACAGGAGAAGGGCAAGAAATTGATATCTCGTTAATGGATTGCCAGGTTTCTTCATTAATTAATGTCGCAAGCAATTATTTATGCAGTGGAGTGATACCTGGCCGGTTAGGAAACCAGCACCCTAATATTGTTCCTTACCAGGTGTTTTCTGCAATGGATGGAGAACTGGTTGTAGCAGTAGGGAATGATGAACAGTTTAAACGATTTGCAGCTGTTCTTGGCAGACCAGACTTAGCTGAAATGGATGAGTTTATTCATAATGAGAACAGATTGGAGAATAAATCAAAGCTGATTCCGATTTGTGAAGAGCTGATCTCTAATAAAACAAAAAAAGAATGGAAAGAGATTTTGGATGAAGCGGGGATTCCTAATGGTCCAATAAATACGGTTAGAGAAATGTTTGATGATCCACAAATAAAAGCCAGAGAGATGGTAGTGGAAATGCAGCATCCATTAATTAAAGACCTGAAACTGACAGGATCTCCGATAAAACTATCCAAATCACCAGTGAAGATGAGGCATCATCCTCCTCTTTATGGCGAACACACGGAAGCAGTATTAGAAAAAATGGGGTACCAGCCGGACGAAATCAAGGAATTTAAACAAAATAAAATTATTTAGGAGGAATTAATATGATGAATTTCGAATTAACTGAAGAACAGCAGAGTGTAAAGAAATTAGTAAGAAAGTTTGTAGATAAGGAAATTATCCCTAATATTCAGGAGTGGGACCGCCAAGGCCATTTTGAACCTTCTATTTTAAAAAAATTAGCCGAGCTTCAATTGATGGGTGTGTGTATTCCTGAGGAATACGGCGGTGTAGGGATGGACTATAATACACTGGCTATTGTTTGTGAAGAATTGGAGCGGGGAGATACTGCTTACCGTACAGCAGTTTCAGTCCATACCGGATTAAATAGTATGACTTTGCTGCAGTGGGGATCAGAGGAACAAAAACAAAAATATTTAGTGCCTCAAGCACAGGGCAAACAGGTTGGGGCATTTGGATTAACTGAACCTAATGCCGGATCAGATGTTGCTGCCATGAATTCTACAGCTATACGGGATGGAGACTCCTATATTTTAAATGGATCAAAAACCTGGATTTCACTTTGTGATGCAGCAGATAACTTTCTTATTTTTGCTAAAACGGAACATGATATAGGCCACAAGGGTATTACAGCTTTTATTGTTGAGCGCAGCTTTCCTGGTGTTGAATCAAAGGCAATTAAAGGCAAGCTGGGAATTCGCGCCGGTAACACAGGCGAGGTATTTTTGTCAGATGTTAGGGTCCCGGTATCCAATAGGCTTGGTGAAGAAGGGGAAGGCTTTAAAATTGCCATGTCTGCGCTGGATAACGGAAGATTTACAGTTGCAGCTGGTGCTGTCGGATTAATCCAGGCAAGTCTGGAAGCAAGCTTAAAATACTGCCACGAACGTAAAACTTTTGGCAAGGAGATTGGGAAACATCAACTGGTACAGCAAATGATTGCTAATATGAGTGCAAATTTAGAGATATCCAGATTGCTTGTTTTCAAGGCAGGGTGGCTAAAGAACCAGGGTAAAAGGAATACAAAGGAAACTTCCCTTGCTAAGTGGATTTCATGCAATGCGGCTTTTGAAGCTGCCAATGATGCTGTACAAATTCACGGTGCATATGGATATTCAGATGAATACCCAGTCGAGCGTTTCCTAAGAAACTCAAAAGCTCCTGTCATTTATGAAGGCACCAGGGAAATCCATACCATCATGCAAGGAGAATACGCTCTGGGCTACAGGGAGGATAAGCCGCTTCGAAAGCAGCTGCCGGCTTGGCCTTTTGAAGAAGTCTCAGTCCATTAATTATTAAGAACTGGTTTCGTTTATTTCCTTTAAGATAACCTTCTGGAATAGCCGGCTATTCACTCCTCTTTATTAGAGCAAAAAAAGGAGATTCAAATAATGAACACATATTTCATCGCAGGGCATGCCAAACTTCCACAAGGAATGGCGGCCAGGAATTTATATGATTCCATTACCATTACGTTGGAATTGGACTTTAAATACGGGGTGATCGTCGATTCATCCTGTACACTTGCAACCGAGCATGGAAGGGAGTATATCCGCCAGCTCTTGAGAGGTTATTGTCTGGGTGATGGGGTTGAAGAACTTATAGAAAGGGTTCAACTCCATTACCGGGGGAAAGCAGGCCAGGCCATTCAGGCAGCTTTAAGGGATGTTTATCTTCAATTTGAATTGGTTTCATATAAATAATAGTATAGATCTAACCTTTTCAATTCAGGTTAGGTCTTTTTTAATCCTATATTTAAAGATAGTGGATTGAGTCCACAGCTATGTGGAAGGTATCTCACATTTGTATAGTTAATTAATTTTTCACCATAATTATATTATGTAAACCACTCTCTGATTACCTTCGAACGTCAATTGATATTCCTAGCCACCCAAATACTCGGTATCATATGAATTTTCTCCGGCATGGACGGATAGGAGAGTATCGGCGTATCCGACGAGCCTGTTAATGACTTCTTCCGAAAAGGCTTGGACGATATACTTCATTTCAGGCTGATGGAGGGATGGGTCATCATAAATGATGGTTGTATTAATAAATATTTCTTTTGTGCCATAAAGATTATAGTGAATGATAGCTTTGCCAGCAGCGCCTTTTGTACGCGGGTCCTGGAAGCCGGGAAGGAACAAATACCATTCTTCTGCAGAGGCTGACCGAAAGTTTTTAGTGAATGTAAGGCTATCTACAAGTTCTTTCATTTTTTCAAGTGATTTCGATGTTTGTAAATTTACTATTTTTTTATCCATGATATGCCCGTCCGATCATTTTTACTTTAGGTTTGCCCTTTCGGAAGGTTTTTATAGACAAAAATCACATTTTAAAATTCTGAATTTATTGACTAATAGGAATCCTTTTTTTATCATAAGATTGTAGTATCAGGTCTTAAAAAGGAGGGATTTATCTATGAATTCAATTTGGCTGGCTGTCATTGGAATGACTGTTTTTGCCATAGGCTACCGTTTTTATTCAAAATGGGTGGCTGAAAAGATTTACAGGCTTGATCCGAACTATGTAACACCCGCTCATAAGTTTAAGGATGGAGTCGATTTTGTTCCGACCAATAAAAAGGTTCTTTGGGGGCATCATTTTACCTCAATAGCAGGAGCTGCACCGATTGTCGGCCCGGCAATTGCGGTTTATTGGGGGTGGCTGCCTGCGTTCCTTTGGGTTATTTTAGGAACAGTGTTTGCTGCCGGTGTCCATGATTTTGGCACCTTGGTATTATCGGTTCGCAATAAAGGCCAATCGGTTGGTACTATTACTAATAGGCTTATTGGCAAGCGCGCCAAGATGTTGTTCTTATTTATTATTTTAGTCCTTGTACTTATGGTAAACGCTGTTTTTGCCTGGGTTATTTCCAATTTGTTTGTCAAGTTTCCCGCAAGCGTGCTGCCTGTTTTCATCCAAATTCCGCTAGCCATCTGGATTGGATATGCCGTTTATAAGCGAAAAGCAAGCATGCTGGTTCCATCTCTGATTGCACTGGCAGTCATGTATGGTACAGCTGTTTTGGCTAGCCGCGTTCCTGCCTTGCAAATTGACTTGGTCAGTTATTTTGGCGGTGCCGAAAACAATGTTTTGTTTGGATTGAATGGTGTGGCGATGGCTTTCTTCATCTGGATTATTGTTTTAATGGTGTATTGTTATATTGCATCGACACTGCCGGTATGGAAGCTTTTGCAGCCTCGTGATTATATTAATTCCCATCAGCTTGTTGTAGGTTTGCTAATTCTTTACCTAGGGTTGGTGTTCCTGCAGCCGAAGGTAACAGCACCGGCCACAAATGCTGCTGCATCTGATGTTTCTTGGTTTCCGTTATTATTTATAACAATTGCTTGCGGTGCGATTTCCGGTTTCCATGGACTCGTTTCTTCTGGAACATCCTCCAAGCAGCTTGATAAAGAGACAGATGCCCGATTTGTCGGATATCTTGGCGCAGTAGGAGAAGGTGTTCTTGCTTTAATCGCAATTATTGCGGTTGTTACATTCTTCTCTACTCAGGGTGAATTTTTATCCACATACTCGAGCTTTGCTGCAGCAAGTTCCGGCGGTTTAGGAGTCTTCATTCAAGGGGCTGCCCAATTAGCAACCGGGGTTTGGATACCTGCAGACATTGCCAGCACCATTGTATCGGTTATCGTTGTATCGTTCGCAGCTACAACACTTGATACTTCTGTCCGTTTGATGCGCTATATCATTGCTGAAATTGGAAGCGAATACAATTTAAAGCCATTAACAAAAACCCATGTGGCAACAACGATTGCTGTGGCTTCCAGTGCCGCGCTGGTTCTGCTGCCAAAAGGTCCAAATGGTTTCGGCTCAGGCGGATATTTATTATGGCCGCTGTTTGGCACAAGCAACCAGCTTCTTGCCGGCATAAGTTTATTGCTGATTTCCATTTGGCTGAAGCGCCAGGGAAGAAACTACCTAGTGACTTTTATCCCAATGGTATTCGTATTCTTCATGACCGTCTGGGCTATGATTCAGCAAGTCGTATTCCAGTGGTCTGGTTACGGTTCATCAGATGCTAACATGCTGCTTTTCATTCTTGGCGGCATGATTCTAATCTTTGTATTTTGGATCATTGTAGAAGCCTTCAGCGCATTCAATAAAGATCATACACCAACTTTGACACAGGACATGTAAAGTTATGGAGGCCGGGGTGACCCGGTCTCTATTGTCATTTTGAAAGGAGCAGCAGCATGAGCCTAATGGAAAAGATGAAAAGAGCGATTGCCCTTTATGATGAAATCCTCAAACAGCCGCACAGGACTGAACTGGCAAGAGAATTGAGAGATGAAGAGGATCTCTTCATGCTTCTTTGTTTTTCTGAAATGCTCGGGCTTCCAAACCCAGCGTTTTATTACACACTGGAGCTGTACCCAATGATTATCGAGAGATTCCACGAGTGGCATTTGCGGATGGGCATGGAAAAGTCGCCGCTTGATGGAATCCGCTGCTGTTAGAAAGGGGAATAAATGTTGGATTTTTTAAATAAGAAGATATATTTTGTCGGCGGCAAAGGAGGAGTCGGAAAAAGTACAACCTCTGCAGCACTTGCGCTGCTGCTATCCAAGCAAGGAAAAAAGGTCCTCCTTGTTTCGACTGATCCTGCTCATAATACAGGAGATTTATTTCATATCAATATGTATGGAGAAATTACATCTGTCCGGACTAGTCTGGATGTTCTTGAAATTAACTCAGAGAAGGAAACACTCCGTTATATCAATGGAGTAAAAGATAATATCAAAGGACTTGTCAAATCCACAATGCTGGATGAAGTCCATAGACAAATAGACCTTGCTGCTGCGTCGCCAGGGGCGGAAGAAGCTGCTTTGTTTGACCGCATTACATCACTTATTCTGGAAACGATTCATCAATATGACAGCATTGTGTTTGATACGGCACCAACCGGCCATACAATTCGCTTGCTAACTCTTCCTGAGCTAATGGGAGTCTGGATGGATGGTCTTTTAGATCGGCGGAAAAAAATAAACAAGAATTACGCAGAATGGATGAATGACGGCGAACCAGTTGAAGATCCAATCTATGAAAAGTTGATAGAACGGAAAGATAGATTTATGGAGGTACGAGATTACCTGCTTAATCACAATCAAACAGAATATCTATTTGTTTTGAATGCTGAACGGCTCCCTATTCTAGAGACGAAAAAGGCGATTGAAACACTTTATCAGCATAAAATCCATGTACATACTCTGGTCGTGAATAAAGTAATTCCAGATAAGGCAGACGGGCAATTTATGGAGAAGCGCCGAGAAAACGAAAAAGTATATCTACATGAGATTCAAGATGTATTTGCCAATAAAAGAGTGCTGCTGTTGCCATTATTGGATAGAGATATTTCAAGTTTTGAAGATTTAGAGGCATTCACGATCAATTTAGAGTCTTGCCTATTAGCAGGAAGGGAACAGCACCGTTAAATAAAAGAGTGCTGTTTTTTCCTGTGGTGTACTTTTCAGAATTTCCTGTTAATCCTACAAGACACTGAAGTGAGGAACACTTGAAATAATACGTAATTCTTCAAAGTGTTCCTAAAATTTATCATTTGATGAGTACCCATCAAAAAAGCCCGGTACCTGAAAAAAATATAAGAAACATATAGAGAATGCATCAAAATAAGAAAATAGCGGAGGGGTTTGTCCACACCATTCCAGTAATAATTAATACACTAATATAGAAGATCTCCTCCCTAAAGATCTTTGGTCTGCATAGTTGCCGTTAATCTGTAAGCAGGATTAACGGCTTTTTTATGTTCTAAAATGAGAAAATTAGCGAAAGGGGAAGAATTTTCTGTAAATAAATGATTTAATAGGTAAAAAGCACCTGACTTACCATTAGTGTTCGTGTTAAATTATAAGTATAAACTCCTATCACAGCAGGAAATGAGGATGATTAATGAAATTTACCGTTGCAAAGAAGCTGTTCCTAGGGTTTTTATCAGTCCTTTTTTTATTTGGATTGGTGGCCGGTCTTTCTAACTATGAACTTGGAAACGTTAATCGAAATTATAATAAATTAATAGATGGGAATGTTTCTGAAGTTATTCTTGTTAAAACTTTAAAGGCTGAGCTGATGAATGAAGCTGGAGGAATTCGCGGTTATTTATTAACAGGGGATTCTACTTATCTTAGTGATTATGAAAGTGCCCGAAAAAGAATGGAGCATCATATTGAACAATTACATAAAGTGACGGATCAAAATGAGGAGAAGGGGCTGGTTAAAGAGCTTGAAGTTCTCCATAACCGTTACCAAAGCATTATTGATAAAGAAATTAAATTTAAATTGGAAGATAATATTGCCTATATGTCGTTAGTTGAAACTTCTGACAAGCAGGTAAGCAAGGAGTTTAATCAAAAAGCGGATGAACTCGTAAAGTTTTATGGATCACAGTTAAATGCAGGGATTGAAGAGACAACAGACTATGTTAAATTTGTTCAGGTTTTCGTACTGGCCATTACGCTTGCAGCAATAGTCGCTGCAATGTTTATTGCTTATTATATCAGCAGGATGATTTCCCGTCCGATTAACTTGGCCGCTAAAACCATTGATAAGGTTGCAAGCGGAGATTTAAGCCAGGAAGAAATAAAAGTAAAAAATCGCGATGAGATTGGCGCTTTTATTTTATCCTTAAATAAGATGGTAAAGGATTTGCGGTCTGTGGTCAGCCATGTTAGAGATACCTCTGCACAAGTGGCTGCCAGCAGTGAAGAACTGGCTGCCAGCGCTGAACAAAGTTCACTTGCATCAGAACAGGTAGCCCAAATTTCGCAAAATAATGCCCTGGGTACTGAACAGCAGCTTCACCGTTTCCGCGAGGTCTCTGCCACTGTGGAGGAAATAGCATCAGGTATCCATCACATATCCTCCAGCAGTGAGCTGATGCTTGAAGCAGCAGAAAAAGCAGAGATACTTACGAAAAAAGGGACAAAGTCAGTTGATAATGTGGTAAGGCAGATGAATGAAATAAATACCTCTGTAGGAAATGCCACTCAGTATATTCATACGCTTGAATCCCGCTCCAAAGAAATTAGCAATATTGTGGAGCTCATTACTAATATTGCAGAGCAGACAAATCTGCTTGCTCTTAATGCTGCTATTGAAGCAGCAAGAGCAGGAGAGCATGGAAGAGGATTTTCTGTCGTGGCTGATGAAGTTCGGAAATTAGCTGAAGGTTCCAAACAATCCGCTGATCAAATACAGGAAATGATTGGTTTGATTCAGGAGGAAACCAGGCAGGCAGTCCGGGCAATGGAAACAGGGAATGAGCAGGTAAAAGATGGGCTGGAAGATACAAGTGAAGCCAGTGTCGCCTTTGCAGAAATTGCCCATTCAATGGGTGAGGTTTCTGGCAAGGTAGAGGAAGTTTCATCCTCAGTTGAAGAGCTTTCCGCACTGAGCAGTCAAATTTTTGAAGTGATTACAAATGTGAAAGTGATTTCCGAAAAAAATGCAGCTGCCTCACAGGAGACTTCGGCTGCGACAGAAGAGCAGCTTGCCACAATGGAAGAAGTCTCGTCATCTGCTGGTTCGCTTTCGAGGCTTGCCGAAGAACTTCAAGTGGTTGTTTCTCGATTCAAATTGTAATTCTAAATATGAAAGTATGAAAAGAGGGTGTCCCAAAAGTATAACTTTCGGGCACCCTCTTTTTTTCTCTATAAAATAGGCCTGTTGATTTCCGCTCCAGGGACTCGCTTTCCGCGGGCGGTCCGGGAGCCTCCTCGGTGCATTCGCACCTGCGGGGTCTCCCGTTGACTCGCTTCTCCCGCAGGAGTCTCGCCCCTTCCGCTCCAATCAACAGGGTGCAAGAATCAATATCAGCATTAATACTAAGGTAAAAAAAGAAGAAAAACGTCCTTTTTGGTATAATTAAGTCACCACAACACAATTATCCGAGAAAGGAACGATTTTCTTATGTATAAAGAGTATAACACGAATCAATTAGCACTTCCAATGGATATTCAGGTGCTAATCCCCCAACAACACCTTGCCCGTTTGATCGACTTCGCAGTCGATCAGATGAATCCTACTATCTTTACATCCCTTTATCCTGGAGGCGGAAGACCTCCCTACCATCCTAAGATGATGTTGAAAATTATTCTTTATGCTTACTCAAACCGTATTTATTTTTCCCGTCAAATTGCTAAACAGCTGACCGAGAACATTATTTTCATGTGGCTCTCCGGAGAGCAACAGCCTGATTTCAGCACCATTAATCGCTTCCGTTCCGAACGCATGAAAGATGTTATTTATGAAACATTCTTTTCCATTGTGGATCTTTTACGGGAAGAAGGTTATGTAAAATTCGAAGAGTACTTTCTTGATGGTACCAAGATTGAAGCTAACGCGAACAAGTATACCTTTGTTTGGAGAAAATCTACTGAAAAATATGATCAGATGCTTGATGAAAAATTTAAGCAGCTGGTCTTTCAGATTGAACAGGTTACAAAGGAAGACGAAGAAGCAGAAAAAGAACTAGATCTAGTGGAAAAGCTGGAAGAAACCCCGATCTCTTCTGAGAAAATAGCTGAAACAGTTAAGAAATTAGAAAAGCGTCTAGAAAAGGATCCTAAGAATAAGACCATTAAAAAAGCAAAGCGTCAGTTAGAGAAAGACCTTCTACCAAGAAAACAAAAGTATGAAAAGCAGAAATCTACATTTGAAGGGAGAAACAGCTACTCTAAAACCGATACAGACGCTACCTTCATGCGGATGAAAGATGATCATATGAAAAACGGCCAGTTGAAGCCTGGCTATACTGTCAAATCGGGACCGAAAATCAATTCGTTGTGGGATTCAGTCTTCATCAGCGTGCTGGAGATCCAGAATGCTTGATTCCTCATTTAAATGTATTAGAAAAATATAACCGTCCAAAGCCTAAGTCTATTATTGCAGATTCTGGTTATGGCAGCGAAGAAAACTATACCTATTGTGAAAAGGAGGAAATGGAAGCCTATATTAAATACAGTACATTTGATAAGGAAGCCACGAAGAAATGGAAAGAACAAGTCGGACGAGTTGAAAACATGAGTTACGATGAGGAGCTGGATGAATGGATTTGTATAAACGGCAAGCGCCTTACTTTTCAATATGCTTCACGAAGAAAATCAGAGAATGGGTATAAATCGATTAAAAGAACTTATAGCTGTACCGAGTGTCAAGGCTGTCCGTTTCAAACGCTATGTGCTAAAGATAAAGACGCAAAGACTGTTCAGGTCTCTATCGAAAATCAAAAGCAGCGACAAGAAGTTTGAGAAAGGCTTGCCTCTGAAGAAGGCAATAAAAAGTACAGAAGCCGAAAAATAGATGTTGAGCCTGTCTTTGGACAAATTAAACACAACAGAAAATTTAACCGGTTTTCTCTAAGAGGCCTATCCCAAAATACCACGGATGGGGTCTTATTTGTGTTGCCCACAATTTGAAAAAGTGGGATGAACTTAGACAAAACAAAGTTAAAATAATGAAAGATTAGTGGAGATATCTCTTCTATTTTTGAATAAATAACCCGAAAACGAGAAAAAAATGCTTTCAAAAACAAAAAACTGACTCAAAAGAGTCGTTTTTCAACGACCTTTTGAGTCAGCCTCCATCTTGCGGACTAAGTGGTCTTGCCTCTCTGGAATCCCCTTTAATTTAGGAATTTTATGAGAGGTTTGTTTTATTTGTTGCTCTTCGAAAAATACTTCCTAGTATTTTCACGTATTTGTTTGGGTAAGACACGATCAAGCTCTTCGTTTAACCATAAAAGTGTCTTACTGCGTAAATCTTCACGCATTTTTTCTTCCGCAGAAAGCATAACTAAATTGATGGTACAAGAGGAGGGGGCTGTACAACAGTTTTCTCTATACAAATAGCCATTGTCTTTAATATTTTTACATTGAAAAATGGGCTTAGGACCTTCAACTGCTTCAACAACATCCCAAAAGGAAATATCTTCTGGGGACTTAGATAACCTATATCCTCCCTTTACACCAGGTACAGAATTTACAATGCCAGCCTTAGATAATTTACCAAAAACTTTTGAAAGAAATGTCTCAGAAAGTCCTTGGAATTCTGCCAAATCTTTTATCCCAACACTTTCCTTTGAAGGAACATCAATTAAATAAACCAGGCAATGTAAAGCATATTCAACTCCGACACTATATTGCATATAAACTCACCTGCTTTTGATTTTAAGGGTTACCAAATTGTATCTTAGAAGT
Source organism: Cytobacillus oceanisediminis (assembly GCF_007830235.1). GTDB lineage: Bacteria > Bacillota > Bacilli > Bacillales > Cytobacillaceae > Cytobacillus > Cytobacillus oceanisediminis. The sequence continues at coordinate 212,419 of NZ_VLKI01000007.1, forward strand.
ATTTAGAGTGTTAGTCAAATAAAAGAAATCTCTGTTGGGTAAATCATATTCATTTGACAAAAATAATTATAGCATATATTATTGACAATGTTAATCGCCGATTAAATTAATCGTTAATTAGAACTTAAAATCCATTTTAAAGGAGAAATACCAATGAACAAAACACTTATCATTAACGCACATCCAAAAGTAGATGATACCTCTTCAATTAGCTTACAGGTTTTTAACTACTTTTTGAAAGCTTATAAAGAATTAATCCCCGATATCGAAGCAATTGAACAGATTAACCTCTACAGTGATGTAGTACCTATGGTAGATCAAACGGTTTTAAGTGCATGGGAAAAACAACGAAAAGAAGAACTAACTTTCGAAGAACAAAAAGTAACGGAGCGTATGTCCGAAATCTTGCAACAATTTAAAAATGCAAATACGTATGTCATCGTTTTACCTTTGCATAATTTTAATATTCCATCAAAGTTAAAAGATTATATGGATAATATCATGATCGCACGTGAAACTTTTAAATATACTGAAAATGGGTCAGTGGGCCTCCTTAAAGACGGACGAAGAATGCTTGTCATACAAGCAAGTGGAGGAGTCTATACAAATGATGATTGGTATACAGAAGTTGAATACTCCCATAAATACCTGAAATCAATGTTCAATTTCCTTGGGATTGAAGATTATCAAATCATTCGCGCACAAGGAACTGCTTTATTAGAGCCAAATGAGGTATTAGAAAAAGCATATAAAGAAGTTGAAGAAGCTGCTTCAAGATTAGCTGCTAAATAAAGAACACTTGACCAAAGAAAGGAAATGTTAAATTAATCATTAATTTGACATTTCCTTCAATTTTACATAAGGGGAGAGTCTGGTTTAACATGGCGAAAGTTCTATACATTACTGCTAATCCAAAATCAGTTGAAAATTCAGTTAGTCATAGAGTAGGGCAAGCTTTTCTGCAAGCTTATCGCCATTCTCATAAAAATGACGAGATTAGAGAAATAAATTTATATGAAGAAGACTTTCCAATAATAGATTACGATGTCCTTAACGGTTGGGGAAAAATGCGTAAAGACGGAATTTCTTTTTCAGAATTGAATGAAATAGAACAAGAAAAAATAAATGCTTTAAATACATTTACAGACATGATAGCGAACGCTGACAAATATGTATTTGTATCTCCTATGTGGAACTGGGGAACTCCACCACGATTAAAAGAATTTATCGATTCCTTTGTAGTAGTAGGAAAAACATTTCATTATACGGAGAATGGCCCTGTTGGACATTTAAAAGGTAAAAAAGCTATTCTCATTCAAGTAAGTGGTGGAATTTACTCACATGGACCTTTTGCGAAAATGGATCATAGTCATCCATATTTAAAACAAGTGCTTAATATAATAGGTATAGATGATGTGGAAGTATTGTATGTGGAAGGACATGACTTTGACAGAGATAAAGCAGATGAAATTATTCGCAAAGGTATATTAGATGCAGAAAAACATGCGTTGGCTTTTTAATTTGACTTCATCTTAGTCAGAAGTGATTTTTAAAGTCAAAACAATCTTTCACTAAGGAGAGTAATTATAATGACTACTGTTAGAAAAGCTGAACCGAAAGATATTATTCAATTAATTGAAGTACTATCTTCAATTAATTGAATAACCCTTTTAAGGAGGTAATTAAATTGGAACAACGAATTGATTATTACAATGTAGCACCAGAAGCACTTAAAATAATGATGGAAATGGAGAAGTATATGAAAACTACAGGTATAGACCGTATACTTCGTGAACTTATAAAAATTCGGGCTTCTCAAATAAATGGTTGTGCGTATTGTATTAACATGCATACAGCTGATGCTAGAAAAATGGGAGAAACGGAACAACGATTATATTGTATTAGTGCTTGGAGAGAGTGCACATTTTACACAGATGCAGAAAAAGTAGCTCTTGAGAGTACGTGACTTTAATCTCGACAAAACGTGTGCCGGATGAGCTTTATCAACGAGTACGTGAACATTATGGCGAGAAACAATATGTACAGCAACTGAAAAATAATTACTAAAAAATATATCCCCATTGCAATAGAAATTCTATTCCAACTGTTGATTTGAGGAAAAAGGCATCCAAATGAACTCAGTTTGAATGCCTTTCCGTTTTATGCATATATAGAGCATAAAAATACCTTTTGCTTGCTCCACCTTATGTCATTTCAGAACTTTCTATAATTATCCAGTATGATGGTCAACTTCATGCTTATGGAAGATTGTGAAGCATTGTACTTAAACTAACTGGTGCATTTTTTCAAGAAGGAGAAGTGCATTTTGTTATTGAACTTATTGAACAAACGTGCAGGATTGTTGAATAAGGCTATTAATGAACACATCTAAAGTAGGGGGATTTACTTTGACAAATAAACCTAATCAGGTTCCTAAAGCTCGGTTGAATAAAAATCAGAGAAGAAACTTGCTGATATTGCTGACGATATTCGCCTTTCTTTTGCCTAGTGTTATTTGAATGGTTAAGACAATTAATATTAAAAACTAAACAGAATTGTTGCATTAGGATATTACGAAATATTTATAAGGATATGGCAGTTGTGAAAAATTTATTAGCTGTTGTAGTGTTACAATCATTATTTTATCGTAATGTAGCAAACAAGAATCTTATACTACTGGACAGAAGAGACCAATATTCAAATCCACCTTCTTGAAAGAGAAAATTTAAAATCAATGTAATGTAGATGACAGATGCCGATTTGGTTGGCATGTTAATCTGTAAACTAAACCGCCAAGTACCATTGAGTTATCAGTCAATTTTCTTTTGTCCTGGATGGCAGGAGAAAATTCGCTCAATTAATAAAATAAGAATATGAAGATACTCGTTTTAGGAGGAACAGGGTTTTTTGGTCGCCGGTTAGTCCATTTATTACTCGGGGATGGCCACGATGTGACCATTGCAACAAGAGGTCAGACACCGGATTTTTTTCGCGACGCCGTGACCCGAATAAAGGTGGACCGGACGAATCATGATGCCATGATGGAAGCGTTCGGCAATTGTTATTATGATGTCGTCTACAATCAAATCTGCTTTAATCCTCAAGATGCCGAAATCACCGAAGACGATTTCATGCCGGAACAATACAGCTATGAAATATGACTATGCCGAAGGAAAACGCCAAGCCGAAGCCTATTTCTTCCGGAATGCGTCATTTCCCGCCGTTGCAGTTCGCATAGCCATGGTCGTATCGGGGACCGACGATTATACAGGCCGATTTGATTATTATGTGAAGCATATCGCCGAACATAAATCGATTGGCGTGTTGGAATCCGAACACACGATTTCTTATGTGACGGCATGGGATGCGGCGAAATTTCCTCATTTTATCGGAGCCAAATCCGATTTTGCCGGGCCGATCAACGCGTCAAACGGAAGTAGTCTGAGCATCCAGGAACACGGTCGTCATATTGGGGAATGCCTAAATGTGGAACCGCTGTTTCATTTGGGATCACGCGTGGAACAACTTATCCCTTTATGCCATGCCTTATACATGGAAGCTGGCGAATACCAGAACGGCGTCTGCCGGTTTTGCGTTTTCACCGATTCGGAAGTCGATTGCCGGTATGGTCCAGGAAAGCATGGCGCGACTGGGCATTGGAATAAACGGCCGCAACATTTAAATATTTACGAAACAGCCATGGGAGAAGCATGGCAACTTATCAGGAATCCGTATCCCGTTGGCTAATACCATTTGGAGGCTCGATATTCAATGAACAAGCTCTGGTATTTGTCGCAAATCAGCATTTTTGAAGAAATGTCACGAGAAGAGATAAGAGAGATCGATCAGCTAGATACCATCCATCATTTCAATTGGATCACAAAAAACACATTGGTCCAAACCCCGGAGTCCGTCCGCGAGGGACTCTATTTCGTCAAGGAGGGCAAGCTTAGACTCTATAAACTGAACGACAGCGGAAAACAGTTCACGCTTGGCATTCTCACAAGAGGAAATATATTCGGAGAGTTAAATTCATTCTCGTTCGGAACCAGGAGGGTTTATATTGAAACGATGGAATCGTCGCTTCTTTGCACTATGTCCGAGCCTCAGTTTGAGCGACTGATGATCAATCTGCCTCAGCTCGCGCTCAAATTTCTTAAAGCACTCAGTGACCGGTTAAAGGAGCGGGAGGATCAATTGGAACAGCTTGCGCTTCATGGTCTTAGAAAACGCGTACTCCATCTCCTCTCCACACTGAGCGCCAAATTCGGCGTCATTCAAGACGGATATGCGTTGATCGATCTGCCGCTTTCACATCAAGAGATTGCCAATATGCTCGGTGCTAGCCGCGAAGCGGTCAGTGTCGTGATGAGCGAGCTTGCCAAGGGGGGCGTCGTTAAGACATCACGTCTGTCTGTTCAACTTGCTGTTACAATACTTGAAGAAAATATTCCTCGAAACTCTACACATTGATATGCAAAGACCACCGGATTTCCGGTGGTCTTTGCTTTTACTTTAAGGATAAATGTCGTAAATTGCCATTTAGTTCCCATGTCCGAAGCCGGAAATGAACGGGCCTCGCGGCTGACGATGATCCACGAGGCCCGTTCACTATCCCTGAGTCCTTACGGACGAACGCGGATGATCGTCTTTCCCTTGATCCGCTCGGTCGGGTTGAAAGCAACGACTGCATCGTCGAGGGTCGCGATTTGGCCGATGTTTGTCCGTAGCCGACCATCCCGGACCCGCTGGACGACCTCACTCAGTTGCACGCGATCGGCCTCGACAACGAAATCAACCGCCAGGCCCTCGGCCGGGCCGGCGATGGTCACCAGCATTCCGCCGGCGCGAACCAGGCCCACGGACCTCTTCCCGATGTCACCACCGATCACGTCGAAAACCTGATCGACGTCGCCGACGTCTTCCAGTGAGTCGTTGTCGAGGTCGACGAACTCCTGCGCGCCGAAGTCGGGCGCAGTCTGACGGTCGGCGGCACGTCCGGTGCCGATGACGTAGGCTCCCGCCTCGCGGGCGAGCTGCGTCATCAGCGAGCCCGCGAGGCGGCCAAGCCGTACAGTTCCAATTGCTTAATGAAGTTAACTGATGAATAACCACATCGGGCTGAATGTCGACAAGTGCTGAACATAGCGCCTCTCGATCAAATGCATCAACCACGATCGCCATTGCACCGGAAGCTCGAATCAACGGTGTGCGTTCCGGGATATGAGACATCCCAATAACTTCGTGGCCTGCTTGCGCCAATTTGGGAAGCAGCAATTGGCCGATTACCCCAGTAGAACCTGCTACAAAATTTTCATATGCACAACTCCCAACTTTTTATTATCAAATGCGATTCATGATTCTCGCTGCGGTTTCAACTGCCGATTTTGCTTTTCGCGGAACTATCAGCCATTGAACCATCGCCAATATCAGCGTGATAAAAATCAATCCCGATATCGCAAAGTCAAATTTATGTGTAGTATCATTAACCCAACCGACAAAGATTGGTCCGATCGCCGCGATCAAATATCCGACAGATTGTGTCATAGCTGCCCAGGATGCCGCCTCATGGGGATTTGACGCTTCGTCTATCGGCAGCAAAGTCCCTAGAGTAAATAGCATCCCGCAGCCGAGTCCGGATAAAAGAGCCGCCAACCAAGGAAGTGTAGCGAAAAAAATTAAGATCAGCCCGATTAGCTGCAGAAATGAGGCTGAAAGAAGCCAGACCAAGCGGGAAGGGAAGCGTTTCAGCAGCATATGAACCACCAGCCCGCTCGGTATTTGAATCAAGGCAAACATCGTCAGTAGCATTCCCGCGTAAAAGCGTGAGTACCCCGCACTTTCCATCATAGGCGGCAACCATCCCATCAAGGAATAAAAAACCAAAGCCATAAGTCCAAAATGGAAGGTTAACAGCCATGCCCTTTTATTGCCCCACGGCAATGCCGACGTTTGAGACGGTTCCGCAGCCTCCACGATTGGAGAAAAGACTTGCTGTTTAACTACTGCATACCACACCGGAACAGCCGCGACCGCGAGGAGCGCCCAAAAAGCAAGCGCCGTTTGCCATGAGTGTAATTTCATTTGAATAGGAGCGGACAAGCTGGCGCCCAGAGCGGCCCCCAGCGACAAGGCCATAGAGTATAAGGCGATCATCATTGGAATGTTGCGGAAAAAGTGCTTCTTGATAAATCCGGATAATAGAGGCCCCATCACAGCTATGCCAACACCTGTCAAAACGGCGGTAAGAAGCAGCATGGGAGCGGAATGCGCGACCATACGCAAAAGCGAGCCTCCCGTTATCATAACCAGTGAACAGGCAATCCCCCGTTCAAAGCCAATATGTTTGCCGAGTCGAATGGATAGCGGTGAAAGAAATCCCATGCAAAGAACCGGGATTGAGGTTAATAAACTGGCTGCAAATGCATTCATGCCCAGATCTCTTCGAATGACCTCTAGTATGGGCGCGATTGAACTAATCGTAGGCCTCAGATTCAGAGATGCCATAAAGAGGGCGGCGATCGGAAGCCAGTCGGCCGCCTTCGACGGTATTCCTTGAAGCTGTGAGTTTGCCTCACTGTTTCGAACATTCCGTTCACTGGTCCGAATAAACAAGGTTCGAAGGTTCATCAGTTTCATCTTCTTTCTGAAATTTGTATTGGCGATATCCATGTTAGCATGTAAAGTTGGATTCCATCAGATCCACTTTTATTTGAAAATCAGCCATCCAGCTGTTCGGTTAAATTATGGTTGCTCATCGTTCTGAAACCTCCAATATCGAATGATAGCTTGATTATAATTCTAAAAAAAACGGAGTTCTGTAATGTAGCTTACAGTTCTCGGCAGAACAATGTAATTTAGATGACAGATGCCGATTTGGTTGGCATGTTAATCTGTAAACTAAACCGCCAAGTACCATTGAGTTATCAGTCAATTTTCTTTTGTCCCCGATGGCAGGAGAAAATTCGCTCAATTAATAAAATAAGAATACAAACGTGAAAGGAGAAAATGGATGAAGATACTCGTTTTAGGACGTTTTTTGGTCGCCGGTTAGTCCATTTATTTTATTACTCGGGGATGGCCACGATGTGACAATTGTAACAAGAGGTCAGACACCGGATGATTTTGGCGACGCCGTGAACCGAATAAAGGTGGACCGGACGAACCAGGATGCCATGATGGAAGCGTTCGGTAATTGTTATTATGATGTCGTCTACAATCAAAACTGCTTTAATCCTCAAGATGCCAAAATCGCCGTGGAATCGTTTGGCGATCACGTTAAGCGTTATATTTTAACCTCGAGCATGGCGGTTTATAATAGTTAAGATACCGAAATCACCGAAGACGATTTCATGCCGGAACAATACAGCTATGATTTAGACGCTCAGAAATATGACTATGCCGAATAAAAACACCAAGCCGAAGCCTATATCTTCCAGAATGCGGCACTTCCGCCGTTGTGGTTCAAATCGGCCTGTATAATCGTCGGTCCCCGATACGACCATGGCTAGCGATGCGAACAACAAAACTGTGGAAAACTGCAATCTTAAATACAAGCTGCCTGATTTTATGCAAGCAAATCAGAAAAGATCTGGTATTGAGCTACATCAATTTAACGGTGACCATACATTTGAGCTTCCTGTCACAGCCACATATATTAACGATAAAAAAGGAACCGTCATATCCGGTGCTTCAGATTTAAACCATAGATCGATGATGGAACCGTTCAAAGCCTAAAAAAAGTCCGTTCGTTGCAATAATGTTACTGCAACGAACGCCAATGACTTTGCCAACATTATTTTGGAGGACCGATATATCCGATGTGCAAACTATGGTATTTATCTCAAATAAGTATTTTTGAAGAAATGTCGCGAGAAGAAATTAGAGAGATCGATCAGCTAGATACCATCCATCATTTCAATTGGTTCACAAAAAACACATTGGTCCAAACTCCGGAGTCCGCCCGCGACGCATCGAGCTGGCAAGCGAGCAGCATAGGAAGGGCAGCATCTACGTGATGGACTAGCCGGGACCGAATTGAATATGTCTGACAACGGTCATCTTCTGGAGATCATGAACCGCCTCGTGGGCGCCGGCAATACCGTGATCGTCATCGAGCACAATCTCGATGTGATCAGTCAAGTGGACTGGATCATCGATATGGGACCGGACGGATGGACAGGTGGTGTTCGAGGGCACGCCTTCGCAGATCATCCATGGGAGCAGTCGATCACGGGAAGGTACTTGGCATAATGCATCCAATCACTTTGATAAAAGGTAAAACTCAACCATGGCTGCCGGCAGAATCGACAGCTTTTCTCTTAATTAACGGATTCTATTTGAAGATTGCGAACGTTCGTTTTATAATATTAAGAAACTGAAGATGCATGCCGACGGTATAGATAAACGGCGTGGACTATACGATATCATTTACGAAGGAGATTAGCCGGTTTGAAAAATAATTTCATCGAATACTGTCTAAACAAAAAAAGGAGCGATTAAGGATTATCCTTTGGGACTCGATCCAATCGCGATAAAAATTGCAGGTAAAATATTCGCTCTTTTTTATGAGGAAAAAGGGTACTTGAACCTAAAATGTGATCCTGTGATTGCGGAAAACTTGAGAGAGAAGCATGAGGACGTTCTACCGGGGTATCATATGAACAAACAGCACTGGAATACGATTATTCTCGAGGGTTCTTTGCCGGAGTCGGATATCTTTGCAATGATTGACCAATCTTACGATTTGGTTGTCAAAAGCCTTCCTAAGAGAATCCGGGAGTCTATTTAGTTTTACAATTGTTGGATATCTATCATACAAATGTGTTTCCTCAATTTTTCATGACGAAGGCGGCGCTCCCGTATCTCAAGGCAGGAAGGGGCAGATCTGCGTAAACCGCGGATTTCTTCATTTTCACGATACAAGTTTATGTCCAATGCGATGGACAAGAACTTGCATATCGTTCGAAAGACACGCGCGCTCATATTCAAGATGTCTTCGATTTTCCAATGGCGGTATCAAGCCGGAAAGCTTGTCAGCCTCTTGGCAAACCGGCTTTGATGATGCGTTTCTGGCGAATACTTCTGTACCTTTTCTTTATTCCCGGAAAAGAAGAAGTGTTCCCAGCCTTGTTTTTTGCCGCGGCGCGCAGACTGTTCAGGGCGTTGATGACAATGCCGTGCTCATAATGATTCAAACAAAGAATGCGCTCGTCCTCTCTCTTCGTCCTGCCTCCCGAATCATGGTAGGAGCCATCTGCGTGGCGCGTCATATTAACGAACCGTATCGTTTATACTCGGCTGCCGCCGCTATTGGCCCAGCAAGTGGAACATCGGCTAAAATTTGTTTCCATTAAAATTATACTAATAAGCTCGGGTAAAGGCATTTCAACAGGTATACTTGTCTACATACTGTGCCCTTCTCATTAGAGAGGGGCTTTTTTGTTTATTTCTATCTTCAACGTAGCTAGCTGTAATGTTAAAAAGTTCAATTTTACGTTTTTGTATGAAAAGTTCTACAATAAATGGAGGCAAATACATTGATGAGGAAAGGAAGAAAAAAATGATAAGAGAAGCAACTCAAAATGATTTAATGGACATTTTAAATATCTATAATGATGCCATTCTCAATACGACTGCTGTATACGAATATAAACCCCAAACGCTTGAAAGCAGACAATTTTGGTATGACCAAAAGAAGGAGGAGGGGTATCCAATATTAGTATACGAACAAGGTCATAAAGTGGTTGGATTTGCGACATTTGGTCCTTTTAGAGCGTGGCCGGCTTATAAATATTCAATTGAGCATTCTGTATATGTAGATAAGGAATACAGAAAAAAAGGAATTGGGACTTCTTTACTGAAAGAAATAATCGCAAATGCCATGGAGAGGGAGTACATGACTTTAATTGCTGGGATTGATGCCGCAAATGAAAAAAGCATTACCATGCATAAAAACTTTGGCTTCGTTCATTCAGATACTATAAAAAAGGCAGGTTTTAAATTCAATAGATGGCTTGACTTAGCTTTTTATCAATTAGAACTTAAAGGACCTAAAAATCCTGTGGAAGATTAAATTTCGTTGGTATTTATAAAGAATCATTACAGAAAGGCGAAAGTTGTGACTGAATGGAATACTTCTGCTAAAGAAAAAGTTCACGTTTCCAGTTATTTAGAGAAAATAATGGGTTATATTTATACCTCCTCAGCCTACTTGCTTTGGAGGTTTTTGGCAAATTCTGGAGCGTCCTGGAGACAGTGTCCTCAATGGAAAACTTAGTTCATAGAATGCTGTGGGGCTTGTTTTTTGTTTTTACTATTATGATATTTCAGCCTAAAAAGCAACTTGTTTTCTTTAAGCAGCTTAAAGAAATAAAGTAAACTTCAAGCAATTTTTTTAATCTTTGTACTTTAACCAATCAAAGAGTGATAAGAATGATAACCTGGCCATAGCCGATATGGTGAAGAATGGCTACTATTCCTTTTTCAGGAATACTTCTGGGTAGTTTGAAAAATTGAGAGTACTCATGTCAAACCGAGATGCCATTGTTAAAAGGCTTGTAAGATCGGTTAATCAAATAAATCGTTGGGTGGACATTGTATTTCCTGAACTAAGGCAAGTATTTAAAGACATCACCGCCAAAGGGGCAATCGCTACACTACGGTTTTTTCCTACCCGCTATGGAATTGGGCTCCATGAAGCCAGAAGAAGTCATGGCCGGTTGGAAGTCACTCATGAAAAGACAACCTGGATTAAGGAAAGCCTATTAACTTCTTGGTAGCAAGGAAACCTGTTGGTACAAGACAAGCAAAGAGGCTTATGTATTTCATCTGGAAAAATTACTCGAAGAGTATGACCTTGCGGTTCAACAAATAGACAAAGTCGAGCTGGCAATAAAGGAAGAACTCCCTAATATCCCTTTCGCAGATAAGCTGCTTAATTTCAAGGGAATTAGTGAAATTTCATTAGCCAGTATTTTATGAGAAGCTGGCGATTTAAGTGTCAAAGTCATTAATGAGAAAATTAGTAAACATAACACACTATGTCCTAGCCAAATGCAAAAAATCAAATAAGCCTGGATGAATAAAATTAACTAGAAATTCCATAACTTTTTCACAATTATATGAAGGTATTCTCCCAAATTAACGAGACTATTCTACTAATTGCAGAGAGATTCAACTTTACTTTGCTTCATTTTATTATTCGTTAAATATGTAAGGCACCTAACATTTTTTTAAGAGGATTCCAAGTATACTCCTATGTGTAAGTTAAAAAAAGCATATTAGAGGAGGAACTAATCATGGCATTAGTGAATTTCAATATCGAATCTACATCTCAAAAGGTAACAACTGAAGTGAAGGCAAGAGCTCATACATTTTTTGTAGATGAGCCAAAAAACTTAGGTGGAAATGATAAGGGTGCAAATCCATTAAATACACTATTAGGCTCTCTTGCAGGCTGTGAAAACGCCATTGCCAACATGGTGGCAAAGGAAATGAAGTTTAATTTAAATGGAATCGACTTCAAAATTGAAGGAGCTTTAGATCCAAAAGGCTTAATGGGAGATGCATCCGTAAAGCAATACTTCCAAACCCTTACGATTGAAGCACTTGTTGATACTGACGAGTCTGACGAAAGAATTCAAGAGCTTAAAGAAAAAACAGATTCAAGATGCCCAGTATTCAACATTTTAAAGGATACAAACTTTATTAAGATTCAATCTACTTGGAGAAGAAAATAATCTTACTGTTTGGCAAGGAACCCTTTATGAACTTAGAGGTTTTTTCTTAAAATGAAGAATAAATAAGGTTTGGGTAAACTAGGGATATATTGACTATACTGGAGGTCTGTTTATGTCAGCACAATATGAACTAGCTACGTTTGCTGGTGGATGTTTTTGGTGTATGGTTCAACCCTTTGATGAGTTACCTGGTATTATAAAAGTAGTGTCAGGCTATACAGGTGGGCATAAAGAGAACCCAACTTATCAAGAAGTGTGCTCTAATACAACGGGTCATTATGAGGCAGTTCAAATTACGTTCGACCCAACCGTTTTTCCGTATGAGAAGCTGTTAGAGCTTTTCTGGCAGCAAATTGATCCTACCGATGCTCATGGTCAGTTTGGTGATCGAGGAGAGTCCTACAAAACCGCCATTTTTTATCATACAGAGGAGCAAAAGCGACTAGCCGAAGAATCTAAACAGACATTACAAGAAAGTAAAAGGTTTTCAAAGCCAATCGTGACAGAAATTAAAGAGGCGTCTGTGTTTTATCCGGCAGAAGAATATCATCAGCACTATTATAAAAAGAATTCCTTTCATTATAACCGTTATAAGGAAGGGTCAGGACGAGCAGGATTTATTCGAGAAAACTGGAAAAAGCATCAGGCTGAAAACATCAAGAAGCTTACTCCTATTCAGTATCGTGTCACACAAGAAAACGGAACGGAACCACCCTTTCAAAATGAATTCTGGGATCATAAGGATGAAGGGATTTATGTCGAGATTATCTCTGGCAAACCATTATTTAGCTCTCTTGATAAATTTGATTCTGGCTGTGGGTGGCCGAGCTTCACGAAGCCAATCAAGCATCAAGAGGTACTTGAAAAACTAGATACGTCCCATGGAATGAGACGGATAGAAGTAAGAAGCACGTCAGCAGATTCTCATTTAGGACACGTATTTGATGATGGTCCACGTGATAAAGGTGGGCTTCGATATTGTATCAACTCTGCGGCCCTCAAATTTATTCCAAAAGATAAACTGCAGGAAGAGGGCTACGGGGAATATCTTGGTTTGTTCCAATAGAAATCTAGAGTTCTTGGAGGCTTCTCCAAGGACTTTTTCATTACAAGGCAAACCTGTAAGCTAGGTAACCAGTATGAACAATTGTTTTTCTATAAAATGAGAAGTAAAGTGAATATATGGAGTCAAGCTTTATGACATTACGTGAACAGCTAGAAGCGAAAATTAGTCAATTTGTAAAGAAATCGGCCTAAGGAAATACTAGATGTATTTAGAGAGGCTGCAGAGGATCTAGAGAAACATGGTCCTACTGGATTATCTTCGGGGCAAACAGCTCCAAATTTAAAAGAAGTGAATCGAGTGATCGAGGAATATAACCAGCATCGTTATCAATGGGGCTTAAATAAAATGATCCCGGAGCAATACCGGGGCCATTTACTAGCCGCATAGGCGCTTTTTAAACTGTCCGTAAATCGGGGCACAGTTCAATGAGACGCATGGGCTTCTTTTAATTTAATTTGTGTGAGCTAATTTGGGGTGAGTCTCAATGGTGAAAGTCCCGAACTGCGAAGACAGAAGTATCAGTTAACGTAAAGCGAGAGAATCCAAATGACGCGGAATCTATAGAAAGTGAGCGGCAAACCTCGATTCTGAGGAACACTAGCTTCATATAAGATTAGGTATTATTGGATTTGCGCTAGCCAAAATAAAATCCTTTCTGCCGAAGGTGATACAATTAATTGGAATCCCCTTTTTATTAGGTGTTTCAAGAGTAGTAAAAAAGAAAATATATACCCATAAATATAGAGGCTGACCCAAAAGGTCGTTAAATGACGACTCTTTTGGGTTAGTCTTTTATTTTCACTTTATCTTTGGTTTTTTTAATAACTGGAACTGAGATCTCTTTTTGGACAGGTTCAACGTCATTTCCTTTGTCTATACTTTTTATTTCCTTCTTCAGTAGATAAAAGTTCTTGCGGGCTGCATTGCAAATCGTGGAGTACAGACGGTTACAGATATCCGAAAAGCAGGAGGGAAAGCAGAGTTTGTGTAGAAGGATCTTCGTGATGCGATGAGCGCATGGACTTGACGAACCGAGAGTCGAACACTTGGCTACGGTGGATTATCTTTTTTAATAAAATGGAATTGACACTCCAAAAAAATATTGTTACGATTATTCTGATAAAATAGAGTTAACACTCCAAAAAAATATAAGGGGCGTGAAACGATGTTTTTAAAAGAGAAATTGATTCAAGAGAAGGAGATGTTTGTCACCAACGTACATAGGGATATACAAATGCAAATCTTGTGACATATTAAGGAACTACAGCAGTCCGATATCGAATTTGGTTTAAAGGATGGGGAAGAAACTCCGAATTTTACATTGCCGAGTCCGCTTGGGCAAAAAAATGTCTCTGTATGATGAGCTTGAGAAGGGTCCGTTTGTCTTGACCTTCTACCGAGGCGGTTGGTGTCCATTCTGCACTTTAAAGCTCCGGACTTATCAACGATTTTTACCACTGTTTCAGAGGCTTGGTGCTCAATTGATTGCTATCACTCCTCGAAGTCCTGATAATTCTGTGTTCCAGTAGGAGAAGGAGGAATTAGCCTTCCAGGTACTGAGCGATTCGAATGGCAGCGTTGTCGGAAACTACAAAATTCTGTTTGAACTGCCGCTTATCTTCAGGATATCTTTAAAATAATCTAGGGCTTTCTCTCAATGAGTTCAACAAAACAGATCGCTGGATTTTGCCGGTACCGGCCACTTTTATTATCGACAAGGAAGGATGTGTCCGCAGGGCACACGTAAACCCGGGCTTTTGATCGAATGGAACAAGAAGAAATCATTGATCAATTGAAGAAGCTTTGAAAAAATGCATTATAGGGATTCGTCCATAGTAGTTTAATTAATATCTTTATATTAAAAATAACTTAATTTCAAATATGGGAGGTTTATTTGTGAATAAATTTAATTTAGGAGATAAAGTTCCTAACTTTGAACTCCCCTCTACGTCCGGTTACCAATATGATTTCGAATCTTTTCGTAATGATAATAAAGGCTGGCACCTAGTCATCTATTTTAGAGGTTCTTGGTGCCCTGTATGTGTGGAAGATCTAAAAGAACTAGAGAAAAACAAAGGTTATTTTGAAGATAAAGGGGTGTATTTTACAGTTGTTTCTGCAGATAACCTTGATAATTTGAACCAAATGGTTGAAAAACATAATTTTACATTCCCAGTTCTGTCTGATCAGGATTTAAACGTATTAAAAGCTTATGATGTCTTTTACCATAATGATAATGATCTCTATGAGGACCACGGTGCTCACGGCGAACCTGCATACTTCTTAACAGATGAAGGGGGCACCTTGCTTTATCAACAAAAGCAAACAAGCCCATTTGGCCGACCAACGGCAACAGAGCTCCGAAAAATTGTTCAATGGATCAAAAAGAAACTTAAAGCTTAATATTTAGGATTTGCTTAAAAAGAGGCATGAATATGTCCCATCAACGGCTTACAAAAAGGCAGCATTCATTTTTTCCAAATTTGAAAGAAGGGCCTTTATGGAAATTCTTGTTATGGGAGGTACAAAGTTTTTTGGTCGCCGCTTAGTCGAGTTATTACTTGAAGATGGACATAATGTAACCATTGCTACTCGTGGCCAAACTTCAGATGATTTTGGGGAGAAGGTAAAAAGAATTAAAATTGATCGTACGGATCAGAGTTCAATGAAGCGCGCCTTTGCAGACCAGTACTTTGACGTAGTCTATGACCAAATTTGTTTTAATCCGAGAGAAGCCAAAATCGCTGTTGAAACATTCAGCAACCGTATAAAACGTTATGTCTTTACGTCAAGTATGGCAGTGTACGGTCATAAAGAAACTGAAATTGTGGAAAGAGATTTTATCCTGGAAGATTACAAAGTTAATCTGGATGCTGACGATTATGCCTATGATGAAGGAAAACGCCAGGCAGAGGCTTATTTTTTTCAACATGCTGCATTCCCAGTGGTTGCTGTTCGTGTAGCGATGGTGGTATCGGGAAACGATGACTTTACAGGCCGATTTGATTTTTATGTTGGACATGTGGCAAATATTGGGACTGCATTCTAGGAGGTATAACCATTAGTATAGGAGCCAAAGTTGTTTATAAATCTGACACATATACCGATACATGAACTCTGACAAATAAATCGGATTTCAAAAATCGTAAAAAGGCTCAAGGATGACTTATGCAAATACAGATTAAATCGGCGTTTAATAATCAATTCGTTAGCGCGGAGAACCAGGGAGAAAGCCCGCTGGCTGCCAACCGCGAGGCTGCTCAGGAATGGGAGAACTTTAATGTCATTAACAACTCGGACGGGACCATCTCCTTCCAAGCGGTAGCCAATAATAAATATTTACGGCGGATCTGAATCAGGAGACGAAGCTGGTTGTCGGGCTACGGAGATTCAGGCATGGGAGAGGTTCCGGAAAATCGACCGCGGCAACGGGAAAATAGCGCTGCAGGCCGTAGCGAACAATTTATACGTATCAGCCGATTTGAATAAAGGAGCGGTTCTTTACGCGAATAGGTCGTCGGCGTCAAAATGGGAAGAATTCGTTATTTCTCCGGCGGGCTCCGGTTTTTCTTCCCCGCAAACGGGAGGATTCGCCGTATCTGAGCAGCAATTCAATCAAATTTTCCCGAACCGGAACGGTTTCTATACCTACTCCGGGCTGATCGCGGCTCTCGGTGCGTATCCGGGCTTTGCGAAAACCGGCGGTGCTACGATAGAGAAGCAGGAAGCTGCCGCTTTTCTTGCCAACGTCTACCATGAAACCGGCGGTCTCTATTACATCGTCGAGCAGAACAAGGCGAATTACTCCCACTATTCCGATCCTAGCAACACACGCTATCCAAGCGCGCCGGGAAAACAATATTACGGCCGCGGTCCGATCCAGATCAGCTGGAATTACAATTACGGAGCGGCCGGCGAAGCGCTGGGGCTGCCGCTACTGGGGCCGACCCGGGTCTGGTCGCTCGAGACTCCTCGGTCGCTTGGAAAACGGGGCTGTGGTTCTGGAACACGCAGACTGGGGCAGGAACGATGACCTGCCATAATGCGTTGGTAAATTCTAGAGGGTTCGGCGAGACGATCCGTACGATCAATGGGTCGCTCGAATGTAATCGCGGAGGCGGAGGTCCGGTTCAAAGCCGTGTCGAGCAGTACAAAAGAATTTGCGGGATTCTCGGCGTGAGCCCGGGCAACAATCTTTCCTGCTAAATTGAAGAAGGAGGAGTTCTAGAGATGGCGGAACTAAATGCAGACAGCAGATGGCGTCTTGTGTGGAGCGACGAATTTAGCGGGATCAGCGGTTCGGCGCCCGACCCCGGTAAATGGGGCTACGATACCGGGGGAACCGGATGGGGGAATAACGAGAAACAGTATTACACCGACAGTACGAATAACGCCTACCTGGACGGATCCGGCCATTTGGTTATTAAGGCGATCAAAGAAAATAAGAACGGAATGCCCTACACCTCCGCTCGCCTGGTATCCAGAAATAAAGGAGACTGGACCTACGGGAGAATCGAAGCTCGTTCAAAGCTTCCCACCGGGAAAGGTTTATGGCCCGCCATCTGGATGCTTCCAACCGATTGGGAATACGGAACCTGGCCGATCAGCGGCGAAACCGACATTATGGAGCAGTGGGGCTCGGACCCGCTCAAGGTGCATGGAACGATTCACTTCGGAAATCTGTGGAAATATCGGCGCGGAATAACGGCTCCCTGACGGGGGATACCACGAGTACGCCGTGGAGTGGGAGCCGGGCAAAATCCGCTGGTACGTTGACGGTAACCTGTACCAAACACACAGGACGAAGGAGTGGTACAGTTCGGGCGGTCCAAGCCCGGCACCCTTTAATAAGCGGTTCCACATTCTGCTCAATGTGGCCGTCGGCGGAAACTTTGACGGCGATCCCGACGGTTCGACGACGTTCCTGCAGACGATGATGGTCGATTATGTCCGGGTGTATAATCGCGCGGAACCGCAGAGCCAATACCTGCTAGCCAATTCGGGCTTTGAAACGGGAGATTTGACAGGCTGTTTCGAGTGGAATAGCTCGGTATCGGCACAAAAGGTCGATAAGGATTATCCCCGCCAAGGCAGCTATAAATTGACGCACTGGGCGTCCGGAGCGTATCAGCAAATTACGGCTCAAAAGGTAAACGTTCCTAACGGTCTGTACAAGGCCAGCGTCTGGGCTCGCTCCAGCGGAGGGCAGAAAGCCCTGAAGCTGTACGTCAAAGATTACGGAGGCGCCGAGCTCTCGAGTGACATCGGGACGAGTACGGTAACGGAATACCGGAAGTATACGATTGACAACATTCAGGTCACGAACGGACAAATCGAGATCGGGATATGGAATGACGCCAACGCGAACAACTGGGCGGCATTCGATGGCTTTGAACTGGTAAGAAAATAACAAACAACAATGGGTTCTGGTGCAAATACTTGAAGAAAATATAAAAAAGCACAAGATTTCTATTGATCCCTGGTCTTAAGCAACTAGTCCAATCACAGTTGATGGATGAATTCTTTTTGATTTTGGACAGACTTCTCCCTTTGAAGAGTCTGTCCTTTTTTGATCATGTGCATAGCCTCTATCCCCGCAATAATTCGTTTGGAGGTTCGATAGCATTCCACTGTTTATTAGCGAAGAGGACATTTTGATAGTTTTTGCGGAACAGCTCAGGACGGACTGCCTGGTTCATCCATTACTGTATTCTTTCAAGAAAACGGGCTTTTCCTCGATCGGCTCGGTAGCGACACCAATGGTAACCGTACTCGCTAACGCATAGGCACAAGCGGAGGTGAGGCTAAATAATTGGCTTTTACTTGTGGGTGGATTCATCCTTCAAAGTTACGGTTGCCCGACAAAACGGCTGCCGTGACAAGATCATGGTCCACGATCTCCTGTCTGACATCTTCGGGGAGCGGACCAGAGTTGCCGATACAGGTCGCGCATCCATATCCTGCAACATGAAATCCGAGCGCTTCTAAGCTTTTGGACAGACCCGATTCGGTTAAATAATCCGAAATGACCCGGGATAAGCGAGTTTTTTACATATGCAGGCTTCTTCAATCCTTTATCTACTGCCTTTTTGGCGAGGAGACCGGCACAAATCAAAATGCTTGGATTGGTCGTATTGGTGCCGGTCGTAATGGCGGCGAGAACGACAGATCGGATTCAGACAAGCCGTACCCGCCTTTGTAGACGGAAGCTTAAGCTGCTTCCTTATAGGACTGTTTCATAGTGGAGATCGGAATTTGGTCCTGTGGTCGCTTGGGACCAGCCAAACAAGGAACTAACGTGGACAGGTCAAGTTCGATTATTTCTGAATACACAGGATCCTCACTGTTTTCCGATACAAACATACCCTGTGCTTTGTAATAGGCTTCAACCAAGGACACGTGTTTCTCGGTATGCCCGATAAATCGTAAGTAGCTCAAGGTCTCATGATCGACTGGAAAATAACCCATGGTCGCCCCCATATTCCGGTGCAATCTGGCCTTTAAATGGAATACCATGACTAACGTTTTTAAACAACATTATCTTTTTTGTAAACGGTAAATGAATAAAACTGTTTTTAAAACTTAATACCCTGTTTTTTAAATGTCATTTTCGTAGTTATTTTTTTATTATTAGGCAGAAGGCTAGAATGAAAGGTTGTCTTGAAGGTGATCAAAGAAGATGAAGGCAAAAGAAAAGTCCATTAATCTAAGAATAAAGAGGGGATATGACAATATGCAAGTTTTTTTAAAACGCTTATCACAACATCGAGAACGATTGAGCCCGCTTGAAAAGCGAGTGTTAGAGTATTTATTGCGGAACCCTGAATATTTTACCCACCAGAAACTAGATGAAATATCCCGGAATCTTTTTGTGTCCACTGCTACTATTAGCAGAACGTGCCAAAAACTAGGATTTCGTGGGTTTCAAGAAATGAAGTACAGGCTTACTAAGGAAGTAACACAAGAAATGAAAAATGCTGTTTCGCCTCCCACTTCTCTTTTACAAATACATATAGAAAGAATGAAACAAGAAATGGATTTTACCTTACAATTAGTAGATGAAAAAAAAATAAAGCTAGCAGCCGGTTATATAAAACAAAGCAATCACGTCGAGCTATTTGGTGTTGGTAATTCTTTTCTGGTTTGTAAAGACGTTGCAAGGAAGCTTATGTTTGCGGGAAAGATTTGCTATGCGCGAGAAGATTGGGATGAATTACGAAGTGCCGCAAACAATTTAAAAGAAAATGATTTAGCAATATTGGTTTCCTATAGCGGAGAAACAAAGCATATGTTAGAATTTGTACAAATTTTAAAACATAATAATGTCAAATTAATTGCTATTACCGGGAGACCTATCAACAGTTTACAACAGGAAGTGCATTTATCTCTCCAGGCATATATCACAAATTATTATTATGGTGAGCTGGATATAAGTTCACGTTTTCCATTGAGCATAATTTTAGATTTTATAATTATTTCGTTTTTAAATGAACAAACCGAAAAAACTTTGGAAACATTATAACTATTAGTGAAAAGCAGTCAGGCAAAGAGAATGAAGATTTAGCTGTCAGTTGTTTAGGATTAAAATATACATAATATACAAAAAGGACTGTCCTAGCTTTACTTAAAAATTTCCTCTTTGAAAGTCTAATAGAGTTTGAGTGAATTGGGTCTCTTTTCATACATAACATTTAGCAAGCGATACGAGATCATTCAAATGAAAATCAAATATTGAAATCATATACAAAAAATGTATGACCTTACAATCTCAATGATACCAATTGATAGGAGCCTTAGCAGGAAGTATTCTAAAATAAATCGCGAAGGTTGTTGTTATTTTCCAACAAGGCGATTCAGAAACTAAGGGAGTGGTGAAATGAAAAAAATAAGAACGTACAGAAAAAACAGAATTTTTAATCTAGTGGTATTGGCCGTTATTTTAATTTTTTCTACAGTGAATGTCCCTTCTTATGCTGCTGAAGGTACATACAAATCTCCTGTATTCCGAATCAATGAACAGGTAGAGGAAAAAGCGCAAAATAAAATTAATAAAAAAGTTTTAGAGAAATTTAAGGAAGATGAGTACGTCACCTTTCTTGTTAAATTCCAAAAACAAGTAAATCTAGATTCAGTTGTGAAAGAAACGGTTGAAAAGTCTAAAAACCAGGATATGACTACATTTCAAAAGAAGCAACGAAAGCGTTCCACAATCGTGACAACCCTTCGTACAAACGCAGAAGATAATCAGTCTAGTGTTAAAAAGTTTCTAAAGCAAGAGAAAAATAAAGGACAAGTGAAAGAAATTGAATCTTTTTACATTGTCAATGCAATGGCCGTCACTGCTACGAAAGAAGTTTTGGATAGTTTGGCATCTTACCCTGAGATAGAAAAGATTTTACCAAACGAAACAAAAAAAGTGATTGAACCCAAACAGTCGAGTGAGCCCCTTGTAAAAACAAACAGCTCTTCCGTTGAATGGAATATTGAAAGAGTAGGAGCACCAAATCTTTGGGATGAAGGGATAGATGGATCCGGTGTGGTCGTAGCCAATATTGATACTGGTGTCGATTGGAAACACCCGACACTCCAAACAAAATATCGGGGATTTAACATTTCTAATCCCATGAATGCGGTTCATACCTTTAACTGGTACGACGCAGTAAACGATTCAGCGGTGCCTGAAGATGTTAATGGACACGGAACCCACACAATGGGAATTATGGTTGGATCAGAACCGAATCATACTAATCATATTGGCGTGGCTCCCGGGGCTAAATGGATCGCGGTAAAAGCCTTTGATGATAATGGTATAGCAACAAATGTTGACTTATTAAAAGCAGGGGAATGGATCCTCGCTCCAAAAGATACGGAAGGAAATCCACATCCTGAGATGGCACCCGATGTTGTCAACAATTCTTGGGGCGGGGGATCAGAGTTAGATGAGTGGTATCGCCAGATCGTACAAGCATGGCGTGCGGCGGACATTTTCCCTGTTTTTGCTGCTGGTAATGGTTATTCTTCTCCAGGATCTGTTTCGAATCCAGCAAATTATCCGGAATCATTTGCCGTTGGTGCATTGGACTCTGAAAATCAAATTGCATCATTTTCATTACGAGGACCTTCACCCTATAACGAGATTAAACCTGATGTCTCTGCTCCCGGAGTAGAAATACGTTCCTCTTTACCGACTGGAAGATATGGAAGTTTAGACGGAACCTCGATGGCAGCACCGCATATTGGAGGAATTGTGGCATTGGTAAAACAAACCAATCCTTCACTCACAGTAGATGAAATCGCGCAAAAGTTCCTTTCCAGCGCTACAGAGCTAACAGATGAAATCTATACGACTTCCCCAAATCACGGCTATGGATATGGACTGGTCAATGCGTGGGACGTAATTCATCCTGATGATAGAAAATTATCTGAGGTAAATGGCCAAGTTGGTTATGAGGGGACGGACAACAAGAAACCTACATTCCAATTTACAAAACCGGCCATTGTTTATCGTAGAGCTCCACTTATGCTAACCATTCAGGCACAAGATAACACAACTATTAAGCTGGTCGAGCTCTCTTATCAAATTGGTAACAATAAAGAGTGGAAATCCATTCACGCTGTTCAAACATCTGGCGATTCTCATGCTGGAAGCTTTCAAGCCACAATACCTTTTTCAGATGTAAAAGAATCAACCATCTCTTATAAGTGGACCATTACTGATTATAGCGAAAACACTACGCAATCCAAAAAGTATACAGAAGAGGTAAAACAAGGGATTACAAGAGGATACAAAACTGATTTTGAATCTGATCCATTTGGTTGGTACTCGTTTGGCCGATTTAGTTCGTGGGAGTGGGGGAAACCAATGTATCCGAAAATAACGGTCCCGTCAGGAGAAAAAGTGTACGCCACAACAGCAAACGATTGGTCCTACAATAACAATGAGTACTCGACTCTGGTAATGCCTCCAATTGATGTCCCTGCTGAAGGATCTACTTATTTACATTTTAAACAAGCATATGGCTTTCCATTTTCTTTTAACGGAATTGATGACCATGGATATGTGGTAGTCTCCACTGACATGAAATATTGGGAAAAGATTATAACAAATGAAGGACATACCTATACGAAATGGGAAACGAAAGAGATAGACTTATCTGTTTATAAAGGAAAGACCATTTATGTGGGGTATCATTTGGTAACCGACAACCAAGTTTCAAATTTGGGATGGTATTTAGATGATGTTTCCATAGATGAAAAGTCACTTCAAGACACTGAACCGTTAAAAGAAAATAATTCTACAACAACTTTGGAACAAAAGCAGCAAATCACAAAAATACCACTCACAATAGAGAATATCCAAATACCTGGTTCTGAAGTCGATATTAATAAAGTACGTGACTCTAATTTTCTTCCGTTGGACGCACAAGTAACTATACTTGAGACAGGCCAAGCCATACAGACCAATCCAAACGATGGCAGCTATACACTGAAAGCAGAAGAGGGAGAATACACAATTCGCGCCGAAGCCTATGGATTTCGTTCAAAGGATCAAAGGGTTACTTTTACAAATAATACTGTTGGCACAGAAAATTTTGTGTTACACCCAATACCTAAAGGTACGTTAACTGGACAACTTATCGACCAGCCGACGGGGAAACCAATATCAGGAGCTACTTTAGCATTGGTAGAAGATGCGGCCATTAAACCCGTCGTTACCGATAAAAATGGAAGGTTTTCTATTGAAGCTTATAATGGAAACTACACTCTTCTGATCCGTGCGCCGTACTACCATACAAAGAAATTGAACATCACAATCAGTGACAAAATGACGAAAATGAAAGATATTCAGTTAAACCCGTTTGTGGGTTATCCAGAAGAAATTGGTTATGATGATGGTACAAATGAGAATGTTATTTTACCTAGTGAAAAGGAACTGGCAGCTGTAAAAATGACATTGGCGGACGGGAAACAAGAAGGTCTTTTAACCGGTGGGCTTTTCCGTGTTATACCGGACTATTTTTTACCGGGCAGCACTAACTTTCAAGTCTATGTCTATGATGCAACAGGTGAGAGTGGGGCACCGGGAAAACGGCTCGCAGGCCCGATTGATGCCAAGGTAAATCCGAACGATCCTTGGACGTTAGTCGATTTATCCGGTTATTCTATTTTCGTTGATAAGGAGTTTTATCTTGTCTATGGACAATCAGGAAAATATCCTTATATCTCTTCACTCGGTTTGGATACAAACGGTCAATTAGCCGGGCGTGCATGGAATTCTGATGGGACAACATGGAGACAGATGCCGACCTCCGGATTTGATGTCGGGAACTATATGATTCGTTCTATTGTCAACTATGAAGGCAGGCAGTCTAACTAGAGGCCTCCGCACTATTAGTATTTCTATACAAAAGGCATATGGACAAAATTGGAACATACCTAGAAATATGATGACAGGTAAAAAATTAGTAGCTGAAGTTTGGGAACCCCTAAATGGTGAGTAGTTCAATAAGTATCTATTCATTTGTAAAACTTCGGCAATCGGGTGAAAGAATTGAAAATTAACGGGCTGTTTAGCAGCCCGTTATTCATGTTTTTTATGGCGAAAATGGTCAGGGAAAAACGGTTTTACGAATGGTTTTAGGAAGAGCATGCGAAATAAATGCGGATGCACATGTATACCTGTTTTCTCCCGTAAACGTCTGAAGAGTGCACGAACATTCCAATCTGTCATGCAAACACCTATCAAAAGGTAGACGAAGCCGTTAAACGGCTCATACGATCCAATGAAAGGATTAATTTTAACAGTGTCTCAAATGAATCAGGTGTAACGAAAGCAACGCTGTACAACAATGTCGATATTCGCAAACGGATTGAAGCGTTAAGGCAGCAACAATCACAAGCACCTACACCAAAACAAGTTAAGCGAGAAATAAATGAGAGCAGCAAGGACGCCCTTTGCTAGCTGCTGTTGAAGCATAGGATCTGTTTTTGCTGGTTTTACGAGTTGTAACATCTTTGTTTTCAGCGTAACTTTTCTACGCTCAGCAATCTTTTGCATTTGTCTTAAAAAGGAACCTTCCAAAGTGCTTATTATTTGTTCATCAATATCACGAATATCAATTGTAAAGGTAACTCTACCCGGAATGACATTTACGCCATTTGGTTCTACATTTAGTTTTCCGACAGTAGTTACAGAATTGGTCCTGTCATTGAACATTTGTTCAATTGCTAAAATCATTTCACTTGCTGCAGCTAAAGCATCCTTACGAATTGGCATTGGCGTTGCACCAGCATGTGCACTAACGCCTGTCACAGTCACTTCCAGCCATAATGGTGCTGCAATACCTGTAACGATGCCTACCGGTAATTCTTCGTTTTCTAGTACTTTTCCCTGCTCAATATGCATTTCTAAATATGCTTGAATGTCATTACGTTTTATTTTTTCTAAAGGAAGGGGTGACAATTGGGATTGCTTCATTGCTTCTTCAATAGAAATACCTGATGCATCGGTTTTCTGTAGGTGCTCATATGCTAAAAGGCCAGCCACTGCACGACTGCCGATTAACCCAAAGCCAAAGCCAAAGCGTGTTCCTTCTTCATCTTTAAACGCTTTGCAACTTCAATTTTCTTTGAAAGTGATAGCTGTTGTACATGAATGGTTTGAACGACTTCAATTGCTGCAAGAACACCTAAAGCACTGTCATATTATCCGCCCTCTGGCACAGTATCAATATGAGAGCCTAGCATAATGGTTTCGCTTCCTTCACCATATGTGCCAATAACGTTCCCAACGGCATCAACTGTGATGGTCATGCCTGCTTCTTCCATATATGATGTTACGAGCTCAATAGTCTGTTGTTCTTCAGGTGTAAAAGAAAAGCGATTAATGCCGCCTGTTAGTTCATTACGTCCAATTTGACTTAAGTCTTGAAGATGCTTTAGTAGTCGGTTAGCATTAATCATTGCACTCACTCTTTCATCTGAAATTGGAAATGGCATTGACCCTCACGTAATACATATTGATCATGTATAACTTCAAAATTTTTATTATATCCTGTTGCAATGGATGGATCGATTACTTTGCAATAAAGAATACCGTATTTGCCCATATTATCATCTGCCCATTGTTGGCCAAATGGGCAATGTGTAAATGTTTGCTCTACTTCATTCTTTTTATAAACCGTATCAATTTCAAATAAATCACTGCGCCCCATATCGTAGTTAGTTAGGTAATTTTCCACAGTATTTTCTAAACCGTTTGTACGTGCTCGTTGTGCAATACCTTCACCACGTTTATTACCGAAGCGTTCCACTGCTCGCATAATTACCTGCTCGCCTTTCTCACCGTATTCATCAACAACTAGTTTTGCAATTTGTGCAAACATTTTTGAAAAACGTGCATATGTCGTTAAATCCGCAAATTTTTCTTCTCCTTCTACAACTTGAGGTAAGTATTCAAAGAAAGCATGATTTTCACCTTCTGCTGTCGCCTTTTTCGCCATTGCTTCAGCGTCTTTTAAACCAAAAGCTTCTAATCCTTTTTGAACTAACTCACGACCATGCTCACCGTATTCTTCCGTAATAGACAGATGTAATTCAGTAAACATTTTTCCTGTAATAATATCCATGGATAAAGCCTTCATCATCAACTTTTCCTCTGCCATGTTTTTGGACCTCCAATAATTCGTATTGATTTACTTGGGATTTATTTTTATTATAGGAGGGGACATTAAAATAAATCAAATGAATATTTTGATGAATGAGTATGAAAAAAATTCATAAAAGGAGTTTACGATGGCTACTTTAGCACAATATATCGCATTTCATACACTCGTTGATATAGGGAATTTTACCGAAACCGGCTTAAAGTTGAATCTCACACAGTCTTCTATTAGCCATGCAATCAGCAATTTAGAAGCAGAACTAGAGCTGTCTCTTATTATCCGTAATCGAAACAATATCGTTTTGACGAGCGAAGGCAAAATCATTTATGAACATATCTCAAAAATTTTACAACAGAACCATCAGCTTGAAACCGTAGTTGCTAATTTAAAAAATTTCATCGGAGGCTCTTTATCTGTTGGTATTCTTCCAAGTGTTTCATTCGTTTTATTACCAAAAGTATTAGCGTACTTTGTACAACATCATCCTAACTTACACATTCGTTTGATGGAGGGAGATTACGATCAAATCGAGGAATGGCTGCATAATGGGATTATCGATATCGGTTTTTTAGTAAAGCCGCATTCAAAAAATCTTGTTTTTGATTCAATTTTTGATGATGAACTCGTTTGCATAATGGCCCAAGGTCATCCCTTGGCGAAGGAGGATAAACTTCACCTAGAACAATTAAAAGATGAACGATGGATAATGCCAAAGCGAACCATTGACCGTGATGTTTCACGCATGTTATCCGAAAATAAAATACACCCTAATATCGTTTATGAATTATCCGTTGACCAAGTCATTTTGACGATGGTAAATGAAAATTTAGGTATTTCAATCGTGCCGAATTCGATTTTAATTCATGCACCAAATACTCTTATCCGAAAAAAAATTTATGAGTCGTATGTTAGACACGTCGGAATTGCACACAAACACAGTATTCAGCTTTCTCCAAGCGCTTTAAAATTTGTGAAAATTTCTAAAAATATTGCTTCAAGTTTGAAATATGATTATTGACAAATTATGAAGAGCTGGAAAAAGGTCCGGTAGTGCTAACGTTTTACCGCGGATCTTGGTGCCCTTTCTGTAATCGACAATTAAAAGCCTACCAAGAGATCCTACCCGATATACAGGAGCTAGTCGCACAGCTTTTGGCAATCAGTCCACAAACACCGGACAATACACTATCCATGCAAGAGAAAAACGAATTCGATTTTCAAGTGTTAAGTGATCCGAGAGGAATCGTTTCAGCGAAGTATAATGTACTTTTCGATGTTCCTGATTATTTAAAAGATGCTTATGAAAAGATCGACTTAGATTTAGAATCCTTCAATGGGAAAGTAAACTGGATCTTACCAGTACTGGCTACGTTTATGATAGATGAAACTGGAGAAATCCGCTTTAAGCATAAATCCAAACTTTAAAACTATAGCAGCCCTAGTTCAGGCTGTTTTTCATTTACTCTTACATACTATATCACACGATTCACGTGCCTGATTTTTCGTCTCCTTTGACACTTCTTCGATCACTGACCAAAGAGTATGGTAGCCTGAATCCGAAAATTCCAGCATCAGCTCTTGAAGTGACCCACAGTCTTTTGAAAAGCCATTTAACCTGGCTGCTAGGGTTGAATCAACTAGGAATTCCTTTCCCTCAAGCTGCTGCCACGTTTCATAAACAGGCTTCCATCTTTGAAGATAATACTTTTGATGACGGATTTCAGCCTCGTAAAAGGTGTCAAGAGGCTCTACATCGGTATAGCAGCGACCATGATGTTGCTTGATGTGCTCTACTTTTTGAAGCATCTTATCTTTTTGTTCCTCGCTTTGATAAAACAGAACAGAACGATACTTAATCGAGCGAGGAGCTCTCGTTGTATTATGCTGCTCAAAAAATTGAGTCAAGATCTGATCTAAACTCAGTTGATTTGAATCATATTGGATGTGTAAAGCCTCTGTATAATCTAACGTGTTTTTGGAGGTAGGCTGACCTTCTTTACCTCCCGCATACCCGACTCTTGTTCTGATGACTCCAGGGTGGTAGCCAAAACGTGACTCAGGTCCCCAGAAACAGCCCATACCAAACGTCACTGTATCCAATTAAATCACTCCTAAAAAAATACAAATCAAGGCAATCTTACATGGTAAGATACTTGATTTGTATCATTCTTAATTTCTATATTCTAATTTCATATACGCCGTATAGATTTGGCTGTTACTTTTTAAAATAAACGTGGACTTACTTGGATTATAATCCACTACTAAGTCTTCATCAAATAAATGGTCTGACTTATGTCCCAATAAAACCGGCTTAAAGTTTGTAGAAAGGAGTTGTTGTTCCATCTCTGAACTTAGCTCCTTCATCCCGACAAATGTCACCCAATCCGCTCCAATGGAGCAACCACCCAGACTAGGGTTCAATTGATAAGCAATGGCAGGCTCCTGGTTTAATCTCTCAACTGCTCTATCCGAAAATTGTACATTCATAGTATCTGCCCCTTAAAGAAATTTTAGCACCAGCCAAGGTCACAGCCTTCGACATATGCTTTAGGATGATCTGCTTGTAAATGCTCCATATATTTAAAGATCTTCCCATTTTCCATCACATAATCTTGATGCAGCTCTAAATTTCTTTGCTCATCAGGAGAAATGGAGATCGTTCCTATCTTTTCATCTTTAAAGAATAATTCTATTTGATATTCTTTTACAACTGCTCGAATATGCTCTGTTACATTCATCATGTTCTTCATTATATTTCCTCTCCTTTTCGTCTTAATCATGAATCATCCTTACAACTTGAGTATATAGGAAACCGCAAAAGAAAAATGTAATGTACCTTACACAAAACGATTGAAATCTCTAACTTCCCGATGATTTTGCTGTTTAGATGTGTTTATTGAGAGCTTCTTCAAGAGCTTCCTTTGGTCTATAACCAACAAGTGTATCTACTACTTCGCCATCTTTCATCACTAATAGAGTCGGGATGTTCATTACACCAAATTTATTAGCTGTTTCTTGGTTTTGGTCGACATCAATTTTCACAATCTTAACTTGATTACCCATATCCTGTTCAAGTTCTTCTAATACTTGTACGATCATCTTACAAGGCCCACACCATGTAGCAAAAAAAATCAGCTAATACTACCCCATTATTTGTTTCTGTTGCGAACGTTTTATCCGTTACGTTTAATACTGCCATATCTAACTACTCCTTTTCATTTAAATGAATGGTTGTTTATTTTAATGCACTAAGCACTTCAATTGCTCTAGTTGGCACTATACGAGTCGTATAGTCTGGATTTTTAAAAGCAAATTGAATGATTCCTTCTTGTCAATGATAAATGTTGCAGGAACCGGCAATATAGCTACATCTGCATCGTTATAACGAATTAGGTCCAGTCCAAGAACACCTTTTAACGTTTCAGCCAAGTATTCAGGTACCTCATATGCTTTTTTGTCGGCAGAAGTAACATGACTGTTTCTATCGCTTAATACAAGGAAAGGTGGGTCGTACTTTTCTTTTGAGCTTAGAGAATTGTCTGGTGACTCAGTGCTAACCGCAATCATTTTAGCACCTTGACCTTTAATTTGTTCCAGGTGCTTTTTTGTAAGCTTGTAGCTCGAGATTTCAAAATAGACTCCACCCACCTCGGTAAAAAAAAGGATACTGGCCCCTTCGCTAACTCCTCTGTTAGAGTTACTTTTTTACTTGTTGCATCTTTCAATGTAAAATTAGGAGCCTTAATCCTACAGCTAATCCACCCACCTGTTCCTTGTCAATTAAATCAGTTACTGACTTTGCTAGATTGTCTAATACCTTTTGTGGCGCAATTGCTCTACAACCCCTTGTAATGTTCATTTAACGTAAGCTGTTCATTCATTAGTGTTCTCCTCCGCCTAAAAAAATGTGATACGTTATCTACACTTTGCTCTTACATAAATGAGTATAAATTTTGTTAGATGGCTAACATTTACAGATCTCATCTTAATATTTTTGGGTTTTTATTTTAACAAATAAAAAAAACATTTCCTCTAAAGAAGAAATGTTCAGACTGTATACAAACTCATTAAAATTGAGTTTGTATACAGTGTTTTTGGATTTAAACTTGTAGTAAGAAAATCTTGAGGTGATAAATATGCTTTCGAAACTTCATCAAGGGGTGTAGTCTGTCCAAAAATAAAGTGGAATTCATACATAGACTTTTCTGAAAGTGGACCTACAACTTTTTTTCAATTTGTCTTGGTATTTGCACCAGAACCGGTCTAGATAAATTTCAAATCCACACTTTCTAAACAAGCCCCTTTTTGTATAAGAAAATAATAGTCCATATTACGATTTTACTAATTTAGGCTGTGTCTCTTTTACTGTATCAGGATAAATTAAAGAGAATACAATACCAGCGATTAAGCAAATAAAGAACGTTGCAGCTTTTGCTGATAAAATCGATTCAAGCGATGAAAGCGGCCAAACGATAGCACTGACAAATCCGACAATAATCGTGGCGATAACACCCATACCTGAAATACGCTTCCAGAAGAAAATTAATAAGATAATAACAGAAAATGTATTCCCAATACCTGCCCATG
>NZ_VLKI01000008.1:0-50174 GCF_007830235.1 Cytobacillus oceanisediminis
GCATTTATGGCAGGATTACATAGATGAAGTGGATCACCTTAGACATACCGAACTGAATAAAACGATATATGCGAAGCGCAAAGAAACAATTGAACGTGTTTTTGCGGACGCAAAAGAAAAGCATGGCATGCGTTGGACGACCTTAAGAGGGCTTAAAAAAGTTTCGATGCAGGCGATGCTTACTTTCGCTGCCATAAATCTTAAAAAATTGGCAAACTGGACATGGCGAGGGCCATGTCCAGCTTGATTTTCGAGGTAAGATGACTATTAAATGTAACAAACCCCATTTTCACAAAGGGTGAAAATGGGGTTTGTCTACGGTCTGAAACAGACCTATATGGTCTGTTTTTTTTATTGATCAAATATTATTCGTATTGTGTTTCAAAACGGGCACCCGGTATTGCTTCTCTGAAAAATTCACTCAAATCGGCTGCCTGTTCATATAAATCAAGCTTAAACGCCTTTTGTAAGTATTCAATATCTTCGAGATCTTTAGGGTCGAGGAGAGTGGAGCGGCCAGTTTGCATACAAATAACCAGAGGCTTTGAGAAGAAGAGATTCGTATAAACGATACCAAAATCATAACGGGTTGTTTCAGTTGTAAAACCCACAAAGCGGACATTAACATTTTCATGCTCATCATAGAGCTTTTCGAAAAAGTCCATATTATTCCTCCTTTTTGATTTAATATTTAGAATATTATTATAATTCATTAATCTTTTTTTGACAAGTATTTTAAATTTCCCTTCCCATTTTAAGTTGTCATAAGATTTTAAACAGTGCTAGAATGAAATAGGATGTTCTTGACCATACTACTTGGGATAATGGGGGGAAGATGATGGCAGCTAATGCATTTATAAAGCTAGTTCCTTCATCAGCAAAGGAAAGTATCACAACTGAAGAGCTGAAAGAACTCTTTTTGTATTTTAAAGACATTACAGGAAAAACAGGTGACCAGATTAAGTGGGAATATGATGATGCCGCTTTTCCTTACGAAATTAAAGAGAAGCCAGAAGGAAAAGGCAGCTGGTTTTATCTTTTGTCAAACCATGACCGCTATAATGCTATTATACTCGGTGTCGACAAAGAAATGATCAGAGAAGAAGATGGTTCTGAACAAGAGCAAACCTACATACAAGTAACCTTACCAGAAAACGCTACATTTGGGGACAAGGGAAAAGCCAACGAATTTTGCAAATTTCTTGCTAAAAAGCTTCAAGGGGAATTGCATTTGTTTAATGGAAGAGTCATGTATTTCTACCCCAGAAAATAAAGAAAACTTTTATAAAAGATCTATTGAAGAGAACAGCTCCAACTGCTGTTCTTATTCTATTTATACATGAAGTCAAGAGGTGAAATATGATCAGAAAAAAAGATATTATTATAGCAATATTTAGCCTGGGCTTTACAATAATATCTCCATTTATTTTTCACTCCTATTATGAGGGGAAACCGGAAAGCACAAATCAAAATATTGTGTTCGGCGCCCCGTTCCCTTTCGCGGAACAGACAATATCCTTTCCGGAGGATTCCGATTCATATCCACTGGAAGTAAAGTTTACATCTCCGTTTGAAAAAGAAACGGACTACAAAGTTGTGCCTTTTCTTTTTTCTTTCTTTAGTTACTTTTTATTGTTCTTTTCTCTTTACACTATTTTTTCAAGATATATTACACGGAAGCCAAAACATGAAGAGGAGCCGGCCTAGTGGCTCCTCTTTCTTTTGGGCTCTGTTAACTTTGCCTGTTGATTTCCACTACATGCGCTCAGCGAACCGCGGGCCGTCCGAGAGCCTCCTCAAGCATTAAGTCTGCGGGGTCTCCCTTTGACACGCTTCTCCCGCTGGACATTGAATAAGCATCCTCGAATAAACAACGCACGAAGGAAATGCGAATGCTTTTCGAGGATCTCACGCCTTCCGCTCAATCAAAAAAGTGCAAAATCAATAATGAGCTTTAACACAGCCTTTTTTTAAAAAGCCGGGATGCACTCCAGTAAAGCCGAATAATCGCCTGTACAGCGTTTGCTTTATTCAACCGTTTTGATCTGTGCTGGGTCGACCATTTCAAATCCTTTATTTTGCAGCCCTTTTACGATATCCTCTACAGCTTCCCTTGTCCATTGCCTGTCATGCATCAGTAAATTGGCCCCCTCCACTAAATATGGGGAATTGACCATTATGTCCGTCAGCGCCTCTTTAGATTGATATTCTTTTTCCCAGTCATACCCATAAGTCCAATTCATGACGAGCATTTTTTCATCCTGTGCAACTTTTTTACTGTAATCTGTATTGGAACCAAAAGGAGCTCTAAAAAACTTTGGCCGCTGACCGATTATGTTTTCAATTTTATCATTTAGACCGACAATTTCTTTGTATTGCTGTTCCTCTGAAAGGTCCTTCAGGTTTTGGTGGCTGTATGTGTGGTTGCCAATTGAAAAGCCAAGATCATGAATGGCTTTCAGTACGGCTGCCTCTTCAGGTGTATCAATAAAATGTCCGTTTACAAAAAAGATTGCTGGTGTACCTAGCTTCTTTAAGGTTTTAGCCATTTCGAGCGCATATGTATCAGGAGCGTCATCAATCGTTAATAGTACAACTTTTGAATTTGCATTATTAATAGGTTCAATGGTCCAGTTATTCTCGTTTAGCTGGTATTCTGTTTCAACAGCTGTTACAGTTTCCTTCGGGCTTGTTTCAGTATCGCCACCTTCTTTGTTATTGCTTTCATCATTCGCTTGAATCTTTGTCTCCTGCTCAGACTTACTTGCTTCTGTTGCTTCTTCAACTTCTTCTTGTTCATTTTTGACTGTTGCTGCTTGTTCCTTTTTTACAGTACCGCATGCAGACAGAAACAGAATGAAAGAAAAAAGAATCATAACCCCTGCTTTTTTCATGTTGTCCTCCTTAAAATGCATATTTCTTTTCAGCCAACTCAATAAGTGGTATCATCAACAATGGCTTTCAAAAAGCCAAGAGTTGTTCCCCTGCTCACTCCTAACCCTAACCCTTACCCACTGCATTTACCCGAAATAGGTTCGATATGAACATTATAAAACATTTTTCCTATTTACTTAACGGCCAGGGAG
Source organism: Cytobacillus oceanisediminis (assembly GCF_007830235.1). Classification (GTDB taxonomy): domain Bacteria; phylum Bacillota; class Bacilli; order Bacillales; family Cytobacillaceae; genus Cytobacillus; species Cytobacillus oceanisediminis. Next base: position 3,087 of record NZ_VLKI01000008.1, read on the forward strand.
TTTTACACAGTTATTTTATCAGGGTAAAAAAATATTAGATATTTAAAAGATTTGGAGGGATTTGATGAAGAAACTGACACCCGTATTTACGGTATCAGTCATATTCACAGCATTATTTATTTTATGGGGACTTGTCCCGGAAAGTGTATTGCCGAATGGAAACCTTGACACAGTCACACAGAACATTCAAGGATTTATACTGCAGAAATTTGGCTGGTTTTATTTATTATCGGCTTCAGCCTTTTTAATTTTTTCTATCCTATTAATATTCACCAAGTACGGAAATATTCGTTTAGGGAAGGATGCTGACAGACCTGAATATAATTATTTAACTTGGTTTGCCATGCTTTTTAGCGCAGGAATGGGGATCGGCCTTGTATTTTGGGGAGTGGCGGAACCGATGTACCATTATTATGCTCCACCTTTCTCAGAAGGGCAGACACCTGATGCTGCAAGAGCAGCCATGAGGTATTCCTTTTTCCATTGGGGTCTCCATCCATGGGCGATTTATACAGTAATTGCGCTGGCTCTTGCCTATTTTCAATTTAGAAAAGGGGCGCCGGGAGTTATTAGCTCTATATTAAGGCCTATTTTGGGCGACCGCGTTGATGGGCCTCTGGGCGTGTTCATTAATTTCATCGCCGTTTTTGCTACTGTATTTGGGGTTGCAACCTCTTTAGGTCTTGGAGCCATTCAAATTACAGGGGGACTTTCGGCCACATTTGACGGAATCGATAATAATATTGCTACCCAGTTAACGGTTATTGCCATCGTAACCATTCTATTTATGCTTTCTGCGCAAACAGGTTTAAATAAGGGTATAAAATACTTAAGTAATTTAAACATTATCTTAGCAATAGCTTTAATGGTGTTCTTGCTGTTTGTAGGGCCTACCAATTTTATTATGGATCTTTTTACAACAACGATTGGCTCGTACCTTCAAAACCTCCCATCGATGAGCTTCAGATTAAGTCCATTTGATCAGGAGCTTACATGGTTCCAGGATTGGACAATCTTTTATTGGGCATGGTGGATTGCGTGGGCACCATTTGTCGGAACCTTTATAGCCCGAATCTCCAGGGGACGGACCATCCGCGAATTCGTAATAGGAGTGCTTGCTGTTCCAACGATTTTCGGTGCTCTATGGTTTTCCGTTTTCGGAGGAACTGGAATTTATCTTGAGTTTTTTGAAGCAAAACCTGTAATGAGTTCTATAGAACAACAAGGAATGGAAGTCGCTTTATTTACCGTTTTTGATAACTTCCCTTTCTCAACGGTTCTATCCTTACTGGCTATTTTCTTAATCAGCACCTTCTTTATTACATCTGCTGACTCTGCCACCTTTGTTCTTGGCATGCAGACAACTAACGGGAGCCTGAACCCTTCCAACAGAATAAAATTTGTCTGGGGGGTTATCCAATCTGCCTCAGCAGCCATACTTTTATGGACAGGAGGATTGGAGGCACTCCAGAGGGCTTCCATTATCGCAGCACTGCCTTTTACAATCATCATGCTTCTTATTGTTATATCACTGATAAAATCCTTTAAAGAGGAAGTCATTCCGGCACGAAAATTGCATAAATCATAGAAAAAAGAAGCTGACTCAGAAGGTCGTTGACCGACGACTCTTTTGAGTCAGTTTTTCGTATTGAAAGCATTTTTTCTCGTTTTCGGGTTATTTATTGAAAATTAGAGGAGATATCCCCCTTAATCTTTCACTATCTTAACTTTGTTTTGTCTAAGTTCATCCCACTTTTTCAAATTGTGGGCAACACAAATAAGACCCCAATCCGTGGTGTTTTTGGATATGCCTCTTAGAGAAAACCGGTTAAATTTTCGGTTGTGTTTAATTTGTCCGAAGACAGGCTCGACATCTATTTTTCGGTTTCTGTACCCGGACCGCCCGCGGAAAGCGAGTCCCTGGAGCGGAAATCAACAGGCCAATTTTATAGAGCTATTGTCTTGGAAAAAAGAGGGTGCCCAAAAGCTATATACTTTTGGGACACCCTCTTTTTTTATCAGTATGCCCTCTCATTTTACCAATGGCTGAGATATGACATGGCCAAATGGAAGGAGCCATATAAGCTTAAACTCATTAGTGTGACCATAAACGTTTTTTTAGCCGACTTAATAATCCAATTCCCTATATTTATTGCCAAGTAGAAAAAAACGAAAAACATAATGACTTTGTAAACAAGCTGGTCATATTTTGACAGCCATTCAATGAATGTATAACCGCTCCAAATAATCAGCTGAAGCATAAGAGCTGTATAAATCTTCATTTTTCCCACCACCACATTTTATCAATCATTTCCCTTTTCTTTAATAAAGGAAACACTGTGTGTTTGTAATATATGTTTAAAATGAAAATCTTATTTTTCATTTCTGTAACATTTGAGTGACAAGCCAAATTTTTAACTTCCTGTATGATAAAATACTCATTATTATGAAAGAATAGCTTTTGAACTGTTAGCTTAATGGTAAATCACAAAGACTTTTATACTATACAAAATATACACTTTTGCTTTGAACTGTCTTCGATTCGTTTTATGGAATATTTAATAAAGTGAGGGCAATGGATATGAAAGGTCTGCCGCTTTTAATAATCGTTTCACTCTTGTTTGTGACCTCTTCATGCAATCATAAAGAAGCAAAAAAAGAATTAATGATTGACGACAGTGTTAAACAAATCATTTTCTTCTCTAATCATAAACAATACGAGCAAGAAGTCTCTTATTATGATGCGATTATCGAATTAAAGAGAAGCTTTCCGGAAGAAATAAAGAACATGAAGATTATTACTGCATCGGAATCAAAAAACTATTATAACAATTTTGAAATTGAAAACTGCCCGGCTATTTTGCTGGTTTATCAGGATGAAGTACTTGTTGAGATAAAAGGAAATGTTCCAAAAGAACAAATCGTTAAGCCCCTGGCCCATGCCTTGGATAGTGGCAGGTAAACGAACCTAAAAAAATCCTTCCCGAGTTGGGAAGGATTTTTCTATCATTACTTAACGATGTGAATAGGGCTTCCAATAGCAACCTCTGCTGCTTCCATTGTGATTTCACCTAATGTTGGATGAGCATGGATCGTCATAGCAAGATCTTCTGCAGTCATGCCAGCTTCAATAGCCAATCCAAGTTCAGCGATCATATCAGATGCGCTTGCACCAGCAATTTGTGCACCGATTACCAGGCCATCTTCTTTACGTGTCACAAGCTTTAAGAAGCCATCTGTTGAATCCAGCGCAAGTGCACGGCCGTTAGCCGCAAATGGGAACTTGGCTGCTGTTACTTCGATTCCTTCTTCTTTCGCCTGCTTTTCTGTATAGCCAACAGAAGCTAACTCAGGCTCTGAGAATACTACAGCCGGAATTGCCAGGTAATCAATTTCAGAGTTATGTCCGGCAATTGATTCTGCAGCAATTTTACCTTCGTAGGAAGCTTTATGCGCAAGCGGAGGACCTTCTACAATATCGCCGATTGCGTAGATATTGCTTACACTTGTACGGCACTGCTTATCAATCTTAACAACACCGCGGTCACTCATTTCTATGCCTACTTGCTCTAAACCTAATTCATCAGTATTAGGACGGCGTCCAACCATAACAAATACATAATCTGCTTCAACGGTTTTCTCTTCGCCTTTTACCTCGTATTTAATAGTAACGCTGTTTTCACTTTCTTCAACGCCCTTAGCAAGAGCTTTTGTGATGATTTCAGCGCCTTTTTTCTTAAGGTTTCGTTTTACGAGTGAAGACATCTGCTTTTCGAAACCATTTAGGATTTCATCGGCACCTTCAAGTATTGTTACTTTCGTACCAAAGTTCGCATACGCTCCACCAAGCTCTGTACCAATATAGCCTCCACCGATAACAACAATGCTTTCAGGAATTTCTTCAAGCGCCAATGCACCAGTTGAATCTAGTACACGTTTTGTGTATTTGAATGCAGGAAGTTCAATTGGGCGTGATCCTGTTGCAATAATAGCATTTTTGAATGTATACGTCTGGGCAGAATTTTCATCCATTACCCGAAGAGTATTCGCATCAACAAAGTAAGCTTCTCCGCGAACGATGTCTACCTTGTTGCCTTTTAGAAGGCCTTCAACACCGCCTGTAAGCTTTTTAACAACGCCAGCTTTCCATTCTTGGACTTTTGTGAAGTCAACCTTCACATTTTCAGCAGTAATACCCATGTTATCAGAGTGCTTAGCTGTTTCATAACGGTGTCCCGCAGAGATAAGTGCCTTAGAAGGAATACATCCAACGTTTAGGCAAACACCGCCTAGAGTACCTTTTTCTACGATTGTAACCTTTTGTCCAAGCTGTGCTGCACGGATAGCTGCAACATATCCTCCTGGACCTGCTCCAATGACTATAGTATCTGTTTCAATAGGGAAATCTCCTACTACCATTTATTACGCCTCCATTAACAATAGTTCTGGATCGTTCAGTAAACGCTTGATGTGGTTAAGTGCATTCTGTGCAGTTGCTCCATCAATGATTCTGTGGTCAAAGCTTAGAGACAATGCCAATACTGGAGCAGCAACAATTTCTCCGTCTTTTACTACCGGCTTTTCCGCAATACGGCCAATACCAAGAATGGCAACTTCAGGATGATTGATAACTGGTGTAAACCATTGTCCGCCTGCAGAACCGATATTTGTGATTGTGCATGAAGCACCTTTCATTTCATCCGGAGCAAGCTTGCCATCACGAGCCTTTCCAGCAAGCTCATTGATTTCATTTGAGATCGCAAATGTAGATTTGCGGTCTGCATCCTTTACAACTGGTACAAGAAGACCTTTCTCCGTATCAGCTGCAATACCAATGTTGTAGTAATGCTTATGGATGATTTCACCTGCAGCATCATCAATTGATGTGTTTAATGCAGGGAATTCACGCAATGCGCTTGTTAGTGCCTTTACCACATATGGAAGGAATGTAAGCTTGATTCCTTTATTAGCTGCAATTTCTTTGAACTTCTTGCGGTGTGCAACAAGTTTCGTTACATCAATTTCATCCATCAATGTAACATGTGGAGCAGTATGCTTAGAGTTAACCATAGCTTTAGCAATGGCTTTGCGGATTCCGCTCATCTTCTCGCGAGTTTCAGGATATTGCCCTTCTGGGATCGCTTGTGCAGCTGGCGGTGCAGTTTCTTTTGTTTCAGTTTGCACTGGTGCAGCTTCTTGAGCAGGAGCTTCAGCAGTTTTAGCTTGTGCTCCGCCATTCAAGAATGCGTCAATATCAGCTTTTTGAATACGCCCATTTTTGCCGCTTCCTGCTACCTGGCGAATGTCAATGCCCTTATCGCGAGCATATTTTCTTACTGAAGGCATGGCAATAATGCGGCGATTAGGATCCACTTCAGCCTGGGAAATAGCTGCTCCTTCTTTTGGTGCTTCTTGCATAGGAGCTTCTTCCTTTTTCACATCCTGGCCAGCTTCACCTGTTGACTGAACTTGCGCTTCAGTTTTAGCTTCTTCTTTTGGAGCTTCGTCTTCATGATCTCCCTTGAATTTAAGGTCCTCATATCCAGGAGCATCAAAAGTTATTAAAACCTGGCCTACAGTTGCAACTGTTCCTTCTTCAACAAGAATTTCTTCGACTTTACCTTTAACAGGGGAAGGAATTTCGACAACTGCTTTATCATTTTGAACCTCACAAAGCACGTCATCTTCTTGTACTTCATCGCCAGGCTTTACAAACCACTTGACGATTTCACCTTCATGGATACCTTCACCAATGTCAGGCAATCTAAATTGGAATGCCAATGGAATTCAACCTCCTATTATTTCGATCAATTAATAAAGTGCAAGCGCCTTGTCCACCCCCGACAAGCACAAGTCGAGCCTAACGGAAAGGCGTTCTTTGCCTTTCTGGTAGGATTGGCTTTTGACCTCGAGGGGGTAGGCGCTGGAGCTAGAATAGTAAAACACGGCAGGGAAATAGATTCCCCCACTTTGATCTGAGTAATTTCATTAATTAGCGTTCTGTAAAACTTGCCTGTTGACTTCCGCTCCAGGAGCTCAGCGAACAGCGGGCGGTACGACGCTCCTCAGCTCCTTCGGGGTCTCCCGTTGAAACGCTTCCCCCGCAGGACTTTTGAGTAAGCATCCTCGAATGAACACCGCACAAAAAAATGCGAATACATTTTCAAAGATCTCGCACCTTACGCTACAATCAACAGTTTGCCAGAATGACTATAAGCTCTAAAACAGCCTTTAATTAAAATTCAAGAACTTTTTTAGCTGTTTCGATAACGTCTTTATAGTTTGGCAGCCATACTGTTTCAGCTTGCGGGAAAGCAAATACAGTATCTGGAGCCGCTACACGAAGGACTGGTGCTTCAAGGCTAAGGATTGCACGGTCATTGATTTCAGCCACAACATTTGCTGCAACACCAGCTTGCTTCTGTGCTTCCTGAACAACGATGGCTCTTCCCGTTTTCTCAACAGAAGAAATGATTGTATCAATATCAAGCGGAGCAACTGTGCGCAAATCGATAACTTCCACAGACTTTCCTTCTTTTTCAAGCTCTTCAGCAGCTTTTAATGACTCATGAACCATTGCGCCATAAGTCACAATTGTAAGGTCAGAGCCCTCACGTTTTACTTCTGCCTTGCCAAGCGGAATTGAATATTCCTCTTCTGGCACTTCCTGGCGGAAAGAACGGTATAATTTCATGTGCTCAAGGAAGATAACAGGGTCGTTATCACGGATAGCTGAAATTAGCAGCCCTTTCGCATCATATGGAGTTGATGGAATTACAACCTTTAATCCTGGCTGCTGAGCCATAAGGCCTTCAAGGCTGTCCGCATGCATTTCAGGAGTATGTACGCCTCCTCCGAATGGTGAGCGGATTGTAACCGGTGCACTGTATCTTCCACCTGAACGGTAACGCATACGCGCCAGCTGGCCGGAAATAGAATCCATTACTTCGAAAACGAATCCAAAGAATTGAATTTCAGGAACTGGACGGAAGCCCTGTAAACCAAGACCTACTGCCAGACCGCCGATTCCGGATTCAGCTAGTGGTGTATCAAATACACGCTCTTCGCCGAATTCTTTTTGCAGGCCTTCGGTAGCACGGAAAACGCCGCCGTTTACGCCTACATCTTCACCGAATACTAAAACATTCGGATCGTTGCGCAATTCTGTGCGCAGAGCATCAGTAATTGCCTGAATCATTGTCATTTGCGCCATGGCTTACTTCGACTCCTTTTCTTTATAAATTTCATATTGTTCTTTTAAATTGTGAGGCATTTCTTCGTACATAATTTTCATCAAGTCAGTAACCTTTTGCTTAGGTGTATCATCAGCCTTCTTAATGGCTTCTTTAATATCATCTTTCGCTTTTTCAATTACTTCGTTTTCCATATCTTCGTTCCAGATTCCCTTATCTTCAAGGAACTTGCGGAAACGTACAAGAGGGTCTTTCTTTTCCCACTCGTTATCAAGATCCGAAGTACGGTAGCGAGTTGGGTCATCCCCTGCCATTGTGTGCGGTCCGTAACGGTAAGTTAGTGTTTCAATAAGAGTTGGACCTTCGCCATTAATTGCGCGTTCACGAGCTTCACGAACTGCAGCATATACAGCAAGCGGATCCATTCCATCAACCTGGATTCCCGGTATTCCTGCAGCAACTGCTTTTTGTGCAATTGTCTTAGCAGCGGATTGCTTTTCAACAGGAGTGGAAATAGCAAAACGGTTATTTTGGACAATAAAGATTGCCGGAGCTTTGAATGCTCCCGCAAAGTTAATTCCTTCGTAGAAGTCACCCTGTGAGGCACCGCCGTCACCAGTGTAAGTAATCGCAACTTTCTTTTCGCCGCGCTTTTTCATGCCAAGCGCCACACCTGCAGTTTGGATGTATTGAGCACCAATGATAATTTGAGGAGATATAACATTTACACCTTCAGGAATATTTCCGCCTTCATAGTGTCCTCTTGACCATAGGAAAGCCTGGTATAGAGGTAGGCCGTGCCAAATGATTTGAGGAACATCACGGTAGCCTGGAAGAATGAAATCTTCTTTTTCCAGTGCAAATTGGGAAGCAAGCTGTGAAGCCTCCTGTCCTGCTGTTGGTGCATAGAAGCCTAAACGGCCTTGTCTGTTTAGTGAAATGGAGCGCTGGTCAAGAATACGGGTATAAACCATGCGTTGCATTAATTCCTGCAGCTGCTCATCGCTTAAGTCAGGCATTGCTGATTCATTAACAATCTTGCCTTCTTCACTTAAAATTTGTAGAGTTTGGAACTGTTCTTCAACTGTTTCGAGCTGTTTTTTCGCGTCGAATTGTGCCTTCTTTGTTTTAGAAGCCATATCAGTCACCCTTTCCTTTCATAAAAAGACGTTAATTAAGAGTTTTTATACACAAAATTTAGGTTACCCAAAATGAAGCCATATTAGAAAAACCTTCTTAATGTAAATAACTTTTTCTATCAGGCACTGTGCTTTTTAAGCAATAGCAGAAAGCTTGATTCTGCCATATGCATACTTTTGATTAGTTTTCCACAGAACTCGCATAAAAAAACGTCTTTCTGTTCATCCTTAACTATCATATTCTGTATTAGTTTATTTTGCAACTAAATTGATACAGAAATGTCTACGAGATTTAGTTTAATATACCTAAAACACATACGTCAATTACCTTGTTTTATGTTTTTACATTGTAAGCATACTTTTTATATACTTTCACAAAAATAAAACTGTATTATCTAGACCACCGGTTCTGTACTATAAAAAACTTCTAAATCGGCTTGTGTTATAGTAAAGTTACTCTGCCTGGTATTATTTTAATAAAATAAAGGCTCTGTTAAATTTTCCTGTTGATTGCAGCACGAGGCACTCCCTTTCCGCGGGCGGTCCGACGCTCCTCGTCGCTTTGCTCCTGTGGGGTCTCCCTTTGATCCGCCCTCCCGCAGGACTTTGAATAAGCTTCCCTGAAATAACACCGCACGAAGGAAATGCGAATTCATTTTCGCGGGATCTCGTGCCTTCCGCTCCAATCAACAGGGTGCTAAAAAACAACAATAAGCTTTAACAGAGCCAAAATAAAAAAAGGCATCTGCTCAGATCCCAGATCTCTTTTTTTACCTAGTCCATAAATCAATGTTATATACACCTTTGCACATACCCTAATGATACAAAAAATGCCGGCATTTTATTATGCCGGCACCACATTATTATTCTTCTGTTTTAATCTCAAGCCCAGCCTCTTTATAAAAAGCCAGCTTTGCTTCATTATATTCTTTCGTTTTTTCGTTGAATTGCTTATTTGAATCCAGAATGTTTTCATACATACCGTTTATTTTGCTAATTTGTTCTTCAAGCTGTTTAAGGGAAAGGTCCTCCTTCTTAAACATCGCATAAAGCTCTTTATCATATTCAAGCGCTTCGGTATAGTCTTTATAAAGCACATCGTGGATCTCATATCTATCCATCATAATTCCATATAATTCCTTGGACTTTTCCTGTAATTTTTTATCCTCTATTTCCTTTATAATAGGCAATAAAGTTTCAAATTCCTCTTTGGATGCCTGGATGCTCTCCTGCTCTTTTTCCATGTGGTCCTTTCTTTGGTCCACAATGGAAGAAGCTTCATCTGAAAGCTTTGTAATTTCGTCAAATTCTTTCATTCCCAGGGCAATAATTTTATCGTATAATTCCTTTTCTTTTTTCTCCAGATTAACAAGCGGATCCTGCTGCTCCTCAAAAGTTTTCTCTTCTGCAACAACGTTTTCAAGGACCTCATAAATTTTTTCCTCTGGAGTAGGCTGATTCATACAGCCTGTCAGGAAAATGGCTCCTATTGTTAAAACCAGCAACAGGCGGCATTTACTAAAAATCGACACGATGAAACCTCCTTACTTATAACAATTTTAACTATATCGGTACTTGCACCATTTGACAATAGCCTAATGGAATGACAAATTTTGTCGAGTTTTACCTCAGGTCGCTTTTAGACTTGTCCTAGCCTGCAGCTTTTGCCTTTTTTTAATCTATTCATTTCGTTTTTCCTTTATGACTTGGGCAAAGGCCTACACCAAAAATCTGCTTACACATAGGCTATATTAATCGTCCAATACGACTCGTTTAAAAATATGGACGGTAATCTACTTCAGGGAGGTTATCCTTCATGTACGGATATGGCGGATACGGTTATGGCTGCGGTTATCCAGGAGCCGTTGCAGGTGCTGGTTACGGCAGAGGTTTTGCGTTAATTGTTGTTTTGTTTATTCTCTTGATCATCGTTGGCTGCGCTTGCTGGAAATTTTAATTTTTGAGAAGGTGCCGCTGGTGCCTTCTCTTATTAACTTTTTCACTGCACTCTGTTAGACTAAAAATATTATAAGCAGCCATGCGCTGGATTTGGCTCCTGCTTCCCAGCACGCCAAATCCTCTGCTGCCCCATCCACATTTTATTTACATAGCGGGAGTGATTATTCATGCTGAGCATGAAAGATATAATACGTGATGGGCATCCTACCTTAAGACAAATAGCCGCAAAAGTGAGCATGCCTCCATCCGAAGAAGACAGGCAAATATTAAAGGAAATGCTTGAATATGTAAGAAACAGCCAAAACCCTGAACTGGCTTCAAAATATGGCTTGAGACCCGGTATTGGCTTAGCGGCACCACAAATAAATGTTCTTAAACGAATGATTGCCGTACATGTAACCGATAATAATGAGCTTTACAGTTATGCTCTCTTCAACCCAAAAATTGTTAGCCATTCTGTGCAGCATGCTTATTTGGCTGCAGGTGAAGGTTGTTTATCTGTTGATGAACCCATACCCGGTTTTGTGCCAAGGTATGCCAAAGTAACAGTAAAAGGTACAGATCTCGATGGTAAAGAAGTAAAACTTCGGTTAAAGGGATTGCCTGCAATTGTGTTCCAGCATGAAATAGACCATTTGAACGGAATCATGTTTTACGACCACATTAATAATCAAAATCCGTTTCAACCAATTGAAAATGCGGTGGCAATTGAAAGATAACCACATTCTGCACATTGCAGAGGCGAACAAAATAAAAGGAAAGTCCATTTCGTATCAGGACTTTCCTTTTATTAATAGCTCTGTTAAATTTGTCTGTTGATTAAAGCTCGCTTTCCGCGGGCGGTCCGACGCTCCTCAAGCATAAGCCTGCAGGATCCACTTTAACTCTCGTCTCTCGCTGGCCATTGAAAATGCATCCTCACGAAGGAAATGCGAATGCATTTTCGAGAAGTCTCGGCTTCCGCTCCAATAAACAGAGTGCAAAATCAGCAATAGGCTTTTCCATAGCCTTATTGATAAGGGTTTATCGGAATGCTAAATTAATTGAAGCTCTTTTAGTCCATTCCATATGCCTTCTTCATCGACCGAAGATGTAACACGGTCTGCTGCCTCTTTTACTATATCTGCTGCATTGCCCATAGCTATCCCGGTACCCACCGCATTCAGCATCTCAATATCATTTAAGCCATCTCCAAAAGCGTATACATCCTTCAATTCAAAGCCCATCCGTTCAATCATTTTTTTAATTCCTTCAGCTTTAGATCCACCCGCAGGCAAAACGTCTACCGAGTAAGGGTGCCATCTGATAAAGCCGAAATCCGGATATTCCGAAAAATACATTTTCTCGTCTTTTTCCTCACAAAAAAGCAATGACTGATATAATTCCCTATCCTTAAAGAAATTCTTATCTTCTTCAGGATGAGGAAACTTAAGGCTTCCCATGCTCTTTTCTATAAATTCATGATGCCGGACTGATGATTTCATCGTTTTCTCATTCATAAATACGAGCGGATGCCCGTTATCCTGCGCATGTTTATAAAGCTTTTCAATTTCAGATGTCCTCAAAGGGTTACGGTAAATAGCTTCATTCTCAAAAACGACATATTGTCCGTTAAAGCTGACAAATGAATCTATATCAAGCTCATCCCTAAGGCTTTCGAACATAAAAGGGGCCCTTCCAGTCGCGATAGCCACAAATGTTCCTTTCTTTTTCAATTGGTCTATAGCTTCCTTTGTACTGTCAGGGAGCTTTTTATCAGAATCCAATAAGGTTCCGTCTATATCGAAGAAAACAATTTTTTTCATATTATACTAACTTCCTTTCGTGCATAATCATGCTGCTTCATGCGGCAGCATTTCTGCCTGCTGAACTCTCTTTTTTTTGTGTTATATATACTCCGGCAAAAATAATAAGAAGCCCGATAAGCATTGACAAGTGAATTTTTTCCTGAAGGAGGATAGCTCCCCAGATGATTGCAGATCCAGGTACAATGTAGGTTACCAATGAGGCAAATTCAGGGCTGCCCTCTTTTACTAAATAATAATACAGCAGATAGGCAAGGCCAGAACCGAAAGCTCCCAAACCAATTAGCGGAAGAAATATCTCTGCCTCCATAAATTTGTTTATTGGTGTGGGTGATAACACCTGCATAGCAAAAAAACTAATGATCGTTGCTGCAAAGAGGGTAAACAGGGAAATTTGCAGGGTAGACACACCAGAAAGGTGTTTTTTTGTTAGGTGAGTACCTGCTCCGTAGCAGAAAGCAGCACCCGACATCAAAAGCACACCATATGTATTTCCTGATAATAAATCCGCGGTATGGATATCAGACAAGATTAAAATGTTCCCCAAATCAGACTCAAGACCATTAAAGCTCCATAAAGCTTCCCCATCCGCTCCACAACTTTCTGTTGAAAATAAAACATTATAACTTTGAAAACTGTCTAGCAGCAGCACCTTCCGGAGACGTTCGTCTTGTGCTTGTCCGGGGTGATCAAGGCGCTTGATCTTTTCTTGATTTATAGTAATAAAACATTAAACCCATAAAGGAAAATTGTCAATTTGCTTCCTGTGTTCAGTCACTAAATTCTAAAATCGTTAAAGATTTTCCAATTTTCCCCACGAGAGATTTTCATATTTCATCATATAATATAACTAAAAAGAGACCACTATAAAAACTAAATCTGTTTAAAACGCCCTTGTTTCCTTTACTTTGGACAAGGATCGTTTAAAATAGAAAGTAAGGAGATGATCCACTATGTTGAAGAAGCTAAGAAAGAAGCTCTTAAAACAGTGGAACGACATGCTTCGAAAAAAGTCTATCGCCTGACAATTTTGAGCCCTTCAAACTTGCGAAGGGCTCCTTCCTTATTGTAAATTGGTTATCAGTACACTTTTTTACATAGTTTTCACAACGCTCCACCTGCTACCAGCTGAAGCGGAATAAACCTAAACAAGAAAAAACATGTAATACATGTTATTATTTTATATAATAGAAAAAGCTATATCGGATTAAGGAGAGATTGAAATGATTTTTAAGGTATATTATCAGGATTCCAAAACAGAAGTACCGGTTAGAGAAAAAACAAAAACGATATTTGTTGAAGGAAATTCTGAAAGAGATGTCCGCACAAAGCTGGCTGATCGTCCATATAATATTGAGTTTGTAACAGCCGTGGAAGGCGAATTCTTGGAATATGAAAAACAAAGTGAAGACTTTAAAGTATTGGAGATTGGATAATTTATGAAATTTGTTAAAAATGATCAAACGGCCGTTTTTGCATTAGGCGGCCTGGGAGAAATCGGCAAAAATACGTATGGAGTACAGTTTCAGGATGAAATAATCCTAATAGATGCGGGGATAAAATTCCCTGAAGATGAGCTGCTCGGAATTGATTATGTTATTCCTGACTATACCTATTTAGTAAAAAACGAAGATAAAATAAAAGGATTATTTATTACACATGGGCATGAAGACCATATTGGGGGAATTCCTTATCTATTAAGAGAAGTGAACATCCCTGTTTACGGCGGAAAACTTGCTCTTGGCCTTCTTAGAAACAAACTTGAGGAACATGGCTTGCTAAGGCAGACTACCCTGCATGAAATAAAGGAAGATGACATTATAAAATTCAGAAAGACTTCTGTTACTTTCTTCCGCACAACTCATAGTATTCCGGACTCATATGGGATTGTTGTTAAAACACCTCCTGGACAAGTTGTCCACACAGGAGATTTTAAGTTTGATTTCACTCCTGTTGGTGAACCTGCAAACTTAACTAAAATGGCTGAAATCGGAAAGGAAGGCGTCCTTTGCCTGCTTTCAGATAGTACAAATAGTGAAATCCCTGAATTTACCATGTCTGAGCGCCGTGTAGGCGACAGCATTCACGACATCTTCCGAAAAGTGGAGGGCAGGATTATTTTTGCGACATTCGCATCCAATATCCACCGTCTGCAGCAGGTGACAGAAGCGGCCGTAACAAACGGCAGAAAAATTGCTGTCTTTGGAAGAAGTATGGAAGCAGCGATCAATATCGGCCAGGAACTTGGATATATTCAAGCCCCAAAAGATACTTTTATTGACGCTCACCAAATCAATCGCATGCCTGCCAACCAGGTGACAATCCTATGTACAGGCAGCCAGGGTGAACCGATGGCGGCATTGTCAAGAATCGCTAACGGAACCCACCGCCAGATTCAAATTATTCCTGGAGATACCGTTGTATTTTCTTCTTCACCAATTCCAGGAAACACAATCAGTGTCAGCCGTACAATTGACAGGCTATCCCGTGCAGGCGCAGAGGTTATTTACGGAAAATTAAGCGATATCCATACCTCAGGACATGGCGGCCAGGAAGAACAAAAGCTTATGCTTCGTTTAATCAAGCCAAAGTTCTTCATGCCGATACATGGTGAATACAGAATGCAAAAAATGCATGCTAAATTGGCCGTTGACTGCGGTGTGGATGAAGAAAACTGTTTCATCATGGATAACGGTGAAGTACTGGCACTCAGCGACGATGCTGCACAGGTTGCCGGTAAAATCCCTTCAGGTTCTGTTTATATAGATGGAAGCGGAATTGGGGATATTGGAAATATCGTCCTTAGAGACCGCCGAATTCTATCTGAAGAAGGTTTGGTTGTCGTAGTAGTAAGCATTAATATGAAAGACTTTAAAATTGCTGCAGGACCTGACTTGATTTCCCGCGGATTTGTCTACATGAGAGAATCAGGAGACTTAATCAATGATGCCCAAGCTCTTATTACAAAGCACTTAAGCAAGGTAATGGAACGCAGAACAACACAATGGTCTGAAATCAAAAACGAGATCACTGATACACTTGCTCCATTCCTTTATGAAAAAACCAAACGCCGTCCAATGATATTGCCAATCATTATGGAGGTTTAAGAAAAAAAGCTGTATCGCTCATTTGAGAGATACAGCCTTTTTATATTTGGATTCTTCATCTTTGGCTTAAGACATTACTTTCTTTTCAAAGCGGTTGATATCGACATCCGCTCCTATAACAATCAGGATATCATCATATTGGATTTTTTCATTTGCCTGAGGAGATACAATGATTTCATTTTTTCTTTTAATTGCTACAATATTAATTCCATATTTGGCACGAATATCGAGATCAATAATGCTATGTCCTGCAAGCTTTTCATTCGCAACAATTTCAACGATGCTATGCTCATCGGAAAGCTCAAGATAATCAAGAACGTTATTTGAGACGATACTATGGGCGATCCTTTTGCCCATATCTCTTTCAGGATGGACAACATGGTCCGCTCCTATTTTCCTTAATACTTTTTCATGATAATCATTTTGGGCTTTAACGGTTATCTTATTGACTCCGAGTTCTTTTAAAATTAAAGTCGTCAGGATGGAGGCCTGGATATTGTCTCCAATAGCAACAATAACATGGTCAAAATTCCTAATCCCCAGGCTTTTAATCACCGATTCATCAGTGGTGTCGCCAACGACTGCATGTGAAGCGATTCTGGCAAATTCGTTTACACGATCTTCATTTAAGTCAATCGCCATTACTTCCATACCCTCTTCAGCAAGCGCACGGCAAATACTGCCCCCAAACCGGCCAAGGCCGATAACAGCAAATTCCTTTTTCACATTTATTCCTCCAACTTATAAACAGAGTAATTTTGAGAATTAATTCAAAATATTCATTATAAAATTCATCCACAAGTATTAACTATGCTGCTATTTTAGCACAATTCGTAAGTAAAGAATAACTCATACTCATTACAAAGACCACTCTCAAATTCCTGTTTAATTCTATTTGTCCATAGATTTCTGGCTCTTTTGGCTTGTATGCTCTTGGAACAGTATCATTCTATTATGCAAATATTTTATGGAAAGGAAGTTACAGTCGTTTGGGCAAGTAGGGAAATATATACAAAACGTATTAAGTTTACCATTTTACAAAAGAAAATTTATGAATTTATACTATTGAAAATGAGGAAATAATTTAAAGAAGAGAAGGTTAACAATAAAAAGAAGCAATGAAAGAAACTAAATAAAAAAAACCTCCCAAAAGAAGGTTTTAGATTGCTTCCAGCATATTAAATTGGGCTTTTACTAAATGATAATATTCACCTTTCATATCCATTAGCTGATCATGATTTCCTTGTTCAAGAATATTTCCATGATCCAAAACAAAAATTTGGTCAGATTCGCGAATGGTTGAAAGTCTGTGTGCAATAATTATGGCCGTTCTGCCTTTTAAGAGTGTCTTTAATGCCACCTGGATTTTCATTTCAGTCTCAGTGTCTATGCTTGCAGTTGCCTCATCGAGGATGAGAATGCGCGGGTCTGCTAGCAAGGCGCGGGCAAAGGATAGAAGCTGTCTCTCCCCTACAGAAAGGATATTTCCTCGTTCCTCTACTTCGGTCTTATACCCATTTGGCAGTTTTTCTATAAACCCATTTGCGCCTACAGCTTTGGCAGCTTCTATTACTTCGTCATCCGTAGCATCAGGTCTTCCAAAACGGATGTTATCAAAGATCGTTCCTGAAAAAATAAACGTATCCTGCAGAACTACACTAATTTGATGTCGCAAGCTGGATAGCGATACATCCCGCAAATTATGGCCGTCGATCTTCACAGCCCCGCCAGTTGGGTCATAGAAACGGCTGATTAAATTGGCAATCGTTGTTTTTCCGGAGCCTGTATGCCCAACAAGTGCTACAGTCTGCCCGGCTTTCATTTCAAGGCAAACTCCGTTTAAAGCAGTTCTTTTCTCATTATAGGAAAATACGACATCCTCAAACTCAATATGACCCTTTATTTCATGAAGATCAATTGCGTTCGTTTTTTCTGAAACAATTGGTTTTTCATCAAGAAATTCGAAAATCCTTTCTGAAGAAGCCATCCCCATGAGAAGCTGATTATATACCATCCCAAGCCGGGAAATCGGCTCCCAGAACATGCCCAGGTAGAATGCAAAAGAAACAAAAACACCGATGGTAATAGCGTCAGTCTGGATTAAATGCGAACCATACCAAATTAAAACACCAGTGCCTAATGCATTGGTCAATTCAACAAGCGGCCTGAACATAGCGTTTTTCTGTGAGGCTGTCCGCCAGCTTTCAAAATTCTCTGTATTCACACCATCAAAAAACGCCATATTTTCTTTTTCCTGTGTAAATGATTGAGTAATTCTGATTCCCTGAATGCTTTCATTTAAATGGGAATTCAGCTTGGATTGTTTTAACCGAACCGTTTGCCAGGATCTTCTGATATTTCGCCGTAAAGAGGTAGAAATAAAAAACATGATCGGCAATATGACCATAATGGCCAGTGTCAGTTCCGGACTTAAAGTAAATAAGATAATAAAGATACCAGCAAGCATGATTAGGTCCATTAGCAGGTTGATTACACCATTAGTGAATAGCTCCTGCAAAGAGTTAATGTCATTCATTATCCTTACCAATATGGACCCTGCCGAACGCTGGTCAAAGAAACGGTGTGAAAGCGTCTGGACATGCGTAAAGAGGTGCTTTCGAATGTCATAGATAACACTTTGGCCAAGCATATTCATCCATTTGATCCGGAAATAGTTCGCTAAATATGATATTGTGTAAAGTCCAGCTATCCACGCAACTAGAAATGCCAGAAGCTGGCCATCCTTTTCAATTAAGGCCTTATCGAGCGTATAAACACCTATTAAAATAGGAATTACCAGCCTTACACCAGTATTGATCAATACCATAATGATAGAAAGGGGCAGCAAGTCCTTTCGGTATGGTTTCATATAGCTAAAAAGTCGCAGCATTTGCTTCCAGTTGAACGGTTTCTCAATTACTTCTTCTGTTGAATATTGAAATCTGTTTAATACTTTTTCATTTTTCTCTTTTTTCAAATGGACACCTCCTAGCCTGCGTGTGATTGGAGAACCTTTTCACGGTCCTGATATTGAATATCGTAAATTCTCTGATAAGGGCCGTTATTCTTAAGCAGCATTTCATGCGGACCTCTTTCTGCTACTGCCCCATTTTCCAAAACCATAATTTCATCAGCATGTTTAAGAGAAGAAATTCTGTGGGCAATAATAAAGGTTGTTCGGTTTGCCATAACTTCTTTCAACGCCTTCTGTATCCTGAATTCAGTTTCCATATCTACTGCACTTGTAGCATCATCCAGAATTAAAATGCTTGGGTCAGCGCAAATGGCCCGCGCAATAGCAATTCTCTGTTTCTGGCCTCCTGAAAGGCCCATTCCCCTTTCCCCAAGAACAGTATCGTACTTTTCTGGAAGCTCCATGATAAAATCATGAGCCTGTGCACGTTTGGCTGCCTCAATAATCTCATCCATCGATGCATCAGGTTTCCCGAAAGCTATATTCGCTTTTATAGAGGAAGAAAATAAAAATGATTCCTGGAGTACAAAGCCAATATTTCTTCTAAGAGACTTAAGAGAGTAATCCTTTACATTAACACCGTCAATAAGCACTTCACCTTCAACAGGCTCGTAAAATCTTGTCATAAGCTGGGTAAGACTCGTTTTCCCTGACCCCGTTGAACCGATTAAACCAATGATCTTCCCTGGCTGTGCATGGAATGTTATTTTGCTTAACGCACCTTTATCTTCCTCTGTGTATTTCAGGGTAACATCGCGAAATTCAACCTCCCCTTGCAGGCGTTCAACCGCGACAGAAGATTCTTTGCTTTCAATTTCATTATCAGCTTCCAATATTTCTAGCAGCCGTTCCCCTGATGCCTTTGATTGTGAAAAAAGGTTCACAATAAAACCAAGGTTCATAATTGGCCACATGATGTACCAAACAAGGCTATAAAAGGCGACAAGCTCCCCTGGCTTTAAACTGCCATTCATTACTAGATAACCGCCGTAAGCCAGCAACAAAACGACGCTTAAATTACCCAAAAACTCCATTAACGGAAAGTACTTAGCCCAAATATCCGAAGTAAACAGATATTTGTCTTTATAGTCGCGATTGGAATTATTAAATTTATTGATCTCGTAATCTTCTCTTGATAGTGATTTCACTGTATTGATGCCGCTAATGTTTTCCTGGACTTTGGTGTTCAGGCGTCCGAACGATTTGCGTATACTCCGGAACGCCGGGTGAACAGCCTTATCAAACTTGAATGTGACGACTGCCAGAAAGGGCAGCGTTATGAGAGTTACTATAGTCAATGAAATAGAATAGTAGAACATGACTGATATGCTGATTAAGATTAATAAAAAGAAACGGATTAGTTCTGAAAAACCGAATGAAAGAAAAAATCGAAAACCTTCTACATCTGCAGTTAAACGTGACATTAAATCTCCTGTTTTTGCGTTATCATAATATCTAAACGGTAAAAACTGCAGCTTTTCATAAAGTGCATTCCTAAGCTTGTAAACAGATGTAATACCAAATAAATCACCTGTATATTGATGGATATACGTTGCAGCACCTTTTACAGCCATGATGGCAATAAACCCTAAAGCCAAATAAGGAATCCATTCATATTTCCCTCCCATTACAACCTCGTCAATTGTAACTTGCAGAATCATGGGATAAACAGCTGTGATAGCTGTTACTATAAACAGAAATAGAATTGACCACATAAAATAATTTTTAAAGGGCCAATAATATTGCTTTAATTTTTTAAATGTTTCCATCTGCATTCCTCCCTCAAGTCCTGGAAAATTTAGAAAAATCAGAACGTATTATTAAATATATCGGGTTTCGAAGTATTTATCTACCCTTTTTTGTGTGAATTTTCCACTTTTTTTAAAGCATCCTGTAGTTAAGTTTATCCCAAACCCATCCGTATATTAAAATTGCTTCAAAAATCGGTAGAAAGGCTTAATTTCCCCTTAATGTGTTTCGGGCAAAAAAAAGACCAGGCATTTGCCTGATCACTTGGGTTTACTGTTCGTTTTTCTTCATTTCATCCAAAACACGATTTACACGCTTTTCGAGCATTTTCATGCCGCTTCCACCAGCCTGGAAGTGACGAAGATTGCCGTCCTTATCAAAAACATAATAAGCCGGAACATATTGATTTTCAAAAGCTTCAGTCAGCTTATGCTCGCTGTCCACAAAAATAGGCTGTGAAATATCATGCTCTGAAGCTGTTTTCTTAATAACATCAAGATCTAAGTCATTCTCGGAGCGAGGCATGTGCACAGCCACTACATTCAATTGGTCTTTATATTGATCACGGAACTCATTTACTTGCGGCATCGCCTCTTTGCACAAATGGCAGCTCACTGACCAGAAATGGATAAGTGTTGGCTTTTCACCAATTACCTGTTCCTTTGTCACTTCTCCATTAAGCCATTCTGTTGCGCCAGACAGCTCCGGCATTGGTTCACGAAGTTTCATCGAAATACCTCCTTATTGATGATTACGTTTTAAAATTAAAGCTTTTAGTGCAAGAAAAGACCTAACAATCGTTAGGCCTTTCCTATTTAAGTTATAGAATTCTATATTATAGAGTTTTTTGGCCTGGCTTCCAGTTAGCTGGGCAAAGTCCGCCAGTTTGAAGAGCCTGAAGCACACGCAAAGTTTCATCTACGTCACGGCCAATGTTGTTGTGGTTAACAACAGAGTACATTAATTCGCCTTCAGGGTTGATGATGTATAGTCCGCGAAGAGCTACACCTTCTTCTTCAATTAAAACACCATAGTCGCGGGATACAACATGGTTTGTATCTGCTGCTAATGGATATTTTAAATCGCCAAGACCATTGTCTTTACGGTCTGTGTTGATCCATGCCAAGTGAGTGTGGATTGTATCAGTGGATACACCAATTACTTCTGCATCAAGATCTTCGAACTCATCATAACGATCAGACATAGCAGTGATTTCTGTAGGACATACGAAAGTGAAGTCCATTGGGTAGAAGAAAAGTACTGTCCACTTATCGTTTTTCATGTTTTCTTCAAGACTTACTTTACCAAATTCCTTGTTAGCCATTACAGCGTCCATTTCGAAACGCGGTGCTTGTTTACCTACCATACGTTCTGGCATGTATAATCCCTCCATTATGTTTATTAAATGAGAATTTCTTATGTATATTCTCATTTGTACCTTTCATTCACAACTATTATTATAGCGACTTTAACTTTTTGAGTCAATATTAAATTGTAATTAATTTAATTAAACACAAATTACAATTTAAGTAAATAAAAGCCCATTACATGTTTTGCCCTTTTTAATTAAAAATTAAACAATCATTCGGCTTGTCCAATTGGTATATTTTCCATTTAAGTTTACCAAAACTGCCAGGAATAATAAAATGAAATGCTTTTTTATGACCGTGTTAGAATCCAAAGTCCTGTTGCATATGAAGCAGCATTGCGTTAAAATGATGACTTTAATCAGACTAAAAGGGAGTGTAGGAATGGAGAAATTAAATTTCTCGCAAATAAATTGGGAAGCCATCCTGATTGAAGCGGGAATTATTTTATTGAAGCTTGCAGCCATCTATATTGCATTTCTAATCGTAAAAGCTGCAGGGAACAAAATCATACATAAAAGTTTTGAAGGAATTAAAAACAAAGAAAAGGTTTCACCGGGCAGATCCAAAACTCTGGAAAGTCTGGCCAAAAACATTTTCTCTTATGTACTTATTTTTATTTTTATTGTAACTGTCCTTCAGATATTTGGAATTGAAGCAACTGCAATTCTTGCCGGCGCAGGAGTTGTTGGGCTGGCTATCGGCTTTGGGGCTCAAGGGCTGGTAAGCGATGTGGTTACAGGCTTTTTTATACTCCTTGAGAGGCAGGTTGATGTCGGAGATTATATTACCACTGGAAGCTACTCGGGGATTGTTGAACAAATTGGGTTAAAAACAACACAAATCCGCGGCTTTGACGGTACATTGCACTTCATTCCAAACCGTGAAATTACAAGTCTGAGCAATCACTCGCGCGGTAATATGCGGGCACTCGTTGATATAGGAATATCCTATGATGACAATATTGACGAAGCAATCGCCGTCCTTCAGGGGGTATGTGACAAAATTGCTGCAGAAAACCAGGCAATTGTAGAAGGCCCGAATGTAATTGGCGTACAAACACTAGGTACTTCCGATGTCGTATTAAGGGTCATTGCCAAAACGGAAAACATGGAGCAATGGGCTGTTGAGCGGGAGCTAAGAAAAGCGCTTAAAGAAGCCTTGGATGCACATGGAATTGAGATACCATTCCCTCATCAAGTTCTTATACAGAAGCACGCAGGTACGGAACGTGAAAACGGGTAACTTTTAGAAAAATAATGCTGATTCCGCGGAGTCTTTTGAAAAAGGATCCGTAGAATCAGCTTTTTTATATTGGCTATGTTAAAGCTCATTGTTGGTTTTAGCACCCTATTGATTCAGCAAAGTTTAATCGTGAGTTTAATGCTTTTATTCGCTAATTTTGACTTTTCTTTGCTAAAATGTCGGATTTGTTAGCTAACTTTTCAGGTTTATTCGCTAGGTTCTCCTTTTTATTCGCTAAGTTCACAATTTGATACTTTTCCCCTGCCAAAAAAAGGATGCCTGCAGCAGGCATCCCTTATCAATTAACCTTTATATTTTAAATAAGAGGCAATAAACTCAATGGCCTTTTCTATTGCCTGTTCTTTCGGATTTAACTTGGCATGGTGAAGCCCATATTCCGAATCGACGCCAAGCCAAAACATGAATCCTGGAATATCTTCGAGCATATAGCCGAAATCTTCTCCTGTCATGGCTTCCCGGCATTCAACAACATTCATTTCTGTGTTTGCGCGGGTAAAATCCATGAATTCCCTGGTTAAGTTTTCCTCATTGTATACCTGGTGATACATGCTTCCAAAGTCAATGGCAGTTTCACACTCATACCCAACTTCAATGCCCTTTACAATAGCCTGTACCCTGCTTTTTACTTTTTCCATAGATTCAGGTGACAATGTCCGGATGGTTCCTTCAAGCCTTGCTGTTTCAGCGATTATATTTTGTACAGTGCCGCCCGTAATTTTTCCAATTGTAATGACTGCACTGTCAAGCGGGTCCACATTTCTCGAAACAATTGATTGGAGCTGGCTGACCAATGCACAGGCTGCAACAACCATATCATTTGTTTTATGCGGATATGCTGCATGGCCGCCTTTTCCTTTTAAATGAATAAAAAGTTCGGATGTGTTGGCGAACAGCAAGCCCTCTTTTAAGGCGATGGTTCCTACAGGATACTCGGGAGCAATATGCAGAGCGATAATCATGTCAGGCTTCCATTCCTGCATAACATCCGATTTCAGCATTGGTTCAGCTCCGCCTGGCCCTTCTTCCGCCGGCTGAAAAATAAAAAGCAAGTCATCGTTAATCCGGTCCTCTGCAAATCTAGTGATCAGCCCCAAAGCAATCGTCATATGGAAATCATGGCCGCAGGCATGCATCTGTTCACTATGCTCCGATTTGAAAGACAAGCCCGTTTCTTCAACAATCGGCAGCCCATCAATATCAGCGCGGTACCCAATCATTCTGGAAGGGTTCTTGCCGCTGATTTTCACAAAAATACCTGTTTTCCATGTCTTTATTTCCATATTTTCTTGCGGGAGAGAATATAAGTAGTTTAATAAAAATTGCTGTGTTTTAAATTCCTGAAACCCCAATTCAGGTATTTTATGAAGTTCGCGGCGTATCTCTGTAAAAGGATTTGTCGCACCCATGCCAGATTCCCCCTTCTATCTATTTAAGAAAAAGCGCGGATAGGAGATCCACGCTTTTTGCTTTATGGCAATTATAGTTGACGAAGTTCCTGCTTGATTTCTGTTTTGGACTTTGTTTTCTCATCGATTTCTTTGATAACGCGTGCCGGTGTCCCTGCAACAACTGTGTAAGGAGGTACATCGTCAATAACAATTGCACCTGCAGCTACAACAGCTCCTTTACCCACTGTTACTCCCTCAAGGACAACAGCGTTAGCACCGATGACAACATCGTCTTCAACAACAACCGGTTTTGCTGAAGGAGGCTCGATTACGCCTGCCAATACTGTTCCTGCACCAATGTGGCAGTTTTTGCCGACAGTAGCTCTTCCTCCAAGGACAACGTTCATATCGATCATTGTGCCTTCGCCAACTACAGATCCAATATTAATGGATGCACCCATCATAATCACCGCATTATCGCCAATTTCAACCTGGTCGCGGATAATCGCACCAGGCTCAATGCGCGCTTTAATATTTTTCATATCAAGCAAAGGAATCGCAGAATTTCTGCGGTCATTTTCGATAACATAATCTTCAATCTTTTCCTGGCTGGATTCAATAGCCTGGCTTATCTCAGCCCATTCGCCAAATACAACCCCAGTATTTCCGTTTAGAAAAGTTTTAGCAGAAGGCCCGAAGTCGACCCCTTCTAAATCTCCTTTTACATAAACCTTTACAGGTGTTGATTTTGTGCTATTTTGGATAAAAGATATAATCTCGTTTGCATCCATCATTTTCATATTAAAAGTCCTCCTCTATGTATAACTTTACAACTAGAATTACTTTAACAAACAAAAGCATTGAAAACAAGAAAAATAACATGGAATTTTCGTGTTAATTAATTAACTAGTATACCCGACCTTTTCTGCTAATTCTGGCACACAGTTCGAAATAGATAAGGAGAACCAGCCAATTATTTCCTTTCCTCTTCAATATGCTCTTTGATTAATTCAGCAAATGCCTGCACCTGTTTCAGCTGGAATGAAGATTCATAGCCTAGCAGCCAAGTATCGCGCTTGATGGGCATGTTATTTTCATCCAGCAAGGGAATCTTAAAAATATTTTTTTCTGCGCCATTCAAGGTAATAGCCGGAAGTATCGCATAGCCAATTCCATTAAAAGTCATCTGTTTGCATGTCTCAATTTGATCGACCACAATTGTCCGTTTCGGTGATGTTTTAAACTGCCTTAACCACCAGTCCTGGATTTCCTGGTAGTAGTTTGAATCACTCTTAAACTGAATAAAGGGACGGTCAGTTTCAAGAACCTGTTCAGGCCTTGTAATCTCTGTATCTACAAGGTAAAGGCTATCCTTGAAAAGAGGGATCTTAATACCTTTCCAGTCAGGCGTGCCGCGGATAATTCCTATATGGACCTGGTCATCATAAAGAGATTTTAAGATTTCACTGCTCCAGCCGGTTATCAGAGAAATTTTCGCTTGCGGATAGCGGCTGACGAATTTCTTAAGTACCTGCGGCAGCCAATTCTGGCCTACGATTGAAGCAACTGCTATTTTCAATGTTCCGTGAACTTCCGAGTTAAGGGCTGTGATCGATTCCCTCACTTTTTCTTCCTTGGCAAGGACTTCATTGACAAATTGAATGACAAGTTCACCGGCCGGGGTCAGGGACAACCCTTTCTGCGAGCGGATGAAAAGCCTGCTTCCCCATTCTTTCTCAATGTTCACAAGTCGTTGGGAAAGGGCTGGCTGGGATACAAATAATCTTTCAGCTGCTTTTCTCATATTCATTTCCTGAGCCAACACTGATAGAAGGTGAAATTCTGTAAGTGAAGACATTCCCATCTCCCCTTCATAACTTTTTCTTATAGTATATCTTAATTTTATTTAAATTTCATTATCAAGAGAATCCGAATAAAATGAAATCAGGAACAGGAGGTGGAGGAAAAAAATGGATCTTTTTATTTTTACCTTTATTGGGTTTATTGCAACATTTATTGGCACATTGGCAGGCAGCGGAGGATTGATTGGCATGCCCTCATTGCTAATGCTGGGTGTTCCAATCCATACAGCCATAGCTTCAGCTAAGTTCTCTAATATTTTCAGCTCATTTTCTAGCTTCCTTGTGCTCCTTAAGGAAAAAAAGATCACTTTTGCATCTGCAGCCAAGACTGCTCCCTTTGCATTAGGTGGAGGAATTACAGGAGGGTTGCTGGCAAATACGATTTCTGAAAAAACGATGACAATCATTGCTGTGATATTGCTTTGTTTTGCTCTCATTCTTACAATTATAAAAAAACCATCCGAAAAGGAAGGGGCTGAAAATACAAAAGATACCTACCCTTATCTGTATGGCATCGGCGTCTATGACGGCATGTTCGGCCCTGGGCAAGGGACATTGCTGATGTTTTTGTACTTAAACAGGGGCTTTTCTTACTTAAAAGCAATGGCCTTTACCCGTTTCCAAACCTTTGTCAGCTGTTCAGGTTCCATTTTTTCATATGTAGCTGCCGGCAATTTCAATATCAGTATTGCCATATTCCTTGCCACCGGATCCATCATTGGGGCCCAAACAGCAGTCAGATTGGCAAACAAAATCTCTATTAGAATACTCAAAATGCTGCTGCATACCATTACAGTCCTTTTAATCATCCAGCTTTTAATAAAAATCTTCTAACAAAAAAGCTCTGCATTTCGCTGCAGAGTTTTTTATTTAGGCTCTATTAGACTTGCCTGTTGATTTCCGCTCCAGGCACTCAGCGAAGCGCGGGTGGTCAGGGAGCCTCCTCAGAGCAAGCGCTTGCGGGGTCTCCCTTTGACACACTCCTCCCGCTGGAGTCTCGCGCCCTCCGCTTCAATCAACAGTGTGCCAAAATCAACAATGGGCTTTAACAAAGCCTTTATATATATAAAATTTTAACGACTTTAGGCAGCAGTATCTTTTTCGTGTTTTGGCAAAGCAATGACCAATAAAAAACTGATTACAGCAAATAATAAAACAGCATAGTAAACCGAGTGGAGAGAGAAGGTCAGCCCATCTTGCAGCACCTCTTTAACTCCTGAATCCATATTATTCCTTGCTTGTTCATTTAAAAGCACGTTCGCTGAATCAAGCGATAATTCAGCATCAATATCTTCACCATTTCTCTGGATAAATGACTTTATCTGACTGTTTAGAATTCCGCCCAGCATTGCTGCTCCAATGGTGTTGCCAAGGTTTCTCATGAACATATTGGCGGCAGTGGCTATTCCCCTTTGCTTCCATTCAACCGTACTTTGGATGGAGACAATGAAAGCAGTGCTGGTCAAGCCCATACCAGCACCAACAAGGAAGCTGCCGGCAGCTGCCCATAACGGTCCAGCTTCAGGAGTAAGTGTTACAAATACAATGCTGCCTAAAATAAGGAATACTCCGCCTAATACAGACGTACTTCTGAAACCAATCTTCAGCAGCAGCTTCCCGGCAACTGCTGCAGCTATAGGCCAGCCGATGGACATCGTTGTCAGTGTGAAGCCAGCCACAATTGGCGATCTTTCCATAACACCCTGGACAAATGCAGGCAGAAAACTGGATATGCCAATCAGCATGACACCAGTCGTCAAAGAGGCCAGATTTGCAATCAGGATGGGCTTTTCTTTCCAAATGTTAAAAGGCATCATGGGCTCGGCCGCTTTTCGCTCCTGCAGGATAAATAATATAAATGCAATTACACTCACAGAAATCAGGCTGATTGCTTCAATTGAATTCCACGCCCAATTTGTACCGCCTTCTACAAGTACAAACATCAGCGAAGAAATTGAAACGGTTAAAAGAACAGCCCCAGCATAGTCGATCTGATGCTTTTTTCTTTCAACGTTTTCATGCAGGAAGAGCCATAAGCCTGCAATAGCCATTATACCAAGGGGAATATTAACCCAAAATACATAACGCCAGCTTACATATTCAACAAGAATACCTCCAATTGCCGGACCCATTATGGCTGAAATCCCCCATACACTTGATAAATAGCCTTGGACCTGTGCCCTTTCCTCTTTTGTGTAAATATCTCCGACGATTGTAGTAGCTATCGGCATTACGGCACCAGCGCCAAATCCCTGGATCAGGCGGAAAATAATAAGCATGGTCATGGACTCCGCAAAACCGCATAAAATTGAACCGATTAAAAATACAATAATACCGAATGTCAGAACCGGCTTCCGCCCAAATAAGTCAGACAGCTTGCCATAAATTAAAACCGTAACGGCATTCATTAGCAAGTAAGCTGAAAATACCCAGCTGTATAAAGCAAATCCGCCCAAGTCACCAACAATGGCAGGCATAGCTGTTGAAACAATGGTTGCCTCGATTGCACCCATGAACATCGCCAGCATAACCGAAGCAAGCACAAAAGGCTTTTTCGTTACTTTTCTCTTTCCGTCAGGCTGTTTCTTATGTATGACTTGGCCCAAACAATTTCCCCTCCAATAGGATAAGCAGAACGCAAAACAAAGGCCCCATACAGAAAGGGAATTAAATAAATGCGTTTTCTTATCTATTAAAAATAAAGCCAGCTCCCTCAGTTGGGGAGCTGAATAAATTTATTTTTTATTTAATTTTCTAAGATGCTTATTCAACTGGTCCAGTACAGTTCTTCGAGTCAGAATCCCTTCAAAGAAGCCTTCCTTGTTTTCCACACACAAAAAAGGATGATCAACTAAAAGAGCGATCGACTGCTGAATTGAAGCGTCAATGTCAAGCCGCGAAATCGTGCGGTTCATAGCCTCTTCCACTCGTTTTTTTTCCAGCATTTCAAATTCAATCCGCTCGAGACCAAGAATGGAATCCATGATAATCGGAGTACTGATTAAACCTTGCAGTTTATAATGCGGATCAAGAACCGGAATAGCTGTATAACCGCTTTTCGTCAAAACCAAAAGGGCGTGCTCCAGGTTATTTCCCACCTGCACATGTGCTACCCGCTCTGAAGGAATCATGAAATCACTAATATTAAATTCTAAAAATTCCTCGCTATGAAGACTAATCATCGCCGAAAACTCCTCAAAAAAAAGTTATGAATCCCTTTTATTTTATCACAGTCTCCAGCAATTTTCCCCCTTTTTACATCATCATCCTTTGCTGGTTTGAATATCCTTAACCTCATAATGGCAATTAGGGCAGCGAAAGATCACATTCTGATTAGACTGTGCAGTCAATACTCCATCAATTTCTTTTTCAGCCATACAGCTCGGACACTTAACAGTTGGCATCATAGTATCACCTCTTTTTTATATCCTTTTCTATATCTCAGCAGGGTATGTATGTTTTACTTTTTAGAGTCTTTGGCTTCTTCAAGAATTTTTTTCATATCTTCTAGTGTTTTCCGGATCATGACTACTTCTTTTTTTGTATTGATCAAATCCGCAAGCATAAGAAGCACTGTAAAAAAAAGAAGGATCACTATTAAATAATACATATCGCACCTCTTGCCATTTGTTTAAGAAATTATATCATATTTCTAAAAATTTCTGTAAGCGACTTCCAGTAAAATAAAAGGAGCCCTGAAAAGGGCCCCTTATGTATGTGGAGAATTATTGGATCAAGTCGAAAATTTCGATGGTGATCATATCAATATTGTCAAATTGATATCTTTTTGGCTTTTCTTTATCGTTATATACTTCCAATTCAAATGTTTCATTTTTTGGATGATAGGTAACCTGGCATTTCCTTTCTCCATTTACCTCAAAAAATCTCTGCATTGGCTCTCCGCCTGTTGATTGCTCCTGTAAGCTTTTTAAGCGTGTTAATATACCTTGAAGCTGTGACATGCTCTCTCTCCTTTCAAAACAAAACCCATAATCATACATTTAGGTTTCTCTTTTGGCATGTTTCTATCCTTATGAATTGAATTCAGAATATTCAACCTTAGCGCTTTACATACCAATATTAACAGAATAAAATAATGTCATGCGTTTGTACAAGCAAAAGCTTTATAAAGGGTGTGAATTTTTTTGAAAAAACCTGAAAAACTGGCTGAACATCTTTATTTAATTGATGATTTTGATCTTTCATTGGAAAAACGTACCGGTACATATGTTTTAACGGAAGAAAAATTAACCTTGATTGAAACATCCGCCAGCCCATCAGTCCCCTATATTCTGGAAGGACTAAAACAGCTCCAATTCAAACCAGAGGAAGTTGAATATATCATCGTTACTCATATCCATCTGGATCATGCGGGTGGTGCAGGCCTGCTCCTAACTCACTGTCCAAATGCAAAATTGGTTGTCCATCCAAAAGGAGCCAGGCATTTGTCTGACCCTTCCCGCCTAATTGCCGGTGCAAGAGCTGTTTACGGTGATAAATTCGATGACCTCTTTAATCCGATACTTCCTGTTCCGGAAGATAAAATAATCATTAAAGAACATGAAGAAGAGCTCGCAATCGGACCCGGATGCACGCTGAAGTTTTTTAATTCCCCAGGACATGCCAACCACCATTTCAGCATCTTCCACCCGGCATTAAATGGGATGTTCACCGGGGATACTGCGGGGGTAACCTATCCTCAATTAGCGGTCGAAGGCATTGAGCTATATTTGCCATCAACCTCACCGAATCAATTCGATCCTGGGAAAATGCTGCACTCTATTTCAATGTATGAAAAAATGGATTTGGATTATATCTTTTTTGGACATTACGGCATGAGCCGGAATCCGAAAGAAGTTTACAGGCAAATCAAAGAATGGATTGAAGTTTTTGTCGAAGCAGGCAAGTCAGGAATGGCTGAAGGAAGCTCCTTTGAACAGCAGATGCATGCAGCAAGAGACGAACTTGCCAGCCGGATTAAGGGATATCTTGCTGAAAAAGGTGTACCTAATGACCATCCAGTCTTTGAGATTCTTTCTGTTGACATGGAAGTATGCTCAATGGGTTTAATTGATTATCTTCAAAAAGCAAAATAATTGATTACTCAAAACCCCTGCACTATGATGATAGTTATTAAACCCCGGGAGGACTTTAAGTTGGAGGAAATAATCTTGTATACACAGCCGGAATGCCCGCCCTGTGAAATAACTAAAATGTTTTTAAAAGAGTATGGATTTTCTTTTACAATAAAAGACATTAAAAAAGATGCAGCAGCTCACAAAGAGTTGACCCAGAAATATAATTCCTTCTCCACCCCAACGGTTGTCATCGGTGACATGGTCGTTACAGGATTTGATCTGGAGAAACTAAAAACAGCGCTTCAAATTAAAGAATAAAAAAACAGAGCTTAAAAGCATCCCATTGCTTTTAAGCTCTGCTGTTTTAATTGGAAGCCAGCTGATTGTCTAATTCCTTATGTTCAAATAGACCAAGAACTCCCTGCCTATTGTCTGTTAACAGCATGCTTCCTGACCGGAGGAATGCATCAAAAGGGTCTAATAAAAAGCTGATTTGGTATGCCGGTTTATTAATCCAAACCGGTTCATCAGCTGCTTTGAATGTAGTCTGTTCCGCTTGTTGCTTGGATTTTTCCGCTTTTTCTAAGATATTTTCAGGTATTTTATCACCTAAAAATTGAGCGACTTTCATTTGTCCTTTATCTTTTTCAAGCAATACCCCTTCATAATGGCTTTCATAGCCTACTGGACCTTCATGGTTTTCCGGAAAATATTCAAATACATAAATTTTATCTTTGTCTGAAACTACCTTGGTATCATCCGAATACGTAAAAAACGGAATGTAAAAATGTGCGGCATCCGATCCGTAGATAAAATACTTTCCATTTTCAGAAACAAGATTTTCATCCAGAAATTGCTTTTTGGGTGTTTCCAAAAAATAAGGCGCAAGCAGTCCATTAACTTCTTCCAGACTTCGTTCTTCCTCACTTAACGATACTTGTGCCTGAAACGCTCCCTGTAAAAATTTGTATACTTCCTCATTGTTTGTAAATCCGCTCTCGGCGTTAGGATGGGAAGGAATCACTGCGAACATGGCTGCAAAAGTAAATAAAAATCCTAATAAGTGCTTGTACATTCCACTCTCCCTTTCTTTATCGCTCTATATGTGTACCCTCAATTTTACCAGCAAATGAATGATCTACCAGCTACTTTCGTTCCCGAAATTCCCTTATGTTTTGACAGGAAAATTCTTTTCTTGTTTTAAATCTACCCGTATTGACAAAAAATTAACGTTTTATGCGAAAAAGTGCATCTTTTACTTTTATGTAAATATTGCTAGTTTTTTTATAAAAAGCTCCGTTAAACTGCCTGTTGATTTCCCCATCAATCTACTTCGAGCCAAAATCAACAATGATCTTTAACATAGCCTTCATAAAAAAAAGACCCTGGCCGGGTCTTTACCAATTCCATGTTAGTGAAAAATAAATAACCATGGGAATGAGAATCAAAAAGAAAATAAAGTAAGTCAGAAAAACAGGATTTCGAAGGTAAGCATGCTTCTGTACATTATCCGGCAATTCTGTATCAATATCTCCTCTTACAGCTTTTCGCTCTTTTGCAACAAACAGGGTGTATACTAAGGAATACACAAGTATCCCAGCTCCAATTAATAAAATAATCATCATGTACATACTCATTTTTAATCTCTCCTCAAGGAAAGGTTCTACACTTACATTTCCTCAATAAGAGCCTGTTTATACTTTTGTATTTATTGGAACCTGCAAACTTATATCCCTTTATAATAATCCATCATGCTCGTAAAGATAATTGTAAGATAAGTCCACAAATAAATAGTCATCTGCATTTAGAGGAAATGAAAAAGTCCTTATCGTTTCCCCTGTTTCAATATCGGTATACAAATCGGAAAGAATGCCTTTTTTGTTTATTCTCATCTTCATGATATTTTCCAGAAAGTATGGGCGCCAGCTCCAATTTTTATGAAGATATTCTTTCTGGAGAACCCATCCTCCGTCCTTCTTGAAAAAATTTGCTGATTTCTGAAAACCATCTTCATCACAGATATAAAGGCGAAAAGCAGCTCCATCCAAAAGCTGTGCAAGATGTTCCAGACTTTCTTCATAATTGGTTATCTTACGCTTTTTATTTATAAAGTCATTAAGCTTTTCGTTAAACTCCAGTGTCACCTGGTAAAGCGATTCAAGCTTCTTCTTCTCATGGGTAATAAACTGATGGCATTCATTTTTGAGTTTTTCTTTTAGCAGGTTTCTTTCAGTAAAATTTTCTGCAGGTTTTTGCAAATAAAATCCCTGATAGTAACGTCCCCCATTTTTCCAGGCATATTGCAGCTGATATGTCATTTCTATATTCTCGAAAAGCAAGCTTGCGCCAATTTTTCTTGCGAGCATGGATAATGAATAAAGAATATCGTTAAAATTGTAAGCAGAAGCTGTTGAGCGCATTGAAATTAAGTCAACCTTCAATATGTCCGGAGCCAATTGTCCAATCCGGTCAAGATGGCTGCTTTCATTGCCAAGTTTATCAATTGCTAATTTAATTCCATATGTCCGGTAATAATTTAAAAGATGATCGAGATGGTCGATATCTCCTTTGTAATTTCGCTCTGTAATTTCCAGGACAATGCGGTCGAGGCTTATGCCTTTTTTTTCATACTCCCGGAGTGTGTTCAGGAACTGTTCTCCATCATTATGCATAAGCATATCTGCATCCCTGTTTACAAACAGCATAATATCTTTATCAAGATCAAGCGCTTTTTCCAAAGCCTTTTTTAGGATTTCATAATCAACCTCGAGCCTAAATTCTTCGGGAATGTTTTCATCCTGAAAAAATGGCCCCAGGCTGACAACTCCCGCAGGTCCCCTATACCGGCCCAGCACCTCATAACCAATGACACGATGCTCATCCGCACTGAATATTGGCTGGAAATAAGGAAACACATTATCCAAGTCTGTAAGAATATCCAACGCATCCATGTCCATTAGCCTCCCTATGTATATTAATGAATTATTATACCATATTCTCTTTCAGCATTTACTATTCAAAATACAGGTTCCACAAATTGATAAATCCGCTTGGTTTTCCATAAGCTTAACCTTATACTAGGGCCCTCCTCATCACAAGCTAATACCAGGACATCAAAGAAAGAGGGTATTTCATGAGGAATTTCCTGTTTGTTTTCCTTCTTATTCCTTTGCTTGGATGCGGTCATTCCGAACTGGTGAGTCCAACAGGCCAAAAGGATATTATGTTCTCCAGTGAAGTGGATAGCCAAACCCAAACAAAGGCAAAGGAAGAACAGCCGCAAGTGCAAAAACTAACAGCCCTAAACACAAATACGGCTGTGAAAGACAAAAAACGCGCTGTAATGCTTGATGTTCCGCTGATTAACCAAAATCCGGAGTTAAAATACGGATGTGAAGTTACAAGTTTGACGATGGTTCTGCAATATGCAGGTGTGAAAATAGGGAAAATGGATTTGTATAATAGCGTAAGAAAAGATAATGATCCGCTTATCCGTTACAAAAATGATATTGTAAAATGGGGAAACCCTTCAGAAGGATTTGTAGGTGATATGACTGGAAAACGTGCAGGGTATGCTGTATTCGATAAACCCATTGAGGAATTGGTAAATAAATTCCTGCCTGGAAGAGCGGTTAATTTAACCGGCCAGGATTTTGATTCAGTCTTAAACCACGCTTCCAAAGGTTTTCCTGTTGTGGTCTGGACTACAGGCGATTACAGGCTTCCAGACCGCTGGGAATCATGGACCCACGGCAGCCAAACCATTAAAACACCGTTAGACCTGCATGCAGTAGTACTAGTTGGCTACGATGACAACTATGTTTATTTAAATGACCCGCTATCCGGTAAAAAACAGGTAAAGGTTTCAAAAAAACGCTTTATTTCTTCATGGAAAGCTTTACAATCAAGAGCCGTCAGCTACCAATAGATGATGAATCATAACCGGCTGATTAAATCAGCCGGTTTTATGCATGATCTTAAAATGGGTATTGATTAAGCCACTGGCCACCATCCATGGTAATGCACTCCCCGTTAATATACCCGGCTTTTTCTGAAAACAGGAAGAAAGCCAATTCAGCAATTTCTTCAGGCTTGCCCAGCCTGCCAAGAGGGACACTTTGAAGCGTTCTCTTGGCAGCTTCTTCTGATTCCCAAAGCCTGTCTGCTCCGCCAGTTCTTTCTATTGGGCCAGGGGCAATGGCGTTGACCCTTATTTCGTACCTTCTACCCCATTCGACAGCAAGCGTTCTTGTCATGGATAACACTCCTGCTTTGGCGGCTGCCGAGTGGATTACACCTGCACCGGCATCCCAAGCATATGTAGCCACCATATTGATGATACTCCCTTTTATGCCTTTTTCAATCCAGTATTTACCGACTTCACTAGAACAATAAAAGGTTCCGTTCAGGACAATATTAATAACAGAATTCCAGCCATTGGCGCTTAATTGCTCTGCCGGACAGATAAAGTTGCCTGCTGCATTATTGATAAGGAAGTCAACCTGTCCGAAGGAATTCAGCGTTTCGTTGAGCATATGTTTTACATGTTCAATTTCACGCACATCCATTTGGACCGTCAGAACTTGTCCAGGGGATGTTTCAATTTCTACTTTCGCCGCTTCAAGCCGCTCTGGATTTCGGCCGGTGATAACCACATTAGCTCCCGCTTCCGAAAACCTTTTAGCCATATATTTCCCCATTCCGTTTGAACCGCCTGTCACAATAACTGTTTTATTTTTCAAAAGTATTCCCTCCCAAAAAATGAATGAACATTCAGTCTCTATTTTACCACTAAATATAGAATTTTCGAATTATTTATTTTTTAAACTTTTTCAAGGCGTTACAGGAAAAGAAGTCAATAAAGCAAAAGAGTTATTCCTTCTTTTTAATAGCATAGTTTGATAGTATTAGAAGGTACGGCTAAAAGAATGCCCAGCCAGGCAAATGCCTTTAAGCTGGTATTCCGTAGCAAAATTTGAAAAGATAGGTTGGTATAATAAATGCCGAAAAAAGTGTCCAGAAGATCCTTTTTAAAAAGAACGTTCGGTTTTGCTGCTGCCGCTTTCGGTTTAAGTGCGGGAGGCTACTATTATGCACGTGATATAGAGCCCCGGCTTTTGGATATCACAAACCATAAAATTTCTAATAATGCAATTCCACAAGCATTCGACAATTTGAAAATAGTCCAATTCAGCGATACACATCTCGGGTTCCATTATGACCTGGATCAGCTGGAAGAATTAATTGAAAAGATAAATAAAATTAGAGCAGATATTATCTTTTTCACTGGTGACTTAATGGATGAGCCTAATAAGTATTCAGAGGCTAATCAAATACCTTCTCTTCTGCAAAAAATTGAAGCACCTCTGGGCAAATTTGCTATTTACGGAAACCATGATCATGGCGGTTATGGATCTGACATCTATAAATCTATTATGGAGGAAGCAGGTTTTATCCTCTTACTTAATGAAAATCGTAAAATTGAAGTTTCTGGAAGCAGCATTCATGTTATCGGCATTGATGATGCCATGCTGGGAAGGCCTGATATTAAGCTTGCTGTAGAAAATATTGAGGAACCTTCCTATAAAATCTTATTGTCACATGCACCTGATTTGGCTGATGGCGCCTATTCCTTTGGCATTCAGCTACAGTTAAGCGGCCATAGCCATGGCGGACAAATAAAAATACCTTTTTTCGGTGCACTGGTTAAGCCGCCATATGCTGAAAGATATCATGAAGGCTTTTACGAGATCGGCAGCCAGGAGCCCCTAACCCTCTATGTTAACAGGGGACTAGGCACAACGCGCCTGCCCTTCCGATTTTTATCCCGTCCTGAAATGACGATATTCACATTACACTCTGATAACGGGAACTAAAGAAGGAAAGCAGCTATTTGGCGGGCTTTCTTTTTTCATGGGCTGCCTCCTCTCCTTCCATACTTTTTACAAGTTCCAAGTTCTGCTTTGTGGGCATATATTTAATTAGACCTTTAAAGAAGGGAATGGTTTTTATTTATCATATTGTAAAGCCAGGTGAGACCCTGTCGGTAATCGCGAGAAACTACCGCCGCTCTCTCAGCCAGCTGTTTGCAGCCAATCCTTCCATCACAAATCCCAATCTAATCTTTCCCGGGCAGCAAATATTAATCCCAGGCCTTCCAAACCCTGATACAATTCCATATACCATCATCGTTTCACGTGGAAAAAGAAATTTAACTCTTTTAAAAAACGGTGCTGTTCAAAAGGTGTATCCAATCGCTGTAGGCAAAATGCTTACCCAAACGCCTATTGGGGAATTTGTTATTGTGAACCGAGAGCCTAATCCCGGTGGCCCTTATGGTGTGATGTGGCTATCCTTATCAAAATCCGGATACGGGATCCATGGGACCAATAATCCTGCATCCATTGGCCAATTTGTTTCTAAAGGCTGTATTCGAATGTATAACGAAAATGTATTGGAATTAGCCCGGATTGTACCCAATGGCACTAGGGTGCTCATACAGCCATAAATATTTTTTAAAAATAAATCCCCCAGTATAAGCTTTCGTCGAAAAAGGCGAAAGCTTTTTAATATTTTGGTTGATATTCCCTCACCTTTGACATATCATAATGATATATCTATTAGATATATCAAACTGATACATTGAAGGGGGAATCTTTTTTGTCTGTCGAGCACACATTACTAGCTGTTCTCAGCTTTTGGCCCAGCACCGGCTATAACATTAAATCCGAATTTGAGCACAAAGCTGCGGGGCTTTATTGGGGAATGAGCTATGGAAGCATCTATCCGAAATTAAAAAAACTTGAGGATGAAGGATTTATTTATACGGTTGAACAAGAGGATGAAGGCCGGAAGAAAAAGTTGTATGAACTTACCTCTAAAGGCTGGGAAGAATTTGAAAACTGGCTTAAAGTTCCTCCTTCCTATCCAGTCATTAAAGATGAATTGCTAATGAAGATGTCCACCTGGCATGAGGATATGGATTATGATATTTTAATTACCCATTTAACAAAAAGGAAGGAAGAAACAGAAGATATTCTCAGGTTTGTAAAAGAGTGGCCACAAAATGGATATTCTTATATCAGCAAGCTTGGAACTCTGTCAATTCGCTTTGCCGAAATGAGATTGGAAACTGAATTGAAATGGATTGCAGAATCAATAGAGGCTTTGAAAAAAGATGACCTTCCCAATGGCCAGGACCCCCATGGAAATACGGAAAAACTGCTTGAAAGGCGGAGAAAGGCAATTGGCGAAAAAAAGGAGAAATGATCAATGAAAGCAGGCATTTTTAAACCTTTAAAATCGAAGCCCTTCCGATCGCTATTTGGCGCCCAGCTTTTTTCCGACCTCGGAAACTGGCTGGACCTTATCGCCCTCCAGGTTATTGTTGCCTACCATTGGGGCTTGGATGAAACCGCTATCGCTTCAGTCATCATTGTTCTGGGACTGCCCTGGGTGATAATTGGTCCCTTCGCTAGTGTGTTCGTCGATCGATTACCCAAAAAGGCTGTCATGATTGTTTGCCTGCTTTTAAGAGTTGTATTTGTGGCAGGGTTATTTTTCGCTCCAAACCTTTATATCTTGCTATTGTTTGTATTTTTAAAAGGTACCGTGTCTGCCCTATACGACCCTGCCAGACAAAGTGCCATCAGGATGATTGTTCCTGACAGCCTGCTTCCGGAGGCGGTTACTCTTAGCCAGCTTTCCGTTAACATGATGAAAATCGCAGGTCCTGCTTTAGGGGGCGGGATCATAGCCCTTTTTGGCCCGAAAAGCCCCTTCTTATTTGAAGCAGCCGGGTTTTTAATAGCTGTTATCTTTTTATTGTTTCTCCCCAATTTAAAAAAACTTGAGAAATCGGAGGAAATTGAACCTGCCGGCAAACCGGAAAAACGAAAGTACTGGTTTGATTTTTCAGAAGGCATTAAACATATCGCACATACTCCGCTGTTAAAAATATCGATCATTTTATCTTCCGCCGCTTTTTTTATCATCTTTCTATATGACGGGCTCTTTGTATTTATCGCCCAGCATCTTGGATTCAGCGAAGGAAATTTTGGGCTGCTCATAAGTGCTGTGGGATTCGGAAGTGTGGCAGGCTCCCTCTTATTGGGGCAATGGACAAAATGGAACCGAAAACCGATTCATCTAATGGCTTCATCAGCGCTCTTTAGCGGCACATTAATTATTGCGGTTGGATTGGGGGGAGTGGGTGTTTTTAATTTACCGCCGTTAGCTTGGATAATAGGTGCATGCCTGCTTGGCCTTCTCGGGGCGGGTGAATCTGTTCCATATGGCTTCGTTCTGCAGTCTGAAACACCCAAGCACATGATGGGAAGAGTATCCGCTGCCGCCATGTCATTGCAGACTTTTTCCATGCTGATTGCTCCTGCTGCAGGAGCGCTGCTGGCTAGATGGCTGGGCGTCCCTTCTGTTATGATAGGAGCGGGGATGGCAACTATTTTATTGGGCTCATTTATGCTTCTGGCCATTATGAAAGGAGGAGCTCTCAACCAGCCGCCCAAAGAAAAACAAATTCAGGCTTAAATCCTTTCAAAACAATTGTATGGATACTCATGTTGGTTTTATTGAATAAAAGGGGTATAATAAGACTATACCCCTTTACAATATGAAAGGAGCCATAAAATTGAATTCGGACAAGAAACAAAATCCCCATCTGCATCCAACGGTTGAAAACCTCTCACAAGCCATCTTCACCGTTAACCGCCATGCAAAAACAGCACCAAACCCTAAGTTTTTATATAAGCTCAAGCATGATGCGCTTCAAAAACTTATTAAAGAAGGAAAAGCCAGCAAGGTAGGGCTTCACTACTCAGGCAATCCCAAAAACAGCCAGCAGCAGTCAGATGTGTTAGTGAAATGCGGAAATTATTCTTTTCACCTGCCGCCTTCCAAGGAAGATTTTTCGCAGCTGCCCCATCTTGGAAAACTTGATTCCTATGTAAGAAATCCTAAAGCTTCCCTATCTCTTAACACTGCGAAAAAGCTGCTCATGGCTTATACAGGCTTAAAAGAATATAACAGCACACCGCACCAGAAGAAACCGCGCTATGAAAAGCCAGTATTCAAGAAGCTGGGCGAAAGTTATTTTTAAAAGCAAGAAAGCTGGGGATACCCAGCTTTTTATCATGCATATTGATCAATTAGAATCACCAGCTCAGCAATCTCGGGCTTGCTTACCTGCGCATCTGCACCCACCATTAGCCCTTTATGGCGGAGATCCTCCGTTATCAGGGAGGAAAAGATAATAACAGGAATGCCGGAAAGCTGCGGATGATCTTTTATCTTCTTAGTGAGATGATGGCCATCCATTTGCGGCATTTCAATATCTGTTATCATTAGCTGAACTTCCTGAGTGATATTACATCCTGATTCTATTAGGGATACCAAATACTTATAAGCATCCTGCCCATTCTCAAAGAATTCAAGATTGGAGAAGCCGGCTTCATTCAAAGTATCATGCAGCAGCTTTCTCAGTAACGGTGAATCCTCTGCAATAACCAGCCTCTTATTAGACCTTTCCCTCTTGCCGAGCTTCTGCACCTTTTGGATGCTAATCCCCGAATCTGGATTAATCTCCGTAACCATTTTTTCAAAATCTAATAGGAGCACCATTTCACCTTGAAGCTTGATTACGCCGATTACTTGGCTATCTGGCCCCTGATACATTTCAGATGGCTTTTCAATCTGGTCCCAGGAGATTCGATGGATTTGTGAAACATTATGTACATGGAAAACAATTTTTTGCTGATTAAATTCAGTAACAATAAACTTATCCTGCTGCGGATTTTCAGAAGGCTCCATGCCTAGTGAAGCTGCCACATTAACTACTGGTAGAACTTCTCCCCGCAATTCCATAATCCCCTCAATGTGCTTGTGAGAATGCGGTACCGGAATCACCTGCCCCGGATTGATAATTTCCTTTACTTTAATAACATTAATACCAAATTTATTTCTGCCAATTGAAAATTCAACAATTTCCAACTCATTCGTTCCGCTCTCCAGCAAAATGCCTTTTTTCTGCTCCATTTCTTTCGCCCTTCCTATCTGTAATAAAGCATTTTCTCTACTAATATACCATGAATGGATAATTTTTCTTATGAAAAGTTCAAGATTAGTATGAAGGAAGAACCGCTTCACCCTGCATTTAATCCATAAAGAAAAAGCTGCCCGTCAAATTTCTCAGCTTGGGCAGCTTTTTTATTACTTCTCTTCAGTTCCAAGAACACGATTAATTCTTTTCTTAAGCATTTCCATTCCGCTTCCTCCGGCCTGGAAATGGCGGAGTTTTCCTTCTCGATCAAACACATAATAAGCAGGAACATATTTATTTTCGAAAGCATCAGTTAACTTATGTTCACTGTCAACGAAGGTTGGCTGGCTAATATCATGGCCAATAGCCATTTGTTTGATGACATCGATATCGAGATCATCTTCCGATCGTGGCATATGCACAGCTATTACATTTAACTCATCTTCATATTCATCTCGAAGCTCATTTATTTCAGGCATAGCTTCTTTACATAAATAACAGCTTACTGACCAGAAATGGATGAGTGTCGGCTTATTCCCAATTAGATCTTCCTTTGTTACTTCTCCATTAATCCATTCAGTTGCACCTGTCAGTTCAGGCATTTCTTCTCTTAGTTTCATGATGGCACCTCTCTATTTTTAGTGAATATTTTATTATAATTATTATTATTTAATACAAAATACATTATAAAAGGTACCTATACATACGTCAAGTAATTTATAATGATTATTATTTAAAAGTATATAAAAAAGCAAGCCGATTGGCTTGCTAATGTGGATGAATCTAAATTTGGTCCTTTTAATTACTTATGCAGCGTTGCCTTCCTCTTTGATTCTGGAATGAATAATTAATCCTATTATAGTGAGAATCATTAAAGATCCTAGAGCCATTCTGCTCGCCAGATTTCCATATTCCGCAAAGATTAAGGTGATGCTTCCGTATATGAGCGGACCAATGATTGAAGAGACTTTTCCTGAAAACGCAAAGAGGCCAAAAAATTGCCCTCTCTTATGATCAGGAGTCAATTCCACTATATAGGTTCTCGTCGTAACCCACATGGAACCGAGAGCAATACCAAACATGCTGCCGGCTATCCAGAACATCAATTCATTCACAGAAGCAACAGCAATTGCAAGCGCAACCAGGAGGAGAACTCCCACATATTTAACAGCTTTGTTAGGCCCTTTCGCCTTGGTAATATAGCCAAATATAAAGGAACCGATGATACTGGAAACAGTCGAAACGAGATAAAGCAAAATGAATTTACCTGTAGTAAAGCCTACAATCGTTTTTGCATAAACGGCCATCATGGCAATTGTTGTTGCAATGGCATCATTCAAGAAAAAATATGCAATCATAAAAGTAAAAATGGCTTTGTAATGTTTCATTTCTTTAAAAGTCTGCCAAATTTCCTTATAACCTGATAAAAAGCTTTGTTTTTCTTTTACTTCAAGCGGCTTATCCTTAACAAAGAAAAATAGAGGTAATGAAAAAAGCAGAAATAATATAGCTGTAGGTAAAAATGCTTCATGGAAACCGTCATCCCCTACAAATAAATAAACCGTCAGGCCTATAAGGGTTCCTATATATCCGACTGCAACGCCAAATCCAGAGATTAAAGGTATTTCTTGTTTCGTCCCCAAATCCGAGATCATCGCATCATAAAAGACCAGGCTTGAATGGTAAAAAAACTTGGCTATAACAAAGCATAAAATGACCAATGCCAGATAAAGTGGCAGCCCAAGAACTTTTCCGCTAAATTGGCTTGTTGCAAAGACTCCCATTAAAATAGTTGTCAGTACAGTGATCAGGGTAAAGGCCACTATATATTTCTTCTTTTTTCCCGTCCTGTCTATCATAACTCCAAATAAGGGAGAAAAAAGCACAAGAAAAAAACTTGCAAGTGCATTCGAATAAGAAATAAAGGTACTGGCAATCTGGTTTAAAACTTCATTTTCCCCTATTACTTCCTGGAGATAAAAAGGAAAGAAGATCGTATTTATATTTGATGAAAAAATAGTATTTGCAAAATCATAAAGTGCCCAGGATACTATTGGCATTGTCATATAGAGCCGCCAGGAATTCAATTTCCCCTGTTGGCGAAGCTCCGTTTTTTCAACTTCCATCTCATCAGCCCCTTTTGGTAAAAAACACCTTATTTCTTATTCAAGACTGGTCAGAAAAACCCTTTTTATTTTGTTAATTTTTAAGAAAAACCTAAATTTAAAAGTTTTTGCAAAAATTAAATGAATATTTCAATAATTGTTTTTTATTATGCTATAATAGCAAGTATTATATTTAAGGTGGGTAATAATGAAAAGGAAGGATCAAAAAGAATATACAAAACAATTAATCTTTAAGAGCGCAGTAGAGCTTTTTAAGAA
Organism: Cytobacillus oceanisediminis; assembly: GCF_007830235.1. Lineage (GTDB taxonomy): Bacteria > Bacillota > Bacilli > Bacillales > Cytobacillaceae > Cytobacillus > Cytobacillus oceanisediminis. The sequence goes on from NZ_VLKI01000008.1 coordinate 46,412, forward strand.
GCAGGGATTCCAAAATACAACTGTCCAGCAAATTACCGACCATGCAGGGGTTGCCAAAGGTACATTCTTTAATTACTTTCATTCGAAGGAGTCTGTTCTGCATTTAGTGGGACAATCCCAGCTTAAGCTGTTGCATGCTTTTTATAAGGAAGTCATTGATAGCAGCGAATCAATTGAAGAAAACCTATATAAGCTTTTTAAATTTATGGCTATTAAAAATGAGGAATACGGACCGATCCTTCTCTTATCTATTTTCCATATAAGTACGGTAGTAAAAGATTTTCACATCTCTGAAACCCGGCTGGCCTCTGAATTCAGGTCCATATTAATTAGCTTGATTGAAGAAGGGAAAAAACGAGGTGAATTTAGCGAACACACAAATGCCTCCCGAATTGCCAAAATGATTGTTAACTCATTCTTCGGGACTTTATTTTATTGGGTGCATCATTCTGAGGAGGAGTCTTTGCCTGCTTTGCTGAACGATGTAATGGCATCTTATATTACTGTTATAAAATCACAGCCCCGTATACTTGACAACCGGTGTTAATTTCTTACACCGGTTGCTTCCATAATCTGCTTTTTATGGTGTAGATCATGCTCAATAAAATCAATGAAATAATCACGGATTGTTAGAGAATGCTTACCAATCATAAATAAAATATCCAAGTTTTCTTCTGTCATATTGCCGAGCATTTTAAGAAACTGTTCTCTAACACCCAAAAGTTCGTCAATTATCTCAATTTGATCATGCTTTTCAGCGTATTCCTTTGCAGCATCATTCACACTTTGAAAATCCGGAAAGCTTTCCAGCTCTGCACCTTCTTTGAATAGCGGGAAACGTTCCTTGAGTGAATATCTGTCCCAAAAGAGCAAATGTGCAACCACAGCTGCTACTGGCCATTTCCCTTCTGAAACAGGCTGCTGCCAGCTATACTGTTCAAGTTTTTTCAAAGACTCCAGCCATAATGAAAATGACTCGTAATGTTTGATAATATCTTGTTTTTTCATTTAAATCCTCCCTTTCCTAAAATTATATTCCACACGCAGAGAATAAATCCTTTATTCCTAATAACAATAATAAAAAGCTGCACGGCCGGGTGCCGTACAGCTTGGTGAGTGATTATTTTTTAACTACAACAGTGCCTGCAATTAAATCATGCAATGCCTGCTTTTTCTCTGTAAAGGCTGCAATAATGAATCCTATAAAAAGAATTCCTGACAAAATAGACATGGCGAGGTACCTGCCTAAAGACCTCCAGAAAGAAATTCGATTGCCATTCAGGTCAGTCACCTTTAAACCCAATAGCTTTTTCCCTACTGTTCCCTGCCACTTGGATGCATGCAAACCAGCGAAGTAAGCAAGCGCAATCACCAGATTGACAATGATGGTGACACCCGTTGCCCCTAAGTAGGATCCCATAAGGGCCATCGCCTCAGCGTCAGTCATTTCAGATTCGAGATAGGCAGGGTCGCTCATCATCATGTTAAAGGCGTCAGATGCACCAAAGAAAATCACAAAAATTACAATGGTCAGTATAAATAGCGGGATTCCTACTATAATAGAATCAATTAAATAGGCCGCAAAACGAATCCAGAATCCCCCATATTCCCTGGTGCTTTCATAGGGCTGTTTTTCCAAAGTTGTCTCCACTCCAAAACCTCCTGATTTTGTTAATTTTCCAATCAATAATCACTAACTATCAATCTCATAAATTTTAGTAATCACTATCTACTTATGTTAATGTCTAAATGAATTATATTCAACTATTTGTAAAATTTTACATCATTTTTAATGAATAAATATTTAATAGGGCCGTGAAATTTTTAAAACGTTTTCATCTTGACTTTTTTGTGAACATATTCACATTTGTATAGACAGACTTCACTATGAGGCATACAATAGCTTTGTAAACGGCAAATCGTATAACACAATAATAAAAGAGGTGCAATCAGGCATGAAAGGTACAGCTATCCTTTATCATGATGAAAATAAATTGACGATTATTGAAAATGTAGAGCATTCGGTTTTTGAAGAATTAAAAGAGCAGTGCGGAGACAAACATTGTCAGTGCAATCTTGAAAATAAAGTAATCGACTTTGGTGCGGTTTCCCCTGTATTCTGGCATGAAGATGAAGTGGACTGGGATTACGGATATTAATATAAAATACAATGCAAGCAAGGTCCTGATATTAGATCAGGGCCTTTTTTATTTTTTCGATTTGCAGTTAGAACAGCGGGCTGCAAAGTGATAGAATATAAATTATGATTACGAGAGGTGAAATTACATTGGAACATTTAATAAATGACAAAGTTAAGAACATAGAAATATCAGGGATCAGAAAGTTCTTTAACATGGTTGCCGACACAAAAGATATGATTTCCCTTACAATTGGGCAGCCTGATTTTCCGACGCCACTGCACGTAAAAGAGGCCGGAAAAAATGCAATCGACCAAAACTTTACATCCTATACGCACAATGCAGGTGACATACGCTTGCGCAAAGCTGCATCAGCCTTTGTAAACGAAAAATACAATCTAACCTATAACCCCGAAACAGAGGTCATCGTTACCTCCGGTGCAAGTGAAGCAATAGACATTGCATTCAGAACGATTTTGGAAGAAGGCTCAGAAGTCATATTGCCAGGGCCTGTTTACCCCGGATATGAACCAATTATCAAGCTATGCGGAGCAGTTCCCATCTTTACGGATATTACGCAAAATAAGTTCCGATTCACTGCCGGTATTATTAAAAAGCAAATTACCGAGAAAACACGCTGCATTGTATTGCCGTACCCTTCGAATCCAACAGGGGTTAGCTTAACGATCGAAGAGCTCAAGGAAATTGCATCTCTTGTTAAGGGACGCGATATTTTTATCCTTGCTGACGAAATCTACAGCGAGCTGATTTATGATCAGCCGCATCACTCGATTGCTTCTATATTGAGGGAACAAACCATCGTCATTAACGGTTTATCCAAATCCCACTCAATGACAGGCTGGCGCATAGGCCTTTTATTTGCGCCAGAAAACGTGGCAAAGCATATATTGAAGGTTCATCAATATAATGTGACATGCGCCGCCTCTGTATCACAAATGGCTGCCCTGGAAGCACTGACAACAGGAAAAGATGACGCCCTGCCAATGAGACAGGAATATGCAAAGCGCCGCGAATACGTATACGACCGATTAGTACAAATGGGGTTGGATGTCGTCAAGCCAGACGGCGCATTTTACTTTTTTATTAAAATTCCCCCTGTCTCGATGACCTCTTTTGATTTCGCATTATCACTAGTTGAAAAAGCTGGTGTAGCTGTGGTCCCAGGGAGTGCGTTTTCCTCCTATGGAGAAGGCTATTTCCGCATATCATTTGCCTATTCCATCGAAACGCTGAAAGAAGGCTTGGATCGGATTGGGTGGTATTTGGAAGGGCTAAAAGAGTAGAGCTCTTCTACGGAATGGTTTATGTTCATCTCATTTTTCGTCAGTTTATGAATTAATTGCGTCAGCCAAGATGGTTATTCGTCGGGCTGGCGCTTTTTTGCGTGGATTGGGTTAATTGCGTCAAGATTACTGGTAATTGCGGTGTGATATCTTTTTTGCGTCCTTACGGGAATGTATTGCAGCGTTTTTTATGGGGATTGGGTCACTGTCCACTTTTTGCGTGGTGCCTCTTTATAATAGGGTTGTGGCAAACTTTTTTTGTGTCCTCGAGGAGGATAGTTGCCTGCTTTTTTGACCTGGTTTCGCGCGCACTTCCCTTTT
>NZ_VLKI01000008.1:50514-240067 GCF_007830235.1 Cytobacillus oceanisediminis
GCGCGGCTTCTTTTGATTTGTGCGCGGCTTCTCCTCTTTTGCCGGGGCTGCCAGCTTTGCGCGTGCAATCGACCTGGTTTCGTGCGGATCCGCAAACTTTGTGCGCGAATATAACTCGTTTACGCGCGATTGTTCATCAGCACGCTCTTCATCCACATAAAAAAAGGCAAGCATCCGCTGCTTGCCTTTTTTCGTTATTGCCCTTTATATTGGCCGTTATTTTTTGGTGCTTTTTCTTTTTTGGCTTTATCTTTATGAATTTTGTTTGTTTCCGCGCTGCCGAATTCATGTGAGAATTCAGAATCGATAACAGCGGAATCGAAGCCTTTTTTATTTTTTTGCTGAGGATCGTTTTTCTTTGTTCTTTTAGCCACAAGCCTAACCCCCTTTTTCATCTTCTTTGTTATTTTGAAGTGAATGTGAGGGCTTTATGCATTAACTCCATTACCAATGATTTCTGGCTGCGTTACTTATTCCAATATTTATATAATGCTTGTGTGCCGCTGTTTTCTTCGCCTTCTTCAGCAAGCTGAGCATACATTTTTTTCGCAAGTGCGAGGCCTGGTGTCAACATGCCCATTGCTTCCGCTTCTTGCAGGGCAATGTTCATATCTTTGATAAAGTGTTTTATATAAAAGCCCGGTTCAAAGTTGCCATCTATCATTCTTGGCGCAAGGTTTGATAATGACCAGCTGCCAGCTGCTCCCGAAGATATGCTCTGCAGAACGTTTTTTGGATCTAAACCGGCTTTTTCAGCGTAAACGATCGCTTCACAGACTCCTATCATATTTGACGCAATCGCGATTTGGTTGCACATTTTTGTATGCTGCCCGGAGCCAGCTTTACCTTGATATACAATATTTGTTCCAAGGAGATTGAAAATTGGTTCGACTGCCAGGAAGGCTTCCCTGTCTCCGCCAACCATAACCGAAAGTTTGGCTTCTTTAGCTCCAATATCCCCGCCTGAAACAGGAGCGTCCAAAGCTTGCATACCTTTTTTGGCAGCTTCCTCAGATAATCTTTTAGCAAGCGTTGGTGTTGAGGTCGTCATGTCTATTACATATGTATTTTCTTTGCCATTCGTTATAATGCCATTTTCCCCAAGGTACACTTCCTCCACGTCAGCAGGATAACCGACAATGGTAATGATAACATTTGCTTTTTGCGCAACCTCCAGTGGTGTTTCTGCCCATTCAGCCCCGCTCTCTAATAGATCTGATGCCTTTTCTTTGGTTCTGGTATAAACAACTAATGGATATCCAGCCTTTAAAAGATGACCCGCCATGCTTTTGCCCATTACTCCTGTTCCAATAAAGCCGACAACTGTATTCTCTGGTGAAATCATTTATTGACCCCTCTCCTCTTTAAAGTATCTGAATTTTTACTATTAATTCTAGCACTTCTTCTGCCCTATTAAAATAAAAAAGGTCTCGACACGACAAAAGACCAGGCAAATGCCTGGTCCATCTCCAATTTTATGCGCGTACTTTATAATACCCAAAATTGGCCAAAATAAACGCTTTTTTATAAATATGCTATAGAAGTTTTTAAATTTTTTTATGATCAGCCCTCTATAACTGGGAAGAAAAGTTATTTAAGAATGCTCGTGCGATTACTTCATCATCATTAATGATTTCCACCGAAACGGCATCTTCATTAACAATCATGTCTTCTATTTCAAATACATGCAAGTCTTCATTCAGGGGAATTGGATTCATAAAAATAAAATTTCCCTTTTCATTGTTTACTTCAATGTATTCACCGTCAATGATGGTGTCTTCCCCATAAACGACTTCATCCGTGCCCAGTGCTGCTGCCAGTTTTTCATTATGTATCGATACTTTAACTTTGTATAACTCTTCTTCCGAAAGGATTTTATCATTAATTTTAAAACGGAATTGCAGCTCATTGTTTTTAGTCAGCAAGGCTTCAGCGTGGCTGTTGACTATCGACCGCTGTGAGTCCTGTATGCATCCTGCAAGCGTAAATGTCAACAAAGCGGTTAGAAGCAAAGTCAAACTCTTTTTTTTCATGTAAGATTCCTCCTTTTTTCATTACCTTTTCCTTTCGGCCCTGACAATAAACCCCAATTCCAAAAAACTATTTTAAGGCTTTGCAAAAAATAAATAAAAAAAGCCCTAGCTTGGGCTTTTTAATGAAGTACACGGCTTAAAAAGGACCTTTGTTTTTCATATAACTCATTAGTCTGCTTCTCCTTCATGCTTATATATCGATCATGAAACAGAAAGCTGATTATTATCGTAATCATTTTCCATCTCTCCTTTTACAAGTAATAACTTAATTATAGGGGAGTTTTAAAGGATGGATAACAATCATTAGAAGTGAATACTTTCATTCTTAAGTCTGGTCTTCTGCTTCATCCCGAGAACGATAAAAAATAAACCGGCCTTTGCCAGGCCGGCTTAAAAAGGGGGGAAAATGAGAATGATCAGCTTACTTAAGTCTTACCTAAGTGCTTACTTCTTATTTACCCGGGAAACCTTATTTAAAACTTATATTTTTATTTCAATTTGATGACAATTTTGTTGCTTCTTTTACAGCTTGTACTACTTCTTTGGCTGTATTCATGAGAAGCGCTTTTTCTGCTAGTGCTTCCATGTCCTTTTTGTTAAGGTGGCTGATTTGGGAACGAGCCTTCAATATTGAAGTAGCGCTCATTGAGAACTCATCAAGCCCCAATCCTAAAAGCAATGGGATCGCTGTTTCGTCCCCAGCCATTTCTCCGCACATGCCAGCCCATTTTCCTTCTTTATGAGCTGCGTCGATTACCATTTTAACCAATCGCAAAATCGCTGGGTTATACGGCTGGTAAAGGTAAGATACACGCTCATTCATCCGGTCTGCAGCCATTGTGTATTGAATCAAGTCATTTGTTCCTACACTGAAGAAATCGACTTCTTTTGCAAATTGCTCAGCCATAACTGCAGTTGAAGGAATTTCAACCATAATCCCAATTTCAATATGGTCTGCAACCTTTATTCCTTCGCTTACAAGCTTTTGCTTTTCTTCTTCTAGGATTGCTTTGCCTTGGCGGAATTCATCAAGTGTAGCAATCATCGGGAACATGATTTTCAGGTTTCCATAGGAACTGGCTCTTAACAAAGCTCTTAATTGAGTCCGGAAAATATTCTGTTCTTCAAGACATAAGCGGATTGCACGGAAACCAAGGAATGGGTTCATTTCCTTTGGAAGATTTAAATATGGAAGCTCTTTGTCCCCGCCAATGTCCAATGTGCGGACAACAACCGGTTTTCCTTCCATGCCTTCAAGGACAGCTTTATAGGATTCGAACTGCTCCTCTTCAGTCGGAAGCTGGTCTCTTCCCATATATAAAAATTCGGTACGGTAAAGGCCGATGCCTTCGCCGCCATTTTCAATTACACCTTTAAGATCTTTAGGAGTACCAATGTTTGCAGCCAATTCAACATGGTGGCCATCAGCAGAAACTGATTTTTCGTTAACAAGCTTGGCCCACTCAGCCTTTTGCTCCTCAAACTTGCGGTGTTCTTCTTCATACTCGGCTACTGCCTCTGGGGTAGGATTAATATGTACAAGGCCTTTTAATCCATCCACAATGACTAGGTCGCCATTTTTAATTTGCTTCGTTGATTCCTTTGTGCCCACAACAGCTGGGATTTCCATGGAACGAGCCATGATGGCAGAGTGCGAAGTTCTGCCGCCAATATCAGTTGTAAACCCTTTAACAAATTGGCGGTTTAACTGAGCCGTATCGGAAGGAGTCAAGTCTTCAGCAATGATGATCACTTCTTCAGCAATCATGCTTGGATTAGCAATTTGAACGCCAAGCAAATGGGAAAGTACACGTTTGGTTACGTCACGGATATCCGCAGCACGTTCTTTCATGTATTCATTGTCCATTTGTTCAAACATTGTAATGAACATATCTGCTGTTTCTTTTAAAGCAGATTCAGCATTGACTTTATCAGTCTTAATTTTATCTTCAATAGGCGAGATTAATTCCGGATCGCTTAGAACCAGCAGGTGAGCATCGAAAATAGCCGCTTTATCGGCGCCAAGCTCTTTATGGGCATTATCGCGGATTACTTCTAATTCACCTTTAGATGCAGTTAGGGCAGCCTGGAAGCGTTCAACCTCCTGTGCAGCATCTTCTACTGTCTTTTTGCCAAAAGAAAGATCCGGCTCAACCAAACGGTATGCTTTAGCTATTGCGATACCGCTTGATGCCGCAATTCCATTTAAAAAGCTCATTATTCAGCCAAACCTTCTTTTTTCAATGTTTCTTCAAGGCTATTAAGAGCATCCTGCTCATCGTTGCCTTCAGCAATGATCGTGATATCTGCACCTTGTCCAACGCCTAAAGACATAACACCCATGATTGATTTCAAGTTTACTTTCTTTTCTTTGTACTCCAGGTGGATTTCAGAATCGAACTTGCTTGCTGCTTGTACAAGCATTGTAGCTGGACGAGCGTGAATTCCTGTTTCTGCAGTTACTTTGAATTGTTTTTGAACCATATTGGATCAATCCCCTTCTTATAAAATAAATTTAAATTAAGTTAAGATGTGCAAGGCGTTGCCCCACTAACTTAAAAAAGCGCGGAACCAGAAAAAAATTTGCGATAACAGCAGCAGGAAGAAATTATTAAAATCATGCCGGGAGCTTTCTGTCCTATATGCTGTTTTATTTTTTCCAATGGCCATTTATTCATGTATTGTAATCGGGAAATTTTCCCGGCAAATATTTAAGTCATCAGACAACTTACATCTCAGACAAAAGAATAGCATTTCAGATACATTTAGACAATGAAAAAACCATAATTTTTCGGGTTTGTTCACACTTTTTTCAGTTAAACGCTTTCATTTTCCAATCATTTCATTTCTTTTAGCACATACCAGGATTCGTTAATTCCTATTCAGTTTTTTTCACTATAATGGGACGATACTTATTCCGCTTTCGCAAAGTTTTTGCTTTTTCTTTATAGTGCAAAATGTTGTAGCTTATTCTCATTTTTGAAATGGTGCCTTTCAGGGCTGTTGCATGGTCTTCTTCTTTGCCGGTATAAATATTAACAAGGTCGGCAACCGAGCGTGCCAGCATTTCGATTACATTCTTTAAGTCTTCCGGATTATAAGCAATATTATCTTCCATTAACTGCTCCAATATATCATCCGATAGGCATTTCACTCTGTTCGCTCTGTCTTTTTCCAAATTCATTTTTCATCCCGCCTTTATTTATTGATGCTTAAAATATATGCGGGGGAAAAGAGTGAAATGCTGCAAGTGAGGTGGTCCACCCCTTTAATGTTAATTTCCTTCAGGCAAAAATTGCGCATCTTTATTAAAGAAGGTTTTATAAGCCAAAAGAATAAAGATAATCACGGATAACCCAACACTTCCAAGAATGCCAAGCAAGATGACAATTTGATATTCAATAGCCAATAACGGACTCACCCCTGAAAGGATTTGCCCCGTCATCATTCCCGGCAAAAAGATAATGCCCATCCCAAGCATGTTATTGATTGTCGGCAAAATAGCTGAATCAAAGGCATGGTTAACATATGGCTTTACCGCTGCTTTCGGATCAGCACCGAGCATTAACGCACCTTCGATCATATCTCTTTGTGTTTTAAATGCTTGCAGTAGTTCCTTAACACTCAGTGTAATCCCGGTCATCGAATTTCCGATGATCATCCCGGCAATTGGAATAAAGTACCGGGGGTCATACCACGGTTCAAAGTTTATAACGACAAAATTAAAAAATAGCAGGCAAAACATTGTACCTGTAATCATGGAAATGGCGATTGTTTTTTTCAGGCTTCCTGGAAGCGGGATACCTGCCTGCTTAAAAATGGTATGGATCGCAAAGCTCTCCATAATAATGATAACAACCAAGGTTAATGCCGGATTTGAAAATTCGAACAGATAGGTTAAAACATAGCCTGCAATCGCAAGCTGCAGCGTCATTCTGAAGGTAGCAATCATGAGTTTTTTTTCGCGTGCTATCCCTCTCATTCTAAAAATAAAAATGAGCAAAAGGACGAAGACATAAGCTGATATAAGCCTCCAAAGTTCTATATCTATGATTCCGCTGTTCTCCATAGCTGCACCCCCTGGTTTAAAATTTCACATTCTCCTGCAGCTCGAGCAAATCGATTATTTCCTCCCCAAAATGATCGATTGCTTTTTTTGAATGAGTAATCATAATAATAGAAGCCTGCTTTTTTTTGGCTTCGGTAATGAAGTTATCCAAAACATTTAATTCTGTTTCTTCATCCAGTGCGGAAGTAGGCTCATCCAGCAGATAAACTTCAGTTTCCATCAGCAGAACCCTTGCCAATGCCAATCGCTGTCTCTCCCCGCCTGAAAGATTGCCGGAATCATCATTCAGTTCCTTTTCCAGTTGCATTTTATGTATAGCCTGCTCAAGAGCCATATCCTCCACGGGATCTTTTTTCGTCAGCTTAAATCCCATATGCAGATTTTCCTTGATCGTGCCGGGAAAAATTAATGGAGTTTGCGATAGCATGATTACCTTTCTTCTAAGCTGGATGGAATCTATATCTTCCAATGAGGTATCTTTGTAATAAATCTCACCTGTATCCGGGGAAAGCATTTTGTTCATCATTTTTAGCAATGTGGATTTTCCTGCACCGCTTTCTCCCATAATACAAGTTACCTTCCCTGCCTTAATCTCAATGTAAGGTACGTTAAGAATGTCTTTATAGCGAAGGTTCCTTATGGCAAATAAAGAAAGTCTATTCATAGGCATCTCCTTTTCAACTCCCCTTTACCCAGTATGATATCCACTTAATCACAAAAGCTATGTGTATGCTTCCTATCAATAGAAAAGCAAAACCCTTTCCCATGTTGGAAAAAGGCTTTACTACATACTATCTTTTTCAAATATTTTTTAAGAGAAGCTGCTTTTTTGTTTGGCACGCTCCTCTTTGACAACTTTTTTCTTTATTTCTTTGAGTTCATTTTTCTTTTTCTCGACTTCCTGCTTAAACTCATTGAAATTGCCGTTATCTTCAGGAGTGCTGTAACGGACCTTCTCATAAACAGTTATTATCTTGTCACAGTCCTTTAACCCAATTCGCCCCATCCATTCAGATAAGCTTTCAAACTCATACCGGCCAAGCTGAAGCTTCTCCGCAAACTTCTCCAAATGATAAATTTCCTTGCGAATCCGATTTTCCGGTAATCTATTTTTAAACCTGCGCAATGGCAAAATTCCTCCATCAGCAGCCTGCTTGCTCATGCTATAGGAGGTGGAATCTGTCTCCTTGCGTTCCGATCTGACAAGCTTATTTTTTTTATAAATATAAAAAAACAAATATACTAACACCGCAATAAAAAGACCCGTTAATAACATAACAGGATCAAAAAAGTGCTCACTTTCTCGAAGTTCAACAGCTTCCTCAGGTAGCTCTGTTTTTTCCTCGTTTTCATTTTCAGCAAAGAGTTTCATTTCTTCTGTCCAGTCTTGCTTTTCTGCCCAATTAAAGAATGGGGATGCAGTTAATGCAGCTGCTGAAGCAATTATTTTTAGAACACCAAAAAATAGCGTCTTAAAAAGATTCATGCCAGAAGCAAACAATAACCCGGCAGCTCCGATAAGGCAGGACAAGGAAATAAAATACAGTAAGAATTTTTTCTTTTCCTCTTTTTCAGCATCTGAATCAAGAAGACGCTTAATAAAACCGCCTGCAATAAGGAAAAACAGCTCAAGAAGCATCAACCCAACAATCTCGCCTGTATAAATCCCTGATAAGATTGCTGAAAAAATAAGCAGAAATGTGCCAGTGAAAATTGTTAGCAGGGTCCATTTACCCTCTAATTGCGTGTCATATTCATTAAAGTTAGCAAGCGTTCTCCAAAATACAAAAAAAACAAGCAGCAGATTAAATAGGACTGAAAAAGAGAGAAGGTTCCCCGTGACAAATATATATGGCATTACCATTACAAAAAATAGAATCCTTGCCTTTTCCTTATATCTGTTAAGAAGGAAAGTAAACATTAATGCTGCCGGGAAAACAAGAATAAAATACTTTAATAAAGGAACTTCTGTCTCTTTGGCCATATAAATAGGAAATAGAAGCAGCGCCCCAAAAATGATTTCTATCCCAAGAAGGTAGGTAACTTCAAACAGCTTTTTCATCGTCCTGCCACTTCTTTCATCTTAATTTGGAGCGGCTGGATCACGGCATCTTTGCCAGACAGGTGCAATTCATATAGTAATGTCCCATCTTGGCTAATCAAATTTAGCATATTAACAGTACTGGGTTTGCTGTACCCAGCATGCATAAAATAAGGCTGAGTGGCTAAATGCGTTTTATAATATGAAAGCATTTTTTCATATGGGTACAAAGAAGAATGGTTATCAACAAGCGCCAAGGTTTCAAGCACCTTTTGCAGATGCTTATTACCTGAACCTGCAGGAATAAAATAAAAAGGAGTACTGCCGGCAACACGAATATTTACACACAGTGAAATAGGAACTTCTTGCTTCATCCAGTAATAAGCCATATCTGCTGCACTGCTGATCAATTCTTCAAGCTGGCCGGAGATCGAATGCCCTGCCGAAACGTTCAAAGAGATATTCCAGCCTATCTCTGCAACCCTATCAAAAATTTTTGTCTGCAAAGTTTGTTTTCTTGCACTGGCCTTCCAATGAATCCTATTAAAGCTGTCAGTCGAAACATACTGCCTGGTTCCTGCGGGGGAAAGCCGGTCCTCAAAAAGTGAATAGGCGGTCTGGGAGGTACCCTGGCGATCTTTAAAGAATGACAGTTTATTATTAACAGGGAGTCGAACCGGGTACACCAGTGCTTCTTGCTTTATAGGTGTTCTGTATTCAAGAATTGTCTCACCAAATCCAAAAAAGTGGGGTACATGCAATTCCAGCTTTCTAATTTTGGCAACTCCCCTTTTTCTCGCAGCAAAGGGGATGGTCACTATTTTTTGTTCATTATAATTTAAGGAGAATGGTATATTTAATTCGTATCTTCCGAACCTTTCTGCCAATTCATAATTTAGCGGTGCGACACTATCATCAAAAAAGACCTTAAGCTCGCCACTTAAGATGGGCAGCCCTTTGTTTTCAAACTCCAAGGTCCAATTCCCCTCTTCATCCGGAAAAAATTTATGTCTTTTTTTAGGATTCTGCATAACAAGTTTTTTCCCCAAATTCTTCATATAAAATGAATTAGCAAATATCAGAAGAAGAAATATAACTGCAGCCAGGAAAACCTGCCAGGATTTAAAATAAAAGCTTGCAAGTAATAAAAAGATGCCTAATATACCTGTCAGAGACAATGAATTGTCTTCTACACTATATTTTTTCCACTCCATTCTAGAGAGCACCTGACTCTACGGGAACCGGAACAGACTCTAACACATCCTGGAGAATGGACTCTGAGGTTTTTGTCATGGATGCTTCGGTTGAGAGAAAAATCCTGTGGCCAAGCACATGCGGTACCATAAATTTAATATCATTTGGCACTACATAATTTCTGCCTTCCACAAACGCCTTCCCCTGAGAGGCTTTCATCAAAGCCAGCGTTCCTCTTGGACTTACGCCCAATTCAATATCGGCATGCTCACGCGTTTTTCGGACTAGTTCAAGCAGATAGGACTCGACCGTCTCATTCATTCCAACCTTGCCGGCAGCTTCTTTCAGTTTGTCTATTTCATCGGCCGTTAGAACTGCCTTGACCTCACGGGATGCTGTCCCTGTTTTATACATTTTCAGCATATTTCTTTCCTCAGTGAGACTAGGATAATCAATTGCCAGCTTCATAAAAAATCGATCAAGCTGTGCGATGGGAAGAGGAAATGTTCCCTGTTGAGATTCCACCGGGTTCTGGGTTGCAATTACCATAAATGGATTGCTAAGGAAGATAGTATGGCCATCAATGGTTACCTGGCGCTCCTCCATCACTTCGAGAAGACTAGACTGTGTTCTGGGGGTTGCACGATTGATTTCATCTGCCAAAACAATATTAGCAACAATCGGCCCCAGGTGGAATTCAAATTCCTGCTTTTTGGGATTAAAGAATTGGATGCCAGTCACATCACTTGGCAGAACGTCCGGTGTAAACTGGATGCGCGAATATTTTCCATTAATGGCCTGGGCAAAGGATTTGGCAAGCATCGTTTTGCCTGTTCCGGGAACGCTTTCCAATAAAATATGCCCATTAAAAAGCAATGAAATAGCCAGCAGCTCTGCCTCATGTTCCTTTCCTGCTATTACTTTATTAATTTCTGTTTTAAGCTTGTCCAAATATTCCATTTTAGCCCCCCTGTAATCTATCTTTACTAATTGTTTCAAAAGCTTTTTTTAATTGCATTTTTTCTCTCAAGTGGTATGATTTTACTAAATAATTACTCCTATTACAATAATTACATAATTTGAAACAAGGTGATACTAATGAGATATAAAAGGGAAGAAGCCTTCCGGTTTCAATTTCGGACTCCGCTGGAAGCTACAGTAAAAATTATCCATTTGAATAGAAAGAAACAAGAAACCCCTAGCTTTCCTGCAGCCATTATGGATATCAGCCCAAACGGAACCAAGTTTAAATCTCCTATGGACATTGCCATTGATGAAAACCAATACCTAATGGAAATTAGTTTCAACTTAGATGAAAAATCAATCAGAATGCTTGGTGAACCAGTCTGGAAAAAGTCTGTCGGCTCCCATTCTATTTATGGCTTTAACGGCCTTGAAGATGAACAAACCCGCTGTGAAATTATCCAGGCATTGAAAGAATACTCAAAAAAGTTATACCACGATTTAAAAACGAAACAGTAAAAAGCCCCCCGGACTGAATATCTTCTAAAACAAAGTCTCTGTTATACTTGCCTGCTGATTTCCGCTCCAGGGACTCAGCGAACCGCGGGCGGTCTGGGAGCCTCCTCGGCGCATTTGGGCCTGTGGGGTCTCCCTTCGACGCGCTCTTCCCGCTGGACGTTGATTAAACATCCCCGAATTAATACCGCACGAAGGAAATGCGAATGCATTTTCGAGGATCTCGCCTCTTCCACTCCAACCAACAGGGTGCCAAAGACATGCTTTAACACAGCCAGAACAAAAAATACGCCCGGCTTATCCGCCCGGGCATATTTTTTTATCTTCTATGGAGCTTTTAAATTCTTCAGGATGTTCCAAACAAATACGAAGATTCCAACAGCCGTAATTGTAGCTCCAATAGCAGTTCCCGGCAGAAATGTATTATTCTCTGTTACAAGGACCATTGCAAGTGAAAGCATCATAATTGGAAGCCCGATATTATGGAGCCAAAAATGCCATTTCCCTGCATTCTTTTCAGCCAAAGACGGAAACAAATAATAAAGGATCCCTGCTAGAGTCAGTGATGTCCAGCCAAGTAAATTAATATGGACATGGACAGGCGCTAATAAATATGAATGAGTACTCGACATATAATACCCCAGCAGGACACCAGCCGCGAAATACACAGTTGAAATCTTAATCATTGTAATCCCCATGCGACCCCTCCCTCATTTAAATGCTCTAAAGCAATAATAGAATATGAGCAAAAAGAACCATTTAGAACAGGGTGCTTGTTACTATTTTCATCATATTAATATTTATTCACGATATCTTTACACCAGATTTATAGCCTCTTAAAAAAGTTTGTTTACTCTTGTTAAAAAGGCAGGAGGAGAGCAGATGTTTTTTCAAATTCTTTTATGCATTCTTTTTATTGGTGCGGTTTTTCTACTAAATATTGTCTTGCTGCGCAAGTAACCCTGCTCAATGTTCATAAATCATTTTTTTCGTCATTCCCCCATCGACCGTAATATTTTCTCCTGTGATAAAATCATTTTCTGGATCAGCCAGAAATAAACAGGTTCTGGCTATGTCTGCTGGCTTCCCTACTCTATTGGCTAGATGCTGCTTATGGTCAATCTCCCTAAGCCCTTCATAATCCTCTGTTTCAATCCATCCGGGACTAATACAGTTTACCCGGATTCCTTTTTCTGCAAGCGTTCTTGCCAAAGCATGGGTAATCGCCAATATTCCACCTTTTGCTGCAGAATAGGCTTCTGTATTGCTTTCTGACATCTCTGCTCTTGTGGAAGAAATATTGATAATGCATGAGCCGGCTTTCATTGTTTTTGCCGCTTCCCTGCTGCACAGAAAGACGCTTCTAAGATTTGTATTGATTACTTCATCCCAAATCTCGACTGTCATATCAAAAAAAGAATAAAACTTCGAAATTCCAGCATTATTTATCAGGACATCAATCGAACCAAAAGCTTCATGCGATTTAGCCATCAACCTGGATATTTCGGTTTCCTCTTTTAAATCAGCTTTAATGAAAAGGCTGGAATACCCCTGCCGCTTCAAACTTGCCTCAAGCTGTTTTCCTTTCTCTTCATCGATATCTGCGATAACGACATTCGCCTCTTTAACAGCGAAGCCTTCGGCAATCCCTTTGCCGATTCCATTTGCAGCCCCAGTCACAATGACGGTTTTCCCTTTAAAGTTGCTCATTTTGCCACTTCCCCTTCATGTTCATTTATATTGCTTTTATACCCAAAACAAATAACCCTCTATTCCTTTATCAATGAAGGTATAAATTAAAGGCACTTGAGACGCTCAAGTGCCTTTTTAGTAAAGTTTTTATTTAGCAAACCTATGCTTGCCAATAACGGTCGTTACTTCTCGGGATAAAATCCATTTGCTTGTACTTGTTTGAGGATTGTAAAAAAATAAGGATCCTTTTCCTTTCCCTCTGAAAGCGAGCGCCTCATTCACAGCTTTCATGGCTTCACTGTCAGCTGGGCGGTTGATTTCTCCGTTAGCTACCGGTGTAAAAGCATAATAGCCATTTGAAATCTGGTAGATTACTTCTTTAATAGAGTTAGGAAAATCAGGTGAATCTACTCTGTTTAACACAACTGTTGCAACAGCCACCTTGCCTGCATACGGCTCTCCTTTTGCTTCAGCATGCACAAGCTGTGCCAGCAGATTTTTTTCAGCCTGTGTGATTGTTGCCGGAAGCTTAATAGACTGGCCGGGATAAATCAAATGGGAATTCAGCTTGTTAAGCATCATTACTTCAGAAATTGGCACACCATATTGGCTGCTTATTTTCCATAAAGTATCTCCTTTATTTACGTTATGTACACTTGCAAAAGCCTCTCCCTGGAATGCAAATAGACTTGTGCCCACCAACAATGCAGCGGCCGCTTTTTTTAACTGTGTCTTCATATGTAGTCCTCCTGATAGAATTCTATACTATCAGGCTACCAGCTAAAGAATCCTATATCATCAGGTAATTAATGGTCCAGTTTGCAGAACCTTCAAACATCTGGATAAATATATTCATTTCCCGATTTAAAACACAGCTAAACATAAAGTTAACTGCGAGGAGATTTCAAATAATGGTATATTGCGTGGCCGCCTCTTTGGGCTATTCCGCGGAAATGCTTGAAATCCTCGCGCTTTACAAGCACACTCCGAAATGGAAGAAAATCCTCTTTGGAAACATAGTACTCTGAAATGATCCCTTCTTTTAATTGATCTAAAACTTCCTGTATATGTTCCTCTTTCATGACATTAACTCCTTCTGTCTATCCCTATTTTTATATCATATATAATTTGCTTTCATTTTTAAAGGGTGGAACCATAGTAACTCGATGACTTATTTTTTCTGAATATTTAATAATTTTAATGTACAAAAATTATTAATCTGGTATAATATTACCAACCTGATACCTAAATTTTTTTATTCAGAAAATAATACACCAAATAAATTCAAAATTCTTTACGCTTTTTACGATATAGTGCAAACTGTTATTAAACAGCTAAAGAAATTGACAAAAAAAGGAGAGATGATTTTTGAAGAAAGCAGATGTTGGCAATATTATTGAATTTCGTGATGGATTACAGGGAATTGTGGAGAAAGTAAACGAAAATTCCGTTATAGTAGACTTAACTTATATGGACAACTACCGTGATCTGGAATTAGATCAAAGAACGGTTGTAAATCATAAGAACTATAGGGTAGTAAAGGAATCTGCAGTATAAAAAACAAAAAATGAAAGCGCATTCTTTAAGAAGCGCATTCAAAAAAAGCAGCTGGCTTTGCTGCTTTTTATTTTTGCATTGAACCTGATTCAAGTATATGTATTCCCTTTACCTCTTTTTGGGCAAGAGAAGCCATCACCTTGGCTACCTTCTGTGCTTCAATTGGTTTATATTTCAACATTTTCCCCCTTAGAAAAGGATTCAACGGCATAAAAATCAACTCTGCCATTTTTTCACCAAAACGAAATTCTTCCCGGTCACCTATTAATAAAGAAGGCCTAAATATGTATATTGAGGGAATAGGCAATGATTTAACGTCTTCCTCCAGGTTTCCCTTTACCCTATTGTAGAAAAAGGAAGAATCCTTATCAGCTCCCATAGCTGAAACAAGAAAGTATTTCTTCCCCCCTTCCCTGGCAGTCATTTGTGCTGCTGACAGGGGATACTCATAATCCACTCTTCGGAAAGCTTCTTTACTGCCGGCTTTCTTTCTGGTAGTGCCGAGACAGCAAAATACATCTTTGTCTTTAAATTCATTGAAATGATCTTCCATTCTGTTAAAGTCAATGATTTTTGTTTTAACTCTCGGATGATCATGATCTGTTTTTCTTCTTGCCAGCAGTATGATTTCCTTATATTCCCCGTTTTCAATTAACTGATTGACAAGATGTGAGCCAATTAGTCCAGTGGCGCCCAGTATTAATGCTTTCTTTTCCATATTGTTTCCCCTCCGCCTCTCTGTTACTTTCCATATTACCAAGGTGCAGCCTGACAGTTCTACTATTAAGGGGCGGAACTTCCAATCGGCAAAAGCCCCCCAATGCGGGAGGCCTTGAATGACTATTCCTTTTCCCCTGAAAGTTCTTTCAATGATTTCACTTTTCCATGCGGATGCTGATCCTGTTTTCTCACAGTCCAAGCACGCTCTTTCTCTCTTTTAGATTTCGTCATTTTGTGTTACCCCCTTTCTCATAACCATAGGATAAGCATTTCAAGGTCATTTTATATTTACATGTTCAAAGAAATCATTTCCTTACTTTTTATTAATTTTTTTTGTTAAAATAGGGTTTGGCTATTTTTTTTGAAAGGGGTTATAACATTGAAAAATATTGCCGCAGATGTTCGTTTTATAGGCGGGTTGTTTATAGCGCATCTGCTTATGTATTTTACATTTCAGGATAAATCTATATTTTGGTATATATTTTCTGCTGCCCTTTTATTTCTTATCAGCTATTCGATTATAATGGAAGAAGTGGAAGATAAGGCTTCATTTGGAACTTTTATTGCATATGGAGCTCTTTCAGGTGTTCTTTTGTACGGAGTTTTTTGGCTTGGTTACAGCTTAATTAATTTGCTTAATTTGCCCTTTTTAGATCAGGTTGACAAGCTCTATGGACGTTTTTCACCTTCACTTCTTTGGCATTATATTGTGCTGATATTGATCATTATTCCCGGTGAAGAAATTTTTTGGAGAGGGTTTGTACAAAAAAGATTAATGAAACATGCGAATGTTACACTCTCAATTGTTCTTTCCTCTATCCTCTATGCTTCCGTCCATTTATATTCGGGCTATTGGATGCTCGCTTTCGCCGCATTCATTGCAGGTCTATTTTGGGGATGGCTATTTGCCTGGAAGAGAAGCATTCCGCTTGTGATTGTATCCCATCTTATTTTTGACTTATTTATGTTTGTCATTTTGCCATTTAAATAAATATATTTCTCTTTTGGACAACCCATTTAGCGGGTTGTTTTTTAATGAATTAGCTCTTGTTAAGTCTTGTCGATACTTAGCAGAAATGGTAATGTACTAATTAATAGGAATATTTATGTAACCCTTTAATTCCCTTTACGTCTAATTATGTAGAAGTGCTTCAAGTGAACAATGGGAGGAACACAAAATGAAAATCATGGTTAAATTTATGTTAATTTTGGGATTTATTGCGGCTATTCTTGCTGGCTGCGGTACTAACCAAAATGCCAAGGATGAATCTGCCAATGGAGCTGAACCTGTTCAAAATGAGGAAAAAGCAACGGATGGGCAGGATCAAGCTGAAGAAGAGGATGCAACAGAAGAAGAAACCTCTGAAAAAGGGGATAGCGTAATTAGGATTCTCGAACAGAATATGAGCTATACAGTCAATGGTGAAACAAAGGAAGATACAGCCTTCCTTAAGCATAGCGACAATCAGAACTATTCTATGTATGTTCTTCCTGGATATGAACTGACAGCAGAGGAGCCAAATAAAGATGTCCTTTTCTTTACGGAAAATGATCAAGTGTTCATGCGTATTGAGCTCCTGCCTGAAGATGCTGACTGGAGCATGATTGAAGAAAATACTAAAGCACAATTAGATGCTGTTAGCGAAGACGTGCAAAGTGCTGAAGCGCCCGCCGATGATTTTTTTAAAGATGCAACTGTGATGAAGGCAGAACAAAATGGCGAAAAGGTTTCAGCTTATCTTGTTAAAAAGGATGACCTTTCCCTTAAGCTGACTCTTTTCACCAAGGAAGATGCTGACCATGAAGAAGCATTCCTTCAAATGGCAAAGACAATTTTGAAAGAAGAACCGATCAAATAATAAACAGACCTAGAGATCCGGGCAAAGCCGGATCTCTTTTTAGTTTAGCTGTGTTAAAGCTCATTGCTGATTTTGGCACCATGTTCGATTGGAGTGACAGGCGCGACTCCTAGAAAATACCTTCGCATTTCCTTCATGCGGTGTTTATTCAAGGATGCTGGTTCAATGTCCTCCGGGAAAAGCCGGCCAGAAGGAGCCACCGCAGGCGCAAGGCGCCCAGGAGCGTCGGACCGCCCTAGGGTTCACTGAGCTTCTTGTCGGACAAGTTTAGCAGAGCTTTAATTTAAACCTTTTTAGTATTTTCATCTCCATCAAAAGGCTTCATCCATAAAAGAATAATGAAGGTTAAGCTGACATAACCGAAAATAGGATATAAGTAAGAAAGCAATGTTCCATAATTAATCAGGCTTATAAAATAGCAAATAACAAAAATGGCGCTGACAATTACAATACTCGGCAAAGATATATACTTTTTGATCTGTCTCTCGATCCCGAAGACATTGCCAATAACGGATGTAAAAATTTCACCATAAATCACAAAAACAAATATCCAATAAATAGATGATGCCAATGTTTTTACAATAGCAGCCATCGGGATATCATAAGCTTCGATATTCGGGAGCATAACAAGAGTTAAATGGCTTGAAATAAGGATAATGGTTAACGCTGCTCCCCCTAGATATCCGCCCCATTTAATCGTTCGGTCATCATTTATTTCCGAAGCGACAGGTACTAAAACAGCCTGGGCCAATGTCAGGTTTAAAGCCGTATAAGAAAACGGAGCGACAACCGCTTTCCATCCATCTTCAGCAAAAGGAATAAACATGACCTGTTCCGAAAAATTGGGAAGACTTATACTGATAAACATCAAAATAAAACTAAATGCGATCATCATCGGAACAACAAATGTGTTCACAGCGAATAATCCGCGTATACCTACTATCATTGTAATGATCGTTAGCCCTATTGTAATGAAAAGGCCTGCCATTTTGCTGATCCCAATCTGCTCTTCAAAAACTGCTCCAGCTCCAGACAGCATCACTGCACAAACACCCAAAAGCATAAATAACATCAATATATTAATGGCAGAACCAAAAAACCTGCCAAAAAGGTATTCATTCAATTCCTGGTATGACGCAGCCTTTATACGGGCGGAGATTCGCATTAATTTTGATCCCAGAAAAATAAAAATATAGCCGCTCATTAAGATGCCTACTAAGCCGATAAAACCAAATCGGGAAAAAAACTCCACAATCTCTCTTCCAGTTGCAAAGCCCGCTCCCACCACGGTTCCCACATAAACGGCAGCGATCTGAAAAGCCGCCCCCCAGTTTGTTCTCACTCAATCTCCTCCTTCACTTCCAATATATGAAGGCCAGGACAAACAAAGACGAGCTTTTTCCAATAAATGCTGAAAACCTCGTTTAGGAAGGGAAAAATAAATTACAAACTACTAAAAAATACCAGTAAAAAATTCTTGAAAGTCAAAAAAGGTCAAACTATAATAAGTTTATAAGGTCAAAGATAGTCAAAGTCAGACCAATAAAAGATGGAGGTATGCTAAATGCTTTGTCAAAAATGTCAAACAAAAAAAGCTAATGTACAATTGAAACTTAACGTAAATGGAAATGAGCGCAATTTAAATCTTTGCCACAGCTGTTACCAAACCGAGAAGCAAAAAAGCCTTACTTCCTTTGGACCGGCTCTGAATGGCTTTTCAGGTTTTGGCCAAATGCCTTTAGAGGATTTCTTTAAAAAGATGTCTTCCGCTCAAGGAAATGAAAACTTTTCACCTTTTCCATTAAAAGAAGCACCTAACCAAACCCATGGAAATGGCGGATTCATAGACCAATTTGGAAGAAATCTAACTCAGCTTGCAAAAGCTGGCTTAATTGATCCAGTCATAGGAAGAGATGAAGAAGTTAATCGTGTTATTGAAATATTAAATAGAAGAAGCAAGAACAATCCTGTATTAATCGGGGAGCCCGGGGTGGGTAAAACTGCTATCGCTGAAGGACTTGCAACAAAAATTTCTGAAGGCAGCGCGCCAAAAAAGCTTCTTAATAAGGAAGTCTATTTGCTTGATGTTGCATCTCTTGTTGCAAACACAGGAATCCGCGGCCAATTTGAAGAACGCATGAAGCAATTAATCTCTGAACTGCAGACACGCAAGAATGTTATTCTCTTTATCGATGAAATTCATTTGCTTGTCGGGGCTGGCTCAGCGGAAGGATCAATGGATGCAGGCAATATTTTAAAACCCGCTCTTGCAAGAGGGGAGCTTCAAGTTGTCGGTGCTACCACTTTAAAAGAATACCGCCAAATTGAAAAAGACCCTGCACTAGAGCGCAGATTCCAGCCGGTTCATGTACAAGAGCCAACAACTGATGAAGCGATTGAAATCCTAATGGGACTTAAGAAAAAATATGAAGATTACCATGAAGTTTCTTTTACTGATGAAGCTATTAAGGCTTGTGTGCAATTATCAAGCCGCTATATTCAGGATCGATTCCTTCCTGACAAAGCAATCGATTTAATGGATGAAGCAGGTTCCAAAAGGAATCTTGAATCTGGCTATACGCCAGCTGAAGACATTGAAAAGCGCCTGGAAGAAATCAGCAAACAGAAACAGCTTGTCTTGAAAGAAGAAAAATATGAAGAGGCTGCAAAACTTCGTGAAGAAGAATTAAAACTTCAAAAGGCATTAAATGGAGATAATAAGGCTGAACGTCCAGCTATTGAAGTAAGCCATATTCAGGAGATCATCGAAAAGAAAACCGGCATTCCTGTCGGCAAGCTTGTAAAAGATGAGCAGGAAAAAATGCAAAACCTTGAAGCGAGCCTTGCTGAAAAGGTAATTGGCCAACAAGTAGCTGTGCAAAAAGTTTCTAAAGCCATTCGCCGAAGCCGTGCAGGACTGAAATCTAAGCATCGTCCAATTGGTTCTTTTCTCTTCGTAGGACCAACAGGGGTTGGCAAAACAGAATTAACCAAAACGCTTGCTGAGGAATTATTCGGTTCCAAAGAAAATATGATTAGGCTCGATATGAGTGAATATATGGAAAAACACAGCATAGCCAAGATCATCGGTTCACCTCCTGGATATGTCGGACATGACGAAGCAGGACAGCTGACAGAAAAGGTCCGGAGAAACCCATACAGCATTATTTTGCTGGATGAGATTGAAAAAGCCCACCCTGATGTCCAGCACATGTTCCTGCAGATCCTTGAAGATGGACGCCTGACAGACAGCCAGGGCAGAACTGTAAGCTTTAAGGATACCGTCATTATCATGACGAGCAACGCCGGAGTAGGCCATAAAGAAATACACGTAGGCTTCGGGACTACTGATGCAGTAAAAGAATCAAGCATTCTCGACTCACTTGGAAGTTTCTTCAAATCTGAATTCCTGAATCGTTTTGATAGCATTATTGAATTCAAAGCATTAGAAAAAGAACATCTATTGAAAATTGTCGACTTAATGCTAAATGACCTTCAGGAAACATTAGAAGAACAAGAAATTGAGCTGACTGTAACACCGGAAGCCAAGGAGAAATTGGCCGAAGATGGATACCACCCTGCTTTTGGTGCACGCCCATTAAGAAGGGTTATCCAGGATGAGCTTGAAGACAAAATAGCTGATTTCATCATTGACCATGGCGGCAGCAACAAACTTCAAGCTATGCTAGAAAACGAGAAAATCATCATTAAAACGATCAGCTAATTGTGAATTAGAAAGAGCCGGAATTAATTTCCGGCTCTTTTTTTAAGGCTGTTTTCTCATAGATTATTGTTTACCTTGTAAATGATGCCCGTTGATTTCCGTTGCGGGCACGCAGCGAACCCGCGGGGAGGAATGAGAGCCTCCTCGGCTTCGCCTGTGGGGTCTCTAACCCCCTCTCCTCCCGCAGGACATTGAATAAACATCCAAGAATATACACCGCACGAAGGAAATGCGAATGCATTTTCGAGGAGCTCTTTTCTAGTTATAAGCTCTTGTCATCCACTGAGTTCAGCCAATTTTCTATTTCCCCTATAACGGACTCGACACAGCCAGCTTCAAATGGGGAAATCAGGCTGGCTTCTTTTACAAGCCCTGTAAATGGCTTGCTTCCTCCAAGCTGGCATAGTTTTAAATAGTCATTCCATGCCTCTTCCTGATTCTCTCTGGAACGCTTCCAGAATTGGAATGCACAAATTTGTGCAATTGTATAATCGATATAATAAAACGGTGAATTATAGATATGGCCCTGGCGCTGCCAGAAACCGCCATTTTCCAAATACGCGTTGCCATCATAATCTTTGTGCGGCAGGTATTTCTTTTCGATTTCTCTCCAAGCCTGTTTTCTTTCCTGTGGTGTTGCTTCCGGATTTTCATAAACCCGATGCTGGAATTCGTCAACAGAGACTCCATATGGCAAAAATAATAAACCGCCGCTTAAATGAGAAAATTTATATTTCTCCGTATCTTCCTTAAAGAAACCATCCATCCATGGCCAAGTGAAAAACTCCATGCTCATTGAATGAATCTCGGCAGCTTCGTAGGTTGGCCAATTGTATTCAGGTATCTCAAAATGGCTGCTTGAATAAACCTGGAAAGCATGTCCTGCTTCATGCGTAAGAACATCAATATCTCCTGAAGTACCATTGAAGTTAGAAAAAATGAACGGAGATTTATAGTTTTCAATATAGGTGCAATAGCCGCCACCCGCTTTGCCCTTCTTGGCAACCAGGTCCATGAGATTATTTTCTCTCATATAGGTGAAAAATTCGCTTGTCTCCTTGGATAGCTCATCATACATTTTTTGTCCGTTTTCAATGATCCAATCAGGATCTCCCTTCGGTACAGCATTGCCTGTTTTGAATTCAAAACCTTCATCATAGTATTTAAGTTTATCAACACCGATGCGTTCCCTCTGGCGCTCTTTCAGCTTGGTGGCAATTGGAACAATAAATTCTTCCACCTGCTTGCGGAATTTGGCAACCATCTCAGCATTATAATCAGTACGGTACATACGGAAATAAGCTAGCTCAACAAAGTTTTTATAGCCAAGTTTAAGTGCGATTTCTGTTCTGACTTTAACCAGTTCGTCATAAATGCGATCCAGCTCGCTCTCGTTATCTGCTAAAAATCCAAAACGGGCCTCGCTGGCTTTTTTCCGCATTTCGCGATCAGTGGATTCAGTAAATGGCTCCAATTGGGCTAGAGTGCGCTCTTCACCCTCGAAATCGATTTTTGCTGAGGCAATTAATTTTGTATATTCGGATGAAAGCTTATTTTCCTTTTGCAAGAAAGGAACAATTTCAGGAGAGAAAACCTTTAGCTGCGCCTCAGCAAGCGCAAATAGCTGATTCCCCCATTTTGCTTCAAGCTCAGCCCGAAACTTGGAATTAACCAATGCTTGATAATACTTTGTAACAAACCCTTCCACTTCCGGCTGAATTTCATCCATATAATCCTGCTCAGCCTTATAAAACTCATCATTTGTATCGACAGAATGACGGATATAGCAAAGATTAAACATCGTGCCGATATCATTGCGAATATCATTAATTTCTTTCATTGCAGTGTTTTGCTCTTCTGCAGTAGCCGCACTTTCAAACTTCTCAAGCGCTGCTTCGAATTGTCCCTTAACTTTCTCTAAATCCGGCCGAACATATGTATATTCTTCGAACCTCATTTTTATTGCCCCCCTTGTATGTAATAACCATTTCAAAAACCACTAAACTATTTCGACAATATTTGGTTAATTCCTTCTGAAATTAAATATTCCGCGGTTATTAAAAATAAGGCTATGTTAAACTTCCCTGATGATTTCCGCACCAATCAACAATTGGCTTTAGCATAGCCAAAACAAAAAACAGCCAATTAAGGCTGTTTTGGTTATTCGCCGGCTTCTGTTTTTTTCTCATTGGAAATCGATAAGCCAAGTTTCTTTAATAATTCGATGGCAGTGTCTTTTTCCTTTTCAGTGAGCTCGGACATCAATGAATGGATATGTTTTTCGTGATCAGGAAAAATATCTTCAATAAACGCTTTTCCTTCTTCAGTTATTTGCGCAAAAGTAACCCTTCTATCATTCGGACAGGCTACCCTTTTCAAAAAACCTTTTTGTTCAAGCTTGTCCACTACATAAGTGATGCTTCCGCTTGCTAAGAGGATTTTCCCCCCAATTTGCTGTAAGGGCTGGTCTCCTTTATGGTACAGGAGCTCCAAAACAGCAAACTCAGTCGGGTTTAACCCGTAGGTTTGTATCAGTTTATTTACATTTTCATTTATTGCCCTGTAAGCTCTAGAGAGGACAATAAATAACTTCAACGATTGGTCAATCTTTTCAGAACCCATTATATCCAATCCCTTTACCATTAAATTAGTAGCGATTTCATCATTATAGTTCTAAATTATTATAGGTAACAGGAAGAAAGCTGTCAATTTGCCAGCTGCTATGTGTCACTCCCCCGCTAGCACTCTCCAGTTATGATTTAATGACGGTGTTATTTCTTTCTTTTCTAAAAAATAGTTGGCAAGCAGTTCTGCCATATCCGTTTGGATTTCTTTAACTACCGGTTTATCCTTGAACATCGTATAGCCACCTCCTCCGGCAGCCCGGTAATTATTCATGACTACCTCATACTGCGTATCTTCTTCAACTGGGCGGCCTTTATACTGAAGTTCTCTGACCCGGTCACCTGCCGTCCGTGTGACATCAATTACGTATTGAATTCCTTCCCACATATCGTAATTATAATGCTGTGGCTTAGGAAATGAAAAGTCAGGGTTCACGATAATTTGCCCGTCATCATCCAACTCAAAATAGGAAGCTGAACGCTCCAAAGCATCTTTAATGTCCTTTCCGGAAACTCTGAGGACACTCAAAGAGTTGGGATAAATATAGTTGGAAACAATCTCCCTCATCGTTACATGATGGCTGAGCCCAGGTGCACCTTCATGAAACAAAGCAGTACACGAAATATCCGCTCCTGCCGCTTCCATTTGCACCTTGTTAATAAACTCTATAAGCGGATGCTCCTTTAATCGGGCTTCGAATATATCATTAATAAGCATATCCCCATCAATTTCTCCGATTACTGTATCCAGCCATTTTTGCGTTTTGGATTCAAAGTAACCGGCTATATGGAGAATCTCCTCATCTGCCGCAGCCTCTTTTGCGGAAATCAAAGTTGAGCGTTTCTCATCAATAAGCCAGTCATTGTGTTTCTTTTTGAATTTAACGGTAACCTTTGCAAGCGCCTGGCCATTAAATCCAGGCTGGACAACTGCCACTCCGTTAATCTTTATCCCTTCAAGAAAACGGTGCTGATGCCCAGTGATCAGCACATCGATCCCCGGCACTTCTGTACAAATCCTGTACGCTTCATTTTCCCCTGTTTGCTCTTCCGTTTTTTCGCCAGTGCTTAGATCCCTTTCAAATCCTCCATGATAAGATACGATGATCAGGTCAGGCTTTTCTTCCTCTTGAACATATGGAATCCATCTTTTTAAACTGGACACAGCAGATTCAAAGGCTATATTTTCAATATGCTGCTTTTTCTCCCAATTTGGTATATATTGGGTTGTTACCCCAATAACTGCAGCTTTTAAGCCGTTCCCAAATGTTTTTATTTTATAAGGAAGTCCGAAATAGGTTTCCTTTGTGGAGCTAAATAAAATATTGGCTGCAAGCCAGGGAAAGTTGGATTCACTGACTGCTCTTGCTAGTATGCTCTTGCCATAATTAAATTCATGGTTGCCCACGACAGCTGCATCATATTCCAGCTTATTTAATATTTGAATCATAGGGTTTTTTTGGCTGCTTAAGTAGCGGGAATAATAATAAGTTAAAGGCGTGCCCTGGATTAGGTCTCCATTATCTATAAGGATTGAAATCTCCGCCTGTTCCCTTTCTTTCTTTATAAGTGCTGCAAGCTTGCCTAATCCATGCTCTGCATTCTCTCCCGTACCATACAAATAAGGGAAGATATGGCCATGAATATCGCTTGTAGCTAAAATGGACAGCATAATTTCAGCTTTCATTAAACCCCTCCTTACTTATTAAAATATCATTGCGGAGACAGAAATAAACCTCTATCGGCACAAAATGGTATAATATTGATATTGCAGGATAGATGCGGACAAATCAACCTTAAAACTTTGGAGTTAATAAAATGAACAGTCGATACGGAAATTTATTTTTATATGTAATTGTTGTTATTATCCCCACATTAATCGGCAGCTTTTTTTTCTATATGGACGCTGTGAAGCAAAATGATGAAGATAGGCTTGAAGAAGCAAAATGGATTGGCTCCATTCATCAGAGGAGCTGGGACCAGTTTATTTCCGAGACAGTCACTACACTTGAGATGTTATCGTTGACTGCAGGGACTGTAAATACTGAATTTGAAAAGCTGGAGCCTCTCTTGCGGCAGGCCCATCAAATGGATCCTCGCTATGGAGGGATCTACCTTTTAAATACCAACGGAAAAGTGTTAACAGGTTCAAATCAATTTTTGACGGACTCTTATTTATCTGATAAAGAATATATAAAAGAGGTTTCAAGAACGAAGGACATTATTATTTCAAACAGCCAGGAAACCTTAGCAAATGGACAAACAGTCATTGGCATCGGAAAGCCGGTAGTGAATGAAGACGGTGAGCTTTTATCTATTATTGTCGCACATATGAGGGTAGACTACGTCCAAAATATCATGAGGCTGCTTACACCTGATGCAAAATTATCGGTACTAAATTCTGATAGGAAAACCATTATGGATATCAATATGGATGGAGACTCCTCTTTTTCCGACCATAACAGTATTTCCATTCCAATAGATAGGCTTCCCTGGAGTGTAAATGTTGAATTGCCAGCTAGAGATGTTTGGGAAATTATTAAGGGTGCAGCCCAATTTATACTGGTTATGTTAATAATCAGCCATATCCTGTTTCTCTTTATAAAATATTTAAAGCTGAAAAAGCAGGCTCAGAATGAAAAAAAAGAAAATGAGCTTCAAAAGCTTGAGCTGGTAGGCACATTGGCAGCCAGCACAGCCCATGAAATCAGAAATCCGTTAACCGGCATAAAAGGGCTTATCCAGCTCTTAAGTGAGAAATACACGAACACGCAGGACCAGTATTATTTTTCAGTTATTAACGATGAAATCAGCAGAATCAATGAAATTGTCAGTGAATTTTTAATCCTCGGGAAACCGACAGCCCAAAAAACAGAAACACTTGACCTTAGGAATATCATTAAGGATTTAGTACCTTTGATCATCTCTGAAGCAAATTTACACAATGTTCATTTCCAATCTTCTTTGCCGGATGAGCCTGTGATGGTAAATTGTACGAAGGACCAAATGAAACAGGTCATACTGAATATAACAAAAAATGCTTTTGAATCAATGGAAAACGGCGGAGAATTGACCATAAAACTGAACAGGCTTCCAACCAAGTGCCAGCTGAAGATTATCGACACTGGTTCCGGAATACCGGAGAGTGAGATGGAAAAAATATTTAATCCGTTTTATACCTCGAAGGATACGGGAACCGGACTCGGGCTCGTTGTCTGCAGGCGAATCCTCCAGTCTTCTGGCGGGGAAATCTTTATAACAAGCAAGGAGAACAAGGGTACACAAGTGGATATCTTCTTGCCCCTCAACGGAAATAAAGGATAATATATAGGATTTTAGAAAAGGTGCCTTCACAAATGTGATTGGCACCTTTTTATATCTGACTTAATAGATTGATTCTTTCCTTTCAATCCTATTCTTTATTTGCTTAAGCATCAGCAAAAGATTTTGGTCTCTGTCTTCTGGTGCTATTTTCTTATAAAGAACTGAATAAAGTGTCACATCTCTTAATCTCAAAAATAAAGGCAGTTGGATTTCCCAATCCTTGGGAAGAGGGTTTTTCTCCTGATAGCCTTTTAAAAAAGAATCTAGAAACAACTTTCCAAAAGCTGACCTTTCATCCGCATTCGCTTCTTTGCAGCGGTATAAAAGGGCGTAATACAAAGGGATGGCAATATCAGAAGCGAGCCAATGATAACAGCAATCATCAAAATCAAAAATATGTATATCACTGCCATCATAAAAAAAGTTCCCTGAATGGATATCTGTGTGAATAAGGCCAAAGGTGTCCTTGTTTTTCGGAAGTGACTGCAGCTGCTTAAGGAGTTCCTTAGTATTTATTATAACCAATTTATCTGCTTCAGGGACATATTTTTCAACATTCAGAAGTTCCTCCTCATCCCATTGCATACGGTGGGCTAAACTAAACGGGGGCGTATAAGCTTTTGTTTCTTTATGCATTTTTCCTATAGCCCTTCCCCAGGCTTCAAAAAGTTTCTCATTAAATTCAGGTGCGGTGACTTTGATTGACTTACCTGGCGCTTTTGAAAAAACGCTGGCATAAAAAAAGGAACCATCCTCTGCAGATACCGACTCTACAATCTTTCCATGATCTGATTGAAAAACCTCCGGAACTTTTACGCCCTGCTGATTTAAGTAATTTACCCAGTCTACTTCTGCTAAAATCTCCTCATGCTTGCGGTGGGAAGAGTGGGTAATCCTCAAAATATATGATTCTTCATTTCTATAAACCTCGTACACATAGTTTTCAAAATCACCAAGTTTTTTGTAATCTTTTTTATCCATTGAATAGACTAGAAGAAACTCGCTAAGAATATTCACCGTCATTAAAGCCTCGACAGCTTTTTCCATCTATACCCCTGCTTTCTATTTTCAACTATAGAGATTTCTAAATAATCCCAATTATATATTATTAGAGATAAAATCAAAATAGCTATTTTTAAAGATTAAAGAATAAGGTACACTATATTTAGCTTCACGAAACTTTCTGCATTTATAAAAATATAGGCTCTGTTAAATTTGCCTGTTGATTTCCGCTCTAGTCACTCAGCGAACCACGGGCGGTCCGACGCTCCTCCCGCAGTACATTGAATAAGCATCCTTGAATAAACACCGCACGAAGAAAATGCGAATGCTTTTTGGGGGGTCTCGCGCCTTCCGCTACAATCAACAGAGTCAAAAAATCAACAATGAGCTTTAACACAGCCTAAATATAAAGGAGTCCTGTATTATGAGTACGACCGCTGTTTCAGCCCGTCCCTCTTCTCAGCCGCAGCAGGAAACGGCATATCGAATTCTTTTTATCATCGGGCTTTGCCACCTACTAAATGACTCGATCCAATCCGTTATTCCCGCCATGTTTCCAATACTGGAAAAATCAATGGGACTAACATTTTCCCAGCTGGGAATGATTGCCTTTTCCTTAAATATAGTATCCTCCATTATGCAGCCGGTTATAGGAATGGCTACAGACAAAAAACCTGTGCCCTTTGCTTTGCCGATCGGATTAACCTTTACTTTATTTGGAGTTTTAGGTTTGGCATTTGCACCTAAATATGAATGGGTTGTTGTTTCTGTCCTGTTCATTGGATTGGGATCAGCTGTCTTTCACCCTGAGGGATCAAGAGTAGCTTATATGGCAGCCGGTCCACGCAGAGGCCTTGCCCAATCCATCTATCAGGTCGGAGGAAACACCGGACAGGCTCTGGCACCTGTTATAACAGCGCTCATCCTTGTTCCTCTTGGCCAAGTGGGAGCTGCCTGGTTTACCGTCGTTGCAGCCATTGCGGTAGGATTATTAATTTATATTGCATTCTGGTATACTGGGCGCCTTCAGCTTGAGCTATCAACATTGAGCAAGAAAAACCAATCAGCTGCCAATTCAAACAAGAAGATCTCTAAAGCCGTATGGGGAGCGTTGGTCCTCATTCTCTTTTTGATATTTGCCCGATCCTGGTATATTTCCGGGATGACAAATTTCTATGCCTTTTATGCGATTGAAAAATATTCGTTTTCCATTGGGCAATCGCAGCTCTTTTTATTCGCATTTTTAGTTTCAGGAGCGCTGGGAACCTTTTTCGGAGGTCCGCTTGCAGATCGATTCGGCAAGAAGACAGTCATCTTTTTATCCATGATTCTCACTGTACCGCTCTCAATCCTGATTCCTTTTGTTCCATCTGCTGTTGCATTTATTTTACTGATACTCGGCGGATTCGTTTTAATGTCCAGCTTTTCTGTCACGGTAGTCTATGCACAGGAATTGATCCCCGGCAAAATAGGCACCATGGCAGGCTTGACAGTTGGCCTGGCATTTGGAATGGGTGCAATCGGCTCCATTGTTCTAGGATATATAGCAGACACTTTTGGGCTCACAAGTATGATCATATTCACCGGCTTTCTGCCTGTTCTGGGAATATTGACTTTATTGCTTCCTTCAGACAAAATCGTTTCTGAATGGAACTCATAAAATGTAAAAGGAGGGAACGTGTCCCTCCTTTTTATATTTCTTTTATTCTTTTGTATAACTCTTCTTTTTCCTCTTCTGATAGAAGATTTTCGGCCATAGGGAACAGAACATTTTCTTCCTTGGCAAAGTGCTGTGTCAGGGTATAGTATGCATTCTTAATCAGTCCTGCATTATAAGCCATTTCTTGTTCAGTCAGGTTTTCACATTTTTCTGCAGCTGCCATGTAAGCTTTTATATAACCTTTAGCCTGGTCATGCTCATATTCCATAACAGCTATAGGGCCAGTTCCTTTCCCGAGGTACTGCTCCATCATACGGAAGAGCACTCCTTCTTCCCTTTCTGAATGAGGTTCAAGCTCTTGTGTAAAAGTTTGTACTTTTACAATCAACTCTTTAAAAAGCCCCTTGTCAGGTACTTCTTCAATTTTTAAGGAGAGCTGAAGCAATTCCTCAAGCATATTTAGCAGTGGAGGATGCTCCTCTTTTAACTGTTTTAAACCTTTACTAAGAATAACAGGACCGTTTCCCATCATTGCGCTCATACAGCCTTCCATTCTAAAAACCCCTCCTAAGTTTGATACATACAGTATAAAAGGCAATGAAAGTTTATGTTGTGATAGCCATCACAGGGGACAAAACATCTGTTTGTTAGTTTTCAAAAAATTTTAACAATTTAGGTGCAATATTTTACTTTGATGCCATATAATAAAAATAAGATATTAATTGTAACAGGTCTCATACTTAGCTATAGACTTTCGTTGATCAAAGAGAAAATTACTTAAACGGAAGCTAAACACCCTTAAATAATTGATAAACAAATCGTTAGGAGGGATTTTATATGTATCAGCCAAACTATATTGATTTTTACCAAAAATCGCTTATTCCAGCCGAATCATCTGACCCATCCCTTTCTGCTGGCCATACCCATTGGCTTATCGCGCTTGAAGGTCAGCTGAAGGAACAAGAAAAAGAATTCTACTGCTGGAAGGTTTCAGTCTATCCATCCAATTCCGAAGGCAGTTTTTCCTGGAACCAGGAACTATATGCTTCACCGCTGTACGAATGCATCCATCAAGCATTCGATCATGCCAAAGAACTCGAGAATAATGTTAAAGACGCACAGCTAGGTTTTTTAAAAAGAAAAGAGAAAATTAGCTAACCTCTAAATTAACTCCCCTTATGTTTTACCTTTTTTACCTTCAAATGTGAAATAACATACATATAGGTATTAACTACCTCTTCAATAAAAATTTATCCGACTGACAAATAATATAATAATGACGATTGATTGATAATGTGGGCAGGAGTGCTAATCATTAGATTAACTGCAAATTTTCATGTGTAGCGGGCAGTGTTGGAGGCTATTCCCTTCGATTAACTACCATTCTTGAACTGTGTGAAAGGTTTGGGCGTTATTCTATTCGTTATTTTTTTAACAAAAAAGCTCTGTTAAACTTGTATGTTGATTTACGTTCCAATCAACAGAGTGCCAGAACCAACAATGAGCCTTAACATAGCCAACAAAAAAAGAGCCTAGATTGTCTCTAAGCTCTCAAGATTATAGGGGGTCAACTGTAAAAGTTCGACCATCTTTAGTTTAACAGGTTCTAATTAAAAAATTAAGATACTAAAGCACTATTACTTAAAAGCTTTAACGCGGTAACCCAAATCACACCCTTTTACGAAAGCATCGCCACTTCCATATAATCAGCGGCTGGACTCCCGAACTGCTCAGCTTCTTTAGCTAATCTGGCGCCATAGTGACTAAAACCCCATGCTGAAAGCTATTTCTTCATTCGTTTTCAACTAGCATTAGTACCCTTATATAAATTAAATAGTGAATTTCAAAGCTTTAATAGTTTAGATATAACTTGTTAACATTTTGTTAATAAATTTTGGCTACAATAAACATGTACCGAAAAAAAAGCCCTTTTCATTTACCCCCCTTTTCAAAACCGACCATTATGAATGGGTCGGTTTTTTATATTTCTTATAAAACAAACTATTCCATAGAGGAAAAAAGAAAAGACGATGCTTTTTAGAGCATCATCTTTAATCCGATTATACAATTATTTTAATGGATTACACTTTGTAAAAGTTTGAACCATAAACCTATGCAAGCCTAAACACAATTCCATGCCCGCCTTTTGGATATTCCCATTTGATATTCTGGTATGGGCATCCGATTCGGCAGCTTCCGCATTCATGGCAGCCTTCGTATCCGACCTGCATTCTTAGGCCTTCCCATTTGTAAACTTCTGCAGGACAGAATATTGTGCATATCTTGTCTGGGCATTTTGTCATGCAGATATCATGGTCTAATACAGTAAGATGTGATTTTGTATCTGCTTTAAAACGGATCAAATACTGTTTTTCTTCGATCGTTTTTGTTGACATTATTTCACCGCCTTCCAGGCTCTATACATGTCTTGCAGCACGCGGATGGTACCGCGTTCGCTTGTGATGCTCTTCATGATTTCTTTCTGCTTATCTCTCTTAGGTGTTCCATCTACTGTAAAGAACTTGCTGGCCGCCCTATTCATCATTGGGACGTATTCTTTGAAGTATTGTGGGTAGTGCTCAAAGGTGTGTGCAGCATCTTTGTATTTTTCCAGGTCTTTTATAATGAAACTTTGATAAAGTTTTTCCCTGTATTGATTTAAGCTGGCTTCGCTAAAGTCGTCTCGTTTATTTGCTTCAATAATCGTTTCAGCTGCCATTTTTCCTGAAGCCATTGCCATATTGGAGCCCTCTCTGTGTATCGCATTGACGAGTTGTGCAGCATCACCAACCAGGAGAACACCATCTCCAGCCACCTTTGGCACGGAATGGTAGCCACCTTCCGGAATTAAATGTGCGAGATACTCAGCCGATTCTCCCCCCTCAATCAATGGCCTCACCATTGGATGGGTCTTTAAATAATCAAGGAGATCGTAAGGCTTCAGCTTTGCCTTTATCATACTTGAAAGCGTTGTTCCCACACCAATATTGACACTTTCCTTATTGGTATAGATAAAAGCAGTTCCGAGGTTCCCTTTAGTAGAGTCACCGAAAATCTCTATCGTGCAGCCTTGGTTATCTTCAAGGTTAAAGCGATCATTAATTTTATCTTTCGAGAGATTGATTACTTCCATAACCGTCAGTGCTACTTCATCGGGACGGAATTCTTTATGATAGCCCAGTTGTTTGGCAAGCAGGGAATTTACGCCGTCAGCAAGCACAACGACATCTGCATAAACATCTCCACCAGGCCGGTCCGTTCTGACACCAACCACTTTTCCGTTTTCTGTAAGACATTCCAATACCACTGTTTCGTTTATTAACAGGACGCCTTGTTCGACACCTTTTTTGGCAAACCATTGGTCAAATGGTGCTCGAAGCACAGTGAAATTATTGTATGGCTCTTTCCCCCATTCAAGCCCCTTATACCCAAAGCTTACGGACGACTCTTTATCCATCATCCAGAAGCGTTGCTCAATGACAGGACGCTCTAACGGAGCCTCTTTCCAGAATTCAGGAATGATTTCTTCCATTTGCTTACGATATAAAACGCCGCCCATTACATTCTTGCTGCCAGGATATTCTCCTCTTTCAATCTGCAAAACTTTTAATCCATTTTTGGCACAAGTATATGCACACGAGGTCCCTGCAGGTCCTGCTCCGACTACTATTACATCAAATTTCTCAGACATAGCTTATTTCACCGCCTCTTTCGCGCGCTTCTTTAAATTGCTTTATTAATTTTGGCACGATTTCCATAGCATCACCAACGATGCCATATGTGGCCACATCGAAAATAGGAGCTTCCGGATCTTTGTTAATTGCTATGATAAACTCGGAATTCTTCATGCCTACTATATGCTGAATGGCTCCCGATATTCCGATGGCAAAATAAATTTTCGGTGTAATGGTTTCGCCTGTCTGTCCGATTTGCTGTTCATGCGGAAGCCACCCTGCCTCAACTACGTCCCTTGTTCCACCGACTGTAGCTCCTATAGTGTCTGCAAGCTCATGGATCAGCTGGAATCCCTGCAAATCGCCCATGCCTTTCCCGCCTGCAACAACTACATGCGCGTCAGCTAAATTCACTTTTTTTGTGACATCTTTCACAATTTTAAGTACTTTTGTGCGCATGTCTTCTTCTTTTAATGTGATGGGCTCTTCTATTACCTCACCCTGTCTGCGGGGATCAGGCTCTAGGGCTTTCATTACTTTTGGACGGACAGTGGCCATCTGCGGCCGGTGCTTCTTACAAAGAATGGTTGCCATAATGTTTCCACCGAAAGCAGGCCGGCTTGCCTCCAGCAATCTTTTCTCCAATTCGACATCCAGCATAGTAGTATCCGCAGTCAATCCAGTGCTTAAATCTGTTGCAACTGCACTTGCAAGATCTTTTCCATTTGCTGTAGCGCCATAAAGGAAAATTTCAGGTTTGTATTTTTCGGCAAGATTGATGACTGCCTGCATATAAGATTCTGTCCGGTAATCTTTCATAACTTCATGGTCTATAACATACACTTGGTCTGCTCCATATGAAATAACCTCCTGGCTTAATGGCTTTACTTTATAGCCTAAAAGAACGCCAGAAAGAGGCACTTCCAGTTTGTCTGCCAGCTTTCTTCCGGCACCGAGCAATTCCAGGGAAACACCTTCAATTTTCCCATCATTTTGTTCTATGAATACCCATACTCCCCGGTATTCCTCCATCATGAGGATCCCCCCTTATCTTTTCTGTTACTGTGGAGCAAATAATTCTTTTTTGTCGCTTAATAGTTCCATGAGCTGCTTAACCTGCTCATCTGCATTCCCTTCCAGCCTTTTTCCTCCTTCAGGTTTGGGAGGAGTAAACATTTTCCCGACAATCGTAGGAGAACCTTTAAGTCCAAGCTGTGTACGGTCCACATCTTCCAAATCATTTACAGACCAAATGACAGGTTCATATCTGGCAGCCTTAATCATATTTGGCATAGGGGAATATTCAATGCTATTAATCTCTTTTTCAACCGTCAGCAGGCACGGGACTTGGGCCTGTATCAATTCATATCCGCTGGTAATTTTCCTTTTTAGAAGGACTGTACTTTCACTTTCATTCAGTTCTGAGACTTCTATAACGTTCGTTACAGGGGGAATATCCAGCCTGCGTGCAATCCCAGGTCCTACCTGCCCGGTATCCCCGTCAATTGCATGTTTTCCACAAATAATTAGATCTACAGGATTTTCCTTCGAAATGCGCTCTAATGCTTTAGAAAGTGCATAGCTCGTTGCCAGTGTATCTGCACCGGCAAATGCGCGGTCTGAAATTAAAAATCCCCGGTCGGCGCCAATTTCAATGCTTTTTTTAATAACAGCAGTTGCCTGGGGAGGTCCCATGGATAA
Source organism: Cytobacillus oceanisediminis (assembly GCF_007830235.1). GTDB lineage: Bacteria > Bacillota > Bacilli > Bacillales > Cytobacillaceae > Cytobacillus > Cytobacillus oceanisediminis. The sequence goes on from NZ_VLKI01000008.1 coordinate 84,868, forward strand.
TACAGAAATAATCCCTTTTCCCAGCATCTTTTTGATTTTCACAGCTTCCTGGACCGCATGGGCGTCATAAGGGTTTAAAATGGCAGGAGCGCTTCGGCGGTCAAGAGTGTTGGTTTTTGGGTTAATTTTAATGATCTTTGTATCAGGCACTTGCTTGACACAGACGACAATGTGCATTAACAACTTTCCCTCCTCATAACTTAAAGCTAGATAGAAAGCGCTTGCTTTAAGTTTTATATAAATTGCTATGTATTACGATATATGATTCGCAATACAGGCATAGTACTAACAATAAAAAGAATTCATGAGAATTGTGCCTCTTGCTGCGGAAAATTTTTGTTCGGCATGTTGAATTTTTTAGGCGGACTTCTCTTTAGCCTTGCAATAATGTGAATATGTTTGCAGATAACAAAGAAGTGGAAGTATGGAAGAATATATGAACTCTTGTATTTATAGAATTCATTAATTTATACTATAAGGAATATTCAGATTTGCACAATGACATAAATCACAGTTTCACATACAAGTGGATTTACTGTTTATTTTTTTAATCGGGCTTTTTTTAAGAGATAAGTGAGGGAATTAATTATGACAGAGGTATTTATCGGCAGTGTGCTATCCGCCTTATCAACAGGATTGGGCGCATTGCTTATTCTATTTATGAAAGGCTCGGTTACTCATAGATGGCGTGATACATTACTTGCTTTTACAGCGGGGATTATGATGGCTGCATCGACTATGGGGCTTATACCCGAGGCGCTTAGTATAGGAGGCTTTATTCCGCTTGCTACGGGAATTTTTTTGGGCGTTTTGGCTCTCACTATTTTAGAAGAAAACATCCCCCATCTTGATCTGCAGCATTCCAGTAAAGGAATTGAGTTTGATGAGAAAGCCATGCTAATCATTGCTGCAATTACCCTCAATAATATTCCGGAAGGGCTTTCAGTCGGTGTCAGTTATGCTTCCAGTTCACAGGATACAGGGAATTTAATTGCATTTGCAATCGGGCTCCAAAATGCCCCGGAAGGTCTTCTGGTAGCATTATTTTTAATTAACCAGAAAATCAGCAAGCTAAAGGCATTTATAATTGCCACATTAACAGGAGCAATTGAAATTGTTATGTCTCTCCTCGGCTTCTATTTGACTTCTTATATTGAGTTTCTTGTTCCCTACGGTTTGGCCTTCGCTGCAGGGGCTATGCTGTTTATTATTTATAAGGAGTTAATTCCGGAAAGCCATGGAGATGGGAATGAACGTACATCCACCTACTCGTTTATAATCGGACTTTTATTTATGATTTTCCTTATCGAGATATTCTAATTTTAAAAGGATCCTCACGGGATCCTTTTAAAATTGCTTTGCAATATTCCTATTAAAGTTCTTTGCCTTCCTTATTATATATATTTGCTGTTATCTTCAAACAACAGCCTTCTTCCATAAAAGAATCATTTGTCTGATTGAAATTTTCATTCTTTTCTTATGTTCTTCCTCTTTTTTAATGGCACATTGATATTCATAAATTAATTGATCAAGCTCCTGGCTGCAGCGTATTGTTTCTTCGCTGGCTAGTCCATTTTTCTTTGCCGTTTCTATCATTTTTTCTCTCTTTTGCTGAATTTCAGCCAGCATAACTGTTCTTTTATGGCGCAACTTCTTTTCCTCCTACTCCTATCCCTTTATCCATTTAAATAAATGAAAATATGGCTACTTGAAGCATTATTACAAGAATTTCTATAAATGTAAATAGATTCGCAATATTAGACAATCTTTTTCCAAAAGAATTTAAATCGACAGTAATTTTACCTTTTCCTTCTTGCTTTTCGACATAACAAGCCAACATTATCCAGTGTTTTCGACGATGTTTTAGTTGGAATTTCCGGATGTTTATTTGTAAAAAATAACCATTCGTTATTGTGGAAAAATGAAAGACAAAAATCCCTTTGCCGCTTGGCAAAGGGATTTCATTTTAATTATGAACCTCTTCCTTTTCATAGATTGGGACCCAGCCCTCTGTAGTCACAAAAATACGGATAGCAACAACCTTCCGATCTTCCTGCAAAGTAAAATAATGGCGGATGTTTTCAGGTACAGAAATTAAGTCTCCGGGATTCAGAAAAACCTCAAAGAATTCTTCATTTTTTCCTTGGATGATAAAAACTCCATGACCGCTGACAATAAATCTTACTTCATCATCTGTATGATGGTGTTCCTGCTGGAAATTCTGAAGAAGCTGATCCAAGTTTGGCGTATTCTCTGAAAGGGAAATAACGTCTTGGGCCTGATAGCCTCTTCTCTCGGAAATATCTTTAATTTCTTCAGAAAATGTATCCAGAATCACTTGCTTTTCTTCATCAGAAAGCAGATATTTCTCCTGAAGGTTTTCAGGAAGCTTATCAATTGCCCATTGTTCATAAATAACTTCCTGCTTTTCAAGGAAAGCTGCAACCTCTTCCTGGTTTCTGATTTCTTGTTTTGTGCTTTGTAATACGATGTGTGCCAAAGTCACCAATCCTTCCATTTGTAAATTATCATTTTCCAATCTGTTAAACTTGAGTGTTGATTTCCGCTGCAGGCACTCAGCGAACCGCGGGCTACCGGGAGCCTCCTCGGCGATATGCGCCTGTGGGGTCTCCCTGGGTACGCTTCTCCCGCAGGACTTTGAAAAAGCTTCTTCGATTTAACATCGCACAAAGGAAATGCGGATGCATTTTCGAGGATCTCGTGCCCTCCACTCCAATCAACACGGTGCTAAATAAGCGATTAGCAATATCACAACATACTTTAAATAATCCAACTAAAGGCAACATGCACTATTATTAAAGTTAATTACACGACTTTAAATAACTGATAAGGCTTATGTTCCAGCAGCCTTAACTGATAACGAAATAAAAACTCAGAAGCTTCGAGTACTTTTTTTGCTTCAAAAGATGTTTTTCCCCAAACGGTAATTCCATGGTTTCTAATTAAAACAGCACCTGCATCTTCACTTATATGGGAGGAAAAACATTTGGCGAGCGTAGGAATATGCGCATGATTCGGAATAATCGGAATCCGAAGAACAGCATCCTCCTCCCATTTATCAAATGCCTTAATGAGTTCTTGTCCTTTGAATGTGACTGCCTCCTGGTCGCCATAAATTTCCGATATGACATTATTGTCAATAGTATGGACGTGAAGGCTGCACCCTGCTTTCGTTTTCCGGTAAATCTCCACATGTAATAGCGTTTCCGCAGAAGGCTTTAGATGGGTCTCCTCAACAGGGCGCCCAATTTCATCAACAAGGAGGAAATCCTCCTTTGTCCGTTTCCTTTTATCCTTCCCGCTTGCTGTTACAAGGAATTGAAGGGGGCTGTCGGAGACCTTGATCGCCAAATTGCCGCTAGTCCCCATAAACCAGTCTCTTTCAGCCAATTCATCTTTTATATCAGCAAGCTCTTTCCATTTTTCTTCCGCTAAGCTCATAAGCTCACCCCATTTACATTTTTCAAAATATCAATGCATTCATAAAACGTTTCAAATTCGTGATAATTAAGATTCATTTCTTTGCTTTTCTCTATCAGCAAGTCTCTTGCAATAACTAAATCTGCCTGTTTTGCAGCCTCCAGATCGGTAACAGAATCCCCTATGACAATTTTATAGGTATCTCCAGCCTCAAGCTTTCTCATAATAGAAGGCTTGCAGCAGCCGCAACTGTTTTCACATTCATCATCACAGCTATGGGGCCATAAAATTTTGATTGTTTCGCCGCTAAAATCTGAACCATTGCAATAAACAGCTTCAAATGGGCCATATTTCTCTAAAACTGGCTGCACAAAAAAGTCAATTCCTCCACTGACAATATAAAGCGGTATATTTTCTTTTTTCAAATAATCCACAAATTCCTGAAAACCGGTTCTTATCTTGCCATTGTCCAATGTGAATTTTATAATGTCTTCCTTAAGGCTGCATGGAAGGAGGGAAAACATCTTCCCTACTCCTTCCTGAATTGAAATTTGCTGGGACAATATTTTATTCTTTATCTCTTCCCATTCAGGCGGGGCAAATTCTTTCATAATGTTAATGATGTTATCTTTTTCCGTAATGGTTCCGTCAAAATCACAAAAAACAGCTATATTAGGCATTCTTAGCTTTCACCTCTGTATGTCCCCATAAATCTATCGCCTTTTTTAGTTCTGGATAATCTGAAAGAGATTCAGATAATGAATTTCCATTTAAAGTTAAATCAATCGCTTGGCGGAAGGCTAAGCCGCCGCCTTTTGCTCCATCCGGATGCCCATGTACTCCCCCGCCCGCATTAATCACACTGTCTGTTCCAAAGTCATGGTAAAGCAGCGGCACTAGGCCTGGATGAATACCTGCTGATGGTACCGGAAACGTCTTTTTGCAGAAATCTTCGGATGTTAATGATTGCCCTATCGAAATCGCCTGCTCCTTTTCTAGTGCCACTGAACCATATGGTGAAGGGAAAAGCGATAAATCCGCTCCTGCATACCTGAGAAGCTTGCCCAGAAGCAGTGAGTAAGAAATTCCATAGATGCTTGAAGCAGACAGGGCACCGCTGACAGCAGGGTGTGCCATAATCGGCAGCCCAATCCCGTCATCTTCTCTTAACTCCTGCAGAACATCCAGTCCATATGCAAAGACATTAAACAGGAGAAGGTCCGCACCAAGGCTTGCTGCTTTTCTGGCTTTCGCTTTCAAATCAAAGGTCCTGCCTGTTAAATTCACTGCATAAAGTGTGCGGTGACCGGTTTCTTCAAAAACCTGGCCAAGCACCTTTTTACCTTCCGTAATCCTTTCTTCAAAAGGGGTGAGTTCATTTTCAAATAAAATTTCATCATCTTTCACAATGTCGATGCCGCCATGTGCTTGTTCCCTCAACTGTGAAGTTAAAAAATTCATATCCTTGCCGAGAACACCTTTAAAAATGCTCATCAGCAGCGGCCTGCTGCGGACATTCAACTTTTCTCTTAAACCTTCAATCCCAAACCGAGGGCCAGGGAAAAAGCTTTTGATCTCATTGGAAAACTGTAAATCTATTAACTTAATCTTCCCGTCCAGTGATAGCTTTCCAAAAACTGTTGTTAAAATAGCTGGCAAATCCGGACTGAAATTAGCAGTTGGATAGGCGATTTTAATGATGGCGGCCGTTTCCTTGCTGCCTTCTGCTGTTAAAAGGACTTCAACCGAAACAACTCTGCCTTTATGCTTACGAAGCTGATTTTTTTCCAGTACAGGTAAATGAGTCCATGAACCGACCGTTAGGCCTAATGCGATTTCCTCTGCTTTTTTCTCAGGATTATGTTTTGCATCATGAATTAGATATGTTGCGATAATTTCACTCATATATTTTCTTCCTTTCATTTCGGCAAGTCCGGGCAATAAAAAAACCTCTTCAAATAAGAAGAGGTTAGCAGATTAAACTAACATCTTCTTATCTATCAGCTTTAATAAGCTGCAAGAATTAGCACCGTGCTTACTGGTAAGTCGGTTGCCGGGCTTCATAGGGCTAGTCCCTCCGCCTGCTCTTGATAAGAAAACGAAAATTAGTATTTAGTTAATTTCGAATTAAAATTTAATTAGGATTATGACAGGGTTAAACCTGTTTGTCAATTGTTTATATGAAAAATTTTAAAATAAATTTAACTTCCTAATTCGCTCCACTGCTTCTTTAAGTCTCTCCTCTGAGGTGAGCAGGCCTACACGCACATATCCTTCCCCATATTTTCCAAACCCGATGCCAGGCGCAACGGCAATATGGGCTTTTTCGAGCAAATGATCAGCAAATTCTTCGGATGAACAACCTTCTGGTACCTTTAACCAAGCAAAGAAAGACCCTTCAGGTGCTTTGACATCCCATCCTATTTCCTGAAGGCCTGAAATGAATGCATTCCGCCTGCTTTCGTATAGGGCATTCAGTTCTTTGACACATTCCTGTGATTCAGTAAGTGCAGCTGCAGCAGCTTCCTGGACAGCCCCAAACAAGCTTACATATAGATGATCCTGCAAAAGGTTCAAGGCAGAAATAACACTCGCATTTCCAACCGCAAAACCGATTCTCCAGCCTGCCATATTATATGTTTTTGAAAGAGTATAAATTTCAATTCCTGCTTCTTTTGCTCCCTTTGCTTGTAGAAAGCTGACCGGCTTCTTGCCGTCAAAGCCAATGCCGCCATAAGCAAAGTCGTGAATAATGCAAATTCCATGTTTTTTGCCGAGCTCAACTGTTTCCTGGAAAAATTTTTCACTGGCCACGGCTCCAGTGGGATTGTTTGGATAATTGAGGAACATAAGTTTAGCAGCATTAAGCTGTTCATCTGTAAGCTGGCTGTAAAGAGGCAAAAAGCCGTTTTCCTCTTTTAACGGCATTGTCGCCATTTCTGCTTTTGCCAGCGCTACACCTGACCAATAATCTGGATAACCGGGATCTGGCACAAGAACAGTATCGCCAGGGTTTAACAAGCATTGAGGAATTTCAACCAGGCCAGCCTTTCCTCCAAACAATATGGCGACTTCGGTTTCCGGATCTACATCTACATCATATTCCCTTTTATAAAAATCAGCAGCCGCCTTTTTCAGATACGGAAATCCCTGAAACGGAGAGTATCTGTGATTTACTGGCTTTTCGGCTGCGCTTTGGAGCTTTTTAACAATATGGACGGGAGTGGGCTGATCGGGATTTCCTTGCCCAAGATTGATCACATCATGGCCTTGTTCAAGTTGTTTCCCAACCTTCGATACTAAAGATGCGAAAAATTGCTTCGGCAAACTTTTCAGCAAATCTGAATGTGGATAATTAATCAAAGTTTTTCACCTGCTTTAAATATTTAGTACGTGTTTAAAAAGGTGGACAAAAAGATCCAAGGAGGTAAAGGAGCGGAGCGCTAGCTTGCAGCTGCTTCAGCAAAAACCAGATTTGACCGTTATTTTTCCCGGACTTTTTGAACTTCATTTTAAAAAAAGATTGAAAATATAGTCACAAATGATATAACGTAAATGATAAGTTGTAAAGTTAAATTTTGAATATTGTTATCTATCGGACTAATTTTAACATAAGTAAAAGAGAATAGAATGAATGCGGGGGATTTTCATGAAATTAAAGATTACTTGTTTGCAGATGGATATTATGTTTGGCAAACCAAAAAAGAATTATGAAGCAGCCGATGCAATGATTGAAAAGGCGCTAACATCAAACCCTGATGTTATCGTACTTCCAGAGCTTTGGACGACAGGCTATGATTTAACCAGATTGGATGATATAGCAGATCAGGGTGCCGCTGCAGCCCTCGCCTTTTTAAAAGGGATTGCGAAAAACAATCATGTTCATCTGGTGGGTGGATCTGTTGCAAATAAAACTGCCGATGGCGTTTACAATACTCTTTTAGTCGTGGATAAAAATGGAGAACCTATCCACCAGTACAGCAAGCTGCATTTATTCAAGCTCATGAATGAGCATCTCTATTTAACTGGGGGTAAAGCGAAGGGTGCATTTTCATTGGAAAATAGACTGTTTGCAGGGATGATTTGCTATGATATCCGTTTTCCGGAGTGGATACGGGCCCATACAGCGGAAGGGGCAGAAGCCTTATTTGTTGTAGCTGAATGGCCATTGGCCAGACTGGCCCATTGGCGTGCACTTTTAATTGCACGAGCCATTGAAAACCAATGCTATGTGATTGCCTGCAATCGGGCAGGGTCTGACCCTGAGAATGTATTTGCCGGTCATTCCATGATCATTGATCCTTGGGGAGAAGTTCTAGCCGAAGGTTCAGAGGATAAAGAAATCGTGGAGGCTGAAATTGACCTTGACAAGGTGAAGGAAGTCCGTACAATGATTCCTATTTTCACGGACCGCAGGCCTGAATTTTATCAATAAAATACGCAGGGCCCTTGCTTTTAAAGGGGCCTGCCGTTTGCCGTTTACCCTTCAATCTTCGCCCACATTTCCGGCGGATTTAACTCGTAAATTCCATTTTCCCTGTACATATAATGATTGATGATGAATTCCCTGCGTATCGTGGCGTAATCTTCATGGAACTGTTTAATATATTCATTGAGTTCTTTTTCTTCGTATTTTTTCCCCATTTTCAGCCCTTTTATAAGATGCTCAAAAACCATTAGCTTCTTCTTTCTCTGGGCTGGAATATTTTTCAGCTTTCCGTCGCTTGTAAAGAAATTATCGATAACCTTCTGATTCTCGATATTCAATTCTTCCATCTTTTTCACTTCCTCCTTATCTGCCAGTTTGGCAAGTACACTTGACTGCTGTTTCAGCACAGATTCATTCAGATAAAAATAGACAGTATTTTTATCTCTGCGCTGGTAAACCAGGTTTATATCACGCAATTTGTTTAAATGATGTGTAATAGTTGGCGGTGTCAAGCCCAGTTTCCCCGCTATTGCCTGCCCATGCAAAGGTCCTTTAGCCAAGAGAAACACAATCCGGATTCTTGTGGGATCACCCATTGTTTTATAAAAAGATACTAAACGATTTAATTGCATTTAATGTAATTGCCTCCTTTTTTTCGATAAGCACCTAATTAGATATATATCAAATTCATTTGTTTTCGTCAACTTTACAAGCAGTGTTTAAAAATAAAAAATCACCCGAAAGGTGATTTTAAAGTAAATATATTTAACTCTTAAACCTTGCCCCTTCCAGGAATAGCAGCTTCTCTTTAATATCTGTCCGCGTTCCGGCATATCCTGTGAGAGACTTATTTTTGCCGATTACTCGATGGCATGGAATAATAATGGGCAAACGATTTGCTTTGTTTGCCTGACCAATGGCCCGGACCGCTTTTTCTTTTCCAATTTTCAAAGCTATATCCTGATAGCTTCTCGTTTCACCAAAAGGAATAAGAGAAAGCTCCTTCCACACAGATCTCTGAAAAATGGTACCCTGGGGGTCTACTGGGAGATTAAATTCCTTCCTCTCGCCTTTAAAATATTCATCAAGCTGAAGTTTGCATTTCTTAAGCAATGGGTTTGAAGGATCAAACTTCAATTGAAATTCTTCTTCCCCAACAAGAAAATCTTCTTCACCAATGTATACTGCCGAAAGCAGCTGCTCTTCAATGACAATATAAATCTCGCCTATTGGCGTTTCCGTTCTCGAATAAATTCTGCTGTTCATTGTTCTCCCGCCTTTTTAATATATGGCAAATAAATGTGAAACACGGTTCCTTTTCCGAGTTTGCTTTCCACTTCAATCGTTCCTTTGTGCTCCTCAATAATTTTATATGTAACCATTAGCCCCAGTCCAGTGCCTCTTTCCTTTGTGGTATAAAAAGGTTCACCCAGCTTTTTTATTTTATGGCCTGGTATTCCGGATCCTTCATCCCGGATGGATACCTTGACTTTATTATCTCCGCAGGCCTGAAGTGAAACCGTTATATATCCGCCTTTGGGCATGACCTCAATCGCATTTTTTATGATATTGATAAATACCTTTTTCATCTGATTGGGCTCACAGAAAACAAGTGGCAGTTCCTTTTCGTAATAAATCCTAAATTGGACATTATGCAGTACCGCCTGAGCACTTAGAAGTTCAACCGTCTCTTTCATGATTTGGGCGATATCTTTTTGGACAAACTTGACCGCCTGAGGTTTAGCAAGAATGAGGAATTCATTAATAATTGAATCAATTCTGCTCAGCTCTGTGGTTATCACATTAAAATACATGGAGTGGTCTTCCTCAATGCTATCTTCTAACAACTGGATAAACCCTTTCAGGGCTGTCATAGGGTTTCTGATTTCGTGGGCAATCCCTGCTGCGAGCTCCCCAATGACATTTAAAGTGTCTGATTTTCGAAGCTGTTCTTCCATTTCCAGCTTCTCTGTTATGTCTTTAAATGTAGTCATGCTTAAGTTTGAAAAAACGTTATGCTTATTTGAAAACTCAAAATATTTTTTTCTGCCTGACTTTAAGGTAATGGAGAGGCTGCCATCAGATTGCCCATCGTTTTTTATGCTATTAATCTGCTGGTTCAACTCATCATTTGTAATATTGCAATCATTCAAGATACTATGTAATGAAACTCCAATAAGTTCATCTTTTGACATCTGCAGCATTCTCTGGCCGGATTGGTTAATATCCACGATTTGAAATTGATCATTCCAGAGGAGAATGCCTTCCAGCGCTCCCTCAAAAATGCGGCGGAATTTCAGTTCACTTTCCCGCAATTCCTTTTCCATGCGGTGGCGTTCACTTACATTCCTGAAAATAGTCATATGGTAGCCTTCAACAGAGTTTAATTTAACTGTAAATTCCAGGGATTTTATTTGGCCGTTTGGCATGAGAAAGAAGAGTTCATCCCGAATGCCGCCCTTGTCGAACAGATTTTTGACTATACGCTTGTACCTTTCATTTTTTTCGTAAACAAAATCATCCAATCGTTTCTGAAGCAGCTCATCGTGGGTGCACTCAAAAATCCTGCATGCCGATTCATTGGCATCAATAATCTTCCCGCTGCCTCGCCAAAAGATGATGCCATCCAAGGCCTCGATAAAAAGGTCTGTATACAGCTCTTCATTTTTTTTTACTTTCTTTTCTAAGAGTCGCTTATCGGTTACATCTCTTAACACACTCATATAATACCCGCTCTTATTAAGCGTACTGGTCGTAAAATCAAATTCCACGATTTTTTTGCCGCTATGTATCGGAAGAATGCCTCTTACACTATCCTTCATCTTTAAAAGTTCCCTCTGTTTGTCCAGTTTGAATTGTTTATTCACCGGGACAATATCCGCCAGATGCCTGCCGATCAATTCAGTTCTATCAAGGTTTATAATCTCGCAAAACGAAGGATTTACATCAATTATTTTATCATTATCATCAAAAATGAGGATTCCGTCCTTTGAACGGGCAAATATATTTTTACTTGGGGCATCATCCCCAATACTTTCAGCCAGCGCTTTATTTTCCTTTTCCAGTGACTCAATCTTGGCATAGAGCTGCTTGATCTCCTGATTCATAATAACCACTCTATTTCCTCCTATTGGGATATCCGATTAATAGATATTTCTACAAAATTTGACGAAAACCCTTTAAATAGAAGTGAAAACTGAATGTTTATACTGAATGAGTCATATATCCTATTGGATAATTTTCATAACTCCCTAAAGAAGAAGCTCTGTTATACTTGCCTGTTGATTTCCGCTCAATAAGCTCAGGAAATAAGAAGGCATTTTCGAAGGAGCCCTCGCCTTCCGCTCCAATCAGCATCGTGCAAAATCAACATTATATTCTTTAATATAGCCAAAGAAGAAAAAGGCGTACCCATAAGGTACGCCTAAATGCTAAAGCTTAAACTTAGCAATCATACTGTTTAATTGTTCAGCCAGTTCCGATAAAGACTGGGCATTGTCGGATATTTCCTCCATTGAATGGTTGGTCTGGGCCATCGAGGCACTTGTCTGTTCAATGCCTGCGGCAGATTCTTCGGAAACTGCTGCAATGCTCCCAATTGATTGATTCATATGATAAGAACTTACTGAAACCTGTTCAAGGCTGTTTGAAATATTACTAACATTTTTAGACATTAAATTAACAGCTTCATAGATCTTCTGGAAGGTTTCTCCCGTCAATTGGATCTGCTCTGTTCCCTTTTCGACCTGTATATAGCCGGATTGCAAGGATCCAGTTACACGATTGGACTCGGTTTGAATGCCCTCCACAATTTTTGTGATATCAGAAACAGAAAATGATACTTGTTCTGCCAGCTTTCTTACTTCATCTGCAACCACCGCAAACCCTCTTCCATGTTCACCGGCCCTGGCGGCTTCTATGGCTGCATTTAAAGCAAGGAGATTGGTCTGGTCTGCAATTTCCTGAATGACCTTAACAAGCCTTGAAATTCGCTTCGTCTGTTCATCTAGTCCATTAACCTTGTCGACTGATGTTTTCATAATCTTATTAATTAATCCCATTTGGTGCTGTGACTCCTTCATGACCTTATCCCCATTTTTAGTGAGTGACAGTACCTCGTTGGAAGCATTCTTAATTTCCATTCCGCTATTTGCGGCTTCTTCCACTTTTTCCATATACTCATCCATCATGGCCGATAACCTGGCTGCTGAGCTTGCCTGATCCTCCGCCCCTCCGGAGAGCTCCTGCATTGTTGAAGCAACCTGCTGGCTTGCCGCTCTTACTTCATTTGCAGAAATATTGAGTTCCCCGCTTCTTTCTGTTACATAGCCTGAAACGGAATTTATCTCCTGAATCATTGTTTGGAGTTTTTCTTTCATGGAGTTAATGGCACGGCTAAGCTCAGCTACTTCATCATCTCCATCATACTCTACTGATTCCACATTCAAATTTCCAGATGCAATTTCATTGGAAACGTGGACAATCTGGTTTAGCTTTCTTGAAATAATACGCCCGATGAATAAGATACTCGCAATCCCAAGGATGCCAGAAATAATGATGGATATACCAAGGACAATTAAAGTTAGAACCAGTCCGGACTTAGCTGAAGAAACAGCTTTTTTCTGCTCCTCCTTCAACATGCTGCTTAGTGTATTTAATTTTTCTACAGTCTCTGAAATGATGTTGTCAGCCTGCAGCTTCGCAAGTCTGTATTCTCTTACATGCTGAAGCTTCACTTTAGGCTCAATAACATCATGGAATATGCTGGTTATTTTTTGATCATTTACGTCAATCTGTGTAAACAGCTCTTTCGTTTCAGAAGCAGTAAGTGCAGGATTGATTTCCTTTTTTAATGTGTTAAAATCCTCTGCTAGCTGGTCAAATGTTTTTAAATGCTTGGGATTGGAGTCGATGATAAAGTTTCCGATCGTACTGCCTTTATGATGAAAAATCGATGCAGATTCAGTAATCATAATCGCTTGATCTCCGGAATCCTTCACAGTATCCATTTTGGAATTGGCAATCATCAGCAGAAAAAAAGTAAGTACGGTAGATACAGTAAAAAGCCCGATTGTTACAAAAAGGGCTACACCATATTTTTGGCCAAGCTTAAGTTTTTTCCACCATCTTATGTTAGCCAATTTATCTAGTAATTTTGTTTGATACCGTGCACGATTTGCCTTTTTAATCCTTTTAAACTTAGTTGCCCCTTTCATCCTTTATCCTCCTTCGTGATTAAACAGGATGTGAACCATTAGAACTATCATCACGTCATTTATGTATATCCTTTTTACTATTCAATCACTTCATTATAATAGAATAAAAAATACATTTAAAGATTATTTTTCCATTTGGCCATTTTATAGGATAAAAAAAGGCAAAGTACACGCGGTACTTTGCCTTTTGCCATTATAGTGATGGGTGTTCGTGCTTGGCTTTGATTCGCTGCCATCGATACTCAATTTCTTCTTCCAATTCACTGAGAAGCATCTTGTTTTCATCCTTCAGCAAATGCTTTGTTTTGCCCATATATTTAAGCCACTCAGGTAGCTGAACTCTTTTATTTTTTTCTTCCGGATTATAAGTAATGGTTGTAATCCCTTCCTCTACTTCATAAAGAGGGAAAAAACAAGAGTTTACAGCAGCCTCAAGAATCTTTTCACCATATCGTTCTTCAGACTTCCAGTTCAGCGGGCAGGTTATTAAAATCTTTCCATATACAGTTCCTACGTTTTGCGCAAACCATTGCGCTTTTGCCGCCTTTTTAATTAGATCCTGCGGAAAAGCTTCACTGCCGGTAAATACGTAAGGTATATTCGTGGACGCCATAATTTGTGCTGTATCCTTATGGTGGAAGCTCTTCCCTTTTTGAGTGCGGCCAACATTGCTTGTACTTGTCATATGGCCTTTCGGTGTTGAATAGGACAACTGCGAACCTGTATTCATATAGCCTTCGTTGTCATATTCAAGCATAATTAACTTATGGTTGCGAAGAGCAGTGCCAATGGCTGAGCCCATTCCGATGTCCATGCCTCCATCACCGGTCACCATCACAAACGTGGCATCATCTGACACTTCTATTTCACCGCGCTCTTTTAATTCCAAAATGGCTTCCAGTGTTCCAGATAAGGTAGCTGCCCCGTTTTGGAAGAGATTATGAATCATCGTTTGCTTATGAGATGAATAAGGGTAGGATGTAGTCGTTACATAAGCACATCCCGTTTGGAACAAGACAACTATATCCCCTTCAATCCCTTTAAAGAACAATTCCAATCCTGTAAAAATTCCGCACCCTGGGCAAGCTCCATGTCCTGAAGCAATTCGCTTCGGTTTTGAAGCAAGCACACGGAGGGGTGGTATTTTAACTTTTAATTTATTGGTTTCAGGGTCTTTTTCCGTTTTAATCAATCCAGTATTATATACTTCTCCATGCTGCGGAGTGATTACTGGCAGCAGCATTTGCTCTTTCTTGCCGGGAATATGGCCATAATAATCAAATGCTTTTTCGGCATAGCCCTGTTCTTTGGCCTCAATTGCAGCTGAGAAAAACGCCTCTGCATCATCAGCATAGAAATCTTTTCCCCCAAGGCCAAAGACTCTGCTTAACACAATGGTTTGATTTTCAGGGTCTTCCTGCAAAGCTGATTTTACTTCGTGTGTAAGATTTGGTCCATGGCCGCCATATGAATCAGCACGCTCCCCAATCAAAAGGGCTTTTACATTCTTTAAAGCCTTGCGGATTTCCTCCGACGGGAATGGACGGATAATATTGGGGCTGATTACGCCTGCTTTAATACCTTGCTTGCCCAAGCTATCAACTGTATCCTTTGCTGTCTCTGCAGCTGAATTTAGCAGGAACAGGGCAACCTCTGCATCTTCCATCCCATATAAATCCAGTACAGGATAGTCACGCCCGGACAGTTTGGCGTATTCCTCCGACACTTCTTTAAACACTTCTCCAGCCGCATACATTGCTTCTGACTGCTGGTAATGATTGTTGATTAAATCGTCCCCATTCATGTGGGCACCGATTGTAACAGGCTTTTTAGGATCTCTGGCAAAGTTGTAATCTGTCGGGCATTCACCTACAAACTTCTGTACAATTTTGCGGTCTTTAAAATAATTTACTTTCCTTTTTTGATGGGAGGTGAAAAAGCCATCATAAGCAACAATTACAGGCAGGCGAACTTTTGAATGCTCAGCGATTTTAAGCGCCAATATGTTCATATCGTACACTGCCTGAGGGGTTTTGGCCGTTAAAATAACCCAGCCCGCATTCAGTGCGAAATACAAATCGGAATGATCCCCTCTAATGTCCAACGGACCGCTGATTGAACGGGTTACAAGGTTCATAACCATTGGAAAGCGGGTTCCTGATTGAACGGGAAGCTGTTCAAGCATGTACATTAAACCATTGGCACTTGTCGCATTAAAAACACGTGCACCTGTGACTGCAGCCCCATAGCAAATCCCTGCAGAGCCATGCTCGCCATCTGCGGGAATCAGTTTAATATCATGTTCCCCTCTTGCCTTCATCTGATCAAGGTATTGAGCAACTTCAGTTGAAGGAGTGATGGGAAAATAGCCCATAATGTGATAATTGATCTGTGCTGCTGCCATTGCAGCCATTTCATTTCCCGATTCAAAAGTCGTCAGCTGTTCAGCTGCTTTCATTGTTTTCAGGTTATCTTCTAAAATTGCCATTACAACATCCCCCCTGCTGCTAAAGAAAAGTTTTGCTTTACCCTATGGGCATCCGCAAATCCCATTGTTTCCCGCATGTCACTAAGAGCACTAGTTGGGCAAGCCTCGACACATTTCAAGCAGCCTTTACAGTACTGATAGTCGATACCCTGCAGGAACATTTGCTTCCTGCCTTTTTTGTCTTCCCCCTCCTTCCAAACAAAGCAAAAGTCCGGGCAAACTGTATCGCAGGCTGCACAGTTGATGCATTGCTCCTGCTCAAATTGCGGCAGAAACCCCTGTCTTGAACCGCTTAGATCTTTCAGAATACTATTTGCCTGTGCAGTGATCACTCCTCCGATTTCCTGGGTTTCAAAGCCCAGTTGAGGTGCTGCTCTATGAAACTCTTTCCCCTCTGCATTATCAGGAGTTTCATAGGTTTTGAACTTTACTTCATTAAATCCTCTATCGAAGGTACGGATATTGGGTTCCACAAGGTGCGGATATTTTTTCTCAAAGGTTTTGCGGATAACCATTTTCATTGACTCCGGATCAAGGAAATCGCAAATTCTGAAAAGTGCTCCGAGCATCGCAGTATTTACTTTTGTTTTTTCTTCTACTGCTATCTGCAGGGCATCCACAATGGCAAGTGTTCCATATTCCAGTTTCAAATCTTGCTTTATATCATCAAACTCCCTGGCAGAATTAACAAGCAGAATTCCTTCAGGCTCCATGCCACTGACAACATTCACCATTTTATATAATGCTTCGTGGAAAACGCCGATAACGTGAGGCTGCTCAATTGGGCTATGTGCCCGTATTTCGGTATCAGCTTCGCAAAATCTCACAAACCCTTTGACTGGAGAGCCTTTTTTTTCAGAGCCGTAAGACGAAAAATTGGATCCATTCAGTCCAAGCCCCAGAACACCAGCCTCCGCGAGCATTTTGCCTGCAAGATTGGCGCCAAGGCCGCCAATCGACTCCAGCCTTATTTCATAAAATCCCAATTCATTTGTTTTAGGTAAGATTGACATATTCTCCCTCCCTCATATGGTAAACGGCTTAAAACACCGTAAAATTTTCCCCTAAGGCAATTCTAAAAGAACTAATTCCATTTATCTGTGACAAATGTTATATTTCAGAGAAAAAAATTGAAACAGATTTAAGAAATTTAAATGGAGCGTTATAATATATGAGGTGATCCCGCTTACATAATTATATAACAGAGGAAATATTGTATTATAACACTTTAGATCACCCGTTTTTATTTTACTTTATATGTAAATTACACCTTCTATTTACACGAGAAAAGGAGTTTGCTTCATGTTAAAGTGGGTAAAGAAAGAGAGAGTTTTTGGGGGTCTTTAATAGAGGAGGATTTATGAAACAACGTGATTATTATTTCGACAATGCCAAGTTTATTTTAATCTTCTTTGTCGTATTCGGGCATTTGCTCCGCTCTTTTATTGAAGATAATGAAACGATTTACACCTTATACAAGGTTATTTACACCTTTCATATGCCGGCATTTATATTAGTATCTGGTTTTTTTGCAAAAGGCTTTTACAAAAAAGGCTATATAAAGAAAATCGCAAAAAAACTCATACTGCCGTATATCATATTTCAGGTCATTTATTCCGTTTTCTATTACTTTTTATATAATAAAGGAACGTTTGAAATGGATCCGTTTAACCCGCATTGGTCTTTATGGTTCCTGATCAGCATGTTCTGCTGGAATATTATGCTGCTTTTCTTTGCCAAGCATAAAGCAGTTTATTCATTGACAGCCGCACTGCTGATTGGCCTTGCCGTCGGGTATGCCGACTGGATCTCAAACTATTTAAGTTTATCAAGGACTTTTGTTTTCTTTCCTTTATTTTTATTGGGGTATTATTTAAAGAAAGAGCATTTTTATGCCCTATTTAAACCGAAGTTCAGAATTAGTGCATTAATTGTGTTTGCAGTTGTCTTTACCGGTTTCTACTTTTATCCGGATATAGATTATAAATGGCTCCTTGGTTCCAAGCCATATACAGATATGGGTGCAGCTTCTATTGGAGCAGTATTTACAAGACTGGGATTCTATATCCTTAGCTTAATCATGGTATTTAGCTTTTACTCAATCGTTCCCCAAAAGCAGTACTTCTTTACAAACCTGGGGAAAAATACGCTTTACGTCTACCTGCTGCACGGTTTCTTTGTCCGTGTATTCAGGGAAAGCGATGTGCAAAACTACTTTAACAAACCGGAAACCTTCCTGCTGCTTGCTGGTATTTCGTTATTGCTGACTCTGCTTTTATCAAGCAAACTGATTACATCATTTGCTCAGCCTATAATTGAACTTAAAACCTCACAACTAAAGAAGTTAAAAGATAGAACAAGGGCATATGTCCGGTTTTATCGTAAAAAGCTTACAAACTAAAAGACGAATCGGCCATTAAAAGTGGCCGGTTCTTTCTTTTGCATATCCATTGACCAAAACTGATAAAGGCATTATAATAAGTAACTGTGTCACATAAGTTCATTTAATTCAAGTCCCAGTAGTTCAGCTAAGCGTAGACATCTATGAGTTGCATCTGTGTAGCTTTGTTTCGACGCATTCACTCCCCTGATTAACTCGTAGAGGAAGAAACAGGATTAAAGCCATACTGAATGTAATTACAAACTGTATATTAATAATAACTTGTCTCAGTAGCTCAGCTGGATAGAGCGACAGCCTCCTAAGCTGTAGGTCGTGAGTTCGAATCTCGCCTGGGACGTCACCTGAAAAAGCGCCAATCTTAACAAAGTTTGGCGTTTTTAATATTGTCCTCCCTTTTTTACGAAAGTTAAATAATTCTTTACAAGCTTTTACTACTATTATAAAACTTGCATGCTATCTTGGAAGCAGTGGGGATAGCATGTGTGGCTATCATCGCACTTGGCGAAGGAGGAGCCAAGTGCTTTTGTTTTTTCTGATTATCCACTATGTTAAACCACCGAAATTATGCCAAATCGCAGATAATAAATCACTCCTTAGAAAAGATTATCCCTAGCTGCTGTTATCGAAACTAATTGCAGCAGAACCACCAAAACCGCATTTAAAAAGGGTGTGCTGATCCCTTTCTCAGCACACCCTTTCACCTTTTACAAATCTTCAATAACAATATATGCTGCTTTGACTGGTCCATGGACACCGACGACGAGGTTCATTTCAATATCGGCAGAGTTGCTTGGCCCTGTTATAAAATTGATGCAAGATGCTACCTGTTCTCCTAACTCTACTCTTTCACGGATCATCCTTGCCGCTTGTGTCATGCGGGGAACCAGTGAGCTTTTAGGGATAAGGATTACTGATGCAGCAGGCAGAAAGCTGACAGTGCGGCCTCGATTCTTGCCGCTGAACAGGACAGCTGTGCCAGATTCAGCCAGTGTAATATCGCTGATCGTGATTCCGATATTTGCATGCTCGGCATACCCTATATTTCTTTTTTCCAAGGAATAATCCCATTCGTGTATTTCCACATTTTCTTTCGGCCAGATTTCCTTGAACAGCGGTGTAAGCCCGAATTGTCCAAAGCGGTCGTCCTTCCAGGCTACGACTGGACCTCCGCCATATTCGGAAACAATTTCTTTCACTGTTTCCGGTAAATGGTTTGCGTCCGTTACAAGCAAATCCGTGTGTATTTTCGTACACTGGGTTTTTAAGGCTTCGAGCAATTCATCTGCATTCGCTTCTTTTAAAACCGCATCCTGGGGGTTATAACTCCACTTTGGCCGCTCGACTTCTGAGGCTCTTTTTTCTCTGCCTAAGCGGCTTGCAACTTTGCTGAGAAAAGTGTCTCTGTTCTGAATTGTTCCTCTCATTGCTGTCCGCCTCCTTTTGGCCGGTTTATGAACCAATCCCGGAATCTTTCTTTATTTGGTGCCGGAAAATCGCGGATCTCCGTCCAGGCTTTTAAAGGTCCTGGCCCCTTTGTTATTTTATCGCCTGCTGTAAACGGGTTCATCGCTGTTGGAGCTAGTTTTGACCCCAGCTTATAGAGCGATGGCGAAGCTGCTCCAAGTCCAAAAGCCTTCATAGCCATTTTTTCTGATATTGGAGCCCTTCCCTCTTTTTCCACAATAACCTGGCGGTGCTTATGAAGGAGTTCATGGAGCGGTATTTTAACCGGGCATGCTTCCGTGCAGGCTCCGCATAAAGTTGAGGCATACGGCAGTTCCTTATAATCATCATAGCCACCCAGCAATGGCGAAAGGACCGCTCCGATCGGACCGGAGTATATGGAACCGTATGAATGCCCGCCTACATGCCTGTATACCGGACATACATTGACACAGGCAGCACAGCGAATGCATTGCAGGATGGATTGGAACTCTCCTCCCAAAATACCTGATCGCCCATTATCAACAATGACCAAATGGAAGTCTTCCGGACCATCAACATCGAGCCTTTCTTTGGGTCCTGTCAGCACTGTAATATAGCTGGTAAGTTTTTGGCCGACTGCGCTTCTTGTCAGCATGCTGACTAGTATCTCCATTTCTTCATAGGTAGGAACAAGCCTTTCCATACCCATTACAGTAATTTGGGTCTTTGGCAAAGCCGTCACCAGATCTGCATTGCCTTCATTTGTTACCAGCGTTATGGAACCTGTTTCCGCAACGGCAAAATTGCAGCCTGTTATGCCAACGTCTGCGGTTAAATACTCCTGGCGAAGCATTTCTCTTGCATGCCAGGCCAGCTCTTCCGGCTTCTCAGTATTCTGATAATTCAACTTTTCCGCAAACACGTCACGAATCTGTTCTTTATTTTTATGAAGGGCCGGTGCTACGATATGGGATGGGGGATCATGGTCGTCCACCTGCAGGATGTATTCTCCCAAATCCGTTTCAATGACTTCACACCCTGCCTCTTCCAAACAGGCATTCAAATGGATTTCTTCCGTAACCATTGATTTTGACTTAACTACTTTTTTGGCCTTTTTCTTTTCAATAACTTCCCTTATATAACTTGATGCTTCTTCTGCAGTTTCAGCAAAATAAACGTGGCCGCCCCTTTCCGCCACATTTTCGCTTAATTGATATAAGTAGTAATCAAGATTCTCAAGGACATGCTTGCGTATTTCTTCAGCAAGAGACCGCCATTCTTCCCAATTCCCTAACTCGGCAGCAGCATCGAGCCTTCTTGTCTGAAGCCTTTCCTGCGCTCCTGAAACAGCCCCTCTCATAAAGCTGTTGTTTATGCCGGCATTTACACGCTCTTTAAAATCGTCCGTGCCGATTTTCATAGCCATCTCCTATTCCCCCCAACAAAAATCATGTATGTTCAGCGGCTATTTAATACTTCTGCGATATGCAGTACCTTAATCTGCTTGCCCTGCCGCCCAATTCTTCCGCCGATATTCATTAAACAACCTGCGTCAGCGCCTATCAGGAATTCCGATCCAGTCTCTTCAACATGATGGACCTTTTCATCTACCATTTGTTCAGATATCTGTGCCATTTTGACTGAGAACGTTCCGCCAAAACCACAGCATTGCTCTTTCCCTGGAAGCTCGGTAAATTCGAGGCCTTTAACATTCCCTAATAATTTTATTGGTGCTTCCTTTACCCCAAGAAGCCTGGTCATATGGCAGGACGTATGATAGGTGGCTTTCCCATCAAGTCTCGCGCCAACATCCTCTACCTTTAAAATATCCACGATAAATTGCGTGAGTTCATATGTTTTTTCTGCCAGTCTTTTGGCTTTCGGTTCCCAAACTGGATCGCCTTTAAAAATTTGCAGATACTCATGAAACATATAAGAGCATGAACCAGAAGGAGAAACAACATACTCTGAATGTTCAAATGCTTCGATCATCCTTTTCATTGCTTCCTTTGATTCTTTTACATAACCGCTATTAAATGCAGGCTGCCCGCAGCAAACCTGTGATTCCGGAAAATCTATTATACATCCAAGCCTTTCAAGCAATTCGACTGTTGCTTTGCCGGCGTTTCCCTGAAACATATCTACCAGGCATGTTGCAAAAAGGCTTACCTTCATTCTTTCCCTCTCCCTAAGCTATAAAATTTTTATATCTTACATTTTACTATATTTCTAACAAGCTTTGGCGTTGTTTTAATAATATTCAAATAATTATCAGCGATTGCTGCCTCTGAACTGACAATGTTTTACTTCATTTAATTCCGTTAAAAATATGATACAATTATATGATGTTTAAGTTGGCTAATAAAGGGAGTTTAAAATAGATGAAAGTAATTGCAAGTACGTTGAATGCCAAATATATTCATACAAATATAGCGATTCGCTATTTGAAGGCATATGCCGAGCCAGATTTCAATGTAGAAATAGCTGAATACACGATTAAAGACCCTGTAATGAATATTGTTACAGATCTTATCAGCAAAAAGCCATCTGTGATCGGCTTCAGCTGCTATATCTGGAATATTGAAGAAACGATTAAGGTTATTAAAATGATTAGAAAGATTGATCCCTCCATTCATATTGTAGCTGGAGGACCTGAGGTAACGTATGATGTTGCTGAATGGATGGAGAATGTTAAAGAGTTTGATTATATCGTTATTGGCGAGGGTGAAGAGACCTTTAAGCAGCTATTAACAGAATTGGATGGCGGCTTGAATATGGAGAACGTGCACGGCCTAGCTTTCAGAAAAAACGGCCAGGTGCATACGAACCCTCAGCGAAACAAACTTGACTTGCGCGAGCTGCCTTCTCCATTCCGATTTGAAGAAGATATTCCACATCTATCCAAGCGTGTTACCTATATAGAAACAAGCCGGGGCTGTCCCTTCAGCTGCCAGTTCTGCCTTTCGTCAATCGAAGTCGGCGTACGCTATTTTGACAGAGAAAAGATTAAGGAAGACATCAGATATTTAATGAAGAACGGTGCGAAAACCATTAAATTTGTAGACCGGACTTTCAATATCAGCCGTAGCTATGCTCTTGAAATGTTCCAATTTTTAATTGACGAGCATCTGCCTGGAACCGTATTTCAGTTTGAAATCACTGCTGATATCATGCGGCCGGAAGTGATAGAGTTTTTAAACAAGGAAGCGCCTTCAGGACTGTTCCGTTTTGAAATTGGCGTGCAGTCAACCAATGACTATACAAACGAACTAGTAATGAGGAAGCAGAACTTTGATAAGCTATGCCGTACTGTTACGATGGTTAAAGATGGAGGAAAAATTGACCAGCATCTTGATTTAATTGCAGGCTTGCCTGAGGAAGATTATCATTCATTCAAGAAAACGTTCAATGATGTTTTTGCGATGCGCCCGGAAGAACTGCAGCTTGGATTTTTAAAAATGCTCCGGGGCACAGGGTTAAGGCTAAGAGCCGAGGAACATCAATATATCTATATGGACCATTCACCATACGAAATACTAGGGAATAATGTTTTATCTTTTGATGACATTATCCGTATTAAACAGGTTGAGGATGTACTAGAGAAATACTGGAATGACCACAGGATGGATGCCACCATCGAATATTTGGTTACAAAAGTCTTCCCAACGCCATTCGATTTCTTCCAGGAGTTTGGCAGCTATTGGGAGCTAAAAGGCTGGTCCAGAATCGGACATCAGCTAGAGGATCTTTTCAGACGCCTGTTTGAATTCCTGCAGTCAAAAGATATAGCGGACCTGGATATGGTTGAAGGTCTAATGAAGTATGACTATATTTCCAAGCAAAAGTACAAGCCAAGAAAGCCATGGTGGCAGGCTAGCTTTGAAAGGGCGGAAAGGTCAAAGATTTATCAGCACCTGCTGGAACATCCAGCACAGCTTGGAGAAGATTTTTCCAGCCTTAAGCTGAATGAAAAGGAAATATATAAACACACATTGCTCGAAAGATTGTCTTTTAATTTAGAGAAATATTTAGTCGAAGGAAAACTTGAAAGGATGGAAACTGCCTTTCTTGCCTATTTTGATTCGAGTTCAGAAAAGGTATCCATCTTTTCTAGTTCTCTTAAATTATAGGTTCTGTTAACCTTGAGTGTTGACTTCCGCTGCAGGCACTCAGAGAACCGCGGGCTTCCGGGAGCCTCCTCGGCGTTTTACGCCTGCGGGGTCCCCCTTGGGTAGCTGCACCCGCAGGACTTTGGAAAAGCTTCTTTGAATAAACACCGCACGAAGGAAATGCGAATGGAATTTCGAGGATTCTCGCGCCTTTCGCTCCAATCAACACGTGCTAAATCAACATTTAGCTTTAAACATAGCCAAATTATAAGATCAGCAAAAAACCGGCCACTTTCGCCGGTTTTTTTTAGCACTTATCATCATTCTTCTTTTTATTTTTTTCACGGTTCATAAATGGAAGTTCATATAATTTATTTGCATTTATATCGCCAAACTCCATGCCAAATTCAACATTAGAAGAATTGCTTTGTTTGGCGTCATTTTGCTCCTTTTTTTCCACTAGGCTCTTCCCTCTGTCCCATGTTTGGAGTTGCGGTTTGCGTTTTTCATTGGGTTTTCACCCTGGCTGAATTCAGCCGAAAACTCTGATTCCTGTAAGTTTTTCTTAGGTGTTTTGCTATATTTCTCAACCGCATTATATTCAGCTTTGCGTTTAGCCATCCTAATCTCCTCCTGAAAAGAAAATTTACTTTTTTATTTTCCGTAAAAAAACGGGTTTCATTCCTGAATTCAGTTTCCTTATTTTACTGCTGAAAACAATCAATAAAATAACACACTCAGTAAAAAATAAGTAAAAAAGGAATGAGCCGCTTTGACAAATAAGAACAGTAAAAACAAGAAGAACTTCGGTATTGATGAGACACTTCCACACCAAATTGAGGCACCAAGCTTTAAGGATACTGGAATGGAGCTGCAGCCGCCGTTTGAGAATTCGTTCGGCGTTACGATTGGGGACAGTTTTTACTCCTCAGACAACTCACCCCTGGAAAAATGGAGCGATGAAACAGATCCTGCAGTAATGGCTGGCGATGAATGGGTTCATCCGACCAATGATATTGGCTGGAACACAACTGAAAACAAAGAATTGCTTGAAAGCAAGAAACCGCCTCAGGGGTATCCTTTCATGCACCCGACAAAGGATGTCAGCCGCGGAACTGATTAAGACAATAAATGTAAAAAAGCAGTCCGGAAGCTCTTCCGGGCTGCTCTTTTAGCCAATAATAACTCGTTCTTTTGGATAATGAAAATTAGGCTGCTTTTCTTTCCCGCCAATAATATATAAGAATGAAGTCAACCCAATCCTTCCAATAAACATTAATGCCATAATAATGCATTTTCCAATATTCGATAATTCTGGGGTTATCCCCATTGATAAGCCTGTTGTTCCGAAAGCAGAACAAACCTCAAATATTATCTCTATAATATGGTGTTCTTGTTCAGTAATGCTGAGAGTGACAACGGAGATAAAGCACATCCCTACCGCAAGCAAGGTGATTGCCAACGATTTCAGAATATCATCCTCGTGAATTTCTCTCTTAAAAACCTTAATATCACGATTCCCCTTGGCAAAATGGTAGATGAAGAGGATATTTACTGCAAATGTAGTCGTTCTTATTCCTCCTCCGACCGAACTTGGGGAAGCTCCGATAAACATCAAAATACTCATTACCAGAAGCGTAGGCATAGTAAATTCGCTCACATCCATAGTTGCTAGGCCTCCGCTTCTTGTCGTAGCTGATTGAAAAAACGCGTAAAAAAAACTTTCATGCCAGCTCATACCCTTAAAGTAATGGCCATATTCAAACAAAAGCAGGATAACAGTACCGATTACTAAAAGAACAGCATACGTAACAGTTGTCAGCTTAGCAAATAAGGAAAAACGGAACGGCTGTTCATTATCCCATTTATTTCTGAACAAATAAGCCTTTGTTTCAATAAGAACCGGGAATCCGATAGCCCCTAATGTAATTAGAATGATATGAATGAGCTGGACAAAGTAATCGCCAGCATAAGGCTGCAGAGATGCTCCTGTAATATCCATCCCTCCGTTAGTTGTAGCACTTACAGAGGCAAATAGAGCATGGAGAAAGGCTTCCTCCCATGTGGAATAATATTTTAGAAAATGAAAGCCAAGTATTAGCGCTCCCAAAGCCTCGATTACAAGGATGATTTTAATAATTTCCCTTATTAAGTTAACAAGTCCGGATAAAGCATACTGATTATGGTCCACCATAATCAGGCGGCGCCCCCTCAATCCGATTTTACGGCCAAGCAATAGCCAAAAGAAGGTGCCCAAGGCCATAATTCCTATTCCGCCAAACTGCAGAATAAACATGATAACAAAATAGCCGAAAACGCTGTATGTTTCAGAAATATTAACCACTGTCAGGCCCGTTACACTGACAGCACTGACTGCAGTAAAAATTGTGTCGATAAATGCGACCTCAACACCTGGTTTATGTACACCAGGTATTCTTAATAAAAGAACTGATACAGAAACTGCCAATAAATAATATCCTGATATTACTTGGGCAGGTGTTAGTTTATCCAGCCAGAGTCTTAAGTCTTTCCACATATTGTACCTGTCCCTTTCGAAATTTTTCCTAACCCTTATCATAATGAATATACCCTGTTTTTTAAAGTGATATAAGATAATTCGCAGGAAGTTTTTTATTTTTATATAATGAAAACAAAATAAATCAGGAGGTATTACATGTTATTGCCTGATCTTGCTGAGAAAATTATTGCTGAAGTACGCAAATTCCTTCATGAAGATATCATTGTTGCCAATACATCAGGGGTGATTATTGCAAGTACGGATCCAAGCAGAATCGGCACCTTTCACGAGGGTGCATTCATTACGGTGAAAAATAAAGATAAGATCATCATTACAAATGAAGACCAATTAAGGCTGCAGGGAGTAAAAGCAGGAATTAACCTGCCGATCTTTTTTAAAGGAGAAACTGCAGGAGTTATAGGAATTACTGGGGACCCTGTAAGGGTTTCTTCATTCGGGGAGATCATCCGTAAAATGACAGAGTTATTTATAAGCGAGAGCTATTATGCAGAACAGCTGGATTGGCAGGCCAGAGCACTGGAAGGTTTTATGTTTGACTGGCTGCAGACAAAAGAATGGGATCCTTCATTCAGAGAACGGGCTCATTTGCTTAAAATCAACCTTACGATAGACAGGCAAGTCTCCATTGCTGAATTTAAGCAAAATCATTTATTGATGCATAGGGATCTCTGGAATTCAATCCTTTCCTGGAAGGAAGCCAGGCAGCAGGATTTAATCATTCGCTGGGGAAATGACAGAATTGTATTATTATCTGGAATCTCTTCTTCAAATAATGATATATCTTCAAAAGATAAGGTGCTCCGATTCCATCGCTTTCTGGAGAGCCTGCTATCTGTACAGGTTTGCATAGGGACTGGTAAGCGGATGTCCCCTTCCAATTTGCCGGATGCATTCAGACAGGCAGAACGGGCTTTAAAAATAGCAAAAGAACGGGGCAAAGTAATATTCGACGAAGATTTGACTATGGAAATGATATTTGATGATCTTTCAGCAGAAACAAAAAATGATTTTATAGATCGAACGGTTGGCTCTATTATTCATGAACAGGATTTAATGTTAACACTTAAGGAATTATTTAAACAAAATCACTCTTTGAAAAATACAGCTGAGGCGCTTCATATACATATTAATACACTTCATTATAGACTTAAGAGAATCTATGAGTTATCCGGGTTACATACATCAAATATTGAGGATTTAATCAAATTGTTTTTAGCTATAAGACTTTTAGAGGAATATACAAAAAACAGCTGACTTCGTTATCATTTTTCATGCATTTATCCATAGCAGGGGTTCCCTGCTTTTTTTTATACTGAAATTATAAATAGGCTTGCTCTGTTAAACTTGCCTGTTGATTTCCACTTCAGGCACTCAGCAAACCGCGGGCGGTCCGGCGATCCTCGGCTACTTGCGCCTGTGGGGTCTCCCTTTGACTCGCTTCTCCCGCTGGACATTGAATAAGCATCCGTGAATAAACACTGCAGGAAGGGAGGTGCTCGCGCCTTCCGCCCCAATCAGCAGGGTGCCAATATCAACAATGAGCTTCAACAGAACCATAGGCTTAAGAAAAATAGTACCTCCGAACACAAAAAATTCTAAGGGAGAGATACATGAATGATTGAAAGTCAGATCAAAGATAGATTAACAGCCATTGTTGGCGCTGAAAACTATGATGACTCTAAAGCAGGGCGCCTTGTTTATTCATATGATGCCACCCCAAACTTTCAAGCAATGCCTGATGCAGTCGTCAGTCCCCGAGACGCACAGGAAATAGCTGGGATCATAAAAATCTGCAATAGCAGCAATATACCAATCGTGCCAAGGGGTTCAGGTACTAACCTTTGTGCAGGAACTTGTCCGACAGAAGGGGGAATTGTTCTCCTTTTCAGGCATATGAACAGAGTCCTTGAAATAGATGAAGAAAACCTTACAGTAACCGTGCAGCCAGGTGCTATTACACTGGATATGATTAACCAGGTTGAAGCAAGAGGGCTTTTTTACCCTCCTGACCCGAGCTCAATGAAAATAAGCACCATCGGCGGAAACATCAACGAAAATTCAGGCGGGCTGCGCGGCTTAAAATATGGTGTAACCAGGGATTATGTGATTGGGCTTGAGGCTGTCCTGGCTAACGGAGACATCATCAAAACTGGCGGAAAGCTTGCAAAGGATGTGGCAGGCTATGACTTTACCCGTTTATTTGTCGGGTCTGAAGGGACTCTGGGAATTATTACGGAAGCAACTTTAAAATTAATACCGCTGCCTGAAACAAAAAAGACCATGCTTGCACTCTACCAGGACTTAGAGGCTGCTGCCAAGTCAGTATCTAAAATCATTTCACAAAAAATCATTCCTGCAACACTGGAATTTTTAGATCAGCCTACATTAAAAGTAGTGGAGGACTTTGCTCAAATTGGATTGCCAACAGATGTTCAGGCAGTCCTCCTGATTGAACAGGATGGTCCCCTTGAAGTTGTAGAAAGAGATATGCAGAAAATGGCTGAAATCTGCAAAGTGAAAGGAGCCATTTCAGTTCAGGTGGCCCAATCCGAAGCGGAAGCGGAAGCGTTGAGAACTGCACGCCGTGCTGCTTTATCAGCCCTTGCCCGCTTAAAACCGACAACGATCCTCGAAGACGCAACAGTCCCAAGATCAGAAATCGCAAAAATGGTTAAAGCCATAAATGAAATATCACATAAATATGGCCTTTCTATTTGCACTTTCGGCCACGCAGGCGATGGGAACCTCCATCCTACATGCCCTGCAGATGCCAGAGACCATGATGAAATGGAACGAGTAGAAAAAGCATTTGAAGAGATTTTCATTAAGGCTATTGAACTTGGCGGTACGATCACTGGCGAACATGGAGTGGGCGTCATGAAAGCCCCTTATCTTGAGCTAAAGCTTGGCCAAGAAGGGATTGCGGCCATGAAGGCTGTAAAAAACGCCCTTGACCCAAATAATATTTTGAATCCCGGTAAGGTATTTGCCAAGGATAGCAGAAAACGAGTGGTGGTTACAAAATGACGACAAAAGAACAAAGAATTATTCAGGAAGAATTTAAGAACCGCATGAATGAGGATGAGTTATTAAATTGTATGCGCTGCGGTTTTTGCCTTCCTTCCTGCCCCACTTATGTCGAGTCGGGTTTTAAAGAAACGCATTCCCCGAGAGGCCGAATTGCCTTGATGAAGGCTGTAGCAGATGGACTTATTGAACCTGATGCAGATGTTGAGCGCTCACTGGACCTTTGTCTTGGCTGCCGTGCCTGTGAACCTGTATGTCCATCGGGTGTGAAATATGGCCACCTGCTGGAGGAAGCCAGAGATATTATTAATCAGAATAAAAAACATTCACTCTCCGCAAAAACTGTCCGAAATCTGGTTTTTAATGAGCTCTTCCCCCATCAGAAACGGATAAGGGCGGCAACCGGGCTTTTGGGCTTTTATCAGCGTTCAGGGCTCCAATCATTCGCTAGAAAAACGGGAATGCTAAAGTGGCTGCCGGAAAACCTGGTGACGATGGAAAAAGTGTTGCCTGAAGTTCCTACAATGAAAGAAATGAAAAATAGGCCTTCCTATTTTTCAGCTTCAGGTGTTCCAAAAAAGAAAGCCGCTTTTTTTACCGGCTGTTTGATGGATACTATGTTTTTGGAAACCAATAATGCAACATTGAGGCTTCTTCAGCTCGCAGGCTGTGAAATTCTTATCCCGGAAGATCAGGCGTGCTGCGGAGCGCTTCATGGACATAGCGGTGAGAAGCAATCAGCTAAAGAGCTCGCTAAACGGAATATCGAAGCTTTTGAAAATCTGGATGTGGATTATATTATAACCAATGCTGGCGGCTGCGGGGCTTTCCTTATTGACTATGGACATCTTCTCCAGGATGACCCCCAATGGGCTGACAGGGCTAGAGATTTTTCAGCAAAGCTAAAGGATATCAGCGAAGTTCTTTATGAACTTGACTTCCATAAAAATGTAAAGCTTGAACTTCCAAGCCAGGTGATTACCTATCAGGATTCTTGCCATCTGCGGAACGCTATGAAGACCGCCAATGCTCCCCGTACCCTGCTAAAAGCAATCAGCGGGATTGAGTTTACAGAGATGAAAGATGCCGACAGATGCTGCGGTTCTGCTGGCATTTATAATATTGTCGAATCTGAGATGTCTATGCAAATACTTGATCATAAAATGGTACATGCAAAATCAGCAAATGCTGCAGCCATTGTTACCGCTAATCCTGGCTGTCTTTTGCAAATGAAGCTTGGGATTGAACGTGAAGAGCTATCTGGCAAGGTTAATGCGGTCCATATAGCCGATCTGCTTCTGGAAGCGGCTGGCGAAAAATAGAAAAGCCGTTTATGCCGAAAATATTACCACTTATGAAACTCCCCTTTTTATTCATACTACAAATACAGAGGGAATAGAAAACTCTGTAGACCATTAAAAAGGAGTTGAATACGATGGCAAGAAGCAGCAATAAACTATTAGTTCCTGGAATCGAACAATACATGGACCAGGTAAAGTATGAAATTGCCCAGGAATTTGGTGTTCAATTAGGCTCTGATACAGTATCCCGGGCAAACGGATCTGTGGGCGGAGAAATTACAAAGAGACTTGTTCAGCAAGCTCAGGCTCAAATGTCCGGCCAAAACAATCAATAAAAACTTCATATAAATGGAAAAAAGTCCGGAGAATTCCGGACTTTACTTTTTATTACCATTATCTTTTTGATGTTTCTCAGGGTTATTCCCGTTCCCATTATTTCCATTAATATGTTTATCGTTTGATTGATTTCCGTTATTTTGGGACCACTCGTTTTGTTTATTTTTTTTTTCGTTATTTCCTTTTTCACTGTTTTCATTGGTTTTGTGCTCTATATCTTTCTTCTCATTATTCTTTTCGCTGGAATTCTGTTTGCCTTCCTGCTCATTTTTCTGTATCTGCCCAGGAGCAGCTGTCTTCTTTTCATTCAGCTTTCCCTGATTTACTGCAGGTTTTTCCTGCTTATTTAATTGTCCAGGCGGAATCACATCAGGTTTCTTACTATCATTAGAGATGCTGTCTGCCTCTTTTGGCTGACTTGCAGAAGCCGGTTTTTCTTTTTCTGATTGCTTCTTACTATCTGCCTTTAATTTATTTTCTTTATATAAGCCCGTTGTCAGTCCTTTTTCAATTGCCGATTTTCTTTCTTCTTCACTTGCTTCAAAGAGAGTAACTTCTAGCTGCTTTTTTTGTGCAGCCTCTTTTATTTCTGTTAACTCTGCCCGCAAGCGGTCATCCGCTTCTATTTTCTCTTCTGTATAAACGGCTGCAATAACAATCTCTTTATTGTCCCCCAAGTAGCCCTGTTCCTTTAATTGATAGAGGATCTTGTCTGTTACAGACTGGATGTCTTCCTTTTTCCAGTCTTGAATCTTTTGGACAATGCGCTCCCCATCTTCATTGTAAGGCACGAGCTCGATTACCTGATACTTCTCATTGACCCCTAATTCAATGCTCGGATTAACGTCAATCGACATGTAAGCATAAACTTCATTGCTTTGATAAAACGGCAGAAAAGAAATGACTGCTAACATGAGCGCAAAAGCTGCTGCAAACACGGCTTTACCTCTAAATACGTTCATAATAGATAGAGAAGATGACTTTTTTCCGCTTTTTTGTTCTATTGGGAAGAAATCAATTTCCTGTCCAAGTACGTATGCCCGATCCTGTTTACGAGCACGCAGAAATTCTCCTTCCGGGGTTAACAGCGTTAAAAAACGTTCATTAATTTCCATAATAATACCTGTTTTCACGTTTCCAACACCCCTTTGATATAATCCTTTAAATATACATAATCACCGGCCAGTATGAGTGAGATGGCAATTATGTACTTTCTGTTTCTCTCTATTGTTTTTCTACTAAGCGATACATAGCTTTCCAGCTGTTTAATCGGAAGCCTTTTCTTTTCAATAAGAATCGTTTTAAGCTCCTCATTTTCGACTAGAATCTTGGCGACAGCCATTGCATTCTTACGCGCATCCGCATGCTTCGGCGACTGCTCAATCAAATCGGTGAAAGTCAGATCAAATTGCTGTAGAATTTGTGTAAACTGGAGGATTTCTTCTCTTCTGAGCTCATCATCGTTTTTCTTCCTGAAGTCTTCAATTGACAATTCATCTTCAATCGATGATCCTGCTGATTCGTCTTCATCCAAATTTGCCCCTCCGTTAAAACTGAGGTTTTGATATTTGGATTGCTTGCGGATATAGTCAATCACACGCCTTTTTATCAGCACTTCCGAAAAACTGATCAGTGAACTGCCCTTATCCGGACTGTATTTTTGGATCGCCTCATTAAAAGCAATAAGGCCAATGCTAAATTCATCATCAGATTCATGAATATATCTTTTGCAAACCGATGAAACTGTTTTAGCAATAAACGGTTTATACGAATCAATTAGCTCATTATGTAATGCTGTATCCCCCTGCTGTATTAACTCTACCGTTTCTTCCAGCGTTCTTTTGCGCTTTTTCGCCATGAACAATAAACTTAGCATTAGCCTCACCTCTTTTCAAAACACATTATATCATACGATGTCCAGATTGTTTTTTTAAGGGTGGCTATAGGATAAGGAAAAGAAAGCCTTCATGTGCCTTCTTTTCCTTTTTGTTCATGTCTATTAGTTGTTTCCTTTGCTCTCTTTTCCTTGGCCCTTAGCTTCTTCTGCTGTTTCTTTCCCTTTGCTGCCATTGCTCTTTGCTTCATCTTGTTTTGCTTGAACTTTTTTAGCTTGCTGTTCTTTAGCCGCTTTTTTAGCTGCTTCGCGTGCTTCTATTTCTGCCTTTTTAGCTGCTTCGCGTGCTTGCTTGGCTGCTTCTCTCTTCGCAGCTTCTTCAGCTTTTGCAGCTTCATGAGCTTGTTTCTTTGCAGCTTTGGCAGCGTCTTTTTCTTCTTTTGTAACTTTCACTGGAGCAACAACTGCAGTTTCTTCCTCTTTAGTTACTGTCTCTTCTGTTTCAGTTTCAGCTGCAACATCATCTGTTGCTGGTTCTTCAACTGTTACCAGCTCTTCTTCTGTTACTTCTTCATCTGATTCGTCACTGCCTGCAGATTCTTCTTCCAATTTTGCTAACTTAGCTGCAAGTTTTGTACGGAACTTTTCAATATTTTTTTCCATTGCAGCAATTCGCGGATGAGTTTCACCTTCAGCCTGCTCGTTTTCGTCTCCAGCTTTTTCTTTGAATTTAGCTAGATTTTTTTCAAGTGATAAGATATTTTGAGCAAGAAGTTCTTTAACCTCTTCCACAGAATCTTCTTCTGCAACTACGTCATCATCTGAAGCCACGTCTTCTTCAACTGTTTCATCTTCATCAGCTGTTTCATCTTCATCAGCTGTTCCGTCTTCTTTATTTTCATCATCAGTATTTTCATCGTCTGATTTTGGTTCTTCTCTGTCTGACTCTTTCTCATCATCAACAATGTTATCTGCATTTTCTATATGTTCTAATGCTGTTTCAATTGCTTCAAGAGCTTCTTCTTCTTTGCCTTCAGCAAAAAGGGCTTCTGCTTCTGCAAGACGCTCTGCAGCATATGTAGCCAGTAACTTAGCTTCTTTTACTTCATCAAAAGTAAGGGCAAGCTTAATTTTTTCCAATGCAAGTTTCGCAAAGTAGAAGAAGCTGCCAGGCAATAGGGATGGAGTTTCAGCTTCAATCTCTTCCAGCTGCCCTTCTGCATTTTCAATTGTTTCAACTGCGTCAGTTTCAGTTTCAGTCGTAACCTCAGCTTCTACTGTAGTATCGCTATTTAATTCAACTGTCTCAAGATCAGTTTCATTATTATTTTCATTTGCAAATGCACTTGTAGTTGAGAATGTGAAGGTACCTGCAATTACTAATGCCAGTGTACTCTTAGCGATTTTATTCATTTCTTTATTGGATAAAAATTTCAATGTATTTCACCTCATGATTTTTTTAAGCGGCCCGCTTTATTCATTACAAGTGTACGGAAGTGTGAGGGGTGTTTGTGGGGGTGATAAAAATTTTTATTTAAAAAAAATAAAATGGCTTTAACAGCACCTCTTGTGATTGGTGTGTTAAAGCCCTAAATTATAATTGGCCTTGCAGCCCCAATTTTCTGTTCGAAAAGAAGTACCCGCCATCAATTCCGCCAATTGAAAACCAGCCGGCTGGAGTCAAAGTTACTGCTAACGCTACTGCCAGCAGGGAATCAATTGCAATGGCAATAGCGGCAGCTAATATGCCACAAGCCCGACGAGCACGAGCAGCACCCAGCCATATTCCAATTAAAACTGTTAAGTCCATTAAATTCGCCTCCGTATCTGCTTTCATGCAGAAAAGGCAGCAGGCTAATAACTGGCAATAGTTTCGCTAAAACCATATCTTTAATTTGCATGAAAAGCGTAGCCTTAATTTTGGACAGGATCCCTCCTCCATTTTAAAAGAATCCACCTAATGATAAACCCTATTAATAAACCTGGTATAACAAAAAGCATAGGCAGAAAGACTGGCCCAAATCGTATTCCAAAGATTGTAAGCTTGGTTGAGAACATTAGGCCTACAGTAACAAAATAAGCACCGAACACAAATGGAAGAAAAGATAATTGTTCTTTTTCAGGCATTGCACTTCGGTAAGCATCCCACATCGCAAACATATACAGACAAGGATAAAACATAAGCCATTGATAATTAAGTACATGTTCGGCCCTGTCAATTTCCCACATAAAACTGTACATAATGGCGGAATTAAAATGACTGAATACATTTATGATAAATTCAAGCGCGACAAATAAGGTTCCTTTCCAAAGCTGCCCAATTAATAATTGGCTAAAACCGGGCAATGCAATGCTCCATAAAACTGCTTCTAGTTTACTGAGTTTTTTCATTCATTTATCACCAGCTACAAGTCGATAGTATTATTGTACTCTGTTCATAAGCCAATTATCTGTTTTATTTCCAATTTTTTTCCTGAAGGGCGTGTTGACAAATATTATGCCATTATAATCATAAATCATTCATATAGATACTAGTATTAATGAGGATCATTTTACCGGCCGAATTCATAAAAAAAGCCCCTCTCAAATGAAAGGGGCCTTGTCATTTATCGGGATTCTTCATCACGATCATGATTTTTCTTTTCTTTTTCATCTTCTTTTACAATTTTTAATAAATCTTCCAGCATGGCTGCCATTTCGTTTCTGCTATATGGCCGGGTCTCTGCAGCAGGAAGCTGATTTCTCTCCTGTTCTGCATCTCTTTCTTGTCTTTCTTCCCGTTCTACTCTTTCTTCAAGCAGATAGGCCGGCACCAAATGGCCTTCAGGTGTCGCATACATTTTGTTTAAACGCCTTGTATCTTTGTCAAAGAAACTGTATACAACAGGTATGACGAACAAAGTAAGGAAGGTGCTGCTGATTAACCCTCCAATGACAGTGATTCCCATAGGCTGGTTGATTTCAGTTCCTTCACCAATTCCAAGTGCAAGAGGAACCAAGCCAAGAATGGTCGTTAATGCTGTCATGAGGATTGGCCGTGCCCGGTCTTTAACTGAAATAACAATGGCATCATAGGTCTTAAGTCCGTTTTCTTTCTTTTGATTAATATAGTCTACAATTACAATCGCATTATTGACAACAATACCTGCGAGTACAATAATCCCAATGATAGCCGTTAAGCTAATTGGTGTGCGAGTCGCCGTTAGAGCAATTGCCACCCCTATAATCATAAGAGGAACAGTAAACATAATCACAAACGGATACTTCAATGACTCAAACTGGGCTGCCATGACAAGGTAAATAAATACGATTGCCAGGATAAAGGCCAGAGCCATGTCATCAATAGAGGATTCAAGCAATTCCCGGTCACCGCTAAATACAACTTCTGTTTCCTCAGGCAATTCAAGATCGGCAATTTCTTTGTCCACCTCTTTTGAAATGGCCCCCATATTTGTCGAGGATTTGTATTTCAACGTGAATTGGACGGCATCCTGCTGATTGATCCGCTGGATATTGACAGGCCCTTCGCCCCGCTCGATATTCGTTACTTCATCTAAAGAAACATAATTGCCATCTGGTTTTTTAATGAGCAATGTCTTCAGGTTATCGATATCCTGTGTGATTTCTTTATCATATTCAACAAAAACACCATAAATATTGGATTCATCGTCTATCATTTGTGTTGCACGATTGCCGCGCGTGACATCATTTACGGCCATCGCGATTTGAGCAGGAGCCAACCCTTGCTCCAGTGCCTTTTCGCGATCCACCGTTATTTGGATTTCCTCAACGGTATCCATTAAATCAGTAGTCAGCTCTGTAACATCTTCAAGGTCTTTTAATCCATTATATATTTTGTCTACATTCTCATTTAAGCGATTTGGATCCGTATCCCGCACACTAAAGGTTAAAGTATTTGGTGCAGTGCCTGATGATGATTGCATATTGAATGAGAGAGCAGCACTTTTATTTACTTTGGATGCTGCTTTTTCCAAATCCTTTTTCACATCATCAACAAATTCAAATGTCGATCTTTCGCGCTCATCCAATTCTTTCATTTTAATATAAAGCTCCGCAATATTGGCATTTGCAGAGCCGCGGAAGGAACCTTCCTGTGTGGTTCCAATCAGGCTGACATACGTATCAACCTCATCTTCATCCTTTAGTTCTTCCTCTACCGCAGCAATGACTTTCTCTGTTTCGGATAGAGCTGTTCCGTTTTCAAGTTCCATACGGACAGTAAAAAATCCTTCATCCGTATTAGGAAGAAACTGCGTTCCGACAGTCGTTAATCCAAAGCTTCCTGCTGCCAAGAGCAACATTGTAATCGCAACAACCACAGCGCGGTTCCGCAATGACCATTTGATGGATCTTTCAAGTAAACGCATTAAGCCAGATTCCTGCCTTTTAGCTTCAAGATTCGTTTTAGGCGCTTTCAGTAAACGGCTGGCAAGCATTGGGACAACCGTGAGAGCCACTACTAAAGAAGCAAAGAGGCTAAAGGAAATGGTCAGCGCAAATTCTGTAAACAATTCACCAATGATTCCTGTTATAAAGACAACAGGAAGGAACACGGCGACAGTGGTCAAGGTGGAAGCCGTGATTGCAGACCCAACTTCTTTTGCACCATCGCTTGCGGCCGCCTTTGGATCTTTCCCCATTGATAAATGGCGGTAAATATTTTCGATAACCACTATGGCGTTATCGACCAGCATTCCAATTCCAA
Organism: Cytobacillus oceanisediminis; assembly: GCF_007830235.1. GTDB lineage: Bacteria > Bacillota > Bacilli > Bacillales > Cytobacillaceae > Cytobacillus > Cytobacillus oceanisediminis. The sequence continues at coordinate 122,140 of NZ_VLKI01000008.1, forward strand.
GCGCCAGACCGCCTAATGTCATAATGTTTAATGTGAAATCTGAAAAGTACATAAGGACAAACGTAAAAATAACTGAATAAGGAATAGAAATACCAATAATAAGCGGGCTCTTAACATTTTTTAAAAAGAAAAAGAGCACAATCATGGCAAAAACTCCGCCAAGAAGCAGCGAGTTAGAGATATTTCTTATTGCTAGATTGATGTAATCTCCCTGGTCAAAAAGAATTTCTGATTCAATTCCTTCATACTGTTCCTGTTCCAGAAGGTCATCCAGTTTTTTTATAAACTCTTCTGAAACTTCTGCTGTATTTGCATCAGACTGCTGAAGAACACTTAATAATACAGATGGAGACTGATTTGTACGTGTAATGGTTCTATCGTCCTGATTGGTTAATTGAACCTCCGCAATATCCTGCAGACTTACTTTTTCACCAGTTGCAGGATTCATCGTAACGGTAAGTTCCTTCAATATATCAAGTGAGTCCAAGCTGCTGATGATTCTTGTTGTTAGTTCTTTACCTTCTGTTAATACCGGATCACCTGGCATGGAAATATTATTTGACTGAATAACATCAACAACGTCAGCCTGGCTTAGTTTGTAATCCCTTAATTTTTCCTGGTCAAGTTCAACCCGGACTTCCTTTATGGCAGTACCTGACATATTGACGCTGGCTACACCTTCAACCTTCGTCAGTTCCAGGTTCAGCTCCTCAGCAAGTTTTCTTAAAGTCTGGGAATCCTCATCCGCACTCAAAGATAATTGAATAATAGGAAACTGTGATGGATCAAATTTCATAAAACGCGGATCATCTGCATCTTCCGGCAGCTGTGTTTGATCCAGCCGCTGGATAACCTCACCTTGAATTTCATCAATATCCGTTGTCCATGAAAACTGCATCAAGATAAAATTGGCGCTTTCCTGCGAGGTGGAGGTCAGCGTTTTAATTCCCGGAAGTGTAGCCAAATTTTCTTCCAATGGCTTGGTTACTTTTTCAACAACCTCATCAGGGCTTGCCCCCGGGTAGGAAGTAACAACAACACCCACTGGCGGATTGATATCAGGTATGAGTTTTAATGGGATATTTAAAAGGGAGACAACCCCTAAAATAAGGACTAAAAACATAGATACCAATGTAAATATTGGTCTTCTTATAGAAAAATCACTTATACGCACTCATGCTGCTCCTTTCAATGGCAGTAACTAAATGACAGTACCCGTTACCTGTACGGATCCCGCTTCTAAAATCGTGTTTATACGTTTTCATAATGGCAAACAAATTTACGAATAAACCCATTTTAACTATATAAAAGCTATCAGCACTATGCAAGCAATGAGTGTGCTCTGAAACGTGGCAAAAAAGTGACAGACCAAAAACCATAAAAAATGAAAAAAGCAGCTTTAAGCAGCTGCTTTTTTATTCGTTTTAGTAATTTTTATACCGGTTAAACCGTAAATTAAAGTTATGATGGGACTCAGCAAACAGAAGAACGCAAACGGAAGATAGGCTGCTGTCTCCACCCCTAATACGCCTGCAAGGAAAACACCGCAGACACTCCATGGAACCAAAGGGTTAACCACAGTACCGGCATCCTCAAGAATTCTGGATAGATTCTTTGTATGCAGGCCTGCTTTTTCAAACGGTTCGCGGAAGGCGTTGCCTGTCAGAAGAATGGAGAGGTATTGCTCACCAAGCAAGAAGTTGATTCCAATTGCTGTTCCGGCTGCAGAAGCAATCAGGGAAGGCACACGATTCAACACGCCTTTGATGCCTTCGAGCAAAGCAGGAAGAATGCCTAGCTTGAAAAATAATCCTCCCATAGAAAGAGCAAGCAATACAAGTGAAATAGAAAACATCATGCTTTCCATTCCGCCCCTTGACAATAATGAATCGACTTCTTCTGAACCGCTCTCAGATACATAGCCTGAAAAAAGCAATGACATTACTTCTTGGACCCCAAAGCTGTTCTGTACGAAAACTGCTATAAACAGTGATGAGATTATGCCGGCGGAAAGGGTGATGATTGCTGATATTCTTTTTATAGCCATCACAGTCAGGATAGCAAAAGGCAACAGAGAGTACCAGTGAACCAGCCCCTGATCTTGCAAGGTTTCTTTTAGCTGGGCAATTTTTGTAAAATCCGATGCAGCCTCACCTGGTGACAACACAGCAAAAAGCACGAGAGAAATAGCGAAAGCAGGCACTGTCGTCCAGGCCATGTTTTTTATATGTTCAAATAAATCTACCTTTACGGTTGATGAGGACAGGTTTGTTGTATCAGATAAAGGAGACATTTTATCCCCAAAAAACGCTCCGGAAATAACAGCACCCGCAGTAATAGCTTCTGAAAGGCCTAAAGCTGTGCTGACGCCCATAAAGGCAACGCCCAATGTTGCCGCTGTTGTCAGCGAGCTTCCGATGCTCATGCCAATCACAGATGCTACCACAAATACAATTGCATAAAAGAACTTTCCATTAACGGCTTCCAAGGCCATGTATATAAAAGTGGGAATAGTCCCGCCCGCCATCCAGCTGCTGATCAGCATTCCAATGAAGAAAAAAATAAAAATGGCGCCAAGACCGGACTTCGCTCCCTCAATTAGGCCGTTTTCCAGCTCTTTAACTGTTACCTTTTTTATTAAACCATAAGCAACTAATCCCATGATCGCAAAAACTACGGGAATATGCGGTACTGCCCCTGCAAAAATAATAGAATAACTGATACCGCCCAAAATAATTAAAGTAACAATTAGTGCCTCCAACGGCTTCAAACGCAATGCTGCTTGATCCTGGTGCATGATGTATTCCTCCTATGCGTAACTTGAAGTTTAAGCAAACAAAAAGAGCCCTCTCGCCTATAGGGACGAAGGAGCTCCGCGGTACCACCCTAATTGATAAGCCCAAATATACAGCTTATCCTCTTTAAAAAGCTTTGTCCTTTTTTAATGCAGTTGTAATTCAACCAATTGCTGCCTGGATTTTCAGCACACACCCAGTCTCTATTTGCTGCCGGCAATTAATCTACTGATCTGCGGACAAGATTTATTTTCATTTAATTCTTAAACGCTTTTTAGCGTTAAAGCATATGTGTTAATAATATATTATCTATTGGAGGAGATGTCAAGTGGATTGATAGAGGAATATACAGGAATTGATAAGGTTCCGGTTACGTGCGGGTTTCTTTCGTTGTGCGCAGCGCTTCTGGTCGGGAGCGGTTTTTATTTCCTTCTGCGCGGGTTCGACCTTTGTGTGTGCGGAACTGCTTCTTTTGTGCGCGGGTTTCTTTTAGTTACGCGCAGAGTGTCCGGTTGGGCGCAGATTCAACTTGTTTTACGTGCCAGTTCGACCTTTTTACGCGCGGAACTGCTCCTTTTGTGCGCGGGTTTCTTTTGGTTACGCGCAAGGGTTAACCTCCTTTACGCGCGGCTGCCTCCATTTTTCCGTATCAATTCAACTATTTATCTCTCTATTTCCTTTTTTATTCTCCCACTCACTCCCGACACAAAATTAAAAAACGGCCCCCCTTCAAGGGACCGCTTTCTTATTGTGAATCCATTGGATTATATAATTTGACATCCGGATTTTTTTCTTGGAACCATCTTAGTGCAAAGTCATTTTCAAATAGAAAGACTTTTTTGTCATAGCGGTCGTTGACGAGCAGGCTTCTTGCACTGGAGAGGTTTTCGTTGACGTCGTCCCCTTCTACCCAGCGTGCAATTTTTGAGCCGAGTCTTTCCATATACACTTCTGTGTTGTATTCATTTTTCATGCGGTGCTCGAATACTTCGAATTGCAGCTGCCCCACTGCTCCCAATAGGTATTCTTCCATCTTTACAGTTTTGAATAGCTGGATTGCGCCTTCTTGTACCAGCTGCTGAATGCCTTTGTGGAAGTGTTTTTGCTTCATTACATTCTTTGCAGTTACTTTTACAAAGAGTTCCGGTGTAAATTGCGGAAGGCGTTCATATTGGAAGTTATTTTTCCCAACTGTTAAGGTGTCTCCGATCTGGTATGTTCCCGGGTCGTAAATTCCGATAATATCTCCGCTTACCGCCGAATCAACGGTGCTTCTGTCATCCGCCATAAATTGTGTGGATTGTGCAAGCTTGATTGATTTTCCGATCCTTGGAATATTGACTGCCATACCGCGTTCAAATTGGCCGGAGCAAATTCTCAAGAATGCAATCCTGTCGCGATGTGCTGGGTTCATATTTGCCTGAATCTTAAATATGAAGCCGGAAAATTCTTCTGATAGCGGGTCAATTTCACCAGCAGTCGAGTTGCGCGGCTGCGGCGGCGGTGCAAATTGAAGGTAGGATTCCAGAAACGTCTGTACGCCAAAGTTTGTCAGGGCGCTTCCGAAAAATACAGGCGTCAATTCACCATTAGCAATACGCTCTCTGGAAAATTCATTGCCCGCCTCATTTAATAGCATAATTTCTTCAAGAGTTTGATCATATAGTCCTGAGTCCTTCAAGGAATGATCCCCCTCTATTTCACCTTCTTCGTTCAAGGTGACAAACCGGTCCTCTTCGTCAACACGGAATTGTTCAATTCGGTTGTTAAATCGGTCATAAATGCCAAGGAATTCTTTTCCCATCCCAATTGGCCAGTTCATAGGATACGATTCAATTCCCATTACTTCTTCCAATTCAGCGAGCAATTCCAAAGGCGGCTTTCCCTGGCGGTCCAACTTATTCATAAACGTAAAGATTGGAATACCTCTCATACGGCAGACTTTGAATAGCTTCAGCGTCTGCTCCTCAATTCCTTTAGCGGAGTCAATAATCATTACTGCACTGTCAACAGCAGTCAAAGTCCGGTACGTATCTTCACTGAAATCCTGGTGGCCAGGGGTATCAAGGATATTTACACGGGCACCTTCATATTCAAACTGCATCACACTGGAGGTAACGGAGATTCCACGCTGCTTCTCGATTTCCATCCAGTCGCTTGTCGCATATTTTCCTGTCTTTTTACCTTTTACTGTACCCGCATCCCGAATGGCGCCGCCGAATAACAGAAGTTTTTCTGTCAGTGTCGTTTTCCCGGCATCCGGGTGGGAGATAATCGCAAAAGTGCGACGGGATACAACTTCATCTTTAAAATTTTTAGACATAATAGTTCCTCTCTTACTTATATGAAAATTTGTTATAAAAGCAATGATTGGGTAAATCTATGTTAATTATTGCAATACCTTCAATTCTATCGCGCGAGAGAAAAGTTTGCAACGCATTTAAGAATAGCTTATTTCTTTTTATATTCCATTTTCAGGATTATAATAATTAAAACAAATATGTTAGCAAAGGAGGCGGAATCATGGATACGATTACACATACTTTATTCGGCCTGAGCCTCTACGGTGCAGTGGATAAAAGAGACATGAACAAAAATCATAAAAGGGCTTATTTGCTGACAGCTGTGGGTGCCAGCCAAATTCCTGATATAGATGTTATTTCACGCCTATGGGACACAGAAGGACTCTATCAAATGTGGCACAGGGGCATCACCCATTCCGTTTTTCTGACTCCCATTTGGGCTCTATTATTTTTCCTTTTATCCCTCCTGCTTTTCAAAGTAAAGGATAAGAAGCTTTTCCTGCTGGGATGGCTTGCCGTTTTCATACACAATACCAGTGATTTGTTCAATGCCTGGGGAACAGGCTATTTGGAGCCTTTTTCAAATATGCGAATTACGTTTGGCACGATCCCGATAGTTGATTTAGTATTTTGGATCATAATTGGAACAGCCTTTATTTTTTCAAAAAGAAATAAGCTGCACTCACCTTATTACTACAAAATGGCTTGGGCATTCATGCTTCTTCATGTGATAGTCCAAAGCACGCAAGGTTTCCTGCTTTATAAACAATACGATGGCCAGTACGATCAAGTTGCCTTGTCTGCTGGTTTTGTTCCATGGACCTATTCAGTGATTACCAAAAAAGAAGATGAGGTTATCATTTTTAATGATAATTTGTTTCAGGAAAAAGAAAAACAGTACGTGCTTCAATCAAATGAAACCGCCGATCTGGACAAATTGTTCTCGCAACGGCCTGAGGCTAAAACCCTTTATGAATGGTCCCCGTTTGTCGTTCTCGTTGATGATAATGAACGGCTTGGCATTTATGATCCCCGCTTTTACAGAAACGGGCAGTCCTTTTTATTTGAATATATAGAGAAAAACTCTAAGAGATGAGCCTTTGGGCTCATCTCTTTTTTGTAATAGAAAAACGATATAGGCATTATTTTATTTTTCATGATTTTTCCCCTTTTGCACATAATACAACTATTAAGCTTTAAGGCGGGTTTTTTGGGGAATATGAGTATCGCTGACTCAATCCGCCAGTCGGCTTGCAAGGAATACTACATAGTATAAGAGGTGTTAAGATGAACTTTCTTTGGGGAATATTCGGTATCATTGTCGTTTTGGGAATCGCGTTCCTTCTTTCGAACAATAAAAAGGCAATCAATTTGCGGACTGTAGCTGGAGGGCTTGCTATTCAGCTGATTTTTGCCTTCCTGGTATTAAAGTGGGAAGCCGGAAAAAATGCACTGAACTGGCTAACTATGAAAGTAAATGACGTTATAAATTATGCCAATCAGGGAATTAACTTCTTATTCGGCGGTCTGTTTACAGAAGAGTCAGGAATTGCATTTGTGTTTGCATTTCAGGTGCTGCCGGTTGTTATCTTTTTCTCATCATTAATCTCAGTCCTTTATTATTTAAGGATCATGCAGTTTTTTATTAAAATCTTAGGCGGCGCACTTTCGTGGCTCCTTGGGACCAGAAAGGCAGAATCCATGTCAGCTGCAGCGAACATTTTTGTTGGGCAAACGGAGGCCCCGCTCGTCGTTCGCCCTTATATCGCGAATATGACGAAATCAGAGTTATTCGCTGTCATGACGGGTGGTCTTGCATCTGTTGCCGGATCTGTTTTGATTGGATATTCCCTGCTGGGAGTGCCTCTTGAATATCTGCTTGCAGCAAGCTTTATGGCTGCTCCAGCAGGATTAATCTTGGCAAAGATAATGCTGCCGGAAACAGAAAAGAAAGAAGAACCAAAGGAGTTTGATATGGAAGTAGACAGCGACTCCGCCAATGTCATTGACGCAGCGGCAAAAGGAGCCAGTGTCGGCTTGGAACTTGCCTTGAATATTGGTGCAATGCTCCTGGCGTTTATCGCTCTGGTAGCCTTAATTAACGGGCTTCTTGGCTGGGTTGGCGGTTTGTTTGGATTTGGGGGATTAACCCTTGAAACCATTCTTGGTTACATTTTCTCTCCGCTTGCATTTGCAATCGGGGTTCCATGGGAGGAAGCGGTCCAGGCAGGCAACTTTATCGGCCAAAAATTAATTCTGAATGAGTTTGTTGCTTATTCAGCTTTTGCACCGGAAATTCCAAATTTATCAGACAAAACCGTAGCAATAATCAGCTTTGCCCTTTGCGGATTTGCCAATATATCTTCATTGGGAATCCTGCTCGGCGGACTTGGAGGATTGGCTCCTAATCGCAGACAAGACATTGCACGCCTTGGCCTCAAAGCTGTTGCAGCCGGTGCCCTTGCCTCCATGCTGAGTGCTGCGATTGCCGGAATGCTGTTTTAAGCTGGATGCCCTGCGCAACATTTTGCTAAAAAAAGCTTAATTCGTTGATATATTTAATTTTCCGTTGATTTATTGGAACTTTTCGTTGGTAAAAGCACCTTTTTCGTTGATATATTAAAAATTTCGTTGATAAATGCCTTTTGAAAACAAAAAATCCTCCTGGCAGACTAGGCTGCGGGAGGATTTTTTCTTATTTATTTTTTCAAATGGTAAATAACTGATTCATATGGACGCAATTTGATCTCTTTTGCTGCAGAAGGTGAACCCTCGTAATTGGACAGCAATAGTTCCGATTGGTATCCTTTTAAATCAACTGCAGAGGGCAATGTAAATGATGTTGCTTTACCGTAAAAGTTATTTACGACAAGAAGCTTTTCATTTTCTCCGTTACGTATATAGGCAAATACCTCCGGGTGTTCTTCGGAGATCAATTCATAATCACCGTAAGTGATTATGTCATATTGCTTGCGGAGCTGAATCAGCTTTTTATAATGATAAAAAACAGAATCCTGGTCTTTTAATGCATTTTCTGCATTGATTTCCGTGTAATTGGAAGCTACTTTTATCCACGGCGTTCCTTCAGTAAAACCAGCATTTTCCGTTGCATTCCATTGGACAGGCGTACGGGAGTTATCACGGGATTTACTTTTTAAAATCTCGATGATTTCGCGTTCGGACTCCCCTTTCTCCCTCAGGATTTTATAGATGTTCAGTGACTCAACATCCCGGTACTCATCAATGCTGTCAAAGCCAGGGTTGGTCATGCCAAACTCTTCTCCCTGAAAAATGTAAGGAGTTCCCTTCATCATGTGAATGGTTGCAGCAAGCATTTTTGCCGATTCACGATGATATTTTTGATCATCCCCATATCTTGAAACAACACGGGGCTGGTCATGGTTGCACCAGAAAAGCGCATTCCATCCGCCTCCTTTATGCATTTCAGTCTGCCACTTGGACAAAATCTGTTTCAATGCTCCGAAATCAAAGTCGGCCAAAGCCCATTTCTCGCCATTTGGATAATCTACTTTTAAATGATGGAAATTGAATGTCATACTTAATTCTTCTCGCTCAGGATTTGAATATTTGATGCAATGGTCGATTGTTGTAGAGGACATTTCGCCAACCGTCATACTGTCATACTTTGAGAATACTTTCTGGTTCATTTCGTGCATGAATTCATGGGCACGCGGTCCATCTGTATAATATCTTCTGCCATCGCCTGGCGGAATAGTCCCGTCATCATCAGGAAAACGCTGATCCTTGGAGACCAGGTTGATGACATCAAGCCTGAAACCATCCACCCCTTTTTCAAACCAAAACTTCATCATGTCATAGACTTTGCATCGCAGCTCCTCATTTTCCCAATTTAAATCAGCCTGGGTGACATCAAAGAGATGCAAGTAGTATTGCCCTGTTGTTTCATCATACTCCCATGCATTTCCGCCGAATTTGGATTCCCAATTTGTCGGTTCACGTCCATCCACGTTTGGATCCTTCCAAATATAAAAATCCCTGTATGGATTGTCCTTTGATTTTTTTGCTTCCTGGAACCATTCATGCTCTGTTGAAGTGTGGTTCACAACAATGTCCATAATTATTTTAATATCGCGGTTATGTGCCTCTTCCAGGAGCTTATCGAAGTCTTCCATCGTTCCATATTCTTCATGGATGTTGAAATAGTCGCTAATATCATAGCCATTATCACGCTGCGGAGACTTATAAATCGGTGTAAGCCAAACGACGTCAACACCCAATTCCTTTAAATAATCCAGTTTGGCAATAATGCCGGGAATATCCCCCACGCCATTGCCTGTCGTATCGTTAAAACTTTTCGGATAAATTTGATATACAACTGCTTTTTTCCACCATGGTTGTTTCATTTGAATCACACCTGTTTTAGTATTTTTTATCTCTTCTTATTTAAAAAGTAGTACCTGTGCTTCATATGGCCGCAGGCTAATCTTTCCGCTTCCCTGCAAACCTTCATAATTCCCAATCAGCACCGTATGCTCGCTTTCCAGAAATCCTGCTGGGATGTCAACTTCAGGTGTCCCATCATAGAAATTGCATAAAATAAGAAGTGTCTGTTCGCCAAGGGATCTTGTATATACATAAACTTCCGGATGGTCCTCCAGGATTAAGTTATATTTGCCGTACACAATGATGTCATATTGCTTTCTGAGTTCAATAAGTTTTTTGTAATAATAAAAAACAGAGTCTGGATCTTTCAGCGCCTGTGCTGCATTTATATTTTTATAATTTGGATTCACTTTTATCCAGGGAGTGCCTTCAGTAAATCCGCCATGCTCAGACGAATCCCATTGCATCGGTGTTCGAGCGTTGTCACGCCCTTTTGCATATATGCTTTCCAAGGCCTCCTGTTTAGACCAGCCATCATTGAGCGCTTCTTTATAAAAATTGAGAGTTTCAATATCTTTGTAATCATCAATGCTTTCAAACCGGACATTTGTCATGCCGATTTCCTCACCCTGATAAATATAGGGAGTCCCCTTCATCATATGAAGCACCGTTGCAAGCATCTTAGCAGACTTTTCACGGTACTTGCTGTCATTGCCGAATCTTGAAACGGAGCGCGGCTGATCATGGTTATTAAAATAAAGACTGTTCCAGCCAACCTCATCCAGTTCATTTTGCCATTTGGTAAGATTGGTCTTTAAATCCCTCAAATCAAGAGGCTTAAAATCCCATTTGCCATTTGGCCCGTTATCGAGGCTGACATGTTCAAATTGGAAGACCATATTTAATTCGTTCCGGTCTTCGCCTGTATACTGCCTGGCCAATTCGGGCGTAACACCCGGCATTTCACCCACAGTCATCACATCATAATTGGATAAAGCTTTTTCATTCATTTCCTGCAAATATTCGTGGATTCTTGGTCTATTACGGTAATACTTGCTGCCTGAAGCAAATTTCTTGCCAGGCTTTGGTTTATCATTAGGCAGGCCGTCCACTTTGGAAATGAAGTTGATGACATCCATTCTGAATCCATCAATGCCTTTTTCAAGCCACCATGTCATCATGTCATAGATTTCGTTCCTTAGTTTAGGATTTTCCCAATTCAAATCCGGCTGCTTTTTCGAAAATAGATGCAAATAGTATTCGCCGGTATTTTTATCAAGCTCCCAGGCCGAGCCGCCAAAATTGCTGCCCCAGTTATTCGGCTCTTCTCCGTTCTGGCCTTCGCGCCATATGTAGTAATCCCTGTATGGATTGTCTTTCGATTTCCTGGCTTCAGCAAACCATATATGCTCGTCAGAACTATGGTTTACAACCAAATCCATAATAAGCTTAATGCCCCTCTTATGCATCTGGTCAAGAAGTTCTTCCCAATCTTCCATTGTTCCAAACTCACTCATAATCCTCTGATAATCGCTAATATCATAGCCATTATCATCATTGGGTGATTTATAAACCGGCGAAAGCCAAACAACGTCAATCCCAAGCTCCTTTAAGTAATCAAGCCTGGAGATGATTCCCTGCAGATCTCCTATTCCATCGCCATTGCTATCCATGAAGCTCCGCGGATAGATTTGATAGATGACACTCTCTTTCCACCATTCCTTCTTCATCTGGCAACCTCCAATAAAAGATAAATTTTACGTTCACAAAAAAATGGAGATACCATGGAATCAAGCAATCCCATGGTATCAAAAGGTTATTCAGCTTTTTTAAATTTAGAAAAGATCATTGTCAAAACGAACGGTACGACCAGCGCAATTCCCATTCCAATGAAGAAAGCTCCCCAGTTTTCCGCAAAAATGGAGAAGAATGCCGGCAATCCGCCTACACCGATCGATGGTGCTTTAACGCCATTGATGGTGATAAAAATTCCGGCGATCGCAGAACCAATAATTGCTGCGAAGAACGGATATTTAAAGCGAAGGTTAACCCCGAACATTGCTGGTTCCGTTACACCCAAGTATGCTGAAATGGATGAAGTCAGTGCAAGACCCTTTAACTTTTCGTTTCCTTTGCTTAACAGCATCATTGCCAAAGCAGCTGATCCCTGTGCGATATTGGACAGGGCAACCATTGGCCATAAAAATGTACCGCCGATACTGCCAATTAACTGCAAGTCGACCGCAAGGAATGTATGGTGCATCCCAGTGATAACAAGCGGTGCGTATAATCCGCCGTATATAAGGCCGCCAAGAGCCGGTACGGCATCAAAGATTCCGACAACACCATTCGTAATCCAGCTTCCGATTGTAAAAGTAATTGGTCCAATAGCAATGAATGATAGGAAACCTGTAACCAATAAAGCGATTGGAGCAACAGTCAATAGCTGAAATCCATCCGGAATTCTTTTTCGTAAAAACACTTCAATCTTAGCGAGGACATATGAAGCAAATAACACTGGCAACACTTGGCCCTGATAGCCTACCTTTTCTACTTCAAGTCCAAATAGATTCCATTTTGGAATTTCTTCTGCTGCACCATAGCCCCATGCGTTTAAAAGATCCGGGTGGACAAGCATTAAACCTAATACCATACCTAAAAGCGGGCTTCCGCCAAATCGATTTACCGCACTCCAGCCAATCAAACCTGGCAGGAATACGAAAGCAGTATTGGCAATCAAATTAATGATGCTCGCCAAATCAGCCCAGTTCGTATAAACCTCAACAAACGATTCATCATCAAAGAAAATATCGGGCGCTGTCATAATATTGTTAATACCCATTAACAAACCTGCTGTTACGATAGCAGGCAAAATTGGGATAAAGATATCCGCCAGCGTTTTAATTCCGCGCTGCAATGGATTCAGGTTCTCGGCAGCTGCACTTTTTGTTTCTTCTTTTGAAGATTCCCCAATACCTGTTGCTTCTGTCATTTCTTTATAAACTTTATCAACAAGCCCCTGTCCTATAACAACCTGGAATTGTCCGTTGGAGGAAAATGAGCCTTTTACAACATCTATATTTTCCAGCTTTTCCTTATCAACTTTTCCTTCATCTTTTAACGCAAACCGTAACCGTGTAACACAATGAGTGGCAGCTGCGATATTCTCTTTGCCGCCAATTGCTTCTACTATTTCCTCAGCTGACTGTTTATTTGCACTCATTCTTCTCTCTCCTCCTGTTACCGTTTTCATTCTTTTGAAAAAACAGCTGTAAAGTTCTTCTATATTGTTCTCGAGCTTTACATATCTATCCATTTCTCTTGGATAATGCAAGTCGTTAACCTGTCTATTGAAAATCAACTTGTATATACATGAACTGTTTACGCTTTCATTCTATCTTGTATATACATGTTCGTCAACTTTTTTTTCTTTGCTGTTACCTTTCATCTGCTATATACCCATCCAGATCTAGAAAAACTCTTTAAAATAAGGCTTTGTTAAATCTCTGTGTGGATATGGGCACCTGTTTATTGGAGCGGAATGCGTGAGACTCCAGCAGGAGAAGGGAGTCAAAGGGAGACCGCGCCGACTTAATGCTTGAGAAGGCTCCCGGACCGCCCGCGGAAAGCGAACGCCAGGAGCGGAAATCAACAGCCAAGTTTAACAGAGCCTAAATAAAAAAAGCCGGCTTGCAGACCTAAATTGGTCAGCAAAGCCGGCTTTCAATCTTATTTAAGCTGCTCTTTCTTTTTATCATCGTCATCATCATTTGTTAATTCACGAGTAGATTTTTTAAATTCCTTTAAGGTCTCTCCGAAAGCTTTCCCTATTTCAGGCAGCTTCTTTGGCCCAAAGATAATAAGAGCCAGGACCAATATGAGGATTAAACCAGGAATACCAATATTTGTTAACATTCTATACACTCCTTATATATCGAATCACAAGAGGAATATTCGAAAAAAGACAATAGCCAAAATCAATGTTCACTGTCCATTATAGTAGAAAGAATGAAAAAAGCATAGCTGGAGTTTAACTTTTAGTTTCAGAAAACTCTATCAAGCTCTTCTAGCACCTCGCCAATCTTACGGTTATGGATAACTTCATCCGCATAAATATCAAAATCCGTAGGCTCCATATTAACGATTACAAGCTTTGCACCAATTTGTTTGGCTATTAGCGGGAACTGGTTGGCCGGGGTAACCGTCAAGGATGAACCAAGCACAATAAAGAGTTCAGCCTTCTCTGATTCTTCTGCAGCAAAATCCAGTGCCTGATCTGGAAGCATTTCGCCAAATAGGACGATTGAAGGGCGAAGTACACCCCCGCAAGTACACTCATAATGATCATGCAAATATTCCTCGCTCGGATATTCTTTTTTGCATACCTGGCAATGCAGTGTTTGCAGGTTGCCGTGCAGCTCTGCAATATTGCGGCTGCCGGCCAGCCCATGGAATCCATCTACATTCTGGGTAATGATACTTTGAAGAATGCCCCTTTTTTCCCAATTTGCGAGAATATAGTGCCCTTTATGAGGCTTACATTCTTTTAAGCCTGTGACCCTGTGCCGGTAAAATTCAATAAACTCATTTACATTATAATTTAAAGCTTCTGTACTGGCTATTTTCCCAGGATCCTTCTTATTCCACATTCCATTACCAGCAGACCTGAAATCAGGCAGCCCGCTCTCCGTAGACATACCTGCTCCAGTTAAAATAACGGTATACTTTGATTCTTTCAGCCATTTTCCAAGCATATATATATCAACTCCGATTTATAGTTTTTTCCACTCAAAGAACGATTTCCATTTCTTTTAAAGGATAAAATGTTTATGTCTTCCTATGTATGCGGTAAATAATAGATTATATCTGTTTACGCCATTTTTCAATATAGGAGTGAGTGCAATGCCAGAGACGGAAACAAAAGATTACCGGGAAGGCTATAAAAGGTTCTCTTCAAGGGCCAAGAGATATGCGGAAGATCCTGAAAAAACAAGTGGATTACTAAGAAAGGCGACAACAAAAGCAAATCAAAATAAATCTTCATTAAGCAATATATGGGGAAAATTCCAGCTTCTGATTGACTTGGTTAAAACCTGGTCAAAAGGAGATTACCGGCATATTTCAAAAAAATCAATCCTCTTTATTATTGCTTCGATTTTATACTTTGTTTCACCTATAGACCTTGTACCTGACTTTTTAGCAGGAATGGGGATCATTGATGATGCAGCTGTTCTTGGATTCGCTGTAAGCCAAATTACAGGGGAGCTAGAAAAATTTAAAATCTGGAAGGAAAGCCGAACTATTGAAATAGAATAAGGGAAAGCATTAGTTCCCTTCTGAACAAACATAAAGCGACGAAACTTACCTTCGAAACGGATATTCAACGTTTTTTTAATAACAGAAAAACCCCCTGCAAAGTGCTGGAGGTTTATTTTGCGAAACGGTGATTTCCAATTTAAGTCGTAACCGTTTTTGTGCGCAGCCTTTTGCTGCACCCGCAGATTTGAGAAATACCGGCCGTTTTGAGAAAATTACCGGCCAAACTGCTTGATTTACCGACCAGGATATTTTAGCACCATTATGATAAAGAGCAGATGGTGAATAACGGCGAATTTGAAGTATATATCGGCCGAACTGATTTGTTTATCGGCCATGCAAAAATAGCAGGCATAAGATGAATTTTCCCATCGCAACCTTTTTTGCTGTCCATTTTTATGCATTTTGTTATAATGATGAAGGAAAGTCATAGAAGCCTGAAATTAGGCCGCTTTATTTAGGTTTTTTTTCGGATTATATTGGCCCAAAATTGAATAGCAAGAAATGTAGGGGAACCGGTATAGGCGGTTGAGACTTCATCCACAAGATGTTGACCCTTAGAACCTGATCTGGCTCATACCAGCGTAGGGAACATATCTTTAAACATAAAAATGTTTGTTTATATGCGCTCTGGTATTTATGCCGGGGCGTTTTTATTTTTTCAGGGCAAGCTATAGTTATCTTTCCGGTTTTTTTAAAAAACACAACATAAAGACTTACAGGAGGTTTAATGATGAAAAAATGGATTGCAGCTGTTTGTTCTGTCATGATGCTCGCAGGCTGTGCCGGAAATGGGCAGGAAGCTAAGCAAGAAGGCGAAAATGCAGACAAGGAAGAACTAAAAAAAGTCACTGTCGTTCTGGACTGGACTCCAAATACCAATCATACAGGCTTATACGCAGCGAAGGACAAAGGCTATTTTGAAGAAGAAGGGCTTAACGTGGAAATTATTATGCCTGGAGAAGCAGGTGCAGACCAGCTGACCGCATCAGGTAAAGCGGATTTCGGCGTCAGCTATCAGGAAAGCATTACGGAAGCCCGGGTACAGGGTGTTCCGCTCGTATCAATCGCTGCTGTTATTCAGCATAATACATCCGGCTTTGCTTCCCCTGCAGATAAAAATATTAAATCACCAAAGGATTTTGAGGGGAAAACCTATGGCGGCTGGGGAGCGCCAGTTGAGAAATCAGTTATCGAGTCCCTGATGAAAACAGAAGATGCCGATGTTGAGAAAGTGTCTTTTGTCAACATGGGGGATGCCGACTTTTTTACAGCGGTTAAAAGAGATATAGACTTTGCATGGATTTATTATGGCTGGACAGGTGTAGAAGCAGAGCTTCGCGGGGAAAAAATTAATATGGTCTATCTGACTGACTACTCGGAAAAACTGGACTATTACACACCTGTATTGGCAACCAATGAGAAAATGATAAAAGATAATCCGGATACCGTAAAAGCTTTTGTCAAAGCGGCATCAAAAGGCTATGAATATGCGATCGAGAACCCTGGCGAAGCAGCTGATATCCTTCTCGAGAACGCTCCAGACCTTGACAGTGACCTGGTTAAAAAGAGCCAGGAATGGCTTTCCCCCCGTTATAAGGACGATGCAGCCAAATGGGGTGAGCAAAAGCTTGAAGTCTGGGAAAACTATGCAGAGTGGATGAATGAAAATGGCCTTTTAGATAAAGAATTAGATGCCGGCAAAGCTTTTACTAATGAGTTCCTGCCGGAATAAGGAGATTTAAAGAAATGGCAAACGCACTTGTAAGCATACAAATCATACCGAAAACAAAAAATGGGGAAAATGTTATCCCATATGTTGACGAAGCCATCAGCGTCATACAGGAAGCCGGGGTTAAATATGAAGTTCATCCCCTGGAAACCACGATGGAAGGCGATCTGGAGCATTTATTGAAAATCATCGCAGATATGAATACCAAAAT
The DNA here is from genome assembly GCF_007830235.1 of Cytobacillus oceanisediminis. Classification (GTDB taxonomy): domain Bacteria; phylum Bacillota; class Bacilli; order Bacillales; family Cytobacillaceae; genus Cytobacillus; species Cytobacillus oceanisediminis. Next base: position 138,862 of record NZ_VLKI01000008.1, read on the forward strand.
GATTGAAATAGGAAGCAGGAATGTTATCTCACAGGTAAAGATCCTTTATCAGCCAACTGGAATTGAAATGAATGATTTAACGGAGAAATACCGTCCATGAAAAATGTTCTAATGAAAGGATGGAGACCGGCTGCGGTTCTCCTCCTTTTATTCATTGTGTGGGAGCTGGCAGTCATGCTGGCTGAAATCCCTGCATGGCTGCTGCCGCCGCCGACTGATATTTTTCAGGAAGGGATTGCCGGATGGGGCGGCTTTCACCTTCATCTTCAATCCACTGTCACGCTTTCTTTACTGGGGTTTGCGATTGGTACGGGAATCGGCTTGCTTACAGCCGTATTGCTGCACTTATTGCCTTTTTTAAGGGAGTCGATTTACCCGCTTCTCATCCTATCGCAAAATGTACCCATCATTGTTTTGGCCCCTTTGCTGGTTGTGTGGTTTGGATTTGGCATTCTTCCGAAACTGGTTGTCATCACATTGGTTTGCTTTTTCCCGATTACTGTTGCCGCTTTGGATGGTTTTAGGCAAACACCCCGAGAACTTAAGCACTATATGCTTATGGCAGGAGCAAGCAAGGGACAGCTGTTTTGGAAGTTGGAACTTCCATATTCACTTCCTTCTTTATTTTCCGGCCTGAAAATCTCTGCAACTTACAGTGTAATGGGAGCTGTTATATCTGAGTGGCTAGGCGCAAAGGCAGGTATAGGCGTGTATATGACACTCGCCTCCTCGTCTTTTCGGACGGACCGTGTATTCGTAGCCATCTTTGCCATCATGGTGCTTAGCTTGCTGTTTTTTGGAGCTATTCTATTGGCAGAGCGCTTGCTGGTAAAATGGAAAACACAGGAGAGTGTTAAAAAATGATACAGTTATCCCTCGAGCATTTAACGAAAAGCTTTGATTCAAACCTGGTTTTAAGCAATCTGAGCTTTCATATAAACGAAGGCGAATTTGTCTCGATCCTCGGTCCATCCGGCAGCGGGAAAAGCACTATATTTAACCTGATTGGCGGTTTGCTTCGGCCTGATGATGGCACCATTCAGCTGAGCGGAGAGAAAATCAACGGCAAACGGGGATCTATCAGCTATATGCCTCAAACACCTTCCTTAATGCCATGGAGAACGATTCTCCAGAACGTCCTGCTCGGCCAGGAGCTTAAAGGGAAGGCAGATCCTGAGACAGCCAGGGAAATGCTTCATATAGCAGGACTCACAGACTATGAAAATGCCTATCCACATGAGCTTTCAGGCGGGATGAAACAAAGGGCTGCTTTTATTCGGGCACTCTTAAGCCCGCAGCCAGTCATCCTGCTGGATGAACCTTTTTCTGCTTTGGATGAACTGACCCGCCATGATATGCAAAAATGGCTGCTTGACATATGGAGTGAACATAAGCCGACCATCCTATTTGTAACACATAATATAGAAGAAGCGATATATCTTTCTGACCGTATACTCATTCTCAGCAGCAAGCCCGCTAAAGTGGTTGAAGAATTTAAAGTGCCCTTTTCCCGGCCTAGAGAAGGAGAGCTCCTGCTCGAAGAAAAATTCCTGGCATGCAAAAAAGAAATACATACTGCCTTAAAAAATCAATAGAGGTGAATATTTTGGATAAATTAATTGATGCCCATATTCATCTTGATAAATATAGCGATGAAGAAATAAAAGAAATCTTTAAAGATTCCTCTTTTCAGCTATCAGTCATTACGGTTTCGTATGATTTGGAGTCCAGTAAACGGAATCTTGCGCTCTCTAACGAATACCCTAATATAAAGCCTGCCTATGGTTTTCATCCTGAACAAGATTTGCCAAACGATCAGGAGCTTTCAGAACTCTTTTCCTGGATGGAAGCTCATAAAGATCAGATGACGGCTGTGGGAGAAGTCGGGCTGCCATACTATTTAAGGAGAAAGCAAGCTGACAGTGCCTTTCAGATTGAAGGTTATATAGTTCTTCTCGAAGAATTTATTAAATTGGCTAAAAGATGGGAAAAGCCCATTGCCCTTCACGCTGTATATAATGATGCACCGATTGTATGCAATCTATTGGAAAAGCATTCTGTCCAAAAGGCGCACTTTCATTGGTTTAAGGGTGACCATGCAACTGTCAGAAGGCTAATTTCCAACGGGTATTTCATATCCTTTACTCCAGATATCGTCTATGAAAAGGAAATTCAGGATCTTGTCCGTTATTATCCACTGGATAAGATGATGGCAGAAACTGATGGGCCATGGCCCTTCAAAGGGCCATTCAAAGGCCAGCCTACCCATCCTGCGATGATGAATCATGCTATCAAAAACTTGGCTGATATAAAAAAAAAGCCATTAGAAAGTGTTTATAGACTGCTATACCAAAACACCAGAAGCTTCTATAATATATGATTTTATTAAACCGGCTTTTATTAGGAACTTTGAAGCTGCTTATTTTTGGACTAAACGGCCATTTGATACCCAAATGGCCGTTTTAATGTTCTTCATCCATATTTAATAGAGATCTTGCTTAAATCGCACTCTTTGAAACCGCTTCTTTCCCTTAACCGAGTTATTGTTCATTCGGCCTCATTAGCAGCATTTCTTTTTCCACTTGCGTTCTTACTGCCGATCATACTCTTGGCTCTCCAAATATCAGAATAGTCACAATACACTAAATGAATATAATCACTTCGCACCATTCCTAATATTGGAAATTTAGGTTAATCTTATATTGGACGATACTTTTAGGGGGTATGAATTTGAAAAAGTATATTTTCTTGCTATTGACTATTTTACTAGCTTTCTCTGGAAATGTATTTGCACAGCCTAAAAGCGGTGCTGGAGATTTGAGTGAAAAAGAATTCATTAAGGCAGTAAAGAAGGCTGATGAGTATAAGGAATTTAAATCTTACTTCCTAACGGATGCTCCCATGCAGCCAAAGCCTCTTATTGATGAGAGTGGAACCCAGTATGGGTGGGCTGTCCAATATGAAATGGAATATAATTCAAAAGAGTTTTTCCTGAATGAAGATGCAATAGTAAATTTCTCCTCCCTTTTATCCTTTTCATACGACTTCGATGGTAGCGGATTGAAAGCACGCCTTGTTGACTATAGCAGGCTTATAAGCGATCAGGCTTTCTATGTAAAAGACCTGCGGACAGGTGAGGAAAGCAAAATAGATGTTTCCGAAAATAGCAAGTTTCAAGAGTATCTCGCTAAAGTGGAAGTGAAAAAGAAACAGATGCTCGAGGAGGCATCAAAAACCAGAGAGGTCTCTTCTGATGAAATTAGAGCAGCAGGCGAACTCTGCTACTACTGTACAAAATATGAATGGCGCGGCGGTTATTCCTTTGCTCCAGCAGATATGGAATCTGAGGCTGCTGTCTCTTCCCAGGTGGCTGCAAGCGGTTTGAATGCAGATGTTTTTACGGCTGATTGCTATGTTCCACGCCACAAGGTTTGCGTTCAAGGAGAATGGAGGACTTACTGCCCAATACAATAAAAAAGTCGGCTAAGCAGCAGCTTAGCCGATTTTTTTAACCCTTGGTTCCTGATGCTATGTTCGAACCTTCAATAAAGTGCTTTTGGAAGAAAAAGAATAACAGCACTACAGGAAGCAGCACCATAACTGACATGGCCATCAAGTAATGCCATTGTGTCTGTACTGTACCTTTGAAAGTTTGAAGACCGATTTGCAGGGTGTATAAGCTTTCATCATTTAAATACAATAATGGTCCGAGCAGGTCATTCCATGCTCCGTTGAAAGAGAAAATAGCCACTGTTATGAGGGCAGGCTTCGTAAGCGGAAGCATGATATGCCACCAGATTTGAAGATGGTTTGCACCATCGAGTACAGCCGCTTCAATCAGTTCATTTGGAATAGTCATCATAAATTGGCGCAATAAGAAAATGAAAAAAGCGCTTCCCAAAAAGGCAGGTACGATTAGGGGCAAATACGTATTTACCCAGCCAAGCTTGGAAAATAAGATATACTGCGGAACCATCGTTACAAAACCGGGAATCAGCATCGTTGACAATACAACCATAAATAACGAATTTCTTCCTTTAAAACGGATTTTTGCAAACGCATAAGCAACTAATGAGTTAACAAGCACACTGCCAACCATTCCGAAAAAAGCAATAAAGAAAGTATTCATTGCCCAGCGTGTAAACGGAGCTGTCTTCCAGGCTTCCACATAATTAGAGAAATGAAATTCACTTGGTATAAAAGCAGGCGGATACTGGGCAATCTCGGCGGGAGATTTTAAGGATGTTGAAATCATCCACCATAGCGGCGATAGGATCAGAACACTTCCTGCTAATAATACGGTGAAAACAATAGTCTGCTTGACTTTCTCTTTAAACTTTTTCGTTTCATAAAACTTTGGTGCGGAAGCCGTTTTCATTTATTGTCTCCCCCCTCATAATGTACCCATTTTTTGCCCAGCTTCATATTGATTACGGTCAGAATCATGACTACTATAAAGAGAAGCCATGCCATCGCGGATGCATATCCCATGTCAAATACTTCAAATGCATTATTCCACATATGAAGATTATAAAATAATAATGAGTTCCCTGGTCCACCGCTTCCGTTTTCCGTCATAACGTAAGCTTCCTGAAAGATTTGGAACGAACCAATCGTACTTGTCAGCACATCAAAAAAGATGATTGGTGAAATCATTGGCAGTGTAATATAAAAGAATTTTTGCATGGCACCTGCCCCATCAAGTTCGGCAGCTTCATACATGGAGGAAGACACTCCCTGTAAACTTGCAAGGTAGAGTAGCATCCCTCCTCCAACACTCCACATTTTCATCAGGAGCAATGCAGGCTTCGTCCATTCCGGATCGAACAGCCAGGCTGGACCTTCAATGCCAAACCATCCAAGAAAAGTATTTACAAGTCCTGTCGAAGGGCTTAACAGCTGCATCCACAGAAAATAAACCGCTACACCTGAAAGGATTGCCGGCAAATAATAAAGCGTACGGAAAAATTTCATCCCTTTTATCTTCTGATTTAATAGAACTGACAGGAAGATGGCTCCAGCAGTTGTCAGCGGAACAGAAAATAACACGTAATAAAGAGTATTCCATAAAGAAGTTTTAAAAAGGTCATCAATGGTAAACATTCTTTTAAAATTATCAAGGCCGATAAAATTCATTTTTGAAGTAATATTATAGTCTGTAAAACTTGCAAATAAAGAAAATAAAAGCGGGCCAAGTGTAAGTCCCAAGAAACCAATAATCCACGGACTGATGAATAGATAGCCAAAAATATTCTCCCTTGTTTGGCGGGACAGCCGCTTGCCGGCAGTTTTCTTTTTCTCTTTTTCGCCTGCAATGTCCGTCCCGCGGCGTGCTATCGTTGTATCATAAGATTTCAACCCCATACACCCTCTTTTTGTTGTATTTTAAAGAGAGAAGGACGCTCCCTTCTCTCTTTCCTTTACTTTCTTTTCAGTTTTTCTACATCTTTTTCTGCTTCCTTAAGGGCTTTTTCAGGTGTTGTTTTCCCTAACAGCACATTGTCTATATGCGGATTGATCCGGCTTTGATAATCCGGATACTCAACCGGAACCGGGAACAATTGTGTTTGTTCAAGGTTTTTCACGGCAGCTTCATAAACATATTTATCATCACCTTGAAGCTCTTCCACCGCAGCTTCTGCCGCTTCTATGTTTGCGACGTTATCATAGTTTTCCATTGCCCAGTACTTCTGTGCTTCCGGACCTGTTAAATACTCAATAAATTTCATTGCTTCCTCAGGATGCTTGGCGCCTTTTGGAACTTCAGCCACGAAACCGCCGCCATCGCTCCAGTTGCCTGACCCTTCTTCATAAGCTGGAATCGGAGCAACGCCGAAATTCATATCTTTCCCATAATCACGGATTTGCGTATAGAAAGTACCGACATCGATCCACATCGCTACTTTGCCTGCGATGAACGGATTTGATTGTTCACTGCCAAACTCAGCTTCGAAGGATTGGACGTTTTTTTCACCAAGCCGTTCCTTCCAGCCTAGAAGCCATTCAAGAGCTTCTTTCTTTTCAGGAGTATTGATATATAATTCTCCATCTTTAATAAATCCTTTTCCGCCGTCCGCACTTGTCATCCAGCTTGCAGCACCAATGCTGCCCCAAAGGGGATAAAAGCCTACACGTTCATAGCGGCTGCCGTCTTTAATATCAAGCTTTTCAGCATATTCCTCAAGCTCTGCCCACGTTGCAGGCGGATTTTCAGGATCAAGCCCCGCTTCTTTAAATGCGTCTTTATTATAAAATAGCAATCTCGTATCTGTGTTAAATGGAACAGCGTAAGGCTTGTCCTCATACATGACTGTTTCCCATAAATGCGGATAGAACTGGTCTTTAAATGAGTCATCCATATAATTGCTTAAATCTTCAACCTGCTCGTTTTCTGCACGTTGTGCCACTGAATTAATGTCATTGATAATAACATCGGCCGGATTTCCTGCAGCAACGGATGCAAGGTTCTTTGTCCAAATATCGCCCCAAGGCAAATAAGTATGCTTAACAAAAACCTCATCCTGGGACTGGTTAAAATCCTCTATAATCTTTTCGATGATAGGCCTTCTTGTTTCTGAACCCCAAAATGTCCAAAAATCGACAACCACCTTGCCGTCTTTTGTTTTTTCGGCCTGTGCACTCTCTTCCCCAGAGCATCCTGCCAAAGTGCCTAAAAGCAGGATTGCAGAAATAATAAAGATAATTCCTTTTTTCATGATACTCCCCCTAAAGTAAATAATTTATCTTCTTTTTAATAGGTCTCTGTTAAGCTTGTCTGCTGATTTCTGCTCCAATCAGCATAGTGCTAAAATCAAGAAATAAGCTTTAACATAGCCTTAATTATAAGAAACTGCCTTAACCTTCGCGCAAAGGAGTAAATCTGGCCAGCAAAAAAATATTTATCAACTATGATAAGAAGTACCCTGGACATTTAGGTTTAAAACACTTTTTTGAAAATTTCCTCGGAAATTGTAAAGATATAGGATTTTGAGTAAAAAAAAGACTCCATTTTGGAGTCAGTTTAAGGAGTCTTTTGAATACTTTTAGATATGGCTTTTAAGTATTCCAGGAAAAGGGCGCTTTCTTCAGAAGAAACTTTGTACACCTCTTCGCTAGCCATTGGGCTGAAAAATACTTCGCCTTGCTCATCCCAGATTTTAAGTTTGATCGGTTCTTTGCCTTTTAACATGATTTGTACATCATAAAGCGGTTCAGATGAGAAAACTACATCTGCAGGCTGTCCAGAATCAATAGCATTTCGGGCTGCTTTTTCCCATTTTTCATCTTGTACGATCGCAGATTTGGCTGAATCATTCCGTTCTGCCGAAAAGGTCTTCTCAGATTCCGATAAAGAAATTGCAGTCTGGGTGATAATACTATTGCCTATTTCAATCATGTCTGCGCCATTGCTGCCGCGGTTCATATGATCCTCAGAATAAATGATGAATGCGAAAAGCACACAGGCAGCCAATGCAGCGGCGGCAGTTAGAAAGCGCGGGAAGATGTTTCTCTCCAGAACCGGTTTCCGTTCTATTTCATTGATAATTTTCCGAAAGCTCTCCTGTTTTTGTTTTTGCGGGCGTGGAATCCGGTTTAATTCATGGAAGGAATTATCGAGTCCGGATGAGTTCTTCATAGATCTCCCCCCTTTTCTCCAGTTCTTTTTTTAACGCGGCGAGTGCTCTTGAAGTGGTGATCTTTACTTTATTCTCATTCCAATTCAAAATTTCTGCCGTTTCCTTAATGGAAAACTCCTTTATTTTTCTTAAAATCAGCACTTCTTGATAGCTTAATTTCAAATGACGGATCGCTTCATATAAGAGACTTACTTTTTCTCCCTTAATAATAATTTCCGTGGGAGTATCTTCATCAGAAGGCAATTGGAATTTCTCAATGGAAAAAAATCTAAACCTGTTTTTCTTTCGCAAATAATCAATGGCAACATTTCTAGATATCCGTACAAGCCATGTAAAGATTTGAGATTCCCCATTAAATTGACTCATATATTTATAGGCTTTAATAAATGTGTCCTGGGTCAAATCTTCTGCAACCTCTTTATCGTTTACGAGAAGAAATATATATCCATAAATTCGATCGCTATATTCGTTGTACATATCTTCAAATGCTTCAGCAGATATTTTCTCCATTCGTGGCGCCCCCTCGCATATTATTAGACGAATCAGATGAAAAAAAGAAACACTATTTCGCTGCTTTTTAAAGAAGAAGCTCTTAGTTTATGTTTTCTCAGACAAAATTGCAGCAGTTGCTGCCCTATTGTATATTTGAATAAAAAGGCAAAAAGTAACCATTTGTCCTATTTCTTAATTTTGATCTGTTATTTCAAATTTGTCTAAATACACAAATAATGATGATTGGCCTGTAACATTCCAAATGTCATCTAAAATGAAAAAACACTGTGAAAGTCACACTGTAAATCTACCTATATTTTGGCATATAAATGGTTTTGCTCCAAAGCAGGAAGGTTGGCTGAACTGCCTGGATAACCCCTCTTTTTATTTATTTTACCATTCGATAAAAATACTGCCTCCCTCCTTTTCCTTATTTTTTCCAAGCATTTTCATCATTTCCTTCTGTTTTTTTTAATGGTCCTTTTCTCCCGGAGAAGGTCTGTTATAGTTGAAACTTTGAGACTGTAATTTTTTTCTGGTGCAGAAATTGAAGTGAAAGCAACCGATGATTACGGCAACGAAACACGAAAGATAGAGTATAGAAATATTTGGATAAACAAGAAAAAGAAACAATAACGGCAGTAAAGGAAAATAATTTTATTGAAAAAAAGCAGACCCGGCTTCATTTGGGTCTGCTTTTTCTTATTGTAATAGTTTTTTCTTTTCTTTTAATAATTCCTTGAACTCTTGATCCAATTCAGCATATTTTCTGTCCTCTGGTGAATGGAGACTCAGCTCTCCCAAAATGGCGGCGATTCGATTATCGATGACCATGATTTGTTGTTTCCTGGCATCTGCATTATTTCCCGATTGAGATTTCTTTGAATTTGCTCGAAATTCCTTTAGCCCCATTTCATACCTGATTATTTTATTTTTTTCAAAGACAAGCAATCCATTGCTTAGCTGTTCCAAAAAATATAAATCATGCGAAATAATGATTAGCGTACCTGTAAAATCTTTAAGCGTTTTCTCAAACTGTTCCCTGCTCGGCAAATCCAAATGATTGGTCGGTTCATCTAAAATGAGGACATCATAGTCTTTCAAAAGCATATCTGTGAGCTTGATTCTTATGCGCTCTCCCATGCTTAGCTGCTCAATCAGCTGCCTTAACTTCGCTCCATTCAATCCCAGATTAGCTAAAAGTGTCCTTGCCCTGAATATGGTTTCCCGATCTGTGAGATTAAGTGCTTCCATCGCATTCTTTTCTAAGGGCAGGTCGCTGACATCCTGGCTTAAATAGGCAATTTTCAAGGAGGCGCTTTTCCAAAGCTCTCCGCCAGATGCAGGTATATCATTTAGCAGCATACGGATAAAAGTGGTCTTGCCTGCCCCATTTCTTCCAAGAATGCCGATTTTTTCACCGTGCTTTATATAAAAATGGCTTTCCTTAAAGAGAACCCTGTCATCAAATATTTTTGAAAGGTCTTTGGCTTCAATAATTCTCTTCCCCCTTTTTCCAGAAGCATCAAACTGAAAATGTACTCTTGCCTCTTCATCCGGTTTTTCGACCTTATTTTTTTCCAGCTCCTGCTGAAGTCTTTTCATTTTTGACTTGACCTGCTGATCCATCTTTTTTGCTTTTACACGGTGATATTCTTTAAAGCCCATTTGCCTATTTTCAGAAGGACTGGCGCCTTTAGTGGATTCCCGATGGGCTTTTTCTGACCATTTTTTCAAATTGGCCATTTGGTTTTCGATCCGCTCGATATCCCTTTGTTGTACGTTATATTGATGGAGCTGAGCTTCATAGTTTTTTTCTTTTTGTTCCCGGTATGAAGTGTAATTTCCAATATAGATCGAAAGATTGCCATTCTGCAGTTCAAAGATTTTCTGAGCTGCCTCATCAAGAAAATGGCGGTCATGGGAAATCATCAGAACAGGCCCACTGAATTTGCTGATTTCGTTAATAAGCCATTCTATCCCCTGTAAATCCAGGTGGTTGGTCGGCTCATCCAAAATTAGCATATCCGGTTTGGAAGACCAAACCTTCGCAAGAGACAGCTTTAGTCTTTCCCCGCCGCTTAACGAACCCAGCCTTTCTTGCTTCCACTCCTGGATATTTGCCAATCCCAGTTTGCTTGCCTGATGAAGTATCTCTTCATCAAGGCTATTGTTAAAGTCCTGAAAATCACTGACATAATAATCCGCTGACTGATGAAGATATCCAATCCTGAACGGCTCCTTCATCCGCTCGATTATCCCTGTATCAGCCTGAATGCTCCCAAATAAAATATTTGCCAAGGTTGTTTTCCCGGTTCCATTCAATCCAACAAGACCGATGCGATCTTGTTGGAAGATATCAAATTGAAGATTGGAAAAAACCATTTTATCCGCAAACGATTTTTGTATCTCTCTAGCCTTAAGAACCGGCATATTTCTATTTTGCTGCTTGGTGCTTAAATGCTTATTTTTACCCATAAAAAAACCTCCCCGATTCCCGAAGAGGATCGTGCACCCATCTTTAGAATGGTACAAAACATAAAAAACCGCGCCTAAATAAACATTAATCCGCCAATAACCATAAATGGCTATCCCTTATAGATACCGATAAAAGGGTGATTAAAAAAGGGCACACTAATCCTATGTTCTCCGGGTAAAGCTTTTTAAAATATAAAAAGATACCAGAAAAAATAAGATTAGAACTTCATGCCCCTAAATCACCCTTTCAAACTTATTTGATTGTAGTATAGAATCCAGTGGCTATTTTTGTCAATAGACTTTTTGCAGATTGGGCCTCTGTGACCTCCAGCTGCCAGCTTGAATTAATCAATACGGATATGTTTGTTGGTCAGTTCTTTAAGCATATTTAAGATCGTTGTGCGGTCTTCCTGATTGAAACCGCTCACCCATTCAGAGACAAGCTTATACTCCTTTTGATGCATCTCCCGCTGGAGTCCGCCTTCCAATATAGAATAAATCTCTCGCATCGTATTTTCCCTATCCTGTGTTTTAAATTCAGCCATTTCAGCCAACCTCCCATTTGAATTTGATGTTATTCATTTCCCCAATTGGGGTGATTGGAAACACAGATGAATAGTTGGCAAGAATTTTTTAGAGGTACTTATACGCGGGGTCTCCCCATTTTGTGCGCAGGTTCATATATACATTTACCTGCAAACTGCTCCGTTCCCCACAGGCTTTCTACTATTATGCACCAGCCCCAAAATATGTAACCCTAAATAAAAGAAAAGCAGGACTCCCCCTGCTTTTCTTTTACTCTATTAAAACTTAAAGCAAGCAGCACCGACGATGATAAGCAAGATGAATAGAACAACGATTAGAGCAAAACCGCCGCCGTATCCAACCCCGCCTACAGGGTAGCCACATCCATATCCGTAGCCGTACATGATAGAATCCCCTCCTTTACTGGGAAGAACTTTCTGCTGTTATTTTTTAGTATCCGTAGCCACCGTAACCCCAAGAAGCACCGATGATGATTAGTAAAATAAACAATACAACTAGAAGGGCGAAACCTCCGCCGTATCCGCATCCGTCTGACATAGTCAATTACCTCCTTTGTTTGATTCAATATATCCTATTCAATTCACCCAATTTGTGCCATAGACGAATACACAGTTTTACCCGACAAAAAAAAGCCTCCCCAGGGAAGGCTTCTAATTTTTTCTTGATATAACAGCATTTTCATCCTATTTATTTAGAAAAAAATAGGCATTTTCATTATTTTCTTTGGCTGTTTTAGTTTCGGTTGTTTAGGGCTGACCCTTGTTTATTATCTTTTAATTCTTCTGTCAGTTGATCAAGGCTTTGGCGGACGTTCCCTTTGCCTGAAAAGTTCTGCAGGAGTTCCTTCACATCTATTCCTGATGAAGCTTTTAGGCTTTCCTGCATGGTGGACATCAGATTGGTGGCATAGCCGGTTACCTTATTGGCACCGCCATTTTTTCCGTCGCTGCCCGTATCAACGACCGTAATTTTATCAATATTAGATAATGGGCTCGCCAGCTGTTTCGCATATTCAGGAAGCATTTTGATGACCATGTCCATAATGGCCGCCTGTCCATACTGTTCGAATGCTTCTGCAATTTTCCGTTTGGCTTCCGCTTCCGCAAGACCTTTGAGGCGGATGATTTCTGCATCAGTTTCACCTTGTGCACGCTGGGAATCTGCTTTTGCCAAACCATCTGCCCTTACCCGTTCAGCTTCAGCACGGGCCTGCGACTCGATCCGATATTGGTTGGCATCTGCTTCTGCAATTTGTTTCTTCTTTTCTGCCTCGGCTGCCTGTTCAACTGCGTATCGGTCTGCATCAGCCTTTTTCTTTACTTCTGAATCATACTGTCTTTCTCTTCTTAAAATTTCTTTTTCTTCAAGCTCAATTTGCTTTTGGCGCTCAATGATGCGGATTTGCATTTCATGCTCAGTTACTTCCTGCTTGGCACGGGCAGTCTCCAGATCATACGCCTGGTCGGCACGAGCTTTGGCGATGTCCTGGTCCCTTCTATAGTCAGCCATTTTCATTTGATTTTCTTTCTCTGCTTCTGCTATTTCAGTTGCTCTTTCAAGCTCGGCCTTTTTGGCATCTTTATCCGCTTCAGCCCGTTTAATCCGGGTTTCTTTTTCTGCTTCTGCAGTTGCAATATCGGCATCCCGTTTTACCTGGGCAATTCTTGGCCTTCCAAGTGAATCCAGGTAGCCATTTTTATCGCGAACATCCTTAATAGTAAAAGAAACGATAATCAGACCCATTTTGGCCAAATCCTGTGAAGCAACCCTCTGGACCTCCTGGGAAAATTTATCGCGATTTTTGTATATTTCTTCTACTGTCATAGAACCAAGAATAGATCTTAAATGGCCTTCGAGGACTTCCTTTGCTTCATTCTCACGGTCTTCTTTTGACTTGCCGAGGAATTGTTCGGCGGCAGTGGCAATTTCTCCGATGCTTCCGCCTATTTTTATAATCGCAGTACCGTCAGCCATGACCGGAACCCCCTGCTCGGTATATACTTCCGGAGTAGTAACCTCCAGTTTGCTTGAAAGCAGACTTAATGGCTCTGCCTGCTGGAATACAGGCAGGACAAAGGCTCCTCCTCCTCTGATTATTTTTATTTTGTTACCTGATTCATCAATATGGACATTTTTGCTGCCCAAGTAGCTGCCCGTTACGATTAAAGCTTCATCCGGTCCAGCTGTCCGGTACTTTGTAATAAAAACACCCAACAATGCTATCAATAAAAAAGCTGCAATACCGACTACGATCCACACCATTAGCATTTTGTTTCCCCCTATTTATAATTGTTCATGTCCATAACTTGAATGACTCCATTATTCACATCGACAATCAGCACTTTTTTTCCTTCTGCAATGAAAGTATTTTCATAGCTTTCAGCCGGCTTCGATATCCTTCCGCTAATATTCTCAATCATCACTTCGCCAAAACCGTCTTGTGGTATGGGAATTAAAACAATCCCTATCCTTCCCCTTAATGATTCCTCCGTATAGACAAGGGATTCTTCAGCAGAAGACAAAGGAACCAGGACGAAAACATTAAGCAGTGTGTCCAAAATCAAAGCAACCGCGATTCCTATTAAAAGAATAACCAGGCTATTAAGGGGAGTCTGCAATTCCAAAATATAACCTGCAGCTGAAGTAAAAGTGATAAAAGCTAGGACCAGCACCGGATTTAAAAAGCTTGCTGCATCACCAAGCCCCTCTGCCAAATCGCCAAAAAAGATATACAAAATAATTAAAATTCCTGAAAAAATAAGTGTGTAGAGATAAATTGTTTGAATAGGCAATCCGAATAATTCCATAGGCAAGCATCCTTATCCATATGTTTTTTTGCTGGCAAACCGCCACTATACGCTATTTCTCTGCCTGTCTTTAAAGATGTTATCCCCCTTTTCCTGTTAATCCTATTACTGGAATAATTTATATACGGGCGATAGCCTAAAAATGTTTCGTTTTCCGCAAATAATTTCCAAATTTGAAAGCTAGTTTCAAAGTATCTTAAATAGCTTGTCTATCTTTCAGCCCATTTTTGTCATTTTCAAGCCTCCTTCTGCATACCTTATTCAGGGAGAAAAAACCATTTTTTTAGGATTAAGTGCCGAGAAATGGTGGAATAGAGAAATATACTTAGTTAGCGGAGGGATAGGAAATATGACAAGGACTGAACTACACTTGGAAAAACCAAAAAGCAAATTTATGCTGGTGTCAATTATCCTATTGGGCAGTTTAATCGCACTCTTTACAGCACTTTATTTTTATTCTCAAAGTCTTATAACCATTGAAGCGCCAAAGAAAGATCTTGGACAGAAAATCGTCATTCAGCTTCCTTCTGGAAAAAGCGTATTTACATATGAAAATCTGGTTGTAAAAGAAGAAGGAAAGCTTTTTTACAAAGGGGAAAGAAATACACTGGATTTGACGGGCGGAATTATCGTATATGAGGAATGGGAATAAATTCTCTTATTAAAAAAGCTCTGTCCCTTATATGGGACAGAGCTTTTTATACATTTTAATAGTAATATCCACCATAAGGATAGTAATACGGATACGGCGGATAGTAATACGGATATGGTGGATAGAAAAATGGGGTAGCCAAAGCACCAAGGGCTAACCCTCCTAACAACCCTCCAAAGAATGGTCCTCCAAAACCGAAACCAAATGGCCTGCCAAAACCGAATGGTCTACCAAAACCAAATGGCCTGCCAAAACCGAATGGCCTAATTCTTTGGTCGGTATGACCAAATTCTGATGGCATATTATTCATTTATTTTCCTCCTCATTTAATAGCTAATAGGAATACCTACTAAATCATATGCATTTTTAAAAAATGGGAATGGGTTTTTGTCCCGATTAAATAAAAAAGGAAGAAAGGATCTCCCTTCTTCCCATTTGGTTCATTAAATATGAACTCCTAAAGCAAGCTGCGCGTACCGGGACATTCTTTCTTTCGTCCAAGGCGGACTCCAAACAATATCCACATTAACAGTCTTGATTTCTTCTACATTTTCCAGGATACTTGCTTTTACCCCTGCCATGATTTGCCCAGCCAGCGGACAGCCCATGGAAGTCATCGTCATAACAATCTGCGCTTTATCTTCCTCAATGTTTACTTCATAGATCAAACCCAGGTTAACAATATCTATTCCAAGCTCAGGGTCGATGACCTCTTCCAATGCTTCGAAAACCTTATCTTTAAGCTGAGAGCTCATACTTTAATACCTCCATTTGTATTATTAATGAGATTTATTCTCATTATAGGAACTACAGAGGCGTTTCGTAGTGAGAGGCATCACACTGCTGGCGGAAAAGCTGCTTTTTCGCCTTTTTTGTGAGATTTTTTTTATTTTGCATTTCTAAGATACTTACGCATCATTTTGAGGTCCATTTCACCATTCTATTAAACTAATTTACAGTTTATGTGCGGTAAGCTTTGATTCGCTGATTTATTTGCGGGTAAAATTTTTTAATTACGTATTACTCTAATTTATATAAAAGCAAGATTTCAACAATTACAGGTTTCCGAATGTCGAAATCTCTCCCCAAGTAAAAAGCCAGCCAATCCCAATGGGTCGGCCAGCTTCCTTTTATACTTTTATTTTACTCTCGGGAAGCCAAATCCGGATGCATAGTCATCGCCTGTAGCGGCACCGCTGCCGCCTTTAATGTCGTTCAACTTTGCACGGCTTTGGAGTTCTGCACGAAGCTGGGTATTGCTCATATTGGTATTGGATGCCCAGATTTTTGCAGCAAGTCCCGAGACGTGTGGAGTGGCCATGGATGTTCCGCTGATCGTGTTATAGGATCCGTTGTACCAGGTTGATTCGATGGCGCGTCCCGGAGCAGAGACTTCCACGTCCCGTTCCTGGATGATATAGTCACCGTCTGTAAGAGGGTTGCCCCGTGAAGAGAAATCCGCCACACGGTATGTGCCGTTTTCCTGAACATTTTCCAGTGCCGCTACAGCAATGGCATTTGTCAGTGCTCCCGGATAGCCAATTGTATTGCTCCCAGGACCGCTGTTTCCTGCTGCCGCTATAACCAGAACACCTTTGCCGTAAGCATAATCGACCGCACTTGCAATCATGGAATCTTTACTGCTGGATCCCAGTGACATTGAAATGATTACGTTCGAACCTGTCCGTCCTGCTTCGTCAGCAGCATGCCTGATGGCACCGGCAATATCATCTGAATATCCTGATCCGCGGTCATTCAGCACTTTATATGCCCAAAGGTCTGCATCTGATGCAACGCCGTAAACACCCTGGCCATTCGCCCCGCCATGAGCAAGCACCGTACCTGCCACATGCGTTCCATGGCCGTTCTTATCATTGCAAGAGCCGTTTACAAGCGGGTTCTTTCTTTGTGTGAAATCCTTGCATTGCTCATCGCTTCCTGCCAAATCGGCATGCCCTGTATATACCCCTGTATCAAGGACAGCCACTTTTATACCGTTTCCACCCGAAGTCGCTTGGATGCTGCTGTCATTATAAATCGCTTCAATTCCCCATGGAGTGCCATCAGATGGGATTGCTTCAGTCCCTGTTCCAGGTTTGGCATCGATTGTGTGTTCCTGAACAAGCTGGATTTTTACATTTTTATTTTTAAGCAACGCCTGGTATTGTTTGCTGTTCACATTGGTTGTAAAGCCTTTATCGCCAAAGTCCCACCTTGCTTCATATTGGGTCTTCAGTTTGTTTTTTTCAGCGGAAGGGCCCTGAATCCAAACACGGTAATCCTCCTTTGCCTCCGGCGCCTGACCGAATGCACCAGCTGAAAACATTGATAATCCCATTGTCATACTGAGCAAGGCCGCTCCCAAAACTCTTTTTTTCTTCATTCCTTCTCTCCTCTCAATTTGTAAAATTTCCGTCTCACCTGTTGTATATTTAGTATATTTAAAATATTCTGAAACTATCAATAAGCCATTCTATTTATTTTATATCAATAGAACTACTTCCAAATAACTATCCACCCAAAAAGTATCAGGACTATTGATTCGATTACACAAAGAATCTATTTTAGAGAGACGAATATTTGACAAAATGTTTTCGTATCCTTTAAGATGAGCAAAAAATTGCGAGGAGAAATGACTGTGAAGGTAATGAAAAATGCTTTTTTTACAGCTTTGGCAACAGTTATCTCATTTTTCGGCATTAAAAAGATTGCCAATTCTACACATAAAATAAAAAAAATTGGCCATCGCGGTGCAGCCGGGTATTGTCCTGAAAATACATTCCCTTCTTATGACCGTGCACTTGAAATGGGTGCAGATTATCTTGAAATAGATGTCCAATTGAGCAAGGATGGAAAACTTGTGGTGATTCACGATACGTTGGTTGACCGTACGAGCGACCATAAAGGAAAGGTCTCTGATTATACCTTTGATGAGCTGAAGAAGATGGATGCAGGAAGCTGGTTTTCCCCAAAGTTCCGCGGTGCTCGCATTCCATCGTTTGAAGAGGTTTTGGATGCATATGCCGATCGTGTAGGGCTGTTAGTTGAATTGAAAAAGCCATCCTTATATCCTGGAATCGAGGATCTTATAGCAAAGGAACTAAAGAAACGGAACCTCCATCTTAAAGGAAAAGATCATATTATTGTTCAATCCTTTGAAACGGAGTCAATAAAAAAATTCCATGAACTGCTTCCGGAAGTGCCGGTCGGCATCTTAATTAATTATCCGCCTGACAAAATTGAAATTAAAGAGATAGCCAAATATGCGAGTTATGTAAACCCAAAATGGACAGTGGTTAATAAGCGTGTGATTAATCTCATCCATTCAAATGGCATGAAAGCAGTATCCTGGACTGTCAGATCGAAAAGAGAAGCTGAAAAATTGAAGCATTACCCTTTGGATGGGATAGTTGCTGACTATTTGGACCTTATTGAGTAATAAAAGGGAGCAGACCGCCTGAAGGTCTGCTCCCCTTTTTCAAATAACTCCTTGATGCCTTCCGGACTCCTGTAAAAACTTAAGAGTCTCCAAGTCGCTTTCCGCCGGAAGTTTAAATGGTTTTTTATAAGATTCAGGCCCTTTTCCTGTGATAAAGATCCAATCATTTTTTTTCGCTTGCTGCCATGCCTTCTGAATCGCCAACGTCCGGTCGGCAATGACCTGCCCCTTGCCGTTTCCGAATTGTTCATTCAGACTATGCAATTCACCAATCATCTTTTCTTCTGTTTCATCGTTTAAATCATCTGCAGTCAAATAAAATTGATTACTGTATCTTGCTGAAACCTTAATCATTTCTTCCCGCTTAGATTGATCCCTGCCCCCTCGGAAGCCGTAAATATGAAAAATCCTTTCAGCTCCCTGCTGCCTTGCTGTTTCCAGGCAGTACTCAAATGCATCCTTCGTATGGGCGTAATCCACAACAAATTTTGCCCCGGTTGGATGTGTAATCGTTTCAAACCGTCCAGGTATGCCTGGAAAAGACGCAAGGGATTTGATCATATTATCGGGGTCTAGCCCCATATCCATACCTGTTAAGAAAGCCATGGCGGCATTATAGACATTATGGTAGCCAGGAAGAGGAAATTTGATTTTATAACGTTTATCATTCATTTTTAAAATAAAAACTGTTTTGCCATTCAACTGTACGTCTTCTATAGAGCAGCAGTTTTCATCTCCAAGCATCATTAATGGGACGTTTTCTTTTTGCAGGTCTTCCGCCATTTTTTCTCCCCATGAATTATAAAGATTAACAACGGCCTTCCCTTCTTTTTTTAAAAGGGAAAAGATCTTCTTTTTATCAATAAAATAACTGTCCATATTTTTGTGATAATCAAGATGGTCATGTGCAAGATTCGTAAAAAGCCCATAGTCAATTTGCAGGCCTTCTGTTCTCGATTGTTCAAGTGCGTGAGAGGAAATTTCCATCACAACAAATTCATCCATGCTTTCACTTAGCATTTTTTGGATCTGCAAAGCGTCCGGCGTTGTATTGGTGGGCTTGTACACCTCATTATTAATCACATACGAAACAGTGCCTAGCAAAGAGCATGTCCGGCCGGCAGTCTCCAGTATGTGCTTTAGTATATATGAGGTAGTCGTTTTGCCATTTGTTCCTGTAATCCCTACTATTTTATGTTCTTTGGATGGGTGACTATAAAAACAGCTTGCAAGCTTACCCAAACTTGTCCTGCTGTCTGCCACTCTTATATATGGAATGTCCATTTGCAGATCCTCTTCACCTACTACAGCTGCCGCGCCATTTTTGACAGCTTGTTCGATAAAAGAATGGCCATCAGCCTGGAACCCTTTTATTGCTACGAACAAGCTCCCTTTCCCCACATGGCGTGAATCCATTTCAATCCCTGTAATTTCAGGATCATTTGTAAATAAATCCATCTCCCCGCTATCCTTTAGGCATTTCATAACCTGGGATAATCTCATATTTCTGTCTCCTTTTATGTTTAAACTTGAAATATTCTGTGTATATGTCTAGAATCGTTATCTTTTATTTTCCCTTTTTCACAGGAAATATGCCCTCTTAAAAGAGACAATTAACGGAGATGTGCAAAATCGGTAAATCATCCTAGGCTTGAGGATAAATTTGGGTGAATGGCATAAAAAAATAAGCGATTCACCCTATTGAATTATTTGTTTAACTATCTTTATGCAAAAGATAATGGCCGTTTTGCAAACTGGGATAGATATTTCACATTTAATCTGCTGTGCTGGGAAATCAGATAGGCATCTCGAGTAGCACCTTTTTTCCTTAATGTGTTAAGAGCTCTAATCATTCCAGCTTCCGTTTCCATTCCTATCCCCTGCCCAAAGAACATCCCCCCGCCCAAATAAACAGCATTCTCTCCTGTCCAAACAGGGTGGTCATAATCAGGGTTATAAAAATAAACCACATCACCAGGGATAAAGTTTCTTCCTTTCTTTGTGATGATGGACAAATCATAATCATAATTCCAATCCCATACAAGAAGGCCCTGGAAAAGCGTGTTGAAACGGCTGACAGAAATGGAATCCAATACAGCTTTATAAAAAATCAGCACAACAGCTGTCGTACACTCAAAAGCATATTCCCTGCTGTTGATAAAAACATCCCTAATGGCATCTGACGGCAGTACCGATGAATCAAGAAGGTATCCATATCTCGTTCTTCTCCAAATGCGCGGATTAAAGCGGGATGTGGCAAATGGTGCAAACTCAACAGCGCTTGTATGCAGCAGCCTTGCTGCTTTGATGATATTCTCCCTTAAGAGGATATCGAATAGTAATTCATGCATCGATTCATATTGATGAATTTCAGGGCTGTTCTCCAGGGCAATATATATTTCACGCTGAACTCCGAAAAAGCGGCCAATCCCAGGCTTACTCTGATTATTCGAAAGGACAATCATCGTTTTCCCCCCTTCAAAAGAACTTATAGTAGCTTATGGATTCTTTTAATGGAGGGTTCCACTTAAATGGTTTACCCATGAACAGAAGAATTTTATCTCCTTGTTTCTGTCTTTCATTCGAGGGGGTTCCTCCAGCCATCCATGCCTTCGGTCTCCCTTTCTTTCCTTTTCCTGTATCTTTTCCCAAATCCGGTTAGACATGTGCTAAGAACATTTTTAAATGAAAGCGGTTTTATTTTTGTAAAATATCTTTTTTTCTGAAAACACCTTGCTTTTTAATCTGTTTTGCTAGTACAATATTCCACATATTCATAAGTTTCAGATATTTAATTAGAAACACTTATACAACAGGAGGCATGTTAGCATGGTGACATTTTTAGGCTCTATTGTCCTGCTTTTGGCAGGGTACGCAGTTTACTCAAAGGTTGTAGAGCGCATTTTCGGGATAAATGACAGTAACCCCACACCGGCATATACAGAAAAAGACGGAATGGATTATGTTCCGATGAGCTGGTGGAAAGGGAGCTTAATTCAATTATTAAATATTGCAGGACTTGGTCCAATTTTTGGTGCAATTATGGGAGCTTTATACGGACCTGTAGCGTTTATCTGGATTGTGGCAGGTTCCATTTTTGCAGGTGCAGTTCATGATTATTTTTCAGGGATGCTTTCATTGAGGCACAAAGGTGAGCAATATCCAAGCCTTGTTGGCAGATATTTGGGCAAGGCTGCTAAAACGACAATTAATATTATTTCCCTAATATTAATGGTATTGGTTGCTGCTGCGTTTACAGCCGGTCCGGCACAGCTTATTTCCAGCATAACACCATTAAGCTTTATGGCCTCACTGCTTGCCATTTTTGCTTACTTTTTACTGGCTGCCGTTTTGCCTGTAAATCGAATTATTGGAAAGATCTATCCTCTTTTTGGAGCAATTTTAATCTTTATGGCTGTATCAATTGGTATTGCTTTGCTCTTTAGCGGAAAATCGATTCCAAATGTGACGCTGGCTAATTTCCATCCCGGGGAACTTCCGATCTGGCCACTATTAATGGTCACCATTTCATGTGGAGCCATTTCAGGTTTTCATTCAACACAAAGTCCAATTGTGGCCAGAACGTTAAAAAAGGAGAGCGATGGAAGAAAGGTCTTCTATGGCGCCATGATCGCGGAAGGCGTTATCGCACTCATTTGGGCCGCAGCGGGAATGACCTTTTTCGGAGGTACAGGAGGACTTCAGGAGGCACTCGCAGCCGGCGGTCCGGCTGGAGCGGTCAATGAAATTTCCAAAAGCCTGCTTGGCACACTAGGAGGAATCCTGGCAATATTAGGCGTTATCATTCTCCCGATTACAACAGGTGACACAGCTCTCCGTTCTTCTAGAATGATGCTGACAGACTTACTATCTTCCTTCATGAATATGGAGGGCAAGTGGAAAGTTACCTTAACTACCCTGCCTGTTGCAATTCCGACTTTATACCTTTCTACCATTGATTACTCTTTCTTATGGAGATATGTAGGATGGACAAACCAGGTTGTTGCTACGGTTATGCTCTGGACAGGTGCTATGTACCTTTTGAAAAACAAGAAGTTTCACTGGATTTGCGGCGTACCAGCTATGTTTATGACAGGCGTCGTATCTACTTACATCTTCTATGCGCCTGAGGGCTTTCAGATGGATTATCAGTTGTCCATGATCATCGGATCGGTTATTACACTAGCTATAGCAGGCTGGTATGTTTACCAAATTGTCAAACATAAACAAACAAGTAAAAATGAAGCGAATTTAAAAGCTGCTTAATCAAAATGAAAGTGCACCTGAAAAAAGGTGCACTTTTTCAATTCATACAATTGCAGACTTACTCTGTTTCCTCTTCAGTTCCTTCTTCTGTTCCCGCATCTTCATTTTCCTCTGTGTTTGTCTCGTCCATTTCTTCTTCATTGCTGCACCCTGTTGCCAGACCTGTAATCATTAGAGCTGCCATCAAAGCTAATAACCATTTTTTCATTTCTTTTCCTCCTTGGCTGCTTAAAATATATTACAGTGTTAATCATACAAAATCTGCATAGATTTGAAAGGACTAAATCCATTTTTTTACATTCTTTTACCTTCATTTTATAAAATTAATCAAAATGAAACATTTATTTTTCAAACTCCGGGACTAACAGCTCTTCCCATATTCCACGGAATCATTCGCCTACCCTATATTCAATTAAGCCCTGTCCCTTGAATGTTCAGCCTTTACTTTAACTTCAGTGAAGGCTTTGCTATATTTCTTGCCACATTTCCATTTAAACGTTAATACATCGTGTTTGCGAGCCGGTTACGTTTCACTTATCCTGCAGCGGGTAATGAATACTAACTACCAAAGGAGGTTTTATTCGATGGCCAAAAAAAGAGCTGGAGACAATGACTCTATTGAACAAGAAAAAAAGAAAGAAAACAACAAAGATATTGAGCCCCAAAGAGAGCCTGAAAAACCTCAGGAAGAGAACCGTAAATAAGGAGGATTACTGACATGGCAGATAAAAATCTTCAAAAAGGAAAAATGGACAATCCGGAACAATATAAAACTGAAAAGGAAAGCTTATTTGATAAATTTGAAAGTGAAAAAAATGTTGACCCACTGCCTGTAGAAGATTTAAACCTAGAAAAAGAAGAGGAAAAAAACGGCTCTAATATTAAAAGCAGTTCATCTACTGAGGAAAAGTATAAAGCGGATTTTGAAACCATAAAAAAGAAAAAGCTATTTGGCGATAAATACGATGATGGAACAGGAGAATAAATCAAAAGTCAGCACTGGCCGAAGTGCTGACTTTTCTATTTAACAACCCTAGTAAATTCACTATAATCATTTAAATAATAATTTGCTCCAGGTGTCTTATTTTGAAATAGGCAGGTCTTAATTCCAAGGAGCTTGGCCGGAAGTATATCTATTTCCCTATCCCCTACCACTAAATCAATCCGGTGCTTTTGATGCAGAAATTCATAGGAAGCGGGATGGGGCTTTCGGAGATATCCATCATCACCGGCAACCATCTCCGCGAAGTAATCGTCTAGCTTATGGTAAGCAAGAATGGCTGTAACATCCTCTCGTTCCTTATGTGTCATAATGACATTTTTATCTGCCAGCTTAAGCACATCCTCCAAATACGGAAAAGGCTTTAAATCCTTAGGCTTAAGGCTCCTTGCCTTTTTTCGGATCGTCTTAATTTGTTCCTCAGTAAGCTGGAAGTACTGGAAGGCATCTGTGAAAGAAATCTTTAATTGGGCAAAAATCTCTTTATCCGTAATATTCGTGTCACCTATTGCCTCTTTTACAATAGCCGTATAGGCCGGATACGTATTAAACAAAGTTCCATCAAAATCCCAGAGTATATTCATTGTGTACCACTCCCTTCCTTTTGCGTTACCTATTCTGCTCCTCTAAGTGGATTAATTATACCTTTTCTAACTCTATTAAACCTCATTTCCACTTTCAATAAATTACTTTGACAAAGCCCTAACCAAATGCTAATTTTATAGCTAAAGAGACTTAATTAATATAACAGAAGGCCCTCAAATAATGGGTACAATTTTTTAGAGGATGATTTGTGATGGATAAAGAAATTATTAAGCTCATCAGGAAAAGCTATAATATGACACAGCGTGACTTTGCAAGAATTGTCAGCTGCAGCTTTTCTTTAATCGCTCTAGTGGAGGTAGGCAAAAGAAGAGTCACAGCAGACCTTGAAAACAAGATCAAAACTGCCTTTGACCTGGATGACCAGCAGCTGCAATCCCTCTCCTCTCTTGTTTCAGAAATCAGCAAAGGTGTTCCTCCGTTTATGTAGAGGCTGGAGTGCTCCTTCCAAATTAGGCGCTAATAATATATAATTATGAATATGAAATTTAGGTAATAAGCTTCCGATTCCCTATTATTCCGCCCTTCGAAATTCACCACCTTTTCAGCTACTTACAGGAACACCTTCAAAAATTGGTTTAGGATATTTTAGCTATTAGCCGATACTCTTTTATTATAAGAATAGTATTCTTTTCCTTAAAATTCACCATAAAATAATATTTATATGGTTTTATAAAGAACTTTTCTATATAAAAAAATGTCCCAAAAGATTTGCTTTTGGGACATTTTTTCAACTAAAAATTTTTCGTAAATATCCATATGCCTTTTAGTACCTCTAGGATGGCTATTTTGTATGCTTCTAACTCTTTTCACTTTCATTTAAAAACAATAATGCTGCTGTCCGAAATATCTCTGTGGTCTTTGCAAGTTCCTCAATATCCACATACTCATCTATTTGATGGGGAACTTCTCGGTCACCAGCTCCAATAGTTACAATCGGAACCCCCGCAACATGGAGAAAAGTGCCATCTGTAGCACCTGGAACTCCATTATAAACAGGTTCTTTCCCGGTAACCTCGAATACTGCTTTTGCTGTTGCCTTTACTATCGCATTTTCCCTATCAGTTTCAGTCCATGGACGGTCTTCGATTACTTCAAATTCGGCCTTAAAATCCGGATCCTGCCCGGATAATCGATTAATTATATCTTGAATCTCTCTCTTCAGCTCACTGTGGTCCTGGCCGGGTACTGTCCTTATATCTAACGTTGTCATACACTGATCTGGTATAACATTAATTTGAGCATCGCCTCTGACTGGCGCCTGCAAAATGGTTGGAGTGATACTTGGCCAGCCCAGCATTGGATGATTCCCCAACCTTTCTTTCTCTTTCTGTTCCAGTCGGTCCAGCTCACAGATTAGTTTCGCCATTCCCGTGTTGGGATTAACGCCACTTAAAGGGATTGCTCCATGAGCCATTTTACCAAATACATTTACAACTACACGCATAGCACCTTTTTGTGTAACGCACACTTGATTTTCTTCTGGTTCACAAATGATTGCCCCATCTACATTATCCGCCCATCCACGCTTTATAAAATTCTTTATGCCGATCATCATACCTTCTTCATCACACGGAATACAAAGTATAATTTTTCCATTCCATTCTTCATTATCTCTTAGAAGTGAATGAACAGCAGTGATCATACAAGCCAGATTTCCCTTTGTATCATTTGTACCTCTTCCATACATTCTGCCATTAATTATTTCTGCGCTAAAGGGATCATGTGTCCAGGCATCACGGTCACCTTCTGTTACAACATCTGTATGCCCTTCAAACAATAATGTCTTTCCTGGTCTTCCAGAATCTACAATCCCAATGACATTTGGTCTTCCTGGCTCTACTTCTTCTATATGAACTTCGATTCCTAGCCCCTTCAAATAGTCAGCTGTAAATTGAGCTACCTTTTCTTCATTTCCTCCCTCAACCCCAGGTCGGTAAACACTCGGAATCTTTACCAAATTCTTTGTTAATTCCACGACTTCTTTTCCATCCCTTTCCAGTCGTGCTTGCCTTTCATTTGTTTGGATCATTTAAAAAACTCCTTCCTTGCCGTCAGTCTGCAATTTACCGTCCGAAGGCTTGTTAAAACTATGATTGGTAGCTAAACTAACTGTAATAAATCCTATTAAGGAAATAAGAATTGGCAAAACTACTGTATGCATTCCAAATGCGTTTGGATAATAAGTATGGAAAAGGATATAGGAACCTACACCCAGGATCATCGAAGTGATTGCACCAAACTTATTGCCGGTATTCCAATACAAACCGAGAACAACTGGCCAAATAAAAGCTGCTTCAAGACCGCCAAAAGAAAAGAGATTCAGCCATATTAATAGATCAGGAGGACTAAGGGCCATTAAAAAGACTAATACGCCCAAAACAGTCGTCACGGTAAGACTTATATTTTTTATGTTATTGTCGGTTGCATCTGGCTTTATGTAGTTAAGATAAACATCTTTAACTACTGCTGAACTTACAATCAATAAAAGGGAGTCGACCGTTGACATAATTGCTGCCATCGGTGCTGCCAAAACTATTCCAGCCAGCCATGCTGGCAGTACTTCCATCGCAATCATAGGCATCACTTTGTCACCGACATCAATTCCCGGCAGAATTGGCCTGGCAAAGACACCGATCAAATGCATTCCTAGCATAATGAACCCCACTACAATTGTTCCGATGATCAGAGCCTTATGCATCGCTTTTGAATCTTTATAGGACATTGCCCTTACTGTTACCTGTGGCAGCCCTACTACCCCAACACCTACTAAAATCCAGAAGGAAGAAACATATAGAGGCGTCAGACTTCCATCATGGCCAAAAGGTGTTATTAAATTTGGATTTTCAGCAGAAAGATCCGAAATGATATTGGATAGGCCTCCGCCCGCGATAACAGTTGCAACGAGCAGGATAAGTGTACCAAAGAACATTACAACTCCCTGTACTGTATCCGTAAGTGCTACAGCCCTAAATCCCCCAATAATTACGTAAACCATTACTGATGCTGCAAAAAGAAACAAGGCAGCAGTATATGATAGGCCTGTCAATGACTCAATTAATCTTGCTCCTCCTACCCATTGGGCAGCCATGGCAGAGAACAAAAATATGATTATGCTTAGGGCTGAAAGTAATACCACCCATTTGCTTTGATAGCGCTCTTTAAGAAAGTCAATTAATGTTACAGCGTTGTATTTCCTGGCAACAATCGCGAACTTTTTCCCTAAAACCATTAAAACAAAATAGCCTGTTGCCACTTGAGCCATTGAAAGCAATACCCAACCAAGTCCCTGATTATATGCAACCCCTGGTCCACCGATAAAGCTGCTGGCACTTCCATATGTGGCTATCATCGTCATTGCCAAGATAAACCCGCCAAGCTGCCTCCCTCCAAGAAAATATTCCTCGAGGAAGGTGTTGGTGTTTTTCAATTGTTTACTGGCCCAAAAGCCGATAAAGAAAATCACTATTAAAAAAATGATAAGCGGAATCATCACTTCCCAATTCATTTCGAATTGCCCCCTTCATCCTCAAAGGGTACCTCTTTGAATAAAAATTTTACAGCGAATACAACTAAAATAACCATTACTACAAATCCTGCAACACAACTATAGAAGAACCATGCTGGCAAACCCCAAACATAAGAATAACTCTCTACTGATTTCGATCCCATTCCGTATGCGAAGCCAAACCACCATATGAAATTAATTGTTACAAGGATAATACCAATCCAAGCTTCCCTATGCGAAATTTTAAACCGTGGATCTTTTTGATCAACTTCATACTTCATCCCTTTCCCCCCTTTTGTGTTTTACCCCTTGCACACTTCATTGATGGATTTTTTGACAACATCTGTCAAAAGTTGCAATTGATTGGTACTAATGGTTAATGGAGGAGCAATTGTGAGCACATTATTAAATCCTGCGACGGTGTCTCCATTTTTGCCAATGAGCACGCCGAAACTTTTACATGATGCAATGATTTGATTAACTTTCCCTGCATTAAGAGGCTCTCTAGTAATTTTATCTTCAACTAACTCAATTCCCATCAAAAGTCCTTTTTGACGAATATCACCAACGTTAGAATGAGACAACATCTCTTTCATTATATCCAATAGCTGCTCTCCCATTGACTTTGATCTTTCTATTAATCTCTCGTCTTCCATAACCTCCAGATTCCTTAATGCTAAAGCACAGGCAGCGGGATTACCGCCAAACGTATTAACATGGCGAAAATGGTCATACTCTTCACTTCCTTTAAAAGTGTCGAATATATCTTTTCGTACTGCAGTTGCAGCTAAAGGAAGGTAGCCGCTTGTAATGCCCTTTGCCATTGTAATTATATCCGGGCTGATTCCTTCATGCATAAATCCGAATTTTTTCCCTGTCCTGCCAAAACCGCAAATTACTTCATCCATAATCAGCAGGGCACCGCTTTTTTTGCAGGCTTTTTCAACCTTTTTCAGGTACCCGTCTTGCTGAATCAGCACTCCGCCTCCTGTGATATAAGGTTCCATGATTACCGCTGCCACTGTTTCGTTCATTTCCCAATTTATTGTTTTTTCTAAGAGTCCTGCACATTCTATATTGCAATTCTCAGGATTATTATTAACCGGGCAGTGATAACAATCTGGGGGGACAGTATGGACGAACCCTGCTGCAAGTGGTTCATATTTATATTTTCTTTGCGCCTGACCGGTTGCTGAAAGAGCTCCCATTGTGTTCCCGTGATAGGACCTGTAACGGGAAATGACTTTAAATCGTCCTGATTGACCATTCTGTTCGTGATATTGGCGGGCTATTTTAAAGGCAGTTTCATTAGCTTCAGATCCGCTATTCGAAAAGAAAATAATATACTCTCCTTCAAGCCAATCGTTTAATTTTTCCGCTAACTTTATAGCAGGCATGTGGCTTTGAGACATAGGAAAATAAGCCATCTTACTTAATTGTTCTGCTGCAGCATCTGCAAATTCAGTCCTCCCATAACCTGAGTTCACACACCAGAGTCCACTCATAGCGTCTAAATATCTTACACCCTCTATATCTTCGACAAAAACGCCATCAGCCCTTTCGATAATTAAAGGTTTCGAATCAGGTGAGTAACGATTCATGGCATGCCATATATAATTTCGATCCTTATCAAATGCACTCTTTATCTGATCCATATCTATACCTCCTTTATAATCATAGCTATCCCTTTCCCTCTTACCGTAATAACTTTTTTGTAGGAATTTACTTCATGAATTGTCCTTCCTTAACTACTTTTCTCTCACTCTTCCCTAAAAGTTTGCTAAAATAAAATACAGAATATTTATAATATTAATTTTAATATGAAATCCCTTCTGACTCATTAGACAACTTATGTATAATTAAGTTAATTGATTTTACAAAGTGTCCAAAGGAGGAGAACAACTTGCCATCAAATCACACCTTGACTATTTCAGAATTATTTAACTTTACTTGTTTTAATGGTTATAAAGTTCTTGCAGGAAAAAAAGGAATAAATCGCAAGGTGAAATGGGCACATATTTTGGAAGTAACTGAAGTTGGAACGTTGATAAATGGAGGAGAATTGATTTTGACAACCGGTATCGGCTGGTCACAGCATCCTGAAACAGGAGTAAAATTCGTAAAAGAATTGATTCTTAGGGGAGCAGCCGGTATTTGCATCGAACTACACACATACATAGATAACTTACCTGAGGCGATTATCCATATGGCAGAAGACGCTGATTTTCCAATTATCGTGTTTGAAAGACAAGTCCGATTTATAGATATAACTAGGAAAGTGTATGATTTACTGCATTTCCCAACTCCTGAAAAGCAATTCCTTTTTTGCCTGCAAAATTTATGGAATGGATCAGATTATGAACAATTGGAAGAAACAAAGAAAGAATTGTTCAAACACCATGTAGATTTACCTGTCTACTCTGCACTTGTTTTGGGTAATTTTAAAATGGATATGGCTTATTTATACTCAAAAGCAAAGAATAATCAGTTATCGTTTATTCAAAGTTATTTAAGTGATATCCCAGGTAAATTAATTCTCTGGTTTGATGAATCCCCAAACACATTAACCTTCAAAAACCGGGTTGTCAGTACTATACAGACACCATCTAATAATTATAAATTTATTTTGGGCGCACAGGTCCGAAGTATTGCATTAATCCAATCAAGTATCACTACATTAAAAAAAGCTCTTGATTATACTCGCAATTTTAAGAGCAGTGACTCTGTTATATACGAAGAACTCCATTCTGAAAAACTCCTGACCTCAATCGAGGAAAGCGATTTACTAAATTGGATTTACGAATATCTAATGCCCCTCATTGAGTATGATCGAAAAAATGATAGTAACTTGCTTTTTACTTTATATATCTATTTACAATGTTTAGGGAATAAGAAAGAAGCAGCTAGCCGGTTATTTATTGTTCGGCAAACTTTATACCATCGTCTTGAGAAACTAGAAGAGTTTCTAGGCAGAGACTTTATTAAAGATAATAGTAAAAGACTAATGCTAGAGATTGCATTAGCCGGTTATTTTACAAAATTAGCTAAAGGTGAACAAGGTACAACAGATATGCTGCACATTTTTTAAAGCCATCAATATAAAAAAATAAATGGGCAGCAAAATTCAGAATAGGCTTTTGCCGTGCCTCTCCGCCCATTTTTGCATAATTTATATGGAGCTTTAGCACTTTTGTGGAAAAGGAGAATGCCCACTATGTATCCATATGGTTATTATCAAGGTTACCTTCCCCAGCCCTCAGGCCACTTCACACCGGAATATCAGCAGATAGATCAATATGATTCTGACAGACAGCCACCTCAGCTCGAAAGAAGAGTAACGGCTTTGGAAAGGCAAAACCAGGACCAGTCAAGAGAAATTACACGTCTAAACAGACAGCTTACTAACCTATCCGATCAGGTGAGAATGCTAAATCAGACTGTTGACCGCCACACCCGCAGGCTTAACAGATTAAATCAAAGGCTAAGAGCTGTAGAAAATAGGCTTAATATACCTTTCACCCCATTCGATGGAGAGTTTTAATGCTAAAAAAAGAAGCATGGACCGCAATCCATGCTTTTTTTAAACAGCCATATCCTTAACTTTATAAAGTTTATAGGTTACGAATAAAAAAATAAAGATGAAAGAGGCAGATAAAATCAGGAAAACCACATCCAAGCCTTCGCCGAACATTACCTGCTTTGCTTCAAAGTATTTAAAAGGCGTCAGATATTTCAGGAAATCAATTGAAGAACTAATGTCAATAATAATAGACAACAGAAAGGTGCCCATAAGAATCGCCGTCGAAACCGATCCAGCAGCTTTCGGGTTCATGGTGGCAGATGCAATAGCCGTTCCCAGAAAAAGGAAAATAAGCTGAAGGATAAACATTCCTGCCAGCAAAAGGGCAATATCTCCATGCAGGCTTATTCCGTCGTTATAATATTCCACTACTGTTGCAGAGGAAATGAAAGTGACAATGTTAAATATTAAAACATTCACTAACGCAGCTATTAACTTCCAGGTGATTACCTTGTTTCTCGAAATAGGTTTGACAAGCAAAAATTCAACCGTTTTATCACGTTCTTCCTTTGAGACAATAGTCGACCCCAGCATACTGGCGTGGATTGCCCCCATCACCATCAAATACAAAAACAGAATCCCGTAATATCCCCCTGCGGTAGAAATATCAAGCGACCCAGTTCCCATAATCGCCTGCAGTGCCTTTGGCATAGCCTTCATTAATTCATTCATCGACTGACCGGACGAAGAAACTCCGCCAAATTTGCTCATACCGCTAGCAACCATCAACAAAATGCCGATACACCAAAGGATTAATGATTTACTGTTGGCTTTTAGTTCCCTGAAAAATAAATTCATAGCACGCACCTCCTTAGTATTAAATTGCGATGTCTCTTTTTGAATAAATATAGTACACAGCCAAAATTGCTGCCAGAATTATTCCTGCCCCCATAGTAAGAAATGCCGGTTCATAGGCTGAGTTTTTCACAATATAGGCCGGATCAAAATATTTAAAAGGAGTAATATAGCGCATTGCTTCATCACCTGCAGCCGAGCCGAAAATTCCAAGCATGAAAAAGGCAAAAACCGTGCCAAGCGAAACAGAAAGAACCGATTTTATACGTGGAATAATAACCGAAACAAGCACCCCTATCGCTAGAAATATAAGCTGCAGCAAGAATAATGAAATAGAAATCAGAATAAATGCAGATACACTATAACTTTCAGTCTTAACAATAGAAGCCATCAAGTTGGCAGCCGTTAAAAAAAAGATATTTGTCATGATTAATGAGACAACTGCAGCCAACAGTTTGGATGTTAGCACTTGTTTCCGGGTTACAGGTTTGGTTAATAAAAAATCTGCTGTTTTTTCACGTATTTCTTTTGTTAATAGCGAGGTTCCGAGGTTCATAGCCTGTATAGCCCCGCAAAGAGATACATACAAAAACATATAGGAATAGAATCCGAGAAAAGAAGCAATACTGTCTAATTCCAGTCCAACCGCTTTTCGGACGGGTTCCGGAAAACCTTCAAGCAGCCTCTTAAAATTCTCGGCATCTCTTGCAATAGCAGGAAACATCGAAAAGAGAAGAATGGTTAAACCAGCTAAAGAAAGTGACCAGATTAGCGTAGATTTTCTGTAAGACTTCCATTCATGTATAAATATATTCATAGCTTGTTAGTCCTCCTTTTCGTAATAATGCATAAAAATTTCCTCCAGATCCGGCTCCTCAACCCAAATATTCACGATATCAATGCCAGCAATCTTTTTCATCATGGAATTCACATTCCCTTTAAATAAGAAGCTTGCCGTCACCCCATCTTCCTCCAGGTCATTAACTCCTTCTATCTGAAAATATTCCTTGTCGATGGGGGCAGCTGTTTCAATTTTAAATTTTTTATAGGTACTTTCTTTCAAGGTGCTGATCTTCTCCAGCGTTACGATTTCGCCTTCCTTAATAATGGCAACCCGGTCACACAATCTTTGCACCTCAGTTAAGATGTGGGATGAAAAAAGGATGGTGGCGCCTTTTTTATTTTCTTCTTTTAACAAATCGAAGAATTTTTGCTGCATAAGGGGATCCAATCCGCTTGTCGGTTCATCCAGGATGATCAGTTTTGGTTCATGAAGGAGTCCCTGGATGATCCCTACCTTTTTCCGATTGCCCAGAGATAAATCATCAATCTTTTTGGAAAGGTCAAGATCCATGATATCTGCCAGTTCGCGAATTCGTTTGCTGCAGTCCTTTTTATAAAAGCTTGCAGAGTATTTCAACAGATCAAGAACCTTCATATTGTCGTAGTAAAAAACCTCAGACGGCAAATAGCCAATCTCTTTTTTTATCTTAGGTCCGTCTTTAATACAATCTTTTCCGAAAATTTTTGCACTGCCGCCAGTAGGATAAATGAGTCCCAGAAGCGTACGTATCGTGGTCGATTTCCCCGCCCCATTCGGACCGATAAAACCAAAAATTTCTCCTTCTTCCACTGTAAAGCTAATATTATTGATTCCCCTTGCTTTTCCATAGATTTTAGTCAGATTGCTGATTTCAATTACACTCATGGAACAGCCTCCTCATTTATAAAAATTAGGTAAAGCTCATTGTTGATTTTGGCACCCTGCTGATTGGAGCGGAAGGCGCTAATCCATCGAAAATGCATTCGCATTTCCTTCGTGCGGTGTTTATTCGGGGATGCTTCAACGTACCGCGGGAGGAGCGACGGACCGCCCGCGGTTCGCTAAGCTCCTGGAGCGGAATCAACAGGCAAGTTTAACAGCACCAAAATTAAAGTAACTGCTACTTATCTTTGTAAAGAGACTTTCTTAACAGCTCAAGATAAAGATCCATTTCGGCCATTATTTTATCAATATCAATTTGCTCCAAGTTCGCAGAAATCACCTGATCCTCTTGCTGATTGCCAAAACCTTCAATCGTCCAATAGATGATATTTACTGCTCTTTTAATATCAATACCTTCTTTAAATTGGGATGTGTCGATATCCGAAAAAAACTTTTCATAGCTTTTGGACAGCATTTCTTTATTTCTGCGTTCAAGTTCGCCTTTCACTTCCTCAGCCTCTTCCGTGTAGGCCGCTTTAAAAAACTTTAATATTTCAGGATAGATACCAAATAACTCAAATTTTATTAATGTGATTTGACGCAGCTTAATGAAAATATCTTTTTCTGACCAATCCAGTTTTTCGGATATTTTTTCAGAAAACACCTCCATCAAGTGATCATACAAAAATAAATACATATCTTTTTTATTATTAAAATAATGAAATAACAATCCCTTGGATATGTCAGCTTCTTTGACAATTTCGTTTGTAGAGGCATTACGGTAGCCTTTTTGTGCGAATACTTTTGTTGCTGCATTTATGATCCGATCCTGTTTCTCCGGATCCAAACTTAAAAACTTGGAAAACATTCTTTGTCTCCTTCACTTTAGTTTTGACCGAAGCGGTCAACTACAATTTCATTATATCTCCCTTGACCAAACTGGTCAATATAGTTTAAGAATTTTTTTAGCATTTTATGCCACATAAAAAAAGATCAGCCTGAACGTTAAGTTCAGAACTGACCTTTAAAGAATTCAACTAAGTTTTGCCAGACGCTCATAAACGTCCTTTAAATTTGTACAGCCTGAATTTTGCGCTTTTTCACTCAATATACACCATAGCTGCGCGGTAAGCTTCGCATCCCCCAGCGCATGATGGCGGCCAATCACGGGAATGCCATTATATTCGCACAGCTCTTCTAATTTAAAAAGATCCTTATCAGGTTCTGCCACCCTGTAAAGGAAGGACGTATCCAATATTTTATGCTTAAAGGGAGTGCGGAACAACTTCCAGCAGCTGTGGCGCATAAAGCTTTTTTCATGATTCGCATGATGGGCAACAAGCGGCATATCCTTAACAAATTCAAAGAAACTGATTATTACATCTGCGAGGGTCGGCGCTTTAACTAACTGCCCCTCTGATAACCCGGTTAGTTCCTTTATTTCCGGAGGAAGAGGTTTATCATATTGCACGAGGGAATAAAAACAGTCCTCATCGCAAATTTCCCCTTCAATTATTTTAACTGCTCCAATGGAAATGATTTGATCGCCTTTATCCGGATAAAAGCCGGTTGTTTCTATATCAAACACAACAACATTTAACTTTCTGATGGGTATGGCCATTGAATCGGCATTTTCCAGCTCCCTTTGCATTTGCCTGATAAACGCCATATGCTGGGCGTTCTGTCCATTCAAGCCCCCAAATATATTGGAATGAAGCTTCCCTTGAATTCCTCTGACAAATTGAACAAAAGGATCGAATCCCATTACACTACACCCTTTTCAACGGTCCTTATCACAAATTGATGAAGCTTTTTTCCATCCCTTAAAATACTTTTTAATTCATTTCTTTCCCTCTTCGTTAAGCTTTTTAAATGCAGGAAGTGGGTATCATCGTAGGTATCAGTTTGTTTGTATGTCAGAAGCCGCCATTTTAATAAAGTGGCAAAATTGTTTTTGTATCTGTTCATTTCTTCACCATAGTCTTTCATATCTTGAAGCTTTTCCAGCCTGGCAATTGTTGAAGTTTCGATGATCCCTTCTTTGATAGCGAGAAGCCGAATCGCATTTACATAAGGGATAAATGCGGTGTATTTGAGATCCAGCTCCCCTTGATGAGTTCCTTTTTCCTCTGGAAGAAGCTGGCCAAGTGGACCAACCGCATTTTTCATATGCATACTCGTTTCCATCAGCCGGCTCAGCAGATTGGGATTATTGTTAATACGATTATGAATGAGTGATTTTAATTCTCCTATATATTCTTTTTCACCAGCCAGCGCTCTGCTATCGTAGAAAATATGCAGATTTCTCATTGTTTGCCAGCTTTCTTCATCCATCCAATCTGAAATCTGTTCCTTCCACTCCACTAAAGGCCGGCACCATATCGGGTTGGAACTCATTACCTTTCCTTCGCAGTAGGGATATCCAACTGTCTCAAGTCCCTCTGCTATCTCCTCCCCTAGCTTCAAAAAGTATGTTGCAGCCTCAGGATCTTCCGCTTCATATACCAGCCCGTGGTCCTGGTCGCTTAAAAAGCCTTGTTCCTTTCTCCCCCCGCTTCCTGTAGCGAACCAGGCTAACTTCCATGAGGGCAATTTTTCATTATTCATTCGATCCAAGGCTATCTCAAAAACGGTTTTCATAACACGATCATGAAACTCATTCAACGCATAAGCATCAGACCGAAAATTCAAGATTTGTTCATCTTTCCATTTTTTCAGGGATTGATAAGTATTAATTCCGCAAGTCATCCGGACACTTCCTTTAAGGAAGCCCGTATTCTGGAGGTTTACGAGCTTAACCTTTTGTTTTCTTCAGCCATGAATACTTCCGGGTATCCGTAGCTGCCATGTTCACTTAAATCCAATCCCATAATTTCTTCTTCCTCTGTTACACGAAGTCCTCCCATTAACTTCTTGGCGACTGCCAGAATAATGAAAGATACAGCAAATGCATAAAGGCCGGAAACTGCTACACCCATAAATTGTACGCCCAGCTGTTCAAAACCGCCACCGTAAAATAACCCCGGCTTTCCAACTGTGGCCAGCTCTGGTGTTGCAAAGAATCCTGTCGATAAAGTTCCCCAAATTCCTGCTGCACCATGGACCGACAAAGCATAAATAGGATCGTCGATTTTTCTCTTTTCAAAGAACCTGACACTATAGAACACAAGGATACCAGCCACAAGCCCAATTACAACTGATGCCCACGTATCAACAAAAGCACAAGAAGCAGTAATAGCAACCAAGCCTGCCAAAGCACCATTAAGCATGGTCGGTACATCTGATTTGCCCATTACCATCCAAGAAATAATCAGTGCAGCTACAGCTCCAGCTCCAGCAGCCAGGTTTGTGTTCAATGCTACAAATCCAAAGAAGCCATCTTCAACTGATAATGTGCTGCCGGCGTTAAATCCGAACCAGCCGACCCAAAGAATCAGTACGCCCAATGCAGTATATACTTGATTATGACCATATATGTTGTTTGCTGAACCATCTTTATTGAATTTTCCAATACGCGGTTTTAGCAAAATAGTAGCAGCCAGCGCTGCCATAGCACCTGTTAAGTGAACAACTGTAGAACCGGCGAAATCCTGCTTGCCATGCTCTGCAAGCCAGCCGCCGCCCCAGATCCAGTGTGCAACAACCGGGTAAACAATTGCGGAAAACAATATAGTAAAAATGAGGTATACGGATAATTTTGCACGTTCGGCAAATCCGCCTAGCGCGATCGTGATGGCAATGCCGGCAAATGCCAGCTGAAAAACGAAGAATACAGGAGAAGATAAGCTCAGCCCTTCAAGCTCGGCACCCGAGTAGAAGAAGTTTGAAAGTCCGACTAAAAAGTTGGCATTATCACCAAATATGAATCCAAAACCTACAGCCCAAAACACAAGTGATGCAAGCCCGAAAGTAAAAATGGTTTTGCCTGCAATATGACCGGCATTCTTCATTCTTGTCGAACCAGCCTCAAGCATAATAAATCCACCTAACATGAAGATAACTAAAATGGCTCCTAACATTACCCATAAACTGTTCATTAAAAATGTGGCATCCAATTTTATTTCCTCCCTTGGTTTATGATGTAATAAATATTTATTAATTCATGTTATATTTCCTTACATCACTTTATTTAACTTTATTTTATCCTAATTTCCCAATAAGTCAATGTGTTTTTTATAATTTTCTAAATTTTATGTTATAAAACCTTACATCAAAATCATCTTTGATGCAAAATTATTGGCAAATTTAAAGTGGTATCTGCCTTTCATTATTCGGTTAAGTTAAAAACGAGCATATATTTGCTCAAAAAATCGTCGGGAGTGATGTATCATGGCAAGAAACAAACTTTTGGTGCCCGGTGCAGAAAATGTATTGGATCAAATGAAGCAAGAGATTGCCAATGAGTTTGGTGTTCAGCTTGGTGCTGATACGACCGCACGAGCAAACGGTTCTGTCGGGGGAGAAATGACAAAACGTCTTGTCGCCATGGCAGAACAACAGCTAAAAAACCAGCAAAATCTTTAAAAGACGGCTTCTTTAGCTTGGCCGGCCCTATACTGGGGCCGGTTTTTAGAATTGCGCAGTTTTTTCGGATAAAGTTTTCTTGCTAGATCTCTTTTAGCAGGCGATTCCGTTGAAACAATGATTTTATTCGCTAAAATTAGTGCTTTATTCGCTAATTTACAAGTTTGTTCGCTAATTCCCCTGTTTTATTCGTTAGTTTTTGTGATTTGTTCGCTGGTTTCAAAGACTTATTCGCTAAGTTCTTAACTTTGTATATTTTCCAACTAATTAAAAACTGTGAATAAACCGTTCCCCCTCGCTGCAAAATAAATCAAAAGGAGGTTTTGTCCATGACAAACAAAAATGACAATCGAGAAAGGAAAAACAAATATCCAAATAACAAAAAGCAGGATACTGAATTCTCAAAGAATGTTGATATTCGCAGTGAAATAACAAAAAGGGATATGCAAAAGTAACCTGCATTCTATATTTAAGCAATAAAAAAAGGCTCGTCATTCGACGGCCTTTTTAAGTAAAAAGCTTATATAATAAATAAATAGCCCCTACCAGGAGCCACACGTAGGTGCCTGGTCATATTGGAGGCAGTGATTTTGCTTTCCCCTCTACCTGAGAGGATGGGTTACGAATGCCTCAGGATCCTTTTTTGCAATCTTCAGCATTCTTCTTTTTTTCTCCAAGCATGTTCAGTCCCCCTGCAGCAGAGTCCTGTTAAAAGGCTCAGTTCACACTCCATTTTATACCTGCATAGGTATTAAGTAAAGGATTAAATCTTTTTTAGCCAGCCTTTAATCACAGCTATTTAATTGTCTCCTTACAAAGCTCAACAACTCTTCGATCTCTTTAGGAGGCAATTTTTCAGAAAGTCTGCCTGCTGCAACGGGCAGCAGCCACTGTTGGAAGGATTCCCTCTTAAAAGGCAAATGTTTTTTATACAAGTAAATATAATATCGTGCTATCATCCTTCGCTTTATCCGTTCGGCGAAATACATACGCTTAGTAACTTTTTCAGGGAAACCTCCGTATTGCAAGATCAATAAGCTTCTCGCAAGGTCAGCAAGAGGAGAACCTGCGGTTGAGTCAGCCCAATCAATCACAAACTTCCCGTGCATGGATATTAAAATATTGTCTGGATGGTAGTCCCCGTGGCAAACCTGTTTCCCATCCGGCAACGTTTGCAGGTAATCAATGATCCTTTCTTTTTCCCTTCCGGATAAGCTCTCTGCTCTCTTGATTCTATTTTCCAGCGAAAATTTTAGCGGCGGCAAATCTCCTGCTTCTTTGGAATGGATATATATTTGAAGACTAACCATTGTGTTCACTGACCGGATTGCGGATAACAAACCCTTTTCTAAAAGCTTGGTAATAGGAAAGCCATCGATTTTTTCATAAATGATTGCTTTCTTTCCTTCAATGTCTCCCTCTCCATAGATAGCAGGAACATTTAAGCCCAAACTCGCTATTTTGGCGCTAATATTCATTTCACCTTTTATTTGCGACTCTTGGATGTGTTCGTAAAAAACCTTCGCTACTTTATCATGAGCTATGGAAAATACTTCGGCCGTGCTCCCTTCGCCAATCTTATTTCCTTTAACCATTTTGGCCACTTCCAATCGCATAATGAGGTTTCATTCTATATTAGTACGATAAAAAATCCCTCTGAAGAAACAGAGGGACACTTAACTAATCCAAGTAATGCTGTTGTGGCTTGCTTTTTATTGCTTTCAGGGTTGTTTCCATACTTTTCACAGAAGACGCATATATCCTCGTTTCAAAAACAAAAGCAAAAAGTGCAGTGCCTAGCGCCAGGTGAAGGACGGCCCATGAAATTTCAATGTAACTGATGATAGTGAGTATACCGATGAGTATTTGGCCTATCACAATCAAAGAAGCTGCCATTAGCCTATTTTGCAAACCAGCATTCCATTTTTTCTTAAAAGATACATATGTAAGAAAAAATATGTAAAATGCTAAAGCACCAGCTAGCAGCCTGTGGCCTGTTTGGAACATCCCCGGTATGGATGCAGGGATATACCCATTACCGCAATCGAGCCAGCCGCATGCCAATCCATATGCTTGGTGCTTTATGTAAGCTCCCAGAAATAAGGTCAGCATCAATAGAAATAAAACAACATTTAGATGGAAAAAAACTGCTATATTCTTCCTGTTTTTCCTCAGCGAAAGCTGATGACCATTCCTGAGATCGACTTTTCGCCAAATCCATATAAGATTTACCAGGAAAAGCATAGCAATCATCAGGTGAATGGAAACTACAATGGCCGGTAAATCGAGTAAAACCACAACTGCACCTAATAGAATCTGAAGAATGAGAAGAATCATTAATCCCCAGGAAGCCGATTTTAAATCCTGCTCTGGCCTTGATTTATTAATTTTAAGAAATAGCGCAACAGAAATAATCCCGAGTATTGCGCCAATTACCCGATGAGCAAATTCAATTAAAGTATCACCCTCAAGAATTGGTATTACCAGCCCATTACATAAAGGCCACTCTGGCCCGCAGCCCATACCGGATTCCGAAGATGCCACATAGCCGCCAAATACGATTAAGATGTATGTCAAAATAATTGTTATGAAAGCCAAGCCCTTTATCCTCAATCCACGCACCCCTTTTGCAAATGTTTTCAAATTTGTCACCATATTAACAAAAATTGGACAAACTTTCGGTGACATGGGTCACAAAGAGGATGAGGAAATAAAAGTAAGACGAGTCATTTGAGCAGTTATTATCTCAACCCACAAAAAACAGTCCACCAAAACGATGAACTGTCTCTTTCCCTTATTGCTGTCTAGTTAAGCTTTTTATTGGTTTAAAAATGTCCTGCTAAAAAGAGTTACATCTTCTATTCTAGTGCGATTCGGTTCAAAGCCGATTCCCGGTTTTTCAGGAACGATAATATAACCGTTTTCCATGGTGACTTCAGGATCGATGATATCCTGTTTCCAATAGTGCGAGGAGGGTGCTGTGTCACCTGGAAGCGTGAAGTTGGACAGTGTAGTAATAGCGATGTTATGGGCACGCCCTATTCCCGCTTCGAGCATTCCGCCGCACCACATGGGAATATTGTGTTTCTCGCAAAGATCGTGGATTCTCTTCGATTCTGTTAAACCGCCAACCCGGCCGATCTTAAGGTTAATAATCTTGCAGCTCCCAAGCTCAATGGCTTTTCTTGCATCTTCGAAAGTATGAATGCTTTCATCAAGGCAGATTGGTGTCTTTATCTGTGGCTGCAGCTTGGCATGATCAATAATATCGTCATGGTCCAGCGGCTGTTCAATCATGGTCAGATTAAACTCTTCCAGCTTTTGCAGGTGTTCAATATCATTAAGCGTGTAAGCACAATTGGCATCAGCCATAAGCTGTATATCCGGAAATTGGGCCCGGATTGCTTTTAATATATGTACATCCCAGCCTGGCTTAATTTTTACCTTGATCCGCTTATAACCCTCAATTACATATTCTTCAATTTGCTTGAGCATCATAGCTTCAGATTCCTGGATCCCCACACTTACGCCCACTTCAATTTTATCCTTCACTCCGCCCAGGGCTTTGGCTAATGGTATCCCCTTTTCCCGAGCATAAAGGTCCCAAACTGCACCTTCCAATGCTGCTTTGGCATTAAAATTCCCCCTAATAGGCCTGAAAGCTTCTGAAACATCATCCGGATGCCGAATATCTGCTGCGAATAGGATGGGAATCAAGTGATCGCTCATTATATGCCAATTCGTTTTAACTGTTTCCTCATTATAGATAGGTTCTACAATAGAAACAGATTCTGCCCAGCCTGAAAGCCCGCTTTTCGACTTTACTTCTACAAGAATAAAGTCTTTATCCACTTCAGTTCCAACACTTGTTGTAAAAGGATTCAGAAGCTCCATCTTTACATGCCTTAAAATGATGCTTTTAATTTCCATTCTATCATTCTCCTAGCGGAATACATGTTCTTTTTCCAAGAGATATAAGTATTGATTTTCCCTGTTTGGATCTTTGACTAAATCAGTTACAATCCAGCCTTCGTTTAAATAATGGATAAAAACGTCTTTTGTACTTTCTCTCCATTTTAATGCAAGTGAAAAATTCTGTTTCTTGATGTCCTGAAAATTCCCTGGTACGGGCACGAGAAGCTTTTCGCTGCCATGATTCAAATCTGCTTTTATCGGAACAGAATAACCGTTTTCTGTACGGGTTTCTATCACGATCGGCAGCTCAAAAGTTTTTTTGCTCCGTTTTGCTGCTTGCTCTTTAATCCGCCACTCCACTAAAAAGCGGTCAGTTG
The DNA here is from genome assembly GCF_007830235.1 of Cytobacillus oceanisediminis. Classification (GTDB taxonomy): domain Bacteria; phylum Bacillota; class Bacilli; order Bacillales; family Cytobacillaceae; genus Cytobacillus; species Cytobacillus oceanisediminis. The sequence goes on from NZ_VLKI01000008.1 coordinate 181,186, forward strand.
AAATACCCGAATTCATATGATCTGACATTTCTCCATAAGCATTTTCAATATATCGCGTACACACCGCGCCAAGTTTATGAAGATTTAAATTGGCATTTACTGTTTCCAGTGGATCGTACGTCCAGGAAATGAGATCATACCCTTTTTCCAGGGCCGTTTCTTTTTGGGCTATTTTCAGCTTTTCTCCGATTCCAAAAGCGCGGTAGTCGGCATGAATCCCAAGGCTATGAGAACATAAGTAAACTTTATTTCCATCAAAGCCAGGAAAGCTGTACTGAAACCCGATTAATGCTTCTTTAAAATAGGCCCCTAATACAAAGCCTCCATTTTTGACTGTAGCCACAGTATGATTTACAGGCACTGCATCTTCCACGCTCCAAATGCGTGTTTCCAGCTGATATACAGCTTCCAATTCTTCCACCGCATGAAGGCTTCTGATTGACAGTGATGATAACACTTCTTGCTTCATATCCTCTCCTCCTTCACAAATACCGGCTGAAATCTACCATTCTTTCTGATCTGCTTCCATGATTACTTTCGCTAATATTTGAGTTCCATATATCAATGCTTCTTTATTGAAAGCCATGTTTGGATGATGAAGGCCAGGCTTTAAATCACAGCCAAGTCCGATCATCGTTGCAGCCAAGTCCGGGTTCTTTAATGTATAAAAGTGAAAATCCTCCGCCCCCGGCGAGAGGCAGGCTGGTTCAAGGTTTTCTTCCCCAAGTACTGTGTGGATTGCTTCCCTGGCAAGAGCCATAGCACGTTCATTTTTTACAGCTGCCGGCGAATACTCTTCAACACTGTATGTAATTTCCGTCTCAGTAAGCGCTGCCGTTTTTTCTATGATATGCTTGGCTTTTTTCAGCAAGTTTTCCATTGTGTCATTGGCTTCCGCCCTTAAGTCAAAGGTAAACCGCGTATTTTCAGGAATTAGATTGGAAGCTTCCCCGCCATGCAATTCTGTTATTTTAATAGAATATTTTCCTGTTTCCTGCAAACGAATTTGCCACATAGCCTGAATCAGCAGTGCGGCAGCCTCAATGGGGTTATTCCCTTCCTCCGGCCTTGCAGCATGTGAAGGCATACCTTTGATTATTCCCTTAAGGCTGGCCGTTGAGCCGTGCTGGATCACTGGGGCCGCTTTATTAAATGGAACTTCATAGCTTGGGCGCAAATGAATGCCACATAGAAACATAACATTTTCCAAAGCTCCATCCTCAATCATTCTCAGCGCGCCCTCAGCTTTTTCTTCGGCAGGCTGAAAAATAAAGCGGACAGTATGCGTTAATAAAAGCTTATTTTTAGCTAGAGCAAGCGCAGCACTTAATACCATCGTGCTATGTGCATCATGGCCGCAGGAGTGGTTTGCTTGAACAGTGCCATCCACTTCCTGCAGAAGGGCATCCATATCAGCGCGTAAGGCAATAACCTCTTGCTTTTGCCCTTTCAATTCAGCAGTAAATCCATAATGTCCACTATATGTTTTAATCTTAAAGCCTGCTTGCGAAAGCTTTTCACGAAGATAAAGGGAGGTATTTTCTTCCTTCCAGCTAGGCTCAGCCAGCAGATGAAGTTCTTCATAGGTCTGCAGGATTTTTCCCCTTTGTTTGGAAATAAAATCTATTGGATCCACCATTGCAAAAACACTCCCATTTCTTCATTAAAATATAATATGTGCAATAACTACTACGATAGGCAGCGTAATGATTGTACGCAGCAAGAAAATAAGAATTAAGTCTTTAATGCTGACTGGAAGCTTTGAACCAAGCAGCAGTCCACCCATTTCAGACATATAAACAAGCTGTGTGACAGATACACAGGCAATCACAAACCTTGTCATTTCACTTTCAATTCCGCTTCCAATAACCGCTGGCAGGAACATATCCGCAAAACCGACAACCATTGTTTGGGCTGCTTCTCCCGCTTCCGGAATTTGCATCAGCGCAAGGATTGGCTCAAATGGCTTTCCAAGAATCATGAAAGCCGGTGTATATTCAGCAATTACCAATGCCACCGTACCAATTGCCATAACAATCGGTAGTACACCCAGCCACATATCAAGGACATTTTGGAAGCCTTCCTTGACCACTGCAGCAGCGCTTTTATTGGTCTGCGCTTTTTTAACTGCATTATTAATACCCCAATTTACCGCAGATACATTCGCAGGAATGGAGGTTTCCTCTTTAAGTTCTGTGCCTTCATATCCAGTGTTCGCTTTTCTTGATAGCGGTGGAATGCGGGGCATGATAATGGCAGCAGCAAGTCCCGCAAGGATAATCGTAAAATAATAATGAAGGAAATATTGCTCAAGATTCAGATATTGGATGATAACAATTGTAAAAGTAATGGATACTACTGAGAAAGTAGTAGCAACGACTGCTGCTTCACGCTTCGTATAATAACCATCTTCGTATTGCTTGGTTGTCAGAAGGACACCAATTGTACCGTCTCCTACCCAGGAAGCCAGGCAATCAAGGGAAGAACGGCCTGGAAGCGTAAAAATAGGCCTCATCACTTTAATAAGTAATGCACCAAAAAATTCAAGCAATCCAAAGTTTAAAAGCAAAGGCAATAATAAACCGGCTAAAAGAAAGGTTGTAAATAAAATCGGTATTAAATCATAGATTAATAATCCGCCGGTATTTTCAGAATAAATCGGTTCAAATCCTAATTCAAACAAAGTTATAATAGCAAAAACCATTCCAAGGAATCGTGCTGCCAGCCAAAACTTGCTGACATTAAATAGTTTATTCAGAAATGGACTATTTAAAATAATGCCAGGTTTAAATACTTTTGCAATAAAAGATCCAATGACGGATAGAGAGATCACAATGACAGTAACCGGATAGACGGAATCACCCAATAAAGCGCCTATTTTCCCGGCCAAAAATGCTACCGGAATTGTAATTCCTTCCCCTTCGCTAATCGGCACCATAAATAAGAGGATTCCCACCAGAGACGGGATTAAAAATTTTAAATAATCTCCTGAAGCAAACGCTTTCAATTGTTCTTGTTCACTTTCAGGCATTTTTTTTGAAAGACTACTCATTCGTATGTACCCCCTTTTATTTTTCCTTGTTAACTCGTTGTTCATCATTACTCAAGAAATAACTCTTTTTCAGCATACAGAATTTCAAGTTTTTGCTGCCTTTTGGTAATTTTTTCGTGATCCCGTTCTTGTATCCCCGCAATTAACACTTCCAGCAAGCTGACAACCGATGCAATGGAGTGATGGCCTGAATCCATATGTTCATCAGTAGTAAGTGTAACTGAAGCCATTTGCCCCACTGGCGAAAGCTGGCGGTCTGTAATAGCAATGATCCGGGAACCTTGTTTCTCAGCATAAGACGCCAGCTTAAAAGTTTCCCTTCGATAACGCGGAAAAGAAAAAATTACGGCGGCGGAACGCTCTGTTAAATCACACAAATCTTCAGGCAAAAAACCATTTGGACCTGAGATAAATACATTTCCCCTTAATTGCTTAAGCGTGTAATAAAACCAGTATGCGGCCGCAAAAGAGCTGCCAAAACCTCCTACATAAACCCTGTCTGCCTGAATTACAGCATCAATTGCTTTCCAGATTTCATCATCATTAACCTGATCAAGCAATTGCCGAAGTATTTTCCTCTCTTGATCAATTACTCTCCTAAACAAATTTTCTTCGTCAGCATTCTCTGATGAAGGATATTCTTCTCCCGCTGCCTGCTGTTTGCCGGCAAGCCAGTCTTTTCTGACCAGATCCTGCATTTGGGAATAGCCACTGAATCCCAGGGCATATGCAAGCCGGATCACGGTTGTTTCACTGATTCCCACTTTCCTTCCGACCTGAAATGCTGTTAAAAGCACCGCTTCATCCGCATGCTCCATAAAAAATTCAGCTGCTTTTTTCTGTCCAGGAGAGAGTGAGGAATAGCTTGCTTTAATCATTTGGCTTAATGTTTTTGTATTCATGCTATCTCCTCTTGAATAGTGCAGGAAAAACTTCTTATGCAAAGTATAAAGCATTAAATACTTCTTCGACAAGAAGATTTTCTACTATTCTAAATTATATTTTTATTGCCAATTACTTTCCATAGGCCTATTTAACATAGAAGGAAATCCTTCTCTACAAAAATTTTAAAGGATGAAATACTTCTTTTGCAAGAAAAAGTTGTATTTTTAATGAAATAAATTCATTTTTATGCAAAAAAGTATTCATTAAAAAACGCACCTTTAAACCTTAAGAATAAAAAAATGATATATTAAATAAAAAAGCTGGAGGTTTTAAATGATTGCCAGATGGCTGAGTATTAATATGCTAACTGTTCTTTTGATTCTTTTATGGAGCTGGTATCAGGGTTATGATTCAAATGAAATCCTGGCCGGAAAAGTTCTTGCACAAGCTGCTTTTATTTTATTTTTGATAAACCTGAATATGTATTTCATATTTCTTCTAATTCGAAAAAGCAAGATACGGAAAGTAAAAATAACACTTGCGAAGATATCCAAAAGAATGATGAAATATCACGTTGCTATTGCTGTTACAGCTTCACTGCTTATAATCGTACACGCTGTGATTATGATAACTGCCTTATTTGAAGATCTTTGGAAAGCCAAAACAGCAAGCGGAATGATTACATGGATCATTTTGGCTGTTCTCTTATTTAGCGGTTTATTGCGGAGAAGGAAGTCAACGGGAATGCGAAGAAAATTTCATTATATGATGGCCTTCGTGTTTTTTGCGTTTGTGTTTTTGCATATTTTTGTATAAAGGAATAGACTTCTTATTTATTTTGGCTTCTTAGCGTTCTCCCCGGGATTAATTGCGTCGTTTTCAATGAGTTATGCGTCCTGTTCCTTTTATGCTCCCTACTCCAGCTCTTTTGCCGTCGAGCTGGGATTTTTTCGCCCCTACTTTCGAATTAATTACGTCCTTTTCATCTAGTTATACGTCAATCTCCCCTTTCGCAACAGGGTCCCAATTAAACCAAAGCATCTATTAATCTTATTTTTTACGCAAACGGTTGCATAAAATGGATTCTCTGTGTTACTTTAATGTAATAATAAAACTAAACAGTATTTTCATAGAAGTTTTTACGTTAATATCGAAATATTTTTCGTTTTAATTCGAAAATACTTTTTTAGTGAATTTAATGAAAGCCCATACAATAAGGGAGAGGTAAACAATGAAAAAATTATTTTCTTTTGATTTTTGGCAAAAGTTTGGAAAGGCACTGCTAGTAGTAGTTGCCGTCATGCCTGCTGCCGGTATCATGATTTCACTTGGAAAGTTAGTTGGAATGACAGGCACAGATATAGCTTTTGTGCAAGCGATTGCACGTGTGATGGAAGATATCGGATGGGCCATTATAACGAATCTACATATTTTATTTGCTGTTGCAATTGGCGGCTCATGGGCCAAGGAACGGGCTGGCGGAGCCTTTGCAGCTCTTATCGCATTTATCCTGATTAACAGGATCACAGGTGCTATTTTCGGCGTAAAGCCAGATATGTTAACAAATTCTGATGCCACTGTACAATCTTTATTTGGACAAGATCTAGTTGTCCAGGATTATTTCACATCCGTTCTTGGCGCCCCTGCTTTAAATATGGGCGTATTCGTAGGAATTATCTCCGGTTTCCTTGGAGCGAACCTATTTAATAAATTCTATAACTATGACAAACTTCCAAATTCTCTTTCATTCTTCAACGGGAAGCGCTTTGTCCCATTCACTGTAATTGGCGGTTCTGTTGTAGCTGCCTTGATTTTATCGATCGTTTGGCCGTTTATTCAAGGATTGCTAAATGATTTCGGCCAATGGATTGCAACATCCAGAAATACAGCTCCAATTATTGCGCCATTTGTTTTTGGTGCATTGGAACGGCTATTGCTTCCGTTTGGACTTCACCATATGCTGACTGTACCAATCAATTATACAGAATTGGGTGGAACCTATAAAATTCTAACAGGCTCTAATGCCGGTTCAATTGTAGCTGGACAAGATCCGCTCTGGCTGGCTTGGATTGCCGATTTGAACAACTTCCTTGCTGCTGGCGATACAGAAAGCTACAAGCAATTACTGAATGATGTAACTCCTGCCCGCTTCAAAGTCGGACAAATGATTTTATCTGCGGCAGCCTTGCTTGGTATCGCACTAGCCATGTACCGCAATGTGGACCCAGAGAAAAAGAAGAAGTATAAATCTATGTTCCTTTCTGCAGGATTAGCAGTATTTTTAACAGGTGTTACAGAACCGATTGAGTTCATGTTCATGTTTGCTGCACCGCTTTTATATGTGGTATACGCAGTTATGACAGGTCTCGCATTTGCGGTTGTCGATATTATTAATATTCGTGTCCACTCTTTTGGCATTATTGAGTTAATTACAAGAACGCCGATGATTTTAAAAGCAGGTTTATGGCTGGATCTTGTGAACTTTGTTATCGCAAGTCTTGTTTTCTTCGGATTAAACTTTGGTGTGGCCAATTTTATGATTAAAAAGTTTAACTTCCCTACTCCAGGACGAAATGGCAACTATATTGAAGAAGAAAATGCTGGTTCAAGTTCAGATAGGGCAGTCAAGAAAGATTCACTTGCTCCTGCACTCATTGCACTATTGGGCGGAAAAGAAAATATTGAAGATGTTGATGCTTGCATGACTCGCTTACGTGTAACAGTAAAGGATACAGCTGCTGTGGCGAGTGAACAGGAATGGAAAAAGAATGGTGCTCTGGGACTTATCGTCAAAGATAAAGGTGTTCAGGCGATTTATGGTCCGAAAGCTGACGTGCTTAAATCAGATATCCAGGATTTATTGGGGGCTTAAAATGAAGTTATTGACGCTTAACTGCCACTCCTGGCAGGAGGATCAACAACTTGAAAAAATAAAAATCCTTGCCGAAACCATTAAAGATAATCAATATGATGTAATTGCCCTGCAGGAAGTCAGCCAGCATAAACTTTCCCCATTAGTGGACCGCCATATCCGCAGAGGTAATTATGGACTTGTGTTAATAGAAGAATTAAAAAAACTAGGCGTGAAAGATTTTCAATTCACTTGGGATTTTTCACATATTGGTTATGATGTATATGAAGAAGGCCTTGCTATTTTAACAAGGCATGAAATAAAAGAAGAATACTCATTTTTTATAACCAAGAGCCATGACCAGAATTATTGGAAGACGAGAAAAATAGCTGGCGCCAAAATACTTTATCAAAACAGGCACATTTCTTTCTATTCATGCCATCTTGGCTGGTGGCATGATGAGGAAGAGCCCTTTAAACACCAGGCAGAGTCTCTTCTTGCTCAGGTTCAAAGCAATGATGCATTCTTTTTGCTGGGTGACTTTAACAGCTCTGCTTTTTCCAGGGACGAAGGCTATGATTATATGATAAGCCATGGATTATATGACACTTATGAGCTTGCTGATGAAAAAGATTCCGGTGTTACTGTAAAAGGCAAAATTGCCGGCTGGGATGAAAATAAACAGGATTTGCGGATCGATTTGATCCTGTCGAACAAACTCTTCCAGCCAAAGTATTCAAAGGTTATCTTTAACGGCTTAAATAAACCTGTCATTTCTGACCATTATGGTGTAGAAGTAGAAGTCGAAATTTAAAACTAAAATAAAGCCCTGACATTCAAGTCAGGGTTTTGTTATACTTTCATCCTGTAGACAGGTTCAGGATGAAACGCCTGAAAAACCTCCCTTTTCAACTGCAAAGAGAGGTTTAATAAATTATTTATTTTTACGCTGCTTTGTCAATCTTCCCAATAAGAACGCACCTGCTGCGACACCCAGCATTGTATTCGTTTTCTTGTTGAATACTTGCTTGGCAACGAGGTTCAGATTTTGCGGCCTTTCTGCAAGGCGGCGCATAAAATAGCCATACCAGTCGTTTCCAAACGGCACATACGTACAGAAATTATAGCCTTCGCTCGCAAGCTTTAACTGCAGATCCTTTCGGAATCCATATAGCATTTGAAATTCAAATTTTTCTTTCGGAATATTGTTAGCCCTTACAAATTCCTTTACATGATTAATAACTTTATGGTCATGTGTTGCAATGGATGTAAACTTTCCATTCAACAAATGCCATTCTATAAGTTTAATAAAATTTATGTCAATTTCACTTTTTTCCTGATAAGCAATTTCTACAGGCTCTTTGTAGGCACCTTTTACGATCCGCAGACGGAAGTTTTGATATTTTTTGATATCATCCTCTGCACCAAAAAAGTATGCCTGGATAACCGTGCCGACGTTATCAAACTCCTTCGACAGTTCATCCAGTATATCAAAGGAAGGCTGGAGACGTTTGGAGTCTTCCATATCCATATTCACAAAAATGCCATAACGGCTAGCTCTATCCACGATCTGTCTCACGTTTTCAAGACAGAAAGCGTAATCAATATCAAGTCCTAATTGTGAAGGCTTTAGAGAAATATGTGCATCTACTTGATTTTCATGAATAGCTTCAATCACTTCAAGTATTTGATTTTTAGCTTCTGTCGCCTCTTCTTTTTTAAAGACAAATTCTCCGAGGTTATCAACAGTACAAGAGATTCCATGTGCGTTAAGCTCTTTAATGCTTTGGATCGCTTCTTCTAAATTTGTTCCCGCAACGACATTCTGCGCCCCTAATTTCAGTCCATATTTCTTTGCCGCAGTATTCAGTAATTCGTTTTGGGAGAGGCCTATAAATAGATCTTTCAACATAGAAATATCCCCTAACTCTTGTAATTTCACTATAATTATAGCATAGTTTTTTAATAAATTTTTTTTTGTGAATTTTCCTATTTCAACGTTTCCCTATCACCTATTAGGTAAAACATTCGTGTGAATTTTTGCAGCTAATTTGACTAAAAAGATTAAATTATAGTATTATAATGATACAGTTGATAAATTTCAGCTGTGCTCATGAATGAGCCAATAGTACTCCAAAGGGGAGTAGCTAACAGTTATGTCGTCATTACGTGATGGGAACATCACCGGCCTGACTGGCAACTTTATGTTGTTTGCGAGACCTTTGCCATTTTGGTAAAGGGATAAGAATAGATCTTTCAAGACCTTTACCAGACTTTTGGTAAAGGTCTTTTTGTTTTCTGTAAAAGGAGGAGAATTACATTTTAAAAGCTTAAGGATTCACAGCCAGGGTAAATTAGATTCATTCAAAACAATAAACTATTACGGAGGATAATAATGAAAAAGATACTTGCAGCATTACTTTCAGCAGCACTTATTTTCTCACCAGTTGGAAATATAGTCTTCCAGGATCATACACCAACAGTCGAAGCTAAAGGATACAAGTCAGGCAAGAAGAGCTTTAAAATGGATAACAATAATATAAACACCAACTCTTCCTTTTTCCAAAAGAAAAAAGAAAACACTGAAACCACAAGTAAATCAGCAAATCCTAAAGGCGGATTTACTTCCGGCAAATTGATGAAAGGCCTCATGGTCGGCGGACTTGCCGGATTGCTCTTTGGCAGCCTATTCGCAAAAATGGGGATGTTGGGATCGATACTCGGCTTGATGGTTAACTTGTTAGCGATTTATTTCCTATTTTCTATTATTCGAACACTCTTCGCATACTACAAGAATAAAAAGCGAAAAGAGGAAGCTTCATCATGGAGAAATTAATCATTTCCGAACAGGATATTATAAATGCCGTATGCATTTATATCTCCCGCAAAAAACAAATACAGCCCGAAGAGGTAGAAGTTGAATTGATGTATGACGATAATTATGGTTTCTCTGCAGAAGCTTATACCTACGAGAGGAAGCAAGTCCTTATTACAGCGAACCTGATTGAAGCTCTTCGCTTATGGCTCGATGAATATACAAACAAAGACCCTTTAGCAGGAATCAAGCTGTTGCTTGATGATGAAATGGGGATTATAGCGGAAGTCAACTGAGAAATAATAATTTTAAGGAAGCCTAAACCCAACAATTAAAAGGGTTCAGGCTTTCCATCATGATTTACATATCCGCCGTTATGCCCTTTCATTCTCCTCTTTAAACAAAGATAATTTCTTCTGTGGCTCTGTACTCCCTAGGAGATAGCCCAACATATTTCTTAAAAGTACCGCTAAAATAATTTGGTGTATTGAACCCAAGTTCTTCAGCGATCCACTCAACTGTATGGTTGGTATGGCGTAAAAGCCAAACTGCACGCTGCATACGGACAAAGGTCACATATTCAACAAAGTTTCTTCCTGTTTCTTGTTTAAATATACGACTGAAATACGGTACACTAAGATTAATTTGATCGGCTACCCGCTTAATTGAAAGATCTTCTGTACAATACTGGGCAATATAGTCAGTACATTTCTGGATCTGTTCATCCTTTGTAATCTCTTCAAAATAACGCAGCGAAAGCCTTTCATAAGGTGAAGTACGCCTGGCTTTACATGCCTCCCGATATGATTGATGGAGGAACAGCGGTTCACGGTAGATGGTTCCTGCACCTATATAAAGGTGGATTCCATACTCTTTCTCCAAGGCTTCCACAGCATCCAAAATCTTGTTCTCTGCTTCATTCCAATGCTTTAAGGAAACATACTCGAAAGGAACCTGGATAAGCATGAGGAGATGCTTACGGTATGGGAGGAATGAGATTCGCCGTTTATGAAAACGCTTTCTAAAATACTTTTGAATTAACCCCGATGCATGCCATTCGTCCTTTTCCCTTCTGGCAGGGCAGCGGACAAATCCCTGAATGAAACAGACCACGTTTGGTATTGCCTCTCCTGGAAGAAAGTAGCGGGATTGAATTAACTCCTCTTCATTCTTTACATCACCAGACAACAGACGGCGTAAAAATGCCTCTTGGAACGGTAAATGATTGTGTTCTTTTTTATGTACATTATGAATCTGGTTATATGATTCATCGTATTCAATGAATTTTGTGCCGGCATTTGAGAGATCCACAATGGCTCGTTTCAGCGTACGTATAAAAATATGTTTCTTAACAGATTTCACTAAAAGATGTCTTAGCTTGAACTCAATAGCAAGCGGCGAAGTATATAATAAAGACGGATCAAGCAGTGGTATTATCCTGCATTGTGTATTCCGTTTACGAAATCGGTGAATTTTTACCCAGTCGTGCCATTTTCGAACTTCGATAACTGCGATATTTACATCAAGGTTTTTAATCTCCTTTTCAATCAGTACGCAGCTCTCCATAAACTCCTCTAAAATCCAGTCTGCAAGCTTTTCATACTCATGCTGGTCTTCTACTGCCAGACTAATAGAATACATTCTCTCTTCCCTCTTCCCTATCTTTGATGGGGACTTCAAAGTTATTTGCTTATACAAATTATAGTATAAAAATTAGACTATATTAAATATTTGTATATTTCTGATATTTTATTGTAAGGTATACGCCCTCTTAATAAAGTAAAATCAGTTTTATTATAGAATCTTTGCCGAACTAAGGAGGGATAAAGAGACGGCAAAAGCTTATAAAATAAGGAGGAGTATCAAATGGCTGGGGAATATACTGAGTACAATTATGTAGCGGCAGATACAATAGACGTTAGTGAACTTGAGCCGCTTGATCCAGAAACAAGGCAAATCATGAGGAGTGAATTTAGTACAGGGCTTAAACTTACGGTCTTTTATTATATTTTTATCCTTTCAATTCCGATATTAAATTGGTTTGCAGGTGGCTTCATGTTCTCGCGCATGTGGGGCGGCATGACATATAGCTGGTTTTTAACTAGTATTGTCGCAATGGCGATGGCTTTTATCATTGCATACGTCCATACATCTCTTTACGAAAAGCGTTTAAAGAACAATCAAAGTAATTCAAGCAATCCAGAAGCTTCTTCTAGAGAGAGGAGAATCATGTGACAGCCATGCTATTTGAACCTAAATTTCTATTAACCATACTCCTAATGGGAACGATTGTATATATCACATATTTATCAAAAAGAAACACAACTGCTTCTGATTATTTTGTTGGGGGACGAAGCTTCAGCTGGTTTACAAACGGCTCAGCAATTGGCGGAGACTATTTAAGTGCTGCAACCTTTCTTGGAATTGCCGGCCTGACATATCAGCTGGGCTATGATGGTGCCTACTATGCCTTTTGCTTTTCAATTGGCCTGACTCTCCTTGCCATTTTCGTTGCTGGTCCGCTTCGCCGTTTTGGGGCCTATACAGTCGCAGACTTTTTAGCCTATCGTTTTCACAGTAAACGTGCCCGTCTCGCAGCAGTGGCTGTGGTTCTTGCAATTTCAGGCTTCTATGCAGCACCCCAGCTGCTTGGTGCTGCACAAATTTTAAGTATGTTTTTTGGGACAAGCTATGAATTTGGAATTATATTTACTTGTTCGGTCATGATTTTTTATGTGGGTGTTGGCGGTATGAAGGGTACCACTCTTAACCAGGCTTTGGAGTTATGGATCCGCCTTGGAGCTTTTCTTCTTATGGTAGGCGCTGCCATATATGGCGGACTTCATTATCAGGAGATACTTGCTTCTATTAATGAATTTAAAGGTGTTATTACAGGTACTTCAGATTTTACTGCTGATGGTAAAGATATTCCTTTTGATGGGGCCGGCTGGACAGGTACCGGCAATTACTTCCCATCTTTCTGGCAGACAATATCAATGACTATTGGCCTTTCACTCGGAACGATTGGGCTTCCTCACATCCTGCTTCGCTTTTATACAAATCCAAGTGCCAGAGCAGCCCGCAAATCCGCTCTTATGGCAATTGGCATTGCAAGCGTATTCTTTTTCTTTGCCGTATATCTTGGAGTTGTTGGCCGCTCTATTTTCCTTAGCGGCAATGCTGACCCAGGAGTAATGAAGGATCTGATCGCTGGCGGAAATAATATGGTAGTACCTTCTACCGCTCAGGCACTTGGCGGGGAATGGCTGCTTGGCCTTGTCATCGCCGGAGCATTTGCGGCCGTCTTCTCAAATCTTTCTGGTTTATTTATCGCGAGTTCAGGTGCCTTAGCCCATGATTTATATGCAACATTCTTCCGGAAGAACATTACAGAGAAAGAGCGCGTAATTGCTGGTAAAGTTTCAATTGTAATCCTGGGTATTTTATACGGCGTTCTCGGACTGATGGTAAAAGAAGCTTCCATTGGCCATCTGGTTGCACTTGCATTCACAGTTGCAGCCAGTACATTTACTCCAATATTTATATTGGGCATTTGGTGGAGAGGGATGACAGAAAAAGGAGCAATTGCAGGTCTCGTTATCGGCTTAATTGCCTCCATGTACATGATATTCTTTAAATCTGCCCTTCCTGAATTCCTGCAGTTTAATGTACCAGGATTAATTACAGTCCCAATTGGATTCCTATCTGTTTATATCGTCTCAAAACTTGATCGCAGAGTACCTGCAGATGTTAACGAGTTTATGAAAAAAGTTCACTCTAAAGAATCCGAAGCAGCCTAGAAATTTAGTATTTTAAAAAGGGTGCCGCAAAAGCATAGCTTTTGGTCACCCTTTTTGAACGAGAATCTCTTGTGCTCCCTTTTAATCAAATATAAGAAACCCCTTGATAATAGATTATCAAGGGGTTATTGTATGATTCCGACTGGGTTCGAACCAGCGACCTCTACCCTGTCAAGGTCATTATATAAGTCTGATTATAACAGTTTTAATGCAAACGCATTGATATAAATGGAATGCATTTATCAAAAATCTATTCAAATTGTTTTAGTTGGGGACAATATGCCCGGTTTTGTCCCCAATATGTCCCCAATTATAATTGCCTTATTAATTTAAGCGTCACCCTTTAGGTTTTAAAAAAACACCCCGTTTATGCTAGCTTGATACCAAAGTAAAGCACCCGATCGTTCAAGAAGATATTTATTGGCGAGGTGCAAATAACAAAATTAAAACACCAATTAAACATATACCTGCACCTAACCAATCGTATAAATCAGGTGTTTTTTTATCGATTCCCCATCCCCATAATACGGAAAGAACAATAAATACGCCTCCATATGAAGCCTATACTCTACCGAATGAAGGGAATGTTTGAAATGTACCAATAACCCCCTATAATGCCAAGGCTAGTCCTCCAATAACACCTCAATAAAAAGGTTTATCATCTCTGAGCCAAAGCCAAATAAGATAACCTCCCCCAACTTCATTAATTCCTGCAAAGGTGGATTAAAGATTTTCTGTTTCCCGAGAAGTCATTGGAAGGTTCGGGAAGGCAGCCTCTTGATTTTGAGTACATCCACAAAGAATTGGCTAAACCTAACGTTACTCTTTCTCTTTTACATCATGAATACGAATCACAAAGTCGGGTGAATAACACAATCCCATACTCCTATCCGAGTTTCGTTCGCCATTACAGCGATTACGCCCAGAAACACAAAGCTACTATACGTATTCGCAGGAAACCAGGCTAAATAATGGAAGTGGATAGGGCAGGATCCACACTATTCATCATCGACTGGGATAAGTGAAAGCCTATGTTTTCGTGGCAACCTTGCCGTGCAGGCAACTTTCCTATGCGGAAGCGCCCCTGTCAATGGACTTACACCCTTGGATTGAGGCTCATATTCAAGCGTATGAATACTTTGGCGCGCCCCTCAGATCGTTGTTTCAGATAATCTCAAGACAGGCGTGACAAAACATACTTCAAAGGAACGGGAATTGAATCCCACCTACAGAGAAATGGCCAGCCACTACAATACGATAGTCATGCCAGCACGCGTACGAGTCCTAAAGATAAAGACAGTGTCGAAGGCTCTGTTGAGGTTGGAATATAGCCGCATTAAGGAATACTCACTGTTTTAGTATTGAGGAATTGAGGAAAAAATTAGAGGAATTCAATCATCGACCTTTTACCCGAAATGAAGGATTGCGATATTCTGAATTCTAATAAGAGGAGAAATTTGCGCTTTCCCCTCTTCCGGCCATGCTATATAAGATATCAGAGTGGAACACGGCAAAAGTTCGCCCTGATTACCACATATCTGTGGAAAGCATGTTTTATTCAGTTCCATACGAGTACATCAATCGGCAAATGGATGTGAAGCTTTCCGATGATATGGTAGCTGTATACTTCAATATATCAACAGTCCGTGAACCAGTCCGTGAACACATGCCTGACAATCATAAGCAGTTTTTGGATCAAACGCCCGAAGTGGCGGTTGGATGGGCAGAGAGCATTGGATCTTCAACATTAAAGGTTGTGCAATACCTATTAGATTCCTACCAATCTGAAAAACAGGCATTGCAATCTATCTTTTTCCCTGAAGAAGATGGAACATCGTTATACCAAACACGAAATAGAATTGGCATGTAAAACAGTGCTCTCCATGACAAAAAGACCTACGGTCAAGGGCATTCAGACGATACTGAAAAACAACACGAAAAAAGATGCAGAACAGGAACTAAAGCAATACACATTGGAAACCACCGCAACCTCATTCTTTTTAATAGTATAATATAGACTTTCGTTTTATCATGTAAGATTTCCAGGCAATGCTCAGATACACCAGGAGAATAAGCCAAACTCAATCTCTTTCATTTTCGATTAATACCTTCGAATTAATCTCCAGTTTCCCTTTGAAATATTTAGGCAGGGCTTAGGATTCTTCTCTTAGGCTAATCTTGTTCATGGCATCTCCTTTTGAATGATGGTCTTACTGTTCATCTTTGGCCAGGACATTCGTCGATTTTAATCGATTAGTCGGATGAAACAACGACTTTTAAGGGATTAAGGCAACTTAACCCCTTGAAAAGTCAACCTAGCTAGCTATCATTTGCTTTTCCTGCTTCACCTTCCGCTTTCTGATGAATTGGCTCGCAATCACGATGACGGCACCGATCACACCAATTATATCCGTCAGCGTACCCGGCTTAATCAAGAGCAAGGCAACAACGAGTGCAATCCCCTGTTCAAACCAATTTAAATGGGTTAAGAAATACTTCTGCAGCGCTACACCTAACGCGATAATCCCGATTGTAGCCGTCAACACGGCTAAGATGACATTTCCAAATTGCAAGGAATCACCGGAAAGAAGTAAAATCGGAGAGAACGCAAACATCATCGGTACCAGATATCCCGCTGCCCCTAATTTTAATCCTGTCATTGATACTTCATTCGGCGAGGCATCGGCAATCCCAGCCGCCGTGAACGAGGCCAAGGCTACCGGCGGAGTCAAATTCGATAGGACAGCATAGTAAAGAACGAACATATGGGCGGCAATCGGGAGAACTCCCAATTCGGTTAAGGCCGGAGCAACTACCGTGGCCGCGGTAATATAACAAGCGGCGGTAGGCAATCCCATTCCTAAAATGATGCAGGCGATCATACCCAACAGCAGGGTAAAGAATAGGTTTCCGCCAGCGATTTTAACGATGTTGGAAGCGAGCATTGTCCCTACTCCCGTCATGGAAGAGACTCCTACGATAATCCCTACAATGGCGCAAGCAATCGCAGAGGAAAGCGACATGATGGCACCATTTCGGAGAGCGACAATTATTTTGGCGATGGACAGTCGTGTTTCTTTTCGGAGAGAACTGACGACGATAGTGGCCACGATTCCCCAGAATCCGGCAAACAAAGGCGTGCGTCCGGTCACCAATAAATAGATGACAAAGACGATCGGAAAGATGAGATGCCCTTTCTCTTTGATAATGGTTTTAAATTTGGGGAGCTCTTCCTTCGGAAGTCCCTTCAGACCCGTTTTCCTTGCTTCCAAATCCAGCATCACCCAGAGGGCAAGATAATATAAAAGAGCAGGTATTAAGGCTGCTGTAATAATCTTTAAATAAGGAATTCCCAAAATTTCCGACATAATGAAGGCTGAAGAAGCCATAATCGGCGGCATAATCGAACCGCCGCTGGAGGCTACGGCTTCTACAGCACCTGCAAAACGAGGCTTATAGCCTATTCGCTTCATTAAGGGAATCGTGATCGTACCCGTAGTAGCCACATTGGCGACTGCGCTTCCACTGATGGAGCCCATCAAGGCGCTTCCCAGTACCGCCACTTTACCTGGTCCTCCTACTCGGTGGCCGGCAGCTGCTAGCGATAGGTCATTAAAGAATTCGGAAGATTTATTTTCTCCCAAAAAAGCGCCGAATAGGATGAAGACAAAGATGAACGTGGCGGAAACGCCCAGTACAATACCAAAGATTCCGGTTTCTGTAAAGTACATTTGATAGATAATTCTTTCCGTTGAAAAAGGAACAATCTTAAATCCGCCTGGAAACAAATTGCCGAACTTGGCATAAACCAAGAAAATGATCGATAAAATGACGAGAGGAATGCCTACCGTTCGCCGGCAAGCTTCGAATAATAAGAGGATGCCGAGTCCAGCGATGGATAGGTCGACTGCTGTTGCTGTTCTCCCGGTTGTCGCGAAATCGTTGTAAGAGACAAACATATACATGGCCACAAAGCTGCCTAATAAGGCAAGTATAACGTCCAGTATACTTGGCCTCTCTTTGTTGGTCCCTTTTTGATAAGGGAATAAGATAAAAATCAATAAAAACACAAAGGCTAAGTGGGCTGCTCTCAGCTGTATCGATAACATCGTTCCGTAGCTGTTGTAATAAATATGGAAAAGGCCCATAAATACGCAAATCAAAGTGACCGCTGCGGCCCATCGACCCTTGATGATGGAGCCTGGGACTTCAATTCGATCCATATTGTCATAGATGTCTTTCATGATTTTTTTCATATTGTCCACCACCATTTCTTCTATGCTTATACTAAGTAATCAGACACAATCAGGAAGATGCAGGTTCGATTGTGCCTGGGTACTAAACTGATTACTTCTTCCAGAGTCCCTTTTCTTCCAGATACTGTTTCGTTCCTTCGTGGAATTCAATCTGGATCCCTTTTGTTGCCGTTTCCGCTCGAATATGTTGCGCTGCTTTGTGGGCATTTTCTAGAGTTGCAACATTTTCAAAGATTGTTTTAGTCAAATCATAGATTACTTCTTTATCCATATCGCTAGAAGTAACCAAGACAGCCGGATAACCAGGAGCGACAACTTCTTCATTCAGGTTAGGATAAATTCCTGGCTCGATCGTATAAGCCGTAAACAGGGGGTATTCCTTCGAAAGCTTGACCATTTCTTCTTCCGTAAAGGATAGAATATGGAAATCGCCTGTCGCCATTAAGTCGGCGATCGCGGATCCAGGAGGTGCGGAGTTAAACAAGCCGCCGGCCACTTGCTTGTTTTTCATTGCTTCTGCAGCCTCTTCATAATTGACATATACCGGTTCCATGTTCTTCTTTGTTCCGTATTCATCTCGGTAGAATAATCCCATGGAAGCCAAAATCGCATGCGCATCCAGTTCCGTTCCGCTCCGAGCCGCACCCACGACAAACTTTTTGCCTTTTAAATCTTCAAAGCTTTTGATGTCTTTTTGCACGACGATGTGCTGCAAGCTTGGCCACATGCTCGTAATAGCACGAACATTTTCGTACTTATTCTCCTTAAACTCCCCTTCGCCAAAGAAAGCATCATTCGTTACCGCCGCAGTCAGGATTCCCACCTGCGCTTCATTTGACCTTAAAAGTCCGATATTATCGACAGATCCCCCGGTAGACATTGCCGAAGAAGTCACATAATCCAGCTTATCACTAAGCAGTTGTCCCATCGCCACGCCAACAGGATAGTATGTCCCTCCAGTATTTCCTGTCGCTATTTTGATGAATGCCTCAGGCTTGCTGTCGCCTTGCGCCACTCCATTCTGATTGGTTTCGTTGCTTGCGCATGCACTAAGTATTCCTGTAACTAAAGAAAAAGTTAATAACAAAGATATACCTTTTTTTAGCACCCTATTGACCTCCTGTTTTTTATTTGATAATTTTTCGGCAAAGGAAACGATTCTTCACTACCTCTTCCCGCTTTGAATGCGCTTACAGTTAAGATCTAACTTCTTTGTGTCTTAACTTTAACAAAACTAAACCGAAGATTTGATAGAATATCTTCTACAAGTGTTGTGATTTTTTATTATAAATAATTAATTCCAATTTTTTGAAATAGTATGTTTCTTTACCACGTCCCAATCAATCTCCAAGCCTAAGCCCGGAGCTTCAGGGACTTCTACATATCCATCGACCACTTGGTGAACGCAATGCGGACCCACAAACAGCTCGGATAAAAACGTCTGCAGATAATGATCTCTGGAGAAGTACTCCATAAACGGTGCATTGGAAACGGCAGCTATCAGCGAAACATGAATCTCCTGTACGGCGTGATTCACACAAGGCATATTCCACGCTCGGGCCATGGAAGCGACTTTCATCCACTCCGAGATACCGCCGACCCGAGTCACATCCGGCTGGACCACATGAACTGCCTTATGGGTGATCAGATCCTTAAATCCAAATTTGGTATATTCATTTTCACCCGCAGCAATCGGAATCGGGCTGCGTTGGGTCAGCTGGATGAAGCCATCGATATCATCTGGAGCCACAGGCTCTTCCAACCAGTAAATATCATAATCTTGCACTCTATTGGCAAAATTCAAGGCTGAGCTGAAATCCCATGCCTCATTGGCATCCACTAATAGGCAAACCTCATTTCCGATCGCTTTTCGGACGGACTCCACCCTTTTGGCATCCTTGTAGACATCTCTTCCTACCTTCATCTTCACAACCTTAAACCCTTGATCTACATAACTCATCATCTCATCGATCAGACGGTTGGTATCATTTTTATCGTCAGTATAAAAGCCGCCGCTGGCATAGACCTTGACTTTATTGGAATATCCGCCAAGCAACTTGTATAACGGAATGTCGGCCTTTTTGCCCAATAGATCCCACATGGCGATGTCCATCCCGCTGATGGCTCTAATGGCCGCGCCTTTGCGCCCAAACCTTGTCGTCCCTTTATACATCTTTTCCCAAAGTCGTTCAATCCGCAAGGGATCCTGTTGGAGTACGATCGGCTTTAAACTTTTGTCAATGATATCTTTAATGATGACGGCTTCACTGCCAGAAGCCACGCCTAAACCCGTTAGGAATCCGACGCCGGTGATTCCTTCATCGGTTTGAATTTCAATCAGAATGACATCTCTGCCTGCAATTTTTCTCGCCGCGTCATTAATTTTTTCTTTAAAAGGGCTGTACAGCAAGGTCGTTTTTACATCGGTAATTTTCATGTGTCCGTCTCCTTCACTTTACTATATAGCTTTTCGAATCAATTCCTCCAGGTTCTTTGCTGTTGGAATCCTTGGGTTATTGCGAATCAAGCGGTCTATTTTCAGCGTTTTCTCCACGATTTCCGGGATATTCTCTTCTTTAATACCAATCTGCGACAGTTTAGTAGGCAATCCGATTGCCGCAAGCAGCCCAAACACGGCATCCCGAGCAGCCATTGCAGCTTCGCTCTCCGACAGGCCATTTGTATCAACGCCAAAGGCTTGAGCAATTCTTTTCATTTTTTTCTTTTCTACCTGGGCATTAAACTCCATCACGTATGGCAATAGCAGCCCCGTCACTTCCCCATGGGGTGACTTGACTAGCCCGCCTATCGGATAAGCTAAGGCATGCGCAGTCGCGGTACCCGCATTGGAGAAGGCCATCCCCGCCATTAAACTGCCCAATAGCATTTTGGATCGTGCTTCTACATTGCTTCCTTGCTGAACTGCAAGGGTCAGATTCTCAGCAATCAGCTTAATTGCTTCATGAGCGAGCGTATCGCTGATCGGAATTGAGCCTTGAAACAAAAGCTTTCCTTTCGTTTGAATATAGGCGGATGGCTTGGCCGTATACGCCTCGATTGCATGGGATAAGGCATCAATGCCCGAACAAGCGGTAACATAAGCGGGCAAGCCTACGGTTAGTTCCGGATCAAGGAGCGCTACGGTCGCTCTCAAGTAATTATCAGAAATGCCCACCTTCAGGTTGTTTTTCACATCAGTCAATACGGCTACCGATGTGACTTCCGATCCAGTTCCGGCTGTCGTTGGAATCGCTATCAATGGAGCGATTGGACCAGGGACCTGGTTTTCTCCACCGTAATAGTCTAAGGGGTGCCCTCCATGCGCCACCAATAAGGCGACAATCTTCGCCATGTCAATGCTGCTTCCCCCACCCAGGCCAATGACAATATCCGTATCCATTTGCGATTTGGCAAATCCGCAGCAATCCATTGCTGATTCCACAGGCGGCTCAGGCACCACTTGATCATAGACAACTACTTTGTAGTCCTTCAGCATCGAAAGTACACGATCCAAAATGCCTGCATTCTTGATTCCCGGATCGGTGATTAGCAAGATATTCTTCGCATTGAATTTTTGCAGAATCCCATCCAGCTTCTCAATGGCTCCATTACCAAAATCAATTTGCTGCGTAGAAAAAAATTCCCATACCTTCCTCATATTCAGCCGCTCCTATGCTTATAGATTGATGACAACCAATTTTTCATCAGTCATTTCCTGAACCGTAAAGTGAGGCCCTTCTTTCCCGATTCCGCTGTCCTTTACTCCTCCGTAAGGCATAACATCCGCACGGTACGTAGACACATCGTTGATGATAACCCCGCCGAAATGTAATTCCTGTGCAGCACGCATGGCCAATGAAAGGTTCGAAGTGAATAATCCTGCTTGCAATCCCATATTGGAATCGTTGGCCTTTCGGAATACTTCTTCGATATCATCAAATGCAAAAATGCTAATGACCGGAGCAAAGACTTCCTGGCAAACAACCTTCATGTCGTCCGTCACACTTGCCAGAATGGTAGGATAAAGGAGGGAGCCGTTCCGCTGGCCTCCAGACACGACCTTAGCCCCTTGTGCAACCGCCTCCATAATCCATTCCTCTGCTCTTTTCGCTTCCTCCTCCGAGATCATCGGCCCAATATCCGTCGTTGGCTCTTCCGGATTTCCCACCTTCAGGGATTGGGCAATCTTCACCGCTTGCTCCATAAATCGATCATAGACTTCACGATGAACATAAACACGCTGGACGGAAATGCACGCTTGACCCGCATTGGAGAAACCTCGCGTGACGCATAGCTCGGCTGCCTTATCGAAATCCGGGGCATCATTGTGGACGATGTTAGGGGAATTGTTCCCCAATTCCAATGCCACTTTGCGAATGCCCGTTTTGCTTTTGATATGTCTGCCTATGCCCGGACTTCCAGTAAAGGTGAACATGGCAATCCGCTCATCTTCCAATAAGTATTCGCCTGTCTCTCTTCCCGAACCATTGACTAAGTTAAGGAAACCTGGAGGCAAACCGGCTTCTTGAAAGATGTCCACCATTTTGCAGGCAATAATCGGCGTAACCTGAGTCGGCTTCAGTACCACCGTATTTCCAGCAGCAATTGCCGGTCCGACTTTGTGGGCCGTTAGGTTGAAAGGGAAGTTGAAAGGAGTGATGGCACCAATCACCCCTACGGGAACTCGAAGCGTAAAGGCCATCCGATTTTCCTTGCCTCCAAGCCCTAAGGGGATGCCCCTACCAGCAATCCGCTTGGCCTCCTCTGCGGAGGCGATGAAGGTCTGAATTCCACGATTGATTTCTGCACGGGCGTCCTTGAGCACTTTGCCTGCTTCGCAGACTAGAATATGAGCCAGTTCTTCTTTCCGCTGCTTCACGATTTCCGCTACCTTCATTAAGATGTCATAACGTTCAGTCTCACTCAGCTTTTTGGTTTGAAAGGTGGATTGGGAATTGGCTACGGCCTGCGAAACGACTTCTTTGGAGGCTTTCCCAATGCTTGCTATCTGCTTACCTGTATACTTGTGGAATACGGGAATCGCATCCTCACTTTGGATCCATTCTCCATTGATAAAATGTCCATATGTTTCCATTTTGTTCCTCCTTGAATAGGGTGATTATGAATTGCTGCACTCCCCGCTGCTATGTGGCAAATGGATCATAGTTATGATACCTATCATGATGAATAATGTCGGAAATCAGATAATTGTAGATCTCATCTACGATTTCAATCCCATGCTGCTCGCTTTCCAGCTCCCTGGCTTGACTTCCCTGCCCCGGGTACAGAACCTGATCAAATCCGGGAGCCGGCTTCATATTGTTGAGATCTCCCATGGTCTGCGAGATATTTTGCTCAAACGTTTCCAAATCCGTAAAGAAAGCGGGATTGATCACGATATGAAGCTGACCCAGGTCTCGCCCTTGAGTGAGATCTCCATATAAAGGGGTAACCCGGCTGCCAAATGGCAGACCCAACAGAACTCCGGATAACACGTCCACCATCATGGCCAACCCGAATCCTTTGGCTCCTGCAATCGGATTTAGCCCAGTGACCTTAAAGGGATCGGCCGTTGAATTGCCGTGCTGATCCACTGCCCAAGTTTCTGGAATCGACTCAAGCTTGGAGCGTGCATCCAGGATTTTTCCCCACGGCTTCACCGTCGTCGCCATATCAAACGTGATCATTTTCCCGTCTTTTCCAGGTGCGGCAAAAGCGATCGGATTGGTTCCATAATAAGGCTCCGTACCACCGTATGGAACTGCCATAGGATCGGCTTGGCAAACTGAGATGCCGATCATTTCCACTTCCGCCGCTTGCTGGACGAAGTAGGAAAGCGCCCCGCTGTGCGATATCTTTTTTACTCCGACCACGGCAATTCCCGTTTCTTTCGCTATCCGAATGGCTTCATCCATCGCTTTTTTGGCGGCGACTTGACCTGGACCGTTATCGCCATGAAAAACGGCAGCGCTTGGCCCTATCTTTTCAATCGCATATTGGGGATGGGCATTGATACCGCCGCGGCAAATCCTTTCGCAATAATATTCCACCCGAATGGCCCCATGGGAATGGACGCCTCTGGCATCGGCAAACACTAGCACATCGGCTACGATTCCCGCTTGATCGAAAGGAAGGCCGGCTTGGGTCAGTTTGTTTTCGATTAAATGCTTTAATTTCTCTTTAGTGACCTTCAAAAGGATCCCCCTCTAAACAAATTTCACTTCTTGTTCACAACTCTACCAAACTCAAATCAAAATTTTGATAGAATTTCTTCCATGAATCTTATGATTTTTCATAATAAAAACAAAATTTAGAATATTTTAATGATTGCACGCTTTAGCTGTCAAAAAAAAACCTCCTATGAATGGTCATAGGAGGTGGTGGCATTACTTTCCAAAAGGATAAAAAAGAACTTGGTTCTCTTCCGTATTTATATTATCCTTGGTAACCAAGGTGAATTCCGTATAAATGTATTTTTCTAATTCCTCACCATTGACCGCATCTACGGCCTTCTTTACGCCAAGGTATCCCATTTTGAAATAATTCTGCACGACAAGTCCCTTGATAATTCCTTGTTCGAGGAACGTGATATGCTCTTTGGAACTGCCAAAACCAACCACCATAACTTGATTCTGGAGTCCTTTCTCATGTACGGCCACCGCCGCTAATGTGGTCGACATATCATTAATCGCTAAAATCCCTTTCATTTCCCTATTTGGCGAGAGGAGACCTTGCAGGGCATCCAGTCGATTTCGGTCACTCGGATTCCTTATTTCCAAACCAGGGTATTTTGCGATTTCCTCGCGAAATCCCTTTTCCCGGCTCGATTCATATGTTTTCCCAGTATCGAAGTCGAAGAGCGCCACCTTCCCGCTCTTTCCTATCCAGTCCGCCATGTAATTCGCTGCTGCAGCCCCAGCCCGCCCATTATCACTTCCGATATGACTGTAGGGTTTGTCCGAATCGACTCTAGAATTGATCGTCACGACAGGGATTCCCGCATCGACAGCTTTCTCGACCACCTCAGTTAATGCGGTTTGATTAACTGGAGCCAAGATGATAGCCGCTACCTTCTTATTGATGGCTTCTTCTACCATGGCGATTTGCTCAGATATATCGTTTTCCCCGCTCGGGGTCATGAACTCTACATTCAACCATAATTCCTCCGCTGCTTTGCCTGCACCCAATTGAAGCATTTTGACAAAATCATAGTTATTGGAACAAACGATAAATGAAATCGTCTCATTATAGGATAAATTCCGGTCCCTTCCGCTGGATCCGTTTTCATTAAATGTGCATCCACCTAAAAGCAGGGCAATCAGCAGCATCCAAATATATCTTTTGTAGGAATTCCCCATACCCTCATCCTTATCCTTGGTCAGACATAAAATTGGTCACTGGAATCGCAATGGTGACAACCGTTCCTTGATTTGGAGTGCTGTCAAACGAAATGTCATAATCATCTCCATAGTAGAGGTCCAGACGCTCTTTGACATTCCGGACGCCTACGCCGCTTCCACGCTTGGATGTACCCTCTTTTTCCAAAAAAATATTCCTAAGCTGCTGTTCATCCATTCCTACTCCATTGTCGATTACCTGAAGGATCACCTGGCCCTGATCCTGTTTTCCGACAATGTGTATAAACCCTTTTCCATCTTTATTCTTGATGCCATGATAGATCGCATTCTCTACGAGAGGCTGCAAAATAAGCTTGATAATCTTCACATTAATCATTTCGGAGTCAATCTCGATCATATAATCCAGCTTGCTTTTGTATCTCATTTTTTGAATCACGAGGTAATTCCTCACATGTTCAATCTCATCTTGAATGGGAATCGCATCTTTTCCTTTATTCAAGCTGATTCGGAACAGCTTTGCCAATGAAGAGGTCATTTCGACCACTTCATCATTCTTCTTGAATTCAGCCATCCATATTATGGACTCCAGCGTATTATATAGAAAATGCGGATTGATTTGTGCTTGCAGGGCTTTTAATTCACTTTTTCTGATTCTTCTTTGTTCATCCAAAATTTGGTTCATTAATTCTTTTATTTTTCTCGTCATTAAGTTAAAAGATAGGCTAAGTCGCCCGACTTCATTTTTGGACCGAGTATCCACCTTGATATCAAAGTTGCCATTCTCCACTTGCTTCATCGATTTTTCAAGCTGCTTGATCGGATTGGAGATCCAGGTTGAAAGGGCAATCGCAACCAGACCTGCAAGGAAGATGCTGATTAAAATCATGGTGAAAATGAAATCTTGGATTTCCCTTTCATCTATAATTATGTCTTTCATATCGTTAACGCTTACAATTTTCCATCCCGTGAGTTCCGAGTTGGCAACGGTATAGATTTTTCTTTCTCCCTTTTCCTTGATTATGAAGCTTCTTCCCGGCATTTGCAGAATTTGCTTCATCTTTTCCTTTTTCAATTGACTGTAGATACTTTGCTGTTCCGGATGAAACACAATTTTTCCATTATGATCTACAATAAATACATACCCTTTATCACCTAATTTCACCCGGCTGCAGATTTCCTCCAATATCTGATAATTCAGGTCAATCAGCAAAACGCCTTTTTTCTCCCGGCCGTCCATGCTTTGCAGTTCCCTGCTTAAGGATACCACCCAGCGAGGATTTTCCACGATCGTATTGACATGGGACGGTGTGAAAACCACTTTCCCATCGGCATGCTGCGCTTTCCTATACCATTCGAAGTCCTGAGGCTTGATGTACGATTTTATTTTTTGGTCGGGATTGCTGCTGACTATTTTTCCGTCGTATCCAAAAATGAAGATCGAAACAATATCATTCCTTATGGTGCCAAGGGATTGGAAAAGCTCCTTCATGCCTTCTTCTTCGTCCATGCCCCTTTTAGGTTGTTCATCGGAAGAAAAATAGGATTGAACCTTGCCGTTGGACTGGATGACATACGAAATATCATCCATCTGGCGAATATAATAATCGATATTCTCCTTGACCTGTTTGGTCAGCTGAAAATTATATTCTTCCACATTTTCTTTTAAAGTGTTTGTATATTTCTGGTAGGAAACCAATCCTATGATCAGAATGATGCACAGAATGAGCAAGCTAAAGGATAAAGCAATATGAAACTGAATGCTATTCAAATAATAACTTATACGAACCTTCCATACCCTGTAAATGTTTAATCCCCTCCAGGCTTCGATACAGATTCCGTTACAATCGAACGAAATTCTGTCGGAGACAAGCCAATTTGCT
Source organism: Cytobacillus oceanisediminis (assembly GCF_007830235.1). Classification (GTDB taxonomy): domain Bacteria; phylum Bacillota; class Bacilli; order Bacillales; family Cytobacillaceae; genus Cytobacillus; species Cytobacillus oceanisediminis. The sequence continues at coordinate 208,083 of NZ_VLKI01000008.1, forward strand.
TCTTGAATACAGTGCTGAAGTAGTACTGGTCATTATACCCTACCATCTCTGCAATTTCATAGGCTTTGTAATCGGATATTTTCAGCAGTTTCTTTGCTTCTTCCATCCGGACCTTCGATAAATACTCTCCGAAGGTCATGTTCATTTCCTTCTTGAATAGGATGCTGAAATAGCTGGTGCTTACATGCAGATAATTACAAATGGAAGTGAGGGTCAAATTCTTGTCCGAAAAGTGTTCGAGTATATAATTTTTGGTCTGTTCCATATACTGCTTGCTCGTGTGGTCCCTTCTTTGGGAGATACACTCATTCACCTTCCAACTGATCTCCTTCAGCCAGTCTTTTATCTGAGCCAGGGTGCGGTGGTTGAGCAATTCATCAATGGTCAAAAAAGATTCATCCCAGATTTGCTTTGGCTTCATTCCCAGTTCATAGAGGGTCTTATTCAATATCACAATCAATTCCATAATGTATAGCTTGCTGCGGTCTATGTCAGCTTGCTGCAATTCAAAAAATATTTTCTCTATTAATTGGTGGGTTTCCTCTATCTTTCCTACTTTTAAGCTTGTCATTAGCTTCTTTTCCAGTTCAACCGGTTGGTTAAAGGAATCTGTCCTGTTTTCCAAATCGGAGATAAAAAGGATTTGGCCGTTTCCCAGCAAAAAGCGATAGTCAAGGGCCGATAAGGCCTCTTCATAGGAAGCAGGCAAGTCTTGCAATTGAGCAACCGGATTGCCTGCTCCAATGGAAACGGGAGCCTTTAATTTTTCGCTGATGATCTGTTTAAGCGGTTCCGTCGCCCGGAACACTTCCTCTTGAAAGCTCTCTTTGCTCCTGCACGCCATAATCATAACGGTTTCGCCATGCGTATTGGCAAAAACGATTTTCCCCTTGTCTTCGTTATAATGGCGGGAGCAGACATCCGTTAGCGCGTACTGATACAACTGAATCTCGTCCGGATGTAGCCCTTCTCGGTTTAATTTAATCAGGAGAGCCGCATATGGCGGTTCAGCCAAGCTCAGGGAAAAGTTGTCACACTTGTTGCGGATCTGATCCTCGGGCATGGAAAAATAGATTAGTTCATTCAAAAACCGTTCTCTTAAAATGGGCAGATTCTCTTGGACTTGCTTTTTCAAGCTGTCTAAATACTTCGTTTCCCTCTCTTCTTGATCGAGTTTCTCTTTCACTTTGGAAAGAAGAGACTTCAGTTCATTAGGGGTAATCGGCTTCAATATATAATCAAGCACGCCCATTTTCAGGGCACTTTGCGCATATTCAAATTCATCATAGCCACTCAAAATTATCACCTTGGTAGGGGAGGAAATTCTCTTGATCTCCTGGGTCAACTCAATCCCATCCATGATGGGCATGCATATATCCGTAATCATGACATCAACCGTGCCTCTTTTGAAAAGCTCCAAAGCTTCCTTGCCATTCCCAGCTACTCCGACTAATTCAAACCCTAATTCATCCCATGGCATAAAGGTGCTGATGCCTTCGCTGATAATATCTTCGTCATCCACAATGATCACTTTATACACTTTTTCAACCTCCTCACCAATCGAAAATTTCCTTATCATACCTCTCTGCAATGCTTCCTTCATGGGCTAATTATTAGAAAATCAAAAGGAGGGGGGGGATTCCCCCTCACATTATCCTAGCTTTTTCTATGAATCATTAATAGTTCTTTTCCTTCTTGCACAATCTCTTCGTGCTGATTATACACCTTGTGGCTTCGTACAATGATCCCTCGGTCCGGCTTGCTAGTCTCTTTCTTTTCAATAATTTCCATTTTGACATGGACGGTATCTCCTATAAATACCGGCTTTTTGAACGACCAGTCTTGAACCCCCATGAAAGCCATAATCGCAAGATCCGGTTGGGGAAGATAGAATCCTAACCCTTGCTGGATGGACATAATGAGCAGCCCATGCGCAATTCTTTGGCCAAATGCACTATTTTTCATAAATTCGGCATCCATATGCAATTGATTGAAATCACCCGTCAAGCAGGCAAAATTGACCACATCTCCTTCAGTTATCGTTCTTCCCTCGGAAACCGTGATTTCTCCAAGTTCAATTTCATCAAAATACCTTTGCTCCACTTGAATCGCCATCCGTATTTCCCTCCTATGGGTTTATCTCATCACATTCGCCTTGCCCACTACGACTCTTTCCTCCTCACGAAGAATAGAAACCTCTACCTCTTCTTTGGAAACCGTTTTTTCCAAGCGTATTTGAAACGTTTCGTTAACCTTGACAGGCTTGAGGAAGGTCAGCTCCAAATCTCCGGATTGGTTCCATTGCTCAAATTGATTTGACAATTCCTGTTCGATGAATGCCTGTAGAAACAACCCATGAACTAACGGCTTTTCGAAAGGAGTGGTACTGGCATATTCGGGATCGGTATGAATTTTCCCCGTTCCGGAACTGGCCTCTGCAAATAAATTTAAATGCTCTTGATTGATTTGATACACATCACTTTCATAACAGTCAGCCTTCACCTTTCTCACCCACTCCCTTTTTTTGAGCAAACGCCCATAATTGCGTTGTTGTTTGCCTGCAGTATAAATGATATCCTTTAAAGAAAGAAGTTTCATGGACCAAATAGTCTCTGCCCTTTTTCTCATACTTTGCCTTGACAACTACCTTTACATCAAAAGCATCACCGGCAGCCACTTCATGAAAGTATTGCATCTTTTGCTTCAGATGTATGGTGCCCTGAGCGACCCTGCCGCCGAAGGCATCATACCAAGGCTTGTAAATCGCCAAGATAGATGATGGGACAGGTTGGCTTTGGCCAGCCCCAAGCCCTAGGGATTTGCAGTAATTTTCTACTAGATTTTCAGTCACAATAAATTTGGAAGTAAAGACATCACCGACGGATAGCGCATCATAGCTAAACTCTTTCATCATGCCATCAACCTCCTAACCTATTTTAATAAGATTCAACTCTTTTAATTTGAATAAAGCGTCTACGATACGGACTCCTTGTCCTTCTTCCATAACCATGACCGGGTTCATATCCACTTCTTCCAGCTGATCCCCTGACTCTTGAATCATTTGCGAGAAGGAGATAATCGTCCGGCATAAGGCGTCTACATCCAGCTTGGCTTTACCTCTTACCCCATTTAGCAGCGGGGCCATCGCTAAGGAATCGACCGCTTGCTTCGCCATATCATAAGTAACCGGAGGCACGAGCAATCGGAAATCTTTTATCACTTCTATATAAATCCCGCCAGAAGCCACCATGATCACCGGTCCAAAAATCGGATCTTTCTTCAAACCTAACGAGATTTCAAAACCCTCTTGCACCATTTCCTGCACGAGAATGCCTTCGATCTGGTCTCTGTCTACCACTTGCAGACTGTTCTGGAGAATGCTTTCGTAAGCCTCTCTTAATTCATCAGCATTTTGAATGTTTAGCCTGACACCCCCGCTTTCCGTTTTATGTTGGATAAACTCGGATGATACTTTCATCACAACAGGATACCCGAAGGCGTTGGCCAGCTCCGCTGCTTCGTCCGCACTGTTGGCTAACCCCTCTTTTGTAACGGGCAGCGACCACTTCTTTAGAATTCGCTTGCTGTTATACTCGCTCAAAAAGCCATTGGACGAATCGCGGGCATATGAGTCTAAGGAAATCGGTTTCGCTGTTTCATTAACCGTACTATTTTCAATATCCCGTCGGCTGCGGAGTTGGTAGTCGGCAAATTTTGCAACACCTTTGATCATCAAGGTTGGATCGGGAAACGCCGGAATCCCTTTTTCTCCGAAGGCCTCAATGACCCCTTTCTCTGAAGCCACCCAGGAAACCGCCAGCATTTTATCCCCTTCTTTACTCGCTTTGGCGATATCGTTAATCATTCCCGCAATATCATATCCTTTTCCGATCCCGCTAAAAGCGACGAGGATGATATCGATCTGGCTGTCTTCCATTAAGATCGGGAAAGCATTGGAAAGCAATTGTTTGTCGTTCAACAGCTGGGCCGTTAAATCGATCGGATTTTCCGTAGCGGCAAATTCAGGGAGGATCGTATCCAGCTTAGATAGCGTCTCTTCCGAAAACTGGGCAATTTCCAACCCCAGTTCTTTGCATTTATCAACCATCATGACGCCTAATCCGCCCGAATTGGTTAGAATGGCGACTTTTTTCCCTTGGATTTTTTTATCCAGTTCAAAAATTTGCGGAAACGTACTCAACTCCATTATGTCATCCACTCGAACGATCCCATACTGCTGACAGATGGCATCAAACACGATATCTTCGCCAGCAAGCGCTCCGGTATGGGAACTTGCTGCTTTTTTGGCTTCATCTGACTTCCCCGGCTTTAAGGCCAAGATCGGCTTTTTCAATTGACGGGCTTTTTTGGCAGCTTCTATTAAGAGCTCGCCATCTTTTACATCTTCAAAATAAGCTTGAACTACCTTTATATCGGGATCATCCACAATATAGTGAACGAGCTCCTGCACATTCACATCAGATTCATTGCCTGTGGCAATCCAGTATTTCACGCCCCTGCCGTAATCCTTTTGGATATTGTAAGCCATAGCAGCTACAGCGCCGCTTTGGCTTATGGTCGCCGTGGATCCGTAGGCCAGCTTTTCATCGGCAAAAGAAGTAGAAAAAGAAGTCGTGCTTCTTGTCTTCAAGTTAGAAATCCCCTGGCAGTTCGGTCCGACGATTCGCATGGTTGAAGTCTTTGCTATCTCGCTGATCTGTTCCTGAATCTTCCTTCCTTCTTCTCCAAGTTCGGCAAAACCTGAACTAAAAATAATGCAAGCCTTCACTTTCTTTTGCACGCACTCATTCAATGTTTTGATCACATGCTTGGCAGAAATGGCAATTAATACGAGATCCACTTCACCTGGAATATCAAAAAGGGAGCTATAGCTGCGATGCCCCTGTACCTCTTCATACTTAGGGTTGATCGGGTAAACCTTTCCGGAATAACCATACGTATTGAGGTAATGGATGGACCTACCGCTGATTTTGTTCGGATCCGTGGAGGCCCCAATGATGGCAATGCTGTTGGGATTTAACAAGGCATCTAAACCAGGATTTTGCATATTTACGTCTCCTTCAAATGTTTTTGCAGCTCATTCCGAATAGGCTCCGGAATCGCCGCTGATTTCTGAGCCTGATAGTCCATGTAGACATAGGTAACCGTCCCTTTTGCACATAAGATTTCTCCCTGAAACATCTCCTCATATAACATGAAGCTTTTGTTTCCAAACCGGTGGACCCAGGTGCGGACCTCTACTTCCGTTCCAAAATGAATTTGATTCGTGAAATCGACATTCATATTCACAACGGCTAAATGCCAATTTTTAAAGGATAAGTCCGGAGTGAGAATCCGAAAGATTTCTTCCCTTCCGGCTTCAAACCAGACAGGAACAAATGTATTGTTGATGTGGCCGACACCATCAGTTTCTGAAACACGCGGTCTAATTTTAGTAACAAACATTTTCTGTTCCCTCTCCTTACGAAGTCGCAACCGCGCTCTTTCCATATCTTCTGACTCGCAGCTTTGCTTGTTCCGCGTGACCTGCAAAGTTCTCCAATTCGCATAACCGCGCGCAGTACTCACCAATCAAGACTGTTGCTTCTGGCTTCACTTTCTGATACGAACAGGTTTTGATGAATTTCCCAACCCAAAGTCCTCCGGTATAGCGGGCAGCCCCTTTTGTCGGAAGCGTATGGTTCGTTCCAATCACCTTGTCCCCATAAGCGACGTTCGTTTCCGGGCCCAGGAACAGCGCACCGAAGTTGGTCATGTTGTCCAAGAAATACTGTGGATCTTCGGTCAGGATTTCTACATGCTCATAAGCTAATTTATCGGCTTCAGCTACAGCCTCTTCCAAGCTGTCAACTAGGATGATAATACCATTGTCTTCCCATGCTACGCGTGCAACATCACCTGTCGGTAGAACCTTCAATTGACGTTTGATTTCTGCTAGCGTGTCTTTCGCCAATTGTTCAGAGGTCGTAATGAGCGCACTTGGAGAAGTGGGGCCGTGCTCAGCTTGTCCCAGCAAATCGGTTGCGATGATCTCTGCATCTGATGTCTCATCGGCGATGACTAGGGTTTCCGTTGGACCCGCCAACAAATCAATGCCTACCTTCCCGAATAATTGCCGCTTGGCTTCCGCTACATACGCGTTGCCAGGACCGACAATCATATCGACAGAAGAGATCGTTTCCGTACCCAAAGCCATGGCAGCCATAGCTTGGACGCCGCCCATAATATAGATTTCATCCGCTCCCGCCATGACCATAGCCGTAACTGTGGCCGCTGGAATTTGCCCATTGATCGGAGGCGTGCAGGCAATGACCCGTTTTACGCCTGCCACCTTGGCGGTAAGAACACTCATATGAGCCGATGCCACCATGGGATATCGACCGCCGGGGATATAGCAGCCGACGCTGTTTACCGCAATATTTTTATGTCCCAAAACAACCCCTGGCAGAGTTTCCACTTCAAGGTCCTGAAGGGAGGCTTTCTGCGCTTCAGCAAATCTTCTGACATTCGCTTGGGCAAAGGTAATGTCTTCAATGACTTGCTCCGGCATGCTTTGGATGATTTCTTCGATTTGCTCTTTAGTTAATCGAAAGCTCTCCGGAGACCATTTATCCAATTTAGCGGACAAATCGCGTACCGCGGCATCCCCTCTTGTTTGTACATCCTGAAGAATATTTTGCACCGTCTCTCTTACTTGGGTCTCCGCCTGGGCCATCTCCTCTACACTTTTTCCTGCTTTCAAAAATCTCGCCATAATCTGCTCCTCCTTGAAATGTTGTCATTCTTTCAGCTGAATACGTATACATCATTTTTTCAATCTTATTTGACCACTGGTTTTCCTAATCACAAGCTTCGGCGGCAGAATAATCTGTCTGTCTTGGTGAGGCCTACACCCTGATTCAATCAGATCAATCAGAATTCCAGCGGCGAGCTGCCCCATCCTGAACCCATGGTGACCTACGCTTGTAAGCTGAATTGCTTGATGGGAGGAAAGCTTCGTATCATCAATCCCCACTAAACTCACATCCCCCGGCACATCCAACCCGTGTGACATCAAGGTATCCATGCACGAGAGCGCCAGCGCGTCGGTTGCGCATAAGATCGCTGTGGGTGGGGCTTGAAGACTCATGAGTCTTCCGGTGATTTCGCCAATGACTCCCTCATCCGGGTTAACAAAATGCACCAAGCCGTCCAAGATCCTTTTTCCGGCCATTCTCATCGCTTTTTCAAATCCGATTTTGCGTTCATGAAAAGTCGAAATGTCCAGCTTTCCGGAAATATAAGCAATTCTTTCGTGACCTAAATTCAGCAAATGCGATGTGGCCATTTGGCCGGCCAATTCGTTATCGAGGACGACATAATTGCCTTCTTCCCCAGGACGGCGGTTAAAAAAGACATAAGGAATCCCGCATCGCTTAATCCCCTCAAAGATCGGATCATTTAGCTTAATCGAGGAAAGCAGAATTCCATCCACTTTTTGACTAATGAGAGAATCCACAATATCTTTGAGTTTCACTTCTTCCTTTTCGAAATAAATGATCGTTTTATACCCCTGACCCTTGACGTAGTTCTCAATCGAATCCGTTGTTTCCACGAAAAACACATTCGTCAAGTTGCCGGAAATCAAGCCAATCGTACGGGTACTGTTCATCACCAAACTGCGTGCGATTAGATTCGGCTGATAGTGCAGCCTTTCCATCGCCTGCATAACCCTTATGCGCGTCTCTTCCTTGACGCAATCCGGCCTGTTCATGACCCTTGAAACGGTCGCCTGGGAAACCCCCGCCATGCTGGCCACATCCCGGGATGAAAACCCTTTTTTCTTAACCTCTGTATACTTATTCATCTCAGGTAAACATCTAAAACTCCTTTCCAATCAGATTTCATCCCCTATAATCAGAATATAAATACTTGTCTAACTATTTTGAATTTAAAATCTTACACAGAAGTTATAAGATTTTATTCTTCCAAAAACGGCCTAGACATGGATAGAGTTTGATGATAACCTCATCAAAAAACGCCTTGAGGTGATCAGGTTGAAACGAATAACCCGCTTTTGCGAACATACTGTCCAAGTGAAGGAAGCCATAGAGATCTTAAGACAGTTGTGAAATGGCCTATAATAATCGTTTGAAAAAGGAAAAAAAGCTAGCACAAAAAGGAGATAAATAACATGGCAGGAAGAGGGAGCATTGAAAAACGCGGAAAAGATTCTTATCGAATAACGGTAAGCATGGGATTTGACCAAAACGGAAAGCGGGTAAAAAAGCAAAAGACAGTAAAAGCAAAAAACAAAACAGAAGCAAATAAATTGTTAGCAGCCTTTATTACAGAAATAGAAGCAGGAGAATACATTGATCCCTCTAAAATGAAGTTTGGGGATTTTGTAGAAGAATGGAGAGAAAAATATGCAAAAGAGCATTTATCTCCAACTACGTTAGATACTTATAATGGCCATTTAAGAACCCGAATTCTTACCACTTTCGGCAACATGCGCATTGATGAAATAAAAACATTGCACATTATGGACTTTATGGAATCTCTAAAGAAAGAGCCATTAAAAGGAAGCTACAAAAATGGATATTTATCCTCAGCAACAATCCATTATATACAACGGGTTTTAAATAATGTTTTCAGCCGTGCTGTTGAATGGGAAGTTATCAAGCAAAATCCAGTAGCTAAAGTAAAAAAACCAAAAATAACTCAAAAAGATACGGATGTTTATGATGAAGAGGAGGTTTTTCAATTATTGACAGCTTTAAAAGCAGAGGAACAACGGTGGAGGGTATTAATTACCTTGGCTGTTTTAACAGGAATGAGAAAAGGAGAACTTCTAGGATTGGAATGGGATGCAGTAAATCTGGATTCTGGTACAATCAATGTAAAACAAAATTTAGTATATGCTAATGGGAAGCAAATAGTAAAGGAAACAAAAACAAAGCATTCCCAGCGGTTAATATCCCTTCCACCAGAGATACTCCCCGAATTAAAGGCCTTTAAGAAGGAATGGAACAAAAACCGTTTGCTAATGGCCGAACAATGGGAAGGTGGCGAACATAACTTTGTTTTCTCCGCTTATCATGGAAAGCCCCTACATCAACACAGCATAAAAAATTGGTGGTCTCGCTTTATTAAGCGTCATGGCCTTCGTTATATTCGCTTTCACGATTTGCGACATACTTCAGCAACATTTCTTTTAAATAAAGGTGAAAATGTAAAGGTAATTTCAAGTCGACTTGGTCACGCTAACGTTCTAACAACTCTGAATATATACAGTCATACCTTAAGAAAAGCAGATGAATTGGCAGCCGATCATTTTATCTCTTTTTTTACAAATAAGGAAGAAAAAGAGAGAAAAGTCTAAACGTAAAAAAATTGGTATCTTCTAAAAATATCTTTCTTAAAAGACCATTTTTTCGTCAGGAAATGATAATATATGAAATCGATTTTAAAACTCTAAAAAAAGTTTGTCCCCAAATTGTCCCCAGAGAATCTGTTATAATAAAAACCTAACTAAACTGTTATATTCAAAAAAAGAGCGCAATCCTTAGTAAATAAGGTTTGCGCTCTTTCTGTATTAATGATTCCGACTGGGTTCGAACCAGCGACCTCTACCCTGTCAAGACTCTCGGACGAGTTTCCTTTCATTCTCTATAATGTCCGAAACCTTACTCATATCAATGAATGCGGGCTTTTCATTTTATCACAGTGTCCAATAATTATTTGTGGTTATTTAAAATGTGTGACCAATTGTGTGACCAGTTCTTATTTATAAATTCGATCTAACAGATATCCCTCACATTTGTTACAATTAAAGTATCTCACAAATCTCTTGTTATATGACCTTTAACTTGCCAGGTATCCAGATGGTAACTTATCATCTTCTCGATCATAAGCATCTTCATTTTTGTATTCTCTGATAGTGCCTTTTCCCAAACATATGTTACACCAATTTTTTGAAATCTTTTATTATTTGCTTAACCAGTTTTATCCCCCTCATAATATCAACTTTTATGAGAATGGCATGACTAACCTTCTTTCTTTATTACTATAAAAGGAAAATAGAAATAGCAGGAGAAATATATCGTCTCAAGACCTATTGAGCTAGAATGTAATTTATCCGATTTGACATTTAATTACGGTTCACTGTAACGTTGGATAGGGTAAAATAAGTATATAAAAGATCAGGATCAAGCTAAAATCTTTAGCATTTTCCTGATCTTCTTTACTTATTATTCTTCATCATCTTCTTCTGGTATATCAAATAAATCTAGAGGCTCTACTCCATCGTCTTCACCATTATTCTCATCTATTTCAGCCTCATCTTGTAAACGAGTTAATTCGGCCTCTACCTGATCTTTTATTTCATTTCCTAGCCTTTGTAAAAATTCGACTTTTAATTGAGGAGACCAGCTTCTCCGAGTGACATTATCCCTGTAACAGTCGATTAAAGTTGGTAAGAGCTTAACATAAGTATATATAGCAATATTATTCGTTAATCTTTCTGAATCAAGATTCAACCAAATACCTTGGTATTCCTCTTCCCAAATTCTACATGTACCAGTAAGACTAACCTCTACCAAGAATACTTCTCCATTATATTGAAGTTGCGGACGGACAGCTTTTAAATTTTCATTATTAAATAAAAATGCAAGCGTTCCTAAGATTGTAGAAATCCTTTTGCCATTGCCTCTCATAGCATTAATATTATCTCTAGTTTTACCAGTATAGCTTCTAAGTGCTGTAACAAACAAATTGTGAACTGGAGATAGTGGTGATTCTCTTAAATCTATAAATTTCCTAAATAACCAGTACAGTAAATCTTCTGTTATTCCCATATCTACTGGATCAACATTTCCCCACGCTGCTTCTGGAAGACAGTCCCTAATAATGGTTCTCGCTCGGCTTGTTCCCGTAAAGACTATACCTCGAACCTCATTGTTATATTCAAAAAGCAAAAATTTTGTTTGATAGACATTTATTCTATCTTCTCGAGGTTTAAGTTGACCTTGCGCATTATACCAAAATTCAGAATTCCTTGAGCGTTCGGTAAAACACTCAAAAATTACATAGTTGATCTGGTTATCCTCTATTTCGAGATTTTCAGGGGTATTGATATCAAAGCCGTCAACTTGTTGAATACTTGCAATTAAGGGCTGGTCATCCCAATTTTCTTCAGTAGCAAGTGGTTGATAGTCTCTAATTAGGTTAATTGCTTGATTTAGATCTTCGATACCTGGAAACTCCCACATTGAAAAGCTTTTCATTTATTAATTCACTCCCTATTTATGATCTTGTAGAAATAATATTGTGTCGATTTTCTCCTATTTCAAATAACAGAAGGATTAAAATATATGTAATTAGCCTCAAATACCATTTATCAGAAGCAGGTTTAATTTCTGATATTAAATCTCCTTCTACAAAGGATGTTGCATTCGAAAACATTTCAGCACTTATATAAATATTTGAACTAGTAGATCTTGTTTGAGTTCCTTTGTCCAAGGAAAATGAAATAAATTCAAAATTAGAAAAATCAAAAGAATCTGGATGAAAGTTTTCTTTGTTTCTTACTTCTAGCGATACCCAATGCGGGATGTAAATAAATAAATTTAATCCCCCTAATGACTTGAAAATATGCTTTATTATTAAACTTCTAAAATCCACCTTCAAATCAATATCAATCTTCTTTCGGCGCTGATCTTGTCCCAATGGTAAATATGTTGTGTCCTTCCTATCTTTGTTTTTTACACTTATTGAGAAAATGCCAAAGTGCCGATACATTTCCAATATTAAGTTAATTAAAAAAACTATAATTGCTTGATTAATTATAAAAGCTGTTAAGTCCTTGGTGATAGCATCAAAGAATTTATCATTGAGCAAGGATTTTAGTAGATTCAGAGGTTCTACCTGAAATAAATAAACAAGCCCTATAGCTATTATAGGGCTACCTATCGTTAAAAACTTTATTAACTTCTTCCTTAAATTGAATATATTAATCACTAGTGCACCTACTCGATACTTTTAATCAAATTTATTACTTGACTTTTTATGCTTTCATTATCGAATAGAAGTACTCCATTGTTATAAATGTCAACTTCTACATGAACAGGTGTTGTATCTGATTTAATTCTAAGACTTAAATCTTTGATATCAATACTTTCATCGGTAATTATCCAATCTAATTCATTGAAAAACTTATTTGCTATCAACTGCTTCTTGCTTATATCTGTCTCAGCATTAATTTGCTGTTTATAATGGGAAATTATTTCTTGATGTTCTGGGGGAACAGATTCTAAAAAATTTAGAGAGTTAACATGATATCCTAATTCAATACTATAGTTAAGTACCTTGAAAAATTTTTCTGGTGTCATAATATATTGTTTAATTGGGAGATCTTTTACAGATTCAAGAACTTTTCTATACCCATTTATTCCATAATCATAAGGGATGCCAATTACATTATTACTAAAACGAATCATATTGGAAAACTTTCCGTCTAACTTGTCTAGTGTTGACTCTCCATTATACACTTTGAACAATTTAAACTGTAACATAGCACCCCTCCTAATCATAATTATAATCTCATTCTACATTGGAAATGTATGTTAAAGCAATAAATACAATAAAATATATCTATTTAAGCATTTTATTAAGAATTATTTCTAAACATCAAATTTATATACTTCTTAATCCTCATTTATTTACATTTAGCTGTTTTCCCTCTCGGGAGTATACACCTAAAATTTTATTTGGATCTATAATACCCTTATATTTACATGCTCCCATAAAGCTCATTGAATTATATAACAATTCTTCATCTTTAAGAGGACTGTTTGAATTACTATTAAAGGAAATTAAATTCTCATCAGCCTCTAATAGATGTTTTTCAACTTCTACCATGATTATTATACCTTCTCCACCAAATTCTTTAATTGTCCGCTTTAAGTAGCTACTATCATATATGGCTGATAAATAAACAGAATTTGGATCTGTGCTTAAATTGTCTTCAATTTTCCTTCCACTTATAGAATTAGGAAGTAAGCCTTTTTCTAATATACTTTTTAATAATATTGATGATGTAAAATGAGCTAAGTGAAAGTAATTTGCTCTCTTAAATTTATCTTTAGAAGTTACCCCACTTCTTCTTTCAAAAGTACTTTGCACCTTTAAGTCCTTGGGGTCAAAACATTCGTATATATAATCAATACTCTTCATTTTATTCTCCTCTTTAAACCTATAGAACTTCTCAAATTAACGATTCTAGTTTTAAAGTGTCAAAACCCTAGCTAACATATTTTCTATAAACATGATTAACAAGGGCTCTCTTGAAGAATGGTGCCTGCCCCCACACTCTTTAAAGCTTTAATAACCTTTATTTGTAAATTTAACTTTTATTTATAAGATCAAACTATTCAGGAACATACATCTTTTGAAGTGGTAATATAGACCTTACTTCGTTTGGCATATTTTCGTACCATTTCACAACTAAATCGACTAATTCCTCTAAATCTATTAACCTAACAGAATTATGTTTCGCCACGGCTTCTGCATGCGAAGTAAATCCCCCTGTTGAAACAAATAAACTATTAGCATCAATAGGATTTGCTCCTAGTAATTGCTGAATTTCTGGTGCACCTGCTGAAGACTTTCGATGTTTAACTTGAACCTTAATGATTGGTTTTTCAAAACCAAAAGCGTCTTTATAGGCCAATACATCTACTCCTCCATCTGGCCCTTTTGGGCTTACATGAACGTTATACTCCATTGCTTGCAAGAGACCACCAACCAACTCTTGCATTTGCCACGGATCAAGCATATCTACTTTGTCTTGCACCATTACTAAGGCCTTACTGACAAGGTCTTCTATGATTTCTTTCTCTTCTGCCTCGTCTGTAGGTTCAGGGTCTGTAAATGGATGTTCTATTAAATTTGCAATTTCATTTCCCCATTCATCTACACGAAATACCGTTAAAACTGATCCTAGGCTATTCTTGGCAGCTTGTGATAAAGAATCCCTTTCAACCGTAATTTCTCCCCATTCAACTTTAATGTTATTTGGATAAGCAGGATCTCCTACAGATTCATCATAAAAATGCGGTTCTAAAACTGTTCCAACCATGTAATCCCGTTTTTCCTTATTGTAAGTAATTATTCGATCACCTTTTTTAACTTCTCTACTGAAACGCCATACTTGGTTAACCCAACTTCTCCTAGAGTTAGGCTTACTTTCAGCAAAAACAGTATTTGCATTGGCAATCATCTCATCCTTAGTTCTATAGTGTTTGGGATTTCCTAGTTTAGGCCATCCAATAGATGCAATACCTTGTTCTTTCCATACTGGTATTAACTCATTATTATCACCAGCACGTATCATCCACCATCTCTTCATTGTTAACCCCCCTCATTAAACAAACATCAAACCTTGATCTAATTGATGTTCTATTATTTGATTTTCTCTTACTTCATACACAAATACGCGATCCTTGATAGCATTATAATCTTCCTCTTTCAACTGCTGCTTAAATTGATGTATGTCCTTCGTAACCACTATAAGTCGACTCTGACCATCCGCTTCTTCACTGATAAAATCTATTAGCCCAAAGGCTTGTTGTGCTCTTACGTTTATTCTTCCTTGCCTTAATTCATAATCTTCAATCATTGACAAATAGTCTTCTAGTATTACACGACCATTTTTTGTACCATTTGGTTTAATTCTAAATTGAGCTATCCTTTTCACCGGCTTTAATTGAATGGAACGCTCACGATCAATTTCAGATAAACGTTCTTTACTCCGATCTTCCATTTCATCTATTTGTGCATAAGTTTGATTAATTAGAGCACTGTTTTTGCCCTCTACATTTTCTTCCTGATACTTCTTCAATCGTTCTTGTAAAGTTTCCATTTGATCCTCGAAAGATTTTCTCAAAAAGACCCTTTTTTTATTTGCATAATCTTCACGCTTGCGTTGAATAGTCTTTAAAAGTTTCCTAGCATGTTTAATCACATATCGTTTGATTTCCTGCTCTTCACTGTCATACGTACTTGTTACATCCAATGATTGATTAAACAGAATATAAGGTGATATTTGTAAAAATTCACCATTAGCTCGTTTACCAGTTAGCGTTAATTTTTGTTCAAGCTCTCGGCCATTACCGTCCACAATTGTTATTTGATTCAATTCCATTGTCATAGCTTCTGGAATTGATGCTTTCACTTCATAAAGTGGTATTATTGCTTGCTGCATTTCTTTCGCTGTCAGTTTCATCACTAAGTTAAACAAAGGATTATCATTTTCAATCATCTGTATTGAATCTGAGACTTTCGATGAAGATAAAGCAAAACGAATGGAATCATCAAAGTTGAACATCAATTTATGATCACGTGCAAAATCACGAATCCGCTTTTGGAAACGATCAATACGGGCAGTTTTTTGATCTGCAGAAATATTCAACCTTGTTCTTGTGTTTTTTAATCCATCAATCACAAAGTGTCCGTAAAACCGATTAGGAATACTGTTTATTGAAACTTCATCAAAGGAACGCTTTGCACCAGGTAAATCAAAATTATCATCTAATCGTTCATTTTGAGCGAGTTCTAATAAATGTTTGTGTTCCTCGGATAATGTTTTTTCCATGTTTGCAATAATTTCATCTAAATCTTCCCGACCTGAAATTGCTTTCTCCATCACAAAAGATAAATCGGCTTGGCGATCCTCTAGAACTTCACCTATAAAATCATAAACAAGATCTTGTCCAAGGTCTTCACGCATTTGCTCCATCTTGGTAAGTAGCCGAATTAATACGTCACCTTCACGTGTATTGGTGGCAACAAGGTTAAATACAAATACCTCATTTTTTTGTCCGATACGGTGAATACGCCCCATACGTTGCTCTAATCGATTAGGATTCCATGGGATATCATAATTGACCATTTGGTTACAGAATTGTAGGTTAATAGATTCTCCACCAGCATCTGTTGCAATCATAATTTGCACTTCATTCCGAAACTTCTCTACTTCTTCTTGACGTCTATCCATAGAAAAGTCACCAACAATTTTGGCTATCTCTAGAACGTATGCTTTCAATTTCTTCTCTAGATAATTAAGTGTGTCCTTTGATTCAGTAAAGATTAAAATCTTCTCATCTTGTGCCAACAAACCATTAGCACCAAATAATGTCTTTTCAAGTTCTAGAAACTTACGCTCATTTTGATTCTGTCTGATGACATTCGCCTTACGAATTAGTTGATCCAGCATTTCAATCTCAACTTGTAATTCATCAAAATCAAGTTCTTCATATTCGCCTTCAGCGTAAGCTTCAATCAATTCCTGTTCCTCGAGTGAACTGTCTTCGTAATCTTCATAATCCAACATCATCTGTTGGACTTTTTGCCCTGTTTCCAACACCATCTGCAAACGTTCTTTCCGACGGAGAAGTGATAAATATATTGCTTCAACGGATGAGCTTAAACGTCGTTGCAAGACCATCATCGCAAAAGCAACATTTGGTTTATTGTTCTGCTTTGCCCTATTAAAGTAATGTCTTACATATTCCGTGACAGCTTCATATAAATTGATTTCTGCTTGACTCAGGTCGAATCCTAAGGTTTTTGTTGTTCGTTTTGGGAATAAAGGTGTTCCATCAAAGTTAACCATCTTTTCTTTTAAACGACGGATCACATATGGGTTACTTTTTTCGAAAATAGAGTCTCCACGATTCAATTGAGAAAAGATATCATGGTCAATTAAGCTCATTAAGTGACGAAAATTCTCCTTATCTCCTTTATGTGGTGTTGCTGTCAATAAAAGAGTATGCTCAGTATGCCTCAATAAATTTTCACCAAGTTGAAACATCTTAGTCCGCTTCACTTTACGTTTCTTTTGCCCGATAGTATAGGCAGCCATTTTATGCGCTTCATCGACTATGACTAAATCAAATTGTGAATTAATAATCATATTTTTAATATCTTCTCTAGATGCCCAGTACATCGATGCAATGACTTGCTGATGCATATCAAAAGGATTCAGTTCACCTGAAGCATCCAAATAAGAACGTGTAATGATTAAAAAGTCTTCATCGAACTTTTCCTTTAATTCCGTTTGCCACTGCTTTAATACGAGAGGCGGTACTAAAATTAATGTTTTTCGAATCATGTTTCGTGCCTTCAATTCACGGATAAGCATACCAGACATAATCGTTTTACCTGCACCTGGATCATCTGCTAATAAATAACGTACTTGGGGAGCTTGTAGCATTTTGCTATAAACAGCTTCGATTTGGTGTGGTAGCGGAATCATGTTCTTATTGCCACGAGCCCGTGACTGTGAGTATTCTTTCTCTGTTCGCAATACATGATATTGCAGATAATGTTGAAATCTGTCTCTCAATTGATCTGAAGCATCTTCATCGGAAAAACGTTCAACTTCTTGTAATTGATGTTTCTCAAGATAATTTTCGAAGAATTGATTTGACTCTCGCCCGACAGCTTCGACTAAATACAGATCATCATCAATGTTTTCAATATGTTTGATTTGAACGGCTTCTGGCCAAAATGATGCACCTACAATTTCACCTTTTCTTAGCAAGATAACACCCCCAATTCCTTTTAAAATTAATACATTGCTTCATATAAGCGTAAAGTAAATTCTTCTTCTAAATATGGTTCTTTACCTTTCTTGGTTACAGTCTCGATTCTTAATTTACATGTTTCACCAATCTTATAATACTTTTCAACCAAATTAAACGTTACTTGTCTATTCCGGTCACGATTTTCACCTTTTAAGTCAAATACGAGTTCCACTTCATTAGAAATCCGTTCATCACCTTGATAAAACGCAATAAGAACTTTGCGTGAAGTATAGATATCTGTAATACTCTGCTCCTGATAAAAAGAAACCGGAATACGGTAATTTGTAATAACCTTATTGATCATTGCTACCGCAATATCTACAGGTTGACCTTTTTCAATACGTCGATAATCTATTAATGGGACAACCGCTTCTTGTGGTAATGCTCCTCCATGAATAAATTGAAGACCTCCACCCGTTTTGAATCGGTTTAAACTTTTCGCCAAAACAACCTCAACATTTTGTAACGGCGTTTGTCGTTGAGTTAATTTAATCGAACCTTCAGAAACGGATAGATTGTGTCCTATAGCAAAACGCCGATTATTATCCATAACTTGTCCTTCAACAGCTGGAATTTTTCCATAGTTTTCAATTTGTTTGAATTGAAATAAGAAACCATGATCCGCTGTTATAAAAATGCGTTTCGCTTGAAGACGTGATAATCTGTCCACCGCATATTGTAAATCTTGTATCGCCTGATGAACTGCTCCATAGGTTTCACGTTCTGACTTTGCTGAATCCCCAAGCGCATCGATGTGGTCATGATATAAATAAACAAGACGTTTTCCTTTCATTAAATGATCTACTTCACTTGCTTTCATATCCAGAAGTTCCTTTAATTTTAGAACTTCTGTTTGTGGCTCAACTGACTGTAAAATGTGACGTCGATTGTCCATTCCTTTCGTTGATTGTTCATCAACTAAGATACCTTTCTTTTCATCTGCTGAAAGTTTACGATGTGGTAACAAAGATGCCATCCCTAATTGTGTGTACGTTGGATAGCTTGCTGCCATAGGATTAATGTTTGATTTCCCATTTTCTCGTTCCTTTAATTTTTCATGAAGTTCATAAGCCGCTTCAAATCGTAAAGCATCTGAAATAATTACGAAAACCCTTGTTTGTTCCTTCTCTAAAATAGGGCGAATCACCTTAGAAAAGAATGTTCGTTGTGGCATTAGTTTGGATACATACCCCTCTTCCAGTCTAAAATTCATTTCGTCTGAAAGTCGACGTAAGTATTCATTTTCATACCAATTTGTCAATCGGCTAGCGATTTCTTCAAGCATTTCTTTCGCAGTAAGGCGTGTAAAATGATACATAAAATTGCGGTAGGCTTGGTCGACTTCATACAAGGATTTCGTATAACTTTCATAAAAATCTTCTTGTAGATGCATACGATTAATAACAGGTTTTAGCTTTTCGAGTCGGATTGCTTCAAATAACGTGTCATAAATGGCTTTTATTTTATCTTTTGATCCCCAATATTTATGTAAACGTTGTTTAATTAAGGATAATCGTTCATCCATATGAATTGTTTGGTGAGTTAACTCATCCATGCATTTCTCAATGATGAGAACATCAACGACCGGGAAAGTATCTACTAGCTGGTAGTTTTCTATATCCTGCTTAGATAACACATCTCTTACTTGATGCACTATTTCCCATTCTTTGATATGTTCTTCAAGTACACTCCCATCGCTATGTTGTAACCACTCTTCAACAAATAACGCACAAACGTTAGGTGATGACGATGCCCATTGAACCTCCCAATCCTCGGCAGTAAAACCTGCAATCTGCCGGAAATGTTGATAGATGAGAACATTTAAAAGCTGCACCAATGGTTCATTATCTTTTTCTAACGACACGCCAAAATAGCGACCAATGATCTCTAATGTACGTTCTAAAGAAAAGTTACGTTTTATTTGCTTTAATAGCTCACTGTCTTCCATATGTAACCCTTCCATTAGAAGTTGACGTACAATCACACGTATATCAGGTACCGATGCTTTTACTAAAACAGCCATCATACTAAGTTCAAAATGATAGTCATCAGCTTGTTTAGGCAATATTTTACTTAATCTTCTTTTCCGTTCTTTACTATCAAAGAACAAAGGATATTGTTCCATCTTAGGACGTAACACATTATCCGATACTTTTAATGTTTCAGTTAACATAGCAGTTTCATCTGCTTTGAACTCCGTACTGTATAACAATATATCCAATAACATGTTTTCTTTGTCGGCTGGCTTCGCTACATCGGAATATATTAAAAACGACTCTGTTGTTCGTTGAATTTCAATCTCAACTTTTAACTGAAAAAAATTATGATTAGTTAATTTTCTTACCTCAATATCATCCAACTGTTTCTTTAGTTCATCCACACTTACTTGTGCTTGAGAATCATACCAAAAAACAATCGCTCTTTTTTTCGTATCTCTATCTTGTTGTATTTTCTCTTGTAACTTCTCAATGACATCCACGAAATTCACCTCATTATGTAAAGAGAAAGAGGAGAATCTCCCCTCTTTCAGCTATTTAATCTTTGCAAGAACATTTTCAAATTGAGCATAGTTCACTTTAACACCGTCATCTAAATCAATGTCAATTTGTTCATTGGCATACGTCGCTAATTTCTTATCAAACTCTTGTAGTTCCTCTATCTTCTTCTGATAGGCTGATTTAGATTTTTCAAGGCTCCGCTTATCACTTGCCGATAAGCTTGGATTTGCTAAACGTTTATCACTCATATCTATTTCATTTTGATATTTAGATTGAATCTCTTGTAAATGTTCAAAACGAATCGTTGCCATCGTATCAGGCTGATAACGATGCATATAAATAAGTGTCCGTAACCCTTTTTGTTTACCGGATTCCACTAACCAATAAATTGGTCGCTTTTGATATGTTTTACAATGGTCATTGAAAAATTCATCTAAGAAATAACGCCGTAAACGTTCTTCTGGAGATTCATTTTTCTTCATATTCAGCGATTCTGCTAACCATTTTATATTGTCGTCTATAGTATCTGGACTAAACGCCACAGACAAGAACTCACGCAAACGAATAATGATATCATTATCAAAATAATGGGCATCGGTTAACTGAATAAGACCATCCTTATTTGGTTTGAATGTATTGTATTTTGACTCATCAAATTCACCGCCAGCGTAAGCAAGGCCCACAAAATCTAAAGAATAGCGCCCCATAACACAACCTATAAAGTATGACAGGAAAGATCTTGAATCTCTTTCAACATCTGCAACTCTAACTGTCACGTCTTTATCTAACACTTCTGGTGTTAAGATCTCTTGAAAGCCATACAGTTTAATAAACTTTTCATTTAATTGTTCTTCATTTTCTTTTAATATATTAAATTGACTTATTGTCTCATTTTTCCACTCTTTAAAAGCTTCCTCTAACTTATTTGTAACATTAGTGTATTCCAAGAATGGCATTTTTCTAAAGTCCCATGACGTTTCAAATGAATCCCAGTCTTTCTTAGAAATTAGAATATTTTTGTTGGTAATGTTATTAACTGATGAAAATAGGTTTTCATCAGTTAATATTGGATAGTTAATTAACTCGCCAACGTTATAATGTAGAGTTGGACTTAATATTTTTGCAAATACATCGACTACCTTTGAATTAAGAAGTGCAAAAACATACTCCTGATAATCTTTTGATCCCCTAAAATAAATTAAAGGGCCTGATTGGTCAAAAATAGCATTTCTTGGATGGAGTCTTAAACTAAACTTACCAGTACTAACATTAGAAAAAGTTAAACCTTCTTTAAAATAATAATTCTCATTTCTAATAACTGAACTTTTATGTAATTTTATTTCCTCTCCTTGTTTCTCATAGTTAATAACAAATTCTTGGTTTCCATACCACTTTCTATATGATCCACCTTTTGTACAGATTATCCACTTTTTCTTATTGTGATTTAAGTCTTCTAATGAAAAACATTGTTTATCAAGATTTTGACTACTAACTTCATGCCAAAGTTTTAAAAATTTATCATTATCTCCAGTTTGCAATCCAACCTTGACATCAGCAATTTCACCTAATCGGTTTGCGCTCGCAAAAATCTGATGAACATTTTGAGATACCCAGTATGCTATTGGTGAAGTGGGAATATCATTGAAAACTAGGCTGTTTATAGTGTATCTGTAATTAACATTAGGATTATTTACTGATTCTCTTACTTTTAATGGTTGGATAGCTTCTCCATTAAATCCACTAAGATCAATGAATTCCCCTAGAATATTTGGTGAATCATGTTTAATAACAAAACTACAAATAGGAACAGTCGCCTCTTTAAATGCAGAGTATTCTAGTTGAATCAAACTACTTATACTATTATTTTCAATAATGAATTTCCTTAATAAATAATGTGTAGTAATAAACATCCATGTTAAAGGAGTCATTAATGCTGCATATCCATTCTTCTTTGACATCTGTATCGCTCTATAAATAAATGCGGAATATAAATCTGATTTATAGTTTTTATAATTCTGGTTCATAAATTTTTTAAGTAATGGATTATATTTATTATGATATGGTGGATTTGTTACAACGACATCATATTTTTGTTTTAACAAAAGACCTTGTTTTAAAACAGGTAATAACTTTGTTTGTAATTCTTTGTAAAAAGACTCATCTATTAAATCACTATTTTTATTTTCTAATTGATATAAACGATTAATCCACTCTCGGTATGGAATTTCTATCGGGTCAATTAATGAACCAAATTGTTTTCCGTTCTCAAACTGGTTTAATAACTCTTTAATTAATGATTTTTCTGTATCACTATCAGCAAAATAATTGATTGCTTCTTCAGATAAAGGTTGGTAAGCATCTACAATTTGAAAAACATTCAACTTTGGACTTTGACCTTTACGACCTAATCTTGAGATAAAACGTGGTTGTTTTTCGGCGGCCTTCATTAACAATGCAAAGTTCGCAATTTGTTGAGCACGTTTATCTATGTCTAACCCATATAAATTATTTTCTAAAATTAACTGTGGTATTTCTTTTGATGGATATCCAGCTTCTTCATACATGTCATATAACATTTCAAAAGCGTATATAAGGATATGACCTGATCCACACGCGGGATCTATAATTTTTAAATCTTCTAATGACTCAAACCGCGGATACAGGTGGTGGTTCTCTTCATGTTTCAAATAGTATTCCCAATGCTGAGCTAATTGATTGTCTTCATACTTTTCATCATATAATTTCCCTAAAGAGTTTTGTACCATATACTGCACAATCCATTTTGGTGTAAATAACTGTGTAACAACAGGAAGATCTTCTTTCTTAACTGCATTGTTTCTTAGTCCACCAACCTGCTCCTTCTTTTCAGACATATAGTATTGATAAAGCCAACCCAGCACTTCAACATTATCTGAACGAGAAC
Organism: Cytobacillus oceanisediminis; assembly: GCF_007830235.1. Taxonomy (GTDB): domain Bacteria; phylum Bacillota; class Bacilli; order Bacillales; family Cytobacillaceae; genus Cytobacillus; species Cytobacillus oceanisediminis. Next base: position 231,152 of record NZ_VLKI01000008.1, read on the forward strand.
CATATTCATCAAGATGAAAAAAGTTTTCATCAGATAAGTCATTTACAATTTTCCGTATGATAGATTCCTGATCTAATAAATAGTCGGGTAATAATAGTTCTGTAAAATCATCAATTTTTTCAAATAAGAAAGGTAATAGTTTATTCAAACTATTGCATTGAGCAACAAACAATTTACGATAAGCTTTTTCATTTTCACCTTTTTTTAACCATTCATTTATTTGTTGATAATCCACATCTAGGTTCATCGTTTCATATTGAAGTAAAATATCTGGTTCGTTTTTACCTGTACTGCTCGATAATACATTTACTCGGTCTGGTAAATAGTTGTTCACTTCCATATAACGAATCGCAATTATTCGGTTAAACCAGGTATATGCCACTTCTTCAATAAGCTGATCATATCCAGAAGTTTTTAAGCGTTGTTGTAATGTATGAAAAGCATGTTTTCTTTCAATTGGAAAAGGATTATCGTTTATAAATAATTGTCCATACTTTTCTTCAATCTTTAAATCCTGACTATCTTTGGTAATACCGTATTGCTCCGCTTTTAATGAAACTTTGGCCATTAAGTCTCGTCTAGCTTCTACAGCAAATTTCTTTAATTCTGCCTTATTCATTGTTTCACTCCTATATGTAGAGGAGCGGATTGTTCATCCGCCCCATGATTTATGATTTACGAAATAGTGTGTTTGTAATTCTTTTATTAGACTTTTCTTCAATGACTCAATAGCACGTTCTAAGTCTTCTTCAGACTCAATTGTATCTAACTGACCAAAGAAGCAGGCATACAATTCTTGCTCTGTAATTTTCTTCGGTTGTCTCTTAACTGTATCTGGGTCATCTATTAAATCATTAAGCATCTGGCGTGCTGTTGCTTTTGTTGCTTCAACAAGCTCACTAAGCTGCTGTTGATTGATTCGAGCGCTAGATATACGTTCACTCTTCTTAATTTTCTCATAAAGCTGAGTCGCTTGATTTTTTCGTGATTGAATATATTCTAAAATGCTTTCAGATTGGCGATATTGATCTATTAAGTTTTCAAGTTGCTTCAATGATTTTTCTGATTGAACCATTACTGCCTGTTTTTGTTTATTGGTTTCTACCTGAATTAGATTCTTCAGAACATCTGTCAACTTGGGTAATTGACTAATTTCTTTTGTTGGTTCTTCCTGTAGTAAAATGTGTTTCATTCGTTGAGCTGTTTCTTCTAACTTTTCATTATGGATGATTTCTAAGTCTTGCTTATGGTCTTTCAGAGCTTGAACCGCTTCGTCAAATTTTACGATAGGATTTCCTTCATAGAATCCTTGGAGTGTCTCTAAAATGTCATACCAGTTTTCTATATCGTCTTCATATTGAATAAACGTACGGCAGAACTGTTCGGGATCACGGATAGCAAGTAATTTTTGAGTACCATTTACAACTGTTCGTATATCACTTTCACCTGGGTATGGATACTCACTTGTTGGATCTTGTTGACGTCTTCTCCCTCTAATCTTGTCAATCGGTTGTACAAATTCTTCGGCAATCTTTTCTCGTATAACTTCTTCATAAGCGTCATATGTGTCATACGTTTGTGTATTCGAAAAGAAATCACGGACTAATGCAATAAGCTCCTGTTTAACTTGATAATCCATTTCAACGATTGGTAAAACAACAATACGATCACGTTCTGAAACCTTTTCTAATCGATCATAGAATTGATTGGAGTTAGGGTTAAAGGCTTCACCCGCATAAGTGAAACGAACTTTTCCAGCATTCATTAACCCCATTAGAATACCAATGGTATCTTGTTCCTCCCATCCATATGGAACAGCCTTATATTTTTGTACAACTTGTTTTAATGTTCGCTGGTCATGTGAACGTTCAAGTTCCTCTATGAAGTGCTTCACTTCGTCAATTGCATTTTTGTTTAAGTCACTAAATAATCTTTGTTGACCTAGATTCTCCGCAACTTGCATCCATTCCTTTTTACTACTTTTAAATGAAATAGGCTCCTCAATATAATGAAATTTTGTATATGTGTTGCGTATTAGCATATCCATAGCTTGGTTAACTTTACTTTCAAAAGCCCCATTAAAATCACGACGTTGACCTTGGATATAAAATTCTGCTTTCTCACAAGCTTTGTTTAATAATTCTTCTGCCTTATCTGCATATTCATCAACTTCAGCAATTTTCGCATCAAAAATTCTCTTCTGCTGCTGACTAGTCGTGCTTGACTGTTTCCGACGAACATAACTATCCACTTGTTGAATATAGGCTAAAGCACTTTCTGCTTCAGCGACAAGGTCTTTGTCTAAAAGAATAATTAAGTGACCAGAGTTAGCTTGTAACGCTGCTTCTGAATCTGTCATGCCTTCAGAGAATACCTGCATCGTTAATTCATGATTCATCTGACCTTTCACGTAATTATCAAATCGTTTATTGTAATCAAAGTGTTTGGTTTGTTCTTTATGCTTATATTCATACTTGGTATGGCGATACATCACATTGAAAAAGAGGTTACCTAATCGTTCTTTAACAGAAGCAGTATTATATTCTTCTACACGTATTTCGCGATTAATTTCTTGTTCTTCATCTGATAAGAATGAGTATGACCCATCTGCATGTTGTTCAATGAACATTGCCATTTGAAGTCGGTTCAATGATTCCTTTATACGATATTCTAAAGGCTGACGTTCATCATAAACTGTCTCAACCATAAGGGTTGCGATATTATTAGGTGTGCATTTTATATCATCAATCCCTTTGATTAGATAAAGCACTTGTAAAACCTTCACGTCATATTCTTCTAAACCTTCATTATTTCTCGCTCGATCCTGAGCCCTTGTTATTGTACTTGTAATTGAGGATTCTAAATAATCACGAATAGAAGGATAAAATTCTGCCATGGTCACCATATTATCGATAGTTTCCTCAGCATTTAATTGTGCTGCTTCCTGAAATGCTTTAAGTAATGAACGTTCACCACGTGAAGTGTGCTGACCACCTTCCCCTAAATTACGGATTTTCGTGAAGATCTTTTGTAATAACTCAATTTGATAAGGAACAAACGGATAGAATGAGACAAATTCATCAATTGAACGATACCCTGAACGTAACTGTGTATTCTGCTTATCAAATGCTAAACGATTATGAATTAATTTTCCTTCTTGATCATGTATCGTTTTTAATGTATCTGCACCAACATCTTCTTTTTCTAATAGACGTTTTTTGATAACTTCATCTGTATTAGCACTGGATAAGTTAATTTTGGTTTCAAATCGTCCTTGGATTTTTGAAAAGTCTTTCGTACTATCAAGATCTGAAACAGTAGCTTCTAGTTTTTCTTGTGATGTTACAATCACCCATGCTTGACCTTGACATAAGTCACCTAGTTTTTCCGTTATAGTTTGCAAGTTAAGCATTAAGCTCGTATTATTCCCGATATATTGTCCTACCTCATCCGCAAGAAATGCGATTCGATAATCTGGGCCTTGTTTTTTACAATAACTTGCTACTAATTCAGCTACTCGCTGTGCGTCAATAGAGAACCATTCTCTACTCATATCAAAGAAAGTCTCTGCAGTATCTTGATCATAGCCGACTGATTCTAGTGCTTGTATAACTTTTCTCTTACGCAGTAATATTTTTAATCGAAATTCTTCCCATGGTTTACCATTTTGATCGTAAATTGTTTGTTTGAACAATTCATATTTACCGTCATCATCTAATTGACGTTCCATTTCAGCAACCCACAGTGTATCTGAATAACCTAAATGATTATTAAATACTCGTAAGAAAACTTCGATAATACGTTCTTTCTCGGAATCCTTAGATGATGATGTTGATCGCGAATCAATATTAAACAATAAGGCATCTGTTCTTTTTGCAGATACTTCTTCCATCATGTTAAGCAATTCTGGATTTTTTGTTTTTTCTTTAAAATAATCCGCAGGCGTTCTGCCTGAAATCGTTTGGTTATGTAACAAGTAAGATAAAATTTTTAAAAAGTGAGACTTACCGGATCCAAAGAAACCTGATATCCAAACCCCTACTTTAGTTGATGGTTGATTATAAACGGCAAGATAATTACGATAAAAACGTTCTAAGTAATGTTCACTTTCTTCTGTTAATACATACTCATCCAATTCATTTTCAATTGTTTTTTCATCCATTTGCTCAGCTTGAACAACATTATTAATTGAACGGAATATATCTTTTAAAAATAAATCTTTAATTTGCATGTCCCTACCCCCTAAGAAATACGTGATAATTGATAGTCATCTTCATAGTCAAGAATGCCAAATAATTTTAATCGCAATCCTGTAAATTCACCCGGATAGAATAATACGATTGGTTTTTTATAACCTTTACTAGAGATGGCTTTTAGTAATTGACTCGACCGCAAAAATGGATGAGCAGAACCAACCCCAGTAATAAAAATAAGATCTGCCTCTTTTGTAATGTCTTTAAATTGCTGAATCATCGTATTGCTTTCATTTAATATCGGTTCAAATACATCAATTAAACCTTTCAATCCTTCTTCCTCTTCCATTTCAAATAATTCTTCCAACTCATCTTCATCAAAAAACGAAAGAAGAAATTCAAATAAATTCACTTCTTTGATATCTAGTTTGGTTCTCTTCAACATGTTCTTTATATACACACGAACTTGTAATTCATCTTCTGGAGGATAGTCCAATACAAAATGAGGGATGTCACTTCCAATCCCTCTTGGATTCTTAAAGCTATCTTGTATAATCCGCTTTTCCATTTGTTCTAATCGTTCATACGTGGATTTCATTCTTCATTCACCTTTTCTAAAACTGTAAAAGAATATAATAGAGTGGCATTCTTCTCAGCATATGTTTTTAACAATTGGCTCATATGTATCGGATTTACGGTGTACTTCGTCCGATCAATCTTTTCAATCATCCTTGCTTCTCTAAAAAATAAAACTAAGGATCTTATAAGACGTTTAATGGTTTCAGGTCTCCAATTACTTACTTTTTCGCTTATATTCGCTTTTCCTTCAAAAAAGTAATAAAAGTCACTACTATATAGTGGTTCTTGATGTTCATATTTATAAATAATAACTTCCAAGTAAAACTCTAATGGTATTCGATATACTTGTAAAAATGAATATAATGTCAATGCCTTCCGATCATAATCGCTTACGTTTAAAAAGTGTTTCTTCATTTCACCGTCAAGGACAGCTGCACGATTGTAGACCATATTAAAGCGATTTTTAATACTTACTGGGCTTCTTAACTGAAATAAATTTTGCTCCATAATTTCATCTAGTATTTCTTTTTTCAATTTTCCTTGTGACATGTGCTTTAGAACAACTTCAATCTCATTTTCAGACCATTTTTCTTTCGTAAATCCCGCGGAATATTCCATATTATATTCCTTCACCTTACCTTCTTAAATAACGTTAGTTTGATTAAAAACTTGATCAACGACTTCAAGCCTCCGTTTTCCACATTGTTGACGAATAATGGTTGTATACTTACCGTTTTTAACAAATTTGTTTGTATTAGTTATATACAACTTTTGAATCAATTCAATCATTTTCTTTTCATCTATCTCGTCATTCCAATATTTATCTATTACTAAATTAATAGATACCGCTAAATCTCTCTGTGTTTTCTGAAATAGTTTAACTTCCACGTTGAAGCCACCTCAATACTCTTACTTTTTTTATACTTTATCTTTATTTTATCTCTAGTACATTAGTAACACAATAGGGATGGAAAAATATACAAAATTTTTCTGGCAGCTCCACGATCTAAAAATGTAAAGGGGGTACCCACTCGTTTCATGCCCCACCCCTTTATGTATCAACCGTTGTTTATCCATTTGGATAGACGGCGGTTTTTTTGTTTTACAGAGAAGACATGCGTGGTGAGAAGAGCGCATACGAAAGGAGGATAGCGAAATGAATAAGTCATTAGTAAAAATTCTGGTAAAGGCAAAGGAACTAAACAAATGGGTTCCCGCTAGGTTTCTAGCAAAGTATGGCATCCAAAATGTAAATCTACTAAAACTTGAAGATGCTGACTTAATTCTCACCAAGAGAAGCAAATCAGAAGGCTTACTATTAAAGCTGACCTTAAAGGGTTATTACTATTTCAATAAATAATAGGAGTAACCTTATAAAAACATTAACTAGGAGGAAATCGATTATGAAGGAAAATGTATGGCAAGAACAGCAACACAAATTAGGATTATTTACGGAGAAGAGTGTTTCCCTTTTTGAGATTAAAGAAATTCACCAGAATCTATTAATCCAACAAGCTGCTATCTCAGAAGAGATAGCAGTTGCAATCATACGTAATGAATATGTAAAGCTATCTCATTTACTTGTTAATAGGAGCAAAATCCAATCAGCTATAAAAGAGATTGAATTTCTGCATGAGGATGAACTTAATAGTCATGTTTCAATGAATGATCGTATAAGCAAAGCACTAAGGGATGCAGCAATTACAATGGAATCTAAAGGTGAAGACATATTGCTAAATGTAATCAGCAATCTTGATAAATTAAACAAATCAGCACACAGCATGATATCGAAGGCAACATCAATTTCTAACAAAACTTTTAGCAGAGGGAATCAGCTTAGTCATCAAGCAGGCAAATTCCTAGTTCATAAAACATCGGAAGGTTTAGCAAAACTATCAGATGTAATTCAAAAAAGATCTTAATTCATTGAAAGGAGGTGAAAATCATATGAAGACAGGTAAACATTCAAAAATAAATAACATCATACCATTCGCTAGTATTAGTAACCCTAATGTATCTTCATTACCTAATGTTGTTGTATCATCTTCAGAATCCAAGCATCGAATTGAGGAGCTTCAAACATTTGTTGAAGAGGTTATGGTAAAAGGCGTTGACTATGGTGTGGTAGATGGATTCTCTAAACCGACACTGTTAAAGCCTGGGGCAGAAAAGCTTTGTGATGTATTCGGATTTTCAAAGACAGTAAAAGTTGTAAACCGTATTGAACAGTGGGAAGCTGGTATATTCGCTTATGAAGTGAAGATGATACTAACCCGCAAAGACAACGGGGTCATTGAGGCTGAAGGACTTGGTTCCTGCAACAGCAAAGAAGCAGCATTTCAACAGCAAGATGCCTATACGATTGTGAACACTGTATTGAAAATGGCCAAAAAGCGAGCATTGATTGATGCTGTACTATCTGCAACACGTTCTAGTGGTATCTTCACACAAGACATTGAAAATTTTCCTACAAACTCTAGCATTAAAGGAGGTGATGAACCTGTAACCAAACGTCAGCTACTTAAGATTCATCAAATTGTTGCTGAGCTTAAAATGCGCCATGAAGTTGCAAAAGAATTGATGCAGATGAAGTATCAAGTTGATCACAGCACAAAACTAAGTAAGAAACAGGCATCTGATTTCATCCAAGATCTACTGCATTTAAAAGATGTATTTTATGAGGAGGAGAATTTGAATATGCAAAATGATAAAGAATAAATTGCTCATGGAATATCGTTATATTCGATGAGTTTTTTTATGCACAAAAAAAGATGAGCTCATCCGCCAATGAACTCATCTTAAACCAAAATATACCAATGACAGTATATCGCATTAAATACATTCACTCAATCGGAGGGACGATCATCGTCTCTCCTTTTTTAATTCTATCTAACAAAAATGGAGGAATATATAATGAACAATACATTCGATAAAATGACTTTTAAGGTATTATTAGCAACAACAATGCGTGAAAAAGAAGATGGCTATGTCGTCAGCGAAATCTTCAACCGCTACCCATCAATACAAGAATTGCTAGAAGTAACTCAAGAGGAATTATTGACGATTAAAGGCATTGGTAATGTTAAGGCCAAACAAATCGTAGCTGCTCTGAAGTTAGCAAGAATGCAACCTACTCCTGTAGAAGATCGTTTTACCATTCGTTCACCTGAAGATGCATATTCATTCTTAAAGGATATGCAGTACCTAACGCAAGAACATTTTGTCGTACTAGGACTGAACACAAAAAATGAGGTTCTCTTTAGAGAAACTGTTTTTATAGGATCATTGAATGCGTCCATCGTACATCCACGCGAGACGTTTAAACATTTAATCCGTCGTAGTTGTGCAAGTGCTATTGTAGCCCATAATCATCCATCCGGGAATCCACAACCAAGCCGAGAAGATATTGAAGTTACAAAACGGCTTAATGAAACAGGAAAGATAATCGGAATTGAAGTGCTCGATCATGTAATTGTCGGACAGGAATCTTATATTAGCCTTAAAGAAAAGGGTTATATTTAAATTAATGAAAGGAAGTCAGTATACTGACTTCCTTTCATTAATTACTATTATCAATACTTATGCATATCCTGACTCCGGTATATTACTTAATACAGTCTAATCATAAAATTTGTAACATTGGATTTAATATTTTTATAACTTATTAAAAATAATGATTACTACAGATCACATCTGCATGAATCGGGATATTATAGTATATTAAAAATTTTAAAATAATGTATTGGGCTAACTATAAGATTTTTCTTAAGCTTCTCCCGATGTGTATTTGGCAAGCAAAAAATGCATGAAACGGCAGTTAATAATGTAGCCACCTGCCAACAGTATATCTAGTTCTGTAATATAGACTCTTTATAACGATGACTATCGCCGTTGAAGACTACCAGATGAGAATGATGGATCAGTCGGTCAATGACTGCTTCCGTCAAGATTGGGTCGCCAAAGACATGGTTCCACTGACCGAACTGAAGATTAGTGGTAATAATAATGCTTTTTGCCTCATAACACATTGAAATAACCTGGAATAATAATTCTCCACCTTGTTTATGTAGAGGAATGTAACCCAGCTCATCGAGAATTAATAAATCCAGCTTTTCAAGTTGCTTAAATAATTTCGGCAGAGTAC
>NZ_VLKI01000009.1:0-50818 GCF_007830235.1 Cytobacillus oceanisediminis
TTGCCCACGCAAAAACACCTCCGAATTAACACTTTAATTAAGTGTACCATTTCGAAGGTGTTTTATAGTGTCTCATTTATCTAGGTTAGTCTACAAGGAGGACAAGCTTTTTTAATACGTTCCAGTGTTTTCCTGCCCGTGAATTAATGAGGCAGGAACGCAAGCTGATAAAAGAATAGCACTGCAAATAAATAAACGAGCGGATGAACTTCACGCCATTTTCCTTTTACTACTTTCATTAATGGATAAGCGATAAATCCAAGTGCAATTCCTGTAGCGATGCTTGATGTCAGCGGCATGCTTAAAATGATTAGGAATGCAGGGAATGCTTCGTCCAGCTCATTCCATCGAATGTGGGAGATGCTTCCCATCATTAGGCTTCCGACGATAATCAGGGCAGGTGCCGTGATGGCTGCAAGTCCTGATACAGCACCGACCAAAGGGCCGAAGAACGCAGAAAGAAGGAATAAGCCTGCAACAGTTAAAGTAGTTAATCCGGTTCTTCCGCCGGCAGAGACCCCAGTGGAAGATTCAATATAAGCTGAAGTCGGGCTCGTACCAAACATGGCGCCGACAGAAGTAGCAATAGAATCAGATAATAACGCTTCACGAGCTCTAGGCATCGTTTTGCCTTTCATTAATCCTGCCTGCTGGGCAACTCCAATCATCGTTCCAGTTGTATCAAAAATAGTAACAAGCAGAAATGAGAAAACAACTGCATACAAACTATGCTGGATCACATCCCCAATAGCTTCAAACGGATTTAAAATAATGATTCCATCCGGAAGAGTTGGGAGTGATACAAAGCCCTGGTCAAAAGAAAGATGCCCGGTAAAATAGGCAACCACGCCAGTAATGATCATTCCGAAAAATAGAGCCCCATTAATGCCAAGCGTCATCAATATCAAGGTAGCTGCAAGTCCGACGAGCGCAAGGATTGCTTGAGGAGAATGCAGGTCGCCAAGCGCCACAAGATTAGTTGGGTGGCTTGTAATCAGCCCGGTTAAACGCAAGCCGATAAATGCTATAAATAATCCGATCCCGGCTGTAATTCCGTGCTTTAAATTATCTGGAATCGCGATTATTAATTTCTCCCGGAAAGGAGTAAGAGACAAGATAATGAAGATAATACCTGCAATAAAGACGGCGGAGAACGCTGTCATATAATCAATATTTCCATGCGTGCCTACTACTGAGTAGGCAAAGTAAGCGTTCAGGCCCATTCCTGGTGCGATGGCAATCGGATAATTGGCGAATAAAGCCATCCAAAGAGTACCCACAACTGTTGCAATAATGGTCGCTGAAAAAACCTGTTCAAATGGAACGCCGGCATCAGATAATATGACAGGATTTACAACCACGATATAAACCATTGTTAAGAAGGTTGTAATTCCCGCAAGAACCTCGGTTTTCACATTCGTTTGATTTTCTTGTAATTTGAACATATAAAGTCCCCCATAAAGTATTGCTTCTTTGGCATGCAAGTGGAAAACACGAACATTTAAAAAACACAACTTATATATTATTCGTTTTTATATTATATTTCAAGTGCTTATTTTTATTATACTTATATAACGCTGGTATCATTCTTAAATAATGGCTCTATTCGCATAGATTGTTGTTTTTCAGCTTACATATTGTCCGTTGATTTACGCTCCGGACACTTACTTTCCGCGGGGAGGAATGGGAGCCTCCAGAGGCGTAGCGAAATCAACAGGCAAATTTAAAAAGAGCTGAGAAGCAGACATATTGTTTCTCGGCTCTTTTGCAAATAAAGGAAACTTTAAAAGGAAAGAAGCGTCTAATTAAAGGAAACTAAAACTATAGACGGGGTGATAGGATGATTAAAGCAGTTATATTTGATTTTGACGGCACGATCGTTGATACAGAGTCTTTATGGTTTGAGGTGTTTAAAGATGTTCTTTCTAAAGACTACGGGTTTGAGCTCAAGCTGGAGGAGTTCGCGAAATGCATTGGCACCACGGATGATATCCTTTTTGATTATATTGACTGCACGCATGGAATTTCCATCAACCGCAATGCGGTAAAGGAGAAAACAGAACAAGTTTTTCATAGTCAAAGAGATATATTGACTTTAAGAGAAGGGGTTCAGGAGCTTATAGAGAAGTTTGCTGAACAAGGCCTTAAGCTGGGAGTAGCGTCTAGTTCAGGCAGAGAGTGGGTTCTTCATTATCTAAAGGAGTTTGGGATTGAAAGTCATTTTCAGATCATCAAAACAAAAGAAGATGTTGAAAAGGTAAAACCGGATCCTGCACTGTACATAAAGGCACTCGAGGAAATGGGTGTAAAGCCTGAAGAAGCTATCGCTATTGAAGACTCGGCCAATGGATCGATCGCCGCAATAATGGCGGGAATGCACTGTGCAGCTGTGCCAAATGATGTTACAGACTTCCTTACTTTTCATGAGAAAGTATTGCGATATAAAGCCTTCTCCGAGATCCCTTTTGAGGAGCTGGTGAAATAAAAAAGAAGGCAGGGTTTCTGCTGCCTTCAACCTGTTGACAAAGGATCGCTGTCTTTGTCAACAGCCTCTTGCGGTGCTCAAAGCCCTGCTCTGGCACTCTGCTCCCGTCGTGCATTGCACCATGAATGACAAGCGCTATCAAAAGCAGTCTGAGGGTAGGTGCTTGATTTGAACTCATCCGAGCAGGTCATCTTCCCTATATCCTTTTTACAGAAATGGCATTCCGCATTTTGTGGAGTGCTTTTTTGCCTTCTTCTTTCCTTGCCATCATGACGTTTACATAAAGGGCGTCAATAATGCTTAGCTGGGCAATCCGGGAAGAAAGAGCTTCCGAGCGGTAATCTGTTTCCTCAGCCACTGTATAAAGCGAGATATCCACCTTTTGGCTGAGCGGTGATTTGGCAAAGTTCGTTATGGCGATAGTCTTCACTTTATTTTCCTTTGCGACATTTAGCACCTGGATGACATCTTTTGTTGTTCCAGAGTGTGAAATAAAGACAGCAACATCATCCTCATTTAGCTGCGAGGCGGACATTAATTGCATATGAGAATCGCTGTTCGCCAACACGGTAATTCCGGTCCTGATAAATTTGTGGTAAGCATCCATAGCGATGATGCTTGATCCGCCACTCCCGAAAAATTCAACTTTATTGGCATTTAAAATCATATCCACAGCCTCCTCAAAGGCTCCCCCACCCAGTATCTGCAGGGTGTCCTCCAGAGTTTTGATGTTGGAGCGGAATACCTTTTCAGAGACAGTCAGCACTTCATCGTCTTCATTAATGGTTTCATGGATGTCCTTAATGGGAGTTACGATTTCAGATGCCAATGCTATTTTAAGAGCTTGATAGCCTTTAAAGCCAATTCGCTTGCAAAAACGAAACACTGTTGAGTCAGCAATGCCAAGATCATCTGCAAGCTGGTTAATCGAACTGTGGACTATTTTCTCAGGGTGTTCGAGAATATAATCCGCAATTTTCTTTTCTTTATCACTAAATTTTGCATAATGGGTTTTAATTCGGGCAAAACAATAAAGGTTGTCATGAACCATATAGGCAGCTCCCTAGAATAAATTTTATAATGAAATAATTTTCGCTATTTGTAAAAAGTCATTAAGGCGACGGTTGGAGTTCTTTAGGTAAAACGCTTTCTAAATTCTAATTCTATTATAAAAGAAAAATATTTTTTTGAAAACGATTGCAAACAGAAAAAAATTTTGTATAATTAAATCACAAATGAAAAAAATTTTCTTCATCCAGGAGGCTTTTATGCAAGTAGGAATGATTGGTCTTGGAAAGATGGGATACAACTTATCTCTGAATCTGAAAGATCATGGACATGAAGTAGTAGCTTTTGATAAAGACAGCAGTTTAAGCGAAAAAATATCCGCTGAAGGAATTCAGGGAGTTTCATCAGTTAAAGAATTGGTCAGCAGTCTTTCAAAGCCGCGTGTGTTATGGCTGATGATACCAGCAGGCGATATTACAGAGGCAGTTATTGAGGAGACATCTGCTCTGCTTGAAGAAGGGGATATCCTGATTGACGGAGGAAACTCCAATTATAAGGAAACATTGCGCAGGGCGGAAATGCTGCAGGCAAAAGGAATTTATTTCTTTGACTGCGGAACCAGCGGCGGCATGGAAGGCGCCCGCAACGGTGCATGCACCATGATTGGCGGAGATGCAGAAGTATTCAAAACGATTGAGCCGATCTTTAAGGATATAACAGTTGAAAGCGGCTACTTGTATGCCGGCAGAGCAGGAAGCGGCCATTTTCTAAAAATGGTACATAACGGAATCGAGTATGGCATGATGCAGGCCATTGCTGAAGGTTTTGAAATCCTTGAAAAAAGTCCGTTTGAATATGATTATAAAAAAGTCGCCAAAGTTTGGAATAACGGTTCTGTCATTCGTTCTTGGCTGATGGAATTGACCGAGAATGCTTTTTCCAAGGATGCAAAGCTTGATGGTCTTAAAGGTGTGATGCACTCATCAGGCGAAGGCAAATGGACAGTTGAAACGGCGCTGGATCTTCAAACTGCCGCTCCGGTGATCGCGATGTCCCTAATGATGCGTTACCGTTCATTGGAAGAGGATACATTCTCAGGTAAAGTAGTCGCTGCTCTAAGAAATGAATTTGGCGGGCATGCAGTAGAAAAGAAATAAATTTCAAGGGAACTGGAAGACCTGTCTAAAAAGAGGCTGGTTTTCCAGGGTTCTGCTAAATAAAGATTTTACTCTCTATTTTTTATACAAAATGAAAACGCTTCAACGATATAAGGGGGAAATGAAATGTCAGGCTCAATGTTGATTTTAGTGGCTATGGCTGGTATCTTTACACTATTATTCCTAGTTATGAAAACAAAGCTTCATGCTTTTGTAGCTTTGCTGCTTGTCAGTTTGCTAGTTGGTATTGCCGCAGGAATGCCACTGGGTGATGTTATTCAGTCAGTCCAGAACGGGATGGGTGGAACTCTAGGGTTCGTAGCGGTTGTCGTTGGTCTTGGTGCTATGTTTGGGCGTATGCTTGAGGTATCAGGCGGTGCTGAACGGCTTGCACAGACAATGATTAAAAAATTCGGTGAAGATAAAGCGCAATGGGCGCTTGGTATTACGGGTTTTATCGTAGCAATTCCAGTATTCTTTGATGTTGGTTTCATTATACTGGTACCAATCGTTTATGGGTTGGCTAAGAAAACAGGGAAATCATTGCTTTACTATGGTATTCCACTATTGGCTGGTTTGGCTGTTACACACAGCTTCATCCCGCCGACTCCAGGACCGATTGCAGTTGCAGATTTAATTGGTGCGGATCTTGGCTGGGTTATCTTATTTGGTGTTATTGCCGGTATTCCTTCTATGATTATTGCAGGTCCTTTATTTGGAAGATATATCGCGAAGAAAATTCATGTAACTGTTCCTGAATACATGCAAATTGAAGAAAAAGAGTATGATAAAGAGCTTCCAAGCTTTGGACTTATTGCGAGCATTATCTTTATTCCGCTTGTTCTTATTCTAGTAAACACAGTATCTGGCGTTCTATTGGAAGAAGGCAATGCGCTTAGATCATTCTTTACATTTATGGGACATCCTTTTGTTGCTTTGACGATTGCTACATTATTGGCGTTCTATAGCCTTGGAACTAAACGCGGCTACTCCCGCCAGGAAGTACAAGATATTGCAACAAAGTCTTTAGAGCCAGCTGGTATCATTATTCTTGTGACAGGTGCCGGCGGTGTGTTCAAGCAGGTACTTATTGATTCAGGTGTTGGACAGGTATTGGGAGATATGATGGCTGCTTCTGCACTGCCTCCAATTTTACTGGCATTTTTAATTGCAACTTTCGTTCGTGTTGCACAAGGTTCAGCGACAGTAGCGATGGTTACAGCTGCAGGCCTGATTGCACCGCTCATTGAAATGATGGGACTCGAAGGACCAGTACTTGGCCTAATTGTTATCTCAATTGCTGCCGGTGCAACGATCTTCTCACACGTAAATGACTCAGGTTTCTGGCTTGTTAACCGTTACTTTGGCCTTGATGTAAAAGATACGCTAAAATCATGGACGGTAATGGAAACATTAATTGCTTTAGTTGGATTTGCGACAGTATTTATACTTGGCTTCTTTATTGCCTAAAATATAATGTTGAGAAGGAAGGGGCGACTTTATAGAGCCGCTTCCTTCTTCTATTGTAAATGAAGATTGTTACTAAAACTTACAGTTGTCTAGCTTTTCTATATGAAAGGAGATTATTGATCATGGCTGCGACTAAATATGTTATAGGTACGGATATCGGTACAACAAGCACAAAGTCGGTTTTATTTGATCATAAAGGGCAGGTCCTTGGAAAATTTACAATCGGGTATCCTTTACATACACCCAATCCTTCTACGGCCGAACAGGAACCGGATGAGATCTTTCAGGCTGTCCTTGGAACCATTAAAGGGTGTATGAAGCAGGCTAATGTCAGCCCGGAGGAAGTTGCTTGCGTGTCCTTCAGTTCAGCAATGCACAGCGTTATTGCTGTTGACTCAGAAGGCCAGCCTTTGACTAACAGCATCACTTGGGCTGATAACCGCAGTGCAAAATGGGCAGACAAGATTAAACAGGAAATGAATGGCCACGAAATTTACTTAAGGACCGGGACCCCGATCCATCCAATGTCGCCTCTTTCTAAGCTTGTTTGGCTGAAAAATGAACAGCAGGATCTTTTCCAGCGTGCTTATAAATTTATTTCCATTAAAGAGTATGTTTTTTACAAGTTGTTTGGTGAGTATATTGTTGATTATTCAATTGCATCGGCAACAGGAATGTTCAATTTGGAAAAGCTCGATTGGGATGAAGGAGCTTTAAAAGTTGCGGGGATATCAGCTGAAAAACTTTCAAAGCCTGTTCCCACTACCTTTTCTGTAAAAGGAATGAAGGAAGAATACAGCAGGCTCTTGGGGTTGGATAAGGATACTCCATTTATTGCAGGTGCCAGTGACGGCGTTCTTTCCAACCTGGGAGTTAATGCGATAGACCCTGGGGTTGTTGCAGTCACTATTGGAACAAGCGGTGCGATCCGTGCTGTGACTGATAAGCCGGTAACCGATCCGAAAGGCAGGATTTTCTGTTATGCCCTTACAGAAAAGCACTGGGTAATTGGCGGGCCGGTAAATAATGGAGGTATGCTTTTCCGCTGGGTGCGCGATGAATTTGCTGCTTCGGAAGTTGAAACAGCCAAGCGGCTCGGAATCGATCCTTATGATGTCCTTACTAAAATTGCTTCAGGCGTTGCACCTGGCTCTGACGGCCTAATTTTCCATCCGTATATGACAGGTGAGCGTGCACCTTTATGGAATGCCAATGCAAGAGGATCTTTCTTCGGTCTAAGCCTTCACCATAAAAAAGAGCATATGATCCGCTCCGTGCTTGAAGGGGTTATTTATAATTTATATACCGTTTTGCTTGCTTTGGAGGAGCTTACAGGCGAACCAAAGAGAATCCAGGCAACTGGCGGTTTTGCGAGGTCAGAGCTATGGCGCCAGATGATGGCTGATATTTTCAACCAGGAAGTTGTAGTTCCGGAAAGCTATGAAAGTTCCTGCCTTGGGGCGGCTATACTTGGTTTATATGCGTTAGGTGAAATTGAAGACCTGAATATCGTCTCGGACATGGTTGGTGCAACTTACAGCCATCAGCCAAAAGAAGAGAGTGCGAAAGTTTATCGGGAGCTAATGCCGATTTATATCCGATTATCCCGTCTGTTTGAAAATGAATATAAAAGCATTGCTGATTTTCAAAGAAAATATCTGGGATAAAAGAATGGAGCCTGCTGTTTAGCGCGGCTCCTTTTTGTGTCTTTAGCCTTTCAGCCGCCCGACAAAATCGTTAAGCTGATCCAGTGAGGTCAGATTTTCATTGCATTTTTGGCTGTCCTGGCAGATGTAATTGCCTCTTTTTGTATATGTGCCCAATTGAGATCCTTTCGTTTCGGACAGAAACATGCCAATCTCTTCAAATTTATTGCAGATAGCACAGATTCCTTTTTTGCTGATAGGCTTAAAAGTTCCATGCAGACCTGACAATTTATCATTTTGCAGGCTGATTATATACTTTCTGTTGGTGCCTTTATCATTCCAGCCCAAATAGCTGATTTCCCGGAAATTGATATCTTCGAGTGCGGGCATTTTTAATTTTTTCGTCTTAGGGAACAGCTTTTTGATGGATTGGTCCGTTAAATTTTTAAAAGGAATTACATATCCTTTTATTTCGGCTAGGAATGCCTCGGCCTGCTCTCTTTCTTTTATCTCAATGATGGGGTCAAGAAGCCGTTTTTGGTCTTCGGTTAGTTCTTCAAAAAGGCTAAAAACCTTTTCTGCAGAAAGAGATTTCAGTGCATTCAGCACCACTGTATCATTTACAGACGCATGGCCGTTAATTAAAACCCGTACCTGTGACTTAATAAAATTGTATTGATCATTTCTTATGAAAGGTTCCAATATCATCACTCCTATACATACAGCACCCAACATATCTATTTCACTTTAAAAGATTTGCCTGATATTGTAAATGTATTAAACAATTAGGAAATGAACTCGGCACATGTAAAAAGCACTGAACAACATCGGTCAGTGCTTTCATAGCTTTATTTTTTGGCTCTGTTAATCTTGCCTGTTGATTTCCGTTCAAGAAGCGCGCTTTCCCGTGGCGGTCCAGGAGCCTCCTCGGTGCAAGCGCCTGCGGGGTCTCCCTTTGACATGCTCCTCGAGCAGGACTTTGAATGAGCATCCTCGAATAAGCACCGCACGAAGGAAATACGAATGCATTTTTCGAGGATCTCGCACCTTCCGCTCCAATCAACACGGTGCTAATATCAACAATGACTTTGACAAAGCCTAATTTTTATAAACAATCTTCTTGATCGTTTCACTGGAAAGGTAATATTCCTCTGCTAATTGGCTGATTGTTTTGCCGTTCTTGAAAGCGTGTTTAATGGACAGGTTTCTCTCATCCAAAGCTTTTCTCGCCCCGGAGAGGGAACCCCATTTACGGTGGGCCTTTTCGGGCTTTGGAATATAGATAGCCTCACCCTGGACATATTTTTGGATTTCCGCGATCAGGTTTTCAGGTAAAACGGCATTTGCCTTTACATAACTCATTTCTGCCAGCTCCTTATTATTTTTGTATCTAAAAATCAATAAGGTGCAAAGCCGATATCAGAAATGATAGCTTGATGGGCGATATTGTTTAAAAAATTACCACCTCATGCAAAGTATCGCCAGTAATATCAGGCTTTGCATGAGACGCTACAGTATCAGGCAATGCAATCACAATTGCCATCTCCATCACCTCCTAAAAAGCAGATTTTCCTACATTATAAAATAAACTTTATACCAATGTATATCACAGTTGAAATTCGACAAAATTCGGGTGGTACCAGGTACCAATAATTATCCTGCTTGCTCAATGCAGACTTTTCTGATAATATATTTTTCTGCCCACGCGTACGCTCATATGTATTTCTCCATTGCGGCTGAAAAAATTTGGGAAGGAGAAACATATGCCATTTGAACATGAGCACCCCGATTTTCAACAGGAGATTCAGCGGCTGGAATTCACGAAACGTTATATTGATGTGGTGATTAAGACATCAGAATCCAGCAAAGACAAGTTTCAGGAGAACATGAAAGAAGCTTTCGAAGACATTGATTGGCTTGAATCCAGTTTGAGTTATTCTTCATTATTAACGAATGCCCGCTTTTTTGAAATGTCCAGGGATGAATTAATGCAATTGAAAAATGCCAGAAAAAAGCCTTATTTTGCAAGGATTGATTTTCTCCGGGAAGACCTTAATGAAAAAGAAATCTTATACATAGGAAAAACCTCTTTATATTCCCGTGAAAATCAAGAGCAGATTATTGTTGACTGGCGGTCTCCGATTGCCAATCTATACTATGAAGGCAGGCTTGGAGAGGTTCAGTATGATTCGTATGAAGAAAGCTTTCATGGTCACCTTTCATTAAAGCGCCAATTTATGATTGAAGACGGGGTTCTTGATGAAATCCGTGATATTGATTTAACCACAACAGATGAATTGCTTCAGGAATCACTGTCAAAAAGCTCAAGCAACCGCCTCACAGAAATTATCTCGACGATTCAGGAAGAGCAGAACAAAATTATCCGCGCTGATTTAAATAAGCCGATCATTGTGCAGGGAGCAGCGGGAAGCGGAAAAACGACGATTGCTCTGCACAGGATAAGCTACTTCATTTATCAGTACAAAGAAAATTTTGCCCCCGAGCAGCTTATGATTCTCGCACCCAGCAGGCTCTTTATCGATTATATTTCAGAAGCACTCCCGGAACTTGGTGTAGAAAGAGTCCGCCAGACAACCTATCAGGAATATGTACAGGCTTGCCTGGGGGAGAAACTCACGATGGCTGAGGATAACAAATTAGTGAGGCTTCTTGAAAGTAATGACACCCAAGAAACACAGCTTGCTGCCTGGGCCTCGTCTATTAAAGGATCGCCTGTCTTTCAAGTCGTACTCAGCAATTACTTAAAGGAAATTTATAAGAGTTTTTACCCTAAAGAGGATTTTACCGTTGATAAGTTCCGACTGTTCAGCCATAAAAAATTCATCCAGCTTTTTAAGGATGATTATCAGTATCTCCCCCTTTATAGAAGGCTGGATAAGCTAAAAGCAGTAATTCAAAATGACCTGGCAAAGAAAAAGAAGAACATCATAAAAAAAATTGAAGCCTATTATGATGAACGGATTGAACGGGCTCTCTACAGTGGGAAAGATCCGGAAAAAAGAAGGCAATATGTTTCAGTGGCCCTTGATAAAAAAGCAGACAGGCTCGAAGAAATAAAGAAGAGCATAAGAACGGCTGTGCCAACATATATGAAGCAATTTACGAAAAAAAGCCTGTTCCGATATTATAAGGAGCTATTTGCGGATGCGGACCGCCTATCAAAAATGTCTGGAGGGAAGTTATCGGAAGAAGATGCAGGCTTGCTTTGTGAGTACAATCAGAAATTATTCAAGAAAAAGGTTTATGAGAGAGAAGACCTTGCTTTAATGCTATATTTACAGGAAAACCTTTTTGGCATCCCTAAAGATCTCCGGGCAAAAAATATAGTTATCGATGAAGCGCAGGACTATAGCTTTATGGAGCTTCTTTCTCTAAAAAAAGCGCTGGATACTGATATGTTTACACTTGTCGGGGATCTGGCACAGGGAATTCACTCATACAGGGGACTAACAAGCTGGGAGCAAGTACTTGATTATATTTTTCCCCGCGCAACCTATACCGAACTCCAGAAAAGCTATCGTACGACAGTTGAAATTATGGAAAAAGCAAATGAATTGTTAAAGTTGCTTCCCTATTCATTTCCGGAAGTCGAACCAGTTGTCCGCCATGGGAAAAGCCCTGAGTTTATAAAAAGAAAAGATGGTCAAGATCTTGTAAAGCAGCTTGAAAACCAGGTAACTTCCTTAAAAGAAGAAGATTATAAAACATTTGCGGTGATCGGAAAAACGATGAAGGATTGCAAGCTCCTTCACTCCCTTTTTGAGAAACATGGAGAGCTGCCTTTTAAGCTGCTGCAGGAGCAGGAAAGCATTCCGAAGGATGAAATCGTTATCGTGCCCTCTTATTTGGCCAAAGGGCTGGAATTTGATGCGGTCATGGTTCTGTCGATTGAAGAGAAATTCTCGAGAGAATCTGAGCTGGATATAAAACTTCTTTATGTTGCTATGACACGGCCGCTTCACCGATTGTATTTTTATGGGATGGAAGAGGACAATTTCATATTAGGCTAATTATCTAAAATAGCGGCTGCCCCATTAGAGGAGCCGCTGTTTTTTTTGGTTGAAAAAAGAATTTAAAAAATATAAAAAAAGTTCGCTGTCCTTTGTTTAGGACATTTTTTCATCGGGAAGAACATCCATACAGAATAAGAAATGGCAATAAGATGCAGAAGGAAAACGAGGATTAGAAATGCTGCGAATAAATAATCCCGGCATCTGCCGTTTATATAGATAGGCGATTGCTTCCCTCAGGCAATCGCTTTATTATTTTCCATAAGTCTTAATATTAGGTCGCCTGTTTAAGCAAATGCTAAAATAAAGGGATAAAGCAGTAAAGGAGTTGATCACGATTATGAAGGATATCTACAGTACTTTAACTTTGCATAACGGAGTGGAGCTGCCCCAATTTGGCCTGGGTGTTTATAAAGTGGAGGAAGGTCAGCAGGTTGAAGAGACCGTAAAGAAGGCAATTAATCTAGGATACAGGCTGATTGATACTGCCGCTTTTTACGAAAATGAAGAAGGGGTAGGAAAAGCAATAAAGGAAAGCGGTGTGCCGAGGGAAGAGCTTTTTATTACGACAAAGGTGTGGAATACGGAGCAGGGTTATGAACAGACACTTGCTGCGTTTGAAAAAAGCATAAAGAAGCTGAATTTGGAATACATAGATTTATACTTGATCCATTGGCCTGTTAAAGGAAAATACCTTGATACATGGAGAGCCCTAGAAGAGCTATACAAGACCGGAAAAGTAAAAGCGATTGGCGTAAGCAATTTTCAAATCCATCATTTAAAGGATATTATGGAAAACTCATCTGAAAAGCCTGTAGTCAATCAAGTTGAGCTTCATCCGCGGTTATCGCAGGAGGAACTGAGGGCTTTTTGTGATGAACACAATATTAAAGTAGAAGCATGGTCTCCGATTGCCAGAGGAAGAGTCTTGGACGATTCTGTGATTCAGGAAATTGCGCACACACACGGCAAGTCCGCCGCCCAGATCATCCTAAGATGGCATCTCCAGAACAGCATTATCATTATTCCAAAATCAGTTCATGAGGAAAGGCTGAAGGAAAACGCTGATATTTTCGATTTTGAGTTAAACTCGGATGAGATGAATCAATTGAATCAATTAAATGTAAACGAAAGATATGGGCCGGATCCGGATACCTTTTGATCTGCGCAATCACCGTCAGCTAAGCATCCTTAGGGGTGCTTTTTTTTTATTAGGCGGCAATGCGGTAAATAGATTTTAAAAAAATGGTTTTAGAAATAGAATGATGGGTAATTTAATTGTACAAGCAGATAAGATCACCAAAAGCTGCGCAGCTACTGAATGAAAATCTTAATCTGAACAGAAACTAATTTTAAAAACTAACAAGGAGTGATTTTAAATGTTGAGCTTTTTATGGGCATTAATTATAGGTGGTATCATTGGTTGGTTAGCAGGTATGATCGTTGGGAGAGATATTCCAGGCGGAATTATCGGTAACATTATCGCAGGTTTCATTGGTGCTTGGTTAGGTTCATTAATTCTTGGTGATTGGGGTCCTGTCGTAGCGGACTTCGCTATTATTCCTGCTTTAATTGGTGCTATCCTGCTTGTGTTCATCGTAAGCTTTGTAATGAGAGCTATGCGCAAATCTCATGACTAATAGTAACTAAATGAAAAAAGTCCCCTGTATGGGGGCTTCTTTTTTTTTCTAAAATGATTTTCAAGGAAAAGGAAAAGTTTTAGGCTTTGGGAAATCGGATTAGAAATTCCACAAAAAAACTGACTCGATTGCGACTTGGCTACATTCAAAGTCAGTTCTTTTGAGGAATTTGTCATTGAAGTACCCTTATGAAGGATATTTCCCTGATTCCATAACTGAAATTTGTCCTTCAACATCCTTGTGAAGGACATCTCGTTAATCAACAAACTGAAATTTATCCTTTAATACCTTTTTGAAGGACGTCTCATCCACTTTCTGTATAAACCATCCATCAAAAAGCGTAAGGATCAACCCCTTTAAAAATCTCGGGATGATCAAGAAAAGGCGCACGGCACACAATTGTTTCGCCGGAAAAAGGATGGGGAATTTCAAGCTTAACGGCATGAAGCGCCTGACGGGGAAAGACGGGTTTCCCTCCATATAATAAATCCCCTGCAAGCGGGTAGCCCAGATGGCTTAAATGGACACGGATTTGATGTGTTCTTCCAGTATCCAGCCGGCACTTAATAAGGGAAAGATTTTGTCTCAAATACGTATCTATTAATTCAAAGTGAGTCACTGCAGGCTGCCCTTTAGGAGAAATTCTTCTTCTGGTAGGATGGTGCCTGTCACGGCCAATTGATTCACGGATCGTTCCTTTTTTCTGCTGAAGCTTGCCTTGTGCCAATGCCAAGTATGTACGCTTAATTGCTCTTTCTTCAAGCTTTTTATCCATGATAGCACCCGCCAAGGAGTGTTTTGCAAATAGAACAGCTCCAGTCGTATCCCGGTCCAAGCGATGGACATGTTTAATGCTTCTATTTTCTCCCTGCATTTGCAGATGAAAGGCTGCCGCATTGGCAAGTGTATTGTTTTGCCCAGGGGAATTAGGATGTGTGTCCATGCCCGCAGGCTTATTCAAGACCAGCAAATGGTCATCCTCATATAAAACATCAACATCCATGTAAGAAGGAATGACTCCAAAATCTTCTTCCTGAAAAATATGCAATCTTAATTTATCGCCGGTATGTAAAAGCTTTGTCCAGGTTGCTGGTTCATCGTTGATCAAAACCCGCTTTTCCATTCTCATAGTATGTGTTTGCTTCTTAGGTGCTGACCAGAGGGTGCGAAAAATAAAGTCCACTGTGTAACCTTCCCAATCGGGAGGAACCAACATTTCACACCATTCACCAAACCTTTGTATTTTTACCATAAATTACTCCTTACCCTTATTGAATAATCATGCTTTTTTATCATATAAATTAATTACAATAATATATTAGCCCTTTAAGCTTACTGTTAAAAGGATAAAGAACAGAAAAATATTATTGTAATAATCAAAAACCTACTTCCGTTTTGCTATAAATGAGAGTAATATAGAACTTTAGAACTATTTCCGCAGAAATGATTGTATGCCAACTATTTCCGCAGGAGGAAAATTTGTCAACAAATACCTTATCCATGGGTATAATTACCACCCTAAAGGGCTTTCAGAATATGATATTCTTAAGTATATATTACGAACTGATTACAAGGATTACAAAGGTGGGTTATCAGTGAAGGTTGTATTTGCATCAACTCCTGATCAGGAACAAAAAATAATGGAGCTAATTGAAAAATTCTATTCAAATGTGTTTCCTCTTTATTTCACAGATGATGACATTAGAGAATTTGAGCAGCAGAAGATCTTACATACTTCTACAAGGCACTTTGAATACTTTGGGACATTAAAGGAGGCTTACCAGGTTATTGTAGGACTGCAAACGCTAATGGCTATTTTGGAATCTCCCCAGCAGGAAGATAAATATGAAGCTATTTTCGTAAAAAATGTGCAAATTCTTAAAGAATTCGGCCTATCTTTTCCATTTGACTACAGTCATTTTTGCGGTGAGAGATTGCCGAGGAATGATTTATTCAGTGTCTACGCCAAAGCCGCAAATGAAATATTGGTTTAAAAAAAACGCCTGCAGCCGCAGGCGTTTTTCTTATCTAACGGAAATGCTGGTCAGTACTTCCGGTTTTACTTTGTATTTTCATTAAACCACTGTTCAAATACCGCTTTTTCCTGATAGCCTGTAATCCTCTTTACTTCTTTGCCGTGTTTGTATTGTACGATTGTCGGAGTTTCCGTAATTCCATAATCGTCCCAGCCGTCTTCAAACTCAAGCAGATTGAATTGGACAAGATCGATATCCATATCTTCTGCAAGCGGAGCCACTACAGGGGTTGTCCTCTGGCAGTGCGGGCATGTAGGGCTATGGAAATAGACTGTCACATCTTCCTTGTTATTCAATTTTTCCTCAAGCTCCCCTGGGAGTATAATATTTTGGTAGTTAGGGTCATCAAGCTGTGCGATCGTTTCAGGATGAAGGGTATCTTTGGCATATGGGTTATCCTCTGAAACCTTTTCTTCATTTTGCATTTTGGTTAGAATTCCTACAGCTGCGAATAATGCAATGATCACAGCGAGAAAAATAATGACTTTTTTCATTTTATGCCTCCTCCTTTGAGTTCTTCCAGACAAGATAACTGCAAATAAAAATAATAATGAAAGCGATTAAAGCCAAAAATGGAATCGAAATAAATCCAAACCAGTTAATGTATTGGCCTGTACATGGAACTCTCCCGCATGTTGCAGCATGTTCTGCCATAAAGGATATTTTTTGAATGGAATAATGGTAGATGGAAGTACCTGCTCCAACTGCCGATAAAACCATCGTATAAAGGCTGATCCGATAATCCTTCTTTATTACAGCCAATCCAAGTATAACAGCTAAAGGATACATCATAATTCTTTGATACCAGCAAAGCTCGCAAGGCTCATACTCCCTAATTTCCGAAAAATATAGGCTGCCGAACATTGCCAGTATAGATACTGCCCAAGCAGTAAACAGCAAATTCTCCCGCCTGTCTTTTTGTTTTTTCTCCATATTGATCTCCTTAAGTTATATGTACTCTAAAAATTATAAAGCTATTTGCCATGTCTTGTAAATCAACTTGCGCAGACCTTATTTAGAAATTGCTAAAATCATTCACATAGGATAATTCAATGGATTTCATCGAAAAAAATAGAATTTAAGAAGATATCAATCGCCTGTGTAGAAATATATATGAAGGAAAATACGTAAGATAAGAGGTGAGCAAGTGGCAAAGCATGCTTTAATTATTGGCGGGACTGGGATGCTAACACATGTGGCTGAATGGTTATCCGGGGAAGGTTATAAAGTCAGTGTTGCAGGAAGAACGTTTGAAAAGTTCACAGCAGCTTTCGGTTCCAAGCAGGAAGCTGAACGGAATATTGCTTTTATACAAACAGATTACTTCAATACTGTTGCATTTTCTGGCCGAATTCAAGAAGCCATAAGGGAACGGGGCTCAGTTAATCTTTGCATCTGCTGGATGCGAAGTGATGCAGAGGAAAGCTTTGAATGGCTGAAATCCTGGCTTGCCAAATCGGATAATCCTGTTCAGCTTTACGAGGTAAAAGGAAGCCATGCTTCAAGAGAAGGATTCAAATCAGAACCAATCAATAACCTGAAATGGAATCGTGTCATCCTTGGCATTAGGATGGAAAAGGGGCGATCCAGATGGCTTACGGACAAAGAAATTTCAGAGGGCGTTATGAATGCTGTAAAAAAGGGAAAGGAACTGTATATCACTGGAGATGTTGAACCTTGGGATCAGCGTCCGGGATAATTTATTTATTACTTACCAAAAGGAGTGCACCATCATTGACAAAGCTAGATTTGACGAAATTTGAGAAAAAAATGATTATCCGGAATACCCGGCATACAGATATTGATCATATCATTGCCCTTCAGGAGGTTTGCTTTCCTGGAATGGACCCATGGAAACGAGAGCATTTGGAAAGCCATCTTGAGATTTTTCCGGAGGGCCAGTTTGTGGCAGAATATGATGGAGAAATCATTGGCTCCTGTTCGAGCCTGATTATTAACTTTGATGAATATGATGATCGCCATTCCTGGGATGATGTGACAGATAAAGGGTACATAACCAACCATAACCCGGAAGGCTATAACCTATATGGAATAGAGGTAATGGTGCATCCGGATTACAGAAGAATGAAAATCGGCCATCGCCTTTACGAGGAAAGGAAAGAACTTGTAAGGGCACTGAATTTAAAAAGCATTATAATCGGCGGGCGTATACCGAACTATCATAAATATGCCAATGAAATGAGTCCAAGGGAATATGTAAACGAAGTATCTCTCCATAAAATTTATGATCCTGTTTTATCCTTTCAGCTGCTAAATGGATTCACCTTGATGAGAATTAATCCAAACTATTTGCCTGATGATGTGCAATCAAATAAATATGCTACTTTGATGGAATGGAATAATGTTGACTACCGGCCAATGTCGAAACGTTTTTATAAAACGAGCTATCCTGTCCGTATTTGTGTGGTGCAGTACTTGATGAGGCAGATTAATTCCTTTGATGAATTTGCCCACCAGGTAGAATATTTCACTGATGTTGCTTCAGATGCCGGATCGGATTTTGCGGTATTTCCGGAGATTTTCACTACCCAGCTCATGTCCTTTTTGGATGAGCGTTCGCCGAGCCTGGCAGTCCGTAAGCTGACTGAGTATACAGAGGAATATATCGAGTTATTTACGGATTTGGCTGTCAGGTATAATATTAATATTATCGGAGGCTCGCACTTCGTAAAAGAGGACGATGACGAGATTTATAACATTGCTTATCTTTTCCGCCGCGATGGAACAATCGAAAAGCAATACAAGCTCCATATTACTCCAAACGAGCGCAAATGGTGGGGGATAAGCCGCGGTGACGAAGTGAAGGTATTCGACACCGATTGCGGAAAAATAGCCATTCAAATTTGTTATGATATTGAATTTCCAGAGCTTGCTAGAATTGCGACAGATAAAGGAGCAAAAATCATTTTTACGCCTTTCTGTACAGAAGACCGCCAAGGCTACTTACGGGTCCGATACTGTGCCCAGGCACGAGCAGTTGAAAATCAGATTTACACGGTTATATCCGGGACTGTCGGCAATTTGCCGCAAACGGAAAACATGGATATTCAGTATGCCCAGTCAGGGATTTTTGCTCCATCAGACTTTGAATTTGCAAGAGATGGTGTAGTAGGTGAAACCAATCCCAATATTGAAATGGTGCTGATTGGGGATGTTGATCTCGAAATTCTAAGGCGCCAAAGGCAGGATGGCACTGTCCGCCAATTAAAGGACCGCCGCCATGATATTTACAGCATTAAATATAAAAAGTAACATAGAAGAGAAGCAGCAAAAGCACGGGACTTTAGCTGCTTTTCTTATCTCTTAAAGAACTATCCTAAAATCAATACATACATACTGTAAAGCGTGAAATTTGTCAAAATAACACGGATGTTTTTGAGAGGAAAATCAATTTTTAAATCGAAAAGGGTTATAGAAGGCAGAAATGGGAGGTCAAACGATGGAATGGAAAACAGCTGCAGAAAGATGGATTAATCATGAAAATTTGGACATCGAATTACTAAAACAGCTGCAAAGCCTGCAGGGAGATGAAAAACTCCTAGAAGAGGCATTTTATAAAGGGCTGGAATTCGGTACAGGCGGTATGCGCGGCGAAATTGGGCCGGGAACAAACCGCATGAATTTATATACGGTCCGGAAAGCATCTGCGGGACTGGCCGCGTACATAGAAGAAAATGGTTTGGAAGCAAAGAACAGGGGAGTAGCGATCGCATATGATTCCCGCCATATGTCTCCAGAGTTCGCCATGGAGGCAGCGAAAACCCTTGCTTCAAGGGGCATTCAGACATATGTGTTTGAAGAATTGCGCCCTACTCCGGAACTATCATTTGCAGTTCGATATTTGCATGCCTACGCGGGTATTGTCATTACAGCGAGCCATAATCCACCTGAATATAATGGGTATAAGGTATATGGATCCGACGGTGCACAGCTTCCGCCTGCAGAAGCGGATGTCGTCATCAGCAAAGTAAATGAAATTGAAAATGAACTAATGATCGAAGTAATGGATGAGGAAGCGCTGAAGGAAAAAGGGCTAATCACCATGATTGGCAAAACGGTTGACCGAGCTTATCAGCAGCAGCTCCTCACAATATCTGAGAACCCTTCGATTGGTGTTGAAACGGATTTAAAAATAGTCTTTACGCCGCTTCACGGAACTGCCAACAAGCCTGTAAGAGAGGCTTTAACAGCATTAAATTATAAAAATGTCCAAGTTGTGAAAGAACAGGAGCTTCCGGATCCGGAATTTTCAACAGTTAAAAGCCCTAATCCTGAGGAAAAGTCAGCATTTGAACTCGCTATGAGGGATGGGAAAGAAACCGATGCGGATATTTTAATTGCAACAGACCCTGATGCAGACCGCCTTGGCATTGCTGCCAAAAACAAAGATGGAGAATATGTTCTTTTGACAGGGAATCAGACAGGTGCTCTGCTGCTGCACTATATTTTATCGCAGAAAAAGGAAAAGAGTACTCTTCCTGCCAATGGCATCATGCTTAAAACCATAGTTACTTCTGAATTTGGCCGCAGAGTTGCCTCATCTTTTGGAGTTGAAACCATTGATGTTCTGACTGGTTTTAAATTTATTGCCGAGAAAATCAAGGAATATGAAGAGTCAGGTGACTATACTTTCCTGTTTGGATATGAAGAAAGCTACGGCTATCTAATCGGTGACTTTGCCAGAGATAAGGATGCGGTTCAGGCAGCACTGCTCGCAACCGAGATGGCGGCTTTTTATAAAAAGAAAGGCATGTCGCTTTATGATGCACTTCTCAATCTTTTTGAAGAGTATGGATATTTCCTTGAAGGACTGCGCTCACTCACCTTAAAAGGGATTGAAGGAGCAGAACAGATTCAGCAGACTCTTGCTTCCTTCCGTGCCAACCCGGTTAAAGAGCTAGGAAGCAAGAAGGTTCAGTCTGTAGAAGATTATTTAACAGGAATCAGGATGGAAACCGGCGGTGTTGAAAAAAATATTGATCTGCCAAAATCAAATGTCATTAAGTATTTCTTCGAAGATGGTACATGGGTCTGCCTAAGGCCGTCAGGAACAGAGCCGAAGATTAAATTTTATTTTGGCATTAACGCTTCTTCTTTGGATGAAAGCAAACAAAAGCTGCAATCCGTTGAAAAAGCGTTTATGGAAATCGTAGAAGAAAGAATGGGCAATTCATCACTTACAAAGTAATTAGTTAACAAAAACATTCAGAAATGCATAATGCCGAAAGGAAGATATGATGTTAAAAGGACAAGTAGCAATCGTAACAGGTGCATCAAGAGGAATCGGAAAAGAGATTGCCATCAAGCTGGCCGAGCAGGGAATGAAGCTCGCTGTAATCGGAAGCTCAGAGGATATCCATAAATCTGCTGTTGATATAAAAGGAAAAGGGTTTGCCGATGTGCTGCCGATACAGGCGGATATATCAAATGAAGCCCAAGTAAAGGAAGCTGTCGAAAGAACACTTCAGGAATACAAACAAATTGATCTGCTTGTAAACAATGCAGGTGTAGGCTTCTTTAAACAGGTTGATAAAACCACACTTGAAGAATGGAAAAAAGTCTTCGAAGTCAATGTCCAGGGAGTATTCCTTGGCAGTAAATCGGTTCTGCCTCATATGAAAGAACGGAAATCCGGAACGATTATTACCATTTCTTCAGATGTGGCCCGATATACGATCCCAAATGGATCAGCCTATACTGCAACAAAATATGCTGTTCAAGGCTTTTCGGGTTCTTTGGCTCAGGAGGTAAGGGAATACGGTATCCGTGTCGGGACCATAAACCCTGGCATGGTAGATACGTATTTTGCGGAATCCGAGCAGGGGCTTGAAGAGAAAAAGGATTGGCTGAAGGTTGAGGATATTGCAAATGCCGTAATTTATATGGCTTCTGCGCCTAAGCATATGATGATTGATGAAATCGTTCTTCATCCATTTGTCCAGGACTATCCAATCGCATAACATACTGCACCGCAGAGGCTTCCTCTTCGGTGTTTTATTTTGGCCCTGTTAAAATTGCCTGTTGATTTCCGCTCAAGAAGCTCGTTTTCCGCGGGTGGTCCGACGCTCATAGGTGCATGTCGCCTGTGGGGGTCACCCTTTGACTCGCTTTCCGCAGGACATTGAATCAGCATCCTCGAATAAACAACGCACGAAGAAAATGCGAATGCATTTTCGAGGATCCAGCGCATTCCGTTCCAATCAAAAGGAGCCAAAATTAACAATCTGCTTTAACATAGCCTTTATTTATTGGTGAAGGTACAACTTTAGTCGTAGAATACTTCCTTCCAATTGCCAAGGAAGGGGAGGAAAAAAAGTTATATAATATAAGAACATATTCAATCTGTCAAAAGGGGGATAAGGGTGGTAGGGGAAAAGAGGCAATCTGAAATCAGAATCTTAAAAGAAATCGCAGAACTTTTAAATGAAGGAACCGAAATTGATGCCCTGCTAAAAGAGGTACTTCAAAAGTTGCTTCATATTACCGGCCTTGAAACCGGCTGGGTGTTTCTTATTGATGATCAAGGTGAATTCCGTCTGGCTGCGGAGGAAAAATTGCCCCCGGCTCTTTCGAGGGATAGCTTCAAACCAATGTGCAAAGGCGACTGCTGGTGTATCGACCGGTATAATGACGGCAGATTAAAAAAGGCTTCCAACATTATTGAATGCAAAAGGATAGAAGATGCAATTGCCGAGCAAAGAAATGATACAAACGGGCTTACCCATCATGCTTCCGTTCCGCTTAGAGCGGGTGATGAGAAGTTTGGAATCCTTAATATTGGCTCACCCGATAAAATGCATTTTGAGCCCGAGGAGCTAGCTTTGTTGGAATCCATTGCTTTTCAAATAGGAACAGCTCTAAAAAGAATTAAGCTCACACAGCTTGAGCAGGAAACAGCCCTTGCGGGAGAAAGGAACAGGCTGGCTCGAGATCTTCATGATTCAGTCAATCAGCTCCTATTTTCCTTAAGCTTAACAGCAAGGGGAGGAGCCGAGATGGCTAGGGATCCTGAAGTAAAGGAGACCTTCTCCTATATGCAGGACCTTGCCCAGGAAGCTTTGAGCGAGATGAGGGCGCTAATATGGCAGCTGAAACCGAGGGGGCTTGAAAATGGCATTATCTGTGCCATGCAGGGTTACAGCCAAATGCTGGGCATCAAGCTTACATCAAAAGTTAACGGTGTCATTTCCCTGCCTGGAAAAGTAGAAGAAACACTTTGGCGAATTGGCCAGGAAGCATTGGCTAATTGCAAGAAACATTCAGGCCAGTCAACAGCAGAGGTAACGCTGACAGTGGAAGACGAAAAAGTAATGATGGTGATTTCCGATTGTGGCAGGGGTTTTCATTACAGCTGGAACAACGAAATTCCCTCTCTTGGCCTGAAAAGCATGAAAAACCGCGCTGAAGCATTAAATGGAACTTTTATGTTAGACACAGGACCTGATAACGGAACGAAGATCGAAATTATGATTCCATTTAAAAAGGGAGGGAAATAGATGGCCATTCGGGTCTTAATTGCGGACGATCATCATGTAGTAAGGAGAGGGCTAGTTTTTTTTCTGAAAACACAGCCGGAAATAGAAATTGCCGGCGAGGCAAAAAACGGCCGTGAAGCTGTGGAATTGATTAAAACAAATAAGCCTGATGTCGTATTAATGGATTTGGATATGCCTGAGATGAATGGGATAGAAGCGACACGGGAGATTAAAAAGAAGTATCCCGATGTGAAAATCATGATCCTGACAAGCTTTTCTGATCAAGATCATGTCATCCCGGCTATTGAAGCAGGAGCTTCGGGATATCAGCTTAAAGACATTGAGCCTGATGGCCTTGTTGAGGCTATTATGCAGCTTATGAAAGGGGAGAATCAGCTGCATCCAAAAGCAACGTCCCATTTGCTAACACATTTAACGAACAAAAACAGTACAGAAAGAAAACCGATTGAAGAGCTGACCAAAAGGGAGCTCGAGGTTTTGGGGGAAATTGCTAAAGGAAAAAGCAATAAAGAAATTGCTTCATCTCTTTATATAACTGAAAAAACAGTTAAAACCCATGTCTCCAATCTTCTATCCAAACTGGAGCTGGCAGACAGAACGCAAGCCGCGCTGTACGCAGTTCGGAACGGCCTTGCAGATGGAAATAAATGACCAAGTCTCATCCTAAAGTCTTACAAAGCACTTACTGGATTAGTCCTAATGCAAGCTCGAAAAACTCATCCATACTGATGATGTTAAAAACGCCATGTCTCTATATACTAATAGTAGATAGAAAATTAAAGGAGAGTTTATCATGAAGCTTACTATTATAAACGGCAGCCCAAGACAAAAGGGCAGAACGGGGATTGCCTCACGATATATAGCAAGAAAATATAATGCAGAGCTTATTGATTTAAGCATGGGAGAAATTCCTTTATATAACGGGACCGAGGAACAATATCAGCTTCCTGCGGTTAAAAAGCTGCGCAAGCAGATTGCAGACTCTGACGGAGTCATTTTAGCTTCCCCTGAATATCATAGCGCTATGAGCGGTGCGTTAAAAAATGCACTTGATTTTCTGGGGAGCGAGCAATTTGCCCATAAGCCAGTAGGGTTGCTGGTTGTAGCAGGTGGAGGAAAAGGCGGAATTAATGCACTTAATAATATGAGGATTGCCGGCAGGGGCGTTTATGCCAATGTCATTCCAAAGCAGCTAGTTCTTGATCCCCACTGTTTTGATTATGAAAATGACGGCCTATATGAAGAGCCGGCTAATCTGGTCGAAGGTCTAATACAGGAGCTTCAGGTATATATGAAAGCTTATAAACAAATAAAGCAGGAAATAAACGAATGAAAACAAACACGGATCATAGCGATCCGTGTTTTTATATTGGTGGAATTCATTTGGTTTAGGTTTTAAGTTAATTCGTAAAGAGAAGTGTCTGGCAGCTGTTCTTCCGATAATTCGTTGGCATGGTCGATGTATCTTAGTAAAGAATATAAATGTTTCTCAATGACGGAATAGTCTTTTTCAAAATTGTAGGCATGAAGAAAATGTTCAATTTTCTTCGAAAGGAACTGATCTTCTGTTCTGACCATCAGTATTAACAAGTTATCCCATTCAGACCGGTGCGTATAGTATAACGCACGATCATAATCCACTTTATTCATTTGTCCTTGCCTCCTCTTTCAGGAGTTGATTTTAGTTTGCGATGAAGATGAAATTTATTTCGCAGTAAATCTTGGACTTGTTGATTTTAAAGGGTTTTCATCTTTTACCTGTATAATGATTTGCGTTGTATCGCAATTAAAAAATACATAAAAATAATGGTAAGGTGAAAAATAAACCTAATGACAAAAAGAATGGAGGCTAACATGAAAAAGATCTTATCCATCCTTATGATGCTATGCTTATTGGCAGGAGGAGGCTCATTGGCAGGAGCAGTCCAAAAGCCTGATTATGAAAAATATGGACGAATTGCCATCACGGTTGTAAAGGAAGATTACCCAGGGGAAGAAGTGGTGGATTACCAGTATGGCGGAAGGCAGAAAGTATCTGAAACAGATGTAACAGATACCTTTACTTTCACAGTAAAAGAAGATGGCAAGCCGGTAACCGTGTTGGTAAAAGTGACCCATAGCCTGGAAAGTAATAAACTGGTCAGCTTAACAGCAGAGAGAAAATTACAGCAGTAAGCTCAATTATAAAGATTAGCACCTTTAGGTATTGCCTTTCGAAAAAAAGTATATATCTTCGTCTAAGATTGTGAAAATACTTTAAACCTGACCTTTACGTTTATTATCCGCTGCAGCTTTTTGCAGCGGTTTTTTTACATTTAATAGAAATGAGGAACAGGTTTACTTTATAAAAGGTTATCACAAAATCATTAATCCCTCGTTTTGTTCATAGATTATGTTAAGGACTAAAAGGGGGAGTGGCAATGAGGGAAGACGATAATAAATCACTGGAATATGCCATTCAGGAAATTACTGAAATTGCTAATGGTTTTGGCTTGGATTATTACCCAATGCGATATGAGATATGCCCTGCAGAAATTATTTATACTTTTGGCGCTTATGGAATGCCGACAAGATTTTCACATTGGAGTTTTGGAAAACAGTTCCATAAAATGAAGCTGCATTATGATTTGGGACTTTCAAAAATCTACGAGCTGGTGATCAATTCCAACCCTTGTTACGCCTTTTTGCTTGATTCCAACTCGCTCATCCAGAACAAATTAATTGTCGCCCATGTTTTAGCTCATTGTGATTTCTTTAAGAATAATGTCCGCTTTCAAAATACAAAGCGTGACATGGTGGAAAGCATGGCAGCGACTGCGGAGAGAATCAGGCAATATGAAATTGAGTTTGGAAAGAAAGAGGTTGAAACCTTCCTGGATGCAGTGCTTGCTATTGAAGAGCATATCGACCCATCGTTAATGAGGCCAAAGCTGGCCTGGAATATGGAAGATGAATATGAAAGCAGCGGCGATACTGCAGCACCAAGTCCATATGATGATTTATGGGGTCTCGATGAACGAAATAATAAACGTGAGCCTAAAAAGAAGAAAAAAAAGTTCCCGCCAAAACCGGAAAAGGATTTGCTTTTGTTCATTGAAAGCTACAGCAGGGAGCTTACCGATTGGCAGCGGGACATCCTAACTATGATGCGGGAGGAAATGCTCTATTTTTGGCCGCAGCTCGAAACAAAAATCATGAACGAAGGCTGGGCTTCGTATTGGCATCAGCGGATTTTGCGAGAAATGGATTTGACATCTGCAGAAGCGCTTGAATTTGCTAAACTGAACGCAGGGGTTGTACAGCCTTCAAGAACTGGAATTAATCCATATTATCTTGGCCTTAAAATTTTCGAGGATATTGAAGAAAGATACGACAACCCAACAGAAGAAATGAAAAGACGCGGTGTAGAGCCGGGATCGGGCCGTGAGAAGATGTTCGAGGTCCGTGAAATTGAGTCGGATATTTCCTTTTTGCGGAATTACTTAACAAAGGATCTTGTTATGAGGGAAGATATGTATCTTTTCCAAAAGCAGGGCAAGGATTATAAAGTTGTTGACAAGCAATGGGAGCATGTCCGCGATCAGCTTGTCAGCATGCGCGTAAACGGAGGCTTCCCATATCTGACAGTCAATGACGGGGATTATATGAAAAATGGAGAACTATACTTAAAGCATTGGTTTGAGGGTGTTGAGCTTGACCTGAAATATCTTGAAAAGGTTCTCCCCTACGTCCAGCAGCTATGGGGCCGCAGTGTCCATATGGAAACCATCGTCGAAGGCAAAAACATGCTTTTCACCTATGATGGGAAAAGTATTCACAGGAAGTATTTATAAGAATCAGAGGGCGAATCACACTTCTTGTGATTCGTTTTTTCTATTAGGCTCTTGTTTATTTTGGCACTATGTTGATTGGAGCGGAAATCAACAGACAAGTTTAACAGAGCTTTCTATTAAAAAAGGAGACAAGTTTGGAAGAAATACTCTCAACAGTATAATTTTATTTTCATTCTGTCCAAGTTGGGGTAAATTATAATAAGGTATACATCATATAGAGAGAATCCTCATTCTGGACGGAGATGAAAACATGGAGCAGGGAAAAATACTAGAGTTATTCAGCAGTTCTATTTTGCAAAATACATCTGAGCTGGCACAGGAGATGCTGGATTCCTTAATGGTACAATTTGAAAATGAGCTTTCTAAAGAGGAAGCCAGAGAAAATGCATTACAGACATTTTCCCACTTAGTGACAATTGTCGGCAAAGGCTTGATTGATGATAATGTATGGGACAAGGCAGAGACCTGGGGAGAAGAAGTTGGATATATATCCGTTCAAACAGGCGGAGATCTTGGCGGTACAATTAAAAGTACCACGCTTTATAAAGATGTGATAACAACCTTTATCTTAACAATGGCAGAAGAAGTGAAACTGCCAGCCACTTCATTGATTGAGGTAGTATCCAGAGTGGATAGAATTATTACAATCACTACTTACGGGTTTACAAACGCATTTATAAAACATGCGGAAGAACTAATAAAAGAATCACAAAGCCAATACCTGAAAATATCTGTCCCGATTGTCCCGATTTCCAATGATATTGCAATTTTGCCGCTTATTGGCGAAATTGATGAAGTTCGGTCGGGCATTTTAATTGAAGTGGCCTTATCTGTCAGTGTAAGGCAAAGGTATGAACACCTCATTTTAGATGTTTCAGGTGTATACATGGCAACTCCATTGGTGATTGAAACGCTTCAAAAGTTGGTAAAGAGCCTCAAATTGCTCGGTGTATCTCCGCTTGTAACGGGAATCAGGACAGAGCTAAGCAAATCATTTGTTGAAAGTGGAGTAAGGCTTGATGAAATACCAATCTACACAAACTTAAAACAGGCTATTGACCATTTATCACATTAATGTGGCCAGAAAAAAACTGTTCAGGTGGAATGAACAGTTTTTTGGTTATCTTATACATAAGTTTACAGGAGAAATCAGGGAATAAGGGATACTCCATTTTCCTCCATCTCTACTGCAATTACCTGTTCTCCTCCAAGAGCTTCCACTGCAGCACCAATTGATTGAAGCCAATCACCATTAACAGTTGTTCTTTGGGCCATTAAAAGCAATTTCTGATCCTCTGAAGTTAATTGTCTGGTTACTCCAATTGCCTCAAGAAATTGTCCAATAGCCTGAATCCAAATACCCGTTACAATTTTATTTTCTCCTTCTGATTCCTCACTTATTACAAGAAGCCTGGAGATAATAATTGCTTCTGCAATAATACCGATTGTTTGCATCCACACAGCGACTGCGGCCTGTTCTTTAAGGGTGGATTTCATCTCTTCCAGCTCAATATATTGATATCCAGTTTTTTCTTTAGAGGTGGTGTCTTTCAGCATTCTCATCCACTCCAGTATGTTTAAGTCGTTACTGTATATATATTCAATTTGAATTATGGTTGATAGAAGAATCGATAAGTAATTTAACAAAGTTGGTTTAGATTAGATAAAATATAAACCCTGATATGGTCGACATGGTAATCACAGAAGCAATAAAGGCGATCACCAGCTGTTTATGGAAAATAGATTTTAAAAGAATGACTTCTGGCAGGCTTGCACCGGCAGAGCTGATCATCATCGCCATAACCGGGCCAAGGGCCATTCCTTTTAAGATAAGTATCTGGGAAATCGGAATCATGCTTGATAAACGGATGTATAAAGGAATTCCGGCAATTGCGGCAATAGGTATAAGCCACCAAGTATCATGGCCAAACCATTTTGCTATTAAATCATCCGGTACAAGCCCGTGTATACCTGCTCCTATGGCGGCACCAATGATGAGGTATGGGTAAACACTTTTCATAAGTCCTAAAGTTTCCTGCCATGCGAAAGACCAGTTAAATTTATGCTTTTTTTCCTGAAATCCTGACATGATCACATTTTTTACATACTGCTGATATCCAAGCCTTTCCAAAGAGAATCCAATAACGATGGAAATTACGGCAGTAACCAAAGTGTATATTATAGCAACCTTCCAGCCCATGACAACTCCCATAATCGTTAATATTGTCGGATCCAAAACAGGTGAAGCAAAAAGAAAAATCATGACAATTGAAAAGGGAATCTTGTTCTTAAGCATATTGACCACGACAGGAATAGTAGAGCATGAACAGAAAGGTGTTATAAATGCGAAAGCAATTGCGGCTGCACTGGCCAGAAACTTGTTCCTGCCGGTTAGCTTCTTCTCAATTTTTTCATAGGGGATATATCCTTGCAGCAGGCTAATGACAAATGAAATAGCAACAAATAATATAGTAAGCTCCAATGCGATCCATAAAAAGCTTTTTAGAAATTCCAGCATGTTTTAGTCACCTTATTATGCTTCACAAATAACTGTGCAGCATTTCCTTTCTTTTAATAGGTTAGAACTTAAACCTTCAACCGGCTTCTTAGAAAATTTCCATAAATGATGTGATTTTTTCTCAATTTCCTTTTGTTTCAACTGAGCATTTACTAAGTGTTCTTGAATAAACATAATTTCCTCTCCTTTTTTAATCAATAAATATTGATTTATAAATCAAAAAAAATTGATATAGTGATTAAAATTTAGAACCTAACAGCAGCTAGGTCTAAATAAGCAACATAACTCTGGAGAAAGCAGGTGATTAATTTCCTCTTGATTGATTCGATAATAGCTCCATGTTCCTTTTGTCTCTTTTAGAATTAATCCTGCATCAAGAAGAATCTTTAAGTGATAGCTCAGTTTGGACTGTGGCATTTCGATAAGCTCACTTAAATCGCAAACACAGGTGGATTCCTGCTTGCACAGTAGATTCAAAATATGGAGGCGCTTTTGATCAGCAAGTGCTTTAAATTTCGCTTCATATTTAGAAAAAGTTTCATCCAGTGAAGTATCTTTTAAAGGAATTATATTGTCCATGGTGAATCCTCCTTAAATCAAATTCCTTTGATACATTGTATTATACTTCCAATAGTAACAATGTGCAACTAGTTAAATCAAAAAAAATTGATTTATTTTTATAAAAGGAGGAGTTAAAAAACATTTACTAATTTTTAATTGCGTATATAAGAATATACTTATATAATGATGAGAGATTAATGTTTTTAATACTGATGATTAAATTGAAGAAAATAAAGAAGAGGTGATTTTATTTTGATTGCTGATCAAACTTTGGACATTGAACGTGCTGCAGGCATTTTAAAGCTGCTTGGCGATAAGACTCGTTTGTCGATGATGAGAATTCTTTCAGAGCATGATTGCTGTGTATGCGAGTTCACTGAAATTTTCCAGATGAGCCAGCCTGCTATTAGCCAGCATTTAAGAAAGCTCAGGGATGTTGGCCTGGTAAAAGAGAGCAGGAGAGGGCAGTGGATCATTTATGCGCTGAACGAGAGCCATGAGTATTATCCATTTGTGAAAATGCTCCTTAATACTTTACCAAGCCAGGAAGAGAAACTTAAAGAGTTAGAAAGACAGGGAAAACGAATTTCTTGTGAATAGAGGAGGATAAAGTTTGACATCAGTCATATTGGCATCCGTTATATTCCTTGCTACTTTGACATTAGTCATATGGCAGCCAAAAGGACTTGGAATCGGCTGGTCGGCTGTCGGCGGAGCGATTGTAGCCCTGATAGCCGGAGTCGTGTCCTTTCAGGATGTAATCGATGTAACAGGAATTGTATGGAACGCCACATTAACATTTGTAGCATTAATAATTATTTCACTTATCTTAGACGAAATCGGATTTTTCGAGTGGTCGGCTTTACATATGGCCCGTTATGCAGGTGGCAATGGACTTCGCATGTTCCTGCTTGTTACCCTGCTGGGTGCAATTGTGGCCGCATTCTTTGCGAATGATGGTGCCGCTCTTATTTTAACGCCGATTGTCCTTGCGATGGTCAGAGCTTTGAAGTTTAAAGATGCAATGATTCTTCCATTTATTATGGCGAGTGGATTTATTGCAGATACAACTTCCCTGCCACTGGTAGTCAGCAACCTTGTGAACATTGTTTCCGCTGACTATTTTAATATCGGCTTTGCCGAGTATGCATCAAGAATGATTGTGCCGAACTTCTTCAGCTTAGGTGCCAGTATTCTTGTACTGTATTTATTTTTCAGAAAAAGCATTCCCAAAAAGTATGATATGGCCCAATTGAAACAGCCTGTTGAAGCTATTAAGGATGCTAGAATGTTCAAACTGTCATGGTTAGTGCTGGCAGTGCTTTTAATCGGCTACTTTGCGAGTGAGTTTTTAGGAATACCGGTTTCCTTTATTGCCGGTGCCATTTCGATACTATTTTTACTTATTGCAAGAAAAAGCCCTGCAGTGCATACCTCTGCCGTTATAAAGGGGGCTCCATGGGCAATCGTATTTTTCTCAATCGGCATGTATGTTGTGGTATATGGCCTCCGTAATGTTGGCTTAACATCCGTTCTTGCCGATGTCATCCAGGCTGTTGCTGACCAGGGCTTATTTGCAGCAACAATTGGCATGGGGTTCATTGCAGCAATTTTATCATCCTTCATGAACAATATGCCTACTGTTATGATTGATGCTTTAGCAATAGCTGACACAAATACAAGCGGGACTATAAGGGAAGCGCTAATTTATGCAAATGTTATTGGGTCTGACCTGGGTCCTAAAATTACGCCAATTGGTTCACTTGCTACTCTTTTATGGCTCCATGTACTTAATACCAAGGGGGTTAAAATTACTTGGGGTTATTATTTTAAAGTGGGGATTATCTTAACAATTCCTACTTTATTCATTACCTTAACAGGCTTGTATATCTGGCTGTTAATTCTATCTTGATAAATGGTATTAAAAGAGGGAGATTAACCTGCCAAAATTTAATTAATCCACAGTAATACAATTAAAATTGAGTCCAAGGAGCGATTATGATGGAAAACAAAAAAATTATCTATTTCTTATGTACAGGCAATTCATGCAGAAGCCAAATGGCGGAAGGATGGGCAAAAAAACATTTGGGAGACCAGTGGGAAGTAAAAAGTGCAGGTCTTGAAGCTCATGGTCTTAACCCAAACGCTGTAAAAGCTATGAAGGAAGCAGGTATTGATATTTCAAATCAGACTTCTGATACAATTGAACCTGAAATTTTAAATAATGCAGATTTGGTTGTTACGCTTTGCGGACATGCGGCAGATCACTGCCCTGTCACGCCTCCGCA
Organism: Cytobacillus oceanisediminis; assembly: GCF_007830235.1. Taxonomy (GTDB): domain Bacteria; phylum Bacillota; class Bacilli; order Bacillales; family Cytobacillaceae; genus Cytobacillus; species Cytobacillus oceanisediminis. The sequence goes on from NZ_VLKI01000009.1 coordinate 32,191, forward strand.
TGTTAAACGTGTTCACTGGGGATTCAATGACCCTGCGAGAGCTGAAGGAACTGAAGAAGAGAAATGGGCATTTTTCCAGCGTGTTCGTGATGAAATTGGCGAACGAATCCAGAAGTTTAAAGAAACAGGCGAGTAAATCTGCAATAAAGTTAATACAAGCCGGGGCTTTTCCCGGCTATTTTCATAAAGGAGAGGATAACATGGCAAAATTAGAAATCTTTGATCCGGCATTATGCTGTGCGACAGGCGTTTGTGGACCAAGTGTGGACCCGGAACTGGCAAGAGTGGCGTCCGCATTATTTTTTCTTGAAGGCAAAGGCTTTTCTATAAAAAGATATAATCTGGGAAATGAGCCAGACGTCTATGTTAATAATCCAACTGTCAGCAAGCTTTTAAATGAAAAGGGGCCGGATGTGCTGCCGCTGATTCTTCTTAACGGGAAAGCTATTAAGGAAGGCATTTATCCAACAAATGAGGAGCTGGCTTCATGGTTTGGCGTTAACGCAGCTATATTGGAGGCAAAAAAATCATCTAGTAGCTTGTTATAAGAGGGAAGGTTTTAAAATGTTAAAACGATTCGATCCTGCAGAAATTACAATGACTCCTTTTATGTTTTTTACGGGGAAGGGAGGAGTAGGCAAAACATCCACCGCAAGTGCGCTGGCTATTACACTGGCTGATCAGGGCAAGAAGGTGCTGATTGTATCGACTGACCCTGCTTCCAATCTTCAGGATGTTTTTAAAACGGAATTGACGAATAATATCAGCGCTATTCCAGATGTTAATGGACTATTTGCCTGTAATCTTGATCCTGAAGAGGCAGCAAGAGCCTATAGAGAAAGGACAATCGGACCATACCGGGGCAAGCTTCCTGAAAGTGTAGTCCAAACAATGGAGGAACAGCTTTCGGGTGCCTGTACAGTTGAAATTGCTGCCTTCGATGAGTTTACAAACTTATTGGCAAATCCCGAAATTCATGAAGAGTATGATCATATTATTTTTGACACTGCTCCAACAGGGCACACACTTCGTTTGCTTCAGCTTCCTGCAGCATGGACGGACTTTTTGAATGAGAGCACACATGGGGCAAGCTGTCTGGGACCGCTTTCTGGATTAAGTGCAAAAAAAGATCTTTATGCAAATTCTCTGGGAGCGTTATCAGACAGGGAAAAGACAACTCTGATTCTCGTATCGCGCCCGGAGGCGTCCGCATTAGCTGAAGCAGATCGGGCCTCAAATGAGTTGTGCGATACAGGAATCAAAAGGCAGCTTGTGTTAATTAACGGTGTACTTAAAAATGAATTAAAAGGCGATTCCATTTCCGAAGCGTTTTATAGGAAGCAGCAAAAAGCACTTTGTGCCATACCGGCTAAATTGGCAGAACTACCCCTATACGCAGTTCCTTTAATCGCCGGGTCATTGACCGGTCCGCAATCATTGCGGAAACTTTTTACTAAAAACCAGTCTGAGTCTGGAATCGCACAGGAAAAGGATCGAATAGAAATTCCTTCTCTTCAGGCAGTACTGGATGATTTACACGAGAGCAATAAAAATGTTATTTTTACAATGGGGAAAGGCGGAGTTGGAAAAACAACCGCAGCTTCGGCTATTGCTGTCGGACTTGCGGAGAAGGGCAAGCGTGTCCATTTGACAACAACAGATCCAGCATCACATTTAACCCATATATTTGGCAATGAGCATAGCTTTGGCAATTTAACAATTAGCAGCATCGATCCAAAGTATGAAGTGGAAAAATACCGTAAAGAGGTACTGAGCAGGGTATCGGCAGAGCTTGATGAAGAAGCGATCGCATATATCAAAGAGGATCTTGAATCCCCATGCACGGAAGAAATTGCCGTGTTCAGAGCTTTTGCAGAGGTAGTGGCAAGGGCTAAAGAAGAAGTGGTAGTTATTGATACGGCACCAACTGGACATACCCTGCTTCTGCTGGATGCAGCACATTCTTATCATAAAGAGTTGGAGAGATCCACTGGTGAAGTTCCTGAAAGTGTAAAAGAGCTGCTGCCTAAATTGAGGAACAATAAAGAAACAGAGGTTGTAATTGTTACACTTCCAGAAGCAACCCCTGTATTTGAAGCAGTGAGGCTCCAGGAGGATTTGAAAAGGGCGGATATATCGCCTAAATGGTGGGTCATAAATCAAAGTTTCTATGCTTTGGATACCGAAGACCCAATTTTGCGCGGTAAGGCCGCTTATGAAAAAGAATGGATTCTTAAGGTTAAGAATGAACTGGCGAAGGACCTTGCAGTTATTCCATGGTTAGAGGACGAGCAAATTGGCTATAGCGAATTACTGAAAATATACGAGAAGAAAGGATGAACGTTTTGAAAATTACAGACGAAGCGCGTGACCTGCTGAAGCAAGTGCTGCAGGAGAAAAATGTGGGCGGTATTAGAGTTTATTTTGCAGGCTATGGCTGAGGAGGCCCACAGATTGGACTGGCTCTGGATGAGCCGGAAACAGATGATATAACAGAAACAATCAATGAAATCCAGGTTGCCTTTGATTCGGAGATCAAATCTTACACAGAAGGCATGACTCTTGAGCATGATAAGCAAAGAGAAGGCCTTGTCCTGTTAGGTAATGAAAGTGACTGCTGCTAAGCAGTAAGCAAAAGACACCTCATTTGGGGTGTCTTTTTTTATTGGCTGTGTAAAGCTTATTTTTGATTTTGGCACCCTGTTGATTGGAATGGAAGGGTCGAGAAAATACATTCGCATTTCCTTCGAGCGGTGTTTATTCGAGGCTATTATTCAAAGTCCAGCGGGAGGAGGTTCCCGGACCGCCTTCGGAAAGTAAGTCCGTGGAGCGGAATCAACAGGCAAGTTTAGTTTATAAAAAAAATTTGATTTAAAGATTGACATCATACCTTTAGGGGTATAATATATATGTTGTAAGTGAATCATAAATGCAGAGGAGATTATAATGCTGTATATTTTACTAACTATGTTGTTACTTATAATCCCGTTTTTCAAAAGGTATTACCCTGTGAAAAACATACCATGTTATAGTTTAGAGCAATGCATTCCGAAAGAAGATACCGTCCTGCTGGATGTCAGGGATTATAACGATTCCTGCCATTGTGAAATACCTGGGGCGATCAATCTTCCGATTCCATATATAAAAAGGTACATTAAAGAAATACCTCATAACCAGATCCATTTGGTTGCATCCAATTCATTAGAAAAAAATGTGGGAATAAGAATGCTCCGCAAAAAGGGTTTTAAAATAGTCGGTTTTTCAATGCCTGAATGCCATTATGTAAAATAAAATGGGGTGAAGATTGTGTTATACGATGCAAAAACTCAAAATCGAATTAAAAGGGCTGAGGGGCAGCTTAGAGGCATTTTGAAAATGATGGAGGAAGAAAAAGATTGCAAATCTGTCATTACCCAACTAACAGCATCCCGGTCTGCAATTGATAAAGCAATTGCTGTTATCGTCAGCTCAAATCTTGAACATTGTATTCTCGAAAGCGCTGAAAGAGGAATAGAGAACTCCAGCATGATTGAAGAGGCCGTCAACTTACTTGTTAAAAGCAGATAAAAGGTAGTTGACTTCCTTTTTTTATTAAGTTACAATATACCCTATGAGGTATATAGGATACTCGATTAACACTATATTAATGCTTAAAATCAAACAAATTCGGAGGTAAACAAATGACTATTGTAAATGGAATTATTATTGCCCTGCTTATTATTCTTCTAGCTCAGAAGCTGATCCCAGTAAAGGGCATCAAGCAGATGACAACTGCTCAGCTGAAGAATGAATTAAAGGACAAAAGCAAGCAATACATTGATGTAAGAACTCTTGCAGAATTTAAAGGCTTCCATGTTCCAGGGTTTGTTAACATGCCACTTCATCAGCTTCACCAGAAAATGGGCCAGCTATCAAAGGACAAAGAAGTAGTTGTTATCTGCCAAAGCGGAATGAGAAGCAGCAAAGCAAGCAAAATGCTAAAAAATGCAGGTTTTAAAAACATTACAAATATCAAAGGCGGAGTAAGCGCCTGGAGATAACGGGGAGGATTTAAAAATGAAAACAATGACTGTTAAAGAAGTAGAACAAAAATTAGGTGCCGGAGAGCAATTCAATATTATTGACGTACGTGAAGTGGATGAGGTAAAAGAAGGAAAGATACCTTCAGCTATTCATATTCCGCTTGGATTAATTGAATTCCGTATGCATAAGCTTGATAAAAATAAGGAATATGTTATGGTTTGCCGATCAGGCAACAGAAGCGGATTAGCTGCTCGCTTTCTTGAAAGCAAGGGTTTTAGCGTAATTAATATGCTTGGCGGCATGATGAATTGGGTAGGGCCAACAGAATAAATCAGGCCCAGTAATTGACTATCATATTGCAATATTTTTTTAGATAAAAATATACGGATGGGGGTAATTCGCATGAAAGAGATGACTGCAAAACAAGTTGCTGAGTTTGTAATTGAGAAAAAGGACTTATTCATTCTGGATGTAAGAAATGAAAGTGATTATAGGGACTGGAAAATTGAAGGAGAAAAAGTTGAATCAGTTAATATTCCATACTTTGATTTAATTGACGGGGTAGGACCAGCTCTTGAAAAACTTCCAAAGGATAAACAAATTCTTGTTGTTTGTGCAAAAGAAGGATCTTCAAAATTTGTAGCTGAGTCTTTGGAGGAAGCTGGAGTTGCCAATATTTCATATCTGCAAGGGGGTATGAAATCCTGGAGCGAATACTTATATAAAGCAGAAGTATATCGCGATGAAAATGTAAAGGTATATCAATTCATCCGTGTCGGAAAAGGTTGCCTTTCCTATATGGTTGTTTCCGAAAATGAAGCTTTAATAGTTGATCCTTCCAGGTTTACTGGAATTTATGAAGAAGAAGCAGCGAAAGATGGGGTTAAGATTACTCATATTGTAGATTCCCATTTACACGCTGACCATATTTCAGGCGGTAAAGAACTTTCAGAGCGTACAGGGGGTAAATACTACCTAATGAGAAGTGAAGGCGCTACTTTTGACTTCAACGCATTGGAAGAGCATGATGAAATCGTATTTGAAGAGGTAAAACTGCAAGTACTTGCTGTTAAAACTCCTGGACATACACCAGGCAGCGTATCTTTCTTTGTGAACGACAAACTATTGTTCTCTGGAGATACAATCTTTGTCGGGGGACTTGGACGTCCAGACCTGGGAGGAAAAGTTGCAGAATGGGCACAGGACTTGTTTAATACAGTCTATGAAAAAGTTGCTTCAATTGCAGATGATGTAATTGTTCTTCCAGGACATTATGCAGATTTGGATGATGAAATGAACGAAGAAGGCTTTATTGGAGATCTGTTAGGAAATATTCGTTCAAGAAATGAACTTATGCAGAATAAAAATAAGGAAGAATTCGTAGATATGGTTGTTGCGAATGCAAATACTGAAACTCCTCCAAACTTTGAGGAAATTGTAGCGATTAACCGCGGCGTCATTAAGGCCGAAGCAGAAAAGCAACAAGAACTGGAGATTGGGCCTAACCGCTGTGCGCTTCACCATACGCACTAAAAGACGCAAATGCTTGAAACTGGTTTCAAAAGAAGCAAGGATACTTTAAATAAAAGGGGAGAAATTGATTCTCCCCTTTATAAATTAAAAAAGAAAAAACCTGTTGACAGATTATCAAATACAAGATATTATATACCCTGTAAGGTATTAATGCAATATGAGGTATTAACACTATTATCACAGTCAAATTTAAACAAACAAAGATTTTTTTTGATTAAATATATACCTATTAGGGTAAGGGAGGAAGAAGAACAAATGGAAAAGAAAAAAACAACGATTGTTCTTTTCAGCGGGGACTATGACAAAGTAATGGCGGCTTATATTATTGCGAATGGTGCTGCTGCTTACGATCACGAGGTAACGATTTTTCACACATTCTGGGGGTTAAATGCCTTAAGGAAAGATGAACCAATTCAAGTGAATAAATCGTTTATAGAAAAAATGTTTGGCAAAATGATGCCAAGAGGACCTGAAAAAATGGGCCTTTCAAAAATGAATATGGCTGGAATGGGTCCTAAAATGATTAAAGATATCATGAAAAAACACAACACAATGCCAGTAAGCGACCTTATTGAAATGGCAAAAGAACAGGATGTTAAGCTTGTAGCCTGCCAAATGACGGTTGACCTTCTTGGGTTCAAACAAGATGAAATTATTGATGGCGTTGAATTTGCCGGTGTTGCTGCATACTTAGCAGATGCTGAAGATGGCAATGTCAACTTATTCATATAATCAAATTTCGTAAATAAGATAGGGGGATTTTTAAATGGAAGCATTAAAAACAAACTTTACAGTAGACGCGAAAGGCCTTGCTTGTCCAATGCCGATTGTCAGAACAAAAAAAGCGATCAATGATTTAAATCCTGGTGAAGTACTTGAGGTTCTTGCAACGGATAAAGGTTCAAAGGCAGATATCCAGGCTTGGTCAAAAAGTTCAGGACATCAATACCTTGGAACGATTGAAGAGGGAGATGTGCTTAAGCACTATATCCGCAAAGCAAGTGCAAATGAAGAGCGCGAAGCAACAAAGTTTGAGCCAGTTGCTTCAAATGATGAGCTTCAAAAAGAGCTTGATTCAGATTCAGATATTGTCGTTATTGATGTAAGGGAACCTGCGGAATTTGCATTCGGCCATATTCCGAACGCTGTTTCAATTCCTTTCGGCGAACTGGAAGAGCGCATCGGCGAATTGAACAAGGATAAGAAAATCTATGTGGTATGCCGCACGGGAAGCCGCAGTGATATGGCATCACAGACATTGGCCGAAAAAGGCTTTTCAAACGTAATCAATGTTGTACCTGGAATGTCCCAGTGGAATGGACCAACTGAAGCAAAAGTGAACTAAAAAATTTTAAACGAAATGATACAGTAGGAGGTATAAAGATGGCAAAAGCAATGACTGCTAAGGAAGTAACGAAGAAAGTTTTCAATAACGAAGAACTTTTCGTTCTTGATGTCCGCAATGAAAGTGACTTTAACGATTGGAAAATCGAAGGCAAAAACTTCGAATATTTGAATGTTCCTTACTTCGATCTTCTTGATGGGGTTGAACCTATTCTTGATAAGATCCCAGCCGATAAAGAACTTTTAGTAGTATGTGCAAAAGAAGGTTCTTCCGTCATGGTTGCAGAAATGCTTGAAGAAGCAGGACGTGAAGTTTCTTACCTGACAGGCGGAATGAAAGCGTGGAGTGAACAACTTGAACCAGTTAAAGTAGGTGACTTGAAGGATGGCGGAGAAATGTACCAATTCGTCCGCATCGGTAAAGGCTGCCTATCTTACATGGTTATTTCAAACGGTGAAGCTGCAATCGTTGATGCAACAAGAATGACTGATGTATTTACTGATTTTGCTGCTGAAAAGAATGCAGAAATCAAGCATGTCTTTGATACACACCTGCATGCCGACCATATTTCAGGCGGACGCAAGATTGCTGAAAAAACGGGTGCTTCTTACTGGCTTCCTCCTAAGGATGCTGAAGAATTAACATTTGAATACAACCGCCTTGAAGATGGAAACGAAGTAATGATTGGTTCTACTAAAATCAGCATTCAAGCTGTTTATTCACCAGGCCATACAATTGGTTCAACATCTTTCGTAGTAGATGATCAATACCTTCTTTCAGGTGATATTCTATTCATCGATTCAATCGGACGTCCTGACTTGGCGGGTAAAGCCGGTGACTGGGCTGGAGATTTAAGAGAAACACTCTATAAGCGCTACAAAGAGCTATCAAGCGAATTAATTGTTATGCCTGCACACTTCATGATCATTGATGAGTTAAATGAAGATGGCAGCGTATCTGAAAAGCTTGGCACCTTATTTGCTAAAAACCACGGCTTAAACATTGAAGACGATGGTGAGTTCAGAAAATTGGTTTCTGAAAACCTTCCTCCTCAGCCGAATGCTTATCAGGAAATCCGTGAAACAAATATGGGTAAAATCAGCCCGGATGAAGAGAAACAGCGTGAAATGGAAATCGGGCCTAACCGCTGTGCGGTAAGATAACTTATTTGAATGAGACTCTGCTTTAACTTGAATATTAACTATAAAAAATCGGGGGAATGAAATCATGAACGTAACAAAAGTATTAGATGCAAAAGGTCTAGCTTGCCCAATGCCAATCGTAAAAACAAAGAAAGCAATCGGAGAAATCGAATCAGGCCAAGTGCTTGAAATTCATACAACTGACAAAGGTGCAGTTAAAGATTTAGCTGCCTGGACAGAATCAACTGGCCATGAACTTTTAAAACATGAGGACGATAATGGAGTTCTGAAGTTCTGGGTTAAAAAAGGCTAATATAATGAAATGATAAAAGGGAGTTTTGACTCCCTTTTGTCGATTTAAAGGAGGGAACAGCCACATGGATTTTACCTTTTTAATCGTTATCTTTTTAATTGGTTTCATCGGCTCTTATATTTCCGGTATGGTCGGAATCGGCGGTTCAATTATTAAATATCCTATGCTTTTATACATTCCACCATTATTTGGTTTAGCGTCATTTTCCGCCCATGAAGTATCGGGAATCAGTGCTGTACAGGTGTTTTTTGCTACAATTGGGGGCGTCTGGGCGTACAGAAAAGGCGGTTATTTAAATAAAACACTTATTATATATATGGGTTCTGCTATATTAATCGGTAGTTTGATCGGAAGCTACGGATCACGTTTCATGTCTGAAGGCGGCATTAACCTAGTGTACGGAGTATTGGCTTTAATCGCTGCAATCATGATGTTCGTACCGAAAAAGGGGTTGGACGATATACCATTGGATCAGGTAAAGTTCAATAAATGGCTTGCAGCCATCTTTGCTCTAGTTGTCGGAATAGGAGCTGGTATCGTTGGTGCTGCAGGGGCATTCCTCCTTGTTCCAATCATGCTCGTTGTGTTAAAAATTCCTACAAGGATGACCATTGCAACATCACTGGCGATTACCTTTATTTCTTCAATTGGATCAACTGTCGGAAAAGTGGCGACTGGCCAGGTAGACTATATTCCTGCAGCTATCATGGTCGTTGCCAGCTTAATAGCTTCTCCTCTAGGTGCCAATGCCGGAAAGAAAGTAAATACCAAGGTTCTGCAGGTAATCTTGGCTGTGCTTATCCTAGGTACATCCATTAAAATCTGGATGGATATTCTATAATAAAAAAATGGGGTCAGCGTTTGCTGTCCCTTTTTTTGAGTTTAACTTGAGATTAAATGGAAAATATAAAGCTATACTCTAATCCGGGGAGAGTTGTTTCAAATGGAAGAAACAAAGGAGTCAAAATACATACAGCAGCACTTGGCCAACGAACGTACTTTTTTGGCATGGGTTCGTACGTCTATAGCTGTAATCGGCATAGGAGTTCTGGCATCTACACTGCATTTTAATAACATACAGAGGGTAAATGAATTTGCTGACAGGATTGCGGTAGCATTAAGTCTATTCTCGCTGGTTACCGGACTTACCATCCTGCTATATTCAACCATGAATTATTTTCGGGTTCGCAAAAGGATTAATACGCAAACCTACACTTCATCACGGTCTTTAATCTATTTAATAACTACCATCATCCTTTTGATATTTATTTTATTGTTAACCTATTTATTTGTTATTTTGATTTAATAGCCGGCGTAAAACCAAAGAAGCGCGTAAAAGGTATAAAATCGCGCGTAAACAATTGAAACCCGCGCGTAAATGATACGTGTCCGCTCGTAAAAGGTCCAACTCCGCGCATAAAAGAACTGGAGAGCATAACCAGTTCAAACCCGCGCGTAAATCAAGGAAGTCCGCGAATAAATGGAGTGTAGCCGCGCGCAAAGAGGAGGATCCTGCGCATAAAAGCCGAATAAGCACGTAAAAGGTTAAAAATCGCGTGTAAACAATTAAAATCCTCGCGTAAATGATACGTGTCCGCTCGTAAAGGTCCAGCTCCGCGCATAAGAAGTGCCGGCTACGCATAATTCCCGAGCCGGGTCATAAATCAAGTTATAAAGCCCTTCAAAGCCATAAAAAAATCCATCCTTAGTGGATGGCTTTCTTTTTAAATCTTCCTCCTCTTACCTCAGCAATATCAGCAACTGCTAAAAACGCATTGGGGTCGATTTCTTCGACAATGGCTTTTAGTTTTGCTTCTTCCAGTCTGGTAATTACACAGAATATTACTTTTTTATCGTCGCCAGTATAGGCGCCTTCACCATTTAAATAGGTAACTCCCCTTCCGAGCCGTGCAAGGATTGCTTCGCCGACCACTTGGTGCTTTTCACTTATAATCCAAGCAGATTTGGACTCATCAAGTCCGCGTATGACAACATCAATGGTTTTAAAAGCAATGAAATAAGCAAGGATGGAATACATGGCACGATTCCATCCGAATACAAAACCAGCTGTTCCAAAAATAAAGATATTGAAGAACATGATGATTTCCCCTACAGAGAAGGGGAGTTTTTTGTTTACGAGAATGGCCAGAATTTCTGTTCCATCCAATGATCCTCCGTACCGGATAACCATGCCGACCCCTATTCCAAGGACAATTCCGCCAAATACCGTCGCCAATAGCAAGTCTTCTGTAAATACAGGGACGTCATGCAAAAGGAGGGTGGTAGCGGATAATACGGCGATGCCCAATATGGTGGATAACGCAAAGGTTTTTCCTATTTGCTTGTAGCCTATATAAAAGAATGGAATATTCAAAACGAATATGAACCAGCCGAGCTTCCAGCCAGATAGATGGGAAAGGATAATGGAGATGCCTACAATTCCGCCATCCAGTATCTTATTGGGGACTAAAAATTCTTCAATCCCGACTCCCATAAGAACCGCTCCTAATATGATAAAGAAGATTCTCTTGGCAAGTTTGGCTTTCGATAACCCTTTATGTACGTTTTGCTCAACTGCGGATTCTAACGGAACATTCATAAATGACCCCCATTTTAGTTATTTTAAGAAAAAGCTGATTAAATCCGCACTTATAAAATAGGCTATGTTAGCTCATTGTTGATTTTGGCACCCTTTTGATTGGAGCGGAAGGCAAGAGCTCCTCGAAAATGCCTACGCATTTCCTGTCCGATGTTAATTCAAGGATCTTATTCAATGTCCAGCGGGAAACGCGAGTAAAAGGGAGACCCCGCAGGCGTTCACGCCTAGGAGCGTCGGACCGCCCGCGGTTCGCTGAGTGCCTGGAGCGGATTAAAAGAGCTATAAAAATAAAAAACATGATTGCATGGGCAAAAGAAGTTTAGAATAGGTGAGAGTTAAGACTGCAAAGCCAGGATTATTCTGCTGGCAATTCACCTAAGGCTTTGTACAATAATATGAGAGCTTGTGCCATTTTATCCTTTCTAAAACATTAGTCCATGTCCTGAAAAGAACTTTGGCAGGTACATTTATAAAAATGATTATAACATTTCTTGGATTAACATGGTTACCACCACGTACCTCCCAAATAATTTGTTGATCTAAGCATCTACAGCTCCATTCGAATTAAAAGGATAATTTTTTCTTTTAATGGAAAAATACCTGCGAGGTGATTCTATGCGAAGATGGTTATTCACTTTAATGATGATACTGCTGTCATTAAATTTTACAGGCGCAGTTTTTGCCAAGGATATTAAAAAAGAGGATCTTGAATGCGTCAGGAAGCAGGAAATACGGACAAAGGAATTCAACGAGCAGGTAATAAGAGATGTCTTTGCAAGTTTTGGACATAAATATGATGAAATTATTGATCAGAGCATGCATATGAATATGATTGATCTGATGAAATATACAGTTCTTTCTGCCGGAGAAGATCCCCATTTGGAGAGTTTAAAAAAGTATATGAGCGGCGAATCAACAGGAGAAAAGAGGCTTTATTTTTTTCATGGCCATCCAGATGAGGCATATATCTTTTACAAGGACCTTAAAAACCGGAATAATATGCTTCATTTGAAGAAGGAGCCAAATGCTTGGGAAGCACAGGAAAAGGTCGTGAAAAGAGGGAAGAGAATACCTTTTAAACGTGAAAAGTGTGAAGATGATTATTTTATGAAAAGAATGTTTAATAATTTATATCAAAAATAGAAAAGGTGTCCCAGTTTAGTCTGGCGGCACCTTTCTTTTTCAGGGGACTAGCAGCAAGGTTTGGATGGCTGGCAGCAATCAGTATCTGCTTTATTTTCTGCCTCCTTGATTTCAATTTGGCAGCATTCCTTGCCATCTTTTGTAACGGATAAGGATTTAAAGAAATTCAACATAATCTCACCTCCTTTCCAGTAAAAACTGAAATTAACAGGTTTCACATGGGATGCACCTGCAGCCTGCAAATTCCTGTCTGGCAGGTGTCTTGCGGGCAGGTGTTTTTTTTAGAGGAGGAGAGAACTTCCAGGCATTCCGAGCTTCCTTTTCAATTTCTTTTTGTTTAAGCTCTATGACCATAAATTCTTCAAAGCGAAACATAAATCCAACTCCTTAATCAATAAAATTTGTTTTATTAATCAAAAAAAATTGATTTTTTTAGTGTGAAAAATAGAAGTAGTATGAAACTCTATCGATGTTTTGTTAAATCAAAATGTTTTGATACTTGTATTATAATTCCATTACTTCCAAAACGCAACTTAAAAATCAAAAAAATTGATAAATATTTTTTCTGATGAAAAATGATTATAACCTCTATCCATGGGGAAAAGAATTCTTACAAAGCTTCTTAAGATGGACAAGGGAGGATAAGTAAAAATGAATAAGGTTATAAAATTTGGCAAGAAGCTCGGAAAGGAATTTAAAAATGATCGGGCAACCGGGCTTGCAGCTGAGCAAGCCTATTACTATATGCTCTCCATTTTTCCTTTGTTAATCCTGCTTATTTCCATTGTTCCATACCTTTCTTTGGATCCCCAAAAAGCATTAACTTATTTGCAGACAGTGATGCCGGCAGATTCATATAGTGTAATTGAGGACAATGTTGTAAATATTATAACGAAGCCAAATGGCGGACTGCTGACTTTTGGTATTATCGGTACATTATGGTCGGCTTCCAACGGGATGCAGGCATTTATAAGAGCTATGAATGATGCTTTTGACGTTAAGGAATCAAGGCCGTTTATTAAATCAAGGCTCATATCTATCGGTTTGACTCTAGGATTGATTGTAGCAGTTATCATCGCAATGGTTTTGCCGGTTTTCGGAAAAGTGATTATGAACTTTGTAGAAAACTTTATTCATATACCAAACGGCATGCAAGTTCTTATTACAGTTTTAAGATGGGTAATTGCATTTGCCATTATGGTATCTGTTTTGGCAATCCTTTATAAGGTTGCCCCAAATAAGCACTATCCTTTTAAACAGGTTATCCCTGGTGCACTGGCCGCAACTGTAATGTGGCTGCTTATATCACTGGGTTTATCTTATTATGTAAGCAATTTTGGAAATTATTCCGCTACATATGGAAGCTTGGGCGGAGTAATTGTCATGATGCTATGGTTCTTTTTGACAGGGCTTGCTCTTGTTATTGGCGGTGAAATAAGTGCGATTTACCATAGGCATAAAACGAAAAAGCCTGACCATAAAATGAAGGATAAAGATAATGACAATAGCGATGGGAAGTCGGATGCAGATGCATATCGCACTCTTTCAATTAAGTAACACAAATAAAAACGAGGGGTTAGCCCCTCGTTTTTATTTGATTTGGTGGATGAATGGTATTTTAATGTTCCACCATTTTTTTATTTTTTTCGGTGTTTCTTTTACTGCTGAAATAGTATTATTAAACGTTTGTTTCTTATAATCTATATCCTTCTGGATCTCTTGTTGTGTTGATGTCAGCTCATCAACTCCGCTTTTTAACTGATCTGCCTTCAGCTGCATGACAGTGCTTATTGCGTTCAGCTTTTCAATTGCCGGCTTGGCATCCTTGTAAGTTTTAAATGCGTATATGCCAAGAAATATCAAGGACGCGGCAATAAGAATCAGGCTTGCATAAACAATGTACAAAGTGATCCACCTCCCCATGCTGCTTTTTTTAGTGTTTACCCTTTATACAAAAAAATTAACATGTGCTCTTTTTTTATTAACTATCGAACAAAAGGACTGCCTGTTCATTCAGGCAGTTTTTGTGTTTTATTTTTTGTAATTAGTCTAAATATAAAGGGAGACATAAAAAAACATTGAACAATAAAGCTATGTCATACATAATATATATGAGCATATATTCATATAAAAAGAGGTGCAGAGCATGGGACACGGACACGGGCATGGTCATTCACATTCGCATGATCACCATCATACAGGCAATAAAAAAGCTTTAATGGGGGCATTTTTTCTGATCGCTTCCTTTATGGTCGTAGAGGTAATAGGCGGTATTCTCACTAACAGTCTGGCACTGCTATCGGATGCGGGGCATATGCTGAGTGACGCAGCCGCACTAGGATTAAGCTTTCTGGCCATTAAAATGGGGGAAAAGAAGGCTACAAATTCGAAAACATTCGGGTATAAAAGGTTTGAAATCATTGCTGCATCAATAAACGGAATTACACTTCTCCTGATTTCTTTCTATATTTTCTATGAAGCGTATCATCGTATTCTTGAGCCGCCAGCGGTTCAAAGCTTGGGAATGCTCGTTATCTCATCTATCGGCCTGCTTGTGAACATTGCTGCAGCCTTTATTTTAATGAGAGGAGATAAGGACGATAACTTGAATGTCAGGAGCGCATTTTTGCATGTATTAGGGGATTTGCTTGGTTCTGTTGGAGCTATTGCAGCTGCACTTCTGATTTACTTCTTTGGCTGGGGCATAGCAGATCCGATTGCCAGTGTGATTGTGGCTATACTGATTTTAATTAGTGGCTGGAGAGTCGTAAAGGAATCTTTCCATATTTTAATGGAGGGGACTCCTTCCCATTTGAATCCTGAAGATATAAAAAAGGAGCTTCTCAAAGTTAACCATGTCAGGGATGTACATGATCTTCATATTTGGACGATTACATCCGGTTTTCCTTCCCTGAGCTGCCACCTCGTTATTGAGCATGCTGGAGGCCATGATGCTGTCCTTCATGAAGCACAATCGGTGCTGCATGACGAATACGGCATTGAGCATAGTACAATACAGGTGGAGGGGGAGAAAGAAGGCTGTCCCGGCCATAGTGAGAACTGCAATTAAGGCTATGGGTGACCAGAGGACAGCTTCATCAGGAATGCTGGGCGTGTTCGATAGCCTGCTTCAATAAACTAATGACATGTTCATCGTCATGGCTGTAAAAAAGAGTGGTTCCTTCACGCCGGAATTTGACCAGTCTGAGGTTCTTCAAAAATCGGAGCTGGTGGGATACAGTTGATTGCAAAAGTGAAAGATTTTCAGCTATGTCATTAACCGAGTACTCCCCGTGAAACAATAAATGCAAAATACGCAGCCTGGTTGGATCAGATAAGGCTTTGAAAGTTTGGGAAACCATAAATAAGGTTTCTTCATCCATGTCGTCAGGGGATGGCAGCGGGCTTTCATCCATCATGGTAAACACCTCCAATTAAATTATAATCCTGAATAAAAAAAAACGAAACCGCAGAGTAGGGCCTCTGCGGTTTTTTGCTGTAAAATAGTTACTCTCCTGTTTTAATATCCTCATGGATTTTATCTACAAGCTTTTTCATTTCAGTATGGATTTGTTCTTTTTCAAGATTGAGTTCTTTTTTTATTTCATGAAAAGATTTTCCCTGTTCCTTCATTTTAATAATATCGCCTAAATCCTTGTTGGCCGCCTTAGCCATGGCTGAACCGGAAACGAGGAAACGCAAAGGTATTCCTTTATCAAGATATCCCTGCAATTCTTGGTCTGTTTTCCCCGAATACTCTGAGACGGTTTTAAGGACAATGACTTTATTTTTTTCAAGGAACTTATCCATGTGATGATGGTGATTCCTAATTTTATCTAAATCGACTCCATAATGCTGGGCTGTTTTCTCCCAGGAAGAATCATTCTTTTTATAAAAAGCCAAAACCTCTTCAACCTTTTGCTTTGAGAATTTGGCAATATGGGCTGCTATGAAAATTTCTTTTTTTGTATACCCTTTCTCCTGCAGGCTATTTAAAAGGGATTCATCAATAATGCGGTGATGATATTCGTGTTTTTGCTCTTGATTTGGTGTTTTGGCTTTTGGCATAACTTCTGCGTTCACTGAAAGGGCCGATCCTATTAAAAGGAAACAAAAAGCCAATACTGTTAATAATCTTTTTTTCATGGTGTCAAACACTCCTTTTCTAAATATTGCTTCGTTTATAGCATGTCCCAAGATATAGTGAAACCATAAAAAAATTTATGAAGAAATCTATAAGGTACAGAGATATTCATTGAAAAAAAACGATAATTTCGATTTAATTTAAGGAAAGAAGATGTTCGGGGATGGTGTGGGAAAATGAGAATTCTTGTTGTGGAAGATAACGTAAGTGTCTGTTCAATGCTTGAGATGTTTTTTATGAAAGAAGGTTATCAGGGAGTTTTTGTCCATGATGGCCAGGAAGGCTTCGAGCGGTTCAATAAAGAAAAATGGGATCTCATAATTGTTGACTGGATGCTTCCCATCATGGATGGAGTGACTCTTTGCCGAAAAATAAGGGAACTAAGCAAGGTGCCAATTATTATGCTCACGGCCAAGGACAGTGAATCCGACCAGGTGTTAGGGCTGGAAATGGGAGCTGATGATTATGTAACAAAGCCCTTTAGCCCACTTACGCTAATGGCAAGAATTAAAGCTGTCACAAGACGGTTTCAGGCTGAAACGGCTTCTGGTGAAGAGAGCCATTATATTTCCAGCGAATTTTTTAAAATCAGCAAAGAATCAAGGGAGGCCTATTTTAATGGTCAGGTTCTTAACAATCTGACTCCTAAAGAGTTTGACTTACTCTTTTATTTGGTTAAACATCCGAAGCAGGTTTTTACACGGGAACAGCTGCTTGATAGTGTCTGGGGATATCAGTTTTACGGAGATGAGCGGACTGTTGATGTGCATATAAAACGGCTCAGGAAAAAGATAGGCACGGCAGAACAGCCTTTTATCCATACGGTTTGGGGAGTTGGCTATAAATTTGATGAAACGGCAGCGGGTAATGAAAATTAAATATTTTTATCAGCTGCTGATCAGCCACGTCAGCATTCTAATTTTGGCGTTCCTATTATTAAGCCTGCTTTTCTCCCAGTTTGTTGAGAATTATATTTTCGAAAATAAAGTGGATGAATTAAATTCCTATGGAGAACGGATTTTAACAGATTTAACTGTCCGGATAGAAGGAAACGAGGAATTTTTAACCGAATACAGCCAGCTGCTGGACGCAAGGAATATCAAATATATTCTCTTTGACAATAAAGGCAGGGTCTTGTACCCGGAGCTAAAGTCAGATCCGATGATTCAGCTGACAAAGGCTGAATGGGAGGAAATTTCAAAAGGGAATAGAGTATCTGTCAAGCATGATATAAAACGTTTTGATCAGGAAGTAACATTGGTTGCCCTTCCCTATATGCAGGGAGGCAGGCTCATTGGCGGGGTGCTGCTGCTATCGCCAATCACCGGCGCCATGGAAGTGGTGAGCCAGCTAAACAGATTTTTATTATATACCATCATTATTTCCTTAACAGCAACTATTTTATTAAGCCTCGTCCTTTCCAAAAACCTGATCAAAAGGATTACAGATCTCCGGAATGCTGCCTCCATGATCTCATCCGGGAATTATGATGTGAATGTCCCATATACATATATGGATGAAATCGGTGATCTGGCTAAGGATTTTAATGAAATGGCAGCCAAGCTAAAGGAATCAAATGAAGAAATTAAACGGCTGGAAAATAGAAGGAGAAAATTTATTGCAGACGTGTCGCATGAATTGCGGACACCCCTAACTACAATCAGCGGATTGGCTGAAGGGATTAAGGATGGATGGATCCCGGAGAAGGAAAAAGCAAAAGGGATGGTACTGATTGATCGGGAAGCAAAAAGGCTCATTCGTCTTGTAAATGAAAATCTTGATTATGAGAAAATCAGATCCAATCAGCTGCAGTTAAATAAAATGGATATTAATCTGATGGAAGCCTTGGAAATTGTAAAGGAGCAGCTTGAAATTCAGGCAGAGGAAAAAGGAAATAGGATTTATATAGAGGGTGATGAAGATATTTCTGTTTATGCGGATTATGACCGCCTCATCCAAATTCTCATGAACATCGTCAAGAACAGCATCCAATTTACGGAGAATGGCCGCATATTTTTAAGGGGGAACGAGAGTCCCAATGAAACAATCATTGAAATAGAAGATACAGGCATAGGCATTGATCCGCAGGAAATCGAGTCCATTTGGCTGCGGTTTTACAAAGCGGATTTGTCCAGGACCAATCATTCATTTGGTGAATTCGGCATAGGGCTTTCCATTGTTAAACAGCTCGTCCAGCTGCATGATGGAAAAATAACAGTGAGCAGTGAAAAAGGAAAGGGTACTAAATTTACGATTAGGGTTCCGAGAGCGTAAGGGTTGGAGGGTGCAGCCAAACTATTACGCGTGCAGGGAGCCGGAAGCCGGTTTGCTCGTCCCCTTGGATTAAGAAAAGAGCAGAGAAAGGGAACGAAAGAGCCGGATTCGT
>NZ_VLKI01000009.1:51229-201802 GCF_007830235.1 Cytobacillus oceanisediminis
CCCATAGATGAAGAAAAGAGCAAAGAAAGGGAACGAAAGCAGCCGATTCGTGCCCATGCACCTAGAAACACACAAAGAACGGGAAAGAAAAATCCATATGAGCACTATTAAATGGATAAAAGGATGGATAATAATGCCCTAAAAGCGGATTGACAGGATTGTCTTTGTTTTCAGCATTAGTTTTCTTATTTTCATAGGCTATTCAGCGTACAGCATTTGGTCTTTCAGTTCCCAAAATGAATTGGTTAAGGCGGATGCAGCGATTGTCCTCGGGGCTGCAGCTTGGGATGACGAGCCATCTCCTGTTTTACGTGAGAGAATAAACCATGCGAATTGGCTCTATGAAAATGGATATGCTGAGAAGATAATTTTTACAGGCGGCAAGAGTGGTAAGGACATGTTTGCTGAATCGGAGGCCGCGAGGGAATATGCTATAAAAAATAATGTTAAGACAGAAGACATTCTTATTGAAACAAAATCTGCCATAACAGAAGAGAATCTCCAGTACGCCCTTAATGTTGCTTCCAATAATCACTTGGAGACATTTCTCATCGTCGGCGATCCTCTGCATATGAAAAGAGCTATGCTAATGACGGAGAATGTTGGGATGGAGGCTTATTCATCCCCGACACAGAGTTCGGTTTATACATCATTAAAAACGAAAATTCCTTTTTTCTTTAGAGAGCTTTTTTTCTATATAGGCTATATGATTAGCTGTCCTTTTCGTTAATAATAGTGGATCAATAAAAAAGGAACAGCTCCCAATGGGCTGTTCCTTTACTATAGTCCTATGACAAGACCTCGGTCTCCGTTAAGGGTATTTTTTGTGCAGGAGCCGTTTCTGTTTCAGGAACGGCTGTTACCTCAATGTACTTAATATGGTGTTCCTCCATATCAAGGATTTTAAAGAGGTACTTTTCGTGCTGGATTGTATCGCCCTGTTTGGCTTCGTAATTTTCAGTCAAGATCCAGCCGCCGATGGTATCGACATCTTCATCATTGATGTCAGTTCCAAGAAGGTCATTGACCTCGCTGACAAGAACTTTTGAATCAATAATATAGTGTCCTTCTTTTGTATTTCGGATCATTGGCACTTCATCCATATCAAATTCATCCCGGATTTCTCCGACAATTTCTTCGATGATATCCTCTACTGTCACGAGACCCGAAGTTCCGCCATATTCATCCATCAAAATGGCCATATGGATTCGGTCCTTCTGCATTTTTAGAAGCAGTTCATGGATCGGAATGCTGTCAATGACCCTGATAATTGGACGAATATACGATTCGAGTGTGCTTGAAGATAATTCACGATTCATGATCAGGTCCGTCATGACTTCTTTTATATTGACCATGCCGATAATATGGTCCTTATCCCCGTCTATAATTGGATAACGTGTAAATTTTTCTTCCTGGACGATTTGAAGAAAGTTTTCCAGTGTATCATCTTTTGAGAGTGAGACAATCTCTGTACGCGGAACCATAATTTCTTTCGCGATACGATTGTCAAACTCGAAAATTTTATTTACATACTTAAACTCAGATTGGTTGATTTCGCCGCTTTCATAGCTTTCAGATAAAATGATGCGAAGTTCTTCTTCCGAATGGGCCAATTCGTGTTCAGAAGCGGGCTTTAGTCCAAACATGCTGGTTAAAAGACGGGCAGAGCCATTCAACGCCCAGATAATCGGATACATGATCCGGTAAAACCAAATTAAAGGACGCGATGTTAAAAGGGTAACGGCTTCAGCTTTTTGAATAGCCAGCGTCTTGGGAGCCAATTCGCCAACAACCACGTGAAGAAAGGTAATAAAAGCAAACGCGATGCTGAATGAAACGACTTGGGAAATGGAATCCGGCAGATTGAACTGGTTAATCACAGGGCGAAGCAGATGTTCAATCGTCGGTTCACCAAGCCAACCTAGGCCAAGAGCGGTTATCGTGATTCCAAGCTGGCAGGCTGAAAGATATTCATCCAGGTTTGAAATGACTTTCTTGGCAGCAATTGCATTTTTATTGCCTTCTTCAATTAATTGATCAATTCTTGAACTTCGTATCTTTACGATGGCAAATTCCGAAGTTACGAAAAAAGCCGTTAAAGCAATTAAAATGGCTATAAAAACCAAGTTTAATATGTCCAAATAAGTTCCCCATATCCCGCTAGAAACGGGCAGGGTGTCACCTCCTGATAATGTGAAAATGGGATTAGCTTGTCAGGCTGGAAAGGGAACGGAGCAATGCAATGCTTTCAACAGTCAGCTTCTTGGAAATGCCGTCCTTCTGTTCTTCATCCAGTGTGTTAATTAGCGGCATGAGAACCGATATTTCCTGGTGAAGCTGCTTCATTTGCAGTGTGACTGCGTCGATGTGCTTTTCAACTTCCCCTGTACGTATCTCCCTTTTCGTCTTCATTTCTAGTTTTCTTTTAATCTCTTCAAGCGGAAGATGCAGTTTTTTGCATTCTTCAATAAACCTTAAATCAGACAGTACGTCTTCAGAATATATTCGGTAATTCGATTTTGAGCGTTTCGCTTTTATAAGGCCGATGCTAGTGTAATAGTCAATTGTTCTTTTAGATACATTAGCAATACTTGCTAATTCGCCGATACGATAGTAAGCCCCATCATATCACCTCTGCTTTTGGTTACTTATATCTCACCGGAGTACCGATCCGTAAAGAGATATAGTTAGAGTTAATTATACTTTAGCCCAAACCATACAGTCAAACGTAGTAGTTTGGAAAAAAGGGTTATTTTTATTTTATGAAAAAATGCATGAAATATGAAATAAAAAGATTCGAAAAAATTAAAAAATGTTCCAGGAGATAAAATAGATCCTGGAACCTTTGCAAAAGAAGCTGTTAAGTTTTTATGACTTCGATATAAGATATATGGTGGCCTTCTATTTCTTGAATGATAAATTTGTAGCCCTCTTCCTCAACTAAGTCTCCCTGTACAAGATCATACTTTTGAGTCAGGATCCAGCCTCCAATGGTATCTACGTCCTCTTCGCTAAGATTAGTGCCAAGGAGGTCATTTGCCTCCGAAATCAGCAGCTTGGCATCCAGGATAAAATGGCCTTCATCCAATTTCTGTACAAGCGGGAGTTCGTCTGCATCAAATTCGTCCCGGATTTCACCAACTATTTCTTCAAGGATGTCTTCAACTGTGACCAATCCGGCTGTTCCTCCGTATTCATCCAGGAGTAATGCCATATGGGATCTGTCTTTTTGCATTTTTAAAAGTAAATCATGAATAGGAATGGTTTCAATAACCCTTATAACAGGCTTAATATACTGCAATAGTGGTTTTTCGCCTTCACATTTTTTTCTTACACAGTCCGTCAAAATTTCTTTGACATTAATAATGCCCAGAATATTGTCCTTATCACCGGAAGTGACGGGATATCTTGTATATCGCTCATCCAAAATGACGTCGAATATTTCGGATAAGGTGGACTCCTCGGGAAGGCTGACAATCTCGGTTCTTGGAACCATGATTTCTTTGGCTACCCGGTTATCAAACTCGAAAATTCGGTCCACATATTGAAACTCTGAAGGGTTGATTTCACCGCTCTTCAAGCTTTCCGATAAAATGATGCGAAGTTCTTCTTCAGAATGGGCCATTTCGTGTTCGGACACCGGCTTAAGTCCGAAAAGCCCAGTGACAATCCTTGCTGAACCATTCAGAATCCAAATAAAGGGATACATAATACGATAAAACCAAATTAATGGCTTTGAGAAAGTTAGCGTTATAGCCTCTGCTTTTTGAATAGCAAACGTTTTCGGCGCAAGCTCCCCAATTACCACATGCAGAAACGTCACGACAGCGAACGCAATAATAAAAGAAAGAATATGGGTAATGGATGCCTGCAGGTTTAAGCTTTCAAACAAAGGCCGCAGCAGTCTTTCAATGGTTGGCTCTCCAAGCCAGCCAAGGCCTAGTGCTGTAATGGTTATTCCAAGCTGGCAGGCAGATAAATATTCATCCAGGTTGCTGATAACCTGTTTCGCGGAATGAGCTTTGGTGTTTCCTTCAGCAATCTGCTGGTCAATCCGTGAAGTCCGAACCTTTACAATGGCAAATTCAGAAGCAACAAAAAAAGCTGTTAAAGCGATTAGGAAAAATAATAAGAAAACGTTAAGGATAGTCATATAAAATCCTTACATGAAATGTAAGGGGCCTGCACCTCCTTTATAATATGTACTTTTCCCTTATTCATGGATTTTAAAAATAGATACGCTTAAAAAGCTTGTTTACCATGAGACTACCCTTATAAAGGAGAAAGATAACTAAGGAAAGCAAAAAGTGCGAAAGTTGGATGAACCTGTTAGGTTCAATGAAATGTACCGGAAAATCTCCTGCAGAAAAAGGTTTCAGGAATCATTAATGAAAAAGAAGCCTGCAGATTAGGCTTCCTTTTTAAAACTTCCATTCTCTTGCAAGCATTCCGTACACAGCAAGGTCATGATATCGATTATAAAGAAACTCCCCGTCACGGATCATTCCTTCCTGTTTAAAGCCGAGCCTTTCAGGAATGGCCCGGCTTTTCAAATTTCTTACTCCGCAGCGAATTTCGACTCTGTTTAATTTCAAATCAAGAAAAGCGTGATTTACCATGGCCTGGACACTGCGAGTCATGATTCCCTTTCCTTCAAAGCCTTTGGCCAGATAATACCCGATGCTAGTCTGCCTGTTGTGCCAGTCAATCTGATGAAAGCCGATTGAGCCTGCTAGCCGGCCCCGATAACGGATGCCAGCGTTAAAGCCGTTATTATCAGCAAACTGCTTCAGCCACATTGGAATAATGGAGTGATACTGTACAGGCGAAGCCATATTATCCACCCAGGGCAGCCACTCCCTTAAATGCTTGCGGTTGCTATCCACCAAATTGAATAGTTCTTCAGAGTGGTGAAGCTGAAACAGTTGCAATTCAATCTCCTGATTTACTTTTAAGCAAAACACAGGCAACTCTCCTTCTTTCTTTCTATTTAAATATTTCTATAATAAAAGGAATCTTTAAAATAATACATAGCTTTTTGGAAAAAATAACAAATAACTTAATTCTTTATTCTTCCCGTTTAAAGTGAGTTTCAAAATATTCTTATCCGGGTATAATTCCTGAAAATATTTTGTCTTAAATATTTGTCTTTTAAATTATATTAACGGAGGTACAAACTATGAAGCTCACAACAAAAATTATACTGGGCTTAATTCTGGGTGCCATAACAGGCTTGGTGTTAAATATGGCAGCACCTGAATTATTTAAAATCGCAGATACATGGCTATTTGGCCCTCTTGGTAAGATATTCATCAATCTAATCAGCATGCTTGTTGTGCCGATTGTATTGTTCTCAATCATTCTGGGTGTGGCAGGTTTGGGCGATCCGAAAAAGCTTGGCCGAATAGGCGCCAAAACAATTACCTATTTCCTTTCCACAACAGCGATTGCCCTTATTATCGGGATTTCACTCGCTTTAGTCATTAAGCCTGGTGAAATGGGCAAATTTGATACTTCCGGGGCAGAATTCAAGTCTGAAGAAGCTCCGCCTGTCAGTGAGACATTATTGAATATTATTCCAGTAAACCCTTTTGAGGCATTAACTTCCGGAAACATGCTCCAGGTTATTGCTTTTGCTATATTTATTGGTTTTGCTCTTACAGCATTAGGCGAGAAAACAAAAGGGATCCTAAATCTGGTTGAGCAAGGAAACCAAATTATGATGTTCCTGGTTGGCATTGTAATGAAGTTTGCTCCGTACGGAACCTTTGGGCTGATTGCCTCTGCAATTGGCAGCCAGGGGCTGGATGCTATAAAGGCAATGGGCGTTTATATGCTCGTTGTTGTGGGAGCATTATTTTTACATGCTATTGTTACCTATGGATCAGCCGTATACTTCCTGGGAGGCAGAAACCCTATTTCTTTCTTTAAAGGATTTGCTCCTGCCATGGGAGTGGGCTTTAGTACTTCAAGCAGTAATGCGACTCTTCCAATTTCGATGGAAACTGCCCAAAAAAATCTCAAAGTTCCCGAATCGGTCAGCAGCTTTGTGCAGCCTCTTGGAGCAACGATTAATATGGATGGCACTGCCATTATGCAGGGGGTTGCGACAATTTTTATTGCCCAGGTATACAATACAGACTTAACCATTGGGCAAATGGCTGCAGTTGTCCTGACAGCTGTATTGGCAAGCATTGGTACAGCTGGCGTTCCAGGTGTAGGGTTGATCATGCTGGCCATGGTTCTCCAATCTGTTAACCTTCCTGTAGAGGGGATTGGATTGATTCTCGGAATTGACCGTTTGCTGGACATGATCAGGACTTCAGTCAACATAACCGGTGACGCATCATGTGCGGTTGTAGTGGCAGAAACGGAAAGAAAGCGGACCCTCAAGCTTTCTGCCGGAAAAAAAGAAAAATCCTACAAGACATCCATGAATGAAATATAAAAATAAAGGCTGACTCCTCATTTCAGGGAGTCAGCCCTTTATTATTTATTCAATCTTTTGCTCTACAATCGGCAGGAGTATGCTAAAAACAGTCCGGTCAGGATCAGAGTCACATGTAAGTTTACCTTGATGCTTTTCAATTATTTCCCTGCAAACAAATAATCCAAGTCCGGTTCCAAGGGTTTTGGTGGTTACGAATGGTTCGAAAATGGAAGAAACAAGATGGTCGGGAATTCTCGGACCGTTGTTAGCGATATCAAGTTTAATTTGGCCTTTTCCGGTTAACTTGCTTTTGATTTCAATCACAGGATCGCTTCGGTACTGAGTTAGGACATCGATCGCATTAAAAATGATATTAATTAATACCTGGCGGATTTCATCTGCATAGCCTTTTAGGTAAATCTCTTGCTGCAGATCCTGCAAAATTTTGACTTTCCCATCCAAAATGCTTGGGTACAAAAAAATCAGTACTTCTTCAATTAATTCATTAAGGGAAAATGTGATTTTCTCCTTTCCAATCAATTCCTTTTTTGAAAGAAGCAAAAATTGGGATATTCGAAAGTTTAATTGTTCAAGCTCATTTGAAATGATGTCCAAATACTTCATAGTTGGATGTTCGGATTTCAGCAGCTGGATAAATCCCTGCACGGAAGTAAGCGGGTTTCTGAATTCATGAATAAAGCTGGATGTCATTTGCCCCAGCAGCGTTAATCTGTCTTTATGGGTTGAATCGATAAATTGGGTTTTCTCTCTAATAATCTGATCTTTAGCATCCGTATATCTTGAAACAGCATGATATAAAAACTTATCAAAGCAATAACTGATTTTTTCATGATATTCCTGCAATTCCTGATAGCTAATATCGGCATGGTTTAAATATTTGTGAATGATTGAACGGCCAATATTCACATTGTAAACAAAGTCTCCAATGTTTATTTCAGCTTTAACACGCTGTTCAGCTACAGAAAATGCGAGCTGCTGAATGTATCCTTCCAAATCTTTCTCACTCTTTAGCAGGAACTGAATAACAAGATTGAACATCGCATCGCCGTTGTCTCTAATTTGCTCTTTATAAGGATCATCGTCAGTGATGAGAATTTTATTCTTCCATTCACTCAAAAGGGTTTCTCTTTCGTTATGCAAAAGTTCCAATACGACATCATTTGTTTCGATTGCCATTTTTACCTCCACTCTTTCGCAAAAAAACAGTCTATTCCATAAATAAATTTCGCTAGATTGCGGCAAAATCCTTTGTAAATTTTATGGAAAATTAAAGAAGACTTCTTAAAATCAGATTAAACTTTTAGGATTTAGCTCAATTGTTTCCCTGGTGATTTACATTTGGGCCAAAAACCTGCAGCTGCTAAAGATGGGGTGAGACCGATATGGCGGCAAACATTCTACTGGGTATCCTGATTTTTGGATATACAGGCTGGCCACTGTTTAAGTTTGTTTAAAGCTCTTTTCTAAAAGATTGTTGTTTTTGAATAGGTTATGTGAGATAAACAAGGTTGGTTGATTGGAGCGTAAGGTGCGAGACTCCTGCGGGAGAAGCGGGACAGGTGAGACCCCACAGGTGCTGCGCGCCGAGGAGGCTCACCGCCCGCCCCGCGGAAAGCGAGCATCCTGGAGCGGAAATCAACCTCTCCTCACTTAGCAACAAAGTTTGCAAAAACAGCCTTGTTCAAAAATCTAAAAAAGGCAAATATGCAAGCTGCCTATAAAGAATTCCTCCTCCGCTATGCTGTACCACTGCTGGGAATAATAAAAATGAGTAATGAGAAATAAACTGCTCGGGGCAAACAGCAGTTTATTTTATTTGAAATTTTGCCACTATTTCTTTTATAATAAAATGACCAGGTGTAAATTTACACCATAAATGAAAAGGGATGAAGCTGCATTGACAAGAGACGAAATTATATTAAAGGTATCTGATAAAATTCGCCTGATACGAACAGAAGCAGGCTATACACAGGATAAGATGGCAGAAATAATCGGAGTTTCAAAGAAGACACTTGTACAAATAGAAAAAGGGAGAGCGGAAGCAGGCTGGTCAACAGTTGTAGCTGTTTGTGCATTGTTCCGGGAAACGGAAACAGTCAGATTTCTTTTTGGGAATGAACCGCTTGAGGTTTTGGAAACGGTTGCCAGAGAGGGAATCGATTATAGGAAGGAAAAGACGCTTGGCGGTAAAATCTGGTGGCGTGAAATAAAGAGAAGCAATGGTTTAATTCTTCAGCAGAATATAATCAGCCAGCACTACCGGATCATTGACCAGGATCATTTCCGCATCTACAGCAGTTTTGATGAAGCTTCCTCGACAGAACGGTTTGAAGAATTGTCAGCAGAAAACGGAGGCCTTTTGGGCTAATATTTTATTTCCTGAGGGGAGAAGATGGCTCCAAACATGGCGCTTTTCCTCATTTACCCGCTTTCGGCTATTGTGATGTTTCGGCTCTAACAGGGCTAATGGTGGATCACTCTCTTAATATATATTTTTGTGGAGGGAGCCTTTACAAAAAGGCTGCTTAATCAGGAAATACTCAAGCTTGGACTGTTTACAGACTTAAAGTTCCGGCAGTGGATAGATCTATTTTTGGTGCCTGATACATTCACCTTTCTATACATAGGCATAAGTTTTTTATTTCTTTGGATATATGACAAGGTTCCAGCTGCAGCGCGTAAAATACGGGTGAAGCATGGCAGGTTATCTCACAGCAAAAAAGAAGCACTATAGGATCGTTTAATCAAAGAAGCAGCCTTTATTGGGCTGCTTCTTTGATTAAAATGGCTAATCTTCATTACGGTATCTTCGGATTTTCTTTGTCTTTGGCAATCAGCACCGGACATGGAGCGTTTTGTGCGATTTTGGCACTGGTGCTTCCAAGAAACATCCTTTTAATTCCCCCTTTACCGGAGTTCCCGACAATGACTAAATCTGCTTCTTCAACAGCAGCATAGTCACATATGCTATCGGCAGGGCTTCCCTCAAGAACATCATATTTGGCATTAATGTTATATGGTTCAATTGCTTCCCTTGCGTTGTAAAAGGCTTTGTCGACACTGTGTGTAACTTTTGCATGTGTGACGGTATTCGATTCATCGTGGTAGACTGGCAGCGGAGGAATCTGAATCCCTTCAAGCAAATAGCCGTTCGTTCTAACCGGCTCTACGACCTTTTCATTGCTAACAGGAATATTTTCAATTTTTTCTTCAAAAACCTGGGCAACCAGCAATTGGGCATCAGGATTTTCTTTCACTAACCTAATAGCTAAATTTAAAGCATTCTTGCTTCCATCTGTATCATCATAACCAACTACGATTCGGTTAAACTGTAAACTCATTATCGATCATCCTTTCGTGAGGAATAGAAATGTAGTTTTCTATTGTATATATACCCGCCTGTACAAAAAACAATCTTTAACACATTAAGACCGGAATGGGCATTATTTTTAAAGCCCCCAAAAAAAGCAATGATGCTGCGAAAATTTTAGTAATACTTTAAATTGGGGTGAGCATACATGAGGCCGGAAAGCAGTAAAGGCATTCATCCGACAATAAAAAAATGTTTGCAGCATCTTGATGTTTTGCAGGCAGATGATAAAACTAAACAAATTGTATATATGTATATGGAATCACTTCTTTTAGAATCAGCGAAATCAGCACAGCTTCCTAACCTGCAAGCAGAAGTTCCTTTACAAGCAGAGCATTGAAAAAGGAAAGCATTCGGACTCTGTACTGCCCTGTAAATGTTAGACACCAAATAACATTTACAGGGTGTTTTTTATGAAGTTTTTGCTTTATTAACAAAGGTGTGTAATAGCTGGTTTTTTGGGTAAATGTATATGTCAGGTATATTTCTGTTTGCCATTCTGGGAATAAAATACTATATGAAAACTTTATCTTTGCAGTTATCCTGAAATCGGTATAGACTGATAGCTGCCTTAAATAGGCATGATTTAAAATTGGATAAAAGAACTGGAGCTCCTCTTCAATTCATGTGAACCCAGCAGGAGCTTTATAGTAAGCGATATTGGAGGACTTATGAGCAAGAAAACTTTATTTATTAACAAATTTCAATCAACCTGGAAAAATCTTCATTTAACGCAAGTATCCATATTATTGGCATCCTCATTCGTTTTAGCATTTCTTAGCTTCGTTTATTTTTCATACAAAGATGCGGATATAAGTGCGCTTGAAGCCGGGTTGGCGCAGTCTACAATAATTTATGACGCCAATGGAGAAATTGCCAGCAAGATTTCGGCAAATAAAAATGAAGGAATTTCGATTGACCAAGTTCCGGATCATATGAAGGATGCTGTCATTGCCATTGAAGATCACCGTTTTTATGAGCATGGCGGCATTGATTTAAAGGGAATAGGCAGAGCATTTTTCACTAACATGAAGTCAGGGGAAATTGTTGAAGGGGGCAGCACGCTTACCCAGCAGCTGACGAAAAATGCCCTTCTGTCTTCAGAGAAAACTTATAAGCGAAAATTGGAAGAATTCTTTCTCGCATTGGAAATTGAAAAGGAATATAGCAAAGAAGAAATTTTACAAATGTATTTAAATCAGGTTTATTTTGGAGAAGGGGCATGGGGCATTAAGCGGGCCGCTATGAAATACTATGCAAAAGATGTGCAGGACCTGACTATAAGCGAAGCAGCTTTGCTGGCCGGTTTGGTAAAAGCCCCTTCAGCAATTAATCCATATCAAAGTAAAGAGAAGGCAATTGAACGAAGAAACATAGTCCTTGACCGAATGAAGGAACACAACTTTATTACTAAAAAGGAATGGGAAAAAGCGAAAAATGAACAGCTCGTATTTAATGACAGCGGCGGCGATCCTTTTAAGGGGAAATTCCCTTATTATGTAGATGTGGTACTGGAGGAAGCTATCAAGAAATATGATCTATCACTTGATGAGCTGCTTAGCGACGGTTATCAAATCTATACTGAATTGGATCAGGAGATGCAAACCAGTGTAGAAGAGACTTATAGAAATGATTCCCTTTTCCCTCAAGGCACTGGCGATCAATTGGTGCAAAGCGGAGCCATCCTGCTTGATCCTCAAAATGGCGGCATCCGTGCTCTTGCTGGCGGCAGGGGGGAGCATACCCTATTAGGCCATAACCGTGCAGTTCATGGGGTGGGACAGCCGGGGTCAACAATGAAACCTATCGTTCCTTACACAGCTGCCCTGGAAATGGGCTGGAACATAACTGATCAAGTAAAAGATGAAAAAATGACTTTTGGAAAAGATTATGAGCCAAATAATTATAATGGCCAATTCCGCGGGAATGTTCCAATGTATGAAGCAGTCAAGGACTCTTTAAATGTTCCTGCAGTATGGCTGCTTGATGAAATCGGTATGGATAAAGGTGTAGGTGCTGCAAAGCGGTTTGGAATACCGGATGAAGCCATAAATCGGAATCTCGCGCTTGCGCTGGGAGGCACGAGTGAGAATGTTTCACCGTTAACAATGGCTCAGGCATATGCTGTCTTTGCAAATGGCGGCGAAAGGCCCGAAGCTCACTCTATTACTAAAATAGTAGATAAAGATGGCGAGACAGTTGCAGAATGGACAGGAAAGAATACAAGAGTCATATCTAAGGACGTAGCGGAGAAAGTTACAACGATGCTGCTGGGGGTAGTCCAGCATGGAACGGGCAAGGCTGCCCAGATTCCCGGCAGGGAAGTAGCCGGAAAAACTGGAAGTACACAAATGACAATAGAAGGGATCGACGGGGTTAAAGACCAATGGTTTGTCGGGTATACACCACAGCTGGTCGGTGCTGTGTGGGTAGGGCATGATAAAACAGATGCAAATAATTACCTTACTACATCCAGCAGTGAAGGAACGGCGCCAATATTCCGGGAAATCATGTCGGGGGCCCTTAAGAATCAGGAACCTGAGTCATTTAATGTTCCACAAATTGCTGCTCTTATGGAGCAAAGACAAAGGGATCAGCAAAGAAAAGCATGGGAGGAAAACATTAAAAAGGAAGCAGAAAAGATAAAAGAAAAGATTGAAAAGGAAAAAGAAAAATGGCAAAAGAAATGGAATAAAGAGAAAGAAAAGGGCAAAGGAAAAGATAAAGAAAAGAAGAATGATTAATAGTATAAAATCTTCAGAGTACGGTTGAAAAGCTGTACTCTTTTTTATACCTATTGGAGGTTATGCATTATGGCAGAACAATTCTATGATGATTTGGCAGGAGTATATCACTTTATTTTTAAAGACTGGGATCATTCCATCGCTAAACAGGGGGAAGTGCTGGCAAGGGTGTTAACCGCAGAAGGCGTAAAAAGGTCCTTTTCTATATTGGATTGCACCTGCGGTATTGGTACACAGACATTGGCACTTGCTAAGAGCGGCTATAAAATAATTGCATCAGATATTAGCGGGAAATCTATTGAACGTGCGAAAAGTAAAGCTGAAGGGAGGAATTTAAAATCCCATTTTTTCAGGCTGATATCGGGCATTGTCATCTGTTTTCCCCTTCCGTTCCATGTTATTCTTTCAATTGATAATGCCTTGCCGCATCTATTGACTGATGAGGATTGTGCATCGGCACTTTCAGAGGTTTATAGTTTGCTTAAACCGGAAGGAATCTTTTTTTTCCATCAGGGATTACGATGAAATTCTTTTAAAAAAACCAGCTTCCACTTTGCTTTCTCAGCATAATACGATAAAGCTCTGGGGATGGCATAAGGAATCAAATATTTATGATTTAAAGCATTTTACCATGCTGCAAAAGGAAGGAGAATGGGCAGTTTCCGAGAGAGTATCCCAGTACAGGGCATATAAAAGGTGTGAACTGGGTGAATTAGCATTAAATGCTGGTTTTCACGTGTAAAATGGCTCTTTCCGGAAGAAACGGGATTTTATCAGCCAATGGCGATTGCCTATAAATAAAATTAAAAAGGCCTGCAGGCAGGCCTTTTTAACCGTTATATATGAATTAGAATAACCAGCTAATTAAAGCGCCGATTACCACAATAGCTCCAACAACCATAAAAATAGTGCGTATCATTCAAATTCACCCCAATCCCTTTGCGATATAAATAATCTGTATAGTTAACTTAGATTTGAATTGTTTCTGAAGAATTGATGAAGCGTTTCTCTGTCATGCGCAGTACTGAAATATGGCTTGTGCACATTTCCTTAATCTTTTCAAGGTGATCCTGGACTTCATTTCCTTCTACAATAATTTTTATTGTCGTTTGCGGTTTAACAGTCAGTAAGAATGAAACCAATTTGGACAAGTTTGAGGCATCTACAGCTTTATGCTTGCTGTATAAATATGTAGTGCCTTTAAAATGTTTTGATGCCTGATGGATTTCCAGCATTTTCTTCATGGTGAATTTATTTTGTACTAGAACGTTGGTAGAAATAATTTCTTTCATTTTTAAAATCTCCTTTTTAAAAGTTTTTTATATTAATCGATTAATAGGTGATGTCGTTTGTACTAGGAATTTACCCAGGGGGAAGAAAAGGTAAACCACACATGAATAAAGTGTGAATAATTACCTATTTTTAAGGACTGAAAAATAGGCTTTGTAAACTTGCGTGATATTTCCGCTGCAGGCGCTCGCATTCCGTGGCTTCCGACGCTCCTCGGCGTTCTACGCCTGCGAGGCCTCCCTTGGGTACGCTTTTCCCGCAGGATATTGAAACAGCATCCTAGAATAATCACTGCACAAAGGAAATGCGAATGTATTTTCGGGAAGTCTCTCTCCTTTCGCTCCAATCAACACAGTGCTAAATCCAGAATAGCTTTTAACACAGCTGAAAAAATAAAAAAGAAACCTGTAATAGGTTCCTAATATGATTGTCTAAGGGCATGCAGGCCTTTCTCCGTAATTTGAGTTCCGGTTCTTCCTTGATGGACCACGACATAGCCATGTTGTTCGAGCTCTTTCAGCCTTATTCTGATCTGCTGCTCAGATAATGGAATAGGTGTTTCCCGGGAAAGTGCAGAAAGCTTTTTTCGGCTTGCAGGATTCCCTGCTTTGTTCAGCTCATCAATCATGTTTAGCAATAGGAGCTGTTCCTTTTTCTTTTTGCTGCTGATAAGAATGGGAGGTGTTCTATTTTCATCAGCTTCTTCCAAATCAGCTGGCAGATCGGCGGTTGTTATAACATCATTTTCAGATACGGCAAGCATGTATTGGACAGTGTTTTTCAGTTCTCTTATGTTTCCTTTCCATTCCATTCGCGATAATTTTTCTAGTGTTTCATTATTTATGGAGGCAAAAGGTTTGTGGCTTTGATCGATAAAGGCCTGTATTAAAATAGGAATGTCTTCACTTCTTTGCCTCAGGGAAGGCAAAGTTAAGGATAGGACTTTCAACCGGTGATAAAGGTCTTCGCGAAACTCTCCCCGGTCAATCATTTTCTTTAAGTTCCTATTTGTGGCGGCAATAATGCGGACGTTAATAGGGAGGTTTTTATTGCCTCCGATTCTTCTGATTTCCCATTCCTCGAGCACACGAAGAAGTCTGGCTTGAAGCTTCGTGCTGATGTCTCCAATTTCATCCAAAAATAAAGTCCCTCCATCTGCCTGCTCGAACAGTCCTTTTTTTCCCCCTTTTCTTGCCCCAGTAAATGCTCCTTCTTCATATCCAAATAACTCACTTTCCAATAGCTCTTCAGGAAGGGCGTTACAGTTGATACCCAGAAAAGGAGAGTTTTTTCTGCTTGATTCAGAATGGATTGCCCCCGCGAATAACTCCTTGCCAGTCCCGCTTTCTCCCTGTATTAAAATTGGCAAGTCAGTCGAAGCAAGTTTTTTGGCAATTTTAATAGTATCTTTGAGAATGCTGCTATTGCCCAAGATGCTATGAAAAGTATATTTGGATACATATCCTTTCTTTTGAAGCTCATGTTTAACAGCTTTCTCCATTTCAATTGTTTCATCCATATCTTTGAATGTGGCTACAACGGTTTCTTCATTTGCAATAGGAAAACGATGGACCATTACATTTGTTTGCCTTACAGTAAATGCTTCCTGTGCTTCTAATTTTTCTTTCAATAAAAATCGGAGAAGTTCTATGTTTTTGAAAACGTTGCTCACTTTCTTTTTTAGGGCAAATTCAGTTGAAATTCCGGTCATTTTTTCAAGTGCTTCATTAAAAACAGTAATAGTGCCTTTGGAATCGATAGCCAATATTCCATCATTAACACCGTCAACCACCCTTTTTAAATATTGATTCAATGTAACAGCCTCCTGCTTAAGGGCAGACAGCTTTTTGCTGAGATTAATAATTTTACTTGTATATTTATCGGTTATATTCACGCTAAGTGTTTCAGGAAGCCTAAAGTAATCAACGATCTTCATAATCGTATGAATATCGATCAGCCTAACACCAAGATTTATTTTTATCGGAATAAAGGAAGGGATCAACTCCATTTCCCCGGGAGTAACCGCAATTTTAATCGAGCCAGGTACATCCCAGCCTGGTGAGTATGGAATATACTGGATATGGCTTATTCCGAGTCTGTTCAAAGTCTCTATTGAATCATGAACGCTTTCAGGAAAATCATTTACATAAAGTACAGAAGTTTCTTTCGGTATCTCGAATAATGAATCAATATAGTCATAGTTAATGGTCCGATGGGCAACGATCACTTTACAGCTTGAATCGATAATATGTTTTACTTCATCATGGATTAAATAAGATGAATACACGATAAGTGAATCCTTAATATTTGCCGGCAAGAAATCCTCTGAGGCGTAGCTCCTGATGTTTACATAGCGTCCCAGCATGCTTTTTAGCTGTTCAGTAAGGGCCTTGCAGGTTTCTTTTGTACCAGCTAACAATACTAGCTCTTGTTTCAACCGAATCAATCCTTTAATGTTTATTAATGGTTATGATTATACCAATAAAATAACCATTAAAGCACCATTAACTCTCACTTTTCCTTATTTTCTGAACTTTTAAGTTGGCACAGAAATTGCAATAATGATTACTAGAAATATATAAAACATAAGGGGGAAAGAGGATGAGTGAGAAAAACAAAGCATGGAAGGTGCCGCATACATTTGTCATTGTCTTTTTTGTAGTAGTTTTGGCTGCGGTTGTTACATATCTTGTTCCGGTGGGACAATTTCAAACGGAAGAGGTAAGCTACTCCAAAGATGGAGAAGAAACGACAAAAACGGTTTTGACACCAGACAGTTTTGAAATTGTAAAGGACGAGGAAGGCAATCCGGTTAAAGAGGGAACAGCCTTATTTGAATCTGGCGGCGGAGCAGGTCTTTTAAATTATGTTTTTGAAGGCCTTGTTTCAGGGGATAAATGGGGTTCTGCAGTTGGCGTAGTAGCTTTTATCCTTATTATTGGCGGAGCTTTTGGAATCATCATGAGGACAAGGGCAATTGAAGAAGGCATTCTAAGTGTCATTGATAAAACAAAAGGGAGAGAAATCTTAATTATCCCGATTATGTTTTTCCTGTTTTCTTTAGGGGGCGCTGTATTTGGCATGGGAGAAGAGGCTATTGCTTTTGCTATGATTCTTGTTCCTTTAATGGTAGCTCTTGGATATGATGCGATAACAGGGGTTATGATTACTTATGTAGCAACGCAAATTGGTTTTGCGACTTCCTGGATGAATCCATTCGGGGTTGCAGTAGCTCAGGGAGTTTCCGGAGTGCCTGTTTTATCTGGAACGCCATTTCGTATGGGAATGTGGGCCGTTTTTACGCTGATTGGCATTATTTATACATGGCGTTATGCTTCAGGCATAAAAAAGGATCCGCTTAAGTCAGTAAGCTATGAAACTGACCATTACTTTAGAAAAGACATGAAAGCAGCAGACCTGGATATCAAGTTTACATTAGGACATGGCTTGGTATTATTGACGATTTCAGCAGGAATTGCCTGGGTTGTGTGGGGCGTAGTGGAACATGCTTATTATATTCCTGAAATTGCCTCACAGTTCTTTACGATAGGGTTAGTCGCGGGGTTTGTTGCAGTCATTTTTAAATTAAATAATATGAAAATTGATGATATCGCAGAAGGCTTTATTCAGGGTGCAAAAGACCTGCTTCCTGCGGCTTTGGTGGTCGGGATGGCTAAAGGAATTGTTATCATTTTGGGCGGAGACAGTCCAGATGCTCCTTCGGTATTAAATACAATGCTTTATGGGGCCGGACAGGTTATAGGAGATTTCCCCGCTGCAATGTCAGCTTGGTTTATGTATTTATTTCAATCTGTTTTCAATTTCTTTGTAGTATCTGGATCTGGACAGGCAGCATTAACCATGCCTTTAATGGCTCCTTTGGCAGACATAGCAGGTGTTTCAAGGCAAGTCGCTGTACTGGCTTTTCAGCTTGGAGATGGTCTTACAAATATTTTTGTTCCAACTTCTGCTGCCCTGCTCGGAACTCTTGGTGCCGCAAGGATGGACTGGGGAACATGGGCTAAATTTATCATCAAGTTCATGATGCTTCTCGTAGCTCTTTCTTCTATGTTTGTGATAGGAGCAGTGCTGATCGGTTTCTAATAGAGGGGCAGGGATACCCTGCTTCTTCTGGATTGATTACCAGCAAATTTTTACATTAAAATAAATAACAGCTATGTCTTTACAGAAAGGGGTCTAACAGTGTTAACTCTCATAAAAAATGCAGAAATATATGCTCCTCAATATTTAGGGAAAAAAGATCTATTAATCGTTGGCAATAAAATCGGCTTTATCCGGGACTTTATTGGAAAACCTGAAGGGTTTGTTGATATCGAAGTTATAAATGCAGAGGGGATGGTTGTCGTTCCAGGATTTATTGATTCACATGTACATATTATAGGGGGCGGCGGGGAAGGCAGCTATAAAACACGAACTCCTGAAATACAGCTGACAGATGCCACTTTATCAGGTATTACTACATTGGTAGGGGTTATCGGTACAGACGGCACCACCAGGACAATGGTCAGCCTTATTGCAAAAGCAAGAGGGCTGGAAGAGGAAGGAATCACTTGCTATGTTCAGACAGGCTCGTACCAGGTGCCTGTCAAAACACTGACAGGCAAGATTGAGGACGATCTTATCCTTGTGGATAATATTATTGGGGTTGGGGAAATAGCCATTGCTGATCATCGCTCATCCCAGCCAACAGTTGAAGAAATGGCCAAAATTGCCTCAGCTGCCCGGATTGGCGGGATGCTCTCCGGCAAAGCCGGGATCGTGAATGTCCATGTTGGTGACAGTTTTGATCACTTGAAGCTGCTTGAAGAAGTGGTGGATAAAACGGATATACCAATCAAGCAGTTCTATCCAACTCATATCAACCGCAATCCTCATTTATTTGAAGAGGGTATTCGCTATGCCCGAAAAGGGGGTTTTGTCGACTTTACGACAAGCAGCATTCCAAAGTTTTTTGAGGAAGGGGAGATTAAATGCAGCGTTGGCCTAAAGAGAATGCTTGGTGAAGGAGTACCAATTTCACGCATTACATTTACTTCCGACGGACAAGCGAGCCTGCCGGACTTCAATGAACATGGCGAGTTAATCGGACTACAAATCGGCAAAGTCTCTACACTGTATAAAGAGGTCCGTGATGCCATTTTAAATGAGGGTATACCCATTGAAGATGCTATATCCGTTATTACCAAAAACCCAGCTTCCATTTTAAAGCTTCATCGCAAGGGGTCAGTAGAGGCAGGAAAGGATGCAGACCTGGTGCTTTTAAATAAAGACGATCTGTCAATCCATTCTGTTTTTGCCCTTGGCAGAAAAATGACTGAGAATGGGGAAGCGCTTGTTAAAGGGACATTTGAATAAAGACGAGATAGGTTTGGACTGTAAAAGTTCAAGCCTTTTTATATGGTTTGGCCCGTAAATACGTAAAGTTGACGATATATTTGGGAAGTTGATGATATATAAATCCACTATATAGCTTTTAATAGGGAATAAAACTAACAGCTTTATATAATGGCTGTTTTCGTAAAGTTTGTTGCTTTTTGAAGGCAAACTTATTTTACCCACTGAGTTGATTGCAGCGGAGGGCACTTAACTCTTCGAAAATGCATCCGCATTTCTTACGACGAGGTGTTAATTCAGGGATGTTTAGACAATGTACTGCGGGAAGAGAGGGAAGTGCGAGACCCCACAGGCGAAGCCGAGGAGGCTCGCAACCCTCCCCGCGGGTTCGCTGAGTGCCTGTAGCGGAAATCAACAGGCAGAATTCATAAACACAAACAACAATCTATGAGAAAAGAGCGTATATAATTAAGGAAGGACTTTTTATGCATTCTCAGTCTCCAGGAGGAGATGACTACCATCAGAAGCCGCTTATGCAAAGGGTATTCCTGAGATAATATATAGCTATAAAACTGGGAAACTGAGGTATAAACAGATGAAAAAATTTAAAGAAATTTTTCAGAATGCCAATTATGTGAAATTGTTTTTTGCTAACTTAACTTCACAGATGGGCAGTACGATCGGTCTTACAGCATTTATGTTTTTTCTTCTCGATCGTTTTTCAGAACAGCCTTTTTATGCAACTTTAACTGAGCTGATGTTTTCGGTGCCGACTTTGGCTGTATTCTTCCTTGTCGGTGTGTTTGCGGACAGGGTGGACCGCCAGAAAATAGCTTATTATTGTGACTGGATCGGCGCTTTTCTATCTATTGTGCTGTTAATGACCATTATCATCGGCTGGATGCCGCTCGTTTTTGCTGAATTATTTTTAAGGAGTGCGATTCAAAAATTCTTCTTCCCCGCTGAGCATGCAATGATACAAGGTATATTGAAGAGTGAAGATTATACAACCGCTGCTGGATTGAACCAGGTTGTTATGAGCCTTTTCATGCTGTTTGGCAATGGCCTCGGTATTCTTGTATACTGGTCTGTCGGCGTTTACGGAGCCATTCTTGCCGATGCTCTTACCTTCATTGGAAGTGCATTGTTAATAAAATCGTGCCGCATCCCCGAGGAAGTCCGGCTGCCAAATGGGCGCCATAAACTTAAAGACCTTAATATCCCGCTTGTCTTCAAGGATTTTAAGCTTGGGATGAAATATATTTTACAGCATAAATTACTAACTGCTTTGCTTGTTGGCTTCTTTGTGTTTGGGGTAGTAAATGGCGGCTATTCTGTGATGCCGATCTTTATGCTGAAATATAAGCTGGAGCCGCAAACCTACGAAGAATATTCAATTTTGCTGGGTGTGTTCTTTGGGGTTGGTGTGCTGATTGGCAGCTTTGTTGCCTCTCTGCTCACTCAGAAGTTCAAGCTTTATCAGCTTATTATAGCCGGATTATTGATATCGGGAAGTTTTATTGTAGTTGCCTCATTCGCGGAAAATACGTATCTCTTCCTTGCGCTATTATTTGCTGCAGCCTTTGGATTGCCTTTAGTAAATATCTCCATAGGGGGATGGATGCCAAGCATTGTTGATCCCAAAATGATGGGAAGGGTTCAGGGGTGGATCAGCCCTTTAATGATGCTATCCCAATCCATAACACTCGGCTTCATAGCTGTAAGCTTCCCGTCATTACTTAAAGTTGAGATGCTGTATTGGATGGTAGGCGGCTGCTTATCGCTCGTAGGTGTGTTTTACAGCCTGGTACTGCCAAAGTTAACCAAAAAAGTCGAGAAAAATATAAAATCGCATTCTTTGGAACAAACCGGTACAGTATAATGAATTAACTTAAGGGGCTTTTTATATTTTGACTGTGTTAAAGATCAATGTTGATTTTAGACCCTGTTGATTGGAGCGGAAGGCGCGAGATCCTTGGAAATGTATTCGCATTTCCTTCGTGCGGTGTTTATTCGAGGATGGCTATTCAATGTCCTGCGGGGGGCGGATCAAAGGGGGACCACAGGCTTATTGCTTTAGGAGGCTCCCGGGCCGCCAGCGGAAAGGGAGTGCGTGGAACAGAAATCAACAGGCAAATTTAACAGAGCCCATATTTTAAGAAATAATTTTTAAAAATAATGAACGAATTCATCTCTTGAGCGTCTTATGAGTGAAATAAACAGTAAACAATGGGATGATGGGGAAGAGAGGATAGAAGCTGATGGAGGAGAAAGACCTTATTATAAGTGCCAAACGAGGAGATCAGCTCGCTTTTGCCATGCTTTTTAAAAATAACTATCCCTTTCTGGTTAAGTACTTAATTAAAATTACGATGAATCCTGACACAGCTGAAGAGCTCGCTCAGGAAACAATGGCCAAATGTGTAGAAAAAATAGGTATGTTTAATGGTAAAGCCAAATTTTCCTCCTGGCTAATATCGATTGCGACCAATTTATTTATTGATCAGCAGCGGAAGTCACAAAGAGAGAAAAATTGGAAGTATCAGGAAGAAACATCCAGGAGGATGAAGTGGCAGCTTGAAAGCCGAAATGAGGAATGGAATGATGCCTTATCAGCTCTTGGAAAGCTTAAAGAAGATATCCGAATTCCTATTATTCTTAAACATTATTACGGCTATTCTTATGAAGAAATAGGAGAGATGATGAAAATATCTGCTGGTACCGTTAAATCAAGGGTGCATAACGGGATCATGGCTGTAAGAGAGGAGTTGAAACTTCATGACGAACCGAAAAGTGCTGCCGCTCGAACACGAACATCAAGATGAAAACGATTTGGCTGCTATAAAGGAGATAGAGGATGGTTTGGATTTGCTGGAAAAAAATGTTCCGGTGTACACTCCAGATCTGCAATTCTTTGAACAGTTGATTACTGACCAAAAACAAATCATGAAAAAGAAATTATTGAGGGATTTGGCCATCTTTATAGTTGTTGCGCTCCTTGTCGTAAGTTCTGTTTTATTCATGCTGTACCAGCTTCCGGTTGCCTTTTTTATTTTGCAGGGAATTGTCACTGTTTTTATAATTGCTTATAGTACAGTCAGTTTTGTTAAGCAGGTGAATGGTACATGAATAACGAAGAAATTTCCCTTCCTTTACTAATAATTGTCGGAATCATTTTAATTGCACAGAGCACCTTTTTATTTTTGGATGCAAGAAAGCACGGGCATAATTATTGGCTATGGGGAATAATCGGATTAATTCAGGCACCAATGCCGACACTGTTTTATTTGATTTTTGTTAGAAAGATTTGGCAGAAAAAAGATAAGTATTGAGGGATGGAAGGATGAAAAGGTTAAAACAAATGCTGCTGCTTACAGCTACAGGCGGGCAGCTACTGGGAATCGCCATGCTGTTCATTAATATTAAAGCAGCGATCATGTTTTATATTTTATATGCAGTCATGATTTTTGCGATTTTTATTGTGCTGCTGGCTGAGAGAAGGAAAGAAAAAGAGGAGGATGACCGGAATGATTATCGTAACTACTGATATGATCCATGGAAAAGAAATTAAAGAAATAAAAGGATTTGTAAGAGGCAGTACTGTACAGACCAAACATATCGGAAAAGATTTATTGGCTGGGTTAAAAACAATTGTCGGCGGAGAAATTAGCGAGTATACAGAAATGATGGATGAAGCCAGGCAAAAAGCTATTGGCAGAATGGTGGAGGAAGCCAGGGCAAAAGGGGCAAATGCAATCATTGGCATGCGCCTTCAAACTTCGGCAGTCATGCAGAATGCTGCCGAGATTATCGCCTATGGAACAGCAGCAGTTGTTGAAGAATAATAGAAAGCTAACCAGCTGCATTCGGCTGGTTTTTTATATGTGTCTCTCAACAAATGAAAGGAAAAAGGGGCTGTCTGGTTTTTGCATGTAAAAAAGAGGGAAGGTATTTGTAGGATATAGGAATTTGGCAGTTATAAGCTTTTTTTGTTGAAATCCATTAAAATAAAGTGAAACTTCTTTTATGTAATCACACTTTGACAAAATGACGCTGGAAAAAGGATAGGAGTTTTATATGCTATATTACCGCACCTATGTGAAAGACGAATCTTTGCCCTGGGTAACCTTTGTGCATGGCGCAGGGGGAAGCTCTGCAATTTGGTATAAACAAATGAAGGCCTATAAAAAGTATTTTAATGTACTGCTGGTAGATTTGCGTGGCCATGGGCAGTCCGGCAGAGGTACTTGGGAGGATGGGGATCATTTCTCAGAAGTGTCCCGAGAAATTATTGATGTGCTGGATCATTTGCGTATCGAAAAAGCCCATTTTGTTGGAATATCTCTGGGAACCATTGTGATTCAAACGATTGCCCAGGAGCACCCTGCGAGAGTTGCTTCCATGATTCTTGGCGGAGCCATCACGGAATTGAATTGGCGGACAAGATTTCTAATTGCCATTGCCAATGCCACAAAGTACATTCTGCCTTATATGCTTCTTTACCGCTTGTTTGCCTGGATCATTATGCCAAAGAAGAACCATCTTGAATCAAGACATGCTTTTGTAAGGCAGGCAGCGAAAATGTGCCAAAAGGAATTTATCAATTGGTTATCACTGACCAAGTCGGTAAATCCTTACCTTGAAAAACTCCAATCGAGCATTTCCTATATTCCTACCCTTTTCATTATGGGGCAGGAGGACCACCTGTTTATTAAGTCTGTTAAAACAATCGCCCAAAAAGCAAAAACGGCTACATTTAAGGTAATTAAAGGTGCGGGGCATGTCTGCAATATTGACGAACCGGACTTATTTAATCAGATTACGATTGAGTTTATCAATAGACAAAAGAGAAGATTGGCCTCATAAGAAAAGGCTCTTTTGGTAAAGGTTTTTGTTTTTAGCTATCTAAATTAGAGATGGTGCTGATTGATTGGAGTGGAAGGTGCTCGACTCCTGCGGGAGAAGCGTGTGGAAGGAGACCCCCCGATGTTCGCTGAGTACCTGCAACGGAAATCAACAGACAAGGTTAATTGTATTTAAAAAGCAACAAAGTATGCGAAAACAGTCATTGAAAAAGATCCCTAGTAATAGGGATCTTTTTCAATGACAGAAAATTTTTAAGAATGGGAAAAAAGCTGATTGACATTTGGGAGAAGCGATGATAATCTTACCAATATGGAAAAAAATGAAAAGGAGGGGTACAAAATGATCTTATACCATCATCTTCAGAAAATAGCTGAATACAGAAAAATTGTAACCTCTCCTATGAATAAAATAAAAATGTAAGCAGGTATTTTCTGCACTTTTTTAGGGAGCACAGGTTACGATTCGTAACGTGGGCTCTTTTGTCTTTTAAGACATATCGCATGCCGCGGTATGTCTTTTTTTTGCCTTAATAAGCAATACCAACTTTGATAACTGTCTAGCTCTGGCGCCCTATCGACTCGACGTGCTTCCTTCACCTCGTCTGCGATAAGTCAACATCGAATCGCTAACGCTCTTCGTGTTTCCTTTATCTCAAAAAAGGAACTCAGACTAAAAGCGCCACGTCCTGTGGCAACGTCTGAGTGACCCACATCCTGTGGGCCTCAGTCCACCACGCTCCGTCGATGGGCAAGGGCGCCTCCGCTTTTATTGAGAGCTGCAGGCTATGCCTGTTTCCATATACTATTGCTTGAAAAAGCGCGCTGCTGTTGAACAGCAGAAAACAAACATAAGGAGGAGATTTACATGATTGCATTAAGAATGGAAAGAAAAGCAGTTTTGCCAGAGGATCTCGACGGCGGCTAGTTAAGGATCAGTTATTGGTTAGGTGAAGCAACGGATTGAATTAGATGTTTAACCCGTGGGCTTCCTGCCGGAAAGGGGAGAGAACTTTGTTTTCAATTTTAGGGAAATTAAGCTGGTTTTTTAAAGAAAACTGGAAAAGGTATGCGGTAGCAATCACCCTGTTAATCATTGTCGGCATCCTGGATGTGATGCCTCCGAGGCTTGTAGGGATGGCGATTGACGATATTCACCTGGGTGAAATGGATCGTGCAAATATTATGGAGTACCTGGGTTTATTGGCATTAATCACTATCGTGTCCTATGCCATTACGTATATTTGGATGTATCAGCTCTTTGGCGGGGCATTTCTGGTAGAAAGAAAGCTGCGGGCACAATTTATGGGCCATTTGCTGAAAATGACTCCAACATTTTTTGAAAAGAATCGTACCGGTGACTTAATGGCCAGGGCGACAAATGATTTAAAAGCCATTTCGGTCACTGCCGGATTTGGGATACTAACACTCGTGGATTCAAGTGTTTTTATGCTGACGATTCTGTTTACTATGGGGTTTTTAGTGAGCTGGAAATTAACTTTTGCAGCCATTTTGCCTCTGCCTATTATGGCTTATTTGATAAAGGTATACGGCAAGAAGATTCATACCCGATTTATGAGTGCGCAGGATGCATTTGGAGAGCTGAATGATCGGGTCCTCGAATCGGTATCGGGAGTGAGGGTTGTGCGCGCTTATGTACAGGAAAGAGCCGATCAGCAGCGCTTCCATAATCTTACCGAGGACGTTTATAAGAAAAATATTCAAGTGGCCAAAATTGACTCTCTGTTTGAGCCAACCATAAAAGTCATTGTTGGTCTAAGCTATCTTATTGGGCTTGGATACGGGGCTTATCTTGTTTTCCATCAATCCATTACATTGGGCCAGCTTGTTTCTTTCAATGTGTATTTAGGAATGCTGATTTGGCCGATGTTTGCAATCGGAGAATTAATCAATGTTATGCAAAGAGGAAACGCCTCACTCGATCGGGTACAGGAAACCTTATCTGCAAAACAGGATATAAAAAATCCGGAAGAACCTTCCGTTGTTGAATCACCAGATAATGTTTCTTTTGCAGATGTACACTTCCAATATCCTTCATCCAAAGCAGCAAACCTGAAAGGGATAAAATTGCATATTGAGCGGGGGGAAACGCTGGGAATTGTC
This sequence comes from Cytobacillus oceanisediminis, assembly GCF_007830235.1. Lineage (GTDB taxonomy): Bacteria > Bacillota > Bacilli > Bacillales > Cytobacillaceae > Cytobacillus > Cytobacillus oceanisediminis. The sequence continues at coordinate 77,426 of NZ_VLKI01000009.1, forward strand.
GGAAAAACAGGCAGCGGGAAAACCACTTTTATTAAACAGCTGTTGAGAGAGTATCCAGCGGGAACCGGTACACTTTCAATTGCAAATGTCCCGATTGTAGATCAGGAACTAGAGAGAACAAGGGGCTGGATCGGTTATGTTCCCCAGGATCACGTTCTTTTTTCAAGAACTGTACGAGAAAACATCCTTTTTGGAAAAAAGGATGCGACTGAAGAGGATATGCAAAAGGCCATTGATTTGGCGGCCTTCCGCAAAGACCTGGAGATGCTTCCAGAAGGGCTGGAAACGCTTGTCGGCGAAAAAGGGGTTGCTTTATCAGGAGGTCAAAAACAACGGATTTCCATCGCTCGTGCACTTGTAAAAGATCCGGAAATACTCATACTGGATGACTCGCTGTCAGCAGTTGATGCAAAAACGGAGAAAAATATCATCGATAATATTCGATCTGAACGAAAGAATAGAACAACGATTATCACAACCCACCGGATGTCGGCTGTCCAGCATGCTGACCACATTATCGTCCTCAATGAAGGTGCAATTGTTGAAGAAGGCACACATGAGGAGCTAATGGCCAGGAATGGCTGGTACAATGAGCAATTTGAAAGGCAGCAAACCCAGGCTGCTGCAGATGAGGAGGTGCTCTCATGACCACAGGGAAGCGGTTATTCCACTATGCCCTTCATTATAAAAAAATGATTATTGCTGCATTGCTGATGCTAACGGTAGCTGTTGCAGCGGATCTCGCAGGGCCATTTATCGCAAAGAAAATGATTGATGACCATATCCTTGGCATTGAATCTGTCTGGTACCAGACACAGGGGGATAAAGAGGCAGTGCCGTACGATGGCCATTTTTATAAAAAAGAACAAAATATCTCTAATGGAGAGCAAAGAATAAACCAGGCCCGCATCCTCCAGGTGGGCAGCCAATTTATTTTTGTAAATGGGGAAGTTGCTTTTGATGGGAACAGAGCCTTTAAAGATGGTACGCTCGTAATAGAAAAGGGCGGACAAACAGAAGCTTACGAAGGAAAGGTACTGACCATTGATGAATTAATGCAATTTTACAGGCCGGAGATTCCGAAGATTTTTAAGCTGCTGGCCTTTTACTTTTGTATGTTGGTTATAGCTGCATTCTTTCAGTATGGGCAGCGCTTTTATCTCCAGAAGTCGGCAAACAGAGTAATTCAAAAAATGCGGAAGGATGTATTTGGGCAGATCCAAAGGCTTCCAATCGGTTATTTTGATAATTTGCCTGCCGGCAAGGTGGTCGCCAGAATTACGAACGATACGGAAGCAATCCGCGAATTATACGTAACCGTATTGGCCACTTTCTTTACAAGCGCCATTTATATTTCTGGTATTTATATCGCTTTATTTATTCTAAATGCCAAGCTTGCGGCAATCTGTTTAATCCTTCTGCCGATTCTTTATGTATGGATGGTAGTGTACCGTAAATATGCATCCAAATACAATCACGTCATCCGATCCAGGGTTAGTGATATTAACGGAATGATTAACGAATCGATTCACGGAATGAACATCATCCAGGCATTCGGCCGGGAAAAAGAGACACAAAAGGATTTTGAAAAGCTGAACACAGAGCATTTTACGTATCAAAATAAACTTCTAAGCCTGAATTCGCTGACCTCCCATAATTTAACCGCAGTGTTAAGGAATATAGTATTCGTAGCATTTATTTGGTATTTCGGGGGAGAATCCTTAAAAGCATCATCTGTAATCTCACTCGGGATGCTATACGCTTTTGTCGACTATATTAACCGTCTATTCCAGCCGGTACAGGGTATTGTGAATCAGTTAGCCAATTTGGAGCAGGCTCTTGTAGCGGGAGACAGAGTATTTAGCCTTCTTGATGAAGAAGGCATTGATGTAAGCGATAAACAAATTTCTCGCTATAAAGGAAATGTTACATTCGACCAAGTGCATTTTGGCTATAAAGAGAGAGAATATGTATTAAAGGATATCAACTTTGAAGCGAAGCACGGAGAAACAGTGGCGCTGGTCGGACATACCGGATCAGGAAAAAGCTCAATTATGAATTTGCTGTTCCGTTTTTATGATAGCCAGGAAGGCAGGATTATGATTGATGGCATGGATATTAAAAAAGTTCCTAGGCAGGAGCTTCGCAAACATATGGGCATCGTCCTGCAGGATCCGTTCCTGTTTACCGGCACCATTGCTTCAAACGTCAGCCTTGATGATCCTAATATCTCGCGTGAGAAAGTGGAAAAGGCTCTGAAGGATGTTGGGGCAGATAAAATTTTTAAGCATCTTGAGAAAGGCTTTGATGAGCCAGTTATTGAAAAAGGCAGTACGCTATCCAGCGGGCAAAGACAGCTCATTTCCTTTGCGAGGGCATTGGCCTTTGACCCCTCGATTTTGATACTGGATGAAGCAACCTCAAGCATTGATACCGAAACGGAAATGATCATACAGGAAGCAATGGATGTGCTGAAAAAGGGAAGAACAACATTTATCATCGCCCACCGCTTGTCAACCATCCGCAATGCAGATCAAATTCTCGTTCTGGACCGAGGAAAAATTGTTGAAAAAGGAAACCACGAAGAATTAATGATGCAAAAGGGAAAATATTATCAAATGTATCAGCTCCAGCAGGGCTCATCACTTGCGGGGTAAGAAGAGAAAGCGCCGGATGGCGCTTTCTTTTTAAACTTGTCAGTGGAAATATAACGGCAAGAACTTGATTTTGTGATCGTTAAAACAGGATTTTCAGGATTTTAAAAGCAAAACTACTTTAAACAGCAAAATATTGACTGAAAACTCAAAAATTAATGTTGGAATACTCTTTTTTCCAGATATTAGCTAAATTCCAGTTTTATCCGTGAAAAAATCATTATAACAGCGAAATTTCGATTTTCCCTGTGAAAATATTTAATTAGCCTTTCATAATAAGAGCACTGTCTTGTCCATACAAAATTCACTTCTCTGACACAGAATCGTACCGAGACACATGTTCCAGATAAGAAATTCCATGATAGTTTTAAACTATCATACATATCTGGAGGGATGAGCGTGGAGGAATTTTCTATTACCCTGGCGATAGCAAGTATTATGGTACTTGGTTATTTCATCGGTTATACGATTGTAAAAGCATAGCTGCCGGCTGCTTCAGCCAGGCAGTTTTTTTGTGGCCAAATTCTCATTCAATCCAAATTTTATCATTAAAGTTTGAAATTCAGGGAAAAGAATATATATGTAGCATAGTGAAACTTTAAGGAGGTATGAAGTTTGTCTGATTATCGGATCGAGAGGGATACGCTCGGTGAGGTTAAGGTTCCTGCTGATAAATATTGGGGAGCGCAAACGCAGCGGAGCAAGGATAATTTTAAGATCGGCATTGAAAAAATGCCGATGGAAGTCATTTATGCTTATGCAATAGTTAAACGTGCCGCTGCAGTGGTAAATAATAAGCTCGGCAAGCTGCCTGATGAGAAAAAAGAAGTTATCACAAAAGCATGTGATGAAATTATTGAACACAAATTTGATAGCCATTTTCCTTTGGCAGTCTGGCAGACAGGAAGCGGCACACAAACGAATATGAATGTAAATGAGGTTGTGGCGAAAAGGGCAAATGAGATACTGGAAGAGCAGGGACACTCAGGCATGAAAGTCCATCCAAATGATGATGTCAATATGTCTCAAAGTTCCAATGACACGTTCCCGACAGCGATGCATATAGCTTCCTATACCGAAGTGGCTGAAAACCTGCTTCCTTCATTGCGTGCATTAAAAAAGACGATTGAGGCAAAAGAAAATGCCTATAAAGATATTGTGAAAATAGGTAGAACGCATTTGCAGGATGCAACTCCGCTTACGTTGGGGCAGGAAATCAGCGGATGGCGTACAATGCTTGAAAAGAACGAAAAAATGCTGGAGGAATCCAGGCAGTACCTTCTGGATCTGGCGATTGGGGGCACTGCAGTAGGAACAGGTATTAATGCAGATAAAACATTTGGAGAGAAAATGGCAAAGGAAATATCCAATCTTACAGGCCATCCATTCCGCTCTTCCGAAAATAAATTCCAGGCTCTGACCAGCCATAATGAAATCGTCCATGTGCACGGTACATTAAAAGCGCTTGGGGCGGATCTCATGAAGATTGCCAACGATGTACGCTGGCTGGGAAGTGGTCCTCGCAGCGGGATAGGAGAACTATCAATTCCTGCTAATGAACCTGGAAGCTCTATTATGCCTGGAAAAGTAAATCCCACTCAAAGCGAAGCCCTGACTATGGTCGTATGCCAAGTTTTCGGAAATGATGCTTCCATCGGATTTGCTGCGTCCCAGGGCAATTTCGAACTAAACGTATTTAAGCCAGTTATCATTTATAATCTCCTTCAAAGCATCAGCATCCTTGCTGATGGAATGGCTTCATTCAATGAAAAATGCATGGCAGGACTTGAAGCTAATGAAGAAGTAATTCATGATCATGTAAAAAAGTCACTAATGCTGGTAACTGCCCTTAATCCCCATATTGGATATGAAAAAGCGGCGGAGATCGCGAAGCTGGCTTTCAAGGAAAATACAACATTAAAGCAAGCTGCATTAAAAACGGGCTATATTACAGAAGCACAATATGATGAGTGGGTTGTACCGGAAAAGATGGTGTAAATGAAAAGGCCCCCCTTACAAGAGGGGGGGCCAAGCCATATTTATTCAATTGTTATCTTGCTTAGTTTATTAGAAAGAACCGCCGCCAAGCTGTTGTTCAGCCATTTGTACAAGGCGTTTTGTGATTTCTCCACCTACAGATCCGTTAGCGCGAGAAGTTGTTTCTGCACCAAGGTTTACGCCAAATTCAGTTGCAATTTCATACTTCATTTGGTCAAGTGCTTGTGATACTCCTGGTACTAGTAATTGGTTTGAGGAATTGCTTCTGCTAGATGATTGGTTGTTCATGTGATTTCCTCCTCATAAATTTTTGTTGGATTTGGTTGGGTTAGCTGGAATTGCACCAGCGCAAGGATTAAATCCTGCTCCACTGCCTGGCTTAACCCATCGGATAAGGTATGTGGCGGCTTGTTGCCGCTGTGTTTACTCTCTATTATGTTTGATTTATAAAAGTTTATTCTTTTATAAAAACGGGAATTTTTTCCAGATAGAGTTGCTGATTAGCAGCTTTACATAACACAGCCGAAACAAACAAACGATATAAGAAAGAAACTTGATAAACGAAAGTGAGAGGTTTTGAAAATGGCTATTTGCCCTGTTTGCAATGGGTTTGAAAAACTAGAAGCTACCTGCAGCTCCTGCGGAAAAAATATGGAGGATAGTGGAAGAATCATGGATTTTTACGATGATTACAGCGCCTATATGCCGATTGACCAAATGAAGCTGGAAGATGGCTATCCACAGGACTATCAAAAAGAGGAATGTCCGCATCTTTTGAAATGTCCCTCATGCGGCTATGACGAAGTGAAGTTTATTAAAGAATAAAAGTGTATAAATTTTTTCACAAAATTGAAAACCCCCGTCATTCCGGACGGGGGTTGATTTTTCATTTATTCTTTTATTGAGCGGATTCTGTTTTCAGTGTTGGCATCAAAGAAATGAGCTTTGTTCATATCGAATGCTAAATCAAGGTTTTGCCCAGGCTTAATATCTGTCCGGGAGTCTACACGCGCAACGAAATCCTGGCCTTCAATACTTGAGTAAATCATTGTTTCAGCACCAGTCAGCTCGGAAACATCGATGCGGGCATTGATTTTTGAACCCGTGGAAGCATCAATAAAGACAGGCTCGTCATGAATATCTTCTGGGCGGATGCCTAGAATAATATCTTTGCCTACATAGCCTTGTTCACGAAGTACCTTCATTTTGCCTTCTGGAACGGCCACTTGTGTTTGGCCGACAACAAATTTGCCATCCTCAAGCTTCCCGTTGAAGAAGTTCATAGCAGGCGAGCCAATAAAACCGCCGACGAATACGTTTTCAGGTTTTTCGTATACTTCTTTTGGCGCACCAACTTGCTGGATAAGCCCATCTTTCATAACTACTAGGCGAGTTGCCATTGTCATGGCTTCTGTCTGGTCATGTGTCACATAGATCGTTGTTGTTTGCAGACGCTGGTGAAGCTTGGCAATTTCTGCACGCATTTGTACGCGAAGTTTTGCATCAAGATTTGACAAAGGCTCATCCATAAGGAAGACCTTTGCGTCACGGACAATGGCACGGCCTAAAGCTACACGCTGGCGCTGACCGCCTGACAATGCTTTAGGCTTGCGGTCAAGATATGGTTCAAGACCAAGGATTTTAGCTGCTTCCTTTACGCGGTGGTCGATTTCGTCCTTTGGAAACTTGCGGAGCTTAAGTCCGAAAGCCATGTTGTCATATACGGACATATGCGGGTAAAGTGCATAGTTCTGGAATACCATCGCAATATCACGATCTTTAGGCGGTACATCGTTCACACGCTTTTCATCGATATAAAAGTCGCCTTTGGAAATTTCCTCAAGGCCAGCAATCATGCGAAGTGTGGTAGATTTTCCGCAGCCTGAAGGCCCGACAAACACGATAAATTCTTTATCCTGGATATGAAGATTGAAATCTTCTACTGCTGTTACTTTATTGTCATAAATCTTGTATATATTATCTAATTTTAGTTCAGCCATTTGGGTAACCTCCCAGTTTTTTTTGCTTACACTCAGTTTAAAGGAAATATGGCTAATCCCATATGGCCAAACTGCACAAAATTACTGAAAGCGGTTTTATGCAATGTGTTCAAATTTAGTGCTGTTCATACAGCAAACAAGCCAGGTATACTGTCACGGCACAGTAAAAGTCTTTTAATTGAATGCCTGTTTTATCCGTGAATTTGTCCAATCTGTATTGCAGGGTGTTTCGGTGAATATACAATTTCTTTGCTGTTAAGGAAACATTGGAACCATGTTGTAAAAATATCTTAATGGTATTTAATAGTTCTGGATCCTCTTTAAGAAATGACAGACGGGATAGCAGGCTTCTTTTTAAAAAAATATCCATGTTTGCCGCAACTAGAGACGGGAACGTCTTCTCGAATGAAAACACCCTTTCTGAAGGCAGCAAAGATGAGGCCTGTTCGAAAAAAAGCAGTTCTTCTTTAAAATGATTGGAGAAATCATCCCCAGGCCTATTTGGAACACCAATATAAAAATTTGTCTTTACAAAAAAGTCGCTTTCCAAAGCATTTGAAATGGCAAAGAAATCGTCTTCTGCAAGAGGCTCTTCAAATTCTTCAACAATGACGCCCTTTGACGGTTCATTCCATAAAATAATAATATCCTTCTCAAAAAAACCTTTAAAAGCAGCCTCCATATCTTCGCGTACCCAGTCGCCCTGGGCAGTTTTAAATTGAATAAGCCGGTATGGAAGATCCCTTGCACTTTTGGGAACACTCCCATTAGAAAATAAAAAATCAAACCATGTTTGTGCAGCAGGATTATGATGATGAGAGATATCATGAAAATCAAATAGGGTTTTCAATATCATCAGGCTTTCCTCTGAAACATCTTTGGCCGGTAGGCCAAGCCATTCTCCAGTTTCATGATAATAAAACCAGTATGTGTTTGAAAAATAGTGGAAATCAGGCTTTACTTCCATTAGGATAGAGCTAGGATATTTGCCATGTAATTTTTTTAACATATTTTTATCCCTTTAATTTGATAAATTTTTGTGTTTCTTATATTATAGCAGTTATAATTTAATTGAAAAAACTATCGTGCAAACAGTCTTAGTTTTTATAAATGGGGAAAGAAAGTTAAGGGGTGAGATATATGGAGTACACACCAGAAATGAAAAATCGCTTGAAAAGGCTCGAAGGACAAGTTCGGGGCGTAATCCGTATGATGGAAGAAGAAAAGCATTGCAAGGATGTTGTCACACAATTATCCGCAGTCCGCTCAGCGGTTGACCGTGCAATGGGATATATTGTAGCAAAGAATCTTGAAACTTGTATCCGGGATGCAAACACAGAAGGCAAAAATGCTGAAGATGCAATCCAGGAAGCAGTTAACATGATTGTAAAAAGCAGATAATAATAGTCTGTTTATCAAACATAAGAGGCACCTGAACGGCATTCGTTCAAGGTGCCTTTTGGCTGTTCAATCTGCTTTATAAGGCGGCTCTTCCTCATGGAATTCCCTGGCCTGTTCGATATTAACTTCATCACCGCGTCCATGCACAGACCCGCCTGATAATCCTTCGTTAATGATTCTGTCAATGTCCACATAGGCTTTATCCCGTCCTTCATTACCTAAATCCTCTGGCACCTGCCGGTTCTTATCTTTGTCCATCGTTTTCCCGCTCCTTTTTTTGAAAATCATTCTGTAGCGGTTATTTTTCCAAGATAAGCAAGAATCATACAAAGGATTAAGTGGTATACCCAGCAGACTGTTTACTGATCATAAACATGAAATAACATTAGTTCGTGTATCTGCGATTTCAGCTCTTCCTCCCGGCTGGCTGGTTTGCCGGATGTCCATTCAATTTTGCCATCGGGATGGTAAATGCCCGTTATCTTTTGCTTTTTGAAATAGAAGGAGAATGTCCATCCTGGCAGTTGCTTATTTTCATATAAAGGCTTGAATTGAAAGTGTGTCAACATTTGGCTGCTGCCTCCCGACTATCTTTTGTGAATTTCCAGTTTATTGTCCAAGTAAAAGGGAATTGAATAGATGTAGAAACATTTTAACATTAAAAGGAGGTAAAAATGATGAAAAGAAACAATAAATTTATGATGTCAGCCATGGCTCTTGGAGCAGCATATTTAATGAGAAAACCAGAAGCACGCCAGAAGCTTAAAGATCAATTTCAGTCATTTGCCGGTTCTTCCTCCAAGAAAAATAATGTGAAAACAACAAAAAGACCTATAACTACTTAATCATATGGCCTGTTGCGATTGGACAAGCATCTTGTGAAAAATCAACTCTGATTACACTATAGAAGATTTTGTGAAATCGCATAAAAATAGCCGTTCACCTGCCTGGTGTACGGCTATTTTTATTAAAAGCGCCATGTTTCGGCACTTTTTTCCTAAAATCCCGCCATATTGAAAAATAAGCGGGTGAGTTCTTGGATTCTCTTTGTTTCAATAGAAGTTTCATCAAAGCTCATAGGCTTTGCATTTAATTCATAAATAACATACCTGCCTTTATCAGTTAATCCCGCGTCCATTGAAAATTCTCCAAAGAAGCCTTTTTCTTTTTTTAGGAGCTTTCCAGCCTCTGCCACTGCCATATTAATAAATTCATCATGTTCCTTTGTCTGCACCTTTTCATACGGGACCATTATGCCGCCATTAGGGATATGGGTGGTGATATCCTGATCCTGAGCCAGCCGAATACCAATGCCGGTAACCCGATACTCACCATTGCCGAAATGGGCCAGAATCCTAAAATCAAAGCGCTTGCCGTCAAGCTTGGCGGGGCTTATCGCTTTCTGTGCCAAATAAGGCTTGCCTGTAACCTGAAGACTCCATTCATTCCAAAAGCTTTCAAAACAACTGAAAGAAAATGAATGCTTAATCCCTGCCATGGTCAACTTTTTCCCATCCAATTGACTTAAACGATAGATTCCTTTGCCTTTTGCTCCCTGAATGGGTTTTAGGTAAATATCTCTGTGTTTCCCGATAAAATTCTTCAGCTCGGAATCACCAGTAACCAGGATTGTGTCCGGTATATGTTTTTGCAGATAAGGATGATCCAAGAAAAGCTGGCAAACCTCATATTTATCGAGAAAGCCGGGATTGAAAAACGGAATATTAAGCTCCTTAAAAAAAAGGAAGGCTTCGTTAAAAGAATCGGTTTGTTCAAGCTTCCGGAATGGGACTCTGTTATAAACAAGATGAGGAAGCGGGCAGCACGCCTGAATCCATTTGTCATGTTCGGGCAAATAAATATAACCGCTCACGGAATTTTCTTCTATGTCCTCTGCGGTAAAAACAAACGAAACCCCTTTGTTTTGCAGAATTTCTTTTTGAAGGGCTTTAAATAACGGACCATTGCCTGCTAGAGTGTTATCCTTTCCTTTGCCAGTCAGGATGCCTATAACCGGGCCTGCATTATGATGGTTGCTTGATAATTCAAAGGAAAGAGGTCTTTGTTCTGTTTCTCGATCACTGGACTTTAAAGGGAGGAGATTGCTGCCCAGGCTGGCTCCAGAATGACTGAACCACTCCTTGCTGGCCCAGTCATAAAAGACCCTCATCTGAAAATTTCCTCAGGTTTAGTGATGGACGCCTCTGCAAGGAAAACGGCAAATGAAAGTGAAAGCTTCCGGGTAAGAAGGTCAAATTCACGCAGCTGCGGGTGTTTAAATATAGATCTTCCCGGCTTGGAGTTTGCTTCAAAAAGCCATACATTCCCTTTGCGGTCCAGTCCAAAATCAAATCCAATTTCACCAATAATCCCTTCCATATTCCGTTCAAGGGCTTTGCTGATCTTAAGTGCTGCGGAAGTTAGTTTTTTCAGTGCCTCTTCCTTTTCGTCGGCTGATTCAAAAACTTCATCTAATGTCTTGATAACTCCGCCGCTTTTTACATGGGTCGTAACACTGCCCGGCCCAGCAATCTTTGCAGCCGTTGCGGTAACTTTCCATTCTCCATTTTCATCTTTATTGGTATGAATACGGAAATCGATTGGCCGCTGACCATGGCGCATTAAATGAATCCCTTGCTGGACAAGCATCCGGCTTAAATTTCTGCCTGCAAATACATTGCGCATTAAACTTTCCAGGCTGCTATACTTTCTTAGCCGGTTTTCATCCCGGTCTCTGTATCGGCAATAATAATTTTCTTCCTTTTTGTCATAAATAATTTGATGGATACCAAGGCCAAGGCTGCCATTAATCGGTTTTAAAAAAACATGGCCATAATCGGAAAGCATCCTTTCGATTATTGAAAAAGAAGAAAAAGGATGGGTTTCAGGCAAATATCCGCTGATCGATTCCTCATTTTGGAGCCTTTCGTATACATCCAATTTATTAAAGAAGCCAGGGTTATACCAGGGAATCAGATATTCCTTCTGGAGACGGTCACGTACTGCCTTAAGTTCGTTCTTTCTTTCACTCTTCCGGTTGGGGAGCCTGTCGTAAACAACATTTGGAAAAGGAATTTCAAAGGTTTCCCATCCATCCTGATGATAAAAAAGACCTTGGATGGTCCCTTGTTCCCAGTTAATATGCTGCTCACCGAATAAAAAGGGAATGGCTCCCACCGATTTCTTGACTGATAAAAGTTTGGCGAAAAACAAAGTTCTGTCGCCAATTGGCCTTAATGGAAAAGAGGTAAAACCCGATGTGAAAATCCCGACAAGCGGGCCAATAAACAGTGTTTCATTATTGGTGAAAGCGTGCAAGGGAATAGTTAAATCAGGAAAATTAAGAGCATCTGCTACATCTTTGCTTAGGACAATCGAGTTCTTCTTCGTTTTATGGAGTACGAAAGCAGCATCGACCGAATGTGTGCCAAATGCCAGCTTGGTTAAATGGGTATGAAGGTTTAGCTCATTCGGGATATAAACAGTTTGGGAGGCTGACTCCAGAATTTCAATTTGATACTGTTTTCGCATGATCCTGTCTCCTTTCATTTTGCCTGTAGGCTGCCAGGTATTTTGCGTAAAGGAGGGGAGCGGTATATAATTCTTCTTTTTTTTCAGGCTGGGTGTTTAGAACCGTTTTTCTCCCCGGCTTTGAGTTAACATCGAGAATCCAAATTGAGCCGTTATTTCCAACCCCTATATCTATCCCCATCTCAAATAATGGCGGGAGTTTATTTTCCAGGACAGCAGGAAGTGTATTTATAATTTCATTCAGCTCTTCACAAATATAATTTTGCATTGAAGAAGGAAAGGCAGCGATCCAGTCATTAAAGGAAATATTTGTTCCGCCTGCGCTTAAATTAGAAATGATGCCCCCATTTTTCCCTGTTCGGATTCCCCGGCCTATTTCTTTCCAAGTGCCTTTTGAATCCTTTTGCAATAAAATCCTTATATCATAGGGCTGGCCTTCTTTATTTGAAAGATTCACATAAGGCTGTATGAGATATTGCCGCTTTGCTGTCAGCCTGTTCAGCCAAGCAACTGCCTTTTCCGGCTTTTCGAAGCAATGGGCAATCTGTCCATCCTTCTTATCCGTTTTAACCAGAATATCTTTGCCGGCTTTTTCAATATTATAGATTCCCTGTCCCTGAGATCCGCTCGCAGGCTTTAGAATAAGGGGCTGATCAGGGCGCAAGCTTTTAATGAATTTTTCAGCACTTGTAAAAGGATCTGTTATTAACAGATAGGGTGAAATGCTTGAATGGGAAAGAAGTTCGTATAATTCAAGCTTATTAGGCAAGCCGTAGCCAAGAAAATGGATATCATTTCTAGCTTTCAGCCAGTTTACAATGGACATGCACTGCTTTGAGTGGGGATCCTCTCCATAAAAACAGCGGTCATACAGGATATCAGGAGCTGGAAACTCCTTTGGCTCCCATTCGCCTAAACTTGGATTAAAGAAGTCACCGCTGATTTTTTCCGAAATGGGATTGATATCCGAAGGGACGAAACGGAAGCAGTCAATGCCGTATTTATTGGCCCTTTTAGCCAATTCCAGAAAGTAAGATTTTTCATTGCGTTTATTTAATGTCATGATTCCGAATGAAAGCATTCTAGTAATCCTCCTTTGCGGGTATGCCTGAAAAAGATAAGGCCGCAGCATATTCGATCAGCGCTTTGGCGGATGGCCTTATTCTTTTATCACTATCTTCAAAGTTTTTCGAGGGCTTCGAATTGACCTCAATGATCCATAGCTTTCCATTTTTGTCAACGCCTATATCAATGCCAAGCTCACCTATCAGCCCATTGCATTTTTGGCTGATTATGGAGGCTGTTTCAACCGCAAGTTCTTTCATCAATGCAAGCTGCTGAATAGCAGTTTTTTGATCTGACAAAATTGAAAAAATTTTTAATGGCTTCATGATCTCACCGCCCCTTGCGATATTGGAAACAAATTGCTGCTCAGCAGAGATTCTTGCAACCGCTGAAGTGGCTTTCCAAGTATCCTGAAAATTTTTGTGGCAGAGAACACGGAAATCTAGCTGCCTGTTTTTATAGGTTTGCAGGGGGATTGCCTGCTGAGCTAAAAAAATTCTTTTCTTCTTCTGCTGCTTAAACCATTGGGAAAAACGGGTATAGTTCTCAAACAGCAGCGTCTCTTCCTTGCGGTTCCCAGATGATAATTCTGCTAGGATTTCTTCCCCATTTAAGGTTATTCTGATTATATTCCGGCCCTGGCTTCCATGAATCGGCTTTAGATACAGGGATTTGTGCTTATTTAATAGTTCTTTGATCGAATGTTCGTCTGCCATAATGGTTTCAGGCAAGTATGGCTGCATATGTTCTTCGGAATAAAGCAGATTGTGAACTTCTTTTTTTGATAAAAAACGATCGTTAAACAGGTGAATGAAAAGTGTGCTTATGCTGTTTTTAAATGATTGGAAGAGAGTGCTGGCTTCAAGCGCTCTGGAGTGAATCCGGTTGTATATGACCTCTGGAAGCGGAACCTCACTTTTTATCCACTGGCCTGCTTGAAGGCAATAACCCTGCAGTCTGCCTTCTTCGTAATCCTTGAAGTGGAACACATAAAAAAGGCCGCCCATATTTGACACAACCTCATGTAGCTCCTCGCAGAAAGCATGAATGGAGCGGAAGTCTGGTTCTGTACCCTTATCATTCAAATCTGTCATGAGGCCAATAACAGGCCCGAGAGAAATGGAGTGCTCTTTTTTGGAATAACTCGCAACAAAATCGAGCTCCTGGATGGGAAGACAGCATTCCTGAAACAGCCGATCACTGAGAAAAAGCTCATCCTTGGTAATACTTGCTCCTTCAATGGTAATCTGTATGGAGCGCCTCCCAATGTTCAGCATATGGGGGATATGCAGATCTATATTCCAGTAATGGATAAGAGAATGGCTAATTTGAATGTGATACTGATTTTCTTGAAACATTTTTACCGGAACAATCGTAATAGGCAATAAAGAAACTGACATGATCATTCCTCATTTGCTCGTCTTTATGTGTGCGCGTATAATGAAAAAATAGGCAAAAGCTGATACGGTATCGTATGTAAAAGGTTAAAAAATGGTGCAACGGCGGAGCGGAGGGAATGCGGACAGGCAGGGCAATCCGCTTCCGCTTTTCTAAATTTCTGCATGGAAGGTAGATGTAAATGCAAATCGCAATCACAATTTTATTTATGATTATAATAGGGGCCATCATCGGTGGATTTACCAACTCTCTGGCCATTAAAATGCTATTCAGGCCTTATAAGCCAATCTATATAAAAAATTGGAGAGTCCCATTCACTCCAGGGCTGATTCCGAAGCGAAGGGACGAGCTGGCAGGACAAATGGGAAAAATGGTAACAGATCATTTGCTGACACCGGAAAGCATTCAGCGGAAATTTTTAAACGAAGGCTTTCAAAAGGATATGACCGGGCTTGTCCAAAAGGAATTGGAAAATCTTCTGAACACTGAAAAGACACCAGCTGAACTGCTTACGGTTCTGGGGATTGATGATGCACAGCATAAAGCTGAGGATAAGCTGAATCAGTTTGTTGAGGAAAAATATGAAACCTTAATGGTGAAATACCGGAGTAAACCGTTAAAGGAAGTTATTTCACCGGAAATCATCCAAAAAGTAGATGTGAAGCTGCCTGTCATTTCCTCTTATATTCTGGAAAAGGGAGTCGACTATTTTTCAAGCATCGAAGGAAAAATGCGCATCCAAAGAATGGCTGATGACTTTGTCCGTGAGCGTAGCGGAATGCTTAGCAATATGCTGCAAATGTTCATGGGAAACATCAATCTAGCGGATAAGATCCAGCCGGAAATCGTCAGGTTTTTAAAAAGTGAAGGAACGGCAGAACTTATCACGACAATATTGAAAAAAGAATGGGATAAGGTGCTTGATTGGGAAGCAGAACGGATTGAAGAGCAGTTTGAAAAAGAAAAGCTCGTTAATATGATCAAAGGTTTTGTACAAAAAGTGGTAAAGCTTGATGGAATATTCCAGACACCTCTATCTAAGCTGACGGTTTCATACAGGACAAAGATAATTGAAGAGATAGCGCCGAAAAGCGTTGAACTGCTTGGCAGCTGGCTGTCCCGCCGCATTGATGTTCTTATGGAGCGCCTGCACCTTGCGGAAATTGTCCGTCAGCAGGTGGAAACTTTCTCAGTTGAACGACTTGAAGAAATGGTCCTGTCCATTACAAAAAGCGAACTGAAAATGATTACCTATTTGGGCGCATTGCTTGGCGGTGTGATAGGGCTTTTCCAGGGAATTCTGGTTATTTTTATTAATTAGAAGGTATCGCCTCGCGTTTACTGTCATAGTTTGTTATAGTGGAGTGGATGTTCAAAGTACGGGAAATAGTTTGTTTTATTATTCTCCTTTTTGAACGAGAACCGGAAGGAGTGTTTAAAATGGCAGTAAATTTATATGATTCAGCCTATGAACTTGAGAAAGCAGTGCGTGAAAGCGATGAATACAAGGCTTTAAAACAAGCGTACGATGATGTGAATGCAGATCCATCTGCAAAAACAATGTTTGAAAACTTCCGCAATATTCAAATGGAACTTCAGCAAAAGCAAATGATGGGCCAGGATATTACGCAGGAAGAAGTAGAGCAGGCACAAAAAACAGTAGCGCTTGTTCAGCAGCATGAGCAAATTTCAAAGCTTATGGAAGCAGAACAGCGCATGAGCATGATGGTAGCTGAAATGAACAAAATTATCATGAAGCCTCTTGAAGAGTTATATGGTGCTGCTGAATAAATAGTTGTATTAGAACTCCCGGTAATGCATCCGGGAGTTCTTCTATTTATATGGAACAGGATACTGTGTTCGTTTTTTCCAACTTTTTCAGATAGATCTTTTACAGCGGCATTTCTCTGTATTAAAGATTCTTTGAATTGGGTAACTTTATGATAGAACATGGAAAAAGGAAAGAGGGAACAGAATGAAAAAAGCCATTTTTCTTGACCGGGATGGTGTTTTAAATGAGGTTTTGTCTGACAGAGTCAAATTTGTCAACATGCCGGAACAGCTATTTTTGCTCGAAGGCGCAGCCGAAGCAGTTGCCGATTTGACAAAAGCAGGTTATGAGATCTTTGTCGTGACCAATCAGGGCGGCGTCGGATTGGGGTTTTTAAAAGAAAGAGAATTAAAGAGAATCCATGAAAGGCTGCAGGTGCTTGTTGCAGAAAAAGGCGGCCATATTAAAGAGGTAGCTTATTGTCCGCATAAACCAAAAGCGGGATGCGAATGCCGTAAGCCAAATGCAGGCATGCTGCTGGATCTTGCAGAAAGGTATAATCTCGATCTTGCTAATAGCATTATGGTTGGCGACCACGAGCGTGATATTGAAGCAGGTAAGAAGGCAGGCTGTAAAACAGTTTTTATTGGATCAGACCCGACAAAAGCAGATATTCGGGCACCTTCGCTGTTTGAGGCAGTAGGAGATATTCTGGAGTTGCTTAAATAAGAGAGTAAAAGCCGCTTCCCAGATTGCTGGAAGCGGCTTTTTATTTTACGATAATTGCCTAATAAACTAGCGTGCTCCGCCAAGCTGCTGCTCCGCCATTTGCACAAGGCGTTTAGTGATTTCTCCGCCTACAGAACCATTTGCTCTTGAAGATGTTTCCGGGCCAAGGTTCACACCGAATTCTGTTGCGATTTCATACTTCATTTGATCAATTGCCTGACTGACTCCTGATACTAAAAGCTGATTAGAATTGTTGCTTCTTGCCATGTAAATCATCTCCTTTGGTGTAGTTTTCTTGATTGTTACAATCATAGCTTTAGAAGGGAAATTAAAATTTATTCATAGTTATTTCTGGTAATTTAAGGGATTTTTATTGTTGGCAAATTTGTTATACTTTTCATAGAAGCAAAAAGGGGGATGGGAAATGAAGAGAAGGGTTGTGCTTGCGGGAGGAAGTGGTTTTCTAGGCCAGGCGCTTGCCGATCATTTAAAAAGAAGAGGCTATACTGCAGTGATCTTGACAAGAGGCAGTTCGGCTGATAAAAACGGGATTACATATGTACATTGGGACGGCAGAACGCTAGAGGATTCTTGGGTTCGTGAAATTGACGGCAGTTATGCCATCGTCAATTTTACAGGGAAAAGTGTTAATTGCCTGTATACAAAAAAGAATCGGGAAGAGATTATTGCTTCAAGGATGGATTCAATCAGCATTTTGATGGAAGCTGTTAGGAAAAGTTCATCACCGCCGCAGGCTTTTGTTCAGGCAGGTTCTCTTGCGATTTTTGGAGACACCGCCGATGTATGTGATGAGGATGCAGCTCATGGCGATGGATTTTCAGTTTCCGTCTGCCAGCAATGGGAAGAAGCCTTTTTTAGTGAGACATTGCCGAAAACAAGGCAAGTCATGCTGCGAATCGGATTTGCGCTCGGGAAAGACGGCGGGGCACTCGGTCCTCTGCAAATGCTGGCCCGTTATGGACTGGGCGGTACCATAGGGTCCGGCCGCCAATATATCAGCTGGCTTCATATGGACGACCTGAATGCTATGTTTATGGAGTCCATAGAAAATGAGAACTATGAAGGCATCTATAATGCTACTGGAACGGAACCTGTTACCAATAAACAATTCATGGGGGTTTTACGAAAGGTTATGAACAAAGGCTGGGCTCCGCCTGCACCCACAGCATTGGTAAAACTGGGGGCATATACGATCATGAAGGCTGACCCGAGCCTGGCGCTGACGGGCCGGAACTGCATTCCGAAGAAACTGCTCGATCAAGGATTTAAATTTAAGTATACAAATCTGGAAGCAGCATTGCGAGATCTTATTTAAGAGGAAAACAGACGTGCTTTGGCAGCACGTCTGTTTTTCGGAAAAATCTATCATACAGATAAGAATGCTGATAAAAATATTTATAAACAGCATCCCCATGAGGAAATGCAGTTGAATGGTATCAATACATAAAAATGATAGCCGTTCACCTGCACTTCCCCACGCTGGTATTATCCAGATCGGGTCATAAGGGTCAGAACGGATTGTTCTTCTCAGCCAGAAGCTCCCTTAATGCAAACTAATATGAAGTTTTTATTTGATCCATCTTAATACGTGAAAAATAAATTGTAAATGGATAATTTATATTTCTTTGATTTAAGAAGTCCCTTAAATTGAAATACAAGTGCCAAAGCATACAAGCTAAAGAAAAATATTTGCATTGTCCATGTAATGTTCTAATCTATTCCATCTTCTCATAAAAGTGTAATAGGACAATTTTACACCGAGAATAGGGGGCAAATTAGATGATATACCGAATGCTTGCTTTAAATATTGACGGAACACTTCTTCAATCAAATGGAAGACTTCATAAATCCACTAAAGAAGCGATTGAATATGTACAGCAAAAAGGAATTTACGTAACGCTTGTAACCTCAAGGAGCTTTCCTTCTGCAAAGAAAGTGGCAAAAGCGCTGAAAATTAATTCTTTGCTGGTCACACATAGGGGGGCTTATATTGCTGCTTCCCAGGAAAAGCCGATTTTTGTAAAACACATACAGGAAGATGAAACGTTTGAAATCGTGCGCCTGCTTGAAGGCTTCACATGCCAAATCAGGCTGGTGCACGAAAAATATTCCCTGGCAAACAAAACAAAACTAAATACCAATATGCTTGCCAAAACAGTATTTACTACAGGTGATCCCATCTTTTACTCCCAGCAATTTGTAGATTCATTGAGTGATACCATTTTGGATGAACCTGTCACACCTCCAAAAATTGAAGTCTACTTTGAAGATAAAGAGGACCTTCAAGATGCTCAGGCTGCCATTAAAGGCATGTTTGAAAAGACCGATACCATTAAACTGAATGACCTGCGCATGGATATCGTTCCGGCAGGAGTATCCAAGCTGAACGGATTGCTCTATTTGGGTGAACATCTGGGAATCTCAAGAAACCAAATGGTCGTTATCGGCGACTCTATAGATGACCTGGAAATGATCGAAGCAGCCGGTCTCGGTGTGGCAATGGGCAATGCCCCGGCGGAAGTGAAAAAAGCTGCCGACTGGCTAACCCGATCCAATAACCAGAATGGAGTCAGCTACATGGTCAAAGAACACTTTCGCAAGCAGCATCCAATTGAATTCCTGAGGAAAATGAATCTATTAAAATAAAGCGAACAAAAGAGAGTGCGATTATGAGAATCGGCTCTTTTTTGATGTGAAAACCAATGCATAAAGTTGGGAAATTGACACAAGTATGAGCGATAAGGACGTAAAATGCAGTCTGACACGATGCATAAAAGTGGGGAGACGACGCAAAAGGGGGAGAACAGCGCAAAGAGTCGTGAAAATGACGTAATAAAGTGCCAGGAGGACGCAAGCCCATTCAGGCACGACGCATAAAAGTAGCAGAACGGCGCAAAAGCAGGATTCCGGCTTAATATATAACAATGCCACCATATACCCTTCTAAGCAGTTTTCCAATCTAATCTTTTCCCCTGTATTGACCTCCTTTACCCGTTTCTGTACACTTAAAGAAGTTTGTCAGCAACATTGAAACTCTTTATATAACAGACTTTTCAGCTGCCGTTAGCGAACAGAATGATGGCAGTTTTCATTATATTCTTTATAAAAAGGTGATCGCTTTGAAAATTTCGATATTAGGTATACAGGATGAACGGTTTCATCGGCCGCTGCGATTGATTGGGAATCTTTTTTTCGAGGAGTGCGAAGTGGTATTAGGAGAAGCTCCAGAAGCTGATTTAAAAATTGGTTTTCAACTGGAACAAGGTACCAGCATTAAAGCAAAAGCAGAACTGACTGACAAAGAAGGCCAAAAAAGGTCGGCTGTTTTTGAAAAAGAATTCGTGCCTGCTGAAACCGAGAAGGAGAGATTTAAACAAATTAAAAATGCGGTTTCTCATGTGTATTTGACTGTTTTGCAGGACTGGACAGGCATTACGCAAAAGTGGGGGATTTTAACGGGAGTTCGTCCTACGAAGCTTCTCCATCGCGCAATGCAGAACCAGACACCGCAGCAGGAAGCCCATCAGCAGCTGAAGGAAGAGTATTTGATTACGGATGAAAAAATACAGCTAATGCAGAGTATCGTGGATAGACAGCTGGCTGTTGTTCCGGATTTATATAAGCTGCAAAATGAGGTCAGCATTTATATCGGAATTCCTTTCTGTCCGACAAAGTGTGCTTACTGCACGTTTCCGGCGTATGCAATCAACGGCAGACAGGGATCTGTGAACTCCTTCCTAGGCGGTCTGCATTATGAGATGCGCAAAATTGGCGAGTGGTTGAAAGAAAATAATGTTAAAATTACGGCAGTTTATTACGGCGGCGGGACTCCAACAAGCATTACCGCGGAAGAAATGGATATGCTTTATGAGGAAATGTACACGTCTTTCCCTGATGTAAAGAACATCCGCGAGGTAACAGTGGAAGCCGGCCGTCCCGATACAATTTCACCTGAAAAACTGGAAGTGCTGAAGAAATGGAATATTGACCGCATTAGCATCAATCCGCAGTCGTATATCCAGGAAACGCTGAAGGCGATTGGCCGTCATCATACAGTGGAAGAAACAGTTGATAAATTTCACCTTGCCCGCAATATGGGGATGAACAATATTAACATGGATTTAATTATCGGTCTTCCTGGGGAAGGTGTATCCGAGTTTTCCCATACTCTGAATGAAACGGAGAAACTGATGCCGGAATCTTTAACTGTCCATACATTATCTTTTAAACGTGCATCGGAAATGACGAAAAATAAGCAAAAATATAAGGTTGCCGATCGGGATGAAATCGAAAGAATGATGGAAATGGCGGAAAATTGGACGAAAGAACATAACTATGAACCCTATTACTTGTACCGCCAGAAAAATATTCTCGGCAATCTTGAAAATGTCGGTTATGCACTTCCGAACCAGGAGAGCATCTATAATATTATGATCATGGAAGAACAGCAAACAATCATTGGTCTTGGATGTGGAGCCTCAAGCAAATTCATTGATCCTCAAACAGGAAAAATAACTCATTTTGCCAATCCGAAAGACCCCAAGTCATATAATGACAGCTTCGGGCATTACGCGGACGAGAAATTAAAAATTTTAAACGAACTATTTAATAAAAAACAAGAATCCCTGGCTGAATAGGCAAGGGATTTTTTTGTGTGCCGTTTTTAGAAAGTTTAGATAAAAATTAAAGGATTTTCTCTCAAATAAATAGAATGAAATAGGTATAACCGATCATAAGCTTCTATAAAATGAAAGCGTTTTCAAAAAAGGAGGAATAGCAATGATGATGCAAACACCTTTGACTATGACGCAGATGATTAAGAGGGCAGTACAGTATTTTCCAAAGAAAATGGTCGTATCCAGGACGTCCAGCGGAATTCAAAGATTTACATATAAAGAGATTGCAGAACGAACCCGCAAGCTCGCAGAAAGTCTGCAAAAGCTAGGGGTTGATAGAGGGGATAAGGTTGGAACGCTGGCCTGGAACCATCATCGCCATCTTGAGGCCTATTTTGCGATCCCATGCAGCGGGGCCGTTCTCCATACGATTAATATCCGCCTGTCGCCTCAGCATATTTCCTATATCATTAATCATGCTGAAGATAAGGTACTGCTCATCGATCCGGACATTGTTCCTCTAATCGAAAAGGTAAAGGATGAGTTAAAGACTGTCAAGGCATTTATTATTATGACCGACGACAAAGAATTGCCGGAGACATCGCTCTCGCCTGTTTACCATTATGAAAAATTGGTTGAAGAAGCAAGCGGAGAATATGAATATCCTGATGATTTGGATGAAAATTCAGCTGCAGGGATGTGCTATACCTCTGCTACAACCGGCAATCCAAAGGGGGTCGTATATTCACATCGAGGGATTGTCCTCCACAGCATGGCACTGGGAATGGCCGATAGCGCAGCTGTTAGCGAGAAGGATATAGCACTTCCGGTTGTGCCAATGTTCCATGTAAATGCATGGGGGCTGCCATTTGCTGCTGTTTGGTTCGGCACAACACTTGTACTGCCTGGACCTTATTTTACACCCAAGCTGCTAGCTGAGCTCATACAGTCAGAAAAAGTAACCATTACAGCCGGGGTGCCGACAATCTGGCTTGGCCTTTTAAAAGAATTGGATGAAAACGAGTATGATATGAGTTCGCTCCGTTCGGTGCTTTGCGGCGGATCTGCAGCTCCGAAAGGTATGATTAAAGCGTTTGAGCAAAAGCATAAAATTCCTTTCGTGCATGCCTATGGAATGACTGAAACAAGTCCGCTTGTTGTGATTTCGACTCTAAAAAGCTATCAGGAGGAGCTTTCTCCGGAGGAACAGCTTGATATTAAAGCCAAGCAAGGCATCCTTGTTCCAGGTCTGGAGATGATGGTTGTCGGCAAGGATGGGGAAGCCGCTTGGGATGGAAAGGAAATGGGCGAGCTTGCGATAAGAGGCCCTTGGATTGCATCCGAATATTACAAGGATGAACGGACAAATGAAGCGTTCCGCAATGGCTGGCTGTATACAGGTGATGTCGTGACAATAGATGGAGAAGGGTTTATGAAAATTGTTGACAGAACGAAGGACTTGATCAAGAGTGGAGGAGAATGGATATCCTCTGTAGATATAGAGAATACCTTAATGGCACACGAAGCTGTATTCGAAGCAGCAGTAGTTGCTGTGCCTCATGAGCAATGGCAAGAGCGGCCGGTAGCATGTGTTGTCTTAAAAGAACCTTTTAGAGGCAAGACAACGAAAGAGGAATTATATGATTTCCTTAAACCGCAATTTGCGAAGTGGTGGCTTCCGGATGATATTATGTTCCTTGAGGAGATCCCAAAGACTTCTGTTGGAAAATTTCTAAAGATGGCATTAAGAAATCAAGTTCAAAAAGAATATACAGGAAATACACAGTAATACATTAATAAAGGGCAGCATCCTTATTTTAGGTGCTGCCCTTTAACTATGAAAATAAATGAAAAAATTTAAAATTTTTAGACATAATGCTTTTTAAATATAATAATACTCTTTATAATAAAAGAAGCGAAGAAAAGGAGGGGAAGGATTTTGGCAATAGATTTTGTAACTGATACTGTCAATCTGCAAATCGATGGGCGTGTTGCAACCGTTGAGATGAACAGGCCGGAATCATTAAATGCATTAAATTTTGAAATGCTTAAAGGTTTATTGGCGGTAATGAAGGAAGTAAGCCATTTGAATGAGGTCGACATCGTTGTCTTAAAAGGCAACGGCCGTGCATTTTCCTCAGGAGGAGATATTAAAACAATGCTTTTGGAAGCAAATGAAAGCGATTTCTCTTCGGTTATGGATTGCATTAATGAGCTGGTTGTAACCCTTTACAGCATGCCGAAGCTGACAATCAGTGCAGTTACAGGGGCAGCTGCCGGCCTTGGCTTCAGCCTTGCATTAGCAACAGATTATATTTTGGCAGAGAAATCAAGCAAACTGGCAATGAATTTTATTGGAATAGGATTAATCCCGGATGGAGGCTCTCATTTCTTCCTCCAGCAGCGTATTGGCGAGGATAAAGCCAAGCAATTAATCTGGGAAGGAAAAGTACTTTCTGCGGACGAAGCGATGCAAATAGGTCTTATTCATGAAGTGGCTGAAGACGAATTAAGCACCGCTGTTGAATCGAAGCTAAGCAAATGGCTTAACAGCCCAACAGAAGCCATGATTAAGACGAAGAAAATCCTTGCAGATAAAAACCGTCCTCTTTTATTAAAAGTGCTGGAGCTTGAAAAACTCGGTCAGCATAAGATGAGACAAACCGAGGATCATCAGGAAGGCATCCAGGCCTTTATTGAAAAAAGGAATCCTGTCTTCAAAGGAAAATAAATAGAATTCAAAGAAAAAAGCAAAGAGCCTGGGCTCTTTGCTTTTTTTATCTATGAAACAAAATAAGTTTTCCTGCTGGAGAAGTACAGCGGTGAGTTTTTTCATCCAATCCTTTTTCCTTCAGCATTTTTTCGCCGAGACCCTTTGCTTCATCATCATTAGCTGCCTGGAAGGACTCGTCCAAAATCTTTTCCCCGTCCAGTTCAAATGCAGTAAGTTTGTAAGTGTTCATTCTCATAAACTCCTTTATTATAAAATTCAGATATTTACTATTATTCTTGCATAATTTCTATAAATGTGCAAAAGAAATTTATTAGCACGAGTCTCGTCTCAGCACAAAACCGAACTGAAGGGTCCTAATCGGAGTGGATAGTTCCTGTCCCGGGAGGAAAACCGAGCTGAAGGGCCCTAATCGGGGTGGATAGTGCCCGTCACAGGAGAAAAACCGAGCTGAAGGGCCCTAATCGGGGTGGATAGTGCCCGTCCCGGGAGGAAAACCGAGCTGAAGGACACTAATCAGAGTGAATAGTTCCCGTCACAGGAGGAAAACCGAGCTGAAGGGCCCTAATCGGAGTGAATATTCCCGTCATAGGAGGAAAACCGAGCTGAAGGGCCCTAATCTGAATGAGTAGTTCCCAAGGAAGTAGAAAAAACGAGCTGAAGAGCCTTAAGTCAAAACGAATCGTTCCTATACGGAAGAAAAGCCTAATCCCCGCTAAAGGAATTACCTTTAATATATTTTCATAGAAAATTGAACCTTTTTCGCCTTTTGTCCGTATTAACAATTAGGCAAAGGAGGAGTTAAAAAATGGCATTGCAGCTTGAACATGTTACAAAGCGTTTTGGCCAGTTTACGGCTGTTGATGATTTGTCTCTGTCGATACCCGAAAGTGAGATGTTTGGGTTTCTTGGAGCAAACGGGGCAGGTAAAACGACTACATTTCGGATGATTCTGGGATTGCTGGATCCAAGCGGAGGGAAGATTACCTGGAACGGAAAGCGTATTGATTATTCAACCAGTCCGCTGATCGGGTACCTTCCTGAAGAAAGAGGATTGTATCCTAAGCTTAAGGTAAAGGACCAGATTGTTTATCTTGCGAAGCTTAGAGGGATGGCCAAGCAGGATTCTTTAAAAGAATTGAGCTATTGGCTTGAGCGCTTTAAAGTACCTGAAAATGCGAATAAAAAGGTGGAGGAGCTTTCAAAAGGAAACCAGCAGAAGATCCAATTCATTACGGCTGTCATTCACAAACCGAAGCTGTTGATTCTGGATGAACCATTCAGCGGGCTTGATCCTGTTAATGTGGAGCAGCTGAAGGAAGCTGTTTTGGAACTAAATGACAATGGTACGACGATTGTTTTTTCTTCCCACCGGATGGAACATGTGGAAGAGCTTTGCGAGCATTTATGTATTATGCAGAAAGGCAGGACTGTCGTCCACGGTTCTCTTAAAGAAATTAAACGCTCCTTTGGAAAGAAGAATCTTGTGATCCACGCCGATTATGATTTAAGCTTTTTGGCCAATAGCCCTGGTGTAACTAAGGCCAGACAGACTGCGGAAGGAATACATCTGCAGATTTCAGGAGAGGAAATGGCTGAGGGAATATTTAAGGAGATTGCCGCGAAGGGCTTTGTACGTAAGTTTGTACTTGAGGAACCATCCCTGAATGATATTTTCATAGAAAAGGCAGGTGCTTCCTATGAATAATTTTATGACTATTCTTCTTCATACCTATCTTAGCAAGATGAAAACCAAATCGTTTATTATTACGACAATTATTACTGTATTGATTGTGGTAGGCCTTGCAAATTTATCTGGCATTATTGACTTTTTTAATAAAGATAATACAGAAAAAATAGCGGTAATTGACCAGTCTGGTGTACTATTTACTCCTTTAGAAGAACAAATGAAGGTGATAAATAAAGATATCCATTTAGAAGCCTATAAAGGCACTGAAGAAGGAGGAGAAACAGCTGTCAAAGCCGGTGGATATAAGGGCCTGCTGCTGTTGTCTTTTGACAATGAAAATCTCCCCGAAGCAACCTATAAAGCAAGGAGCATTGCCGATTCTGCCGTTCCTTCCGAATTGCAGAGTGGACTGCAGCAGCTGAAAACCCAGCAGGCGGCTTCACAAATCAATCTCAGTCCTGAGGAGCTGGGGAAATTATATGAGCCGATTAATTTTAACCAAATTGCCCTGGAGGAAAATGCCAAAACTGAGGAAGAGCTGAACCAGGCGAGAGGACTTGTATATGTACTTTTATTTGTCATCTATTTTGCCGTTATCATGTATGCAAATATGATTGCCATGGAAGTAGCGACGGAAAAGTCCTCCCGGGTGATGGAAATTCTAATTTCCAGTGTGTCGCCGATCAAGCAGATGTTTGCCAAAATACTGGGCATCGGGCTGCTCAGCCTAACACAGATGGCATTGATTTTACTGGTAGGCTATTATTCAATCAAACAAAATCTCGATTCAATGGAAGGCGGCTTTTTTGAATTCTTCGGATTTGGGGATATTCCTGCTTCCACAATCGCCTATGCACTTATTTTTTTCCTGCTTGGATATTTTCTTTATGCAACATTGGCAGCTTTTCTTGGTTCGCTTGTCAGCAGGATAGAAGATATTCAGCAGATGATTACACCGATGACAATGATGGTTGTCGCAGGCTTTATGATTGCCATGTTCGGTTTAAACCAGCCGGAAGCGCCCTTCGTGACCATCACATCTTATATTCCATTCTTTACGCCAATGCTTATGTTTATGAGGGTCGGGATGCTGTCACTGCCTGTTTGGGAGCCTATAATTGGAATTCTAATTCTTATGGTGACCATTACGATACTGGCTGTGTTCGGGGCAAGAGTCTATAGGGGCGGCGTGCTGATGTACGGAAAGTCAAACTCTTTTAAAGATATTAAAAAAGCCCTTCAGTTAACCAAAAATGAATAATAATGAGAAAAGCTCCGTTTGAAGCGGAGCTTTTTTCACTCTCAATGATTTTAGGTGAACAATGCTTTTATTCCTTCAAATGCAAAGTAAACGCCAAATCCGATTAGAGATAATCCAGAGAGGATGGAGATGAGGATAATTCCTTTCGATGTCAGGAACTTTCGGAAGCCTGTGGTAAGCCCCGCTACAAATAAATCCCAGAGCATGAGCCCTATAAAAATCATCGTACTGTATAAAAAGAGCTCGGCTTTCCCATACGCTGCCGCTGTTTTTGCCAGAACCGATCCATAAATGCCCAGCCAAAACAGGATTGAAAGTGGACTTGAAACAGACATAATGAAGCCAGAAAAAAAGCATTTGAGCAATGAATCTTTGCTGCGGACGTAATTAATGGAAATTTTATTGGCATTCATAATGCTATCAAAGCCTGTATATAAAAGAATAAATCCTCCAAAAAGCCACAGAAAGATCTGTACGATTGGGGTGTCTAAAAAGTGCACAAGGCCGAGGTATACAATCAGCATATAAAAGGCATCCGCAAACATGGAGCCGACCCCTACAATCCAGGCATGCCAAAACCCGTTTTTAATGCCTTTTTCAAGTCTTACTGCGTTAACCGGCCCGATTGGAGCTGCTAATGACAGTCCAAGAAAAACATAACTTAAATAAATTCCTATTCCCAACAATGACCACTCCGCCCATTTATTTTTCCGCAGGCTGTAACTTCAGCCCTTGGAAAGAGTACTTGTACATTTTTATGCACAAGCCTCCATGCTTAAAACCGGATAGAGTATTTCCTTCAAACTTTTTAGGAAAAGGCTGTGTTAAAGATTAATGTTGATTTTAGCACCCTGTTGACTAGAGCGGAGGGTGCGAGGTCCTCGGAAATGCATTCCCATTTCCTTCATGCGTTGTTTGTTCGAGGCTGCTTATTCAATGTCCTGCGGTAAAAGCGAGTCAGAGGGAGACCCAGCAGGCGCGAATGGGCCGAGGAGTGGCGGACCGCCCGTGGTTCGCTTAGCTCCTGAAGCGGAAATCACCAGGCAAGTTTAACAGAACCTGGGAAAAAGAAGTTTATCAACTATTTTTAATAGGAACGTGCATTCGCTTTTTGGATGAGTTAAAATGAAAGAAAAGGAACGAAAGGAAGTTTATATGAAGAGGGTAACGTTTATTCATGCTGCTGATTTGCATCTGGATAGTCCGATGGCCGGATTGAAGAGTTTGCCTCCTGCTATTTTTAAAAAGCTTCAGGAAAGCACGTTTGCGGCATTTTCCAAAATTGTTGATACAGCTATTATCCATTCAGTGGATTTTGTTATTCTGGCTGGGGATTTGTTTGATGGGGAAGACAGGAGCATCAGGGCGCAGATCCGCTTTCGCAAAGAGATGGAACGGCTGGCGGAAAGAGGAATTCCTGTTTTTGCGGTACATGGAAACCATGATCATATGGAGGGGCAATGGGTCCATATGCCAATGCCCGATAATGTCCATATCTTTTCACATGAAGTTGCAGTGATGAAGCATACAGTTGAAAATGGCACCTCTGTCCATTTATATGGTTTCAGCTATCCGAGGAGACATGTGCTGGAGCGTATGATTGACCGTTACACGAGGAAGGATGGAGCCGACCTGCATATCGGGATCCTTCATGGCCATTTTGAAGGCAGCAGTGAGCATGACAAATATGCTCCATTCCGATTAAAGGATTTGCTTGAAAAAGACTTTGATTATTGGGCTCTCGGCCATATACATAAACGGGAAACATTAAACGAACACCCTCCAGCCATTTATCCCGGCAATATACAGGGACGAAATCGGAAAGAAACTGGTCCGAAAGGATGCTATTTAGTTGAATTGACTGAATCGGGTGCAAAGACAGAGTTCCTGGAAGCGTCAGCTGTAATATGGGAAGAAGCGAAAGTGGATGCTTCAAATGCTGATTCTTTTCATGATCTATTTGGTATGTGTAAAAGCCTTATTGAAGATAAAAGGCAGAACACGAAGGGGACAATAGTTAATCTGACATTAAACAATGTCAGCCTTTCTGGGCACGAAATGAAAAGTATCGCAAATGGTGAGCTGCTTGACGCCTTGCAGGAGGAAGAAATAGAAGAGGAATCATTCGTATGGGTCTCCAATCTTGCTGTAAATGAAAAAAGAATCTGGAGTAAAGAAAAGCTGGCATATGAATCCGATTTTTTCACCGAGCTTTTTAAAACAGCAGAGCAAGTTGCAGATATTAGCGAAAGTACTCTCCCTTTGTATGGGCACCCGCTGGCAAGGAAATATTTGGAAGATCTTCATGAGGAAGAAAAGCGCAGGCTTGCCGGGGAAGCAGAGGCCTTGCTTGTAGACCTTTTATACAAAGAGCACGCTTAAACAGCAGTATATACTGAAGGAGGTGGGGATATGAAAATTACCGATATACATATTTATGGATACGGAAAGTTAACGGATTTCAGTCTATCGGATATTCAATCTTTTCAAGTGATCTATGGTGAAAACGAAGCTGGCAAATCCACCATCATGTCTTTTATTCATAGCATCCTTTTTGGTTTTCCGACTAAGCTGCAGTCAGAGTTAAGGTATGAGCCAAAGGACGGCGCAAAGTATGGCGGGAGGCTTACAGCGTTCTTTCCTGGTGCAGGGAAGGCTGTTATTGAGAGAGTAAAAGGAAAGGCTGCTGGAGACGTTAGCGTTGTGCTTGCGGATGGAACAAGGGGAGGGGAAGAGCTTTTAAGCGAGCTTCTTCACCATGTTGATAAATCCCTTTTTCAATCCATTTTTTCTTTTAATATCCATGGTTTGCAAAATATAAATCAAATGAAGGGTGAAGATTTGGGGCGATATTTATTTTCAGCAGGCTCATTGGGGACTGACCAGCTGGTAACAGCGGAAAACGCGCTTCAAAAAGAATTGGAAAACCGCTTTAAGCCAAACGGAAAAAAGCCGAGTTTGAACGTAAAGTTAAAGCAACTGAAGCAGCTGCATCAGGAACTGAAAAAAGCGGAGCAGCAAAATGAACAGTACTGGACTTTACTTCATGAAAAAGAAACACTTGAAAAGAAAATAACAAGGATGCATGATGACCAGCAGCATATCCAGCAGGAGCTTTTACGCTTAAAGGAATGGCAGGAAATTTTCCCGCTGATTGCAGAGGAAAGAGAGCTAAAAAGGGAAAGGGAACAATTTAAAGACATTTCATTCCCGGCAGATGGACTGGCAATGATTGAAAAACTTGAAAGTTTGATTCATCCGCTCGAGGCGCGTAAAACAAGCCTGGAGGCCAGGATTGGCACCCTTGAAAAAGAGCTGGAGAAGAATAAGCCTGACCATGCTCTGCTGGAGAAAGAGCCGCAAATAAATGCAGCAGTTGAGGGAATCCCATTATTGGAAAAGCTTAGGCAAGAAGAAAGCGAATTATCGTTAAAGCTGGCAAACCTTTCAGAGGAAATTTTAATTCTGCATGAAAAACTTCATCTTCAAACGGATGAAAGACAGCTGGAAGCAATAGACACCAGCGTTTTCATGAAAGAAAAGGTAAACAAAGCTCAAATGCGCCATAGTCGGCTGCTTACAAAAAAGCAGGAGCTGGACGAGCGCTTTAACGAGGAAAAGTCCGCATTGGAGGATATCGAAAGCAAAATGGACGGGCTGAAAGAACAGATCCTAACGGAAGCGGAACGGGCGGCTATTAAGGAGAAGTTGAGCCTTTCTGCAGACAGGCATCTTCTTGAAAAAGAGCTGCAGGATACCAAGGAAAGGCTTCTTTTTCTCCATAAAGCTGAAGAAATAGAGCGGAAAAACAGCTCTGAAAAAAGAAAGCAGGAAAAAGCTCAGCTTTTTATTTTCGGAATTCTTTTTGCCGCTTTGTCTGGGTGGGGATTATGGAGCCAAACATGGGTCCTTGCATTTGCAGGTTTGATAGGAATAGCCTTTTGTGGCTTCATGGTTTACAAAAAGCAGCAGGGGGAGAATGACAACTTCATAAAAGACGAAATAAGAGCTCTAGCCGAAAAGGAAAGTTTACTAATGGATAAATTGAAACAGCCGGATATTCAGCATGCAGCTAAATTGGAGGCACAGCTTAAAAGAGACAGTGAATTGCAAAGCCAGTTTCTCCAATACAAATTTCAGCTTGGTCTGGCCAATGAGAAATATGAAAAAGTCATTGCATCTTTTGAAAAGTGGGAGAAGGAATATGCTGATTTGGACAAAGAAATGATTGGGCTTGGGAATTTGCTGTTCCTTTCTGTTGAAATATCCAAATCCCATTTGCCTGAGGCTTTTGGCCTTATTGAACAGCTTAAGGCGCTCTACAGGGAGAAAAATTATGTAATGGAAAGAAAAGCTGCAGCAGCCAGGGGGGTCAAAGAGAAGCTCATTCATTTTCATAGCCTAAAAGAACTTTTGGAGGAGCAGCAGGGCAGTGTCCAAGAAGTTTCTTACCTCTTAAGAAAGAGGCTAAAGGAAGAAACGGAAAAACATATTAAGCTGGCCGAAAGAAAAACCAAGCTTTATGAGCTAAAGGATGAATACAGCACGGTACTTGCTGAACTCGGCCACTTTAAAAAAGAATACGGGCAGCGGCTTGCACTTGCGGGAACAGAAACTGCTGAAGAGTATCGTGAAAAAGGAATTGCTGCACAAAAATTAGCAAGGCTTGATGAACAAATTAAACAAATAGCTAAACAAATTAATATGCACTCCTTCTCACAGGATGAAATCGACCAATATATGAATGTGGAAAATCCACTATTGGCTATCCGTGCTCTTTCTGAAGAATTAAACAAGCTTCATGACAGCATCCCTACTCTGCAAAGCAGCCTTGCAGAAGTAAAATACGAGATCCAGCTGCTTGAAGAGGGAGGGACTTATGCCGAGCTGCTTCACAAATTTGCTTTATTAAAAGCTGAATTTGAGGAAGAGGCCAGGGAATGGGCCAAATATGCAGCGGCAAAGGATATTTTGGAAAAAACGATTAGCAGCTTTAAAAATGAGCGCTTGCCCAAAATGCTTGATAAGGCAGAAGAATACCTTTCATATTTAACTAATGGCAACTATGTCCGCATTTATCCGAAAGAGGAAGGGAACGGTTTTCTTATTGAAAGCAAGGAAGGACCTACTTTTGAAGCAAAAGAGCTTAGCCAGGCGACAGCGGAGCAAATATATGTTTCTTTGAGGCTCGCGCTGGCAATGACTATTTACGGAAAACATCCATTCCCGATCATTATTGATGACAGCTTTGTTAATTTTGACCATGTACGGACTGGGAAAATAATCAGTTTGTTAAAAAACCTTCCAGACCGGCAAATTTTATTTTTTACCTGCCATAAACATTTGCTTTCGTATTTTCAGCAAGAACAAATAAAGTCGGTTATGAAGGAAAAGCTGCCTGTTCAACTATGACAGGCAGCTTTTATATATGTCAGAGAAGGAAGATAATCTAACAAAAATGTGTTTAGATTTTTAAAAGTATGTCAGTTAACCTTACACATTTCATGATTTTTCTGATTATATCCTTTATGATGATAAAAAGAAATCAGGAAGGAGAAAACAAAGTTGCCATGGCCCATTCAAATATTGATACTTGCTGTTTTTCTTCTTGCAGGGAATTTTGTGGTTGCATTCTTCCATATTCCGCTCCCCGGCAGCATCGTGGGGATGATTATGCTGTTAACCCTTTTGGTAAAAGGTTTGGTTAAATTGGATTGGATAGAGAGAGTAGCTGCATTTCAAATCAAACACTTGACCCTGCTGTTTATCCCCTTTGTCATTGGATTGTTTTTATCTCCCAATTTCATTCCACTTTTGGATTTTCATTTTATTTTGGTACTGATTGTAAGCAGCTTCTGCTGTTTATTGGGAACAGCGTACTCTGTTCAATGGTTTGAAAAAATAAGGAGGAGGAGCCAAAAATGAGTTCGATTTTATTCACCAGTATAGGCTGCATAACGATGACTCTTGGCAGTTATATAGCGAGCCTGCAGATCTTCAGGAAGTTTAAAAAAAGCTGGCTTAATCCCTTGTACACTGGAACAGCCCTTCTGATCATTATTCTCCTTTTATTTAATATCCCTCTTTCTGTCTATCAAAAAGGCAGCAGTTTATTTGAACTGCTTTTGCAGTTTTCCATTGTCTCTTTTGCAGTGCCATTATATAAAGAGTGGCCTTTAATGAAAAAACATTTTAAGAAGATTTTCTCAGGTGTGTTTAGCGGAACTTTTTTAGGTATATTTGCAGTTTATCTGATGTCTCAGGCTTTTCATTTTAGTGAGGAAATCAAGGCGTCTCTCATTCCGCGCTCTGTAACACTGCCTGTTGCTTTAACCGTTTCCGATGGACTGGGAGGAACCACCGCCTTTACTGTTTTCTTTGTTCTTTTTTCGGGCATTTTTTCTGTCATGCTAGGACCCAAGCTTTTGAAATGGCTTGGAATTAAAAGTAAAGCTGCAAAAGGCCTTGCGATGGGTACCTCCGCTCAAATGCTGGGCGCCAATCGGTCGCTCCTGTGGGGAGAGGAAGAAGGGGCAATGGGATGCATTGCGATGACGACATCCGCCCTTTTGTTATCTTTATTGATTCCGGTATTATTGCTTTTGCTGTAGTAAAATATCAAAAAAGGGAGAAGCCCATTCATCCAATACTGAATGGGCTTTTTTTGCGGGATAAAGCAATAAACCAGTCAGTCCGATAGATTGATAAATGATTAGTTTAGTAGGGGAAGGGGTCTGTATGGTATACTAGGTTAATAGAATTGCGTGTTTAAAAAGGTGGACAAAAAAGCCTGACTGGTATTTTTCCCGGACTTTTTAAACAACCTCTTGAAGGGAGCGTCGGTGCACGTATGTCAAAAGGAATTGTTTATTACGAAGTAGGAGAACAAATCGAGCTTTTTTTACTGATTAAAAGTGCAACAAAAGGGATTGCCAGTAATGGAAAGCCATTCTTAACACTTATTTTTCAGGATCAAAGCGGAGAAATTGAAGCGAAGCTTTGGGATGTTTCAGATGATGATGCGAAGAACTACAGCTCTGAAACGATTGTAAAAGTGGCAGGGGACATCCTTAATTATCGTGGCCGCAATCAGCTTAGAATCCGCCAAATTCGGCCGGCGTCCCCGGCAGACCCGGTAAAACTGGCAGATTTCCTCGAAACAGCGCCATTAAGTACAGATGAAATGATGAGTAAAATCACCCAATATATATTCGAAATGAAAAACCCCAATATCCAAAGGATCACTCGCCATTTGTTGAAGAAGCACCAAAAGGATTTCCTTGAGTACCCGGCCGCTACCAAAAATCATCATGAGTTCGTATCTGGACTTGCGTATCATGTTGTATCCATGCTTGATTTGGCCAAAGCGATTGCCGGGCTATATCCAAGCCTGGATAAGGATCTATTATACGCAGGAGTCATATTGCATGACTTAGGGAAGATAACCGAGCTGTCTGGGCCGATATCAACATCCTATACGGTAGAAGGAAATCTGCTGGGCCATATTACCATAATGATTAATGAAATTGGCAAAGCAGCCGAGGAACTGGGCATCAACGGTGAAGAAATCATGATTCTGCAGCATCTGGTTCTCTCCCATCACGGCAAAGCAGAATGGGGCAGTCCCAAGCCGCCTCTTATTAAGGAAGCAGAAATCCTTCATTACATCGATAATATTGATGCAAAAATGAATATGCTGGACAGGGCTCTTGAGAGAGTGAAACCGGGAGAATTTACTGAACGGGTATTTGCTCTGGACAACCGTTCATTCTATAAGCCAACTTTTCATAAGTAAAATTAACCACCTTTCCCCTTTGGGAAGGGTGATTTTTTTGTTTCCCTCAATCATTATTTTATAGGTACAAGCATACATTTCTATAGTAACTGGACAAATATTTTGATAGAAAGAGGGGAAGAATAATGATTCCAATTTGGGTATATTTTGTAGCAGCCGGAATCGTTGTAAGTGCATATATGGCCGTCAAGACAGGCCGGGAAGAAAAACAGGTAGAACACGACAGCATTGAACGTGAAGGCGAGATTTATATGAAACGTCTTGAACGGGAAAAAGAAGTGCGAAAAGCTGGCCAGCAATCTCCAGGGTGAAAGAACACAGCGTCCACTATGATACCTGGAAACTGAAGAATCCATTAATTAAAAACAAAAACGGGTCTCCATTAGGAGTCCCGTTTTTAAGTGAAATTATTTTTCTTCAGTTCCTGTTTCAGCTTCAGCTCCAGGTTCATCAAGGATGCCTTTAAGCTCTTTATCTTTAATGTCTACATCTGCAGACTTTAATTCACGCTCCATTGCCTGCTGGATTTTTTCACCATCAAGCTTGGACACCTTTACTTGGTATTCCATTTCGTCTTTCATTTCTTCAAATGACTTTTTCTCTTTTTTCTCTGTTACTTGGATGATGTGAAAACCGTGTTCAGATTTTACTGGATCACTAATTTCGTTTACATCGAGTGCATAAGCTGCTTCTTCGAATTCAGGGACCATCTTGCCAGGGCCAAACCAGCCTAAATCACCGCCATTAGCTGCAGAGCCTGGGTCTTTTGAATATTCTGTTGCCAAATCTTCAAACTTTCCGCCCTCATCAAGCTTTTTCTTTACTTCCTTGGCAGTCTTTTCATCTTCGACAAGGATATGGCGGGCCTTTACTTCTGGCTTATAATTATCGTAGTACTCTTTTACTTCTTCCTCTGTTGCTTCGATATCTTTAATGGCCGCTTTTTCCTGCATTAAGCCTGTTCTGAATGTTTCCCTTAAATCTTTTTCATCTTTATAGCCATATTGCATTAGCGCCATTTCAAAGTTAGCGCCAAGCTGCTGCTTTAATTCATCTATTTTCTCATTTAATTCTTCATCAGTTACTTCATATTTATCAGAAAGAACTTTTTCATAAATGAGCTCTTGAAGAGCCTGTTCCCCGTATTTGTCCTTCATTGCTTCGTAAAGGTCGTCCTTCGTAATGTTTCCGCTTTTTGTTTCAACGACAACATCACCCGACTCGCCGCCAGCATTGTTGCATGCGCTTAATCCAATTACTCCGGCTGCAATGGAGAGGGATAGCATCCATTTCTTCATGTTGAACACTCCTAAATTTTTTCAATTTAATCACAATCCCTACTATACCATAAATGTAAAAAATATCAAAAGCAAAAGGGAGGTATAAAAGGATTATAGTGGATGTCTATCCAAGGTTAATTTTAAAAAATCTGGGTATTTGCCCATCCCATTCTGTCCTTCTGTACATATGATACATGGAAACCCTCTAATAGAGGTTTCAAGCAGCCTGAAAAAAAGTCGGGTTAGCAGTGATAAAAGCCTATCCGACCACAGAGGCAAATGAATAGGATATGGTAGCAACCTGAAGGGGAGGTGTTATCATGGGTGCTGGATACGGCGGAGGTTTCGCGTTAATCGTTGTATTGTTCATTTTATTAATCATCGTAGGCGCAGCGTGGCTGTAAATTTAAGAGTGGCATAGGGTCTATTTTATTTAATTGGGCCCTGTGCGGAATTTGAAAGGAGGCAATCATATGTCTGGAGGACATGGATGCGGCGGAGGTTTTGCGTTAATTGTCGTGCTGTTCATTTTGTTAATCATCATTGGAGCATCTTGGCTGTACTAAGCTTTTGATGCTTAATAATAAATGTATATATTAAAAAGCGGCGGAAAAAATTTCCGCCGCTTTAGCTATGCATACAAGATTTCTACAAAGGAAGATATAAGCAGTATGGTAATAAGAATGTTGATCGTTCTAAAAACTTTAGGCTGCCGTTCCTCAGGAATCTCTTTTTGGAGACAAAGCGAATTTGTCATCTTGTTAATATAAAATAAAATGAAAACGGCAAAAATAATAAAAATGGAGATCATCCAAGATTCCCTCCTTGGGCAGTCATTTTGTGGCTTTGCATGGTTTTGTCTGTTATTTACAATAACAAAATTCACAAAAAAAAGATAGTATAAAAGATTGCCTATGAAGAAAGGCAATGGTATGTAAAAGGTATCCTTTTTCAGGATACCCATTGTCAAACGATAAAATTATTGATGTGTATGCAGTAAAATCTCAAATCCGTCTTCATTTTCTTCAATATATGAATGATTTGGGGCAGTAAGCACATTTTTGGCACAAACCATATCGGAAAAGGAAATTCCTGCATGGAATGCAAATAAAATCACTAAATAATGAACATAATGCGGAAAAATAAAGCAAGCCGCTAAAAGTAAGCTGTTTATAACGATTGTCGGCGCCATAATGGCAGTCAGGAAAAGCCATTTTGTAATAGGCTCAGTAATCCTTATATATATAACTGGCAAAATTCCATATTTAAATGATACGCGTTTTTTAACAATTTTTCCTAGATGGGCAATCGGCAAATAGTGAAGCAGTTTATGCAAAGGATACATAAACCATAACCCTGCCGCAAAGAAAATAAAGTAATTATCGTAAAAGGTTTCTGGCACAAATAAGTATGTTGCAGGAACATAAGTAAATATAAATGTAGCCAGCATGGTTAAGGAAGACAATATAAAAAGCCTTTGCGATCCATATTGCTTCGTGAAGTTTATCGTCTTCCAGCAATTCATCATATCAATACCTCCAAAAGGAGAAATTAGTATTCTTCCAAACTCACTAAGATACTTTACGATGAATATAGAAAAAAATCAATAGGGAAATTTAAAGGATTTTGTCGAAAAAAATCTTTTTTAAAAAAGGGAATCGGATTATTTAAAAGAGGGAAAATATGAGGTTGTTATGTGAAGAAGTGAGCAAATAGAATCAAGACGGAAAGCGAATGTGATGCATCCGCTTTGTAAGGGTTTACATACTATTTTAGAAGGATAAGAACTTTTCTATTTCTATACAAGTTCCTTTTCAGCTGTTTCTTTTTTCTTTAATTTTCCTTCATCTTCCTCGAATTGATTTTCAAGATTAGCGAAGGACTTTTCAAAGATTTCCATAAAGTCATCACCGTAAATATTGCGGACGATAGCCATGATTTCAATGATATCAGGGAACTTTCCGTACAGTTCCCTCAATGGCATAGCACCGGAGAATACGGCATTTTTCTCAGGTGAATAGGTTTCCATAAGGCTTAATAAAACCTTTTCTCCCTCTTCAGTCAATTTGATATAAGTATTTCTTTTATCGCTCTCTTTCTTTGAAAACTTGAGAAAACCGCGTTCTTCGAGTTTTTTGGAGAAATTGAATGCAGTTGAAACATGCATAACACCAAATTTTGCCACATCGGAGATAGAAGCCCCGTTCAAATGATAGGCAATCCATAAAATATGATGTTCGTTAATATTCAAGTCGTAAGGCTTAATCCACTGCTGCCAATCTTTCTCAATCGACTTCCAAAGGGCTTTGCTCAGTTGTGCAATTCTTTGGCTGAAAATCATTGCTTCCTTCATAGAAATTGGTTTATCCGTCATTCAATAATTCACCTACTTTATAAAATTAATAAGAAAGCTTTCTTTTCTGGACAGAAGCCCAGCTGTGCTTTTGCTTTTCTTATTATCATTATGCCAATAAAACAAAAATTAATAAAGATATAAATTTACAAAATTTTTAGAAATATCTTTCCGCATTTCTGTAAAAGGCTCTACGACAGGGATTATAGCAACTTTTTATTTTAAATAAAAAAATGAAGCATTTTTATAATATATTGGTTTTCGGCTAAAAATTAAAAAATCCTTCTTTCTAACCAAATAAAAAGAAGGACTTTTTGGATAATTATTTATTTGAATTTAAGTTTGTTTCAAGCTCGCGGATCGCTGCTTCAATTTCCTGCAATTCGCGCTGCAGCTCGTGCTGATGGGGGAGAATCTCATTCTTCCAATTATTAATGGAATGTTTGATGTCTTTCGAGAACTCTTTAAATGCAGATTTTCCTTCTTTGGATGCAATAGAAGCTGAATTTTTTATATCCATTATTTCAGCCTTTAGCTCTGATAATTGGGTTTTTAAAGTGTGTTTGCTGTCTTTTAAATATTGCCTTGCATCTCTTCCTGAAGCGGGTGCTGTTAAAAGAGTGGAAATGCCGGCAGCAGCACCGCCAACTAAGAATCCAAGCAATAAAGATTTGGCTTTCATGTACTTCACCTCAAAATCTTGATTATATGTCTATTTTACTACATTATTCCTTTTTCTAAAGCAAAAAAATAGGCTCTTTTAACTTTGCCTGTTGATTTCCCTCCAAGCGTTCAGCGAACAGCGGGCGGTCCGACACTCCTCAAGCATTAAGCCTGCGGGGTCCCCCTTTGAGCCGCACTCACACAGGACACTGAATAAGCCCCCTCGAATAAACACCACACGAAGGAAATTAGAATGCATTTTTGAGGATCTCGCGCCTTCCGCTCCAATCAATAAAGTGCAAAAATCAACATTGAGCTTTAACACAGCCAAAAATTAAAGGAGCATTCTTCTATCTATATCACAAAAGGAGGGAGGGTAAACCATATCCTCTCATAGCTGGCCAGAAACAGGCATACAATTCACTAAGGGTACTTACAGCCTGGTGTTTGAAGGGAGGAGATCGGTTGTCGGGAGCGGCGGCTGGCTTATTTGCATTAAGTATGGTGTTGTTTTTGGGGGGAATTCATTTTTTGCTTTCAATAAAAAAACCGGGAGTCTATCCTCCGAGATATGTTCTTAAAAAAAGAGCCGCTGCTTTAGCGGCGGTGGGAGCACTCTTATTCTTGCTTGGCCTGATTGTGGGGAGTTTTCAATAAGTAAAAATATAGAAAAGCCCGCAGTCTGCGGGCTTTTTGTTTCATATTATTGACTGATGGGTTGCTGCGTCAGCTTTGTTCTGTTTGCAATTGATTGTGCAACCGGGTAAAGGATTACCATAGCCACTGTGTTAACGGCAGCTGCCGGCAATACAACTGCTGCGAACAATGCTGCGAATGGCCCGGGAAGTCCGACGATCAGGAATGCCGAAGTTAAAAATACGACCCCTGAAACAATTGTTCCGACCGCTGTTAGCACAGCTGCACTGACAATGGACTTACGGAATTTGTTTAATGCTAAAAACAAGGCGAAAAATGTGAAAGCTGTAACTGGCTTATCAATAATATTAGGTAATAACCCGCCGGGGAAGGTTGTAGTTAGGCCGGAAATTAAACCTGTTACCAATCCTAAAAGCAAAACACTTTTTCTGTCAGGAAAAAGGATAATTCCCAAAAACATCATTGTAAGCATCATATCTGGTTTCATTCCAAGGAAAAATCCAGGAACTACAGCATGCAGTACTGCTCCCATCCCAACTAAAAGGGAAAGGGCCACCAAATTTTTTGTATTCATTTCTCATCTCTCCTCTGCTAATCTCAAGCTCTTAAAATTGTTCCTCCTGCAGTGCACTCGTTGCCTGCAGCGAAAAACTTTAACTCATTATAACATATATCATTTGAATTAAAAGGGTGTTAATATCTTTTAATTTTTGTTTTTGAAAGCTTTCATAAATTCAGCAAGTTTTTGGACATGTTCAGCCGGTACAGCATTATAAATGGAAGCACGGCAGCCTCCAATAGAACGGTGTCCGCCCAGTCCAACAAAGCCAGCTTCTTTTGCTTGATGCAAAAAGTCCTTTGAGGCTTCTTCGTTGTGCAGGTTAAAAGTGACATTCATACGGGATCTGCTATCTTTAAGAGCATGCCCTAGGTAAAAGCCGTCACTTTCATCTATTACATCATAGAGGATTTTTGCTTTCTCTTCATTCATTTTCTCGATCTGCTCAAGGCCGCCTTCCTTATCCGCCCATTCCAGCACTAAGGTCAGCAAATAGATTGCCAGGGTAGGAGGTGTGTTATATAGGGAGTTATTCTTGGCATAAGTATTATAATTCAGCATGGATGGCAATTCATCAGATGATTTTTCCAAAAGTTCTTTGCGGATAATTACCACTGTAACACCTGAAGGTCCAAGATTTTTCTGGGCTCCAGCATAAATTAAATCAAAATTGCTCATATCTAATGGCCTGCTTAAAATATCACTGGACATGTCTGCAATTAATGGCGTTTTCTCATTTGAAGGAAAGGAATGCCATTGCGTTCCATAAATGGTATTGTTGCTTGTAATGTGAAGGTAAGCAGCATTATCCAGATCACCATCTTCGTTATATTCCGGAATAAAGCGGTATTTCTGATCCTTGCTTGATGCTGCAATAAAGGTTTTGCCGATTTTGTTTGCTTCTTTTAAAGCCTTTTCCGACCACGAGCCGCTTAAAACATATTGGGCTGTTTGGCCTTTACTAAGCAAGTTCATGGGAACCATTGAAAATTGGAGGCTTGCTCCGCCCTGGATAAAAAGCACTTCGTAGTCATCGGGGATAGATAATAATTTCTTTAGCAATGAGATTGATTTATCATGGACAGCTTGATATTCCTTGCTTCTATGGCTAAGTTCCATAACTGCCATGCCTGTACCATTGAAATCCAGCCAATTTTTTTCTGCTTCCTTTAAAACCGCTTCTGGCAATGCTGCAGGACCTGCATTAAAATTTAGTGCACGGTTCATTTTTCTCCCTCCAAATTAAATGAAAATATTATTGTTTTACTATAACGCTGTGAAGAAATAAAGATAGTTTATATGTTATCAAAATTTATTGTTTTGTACAGAGAAAATAATGAACATTTAGAAAATTATTTGGAAGGGCAGGCATATTATCTAAGGGGAGTAAGGTAGCTAAAAACGAAATGCTTTCCTGTGGGGAACAGGAAAGCCAGAGTACTAAAGATGCTTTCTTATGGCTTCTGAGATTTCTTGAAGGTCTGATGCCGTATATTCTGATTGATGTGACTTCCAGACAACTCCCAACCCATCACTTTTGCCATAGCGAGGGATAAGATGCGAATGAAAATGGAATACAGTTTGCCCTGCAAGTTCACCGTTGTTATTAATCAAATTTAAACCCACCGGATCGAACTCGGCTTTAATGGCTTTTGCAATTTCCGGAACTGCTTCGAAATAATTTCGAGCTGTTTCCGGATCCATTTCATATAAATTTTCTCTATGTACTTTAGGGATTACAAGCGTATGTCCCTTTGTGACCTGGCTAATATCCAGGAACGCCATCACATGTTCGTTTTCATAAACTTTGGCTGCAGGGATTTCACCTTCGATAATTTTGCAGAAAATACAATCGTTCATTTAAACATCTCCAATCTTCGTTTTAGCTATTTTACACGATTTTACCATATTCATCAAAAAACGATAAAGTGAAACTTCCATCGGTGGAGTTGTTCCTAACTGATGGTTAATTGAGGCCCGCAGGATAGGGAAGGCTTCAAGGCTTTTTCCTTGCACGACCGAAAGCACCGGCTTTTGGGAGGACACGGGTCACTCAGACGCTTCCACGGGATGGCGATTTAGTTTTAAGGGCTTTTTCGGGCGGTTGAACCCTGCTATGCTTTTTCGTACCTTGATATTTTTGAAAAGGGGTCTTGCAGCCCGTTAATGCGGGATAAATAATAAAGGCAGGATCCGCTGGGAATCCTGCCTTCGTGAAGGGGAAGCTTCTATTTGGACGTTTCTACTTCAGGAAATTCTCTTTGACAAACACCTCATTTTTAATGAATTGTGTTTATTTCTAGAGAAAATCGATCTTTGTTCAATCGGACCATCCCCTTATTTCTTTATATGTTTCTCAACGTATAAAGCCTGGATGATAGTCTTTAACAAACACCTCATTTAAAAATGACTTAGTGACCACTTACGGGTAAAGCGATCAAGTGTTTAAGATCAGTAGGTTTTCACACTGTTGTGCAATGCAACCATCCCCTTGTTAGGAACGTTTGAAGCTTATACTGAAAGGAAACTGTCTGCGACAGACACCTCATTTCAAGTTTTGATCATTCGATGGAATCAAATGACTTGTTTCCCCTTCATAAATTAGAATGCCCGCTATGAGTTTTTATATGTAAATAAATTTAAAGAGTTTTTGCCAAACTGGACAATTCGCTTTGGCTTTTTTTACAATGGTCTTATAGCATAAGGGAAGGACGTTGAGAATGGCTCTTTTG
Source organism: Cytobacillus oceanisediminis (assembly GCF_007830235.1). Lineage (GTDB taxonomy): Bacteria > Bacillota > Bacilli > Bacillales > Cytobacillaceae > Cytobacillus > Cytobacillus oceanisediminis. The sequence continues at coordinate 120,331 of NZ_VLKI01000009.1, forward strand.
GAGATAAAGAATGTGACAGGCGGCTATACTAGAAACCCGGTTCTGAAGGACGTTTCCTTTGAAGTGGGGGAAAATGAAATAGTGGGCCTGATAGGTCTGAACGGTGCAGGAAAGAGCACGACCATAAAACATGTAATTGGCCTGATGGAACCGCATGAAGGCGGGGTCACGATAAATGGCAAGGAGTTTCTTAAAGATAAAGAAGGCTATCGCAAGCAATTTACCTTTGTACCCGAAACGCCTATTCTTTATGATGAATTAACACTGGAGGAGCATTTGAGGATTACAGCAATGGCCTACGATGTTCCGGAAGCGGAATATAAAAAAAGACAGGAAAAGCTTCTGAAGGAATTTCGGATGGAAAAGAGACTGAAATGGTTTCCCGCCCATTTTTCAAAAGGGATGAAGCAGAAGGTCATGATTATGTGTGCCTTTCTTGTCCAGCCGTCATTATATATAGTTGATGAGCCTTTCGTAGGGCTTGATCCGCTTGGAATCCAGTCACTGCTTGACCTCATGAAAAGGATGAAAGAGAGCGGGGCAGGCATTCTTATGTCTACACATATCCTTGCCACCGCAGAAAGATATTGTGACCGCTTCGTTATTTTACATGAAGGTAAAGTAAGGGCAAAAGGCACTTTAGCAGAGCTGCAGCAGCAATTTGCCATGCCGGGAGCGACTCTTGACGATTTATATATTCAGCTCACAAAGGAAGAAGACTATGTTTGATGAAAAACGATTATGGAAAGAGCGGTTCGGAAAGACAAGCAAAGAGCTTTCCCGCTACCTCCGATATATTTTTAATGGCCATATTGTCATTGTCATGGTTTTCCTGCTGGGCACAGCCGCATACTATTATCAGGAATGGCTAAAGACATTGCCGGAGCAGTTTCCCGCTGCCGCAGTGATGGCACTTATTCTCGCTATTTTACTTACATACAGCCCAATTTATACGTTCCTTTTAGAAGCGGATAAAGTGTTTCTTCTGCCGCTTGAAGACCGGCTTTCAGGATATTTTAAACGTTCCATGGCTGTCAGCTTTTTGGTGCATGCATACTTGCTTATCATGGGGCTCGGGATTTTTATGCCAATGTATGCACGTGTCAATGAAGGAGACTTCCAAGTCTTTTTGCCGTTTTTGCTGACTTTGCTGGCGTTAAAAGCAGTCAATCTGCTTATTCGCTGGAAAATTCAATATTATGTTGATACAAACGTTCATTTATTGGATGCTTTTGTCCGTTATGCAGTCAATGCCGTATTTCTATTTTTGCTGTTCTCAGGTGCATCCCCGGTTTTTACTCTGGCGGTCGGAGTCCTGCTAGTCGTACTGTATTGGTACTTCAGCATGAAATCAAAAGATAAGGCGTTAAAATGGGAGTTCTTAATTGACCAGGAGGAAAGAAGAATGACTTCTTTTTACCGGCTGGCTAATATGTTTACAGATGTTCCTAAGCTGAGGGACCGGGTGAAGAGGCGTAAATGGCTTGATTGGCTGCTGGCAAGCATTCCTTTTAAGCAGGAAGAGACTTTCAAAAATCTATTTATAAGGACATTTCTTCGTTCAGGTGATTATTTGGGACTTTTTATCCGCTTAACAATCATCGGAGGGGGAGCAATTTATTTAATTTCATTTGGTATTGGCCAAGTTCTGCTGGTATTGCTTTTTATGTATTTAACAGGCTTTCAGCTTTTGCCGCTTTGGAACCACTATCAAAATAAATTATGGGTGAAACTATACCCTGTTCAAGAAAAGCTTAAAGAAAAATCCTTTAGACAATTGCTGTCAGGCATTTTATATTTGCAGTCATTCTTACTATCGATTGCTGTTTTGGCAAAGGGAGATTGGCTGGCTTCGCTGTTATCTCTAGCCGCAGGCATAGTTTTTGCCTATGTGTATACCCATATGTATATCCAAAAGCGCTTGCGGGGGGCCAATAATAAAGAAAATTGAAACTATTACCTGGTGATATGCGTATTAAATAACAATCCTGACAAAAGGAAGGTATGTCATGAAACAGTATGAATTAACAGCATATCAGGAAATCGAGGAATGGAAGAGGCAAATAAATAAACGCTCCAGCCTGCTAAATCGCCTCTCAAAAAAAGCGCAAACCAAGGTAAATAGCCTTATACCGGAAAAAGCACATCAATTCATCACAGATAGCATTAAAAATATGGTGAAGGCAACTCTGATAGGATCAAACGCAACCACAAGGAAAAAACAAGATTCCGGCAGCACATTGGCCGACATGGATGTAATGCTGAATCAAAAGATTGCGGCTTTCCGCAAAACGGCTGCTGTAGAGGGAGCTGGTACAGGAGCGGGAGGCATTCTCCTTGGCCTGGCTGATTTTCCTCTCCTGCTAAGCATTAAAATGAAATTCCTTTTTGAGGCTGCTGCCATCTATGGCTATGATACAAATGAGTATGAAGAACGGCTCTTCATCCTGCATATCTTTCAGCTCGCGTTTTCAAGCGATGATAAAAGGAAGGACACCCTTAAGCTGATTGAAGAGTGGGAATACCGCAAAGAGGGATTGGCAGAATTGGACTGGAAAGAATTTCAGCAGGAATACCGCGATTATATCGACTTCGTTAAGATGCTTCAGCTTGTGCCAGGAATAGGAGCTGCAGTTGGGGCATATGCGAACTACAATTTGCTTGACCATCTGGGTGAAACGGCGAAAAATGCCTACCGCCTTCGAATATTAAAAACAGCCCCAAGGCCTGATTAGGCTTGGGGCTGTTTTTTATGTAGGGGATAATGTGTCGTTCCCCGGAGTAATTGCGTCGCTATGGACGATCAATGCGTCGTCCCGGCAATTATATGCGTCGAAAAAGCAGATTATTGCGTTGCGGGAAAGGGATTGCGTCGTCTCCCGATTTAATTGCGTTGATAAGACTGGTCAATACGTCGTCCCAGAAATTAATTGCGTCAAAAAGCAGTCTAATGATCTTCCAAGAGGGATTACGTGGTTGCCCTAACTATTTGCGTCAAAAAGAATAAATAAGCTGGCCAGTTATAAACCGGACAGCTTTTCCATATCTTAAATCCTCTTACTGTCCTACTTCAACTGAATCTTTACTTCCCTCGAAGCTGTGATAATTTAATGCAGCTGCACCCAGCGTTTTTGCTGCGATCAGCATTGCTTTTTCATCGATATCAAATTTTGGATGGTGGTGCGGATAATTCTCATCAGTGTTTTCTGGTTTGGCTCCAGTAAAGAAGAAAGTTCCTTTTACGTGCTGCAGATAATAAGCGAAATCCTCTCCGCCCATTTCAGGGTCTGTCTCTTCTAAACAATTGACATCATTAATTTTTTCGGCACAGTCCACTAAATATTCTGTTTCAGCCTTGTGATTTACCACAGCAGGATAGCCTCTATGATAATTATATTCATAAGAACTGTCAGCTGTATAGCATGTTCCTTTTACGACGCGTTCAATTTCTTCTTCAATGTTTGTTCTCACTTCTTCATTAAATGTACGAACTGTTCCGATTAATTTAGCTCTATCGGCAATAACATTAAACGCGTTATCAGCAACAAATGAGCCAATTGTTACTACCGCTGAATTAATTGGACTAACTTTTCTGCTTACGATTTGCTGGAGATTAACAACAAGCTGTGAAGCTGTGACAATCGCATCCTTCGTTTTGTGGGGCTGCGCTCCATGGCCGCCTTTCCCTTGGACGGTAATTTCAAATCGGTCTGCTGCTGCCATAAATGGCCCTACACGATACTGAATTTTTCCGGTTGGCTCTGATGCCCATAAGTGGGTTCCGAAGATGGCGTCAACTCCATCAAGGCATCCATCTTCAATCATTGAAATGGCTCCACCCGGTGCATATTCCTCTGCATGCTGGTGAATCATCACATATGTACCTTCTAATTCTTCACGCATTTCATGAAGTGCTTTTGCCAGAACAAGTAATGTTGCTGTATGTCCGTCATGGCCACAGGCGTGCATGACCCCTGGTACCAAAGATTTGTATGGTACATCCTTTTCATCCTGAATAGGGAGTGCATCAAAGTCAGCACGTAAAGCAATTGTTTTGCCGGGTTTGCTGCCATAAACCTTAGCCACTACTCCATTTCCGCCGATATGTCCACGGACTTCAACACCCAGTTTCTCATAATAGGATTTAATGTAATGGGCGGTTTTCTCTTCCTTGAAAGATACCTCCGGATGCTGATGCAGATAACGGCGGATGGATACCATTTCATCGTAATAGCTTTCTAATTTTTTAAATAAATTTTCGGCCATGATTCTCTCTCCCAACTGATTTAATTTTTCCATTATTATAACATTCTTTATTAAGATAAAGAGGAAATTATCGTATTCAGAAAATTTTACATAATAAAGGTGAAAAAAGAATTGCATCAGCAGCTATTTTTCTTTATTTTTTATTTGCTGTCAAAAACGGGGATCCATTAAGCTTTGATCGCTATCTGCCATCTTTCTTTATAGGCATATTTACTAAAGGTTCTTATCCATTTTTTGAACTCATGGATCGTTTAGGAAACAAGCTTGGTGTTGGAATCGTTACCTTATTTTTTTTAGTTTGGCTATGGGTGAAACATAGGAATTATACAGCTATGGCAGCGCTTGTTTTTGCCGTAGCCATCGGGAATGAGGTAAACAAATGGCTCAAAGATGCAATTGGCAGGCCTCGCCCTGACCAGGAACATCTGGTAAATGTGGCAAGCCTTAGCTTCCCGAGCGGGCATGCCATGATCGGGATGATCCTCTATACATTTATTGCATTTATCCTTATAAAAGAGTTAAAGTCTGCTAAAGTAAAATGGGTTACAGGCATTTTGGCAGGGGTTTGGATTTTTCTGATGGGAATTAGCCGCGTCATTATGAAGGTGCATTATCCTTCCGATATTGCAGCTGGCTTTGCAGCGGGTTTTATGTGGGTGTTTCTCTCGATTGTTCTTTATGAAGCCTTGAGGGCAATGTTCACTAAAAAGGCATATGAAAAGAGACTATCCTAATGATAGTCTCTTTAATGTCTTAAGACAATTTTATATCAGGAACATGGCTACAATGGTAGTCACAACTAAACCAATAGTGACTGGAAGCAGGTTTCTTCGTGCAAGCTCAAAGGCATCTACATTACAAATGGCTGCGGCAGGGATGAGCGCCCATGGGACAAGTGTACCTCCGCCGACCCAAATCGCGGCTACCTGGCCAAGAGCGGTTAGTGTGGCCGCTCCAGTGCCAATCGCAGTTGCAAAAAGATTGGCGATAGAACCTGCAAGCGATATGCCAGAGAAACCAGATCCATCAAGCCCAGTAATGGCACCAACTGCTGTTAGGGTGATCGCACCGACTTCCTTGCTTAAAGGTACGACAGATGCAAGCCCGAAACCCAGATCATTGACGATTCCATGAGAGCCTTTTGGCAGATGGTCTCCAATCATTTGAGTAAATCCTGAATCCCCTAAATAGAAGAAAGCTGCAATTGGAATGACGGGACCAAATACCCTGAATCCAAACTGAAAGCCTTCAATTAAGTAACTGGTTGTTTTTTCGAGCCCTTTATTTCTATGGGCTGCGAGTGTAATGATTAGCAGGATAAAGATTGAAGTCCCTCCTATTAAAGCTGTTGCATCTCCACCCTGCAGGTCCAGTACAAACATGGCTGCCACGTCTGCGGCAAATAAAATAGGAATTAATAGGGCGAAAATCCGTTTCTGATTAAGAGAAAGCATTTGTTTTTGGCTGGCGTCTGTCCGAAGCTCGCTTGGTGAGTCTTTGGTTAGACCGGTAGTAGCTGTCAGTTTCCCGTTTTTCATATCTCTCTTAATTAAATAGAAAGCTGTAATCGTCGTAACTGCCCCCATGACGATTACAAGCGGAACACTCGCTGAAATAACATCCCCGACAGGCAGTCCGGCTGCATCTGCGGTTAATTTTGGAGCAGCCTGGATAATGAAATCACCAGACAAAGCAATTCCGTGTCCAAAAAGGTTCATAGCCATTGCCACTCCTAGTGCCGGCAGTCCTACCCTAATCGCTACAGGAAGGAGAACTGCACCCATTAGCGCCACGGCAGGCGATGGCCAAAAAAACCACGAAATAACCATCATTAAAATTCCGATTGTCCAATAAGCCAGTGCGGGTGTCCTGATAAACCTGGCAAAAGGTGAAATCATTACATCATTGATGCCGGTTGTTGTCAGCGTCCGGCTCATTGCCACTATAATTGAAATGACCAGTATAGTAGAAAGAAGTTCTGTAATGGCAAATATGAAACTTGTAAAAATACTGCTGACCGAACTGCTTAAGGAGCCTGTTGCAGTGATGGCAATTAAGAAAATTCCTGCAATACAAACCAGTGTTGTGTCTCTTCTCATGACCATGAAGCCAATGATAAACAGAATAAAAAGAACGTATATCCAATGAATAGCTGTTAATTCTACTCCCATCCTTTTTTCCTCCTTTCATAATTCCTTGGGAGAAGCGCCGTCTGGGCGAATCACCCGGTTCGGAATGTAATACAGAATATGATGGAATAAAAAAGTTGTGATATGTGATCAATCAGTCTGGAGGCGGAGGCAGAAACACTCCGGGGATTGTTTCAATGGAATAGACGTTTGATAGAATAAAAGTACTAATAGGTTAAAAGGAAATAGCTTGTGGCTCAGCGAATATTAGAATAGGAGAATAGAAGGAAGGGAACGCCATTGAGATACAGATCAGTCAATCAAATACTCTTCGCGGTAAGTTTAACGGCAATTGGAGTTTTGCTTCTCCTCATGAATATCGGTGTCATTTCCTTGGAAATAAAAGAGGTATTTGTCGTAATTTATCCTTTCATTATTTTTATTTTTGGTGCCTATTCCTTGATGTCTGCCATCTTCAAAAAAAATCGCAGCGGAATGTTTCCAGGTTTTTTTCTGACTGTCTTTTCTTTTCTGTTGATCCTGGATCGTCTGGAAGTGATTGAGTTTAAATTTATGGACTTATGGAAGCTTTGGCCGCTGCTTCTTGTTTTTATAGGAATAACGATTTTATTGAAAAAAGATCGCTTTAAGGTTCATTTTGAACAGGATTTTCCTGCAGACATTCATGAAAAAAGCAGAGATCAGGCCGAAAGGAAAGTTATTCATATCTCAAAACCCGAAAGCCCTCAGCCGCTAAAAAACATTAGAGGATTTTCTATTGGTGATGTTGACTTTAAACAGCCAAACTGGGCTCTGGAGCCTATGGATCTATATACCATGATCGGCGATTATTTCATTGATTTCAGCAAGGCGTTCATCCCTGAAAAAGAAACACCTGTCATTGTGCGGGGATGGATCGGGGACGTAAAAATGATTATCCCTGAAAATATTCCGGTAATGATTCAATCCACAATCAATATTGGAGATATCCGGATTTTTGGCCAAAAAACCGGTGACATAAACAGGAGCCTTCATTATAAGTCTCCAGGTTATGATGAAGCTTCAAGAAAGCTAAAAATAGCTGTCCAAGTAAAAATAGGGTCCATACGGATCGATAAAGTTTAGAGGTAATATCATGAAAAAAACCGGAATCAGGTATTGGTTTGTACAAAGCTTTATCATGATGGCAATTATTAGTTCATTGATTTTTTTTGTCGGTCTTCAGGTTTATTTATTTTATAATCCCGATGCACCTCTGACTATACAAAGCACATTCTGGCTTTTTTTGTACGCATTATCCATTTTATTGCTTACCGGTGCATATTTCGGGCTGAAGGGCAGCTACTTAATCAAAGGGCGGCTGGGGGATATTTTATTATTTGTTTCCACATTAAGAAGCAGAAAATATACAGACAGAATGGAATCATATGAAAAAGATGAAATAGGCTTAATATCAGAAGAACTTAATCAGCTGGCGGAAAATATTCAGGAGCAGGTATTTTCCATGCAAAGGCTGGCTGATGAAAAATCCGCACTGGCACAAACTGCCCACTCTGCCGCTGTAATGGAGGAGAGACAGCGTTTGGCAAGGGACCTCCATGATGTGGTAAGCCAGCAGCTTTTTGCTCTAAGTATGTTGTCTTCAGCTGCACTTAGGGTTTTTGACCTCGACAGTGACAAAGCCAGGGAGCAGTTAAATGAAATATCGGAGATCGCCGCCAAAGCCCAGGGGGAAATGAGAGCGCTCCTCCTTCACTTAAGGCCTATCCAGCTGAGTGATGACAGGCTTTGTGATGGAATTATTAAGTTAATACAGGAATTAAAGGCTAAGACAAATATCGAATTTCAGGCAAGCATTGATGAAATCGAAAATCTTTCGAAAGCGTCTGAAGAGCATTTGTTCCGAATTGTTCAAGAGGCATTATCAAATGTTCTCCGCCATGCTGATGCAGGGAAAATAAAAGTAACCTTAACAGAGGAAGAAGATTATATTTATCTTTTTATTGCAGATAACGGAAAGGGCTTTAATCCTCATAAAGAGAGAATGGCTTCCTATGGGCTGAAAACAATGAGAGAACGCTGTGAGGAAGTTGGCGGGATATTTAAAATCCGTTCCAAGGAGAATGAAGGTACCTATATAGATATCAGAATTCCAGCAAAGGGGAGGGGTTAAGGTGATTCGTGTTGCTGTTGTTGATGATCATGAAATGGTAAGAAAAGGGATTATTTCCTATTTGGCAACGGAGACGGGAATAGAGGTTATTGGGGAAGCATGCAGCGGAAATGAAGCCGTACTGCTGGTTCTAAAAGAACGGCCGGATATAGTCCTTATGGATCTGCTTATGGAAAACGGGAACGGAATTGAAGCAACCAGGGAGATATTAAAAAGCTATCCCGGCTGCAAGATCATCATCATTACAAGCTACTATGATGACGAACAGGTTTTTCCGGCTATTGAAGCGGGTGCATTCAGCTACATGCTTAAAACAGCAAATGCCTCTGAAGTAGTAGCTGCCATTAAGAAAGCATCACAAGGGGAGCCTGTTATAGAATCAAAGGTAGCAAATAAGATGGTGAGCCGTTTCCGTGCGCAGGAAAAAAAGCCGCATGATGATTTGACTGAACGAGAGTTTGACGTCCTCATGTGCATTGCTGAGGGAATGACAAACCAGGAAATCAGTGATGAATTATTTATAGGAATCAAAACGGTTAAAACACATGTCAGTAATATCCTGAGCAAATTGGGCGTTTCTGACCGGACTCAGGCAGCCGTATATGCTAACCGAAATGGAATCATAAAAAGCAGGGATAAAAAAGGATGAGCGGTTTTAGCTCATCCTTTTCTTTGCACTATTATTCATCCTCCTCAGGAATATAGTATTTTGTTACATACGAAGGGCTTGAGAATATTTGCGGCTGCTTGTCAATGCCGCTTTCAGTCCCCCGATTTTCGTGAGCTTTTTCGTAAGCTTTGGAGCTCTGCCAGTCTCTAAAGGATTTCTCATCTTTCCACAGGGTCAGGATAATATAAGTATTCGATTCAAGCGGCCGCAGCACCCGGATTGCTGCAAATCCTGGTTCATTCTCTATAAGTCCTGCCCTGTTTTTAAAGCGGTGCTCAAAAAGAGGCCTGCCTTCATCTGTAACAGGAATGTTATTCAGAACAGCAAAACCTGCAAGGTCAAAGGATCCTGAAGAATCAATCACTTCATAGGAACGCGGCTCTTTAAAGAGGGTTTCGGCCGATGTTTCATGGATTAATACCGCAGTGTCAGGATTTTGCATGGTAACCATCGTTTCATTTGGATGCTTGTCTTCGATCTTCTTCAAATAATCATATGTTCCGCTGGTCATATATAACTTCATTTTTTTCACCTCGATAAGCTAGTTTTTACCCATTATATTCAGGGGGCAGCAATTTAAAATTTGGCTAAGTTAAAGCGCATTGTTAATCTTAGCAACCTGTTGATTGGGGCAGAAGGTGCGAGATCCTCCAAAATGCATTCGTTTTTCCCTCGTGCGGTGTTAATTCGGGGCTGTTGATTCAACGTCCAGCGGGAGAAGCGAGTGATGGGAGACCGCGCAGTCGGGTCTTGCGCCGAGGAAGCTTCCGGACCGCCAGTGTTCGCTGAGCACCTGGAGCGGAAATCAGCAGGCAAGGTTAACAGAACCTAAAATTTAAATGTATTTATAAACTTCCAATCTTTTAATTATTTCCCTTATTTCAACAGTAAAAACGTCAATTTTTTGACATTTGGCCTGCAAATCTATACAAGAACAGTGTAAAAAGGATATATTCATTAAGGATAGACACTAGCGTGTTTCTAATTTGTCGCAGTCTAACGGGCAGTAAGACCCCCACTTTAAGAATCAAAGGGATCGAAGGAGGATAAGTGGGATTCAAACTGCCCGTAAAGGCCCGATTGGTTCAACTAACAATCAGAGGGGAAAAACCTCCCTCTGATTGAAGTTTCACTTTATGTACATATATATTACAATAATATGCAGACAAGTCTTGAAAGGTGGATAAAATTTAATGACCAAATCATTTAACGATACATTCCTGAGGGCGGCCAGAGGTGAACAGACTGAACATGTCCCTGTATGGTATATGCGCCAGGCAGGCCGTTCACAGCCTGAATACAGAGCAATAAAAGAAAAGTATTCCCTTTTTGAAATTACCCATCAGCCTGAGCTTTGTGCTTATGTAACTAGATTGCCGGTTGAACAATATAACAATGATGCCGCGATTCTTTATAAAGATATTATGTCACCGCTTCCTGCCATTGGGGTGGACGTGGAAATAAAGTCAGGAATTGGCCCTGTGATCTCAAACCCGGTCCGCTCCCTGGCTGACGTGGAAAAGTTAGGGGAAATAAATCCTGAAGAGGACGTTCCATATGTGCTGGACACCATTAAGCTGCTTACACAAGAGCAGTTAACCGTTCCTCTAATCGGGTTTGCCGGCGCTCCATTCACTCTTGCCAGCTATATGATTGAAGGAGGCCCTTCAAAAAACTATAACAAAACAAAAGCTTTTATGTATGCAGAGCCTAAAGCATGGTTTGCTTTAATGGATAAGCTTGGCGAAATGACGATTGCTTACGTAAAATCCCAAATCAATGCAGGTGCAAAAGCGATCCAGATTTTCGATTCGTGGGTAGGGGCATTGAATGTTGAAGATTATCGTTATTTCATCAAGCCGGTTATGAATCATATTTTCTCTGCATTAAAGGAAGAAAATGTACCGCTTATCATGTTCGGTGTTGGAGCAAGCCACCTGGCAATGGAGTGGCACGATCTGCCGCTTGATGTGATAGGGCTGGACTGGCGCCTGCCAATTCAGGAGGCAAGAGCAAAGGGAATAACCAAAACTGTACAAGGAAACCTGGATCCGGCTATATTGCTTGCTCCTTGGGATGTCATCGAGGAAAAAGCTAAAGCTATTTTGGACCAGGGGATGGCACAGCCGGGCTATATCTTTAATCTGGGGCACGGCGTTTTCCCTGAAGTTAACCCTGACACATTGAGAAAATTAACAGCGTTTATCCATGAATACTCTTCATCGAAACTGAGCAAGTAGCCCTTTTTCACTAGAAACAGACTGACTGTAAAAAAGCAGCTGCGTACCGGATTAGCACATTTCCATGAGCATTAGTTTTGGTAATCCGGCTGTTTTTTGGCACAATAAGGGACTAGAGACAGAAAAAAATAGAGGTGGGTAACATGGTTAAAAAGACAGTGGGTTTACTTGTAATGGCTTATGGAACTCCTTATAAGGAAGAAGACCTTGAGCGTTATTATACACACATCCGCAGAGGGAGAAAGCCGTCTGAGGAAATGCTCGAAGATCTGCGAAGCAGGTATGAAGCAATCGGAGGGATATCACCGCTTGCAGAAATTACGAAAGAACAGGCAGAAAAGCTTGAGCAGCATTTAAATGAAATCCAGGATGAGTATGAATTTAAAATGTATCTTGGCTTGAAGCATATTGAGCCTTTCGTGGAAGATGCCGTTAAACAAATGCATGAGGATGGGATCGAAGAGGCAGTCAGCATTGTCCTTGCCCCCCACTTTTCCACCTTTAGCGTGAAGTCCTATAACGGAAGAGCAAAAGAGGAAGCTGAAAAGCTCGGCGCCCCTGATATAAAGTCTGTTGAGAGCTGGTATAAAGAGCCTAAGTTCATTAAATACTGGGCTGATAGGGTGAAGGAAGCGTTTGATCAGATGCCTTCCGAGGAAAAAGATTCCGCAGTATTAATCGTTTCTGCCCATAGCTTGCCGGAAAAGATTCTTCAATCAGGGGATCCATATCCGAATCAGCTGCAGGAAACGGCTGATATGATTGCCGCGCAGGCTGGAGTCAGCGACTATGCTGTCGGCTGGCAAAGTGCTGGAAACACACCTGAACCATGGCTTGGCCCTGATGTTCAGGATTTGACGAGAGAACTATATGAGAAGAAGAGCTATAAGGCATTTGTGTATACTCCTGTTGGCTTCGTATCCGACCATTTGGAAGTACTCTATGACAATGATTTTGAATGCAGAGTCGTAACAGAAGAACTGGGTGCAAGCTATTACCGTCCGGAAATGCCGAATTCCAAGCCTGAGTTTATTGATGCAATGTCTGATGCCATTTTTAAAATGCTGAATGCGAGCAAGTAAAAATTAAGTAAAGAAGGCGATTTACCGTGCAGGGAGAGAGACAGAAGGTTGTTATTATCGGCGGGGGAATTACCGGGCTTACTGCAGCGTATTATTTGCAGAAGGAAGCCAAAGAGAAAGGAATGCTCTTGGATGTAAAGCTTGTAGAAGCAACGCATCGTCTGGGCGGCAAGATTCAAACGGTAAAAAGAGACGGCTATGTCATTGAAAGAGGCCCTGATTCATTTTTGGCCCGCAAGCAAAGTGCGTCCCGGCTTGCCAAAGAAGTTGGCATGGATAAAGAGCTTATCAGCAATACATCAGGAAAATCCTATGTGCTTGTGAGGCAGCGCCTTTATCCAATGCCAGGCGGATCCATTATGGGCATTCCAACTCAAATCGCTCCTTTTATCACAACCGGACTATTCTCGCCTGCTGCAAAGGCAAGGGCAGCAGCTGATTTTGTACTTCCCCGCTCCAATCCTGCACAGGATCAGTCGCTTGGCGAATTTTTCCGCAGAAGGCTGGGGGATGAAGTGGTTGAAAACCTGATTGAGCCGCTTCTATCCGGCATCTATGCAGGTGATATAGATCAATTAAGCTTAATGTCAACGTTCCCGCAGTTTTATCAGGTAGAGCAGAAATATAGAAGCCTGATCTTGGGAATGAAAAAGTCCACAGGCTCACAGGCGAAAAAAGAAGGAAGCCTCAAGAAAAAAGAGGGGATGTTCCTCACGTTTAAATCGGGGCTGCAATCGCTTGTCGATGCGATTGAAACCAGGCTGGAGCCTGGCTCTGTGCTTAAAGGATACCGTGTGGAATCTATCCGTAAAAACGCCAGCGACTATACAATTGATGTCAATGGGCGAGAAAAGCTGCAAGCAGATAGTATTGTCATGGCAGCTCCTCACCGTGCGGTACACACGATATTTTCTGGCTGGGGACTGTTTGGCCAATTTAAAGAAATGCTGTCCACTTCCGTTGCGACTGTAGCTCTTGCTTTTCCTGAAGGAGCAATTGAAGAGGATATTGACGGAACTGGTTTTGTCGTTTCGCGGAATAGCGATTACACCATTACAGCATGTACTTGGACACACAAAAAATGGCCTCATTCCACGCCTAAAGGAAAGGTGCTTCTCCGTTGTTACGTAGGAAGAGCGGGTGATGAAGCCGTTGTTGATTTGTCAGATGATCAAATTGTTAAAATTGTACTTGATGATTTAAACAAAACAATGAATATCACAATGAATCCCGACTTTGCTTACGTAACAAGATGGAAAGATTCGATGCCGCAATATACTGTAGGGCATAAAGAGCGGATTGAAGGTGTCAAAAAACAGGCTAAAGAACATTTGCCAGGTGTTTTTCTGGCCGGAAGCTCCTATGAGGGATTAGGGGTACCTGATTGTATTGACCAGGGAGAAGCGGCAGTTCAAAGCGTTTTAGACTATTTATCTAGCAACAAGAAAGAAGCTGTCCATTCGTGACAGCTTCTTTCTTGTTAAATCACCTAACGCTGCATAAGAGGTTACGTATATTGCTTTTTTTTAATAAATATGTTAAATTATTTTTTGTGCAATATGACCAAAATGTTCATTCGGTCATAATTGAAGTGAGGTGAAAAAATGTCAATTGATCGGAAACAGCAAATTCTAGAAGCAGCTACAAAATCTTTTTCCTTGTTCGGCTATAAAGCAACAACTATGGACCAGGTTGCAAAGCTTGCAAATGTAGGAAAGGGTACAATTTATACTTTCTTTAAAAATAAAGAAGAGCTATTTGATGAAATTATCCATTCACTTATTGCAGAGATGAAGGCTGCGGCAGATGAAGCGATTGACCCAACCCTTTCATTTCACGAAAATGTTCACCGGGGCCTATATAAGATATTAGAGTTTCGCTTAAAACATCAGCTTACTATTAAGCTTTTCCAGGAAGAAAAAGAAATGGGAACGCCTGCTGTAATGGAAGTCATGGACCAGATGGAGGATGCCATCTTAAATTATTTAAAGGAAAAGGTAAACCAGGCAATTGAAAAAGGCGAAATCCGCGAGTGTGATCCAGAGCTGACCGCATTTGTTATGCTAAAGCTTTATATTGCCCTGATCTTTGACTGGGAAAAGCGTCATGAACCTTTGGAGAAAGAAAAAATAGCCATGCTTTTTGAACAGTATATTATGAAGGGGTTATCTAATTAGATAGTCCTCTATTTTTTGAGTTTAATGACCGAATGAATATTTTAGTCAGTTAGTTAACTGGAGGGGTTCATCATGAAAAACAGTCTTTTTAAAAAGGAGTTATCAGCGATAGTAAAAAATAAAAAGCTCTTAATTCCGATCATCGCCGTTTTGTTTATCCCAATTTTATATAGCGGTATGTTTCTTTGGGCATTTTGGGATCCATATGATCATTTGGAGGATTTGCCAGTTGCGATTGTAAATGAAGATACAGGTGCCGTTTTTGAAGATAAAGAACTGAAGCTTGGCAATGAACTTGTAGAAAAGCTGAAGGAAAGTAAAGATTTTGATTTTAGATTTATCGAAAAAGAAGAAGGCTATAAAAATCTCGAAAATCAGAAATATTATATGCTTGTTGAAATCCCTGAGGATTTCTCTAAAAATGCCACCACTTTATTAAATGATAGCCCGCAAAAAATGAAGCTGGTTTATGTACCAAATGAAAGCTATAACTTTTTATCAGCGCAGATAGGGGGTACTGCAGTTGATAAAATAAAAGAGTCCCTTTCTGAAAAAGTAACAGAGACCTATGCAGAAACCATGTTTGAAAAAATTGGAGAACTCTCTGATGGACTGGGGCAGGCCAGTGAAGGAGCGAATAATATCAGTGAAGGTGCAGCCGAGTTAAAAGCTGGTTCACTTAGATTCCAAGAAAAATTAGCACTTTTGGCAGACAAGTCAATAGAATTTCAGGGCAGCATTAGCAGTGCTTCCAAAGGATCACAGGAAATAGCAGCTGGTGCACGGTCCGTATCTGAAGGGATGGGGCGGCTTGAGGAGGCTCAAGTTAAACTGAAAGAAGCTTCAACTGGATTGGAGTCAGGAACTGAAGAGCTTTCAGCCGGAATTTCTCAGGTGAAAGAGGGGATATTCACCATCAATGAAAAATTTCCAGTCGTGATTTCCGGAACTGAACAGCTTCAAACTGGAGCAAAAACACTATCTTCTTCACTGGAGCAATGGGAGTCCGAGGCACAGAAGCTTAGTTCAGGTGCTGCACAGCTCGAGCAGAAACTGCAAGGGGTTATTTCACAGCTTCCTGAAGATTCTGACGAAAGAGCTGAGCTCACAGCCGTTCTAAATCAGCTTAAAACCGGCTCTGCGCAGCTTGCGGAATCTGCAGGCCAGCTATCAGCCGGCGGAGTGGAAATTTCCCAAAAAGCGGGACAGCTGAATGACGGCCAAAAACAGCTTCAGCAAGGAGTGCATCAGCTGGCAGAAGGAAGTTCAAAGCTTGAAACCGGTTCACAGCAGCTCGTTAAAGGACACAAGAAGTTCCAGACAGGCATGGATATGTTCGGCCAAAGATTCACGGAAGCCAGGAAAGGTGCTGGCAAGCTTGCGGACGGAACGGCTGAATTATCCGGCGGACTGGACCTATTAACCCAAGGATCAAATGCTTTTGCAGGCGGTGCAAGGCAGCTTGAAGACGGGGCAATTACAATGGCTGAAGGAAACTCAAAGATTTATGAGGGATCTTCAGAATTGGCTGGAAAACTCGCTGAAGGAGCAGAAAAAGCTACATTAGCAAATGCTAATGATGAAACTTTTAATATGATGGCCGATCCTGTAAAAGTGGATAATGAAAAAATGAGTGAAGTTCCAAACTACGGTACAGGATTTGCTCCTTATTTCTTATCGCTTGGTCTATTTGTAGGGGGATTATTGCTGTCTATTGTGTTTCCAATGAGGGAGCCTGCGGATGTACCCCGCTCAGGCGTTAGCTGGTTTTTAGGAAAGTTCCTTATCCTATGCGGGGCAGGGATCATTCAAGCGCTAATTGCTGCATTTATCCTGCTATGGGGACTTGGTCTTGAAGTTCAAAGTGTACCATTATTTATTTTATACACCATCATAACAAGCCTAACGTATATATCCCTTATTCAATTCCTCGTGACAGCGTTTGGGGATCCAGGGCGTTTTGCAGCGATTATCATATTAATCTTGCAATTAACTACGAGTGCTGGGACATTCCCGCTCGAACTCATTCCAAATGCACTGCAGCCAATTAATGCCTTTTTACCGATGACTTATTCAGTCTCAGGATTTAAAGCAGTAATTTCTAGCGGTAACTTAGGCTTTATACGAGAAAACGCTGTGATTCTATTACTTTTCACTGCACTGTTTATTGCCGGTACATTTATCTACTTCACTGCTATGCATAAAAGACGATTTTCCTCTGTAGTAGAATAGGTGAAATAAAAGAACAAAGCCAGCCTTTTTGGGCTGGCTTTTAGTATATTAACCTATAAATCTGTCATTCCCATACATTTATCACATTTGTTTCCGTAGCACTCATGCTGCTCATCAATTGACTTCCCACACTCTGAACATTGTTTCGCCGGTAAATTTCTGAAGAATTCCATAATGTTTTGAATCATGTTGAAGCCTCCCAATCATTTGTTGTTTTGTTCAAATAGTTTGATTATTTAATTTCATTGTATTATAACAGATTAATACTGTCAACATCTGTTTCAATACAATTTTAAAAAAGTGAAAAAATAGGCATAATCGAGTATATTAGACTTAGGCAATGAGAGCTTATTTAGGCGTAGAAGCTTTGCAAGTTTTGATCCCTGAACCTTAATAATGTTCTAACTCGGGCGCCTTGCGCTTTTATTTGGAAAAGATTTTACATTTTTATAATTTGATAATTATCTAGCTCCAGGCGCCATCGGCTCGAGGTCATAAGCCAATCGCTTCTGAAGGCAAAGAACGCCTTCTGACAGCGCTCGTCTTATGCTTGTCGCCGATAAGCGGGCGCCTTGCGCTTTTCTAATTAGGAGGAATAGTGATGAAGTTAACAGTAATCGGCGGCTGGGGCGGTTATCCTAAAGCCGATGGGGCAAGCTCAGGCTATTTGCTGGAGCATGAAGGATTTCACCTGCTGATTGACTGCGGCAGCGGGGTTCTGGCAAAAATGCAGAATTTTTTCCAGCCGGAAGATCTGGACTCAGTGATCATTTCACATTATCATCCAGACCATATTGCGGATATTGGGGTGCTGCAGCATGCCAGGCTGATTCAGGGTTTTTTGGGCAAAAAATCAGATACACTTCCGATCTATGGACATACTTTGGATCAGCAGGAATTTGCCAAGCTTACATACAAAAATATTACCAAGGGAGTGGCCTATACTCCTGAAGATGTTCTGTCTGCAGGGCCATTCCAAATCAGGTTTTTAAAAACAAATCACCCTGTTCCATGCTATGCAATGAGAATTGAAGCAGGTGGAAAGACGCTAATATATACTGCTGATACTTCTTATAAAGAAGAATTGGAGACATTTAGTGATAAGGCGGATTTGCTCGTATGCGAATGCAATTTTTACGGGCATCAAAATGGAAAAAATGCAGGACATATGACAAGCCTGGATGCGGGAACTTTGGCCAGCAAAGCGAATGTTAAAAATTTATTGCTGACACATTTGCCGCATTATGGCGAGATTCAGAAGCTGAAGGAAGAGGCCGCAAGGAAATATAACGGACCCATATCAATAGCGGACTATCAATGGTCACACACTTTTTAAGGAGTGAAAAAGCATGTTATTTATAGACAACCAGGGGATAACGGATCCAAGAATAAATCTTGCAATTGAAGAATATGCGCTGAAAAATCTTGATATTAATGAAACCTATTTGCTGTTTTACATTAATGAACCATCCATCATCATCGGGAAAAACCAGAATACCATTGAAGAAATTAATACGGAGTATGTAGAAAGCAACGGAATTCATGTAGTTCGGCGGCTATCAGGCGGGGGTGCCGTATATCATGATTTAGGGAACCTGAACTTCAGCTTTATTACAAAAGATGATGGCGAGAGCTTCCACAACTTCTTAAAGTTTACAGAGCCAGTTATTAATGCTCTAAAGAAACTTGGTGTTAATGCTAAACTTAGCGGAAGAAATGACCTGACGGCAGAAGGCAGAAAAATCTCCGGAAACGCCCAATTTTCTACTAAGGGCAGAATGTTCAGCCACGGCACACTCCTGTTTGATTCGGAAATTGAAAGTGTAGTTTCCGCATTAAAGGTAAAGAAAGATAAAATCGAATCAAAAGGAATTAAATCCATTCGAAGCAGGGTCGCAAACATTTCTGAGTTTATGGAAAAGAAAATCACAATAGAAGAGTTCCGTTCAATGCTTCTTAAAAATATTTTCGGAGATTTGAACGAAATCCCTGAATACAAGCTGACAGATGTAGATTGGGAAAAAATTCACCAGCTCTCCAAAGAGCGATATCAAAATTGGGATTGGAATTATGGGAAGTCACCTAAATTTGATCTGCAGCATTCCCACCGCTTCCCAGTTGGGCAAATTGATATCAGACTGAATGTGACAAAAGGGAAAATCGAAGACTGCAAAATTTACGGCGATTTCTTTGGGGTAGGCGATGTAAGGGAAATTGAAAACAAGCTCACAGGAATTCGCTATGAAAAAACAGAAATTGAAAAAGCGCTGGACGAAGTCGACATTAAACATTACTTCGGAAATGTCACTAAAGAAGAATTTATCAATCTTGCGTATTAATTTAGAAACCGGCAATAGGCCGGTTTTTCTATTTTTGTATAAGGTTAGGCAAGTAAAGTGAAACACATGCAAAAGAAATTCGCTTTCCTACTTGAATACAAAAATTTCTTTCAATATAATAAATTTAGAAAATTTTTTAAATATAAGTGAATGACCATTCATTCATTAGAGGGGGATTGAAGATGAATTTAACTCAGCAGCTGCATGAAACTGCGAAGAAAATGGGAAATAAACCAGCCTATTATTTCATGGACCAGTCCAGTACATATGCCGAGCTTGATGGTGCAGTAACGAAATTTGCAGATGGACTTTCAAAATTGGGAGTGAAGAAAGGAGACCATGTTGCCTTGGTGTTGGGAAACTCGCCGCATTTTGTCATCGGACTGCATGGCGCACTACGCCTTGGGGCGACTGTCATTCCGATTAACCCGATTTATACACCGGATGAGATTGGCTATATTGTCAATAATGCCGATGTCAAAGCAGTGGTAACACTTGATTTATTAGTGCCATTGGTTGAAAAAATGCATAAAGCACTTCCAAAGGTAGAGCATTTCATCATTTGCGAAACTCCTCAGGGACAAGCTTCAGAATTGGATTCGGCCTCTTTATCGGTTTATCCAAAAATGAAATCGTTTACACAGCTTGTGGCTTCTGGCGATTTAGGATTTCAGGGTCCAGAGCTGGAGGAGGATCAAACAGCGGTTATCCTTTATACTTCCGGTACGACAGGTAAGCCAAAAGGTGCCATGCTGACCCATAAAAACCTCTACAGCAATGCGAAGGATGTCAGCGATTACCTGCATATGAGCGAGGATGATAGGGTTATTACAACTTTACCAATGTTTCATGTTTTTTGTTTAACGGTTGCCTTAAATGCACCGCTGATGAATGGGGCTACTATTCTCATAGACCCTAAATTCAGCCCGAAGGAAATCTTTAGGATCGCAAAAAAATTTGAACCTACCGTTTTTGCGGGTGTGCCGACCATGTATAATTTCCTCCTTCAATATCAAGATGGAAATCCAGAGGACTTGCAGTCATTGCGCCTTTGTATTTCAGGAGGGGCTGCCATGCCGGTTGCGCTTCTGCAGGTTTTTGAAAAGAAATTCAATGTTATGGTTTCTGAAGGCTACGGTCTTTCCGAAGCTTCGCCGGTTACTTGTTTCAATCCGCTCGACAAGCCGCGGAAAGCAGGATCTATTGGACAATCAATCCTAAATGTTGAAAATAAAGTAGTAAATGAGCTTGGGGAAGAAGTTCCTGTAGGAGAAGTAGGGGAACTGATTGTCCGCGGTCCAAACGTGATGATGGGGTACTACAAGCAGCCTGAGGAAACAGCTGCAACAATCCATGATGGCTGGCTTTATACAGGAGATTTAGCGAGAATGGATGAAGAAGGCTACTTTTACATCGTTGACCGCAAAAAAGATCTTATATTGGTTGGAGGATACAATGTTTATCCAAGAGAGGTAGAAGAGGTTCTTTATAATCATGAGGACGTTGTTGAGGTCGCTGTATTGGGCGTGCCGGATCCGAACCTTGGCGAAGCAGTCAGAAGCTATGTTGTTTCGAAAAATCCGAAGCTTACAGAAGATCAGCTTTTAATATATTGTGCTGAGCATTTAGCTAAATACAAAGTGCCTTCCTCAATTGAGTTCCTGGATGAGCTTCCGAAAAATACAACCGGAAAAATATTGCGAAGAGCATTGAAGAATCAAGTAATTCAGACAAAATAAAAGCAGCGGCGGACATCACCAGGTGTCTGCCCCTTTTTCTTTCTTTTTAACATTTGAAAGGGTTTTCATAAAGTTTATCGAATTGAAACATGTAGCAAAGTAAATGAAGGAGAGATGTACATATGAGTTCTATCGCAGTTGAATTAAAAGAACATATTGCGGTCGTCACAATTAACCGCCCGGATGCGCTGAATGCGTTTAATTATGAAACTTTATCAGAACTCCAGGAGTCAGTTGAAAAATTGCGCACCAATCCTGGCGTGCGGGTGGTTATTTTTACAGGAGCCGGAGAAAAATCGTTTAGTGTTGGAGCGGATTTAAAAGAGCGCCGAACTTTATCGGATGAAGAAGTCCGCAGAAATATCTATAAGATTGGAGAAGTGTTCTCTTTAATCGACCAGCTTCCGCAGCCGACGATCGCAGCTATAAATGGATTTGCCTTCGGGGGTGGAATGGAACTTGCCCTATCATGCGACTTCCGCATTGCGGTTTCCGGTACTTCCATGGGGCTTACAGAAACAAGTCTTGCAATTATCCCAGGAGCAGGAGGTACCCAAAGGCTGCCGAGATTAATCGGACAGGCAAAAGCTCTTGAATTAATCTTAATGGCTAAAAGGCTTACTTCCGAGGAAGCGTTCGAGTATGGAATCCTTACAAAAGTAACGGATCGAGATAATCTGTTAAATGAATGCTTCGAATTTGCTGGTGGAATGCTTACAAACGGACCGCTGGCACTGCAGCAGGCAAAGTTTGCGGTTAAACAGGGAATGGGCGTAGATCTGCAAACCGGCTTGCAAATTGAAAGAAAAGCCTACGAAGTCATTATCCCGACGGAAGATAGAGTAGAGGCCCTCGCTGCATTTGCTGAAAAAAGAAAACCGGATTTTAAAGGGAAATAGGAAAATAGGTTACTAATAGAAAAACACGGCAAAATTTGCCGTGTTTTTTCTATTAAATTATCAAATTTTTAGAAAATAATAAAAAAGGTCTTGAATATGGAGAGTGTTAACTATATAATTTAGTGAATAAAAGCATAAAAGCATAAAAGTGTTGAAGTGGAAGAGAGATAGAGAATAAGAGGGGGATCATCTAAAATGCTGGAAAAATTAAAATCATTCAAAGCAATAGCTGCAGCAGGTGTAATGGGAGCGGTGCTTCTAAGCGGGTGCGGCAGTGAAAGCACTAATGGAGACAGCGGTTCTTCAGATAACGAAAAAGAAGATTCATTTAAGGTAGGGGTGACACAGATTGTTGAACACCCTTCATTGGATGCCGCACTTGAGGGCTTTAAGGAAGCATTGGAAGAAGAAGGCCTCGAAGTAAGCTATGACGTACAGATCGCCCAAGGCGACCAAAATAATAACCAGTCCATTGCGAATAATTTCGCGGGAGACGGAGTGGATTTGATTTTTGCCAACTCCACGCCAAGTGCATTGAGTGCTCTTAATGCAACAAAGGATATTCCGATTGTGTTCACTTCAGTAACCGATCCAGTAGGGGCCCAATTGGTCAAATCTATGGAAACCCCGGACGGAAATATAACAGGTACAACTGATACTCATCCTGATGCAATTCCAAATATGGTTAAATTTATTGATGAACAGTTTGATGCCGGTACAGTAGGCGTTATCTATAATTCTGGCG
The DNA here is from genome assembly GCF_007830235.1 of Cytobacillus oceanisediminis. Taxonomy (GTDB): domain Bacteria; phylum Bacillota; class Bacilli; order Bacillales; family Cytobacillaceae; genus Cytobacillus; species Cytobacillus oceanisediminis. The sequence goes on from NZ_VLKI01000009.1 coordinate 143,022, forward strand.
AACAAAACTCAGAGGTGCAGATTGAAAAGGTGAAAGAAGCTCTGTCAAGTACTGATATGAAGCTTGCCGAAGCAACTGTATCCAATTCATCAGAAGTAAAACAGGCTGCCGAGTCACTTGTTGGCAAAGCGGATGTTATCTACATCATTACCGATAATACAGTCGTCTCTGCTTTGGAATCGGTTATTCAGGTTTCAAACGACAATGACATACCTTTATTCGTAGGGGAGCTTGACTCTGTAAAACGCGGAGGATTTGCCGCTTACGGATTTGACTATAAGGATATCGGATATGAAGCAGGAGCAATGGCTGCGCAAATATTAAAAGAAGGTAAAAAGCCATCTGAACTTCCTGTTCAATATCCGCAGAATTTAAAGCTGGTTATCAATAAAAAAGCAGCTGAAGAGATGGGCATTGAACTGAAGGACGAATGGAACGGCCTTGCTGAGTTTGTTGAGTAAATAATATAAGGTCTTGGAAACAACCTTTAAAATAAGGCTCTGTTAAAGCTTATTGTTGTTTTTTAGGACCCTGTTGATTGGAGCGGAAGGCACTAATCCCGCGAAAATGCATTCGCATTTCCTTCGTGCGGTGTTATTTCAGGGATGCTTATTCAAAGTCCTGCGGGAGTGCGGATCAAAGGGAGACCCCACAGGAGCAAAGCGACGAGGAGCGTCGGACCGCCCGCGGAAAGGGAGTGCCTCGTGCTGAAATCAACAGGCAAATTTAACAGAGCCTAAAATAAAAAAGTCAGAAAGGAAGATTACTATGCCAACAGCCATCTTTGGTTCCATCGAGGCGGGAGCGATTTATGCCTTGATGGCGCTGGGCGTTTACTTATCATTCAGAATACTGGATTTTCCTGACCTGACGGTTGATGGAAGCTTTGTCACGGGTGCATCTGTAGCCGCTGTCATGATTGTAGGAGGATATAATCCGTTTTTTGCTACAATTGCAGCCATGCTTGCGGGATTTGCAGCAGGCTGCCTTACCGGGCTGCTTCATACAAAAGGAAAAATCAATGCGCTCTTATCAGGAATTTTAATGATGATCGCATTGTACTCTATTAATCTCCGGATAATGGGCAAGTCTAATGTGCCTCTTTTGTCAGAGGAGACTGCTATGACGAAGCTTACAGAATTCTGGCAGGGACTTGGGATTGATCATGCTATTCAGAGCCTTACGGCTGCGCTGGGAATGAGCTTTGTACCGAAAACCTGGGGGATTCTTATCTTAATGCTTATTCTAGCACTTGCTGTGAAAGTACTGATTGACCTCTTCTTGAAGACCGATGTCGGTTTGGCGATTCGCGCGACAGGTGATAATGAAACGATGATCCGCAGCTTTTCGGCTGACACAGACATTCTGAAGATTTTTGGATTGGGCATTTCAAATGCGCTGGTTGCCTTTTCGGGAGCATTAGTGGCGCAGTATAACGGGTTCAGTGACGTCGGCATGGGAATTGGCATGATCATTATCGGCCTTGCATCCGTTATTATCGGTGAAGCCATTTTTGGTGCAAAAACAATTGTTAGGGCTACGTTGGCGGTAATCGGCGGAGCTATTTTATACCGGATTATTGTAACGCTGGCTTTAAGGGTTGAGTTCCTGGAAACAGGAGATATGAAGCTGATTACAGCGGTAATCGTGATTAGTGCACTTATCCTTCCAAAGCTGATTCAGCAGCAAAAAGAAAAGCAAAGAAAGCGTCGGAGACTATTGGAAGCGAAAAAAAATCAGGCATCTAATGCTTACGGGAAAAGTGGTGAACAGCTTGCTGCAATTAAATCAGATTCATAAAGTGTTTAATGAGGGAACACCTGACGAAAAAATCGCTTTGCACCGTATTCACCTGCAATTAAAGCCAGGCGACTTTATGACGGTTATCGGCAGCAATGGCGCGGGAAAATCAACTCTTATGAACATGATATCAGGAAAATTGATTCCTGATATGGGGGATGTTCTGATTGATGGCTCCGATGTTACCCTTGTAAAGGAGCATAAAAGATCCAAGCTAATTGGGCGGGTTTTTCAGGATCCTATGGCAGGTACGGCTCCATCCATGACGATAGAGGAAAATTTGGCCATTGCATACTCCAGGACAATGACACGCGGCTTGCGTAAAGGCGTTTCCAAGAAAAGACGTGATTTTTTCAGGGAGAAGCTTGAAATGCTGCACCTGGGACTAGAGAACAGGCTTTCAGCCAAAGTCGGACTTCTTTCTGGAGGAGAGCGGCAGGCATTATCATTGTTGATGGCTACCTTTACCGAACCCAAAATCCTGCTTTTGGATGAGCATACAGCTGCACTGGATCCAGCACGTGCAGAACTGATTACCAACCTCACAAAAGAAATTGTTGAAACGTACAAACTTACAACCTTAATGGTTACCCATAATATGCAGCAGGCGCTTGATCTCGGCAACAGGCTGATCATGATGGACAAAGGCCAGATTATCTTTGAAACAAATGAACAACAGAAACAAAATCTGACTGTGGAAAAACTTTTGGAGGAATTCCAGAAAATCCGCGGCGAAAAAATGAGCAGCGACAAAGCTGTGCTTATCTGATTGGCGGACCGGACAAGGCGTTATGCTTTGTTCGGTTTGTTTTTCGTTATGGGGTCATCTGAAGTCAGCTTCTGCTTCAAATCCTTTATGAAGGACATTTCAATAACTCTTAGACTGTTTTGGGGTCTTCAAACCATTAATGAAGGACATTTCAATAACTCTTAGACTGTTTTGGGGTCTTCAAACCATTAATGAAGGACATTTCAATAACTCTTAGACTGTTTTGGGGTCTTCAAACCATTAATGAAGTACATTTCAATAACTCTTAGATTGTTTTGGGGTCTTCAAACTATTAATGAAGGACATTTCAATAACTCTTAGACTGTTTTGGGGTCTTCAAACCATAAATGAAGGACATTTCAGTAACTCTTAGATTGATTTTTGTCCTTCAAACCCTTTATGAAGGACATTTCTATAACTCTTAAACTGATTTTTGTCCATCAAGCCCTATATGAAGGACATTTCCAAACAAAAAGCATATCGCCCGCAGACGATATGCCCATCAATTTTATTTTTCACGGATAATACATAACAGCTTGATACCGGATCAATTCCTTGCCAATATTTTTATATGTGTGGGCTTTGTTCGCCAGGAATTTAACAGAGTTGCCTGTACGGACGGTAATCAGCTGGTCGCCGATTTCCAATTCAAGTGTGCCTGACATGACGGTAATATATTCTTCAACCCCTTCATTATGCTTATCAGATGTATGCTGGCAGCCTGGTTCAATTTCTACAGTAAAGATTTCAAATTTCTTGCGAGGGTCAAACGGAAATACGGGATATACCCTGTAATTACCCATGCTTTCCATAATCGGGGTAATCGTTTGTAAATCAATAAAATGTACATCAGAGGACTCCTCATTTATAAGTGAGGAAAATGAGACTTGGAGACCGCTGGCGATTTTCCAAAGGGTAGTGACAGTTGGATTGGATTCTCCCCGTTCAATTTGCCCTAGCATTGCTTTACTGACACCAGTCAATTCTGCAGTGGCATCAAGGCTGTATCCTCTTGTTTTTCGAATAATCCTCAGGTTTTCCCCAATACTTTTTTGAATATTCTCCATTATATCCTCCAAAATCATTGTGTAATATAACGCACGTATGTATAATATATTATATTGAATTATTGATACTTTATATTATGTCTATTATAGTATATTTTCAGAACCTATTATTATTTTTTTTTGGGTGGTGAACGAAATGGCAGAAATTGCAGTCAACAAGCCTGCTACTGAATACAGGAAAGGCTTCCAGTCAGGGATCAGCATCGCGATTGGATATGCACCAATTGCTTTGACATTCGGGCTGCTGGCAAAAACAACCGGGCTTTCAATTGGTGAAACAGCATTAATGAGCTTGCTCGTGTTTGCCGGTGCAGCGCAATATATATCGCTGAGCCTCCTTTCATTGGGAACGGGAATTTTTGAAATTATCTTGACGACCTTTATAGTGAATATCCGGCATTTTTTGATGTCCACTTCCCTTAACGAAAAATGGGAGGACGACCAGATCGCGAATAAAGCTATACTATCTTTTGGAATTACGGACGAAACCTTTTCAGTTGCTGCAGTCCGCGATGAAAAGGTAACAAGCGGGTATATGCTTGGACTCATCTCTATTTCTTACTCCAGCTGGGTGGTCTGCTCTGGGCTTGGGCACCTGATTGGGGCGAGTCTTCCGCAAACCTTGCAGGAAAGTATGTCTGTTGCGCTATATGCCATGTTTGTCGGCCTCCTTGTTCCTTCGATGAAAAAAAGTGCTAAGGTAGTATTCCTTGCTGCACTGGCCGCATGCTTTAATATTATTTTTACTTTGACCAATGCTTTATCAACAGGCTGGGCAATCGTATTGGCAACACTTTTATCTGCAGTAATTATTGAATTGATTGAAAATGTGAAAAACAAGCAAAGGGGGCAGGAGCATGAGTAGCCAAATGGTGTGGATGATAGCTGGCATGGCATTGGTTACCTATATCCCGAGACTCTTGCCTTTCGTGCTATTCAAAGGCAAAGAACTGCCGGGCATTGTTCAGGGCGTCTTAAAAAATGTTCCCTATGCCACATTAGGGGCACTTATTTTTCCTGGAATCTTGTTTATAAATGAGGATATTTGGTTCGGGCTGCTAGGCGCTGGTGCCGCTTTTATTGCCGCCTTTTTAGGAGCAAATGTCATTGTAGTCGTTTTAGGATCTATTGCTGTTTTATCTGTATATTCGTTCCTGATTTAGATATGATAATGATAGATTGTGCATGAAACCGGTTCAGCATAGAGCCGGTTTTTTCATTAGAAAATTTATTTTGCGGAAATGATTTTAAATGAGCTATGAACATAAGCTTAAAGCTGCAAAAATATCGTTAGGCCGGTAAATCCCGCGCTTTGGCCGTTATTTTATTAAAATTGGCCGGTATTTGGATCAAATTGGCCAGTAAATTCTAATGATCAGCCGGTAAATGTCATTTTCACCTGCTGATCCGGGGCCGGAAAACCGCAAAATTTACATTTGGCCGATAAACATTGCTCTTTGGCCGTTAAATCATTAGAATTGGCCGATAACTATCGAGAATTGGCCGATAAATCATGGCAGCGGCCTGGCTGAAATATTTGGAACCAGTGACAGGGAACACCGGTCCTAATCATTGGATGAATGTCCAACTAAAATAGTTCTAATTACAGATTTTTATACTAAACTAATTATAGAAAGGTTGTACCAAAAGGGGGGAATCGGATGGCAAGAAAACTAGGATTTTACGGCGCGTTAGCCTTTTGCTTATACGGCTTATTTTTTTATTGGTATTTATTTTACTTTGCGGATAACAGTCTGCCGTTTGAATACGAAGGCTCACGGGCAGATCCGGCAACATTCCTGAACGGCAGGGAACTGATGCTGAGTGAGGAATATTCAAAAATAAGAAATTTATTGTTTTTCATCTCTACACCCTTTGAATGGATTTTCTATTTATTCATTCTTCTATTCGGCTTGTCAAAGGCTTTTAAAAAATGGGCGGAGCAATCAACACCATATAAGTTTCTGCAAACGGCGATTTATCTTATTTGGCTTTCATTTTTTGCGTTTATTGCTACGATGCCATTAAGCTACATCAGTTTTTCATTATCGAAAACGTATAATATCTCGACTCAAAGCTTTAGCGGGTGGATGAAGGATGAACTCATTGATTTTTGGGTTAATTATGGAACGATGGTCCTGATTGTGTCTGTTTTATACTGGCTGATTAATAAGAGCAAGAAAAGATGGTGGCTTTATGCATGGCTTTTATCCATTCCTTTCACATTATTTATGATGTTCTTGCAGCCTGTTGTCATTGACCCTCTTTATAATGATTTTTATCCTTTAAAAAATAAAGAACTCGAAACCAAAATACTTGAATTGGCGAATCAGGCCAATATTCCGGCTGAACATGTTTTTGAGGTCGATATGGCTGAAAAAACAAATGCGCTGAACGCCTATGTAACAGGGATCGGCTCTAATTCCAGGATTGTTCTATGGGACACAACCCTGAACAAATTAAATGAAAACCAAATTCTGTTTATTATGGCGCATGAAATGGCCCATTATGTTGAAAAGCATATCTATATCGGAATCGGTGGCTATTTGCTTCTGTCCCTGCTAGGTCTTTACCTAACCGCCAAATTAATGGAGAAGGCAATTGATAAATGGGGAAGGGCGCTTAAAATTCCTGCTGTGAATGATATTAGATCCTTGCCATTATTCCTGATGATTCTTTCAATGCTTTTGTTCATTTCAAGCCCGCTGACAAATTTGGTTTCGCGATACCAGGAAACAAGGGCTGATCGTTATGCTATTGAAATGACCGAGGACTCGGATGCGGCAATCGAAACATTTCAGGAGCTGACACGTGCAGGCTTAAGCCAGGTGAACCCGCCGCTTCTTGTGAAAATATTCCGATATGGCCATCCAACTATGCTGGAACGGATCTCCATGCTCGAGGAATTTGATATTAAACAGAGGCAGAAGGAAAGAGAGCAGGCTCAATAAGGGATGCACGGACTGATGTTACTCTCAAAACACGCTTCTTATTAACTAACAAAGCAGGCCCAATAGGCCTGCTTTTTATATTTTCACTCTTTTTTAAATATGCTTCCTTCCGTAAAACCTGGTCTTTCATTATTAAAATAAATCCCTGCATGGTCATGAATCCCATAACCAATCGAAGCACCAGTCTTTTTCATAGCAGCAATTAAGTTTTCCTTTTCATTCCATTTTGCAAAATGAACACTGATAGCACAATTACTGATTAATCCGAGCCCATTAAGAAAAAGATGCTGCTTTTTCGGTGTGTCAACGGGAGGGATTATGCAATGCTCCGGGCAAATTAAAGCCCCTGCCGAAAAGCCTGCTACGGGAATACCTTCCCAATACATCTTCCTGATGCATTCCCCAAGTGCTGTTTCCGCTGTCTGTTTCGCCGCCGCCAATAATGATTCCGGAGCAGGAGAGCAGTTCTTCAAAAAGTGAAGCTGACGGAGAAGAGGACAGCGGAAGATAGGTGAAATCTTTAACTCCGTATTGCCTTAAAGGCCTAGTATACTTGTCCATATAGTTTGTCCAGCCTTGCCTTTCCAAAAAGAGTACTGCTACTTTACTTGTAGATGCAGAAGAGAGCCCTGCAAATTTTCCTCCTAAAATTTCTCCGAAAGGCGGGCTGCCGCCCATTAAAAATAAATGTCTGTCACTCAAAAGGCATTCTCCTAACTGTAAAAATAAAATCCCCCGCTTTGTAGGCGGGGGTCAGCTTCAATTCCTAAGTACCGAAACGTTTGGAAAGTTCCCTGTACTGGTTTGATAAAAGGATAAATGCCTGCTTGTTTCCTTCGTCAATGGCTGCGTCCACTTTTTTCATTAATTTTTCTTTTTCTGTGTTTAGCAGGATCTCAGAAATCAGCATGTCAATGTAAAGGTCAAGAACAAAGGATTCTTTCTGCTGCTTGCGCTTCATGGCGCTTGCTTTCATTAATTCGGTGTATGATTTTTCCTTCATGGAAATCACCCCTGATGCTTTTTAATATTATATGGAATTCCATCTGAATAATCAACTAAGTTTTTTAAATTTTTAGAAAATATTTTGTGGATGTCGAAAATGTGAACAATTTAGCAACTATTATCGAAAATTAGTAATTTTTAGATAAATTGGTGCTATTATGAAAAAGCGGCGGTATACAAGAAAAGGAGATGAAAAAATGAGAAGCCCAAATACTCAACTAATCGAAGAATATGAAATCAATCCAAATACGATGATTATCAAGCCTCTCCCTTATGGTCTGAAGGTTTATTCACAAATTTGGGAGCTTGATGAAGAATTGACTTCCCCCTTTAAACCCATCGATATTATTAAAAAAAGCTGCAGGTTTTTCGGTTCAAGCTATGAAGGCAGAAAAGAGGGTACACGCCAATTGACCGGGATAACCCACAAGGCTCCGATAACAATTGACCCCACAAACTTCATTTATTTTTTCCCAACAACCTCTCCGAGCAATGCTGAATGCATTTGGATCGCACAGGAGCATATTCTCTATTACAAACGGACGGATGACGGAAATACCCAGGCGGTTTTCAAAAATAAGCAAAGTTTTATTCTTCCCGTGTCTTATAATACTTTTAATAACCAGCTGCTGAGGACAGCATTGCTAAAAACAACTCTAATAAGCAGGATAGAAGAATCAGAGAGAAAGGCACTATACTTTTTAAATGGTTCCAGAAGTTTGAATGCTTCGGAGAGAGCCGGAGCTTATGGTGGAAGAAGGGATTAGGGTTAGAAGGATAAGCGAGAAGCATGCATGTTTTCATGCTTCTGTTTTTCCGTGTATATTACAATATTAAAAGCATGCTCTTCCCATTACAAATTTAGCGAATTAATTTGCTTTTAGGTTTTTGCCTGTTCCGGCCACATGCCTTTTAAACAGATAATATACCATTAGCTCCTGAACTTTGTTGCGAATGCGGGGATTAAAGTAATTATGGTGCTCCTCGTAGCCTTTATAGAGAAACATGAACATGGTGAATGCGTCATCCCGTTTAATTTCATGGACCTTGAGCTGGTTTTTGTTCATATAGCGTTTGACTTCTGACAGTTCGTTTTGTATGACTTTCAGGGTTTCTTCAACTAAATCCAGGTAAGGCTGTTTTAGTTTGAATGGGCTTTTATTAATAACAATCAGGTCGCGGTTTAAAATGGTTAATACCATTGGCAAATAGATAGCCTGTTCCATTACGTTACGGTCTTCCTCAGGAATTCTCGTCATAATCTTTCTACTCCCTTAATCAAAAGTTGCCTGCTATTACACGAGCTTGCAAGTTTCATTCAAATAATCTTTTACGGAACAGATGTTCCTATTTAATTTTACAAAGGAAAGGTTCTTCTTGCAAGAGCCTTTATTTGTCGAATAAATTGAAAGTTGCTCTATCCTTCATCATTTCCATTTTGCAAAAAAAGTTTCACCTATTCACAGAATGAGAAGGGATTTTATTTCTGATGTCGAAATAAGTAGAGCAGCATAGTTAGGAAGGATGAAAGAAATGACCCAAAAGAGAACGATAAAACCCGAAGATCTTTATGAGTTAAAATCGGTTGCCGACCCGCAGCTATCCTCGAATGGCTCCGATTTGGCATATGTTGAAACAAGAATGCTTGAAGAGAAAAATACATATAGCTCGAATTTATTTTATATTAATACCAGCGAAAAGAATACACCCGTCCAGTGGACTTATGGCGATCACAAAAATCATTCACCGCGCTGGTCTGGAGATGGGAACGCCCTTGCATTTGTTTCCGATAGAAGCGGCAAACCGCAGATTTATATTATGAACATAACAGGCGGGGAAGCACGCCAGCTGACCCAATGTACAAATGGCGCTTCCAATCCGGTTTGGTCACCGGACGGAAAGAAGCTTGCTTTTAATGTTTCTTTAAAGCCTGATGAAGAAGCGGATGCAGCAGACAAACAGGAAAAGAAACATGAGAAGCCAGTACCGCTTGAAATTGATAAAATGAAACACAAATCGGATGCCCAGGGATTTTGGAGCGGCAGATACAGCCAAGTGGCAGTAGTGGATATAGAGACTGGGAAGATTGAGCAGCTAACCTCAGGTGAGCATGACTATCAGCTGCAAAGCTGGTCTCCGGATGGAAAATCGGTTGCTGTAACTGCTGATTTGAGCGAAGAAAAAGATTTTTCTTTCGTAAGCGATGTTTATCTCGTCAATCCGGATACAAAAGAAATAAAAAAGGTAACGAATGGAAATGGTTATTTTGGAAGCGCCACATGGTCACCAGATGGAAAATATCTAGGCATGTTCGGACATGAAAGAGAATATGAAAATGCCACACATACAAAAATCTGGGTTTATAATCTTGAAACTGAAAACATACAGTGCCTGACTGCAGAATCTGACATTTTAGCAGGGGATTATGCGATTGGAGATTTCCAGCAGGGTGTAGTGACACCAGGAATTCTTTGGGCGGAGGACAGCAGGAGTTTTTATTTCCTGGCAACAGACAATGGCAATACAGTTGTTTATTATGGTTCTTTGGACGGCGAATTGTATCCGGCGCTGCTGGACCAGCAGCATGTGTATGGTTTGACTACCGGTGGGAACATCAACCAGGCAGTCGTAGCCATCAGCAAGCCTGCATATCCGGGAGATTTATTCTTGCTGGACGTCCCAACAGGGGAAGTAGAACAGCTGACAAATGTGAATGAAGAGTTTTTAGGCAAAGTAGAGCTTGCAGATGCAGAGCCGATTCAGTTTAAATCTTCAGATGATTGGGATCTGCATGGATGGATTATGAAGCCAGTCCATCTGCAGGATGGTGATAAAGTACCGCTTGTTGTGGAAATTCACGGCGGGCCTCATGCGATGTATGCCAATTCCTATTTCCACGAATTCCAATGCCTTGCTGCAAAAGGGTATGCCGTATTATTTATTAACCCGAGAGGAAGCCATGGATACGGACAGCAGTTTGTTGACGCTGTAAGGGGAAATTACGGCGGCAAAGATTATGAAGATATTATGGATGCAGTCGATTACGCGCTGGAAAGCTATGGTTTTATCGACAATGACCGGCTTGGCGTAACAGGGGGAAGCTACGGCGGCTTTATGACCAACTGGATAATCGGCCATACAAACCGCTTCAAAGCAGCAGTCACACAGCGCTCCATCTCCAACTGGATCAGCTTTTACGGAGTCAGCGATATCGGCTATTATTTTACGGACTGGCAAATTAAAAGTGATTTGAATGATATTGATAAGCTATGGAAGCATTCCCCGCTTGCCTATGTGAATGAAATGGATACACCATTGCTCATTCTCCATAGTGAAAAGGATTACCGCTGTCCAATTGAACAGGCAGAGCAATTATTCATCGCCTTAAAGCATCGCAAGAAAACAGCTAAATTTGTCCGTTTCCCTGAATCGAACCATGAGCTTTCAAGGAGCGGTAAGCCTAACTTAAGAATTAGCCGCCTCAACTATATTGCAGGCTGGTTCGATCAATACCTATAAAAAATCTGCCGCAGGCCTTCGGGTTTGCGGTTTTTTAGTTTGTTTTGGGTAGCCTTTAGAACTAAAATGTATAGATATCAACGAAAAAATGGAAATATCAACGAATTTTTCAATATATCAATAAAAAACCTGAATATATCCAATGAAAATGCCGATATATCAACGAAATTAAATTTTACTGGCCAACTCCCCCTTCAGGTTTCAGCTAGCAAATCAAAATAAATTGCAAAGAAAGTAATTCTTCTGCAAAATATAAGGTATACAGGATATACCAGTATCAATATCGAAACTTTTTAATAAGAACATCAGTCAAATATATTTGAAGGTCTGTTTAACATATCTACAAAGCCCGGCCTGCCAAACCGGAGGGACTATCATTTCGCTTTAAAGAAAGGACTTATTTTTATGAGATCTGAAAGACATGAATATAAAAAGCAGAAAAAAAAGAGAAAATGGAAATCGGTTCTCTTAATTCTGTTTCTGTTGTTTGCCGGAACACTTGCTTATTCTTATTACCAATTCAAGCAGGGAGTTTCCCAATCAAAAGGTGAAGCAAATATAGAGACAGAAGAATTTGAATTTAATGGAGAAAAGGATCAGTACGGTGGAACTAATATATTGGTGCTAGGAAGTGACGCCAGGGGGGAAGAGAAGTCAAGGGCAGATACGATTATGGTTGCCCAATATCATCCTGATAAGGGCACATATAAACTTATTTCTTTTATGAGGGATATGTATGTAGACATCCCGGGCCACGGACAAAATAGGATAAATGCAGCACTTGCATATGGCGGGCCAGAGCTATTAAGGCAAACGCTGAAGGAAAACTTCGATTTAGATACGCAATATTATTCAATAGTTGATTTCGAGGGCTTTGTCCATTTGATTGATGAAGCTTTCCCAAGAGGGGTGGAAATTGACGTTGAAAAAAGAATGTCCGCCAATATTGGCGTTACTCTTGAACCGGGACTGCAGCGCCTGGATGGCGAGCATCTTCTCGGCTATGTAAGATTCAGGCATGATGCAGTGGGCGATTTTGGAAGGGTAGAGCGCCAGCAGAAAGTGATGAAAGAAGTGGCCAGCCAGTTTACAAGCCTCCAAACCATTACAAAGCTGCCGAAACTGATTGGGGTTGTAACACCTTTCGTAAATACCAATATGGATACAGGAGATATGCTTTATATGGGGAAAGACTTTATTTCTAAAGATAGCCGGAATGTGGAAACTCTGCGTGTTCCTGTTGATGGCACATTTGAAAATCAGAGAATCAATGGGGCTGCTGTACTGGCGATTAATCTGGAAGAAAACAAAGCAGCTATTCATGAATTTCTCTCAAAATAATATAAAGAGCCCGAGCTCGATATACTCTTTTTTTGCTGATTAGGTGTACAATATAAGGGTAAGTGATAAAAATAGAAGAAATTGCCCTTTTTATTAAAACGCGATTTGTGCGACGAATTATAAATAGCTGCTTGCCGCATTTGTACAAGGAGATACTAAATGGATTTTGAACTGTTCAAAGATTGGTTTACATTGGAAAATATAATGGATCTTATTCAGGAATATCGCTCTTTTGGTCCTCTCCCAGGCATCCTGCTGCCTATGCTTGAAGCATTTCTGCCGTTTCTTCCGCTGTTTTTATTTGTTATGGCAAACGCAAGCGCATTCGGACTCTGGCTGGGGTTTCTGTATTCCTGGATTGGTGCGGTTGCAGGGGCGGTACTTGTTTTCTTGCTGGTCCGCAAATACGGACAGAAAAGAATACTGCGGGTTTTGAAAAAGCATCAGAAGGTGCAGAAGCTGATGAGCTGGGTTGAAAAGCATGGGTTCGGTCCTTTGTTCATTCTGCTTTGCTTTCCGTTTACTCCATCGGCTGTTGTAAACATTGTTGCTGGGCTATCAAACATCAGCATTGCTCAATATATGCTGGCGGTCCTGACAGGCAAAATGGTTATGATTTTTACAATCAGCTTTGTTGGCTATGACATAAGGTCATTAGTGACGCAGCCAATTCGGACAGCCGTCGTTGCACTGGTTATTTTTATTCTTTGGTATGTCGGCAAAATTATTGAAATAAAGATGAATATGAGCGTAGAAAAAGATCGCACTCATAAAGATTAGCGATTCTGGAAAGCATTGGGGGAGATGCAGTGTGAAGGAAGAATTGAAAAAGGAAGGGGCAGAATGGTTAAAGGCTTTTGCCATCGGCATTGTTATCTTTGCTTTTATACGGACTTTTTTCTTCTCCAATTATGTAGTAGAAGGTGAATCCATGATGCCTACACTTCAGGATGGAAATAAACTCATTGTCAATAAAATTGGCTATCAGGTCAGCGATTTGGACCGTTTTGACGTGATCGTTTTCCATCATAATGATAAAGAGGATTTTGTAAAAAGAATTATTGGGCTTCCTGGAGATAAAATAGAATATAGCAATGATGAATTGTATATCAATGGCAAAAAAGTGGATGAGCCATATTTGGAAAAATACCGCAAAGATACATTTGGAGGCAGGCTGACAGGCGACTTCACGCTTCAAGAGATGACAGGCGTGGAAACAGTGCCGGAGGGAAAGCTGTTTGTAATGGGAGATAACCGCCTGGGAAGCTGGGACAGCCGCCATTTTGGGTTTATTTCAGCGGAGCAGGTAGTTGGAAAAGTGAACCTGCGCTATTGGCCGCTTGATGAAATGGACGCTTCTTTTTAAATTCAATATATACTGCTGCAAGGGACTCGATAAAATTCGAGTCCTTTTTTATAATGGTTATGTTAAAATTTATAATATTAAGAAAATGGAGGGAGGGGGATGTCCATGATTGAATCCATGTCAATAATAAAAACAAAATTGCTTGTTCCTGCGGTGAAGGAAGAATCGCTTAGAAGAGCAAAGCTGACAAGAAAAATGAAAGCGATTTCCCAACATCCCCTTACACTCATGCATTCTGGAGCCGGTTATGGAAAGAGCACTGCTCTTGCCCTGTTTGTGCAGGATGAAAAAAAGGAATGCTGCTGGTATTCAATTTCTTCCGCAGATGATGAAATTCTCCCTTTCTTAACTTATTTAATTTACAGCATCAGAACTCGTTTTCCGGAATTTGGCCGGGAGCTATTCAACTATATAAAAAATTTGGAACGATACATAAGGGAAGAAGAACTCGGTTTTTTATCATCCCTTTTTATAAATGAACTTCTGGGCATTGAGGAAGAGATTTATATCATACTGGATGACTTCCATCAAATAGAGCATTCCTACACTGTGAACAGCTGGATGGAACGAGTCCTGGAGCACATCCCTGCCAATGTCCATATTCTTATTTCAAGCCGCAGCCGCCCTGCATGGAAGCAGCTAACGAAAATGAAGGTAAGCAATCGTCTGCTAGAATTTACAAAAGATGATCTAATTTTGACAAAGGATGAGGCGGAACTGCTTCTGCATGATTATTACAACCTGAAAGTCAGGGAAGAAGAGCTTAACAGAATTTTCGAGCTTACGGAGGGGTGGGTAATTGCGATTGGAATGATTGCGCAGCAAATCCCTGAAGAGGGCGATTTGCAAAAAATATACTCGCATTCATCCCAGTCTCTTGCCGATCTATTTCAATATTTGGTCATGGAGGTTTTTGCAAAGCAGCCTCCAATCCTTCAGCAATTTTTAGAACAAACCTGCATTTTTGAAGAAATAGACGAAGAGATTTGCGATGCTGTTTTGGGCTTGAACGGATCCGCTCCTATGCTTGAACAGCTTTTGGAAAAGAATTTGTTTATCTATCGCATTGGCGACAAGCAATATCGTTACCATGCCTTATTCAAAGAGTTTTTGGAGAACCAATTGAAAATAAATAATCCTCATACATTCCGCTCTTTGCATGAACGCAGTGCCCGCTATTTTGAACGGAATAAACAATGGGAAGAGGCACTTAACCATTATGAAAAAATAAATGTTACAGAAGCTGTTGCATCCATTCTTGATGCGCTTGGCTTTAGCATGCTTGAAAATGGTAAGCTTGAAAGCCTTTATTCTCGCCTTTTAGCCATTCCGGATCGGGATAAGGATCGGTTTTATTCCCTTTGGCGGCTGCAAGGGGAAATCCTTCGATATCGATGCCAATACCAGGAAGCGGAAGTATGCTATGAGAAAGCTGTCAGGCTGGCAGATGAAAAAGGAGATGCTGAGGAAAAGAGCCAGGCACTCGGAGGCCAAGCAGGGATATATCTGGATACCATACAGCCGTATAAAGCGGAAAGAATACTTTACAGGGCCATTGAAATTCGGGAAAAAAAGGCTGTCGGCCATGCTGAGGAGACAGGCAAGCTATACCATTTTCTTGCTGAAAATTTATTGAATTCGGGGAAGGCTGAAAAAGCGGAAAAATGGATTAAGAGGGCATCAGACATGAATGTTCCACTTATAAATGGAAACCTGGAAGCAAGATTATACTTAAGGACGGGCAGATTTGAAAAGGCCAAAAAAATATTGGAAAAAGATTTGGGAACTAATGATGTCCATAAGCCTTTGCTTCCGCAATCCCATCGGGAAACCGAACTATTGCTTGCTCTAATTGAGGCATTCACAGGAAATGGAACGAATGCAAAGACTCTCGCCCAGGAAGGCATACAGCATGGAATCAGCATTAAGGCCCCGTTTGTGGAAGCATGCGGCTGGATCAGGATGGGACATGCGGTTCAGCTAATAAAGGATTATGAAGAAACCTTGGCGCTAAGCTGCTATAACACGGCACTCGGCATAATGGACCAGCTTCAAATCGAGAGGGGCAAGGCTGAACCATTGATGGGGTTATGCCTTTTATACGGAATTAAGGGAGAGCTTGAACGAGCCATAGCAGCTGGGGAATCTGCACTCCAGGAGACAGAGAAGGTTAAAGATTTATGGCTGTCAGGACTGATTTTGACATCAATGGGGATAGCCCATGCATATAATGCACGCCCGGAGGATGGGCTATCCTATTTTCAAAGGGCTGCTGAGTTGTTTGGTCAATGTGGCGACCATTATGGAGAAATGCTTAGCTCCTTCTGGAGAGCATATAGTTATTTTACGATGGAGAATCAGGAGCAATTTGTAAGGTATATGGCCCTGTTTTTAAAGGCTGTGCAAACCGGTGAATACGAATTTGTTTTCCATCGAAATACAACCTTTGGGCCGAGAGATCTGCAGATATTTGCCCCTCTCCTGATTCATGCCCAAAAACAAAATATTTTGCCAAGCTATGTTGCTAAAATTCTTCAGGAGATGAATTTGGCTAAAGTCAATTCCCACCCTGGCTATACACTGAAAGTACAGGCACTTGGCAAGTTTCGGGTATGGCTTGGGGAAACAGAGGTAGAGGAAAAAGGGTGGACGAGAGGAAAAGCAAAAGAGCTGCTGCAATTTTTTGTTACCCATCACCAAAAGCTGATTCCAAAAGAGGAGATCTTTCAGCTTCTTTGGCCAGAACAGGATGAGAAAAGCAGCGCACGTGATTTCAAGGTAGCCCTCAATGCTTTAAATAATGTGCTGGAGCCAAACCGAAAAGCAAGAGAAACCTCCTTTTTTATTATCAGGGAAGGATCCGCGTATGGCTTAAATCCTATTGCTGTTCTTGATTTGGACAGCCACTCATTTGAACAATGGATCACATCAGGATTGGAAGAAACATATAAGGAAAAAGCCGTACATTATTTAGAAAATGGATTGAGCTTGTATAAAGGGGATTATCTGCCTGAACGGAAGTATGATGACTGGTGCATGAGCGAAAGGGAAAAAATGTCTGTCTACTTTATAAGAGGAGCTGAAAAGCTTGCACAATTTTATGTTAGAGCCGAAAACTACGATAAGGCTATCCACTTGTGCAGCAGAATCCTGGAAAAGGATCGGACATGGGAAGAAGCATACCGTCTGACAATGTACTGTTATTACCGGAAAAACAATCGTCCGCAGGCAATCAAATGGTATAAAAAGTGCTGTGATATTTTAGAAAAAGAATTGGGTGTAGCTCCGCTGGAGCCTACCCGCCATATGTATGAAATGATATTGGAATCGGATAAAAATATGCACATATTGGAGCAGCCGTAATGGCTGCTCTCTTTTAAAAATAATTTGTGCGGTCTTAAAATATTTTTAGATAACATGCAAATTAGGATTCTCCTTATATTCAGGCTCACAATTTACACATACATTTGCATCATAATCAGTCATATTGACATCTTCGCGATTATATTCAATTCCGCAAAGGGAACAGGCAACCATTTCGTCTTCTTCAATTTCTTCTGGTGAGACCGGTATAGGATCATTAATTTTAATCGGTTCTACTGTAATTCCGCGCGTATTGGCCATTTCTGTATTTAAATATTCCCTGGCGGATTCTTCGCTTTCCCAAAATCCCAGATCCCATAACAATTCCTGGGCATCTCCGTTTTGAGCCATTAAGCCATAAACAATCTTCATCATGATTGCTCCTTTCACCTTGCCGGCATTTGTTTTATATTTCTTAGCCTTTTTTACCGGCTATTAAACCGATTCAAAAAATTACCATAATCCGTATGGGGGGTGTAACTCATTTGTAACCGCCCTTTTTTATGATTGATTCAAAGCTAAATGGCTTTTATTTTTATAAGTTCAAAGGGGGAAAGAAGATGAAGAGAGTGTCACGGAAATTTGCCTTTATTTTTATGCTGATTTTGGCCATGGTCATCTTAAGTGCCTGCAGCTCAAAAAATACCGGCAGTGAGGAAGGCGGAACAAAAGACTTTGGTGAAAAAGCTAAACCAATTAAAATTGGTGTCCTGGCTTCCCAGACAGGCGGACTGGAATCATACGGAGAGCAAACATTGCGGGGCTTTGAGCTTGGACTGGATTATGCTACGGATGGAACAGGAGAGGTAGCAGGCAGAAAAATTGAGTTTATTGTGGAAGATACGGAAACAAAGCCTGAAGTTGCGGTTCAAAAAGCAACAAAGCTTCTTGAAGAAGATGAAGTAGATTTCCTGGTCGGATCTTCGAGCTCAGGGGATACGCTGGCGGTCCTGCCCCTTGCGGAAGAATATGAAAGAATCATGGTGGTTGAGCCTGCTGCAGCGGATACCATAACAGGATCTGAATACAATCCCTATATTTTCCGCACAGCCAGGAACTCCTCCCAGGATGCGGTAGCAGGAGCTGCTGCCATTGCGGATAAAGGCGTAAAAATCGCAACGCTCGCACCGGATTATTCGTTTGGCCGTGATGGAGTCGCTGCATTTAAGGAAGCAGCTTTAGAGTTAGGTGCTGAAATTGTACATGAAGAATATGCAGATCCTGCAGCAACAGACTTTACATCAAATATCCAAAAAATTATTGATTCAGACCCCGACTATTTATTTGTGGTTTGGGCGGGCGCAAATTCTCCATGGAATCAAATCGCCGATATGAAAGTTCAGGATAAAGGAATTAAAATCTCCACAGGCGCCCCTGATATTGCCGCGCTTGCAACAATGGAACCGCTTGTCGGCATGGAAGGCTTCACGGTTTATTACCATAATTTGCCTTCCAACGATATTAATGACTGGCTTGTCGAAGAACATAAAAAACGATTTGACGGCGATGAGCCTGATTTGTTTACTCCAGGAGGAATGAGTGCTGCCATTGCAATTGTTGAGGCACTTAAGAAGACAGAAGGAGATGCGGATGCCGATACATTAATTGAAACAATGGAAGGCATGAGCTTTGATACACCTAAAGGCAAGATGACCTTCCGTCCAGATGATCACCAGGCGCTACAGACACTGTATGCGATTAAACTGGAAAAGAAAGACGGAGTTCCTTATCCGGTTCCAGTTTTAATCCGTGAGCTTTCTCCTGAAGAAACAGCTCCTCCTGTAAGAAATTAACAGAAAAAAGAATGCTAGTCTAAAAAGCTCTTAAAATGTCGATGAACTTCGGTAGCTATACCGGAGTTCTTATTTCTATCGAATAATGATCAAAAAGGTGGCGGTTATGCTGGAATCACTTATAGAAACAAAGGACCTGACGATTTCCTTCGGCGGGCATACTGCTGTTGACAGTGTAGACGTACAGGTTGCCAGAAATCAGTTTAAATCTATTATTGGACCGAATGGAGCCGGGAAGACAACCTTCTTTAACTTGTTAAGCGGACAGCTTACCCCTACAAAGGGGCAGATCTTTTTCAAAAACCAGGAAATCACGAAGCATTCCCCGACAGAAAGAACACGTTTGGGCATTGGCCGTTCTTTTCAGATTACGAATGTTTTCCCTAATCTGACGGTGCTTGAAAATGTTAGATTGGCTGTTCAGTCTCAGGCCGGAACCCGCTTTCAGATGCTCTCCCATTTTAAAAAGTATAAGCAGTTTGAAGAAAAGGCGGAAGAGTGGCTGGAACTGGTGTTCCTGCAAGGCAAAAAAGATATTCCTGCAAAAAATCTGGCCCATGGCGAGAAACGGAAGCTTGAGATCGCTATGCTGCTGGCGCTGAATACGGAAGTGCTCCTTTTGGATGAGCCAACAGCAGGTATGTCGCTTGAGGAAGTACCGGCCATCCTGGAAATCATTCGAAAAATCAAGCTGAAAGGCGACCGGACGATTGTATTAATTGAACACAAAATGGACATGATTATGGATTTATCGGATTCCGTGATGGTGCTGTTTAATGGCAGATTGCTTGCGGATGGGGCTCCGGAGCAGATTATGAAAAATGAAACCGTCCAGTCTGCCTATTTAGGAGGGTTATACGATGACAGTGCAGTTAAGGCTTAACGAGGTTGAGACTCATATCGGACAATATCACATTATACAGGGAGTGTCCTTTGAGGTCCGCAAAGGGGAGGTTACAGTCCTTCTTGGAAGAAATGGCGCAGGAAAGACAACCACGCTTCGGACCATAATGGGCCTTAATCCTGCTTCCAGCGGAACGATTCATTATAAAGGGGAGGACATCAGCCGTTTGCCGACTTTCACGGTTGCCCAAAAAGGAATAGGCTATGTCCCGGAAGACCAGGGGATTTTTTCCGGCCTGACTGTTGAAGAAAATATGAAGGTTGCCATGAAGAATGATAATGATTCAACTAAAGAACGTCTTGAATTGATTTTGGTGCTGTTTCCCGACCTTAAGAAGTTTTGGAAGAAGCCTGGCGGACTTTTGAGCGGCGGACAGAAACAGATGCTTTCAATAGCCAGAGCTTATATCAATGATAATGATCTTTTGTTAATTGATGAGCCAAGCAAAGGGCTGGCGCCAATTGTTGTGGAAAAGGTTATGGAAACGATTATGGAAATGAAAGAAAAAACCACAATCGTACTAGTCGAACAGAACTTTATGATGGCGAGCACAGTCGGTGACCGTTTTTACATCATCGACGATGGCCGGACAGTCAGCAACGGTCCTATGAAGCTCTTAAAAGAAGATGAAGAAATGCGCAGAAAGTACTTGGGGATTGCTTAAAGGAAGGAGGATCTAAAGATGGAAGTGCTTATTAATTTGACTTTGAATGGGCTGGCTACAGGCATGCTGATCTTTTTGCTGGCTGCTGGATTAACACTTATTTTTGGCTTAATGGACGTTCTCAACTTTGCCCATGGCGGGCTTTTTGCCTGGGGAGCCTATAGCGGGACATGGATTTATACATCAACAGGCAGTTTTTTTGCCGGAATTGCCGGCGCGATCCTAACAGGACTGATTCTTGGATTGGCTACGGAAAAGTGGATTATTAAGCCAGTGTACGGAAATCATATTCAGCAGATATTGATCACGCTTGGGCTGATGCTGGTATTATCAGAAATGCTAAAAGTTGTTTGGGGGCCTAACCAAATTTCAGCTTCTCCTCCAAGCTATCTTGCAGGAAGCTGGGAGCTGGGCAATATCATTATCATTAAATATAGAGTATTTATTATCGCAGTAGGACTGATGGTGTTTGCACTTGTTCAATATGTATTGAAAAGCACGAAAATTGGATTAGTGGTCCGGGCTGGAGTCATGGATAAAGAAATGGTTCAGTCGCTTGGAATAAATATCCAAAAGATATTTATGATGGTGTTCATGGTAGGAGCGGCAATGGCTGCACTGGGTGGTGTATTGCTGGCCCCATATTCAGGCGTCATTTATGCAGAGATGGGACTGGAGTTTGCCATACTGGCTTTCATTGTAGTCGTAATCGGCGGAATGGGCAGTTTTCCCGGTTCTATACTGGCTGCAGTTTTGGTCGGTCTGTCAGGGTCCTTTATGGCTTATTATGTGCCTTCCCTTTCGCTGGCTGTCAATATGCTGTTAATGTCGGCAGTCCTTATTTTTAGGCCTCAGGGATTGTTTGGATTGAAGGGGTGAGAAGATGAAACAATTGATGGGCAATAGAATGAATGCAGTCTATTTGGCTGTGGCGATTTTCCTGATTATTCTGCCGTTTGTATATGAATCACGCACACTATTGATTTTGCTTACACAGGTTTTTATTTTTGCGATCTTTGCCATGAGTTATGATATATTGCTCGGCTATACCGGAATTGTCTCATTTGGGCACGCGATGTTTTTTGGAATTGGAGCGTATACAGTTGGCGTATTTATGAAACGGTTTGAGCCAACAGTTCCGAATCTGCTTCTTTCGATACTGGTTACCATTCTATTAACTGCCTTGGTCAGCTATGTATTAGGGCTGCTAACTTTGCGGCTGAAAAGCCATTTTTATGCGATGCTGACAATGGCGGTGGCCGGGCTGTTTCTTGTGCTGGCTGAAAAATGGCGTACGGTTACTTATGGAAATGACGGATTTACATTTCGAGTCCCTGATATGCTGAAGGACAGAACAGACTTTTACCTGATTTGCCTTGTATCAATGATTGCTGTCTTTGCTCTTTTAAAAAGATTTACTAATTCACCGCTGGGCAGGGTGCTTCAGGCAATAAGGGAAAATGAACAAAGGACGGAATCCCTTGGCTACAGTGTTCTTCATTATAAAGTCATTGCCAGTGTTGTTTCCGGTATTTTGGCAGGTATGTCAGGGATTTTATACGCGATTTCTCTTCGTTTTGTTAATACAAGCGTTTTTACAATGGATATAACGCTAGATGCCTTATTGATGACGATTATTGGCGGTGTGGGAACGCTAGTTGGGGCAATCATCGGTGCGGGTCTGATTGAATTTGCCCATCATTGGCTGACAGAACTGGCAAAGGTTCATTGGATTTTTGAAAGGTGGATTATTTTCTTTGGCATCATTTATATTTTGGCCGTCATGTTCTTCCCAATGGGCATTGTCGGCACATTAAGAAATATTAAGTTTAAGGGTAAAAAAGAAAAACAGCAAAAAGCAGGGGAGAAGATTGCCAGTTAGGGGGAGAAGGATGGAGACAAAACAGATTGCTTCGTTTATTGTCCGTTTTCATTTGGCAGAAACGGATGAACGGACAGGAGAAAAAAAGTGGCGCATCAAGGTTACACATGTCCAAGATGAAAAGGTAAACCTTTTTGAAACGATGGAAGAAGCGATGGGCTTTATGAAAACGATAATAGGAGATTAATAGCTTAAGATAGAGGCTGTGTTTATAAAGCATATTGTTTATTTTGCCCCTTTTGATTGAAGCTGATGGCGCGAGATCCTCGAAAATGCATTCGCATTTTCTTCGTGCGGTGTTTAGTCGAGGATGATTAATCAAAGTCTGCGGGAGAGCCGGTCAAAGGGAGACTTCGCAGGCGCGTGATGCGCCCAGGAGGCTACCGGACAGCACGCTGTTCGCTGAGAAAAAGCCAGATTTCCATTTGAAAAGAAAAGAGGTGCCTGTTTTGAACATTGGAATTTTAAGCACTGGCTTCTATTTGCCGAATTCATATATAACGGGGGAGGAAATTGCCAGGGAAGCAGGAATCCCCCGGGAGATTGTGGAAGGTAAAATGGGCATAAAGAAAAAGCCGGTGCCGGGAGAGAATGACCATACATGTGAAATGGGGATCAAGGCGGCCCGGACAGCTATAAAAAAGGCCGGGATAGATCCCCTTGAAATCGACCTGATCATTTATATCGGCGAGGAATATAAAGAGTATCCTCTCTGGACGGCTGGCATCAAGATGCAGGAGGAATTGGGGGCAGCCAATGCCTGGGCGTTTGATGCAGCTCTAAGGTGCGGAACAGCTGTTATGGCCTTGAAGGTAGCTAAAAATATGATGATGGCTGACCCGGGCATTAACACTGTTCTGCTTGCCGGAGGATACCGGAATGGCGATTTTATTAGATACAAAAATCCTAGAACAAGATTTATGTATAACCTGGGGGCAGGGGGCGGAGCCATAATCCTGAAAAAAGGCATCTGCAAAAATCTATTGTATGAGACCGAAATCATTACAGATGGATCTTTTTCTGAAGATGTCGTTGTTGTTGCAGGAGGGACAAAGAATCCTATGACTCCTGAAGCACTCCAACAGGGGTTATATCAGCTCGATGTGCTCGATCCGGAGGGTATGAAGCGGCGCCTTGAGCAAAAATCCATGGATAACTTTTTGAATGTTATCCGCCGTTCCGTACGCAAAAGCGGTTTTTCAGAAGAGGAAATTGGCTATGCTGCTTTACTTCATATGAAAAAATCAGCACACGATTACGTTTTAAAGGAAATGGGGCTTCCTGCAGAAGCGTCTATTTATTTGGAGGATTATGGGCATATCGGACAATTTGATCAGATTTTATCACTTGAGCTGGCTGAGAAGGCTGGCAGATTACAAGACGGCGAAATTGCTGTTTTAGTCAGTGCCGGCATTGGCTACGCCTGGGGAGCAGCGACCATAAGATGGGGAGAGTGTTAGGTGGATGAGGCAAATTCAATTAAAGCATGTTAAGCTGCCTAATGGTGAAACGATTGCTTATCGAGAAAGGGAGGGCGGTGAACAGAAGGTCCTTCTAATCCACGGCAATATGAATTCATCCAAGCATTGGGACGTTGTGCTTGAAAAAATGGATCCGAACTACAATCTGTATGCCATGGATATGAGAGGATTCGGCCTATCAAGCTATCATACTCCCATTTCATCAATTAAAGAGTTAGCGGAAGACATAAAGCATTTTGCAGATGAAATTGGCCTTAGAGATTTCTCCATCGTCGGCTGGTCTTTGGGGGGACCTGTATGCATGCAATTTGCAGCTGACTATCCGGGTTATTGCAAGAAAATGATCCTCCTTGCACCGGGGTCTACAAGGGGATACCCAATCTATGAAACGAATGAATCCGGGCAGCCGGATCCCACTAGGAGGATCAGCACCTTGGAGCAGACAAAAAATGATCCGTCAAAAGTAGTGCCAACTGAACAGGCATATGCTTCAGAAAACCGCGGGTTTCTAAAAATGGTTTACAATGCGGTTATTTATACAAAAAACAAGCCGGAGCCCGAGCGATATGAAGAGTACATTGACGATATGCTTACCCAAAGAAATTACGCTGAAACGGTGCATGCGCTGAATACATTTAACATTAGCGGCAAGTTTAATGGCTTAATCAAAGGGAACGGGCAAGCCCGCCAAATTGGCATTCCGGTTTTAGTCCTTTTAGGAGACCGTGATTTGGTCATTTCTAAACAAATGGCTGAAGAAATTATCGAGGACATAGGAGAAAATGCAAGCTTTGTCGAATTAGGAGATTGCGGACATTCGCCGCCGATCGATGATATAGATCAGCTGCTTTGTGTAATGTCAGAATTTTTAAATTAATATAACGGAGGTGCAACAGATGAGACTTAAAGGGAAAACAGCCATTATCACCGGTGCCGCCAACGGTATTGGCCTTGCAGCGGCAGAAAGGTTTGCCAGTGAAGGAGCCGCGGTGGCTATGGCAGATTATAATGCCGACCTTGGAAAAACAAGAGCACAGGAGCTAAAAGATAAAGGATTCAACGTAGAATTTTTCCAGGTGAATGTGGCAGACAGGCAAAGCATAGACGAAATGGTTGAAGCCGTAAAAGAAGCATTCGGAAAGATTAATATTTTAGTAAATAACGCAGGAATTACAAGAGACGGCATGCTGTCGAAATTATCTGCTGAAGATTTTCAGGCAGTATTGGATGTCAATCTTTCTGGTGTGTTTCACTGCACGCAAGCAGTCCTGCCGGCCATGCTGGAGCAGGGAGGCGGAAAAATTATCAATACTTCATCCGTTTCCGGAGTCTATGGAAATATCGGCCAAACAAACTACGCTGCAGCAAAAGCAGGGGTAGTCGGCATGACTAAGACTTGGGCAAAGGAATTGGGAAGAAAAGGAATCAACGTGAATGCGGTTGCTCCTGGATTTATCGAAACCGGCATGACTGCAAAGGTTCCAGAAAAGGTAATCGGGCAAATGAAAGGAATGGTCCCGCTTGGCAGGCTTGGAAGTCCGGAAGACATTGCTAACGCATATTTGTTCCTTGCTTCCAATGAATCCGATTATGTTAACGGAACCGTCCTTCATGTAGATGGCGGGATTATGATGTAACGGCCAGATTTCGAGCGGATGTTCGGAAAAATGGCTGAGGAAAATAAATGAGGTGAAAAGGGATGAGAAATGTTGTAATAACATCAGCAGTCAGAACACCGGTCGGAACATTCGGAGGAGTCTTTAAGGATCTTCTTCCGACAGATTTAATTGTTCCGGCTTTAAAAGAAGCTTCGGAGAGAAGCGGACTGCAAAGCAATGAGGTGGATGAGGTCATTTTAGGGCACTGCATCCAGCGAACGGATGAGCCAAATACGGCTAGAACAGCTGCTTTGCTTGCAGGCTTTGATGATACGGCAACCGGATTTACTGTACAAAGACAATGTGCTTCCGGTATGCAGGCGATTATTTCAGCTGCTTTGCAAATTCAATCCGGAATGTCAGATATCGTCATTGCCGGCGGAGTGGAAGCAATGAGCTCCAGCCCCTATGTATTAAAGCAGCATCGCTGGGGCGCCCGCATGCAGCATGGACAGGTAACTGATACAGTTTGGGAAATTCTTGAGGATCCGATCCATCATATTATGATGGGGGAGACTGCGGAAAACCTGGCAGAAATCTATGGCATTACAAGAGAAGAACAGGATGAAATTGCATTTCTTAGCCATCAAAGAGCTTTACATGCAATTGAAAACGGTTACTTTGACTCACAAATCGTTCCAATTACTGTGAAGTCCCGTAAAGGGAAGGTTACTGTTACACAGGATGAAAATCCGCGTGGTGATTTAACTGCAGAAAAACTTAGCAGACTGAATCCTGTATTCAGAAAAGGTGGATCCGTTACGGCAGGAAATGCATCCAGCCTTAATGACGGCGGAGCAGCGCTTGTCTTAATGCCAGAAGAATTGGCACTTGAAAAGGGGCTAAAGCCGCTGGCTAAAATAGTTGGTTTCTCAGTGGCAGGGGTGGACCCTAAAGTAATGGGAAGAGGACCGGTGCCAGCTGTCAAAAAAGGACTTGCCAATGTAGAATGGTCCCTTGAAGATGCAGACTTAATTGAAGTTAATGAAGCTTTTGCAGCTCAATATTTGGCAGTTGAAAAGGAACTGGGCTTGAACCGTGAAAAGGTAAATGTAAACGGAAGCGGAATCAGCCTGGGCCACCCAATTGGCTGTACAGGAGCGCGTCTTGTTGTAAGCCTTGTCCACGAATTGAAAAGAAGAGGCGGACAAAGAGGAATTGCATCCTTATGTGTCGGCGGCGGCATGGGTGCCACAGTTTTTGTTGAAACATACGAATAAAGGGTTCCTTCGGGAGCTCTTTTCTTTATGAGCGGCCGCTCAAGTATAGGGGAAACGAAAAAGGCTTCGAATTTTTCAAAACCAGTAATAAGGAGGTCCAATCGTGCCCTTGGAGCGGGTAAAGCGAAGAGAAAGGGAACGAAAGAGGTCTAATGGTGCCCTTGGAGCGGGTAAAGCGGAGAGAAAGGGAACGAAAGAGGTCCAATCGTGCCCTTGGAGCGGGTAAAGCGGAGAGAAAGGGAACGAAAGAGGTCCAATCGTGCCCTTGGAGCGGGTAAAGCGGAGAGAAAGGGAACGAAAGAGATACAATCTCCCCCCGAATTTAGGCACTCTCCATAAATATAGGGAAAAAGCACCTGAACCATGCTAGAAGACAAGCAAACCAGCAAGTTTTTTGGACAAGAGAACGGGATATCCTCGAAAAAATCAATATATCCGCGAAAGCTTTCTCTGATGGTTTCCAAAGATACAAAATTAAAAATAGGAGTGTTATCATGAAAAGCCCAGTAAAAAACCATGTTGGTGCTATTTTTATCCATGTAAAAGATATGAACAGAGCGATCGCTTTCTATTCGGCCTTGCTCGGACTTCCGAAAAAGGACACAGCCCATGAAGGCACCATTTATGATTTGCCGGTATCAGGCGGATCTGGTATTATTCTCGATGCCAATAAAGGGATAGTTGCCAAGCAGGATGCAAAGCCGCTTTTCTTTTTCGATACGAATGATATTTACCAATCTTATGACTACGTCAAATCTATAAATGCAGAAATTTTTAGCGAGATTGAAGAGCATGGGGATATTTCCTTTTTTAATTTCCGGGACAGTGAAGGCAACCTGCTGATGATTTGCGAGGATAAAAGAAAGATATAATGATAATTCACTGCGAAATCCCGCCAAACTTTTAGTCTGGCGGGATTTTCGGGCGTCTGTAACTATGTTGTAACTCCACCTTTATACAATTAGTTTATCTTGTAAGAAGGAGAGATTGTTGTGGGGCGGGAATTCGACTGGCTGGAGAATAGAGCGGGGCTGAAACCGGATTCTATAGCCATAATAGATGCGGAGCAAAATAAAAAATGGACCTATTCGGAGATTTATAGCCGGACAGAATCACTTGCAGGCTGGTTAAATGGGCAGGGAATCCAAAAAGGTGACCGTGTTGCCTTACTGGCTCCCAATGATATTAGTTATTTTGATTTGCTGTTTGCCTGCGGGAAGATAGGGGCGATATTCGTACCTGTCAATTGGCGCTTATCGATCGAAGAAATGAAGTATATCCTGGAAGACTGTACGCCCAAAATAGTAGCCTATCACTCCCAATTTTCCGATACGGTAGATCAACTGGAAAATAATGCGTTCAAGTCATTGCGAATAAACGGAGAGCAATATAATCAGGTGGCAGTGAGCAGCCTGAGGGTAAACTATAATGAGCTGCTGAACGAAACTGATCCGCTAGCCATGATATATACTGGCGGGACTACGGGGAAACCAAAAGGAGTGGTGTTATCCCATCAGTCCATTTTGTGGAATGGATTGAATACGGTTGTCAGCTGGAATTTGTCAGAGGAGGATATTACCCTGACCTATATGCCGTTATTCCATACCGGGGGCTTAAATGCACTATCCATTCCGTTGCTGATGACAGGGGGGACTGTTGTTCTTGGAAATGATTATGATCCGAGGAAAGCAATCGAATATTTGAATCATTATAGATGCACAATTGTTTTGCTTGTGCCAACCATGTACCATATGATGACAGAAACATCTCAGTTTCAGCAATCATCATTCCCTTACATGAAGGTATTCCTGTCCGGTGGAGCACCATGCCCCCTAGATATATACGAGAAGTTTAAGAAAAAGGGCCTTTTGTTCAAGGAAGGATATGGCTTAACTGAAGCGGGGCCCAATAACTTTTTTATCAAACCAGAAGAGGCTGATGATAAACGGGGCTCTGTTGGGAAGCCAATGGTTTTTAATAAAATAAAAATCATTAAAGAAAACGGCCTGGAAGCAGGACCCCATGAGGTCGGAGAACTGCTGGTCAAAGGGAAGCATTCTTTCAGCTGCTACTGGAACAATGAAAAAGCGACACAAGCAGCCCTGAAAAATGGCTGGCTGCATACCGGCGATTTAGCAAAACGGGACAAAGAAGGCTACTACTACATTGTCGGGCGGAAGAAAGACATGATCATAACCGGTGGCGAGAATGTATATCCGCTTGAGGTTGAGCATTGGCTATCCTCCCATCCACAAATAAATGAAGCAGCAGTCATCGGAATTCCAGACCGCAAATGGGGCGAAACGGTTTCGGCTTTTATAAGCTTAAAGGGCGACCAGACCTTATCTACTGCTGACCTCAAGGAATATTGCGGCTGCAGGCTCGGCAGATACAAGATTCCCAAGCATATTTTTTTCGTAAAGGAGCTGCCCAAAACGCCTGTCGGCAAAATTGATAAAAAGAAGTTAAAAATGCTTGGAAGACAATTAACCCAGGAAAAGAAGGATTCCATCTCTTAAAGCAGAAATTATTGTTCCGGGGGTGATGAAAATGCTCAGCGGAAAAATATTGTCCGGAAAAGATATAGCATTGGGAGCTTTTAATGGGGAAGATATAAAAAAGATCATCCAGTGGTATACAGATGAAAAAATAATGCGCAACCTGGATGCATTGCCTGTAAAACCTAAGCAGGAAACGGAAATAAAAAAGTGGCTGGATGAATCTTCGCAAGATACTTTCAGATTTGCCATCCGGTTAAAAGATACAAATGAACTCATCGGCTATGCTGAGATAAACGGTATTCTATGGCCGCATCGCACCGGCTGGATTACCCTCGCCATTGCTGATGAATCCAAATGGGGGAAAGGCTATGGAAAAGAGGCTATGCAATGCCTTATTCGTTATGCTTTCATGGAATTGAATCTGCACAGGCTGCAGCTTACTGTATTTTCGTATAATAGCAGAGCAGTTTCACTGTATGAAATTCTTGGATTCCAAAGGGAAGGCAGCTTCAGAGATTTTCTTGAACGCGATGGAAGCCGGCATGATATGTATTTATACGGGCTGCTTCGGCCAGAATGGAAAGAGTAAAACAAGCGCGGTATGAACCGCGCTTGTTTATTAAAAAAAAATATAACTTTGAACTACTATAACTGTCTAACTCCCGCACCCTATCGACTCGACGTGCTTCCCTCACCTCGTCTATGACGACGCACAAGACGTACGCATTTCCTAGCGTTATAAGTCAACATCAAATCGCTATCGCTCTTCGTGTTTCCTTTATCTCAAAAAAGGAACTCAGACTAAAAGCGCCACGTTCTCCCGAAATCTCCCGCTTTTGGTCGTGCGATGTATCGCTGCCGTAGCTTTCCTTGTCCTGTCACAACGTCGGAGTGACCCACATCCTCCCAAAACTGCCGAAGCCTTCCTTGTCCTTTAGGCCCAGTCCACCACGCTCCGTCGATAGGCAAAGGGGCCTTCGCTTTTCTTATTCCGATTGCGGGGAAAGAGCAGTTTCTTTTGATAAAAAATAACCAAGAACTATGTTCATAAGGAAGAAGGCAAGGAGCAGCTGCAATACATATTCATATTGAAGGACCATTACAACCGGCGAGGCAAGGCTGGCTCCGGTTAAAAGGATAAATGAATAAAGAGAAAGTGCTTTTGCCCGATCCATCCCTGCGATCAAGCCAATGAGTGTAATGACAGTCGGGACAAGCAGGGAGATGGAAGCCACAAATAGTATGGAAAAGGCCATTAAAGCAGGTGTACTGCTGAATACAGCCATATTAATAATGCTAAAAATGCCCAAAATCAACCCGAGCTTCATGGTTGCATAAATGCCAATTCGGTCTATTAGCCTACCGGTAAAGAGAGACAGGAGTGCCCCGATTAAACCAACCGCTCTTAAAATAAACAAATCCTCCCTGGTTCCCTGAAAAAATCTTCCTATCGCATCGTATAAAGCTACAAAAGAAAACAGCAAAGTAAACGTAATGGCGTAACATTTTAATAGGCTGCCGTTTTTTAATAGATGTTTCATAATGTGAAAAACGGAAACTTTTGATTCAGATGGAAGTGAGGTGCTGGGCAAAATTTTGTATGATATAAGAAAGAGTACGAAATAACAAATGGCAAAGAAATAAAAAGCATAGGTCCAATGATAATAAATGGTGATTGTTGAACTGATAAGCTGTCCAAGAATACCGGCAACAAGAAATCCTGTGTTAATAAATACAAGCAGCAGGGTTCGTTTCTTTGGCGGAAAAAGGTCAAAGGAATAAGCAAAAGCAACAGGTGCGAAACTGCCAAGTGTCAGCCCCTGAATCGACCTGGTTATATAAAGCGTCTCAACACTTGATGAAAGCCCCACAGCAAAAGTGGACAATGCTGAGGCGAGCAAACCGATAATGATAATTTTTCGCCTGCCGAACGTATCTGAAGCAGGGCCAAAGTATAGCAAGCCGGCTGCATAAAAAATGGCAAAAAGACTGCCTCCGCCGACAATATAATTTTCATTCACGTTAAATGAGTCCGCTATGTCCCCGTAAATAGGAATAAGCGTATAAATATTGCTGGCAACAAAAATGCCTGTTACAGTCAAAATAATGGAGGTTGCCAGCAGAATTGGTTTTGAAATCATCTATATCACCTGCCACCATAACCTATGCAGGATAGCCTGTATATGAAAGTTGTTTTATTTCCACATTTTTGAAAGATCCCATACGAAAAATTGAACAGCTTATATGATAAAATAATTTTAGAGAATAGATATAAACTGAAAGC
Organism: Cytobacillus oceanisediminis; assembly: GCF_007830235.1. GTDB lineage: Bacteria > Bacillota > Bacilli > Bacillales > Cytobacillaceae > Cytobacillus > Cytobacillus oceanisediminis. Next base: position 174,590 of record NZ_VLKI01000009.1, read on the forward strand.
TTGCTAGTCAGCAAGCTTGCCGGCAGATGGCTATCGATAAGCATCTGCGCTTTTCTATTAAGGTAAGTATATATTTCTAAATTTCGATAACTGTCTAGCTCCAGCGCCTACCCCCTCGAGATGTCGGGGGTGACCAAGGCGCTTCCGCTTTTCTATTAAGGAGGAAAAACATGACCGTACGTTTATTGATAGGCCGTTCCGGAAGCGGCAAAACGGAGTACTGCCTGAATGAAATCCGCGATGAACTGCGGTTCAGCCCTGATGGGGATCCGATTATCTATTTAGTTCCGGAACAGATGACGTTTCTATCAGAATATAAATTAATTACAACACCAGGTTTAAATGGAATGGTTCGAGGCCAGGTGTATTCATTTACGCGCCTTGCCTGGAGAATTCTTCAGGAAACTGGAGGCATGAGCAGATACCATCTTAATAGTGTTGGGATCAGCATGCTGATCCGCAAAATCATTGAAGATAAAAAGGATGAGCTGATGCTTTTCCAGCGGGCTGCCGATAAGAATGGATTTATCCAGCAAATCGAACAGATGATGACAGAATTTAAACGTTATTGTGTCAATCCTGATGAGCTGGCAGAGCGGCAGAATAAGCTTTCAGCTGGCGGGGAATCGAACAAAGCGCTGCAGGATAAGCTTCATGATCTTGAATTAATCTATAAAAACTTTGAAGAATCCCTTTCCGGAAAATATACAGATTCTGAGGATTATTTCCGTTTGCTTGCGGAAAAAGCCCCGCAATCACAGTATCTAAAAAATGCAGAAGTATATATAGATGGCTTTTATAGTTTTACACCGCAGGAATATATGATCGTTGAGCAGCTTATGAAACTGTGCAAAAAGGTAACCATTACACTCACGCTTGATCGTCCGTTTAAGCAAAGCGCTCCTGATGATCTCCATTTATTCAGGATGACTGGTGAAAACTATCAAACGATCTTTGAAATGGCTTCCCGGAATGGTCTGGATGTGGAAGAGATCAAGCTTACTGATCAAAAAAGGTGGAACACGCCTTCCCTGAGGCATCTCGAAGCCAATTTTGACAGCAGGCCTGCTGCCGCTTTTTCAGGAGAGGCAGACATTCATATTGGACAGGCTGTCAATAGGAGAGCTGAAATCGAAGGCGTCGCCAGAAAAATAAACCAGCTTATCCGCATCGAAGGATACCGTTACAGGGATATTGCGGTCCTCGCAAGAAATGGACAGGATTATCATGACATGATTGAAACCGTGTTCCATGACTATGATATTCCTTATTTCATTGACCAAAAAAGGACAATGCTGAATCACCCTCTAGTGGAATTAATTCGCTCGACCTTGGAAATCATCAATGGGAACTGGCGATATGAACCGATTTTTAGAGCGGTTAAGTCTGAGCTGATCTTTCCGTCCAAGTTAAATCAATCCCGATTGCGCGAGCAGATGGACAGGCTTGAAAACTATGTTCTTGCCTATGGCATCCAGGGGGATAAGTGGACGAAGAAGAAAAGATGGATTTACAGAAGGATTAGGGGGCTGGAGTTTGAAGCTGTTGCCCAGACAGATGCCGAAAAGAAAACCGAAGATGAATTAAACGATCTTCGGGAAATGATTACCGGACCGATTTTAAGGCTAACCCGCCGCCTTAAAAAAGCTGATAATGGCCGTAAATATTGTGAAGCATTGTTTTTATACCTTGAAGAACTTGATGTTCCATTAAAGCTCGAACAGTGGAAAACGGCTGAAGAGGAAAAGGGGAATCTTGTTAAGTCAAGGGAACATGGCCAGGCATGGAATGCCATTATGGAGCTTCTGGATCAATATGTAGAAATGCTGGGTGAAGAAGAAGTTACACTTAAGCGGTTTGCTTCTATCCTTGATGCCGGAATGGAATCGCTGCGCTTTACGCTTGTTCCGCCTGCCATAGATCAGGTTATGGCAGCAGATTTGGAGAGATCCCGTTTAACTGACATTAAAGCTGCTTTTGTCATTGGCCTTAATGAAGGAGTACTTCCTGCCAAATTCACGGAGGACGGTGTGCTTGCGGATGAAGACAGGGAAATGCTGTATGCAAATGGCATGAAACTTGCCCCTGGAAGCCGCACCCGCCTTCTTGATGAGGAATTTTTAGCCTATAAGGCCTTTGTCACCCCATCAGAAAGACTTTTTATCAGCTACCCGCTGGCAAATGAAGAAGGCAAAGCACTTATGCCTTCTCCTTTTATTAAAAGAATGGGAGATTTATTCCCGGAATGCAGGCAGCATGCCTTTATGGCCGATCCGGCAGAATTGCCGGAAGCTGAACAGCTTGAATATGCGGATAATCTTAATACTGCACTTTCTTATCTGACATCACAGCTGCAGCTGAAGAAGCAAAACTATCCGATTTATGATTTGTGGTGGGATGTTTATAATTTTTATTTAAAAGATGAGCAATGGAGAAGGCCGGCACTAAAGGTCCTTTCCAGCCTGAATTATGAAAATCGCACACAGCAGCTTGGTGATGGCATCAGTAAAGAGCTGTATGGCGACCATATTCAGGCAAGTGTATCCAGAATGGAATTATTCCACAGCTGTCCGTTTTCCCATTTTGCCCAGCACGGCCTAAGGCTGCGGGAAAGGCAGGTATACCGTCTGGAGGCGCCGGATATTGGAGATTTATTCCATGCTGCATTAAAATACATTGCCGAAACGGTTATGACACAAAAGCTTTCATGGACAGATATGACCAGGGAACAATGTGAAATTCTCGCAAAAGAAGCAGTCGAAATGCTTGCCCCTAAATTGCAAAATGAGATTCTCTTAAGCTCAAACAGGCATCACTATATTAAGAGAAAACTTGAACAAATTATCAGCCGGGCATCATTTGTCATCAGCGAGCATGCCAAGTCAAGCGGATTCTCGCCTGTCGGGCTTGAACTGGGATTCGGTCCGAAAGGAGAATTGCCTTCTCTCGTATTCCCGCTAAAAAATGGGTCGAAAATGGAGCTTGTCGGCAGAATTGACCGGGTGGATAAAGCCCAGGATACGAACGGAACATTTTTACGAGTCATTGACTATAAATCGAGCTCCAAAGATTTGAATGTCAGCGAAGTCTACTATGGAATTGCCCTGCAAATGCTTACCTACCTGGATATTATTATTGCCCATTCCAATGCCTTGATCGGAACGGAAGCAGATCCAGCGGGAGTTCTGTATTTCCATGTCCATAATCCAATTGTAAGCACATCAAGAATGCTGACATTGGAGGATATTGAACAAGAGCTCTATAAAAAGTTCAAAATGAATGGACTAATGCTGGGGGATGAAAATGTCATCCGGTTAATGGACCAGACGCTAGAAACAGGGGATTCATCAATTATTTCCGCTGGGTTCAAGAAGGACGGGACCATTTCAAAACGGTCCAAGGTCGCCAGCAAGCAGGAGTTTGACTATTTGCGGCGCTATGTGAGGAAAATGTATACAAGTACCGGCAACCACATAACAGAGGGGACTGTCGATATTGCCCCTTATAAAATGAAGGAAAAAACGCCTTGTACTTTTTGTGCATATAAATCGGTTTGCCAATTTGATGAATCGCTTGAAACAAATGATTACAGGCTGTTTGTTCCCAAGCCTAAAGAAGACGTTATAGAAACCATCAAGAAGGAGGTGGAGGAAGATGAAAATGGCCATACCGCCTAAGCAGGCAGATGCAACTTGGACAGATGACCAATGGAAAGCCATTATGGCAAAAGGCCAGGATATCCTGGTTGCAGCTGCAGCAGGATCCGGAAAAACGGCTGTTCTTGTTGAAAGGATCGTCAATAAAATTATCGCAGCAGAAGATCCCATCAATGTCGATGAACTGCTGGTTGTAACCTTTACGAATGCATCAGCAGCCGAGATGAGGCACCGGATCGGCGAGGCTCTTGAAAAAGCCATCAATGTTAATCCAAAGTCCGTCCACCTCAGAAAGCAGGTAAGTTTATTAAATAAGGCATCCATTTCTACCTTGCACTCATTCTGTCTGGAGTTGATCCGCAAATATTATTATATGACCGATATTGACCCGGGCTTTCGGATCGCTGACGAAACGGAAGCCCAGCTGTTAAGGGATGAAGTTCTCGAGGATCTTTTTGAAGAGGAGTACGGCAAGGAGGGGAATGATGCTTTCTTTGCCCTTGTTGATACATTTACAAATGACAGAAGCGATACCGCCCTTCAGGATATTATCCGGGACTTGTACGATTTTGCCCGTTCTAATCCTTCTCCAAATCAATATCTCGACTCAATAGTTGAGATGTATAATGTGGATGGAACTTCAAGCCTTGAACAGCTGCCGTTTGTCTGTTCCCTCTTGAATGACGTTGATCTGCAGCTGAAAGGAGCCAAGCAGCTTCTGGAGTATGGCCTTGAACTGACCAAGCTTCCTGGCGGACCGGCTCCAAGGGCTGAAAACTTTATTGCAGATTTACAAGTTGTTACTATCCTTATAGAAGCTAAAGACGATTCATGGTCAGCTCTTTATGAAGCCATGCAATTATGGTCATTCGGAAGGGCAAAGACTTGTAAAGGCGATAACTATGATGAAGCTTTGGTAGAGAAAGCAAAAAAACTGAGGGATCAAGCGAAGAAGATTATATCTGATCTTCAGGAAGAGCTATTTGGACGCCGCCCGGAAAGCTTCATCAGGGATATGGCGGAAATGAAGCCCCATATTGAAACGCTGGTTTCCTTAGTTAAGGATTTTTCAGTCCGATTTGGGCAGGTAAAAACGCAAAAAGGCCTTGTTGATTTTGCGGATCTTGAGCATTATTGCCTGGAAATCCTTGCAGCAGCCGGTGAAGACGGGAGACTGTTGCCATCAGAGGCTGCTCTAGCCTGCCGAAATCAGTTTAAAGAGGTGCTGGTGGATGAGTATCAAGACACAAACATGGTCCAGGAAGCCATTTTACAATTAGTAACGGCAGATTCTGAAGAAAATGGAAATCTTTTCATGGTGGGAGATGTGAAGCAGTCGATCTACCGTTTCCGCCTGGCAGAACCAAATTTATTTTTGGGCAAGTATACTCGTTTTGACCAAAATGGCGAAGAAACAGGGCTCCGAATCGATTTGGCACGCAATTTCAGAAGCCGTAAGGAAGTGCTTTATGGCACCAACTATATTTTCAAACAAATCATGGGTGTTTCCGTTGGTGAAATTGAATATGATGAACCTGCTGAACTGGTAAAAGGAGCTCCTTATTCAGAGGATCAGGGGTATCCAGTGGAATTGGCCATTATCGATCTGGAAGGAAACGAACAGGACGAAACGAAGCCAGAAGACCTGCAAGATGGCTTTGACAGCGCAGAATTGGCGCAGTCACAGCTTGAAGCAAGGTATATGGCTGCTAAAATAAAGGAAATTATTGGGGACCGTAAAGAAGTTTACAATCCGAAAACCCAATCGGGACGTCCTGCCATGTACCGGGATATTGTAATCCTGCTTCGATCTATGACATGGGCACCGCAGATTATGGAGGAATTCAAGCAGCAGGGAATTCCTGTCTATGCCAACCTTTCAAGCGGTTATTTTGAGGCAACGGAAGTCGCGATAATGATGTCCCTTCTTAAAGTGATTGATAACCCATATCAGGACATTCCGATTGCTTCTGTTCTAAGATCTCCTATATTAGGATTGACTGAGGAAGAATTGGCTCAAATCAGGATCCATAACAAAAGAGGCTCTTTTTACGAAGCGCTGATTTCCTTCTGCCGGATTGAGCCAAATCTTGAGACAGGCGAATTATATGAAAAAGTCCGCCCGTTTTTCGATCAGCTTAAAGAATGGCGTGTAATGGCAAGACAGAGTTCACTTTCCGATCTTATTTGGCATCTGTACAGAAAAACCCGCTTCTATGATTTTGTCGGCGGCATGCCAGGCGGAAAACAGCGGCAGGCGAATCTTCGTGCATTATATGACAGAGCCAGACAGTATGAAGCAACTTCCTTCAGGGGATTATTCCGCTTCCTGAGATTCATTGAGCGGATGCGGGATAGAGGGGATGACCTTGGTGCAGCCCGTGCATTGGGCGAACAAGAAGACGTTGTGCGCCTAATGACCATCCACAGCAGCAAGGGACTTGAATTTCCGTTCGTTTTTATAGCGGGTCTCGCTCGAAATTTTAATACGATGGATTTGAAAAAGCCATACATGCTGGACAAGGAATTTGGATTTGCTGCTAAGTATGTGAATGCTGAAAAAAGGATTTCTTATCCATCACTTCCGCAAATTGCTTTTAAACGGAAAAAGAAGATGGAAATGCTTGCGGAGGAAATGCGCGTTCTATATGTTGCCTTAACTCGGGCGAAGGAAAAGCTATTCCTGGTCTCCTCCGTAAGAAGTGCAGAAAAGAAACTGAGCCAATGGCTGCAGACTGCTGAACATAGGGATTGGCTTTTGAATGAGTTCGACCGTGCCTCTGCAAACAGCTATCTGGACTGGATCGGCCCATCCCTGGTCAGACATAAGGATTGTGAAACATTGCGAGGGGAAGCGACAGCAGTAAGTCCGCTAGTCCCATCAGATATTCTTGAGCATCCTTCATGCTGGAACATTACGATTATGAAAAGCGGAGATGCTGCCATGCTGTCTTCAGAACAAGATGAGAGTGCAGAAGACTTACTGCAATTGGTTTATGAAGGCAAGCCGGTTCCTGCAGAATCGAATTATAAGGAAAAAATACTGGAACAACTTTCATGGAAATATTCCTATAAACAGGCTGCTCAGCACCGCTCCAAACAATCCGTTTCAGAAGTGAAGCGGCAGCGGGAAATTTTTTTAGATGAAGATAACGGCACTGAATTAGTCCGTAAAATAAATAAACCGCTGTTAAGCCGCCCTCGTTTTATGCAGGAAAAAGCACTTTCGCCGGCGGAACGTGGAACGGCCATGCATGCAGTGATGCAGCATATTGATTTCAGCAGGCCGGCAACATTGGAATCCGTTTCAACTAAGATGGATGAAATGGTTCATACCGAACTGTTGACGGAAGAGCAGCGGGAAAGCGTCGATCCGCAGCTGATCGTGCAGTTTTTTGAAAGTGAACTTGGACAAAGAATGGTTCAGGCAGCTTCAATCCGAAGAGAAATCCCATTCAGTTTATCGTTCCCTGCCCGGGAAATCTATCCTGACTGGCAAGGCGAAGATGAGCCGGTTTTAATCCAGGGGATTGTGGACTGTATGTTTGATGATGAAAAGGGCCTCGTGCTCCTTGACTATAAAACGGATGGAATCACCGGCCGATTCAAAGGCGGCTTTACCGAAGCAAAACCTGTTCTTGAAAATAGATACAAAGTGCAAATCGACATGTACACAAGAGCACTCGAACATATTTTGAAAAGGGAAGTCAATGAAAGGTATCTATTTTTCTTTGATGGTGCCCATTCTATTAAGTTAGAGAAATAAGAAAAAACCGGCAGGGGAATTAGAATCTTGCCGGTTTTTTCGTATATGGGAAGAGGTGTCAAAAAGAATTAGGGTAATCTAAAAGAAAAAGGCGGCTTCCCATGGGAAAAAAGAGGACAGAAACCGGAGCATGCGAATTGTGTTTACGGGAGAATGCAGAGATAACAGTACATTATTTGACGACGAAAGAAATGGGGGGAACCTTCCTGCCGACAGCAAATTTATGTATCCCCTGCCACAAGCAGATCCATGCTTTATATACAAATGTTGAGCTCGCAACAAGGCTGAACACAAATGAATTATTGCAGAAGGACGAGAAAATAGGAAAGTATATGAAATGGATTAAGAAACAGCCTTCTTCCAAGCTAACAAAAGCAAGAAAATCCAACGAAATAAAATCAAAAGGACGATAACACGTCGGCTATCGTCCGGTTTTAGATTAATGTTTTCAAAATCATTATTAGTTATTTCCGACGGTTGGCTGATCAATTAGGTTGGTATCCAGCACATTGCTGGCATTAAGGCCATTATTAGTAATGATAAATCCTCCGGTATTCAAGGCTCCCTGTCCGGTTGTTGATTTGGAATTGCTTTTTGGTGAGATAAATAGCGTGTCACCAAATTGTACAACTCCCCCGCCGACATTTATGATTTGTACCGGTCCAATTATAGCTGGCATGAAAAACATCCTTTTTAAAATTATTTATAAGCATACTTTATGCTCTCCCAGTTTGATTGTTCCTTTTTGGATAGAGCTGGCGGATATGCTTGACACGTGTTTCCATTGAAATATGCTTGCTGCTGCCAATATGGATAATGGAAGATGAAGAAACACCAATCACATCGATATTTTGCACTTTTATGACTGGATTTAGCTGTGTTGTCTGGATTGATATTTCTTCTTCAATGGGCAGGAGGGGAATCGATTCGCTGAATATCGGATAAACAGAATAATTCCCTTCCCGGGCGTTAAAAAACTCAGCTTCCCGCTGTACGGCTATAGCCCTGGAGAAACCCTGAATATAGGAGGAATCTCCAATCTCAAAGACAGAAGAAAATGAAATAGTATCAATGGTAATTTTATCGACCGCTGATGTTCGCTGAAGCATTTTGTTTACTCCGGTGTCAGCGGCACAAAAGGCCCTACAAGGAGTGATTCTGCAGGTGTATCAAAAGTAGCCGCGAGCTGGATCGTTTCGGTATCTCCTACCATGAGGACAGAGGAACTAGATACACCCAGCACTCTGATATTTCCAACGCACAAATCCCTGTTATATACTTGATAGTTCACTCTTTATTCATTCCTTTCATATTCTCAGGCAGATGAGAGATAAAGGCATGGACCCCGTTTTGTATTTCCTTTTTAATATGCTCTATAACCTCTGCATTATCGTTTTCCTGTGGTCCCCTGTTTGCAGCCTGCTGCTGTTTAATATAGAAATCAATTCTATTTGGCAGCTGCTTTTTAATGTCCTCTTTGATAAATGCAATATAAGAATCGTCTACAGATACATTTAAGTTTTGCTGAACAGTGGAGACCACTTCAGGCAACTCGGTTTCTAAATATTGATAGATGGCATCTTCAATTTCCATCGTTCTTTTCATGTGGTTTTTTGGCGATATAGGTGCTTTGATGTTTTTGTTATCGACGGCAAAGTCTTCAATATTTTGCAGCTCAGAAGGATTAAGTCCAATGTTTAAGGTACCTTCAAGAGACTCCACCTTAAGCTGGTCGAATTTATATTCAATTCGATCCACCTGCATAGGGGGGCGGCTTTTAAGAGCCTCAGTTTCTCCCTGAAGCTTTTTGACCATTGCTTCCAGGCTGCGGATCCTTCTTTCCTGAGCCTCTACGAAAGCATGCAATTGCTGAAGATAGGAATGAAATTGCTGGTTCATGCGCACCACCTCGCTTTTATCAATTATTCACCCCTATGGTTACGATGGAGTGACCAATGGGACTGACGGTGTTGTTAGTAAAGAGTCTGTTTGAACAGATGGAACTGAGACTTCAGCTTCCGGTGCAGGTTCCGTAAATCCCCCTGTGTTATATAAATAGGAGGCTGGCTTGATTATGCCTGCACTTCCGATCTGCATAACGGAAGAGTTTGTAATCCCGCCTATTTTTATAAAATTGATATGAATCGATTGCTGTATATAAAAATTCATGCTATCACCCATTTTTTAAGCATTAAAATAGTTGCCTTGGTCAACGCCATCTGAATCGTACGTATTCGTTGAGCTTCGATTATTATAGACATTCAGCCCATCACCTGTGTTAAAAGAACCAGCGCCAGAAAATGTCTTAGCGTTCGATACAGGCATGATTTTGTAAACATCCCCAATGTTAAAAACCGCGCTGCTTCCGATTGATATAACCTGTGCGACTCCAACAATAGCTGGCATATATAACACCCTTTTAAATTATTTCTTGTATATCGTATGTGCCTAAAAGCTGATTGTGATTAATTAGCCCAAATATCTTCAGTTGGGCCCCCTTCAATTAAACTGGGAGCCTTCGATAAAACTTGAAAAGAAAAGCAGCACAAAACTGCACTCCCTGTTCACCAAATTTTCAAATTTATGTTCTATAACAGATAAAAATCTGACAAACTGTCTCAGTATATGTGATAATATAGAAATAAATACAGAATTACCAAAATATTCAGTGAGGTGGCTGTCAGATGAATGTACCTTTAGTATTGAATCAATTTTTAGATCGTGCTGTTTCTCTTTATGGTTCCAAAAAAGCTATTTTTGCGGATGACAGAGCTTTTACATACGAAGAATTAAACACCAGGGTCAATCAGCTTTCCCATGGTTTGAAAGCGCTTGAAGTCCGGAAAGGGGATCGGGTTGCATATCTTGCGCCCAATTCAGTTGAGATGCTTGAAGGGTTTTATGGAGTTTTTCAGCTGGGGGCGATCATGGTTCCTTTAAATATACGTTTAAAGCCGGATGATTATCTGTTCATATTAAACCATAGCGAATCAAAAATCCTGTTTGTCGACCAGGACCTTTACCATCTTATTCTTCCTGTAAAAGATAAGCTGAAGACCGTGGAAAAAATTATCGTTCATTATAAGGATGAAGCAACAGATGAAACGGATTACGATCAATGGCTGGAAAGCCAAAGCAGCGTGCCTTTTAACAGGGAAGTCCTGGATGAAAATGATGTATGCAGCCTTTTATACACAAGCGGGACAACGGGCAATCCGAAAGGCGTTATGCTGACACACCGCAATAATTACCTGCATGCTTTGACGACCATGCACCACCTGCGCGTCCAAGATCAGGATGTGCTGCTTCATGTATTGCCAATGTTCCATGTAAATGGATGGGGCTCTCCTTTTTATTACACAGCAAATGGTGCTGCCCAAGTGTGCATGAGAAAAGCCACTCCTGAGAAAATCTTTGAAGCGCTGCAAGCGCACAAAGTATCTGTCATGCATATGGCACCGACTGTCCTGAATTCGCTTATGCAATATTATGAACAGCAAGTTCCGAAAATTGAACAGGATGTCAGGGTGGTTATTGCCGGTTCGGCTCCGCCTCCAGCTTTCGTGACAAGAGTAGAAAAGGAGCTTGGCTGGGAGTTTATCCAGGTCTATGGAATGACTGAATCATCTCCATTAAGCACCGTATCCACTATCCGGTCCCATCTGAAAGAATTGCCGCTTAACCAGCAATATCGAATGAAAGCTAAAGCAGGCCACCAGATGATTGGCTGTGAAGTAAAAGTAATAAATGAGCACGGAGAAGAAGTAGCCCATAACGGCAGCGAGATTGGGGAATTAGTGGTCCGAAGCAACGGGGTGATGAAAGGCTACTGGAAAAATGAAGAGGCAACTATGGAAGCTATTAGGGGTGGCTGGCTTCATACCGGCGATATGGCGAATGTCGATGAATACGGCAATATTGACATCGTTGACCGCAAAAAAGATATTATCATCAGTGGAGGGGAAAACATTTCTTCTATAGAAATTGAAGGTGCGTTATATGAGCATCCAGCCATCCTTGAAGCTGCAGTAATTGCAGTACCGCATGAAAAATGGGGGGAAACACCGCATGCATTTGTCGTCTTAAGAAGCGGCAAAACATTAACCGAGCAGGAAGTCATTGGTTTTACAAGGGAGAAGCTGGCACATTTTAAAGCTGTAACAGGGGTTACATTCGTGGAGGAGCTGCCGAAAACCGCTTCAGGAAAAATCCAAAAAATACATCTGCGCAACGATTATTGGGAATCCCGAGGAAAAACAGGGCGGTTTGTTAATTAACTGAAAGGGGGCCTGCAGCGTTATGCTGAGGTCCTTTTTTACTGGACAATTTCAACGGCGCTCTCTATCATAAAGAATATGTTTTGTTTCCAAAAAAAGGAGGCGTTTTATGCACAAGCCAGTTAGCCCTGTCCTGGAGAAGGACCGGATCATTTCATTGGATATTATGAGAGGCTTTGCCATCCTGGGGATTTTTTTAGTGAATATGCTGTCATTCCACTCCCCGTTTTTATATCTTGATCCATTTGAATGGTGGTACAGCCCTGCTGATAAAAGTACATATGTTTTTATTGATATCTTCGTACAAGCAAGTTTTTATCCATTATTTTCTATGTTATTCGGATATGGTTTAGTCATTTTAAGGGAACGGACCATTGCCAAAGGGCTGCCGTTCGGAGGGATGGCGGCAAGAAGATTGTCATTGCTGATGCTAATAGGCATAATTCATGCTCTTCTTATTTGGCATGGAGATATCCTTATCAACTATGCAATTTTTGGATTTATCTTTTTGCTTTTTATAAAATTGAACGGGAAGAATATGCTCTTGACTGGGATCTTACTCTACATAATTCCTAACTTAATATTCGCTCTGCTATTTTTTGTGACTGTTCTGTTTGTACCTGCCGAGGAATTGTCTATCTATGATCCTGCTGCAGCGGAAGTGTCTTTGCAAGTATACCAAAATGGCAGCTTCGCAGAAATTACGGCTCAAAGGATGGAGGATTGGTATTTAGTTAATAATCTTGCCTCATTGCCAATCATGCTAGCTTCCATTTTCCCTCTGTTTTTAATAGGAGGAGGGGCGGCCAAGTTAAAGTGGCTTGAAGAACCGGCGAAAAGTCGAGGGTTTTTAAGGAAGCTGATGATTGGGTCGCTTGCTGCAGGCTTAGTCTTTAAATTGCTTCCATATTTGCTGGAAGGCAGCCTGGCAGTGGGTTTTCTGCAGGACATATTCGGAGGGCCGCTTTTAGCGATTGGGTATGGTCTCGCAATTGCATTGGCCATTAATAATGGTACTATTTCGAAGGTGTTAATGCCCCTCTCTTATGTCGGCAAATTATCGCTGTCCAATTATCTTTTGCAGTCCATTATCTCGACTTTGATTTTTTACAGTTATGGCTTAGGCTTTTATGGTGAGATCTCCGCTTTTGGTGGAACGATACTAGTCATTTTCATCTTCGCCCTTCAAGTAATGGTAAGCCGCTACTGGGTTTCCTGTTATTACTATGGTCCGGTTGAATGGATTTGGAGGAGCTTTACTTATTTAAAACGGCCAAATTGGAGGCGGCGGGCTTGATGAGAAGAATTTTAATCATTGGCGCTGGGGGAGCAGGCAAATCTACTTTAGCCGGCACCCTTGGCCAAAAACTTGGCATTCCGGTCTATCATCTGGATTCGCTATTTTGGAAGCCAAACTGGACACCTCTTCCGCGTGAACAATGGAAGATAACTGTACAAAAGCTATTAAAGAAAGAAGAGTGGATTCTTGATGGCAACTTCGGCTCCACTCTTGATATGAGAATAGAAGCTGCTGACACTATCATTTTCCTTGATTATTCTTCGGTCCGATGCCTTTATGGTGTCGTGAAAAGAAGAATTCAATACCACGGCAAAACCCGTCCGGATATGGGGAAAGGGTGTCCTGAAAAACTGGATTGGGAATTTTTAAAATGGATTGCAGGCTATAAAAAGAATAAATCTCCCGAAATCATTAGCAAGCTTTCAAAACTGGAAAATAAGCAGGTACTACATTTTCATACTCCTGCAGAGGCTTACGAATTTCTTAAAGAGTTATAGATTGAGAGGTCACCTAGGGGGCCTCTTTTTAATAATTAACGTTAAATAGTCTCGTAAATCTGACAATTTGTATTATACTTAAAATGTGATGAATAAAAATGAGGTGATGAAATGAAGTTTGTTACAGCAAAGGATAGCAGAGGCAGCTTTGTCGGACTTATAGATGGATCCGGGACTAGAGTTTTGCCCCTAGCTGCTGCCGTAGAAAAAATGGAAGGAAGCAGTGATTTCCCGGCTTCACTAAAGGAATGCATTGCATTAGGGGATGCATTCGTTGAAAAAGTACATAAATTAATAGATTGGGTAAGCAGCAGTTCTGAAAGAGCTGAACTATATCTCTCGCTGGATTCTGTTACACTCCAGGCCCCAATTCCGCGCCCGGATAAAAATATCTTTTGTGTTGGTAAAAACTATGCAGAGCATGCCATCGAAATGGGCAGCAAAGAGGATATTCCGGAGCATATTATGGTTTTTACAAAAGCGCCCACAACAGTAATAGGCCCAGATGAAACAGTACTAAACCATAAAGAAGTAACCTCTCAGCTTGATTATGAGGGAGAGCTTGCCGTTATTATCGGAAAAACGGGACGGGCCATTCTAAAAGAAGAAGCATTGGATTACGTATTTGGCTACACGATCATTAATGATGTGACAGGAAGAGACCTGCAATCCCGCCATAAGCAATTTTTTATCGGAAAAAGCCTGGATACAACCTGTCCGATGGGACCATGGATTGTTCATTCATCCGCTGTAGAAAATCCGAACAAGCTGGATATTCAAACAACGGTAAACGGGGAAGTGAGACAAAGCTCGAATACGGAAAACTTTATTTTCCCGATTGAAGAAATTATTTCTGTTTTATCCAGGGGTATGACACTCGAGCCGGGAGATATTATTGCTACAGGTACGCCTGCCGGTGTCGGGAAAGGCTTCAAGCCGCCGCGTTTCCTGCAGCCGGGAGATACTGTAGAAATTACAGTTGAAAAAATCGGTTCTTTAACAAATTCGATAGAAAAATAATGTCTTGGCCTATGCAATTGCTGCATAGGTCTTGTTTTGTATGAAAGTAGTTCGTTTAAGCAAGGGAAAATGGCTTATATCAACGAATCGCTCTTTCCGCCCCATACACCCACCAAACATAAGTCGGTGTCTATGACAAATATCACACTCCGCCATAAAAATTTCACAAAATATATTTATATTGCGCTTAACCAGCACCATAATTTTAGGATTTTCGATTTCAATATGATATGATGGTATCGAATTTTACAATAGGAGGCACTGGAATGATACATGCCCACATAACGACATGGTTCTTAGCACTAGTTTTATTTATCGTTGCCCTTGTCATGCATAGAAGCGGCAAACAAAAAGGTTTAAAAGTCGTTCAAATGATTTTAAGGCTGTTTTACTTGCTGATCATTGGGACAGGCGTATGGATTCTAAGCACCCTTAACAGCATTGATATGCTATATGTATTAAAGTCATTAGTTGGCTTATGGGTAATTGCTATGTTTGAAATGATCATTATTCGAACTGTAAAAGGAAAGAAAACCTCTATTCTATGGATCCAGTTCATTGTTGCTTTAATTCTGGTTCTGTATTTAGGCTTTGTACAATTGCCTTTAACATTTATGACTTAAATAGGGAAATTTATTGAAAAAAGCTGCCGAAAAAGGCAGCTTTTTCTAATTTTGTCATGTCATGTCTGCCCTAAATATGGTATTTTAATAAAGATAAGAAACTATAATTTGACAGTTGTCCAGTTTAGGGGCCTGCTGCTCAAGCTATGAAGCCTGTGGGCTTCTCGCTTACTTTTTAGGAATGACATTACTATGATGGTGGGTTTTTATGGCTAAAACAATAACATGTCTTTATGAGAATACTAACCAGCTGAATAGTTTCATAGATGAGAACGAATTAGATGAATACCCGAATCTGCTTGTACAGGTTTTTACAGGGATAATTGAGGAAGAATTTATTTCGAATTTGCAAAAGGAATTGGCCAACCGGCTTCCTTTTGCTGCTATTGCCGGCTGTTCTACGTCCGGAGAAATATACGAAGGCCGCATTACTGAAAATCAAACAGTCATCTCTTTTACGGCTTTTGAAAAAACAGAATTAAAATCATTTCTGCTGCAGCAGAAGGATTTTAAAGATAGTTATGAGATGGGCAAAGCTCTGGCACAGGAGCTGGCTATTTTTAATACAAAAGCTTTAATTCTATTTCCCTCAGGCTTTAATGTTGACTCTTCTTTACTGGTTGAGGGGATATATGAAACAAATGCGGACATGGTTATTGCTGGAGGGATCGCAGGGGATAATGGATTATTTCAGGAAGGCTTTGCTTTTACGCAAGAAGGGATTACTCAAAATGGTCTAGTTGCAATAGCGCTTCAAAAAGGCCATCTTTCAGCGCATTCGTTTGCAAATTACCAATGGCAGGAAATTGGAAAAAGATTTACGGTTACAAAGGCTTCAGGTTCTATCATTTACTCCATTGACCATAAGGTACCTTTGCATATATTAAAGCATTATCTAGGAGAAGCTTTTATAAAAGATTTGCCTAAATCAGGAACAGAATTCCCATTCCTGTTAACCTATCGCGGTGAGAAAGTGTCAGTTTTTATCATTAAAATGCTTGAAAATGGGGCAATCAAGGTTAACCGGATGGTTAATGAAGGGGATACTCTTACCTTTGCATATGCAAATCTGGAAGAAATCATCGACAGGTCTTTACAGGAATTAAAAAAGCTGCGGAAAGAGCCAGCAGAATCCATCTTTATATATAATTGTATGGCACGCAAACAGTTTGCAAGAGATTTTACCGAAAAAGAACTGGCAATGTTACAAGGAATTGCTCCTGCAAATGGGTTCTTTTCTTATGGAGAAATCGCTTCGCGAACTGGCGATTATCCAAAGATTGTCGGACATTCACTTACCTATCTTTCCTTATCAGAAAGTGTTGTTGAATCGAAGAAAAGCTCTGCAGATACATACATTTATGAGAAGCCTGACCATTTTAAAACGATATCTTCTCTAACCCACCTGATGCATGCTTCTCAGGATGACATAGAGAATCTAAACAGCAGCCTGAAGATTTCGGAACAATATTATAAATCATTATTTAATAATAATGCTGATTTTGTTTATTCAACAGATATGAAGGGACATTTTACAAGTGTGAATCCGGCATTTGAAAAAACCTTTGGATACAGCAGTGATGAACTACTGGGAAAATCAGCTTTGGGCTACGTGAGAAATGAAGATATCCCGCGGATGCGAATGCATTTTTACCGGGCTATAAGAGGAAAAGAGCAATATTACAATGTGTATATAAATTCAAAGTCAGGGGAGACAAGCCTTTTTCAGCTGAAAAACATCCCAATCACAGTTAATGGGGAATGTGTAGGCATTTACGGAATTGGCAGAAATATTACCGAGCAGAAGAAGATTGAAGATAAAATTACAGAGCTTGCATATTTCGACCAGGACACCGGGCTGCCAAACAGAATGAAATTTACAGAGCAGCTGGATCTTCTTTTGAAGAGGGCAAAAAAGAAAAGGAAAATGCTTGCAGTTCTTTCAATTGATATTGACCGCTTTAAAATCATAAATGATAGTCTTGGTCATTTTGCAGGCGACATGGTTTTAAAGGAAATTTCTGAAAGGATTGAAAAGGTCTTGCCATCGGGTTCTTATTTGGGCCGGTTCAGCGGGGATAAATTCACACTGATTTTATCCAGGGATGTTACAGTAGACAGAGTCATGAAAACGTCCAAAAAGATATTGGATGAAATATCGAAGCCCTTATTCCAGGCCAATCAGGAGTTTATTGTCACAGCGAGCATAGGTGTCAGTTTTTATCCTGGCGATGGGTTGGATGAGCATACATTGCTCAAAAACGCCGACGTGGCAACAAATCGTTCTAAGCAGCAGGGCGGAAACAGGGTAACCTTTTTCTCCATGGAAATGAACGAGCAGGCAATGGTCAGGCTTGAACTTGAAAGCTATTTAAGGAAGGCTTTGCACAAAGAAGAATTTTATTTATGCTATCAGCCATTGATTGATCTCGAATCCGGCAATTTATACGGAAGCGAAGCCCTGATCCGCTGGAATCATCCAAAACTGGGCCTTGTTTCGCCAGGGGAGTTCATTCCGCTTGCTGAGGAAACTGGCCTCATAGAGGAAATTGGCAGCTGGGTGCTGCGGACGGCATGCAAGCAAAATATGCGGTGGCAAACACTTGGCTATGATTCGCTTTCGATATCGGTTAATGTATCGGCTTACCAATTCCAGCAGCCAGGTTTCCTGAAAGAAGTAAAAAAAGCGTTAGAGCTATCCGGGATGGAACCACAGTATTTAACATTGGAATTAACCGAGAGCACCATGCTCAGAAATGTGGAGTACAGCATCCAGGTCATACAGGCGCTGCAGGCATTGGGGGTCAAGGTTTCAATAGATGATTTTGGCACGGGCTATTCCTCCTTAAGCTATCTTAAAGATCTTCCTATAAATACATTGAAGATAGACAGATCTTTTATAAACAACCTGCGTTTAAATACGTCTGATATCGCTATTGTAAAAGCAATCATAACAATGGGGCATGGACTTGCAGTTAAAGTGGTTGCTGAAGGAGTGGAAACAAAGGAGCAGATTGAGCTTTTAAAAGAATTGAAATGCCATTATGCACAGGGATTTTATATTCATAAGCCGCTTATGACAACCGAATTTGAAGAAGGATTATCAAAAAAGGTGCAGATGTACAGCTAAGCAGGGACAGTATAAATTGCCGCTTGATGGAGGGAAGAAAACATGTCAGGGGCTTGGATTTTGATCATTTTAATTGCAGTCATAATCATAAGTGTTTTTGTTGTCCAGGCTGTTACCGATCAGGGGGATCACCCCATACTAACGCAAAAAGAAATAATTGAAGCATTAAAAAAGCGGCAGGAGGATGAAAAAGCTGACCGTGATTAAGAAAAGCGCAAGCGCGCCTTGACCAGCCCCGCAAGCTTAAGACCTTGAGCTGCTCGAAGCATCAATCTTCGAATCATGGTCCTCGCAAGATATTCAAGGATGTTATGCAGGATGAAAACTGGCTAGGCACTCCTCCTAAAAGCTAACGCTTTTAGTCGTGCGATGATGGTGCTGACGAAGCTTTCCTTGTGGAGCTAGACAGTTATCTAAGTTCAAAATTAAACTTCATATCTTTTAAAAAAGCAGCAGTCTGCCAACGTTCGGCAGACTGCTGCTTTTTTATGAAGAAATTTTTTCAATCACCATTCTTTTGCCGCTGTTTAAAGTGAATTCAAAGCGGTCACTCATTTTTTCATAATAGCAAAAATGGTGCTGTACATTGCAGATGTGATCCTGATTATCAAAAACGATAAAATTCACTCCGCTTTTCCGGTCCTTATCATTGAAGAACGTTAATTGGTTATAACAATAAATGCAGTCATAAACAGAAAACTGCATGGAATTCAAGGTTGTAACAAACTGGTAAAATGCATCATCATTTATTTCATCCAATAATCTCTCCAGTGAGAAAACGAGATGTTTGCGTATTCGGACAGAATCCTGATCCTTTAAGTGGAATACTTCATCGGCCAGAGCAATCTTGCCATCCTCGAACAAGATTCCTTTTTTCCAGCGCTTAAAGCGAAATACTTCTAGTTCCTGGTGGAGGAATTCATCTAACAATGATGCTTCATCTGTTTCGCGATCGAAGAAAACCCATTGATCATTTATAAGTTCTACAGTGCCTTCTGTAAAAGCACGGGATTGATATTCAATAAGCTTTGTTCGCTGCTGTCTATTCATAAAAAACCTCCATTAACTTCCTCAACTTCTTTTTAGACAGTTTAGACGATTTTTATAACCGCTAAAAGTGGACAATTAACTTTTTTCTAGGCTGTGCATACAATAACATCATGCAAAATATGCCCAAACGATTCCGCTAAGAGAGGATGATGTTAAAATGTGTGGAATTACAGGCTGGATTGATTTCCAAAAGGACCTGAGAAAAGAAGCGGCTGCAATTGGAAAAATGGCGGATACGTTGGCTAAGCGCGGTCCGGATGACACGAATGTCTGGACAGATATACATGCAGGCTTCGGCCATAAAAGGCTAATCGTTGTAGACCCTGCCGGCGGAAAACAGCCCATGACAAGGAAAAAACAAAATAGCCGCTATACCATTTGTTATAATGGCGAGCTATATAATACGGAGGATCTCCGTAAAGAACTCCTTATAAAAGGATATTCGTTTAAGGGCCATTCTGACACAGAGGTTTTACTGACTTCATACATGGAATGGGGTGAAGATTGCCTGGAATATCTGAATGGCATTTTTGCTTTCGCTGTATGGGATGAAAAGAAGGAACAATTATTCATAAGCAGAGACCGGCTTGGGGTAAAACCGTTATTTTATAAAGAAACAAAAAAAGGGATCATTTTTGGATCAGAACTAAAAGCTATTTTGGCCCATCCGGATGTTAAGGCTGAAATTGACAGGGAAGGTCTGGCTGAGGTATTTGGGTTAGGCCCGTCAAGATCTCCAGGTTCAGGTGTATTCAAAGGGGTTGATGAACTGAGGCCTGCACATGCCTTAACTTTTTCAAAAAATGGGCTGAAGGTTTGGCGTTATTGGAATGTGAAAAGCGCCCCTCATGAGGATAGCATTGAAGAAACAGCTGAAAAAGTCCGGAATTTATTTACGGACGCAGTTACAAGGCAGCTTGTTTCGGATGTACCGCTTTGCACGTTCCTATCAGGTGGTGTTGATTCAAGTGCGATCACTGCCATTGCTGCCAAAACCTTTGAGAAAGCGGGAAAAGGCCAGTTGCATACCTATTCTATAGATTATGAAGGAAATGATGTTTTCTTCAAGGCGAATGAATTTCAGCCTAACTCGGATGGCGCTTTTATCCATAGGATGTCCCAAGCTTTTAAAACCAGGCATAATAGCTGTATCATATCACAGCAGCAGCTGGCAGAAGATTTAATAGAATCGGTGCATGTAAGGGACCTTCCAGGCATGGCCGACGTGGATTCCTCTCTGCTCTGGTTCTGTCGGGAAATAAAGAAGGACTTTGTTGTAAGTTTATCCGGCGAATGCGCAGATGAAATATTTGGCGGCTATCCATGGTTCCACAGGAAGGAAGATCTGCAGCGTAAGGGCTTTCCATGGATGAGATCACTTGAAGCAAGGCATGGGCTTTTAAAGGAAAAATGGCGGAATAAGTTGAACATCCAAGACTATGCGATGGAAAAATATATTCAGGCAATCTCGGAAACTCCCAAGTTAGAGGGAGAGAGCGGGGAGGATGCAAGCCGAAGAGAGCTATTCTATATAAATATGATTTACTTTATGACAACATTATTGGATCGTAAGGATAGAATGAGTATGGGTGCAAGCCTTGAAGTGAGGGTGCCATTTGCAGACCATCGCCTTGTGGAATATGTCTGGAATATCCCATGGGAGATAAAAATGCATGGCAACCGAGAAAAGGGCATTTTGCGCAAAGCATTGGAAGGCATCTTGCCAAACGAAGTCTTATATCGAAAAAAGAGCCCTTATCCGAAAACCCATAATCCGGAGTATACCAATACTGTCCAAAAAATGCTCAATGGGTATCTGGAGGACCGATCCTCAGCACTTTATGAATTCTTTGACCACGGCCAGCTGAAGAAAATCATTGAATCGGGCGGAGAAGCATTCCAGGAGCCATGGTTTGGCCAGCTTATGACCGGCCCTCAGCTGCTTGCACATCTTGCACAAATTCATGTCTGGTTTAAAGATTATAATATTAATATTGTTGAATAGGAAAAAGCGGCAGAGCACAATGCCGCTTTTTTATTTAGGCTCTGTTAAATTTGCATGTTGATTCAGCACGAGGCACTCAGCGAACAGCGGGCGGTCTGACGCTCCTCGTCGCTTTGCTCCTGCGGGGTCTCCCTTTGATCCGCACTCCCGCAGGACGTTGAATAAGCATCCTCGAATAAACACCGCACGAAGAAAATGCGAATGCATTTTCGAGGAGCTCGTGCCTTCCGCTCCAATCAACATGGTGCTAAAAACAACAAAAAGCTTTAACAGAGCCTTTATTTAAACTGCTTTGGAGGACACAAAGGATTTACTAATCCATATTTTAGACTTCCAGCGCCACAGCATAAGCAATCCCCTGAGCCATTCATCAGCAATAAATGCAATCCAGATGCCGGAAAGCCCCAGGCCAAAATGGATTCCCAGAAGATAGGAAAGTGTGACACTGACTCCCCACATGGACAGAATCCCCATATAAACCGGGAATTTTACGTCTCCAGCTGCCCGTAAAGAGTTAATGACGACCAAATTAAATGATCTGCCAGGTTCTAGAATGATGGTTAATAGTATCAAAACGCTGCCAACTTTAATAATATCGGAATTTGACGTGAATATTCCCATCAGTTCCTCAGAGAATAGGGCAAAAATTACAGCTGTAGCAAATGAAATTAAAATGGCAAGCCGCAGGCTTTTTAAACACCTTTTATAGGCTGCATCATAATCTTTGGCACCAACCATATGACCGATCAATATCTGCGTTCCCTGGCTTATGGCGACACTGAAAAGAAAAATGAACATCATTATGTTCTGTGCGTACACTTTAGTAGTCAGCGCTTCTGTACCTAAGGCAGCAATAAAAATGGTGATGACCATTTGCGATCCATTATAGGATAGATGTTCCCCAGCGGAAGGAATCCCGATTTTTAAAAGGTTTTTTATATGTCCTTTTGGAAAACGGAATAGCATTCCAAAAGGGAGTGCTCTTTCGGTGCGCTTAAGCAAAAGGGCTAAAGCGGCTGCAAATCCAATCAACCTGCTGGCAACCGTAGAGATGGCAACCCCTTCGACACCCAGTACCGGAAAACCAAAAGGCCCGAAGATAAAAAAATAGTTTCCGATAACATTTAAAATGTTCATGCCAATGGTGATGTACATAACATCCCTTGTAAATCCGTAGCTTCTGATAATCGCCCCTATTGTCATGATCAGGGCTTGAACAAAGGATAGGCCGCCCACAATAATCAAGTAGGAGTTCGCTTCATTTAAAAGTTCTTCTGGCAGATCCATCATTAGAAGCAAAGGCTTGCTTAAAACAAATAAAAGGATACTTAAGAGGATTCCGAAAACAAGGTTTGCCCCCAAAGAAACTACTGATATTTCCGCAGCTGTTTTATCATTCTTTGCTCCTAGATTTTGGGCAATCAGTATCGATGTACCTGTAGCTACAAACCCGAACATGACAATAACAAGAGTAAGGATCTGATTTGATACGCCGACAGCTGCGACAGATTCATCCGAATACTGCGAAAGCATGAGAGTATCTGCATTCCCCATCAGCATATGCAGCAAAATTTCTATAAATATGGGCCAGGTTAAGGCAAATAGTGTTAGTTTTTTCTGGTTCTTAGTCATCTCTATTCTCCCAGGTAAAGTTAATTTATTATAGGTAATCCTATGGGGGCGAAGAAAACGAAAAAAGAAAAGTCTCAAGGACTTAGGCCTTAAGAGCTTTTCTTAACTGATACTGGAGAGGATTTTCTATTTATTTGGCTATGTTAAATTTGCCTGTTGATTTCAGCACGAGGCACTCCCTTTCCGCGGGCGGTCCGACGCTCCTCGTCGCTTTGCTCCTGCGGGGTCTCCCTTTGATCCGCGCTCCCGCAGGACGTTGAATAAGCATCCTCGAATAAACACCGCACGAAGAAAATGCGAATGCATTTTCGAGGAGCTCGTGCCTTCCGCTCCAATCAACAGGGTGCTAAAAACAACAATAAGCTTTAACAGAGCTATTTATTTAAAGCAGAAGGAAATGACAATATATCAAATCCGTAGCCATCAAGCTTAACCTTGAGACTATCGGCTTCCGCTGCAAACTCTTCATTTGAAAGCAAATTTGTGATTTTAACGCCTTTCATGGAATAAGGCAGCGTAAATTCCGTACTTTCAGCCGAAGGATTGGCCAGTACAATGATTGTTTTTGAGTTATTGTATTTTTGATAGGCAACAAGATCGCTGCCTGTATGGAAAAACTCGAGTTGTCCTTCATTGGCTAGCAATTTTTCTTCGCGGCGCAGTTTGATCAGCTGTTGAATATGGGAGAAAAGTTCACGGTCCTGCTTATTTTCATCCCACTCCATGCATTTTCTGCACCCTGGATCCATTTCGCCGCTTAACCCTATCTCATCACCATAATAAAGGCAAGGAGAACCCATAAAGGTAAATAGGATCGTGTAAATAAGCTTAACCCGGTCTTTATTACCCTCACATTCCGTCAGGATTCTTGGTGTATCATGGCTTCCGACAAGATTGAATGCAGCTTCATATACATTAGCCGGATAGCGGTGTATTTCAGCTGTCATGTTATTGGCGAATTCAGTACCCGTTATGGTTTTCTTAGCTATCAGGTTCAACAGATTGGTTGTAAAAGGGTAATTCATGACTGCGTCAAATTGATCACCACGCAGCCAAGGCATCGAGTTGTGCCAAATCTCACCTAAAATATAGAGATCAGATTTGACGCTTTTAACGGCTTGCCTGAATTCACGCCAAAACTGGTGGTCAACTTCGTTAGCTACATCAAGCCTCCAGCCGTCGATATTAAACTCTTCAATCCAGTATTTGGCTACTTTAAGCAAGTATTCTTTTACCTCGGGATTTTTTGTATTCAGCTTCGGCATTTGGGCCACAAAAGCGAAGGTCTCATAATTAGGATATTTTCCGCCCTTTAAAGGGAAGCTGTGTGGATGAAACCAATCCTTGTACTTTGATTTTTCCCCGTTCTCAAGTACATCCTGAAAAGGAGGGAAGTAGTATCCGCTATGATTGAAAACGGCATCAAGCATAACGCGAATATTTCTTTTATGGGACTCTTCTACAAGCCGTTTAAGAGTTTCCTTTGTCCCGAACTGGGGATCAATTTCCAGATAATCGATTGTATCATATTTATGGTTGGAAAAGGCCTTAAAAACAGGTGTGAAATAAATCCCTGTAATGCCAAGATCCTGTAGATAATCCAAATGTTCAATAACACCCTCAAAATCGCCGCCAAAAAAATTGGTGGGGGAAGGAGGGGCACTGCCCCACGGGAGAGCTCCTTCTGGATCATTATCAGGATTTCCATTTGCAAATCTTTCCGGGAAAATTTGATACCAAACCGTCTCCTTCACCCATGAAGGGGCGTCGAAGACCTCTTCGGCATGAAGGTAGGGAAAGTTGAAATAATAACCGGAATCAGTTGGAGGTAAAGTGTAAAATCCCTTTTCAGTTAAAATCAATTCTTCTTCTCCTGACTTTAACTTAAACCCGTACCTTGATCTTCTATAAGGCGGTTCAATAAAAACATGCCAAAAATCATGAATTCCATCCGTACCTGACTTTAACATGTCTGTTTCTTCAAACAGCCATTTTCCATCAGACCAAAGATATTGGTCACCGTGTATTAAAGTTACTTCTGCAACGTCATCTTTTTTTGTTTGTATTCTAATATGTAGGGTTTTTTCGTTGTATGGATATACATAGTGATCAGAAGGATAGTGGATGATAGCTGCTTTTTCCATTGTTATTCCCCTTTCAAAAGTGCAATCGCTTGCATTATATCATATGGAGGAAATAAAAATATAGAATTAGAAAGAATATGCCTCTTTTCTTTTTATAATTTGGACACAATAAATTTTTAAAAAGTAGTTGTAAAAGCCTAAAAACCTTGTATAATAAAAATTAGAAATTGTGCAATCGTTTTCATAGAGTAAAATTCAATAGAATTTACTCAAAAAAGAGATTAAGTGATAACGCAAAAAAATTTTAGAGAGAAATAAAAGCGTTTACACTTTTGTGCAAACGGTTGTACGTTTTAACAGTAAGCAACAGATATATTAGGAGGGGGCAATACCATGAAAAAGTCATTATCTTTCTTTATGATGCTGGTATTAGTAATCGGTATGCTGGCAGCTTGTGGTCCTCAGCGTGAGGCACAGCCAGAAAACACAGGAGAAAAAGATAACGGCAATACAAGCGAAAACCAGGCAGAAGAGCCAAAACCTGAGAAATTAGTAGTTTGGGAAGATACAGATAAAGGTGTAGCATTAAAGCCTGCAATTGAGTCTTTCGAAAAAGAATATGGCATTAAAGTAGAATTCAAAGAATTGGGTATGGCTGATAAGATCCGTGACCAATTAAGACTTGACGGACCTGCCGGAAATGCTCCAGACGTTGTGACTCTTCCTCATGACCAAATCGGCCAGGTTGTAACTGAAGGATTGCTTCAAGAAATTAATGTAGAAGATAGTGTACTTAATACTTTCACAGAATCTTCCATTACTGCACAAATGTTTGATGGAAAGCTTTACGGACTTCCTAAAGCAACTGAAACACCTGTATTCATCTACAACAAAGCACTAATGGATAAAGCTCCTGAAACAATGGATGAGCTTTACACTCAAGCGAAAGAATTAACTACTGGCGGACAGTACGGATTCTTGGCACTTTTCGATAACTTCTATTTCGCACATGGACCAATTGCTGGGATGGGCGGATATGTTTTCAAGGAAAATAACGGTGCATTAGACCGTGATGATGTTGGCTTAAATAACGAAGGTGCTGTTGAAGGTGCCGAGTTTATTCAAAAGTGGTACAGCGAAGGCTTATTCCCTAAAGGAATTATCGGAGAAAGTGGCGGTGCTGCGATGGACGGATTGTTTAATGAAGGTAAAGCAGCATCTGTTATGAATGGACCTTGGGCATTGCAAGGCATGAAGGATGCAGGAATTGACGTTGGTGTAGCGGTTATGCCAAAGCTTCCAAACGGAGAACCTGTTAAAACTTTCATGGGTGTTAAAGGCTGGCACGTAACTGCCTTCACTAAAAACCCTTACTGGGCAACTAAATTAGTTGAACATATCACAAATGAAGAAAATGCAAAAATCCGATTTGAGACAACTCAGGAAATTCCTCCTGTAAAAGCTCTTATCGAGGATCCTGTTATTGCAGAAAACGAAGCTGCAAAAGCTGTTGCAGAGCAATCTCAATACGCAGTTCCAATGCCTAACATTCCTGAAATGGCTGAAGTATGGGGACCAATGGCTTCTGCACTTCAAACAATTGCTACAGGAAAAGCTGAACCAAAAGCAGCTCTTGATGATGCAGTGAAAACAATCAAAACGAATATTGAAACAAATCACCCTGCCAAGTAATCTTGACAGACAAAGGGCAGTACCTCTTAGGAGGTATTGCCCATCATTTTTATAGTTTGACAAAATGGTATTAAAGCGGCAGAAGCCGCTTTAATATTCCTTTCTAGAGCAATCGTTTGCACAAATTTAAAAACATCAATTATGAACTATCAAATGAATTCACTAGTGTTGCATAAATTTTGACGGAATTTTCAGTTTTTACACTTACCCTGCTTAGAGCCAAAAAGGTAAATACCCAATTAAAGGTGGCTCCATCCATTTGGAAAATAATTTACAATTAGACGTTTGTGACGACGACAGTTTGTTTATTAAGGAATGGCTTTTCCTTCGATTTTCCGAAGCCAAATATGTGCCGGCTTCCATAAAGTAGCTCTTAGATAACGGCTAATTTGTAAGGTTTTTCGCTTGCTTTTCGTCTCAAGTTGAACGAGTACATGTAGGCAAAAAACGATTAATGCGATAAACACTTGATTGTGGATCG
>NZ_VLKI01000010.1:0-131833 GCF_007830235.1 Cytobacillus oceanisediminis
TTCTCTTCATCACTTGAACTGTCAGGTCCATGACCATATGAATATTGTTTACCTATTGGTTGGTCGAATCGATGCACCTGATTTTCACGATACCATTTCATCCACGTTTTGATTTGAGACACATTTTTAATCCCATACTTCTCCATGATTTCTTGATTCGTAAACTGACCACTCATCTTATCTTTAACTACTGCCCATTTAACCTCATTTGAATATACGTTTTTGCCCACGCAAAAACACCTCCGAATTAACACTTTAATTAAGTGTACCATTTCGAAGGTGTTTTATAGTGTCTCATTTATCTAGGTTAGTCTATTGGGGAGGATTTTTATTTTATCATGGCCGTTCCAGCATTCTGTCCAATGCCAGTTTGGCAAAAGCTGCTGTCTGCTCTTCTACTTGGATTCGATTGTGACCTTCACCCCGTTCAATTGTTTCCAGGCACCAAACCAGGTGCGGCAAATCAATACGGTTCATAGTCAAACAAGGACACATATGTGGATTAAGAGAGAGAATATGCTTATCCGGGTGCTGATTGATAATCCTGTTAACCAGATTCATTTCCGTTCCAATCGCCCATGAAGAACCCGGTTTGGAATTTTCAATTGCCTCTATTATATAATTCGTCGATCCAGCCATATCGGAGATTGCTACAACTTCCCTTTTGCATTCAGGATGAACAATGATTTTCATTTCCGGGTACTGTTTGCGGACTTCTTTTACATTTTCCACAGTAAAATTTTCATGAACGGAACAATGACCCTTCCATAGGATCACTTTAACGTTCTCAAGGGGGCCCTCATATTCCAGCTTATCTGAAACCGGGTTCCAAACAGCCATTTCATCAAGCCCAACTCCTAAATTATAGGCAGTATTTCTGCCTAAATGCTGATCAGGAAGGAATAAAATTCTCGGCCTTTGCTCAAATGCCCAGCTCACCATCTTTTCAGCATTTGAAGAAGTGACCGTCGCTCCTCCATGACGGCCTACGAAAGCTTTAATGGCTGCAGTGGAATTTACATAGGTTAAAGGTAGCATGGTTTCCCCAAATATATTAACGAGCTTCGCCCAGGCTCTTTCAGTTTGGTGTATATCTGCCATATCAGCCATGGAACAGCCCGCACGCATGTCTGGCAAAAGCACTTTTTGTACTGGAGTTGTCAATATATCCGCGGTTTCAGCCATAAAATGGACTCCGCAAAATACAATGTATTCTGCATCCTTGTTCTCCTCTGAAAGCTGGGCAAGCTTTAATGAATCACCAGTGGCATCGGCAAACTGAATAACCTCATCTTTTTGGTAATGGTGACCGGGGATAAATAGCTTCTTCCCCAGCTTTTCTTTTATCTCCCTTACACGTGACTCGAGTTCCAAAACTGTCATCCTGCGATATTTTTCCGGAAGAATATTTGATTGTTTTTCTGCTGTCTGAAAAATACTCATATCCTTCATCCCCCTTTGCATATATACTTTTTTTATTCGACGGTAACTTTCACGCTAATATCAAGCGCCTTTACTGAATGTGTGAGAAAACCGAGCGAAATAAAATCCACCCCAGTATCTCTATAACTGGCCAAGTTTTCTAATGTTATGCCTCCGGACGCTTCTGTCAGGATTGTTTCAGGAACAAGGCTGATCCACTCTTTAATTTCTTCAGGCTTCCTGTTGTCGAACATAATAACATCCGCCCCTGCCTCAACTGCTTCCATTACCTGTTCTTTTGTCTCTGTTTCGACTTCGATCTTTACCATATGCCCAATTTTTGACCGTGCTGCTTCCACTGCTTTTGCAATCGAACCTGCAAAAGAAATGTGGTTATCTTTAATCATAACTGCATCGTAAAGGCCATAACGATGGTTAAATCCGCCGCCGCACCTGACTGCATATTTTTCTGGCATTCTCAGGCCGGGAGTTGTTTTCCTTGTGTCGCAAATTTTTGTATGGGAGCTGTTAAGAATACTGACAGCCTCATTTGTTTTCGTTGCAATCCCGCTCATTCTTTGGAGAAGATTCAAAATAACTCTTTCTCCTTTTAAAAGAATAGCTGCAGGGCCGTATGCTTCTGCAAGAATTTGACCTTTCTCAATCTTTTCTCCGTCCTGTACTTTTAAGTCAATATCCACACTTGAATGGAGAACTGTGTATCCTGACCGGATAATTTCTTCTCCGCAAAAAATCCCATTTTCTTTAGCAATGAAAACAACCTTCCCGGTCTGGCCTTCCCCAAATATCAGTTCGCTTGTCAGGTCACGGTCGCCGATATCTTCCAGGAAGAATTGTTCAAGTTGCAATCGCAGCTTTAATTTGTTCATTTTTACCATCCTTTTCTATTTTTCGGCATTGAATAATGCTTTTTCTAAGCCATTCATGATTGTTTTCGAAGGGAAAATCCTGGCGGAAATGGCCACCCCTGCTTTCCGTCCTTTTTAGGGCGGAATCGGTTACAAGCCATGCAGCAATCAGCATGCATGCCCTTGTAATCTCATCCTGGGAAAGATCATCGAATTCCGCTGCTACCCATTTTTCAATTTG
Source organism: Cytobacillus oceanisediminis (assembly GCF_007830235.1). Lineage (GTDB taxonomy): Bacteria > Bacillota > Bacilli > Bacillales > Cytobacillaceae > Cytobacillus > Cytobacillus oceanisediminis. Next base: position 2,533 of record NZ_VLKI01000010.1, read on the forward strand.
AAAGCTCTCAAGCCAAGCAAGCTGCTTCAGCAGCCCTTCCTTTGTTCTGATAATGCCCGCATGCTTCATCATATTTGCCTTTATTTCAGTTATGGAAGGTAAATACTCTGGTGAAGGACTCATTCCTCCTGACTCTGGACTTGGATCCTTTTTACTGAATTCACAGGCAGGCTGTTCATTAATCCATTCCGCCAATTTTTTGCCAAAGAATAAGCCCTCCAGCAGCGAATTGCTTGCAAGGCGGTTTGCGCCGTGTATGCCCGTGCACGCAGCTTCTCCTATTGCATACAAACCGGGTATGCTGCTTCTTCCCAGTAAATCGGTTTTAATCCCTCCCATCAAGAAGTGGCTGCCTGGTGAAACAGGAATTCTTCCCAGGCTTATGTTTACTTCATTTTGCTCACAGATATCTGTAATGGTTGGAAATCTTGATTTAAAGTTTTCAATGGGGGAAATATCCAAAAAGACCGATTTTTCTTCTTTCAACAGATTGTAAATGGTCTGTGACACGACATGTCTAGGTGCCAGGTCTCCTTGAGGATGAATGCCTTCCATGATTGGTTTGCCTTCATCAGTGACCAGACTGCCACCCTCCCCCCTTACCGCTTCAGAGACCAGGCCTAAAGCTTTGCCGTCTTTATAGAGTAAAGTAGGGTGAAACTGTATGAACTCCATATCTACTATCTTTGCTCCTGCCCTATATGCCAGGGCAATGCCATCTCCTGTTACGGTTTCAGCATTGGATGTAAATTCATATAGCTGTCCGCACCCGCCGGTAGCCAGCACAACATGGTCTGAAAAGAACCTATTAATATTGCCATTAGTGTCTTTTCCTTTTGCACCTATGCACCTGCCGTCCGACTCATTTATCAGCAAGTCAAACACATGCATATTTTCTATGATTCTAATGTTTTCGTATTTCTTTGATAGCATAAAATCAATTACTGTCTTTCCGGTTGCGTCTCCGCCTCCATGGACAATTCTATTTTCTGTATGGGCGCCCTCCCTGCCCAATGCGAGGAATCCGTTTGAGTCCCTATCGAACATGCAGCCGTCTTCAAAAAGGCTATTAATAAGGGATGGGGCTTCATTTGTAAGGGCCAAGACTGCATCAAAATCATTATGGAATCTCCCTGCCTCAAGTGTATCCATGTAGTGCTTAGAGGGATGGTCGTTGATTCCGAGAGCAGCAGCAATCCCACCTTGTGCCATATAGGAATTTCCATTTTCCACAGCAGACTTTGTGATAATAATCACATTTAAGTCTCGGCGCAGCTTCTTTGCCAGCTGCAAAGCAGCTACCCCGCTTCCAATAATTAGAACGTCGGCGTACATCACTTTTTACCTCCTGTTTTTACAGGTGTCTTGACACCTATATTTACATAGTTTTAGAATTATGACAAGAGTTTTTCATAGAATAAGAGGAACTTCTGTCCGTTTTAAGCAGAGAACTGTATGTATTTAAAGAAAAGGCTCTGTTAAAGCTCGTTGTTGATATCGGCACCCTGTTGACTGGAACGGAAGGCGCCAGATCCGTAAAAATGCATTTGCATTTCCTTCGTGCGGTGTTTATTCGAGGAGGCTCATTCAATGTCCAGCGGGAGAAGCGAGTCAAAGGCAGACCCCACTGGTGTGCAGGCCGCCGAGGAGGCTCCGGACCTCCCTCGATAAGCTGAGCGCTTGGAGTAAAAATCAACTGGCAAGTATAATAAAGCCCAAAGAAAAAATTTATAAAAAACGAAAGCAGGTGTGATTATAAAATACTTTGATTATGCCGCAACATGTCCACTGGATAGAGAAGCGGCAGATGCCTATATAAAAGCTTCAAGTGAATTCTTTGGCAATTCAAGGAGCCTTCATGATACAGGCAGTGTGGCTGAGGGCCTTCTCGAAAATTGCCGTGCGGAACTTGCAAAAATTTTGGGTATAGAGAGGGAAGGTATCTACTTTACAAGCGGGGGGACGGAAGGGAATTTCCTTGCAATTCATGCACTGCTTTCTTCTTCGGAGAAAATTGGGAAACATATTATTATGGGGATGGCCGAGCACTCTTCAATTCATATCATATTGGAAAAGCTCAGTCTGGAAAAAGGATATGAAATTACCAAGGTCCCTTTTGGAATTGATGGACGTATTGACCAAGAGAAATTAAAGGCAGCCATAAGGGATGATACCGTATTGATTACCCTTCAGCACGGCAATCCTGAAATAGGCACATTGCAGCCAATCCTTGAAATTAGCGATATTTGCAAATCAAAAGGGATTTTGCTGCACAGTGATTGTGTCCATACATTTGGCAAAACTGATTTAAAAGAAATAGCAGCGAATGTTGACAGTTTATCTTTTTCAGGACATAAATTTTATGGTCCAAAAGGGGTTGGAGCTGTTTACCTTCAACCCGGATTGCGGTGGGATGCTTTTTTACCAGGAGTGTCCCATGAAAAAGGATTCAGGCCAGGAACCGTAAATGTTCCAGGTATTGCAGGGATGACGGTTGCAGCCCAGAAGGCATATGAAAATCTTAATGTCCATACCAGACACTTTCAACTGTTGCGCGATGCCCTTCTGCAGGAACTTGAGACTGCAAAAGGGAAATTCGTGATTTACGACTTTGGGCGCGAGTACCAGCTCTCTTCGACATTAGGATTGCGCATTAAAGAACTTGAAGGCCAATACATCATGCTGGAATGCAACAGACATGGCTTTGCCATTTCAACTGGAAGCGCCTGCCAGACAGGAATGAAGGCTATATCAAAAACGATGAAGGCACTTGGAGTGTCTGGAAAAAGCGGCAAGGAATTTATCCGAATTTCTTTTGGATGGAATACGTCCGTCGAAGAAGCAAAAGCTTTAGGCAGAACACTTACAGAAATCGTACAGGCACCAGTGCCGCTTTAAGTTTTTATCTTCTTCCGGTTATTATGTTAGAATGAGACATTATCGGAAAGTAAGGGAGAGTAAAACATGAAGGAACAAAAAAAGGTACTCGGAGAAGAACGAAGATCCTTTTTGCTCCAGCTTCTTAAAGAAAGCGGGCAGCCCATAACAGGCGGTGAGCTTGCTGCGAAGACAAATGTCAGCAGGCAAGTGATTGTAGGAGATATAACATTGCTTAAGGCAAGAAACGAACCGATCATTGCTACAAGCCAGGGTTATATGTATCTTCATCAGGCGTCTCCTTCTGTTACAGCTGAACGTACCATTGCCTGCCATCATCACCCCGAGAGGACAGAAGAAGAATTAAATCTCCTTGTTGATCACGGGGTCACAATAAAAGATGTAAAAATCGAGCATCCCGTGTATGGGGACTTAACCGCTTCTGTTATGGTGTCGACCCGTAAAGAAGTAAAGCAGTTTATGGAAAAAATAAAATCCACAAATGCGGCTTTCTTATCAGAGCTAACGGACGGCATACACCTTCACACCATCTCTGCGCCATCCGAACAAAAACTGGATGAAGCTGAACAGTCATTAAAAAAAGCAGGGTTTCTAATTGACCTGTAATATGAGATGCACTTCCGGCAATGCCGGCAGTGCTTTTTTATAGCCAATGAAAACCGCACCGGAACAAGCAATGACCCGAAAAATGGAAAGCAATACCATGTATGATTGATACAAAGCCATTTAGTCTTGAAGGACCTTATTTTCCTTTTTATGCAGATGGAAATACGGGTAACTCCCCAATATTTTCACGCTGCATCCTAATGCTTCCAATTCGGCAACCGCCCCAGGTATCAGCACATCATCCTGTTTCATATCTATATCTATGATAAAGAAGTAATTGCCCAATCCCGTTTTCATTGGTCTTGATTCTATTTTAGTTAAATTTAATTTCCTCCAAGCAAACGCAGAAAGCACTTGGTGAAGCGCTCCTGCCCTGTCAGCCGGCAATGTAACCATGACAGTCGTTTTATGTCCGGAAAACTCTTCCCTGTCTTCTTCAATTGTGATTTTCTTATTGGATAAAACAATGAATTTTGTATGGTTGAAATCAAAGTCGTGTATATCCTCTTTTGCAATAGCCAATCCGTACACCTGGGCAGCTAATTCATTGGCAATGGCACCAGCTTTTTCACCTGGGTGATCTTTAACATATTGTGCTGCGGCAGCCGTGGAAGTTGTACTTTCACATGGAATTCCTTTCAGCTCTTTATGTAAAAATTTGTGGCATTGGGCAATGGCATGGGAATGACTGTAAACCACATCTGTTTCTGCCCAATCTTCCAAATTGCCGGGATGGACCATAAAATGCTGGCGTATAGGTGCTGTTAGTTCGCCAACTATCGGCAAATCTACCTCATGGATTAAATAATCTAGAGTAATGTTCACTGAACCTTCCAATGCGTTCTCAAGAGGAACTACCGCCAAGTCTATTTCATTTCCGATCATAGCATCAAAGCAAGCGGGTATTGTCGGGTAGGGAACTGCTGTCTCTTTCGGAAATAAGCTCCTCACCGCTATATCTGTGAACGTTGCCTTCGGGCCCAAGAATCCAATTTTCACGGTAACTTCCTCCCCTTCGTCAGAGTTGTTTCAACTTACTGAAAACTTTCTTTATACTTTACCACTTTAACATATGTGTGTAAATGACGAAATGAAAATTTTAGAAAAACCAGGCAATCGCCAAGCCATGGTATTTATGATCAGATATTATAATTGGAACCTAGTTAATAAAAGTACATTTATAAAACTACGTTAAACTTGTCTTTTAGCGAAAAAAAGGGCCGGATACCGGAGCGCAATTCCTTACGCACCTGTTCCCAGCACCTCTACTTTTTCTACAAATTCCAATTTTCGGAGCCTGGTTAAAAGCTCATCAATGTCTATCCCCATTCCAGTTACATTCAAGGATAAAGTGACATTGGCCCTCCCTTGAAGGGGAATAGTCTGGTGAATCGTGAGGACATTGCATCCTGATGATGCTACTACTCCCAACAAATGGGATAGCGTCCCCGACCGGTCTTCCAAATGAAAAAATAATGTTATAAGCCGTTCTTTTACAACGGTATGAAAAGGAAACACAGTGTCTCTGTATTTATAAAAAGCACTCCGGCTCAAATCAACTTTCTGGACGGCGTCCCAAACCGATTCAGCCTTTCCCCTTTCGATCATTTCCTTCGCATCCAATGTTTTTTTCATTGCTTCAGGCAAAACATCTTCACGAACCAAATAAAATTTTTTATCGAATCTATCTTTTCTCATTTCTCCACCCCGTCAATCGAGAAGGTTAGTCAATAAACTCGAATTCGTAATCAAGGAGCTTGACGGTGTCGCCGTCTTTTGCTCCTTTTTCGCGAAGAGCATCATCTACACCCATACCGCGCAGCTGCCTTGCAAATCTGCGGACAGATTCGTCTCTTGAGAAATCCGTCATCTTAAAGAGCTTCTCAATTGCATCTCCAGATACAACAAACACTCCAGCCGGATCCCTTGTAATAACAAACTCTGTTTGATCGGCTTCATGCTTGTAAAGAACGCGATGAACTCCGGTTTCTTCTCCCTCTTCTTCATGTGCAAGAGGAAATTCAGGTGTCTCTTCGATTTTATCAGCGATTGCAAATAATAAGTCCCTTAGCCCCTGGCGTGTAACAGCCGAAATAGGGAAGATTGGGTAATCCTCTTCCAGTCGCTCTTTAAATTTCTCAAGGTTTTCTTTTGACTCCGGCATATCCATTTTATTAGCAACAATAATTTGCGGTCTTTCTGTTAATCGCAAGTTGTACTCTTTCAGCTCGTTATTGATGGTTAAATAATCTTCATAAGGATCTTTTCCCTCTACTGCTGCCATATCAATAACGTGAACAATGACCCTTGTCCTCTCGATATGCCTTAAAAATTGGTGGCCAAGACCTACTCCTGAATGGGCGCCTTCGATTAACCCCGGCAAATCTGCCATAACAAAGCTACGTCCATCCTCTGTTTCAACCACGCCCAAATTAGGTACAATGGTTGTAAAATGATACTCGGCAATTTTCGGCCTTGCAGAGGATACAACAGATAAAAGCGTGGATTTTCCTACACTTGGAAAACCAACCAAACCTACGTCTGCAAGAAGCTTTAATTCAAGAACTACATCCCTTTCCTGGCCAGGCTCACCATGCTCTGACAATTCTGGTGCTGGGTTCGCAGGTGTGGCAAAGCGGGTGTTTCCTCTGCCGCCCCGTCCACCTCTGGCAATAACAGCTCTTTGGCCATGCTCAGTTAAGTCTGCTATTACTTCGCCTGTTTCTGCATCCGTTACAACTGTGCCAGGAGGGACTTTTACAATCATATCTTTTGAATTTCTGCCATGCATGTTCTTGGACATCCCATGCTCACCGCGAGGCGCTTTAAAATGGCGCTGATAACGGAAATCCATTAACGTACGCAAACCCTCATTTACTTCAAAAACAACATCGGCGCCTTTACCGCCGTCACCGCCGGCAGGGCCGCCATTCGGCACATATTTTTCACGGCGGAAAGCAACCATTCCGTTACCCCCGTCGCCACCTTTTACATAAACTTTGACTTGATCGACAAACATTTTTTATTCCTCCCGTCTGCAGTATGTCCCGATTGCCTGGCATTCAGCCAAACAGCCGGTACTGACTGGATCCACTCCTACCTTGAAGGATTACCCCCAAACCTGCAGAGTTTCACTTTATAGTATTACTTTTTACGACGGAAATCACTCTCTGCCATTTGCAGCAAATGGCACAAAAAGCTCCAGCGCTAGCTCCTGTTCAGCTAATACCTGAACAGCTACAGTTATGTCAGCATATTCCTTTTTTAAAAATTGTTCCAAACTGCCCATATCTGTTATTATTCCGCTAAAATCAAAAAAGAAACGAGCACCTTCTTTTTCATGACCGATTGAAACGGATAAATGATTTTCATGGTAAGGCTTTACCGATGAATTAAGACAGTCAAAAAAAGAGCCTGTCCACTCAGAAAGAATGCAATCATCCAATCGTCCTGCTATTGCATCATCCAGGACTTCATATTCAAGCTGGAAGGAATGATTCTCCCAGTTATATGTGAAAAGAAGTGAAGCAAATTGTGGAAGGTTTAAATTCGACAGTTTTGCTTCCTGCTGTGCTTCCACCACAATTTCATCTATAATTTCCTTTGCCCTGTCAACCTTGTTAAGGGAAAGATTACCTTTAATTAATTGTATTTTATTTAGCCAGTCATGCCGGGCATGACGCAGCACCTCAATCATATTCCAGTCTTTTTCCATATATGCACTCCTGTATGGTTATTAAGGTGTCAGAAGACTGCTGCTTGCTGTAAGTATATCAAAAAACTAAATGACAGTAAGCAATTTTATGCTAAATAAGAAAATATTGCTTTATGTATCGAGAAGCAGACCCAGCTTCCTCAAAAAAGTAAGCTGTCTTCTAAAAAGCTATAAATTCCATATAAAAAAATAAGCCGAAGTGCATGTGTGAAATTTTTTTAACCAAAAAGAAAACCCTAACCTTGTGGGCTAGGGTTTTCTCGAAAGGCTTACGCCTCTTGAGCTGCAGGATATACGCTCACTTGCTTACGGTCACGTCCTAGACGCTCGAACTTAACAACACCGTCTACTTTCGCAAATAGTGTGTCGTCGCCGCCTTTACCCACGTTTACACCTGGGTAGATCTTAGTACCGCGCTGACGGTATAGGATAGAGCCGCCAGTTACGAATTGTCCGTCTGCACGCTTAGCGCCAAGACGCTTAGCGATTGAATCACGGCCGTTCTTTGTAGAACCTACTCCCTTTTTAGAAGCGAACAACTGAAGATCTAATTTTAATAGCATTTATTCCACCTCCTGCTTTTTGAAGGTAATGTTTATATACTTTCCGTAGTCTTCTTCAATCGTCTGCAATGATATGACCATGCCTTCAAGAAGAAGTTGGACTTTCTCATTTACGTCCTCCGGCAGATCCGGCAGAACACAGCGGAGAAAGCCATCCTCCCCCTGGCCAATCTCTGGCGTCACACCGGTTAAGGCGTGCACGGCATTGATTGCGCCAATGGAGACAGCAGATACGCCTGCACAGACGATATCTTTTCCTCTATTTGCAAAGAATGCATGACCGCTAATTTCAAACGAATGAATATTTCCGGAGCTTTTACGATTAATCGTAACATCAATCATCTAATATCGCCTTATTAAGCGTTGATTTTTTCAATCACAACTTTAGTGTATGGCTGACGATGACCTTGCTTCTTGCGATAGTTTTTCTTCGCTTTGTACTTGAAAACAGTGATTTTCTTTTGACGGCCTTGTTTTTCAACTTTAGCTGTAACAGTAGCACCATCAACTACAGGGCTTCCTACTTTTACACTATCTCCGCCAACGAAAAGAACCTTTTCAAAAGTAACTGTTTCGCCTGCTTCTGCGTTAAGCTTTTCGATGTAGATAGCTTGACCTTCTTCTACACGTAATTGCTTTCCGCCAGTTTCAATAATCGCGTACATGAACTGCACCTCCTCTTAGACTAAGACTCGCCATCCCAGGCGCCGACAAGAAAAGCGGAGAGTGCCTGTTTATCGGCACTCGCAGCTAGACACAACTGCGCGGACTTAACAACCTGTTCTGAGCGGTTGTAGCACGGGTGCGCTACAAACATAACATGAAAATCCTATCATATAATGAATAATCATGTCAATAAGAATTATATGATTCTCCCCAAAGGCATCCAATTAAATATTTTACTTGCATGCCTATCTATTATATAGCTTTTGTCCTTCCTGGGAAAGTGGCAAATAATGCTCTTGCTTCCCAAAACAAAAGCAGGCCGGGATTATTTTTCCCTCGCCTGCTTTTTCTTTAATTCTTCCGCATTGCCAAACTGCCTTATTTCATAAAATGGCTTACAAGTATCCTTGAAGGTAAAGATCACTTCCAAGCCGATACTGTCTTCTATTCTTTTTTTATGGATTTCATTCTCACCGGAAAAGACCCCTGCTACTTCCGGTGTGGTTTCAACCAAAACTGCTTCATGGTCCTGGCCCCGGTGCTCCCATAATTCCCTTTCAAGTCTGAATGCAATCGTTTCACCACTCAAAACCCTTCCGGTGCCTTCACATACTGTACACCTTTCGGTAAGTGACTCAGAAATCGCCGGCTTCGTTTTCTTTCTGGTCAGCTGAAGGATTCCTAGCGGGGTAAATCCCACCAAATTAGTGCGCCTATCATCTTCCTTCAGCGCAGCTTCCATTTTGGCAAGAATATGCTTTCGGTCAGACTCTTCTTTCATATCGATAAAATCAATTAAAATCATGCCGCCAATATCCCGGAGCCGGATTTGCCTTGCAGCTTCTTCAGCCGCCCATTTATTGGTCTTCAAAACGGTATCACTACGATCCTGTTTACCGATGTATTTTCCAGTATTCACATCTATAACCGTTAAGGCTTCTGCTTCGTCAAAAATCAGGTAAGCCCCATTTTCAAGCCAAACAATACGCTTTAGCGCTTTGTCAATCTCAGCTTCTATTTTATAGGCAGCAAAAATATTTTCCTTGCCGGTGTGCAGGTGAATAGGGAGACTGCTGGATTGCTGGAGCAAATTTTTCAGGTTTAAATCGTCTACAACGACTTCTCCTTCTTTCAGGTCCTTTATTTCTTCGAGAATTTCCACAATAAAGGAATCCACTTCAAATACTTTTCCTGGCTTTTTTAGAGCTTCAGCTGTCCTTAAGATATCCCTGTACTCCATCCTAAGCTTTTCGAGCTCTTCAATCAGTTCAGCTTCCTGTTTCTTTTGAGAGGAGGTCCTGAAAATCAGCCCTTCGTTCTCTTCTTTTAGACGATAGCCAAACTGGCGGCATTTTTCTCTGGCAGCACTATCCTCAATCTTTTTTGAAACGGCTACATAACGGCCGTTAGGCATATAAATGAGTGAATCGCCGGAAAACTCAATCAGCCCCGACAATCTCGGGCCTTTCGTTCCTGTCGCATCCTTCTCAATCTGCACAAGAAGCTTTTCCCCCTGATGCACATAGGAAGAAATACTCCTTTTATCCTTAACAAGCTTTTCTTCGTTAGATTGAATGTAGGAAGCCAATTTATCGCGATGAAGAAAGCCGCTTTCCTCTTCACCAATTTCTACAAAGGCAGCATTCAGCCCAGGCATGACCTTGGCAACCGTTCCCATATAAATATTTCCAACCGATGACCGATGCTTCGGCTGATCAATAAAAAGCTTCTCGACCCTGTTATTTTTAAAGCGTGCAAATCTCCGTTCTCTTGCTACATAATTAACAACTATCTTATCCAAATACATTTCCTCACTTTAACGCAGTAATCAAGCTGTGCCATCTTTAAAAAGCCTGCTCTTAATAAACATACAGCAAATCACCTATTTTCGCTGTTAGTACTTTTTCTGCAAAATAGGCATGCAACAGCTCATTTTCATCTAAAGAACCTTTTTCTTTCCCGTCTTTTTCAATTATGATTGGATGCTTACATCCACGCTGGAATCTTTCAAGAACGTGAATAACCAATTCTTCTTCTTTTACAACAAGGGGCTTTAACGTCCGAAAATCGCTGTTCTTGCCGTAATATCGCTCAAGGAGAAAGCGGATAAAGACAAATCGGCTTTGCTTCCATTCATGATATAGCGAAAAAAGCAAAAAAGCGAGGACTACCCATATATTCAGGTTAACAGGAGAAGTCAGCAAAGTAAAAATAATGAACCCCATTATGCCAGCTGCTGATATCAGCAATGTTTTTTGGTGAGCATCCGGAAAAGCCCGGTAAAGTGACATCCATAAAAAAATCAGCTTTCCGCCATCCAAAGGCCAGACAGGAAGCAGATTAAATATCAAAATCATTAAATTAAATTGTATAAATAGCTGAAAGATTTCTTCTGGCATCCAAGTAAGGTGGTAAAAAAGCAAGGCTGCTCCCATCATCCAAATATGCTGAAGCGGCCCGGAAATAATCACAATGATTTCTTCCTTAAGCGGCCGATTTCCATGCTCATCCATTTCCGCTACCCCCCCAAAGGGCAGGAGGGCTATCCTTTTGATTCTCCAGGAAAAAAGGGCCGCTGCCGCCGCATGACCCATCTCATGCACGAAAATAATCAGGAGCAACAGACATAGTTCAATAAAATGGGCAGTAGCCACTGCCAGCCCAATAATCGCCCATAACAAAGGGTGGATATGAATATACTTTATCAATTCTGCCATTTTATTCAAATGGTATCACCTGAATTGGATCTATAAAGTCATCACCTTTTTTAATAGCGAAATAAAACGAGCCTTTTTCACCATCTTCAGTATCACCCGCAGTGCCTAATCCTGTACCTTTTTCAATATATTGATATAGATTTACATTAATATCTGCTAAATTGCCATACCAGGACTCGCTTTTATCGCCATGTTGAATGATAACTGTGTTTCCGAAGCCATCTTTTTTCCCGGCAAACCGCACAAGTCCCTCGCTCATGGCTTCAACGGAAGCTTCCTTCCCGGTTTCAATTGTAATCCTTTGGCCGTTATCATTAAAGTCTTCAAGAATTTTTGCAGAAGCAGGGAGTGCATAATCACTGTTTTCTTGTGGACTCCGGGTCTCTTGTTTTCCGTCTGAAAATGGAAGGAACGCTAGCGGCTTACCAAACTGGTCTTCATACCATCCTGAAACCGCTGCGAATTGAAAATCCTTTTCCATGGAAGCTTTCACAAAATCCCTTGCAGGGTCAAGAGTCGCCGCTTCATTTTTAAAAAGAATGGCTGCAAGTAAAAATAAACAGGCCGAAGCTAGCAGTTTAAAAAGGAATAATTCTTTTCGAAATAAAGGGTGGTCTCCTTCCCCCACTTTGCTGTCATAAGAAGGAAGCTTATTAAATCCGTAGCGTTCCTCGTCCTCGGTCCAAAGAATATTTGAATCTACCTTGTTAGACACCCTGTCTTTTTCTTTTTTTCTCCGTGCAATTCTTTTGCGTATTTCATCCGCTCTTGAATTCATGAAATCCCCACCATTTCCTTAATAACTCTATTTGTACAAGTTTATGAGTTGTCCAAAAAGAGTATGACTCATGGAAGGAATAGATATGAAAAAAATAAACCGGGGAATTCTCCCCGGTTGTTTGACTGCTAATACTTGATTATTTAACACCAAAAAACTTCTTAATTTTGGAAAAGACGCCCTTGTTCTCTTCATCAAGAGGCTGAAGCGGCACCGATTCGCCAAGAATGCGGCGCGCAATATTTCGGTATGCTACTGATGCTTTGCTGTTAGGATTTAAAGCAATAGGCTCGCCATGGTTTGAAGCCTTGATCACTTCATCATCATCTGCCACAATACCGATTAAATCAATCGATAGATGGGCTGTAATTTCATCCACATCCAGCATATCGCCATTTTTCATCATATGGCTCCGTATTCTATTAATAATAAGCTTTGGAGCCTCTACATTTTCTTCTTTTTCAAGCAAACCGATAATCCGGTCTGCATCACGTACAGCCGAAACTTCCGGAGTCGTAACTACAATTGCTTTATCCGCTCCGGCAACCGCATTTTTATAACCCTGCTCAATCCCGGCAGGGCAATCGATTACGATATAATCATAATCCTGCTTCAACTCATCAACCAACTTCTTCATCTGCTCAGGCTTTACGGCTGATTTATCGCTTGTTTGAGCAGCCGGCAGCAAATACAGCAAGTCGTCAAACCGCTTATCTTTGACAAGTGCCTGATGAATTTTGCATCGGCCTTCAACCACATCAACAAGATCATAAATGATGCGGTTCTCAAGACCCATAACAACATCAAGGTTACGAAGGCCAATGTCTGTATCCACCAGGCAAACCCTTTTTCCCTGAAGGGCAAGAGCCGTACCTACATTTGCGGAAGTAGTCGTTTTTCCGACACCGCCTTTACCGGACGTAATGACAATCGCTTCTCCCATCCTAGCTTCCCCCTTGCAATCTAGTAATATTTTGTCTTAGATGCATTAAGACCTGTAATCTATCAACTGTAATTTGCTCATTTTCATCTATGTAAGCACATTCCATTTCTCTCTTTTCATCGTCCTGATCCTTGTCAGGAGCTCTATTAATGCAGTCGCTGATCCTTAATTGGGAAGGCTTCATAAGAGAAGCAACAACAACCGCCTCCTTATTTCCATGGCAGCCTGCATGGGCAATTCCTTTTAAAGCGCCCATAATAAATATATTTCCTCCCGCCATTACAGTGCCTCCCGGATTTACATCCCCGACGAGCAAAAGATCCCCCGGAACTTCTAAAACCTGCCCCGATCGAATCATTTTTGCAACTGATACGATTTCGTTTTCTTCTCTTCGTTTTTCAGCTTCTTCTTTTGTTATAACATTAGAACTTATAGACTCAACGATCAGATTTTTCTTTTGCCGGATTAACTCCTTCAATTCTTCCTGCTGTTCTTCGGTAAGATATCGATTGCCTACTTGAACCCTGACCGAAATAAGCCTGTCTTCGCCAGCTCTGGAGCTTTCTGAAAGCTTCAGATCAAGCTCTTTCTTCAGTTCACCGTAGGAGCAAGAATCATCGAGATGCAATGTCAGCCCGTCTTTTGTCCCTTTAATTGTTACGTTTTGGTTTTTTTTCATTTCAAGATGTTCACCTCAATGATAAGAAACGCATAAGTGCTTTATTGCACTCTATTTTCAAGCAGCCCGCCTAATAGGTACTAATCTGCAATAGAAGACTAGAGGTCAGTTAAGGCTGAATTTTTAAACAAATAATTATGTCTATTATCCCTATCCTAAATTGCCCATAGTAAGTAGAATTCGACAGAAACCTTCTAAATTCCTTTTTCCCTAAAAATATTCATTTAAAAGAAACCGGGGCCACCCGGTTTCTTTTTGTAGGATGATATTAAATTAGAATGGTACTCTTTTTTCCTATACCCGATCGCTATTCATTTAAGCTATCAGCATATTTTTCAAAAAGCCTTTTGAATGGATAGGCAGCCAGGATAATAAAAATCAAATTCAAAATAAGCGTGGGCACAAGGCGGGAAGATAAAAAGGCTGCAAAATCCATATCTGTTCGATGAATAAGAAAGTTCATCTGGTACGCGCCGGCCTCAAGCAAGGCAACACCCAAGAGAACAATTATAGAAGCCATGGCTATATTCGTCTGAAGAATTTTCATCAGTTTTGTCATGATATAAGCAATGATTGGAAACAGAAATAGATAAATCCCTATTATTTCAATATAAACGATATCGAAAAGCAAGCCGAATAAGAGCCCGTAAATGACTCCATGCTTTTTTGAACCGTAAATGGTCAAAAATAGCAAGCTGGCAATCAGAAAACGCGGAACGGCAATTTTGCCGCTGCCAAACAACTCAGGCGGCGTTAATTGAACGAATATACTTTCACCAATAAATAAACCAAGGAGTATGAGAGGAAGAAGGAATCTTCTCACAGTTCCTCCTCCTTCTCATCAATCATTTCCATTAATTCAGGCTGCAGAGCCCCTCTCTTTACGACCATCACATGCCCAATATCGTAAAAATCCGCCCCAGGTTCAATATAAGCAGTCTGCGTTAGGCCAAACTCATCAGGAACTACATCCACGACTTTGCCGATTGGCAGACTTTCAGGAAATACGCCTCCCAGGCCTGAAGTAATAACGTTCTGCCCTTTCTCTACTTTAGCATCATAGGGTATGCGTTTAAGCAGGAGAAGACCCTTCTCTTTATCATAGCCTTCGATCAGACCGAAAAAGTTATTTTCTCCAGCCTGGATTTTAGCCGATATGCGATTGGTCGGATCCATCGAACTTAGCAGCTGAACCGTTGAAGTGAAAGTATTGCTGCTCTTCACCTTACCGATAAGCCCTTTCGACGTAATGACCGCCATATTCGGTTCAATCCCGGCATTTTTCCCTTTATTGATGATAAGCAGTTCATGCCATCTATCCGGGTTCCTTCCTATCACCGTTGCCTGCTTTGGTTCAAATTCACTTAATGAATCTTGTTTATCAAGGATCTCGCGCAGCTCTGTATTATCTTTCTTAAGCCGCTGAACTTCTGACTCCAGGCGGGCAAGTTCATCCAGCCGTGTTTTCAACTCTTTATTTTCTTTGTATGTATTTTGCAAGTCTTGGACATTTTCAAAAAACACTGCAACATAATTTACAGGACGGGATACGGCATTTTGCACAAAACCGGTAGTATCTTTTAAAAATTGCTCAGGCCAAGTTAAATTTTCTCTATCTTTTAAAGAAAACCCAATCAATGCCACGAGAATAATGATGCTGACAAGCAAAATAATCAGGCGTTTATTCAAAAAGAACTGTGGCATCAGTTACACCTCGATTAGTATTTTTTCCATAGGCTATAAGAAAAACGCATTGCGCTTCACTAAACCATCATTGCTTCCAAAGATAACATATATCTACAAATTTATCATTTAGCATATAAGGACAACCATACGAAAGTTGAGCCCAAACACTTCATACTCGTGAATGGGCTTCATGATTTTATCGTATCTATCTTGTATTTTTTATCGTGACTCTTTTGCTTTAGTTTTGAATAAATCAATATGATCCAGAGCTTTTCCAGTACCAATTGCCACACAATCAAGCGGGTTTTCCGCAATAAGGACAGGCATTTTCGTCTCTTCGCTGATCACCTTGTCCAGGTTGCGAAGCAATGCACCCCCGCCAGTTAGAACAATGCCGCGGTCCATAATATCAGCAGCTAGTTCAGGCGGTGTTTTTTCCAGCGTGTTTTTCACTGCATCCACAATGGCATAAACAGTATCATTAAGAGCTTTTGAAATCTCTTCTGCAGTAATTTCAATCGTTTTTGGCAAGCCTGTCAAAAGATCACGACCTCGGATTTCCATGTTTTCCACGCCCTCTGGATCTCCTGCAGAGCCAACTTCAACCTTAATCATTTCAGCAGTACGGTCACCGATCATCAAATTATAATTTTTGCGGATATAATTTATAATGGCATCGTCCATTTCATCACCAGCAATACGGATAGACTGGCTTGTTACAATGCCGCCCAAAGAAATGATGGCTACCTCGGTAGTTCCTCCGCCTATATCTACAACCATGCTTCCTGTAGGTTCCCAAACAGGAAGATTAGCGCCAATTGCAGCAGCAAATGGCTCTTCTATTGTATAGGCATCACGAGCTCCTGCCTGGCGGGTTGCATCCACAACTGCACGCTCCTCTACAGCTGTAATTCCAGAAGGAACACAAACCATTACATAAGGCTTGCCAGAGAAGAAGCTCTTATTTTTATTGGCTTGTTTAATATAATATTTCATCATGACGGCCGTTGTTTCATAATCGGCAATTACCCCATCCTTCATAGGCCGGAGTGCTACAATATTGCCGGGTGTTCGGCCGATCATATTCTTCGCGTCATTTCCGACAGCCACAATATTTTTGGTGTCCGTCTGGAGCGCAACTACTGATGGCTCTCTGACAACGATTCCTTTTCCTTTAACATAAACAAGTGTATTAGCTGTCCCTAAATCTATTCCAAGGTCTCTAGTACCGATTCCAAACATAAATGGTATCTCCCTTTCTGATACAAAATGCTAATTTTAAGATAAGTATAATTATTGAAATCTCTTTAATTTATCAGGTAAAATGAGCCATTTTAAACGCAAGGCATCTCAAAAATCATAACCAATATTATAGCTTAACGTCAATTAAAAACATAGCTTTTTTACAAGGTTATTTCTAATGTTACATTATAAATAACCTTTTTCTTTAAGGCTGACAAATTTATTCTCACCGATAATAAGATGGTCAAGTACATCGATGCCGATTATTTTGCCGGCCTCTGCCAGCCGCTTTGTTACCTCTATATCTTCTCTGCTCGGAGTTGGGTCCCCGCTCGGATGATTGTGAATACAGATAATGGATGCAGCTGACCTGCGAAAGGCTTCTTTAAATACCTCCCTTGGGTGCACAATCGAAGCATTCAGGCTTCCAATAAAAATGGTTTGCTTATGGAGCACCTGGTTTTTCGTGTTTAAATAGAGGCATACAAAATGTTCCTGGGACAGGAATCGCATGTCGTTCATCACATAATTTGCACCATCTTCAGGAGAGCGGATGATATATCTGTCATCGTAGGCAAGATTTGAAATCCTCCGGCCAATTTCTACAGCAGAAAGCAATTGGATCGCCTTTGCAGCCCCAATCCCCTTAATCGCGGTAATTTCATCCAACGATGCATCCTTCAACAGGCGGAGCCCTTCAAATTTGGTGAGGAGCCTATTTGATAATTGCAAAACAGATTCTTCTTTAGTTCCCGTTCTGAGCAAAATGGCAATCAATTCGTGATTGGAAAGGCTTTGTGGTCCATTTTGGACAAATCGCTCACGAGGACGTTCATCTTGAGGAAAATCTTTAATCAAAAAGGATTCAGTTTGCATATTAATTCCTCCCTAACCTTTGGGCCAGGGACCAGAAGATGAGGAAAGTATATTAAGGATGCGAGTAACCCGCCTTCCTTAATTCCCGAACCGTTCTTGACACAGGAAGGCCGACAACCGAAAAATAATCTCCACTAATGCTTTTTACAAGCACGCTGCCAAAACCTTGTATTCCATATGCTCCCGCCTTGTCAAAAGGTTCACCGGTGCCGATATAAGAGTTAATTTCTTCATCTGTTAACTCCCAGAATACCACATCGGTTTTTTCATAGAATTTTATTTGTTTGCCTGGTGCCAGAATTGAGACACCTGTGTAGACGGAATGAGTTGTTCCCGACAAGCTCTTTAGCATGCTGAAGGCTTCTTCGCTGCTGCTTGGCTTTCCTAAAACGTTTCCATCTTTGACTACCACAGTATCTGATCCAATAACAAAAGCATCAGGATACTTTTTAAACACCGCATCTGCTTTCCTGAAGGCGAGCTCCTTCACAATTTCATCAGGTGTTAACCAGGGATCAAAGCTTTCATCAACATCACTGCTGGAAACTTCAAATGTAAAATGAAGATTTTCAAGAAGTTCTTTTCGCCGTGGGGAAGAAGAGGCTAAAATGAGGTTTTGCATATAATCACCTTACCTTTATGTATCATTTTGGGAGATACAGATTAATCGTATCAAAAATCGGCTAGACAAACAATTTAAAAAGGACTGCTTTACAAAAATATTTGATGAAATTTGATAAATATCGACAAAATGAAAGAGCCTGCCGAAATTTCCCGAACAGACTCCTTTAACATGTGATATTTCCCAGAAAATATTCGAATGGAAGAAGATTTTGGCACTATTTGCTTATAATGACTGATAAGCAGCAAGAAACGCAAGCAGATGCTGCTGAACTTTGCCTGCTGAAGCTGCATCTCCAGATTGCTGGAAGGCATCCATTTGCTTTGATGCATTTTCCAGTTCTTCTTTTATAGAAATAAGCTCTTGGTTTTTGATTTTATCTGCTTGCAATTCATTTAAATTAGCACTCTGTTTTTTTATATCCTCTAACAAGCCTGCAGGGATGGATTTTTCAACAGCTGCACTGGCTGCCCCTGCTGAAAGAGTATGATACAAAGAAGGTGCCATTTCAAGCAATTTTTTCTCTACTGCATTTAACCCCTCTATAGACTTCGCATCAAATGTGATTTCTTTTGCAAATACATCTATTCCTTTACTTTTTAAATCTGCACCCATTTCTTTCGCATGCTCAATACTGTCCGACACTCCTAAATAAAGAAATGTTTGTCCGCCCATTTCTATTAGGTGGCTATTGGCTCCTTTTTGAGCATTTGCTTCCTGTATTTGTTTGGCGGCTTCGTTATTTGAGAAGACTCCTCCCTGAACCACAAAAGTGGCCAATGGGTCTAGTGATGCCGTTTCCGTTCCGGCCTGCTCTCCAGAAACAGCAGGGGTTTCAGTTACGGGAGGAGTAACTGTCTCGGCTGCCTGGTCAGTGAATACCAATTTAAGCATAATGAATCCAAAACTTATTCCAAGCAGGACAGCAAAAAAGACAGCCAGAAAAATGGATGTGAGAAAACCTTGCTTATTTTTCCTCTTGAAGTTTTTGGCCAATGTACTGAATCCTTTTTTTGCTGGGGGCTTTGGAGGGGTTGCTACCTTAAATTCTTTAATTTCCGAATTCTCTGTTTCCTCTGGCAGGATCCAATCGAAACTGTCATCTGCTTCTTTTGCAGCTGCGGTTTGTATTGAAGCAAAGAACTCCGTTTCCTCGTTGTTTTCTTTTCTTTCCAAATCTTTTGGCTTCCAGGTTTCTTTCTGTTTTTCTTCATTTTTCTCCTGAAACGGACGGTCCTTGCCATTTATCTTTATTGTGATCGTTTTTCCGTTATTAGGCTTGTCCACATCTTGTCCTCCTTCCATGTCGATTGCTGAATTGGTTTCATCCTAACATACTGCAAAAAAAAAATAACAAGACTTTTGTCGTCTTGTTATTGAATGATTTCGTCAAATATCGTCATTTAAGAAGAAAGGGCATTTCAATCGTTTCACCAGATAAAAGCCTGGTAATCCCGTTCCATTCTTTAATGGTGTCTTCACCATCCCTGTTATTATAATATTTAATTGCAAGGCTAATTAATGTATCACCTGGTTTAACCTCGTAAATATACACTATATATGAATTTCCGTTCTTTTCTACAACCTTTGAAGCCAAAGTGCCAAGATTTTCTGACGGATACTCCGCTGCGTTATCCAACACACCGTCTATACTATCATTTTTATTTTCTGCAAAAGGATACAAAGGATTTGTTTTATTAGCTGGTGAAGGCAGTTCGTATTTTGGAAGCTGATCTTTAAGTTCCTTAAGCGTCGGATAGTAAAACGCCGAGACTGTCACGCTATAAATAAGTTTATTGACTGTTTTTCCAGCCTCTCGAACCTCCCTGTTCCCTGTAAAGGCAAGGCTATCAATTTGGGTTAAACGCTGCAAATCTTCAATTGCCTTAATGAAAGCTTCGAGCTCGATATAAGAAGGTGCTTCAACAATCATCGACACAGTAAGCCTTTCAATTCCTTCAGGGAAGAAAAATTTACGGGGCTCAGAAGCTATTTCGTCTTTTGTATTGTCATTTTGAAAGTTAAGATCGACCGAAAGCTCTTCGGATTGTTTATAGTCCGATTCGGATAAAGTCTCATTTTGAGCAACACTTTGGTTCTCATTAAAAGAAAAGCTTGTTATTAGACTGCCAGATGATATTTCGGCTTTTTCAAGGTCGAGAATAAATTGATCCAGTATAGGCGCAACCGGAAGCATCTGCTGCAAAAAAGCAGTTTGATTCGCTAACTCATTTCCTGTACTTTTTGGATCTTTCTCAAGCTGGGAAATTTGCACTTCTTTACTTTTAATAGATTGAGTTAACCCCTCAACCCGATCTTTCAAAGGGATTAAATGAAACCAATAATAATAGCCCAATCCCAAAATAAGCAAGACAAAGATCAAGGTAAAAGATAAAGTAATTTTCTGCCGGGAAGACATTAGGATCCACCCTCCCCGCTCTTATGGACTTGTTTAATGGCGTTTTTATCTATCTGAACTGTATATTGTGCAAAATACCTCGGCAATATAGATAGATCAGATTCTGACTCGCTGGATACTCTCTCTGTTGTTATGCTTAACAGGTTAGCGTTTTGAATAAATTCTGATTCCTGCATGCTTTTAAAAAAAAACGCAGCATCCCTTGAAGAATCAAACTGGACAGACAACTGGACATTCCCTGATTCCTGATAGGAAAATGACAATACAAATCCACGTTCCGGCAAAAGAGAAGTTATATGGCGCAGCAATTTATAAGTGGAAATCGGGTAATTTTCCGCCCAGGCCAAAGCCGTTTGCAGCTTTTCCTCTGCATTCGGGTTGTCAGGAGAGTTGGGATTCTGCTGTACAAGGCTTTTCAGCTGCTGAACGGTAGCCAATTCCGTCTGCAGTCTTTTTTCGTGGTCAGCAAGCTGTTTTTGTTCAAGCCAAAGATAGCCTCCGCACCCAGCTGCTAAAATAATGATGAAGATAAAAAATACAGCAATAGCGGAATTCCTCTTTTCTTTTTGGGGCAATAAATTTATATCAACCAGCATGCTAGGCACCTACTTTAATGCGAGTCCAATACAATCGTTGAATACAGGAGGAATATTAATTCCCTTTTTTATCTGAAACAAAGGCTGTATAAGCGTTTGGACTTGGAGTTCAAATGAGTCGCTTATGGTTCCCGCGTATTCATCCATATAAGGGTGGTCTCCAAACAAAATCAGCTTTGTTATTTGATGGCTGCCTTTTGTTAAATTAAAACGGTAAAAATTCATGAATCTTTCAATTTCTGTATTTATATCTCTTGCCTGGCCATCTAATCTGCTTTGTTCAACATTCCATATGTAAAATTCCTGTCCGCTCCTGCCTCTTTTCAATTCCAGCTCTTCCTGAGTCAAAGAAAGCTTGGAGTGCCGGACAATGCTTGGATAATGATCATGGAAGACAGAAAGCTGCAGCGTATCCATCCCAAGCTGAACCATTAGTACATGATCTTTCTTGTTAGCTTGTCCTATATGGTAATAAAAGCGATAAAGTGACAAAATTGACAAGTCCGCTACAACAGGCTTTAAAGAGCAGGCTTCAAAAATCTCCGTATAATCCCTAATAACAGATTCCTTTGTAGCAATGAGCAGGACTTCATTTAGTCCTCCTTTCCCCCCGAGGAAAACAGGCTCAATGATCGGATCATCAAAAGGAAGATGAATCGTCTCTCCCAACTGCATATATAAATAGCCTTTCAGCTCATCCTCCGTAATCTCCAGCGGCACAGAAACCTTTCTGACAATCATAAAGGGATCCGGTATACACATAGTGATTTTGCTTCCTTTCAACTTCCCTTCCTCAACGATTTCATCTAGAATCATGCCAAAAACTTCAACATCCTTGATCCGTCCTTCTTCAATGACTCCAGCAGGAAGGCATTTCTGCCGATAGGACAGGAAAGTATGTCTCTTATCACTCTCAACAAAGCGAATATAGTGGTCGTTAATTATAAAATGAACTCTGTGTCTGCTGCTTCTCATTAATGACCTCAACCGCTTCACCTCTCCATTACATTAAAAAACTCGTAAAATACCAATCAATAATTTCTTCTCCATAAAAATAGGCCAAAACCGCACCTGCGGCAATGAATGGGCCAAAGGGTACAGGCTGCCTCTTTTTATATTTGCCAAGAAGCATGCCGCTAAATCCATAACCAGCCCCAGCCAGTGTAGCCAAAAAGAATGAAAGCATTGTCAATTTAAAGCCCAGCACGATGCCGACGAGGAAATACAATTTAATATCTCCTCCCCCCATTCCCCCTTTGCTAACAATAGCAATGGCGAAGAGCAGCAGGAAGCCTGCAAAAGCACCTAGAGTTGAGTCCCACCACGGAGAAAGAGGCACCGCGATCCTTTCCAACATTAAAATCGGCAGGAAAAACAATAAGACTTTGTCAGGGATAATCATATAAACAATATCTGAAACAAAAATAATCACTAATAAGGAAATGAACGTTAAAGCGACAATCAGTTCCAAATGAAAGCCTATTTGGTGGAACGCAAACACAAATAATAACCCTGTGGCCAATTCGATCAATGGATAGACCGGCGAAATAGAAGTGCCGCACCCCCGGCATTTTCCTTTTAACAAAATGTAAGAAAATACAGGTACCAGGTCCCCAGCAGTCAAATTCCGTCGGCATACCGGACAATGAGACCTCGGAGCAACAATGGATTTCTTCAACGGCACTCTCAGCCCAACCACATTATAAAAAGAACCCAAAACAGCGCCTAAAACGAACAAATAAAAATAAAGTAAAAGCATAAAAGCCCTTTTCCTTTTCTATGAATATAGTCCTTATTATACTAAACAAACCTGCTGATGGAAATTAGAAAAAGAACTCCTTTGGAGAGGAGTTCAATTTTAGAGAATTTCTTTAGAAACTATTTCTAGAGATAGATTTACCTATTAAATTTCTTGTTGAAACTTTAGTATGCTGGCTTTCCTTTAGCAAATCCTCTGCAAACCGGTAAGTGATTCCAAGGATAATCCAATAATATGGAGCAACAGTGATAACACTAATATTGAAAAAGGCCTGTACAAGATAGCCGATAATAGACGCAATGAAACATAACAGGATGATAAACTCAGTACCCTCGGCAACATGCAAAGCCCGGAAAGCCTTATACAGAATAGTAAAAATAAGAGCCAGGTATGCGAATAATGCGGGTACACCCATTGTAATGGCCATATGCAAATACTCATTATGCGCTTTATCGACAATGATATTTGTTGTATGAAAGTATTGTTCATATTCTTCTTCATTGTACGGAAAGACTTCCCCTAACGTATCTGGGCCAGACCCCAGCCAAAAATACTCGAATACAAGAGGAAAAGATTTTTTCCATATATACATCCTGCTTGAACCAGCATGCATATTCTCTTCTAAAATTGCCTCATTTGCATCCTTTACAATGGATGTAAAACGGTTAGATATTGAACTGGACTCTGTGAAATTCACGGCTAAAAATAAAACAACAAAGCTGATGCTTGCTATAAAAAACTTCTTAAAATACATCCGATTTTGAAGCAAAATAAAGACTCCAATGAATACGAGCAATACCAAAACGCCCAGCCAGGCGCTTCTTGTTTGGGAGTAAAGCAGTGCAGCAAAATGAGTATTTAAAATAAATAAGAAAATCGGACTCTTTTTCTTATCGGATATAAAATAAACCAATAACGAGATAGCCAGTACCAGGACTAGATACGAGCCAAAAAAATTTGGGTTGTCAAAGAACCCATAGCTTCTGGTTTGATTAACCCTTGAATAGTACCTTGGAAAAAAGTCCAATTTGAAATGCTGCAAGATGCCATACATTGAAACCAAAAAGGATATGTAAACAAAATAATATAATTGATCTGTGAACTTATCCATTTTGATAAACATATACGAAAAAGTGAACAATGTTAAATAGCAAAACCATGCTACCAGGCCTTCATACCTGTTTTCTCTTCCGTAAAAAGACAAGAAGTGATCTACCGAGAAAATCGTAGAGATGATTAATAATACTATAAAAATATATATTAGTTTATTTAAGGTGAATATGTCTTTAAGATTCTGTTTGTTTTTTAGCAGAAAGGCTATTAATAAAATTAGTGCTGAGTACATCAAAAATTGGTTCTTAAGAAAAGTATCCGTGAAAAGAAATTCATTTGGGAAATAGATTAATTGATAAACCAGGATAAATATAAATAAAAGTTTTTTCATGAATATAATAAAAGGGAGTAGAATTATACTCCCCTTCCTGTCTTTGGATTTTTATTCTGATACTAAATCTCTACCTGCCTTTGCTAAACTTTGTGCAGTTTCTCCATTTATAACAGTATTACCCGAATCAACTAATGTAACTTTATATAAGAAACCTCCTGTAGCTGTTGTATCTATTACCACTTTACTAGTAGTTGAGTCATAAGCAACATTAGTTTTAGGACTTACCGGAATTTCCTCAATAAAACCTGCAGTGTGAAGTTCTCCTAAAGTCATAGTGTTATCGGTACCTGTACTAATCGGATCCTTCGAAGCCACAGCAAGCTTAGCAGCTCCTAAAATCTGCTGAGCATTCGAAACATGCGCATCCTTCTTACTATTTTCCATAATTTTCCCAATACTCGGCACCGCAATCGCCGCAATAATCCCCAAAATCACAATAACTGCCAACAATTCAACAAGCGTTAATCCTTTTTGATTTTTAAAATAGTTCCTAATCCTTTTAAACATCATTTTCTCCCCCACTATTTTCTAAATGTAAAACGCGCCTTATGTAAGTCTATTAACCTAGGATGATAGCTTTATTGATTTCTAAGTGAAATAAAAAACCAATTTTCAGACTGTATAAGAACAAATTCCCATATCAATCCTGAAAATTGGCGGGTTGCACTACTTGCTCACGTTCGTTCAAGTGCCCAAATAAGAACAAACGGTCATTGCTTCCAATTTCACTATAAAAATCCAACTTATAAAATCATTATATGATGCTTAAGTACTAAAATCAATTATGTAAATGTGAAGATTTATATATTTATTGCTGAATATTTTCAAAGATCGTAAACATTGGGACTGCAATGGCAGCCACAATTCCTCCTACTACAAAAGCAAGGAGGACAATCATCATCGGCTCGATTAGGGATTTTATTTGGTCGGTAGCGTTGTCCACTTCCATTTCATAAAAATCTGCCACTTTGTCGAGCATCTGGTCGAGTGTCCCTGATTTCTCCCCTACTAGTATCATATGTGAAACCATAGGCGGAAATGCCCAATGCTTTTCCATCGGGATCGAAATGGACTGCCCTTTTTCAATTGAAATTCTTGCTTCTTTTATCACATGTGCAAGCACTTCATTTCCCATGATTCTTTCAACAATGGTTAAGGATTGTAAGATTGGAACCGAACTTGCAAACAGTGAACTCAGGGTCCTGGTCATTTTTGCAATCTCAGCTTTTTGCAGAAGCTTGCCAAATATCGGAAGCTTAAGAAGGACAAAATCAAAATAATATTTTGTTCTTCGATTGGATTGCAAATAGCGGACTGAAAGGATCAAGGATACAGCAGCTGCGAATAAAAGCCACCAATAATCACTCAAAACATTTCCCATTGTCAGTACCATCATAGTGATAAGAGGCAGCTTTCCATCAAAAGAAACAAACATGTCGGCGAATGCCGGAACAACCGTTGATAATAAGAAGATCACGATTACAATGGAGATAAGCCCTACTGTTAAAGGATACGCCATGGCTGATTTAACTTTTTGGCGGGTATTATGCTGCTTTTCATAATAAACAGCAAGCCTTTCCAATATCTCATCCATATTTCCTCCAGCTTCGCCTGCTCTCATCATATTGATAAAAAGGGGCGGAAAGATTTTACGGTGGCTTTCCGCTGCTTCCGAAAAAGGTTTCCCTCCTTCAAGCCCTTCAGCTACATCTTTTAACGCTTTTTCCAGCAATTTGCTTGATGTTTGCCTTGATAATAAATGAGTGGCTTCAGCTAAAGTGATTCCTGCTTTGAGAAGCGTTGAAAATTGCCGGATATAGACGACAAGGTCTTTATGTTTTACCTTGCTTGGCCCTAGCTTAATTTCCCTATGCAAGAAGCCTTTTAGTTCTTCTATGGACGTGACCGCTATTTCTTGTTCCTTTAGTTTCCCAACAGCCTCTCTTCTATTTTCCGCTGTCAGTTTTCCATCTTTTCGCCTGCCTTTTTTATCTCTGCCGGTATAGCGGAAAACTGGCATTAAAACTCACTCTCCTGCAAATATTGTCCTGCAGTGGTTTTATCGATTTTCCCTTTTTCCAAAAGAGGTTTGATAGCCATTTCGAGCGTTTCCATTCCAGCAGATTTGCTTGTTTGCATAACACTGTGAATTTGATGAATTTTTTCATTCCGGATCAAATTGCGTATGGCAGCGTTATTAATCATTATTTCCAAGGCAGCTACCCTTCCGTCCTTTGAGATCGTAGGGAAAAGACGCTGTGAAATAATTGATGCAAGAACGGAGGCAAGCTGGATCCTTACTTGCGACTGCTGACCAGGCGGAAAAACGTCAATGATTCGGTCAATTGTAGACGGCGCATCCGTTGTATGAAGCGTACCGAGCACCAAATGACCTGTCTCTGCAGCTGTTATCGCCGTTGAAATGGTTTCCAGATCCCGCATTTCCCCTACGAGGATGATATCAGGATCCTGCCTTAAACAGGCTCTTAGGCCTTTGGCGAAGCTTTTTGTATCAAACCCTACTTCCCTCTGATCAATAATGCTTGTCCCATGGCTGTGGAGATATTCAATCGGGTCTTCAAGGGTAACAATATGCCTTTTCATATTTTTGTTCATATAGTCAATCATCGCTGCCAATGTCGTTGATTTCCCGCTTCCGGTTGGCCCTGTCACCAGAACAAGCCCCTGGGGTTTTCCTGCTATTTCCTTTAGGACATTTGGTAGTCCAAGCTCCTCCAGCGTCGGGATTTTAGTTGGGACAACGCGTATCGCCAAACTAACCGACGAGCGCTGATGGTAGGCATTAATCCGGAAGCGTGAAACGCCTGGAATTCCATATGAAAAATCAAGTTCACCGTTTTCCTTAAAGGTCTCCCATAGTGTGTCAGGAATAATGGCTTTTGCCATTTCTTCCGTATCCCGTGGTTTAATTATTTCCTTCCCGTATTGCTTTAAATCTCCATGCAGACGCATAATCGGAGGAACGCCTACAGTTAAATGAATATCTGAGGTGCCTAATTCATAGGCTGCTGTCAATATATAGTCTAATCGCTCTTTCATTTTTTTCCTCCTAATCCCTCAGTGCCACTCTCAGTACTTCTTCCACTGTGGTCATTCCACTTTTTGCCTTTAACAAGCCATCATCGATAAGAAAAATCATGCCGCTTTTCATGGCATACTCTTTTATCTCACTTAATGGTTTGTTATTCGTCATTAAACTCCGGATCGTATCATCCATTTCGAGAACTTCATGAATCGCCATCCGGCCGCGGTATCCTGTGTTTTGGCAATTTGGACAGCCTTTGCCCTTATATAGTTTATCGACTTTAATTCCTCTGTCTTTAAACAAATTTACTTCCATTTCTGAAGGGTCATAGGAAAATGCACATTCCTTGCAAATACTGCGGATTAATCGCTGGGCAACTATACCCGTCAGAGAGGATACCACCAAATAAGGCTCTATATCCATATCCAGCAAACGCGGTATGGTTGAAAGCGCACTGTTTGTATGCAAAGTGCTGAACAGCAAGTGTCCGGTTAGTGAAGCCCTAATCGCAGTATCAGCCGTCTCTTTATCACGGATTTCTCCAATCATAATAATATTCGGATCTTGCCTCAGGATCGACCGAAGCCCGCTTGAAAATGTAAGACCGATAGACTGGTTGACTTGAACTTGATTAATTCCGGAAATCTGGTATTCGACAGGATCTTCGACTGTAATGATGTTCACATTGTCTGTGTTTAAATGGTTCAATGCTGCATATAGAGTTGATGATTTTCCAGATCCGGTAGGACCGGTTATGAGCACCATTCCTGAAGGTTTTTCAATCATGGAAACAAATTTCTGCAGGTTCACCCGATTAAAACCCAGATTTGAGAGTTTTAGCAGAATGCTGGACAAATCCAGAATACGCATGACCACCTTTTCTCCATATACGGTAGGAAGCAGTGAAATGCGAAGGTCAATTTTCACATGATTAATTTCAAGCTTTATTCTTCCATCCTGCGGCAAACGGGTTTCGGTCACATTTAAATTAGCCATGATCTTAATACGGGCAACCAGCAGGCTGAAAATATTTTTGGATAGCTCGCGCTCTGTACGAAGCAAACCATCTACCCGATAGCGGACAAGTATTTTTGTCTCTTGGGGATCAATATGAATATCACTTGCCTTCATTTGGACACCGGTTGATAGTATCTGGTTTACAAGCCTGATCGCCGGTGCCTGTTCGCTATCCAAGTCATCTCCATCTATTTCGGTTAGATCAAGGTCCTCAAATGTCTCATTTAAATTATAGTATTTATGTATAGCGGAAATAATCTCGTCTCGCTTTGCTATAACAGGTGTAATCTGCAGACCTGTTGATAAGCGCATATCGTCCAGCGCAAAATAATCCATTGGATCATTCATTGCGACAATAAGCTGCGTACCTTCCTTCTTAATGGGCATCAAATTATTTCTTAGTGCAAAATCCTTGGATATTAAAGTAACCATCTTTGAATCGACAGGGTAGTTAAAGAGACTAATATGCGGAATGCCAAGCTGAAATTCCAACACCTCAATCAGCTGCTGTTCACTGATATATCCTCTTTCTAAAAGGGCATCTCCCAGCTTTTGGCCATCTTTTTTAGTTGTGAGCGTTTTCTGAAGCTGATCCTCAGAGAGCATCCCTGATTCAACTAACAGGTCTCCTAATCGTTTCCGCTTATTTGTCATTTTTTTCACCTTTTAAAGAAAATTATTTGTAAATCAGCACTAAGCTAGATGTGTTAATTATAGGATGGATCCAATTCTATTTCCCCGCCTTCTCCAGGCTGTGGAGAAGTCCACTCTGGCGGAGCCGGAAAATCTCCAGTGAATGTTACTGCACCCAATGCCCAAATTCCAGCGCTAAGCCCGTCTGTATTTTTACAGCCCATTCCGGCAGGCAATATGTTAATATCCTCAATTTCAATATTAATTCCTTCACGAATATGGGCAGTGCCTTGTATGCACATTAATGCAGAATTTCCGCTGCCAACCAATTTCCCCGTATCATTTCCGTAAAAATAAGCATCTCCAATCACGACTGTTGTCGAATTTGGCTTGCTGTCAATATCATTAAAATAAGCACTGCCATTTTGCACTTCAATGACACTATGGTTTGATAAAGTTGCTAAACCACTCACGTAAAAGTCTCCTGTAGCTATTAAAGTGGTTGCGTTATCCATAGTTAAAGGTCCTGCAGTATATAAATTATTTACAGTCACCTCAGATTTGTCGCTTATTGTAATTGGGCCCGCAGAATAGACATCACAAGGTGTATCCGGGTCATCATCACAGTTGTTAGGGTCTGACTCCACTGGAGTAGGCGGCGTTGCGCCTGGAAGGCCGATTCCCCTTTCAGATGTCCAACTGAAGTCCTTTTCTTCCTCCTGATAAGGCTGGGTCTCTTCAATCTCTCCGTTACCACTGGTAAGCCTGTATGTTAGGCGAATTACGCCATTTCCGTTTGCATCCTGGGTCACTATAAACTGATAGGAAACTTTAAAAAAGGTATCCGGACGATTATTCATATTTACTCTGAATTCAAAAAAATTATTAAGCCCACTATTCACTGGAATGCCCATTTCAGCTAGATTATAATTTAAGCGCCCTTCCAAACTGTTTCTAGCTTCTTGGATTGTATCGCCAGTAAGCGGCTGTGCAATTGTCAGTTTTAACGTTTCATTGAAAAATTCCAAACCCATTTCAGCTAAGTGGGTTGTCTGAACATCATTGTGGCTTTTGGCTATTTGTCCTGCTGAATTGACATTCGCTCTTATCAGAGCAGTAGTAAAAATAAAAATCAAAGAAATAGCAAGCAGTATATATATAAGGGTGTATCCTTTTTCATTACAGTATTTCCGATGCATTCTGCCACCCCTATTACCGTCTGTTTATAATCGTCTTTACTTCATAAGGATTCGTATCAATGTCCGGGTCTGATATTGTTAAGGTGAGGTTTAAAAAGTCATTCGTTTTATTTATCGATATGGAATCTGGAATATGGTATAAGAAATTGGGGTTGCCGATTGTCCAAACACGCTGGCTAGTGGTCACTTGAATGAGCCCATCCACAATGCTAATTTCGTAATCAGGATTTTTATGGTGTACTTCAGTAAGCTCAGCAAGCACCAAGTTTGCTTCCTGCCTTAAATTGGAATGGGTTAATGTCTTGTTATAATTTGTAACGCTTCCCAAAAACACAGAACTGACTAAGCTGAAAATGATTGCAGAGATCACAATGGCACCCAGTAATTCGATCAGTGTCATACCCTGCTCCGATTTAATCCCCATTTTATGGACCACCTTCCTTATAGCCAAAGGTCCTGGCCAGAAGGCTGCTATCTGTTTTAACGGACGAGGAATATACACTTATTTCTTTAAAATATAATCTGAAAGGCGGAATTCCGCCATCACTTAAATCATGAAGTTCCGGTGGTGTAACATCCTCAATAGAAACATAATACGTACTATTGCCTCTTTCAGCTGTGAATTCAGTGTCATATGTAAACCCTAGCTGTAAATTCGCATGAACCTCTCTTGCAATATTCATTGCCTCAATCTTTTTTTCGTTTTTACTGGAAAACAGCATGGATTGAGAATAAATTCCAAAAAACACAAGCAGGATCAAGCTTATAAGTCCGATTGACGCCAACACTTCAATTAAGGTAAACCCCATTTGTCCATTACGAATCCTCTTCATGTATTCTCACCTAATATATTTGTCTGCTTTTCATAGACTCTATCTTTCTCCATTAGCAAGTTCAGTAGAATCCTCAGCTATTGTATCTTTCTGGTCAGCTTCAGATTCCACTACACCCTGTACTTCACCGTCTATTTTCTCACTTTCAGATCTTTGTGATTCAGTGGTTTCTGTTTCACTCGTCTCAGGATAAGCGATTTTTCTTATTATAATTTCATTTACCGGCAGATAAAAATCTTCAGCAATCAGAGTCGTTTTTAAACGCTCACCCTGTGAGTTATATTCATCACGATAAACGGAAACCGAGGATCCCTTTCTGCCTTTTCTTTCACTGCTAAAAACGTTTTTGATATTATCTTGGTATTGAATAATTTTCTTTGGTTCGTATGTTTTTTTATTTTCAAACCTGACTTTATAACTGTTGCCAAGGTCAATCCCCAATACGGATACCTCCACAGTTCTGTTGTTCACTTTATCAAATTGAATCGTGATATCACTATCATTTGGATTAAATAGCATTAAATCCATCTTCTCTTTGACCACTCTTGCTTCAAATCCTGCAGTAATTCCTTCCGGCAGCTCTTTGCCAATATACCTCTCCATAATTTGGATATTTGTCGGAAGGATAGCCTCATAAATTCCCGATGAAATTTTAGTAAGCAGCTCATTCGATAAAAACGGATCCTCATCATTCAGCAGCTCTAAAAACGAGAAACTGTCTTGTGCAGGTATAATAACTTGGCTATGTGATTCCAGCCAAGATGATAGGCTGGTTCCATCTATCTTAATTTCCGCATTTGAAAGAATGCTTTGTCTCTTTACTACTCCTTCCCCCATGTGATCTGAAATTTTAATAACACTTACCTTTGTATTAAGAGCACCCGCTTCTTCCTCCAATCGGGCACGCAAGCTTTTGATATTCACATTTGACAGTATTGTTTCATCCAGAATTTTTCTCAGCTCTTCAATTAAATCCTGCTCATGTATGGTTGTATAAAGTGGATTCGCATTTCCCGGCACAGCCGCTGCAATGCTTTCCTCTACATGAAATCTAAAAAGCTTCCCAGGAATATCAACTTTTTGATCTGCAAATGACAATTGAACCCCATTGGCACTTTGCCAATTGGCAATAGGTTGATTCAGCCTGTGGCTAACGTCATCCTTCTGAATTCCATGAACCTCCACAGGTCCAATAAAAGTTACATCACTAAATGGGGTATCCTGCATAAATACCTTCTCATAAGCAAAAGTTCCTATACGTGAAAAAGCAGTGAAAAACAGAGTGCATAAAAGGATAAGGCTAAATAATTTTAATAAAAAATGCTGATTTTCTTGCAAACTGAAAGTCTCTCCTTTTGCCAACCACTTTAGATGGTAAAAATCCTAGATATCTTTTTTATTTCTTCGGCTTAAATATAACTCTTCTAAATCATCAAAATAATTTTGAACAGATTTTTCTGTTTCAGCCTTATTTTCAATCTCTTTATCCATATTCACTTTAGGTAGCTCTTCTTTGGATTTTTCCTTTACAATTTGCTCTTCCTTATTTTCCTGGAACATTTCAATCCTGGACTTCATAAGAAGTTCGGCATCATCTTCCATTTGCAATGAGGCCAATGAAGGGATTTCTTCCCCTTGTGCTTCCAGTTCTTCTTCCACTTTAATTTCCTTTATGTACAGTGGGTCTATAATGACTTCATTTTCCTTATTTCCAGTATCTTCAGCTGTCACTGCAGCCTGCGATTCCATTCGATTGCTATCAATGTAGTCTTGGTTTAGAGGTTCTAAAAAATCGATTTCATGAAATTCAGGGACAGTTTCCTCTCCTTCTGGCTGCTCTCTCGGCTCAGCTTTTTCCATACTAGGCAGATCTGTTTCTCCCGTATTATCTAAGTTGCGTATAGGGCTTGGGGCATAAAAGCGGTCCAATGTTTCGGTCTGCTTGGCTTTTTCAACTAAATCATCCATTGAAAATAGCGGCTTCCTTTCAAACAGATCTTCCTCTTTTTCATCCTCAGCGAAAAATGAGTGTGTTTTCTTGAACAATAAAAAGGAAATTAACATGGCAAGTAGTGCTTGAATCAGAAAAACGATCCAAATAGGATAGGTCTCACTTCCAAGAAAGCCAACTAACCCCAGGAAAACACTTACCATTAAGATTGTTAACCTTCCTTTGATTGACATTTTGATAGGAATAATCAATAAAATCGCACTAATTAAAAGAATGGATAAAATAAAGCTTATCGCAAAAACCAAATGTAACACCACCCTATTTGTCCCAGATCACTCTTCATTTTTATTGTAAATGATTCCAGTAAGGAAGTACCATGAATTTCTTGTTTTTTTCGAAAACTAATAGAACATTAGTCTGTAAAAAATGAAGAAAAACCCAAAACTTTGGGTTTTCTTAAAACTACAGTCCGGCAACTCTATTTCTCCCAGCTTGTTTTGCTCCAACATACATCGCTCTATCTGCACAGCGGATCAATCCAAGTGAATCTTCTGCATCCATTGGAGCAGAAGCTACTCCAATGGATGCAGTTATTTGTACCATTCTGCTATCATTATTAATTTTTAAATTGTTTTTCAGATTAAAAGGCCTATCAGCGACTGCTTTCCGAACAAGCTCGGCCCATTTCAGTGCTTCACCTTTTTCAATGTCCGGCAGCAGGACCACAAACTCTTCCCCTCCATATCGGGCAACTGTCCCTTTTAGTCCAATCAATCCTGTCAGCCTTTCAGCCAGCTCACATAGAATTTCATTGCCGCTCTGGTGCCCGTAAGTATCGTTTACTTGTTTAAAGTGATCAATATCAAGCATTAAAAGTGATAGTGATTTTCTTGCACCCGTTTTAAGATGAGAAAATTCCTCGCTAAGCCCATTTTCAATATATCGGTAATTATATAAATGCGTAAGTGCACATCTCTCACTCATCGCTTTTGTTTCCTGATGGTATTTCGCATTTTCCACTGTAATGGCAAAATGCGAACACAGAATGTCTACAATCATCAATTGGGATTTTTCATACGATCTTTTTTGCGTGGACGCCAGCAATAGTACACCGGTTACTTTATGATTGCGCATGATCGGAACACATATAACACTTTCAGCATCATCAGGCATATAGCCTTTGGTAATGCCACTCCATTCTTTTTTTGAATGAAACAGGGCTGCCTTTCTTGTAGACCAGACCAGGCCACTGATCCCTTCGTTTTTTCTAAGGCTTTCTTTTTCCAGACTCAATGTCTGGCCATGTTCGACCCGATAGATTAAGTGCAGTTCTTTATCATCGACGATATCCAAAATATAGGCATAATCAACCGGCAGCATTTTACCTAATCGAGCAATGAAGAGCTCCATAATTTCATTTATATCAAGTCTCTCTGCCAATTGATGGCCAATTTCGGCGGCTTTTTGGAGGTAATTATTTACTTTGTCACTAGAATTGTAGAGATTCAAAATGATTGATAGACTGACAAAGGGAACCCCAACGAAAAGGAGCGCCAAGAGGCCAACTTCCTGAAAAAGCATGTAGAGCACAAGACCAACTGGAAAGGTAATCATGGTGGTTACAGTTTCCCAAATGAAGTCTTTCCCAAAGAAAGAGCCTTCTCGTCCATAGACAAAGTAAATAATAAGGCTTAGCAGCAGCTGGTTTAGAATGAAATGAACAGCTGGATAAGCTACAGCAACCCAAAAATATTCAGGGTTGGCGATTAAATCAACCCCTGTTTTCC
Source organism: Cytobacillus oceanisediminis (assembly GCF_007830235.1). Lineage (GTDB taxonomy): Bacteria > Bacillota > Bacilli > Bacillales > Cytobacillaceae > Cytobacillus > Cytobacillus oceanisediminis. The sequence goes on from NZ_VLKI01000010.1 coordinate 37,211, forward strand.
CGCCTAATGCATAATAAAGTAATCCGCTGACAAGTGATACAGCAAAAAACATTAAAGAGTTAAGCGGGAAACGGAAAAGCTGATCTTTTTGTATCTTAAGTTTGAATAGGAGAACAATAACCGCCAATTGGACCATAACCAATTCTGTGAAAAGGCCAAAAGATAAGAATACAGCCATGGAAACCCATTGAAGCAAAAAGACAGGTGTATTATTTACGACCATGGGCATCGCTGCCACAAATGACATCAAGATGAAAAAGGCAAAAACACTGACTCCTTGCTCTGACAAGCTTGGAGGATAGAAATAATAGGTTAGCCATAGCCCTGCTGGAAAGATTAAAAACCATATGATCCATATAACTTTTTTCATACTAGAACTAACCATTATTTCCCCTCCTTTATCTCTCATCATATTAGGTAAATAGGTAGATTATACAATCATTTTAGCAACTTTTCAAAATTTTGTCACATTAATGGGTTTATTTACCTAACAGCTTCAGAAGGTTGGGTTTTGCTTCTGATAAGAAATAGAGAGAACCAGTTACCACCAAGATACTGTCCTTTTCTGTTTCTTTCAGCTCATTCTCCAAAAGCTGTTTCCAATCTTTGTGGAAATGCTTATTTTTGTTTGTACTTATTTCATATAATTCCTCTGCCCGAGCTGCTCTTGGAAAATTGAATTCTGTGAAAGCAATTTTATCTGCAACAGAATCAAGATTATCAATCATTTTGTCGAGCTTTTTATCAGATAAGGCAGCAAAAACAAGGTTTATTCGTTTATCATGGAATCGGGCTGCCAACTCTGCCGTCAGAGCGATTATCCCTTCTTCATTATGTGCTCCATCAATGATAACCAATGGGTCATCAGAAATGATTTCGAATCTCCCCGGCCAGTATGCATTTTTCAGCCCGGCTCTTATATGCTCATCTTCTATTAGGAAGGAATAATATATATTTAAAAGCTCGGCCGCCATCACAGCAAGTGATGCATTTTCTGTCTGGTGCTTGCCTGCCATTCCTATTTCAAGGCCTGGAAACTCCTCAAAGACTGTGTTTACGCTAAAATATTCTCCCTTTGGCATGGATCTGTGACCTGAAATGCTAAATTCATTCCCTAGCAGATAAAGGGGAGCTTTCTTCTCCAAAGCCTTTTCTTTTATAACAGTTAATGCTTCTTCCTGTTTTACACCTGTAATGACGCTTATTCCCGGTTTAATGATCCCGGCTTTCTCAAATGCTATTTTTTCATATGTATCCCCGAGGATCGCTGTATGGTCAAGCCCAATGCTTGTAATGATTGAGAGGACGGGATAAATAATATTGGTAGAATCGTACCTGCCCCCCAATCCTACTTCAAACATTACAATATCAGCAGGATGTACATGTCCAAAATACTGGAAAGCCATGGCTGTAATGATTTCAAATTCAGTTGGACCTCCGAGTTCCGTGTTCTCCAGCTCTACAGCAAGCGGATAAATGTCATTGGCCAGCTGGACAATTTCCTTATCCTTAATAGGAGCGCCATTTATGGAAACCCGCTCATTGAATTGTTCAAAATAAGGGGATGTGAAAGTCCCGACCGAATAGCCGGCCTCCTGAAGAATCGACCTCAAAAATGTTACGGTTGAGCCTTTGCCATTGGTTCCGCCTATGTGTACAGATTTGATTCTTCTTTCAGGATGCCCGAGCTTGTCCATCATCCATTCCATCCTCTGAAGTCCCGGCTTCATCCCAAGTCTTAATCTGGAATGAATCCACTCCAGGGCTTCTTCATAAGTCGTAAACATTTATTTGCACCTCCGATATACAGGAAGGAAGACGAATCCTATATATGGACCCGCCTTCCAGAAATATGGTTATTCTCCTTTTAGCTCTTTAATGCGAGCTTCTACAGCTGCTCTTTTCTCGCTGTAATCTTTTTCTTTTGCCTTTTCTTCTTCAATTACTTTTTCCGGCGCTTTTTTAATAAAGCCTTCGTTTGAAAGTTTCTTTTGAACACGTTCTACTTCTTTATTTAATTTATCCCACTCTTTCTGTAGTCGGGCCACTTCTTCTTCGATGTTAATCAGACCTTCAAGCGGCAGGATAATTTCTGCTCCAGTTACAACTGCTGTCATTGCCTTATCAGGTGTCTCAACCTCTAAAGCCAGCACCAATTCTTCAGGATTACAGAAGCGTTCAATATAGGCACGGTTATTTTCCAGTGTACTAAGAACTTCCTGGTCCTTGGCTTTAACCATCATTTTAATCTTTTTGCTCATCGGCGTGTTCACTTCTGCACGGCTGTTGCGGACAGAGCGGATGATTTCAACAAGCAGCTTCATTTCGTTTGCAGCCTGGTTGTCCGTGTATTCATCCTTTACTGTCGGCCACTCTGCAACCGTAATCGATTCGCCTGAATGAGGAAGGTTCTGCCAAATTTCCTCTGTAATAAATGGCATGAATGGATGAAGCAGGCGCATTGTGTTATCCAATACATATGCCAGGATGGAGCGTGTTGTTTTCTTGGCAGCTTCATCTTCTCCATTTAGCGGAAGCTTCGCCATTTCGATGTACCAATCACAGAAGTCATCCCAGATAAAGTTGTAAAGCACTCGGCCAACTTCACCAAATTCATAGCGGTCAGACAGTCTTGTTACCGTTTCAATCGTTTCATTTAAGCGAGTTAAGATCCATTTATCAGCAACAGACTTTTCACCGCTTAGGTCGATTTCTTCGTACTTTAAGCCGTCCATGTTCATCAACGCGAAGCGGGAGGCATTCCAGATTTTATTGGCAAAGTTCCATGTTGCTTCTACCTTTTCCATACTAAAGCGTAAATCCTGTCCCGGAGAGCTTCCTGTTGATAGGAAGTAGCGCAGGGAATCTGCACCGTATTGATCGATGACATCCATTGGATCCACACCATTTCCAAGGGACTTACTCATTTTCCGGCCTTGGGAATCGCGGACTAAGCCATGGATTAATACATCCTGGAATGGACGCTGCCCTGTAAATTCAATACCCTGGAAGATCATTCGTGATACCCAGAAGAAAATGATGTCATAGCCTGTGACAAGGGCTGCAGTTGGATAGTATCTCTTGAAGTCGCTTGAGTCAGTATCCGGCCAGCCCATTGTTGAAAATGGCCATAATGCCGAACTGAACCAAGTATCCAAAACATCTTTATCCTGTTCCCAGTTTTCAATATCTTCAGGTGCTTCGTGGGCTACGTATACTTCACCAGTTTCCTTGTGGTACCAGGCCGGGATGCGGTGGCCCCACCAAAGCTGGCGTGAAATACACCAGTCACGGATATTTTCCATCCAGCGCAAATATGTTTTTTCAAATCTTTCTGGAACAAAGTTTACTTTGTCCTCTTTGTTTTGAAGATCAATGGCTTCATCAGCAAGCGGCTGCATTTTAACAAACCATTGTGTTGAAAGGTAGGGCTCTACAACTGCACCGCTTCGCTCGGAATGGCCAACAGAATGCATATGTTCTTCAATTTTAAATAAGACTTCCTCTTCCTGAAGATCCTTTACGATTTGCTTGCGGCACTCAAAACGGTCCATACCTTGGTATTTTCCTGCTTTGCTGTTCATTGTGCCGTCTTCGTTCATCACGAGAATTCTTTCAAGATTATGGCGGTTACCGATTTCGAAATCATTAGGATCGTGTGCTGGCGTAATTTTTACTGCACCAGAACCGAAATCCATTTCTACATAATCATCGGCAACGATCGGAATTTCACGGCCTGTAATTGGCAGCCTAACAGTCTTGCCGATTAAATGCTTATATCGATCGTCTTCCGGATGTACAGCAACAGCTGTATCGCCAAGCATCGTTTCAGGGCGTGTTGTCGCAATTTCAATATGACCAGAACCATCTGCCAGTGGGTATCTCATATGATAGAAGGCACCCTGGACATCTTTATAAATAACCTCAATATCTGAAAGAGCTGTTTTAGTGGAAGGGTCCCAGTTGATGATATATTCGCCGCGGTAAATTAACCCTTTATTATACAGTGAAACAAAAACTTCTCTTACCGCTTTTGACAGGCCTTCATCAAGGGTAAAACGTTCCCGGCTATAATCTAGGCCCAATCCAAGCTTGGACCATTGCTGGCGGATATGGCTCGCATACTCCTCTTTCCATTTCCAGGTTTCTTCTACGAACTTCTCCCGGCCAAGGTCATAGCGGCTTTTGCCTTCACTGCGAAGCTTTTCTTCTACTTTCGCCTGTGTGGCAATACCTGCATGATCCATACCTGGAAGCCATAACACATCATAGCCCTGCATACGCTTCATTCGTGTAAGGATATCTTGAAGAGTCGTATCCCATGCATGGCCAAGATGAAGCTTTCCTGTTACGTTTGGCGGCGGAATAACAATTGTGTAAGGCTGCTTCTCAGCATCATCCTTCGCCTCAAAAAATTTACCCTCCAGCCACCAGTCATATCGTCCTTTTTCAATCGACTGTGGATCATACTTAGTCGGCATTGATAATTCATTATTATCCATTTGCATTCTTCCTTTCTAAAAAGCAAAAATAGCTCTGTTAAATTAGCCTGTTAACTTCCGCTCCAGGCACTCAGCGAACCGCGGGCGGTCCGGGAGCCTCCTCGACGCATTCGCGCCTGCCGGGTCTCCAGTTGACACGCTCCTCCCGCACGACTCTCGTGCCTTACGCCCCAATCGGTGCTTATAAGAACCATAAGCTTTAACACAGCCTAAAAATAAAAAAACTCCAATCGCCATAAAAGGACGAATGGAGTTTGCTTCGCGGTACCACCTTTTTTTCAATCGATAAGGAAAAATAGATACGCATCAACACGCGGATTTCCCTATAAGGATTGACTCTTAAACAGATAACGGATTTCCCGTCTTTCACTACTCGGATGGAACCTTTCGCAAAAGATGCTCGAGGGCGACCTTCCAACGGTTCTGCCTGGAAGACCTTTCAGCTAGCGGTCTTCCTCTCTAAAGGCAAAGGGCCATCGTACTCTTCCCTGTCTTAGCAACTATATACAGTTTATATATATAAGATATACTACCGAAAAAAGGCTGTTATAGTCAATAAGGATAACCGAGTTTTTTATATATTATACGTTTTTTCATTTAGAGGTGAGGCATAAAGTAAAATTAGGAGGTGATTTAGGTTGAAAGCAACGCATGCCTAATATGGCCTGGTCCTTCATTTACTGAAGTTGAAGTTACTCCCATTTGAAAATTAGGCACTTTACCGCTGGATGAATCATAGGATAGAAATAAATAAGGACATTCGGGAAAGGGGCATGCGAAGTTGAGAAGAAAATATAACCCTTATACACTGCCTCCCTGGTTAAGAACTTTTAGAAATGTATGTGCACAGTTCATTATTCCATTTTGTGTTTTTCAGGGCATAAGAACAATACTTTTGCCCACTACCTTCGATGTGCTATTGCTTTCGATTTTCATCCTTACAGCGATTGCCTTCCACCTGGAAATAATTTAGGAGCCCAAGTCCTGTCAGCTTTGGGCTCCTTCTTGCTGCTGTGCTTCAGCAGCTGCTTTTGCTTCTTGTTTTTGGCGTTCAATTTCATCGATTCTCATTGCTACATATTCGGTGTTTTTCAATAGCCAATACTGCCTCTGCAGATGCTGGACGGCCTTTCTCTCCCCTCTTTTCTGTTCTCCTTTATGATATTGTTCAGCGGCCCTTATAATGGAACCAGGATGGGCGAAATAGCTTTGGAACAGCAGCATTTCATCTTCCTTAAATGGGAAAAACTTTAAATACGTGTATAACCAATCCACACTTTCATCCGATCTCTTTGGAAAGCTTTTCAAGGTCCGCGATAAAAATGGCAGCAAATCATGGAGAGGGGAACCTTGCCTTGCATTTTCAAAATTCATAAAGTAACCATATCCTCTATCATCATATAAAAAATGTTCAGTGGAGACTTTTCCATGTATGATAACAGTCCGGGCTTTATCACTGTCTTTCGTTTTTTCGTACCAATCCTTTAATTTATTTGTTGAGTACTTTAAAGCCTGGCTGACATCATGATAATAAAGTGAGAACAATAGCTCAAAGGGCGACATATACTCTTTCCTCTCACACGATTCAATAAAGCCATCCAAAAATTCTTTCTCTTTCTCCCACTCCTGCAATGTTCTTTCATAATGTTCCGTTCGGTCTTCTTTTTTGATGGGAACTTCACGGGCTGACAGAGTATGAAGGCGAGCCAGCTCCCTAAGCATCTGCTGATGGCGTTCAAACCGGTCCTCTTTCTCTTCATTTGCCAGCCACGGCATCAAATAAAAAAGCTCATTCTGATAAAGGACTGCATATCTTCCATCACCAGTTGGATAAATGGGAACAATTCGATTATAGCCTTTTTGGTAAAGGGCCTGGACATGCCGGATAAAATCCGCCCCGTGCTGAGGCTTAATTTTTTTCAAAGCAAAAACACCTTTATTGCTGTAAATCTTTTGGACTCTCCCAAACTCCTCCACAAAATGCGGCTCTAATGAATAATGCTTTAAAATGGGAGAGGCTTTACGCAGCCGATTTTTTTCTTCCACGTTAACCACTCACTTTCCAGATGGGGCTTGATTGCAATTAGGAGCAGCTTTCCTCTCAGGCCTTTTCCTAAGAGCCTGATTTACTCCCAGATTTGTCGCCGTTTCTCGTGATCTTTCTGTTGTGATGTTGTGTCATTCTTCTCCTTTGACGCCATATCTCTGGATCTTTTCCTGAGATATGGTATTTTTCCTCTCACTTCTCGGAAATCTCGCATGGGATATTGGGTCATTCACACTATACGATCTTCTTCAGACTTTTTCTCAAATTGTTTTTTCATGCCCACATTTCTCAAGAAATGAAAAGAGCTGAGCGGGTTATCACTACCTGCTCAGCTTGTTAACCATTTAATGGGCTACCGCAACAGGAATGTACAGCACTTGCCCTTCATAAATATCCTGATTTATTTCCAGGTGATTCACCCTTAATAATTGCTGGGCAGGAATATCATACCTTTCAGCAATTGCATCGATTGTATCCCCATTCTGCACAATGCAGACCTTCAGCTTTACATGTTCTTCTTCCTCTTCTTTTCGGGCAAAGAATTCAGTTAAAGACATACTTTTCTTTTTCGAAAATTTCTTTTTTTTGGCTTCCTGTTCAGAAGATGATGATTCTTCTACCTCCTCGGGACTTTCCTGTACAGCCATTTCTTTAGGCTTCTTTTCATAGGAAGGACTATCCGATTCTAATGCTTCCGTCATTTGATAGATTTCCTGTGCTGAAGGTGGCGCTTCCTCACTCCGCTGGGAAGCAAATGAAATTTCTGGTGTAGACTCTGCAGGCTGTTCTTCTTTTTCCTCCAGTTTTTCTTCAGTTGCTGCAGGAGCTTCCGGCTGCTTTACTTCAGTTTCAGGCTGTTTCCTTGCCTCTGCCTCAAATGGTACATATACCTCTTCAGGCTCAGCCTGTTCCTCTTGGTGTTCCTCTTCCCTATTTTCTTCCACTGCAAAATCGTAAACCGGCTCAGTAATTTCCTCCTCTTGTTGTTCTTTTTCCTGATAAACTGAGTATTCTTCCTGGTCTACCGCCTCCTCCTCATTCTCATCAACAGCAGCTGTTGATCTCTGAAGCGGCTCAAGCTGTTCGACTTCAACTTCCTCCTGCCATTCCTGAACAGGTATATGCTGCTGATCCCCATATAATCCGGTGATCGTTAAATTGGCTGTCAATTTCATGCAGCTTCTTTCCGGCAGAACATAGTCAAATGATTCTACCGCTACGTCAATATCATAAATGCTTTGGATCCTATTATTTGGGATTGTAATATCGACGGGAAAATAGTGTTTAAATTCGCAGGTTCCCTCTTCTCTTTCCTCAACTGCCTGAACGAATTTGGCTCCTGCAAAAACCTCTTCATCACCGGCTGCTTCTGCATCACTCCGTTTATATTCACCCGCTAGTTCAAGAGCTCCCTGAATCGTTACATATTGATCGCTTTCCTGAATAGTTATATTGGGATCTAACGAAATTGAAATCAGTTCTGATACTTCCTGTCCTTTTTGAAACCAGACCGATTCTTCTAAAGAAAATCGTAAGCACGATGGATTCCCCTGAGACAAAGCGACTCCTCCCTTCAAATCTTCACGTTTAATCACTATGTCATTAACAATCCTATGAGAGTTTAATATACTTTATGATTAGAAAATAACGGTCAGAGAGATTCTTTTATTGATTTTTTAGCTTTTTAATCTAATAACAAGGCTCTGTAAAATTACCCTGTTGATTTCCGCTGCTGGCACTCAGCGAACCGCGGGCTGTCCGACGCTCCTCGGCGCATTCGCACCTATGGGGTCTCCCGTTGACACGCTTCTCCCGCTGGACATTGAATGAGCATCCTCGAATAAACACCGCACGAAGAAATGCGAATGCATTTTCGAGGGATTAGCACCTTCCGCTCCAATCAACAGGGTGCCAAAAACAACAATATCCGTTAACAGACCCAATAAAAAAACACCCACCTATTTGATGAGTGTTTGGTCGTACTTATTTTAATTTTGAGAACGCATTTTCAGCAGCCTCTATCGTCTTCTCAATATCTTCATCTGTATGCGCAGTTGAGAGGAAAAGACCTTCAAATTGGGATGGAGGAAGGAAGACACCCTGATTTGCCATTTCCCTGTAGTATTCTGCAAAGTATTCCAGATTGGACGTTTTTGCTTTTTCATAGTTAATAACATCTTCATTCGTAAAGAAGAAACCGATCATGGACCCGGCACGATTAATTGTATGCGGGATATCATATTTTTCTGCGGCAGCTTTTAAGCCCTCTTCCAGCCGGTCTGCTTTCCGTTCAAACTCTTTATACGAATCAGAAGTAAGCTGGCTTAATGTCTCAAAGCCGGCTGTCATCGCGAGTGGATTACCGGATAAAGTGCCAGCCTGGTAAATTGGGCCGCTCGGTGCAATTTGCTTCATGATTTCAGCTTTACCGCCGTAAGCACCGACAGGAAGGCCTCCACCAATAACCTTGCCCAAACATGTAATATCAGGTGTTACATTAAAGTAACCCTGGGCACAATTGTAACCAACACGGAAACCGGTCATAACTTCATCAAAGATCAGCAAAGAGCCATTTTGCTCAGTGATCTCTCTCAAGCCTTCAAGGAAGCCAGTCTGAGGAGGAACTACTCCCATATTCCCTGCAACAGGCTCAACAATGACTCCTGCAATATCATCACCGTATTGTTCAAAAGCATAACGGACGCTTTCAATGTCATTATAAGGAACAGTGATTGTATTTTTGGCAACACCTTCAGGTACTCCAGGGCTGTCAGGGAGTCCTAGAGTAGCCACACCAGACCCAGCTTTTATTAAAAGGGAGTCCCCATGGCCATGGTAGCAGCCTTCAAATTTCATGATCTTATTTCTGCCGGTATAGCCGCGGGCCAATCGCAATGCACTCATTGTAGCTTCTGTACCTGATGACACCATGCGCACCACTTCAATAGACGGTACACGTTCAATGACCAGCTTAGCAAGTTCATTTTCTATTTCAGTCGGTGCACCGAAGCTCGTCCCCATTTCGGCAACCTTTTTAATTGACTCGACAACACGGTCATTTGTATGGCCCAGGATTAAAGGCCCCCAGGATAAAACATAATCAATGTATTCATTGCCATCAATATCGTAGATTTTTGATCCTTTTCCCCGTTCCATGAAAATCGGATCCATATTGACAGATTTAAAGGCACGGACAGGGGAGTTAACTCCTCCAGGCATCAATTTGCTTGCTTCTTTAAAAGCTTCAATAGATTTTTCGTAAGAGCGCATGTCATCCCTCTTTTCGTTTTATAGGTAAGATTATTGTTGTTCCTTAATCCATCTCGCTGCATCTTTTGCATGATAGGTAATAATTAAATCGCTACCGGCCCGCTTCATGCCAGTAAGCATTTCCATTACAATTTTTTCTTCATCGATCCAGCCATTTTGTGCTGCAGCTTTAACCATGGAATATTCACCGCTCACATTGTATATGACAATCGGCAGGTTAATGTTATTTTTTACATCACGGACAATATCAAGGTACGGCATACCTGGTTTTACTATAAGGAAGTCCGCTCCCTCCATTAAATCAGACTCTGCTTCACGCATTGCTTCCATGCGATTGGCAGGATCCATCTGGTATGCTTTGCGATCGCCGAATTGCGGAGTGCTGTCTGCTGCGTCCCGGAAAGGGCCATAAAATGCAGAAGCATATTTTACAGCATAAGACATAACCGGAATATTTTCAAAGCCCGCTTCATCAAGCCCAGCACGAATGGCAGCTGTAAAACCGTCCATCATATTTGAAGGTGCAATTATATCTGCTCCCGCTTTCGCCTGGCTGATAGCAGTCTGTACAAGCAATTCAAGTGATGCATCATTCAGCACTTCCCCATTTTCAATCAGTCCGCAATGGCCATGATCCGTATATTCGCAAAGACAAGTATCAGCAATGACGATCACTTCAGGAAACTTGGATTTAATAAATCTTGTTGCTTCCTGAACGATGCCATGGTCATGATAGGCCTGCTGCCCGCATGAATCCTTTTCTTGGGGAATCCCGAATAATAAAACTGATTTAATTCCAAGAGAAACCACTTCATTCATTTCTTCTTCCAAATGGTCCAGTGAAAGATTGTAAATTCCCGGCATAGAAGAAATTTCTCTTTTGATATCATTTCCCTCAGCTACGAAGATCGGGTAAATTAAATCCTCTGTACGCAAAAAGTTTTCGCGTATAAGCGCTCTCATGTTTGGGCTTCGGCGAAGCCGTCTATGCCGAGTAAATTGTAGATCCATTAATTTTCCCTCCTAGTCTTTGTTTCCAAAAAGGCTATAATACTTTCAAGCATGCTATGTACGGTATACTCTTCCGGAACAGCATGGACCTGCAAACCGTAGGCTTCTGCTCGTTCTTTTGTTACAGGGCCAATACAGCTGATCAAGCTGCCCTTTACAGAATCTAGATATCCAAGTTCCTTTACGGCCCCCATGAAATGATCCACAGTTGAAGGGCTTGTAAAAGTCAGGATATCTATCCCTTTCCCGGAAAGCTGCTTCTTTAACAGGTCAATGCTTTCTTTTGGAAAAAAGGTCTTATAAACGATAATTTCATCGACCTCGGCGCCTTTTTCAGAAAGGGCTGCGGCAATATAGCCCCTTGCCAGATTTCCCTTGGGAATCAACACCTTGGTTCCTTTTTCAACGAATGGCAAAAAATCCTCAACAAATCCCTCTGCAACATATTCCCGGGGGATGAAGTCCGCATTAACCCCTTTATCCACAAGGCATTTTCGCGTCTTTTCTCCGATAACTGCGATTTTCGGAAAAATTTTATTGATAGTCATTTTGTCATTCTCAAAGAAAGCTTCAACAGCTGTTTTACTTGTAAAAATTACCCAGTCATAAGTATGGATCCGCTTTCGCGCTGCAGAAAAAGCTTCCGAGTTCCGTAAAGGCATAAAAGCAATCAGGGGGATCTCAACTGGTATCCCCCCATAGTTTTTAATAAGCTTTGAATAGGCCTGAGCCTGTTTTTTCCCTCTTGGCACCAAAACAGTCATGCCTTTTAAAGGGGAGGAAAGGGTCATTGCCCGTCAAGCTCCTCTTTTACCCGGTCAATCAGTTCTTTAGCTCCCTGTTCAGTTAATTTTTCAGCCATCTTAATCCCAACCTCTTCTGGATTTGTACCTGTTAACGCTTCCTTATAAATGACTTTTCCGTCAGGTGAACCGACAAGACCAGTTAATTCAATTTCGTCTGTCTCATTTAGTGTGGCATATCCTGCAATTGGCACCTGGCAGCCGCCCTCCATTTTATGAAGAAACGCCCGCTCTGCCCTAACAGTTTGATTTGTCTCACGGCATGTGAATTTGTCCAGCAACGCAAGAAGCTCTTTATCGCTTTCGCGGCACTCAATGGAGAGCGCGCCCTGGCCAACAGCCGGCACGCAGACTTCAGGCTCCAAAAATTCAGTCACAACATCAGAAGCCCAGCCCATTCTGGAAAGTCCAGCCGCTGCGAGAATAATCGCGTCATACTCTTCCGTTTCGAGCTTTGCTAATCTTGTATCTATATTTCCTCTAATCCATTTAATCTCCAAATCAGGGCGCTGGGCTAAAATCTGTGCTCCCCTGCGCAAACTGCTTGTTCCAATAACGGAACCGGCTTTTAAGTCACTGAGCTTAACATGCCCTTTTGAGATAAGCGCATCACGATGGTCTTCCCTTTCAGGAATGCTGCCAATCACAAGGCCTTCAGGCAGGACAGCCGGCATATCCTTCATGCTATGTACAGCCATATCAATTTCTTTATCAAGCATAGCCTGCTCGATTTCCTTAACAAATAATCCTTTGCCTCCTACCTTGGAAAGTGTTACATCAAGAATTTTATCTCCCTTTGTCACGATTTCCTTCACTTCAAACTCAAAGGAAGGATCGATGCTTTTCAATTGATTGATCACCCATTTTGTTTGGGTTAGGGCTAGCTTGCTTCGTCTTGAACCAACAATAATTTTTCTCATGACAGCCTCCTACAATTGTCCAACTGACCGTAAGCTGTGGCCGCTGGGCTTTAAGAATACCAAAAATGGAAAGATGAAAGCTTTCCAAACAGAAAGAAATTAATTAATACAATTAAAAAAGATGCTATATTCCAAAATGCCAAAGATTTGCCGTATAAGCCTTTCCCAACTTTCATGTAGAGATAAATACTGTATAAAGCAAGGACAATGAAAGACCCGATAACTTTCGAATCGAACCAAACCATATCAGGCAATTTAAGATAAGCCCACTGAATACCTAAAATTAAGCTTATCATCAGCATAGGTACACCAATTACGTTTAATACATATGACATATGTTCAAGCTTTGATAAATCCGCTATCCGAAGCAATCTGGTTCCCCATTTTTTCCTTTTAAGCAAATCATATTGAATTAAATATAGTAATGAAAAAACAAAGGAGAGTGAGAAAGCCCCATAAGAAAGAATCGCAACGGTTATATGGATCAGCAGAAGTTCTGAAATAAGCTGCTGCGCCTTTACAGCTGAATCAATCTGGACGGGTGCGAATGTATGGATGGCCATAATAATAAAGCCGAGAACATTTGTAAAAAAGACAATAAAGTCGACCCTGAGAAGCCGGTTAATCACCAGTGAAAGAGTGATAAGAACCCAAGCATAGAAATAAAGGCCCTCAAAAATGGTCAGCACCGGGAACCTGCCTGTATTTATCATGTATAGAACAAGAAATACGGTTTGCAATACCCATACAAATGCAAGTAACCAGAAGGCAATTCGGTTCGCCTTCCGGTTCTGATGAAGAAAATCGATAAAATATAAAAGGACACATAAGGCATACAGAACCACCGTAAATTCATGCAGCCGTGTCATATAGATGTCAAACATGGACAGAACCTCTCTTATGATTGAAAGGAAGCCTGCGGTGATTGAGCGATAGCGTGTTTTGGTTTGGCTGCGTACACGTTCTGCTGCTCTGAAACAAGTTCGTCTATATTAAAGATTTTTACAAATAAATCTAATGCCTGTTCGGAATCTTTCTGTCCAGCCATTTCTTTAGCTTGTAAAATAGGATCTTTTAATAGCTGATTGATGATGCTCTTTGTATGCTTGTTCAACACCTTTTTATCACGATCACTCAAGTGAGGCAGCTTTCTTTCAATGCTTGTCATGGTTTCACTCTGTATAGCCAGTGCTTTCTCACGCAATGCAGAAATAACCGGAACAACTCCAAGCAAATTCAGCCATTGTTTGAAATCAACAATTTCTCCTTCAATCATAAGCTGAATTTTTTCTGCTGCCTTTTTGCGCTCCTGAAGGTTTGCTTCGACAATTCCCTCAAGATCATCAATATCATATAGGAAAATGCTGTCCAATTCAGCCAGCTTTGGATCCAAATCCCGCGGCACGGCAATATCCACCATAAACAGAGGCTTGCCTTTGCGCATTTTTTCCACGTTAGCCATCATGTCCTTAGTAATAACAAACTCTTTGGCTCCCGTTGAACTGATCAAAATATCAGCATCCATAAGGGCGTTTTGCAGCTCATCCAGTGTCTTTGCTTCACCGGCATAACGGCTTGCAAGATCCTGAGCTTTTTCATAAGTGCGGTTAATGACAGTTACTTTACTCGCTCCATTAGCATGAAGGTTCTGGATTGCAAGCTCTCCCATTTTGCCAGCGCCTAAAATAAGGACATGCTTATTTTCAAGCGTACCGAATATTTTTTTAGCCAGTTCTACTGCTGCGTAGCTGACTGAAACAGCATTAGCCCCTATATCAGTTTCAGAATGTGCACGCTTCGCAAGGGTTACCGCCTGCTTAAACAGGTGGTTGAATACCGTACCAGTCGTTTTTTCTGATTGAGCCTCCAGAAAGCTTGACCGTACCTGTCCCAAAATTTGTGTTTCTCCAAGAATCATGGAATTCAGGCCGCATGCAACTTTAAATAAATGCTCTATTGCCCCATCCTCTTCATAGATAAACAGGAAAGGAGAAAATTCGCTTTGATCCATATTAAAATGCTCTGCCAGAAATTCCTTTATATAATAACGGCCAGTATGAAGCTGGTCCACCACCGCATAAATTTCGGTCCGATTGCATGTAGACAGAATAATATTCTCTAAGATGCTCTTTTTATCATTCAATGTCTTCATAGCATCGCCCAATTGTGAAGAATTAAAGGTTAGACGCTCACGAATTTCAACAGGGGCAGTTTTATAGTTTAGACCGACGACCAAGATATGCATTTGAAATTGACACCCCCAGATAAATTGCATAGTTCACTAAGATAATTATATCACTTCTATTTATTTAATTTAATGCTAAAATGTGAACAGAAATTGAACACATATGTTAATATGTTTTAGACAGGAAAAGTGTAAGGCGCCTGCTTATCGGCGACAAGGCCCTCAAGCCGATGGCGCTTGAAGCTAGACAGCAGTCAAATTAAAAAGATAGAAAAATTAACTTTAATAACTTATTTCTGAAATAGACAAATACTCCCTTTAGTACAGTAACAAAAAAACTTGCCAGATTCAAGTGAACCTTATTGGAAGTGGTGTTTTAATGAAAAATCAGCGTATTTTCCCGGGAATAATCTTGATCGGCTTTGGAGCCTACTTTTTCCTGCAGCAAACAAACTTCAGTCCCTTACAGCCGTTTTATACTTGGCCTACTCTTCTTTTGATCGTCGGGGGCGCCTTTTTATTTCAGGCTTATGGCGCCAGAGACTATGAGGCAATCCTGCCGGGTGTGATTTTGGCCGGATTCGGCCTGCACTTCCATGTTGTGAACCGCCTTGAAATATGGCCCGATCACATAGGAACTTTTATTCTGATCATTGCACTGGGTTTCCTTCTTCGCCACCAAAAGACAGGCACTGGCTTGTTCCAGGGCATCTTATTTTTAATTCTTGCCGCCATGCTGCTTTTTTATGACAGAGTCATTGAATGGATGGGACTTCTGGAAAACGGCGTATCCAACGCCTGGCGCTTCTGGCCGATTCTCTTAATTCTAATTGGATTCTATTTCTTAATTGCAAAGAAAAAATAGAAAAGACAGAGGATACATTACTCTTCCCCTGTCTTTTCTGTATGCAAACAATATTATAAGACGGAATCCAAAAAGTTCTTGGTCCTCTCTTCTTTTGGATTATTAAACAAATCCTCCGGATGCCCAACTTCCACAATTCTTCCATCGTGCATATAAACAGCCCAGTCGGCAACCTCTTTCGCAAAGCCCATTTCATGGGTAACGACCACCATGGTCATGCCTTCTTCAGCCAATTCTTTCATTGTTGAAAGAACTTCCCCGACAAGCTCCGGATCCAAGGCGGATGTCGGCTCATCAAAAAGCATGATATCCGGTTTCATCGCCAGAGCCCTGGCAATGGCAACACGCTGCTTCTGTCCCCCGGATAGCTTTGATGGATACACGTTTTCTTTATCAGAAAGCCCCACTTTTCTTAACAGCTCCTGCGCTTCCTTTTTTACTTGATCTTTAGACAGCTTTTTTACATGCAAGGGTGCTTCCATGACGTTCTCGAGAACCGTCATATGAGGAAAAAGGTGAAAATGCTGGAAAACCATTCCGACCTTTTCCCTGACTTTATTAAGGTCATGGGTTTCTTTTTCAACCTTTTCACCCTCAAAAATGATGTTTCCGCTATCTTTCAGCTCAAGAAAGTTCAAGCAGCGGAGCAGTGTGCTTTTTCCGGACCCGCTCGCACCGATCAGGCAAACCACGTCACTTTCTTTCACTGTTATGTCAATATCCTTTAATACATGCAAATCACCGAATGATTTATTAAGCTTTTCCACTTTTATCATGTACGATTCACTCATGCCTATCCTTCCTCCTTAATCACTGCTTGCCATTCTCTTCTCAACCATATTTACAAGGACAGAGAAAATAAGTACAAGTACTAAATAGTAAACAGCTACGATCAGCAAATAGCTCATGTAGTCATATTCGTTAGAACCATATGTTGTTGCCACATTAAAGAGCTCGTACATGCCGATGAAGGAAGCAAGCGAAGAATCCTTCAAAGCAATTATAAACTGATTGCCGAGCGGCGGCATGGCACGGCGGAAAGCTTGGGGAAGAATAATTCTCCTCATCGCCAGGCCGGCTGTCATGCCAAGCGAACGCCCTGCTTCCATCTGTCCCTTATCGATGGATTGGATGGAGCCTCTAAATATTTCCGCTATATATGCGCCATTGTGGAAGGCAAGTCCAAGCACAACGGACCAAAACTGTGATATATCCAAAGCAGTCAATCCAAAATAAAAAATGAAAATTTGTACAACCAGCGGTGTTCCTCTTACCAGGAAAATATAAATATCAGCAATCCATTCCAAAACTTTTATTCTTGATATCTTTAAAAAGGCAAAAAACAAACCTATAAAAATGGCAATAAAAACGGCTACCGCTGTTAACTGAAAGGTTAACAGCATCCCTTTTAAAAAAACGGGATATGTATCAATAAACTTCGTAAGCAAATCCAAAAGGATCCCTCCTATCCGATGCTAGTTGAGTTTGATGTTGTTTTAAAAAAGCTGTTTTCTTAAAGTTTGTTGCTTACGGGCAGCTAACTAATTTTAACCACTGAGTTGATTGGAGCTGAAGGCGCGAGATCCTCGAAAATGCTATCACATTTTCTTCGTGCGGTGTCCATTCGAGGAAGCTTATTCAACGTCCTACGGGAGTAGCTTACCAAGGGAGACCCGCAGACGCAGAGCGTCGAGGAGGCTCCCGGTAGCCCCGTGGTTCGCTGAGTGCCCCGTGCTGAAATCAACGGGCAGAATTCATAAGCTATAACAACATTCATGAGAAAAGAGCCTAAATAAATAAAACAGGCGAATGCATTCTACACACATCCGCCCGCAATGTTATTCCTTCTCAGGATCAACCGTTATATCTTCACCGATATATTTTTTGCTGATTTCTGTGAGTGTTCCATTCTCGCGAAGTGTTTCCAGAGCTTCATTTACTTTTTCCAAGAGCTCTTCATTATCCTTTGCAACTGCGATTGCCTGCTCACTGCGTCCAATAAGCTCTTTTCCTTCAATTTCCATACCTGCGCCAATCGCTTCTTTTCCTGTTATAAAGTCTGTAATAACAGCATCATGCTTGCCTTTGCTTAATGCTTCCAGGGCTACAACATCACTGTCGTAAAATTGAATATTATCTGTGACTTCTTCTGCATTTGCAGTATATGTAGAGCCTTTAGATACGGCGATTTCCAAGCCTTCCAAATCTTCAAGTGTTTCAACAGAACTATCTGGGCGCACATAAATTTGCGGACCTGAATAGTAGTAAGGCGTCGAGAAGTTGACAGCCTGTAAGCGTTCTTCAGTAATTGTATGGCTGGCTACAGCTGCATCAAAACGGCCGGATTTTACGCCTTCCACAATACCTCCAAATTTAAATTTATTCTGAACCGGCTCGAGTCCAAGCTCTTTTGCTACAGCTTCTGCTACTTCAATATCAAAGCCGCTCATGCTTCCATCATCATTTGTAAAACTAAAAGGTTTGAACTCACCTGATGCCGCATACGTAAACTTTCCATCTTCTACAAGGTCCATTCCATCTTTAGACGCTTCCTCTGATCCACACGCAGCCAGGATCAATACGAAAGCAGCTGCTATAATTCCTTTTAACCAATGTCTCACTAGTCTAAATTCCCCCTTCAGTTTCTCTCTTTTATAAATACCCTTTAACTTTATCATTCTTTTAAAATTTTCTCAAAATTCATATTTTATGATAATTCATGATAAACAATGATATGGCCGATTCTCATCAACTGACATGCCCTTTGCTCCATTATGTCCTTAGATCCTCGTTTATCCTGCAAATTCCTTTTGATTCGACAAAGCCAAATCGGTTTGCTTATCTTTCCACACAGCTTCGCATCTTCTGCCAGGTTATACACACCTAGTCATATCCGCCTGCTCCTTAAGCACGAAAAAATCCCGCTGCAATATACAGCGGGATTCTTTTACATATAGCTTAGCAGTGCAGACCAAGCCTGATCTTTTCCATACCCTGTTTCCGAGGAAAACATGATAATCTGGTCATTCTGGTCAATATCCAATGTTTCTTTTGTTATCTTCATATGCTTTTGCCACTTGGACTTTGGTATCTTATCCGCTTTTGTGGCAATCACTACACAAGGAATGTCATAATGTTTTAAAAAGTCATACATCATGACATCATCATTTGTTGGAGGATGCCGCAAATCAACAATCAGAACAACTGCCTTTAACTGCTCTCTGTTTGTTAAATAGGTTTCAATCATTTTACCCCATGCTTCACGTTCTTTTTTAGATACCTTTGCATAACCATAGCCTGGTACATCTACAAAGTGCAGCATCTCATTAATGAGGTAGAAGTTTAATGTTTGCGTTTTTCCTGGCTTGGAGGAGATTCTCGCCAGTCCCCTTCTATTGAGCATTTTATTGATAAAAGAGGATTTCCCGACATTTGAACGGCCAGCAAGGGCAAACTCCGGCAATTCACTGTCAGGGTATTGATCCGGCTTTACAGCACTGATGACGATTTCTGAGCTGGTTACTTTCATGCTTGTGCACCGCCGTTCAGGGCATGCTTCAGTACTTCATCTACATGTGACACCAAAACAAAATCAAGTTCCTCCCGGATGCTTTCCGGGATATCCTCGATATCTTTCTCATTATCTTTTGGTAGGATAATTTTGGTCAATCCGGCACGGTGTGCACTTAATGATTTCTCTTTTAAGCCGCCGATAGGGAGGACCCGTCCCCTTAGTGTAATTTCGCCTGTCATTCCCACTTCTTTGCGGATCGGTTTTCCTGACAGGGCTGATACCAACGCTGTAGTAATGGTTATACCAGCTGATGGTCCATCCTTTGGAACAGCCCCCTCCGGAACATGAATATGGATGTCATGTTTTTCATGGAAGTTCTCATCAATGCCAAGTTCCTTTGCTTTGGAACGTACATAACTGAACGCAGCTTGTGCAGATTCCTTCATGACATCTCCCAGCTTGCCTGTTAAGACAAGCTTTCCTTTGCCTGGCGAAAGGGATACTTCAATTTGCAGCGTGTCGCCGCCGACAGTCGTATATGCCAGCCCGGTGGCAACACCAACTTGGTCCTCTTGCTCCGCCTGGCCGTATCGGAACTTTGGTTTTCCAAGAAACTCTTCTACATTCTTTGCAGACACAATGACTTTCTTCTTGTCCCCTGAGACGATGATCTTGGCTGTTTTCCTGCAAATTGTAGCAAGCTGGCGCTCCAATCCGCGGACTCCAGCTTCACGGGTATAATAACGGACTACCATTTGCAGCCCATCTTCGCGAATTTGAAGCTGAGACTTGGAAAGCCCATGTTCCTTTACTTGCTTTGGAAGCAGGTGGTCTTTTGCAATGTGTATTTTCTCCTGCTCGGTATAGCCGGCAATTGTGATAATTTCCATTCTGTCCAGCAATGGGCCTGGTATTGTTCCCAGATTATTTGCTGTTGCAATAAACATAACCTTGGAAAGATTATACGTTTCTTCAATGTAATGATCGCTAAAGTTATGGTTTTGCTCCGGATCTAGTACCTCTAGCATGGCTGATGAAGGATCTCCGCGAAAGTCTGAAGACATCTTGTCTATTTCATCAAGTAAAAACACAGGATTATTTGTACCTGCTTTCTTCATTCCCTGGATGATGCGTCCCGGCATGGCTCCTACATACGTTCTTCTATGGCCACGGATCTCTGACTCATCCCGTACCCCTCCAAGAGATACCCTTACAAAATTCCGGTTAAGCGAGGTTGCGATTGATCGTGCCAGACTTGTTTTACCAACTCCTGGAGGTCCTGCAAGACATAGAATAGGACCTTTAAGGGAGTTTGTCAGTTTCTGGACGGCAAGGTATTCAAGAACCCGTTCCTTAACCTTTTCAAGGCCGTAATGGTCTTCATTGAGAATACGTTCCGCTTTACGGATGTCCAGATCATCCTCCGTTGCATTTGACCATGGCAATGTAACAAGCCATTCAATATAGTTTCGGATGACGGCACTTTCAGCAGAACTGGATGGAACCTTTTCATAACGATCGAGTTCCTTTAATGCTGTTAGCTGGACATGCTCCGGCATGCCTGCTTTCTCGATTTTATCAGTAAGATCGGCAATTTCTCCTGTCTTGCCTTCCTTGTCCCCTAGCTCCTTTTGGATTGCTTTCATCTGTTCCCGCAAATAGTATTCCTTTTGCGTTCTTTCCATTGACTTTTTAACGCGCTGGCCAATCTTCTTTTCCAGGTTCAGAACTTCCTTTTCATTATGGATGATTTCAATAACCTGGTTCATGCGTTCCTTTACATCAATTGTTTCAAGAATTTCCTGCTTCTCCTTGAGCTTCAAAGGCAAATGCGAAGAGATGATATCTGCCATACGGCCCGGCTCTTCTATATCTGCAACCGAAGAATACGTTTCTGCAGAAATTTTCTTCGAGACCTTTATGTATTGCTCAAAATACTCCAGCATTGTTCTCATTAAAGCCTGGTCTTCCACATCCTTAGTATCAGGATCCTCAAAGACCTTAACACTAACGGAATAATGTTCAGCTTCTTCTTGAAATTGGATGATTTCAGCCCTTTTCAGCCCTTCAACCAGCACACGGATCGTTCCGTTTGGGAGCTTGAGCATCTGCTTTACACGGGTAAGCGTACCCATGTGATACAAATCGTCCTCAGACGGTTCATCTATAGATATATCTTTTTGCGTTGTTAAGAAAATTAAATGGTCACCTACCATTGCTTTTTCAAGGGCCTGCACCGATCTCTCACGGCCTACATCCAAGTGAAGAACCATGGTCGGATAAACAAGCAAACCCCGAAGCGGCAGGAGGGGGACGATGATTTCTTTCTTTTTCGCCATTCCTTTGCACCTCCAAATGCATATCTTTTTAACCCCAAAATTGCTAATAATTTCTTTGTACAATTCTATCGTATTTATTAAACAGTGTCTATCAAAGAGAAAAGCGGATGACTGTATCGGAAAAACTAACTGATAATTACACTTTATCCTTCTTTACGCAAATAAAACTTCGGTTTGTAGCCTAAACTGCAAACCGAAGTTTTTTACCGCTATTAGCGGAAGGCGCTTGACCGGGAATTTAATCCTTAGATTCCCCGGTATGCCTGAGCTAGACCACTAGATGCTCTCTTTTTTCGATAATTCGATTGAAGCGGTTATAGCTTGCTCTTTGTGAAAATCTTTTAGTAGGGCCAATTCAAATACTTCATTTAAATGGCTTACAGGTACAATTTTTATGCCTGTGATTTCTTTTAGTATGGATTGCATATTTTCTTTCGGGATAATCACGGTTTGGGCTCCTGCTTTTTTGGCAGCTTTCACTTTTGGATATACTCCCCCAATTGGCTTTACGTAGCCATGAATGCTGATTTCTCCAGTCATGGCCAGAGTATGGTCAACCGGGCGCTTATAAATCGCAGAATAAATTCCCGTCGCCATGGCAATACCAGCCGAAGGCCCGTCTATCGGAACACCGCCCGGGAAGTTAACATGAATATCATACTCATCTGCCGGGACCCCCATTGACCTGAGAACAGTTATTACATTTTCAATTGACCCTTTGGCCATACTTTTTCTGCGGATTGATTTTCCTTGCCCGCCAATGCTTTCTTCTTCCACAATCCCTGTAATATTAATACTGCCCTTCTCTTTAGCCGGTATCACTGTAACTTCTATATCAAGCAGGGCACCTGAATTTGGCCCATAAACTGCCAGGCCGTTTACAAGGCCGACCGCTGAATTGGAATTGATTTTCCGTTCCATTCTCGGGGTAAGCTGGCTCGACTGTATTACCCACTCAATATCCTCATCTTTTATGTAACCTCTATCTTCTGTAATGGCAAGCCCAGCCGAAATTTGAACCATATTTACAGCTTCACGGCCATTTCTTGCATAATTCGCCAGGATTCCCAGTGCATTTTCACTTATTTTAAGATTGACTTTATCAGCAGCTTTTTTCCCGATAACCGCAATTTCTTCTTCGGCCAATTCCCTGAAAAATACCTCCATGCACCTAGAACGAATAGCTGGCGGGATTTCATTTGGCGTTCTGGTCGTTGCCCCAATTAACCGGAAATCAGCCGGAAGCCCATTCTTAAAAATATCATGAATATGATTTGGAATTTGTGTATTTTCTTCATTATAATATGCACTCTCAAGAAATACTTTACGATCTTCAAGCACCTTCAAAAGTTTGTTCATTTGAATAGGGTGGAGTTCTCCAATTTCATCAATAAACAGCACCCCTCCATGAGCATTTGTAACTGCTCCTTGTTTAGGCTGTGGTATACCCGCCTGTCCCATTGCACCCGCTCCCTGATAGATAGGATCGTGGACAGAGCCTATGAGAGGATCAGCAATTCCCCGTTCATCGAACCTGGCTGTTGTGGCATCCAATTCAATAAATACGGAGGATGGCTGAAATGGAGACTTCTCATTTTTCTTCGCTTCCTCTAAAACCAATCTGGCTGCAGCCGTTTTCCCCACACCGGGAGGCCCATAAATAATGACATGCTGAGGATTGGGTCCGCACAATGCTGCTTTCAGAGATTTAATTCCGTCTTCCTGCCCGACAATATCCGCGAAGCTGGTTGGACGCACTTTTTCAGCCAATGGCTCTGTTAAAGATATTGAGCGCATCTTTTTTAATACATCCATTTCTTTTCTTGATTCCCGGTCAATTGAAACCTTTTGTGTCCGCTGGCTTCTTAGCAAATTCCAAAAATAAAGCCCGATGACAATTCCAAAAAACAATTGGATAAATAAAGCAATCCCCGTCCAACTCATTGTGTTCCCTCCTGCATTATTAGTTCTCGCTGATAATGCTAGTATCTCCCTCACTGAGTTGGAATAAACAAGGAATTCACTTAAAAGTATGGAAAGAAGACGGCAAAGGGAAGGAAGCTAAAACTCCCTTTAAAGGCATAATTCATATAAAAATGGCCAGGCCCATAAGGGCTGGCCACATAATCATGCAGAAGTTTTGCGTTCTTCTTCAACAACTGTTCCATCCTCTAAAACAAGCTTCGGAGTACCGTTGTCGATAACTGTTTCTTTTGTGATAATACATTTTTTAATATCTTCACGTGAAGGAAGATCAAACATGACATCCAGCATAATTCCTTCAATAATGGAACGGAGTCCGCGTGCCCCTGTCTTTCTTTCAATTGCTTTTTTAGCAATCTCTTCAAGAGCACCTTCTTCAAATTCAAGTTCTACATCATCTAGCTCAAGCATTTTTTGATATTGTTTAACAAGTGCGTTTTTAGGCTTCGTTAAAATCTCAATCAATGCTGCTTCATCAAGCTGTGAGAGGCTTGCAATAACCGGAAGGCGTCCGATAAATTCCGGAATTAAACCAAACTTCAGCAAGTCTTCTGGAAGTACCTTTGCTAGGAGATCCTTTGGTTCGATTTCTTTTTGTTTTTGATCAGAGCCGAAGCCAATTACCTTCTGGCCAAGACGGCGTTTAATGATTTGCTCGATGCCATCGAATGCACCGCCGCAAATAAATAGGATATTGGTTGTATCGATTTGAATGAATTCCTGATGCGGGTGCTTACGGCCGCCTTGAGGCGGTACGCTGGCAACTGTACCTTCCAGGATTTTCAATAAGGCCTGCTGTACACCTTCACCTGAAACATCGCGAGTAATGGAAGGGTTTTCCGACTTTCGTGCTACTTTATCAATTTCATCGATATAAATAATCCCTTTTTCAGCCTTTTCAACATCATAGTCTGCTGCCTGGATCAGCTTTAAGAGAATATTTTCAACATCCTCTCCAACATACCCAGCCTCAGTCAATGAAGTTGCATCAGCGATGGCAAACGGAACATTAAGAATACGTGCCAGTGTCTGGGCAAGCAATGTCTTACCGCTTCCTGTCGGCCCGATCATGGCGATATTACTTTTTGATAGTTCTACTTCATCAATCTTACTGTTGGAATTGATGCGCTTATAGTGGTTATACACCGCGACAGATAAAGATTTCTTTGCCTGATCCTGGCCTATAACATATTCATCAAGAATATCACGGATTTCGGCCGGCTTCGGCACATCCTTGAATTCAACTTCTTCTTCTGTACCAAGCTCTTCCTCAACAATTTCTGTGCAGAGCTCAATGCATTCATCACATATATAAACCCCTGGTCCGGCAACTAGTTTGCGAACCTGGTCCTGTGTCTTTCCGCAGAAAGAACATTTTAATTGCCCTTTTTCATCATTAAATTTAAACAAATCCTTCACCCCTTGAAAGAAACTTCAAAACGATATATTAAGCTTGCGAAATCACATGCAATCAATTCATATTCAGCCAACAAGAAAAGCAAAGAGCACCTGCCTACCGGCTTAAGAACTTTAGCCGATGGCGCTCTGAGCTATACAGCATACAAAAAAGCGGAAATATCTGTTAAAGGCACCTGAAATCCTGTCAGTAGCCCATCTTTAATAATTCACACTTTCTTAAAAATCAAAACCTTCAGCAGTTATGTATTGCATTGTAACACATTTTTACAGTGGACAGGAAATGATAACTCTTAGAAACCGAGTAGATTATGTATGCAGGCATGTGATGGTAATCCGCAAAGAAAAACAGGCTGAATTTATATGTACTTCCATAAGCTTAACCAAAAATGGCTAAATTAAGTCGGCCCCTCAGACCGATAATTAAATTAACTATATATATGTATTTGTATTCCTGTCCATGTCAAATATGTCGTAAAACTTTTCACTTGGCAAAAGATACAAGGGCACTTTGTGCTGTTAAGTATAGTCTAGATTGTATAAAACAAGGCACGATAAACTCGCGCCTTGTTTCTATTACTTCTATTATGCAACAGTTTTACTATTTTCCACAAGGAAATCAACTGCTTTTTTAATTTGAAGATCTGCTTTTAGGCCTTCAAGGCTTCCAAGCGCTTGTTTGATCTGGTCAACAGACATGTTGTACATTTCTGCCATTTTGTTAAGTTCTTCTGTCACTTCTTCGTCCGCTACTTCAATGTTTTCTGCTTTTGCGATTGCTTCAAGAGTAAGGTTTACGCGTACACGCTTTTCAGCTTCCTCTTTCATTTGTTCGCGCAATGCAGCTTCATCTTGACCAGAGAACTGGAAGTATAATTCAAGGTTCATGCCTTGCATTTGAAGGCGCTGTTCGAATTCCTGCATCATGCGGTCAACTTCAGTGTCCACCATTGCAGAAGGAATTTCAACTTCCGCATTTGCAGCAGCCGCTTCTACTACAGTGTCACGAACATGATGCTCAGCTTCATGCTTCTTGCTTTCTTCTAAACGGGTTTTGATTTTCTCTTTTAATGCATCCAACGTTTCAACTTCTTCGTCGGCATCCTTAGCAAATTCATCATCCAGCTCAGGGAGCTGTTTCGTTTTGATTTCATGTACTGTTACTTTGAAAGTTGCAGGCTTGCCAGCTAACTCAGCAGCATGGTATTCCTCTGGGAAAGTCACTTCAACATCTTTTGATTCACCAGCAGCAGTTCCAAGCAATTTTTCTTCAAAACCTGGGATGAATTGGCCTGAACCAAGTTCAAGTGAGTAGTTTTCAGCTTTTCCGCCTTCGAAAGCTTCTCCATCAACGAATCCTTCAAAGTCCATAACAACTGTATCGCCGTTTTCTGCTTTGCCTTCTTCTTTAACAGCTAGTTCAGCTTGTCTTTCCTGAAGGGAAGTTAACTCATTGTTAACATCTTCATCAGTAACGTTTGTATCAAGCGGCTGAACTTCAAGGTCTTTGTATTCGCCAAGCTTTACTTCTGGCTTAACAGTTACTGTAGCTTTGAAGATTAGGCTCTTGCCTTGTTCAATTTGCTCTACATCAATTTCAGGACGGTCTACAGGTTCAATTCCTGTTTCGTCGATTGCATTTGCATAAGCTTCAGGAAGAAGATAATCTACTGCATCCTGGTATAAAGATTCAACTCCGAAACGCTTTTCAAACATTCCGCGAGGCATTTTACCTTTACGGAATCCTGGTACGTTTACTTGCTTAACTACTTTTTTAAATGCAGCGTCTAAACCTTCGTTTACTTTCTCTGCATCTACTTCAATTGTAAGAACCCCGCGGTTCCCTTCTAACTTTTCAAATTTAGCAGACATACAATCATTTCCCTCCAAAAATCTATTATCATTTCATTCACAGCAGAATGTTATGAATATCCCTTGTTTTGCAAGCCATATCCATGGATTAAATGTATATATACACATAATACAACCATTATATTATAACATACGTACCCGGTCTTTCAACATTGAAGGCTAAATATTGGGATAAGAAATTTCTTCTATCTTTCTTATGAAGGCTAAAGCTTGTTCAACTTCTTCTTCAGATGCCCCGTATATTTGTCCGAGCTTGTCATTAGAATCACCCAGGCCATGGTACTCGTTTGCAAGACTATGGTATGCCGCGGCCCAGGATGCTGCATTAGCCGGTTGGACCTCAAGTGGATAGAGCATAAAGAAATGCCTTTGAATGAGGCTTTTTGTATTTTCATATAGTATGGGGTCTTCCTGCTCCAGCTGGGCACCCAACCGGCTTATAAGCGTTAAAAGCTGCGGCTGCTGGTGTACCGGCGGAAGCTCCGAAGGCTTAATCTGAATGCTTTTATCAAATTTCCGCAGCAATACTTCTTTATCATACTCATGCTCTGACAGCACATTTAAAAGCATTGTTTTAAAAAAAGGATGACCCTCGCTGGATTCAAGGTATGCTTTAATGTCTTCTACATAAGGCCTTATATTATGCTCTGCCAGCTGTGCAGCCAGCTGCATTTGCTCATTTTGATCCTTATAAGAAAATAGATTAAGCTTTTTATTTTTAAATTCTTCTATAGGTAGAGCTTCTTTCTCCCGTTCTTCCGGTTTTGAACTAGCCATTTTTCTGCTGAATTCAAGCATTCTGCTAAAATGCTCAAATTTCTCCTTCGGAATTTCCCTCTCTTCCAGCAGAACCTCAATGGTTGCAACGATCTCACTATATTGATGAAGCTGAACAAGGATCATTAAATATAAATCCATTACCTGTATGTAATCTCCAATACCTGATTGAAGCATTTTATTAGCTAGGTCTTTTGCTTTATGAAGTCCGCCGGCTTCAAAATAAGCCAGAACGAGCCCTATATGGATATCGGTATTATCAGGTTCGATCTCCATCGCTTCCTCAAAGAAACGGATAGATTCTTGATACCTTCTTTGCTGAAAGCTCTCAAGCCCTTTTTCCAACAATCTTTTCTCAATTCCGGGAAATAGAATAATTTTACTGTTTGGTTTTTTCCGTTCCCGTTTGTCCATGCTAGTACCGCCTCAACTTATATTTTTGAAGTTAGTTTAGCATGAAATAGTAAAAAAACAAAAAGATTCACGGCATCAGCCATGAATCTTCTAATATTTAATGTTGCACAAGCTCATTTTTCTCGAAATCTGCAATGTTATCTTCTAATTGCAGAGTTATCTCGATCTCATCCCAGCCATTAATCAGCATCTTCTTCCAATAATCATCGATAGAGAATTGGGCGGTGAAGCCTTGCCCATCTTCAATATTTTCATTTTGAAGGTCAATCTTCAATTCATAAGGCTGGTTCTTTGCACGCTCAAGCAAATAATTCACCGTTTCAGCAGGCAGGCTGATAGGCAATAGACCATTCTTTAAACAGTTTTGATGAAAAATATCAGCAAAAGAAGGTGCGATTATCACTTTAAAACCAAAATCTCCCAGTGCCCAGGGAGCATGCTCACGTGAAGATCCGCAGCCAAAATTTTCATTCGCAATAAGAATAGGAGCACCCTGGTTTTCTTCCTTATTCAGTTCAAACTCCTGGTTGGGTTCTCCCTCTTTAGTAAATCTCCAGTCATAGAAAAGATATTGGCCAAATCCTGTCTTTTCAATTCTTTTTAGGAATTGCTTAGGGATAATTTGATCTGTATCTACATTCGCCCTGTCTAGAGCAACTGCTTTTCCTTGTAAAGTTTTAAATCCGCTCATTCTGCTCTCCTCCTTCTTATTGAACTGTTTCCGCTGCCAGCAAAGCGCCCACGTCCACAAAGTGTCCGTACAATGCAGCTGCAGCTGCCATCATTGGGCTGACAAGATGTGTTCTTGCTCCAGATCCTTGGCGTCCCTCAAAATTGCGGTTTGAGGTTGAAGCACAATGCTCGCCGCTCGGCACAATATCATTGTTCATGCTCAGACACATACTGCATCCTGATTCTCTCCATTCGAAGCCAGCTTGCTTGAAAATAACATCAAGGCCTTCAGCCTCCGCCTGCTTTTTCACTTGTTGCGAACCGGGAACAACAAGCGCTCTAACTTGCGGATGAACATTTTTGCCTCTGATGATTTCTGCTGCCTGTCTCAAGTCCTCTAATCGGGAATTCGTGCACGACCCAATGAAAACGTGCTGAATTTGAATGTCTTCAATTTTTTGTCCTTCCTGCAAGCCCATATAAGCTAAAGCTCTGGATAGCGATTTTTTTTCGAGCTCGGTTTCACAATCCTCAAGCTTTGGAATTTGTTCAGTCACTTTTG
Source organism: Cytobacillus oceanisediminis (assembly GCF_007830235.1). Classification (GTDB taxonomy): domain Bacteria; phylum Bacillota; class Bacilli; order Bacillales; family Cytobacillaceae; genus Cytobacillus; species Cytobacillus oceanisediminis. Next base: position 66,363 of record NZ_VLKI01000010.1, read on the forward strand.
AGGTCATCGATGGGTTCGTCCCCCAGCTGACCATTGGTGCAATATCAGCTGCATTAATTTCGATGGTTTTATCGTAGGCTGCATCCGGGTCTGAAGCAAGTTCTTTCCAGCTTTCAACTGCTTGCGCGAAGTCTCCCCCTTTTGGAGCATACTTTCGTCCTTCGAGATAGGCAAACGTCGTTTCATCGGGACTAACCAGCCCTGCTCTGGCTCCACCTTCGATTGACATATTGCAAATTGTCATTCTTTCTTCCATCGTCATATTGGCAATGGCATTCCCGCAATACTCAATAATATGGCCGGTCCCAAAACCAATCCCATTTTTGGCAATCACATAAAGAATGACATCCTTTGCTGTAACACCCTTATTCAATTCACCATTAATTTCCAGCTTTAATGTTTTAGGCTTTGTTTGCCATAAGGTCTGGGTTGCCATCACATGCTCCACTTCACTTGTGCCTATTCCAAAGGCAATGGATCCAAAAGCGCCATGTGTAGAGGTATGGCTGTCACCGCATACAATAGTCATCCCCGGCTGTGTAAGCCCCAACTCCGGCCCGATGACGTGCACAATCCCCTGTTCAGGACTGTCCAGCCCGGCAAGCGGGATCCCAAATTCCAAGCAGTTTTGTTCAAGGGTGGTCATTTGGTTCAACGCCACCGGATCATTAATTACTTTTCGATTATCAGTAGGAATGTTATGGTCAACAGTGGCAAACGTTTTGTCTGGCCTTCTTACTTTTCTATTTTTCATTCTTAATCCGGAAAAAGCCTGAGGTGAGGTAACTTCATGCACTAAATGAAGGTCAATGTATATTAAATCCGGCTTTCCTTCTTCCCTGTGGACAACATGTTTTTCCCAAACCTTATCTACAATTGATTTTCCCATTATTTGCTCCACGCCCTTTTTAAAAGAAACACGGCCGATTAAGGCCGTGTTTCAGTTTTTAGTGATTAAATCTATGCATAAGCCCCCATGATATTTAAGATTGCTTCGTTATCCAGAAGAGTAGCCTTCACTTCTTCGATCATTTCCGATGTAGAAACCTGTTTTTTTCCGAATGACGCGATGTCTCTCGTACGGTAGCCTGCATCGAGTACTTGATTTACAGCATTTTCGATTGCTTCTGCTTCCTCTTCCATTCCAAAAGATAAGCGAAGCATCATAGCAGCCGATAAAATCATGGCAATTGGGTTGGCTGCATTCTTGCCTTCAATATCCGGTGCTGAACCATGGATTGGCTCGTATAAATATGGTCCATTCTCTGAAATGCTTGCAGATGGCAGCATCCCCAAAGAACCTGTCAATACGGATGCTTCATCGCTCAAAATATCTCCAAACATATTTTCCGTTACCACAACATCGAACTGCTTCGGATTTTTAATCATTTGCATAGCAGCATTATCCACAAGCATATGCTCTAAAACAACGTCCGGATATTGGTTTGAAATGTCCTCCGCTACCTCTCTCCACATTCTGCTTGATTCAAGGACATTCGCTTTATCGACGGATGTGACTTTTCCGCGCCGTTTTCTGGCAAGTTCGAAAGCCAGTTTAATTACACGGTGCATTTCTTCCTTTTGATAAAATAATGTATCAACTACTGCGTCTTCCCCGTTCTGCTGTGTACGTTCGCTTGGCTTCCCGAAATACAGGCCGCCGGTTAATTCCCTTACCATCAGCATATCAACGCCTTCTATAACTTCCTTCCTTAATGGCGAAGTATCTGAAAGGCTTGAATAATACTGGGTTGGCCGCAGATTCGCATATAAATTCAATTCTTTGCGAATCTTCAAAAGGCCCCTTTCAGGTCGAAGGTGGAGAGGCTGCTGATCCCATTTTGGACCTCCAACCGCTCCAAGCAATACCGCATCGCTTTCTTTGCAAAGCTCCATTGTTTCATCAGGCAGCGGAGTTCCTGCTGCATCAATTGCCGTTCCGCCGATTTTTCCGTATGAAAAATAAAATTGGTGCCCGAAACGTTCCCCCACAGCCTGCAGGACTTCAATTGCTCCCTTCACCACTTCTTTGCCGATTCCATCTCCAGGAAGTACCGCGATACGTTTTTTCATTTTAATCCCTCCGCCTAGTTTTTTAGTTTGAAAGGTGCCATAGAAGCGGCGCCTCTATCGTAATTTTTTTATCTTGCCTCAACTGCAGGAGCTGCTGTTTTCTTATTCATGTAAATCACTCTATTAACAGCATTCAAATAGGCTCTTGATGAAGCTTCCAGTACGTCCTGAGCTAATCCCCGGCCGCTGGTCTCCACTCCATCATACTTCAGTTTCACAAATACTTGGGCTAGAGCATCTCTGCCTGCCCCGACAGATTGAATCCGGTAATCAAGAAGGTTAACCGTTTCATTTACGCACTTTTCCAATGTGTTATAAAGTGCTTCTATGCTTCCTGCCCCCGTACCCGCTTCCTGGATAACCTCATTATTTGAACCTGAAAGGGTAACAGTCGCCGTTGGGACGGAATTGGTGCCATATTGGATTTGGATACCGATCAGCTCGTAGAAACGCTGTTCTTTGGAGAGCTTTTCTTCCAATACGATTGCAGCAAGGTCATCATCTGTCATCTCTTTTTTGCGGTCAGCCAAATCTTTAAATACCGTAAATAATGGTTTAACATCTTCATCTGAAACTTCAAGCCCCAGTTCCATCAGGCGATTTTTAAATGCATGCCGTCCTGAATGCTTTCCAAGCACCATAGAATTGGATTGGAAACCTACCAAATCTGGAGAAATGATTTCATAAGTTGTTTTCTCTTTCAACACGCCATCCTGGTGTATGCCTGATTCGTGGGCAAAAGCATTTCGTCCGACAATTGCTTTGTTGGCTGGCACCACCATGCCTGTAAGTTTGCTGACAAGGCTGCTTGTTCGGCTGATTTCCTCCAGGTTCAAGCGGGTTGATGCCTGATAGTGATCATTACGGATATATAGGGCAACCGCAAGTTCCTCCAACGCAGCATTTCCAGCTCTTTCACCTATGCCATTAATGGTTCCCTCGATCTGTGTTGCCCCATTTTCAATCGCTGACAAAGAATTGGCTATGGCCATCCCCAGATCATCATGGCAATGAGCTGAAAGGGAAACCTTATCTATAGAAGGAACATGATTTTTTAGGTATTGAAAAATCTCGCCATATTCCTTTGGAGTTGTATATCCAACAGTATCTGGTATATTGATAATCCTTGCTCCTGCCTTGATTACCTTCTCAATAATTTCAGCAAGGAATGGCAATTCAGTCCGTGTTGCGTCCTCTGCTGACCATTGAACAATCGGAAACTTGGCCGCAGCATATTTCACTGTTTCTACTGCTGTTTCAACTACTTCTTCTTTTGTTTTTTTCAATTTATATTGCCTATGGATGGGGGAGGTTGCCAGGAATGTATGTATTCTTGGCTCAGCTCCATCTTTTAGCGACTCCCAGGCAGCATCAATATCTGAAATAACTGCTCTGGCAAGCCCTGTTACCGAGCAGTTCCTGATTGATTGGGCAATTTTTTGCACGGAAGCGAAATCACCCTTTGAGGCAGCAGGGAAACCAGCTTCGATAATATCAACATTCAGGCGCTCTAGCTGTCTGGCAATTTCCAGCTTTTCCGAAAAATTAAGATTTACACCAGCTGACTGTTCGCCATCTCTTAAAGTTGTATCAAAAATTTTAATTGTTGGCACTGACAGCCACTTCTTTCTTTTTGCTGCTATTTACAAACGGCATCATTTTACGCAGCTCTCTTCCCACCTGCTCGATTGGATGCTCATTCTCTCTTTGGTTCACTGCGTTGAAAACTGGACGGTTTGCCTGGTTTTCCAAAATCCAGCCTTTTGCAAACTTTCCTTCCTGAATGTCCTTTAGAACTGCCTTCATTTCTTCTTTTACTCTTGCATCTACTACACGCGGTCCGCTTACAAAGTCTCCCCATTGAGCTGTATCAGAGATTGAATACCGCATTCCTTCCAAGCCGCCTTCATACATAAGGTCAACAATGAGTTTAAGCTCATGTAAACATTCAAAGTATGCTAATTCAGGCTGATAACCTGCCTCAGTAAGAGTTTCAAAGCCAGCTTTTACAAGTGAAGTCAGCCCTCCGCAAAGTACTGCCTGCTCCCCGAATAAATCTGTTTCAGTTTCTTCCTTAAATGTTGTTTCCAAAGCACCTGCACGAAGGGCTCCAATTGCTTTAGCATAAGCTAGCGCCAGTTCCTGCGCTTCCCCCGTTACATCCTGGTAGACTGCGAACAGTGCCGGTACACCTGCATCCTGTTCATAGGTTCTTCTAACAAGATGTCCTGGACCTTTAGGAGCAACAAGCAATACATCACATTCTTTAGGAGGTACGATTTGATTAAAGTGAATATTAAAGCCGTGGGCAAACATTAATGCCTGGCTGGTTAAATTCGGTTCGATTTCTTCCTTATACACCTTTGGCTGAAGTTCATCCGGCAATAGGATCATTACCACATCCGCCTGGGCAGTTGCTTCTCCTACTGTATATACTTGAAAGCCGTCTTCTGCTGCCTTTTCCCATGATTTCCCTTTACGAAGGCCAATTACAACATCAACACCGCTGTCCCTCATGTTTAAAGCATGTGCATGGCCCTGGGATCCGTAACCGATTACCGCTACTTTCTTTCCGTTTAAATATTCTGCATTTGCATCTCCGTTATAATACATTTTTGCCATTTTAAATCTCCCTCTCTTTTTTAAAGTTTTTTAGATTATTTATTTTCAATAAATTAACGTTAAACAATGGAATATGACTTCTGCTGCTGGGAAGAACGCTGTGTCCCCCTTGGAAATGCAGTCGTTCCGGTTCGGGCAAGCTCTTTAATGCCGTATGGTTTAATCAAGTCAATGAAAGCTTCCACTTTATCAGATTCTCCGGTTATTTGGATGGTCATGCTGTCTTTGCTTACATCTATAACCGAAGCCCTGAATGGCTCAATCAAAGAGTATATTTCATTTCTGGTGTAAGGAACTGCCTGAACTTTGATAAGAGCAAGTTCTCTTGCAACAATTGACTGATCAGTAATATCCGTAACTTTAATAACATCAATTTGCTTATTTAATTGTTTGGTAATTTGTTCGCTTGCCCTGTCATCCTCCACATGGACGACACAAGTTATGCGGGACATCCCTTCATGTTCGGAAAGGCCGACAGAGATGCTTTCAATATTAAAATTTCTTTTTGAAAATAGATTTGTAATTCTGTTCAGGACACCCGGCCGGTTCATAACAGTCAGGCAAATTACTCTTTTCATGGTTTAACACCTACCATTTCGTGAAGTCCTTTTCCAGGGGCAATCATTGGATATACATTTTCATCCGGATCGACTCTGAAATCCAAAAGCACCGGTTCACGGCTATGAAGCACATCATCCAAAATAGCCTCTGCCTCTTCTTCTGATTGGATTACATAGCCTTCAATGCCGTATGCTTCTGCCAGCTTAACAAACGATGGCTGTACAGGTATCTTGCTGTGTGAAAAGCGCGATTCATAAAAGATTTCCTGCCATTGGCGAACCATGCCAAGGGCCATATTATTTAAAATGACTATTTTCACAGGCAAATTCAGTTCTTTTATGACTGCCAGCTCCTGGGTGGACATTTGAAAACCGCCATCCCCACAAACAGCGAGGACACATGCATCAGGATCTGCCAGCTGTGCACCTATGCTTGCCGGAAAACCAAATCCCATAGTACCAAGACCGCCTGAGGTTACCCATCTGTCTGCTTTATTAAAGCGATAATACTGGGCTGCCCACATTTGATGCTGTCCTACGTCGGTTACCACAATCGCCTCTCCCCCAGTTTTGGAGTGGAGCATTTCCATCACTTTTTGAGGCTTTAAACCAGTTGTTTCTTTATCGTAGAAGTAAGGAAATTCCTTCTGCCATTGCTGGATGGTTTCGATCCATTCTTTGTGTGCAGGCGGTTTGCCGTCCTGCTGGATCAGCTGCTCAAGGGCTTCTTTTGCATCTGCCACAATCGGAATGGTTGTTGGAACGTTTTTGCCGATTTCTGCAGGATCAATATCAATATGGGCTACTGTTGCATTTGGTGCAAAATGATTTAAATTGCCTGTTAGCCTGTCATCAAAACGGGCACCAATATTAATAAGCAAATCACATTCTGTCAATCCCATATTGGCGGCATAGCAGCCGTGCATCCCTGCCATTCCAATGAATAACGGATGATTGGCCGGGAATCCTCCAAGCCCCAACAATGTATGGATAACCGGAATCTGCTGCTGCTCTGCGTACTCTTTTAATTCCTCGGAAGCTCTTGCATGCAGAACTCCAGCTCCTGCCAAAATGACAGGCTTTTTCGCTCTGCTTACTGCTTCTGTTAATTTGCGGATCTGCAAATAATTCGGCTTTAATGTTGGCTGATACCCCGGCAAATTAACTTCCTGTTCCTCTGGGGGCTCTGCTGCTAATGATGCGATATCTTTAGGAACATCAATGAGTACCGGTCCAGGTCTTCCAGTTGAAGCTATATAAAAAGCTTCCTTCACAACTCTTGGTATATCTTCGATACTGCGGATCTGATAGTTATATTTTGTGATAGGGGTTGTTATCCCAAGGATGTCAGCCTCCTGAAAGGCATCCGATCCAATAACGCCTGTTGCCACCTGGCCTGTAAAAACAATAAGAGGAAGTGAATCCATCATTGCATCCGCAAGTCCGGTTACAATATTTGTTGCTCCCGGTCCTGACGTGGCAATCACAACACCCGGCTTTCCTGAGATTCGGGCATATCCTTCGGCTGCATGAATTCCTCCCTGCTCATGGCGGGGCAAAACATGTAGAATCTTTGAGTCATACAGCTTGTCGTAAATTGGAAGAACAGCTCCTCCCGGATAACCAAAAATCACTTCAACATTTTCTTTCTCCAAGGCTCTTAATAACAGATCTGCACCGGTAACCGATTCGGTCTCCGTTTTTGTTTCTGTTAAGGCAGCTTCCTGCAACATTTGTTGATAACCTCCTCTTGTTTTTTACTCCAAAATAAAAAGCCCTTCCATCCCCATACACACCTATTGATACTAGGCTTAAGGGATGAAAAGGCTTTGTTAACCTGTTCCACGGTACCACCCTGATTCACGCTTAAATGCGTGCACTCATGAATAGCAAATCTGCTATCCGTTTTGATAACGGGTGAAGCACACCCGGCAGTCCCTACTTGATAATCATCTTTCAGGCCTGCGCTCCGAGGTGAGTTCATTTTATGAGGGCATTGCCGGTTTTCAGCAGCTCCGGCTCTCTGTGAACGCCTTGTCATAAAACTACTTATCCTCTTCCACGCTTTTCCTATTTGTTTAAATCCTTTGTCAGCTTACATGCGGAGCTGCTTGAGAGATTACCTTAACCCCTTCTGCCACAACCCGCTCCCTGAATTTCTCCAGGAGATGTTTGGTATAGCTTCCAGGGACGCCGTTGCCGATTGGCCGGCCATCCACTTTTACAACTGCGATGACTTCCGCGGCCGTGCCGGTTAAGAAAACTTCGTCAGCTGTGTAAACATCATGCCTTGTAAAGGGTTCTTCCTTCACTTCATATCCTTGCTCTCTCGCTATATCGATAACAGCGTTTCTTGTGATTCCTTCCAGCGCTCCAATATATCCAGGAGGAGTGTAGAATACCCCGTCCTTTATAATAAATACATTATCTGCTGAGCCTTCCGCCACATAGCCTTGATCATTTAGCATTAATGCTTCATTTACATTGGCCAATCGGGCTTCAATTTTGACAAGAATATTATTCAGATAGTTCAAGGATTTTACTTTTGGACTTAAAACATCGGGTCTGTTTCGCCGGGTTGCAACTGTTACAATTTCCAATCCTGTTTCGTAAAGGTGTTTAGGGAATATGGCCAAAGGCTCTACAATGATTACAACATTGGCCCCCCTGCAGTTGTTAGGGTCCAGCCCAAGATCGCCGACTCCTCTAGACACCACTATTCGAATATAAGCACTTTCATGCCGGTTTCGTTCAACCGTTTTTACCACCAGGTCAGTGAACTCTTCTTGTATATAGGGAATATTGAGCATAATTGACTTTGCTGATCGATACAGGCGATCCATATGCTCCTTCATTCTAAAAATATTTCCGCTATATACCCTGATACCTTCAAAAACACCATCGCCATATAGAAAACCATGGTCATAAACAGAAATTTTCGCGTTATCTTTTGTGACGAATTCTCCGTTTAAAAAGATCCACTGTTCAGGCACGAAAAACACCTCTCACTTAATACAAATAATTTAACACTTTAAACCATTGAATTTTTAGGTTAAAAAAATCTGCAAATTTTATTGCCGAAAATTTTATTTTTGCTTTTGCGATTCTGTTCAATTCAGGTTTTAATTTCTTATATTGAGGACTATCTTACGCCCATTTTTAACAGCCGTCAACACCCTTTTATGAATTATTTGATAATTTAGATTTGTTAGTTTTTTTGTATCCGCTTACATTGTTGATATATTCACATTCTTTGGGACAAAATTTTTTTGAAAATTTTCTTAGCAGAGGGGATTGCAGATACCTTTTCGGGAGTAAAGTGAAGGCTTTTCGCGGAACAAAAAAACTCACCTAAAAGGTGAGTAAAATTCGGTAAGATATGTAGTGTTGCTAGGTGTGTAAATGGCGTCCCAGGAGAGATTCGAACTCCCGACCGACGGCTTAGAAGGCCGTTGCTCTATCCTGCTGAGCTACTGGGACATATAAAATAATAACTAAAGTTTCGAGAAAGATTATCTCAAAGACAAGTTTTATTATATTAGACAAACAAACCAAAGTCAACACTTTATTAAAAAATATTTTTATTCGAGGGAAGCATAGCTCCCCTCAGTTATTATATTCAAGTTATTGCTTTTTTGCCAGTGAAAATTTTTGAGACAGTTCGGGAATTTTCCCTGTGGCTGTATCATAAACATCCAGGATGATATCTCTTTCCTTAGCCTCCAGAATTATATATGTTTTTTCTCTTATCCCCCTTGGCAGCCTGATGCTTCCGGGATTAATAAATAAGGTGTTATCAACCATTTCAGCTCCCAGATAATGAGAATGCCCAAAACATACAATATCCGCTTCCATTTCGCGTGCGCGGTATGAGAGGTTCACCAGGGTAGACTTTACCGAGTAGCTATGGCCATGTGTAACAAATAGGCGCAGCCCTCCAACTTCTTCAACACGATCTTCCGGGAACGCTGCCTCAAAGTCACAATTTCCCCTTACAACAGTATACCCTTTAATAGATTCGTCCTCAGCCTGCAGTTCAGAATCTCCGCAATGAATCAAAAGATCCATGCCAGTATGTTGGTCACGGATTTGCTTGAGTTCGGAAGTTAGTCCGTGGCTGTCGCTTAGGATAAGGATTTTCATGCTTTTTCATCTCCTGAAAGATAAGAAGGGAGCAGCTCTTCCAGCTTATTAAGTGCCTTTGCACGATGGCTGATTTGGCTTTTTTCTTCAGGCTTTAGCTCCGCCATCGCTTTTCTTTTCTCCTCCACTAAGAAAATAGGATCATAGCCAAACCCATGAGCACCTCTTTTTTCTCTTAAAATGAAGCCCTCGCAAGTCCCTGCAACTGTTAATGCTTCTTTCCCAGGTGCAGCAATTGCCAGAGCGCAGTAAAATCTCGCCTGGCGGCTGTTATCGGGTGTGTTTTCCATCTCCTTCAAAACTTTGTCCATGTTTTTCTGGTCGTCTTTTTCTTCACCCGCATACCGCGCAGAATAAATGCCAGGTCTGCCCTCAAGCGCGTCTATCATCAGTCCGGAATCATCGGCAATGACCATTCTTTTGAACGCTTTGGAAACAGTTTCAGCTTTTAAAATGGCATTCTCTTCAAAGGTGGTGCCGGTTTCTTCAACTTCAGGAAAGTCTGGATAGTCCAATAAAGTTTTGACCTCATAGCCAAGAGGTTTGAACATCCGTTCAAACTCCTTGGCTTTGCCTGCATTTTTAGTTGCGATTATAACTTCTTGCATTCTACGCCTTCCCCTCCAGCTTTTCTCTTTTGTTATTAATGCTTGTTGTGATTTTCTCTCCAAGGGCAGCCTTCTGGTGTTCAAACAGCTTTGAGATACCTCCTTGTGCAGCACTTAATAATTCCTGAAGCTGTGTATAAGAAAATGTCGCCTCTTCCCCTGTACCTTGAAGTTCTACAAATTCTCCGTTGCCCGTCATAACCACATTCATGTCCACTTGTGCTGAAGAGTCCTCAATATAATTCAAGTCTACTGCCGCATGCTTATTATCAAGTATTCCTACACTGGTAGCAGCAAGAAAATCATTTACAGGATATTGTGGAAGCTTTTTATTGCTGTAAAGCTTGTCCATTGCCTGTGCCATTGCAATGAATGCACCTGTAATAGATGCTGTCCGTGTGCCTCCGTCCGCCTGTATTACGTCGCAATCCAGCCAGACAGTCCTTTCTCCAAGTGCCTCCAAATCGACAACTGCACGGAGGGCACGCCCGATCAGACGCTGGATTTCCATTGTTCTTCCGGTAATTTTTCCTTTTGCTGCTTCTCTGATGTTTCTCTGTTCTGTAGCTCTTGGCAGCATCGAATACTCAGCTGTTATCCATCCTTTTCCCTGTCCCCTCATAAATGGCGGTACCCTCTCATCGATACTAGCCGTACAAATCACCTTTGTATCTCCTACTGTAATAAGGACAGAGCCTTCAGGATGCTTTAAGTAATCTGTTTCAATATGTATAGGCCTTAGCTGCTCTGGTTCACGTCCATCTGCACGCATGAGCTGATTCCCCCTTTAATTTCCGTATGGATATCCATTGATTTGTCTTTAGCAGGACAACTGCCCTGCTATGCATAAAAGATATGTAATCTTTAAATGGAGTTGCCATTCTAACTTGGCAATCCGCTTTTCTCCAACAAAGAAGAGGCGGCAATAAACGCCTACCTCTTTTTCCTGTTACTATATAGTATAACAAAATCCGCTTTTTTAAAAACTTCCTGTATTCACATTTTCAGGCCGTGTGACTGGCTCTGTTAACTTTTCCCCGTTCTCATTTACAATTTCTGCTTTGCCATCAACTGTGACAGCAACGCTCTCGATTCCTTTTTGTTCAGTTAAAGAGAGGACAAGGGCATTCAACAGATGCTGGGAGATAATTTTCTCTTCAAAGCTGCTGAACACATTTTCATTAAAGTTAAGAGTTACTTTTCCGTCCTCCACCTTAGGATCTTCAAGCAGCTGAACATCCGGCAGGAAGTCTGTTACCAGTTTGGAAGCATAGTTTGGCCCTTTAACCAATTCGTTTACAACAGCTTCCACATTGTTGTCCATTTTATTGCTGACACGTTTCGTGACAGGAACATAATAATAGTTTTCTTCATCTCCGCCAAGGTAATAAACTGTAACCGGTTTTGTATTCGTTATGTCTACTACTTCTGCAGTATCCATGTTAATTCCATTGGTTCTGCTTAATGATGCAGCAATCGGTGTTCCATTTACAGGCATTTCTTTTAATTCATGCCCGTTCAAAGACAGCTTCACTTTATCAATGGAATCAAATTGCGTCAGCGTCCATGTAACAGATTCTAGAATTTTCATTTCATCTTCAGGAGCGTATTCCTGAAATTCTTTGGAAAAGTCCACAGTAGCAACTTTATCCTTAATATTGACTGAAACCTTTGTATCTGCTGGAAGGACAGCTCTGAAGTCGTTAGGAAGCAGGTCGGTTACTGGCCCGTTTTCTACCAAGTATTCCAATGCCTGTGTAGCAACAGAATTTGTTTTCGGAAGCTCCAGCGTCTGGGGCACAACATAGCCATTTTTATCAATTAAATAAAGCTCTGTTTGAATATTTGCTACAACACCCTCTTCGTTCTCTGCTGTTTCCGTTTCTGTGCCATTTGTTTCTTCAGCTACATTTTCTCCTTCATCCGAATACGTTACGGCTTTTGGCGGATCTACCTTTTCCTTTCCCTGGCTTCCAAATAATCCGCACCCTGATAATAAAACTGATGAAACGAGAACGGCTGAAACTATAGTCGTTTTTTTATTTATAGACATATTTAATCCCCCCTGAGACAGTTTGTACTACATGTATACGAGCCTATCTGTAATTTAGACCGCCTTTCTGAAGAAAAGTGTTAATAGATTTTTGACAAATTTGGACAAACCGAATGGTTCGGGCAAAGACAACCGCCGTCAATTTCAATCTTAAGAATCCCCACTTACAACCTACGTGAGCTTCGGCTCTTCCAATCTCAATGCCTCGCCCCAGCTTGATTCTCCTCCCCGTTAGGTTTAGCAAAAAAGTAAATTTAAAAAACCAAAACTGCAAAAATAGCAGTCACACAAAAAGAAGCCCCAAACTGGAGCTTCTCTCTCTTTTACTATTTTTGTTCCTGCAGCTCGTTCTTAACGAGCACAGCTTTTATTGTAAAATAATCGAATTCTTCAGGAAGTTCTTCCTTAATCGGTTTAAGCTTGTCCTTTCCGACTTTGTCCACTGCTTTCAAGACAAGCTGTTCTTCTCCATCATCAAAAATTTCAGACCAATCAATCGTTTGGCCTTCTTTTACAGAACGAAGTATATGTTCCTGGATCGTTATTGTTGAGAAATTTCGCTTTTTGGCAATCTCACTGATTGGAACCCCCTCCATATAATATTCAAATGAAATCAGATAGCTAGGGCGATCGTCCAAAGGTTCCTCAGCCTTTCCCGTTCTTTCGGGCTTAACAGGCACAGGCGAAATATTATGTTCCTCAACAAAGCTTTTAATTTCGTCGATAAAACACTCACCATATTTATCAAACTTCATTTGCCCTACACCTTTAATATTAAGCATCATTTCCTTGTTAACAGGAAAGCAGCGGCTCATTTCTTTTAATGCGGTATCGGCAAATACAACATATGGAGGAACTTTTTCCTTGTCTGCGAGCTTCTTTCTTAAATTGCGTAAAACTGAGAATAGTTCATCATTTTCTTCTGTTTCCTGAATAAGCTCAGGCTCTTTTATTTTCATTGCGATTTTTTCCTGTCCCTTTAAAACCGGAATGGCATTTGCTGAGAGCTTAACAGTTGGATACTTTCCGTCCGTTAAAGCTAAAAAGCCTTCAGCAAGCAGGTAATTCATAATGTCTGCAATCTCTTTTTCCTTACGGTTTTTTAATAGCCCGAAAGTTGATAGCTGATTAAAGTTCATTTCGCGGATTCTTTTATTATTGGAACCTTTTAAAACCTGGGCAGTTAATGTAATTCCGAACCTCTCTCCCATTCGTTTAATGCACGAAAAAATCATTAAAGCTTCCTGTGTAATATCTATGCTTTTACGGTCATCCAAGCAGCTGCTGCATTTTCCGCAGCTGAACGATTCGGCATTCTCATCAAAGTATTCAATGATATAAGATTGAAGGCATTTTTCTGTATGGCAATAATTCACCATATCCTTTAATTTGCTGTATTCCTGCTCCATTTTCTGGCGGTCCAAATTGCTTTCTTCTATTAGGAACTTTTGGAGTTGAATATCCTGCGGAGCAAACAGCAAATAGCACAGGCTCTCCTCTCCGTCTCTTCCCGCTCTTCCTGCTTCCTGATAATAGGCTTCAATATTGCGGGGCAGATTATAGTGGATAACATATCTGACATTGGATTTATCAATCCCCATCCCAAACGCATTTGTAGCTATCATGATTTCCGCTTCATCATAAACAAACGCATCTTGGGCTTTTTTCCGTTCTTCCTCCTTTAAACCGGCATGGTATTTCGCAACAGAATAGCTCTTTCCTTTTAAAAATTGATAAAGCTGGTCTGTTTCCTTGCGGCTGGAAGTATAAATGATGCCCGCTTCATTTTTGTGCTTTTCAATGCTTTGAATAATAAAATCTCTTTTATTTACACCCTTCATTACTTGAAAAGCAAGGTTTTCCCGTGCAAAACCGGTAATAAAAGTATTTTCCTCGCCGATGTTTAATAGCCTTCGAATATCATCCGCCACATCCCGTGTCGCTGTTGCTGTCAAAGCAGCGACAACAGGGTTCTGTTTCAAGCTCCCAAGCTGGCTGACAACAGAACGATAGCTTGGCCTGAAATCATGGCCCCATTGCGAAATGCAATGTGCCTCATCAAAAACAATCTCACTGATAGGCACTTCATTTAACAGCTCTAAGAACGCATGTGAATCAAACCGTTCCGGCGCAACATAAACGAGCTTATATTCACCATGTCGGATTCCCGCCATTATGTTTTGGTACTCATCAGCGGACAATGAACTGTTAATATAAGCAGCAGGGATTCCGGCAGTCAATAGGGCATCTACCTGATCTTTCATTAAGGAGATTAACGGAGAAATGACGATGGCCGTTCCGGGGAGTACAAGAGCGGGAATTTGGAAGCAGACTGACTTTCCGCCTCCTGTCGGAAGAATTCCAAGGGTATTGATTTGTCCAATAATATTTTGGATAATTTCCTTTTGCCCTGGGCGGAAAGAGGTGTATCCAAAATACTCATTCAAATTTTTTTCAGCTTGTGCCAGCAAATCGATCACCAACTCAATTTATTTTTTTGTATCTCTTTTTTCATGATACCAAAGCTTTCTTTAGATTGTAACCTTAAAGAAAAATTAAAAAACACCTTCTGAATTAAATCAACCAGAAGGTGTTAGCCGGCTTTCCTGAAAACTTAAAGCGTAATTTTCACTGCCTTACATACAGGTATTTTTAGCCATTTGGATGCAATTTTTGAAAAAATCGCAGTAGATCCAGTCGTAAAAAATTTATATTCGGGTTCCTCAGCACTCTCCTTCAGTAATCCGTGATGATGAAGAATGGTACTGGCTTCCCTTGCTGTCTCTTCACCCGAACTGATTACCTTTACGTCTTTTCCCATAACGTTTTTAATAATCGGTTCTAAAAGAGGATAATGTGTACACCCGAGAATAAGTGTATCCATTCCTCTTCCTTTTAAGAGCTGCAGTGTTTCCGCCACAATTTTTTTAGCAACAGGCCCTTCATATTCCCCGCTTTCAACGAGTGGAACAAACTTTGGGCATGCGAGACTGTGGACGATGGATTTGCTGTTAATCTGAATTAATGCTTTTTCATAGGCTCTGCTTTTGACCGTACCTTCCGTTCCAATTACACCGATCGTATGGTTTTGGGTTACTTTAATCGCCGTTCTTGCACCGGGAAAAATAACACCAATAACAGGTATGGACAGTTCCTGGCGAATTTCTTCGAGGGCTACTGCTGTAGCTGTATTGCATGCAATTACAAGCATCTTAATATTTTTCCCTAATAAAAATTGAGTCATTTGCCATGTAAAAGCTTTTACCTCTTCACCACTGCGGGGGCCGTAGGGACAGCGGGCCGTGTCACCGAGGTAAACAATATCTTCATTTGGCAGCTGCCGCATAATTTCTTTCGCGACAGTTAAGCCTCCAACTCCGGAGTCAATAATTCCTATAGGTTGTTTCAAACATACCGCCTCATTCTATGCGCATATCTTGGTGTAACTTCATTAAGTTATCTTTGAGGTACAATACCTCTTCGTTTGAGAAGTCCTTTAGAACCTCTTTCAAGTATTCCTGCCTCTTTTTAATAACCTCTTCAATAATCCGTTCGCCTTCTTCCAACAGTTGGATGCGGACTACTCTTCGGTCGTTTGGGTCTTTGACTCTTTTAACCAGATTATTCTTTTCCATGCGGTCAACCAGGTCCGTTGTCGTGCTGCAGGCAAGATACATTTTGTTTGATAGCTCTCCTATTGTCATGTCGCCTTCTTCAAAAAGCCATTGCAAAGCTACAAATTGCGGCGGTGTGATAGTAAAATCACTCAAAATTTCCCGCCCCTTTTGCTTGATTATGCCGGATATGTATCTTAGGTCTTTTTCTATGTCAGCCACAACATCATGTATTTCATTTGTTTTAAGATCTTCAAGCTTCATTTTTAAACACTCCCATTTCAGCTTTTACGATTTATATATACAAAAAACGATATTTTTTGCCCTTGTGCATTTATTTTCACCTTTTTCAGCACAAATTTCAAGACAGAAATAAATACCTGCTCGAAAATTCGCCTGTATAAATGTGTTAACCGGCATCCCATAAGGATAGCCGGTCTAGATTAAAGTTCTAGCTCTCCCATTCGAAGGAGCTCTACAACAGCTTGTGAACGCCCCTTTACACCAAGCTTTTGCATGGCATTGGAAATGTGGTTCCGAACCGTTTTTTCGCTTATAAACAATTCACCAGCGATTTCCCTTGTTGTTTTGTCTTGTACTAACAATTCGAATACTTCTCTTTCTCGTTTGGTGAGTAACGGCTTGTGAGTATATTCATTCTCCTTCAAGTATTGTAACCCTCCTTGCCTTTCGCCAGCTATGAACCGCGGGATGGGTATATATTTAGTCAACATATCATATGTCAGCAAAAGTGCTGAAGTGACTATATTTACATAAAGGAGAAAGTTATTTTCAAAAATGTGCCTTTGTGCCGCTAGGCTCGTACTTTAACTCCGCTTTTAAGCAATTCTTTCATATCCTCAGTCCATTGGACACCCTTGCCTGTCACTTTTGATATCTGCACCATCGTACCCCTGCCGGTGAAGCAAACTGAACCGTCTAATTTCTTTCCCATATAATGAAGATCAACCGAAGAATTTCCTATTGAAGCAGCTTTTACATATATTTGTATCTCTTCATCAAAAAAAACCTGGCAGATAAAATCGCATTGAAGGTCTGCTACAACTGGTATGGTTTTATTATCGCGCTTTACCCAGTCCTGCATAAATCCTTTGCTTTTAAAGAATTCTATCCGTGCTTCTTCATAATATGTGAATGGAACGGTATTGTTCAAATGTCCAAACATATCTGTTTCAGAAAATCGGACTTTTATAGGATGGAAAAAAATAAATTCTTCTTCCCATTTTTTAAAATCGTCAATATAGCTCAATTTTTTCATGCTGGTTCCTCCCGGCTATTTATGAATGAGCATTCACTCTGTTTTATTTTATTATATTATTTTTCGAATTATTTGAAAACCTTTCAGCACCGAGTTAAAAGATAATGCACCTGATCTAATTTTGGAAAATTAATTCTGCCTGTTGATTTCCGTTGCAGGCATTCCCTTTCCACGGGCTGCCGGGAGCCTCCTCGTCGCTCCGCGTCTGCGGGGTTTCCCTTGGTACGCTACTCCCGTAGGACATTGAATAAGCATCCTCGAATGAACACCGCACGAAGAAAATGCGACAGCATTTACGCGGGATTAGCACCTTCCACTCCAATCAACTCAGTGGGTAAACTTAATTAGCGGCTCAAAGAAACAAATTATACGAATATAGCCTAAAAAACCCCTCTCCAAAAAGGAAAGGGGCTCAACAATGTTTAGATCTGGTCGCTTCCAAAGAAGTTTTTGAAAGACTGGAATGTTGTATCACGGTTAAGTGCCGCAATGGATGTTGTTAAAGGAATGCCTTTCGGGCAGGACTGTACACAGTTTTGGGAGTTACCGCAATTGGCAAGTCCGCCATCACCCATGATCTGCTCCAAGCGTTCAGCTTTATTCATTTCTCCTGTTGGATGAGCATTAAATAAACGAACTTGTGATAAAGGTGCTGGTCCAATGAAATCGGATTTGCTGTTTACATTCGGACAAGCTTCAAGGCAAACTCCGCAAGTCATGCATTTTGACAGCTCATATGCCCACTGGCGTTTTCTCTCAGGCATACGGGGCCCTGGTCCCAAATCATAAGTTCCGTCGATCGGAATCCATGCTTTAACTTTTTTCAAAGAATCGAACATACGGCTTCTGTCAACCTGCAAGTCACGGACTACTGGGAAAGTACGCATTGGTTCAAGGCGGATTGGCTGCTCCAGCTGGTCGACGAGTGCAGTACATGACTGGCGCGGCTTACCATTAATCACCATAGAGCACGCTCCGCAAACTTCTTCAAGGCAGTTCATATCCCAGGAAATTGGTGTAGTTTTTTCGCCTTTCACATTAACCGGATTTCGGCGGATTTCCATAAGAGCCGAAATAACGTTCATATTTGGACGGTATTCAAGCTCAAACTCATCCTGATAAGGGGCTGAATCAGGTGTATCCTGTCGGCTGATAATAAATCGGACTGTTTTGGTTTTGGTTTCTTGCATAGCTTAATTCTCCCCTTTCTTTTTGGAATAATCACGCTTACGCGGTTTAATTAAACTTACATCAATATCTTCGTAATGGAATTGAGGAGCAGAATTTGCATCAACAAACTTCGCCATTGTTGTTTTCATGAATTCCTCATCGTTACGTTCAGGGAAATCAGGCTTATAGTGGGCACCACGGCTTTCATTACGGTTATAAGCACCGATTGTAATAACGCGTGCCAATTGAAGCATATTCTGCAATTGACGGGTAAAGCTCGCACCCTGGTTGCTCCACTTCGCTGTATCGTTAATATTGATGTTCTTATATCGCTCCATAAGCTCGACAATTTTTTCATCCGTTTTTAAAAGCCTGTCATTATGACGTACAACTGTTACATTATCAGTCATCCATTCGCCAAGCTCCTTATGAAGGACATAAGCATTCTCTGTGCCATCAAGAGACATAATATTGTTCCACTTTTCTTCTTCCTGTTTAACATAACGATCAAATAATGATGAAGGAAGATCCTCGGCACTCTTATCCAAGCCGCTGATGTATTTAACTGCATTAGGGCCTGCAACCATACCGCCATAAATGGCTGAAAGAAGTGAGTTGGCACCTAAACGGTTTGCACCGTGCTGAGAATAATCACATTCACCTGCAGCAAACAATCCAGGAATATTTGTCATTTGATCATAATCAACCCACAGTCCACCCATAGAATAGTGGACAGCCGGGAAGATTTTCATTGGAACTTTACGAGGATCTTCTCCCTGGAATTTCTCATAAATTTCAATGATTCCACCAAGTTTGATATCAAGTTCTTTAGGGTCTTTATGGGATAGATCCAGGTAAACCATGTTCTCCCCATTAATCCCAAGTTTTTGGTTAACGCACACGTCAAAGATTTCACGTGTTGCAATATCACGAGGTACCAGGTTTCCATAAGCAGGATATTTCTCCTCAAGGAAGTACCAAGGCTTACCGTCTTTATATGTCCAAACTCGTCCACCTTCACCGCGGGCTGATTCACTCATAAGGCGGAGCTTATCATCTCCCGGAATGGCTGTTGGATGAATTTGAATAAATTCTCCATTTGCATAATAAACACCTTGCTGATAAACAATCGAAGCAGCTGAGCCAGTGTTAATGACAGAGTTAGTTGATTTACCAAAAATGATTCCAGGTCCGCCAGACGCCATAATAACAGCATCTGCAGCAAATGACTTGATTTCCATTGAAGTCAGGTTCTGGGCAACGACACCTTTACAAGCTCCATCGTCATCGATAACTACCCCTAAGAATTCCCATCCTTCATACTTTGTTACCAAACCGGCAACTTCATGGCGGCGGACCTGCTCGTCCATCGCATAAAGCAGCTGCTGGCCAGTCGTGGCACCAGCGAATGCTGTACGGTGATGCTGTGTTCCACCAAAGCGGCGGAAATCAAGCAATCCTTCAGGTGTACGGTTAAACATAACACCCATACGGTCAAATAAATGAATAATGCCTGGTGCAGCTTCTGCCATTGCTTTAACAGGCGGCTGGTTTGCCAAGAAGTCACCGCCATAGATTGTATCGTCAAAATGAATCCAAGGAGAATCTCCTTCTCCTTTTGTATTTACCGCTCCGTTAATACCGCCCTGGGCACAAACAGAGTGAGAACGTTTAACCGGCACTAAAGAAAATAATTCAACCGGAGTCCCTGATTCTGCAACTTTAATTGTCGCCATCAAACCGGCTAATCCACCGCCGACAACTATAACCTTTCCTTTACCCATCGTGACTCACTCCCTTAATCCTAGTACTAAGAAAAGCGCAAGGCGCCCGCTTTTTTTTGCGACAATTCCCTCGAGCCGATGTCGCCTCCGCCTAAAAGCTATCGCTTTTAGATGTTTGCTGACTATGCTGCCGCAGCTTTTCCTTGTGGAGCTAGACAGCTGCCTAACTTCTTATATTTTCTTATCTTTTATTTTCCGACCCTAGTCTGATAGTCTTTTAATGTCTATTAAATGAATGCTGTAAGCGCACGTACGCCAACAATAGAAAGTGCAATAAAAATACCGATCGTTACATAAGTTGAAATGACCTGAGAACGAGGCGATACTGTAATTCCCCAGCTTACAAGGAATGACCAAAGGCCATTGGCGAAGTGGAAAATCGCAGAAATAACACCAATAATATAGAACCAGAACATAAATGGATTTGATAAGATGTTCTCCATCATCTGGAAGTTAACTTCTGCTCCAAATGCAGCCGCTACACGTGTTTCCCATACATGCCAAGCGACAAACACCAAGGTGATTACACCAGTTACACGCTGGAGCATGAACATCCAGTTGCGGAAGAATCCAAATCTGCTCGTATTATTTTTCGCAGTAAAAGCAATATAAAGGCCATAAATTGCATGGAACAACAAAGGTAAATAAATAACGAACGTTTCAAGGAAAATCCTGAATGGAAGACTCTCCATAAAATGCGCAGCATTATTAAATGATTCCTCTCCCCCTGTTGCAAAATGGTTCACTACAAGGTGCTGAACCAAAAACAGTCCAACCGGTATAACCCCAAGTAATGAATGCAATCTGCGATTAAAAAACTCTCGATTACCTGCCATAAACTTTCCCCCCCTGATTTGTAAAAAATGATGCTGAGCCCCCGCTCAGGACATCATCTCGAAAATGTTATTCATTTTCTTACAATTATGTGACATGTCCATTTTACTCCCAAGATAATAGAGCGTCAAGAAAACGTATACATAAAATGTTCCATATTAATAAAATTTTTAAAAAATATTAAATGCTTTAAAACAGTCAATATCCTGCTTTCTACATCTCTTAATTAAATAGCCCCAATATATTAAAATAGTAATTTTTTTTGTGCAAATGGTTCTATTTTTTCTGGAATGGATATTAAAACCCTCTGCATATTGTATATAATAGAATAATAGAAAGAGGGGAGACTATTGAGCGAATTAGCATCTGCGAAATCCACTAATGAAGGTAACATACAGTCAGTCCCGGTATTTGGATACGAACTCATCCGGGAGGTACTGCTGCATGACCTATTAGGCACTGAAGCACCGGAAATTTTATATTGGGCCGGCAAAAGGCTTGCTCGCAAATATCCTCTTGGATCAGCCGAACATATTGCCGAGTTTTTTCAAAACGCCGGCTGGGGAAACCTCTCCATTAAAAATGAAACGAAAAACGAAATTGAAATGGAATTATCCAGCCACCTGATCGCCGACCGATGCAAAAACAATGATGGCTGCACCTTTCAACTTGAAGCCGGATTTATAGCCCAGCAAATAGAATTTCAGAAGGATGTCATTTGTGAAGCCTTTGAACATCCCCGCAAAAAAACCGGCAAAATCCAAATCACTGTAAAATGGGATAAAAAAGATGCTTCCGTGTGATTTCATATGTAGGACAAAAAGCTTTCAAAAACTTCCTTTTGAAAGCTTTTTGTTTTTTCCAGACCCTGAAAAGCAAATTTTTCAGACTTATTTGTTTTAAGCTTTTACTGCGGAATCGGACAGCTGGAAGGCATTATGCAATGCATCCACTGCTTCAAGCATTTTGCCGTTTTCTACAACAGCAGAAACCTTTATTTCTGATGTGCTTACCATTTTCACCTGAATTTCATTAGCTGAAAGCACTTCAAACATTTCTGCTGCCACACCCGGATTGGAAATCATGCCTGATCCGACAATCGAAACTTTTGCGAGGCCCGACTCCCATTCAATGCGATCGTAATTTAAACTGTCCCTGTTCTTTTCCAATACCTTCACAGTATCAGTCAGATCTTCATTTTTGATCGAGAATGACAGGTTGGTCGTTTGTGCTTCTGTCATACTTTGAATAATGATGTCAACATTGATGTGATTTTTAGCAAGTGCTGAGAAGATGGTAGATAAGCCAGTAAGTGAATTAGGAAGGCCGAGAATTGTCACCCTTGTAATATCATCTTCAAATGCTACACCGCGCACGACTAAGTTTTGTTCCATCTTTACTTCCTCCTCAATAATTGTTCCGGATTCCTTTTCAAGGCTTGAACGCACTTCAAGCGGAAGTCCATAGTTTTTCGCAAATTCTACGGCTCTTGGATGAAGGACGCCCGCCCCTAAATTTGCCAGTTCAAGCATTTCATCATAGGACACGGAATAAAGCTTTCTTGCATTTTTTATATACCGCGGATCGGTTGTAAATACCCCAGTTACATCGGTATATATATCACACTTATCCGCTTTAAGTGCAGCCGCCAATGCAACTGCGGTTGTATCCGATCCTCCGCGGCCCAATGTAGTAATCGCACCATCTTCTGTCATCCCCTGGAATCCGGCAACAATGACAATGTTTCCTTGTTGCAGTTCTGTCTGGATTTTACCTGTATCAATGTCCAATATCCTTGCATTCCCGTGGACAGGCTCAGTCTTAATCCCTGCCTGCCAGCCTGTAAATGAAACAGCAGGGTGCCCTTTCGCACCTAAAGCCATGGCCAGCAAAGAAATGGTCACTTGTTCACCGGTTGTAAGCAGCATGTCCATTTCCCGTTTATTTGGAGCAGGAGAAATCTCCCTTGCCATACCGACTAGCTGATCTGTCGTTTTCCCCATGGCTGAAACCACCACAACGACATCATTTCCTCTTTTCTTTTCTTCAATCACCCGATTGGCTACATTTTGAATTCGATCAACAGTGCCAACGGAGGTGCCCCCGAATTTTTGCACAATGATTCCCACAATTTCCCCTTCTTTCTAAACAATCTTGTTGTATTGTATTGTTTGCCGTCCCTATGTAAATTACCCTTTACCAGTTTACTTCCGTTTTTTTGGCAATAAAAAAAGCAATGAGATATACTATCCCATTGCTGTGCAG
Organism: Cytobacillus oceanisediminis; assembly: GCF_007830235.1. Lineage (GTDB taxonomy): Bacteria > Bacillota > Bacilli > Bacillales > Cytobacillaceae > Cytobacillus > Cytobacillus oceanisediminis. The sequence goes on from NZ_VLKI01000010.1 coordinate 89,368, forward strand.
CCAAATGTATAAAAGTGAGCAAACACAGTGAGATAGCTCTCCAGGACGGCATAGCCCTGACAATCCTGCATTTATTCAATGCAGAACCAGCAAAGAAAATGATGAGATTTTCTCCACTTCGGCAAACATTCCCTTTCAAAGCTTTTCACGGAAGCTCATTCTTCTCCAAGCTCTTACTGATGAAGTTCGCACCTCTACCTTCACTTAACGATGTTGTTCAAAAAGTCCGGAAAATAGCAGCAGACTCTTTTTGAACACACACTTTATCGCTATAAAGTGATATTGATATAAAGTTTCAACCATTATATCATATCAAAAAATAGCTGTCTATATCCAATTAATCGATTACGTAGACGCTTTTCCATCCTGCTCTTCAAGACGCTGCTTCAGTTCCTCCGCTACGTTTGCAGGGATGCCTATCTCTCTGAATTCTTCAAGAGAAGCCTCTTTCATTTTCTTAACGGAGCCAAAAGCCTTCAGCAGCTGCTTTTTCCGCTTCTCTCCAATGCCCGGAATCTCGTCAAGAATTGACTGAAATGCGCTTTTTCCACGGAGCTGGCGGTGAAAAGTGATCGCAAAGCGGTGAACCTCATCCTGGATTCTCTGCAGCAAATAAAACTCCTGGCTGTTCCTGGCGAGCGGAATAATTTCAAGCGGACTGCCATAAAGAAGCTGGGATGTCCTGTGCTTTTCATCCTTAACCAGGCCGGAAATAGGGATATCAAGGCCCAACTCATTTTCAAGCACATCCCTTACAGCCTCCACATGCCCTTTGCCCCCATCAATCATAATCAAATCAGGAAGAGGAAGCTCTTCTTTCAGAACCCTCGTATATCGGCGGCGGACCACTTCCCTCATGGATTCATAGTCATCAGGGCCTTTGACGGATTTAATTTTATATTTCCGGTATTCCCTTTTCTCAGGCTTTCCGTCAATAAAAACGATCATTGCAGATACAGGGTCCGTTCCCTGTATATTTGAATTATCAAATGCTTCAATTCGGTGGGGAGTGTAAATGCCAAGCTGCTGCCCGAGATTTTCTACAGCCTTTATCGTACGTTCCTCATCCCGTTCAATTAAAGAGAACTTCTCCTGCAGGGCGATCTTAGCATTTTTATAGGCAAGCTTTACGAGATCCTTCTTTTGGCCGCGCTGCGGCTTTAAAACTTTAACATCCAAAAGCTTTTCTGCCATTTCTATATCGACAGAGTCGGGAGCCAATATTTCACGCGGTTTAAAATGGTTGGCCTTAGAATAAAATTGGCCCAGGAATGTTAAAATTTCTTCCTCCGGTTCATTATAAATCGGGAACATGGACACATCCCGCTCAATGAGTTTGCCTTGTCTAATAAAGAAAACCTGAACGCACATCCAGCCTTTATCAACTGCATAGCCGAACACATCGCGGTCTGTAAAGTCTGTCATGGTCATTTTTTGCTTTTCCATTGTTGCATCGATATGGGCAATTTTATCCCTGAGCTCTTTAGCTCTCTCAAAATCCAGTTCCTCAGCCGCCGCTGCCATCTTCTCCGTTAAATCCTTCTTAATATCTTTGTATCCGCCATTTAAGAATCTGGCGATTTCATCTGTCATACGTTTGTATTCTTCTTCGCTGACATCTTTCACACAAGGAGCAAGGCATTGGCCCAAATGATAATAAAGGCATACTCGATCAGGAAGGGTCGAGCATTTGCGCAGCGGATAAATCCTGTCGAGAAGCTTTTTCGTTTCATTGGCAGCCTGCACATTTGGATAAGGCCCAAAATACTTACCCTTATCCTTTTTAACCTTTCGGGTTGTAATCAGGCGCGGATGCCGTTCGGCTGTCAACTTAATAAAGGGATAGCTTTTATCATCCTTTAGCATCACATTGTATTTTGGGTCATATTTCTTGATCAGGTTCATCTCAAGAATCAATGCTTCCATATCTGAGGAAGTGACAATGTATTCAAAGTCCTCGATTTCATTGACAAGCCTTAATGTTTTCCCATCATGCGAGCCGGTAAAATAGGACCTGACGCGGTTTTTTAAAATTTTCGCCTTTCCTACATAAATAATGGTACCCTGCCTGTCCTTCATCAAATAACAGCCTGGCTGTGCTGGAAGCAGCATCAATTTATTTCTAATATTATCATTCACCCGATTCACCTCCCGAGTTCTTATTCCATTTATATAAAACGATCTGATTATAAACTGGATCAAATAAAGGATCTGAATGAAACTCACTAACTTTTACAAATTCCTTTTCAACTTCTGCTCCCTGCTGTTTGAACCCTTCAACTGCTTTGCCGGTCACATATATGCTGGTTTCTTCTCTATCTTTAATATCCCGTAAAAATAAGGGATACGTATAAATTCTTTTATGTGAAAATGGCATCTCCAGGTATTGAAATGCTCTTGTTTCCTCCCACGTATAGACGATAAACTTTTCTTCCTTCTTTTCCAGGTAACTTGCAAGCTGATACATCGCTGGCATCTCTTCAGCCTGCTTCTTTACATAATAGAGCCCTGTGAGTGTTTGGGCAAGTATAAACAATCCAACCACAATGTTTATAAATTTACCGGAATTTCTAAGTGAAATGACGGCAACCCCAAAAACAATCAGCAGCAAAAGCGGAAGGATATGTCTTGGTTTATCAATATTCTGGGCAAATAATGCCCAGAGAAAATAGACAGCCCCCAATAAAACCATGAGGATTGATAGAGGGTCTCCTTTTAAATCAAGTGCATTTTTAAACTTGATAACAGCTATAACTGCAAGGACCATGCTGATTATAAAGACCATTACATTTCCGGAACCTAAACCGATCCAAAGCATATTCCAGCCTATTAAAAAGAATAGCGTTTCCCAAAAGGGCTGGCCTTGTACAGCAGCGGTTCCTCCCCAGTCTGAAAAATGTCCTTCTGTAAAACCGAAAGCGAGCTGAAAAAGATAAACAAATCCGCCTGTATTAAATGCCAGTGCTGAAACCCACACAAGCTGGGCCATAACAGCTATAAAGCAGTACAATAATATCTTAGGTACCGCTTTTTTTCCATGTCTTTGAAAAAGGTTAAGCCACTGAAAGATGAGGCCTGCAGCAAACACTGCATAGGATAGCCTTACTCCAAGGATCAGCCCCAGTAATATTGCAGGTATAATGCCTATTCCCACTTGATTCTTTTTCATAGCTGCACTCAGGCTCCACAAATACCATGGAATAATCGCCAAGGCCGCCCCTTCCGACATAGGCTGGCCTGTCATAACAGCAATATAGCTGACAGATTGCAGAACCATAACCGTAAGGGCAGCTTTATTCACGCTTAAATAATGTCTTGCAAGAAAAAACAGCGGTATTGAGGTTAGCAGCATCAATGTCATATTCAACATGGAAAGAGCCTCTGACGGATTTTTTATAAAGATAAAAAACAGCATTCCACCAAGAATAAAGAAAGGATATCCCGGAAAATGGGGCTGCATTTTTACAAGGTCAAATTCTGTTATTGCCAGGGAAAAGTCAACCTGATCCCAACCAGCAGCATAAGGAACAGCATTCCAGAACCGATAGGTGTATATAGCGGCAAGATAAAAAATCATTACCCACACAAGATAAAATCTCTTCATTTCAAACATCCTTATCTGCTAAATAAAAAAATAAGCTGAAAAAAGACCCGCCTGCTGCGAGCCTTTTTGGGGGATTCTATATAATATTTTGAACTTAATATCTTACTTTTTCAACTTAAGCTGTTTTGCCTGAAATACTGAAGCTATTCTTAATTCTGGCCAGGACTCTTTCCCAAATTCCTTTATGGATGAGCCACATCCACAAAGCTACAAATCCAAAGTACATCCAGTAGCCTGCCACCTGCTCAAGAGAAGGATTATGGCTGTAGCCGAACATCGCTGCCATAAAAAGTCCAACCTGACCGCTGATTAACGTTTCGTTTCCGGTATCCCGTTTGTAATGTAATTCATCCTGGTAATGTTCAGGCATGACTTGAACAATGTTGTACAGTTCCTGTGGCTTACCCTCAGCATTGGTATACAGGGAACCCATTTTTCCTAAGTCCTGCAAGACTCCGATACCCTGAACAAGAAGGCCTGCGGCAATGAACATAATGAGTACGCCGGTTACACGGAAGAAAGCTTTTAATGATATTTTCATTGTACCCGAGAAGAACAAATAGCCGATCATTAATGCAAGAAGCAAACCGCTCAATGCCCCAAAGCTTTGAAATACTTTTGTCACATCTCCGCCGCTGATCGCAGCAAAGAAGAAAACCGTCTCCACACCTTCACGTACGACGATCAGATAGGAGTGAAGAATCATAGCGCCTATGCTTCCTGCTGTTAACGCAGCATTTATTTTTTTTTGCATGTCCCCATTAATATCTTTGGATTGTTTGGCCATCCAGACAACCATGTGGGTCAGCAGGAATACGGATGCAAACATGATTCCAACCTTTAGGTAAACCTCTGATCCAAAGCTGGCAAACCCGGTGAAAATAACCTGGAAAAGCAATGCAACGAGAAAGCTCGTTACTAATGCTAGCAGAACGCCGACATATACCCATTTTTTATATTTATCAGCATTCAGCCTTGTCAAATAAGAAAGTATCAAACCTACAATCAACGTTGCTTCAAGTGCTTCCCGAAGTGTGATGAGAAAAGCTTGAAAGTCCATTTTGAGAATCCCCCTCAAACGATGCTTTATTTTTTCTTGCGAAGCTTTTGAGTAACAATGATGAGAATAAAGGCAACAATCAAAACAGCTGAAAAGATGAGCCATAATGTTGAATTTCCTTCATCATCCCCTGAAAAAATCCCCAGATTCTCTTCCGTTAGGTGGCTTTTGTCCTTTTCTTCTTCAGAAACGATCGGGAATAAAGGATGAAGGACCTCTTTTATGTAATCCACTTTATAGTCAAATAGTTCTTTATCGCTGTTTTTGCTTCCGATTCCGAATAACCCCGGATTTCCAAGTGCGGTTAGGGCATCATCAAAAGCTTTATATATATTATCAACAGTTTCCTGATCTGCTTTCTTAACTACTTCAGGCTCCAAAACTGAAAAAGTGCCTCTAGCCTTTGCGAGCAATAACTTTGCCTGCCCATAATCATCAAATTGTTCCTGAGCAAAGTGAAGGCGGCGTTCCACATTCAGTTCCATAGCAGCCTGATAGCTTCTTAGGAGCAAGTCTTTGTCTTCGGTGTCCAATGCCTTTTCCATGTCGGGTTTTACCTTTGTAAAATAAAGGTCAAAATCCTTCTGGTAGGTCTCATAGATTTTGCGTGCATTTTCCCAATCGCCATTTTCAACAGAAGCTTCCAGTTCTTTATACGCTTCAGCAAATTGTTCTTCACCAGGATCTCCATATGAATATGCGTGGGCTGTTAGTGCAAAACTATTATTGAGAACGAATATCAATATCAAACAAAAAGAAAAGAGTTTGTTCATCTAACTTCCTCCTACATTGATAATGATAATAATTATCATTCTAATTGTCAATGTCAATTTGCAATTGTCACACTTTTGCCATTACTTTTTGCTATTTCCATTTTACTGTTTGACTCAAGCATATGGACCTTAAAATCAATATCCACTTTTCGTACAGGCCTTCTGATTTCTTTCCAAATGGCCGGGATAACAGAGCTTAAATACCCTTTGAATGTGATGAATGATTCTCCGGTAGAACGGACCCGATATTGAATGGGAACTTCCTTTACTCTGAAGCCTTTCCGGATCAAATTGAGAGACAATACCTGCGCATAATTGTAATCATGGATAATTTCCGCGTGCTGCAAAGCCTGTCTTGAAAAAGCCCTCATGCCAGATTGCCCGTCAACAATCCATTTTCTAAGGAGTATCGATTGAACCAATGTAAAACAATAATTCCCGAGGCGTCGATGTAGCTTCATGCCTTTAATCGTTCCCATAAAACGTGAACCCATTGTGTACTCAGCTTCGCCTCTAAAAATGGGTGCCAATAAATCCGGAATCTGTCTGGCCGGATATTCGCCGTCAGCATCGATCATGACACCAATGTCGGCTCCCCTTGAATAACATTCCTGCAAACCTGCCCTTACTGCTGCTCCTAGTCCTTTATTGGATTTAAAGCTGACTATATAATCAGCTCCTGCTTTTCGTGAGATCTCAACCGTTCGATCCTTTGAACCATCATCGATTACAAGTACTTTTACTTCTGCCAGCGGATGAAAATCACGGGGGATGCCGCGTATAACATCCCCGATTGATTCTTCTTCATTGAATGCCGGCAGAAAAACGATCACTGTCTGTTTTTTCATGCCTGTCGCTCCCCTTCCGGATTGCCTCTTCCAAAACTTTTCCCCTGCTTTGCTCAGGGAATGGTGCTCCCAATAGATAAGCAATAGTAGGAGCCATAGATACAAGGCTGTGTTTTTCTTCTACTTTTTTTCCTTTATGAATATTTGGGCCGTGTATGATAAACGGGACAAAACGCTCTCCTTCATCCAAGTGGCCATGCCCTCCGATGCCATCAGCCTGTCCATGGTCCGCGCATATCATTAAGGTTGTGTTTTCCATTTTCCCATTACGCTCAAGCTCTTCAACAAAATCTTTGACTAAAGTGTCCGCTTCTTTTATTTTCTGCAGGTATTCATCGTATAATACCCCTCTGCTGTGCCCAGTCTGGTCTGTAGCAATCATTTGTACGATGAATAAATCCGGGTCCTGCTCTTTCATAATTTTCTTGGCCCTTGCCATTATATTGGGGTCCGCTTTGTCATTATGCATAACAGCTGTAACAGTCTCTACATCGCTTCCCATTGAGTCTACAAGATGCGCAATACCCAGAAGCCTGCCTTTTTTCCCCACTTTCCGCAAAGAATCAAAAATACTTTCGGTGTTAATGCCCAGCTTCCATACCATATTGGATTTAATGCCGTGCTCAAACGGATATGTACCGGTAAACATGCTGGAGAAACAAACCACCGTTCTTGCAGGGTAGACTGTTTCCATATTCATATATTCAGTTCCATTTTCCTTCAAATAATCAAGGAAAGGTGTTTCCGCTTCATAGAACCTCTCTTTTCTCATGCCATCAATCACAATGACAATCACTTTATCTGACACAGCACTGCTAGGCTGATTATAAAGCTCCTTTGTATACTTTCCATAAGTTTTCGGCTGCCAATCAAATAGATTTCTGTGCAGGATAAAGGCAAAAATCATTATGAATAGATAGAATAAAGCCAGTTCCATATAAGGAATTTCTATTGCGCTTTTTAAATTCTGGTAGGACATCTCCCATATTGAAACAACCAGCAGGAATTTCGGCAGCTGTTCCTGGGCATTTCCGCTCGTCGAGTCACTGTTTTTAAGAACCAGTTTCCAAAAACGGGTAAAGTTCAGCCAGGAAGTCCCGATTCTTAAATGGTAGTATAATGTTCCCCAAAAAAAGACTGTAAAGAAAAAGTATAAACCCATTGCAAAAAACAATAACGGGATTGACGCTGCATTCCAAACAATCAAAAAAACAACAAAAGGAATCCATAAATAATTTCGTAAAAACAGTGGAAAATCATAAATAAAATAGATAACGAGCAAAGGAGCAGCAATCAAGAAAGCTGTTAACCAATATAAGATGTTTTCCCCATTGGCAAATTCAAAGAAGTGAAACAGCAGCATAGTCCCAAACACAAAAATAGGCGTAAAGGGTTTCCCTTCATTCAATAAGTTCCAGCACCTGGCTGCAAATTTCTCAAATTTAGATGCGCTCTTCATTCTTATTCACCTCTCCTTTCTTCACCCATTGGATGATTGTATTAAATTTAATAGGATACATGATTAAGACAATGGCTCCAGACATATAAGAGAATAAAAACTTTATTCCGTGTGTAAGAAGGGCAATGGTGTACCCAGTCTGCAGGTCCGTGCCAATGGCATTAAGTGCAAACGCCATAACTGCTTCATAATTCGCCAGCCCCCCAGGTGTTATTTGAAAAATCTGACCTGCCACGGTCATGCTGTTTACCCAAACAGCTTCCAAAGGGGTAATAGGATTGGCTATGAGGATGATAGTCACGAATACAACCGCGGCTTCCAGAATCCAGCTGGTGAATGTAAATAGAAAGATCAAAATCCCGTTCTTGCCAAGCATGGTCTCTTTCAATAAGTGATATTGTTCTCCCAGCTTCTTCGGGAGAGTTTTTTTAAGAAGAACGAGCAAAATAATGCCTGCTGCAAGGGCAGCCAGCAGGAGAACCAAAGAGAAGCGAATCTTTATTTCAAAGGCAAAAATACCTGCAAAAGCCATGACAATAAGGCTCGCCAAATCAATCGCCCGGAGCACAATAACGGAATTCACAGCCTCTGATGCATGAATCTTCTTTTCTCTGGTTTTCATAACGCCGATTCTGACCAAGTCTCCTGCTTTTACAGGCAGGACATGATTGATAAACAGGCTGTAAAGTACGCCCATAAGACAGGTTGATAATCGTGGAATTCCTCTAAGGTACAATTTCCAGGCGAAGGCCTTCAAGATAAAAGAAAGCAAGTAAATTCCCATAATGATTAATAAAGCGAAAGGATGGGAGAAGACAGCCCTTAGACTGACCAAAATTTTATCCCCGTCAAAATAGAAGTAACTTAAAATTAAGAAAGAGATGACAATAAATACGGAGATCATATATTTTTTTTTAGATTTAAAGAATGCTCTCATTTTTCTTTGCCCATTTTACTGTCTCGCTTATTCCTTCGCTAAAAGACACTGCTGGTTTATAGCCGAGCAGCCGTCCTGCTTTACCGATATCTGCCCAGGTTTTTTCCACATCCCCTTTTCTGCTTCCTTCTCTTTTCACCTTCATGTCAGGAAAATACGCTTTTAATTCATCAAGCAATGCTTCCATCGTGATTGGATTTCCAGAACCTAAATTGATAATTTCGCTGCTATGAAGCTTTTCAATTGATAGATTGATTCCATTAACAATATCATCGATATAGGTATAATCCCTTGCTGAACCCTCACCAAAAACCGTAACCTCTTCAGAATTTAATAATTTTTTTATAAACCCTGCTATCGCCATATCCGGACGTCCCCAGGGTCCATATACCGTGAAGAATCTTAAAATAATCATTTTAAATCCGTAGAGATGCTCATACACGTGGCAAAAAGATTCTGCTGCATACTTGGATGCTGAATAAGGTGAAATTACCTTCCCTGTTGCCATTACTTCTTTGCAGGGTCCTTCGGAATTCCCGTAGACTGAAGAGGAGGAAGCAAATATTACCTTCTGCACACCTGCTTGTCCTGCAGCTTCCAGAACATTGATTGTTGCTTTTATGTCGTAATCAACATATTTTTGCGGCTGTGAGATAGAGTACGATACACCTGGCAATGCAGCAAGGTGTATGATTGTATCAGGTTCAACCTCTTTTATAGTGCTAATTGTTTTCTCTCTATCAAGCAAATCCATCTCAAAAAAATAAAAAAAGCCTGCATTCTTTATCTCTTTAATATGCTCTCTTTTTCTTTCCTTGGAATAGTAGGAATGAAGTGAGTCTATTATGTATACCTCATCATTTTTTTCTATTAAAAATCGGGCTAGATGGCTTCCGATAAAGCCTGCGCCCCCTGTGATCAAGACTTTCATACTGACATCTCCTTACACTAGATAGACAAATGCTATTCTACCATAGCCGCAGATGGATTTCCTGCTAGTCTATTCAGGCAATTGCCGGAAATCAGATATCCTATTATGTTCTCCAATAAGAAAGGCCGCAAATCTGCGGCCTTTTCATTATTGAAGCAATTGATCAACAGTCTGGATGATCGCATCGCTATGGGTTTTAGCTTCTTCCTGGCTGCCTTCTGATACGGCATTAAACCATTCTTCCGCATGTGTAAATGCTTCCTGTGCCTTATCTTCACCAAGTTTTTCATTCAATTGGATTTGAAGTGCCTTCAAGAACATGTTTCCTTCAAGAGCCTGGGTTTTTGCATCAACTAATTTATCTTCACCAAGAGATGTTGGCACTTTCTCGTGATAGCTCTTTATTTTTCCGACAATTGCTTTATTGAACAGGCTATTTACTTCGTCAGCTTTGATGGAAGCTGGTTCTGTAGCATCTAATGAAAATAGCTCATTCAACTTGTTTGCAGCTTCCTCATCTCCGCCTGATAATGAACCTTTAATCGCTTGATAAAAGCCCCATGCTTCTGCCTGCATATTTTTTAATTCTGCTTCATCTTTGCCTTCTTCTACAGCCGCTTCAATTTTTTCTGCATAAGAAGCTGACGCAAGATAATAGCTCTTGTACACTGATTTGTCTGTTAATTGGATAAATACATTGAAATCATCTGCATTTCCGGATGTTAGAGCTTCTTCCTGCGCTTCAAGACCAGCATTAATATTTTCAGCGATACTGGCTTCGCCGCTTAATTCATAGTAGTTATCTCTTTTTTCAGCCGTTGGTACAAAAATCTCTGATGCAAGATGCTTGATTTGCTCAAATGACTTATCTGCTTCTTCCTGATTTCCTGCGGCAAGCTGTTCTGCTGCTTCTTTATGAAGCGACTTCTGTTTTTGATAGAAGTAGGATTGCGTTGTCTTGTCTACAAGCTGGCGTGCGATATTCGCATCCATATCACCTGATTTTCCAGCTTCCAGCGCTGCCATAATTGTCGCATCAAACTCTCCATTTACTTCGTTAACTCCATTTTGGAGACCTGATTGATATTTCTCAATAACCAAATCCCAATCGACTTCTTGATTCTCTTTCATTTTTTCAAGCTCGGCTTTCATTTCAGCAAAAACATTTATCTGCTGAACAGCAACGCTTTCTTCTGCTAATTCTTCTTTAACTTCTTCTTGATCTTCTGCAGCCTGTTCTTCCTGCTTGTTTTCTTCTGGCTGTTCAGCCTGGTCACCGCCGCTATTGCACGCTGTAAGCGCTACACTCGCTACCAGGAAACTTGCAAAAATCTTTCTTAGTTCTCTCTTTTTCATGTTATGTATTCCCCCTGTTTATCTAAATGAATGAAAATATGATGAATAATTTAAATGATAAAAAATAAATGATAATGATTTTCATTAACAATCACTATTATATAGAGAATGATTCTCACTGTCAACGAGAGAATGAAAAGATATTTGTCTATTTTTTGAATAAAATAAAAAATCCCGATTGTCCTTTTAAGGACATCGGGATTTTCTCAGGTATTAAGCATGTTTTGAAAGAAGTTCAGCAAGAGCTTCTTTAGGCTGGAAACCAACTACTTTGTCTACTACTTCGCCGTCTTTTAGAACGATTAATGTTGGAATACTCATTACGCCAAACTTACCAGCAGTTTCCTGGTTTTCGTCAACATCGATTTTTACGATTTTAACTTTATCGCCCATTTCAGAATCAAGCTCTTCCAATACTGGAGCGATCATTTTGCAAGGCCCGCACCAAGGAGCCCAGAAATCAGCCAATACTAAACCAGAACCTGTTTCAGTAGTGAAGTTTTGATCAGTTGCATGTGTAATAGCCATTTGATATGCCTCCTAAAATTCAACTCAAATACTAACGACAGTATATCATCGTTTATAATATGTTGCTAACAATTTGCTCGATCGTAATTTACCCTATTATGAGCGGAATATTCTTGTTCACCCTTATTTTGCTTATGTATAATGGGCGGCCAAAAGCCGCCCATTTGTATTGTATATCGCAGCATAATTAGCTTAGCAGCTGCATTTTACGCGTTTACTTTAAGTTTCTTGAACTCTTCAGTTAACATTGGGACAACTTCAAAAAGGTCCCCAACAATACCGTAATCAGCCACTTTAAAGATATTTGCTTCAGGATCTTTATTGATGGCTACGATTACTTTTGAGTTTGACATGCCCGCTAAATGCTGGATTGCTCCTGAGATGCCGCATGCAATATAAAGGTCTGGAGTAACAACTTTACCTGTTTGGCCAATTTGAAGTGAATAGTCACAGTAATCTGCATCACAAGCTCCGCGCGATGCGCCAACAGCTCCATTTAGAACAGAGGCAAGCTCTTTTAATGGTTCAAATCCTTCTTCGCTCTTAACACCGCGTCCGCCAGCAATAATTACCTTTGCTTCCGATAAGTCAACGCCTTCGCTTGCTTTGCGAACAACTTCCTTAATGATTGTACGAAGATCCTTGATTTCTGCAGAAACAGAGGAAACATCGCCAGATCGTGATTCATCTTTTTCCAATGGAGCAATGTTATTCGGACGGATTGTCGCAAACAGCAAGCCATCTGTTACGATTTTCTTTTCAAATGCTTTTCCTGAATAGATTGGACGTGTAAACACAAGGTTTCCGCCCGCTTCTTCAAGGCTTGTAACATCAGAAATTAACCCTGATCCCAATTTGGCAGCAATTTTAGGAGCAAGGTCCTTTCCTAATGCTGTATGTCCAAAAATAAGGCCTTCAGGACTTTCTGATTCAATAACGGCCATTAAAGCCTGGGAAAAGCCGTCAGGAGTGTATTGTTTTAGCTTTTCGTCTTCAACCGCCACAACACGGTCAGCTCCAAAATGAATCATTTCCTGCGCTAAAGCGCTTACAGATTCACCAATTAAAACACCTACAACTTCTCCGCCTTCTGCTGCAGTCTTGCCTGCTGCTACCGCTTCGAAGGATACATTACGCAATGAACCGTCACGGACTTCACCTAACACTAATACTTTTCTAGCCATATGTTTTACCCCCTGCGTTTTTATTTTCAGTTAATGACGATCAGACAACTTTGGCTTCGGTATGAAGAAGGTTAACCAGTTCCTTAACCTGATCTTCCAATTCGCCTTCAAGAACCTTTCCTGCTTCTTTCTTAGGCGGCAAGTAAATTTCAATTGTCTTTGTTTTTGCTTCAACATCGTCTTCGTCAAGATCCAGGTCGTCAAGCTCAAGTTCATCAAGCGGCTTTTTCTTTGCCTTCATAATTCCAGGCAAGGATGGATAACGCGGCTCGTTTAAGCCTTGCTGTGCAGTTACCAATAGGGGAAGGGATGTTTCAATCACTTCGGAATCACCTTCAACATCGCGCACTACAGTGGCAGAGCTGCCATTGATTTCAAGCTTGGTAATCGTTGTTACATAGGAAATGCCCAGAAGTTCAGCTACTCGAGGCCCTACTTGGCCTGAACCGCCATCAATGGCTACATTCCCGGCAATAATTAAGTCAGCTTCTTTATCTTTTAGATATTCTGATAAAATTTTAGCAGTTGTAAATTGGTCTCCGTCTTCGAGGTCATCTTCTGTATTGATTAAAACAGCCTTATCGGCACCCATGGCAAGGGCTGTGCGAAGCTGCTTTTCAGCTTCCTCTGTTCCCACGGAAACAACAGTAACTTCTCCGCCTTGTGCATCGCGGACTTGGATCGCTTCTTCAATCGCATATTCATCATAAGGGTTAATGATGAATTCAGCCCCATCTTCGTTGATTTTTCCGCCGGAGATCGTAATTTTTTCTTCAGTATCAAATGTTCTCTTCATTAATACGTAGATGTTCATGATTTCCCTCCTAGTAATTTAGCTCTGTTAAATTTGCCTGTTGATTTCCGCTTCAGGCGCTCAGCAAACCGCGGGCGGTCCGACGCTCCTCGGCGCATGACGCGCGCCTGCTGGTCTCCCTTTGACTCGCTTCTCCCGCTGGAGTCTCGCGCCTTCCGCTCCAATCAGCATAGTGCCAAAATCAACAATTCACTTTAACATAGCCATTAATAAAAACATTTCTGCACTTCGAAAGATTGAAAATATTCAAGGCATACAGAAAGGCCAATCTGCTGGGACCGCCCATAATCTTATGATTGAGCGGCCGCTCGCTCGCAGACCAGAATTTAACCAATGAATCTTCTGAAGATTAAATCATCCGCATACAAGTCCATTATAATAGATTATGAGAATGAATGTAATCTTTCAGGGCAAATCTTTAAAAATACTATTGCCCGGTGAATTTTGGCTCTCGTTTTTCAATAAAAGCAGATATGCCTTCTTGGCCGTCTTTTGAAACAAAAACCTCTCCAAACAATTCTGCTTCTTTCTTAACGCCTTCATAGAACTGTCCAGTCTTTCCATAATTCAATAGCTCAATGGCTGCCCTAATAGAACCAGGGCTCTTCTTGGCAATTTTTTTGGCCATTTTATAGGCATTTTCCAATAGCTCCTCTTCGGGGTATGCATGATTTGCCAAGCCATATTGGACAGCTTCCAGGCCAGTGATTGGGTCACTTGTGAATAGCATTTCAGCCGCACGTGCTGCTCCAACAAAGCGTGGAAGCCGCTGCGTTCCGGCAAACCCTGGAATCAAGCCGAGCTGAAGCTCAGGAAGCCCAAGCTTTGCATTTTCAGCAACAAGGCGGAAATGACAGCCCATTGCCAGTTCCAATCCCCCGCCGAGAGCAGCACCATGAATGGCTGCCATAATTGGCTTAGGGAATTTTTCCATTCTTTCGAACAGATCCTGGCCATTGGTTGACAGGCTGGAAAAATCATCTCCGCTTTCTATTGTCGTAAATTCTTTAATATCAGCGCCAGCCGAGAAAAATCTGCCTTCCCCGTGGATGAGAATGACCCTGATTTCTTCATTCGGTTCAATTTCATCCAGAACAGCTGACAGCTCTTTTAACAGGCCGGATGAAAGAGCATTCGCCGGCGGGCGTTCAATTGTGATTGTCGCCACCATATCCTGATGGGACCATTTTAAATATTCCATCAAATCCCTCCTCACTATATTTTAAGAGCACCTTATCGGGATCAAACATTTCCGCAACCGTTGATCAGCAGTTTATGAACGGGTTCTGCCAATGCAGTCAGGTCATATTTTTGTTCATTCATCACCCATGTCGTTACCGTTTCATCCATCGTGCCAAAGATCATTTGGCGGGCAAGCCTTATGTCCAGGCCACTTGAAAACTCCCCGCTCTCCTTGCCGTCTGCCAGTATTTTTTCAACTAAGGCAAGGTAGCCCTTTAGGACTTCATTGATTTTATGGCGGAGATCTTTATTGGATTGCCTCAGCTCGAGCTGGGTGACAATTGCCAGGTGGCGGTCTTGAGAGAGCATTTTAAAGTGCGTTTCTACCATCATTAATAGTTTCTCTGCAGCTTTCTCTTTTCCTGCAATTTTTTCTTCAATTTTCTCTACGAAGTAACCCATTTTATCCTGAAAGAGGGATATTAAGATATCTTCTTTGTTTTTAAAGTATAAGTATATGGTACCGTCAGCGACACCTGCCTGCTTTGCAATTTTTGATACCTGTGCCTGGTGATAGCCATTTTCAGCAATCACGACTACCGCCGCATCAATAATTTGCCGGTATTTGGGTTTCGTTTTCTTCAAGCTTTCCCCTCCTCTCAAGAATTAAAAACCAGCTAAACGGCAGTGCACTTTTTCCTTTGTTTAGAGCAGCCGGATGGGGTCGCCTTCCATAAACGTGAAATCCCCATCCCTGCTGCTGTTTTAACCCGTAAAATAAGAACCAGCAAGCCAATATGTTTAACTATGATTTTAAATATTCCTAAAATTCATTCCGAAGCGCAAAATGAGTGAATCATCATTCATGTTTTTATAATAGTGGCACAATTCATTTCTGTCAAGAAATTACCTCCAGAAATATATAGTTCATTATGACATTCCTTTAAACCGCGGACAAGCATAATTCATCAAAAATAAAGAGCCGATGGGAATCGGTCTCTGCAATTAAGCCCGCTTTTCCTCTTCTTCTTTTAATCTCTTTTTTTCCTCATCTACAAGTGCCCTTCTCAATATCTTTCCGACAGCTGTCTTTGGAAGCTCTTGACGGAATTCATATAGCCTGGGTACCTTATAGGCTGCAAGATGCTTTCTCGCAAATTGATTCAACTCATCTTCCGTTGCTTCTGAACCCTCTTTCAGCACAATATAAGCTTTTACAGTTTCTCCCCGATAAGGGTCCGGAATTCCGGCAGCTACCACTTCCTGAACTGCAGGATGCTCGTAAAGCACTTCTTCTATTTCTCTCGGATAAATATTGAACCCGCCAGCAATGATCATATCTTTTTTCCTGTCCACGACATAGAAATATCCATTCTCGTCCATGTAGCCCAGGTCACCTGTCAGCAGCCAGCCATCCTTTAAAGTCTGAGCAGTATCTTCAGGTCGGTTCCAATAGCCTTTCATTACCTGAGGGCCTTTTACCGTAATCTCACCTACTTCACCTACCGGTAGCGGTTCACCTGTCTCAAGTGAAAAAATGGCAGCATCAGTATCCGGCCAAGGTACGCCTATGCTTCCTTTTACACGCGGACGGTCCCATAGGAAATTCGCGTGAGTAACGGGGGATGACTCTGTTAAGCCATAGCCTTCAACAAGTTTTCCGCCTGTTATTTCTTCAAATTTCTGTTGGACTTCAACAGGAAGGGCGGCAGATCCGCTGATGCAAGAATCAATGGAAGACAAATCATATTTTTTCAGATCCGGATGATTCAATAAGCCAATATAAATTGTTGGTGCGCCTGGAAATAATGTTGGACGCTGCTTTTGAATAGTCTTCAATGTCATTTCGGCATCAAACTTTGGCAGAAGTACCATTTTGTGTGCATCCATTATGGATAAAATCATAACCGTTGTCATTCCATATACATGGAAAAATGGCAAAATGCCCAAAACAACCTCCTGGCCGCGCCTGCATTTATAGAGCCATGCTTTGCACATCGCAGCATTGGAGACCAGGTTACGGTGCGATAGCATAACACCCTTTGGAAAACCGGTTGTGCCACCCGTATATTGCAATAAAGCCAAGTCTTCCTCAAAATCAAACTCATAAATCCTGAGAGGTTCGGCTGGCCTTTTTAAAATTTCTGTAAGCAAATGGTTATGCCCTTCATGCTTCACATTTACCACAATGCCATACTGCTTTTTCTGCATAAACGGATAAACCAGATTTTTAGGGAATGGAAGAAAATCTTTGATAGCGGTTACAATAATGTGTTTTAAATCTGTTTGAGGCATCACCTTAGTGACTCTTGGAAATAAAATATCCATGGTGATGATTGCCTTTGCCCCCGAATCCTTCATTTGATATTCAAGCTCGCGCTCCACATATAATGGATTCGTTTGAACAACAACTCCTCCAGCCATCAAAATTCCGTAATAGCTGATGACAGACTGAGGAGTATTTGGAAGCATAATCGCTACTTTATCTCCCTTTTCTATCCCGATGCTCTGCAGATAAGCAGCAAGCTTAAGAGAGGAATCATACACATATTTATAGGTAAATTCCTTCCCCATAAAGTGGATAGCCATTTTTTCCGGGAATTCAACTGCTGCATTCTTTAAATAATCTTGCACCGGCTGGCTGGGATATGACAAGGTTGAGGGGATCTCTTCCGGATACTGTTCTAGCCATGGTTTTGTTTCTGCCATTGTGTCCCTCCTTTATTGAATGCCCAAAAGGAAGAGTTTCCTCCAATTAGAGCATAACCATAAATTAATTTTTAGAACATTCTAACTGTTCATTCTTATTATAATATAATGCCCTCTTTATGACAATTAGAATAAGACCATTCGCATAGGCAGAAAATTTTTATAGAAGGTTGTCCATTGTACTGGGAATTCCCTTTAAAATTATAAACAAAAAAAAACGCCATACAGCAATGGCGCTTTTTATATTATCTATATCACTAAAACATTACACGATGAAAAATATATAAATGGCTCCTATGAGAAGAAAAACTCCGCTAAGAACCAGCAGAACTTTCGCTAATTTTTCCAATGAATAGATCTCTCCTTAAGATAAACCTGCCCCTATAACATACGATAGACCAATAGATAACACCATTGAAATAAAGCCGACCGCTTTGTTATTATTCTCGATTTCTTCATCAATTTTAAACTTCGGAGTTAAAAATTCAAAGATAAAATAACCGATCAATAATAGGATGAAACCAAAAACTCCCCAGACAATCATTGTTAATAATGTATCATTATGCAAAATAGAATGCCTGAAAATATTGGCTATCCCGAATATTTTCCCCCCTGTTGCCATTGCAACAGCAATATTGCCATTTTTGATTTCTTCCCAATTACGGTACTTGGTTACCAGTTCAAAAATGGCTAAAAAAACAATCATACACAAAATGACAACACTGTAATATGCGGCTGTCTGAATATATTCATTTTCCCAAAATTGGTTCATTTCCATTCTCCCCGTTGGAATTTAAGGTCTTTTCTTAGATGTTCGGTTCAAAGCAGATCTCGCTGCCATGATCAAACGATTTTAAGAAAAGCCCCTGGCCCCGCTGCTAAACTAGAAGAGAGGCCTGAAAGCCAAACATCTTATTTAAACTCAACAACTGTAACACCTGTCCCGCCTTCTCCAGCTTCGCCAAATCGGATTTTTTTCACAGATCTGTGGTTTCTCAAATATTCCTGGACACCCTGCCTCAAGGCCCCGGTACCTTTTCCATGGATAATCGACACACGCGGATATCCTGCCAATAGAGCATCATCAATATATTTTTCTACCCTAAGCAGGGCATTCTCATAGCGTTCGCCGCGCAAATCCAGCTCAAGACTGACATGAAAATCTTTACCCTTTACTGTAGCCATTGGTTTTGTTTCCACTGGTTTAGGGCTCTTAATGTATTCCAAATCTTTCTCGGCAACCTTCATTTTCAAGATCCCTATTTGGACTTGCCATTCCTTATCCGACACCTTTTCCAGCAAATGGCCTTTCTGTCCAAAGCTTAAAACCTTTACCTCATCGCCGGGTGCGAAGGCGTGTTTATCATTTTTCGGTTTGACTTTGTTTTGTGTTTTGCTAATCTGCGGAGCAGCTTCAGCCAATCGTTTTTTCGCTTCAATCAGCTCATGTTCTTTAACCTCTGCATGCTTTTCCATGCGCATCTTTCTTAAATCACGAATAATCTGCTCTGCCTCATCTTTAGCTTTTTCAATGATATCTGCAGCTTTTTCCGCTGCTTTCTCATGCATTGAATCTTTTTGCTCATAAAATTCAATCATTTGCTTTTGCAGATCTTTATGGAGTTTTTCTGCATTTTTTAATAAATCATTTGCTTCTTCCCTGTCAGCTTCTGCCTGCTTGCGGCTTTCTTCAAGGGAGGCTATCATCTTTTCAACCTGATTTGTATCTGCCCCAATATAGGATCTGGCGGTATCGATCACTTTGTCATTAAGCCCCAGCCGTTTTGATATTTCGAAAGCATTGCTTCGTCCCGGCACACCGATCAGCAGCTTATAGGTTGGGCTAAGCGTTTCAATATCAAATTCTACACTTGCGTTAATAACTCCTTCTCTATTATAGCCATAGGCTTTGAGTTCAGGATAATGGGTAGTGGCTATGACTCTGGCTCCGCGCTTGTATACTTCATCAAGGATGGAAATCGCAAGGGCAGCCCCTTCCTGAGGATCTGTTCCAGCTCCAAGCTCGTCAAATAGAACAAGACTGTTAAAATCGACATGATTCAGGATATCGACAATATTGACCATATGCGAAGAGAAGGTACTTAAGCTTTGTTCAATTGACTGTTCATCCCCAATATCAGCATAAACAGCCCCAAAAACCGAAGTCTCCGAACCATCCAAAGCAGGGATCTGCAGGCCTGCCTGGACCATTAATGTACAAAGGCCAACCGTTTTTAACGTAACGGTCTTACCGCCCGTGTTTGGACCAGTAATAACAATGGTGGAGTATTCATCTCCCAAGGTGATATCATTGGCGACCACTTCGTCAGCAGGAATAAGCGGGTGGCGCGCTTTAAATAAAGATATCCTGCCTTCATTGTTGACTTTGGGTTTGGTGGCCTTAATCCGTTTGCTGTACCTTGCTTTAGCAAACATAAAATCAATTTTCCCAAGCACTTCCACAATCGTCTCCAGTTCACCGCTCTGTTCCGCTACCTGTCCAGACATTGCAATCAAAATTCGTTCAATTTCCTGCTGCTCTTTTACCCTGATGCCTTGAAGTTCATTATTTAGCTGGACAATCGATTGAGGCTCTATAAATAAAGTTTGCCCGGATGAACTTTGGTCATGGATAATGCCGCCATAATGGCCGCGGTACTCCTGCTTCACAGGGATTACAAAACGGTCATTGCGGATGGTGATGATCGCATCGGAAAGCATCTTTTGTGCGCTGGAAGAACGAATCATGCTCTCCAGGCGTTCCCTTACACGGGATTCCTTTGTGCGCAGCTGATTGCGGAGTGAACGGAGCGCCTCGCTTGCACTATCAAGCACTTCACCGTTATCATCGACAGCATTGCGGATTGATGTTTCAAGATCCGCCAAAACAATAATTTTATCCGTATATCCCTGCAAAATAGGAAGGCTGCTTTCTTCTTCTACAAAATCCTCAATAAACCTTTTCATCTGCCTGCTTGCATGAATCGTGCTGGAAACCTGAGTGAGCTCCTGTGGACTCAGCATTCCCCCAATAACCGCCCTTTTCACATGCGGTCGAATATCAAAAATGCCTCCCAATGGGATATTACCTTTAATACGGAGCACAGTAGCTGCCTCATCCGTTTCCTCTTGCCTGCGGATAACTTCTTCATAATCTGTTGAAGGAAGAATATTTTCTGCTTTTTTCCTTCCCAAGGAAGATGAAACGTGCTCAAGCAGCTGTTCTTTTACTTTATTAAATTCAAGTATCTTCAAAACGCGTTCTTGCATGAGGACTTTCCCCTTTCAAGCCCAATTTCCTATTTGCGTTCCTTCAGGAATTTGAGCAGATCTTCTGTCTCCATAGCGTTAAGGACAGATTCCTTCTTAATCCATCCTTTTTTAGCCGCGGAAACGCCAATTTCCATATGGTTTAGTGTGTCTATTTTATGTGCATCGGTATTAATAACGATCTTGACGCCCGCTTCTTGCGCTTGCCTGATGTGCTCTGCGGCAAGATCAAGTCTGTTTGGATTTGCATTCAGCTCCAATGCTGTATTCGTTTCTTTTGCTAATTCAATGAGCATCCCCATATCCACTTCATAGCCTTCCCTCCGGCCAATCAATCTACCGGTAGGATGTGCAATAATATCAACATGGGCATTCTGCAAGGCTGCTTTTAAGCGGGCCATAATTTTTTCTTTCGGCTGCGAAAAAGAGGAATGTATGGAAGCTATGACAATATCCATCTCGGCAAGAAGATCATCATCATAATCAAGCGAACCGTCAGGCAGAATATCCATTTCTACGCCTGATAAAATCGTAAAATCATCAAATTGATCATTAAGAAGCTTAATTTCTTCTTTTTGCTGGCGAAGCCTTTCAGCAGTTAGCCCATTGGCCACTTTTAAGTACTGTGAATGGTCTGTAATTGCTATGTACTTATATCCCCGGGCCCGGCAGGCTTCGATCATTTCTTCAATTGAATAGGCACCATCACTCCATGTAGAGTGCATATGAAGGTCGCCCTTGATATCTTCAAGGGATATTAGTGCCATATCTTTCGTAAATTCATCTACTTCTTTCCCATCTTCCCTAATTTCAGGCGGGAAGAAAGGAAGTCCAAAATGGGCATAAAAATCTTCTTCAGTTGAAAAAGTAAGAATTTCACCAGTTTCTATATTTTCAACGCCGTATTCACTGATTTTTTCCCCGCGCTCTTTGGCCAGCTGACGCATTCTGACATTATGGTCCTTCGATCCGGTAAAATGATGCAAAGTTGTCGCAAACTCATGCGGCTCCACCAAACGGAAATCAGCCGATATATCATAAGAATGATCAAACACGACGGAAACCTTTGTATCTCCTGCAGCGATAACCTCTTTAATTCCTGGAAGATTTAATAATTGCTCTTTAACAGATGCAGGGTTTTCGGTAGCTATGATAAAGTCGAGATCCTTAATCGTTTCTCTCATTCTCCTTAAGCTTCCTGCCCTGGAGTATTTTTTGATGTCTTTCATATCAGCTAACGCTGCCTCAATGCCTTCCGCTATCGGAAGCATAAATGCAAGAGGAAGGCGTTCCGGCCTTGAGCCTGCGTTTTCAAGGGCAGCCAATATCTTTTCTTCGGTCTTTTTACCAAAGCCTGCAAGCTCCTGTACTTTTTTATTACGGCATGCTTCTTCTAGGTCTGCGGCATTTCCTACGCCTAATTCTTTGTAAAGCTTGGCAATCTTCTTGCCTCCCAAGCCTGGAAGCTGGAGCAGCGGAATTAAGCCTGAAGGAACCTCTTCTTTAAGTTCATCCAGCACGGAAGACTGTCCTTCTTTAATGTACTCTTCAATTACGGCCGCAGTCCCTTTTCCGATGCCGGACAACTTTGTAAAGTCTTCAATTTCAGATAAACTTTCATCATTTGATTCTAGTGCAAGTGCGGCCTTGCGGAAAGCAGCTGTTTTAAAAGGGTTTTCTCCCTTTAATTCCATATAAACGGCGATTGTTTCCAAAAGCCTGATCACATCTTTTTTATTTATACTCATTCAAACCACCTGCCCATAACGGTTTAGTATCAATATTATCTCTTATTTAGCGGGGCAACTTCAAATAATGGCCATTTTCAAAAGGCTTTTTTCGTAAAGTATGTTGCTTTTTAACTGTAAACTAAGTTTAACCAACTGAGTTGATTGGAGCGGAGGGCACTTGACTCCTCGAAAATGCATTCGCATTTTCTTCGTGCGGTGTTTACTCAAGGATTCTTTTCCAATGTCCTGCGGGAGGAGAGGGAGTAAGAGACCCCACAGCGAAGCCGAGGAGACTATCATTCCTCCCCGCGGGTTCGCTGAGTGCCCCGTGCTGAAATCAATGGGTATCATTCATAAGCTAAACCAACAATCTATGAGAAACAGCCTTTCAAAAAGAAAACTTCTCTAGAAATAGAGAAGTTACGCGGCCATATATTCAACCCACATTTCTTTTAACTGCTTGGAGAGAACAGGCGTATTCTTAACCATTTGTTCCGCGAGAAAGGAATTATTAATAGGTCCCTGCAACACTTCAATTGGAACCAGTGCGGCTATGTATAATAGAATAAACATGATAAGATAGACTTCAATAAATCCGAGAATGCCGCCTGCCCAAACATTAAGCTGCTTTAATATCGGCAGATGGGCGACAAAGTCGAGCATACTTCCAATAATTTGCAGCAGGATTTTTACCGCAAAAAAAATCACGACAAATGCAATGGCGCGATAGTAAGCATCTTCAAGATTTGCATTCTCAAAAAGCGTTTGAATCGCCGAGTCGCTGCTAAAGCTGGGATATGGAACCCATAAGGTCAACTTGGGAGCAAGTTCTTGGTAATACATACGGGCTACTATAAAAGCGATAATAAATCCTGTTAAATGGATTAACTGCAGGATAAACCCTCTTTTTAGCCCAATGAAAAAGCCAAAAATTAATATAATGATAATTGCGAGATCCAGCATGACTATTTTCCGTCCTTTACTCTATTTAATTCGTTTTCCAGCCGTTCCAGACGGTCTTTCAGCTTTATATAATCATTAACAGCATTGACTGCCGTTAGCACGGCTAACTTACTAATGTCGAGTGAAGGATTCTTCGAACTGATTTCACGCATTTTATCGTCAACCAGCGAAGCAACAAGGCGAACATGGCTGGAGCTCTCGGAGCCTACTATTACATACTGCTGTCCATATATATCAACGCTTGTTCGATTTTTTTGTATATTTGACAACGTCCATGCCCTCCTTCTTTAAAGAATCCTAATCAATATCATAACATGAACGAATATTGGTGGGAAGTCAAAGCATGTCAAAAGAGCTTCGTTCATGTAAAACTTTTTCCAAAAGAGGGCTGGGAAGCGGATCTGAAATAGCGCAAAAACACTAAACGAATATAACAATAGAGGAGATATAAAATGAGCCAAGTTGTACTTTTAAAAAAAGCTAATGAAATTTCAGAAATGAAGACCTATTATTCACGGCATTTGAACGATAAGCAGCCCCCAGGAAGCATATTTGCGGCAAAAGTTCCGGGCTGTTCAATCACAGCCTATAAATCAGGCAAAGTCTTATTCCAGGGGGGCGGAAGTGAAGCAGAAGCCAAGAAATGGGGAAATACGGCAGGGAGCGCCCAGCCAAGCAAAAAGAAGAGCCCGGCAGCAGCAAACCTGCCGGAAAATATCAGCTCCCTTTCAGTGATAGGTTCGGACGAAGTTGGCACCGGCGATTACTTTGGCCCGATCACCGTTGTCGCAGCTTATGTAAAGAAAGAACAAATCCCTTTGCTGAAGGAACTTGGCGTAAAGGATTCAAAAAATCTTGGGGACGAAAAAATCATTGAAATTGCAAAGCAAATTAAGGATATCGTGCCGCATAGCCTTTTAACACTGCATAATGAAAAATACAACAAGCTGCAGCAATCAGGCATGTCACAAGGAAAAATAAAGGCTTTGCTGCACAATCAGGCGATTGGGCATGTTCTTGGTAAAATAGCTCCTGAAAAGCCTGAAGCTATACTGATCGACCAATTTGCCAAAGAAGAGATTTACTATAACTATTTAAAAAATCAGCAAACCATCCAGAGGGAGCGTGTATTTTTTAGCACGAAAGCCGAAGGAATCCACCTGGCAGTAGCGTCTGCATCCATACTGGCCCGCTATGCTTTTGTACGCCATTTCGAAAATTTAAGCAAACAGGCTGGATTTACGCTTACTAAAGGCGCCGGCTCCAAGGTAGATGAAGCGGCTGCACGATTGATCAAGGAAAAAGGCCGAGAAGCACTGCCCGCTTTTGTGAAGCTGCACTTTGCCAATACTGAAAAAGCAATGAAGCTGTATAGCCGGAAATATAAGTAATGAAAGACAGTAACTCTAAAAGAAAAATGGCTGTTTTATAGATAAGCCTTTTATATAATACGGATAGGCTGAAAAACAGCCGGTTCTCAAGGTATTTCCGCTTTCAGTTTTGTATTTATCGGCCAAAATCGGACATTTATCGGCCAATTTTGCATTTTTATCGGCCAAAATTACGGTTTTAACGGCCAAAAAGGTCCTTTTATCGGCCAAACCCAAAATCCCCATAAAGAAAAGGCAGCCCCCAGGCTGCCCTTTTCTTTATTATCCTCTTAATACCGCTCCGGCTTTTTCCTTCACAGCATCCAATACTTTGTCGTGCGCCTTTGTGACATCTTCATCTGTTAATGTACGTTCAGGATCGAAGTACTTTAAGGAGAAGGCAATCGACTTCTTGCCCGGCTCCATATGCTCGCCTTCGTACAGGTCAAATACATGAACGTCTTTTAATAGCTTGCCGCCAGCTTCTTTAATAATGGCTTCAAGCTCGCCAGCTGCAGCTCCATTATCAACCACAAGAGCAATATCCCTAGTGATGGAGGGGAAGCGAGGGATCGCTTCATACTGCAATGGAGCAACTTCTGCTTCCAAAATAGCCTTCAAAGATAATTCAAATACGTATGTCTCTTTCAAATCAAGCTCTTTTTCAACCGTCGGATGGACCTGGCCAACAAAGCCAACAGAATTACCGGACAGCAATACTTCAGCTGTTCTGCCAGGATGCATGCCAGCTTTTTCAATTTGGCGGAATGCAACTTTCCCGGAAAGGCCCAGCTTGTCGAATAAGCCTTCCAGAATTCCTTTTACGACATAAAAATCAACCGGCTTCTTTTCTCCCTGCCAAGGGTGGCTTTGCCATAGACCAGTAACCGCGCCAGCCAAATGCTCACGCTCTTCAGGCAGTTCTTCATCTCCATTGGAAAGGAACACGGCTCCTGTTTCATAAACAGCGAGGCTGTCGTTCTGGCGTGCAGAGTTATATTTTAATACTTCAAGAAGCTGCGGTACGATGCTTAAGCGAAGAAGGCTGCGGTCTTCACTCATTGGCATTGCCAGTTGTACTGGTTTGCGCTCTTCAAGGGCATATTGTGTTGCCTTCGCTTCATTTGTTAATGAATAAGTCACTGCCTGATAAAGCCCTGCACCTTCGAGGTAACGGCGGACTAATCTGCGTTTATTCTGATATTCCGTAAGATGGCCTGGTGTAGAAGCCCCAACCGGAAGAGTGGACTTCAAATTGTCGTAGCCATATAAACGGCCAACTTCTTCAATTAAGTCTTCTTCAATGGTGATGTCGCCCCTGCGTGTCGGCACGGTAACAGTGATTGTATCATTATCAACCGCTGTTTCAAATTGAAGGCGGGCAAAGATTTCCTCTACTTCCTTCATGGATAACTCAGTACCAAGTACACGATTAATCTTTTCGAGAGTCACTGAAACTACTGCCGGCTCAACCTGCAGTGAATCTGCTTCAACAGAGCCTTCCAGCACTTCTCCACCCGCATATTCTGCCAGCAATTGTGCGGCTCTTTCTGCTGCATCCCTGACTCTGTTCGGGTCTACACCTTTTTCAAAACGGGAGCTTGCTTCACTTCTTAATCCATGGTCCTTGGAAGCCTTCCTTACAGTTGCCCCTTTAAAATAAGCTGATTCAATCAAAACAGTCTTCGTGTCAGATTGCACTTCAGAATTTGCTCCCCCCATTACTCCGGCAAGTGCAATCGGCTCACTGCCATTTGTTATGAGAAGATGATCGGAAGTTAATTCACGTTTAGCATCATCAAGAGTAACAATGACTTCACCATCTTTTGCTCTGCGAACAAGAATTTCTTTTGATCCCAATCGGTCATAGTCAAAAGCATGCAGCGGCTGGCCGTATTCAAGCAAAATATAGTTTGTCACATCGACCACATTATTGTGCGGGCGAATGCCAGCTGCCATTAATCGTGCCTGCATCCATACTGGCGATGGTCCTACTTCTACATTTTTAATGACTTTAGCCACGTATAAAGGATTATCTTCTTTCGCTTCCACCTGTACATCAATGTAATCCGATGCCTTTTCAGATGTAGTTTCCACTTGAGGTTCAGGAAGTTTAACTTCTCTTCCTAAAATGGCTGCCACTTCATAGGCAACGCCCAGCATGCTTAAGCAGTCTGAACGGTTCGGCGTTAAACCAAGCTCAAGAACCTGATCGTCACGGTTTAATTGCACAATGGCATCCTGCCCGACCTCAACGTCTCCAGGGAAAACATAGATCCCTTCAGAGTATTCCTTTGCGACAAGTTTGCTTTCAATGCCCAACTCCTGCAGGGAGCAAATCATCCCATTTGATTCTTCGCCGCGAAGTTTGGCACGCTTAATTTTAAAATTGCCCGGAAGTACAGCTCCGACTGTTGCAACAGCTACCATCTGTCCTTTATCGACATTTGGAGCTCCACAAATAATTTGTACAGGTTCGTCCGCACCTGTATCCACTAGACACTTGTTAAGCTTATCGGCGTTTGGATGCTGTTCTCTTTCAAGGACATGCCCAACGACAACTCCCTTGATGCCTTCGTTCAGAACCTCTACGCCCTCAACCTCAATACCGCTTTTTGTAATCTTTTCTGCAAGCTCTGCAGGAGTAACGCCAGATAAATCAACATACTCCTGCAGCCATTTATATGAAACGAACATGTAATATCCTCCTCGACCTAGTCTTATTCATGAATTGAAAATTGTTTTAAGAATCGAACATCATTTGTATAGAAATGGCGAATATCATCTACACCATATTTCAGCATGGCAATTCGCTCTGGCCCCATTCCGAAAGCAAACCCTGTATATTTCTTTGAGTCGAATCCGGCCATTTCCAGTACGTTTGGATGTACCATGCCGGCACCCAAAATTTCAATCCAGCCAGTTCCTTTACAAACGCTGCAGCCTTTTCCGCCACAGATTTTACAAGAAATATCCATCTCCACAGATGGTTCTGTAAACGGGAAGAAGCTTGGACGAAGACGGATTTCCCTATCTTCTCCGAACATTTTCTTCGCAAACACTTCAAGTGTTCCTTTTAAATCTGTCATGCGGATATTTTCATCCACAACAAGCCCTTCAATTTGCATAAACTGGTGGGAGTGTGTAGCATCATCGTTATCGCGGCGGTATACCTTTCCCGGACAGATGATTTTAACCGGTCCTTTGCCTTCATGCTTTTCCATTGTTCTTGCCTGCACAGGTGAAGTATGTGTACGAAGAAGAATCTCTTCTGTAATATAGAAAGAATCCTGCATATCACGGGCAGGGTGGCCTTTTGGAAGGTTCAAGGCTTCAAAATTATAATAATCCTTTTCAACTTCAGGACCTTCAGCCACTGTATAGCCCATTCCAATGAACAAATCTTCAATCTCTTCAATAATGCGTGTTAATGGATGATGGTTTCCTGTTTTTACAGGACGCCCTGGAAGAGTAACATCAATTTTTTCAGCAGCCAACTTTTCCTGGACTGCTGCTTCTTCAAGGTGTTTTTGTTTTTCTTCAATTCCGGCAGCTATGCTGTCTCTTACTTCATTTGCTAGGGCACCCATTTTCGGGCGCTCTTCCGCTGACAATTTCCCCATTCCTTTAAGGGCTTCTGTAATTGGTCCTTTTTTGCCCAGGTAGGATACACGGATATCATTTAATTCTTTCAAATCAGCGGCAGTGCTGATTTTTTCCAACGCTTCAGTTTGCAGTTCTTTTAAACGCTCTTGCATCTAAAAATCCTCCTTCAATTCATTCCTTTTACTTTTTTTGCCAAAACAAAAAACCTCTATCCCCATAAAGGGACGAGGTTTCGCGGTACCACCCTTTTTAACACATATATGTACATAAAGCACGTGTTCACTTCATTGGGATAACGGCTGCTGCCGGTACATCTTTACACCGAAATGCGGAGGCGACTTGCCCAGGGGCGACAAGCATAAGACAATATGGCATGAAGGTTGTACTTAAGCTTCTTGACAGATTGGCTTATGACCTCGAGCCCCTAGGCGCTGTAGCTAGACAGTTATCTATTCTGACTTGCTATCTCATTTCAATGGTCCCGATGCCAACTCAGGAGGTGAAAATTCCCTTGCTATCCCAATAAAAATGCTTTCAGTCTAAGGCATTTTCTCCCTGAAAAGGTATTAACAAAGTACTGAACTCCGTCATCGTTTTGTTTCATATAATTTTGCTGTTAATTATAGTATATTCTTCATGCCGTTTCAAACGGTTTTCATAAAAATGCTGCCCATTTTTTATTTTCTTAGGTGATAAAGCAGAATCCCGGCAGCGACCGCTACGTTCAACGATTCACTTTTTCCCAAAATCGGGATATAGAGATTGGCAGTTGTTAGGGCTAACAGGTCTTTATTTACACCGCTTCCTTCATTCCCAACCAGCAGGGCAAAGGACTCGGCATGTTCGGCCTCGGTATATTCCCTGGCGTTTTCTAATGCTGTTCCAAAAACAGTTACATTATTTTCTTTGAGCCTGTTCACCCATTCAAACAGGTCTCCCCTTATAACTGGCAAATGGAAATGGCTGCCCTGTGCAGAGCGAAGAACCTTTGGATTATAAACATCCACACTTCCATCACCCACAATGACCGCGTCCATTCCTGCTGCATCTGCTGTCCGGATCATCGTACCCAAATTGCCGGGATCCTGAACCGCGTCAATCAGCAAATACCCTTTGCCTTCCACATCACCAGAGGACCTCGCCTGTTCGCAAACAGCAAGGATACCTTGCGGTGTTTCTGTATCAGCCAGCAGCCCAATGATCTCCTCCGTTACCATAGTTACAGGGATATCTCCATAATCCCATCCAGGAGGCATGTCCTTAGATTCGTTTATAATAATTTCCAAAACCTGATTACCTGCAAGCGCTTCTTCCACCAAATGAAAGCCTTCAACCAAAAAAGTTCCTGTTTTATCCCGCTCTTTTTTTGTTAAAAGCTTTTTCCAATCCTTAATTTTTGGGTTCTTTGCAGATTGAATATGCTTCAACACTGTCTCTCCTTTTATAGAAAATCCTGTTGGCCTGGAATTTCTTTAATACAATTTTTTCATTATAGCCTATTTGGAATACATAATAAAAGCGAAATTAGAGAACATAATAACGAATTATATCTGGAAGGAGTGCATGAAGGTGAATTTAAACCTGCGTAATGCCATTTTACACAATGTTTCAGGCAACTCTCAAGACGAACTAAAAGATACAATCGTAGATGCCATTCAAAACGGGGAAGAAAAAATGCTTCCTGGATTAGGCGTTTTATTTGAAGTCATTTGGAAAAACTCTTCTGAAGAAGATAAGCAGGAAATGCTGCAAGTTTTAGAAACCGGACTAAAATAACAAAGACGCACAAATAGAAAAACTGCTCCTTGAGGGCAGTTTTTTCATTA
Organism: Cytobacillus oceanisediminis; assembly: GCF_007830235.1. Classification (GTDB taxonomy): domain Bacteria; phylum Bacillota; class Bacilli; order Bacillales; family Cytobacillaceae; genus Cytobacillus; species Cytobacillus oceanisediminis. The sequence continues at coordinate 119,518 of NZ_VLKI01000010.1, forward strand.
GCCTTTAAAAAGCTCAAAGCCATAATGAGTGGCGATGGTAAAAATCCCGCTCCATAATACAAGCGAAATAGTCATCCAAATGGTGGTCCATTGTTTTTTGGCGCCAAGTCCCATCCCGATTGCTGCAGCTATATGGGTGCCGATTAAAATAGGGCCTGCAAGAGCCAAGCCAGGCAATCCATATCGGTTCCAAATCTTCTTGCCCCTTTTGGATCGGCCACTTTCTTTTTCTTCTGGCCCCTTCTTTTTTCTCCGCCATAGCTTAAATCGCTCAAACAGAACAATCAGCAGGAAGACAGTCAGAAAATTCCCCGCAAATGATAAAACAGCAACAAGAAAAGGATTCAACCCTTTCACGATGGCAATTGGAATAACTGCTGCTATTTCAATCCATGGAATGGCTGCCAGTATGAAAACTAATATATATTCCCAGATGATTTTTTCACCCCGCTTTAATATTGCTCTGTTTCCGTTAATTCTCTAGCTTTTTTACTTGCTTTTTTACTAATACCTACAAAAGAGCCCCGTTTTTGTGCTGCGCAAGATAAATATTCTGACTCTTAAACAGCTGACTTCGTTTAAGTATATCTTATATTTACAAATTTGAAGTTATATTTGCAACTTTTTATTTTATTTGCAACTGTCATGTTTCACAAGCAAAAAAACCCCAGGATGGCCCGGAGTTTCTTTTTGAACAATTATTCAAAAGTGATTTTATCAACAGTTTCTCGATCAAGGCGCTTAATCACTTCAGCGATTAGCTTTACAGCATTCTCGTAGTCATCACGATGAAGCATCGCTGCGTGTGAATGGATATAGCGAGTTGCAATGGTGATGGAAAGGGAAGGAACGCCATTATGTGTAACATGGATGGCTCCTGAATCTGTTCCGCCGCCAGCAATTGCATCAAATTGATAAGGGATATTCAGTTCGTCTGCCGTATCTGTAACGAGATCGCGCAAGCCTTTGTGTGAAACCATGGATGCATCATAAAGAATGATTTGCGGTCCTTTACCCATTTTGCTCATTGCTTCTTTTTCAGAAATTCCCGGAGTGTCTCCTGCAATTCCAACATCGACACCAAATGCGATATCCGGCTCAATTTTTTGTGCAGAAGTTCGGGCACCGCGAAGTCCAACCTCTTCTTGTACAGTTCCTACACCGTAAACAACGTTTGGATGGTCAGCCTCTTTCAATTGTTTTAATACATCGATGGCAATCGCACAGCCAATGCGGTTATCCCACGCTTTTGCCAAAAGCATTTTTTCATTTTTCATTACCGTGAATTCGAAATATGGAACCACCATATCACCTGGTTTAACTCCCCACTCTTTTACTTCTTCACGGCTGGAAGCGCCGATATCAATAAACATGTCTTTAATTTCAACAGGCTTTTTGCGTGCTTCCGGAGATAGGATATGAGGAGGCTTTGATCCGATTACACCCGTTACGCCTCCTTTGGAAGTTACGATTGTTACACGCTGTGCAAGCATTACCTGGGACCACCAGCCGCCAACCGTCTGGAAGCGGATGAATCCTTTGTCATCAATGCTTGTTACCATGAAGCCAACTTCATCCAAGTGGCCGGCTACCATGATTTTAGGGCCGCCTTCTTTACCGGTCTTTTTAGCAATTAAGCTGCCTAGTCCATCAGTTGTCACTTCATCAGCGTATGCTGCTATGTACTTTTTCATTACCTCACGCGGTTCGCGCTCATTGCCCGGAATCCCTTTGGCATCTGTTAATTCCTTAAGCATTGTTAAAGTTTCATCTAATTTAGCCATCATTTCGACCCCCTTAATATGTATTCATCCCTATTATACCGAACACGCGATTCAATATAAAGAATTATCAGACGGAAGCCTAATCCGGCTCAAGGCGGATTTTGGTTTATAGCTCTGTTAAACTTGCCCGTTGATTTCCGCTCAAGAAGCGCGTATCAGCGGGCCGCCCGGAGCCTCTTCGGTGCATGACGCGTCTGCGGGGCCTCCCTTTGGTTCGCTTCTCCCGCTAAGACATTGGAACCTGCATTCTCGAATAAACACCGCACGAAGGAAATCGGATGCATTTTCAAGGAGTAGTCTTGCGCCTTCCGCTCCAATCAACTCAGTGCCAAACTCACAATGAGCTTCCTTAGCTTTTAGTATCCTTCCGCCTGCCTTTTATAATTTACTTCATTTTTCTCTATATATGCCTTTTCGATTTCCGAAGGGGTAAAGCCCAGCATTTCACCAAGATTTAAATAGGCTGTAAAAAGTTCTTTGTAATGTTCAAGGGAACGGCTTGTCCGAAAATAGCCGATTCCATTATATACGGATAAAAACTGGCCAGTCACCGATTCTGCCTTATCCAAAGTGATTGCAAATTCTTCTTCCTGACTAAAACCGCATTCAATGCCCAGAGATAAAATGAAATGTATACCGTCCACAAACTCTTCCAATACTGTCTCCTGAGGAGAAGATGGCTTGAGGCTCCAAAACTTAAAACACCTCGTTTCGTTTGCCAGCTCGCCCAGCTCAACAAGCAATGCAAGTACTTTGCGCTCAAATAAATCTACATCCTGCAATTGGTGATTTGTTTCAATATGCCTGTCCAATTCTTTTTGCATTTGGAATAATTGCTGATACTTCATTCTCCACCATCCTATGTACATTAATAAGGTATTTAAATTATAATTCACTTTATATTTTAGCTCTGTTAAACTTGCCTGTTGATTTCACTCCAATCAACAGGGTGCTAAAATCAATAATGTGCTTTAACTTAGTCTATCTTAAAAAATTATAACAAATCGTTAAAAAGTTGAAACTTTTTTTAACCTCATCCGTAAAGTAAAGAAAATAATATTGGAGGGCTGTTATTATGTGGCTCCTGCGCATGCTGCTGTTTGCACTTATCCTTTTTCTCATTTACAGCGCTATAAAGTATCTTTTAAATTCTAAGCGAAAGCTGGAACTTGCCCATGAACAGAAACGTTATTATTTTTGGGATGACCAGGAAAATGTCCGGAAAAATTTCCTGATTACGTATAAAGGTGTTTTATTTGAAGGCGAAAAGTACCTTGGTACAACCGATAACGCTTTTGAAGTAGTCTCCATTTTCATCTGGCCCCGAAGCACCGCTGCCCTTAAAGGAATGGTTCGGGAAGATTTTATTTTTATTGAAAGAAAGATAACGGAGGCCTATCCTAATGCAAAAATTGACTGGAAAAGCCCTGTTAAAGAGTTCATGCATAAAACGGCTTCACCTGGCGAGCCATATATAGATCATATGTAAAAAAAAACGTTCGGATGGACCGAACGTTTTTTTATGCTGTTTTAAAGAATTCCTTCCACTTTATAACGGTTACCTTTTCCCTCAAAATAAAAACCAAAATAGCAAGAGAAAGCAAGATTAAAAGAATCATTGATGGAGTAAAACGACTGATGAATTCTCCGAACACTGTATAAAAGACTGCCAGCGGCAAATTGCTTACCCAAGAGTTTTTCACATAATCACTAAAACTCTTGTTTCTTTCCATCAGACAAAAATTCAGCAAATGGTAGTGGATAAATGGAATTAGCCTTAGAACAGCAACTTGCCCGACAGTCAGATTCCGGTACTCCCCGAACCACCTCTTTTTTAACAATGAAAGCTTTTCATGAGTCCTTGGCATTTTGCTAATCATAAAATAAAAGAGAATACTGCTCATCATTAATCCGATAATCGAGAATACAGAACCAAAAAAGCTTCCAAACAGAACTCCACCTGTCACGCAAACAAGCGGGACGGGAATAAATAAAACCTGCCGTATAATATGAAAAAAGATAAAAGCAATGGGAGCAAGAATTCCAGCAGTCTCCACGATCACAAACAACAGTGACAATTGATCATTCATGCATCCACCTTCTCCCGGCTGTCATTCTGGGTGTTCACTAAAGCTTATGGAGGGCCATGCCTGCTTATGACAATTGAATGATAAGGTACAGAATTAATCCAGCTTCCAGCAAGGCTAAAGAAGGCAATCCAAATTTAAACTGAAGATGTTTCGTTTTATGCCTGAACGTGTTCATTCCGAGGGTCATCCCGGCTGCTCCGCTTAGAAATGCAACAAGCCAGAGAGTCTTTTCGCTGATCCGGTACTGATTCCTTTTCGCCTTTTCTTTATCGACTTTCATTAAGAAAAATCCAGCTATATTCACGAGCAGATAGATGATGACAATTGTTTTAATCATCGATAGTCTCCTTTTGTATGTATTAAGTCTCTAATGAGCTTAAGGGAAAAGCAAGCTGCTGTCTATAAAGTGAAACTTCAATCAGTGGGTGGCTTTTCCCCACTGATTGTTAGTTGACCCAATCGGGCCTTTACGGGCAGTTGGATTCCCGCTTAACTTCCTTCGGTTCCTCTGATTCTTGAAGAGGGAGACTTACTGCCTGTTAGACTGCGATAAAAGTGCATAAAAAAGCCATTCCCGTTTTAGAGAATGGCTGTTGTATTTATTATTACTTGCTAAGCTGCTGCTTTGCAACTGATGCTAATTCAGCAAATGCTTTTTCGTCAGCGATTGCTAATTCAGCAAGCATTTTACGGTTAACTTCGATGCCAGCAAGCTTTAAACCGTGCATTAAACGGCTGTAAGAAAGACCGTTCATGCGAGCTGCTGCGTTAATACGAGTAACCCAAAGTTTGCGGAAGTCGCGCTTTTTCTGGCGACGGTCGCGGTAAGCATACATTAGGGATTTCATAACCTGCTGGTTAGCAACTTTGTATAATGTATGTTTTGAACCGAAATAACCTTTAGCTAATTTAATGACTTTTTTACGACGTTTGCGAGTAACTGTACCGCCTTTTACACGTGGCATATTATTTCCCTCCTAATTTCGAGATATTACTTAAGATTTACTAGTAAGTTACGGATGCGCTTGTAATCGCCTGAAGAAACAAGAGTTCCTTTGCGAAGCTTACGCTTTTGCTTTTGAGATTTGTTAGCGAACATATGGCTTCTGTAAGCATGAGAACGCTTCAGTTTACCAGAACCTGTTCTTTTGAAACGCTTAGCAGCGCCGCGGTGAGTTTTCATTTTTGGCATTGGGAATTCCTCCTCTTACTTGTCGTTTTTCGGTGCTAAGACCATAAACATGCTTCGGCCATCCATTTTTGGATGTGATTCCACCGTTGCAACTTCATTGCATGCTTGTGCAAATCGGATTAAAACACGCTGGCCAATTTCCTTATGCGTAATGGCACGCCCTTTAAATCGGATCGATGCTTTTACTTTATCGCCTTTTTCAAGGAATTTAATAGCATTGCGAAGTTTAGTATTAAAGTCATGCTCCTCAATAGTCGGGCTAAGGCGAACCTCTTTAATACTGATAATCTTCTGGTTTTTGCGAGCTTCTTTTTCTTTTTTCTGCTGCTCGAACTTGAACTTTCCGTAGTCCATGATACGGGCTACCGGAGGTTTCGCATTCGGTGCAACCAGAACAAGATCAAGATTTGCACGAGAAGCAATTTCAAGTGCGTCGAATTTTGATTTAATTCCTAACTGCTCGCCGTTTTGGTCAATAAGACGGACTTCGCGGGCGCGAATGCCCTCGTTTAACAACATATCTTTGCTAATAGCTAGACACCTCCAAGGATTAATGCGAACACAACGTTTGGGTCAAGAATGAAACGAAAGCGCAAGCGCCTGCTGGAGCTAGACAACCTTATTATAAGAAGCTGCCAACTGCACCGGACCAAAGCTGAATCGCAAGTTGTGCAACATTTCTCTTCCCACAGAGGGAAGCAGAACTGTTTTTAACCAAATAAAAAAGTGTGGATGAAAACACCCACACTTACGTATATAAACAGAAAATGTTCACGTAAAACCTGCCAACTGCACTTTGCGTCAATCAGGTGAGAAGCGGGTGCTTCTTCTTTTCCTCAAACTGTATTCAATTACCTTAGATACTATATCACAAAGTATTATTTCGTGTCAAACGAATAACTTTTATCACAACGAAGAAAAGCATAACAAAATATATCACTTTTTGCAATATGGTTTTATTATTTTTTTGGAAAAAGAATTAAGTACCAGTTTCTTCAGGGATTAACGTTGAAGAAATATATCAACGAAATTTTTAAAATATCAACGAAAAATTTATTTTATCAACGAAAATCACCCATATATCAACGAATTTTCCAATATATCAACGAATCAGTCTCAGCAGACCTTGCAAGAGAAAAGGGCTGCAGTCTCAGCAGCCCCTCCACATCGATATTAGCGTTTAACTTCAGCATTTAAAGCTGAGATGAAATCTTCAAATGGAACTGTTTCTGATTTTTGCTCTCCATACTTGCGGACATTGACAGCTTTTTCAGCTACTTCATTGTCTCCGACTACAAGCATGTAAGGAGTTTTTTGCATTTGCGCTTCACGGATTTTATAGCCGATTTTTTCATTGCGATCATCAAGCTCAACGCGGAAGCCTTCTGCCTGAAGCTGCTCCTGTACCTGCTTTGCATAGTCAAAGTGCACATCCGGAGAAACCGGAATCACCTGGACTTGAACTGGGGCTAGCCATGTCGGGAATGCTCCCTTGTATTCTTCAATCAGGAATGCCACAAAACGTTCCATTGTTGAAACAACACCACGGTGGATAACTACAGGGCGATGAGGCTTTCCGTCTTCTCCTACGTATGTTAAGTCAAAGCGTTCCGGCAGCAAGAAGTCGAGCTGAACAGTAGATAATGTTTCATCTTTGCCAAGGGCAGTTTTAACCTGAACATCCAATTTCGGGCCGTAGAAAGCTGCTTCACCGTCTGCCTCAAAGTAATCCAGGCCAATTTCATCCATGGCTTCTTTCAGCATGGCCTGTGCTTTTTCCCACATTTCATCATCATCAAAATACTTCTCAGTATCTTGAGGATCCCTGTAGGATAGACGGAATGAATAATCATTGATATCAAAGTCTTTATATACTTCTAGGATCAGATGAACAACTCGCTTGAATTCTTCCTTAATTTGGTCAGGACGTACAAAGATGTGCGCATCATTCAGAGTCATGCCGCGTACACGCTGAAGTCCGGATAGGGCTCCTGACATTTCATAGCGGTGCATCGTTCCCAGTTCGGCAATGCGGATAGGCAGCTCGCGATAGCTGTGAATGCCGTTTTTGTAAATCATCATATGATGAGGGCAATTCATCGGACGCAGAACAAGCTGTTCATTATCCATTTCCATCACTGGGAACATGTCTTCCTGATAATGATCCCAGTGTCCGGAAGTTTTATAAAGGTCCACACTTCCCATGATTGGAGTGTAAACATGGTTATAGCCTAATCTTTCTTCCTTATCAACAATATAACGCTCGATGTTGCGGCGGATTGTTGCCCCTTTCGGCAGCCATAACGGCAAGCCCTGGCCAACCTTTTGCGAGTTCATGAACAGGTTAAGCTCTTTGCCGATTTTACGGTGGTCGCGCTCTTTCGCTTCCTCAAGCAAACGTAAATGTTCAGCCAGATCTTCTTTCTTGAAAAAGGCTGTTCCATAAATACGCTGAAGCATTTTATTATCGCTGTCGCCTCTCCAGTATGCACCGGCAATGCTTAACAACTTGAATTCTTTCAGTTTCCCTGTTGATGGAACGTGAACGCCTCGGCATAGGTCAAAGAACTCACCTTGCTCATAGATTGTTACTGTTTCTTCTTCTGGAATAGCTTCAATGAGTTCAAGCTTGTATTCATCCCCAATTTCCTTGTACATCTCGACCGCTTCATTACGGCTGACTTCCTTGCGGACAATATCAATATTTTCATTAATAATTTTTTTCATTTCTTTTTCAATTACAGGAAGGTCCTCTGGCGACAGGGATTCTTCCAGATCGATGTCATAATAAAACCCGCCTTCAATAACTGGTCCGACACCTAGCTTTACATTTTTATATAAACGCTTTATCGCCTGTGCCATCAAGTGGGCAGTACTGTGGCGAAGAACCTCCAGTGCGTCACTGCTGTCAGGTGTAACAATTTCAATAGCCCCATCCTTTTCAATTGGACGGCGAAGATCATACATTTCTCCATCCAGACTACCGGCAATTGCCTTTTTCTTCAGGCCCGGGCTGATCGAAGCTGCAATATCTTCTGTTGTCGTTCCCTTTGGAAACTCCTTTACAGCACCATCTGGAAACGAAACTTTAACAACTTCTGACATGATATTTCCTCCTTTTTATGTTAGCGCATGACACCTGATTCAGGTGCTTTAGCGTTTTAACCTTTGTGAAAAAATAAAAAAACCCGCCCCTAAAAAAGGGACGAGTTATTATTAACACGTGGTTCCACCCTACTTCTCATTTTTCATAAAGGAAAAATGACTCTGTAGTAAGATAACGGTTCGTTAAAAACCGCCAGCCCATTTCCTGGCTGGAGTTCAGAGGCGGTAAGCATTCGAATCGTGTTAGGAAGGTTTCAGCCTTGCCTTCCCTCTCTTTGAACCGTATAAGAATACCCTTATCCTCATCGCAACTTTTGCTTGATTAACATAATATGTACGTTATTATAGTTTGTTATTTCAGGAAAATCAAGGGTATATCTTACATTTTTTCATCAGCTGCGTAAGGATAGGTTCTTTTATTTTCGTAAAAGCCTGAAATGGAATCCAGTACAAGCCTTTCTTCAAATATATTGCGGATCGTTCTGACCAATGGCTGTTCATAATCATCCGAATAAAGATAAATGCAGGCTGGAGCAATGGAAAGAAGCGGTGCAATCGTTACGGAATCCACATATACCGGATGATTGGATAAAAGCTTCCGGTCAATCATTCTTAGTAGCTCTACCCGCTTTATTTCATAAAATTGCTCATCATAAAAATGAATGCCCTCATCCATAAGTACATGGATCGTATTCAGTTTGGCCTGCCTGCCTGATAAAAAATCCCTTAATGTTTGAATAAACATCTGGTATTCCTGCTCCATCTTATACTCATCAATGGACACTTCCACATATTTAGCCATTTGGTCCATAAGCGGACGCATCCGAAACTTAACAAAGGAATCAAAAGAAAACGATATATTATTCTGAAACAGCTGATCGATTGCGCTTTTCAAACTTTCCTTAACATCCAAATCGCTTACAAATGCAGCTAGATCCTCCCGGTTTCCTTCCAGAATCGAGTGGATAATTTCAAGAATTTGCTGCTGCTCTCCCTCATCTTCATAATAATAGTTTTCGATCAGTATTCTCCTAAACCAGTCATCCTGCTTACGGTTTACGATAAACTGGTAAAATACTTCTTTAACAGACTCCAAATCTTTTAGGCTATTTTCAATGAAAATTTTTACTATATGTTGCCCTTCAAATTGAAGAGTTTTATTATCGGTTTGGTTAGAAGACAGCAGCCGCTCATGGAGATGCTCATAAAAATTTCTTGCATCTGCGCTGCTTTGGAAAATGATTTCGATCAACCAAATCCCCCCTTTATACAAATCTCTGTTCTATGTATATGGGGGACTTGGCCAAATTAGAAGTCTGGTTTGTTCTTTTAGCATTTTAAAACGAGGGAAAATAGCTACTAAAAGAAGCTGCCGGATAATACACGGCAGCTTTCTTTGTTAAGCTCTTCTGTTAGGGCCTTCCACAAGAACAGGATCTGCAAGGTATTTGATCCGCTCCATAATTCTTCTGGCCTTCATTTTCTCTTCCTCACCGCGCTGGCTATAGGATAGATGATGCTCCAGCCCTTGAAAATCAAAGTTAGAGGTGAAAAAGGTAGGAAGGCTTTCCTGCATGCGAAATTGCAGAATGGGACCTAAAATTTCATCCCTTGTCCAGCTGGACATCGTTTCGGCACCAATATCATCAAACATTAAAACAGGCGCTTTTTTGATTGTTTCAATCTTGCTATTTAAAGTTTGATCGCCGATTGAATTCTTTAATTCCCTGAACAGCTCCGGGACATACACAATCATGGAGGATACTTTTTTGCTTGCCAGCTCATTAGCGATGGCCCCAAGCAAATAGGATTTGCCCACACCGAATTTACCGTAAAAATAAATACCCTTTTTCTTTGAGCCCGGCTGGTAGTCCATGACGAATGAAGCAGCTTTGTCGACTGCAATAATACGATCGTCATCATCATATACAGAGTCAAAAGTGGCATGAAGAATATCGGTTGGGACATACAGGCTCTGGATAAGCTTCTCATTTTTCCGCTTCTCGTCATTCATAACCTTGCGGGGGCACTTATCGTACTTTAAATCAATAGTTCCCCTTTGAATAACAATTTCTGGATGATAGCCCTGCATAAAATTAACACAGCCCTCCAGGCTCGGGCATTTATTGCACTCCTTGCTTTGCTGTGTATACTCAAATAACTTGATCAGGCTTTTTTCAACCATTTCAGATGTCACTTCGTCCTTATGGTCCCGCAAAAAATCCCTTACCTCCGGATGATTCAGCGTTTGATTGCGCATCATTTCATACCTTTTTTGGAACCCTTCATTGCCTGCAAGGCGTCTAAGTGTTTCATTGATTTTTTCCATCAATCAGTCACCTCCTGTGATCGCAGTTTTTTCAGTTTTTCTTTTAGCTCTCTTTTTTTCATTTCAAGTTCATCCTGGTCCTTGCCGCTTCTTTGGGGCTGGGCCTCAGGCTTATTACTGCTTGTTTCATTATTATCATCAAACCAGTCAGGCAGCATCTCAGTCCTGATAGGCTGCTTTTTTGTCCCTTTTTTATTGGGTGTTTTCTTTCCTTCTGCCCAATCAAGATATTGCCGGTGCTCTTTTTTAGCTAAAAGCATGGCCTCCTGTGGAGTTTTAATCTTCTTTCTGGCCCAGTGTCCTGCTATTTTTTCAACATAACCTTTAGTCAATTTCATATCTGTTTTAAGCATAACATATTGAATTAGAACATTTATTACTCCAGGAAGAAGCTTTTGCTGGAACATGACATCCTCAATGATCTGCAAGTCGCTTTTTGATGGCTCTGCCCCTCCGGATATATCTTTTAAAAGCTGTCTCGGAGAAGTAATTTCCAAATAACGGATCAATTCCTCTTCCTGCGTTTTAGGCTCTTTTTTATGGGTTTGCTGAATCGCTGGCTGTACCCGGTCAATAAGGGATGGAAGCTGATCCTGATTTTGAAATTGATACCAATCGCGTGCGGATTTCCTTAGCTCTTCAATATTAATCTCATTGTCTTCATTCACAGCACTGATCACTATATTTTTCATTTGAATCGGATCAATTCCATACAAAAAAGCAAGATTGCTGATTGATTCCTTTACTTTAGCTGTAAGGGCTTTTTTTGAAACAAGAGATTCATTTAGTCCTGCCTGAAGCAATTCAAAATTAAAAGCTTCATTGGAGATTTGAACCCCCTCTTGCTCTTGTCTGCCTATATACCCCAGCTCATCCGATTCATTCATTAGCTGCTCCAAATCTTGGTCAACCTCAAAAGAGCCGGGATGCCCTGATTCATATACATCCTGAAAAGCTTTGGTTACTTCTTGATACCCTGGTTTTGGGTGCACCTTTTGATCCGAAAAGAAGCGTTTCAGCCTCATGAATTGGTTTTTCCCCAATTTTTTATAGAGATAAATATTTAGCATTCCATCAAGGAAAAATTGTTCTGGCGTTAAAGGAGGGAGCAGCTCATAAATAAAGGAACGGGTATCATCTTCCTTGTTTACATATACCTTTAGAAGCCCGATTCCCTCCAGCTTGAGGCGGGCTTCATAAATTTCCTTAAGTCCCATGCCCATAAAATTCATTAAGCTGTGGTGTGAGTTGGAAGAAGACCAAAGCCGGTTTTCCTCCAGTTCAGCCCAGAGAGTCATATATAAGCTGAAACAAGTTGAACCAATAAGAGGCTGGTACAACAGTGTCAGCACTTTTCTGTCATATTCATGCAAAAGCCCGCTGGCGGCTACTGTGTATCTGTCAATTGGAAGCATTTCTTGCCAATGCTGGGCCATAGCCTTCACCTTTTTCCGTTCTATTTTGTCTTGTTCGTCTTTGTTCGTAAAGATGGATAACTGCCGTCTGCCGATTTCTTGGCTTGGGTTGTTGGAGTACTACAGTTCGATTACCTACCTAATCCTGGTAAGCTTTTGTCGTTAGTCCCCTTGAATAACCGCCATATCCCATAAGCAAGGTGGGGTTTCGTCGTTATTCCGTTTGATTAACTACCTTTTCCCATATACCGGGTGGATTTTCGTCGTTAATTCATTTGATTATCTACCGTTTCCCACAAGCCAGGTGAGTTTTCGTCTTTATTCCGCTTGATTAACTACCATATTCCCTCAACCTGGTGGAATTTCGTCTTTATTCCGCTTGATTAACTACCATATTCCCT
>NZ_VLKI01000010.1:131843-153376 GCF_007830235.1 Cytobacillus oceanisediminis
TTTCGTCTTTATTCCGCTTGATTAACTACCATATTCCCTCAACCTGGTGGAATTTCGTCTTTATTCCGCTTGATTAACTACCATATTCCCTTAACCTAGTGAATTTCGTCGTTAATCCACACGATTAACTACCTTTTGCCCCTATTGCCGAATGGAAACCTTGACACAGTCACACAGATGCCTTCTCTTTCCTTGGAAAAGAGAAAGCGAAAAATACCAGTTGGAATTTCTTCGTTAATATAGAGTCCCATTAAATAATCACTTGTCAGCACGTATATCGCAAAAAAAGAGCCAAAGAAAATCCTTTAGCCCATCATTCCTATTCAGCCAGAATCAGGGGTGACGATCAATCAATCTAAGCCCGATTCGATTATGATTGTTCTTTTTTAATTAATTCTTTGAGTTCATCAATAAAAACGTTAATATCTTTGAATTGCCTGTAAACAGAGGCGAAACGCACATATGCCACATCATCAACTTTGGCAAGCCTGTCCATAACCATTTCACCAATTTCATCACTTTTTATTTCAGAAACACCATTGCTTCGCAGCTCTTTTTCCACTTCAAAGGTAATTTCCTCAAGATCCTTGAGTGCAACCGGCCTTTTTTCACAGGCTTTAATAAGACCGCGCAGTATTTTTTCACGGCTGAACTCTTCTCTGGTTCCTTCTTTTTTTACTACAATAAGAGGAATTTCTTCTACTTTTTCAAAAGTAGTGAACCGGTATCCGCACTTTTCACATTCCCTTCTGCGGCGGATAGACCTGCTATCATCGACAGGGCGTGAATCGAGAACGCGGGTATTATTATTTTGGCATGAAGGGCATCTCATACAATCAGCTCCGAATCCTTTTTTATATTAAGAGGGCTACAGTAATTTGCCTGATTTGGACAGGTATCCACTTTAAGCACCTTGGGTTCTGTTCCGATTTTCTTTGTTACTCTTATCTTATAAAAAAGGGGGGGACAGTACAAGTACAACTATTTGTCTGCGTTTCTTGCAGCTCCAAGAAAATCATGTTTTTTATTAAGCATTTCAAAAATTGAAAGCACTTCTCTCTTTAGGATAGGGTGTACACCAGACACAGAGGATTGTTCTGTCGACATATTAATATCTACCGCAGTTTCAAATGGCTTAACAGTCACAACCGTTACAATAGCAAAAAAATTTTTGTCTTTTTTTATCTCTGCTGCAATCTCGCCATGTTCTTTTGAAGTGCTGATAATACGCACATTCCGATCTGCATTGAACAGCTCTTCAATGGATTGCATCATTTGGGCAGTGTTCGTTCTATAATATCTCGTTGCCAACTCAGGGTCGGAGTGATTTTCAAGTGTTTCACACTGTTTTTTATAGCGATTGGCAAGCTGCCGAAAAATAGACATCCTCTTTCCTCCGTATGTTTTGTATGTATTCCTATTGTACTATTTTTTGCAAGGAAACCCTAATGGCGAAGCCCGGAATATCATTAAACGTTTTCAAAATAAAAAGAGGTGTAATGTATACACCTCTGGATTTTCCGATTATCATTCAGTTATTAAAGTACTTGAGCTTGTTTAACTTGAACTGGACCCATACCGCGAGGAATCTCGATATTCTCACGCGTTTGAGCTCCTAACGATTCTGCAATAAAGTCTGCAGCGATGTTAGGGTCAAGATCTCCACACGTATATACATCAATGCTGGCATAGCCATGCTCTGGGAAGCTGTGAATAGTTAAGTGAGATTCAGAGATTATGACAACTCCGCTCACACCCTGCGGCGCAAACTTGTGGAATGCAACCTCGCGAATTTCAGCACCTGATTTTAATGCTGCATTTACGAATGTCTGCTCAATAAAATCCATATCATTCAACTTTTCAAAATCGCATCCCCAAAGTTCTGAGATAACGTGACGACCCATAGTTTCCATATTCAAATTTCCCCCTTTAAACTTTTATGAAGCTATTAATTAATGAATTTCCAGATTTATACTGGTCTATAACTACCACGGGGGAAAGTTAGTCCAGAGAGGTCCTAACCCTTTAAGTAGCTACCGTACCAAAACTCGGAGAAGTTCACGAGGATTAGTATACTTCGTTTGTTTTCTTTTTGCAACACATTGTTCTACATTTTTTTTGCAAATTTATTATATGGGTTTGTCCTTCGGCTGTGCATGCAAATAATCCTTTTTGCGAGAAGTTTACACCAAATAAAATAGCCTGCCGGGGTAGGCAGGCCTAAAGGGTATGGGTATTTTTATTAAAAGAGATTGCTATTGTTTAGCCAACTTCTACAGCAGATGCTTGGAAAAGCTCCTGGGCTACATATTTAGTTAAGTCGACAACGCGGCATGAATAGCCCCATTCATTATCGTACCAAGCCAATACTTTCACTTTGTTGGTGCCGATTACCATTGTGGATAATCCGTCGATGATAGCAGAATGTTCATTTGTATTAAAATCGATTGAAACTAATGGTTCATCTGTAATATCAAGAATTCCATGCAGCGATCCTTGTGAAGCAGTTGCAAAAGCCGCATTAACTTCTTCAATGGTGACGTCGTGCTTAAGGTCAACAACTAAGTCAACTAAAGAAACGTTAGGAGTTGGAACACGAAGTGCCATGCCATGCAATTTGCCTTTTAAATGAGGCAGTACAAGTGACAAAGCCTTGGCAGCTCCTGTTGAAGTCGGGATGATTGACTGTCCGCAGGCACGTGCACGGCGAAGATCTTTGTGCGGGTTATCAATATTCTTTTGGTCATTCGTATAAGCATGGACAGTTGTCATTAGCCCATTTTCAATGCCAAATTGCTCATCAAGAACTTTTGCAACCGGTGCAAGGCAGTTCGTTGTACATGAAGCATTTGAAATGACATCATGTTCCTTTATATTTAATGCGCTTTCATTTACGCCCATAACAATCGTAACATCTTCATTCTTTCCAGGTGCAGTAAGAATAACCTTTTTAGCTCCTGCTTCAAGGTGAAGACCTGCTTTATCGCGTGAATTAAATTTGCCTGTTGCCTCAATAACGATATCGATATTCATTTCCTTCCAAGGAAGCTCCTCAGGATTGCGGTTGCTGACAAGCTGAACTCTTTTGCCGTTCACTACAATGGCATTGTCTTCTGGAACAACACTTCCATCGAATTGTCCATGGTTGGTATCATATTTAATTAAGTGCGCCAATGTTTCAGCAGGATAACTTGCATTTATGGCAACAACTTCAAGATTATCTTCCAGGATGGCTTTTCTAAAAACCATTCGTCCAATTCTTCCAAAACCATTAATCGCTATTCTCGCCTTCATGTTACGGCCCCTTCCGCATTAGTGTTATACTTTTATTACCCTAAGATGTAATTAGTATAACATATTGATGATCGTTTGTGATGAATAAAATGCGGATTTTTTAATGTTTAACAATTCAGAAATGTTTTTAACTATATAAAGGCTTATAAATGCCTAATTTCATAATAAGTTTGCCTAAGAAAAGAAAACATATCTTTTTATTTTGTCATACTAATTATCTTTAAAAATAGGCTCTGTTAAATTTGCCTGTTGATTTCAGCACGAGGCACTCAGCGAACAGCGGGCGGTCCGACGCTCCTCATCGCTTTGCTCCTGCGGGGTCTCCCTTTGATCCGCACTCCCGCAGGACTTTGAATAAGCTTCCCTGAAATAACACCGCACGAAGGAAATGCGAATGCATTTTCGCGGGATTAGTGCCTTCCGCTCCAATCAACAGGGTGCTAAAAAACAACAATAAGCTTTAACAGAGCCTAAAAATAAAAAAAGAGCCTTTTCAGGCCCTTAAATAGCGTTCCATTTTTTTAAAATATCCCATAATTGTTTCTCAGTGTCTTCAATACTCCCGTTATTATCGATAACAGCATCTGCCAGGGCCTTTTTATCTTTTAATGGCATTTGCGAGCGGATCCTTGCGATGGCTTCCTCCCTTGAAAGCTGATTTCTGGCCATGAGCCTCTGGAGCTGCGTATCTTCATTTACATAAACTAATAAAGTCTTATCAGCCATAAATGTTAATTTACTCTCAAATAACAGCGGAATATCAAGAATCACCAATTTTTCATCGTTTCTGATTGCTTTTTCTTTCTTGGCTATCATTCTTTTGCGGACAGCGGGATGGACAATACTATTTAATTTCATCCGCTCCTTCTCATCATGAAAAATGATGGAGCCAAGTTTCCCGCGGTCTATTGAATCATCCTCAAGCAGTATACGATCCCCAAAGTGCCGGGTAATTTCCTGGTAAGCTTCTTCTCCTTTTTCAACAGCTAACCTGGATTCCACATCTGCGTCAATTACAGTGATACCTTTTTCGATTAAGATGGCTGAAACGGTGCTTTTACCGCTTGCAATCCCACCTGTCAGTCCTATGGTTAATGACATAGCTTGTTCCTTTCAAGGTCTTTTTAAATTTTCCAGATGCCAATTACGATTAAAATAATGCCGGGTATAAATGAGAACTTATGGACCCATCCGCACTTGGAAAAAAGAGATCCAACCTGCATTCCCATAAACACAAACAAAGAGCTCATTAAGGCAACTGTCAAAGCCAAGTAATATGGCGAATATCCCAGCATGGCCGCACCGATTCCAGCTCCAAAGGCATCCAGGGATAAAGCAAGCCCCAGCATGAGCGCTTCTACACCAGTAATTGCACCAGATTTATCAAAATCGGCAGACATCGGCTTTTTCAGGATATTAATAACGAGGCCCAGTGATTTAATTTCAAAATTTACAATTGTTTTTTCATGAGGCAAAACATCCTTAACCTTTTCAGGCCTGAAAAATTGAAAAAGAACCCAGGCACCCAGAATGATAAGAATGATTCCTCCCATACTTTCAGCAAAAGCCGGCGATAAAAAGGCCTCTATGAAATGGCCAATTGTCATCGCAGCCATTAGCGTAATTGCTGAACAGCAAGCGATTATGCTGATCGATTTAAATGGTATATTCATTTTTCTTAAACCATATGTTAAACCGACACTAAAACTGTCAAGACTGACAGCAAAAGCAAGTATTAAAAGTGAGAATGCATGCACCATTGAAATAGAGCTCCTTCCTGTCAATCGCTACGATAGTATATGGAAGAAGCCCATCCAATGTTATTAGAAAAGCGGACTGTGTCCGCATTCTGTGCATCAGTTTAATATTAGGCTAAAATTCATTATTCTTTTTTCTGGCAGGATGGACAAAAGACTGTACCCCGGCCTCCTGTCACGGTCCTTTCTAGAGTATTTCCGCAGGCTTTACACTCTTCCCCTTTTCGACCGTATACATAAAGCTCCAACTGGAACATGCCGATTTGCCCTTGTGAATTTACATAGGAGCGAATAGTGCTCCCTCCCTTTTCTACCGCTTCTTTAAGGGTGTCGAAAATCTCCTTATGGAGTGTTTCCAATTCCTCCCTCGATAAGCTGTTTGCCGGTCTATCCGGATGGATACGGGAACGGAATAATGCTTCATCAACATAAATATTCCCAAGGCCGACAATTGTTTTCTGGTCAAGAAGCGCTGTTTTGATATTTCTCGTCGTCTTCGCCAACCTTGCAGCGAGCTCGTCCACTGTGAAATCCTCGGCAAATGGCTCCGGACCTAGATGGGAAAGCGGAAGCGTGCTAAATTCATCGCCTTTTGCATACAAGTGCATCGTCCCGAATTTGCGGACGTCCTTATACCGAAGCTCCGTTCCATCTGTAAAATGAAATATGACATGCGTATGTTTTTCAACGGGCTCGTCTTTCGGAAAAAGCCCGTATCTTCCTTCCATTCTTAAGTGGGATACAAGGGCATAATCATCTGTATACAGAATCAAAAACTTACCTCTCCTGCCTATTTCCCGAAAGGTTTGTCCGGCTAAAGCATCCTGAAATTGGGAGACCTCGTCAGGATGCTTAACCATTTTTGGCCAGAAAACAGATACATGTCCAATTGTTCTATTAACAACCAATTCCTGGAGGGTCCTTTTGACCGTTTCAACCTCAGGAAGTTCAGGCATATAAATCCCTCCAATTCGAAAAGCGCAGTGCGCATTAAAGTAATTTATTCACTTAAAACAGGAAAGCATTAGATGACATAGCCTTCATCAAAGTAAAGAAAAGGGATGCAGCAACGCTCTAGGAAGACCTTTCCTTCTGCAACATCAAGAATTTGGTGTCATAAACACTTTGAGAAAAAATAGTCTCTTCAGCTAACGTTCCTGGTCGTTCAACGTTTCCGGCCGCGACCAAACAACGGTGACTTACTATGGCAGCCATAAAACGTAAAAGAATTTACTTTGCATCAAACCATGTTGGCCCATAAGCATAATCAACCTTTAATGGAACCTTCAGTTCTACGGCATTTTCCATTACATCAGGCACGATCTTTTTAAGTGTCTCTATTTCTTCCTCGGGCGCTTCAAAGATCAGTTCATCGTGCACCTGCAGCAATAACCGTGCTTTAACACCCTCATCCAGCAGGCGGTCTGCCATGTCAATCATGGCTTTTTTAATAATATCTGCAGCGCTACCCTGGATTGGTGTGTTCATTGCCGTCCGCTCTGCAAAGCTGCGCAGGTTAAAGTTACGGCTGGTGATTTCAGGTAAGTATCTTCTCCTGTGGAGGAGGGTTGATACATAACCCTTTTGCTTGGCTTCGTGTATGATATCGTCCATATATTGCCTTACCCCTGGATAACTTTCCAGATAGCGGTTAATAAACTTCCCGGCTTCCTTTCGTGTAATGCCCAGGCTTTGGGAAAGCCCATAATCACTTATTCCATATACAATCCCAAAGTTAACGGCCTTCGCATGTCGGCGCATATTGGACGTTACTTCATCCGCACTGACATGGAATACTTCCATCGCTGTCTTTGTATGAATGTCCATATCTTCATTAAAGGCTTCAATAAGCTTTTCATCAGCAGCAATATGCGCCAGTACTCGCAGCTCAATTTGCGAATAGTCTGCTGCAAAAATGACCCAGCCTTTTTCTGAAGGAACGAATGCCTGCCTGATTTTTCTTCCTTCTTCCAAACGTATCGGGATATTTTGCAGGTTCGGATCTGTGGAGCTTAATCTTCCTGTTTGTGTAAGAGCCTGATTAAATCTTGTATGAACCTTGCCTGTCTCTTTATTAACAACCTTCAGCAATCCCTCGATATATGTGGATTGCAGCTTGCCAAGCTGGCGGTAATGCAGGATATCCCGGATAATTTCATGTTCACTTTCCAGCTTTTCAAGGACATCAGCAGAAGTTGAGTAACCTGTTTTTGTTTTCTTAATAACAGGCAAGCCCAATTTTTCAAAAAGGATAACCCCCAGCTGCTTTGGAGAATTGATGTTAAAAGCCTCTCCTGCAATCTGGTGTATTCGCTTTTCAATTTCATCCAATTTAGAAAGCAAATCTTGACCCATTGCTTTCAACCGCTCAAGATCGACTTTGATCCCTGTTGATTCCATATCAGCCAAAATTAATGATAATGGCATTTCCAAATCGTAAAACAGCTCGGCCTGCTGGTTTTCTTTCAGTTCGTTATCCAACTTTTCCTTCAGCGCCAGCAATGCTGCAGCCTTCCTTGCCAAATGTCCCGCAAGTTCTTCAGGTATTCTTCTTTTGGCTCCCTTTCCATAAAAAGCTTCATCAGATTGAATCGCAGTGTACCCATGATTTTTAGCAACTGAAGCAATGTCTTCAATTGTTTGGGATGGATTAATCAAATATGAAGCAATGTACAGGTCAAAATCTGCGCCTTTTAGATGGATGCCGTGATGGCGAAGGGAAACCTCGGACCGTTTTGCATCATACACGGTTTTCTTTTTTGTCTCATCCTCAGCCCACTTTTTAAACACTTCCGACTCAAGAGCTTTATCTTTGGCAAGAAAGAAGCTGCCATTTTTATTGGCAATAGAAAAACCGATGATATCCGCATAATGGTAATTATCTTCAAGAACTTCAACGTAAAATGCATTTTCATCTGAAAATATCTCTTCGTTAATTTCTTCTGCAATTGTAAATTCAATTTCTTCGAGATTCTCTTCAACTGCTTCTATATCGCCGCCAAGCTTTTCTAGCAGAGAGTTAAAGCCGAGCTCTTTGAAAATACCCACGACCTTCTCTTTTTCATATCCTTCATACTCAACATCATCAATCTTTATTTCTACTGGAGCCTCTCTTGTAATGGTAGCAAGCTCTTTGCTCATCATCGCTTGCTCCTTGAACTCTTCCAGCTTTTCCTTCAGCTTTTTCCCGCTGACTTTGTCGATTGAATTCAATAACTCTTCAAGTGTTCCAAATTCCTTCAGCAATTTAAGCGCCGTTTTTTCCCCTACTCCCGGCACTCCAGGAATATTATCCGAACTATCCCCCATAAGGCCTTTCATATCAATAATGCGGTCGGCTGTAATCCCGTATTTCTCTTCTATATGGGCGGGAGTATATTCCTCGATATCCGTGATGCCTTTTCTCGTTATGCTGACAGTAACAGTATCTGAACTAAGCTGCGTCAAATCCTTGTCTCCGGAAATAACTTTTACTTCATAACCGTCTTTTTCAGCTTGAAGCGACAATGTGCCGATAATATCATCTGCTTCATAGTTTTCCAGTTCATACCTGGAAATTCCGTAGGCATCAAGGAGCTCCCGGATATAAGGAAATTGCTCTGAAAGCTCTGGCGGCGTTTTCTGCCTTCCACCTTTATATTCACTGAATGTTTTATGGCGGAATGTTGTTTTGCCGGCGTCAAAAGCAACAAGCAAATGAGTTGGCTTTTCATCCTCCAGAATTCTCTGCAGCATCATTGTAAATCCGTATACTGCATTTGTATGTACTCCCTTATCATTGTTTAAAAGCGGCAATGCGAAAAATGCACGATACGCGATGCTGTTGCCATCTATTAGAACCAGCTTCTTTTTATCCAAATAAAATCTCCTCCTCTTGAAAAGCGCATTGCTATCAGTAAATGCCCTGGTAAAGACGAAAGTATCAGCTTTATAAAACATAAAAACCGTTATTTTCCTTTATTCTATCATGAGCAGATAGAGAAAGAAAAATAACGGCTTTCGTATTAAGAAACCCTATTTTTATCTAATTTTTATTCTGTATATCCCATTAGCAAACGGGCATATGGTGAATCAGATGGAAGAACTATAACGGTCTCTCCATTGATTGTCTTTTTGTAAGACTCAAGAGTACGGTATAAAGAGTAGAAGCTAGGGTCTTTTGCAAAAGCTTCATTATATACTTTCGCAGCTCCCGCTTCCCCTTCAGCACGGATTTCCTCAGCATCTGCCTGGGCTTTGGCAAGGATTTCCCTTACATTTCTGTCTGTTTGTGCAATAATGATGTTTTTTTGTGCATCACCCTTCGAAAGATATTCCTGTGCTGTTGATTGGCGCTCGGAAATCATTCTTGTATAAACCGATTGCTCATTTTCAGCCGGTAAATCTGTCCGCTTAATCCGAACATCCGTAACAATGATTCCATAATTGTCATTTGAAAGCAATTCGTTAACCTTAGCGGTAATTTGGTCGTTTAAGGATCCTCTGGAAGATTTTTCATCGTTTATAATTTCATCATAATTGAGCTGGCCCAGTTCGGAGCGGGTAACAGAGTAAATGAATTCTTCCATCCTGGCTTCTGCACCCTCTAATGTTCTCGCATTGGCAATCATCTTCTTTGGGTCTTCAATCCTCCATACAGCATAATTATCGATAATCATTACTTTTTTATCTCTTGTGTTGATTTCAGCTTCAGACACATCATAAGTCATCTGGAATTTTGGAAGCGTTGTAACACTTTGAATGAACGGTATTTTATAGGATAACCCGGGTTCACTTTCAATTCTGACAACCTCTCCAAATTGCCGGATGACTTTATACTCGCCTTCCTTCACGACAAAAAGATTGCTAAAAAGAATTGCCAATGCGGCAATGATTATGACCAGGAGAATTCCAAGCTTTGTATAATTTCTCCATTGAAAACTCCCGCCGCGTTCATTTATATTAACCACGTTCTGATCACTCATTATCCGCACCTCCATCCTCTTTTGGTTTGGCCTGTTCTTTTTCAAGAGGCCGAATCGGGAAATATTTCATTGTATTGCCATCATCATTCATAATATAAATTTCTGCTCCAGGCAGAACTTGTTCGAGCGTTTCAAGCACAAGCCGCTCTCTTGTAATATCCGGATTATTTTTGTATTCACCATAAAGTTTATTAAAAACTGCTACATCGCCTCGCGCTCTTTCCAGACGGGCCGCCTTTTCCCCTTCTGCTTTGGAAATGAGGGCATCCTTCTCTCCTTCAGCTTCGTTCATTCTCTGGTTCTTATACTTTTCTGCTTCATTTAGTTTAGTGTTGGCCGTTTCCCGTGCGTCTGTTACATCGGTAAACGCCTTTCTGACATCTTCATTAGGCAGTTCAACATCCTGAAGCTTAACGGCCAGCACGGAAATCCCAATATCGTATTTATTTACCAGGGAGGTTAGCAGTTCCCTGACTTCAGCCTCTATTTCCGCTTTTCCAGAGGTTAAAGCATCATCAATTTTGGAGCTTCCTATAATACTTCTCAACGAAGCTGAAGTAGAATCATAAAGTATTTCTTCCGGATCTTCAGCATTGTAAAGATATTTCTCGGGATCTGTTATTTTCCATTGTACTACCAGATCTGCCAGAACAATATTTTCATCCCCTGTAATCATTTTCGTTTCTTCTGGGAAATCCTTTATTTCCCCATCCTTTTCTTCATAGCCAAATTGCAGGGAAAAAGTCTCTTTCGAAAGCTTCTCTACACTTTGGATAGGCCATGGCAATTTAAAATGAAGTCCTGGTTCCGTAATACCCTCTTCGACTTTTCCAAACGTTAAAATAACTGCCTGATCTGATTCATCGACCGTGTACCATGTAGTAAAAGCCACCATACTTAAAATAACAATCGCCAGAACGAGGCCCGCAATTGTATAAATTCTCTTAAGGCTGACCATTTCCTCTCCCCTTCCCTCTTCTTATTTCTATAACTCTTCATACGCTTTAATTACGAAAAGGTTTCAGAAATATGACAAAAAAGGAGGAGAATGTGTTTCCTCCAAGAGATATATAGGGGATTTAGGTTCGTTTATTTATTGAAATAGGTTGAAATAAAACTAGAGGTATAAAGCTTCTGAATAAATATGCTCTGTTAAGCTGGCCAGTTGATTTCCGCTCAAGAAGCTCAGCAATCCGCAGGAAATCCTGAGTTCCTCAAGCACTAAGCCCTGTCAGGTCACCCTTTGAATCGCTCTCCCGCAGGACATTGAACCAGCATCCTCGAGGAGAGCACCGCACGAAGGAAATGCGAATGCATTTTCGAGATCTCTCGCCTTCCGCTCCAATCAACAGGATCTCAAAATCAACAATACGCTTTAACATAGCAAAAAAATAAGAAAGGCGAAAGCGGGGTCAGCTTTCGCCTTTCTCTATGGCTCCTTGGATGAAGGGGTTTAACAATTAAAATTTTAACAACACAATGTAAAGGGAACATAAATCGGTTGTAAAAATAATGTAAAGTTAACTTTTCCACTTCACCCAATTATTTCATTGATTCATTAAATTTTTTAGGAAGTTCGATTGTAAAGGATGTTCCTTTGCCAACTTGGCTTTTTACCTTTATGGAGCCCTTATGCGCTTCAACCAGATGCTTTACAATCGCGAGTCCGAGTCCTGTTCCGCCGGAATTCCTGCTCCTTGCTTTATCGACCCGATAAAAACGTTCGAAGATACGGGGAATTTCTTTTGCTTCAATTCCAATGCCTGTATCTGTTATTTCAGTTAACACTGCCGATCCGGTCTCATGTAACGAAATATAAATGATCCCTTGATTCGGAGTATAGGAGATCGCATTGGATATTATATTAATGAATACCTGCTTTAGGCGATGTACATCTCCCTCAATGCAGATTGGCTTCTTCTCCCTCTTATACTCAAAAACAATATCCTTTTCGGCAGCTTTTCCTTTCGTTATAGCTAATACTTCATCAAGCACAACCGTCAAATCCATTGGCTGAATGGATAAGCTGAATCCCTGCTGCTCGATTTTGGATAAGTCCAGTAAATCTTGAATGAGGGACTGCAGCCGATCGCTTTCCTTCAATATAATATTCAGGAAATCATTCAGAGCCTGCTTGTCCTCCATAGCCCCGTCCAATAGTGTTTCCGAAAAGCCCTTGATTGAAGTAATTGGTGTTTTCAGCTCATGGGAAACATTCGCTACAAAATCCTTCCTCATCTGCTCAAGCTTTTTTAGCTCTGTAATATCATGAAAAACCAGCAATATTCCCTTCCACTCATCATTGGTTCCGATAATAGGCACACCGTATACTTCAAAATAGCGTCTTTCTATATTCACAGGTATGACCAATTGCCTTTTCACTTTTTGCTCGGTCATGAATATCTCTTCTATTATATCCGTAATGCCTTTATGCTCAATAACTTCATAATAGAGTTTATATAAATATTCAGACGGGTTTACATTAAAAACCTCTTTGTATGGACGGTTAATTAAATTTATATAACCTCGGCTGTCAATCAGAATGAGGCTGCTGCCCATATTTTCAATCAGAGCCCCAAGGCGGTCTTGTTGCATTTCTTGTGATTTAACCATTTCCTGAAGGTTTCTGGCCAGTACATTAATAGAAGTGCTGAGCATACCTGTTTCGTCTGCTTGATCTTCATAGGTCCTTGCCCGATAATTCCCTTTTGCAAGTTCAATAGCGACCTTAGTCGCTGATTCGATCGGCTTTGTATAGCGCGCTGTTATCCGCGTCCCTAGCATGATTATGACAAAAAGGGAAAGCCCCAGGCTGATGGTCAAAATCCACCAAATTTGCTGATAGGCCTTTTGGGTTTCTGTCATTTTTGTACTTAAAAATATGTAGCCTTCCTGTTCCCCATTTGTAAATAATGGCTGCCAATAATAATGCAAATTATATCCGCCGGCAACTTCCCAGCCTGTTTGATCATCAGCTTCTTTTTTTAAAATCTCAAAAATAATCTCCTGATGCCTGCTTTGTGTGGTTGCACTTTTATTGCTGCTATCAAATAAAATCCTTCCCTGATTATCAGAAGCCGTTACACGTACATCAAGAATGTCACTAAATTCATTGACTTTATCATTACTTAGGGAAATAATGCCTCCATTATCCACTACATAGCTGGAAATCATTTCAGTTTCTTTTTTTAAACGTTCATCAAAAGCCTTCAAATAATAGCTTTTAAAAAGCTGGCCCAAGAGAAGTCCTACTCCAATTAAAACGGCAAATATTAAAGTGAGCAATGCAAAAAGCAGCCGTGTCCGGAACCTGGTCATTCTCCTTTAGGCTCCTCCAGCTTGTATCCTAACCCCCGGATCGTTTTGATATAAACTGGTTTCTTTGTATTCTTTTCGATTTTCTCTCTTAAATGGCTTATATGTACATCTACAATTCTTGTATCTCCTGCAAAGTCATAATTCCACACTGCGCTCAGAAGCTGGTCTCTTGTAAGAACACGCCCCTTATTTTTAGCAAGATAAAGAAGCAATTCAAACTCTTTCGGAGTCAATTCAAGGAGTTCTTCTTCAAAATAAGCCTCATAGTGCTCAGGGAATATTTTCAAGCCCCCAATCCGGAATGAATCGGTATCTTCTGCCTTCTCCTCAGCAGGCTCTGACATAAATTGAGTCCTCCGCAAAATGGCTTTAACTCTTGCAACAACTTCACGGGGGCTGAACGGCTTTGTCATATAATCATCTGCACCCAGTTCCAGGCCAAGTACTTTATCAAATTCATCATCTTTGGCTGTCAGCATCAAAATGGGTATTGAAACTTTTTGCTGTCTAAGCTGCTTACAAACTTCAATGCCATCAAGCTTTGGAAGCATAAGATCCAATACAATAAGATCCGGCTTTTCTAAAACTGCCAGATCCTTTCCCTTCTGGCCATCCATTGCAGTAATAACCTCATACCCTGCCTGCTGCAGATTATACTGCAGTAAAGTTACAATTGATTGTTCGTCATCTACAACAAGAATCTTTTTATCCATAACATCCTCCGATTGAATGTATTACCCCTTTGAAAAAGCTTTAATTGAACTAGCTTCGTTTATAAAGAAAGCAGAAATTCTTCTGCCTATTAAACCCCTATTTGCCATATCTCTATTATAATATAAATAAAAGGATAATAAGCAACCGATAGCTAAAGGTTAATTAAAACCTAAGCTCTGTTTAACTTGTCTGTTGATTTCCGTTCTAATCAACAATGGATTTTTAACATAACCAAAATATAAAAAAAGATGTGCAGGTTCTGCACATCCTGTTTCCTTTTTAAAAATTTTCAAGAGCATTTCCATCCATAGGCTGAAGTTTATACGGAGGACATACAAGGAGCAGGCCATTGATAACTGTTTCATCCTCTTCATTTGTTCCCTGTACCTTGATTTGAATGGTATGGCTGCTGGTGCTTACTTCAGTTACCTCGAATAAGAATTGAACTGTCCCATAATGATAGACCGGCTTTACATACTCAATTTCCTGTTTTAAAATATGGCTTCCCGGGCCGGGCAAATATTTTGAAACAGCTGAATTTATGATTCCATTTAGCATCACACTTGGGACAATCGGCTTTTTATAAGGAGTTTCCGATGCATAATCATGCTGGATATAAAGCGGGTTTGCATCGTTAGTCAGGCCCAAATATAGCAGTAAATCTTTATCTTCTATCTTTTCTGTAAGCGTCAATTTCTCGCCTACAGATATTTCTTCAATTTTTCTACCTAATTTTCTTTTCTTTCCAAGCAGCATCTCTCTGCACCTCCGTGTAATGTAAACGTTTACAAGGTTGCCGAATAAAAAATAGACTGTAGGATAATTTCTATTATTCAGTCTATTTATTATATCTTATCATTTAATACTCTTCCCAAAAAGAGTCTCTAGTAAAAAAATCCGGGGAAATCTCCCCGAATTTTTTTATTTTGATTATGCCAATACTTCCATTACGTTGCGAACTGCTTCAGCTGACTTATCTAATGCAGCTTTTTCTTCACTTGTTAATTCAAGCTCAATAACCTTTTCAATTCCGTTTGCTCCAAGGATTGTTGGTACACCAAGGTAAATTCCTTCGTAACCATACTCTCCTTCAAGGTAAGCAATAGAAGGAAGAACGCGGCGCTGATCCTTAAGGATCGCTTCACACATCTCAACCAGGGATGCAGCCGGCGCATAGTATGCACTGCCGTTTCCTAATAGGTTAACAATTTCTCCGCCGCCTTTGCGTGTACGTTCAACGATTGCATCAAGGCGATCCTTTGGAATTAAAGTTTCTAAAGGAATGCCTCCTGCATATGAATAGCGTACTAGAGGAACCATATCATCTCCATGTCCTCCAAGTACAAATCCGGTAATATCTTTGACTGACAGGTTTAGTTCCTGTGCAACAAATGTACGGAAACGGGCTGTATCAAGTACTCCTGATTGGCCAATTACACGGTTTTTAGGGAATCCTGATTCTTTAAATACTGTATAGGTCATAGCATCAACTGGGTTTGTCAGCACTACGATGAAGCTGTTTGGAGAATATTTAGCAATCTCCTGGGCTACACTTTTCATGATTTTTTGGTTTGTTTGTACAAGGTCGTCGCGGCTCATGCCTGGCTTGCGGGCAATACCTGCAGTGATCACAACGATGTCAGATTCCTTTGTGTCTTCATAGCTTGAAGTACCTGTGATGTTTGCATCGAAGCCTTGTACAGGGCTTGCTTCAAGCATATCAAGCGCTTTCCCTTTTGTAGGGTTTTCCATTTGCGGGATATCAACTAACACAACATCTCCAAGTTCTTTCTGGGCAAGCAAGAATGCAGTTGTTGCTCCAGTAAACCCTCCACCAATTACAGAAATCTTCTTGCGTTTCAATGACATGAATAGTTCCCCCTTTAGGATTTGAAAGAATCAGGATTAGCGATAATTATGTAAGAGGCCGTTCTGAAAGAACAGCCTTCTTATTATTAAAAAAATATATAATTTTCCGCTTTTCGTTATTCCATGTTCTTGATTAACTCGTCACCGAACTCAGAGCATTTTACTTCAGTTGCTCCATCCATTAAGCGTGCAAAGTCATATGTTACAACTTTGGAAGCAATAGATTTTTCCATGGACTTAACGATCATGTTGGCAGCTTCGTTCCAGCCTAAGTGTTCAAGCATTAACACACCGGAAAGAATTACTGAAGAAGGGTTAACCTTATCTTGGCCAGCATATTTTGGTGCTGTGCCATGAGTTGCTTCAAAGATCGCATGTCCAGTTTCATAGTTGATGTTAGCACCCGGAGCAATACCGATACCGCCAACCTGTGCTGCAAGTGCATCAGAAATATAATCGCCATTCAGGTTCATTGTAGCAACAACATCGAACTCTTTAGGGCGGGTAAGGATTTGCTGAAGGAAGATATCAGCGATTGCATCTTTAACGATGATTTTGCCTGCTGCTTCAGCGTCTGCTTGAGCGCTGTTAGCTGCTTCAACACCTTGCTCATCTTTAATGCGGTCATATTGAGCCCAAGTGAACACTTTATCACCGTATTCTCTTTCAGCAAGCTCATATCCCCAGTTTTTAAAGGCACCTTCAGTAAACTTCATGATATTGCCTTTATGTACAAGTGTTAAGGATTTGCGTCCTTCCTTAATTGCATACTCAATAGCAGCACGGACTAAACGGCTTGTTCCTTCCTCTGAAACAGGCTTGATGCCAATACCGGAAGTTTCTGGGAAACGGATTTTGTTAACACCCATTTCATCCTGAAGGAAAGAAATCAACTTTTTAACTTCATCAGAACCCTTTGCATACTCAATTCCTGCATAAATATCCTCCGTATTTTCACGGAAAATAACCATGTCAGTATCCTGCGGGCGTTTAACCGGAGAAGGAACACCTTCGAACCAGCGTACTGGGCGCAAGCATACAAATAGGTCAAGCTCTTGGCGAAGCGCTACGTTTAGAGAGCGGATTCCGCCGCCGATAGGAGTTGTTAAAGGTCCTTTAATAGCGATTAGATACTCATTAATTACATCCAGTGTTTCAGATGGAAGCCACTCGCCAGTCTGGTTAAAAGCTTTTTCTCCTGCTAAAACTTCTTTCCAAACAAGTTTGCGCTCACCTTTATATGCCTTTTCAACAGCTGCATCTAAAACTCTTGAAGCTGCAGCCCAAATATCCGGGCCTGTTCCGTCGCCCTCGATAAATGGAACGATTGGGTTGTTTGGTACATTTAGTACACCATTAGTAACTGTGATTTTTTCACCTTGCATTGTTTATACCCTCCATTTTGAAAAGTGCAAGCATCAGCCTTTTTTTATATCTTTTGATGGCGATGCTGCATCAGTATATCAGAATCAAAGGTTAGAAGGCATATGCCCCTAACCTTTTCCCTGCTCTCTCTATTACAGCAATTTTTTGATAAAAAGTAAAATGCTGAGTGTTTTTTTGTTGCCTCTGTAAAATTTAGGTGTTGATTTCCGCTGCAGGCACTCAGCGAACCGCGGGCTTCCGGGAGCCTCCTCGGCGTTTTACGCCTGCGGGGTCTCCCCTAGGTTCGCTTTTCCCGCAGGAGTCTCGCACCTTCCGCTCCAATCAACACGTACTAATTTGCCAATTAGCTTTAACCAGCTTTTTAACCAGCCTATTATTAGCCTCTTTGCTCAACAGGCACATATTTTTGCATTCCAGGGCCTGTGTAATCAGCACGAGGGCGGATTAAACGATTGTTTTCATACTGTTCAAGAATGTGTGCAAGCCATCCTGAAACGCGGCTTACTGCAAAAATCGGCGTGAACAGGTCATGGTCGATTCCCAGGCTGTGGTACATAGACGCAGAGTAGAAGTCGACATTTGGAGGAAGGTTCTTCTCTCCGGTAACGATTCCTTCGATCTGAGTTGACATTTGATACCAGTGAGGTTCGCCTGTAAGCTCAGTCAGCTTCTTGGACATTTCTCTTAAATGCTTGGCACGCGGGTCACCCAGGCGGTATACACGATGGCCGAAGCCCATGATTTTTTCTTTTTTATCAAGTTTTTCGCGAATGTATGGTTCCACATTTTCAAGTGTGCCAATTTCAGTAAGCATTTTCATTACTGCTTCATTGGCACCGCCATGCAATGGCCCTTTTAAAGCGCCTATTGCAGCAGTTACACCAGAATAGATGTCTGATAATGTCGCCACACAAACACGTGCAGTAAATGTTGAAGCATTTAGTTCATGGTCTGCATGAAGGACTAATGCTTTATTAAATGCTTCCACAGCAATATCTTCAGGCTCCTTGCCTGAAAGCATGTACAGGAAGTTTGCCGCAAATCCAAGGTCTGTTCTTGGCGCAACAGGCTCAAGCCCTTTTCTCACCCGTGCAAATGCCGTTACAATAGCAGGCATTTTAGCTTGCAGGCGAATTGCTTTTCTATAGTTAGCTTCCTCATCCATTTGGTCTGCTTCATCATCATAAAGTCCTAAAAGAGACACAGCCGAACGAAGGGCAGCCATTGGATGCACTTTGTCAATCGGATATGTTTTAAAATGATTTAATACTTCCTCAGGAAGAGAATAGTTTTCAGCAAGCTGATTTTTCAATTCCTCCAATTGTGATTGAGTAGGAAGTTTTCTGTGCCATAAAAGGTAAATAACCTCTTCAAAACTTGCATTTTCAGCTAGATCATCAATGTTGTAGCCTGCATAAGTTAATGTGTCGTCTATGATG
The DNA here is from genome assembly GCF_007830235.1 of Cytobacillus oceanisediminis. Classification (GTDB taxonomy): domain Bacteria; phylum Bacillota; class Bacilli; order Bacillales; family Cytobacillaceae; genus Cytobacillus; species Cytobacillus oceanisediminis. The sequence continues at coordinate 150,585 of NZ_VLKI01000010.1, forward strand.
GAACTAATAGACGAAGTAGTAGCAACTACCCCTTCAAGACCGCGTGTTACTGTCATAACGAATCTCTCCTTTACATAATAAAATTTCCCCATACCCATTTTTGTCTGTACATGTCGTAAGTAAGCCGAACCTGATTTTTCAACTTTTCAGAAAAGCTTCCTTGGCATGTTCAAATTGTCCGATTATTGCCGTCCCTTTTGAACATGATTTTATACAGGCTGCTTAACAGCCTTTGCAAGTCGACTTGGGTTAGCCGATCCACAGACCAAAATCATGAAAGGTGAAACTTCCATTTAGTGAGAGGCCACTCCCCGATATACGGAGAAGTAAACTTTCTTTTGGCATACTTTCCATCGAGCGGTTGCTCGGTTATGCTGCAAAAAAAAAGAAAATGCTTTCATTTTTTCTGTACTCGAAAAATATAAAGTATATTAATAATATTTTAATAGAGCTTAACTGAATATAATAGGTACCGCGAAATAGGTTACGCTTACAAGTCCTATTATAAACAATTATCTGACTTTTGTGAATGAAAAGCACTCAAATTGTTAAAAAATATTATTTTTCAAAAAAAATCATTTAAATAAATCAAATATTTTCATGGCTAAATATGCAATCCCTGCACCAATCAGAGGGCCGACGGCAACTCCTTTAAACAGCGATACAGCTAGAATGGTTCCAAGCACAAGAGCAGTTGTTATATGGGGATCTTCTGCGAGCAAGCTGATACCGCCTTTCGCCAGGAGTGCTACAGCCATACCTGAAATCAGGGCAATCCATGCAAAAGGTGATTTAAAGGCGCCGGTCAAATCACGGAAACCGATCTCTCCACTGGCAATTGGCGCTAGGACAGCAATTGTGATAATGGTCACACCCCAATTAATTCCTTTTGATTGCAAAAAAGAGAATGATTTTGAATCCAGGCCAGCAGCTTTTAGGACAATCAATACAAAGACCGCAACTATCAGTGATTGATTTTTAGCCACAACGCCTATAGCCAATAAAAGAAGCAAAAATATGAGTGATTGTGAAAACATTTATTTATTCACCTGCCAGCTCTCTATATTATCGTAACATAATTTCTTCAATTTTAATAATTTCTATTTTATCTTGCCTATTCTATAAAAAATAGAATATTTATTAATAATAGGCCAAATAGTTCTTTCATCTTAAGAAGAGATAAATCTTTTTTCATTTTAAGCAAAAAGGAAAATGGTGTATGATGATATTAATAAATAATTTGCATAAAAATGGAATTATTTTTAGGCTTATCCTATTTGAACAAGGAGGCTATTTTTTGAACCCGGCATACATATATCGGACAGTGCGATTTTTCTTTGTCATTGGATTTGTGATTTTAAGTTTATATGCTTTTTTCTATTTATCCAAAGTTACCTATCCTTTTTTGATCGGATTGGCCATTGCTTTTCTTATTAATCCGTTTGTTAATTTACTAGAAGCAAAATGGAAAATGCCTAGGGCTATTGCTGTACTTATTGCATTAATTCTTATCTTTGCCATTTTTGCCGGATTAATCACACTGCTTGTGGCTGAAATTGTTTCAGGGGCGGATTATTTGGCAAGAGTTGTACCAACACATCTTGATACATTAATTGGCTTTATTGAACAGTTTTTTGCCGGGCAGATTATTCCGCTTTACAACCAGCTTACCAGTTTATTTAATAATCTGGGCACAGGCCAGCAGGATACCATTTTAACGAATATAGAAAATGTGGGAAAGCAAATTGGCTCCACTCTCGGGGATTTTATCCAGGCATTTTTTGAAAAGATCCCAAATATCCTGTCCTGGTTCCCAAATGCGGCAACTGTCTTAATTTTCTCGCTGCTGGCCACTTTTTTTATAAGCAAGGATTGGCACAGGCTTTCAGGATTATTCAGCCGCATAATTCCCAGCAGGGCAAAAAACAGCGGAAGAACCGTTTTCACTGACCTGCAAAAAGCACTTTTGGGATTTATAAAAGCGCAGGCAACTTTAGTATCCATCACAACAGTTATCATTTTAGCCGGGCTCCTGATTCTCCGTGTTGATTATGCGATCACCATAGCACTTGTAACAGGACTTGTGGACATCATTCCTTATCTCGGTACAGGATTAATTTTTGTCCCCTGGATCATTTATGAGGCCATTGGTGGAGAAATGAGCAAAGCAATTGGCTTAGGGATCCTTTATGTAATCGTTTTGGCGCAGCGCCAAATTATGGAGCCGAAGATTCTCTCATCAAGCATTGGCCTTGATCCATTGGCCACCCTGATTGCCTTGTTTGTCGGCTTTAAATTGATCGGCTTCCTTGGATTAATTGTGGGCCCGGTTACACTTGTATTAATCACCACTCTCCATAAAGCAGGTGTATTCAGGGATATATGGATGTTCATAAAAGGGAATGAAAACGAATCATAAGGAAAAAGCCGCTCCCGATTAAAGGAGCGGCTTTCAGACCGTAGACAAACCCCATTTTCACCCTTTGTGAAAATGGGGTTTGTTACATTTAATAGTCATCTTACCTCGAAAATCAAGCTGGACATGGCCCTCGCCATGTCCAGTTTGCCAATTTTTTAAGATTTATGGCAGCGAAAGTAAGCATCGCCTGCATCGAAACTTTTTTAAGCCCTCTTAAGGTCGTCCAACGCATGCCATGCTTTTCTTTTGCGTCCGCAAAAACACGTTCAATTGTTTCTTTGCGCTTCGCATATATCGTTTTATTCAGTTCGGTATGTCTAAGGTGATCCACTTCATCTATGTAATCCTGCCATAAATGCCTATGAATCATTTT
>NZ_VLKI01000011.1:0-53682 GCF_007830235.1 Cytobacillus oceanisediminis
ATCGAGCGTATGCCAAAAAGATATTGAATGAACACCATTTTAATAAGGACAACAGGGTCAATACTAGGTCTCCCATTGTCTAAGCTATACTTATCTTTTACCAGGTCATAAATGAATTCAAAATCAATAGCTTGTTCGATCTTTCTAACCAGATGATCTTCAGGCACTAATTGGTCAAGAGCGACCATTTCTATTTGATTTCTTCCATCTTCTACGTGTTTTGATAACATTTGAATCCCCCACAAAAAATCTTTTCAACTTCATTATACAAAAAAAGCTTGTAGACGTGGTCCGTAAAGCAGACTTTGTCTACAAGCTGAAAGCCGCTCCCGATTAAAGGAGCGGCTTTCTCTTTATATATACAGCTTTTTTATCTAAGGATAGTGATCGTACCCTTTTCCATCCATTTTCTGATCACGGTAAGCAAGATTCGCTTATAAAGCCCTCTTGTCGGAGGAGCCAGAAGAGTAAAGCCAACTGCATCTGTTATGAAGCCGGGGGTAAGCAGCAAAGTTCCCCCTACAAGAATGCATACTCCATCAAGAATTGTGTCTCCGGGCATTTGGCCATATCGTAGCTGTTCCTGCATTTTTCTGATTGTTTCCAGGCCTTGCTTTTTAGCCAGATAAGCTCCTAGAATGCCTGTGAATATGATGATTATCAGAGTAGGCCATAGACCGATTGTATTTCCCGATAATAGCAATACCCCTATTTCAGCCGCTGGAACAATTATCAGCAACAAGAGAATGTAGCGCATGTTGCCACCTCTTTTAGTTTAAGACTTAAGTTTATTATACCAAATAATGAACGGCACCTATAACAATTAGTCCATCCTCTTTTTCATTGTATTCGCTTTTCAGATGAAACATTCAAAAAAAGGAAGGGCAGCCCCTTCCTTTTCAAAGTGAAAACCTATAGTACGCTGGCGTGTCCGTTATAGATAACACCACGCTGGGAGTCAACTGTCACTTCCTGTCCGTCTTTTAACAGGGTTGTCGCTCTTTCGACTCCTACAATGACTGGAATACCAATATTAAGCCCAACAACTGCTGCATGGCTTGTTAGGCCGCCTTCTTCTGTAATAAGTGCGCTGCATTTTTCAATTGCCGGAACCATTTCACGGTCCGAACCGATTGTTACCAGGATAGATCCTTCCGTAACCTTCGCAAGTGCTTCCTCTGCATTTCTGGCAATAACAACTTTACCGAAAGCAGATTTGCGCCCAATGCCTTGTGCTTTTGCGAGGACATCGCCGACAACATGAATTTTCATCAGATTAGTCGTGCCAGCTTCACCAACAGGGACTCCTGCAGTAATGACCACCAAATCCCCAGAAGCAACAATTCCGCTGTTCAAGCTTTCTTCAACAGCAATATCAAGCATATCATCTGTTGTAGTTGCTCTTTGACCAATTTGAGGATATACGCCCCATGTTAGAGAAAGACGGCGTGATACATGGTCATTGGATGTTACAGCTACAATTGGAGCTTTAGGACGGTATTTAGAAATCATTCTTGCTGTATGGCCGCTCTCAGTCGGTGTGATAATCGCGTTTACATCCAAGTTCAATGCCGTATGCGCAACCGATTGTCCAATGGCATCTGTAATATTATGCTCATTATCTTTGCTGCGGTTGGATAAAATTTCTTTGTGATCCAGTGCAGACTCTGCTCTGGATGCAATGTTGTGCATCGTTTGAACCGCTTCAACAGGGTAAGACCCCGCAGCTGTTTCGCCTGATAGCATGATGGCATCCGTTCCATCAAAAATGGCATTCGCTACGTCACTGGCTTCCGCACGCGTAGGACGCGGATTCCGCTGCATGGAATCAAGCATTTGTGTGGCAGTAATTACAGGTTTGCCCTGTGCATTGCATTTTTTAATTAATTTCTTTTGCACAAGAGGAACTTCCTCTGCAGGAATTTCAACACCAAGGTCACCGCGCGCTACCATCAGACCATCTGAGATCTCAAGGATTTCGTCGATATTATCAACGCCTTCCTGGTTTTCAATCTTAGGAATGATGTTAATATGGGCCGCATTGTGCTCTTCAAGAAGCTGTCTGATTTCCAATACATCTGACGCCCTGCGGACAAATGATGCTGCAATAAAGTCTACTCCCTGTTCAATTCCAAACAGAATATCCTGCGCATCTTTTTCTGTAATTCCAGGCAGATTCACAGATACTCCAGGAACATTTACGCCTTTTTTATTCTTCAATGTTCCGCTATTTAATATTTTTGTATAGATTTCACTATTTGCTTTATCTATCTTCGTAACTTCCAGGCCGATTAGCCCGTCATCAAGCAAAATTTTGCTTCCAGTATGAACATCTTCAATAAGGCCGGCATATGTAACAGAAAACTTCTCAGGTGTTCCCTCAACCTCATTCATGGAAATGATAATTTCTTCCCCTGCTTTTAACTCAATCGCACCCTCACGCATATTGTTCGTACGTATTTCCGGGCCCTTTGTATCCAAAAGGATTGCTACCGTTTTACCAGTGCTTTTTGCTGCTCCACGAATATTTTGAATCCGCTGGCCATGTTCCTGGAAATCACCATGGGAAAAATTCAAACGGGCCACATTCATGCCTGCCTCGATCAGCTGTGTTAACTTTTCAACACTTTCACTGGCAGGGCCAATTGTACAAACGATTTTCGTTTTACGCATATAATTCTACCTCCTGATATGAATGAAGCTTAATTTAGCAGGCAGCTTGTAGGGCATGTCTGCTTGTTTGGTTTTATAATAACAAAAAAGTTAGATGGAAAGTTCTTTTGACAATTTATAAAGGTCTAAATCAAGTGTGTGCTCTCTATCTAGAATTTCGATAATATCATGGTCAACAAGCTTATTGTTTTCAATCCCGACTGCGCGTCCGCCTTTGCCTTCAATAAGCAATTCTACTGCACGCGCCCCTAGACGGCTTGCAAGTACACGGTCAAAAGCTGTTGGTGATCCTCCACGCTGCATATGCCCTAGTACAGATACGCGAGTATCAAAGTTTGTTGTTTCCTTGATCTGCTTGGCAAAATCTACTCCACTGCAAACACCTTCCGCAACCACAATGATACTGTGCTTTTTGCCGCGTTCATGCCCTTTTTTTAGGCGGTCAGCTATTTCGTCCATATTATAGCCTTCTTCAGGAATCAGGATGGTTTCGGCTCCTCCGGCTAAACCTGCGCAAAGAGCAATATCTCCCGCATCTCTTCCCATTACTTCAATGATAAACGTTCTTTCATGTGAAGTAGCTGTATCACGGATTTTATCAATCGCATCAATAACCGTATTTAATGCGGTGTCAAAGCCGATTGTGTACTGAGTCCCCGGAATGTCATTATCAATGGTGCCAGGGACGCCAACGCATGGGAAGCCTTGTTCAGTCAGCGCTCTTGCCCCGCGGTATGAACCATCTCCTCCAATAACTACCAGTCCATCAATGCCGTGCTTGTTCATTTGTTCAATGCCCTTTTGCTGGCCTTCCTTCGTTTTAAACTCTTCGCTTCTTGCAGAATGCAATACGGTTCCCCCGCGATGGATAATGTCGCCAACAGAACCCAGGTCAAGCTTTTTAATATTCCCGGTCATCAATCCTGAATACCCGCCATAAACGCCATAAACTTCGATATTATGATATATAGCTTTACGGACAACCGCACGAACAGCAGCGTTCATGCCCGGCGAATCGCCTCCGCTTGTTAATACTCCTATTCTTTTCAAAATAACCACCCCAGATTAGTTTTTATATAAAGATGAAAAAGCGTGTTGTTTATAGCGCTGCTTTCACCAGCCTAAATATTTTTCTTTAATAATGACCGAACATAATTTGTATGTAATGATAGGCTCTTTATGTAAAGCCGCATGGCTGCTTATCTTATTATGAACAAAACGCTTGTGAATATTTCTAAAATACCATGAAGAAGGAAGCATCTCAACTTAATCAGACGATTTAAATCAAAGACAGAATTGTCGGTGAACTGGAAGCGTTTTATATTGGAAAAGCAGTGATTTTTGTCAATTCAACTGGGATCGAGCACATTCATAAAATAAAAACGTGCCCGAAAGCACGTTTTATTTTACCCCAATAAATTCCTTTAAAAACGAATATTCACCAATAGATTTGAACTTGTTGTACCTGTGGTCAACCAATTGTTCTTCCGACAAACTCATTAAATCCCTTAAAGAGTTATAAAGAACAGATTCAATTTCTGCTGCCTGGGTTTTAACATCTTTATGGGCCCCGCCTTTTACCTCGTCAATAATCTGATCCACAACGCCAAGTTCTTTTAAATCCGGCGCGGTAATTCTCATTGATTCTGCTGCTTTTTTAGCCTGAGAAGCATCTTTCCAAAGAATGGCAGCAGCACCTTCAGGAGAGATAACAGAATAAGTAGAGTTTTCCAGCATATGAATATGGTTGCCCACACCCAGTGCAAGCGCACCGCCGCTTCCGCCTTCACCAATGACGATGCAAATGACAGGAACCTTTAAGCTGGCCATTTCAAATAGGTTTTTGGCGATCGCTTCGCTCTGTCCACGTTCCTCGGCTGCTTTGCCAGGATAAGCGCCTTTCGTATCAATAAAACAAATAATCGGCCTTCGGAACTTATCCGCCTGCTTCATAAGCCTTAACGCTTTACGGTATCCCTCTGGATGAGGCATTCCAAAGTTTCTGCGAATATTCTCTTTCGTATCTTTTCCGCGCTGATGCCCGATAACTGTCACCGGAAGGCCTTTAAATTTCGCTATACCGCCGACAATCGCTTCATCATCCCCAAACGCACGGTCCCCGTGGCATTCGAAAAAGTCCTCAAAAAGATATGAAATATAGTCCAGTGTAGTTGGCCGTGCTGGATGGCGGGCAATCTGCACACGATCCCAAGGTTTCATATTTTCATATATGTCCGTTTCTAATTTTTCCAAGCGTGCTTCCAGTTTCTCTATCTCAGAGGACAGATCCACATCGGCCGTTTTCGTAAACTCTTTCAATTCTGCAATCTTTTTTTTCAGCTCCGTTACCGGACGCTCAAATTCTAATTCTCCTGCCATTGGAAGTCACCTCCTGGTTGGTGTATTGATAAAATCGCTGATATCTTTTCCTTTAATTCAGTTCTTGAAATGACTGCATCCAATTGGCCGTGTTTCAATAAGAACTCAGCTGTCTGGAAATCCTCCGGCAATTCTTCCCGGATTGTTTGCTCAATGATTCGACGGCCGGCAAAACCGATCAAAGCACCCGGTTCAGCCAAATTATAATCTCCGAGGGAAGCAAAGCTTGCTGACACGCCGCCTGTGGTCGGGTGAGTCATAATGGAAATAATCAGTCCGCCATTATCACTGAACCTTTTTAAGGCTACACTCGTTTTGGCCATTTGCATGAGGCTGAGGACCCCTTCCTGCATCCTCGCACCCCCTGAAGCAGTAAAAATAATAAAAGGAACAGCTAATTCATCAGCTTTTTCGATGGCACGGGTGATTTTCTCGCCGACTACAGATCCCATACTTCCCATCCTGAACGTAGAATCCATCACTGCCACTACTATTTTTTGATCATTAACAGTGCCTGTTCCAGTGACAACCGCCTCATTTATTTTTGTCTTTTCCCGATCCTTTTCAAGTTTTTCAATATAGTCCGGGAAGTTCAGAGGGTTTTCAGAAATCATATTTGCATTAATTTCTTCAAAGCTATTGGAATCCAAAAAACTTGCCAATCGCTCTTTTGAGTTCATTGAATGATGATAATGGCAGTTGAAACAAACCTTTAAGTTTTTGACAAGCTCCTTAGTATACATGATTTTTTTGCAATTTGGACACTTGGTCATGATTCCTTCCGGCACATCCTGCTTTGCCGTTTCCGATGGAATGGTTGCATATTTCTTTTTCTTCGTCTTTGTAAAAATATCTTTAAGCAAGATGAAACCTCCCTGAATATTGCTGTTAGAAAAAAACCGAATCATTTTCCATAATTTCAACAGTGGTCAGACCACTAATTTAAAAATGAATGCCTATATCATAGGCTCATATACTGCTTGTCTGATTCTTTTAATATAGAGTATAGCAGCTGTAAAATCTGCAAAAAATTGTCGTTAACCTTTCGACAATTTTCTTAAGTTTTTATATACACGAATAACTTCAGATTCATTCTTAGAAATTAATGTATCAATAAGCTCAGCGTACTCTGTTTGGGACACGATCATTTTCTTTAACTCTAAGGAATTATAATAATCTTTTAAAATCATCCATATCCGTAGAAAAAGATGATTGTCCGCAAGGGTGACAACCTCCAGGAAAAACTCATCATCTGTGTAATCTGCCTCCAGAGCCCAATTTTTGAACTTAAGGAGCTGGTCCTTTTCAGCCTTCTGAATGATTAGCCATAAACAATCCAGCTCAATCAGAAACTTTGTCTCTTTTACATCCCGAATTGCTTTTTGGTCCTGAAGAATAAATGTACTGAGCAGCTGTACAAGCTGGTTTCCTCTGAAGTCCCTGATAAAAGTACCCTCGCCTCTCCTTGTTTCGATTAAACCAAGAAGTTCAAGGGCCCTTAAAGCTTCCCGAACGGAAGAGCGCCCGACACCCAGGCGCTCTGAAAGCTCTCGTTCGGAAGGCAATCTATCTCCAGGCTTAAGGCCATCATGCTGGATCATGAACCTAAGCTGTTTTACTATTTCGATATAGACCTTCGTATTATTTTGGGGTGAATTCACGTATGGAATCACTCACCTTTTCCAATGACCGCAAGACTTCTCGTTTTTTCCTTCACTTCATCAGGATCAACCTTAATACGTGCAACTCCCGTTTCCATTGCTGCTTTAGCCACTGCAGCCGCAACTTCTGGTGCCACACGCGGATCAAATGGCCCTGGAATGACATAATCAGCATTAAGTTCGTCCTCTTTAATCAAGCCTGCAATTGCTTCTACCGCAGCTACCTTCATTTTCTCATTGATATGAGTAGCCCTTACATCCAATGCTCCACGGAAAATCCCTGGGAATGCCAATACATTATTCACCTGGTTAGGAAAATCTGATCTTCCTGTTCCGACTACCATTGCCCCGGCTGCCTTTGCTTCATCAGGCATAATCTCAGGAGTGGGATTAGCCATGGCGAATATAATCGGGTCCTGATTCATTGTGCTGATCATTTCCGCGGTTAATGCTCCTGCTGCCGATACCCCGATGAATACGTCTGCCTCTTTTATAACATCAGCTAGACTGCCTTTTACATCGTCTCGATTTGTATATTTCGCTACTTCATTTTTAATCTCATTCATGCCCTGAGGACGGCCTTCATAAATAGCGCCCTTTGTATCGCACATAATAATGTCGCGGACACCGTAACTGTACAGAAGCTTAATAATCGCAATGCCTGCTGCTCCCGCTCCGTTCGCAACAACCTTGATTTCATTCATTTTTTTGCCGGAAAGCTTTAATGCATTCACAAGGCCTGCAACCGTCACAATCGCAGTGCCATGCTGGTCATCATGGAATACAGGGATATTTGTTTCCTTCTTTAAACGCTCCTCTACATAAAAGCAATGAGGAGCAGCAATATCTTCAAGATTCACGCCTCCAAAAGTCGGCTCAAGAAGCTTGACCGTTTCAACAATTTTATCGACGTCTGTAGTGTTCAGACAGATTGGGAAAGCATCTACTCCTGCGAAACTCTTGAATAAAACAGCCTTTCCTTCCATAACAGGCAGAGCAGCTTCAGGTCCAATGTTCCCCAGTCCAAGCACAGCTGTACCATCGGAAACCACAGCGACCATATTGCCTTTCATTGTATACTCATATACAGTCTCAGGCTTATCGTAAATCTCCTTGCAAGGCTCGGCGACACCAGGAGAGTAGGCAAGGCTCAAATCTCTCGCATTGCGCACCTGTACTTTTGATTTTGATTCCAATTTCCCCTTATTAACTCTATGCATATGAAGGGCTTCTTCACGTAAGGTCAAAATATTCACTCCTCAATTATCCGCAGACGGACAGGACTTTGTATATATTAACATAGCATAATGAACCATTTCTAAATGGCCGGATCACCGGCACGATAACGAATCCGCGCAATAATGCGTGCAGGCTCCATCATTCACAGCTATTTTTTATCTTATAGATTAGCTTGTTCTTATTTTTTATAGTGGTCAGACCAGTTTATTTTCTTCTTACAAATATACCATAATTGTTATTGTTGTAAAGGGAAACTACTTTAAAATCACGTTATTCTTTCCCAGTAGATTAATTAGCTGGTTCATAAATTCATCCGATGGCTTAACCAGGTCCTCTTCTCCAAGACGAATACTTTTTTGGGTGCTTTCGTAATATAGCACAACCTGTATAGATCCTTCATTTTTCTTAAATAATTCCTTAAGGAAACGCAGATTGTCTGCTGCTTCTTTTTCCTTTGTAATTCGCAGATACAAAACCGGATCCATGTTTTCCATTCTTTCAATAGCTTCCTTTGCAGCCTCAAGGTGCTGCACGATCAGCTGCCTCTCTCCTTCCCGCTCTTCCATTTTTCCTTCCAAAAAAATAATGTTTCCCTGAGAACATAGAACCGAATAACGATTAAAAATCTTGGGAAATACGACGGCCTCCATATCCCCCGATTGGTCGCTTAAGGAAAGAAAAGCCATTGGCTCCCCTTTTTTCGTGCGGATTTTCTTTACATCCGACACATATACAACTGCCCTCGCCTTTTTGGTTGAAGGTTCAAGCTCCAACAGCGGAACAGCTCCCAGCAGGGTAAAATGGGGTTCATATATTGAAACAGGATGGTCGGATAAATACAGGCCAAGGACTTCTTTTTCGAATTTCAGCTTATCCTCAGGCCGTATAGGATCCACTTGAGTATATTTTGGTTTTGGAAAAAATTCATCGTCTTCAAAGAAATCGAACTGATCGTCTTCCGGTTTAACCAGCTGGGCATGTTCTGCAGCAACATCGAGGCTGGCAAGCAGGACAGCTCTGTCTTCACCAAACTCGTCAAAGCAGCCTGAATGGACTAAACCTTCCAGAACTTTCCGATTCACAGCTTTAGTTGATACTCTTATACAGAAATCGAATAAATCATCAAACCGCTTATTTTTTCTGGCTTGAAAAATATCTTTTAATGCCGCTGCCCCTACTCCTTTAATAGCTGCAAGACTGTATCTGACCGAGTCTTTTTCAACTAAAAAGGAATAGCCGCTTTGATTGATAGAAGGAGAACGGATGGATAAGCCCATCTGCTTTAGCTCTCGGATATATTGGGCAATTTTCCCTTCATTGCCGATAACTGATGTCAGAAGGGAAGCCATGAAGTGCAGCGGATAATGGGTTTTCAAATACGCAAGCTGGTAAGCTATAAAACTGTAAGCGACAGCATGGCTTCGGTTAAAGCCGTAGTTCGCAAAACGTACGATCAAATCATAAATTTCATTGGAAGTTGGTTCACTGTACCCTTTTTTTAAGGCCCCGCCCACAAAATGGCTGCGCTCGCGGTCAAGCACTTCTTTTTGCTTTTTGCTGACTGCCCGCCGCAGCAAATCTGCCTCTCCCAGCGAGAAGCCTGCCATTTTGGCGGCAATTTGCATAATTTGCTCCTGATAGACAATAACTCCGTAAGTATTTTCAAGAATAGGCTTTAAATCGGGATGGGGGTAAGATACTTCTTGCCGTCCATGCTTTCTGTCGATAAAAAGCGGGATATTTTCCATTGGCCCCGGACGATAAAGCGCATTGACAGCTACAATATCTTCAAAACGGGTTGGCAGCAGCCTGGTCAGGACACTTCTCATCCCCGCTGATTCAAGCTGAAAAATACCGGTTGTGTCCCCTTTTCCAAGAAGGCTATACACCGCTGCATCATCCAGCGGAATCCTTTTGATATCAATTCGTTTACCTGTTTTTCTCTGGATCGAGCTTAAAATATTTTCAATCAATGACAGGTTCCTGAGCCCAAGGAAGTCCATTTTCAATAAGCCGACATCCTCCAGATGCTCCATTGAATATTGAGTCAAATAGACATTTTCATGGCCTTTTTGAATTGGAATCGCCTCTACAAGGGGATGCTCGCTGATAACAACTCCAGCAGCATGTGTAGAGGTATGCCTCGGCAGTCCTTCCAGTTTAAGGGCTGTTTCGAATAGCCTGCGGGTTAATTCAGATTCTTGAGTGAACCTTCTCAGTGGTTCAGACTCTTTGTAAGCCTCTTTAAGATTGATACCCAGTTTGGAAGGAATTTTTCTCGACAGAATGTCTAACTCTTTTGGATTTAACCCAAATGCCCTGCCGACATCCCGCAAAGCCGCTTTTGCCGCCAGTGTTCCGAACGTAAGGATCTGGGCAACATGCAGCTCTCCATATTTTTTGGATACATACTGGATCACCTCATCCCTTCTGTGATCTGGAAAATCGATATCAATATCAGGCATGGATATTCTTTCCGGATTAAGGAATCGTTCAAACAGCAGCTTATGCTCGATTGGATCCACATCTGTTATGTACAGTACATAAGCAACCATCGAACCAGCAGCCGAACCCCGCCCAGGGCCTGTTAGAATGCCATTGTCCCTGGCAAATCTCATAAAATCCCAGACAATTAGGAAATAATCGCTGAATTTCATTTCTTTTATTATTTTCAGTTCGTATTTTAAGCGGTCGCTATGTTCAACTTCTGCATAAGGATATCTTTCAGCAAAGCCTTGCCAGCAAATTTCCTCTAATAGCCCATCTGCACTTAAACCTCTTTCAACGGGATACTTCGGAAGGTTCTGTTTGTTCAACTCGAGCATGACGTTGCATTGGTCGGCAATCTTAATGGTATTCTCCAAAGCATCCGGGTATCCGGACAATAACTCTACCATTTCCCGCGAAGTTTTTAAGTAGTATTCATCACTTGCCAGGCGTTCTCTGCCTTCATCCTGCAGCTTCTCCCCATTTTTTATGGCCAGCAGGCATTCATGGGAAAAAGCGTCTTCCTTCTTCAGATAGTAAACACTATTGGCTGCCGCCAGCTCAATGCCTGTTTCTGCTGAGAGCCGGGCCAGGCCTTCCTGAATTATTTTCTCCTCAGGCAATCCATGCTCCTGCAAGGAAAGAAAAAATGAGTTTCTTTCAAAAATCACACTAAAAAGTTCAGCAGTCTCTTTGGCTTTTTCGAATTCTCCAGTCACCAGATATCTCTCAATCTCGCCTTCGAATCCAGGTGTTAAGGCGAATAGGCCGCCAGCATAATGCTTTAGCCACTTAACCGGAATTCCTTCCGGTGATTTTGTCTGGACTGTGCTTGTGATTTTTAATAGATTTTGAAACCCTTGCTGGTTTTTGGCCAGAAGGACAATTGGATAAGCCTCGCCTTCATCCGCCTCACTCAGTACATCCACAGTTAAGCCCAGGATTGGCTTAATGGATTGCTTTAAGCACTCTTTATAAAAGGCGACCGTACCATACATGACATTTTTGTCTGTTAAAGCCAGAGCGGAAAACCCCTTTTCCCTGGCACTTGTAACCAGCTGCTCTATCCTTGCTGTGCTGGACAGCAGGCTATAAGCGCTATATACATGAAGATGAATAAATGACACGTTTCTCACACCCTTAATTTCTCTGCTATTTTTATTGCAGTCTAACGGGCAGTAAGCCCCATTTTAGACTTGAGCAAGTTTCAAAGAATAGATAGGGCCAACGCCCGATTGGTTCAACTAGTGACCAGCGGGGAATAAGGCCTCCCCGCTGATCACAGTTTCACTTTATTATAGAACGCCCGTTTCCAAAAAGAAAATATGTTCTCTTTTTATAAGTCTGTACCCTGAATGTTTGGGTAGCTTTTTTTCAACCCCTTATGCAGGAAAAATTTTGCATGGATGGCTGTTAACCTGAGTGTTGATTTCCGCTGCAGGCACTCAGTGAACCGCGGGCTTCCGACGCTCCTCGGCGTTTTACACCTGCGGGGTCTTCCTTGGGTACGTAACTCCTGCAGGACTTTGAATAGGCTTCCTCGAACAAACACCGCACGAAGAAAATGCGAATGCAGTTTGGAGGATCTCGCGCCTTCTGTTTCAATCAATACGGTGCAAAGTAAGGTATTAGCATTATTAAAGCCTTTTATTAAAAGCAGCTAAAAACATATTTTCCAAAGTTTGTCCATATGATGAAGTATCAAGATAATTCAGGCAGGATTCCCCCCCTGCAGTTAGGATGGATGAAATGAAAACCCAGCCTTTTTTTTCTACTCTAATTGAGAGTTATTTCATTGCTCTCGGTGTTTTAATAGGCGGTTCAATCATTGGAGGATTGGCGGCTTTTTTGACGGGCAAGCCGCCTTTGAATGAAGTCTTCAAGATTTCCAACATGATTCGTATTTGGGCCATCATTGCAGCAATCGGAGGCACCTTTGATACAGTTTACAGCTTCGAAAAGGGTGTATTGGATGGACAGACTAAAGATATATTTAAACAGTTTATGTTAATTCTTTCTGCTCTTGGAGGAGCCCAAACCGGTGCCATGCTTATTAACTGGCTGACACAGGAGCATATTTCATCATGAGAATCCCGCCATACTACCGCCTGCCTTCCTGGCAGCGTTTTTTTGCGGGCATGGCTATAGGGGGCATGATCAGCTGGTTTATTTTTTTATATATTTTTGGTGAATGGCAGGAAAGATACAGCAAGGAAATCGAGCTGCAAAAAGACACCATTTATGAATTGGAAAAGGATAAAGAAATTTGGCAGGAGGAATTTAAAAAGCTTAATAAAGAAAATCAGAAAAAGCTGACTGTCCAGGATATTACCATCAAGATTGTAAACGGCGAGAAATATAAGCTGGATTCTTTCAGTGTCTTTCAGCTTGAAGATGATATTAAAGAGGACATTAGCATGATGGTGGCCAAAGATATTGATACTGTTTATAAAAGCAGTGAATTGATCAAAAAAATAATAGAAAATAGAACACATAGAGTGAATGAAAAAAGATATCGAGTTGAAGTAAAAGAGATGGTGATCTACACAACTGTTTCGATCGAATTGAATATTATGCTGGATTGAGGCCCGGCGAAAAGCCGGGCAATCCATACTAGTTTTCTTTGCAGGTTTCCTCCAAATCCCTTACTACTGAATCCAGTTCATCCCATGAATAAATCGATGCGCCGGCAGCAAGCGGATGGCCCCCGCCTTTATACTTTCTAGCAATCTCATTAATAATCGGACCTTTTGACCGGAAGCGGACACGGATTTGATCACTTTCCTCAATAAAGAAAACCCACGCTTTTATTCCCTTTACATCCCCAAGGACACTTACAAGAAGGGAAGCTTCCGATGGTATTGCCTGAAACTCCTCAAGCAGTTCTTTTTTCAGAACCATTATAGCCGCCCCATATTTTTTCATTTCAAAGTTTTGCAGTACATAGCCCTTTAATTTAACAATATTCGCTTTTAGCTCATACATTTTATTAAAAAGTTCAGGCCGCGAAAAATTATAGTGAATCAGCTCTCCTGCGTAAGCAAATGTTTTTTCTGTTGTGCTTGGATAAAGAAAGCGGCCGGTGTCCCCTATAATGCCAGCAAATAATAGTCTTGCAGCTTCATCAGAGATCTTTAGGCCCTGGTCTTTTCCAAAAAGGTAAAATTCATAAATCAATTCACTGGTTGAGCTTGCATCTGTATCGACCCACATCATGTCTCCATATGGATCCATATTCGGATGATGGTCAATTTTAATTAGCTTGTCGCCCTGATCGTATCTGCCATCACATATACGCTCAGCATTTGCCGTATCACAGACAATTACAAGTGCCTCATTATATGTATCATCAGGTATTTCATCGAGTCTTCTCATAAAATGAAGTGTTTCTTCTTCCTTGCCTACAGTGAAAATATTTTTTTCAGGAAACGAAGCCTTCAGGATTTCAGCAAGTCCTCCCTGTGACCCGTACGCATCCGGATCGGGACGGACATGCCTATGAATAATGATCGTTTCATATTTTTTAATTTCATCAAGTATCTTTTGTTTCATGGCGCGCTCCTTTTATTCGGAATACTTTATTTTTACCACATCATGGTGAAAAAGAAAAAGAAAACTCAGCACACTTATGGCATTTTTTCAATTATGAAGGTAGAATAATAAGAGATTGTCGAAACTTGGAGGTTACGATATGCCTATCTTTGTAATCCTGATCATTATCTCTTTTTCTTTCTATATTTTCTACAAAATCAAACTCTTCAGAAGTAAGCAGCCGGCTGAAAGACATTGGATCTCAGCGAAGTCTAAAATGGCTCTTGGTGCATTCGTTGCTTTCTTTGGGTTAAATCAGCTGTTTTTATATGATACAACCACAGCGCTTATTGTCGGTATTATTTTTATCCTTGTTGGAGGATTAAGCATTTGGGGCGGCATAAAAGCCTATAAGTTTTACCTGCCTCACGCAGCAAAAGAAGCTGAGGAAGCAAGGAAGAATTAAGAAGAGCGATGGCAGGCCTATTGCTTAAATTAAGATTTAAAAAAAGCCGTTTCCGGTGGGAACGGCTTTTCTTATGCCCAAAGCCTCTACCGGGCTCCATTTTTCAATTAATGCCGGTCAATCAGCTGGCACATCATCATGGCCTTGCCAACGAGGACACCTTCATTAAATACTTCCACATCCACTTTCCCGAATTTGCGTCCTACTTCCAGTACTTTTGGATAGATCTCAAGCGTGCTGTCGATCTGTACGGGCTTAATGAAATAGATCGTCATATTTTCTACAACCAGATCCCCTTTTTTATAGCTTCTTAAAACTCTGTTTGCTGCTTCAGAAACGATTGTCGTAAATACTCCATAAGAAATCGTTCCAAGATGGTTGGTCATCTGCGGCGTAACTTCACAGCGATAAACATCCTCGCCTTTCGTTTTGCCTCTTGTCAGCACAAGCTGGTTTGTGACGATATCATCAATGGTTTCACCCACTTGCGGCTGGCGCTGAATCATTTGCAGTGCTTTTAGCACATCCTGCCTGCTTACAATGCCCTCCAATTTGTTCGCTTCATCTACAACAGGAAGAAGTTCAATGCCTTCCCAAACCATCATATGGGAGGAAGAAGCTACGCTTGTTTTGCCGCCAACAGTCATTGGGTTTTTGGTCATGATTTTTTCAATAGGCATTTCCGTATCATGGCCCATAATATCCTTGGATGTAACCACTCCCTGAACCTTCAAGTTATGGTCGACCACCGGAAAACGGCTATGATTGGTTTCGCGGTTGTACTTCAGCCAATCCGCAATAGTGTCAGTCGTTTTTAAGACAATTGCTTCATGAAGAGGGGTTAGAATGTCCTCCACAAGAACAATTTCTTTTTTAATCAACTGGTCATAAATTGCGCGGTTAATCATTGTCGCGACGGTGAATGTGTCATAGCTGCTTGAGATGACCGGCAGCTGGAGATCATCAGCCAGCTTCTTAACGTGGTCTTCGGTATCAAAGCCGCCTGTTATTAAAACCGCAGCTCCTGCCTTCAATGCCAGTTCATGGGCCTGAGTCCTGTTTCCGACAATCAACAGATTTCCGGCATCTGTATACCGCATCATCGCTTCAAGCTTCATGGCCCCAATAACGAACTTGTTTAGCGTTTTGTGAAGGCCGGCTCTTCCGCCCAACACCTGGCCATCAACAATATTAACAACTTCTGCAAAAGTCAGCTTCTCGATATTCTCTTTCTTTTTGCGTTCTATGCGTATCGTGCCCACACGTTCAATCGTGCTCACATACCCTTTATTTTCTGCATCCTTAATCGCTCTGTAAGCAGTCCCTTCACTGACTGCAAGCGCCTTGGCGATCTGTCTGACTGATATCTTTTCCCCTACCGGCAGTTCATCAATGTATTGTAAAATTTGCTCATGCTTAGTAGCCAAGACTTTCACCCTCTACAAATTATTCCTATATTTTCATTATAAGGGTAAAAAGGCCTTGATACAATTGACTTCGGCATTATTGGTCTATCCCGCATTCGTTCTCATTCATTTGGTAGACGAAAATGTAAAGAGAGAGAAAATCGGATGAGCCAATTTCCCGCAAAAGCCCGATTGGTGAGCTACAGTGATATTCTCTTTGGTCTTTTCAAAGGTTCAGTTGAATTAATTAGGCTCGCAGTGTCGGTTTGACTCCAGAGAAAACGAATATCTTACCGACACTCGCGTGACTAACCATCAGTGAAATAAAACCACTAATGGAAATCTAACCTTATCTGCTGAACGAGCGGACTCTCTTTTTGGCCATCATTTGGCGTGTGCGTTTTTGGGCATCTGCCGCTTTTTTCGGAGCATACAGCAAAGCAGTCAGATTTCCGGCGATGACAAATAGGGCAAATGCCAGCCAGCTAATTGCAAAAACCCCTTCTGTTCCGCCATTAAAAACGCCAAGCCTTGGCGCAGCATAATAAAGCATCAACCCGCACAGCAGCAGACATAGTAAATATCGATTTTTGTTCATCTTGGCTTCCTCCTTTATAACATCCTCTTTAAAATGTATGCGGACAGGCAAGGAAAATGATTTTTTTAGATTGGGGCTGGCTTCCGAAAATAGAATACGGTGAATTATTATTTTCGTTGATATATTTAAATTTTCGTTGATATAATCTGACATTTCGTTGATATATTGATTTTTTCATTGATAAAACTTAATTTCCATGCTAAATCTCATAGAAAAACGCAGCCTGCCATAGCAGAAGCTGCGCTTTTACCATTATAATTCGATGATTTCTCCTGCTTCGAGCACCTGGCCTACGCCATTCTCTAGCATGCTTGTGAATTTATGCGGATCCTGCTTGATTGGCGGGAAAGTGTTGAAATGAATCGGCACTACCTTTTTGGCACCCAAAAGCTTGGCAGCGTATGACGCATCATCCGGACCCATTGTAAAATTGTCGCCGATCGGCAGGAATGCCAGGTCAATTGGATGGCGGTCGCCGATTAGTTTCATGTCAGAGAAAAGCCCTGTATCCCCTGCATGGTAAATCGTTTTTCCTTCTAAAGTGATGAGTACGCCTGCAGGCATTCCAAGGTAAATGATCTCATTATTTTCAGTCTCAAGGCCTGTTCCATGGAATGCAGGGGTTAGCTTTACTCTTCCAAAATCGAAATCATAGCCTCCGCCGATAGACATGCCATGTGCATTCACTCCCTGCCAGCCTAAGTAAGTGGCAAGCTCAAAGTTGGCAATGACAAGAGAGTCATTGCGTTTTGCCAGTTCAATCGTGTCGCCAAGATGGTCACCATGCCCATGTGTGACAATAATAACATCAGGTTTCTGCTCATCCGCTTTTAAATCTGTCAGCCCATTGCCTGTAATAAATGGGTCGATTAAAATTGTTTTTCCCTTTGATTCAATTTTAACAACTGAATGGCCATGATACGATACTTTCATTTTATTGCTCCTCTCAAAAATCATGTTATGTAATTTTACTTCAACGAAAAACGGGTTAATCCTGCCTCCAATTTAAATATATACCCAAATTAATAGCCATTAAAAAGTTTACTTTTTCTTATTTAGTTGCTACTCTCAAGGTAACAGTACATAAGGAGGTTCAGTATGAACAACAGATTACAGAAACTATCACAGTGGATGAAGGATAATGATATACAAGTCAGCTTTGTGACATCACCAGATAATGTCTTTTATTTGAGCGGCTTTTTAAGCGATCCGCACGAACGCTTGCTTGGGCTGGCCGTTTTTCAGGATGAAGAGCCTTTCCTTGTATGCCCGGCCATGGAAAAAGAGGATGCCAAAAACGCAGGCTGGAGCCACGAAATCATTGGCTACAGCGATATCCAAAACCCATGGGAATTTATTCAGAAATCCATACATAGCAGAATGGGCAAAGTGGAAAAAGCAGCTATCGAAAAAGAACATATGAATGTGGAACGATATGAAGCAATTTCAAATCTGTTCAGAGGAGCAGCATTTGTTTCAGCAGAAGAAAAACTCCGGAAGCTTCGAATGGTCAAAGACGAAAAGGAAATGGAAATCATTCGCGAAGCCTGTGCATTGGCTGACTTTGCCATCGAAACAGGCTGTGCTGAAATCCAGGAAGGAAAAACAGAGCTTGAGGTATTAGCTGCTGTTGAATATGCTTTAAAGAAAAAAGGCGTAAACGAAATGTCTTTTTCTACAATGGTGCTTACAGGTGCAAATGGAGCTTCCCCTCATGGAACACCTGGAATGACAAAAATCCAAAAAGGGGATTTAGTGCTTTTTGACCTGGGTGTTGTCTGGAATGGATACTGTTCAGATATCACAAGAACCGTTGCATACGGTGATATTAACGATAAACAAAAGGAGATTTATGATACCGTTTTAAAGGCACAGCTTGCGGCTGTTGAAGCAAGTAAGCCGGGAGTGCCTTGCTCTGAAATAGACTTAACGGCAAGAAATCTGATTGCAGAAGCCGGCTATGGAGATTATTTTCCACATCGATTGGGCCATGGACTTGGTGTAAGCGTGCATGAATACCCTTCGTTAACCGAAACCAATTCACTTCTCCTTGAGGAAGGCATGGTTTTCACGATTGAACCGGGCATCTATGTTCCAGGCGTTGCCGGCGTCCGGATTGAAGACGACCTTGCCGTAACAGCAGACGGAGTCGAAACTCTGACCAAGTTTCCGAAAGAACTTCAAATCATCAAGTAGGCTATGAAAATCAAATACGATCTTGAAAAAGGGATTCTTTTTGTGGATGGCAAAGAATACGAAGGAAATATAACAGATCCAGCAGGATGCCGAAAATGCAAAGGCCCGCTGGTCTATTCGGATCATTTTGATGCCACACTCTGCCCTTCCTGCAACGAGTGGAAAGAAAGTGCATGCAGTGATCCCTCATGTAAATACTGTTCAGCCCGCCCAGAGAAACCCATAAAAAATCCGGAGGTTTAAGACTCCGGATTTGTTCATTTATTGCTGCACCAGCTGCGTCCTGGTATCTGAATAGTCAAGATTATGTGCTTCGGCTACTGCTTTGTATGTCACATAGCCGTTCAATGTGTTAATGCCCTTCATTAGGGCCTCGTTCTCCAAGCATGCCTGCTTGTAGCCTTTATTGGCAATTTGAACTGCATACGGGACCGTTACATTTGTCAATGCAAGTGTCGAAGTGCGCGGAACAGCACCAGGCATATTTGCAACAGCATAATGGACTACACCATGCTTTTCGTAGGTTGGATTATCATGTGTTGTAATTTTGTCAGTTGTTTCAAAAATCCCGCCCTGGTCAATGGCAATATCCACAACAACAGAGCCGTAGCTCATCGTCTTGATCATTTCCTCTGTTACAAGCTTTGGCGCTTTTGCCCCGGGAATCAGGACAGCCCCGATCACTAGGTCAGACTCCTTAACAGCTTCCGCAATGTTGTAAGGATTTGATATTAGTGTTGTCACTTCTTTTCCAAAAATATCATCAAGCTGGCGAAGACGTTCAGGGTTTAGATCGATAATCGTAACCTTTGCCCCAAGGCCAATGGCCATTTTTGCCGCATTGGTTCCCGCGACACCGCCACCGATAATTGTTACTTTTCCGCGCTGGACACCCGGTACCCCCGATAACAGAATTCCTTTTCCTCCGTATACCTTTTCTAAAAATTGTGCCCCAACCTGGGCTGCCATCCTCCCGGCTACTTCACTCATTGGAGTAAGCAAGGGTAGTGTCCGATTTGGAAGTTGGACGGTTTCATAGGCAATGCCGGCCACTTTTTTCTCAATCAAAGCCCGTGTCAGTTCAGGTTCTGCAGCCAAATGTAAATATGTAAACAGAATTAACCCTTCACGGAAATAGGCATATTCACTTGGAAGCGGCTCTTTTACCTTCATAACCATCTCCATTGACCACGCTTCTTCTGCAGTTTGAACAATTTTTGCCCCAGCATTTACATAGTCTTCATCGAGAAAGCCCGAACCTGTTCCTGCACCAGTTTCAATGTAAACCTCGTGCCCAAAGCGGATTAGGTTGACGACACCAGCCGGCGTCATTGCTACCCTGTTTTCATTGTTTTTTACTTCTTTCGGTACCCCGATACGCATGATGCATACCTCCTGTAAAATAGAATTCTTTATCCACTTATTTGGCTTTTCTATCGGAAAATATACCAGTGGGGCAAAAATATTGCCCTTTCTGGAATGTCCTCAGGTAGAATGAAATTAATGTATTTTAAGAAAGGAATTTTCTAATGCCATCTTCCGATAAAAAGCAGTCAACCTTATTTCCATCCATAGAAAGATTCGGTCTGGAGGCGGTTCCTGCCGAATTAAAAACGACCAAATGGTATGATTATTTTTATTTGCAGGCGGCTTTTTCCGTTAATTCCGGAAATTTTCTTGTTCCCGCGCTCGCTGTTTTGACGGGCGGCCTCTCCTTTTTTGCGGCTGTTGCATCAACGATTATGGGGGCTGCCGCTGCTTTCCTTTTTGTGTCTTTGTTATCACTGCCTGGCTCCAGGCATGGAATACCAGCCCAGTTTGCCATTAGATCCATACTTGGCACTGCTGCGGCAAGGTATATCTCTTCTCCTATCCGATCGGTGACGTCCCTTTATTGGTTCTCTGTCCAGGCAATCGGCGGATCTGCAGTCCTGATCAGTTTGCTGGAGAAAGCTTTTGAAATTAAGCTGCCGTTAGTGCTTGTATCGGTACTTCTGGCAGGATTGATGGGTTTGCTTGCCTTGATTGGCTTTGATGCAGTCAAGAAAGCTATAAAATATTTTATGCCATTTTTAATCATTGGGCAGGTTGTCCTTTTTGTACTTTTTATAAAAGAACTTTCCAGCATCCAATCTTTTGGCTTCTTATCGCATTCTCAATGGAGCTTTGGATCGTTCTTTCTGTATTCATCTCTTGTTTTTATTCAATATGTTTCCGGGGTGAGCGCATCTTCCGATATGGCCCGTTATGCTGCATCAGCAAAAGGATCCTTTTGGGGATTGTTTGCAGGCAACACATTTGGCTTCTCCATTACTGCTATACTGGGAGCTTTATCCGCATCCCTATTCGGTGAATGGAATCCCTTTGTTTCGGCTAGCAGCCTTGCGTCCTCCAGCTGGGTATTGCTTCTCATTTTTATTTGTGCCATGACATCCATGCTTTCCATAAACATGAACAACGCTTATACAGGTGGATTTAGCCTATTAAATATCTTTCAAAACCTGGGCAGAGTAAAAAGTACACTTATATTTGGAGCTGCTGCCGTTGTTCTCAGCTGTTTTCCTGCAGTTGTGAATAAAGCACAGGAATATATATCCATACTCGGTATTTTTATTATTCCGATTTCCGCTGTTATCATAGCAGACTTTATATTCGTAAAAAAAGGCACTCTTTCAGAAGAACATCTAACAAAGCTGTTTATCAGCCAATCTGATCAGAACCGAGAAGGGCTTATAGCGATCATTTTCGGCGCACTGGTATATCTTGCCCTGCCCGATCTTATCTCACCCGGATTCCTCTCGTTTTTCTTAACTGGTTTCGGATATTTTATTTTTCACAGATATATAAGATTAAAAGATCGCCGCCAATTAAAAAGACAACAAAAACAAAAGCTGTCATCGTCATGACAGCTTTTTGGAATCTTCTTTATTGTAATCTTCCTTCATTGCGTTCCTGTGCTTCCATGTCAAAATGCGCGTTCGACTGGTCAATAACACCGCTGTTATAGGCATTCATAATTTGTGCGCTTACCTCATTCGTACCCTGCTCATCGTATAAATATGGTGACTGTGCTTTCGGTTCCCGCTTTTCCATGTCATCTGCTCCTTTTTAAAAATTTTTCATCAGCTTTACTATTGTTCGATTTTTTGTTACAGATATTCACATTTGGCAGCTGTATAATATAGGTAAAGGAGGAGATTAAAATGGGCATGAAGTATAAGAACATATTAGTTGCCGTAGATGGTTCAACTGAAGCAGAATGGGCGTTTAAAAAAGCAATTGAAATTGCTAAACGGAATAATGCCTCTATGGTATTGGCACATATTATTGATACCCGCACTTTTGCCACTGTAGAAGCTTATGACCGCACGATTGCTGAAAGAGCTGACCGCTTTGCAACTGAATTAATGGAAAAATATAAAAGAACTGCAATGGAGGCTGGTATTGAAAATGTAAGATTCGAAATCGATTACGGTTCTCCAAAAGTGAAGATTCCAAAAGATGTTGCCAGAAAGCATAACGTGGACTTAATCATTTGCGGTGCTACCGGCATGAATGCAGTTGAACGATTCCTGATCGGCAGTGTTTCTGAACATATTACCCGCTATGCCCGCTGTGATGTCCTCGTTGTAAGAACGGATAAAGAAGATGAGTAAGCCTTATATAAAAGAAAGGACGCTGTTTTAAAAACAGCGTCCTTTCTTTTATATAGAAATAATAATTAGTTCACATCCTGCTCTTTTTTCGCAAGGAACTTCTTAGCTTTTTCAATAGCAATATTCACTTGCTTAAAGCCGGTTCCCCCAGCGCTATTTCTTCTTTTGACAGCTGTATAAGGATCCAGGACTTCATATATATCTTCTTCGAACAATGTATTGGCCTTCTTAAATTCATCAAGCGGCAAATCTCCAAGGAAGCAGCCTTTTTCTACACAAGTAAGTACAAGCTTGCCGACGACCTCATGGGCTTCCCTGAAGGGAATTCCTTTATCTGATAGGTAATCAGCCAATTCAGTGGCATTGGAAAAATCATTTTTTGTCGCTTTTTCCATTTGCTCATTTTTTACCTTCATCGTACGGATCATTCCGGCAAAGATTTTTAGTGATCCGGTAATAGTTTTAACCGTGTCAAACATGCCTTCCTTGTCTTCCTGCATATCCTTGTTATAGGCAAGTGGCAGACCCTTTAGCACCGTAAGCAAACCCATTAGGTTTCCGTATACACGTCCGGTTTTGCCGCGTATAAGCTCAGCCATGTCAGGATTTTTCTTCTGCGGCATAATGCTGCTGCCTGTCGCAAAGCTGTCATCCAATTCAATGAATTGAAATTCCTGGCTTGACCAAAGGATGAATTCTTCGCTTAGGCGAGAAAGATGCATCATCAGAATGGAGCTTGATGATAAGAATTCAAGGATAAAATCTCGATCGCTGACAGCATCAAGGCTGTTTTCATAGATGCCTTCAAAACCGAGCAGATCAGCAGAATACTCGCGGTCGATCGGAAAAGTCGTTCCGGCAAGCGCACCGGCACCCAGCGGAGAAAGATTGATTCGTTTCAAGCTTTCTGCAAAGCGTTCTTTATCGCGCTCGAGCATCCAGAAGTAGGCCATTAAATGATGTGCAAAGGAAATCGGCTGGGCTCTTTGCAGATGTGTATATCCTGGCATAATGGTTTCTACATTTTTTCCAGCCTGCTCAATCAGCTCTTCCTGCATTTCATTAATCAATTCAACAATCAGCTTAACCTGTTTGCGCAAGTATAGGTGCATATCGGTTGCCACCTGGTCATTTCGGCTTCTTGCTGTATGGAGCTTTCCACCGACCGGCCCTGCCAATTCAGTCAGGTAGCTTTCAAGATTTAAATGGATGTCTTCCAGTTTTACGGAGTAAGACAGTTCGTCATTAGCAGCTTTCTCCTTCAGCTGCTGCAGGCCATTTTTAATTTTAGCTGCTTCGTCCTCTGTAATAATTCCCGTTTTGGAAAGCATGGCAACATGGGCCATGCTTCCCTCTATATCTTCCATTACTAATTCCTGGTCAAATGAAATCGAGGCTCCGAATTCATCTACCCATTCTTCAGCAGATTTCGTGAATCTGCCGCCCCATAATTTTTTCACACTGTCACCTTCTTGTTTTGTACGATGCTTTGAACTTTAGTCGGCAAGCCCCATAGCTTGATAAAGCCAACTGCCGCATTATGGTCAAACTCATCCTCAGATGTATAAGTAGCCAGTTTTTCATCATATAGAGAATACGGAGATTTTCTGCCTTCTACAATAGCATGCCCTTTAAACAGCTTGACTCTTACTGTACCTGTAACGAAGCTCTGCGTTTCCTTAAGGAATGCAGCCAATGCATTATTCAGCTGTGAGAACCACAGGCCTTCATAAATAAGCTCAGCAATTTTTTTCTCTATAACCGGTTTAAAGTGAGCCACTTCTTTTACTAGTGTTAAATCTTCTAGCTCTTTATGAGCTTTAAGCAATGTCATTGCACCCGGGCATTCGTAAACCTCGCGGGATTTGATGCCGACAAGGCGGTTTTCTACATGATCAATACGTCCAACACCGTGTTTGCCAGCAAGCTCGTTCAGTTCGACAATAAGCTCGGAAAGCTGCATTGCTTTTCCATTTAAGCTGACCGGAACTCCCTTTTCGAATCCGATTTCAACAGTATCAGGTTTATCAGGAGCTTTTTCCAATGAAACTGTTAAATCGTATGCATCTTCCGGAGGAGCTGCCCATGGATCTTCAAGCACTCCACATTCATTGCTTCTTCCCCATAAATTTTGGTCAATGCTGTATGGAGAATCCAGGTTGATTGGAATTGGAATATCATTTTGTTTTGCATATTCAATTTCTTCTTCACGTGACCAGCTCCACTCACGAACCGGAGCCAATACCTGTAGGTCAGGATTTAGAGCCTGAATGGCTACTTCAAAACGAACCTGGTCGTTCCCTTTACCTGTGCATCCATGTGCAACAGCAACAGCGCCTTCTTTTTCTGCCACTTCAACTAGCTTTTTGGCAATCAGCGGACGTGAAAGAGCAGAAATCAATGGATATTTATTTTCATAAAGTGCATGTGCCTGAAGTGCAACAAGTGCATATTCATTAGCAAACTCTTCTTTCGCATCAATTACATATGACTGGACCGCTCCAACAGACAAAGCTTTTTTTTGGATAAAGTTCAGGTCTTTTCCTTCACCGACATCCAGGCAGCAGGCAACGACTGAATAACCTTGTTCCTGAAGCCATTTAATAGCAACTGATGTATCTAAACCGCCTGAGTAAGCTAGAACTACTTTATTATTTGACATTTATATTTCCTCCTCGTGAATATACGTATAAATATACAACAAAATTATGTTTTTATTCATTTATTATTCTCTTACTTTAACAACCTTTGTTTTAAAAATCAATAGCTATTCTTAAAAATGTATAAAAATTAACAAAAAAACTTTAAAACCCCTCTATGACGCCCCTTGAATGGCGAGCTTTTTAGCCTTAAACATAATAACTCATGGAAGCTTTAATAGCTTTATAGTAAAATGAAAGCAAGATCATTGTTTGGGGGCTTTATAATGGAGGAGCATTTTTCACAAGATAATCGGCTTGGCATCCCTATTCCGGATTTTGACCGCGAATGGGATGAATATTCCCGGAAAACGCAGCAGGTGATTTTGTTTCAGTGGGAAAGAATTAGAGGCAGTATTCCAGATCGAATTGCTGAGCTTGAAGCGAATATAAACAGGAAACAGGCTGAGCTGTCGGATGAAGGCAATTTCGAAAGATCGTGCAAACTAAACAGCGAAATTTCCGAGCTCGCATCAGTTATAAATGATTTATGGCTCTGGTATAGAACCAATCAGGATATTACAGGAAAAATGCATTCATAAAAAAATCCTTTCCCAAACGGAAAGGATTTTTCTTATTTATAAGTCTTTCTTCAATTCCCTGACAACATGTCCAAGTTCAGGAAGTATCAGCTTATTCATGGCAAGACGTACTGCCCCGGAGGACCCTGGGGTTGAGAATACTGCTTTATTTTTTACTGTGCCGGCAGCTGCTCTTGAAAGAATGGCTGCCGAGCCGATATCCTCCGTGTAGCTTAACATACGGAAGAGTTCGCCGAATCCGTCTATTTCCTTATCAAACATATCTCTCACTGTTTCAATTGTGACGTCTCGCAAAGCGATTCCCGTACCTCCGTTAGTGAGCACAACATCTATATTGGGGTTTTCGCACCCTTTTAACACTGCCTTGCGGATCGGACCAGATTCATCTTTTACAATCACATAATCAGCAATGATATGTCCTGCTTCTTCCAATAGCTGGATCATCAGCTTGCCGCTTTTATCCGTATCTTTTTCCCTTGTATCGCTGACCGTTACAATTTTACATCTTACTTTTTTTGGCGCTTCCTTTTTATGCTGGAATGTACTCATTTAGCATCACCTTTGCTTATTTTCCTAGTTAGCTTCAGTCGTTTCGCCTATCTAAATTCTCAGCTGCGCTTTTTCTTTTCCTGCAAATACCTCATTTTATAATACTTATGGGCGAAATCTGTAACTTTTCTTGTCAGCTGGTAATTGGCTCCTGCTCCAATTGCCATGCTGATAAAAGGAATCCCTTGAACCGACTTTTTCCGGAAAAAGTAAATAGCCATCGCTTTGAACAGCTGCTTCATTGGCTGCTCAACCCACGTAATATCGGTTAGATCTTCCTTCCCTTCATAGAAATAGAACTCTTCCTGATTTTGGAGCTCATACATTAATTCTTCCCAGGAACTTCCCTGCATTCGAGGCGGAAGGGTGGCAGCATGGAAAACCTTAAGAGAACTCATCATTTCGTATGGAGTATTGACTTCGAAACCATAGGTCATGGCTATAAGCTGTACAGCCCGAAGATTAATGACAGCCATTGCGGGAATATCTGCACCAAGCATCAGAGAGCTGCCTGTACCGGCAATTCCTCCCTGAGCAAAAGAATATAGCCGATGGCGCGCTATCTGCTGCTGTGCTATGTATTGAAGCTGGTCGATATTTAATGCTTTTAGATCTCCAATTGTCTCAATATCAGAATGAAAGACACGGCCTGCAGTCAAAATACGTTCTTTGGCATCCATCTGCAGCTGTGACCCCTGGATAAGTGCATGAAGATGGAACAGCCAGCTGTCCAGGGCTGAAAAAAACTGCTGCTGCGCCTCTTCAGGCAACAGTGAAAAAGACCTTTCCAATGACTTGTCATAGACCAACTCCAAATCATTCGGTTCATAGCTATACAATTTACTTTCCCAGTCACGAATTCCGGCCAAAACACTATTTTCCCGTTCACTCAATGGCATCGCAATTCCTCCCAAAAACTTCTTATTGGTCTCAGTATAGCATAACTAAGTTGGTAAATTCTCCTTCTACCTGCTTGCATTATTAATGTAAAGGCTGTATTAAAGCTCAATTTGATTTCTGCACTTTGTTGATTGGAGCGGAAGGCGCTAATCCCGAAAATGCATTCGCATTTCCTTCGTGCGGTGTTTATACAAGGAAGCTTATTCAAAGTCCTGTGGGAGTTCGGATCAAAGGGAGACCCCGCAGGCTTAATGCTTGAGGAGATTCCCGGACAGCCCGCGGAAAGCGAGCGCATGGAGCGCAAATCAACCGGCAATTTAACAGAGCCCATACAAAAAAGGCAAGAGCGCAATGCTCCTGCCTAAGTTTATTATTTAGCCAATCTCACAACATCGCGAGCAATCATGACTTCCTCATTTGTAGGGATGATCATGACTTTTACTGGTGAGTGAGGATAGTTGATGAACGCTTCTTCACCGCGTACCTTGTTCAAAGCTGGATCCCAGTATACGCCCATGAATTCAAGTCCCTGAAGGACACGCTCACGGATAACATCACTATTTTCGCCGATTCCAGCTGTGAAGATGATTGCATCTACACCATACATGCGGGATGCATAAGATCCGATATATTTGTGGATTCTGTTGGCAAATACTTCAAGAGCCAATTCCGCTCTTTCATTCCCTTCCACAGCTTGGGTTTCAATATCGCGAAGGTCGCTTGAGAAGCCTGAAACGCCAAGCATACCGCTCTTTTTATTAAGTATATCCAGAACTTCATCTGCATTCTTACCCGTTTTTTCCATAATGAATGGAATGAGGGCCGGGTCAATATTACCTGATCGGGTTCCCATTGTTACACCTGCAAGGGGAGTGAATCCCATTGAGGTATCAATAGACTTTCCGCCTTCAATAGCAGTAATACTTGCGCCATTTCCCAGGTGGCAGGAGATAAGGCGAAGCTGTTCAAGCGGACGGCCAAGCATTTCTGCCGCACGTTCTGATACATATTTATGTGATGTGCCATGGAATCCATATTTACGTATGCCATATTTCTCATAATACTCATATGGCAAACTGTATAAGAATGAACTTTCAGGCATTGTCTGGTGGAATGCTGTATCAAACACAGCAACAGCCTGCACATTTGGAAGCACCTGCTGGAATGCTTTAATTCCAGTGATATTTGCTGGATTGTGAAGAGGTGCAAGCTCGGAAAGCTCATCGATTTTCGCAAGTACTTCATCTGAAATGATAACAGAATCATTAAATGCTTCTCCGCCGTGAACGACACGGTGGCCGATTCCTTCAATTTCATCCAGTGATTGAATGATTCCAAGATTCGTTAATTTATCAAGCAGAATTTTAACAGCTATATCATGATCAGGAATATCTGTAACTTCCTTAATTTTTTCGCCATTAACGGAAATGTTGAAAACCGCGTTATCCAATCCAATGCGCTCAATTAAACCTTTTGTGATAACTTCTTCGCTCGGCATTTCAAAAAGCTGAAATTTCAATGAGGAACTGCCGGCGTTAATTGCTATGATTTTTGCCATAAAGCAACCGCTCCTTTAGATGATGTTCAAATAGTCCGGGAAAAATAGCGGTCGAAAATCTGCGTCAGTTTGCTTCTCCGCTGCTCACGTATCAAAAACATACGTTCCGCTGCTCAAAGTTTCACTTCCTTGATTTTCTCGGCTCTTTTTGTCCTCCTCTTTGAACTCATACTTTTATATAAAAAACATCTGTGAGATGTCAAAATGGTACAAACTTATTTTGTACAACGGACATCATTAATATCTCTCAATTCCCCATTTAAACACTGTCAGCGGCACATTTCAAGAAATACCTTGCAATGGTATCGTTTTCATGTTAAATTAAATATTTTCTGAATTTCTGATACTTCGCTATATTAAGAAGACTATTGAGAAGACAGACTCCGTGCTATACACGAAAAAGAAGCCAGCTTTAACAGCACGGCTTCTTCCTTTTGTTTATTGTTTACTTTCTTTATACCAGGCATCAATTTTCTTAAGGATTTTTTCCACTTCTGTTGTTTTCGATAAGCTTGGCAGATTAACCAGAAGAGCCTGTTTAGGAGGAGTAACTCCTTCCCCTTTCTTCTGGAGAATGAAAATGCTTTTAGCTGCTTTTTCATTTTTGAACATGGTAAGTGGGAGCTGCATTAAACCTTGGATATAAGCATTTTCCTTTAAGTACTCGTGCAGCTTCGGTGCTTGTTCGCTTTCAAACATGCCATTTGGAATGATGAAAAATAAAAATCCGCCCGGCTTCACATGATTAATGCTTTGCTCGATAAACAGGTGATGAGAGTAGGAATGCCCTTCATCTGCCTTTAGTTTATACTCAGCCGATCTGACATCATTTGGATAATAACCAATAGGCAAATCACTGACCACTGCATCCGCAGCTTCGATAAACAGCGGTTCAAGGCTATCCTGGTTGAAAAACTGGATCGGATGTTCCTGCAGATTGGCATTAATATAGGCGAGCTTAATTAATAGGTCATCAATTTCCACACCGGTTGCTTCAACTGTTTTATCTTTTTGGTGGTTCATCACGGTTGTTAATAAATTCCCTGTCCCCACTGCCGGATCGAGAAGGCGGAAAGATTTTTCCTGGACAAACTTATCAACCAGATAGCCAATTAGCATACCCACAGCATCCGGGGTCATTTGGTGATTGGGCTGCACGTTTTCTTTCATTCCTTTTAAAATCGATAGCTGAAAGGACTTTCTGATTTCCTCTTTTGTATAATCGCTCAAGTTAACGGATTCATAGCTCTTCTTTAGCCTTTTTACCGTCAATTCGCTCAGTTCTTCCTGAAGAATGCTTTCATGGAAAAGATTTTCCCCCGTTTCAGCAAGAGCTTCCAAATATGTACACTGCAGTTCTTCCTGCATGATTGTTGCCGTTTCATTAAAAATTGTAAATAAATCCTCAACCGGAGCTATTTTCACAGCATATTCCTCCCGTTCTTATTCTATTTTCCTATTTTAACGGGCTTTTGTGCCATTCACAAGTTTAGTGCTAAGTTCGATACTGGTTTATCCGCTAATATTTAATTTTATCTGTAAAAAATCGAATATAACCGCGAAATTTTTGATTTATCCGCGAAAAATGAAATATAACTGCGATAGTCTGATTTTATCCGCAAAACCATTCTTTTAGCCCGAAAAAACCAAAGCCCCGGAAAAATATCCGGGGCTTCATCATTCTATTATTTGGCTTGCTTGGCAGCTTCTACTGCTGCTTCGTAATTTGGATGATCCGTTGCTTCACTTACGTATTCTACATAAGTAACAGTGTCATTTGAATCAACAACAAAAACGGCACGAGCCAATAGGCGAAGTTCTTTGATTGCAACTCCGTAAGCTTCCCCGAAAGAAAGGTCGCGGTGATCTGAAACAGTTTGGACGTTTTCAATGCCTGCTGCTGCACACCAGCGCTTTTGAGCAAAAGGAAGATCCACGGATACTGTAAGAATCTTTACGTTATCAAGCTTAGCAGCCTCTTCGTTAAAACGGCGTGTTTGTGCATCACAAACGCCTGTATCGATTGAAGGAACCACACTGATTAAACGAACTTGCCCTTTTGAATCAGCAAGTGTTACCTCTGAAAGGTCGTTTGCCAACACCTTAAATTCAGGAGCTTTATCTCCTGCCTTTACTTCATTTCCAAGCAATGTTACCGAATTTCCTTTAAATGTAATAGATGCCATATAAATCATCCTCCTTAATCACTTATGTACAGTGTAAATCATATCTTTTCAGAATCTTTTTTGCAATTATTAAGGGTAAGATCCAAGAAAAAAGTTAACTCCCCTTAAGAAAGTTAACTTTCTTCTATTAAATATCAAGGTCTTTTTTAGGGCCATTATAGTCTTGGCTGTTTTGATTTTGGCTTTGCTGATTCCCATTGCTGTTATCATTGTTCTTGTTGAACATTTGCTGAATCTTATCGACAGCCTGAGGGGCAAGGTCAAGAATTTTCTCATATAAATGAGTACTTTCATCAAGGTGGACCATTTTCACCCCATGGGAGTTAACAATTAAAAATGCAATCGGGGTGATGGAGACACCGCCTCCGCTACCTCCGCCAAAAGGGTGGCCCTTCTGCTCGCCTGAAGGCCCGTCAAGCATAAACTCGCTTCCTCCTGCCGCAAAGCCAAAGCCTACCTTCGAAACAGTTAAAATCACACTGCCGTCTGGGGTTTCAACAGGGTCTCCAATTATGGTGTTAACATCAATCATTTCCTTCAGGTTTTCCATTGCAGTAGTCATAAGCCCTTGAATTGGATGGTCAGACATAAACTGCTCCTCCTCTTTTAGACAGATTTTGTACCATCATCAGATAAGGCAGAGAGCGGCTTTGTTTTGAAATCAGGCCGTCCGCCTTTCCAATATTTAATCAGTTTAATTCCTGCTAACATAGCATGCCCGACACGAAAATGAATCATACATGAAAAAGCTGTTTGTGAAACGGCAAATTGAAAATGGGGAGTGACCGTGATATCGGGCGGTGCTTTCAGTTTCATATAGTGGCTGACCAACCCGATAATGCTGCCTTTAATCGCCCAAAGTGCTCCGGTAAGCATACCTGTATGGGCTGCATCCCCGATTCCTGCAAAAGTATGCCATTCAAGTTTCCTGATGGTCACATGGCGAAGGAATTTTCGGATGATCCGATGAAGTGACACAATATGGTTTATCAGTTCTTTCGTATCATGCAAGCTATTAATAAGATCCTTTGCAGAGAATTGCTCCGTCTTTTTATTTGTTGCGTCTTCCTGCGTCCCGGCGGCTTTCTTTTCTTCAACAACGAGTGTTGGGGAGTTGTCATCGACTTTTATAAGCGGGACTTCAACCTTGTACCTGATCAGCCCGAACCATGCTTTGAATTGAATCTTTAAGTGATCATTATCATTTCCGTGATAAAAATGAAATAATACTTTTAGCTTCGTTACCATAATTAAAATAAAAAGAATTATAAGGGCAATTACGGCGATCAGCAGCCACTTCACTTTTTTCACCCCTTTCAGCCTTGTATTATGCCCAATTGGATAAAAATAAACCTGCCACCATATGGGTGACAGGTTTATTTACAATTACCTTATTATGGTTGCTGCATCTGCCTTTCATGAACAACAGAGGTGTCAGCAAAGAGATCATGCAGGCCTTGTTTTTTCGGAAGGAAGGCGACGATCACATAGCCGATAAAAATGGTCATAGATATAAAACGCCCAATCCATTCACGGAAAATAATCGTGCCCCATGTTAGCTTTTTGCCTTCGAGACCAACTACCTTCAACCCAAAGACCATTTTACCAAGTGTCTGGCCAAAGAATTTTGTCATTAGCACAAAGTAGGCGTAAAAAGTAATGGCTGTTGCTATCGTAATCGGTGCAAATAAACTGTTTTCATTTAAAGGGATATCCATTGCCCTGAAGATCGGATTGATCAAAATCCTATCAATACTGCTAACAACAACTAAATCTAAAAGATAAGCCCAAAATCTCATCCAAAATCCGGCAAACCTCATTGGATCTGCTGTTTTTTGATCTGGGAGGAAGCTTCTTTGTTCAACAGCCTGCCTACCTACTAGAGCTTTTTCATGTTGGGAGTTTCGTAAATCGGTATCTCCATCTTTATACAATAGATCTGAATCGGATTTTACAAACTCTTTTTCATTCGGGTCATTTGAAGTCATTTATTCGCACCTCCCTATTCAGCATAAAGATACATTAAGCGCGGTGAATTTGGCTGGGACAGCATTTTCATTAATCCTGCCATTTCAAGATCTTCGCCCATGATTTTGCGCGCGCCTATGCTGAACAATGAACCGAAGCCAAGATTCTCGGTATACTCTACAACCTGCGCACCTTTTAAATTATGGTCTTTCTTTAATTGTTCAATCACATCATCGTCATAACCAAAGCCGTCAATCAGGTTTAGCTCCTTCGCCTGGCGTCCGTCATAGATGCGGCCATCTGCGATTTCTTTTACCTTTTGCTCAGGAAGGCTCCGGCCTTCCGAAATTACTTTAACAAAGCCCTCATAGGAATTGTTGATCATGGATTGCAGGATCTTTCGTTCTTCTTCCGTCATATCCCTGGTTGGGCTCATTATATCTTTATAAGGGCCGCTCTTGATGGTAACAAACTCAACACCATATTTTTCAGCCAGCCCGGCATAATTATAGCCTTGCATAATGACGCCAAGGGAACCCGTCAATGTTTCAGGGCTGGCAAAAATTTTATCAGCCGGAGCGGAAATATAATATCCCCCTGAAGCAGCCATGGACCCCATCGATATGTAAACCGGCTTCTTTGTTTCCTTCTGGATTTCCACGATCTTATCATGAATTTCCGCGCTTTCAACTACCCCTCCGCCAGGGGAATTAACGCGAATCATAATGGCTTTTACAGCATTATCATCTTTAACATATTCGAGATTTTCCATAAAGCCCTTGTGATTGTATCCCGGACTCGCAAATAAAGAAGCAGCGTCTCCCGTATCCTGAATAACCCCATTCACATCCAGGACAGCAATTTTTTTCATTTCATTCCCTTCCTCAATCACTTCCTCCATAAATGCCTCATTGGTGCCGGCAAACAGATCCGTAACCGAACTTTCAATATCTGTAAAAGCAAATGCCGTGACAAAATTCAGCACGACCGAAAAAACAAACAAACCAGCCGCTATCCCCAGAGCAGCCCAACGTTTTCCATTCATTGAATATCCTCCTTTTAATCATCGCTCTCCATATCATAATCAGCCAGAGTTACATAACCATAAACTGATTATTAAGGCAAACCAATCCGTCACATATTCTTCATACGTATAAACTTTTAAAATGTTTCAAAAACAGGTAAACTGAATTCAACAACCATAATCATAGCAAAATATGAATTATATGGGAAAGAAAAGCCATGTATTAGACTTCTTATATAACCTATTGTTTGGAGGAATGAATATGCCTACACGCCGCAACATTTATTTTTATCACAAACGAGACGACGAAATGATGGAAAAAGTCAGCCCTCTATACAATCTGGCTAAAGAGCATAATTTTAATATCGTAACTGATTACAAGCAAGCAAATATCATTGTAAGCATTGGAGGAGACGGGACGTTTTTGCAGGCAGTCCGCAAAACCGGCTACAGAGATGATTGCTTATATGCGGGTATCTCAACTACCGGCAGCCTGAGCCTCTATTGTGATTTTAATTTGGACGACACTGCAAAAATGGTGGAAGCAATGACATATGAACAAGTGGAAGTAAGGCGCTATCCAACCATCAATGTAACGGTTGATGACCAGACATCTTTTCAGTGCTTAAATGAATTCAGCATCCGGTCTGCCATTATTAAAACATTTGTAATTGATGTATTTATTGATGATCTTCATTTTGAAACCTTTAGGGGAGACGGAATGATTGTTGCCACACCGACCGGAAGCACTGCCTATAACAAGTCTGTTAATGGCTCTGTGGTTGATCCAATGCTTCCTTGTATGCAGGTGAGTGAACTGGCATCTCTTAATAACAACCGCTATCGTACGCTCGGTTCCTCTTTTATCCTGAGCGGAAACCGCAAATTAACTTTAAGGGTTGTCCAGGACGGCAACGACCACCCTACTATGGGCATGGACAATGAAGCTCTAAGCATCCAGCATGTAGAAAAGATTGATATAATACTCAGTGAAAAAATCATCAAAACCGTAAAACTTAAAGACAATTCTTTCTGGGAAAAAGTGAAGAGATCATTTTTGTAAAAAGGCTGCATTAAAGTTCATGTTGATTTTAGCACCCTGCTGGTTGGAGCGGAAGGCGCGGGATCCCCGAATTTACACAGCATTTCCTTCGTTCGGTTTAAAATCGGGGAAGATGGAGCGTGTCAAGGAAGACCCCGCAGGCGCCCCCGCCGTGGAGCGTCGGACCGCCCGCGGTTCACTGAGCTTCTTGAGTGGAAATCACTGGTAAAAATAACAGAGCCATAAAAAAGAGTTTCGCAAAATCATGCGAAACTCTTTTTCTAAATACCAACATCTCTGCCACGTTTCCATTTTGTTTCCAAATGAATAAAAAGCTTTGTCCTTGAGATCGAATAAATGGTCAGTGCAAGCCAAATGCACATAAACGAAAGCAGATGAAGCTTTGTAAAATGCTCATGGTACATAAACACACCGAGGATTAATGTGATAGTCGGAGCAATATATTGCAAAAATCCAAGCATGGACATCGGTATCTTTTGGGCGCCTTTTGCAAAGTACAGAAGCGGTATTGCAGTTGCCGCTCCAGCCCCAATAAGAAGCAAGTCGGTGCTTGCTGAAACATTTAAGAAAGCTTGTTTTTCATTTATAAAAAGAGAAATCATATACAGGAATGCAATAGGAGTTACCACAAGCGTTTCGAGTGTAAGGCCAATGGCGGAGTCTACTTTTATCAGCTTTTTTGTTAAGCTATAAAGGCCAAAGGACAGAGCCAGAACAAAAGCAATCCACGGGAAACGTCCGTAGCTTAAGGTTAAGATCATTACTCCCGCAAACGCCAGCCCAAAAGATACATATTGGGCAGGAGAAAGCTTTTCTTTAAAAACAATCATTCCAAGCAGGACACTTACAAGCGGGTTTATATAATAGCCCAGGCTTGCCTCGATCATTTGGTCCGTGTTAACCGCCCAAATGTACAAAAACCAGTTTGTACTGATTAACAGCGAAGCAATGACAAGAGCATAAAGCTGCTTTCTGTTGGTCCGGAACCCTTTTAGTGTCGTAATGAAAGAGTGCCGCTTCTTCGTGG
Organism: Cytobacillus oceanisediminis; assembly: GCF_007830235.1. GTDB lineage: Bacteria > Bacillota > Bacilli > Bacillales > Cytobacillaceae > Cytobacillus > Cytobacillus oceanisediminis. The sequence continues at coordinate 35,809 of NZ_VLKI01000011.1, forward strand.
CCAGCAGAATAAACAGCATAAAGAACAACGACCAAATAACCCGGTTTGCTAAAATCTCATCTGCATTGACATGATTTAAATACTTCCAGTAAATCGGCAGGATTCCCCACAAAAAGTAAGCGAACCCGGCATAAAGAGCACCCATTTGCACTTCATTATTTTTCATTATCATTGCCTCAATTCTTTCTAGTATCGAAATATTAATATTATAAGTCGAACGGAAAAATGTTGGCAATCTTTTTTTCCTTAAACGGGTACCAGGTATCTATACCAGTTCAGCGAAGTGGTATAGGTACCTGGTACTTAAAATTTATGCATCATAAACAATTTTGCCGTCAATTACCGTTTTATCGACGGTTATATCCGCAATTTGCTGCTTCGGTATTTTAAAGATGTCTTCTTTTAATATGGTGAAATCTGCAAAATAGCCTTCTTTGATTATTCCAAGGTCGGATTCGTGAGATGCGGCAAAGGCACTTCCTTTGGTGAATAAGCTCACTGCCTCGTAAACAGATAGTGCTTGGTTTGGATAATAAACTGTTGTATTGGGATCATCGATATTGGTTCTTGTGACAGCTGCATGGATGCCGAGAAACGGATTGGCCGGTTCGATTGGCGCATCCGAGCCGCCTGCACAAGGTACTCCTTCCTCTAAAAGAGTTTTCCAGGCATAACAGTATTCCATATTTTCTTCGCCAATGCGGTCAATTACCCAAGGAAAGTCGGATGCTGTAAACCTTGGCTGGATATCCAGGATTAGAGGCAGCTTTTTAGCCCTGTCAATCAGATCCTTCCGCAAAATCTGCGCATGGATTAGCCTATCTCTTCCCATTCCTTTTAAAGGATGCTGTTCAATCGCATTTAATGCCATTTCAAATGCAAGATCCCCAATCGTATGGATCGCAACAGGCATTTCATGCATACGTGCTTTTTCCACAAGGATATCAAGCTGCTCCTGGGAATAAATAGCGACTCCCGATGTGGAGGGGTCGTCAGCATATGGATGGCTTAACAGAGCTGTTCTCCCTCCAAGGGCTCCATCGGCAAAAATCTTCATTGCCCCGAACTCTATATGTTCGCTCCCCCCCAAAAAGCTTCCTCCTGCCTCCACCATATCTTCAACAACCTCGTGGTGGACAAGAAGATGGGCGCGAAACGGCATTTCATCTCCCTCGATTACCTGTTTGAAAGCCTGATAGGTTTGGCCGAAGCCTCCATAATAATTGAGATCCTCTGTATGTCCGCCTGTTAGTCCCAGTTTATAAGCATCGTTTATAGCTGCATGAAGCGCCTTCTTTAAATAGTTTTCCGAAACAATTGGAAGGACATGAAATAGCAGCTCCTGTGCCTGGTCTTTTAATAGTCCATTGGGCTTTCCCTGTTCATCTATATCAATAACTCCCCCAGGAGGGCACTCTGTTTCTTCTGAAATATTAGCCTTTTTCAGACCAAGCGAGTTGACTGCCAGTGCATGTCTGCATACACGTTTAAGCATTACAGGGTGATTAGGCACAACCTGATCCAGTTCATGGGCGTATATAGGTTCAGGCTGTTCCCAAAGGTTCTCGTTCCAGCCTTCGCCTATTACCCAATCCCCTTCCTCAACTGTTTCTGAGAATTGCCTTACTGCCATGAGAACATCCTGCTTGGAGGTATGTTTTGAAAGATCCAGCCTAATCAGCCTTTCGCCATGCCCGATCAAATGCATATGGCTATCCACAAATCCTGGAAGCATTGTGCTCCCATTCAAATCTATTTCTTCCTGTATTTCTTCTTTATACTTTTCCTTTAAGTCGCGGAAATCGCCAAGCTCAACGATTTTGTTTCCTTTTGTATAAACGGCTTCTGTCTGATGATTTTCTTGCTGGAGGGTATAAATAGTACCCCCGTGCCATAGCGTTCCCATAAATCTTTTCCCCTTTACCATACTAAAAATTTCATTTTCACATAGTATAACAAAAATACAGGCGGATTTCCCGCCTGTATTTTTATATTGGGTTTAGTTTTGTGCTGAAGCTGTTTCCGCTTCTTTTTTCCTTAATTCAACTCGCATAATTTTTCCTGATGTTGTTTTAGGAAGCTCGGTTAAAAATTCGATTTTGCGTGGATATTTGTATGGCGCTGTCAGCTCCTTCACATGCTCCTGAAGAGCTGATACAAGGTTTGGATCGTTTTGGTCAACGCCATCCCTTAATACAACGAAGGCCTTGACAATACTTCCGCGTACCTCATCCGGACTGCCGACAACTGCACATTCAGCTACATACGGGTGCTTTACCAGAGCATCTTCAACCTCAAAAGGCCCTATGGTATAGCCAGAGCTTATAATAATATCATCGCCGCGCCCTTCAAACCAGAAGTATCCGTCTTCATCTTTTTTTGCTTTATCTCCAGTAATATAGTAATCCCCGCGGAATTGCATAGCCGTTCTTTCCGGGTCCTTATAGTAATTTTTAAATAATGCAGGCGTTTCTACATGGACAGCAATATCGCCTACTTCGCCTACAGCACAAACTTCTCCGTCCTCATTTACAATTTCAACCCTGTTGCCAGGAGTCGGTTTGCCCATCGAGCCTGCTTTAAGCTCCATTTCTTTTGTAATGCCGACAAGCAGGGTATTTTCTGTTTGGCCATAGCCATCACGCACGTTTACATTAAAATGCTTTTTAAATGTATCAATCACTTCGCGGTTCAGCGGCTCTCCAGCTGAAACAGCACTATGGAGATCCGGAAGCTTATATTCATGGATATTGTCCACCTTTGCCATAAGCCTGTATTCTGTAGGCGTACAGCAAAGGACATTTACCTTATAATCCTCTAAAAGCTGCAAATATTTTTTCGGCTCAAACTTCCCATTGTACACAAGGCCAGTAGCACCTGAACCAAGGACGGAAAGGAACGGGCTCCAAATCCACTTTTGCCAGCCAGGTCCTGCTGTCGCCCATACTGTATCTCCTTCTTCAATGCAAAGCCAGTTCGGTGCAGCTGTTTTTAGATGGGCGAATGCCCAGCCATGTGTATGTACAACACCTTTCGGATTTCCTGTGGTTCCTGATGTATAGGATAGGAACGCCATATCATCCCTGGTTGTATCTGCCAATGGCAGTTCGTCGGAAGCCTCATTCATTGCCTCGTCCAGTTGGATCCAATCCTCCGCTTGGCCCCCAATCACAAATTTCGGAATGCTGCCTGCTTCCTTCATATCTTTAAATTGATCCACATATGGATAATAACTTACAATACCTTTAACATCCCCATGATTAATTCGGTATTGAAGGTCTTTTGTACGGAGCATCTCCGAACTCGGTATCACGACAATTCCGGCTTTTAATGAAGCAATGTATACTTGATATGCTTCAATCAGCCTTGGAACGATAATGAGAATAACATCTCCCTTTTGTAGACCGTTTTCTAAGAAAACGTTTCCAATTTTGTTCGCATTACGGAGAAGCTCTCTGTATGTAACCTCTTTTTTCTCTCCCTGCTCATTTTCCCATTTGATTGCAAGCTTATCCTTATCCCCGGCATAACGCTCCATTTCTGATACGAGATTGTATTTCTCCGGTGCAATTAGATCTTCCCGTTTCATCAAATCTCCCCCTAACAATGTCTTTTGCTGATGCCTTGACCTGAGATGCTGTTCTATAGAAATTATTATACTAAATTATTCTAAAATTTTAAATTATTTATTTTTTGAAAAATATTTTCTGTTTTACCATAGGACTTGCCTGTTGATTCTGCTCAAGAAGCCAAGCCAACCGCAGCGGCCAGGGAGCCTCCTCGGCCCGCGGGCCTGCGGGGTCTCCCTATGAAACGCTTTTCCCCGCAGGACATTGAACCATCATCGCCGAATAAACACCGCACGAAGGAAATGCAAATGCATTTTCAGGAGTCGTACCCTTCCGCTCCAATCAACAAATGGCCAAAATCAACAATGAGCTTTAACATAGCTTAAACATAAATAAGGAGCAGGAAAGAATTCCTGCTCCTTGTAGCCATATTATTTAATTATTTTTGGAAACCGCCCATTTGCTGTTCAGCCATTTGAACTAAGCGCTTAGTGATTTCTCCTCCTACTGAACCGTTAGCGCGAGAAGTAGTTTCTGCACCTAGGTTTACACCGAATTCAGTAGCGATTTCGTACTTCATTTGGTCTAGAGCTTGTTGAACTCCAGGAACTAGAAGTTGGTTTGAGCTGTTGTTGTTTGCCATGTGATTTCACCTCCTTGTGAGTATAGAATGTGTAGAATCACATGGCCATATTCAAATATTTACTGGTAATTATTGTATTATTCACAATAAGAATCTTGCAGTACAGCAGCGTATTCCGGACCTAAAAATCCAACAAGATTAGAATAGATCTTCAAAAGACTCTTCCTTGCCTGATTGAGGCTTAATGATCATCTTCTCTGTATTCTCAACCGCTTTTGCAATAAGAGGCTCGAAATCAACAAAGCTTTCAAAGTGACGGACTTTGTCCCGTTTCGGCTTTGTCTTTGGAGAAGCCGGAACAAATACCGTGCAGCAATCTTCAAAAGGCCTGATGGATATATCATGTGTATTAATCTTTTGAGCAATCTCAATGATTTCGGATTTATCCATTGTAATTAGGGGCCTGAGGACAGGAGTGTTCGTTACATCATTAATGGCGTACATGCTCTCCAGCGTCTGGCTGGCCACCTGGCCAAGGCTTTCCCCTGTTATGATGGCAAGCCCGTCATTTTTCCTTCGGATTTCATCTGTAATCCGAAGCATTAGGCGCCTTGTGGCTGTCATTGTATAATTTTGGGGAACCTGCTGCTGAATCAGCTGCTGGATTTCTGTAAATGGAACAATATGAAGTGCAACTGCCCCCGTAATATTTGACAATTTTTCCGTAAGATCAATGACTTTCTGCTTTGCTCGTTCACTTGTAAAAGGCGGGCTGTAAAAGTGGACAGCTTCCACCTCCAGGCCTCTTTTCATGGACAAATAACCGGCTACAGGGCTATCAATCCCCCCAGAAAGCATCACCATCGCCTTGCCGCCGGAACCAGCTGGAAGGCCTCCTGCTCCTTGGAACGTTTCGCACGATAAATAGGCAGCTTCTTCCCGAATTTCAATTTGGAGGTTAATATCCGGCTTTTTAACGTTTACCTTCAAGCCCGGTACATTTTTTAGCAAATGCCCGCCAAATTCATGATTGAGTTCGTCTGTATTTAAAGGGAAACTCTTATCGGCCCTCTTCGCTGTGATTTTAAATGTCTTTCCTTCTTCATACTTTTTTTGAAACAAGGCCAGCGCAGCATCCTTCATCGCTTCCATATCTTTATTAGTTTTAACAGCCGGGCTGAAGGATTGGATCCCAAACACACCCTTAAGCCGTTCTGAAACCTCCTTGCCATCTGCACCATTCAGAATGACATACATACGGTCTCTGGTAGCCTCAATTTTGATTCCGGTAAAATCATGAAGTACATTGGATATGCTTTTCCTCAATTTATCTACAAACTTATTGCGGTTCCTGCCTTTTGTGGAAATTTCTCCATATCTTATAAGAATTCGATCATAATTTATCATTATTTCATAACCTCTCTTAGCCGATTAACAGTCTCTTTCACTGCCACTATAAAAGTTGCGGCTTCTTCCAGTGAATTTCCATAAGTCAAACTGACCCTTATGGCACTTTTTGCATCCTTTTCCGGAACTCCGATTGCAATCAGTGTACTGCTGGCAGCCGCTTTCTTTGACGAGCAAGCACTTGTCGTGGAAACATAAATGCCCTTCTCTTCAAGAGCGTGGACAAATACCTCAGCTTTAAACCCTTTTATGGAAAAATTAATAATATGCGGAGCAGAATGGCTTTCAGGAGTATGGACAGTGATATCCTCCATTTTTCCAAGTTCCTCCATAAGGAGCTTTTTAATAGATAAAAGCCGATCAAGAAATTTTTCCTTGTTATTCATCGTAAGTCTCAATGCCTTTGCCATCGCCACAATGCCGGCTACATTTTCTGTACCGCTTCTTTGCTTCCATTCCTGATTCCCACCTGAAAATAATGGTGAAAGACGGATGCCATCACGGATGTACAGGGCCCCATTTCCCTTTAAACCGTGAAATTTATGGGCCGAAATGGTACACAGGTCCACATTGGCTTCATAAAGATCAAGCGGAACCTTTCCAATCCCCTGAACATCATCCACATGGAATACAATTTTCGAATGCTTTTTCAGCAGCTTACCTATTTCATTAATGGGCTGAATAGTACCTATTTCATTATTTACATGCATAACCGATACTAAAATCGTTTCGGATGTTATCTCTTTCTCAATATCCTCCGCACTTACAATTCCGCTGCTGTCTGGCGGTATAATCGTAATACGGTAGCCCAAGTCCCGGAGCTGTGCTATGGTTTCACTAACTGAAGCATGCTCTACTGCCGTTGTAATAATATGGCGGCCCCTGTTCCTGTGCATTAATGCCGTACCCTTTATAGCCAAATTATTGCTTTCTGTCCCTCCTGAGGTAAAATAAATTTCATTATGCTGGACATTCATCAATTGAGCAATTTGTTCCCTTGCCTGCTTCAAAAGCCTTTCTGCCTGGCCTCCCATGCCATGCAGTGAAGATGGATTTCCATAGTATTCCGAAGAAACCTTTATAAATGAATCAAGCACTTCTTTATATGGTTTTGTTGTTGCACTGTTATCAAAATAAATCATGGTCTTCTCCTTCCGTTGCGAAAACCCTTTTGCCAACTGTAAATCATATCATAACCTGCTCCGAATGAAAACGTATTTGATTACATCCATATAAATGATTGATAATGATAGGAAATGGCACTTTATTAAATTATTCAAATTTGCCCTTTTTTAGTAAGTGAATGAATTTATTTCTCTGTGGAAGGCTGTTAAATGTTAGACTTACAGCATTGATTGTTTACTTGGATGTTATCATAAAATACTAAATATTAAGACTTCATTTTTATTCGACAATTTTTTCATTACGTGTGCTAATATGAAAATGTTCTAAACATTAAGAAATAGACCTATCTATTCAGGAGGATATATATGGAGAATAAAACACTAACATCAAAGCAAATTCTGGCGGTTGGACTAATGTTATTTGCTCTTTTCTTTGGAGCAGGGAATATGATTTTTCCTCCTTTCCTGGGCCAGGAAGCCGGAACAAATGTCTGGACTGCCATTGTTGGATTTTTGATTACAGGTGTTGGATTGCCGCTTTTAGGAATTATTGCAATAGCGAAAAATGGAGACTTGCAGACGATTGCAAGCCGTGTACACCCCTTATACGGAATTGTATTTACCATCGTCATGTATTTGGCCATAGGGCCACTTTTTGGAATTCCGCGTACAGGGACTGTAGCTTATGAAATTGGGGTAACTCCGTTCTTGCCTGAAACCGCTTCCAAAAGTGGGTTGCCACTTTTTCTGTATACTGTAATCTTTTTCGGCATCACCGCCTGGCTTTCATTAAACCCTTCCAAATTGGTGGACAGGATTGGCAAGCTTTTTACACCGGCACTGCTCATTATTCTTGCAGTCCTTGTGATAAAAAGTTTGATTACACCGCTTGGTGATCTTAAAGCTCCACAGGGTGCATATGCGGACGGGCCATTTTTTAAAGGATTTATTGAAGGTTATCTGACAATGGATACAATTGCGGCTCTAGTATTCGGGATTGTTGTCATTGGTTCTATTAAAGGAATGGGCGTTACAAATAAACAGGCTCTTATGAAGATATGCATTACAGCAGGACTGATCGCAGCTGCAGGTTTAGCAGCGGTTTATCTATCCCTTGCTTATATAGGAGCGACCAGCATGGATGCTTTAGGAAAAATGGATAATGGCGGCGCTATCCTTTCCGCTTCTGCACAATACCTGTTTGGATCGGCCGGAGCAGCGATACTGGCACTGGCCATTACAGTTGCCTGCCTGACAACTTCTGTCGGTCTTGTCTCTGCATGTGCTCAGTATTTCTCTAAGCTTCTTCCGAAAATTTCTTATAAAACCATTGTGGCCATTCTCTCTTTATTTAGCATGGTCGTGGCAAATATCGGTTTAACTCAGCTGATTCAAATTTCATTGCCAATATTGATCATGATCTACCCGCTGGCAATCGTGTTGATTTTGCTATCCTTTATGCATAATGCATTTAATGGATACTCTTTGGTCTATATAGGTGCTTTAATTCCAACAGGCCTAATCAGTTTTATTGATGGATTAAAAACAGCTGGTATGGATGTAGCATTCATAACGGACTCTCTTCAATTCCTTCCATTCTTTGCCCAGGGAATCGGTTGGCTTGTGCCTGCCATCACAGGAGCCATAATTGGCTACTTCCTGGCTCTGGCTTTTGGGGAATCCAAGAAACCAATTCCTGTTCATGAGTAAACAAGCTTAAGTCCAAAAAAAGACCAGATCCGATTGGATCTGGTCTTTTTATTCTTTAATAATCTCTTCGATCTTCTTTATGGCCCCTGGCTCTACCTCTTCTATAGAAGCAGCAGCCTGTTCCAATGCTGTTTTATAATCATAGCTCCTAAAAGAAGACTCCGCTTCTTTAAGACCTTTATCTATGGACGGATACCTGCTTCTATATCTGTTTCCATATTGAATCACTTTCTCTGCAAGAAGAATGGTCTCAATCATGTCATTGGTCGAGTCAGCAGCCTTGTCTACAGTAAGAACTGCCACTTCAAGATACTGCTGTACAGCCGGGATGTTTAATGGCTTCTCATCCAGCTTCGCCAGCACATTATCTATGCTTTCTTTTGCATCCTGGATTAAATACTTATATTCCTGGGAAACGCCAGGTACATTGCTTTTAGAAATAAACCTCATGGTCTCAGTAACTTTTTTGGTTAGCTCTTTTACCTTTTCCCTGGCAGACAATTCATCTTTTCTTAATGCCTGGAGTTTTTCTGCGAATGCTGTCTGCTCATCCGAGATTTCCTCAAGCTGTTCCTTGACTTCAGCAAGCTCTTCCCTCAAAACAGTGTGAGGAGCGCTTTGGCTATTAATCTTATGCTCGAGCACCTCAAACTTTTTAAACAGCTGGGTCAGTTTCTTTTCTAATTGCACCTGAACTTCCAGATCCTTATCCGAAACATGGTAGCTCTGCCGGACAACCGACATTTCTGCTTTCAGATGGCTGTTAATATCTTTGTTATTATACAGCATGTTTCTGGTTGCTTCATCCTGCTGGCTTAAGTAGTGTCTTGCGTGAACTTCCTTTTCCAGAAGATCGTATAGCAGCTCAATTTTGTCTTTGATCTCCTCTACACCTTTCTGGACTTCAGCAGTCTCTGCCTTGTCAACATAGCCGGCATATGCAGCTACTTCCTGTTCAAGCCGCTCAATTTCTATATCCATTTGCAAATGATCCAGGATGTAGCCCTGTTCCAGCATTTCCTTGTATCCATCCTTTAATTCTTCCAGCTGGGAAGGAATTTTGGATTGGCACTCCACCATCAAGTTCGGAATAGCCTCCATTTTGCTTTGGGCATCCTCCAGCAGTACTTTGATCATTAGAAGAGTTTCGCGGGCTTCGAGATAATTGCCCTTTTCTGTTTTCTCATCAAATTCTTCAAACTTCGCCAAAGCCTCATCGAGCTGTTTTTCCAGAAGGGTTTCTGCTTTCCCAAATGTATGGCGATGGGCAAGCAGTGATTTTTTGCATTCGCGGTACATATCTTTTAATTCTTCAATTTCCGCCCTGTTCTTTTCTTCGCTCCCAACAAGCTCATTCAATTCACCAAGCAGCTTTTTAATGCTCTCTTCAATTTCGTTTAGACGCTGTTCAATTTTCTGCTGAATTTCCTGGGCTTTTTTAAACCGGTATTTATCGATATTCTCTTCGGCATCAAATAAATACTCCTCCACATCAGGAAGCTGTGTTGTAACAATTTCGTCCCACTCATTTCTCCAGCGTTCAAATAATTCCTCGGTTTGGCCTGTCATATTAAGCTTTTTAACCCTTGACATCTCATCGAGAACAGGGCGATCAGTTATATCCATCTTCCATGTTTCAAGCCTGTCAATTTCTTTATAATGTTTTTTCTTCAAAAAATATCCCGTCAGATATAGGCATATAAGAATGACTATACCTCCAATTATGTATTCCATGTTAAAGCCCCCTGTTCTGATCCCGAGCCGATATGTATATGTATAGGTTTTATTTAAGTTGGTTTTGCATGCCCGAAGGCGCTTCCCATTTCGTGTGTTATTTTCAATGTTTTTATGATACCATGTAAACGACATTTTTTGACTATTTATTTCATATTTTTATGAATTTGTTGCATTCATCAGTCAGTAATTTTTGAGTATGACTGGTGTTTTTCAAAAGTAAGAGAAACGAAAAAGACACTCGCCTTCTCTTTTATTGAACAATATGAGATTCTCAATTACAAACAATTCGCTTTTTATTGCTTATTTCCTTCCTAATTGTAAAAGAAAGGTGATATTCCTTATGTTTAAAGACGGCCACATCCATACATCATTCTGTCCGCATGGTTCGAAAGATCCATTGGAAAATTATGTCGAAAAAGCACTGGAGCTTGGCTTCCGGGAAATTTCCTTTACTGAACACGCCCCATTGCCTAAGGGTTTTAAGGATCCTGCTCCTGCTTCTGACAGTGCTATGAGGCAAGAAGAATTGGAACAATATTTTGAAGATATTTCAAGGGTCAAAGCGGCTTATAAAGGAAAAATCAAAATCAATGCAGGGCTCGAGGTAGATTTTATTGAAGGGTTTGAACAGGAAACCCGGAACTTTTTAAATGATGCAGGAAAATATTTGGATGATTCCATCTTATCTGTCCACTTTTTAAGGCATGATAACCAATACGAATGCCTGGACTACAGCCCAGATGTTTTTGGAAAAATGATCGAGCAATACGGTTCTATAGAAGAAGTATACAAAAATTATTTCCGAACACTTTTTTTATCAGTCCTGTCTGATTTGGGTCCGTTTAAACCTAAAAGAATCGGCCATATTACACTGGTTAAAAAATTCCAAAAAAAATATCCCGTTGATAGGGAATACAGGGAAGAAATTTCGGAGATTCTGGATGCAGTACATATTCAGGGGTATGAACTTGACTATAATGGAGCAGGTTTCTCCAAGCCCCTTTGCAAAGAACCATATCCTCCTGATTGGGCAGCTAAAGAAGCCCTCAAAAAAGGGATTGCACTTATTTATGGTTCAGATGCGCACCAGGTAAAGGAAATGGGACAGGGCCGCAGTGTCATGAAATACCTCTAATTGGTCTTTAACGTTTTTGGGCAGATTTCACAACACAGCAGCATATGGTTTTCCTGCATGATGATTGCATAGGACTCCGTCAATCCAATTAAAGATTTCCTTCGTGTATTTCTCTGCAAAGTACTTTTCGTGAGGAAACACATGCAGCACCTCTGCCATATAATGTGTATTCAAAAATGGCATGGACAGCAGCCCTTTTAATTGGATAATCATATAATTGGCTGAATGGGACCGAAACTCTTTTGTTTTCAAGCCGCGTTCCAAAACCTTGCTGAAATAGAATTTTTCCTTAGCCAAATAAGTGGACATAATTTCTCGGACCACTTGTGAATCAATCGATATTTCGCGGAGAATAAGCCTAGTCAAATGGCTATTATCAAATTGGTAAGCCATGATATTCTCCGCTATTTTTTTCAAGCTGAGGGCTGCTCCTTGGTCCATAAGGGAAAATCCCATCTCAATCTCCTCGATATAGCCTTCAAAAAAAGCAGTGAAGCAATATTCAAGCAAACCATGTTTGTTATCAAAGTAGTAGGATATATTTGCCGGATTGGTTTTTGCTTTCCCGGCAATATCACGAATGGATGTCCCGGAAAAACCTCTCGTATTGAATAAGGATATAGCAGCCGAAACAATTGCCTCTTTAGAATTTTTCCTCACCGTTCCCGCCTCGCTTTCTTTCGTCAAATTCACTTTAATACGCGGATTAGTTGTTATAATTAAACATTCTTGCTAAAATCGTCTTATCCTTTTTTAAGTTCTCGACAATGTCTTCCTTATTTCCTGCGTTTCTGCCAGGAAATTCACATATTTTTTAGAGAGTAAGGTGAATAATGATGTTTAATGTCGAATCATACCGGGGAACCCGTGAAGAAAATTATAAATTAGTCATCAAACAGCTTTCTGCATTGCTTGAAGGAGAAAAGAACCAAATTGCCAATCTCAGCAATGCATCTGCGCTGCTCAATCAATTCCTTGGCCGTACAAATTGGGTAGGGTTTTACCTGATGGAAGAAGGGGAGCTTGTGCTTGGGCCCTTTCAGGGACTGCCTGCCTGTGTAAGGATTCCACTTGGAAAAGGGGTCTGCGGAAAGGCAGCCAAACAAATGGAAACTGTACGTGTGGAAGATGTCCATCAATTCCCTGGACATATTGCCTGCGATGCGGCTTCTGAGTCGGAAATCGTTGTTCCTCTTATCAAAGACGGGAATCTGCTAGGTGTTTTGGATATCGACTCACCTGAAAAAAACCGCTTTGATGAACTCGATCAGGAATACTTAGAAGAATTTACAAAAGTGCTGGTATCTTATCTATAACAAAAAGGAGATGTCCCTTCAAAGGGCATCTCCTTTTTTGACTATTAAATCCTATCAAGTGCCTGTGCCAGATCATCGCGGATATCTTCCCATGATTCAAGGCCGACAGAAAGTCTCAGCAGTGTATCTTCAATCCCCATTCGCTCCCGGGATTCTTGTGGCACAACCGCATGGGTCATGGTAGCCGGGTGCTGGATCAAGGTCTCAGCATCTCCAAGACTCACCGCAATTTTGATTAACTTTAGCTCATTCATAAATGCCTGGGCTGTTCCTTTATCTCCTTTCAGTGTAAAAGAGATCATTCCGCCTGGTTTCCTCATTTGTTTTTTGGCGATTTCGTAATCGGGATTATGGTTATCCCCCGGAAAATAAATTTTCTTAACTTTTGGATGCTCCAATAAATATCCCGCAAGCTTTTCAGTATTCTCGCAATGGCGGTCTAGCCTTACAGCTAGCGTTTTTAATCCCCGGAGGAGCAGCCAGGCATCAAATGGAGATATAATTCCCCCGATATCTTTTTGAGTGGTCATTGAAACTTTATCCAAAAATGCTTTTGGACCTATGACAATCCCTGCCACGACATCCCCATGGCCGCCTATATACTTTGTCGCACTGTGAATGACAATATCGCAGCCCAGCTCAATCGGGTTTTGCAGATAAGGGGAGCAGAATGTATTATCGACTATAACAGGTATCCCCTTCTCTCTCCCTACTTCTGCAACCATTTTCAAGTCTACCAGTTTCATTGTTGGGTTAATGGGCGTTTCAACATAAATGCAGGCTGTCTCAGGTTTTATTTCCTCCAGAAGCTGTTCTTTTGTTTCCATTGTGGAAAAATCATGACTGGTTTTATATTTTTCATCCATCATCGCAAGCAAACCAAATGTGCATCCATAAACGCCCTGAGAGCATAATATATGATCACCGGTTTTAGTTAATGCAAATAGCACAGCGGATACCGCAGCCATGCCGGACCCGAAAGCAAGGGCAGATTCCCCCTTCTCAAGGGCTGCCATTCTTTCTTCAAGCATTTTAACCGTCGGATTGCCCAGACGTGAATAAATATATCCTTCCTCTTCACCAGCAAAGCGCTTTTCACCTTGCTGTGCAGTTTCAAATGTAAAAGTTGATGTTTGAAAAATTGGCGGTGCAAGGCTTCCATTGAACATTTCTGAATCATAGCCTTCATGAATAACTTGTGTCTCAAACTTTACCTGATATTTCCTTTCCATATAACTCTCCCTCTCGATGTAAACGCTTTCATAATTTTCTGTAAAAAAACCTCTCTTTCAGCATATGATAAATGTCTATTTTTTGAAAGTGTTTTGTTTTGAAAAAAGTAATGTGACTTTCACAGAAAAGAGACTGCCTAACGAATTAGAGGCAGTCCCTATATAAATGAATTTTCAGCTGACTCGATGACCGCTTTATTTTTGCCTGAATGCTTTGCAGTATATAATGCTCTGTCTGCTCTCTTAAATAAAGCCGGATAGGAGTCTTTCCGTCCCCTGCTCCAATAAGAGACTCCACAGGAAATGGTCACTCGAGGATTTGAACTCTCAAATACCTTTTTAACGAGCCTTTCAGCAATGATTGTCCCTGCTGACAGTGAAACAGCCGGAAGGTAGACAGCCAGCTCCTCGCCGCCCCATCTTGCTCCTATATCAGTGCCGCGTATATTTCCATTAATTACATTGGCGACCTGGATAATAACATCATCGCCAACCTGATGTCCATATGTATCATTTATCGCTTTAAAATCATCAATATCAATCAGCATAAATGTTCCTTCATGGTCTTCATTCATCGATTGATGTATGCGGTCGTCCAAATAGCTCCTGGAGTATAGCTTTGTTAAGTGATCCGTCACAACCATCTTCTCCAGTTCTTCCCTTAACATCGAATTGGTAAAAGCTAAAGTGGAATGATGAATCAATGATTGCAGGAGTTTAAACGTTTCAAATGGAAAATGGTAAGGAGAGCGGTGCATGACCAGCGCAAAGCCCTTTAATGCTCCTGATTGGGTCATTGGCACTGCCATAATGGACTTAAAGCGGGAAATCAGCTCCTGATTTTGCAAGCTAAAATCCCCTATAAAAAGTGATTCCCTCTCCTTAATAATTTTTTCCTTAATATACCGAATATAGGGATCCGCATCCTTAGTTTGGAAGAAGCCGGTACTCCCATTAATTACATTTGTATTGACACCTTCAGGCGATAACAGAATAAACCCCGCTTCCTCAGCGTCAAATGAACGCAATATTTGCTCCGACATAAACGTCATCGTTTCCGTCAGGCGCAAATTCGAATTCAGGCGGTGGGAGGTTTCATTGATTAATTGAAGGTCTGCTATCAGGCGCTTAGATTGCTGATAAAGCTGGGCATTTTCCAGCGCACTCCCTGCCGTATTGGCAAGCAGCGTGATAAATTCCACCTCATTTTTAGGAAACATCAGGGTATTGGGCGCAATCACCTGCAGGACTCCATATACCCCCTGTTTGCCTTTCAGCGGGGCATAAAGTACCGAGCGCTTTTCCTGAATGGAATCTTCAAATTGGACAGACCCTGTTACATATGCCTGCATGGCTGCGATATTTTCGCTGTCATATTCCAGATCCCTAATCGGCAAATCTCCGTGACTATTATTGTCCTGGGACAATAATAGATAGTACGTAAAGGTAGGATACACTTCTTGCAAAGTATAGATGATTTCCCCAAGCACCATATCCATATCCATCGAAGAGTGAAATTTCTCCGTTACACGGTATAGCTGTTTATACCGTTTCTCCTCAGATACAATCTTGGCAAGCCCATGGGCTTTATCTAAAAATTGTCCGCACTCTCCGCTAAGCTCCTGCAAGATATTTTCTGGCAGAAACCTAAAAGAATCCAGTCCCCCTTTGAGGATCATACAGCCAAGTAATTGGTCACCCTTCATCAATGGAAGGATTAATTCCTCCCCCTGATTCCCTATACCCGCACTGCTGAGTTCCCTGCTTTCCCTTACCCATGCCTTAAGGCCGTTACAGGAAATAACAGGCGGCACAGCACTTGCCTGATCGTCTGGGCTGGTCGAAGCTTCTACAAAAAACTCCTGTTTCCATTCATTGCAGCCATATAAAATGATTTCTTCCGCACCGGTCAGAGTTTTTATGGCCGAAAGCATTTCATCCAGCAGTTTTTCATAATGAAAGAACCCGTTCTCTGTATCGATAATATCAAAGAAGCGGCTTTTCAATTTATAAATGATTTTGCGTTCGAGCGCATCCATCTCCATCATCACCTATCAATTGTTTCAGATCAGGAATTTTTAAATCAATAAGACTATAATAGCTAACCAGATAATTTTTTTTCGGCAAATTTATGGATATTTCGTATCAATTTGCGCAATTTTAATATCTTCTTCAGTAAGTATCAGCCAAAGCAGGCCATCCTCAGATAAAGAATGGATCTCTTTCGCCTTTGTTCCGCTCGGCAGATTGATTGTATTATTTTTAATGTAAAGCGTTTGTCCATTTGCAGAACATTCTATTTGATAGGGTGATGAAGCCATTCTAAACCCCTCATCCCTCTTCGCCTGCTGAAGGTTCCCGGCAAAATAACTCCAGCCATTTCCGGTTTTAACCCAGAAGCCATTCCCTTCCCGATCAGGGGCAAGTTCCTCTGGAGCTTGGCTCAGTGCGGAAGCATAGAAAGTCTTAAACTTAAAGGGGCTTGTTCTTTCTACTTCATATACTGCCATCAGATGTTCTCCATTTTTATATTCATATACAGCTATTCTGGGAGAACCTTCGTCACTGCTTTGCCGAAGAACCAGCACTTTCGGATCATTAGTTTCAGGCACCAGCTGCATATAAAATCCTGCAGCGGCTATAGAAATAAACACTAAAATTAAAAAAAAGCGCAGCCGCTTTTCTTTTCTTGTTTCATTCATTAGAACCATATCTGTATCTATTCCAATTTTTTCTTCATTATATCATATCTTTCCAAATGACTCTTTAGTTGTTTAATAATTTTACGCAAAAAATAGCTTAGTCCTTATTTCTCCTATATAATTGCATATATCGTTTGCTAAAACTAATAGTTAAATTAAGCAATAACACCTTGACTTATATCCAATAAAAATTATATAATACTCCTTGTGTAAAATATTGCAGCCTATGTGAGCACCTTGATGTACTCATTTTGTTCCTCAACCAGAGCTTTGAAGTTAGTTTTGTCTAGCTTCAGGCGCCATCGGCGACAAGCATTTCTGGGGATGGGGTACTGTGTAACCCTCTGCTGCTAGGGCGAAGGTACATGAAAACAAAATGGTCTTGATTGTTGTGCACATCTGTTTCTGTTTTTATTTTACCAAAATAAAAACACAAAAGGAGGAGTCTTAAATGGCTCGTTATACTGGTCCAAGCTGGAAATTATCCCGCCGCCTTGGAATCTCTCTAAGCGGTACTGGTAAAGAATTAGAAAAGCGTCCTTACGCTCCTGGACAACATGGTCCAAACCAACGCAGAAAATTATCTGAATACGGATTGCAATTGCAAGAAAAGCAAAAGCTTCGTCATATGTACGGAGTGAATGAGCGCCAATTCCGTAACTTATTTGATAAAGCAGGCAAAATGCCTGGTAAGCACGGTGAAAACTTCATGATTCTTTTAGAATCACGTCTTGACAACGTTGTATACCGTTTAGGTCTTGCACGTACTCGCCGTCAGGCTCGCCAACTTGTTAACCATGGCCACATCATGGTTGATGGAGCTCGTGTTGATATTCCATCATACCGCGTTGCACCTGGTCAAACAATCACACTTCGCGAAAAATCTCGCAACCTTGACATCGTTAAAGAAGCAATCGAAGTGAACAACTTCGTACCTGACTTCGTATCTTTCGATGCAGACAAGCTAGAAGGAACGTTCACTCGTATGCCTGAACGTTCTGAACTTCCAGCTGAAATCAACGAATCTCTAATCGTTGAATTCTACTCTCGTTAATATTTGCTTAAGAACTGCCAATATATGTCGGCAGTTCTTTTGTTTTGTTAAGGGATTCGATGAATCTGGTTTTGGAAATCTTTAATTTTAGAATAGGGTTACCAAGTGGACTTTTGTATAGTTGGGAACTTTATCGGTATCCGCGGAATAATTGCCATTTTTGATCTCCTCGACATTTTTTCGTCGTTAATCACTTGGATTAACTGCAATTTTGATCAACCGGGGCATGTTTGCGTCGTTAATCAGCCAGATTAACTACCATTTTGATCAACCGGACATTTTTTCGTCGTTAATCACCTGGATTA
>NZ_VLKI01000011.1:53852-143390 GCF_007830235.1 Cytobacillus oceanisediminis
CGTCGTTAATCACCTGGATTATCTACCATTTTGATCACCAGGGGCATGTTTGCGTCGTTAATCAACCGGATTATCTACCATTTTTGATCTCCTGTACATTTTTTCGTCGTTAATCAACGAGTTTAACAACTGGATTATTCCCGCAAAGTTGCGAATAAGCATAAAAGCCCTCCTTCAACCGGAGGGCTTTCATTTTAGTATTTAATTAAGAAATATTTCTTCTTTCCGCGGCGGATGACGGTAAATTGGCCTTCAATCCTGTCTTTTTCCGAAAGAACATAATCAAGCTCTGTTACACGCTCACCATTTACAGAAACGGCACCATTTGTAACATCTTCACGGGCCTGGCGTTTAGATGGTGAAATTTTTGCCGCAACCAGTAAATCAATAATACCAACTTCTCCGCCCTCTGAATGCTCATAGGAAGGAACATCCTTAAAGCCTTGTTTAATCTCAGAAGCAGATAGATTCTTAATGTCTCCGCTGAAAAGGGCAGCAGTAATTTTAATTGCCTGCTCCAAAGCTTCATCGCCATGGATCAGGCGAGTCATTTCTTCCGCAAGGGCTTTCTGTGCTTTACGCAGATGCGGTTCTTGCTGAACTGCTTTTTCAAGTTCTTCAATTTCTTCGCGAGATAAGAATGTGAAAAACTTTAAGTATTTAATAACATCAGCATCAGCAGTATTAATCCAGAATTGGTAGAACTCGTATGGAGATGTCTTTTCCGGATCAAGCCAGATCGCTCCGCTTTCCGTCTTCCCAAACTTGGTTCCATCTGCTTTTGTTACAAGCGGGATTGTCAGGCCATATGCTTTTGAACCTTCCGACGCCATTTTACGGATAAGCTCAAGACCTGTCGTAATATTGCCCCATTGGTCGCTTCCCCCAATTTGCATCTTGCAGTTATGATTCTCAAATAAATGAAGGAAATCCATTGCCTGCAAAATGGTGTAAGTAAATTCAGTAAAAGAAATCCCTGTTTCCAATCTGGAGGAAATCGTATCTTTCGCAAGCATGTAGTTGACTCCCACATGTTTTCCGTAATCACGGAGGAAAGTAACAATGTCCATGGAACCTGCCCAATCATAGTTGTTCACCATGATAGCACCATTTTCACTATCAAAATCAAAAATCCTTTTCAGTTGGTTTTGGATGCAGTCCACATTATGCTGAACAGTCTCCAATGTCTGCAGTTTTCGCTCCTCGCTTTTGCCGCTCGGATCTCCAATTAAACCGGTAGCTCCTCCAACGAGAACAATCGGGCGGTGTCCCACTTTTTGAAAACGCCTTAAAGTTAAAAATGGCAGCAGATGCCCTATATGCATACTGTCTGCGGTAGGGTCCACACCACAGTATAAAGAGATCTTTTCTTTATCAATCGTATTCTGGATCCCCTCTTCATCTGTTTGCTGGTAGACGATCCCTCTCCATTGCAAATCTTCAAGTACATTCATTGTTAAATTCCTCCTAGATTAAACTGTTACTAAATGGTTAAAATGCAATTTTTCCAGGCAAAGATGGGGGCGATTCCCACATACAAAAAGCGCCCCTGCACATATGCAGGGACGCATGATTAATATTGCGCGGTACCACCCAAATTGAGGACAAATGCCCTCCACTCTTTCAAGATAACGGAATAACCGTTCACTGCTATGACTGCTGAGCAGGTTGACAGTGAAAGCTCAGGGAGGTAATTCACCCTTCTATTTGTACCGGCTCGCAGCGGCCGCCGGCTTTCTGAAACAGGGATAGAAGCATTACTGGGTTCCCATCAATGCCTATATAGTATTTTTGAAACAGAAATTATGCTTCTTACGTCTATGACTAAGATAAACCATTTTTATCATAAAAATCAGCCAAATGTCAAATACCTGTTCAAAAAAAGGAAATTTCAGATAAATGGCGAACCTTGTCAATTAATATGTCGCAATATCGCAGGTTAACGGGCTGTAAATTCGGAAAAAGGACTATATATTTAATTAAAGATTAGGATATTCCGAACTAACTGCCCGTAAAAGCCCGATTGGTTCAACTAACCAACAGCGGAAAACTCGCTGTTGGAAGTTTCACTTTATCGCAGGTTAACGGGCTGTAAATTCAGAAAAGTAGTTTTCTGGTAGGTAATCAGTTAGTTTTTCCGAACAACTGCCCGTAAAAGCCCGATTGGTTCAACTAACCAACAGCGGAAAACTTGCTGTTGGAAGTTTCACTTTATCGCAGGTTATCGGGCAGTAACTTCAGAAAAGTAGTCTTCTGATAGGTATTCAGTTAGTTTTTCCGAACAACTGCCCGTAAAAGCCCGATTGGTTCAACTAACCAACAGTGGAAAACTCGCTGTTGGAAGTTTCACTTTATGCTATAATAGATGTGATTTTAGGGGGATTGATACGATGAAAGAAAAGTTTCAAATACTTATTGATAAACTGAGGCAAACTCCAGGTCTCTTCGGCAATAAAAAAGCAGCAAAAGGGGCTAGCATAACTTACCAGGTTGTCTGGAATTTAGCCTTGCTGTTTATCATTTTGGCTGTAATTGGCGGTGCGTTTGCTGGAGGTTTGGGAGCAGGTTACTTTGCCTCACTTGTAAAGGATGAGCCAATTCGGTCCTATGCCAGCATGAAAAAGGATATATATGATTATGCAGAAACATCGGAAGTTTACTTTGCGGATAATGTGTATTTGGGCAAGCTAAGGACCGACCTTGAACGGGAGGAAGTTAAGCTTGAGGATGTTTCAGACCACTTGATTAACGCAGTTGTGGCTACGGAAGATGAATATTTTTACGAGCATGACGGAGTGGTGCCAAAAGCGATTATGCGTGCCCTGTTCCAGGAAGTAACAAATTCATCTGTTCAGTCCGGCGGAAGCACACTGACACAGCAGCTGATTAAGAACCAAATCTTAACGAATGAAGTATCTTTTGAGCGAAAAGCAAAAGAGATACTATTGGCATTGCGCCTTGAGAAATTCTTTGATAAAAAAGAGATTCTAGAAGCATACCTGAATGTTTCCACCTTTGGAAGAAATGCTTCCGGCCGGAATATCGCGGGTGTTGAAGCAGCTGCCAAGGGCATTTTTGGGGTAAGCGCAAAGGAATTGACCTTGCCTCAGGCTGCTTTCATTGCGGGGCTTCCCCAGAGCCCATTCGGCTATACTCCTTTTACGAGGGAAGGAACAGTTAAAGAGAATTTGGAACCAGGGTTCTCAAGGATGCAAACCGTTCTGAAAAGAATGTACGACGATGGCAAGATTAACCAGAAACAATATGAAGAAGCTTTGGCGCACGACCTGACAAAGGATTTTGCAGATCCTTCAGCAAGTCCTTTAGAAAAATATCCGTACTTAACATTTGAAATTGAAGAGCGTGCAGTAAACATCATGACCAAGATTCTGGCGAAAAACGATGGTTATGAAGAACAGGACTTAAAAGAAGATGACGCACTCCGCGAGGAATATAGAACCCTTGCAGACCGGACAATCCGCCAAAATGGCTATCAGATTCATACAACGATTAACAAAGATATTTATGATAAAATGCAGCAGGTAAAAGATAACTACCCTTATTACGGACCTGACAAACCAGAGACAGTTAAGGATCCTGAAACGGGTGAGAACAAGCAAATCATGGAGCCTGTAGAAGTCGGTGCTATTTTAATTGAAAATAAGACCGGGAAAATTATCAGCTTTGTCGGCGGACGCGATCACAAGCGTGAGCAATTGAATCATGCTACAAACGCTGTAAGGCAAAATGGTTCAACCATGAAGCCGCTGCTGGTGTATGCACCTGCTATGGAGCTAGGAAAGTCAGCTCCTGGAACAATTTTACCGGATGTGCCATTATACCTTGCTCCAGGATTGAACAGGCCTTGGCCAAATAACTATACCAGAACGTATAGCGGTCTGGTTTCTGCCAGAGAAGCATTAAAGTATTCCTACAATGTTCCGGCTGTTAAGCTATATAAGGACATAGTCGGACAAAGACCTGCTGCCTACCTGGAAAAGATGGGCTTTACTTCGATGATTGGCCCGGACTATACGAATTTGTCCACAGCCATTGGTTCATTGGAATATGGGGTAACAGTTGAAGAAAATACAAATGCATTCAGCACCTTTGCCAATGACGGTAAATTTGTTGATGCTTATATGATTGAAAAAATCACTGATAAAAACGGCCAGGTTATTTATCAGTATGAAGTCAAGCCTGTTGATGTATTCAGCCCGCAGACGGCTTACTTAACAATTGATATGATGCGGGATGTTATTAACAGCGGAACAGCCACTTCCGTTAGAAATAGATTGAAATTCAGTTCTGACTGGGCAGGGAAAACAGGAACAGGCGTAGATTTCCACGATGCGTGGTTTGTTGCAACCAATCCGAATGTCACTTTCGGGATCTGGTCCGGCTATGATACACCTAAGTCTTTAAAAGCTCCCGGCGCATTAAGCTACAGCCTGCGGAATAATTATCTATGGGCAGATCTCATGAATGCAGCATATGATGTTGCGCCTGATCTTGTCGACCCTAGCACAAGCTTTAAAATGCCTGGGGGGATCGTAAGAAGATCCTTCTGCGCTATTTCTGGCCTGCTGCCTTCTGATGCATGCTCAAAGGCTGGCCTCGTTGAAACAGACTTATTCAACGCGAAGTTTGTTCCAACAAAAGTGGACGATAGCCTTGGCAATGGAAAACTTGTGAGAATTGGCGACAAAAAATATATGGCTCTTGATTCAACTCCTGAAGAATTTACAGAACCAGGATTAGTACTGAATCCAGAGTATATTGAAAAATTATTTGGCATTAAAGCAAATCCAGGCGATCTTATTCCTAATAAAGAGCGCTGGAAGAGCATTTTAACTACCGGCGACAAACTGGAGGATAACGGCAGGGCTCCTGCCGCCCTAAACATTAAAGCTTCAGGCGAGACCGTAACATGGGGTGCCCATCCAGAAAAAGATGTTATTGGCTACCGCATCTATAGCGGCGGCAAAAAAGTCGGTACAGTAAAAGCTGGATCGTCTCTAAGCTTCAAGGCTGGCAATGGTGCTATACACGTAACAGCCGTCGATATTGCCGGGAAGGAATCCAAGCCTTCAAACGTGGTTGAAATCGGCAAAAAGCCTGAAGAAGAGAAACCAAAAGAAGAAAAGCCTAAAGAGGAAAAACCTAAAGAAGAGAAACCCAAAGAGGAAAAACCTGCAGACCCTCCAGCCGAAGAAAAACCGGATCCTGAAAAGCCAGTAGAACCTGGTGATGGAGGCGGAGAAGGAGAAGGCAGTACAAACTAATTAAATATTTAAAAGTGAAGCTGATTTTCAAGCCGGTAAAGGCTCGAAAGTCAGCTTTTTTTATTAGTTATTTATCAAAGCTCGGTATCGACTTATTCAGTGTTCCAACTAGCTGCTGGAGATTCCTATTTATTCGCTAGTTTATGCACTTTGTTCGCTAAATTTAAAATTTGTTCGCTAATTTTTATCGTTTGTTCGTAAAATTCCCCACTTTATTCGCAAGTTTTTCTGCTTTATTCGTTAAGTTCACAATTATTCATGTTTTCCCTGCTGCGCAAACCAAAAAAAGAGAACCGCGGCCATCGAAATGCACCTCCAATTGTTAGTCTTGTCTAAGAATTGGGGTGCATTTCACTATAAGCGGTTCTCTTTCTATTAGTCTTCCATTGTAGACAGATCGCCAGTTGGGAGATCTAGTTCCCAGGCTTTTAAGACGCGGCGCATAATTTTACCGCTTCGAGTTTTTGGAAGCTTGTCACGGAACTCAATTTCGCGCGGAGCTGCATGAGCTGCAAGGCCTTTCTTAACGAATTGGCGAATATCCTCCACTAACTCTTCAGATGGCTCATGGCCGTCTCTTAATGCTACAAACGCTTTAATAATTTCTCCGCGAACTGGATCCGGCTTTCCGATTACTCCTGCTTCTGCAACTGCCGGATGTTCGATCAGCTTGCTTTCTACTTCAAACGGGCCTACACGTTCGCCGGATGTCATGATAACGTCATCCACACGTCCCTGGAACCAGAAGTAGCCTTCTTCATCCATATAAGCTGAATCACCGGATACATACCAGTCACCAGGCATAAAGTACGATTCATATTTTTGCTCGTTATTCCAAATCGTGTGCATCATCGAAGGCCAGCCTTTTTTAATAGCAAGGTTACCCATGCGGTTTGGCGGCAGTTCATTTCCCTGGTCATCAACAATGGCAGCTTTGACTCCAGGAATAGGCTTGCCCATGGAACCAGGCTTAATTTCCATGCAAGGATAGTTACAGATCAGCTGTGCACCCGTTTCTGTCATCCACCATGTATCATGGATGCGCAAATTGAACACCTTCATGCCCCATCTGACTACCTCAGGATTTAATGGCTCACCAACACTCAAGATGTGCCGAAGGCTGCTCATATCAAATTTCTTAACAACCTCATCCCCTGCACCCATCAGCATGCGGAAAGCTGTTGGAGCACTGTACCAAACAGTAACGCCATATTCTTCAATCATCTTGTACCATGTCTCAGGATTGAATCTTCCACCGACAATCAGGTTAGATGTTCCTGTAAGCCACGGACCGAAAATGCCGTATGATGTTCCGGTAACCCAGCCTGGGTCAGCAGTGCACCAATACACATCTTCTTCCTTAAGATCCAATACCCATTTAGCCGTCTGGTAGTGCTGAATCATTGCATTATGTACATGCAGCACACCTTTTGGCTTGCCTGTGGAACCGGAAGTATAATGTAAAATTAATCCATCATTTCCATCAACCCATTCGATAGGAAGCTTTCGGCTTGATTCAGCCATTCTTTTATTAAAGTCAACATAAGAGCCTGTTTCCTCAACATTATCGCCTACAAGGAAAACATGCTTTAGAGCTGGCAGCTGATCAACCGGAACCCGTTCCAAAAGCTCAGGAGTAGTGATTAAGACTTTTGCTTCACTGTCTTCAAGCCTGTCACGGACAGCGCCTTCCATGAAAGCCTCAAATAATGGACCGACAATCGCACCAAGCTTGATGGCTCCCAAAACAGCGAAATATAATTCAGGGGAACGAGGCATAAAAATGAACACCCTGTCTCCTTTTTCCACATCGCCGTATGTCTTCAGAGCATTTCCAGCTTTATTGGAAAGTTCTTTCATTTCTTTGAAAGTATACTTTTCATTTCTTTCTCCGTCACGATAATAAAGGGCAACCTTATTTTTTCTAAATGATTCCGCATGGCGGTCGATTGCCTCATAGGCCATATTCATTCGGCCTGTATCTTTCCAGGAAAACTCTTTTTCCACATCCGCCCAGTTGAAATTCTTATATAACTCGTCATAGCTTTTTAAATTAAACTCCCCTTGCGTCACTGGCAGCGCTTCCACTTTCATATATTGATATCCCCCTTTTTTGTGATTTGATATTATTATAGTATAAATATTATTTTTTCTCAATTTTTAAAATATTGCAGCTAAAAAATAATTCTTATGCATCATTCCGGGAATTGTCACAAAGTTTTTCAAATTAACCAGAAAATTATGTGAAAGCGCTTTATATAGATAGTTTTTATGTATAATAGATAGTACATTGATCATGTCTTTTAGGCGGTGAATAAATGGAACATAAAAAAACGTACAATGCTAAAGAATTAAAAACAGCAAATGGTAAATTAATTATCGAAGGGCCTATCTCACCTGAAAAACTCGCAGATTACGAGTTTCATGAACATCTGGTAGCTTTCAGGCCACCAGCACAGCAGCATAAAGCTCTGGTTGAAATTGCTGGATTGCCGGAGGGAAGAATTATAATTGCCAGAGACCGGCACACCATTGTCGGCTATGTAACTTATTTGTACCCGGATCCCCTTGAGCGATGGTCCGAGGGAAAAATGGAAAATTTAATAGAACTTGGTGCCATTGAAGTAATTCCGGCATTTCGCGGTTCTGGAACAGGCAAGAACCTATTAAAAGTCTCAATGATGGATGATGCGATGGAAGACTACATCATTATTACGACAGAATATTACTGGCATTGGGATCTAAAGGGAACCGGACTGAATGTTTGGGAATATCGTAAGATTATGGAAAAGATGATGAATGCAGGCGGCCTGGAATGGTATGCCACAGACGACCCGGAAATCAGCTCCCATCCTGCAAATTGCCTGATGGCGAGAATCGGCAAAAGAGTAGACCAGGAATCGGTCCAGCAATTCGACCGTCTGCGCTTTATGAACCGCTTTATGTATTAATAAACTATCATAGAAAACCAATGATTATATAATATGAGACTATGTTAAAGCTCATTGTTGGCACTCTGTTGATTGGAGTGGAAGGTGCGAGACTCCGGCCGGTGAAGCGAGTCAAAGGGAGACCCCGCCGCCGCAAGGCTCCGAGGAGCGTTGGACCACCCGCGGTTCGCTGAGCCCCTGAAGCGGAAATCTACAGACAAGTTTAACAGAGCTTAATATTTAAAAAAATTGCTTCAATGTTAAAAAATACGCTTTGTTCCCGCTCCAGTGCTGGTGTGCGTGGAAACTCCATATAAGTTCAATAAAGGAGGCTCTAAAAGTGATTGTTGAAGAAATTATGAAAACGGATGTCACTACACTGACAAAGGATGATAGTATAGCGGATGCCATAAAAATAATGAGTGCAAATAAAGTACGCCATTTGCCGATAACTGATCATGTGAATAAGCTGGTAGGCCTTGTCACTGACAGGGATATCCGGGATGCCACTCCATCTATTTTTCATACAGAGTTATTTAAGGAAGATCTTCAGAAACCTTTGGAAACAATTATGAAAACAGAAATCATTTCGGGGCATCCCCTTGATTTTGCAGAAGAAATTGCTGCTATTTTCTATGAGCACCGCATTGGCTGTCTTCCTATATTAAAAGATAACAAGCTTGTTGGAATCGTGACTGAAACGGATCTTCTTCACACCCTGGTCCAATTGACAGGCGCACATCAGCCTGGGTCGCAAATTGAGGTAAAAGTGCCTAACAGGGCCGGCATGCTCTTTGAAGTTACAGAAGTGATTTGCAAAAGGAAAGCAAATATACAGAGTGTCCTTGTTTATCCGGATAAAAAGGATGAGAAATTTAAAATTTTAGTGTTAAGAGTGCAAACCATGAATCCCACCCTTGTGATTGAAGATTTGAAAAAAGCCGGCTTTGCAGTATTATGGCCAAACCTGCCGGGGATTTCTCTATGACTCATGATTCAATTTTTGTATATTCGGAAGAGCTGCTGAACTACAAATTCAGCAAAAATCATCCTTTTAACCAGCTAAGGCTCAAACTGACACTCGATTTGCTTAAAAATATGAAAGCGATTGAGGATCATCAAATCGTTCCTCCTCGCCCAGCTACTGAAGAAGAACTTCACCTGATCCATGATCCAAATTATGTGAACGCTGTTAAACTCGCCGGCCAGGGACAGCTTCCTGAAGATGTTGGAGAAAATTACGGATTGGGGACTGAGGATACACCTATTTTTCCAAATATGCATGAAGCAAGCTCCTTGCTGGTAGGAGGGACTCTGGCTGCCGTAGATAAGGTCATGAGCGGGCGGGCAAAGCATGCTCTCCACCTCGGCGGAGGACTGCATCATGGATTTCGCGGAAAAGCATCAGGATTTTGCATATATAATGATAGCTCTGTTGCCATTAAATATATTCAGGAAAAATATAAAGCCAAGGTACTGTATGTCGATACAGATGCTCACCATGGAGACGGTGTCCAATGGTCCTTTTATGATGATCCTGATGTATGTACCTTATCCATCCATGAAACAGGACGCTATTTATTTCCGGGCACAGGAAATGTAAATGAACGTGGGCAAGGAAAGGGATACGGATTTTCTTTCAATATACCAGTGGATGCTTTTACAGAAGATGATTCCTGGCTCCATGCCTACAGGACAGCTTTTCGTGAGGTCGCTGAATTCTTTAAGCCTGACGTAATTCTCACTCAGAATGGTGCAGATTCACATTATCTGGATCCCCTTACCCATTTGTCATCAACCATGAAAATATACAGGGAGATTCCTAAACTGGCACATGAAATGGCACATGAGTATTGCGATGGAAAATGGATTGCTGTCGGCGGCGGCGGCTATGATATATGGCGTGTGGTTCCCCGGGCCTGGGCCATGATATGGCTTGAAATGACTGAAAACTCAAAGTCTTATGGCAATCTGCCTTTAGAATGGATAAACACCTGGAAGAAGCATGCTCCTGTGCCCCTTCCCCTTCAATGGGACGATCCTGATGATCTTTATCCGCCGATTCCTCGAAAAAGTGAAATAACAGAAAAAAACGCCCAAACATTGGACAAAGTTCTATATCCTATAAGAAATAGGAAAATGACTGAGTCCATGTAAATGAAAAGGCTGACAAACGGTTGTATTTGAATCCGGCTGTCAGCCTTTTTTCTATTTTACCGCTGAAAACGAACATTTACCCTCCAAATTCTATTAAATACCGGTCCATTGATCATATTTACCGGACAAAAACACTTTAATACCGGCCAAATCTCCACTTTCAAAATAAAAAAGGCCTGACAAATGCCAGACCAGCTATTAATTATTTATTAAACTTTCCTCATCATATTTCGGATCAGAAATAATGATTTCAACCCGGCGGTTTTTTTCCCAATTTTCCGGTCCGGAATTGGGGACTACCGGTCGGGTCTCTCCGTAGCCAACAGCAATAAACCTGCGGCTCTCAAGCTTATGGTTTTCTGTTAAGTATCTTATCACTGTGCTGGCCCGGGCCGCTGACAGCTCCCAATTTGAAGGGTATCTGTATGTCGTAATCGGCCGGTTATCCGTATGGCCTTCTACTTTTACCAGGTTTGGCATACTTGATAGGACTGTTCCGACTTTGTCCAGAAATGGATAGGAGCGATCAATTAGGCTGGCTTCTCCGGATTCAAATAACACCTGTTCCTGAAGGACAAGGACAACACCACGTTCGGTCCTGTTTGCAACAATAACATCTTCAAGGCCGTTTTGATCTAAAAATGTCTGGATTTCCATTAACAGCTGATCAAGGGAGTCGCTTTCTTCCCCAGCATTTTGATCATTTTGTTCCATGCTCGCTGGATGCTCATTGGGAATAATAGAAGGGTAAAAATCGAGTACATGCCTATCACGGAATGACTCGGAAATCGTTTTAAATTTGATCATATCAATCTGCGACATGGAAAAGAGCAATATAAAAAATACTAATATCAGTGTGACAAGATCTGAAAATGTAACCATCCACCTAGGGGCACCCTTAGCAGGCTCAGGAGGCCTTCGCCTAAGCTTCATATTCCAGTGCCTCCCCTGCGTTGATGACTTCTTCCAATTCTCTGCGTTCTTCGGAAGATAAAAATGCACTTAACTTTTCTTCAAGGATTTTTGGATTTTGTCCGGATTGAATCCCGATTACTCCTTCAATAATGATTTGCTTTAAAAATACTTCCTTTTCAGTCTTTAAAGCAAGTTTTGCTGCCATTGGCAGAAACACCAGATTGGCCAGAAGCGAACCATATAAAGTAGTTAATAGGGCAATTGCCATATTAGGACCCAACGTAGAAGGATCATTTAGATTTTTCAGCATGAGGACAAGACCAATCAGCGTCCCGATCATCCCCCATGCTGGAGCATACTCCCCTGCTTTCTCGAGAATGCTTCTGCCTTTTCGATGCCTTTCTTCCATCGCTGTAATTTCAGCATGCATAATGTCCGTTATGACATCAGGCTCGATTCCATCGACGGCAAGATAAATACCCTTTCGGATAAAAGCATCGTCCACCTTTTCTACTTCAGCTTCAAGCGATAAAAGCCCTTCCCGGCGAGCGCGATCGGAAAGGAGTACAAATATCCCAATTAGCCTGCCAATACTTTGTTCTTCGCTGGAGAAGACCTGTTTAATAACAGTAGCCATATGCTTGATATCTTTTAAAGGAAAACTTACAAGCAGCCCCGCTATTAGACCGCCTAAAACAATCAGCATGGAAGAAGGATCAATAAACGAAAAGAACCCACTGGTTCCCCCATTGGAAATTATCCCAAAGATAAGCATCGCCAGGCCAATCAATAGCCCCACTGGCGTTAACACATCAAACTTCCTCATTTTCTCTCTCCCTGATCGTTTATATAGATAGTAATAAATAGATGAATGGCAGAAAGAAACGCCTTCCACTTTAAACTGTAAGGCGTTTCTCTTTTCTACCCTTTGTCTAGCTGCAGCGCCTAGCCAGTTTTCATCCCTGAATTTGCTTCCTGATTATCTTGAGAGAAGCATGATTCGTAGAATGATGCTTAGAGCAGCTCGAGGTCACTTCGGTCCAGAAGTCCAGAACACTTCAACTTCTGGCCCTCCAGCTCTTGTCTGGGCTGATCGGGGCACCTCCGCTTTTCTATTATATCGGCAGGTTTATTATTTTGTTGAGTCCCGTTCCTCAATTCGGTGAGGAAGTACGACAATTTGTTCATCCACTGATTCTTTATTCATCAATTTAGTAAGAAGGCGCATCGCAACGGCTCCAATGTCATATAACGGCTGTACAACAGAAGTCAGCTGAGGGCGCACCATCAATGCCAATCGGGTATTATCGGAGCTGATGACCTCAAAATCCTCAGGAATTTTATAGCCTTTATCTTCGGCACCATGGACAATTCCCAGGGCCATTTCATCTGATCCCGCAAAGATCGCTGTTGGCCTTGGGTCAGCTTCCAATAGCTTTTCAAAAGCTTCTATTCCTGAATCATACGTATAATCTCCTTCAACGACCAAATCCTCGCGATAGGAAACTTCAGCTTCTTCCAACGCACGCTTATAGCCTGCCAGTTTCTTTTCTTTATTGATTGGCTCACGTAGAGGGCCCACAACAATCGCAACTTCTTTGTGGCCTTTTTCAATAAACGACTTCGTTACATCAAATGCTGCCTGTTCATAATTAATATTAACGGATGGAATTTTGCCTGACTCTTCAATTGAACCTGCAAGAACGATCGGAACTGGAGACTTCTCAAATTCATCAACATGCTCTGATGTAATATTGCCCCCCATGAATACAATGCCATCTACCTGCTTTCCAAGCATAGTATTAAGCAAGTGCAGCTCTTTCTCGACATTTTGGTCAGAGTTGCTCAGAATGATATTGTACTTGTACATCGTTGCGATATCTTCAATACCCCTAGCCAGTTCTGCAAAAAAAGTACTTGAGATATCGGGTATAATAACTCCGACTGTCGTTGTTTTTTTGCTTGCCAGTCCGCGTGCTACAGCGTTTGGACGATATCCAAGTCTGTCGATTACTTCCATTACTTTCTTTCTTGTTGCGGGCTTTACATTTGGATTTCCATTTACGACACGAGAAACCGTTGCCATTGAAACATTCGCTTCTCTTGCCACATCGTATATTGTTACATTCATTACTGTCACTCCCTCTTCGAATAGCGGTCACTTCTATTACTTTTTATTTTACAGCAACACTACATAACCTACTCATTTTTTATCCTATTTTGTGATTGGATACACATGTTCAATTATGTATTTAATCATACGACAGTCCAGGATTTGCTGCAATGTCAAGGCTTGTTTTTTTGAAAAAAAGCTTGTTTTTGGATTTTCTTCACAAAGCTATGTTAAAGATAACTGATGATTTAGCACTGTACTGATTGGAGCGGAGGGCACGGGATCCTCGAAAATGCATTCGTCTTTTCTTCGTGAGGTGTTTATTTGAGGACACTAATCCAATGTCCTGCGGGAAAAGCGTACCTAGGGAGACCCCACAGGTGAAGAACGCCAGGAGCGTCGGAAGCCCGCGGTTCGCTGAGTGCCTGCAGCGGAAATCAACACCCAAGATTAACAGAGCCTCAAACAACGAAAAAGCCTTCTGCTGATTAGCAGAAGGCTCCATGCATTACGATTTATACTCTTAGCAAAGCCGAGGATTGCAGTTCAGACATAAATTGATCAAATTGGTTAAGATCCATTTGCTGCGCTGAATCTGACAGGGCAACGGCTGGATCTGGATGTACTTCGGCCATTACGCCGTCCGCTCCAATTGCCAATGCTGCTTTAGCAGCAGGGAGAAGCAAATCTCTGCGTCCAGTTGAATGCGTTACATCAACAAGTACCGGTAAATGTGTTTCCTGTTTCAGAATTGGCACTGCAGAGATATCCAAGGTATTTCGCGTTGCACGCTCGTATGTGCGGATTCCGCGCTCGCAAAGAATGATTTGTCCATTTCCTTGGGACATAATATACTCTGCTGCATTAATGAATTCTTCGATGGTTGCTGCAATACCGCGTTTTAAAAGAACTGGCTTGTTTACAGCGCCAGCTGCTTTTAAAAGTTCAAAGTTTTGCATATTTCTTGCACCAATTTGGATTACATCAATATAATTGACAGCAGTTTCAATATCATTTGGGCTTACAATTTCAGAAATTACAGCCAAATCGTATTCATCTGCCACTCTTTTTAATATTTTTAACCCTTCCAAGCCAAGTCCCTGGAAATCATATGGAGATGTTCTAGGCTTATAAGCACCGCCGCGCAGAAGCTTAAGGCCTTTCGCTTTAACAGCTTCGGCAACTGTCGCAACTTGTTCATAAGATTCAACCGCACAAGGACCGAACACTAAATGAGGGTTGCCGTCTCCCACCTTTTCTCCCTTTAAATCAACAATTGTATTTTCAGGCTTCTTTTTTCGTGAAACAAGAAGCGCTTTTCGATGATCATCTTTTTGAAGCTCAAGGCCTGCTTTAAAAATTTCCTTGAACATATGCTCAATCGTTGAGTTTTCAAATGGACCGTCATTATGCTCTTTTATCAAGTCCAGCATGTTGCGTTCGCGGACAGGATCATAACGATAAACCCCTTGTGTTTCCTTTACTCTTCCGATTTCTTGAACAAGTTCTGCTCTTTCATTGATCAATGATAAAAGCTGAAGGTTCAGCTCATCTACTCGATCCCGCAGTTTATCTAGCTCATTATTGCTCATTTCCTGTCCCTTCCTTTCGAATCTGAATTAGAGCCGCACTTTTTGATAAGAAACATGCTGAGCGAATATATTTTATCATTCGCCAAGTTAAACATTTCCATTCTTTCTCTTTTACGGCATCTGGATATGTGATACATTTTTTATAATTAGGGTTATTATATATGAATTATTCAGACATGTCACGAAAAATTTCTTTATTAATTAAACGCTTTTAAGTAATAAAGCGCTATTAAGCCATTTTATGGCATAAAACAAAGAAGGTGTATCGCTTTGTACGATCAAAAAAAGCTTTTTGCACTGGATATCGGTACGCGTTCTGTGGTTGGCATTATTCTTGAAGAACACGAGGGCCAATATCATGCTAAAGATATTGTACTAAAGGAGCATGCTGAACGTGCAATGTTAGACGGGCAAATCCATGATGTTTTAGCTGTTTCAAGGATTATATCAGAAATCAGGGATGAACTTGAAGCAAAACATGGCCCTCTAAAAAAAGTATGTGTCGCTGCAGCAGGGAGAGCTTTAAGAACAGAGAGGGCCCAATCCTCCATTAATATTAACGGAAAGCCGATGATGCAAAAACAGGATATCCTTCATCTTGAATTAAGCGCTGTTCAGCGGGCCCAGGCAATAGTTGCCGCAAAACATGAAATTGAAAAAAGCTATTATTATTATTGTGTAGGTTATTCTGTTCTTTACTACCGCCTGGATGGGGAAGAAATCGGCAATTTGATTGACCAGCAGGGAGAAGAGGCTTCAGTAGAAATTATTGCTACTTTTTTGCCAAAGGTTGTAGTGGAGTCCCTTATTTCAGCTCTCCAGAGAGCGGGGCTTGAAATGGAGGCTTTAACCCTTGAGCCGATTGCAGCGATTAATGTACTTATCCCGCCGTCCATGAGGCGATTAAATGTTGCTCTTGTAGACATTGGGGCAGGTACCTCGGATATTGCCATTACAGACATCGGAACTGTTATTGCTTATGGCATGGTGCCTGTAGCAGGCGATGAAATAACAGAGGCTGTCAGCGACCAGCTGCTGTTGGATTTTCCGTTAGCCGAAAAAGCCAAAAGAGATCTTCATGTCCATGATACCATTACAGTGACAGATATTCTTGGATTTGAAACGGAGATCAGCAAAGAGGATCTTGTTGAACAGATTTCCCCGGCATTGGACCGCCTGGCAGATTCCATTTGCAGCGAAATCTTGAGTTTGAATAACAGGCCCCCTAAAGCCGTTATGCTTGTAGGAGGCGGAAGCTTAACTCCAAATCTTCCTGCCAGAATAGCCCGGAAACTAAGCCTACCTGAGAACAGGGTTGCTATCCGGGGAATAGACGCTATAAATGGGCTGACTGTCTCGCACATGATTGACAAAGGACCGGAACTTGTCACCCCAATTGGGATTGCCATTGCTGCACAAAAATCTCCTGTCCACTATTGTACTGTCTACGTCAATGAGCAGCCTGTCCGCTTATTTGAGGTTAAAAAACTTACAGTAGGAGATTGTCTTTTGGCCGCAGGCGTTAAGATGAATAAATTATATGGAAAACCGGGCCTTGCCATGATTGTTAGCGTAAATGCACAAAATATAACAATTCCGGGCAGCTATGGGGAAGCTCCAGCTATTTTACGGAATGGGATTTCAAGTTCATTGGATGAAGAAGTTGCAGCTGGAGACCAAATTACGGTTAAAAGAGGCAGGGACGGCCTTCCCGCTGAAGTACGGATTGGGGATTTAATTGATGATATTCCTGTTAAGTCTGTGACCATTAATAGCCATAACTATACCATCCAGACTGAAATCACCTGTAATGGAATACCAGCTGCAGCAGGTCAGGTTTTAAGGGATAGGGATAAAATAGAATGCAGGATTCCTGAAACAGTTGAAGAAATCCTAAATGCCTTAGACTTAAAAGAACTGCTAAAAGAGCTAAAGCCTTTTCGGCTCAAAATGAATGGAAAAGAAACCTTCCTGCCGCGCCTTTCCGGAAAAGTCCTCCGAAACGGCATGGAGGTAAAGCATCACAAAACGATTGAACATGGGGACAATCTTTTGATTGAAAGAAGAGGTACACCAACTGTAAAAGAAATGGCTGAATTTAAGCAGCTAATGCTAACGCAAAGCATCCCTGTTATATTCAATGGAAAAAAAGTAGAGCTTTCCAGAACCATGACCGAATTCCAAAGAGAAGGAACAGCCTTATCAGAAAATGACAGAATTTATGATGGTGATGTACTTACTGTCGTACACAAAAAAATAATCCCCTTTATTTTCCAAGACTTATTTAACCACGTAGAGATTGAAATGCCTAGAGATTCAACCGGAAAATTTGTTCTTTTAAGAAATGGGGAAAAAACGACTTTTCATGACCCTATAGAACCTGGTGATGATCTAAAAATCGTCTGGCCTGCCATTAATAAGAAGAGCTCGAATCTAAAGCCTATATAGATAAAAAACATCCGAATTCGGATGTTTTTTATCTATTTTCTTCAAAAGCTTTCTCCAGGGAGTCATATGTAATTTTCCAATGGGAAGCATGCCATGCTACATCCCCATTTTTAAACAATATAGCCTGGGGAGATTCATGCTTAATATGAAAAGTCTCCGCGATATGATTGGATAATGGGCGATCCTCCTGGACTACTAAATAATAAATGTTCAAATCTTTATGCTCATTTGCAAAGCTTTCATACTCTTCATAAGCCGCTCCGCTGACAGGGCATGTTGAGCTGTGTTTTAAAAGCAGCAGCTGCTCTTCTGATTTAACGGCTTGATCAAATGCTTCATTGCTATCAAATTTTTTCATTCTGAACCTCCTCTTATAAAATAAATAACGGTGAAGTAATAGTATCACTTCACCGTTTTTAAGACAAATTTATTGATTGTACTTTTGTTCCGTTTCGTCAAAAGCCTGTTTTGTTTCCTCAAGCTTCATTTGAATTTCTGCATCATTTACTGGTGCATTGCCTTCTGACTGAAATCCTTCATCATTGATGCTTTCTGAAGCATATTCGGCGTCCCCTTCAGCAGCGCCATTTTCAGAAGCTTGTCCATTGGCATTCTGCCCCTCTTTAAGGCTTTTTACTTTATTGACTAACCCATTTGATTGCTTGGAAACTGTTTGAGTAATGGCATTTGTTTTTTCTTTTGCCACACTCGCCAGCTCAGTTCCCTTTGTCATTGCTGTTTCACGAAACTGGCCTGATTTTTCTTTTAAGACAGACGCTTTTTCGTTTAAGTCGCTCTGAAGCTCTTTGCCTGATTTAGGAGCAAGGAATAGGGCAGTTGCAGCGCCAACCATGCCTCCGATTAAAGCGCCGATCATAAAGTCTTTCGTATTGATATTTTCCTCTGATTTTGACTGGTTTACATCAAATTGTTTACGGTCCTGGCTATTCATTCTTCTTTTTCCTCCTCGATTTCTAGTATCTTGCTCTTTCTCTTTGGCGTTCGGGCGGTAGCATTTGCTTCTCGTCAACATTGTACTGATAAGGGTCATCTTTTCTCATTTTCCACTTATCTTTAATTTCGAGAAGAACATTGCTCCACTGTACCACCTGTGAAATTTTATCTTTATTTTGTTCAAGCTGTGTGTTTACAGAAGATGTGATTTTCTGAATAGATCCATTAAATCTGCGGACAGAGTCCCCTACTTCTTTCACTGCCGTTACTACACTGTTCAAGTTTTCAGACTTTTGCTGAATGTCTGTTGCCAACGTGTTGGTCTTATGTAGCAAGACCGTTGTTTCCTTTGTTACTCCATCCAATTGCCTTTCAAGACCTGCTAGCGTGTGAGATACATTATCTAATGTTCCCTGTAAAGATTTTAACGTTTTGGCCAAATAAATGACTAAAACCAGGAATGCGATAGCAATTACTGCCACACTCAAATATAAAATGATTTCCATTTCATACACCTCCGGTTATCTGTATACTAACTTTTTACCCAGATGCACTGCCTCTAAACCAGGCGTACATTAATAGATTCCATTTCCAGTACCCAATTTCCTTCAATAATTCCTATATTTCCTTACCAAACTAAATCTTAGCATACTAGGAAAAGTTTCAACAAAATCTTTAATTTCGGTTACAATAAGATTTGTCGGAAAAAATATTTTTTGGAGGGATTTAGGCAATGAAAGATCCTCGTATTGAAAAGCTGGCAAAGAACCTGATCAATTATTCAGTCCAGCTGCAAAAAGGCGAAAAAGTCCTTATTGAAAATTTCGGCCTGCAAAGAGAACTCGTAACTGCCCTTGTTAAGGAAGCATATGCAGCAGGAGGATATCCTTTTGTATTATTAAAAGACCATCAGGTTGACCGTTCCCTGCTGTTAGGGGCACAGGAGGAGCAATTCAATATGATGGCTGAGTTTGAAGCCAATGTGATGGGCAAGATGGACGCATACATAGGACTCCGCGCAGGGGATAACATTAACGAACATGCAGATGTGCCTGATGATAAAATGAAAATTCATGGTTCTACAATCGGCAAAAAGGTTCATAGAGAGATTCGTGTGCCAAAGACGAAGTGGGTTGTTCTCCGCTACCCTAACTCTTCCATGGCTCAGTTAGCTAAAATGAGCACTGAAGCATTTGAAGATTTCTATTTTGATGTTTGTAATTTGGATTACGGCAAAATGGACCAAGCAATGGACAATCTTGTGGTATTGATGAATAACACCGATAAGGTAAGAATTACTGGAACTGGAACAGATTTGTCTTTCTCTATTAAAGACATTCCGGCTATCAAGTGTTCGGGCCAGATGAATATTCCGGATGGAGAGGTTTATACGGCTCCGGTACGTGATTCTGTTAATGGGGTTATCACGTATAATACTCCGTCTCCATACCATGGATTTACTTTCGAAAATGTAAAATTGACATTCAAAGACGGCAAAATTGTTGAGGCGGAAGCCAATGACAGCGAACGAATTAATAAAATCTTTGATACAGATGAAGGTGCACGCTATGTCGGCGAATTTGCCATAGGGGTCAATCCGTTTATTCTTCATCCGATGCAGGATATCCTCTTCGATGAAAAAATTGATGGAAGCTTCCATTTCACACCGGGCCAATGCTATGACGAAGCATACAATGGCAACAAATCCAACATCCACTGGGATATGGTTAACATCCAGCGCCCAGACTACGGCGGCGGGGAAATCTATTTTGATGATGTATTAATCCGCAAAGACGGCCGTTTTGTGATCCCTGAACTGGAAGCTCTAAATCCTGAGAATTTGAAATAAATAAAGGTACTTTTCAAAAGATTGTTGTTTTTAAATAGGTGTTTGTAAAGGAAGCAGCTGATAAATAATTTGATTAGAGCGGAAGGTGTGAGATCCTCGAAAATGCATCCGCATTTCCTTCGTGCGGTGTCTAATCAGGATGCCTATGCAGGCGTCCTGTGGGAGCAGCAGGACAGGCGAGAGACACCGCAGGCCCGGAGCGCCGAGGATGCTTACCGCCCTCCCCCGCGGCTCGCTGAGCATCCTAAAGCGGAAATCGACCGCTCTTTTCATTTTGTAAATAGCAACAAAGTTTACGAAAACGCCCTAAATAAAAAAGGATGCTGCCATATATGGCGCATCCTTTTTTATTATAGCCGGTTTTCATATGCTTGCTGGAACTTTTGAATATCGCCGGCTCCCATAAACATAATAACGCTATCTTCATGATTTTTTAAAACAACTGTTTCTTCTTCGCTCAGAATCTCTGCATCTGGTATTTTAGCTTTTAAATCATCAATCGTGAGCTTTCCGTGGTTTTCACGTGCAGAGCCGAAAATTTCGCAAAGATAGACTTTATCGGCTAAATTAAGGCTAGCTGCAAAATCATCAAGAAACGCTTGAGTCCTTGTAAAGGTGTGAGGCTGGAATACAGCTACAACTTCCTTTTCCGGGTACTTTTGCCTTGCTGCTTCTACAGTAGCTTTTATTTCAGTCGGATGATGAGCATAGTCATCAATGATGATCTGTGATCCCACATTTTTTTCAGAGAATCTTCTTTTTACACCTTCAAAGGAAAGAAGCTGCTCCTGAACAATCTTTGCATCTATTTCTTCATAATGGCAAAGAGCGATAACAGCCAGGGAATTCAATACATTATGATCTCCATAAGCTGCAATAGAGAATGTTTCATAGAAGGTGTTACGGACAAATACGTCAAAAGTGGTCCCTTCCGTTGTTTTCACCACATTGCGCGCCTGGAAATCATTGTCTTCTCCAAAACCATAAAATACGACTGGCACTTTAGCCTGAATTTTTTGCAGCTGCTCGTCATCTCCGCATGCAAAAATCCCCTTATTCACTTGCCATGACATCTCCTGAAATGCAGAGAAAACATCATCAATGTTGGCAAAATAATCAGGGTGGTCAAAATCAATATTCGTCATAATCGCATAATCAGGGAAGTAAGAAAGGAAATGCCTTCTGTATTCACAAGCTTCAAATACAAAATATTCCGCTTCCTCGTCCCCTTTCCCCGTTCCGTCTCCAATTAGGAATGAAGTTGGTTTTGCGCCCCTCATCACATGCGCAAGCAAACCTGTAGTGGACGTCTTCCCATGAGCCCCAGTCACCGCAATGCTTGTGAATTTTTTCATGAAGTCACCTAAAAAACGGTGGTAACGCACAACAGGCAAGCCAAGCTTCATTGCTTCCTCAATCTCTTCATGCGTGTCCGGATATGCATTTCCGGCGATTACCGTCATGCCCGGCTGTATATTTTCCTTTTGAAAGGGAAGGATCTTTATTCCTGATTTTTCAAGGGCCTCCTGAGTAAAAAAGTGTTTCTCAAAATCGGAGCCTTGAACCTGATAATTCATATCATGCAGAACTTGTGCCAAAGCACTCATTCCAGACCCCTTAATACCTACGAAATGGTAAATAGTCATATAAAGAACCTCCAACCATCGTATATCTGTAAAACAGTATATGACATATATCTAGATTTGCGCATATCCCCTTTGAGGACATGCTTCACTGACTGTGTTACTAATATGTATGTTCAGAAAGTCCGGCTTTTTTGTCCCCTTTATGAACAAACACTTTAACGTATTGCATCATTATAACACTATTTATATTTAAAAACTATGTAACGTATTGCCAGCTATTTATTCCCCAAATAAAAAATATAAAACATTTGTTTTTAAAAAGGCTCTCCAGGTTAGTTCAGGAAACTTTTTTTTTGCCTCCGAATAGGCATCCAGCATTCTATCTACTATAACTTTATCCTTAACAGGCAAAACCGGCCCCATCGCAAAATCAAACATCTGTATCGGAATTTTTCTGATGAATAACCATTCGCACGTTGACATATCAGGCAGATCCCCATGCATATGCCTCATTTGAAAAGGACTTTCAGATTCTGCCCCAACAGCGGTTATTACGGTACAATCAATCTTTACGACCCTAACCGGTTCCATGGCAGATGTTAAAAAGAGAGCCCCTTGGATTAAATCGGGCTCTGAAAGCTGCCGGGAATTGTTTTTCAAGAAGAGACTGAACATCGTTGAACCTTGGATCGTTTTATAATCAAATAGGAACCAATTCTGAAACACTTCATGTTGCAATGACGTAAAAGCAGCTTCAGGAGGAAGGCCGAGCGTCTTTCGGAATAGATGCTTTGCCCGGACTTTCTCTCTGATATTTGCGGTCCGTTCAGTGTAATCTTCGGCTAGTGTGTATAAATGAACTGCATTTTTCTCTCCTTGAAGCTGCTTGGTCTCACGGAAAGAATTAAGATCCAAAATTGAGCCTTCCATTTCCATACAGGATGCTCCTTACTCTGTTTGTAAATATTAATCGGTATGCTGATTGCACCTGCCCCTGACTTATTCAACCTTTTCAAGGCGCGGGTTCGGGCGGAACCGCCGTCCAGCCTTGGCTGCGTGTTTTCCATCTATCATGACATTGTCGCCGGTAAACCCTGTTGTGATTTTCAGGAGGCTGCTTCCCACTCCATAGGTATCAACAGGGACACCCTGTTCTTCAAATTCGCGGATACGCGATTCAGTAAATCCTCCGCTAACCACAATTTTCACATGGCCAAAGCCTTCATCATCCAATGCTTTTCTTAAAGCAAATATCAGCTCAGCATTAACTCCGCGAGGGTCAAACGTTCCCAGCAGATGCTGGTTCCTTAGGAAGTACTGATCAATCAAGGTTCTCGAAGTATCTACCCGTACACCTTTAAGTTCGTCTCCAAATGCCCTAGCCACTTTCAATGAATCTGTGATTGCATCATTATTGTAATCAACCAAAGCAACCAGTTCATCTTCCGGAAAAGTTTCCTGATAAGCCTTTGTGGCTGCTACAATGTCACCCTCAAACATTTGAATAAGAGCATGGGGCATTGTCCCCATTCCCTTCTTGCCCCACCATTCGTTCATAGCATGCGTAGCTTGGGCAGTTGCCCCCCCAATGAAGGCTGCGTATCCGTCGCCAGCCTGGGTAATATAATGGTCATCACGGTCTCCCATGAAAATGACCTGTTTTTGAACCCCTGAAGTCCCTGCAGCTTTAACCACATTATATACATTCGTTGCGACCGAGGTTCTTCTGGCCAGAATTCCATCAATGATACCTTCCAAGTAACCGAAGTCCTGGTATTTTCCTGTAATCGTCAGTACTGTTTCAAAGGGCGAAATCTTATCTCCATCTTTCAAAGAATAAATTTCCAAATCGTCCGGACGGTCCGCAAAGGTTTTAAGCAGGGCAATCACTTCATCGGTCCCGCACAAAACGGCATGATTTTTCTGGAAAAATTGCATTGTTACAATTTTATCCTCATGATATTTCTTAACGATTTCCCTAGTCTTGAGAAAATAAACTGCTGAAAACCAGCCATCCCTCACACGTTCATCGAATTTAAATGTCTGGTTTGTCAGACGTTTAATTTCCCCTTTTACCTTCATCTCAATTTCCTTCATCCCTAAAGCTCCTCACAAACATTAAAGAAAGCAATTGTGCCTGCTGGTCTTGGCCTCTTCAAGGGGCACGCTCTAAAGCTGGCCAGTTTCAGAAAGCTTTCTTATTTTATAAAAGTAGTTATATCTATTATTTAAAACATGCAAGTAAAGAATACCATGTATTAATTTAATGTACTAGTGTCTTGTATAGATTCGAGGTCGGCTTCAGTGATGAGGACGTCCCTTGGCTTGCTGCCTCTATTTTCAGAAATAAAGCCCTGCTTCTCCATCATATCAATCAGGCGGGCTGCCCTGTTATAGCCAATTTTGAACCGTCTCTGCAGGCTGGAAGTGGAAGCCCCTCCCTGATCAACGACAAACTCGCATGCTTCCAAAAACAATTCATCCTCTTCTTCAACTACCTGGGCTTTTTTTAAAAGCTCTTCCTGTTCAAATAAATAGTCCGGATCGCGTTCCCTGCGTACATGTGCTACCACATCATCAATTTCTTTATCAGAAACGAATGTGCCCTGCAGACGCACTGGCTTGGAAGTTCCATTTTCAAGGAAAAGCATATCTCCGCGGCCCAGCAGTTTTTCAGCCCCGCTTATATCGATAATGGTTCTGGAATCAATCTGGGATGATACTGAAAAAGCAATTCTGGTTGGAACATTTGCTTTAATTAATCCTGTAATGACATCTACTGATGGACGCTGGGTAGCGATAATCAGATGAATTCCACATGCCCGCGCTTTTTGGGCTATCCGGCAAATCGCCTCTTCCACATCCGCTGGAGACATCATCATTAAGTCTGCCAGCTCATCAATCACGATGACCATAAATGGCAGTTTTTCTGAGTAGCGTTTATGCTCTTCTGCCAATTCATTAAAACGGTTAATATCCCTTACCCCTGCATGTGCAAACAATTCATATCTGCGCTCCATCTCTTCAACAGCCCATTTCAAAGCAGCCGTAGCCGCTTTTACATCAGTAATGACTGGGCTGACTAGATGAGGGATCCGGTTATATGGCGCAAGTTCAACCATTTTTGGATCAACCAGCAGCAGTTTCAGTTCCTCGGGGCTTGCTTTGTACAGCAAGCTTACAAGGATTGTGTTAATGCAGACACTTTTACCCGAACCAGTTGCCCCGGCAATCAATCCGTGCGGCATCTTTCTTAAGTCGGTTACAATCGGCTTTCCGGAGATATCAAGCCCCAATACAGCCGTTAATGGGGATTCGCTATTTTGAAATTCCGGCGTGTTGATAATCTCGCTGATAAAAACAGGCCGGCTGCTTTGGTTTGGAACCTCGATGCCAATTGTATGCTTGCCTGGAATTGGTGCCTCAATCCGGATATCCCTGGCAGCAAGGCTAAGTTTAATGTCATCTGAAAGATTCGTAATTTTGTTCACTTTTACCCCAGGTTCCGGCTGTACTTCAAATCTCGTAACAGACGGCCCTTGCGTTACATTGACTACCCTTGCCCTGACATTGAAATTTTTCAATGTTGAGTTTAACATTTGTTCCTGTTCATACAGCCAATCGGAAGTCTCTTCTTTGATTACAGGCGGCGTCAGCAGCGTTTTGGACGGAAACTCATAATAAGAGATTTCATCTTCCTCTTGGAGAGTAGTTCCTTCAGGCTGCTTGTCTTCAAATGCTTGTGATGACCGTTCTTCAGCTTGGCGAGTTGTTTCTGCATGAACATTGCTTTGATCCTCAGCTTGCTCTACAGCTGCAGCCGATTGCTGGATACTCTCCAACGGGAATCTGGTGATATTACTTTTTTTTTGCTGTTCTTCTGCAGGCTTGTTCTGTGATACCGCTGGCTTAGCAATCTCTCTTTGCTGATTTAGTTTTTTCCTGTCATTATTAAGCATGATGACGTTGAACGGAATAGTCCCTCTGGTTGAAGGCTTTTTCTCTTGTTGACCTTCATTTGATGAGCCATCCTCTGCGTCGGGTTCTGTTTTTAAAGAGTCAGATGAAGCCGTTTCCCGCTCCTGCTCCTTACTTTCATTCTGTTCTGATGCAGCTGATTGAACGGGATGCACAGTGTTTGAAGCTGCTTGTTCAAGCTCGCTTGATGCTGAAATGGTTTCTATTATAGGGTCTTCTGGTAGCTCAAATTCTT
Organism: Cytobacillus oceanisediminis; assembly: GCF_007830235.1. GTDB lineage: Bacteria > Bacillota > Bacilli > Bacillales > Cytobacillaceae > Cytobacillus > Cytobacillus oceanisediminis. The sequence continues at coordinate 79,895 of NZ_VLKI01000011.1, forward strand.
CCAGCTGTTCAGGCTTAGCTTCTTCAATGATTTCAGGTTCCGGCTGTTCTTTTGGGATGATTCCGGAAACTGGCTGTTCTTCTCCAAAAGCTTCTGTCCCATGTAGTACTTCTTCTGCCATCTCGGGCTTTTCCTGTACTTCTTCAATCGCTTCAGATTCCTGCTGTAGGCGCTCGCTGCTTTCTGGCTTATGAGTTATTTCTTCTATTTCGGAAGTAAGCTCTAAATCTTCTGGTTTTAATTCATCTTCTTCTGCTTGCTTGGCTTCCCATGAAGGTTCATCCATAGAACTGTTAAAATGATTGATGCCTTCATGGTTATGGCCGGTTTCATTGGATTGCGCCTGCACCTCCTCTTTAAAAGATATGTCTGATAAGTCAGTGTCGGTTTGCACCTCCGTTGGAACATTCACTTCATCCTCAGAGGCTAAGGATGCATGATGATTTTCCCTTCTTGGCTTAGAAACTTCTACTGTAATTTCTTGCTTGTTCTCCTGTACCTTGGAAGCTGCCTCTTCTAAAAGAGCGTATTCCAGCAGATCACTTATGTTTGTCTTGGCAGAGTTTTTATTTTTCGAAGCTGGTTCAAATCTGGCCCCTTCATCGTTTATTAACTCTGGTTCGCCCTGGTTGGATAGATCTTCCTGCAGCTCTGCCCCTGAGGGTTGATTAGTCTCAGAATGATGCTTTGGAGCGCCGTCTTCTTCCGGAATTTCGAACATTAAGTCAGAAGCTTCGCCGATTGTATATTTGTTCACTGTATGTTCTTCCGTTTCCGGTGCAGCTGCCTGTGTGTGAAAGGCCTCGATTTTATCGGAAATGGTGTCACCCTTTTCTTCTTGGTTTACGTTTTCTGCAGTACTCTTCGGCTTTCGGGGCGGTCTTTGCTGTATTTTGCGCATAATCTCATCATATGTAAGCTCTTTAGGTTTAAACTCATTTGTCTCAGTCTCTGATTTATTTTTTGAAGCACCTGAATTACGTCTCTCAAACCCATAAATAGGTGACGGAATTTCAGTTGGCTGGAAAGGCCTCTTCTTGTTAACCGCCTCCCTTTCATTCCGGGTCAGTATTTTTTCCTCCCTAGCTGCAGGAGGTGCAGGTTTTTTCTGGTGTTCACGTTCGACACTGCGCGGCTGCCGCTTTTTTGGCTTTCGCGCAGGGGCCTCTTGTTTTTCAACCGGACGAGGGCGGGGTCTCGGCCTTCTTTTCTCGCTTTCTCCTTCACCGTCAGGAATTACCGGAAAACGGAACTGGCCTTTCGGATATTGATAAACCACCTTAGCATCAACATCTCTTGAACTCTCTCTTGAACTTTCTTTTGAACTTTTAGGCGGCTGTATATTTTCATGCCCGCGTTCTTCATCATATTCTTCTATATTTTCGTATTCATCATCATCGGTTTTGAACATATGGAAAAGTTTTTTAATCCAGCTCATTTATATCAACTCTTTCTATTTAAAACTTTATTAGTCTATCTTTCTTATTTTATCAGGTATTTACCGTTTTTGAATAATAAATGCGAGAATGAGTCCATTTAAAGGCAGAATGGGTAAATTTACAAACGAACAGCAGGTTTAAGGCATACTTTCGACTCAATACCTGATGAAAGGTTCACAGGAATTGCTATCAGACTTATTACCCAGGGCAATTATAGCGATTCGTTGATATATTGGCCCTTTTCGTTGATATATCCGATTTTTCGTTGATATATCCGATTTTTCGTTGATATATTAAAAAATTTGTTGATATATTGTTATTTTTCGTTGATATCTCAAAAAAGAGGCCACCTAATTATCAAAAGAAGGAAATTCACCCTTTATCCAGAATTTTAATTTAGAAAAATGAAAAAGGAGTGATATATTGATCCTAAAAGAACGTTCAACACCGATAAAAATTACCTATCTGGAAGCTTTATTAAGAAGGCTTCCCTATGACCACCTCAAGCGGTCCCGTATTGAAGAAGATTTATTTAAAAGACGCGCAGGCTACCGCGGTGAAAAAGCTTTAGATCAATTTTTAATAAATCATCCCTTAACCGATGATTTCTTGATTCTCAATGACCTTCGACTCTCGAATGGGAAGCAGTACTTCCAAATCGATTCCCTCCTCATCAATAATCAATTTGCCCTTATCCTTGAAACGAAAAACATTTATGGAACACTGTTTTTTGATCAAGAATTTAACCAGCTTATCCGCACATCCTCTGATTCCGAAACAGGCTTCCCGAATCCTCTCGTTCAAGCCAGACGCCAGCAGCACCAACTAGCCAATTGGCTTAACCATCACCTGAAACTTTCTCTTCCTATTCAATTTCTTATCGTTATCACTTCTCCCTCTACCGTTCTAAAAACCAACAAACATTCACCTATTTACGATAGGGTTACTCATCTTTATAATTTGGAGGATAAAATACAGCAACTCGCCGACAATCATCTTAAACAAATCCTCAGCCAGAAAGAGCTGCAAAAATTGAACAAGAGACTAAACAAAAATCATATTCCTGAGGGCTTCCAAGTCCTACAATATTACGATATCAAAGAAACTGAAATTCTTCGTGGCGTCTATTGCCTGAAATGTAACCGGCTATCTATGGTACGCAAACACGGCACTTGGGTTTGCATACAGTGCAGCCACAAAAATAAAAATGCCCATAGAGAAGCCATCGATGACTACTTCTCCTTAATCCACCCTTCCATTACGAATCGCGAATTCAGAAACTTTCTAATGCTATCCGACCCACAGACTGCTACCCGCCTGCTCTCATCACTAAACCTATCTTCCTCCGGATCCAATAAAGGCAAAATTTATTTTAGAAAATAAAAAGGGACCACAAATTGTGATCCCGTAAAAGCCTATTTCTTTTTATTTTTACCCAAGATGAAAATCGGTTCAAAATCTCCATCCTCATATAAAAAAGATAAGGAGGTGATAGGCACCCGGCCGCTCGCGAAGAAGCTCATCGTCATCTGGGCTAGTATATCGTAGCCAGTTTCATTTTTAATGTCGGCAATTATCAAAACGTCCTGATGTGGAACTGCAACTGCCATGGAACCTTCCATTTTTCGCTCCATCTCTTTTATAAAAGCCTCATTCAGAATCCTGCTGGCATCATAGCCATCATTTTTATTTAAAAAATAAAAAGTATTGCCGGCAACGGTATCCGTCTTCATATCTGTAGGCAGAGACCGAACATTAAATAACGCCGTTTCTTTAATTCTCTCCGGAACCCAGCCCTCTTTTTCCATAAGCTGCTTGTCGATAAGGCGATAGGTTTTGCCCAGGTCAAGCGCATAATAAATTCGTGTTTCAGCTGTGTGGTCATCCGTTAAGAAGGGAACACCTTCCTGTGATTCACTTGGAAATGAGGTGGAGCGGATCACAGGAAAAATGTTTTTTTCATGCCCTGACAAGCGGGCGTCTTCCACCATCGCTTCTAGGCCTTCCTCCACATAATAAACGACTTCGTCAATAGCCTTTTCTTTTTGTTCCTGCCACTTGGCAATGATGCCTGGAAGTGAAATGGTAATTCCCTTGCCTGTCTCTTTATTTTCAATGCGGAGCTGATCCTTCTCCCTGTCAAAGGAGAAAATACGATTTTCCTTTGCTAACCGCTTTTCCAATTCGTTCTTCATTTTCTTGCTGTCCATTTTCATATATAAGCCCCTCCTTATGGGGATTGATTCCGATTAACATTTTACACTAAAAAACCCTCCTTCTCAAAAGAGACGCCGGAGGGTGGAAAAGAGAAAGCGCCTTGATCAAGCGGAACGCAGACTAAAATCGCCACGTCCTGTGGCAACGTCTGTATGACCCGCATCCTGCGGACCTCAAGCACAAGGGAGCCTCACGGGAAGGTGTTCTTCCCTTTCTGGGAGGATTGGCTTGTGACCTCGAGGGGGGTAGGCGCTGGAGCTAGACAGTTATCAAAGTTAAGGGTTTCATACTGCTTTTAAATAAAGACAATCTTATTTTTCAAGTGTTTCAATAAAGTTCTCAATTTCTTCCTGTGTTTTTCTGTCCTTGCTGACAAAGCGCCCAAGTTCCTGGCCATCCTTGAAGCCGATAAAGCTTGGAATGCCGAATATATCGAGCTCAATGCAGAGATCAATAAATTGATCGCGATCTACATAGATAAAATTATAATCATTATATTTTGCTTCAATTTCAGGTAAGACCGGTTCAATAACCCGGCAATCCGGGCACCAATCAGCTGAAAACATGAATATATGTTTTCCGCTGACGCGCATTTCATTAAATTGTTCTGCTGATTCTAATTTTTTCATTTCTTTTCTCCCCCTGTATTAATCTTCATATCTCCGTATTGAATCCAACCCTTTTTCCTCATATATTCAGATAATATCAGGCTAATAAGAGCAGGTCCAATAAAATGCAATACGATTACCTTCATCCAAATGTCCGAACCAAACCCCATCGTAGTAAAAGTCATAATCTGTCCAACGAGCCCGCTTGTTCCCATGCCTGCTCCGGCAGCGTTATTTTCCATCAGCCAAAGGGTCGTTCCAAAAGGTGCCAGGATCGCTCCTGCCAGAGTTGGCGGAATGAGAATCCACGGATTTCTGATAATATTGGCTACCTGAAGCATGGAAGTCCCTATACCCAGGGCTATAAATCCGCCAACTTTATTTTCCCTGAAGCTGCTGACCGCGAATCCGACCATTTGGGCCGCACAGCCGATCGTTGCGGCCCCGGCGGCAAGTCCATGCAGATCCAGCATGAGTGCAATAGCAGCTGAAGAAATTGGAGCAGTCAAAGCCAGCCCCATTAATACAGCTACAATGATGCCCATAATAATAGGCCTTTGCTCCGTACCCCACATAATCAGGCTGCCAAAGCTTTTCATTCCGTAATCAATTCCAGGTCCAATCAAAGTTGCCACAATATATCCAACAGCAATCGTGACAAGCGGTGTAACAATAATATCAACTTTCGTTTCTTTGCTGAACAGCTTTCCAATTTCCGTTGAAATAAGTGCTGCCACAAAGCTTCCTGCTGGTCCGCCAAGTGCTGCCCCGGCTGCCCCGCTGGCAATCGCTGAAAATATAACTAGCGGAGGCGCGTTCAATCCGTATGCGACCGCGACTCCAATCGCAGGACCCATAAGCCCCATAGCCAATACGCCCATCTCTGTAAGATATTTATATCCTAATTGGTCCCCGATTGTTTTAATGATCAACCCAATGATCAATGAAGCAAATAACCCAAGCGCCATACTGCTTAATGCATCAATAAAATATACCTTGGCTGAAAGGGTAACCCCTTTTCTATCAAGAAAGGCTCTCATCATTATCCCCCTATGTATACGTTTTACAACTATAAAGATAACACATGTCAAGACACTTGTTATACATATTTTAATCGTAATGTTATTCTTCTTTTCCGGAGGGCATTCTATGATACTTTACCTTTTTTTATTTGGCTCTGTTATAAAAGATTGTTGTTTATAAATAGATTTTGTAAATAAAACATTAATAAATAAGGTTGGTTGATTGGAGCGCAAGGTGCGAGACTCCAGCGGGAGGAGTGGGACAGGTGAGACCCCACAGGTGCTGCGCACCGAGGAGGCTCACCGCCCGCCCCGCGGAAAGCGAGCATCCTGAAGCGGAAATCAACCATTCCTCACTACTTGTTTAAAAAGCAACAAAGTTTGCGAAAACAGCCTTTTATTTAAAACTAATCTAATACGGATATCCAAAATAAAAAACGAAGGGCAATGCCCTTCGTTTTAGTTCGTTACCTTGACAGAGTTGACAATCTCCATCATGGTAGCGGCGTCAGATGATAAATGCTTGGTTTTGGATTGAGTGGATATTTTTACGCCGCCAATTCCAACGATCAGTTCATTTTCGTCTTTTTTATCGCTGTTGATCAACAGAAATCCCCTATGTCCATCTTTGGTATAGGTTTCATTAACATCATAATCCTTTTTCTGCTTGATCGTTGCATCGTAGACAACTTTGCTGTCCGGGCCTTCATGAGGATTGTAAAAAAGAATATACGTTTTTGATCCGTTTTTTAAAATGATATTATTAGGACTTTCCTCTTTTACTTCCACCCCGAAAGGCAAATAATATTCTATATCTTCGTTCTTATGATTGGTCTTTTCAGATGTTTTGTTGAATGCTTCCTCTGCAGTATTCTTTGCGGCTGTTTGCTCTTCTTCTAATGATGCTGAACATGCACTGAGCAGTAAAAATGAAATAACTAAGAGCAAGGCTGCGGTGAATTTTTTATTCATACTAAAGTCCCCCCTTGCCAGGAAATCTATTATCCTTACTTATCATACATTTCTTCTTAATAGTCTGACAACCCTTCATGTTGGAAATGACAGCCTTTTCAGTGCGTTACTTCTTAGAAGAAATGTTAAAATATAAGAATCATGCATAAAGGAGGAAATATTATGGAAATAACCGTATATTTAGCGGGCGAAATTCACTCCAATTGGCGGGGGGAATTAAAAGAGAAAGCAAAATCTCTTCAGCTTCCCATTCATTTTGCAGGGCCAATGGAGAACCATGACCGTTCTGACATGATTGGTGAGGAGATCCTTGGGAAACAGCCTGATGCCATCTTCCGGGATGAAGCGGCTTCAAGCATTAATAATTTAAGAACGCAGCTTCTTATGCAGAAATCTGACCTTGTGATTGCTTTGTTTGGAGAAAAGTATAAACAGTGGAATACCGCTATGGATGCGAGCGCAGCTGTCACTCTGGGCAAGCCGCTGATCCTGATCCGCCCAAAGGAGCTTCACCATCCTTTAAAGGAACTTTCAAGCAAAGCAAATGTTACTGTTGAGACGGTTAACCAGGCATTAAAAGTATTATCCTATATTTTTGAGACCGAATAAGAAAAATGGGGTTAGCCATAGGGCTACCCCATTTTTCTATATTCGTATTGTCCAATTAGCAATTTCATAACATGGGAGAACATTTCTGACCGATTTACCTGACCATTTGTAAAGATCCCTACCGCCCCTTCATTTTTGCGAACATTAACTTTTTTAGCGTAATCATCCATAACCGGGCCTAGCTCTTCACCAGCAAGCAGTCTTGCCGAAACTTCTTCCGGAAGCGGAATCCTTGCTCCTCCTCCGATAATAGGAGACTTGCCTTCCTCTGCCAGTGCGCCCCAGTTGCATAGGAATAGGCCGTACTCTGTTTTCTGCACGCCGCCTTCCAAGCCAATGCCGATTTGGCCGCCAGATATTTCAAGCGCTCCAAAGGCTCTGTTGATTGCACCCTTAATGGTTTCTTCATCAGAAAAAGGCTGGTCGCTAACACCTGATGGCACATCATTCGAAATGATTTCTGCTTCATAATCGCTAAAAGCTGTTTGCACTGCCATAATTTTAGCGGGATTTTTTGAACCAATAATGATTTTCATAAGATCTCCTTTCTGGTAAAGCGCAAGCGCTTTGACCGTGGAACGCAGACTCGCCACGTCCTCCCAAAAACTCACGCTGTTGGTCGTACGATGAGTATGCTGACGTAGCGTTTCCTGTGTAGCTAGTCAATTCCCAAAGTTCAAATTATATTTTCTATTTCAATGGAAAAAGAGACAGCATCTGCTGCCTCTAAAAAAATTAACTGTTTTGGCGAATTGTTTCCACAGTAGAACGGTCACATGATTTAACAAGCTTTACAAGCAGCTCTTTTGCTGCAGCGTAATCATCCACATGCACCATTGAAGCATGGGTGTGGATATAACGGGAGCAAATGCCGATAACTGCACTTGGGACACCTTCATTGGAAATATGAACCTTGCCTGCATCTGTTCCGCCCTGCGATACAAAATATTGATATGGAATGTTGTGAGTTTCAGCTGTATCAAGAACAAATTCTCTCATTCCACGGTGAGTTACCATCGAACGATCCAGAATGCGGAGAAGGGCTCCCTTGCCTAAATGGCCGAATTCATTTTTGTCGCCGGTCATGTCGTTGGCAGGGCTCGCATCCAAAGCAAAGAAAATATCAGGGTTGATCATATTTGCGGCTGTCTGTGCACCTCTTAAGCCTACTTCTTCCTGCACAGTCGCTCCGGAGTATAGGATATTTGGCAGCGTTTCGGCTTGTACTTCCTCCAAAAGTTCAACTGCCAAACCGCAGCCATAGCGGTTATCCCATGCCTTGGCCAGTATTTTCTTTTCATTTGCCATTGGCGTAAACGGACAAATCGGAAGAATTTGCTGCCCTGGCTTGATGCCGATTTTTTTCGCGTCTTCTCGGTCATCAGCACCAATATCAATCAGCATATTTTTGATTTCCATCGGCTTGCTGCGCTTTGCCTCATCCAAAAGGTGCGGAGGAATCGAACCAATAACACCCGTAACCGGGCCATGATCCGTCATGATCTGGACTCTTTGCGCAAGCAGTACCTGGCTCCACCAGCCGCCAAGCGTCTGAAAACGGATCATGCCATTATCCGTTATGGAGGTAACCATGAAACCTACTTCATCCATATGGCCTGCTACCATAACAGTCGGGCCGTTTTCATCGCCTCTTCTTACTCCAAAGATGCCGCCAAGCTTATCCTGGACGACTTCATCCGTATACTGGCTGATTTGCTCGCGCATAAATTTCCGTACTAAATGTTCGTTTCCGGGTGCTCCAGGCAATTCTGTCAATGTTTTAAAAAGCTGCAATGTTTTTTCGTTCATTTTTCTGCTCCTTTAACACTTGCATAGATTGGTTTGATTATGTATATTTCTATTTTACAGAACTTTCATACGGCTTGCCAACATTTCAGACAGCAAACTTCGATAATCAAAATATACCCCGCATTAACGGATAGCAAGGATCTCTCTTAAAAGATTCAAGAGTAAAAAAGTCAAAGCAAGGATCAATTGCCCGTAAACGTCCAACTCGCTCAACTAACATTAGCAGGGGATGGATATTCACTTTATTGCAATACGTTATTTATTTTAGTGTTAGCCTTTTTTTGGTAAGATAGAGGTGGGCAACAGTTATTCGAATTTTTCAAAAAACTATTTAAATATCCGCTTTTTTATCATGCTTTGGGAGGTACATTTATGAACTGGAAATCATTTATTTTAGGCGTAGGGGTTGGTTTGGCCAGCGGGTACGCTGCAAGGGAACTGCTATCACAAAATGCTTCCGTTTCTCCGGAGAAAGCCTTGGCAAATGCAAAGGAAGCATTCAAACAGGAGGGGCCGATCAGCGGCTCGTGGATTCAAATGAAGGCTGAGCCCTATGAGAAGGGACATTTGAAATACCAGGTATATAAAGGCGGCATTTCAAGGTTTTCCGGTGAAAAAGCCGAGCAGTACGAATTTATTGCCGATGCAGGGACTGGAGCTATTTTGGACGTTTTTCCGCTGCATTAAAAAATCCCCGAATGGGGATTTTTATTTGCGCTCTCTTTCTACTTTACCTGTAAAGCTTTTCCCTGTCTCATCCCATTTGACTGCGCGGTAAAATGAATCATGGTAAAAGGTGAACCAGGCGTTATTTTTCAATCCGTATTCCATCCATTTTTGTTTGGCGCTGATTGAATCCATTGGATAATCATCATAAGCCAGTACCCATAATACATTTTGGTGTGCATGTGTTGGCATGATATCAGCCATATGGACAATCATTTCGTTGCCGTCTTCTATGACGAGGATAGAATGCCCGTCGCTATGGCCGCCAGTATGTACCATTTTAATAGGGCCAAGCGTCCATTCCCCTTCAAAGACCTCTACTTGATTCTGGATGGCATCCCAGTTTTCTTTCCAATATGTATTTCTTGACCGAATATTCGGGTTTCTCATCTCTTCCCACTCAATAGCTGAGGCAATGATTTTGGCATTCGGGAAAACAGAAACAAATCCGCCGTCTGCAGGTTTTGTCAGACCGCATGCATGATCAAAATGAAGATGCGTCATTAGAATATAATCGATATCTTCAGGAGATAAGCCGTGCTCAGCCAGATCCTGTATAACGTTAGACTCTTCAAGAGCCCCAAAGTTGCGCTTCTGTTTTTCATCCAGCTTACCATTGCCCAATCCGGACTCCACTAAAATACTTTTGCCATCAGCTTGAATCAGAATTGGATCTGACCGCAATTCGATTTGATTTTTGTCATTGCATGGATATTTTTTTGACCATAATGGCTTAGGAACAACCCCAAACATTGCTCCTCCATCAAGATGTGTCACCCCGCCGCGAAGCCAGGTCAGCTTTATGTTTTGCAGTTCCAATGTTTCCATATTTCTCTCCTCCAAACCAGTGATCTAACTTTATAGTAACATTAAGCGTTCATTTGTAGAAATATTTAAATTATTTATCGGATTAAAAAAAAGCCTACCCAAAGGGATAGACTCTAGCTTATCTATACTGCACTTCACATCGGTAAATGCGATTTCCTTTAGATGAAAACTTCTCTTCGTATTCAGTCATAATGTTGCCTTCATAATCGCTGTTATGCAGATCAAGGCTCACATAAGTCAGCAGCATGCCGTATTCTGAAAAGCTCATAAGAGAAGATTCGAATAAGCCCTGGTTATCAGTCTTAAAGTGAATTTCTCCTTTATCTACGAGAATGTTTTCATATATTTCCAGAAAGCTTCTGTATGTCAGCCTGCGCTTTGCATGACGTTTTTTCGGCCAGGGATCTGAGAAGTTGAGGTATACACGGTCGACCTCGCCTTTATCAAAATGCTCTTGCAGATCATTCGCATTTACATTTAGCAGCTTTACATTAGGCAGTTCTTCTTCAATGATCCGGTCAAGAGCCGTGACAATAACACTTTCAGCCAGTTCAATCCCGATGTAATTGATATCCGGATTGGCTTTTGCCATTCCTGTGATAAAACGGCCTTTGCCTGTTCCAATTTCAATATGAAGCGGCTGGTTCTTATTGAATGCTTCATTCCATTTCCCTTTATATTTTTCAGGTTCAGAGATCACATATTGAGGATACTCGGCTAATTTATCCTTAGCCCACGGTTTATTTCGCTGTCGCATATTGACACTCCTAAAAATTAATATCGTTCAAACAATATCATGCAAATTGCAGTGGTGCAACTTTATTTTACCTTGCCTGTTGTCTCAAGTGATTTATTGCTCATCATTATAGTTTAACCAATTCGCCCTTGAACAAATAAATTACGGCAGGCGGCATGAATAAATAAAAAAAGGAATCCACAACCTAGAGGTGAATTCCTTTTTGTTTTTCCCGCATTAACGGGCAGTAAGTTCCCCAAAAAATTCAGTCGGCGAATCAAAGAGGCGGAAGGGGCAAAGTGCCCGCAAAAGCCCCAATTGGCTCAACAAACCAGCAGTTGGAGTTTCACTTTTTATATCTTCAGATTCAGGATGAAAGGGTGTTTGCAAATGCCGCTTGGGCAGCAGGATCAGTTAAATTTATTAAAAGATATATTAAGCAATCACCAGACAGATTGCTGTGGCTCTATTTCAGAATGTGAACAATTGGAACGATTGGTTAAATCTTTAATGGTAAACGGCAATATTAATCAAAATGTCAAAACAGTATTAGGAGAAATATATGAGTACAGTCAGCATGGAATCAATTCTTCCCAGTTGGATAATCATATTGAATCCCATCAGAACGAATTATCGCAATGGGTTCATGACATTGATCAGTTTTCTTGATTTTAAAGCAGTTCATCCAAAAAGGAAATCCATTTATCCATTTCCTGGTACCTGAACTTATTTTTGTGCCATTGGATAGAGGTCAATGTTTGGGCTTTGACATACCATTTCATTCGCAGAATTAGATCATCAGTCAATTCAATGCCATAACGTTCTACCCAATTAGGCCATTCCTCTTTTGGGATATACCAGTATAACAGCATCCCTAAATCTATGGCCGGATCGGCAATCATGGCTCCATCCCAATCAATCAGGTACAGCTGGTTGTTTTCCGAAAGCAGCCAGTTGTTATGATTCACATCGCAATGGCAAACCGTTTTTTCCTCACAATGGATATTAGCAACCTCTTTCTTCAGGAAATCAATCGATTGTATGACAGCCCGCTGACGCTTTAGATCAGAATCAAGTTCTTCTTCAATCATATGCAATAGTGTTTCAGGCTGCAGCGGAGACTTTCCCAGCCGTGTAAGCATCCCCAGCAAAGCTGTTGAAGAATGAATTTTCTTTAGCAGCTTTGCAACGCTTTCCTGGTTCATGTCCCCTGCTTTAAGCTCTCTTCCATTTAACCATTGCTGAGCAGTAATGACATCCCCATTTTCCATCCTTTTCGTCCATACAAGCTTCGGGACGATGCCTTCTGCAGAAAGAACCGCAAGAAATGGCGAGGAATTCCTTTTTAAAAATAGCCTTTGCTCTTCATGCTGGGCATAAAAGGCTTCCCCCGTCGCACCTCCGGCGGGAACAATCTCCCAGTCATGTCCAAATAAATGTTCCAAAATTGTTCACCTGCAATTTAGTAAGCTATCTTTTCGAAAATAGCTATAGTTGAAAAACGTAAGCCCTGGTTTTTGGCAATCAAAACTTATTTCTTCCGGCCGATCAGGAAAGGCCTATCCAGAAAAAGCTTTCTATTACCGAATAGTAAACACACATATGCATTAAGTAAAGTTATATTTCAAAAAACCATTCATTCGCACAAAATAAGTCAAACAATGCACCTATACCACACAGGGTAAACAGGCGAATATATTTTATATGAGGCGCCTCTTTCAAGGAACGCGGATTGATATCGTAAAATAAAAAAAGAGCTATTGATGCAAATTCTCACAATAGCCATCTTTATAAATTTTATTCTTACTAGCTTTTTTCGTCAAGTGTATCTATTTAGGTTTCCGGAATATTGAGCGAAAAAAAGAAGAACATTCGCCCAATTCCTGCTGTTTTTTCTATATAAGGATAATGTTTGCAGAAAGGAGGATTATCAGCCCTGCCTCCTTATGTTAATGCCTGCAAACCATTACATAAGTGCTTATCGGCTTTACGGTTAAATTTTTGGTAATTTCCCCCTTAGGTATAAGCCCTGCGGTTTGCCCATTCGCAAGAAGTTCCCAATCCCCGTCCGGGAGTATTACCGCCTCCTCTGCCATAGAAGGGTTGAACACTACAGCAGCCCGGCTCCACTCAGCATATTTTTCTGGACTGTTTAAAACAAAACCAATCAAGGGCTTCTTAACATCAATAAAGCGCATGGACCTTCGGATCAGATCCGCACTGGCAAGCCTGAAAAGCGGGATATTTTTTCTTATGTCGATCATTCCTTTAATATATTGGACATTCTCGGAAAAATGAATCTTCCGCTCCCAGTCCAGCTTATTAATAGAATCCGGCGAACGGTAGCTGTTTCCGTTCCCTTCTTTGGTCCGGAAAAATTCCTGGCCACTGTGCAGAAACGGAATCCCCTGCGAAAGAAGCACCATAGCCGTAGCAAGGCGATGCTTTCTTTGCTGAATGTTTTCATCCGCTCTCTCTGAGCACACCAGAATTTTATCCCAAAGCGTATGATTGTCATGTGATTCCACATAATTTACTGATTGGGAGGGAGACAGAAAAATACCCTTTTCCTTTTTTTCAAGGCCGATGCTGCCGGCTAAAACCTGCTTTGCGGCTTCATAGTAATGCTCATTCCCCAATGCATATCCTTTATCATACAAATTAAAAGTGCTGCCTTTAATGGAATCCCGGAACCAGTCATTAAATTGGCCAATCCCGGGAAGCTTATCCTGATTGCGGATGCTTGCCTTTTGCTCATCCGGAATCGGAGTATTTAAGTCCCAGCCTTCACCGATAATAATGGCAGTCGGATCGATTGAATTTGCAGTTTGACGGACCCTGTTCATGGTTTCGATATCGAGTATACCCATTAAATCGAACCTGAACCCATCGAGCTGATATTCCTTCATCCAATACTCGACTGAATCAAGAATAAACTTTCTGGCCATCAGGCGTTCTGAAGCAAAGTCATTTCCGACCCCGGTACCATTTGAAGGCATTCCGAATTCGTCATGGCGAAAGAAGTAACCGGGCACAATTTTTTCAAAAGAAGAATCTTCCCTGATATAGACATGGTTATAGACCACGTCCATGATCACTCTTATGCCCTCGGAATGAACAGCATGGATCATCGCCTTTAACTCCCTGATCCGCGAATAAGGATCAGCAGGATCAGTGGAATAACTTCCTTCAGGCGCATTAAAGTGCAAAGGATTATATCCCCAGTTATAATCCCTTTTCGGGCCTCTTTCATCCACTCCTTCATAATCATGGAAAGGAAGGAATTCGATATGCGTTATGCCCAGCTGTTTTACATAGGAAAGGCAGGTTGGCTGGCCGTCACTTCCAGTTGTGTTTACCTCCCCGGCTCCAAGGTACATGCCTTTCCTTGTGGCACCGCTTCCTGGATGGATCGTAAAGTCCCTGATATGCGTTTCATAAATGATTGCATCTGTCGGCTGCAGGAGAGGAGGGAGCTCAGGCTTAACTTTTTTAGTGCTTTCCAGATCAACCACTGCCCCATATTCTCCATTAACCGCAACGGAAACTGTATAGGGATCAATCGCTTCTCTCCATTCAAGATTTACACAAACCAGGAAAGAGTATAGATGCTGATCGAGATCGCCCGAAACCTTGCAGCTCCAGACTCCTTTTTCCCCTCTGGCCATCTCCACTGTTTCAGCATCCTCATTCACAGCTGATTTGAGCTTGAGCTTAACTTTTGTTGCAGTGGGAGCCCAGAGCCTGAAGAGGGTCTTGTCTTTGCTATAAGAAAACCCCAACGGGCCTTCATAGTAAAATTTTTCGTCAAAAGGTTCTGTTCGAATAACAGCCCCAATTTGCAGATCAGTTTTTTCGCCATATTCGTTCACAACCCAGTATTGTTCCCCTATCACCAAATCATGATCAATCCTGCATGTATATTTAATGGACTCCTCAATCGGTATGCTATTCAATATCTGCATCGGAATTTCCTCCGTACCTGCCAGCAGGGAGAACCTTGATGAACGACCTTGATGATATTGGAAAGGAAGTAAGATTGTAATGATTTGCATTTCATCTAAATAGGCATAATAGTTTCGTTCAATTGATATCATTTCGGGTTCATCTCCTTTACTTCCTCTTCTTTTTTCAAAATTACTGGAATTGCATTCCTGCATACAGATACAGTTAATGGAGTGCATCCAAGAGGTTCCCCATCAGCATGGGCAGGGATAGGATGTGAAGAACGGATCCTAATCGTTTTACCTTGAAGAACCGCTACTTCTTTGAATGCTACATGCTTTCCTTTAAAAACAGATGTAAAAACAAACAATAGCTTAACCCTTTGATATATTGTGGACAACCGTAAGATTTAGAATTCCGTCAAAGGGATTTGCATCTGGGGATATTTTCATGCCGCCTCCATAAAACGGCTGATTGGATACGGTTACAAACCAGGCAGAATCAAAGGATTGCTTTTTTCCGTCTATCTCGATTTCAAGAGCTGAGCATCTATAGACAAAAAGCTCTTTTATCAGAAAAAGAACATAAATAAATTTCCCCAGGGATAATCGATTTAAAAGCCCTTTAATTTTTGAACGGTTAACTTTTTCTGAAATCTGGGCATCGAAGCCTGCACCCATATTATTAATAAAATATGTTGCGTTTTCTCCTGTGTGTCTGATTATTCCTACATCGGTTCTGACTGGCTCATGATCTGTTCCCTTTAATATCGCAAATAGTGCCGCTACAGGATCTTTAGGGATTCCAAACCCGCGGGAAAAGTCATTCCCCGAGCCCCCGGGAATAAACCCAACAGTCACATTCGGATACATAGCAGCCCCATTAACAACTTCATGAAGGGTTCCGTCCCCGCCGACCGCAATAATACATAATCTCTGGCCAATTGCTTGTTCTGCATAGGATCTGGCCAGTTTCCTGGCGTGTCCGCTATATTCTGTGAAGTTCGCAGAATAGGATATTTTTTCATTCTGCAGCACCTGTTCAACCTTCTTCCAGACTTTCTGGCAATATTCGTTCTTTGCCTGTGGATTAATAATGAAAATAGTTGATTGCATATGATCAGCCCTCAACTGCCGTGAAGGTTTTATTGCTCATCCGGATGCTCCCACTCCAGCCTCCTGATTGATGTAGTCTGGCAATATTGAAGCAGGGCTTGGGCTGCCTTAAGCTGAATATGCTTTAGAGGGGAACGCTGGTTTCTCATTGTTTGAAACCATTGCTCATAATTTCTTTTTTGAATAAGCTGAACACCAAAAGGGGCAGTTGGATAATCAATATACCCGTTTCGGCTAATGACGGCTTTTTGAATCGGCAATTCTAGATCATGGAGCTCAAATATTTTACGGACAATCTTTTCCGTCCTGTTCAAAGCAGGCAAAGGATTAAGAATTTTTTTCTCTTCCCCTGATCCCTTTTTGATCCAGAATCTATCCTTTGAACCTGAAAACACAGCTAAATCTTCTGCTTCAAGAAAGCTGATGCACCAAACCTCCGTCGGACTTATTAAGATTGATTCTGTTTCCACGGGTGCCTGTTTCAGCAGAAAGATAGGATTGTACATTACAAGATACGTATCAGGAAATCTCTGCAAAAAATACTTTAGGTTTTCTTCATAATAGTATCGTTTATCAGGAAAAGACTTTTCCGTTAGAGTAGATGTGGCCCACTTCATTTGAAAACGGTATAGCTGATCAAGGAACTGATGTTTTAAATTATCGACCGTTTCCGGACGCACAGTAAAGGAAGCTTCAAAATCAAACGGATCCTCAGCCTTTTTTTCTTCTTTCAGAAGTTCTTGAGGACTATATACTTCTTCGGCCTCATTTTTCCCACGCTTTAATAGACCCTTCAATTTATCCATAAGAGGTTCTTTTTCTTCCTCAGGCCAGTCTCCACCGTTGTTTGCCAGCGGTGACTCCGGTTCAAAGCTGAAGGTTTCATTTGAATCCCATACTTTATGCCACTTATCCCATTGCTGTTTTTTCAGCCTGACAAAACGGGAAGGATAAACAAAAATATCCTGTTCATAACGTGAAACATAGTCCTGCAATTTAATTAACTGTCCCATTTCTCCTAGCCCTGCTTTCATAAATAACTTCTATCTATTTATTTTAAATGGTTATGTATCTAATTTTATTCCGCCAAAAGCGGAAAGATGGCAACACTTTCGTATTTTGGCATTTTATCTAAGTGTGTCTGATATAAGACAACCTCTGAAACGGTAAATTCAAGCAGGTTATCACGAAAAGGGTTATATTCACCCAGCATGCTTTTCTGAAATGAATCGATGCCTGCCCATTTTCTCGCGATCGTAATATGGGGCTTAAAAGGTCTTGTCTCAAGTTCGAATCCTGCTTTCTTGCATGCGAAAAAAACTTTGTCCCTAAGAGTATGCAGCCGCTCTTCCCGTTGAGTGTCGCACCAAAAAATTCTTGGCGTACTTTCTTTTCCGAAGATACCTAGCCGGTTAATGTATAGCGGAAACGGCTGTTCACCTTTAATCGATTCAGCCACCAGCTTTTCAGCCGTCCGGAGCTTGTCCTCAGGCGCCGAACCAAGAAATGCTAACGTAATATGATAATCCTCATGATGAACCCAGCGGCTAAAGTGGATATTCCCTTTTAAATCCTCAATGTATTCTTTGAGCCTTTTCTTTGTCTCAGCCGGTATTTTGACCGCAAAGAAAAAATGAGCATTCTGATTTTTCACCTAATTCTACCTCCATATTTTTACCTATTTTATCAAACATCACATAAAAATGGCAGATACTTTATGGCAGCCTGCCAATTCTGTTAGATCCCCCCTAAATCCCTTTGATTTGATTGGAATAGTCTGTTTTAGGTATGATGAATATGATATAACATAATTATAGATTTCCTTATTGAGGATGGAATTAAACAGAGCCACACAAAATAACAAGAAGACAAAACGGATATTCACGCCCTAGCTAGCTTGTTATAAAAAATACCCACCTTTATACGAAAGGGAGAGTCAGAGATGAAAATAGTCAATAATCTTGCAGATTTAATTGGAGATACTCCACTCGTAAAACTAAACAGACTTGCCCCTGAAAACGGTGCAAGCATCTATGCCAAGCTTGAATTTTACAATCCAAGCAGAAGCGTAAAGGACCGTGCTGCTTTTAACATGATTGTTGAAGCAGAGAAAGCGGGCAAGCTTAAACCCGGCTCAACCATTATTGAACCGACAAGCGGAAACACAGGCATCGGGCTGGCAATGAACGCTGCAGCCCGCGGCTATAAGGCTATTCTTGTTATGCCGGATACGATGACGGCGGAACGCATCAATATTTTAAAAGCCTATGGTGCAGAAGTGGTCCTGACACCTGGTGATGATAAAATGCCGGGTTCCATTAAAAAAGCAAATGATCTTGCTGCCGAAATTCCAAACAGCTTTGTACCAATGCAATTTGAAAATAGTGCAAATCCCGATGCACACAGACATTCAACCGCACTGGAAATCATCGACGGCATGAAACAAATTGGCAAAAATCTTTCTGCATTCGTGGCAACTGCAGGAACAGGCGGCACCATCACAGGTACAGGCGAGGTATTAAAAGAGCATTATCCTGGCTTGGAAGTGCACGTCGTTGAGCCAAAAGGTTCACCTGTACTATCCGGCGGACAACCAGGCAGACATAAACTGGTAGGCACAAGCCCTGGCTTCATACCGGAAATTTTAAATACAGATGTTTATGACGAAATTCATCAAATTAAGGATGAAGAAGCGTATGATACAACACGGGGAATGGCAAGGGAGGAAGGCATTCTTGTCGGCCCTTCATCAGGGGCAGCCTGCTATGCTGCTATCCAAGTGGCCAAAAGGCTAAAGCCTGAGGATGTGGTTGTATTTATTGTTTGTGATACAGGAGAAAGATATCTTTCAAGCGATCTTTTTCAATTTGAATAAAAATTTGAAGACCCCGGAGAGATTTCGGGGTCTTTAGTTTGGCTGGTATGTTCATACCTCATTTTTCAAGATATCCCTATATATATGGGCACTCAGCGCTCTGGTGTGATTTCCCATTCCGGCATAATCTGAAAATAAAAAGCAGCCGGGCTGACCGGCTACTCTACACTATCTTAATTTTACAGGCATGTTGCCGCACTGCTTTTCAATTTCTTTTTCAAAAAGATCCTGCAAACTTTTTGTGACTGGTCCTGGAGTTCCGCTGCCAACCGGCTTCCCTTCAATCTCTGTGATAGGTGTAATTTCGGCAGACGTACTGGACATAAATACTTCATCTGCGTGTTTTAAGCCCTCTAGCGTAAAAGCTGATTCTTCTACGGCAATTCCATTTTCATGGCAGATCTCATTGATTTTCCGGCGGGTAATGCCGTTAAGAATCAGGTTAGTGGCGGGGTGGGTGTACACCTTGCCTTCTTTTACAATAGCGATATTCGATGAGCTTCCTTCTGTTACCGTGTCTCCGCGATGCTGAATAGCTTCATAACAGCCGGACTGCGCCGCTTTTTGCTTGGCCATAATGTTGCCAAGCAAATTAAGGCTCTTTATATCACAGCGGAGCCAGCGAATGTCTTCGATCAGGAGAGCCTTTACGCCATTCTTCATGCTGTCAACCGGCCTTTCCGCTTTACGAGTATAGGCAGTAAACGCAGGCAGCACATCTGCGCCAGGATAAGCATGGTTTCGTGGAGAGGCGCCTCTTGTAAATTGCATATAAACAATTCCCAGCTCCATCTTATTTTTCAAGATCATCTTTTCAAGCAGCTGTTTTAGCTCTCCAACGGTATAAGGTATGTTCAAGTCTATTTTCTTACCGCTATCAAGCAGACGTTCAAGGTGTTCATCTGCTGTAAACATTTTTCCATTATATATCCGGATAACCTCATATACGCCATCACCAAATTGATAGCCACGGTCTTCAATATCGACTTTTGCTTCGGAACGCTCGATAAATTCCCCATTCAAAATGACATATTCCATACTCACTGCCACTCCCCGTATCTGGTTTCTCGTATCAGATATTTTCTGATTGTGTAAATTCTTTCAGCCATCATATCAGGTTTTAGCTCTATTTCGCAAGCTCATAAATAGCCTGTGCATAAATAGCTGTAGCTTTTAGCAAGTCCTCAATAAACATATATTCATCTTTTTGGTGGGCGATGTCTTCCCGGCCTGGGAATAGAGGACCAAATGCAACACCTGACTTCAAGGAGCGGGCGTAGGTGCCGCCGCCGATGGATAAAAGCTCTGCCTTATCGCCTGTCTGCTGTTCATACACTTTTTTTAGCGTTTGAATAAGGAAATCATCCTCTTCCACATGATGCGGCTTGGAATCAGTAAAATTCTCTAATCTGAAATGCTCTTTTTCGATCAGGGACTGCAGCTTGTCTTTTGTTTCTGCCATATCATTTGTAACAGGATAGCGCACATTAAAGCCTAGACGGCCGCCTTTCTCCTGCGTATAAGAAAGCTTGCCGACATTAACGGTTAAATCGCCTGTAATTTCATCTGAGCAGGCAATCCCCAGCTTTCTTCCTCTGGAATCATCGCATAAATAGCGGGATACAAATTGAAAATATTGACATGCCTTATCATCTATTTGAAGGGAGGCCAGGAATGATGCCATCAGAATACCGGCATTTTTCCCATTGTCTGGCTCCATTCCATGAGCGGATACTCCCTGAAGCTCGAGAATCAATTCTCCATTATCAATGTAATATTTCCCCTTGAGCTCCGACTTTTTTAGAAAATCGATATACCTCTGTACTACTTCTGTTTGTTCGAAGTGGACAACCAGGCTGGCCCTTGCAAAATCCGGTACCATGTTGTACCTTCTGCCTGACTGGAAAGAGATTACTTCCGCTAAAACCTCTCTTTCCGTTCCATCGTATTTGCCCATTTGAACAAGGTCAAAATCAGATATTCCCTTTTCCGCGTATATGATTGGGAAGTCTGCATCTGGAGCGAATCCCATTGACGGCATTTCCTCATGTTTAAAATAGTGTTCCACACAGCGCCAATCACTTTCTTCATCTGTTCCAATAATCATGCGGACACGTTTGCTCAGCGGCAGCTCCATTTCTTTAACTATTTTCATGGCATAGTAAGCAGCCATTGTCGGGCCTTTATCGTCAATCGCTCCTCTGGCAAAAATCTTTCCATCCCGGATTTCTGCGCCAAATGGATCGCTTGTCCACCCGTCTCCTTCAGGAACAACATCAACATGGCATAAAACTCCTACGATCTCTTTGCCTTCACCGAATTCCAAATGGCCTGCCAAATTGCCGACATTTTTTACTGTGAAGCTATCCTTTTCACCCAGTTCCAGCATAAAATCCAAAGCTTCCTTTACCCCTTCTCCAAGTGGAGCATTGTCTGTGGCCTTTTCTTCATCCAGGAGACTTTTAATTCTAAGCAATTTTTGAGCATCTTCAATTAAAGCGTCTTTTCTCTTATCAACTTCTTTTTTCCAATCCAGCACGTTCATCGAATTTCCTCCCTATCATTTTTCGGCTGTCAATTTTGAGTATGTATCCTGATCACAAATAATATATAAAATAGCTCCTTGTGGTATCTTCTCATCAAGCCGGCGGTTAATATTCATATCCTGCCCCGAACTGATTAAGGTTGCCCCCTTTTCAAGCAAGCGATGAAAGGCATCCCTGTAGGTTACCCATTTTGGCGATGCAGGAATTTGATATAAATCTTCCCCCACTTTACGGCTCATCAGCTGCGAATATATGGTAGTCGCTCCGTTGGAAAGGACCGCTTGCGCAGCCATTCTGGAGATCATTTCATCCGAAATGATAAACTCATCAACCGATACATGTTTGAATAGATCCATATGCTTCTCAACCTTTATTTCCACTGTTATATGAAGGTCGCCTGCGAGACGTTCGATTCCAGTGGCAATCAATAAAGATTTCCCATCTGTCAGCTGGTTATCTTCAATTGAATCATCCGCAAATATGATAACACTTTTCGCCTCTTTAATATTGGCCATTTCCAGTACTGCTCCATCAGCTGCATCTCCATGGACAAAGTGGACATTATCATGCTTGACCGGCGTCTTTTCCAGCATGGCAATCAGCACAATTTCTTTGCTGGGGTCTGCTAGCCTGATTTCCTCAAGTGCGTGCTCGGCTTTTTTAGACCATCCGACAACTACAATATGATTTTTCCCATTATAACTCATTTTGCCCTCCTCTTGCTTTATACGGAATTGAGCAAAGCCTTCGACTAATTTTCCAATCACAATCCCGATAAGGCCAATCCCAATCAAGTATAAAAATACAGCATACACTCTTCCGGCAACGGATACAGGATAGAAATCGCCATACCCGACAGTCGTTACAGTGGTCATTACCCACCAAAAGGAATCAAAGTAATTCGAAAAAGTCTCCGGTTCTATTATGGTCATAACAATGGCACTAAAAATAATCAAAAAGCCGCTGGAAATAAAAATCAGCCAGTTATTCAGTGTGTAAAGCCTTTTAAGGAATCTTCTGAATAAAATGGTCCATTCCCCCCCCTCATCTGACAATATTATTATAAAGGAATCCCCATAGTAATTTCCTCTAAAATAAAATTCAAGCTCCAATTCCTTCAAGAATACCGAGGTTTGATAAAACGATTAGCCAACATGCCAGCACCACCCCCAATAACATAATGGCCAATATAAATAATGCCCACACAGTCCTTTTCCTGGCAGAATAGTAGAATTCCTTTTCACTATATTTTTTTGTAAAAGGATGGGACATAATGGCCTTATCCCAGGTAATGGACAGCCACGAGTAGGCTAGAAAAAGGAATATGCCTAAAACAATTGCTTTTATCCATATAGGCGGAATAATGATGATGCCGGCAGCGCTTATGGATATAATTTGAAAATAACTGAAGATATACGATGGGTTCCTGATAAATATCTTTAGAAATAATTCAATCAGTCCGGTAAAGGGTGTCCTCTTTTTAAAGATCCGTTTTGATTTTCGAAAAAGCAGCGGTTTGGTATGCACTGAAAAAGCAGGCTTTTCGATTTCAGGAGCCATCATAAAGATCCATTGAATGTACTTTGTTTTTTCCTCCTGTTCCAGCTTAACTTCAAAATCCATGGTCGAAACCCTATTTAATAGCTGGTATGTTCGCCCAAACGTACCTGCCAGGAGAATCACCGATGTGATATAAACAGGCATGACTGCTCCGAGGTCCCAAAGGGAATATACGAGCTGGCTGAACCAGCTAAATAAGACAAACAGCAAAAAGCCCAGAGCATATTTTTTTAATTTCTTTTCAATCCTCTTCAAATGATAGGAAACTGTCATAATCGTCCACTTCAGTGCAATGAAAAAAATCAGCAGAGCAATTATTTGGCTCCATTCCAAAAGGTATCTGTTCATTAAAAAGGGCAATAGAAAAACTATCATTGCTACTGTGCAAACCGTTTGGAAAAGTAATGAATAAGCAAATCCCCATTTTCTCATTCCCAAATAGAGATTCCTATTTTTAACAAGAAATACTTTATCAGCTTCCTGAACAAAAGGCCGGATATTTCCTATCCATGAAAATATATAAAGAAAAAAGAAGATCAGGAATAGGGGCAAGTTTGCAATCCAATCAGGCGTTTCAGCCCACCAGGAACGGTACATCATCGCTAAAATGGCTGCTCCCGGAATAATGATGTACAGCAAGATCGTCCAATCTGCGATCGAACGGAAAATGCCATACTGATATTTCCAGCTGCTGACTAGCCTTCTAAAAAAGAGATCAGTGCTCTTCATTGCTGGATCCCTCTGCAATTTGATGGAAACAAGCATAGAGTGAGCCTGCCGGAAGATTGCATTGCTGCCTAATCTCACTTAAGGTACCCGATGCTTTGAGCTGGCCTTCATGTACAATCAAAAAGCGGCTGCAAACTTTTTCTGCCGTATCAAGAACATGTGTAGACATAAGAACCCCTGCGCCTCTTCTCCTCTCTTTTTCAATTGATTCAAGAAACAGTTTCATGGCATTGGGATCCAGGCCAATAAACGGTTCATCAATAATATATACATCCGGTTTAGCAATCATGGCGAGAATCAGCATAGCCTTTTGCTGCATTCCTTTTGAGTAAGTCCCGGGGAACTTATGGGCATGCTCAGCCAGCTTATATTGTTCCAAAAGGCTTGCTGCCCTGCTCTTGTATTCTTTATCAGGAATTCTTTCTACAGCAGCCGCAAAGTCCAAGTGCTCCCAGAGTGTCAATTCATCATAAAAGACGGGCCGTTCAGGAATATAAGAGTATTTAACCCCTTCCTTGAATTCCACTAATCCCTTTTTATGCTCCAGCAATCCCAGGATGGCCTTAATCGTCGTACTTTTGCCTGCTCCGTTTGGTCCGATCAGGCCGATCAGCTCGCCTTCCCTCAAATCAAAATGAATTTGAGTTATGATGGGTTTCTCATTTTCATAGCCTGCAGAGGCAATATCTACATTTAATAAATTCATTTTCTCTCCTCCTGACTATTTGTACGGATGAGATTGGAAAAGGTTTACTATTTTTCATATATTCTTTTAAGAATTTTGGTCTGTTAACCTTAGGTGTTGATTTCTGCTACAGGCACTCAGCGAACTGCGGGCTTCCGGGGGCCCCCTCGCGTTTTACGCCTGCGGGGCCTCCCTTGGGTACGCTTTTCCTGCAGGACATTGAAAAGGCACCTTTGAATAACACCGCACGAAGAAAATGCGAATGCATTTTCGAGGAGTTCGCACCATACGATCCATTCAACACAGTGTTTAATCAACAAGTAGCTTTAACACCGCTAAAATGTTTAATTGACTGTACAAAAAAACTGCCCCGTAAACGGGAGCAGTTTTGTTAAGGCTGCAGCAACTTCATTAACTCTTTATTGCCGTAGTCTTTCGCGTAATCATAAGCTGTGTAGCCCTCCGAATCCTTCAAAGCTGGATCTGCGCCAAATTCTAGGAGAAGCTGAGACATTTCAACATCTTCATTAAATACAGCACTCATTAAAGGAGATGAATCATAGCTATCTATCGTATTGGGATTAGCACCATTTTCAAGAAGCAGGGAGGCGCTTTCAAGGTGACCATTATAAACAGCCCAATGAAGGACAGTAGAACCCTCTGCATCGGTTTCCTCCACATCAGCGCCCTCAGCCAACAGAGTGTGAATCATTTCAGTATCATTTTCACTTGCGGCATTCATCAGTGGGGTAGCACCCTCGATTCCAAGAACCGTTTCAGTCCATAACTCCATCTTTTCAAGTGTTTTAAAGCCAGCAAAAATTCCGCCTGTGAGAATCATAGCAGTCAGGATAGAACCTGCTATTCCGAGCCATACCTTTCCCTTGGGTTCCTTCAATTCTGATGTGGCATCTTCAGCAAAGAACGTTGATAAAGCATAAATTCTTTTTGGGAGATGCGGATGAGTAGACAGCTTTTCATTTAGCCAGACAAAAAAACCGGTCTCGGTTTGAAGCTGTTCCATATATACCTGTATATTGACTTTAGGGTAAAGCTCTTTCCCAATTGCGAGCATGGCCAAGGCATCTCTTGATGACTCTAACGAATTTATAAAATAGGCTGCGTATCGATCACACGTATATTCGCATGCTCTTAGATAGGCATTTCCCAAAAAGGGAATCCACATGGCCGGAAGCAGAAGAATACTTATGAGCACATGCTTTCTTTTTAAATGGGCAAATTCATGGGCAAGGACGAATAGTACTTCCTTTTCTGCCCCTCTCTCAATCAGTTCAAAAATACCTGAATATAAAACAACCATATTCTTTCTGAAAAACCTAGCTGCAAAGGCATTTAAAACCCCTTGGGACTCTATTACATAAATATCGGGCAGCTCTGCCAAACCCATCTCCTTTGCGGTTAATACTGCTTTTTCATAAATCTCGGGAAATTGCTTTTCACTTATTCTTACTCCGTTTCTCCTGATGCCGCCCATCATTATTCCATGAAGAAGGACAGAAACAAAGATTAATAACAGAATAATAATAATCCCAACTACCGAGAATGCGAGAAGAATATAAGACAGAATACTAAATAAAACAACTAAAGCAAAATAAACATTTTCCTTTGGATATACCAGCCGATCCCTCAGCGAGTGATCTTCCATAACGCTCTCTCCCTTTCATATGGCCCTTTTCAAAATTACCTATTGATTATAATCAAAAAACAAATTTTAGGATACAGGAAAATTAATTACTGTTTTTTGAATTTTCAGTACATAAGAACACCCTCCTGCACCATAAGGTATAGTAAGAGGCCATTTCTTTAATGAATGTTTAACTCTCTAAATAAAGGGAAATGAACATACATTAAAAAGGAGGGGGATGTACAGACTATAAAACAGGAAGCATTATAAATATTTTGTAAAGTTGCTTCCTTAAAGTAGAAATTATCAGATAATAGCGTTACAATATAGTCAGAGGTATGACATCTAGACTTAAAAAAACAGAATACAAAGGGGTTGTCTGGGGAAAAGAAAACTACATAGTTTTGAAGGAACTATTCCTTCAATGTAGCTGTCGGTTGCAGGGAATTGCCATGGGGTTTGAAAAAAGGATAGGGAGTGGTTTTTTGAAACCTTCAACTAACCGGATGTTAAACCGTGTAAAATCCGTCTACATGTTTATTAGTAAGCGCGGAACTGTAACAACTCAGGAGCTTGTAGAGGAATTTGGTATTACTCCTCGCACCATACAAAGAGATTTAAATGTCCTTGCATATAATGACTTGGTTAAAAGCCCAAGCAGAGGCAAATGGACGATTACACAAAAGAAAGTAAAGATGTCATCTTAACACAAAAGATAACCAACATAATAGATCGAAAAAAATCGCCCGCTGTAACGGCGATTTTTTTTGTCTTCATTTCACTTCATAATTGAGCAGCATTAGAAGCTCTTCTTCGGTCAATTCCCGATACTCACCCAATTCCAATGTATCATCTAGCTCAAGCGGTCCCATCGTAAGCCTTTTTAAATAAATGACTCTTTTTCCGACAGCCTCAAACATTCTTTTCACCTGATGAAACTTTCCTTCTGTAATGGTTAATTCAATATCAGAGGTTATGCCCGATTTTAAAATCTTCAGCACTCCAGGCTTGGTTTCATAGCCATCATCCAAGATGACTCCTTTTTTAAATGCGGCAATATCATCATTTGTTACTTCACTGTCAATGACCGCGAAGTAGGTTTTAGGAACATGCTTCTTGGGAGAAAGCAGCCGATGTGCGAGCTGGCCGTCATTCGTCAGCAGCAAAAGGCCCTCTGTATCCTTATCGAGGCGCCCAACGGGAAACGGGGAAAAGACAAGGTCCTCCATTTCCAGCAGGTCCACGACTGTTTCAAACTGGGAATCCTCGGTTGCCGAGATTACGCCAGGCGGTTTGTTCATCATTAAATAAATGAATTCCCTATACTCAACTCTCTCACCATTTATGACTACGGTGTCCTCCTCAGGATTTACATGGTGCTTCGGGTCTTTCACTTTTTCATCGTTAACGGTTACAGCTCCATCCTTTAAAAGCTTTTTAACATCTTTTCGGCTGCCGTAGCCCAGATTGGCCAGCATTTTATCAATTCTCATAGTTGACCCTCCAATTCTATAAACAATTTACATGGGCTTTTGTCCATGTCACATCCGCCCGCTATACATAGACTAATATCATAAGTTCGAATCAATATGAAAGAGGAGATGATTAGTATGTACCCTCGCCAGCAAGGGCAAGGCATATATATTCCTCTTCCCGGTATTTCGCCAGGTTATCCTGGTTATCCGGGAGGCGGCAATACAGATAGACGTCTTGATCGCCTGGAACGCCAGGTGCAAAGGCTTGAACGGCAGGTTGACCGGCTGAACCGCAGGCTTGACCGGATTGAAAGGCGTCTCGGCATCGGTGATGGCGGCTATGGCCAGTATTAAATTAAGCGAAAAGGTCTCCATTTTACGGAGACCTTTCTTATTATGCCCTCAGCCTTAGCTTCTTCATCATTCTATCAACTCTTGACCCGAACAGGATATAGATTAACTTTGTTCTGAAACTCAAATAGAAATAGATGCCCGCTCCAGCGGCTGCACAGATGGCGACAATGATTATCGCCTGTAAATCCGCTGCCGGCGATAAGAAGATTGTTAAAATTTTATAAACAATGCTTGTTACGATGAACATACAGAATGTAAATAATACAATCAGCATGCCTCTTCTTAAGATAAGCTTAAACGGATATTTGGCATAGGTTTTAATTACATAAAGATTTATTAAGATTGCCACAGTATAGCCAAGTGCCGTTGCAAAAACCGCTCCTTGTGTTTCAAACAGCTTAATAAGCGGAATGTTCAAGGACAGTTTTACTAGCAAACCTGTGAGCAAGCTGAGAATCGTAAAGCGCTGCTCATTGATTCCCTGCAAAATTGCTGCCGTAACTGAGAAATAGGCAAATAGGATTGCAACTGGCGCATATGTTCGTAATACTTCAGTTCCCAGCTCTTTATGCTCGTAAAATAAAGTAAAGATCGGTTCCGCCAGCAAGGATAAGCCGACTACGGCAGGAAGAGTCAGAAACAGAAGCACCTGAAACGTCTGATTGAGCTGGCGGTTTAAATCAGACCTGTCTTCTTCCATAAAAGCCTTTGTTACACTCGGAACAAGCGTCAGTGAAAAGGCTGTTGCCAATGAAACAGGAATAATGACTAGCTTATGCGTTTCGAAGTTGAGGACAGAGAATGCGGCTACCGCAATTGCTTTCTCACCGATAGATGACATAGCTCTCATAAAGGTAATCTGGTCGATAAACTGGAAAAGCGGGTTTGCAAGACCTACAAACACAAAGGGAGCTGCATAAAGGATGATTTCTTTATAAATATCTTTAAGGGATATATCGACCGTTCCTTTATCATCCTCAAGCAGTTTGTCCAAATGAGGCTTGCGCTTATACCAATACCACAATAGAACTCCAAGGCTACCAAGCCCTCCGATAAACGCAGCAAAGGTAGCAACACTGATAGCGGTGGTAAGTGAGCCTTTCATTACATTTAAGACAATATACGCGCCAGCAAGAACAAACAGGATCCGGACAATTTGTTCCACAACCTGTGAAACCGCTGTAGGCCCCATCGACTGATGGCCCTGGAAGAAACCTCTTATCAAGCTCATGAACGGTATAATAATAAGTGCAAACGAAACCGCACGGATTACGGTGGTCACATCCTCGACGCTGACTTCTACATCTTTTCCTGCAAGCGTCATTTCGGCCACTGCCGGAGCCATCATAAATAAGATTAAAAATGAAAGAATTCCGCTGGCCAGCATAATTACCAAGCCTGATTTAAAAAGCTTTCTGCCGACTGCGTATTCCTCTATAGCGTTATACTTGGATATAAACTTTGAAACTGCCAGCGGCACACCCGCTGTCGCAATACTAATAAAGATCGTATAAGGTGTATACGAAAAGGAATAAAGCGCGGTTCCTTCCTTCCCGACAATATGGTAAAAAGGAATAACATAAAACAAACCAAGAACCTTTGAAATAATCGTCCCGAGCGTTAAAATGAAGGTTCCCTTTAGAAGCTTAGATGACATATAATCCCTTCCTTAAAAAAACTGCAGCTTGCAATCTATGTGAAAACTGTATGTTAAGGCAAAAGCTAATTGAGACAATGATTTTAGCATAAATAATATTAGATTTCGTCATTTTTCTATATTTTTAGACACACTATTTGTAGTGTACTCTTCTTGACGAAGAAATGCCACTTACAAAACCTGTATATAACGGCTTTATTTTTAGAAAAGGGGCAATTGCATTATAATAGAGGTATTGCTAATAAAGTGAAACTTCCATCAGATAGGTTTTCTCCATCCCACACTGATGGTTAGTTGAACCAATCGGGCACTTACTGGAAGTTTATCCCTTAGCCTTACTTGTTCTATTAAGGCTGTGTTAAAGCTTAATGTTAATTTTTGCACTTTGTTGATTGGAGTGGAAGGCGGGAGATCCTCGAAAATGCATTCGCATTTTCTTCGTGCGGTGTTCACTCAAGGATGCTTATTCAAAGTCCTGCGGGAGTGCGGATCAAAGGGAGACCCCGTAGGCGCAAGGCGCTGAAGAGGCTCCCGGACCGCCCGCGGTTCGCTGAGCTTCTTGAGCGGAAATCAACAGGCAAGGTTAACAGAGCCTTTCTTAAAAGTCTTGAGATGGGGATATTACTGTCTGTTAATCTGCGATAAAGCGAATCAAGATAAGTTGGTGAAAATATGAAATATGATGTAATTGTAATTGGCGGAGGGCCGTCAGGATTAATGGCTGCCATTGGAGCAGCCGAACAGAGAGCAAAGGTGCTTTTAATCGATAAAGGGGACAAGCTTGGCAGGAAGCTCGCGATTTCGGGCGGAGGTCGATGCAATGTCACAAATAGGCTGCCAGTAGACGAAATCATTAAGCATATCCCAGGCAATGGCCGATTTTTGTATAGCGCCTTCTCCCTTTTTAGCAATGAAGATATTATTAGGTTCTTTGAAAATCTGGGCATTAAGCTAAAAGAAGAAGACCATGGGAGGATGTTCCCCGTAACAGATAAAGCCCAGTCTGTTGTCGATGCCTTGATTACAAGGCTAAATGAGTTGAAGGTGGATATTAAAACCAATAGCCCAATCCGTGATGTCCATTATGAAAATGGCAGGGTGAAATCAGTAGAATTAAAAACAGGCGATGTTTATGATACAGATGCTGTGGTCATAGCGGTCGGAGGAAAATCAGTTCCGCATACAGGTTCAACCGGTGATGGCTATGCATGGGCGGAAAAAGCTGGTCATACAATAACCGATCTTTTCCCAACGGAGGTTCCATTAACCTCTGCGGAAAGGTTTATTAAAGAAAAAACGCTGCAGGGATTATCGCTTAGAAGTGTGGCGCTTAGTGTTTTGAATCCTAAAGGAAAAGCGCTTATCACCCACCAGATGGATATGATTTTTACCCATTTCGGCATTAGCGGCCCAGCCGTTTTGCGCTGCAGCCAGTATGTAGTGAAAGCAATGAAAAAATGGAACCTGACAGAAGTTACGATGAATTTGGATGCAGTTCCAGACACAAAGGAAGAACCTTTATTCCAGGAAGTTTCAAAAATGATTAAGGATGAACCGAAGAAAAGCATTAAGAATCTTTTGAAAGGGCTTGTGCCCGAAAGATACCTGCTGTTTCTTCTTGACCAAAATGGAATTGATCCTTCTGCACAGGGTGCCAATATCTCCAATGAAAAAGTCAGAAGCTTTGTAAAAGGCTGCAAATCCTTTCAGTTTACTGTTAACGGCACTTTGCCGCTTGATAAAGCTTTTGTTACCGGCGGCGGTGTATCCGTAAAAGAAGTTGAACCACAAACGATGGCTTCGAAAATGATGGATGGCCTTTTCTTCTGCGGAGAAATCCTTGATATACACGGCTATACAGGCGGATACAATATTACATCCGCACTCGTGACAGGCAGACTTGCAGGGATTAACGCTGCAGGCTCCGCAAACAACGTTTAGGAAAAAATAAGAGCCTGATGCTTGCCATGCATCAGGCTCTATATATGACCATTGCAGAAAAACAGTAAATCTGCTCGTCTTCATCCTCCTGGACTGCTGCCACATTATACTTTATATCCAGCAGCTTTTTCTCTTCAATTTTCTCCAAAAAGTGGTTCATTTCCTTTTCAAGATCCTTTTCATGTTCATGATCGAATAATTTCACCTTAATCACAGGAAACTTCCTTTCCGACTTTTAAAATTAGTTTAGACAATTTTCTTAATTTTTAAAAATAAAGACACAAAAAAAAACGAAGCCCTGTCGGCTCCGTTTTGGTTTGTTATTCAGTTTTGCCCTGCCAGTTCATCATACCGCCAACCATATTGCGGACCTTGTAGCCTTGATCTTTCATATAGTGGCATACATTTCCGCTGCGGCTGCCGGAGCGGCAAATGAAAATGTACTCAGTGTCTTTATCAAATTTATCAAGGTTTTCCGGAATTGTCCCCATGCGGATATGCTTCGCACCAGGAATCATGCCGGCTGTAACCTCATCATCTTCCCTTACATCAACAAGCTCAAGCTTCTCTCCTGCTTCAAGCTTCTTTTGCAACTCTTCTGTTGTAATTTCTTCAATACGGTCCATTACTAACACCCTTTCTAAAAAGCTATAAATATCAGCATGTAGCATTGATAAATGCCGCCACTCCTATAATACCCTATATGGCACAAAAAATATAAAGTGAAACTCCTTTGCGGGTGTTTTTTCCGCAAAGGTTAGTTTCACTTATCGGGATTTTACAGGCAGTTGGCTAATGCTCTCTATTCTACATGGCATTATGCCAATCTTCAGCCCTACTGCCTGTTAATCTGCGGTAAAGTTCAGCTTTCTTTATGGAGTGGTTTTCTCCATAAAGATTAGCTGAACTTATCGGGCATTTACAGGTAGTTGGCTGATGCTCTCTATTCTACATGGCATTATGCCAATCTTCAGCCCTACTGCCTGTTAATCTGCGGTAAAGTGAAACTCCTTTGCGGGTGTTTTTTCCGCAAAGGTTAGTTTCACTTATCGGGATTTTACGGACAGTTTGGGATGTTGATATTATTTTAGATCGATATCTGCATTCTGCCCTTACTGTCCGTTAATCGCGGTAAAGTTCAGCTTTCTTTATAGAGCGTTTTTCCCTGGCTTTTACGGGCGGTTGGGATGATGCTTTTTCTTTTTTATACTTATCTGCATTCAGCCATTACTGCCCGTTAATCTGCGATAAACTGAAACTTCCTGAGTGGAGTTTTATCTGTGCTAATAAAAGTCTAAATTGCTAATATTTTTTTAAAAGTTGCTAATAAATGAACTGAAGTTGCTAATATTTTTAAAAAGTTGCTAATAAAGAGGACATAGTTGCTAATAAATCGTTGAAACCACTAAAAACCATAATAAACTACCCTAATAAAGGGCTTGAGACGGCTTTACCATTTGATACAAATTCCAATCATCCAAAAAACCACCCCTTTTTCTAAAAAAAGAGGTGGTTTTAGCTAAAAATTCTTAATTTGCAACGATATTTACAAGTTTACCTGGAACGGCAATAACTTTGCGGACAGTTTTTCCGTCAATTTGCTCTTTTACCTTGTCATCGCCCATTGCGATCTGCTCCAAAAGATCTTTTTTGGCATCTGCAGGCACCATAAGCTTTGCTTTTACTTTGCCGTTGATTTGGATAACGATTTCTACTTCGTCGTCAACCATTTTCGCTTCATCATATGCTGGCCATGCTTCATAGGCAATGGAACCGCTGTGGCCAAGTTTTGACCAAAGCTCTTCGGAAATATGAGGAGCGATTGGCGAAAGCATTTTTACAAAGCCTTCAACATAGCTCTTTGGAAGGACAGTTGCTTTATATGCTTCATTAATAAATACCATCATTTGCGAAATGGCTGTATTGAAGCGTAATCCTTCGTAGTCCTCAGTTACCTTTTTAACGGTTTGGTGGTAAACCTTTTCTAGATTTGTGCCTTCTTCAGTGTTCTGGATTTTCGGGCTTAATTCGCCATTTTCTTCAACAAATAAGCGCCAGATGCGGTCTAGGAATCTTCTTGATCCGTCCAAACCATTTGTAGACCAGGCAATGGATGCTTCAAGCGGCCCCATGAACATTTCGTATAGACGAAGTGTGTCCGCGCCGTGGCTGGCAACTATCTCATCCGGATTAACTACATTGCCTTTGGATTTACTCATTTTTTCATTATTTTCACCAAGGATCATCCCTTGGTTGAATAGCTTTTGGAAAGGCTCTTTCGTCTGGACAACACCTACATCATAAAGGACCTTATGCCAGAAGCGGGCATATAGAAGGTGAAGAACAGCGTGCTCTGCTCCTCCGATATAAATATCAACCGGAAGCCATTCTTTTAATTTTTCAGGGTCTGCAAGGGCTTCGCTATTTTTAGGATCAATATAGCGAAGGTAGTACCAGCAGCTGCCCGCCCATTGCGGCATTGTGTTTGTTTCTCTGCGGCCTTTTTTGCCTGTTTCAGGATCCACAACGTTAACCCACTCATCAATATTGGCTAATGGAGATTCTCCTGTTCCGGACGGTTTAATTTCCGTTGTTTTCGGCAGCACCAATGGCAGCTGATCATCCGGAACGGCTGTCATTGTGCCGTCTTCCCAATGGATAATTGGGATCGGCTCTCCCCAATAACGCTGACGGCTGAATAGCCAGTCACGAAGGCGGTAAGTAACCTTTTTCGTTCCAATGCCCTTTTCTTCAAGCCATGCAATCATCTTTTCAATGGCATCTTCTTTGTTTAAGCCATTAAGGAAATCAGAGTTTACATGCTCGCCGTCCCCAGTGTAGGCTTCCTTCTCCACATCTCCGCCAGCAACTACCTCTTTAATTGGAAGATCAAATTGCTTGGCAAACTCATAATCGCGTTCGTCATGAGCCGGAACAGCCATTATTGCGCCAGTACCATAGCTTACTAGAACATAGTCAGCAATCCAGATTGGCATTTTTTCGCCATTAACCGGATTGACGGCATAGGCACCTGTGAATACTCCCGTTTTTTCTTTAGCCAAATCAGTACGCTCAAGATCGCTCTTGCTCTTTACTTTGTCAATGTAAGCCTGAACTGCCTCGCGCTGCCCATCTGTTGTGATTTTATCAACAAGCGCGTGTTCTGGAGCAAGAACAGCATATGTTGCACCATATAATGTGTCAGGTCGTGTTGTGAAAACAGTGAACGTGCCGTCATGGCCTTCAATATTGAACGTTACTTCTGCTCCTTCAGAACGGCCGATCCAGTTTCGCTGCATATCCTTTAGGCTCTCTGGCCAATCCAATAAATTTAGGTCCTTAAGCAGGCGATCCGCATAAGCCGTTATTTTTAGCATCCACTGTCTCATTGGACGACGCTCTACCGGATGGCCGCCGCGCTCACTCTTTCCGTCAATAACCTCTTCATTGGCAAGAACAGTTCCCAATGCGGGGCACCAGTTAACAGCTACTTCATCAATATAAGCAAGCCCTTTTTCATAAAGCTTTAAGAAAATCCACTGTGTCCATTTATAATATTCTGGATCCGTTGTATTCACTTCCCGATCCCAATCATATGAAAAACCTAGTGCTTTTATCTGGCGGCGGAATGTATTGATATTCTGCTCTGTAAATTGTGCAGGATCATTTCCAGTATCAAGCGCATATTGCTCTGCTGGCAAACCAAATGCATCCCAGCCCATTGGGTGAAGGACATTATAGCCCTGCATTCGCTTCATGCGGGAAAGGATATCTGTTGCCGTATAGCCCTCCGGATGGCCAACATGAAGGCCTGCACCGGAGGGATATGGGAACATATCAAGCGCATAAAACTTGCGCTTGCCTTTATCTTCAGTCGTTTTAAATGTTTTATTATCGTCCCAGTAGCTTTGCCACTTTTTTTCAATCTCCTGGTGATTGAAACTCATTTTTGTTTCCTCCTATTAGTGAAAAATAAAATACAATAAAAAAACCTCTCATCCCAATAAAGGGACGAGAGGATTATGTATAAATCTCCCGCGGTACCACCCACATTAGTGACCATGTCACTCGCTTCATTCATCCTTAACGCGGAAAACGGCAAGCATTACTGCTACTTCACACTTGCTGCTCAAAGGCGAGTTCATGATGTGCCCGGCTGACTTGCACCGTCCGTCAACTCTCTAAAATCGGGCTGAAGCACCATTACTATTCCTTATCTAAGCATTTAGATATATATATATGAATATAACTATTGTAATAAATTCCCCGCCAGGATGCAAGTAAGCTTATCCTGACAGGAAATTTAATATCTAGAATATGCAGTGACCATCGATTAGGTGCACAATCTTTTACTAAAATTTAATAAAAAACTTCCACCCTGCAATTGCTCATTGTCCTCCTCTAAATCTACTTTAAATCAGCAAGATGCGGATGGAAGAACAATAAAAGAATCGCAATAATAGGAACTGAATCCTCCTATGCGATGCGGCCTTTTTATCATGCTTCGGAGCATCGTATATCTGCAGGATTTCAGTATTCACCATTATGCCCACATGTCCTGCTGTTTTATTCAATTCCTGGATCAATAGAAAAAGAAGGCATAGGCTGCCCTCTTTAATATGTAGACAATTTTGATTGGCCATTGGTTCAAATGTGCTTTAGTCCCTAATTATTACTGAACTGTATAGCCTCCATCAATGACTGCCGCTTGGCCCGTAATCCCTCTTGCTGCTTCCCCTGCAAGGAAAATCGCATAGTCGGCAATTTCTTCAACGGTTAAAAGCCTTTTTTGCGGCACTAATGGATAAATGACTTCTTCAAGCGCTTTTTCAAGCGGTACATTTCTCGTTTTAGCAAGGTCATTCAGCTGGTTTCTTACTAGCGGAGTATCTACATAGCCCGGACAAATCGCATTAACAGTAATGCCGTCTTCGGCTGCCTCTAGTGCAGCGACTTTCGTAAGGCCAATTACTCCATGCTTCGCGCTGTTATAAGCAGCCTTTCCTGCAAATCCTACCAATCCGTTGATGGAAGCCATATTGATGATTCTTCCGGATTTTTGTTTTTTCATAACAGGCATGGCATGCTTAATTGCTACGAATGGAGCCGTCAGCATGACCTTGATGAGAAACTCAAACTTTTCAGTTGGAAAATCCTCAATAAATGAAACATGTTGCAGTCCCGCGTTATTGATCAGGACATCCAGCGTGCCGAAATGGCTGACTGTTTCCTGGATCACCTCTTGTATTTCCTTTTCAGAAGTAACATCGCACTTTAGGCCAATGGCTTCGTACCCTTCACTCTTCAGAGCCTCTGCTGCTTTTTTGACGGCGTCCTCCTGGATATCTGTTAAAACAATTTTAGACCCATTTTCAGCAAACCTTTTTCCAATTTCATAGCCAATCCCCTGGGCTGCACCTGTTATAAAAACTATTTTATTCTGTACCATGTATATCTCCTTTCAAAAACAAAGCTGGGGCCCGCTTGGATGAGCCCCTGCCTAACTTAGATTCCAAGTCCAAGAGAGAACAAGACAATAGCTAATGCAAGCCCTATTAGCGGAACAATAACCGTAACAGCTGCTACAGCTCCATATGCAGCCTGATGGGTTTCGCCGCAGATCGCCCTGACAGTGGTAACGACATAGCCATTATGCGGCAGCGAGTCCAGGGCACCTGATGAAATGGCTACTGTTCTGTGGAGGGCTTCCGCATTGACCCCCATATCCATATAATGCGGGGCCAATATTGGCAATGCGATTGCCTGGCCCCCTGAAGCCGAACCAGTCATACCGGCAATTACACTGACAGCAATGGCACCGCCAATCAGCGGGCTGCCAGGAATGCTTGTCATCATATCTACTGCTGTTGCAAAAGCAGGCACTGCCTTGGCAACTCCTCCAAATCCTACCACAGCAGCGGTATTACCGATAGCGATTAGTGCGCCTAGCGTTCCATCAGACACAGCATTCCAGAAGTTCGTAAAGCACTTGCGGTTTAACAAATAAGTAGCAATGACACCACCCAATAATGCAAGGATAAGTGCAGATTGTTTAAGAGAATCATGGAATACAAAAGAAATAATCAATACGACGATTAATGGCACGACACCCATGAATGGATGCGGCAGCTCTTTATTTTCAGTAACAGGGTCCTGCTTGCGTGATTCGAAGGTTTCTCCTTTGTTCACAGCCTTCGTGATCATGCGCTTTAACCACCAATAACCGAATATCATCATAAACACAGCTACGATTAAACTAACTTCCCATCCAGCATATGGAGTTGTTCCAAGATATTCAATCGGAATCCAGTTTTGGATCTCCGGTGACCCCGCAGATGTCATGGTGAAAGTTACGGAACCAAAGGCGAGCGCTGCAGGGATAAACCTTCTAGGAAGATTAGCCTGCTTAAATAAACTCAATGCCATTGGATATACGGAAAAAGCAACTACGAACAAGCTGACGCCTCCGTAAGTTAAGATCGCACAGGAAGCGACAATGGCAAGTACCGCGTATTTCATGCCCAGCTTATCAACCACCATTTTGGATACACTGTCAGCCGCTCCGCTATCCTCCATTACTTTCCCAAAAATTGCCCCCAATAGGAACATTAAGTACCATGAAGTGACGAAACCTGAAAAACCGGACATATAATTCCCGACCAGATTAGCCTCTCCTTCACCAGCCAGCTGCGGAAACAGCGGCATACCGCTAAAAACAGCTACAAACAGTGCGGACAATGGCCCTACTACCAAAAGATTCATCCCCCGCATGGTTAAGAAAATCAGCAGGGCGAGCCCGCCTATTAAACCGATCATACTAAGCATTGCATTTCCCCCTTTATTTTCGGCTGAGTTAAAGATTATTGTTGATTTTAGCACCCTGTTGATTGGAGTGGTTGGCGCGACTCCTCGAAAATGCATTCGCATTTCCTTCGTGCGGTGAAGATGCTGGTTCAATGTCCTGCGGGAGGAGCGTGTCAAAGGGAGACCCCCCAGACGCGGATGCGCCGAGGAGGCTCCCGGACCGCCCGCGGAAAGGGAGCGCCTGGAGCGAAAATCAACAGGCCAATTTAACAGAGCCTTATTTTTAAATAGAAAAAACTAATTGGCACCCTCCCTTTTGTAACCGTTTGCAAAAATAAGCTGAACGTCGTTTAACGAAAGTGGCTTATTTGCTAATTAATGTTGCAAGAACCATGCCAAAATGAATTACTTTATAGAAAGGGGGATAATGAATAATTTATGAATCTTTTTTCCGGAATTCTGGAATGAGTAAATGGCAAGTCCGCCAATATACTAGACGAGTTTTCAGATAATTATGTCTACACCTT
The DNA here is from genome assembly GCF_007830235.1 of Cytobacillus oceanisediminis. GTDB lineage: Bacteria > Bacillota > Bacilli > Bacillales > Cytobacillaceae > Cytobacillus > Cytobacillus oceanisediminis. The sequence goes on from NZ_VLKI01000011.1 coordinate 118,719, forward strand.
GATTTTTTAAAAATAAAATTACTAGAATGAAAATAGTCCAGAAATTTGGAATGGGTTCCGGATTTCTGGACTATTTAAATCTTAATCAATTCCATATTTTTTTAGCTTTTCATACATGGAAGATTTGCTGATTCCAAGGGCTTTCGCCGCTTCAAGGCGATCATTGTTAAACTTGCTTAAACTCTGGGTTAGGATCCGCTTTTCTGTTTCTTCCATAATATCCTTCAGTTTCTTTTTGCCAACAGGGTAAACAGCCGATTCTTTCATGTAATCTGGCAATGATTCCGCAGAGATGGTTTCATTGCTGGTTAAATGCACAGATGCTTCTATGACATTTTCCAGCTCTCTGATATTCCCCGGCCAGCTGTACTGGTGAAATTTTTCGATTACATTATCAGTAATCGCACTAATCCTCTTGCCTGACTTTTTGGTGATTTTCTTTATAAAATAATCGATCAGGATAGTCAGATCTTCCAGCCTATCACGTAATGAAGGAACCATAAACGGAACGACATTGATCCGATAAAATAAATCTTCCCTGAAACGCTTCTCTTCCATCATTTTTTCGAGCGGCCGGTTGGTTGCCGCAATAATTCTGACATCCACATTAACAGGTGCAGTCGAACCAACGCTTTCGATTTCACCCTCCTGGAGAGCGCGCAAAAGCTTTACTTGCATATTAAGGGGCATATCGCCGATTTCATCCAAAAATAATGTGCCTCCATCGGCGAGCTGGAACTTTCCTTTTTTGCCGCCTTTTTTCGCACCTGTAAAAGCTCCTTCCTCATATCCAAACAGCTCTGATTCCAGCAGATGCTCCGGAATGGCTCCGCAGTTTATTTTTACGAACGGCTGATGGCTTCTGTTGCTGAGCTGGTGAATGCTATGGGCAAACAGTTCTTTTCCAGTCCCGCTTTCCCCGCGAATCAGAACGGAAATATCGCTTGCTGCTACCATTTTTACTTTTTCCTTTAGGCTTTGGATTTGTTTCGAGCTGCCTAAAATATCGTCGAGGCTGTATTTAACGCTTCGGTCAATGTCCTGGATGTAGCTTTGGATTTTTGTCAGCATGCTCTTCACATGGCTGTTCATTTGCATCCATTCCTTTGTATCCCTGAAGAACACGGTCCCAAATGCCCCTATCACTTCCCCGTCCGTAACGATGGGTATGCGATTTGCAATCATATAATTACCTTTAATATATTGCAGGTCGGCAATTTCTTCCTTTCCAGTTGCCGCAACAATGTGCATCCGCGAATTTTCAATAACCTGAGCGACATGCATTCCCAGGACCTGCTCCCTCTCAGCCTCCAGAAAATCGCAGTAATTTTTATTTATATAAATAATTTTCCCATCTTTATCAACAACCACCAGCCACCCGAAAGCGTTTTCAACTATGGTTTCAACAATTTCAATTGGCAAATCAAATAATGCACTTTTCATTTTATCTCCTCTTTTAAGGCAAGCTCAATTTTACTTTTTATTTTATCATATTTTTCTGACAACAAATTCAGCAATCAAGGTATTCTTCCCGGTTTTATTGCCCATACCATTATTAATCGGAAGCTTGGGGAGGTGTTTCGAATAAAAGGCATTTTTTTTATCAACCCGCATTGGCAGTCGGGAAATTTATCAAAAGAGGAAAGTGCTCAGTTACAAAAACAGACTTTGGAGGCTTACATTGAAGAGCACAATATTCTCACGATAAAACTAAATCAATGGCAGCTGAATGACTATTACACGATTCCGCATGCCCTCCTTTATGACTTAAAGCAACATAGAGCGGATCTGGATATTCTGCTTCTTTATTCAGAAGAGGTGCTGGAAGACTTTATTGACTGCTATCCAGCCAGATGGCTTATATTAAAAAGCTTTTTCAATGAAGTTGTGTTTGCAGACAAGCAAAAGGAAGAATATTTGGAAGGCGCCGGCTAAGACTGCGGGTCATGTCTTGGCCGATAAATCCGGTGGATTCGTTGATAAAATTGGATTTTCGTTGATATATCTAAAATTTCGTTGATATATTCATTTTTTCGTTGATATCTGGCTTAATTTCGTTGATAAACCTTATAAACAGAAAAACCTGCAGCCGCAATCTGCAGGTTTTTTTATGAAGCATGTGCCAATTCCTTGGACTCTTTCAATTTCCGGTCATATACCAGGGTTGTCATAATAGCAAAAACATATAATACCATCAAAACAGCAAATAGTATTGAGATTCCATAAAGGTCAACCAAAATACCGCCCAATAAAGGTCCAATCATACGGCCGCCTGTCGCGGTGCTGTTAACAATACCCTGGTAAAACCCTTCCCGCCCTTTTGGCGCGAGTTGATTGGCAATCGTCGGCACTGCCGGCCAGATAAGCATTTCGCCTATCGTCAGAATCACCATTGCCACAATAAAAGCAGAAAATTGCTCTGCGCTTGCGGCTGCTGCAAAGGAGCCAATAAAAATGACCATTCCAGCGATCATCTGCGACTTCAGTGTTTTGAACCATTTTACCAAACCGCTGATAAAAGGCTGGCCAAGAACAATCAGTGCTCCGTTGATAGACCAAAGCAGGCTGTATTGCTTTAGAGAAATGTTCATCTCCTGGGTATATGCCGCAATAGTGGATTGCCACTGTACATATCCAACCCAGCATAGTAAATATCCGACACAAAGAATAAGCAATGCATATAGCTTTGTATGGTTTTTAACAACTCGATTTTCCTGGAGGATCGATGTTTGCTGGCCTGAAATGGTATTAATGCCCTTGTATCCGAATACGGCTATCAGCAGAAATACTATGTACATGAGTGTATTGGCCAGGAAAATTAGCTGGAACGAATAAGATGCGACAAGCCCGCCGAGAGCTGCACCTATCGCCACACCAGCATTTTGGGCCACATAGATGGCATTGAATGCCTTTCGCCCTCCTTCTTTCCAAACCGATCCCGCCATCGCAAACATCGATGGAAAAACGATTCCCGAACCAAAGCCCACAAATGTCAGAAACACCACATAGGCAGGCCAGCCATGCCAGAAGGTCAGGCCGAGAAGCGCCATTACGGTGATGCCAATACCGAGAAGAATGGACCGATAGCCGCCTATTTTATCAAAAAGGCTTCCGCCAAACAAATTGCCGACTACACTGGCAGCGGCATTCAGCATAAGGACAAGGCCTGCAACAGATAAAGATTTTCCTAAATGCTCATGAATGTAAATGGTATTTAAAGGCCACAAAAAAGAAGAGCCGGTTACATTTACTGCCATCCCAATAATTAAGAGCCATAAGGTACGCGGCATGTAAAAACGCCCCTTTAACTAATTTATTTTACTGATGGAGGACATTTGCCTCCGGAAGTATATTTCGAAATCCAAAATAATTTTAGTTGTTTTTTCCTGCCCTTGCAATAGGTTTTCATTCGATTATTATAGACAGAATAATTTCACTTTTTGATGCATATTAAAGCCCCGATACGAATCGCATCGGGGCTTTTCCATGTTTATTTAGGAGGATTGTTCCGGTTCCGGATGGAATTTTGATTTGACTGGCTGGCCGCCAGTGTTTTCATATTTCTTTTTCGATTGCTTTACTGCATCAAAATCCTGTCCGAGTTCAAGGTCCTGGCTATTGACCCCGTTTCGTGTTTTTTGTTCAGGATTATTCTGCTTTGAACGTTTTTTCAAATCGATCACTCCTTAATGAGGAAGTATAATCATCTGATTTTGGAGCTGCTGCAGCTGAAGCCTCATACGGTGAAGCTGTTCCCGCTGCTGGGAATTGGCGCTATGGGCCATTTGAGTAATATCATTATAAGCAGCTTCCAAAGATTGAAGAGCACTGGAGTAGTCTTCATCATTATAGTGCTCCTGTGTCCGTCCGGCATCAAACTGCTCCTGTGCATAGCGGATTGCATCCTCACATTGCTGCAAGAGTGTATCCATCGATTCACGAGTTGCCATTTTACGTTCCCCTCCTTGAAGAATGGGTATAGAAGCATGCATGCTTCATGTATTAGTCTGTTCATTTTTCCGCAATCCTTACTACCCTATTTCCTGCCAATTCCCCTTGGATAAGGCTTTACGTTCATGTTAAGATTAATTTTGTCAAAGCTAAATGGGTGCACTTCATCGCCCCGTATTTTTATTAAAGGCTTAGTTAAAGCTCATTATTGATTTTGGCACTTAGTTGATTTGAGCGAAAGGCGCGAGACTCCAGCGGAAGAAGCATGTCAAAGGGAGACCCCGCAGGCGCAGGGCGCCGAGGAGCGTCGGGCCGCCCACGGAAATCAACAGGCAAAATTAAAAGAGCTTTTATTAAAAAGTATACTTTCAAACCTTTATATATAAGTTCTCAAAGGGAGGAAACAGGTATGGATCAAACTAATCCTTTTCCGTTTGCATCTGATAATAAGCGCTACCATACATGGAATTATCATTTACGGAATGAATTTGGCCATAAAGTTTTCAAAGTAGCACTGGACGGCGGCTTCGATTGCCCTAACCGAGACGGTACTGTTGCACATGGCGGGTGCACATTTTGCAGTGCGGCAGGCTCAGGGGATTTTGCTGGAAACCGTGCAGACGATTTGGAAATACAATTTAACGAAATTAAGACAAAAATGCACCATAAATGGAAAGATGGCAAGTATATGGCCTACTTTCAGGCTTTCACAAACACACATGCTCCTGTAGAAGTGCTGCGTGAAATGTATGAAAGGGTGCTTGAGCAGGAAGGAGTTGTTGGCCTTTCCATCGCAACGCGCCCTGACTGCCTGCCGGATGATGTAGTCGAATACTTGGCCGAGCTTAACCAAAGAACCTACCTTTGGGTAGAGCTGGGATTACAGACTGTTCATGAGCGGACAGGCCTGCTGATCAACCGCGCACATGACTACCAGTGCTATGTGGAGGGAGTAAACAAACTCCGTAAACATGGGATCCGCGTATGTTCCCATATTATTAATGGCCTTCCGCTTGAAACGCCTGAAATGATGATGGAAACAGCACGTGAGATTGCAAAGCTTGATGTACAGGGAATTAAGATTCACCTTCTTCATTTATTAAAGGGAACGCCAATGGTCAAGCAATTTGAAAAAGGAATGCTCGAGTTCCTGTCTCTTGAAGAGTATGTAAACTTAGTATGCGACCAGCTGGAAATTTTACCTCCAAAAATGATTGTGCATCGAATTACGGGCGATGGTCCGATTGATTTAATGATCGGGCCGATGTGGAGCGTCAATAAGTGGGAGGTTCTCAATAGCATTGATGCAGAATTGAAGCGCAGAAACAGCTGGCAAGGGAAATTTTTTAGCCCCAGCCAATTGGAGGCGATATCATGAAGCTTGAAAGAATTTTACCTTTTGCAAGGCAGCTGCTTGAAAAAGCAGTGTCCCCCGGAGACATCGTCATTGATGGGACTTTAGGGAACGGGCACGATACGGTTTATCTTGCCAATTTAGTCGGGCCAAACGGAAGGGTTTACGGGTTCGATATTCAGGAGGATGCAGTTTTTAATACGAAAGCACGGCTTGCGGAGCATGAGCTGGCTGACCGGGCTACCCTTTTCCACTCCGGACACGAATATATCCTTCAAAATGTCCCGCCTGTCCATCATGGTAAAATAACCGCTGCCATTTTTAATTTAGGCTATTTGCCTGGCGGGGATAAATCAATTGTTACCCGGCCGCAAACAACGATTTCTGCCATCGACCAGCTATTGGAGCTGATGGCACCTGAAGGAATTATTCTTTTGGTCATTTATCACGGCCATATAGAAGGAGCGGTTGAACGTGATTACCTGCTCCGTTATGTCAAACATCTGGACCAAAGCCTGGTCCATGTTCTGCAATATCAGTTTATTAATCAAAAGAATAATCCTCCGTTTATTTTGGCGATTGAAAAACGGTAAACAAATGCAAAAAGCCTGCGTGAATGCAGGCTTTTATTATTTTATAAATGCTTTGGCCATCCCGGCCGGCATCAATTTTTGGATTGCCCGGTAAGCCCGTCCGTTCATGTAAAAGAAATAACTGACCATTCCGCCTGTTTTGATCATGCTTTTCGCTAATCTCCGCACGTTCCTTTGTTTTCTAACTTTTTCATCTGATAGATAGATGCCCAGCAATCCGCGATTAATCAATTTGTGGAAATGCTTATGGGGAAGCTTTTCGGTATGCTTGTCCGCTTCAAGGACAAAGTGCTTGAGGCGCGAAAACAGCTTTTCTTCATTTTCATAATAAAAGCAGAAGTTTAAGTCCCCGCCAGCTCGATCTTCTTCCTGATCAATCAGGTAGTCCAGAAGAATATGGAGGCCCTGGATATAAGGAAAATAGCCATTACGGATATTTTCTGCATGTTCCCTTTCAAAATCATCCCTTAACGCGTAAGAGACAAGGCAGAAAATTCCGAGCGTCGACCCGGAACAAGCTGAAAATTCATACCATTCCATCTCCGGAATATCCGACCTGTATTGATCAAACCAGGTTTGCAGGCGTGGAACTCGCTCCTCCACAACCACATGCTTATGTATTTGCAGATCACAGTAATAGCGGCATAATTCTAGCAAATGGCTTTTTATATGAGAGTAATGCTCTAGGCCGGATAAAACTTCCCTGCAGGTGGCTGCTAAATCCGCGAGATAATTTCCATCATCCTGTTCATTTCTCAAGCGATAATAATTTTTGCTGGAGGCATCGGTGTTCAGCGCATCCTCCATTGACTCATGCAGAGCGGCAAAATCTCCAGGGTCCAGCGAAGTACTGCGGTCGCATAGATTGTCCAAATAATCGCTGATTGTCTGATAAGCGACAATAAATCTTATGGCTTCCTCGTACTTTGCCTTGGCCATTAAAGACATAATCGCCCCGCCTTCACAGTGGAAGGTTTTATGCTCAATGCTGGCAAGGGCCTGGTTCCTTAATTCCGGATCCGGGATGGCTTCTGCCCTGCTTTTCCAATATGCCAACTCTTTATGGACTGCAGGCAGAACTTTCCGATATACATGTGACATCAAACTAATTGGCATGGAAGGGACACTCATGACATTACCTACCTCCTTTGGCACAGGGCACCTGCTGTTTAGTTATTTATTAAAGTTGGTTGCATCCTCTTAACGCTATCCCCGAAAGCTGCCGGGTTAATTCCAGCTATTTTTCATCTGACAGACGATTTATTTTGAGTGGTAACAAATTGATTAACGACCTTTTGCTCATCGTAAACCCATTATGGGCGTTAAATCAACTGATTAACAACGATAATCTTATTTCTAACCCACTTTTGGTCGTTAATCATGTTCATTAACTACTATACTCTACATAGCAAGCTCATTTTGGGCGTTAATCCAGCTGATTAACAACGATATTCTTATTTCTAACCCACTTTTGGTCGTTAATCATGTTCATTAACTACCATACCTACATAGCAAGCTCATTTTGGGCGTTAATCCAGCTGATTAACAACGATTTCTTATTTCTAACCCACTTTTGGTCGTTAATCATGTTCATTAACTACCATACCTACATAGCAAGCTCATTTTGGGCGTTAATCCAGCTGATTAACAACGATATTCTTACTTCTAACCCTAGTTTGGTCATTAATCATGTTCATTAGCGACCTTTTTTGCTCATCGGAAACCCATTATGGGTGTTAATCTTACCCAAGAGGGCAGAGTTTGAATTTTCCCCTTTTACACAACATAACCTAGAGCTTTTAATTGGCTGTTAACAAAATCTTTTGTGTACTCGAAGACTTCTTCCCGCTCCGGTTCATTAAAAACTTCATGATAGCATTTTGGCCATTCTTTGAATCTTTTTTCGGAGAAGGGCGCCAGGTTAAACCAGTCTCTGACAGTTGTTTTATTGACAATTTTGTCATCGCCGCCCTGCAAAACAAGGAGCGGCACATCCTGTATTTTATCCAGGTTTTCAAAGGCGAGCTTTATGGATGCCACAAGTTCCCGGTACCATCGGACTGAAACCTTGGTTACGTAGAGAGAATCGTTCAAATCTGCATCAAGTACATCCTGATTTCTGGTTGCCATCTCTACGGACAAGCCAGCATCCATTTTCAGGCTTGGCACCAATGAGTTAAGGCCAAGCGATAAAAAGTTAAGGAATTTGGAAGGCTGTTTGACTAGACCTAAACATGGAGACGAAAGAATCACTCCAGCCAAATTCATTCTTTCTTCCTGAAGCAGCCGAATGGCAATCAGGCCGCCCATGCTATGCCCTAAAAGAAAAACCGGCAATTCGAACTCATATGCAGCTTGTACCCAATCCTTTACTTCAAGAATATATTCATCAAAGGAATCAATATGGCCTCTTCTTGACCTTGTCGTCATGCCTTGGCCAGGAAGATCTCCCATTATGACATGGAAACCAGCCAAGCGCCACATTTCAATCAGCCAGCCATAGCGGCGATGATGCTCCATTGCCCCATGCACCATGACAATAACGCCCTTTGCTTCTCCTTCAGTTTCCCATTTCCACATAGTCCATCCCCCTAGCCTTTTATTACGAACCATCTTATGTAAATATATTATAGCCTAGATGCTTAAATTGTTCCTCAATCAAACACCGATAAAAGTACGCCGATCTTTTTGCTAAGGCCTGTTAAACTTGCCTGTTGATTTCCGCTCCAGGGACCTAGCGAACCGCGAGCGGTCAGGGAGGCTCCTCGGCGCATTCGCGCCTGTGGGGTCTCCCTTCGACAGTCTCTTCCCGCTGGTCATTGAATCAGCATCCTCGAATAAACACCGCACGATGAAAATGCGAATGCATTTTCGAGGATCTCGCACCTTCCACTCCAATCAGCAGGGTGCAAAAACAACAAGAAGCTTTAGCACAGCCTTTGCTAAAATAACATTAAAATGCTTCTTGTGATAGAATCAAAATAATCAAACTACTTATAGGAGTGTTCAAAGATGATCTATCCATACAAAGACAAAGAACCCAAAATTGCAGAGTCAGCTTTTATTGCTGATTTTACTACCATAACCGGTGATGTGGAGATCGGCGAGGAATCCAGCGTATGGTTTAACACCGTTATCCGAGGAGATGTAGCATCCACTATTATCGGCAGAAAAGTAAATATCCAGGACAATTCAGTTCTGCACCAAAGCCCAAATAACCCATTGATATTGGAAGATGAAGTATCTATCGGCCATCAGGTAATCCTGCATAGCTGCATTATCCGTAAAAAAGCATTAATAGGGATGGGTTCCATTGTGTTGGATCAGGCGGAAATCGGCGAGGGTGCTTTCATTGGCGCGGGCAGTCTTGTTCCACAGGGCAAAAAAATCCCGCCAAATACACTTGCTTTTGGAAGGCCTGCCAAGGTTATACGTGAACTGACCCCCGAAGATATTCAAGATATGGAACGCATCAGCAGGGAATATGCCGAAAAAGGGCAATACTATAAGTCTTTGCAGAAAGACACTAAATAACACGGCTCTCATTCTTCTAACTTATTCCCTTTCCAGCATGAACTAAGCTTATAAATTTAATAATTAAGGGATTTTGCCGATAATAAACAAGCAGTTAGACTGAGGCGGGTGAAGGAATTGTATTTATATATAGCAGCAATCATGCTTTTTCTGTTTTTGATTATGATATTTAGAAAGACACTCTTAAAAACAGCATCACTGTTTCTGGTTGTTTTTATCCTTATTTCTGCTGCCTTTGTGCTTGATAATTGGGACCAGAACCGGTCAGCTTCGGCAGTCGATCAGATGAAGTCATGGCTAAGTGAACCCGTTAAGAAAACTAGTGCTTTTATAGAGCACAATACTGCCGTTGTTAAAATTAAAGACGAAACGCTGATTGATCTTCCCGCTGTTAATCAATTTCCTGAACTGCCAAGAGGATGCGAAGTGACAAGCCTGTCCATGCTCCTTCAGCATGCAGGCATAAAGGCTGATAAAATCACTCTGGCAAAAGAGATAAAGAAAAACCCTGAACCTTATAATATAGAAAACGGGAAAATTTACTTTGGCCATCCGAACGACGGATTTGTGGGCGATATGCTTTCCTTTGATAATCCAGGACTTGGCGTTTACCATAAGCCTGTGAAAGAGCTTGCCGAAAAGTATTTACCGGGCTCCATTAGAGATCTTACCGGTTCCGATTTTACAGAGTTAAAAATTCACCTATCAGACGGAAGGCCAGTTTGGATCATTACCAATACTGCATATAAAAAGCTCTCGGATGATTTTTTCCAAACATGGCATACGCCAAGCGGCGAAATCCAGATTACATACAAAGAGCATTCTGTACTGCTGACAGGCTATGATCAGGAATATATGTATTTCAACGATCCGCTGACAGGCGAAAAAAATAAAAAAGCTCCCATTGCGGACTTCGAGGAAGCCTGGGTGCAGATGGGAAGACAAGCTATTACTTATCTACCGCAATAAAAACGTCCATCAGGATTCCCCTGATGGACGTTTTTTTAGCCTTTTAGAGGCTGAAGATCTTTATTCACTAAGTACTCTTTTTCAAAGGAGTATTTCTTTTCTACATAAACTTGATGCCATACCATGAACATAAGAACAGTCCAGATTTTACGGCTGTTATCTGCTTTATCCTGGCAATGGTCCTCAAGAAGCCTTAACACATATTCTTTGTTGATTAGATGATCTGTGCTGCTTTCACGGATGATATTTTTAGCCCAATCGTTCATTTCATCTTTCAGCCAATGGCGGATTGGAACCGGGAAGCCAAGCTTTTTGCGGTTTAACACATGATCAGGAACAACACCTTCAGCTGCTTTGCGAAGAATGTACTTCGTTGTACCATTCGCCGTTTTCAGGCTGGTCGGTATTTTAGAAGCTATTTCGAACACTTCTTTATCAAGGAAAGGAACACGCAGCTCAAGTGAATGGGCCATCGTCATTTTGTCCGCTTTTAATAAAATGTCTCCGCGCATCCATGTGTGGATATCAATATACTGCATGCGGTCAACCGGATCATAATCCCGGCTTTCTTCATAAAGCGGCTTTGTGATATCCGTATAATTCAGGCCATCTTTATAAACATGAAGCAGATTGCGCTTTTCTTCTTCTGTAAACATTTTCGCATTTCCGATATAGCGCTCCTCCATCGGTGTTACGCCTCGTTCGATAAAGCTTTTACCCTTCATTCCTTCTGGCATCATGTTCGCAATCATTCTTAACAGCTTTTTGCCGATTGCCGGTATTTTGTTGAACACCTCAAGAGATTGCGGCTCACGGTAAATATTATAGCCGCCGAACAGCTCATCGGCACCTTCACCGGAAAGAACAACCGTTACATGTTTGCGCGCTTCCCTAGCTACAAAATAAAGAGGTACGCAGGCTGGATCTGCAAGCGGGTCATCCATATGCCACATAATTCTCGGAATCTCATTCATATATTCCTCAGGCGATATGATATAGCTGATGTTTTCAACGCCCAGTTTTTCTGCCGTTTCCTTCGCCACATCCACTTCGCTGAAGCCATTGCGCTCAAATCCGACGGAGAAGGTTTTAATAGCCGGATGGAATTCCTTTGCAATCGATGCAATGATAGAAGAGTCGATACCGCCGGAAAGGAATGAACCAACTGGAACATCAGCACGCATGTGCATTTTAACTGAATCAAATAATACATCCCTAATTTCTTTAGTAAAGTCAGCTTCCGGTTTTTGAACAGGATGGAAAGCCGCTTTCCAATAGCGTTTGATATCCATTGGAGCGCCTATTTTTTTCGTGAAATAGTGGCCTGGCTCCAGCTTATGGATTCCTTCTGACATCGTATTTGGCTCAGGCACAAACTGATAGGTTAAATAGTGCTGCAAGGAATCATAATTCAATACATCATTCTGCAGCGCCAATAGGATGCTCTTCTTTTCTGAACCAAAGAAGGTACGGTCTCCTTTGTCATAGTAAAAGAAAGGTTTAATCCCGAATGGATCTCTTGCTCCGTATAATGACTGCTCCTTTTTATCCCAAATCACAAAAGCGAACATGCCGCGAAGCTTTTCAACAGCTTTTTCTTTTAAATGGCTGTAAAGGGCGATAATAACCTCTGTATCAGAGCTAGTTTCAAAGCTCAAGCCTGCTTTGAGTAGTTCTTCACGCAATTCCACATAGTTGTAGATTTCACCATTAAAAATAATCCAATAACGCTCATTCTCATAAGTCAGCGGCTGATGTCCGCTTTCAATATCGATAATACTCAACCGGCGGAAGCCAAATTGGATATGTTCATCAAAATAATATCCCGAATCATCCGGGCCGCGATGGGTAATGATATCATTCATATTTTCAAATTGCTCTTTATCTGCGTCACGGTAATTTTGTGCTTTATCATGTACACAACCAATAAAACCACACATTATGTACGTCACCTACTCCATTCTTTTCTCATTATTTAATATAGCCTTTTCGGCTCCTCTGTCTCTAAAAAACATACCCTATAATACTACCACTAATCATTTTAAATTAGCACGGGGATTATGAAAAAAATCTCAACGGAAAATAAAGCCATTATCAGAAGTTTATACGATAACATAAATCGTTAAACGCCTAAAGGGCAGAAAGACCCTAAACGGGTGAATTTTCCCTTATATGTTGTAAGACGTAAAAAAGAAAGCGGGAGTTACATATAAAATGCAACTCCCGCTTTTTTATTAGATGGCTTCAGAACGAAGGACTTCAGCTTTGTCTGTACGCTCCCAAGGAAGGTCAACATCTGTACGTCCGAAATGGCCGTAAGCAGCTGTTTGCTTATAGATCGGGCGGCGAAGGTCAAGCATGTTAATAATGCCTGCAGGACGAAGATCAAAATGCTTTCTAATAAGATCAACAAGTACATCTTCATCTACTTTTCCTGTGCCGAATGTATCCACAGATATGGATACTGGCTGTGCTACACCAATAGCATAGGCAAGCTGTACTTCCACTTTTTCTGCTAAACCAGCAGCTACAAGGTTTTTCGCAACATAGCGTGCAGCATAGGCAGCAGAACGGTCAACCTTTGTAGGATCCTTACCGGAGAATGCTCCGCCGCCGTGGCGTGCATAACCGCCGTAAGTATCTACAATGATTTTGCGTCCCGTTAACCCTGCATCCCCTTGAGGTCCGCCGATAACGAAACGTCCAGTTGGATTAATGAAGTATTTTGTATCCTCATCGATTAGTTCTTTCGGAACAACCGGATTGATGACATGTTCCTTCAGGTTGCGCTGGATTTGCTCCAGGCTGATTTCCGGATGATGCTGAGTGGAAATAACAATCGTGTCAATACGGACAGGCTTGTCATTTTCATCATACTCAACCGTTACCTGAGTTTTGCCGTCTGGACGAAGGTAAGGAAGAATCTCTTCTTTGCGCACTTCAGTCAGGCGGCGGGATAATTTATGTGCTAAAGAAATCGGAAGAGGCATAAGCTCTTTTGTTTCGTTGCAGGCAAAGCCAAACATTAAGCCCTGGTCTCCTGCACCGATTGCTTCGATTTCCTCATCGCTCATTTTTCCTTCGCGTGCTTCCAATGCTTGGTCAACACCCATTGCGATATCCGCTGACTGTTCGTCAATGGAAGTTAATACTGCACATGTTTCAGAGTCAAAACCATATTTAGCACGTGTATAACCGATTTCTTTCACCGTTTCACGAACGATTTTTGGAATATCTACGTATGTAGATGTTGTGATTTCACCTGCAACTAATACAAGTCCTGTTGTTACAGAAGTTTCTGCAGCAACGCGGGCATTCGCATCTTTAGATAAAATCGCATCTAAAATTGCATCAGAAATTTGGTCACAAATTTTATCCGGATGACCTTCAGTAACTGATTCAGAAGTAAACAAACGACGCTTTGTTGACATCTGGCTTCCTCCTTATAAATAGAAAATTGAGCGAGAATTAGAAACGCGGGAGCAGCCTAAAAACTTTTTCCTGCCATTTCAAGGATCTCTGTTTGATACGGAACTCATTCCCTTAGTAGTATGAAATAAACATGGAGTTTTTATTAAGAAAATTGGAAACGCTGGCCAGAAAGCCGAGGTTCATATTCTTATGCACCGCTGGAAGCTGCCTCTTAAAAAGCAGAATCGCTAGCAGAGCCAGGCCAAAAAACTCACATAAATAGTACATTCCAAAAGCCGTTCATCCCATTGCCAGTTTTAAAAGCGCAAGCGCCCGTTTAGCCTCGACAAGCATAAGACAGGCCCTGAAGGAAGGCGTTTCTTTGCCTTCTGCAAGGGAATGGCTTATGACCTCGAGAGGCTGGGTGCTGGAGCTAGATAAACAAAATAAAAAACCTTCTCATTAGTGAAAAGGTTGAAAGCAAATCGATTCGCGCCTTTCACTCTTATCGTTCAAGGAATTACGTCCTTGCGTCAGGTTAGCACCTTTGCTGTTTATTGCCTTTTAGCAGGTTGCTGGGTTTCATAGGGCCTGTCCCTCCACCAGCTCGGGATAAGAGAGTATCCGTTCAAGGTTGAATCATACCGTATTTTACCGAATCATGTCAACAAATTTCAATCATTTTTTACAGTAAAATTTCACTGCAGAAAATATGGTGCTATACTTACAGCGAGCAGCTTCCGTCATCGCACTTTTTCTTTAAAAATTTATGCCTGTTTTTAGCGATCCATTGATAAATGGGATTTCCTATTATAGGGGTAAACGGGATATATAAAAGAACGCTGAATAAAAATGTTGCAGGAAAATGCCGCAGCAGCCTCCTCACAGCATAGTACCCTTTTTTAATATCACCAGCAGGAGTAATGATATGAAGTTCTTTTCGCAGATCCTGTTTTGAAAATGAAATGGAGTTCAGATTTCTTTCATATTCCTGCAGGGAAATCCACTCCACCTGTTTGAGCCAATCTAGCTTTTCAGAAAGCCGCTTTGTTTCCTTGCATAAGGAACACGTTCCATCATAAAGGGCAATTGTCTTCATTAATACCAGTCCCATTTTCAGATTTAACACTTTCTTCTATAATAACATATACCGGTTATAAGGCGCTTTAGATGCATCTTTTGGTCTATTGGCACATTTTTATAACATTGGGTAAAAATTTAACGCATTAGTATAGACTAATTAATTTAATGTGTTATACTAATTTTGAGATGTAATCACTTTCATAAAAAATATCGGAAAAAGGAAGGTATTCATCAGATGAACTCTGTAAGCATATCAAATGAATTGAGCGAATTATTAAAAGGCAGCAACATTCAAGTACAATTATCTGTTCCTCAGCTTGTGGAAAAAGTTTTAAACCGTAAAGAAGGGTCTCTTACATCCACTGGTGCTGTACGTGCCACAACAGGAAAATATACAGGCCGTTCACCTAAAGATAAATACATTGTTGAAGAAGCATCAACTAAAGACAAAATGGACTGGGGCAGCGTGAACCAGCCAATCTCTGAAGAAGCATTCTCCAGCTTATATAATAAAGTCTTAAACTACTTAAAAGAAAAAGAAGAGGTATTTGTTTTCAAAGGCTATGCAGGCGCTGATAAGAAATACCGCATGCCGATCCAGGTCATTAATGAATATGCTTGGCACAACCTATTTGCACACCAATTATTCATTCGCCCGGCAGAAGATGAGCTTCTTGACCATGCATCTGAGTTTACTGTAATCTCTGCTCCTAATTTCAAAGCAGATCCTGCTGTTGATGGCACAAAATCCGAAACATTCATCATCATTTCATTCGAACGCCGCACAGTTTTAATCGGCGGTACAGAATATGCTGGTGAAATGAAAAAGTCCATCTTCTCAGTGATGAACTATATGCTTCCAGAGAACGGAATCCTTCCTATGCACTGTTCAGCCAACGTTGGAAGGGAAGGCGATGTTGCTTTATTCTTCGGATTATCCGGAACTGGCAAAACAACATTGTCTGCTGATCCAAACCGACGCTTGATCGGTGATGACGAGCACGGCTGGTCTGCAAACGGGGTATTCAACATTGAAGGCGGATGCTATGCGAAATGCATCAACTTATCACGTGAAAAAGAACCGCAAATTTTCGATGCGATCCGCTTTGGGGCTGTATTGGAAAATGTAGTGGTTAACAGCGAAACACGCGTGGCAGATTACGACGACAGCACATTAACTGAAAATACACGTGCAGCATACCAGCTGCAGGCCATTGATAATATCGTTGACCCAAGTATTGCCGGACATCCTAATACCATTGTGTTCTTAACAGCTGACGCATTTGGCGTATTGCCTCCAATCTCCAAACTATCCAAGGAACAGGCAATGTACCATTTCTTGAGTGGTTATACATCTAAGCTTGCAGGAACAGAGCGCGGCATCACATCACCGCAGGCAACATTCTCTACTTGCTTCGGATCGCCATTCCTTCCGCTGCCTGCAAATCGCTACGCTGAAATGCTTGGCGAAAAAATCGATGAGCATAACGCGAAAGTCTTCCTTGTGAACACAGGATGGACTGGCGGAGAGTACGGTGTCGGTGAACGCATGAAGCTTGCCTACACACGCGCAATGATAGAAGCTGCTCTTGAAGGCGAACTAAACAACGTAGACACAATCAAAGACGAAATCTTCGGCCTTGAAATTCCACAGCACGTAACAGGTGTGCCTGATGAAGTCCTTCAGCCAAGCAAAACTTGGGCTGACAAAGCCGCATATGAAATAAAAGCTAAAGAACTTGCAGCGAAATTCCGCGAGAACTTTAAAAAGTTCACAAGTGTTTCTTCTGAAATCGAAGAAAAAGGCGGACCAATCGCATAATATAAAAAGGAATTGCCGTTTGAGCGGCAATTCCTTTTTTGTTGGTTCATGCTTGTGTACTTTTATTTTTGCATTTCCTGGTATGCGCTTTGTGTGGATCGCTTTTGTTCCCTTTCTCCCTTTTCTCCGCTGATTCGGGCTCTGTTAAATTTGCCTGTTGATTTCAGCACGAGGCACTCAGCGAACAGCGGGCGGTCCGACGCTCCTCGTCGCTTTGCTCCTGCGGGATCTCCCTTTGATCCGCACTCCCGCAGGACTTTGAATAAGCTTCCCTGAAATAATACCGCACGAAGGAAATGCGAATGCATTTTCGCGGGATTAGTGCCTTCCGCTCCAATCAACAGGGTGCTAAAAACAACAATAAGCTTTAACAGAGCCTTTTTCTAAAAAGAAAGGCTACCTTTAGCTACTTTCCCCACTAAGCCTATTAATCAACCGGCTTCCTCACCTCAATTGGTACAGATTGTTGCAGAGTACTCATTCTGTATCGCCCGCTTTTCTTGATTACAAGATCGCCAGTATACATGCCTACCTTTTTACCAGTGTCTGCTTTAATATAATCTGTTTTCCCAGAAAAAAGGAATACCTCTGCTGTTCCGTCTTCAAAACGAAACAGCTCAAGCTCAACTTGCCCGGGCAAGTCTTCTCCCTCAACCTCAAGATTTACATTTTCAAATGTTCCTGCCACCAGGTCCTCCTGCGAAATCATTAGTGTGGAATCACCGATTTTGACATAAGGCTCCTTCACGTAAATTGAGAATTCTTCAAAGGTTTTTTCCCCGAACATAAACTTCAGATTCCATACGCCATGCTTTTCAAAAGGTTTAAAGCTTGTCAAAGCATGGGCATCAGAGCCATACATGCCTGCGCTTAATGTAAATGAAGCCATTTCCTGTGTAATGCCGGTATCCACATGGACTGCTTCCACTTTCATGTTTTGGTAAACCTGCTCGCCAGGCTTCCACCATAAATAGACCATGATTTTTGCTACACTTCTATCATCACCGGCAATCCATTCAGGAGGACTTAACAAGCTGACCCTTCCAGGTAGTCCAAAATTGGAATCGGGAAATACAGGTTTCCCATCTTCATCCGTAAGCGCAAAATAATCTCCATTTTCAGCTCTTTCAACACCTGCCCCCAAATGCTTTTCTGGCTCGCTTTTATTTTCCAAAAATAAAATAGGCACAATGATGAGGACTGCAAGAAATGCCGCTAAAACACCCGCCCGTTGAAAAGAAAAGCCAAATTTTCTTTTAGGCGACTTTTGCTTCCGCATACTGTGTATGATTCTATTTTTCTGTTCCCCCTTTAATTTATGAGTGGGGAATTCTTTCATTCTCTCAAGCAGCTCTTTATCTGAAAGATGGGTCACCTTGCTCATCCCCCTTTAAAAGCAAATTTAGTTTTTTTACCGCTCGGTGAAAGGTGACATTTACTTTACTTCCTGTCCACCCAAGTACCTCGGCCGTCTCCTCAGTTGATAGATCAGCAATCCCTCTGAGCAGGACCACGTCGCGGTAGTTATTTTTCAATTGATTGATAGCCCCCAGCAACCGGGCAGATTCTGCCTTTTGGATTAAAATTTCTTCTGTGATTGCGGATTCATTTTCCGAAGATTGCCTTGACAGTTTATCCTTCAGATTTTTCCAGACATTACTTTTTCTATAAAAATCAATGGCTGCATTGCGTGCGATACTGATTAGCCACGTCTTTGGATTGGAGTCAAATTTAAAACGCCCGTAGGACTGATATGCCTTTAAAAATGTTTCCTGCACAAGATCCTCTACATCCCTGGATCCTGTAAAATACACCAGATAATTGGTGATATCTTTTTCATATTCTAGAAACCACTGTTCCACTTGCCGGCCGGCCTCCATCAACTTACCCCCCTTTGTTAAATAGGACGGATTTTTTGATTCCATCTTACAGTTTTGATGGAAAAATTTTTAAGCATAGGCTCTTTTATATTAGGGTGTTGATTTACTCTGCAGTCACTCAGCGAACAGCGGGCTTCCGACACTCCTCGGCGTTCTACGCCTAGAGGGTCTCCCTTGGGTTCGCTTTTTTCCGCAGGACTATGTAAAGGTATCCTCGAATAAACACCGCACAAAGGAAATGCGAATGCATTTTCGTGGATCCCGCGCCTTCCGCTCCAATCAACACAGTGCTTAATCATCACTGAGCATTACCACAGCTTAAACATAAAAAAAAGCGCCCGGACATAGTCCAGTCGCTCATTTAATTTGTTGAATTTAATGCTACTAGCTGATACATAATGACTGTCTGGTTATTTTCCCACTCCACTTTTTTGATGATCCCTGTGCCGTTCAGGTCGCCATCAATCGTTCTTTTCACCTCAACAGGGATGTCCAGAGGGTATAGTCTGTACCCTTCTTTGACCAGTGAAAAATAGTTTTCATCAAGCCTCTTTTCCCTGCCCTTTGTCACGATCATGGTATTTAACTCCAAAGGCATACCCATTGGTATCTCTCCTTCATTGTGATGTTCTTACCTCTATTTTACCCCACCTTTTGCTGCGCTGAAAGCCCCTAAGAAAAATTAAGAAGATCCTCATTCATGGCTTTTCATCCAGGATGTTAAATCCTCAACGGTTTTGCGATTAACATTTGGCGGAAAGTAATGGGTGTATTCTTTAAAATACCAGCTATCCACCTTTTTATTGAGTGCTTTAAGCCTTTTTTCAAGGCGGAAGGAATGCTCTGCCGAAACATTCCGATCCTGCTCCCCATGGATGATCAGGACAGGCGCCTGCAGCTTTTCCAGCTGAAAAAGCGGCGTCCTGTATTTATAGCGGTCAGGAAATTTGGTCGGGGTCCCGCCAATTACCCTTTTCATCATCCTGCGAAGATCCTTGCGTTCCACATAGGTCAGGAACATATCGCTAACGCCTCCCCATGTCACAACTGATGCTGCTTCAGGAAATTGAATGGCAGTAAGCAGCGCCATTACACCACCGCGTGAAAAGCCAAAAACATGAACCCTCTTTACCCTGATGTGCTCCTGGAGAAGGGTGAAAGCTGCAAATGCATCCTGCCGGTCATCCCCCCCAAAATCCTCGTTTCCATCTCCTCCCTGATTACCCCTGTAAAAAGGCGCGAATACAATAAAGCCTTCACAGGCAAACTGAACAATCCTCCCAGGCCTCACTTTGCCGACATTCTTAATACCACCGCGCAGATAAAGGAATCCATCATACAATTCTTCACCTTTTGGCTCTGCAAGCAGGCCCTTTATATGTAATCCGTTTGCATAATAAGTGACCACGGATAACTCGATCGCTGGATTGGGTGAAGGAAATCTCTGCTTATCAATGATTTGCCCGTTTTCGAAATTCATATTTCCATCTCCCTTTTGGAGTTAATTATTTGCTAAATGGCGTTAGACCGGGAACCTGCACATATATTTTAAGAGTCGAACTAAACCATGCAAACTCACATGTATTTTCGAAAAGTGATACATGCTTCATGTAAATTGATTTCGTTTTAAAAAGTTTCGCTAAATTTCAAAAGTCCGGTTCGTTTCCATACTCCTAACTTTTTTTCCTGCTACGACTACTAGTATGAGCATTCCTCCCTGCTACTAAAAAGTTTTCATATAGGCATTCACACATTTTTTCCGTTTTCATACGATATCCTAGGCTTTTAAATCTGAATTTTTTTACCATAAGGGAGGTCATACGGCTTATGAAAAAATGGTTAAAAGTGAGCATGCTTCTGCTGCTTACGTCGATACTTATTATTCCTTTGGCCGCTTGCGGCAAGGATGAAGTTCTGAATGTCCGCGTTGCGGAGGTGACACGTTCCATTTTCTATGCCCCGCAATATGTTGCCCTTGAGAAAGGTTTTTTTGAAGAAGAAGGGCTTAATGTTGAGCTTACAACTACTGCGGGCGGAGATAAAACGATGACAGCTCTGCTTTCGGATAGCGCGGATGTTGCGCTCGTTGGCTCTGAAACATCCATTTACGTATCCGCACAGGGCTCCAATGACCCGGTTATCAATTTTGCGCAGCTGACACAAACGGACGGCACGTTTCTGGTTTCCCGCAATAAAATCGATCATTTTTCCTGGGATATGCTGAAGGGTAAAACATTCCTGGGCCAGCGTAAAGGCGGCATGCCGCAAATGGTCGGCGAGTTTGTTTTGAAAAAACATGGAATCGATCCGCATCAGGATTTGGATTTGATCCAAAATATTGATTTTGCCAATATTGCACCAGCCTTCGCTTCCGGCAACGGCGAGTTTGTCCAGCTGTTTGAACCGACTGCCAGCGTTTTTGAAAAAGAAGGCAAGGGATTTATCGTCGCTTCTTTCGGAACCGAGTCCGGTCATGTACCTTATACCACATTCATGACGAAGCAAAGCTATATTGATGAAAATAAGGAAACGGTCGAGAAATTTACAAGGGCGATCTATAAAGCACAGCAATGGGTCGAGACCCACAGCGCAAAGGAAACAGCCGAAGCAATCCAAGGATATTTTGACAACACAGAGCTAGAAATAATTGAAATGGTGGTAGACCGCTATAAGGGCCAGGGTTCCTTTGCGACAGATCCTATTTTGGATACAGAAGAATGGGATAACCTGCAGAACATCATGGATGAAGCAGGAGAGCTTCCAAAGCGCATCGAGCATGGAACATTGGTTAATACAGAAATCGCAGAGAGTGTAATGAAATAATACCGCAGCTTTAAAAAATTTAGAAAAGAGGTGGCCGACATGGATTTTCTAAAAATTAATGCCATACACCACACTTATTTTACGAAGACCACTGCTGTTACGGCCCTCTCCGATGTTTCGCTTGAGGTGGAGGAAGGGGAATTTGTTTCCTTCCTCGGACCGAGCGGATGCGGCAAGACCACTTTGCTTTCCATTATAGCCGGCCTTTTTGAACCGACAGAAGGGGCTGTGACACTGGAAGGAAAGCGGGTAGAAACAGCAGAAAATGAAATCGGCTATATGTTGCAGCAGGATTACCTTTTTCCATGGAAAACGATCGAAGAGAATATTTTATTGGGGCTAAAAATCGGAAATAGCCTTTCTCCTGATAAAAAAGCTTATGCCCTGGAGCTTCTTGCAAAAATGGGTCTCAAAGAGGTTGAGTCACAATTTCCGAAGCAGCTTTCCGGCGGAATGAGGCAGCGTGTTGCTCTCGTGAGGACGCTTGCGACAGAACCAAAGCTGCTGATGCTCGATGAACCATTCTCCGCTTTAGATTATCAAACGAAGCTGAAGCTTGAAGATTTGGTTTCCACCACCCTTAAATCTTTCGGAAAAACGGCCATTCTTGTTACCCATGATATCGGCGAGGCAATCAGCATGAGCGACCGCGTTTTTCTGTTCTCAGCAAGGCCCGGACAGCTTCATAAAACGTTTGTAATACCAAAAGAATTAAGAGATGCAACTCCATTTAAAGCCCGTAATCATGAAGCATATCCAGCCATTTTTCAAACCATATGGAAGGAGCTGGAGTCCCTTGAGCCCGCAGGAGAACGTTAAATTTCTTCATCAAAAATATATCCAATCACTGAATCGTGAAAAACGATGGGTCCGCTTTTATCAGATGGTTATCTTTCTAGTCTTTTTTTCATGCTGGGAGCTGGCAAGCCAAAAACAATGGATAGACCCGTTAATCTTCAGTTCGCCTTCAAAAGTTGGGAGATTATTTTTAACAAAAATCCAGGATGGGACCTTAATGATTGACCTGGGCTATACCCTTTCAGAAACGGTCTTCGGATTCATACTCGGAACTTTTTTAGGAACTTTCCTTGCAGCCATTCTATGGTGGTCACCAATGCTTTCAAAAATTTCGGACCCTTATTTGGTTGTGCTTAATTCAATGCCCAAGGTTGCGCTTGGCCCGATTTTGATTGTAGCATTAGGCCCAAGCTTCACTTCCATCGTGGCCATGGGTGCTATCATCTCAATCATTATCACAACCATTGTCGTGTATACGTCCTTTAAAGAAGTCGATCCGAACTATATAAAGGTACTTCAAACCTTTGGAGCTAATAGGGTACAAATTTTTAGGGAAGCCATCCTGCCTGCCTCATTCCCAACCATTATCTCCACTTTAAAGGTCAATGTTGGATTATCATGGGTCGGTGTCATTGTTGGTGAGTTCCTTGTTTCCTCAAAAGGCCTCGGCTATATGATCATTTACGGCTTCCAGGTTTTCAACTTTACGCTTGTCATGCTATCATTGCTTGTGATTGCTGTTTTTGCGACGGTGATGTATCAGCTTGTTGAGCTTCTTGAGAGAAAGTTAATTAAAAATGGATCATAGCAAAAACGGCAACGCTAATTGCCGTTTTTACTGTTTTCTGCTATTCTCTCCAGGCTTCTTTCAATCACTCTATCCTTCATGATAAAACTGTATTGTTCTTCCCATCTATGTGTTAATAAATCCCCCTCTACCAGCACCGGCCCGTTAGTCTCAAAATACTGTGTTTTCTTCTCCACCTGGGCGGCCTCTCCATAAAAAACCGCTTTAACAAAACGTTCGTTCCCCGTACAAACCTCATATTCGCCTAGGAATTCGAGGCTTTTCAGAATGGCACCCGTTTCCTCATAAACCTCTCTCCTTGCCGTTTCTTCAAGAGATTCACCTTGCTCGCCTTTGCCCCCCGGGAATTCCCAGCCGCGCTCTTTATGATTGGTCAGCAGCCATCGACCTTCAAAACGGCAAATGACAAGGACATGTTGGGGCTCCCTGTCAAAGGTACCCTTTTTAAAAGAGAGGCGCACTTCCCCTCCGTTCGCATCTAAAAACGTTTCCATATTATACCTCACTCATAAAAATATCCTTTGATGTTATCATTATAAAGGGAAATCCCTTTTAAAAAAACTTCTGGGCCTATAGTATGAAAATACATATTTTTGAAACTTTCTTTTTTTTTCATCGTAAAAACAACTGACTAACACAAAGGGAGTGTAGATATTGAAAAAAACTCTGGCAATCATTACAGGCCTACTTATGATCCTTTTGCTTGCTGCATGCAGTGATACAGCCAAGCCTGTCAATGAAACAGCTTCAGGAAATGACAACGGAACAAACAAAGATGAAACCCATACTGAAGAAAAATCGGAACTGACACTAGAGGAAGTATTATCTAAATCAACAGAGGCTTCCGAAGAGCTAAAAAGCTTTTCCGTTAAAATGGATATGAGCCAGCAAATGAGCTCTGATTCCGAAGCAGAAAGCATGAATATTGATTCAGTCATTGATATGAATGTAACAACGGAACCTACTGCCTTTTATCAAAAGATGACCATGTCAATGGAAGGCGCAGAAGACTCCTATGATATCGAAAGCTATTTTACCGAGGAAGGTATGTTCCTTTATGATGGAGCAGGCGATCATTGGATGAAGTTCCCTAAAGAAATGTCAGATGACCTGCTCCAGATGTCCAGCCAGCAGACAAATCCTGGCGAAGAGCTAAAGAAGCTTCAGCAGTTTGCTGATGACTTTACGTTTGAACAGGACACTAAAAGCTATATTCTAAAGCTTAAAGCCAATGGAGAAAAATTCAATGATTTTGTGAAGGAAACAGCGGCTGAAACCCTTCCTCCGGAATTGGCTGCCAATGGAGAAATGCTTGAAAATATGAAAATAAATGGTGTTGAGTATGAAATTGTCATTGATAAAGAGACCTTCTATCCAAGCGTGCTGAACATGATCATGGAAATGGAAATGGCAGCTGAAGGCCAGACGATTGCGATGAAACAGAACATGAACGGACAGTATTCAAACTACAATAAGGTAGAAACCATCACAGTACCGCAGGAAGTGATCGATACGGCTGTAGAGATGGAAATGTAAAAAAGCTGGGGCAAATGTAGACTAACCTAGATAAATGAGACACTATAAAACACCTTCGAAATGGTACACTTAATTAAAGTGTTAATTCGGAGGTGTTTTTGCGTGGGCAA
>NZ_VLKI01000012.1:0-33771 GCF_007830235.1 Cytobacillus oceanisediminis
CACCCTCTCAGGTCGGCTACGCATCGTTGCCTTGGTGAGCCGTTACCTCACCAACTAGCTAATGCGCCGCGGGCCCATCTGTAAGTGATAGCCGAAACCATCTTTCAGCTTTCCCTCATGTGAGGGAAAGAATTATCCGGTATTAGCTCCGGTTTCCCGAAGTTATCCCAGTCTTACAGGCAGGTTGCCCACGTGTTACTCACCCGTCCGCCGCTGACTTCCGGGAGCAAGCTCCCAGAAGTCCGCTCGACTTGCATGTATTAGGCACGCCGCCAGCGTTCGTCCTGAGCCAGGATCAAACTCTCCATATAAGAGTTGATTAAGCTCATAAGTTGTCTTTTAAAAAAGACTAAAGAATTAACGTTGACGTTTCTGCTTTGTTTAGTTTTCAAAGAACTATTTTGCTGAGCTTCTTTCGAAGTGACAACGAAATTCATTGTATCATCTTCTCGCGAAGAAGTCAACTTCTTTTTTCAACTTTTTCTGTTTGATATTCAACAGATTAAAAAGTTTTTTGTTGCCGTTGAGTGATTACCTCTTAGCGACAAAAACTATCATACAATAATTTTATAGTTAAAGTCAACACCTAATATAAAAAAAGTGCATGCCCTATTTATAACACTACAACAACACTGAAAGAGCACATACCTTTTCTTCTATTATAGGATATATTTTTCAGCCCACTGCCTAATTAAAGATAGCATTTCCGGGCTCAGCGGTTTAGTGAGGCTTTTTTTATAAATAGATTTAAGCTTGATCATGGATACAGGGTCTTCCTGATCTCTTAGAAGATGATTCATATCTCCTACATTATAGGCCTCTGCAGGTCCATTTACTTTCTCAGCAAAAAGGCGCACGTGTTCAGGATTCACCTGGACATCTTTATTTCCCGTAATCGCTAGCACCGGACAAGTAATAGCAGCCAAATCCTCTTCCATCTCATATTGAAAATACTCGCGTGCCCACTTCGCGTTAATCTTTGTAAAGCCTTTTTTCATTACCGTCTCATCAGACACCACCATTTCATCGAATAACTTTTTCTGTTTGTTAACAGTAGTTTTGTGCACTTTTAAAGCTCTTAGTAATAGACCATTAAATCCTTTCATTTCGGTTACTTCCTTTTCAAGCAGCATTGCCTGCATTTCAGACGCTTTCCTCACATTATCCGCTTGCCCGGCCAGAAGAATTATACCTGCTGCCTTTACTTGCTTATTAATAGGAGGAATCAATGAGCACCCTTCGCTATGCCCCAGCAGAAAAATTCTTTCTGGATCAATTTCCGGAAGCTCGCGTGCTGCCCCAACAGCAGCCGCACCATCGTTAACCAAATCCCACATGCCAGTTTCAAAATAGTCGCCACCACTCTCGCCTGCTCCCCGCTTGTCATATCTAAGTACCGCTACTCCAAATAAAGCAAAAAATTCAGCGAGCATTTTATAAGCATTCATTTGCATATGCTTCACATTGGCATCCCGGTCTACAGGCCCTGATCCATGAAAAATGACGACAAGCGGGAGTTTCCCATCAGATTGCTTTGGCAGGCTTACCGTTCCCTTTAGAATTACATCTGTTCCAAACTGAATATCACGCTCTTCCATCTACAGCACCCCAAACTTATGCTTTTTATGATAAGACGCTTAAGCGGAAAAGTCGTTCATTTTTTTAAGCTAATTCTAAATAAACTTTTAAGGCAATACTAAAGGCAAATCTTAAATGTTTTTAGGAGGGATATGCCATGCCACGGAAATCTGCCGCAGCCAGTCAAGAAGAAGAAAAGGAAAAGGATACGGAAGAACCTGTACCTGCCAGTGAAAAAAAGGAAGATGAAATAGATAAACTAAATCGAATGTTAGCCGCTGTATTAAATTATCTGTCAGATGACGAAGTTGAAGAAATCGATATCGAATACCTTCTGACTCATACAGAAGGCCTTCGTGAGTGGTGGGATCAATATCGGGAAAACAACAAAAAACAAATCGAGGAAGAAATAAAAAAATCTCTGGGTTCGCTGTCTTTGGAGGAGCTTGAAAGCATCCGGGAACAGATAAAGGAGAAAAAGAATTAATTTGTGCATTCCTTAGTTTGAGGATTGCTGTTTATTTCAGAATTAGAATTTACTTCAGATAGAAAATAAGGATCTGGTACTCCCTTTTCAGCATCAGCCTGTCAGGTCCTCGCTAAGTGAAAAAGGACCGGGCGACAGATGTGGCACGCAGGGCTCCAGCGATGCTGCGCTCATCTTAAGCACCATATGTACATTTTTGTATTTTATCTTAATTCCCCTGGGTATTCCGTTAATAACTTTCACCTATAGATAAATCACATAAAAAGCGGGGGTTCATTGGCACCTCCCCTTTTAAAATTCACCCTATATGTTTGACCTCATATAGAACGAACGATTAAACGTGGAACCACGAATTGGCAGCAGAGACAATAAAAAGATCCGCCTGCAGCCTGCAAACGAATCCTTACAAAATTATTGTTCCACAAGCTCCCCGCCTGTCAGTTCAATATGCCCTTCTCCCCAGCTGCACATGGCATCCAGAATCGGACGGAGAGACCAGCCGTAATCTGTTAAAGAGTAGACAACCTTCGGAGGAACCTGATCATAAACAGTACGGTTGACAACACCATCAGCTTCAAGTTCACGGAGCTGCTGGGTCAGCATTTTTTGAGTAATTCCAGGCATCAGCCTTTTTAGCTCGCTTGTTCTTTTCTCTCCTTTAATTAAATGGCACATGATGACGACTTTCCACTTCCCCCCAATTACATCGAGCGTCGCTTCTACAGGAATATTGTAAGCCATCTTCATTCCTCCCTTTATATTATAGGCACTTAAAAGTACCTACATTACTTTAAAGTGCGTACTGTTCATTCCGTTACATGCCATCCATAATAGCATAAGGAAGCACGAAACAAAATGGTGAAATTGACCATAGGGTACTTTTTAGTGCCTAAATCACTTTAAAGTACGTACTATTCACTTTATCTTTTATGCTTCATAATGACATTCATCAAGGCAGTATAGCCAAATTTAAAAGGCGCCAGGCTATGAAGTCTTTGCTTCATCAACTTTTTTAAATATAAGGAGGAATCTTTCATATGAGTTCCATTGCAATAAATACTCAAAAAGAAAAAGTCGGCACTCCCGCCCTGCTCGCACTGGCGATCAGTGCATTCGGAATCGGCACCACAGAATTTGTGCCTGTCGGTTTATTGTCCACCATGTCCAATGATTTAGGAATATCGATTACCCTAGCCGGCTTATTAATTTCCGGTTATGCAGTTGGAGTCGCCATAGGGGCACCTATTCTGACGGCCTTGACCAGTAAAATGAGCCGAAAATCCTTACTCATGTCTTTAATGGTTTTATTTATCATCGGGAATTCCGTTGCAGCGATGTCCGCGTCTTTTAGTCTTTTACTAGCAGCACGCTTTATCACAGCTTTTTCACACGGAATCTTCTTCTCGATTGGCTCTACGATTGCCGCAGATTTAGTTCCTGAAAACAAACGGGCTAGTGCGATTGCCTTTATGTTCACCGGATTAACCGTTGCGACCGTTACAGGCGTTCCTCTGGGAACATTTATTGGCCAAATGTTCGGCTGGAGAGCTACTTTCTGGGGAGTGGCGCTGCTTGGTGCAATCGGGATTATCTCTAGTGCCATCCTGGTTCCTAAAAACCTTAAAGAAGCACCGCCTTCCAAATTCAGTGAACAGCTGAAAATAGTAAGCAGCGGCAAACTGCTTTTAGCCTTTAGCATCACTGCCCTGGGATACGGCGGAACCTTTGTGGCATTTACGTATCTGACTCCGCTTCTTGAAGACGTGACAGGCTTTAGCCCTAAATGGGTCAGCATCATTTTGCTTGCCTACGGCGTCGCGGTAGCTATCGGAAATGTCATTGGCGGTAAAGCTTCTAATAAAGATCCCTTAAAGGCTTTGTTCTGGATGTTCGTCCTGCAAGCCATTATTCTGGTCCTGTTAACCTTTTCAGCACCATTTAAGGCACTAGGTCTTATCGCTATTTTCTTAACGGGCTTATTCGCGTTCATGAATGTGCCAGGCCTTCAAGTTCTTGTTGTAAACCTGGCTGAAAAATATGTACCATCTGCTGTCAACGTCGCTTCTGCTTTAAACATTGCTGCCTTCAACATCGGAATCGCTATCGGCT
This sequence comes from Cytobacillus oceanisediminis, assembly GCF_007830235.1. Lineage (GTDB taxonomy): Bacteria > Bacillota > Bacilli > Bacillales > Cytobacillaceae > Cytobacillus > Cytobacillus oceanisediminis. Next base: position 4,175 of record NZ_VLKI01000012.1, read on the forward strand.
CATTTGCCGGCGGTCTCATTGTCGATTCTATCGGGCTTATTCACACACCTTGGATTGGCGGTGTGATGGTATTAGGGGCAGTATTATTAACCGGCTTACTGAGAAATCTTGAGAAAACCAACTAATTAAAGGAGTGTCTCGAAATGAACAAACGATCTTTACCAAGTACTGTTACACTTGCAAATGGAGTAAAGATGCCAAAGATTGGCCTTGGCGTATTTAAAGTAGAAAATGAAGAAGAGCTTTTAACTGCGGTTAATGCAGCCATTGAAACTGGATATCGCAGCATCGACACAGCGTCCATTTATGGCAACGAAGAATGGGTAGGAAAAGCCATTCGCCAGTCAGGACTCAATAGAGAGAAACTTTTTATTACCTCGAAAGTGTGGAATGCAGACCAAGGCTATGAAAAAACACTTCAGGCATTTAATACTTCCCTGGAGAAAATGGGTATGGAATATCTCGATCTTTATTTAATCCATTGGCCTGTCGAAGGAAAATATGCTGACACTTGGAGAGCGCTTGAGGAGTTATACAAGGAAGGCAGAATAAAAGCCATTGGCGTCAGCAACTTTCAGGTTCACCATCTTGACAAGTTATTAAAAACAGCAGAAATCAAACCGATGATCAATCAAATTGAACTGCACCCGAAATTATCGCAGAAAGAACTTCGCTGCTACGCTGGCCAGCATGACATAAAAATCGAAGCATGGGCCCCATTAATGCAAGGCGGATTGCTTGAAAACGAAATTCTGAACGGACTGGCTAAAAAACATGGAAAGTCTGTTGCCCAAATTGTCTTAAGATGGCATTTGCAAAACGAGATTATCATAATCCCCAAATCAACGAAGGCGTATCGAATCAAAGAAAATGCCGATTTATTTGGATTTGAGTTATCTGATGAAGACATGAACCTTATCGATTCCTTAAATGAGGATTTACGTGTTGGACCGGATCCTGACCATTTCGATTTCTAAACAATTTTACAAAATCACTAATTAATAGAAGCGAGACGCCCAGAACGTCTCGTCTCTTTTTCTCATTAAAATGATAAGATTACTTAATAAAACCCCTTCTATTGCACAAGATATATAAAACTAGAATGGATAGATGCAGTGAAGATTTAGTGAAATAAAAAGGGGGATTATTCCATGATTTTCTTTATTTACCTCGTGATTAATATGCTGCCATGCTGATTATTGTATTTCGATTTTCCAAAAGGAAGCTTATGGATCCAGCCCTTGAAGCATCCCCATAAAATATATGAAAGCAGGAGGCAATAGCGCCCCCTGCTTTTTCCAATTTGGATATTGACCTCATATACTGAATACAAAACGGACACTTCCCCAAGATAGCCTTGTATATTATAGTTTACAAGTACATAAACATCCATCTCAGGGTTATAAAGCATGAAGGATCTAAATACCTCCAGCGCTTTTGAATATCTTCTTCATTAATAAAAAGAAGCGGATCTGGAACAGACACTTCTCTATCTCCTATCAACTCGCCAATGGCAAAGTAATTTCTATCAAAGTGCCCTCATTTACTTTGCTTTTATAAGAGATCCTGCCATTATGCTGCTTGATAATTTTATGGCAGATCATCAATCCAAGCCCTGTCCCCTTCTCTTTCAAGGAATAAAAAGGCTCACCCAGACGCGGCAGCAGTTCTTCCGGAATTCCGCAGCCCTGATCTTGAACAGAAACCATACACTCTCCTTCTGCACTATGCCCCAAATGAATGCTTATGTCCCCGCCATCACGCATGGCCTCCATGGCATTCTTAAAAATATTCAGGAAGACCTGTTTGATTTGGTTCTTTTCGCATGTGATAAAAAAATCTGGCTCCTCAAGAACTATATTAAATTGAACAGCATTCATATTGGCTTGCGGAGATAGCAGCTCGATTGTATTCTCGATAATTTCCCGCAAATTTGCACGGTTCATTTGGATCGCCTGCGGTTTTCCAAGTGATAGCATTTCGCTTGTGATGTTTTCAATACGCTCAAGTTCATTTAGCAGCAAATCATTATATTCAATATGGCTGTTTTCACTTTTATAAAGCTGAACGAATCCTTTAATCGTTGTAAGAGGATTGCGGATTTCATGCGCCACTCCCGCTGCGAGCTCTCCAACGATGGATAGTTTTTCTGATTGCAAAAGAAATTCCTCTGCTTTTTTGCGTTCAGAAATATCTCTGCTGATCATAACAATATGCTCGATCACATGGTTCTCACTCATAACAGGCATGCAGCGCGATTCAAAATCAATCCAATGGCCCGCTTTATGCTTAAGGCGAAATTCCATTGCCGCAGCCACATTGTCTTCATATGCCTTATACATAATTTGATCAAACATATCCGCATCATCAGGATGTAGAATCCAATATAATTCCATCCTTTTAAGCTCTGAATCTTTGTATCCTAAAACCAGTTCATGAGATGGAGAGAAATAGCTAATTGATTGCTCCTTGTCCAGTACAACAATAAGGTCAGATGTATTCTCCGCGATGAGCCGGTATTTTGATTCGCTTTCTGCCAGCGACTTTTCCATTATCTTTTTTTCCGTTATGATCCTATGCAGCCTTTCATAGGACTCAATGAGCAATCCTCCAATAAGCACACCTAAAATGATAAACAGTAGATATTGAAGGTGAAAAATAGGATTATCCCTAAATACGTTAAAAGTGATCGGGACAACAATAATATAGGAAATAATATAGGACCCCAATAGAATCATACATTTCTTTATGAATTTGAGGTTTTTAGCATACTTATCTATGACTGTAAAAACAAGCATGATGACCAACCAGCCAACGATAGCCGGCAGCCAATTTTCACTTGCCATTAATCGGGATACAAGCGCAATACTCCCTGTGACAAGTCCCGGAACTGGTCCAAGATAAGCAAAAACTAAAAGGATTACCGCATAACGGATATCATAGGAATACCCTTTTTCCTGAACTGATAGCGTTACGAGAACCGATGATACAACTCCTGCATATATGGCTCCCCAAAGACGCAGCCACTTAAGAGGCTTATGATTAATGAAGGTACGAATGACTAATGGTGTACTGACCATTAAAGATAGCATTGAGAGATTCACAATGTAGTCTAAAAGAATCAACGGGCTCCCACCTATATTTATCAATTTCTTAATATTCTTTCTTTATCATAAACCAGAGATGTTGCTGTTACCACTACTATTTTAGGCTTTTTTAAGCAGGACCTTTTTGACTATTCATTGAATTATCCAGTGGGTAAAGAAAGTATAAGAGGGAGCAAAACCTATGTCATTATTAATAGAGAATATCCACGGTATTATTCAGGAATCAACCTCTTTATCACCAAAGAAATCGCCCTGATTAGCTTTATTGAAATCAATGGCATCATTAACCTCGAATTTGGTAATGCCTGGCGGTTCCCTAAGCAAAATACGCCTGCTTTTTCATTGCAATCTTAATAGAAGAGCCAGTACCTGTACAGGAACTGGCTCTTCTTTTTTTAAAAATTTCGTTTGATAGGTACCTAGGTGGGGAAGTCGATATATATATACGCACTATAGTATTTAAGGAGGAAGATTAAATGAAGCAATATGGGAAATTCCTTGCTATGATTGCCGTTTCTACTTTTATTATGTATTGGCTTATGTTCTTGAATGTATTCCAATTTAATCATGTCTTTTACAGCCAAACGAGAGTGTTCATGGCACTGATCATGGGATCGGTGATGGCAGTCGTGATGTTGCTGTTCATGTGGAAAATGTACAAGAATACAAAAATAAATGCGATGATTCTCGCCGGCAGCGCCCTTGTGTTTGCTGTTTCCCTCTGGCTAGTGCGCAGCCAAACAACAGTTGATGATACCGGCTGGATGAAAGCAATGATTCCGCACCACTCCATTGCCATCCTCACAAGCGAGCGCGCCAACATTGAAGACCCGCGAGCACAAAAGCTTGCAGACGAAATTATCAAAGCACAGCGAAAAGAAATTACCGAGATGAAGAAATTGATAGAGGATCTTGAAGACGAAAAGTAATATATCCCTCAAAAAAACAGCCAGTTCCCCAAGTGGAACTGGCTGTTTTTTTTATACCTTCTTCACAAACTCGGACTTCAGCTTCATCGCACCAAAGCCATCAATTTTACAATCAATATCATGGTCGCCATCAACCAGGCGGATATTTTTCACTTTAGTCCCTATTTTAATAACAGAAGAAGATCCTTTCACTTTAAGATCCTTAATGACCGTTACCGTATCTCCGTCATTCAGCACATTGCCATTTGAATCCTTAATTACCTTTTCGTCCTCACGACTTTCAGCTTCTGACTCCGCTGTCCACTCATGCGCACACTCCGGACATACAAACAGCGTTCCATCCTCATACGTATACTCCGAGCTGCACTTCGGGCAATTTGGCAAATTAGACATTCCCTTTTCCTCCACACTCGATATAGTTTCACCCTATTATAAATAAAATGAGGGGTTTTTGTAAGGTAGACTATTTAATCAAACATTTGATTGAAGTCTGAAAAAGGCTGCTGCCAAGCCCATTTTTAGCTTTCTCCTAAAAGTGATATGATGGAATTCATATACACTGTAATGAGGAGGACCGCCTTTGAAAAAACATCTCAAAGTAGTAGCAGCTATTATTGAAAATGATCAAAATGAAATCCTCTGTGCACTAAGATCCCCGCAAATGCCACAAGCTAATATGTGGGAGTTCCCAGGCGGGAAAGTAGAACAAGATGAGGATTTGTTCTCTGCTTTAAAAAGAGAAATTGACGAGGAATTGGGCTGTAAGATTGAAATAGCCGGTCTGTTCAATGACAATATCCATGAATATGAAACCTTCATTATCAACCTAATCTCCATCAAATGCAGGATTGTTGAAGGCACTCCAGCTCCGAGTGAGCACTCTAAGCTGATCTGGCTTAAGCGGGAAAATCTTAGCTCGTTGAAATGGGCACCTGCGGATATACCAGCTGTTAAACAGGTGATGGCTGAAAAATAGGTTTCCCAAAGAGTCTTATTTGGGAACACCTATTTCTTTAAGGACATATCCAAGTAATTATCCCCCTCAATTGGCGAATTTAATTTAATTTAATTATTTTCTCTCTACATTCTTTAAAATGAAGGCTTTTCTGTTTGCAGCTTCATTCAATTTGTAATAGGTTATTAGAATAAGGCAACGATGGTGGTTACTGAATCCTTATAAAAAAAGTAGTTACTGCTGAGAAAATCTCCTTCCATCTTTAATTTACCCCGTTTAATAACCTTTTTCCGCTAAATATTCTAGAGTTTCGTCTATTCAAATAAATATAGAGTGCATACTATGTTTATAGAAATAGGTATTTAGGAGAGATTAATAATGCTTGAGCAAGTTTCCATCCTTATTCCCTATAAACCAGGTCATAGCCAAAGAGATTTAAATTTTGAGTGGATTATAAACTTTTATCAATCAGCGATGCCTGAAGCAGAACTTTGCATTGGTATATGTAACGATAAGGAATTCAATAAATCCAAAGCTGTTAATTTAGCTGCTCAACAAGCGACACGTAATATATTTGTAATTGCTGATGGGGATATCGTGTACGATCCTTCTATTATAGTAGAAGCTGTCGAATTACTAAAAGAGAACGCCTGGGTTGTTCCATTTAGTAAAGTGATAAATATTTCCAGAATGGACACCAATAAAATATTAAGAAGAAAACCAAACTGGCCGCTTAGAGTTAAAGTAAAGGCTTATCAGGTTGAGAAATATTATAAGAATTTCGCAGGAAAATTAAATGTGATCACTCGGGAAAAATTTTTAACTGCAGGCGGATTCGATGAAAGGTTTTATGGATGGGGTGGGGAGGACGATGCATTTTGTTATGCTGTCAATACTTTGTGTGGACCGTTTAAAAGAATCAATGGCAGAAAGGTTTACCATTTGTGGCATCCACATATTGTCTGGAAAAATTCCCTTAATAAAGAGAAAAATCTAAGATTGCTTAATTTATATAAGAAAGCAAACGGCAACAAAGATCAAATAATGGATCTTATTTTTTCGCGAGAATCATAAAAATAAAAAATCCAGTAAGAAGACGATAACATTTATGTGTATTCTCTTGTCTAAAGAAGCTAGTTTTACTGTTTCCCATTTAGTCGAGAAGCTTCTTATGAAAAATGATAAGGTAATTGAATAAAGTTTGAAAAAACTTTTTTTATTTAAACTTGTTTCCTTTTATTTAATCCAAAGGGGGGAATAAATTTGTTTATCTCTGTTGTGATGTCTGTTTACAATACAGAACAATATGTAAAACAAGCCGTAGATAGCATTCTTTATCAAACCTACAAAAACTTTGAATTTGTCATTATTAACGATGGTTCCACAGATAACACCAGGAACATATTAGAGGATATTGAAGATAATCGGGTGAAAATTATTCATTTGAAAAAAAATCATGGAGTTGCTTACGCTCGTAATCTTGGGATTCAAGAAGCGAAAGGTGATTGGATCGCCGTACAGGATGCTGATGATATAAGCATGCCTTCGAGACTAGAGAAGCAAGCTAAATTTATAGAATCTAATCCTCATGTCATTGCTGTAGGCAGCAAGATTGAATGTATATCTGGTAAACCAGCTGTATCAAGAAAAATATTAAATGGTATTGCCGCCTTCCATAATTCCCTTCTGACTAAAGATGATCTTCTTAAAGAACGGTTTAGGTCCTTGTCCTCTGTCTCACGGTAGTTGTATTTTTTCAAAAAAAGCCTTTGAAACCGCCGGAAAATATGATTCTAATTATCGGTTAATTCAAGATTATGATCTTTGGCAGCGCATGTTTAGCATTGGTTCAATCGAAATGGTACCTGAAATCCTCTATCTATATAGAGTCCATCAGAACTCGTTAACAAATAATAGTAGAAGTGCCTTTTGTATTGAAATGAATCAAATATCTATAAAGTATATTTGCGAAATTTGTTTTGGCCATAAAGTAAAAAAACCAGTGTTTATAGTATTTGGCCCTAAGCAGCATTGCAAAATTTTTAAAGATCATGTTGTACAATACGGAAGTTATAAAATACATCAATACGTGTTCTTTAAACATTATAAAGACAACTTGGATTCATCTTACCGCAAGTTTAAGAAGGGAGCTGTTGACGGAATTATTATACTGGATCCGCATAAAGGGAATGAATGCAAAAAAATATTGTCATATTTCGAATCAAAAGAGATGAATTATAATCAAAACTTGTTTAGCCTTTATAATATCCTCGAATAATCAAACAACACGGCATTGCTACTTTATCTTTAAAATAGGAACCCTAGCATTAATTCCATAATAGTTTGGGACATAACAAAGGGATCCTTGAAAGATTGTTGTGTGAATATACGTGATTCCCCCACCTCGAATTTGCCTAAATGATCTGCCCTAGTAATCTCTTATCTTTTCCCATTCTTTCCTATTATAGTCACCATGTTATTCTCTTTTCTTTTTCCCGAAAACCTACTGCTACCGGAAGTAAAAGTGCCTGTCCCCACATACTTTGTCTACCTTTTGGAATCAGTCCACAGGCACTTTTGTGAAACAAACATTCTATTTACCGCGCGGTTCGTTTATTTATTCATCAGCTTCCCGGCAAGTTCATTTAATGCACTGTGCTTTTGAATGCGATAATGCCGTCCTTCCTTTTGCAAATACCCCTTATCGCAAAATTGCGTCAGCACATACAATAAGTGGCGATAGGAGACGCCTAAAAAATCACAAACAGTTACATGTTTTTCCTTATAAACCTCGCCATCAGCTGTTTGCAAAATAAAATCCGCAAGCCGGTTTTCAAGCGGGAAGGCAAGACTTTGGGAATACTTTGCGGCCATTTGTGTTGCTTTTAGGCTTAAAAACTTGGTTAGTTCACGCAGAAATTTTGCATCATCCAGCATTTGTTTGCGGCAGCGATGAAAAGGAATCGCAAAACAAATCGTCTTTGTGGAGGTTTGGATTCCTTTTGTATAGTAAATTTGATTTAACAATTCCATTTCTCCTATATAATCATTCGCATTAATAAAATTAATTAAGGAAACCTTTCCATTTTGATGTGTTACATAAATTTTGGCTTTGCCTTCAATGACATAAAATAAAAAATCCGGCCGCATGCCTTCTTGAATAATCCATTCATTGCGTTTATATTCACGCACCTCTATAAACTCTTCAATCGCAAAAGAGAATAAATGCCCAATCGAAAATTCCTCTATATAGCGTTGCCTTTTCTCGTTTTTATAAATTTCCATAGCTCGCCGCCTCAATAATATGAGATATCTCATATTATTGTATGTATCTCCATGGTATTATGCAAACATTAGGAGGATACAGAATGAACACACAACGCTGGATGAGCACACAGTTTTTTAGTTTCTTTATGACATGGGGTATTTTTTTGCCCTATTGGACAGGTTGGATCATTTATGCAAAAGGATTTACAGTTACTGAAGCCAGTTTGATTATGAGTTTAGGGTTAGTTGCACGCGGCCTTTCTACATTATTTGCCTTTCCTTATTTATCGGGTAAATTCAGCAGTAAAACCCTATTAAATGGGATGGCAATCGGCACGGTGATTTCTCTTCTAAGTTGTATTCCCGCGGACTCCTTTGCAAGCTTACTTGCGGCAACGTTATTTTTGCACTTTTTTTACCCATCGTTGATGCCTGCATTGGATAGCGCTGCTGGCGTACTTGTACAGAGTAAGCAATTGAGACATTACGGGAAGAGCCGTTCCTGGGGGTCCATCGGGTTTGTTGTGAGCGGCTTAATCTTAACTATTTTTACAGGGGCTCTTGGTGATGAAGTGATTTTATGGGCATTATTACTCGGCGCATTGGTATTCATGTCTCTTTGCCTTATGCCCGCACCTGATGCATTATCTGAAAAACCAAAAGTGGATCATACAAAAAAAGGCGGCATGCTGAAATTATTTCGTATCAAACACTTTGGGTTGGTGCTCATCATAGTCATTCTGCTGCAAGCGGCACACGCTTCTTACTACAACTATGGCTATTTATTTTTACAAGAAATTCACGCACCCAAATATTTAATTGGCGTGATTATTAACATAGCCGTGATAGCAGAAATCTTTTTCTTTGCCATCGCCGATCGAACCTTTCAAAAATTTTCAGTTGGCTCTTTACTGGCACTAGCAGCACTTGGTTCAACTGTGCGTTGGATATTAGTATTTGCCTTTCCAAACGTCATTGTGTTTTCCATTGCACAAACATTGCATGCATTCTCATTTGCGCTGGGGCATTATGCCTTTATGAAATTCTTATTCAAAAATATTCCACATGCTCAGGTTCCAAACGCACAAGGAATATACTCAGCGCTGGCACTTAGCTGGAGCACAGCGGTGTTCACCATTTTCGGCGGCTACTTATACGAAATTGAGCCGCGATACGCATTTATCGGGATGATTATTTGTACCATTCCATCGATGCTTCTTGCCCTTATTTATCGGCAAATAGACCATAAAGTGGTTGAACCAACGAAAATATTCGATCAAAAGCTAAATAGTAAAATAAGCGTGTGACTATAAATGGTTACACGCTTTTTTCATTTTTATTAATCTCGTTACTTATGGTACGTTCCCCGTAATGTAGGTAAACACAAATTTCTATTTGACCATAAAGTATATATCAGCATTTAATAGAAACCCCAAGCTTAAATCGTATATAAAGAATGAGATAAAACCCTCTAAATGGTAGCCAACCGCAAACATTATTCCTAATTGGAATGTTATTCTGCTTAACCAAGTCGGTGTGCAATTTCTTTTATCGGATAAATCGAATAAATATATGAACCGAGAGTAACACTACGCATAAAACTAATGTGGGGTATTAATGACATGAAACAGATTATTCTCTGGTCACTCTTGATATTGCCTTGGGCGTCCTTGTTTTTTTTGAAAATGGATACTATACGCAGGTACATGCCGGTCGCTCTATTTATGACCGTTATTCATACCTTGGCATATCAAGCAGCTTACCATTACGGATGGTGGAAAGAGACAGGTTCCAGTCTGTTCGGGTGGGATAAAGTCGTCCCGGTTCCTTGGGTGTATGGAGCATATTTAGTTATAGTTATCTGGGTATTCCGCTTTACTTTCGGGAAATTTTGGATGTATTTGACCGTCAATATACTTTTGGATGGGTTATTTATGTACATCGTTTACCCGGTATGGCAACAGATGGGGCTTGTTTCGAGTAAATCGACTTTGCCTACAATAGCTATTGTTGCTATGATGGTCGGTTTTGCGCTTAGCATCTATCTGTATCAACTGTGGCAGGACGAAGTGTTCAAACAACCTGAAAGCGAAACTCATAAATGACCAAGAACTGACTTAGCATCCCCTTCACCGAATCATAAGTAATATGCTTTCACAACACATTCTATTAGCCCGCGTCACCAAATATAAAGGCTTTCCCCCTACAGCTTCCTATCGTACACAAAAATGCCTGTCCCCACATCCTTTAAAGCATGTGAAGACAGGCACTTCAATTTCAGCACCAACAGGACCATCTATCTCCATAAATAGACCGCACTTCCTTAAAACTGTAAGTCTGAGAATAATTAAACTATCTTAGATACCTCATATCAATCATACAATTATTTGAAATAATACGTATCACCCTCCTGATTTTTGGTAAGGATAATAGTATATAATTTTTTCAGTTTCTAAGATGCTCAGGGGGAATAAACAGTGGAAATAATTCAAATGTCTACAAAATTAGCTGTAGGTTTCTTTTTGCTATTTTTTTTAATCAGAATAATAGGAAAGAAATTAATAGGACAATTTACTCCATTTCATTTTATTTCAGCAATTGTTCTTAGCGAATTGTTGGGAAACGCTGTTTATCAAAATAATGTACCCCTTATCCATATTATTTTTACTATTGTTATATGGGGAGGTTTGCTATTTTTGGTTGAATACCTAGCTCAAAAATCCCTATTACTAAGAGAAATATTTGAAGGCAAACCTTCAATGGTTATAAGGAATGGCCAGATTGATTTTGAACAATTGAAAAAGAGCCGAATGAACATTAATCAACTGCAAAGTCTTCTGCGCCAGAGCGAGACTTTCTCGGTTCGTGAAGTTGCATTTGCCTTTATCGAATCAAACGGTTCCATAAGCATATTAAAAAAATCACCCTATCAAAAAACGACCTTGCAAGACTTTAATATGCCCCCTCAACATGTATACCTTCCCATAACGCTTATTAGTGACGGAAAGATCATTAATGAGAATTTAGAAGAAATAAACAAAGATAACATATGGCTAAATAATCAGTTGTTAGCCCAAGGTATCCATAAAATTGAAGACGTCTTTTTGGCTGAATGGCTGGAAAATGATAAATTATTGGTTATAACATACTGAAGAATCATACAGAAATAATAGTGTTAATTAGAAAGGTCTTACTTTTTCAAGTGAATATAACACTTTTTGCTTAACCACAACGGTACGTACAAAAGAAAACTTCATCCGTCTGCCTTCAAATAAACTTGCTGGCTATTTTTCGGTGTCTTTCTTATATAGCTCTGGTAATGATAATAACCGTTAAAAAACCTTATAGTAAAAAAGTCTTCGCTAAAAAATAGTACTATGAAGGAACAGCTGCTTTTTTTCATATAAATGAGCGAAGAGGACACCGCCCCAGCAGTATCCCTCCACATCTTCAATTCATCGCCATCCTTCCCAACGGTCCATTCTCATCAATAATATCCTGCAAATCATAAACAGAAATCGGGAACATCGGGAATCCATAAGCATAGGGCGTTATTTCATAGAGCTGAAAATAGACGACCAGTGCTTTGTCTGCAATATAAAAATCCTGGTCCGGCTTAATAGCAGTAAAATTAACAAGCAGCGGTATGTCACGCTCCTTTATCTGTACACCAATCAAGTCTGAAATCCGTTTTACATAGTCGCTTCCCGGTTTAAATAAATCCTTTAGCGCGACCTGCTGACCCTTCTGCAGATCAAATGTCAGGGATTTTATGACCGTCATCCCATGTGCAGCATGATAGTGATACACATAGTTGTTCAAAGACAAACTCAGTACATCACGCTGATTATTTTTTATCTCATAATATCCATACAAATCTACAACAGTCGTATCCATATTGCCTGTTTGTTCGTTAATGAGCTGCTGGTTTACTCTAACAATCGTGCTGTTGATAAAATGCTGCAGCTGTTTATTTTGCATCCCGGTCACCCGGGGATAATAAACCACTTTAGTCGGCCCGCTGCTGATCGTCATCGTTTTAATGCCTGCTGGAAAATTAATCGCCACGGCTATCCATCCTTTTTGGGTTTTTACCTATCTTATTCATTTATGTAAAGATGGTAACAAAAAGACTGGGCCTATATTATACAGCCATCTGAATATTTACAAATTTTCACACATTTTAACTATACTCTTAAAGCAATTTAGTTATATAATATTATATAACGATATTATTACGGAGGAGCCTTTATGAAATTAAATAATTCAAGTTCAAGGCCATTGTACGAACAGTTAATCCATAATATAAAGGATGCTATTGAAAAGGAAGTGTACCTTCCAGGCAAAAAAATTCCCAATGAAGGGGAACTTTGTGACATTTATGGGGTCAGCCGAATCACCGTGAGGAGAGCCATTCAGGAATTGGTGGAAGAAGGCCTATTAGAGAGAAAACAAGGAAAGGGCACATTTGTATGCAGAAGAAAGTTAGCCCGGGAATTAGTCACTATAGATGGATTCTCTAATTTCAGCAAGCAGCTGGGGAGAAAATCTTCTAAAAAAGTATTAGGCTGTGAAGAAATTAAAGCAACTAAAGAAATCGCGAATGCTCTTCAGCTGGAAGTTGATTCTCCTGTACTAAAGCTCTCACGAATTATGTATTTTGATAATGAGCCTTTTTCAATTGATGTTGCACACTACTCTCTTGAACGATTTCCGAACCTGCTAAAGAGGATCTTTGATTATGATTCCACCTATGAGGTTTTGAGAAATGTTTATCATGTGGATATGCAGGCAAGTTCATCCAAGAAAATCCTTACAGCCGTACCGGCAACGGAAAAAGAAGCAGAACATCTGGAATGTGACATGGGAGATATGCTTTTTAATATTGATAAAACGGTCTATGATGATAAAGGTGTACCTATTCATATTTCTATGACGAAAGTTCCTACCACACATATCGCCTTTACCATATCAACATAAAAAAATGGAACCAGCTCTTAAATGAGGCTGGTTCCTTCTTTTTATCCAACTAATGCTTTTCCAAACCCAAACGCCCCATGGACTTCACATGTTCTTGCCGCCCTATAGGCAGCGATCTGCAATGATTCTTCAATTGGATTTCCATTTAACCGATGTGTTAAAAAGCCGGCTATAAACGAATCCCCTGCTCCAAGTGTATCAATAACATTAGCCTCTTCAATTCCTTGATTGTACCGATTTGTCCCGTCTGACATAACAACTCCCTTAGAGCCCCTTGTTATGACAGCATTGAGGCACCCAAGTTCATGAATTTTGTTCATTAACTTTTCAATTTCTTCATCGCTATAATCACTTCCTGAAACAAAGGCAAAATTGATATAAGGACACACCCTTCGCAAAAGCTCATCAGTAAAATGATTGGAAAAATCGTAGGAAATCGGAATAGCTCCAGACAGTTTCTCCAGCTGATCATCCAAGCTGCTGTAGATACTGGTATGGAGAACATCGTATGTTTTAATATAATCATAATCATCTTCTGCCAGTTTCAGCTTCAACTTTGACTGAATACCACCTTTATTGGACTTAACAAAAATCCTGTCCCCTTCATCATTAAGGTCCACATATGCTTTGCCGCTCTCTCCATATGCTTTCCGGATTTTGCTGATTTCTACTTTATTCAGTTTAAGCGATTCTATAATATGCTCTCCTTCAGCATCGTTTCCCACAATCCCGATAAACGCTGTTTCCTCAGCTCCATACTGTTTTGACAAAACCGCAACATTTAAAGCATTTCCTCCAGGAAACATCTCGTTTCGATCTTTATATACATCTACCACGTTATCTCCTATAGCAATTAATCTCATTTTTTCTGTTCCTCCTAACCTTTTACACTTCCTGAAGCAAGACCGCGGATAAAATATTTCTGCATAAATAAAAACAGAATAATAATTGGTGCCGCAGAGATCATCAGTCCTGCCAATAAGACACCCCAGTTTGTCTGCAGGGCATCCCGGAATTGCATTAACCCTGCAGGTATCGTTTTCAATGCCTCTGAATCAACAAAGATTAAAGCAAACATAAATTCATTCCACGTAAAATAGGCTGTCAAAACCACGCCTGTTAACAAAATGGGCAAATTAAGCGGAATGAATATTTTCGTAAAAACCGTCCATGTACTGCAGCCATCCAAAAAGGCTGACTCCTCTAACTCCTTTGGAACATCAAGAAAAGCAGCCCGGATCAGGAGGATGGTGATGGGAATTCGATAAGCCACATAAGGAAGGATCAATGCCAGGTAAGTATCATGTATTCCTAGTGCCTGGATAAGCTTGTACAAAGGAACCAGGCTTACCTGCGGGGAAAGCATCATTCCTGCCATACAGATTATAAGCAATGTGTTCTTTCCTTTAAATTCAAAACGTGTTAAGCCGTACGCTCCAAGCGCGCTGAGGAAAACTGTCAGCAAGCATGTGGAAACGGTAACGATTGTACTATTTAAAAAGTAACCAGAAATTCCTGTTTCCCATGCATGGGCATAATTAGAAACAAGCCAGCTTTGCGGCAATGCCCAGCTGTTGGCGAAAATCTCTTCCGTTGTTTTAAATGAGTTGATAACCATCCAAAATAACGGATAAGCAATTACAATGAAATAGAAGATTAGTATAGAGAATAAAGGAATTCCTTGAACTGCAGATTTATATCTAAATGGTTTCTTCATAACTGGATTAAACTCCTGTTGAGCAATTGCTTTATTCGTCTCCATCCTAACCATCCTTTCCTGTTTTAAATAATTTCATTTGAACCAGTGAAACAAGTAATGTAAGGATAAGAATGACTGTTGCGATAGCAGACGCATAACCCATTTGATCCTTGAAGAAAGCTGAATTATAGAGAAGTGTTCCTAAAACCTCACTTGCATTCCCAGGTCCTCCTCCAGTTAAAATATATGGTTCATTAAAGACTGTGAAAGCTCCAGTTAAAGTGATTAAGGTAGCAACAAATAGCATTTCTTTTACTTGCGGAACTGTAACATAGATAAATTTGCGTATCTTCCCTGCTCCGTCAATTTCTGCAGCTTCATATAATTCTTTTGGAATCGCCTGGATCGCAATAATAAATAGCATCATGATATACCCAATACTTTGCCACTGCGATACGGCAATAACCGCGAATATAGCTGTTTCCGATTCCCCCAGCCAAGCTCTTGTCCATTCTTCAAGACCTAATAGAGTCAGCAGACTGTTTAATAAACCAATATCAGGATTGTAGATAAAACTGAATAATAAGGCTATGACTGTTATGGAAATGACAACAGGAAGGAAAAATACAGTCCGGAAAAAACTGCTTACAAATCTCGTAACCGGATCCTCCAGGATTGCTGCTAAGACGAGTCCCCCAAACACTTGAAAGATAATGGATATGACTGCATACCAGATATTATTTTTCAAAGCTATATAAAAAACCTCATCTTGAAAAAGAGTAAGGAAGTTTTCAAAGCCAACAAAAACTTTATCAGGAGAAAATGCCGAGAATTCATAAAAGCTAAATCGAAAATTTTCTATAATGGGATAATAAACAAAAACCCCCATTAACAGTAAACAAGGGGCAATATATAAAAATGGAACAACTTTTCGGCTAAGCATATTGACCACCTCTTTCTTTTAAATGGGGAGGCCAAAAACCAGCCTCCTCTTCTCTATATATTGTTTACACTATTTTTTGACCTTTTTTGCTGCTGCTTGCACATCTGCCATCACTTCTTCTGGCGTTTTCTTTCCATCCAGCATTTGCTGTGTGCCATTCAGATATGCATCAACAATAGAGATATCAACAGCTGTGTCAAACCATAGATAGGTTTTTTCAGCATTGACAATTAAATCAATGGCTTCTTCCTGTAATTTAGAGGCATTTTCTGTAGTGGTTGTCCCTTTCACAGCACTATATTCACTAACTTCTTTAAGCTGTTCGGTGCCCTTTTCCTTTGAAGTTAAGAACTTAATGAACTCCATTGCCTCTTCAGGGTGTTTTGTTTTGGAAGAAATCATAATTCCCTCAGGTGCGGCAGTGATTGAATTAGGATTGCCTTCACCGCCCTCAATGCTAGGTGTATTAAAGACCCCTAAATCCTCTCCTAAAGATGGTTCAATTAATCCAATTTCAGCTAATTGGAAATAACCCATTGCTGCTTTCCCACCATTAAATAACTCACGAGAGTATTGATGGTCCACCGAATTTACACCTTTATTGAAAAAAGGTTCAAGCTCCATAAACTTTTCCAAAGCCGTAACGTAACCTGGATGTGAAAAATCACCTTCAGGATTGTTCGGATCATAATCCTTGGCAATTACATCTTCCGGAACAATCAGTTCATTCAGAGATCCAATATAATGGGAAATCGTCCAAGGTGCCTTGCTTCCAAAAGTAATAGGAGTAATGCCGGCATCTTTAATTTTTTCTGAAACCTCAATAAGTTCACTCCAGGTAGAAGGGGGTTCAAGATTTAAATCTTTAAATATCTTTTTATTATAGAAGAAAGCTTTTCCGTCCGTTGACCAAGGAATGCCATATGTTTTTCCATCCAGTGTAAATGGTTTGAATTGGGATTCGATAATTTCCCCTGACCACTCTGTATCACTGTTAATATAATCTGTTAAATCAAGTGCTTGGTCTGCACGAACAAAGTTATAAGCGAATTCGCCGCTCCAGGAGAAATAAACATCAGGTGGATTCTTCGATCCTAAAACAACTCTAATCTTTTCTTTATAAGAATCATTTAAAACCGCTTCTGTCTTAATCTTAATATTTGGATGAAGCTCTTCAAATTCCTTAACAGCTTTTTCAAAATACTGCTTTTTAGGTTCAGTAGGCCAACGATGGAAAAAACGGAGTTCAATAGTATCACTATTAGAAGATGTACCGGCAGAAGAATTACAGCCAGTTATTAAAGAAAGGAGTAAAACTGTAAGAATACCTGCAATTGCTAACCTTTTCATCATTTTGCCCCCTATTTTTAATTGAGTTAAAGCAGTGGAAAAGTGACCGCATCACTTTTCCACTCTATTATTCTAGTATTCTACCTTCCACATATATCTGCGTTTGGACAATGGATGGTTACGCTGCTCTGCCAAATTGTCTGCATACTTTCTTAAAACAAAATTCAGAACAAGCGGAGCAATATAACCTCTAGCTTCCTCTTCAATTCCAGAAAAATCAAAATCTTTAGCATCTAGTACTACTAGCTTCTTTCCATATTTCTTAGAGAATTCTAATGCTCTCTCTTCCAAGAATCTTGTTTCATCCAGTCCAAGAAGAATGATAAATGGTGTTTCTTCGTCAATAATCTCAAATGGGCCATGGAAGTATTCACCAGCGTGGATTGCATGGGAGTGAATCCATTGCATTTCCATTAAGATACAAATGGCAAATGAATAGGCAACTCCATAGTTCGCACCGCTTGCCATCGTATAAATAACCTTCTCATCTTTATACTGTTTTCCAAATTCTACAGCAGAGTCATGCGATTGTGAAGCCGCTTTTTCATATACTGATTGCAAGTTTTCGAGACTCTTCTCAATTACCTCAAACTTGCTATTTCCTTCCACTTCTTTAAGAACGCCAAATACCAGCTGATAGATAACAGAGTAGTTAGTAGTGAAAGCATTTGCCTCTTGTCCCCACTCATATTTAAGAACCACATCAGAAGCCTGAGCCAATGGAGAACCAGGCTCGTTGGTTAAAGAAACAGCCAAGGCCCCTTTACTTCTTGCAAACTTAGCAGCTTCCACTGTTTCAGGGGTTGTTCCAGAATGAGAGCACAGGATAACTAAAGAATTCTGGCCTAGTTTAGAATGATTGCGATGTATAAATTCATTAGAGCTGTATAAGTGAGCATCGATTTTTTGGGCTTCCCGGTCGATCGCATATTTACTCGGATACATAAGTGCAGATGAACCTCCGCAAGCAACAAAGAAAACATTTTCTATATTTTTCTTTCGTACTTCCTCAAGCGCATGTTTAATTTGATTTTTAACATCTACTACTAATTCAGTCGTCATAAATGAACTGCCTCCTTGAATTTTTTATAAAAAATAACCTCTACCCTCCTCGTAACAATACACAACTTTATAATACGTTATATATTGTTATATTTGTTTATATAATATCCCCTGTTGTTTGAGTAGTCAATAAATTTTTCTGAATATTTTAAATACAAAAAACGACATTTTTCACTAACTCTTGTCGAATAGAATGAAAGTTGCCTTTCTCTCTAACTGGCTTGTCTCTATATACCAGAACTATGGATAATAATGTATAATTCAATTGATTAGTAACCATAATCAAAGAAGATATCAAAGACAGGAGCACCTCAATGGATAAGCAGCAAACCAGCCTAAAACCATTCATTTCACTTATACTATCAACAAAAATACCCAAGGCCGCGCTCATCATCGGGTTAACAGCCAGTATCTTAACCACTTTGACCGGCCTTGTTGTTCCATTACTGACCAAAAATCTGGTGGACGGTTTTTCCGTCGAGTCGTTAAGCGTTCCGCTTATCATCGGAATTGGCGCCGCTTTTATCATTCAGGCGATCATCAGCGGAATCTCAATTTACCTCCTCAGCTATGTCGGCCAAAAAGTAGTGGCCCGGCTGCGCGACCGGATGTGGGTCAAGCTGATCCGGTTGCCGGTCAGCTCTTTTGATAAGCAATCCAGTGGGCAAACAGTTAGCCGGGTTGTTAATGATACAAGCATTGTGAGGGACCTAATTTCCAATCACTTTCCGCAATTTATCACTGGGATCATTAGCATTATAGGTGCTATCGTCATATTGCTTGTAATGGATTGGAAAATGACTCTGCTTATGCTCATCTCCGTTCCAGTTACATTGGCGATTATGATGCCCCTTGGCCGAAAAATGGCAAAGATATCGCGCGGCCTTCAGGACGAGACTGCCACTTTTTCCGGCCATATCACACAAACGCTCAGTGAAATCCGCTTAATGAAGTCTTCTACCGCTGAACAAAATGAAGAAGAAAAAGGCTTGGAAGGGATCGATAAGCTGCTTGGCTTCGGTTTAAGGGAAGCCCGTATCTTTGCGATGATCGGCCCGACGATGTACCTGATCATGATGGTCGTCATTGTCATGATTATTGCCTATGGCGGCATGCGCGTGGCGAACGGAACAATGTCGACCGGATCTCTCGTCGCCTTTCTGCTTTACTTGTTCCAGATCATCATGCCGATTACCTCGTTCGCGATGTTCTTTACCCAGCTGCAAAAAGCCAAAGGTGCAACCGAGCGAATAATCGAGATCTTGGATCAGCCGCTGGAAGAAGGACAGGATGGCATCGAAATGGATATCAGCAATCAGCCGATTTCCATTGATAATGTTTCTTTTTTTTATAGCGAGGAGGAACCTGTACTCCAAAACATTTCTCTAGAAGCTCAGCCTGGCCAGATGATTGCCCTGGCCGGTCCAAGCGGAAGCGGAAAAACTACGCTGTTTGGATTACTGGAACGATTTTACGAACCGACTACGGGCAAAATTCGGATTGGCGACACACCAATCCAGGAGATTTCCCTTAAATCCTGGCGCAGCCAAATCGGTTATGTGTCACAGGAAAGTGCGATGATGGCGGGTACCATCCGGGAGAACTTATGCTATGGTTTGGAAAATGCAGAAAGCATCCCGGATAAACGTTTATGGGAAGTCGCAAAAATGGCTTACGCTGATCAATTTATCGAAGCCTTTCCGAAAGGGCTTGATACGGAGGTTGGTGAACGGGGTGTGAAGCTTTCTGGAGGACAACGGCAGCGGATTGCAATCGCCCGTGCCTTCTTGCGGGATCCTAAAATTCTGATGATGGATGAAGCAACTGCCAGCCTGGACAGCCAGTCAGAAAGCATCGTCCAGCAAGCGCTGACCCGCTTAATGGAAGGCCGGACAACCTTTGTCATCGCTCACCGACTTTCCACAATCGTAGACGCAGACAAGATTGTTTTTATCGAAAAAGGCCGAGTTACAGGCATTGGCACACATTACGAATTAGCACAATCACATGGTTTATATCGTGAGTTTGCTGAGCAGCAGCTAGCATAAAATAGGCCAGTCTATCTTAGACTGGCCTAAATAGAACACCTGCCATTCATCTATTTTAACCTGGTTCTCGTGATAAAATATGACAAATTATCCATATAAAAGAGAAAGTAGATTCCTTATAATGGAATTAAGCTCTTTCTTAGTTATGCCCACCAAAAAAGGAGGCTGCGGACTATGCCATTAGATCATACGAAAAACATGCTGCGTACATTGGAGTACTATTCTGATTCCCAAATCACCCAAACCTTCTCCAAAGGATACAAGCAGTTTTTGTCTGTCTGCTACCAGAAAAGCTCAAAGAGTTTTGAAGTAACGTATGTTGAAACACTTGTGAAGGAAAAATTTCCGGATGTTGAATCTGCTGCGACTGCAATCGAAAAAGCTCTTAATAATTAGAGAAAAGTTGCCTCTTTCTTTACGCTTCGATTTCCCCCTCTCTTACTATCCTATTTTTAGAACCGCTTTTTCTTTTACAAAAAATAGATACCTTATTTCCTGTATATGTAGTATCTTTGGAATATCGAAATATTTCATAAACGAGAGGATTATCATGTGGAAAAATAAAAACGTGTGGATACTGCTGACAGGTGAGTTTATTGCCGGCCTGGGTCTGTGGCTTGGGATTATCGGCAACCTTGAATTTATGCAGGAAAAGGTTCCTTCAGACTTTGTAAAGTCCATTATTTTGGCTGGCGGACTGCTTGCCGGAATTGCGGTTGGCCCCTGGGCTGGCAGAATTACAGACCAGATTAGCAAAAAAACGGTTATGCTCGCATCCGGCTTTGCCAGGGCATTGAGCGTTATTTTTATGTTAATTGCCATCCAGACCGGATCTGTATGGTGGATGGTTATTTTTCTTGTTTTCCTTCAGATTTCCGCTGCCTTCTATTTTCCTGCTCTGCAAGCGGCAATTCCGCTGGTCGTGGAAGAAAAAGATTTACTGCAATTGAATGGGATTCATATGAATGTCTCCACCCTATCCAGGATACTCGGAACAGCGGTCGCAGGGATTCTTTTGGTGATATTGCCATTATCAATGCTCTATATCGGTTCACTCGCTGCCTACTTAATTCTGTTTGCCATGACCTGGTTCCTGAACTTTGATGAATCTGATTTAACCCCAGGCACTTCAAAAGGAACGGCCAAGCAAGGCGGATTTAAGGAAGTGTTTCCGATCATTAAAGGCTTGCCAATTGTACTCATGACATTGGTCTTAACCTTGGTGCCTGTACTGTTCCTTGGCGGTTTCAACCTGATGGTCATTAACATCAGTGAACTCCAGGATAGCTCGTCCATTAAAGGATTAATTTATATGGCAGAGGGAATTGGCTTCATGCTTGGTGCATTTATCGTCAAACAAATCGGCCAAAAACGGTCTCCCTATACGATTCTGTTTTTCTTCTCCTTTATCATTGGCATATCACAGCTGCTTCTCTATTTCGCTGATGTGCCAGTGTTAACACTGGTGGCGTTCTTTGTATTCGGCTTTGCCGTTGGCTGCTTCTTCCCGACCGCAGCTACTATTTTTCAAACAAGAGTGCCAAAAGAATTCCACGGAAGGTTCTTCTCCTTCCGAAACATGCTTGACCGTGTAACTTTTCAGATTGTGCTTCTCCTGACAGGATTCCTGCTTGATGCAGTCGGCCTTCAGATAATGGTCGTAATCTTTGGAATACTGTCACTGGTCATGACGGCAGCTTTCTTTGCTAAATTCAGGCAGCTTAGGACAGAAGTACAGATAAATGAAAAGATCAGTACGTAAAAAAACCGGCTCACATCGATGTGGGCCGGTTTTTCGCTTCTATTTCAGCTAAATTTCAGACATTTTTTCAGTAAATATCAGTTTATGTGCGGATAGTGTTCATTTATGTGCGGATAAATTTTTTTCTGTGCGCATAACCCAATTTTATGTGCGGATAAAAAAATTTATGTGCACATAGCCATTTTCGCCCTAGTGCACCAGCTGCTTCACCAATTCCCGGTTCCGCTTTTTAAAGACGTCATTATGAGATGAGACCATCGCTGCTGCGGCAGCATCTGGTTCAATGTACTGTTTCGCTTTATTTACTGCATTAGCAGCATCCTGGAATGCCCCGGCAATCAAGTGAAGTTTTCCCTCATGTTTAAGGATATCCCCTGCAGCATATAGTCCTTCAACAGACGTTTCACTGTTCGCATTGCCTGCAATATAGAAATCTTCCAGCATTTCAATGTTCAGATTGCTATTCTTTAAGAGTTCCGTATCCTGTTCATAGCCATGGTTAATCACCACTTCATCAATCGCCAGATAAGAAACCTCACCCGTTTCGTTATTGGTCAGTTCCACCTGTTCAATTTCCTCATGATTTCCGCCGGCAATTAATTTTGTGATGGACGTATTGCTGATGCAGATAACAGAGCTATTCAT
Source organism: Cytobacillus oceanisediminis (assembly GCF_007830235.1). Lineage (GTDB taxonomy): Bacteria > Bacillota > Bacilli > Bacillales > Cytobacillaceae > Cytobacillus > Cytobacillus oceanisediminis. The sequence goes on from NZ_VLKI01000012.1 coordinate 26,922, forward strand.
CAGCTGCGAAACCTGTGCTTCATGGCCAGTCAAAGCATCTCTCCTGCAAGTGATATATACCTGTTTCGCAACGGGCTCCAATTCATTCGCCCAGTCTACTGCAGAATTCCCCCCGCCAGAAACAATCACAGTTTTACCTTTAAAATGTTTAAGCGATTTGACTGTATAATTCAGATTGGAGACCTCAAACCGCTCTGCCCCTTCTATCTTCAGTTTCTGCGGCTTTAGAATTCCGCTTCCAACAGCAACAATGACGGTTTTGGAATAGTGCTCTTCTCGAGAGGATCCTTTTAAGACAAATAGACCATCTTCATTTTTGGCAATGGATTCTACTTTTTCATTAAGAACGACCGTCGGATTAAATGTTAGTCCCTGTTCAACCAGCTGTTCGATCAGCTTTGCCCCCGGAGTCGGCGTCAGGCCGCCTACATCCCAAATCATTTTCTCCGGATATACATGAATTTTACCGCCAAGCATAGGTTGAAACTCAATCAGCTTTGTTTTCATTTTTCTTAGGCCGCTGTAAAAAGTGGAGTAAAGCCCGGCGGGTCCGCCTCCAATGACCGTAACATCAAATACTTCAACATTATTCATTTACCGTTCACTCCTATAACCAATTACTATTGATTATCATTCTCACTTCAACTATACGACCTTTCTTCTCCTTTGACAATGAAATTTTTTCTGAATACTTTTCCTTTAAATACTATTGACATAAAAATCAGATAGACTTATAGTAAAAAAGAACCGATACTGATAATCATTATCATTAAAATATATTTTCAAATAAACGGAGGTTACATAATGGTCCGCCTATATACAGATGGCTTGAACATTGGATATAGTGAACGCTTGATTGTGAAAGACCTTAGTGTCCAGATTCCCGATAAGAAGATCACTACCATAATCGGCCCAAATGGCTGCGGAAAATCAACCCTTTTAAAAGCGATTACACGAATCATTTCCCATCAATCTGGAACGGTAATTCTGGATGGCGAGAACATTTCAAAGGAAAATACAAAGATCCTCGCCAAGAAAATGGCAATTTTGCCGCAAACACCCGAAAGTGCAAGCGGTTTAACAGTTGGCGAACTGGTCTCATACGGACGCTTTCCTTATCAGAAAGGCTTTGGCAGATTAACCAAAAAGGACTATGAAGTCATTGATTGGGCTCTTGACGTTACTGGAACGAAAGATTTCAAATATCGCCCAGTTGACGCCCTATCCGGCGGCCAGCGCCAAAGAGTCTGGATCGCAATGGCTCTTGCTCAGGAAACAGACATCATTTTCCTTGATGAACCGACCACTTACTTGGATTTGGCCCATCAGCTTGAAGTTCTCGAGCTTCTCCAAAAGCTGAACCAGGAACAAGAGCGCACCATTGTGATGGTCCTTCATGATTTAAACCAGGCAGCCCGTTTTGCTGACCATATCGTTGCATTAAAAGATGGCGAAATTGTTAAATCAGGAAGCTATGAAGAAGTCATCACACACGAAGTCCTAAGAAAAGTATTCAATATTGATGCTGTCATCGGGCGCGACCCCCGTACAAACAAGCCAATGTGCATTACTTATAATTTATTAAAAGGAGAAAACCAACATGAAGAAACTATTAATTCCGTTTACAATCTTGCTGCTTCTGCTTATTAGCGCCTGCGGCAATACAGAGCAAGGAGAATCCAAAGAGGCTGAACCTAAAGAAGACAAAAAATCAGGCACCTTTACATATGAGTCTGAAACTGGGCCGATTGAAGTCCCAGCTGATCCTAAGCGAGTTATCCTCCTTTCCGGCTTTACAGGAAATGTAATGCAGTTGGGCGTAAATATCGTCGGAGTTGATACATGGTCCAAGAATAACCCTCGCTTTGAAGAACAATTGAAAGATGCTGAAGAAGTATCCGAAGATAACCTGGAAAAAATTATTGAATTGGAGCCAGACTTGATCATTGCATTATCCACTGTAAAAAACTACGATAAACTAAAGGAAATAGCTCCTACAGTAACGTATACATGGGGAAAACTTGATTATCTGTCTCAACATAAAGAAATTGGCAAACTTCTGAATAAAGAAGAGGAAGCAACAAAATGGGTGGAAGACTTCGAGCAGCGTGCCGAAGCAGCTGGTGAAGAAATCCGTGACAAAATTGGCGAAGATGCAACCGTTTCTGTATTCGAAATTTTTGATAAACAGCTTTATGTATTTGGTGATAACTGGGCACGCGGAACTGAAATATTGTATCAGGCAATGGACTTAAAAATGCCTGAGAAAGTAAAGGAAATGGCTTTGAAAGATGGCTACTATGCCATTTCGACTGAGGTGCTTCCGGAATATGCAGGAGATTATATCGTACTTAGCAAATACTCTGATGCAGATCATTCGTTCCAGGAAACTGAAACGTACAAAAATATCCCTGCCGTAAAAAATAATCGCGTCTTTGAAATGGACGGCAACGGTGCATCCTTCAGTGACCCAATCACACTCGATGCACAGCTGGAATTCTTTAAAGAATCATTTTTAGGAAACTAATACTTAAGGAGGGATTCTTATATTTGGGAATTCCTCTTTCCTATTTAGAAAAGCACAAGCGCCTTGCCCACGGGGGTAGGACTTGGAGCTAGACAGTTATCGAAGTACAAAAATATAAATTCTGATATTATTAAAAAAGCGCAAGGAGCCGCCTCTCTGCTGGAGCAAGACAATTTTCGTAGTTTAAGGCAGTTCTGATCCTATAAAGAAAGATGAGAGTACAATGACAAAAGATGCTCAACCCTTCATTCCATTTATATATAAACTGTTAGCAGGCTTCGTTATTTTTGCCGGCATGTTTGTGGCTGCGTGTGTGTTTGGGGCAGCGGATGTTACGGTCAGAGATGTTTGGCTGGCGCTTACTTCCAATGCTTCGGGAGAAAAAATTTCGATTATTCGTGAAATCCGTCTGCCTCGTGAAATTGCTGCCATTTTCGTTGGAGCTGCGCTTAGCATTTCCGGGGCCATTATGCAGGGAATGACAAGAAATCCTCTTGCTGATCCAGGACTGCTCGGATTAACGGCTGGAGCAAATGCTGCACTTGCATTAACTCTTGTTCTAATTCCCTCAGCAAATTACATAGGGATTCTGTTTGCCTGTTTTATCGGTGCAGCTGTCGGAGCTGGGTTGGTTTTCGGCATTGGCGCCATGAAAAAAGGAGGTTTTTCTCCTATTCGGATCGTATTGGCCGGAGCTGCGGTTTCTGCCTTCCTTTTTGCAATAGCAGAAGGAGTCGGCATCTATTTTAAAATTTCAAAAGATGTCAGCATGTGGACTGCTGGCGGAATCATCGGCACATCCTGGAACCAGCTGCAAGTGATTGTTCCGGTTATTTCCATCGGCATTCTTATTACTCTTTTTCTGTCCAAGCAGCTGACTATTTTAAGCTTAAATGAGGAAGTGGCTGTAGGCTTGGGACAAAATACAACTCAGATTAAGACGATTCTGTTCATCTTAGTGACCCTGCTTGCAGGAGCATCAGTTGCACTGGTCGGCAATATGGCTTTTATCGGGCTGATGGTGCCTCATATTGTCCGTGCCATTGTAGGTACCGACTATCGTTATATTCTTCCCATGTCCGCCCTTACAGGAGCTTCTTTTATGCTTCTGGCCGATACACTCGGGAGAACCATCAATGCGCCTTACGAAACACCCGTTGCGGCTATTATTGCAGTAATGGGGCTTCCTTTCTTCCTGTTCATCGTGCATAAAGGAGGTAAGGCTTTCTCATGATTCAGCCAGAGTTAGTAAAAAAACAGCGAATTTTAATGGCAGTTTTATCAGCACTTATTATCGTTACCATTATTATTGGTATGGGATTAGGCTACGCCTCCCTTTCATATGACCGATTAATCCCGACTATTATGGGACAGGGCACATTTAAAGAAGAATTTGTGTTATTTTCTATTCGGCTGCCGCGGGTATTTATCACCGTATTGGCCGGTATGGCACTTGCATTATCCGGTGCCATTTTACAAGGGATCACACGCAATGACCTGGCGGATCCAGGCATTATAGGCATAAATTCCGGTGCTGGTGTAGCTATAGCCGTCTTCTTTCTTTTCTTCCCAATCGAAGCTGGCTCTTTTATATATATGATGCCGCTATGCGCATTTTTCGGTGCATTAATTACAGCCATTCTGATCTATTCTTTTTCCTATAAAAGAAGTGAGGGGCTCCAGCCTGTAAAAATGGTGCTGGTCGGGGTTGGATTTTCCATGGCACTTTCCGGTGTGATGATTGTCCTGATCTCTTCAGCTGAAAGAGAAAAGGTAGATTTCATTGCCAATTGGCTATCAGGGAATATCTGGGGGACGGATTGGCCATTCATCTGGGCACTCCTGCCATGGCTACTTCTGCTTATTCCATTTACTTTATATAAAGCAAACCGCTTGAATCTCTTAAGCTTAAGTGAGCCTGTCGCCATCGGAATAGGCGTTTCAATCGAAAAAGAACGAATCATCCTGCTTTTAACAGCAGTCGCACTCGCAGCTTCCGCCGTATCGGTCACAGGCGGAATTGCCTTTATCGGCCTAATTGCACCGCATATGGCCAAAGCCCTTGTTGGGCCGCGAAACCAGCTGTTTATTCCGCTCGCGATACTCATTGGCGGCTGGCTGCTGTTATTCGCCGATACTATCGGCCGCAACCTCGTTGATCCGAATGGACTTCCAGCCGGCATTATGGTTGCACTAATTGGTGCCCCTTATTTTATGTATTTGTTATTGAAAAAATAATGGCAACGGCTGCAGCCTTACATGCAGCCGTTTATTTGTAAATCCTTTTTAAAAGCAGGTACTTACAATATTAAAGTTCATGTAACTAACAAAGAAATTCATGAACATCAACCCACCCAAGAAAAAGTAAAATAACAAAAAGGTGGATATTCCAGCTTTTTTGTTCAATCAAACGTTTGATTAATTTTCCTCTTCCCCATCAAGAACGCCTTCTTCATAAAGAATCTCCTCAAGATGATCCGTCTTGCAGGTAAACCATATCCTCCTGGCATCCTACTGTAAAACGGGTATAAGAATACTCGTATCCATCCCCCATGGTTGAACCAATTCCTCCCTGCTTGATGCAGTGTTCAGGAATTTCTTCACGTTTTCCTTTTCCATCAACATAAAAATATAAGTTCTCAATCAGCCCTTCACTTTGGGATGTAATTCAGTTTGCCCTTACCTCTAAAGGTAAAATAGAAAGGTCATATAACCATTGATGACAAATATTAGCAATTGCAGGTCATACCCTGACAATTGCTAATATTCCCACTTAACTCTATGAATCTTTATTACTGCCGTCAAATATCTTCCCTAAAAAGAAACCATCTACTTCACTTAACTTACCTCGCCAGAGTATATCCCCTTTTGAGGGCGTCGGTTTACTGTCCCCACAATATACCTTGGTTTCTTTCATATGAATGAAGTGGGCTTCCGAATCATCATTGGACTGAGCAGCATCTCCTGCTTTTTCTAGCTGTTCACTTAACTTTTGAGCAACCTCACTCCCACCCTCAATTGTTTCACTTAGCGCATTGAAATAATCCTTAGCAGATACCAGGGTTCCTGTTATAACTGCGCCATTTACATTTAATGTAATATCTAAGGAGAAATCATGTTGGTTCGCTGCTTGCACAAAAAATTCCAGAATGCTATCTTTCATTGTGCCAGAATCAAGACTCACTTTTACTCCTCCTTTTTAAATCCATTTAGAAGATATGTCTCCTCCTCATCAGAGATAACGGTGTAATCCTTATCTTTAAGCTTCTTGGATTTTGATTTCTTACCGGTTGCATGCTTTTTGTTTTTACCAGATCTAGTATTGGCATTTTTGTTGTTGCTTTCAGGATTCTTTTCGTCTTCGCTATCCTGATCATCTTCTTCATCTGAATCATCTTCGTTTTGATCTTGACTTTTTACTTCTTCACTATCTTCTTGATCTTCCTCTTCTTCTTCACCGTCCTTGTCGTCATCCTGGTCTTGTTGTTGGCTTTTCACTTTAACACCAGGCCCTTGGCTTTCTGTCTCAGAGGTCTCTTCACTACTGTTATCCTGTCCATCTTTCTCTGTGTTCTCTTCGCTACTCTGGTTCTTTTGTTGATTATTTACTTTTTCACCCGTTTCTTGGCCTTCCTTCTCAGAATCCTCTTCGTCATCTTGGCTCTGATCTTGGTTTCTTGCCTCTACTGATTCCTCTTCCCCTTCCTGACCTTCTTCGTCTGTGCTCTCTTCGCCACTCTGGACTTGGTCTTGGTTTGCTGCTTTGTCCTCCGTCTCTTGCCCCTCTTCCATGGAGGATCCTTCATTATCTTCCTGACCTTCTTCGTCTGTATCCTTTTCGCTACTCTGGACTTGGTCTTGGTTTGCTGCTTTGTCCTCCGTCTTTTGCCCATCTTCCTTAGAGCCATTTTCTTGTCCCGTATTATCTTCTTCGCTTTCATGTTTTTGCTGGTTGGTCAGCGCCTGCTTATCTTCATTTTGACTTTCTTCATCAAAATTCTTTTGAACACCTTCTAATCCTTTCTCTCCGTCACCTTTTTCACTTTGACCCTTCGCGTCTTTTTCCGTTTCTCCTGACTGGCCAGCATTTTGACCCAATTCTAAATGATCACTTTCACCCTTTTTTTCCTGAATTAAAATGGTTAGCATTTGTTCAATTTTACCTAGCCGGCCCTGTAATTCTTCATTTTCTTTTTTTAATGAATCGTATTCTTTTTGGAAAGAGTTTTCATAGCTTGTTCCATTCTTATTACTTCCCTCCTGGTCTTCTGATTGAGACTGGGAGCGGTCATTGTTCCCTTCGCCCTCTGATTGGGACTGGGA
>NZ_VLKI01000012.1:33956-54881 GCF_007830235.1 Cytobacillus oceanisediminis
CCCTCTGATTGGGACTGGGAGCGTTCCTTGTTCCCTTCACCCTTTGATTGGGACTGGGAGCGTTCATTGTTCCCATCCCCCTCTGTTTGGGACTGGGAGCGTTCCTTGTTCCCATCCCCCCCTGTTTGGGACTGGGAGCCTTTATTTTTAAATGGACCTTCTAAATACGATTGAAAGTCGTTATTATCTTTTTTATCTTGAGATTTGGGCTGATTTTCCTCATTCTTTCCCTGCTCACTCTTCAGCCCGCTTGGGGAAGATGACTTTTTACTATTTTTATTGGAGTCGCCAGTTCCCTCATCCTTTTTTTGGCCTTCACTGTTATTTTTTCTTTCTTGAGCAAGTTTTGTGATCATTTCTTCCAAATGGTCCAAGCGGTCATTAAGGCTTCCATTTTCTAGATTTGACGATTGTTGCTTATTCTCATTTGAATTGCCTTCGTTAGATTTTAGGCTTGTATGATCTCCAGAGTTTTCTCCTGATTCGGAAGAGCTATCCTTTTGGGAATCTCCTTTATTGAATAGTTTTGAAGCTGAATCCTTGATGGAACCCACTGCTTTCTGGGAGTTTTCTTTCACTTTCTGGCCTAAACCTGTTCCTTTGCCGCTTAACTTCTCGGCATTCAAGCTTAAGGCTAGCTTTTTCCCATTCTCTGGATCACTCAAATATCCGATAGAAGCCCCAATCAGTCCCCCTAAAATCGAGCGTCTAAGCTGACTGACATTTGAACTATTTTCGTTTTTTGTTTCTTGTGTTTGGTTCTCACTCGCAATTTTTTCTGCCATGTTAAAACCTCCATTTGTAAAATATCGATATGCTAAGCCTCGTTACTATCCTTATAGATTCATATTTTATCCGTTAGAATTTGATTTGTATGAGGTCTCTTCCTGACCCTCTGTATCCTCAAGGAGTTTGGATAACATCTCTTCTAAGCGATCAAGGCGTTCATTGACATTTTCCTTATCTGAACTTGATGGCTCCTGATTGTTTTTATTAGTATCTTTCTCGTTGTTTGATTTAAGAGTTGTTTCGTTTTCAGTATTTTCTTCTGATTCATTGGAATAGCCTTCAACCGGCACATCCTCTTTCTTGAACAGCTTTCCTGCAGCGTTTTTGACAGATTCTGTTGCTTTCTTTGACTTTTCTTTCATTGTTTGGCCTAAGTTGGATCCTGTGCTTTTTAATTTATCTGCGCCCATACCCTCCTTAAGTTTTTCCCCATTTTCAGGAGTAGCCAAGTACCCAATTGCAGCTCCAATCAAGCCGCCAGTTATCGTACGCCGAATCGGGCTGCCATTAGAACCAGTTTCCTCGGTCTCTGTCTCGTGATTGTTGGTTTCTTGGATTTGGTTTTCAGTAGTGTCTTGTGACTGGTTCTTAGTATTGCTGGTATCTTGTGTCCTGTTTTCGGTATTGTTTGTCTCATGTTTTTGGTTTTCTGCATTTTTAGTTTCCATTGGTCAACAACCCCCTTGTTTAATTGTTAAATTCTTTTGAATTCAAACGGTTTGTGGACATGCCCTGTTCAAGAGATTCGAGTCTTTCCTGGAGCCTCTTATTCTCTTCCTGGAGAGCCTTTGTATTGTTATCTGTAGCTTTGGACGTTAGGTAAGGATCATTTTCCCACCAGTCCATGCCAATTTCCTTTGCCTTATCAACAGAAGCGACAATGAGGCGAATCTTTATGGTTAATAGCTCAACATCCGCAATCCCCACGGTGATGTCACCAGCAATAACCACGCCTTTATCCAATATTTTCTCTAGCACGTCTACAATCGTACTGGATTGCATGGAATGTTCGACTGCCATTTTAAAGTCCTCCTATGCGGCTGAATTACATTAAGCTTCCTAAAGGACCTAGATCAATATTTAAGTCATCATCATCCAAGCCGAAAATTTCTTTCAATTCTTCCATTTTTTCTTCAAGATTCATTAATGCCTCGCCTAAATTTTCGATTTGTTCGTCTGTCAAGGTCCCGCCTTCAACACGCCTAATGGCATGCCTTTCGACAATTTGCCTTAGAAGCTCAATGACGGTTAGTACAAGCTGAGCTAATCCATGCTCTGCATTGTCCGGATCAAGATTAATCTTTCCATTTGTTTGGTTGGCCGGTTGCATGGCTCAACTCCTCCCTTTGTGAGTCAAATTGCTCTGAGGATATCGTCTTGCGATTCCCCTCCTGAGCTTGAACAAGGGATTCTACGGAAGCTATGAGCAACCTCAAGTCTAGGTAAACAAGGTCAACCCCTGCAATTGAGATTACTAAATCTGCTTTAATAGCAACCCCCTTATCAAGAATGACGTCAAGAATATCAATTAAGGCAATATCTTTGTTTTCGATTGATTCTCTTAGTGACATAACCTCATCCTCACTTATGAAAAGCTGGAAAAGTGGTATGCCGGCCATGGCCCGGTTGCCTCAAACTGCCATCCGGCTTTTTGCATACTCTTTTCATAATGTTGAAGCTGTTCTAAAAATACTTCTATTTTAGATTCCGGAATCAGGTATACCCCATTCCAGGTCATATTATCTTTTCTTCCTGTTACATCATTTCCCCAATTTTTTTTGACATTGCCTTTAAGAGCAAACTCTCTAAGGTGTAAATGTATTTGTTCACTAATTTTGTTTTTTTCCTCTTCAAGTTGCGATTCAATCAATTTGTCTAGTTTTTTCTTTTCGAAAAATTGTTTGCCCTTAGGCATCTGACTAATTTCTTCCCTCTTTGCTTCTATTGTTGGATTGCTCTGACTAACCTGTTTTTTTAACAGCTGGTCATCACAGTAGATTTTTAAATTCCATTCTTCGTTTCCGGAAATTAAATCAAATGAACTCATCAATTTGGATTCTTTGGATTGCACGGCGGTTTCCAAACTATTTAGGTTTTTATAAAGCGTGCAAAATTTCAAAGGAATGATGGTGAATATCTTTGAAAGGTTTACTACTGTTTCATGATGATGAAAGGCCTTTTCCTGGAGCCATTCCATATCATCGTTAATACGATCTTTAATACTCTCTTCCGAGTAATTTTCTGCATCCAGATCACAAACTGCAGCCGTAATTTTTCCTATATGAATGGTGTATAGGTCACCTTCCCCATCAAACCCTTTTAAAGTTGGAAACGATTGATTGGTTGCCTCCTTTGTTGGGATTAATCCATATAAATAAATTAGACCACCCATTTTCTCGCTACCCTCATTTCTTCTTTGTCATCTCTTCCCATTGTTCCATTTCCAGTCGTTTTGCCACTTCGTATCTTATAATCAGTTCCTCTTCCTTCGACTTGTAAGCTTCTTCGGGTATTTCACCCAGCTCATACATCATCTGCAGCTGAATGAGCTTTTGCTGAATGGTTGGAAGGTCGTAAAGTTCCTTATCAGCCTCTTCTTTCACCTTTTCCGCTATTTTAATGACAAGATTGATAGGTGCGGAAACCATTTTATGCAGCATCAGGCACCCTCAACAGTTAATCTGATATTGACAAAGTTATATGCGGGCCAAGGTCCGCTATAGCTGAATTCGACCTTATCCTTCCATTTTTCATGCGCCTCATTAACTTTTTGGTCAAACTCGGCTTCTTTATCTCGATCCACTAGAAAGGATGCATTTAGAAGCATTTTTTCGCCTATCGGGTCATTTACTTTTGAAGCTACCGCCGACTCTTTCAATGGGCTAAACACTTCCTGTTTTATTTCATCTTGCAGGGAAGCTATGATTTTTTGGGCAGCCCCGCCCAATTGAATTCTTTCGTAATAGCTCGCGGCTTCAGATTTTCCCTTGACTGCATTTGCCATCTTTTCAACCTGTGAATTTCCGCTAACTTGTGATTCAAGCCACTCTTTTTTCCCAATCACCTTTAACCCAAGTTCAACCTTGCCATTTATTTCTGGGAAAAGCTTCTCAAATTGGGGGTATAAATTTTCAAGCAGTACGCCCACATCCTCCTTTGAATGAAACACATTCCCGAAACTGACCGGTATTACGGCCTGATTTTGTTTCATCACGAGTGACACAGCGTCTTGATGCATCATTAAATTATCTTTATTAGGATGATAGATTTTCATAGGAACCTCGGCAGCCACCATGGCTGCATCTTTATATTGAATCGTAAATAACTCTTTTTTCTCTCCTTCAATTTCAATGGTTCCAAACTTCTCGTCTCCGTCTGTCTGGATTCCGCAAAAAACATATATACCTAATTGTCCGTCATTGCTCATTGTCAGACTCTCCTTTATCTCCACTAGTTGCCTTCATATTCTTGCATGCTTCTAAAATCAGTTTTTCTGCTGCTTTTAATGGTTCATCCGTATCTATGCACCGGCTTACCTGGTGGCCTAATATATCAATGCATAGCCTCTGAAAACTGGAATGAGATCCATCTATTGGAATTCCTTCTTCTTGTGTTAACTTGACTATCATTAATGACGCCCTCAAGCTCGGCCCGTTATCACCTTCACATTCTTTGCGCAAAGCGGCTACAAGGCTGGTAATTGCTTTAGCCTCACTCTTATCAATATCCATTTTTTCCGATACCACTTGTGCTTCCCGGTCACTGTCTTTATGGTCGACAAATATGGTGATGAGCCTATCGAGAAGTGCATCCTGAGTTTGATATACACCTGCATATTCCTCGGGATTGCTTGTGAAAATCACAGCGAAGTCCGGATGAACGCCTACAAAAGGCTCAGTCATTTTTGTTCCGTACAAAGGAAGAATTCCTTCCTCTAAAATGGATAAAAAGATATTATTGGTGCTTGGCTGCGAACGCGTAAATTCATCATAAACAAGCGTGTATCCATTCTTGACTGCTTCCAGTAATCTCCCGTCTTTCCAGATCTCCGTCACACTTTCGTCTCTTTTGTAAACGGAGCGAATATAGTTGTCGACCACCTTTTTGCTTGTATATCCGGTAAAATCACCAATTAAATCCTTATTATTTAATTCATGGTTTCCGTGAATCAGCATGATAGGTTTTTTTCTTCTCTTTGCAAGAGCTAAAGCCAGAGAGGTTTTTCCTGCTCCAGATGGACCTGTAAAGTGGACCGGGTACCCAGCTTTTAAATATTGCAATGACCGGGAAAGCAAGTCTTCTGTCTTTTCGTCTTGTATGATGGCTTTAGTATCCTTCTTGATCTGCTTCTTTAAGACCGTCACTCTTTTTCCTCCCTGTGCCCCGTCCTACACTTCTTGATTAATTGCACTTCTGTAACGAATATCCCGTCGCTTATAAGAAGTGACTTCCTTCTCCTTATTAAGAGAAACATCGTAGACACCCAACATTTCATCTTTTGCGTATTTTTTCATATATTCTTTTTCTTCTATCACTTCCACAGTAAGCTTCCAGCCATTGTTTTCACTCTCTTCCACCGAGGTGATTTTATGAACCGGCGCTACATATTCATTAAAGAATTCAGTAACATTTCCGATAATTATTTTAATTTCCATACTTGCCTCCCGCTAAAGCATCACAGGCCGGGATCGGTTTAATAACCCCGGCTGTGCTTCTTGTTCTTTTAAATACTAAAGCGTGCATTTCTGTCATTTTGCTGAAGTGGCAGTCCGTTTTCTTCCACCTCATCCCGAAGTAATCCGACAGCCTCTGCATAACGCAGCCATGTATCCACACTGGCAATAACCACTCTTGCCTCAACTGTTAAAATTTCAATTCCAACAACTGAAACCCTGACAAATGCGTCGATTACAATTCCTTTATCCAGAATTCGGTCAATAACCTCCGCCAAACTGGAACTATCTGTACTTTTTTGAACTGCCATTGCTGATTCTCCTTTCACCATGTCATTTAAGAACCCATAGTCTTTATGTCATTCGAGGATTTAATATTTTCTGCGGTCTTTATTTTAGTAGCGCCCTTAATATCCTTTGACGTCTTTATGCTGCTGGCGCCTTTGATATTCTTGACGCCCTTTACTTTCTGCTTATCGCCGTCATCTTCATTTGCAGAAGACACTTTCTTTTGGAAGTTCTCTCCTGCTTCAACAACATTCCCAAGTTTCTCTCTTGCTGAAAGCAAAACCTCCTGGGTTTTTTCTTGTGCTTCTCCTGCTTTATGGTGAACTTTATCTGCAAAATCGTCTCTCGCATTCTCCAGTTTCTCGGTGAATTCTTCCCCTTTGTTCTGAATATGCTCTACGAATTTCTCTTTTGCTTTTTCTGCTACTACTTCTTTTGCTTTTTCCTTCAGCGGATCCGGGGCATTCTTAATCGCACTTTTTGCAATTTTCTTAACTATTTTTCTTACTCCTTTGCCCATCCAGTCACCCCCGGTTTATAGAAAAAGGAATTGGCCTTACTTGGTGTCCGCCAGGTCATTTAGCATGTTTTCAATTCTTTGCAGGCGCTCATTTAAGTGTTTGTTCTCTTCCTTGATTTCTTCATACTTTTTCCCGCCATTTTCGCTACTCTCCTTTTTAGGAGAAAGCAGTCCTTCCTCAATTTTATTGAGATAACCCTCAGCTAAATGTTTCACACTGTTTTGCGCCTGCCCGGCCAGGAGTTCCTGAGCTGTTTTTCTAAACTCCTGGCCTGCAACTTTGGCAAATTCAGACTCACTTATAGTTAGAAAGAATTTCTTGCTCGTCTTCGGGTTTGCAAGTAATCCTATTCCTGCACCTACAACCCCGCCGATAATGGCCAGATTCATAGAATAATTAGAGCTTTCTTTTTTTTCTTGCGTTTGACTGGTGTGTTCCGGCGGTTTATTTTCTTCCTTACTCTGATTTACTTCCTGGTTTTGATTTGTTTCTATATTTCCGTTACTTTCCTCATTTTCATTTACTGTATTGTTTGCTTCTTGCGTTTCCATTTTCCTACCTCATTTCTTTGATTTATTTCATAACTTAGGTACTATATACTGAACTCCGGTTTCTGGTTTTGCCCTCTATTCAAAAGACCTTCTTCTTGCACTTCATCTCTTAATAAGCCAACTGCCTCTGCATAACGCAGCCACGTATCGACGCTGGCAATGACGACTCGTGCTTCAACAGTCAGTATTTCAATTCCGACAAGCGAAACTCTTACAAATGCATCAATAACGATTCCTTTATCTAAGATCCTGTCTATTACTTCTGCAAGGCTGGAGCTATCTGTACTTTTTTGAATACTCATATCTCCGTCTCCTTTCAACTTTTTCATAGCGCGGGAGGTTACTTGAAAAATATTTTTTAGGTTTAGTATTTAAATACCTTCACGGTTCACGCTTAAACGGGGCACAATTTACCATTCCCATTCATTTCATGAAATTTTTCATCTTTGCGCCGCTTAGTAATATTAGAAAAGTGATTAGAGCTTCATTTCCAGCGCTTTTTCATCAATTTGTTACAATTTCATTACTATTCCTAAAGATGATAAATACATGGAATAAAAGATAAGATTTTGTTGAAATTGATGTTTAACCTTTTTTAAAAATGGTCTTTCGCCCATGCGGCTTTTTAAATTCAAAAAAGAAAGGAAAAATTATACTGATATAAAACCCCAACCCGAATTTCTTTCCTTCCTGTCCATAAAAAAGGCGTTTAACCCCACAACTATAGAAGCACTTCTCAATAACGAACACAATCTTACTTTTTAACATGTGCACGGACGATATTTCAAAACAAAAAGAGGAGCACAATAAATTGCTCCTCAAGCTAGTAGTTTTCTTATTGTTAGTTAAACTTTGATACCGTTTCTTTTCACTTGTTGCGAAGAAGCTGTTGCAGTCGCGAGCTTTGATACCACCTCTTCCCGCTTAAATCGGAGAAGTTGTTTCTTAGCTGCTCCTTGATGCCATTTCTTTCCGCTTAAGCTGGAGATGCTGCTTCATTCCAGATCATTGCCGCCACTTATATCGCCTTTTCCCAGAGAAGCTGCTTCTCCCCCTATCCTTCAGTTCAGCAGCGGCCACCTTAAAAAACCTCACATATTCTGCACTAGATTCTTCTCCTTCACTTTAGCCAGAATCATCCAGCCGATTGCCGCACCGGTAAAGCTACTGACGAGAAATGGCGGTACAAAGAAGAATGCGCCAGCCGTGCTTCCCATCAATACCTTTGCAAATGGAACAGCAAATAGTGCACCAAATACGCCTGTACCCACAACTTCACCAACTGCAGCCCAGATTTTCCGGCCGAATTTTAAATAAAGCACGCCAGCCAGGAAAGCACCGATCATTCCGCCTGGAAACGCAAGCAGTGTACCAAACCCCAGTAAGTTCCGCAGCAGGCCGATCATAAACGCCACTCCCACAGCCGGCAGCGGCCCAAGTGTTACTGCGGCAAGCACGTTAACCGCATGCTGGACCGGATAGGCTTTGGCCACTCCTGCCGGAAACCATAGTAAATGAGATCCCATGGTTCCAATCGCCACAAATAAAGCCATCGTTGTCAATAAACGGGTCCTGTTCAATTTAACCTCCTTCCTTAAGGGCAGCCTGATCGCTTATCACTAAGAGAAGTGTAAAAATAAAAAAGCCAGATCCGCGAAGGAACCTGGCTTGGTTTAAGTATAAATGATTCGACATACCGTCAAAGCCTACTTCCCTCCGCTGGCATTAACCAGATCAGGTTATTAAGAGTCGGAAAGCTATATCGCGCTTCCCTCTCAGCCCGCACATTCGGGGCACCCCTAGTAGTTTTATAAATATTTAATTTGATAAGCTATTTCAAGCTTAACAAAATATTCCGGCACTGTCATCATTCTTTTTGCTTAGATACTTTTATCAATACATCCGATTAAACGGTTTTCGATATCAGCCGCAATGCTTTGAACGGATTCATCATTTACGAGTTCAATCATGCTTGTCGGCTTAGGCAAGCCAATTTTCGTCTTGCTGCCATCTTCATACACGACAATTTTACAAGGCAGGAAATAGCCAACCATTTTATTCTGTGTTAATACGCGATGTGCTTCAAACGGATTGCAAACCTCTAAAACACGGAAGGATTCATTATAATCCAGCCCTTTTTCCTGCAGCTTTTCCTGTACGTTAAACTGCCAAAGAACGCCGAACTTTTCTTCCTTCAGATTCTCTTCAAGCGAAGAAATCGCTTCATCAATCGATTTATCAGTTTCAACAGTGTATTCGAACATGTTGGCATCTCCTTTTGTATCGGTATTTTGGTCGATCGGTAAATGCTTCGATTAGAATGTTAGCGTTACGTCCGCACCGTTGGCAAACTCAAGGAATGTAACCGCTCCGCCAACTTCTATTCCGTCTATAAAAGCTTCTTTTTCAAGGCCCATAACATCCATTGTCATTTGGCAGCCAATGAATTTAACACCTAAGTCCTGTGCCATTGCCACTAATTCAGGGATTGCCGGTACATTGCCTTTCGCAAAGCCTTCTGCAAAATGCTCTTTTCCTTCAGGCATTGGAAGCTGCTGGTATGCTTCTTTATGGATTAAGTTTAACCCTTCGAAAGTGAAGAAAATTGCTACTTCTGCATCTGTCGCTGCTGCCGCAGTCGCGATGTTGTATACCTTGTATGCATCAAATAACCCGCCGTTGCTTGCAATAATCGCTACTTTTTTACTCATTGTAATTCCTCCTAAAAATTCATTTGAGACCTTATGTAATCTCTTATACCTCTACTCCTATAGGTATATTATAAAACATAGATTCTTCTGTCAACAAAAAAACTCCCTTTCTCTAGGGAGTTTTTCTCTCAATCTATCTTATGAGCTGCAGACTAGTTATCTCCTTCAGGCTGCTGACCCCTGCCAACGAGAGGGAAACCTTTGTTTCTTCTATAAAATTAGCAAGCACCTTTTCAACACCTGTCTGGCCGCCAATGGCTAATCCATACACAAATGGCCTTCCCAGGCAAACTGCATCCGCCCCAAGCGCCAGCGCTTTTACTGCATCTGATCCACGGCGTATACCGCTGTCAAATAGCACCGGTATCAGGCCATTGACTGCCTTTGCAATTGGCCCAAGTGCATCGATCGCCGCCGTCACACCGTCCAGCTGCCTCCCCCCATGATTGGAGACAATGATGCCGTCTATCCCTTTTTCAACCGCGAGCTTCGCATCTTCCGGATGGAGAATGCCTTTTAATAGAATCGGCAAATTAGTTTTCTCTTTTAATCTCGCAACATGCTCCCAGCTTAATGTAGGATGGTGAATATTATCGAGGATTCCCCGAACCACATCGCCGTCCTTAAGAGAGCTCATAAATACCGGATCAGATTCATAGTTGGCTTTTCCATAGCCAAGCTTTAATGGGGAAAAATTGTTCCTCAGATCCGCTTCCCTCCATCCCATCATGACTGTATCGACCGTTAAAACAATCGCTTCGTACCCGGCTTCCTCCGCCCGGCGCATCATATTGAAGGCCGTTTCTTCATGGTTGGACCAATAAAGCTGGAACCACTTCGGGCTGCTGCCTGTTGCTGCAGCTATCTCTTCAATCGAATAGCTTGAAACTGTGCTCTGGATAAAAGGAACATGGTAAACAGCCGCAGCCCTGGATGAAGCAATCTCTCCCTCTTCATGTTCAAGCCGCTGCATTCCAATCGGCGCCAGAAAAATCGGATAAGGATACGTTTTCCCGAAAAGTGTAACACTTGTATCCGGTACGGAAACATTCCTGAGCATTCTTGGCACAATCGAATATTTCGCGAAAGATTCCGTATTCTTTCTCAGTGTTTCTTCCCCTCCCGCACCTGATTGGACATACCCAAATCCCCCGGCCCCCATTTTTTTCTCTGCTTCTTTCTCCAGCTCTATGTAGGAGATCGGAAAATTCTCTGCGAAGCTAATGTTCTCTACCTTTGCCATCTTTCCAGTCCTGCCTCTCACTTAAGATTTAGAATTTATTGAAAATGATAACACTTTTTTTGATTTAAATAAACCTGGTGTAGGTTCCGCTGTTAAATTTGGGATTTCGCGGATAAATGATTTGCACCGACTTCACAGCACAAGAATTTCTCCAAAAAGCAGGGATTTCATCAAAAAATCGTGAATAAATCATCATATCTTATCCAAATTGGAGTGTAAATAATGCTAATCAAACAGCCTTTTGATGAATTTTTAAAATTTCATTATGAAAGAATTGATGAAACCCATATGAAAGTCACATTGCCGATCCAGCCGCTCTTCATCAACAGTGCGGGTCTTGTCCATGGCGGAATTATTTCCACACTGGCGGATGTAGCGATGGGGAATATTTTTAAACCGGATGAAAACCACATGCAAACCGTCGTGACCGCTGATTTAAAAGTTAGCTTTTTAAAGGGTGCCACCGGTGAATACCTGATTGCCGATGCCCATCTAATAAAAAGAGGCCGCACTCTGAACCATACAGATTGCCTGATCTACAACGACCAAGATCAGCTTGTTGCCAAAGCATCTGGCATTTTCGCCTCTATCTGAGTTAAATTTAATTCCAATTTTCTGATTCACGGATATCTGGACAACCGGGTTTTCCATACTGATGATGCTTATGATTACAAAAAGAGACTCCTCAAACAGGAGTCACTTTTCTGGTTTCTTAATACTCAATCTCATCATAATCCTTAGGCTGCGGAATCGGCTGGCCGCCCTCATGCTTGCCAAACTCATTGATGAGCTGCTGCTCTTCAGTGAGGGAGTTTTTAGGTTTTTCTTTATTTTCATCCTGCTTTTTCAACGTTATGACCCCTTTCAAGTGTTCTAAACATTAATATGCTCACTTTTCAAGGAATCAATCATTCATGCTTATTAGCCCCAATAAGGCTTGATTTGTCCGCGAATCTCTCCGTCTGGATTTTGGGCTGTATGCACGTTAACATATGTGTCCCCATCACTCATTAGGTCTATAAGAACGGATAGAGGTTTTCCTTCTAAATGACCCACTAGATCCCTGGCTGTAATGATCCCTTCTACAACACCCTTATTTACACTAATGTCAGGATCGATTAAGCCGAAAAGAAAAACCACAACTGGACCGTTTACACCCCTTCTTCCTAAATGAATATGAGCTTGAGTAAAGTTGGAAAGATCATTAACGGTCAAACGGTAGCCCATTTTCTTCTTATCCTTGCTTACTTTAAATTTTGCAGTGCCAAAAGCATCTGTACGAACTGGCGGAACTTCTTCAGAACCTTTTAACCTGGCAAAAAAAAGTTCATTTCTGTCCATTATTACACCTCCCGTTCATTACACAATTTAATGATATATTTTATGCCTTGGGGCAAAGAATGATTGTACGAATATGGAGATATGGCGTTTAATTGGCTGTATGCATAGGGAAAGAAGGATTTTCCCCCCTTCCCGCCAATTAATTAATATAGCTAAATTCCAAAGGAGGGCAAACATGTCCAAATATATTTTTCATATCGCAACCGTTGAGATTCCAGTTTCCAATCTGGATCGATCGGTTGAATTTTATGTGGATGTTCTTGGAGTGGAAGTGGAATTCAAAGGAGAGAAAAATGCCATGCTAAGCTTTCAATCAAAGGGTGTGCCTACGATTTTCCTGGTTGAAACCGAAGAGCGGAACTCTCTTTCCTTTGTCAATTCCAATGACCGCGTCGAGCATAGTGTCATTGATTTTTATACACCTTCTTTAAAAGAGTTCCATGAATCGCTTCAGGAGAAGAACGTAGAAGTTGGGCCTCTCAACATCTATCAGGAACAGGGCCTAGGCGGCTTTGGCTTCAAAGACCCCGATGGCAACCTGCTAAGTGCCTGCAATGTGCTGCATCAGGGGCAATAAGCTCGCTCATTAACGTGCAGGTTTATTATTTACCAAAATAAGACCAGCGTCCTACCCCAAATTACGGCGGAGGCTGATATGGACATCCTTTTTCCCTTGCTACACTTATGATGTAATTCAAAAGGGAGGGAAAAAGGTTGAAAAAGCTAGGCACAAAAGCGACCAGGTGGCTGAAAATTCTTCATATCATTCTTGTTTCCTTATTTTTCGGCGGCATTACGAGTTCGCTCGTTTTAAATTTCACCATGGAAATGGCCGCTTATGATCAAACCGTGGAACTGTATAAAAATGTGGTAACAATTAGCGACTACATCGTTCGGATTGGGGCAGTCGGAACATTATTAATTGGCTTCATTTATGGACTTTTTACAAACTGGGGATTTTTCAAGCACAGGTGGGTAACTGTCAAATGGGTTTTATTCATCATTCAAACCTTTGTCGGGATTAACATTGTCGATGAATTGATGATGGAAAATATGGCTCTGCTTGAAATGGAAGGCAGCAAGGCACTATCGAATCCTGTTTTTATTGATAATCATACAATTCGCCAGTATGCCGTCTACTTTCAGGTCGCTGTTACCGTCTTCATTTTTGGTATATCCGTTTTAAGGCCCTGGAAAAAGAAAAAGCAAAAATAAAAATGGCAGTGAGTCACTGCCATTTTTCTAATGGACAAGCGCGCTATCAAGAAATTCCTTCAGTCTCTCCTGATATTCCTGCTCTGCGACCGTATATCCGTCTGTATGACCTGCCCCCGGCACCATCCACAGCTCTTTCTCGCCGCCAGCTTCCTCATAAATCTCATAAGCCATATCCGTCGGCACCAGATCATCCTGATCGCCATGGATGATAAATAGCGGAAGCTCGTTTTTCTTCACCTGTTCGATAGCCGACGCTTCATTGAACGAGTATCCAGCCCTTATTTTTGCAAAAACGCTTGTCACCTGCATCAAAGGGAAAGATGGCAAATGGTAAATATGTTTCAGTTGATGGGCTAGTTCTTCATGGACCGTCGTATAGCCGCTATCCGCAATAATCCCCTTCACTTCAGGCGGAAGATCTTCGCCGCTTGCCATCAATACGGTTGCAGCTCCCATTGAGAATCCATGCAGGAAAATGCTGTCTGCACCAATTTCCTCTTTCAATAAATCAATCCACCCAAGATAATCCTTGCGCTCATGCCAGCCATATCCAATATAATCGCCTTCGCTTTCCCCGTGCCCTCTGGCATCAGGCTTCAGCACCTCATACCCCAGTTCGTAATAATACTTGGTGATGCCCGGCATCTGCCCACTATTCCCCTTATAGCCATGAGCCAGAATCACTGCTTTCCCGTTCGAATCCGGATTTTTCAAAAAGCGAGCCTTCAGCTTCAAGCCATCTTCAGAGGCGATCTCAAGCTGGTCAAAGGTTTGTTCCTCCGTCCACTTCATAACCTCCTCCAGCTTCGCCTGTGTCTCCTCCTCTAACGCTGCGCTGGCAGTCTGCGCTTCCCCGCTATATAAATCAACCGGATCATGGCTTCGATTGATCGCCACATTGTAAAAATAATTCCCAGCACCAAGCAATGCAGCGGATAATAAAATCAGCACACTGCCGGCAATCCAAATCATCCTCTTTTTCATCAATAAATCCCCTTTTCACATTCGCAATCACCCTTGTCCGCCAAGGTGCTGCAGCCATTCAATCAAACGTTTGATTAAAATGCTTTTTATACTCTTTTAAAGTGAAAGAGTAGTAATTTATCTCATTTATTATATATTTATAATAATAGAAAAAGATGTACAAAATAATTTTATAAAGGAAAGAACGCGCCCATGATAAAATTAACATTTTTTACAGAAGAAGACTTTAACCTGCTTATAAGCTGGATAACAACGCCTGAACTCATGGTTCAATGGAGCGGTGCCCATTTCAAGTACCCGCTTGATCACGAGCAGCTGACAAAATATATCAGCTCTGCCAACCAAGAAAACAGCACTGAGCACATTTTTAAAGTAATAGAAGCAGAAACAGATGAAGCCATTGGCCATATCTCACTGGGCAGAATGGATCCCGTAAACGAAACTGCCCGGATCGGGAAAGTCTTTGTCAGCCCTGCCTCCCGCGGAAAAGGCTATGCATCCGAAATGATCCAGCAGATCCTCTCCATAGCTTTCGAGAAGTTTAAATTAAATAGAGTCAGCCTTGGTGTGTTTGACTTTAATAGAGGGGCAATAAAAGTCTACGAGAAAGCAGGCTTCCAAAAAGAAGGACTTCTCAGGCAAACAAATAAGGTGAAGGATGAATATTGGAACCTGATTGAAATGGGCATCCTCCGTTCCGAATGGCATGAGCAGACTGGGCCCGGCAAGATTCAATCAAACGTTTGATTGAAAAAAAGAGCTCTGCCAGCTGAATGGCAGAGCTCCTTAAAATCTATTTATCATTTTTATCATCGGATTCCTTGGAATCCTGGTTCTGTTCTGCTTTATATGCCTCTTTAAACTCACTGCTA
Organism: Cytobacillus oceanisediminis; assembly: GCF_007830235.1. Taxonomy (GTDB): domain Bacteria; phylum Bacillota; class Bacilli; order Bacillales; family Cytobacillaceae; genus Cytobacillus; species Cytobacillus oceanisediminis. The sequence goes on from NZ_VLKI01000012.1 coordinate 49,148, forward strand.
TAGTTCACTTCCTGTGTGTCGGTTAAACCATTGCTTTGTTCAGTATTGAAGCCTTTATACGGTACATTTTTATCCTTCATATAATTTCTTCTTTCTGATCGTGTCTATTTTTTGTTTACCCTGTTCAGAAGGAAAAACATACGCGATTTGCCGTCCCTGAATGCCATTTTTCTTCCCCAATAAATCAAGGCAGAGAGATCTCGGCCTTGCCTTTTATTAGCTTGCTTTTTCCTCCACCGGCATTTCCTTTTTTTCCTTGGATAAAAACCAGCCGCCTAGCGCAATTAGGATGAGGACCACGTAAAAAGTGATTTTCCATTCAGGCGATTTGGCAAAGCCTTCAGGAAGGATGGCCAATGCAGGATGGGACATAGTGTAGACAGCCAATTTGACGCCAACCCATCCGACAATCCCAAAAGCGGCAATCTCGAGGCCTGGTCTCTTATGCAGCAGATCCACAAAGAAGTTAGCCGCAAAACGCATAATGATTAATCCGATCATTCCTCCGGCAAAGATCACCAGGAACTTTCCGCTATCTAGTCCGCCTATGTGCCCTAGACCTGTATCCGGGAGAGCCACAGCCAGCGCAACGGCTGCAAGAATGGAGTCAACCGCAAATGCAATATCCGCAAGTTCCACCTTAAAAACAGTCATCCAAAATCCGGATTTCTTTTTATCCTTTTTAATTCCTGCTTCTTCCTCGCCCTTCTTGACGAGTGTTTTTCTAAAGATATGGTTAATGGCGATGAACAGAAGGTAAAGCGCACCGATCGCCTGCACCTGCCACACATCTACAAGGAACGATATGGCAAAGAGGGATCCAAAACGGAAAACAAACGCTCCAGCCAATCCGTAAAATAATGCTTTCTTCCTCTGCTCTTCCGGAAGATGCTTCACCATAATCGCTAAAACGAGCGCATTATCGGCAGCCAAAAGACCTTCCAAAGCGATCAGCAGCAACAATACCCAGCCATACTCCAATAAAAGCGATAATTCCACCTAAAAACCCTCCCTTATTTTATCTTTGTATATTTTTCATCAACACGTTTTTCAATCTTCGCAAGTTGTTCCCGATCCTTAAGGAGCTCTTCTTTGTTTTTCTTAATCAGTTCTGTAAACGAAATCTTTGGCTTCTTCATTTCAGGTCTCCTTTCCTTCAATTTTCAAGTATGGATAGCTTCGCGCTGTTTCCTTGCAAGTTATGTCATATGAAGGTTTTTTCATTTGCCAAGCTTTATAAGGCAATAAAAAAACCTTTACCAGCAAGCGGTAAAGGTTTTTAAAAACAAAAAGACCTTTACCCGAAACAGGCAAAGGTCTTGCTAACAACGGTAAGGTTGCCAACAAAGCCGGGAGCTCTTAACTCCGAAATGACGACTCTGCTGTAAAAGCTACTCCCCTTTAGGAGAAACTATTCAACTATTTAAAACAATCATAATACATCTCACTAAAGCTGTCAATCCTTATGCAAATCGGTAATAAATTAAAATGAACGTTGCAAGCACAAAAATAAAGTTAAGGAATACAAACACAAATTGATCAGTTTTTGTTTTGTGCAGCTTAATCGGCGGGTTGTAGAATGACACTCCTTCAATAATAAAGATAATCAGGACAATATGGATCATAAAATGGCCGATGACCTCTGTCATCCCAAATAGCATTGTCGTTGTGATAAAAATAATCGTCACAACAAAACCGATAACCCTGTTCAGAATTCCCACAACCAATAAATAACCAACAATAAACTCAATAAACGCTGCCATTACTACAAACGCAGCCGGTGCAAAACCAAATGTCGGTACTCCGTGATTGGCAACGATATCAAGCGACATGCTTGGATACACCCATTTTTCCACAGCCACCCAGCAAAGGGACAATCCTGTTCCTAAATAAAGAAATGGAAAGCCTGCCTTCTCAAACTTTGTGCTGCCGACCAATAATACACCGATAATCGCTACATAATAGCCATAATCAAGCATGTGGAAAATGCCATTATAGAGGGCTACGTAAACGAATAAACCCAATAATATAACTGCCGCGATCTTCGTAGAGATATGATGTGGAATCAGCAAGAATCCAATCGCAGCCCAGGTTAGAATTATAGCCAGTGTGTTGCTTAGCTGAAATTCCGGCGCAAACAGCGTTCCATTAGCCACCTGGATCATTAAAGCAACTGCAGTTCCGTACTTCAGGATATATCTGCTGTATTTGCGGAAACCTGAGAGCCAGTCATCAAGCTTTTTGATCTTTGCCCAATCTGTTGTTTTCGGAATCACTAAAGTAAGCAGCGCAAGTACAATCGCAGCGGCTAGCGACAATCCCATAAATAATGGCGATAATATATTTTCAATGGTTTCTTTTTGAGGTGTTACATTTGTGAACCACTTCACATGAGCACTCGTAAAAAAAGGCGTCATTACAAGTCCTATTATTAAAAGAAGCTGGAATAATTTTTTCATGATGTCATTGCCTCCTTGATGGCATTATAAATTTAAATAAACAATATAAGTACAGTATTAATATATAATACTTTTCGTTGCTGGGGAGCTTTAAAATTGAACATTATGTGAAATGTTTCACAATATCTTTATGATAAAATATACGAGCCATTACCATTTGCAATCATTTATGTTTATCTTACCCATTACTATACAAAAAAACAGGCGAATCCCCCCGCCTGCTTCAGCCTTACTATTTTTCCTTTTTCACAGCCGCCAAAACCGGCTTTTTCTCTTCGCTCTTTTCTTCGTCTCCCACTAAATCTTTTGCTGCGCTTTTAAACTCTGTTAACGTCCGGCCAAATGCCCGGCCGATTTCAGGCAGCTTGGATGGCCCAAAAATAATCAATGCAATCACAAGAACAAGAATTAAACCTGGTATTCCGATATTGGATATCATCTGCTCACCCCGCTTTTTAGTTTAAGACCTTTTTGCGCTTTTTCTCAAGCTGCTTTTCATGTGCACGGGCGTGGGCGCGGTGGCGGTCTTCCTCCACCTCGGCAGTCATTTTCACACCCTGAGGGACAGCTGAAGTTGATACTTGCTTCAAGCCTCCCTGATCTTTTTCAAAAACAAAGGAAGCTCTTGTTGAGATATCTGCTCCTGGCTCTGTTACATAAGGAAGCACCCGGTAATCGGCACGCCACTGACCTGGCGTTACCTGGCAGCGGACATAGCCTCTGTAGTTGTTGAAAAATTTAATATGCGGATTTTCTGCAAGCGTGCGTTCCGTATCTGCTCTAACATCGGAGCCGTTTCCGCCTGAGGTAATCGAAGTTCCGACAAACTCGGCTCCGATCAGTCTTGAATTCTGGTCATTATAATCAGTAAGAAGATTGGAAGCCCAGCTCGCATGAACGTCACCAGTCAGTACAATCAGATTTTCCATATTATTGGAGGCAGCAAAATTCGTCAGGCGCTGGCGGGCAGCCGGGTAGCCGTCCCAGGCATCCATGCTGAATCTCGGAGATGTACTTGTCCCAAAATTCCGCTGCGCAAAAAACACCTGCTGAGCCAGTACGTTCCAATGGGTACTGGAGTTGGCAAGATTATTTTCAACCCACTGTTCCTGTTCTTTTCCAAGAAGAGTGCGGTTTGGATCCAGCGACTCAGGAGTATGCGGTTTGCTGCCATCGCCGTTCGCCTGATCATCGCGATACTGGCGGGAATCAAGCACAAGAAATGAGGCAAGCTTGCCATAGCTAAATTCCCTGTACAGCTGCATGCCCTCTCCATGAGGCATGGAAGATAAACGGAGCGGCATATGCTCATAGTATGCCTGGTACGCAGCAGCACGGCGTTTGATAAACTCTTCTGCGGATTGGCCTTTCTCCGGAATCCCTGCTGCATAGTTGTTTTCAACTTCATGGTCATCCCATGTAACAACCCACGGGAAGGCAGCATGGGCTTCTTTAAGGTGGATGTCCGACCTGTACTGCGCATGGCGGTTCCGGTAATCTTCCAGGGTGACAATTTCCGGGCCGCTGTGATGCCGGACGTTCCCTGTTGGTGAGATATATTCGTTTGGTCCGTATTCATATATGTAATCGCCCAGGTGGATAACCAAATCCAAATTTTCCTTAGCCATATGCTGGTATGCTGTAAAAAACCCATGTTCATATTGCTGGCAGGAGGCAAAAGCAAACGACAAGCTTGCCACGTCAGCACCAGCAGAAGGAAGAGTTTTCGTTTTGCCGATTGGGCTTAGCTCATTGCCAGTTTTAAAACGATAATAATAAATAGTATTTGGCTTTAAGCCATCTGCTTCTACATGCACGGAGTGGGCTAAATCTGGGACAGCAATCTCTGTTCCGTGCTTAACAATTCTACGGAAATGCTCATCTTCAGCAAGCTCCCAACTGACTGGTACAGCGTGATTAGGCATTCCTCCTCCATTAAGCAGATCCGGCGCAAGCCTTGTCCATAAAACTACACTGTCTGATAGAGGATCTCCTGAAGCAACACCTAGCGTGAAAGGGTACTTGCTGAATTGAGGAGCCGCTTCAACATTCAGATTCCCTACTCCCAGCGACTGTGCCATCGTCAGGGCAAGCGAAAATCCTGCAATTTTGCCTGCTCCCGAAAGAAAGCTGCGGCGGTCAATATCCTTCTTCAAGCTTTCCTCATTGAATTTCCTGATTAACTCATCAATCGATCTTTCATTTCTCATTTCCTTCACCTCTTTAAACAATCTGGATTCATGTTTGATTATAAGAGGTTTTTTTTAAAGCAATATGAAGATATGTAAAGGGGGCCAGCTGTATACCTGACTATTTTAACAGGACTTTTGTCAGTAACTGGTTCCCTCACCCTCCGTTACTTTTCACTCACCTCCAAATTATCCAAATACACTTGGACCATTGGCCCCTTCTTTCTTAACAATTTTTTCATAGAATATTAACGAATATTGTCAGAATCTTTTTGTTTACTAATCTATCAAGTGTGGTTATGATAAATACAATCTTTTAAAAAGGGGTGAGGAGTTGAAAAAGTCTAGATTAATGCCGTTTGTGCTGCTGTCCATTTTCTTATCCTTCCTCATCACTCAATATCCTGGCGTCCATATTAATGGAATCCCTATGGACGAAAGCAAAGCCATAACTGTATCTGAACTGGCGGAGAGCTTTCTTTTAAAAGATGATCCTAAAAAACATGTTTTCACACAGGTCTCAAAGCCCTTAGCACTCACTAGCCTGGCGATCATCCTGTTCCTATACAGCGCCATGCATATTATCGCCCGCAGGAAAAAGATCTTCTATACCCCCATTTTCTACGAGGCGAACTATGTGATTCACACTCCTTAATTGTCAAAAAAACAATTAAAGGAGGAAAACGAAATGATGTGGATGCGATTCGTAATGATCGGCCTTTTTTCATTAACAGCTTCCAGCCTGTTTTTTTATCAGGGAACGGAAATTTACCACGCCTTTGCGGAATACTTTAAACAAAAATAACCTTTTCAAGCGCCCATGGAAATCTCTGGGCGCTTTTTTGCTGCTCCTTAAACAGGAAAGTGAGGGAGTTGCCGATATGCATGGATATTGACCCTTTTCCCCATTAAAACTTAAATAGTGTAGGTTTCTTTTAAGAAACCTACAAAAATTGCATTTTTTAATAAATTTCTGCTTTTTGTTTACCATGTGCCATCTTTCTGCTATTCTACAGGCACGATTGATGCCCTTTTGTTCCCCTGCTCTTCCCTTTTCTCATTCCACGGGCACGATCGAAGCCCTTT
>NZ_VLKI01000012.1:54996-128519 GCF_007830235.1 Cytobacillus oceanisediminis
CGGGCACGATCGAAGCCCTTTCGTTCCCTTTCTCTTCCCTTTTCCCATTCAGCGGGCACGATCGAAGCCCTTTTGTTCCTCTTCTTTTCTCTTTTCCTCTTCCATGGGTACGAATGGTAACGGTCCTCTCCATTACCACAGCCATTGGCTTATTAGGCGTAAAAAAACGCCCGGCCTCAAACCCAGGCCGGGCGTTCTTCCCTATTGCGCTTTTGCATATTTATCGTCAATCTTCTTTTCAATCTTCTCAAGCTGACGGCGATCCTTCAAAAGCTCTTCTTTATTTTCTTTTATCATTTCAAGCATTGATAACTTTTTCTTTTTCATGTTTGCTCACCTTCTCTCATGATGTTTATATAACTCTAGGATGCCCTATCTTATTTTTTCGGCAAAATTCGGGTGGTACCAGGTACCTAAAACACGATCGTCTTATTCCCATGCACGATCACTCTGTCTTCGACGTGCCATTCCACTGCCTGGGCGAGGACTCGCCTTTCCACATGGCGGCCGGCGATTTTGAGGTCCTGTGCAGTGTGGCGATGGTTGACGCGCTGCACATCCTGCTCGATGATCGGCCCTTCATCTAAGTCATTCGTTACATAATGGGCTGTAGCCCCAATCAGCTTGACTCCGCGGTTAAACGCCCTTGCATAAGGATTGGCTCCCACGAAGGCCGGCAGGAAACTGTGATGGATATTGATAATCTTGTTCGGATACTTGGAAATAAAGCTTGGCGAAAGAATTTGCATGTATCTCGCCAGAACAATGAAATCCACTTTCCCATCCAGCAGCTCCACCGCCTTTTGCTCGGCTTCGGCTTTTGTATCAGGCGTAATCGGAATATGATAATAAGGAATCCCGTAGCCCTCCACAACTTCCTTCAAATCAGGGTGATTGCTGATCACCAAAGGAATATCCACCTCAAGCTCTTTTGACTTCCAGCGCCAGATCAGTTCGAGCAGGCAATGGTCCATTTTTGAAACAAAGATTGCCATCCGCTTGCGTTCTCCCTTGCCGCTAAGCTTCCACTCCATTGAGTATTCCTTGGCCATCTCTGGCAAGTCCTCTTTCAATTTCGGGAATGACTCATCAAAATCATTCATATCAAATTCAATCCGCATGAAAAAGATGCCTGCCAGCGGATCGGTCGTATGCTGGTCAAAATGGACAATATTCGCTTTATGCTCCAATAAGAAATTGGATACCGTTGAAATGATGCCCGGCCTTTCAGGACATGATATCAGCAATGTCGCCCGATTTGCATTAATATTTGTGTTCATATTGAGTTCCTCCATCCGCATTTCTGGAAACAAACTGGTAACCATATAAAAAGGACAGATAGGGGCAGTATCTTCCTCCCCCTTCTCTGTCCTTTTACCTGAGAGTTTAACCCCTTTGGTGTCGCATTATTCATGCGCGCTCTCCAGAGATGCGTCCCGCTGCGGTTCTGTCTACCTGAGAGATTTGCTTCAAGGGTCATTTTTGAAGCTTGCTCCTTCGGTGGCATCATCGTTGCTCTCTCCCACAGCCGTCATTCGCTCAATAATTTTTGTTATTTTCAGAATACTACGCTATTTTAATAATGTCAATCAATCTGCACTTCTTTCACAAAATTGCCACAAATTAAATTAGTTTATTTTTCTTTCCAATACCTCGGGATCTGGACTGGGATCTTTCTTATAATAATTTGTAAAATAATCAACTGTAATATCTTTCACCTTTCCGCTCAAAAACAGAAGTGCAGTCATATTAGGGACAACAATAAGTGCCAGCATTATATCCAGCAGCGACCATACAAGCAGCAAGCTGCCAACCGAACCAAAAAGAACCGCACCGATAAAAATGTATCTGGACACAATGGAAGCTTTATAGCCAAATAGATATTCAGCCTGTTTTTCCCCTGCATAAACAACCATCAAAATCGTGGTAAAAGCAAAGATAAACACCGCTACGGTGATAATAAGGCCAGCAGGACCGCTGCCGAAGACTGATGCCATCGCCTGGGCTGTCATTCCGGCTGCAGCAGATGCCTCCACTGTTTGCCATACATCGGTTGAAAGAATCACAACGGCTGTAATCGTACATACCACGATCGTGTCGACGAAGACTTCAAACACACCCCAGAACCCCTGTGATGCCGGATGTTTAATTTTTGCTCCGGCATGAAAAATGGCTGCACTCCCCATGCCCGCTTCATTGGAGTATACCCCTCTTGCTATACCCCAGCGAATCGCTGCTGCAACTGCCGCCCCGGCAAAACCACCTGCTGCTGAAATAGGGGTAAATGCATATTTAAAAATCATATAAAATGCATTTGGAACGGCATCAATATGAAGAATAATAACGATTAACGAGGCTGCTAAATACAGGACAACCATTGAAGGCACGACTTTTTCTGCAAACTTGCCGATAGAAGTCAGCCCTCCAAACATTACGAGTACAATAAGGGCACTTACAACGATTCCAGTCACAATAGGCGGAATTTGAAAAGATCCGCTAAATGCGCCTGCAAGTGAGTTCGATTGAACTGAAGTACTCGCAAACACCACAAGCAGCTGTATAACCGCAAACATGATAGCTGTTTTCTTCCAGCCCAAGCCTCTATCAATATAGTACATCGGCCCGCCTATATACTCTCCCTTTTTATTGGTCGTACGGTATTTTAAACCAAGGACAACCTCCGAATACTTCGTGGCCATTCCGATAATCGCAACCATCCACATCCAAAAGACAGCTCCGGGGCCGCCAAGCGCAATCGCAACCGGAACACCAATTATATTTGCTGCTCCGACAGTTGATGCTAGCGCACTGGAAACAGCCTGAAACGGAGTAACCGTCCCTTCACCATCACCTTTTTTAAACATGCTGCCGAACGTCAACTTCATAATATGAGGGAAATACTTAAACTGAAAGAACCCCAGCTTAATCGTTAAAAAGATTCCCCCTCCTACCAGCAAGATCATTAAAGGCACGGTTGTAAACTCTGACACCCTCGCAACAAAATTCATAAAAGAATCCATATATTGCCCCCCATTTTATTTATCTATTTATTGAAGCCCTGCTCCCCAACTTATTAATTGAGCCGTCACCAGGAATAAAATGCAAAGCACAATCCAAATACCCATTAAAGGCAAAATAAACTTAAGCCACTTACTATAGCCAACATGCGCCAGCGCCAGCGTAGCCATAAACGGGCCGGCTGTCGGGTATAGCACATTGGTAAAACCATCCCCAAATTGGAAGGCCAATACAGCCGTCTGGCGTGTAACTCCCAGCAAATCGGATATCCCTGTCATAATAGGCATCATAATCATGGCCTGCCCGCTTCCCGAGCCAACCAGGAAGTTAAATAAACCTTGAATACCTAGCATTCCCACAGCAGCTAATTCACCCGGCAGGGAACCTACCAGCCGGCTGATGCCGAAAACAATTGTATCCAGGATATTTCCGCTTTCAAGAATGATTGAGATGGATCTGGCGATACCGATTAACAATACGCCCAGAAGCATCATCTTAAACCCGTCATGGAAAACCTCCGCAATTCTGCTTGGAGTCATTCCGCAAATCAAGCCTATTGCAATTCCAAGAAAAGCATACCATCCTCCAAGCTCAATAAAGTACCACTTCCACACAAACAATCCGTATAGCATGACAATAATGCCAAGCCCCAGCACAATGAATGCCAGTTTTTGGCGTTTACTCGATTTTTCAGAGGAATCCTCAGTTTCCCTATCAATGAAACTTTGGTCCTTTCCATCTCCATATACATAGCTAAACTCAGGATTTCTTTGAATCTTCCGCGCATACCTCCATACGTAAGCTATACCAATTGTTGTCATAGTTGCAAAAATAGTTACCCGGTACAGCGCTCCTGAATAGAGCGGAAGTTCCGTGATCTGCTGGGCAATGCCAAGAGTAGCCGGCGCTGTTACGGCAGTGGCAAAGCCTGCTACTGTACTGACCAGGACAAGCGCACATCCTGTAAATCGGTCAAAGCCCATTTTAATGACAAGTGGAACAATAATAGGAATATAAAGCAATGACATCTCCATGGCACCTGTGATATTTGTAAAAATAGCAATCGGGGTCATGAGTATAGGAACCACCAAAATGGTTCTGGACTGAAGCAGGGAAGCAATTTTTCGCACACCAAGAGGCAGCAGTCCTGATTTATCAAGTACCGCTACAAGCCCGCCCATCATCAATCCTCCAAAGATAATGGCCCCGGCCTGCACCATCCCATTTGGGATTGCAAATATAAAGTCAAATAGTGTAAGGTTGACGTTATTTCCATACTCGAATGTACCCGGAATGATGACCTTTGCACCTGTAGCGGTCTCTGCTCTTTGAAAAGAACCGCTTGGCACCAAATAAGTTGCCAGAAATCCAAGAGCCATCATAATAAAAAGGATGACATACACATGGGGAAGCTGAAACTTTTTCTTGTTCTTTACCTTAACCTCACTGACTGGGCTAATGTTAACTTCCATACAAGACCTCCTATTTTCACCTTAATGCTTGAATATATTTACATAATTTTCAGATTATTATCTTCACAACACCCTCTCAGGCTGTAAAGAAAAACAGCCTGAAAGGTCCCTATTTCAAATAGTTAAAAACAGCATTTACAAACATGTTAACGCCATATTCCAATGAGTCTTCATCAATGTCAAACTTCGGATGATGATGAGGAAAGACAATCCCTTTGTCTTCATTCCTTGTACCTATCATAAAAAAGGCACCAGGTGCTTTTTGCTGGTATGCTGAAAAATCTTCAGCCCCCATTTTAGGCTTCGGAAAGTCCAGCCCTTCCTCCCCGTATAATTCACGGGCTGTGTCTTCAATTATCTTTGTCACTTCCTCATCATTTACAACAGGCAAATAGCCGCAGATATATTTAAGGTCATAATCAGCACCGTGCGCTTCCGTTACACCTTTCACTACTCTTTCTACAAGATCCGGCATGATTTCACGATACTTCACATCAAAGCTTCGAACGGTCCCTGTAATTTCTACCGAGTTGGCGATGACGTTCCCTGCTTCCCCGCCGACAAACTTGCCAATCGAAAGAACAACCTGATCCAGTGGATCTGTATTCCGGGCTACCACATGCTGAAGATTCGTGACAACCTGAGCCCCAATCGCAATGCTGTCGATCGTTTCATGGGGCATTCCCCCATGTCCGCCCTTTCCTTTGACCGTTATCCAGAAAGCGTGAGTAGAGGCCATCATCGGACCATAAACCACACCAATTTTCCCCACATCAAGGTCAGACATCAAATGCGCTCCTATGACCATATTCACGCCATCCATCACCCCGGCATCGACCATTTCCTGGGCACCGCCAGGAAAATGCTCCTCTGCATGCTGGAAAAAGAAACGTACTTCCCCTTTAATGTCTTCCTTCACTTCGGAGAGAATTTTTGCAGCCCCGAGAAGCATGGCTGTATGTCCATCATGTCCGCAGGCATGCATCACTCCAGGGTTCTTCGATTTGAATTCTATATCGGTTTCCTCCTGGATCGGCAATGCATCCATGTCAGCTCGAATAGCCAGTATCTTACCGGGCTGCGATCCAACCAGCCGGGCCATCACACTATACTTTGTCGGACGGCTGACCTCAAGATTTCCAAAAGATAATAATGTTTCATAAACAAATTTTGAAGTCTTTTCCTCATGATAAGAAAGCTCCGGATTTTGATGCAGATGCCGCCGCCAATTAATAACTTCTTCTCTGACATTTTCTATTGCAGGATTTAAAGTTGAATTAGCCAAATCTATACCTCCTGGAAGATTGTGTTTTTTATAATTTCTCCGAGACTGCTTCTTTCTCAAAAACCAGTTCCCCGCCAAGATACGTTCTCTCAACCGTCACCTCACCGATGTCCTCAGGACTAATAGCCAGAATGTCGCGGTCCAGCACAATGAAATCAGCATAATAATCTTCAGCTAATTGCCCGACGCCTGGAATCCGAGTAATCTTCTGGGCCTCACGTGTATACAATTCAATCGCTGTCTCCACATCAACCCGTTCTTCCTGGCCTGTGTCTGTACCATCATAAGCCACTCGTGTTACAGCGGATTGAATGCCGATAAATGGATTGACCGGATCAGCCCAGGCTGTCGCAGGCGCATCTGAGGAAAGGGCAGTCAGAATTCCGGACTCCAGCATCGTTTTAACAGGATAATTCCTCTTCGTTCTTTCCGCTCCCAGATTTTTTATATAGCTTTCAATCTCGGCAAAAAGGAATACCGTCTGCGGAACAAACGCAATTCCCGCTTCCGCTGCGCGTCTCAGGGCTTTATCGGTGGGCATGGCAGCATGCTCAATCCGGATGGATGGTAAATCCTGAAGCCACCCCTTCCTGCCATGGAATGAATCCACGATTAAGTCAATCGCCTGTTCACCCATCGCGTGAATAGCCAGCTGGACGCCATTCCTTTCAGCCATTTCCGCTCCTGCCAAAAGCTCTTCCCTCGTTGTCATCTGAATGCCGGAATTTTCTTTTCTTCCCAAAAATGGCGGGTTGACCCACGCCGTTTGCCCGGAAACACTGCCGTCAGCAAACATTTTCATTCCACCTATAAAAATCTGGTTTTCTCGATCAAGGGAAGTTTTAGTAAAGGCATGCTCTTCCTCCAGATCCTCCTTCACATAATAAAGAACTGACCTCTGTTTAAGCCCTCTTCCGGCTGCTTCATTGTACAAATCGATATATTCAAAGGTTTCCTTCCTTGCCAGCAGATCTGTTATGCCCGTAATCCCATGAGAAAGCAGGAACGGACTGAGCTCTGCAAGAATATTTACATTATCCTCAAGCGTTTGGACAGGCATAGCCTTAAAAACTAGATTTCTCGCATTCTCCCTCAAAATGCCCGTCGGTACTCCCTCTTCATCCCGGTCTATTTCTCCTCCAAACGGATTTGGCGTATCCCTCGTAATCCCGGCTAATTCCAGCGCAATGCTGTTCACTGAAACAATATGGCCGCAAGTACGGGTTACAACAACCGGAACCTCCAGTGTTGCCCTGTCAAGATCCCAGCGCGTTGGTGTTCGCCCTTCTTCCAGTTTTCCTTCATCATATCCCCAGGCCTCAACCCATTTATCTTTCCCCTCTGTTTCAACCTGCTTTTTGATTTCAGCAATTAAATCTTCTATCGAATACACAACAGGAGGTGTGCATGGGATTTGCTTTGCTGCATTCGCCAAATACAAAGGGTGCAAGTGGGCATCAATTAAGCCTGGAAGCACTCTTTTTCCCTGCAGGTCAATTTGATCGCCGTCTATTTCTGGCATTTCTTCCTTTTCGCCGACCGCTATGATTTTGCCATCCAATACTGCCATCGCGCTTGCATAAGGCTGTTCCGGATTAGCAGTTAAAATTTTTCCGTTGAAGTAGATAGATCCTTTAGTCATCATCATCACCGTTTTCCTTTCGCCAACAATATTTCTGCTTTTCTAAATAGATGCAAGTTGTATGCCAACTTTTTAAATTTATTTAAACACCAAGCTCCTAATCGCCCGTACCCCAGGAATGAAAAGGTTTCAAAAATGTAATTAAGTGAATATTAGGTGAATGGTTATTTACCAAAAACAAAAAGAGGGTGAAAATTTTCACCCCCTCCGTAAAAATATTTTTACCTCAACATGTACTTATCCATTTTATATTTCAAGGATTGCTTGGAAAGCCCCAGCTTTCTAGCAGTCTTCGCGATCACGCCGCCGGACCTTTCCAGTTCAGCCATAATCATTTCCTTTTCAAACTGCTCCACAGCTTCTTTTAATGGCTGGACCGCTTTTTGAGCTAAAGTCCCTGGCATTTTTTCACTGTATCTGCGGATTCTCTCTGGAATATCCTCCATTGTAATGACATTGGATTCTGCATGATTATAGGCCGTTTCAATCGCATTCTTTAATTCTCTTATATTACCCGGCCAATCATAGCGCTGAAAGAGTGCCATTACCTCCTCATCTGCCCGTTCTATCAAGATATTCATATGTTCATTATAAAAATTGATATAATACTCCGTCAGCAATTCGATATCTTCTTTTCGCTGGGGCAGCGGCAGCAAGTCAAACTGCACAACCCCCAGCCGGTAGAAAAGGTCCTCTCTAAGGCGGTTCTCCCTTAGCAAAATATCCGGATCCTCATTCGTTGCTGAAATCACCCTAATATTCAGTGCAATATTTTTCTTGCCTCCGAGCCTCCTGATTGTTTTTTCTTCAATCGCTTTTAGAAGCTTCACCTGAAGATCAAAGTCAAGGGAATTAATCTCGTCCAAAAATAGTGTCCCGCCCTCGGCTTGCTCAAATAAACCAGGCATATCCTCAGATCCGGTAAAGCTTCCTTTCGTCGTCCCGAATAAGGTACTTTCAAGCAGACTTGCCGGAATCGCTCCGCAATTCAATGAGGTAAACGGCTTCTCATAGCGCTCGCTCAAATTATGGATAGCCTGCGCCGCGATCTCCTTGCCTGTCCCAGTCTTTCCATAGATGAGTACGGTCGAATTCGTTCGCGCCACTTTCCGTATTTGCTCCTTAACCCTCTCCATCCAAGGATTCCCGGTAATAATATTATCAATCGTATAAATCGTATTGTTTTTACGGTAAACCTTATTCCCCGCATATTTATCAAGCGATTGAATATTTTCCTTTGCAAAAAAATGCTTTGAAAACTCAACCGCACCAATCACCTTGCCATTTTCGATAATCGGATAGGTCGAATTCCTGGTAACAAAGGTGTTGCCTGTCTTCGTAATCAGCTCCTGCTCCGCATTGCATATCGCTTCTCCTGTTTTTAACACCTGTAAAATCGTGCTGTTTTTCTCAGAAAGGTCTTTAAAAGAAGTCGTAATATGCTTCCCCATAAACTCCTCAGGCCTCTGCCCGAGCTCCTTCAGCACATTCAGATCCGCCAAATCATAAAAAATAACGGACCCCTGTTCGTCCGCAATCAACACATTATCGTAATCCGATAAATTCATCTTCTCCTTAATATGGTCCATCATATTGCAGCCCACCTGTCCAACAAAATCATTATCTTTATTATAGGGCTTAATCTAGCGATATGAAAATTACTCTCTTGTAAAAAAAGCCATAGAAAAAAGCTTGAAGACATTGTCTCCAAGCTTTTTTCACTACACAGCCGCTTTAGGCTTCGGCGACCGCTTCTGCCAAGCAACTGTAATAAATAATGTAACCAGCAATAAAGCCAAGCCAAGTACAAAAGGATACGTAATCCGAACATCGTAAAGCACACCTGCAATGGTCGGGCCAAGCACATTTCCGATGCTCATATAGGCATTATTCATGCCCATCGCAAAGCCCTGCTCATTGCCGGCCATTTTTGAAATAAGCGTCGTTAACACCGGACGCAGGATGGATGTCGCCAGGAAAATGATAAGCGAAATGACGAAGAAAAGCGCATAGCTGCCTGCAAACAGCGACACAAGGAAGCCTAATGCGGCAACAGCCAAAAAGATATTCAGCACCATTCCTTCCCCAAATTTGCTGACAACACGATCCACTACAAAAAGCTGGACAATAACGCTAATAACCCCTGTTGATGTAACCATAATGGCGATTTCCTGTGGAGTTGCATCAAACTGGTTATCAAGATAAAGTCCAAGAACCGATTCATAAGCCATCAGCCCGAAACTCATCACTAATGTGATAATAAGCGGGATGAAATAAGGCTTCTTAACGGACATAGCCAGCTTCCTAACCATTGTTTCTTCTTCAGGCATATCTTCAGCAGCCGGCTGCTGCAATGTACTGCTTTCCTCCAGTAACACGATTGAAAAAATAACGGCTACAAGGGATACGAGTGCTGAAATCAAAAATGGCATTTTCAGCCCAAAGTCTGCCAAAAATCCGCCAATTCCGGGTCCGACAACTATCCCCAGTGACATCGCAGCTGAGACAAGTCCATTCCCTTTGGCTCGTTGTTCCAAAGTTGTAATATCAGCGATGTACGCAAAAATGGCTGGAATCAGCAGCGCAGCTCCTATCCCTCCGATTACCCGCGAAAAGTAAAGCCACCAAATTGAATCCACCGCATAAAAGACTAGCATGGATAATGTCAGGCCGGCTAATCCGTATATGATCATCTTCCTGCGGCCGTACTGGTCTGCCCATTTTCCCGCAATAGGAGAAAAAATAAGCTGGGCACCCGCAAAAATGGCAATCATTAGGCCTGCTGCCGTTCCCCCCTGATTAATGGATTCCAAATAAGCAGGCAATATCGGAATAATAATCCCAAAGCTTCCGATTGCAATAAACATATTGATCATTAAAATGATCATCTTTTTTCTCTGTTCCCCTGACACAGCGGATACCCCTCCCTCTATATGTGAAAATTTTACAATTCTATTTTTGACACGCTCATTAGCTTATAATGGGACAGCCAGCTTTGTCAAAGGAAAAATAAGAGAAACTCCAGCATTGTGCTGGAGCTCCTTAATATCAGCTTTTAAATTTGTCCGGAAATTGCTTCACAACCGCTCCAGAGATGGCATCTGCCATAATGATAATATGTGTAAATCCTTCATCAATAGAAACAATTCTTGCATCCCAATCCTTTACCAAGCTTGCAGATAAATCATTTGTTACCAATTCCAAATGCATATACAATAGTTTTTTCACGTCTTCATTTTTCAAATGGGGGTTGGCGCCGCTTAGGAACGCCGCAATATCATCAGCATTCCGATGCCCATTCTTTGTCCAGCTGATTCACTTTGTCTCCATTTCCGCTCTTTGCCGCATCTACAATATTCCCTGCAATAACAATATGCTCCTTAAGCAGCTCTGTCAGTTTGTTCCCAGCTGCCTCGCCATAATAAGGCTTGACAGCATTCCCGATATCCTCCTGATTTTTCAGCAGCCTCGCCAGCACCTGCTTTTGATCCTCCGCACCTGCAGTTGTTGCACTTGTAATATAATTGCTTGTCCACAATACATGATCAATCCAAAGTCTCCTGAACTCATTTTCAAAATTTACCTCTGATTGAGTGATGCATGGTTTCTCCGCTGCGGCACTGCATGGCCAAACCAGCACGTTTAGCGGAAATAACAATAGCAGCCCCAACAACACTATTCTTTTCATTAAACCTGCTCCTTCCAGAATTGAAAAAGTTTCTTCTTATTTTGGATAGATTTAGTTTTTTCATTCTTTAAATTGCTGCAAATTAAATAAAACTTAAGGAATTCCCCTTAAGCTTCTCTTTTCAATCAAATGTTTGATTGAAATCCATTTATTCAGCACCTGCGCTTTTACCATTGACTTCATGACAGAATCTTTATCATTGTAAGTGTTGACCTGATGCCTAAACAGGAAATCCTCCGGCGTGACTTTGAGCTTGGCAAGCGGTTATAGAGGACTTTCCGAAATCCACTCGTCGTTTACGCCGCCTGGGCGGAAAAGCTTTTTTGGAAAGATGTAGATGGTGCCCTCCAACTAGAGGCTGCCCTTAAACTGGCTGTTGATTGAAAAACAATAATAGAGTCTGATTCATTATCAAAAACAGTGAGCCAGCACATATAAGGACCAACTTGAGAAATTTACAGCAATATCAGGTGTTTTCTTGCAAAAAGCCGGAAACTTTATAATTTAGGATGAAATTTCATCAGTTTAGCAGGTGATTTTTAGCTGAAAATCCCCCTTTCCAAAAGAAAATTCCTGTATATTTGTAAGTTAGAGGATTTTATTAGCAACTTTCTTATTTTATTTGCAACTTTTTAATTTTATTAGCAACTTACCCTTTTTATTTGCAACTTGTAATTATTCTAGTTTAATTAGTAGGCAGAGCGCATTGACCACGATGAACTTTATTAAATTTAATCTCCTCCAATAAAAAAGAGCACCCCAGTCTGAATCGGGTACTCCATCATTCGAATTATGTTGTTTTTTGCCTACAAGGCTCATATACTTGCAGATACCGTTTTTCTTTAATTAGATCCCATTACCGCTACCCTAAACGATGGATAGCATTCCCGTCTGCCTCACACCGCCGCCACCGCAGCAAAGAATTCATCATATAATGCCTGCACCGCGCGTTTTTCGTCCACTGCATTAACGCCGAACATCATGCTCACTTCCGATGAACCCTGGTTGATCATTTCCATATTCACTTTCGCTTTAGCGAGCGCCTTGGAAGCTCTGGCCATGGTTCCAATGTTTTGGCGCATGCCTTCGCCTACCACCATAATAAGCGAAAGGCTGTGCTGGACCTTCACCTCATCGGCATGCAGTTCTGTTTCAATGCGGCTGAGGATTTCTTTTTCCATGCCGTCCTTGAATTGGTCTTCCCGCAGGATGATCGAGATGTCATCGATTCCAGATGGTGTATGTTCATAGCTGAGACCATACTCTTCAAAGATCGTCAGCAGCTTGCGCCCGAATCCAACTTCGCGATTCATCAAGTATTTTCCGACATAAATGCTGCAAAAACCTTGGTCACTCGCAATCCCGATGACAGGCCCGTTTGTATTGTCCCGCTCATTCACAATCCTTGTCCCCGGTGCAGCTGGATTGTTCGTATTCTTAATCTGTACTGGAATCCCTGCACGGAACGCCGGTACAAGCGCTTCGTCATGCAATACGGTAAAGCCTGCATAGGATAGCTCGCGCATTTCCCTGTATGTTAGTTCCTTAATCTCCTTCGGCCGCTCAACTAAAAATGGATTAACCGCATAAACAGCATCCACATCCGTAAAGTTTTCATATAAATCTGCCTTTGTTGCATTCGCCAGTATAGAACCAGTTACATCCGATCCGCTTCTCGAAAATGTGAACACTTCCCCATCCCGGCTGTAGCCAAAGAATCCTGGAAAAATTAAGATTCCGTCCTGTTCCCTTAACCTATAAAGGTTTTCATATGCTTCAGAAAGCACCTGCGCATTCCCTGGCTCCGGACTGACGAGCAGGCCGGCCTCTTTCGGGTTCACATATCTGGCTTCCACTCCCTGCTGCTGAAAATAAGCTGCTACCAGTTTTGCATTGTTATCCTCGCCGCTTGCTTTGACAAGATCCATAAACACTTCAGGATTGCTTTTATCACAATCCAGCCTTTCAAACAGATCCTGCTTAATAATATCTTTAATGTCAGGAGCCAGTCCCAATTCATCGGCAATTTGGCCGTACCGCTCCAGCACGGCGCCCGCCAATTCTCCTGCATCTTCCCCCTGCAGCTGTTTTTCCGCGCAGGCGATTAATAGATCTGTAACCTTATGATCCTCTGAAAATCGCTTCCCTGGAGCCGATACCACGACCACCTTCCGCTCTGGATCAGCTGTCACTATGTTAAAAACCTTCTCGATTTGCTTTCCGGATGCTAAAGAGGATCCTCCAAACTTCACGACTTTCATCCTGACATCTCCTAATCTCTGAAAATTTAATCTTTATTTTACTCCTATCTTGAAAATAATCAAGAGGTTTTTCTACCTATAGAGGACATTTGTTCTCTATAAAAATACACTAATTTATATTAAAATATTAATAATCCACAATTAAAAGCTTTAAACAGCCATATAATACTTTTTCGCAATAACAAAGGAAAGCGCTTTCAATTTTAATAAATTTTTTCATGAAGACTCTGTTAAACTTTGCCTATTGAATTCCACTCCAGACGCTCAGCGAACCGCGGGCGGTCCGGAAGCCTCCTTGGCGCCCAGAGCCGGTGGGGTCTCCCAAATCAGCTTCCTTGAATCAACAACGCACAAGGGAAATGCGAAGGCATTTCCGAGGATCTCGCCTCTTCCGTTCCATCAACAATGAGCTTAACAGATCCTTCTCAAAAAAAGAGGAAGATGCTCTCATCGCATCTTCCTCTCCAGCTATTAACGATATTCCTTAACCCTTTCCCCTGCCGTTGTCATCCACTCAAACTGGCGGAGTTTCAGTTCAAACAGAGTAAGCGGATCGCGGTAAATTTCAGGGTTCTTGCGCATGTCGCTTAAGGATTGTTTATTTTCTTCAATCTCTTCATGTGTTTCTTCAACCGTTTTATTCAGCACATCGAATGGATTTCGGAAGAACATCTTAATATCCCGTTCAAGCGACTTCTCGAATAATTCGAATTGCTGCATAAACTTATCTGTAATCGATTCAGCGATTTCGCTGTAATCCTCATTCTCGATATACTGCTTGTATTTATTATGGAGCATTCCTTTATTTTGCGGAATTGCCCCAAGCAGCTTGCCTGCGCTTTTCAGCAAGAATTGCGATGGCGAGAAGCGATTCAGAATATTGACCTTTTCCAGCTGGACGCTTCCCCTTGTCATGCGGTCTGCATCCCGGCGCCAGTCATCAAGCACCTTAAAATCACAATCCAGCGTCACTTTTTCCTCACCGTACAGTTCATTAAAGCTTTCGCTCATTTCATTCAGATATGCCTGGCTATCCTTGAACTCTCCTTCGCTTTCCGCAATCCAATCCTGAATGGAAACATGGAAGTCCGGCAGCACCGTCTCTTCAATATATTCATGAATTCGCTTATTCATTTCGTCATTCAGCTCATCATGGATTTTTCCAAAATCGCTGTCTTCGGTAACCAATTCAGAGCTATTCCGCAGCAGTTCAGGAATCTTTTTCTTCAGATCTTGTCTCATTTCATCTTTAATTTTGCTGTAAGACTTTTTAATGGTGCGGACTTTTTCTTCTTCCATATCACTCAGCTGATTGATCGCTCCGGTAAGCTTGGTAACCATTTCTTCATTCCATTTAATCGTATCAATCAAGCTATTTTCCATTTCCACGCGTTTTTCAAGCAGGAACTTAATGGATTTCTTAATATAATACAGAACTTTGGCTGTACGTTCCTCTTTCAGTTTTCGTCCGTCCATCATCGACCGGATAAAGGCAGATAACTCTTTTAGCTGGCTTTGGCTTTCATAATGGGTGGAGAATGCGAACACCTTGGCCTTTGGAAAATAAGTATTGATCCTTGAGGCGGTTTCCTCGACCAGTTCCATGGCATCCTGGCTGTTTGGAACCCGATCCATTTTGCTCAGAAGGAAATGGATTGGCAGCTCCGGAGCCTGTTCCCTCATTCTGACAACCATATCAAGCTCTTTATCTGTCAGTGGCGAATCGGCATTCAGGACAAACAGCATGCTGTCTGCCAAATGCAGATATTGAAACGCACCATTTCGGAACTTGCTCTGCCCGGCCAGTCCCGGAGTGTCAATCAGGGCAAGCCTATTTTCCTGTAAAAAGGAGACTGGCATTTTGCAGTGAATGAGCGTATGCTGACTTTTTTCCGCGCTTTGCCTGAAATCCTCAAGGTCGGAAATGCTCCTTACATCTTCATCTGTTATCGCATGGATTTCCGCTTCATCGGCATCCTTGAAAAGCACAGAAGCTGAAGTCGCATCGCCCATTAGCTCTTCACCAAGCAAAGTGTTTACAAAAGAAGACTTTCCATTTGAAGCCGAACCTGCAATCAGCAGGTGGTTAGAATCTAAATCCAAAAGCTCACGGACCATCCATTCGAACCGCTCGCCCATTAAGACACCTTTTTCCTTCGCCCACTTCATAACAGTTTCGAAAAGCTTAAACCCTTCCTCCATACCATCCTGATAACGTACAGACTGGCTCACAAGGCTTTCCGCCTCGCTGACAGCAGAAGCGTCAATATTAGAAGGGAAAATCTCGCTCCAAGCCAGCACAGCTGCTGCAGAAACCAGCGTGTGGGAAGGCGCCGCAATTTTTATCCAGTTGGATAAATGATTCGGTATTAAATGGGACAAATCCCTGATTAGATGCTTGCCGTTGATTAGTTCAAAATAAGTATCTTTATAGAGCTCTGAAAGCTGCTGCCACGTATGGGACCGCCCTGGCTCAATATTCAGCAGCAAGTGGTTGAACTCCTTAAGCCATGAAAAATACAGATCATTTTGCTTATAGCTATTCCACATTGCCGCTGATAGGCTTTCAAAGTGTGCCTCGTCTGTTTTAAACAAAGTCACCAATGCTTCGCTGAAATAGTTCGGCTCTATTTTAGCTGTACGCCCCTGTTCCACATAGGAATGCAGAACCTCAAACCAGGACAGTGACTCCGTGCGGATTGCTTCATTAACAGCCAGCTCAACCGCATTGCCCCAATCGCTGTGCTCTTCAAAGAAGCCTCTCGCCATATCGGTGACATCCGGATAATCCGGATTTAAATGAACCGCATTTTTAATGGAATCAACCGCCATTTCGAGCTTGCCTCGCTGTATATACAGTGAAAACAGCTGCAGAAGCACTTCCGTTTTCAACACATCAGACTCGGTTTCAATTGCTTTATAAAAGTCCTCTGCATTTGAAAGCAGATCCAGCTCAAAGTAGGCATCCGCCATATTCTTCTGTGCCCAAGGCCCCAATTCATTCGGGATGTTTTCCCATTTAAAAATAGCCGCTTCATAGTCTTTGTTAAGGAAATAAACCTCTCCCTGTGCAAAGCGGATATACGTTAAATCGGGCACTTCGTTCTGCTGCTCAGCCACATACATCTCACCCAAAACCCTGATTGGATGCACCTTTTCATTGCCTTCCATGAAGGTCTGATAATAGGATTTATTGATTAGCTGCTTCTCTAATGTCATCTTGATCCCCCGCAGTGCTTATTTGAAATGCCTAAGCGCCTTGTTCACCCCCGGCAAGCATAAGACGAGCCCTTTCAGAAGGTGTTCTTCCCTTCTGAAAGGGATTGGCTTATGACCTCGAGGGGTGTAGGCGCTCCACCTAAAAGCAAACGCTTTTAGTCGTGCAATGATTATGCTGTCAATGTTCTCCTTGTGGAGCTGGACAATACCAGACCCCAACTTATTCATTTTTATTAAAAAAACGCAGAATGCGCCAATTTTCACTCTTTATCCTTATATTGTAACAAAAATTTTTCTGCAAAAAATTTCATTTCCCTATCATTTTTGATACATTGTTGTATTTCTGTGTAACATTTTTAATAGTCAAAAAGATATCTTCTTATTTAAATACCACCCAATAAAAAATAAAAACTGGCTGACAGAAATATATATTCCTGACTGCCAGTTTTCATTCTTTTTTATGATACTTGCTGTGCCCGGATGGCTGCCCGCCTTCTGCCATGCAAAATGGTAACAATCATGCCAATAATCAGGAAAACACTTGAGATTTGAAAAAGCGCTGCTGTCTCCACAAACTGTGCCAGCACGCCAAACACAAGCCCGCTCAATCCGATCCCAAGGTCAATCGATGAAAAGAACATCCCATTCGCTACCCCGCGGCGGTTAGACGGCGTCATGGAAAGTGTCCATGACTGAAGAGTTGGTATAAGTGAACCAAAGCCGACCCCAAACAGGATTCCGCTTATGATGATAAACAAATTCGAATGGGCAAACGAAAGCACCCACATGCCGATGAAAGTCAGGAACGTACAAAGAAGCACGAGCCCTTTAGCTCCCCGCTGATCAAACCACTTACCGGCAACTGGCCGCGACAGCGAAGCCATTATCGCGTTGAATAAGTAAAATAGAAAAATCTGATCAATGTCCCGTTCTTCTCCAAAAATCACAATGAATGTCACAATCGATCCATATCCGAACGTCACAATGATTGTAATGAAAGCAGGAAACCAGCTTGATTTTTCCACTAAAGATCCCAAGTAAGAGAATTTGAGATCCTCTTTGCGCGTCCTCTGCACAGCTTCAGGCGTGTGGTAATGGACGATTGCCAGAAGCACAATCGCGATTACGCCGAGAACACTCGAGATATAAATAAGATTCGTAAACGAAGTAACCTGGTACAAATAAATCCCAAGGCTTGGCGCAATAATCATCCCGATTGTAACAGATAGGCCATAATAGCCCATCCCCTCGCCAAGGCGGGAATTCGGCACCACATCTACTGCTGCTGTTCCATTAACCGTTGTCGACCAGCCCCATGCCAGCCCGTGAATGAACCGGAACATCAGGAAAATGACCACAACACTTGATAGCGGGTAAACAATCGTAATTGCCAGAAGCGCAACTGCACCGATAAGCACAAGCGGCTTCCTCGCTTTATACTCCAGCATGAATCCGATAAACGGCCGGCTCAAAACTGCACCGATCGAGAACAGTGCCGTCACCAGCCCAATCTCAAGGCCGGAAGCCCCGATCGACTTAATATATGGAGGCAAAGTCGGAATCAGCATCTGAAACGACATGAACACAAACAAATTCCCGACCATCAGCATAATAAAAGACTTCGTCCACAAAGTCTCCTTCACTGCTTTATTCAAATGATATCCCTTCTTTCCTTATACGTAAAAAATCTTCCTGAAGAAGATTTTTAGCAGATTAATATTTCGCATCACTAAATGCTAACACACCAGGCATGAAAAAGGAACGGGAATTTGCCGCAGTGGCTGATTCGTTGATATATTTAATTTTTCGTTGATATATCGAAAAATTCGTTGATATATTGGCAGTTTTCGTTGATATATTCTTATTTTCGTTGATAAATTGTTCACATGCCTTTTATTAGGAGGCTAAGCATCAGGTACTCCACATAAGGCAACAGAATCTGCTGGTTTTTGCCTATTTTTGTTCATTTTTACTTCATTTACTTCCCTAGGCTTGGCGACCGGCTTTCTATTCGCACGTATCTTTCTCGGAGCCTGAAGAGGATGTATTTTACTCTCAAAAAAACTAGACAAGGAAAGACCAGATGCCGGAAAAAACCTTATACCTGCTTATTGTCGCGCTGGCGAAAATGTAAGCAGTCCTATCAAAACTGCCACCATTCCCCTCGCCATCTCCCTGGACCTCACCGTCTAACTCCGCTTCCGCCAAAAGAAAAAGGGAGCTAAGTTCGCCCCCTTCACCCTTATCCCTGAAAACTGCTTGTTTCCAGTGATCTCTGCAAAAATTGCAGTGTTCTTTGTATAATAAGCTCCTGATCATTATCAAGCGTTGCCACATGATAGCTGTTCTCCATTGTTACCAGCTCTTTGGCACCTGACTTTATGCTGTTATAAATGTCCTGTGAATTGGATGGAGGTACAACATGGTCCTCTTTTGAAACAAAAATGAGCGCCGGACAATTAATTTTGCCTAGATCTGCTTTTACCATACTCATTAGTACGGTGATTTCCCCAAGCGATTTCACCGGCGTTTTTTCATAAGCCAGTTCCTTTACTTCAGGATTTTTAATATCAGAGCCAATGGCATCAAGGAATCTGACGTCCTCTAAATTCGCAGCTGCAGCCATATCCGGAATCTCGATTGCCGCATTGATCGGGATGATCCCCTTAATCTCAGGATACTTCTCCGCCATATATAAGGTCAGCGTTCCGCCCATGGACAAGCCTGTTACAAAAATCGTGCTGCAGCGTTCCTTCAGCCTCTGGTAGCCTTCTTCAACAGAATTAATCCAGTCCTGGTAAGTGGTCGTTTCCATTTCTTCATGATGGGTGCCATGCCCCTTCAGCCTTGGCCCGCAAACCGTATACCCTTCCTTTGCATAAGCCTCGCCAAGTGGCCGCATGCTCTGGGTTGAACCGGTAAAGCCATGGGATACCAAAATCCCGATTTCGTTCCCTTCAAAATAAAAAGGCTCTGCCCCTTCTAAAACAGGATACTTTTCTGCCATGCTCCTACCTCCATCCAATAAAGTTATTTCCTATTAATAAGTATTCTTTTCCACGCAAGCATACCCTGCTTTTTTGAAAGAATTTAACATTATCGTAAAACTTCCAGCCCCGCTAGCAGAAAAACTTTTTTTCCGGCATCGTCTTGTTTATAATAGATAGAATGAATAAGGCATTGGACAGTTTGGGCTCAAAACTCCTTTATTTGGGAATAACTGTCTCTAAAAGAGGATACAGATTAAAAGTTTGCAGCGTTTTCCGTGCAAACATAAACTCCCAGCCGAAAACCGCACTAAGGGAAGTTTCACTTTATTTTCCTTCCCAATATTATTAAAATAAGTACTAACTACATAAACAGAAAGGCTGATACCGGTTTGGAACAAAATTCAAATTTTATTCGAACGATTATTAAAGAGGATCTGGAGTCGGGGAAGCATAAAGAAATCATTACCCGTTTCCCTCCAGAGCCGAACGGCTACCTTCATATCGGACATGCCAAATCGATTGTCATCAACTTCGGCCTGGCGGATGATTTTAACGGCAAAACGAATCTGCGTTTTGATGATACGAACCCGTTAAAGGAAGATCAGGAATACGTTGACGCAATTAAAGAGGATGTTAAATGGCTTGGCTATGAATGGGAGGAGCTTCGCTATGCATCCAACTACTTCGAAGAAATGTACAATCGCGCTGTTCTTTTAATCAAAAAGGGCCAAGCATATGTGGACGACTTGAGCCAGGAGGAAATCCGCCAATACCGCGGAACGCTGACAGAGCCTGGTAAGGAAAGCCCATACCGCAGCCGTTTGGTTGAGGAGAATCTTGACTTATTTGATCGTATGCGAAAAGGCGAATTCGAAAACGGCGAGAAGGTTCTTAGAGCGAAGATCGATATGTCCTCACCGAATCTGAACATGCGTGATCCTGTTATTTACCGTGTGTCACATGCAACTCACCATAACACAGGCGATACATGGTGCATCTACCCGATGTATGCTTTTGCCCATCCGATTGAGGATGCGATTGAAGGTGTAACCCACTCCTTATGTACGACTGAGTTTGAAGATCAGCGTCCGCTTTATAACTGGGTTGTCGCAGAGTGCGAAATGGAAAACACTCCACAGCAAATCGAATTCGGCCGCCTGAACATTACAAATACCGTTATGAGTAAAAGAAAGCTGAAGCAGCTTGTGGACGAGAAATACGTTGATGGCTGGGATGACCCGCGCATGCCGACGATTTCCGGTTTAAGACGCAAAGGATACACACCGGAAGCAATCCGCGAGTTTGTAAAAGAGACAGGCGTTTCGAAAGGATCCGGCGTTGTAGACGAAGCGATGCTTGAGCATTTCGTCCGCGAAGATCTTAAGCTGAAGGCACCTCGTACAATGGGTGTTCTTCGTCCTTTAAAGGTTGTTATTACAAACTATCCTGAGGATCAAACCGAAATGCTTGATGCCGAAATCAATCCGGAGAATCCGGAAATGGGATCACGCCAAATCCCGTTTTCCAGAGAAATCTATATTGAGCAGGACGACTTCATGGAAGATCCGCCGAAGAAATACTTCCGCCTCTTCCCTGGCAACGAGGTCCGCTTAAAGCATGCTTACTTTATCAAATGCAATGATGTCATTAAGGATGCGGACGGCAATGTCGTTGAGCTCCATTGTACGTATGACCCTGAAACGAAGAGCGGAACAGGTTTTACTGGCCGAAAAGTCAAAGGAACGCTTCACTGGGTGGATGCCAAGAGCGCCATTCCGGCTGAATTCCGTTTATACGAGCCATTGATCCTTGACGAGGATGCTGATAAAAACGCAGAAGCAGATACAGATGACACAGCTGAAAACGAAGCCGAAGGAAAGACATTCCTCGACTACGTGAATCCGAACTCGCTTGAAATCGCCCAAGGCTTCATTGAGCCAAACATGAGTGAGGTCAAGGCGCAGGATAAATTCCAATTCTTCCGCCACGGCTACTTCAACGTCGATCCAAAACATACAACACCGGAAAAGCCAGTATTCAACCGAATTGTGTCGCTGAAGAGCTCTTTTAAATTGAAATAATAAGAAAAGCTTGAGGAGATGTTTCCTCAAGCTTTTTTGCTTATAAAAGCAGCTTCATCCTCTGAAACGGAAACATTGATTGCATACCACACCATGCCTGTATCCTGATCAATGACCGGACAACCGTTACTATTTCTTTCGTATGCGCAATCGGCCTTATCCCATTTTTAAGAACTGAAATTCGAATTTCCGATTTAGGGTCCAACGAATCCAAAACCTGCTTAAGCGCCTAAACTTTCATTCTCTTTCCTTTTCCATTTATTTTTTATAAAAATGATGGGATGATAGCCAGCCTTTTATATGCTGATACTGAAAATATGCAGTTCCTTCCAGTTCAATTTTGGGTGCACCCGGATACTTTGCAAGCAGCTCAACTGTTTCTTCCCGGCTTAATCCTAAATGGTAATACAGTTCCGTTTCTTTAATCAGCACAGGGTAGTCCGATACACTGGCTTTTGGATTTTTGAAATTTTTCAATCCATCTCCTATAAAATAGCCTAAAGCGGCAAGCCCCACGCCGATCCAAAATAAGTTTATATCCATTTTACCCCATTCCCCCTCCCTTCTTTATACGATTTATACCGCTTTTGGTTTCAGACTTTTTTCCGCTAAACTACCTTCCCGCTTAAAAATATGGTAATGTTTTAAAGTAAGCATTTACATAAGGAGGAATTACATAATGTCAAACCAGAATGATCCAAATACATTACCGCCAAAAACATGTTCAGTCGACCGTATGGTTACTGTTAAAGAGGATGTTGAGAAAGTATTAGCAGGAAAGAAAACAGCTACACGCCGCAACGGCAGATATGCCGATGTCGGGGAAATCATGACGCTTGAAGGTCAGGACTTTGTCGTTGAAAACGTATATTCCCAGTCACTTGGAGAATTAACGGACGAACACGCCCGCCAGGAAGGCTTTGAAAGCTTGGAGGACTATAAACAATCCATCCTTTCTATGCACCCGGGAATGCCCTGGCTGCCGCAAATGCGTGTATGGGTTCATGAATTCAGCCCTGTGAAGAAGTAATCTTCCAGGATGGAAATTCTGTACCGAGTGCAGCTATATATCCATGTCAGCAGTGCCATTCTATCTGTTGGACCGTTCTTCGTCCTGATTCCGATCGTCAATAAACTGGAATCAGCACAGCCCGGAGTCCAGCAGGCATATATAGGCATCTTCAGGACATCCGTACGCCTCGTCAAGCATGCAGGACATGTGCTTGTCGGCTCGGGTGTCCTTCTTATCGTAAACAGCCACTGGGCATGGACGACATCCTGGATCGTCGCAACCCTGATGGTAATGGGGGGATCTGTCTTTTTTCTCGCACGGGCCTTTACGCCTGTCCTGAAAAAATTTGATGACCCCGGAGCAGACCAGCAATTTCTAGTGAAAAAACTCACCCGCTCTGTCTGGATCTACCTATTCCTATTAATGCTCATGCTTTGGTTCATGGTGGCCAAGCCTGTGCTTTGGTAGGAGATCTATGAAACAAGCGCAGAATGATTGCGCTTGTTTTTTTGTTTAGTTTAGAATTTAGCAGATGGGCAGTGCACAGTATATTGTTAGAATCTGCTGACGTACGTATGTTTTTTAAAAGAAATTCTTCCTGCCGCTGGGTTGCTTGCAAAATCCGGCAGCCTGCAACCGGCCAGGACACCTGCAAATTCCACAGCCGAGGGGATGCCAGTATAGTTTCACGGATATATTCTTGATTTCGCGGTTATATCGAAACTTTCGCGGATAAAATGGATTTTTCGCGGTTAAATGTTTTTCCAAGCCGAAAATTGGTTTTTGGCAGCCCTTAAAAACAGTAAACCATAGCAATAAGATCCCTGAAATAATTAATTCTTTGGCTCTGTTAAATTTGCCTGTTGATTTCCGCTGCAGGCACTCCCTTTCCGCGGGCGGTCCGGGAGCCTCCTCGTCGCTTTGCTCCTGCGGGGTCTCCCTTTGATCCGCACTCCCGCAGGAGTCTCGTGCCTTCCGCTCCAATCAACAGGGTGCAAAAAACAACAATAAGCTTTAACCGAGCCAATTCTTCAAAAATCTCCCCGGAAAATCGGTCATAATTACTTCCACTCCGGCTTTAGTCAAAAAATCACTTCGCGTTTCATCATTTACGGTATAAACCCGCAATGGAAAGCCGGCTTCCTTTGCTTCTCTGCCCAATTCAGACAGAGCAAAGGCTTCTTCACAATGAATGCTGTTCACTCCGATTCTTTTCGCAACCACCAGGGTATCTTCCGGCACACCGGTAATCAGGTAGCCAGTTTGCAAGGTTGGATGCAGCTTGCGAACTCTTCTCATGCTCTCCTCATTAAAAGATGATAGAATCACCCTTTCCTCCATTCCATAGCGCTGGACCAGTTCAATAACTTTTTCCTCCAGCCCCGGATATTCAATCAGGTCATTTTTCAATTCAACATTGATCAGCAATTCATTACCATCCCTGACAGCCCATTGAAAAACCGTATCAAGTTCCGGGATGGTTTCACCGGCGTTAGCAGCAGCGAACCAGCCCCCTGCATCAAGCTGCACAATTTCAGCATAGGTCATGTCCTTTATATAGCCTGAGCCATTTGTGGTCCGATCCACCGTTTCATCATGAATGACAACCAGCTTCCCGTCCTTTGCCATCTGCACATCCAGTTCAATGCCGGCAGCTCCGGCTTCCAATGCAGCCTGGAAAGCCGCCATCGTATTTTCAGGATAATGTCCGCTCATACCCCGATGGGCAAAAATCTTTACTTCCTTTTTCAATTCAGTTCCTCCTCTTTCATAACCGCCTTTCTATTTCTAGTATTATTCTATGTCTCCATCACAAATCCATTTTTTCAGCCGGCATAAAGCCCCGTAAGTTTCACTTCGCCGCCAATTCCCTTATAATGAAAACTATGAAACTTCTAACTGCTTAAGACGTATAACACTATAACTATACATATTTGCCAATTATCAAGAAGGAGTGAAATCTGTGGGAGTTCGATTAAGCAAGGGACAAAAAGTGGATTTAACAAAGATTAATCCCGGTTTGCAGGTTGTTGTGGCAGGGTTGGGCTGGGATGTCAGCCACAATCAAGCCCAATATGACCTGGATGCTTCAGCATTTTTAACAGATGCGTCCGGAAAAGTCCAAAGTGATAGTGACTTTGTATTCTATAATAATCCTTCAGGCGGGAATGGATCGATCCTATACAGCAGCGATAACCGGACTGGGGCTGGGGCCGGGGATGATGAACAAATCCGGATTGAATTAAATAAGGTGCCGCAGCATATTCACCGTATTGCTTTTACCATTACCATCCATGACGCCCAGTCAAAAGGCCAGAACTTTGGACAAGTATCCAATGCTTATGTAAGAATCTTTAATGCTCTTACAAATGAAGAACTGCTGCGCTTCGATCTTGGCCGCGATTTTACCGTTGAAACAGCCATCGTGACGGCAGAGCTGTACCGCCATAATGGCGAGTGGAAATTCAATGCAATCGCAAGCGGATTCCAGGGCGGGTTAGCTGCTCTTTGTCGTAACTTTGGCGTTTCCGTTGACGATGAGCCCGCGCCTAGCCCGCAGCCGGCATACAGCCAACACCAATACCAGCAGACGAGCAACTTTGGACAGCCTTCTCAAGGATATAGCTCTCCTCAGAGCCAGCCAAGTCCATCGTACAGCCAGCCTGCACAGACAGGATTCAATCAGCCTGCCTATAGCCAGCCTTCTTACAATCAAACAGCCTATAATAGCCCTGCATCTCAGCCATCATCATTCGGCAGCCAAACCGGATTCGGGCAGCCAGTGCAAGCCCAACCCTATTCAGATGGAAACATCGCCTGCACACGGTGCGGATCTACTAACATCCGAACGGGACAAAAAGGGTTCGGACTCGGAAAAGCGGCTATCGGCGGGCTTATTCTCGGACCGGTCGGCCTTCTTGGCGGCTTTATTGGAAAAAACCAGCTTAAACTCACCTGCAATGCCTGCGGAAATTCCTGGTCTCCCAATCAAACAGACTATGTCCAATGGGCCAATGACCAGAAACGAAAAGCACAGGAATTGTTTACACGCTTCAAGAGCCAGGATGTCATGGATGCCGTTGTCGCCTCATGCGCACTTGTCGGGATGGCTGATGGCAGACTTGATCCTTCTGAACGTGAAAAAATGATTGAATTTGTTAACAGCAGCCAGGAATTAAAAGTATTTGATACACAAAAAGTCATTCAGCAATTCAATATGTTTGTGCAGCGAATTGAAATGGATCCGATTATCGGCCGGGCAGAAGCCTTTAAAGCTGTTGGCCGGGTTAGAAACAAGCCAGAAATTGCCCGCCTTGTAGCCCGCTATTGCATCGCGATCGGCTACGCGGATGGCCAATTTGATCAAAATGAAAAACAAGCTGTTACCGAAATCTGCATGGAACTCGGCTTGAATCCACACGAATTCTTATCTTAATATTTGACCTAATGACAGCTCTGCCGGAAATCGGCAGGGCTTTTTTTGAAATTATTCCCTCCTCCTCCTAGATATGCCGCATACAAAGTCCTTATGCGGGTATACTCAAAAAGAAAAAGTGAAAGGTGCCTTTACCAGCCTAAGCCAAAACAGGAATCACACTTCTTCTGTCCTTAAACAGGCTGCTGAAGCTGGACAATCCTCTGACTTGAATAAAAACGACCTATACTTAAAGCTATTAAGGGAGGTAATATCCTTGAAAGAAAGCTCATCAACCGAACGTTATATGCCTATGACTTCCTCCACGAGCGGAATGATTGTTAATGAGGCAGACGGTGTGTACTGCCTGACAGTGCAGATTGTAAATATTTGTTTTGTACGGGTATCCGAGGAGCCCGGTGATTGGGTACTTGTCGATGCAGGCATGCCAAAGTCAGCTGACAAAATAATAGAAGCTGCCGAGGAGCTATACGGCGAGAATGCAAAACCGCGGGCCATTATATTGACGCACGGCCATTTTGACCATGTTGGCGCCATTATCGATTTGGTCGAGCGCTGGCAGGTTCCTGTATACGCCCATCCGCTGGAGCTGCCATTTTTAACAGGACAACAAGATTACCCTAAACCGGATGCCAGTGTAGAAGGCGGATTGGTTGCCAAAATATCCCCGGCCTTTCCGCATGAAGGCATTGATCTGGGTACCCATGTTCAGTCTCTGCCTGAGGATGAAAGCGTTCCGCATATGGCGGGATGGAAATGGATCCACACACCGGGCCATACACCTGGACATGTTTCATTGTTCAGAGAAGCTGACCGTGTCTTAATTGCGGGCGACGCTTTTGTAACGGTGAAACAGGAATCACTTTACAGCGTGCTGACACAGGAGCAGGAAGTCAGCGGCCCGCCGCGCTATTTAACAACCGATTGGGAAGCAGCCCGCACCTCAGTCCAGAAACTTGAGGCGCTGCAGCCGACTGTTGCAATTACAGGACATGGCGTCCCAATGGCTGCCGGTACATTAAGAGAAAACCTCGCCAAGCTGGTCAATGAATTTGACGAAATCGCCATCCCGGACCACGGAAAATATGTAGACGGCGAACGCTAAAAGCAAGCAAGGTTCACTTTGAAGAGTGGACCTTGCTTTTTTGTGATGTTTAAAAGCATCAAAAAAAGGAAGAGTATAGAAACAGATATTTTAATAGTTCAGGAGGTTAGAGTATGCATCTGGAAAACTTTAAAGACCAGAAAATCCAAATAAAATTCAAAAACTTTCCGAATGACCTGGTAGGTCCTACAACCGGCATTTACCAGCCGGATGAATGGTACCTTGTCAAATTGATCAAAACGGAAAGTATGGGGATCTGGGTTGAAAATCCTTGCTTCAAACGCACAAAAATCCAGGAAGAAGACGGTACAGACATCCCTGAGAAAGAGCAGAAAGAGGAAGATTGTGTGACCCACTTCCTCATCCGCTGGGACTATATCAGCTCTGTCATCACTTTTCCGGATGATAAAACACTCGGTGTTGATAAAAAAGCTAAATTAATAGGTTTCCAGCCTTAATATAGCAGCAGGTCCCCGGTTCCGTGCCGGGGACTTTTTGGTTTGGCCGATAAATTGGACGTTTCGTTGATATAATGATAATTTTCATTGATATACTTAAAATTTCGTTGATATATTTATTTTTTCGTTGATATATGACTGGTTTTCGTTGGTAAAGCTGATTTGCCTACACTTTTTTGGCAGCTGAACCGATTACCTGTCGGTTCAAAATTATTTCTGCTATTTTAATCTGTTTTTACTGCTGTTAGCAGTATAATTCTCTAACAAATTCCTAATTTTCTCGGCAAGACATCTGTCGGCTGACTGCTTTACATCTTTTTGCCGGCCAGTAGTACATCTTCGTTCCCAAGAAAGTTAATGCGCTCAGATACCAGCGTTTGCCCGCTCAAATTGCCAAAAGTTTTCCGATGATTCACAGCCTTTTTTCGCTGGACCATCCTACTTCTTCTCTAATTTCCCTCTTATATTAGAAAACTTCCCAATTACAGCTCCTCCCCTTTTTGCTATGATATATTTACCGACTTTTCTAAAAATAAGTAACGGAGGCTTAACTATGTTAAAAAAAACCTGCATTGTCACGCATGATCTTGAACAATCACAGCTTGAGAAAATAAATGAAATCATCCCAGATTGGGAACTCATCTCAGGTAAAGATCCCGAGATATGGATGGATTACGTAAAGGAAGCAGAAGTAATCGCCGGCTGGAAAAAGGAGATTGGGCAACATATCCTGGAAGAAAACACAAAACTCCGCTGGTTCCAATCCTGGAGCGCCGGAGTCGACTCCCTGCCTCTTGCAAAAATGGAATCCCAGGGCATTCAAATCACAAGCGCAAACGGCGTCCATGCCAATCCGATTTCGGAAACGATTTTTGCCCTTATGCTTGCACTAACCCGAAAAATCCATACATATGTAAAAAATCAGCAATCCAAAAAATGGCATCATTCCGGCATGAAGCTTGAAATTCACAATAAAACCATCGGCATCATCGGTGTGGGTGCCATTGGCAAAGAAACTGCCAAGATCGCCAAAGCTTTTGGCATGAAGGTTCTGGGCGTTCGCCACTCAGGAAAACCCGAAGAATATGCAGATGAAATGTACACATCCAGCCAGCTGAACGATGTGCTTCCGCAATGTGATTATGTTGCCATCACCCTGCCGCTTACAAAAGAAACAAGACAATTATTCGGCGCCGAACAATTCTTACTAATGAAGGATACTGCCTTTTTCATCAATATCGGACGTGGTGAAATTGTCGTGGAAAATGACCTGATTGCTGCACTGCAGGATGGCCAAATTGCCGGTGCAGGCCTTGATGTTTTTGAAAAAGAACCTCTGGGTGAGGACAGCCCGCTTTGGGAGCTTGAAAATGTAATCGTTACTCCTCATACGGCCGGGTCTACAGAGTTCTATAATCAGCGCGTTATCGAGGATATCTTTATTCCCAATTTAAAAAACTATGTAAAAGGAGAAAGACCAGCCATCAACCTGGTCGATTACCGAAAAGGTTATTAACAGAAAAGAGAGGGTGTCCCAAAAGTATAACTTTCGGGCACCCTCTTTTTTTCCTCTATAAAATTGGCCTGTTGATTTCCGCTCCAGGGACTCGCTTTCCGCGGGCGGTCCGGGAGCCTCCTCGGTGCATTCGCACCTGCGGGGTCTCCCGCTGACTCGCTTCTCCCGCAGGAGTCTCGCCCCTTCCGCTCCAATCAACAGGGTGCAAAAACCTTTTGAGACAGCCTCCTTTTATTTTTTATATGTCACTATATAAAACCCTTCCTTCTCTGACCACTCTGCACAGAAAATATCTTTGATATCGTTGTACCCTGCTTTCTTAATCGAGTCCTTTAGCCACTCTCCATCTTTTCCAACCATCTTTAGGCCAGATTCCACAACTTCTCCTTCATCAATCAATAAAATGGAAGGGTCTATGTCTTCAGTATCCATGCCCATCATTTCAGGAGTAACAGGATCTTCCTTTCGATACTTCATTACACTTAAGCCGCCATTTGTCTCAAGATAGGCATATTTTACTTCGTTCATGCTAAATATACCTCTTTGCCGCAGCATTGTCCGCAGCTGCTCCATTTCAAGATGGTTCTTCTGCATTTCCCCCACATTCAGCTTTCCATCCTTAACAATGATGGATTCGCTTCCTTTTAGAATAGATCTGAAAAAGTTCTTCTTTTTGGCGAGGATTTCAATAATATATATAAGGCCACCCCAAAGAACAGCAGAATAGGCAACTTGCAGCGGCGTAACTTTATTATCATAGATCGTTTCCTCTACAATCCCACCCAGAACAACAGCATATAAGAAATCAAATGGGGTAACCTGGGATAATTCTTTTTTTCCCAGAAGACGCGTTACAGCTAACAATGTTACTAATCCCACTACCATTTTGATTGTAATCGATAAATACATGCAAGTTTCCTCCTCTCTCTATAGCCTCTCTATTCCCTTTTTTTAGCCTTGAATACATTTTTCACCCTTCCATTTTTTTGAAAAAGAAAAAGCAAAGGCATTGGCCCTTGCTTTTACTTAAATATGATGGCTATGACGTTTGCGCCTCTGCCTTATTACCAGCTCCTCCAATGCTCCTGAACCAAATAAAACACCCGCGACAATCAGGACAAGTCCCAGCAAATGGTTTACAGTAATCACTTCGCCTAGAATCAGGGCAGAGCCAGCTAAGGAGAAGAAAGTGTTCAGATTCAGAAAAATACTGGCTTCTGCAGGTCCGATTTTACTGATGGCCGTGTTATAAACCATATGTCCAACAGCGGTTGCCAATACCGCAGATGCTGCAAATGCCGCCCACACATATGCTGGTGCTTCGGACATGCCCTTCAGCCCTCCAGGTTCCATGAAGCTCCCAAGGGCAAACAAAATCACTCCGCCAAATATCAGCATATAGCCGGTCAACAGCCGTGGGTCAAGTGTTTTCGAAGCCTTGCTGATCACAATAAAGCTAAGGGCCTGTGACAGGATGGATAAAAACACGTAAAAGTCACCCTGTGATAAGCTGGAGACTCCTTTACCTCCTGAAAGTACGATGAACGTGACACCAGCACCCCCAAGCAGGAATCCAAGCACCTGGATACCTGTAGGCTTATTTCTCAGTATGATAGTAGACAAAATCGCCGTCAGAAGCGGCCCGGCACCTAAAATAAGCCCGCCATTTACTGCACTTGTCTGAGTCAGCCCTATTGCCAAAAGGAGATGATGGCTCACAACGCTGAGAAGGCCTCCGAACATAATAAAGTTCATTTCCCTGAAACTCGGCTTTCTCACTTTTCCCATAGCGCCCAATATGATAAATACGCTTAGACCCGCAGCTAGTATCCGCAGGGAAGTAATCGTAACCGGCGGAAAATAGCTGACAAGAATTTTAATAATGCTAACATTCAATCCCCATGTGGCCATAATGAAAGTGAGAATAAAATAAGTTTGCAGGTTTTTCACAATCGATCCTTCTTTCCAAAAATCAACTATTATAATGCCTTCCATTTTATCACAATTGATATATCTTTGGCCTTTTAAAGCTCCATAGAGATTATATTAGTTTGCATGAAAAAATATCCGGAAGGATAAAATAACCATCAGCGATTGGCAGGGAGGGATATTATTGACACCCAAGCAGGAGAAATTTTTTCAGAAGCTCGTATCATTGCAAGAGGAACTCGCATCTCAGTCAATGGAGTATTGGAATCTGTACTCGCACCTTGGCACCTGGCAGTTTTGGACCGTAACTGTTCTGCTGGTGGGTCCCTTAATCCTTGTTTTTTTAAAAATTGATCGGGAACATATTTTTCAAATCGGCTTTTTCGGATTCGCTGTCCATATTCTATTTGCCTATGTAGATGCAGCTGGAATCCGCTTTGGCCTGTGGGGATACCCTTATCAGCTTTTCCCTTTCATACCCAGTTTTTCTTTGGACGCCGCCATCATCCCTGTAACCATTATGCTCGTTTACCAATGGACTTTAAAAAACAAGAAAAATTATTACCTCTATGCCTTACTAACCGCTCTTGGATTTGGTTTCGGCTTTAAACCATTATTGGTTGCCCATGGCTTATTTGAAAAATATAAGTGGGTCAATTACATTTATATCTTTTTCATTTACATCATTCTGTTCCTGCTGGCATATTGGCTGACCCAGCTCTTTCAGTGGATGCATAAAAAAAGCGAAAAATAAATTTCCAACCTTTGGATACCCCCACCCAATCATTTGTTATAATGGTTAAAAATGGATATGTGATGGTGCTAGATACTAAGACTATACAGAAAAAAACGGCTGGACAAAAAGCAGCCGAATTTGTAAAAAACGGAATGACCATCGGCTTAGGTTCAGGTTCTACTGTTTATTGGATGTTAAAGATGCTTGGTGAGCAGGTGGATCAGGGCCTGAATATTAAAGGAATTCCTTCTTCTTTAAGAACGGAGGGATGGGCGAAGGAATTTAACATTCCACTGACTGATTTTTCCCAGGTGCAGAGACTAGATCTTGCTATTGATGGTGCTGATGAAGTTGACCCTGACTTTAATCTAATAAAAGGCGGAGGAGGATCGCTTCTCCGTGAAAAACTTGTAGATGCCAATTCCGACAGGCTTATCATCATTATAGATGAGTCCAAGATGGTGTATCAATTAGGTAAGTTCCCCCTTCCTGTAGAGGTTGTATCTTTCGGATGGGAAGTAACTGCACAAAGAATTGGAGATCTTGGCGCTATTCCTGAACTAAGAAAAAAAGACGGAGATATTTTTGTTTCAAACAATGGAAACTACATATTAGATTGCAAGTTCAAACAGATTTCGAACCCTAAAGAGCTTCATAATCAGCTTAAAGAGTTATTAGGGGTGGTAGAGACCGGGTTATTTATTGGAATGACAGATTTAGTCATCGTTGGCAGCGGAGAATCAGTAAAGATATATGAAAAAAAACAATGAAAAAAGAGAGGATTTTCCCTCTCCTTTTTCTGCATTAGACTGGAAGCAAGTCCTTCCGAATCGGTGTGAAAACATCCATAATAACACATTCCTCTATTACTTTTACCTGATGTTTTACATTGGAAGGAATGTATTGAATGTCTCCCTTATTCAGGATTCTTTTTTCTCCATTTACTTCAAACTCTACTTTTCCTTTTTCAATATAGCTAATCTGCTCCTCTGGATGCTGGTCAATGTCTCCCAGAAATCCTTGTTCCAATTCCACTTTTACAATCATTAATGAACCATCACTGCTTAATATATCTCTCTTTACCATGATGTCTTCCTTTCCGTATGCGATTTTCACTGCACAGCTTTTATAATCATTTGTTAAAATAAGCCTGGATTAATTAACTTTGGAATATAAAAGGCAATATCCGGGAAAAAGGCCACAAAGAGCAATACAGCTAAGACAATCAATAGATATGGCGTTACAGCCGATAATGATCGTTCAATGCTCAGTTTACCAATTTTAGCTGCCAATAATAAACACAATCCATAAGGCGGAGTAACCAGTCCGATAGCAAGAGTCATTACAACAATAAGACCTAAATGAACAGGGTCGATACCAAATTGAGTAGCAGTCGGCAAAATAACAGGAACGAATAGGATCATTGCTGGAATGGCATCCATAAAAGTTCCTACAAATAGGAAGAACGCTATGATAATCAATATGAATACCCATTTGGCTCCAACATTATTAACAAAGAACTCCTGCGCCATGGTAGACAATTGGTAGTAACTCATAAGCTCCCCCAGCGCGCTTGCAGCAGCAAGGGCAAATAGGGACAATGAACTTAATGCAAGAGTATCCATTAATATTTTTGGTAAATCGGATATCTTTAATGTTTTATAGAAAAACATGCTGATTAAAAGTGTATAAAGGGATGCAACAGCAGCTGCTTCAGTCGCTGTAAAGAATCC
The DNA here is from genome assembly GCF_007830235.1 of Cytobacillus oceanisediminis. Lineage (GTDB taxonomy): Bacteria > Bacillota > Bacilli > Bacillales > Cytobacillaceae > Cytobacillus > Cytobacillus oceanisediminis. The sequence goes on from NZ_VLKI01000012.1 coordinate 88,578, forward strand.
GGAGATAATTCCGCCAATGATAATGATTGGTGTAATCAGGGCAGGAACTGTCTCATACACCAGCTTTAAAAACTGCTGGACAGTTGCTCTATCAGCCCTTGGATAGCCTTTTTTCAAAGCCATAATATAGACGAAAAGCATCATGCCTACACCCACTAAAACACCTGGGACAATTCCGCCCAGGAATAAAGCGCCAACAGAGGCATTTGTTAAACCGGCAAAGATAATCATTGGGATACTTGGCGGAATAATAACACCTATTGTTGAGGATGCAGCCGTAACTCCCACTGCTGTTTCTGTGTCATAGCCTTGCTTTTTCATGTTGGGAATCAAGATTTTCCCTACCCCAGCTGTATCTGCCTGGGCAGCACCTGATACACCTGCAAAGATCATAGAAACCAGTATATTGGCGTGTGCCAACCCGCCTCGAATATGCCCTACAACAGCAAGGGAAAGGTCGATTAGCTTTTGTGATATTTTTCCGCTGTTCATCAAGTTAGCTGCCAGGATAAACAGGGGAACGGCAAGCAAAACAAAGGAATCAATGCCATTTAGCATTTTCATAGGAACAGTTACTTCTGGAATATAAGGAACACTAAATATTCCAAGAAGAGCTACAATACCTATTACAAAAGCAATCGGAACCCCTATGAGCATTAGAATCAGGAATAATCCTACTAGAATAATGCCAATCATATGTTAGCCTCCCTTCCCTTTAGTTGTTTAAAGTTATTAATCAGGTGGTTTACAGAATAGATGGACATTGTAAGCCCCATGATCGGAATGGAAATCCAGACATAACCCATTTTCATAGCAGGAAGTGAGGCCCAATTATAATTCCAGAAGTTCTGCACAGCCTGGATTCCATAATAAAATAAAGCCAGAGCAAACAATAATACAATAAAATCAATAACGATTAAAAGACCTGCTTTGGATTTGCCCTGGAGTTTTTGTTCTAAAAAGTCAAAGCTAAAATGTTCTTTTTTATTCACCATAACGGAGGCACCCATAAAGACTGACCAGATGAATGAATAATTAGCTGCTTCCTCTGTCCAAATAACCGGTATTCCCAAGTGCCTTGTGACTATTTGAATAATAATTGCAATAAAAAATATCGATAAGCTTATAACACCGATGCCCATTTGAATCTTCTCAAGAATCTTAATCATGCTTATCGTCTTCCCTCCTATTAAGGATTAAAGGGAAGACCGCATTGACACTCTTCCCTTTAACACATTCGTTTCAGATTATTTAAGATCTTTAATTTTCTTCAGTAATTCTTCTGCACCCATGTCCTTAGCAGCTTTTTCTTGCAATGGTTCAGCCAGTTCAATAAATGGCGTACGATCAATTTCGTTTACTGAAGCACCTTCATCGATGGCTTTTTTCTTATACTCTTCTTCTTGAGCATAAACTGCTTCTCTTTCAGCTTGTACTGATGCTTCCGCTGCTTCTAAAATAATATCCTGCTGTTCTTTTGTATAAGAGTCGAACTTTTTGCCGTTTACTAATAAGAATCTTGTTGTAAAGTCGTGTCCTGTTTCAGTAATGTACTTTCCATTGTCTGTTTTATGATGATTTTGCTGGATAAAGTATGGATAGGAGTTTTCAGATGAATCTACAACATTTTGCTGCAATGCCTGGTATAATTCTCCCCATGCAATAGAAGTTGGGATTGCGCCTGTTTGTTTCCAATAGTCAGCGATTACACCTGAAGTTTGTGTTCTGAATGTCATGCCTTTTAAGTCTTCCATCTTTTCGATTGGCTTTTTGCCATAGTAATGTCTAACACCAGCAGACCAATAGCCAACTAATTTAAAGTCATTATTTGATTTTTCATTAACAAGCTTCGCCATTTCTTCTCCAACTTCTCCATCAACAACTTTTTCCCAATGCTCATAGCTGTCAAATAAATATGGCAGAGCTAATAAATCAATTTCCTTAATGCCTGTTTGAGTCATAAAACCTGGTGATACTAAAACAACATCTGCTGCACCTAACTTAAGCTTTTCAACTAATTCTGATTCTTCTGTACCAATGGTTCCTGCATGTACTTCAACTTCGATATCGCCGTTTGACTTGCTTTCTGCGACTTCTTTAAACTTTAATAATCCTGTTTGATACGGATTATCAGGAGATGTTTGATTATGTGCCGCTACAATTTTTATCTTTTTGGAACCTGCTTCTCCGCCTGCCTCTTCTTTGCTGCTGCAGCCTGCTAAAACAGCTGATAAAGTTAAAAGTAAAACAAAAGAAATTGACAATAACTTTCTCATTTTTAATTTCCCCCTTGTTTTTTCATTAGAATATTTCATTATCTTTTAGCCTGTTCTGTATATTCAAGCGCTTTCTTTGTGAGCTTTAGGTAATCCTCATCGCTTTTTATGTTTTTAGGATTTACCAGGCTGCTTCCAACCCCAATCGCTAAAGCACCACCTCCAATATACTCTTTAATATTGTTTGCATTAATTCCGCCAGTCACCATCAGTGGGATATGCGGGAACGGACCATGAATATTCTTTATGTATCCTGGACCAAAGGCATTAGCAGGAAAGACTTTTATCATATCAGCACCATTCTCATAAGCTGTTAAAATTTCTGTAGGAGTTAAAGCTCCAGGGATGCTTGCTATTCCGTACCGCTTAGCCATTTTAATTGTTTCGGTATTAAGCGATGGAGAAACGATAAATTGGCTGCCTGCCATTATGGCTGATCTGGCTGTTTCAGGATCTAAAACAGTTCCTGCCCCTACAAGCACTTTTTCTCCAAGCTCCACTCTTACTTTTTCAATCATCGCCAGAAATCCAGGAGTTTCCGCTGTAACTTCCAATACTTTGACTCCGCCGTCATGAAGAGCATTTGCGATCGGCACTATATTATCTATTTTTGCTTCTCTTATGACAGCAACAATGATTTGCTCTTTAATAAAATCCACTGGTTTCATTTTTTTCACCCGCCCCTTACTGCTTCTATTCCAAATTGGTATGTCTTTTTGTCATTTCTTCATATGCTGAATCTTGGTTCTCTGTTTGCAGTGTTCCAATGATAACGGCATCGAGAACAAGGTGTACTGACTGGTCAAATTGATTGCCGAGCGGCTGGATAGTGCTTGGTTCTTCTGGTCTTCGGTACTTGGTTGCAGCTGGAATGACGAGAATCCCATCACAAATGGAAGCAATTTTGGATTCCCTATTCGTGGAAACCAGGAATACCTTTGCACCAATCTCTTTTGATTTTGCAGCAAATTGCAAGATTGCTCCGGTTGAGCCGGATCCAGAGATAGCTACCAATAAATCATCTTTTTCTATACTAGGCGTTACCGTCTCCCCAATCACATAAACAGGGAATCCTCCATGCATCAGCCGCATAGCGAATGCTTTTCCCATTAAGCCTGAACGTCCTTCTCCATAAACAAAAATCCGTTTTGCTACCCGAAGGTGCCTGGATAGGTGAATGGCTTCTTCTTCACTAATACTTGACAGAACAGCTGAAATTTCATCAGCAACAGTTTTAATGATTGATTTCATTTAGTTAACAGCCCTTTCATTGCGGCGGCAGAATCGCATGGGTTTACAGCTTTTGTGATAGCACTGCCAACTATGATTGTGCTAAGTCCCTTTTCAATTACGCTTGGCAGAGTTTCCAGGTTAATGCCTCCGGCTACAGCCACTTCAAGATTTGAGAGGCCTTGAGTTAAAGAGAAAAGATCCATCCCCAGTTCCCCTTCAGACTGCATATCCTTGCCATAATGCAAACTAACAAGTTCTACTCCAAGGTTTTGCAATTCTATAATCCTGCTGCGTTCCGAAACCCCCAGCAAGTCGATCATAATGCGCTTCCCATACTGCTCTGCTGTCTTAAGAGTATCAGCAATTGTTTTATCTGCAGAAAATGCCATCACCGTTGTAATGTCAGCTCCTGCCTCAAACGCTTGTGCAGCTTCATGCTTGCCTGCATCGCATGTTTTCATATCAGCAACGATCGTTTTGTGAGGATATGATTGCTTGATCTCATGTACAATCGACATACCATATTCTTTAATCACACCAGTGCCAACTTCAATCCAATCCACAAACTTCTCTGTTTCTTTTAAAATCTTAAAACATTCTTCCCTCGTAAGGCGGTCAAGGGCTATTTGAAGATTCATACTCTCACCCTATCTTTCTACGAATTCTCTTTCTCCCAATTGAACGAGAACATCTTCCAGATACGGAAGGCCTTCGTTATCTCCTGAAACACTGACAACCATCGAACCTATGACATTTGCAAATTTCAACGTCTTCTCCAGCGGCCATTGGTTTAAAAGCCCGTAGATAAATCCGGAATCAAACCCATCCCCAGCACCTACTGTATCCACAACTTTATTTGTTTTAACTGCCGGAGCCTCAATGTACTCGCCATCACGGTATCCGATAGAGCCTTTTTCTCCTTGCTTAATGGCGATATGGCTAATGCCGAAAGTTTTGCTTTTTTCTATGATCTCACTTGGATCGCTTGTACCCAGCAGCAGTTCAGCCTCTTCTTCTCCAGTTAAGAAAATATCAACAAATGGAAGAAACTCTCTTAACACTCTTCTCGCTTCTTCCTTGCTCCAAAGTTTCAGCCTGATATTTGGATCAAATGAAACAAGAACGCCATGCTTCTTAGCTAAAGAAATCGCATGTTTTATAAGATCAATGTTTTTCTCTTTATCTACTGCAGGAAATACCCCTGTTATATGAAGAACTTTTGAATGTTTAATATAATCTTCATCAAGTGAATCAACTGTTAATGTCTCAGTTGGAGAGTTGGTTCTGTAATAAAAGGTTCTGACGCTCCCATCGCCCATAATCTCTTTGAAATTTAGAGAAGTCGGATACCCGTCTACAAGTTCTAGCTGTGAGACGTCAATTCCCTCTCCCCGTACTGTATTAAAAATATGTCTGCCAAATTCATCATTCCCAAGACGGCTAATCCAGCCTGTCTTTAAACCTAAACGGGAGCAGCCAATGGCAACATTCAATTCCGCCCCGCCGATTTTTCGTTCAAAGGTCGAAACAAATCTCATTGGACCTGTTGTAGAGGGATTGAAGGTAATCATGGCATCCCCGATTGTAATAACATCATTCATGGCTTAACATCCTTTTCGATTCTTTTAACATGATTCTCTTATAATAAGTTTTGGCTCAAACCGATAAACCAGTCTCTCCTCTGGTATTGCTCTTTTTTGTATTTTATTTAACAAGTGTTCAGCAGCTTTATTTCCTATCTCAAATGCCGGCTGTGCCACTATAGTCAGGCCTGGTTCGTAAAAACTCGCAAAAGAGACATCATCAATGCCAATAATAGCCAGATCTGCCGGTATGCTTAAATTTTTTTCCTTTACATATTTAAGGATCTCTATTAGAGTAAGATCATTTCCTGCAAGAATGGCTTCCGGGGGATTTTCGAGGGATAGCATTTCCCTTAGCCCATCTTTAATCTTGCTGACTTCCAGGCTCTTAATATACTCTTCCTTAATTGGTATGCCGTTTAACTGCAATGTTTTTTTATATCCGTTTAGGCGTTCCATCCTTGGTGTTACATTTCTGATTACATTGGTGATAACACCGATTTGCTTGTAACCTTTATTAATTAAATGCTGTACGCCCAGGCCCGCCGCTTTTTCGTTATCAAGTAACATAGAGGGGATATTTACACCAGGAACTGTCCGGTCAACGAACACTATTGGGTATTTTTCCTTTAACATGTCATTATAAAGGTCTTTATTATCACCAGTTGGAAGCAGGATAATCCCGTCTACCTGTTTAGCACGAAGCATTTCAATATATTTCTTCTCTTTTATGGGATCATCATCAGCGTTACAGACAATAGTATGAAAATCAGATTCATGGCACATATCCTCAATTGCTCTAATTACCTGGGTCGAGAAAGAGTGGAGAATATTTGCCACAATCACACCAATAGTTGTTGTTGACTTTTGCTTTAAACTTCTTGCCAAAATATTTGGCCTGTAGCCCAGCTCTTTGATGGCTTCTTCTATTCGTTTCTTTGTTTCTTCCCCCATATAATCAAACCTTTTATTCAAATATTGGGAGACTGTACTTTTTGATACATTTGCATGCTGAGCAACATCAGCCATAGTAACCGTTTTCATAAACTTTTCTCCGAATCCATTCATTTTTTCCAATTCATCTAAACCGATTTACTAAACCGGTTTACTAAATCGATTTATCGTAATTATAAAAAAACTGAAAGCGCTTTACAAGACTTTTTTTAAAATAAACAAAATATTTTTTCAACACTAACTAAAAAAGACGTTCCATAGGAGAGTCAGCTTTTAGAAAAAACACAATACTAATAACCTAAATATAGTCATATTATTAAAATAGAAAAAGAGCAGTGCCCCTAATATTTGGAAAACACCTGCTCTTTTTGTTATATTGCTTCCTGCATAAATCAGTTCTGGTGCCGTTTTTACTTTATGCGTCTTTTTTGGCTTAGGCTCCATGCATACCTCCCTATAGATTAATAGACTTTACCTATTAAGTTTTATACTTTTTAAAAACTAGTATTAGGGAATAAATACTAGATTCTCATAGGCTATTCATTCTATTCATTGGGTAATTTGTGAAATATAGTAATTTAATAACAGCCAGAAAAATACATATAAAAAGAGGCAATCGCCCTGTAAAGGAATGATTGCCTTCATTTCTATTAATATATATTACTTCATCAAATCGTGATCCACATAACGCTCACCGTTTAGTTCACTAATCACGTTAATCGCTACCTTTGCACCGTCGCCTGCTGTAATGATCGTATGGACACTAACTCCCGCTATTGTTCCAGCTGCCCAAATCCCGTTCATATTTGTTTTGCCGTTAGCATCTACATCTAAGACAGTTTTAATGCGAGGCTCTGTGCCTGGCTTTGTTTTCAGACCTACTTTTTCTGCTACATCTGTCAGAAGTCCAGTCGCAATAATAACATGCTTGGCAGAATACGTTTTATAGCCAGCTATAACCGTATAGCAGCCATCTGCTTTCTCAATGTTCTCAACCGTAGCCTCTACGATTTCCGCGCCAAATTTTTCCGCCTGCTTTTTGCCCGTTTCAACTAGTTCCGGGCCTGTAACTTCTATAACTCCATAATGGTTCTCAATCCAGGCACGCTTTGTAATGCTTTTATCATTATCAAAAACAGCAACTTTCTTCCCGGCTTTTGCAGCAAATAGCGCGGCACTTGCACCAGCAGGACCAGCTCCGACAACTAAAATATCATACACCCTAACTTCCTCCTTTAAAACATTATTTCTTATAGTCTATCTAAACTAATAATAAATGTAAAAAATGTTATCTGAGGAAAAATAACCCACACCTAATCTTCGTCCTTAATATCACGGTCCTCTGGTATAGGCTCATTTAAGATTTCTTCAACAAGCTCTTTATATTTCTCCATCTGCTTCAAATGGGAGTTAAACTGTTCCTTATAAACCAAATACTGCTCCCCGTCATGGATGGCGCGAATCTTTTTTTGCTGAATCAGGCTTTCTACGTATGCTTCCGGATAGGATAAATAATCTGCGGTTTCTTTAATGGTAAGGTACATGTTAATCATTCCTTTTTTATTTTCGGTCTATTATTCTTATCTGCAAATTTACAGGCACTGGAAGACTCTTTCAAAATCATATAAAATAGTACCTGTATATACTATTTTTTGAATCCTAATATCCTTTCTATTATACAGCTATAATGGAGGAATAAAAAAATACTTATTTGACTGAATACCATCCCTCCTTTCAGCCAAATAGAGAACAGGAGGAAGACAAGCTAATGGATAAAAAAAGGCTATTAGGTTTATTTATTTTCATCAGTCTTTTTTGGGTATTCGGAACTAACTACCTTTTAGATTTGCTTGAACCTTCTTCTCTTGCTTATTACCTTAAAAGGGGTAAAGAATTTCTGTATATTTTGGTTACAGGATGGCTGCTCTATTATTTTATGAGCAAAAGAGAAGAGCTCAATGCTTCCAGGGAGGATGAAAAACGTCTTTCCACTTTGATCAATTCCATGGTGGACTTTGTTAATTTCAAGGATGGGGAAGGTCGCTGGATTGAATCCAATGAATTCGGCCTAAAATTATTTAACCTTGAAAATGTAGACTATAAAGGCAAGAAAGACTCGGAGCTTGCTGAACATACTGATTTTTATGCTGACGCACTTCGTTACTGTGAAACATCAGATGAAGAGGCGTGGAAAAACGGGAAAATCACCCGCCTGGAAGAAGTCATCCCCTTGCCTGATGGGACAGAAAAGACCTTTGACACGATCAAGGTTCCACTTTTCCATTCAGACGGAAACCGCAAAGGACTCGTGATTATCGGACGTGATATCACGGAAAGAAAACGAGTGGAACAATTGCTCGAAGAAAGCCGGCAGCAGTACAAATCATTGTTTGAATACAATACAGAAATTGTTTATATGACCGATCTTGATGGAACCATCATGAAGGTGAACCCTCAATTTAAAGCAGTGACAGGCTATAGCCCTGAAGAAACGATCGGAAAGAATATTTATGATATTTCTCCTGATCGTTTTAAAGAGAAAGTCAAAGAAGATTTCACATCCATTCTTGAACATAAAAAGCCAAGAACCTGTGAATTTGAATTTAGGCATAAGAACGGCGGCCAAATAACGTTACAGTGCACTGCCCTGCCAATTATCGTCAACGGGCAAATTGCAGGAATCATCGGCTATGGCAAGGATGTGACAATGCTTCGGCAAGCAGAGGAAAGATTGCGCCGAACTGAAAAGCTTTCCGTTGTAGGCGAGTTGTCTGCAAGTGTTGCCCATGAAATCAGAAATCCGCTGACCTCCTTAAAAGGTTTCGTGCAGCTGATGCAGCTTGAGGATGAAAAACATCAATTCTATTATCAAATCATGCAGGAAGAGCTGGACCGGATTAACCATATTGTCGGCGAGCTGCTGCTGCTGGCTAAGCCGCAGGACATTTGTTTTACGAAAGCAGACATCCAGACCATTCTGTTTAATGTTATTTCACTTCTAAAAACAGAAGCCAGCATGCATAATGTTGAAATTGAATTTCTTCTAAAATCCGATGTATTTATGATTGAATGCGAACCAAACCAGTTAAAACAGCTCTTTATTAATATTATTAAAAATGCCATTGAAGCTTCTAATGAAGGCGGCAAGGTGGTCATTACGCTCCTGTCTGCTGATGAACAGGTGACCATCCTTGTGAAGGACGATGGCTGCGGCATGTCAGAAGAACGGCTAAACCGGATCGGCGAACCTTTCTACTCCTCCAAGGAAAAAGGAACCGGCCTCGGCCTTACTGTCAGCTTCAAAATCGTGCAATCCCATAACGGCTCCATCCATTTCAATAGCGAAAAAGGAAATGGAACCGAGGCAGTTATTAAGCTGCCTGTTAAAAAGCAAGCTCCCGTTGCGGAAGCAGAATTGACGATCTAAACATGAAAAGAGCGATTTCAATCAAACGTTTGATTGAAAATCGCTCTTTTTAATATCTATGAAGTTGAAATGTTGATGACGTTGGCTTTAACAATGCAAATCCAGGGTGTAATCAAAGGGAAATTCCGTTTTATCAACGAAAAAATCAATATATCAACGAAATTGACGATATATCAACGAAAAATTTAATATTTCAACGAAAATCCGTTTTTATCAACGAATCGTAGAAATCTTCCCCTGTCTCAGCCGCTAGCTCCCCTTAATCTCCAGCAGCTTCTGCCTTAAATCGCTTTCCATGTTGGCGAGATCATGCTCAGCCTGGCGGCGTTTGTTCCGGCCTTCTTCCTGGATCCTCAAAGTCTCTTCAAGAGTGGAAATCAGATTCTCCTGCGTTTTCTTTAATGTTTCAATATCAACAATGCCGCGCTCATTTTCACGTGCTGTCTCAATAGTATTCATTTTCAGCATTTCGGCATTTTTCAAAAGAAGATCATTCGTTGTTTTCGAAACTTTCTTCTGAGCCTCTACCGCATGGCGCTGGCGGAGCAGTGTCAGTGCGATCGCCACCTGGTTTTTCCAAAGCGGAATAGCCGTCATGATGGACGACTGGATTTTTTCAACCAATGCCTGGTTCGTGTTCTGAATCAGGCGGATTTGCGGCGCACTTTGAATCGTGATTTCACGGCTTAGCTTCAGGTCATAAAGACGCTTATCCAGACGGTCCGCAAACTGAATCATGTCATTTACTTCCTGGAACTTCATCTGGTCATTTGTTTCCTCTGCCTTCTTCTTAAGCTCCGGAATGGTCTGATCATGAAGCTCTTCAAGCTTCAGCTCACCTGCGGCAATATATACATTTAATGCTTGGAAATACTCTTTATTATTTTCATAGAGTTTATCAAGCATGACTATATCGGAAAGAAGGAGGTTCTTGCTTCGCTCCAGCTTCACGCTAATTCGGTCAATCTGCGCTCCTGTTTTCTGATACTTGGATAGCACTTCCTGCACAGACCCCGATAGTTTCCCAAACATCCGCGCCAAAAAAGAGGCTTTCTCCGGCTTCAGTTCGTCAGGGTTAACATCATTAAATTTCTTCATTAATTCATTAATAATCTCCCCCACTTCGCCGACGTCCTTTTTTTGAACATGCTCCAGCATCGTATGGGAAAAAGATAATAACTTTGACTGGGCTGGCGTTCCATAAGAAATCATTGCCTGATGATTGGCCGGGTCAATTTGCTTGGCCAGCTGATAAGCCTTTTCCCGATTTTCTTCTGGAATGACATCAATCAGCCTTGTCCGCTTTTCCTCCGTGTACGGTGAAGAGGCAAGCTCCTGCTTTTCCCCAAATGGGTCGGCCAACAGGTCATTCATTAAGTTCGCACTGTTTGTTTTTTTTAACAGGGACGGATTTTCTTCAGTCATTTTAATCTCCTGCTTTCATCATGAATTCTCGAATCTTTTATCTTTTCAATAGAATTCTTGGCAACATCAATTTCAAAGTTGAGCTGATCAATATCTTCCGCTATAACCCGATGAAGGTCCTCCTCAACATGATGGGTGAGCGCATCAAGTGTACGGCGCGTTTCCTGAAGAGACAGATCTAACTCGCGCGTCTTTTTCGGCTGAGACGACAGAAAGACATACTTCTCCGCCAGCTCCACTGCGGAGTCCAGATGTGAAAAATAAAATTGTTCCGCCTGGTAAAAGCGCTTCGGTTCCTTTCTTGTCAGCCTATATATTCTTCTCGTCACCCTCATGAATTCCATCCGCTGCTTTAGCGTTGGAAAATGGCGAATCGAAAACATTGCCTTATGCAAACGGGTTAACTTCCGCTTCGCTTCATCAAGGTTTCTCTTTATATATTGGTATTCCCTTCTCGTCAATCCATGCTTTTTCAAAAAACGGTTCCTCTGGATCACTCCGCCCGCCCAATAAGTGAGCAGTCCCGTTCCAACACCAAAAGCACCCGACAGGAGAAAGGTTTGATCAAAGGCAAAATAACTTACCAGCCAAACACTGACAGACAATGGAATAGCCGTCAGCACACGGAATGCAAAACCTACAAAAGAATTCATCTCTATCGACTCCTGACTCATAGTCCTACTTATTTATACGTTACTCGCCAACACAAAGTTTCATCCACAGGAAAAAATACAGCACTATTAATCAAAATCAGGCACCCGCCCTTAAATCTATTAAAACACTTTTAAAAAACTTCTCAAGTATAACGATACAAAAAACCCCGCAGCCCCGCCATAGACCACATAAGTAAAGACATCTAAGACCTGAGACGTATTTAATTCGTTTTCCTATATAAAAAAGCATTTGCGCCGAATCCCGCAAATGCTTTTATTGGTATATAAGATTTCATCTATGAACTTGGACAGCTGGCTTGCTATTTTACTGCCAATGCACGCTTGCCCATAGCATTATAAATTTTAATAAATTTGTCTTTTGGCATTTTCACGTCTTTTTTGACTGCTTCGCTATCATTAAAATAAACATAGTCAGCATCCACTCCTGTTACAACAATACAGTGCAATGGTGTCGGGGCACTAATAATTTTTCCCGCAGGCGTTTTCCAGCTTCTTTTATTAGGGATTTCATGGCTGATCGTAAACCATGCCAGCACGGGGCTGCCTTGAGAAACATGCTTCTCTATTTCCGAAAAATCTTTTCCTGTCAGGTTCACTCCGCCTGGACGGTACTGATCCAGCAATTTCTTCAGTGGTCCCGGGTTTATCGTGTGGCCAGTCCCAAAAGGAGTTCCAACAAATCCAATATCCGGATCTCCCCAAGTTTTAATAGATCCGTCTGCATTTCTCACTAACTCAGTTGAATCATAAGGCATTTGTTTCGCAAGGGTAGTTTTGCTGATATTTACACCGTAATATTTTAACGCCATGGCAAGTGACGTCACTTCACAGCCGCTTGGCAATTCAGGCCGCTGTGCAATAAGCGGGACATTGAGTTTGGCTACTTGGGAGTCACTTATAGTCACATATTCGCCGCTCACATAGCCTGAAGTGCCATTATAGGAAATTTTATATCAGCCATTGCTTTCCTTATGTATAACGCTCAATACCGATCCATTCTTCAAGTGGCCGATTTTACTGTAATTCAATCCTGGACCCTTGCGGACATTTAAAGCAGTTGCATCCACCCGGTAGAGCTTATCATTCGTTTTCACGTATTGACCGCTGACATAGCCTGTTTGGCCTTTGTAAGTAGTCTTATACCATCCGTTATCCAACCTCTGGATTACCTGAATACTGCTGCCTTGAGGCAAGCTTCCTATCCGTTCATAATTTGTTCCAGGTCCCGAACGGACATTAAGGTTGGTAGCGTCAACGATGTAAGATGAAGCTGCTGCTTCTGCCACGCTCTGATTGGAACTTAAAGGAGCCAATGGTAAAAACACACCTCCTGTTAAAATAACAGCAGCAACTGATCCCTTTAATAGAGTCCTTTTTCCAGGCCGACCTTTCAATCTATTCATATTCTCTCCTCCAAACAATGTCGAATTTACGAACTATTATAAAAATATAGATTAAGATACAGCTAGTCTACCTCTTTGGGACTGGAAAAATATTATTGAATCTAAAGGATTAACTAGTTTCATAAATGCAGGAAAATCGGCATCCGAAAATACACCCCCTTTAATCCAAAAAAATTGAAATAGGATGTGCCTAGATGAAAGGGGCTCATTCAACCTTTGTTTAAATGGCAGATTAATAGGGAATAACCTCTTGTACCAATTTTCATACACCACGGAGGAAAACATAATGAAAAAGCACTATTTTTATATAATCATTTTATTGGTTGGTTCTATTGTTTCTCCAACTTCAGGTTATGCGTCAGAAACTAAGGATCAGGATAACAAGGTTATTTTGATTTCCTTTGATGGGATGCGCAACGATCTGACAAAGGAGTACGTGAAGGACGGCAATCTCCCTCATATCGAGTCTCTTATGAAAAACGGAGTGGCTGCCAAAGATTCCAAGACTGTTACCCCATCACTAACTGCTCCCTCCCATGCGGCGATTGCAACGGGTGCAACTCCTTCCGAAACCGGCATGGTCAGCAATAAGTGGCAGGACCCACACAGGGAATTTGCAAACGGAGAGAGTGCCTTTCACCAGCCTCTTGATAAAAGCCCGCTTTGGAAGGAAGCCAAAAGGAACGGCAAAACAACAGCAACCGTCCTGTTTCCCGGGTCAAACCCTGATGCCGGTTCGCAGGCAGATTACGCTGTCTATTACGGTGAAACTTGGGCTGAAAGTTCATTGGACAAGCTAAACTTCAAAGCTGCTGACGGCGGGAAACACACTGAAAAAAGCTTTAGTCCTTTAAAAGAAGCAAAAATGAAGCTGCCCCTCCAAAAAGCCAAAAATAGAGAAATCAATATTTTGGCAATGGATACAACAGATGATGGCAAAACAAATTATGACCGTTTTATTTTTTCGAATAATCGTTCTGCTGCTCAGGATGATTCTGTAGTAAAAGCCAATGAATGGGGTTCCTTCCCTGTTGAGGTGGATCGCAAATCGGCAGGCTTCTGGTTTAAACTGAAGGCAGATCCAACTCTCGAAAAGGCAAGCATTTACCGGACATCTGTCACTTCAGGGCTTATTAAAGGACCAGATGGCTTCAAAGAAGAAATCAAATCGAAATTCGGCTTCTTTCCTGTCCAGGATGACACAAAGGCTTTTAAGAAAGGCTGGATTTCCAGAGACGAGTACGAAGAAATAAGTTCACGCTTTGTCAACTGGACTACAGATGTCTCTCTTTATATAAAAGAAAAATACCAGCCCGACTTACTGATGTTCTACGCACCGCAAATTGACCATGAATCACACCATTTCCTCCTGACAGATCCAAGGCAGCCAGAATATACAGAGGAAAGGTCAAAGAAGCATATGAAATATATTGAATGGTCCTACAAGCTTGCTGATAGCGTGGTCGGGCGAACAATGGATACCCTAACCAAAAGTGACCACCTTCTGATTGTTTCCGATCACGGGATGGAACCTGTCCATACCATCCTGGCCCCAAACACATTGTTAAAAAAAGCAGGCCTCTTGAAGAGCGATAAGGAAGGAAAGGTTGACGAAGAAAGATCAAAAGCTATCGCTTTTGCCAGCGGATCCGCTGCACAGATTTATATTAATAAAGACCTCTCAAAAGAGGAAAAAGAGAATGTCACCAAGAAAGTTGAAAATCTATTTAGCGGGTATCAAATAAAACCTGAATTCAAAAAAGCAGCACTCAAACAGTATTTTGAAGAGATTGGCAATACCATCGCGCAAAAACGTTTTAGCGACTTTGATCAAAAAACAAAGCAATTTTTTAATTATTTATTGCACAAAAAGGAAAATCCCTATCAAATTGCAGATGGAAGCGAAGAAGAAAAGGACCATCCCAACGAAGGGGAAATCCTTTTGCTTGGAGCTAAGGGCTATATGATGGGCAGCAGCCTAACCAAAGCTGAACTGCCTGCAATAGAGCTCGGCAGCCACGGCGGCAACCCTGATCGAAAAGAGCTTAAGGCAGTATTTATCGCCCAGGGCCCTTCCTTCAAAAAGGATGAAAATATCGGTTCGATTACTACACTTGATATTGCCCCGACTGTGTATAAGCTATTAGGCATACCGAGCCCAGACTTCCTTGAGGGTAATATTTTGGAGGATGCTATTGAATAAATAAAAAGGCCTTGCGGAATGAAAGCAAGGCCTTTTTATTTATTTTATGGAGGATTTGGCGGCCTACATTCTTTTATGCGCGGATTCTTCCGGTTTACGCGCGGACTCCCTCTCTTTGTGTGCGGCTTTTGTACGTACGCGCGGAACTCCTCTTTTGCGTCCAGGAAACCTTTATGCGCGGTTTTTTCTGGTTTGCGCGAGCTCCCTCTCTTTGTGGGCGGCTTTTATTTGTTTTTACAAGCGGGTTTCTCTTTTACATGGGATCTCATCCTTTGCGTCCGCCTTTCAATAGTTTGCAAGCGGGTTTCACGAATACAACTCTTTACCACTGCTCTCCAGCTCCCGACTACCTGCCAATCCAAAAACAAAACACACCCCTCAAAGAGATGAGTCACATATAACTATATGCTATCCAATTCCACCAGCACGGTGGTTCCTTCCCCAATTTGGCTTTCTATTCTCATCGAGCCGTTGTGCTCCTGGATGATTTTATTGCTGACCGTCAGCCCAAGCCCAATTCCCTTATCTTTTGTTGTATAAAACGGTGTACCGAGATAGCTCAGCAAATGGGTATCAATCCCTGGTCCTTCATCTGAAAAAGCTATCTTCACTCTTCTATTATCCTGCTTTTGTGCGCTGACATGGACATTTCCGCCATTTGGCATGGCTTCAATCGCATTTTTCAGGAAGTTGACAAATACTTGCTTAAGCTGATGAGGGGAGCATAATAACACAATATCATCCTCACCATAGTCAAGCTGGATTTGGACATTGTGGAGCAGGGCCTGTGGATGAAGAACATTAATGGTGCTTTCCAGGATGGAAATTAAATTCCCTTTCTCAAACTCTATCGCCTGGGGTTTGGCCAGCGACATAAATTCATTGACGATCATGTCGATTCGGTCGAGCTCTTCCATAATAATAGATAGATAGTCATCCTGTTTATCCTGGTTAACACTCGATTGAAGCAGCTTAGAAAAACCTTTTAAAGAGGTCAGCGGATTTCTGATTTCATGGGCGACGCCCGCAGCCAGCTGCCCAATAATAGAGAGACGATCGAGATTCCGCAATGCAGCATCATTACTCACCCTATCGGTAATGTCTCTGCCCACTGCCACAAATAATTCAATTTCCCCTTCATCGTTTAAGATAGGAGAGATACTTGTCTCCACAAAAACAGTACGGCCATCGGCTGCTATCAGTTTCGTTTCAATCAGCTGCGGCTCGCCGGTTTCTAATAGCTGTTGAAATACTTTATCAAAGTTTTCTTTTTCTTCAGACGGCATGACGATACAGCAGTTTTTCCCTATAAGCTGCCTTGGGGAATAGCCCAGTACTTTCTCATGTGAGGGGGATGCATAAATTAGGATTTGATCCTTCTTAAAAACCTTAATCATATCTGTTGTATTTTCTGTAATTAAATCATATAGCTCCCGCGTTTTCCTTAACTCTCTTTCCATGCTCTTCAAATCCGTCATATCCCGGAAAATAGCCAGGACCGCAATAATTCTGCCCTTTGAGTTCCGGAAGGGTGAATACGACACTGATATATCCAAAACGGAACCATCTTGATGATAACGCTGCGTCATCACATTGCTGTACACTTTTCCGAGCTTCACCAGTTTAATAATACCCTTAACCTCTTCAGGATTTTGAAATTCCGTAAACTTTTTTCCGATCACTTCTTTTTCGGTATAACCAAAAATTACAGTATACATATGGTTTACTCTAATAAAACGGTTTTCCATATCAATTATGGCAACCCCATCTGCCGTACAATTCAGAAACAAATCTATTAATTCATCAGGATTGGAATAAATCGGATCACCTTCATTCCCAAGAATTGGGAAACCATTCATCAAAGAGTTCACCCCATTTTACGACTTTATTAAGTCTATTTTACAGAATGTTACGATAAAAAACATAGACATCTTTAGAGAAACTCAATATTTTACAGAAACAACATCTAATAATAAAAAAAGCAACTTCCCTTAGGGTTAGTTGCTTCCTCTCAACTCAATTTTCGCAACCGCCTCACAATGCATGGTCTGCGGGAACATATCAACCGGCTGCACTTCAACAGTTTTGTAACCGCCGTCTTCAAGGATACGCAAATCCCTCGCAAGTGTTCCCGGGTTGCAGGACACATAGACGACTTTTTTAGGCTTCATGCTAAGTATGGTTTGTAGCAGGGCTTCTTCACAGCCTTTTCGCGGCGGGTCCACAACCAGGACATCTGCTGTATTGCCCTTTTTATACCAATCCGGAATGACTTCTTCCGCTTTCCCAACAGCAAATTCTGCATTGGTAATTCCGTTGAGGGCGGCATTCCGCTTTGCATCCTCAATCGCTTCAGGCACAATTTCCACACCGAAAACCTCTTTGGCTTTTTGCGCCAAGAAAAGGGAAATCGTCCCGATCCCACAGTACGCATCGATAACCTTTTCTTCTCCGCTCAAGTTCGCATATGCAAGCGCCTTTTCATATAATACCTTCGTTTGCTCAGGATTCACCTGATAAAAAGAGCGGGCGGAAATAGCAAATTTAATATCCCCGATGAAGTCATAGATAACCTCTTCGCCCCACAGGACACGGGTTTCATCCCCCATGATTACGTTCGTCTTTTTTGAATTGACATTGTGCACTACTGACTTAACGCCATGGATGTTCGAGACAATCTCTTCCACGATTTTCTGTTTGTACGGAAGTTCGTTCGTTCTGGTGACAAGTACAATCATGACTTCACCGGTCACAAGCCCATACCGAGCCATCACATGCCGAAGTTCGCCTTTATGCCTGCCTTCATCATAGGCACGGACCCCATAGCGCCCACAGATTTCCTTAACCTTTTGGACCACTTCATCATTTTTTTCTTGCTGGATAAGGCATTCCTTCATATCAATGATCTGATGGGTACGCTGCTGGTAAAATCCTCCGATCAGCCCGCCTTCCTGCTCGCCAATCGGTACCTGGGCTTTATTGCGATAGCGCCACGGATCCTTCATGCCGAGCACCGGATGCACTTTTACATCTTCAAGCTTCCCAATTCTGGTCAGCACATCCCTGACCTGCTTTTCCTTTGCAAGAAGCTGGCCTTCATAGCTCAAATGCTGAAGCTGGCAGCCTCCGCATTCTTTATAGATCGGACATGGAGCCTCAACACGATATGGACTTTCTTCGTACGTTTCGATTAAACGGGCGAATCCGTATCCTTTGTTAACTTTAATAACCTTTACCTTTGCCTTTTCGCCGGGAAGCCCGTTCGGCACAAACAGCGGGTAGCCATCTACTTTGGCAACGCCCGCTCCCTCATGGGTTAAATCCTCAAAAATCACATCTATATAATCATTTTTTTGAACCGGTAATGTTCTGCTCATTGTTTTCTTCCTTTTCAGCTTAATTCCGTGACCTTTTTGACTAGAGAGATTGTATCACAAAAAAGGGTTAAATACGAAATCGAATACTGGCAGCAGTTATAAAGTGCTAATATATTGCTCTATCCAAAGTTATTTAAAAGCAATATGTAAGCAGTTAAAACACGGCTGGAAAGCGAAGCAGGCAAAAGGGGCAAAGCAATTCAATCAAACGTTTGATTGAATTGGGATATTCATAAAAAAAGCCCGCTCCATAGAGCGGACTCTTTCTTATACATGCGGACTTTCCCAATCTGTCGGGCGGTCTTCTTCACGAATCTGGTCAATCGGCACGAAAACTTCTAAATGCCTGTACAGGTTGACAAATTCGGCTGGAAGCAGCCCGCCAAATTCGCCGTCCAGGTTAAGCTGGACTTTTTCCTTGGCTTGGACCTTAATCCGGTTGGCCTGTGTATAGATCACGTTCGGATCTTTGACATGCTCGCCGCGGACTGCCATTGTAGCAATCCGAATAAAGTCGGCTAGATTGGTTTTCTTTAATATCAGCAGGGAGAACATTCCATCATTAATGCAGGAATCAGGTGCAAGCTTTTCAAAGCCTCCTACTGAGTTTGTTAACCCTACAAGGAAAAGCATGACTTCCCCTTCAAACATTTTGCCGTCAAATTCGATGCTCACTTCAGTTGAACGGATGGAAGGAAGCATTTCAATCCCTTTTAAGTAGTATGCAAGCTGGCCGATCATCGTTTTAAGCTTGCTTGGCACTTCATAGGTCAGCTCTGTCAGCCTTCCGCCGCCGGCGATATTAATAAAGTATTTTTCATTAATTCGGCCAATATCAACAGGAATTATATCCCCCTTGACGATGATATCTGTCGCCGCTTCTACATCCCTTGGAATATGCAGTGCCCGCGCGAAATCATTTGTTGTCCCAGTCGGGATAATTCCAAGGCGCGGACGGTAATCCTGCTCGGCCAGCCCGTTTACAACTTCATTTATTGTACCGTCGCCGCCGGCTGCAATAACCAATTCAAAGCGGCGCTCAACAGCTGCCCGTGCAGCTTTAATAGCGTCCCCTTCGCCTGTGGTAGCATGGCAGGAGGCTTCATAGCCTGCCTCCTCCAGCTTTTGCAGCACCTCTGCCAAATGCCTTTTAAAAATTTCACGGCCCGAGGTTGGATTATAAATAATTCTTGCTCTTTTCATAGCCATCATCCTATTATTTAATCAACTTTGTCTTAATCCGTTTTTACAATTCCATCTTTTTACATCATAGCGAATAGAAATGCACTTAGCAATTTTACGTTGCACTTCCGGTTTCTATTCTATTCACTTCCACCTATTTACACAAGTGGCAGATGGCATAAAAGAATTATACCCTCATCCGGCAGAAAAGTATCATAAATAAGCATGTTTTTCAAAAGAATAATAGGGTATGCTGTTAATCCTGCTGCAGATCCTTCAGCACGAGGCTTTTCACGTAATCGATAATTGTTCTATATGGATATTCTTCATTTAAAACGCTATGAAGCATTGCACCATCCATTATGGTCCAGAACATGCCGGCTACATAATTCGGGTCTGCATCCGGGCGGAATTCTCCGGCAGCCTGCCCTTCTTCCAGAATATCGGTGATAAGCTTTAAAAAGAACTTCTTTCCTCTTTCATTCAAAATCCGGTTCAAATTTTCATCCCTTGACGAATGCAAAGTAAATTCGAGATGAACCACAATTTTATCCTTGCGTTCCTGGCTAAAAGGGCTCATTTCTCTGTATAAATCAAAAAGGTACTCAAGCTTTTCTTCAGATGAAGATAGATTGGAGATTCTCTCTAAAAGCCTCGCATTGGTTGCTTCTGTCTGCTCGTTCATAAGCTCCAGATAAATCTCTTCCTTGCTTTTAAAATAATTATAGATGGCACCCTTGCTTATTCCTGAGTATGCGACAATGTCATCAATGGTAGCTGCCTGAAATCCCTTCTTGGCGAAACAGGCAAGCGCGCCGGCCAGAATCTCCTTCTTCTTCTTCCGTTTATATTCCTCGGATACGATAGGCGCCAAATCTGTCCCTCCGTTGTAATTAAGTTACCTTTTATTAGGCTGTTTTCGCAAACTTTGTTGCTTTTTTAACAAGTAGTGAGGAGAGGTTGATTTCATTTAATGCCAAATCCGCAATTGCTTCCTCTGTTTCACTTAATGTGATCACCAGGTCAATACGGCTTTTATCGCTTTTAAAATTTTCATATGCCTTCTCTATCGATTCCATTGTTAAAAAATACTGGGTTCCTGTCAGTTTCCGAAAGTCGGGATCCAGAAATGCATAATAAATATTCTCGTGGTCCCCCTGCTGAAACGGCCTTAAATGAACTCTTTTACCATATAAATATTTTTTGTCTGAGACATTTTTTTCTCCTTCATTTTTCTCATCCACAGAAACATTTTTTGTTAAAGGAACCCTCTTTTAGGACTTCTTTTATATAAAGGTCGGCATGCTCCTTAGTAATTGCGGAATCTTCTTTTACCAAACCCGCTTCCAGCAAATCTTCTTTTATTTTATCGAGAAACAAATCTCTGATTGCTGCTGATCGGCAAGGCTGCATCTGGGCTGCCAAGTCCCAAATCCACTGCTCCAGATGGACGCTTTTGCTCTTTTTCTGCATTTCATACGGAACCTGCTTTCTTCCCACATTCCTCACTCCTCAAGACTATTATTTTAAATAAACCGACTGGTCTTTTTTATTGTAAAATAATTATCTTGAATTTTCAAATATTTTAGAGACGGCTCTGTTAAATTTGTCTGTTGATTTTCGCTCCAGGAGCTCAGCGAACCGCGGGCGGTCCGGGAGCCTCCTCGGCGCACTCGCGCCTGCGGGGTGCTCCCTTTGACACACTCCTCCCGCTGGAGTCTCGCGCCTTCCACTCCAATCAACAGGTTGCCAAAATCAACAATAAGCTTTAACACAGCACAAAAAAAAGAAAACTCCTAATATCTTGTTAAGAGTTTAATCTTGTTCAAGCTTTTCTTCTTTGTTTTTAGTGCCTTCAAGCATCTTCACTAGTCCGCCGATGAGCAGCAGACAGGCTAAAGCAATTGTAAAGCAACATTCAAACCACATTTTCTGGCTTGTTGATTTCTTTTGTTCCTTTGCCACATTCAGCATAGGGGGTTCTTTTACTTTATTATCTGGAATCTGTGCCATGACAAGATTAGTAAATTCGTCTTCTCGCGGCATTGCCGGCAGTGCATATTCCTCTTCTTCCATCGCCTCAAGATAAACTTCCAAACATTGGTCGCAGGTATAGAGATGATCTTCATATGCTTCGCGATCTTTTTCTCCCAGCTCATTTTTCACATATTTCAGCCATTCTTCCAGTGAGTAATGATCCATGAAAAATCATCTCCTTCCAATGTTTTTTGCAGCGACGCACACCGGCAATGCTTTCCTTTATATCCGGCTGGGTATTTAGTAAATCATTCGCGTGCCAATTTTTTTTGTAGCAAGTAAAGCTTATTCTATTTATAACTTCGAATGCAAAGCTTTCTTTTTGAGTGCCGAAATAATCATAATCGAGAGAACCATACAATTCAACACTTTTAATACACAGAAAAAAAAATTAACCCTCAAAAAATGAGGGTTAAAAAGTTTCCAGAATACAAACATGGCAAGCATGTGGAATGGTATGAGATGCATTTGCTCCAAATTGGGTGTGCAGCTTTTTTAATAAAACAGAAGAAATATCTTCTTTTTTCTCCGCCGGAGCACCTGCAAGATAGGATAGGGACATGATCCGATCCACCCACTCCTCGGTGCTGAACATTACTTCATAGTCCAGTTTGTAAAAGTCTCTAAGTTCAAATCCGTTCTCCTGCCATTCAGCGAACCACTCAACAGGGAACCCGTTAATCCGCTGTCTGGACTCTGCCTTGGATCCGGCTGGCTTTAAGTTTTGCCCCAAATGGCTTTCCAGTAGCTCAAATGCCGCTTCAACTGCCATGCTGCCTGGCAGGAATCCGGAATCAGTTATTATCAATTTCCCCATTGGCTTCAAAATCCGCTTCATTTCCTTCAATGCCGCTTCCCGATTAAACCAGTGCCACGCTCTGGAAACGGTTACCATATCAAAGTGATTCGGCTCTAACCCTGTATCCTCTGCAGTTCCGTGCCAATAGGGGATGGCCTCAAACCTTGCCAGATTGATCCGTACGGCTTCATCAAGCATTTCCACTGAAGGGTCCACTCCAATTACATCTGCCTTCCTTAGCTTCAGCTTCCTTGTTAAAGCCCCTGTGCCGGAGCCTATGTCTGCAATTTTCTTTCCTTCAAACGAGATGCCTCGCAGGTTTAAGCTTTCGAAAAAGCTCACCGGGATATCGTTTCGGGACCTCGCATAGCTTTTTGCTGCCTGTCCGAAATTCGTTTTTGCCATGTTCCTCACCGCCAACTATTCAAATAATTTCGAATTCCACTTTTAACAAAACCATTATATGGTAAACTGTAAGCAATGACAACGAAAGAGGGTGCTTCGGTAAAATTTTTTTTAAGCAAGGACGAATTTAAACAAGGGTTGAATATATTGATGAAAAGGATTGATACGATGACGTTACTTATTTTTCTGGCAGCGTACCTGATTGGATCGATTCCTACCGCATTATTAGTTGGTAAATATGCGTTTCAGATCGACATCCGGGATCATGGGAGCAATAATCCAGGCGCGACCAATACACTGCGGGTGCTTGGAAAAAGGGCAGCTATTGTTGTCCTGCTTGCTGATATCGGCAAAGGTGCACTTGCTGCGGCATTGCCTTTCCTATTGCAATCTGATGCAGATCAGCTAATGGTTGGCCTGGTTGCTGTAGCCGGGCATTGCTTTCCCGTTTTCGCCGGTTTCCGCGGCGGAAAAGCCATTGCCACCACAGCAGGCGTTTTGCTTGTCTCAAACATTTGGATGTTTTTGATTGCTTATATTTCTTTTATTGCAGTCATCTATGCAACGAAATATGTATTTTATGGCTCCCTATCGGTTGGTGCTTCTTTACTGGTTTATTCCCTCTTTATACCAGGGCATAAACATGAACTTATCTTTTCTATTTTCCTTTTATTTTTAATTTTTCTGCACCGCTCCAATATTAAGAACTTTATTGATAAAAAGGAGCCCAAGATAAACGATAAACGGTTAAAAGATGACCGCATTCCTCCGAAGGATAATAAAAAACGCGCATAAGCCAGGACCGGATACTGATTCCCTATTCAGTGTCCGGGCTTTTTTTTTTGATTTATCACATGAAAGGCTCCGATGTAGCTAATCCTTTGAATAATGATTAATTTAAAGGAGCTTATATATGTTCTTAATATTTAAGGTATTAAGCCTATATTTAATAACAATCGTGATGATGAGGCTAATGGGCAAATCAACGATTATCCAAATGACCCCTTATGATTTAGTTGCCATCATCATTGTCGGGACGATCGCCTCCGAACCTCTAATCAGTACTGAGTATATGCCTACGCTAATTGCCCTGGGCATTCTTGTTGGCCTGCATATTTTATTTTCATATCTTACTTTAAACCAAATCGGCAACCGCTTTTTCCTTGGGGAACCCACAATGCTGATCAAAAATGGCGAAATCCTTGAGGACAATCTGGAGAAATCCCACCTTTCTATGTCACAGCTTCTTTCAATCTTAAGAAGCAAGGGATTTCCAAAAATTGCTGATGTGGACTACGCCATCCTTGAACCAATTGGTGAAGTAAGCATTATCCCAAAAGTCGCCAATACCCCGGTAACAGTGGAACACTTAAACATTTCAATCCAGGATGAAGGCCTGCCTATTGCTGTTATTGTTGATGGGAGAATTCAGCAGCGCAACCTTCAATTGCTTGGACAAACAAAAGATTGGCTGCTGAAACAGCTCCGCGAAAACAACCTTCATGAAAAAGATATTATGTATGCCTATGTAAATGAGAAATCGAAAAAATTAAATATAAACAGAAGGCGATAATTTATGTTTTAAGTTTATACTCTAAATTATTGGGTAAAAGAAATGGGTTACTGTTTTACTTTCAGTTATATTCTTGCAATAAATATACATATCAATATCAGGGGGTAATGGTATGACAGAAGAAGGCTTAGTTCTTCAAACAAAAATAGATAGTTTTGATTTTAACTGGGATCTTGATAAAGGTCTCTTCAACTTCGAAGGTGAAGATGCCGTTCTTTTCTGGATTAAATCCGCCATGAAAAGTTTTTTCGATACCATTGAAGAGATTTCAGGAAAAGAAACTTCCAGCCTTGTTCTGGAAACTACAGGTTTCAGGCAAGGAATGGTGGTAGGAGAATTTTTTAAAAACATGAATCTTCCCGTACAGGAAGTCGCCAATATTATTCCAAGAATCTATGCTTCAGCCGGATGGGGAAAATTTACGATAACTGATGTTGACCCGGAAGCGAAAACAGCTAAAGTCCAGACCGTTGATAGCTGGGAATATAAAATAAACAAAGAGCAAGGGAAAAATGAATCGGGAACTTTTCTGCCTGGACATTTTGCAGGCATCTTTTCCGCAGTATTCGGAACAAGCCTTTGGTACAAAAAAATAACCGATCAATTAGGCGAACATGATTATACACATTTGGATTATTTCCCTTCAACCGTTACTGTAGAGGAAAATATCCATGCCTTAGCCAGACGCGAGGAATCCAAAAAAATCAGTGAGCTTGAAAAATTAATAGAAGACCGTACAAGAGATTTGAAAGAACTTGTGAAAGAAATCTCATCTCCCGTGATCCCGGTATTAGATGGAATCGTCGTTGTTCCGTTATTAGGAAGATATGATGAATTCCGCTCTGAGGAACTCGTTGATAAAACCTTACACAGCCTTCCCAAGTATCAGGCTGACTGCCTGATCCTTGATTTGACCGGATTAAACCAGTCCATTAGTGCCTACACTGTTGAGTTTTTAAGCAAGCTTGCAGCTGCAGCCAACCTGATTGGCACCGAAACCATCCTTGTCGGCATTTCGCCTGAACTCGGCACAAAGATTACTGAAACCAACTTTAACCTTTTCAAATTTAACTGCTTCACAAACCTGCAGCATGGCATCTATTATGCCCTGTCCAAAAAAGGCAGAAAAATATTTTAATAAAGGCAAAAAGCTGACTTAATAGCCGACAAAGACGGCAAGCAAGTCAGCTTATTTGTTTAAAAACTGAAACAGCTATCCAAATTATGAATTTTTCTATGAGTTAGCAGGTGAGATAATGATTTATGTGCGAATATAACTAGTTTATATGCGCTTAAGCGCGACTTATGTACAGATAGGCTTGATTGATGTGCGGATAAAACTTTTTACGCACTGATAAGTCCATTTTTTGTGCGATTAAGATTATTTTCTGCGTATAGACCCTGGTTTCTCTGCATATAAAATTTTTCCCTGCGTATAGCAAGTAATGTATTTACCAAACGCTTAAACCTTCTTCGGCGCACCTCTGTATTTAGCTTCGCGCAGTTCGAGAGCATATGCTTCCAGATTTGGCATCCCCATTTCTCTGGCAATCGCGATTTCTTTTTCAATATCATAAGGGACACGTACGATTTCGATTGAAAAAGCTGCCGGCTCCTTTGAGAGATACTCCCCATGGAGAATGGCATAGGTTGCCTGCGGAATATCGAGGGAATTTCCGACGCTTCCTGTATTGAAGAGTGTTTTTTGCGGATGGATCGGTTCGATCAGTGCGGCATGGATATCGCCATATCCCACTACATCCGGTGTCCGCCCTTCTTCGCCGGCATGAATATTCTCTGTATTCTCAAACATGGCCAGTTTTTCTTCATGAGAATCACGCATCGGCACAACCCGGTGATAGATGCTCTTGGCTGAGGCATGATACAGCCTGACATATTTTCCGCTCATATAAAAATCATGATGGAATGGCAGCGTACTTAAATAGGCTAATGCCTCTTCCCCAAGCTGCTTTTGATGCCATTGCCCCTCCTCGAAATCCAGCGGCTTTTGCATAAAATCATCCCAGTTCCCAAGAAGGACCACCTCGCAGGTTTCCTTTATCCGTTCAACTGCTTTACGGGAATTCGGACCTTTTCCAATTAAATCCCCCAGGCAAAATATCGTATTAATTCCGCGCTCGCGGATATTTTCCAAAACGGCCTCCAGTGCCGTCAAATTTCCATGAATATCTGAAATCACTGCAACTTTCTCCATTTATTGTCTCCTCCTTACCGTACCTATCTATTTCTCCATAAATCACTTGCTTCCTCTATCCTTTCCTAAAAATAACCAACACTATTAACAAAATTTGATTTTTCCCAGTACCGCCATTACATTAGATATATGGTAAAATAACAGCAGGCAAAAAACCAACATTACATATAGAAGGAGTAAGGATTATGTCAAAAGTATTTGTATTCGGACACAAAAACCCAGACACAGACTCAATCTGCTCAGCTCTTGCTTATGCGGAATTAAAAACCAAATTAGGCGTTGATGCTGAACCGATCCGCCTAGGCCAAGTAAATGAGGAAACACAATATGCTTTGGATTACTTTAAAGCTGAAGCACCACGCCTTGTTGAGGCCGTGTCAAAAGAAGTAAGCGAAGTCATCCTTGTTGATCATAACGAGTTCCAGCAAAGCGCTGACGATATCAGAGATGTAAAAATCCTTGAGGTTATCGACCATCACCGCATCGCGAACTTTGAAACAAGCGATCCGCTTTATTACCGTGCGGAACCGGTTGGCTGCACTGCAACCATCCTCAACAAAATGTACAAAGAAAACGGAGTGGAAATCAGCAAAGAAACGGCTGGCTTAATGCTTTCTGCCATTATTTCCGATTCCCTATTATTCAAATCTCCAACCTGCACAGACCAGGACATTGCAGCTGCACGTGAGCTTGCAGAAGTCGCAGGCGTAAATCCTGAAGAATACGGTTTGGAAATGCTAAAAGCTGGTGCAGATCTTAGTAAAAAAACAGTTGAAGAATTAGTTTCCCTTGATGCGAAAGAATTCCAAATGGGCACCTATAAAACAGAGGTGGCACAGGTAAATGCAGTTGACCTGAATGACGTTTTAAACCGCCAAGCTGAACTTGAAGCTGTTATTTCCGAAACCATCAAGAAGAAAGAATTGGACTTATTCGTTTTTGTTCTAACTGACATCCTTAACAACGATTCAGTTGCCATCGCTCTTGGAAACGAAACAATAGCGGTTGAGAAAGCCTACAATGTAACGCTTGAAAACAACAAAGCCGTTCTTAAAGGCGTTGTATCACGCAAAAAGCAAATCGTACCACCGCTTACAAATGTATTGGCCGGTAAATAAGATAAAAGGCAGTGCCCATTGGCACTGCTCTTTATTTGCCTTCCAATAAAGTTTCCGCCCCTCTCACAAGCTTCTGCATCAGTTCCTTCACAGTTATATCTTCAGCCATTCGCACTCCCTGTCCTGCCCATAGTGACATAAACTCCGGGCGCACCAATTTGGCAGCCTGTTTTCGGAGAGATGCTGTCAAATCATTCTGCAGCGGGTAAGGCAACACAGGCTGCTCCTCCATCTCTTCCGTGAATCTGTTGCTAATTCCCCTTGCCATCTTCCCGGAAAAAGCTTTTGTTAAAACTGTTTGCTCTTCTGTAGCATTTAAGAGTGCATCCTTATATAACGGGTTGGCCCCGCCTTCTCTGCATGGGAGAAACACCGTTCCGAGCTGGACACCAGCTGCACCAAGCATCATTGCGGCAGCAATCCCGCGTGCGTCCATCATTCCGCCTGCAGCAACGACAGGCTTGCTGACTGCATCCGCGACCTGCGGAATAAGTGCCATGGAGCCAACCAGTCCGCTTTCCTCTTTATGAAAAGTGCCCCGGTGCCCGCCAGCCTCACTTCCCTGGGCAACAATCAAATCTACTCCTGCCTCCTCCCACTCCACTGCTTCATTAACATTCGTGGCTGTTCCAATAATAACCGTACCCTGTTTCTTTAGTTCACGAATAACGTTTGAATCAGGTATGCCAAACGTAAAGCTGCATACATGAACACGTTCTTCCATTACAACTTCCAGCTGTTTTTCATAGAGAGTGCCGTAATCCTTCTTAGGCAGGAGGGGTTTCACCTTTATCCCCAGCTCACTGCTATACTTTGTGAGCACTTCTCCCATTCTGCTAATCTCTTCTTTTTGTGCCGAGACCTCCAGATTCGGAACAAACAGATTTATGCCAAATGGTTTGTCCGTCAGACTCCGAATCTTTCTGATATCTTCTCTTATCTCATCAGAATTCATATAGCCTGCTCCCATATTGCCTAGACCGCCGCTATTGGAAACCTCACTGATTAGTCGCGGTGTTGTCATTCCACCTGCCATCGGCGCCTGAAAAACAGGATATTGTATGCCCAGCTTTTCCGTTAAACGATTCCGGTTCCAGCTCATTGCTAACCCACACCCTTCCCTGATTATTTTTCCGAAACTAGAACATCTATAATGCTACTTGCAACCGTATGCCAGATTTCTGAGTCTTCCTGATAAGAAGCTGTCAGCCTCTTATACATGCTCATCTGCTTATCCTTAAAATCATCAGCCTCCTGTGCAGGGAGCTTGCTGCGTTCCTCATCCACGATTTCCTGGATACGTTTGGCCCGCGGTCCCCAAACCGCCTGTTCTTCTCCTTCTTTATCTATAAAAATAAATATCGGTATCGCTCTAGAGATTCCATTCGTGAGGTACTGGTCCATTAGCTCAAGGTTTTGGTCCCGTAAAATGAAACGGACTTCCGCACCTATTTCCTCCGAGATTTTTAAAAGAATCGGATTGTTCAGCATTGCATCCCCGCACCAATCCTCTGTAATAGCAATTGCCTTCATGCCAGATCCCTTTAACTTTTCCAACCTATCTTTTTCTTCATCAGCCAAAGAAAAACGGTTATATACTCCCTTCATTGCTTCCTTATTTACTTTCATTCCCTCTATGTATTCTTTCGGGCTTAGCCCTTTTGCAAACCAGTTCATTATCTCCATGCTTACCTCTCCTTTTTAATTGCCTCTAAATCTTATTCTTTAACTCTAGCTCTTATTCCTGCACACTTATTAGATGCATTTGCTGTAAAACGATGTAAAACAAAATCTTTTCCTGGGAAATAGGGGAGCCTTTTGTCGAACCGATTATATACAAAAAGCTGATGGATCCCCATCAGCTTCGTTTGTATATAATCGATTTGGAGGAGCTAAAAGCATCCCTCTTATCTCTTCTTTATTTCCTCTTGCAATAGCTTGTTAACAAGCGGCGGGTTTGCCTGGCCTTTTGTTGCTTTCATAATCTGGCCGACAAGGAAACCGATCGCTTTTTGTTTGCCGTTTTTGAAATCCTCGATCGATTGCGGGTTCGCATCAAGCGTTTCGCCAATAATTTTCAAAAGAGCACCTTCGTCAGAAATCTGGACAAGGCCTTTTTCTTTGACGATTGTTTCAGGCTCGCCGCCATTTTCAATCAGCTCTTTGAAAACAGTCTTGGCAATCTTTGATGAAATGGTCCCGTTTTCGATCAATTTAATCATGCCGGCAAGTCCTTCAGCGGTAAGAGCAATATCGCTAAGCTCTTTTTGCTCAGCATTCAAATAGGCGGAAAGCTCACCCATCACCCAGTTGGAAGCCTGTTTTGCATCTGCACCTGCATGAACAGCCGCTTCAAAGAAATCGGATGTTTCTTTTGTGACCGTCAGGACAGCTGCATCATAGGCAGGCAATCCTAGCTCTTCAATATAACGGTTCTTTCTTTGGTCCGGAAGCTCAGGGATTTCTGCTCTGATGCGCTCCTTCCATTCTTCATCGATATGGATATCAAGCAAATCCGGCTCAGGGAAATAACGATAATCATCCGAACCTTCTTTTACCCTCATAAGAATCGTCGTATTTGTCGCTTCATCATAGCGGAGAGTTTCCTGCTGGATTGTTCCGCCAGAACTCAAGATTTGCTCCTGGCGTTTTTCCTCATACTCCAGCCCTTTGCGGACAAAATTAAAGGAGTTCAGGTTCTTAAGCTCAGTCTTTGTACCGAATTCCTCCTGCCCGACAGGACGAAGGGAAATATTCGCATCACAGCGAAGTGAGCCTTCTTCCATTTTACAATCGGAAACACCTGTATACTGGATAATCGATTTCAGTTTTTCCAGATAAGCGTATGCTTCATTCGGTGTGCGGATATCCGGTTCAGATACGATTTCGACCAATGGCGTACCCTGGCGGTTATAGTCTACCAAAGAATATCCTTTTTCATGAGAAAGCTTTCCTGCATCCTCTTCAAGATGTATGCGTGTAATGCCAATCTTTTTCTTATAGCCGTCCACTTCGATTTCAATCCAGCCATGCTCGCCGATCGGCTTATCAAATTGTGAAATCTGATAGGCTTTCGGATTGTCAGGGTAAAAATAGTTCTTCCGGTCAAATTTTGTAACAGGCGCAATTTCACAGTTTAAAGCCATTGAAGCCTTCATGCCGAATTCTACAGCCTTTTTATTAATAACCGGCAGCACTCCCGGGTAGCCAAGATCAACCACCGCTGTGTTGGAGTTCGGTTCAGCGCCAAAATGGTTTGGGCTGGCCGAGAAAATTTTTGAATCTGTTTTTAACTCTACGTGCACTTCAAGTCCGATAACCGTTTCATATTTCATGAGTTTTCCCCCCTTACAGCCCCGGTTTTTGTTTATGATAATCAGTTGCCTGTTCAAAAGCATGCGCTACACGATATACTGTGTTCTCATCAAAATGCTTTCCGATAATTTGCAGGCCAAGCGGCAATCCATTAGAGAATCCGCATGGAACGCTAATTCCCGGTACTCCCGCAAGGTTAACCGGAATCGTTAAGATATCATTTGCATACATCGTAAGCGGGTCAGACATATTTTCTCCGATTTTAAATGCAGGTGTTGGGGCTGTTGGCCCAATAATAACATCATACTTTTCAAAAACATTCTCAAAATCCTGTTTAATAAGCGTACGTGCTTTTTGTGCTTTTTTATAGTAAGCATCATAATAGCCTGAACTTAAGGCGAATGTTCCAAGCATAATACGTCGCTTCACTTCATCGCCGAAGCCTTCTGCTCTTGTCTTTTTATATAAATCGATTAAATTCTCAGGGTTTGGAGTCCGGTAGCCATAGCGCACTCCATCAAAACGGGCCAGATTTGCTGAAGCCTCTGAGGAAGACAGCAAATAATAGGTTGCCAGCGCATATTTCGAATGCGGAAGCGAAACCTCTTCCCAGGTGGCACCCATTTTTTCAAGCACCTTCAAAGCATCCAAAACAGATTGGCGCACTTCTTCATTGACGCCCTCACCTAGATACTCTTTCGGTACGGCAATTTTTAGTCCTTTAACATCACCTGTCAATGCTTCTGCATAGCTTGGGACATCCACATTTGCAGATGTGGAATCCATTGGGTCTACCCCGGAAATCGCTTGAAGCAAATAGGCGTTATCTTCTACAGTGCGTGTAATGGGACCGATCTGATCCAATGAAGATGCAAATGCGATCAAGCCAAATCGGGATACTCTTCCATATGTAGGCTTTAATCCAACGACGCCACAGTAGGAAGCAGGCTGTCTAATAGAACCGCCTGTGTCCGATCCAAGCGAAAACAGCACCTCTCCGGCTGCAACAGAAGCTGCTGAACCGCCTGAAGAGCCGCCGGGTACCCTATCAAGGTTCCATGGGTTCCGTGTCGCTTTGAAACCAGAGTTTTCATTGGATGATCCCATTGCAAATTCATCCATATTTAATTTGCCAATTGTAATGGTTTCTGCATTATGTAATTTGGACGCGACAGTCGCATCATAAATTGGATCAAAGTTCTCAAGGATTTTGCTCGCGCTGGTTGTTCGCAGCCCTTTTGTAACAATATTATCCTTCACACCGATCGGCATGCCGAATAATAGTCCCTTTGCTTCGTCTGTTCCGATCTTTTCATCCATCTTCTTTGCTGCCTCACGGGCTCTTTCTTCATCCAGCGTTAGGAAAGCCTGTACCTTGTCCTCTACTTCACCAATACGCTTGTACGATTCACTGACAAGATCGGATACTGTAATTTCTTTTTTATGTAAAAGCTGATGAAGCTCCGAAACCTTATGGTCAAATAAACTCACCATTTTCCCCTCCCTACTCAATAATGGACGGCACTTTGATATAGCCATCCTGATGTTCCGGCGCATTTTTTAGAACTTCCTCCTGCGGAAGCCCCTTTTCCGCCTTGTCTTCTCTCATCACATTTTTCATATCAAGCACATGGGATGTCGGTTCTACATTTTCTGTATCCAGTTCATTAAGCAGCTCTGCAAACGAAATCATTTTGTCCAGCTGTTCAGTAAAAGTCACAGCCTCTTCCTCGGTAATTGCAAGTCTTGCCAAGTGCGCGACATGCTTTACCTGATCAGTTGAAATTCTCGACATAAATGCCACCTCCAAAATTAAATTCTGCCAATGCACGATAATAATGATCATACCAAACTTTCGCGCGTTAAAGCAACACGCGCGCCAGCTGTTTCAACAATCTTCTGCTTATTTTACCATGAGTTGAACGAATTGTGTGTTTGCTTCTCATCTTGCAGGATAAATGAACAGCAAAGCCTAATAAATATGGTTGTGATTATTTTTTACAGGAGGTCATATTATGGAATTTTTCCGCTTTGATACAGAGACAAGCAGGGAGATCACCCAGTTCAACAGCCACAATACCAGCATCAGTCCGATTCTCAGGAACACGACAGCTACAATTGGCTGTATCCATCTTAAGGATAATAGCGTTCTTGGTATGCATCCAGCCACATGCCCACAGCTTTTCCTCATTGTTGATGGAGAAGGCTGGGTCAAAACGGCCGGCAGTGAACAAGTAGCTGTCGTGAAAGGAACTGCTGTTTATTGGACTGAAGGAGAGGAACACGAGTCAGGTTCATATCTAGGCATGACAGCGATTGTCATTGAAGGGTCTGATCTGGATCCGCATGTATATTTAAAGCCTTTGGAATAAGAGAATGCATAGGGACGTCTCACCTTGAAGGAAGCTTCTGAGCAATCCGGGGATCGGTTTAAAAGCCCGCTGTATCAGTAACTGACCGATATATTTAAAATCTGACCGATAAAATTTGGAAAGTGACCGTTATATTGAAATTCTGACCGATAAAATCAAAAAGTGACCGATATAAGTATTTCCGGCAAACTGCTCTTATCCTTAAAACCTGCCAGATTGGCAATTAGCCGGTAAATCTTTCAGTTTGACCGGTATTTTATCAAAGTTGGCCAGTAAACGTGTGTTTTTGGTCGGTATTTTAATAAAATTGGCCGGTAAACGTATGTTTTTGACGATAAAATTAAAAATCCAAAACCGGTATTAATGAGGGAAGCAATTATTCAAACGTTTCTAATATAGAATAAGCGGTGCTGCCATTCCCTGCTCATTTAACTATCTGTCCCGCTTAAATATCTTTGCAAAAATACCGCCTTTCTTCCCTGATGCCTTTTTAGGCTCTGCCTTCACTGTTTTTCTCTCGACATATATGTCCGGTTTATCAATCGCATAGTCATGCGCAAGAACCAAACCAATTTCTGAATTATGTTCTTTGTTGGTGACGATAGTGTATTCAACTTTATATTTTGAAGCCGACTTAATATATTTCGATAAGTATGAATAGCTCATATTTCCATTCAGGTAAAGATGTGCCTGGCTGTTGGTTTTTAAAGCTTCCTCCACTTGCGGATAGATCCCGTCTTCTCTTACCTGCGGCTGTTTTAGCGCAATGACAATCCGCTCCCGAAGCGTCCCCAAAAACTTCCGCCGCTCATCAGGCTTTGTCTGTTTTTGCCCGTGAATCCCCTGCTGGAGATAATCATCTATATTTTCAGCCACTGTACAACCTCCGTCCTTATTCTGACTGCTCTGCATCCATTGTATAAAGGGGATATCCCCCTTTCAAATTGAATCTTAGTTCGCCTATTAATATGTATGTTTTTGCATTATAAGCTGTGCTAGTTTAATCTTATCCTTCTTAAGCTAAAAAAAACCTCTCTTCAATGAAGAGAGGGGAAAAATGGAGAATATACAGGTAAAAAAATCAAGTTACTAACGGTTAAAATTAAGCAATACGACTAAGCTTCCTGCTTTTCAGCTGTGAATTGCTCTTCCTCTGTGGACCCTTTTAAAGCGGTTGTGGAAGATGTTCCTCCTGTAATAACCATGGAAACCTGGTCGAAATATCCGGTTCCAACTTCACGCTGGTGCCTTGTTGCTGTGTATCCATGCTGCTCGCTGGCGAACTCGGCCTGCTGCAGCTCAGAGTACGCAGCCATTCCGCGGTCTTTATAGCCGCGAGCCAATTCGAACATGCTGTGGTTCAAGGCATGGAAGCCTGCTAAAGTAACGAATTGGAATTTGTAGCCCATTTTACCGAGCTCCACTTGGAATTTCGCAATTGTTTCGTCATCCAGCTTCTTTTTCCAGTTAAAGGATGGAGAGCAGTTATAGGCTAACAGCTTGCCAGGGAATTTTTCATGGATGGCCTCAGCAAAGCGCCTTGCTTCTTCAAGGTCTGGCTCAGATGTTTCACACCACACTAAATCTGCATAAGGAGCGTAAGCCAGCCCCCGAGCGATCGCTTGGTCGAGTCCCGCCTTAGTTCGGAAGAATCCCTCAGGAGTACGTTCTCCTGTAATGAATAGTGCATCATAAGGGTCAACATCGCTGGTAATCAAGTCGGCAGCATTTGCATCAGTACGGGCTACAATCACGGTCGGAACGCCCATAACATCTGCAGCCAACCTTGCAGAAATCAAATTTTTAACGGCTGTCTGTGTTGGAAGCAATACTTTGCCGCCAAGGTGTCCGCATTTTTTCTCAGAAGACAGCTGATCTTCAAAGTGGACACCGCCGGCACCGGATTCAATCATGCCTTTCATGAGCTCGAAAACATTCAGCTGGCCCCCAAAGCCGGCTTCCGCATCTGCCACAATCGGGGCAAACCAGTCAATGGAATCGTCGCCTTCCATATGATGAATCTGGTCTGCACGCTGCAGCGCCTGATTGATTCTTTTTACAACACTAGGAACACTGTTTGCCGGATATAAGCTTTGGTCCGGATACATATTTCCGGAGAGGTTGGCATCTGCAGCTACCTGCCAGCCGCTTAAGTATATGGCTTTCAGCCCGGCCTTCACCTGCTGGACAGCCTGGTTGCCTGTTAACGCCCCCAATGCATTTACGAAGTCTTCTTCATTCACAAGTTTCCAAAGCTTCTCTGCACCACGGCGCGCTAATGTATGTTCAATATCGATGGATCCTCTTAATTTGATTACATCCTCCGCCGTGTACGGTCTTTCAATCCCATTCCAACGTTCATTCATTTCCCAGCTTTCCTGTAATTGACGCACTCTTTCATCTGCCATTTGATTAAATCCTCCTTTAAATTAGAAAAAATCAACCCTTAAGCAAACCCCCAGGTAAAAATGTTGTTGTAGTATAACAGAATCAAAATCGAAAACCTGTTATACTTTTATTCTATGTTGTTATAAAACAATTAATTATCTATGTTTTGTATTATATAACAGAGATTTCGGAATGGGAACCCCTTTTTAAAAATTTTTTGAAAAAAAAATTAATTTACCCCCCTTTCTCTGTCAACTGATCTTATGTGTTAAGGCAAAATAGCTATTGCCGCTGATTGGTGAAATTGGACAGTGCGCAAAAATATATCCTGAAGTCTGCAAAGTTTAAAAGCTGGGAATTTCTCATTTAATCATTGATCTTTCAGGAGTTGTAATGGTCGACACAATGGTCGCCCATGTCATGAGCTCTTTGAAGCTCATTGGAGTCAAGTCAACTTTGCTCGGAATCCGCCCTGAAGTTGCCCAAACAGCCGTCCAGCTTGGGATCGATTTTAAGGACATAAATACCGAAAATTCTTTAAAAAAAGTAATAAAAAAGCTAAATATTTAAATCTTAAGAGGCCTAAAAGAAGTATAGGCCTCTTTCCGTTTCCCATGAAAAACCTCACCATTATGTCAACTTAATTTTATAAATTTGAATGAATAGATATGTTGATATGAGTAATATAACAGCAAATTAATGCGATTTTACGTATTTTTATACATTTATACATTAATAGCTTCATATCTTTTTTGTCCCTAAAACTTTATTATGTTATGATAATTAACGTCTTTTCATTGCGGATCATACCCCGATTCAAATTTTTCACAAACACCAAACTGTATGTTACTGTATAAAGGGGACTTTTTTCACGTATGTATTTAGGGGGGATTTTTTAGGATGGAGGTGAACATATGGATTTCACTACAGCAACTTGGCTTTGGCTTCTAATTCCAATGCCGCTTTTGATTGTACTATCGGGCATCACTTATTTTACTGAAAGAGGAGAGGATAAATAAATATGGATATAAATTTACCCACTTTAATTGCAATTATTGTTTATCTGGTCGGCATGCTGCTGATTGGTTTTCTTGCAGCCAGAATGACCAAGGATTTATCTGATTATGTGTTAGGCGGAAGACGCCTTGGAGCCGGAGTGGCAGCCTTAAGTGCTGGGGCATCCGATATGAGCGGATGGCTGATGCTTGGTTTGCCTGGTGCTGTTTATTTAGGCGGTATGGGCGAGATTTGGCTTCCAATCGGTTTGGCAGTCGGTGCTTATCTGAATTGGCAGTTTGTTGCTAAGCCATTGCGTGTCTACACGGAAGTAGCCAACGATTCGATTACAGTTCCCGGTTATTTTGAAAACCGATTCCATGACACCTCTAAAATGCTTCGTGTAGTTTCTGCAGTCGTTATATTAATCTTTTTCACTTTCTATACTTCCTCCAGCCTTGTTGGCGGTGCCATTCTTTTAGAAAACTCATTTGGAATTGATTACACGGTTGCCCTTTGGGTCGGAGCAGCAGTAATTTTGTCTTATACTTTCTTTGGCGGATTTTTGGCTGCCAGCTGGACAGATTTTATTCAAGGTATTTTAATGTTCCTTGCCTTGATCATTATCCCGATTGTTGCGATTCAGGAACTTGGCGGATGGAATGAGACTTTACAGCAAATCGGTACGATTGATCCAACTCATTTGGATGTTGCTTCAGGTGCCACTTTTGTTGGCGTTGCTTCTCTATTAGCATGGGGACTTGGCTATTTTGGACAGCCGCATATCCTTGTCCGTTTTATGGGATTAAAATCAACAAATGACGTTCCTAAAGCGCGTTTAATCGGAATGACATGGATGGTCCTTTCACTTTTTGGAGCTCTTTTTGTAGGATTCGCAGGTATTGCTTACTTTGCAGATACCCCACTAGAGAATTCTGAAACAGTATTTATCATATTTTCTCAAGTTTTATTTAATCCATGGGTAGCAGGATTTTTATTAGCAGCCATTCTCTCAGCAATCATGAGCACAGTTGACTCACAATTGCTCGTTTCTTCAAGTGCGCTCGCACAAGATTTCTATAAATCTATCTTTAGAAGAAATGCTTCCAAAAAGGAAGAAATGATTGTTGGCAGAATTGCTGTACTGGGCATTGCAATTATTGCAATCTTCCTGGGGTATAACCCTGAAAGCAAGGTATTGGAACTTGTTAGTTATGCTTGGGCCGGTTTTGGTGCTGCCTTTGGGCCAGTCATCATTCTGAGCCTGTTCTGGAAACGCATGACACGAAACGGCGCTCTTGCCGGAATTATTATCGGTGCTGTAACCGTTATTGTTTGGAAACAAATTACTGGAGGTATTTTCGACCTTTATGAATTGGCGCCTGGCTTCTTATTTGCTGGTTTAGCGATAATCATCGTCAGCCTTCTAGACAAGGAACCTTCAAAAGAAGTACAAGAGCAATACAATCAGTTTAAATCTATATTAAAGAAATAAACAAAAAAATCCCTCTTCACATTGGTGAAGAGGGATTTTTTTATATTTAGTACATTTCAGAAGTTGTTTTCGCCTGCATGTGAAGCAGAATGTAGTCAGGGCCGCCTGCTTTAGAGTCCGTTCCTGACATGTTGAATCCGCCGAATGGCTGGTATCCAACGATTGCGCCTGTACAGCCGCGGTTGAAGTATAGGTTTCCAACTTGGAAATCCTCGCGTGCTTTTTGAATGTGCTCACGGTTCTTCGTGATAACAGCGCCAGTTAAGCCGTACTCAGTGTTGTTGGCAATTTCGAGTGCATGATCGAAGTCCTTCGCTTTTGTAAAGCCGACAACCGGTCCGAAAATTTCTTCCTGCATGAGGCGTGCTTTCGGATCAAGGTCTGCAAATACAGTCGGTTTGATGAAGAAGCCTTTTGAATTATCTCCTTCTCCGCCTGTCATCAGCTTGCCTTCCTCTTTGCCGATTTCAATATAGCTCATGATTTTGTCAAATGCACCCTGGTCAATCACAGGACCCATGAAATTGCTTTGGTCTTCCGGATTTCCCTGCGTCAACTCGTTTGTTAGCTCGACAACGCGGTTTAAAACTTGATCGTACACATCTTCAACAACAACTGCACGTGAACACGCAGAACACTTTTGTCCGGAGAATCCGAATGCAGATGCCACGATCGAGGTAGCAGCCAACTCAAGATCTGCTTCTTTATCGACAACGATTGTATCTTTGCCGCCCATTTCAGCGATCACGCGCTTCAGCCAGATTTGGCCTTCGTTCAGCTTGGAAGCGCGCTCGTTGATGCGCAGACCTACGTCACGTGAGCCAGTGAATGAGATAAAGCGAGTGTCTTTATGGTCAACCAAGTAGTCGCCTACTTCTGCACCGCTGCCCGGCACGAAGTTCAGAACGCCCTTTGGAAGGCCTGCTTCTTCCATGACTTCAACGAATTTTGCAGCCACAACAGGTGTTGTAGACGCTGGTTTTAAAAGAACCGTGTTTCCTGCCACGATCGCTGCAACGGTTGTTCCAGCCATGATCGCTAGCGGGAAGTTCCAAGGAGAGATAATGATGCCTACTCCCAGTGGAATGTAGTCATAACGGTTATATTCATTCGGACGGCTGTTGACTGGAACACCGTCTTTAATTCTTAAGACTTGGCGTGCATAGTACTCAAGGAAGTCAATGGCTTCTGCAGTATCAGCATCAGCCTCATTCCAAGGCTTTCCTGCTTCCTTTGCTAAAAGGGCAGAAAACTCATGCTTGCGGCGGCGGATAATCGCAGCAGCTTTAAACAACACATCTGCGCGTGTTTCCGGCTTTACTTTTCTCCACGTTTTGAATGCTTCAACAGCAGCCTGCATCGCTTTCTCAGCATGCTCGCGGTTTGCCTTTGAAACACGGCCAACTATTTCTTCTTTATTAGAAGGATTGATTGATACGATTTTATCTTCAGTAGAAACGCGCTCTCCGCCAATTAATAGATCATAATTCTG
>NZ_VLKI01000013.1 GCF_007830235.1 Cytobacillus oceanisediminis
CCAACTCAAGACCAGAAATCGATGCATCAAAATCGAACGGTCGAACCAAGATATCTCCATAAAAGGAACTCAGCATTGCCTTATGTGTAAACTTAGCTGCGTCTATTGCCACAATTAATAGATGATCAGCTCCTGTTTCCCGAATAAATTTAGCCCATCGACTTCCGTTTTTCCCTTGAATATGATTGAATGGTGTATATACCATCGTTTTCAACTCCTTGTGGTGAGGTTTAGTAATTGGAAGTTCTGTGATAGGTACTTCCATTTTACATTGAAAACGGTGGTCTTTTTTATGATTTTGATCTATTTACTACACTAGGCACATAACAAGGACATAATGTGGTAAAAATAAAGGCTGCCCCTCAGTCAGCTCCACTAACCTTCGGGACAGCCCTTGCATCTTTAGATTAGGCTGTTTTCTCATAGATTGTTGTTTTTACTACAAATTTGCCCGTTGTTTTTCGCTACAGGCACTTGCTTTCCGCGGGGAGGAATGAGAGCCTCCCCGGCTTCGCCTGTGGGGTCTCTCACTTCCCTCACTTCCCGCAGGAGTCAAGCGCCCTGCGCTACAATCAACTCAGTTGCTTAAACTTAGTTAGCAGTTGAAAAGCAACAAACTTTACAAAAAGAGCCTTAGATTACGATTAATAAGGATCAGTTTCGTGGCTTTTCTCCACAGCTTCCTTAGTTGCTTCGTTCTCAGCGATTGAACCCTGTCCATATTTCGATTTACCAGCTTCACGGCCAGGAATTTTACTTTCAGCGTTCATTTTCTGCATGTCGTTCATTACTTTTTCGATTCCTTCCTTCACACGGCGGCCATAATCTTCATCTGCTTGTGTGAAGTGCTCAATCATAGCCTCTTGAATTCGCT
This sequence comes from Cytobacillus oceanisediminis, assembly GCF_007830235.1. Taxonomy (GTDB): domain Bacteria; phylum Bacillota; class Bacilli; order Bacillales; family Cytobacillaceae; genus Cytobacillus; species Cytobacillus oceanisediminis. Next base: position 875 of record NZ_VLKI01000013.1, read on the forward strand.
TATCGCATACCGCCAGTGCTTCGGATAGGTTTTTGATCAATTCATCGCGCTCCCAATCTTCAAAGCTGCGGTATGTGTGGCCCGCTTGACCGTAGTTGTTCGGACGATCAATGGGTGCACTCAAGGCTGCCGCATTATACGTTGGCTGATGAGGTGAACGGCCTTCTTCAGCTGCTTCCTTATAGCCGCCTTTCATCGATGGCTCATAGTTGATATGCGGATTATCTCCAGACTCTTTAGGGTCACGGATATCCATTTGGCCACGATGCTGGTTCGTGCGAACAGGTACTTTCGGTGCGTTCACTGGCAATTTCAGATAGTTCGCACCTACACGATAGCGCTGCGTATCGGAATAAGAAAAGGTACGGCCTTGCAGCATTTTATCATCTGAGAAATCCATTCCATCGACAAGAACCCCTGTACCGAAGGCTGCCTGCTCAATCTCCGCATGGTAGTCAACTGGATTGCGATCAAGGACCATACGGCCAACAGGCAGCCACGGGAACTTATCCTCCGGCCAAAGCTTGGTATCATCGAGCGGATCAAAATCAAGTTCAGGGTGGTAATCATCCTCCATGATCTGCACAAAGAGCTCCCATTCCGGATAGTCTCCACGTTTAATCGCTTCAAATAAATCCTGTGTTGCATGACCGACGTTTTTCGCCTGAATAGAGTTTGCCTCTTCCTGTGTTAAGTTACGGATCCCTTGCTTTGGCTCCCAGTGATACTTCACCAGCACTGACTCACCTTTTTCATTTACCCATTTATATGTATTTACACCGGAACCCTGCATGTGGCGGTAAGTTGCTGGAATCCCCCATGGTGAGAACAGGAATGTAATCATATGGGTAGCCTCAGGTGTACGGGATACAAAGTCAAACATCCGCTCAGGATTTGGTACGTTCGAAACTGGATCAGCCTTAAACGCATGAATCATATCAGGGAATTTCATCGCATCACGGATAAAGAAAATTTTCAGGTTGTTCCCAACCAAATCCCAATTGCCATCTTCCGTATACATTTTTACTGCAAAGCCACGTGGGTCTCGTGCTGTTTCCGGCGAATCTTTTGCTCCTGCTACTGTGGAAAAACGAACCATTAACGATGTTCTCTTCCCTGCACCAGAAAAAACTTTCGCCCGTGTATACTTCTCAGCCGGTTCATCTCCAACTTTTCCATATGTTTCAAAATAACCAAATGCTCCAGCACCTCTTGCGTGTACCACACGCTCCGGTACCTCTTCCCGATCAAAATGGGAAATTTTTTCTATGAAATGGTAATTCTCTAGTGTCGCCGGGCCACGGTTTCCAATCGTACGGATGTTTTGATTATCTGTTACAGGATGGCCCTGCCGTGTTGTCAGCGTCTCACGTTTCACATCTTGTTCGTTTGAAGAATTCATATTTTTGTTTTCCTCCACAATTAAACCTCCCAAAAATTCACTACCTATTTTACCTTTAAGTTGGAAGTATATACCCGGATACTTTCCGTTTTAGCATAACTTCATTTTTAATTATGATTAGAAAGATCATGTGTTATGGTTGTCCATATAGACAAATAATTTCAGGTGTTAACTAACCTGCACCAAAAGTCACAACTTGAAAGAACCACAGGGATTATCTTGACTGCTTGAAAATGTTCCTGTTATTCTTAGTCCGTTGCAATGGACCTGCGAACTGGTCTTATGTAGAGCAGGCTGCATTTTCAATACTCGGAGGTTTGTTTTGAAAAAAATAAAGAAAATACCTTATCAGCAATACTATTTGTACATCATCCTGTCATTTTGTTTTGCAGCCTCGGTTATGTTTGTGAATCACAATGAATCTTTCTATGACCGGCCAATTGCTGAAGTAATGGAAGTTGACCTGGTTCATTCAGAAGAGGTGACAGATATATACGATAATGGGGACCGGTTACACGAACAGCATCTAATAGCCGAATTAAAGAATGGAGAAAAAAAAGGGCAGCAGATTCATATAAAGAATCAATACTCTGCCTCTAAAGCTTATGACCAGGAATTTCATGAAGGGCAAAAATTATTTGTTTCAATAAGCGAGAATAAAGAAGATGGGACAGATTTAACTGGAACGATAATAGACCTTAAACGGGATCATTACATACTAATTGTAGGTTGGATTTTTATCCTTATCCTGCTCCTTGTTGGAAAAAAACAAGGACTGTTTTCGATTATAAGTCTGGCAGTCAATGCACTATTGCTCTCTTATGCATTGGATGTTTATCTGGATAATCCTGAAACAAGCCTCTTACTTATATGCAGTATAGCGGTTATTTTATTTACGATCCTTTCCTTGCTGCTCGTAAACGGTTTTAATGAAAAGACCTATGCAGCTATTGTCGCAACCTTGCTGGCTACATTTATTTCGCTGTTGGTCACCTATCTTATCATTTGGGTAACCTCTGGAAAGGGTCTTAGATATGAAGAGCTCCAATTTATCACACGTCCCTATCAAATGGTTTTTTTAGCAGGATTATTTATCGGATCTTTGGGAGCTGTAATGGATGTAGCCATTACCATGTCTTCTTCCCTGTTTAGCTTGTATGAAAAGAATCATAACATTCCGGTAAAAGCACTTAAGCGTTCTGGAATGGAAGTTGGCAAAGATATTATGGGCACCATGACAAATATCTTGTTTTTTGCCTACATAAGCGGTTCCATTCCTATGCTTATTTTGTATATAAAGAATGATTCACCATTAGGTTTTACGCTTTCCATGAACCTTTCATTGGAATTAGCCCGGGCGCTGGCTGGCGGCATCGGAATCGTACTAACCATTCCGATCGGCCTTTATATTTCTATATTTTTTATTAATAGAAAGAAGGCAAGAACATGAATGCATTGGTTTTGCTGGCTGCCATATTATTTATTTTGATGACCCTAATCGGCGGAAAAAAAGGAGCAAGATCGTTTTTTGCTATATTCTTCAACTTTGGCATGATTATTTTTGTCCTCTTTTTTATGAACGATCCTAATATCAATCCGATTATCGTCACATTGATTGCATGTGCTGTGATTAGCTGTATCAATCTTTTTTATATTAACGAAGTGAACATTAAGACCAAAACAGCATTTATGTCTTCGATCATCACCATTGTAATCTTGATCCTGTTTATTGTCATTGTTACAGAAAAGGCGATGATTCAGGGATTTGGTGAAGAGGAAGTAGAAGAACTGAGTGTGTTTTCCCTTTATATTGGAGTCGATTTTGTTAAAATTGCCGCTTCTGTCATCATCATGAGTACAATCGGAGCCATCACGGATGCTGCCATGGCCATCTCCTCTCCGATGCGGGAAATCCATTATCATCATCCAGACATCAGCAGGAAAGACTTATTTCAAGCTGGATTAAGCATTGGGAAGGACATCTTGGGAACAAGTACGAACACGTTATTTTTTGCTTTCTTTGGCGGATACTTGGCACTCCTCATTTGGTTTAAAGATCTGTCCTATTCTGCCGGAGAAATCGTTAATTCAAAAATCTTTAGTGCTGAGATGATCACGATCCTTTGTGCAGGAATTGGGGTAACGCTGGTTATTCCGATCACTGCCTGGATTACTGCAGTGTTTTTAGTAAAAAATAGAAATAAAAATGAAACGGTTGAATAGACTTATGAATAATTACAAGCATCCCTTATTTCCATAGTTGAAATAGGGGATGTTTTTTTATAGCTGGAATTAGCCTTCCGCCTGTGTGCTGCCCTTCTTCTATGCACCTACATATGCTAAAAATTACAACTGGCTATATTAAATAGCCCCCTATCCTCAGCCACATTTATTACAGCACGATTATGCTCCCCCTATCCCTCTTTAACCGTATTCTTTTCCGCTTTATCACTAACGTTCTAGTGCACACGGGGACAGGCTCCTTATTCCAAAGGAACAATTTCATAACGCATTTAGATAGGATTCATTTTAATAGTTTAGATTTATCTTGTTCATAGTTTGTTAATATTTACCCATTACAATAAGATTTGTACCGAAACATCATACAGCCCTTTTTCTTTACCCCTTTAGATCCGGCCATTTTTTGGCCGGATTTTTTATTTTGCCTTATTCAAGTCTGTCCCTCCATCCATCGGCCTCCTGGAATGAAACTGGCCCAAATTAATGTTCACCATTTCGACACAATCCCCCAAAAACCACCCTGACCTTTTCCTCCCCTCAACTGTATATAGAAGGTGAAAGGGCGGTGCATTTATATGAATTTAAAAGTAGGCAGTATTGACCAGTTTGAACAGTTTTCCCAGTTTACAAATCTTCAGGAGTTTAATACGCATTTAGAAATGTGGCTTGCTGTACATAAGGATCATTTCTCAAAAGGCGAGCTTGTTGGATTAAAAAGGCTGGCACGTTTTGCAGCCAAGATTCCTGGAGTGTCCAATGCAAAGATCGGAACCGTTTTAAAAGCAATCCACGAAGAATACAGCGGCAACGGCATATCCCGTTCCACTTTTAAAAGAATGATCGCCAAAGCTGCAGAGCTAGGCATTTTCACAGTCCATGAAACAGAACGAAAAAACGGATCCCAATCCAGCAACCTTTATGTTTTCAATCGTTTTCCCAAGAGTGAACTACCTAAGGAAGGAAAAATGGCCCACCCTAATAAAACTAGTAATCTTTCTAAAACTATTAAAAATCAAAAGAATACTAAACGTAACGGAACGGAGCTCGACCACACTTTTATAAGTGATCGCATTCCAAAAACTTTCGTTGAAGTTTTGAAGTACTTTTTCCCTGAAGCAAAAACAATTGAAGAGTTCTGGAGAATGACAAAGATTGCCGCCTACAGGAACAATCGCGAACAAAACCAGGATCAGGTCTTGGAAACAGCCATCCATTCTTTTAAGCAGCTCGTCCGCAAAATGAAGTCCAGTTCTGTAGCAAAACCGATCGCTTATTTCTATGGAATTTTGAATAAAAAAATGGAGGAGCTTTACTTCGAAGATCTGTTTGAAATGGGCTTTACAGCAGTTGATGAGAAATTCTTCATGAACTTTTTTTACAAAAAATAATGCCAACCTCTATTTAATAGAAATCGGCACTTCGTTTATTCGCTATACGTTTAGCGTGACGCTTTTGGCGGTTGGCAAACGTCACATTTACGTTGGTTATTATTTTTAAATTTCGTAAATGTTTTTTCAAAATTGCTGCCACATGCACATTTAAATAGTAACTTTTGAGAAAAACCGTGATATTCTGTCGTTAGCAACTTACTTTCCGAATTTTTCTCAACAAACTCTTTAATTTTACCGATTGTCCATCGTTTATTCATTTTCTTACACCTCCATATTTTATTGCTAGGCGGAGGCTGTTCTTGGCATCCGTTTCAAATATGAGCAAAAGGTCGTAATTACCCTAAGTGTCTCATTATAACATGCGCTGGCATACAATTAAACAGATTGTTTACGCGTACTAGTTCATTTCAAACTGTTGCAGCATGTTCGATCTGTTTGATAAAAGACAGATTCGACAGTTACTTGAACAAGCAAATTTTCAAATTGAGAAGGAACTTACGGTCTACGCAACGTACTTACAAGACGCCCAGTGGGAAAAGTATTATGCTAATTGCATCCGTCACGAATTCGTCAATACTTCTGCCATGTTGCAGACATTGATCAATAGTTATTATGAACTGATGAATAGTTCTACTGAAATGAGCAATCATTAGATAGTTTCATTCTTTGTGCCAACTAAAAATAAGTGCTGCCCCCCATTGCTTTAGCACAATGGGGGACAGACAACCGTAATTCTATAGGATTTTATTAATTCAATAAAGTAAAGTTCTTATGCAGTTCCTTTTCATTAATTGATATTCTATTCGATAAGTCTTTAGTTCGTAATACAAAATCTTTGATCCCTATAAATTCAGATTCTGCAATCAAATAGAATTGGGTTCCCTTTTTTAAACCTTTAAAATGATTCTTTAGCTTATATCTCTTCATGATCTTACCTAGCTACTCCCATAATCTTTAATTCAATCTGATATTTACACTGGATTAATCGCATTTACTAGTCTGTCAGCTACAATCGTACTGTTTATTACTAAAAATTCTGGTAAGGTGCTTATGTATGAGTTAAACCTTATCCAAACTATAATGCAAATAACAACACTACAATATTTCAAACAAAGATTACTAATAATAAAACTCTCCAATAAAAGGGAGAGTTTTATTATCAGCGTTTTTGTATGTCTCCAACATTGTATCATAAAACATTAGAGTTCTTTCCAGTTCTTGACGAGTAAACCATGCCTTTTCTATGTCAAAAATAAGTTCTGTCAGCCATCTTAAAAAAAATGCCTTTCCCTTACACACTAACGCTCTAGCTCAACCGGGACAGGCAATACAATTATGATATAAATTCAAAGTCCATATAAAGCCGTCAATGATTTTGTCAGAATAATATTGCCAGATTTCCTTTCTCCATTTCACTATGAATTTTCCCTCGTTATTCATAACCAATCGTTTTTTGCCATTGAGACGAAAAACTGCTTTTCATACTTTTCTTTGTATCGGATTGTTCTAAACGTAAACAGTTCTTTTAACCAAAGCATTATGTATCGTTTTCATGGAAAGATTTCGAAGGCTGCAAAAGTGGTTGATCACCAATGGCTTATGTCTTATCCTTGTGGTGATGAATTCTAAAAGTAAAAAGGAACCCTATTAACAGCTGACCATTTAATAGTTGACCGAAACCAGGAAAAGCAATACTCCAATCCTCTGTTTTAGATGTTTTCCTCATAAGGCTAACCTTACAATTCGTTTACGGTTTGATTATTCTTTAATAAATCCAGTTTTTTAATAAACCCAACAAAACCTCTAATTGTGAATAAAGTAAAACACACACTACCAAATGTATGGAAAATTGACCATTTCCTCCACTTAAATAGCCTGGTGTTTTTTTCAAAGTACCATTGGGCGATACTCATTGGTACACTGAATATTAAACTTTTGAGAAGAATATTCCGTAAATTATCATTGTAAGAAATTTTAACCCAGATAACACTTAAAAGGGGGAAGAACAAGATATCATAAACGAGGTTCGTTTTAAAGATTTTTGGAAATGGGCGAACTGGGTACTCAACTCTTTTCGTTCCAACAACATAGGCATCAATCAGAGTAGCAAGAACTCCTTTCGAGAAAAAAACAACTAAGGTTTCCCTCATTTTTTTACCTTTAAACAAGAAGGGAACTGAAAAAATGCACATTCCGAAAAGAAGGTTTAATAATTTTTTCTCCATCAAAGATCCGCCTTTCCTATTACTGATATTATTAAATTCACCCATTCCGATTTATTTATACTTTGAAAATATTATTTCTCCCGTCATGTGCATAAGATTAATTTCCCACCAGCTTTTTCTTATTCACCATCGATTGATTGTAGTCAAGACAAACAATAAAGGCAAATAGAAATATAAAAAGGATGAACTGGCTATGAATAAATATTTCTCCATTTTATCAATACTTGAGCTGCCTTTAATAAGAATAACAGTGATATGTATTATGACTATCTCATGCACCTTCCGAAGCCCATTCGGTCAACTGATGGTTAGTACCAGTAGAACAGTAAAAAATTATTGTAAGGTTTAGGTTAGCCATAACTTAAATCTCCATCAAAAATATGAATTGTACAACTAATTAAGCATCCATTAAAGGTATTTTGCCCCTGTAAAAACTATTAATGCCTCTATTTCTAATGATAAGTCGATTTAAAAGAGCTAATCAATATTACTTGATTAGCTCTAACTTTTTATTGATTCCCTTTTTTCACCCATTCAGCCACAGTTACAGTCCGCTTCGCCTGGTGTTTAACCGCCGCTTGAACGTCTTCAATCATTTTACCGTCTTGACCGACAGTGACACTCGTTCCATATGGGTTACCGCCTGCACCAAATGTAACAGGATCTGTATATCCAGGAGCTGCGACAATGGCACCCCAATGATACATCGTTGTATAAAGTGATAAAATCGTCGCCTCTTGTCCGCCATGTGGGTTTTGAGCAGACGTCATGGCACTAACAACCTTATTCACGAGCTTCCCATTAAACCAAAGTCCCCCAGTAGTATCAAGGAATTGCTTCATTTGGGATGGCATGTTTCCAAATCTGGTTGGCACGCTGAAAATAATGGCATCTGCCCATTCCAAGTCATCTAATTTGACTTCTGGTACATCTTTAGTCGCTTCCACATGAGCTTTCCAAACTGGATTTCCTTCAATAGCCGATTGCGGGGCAAGTTCTGGCACCTTTACTACTTTTACTTCAGCACCTGCTTCTTTCGCACCTTCTTCAGCCCATTTTGCCAGCTGATAATTGGTTCCACCCATACTGTAATAAATGACTGCTAATTTTACATTTGACATAGCCTTTGTCTCCTTTATCGATGAATTTCCAAATAGTTTGGATAGAAAACCCATATTAATACACCACCTATTGTTTCTATATATTAAAGATGACATTCCACTTTAAGCTGCTTTTCTTAGCTCGCTTGAATCTTTGTGAAAGATTAATTGACCTGCTGACAATAGCTTGCTTCCATTAATTGCAAGGTAAATGGCCATTGCCAACAGTGCTAAATCTAATTCGTATCCTGCCATCTGACCATTACCCAATAAGCCAATTGAAAGTTTGACCTTAAGCGTCGCTCCAATCATGATGATTGCAAACAAAGCAAAAACGAGTCTTGTTGCTAATCCGAGAATTAATGCTAAACCTCCAGCCAATTCAATCAAAGCAACTGCATATGCCAGAAAACCAGGCAATCCCATACTTTCAAACCATCCAACAATATTTTCTATTCCACCTTGGAATTTTACTAAACCGTGTATGAAAAATAATATTCCAAGAGTAATACGTATAATAAATGCCCCTAATTCATGTTTGAACATACCTAACTTAAACCTCAAAAAAATTCTATAATTTAAATGCTTATTAATTTGCATTTGCCTTTTCCAATAAAGATTGCATTTCCGCTGATTCCATTGGCGAGCAGATGAGATCATTCGTTCCTGCCGCAATAAAAACAGATTTCCCCTTCAAAATCTGGAAATCAACCCCTTTTCTCGGGACCATAGGATGATGCAAGAAGATTGCCCCTTTTCAGACATGCTGAAAATGAAATAATAAACTTGCTGCTATATTTACTCCATTAAATGACTTATGAAATAGATGTTTCATCCTTTATCTTCCTCCAAATCACGAACTGCAACAGGCGGCAAAATGTCATTTAACTCTTCCCGTTTGGATTCCAACCAGGATGGAAGCATGAGCTTTTTGCCAAGTTCCGCTTCTGGTTCATCAACAGAAAAGCCTGGAGGATCCGTCGCAATTTCAAAGAGAATACCGCCTTCTTCATGAAAATAAATGGCTTTGAAGTAGTTTCGATCCCGTACCTCTGTCGGATAATATCCTTTTTCCAGCAGTAGCGATCTCCATCTAAGAAGGTCTACTTCATCTTTCGCTCTCCATGCTATATGGTGAACTGTTCCAGCTCCCATAAGGCCACGGACAGAAGGGGTTAACTTAATATTAATGATATTGCCAATCTCTGCTTCGGATCTGAAGCGGAGAAATCCGTCTTTATCACCAATGCATTCCATGCCTAATATATTTTCAAGTACATCAGCTGTTTTATTTGGCTGGGCTGAAATGAGAGTAGCACCGCCAAACCCTTTAATGGCATACTCTGGCTGGATACTGCCAAAGTTCCAATTATTCATTGGTCCTTCCTGGCGCTCAATCAATTCGAGTTCCAGGCCATCAGGGTCTGCAAACTTTAAATACCGCTCATAAAATCGGACAGCTGACTCATATTTAATGCCGAATTTCTGCAAACGGCTCTCCCAAAACTCAGTGGACCCCTTAGGAATAATATAGCCAGTTACACCTACCTGACCTGTACCAATTCGACCTTTAAGCTGTTTCGCCCATGGAAAAAAAGTGATAACCGTACCAGGTTGACCCGTTTCATTTCCAAAATAGAGGTGATACACTTCAGGACGATCAAAATTAATCGTTTTTTTAACGAGCCTAAAACCAAGTACCCCAGCATAAAAATCAATCGTTTTCTGTGCATCGTTAACCATTGCGGAGATATGGTGAATTCCAGCCGTTTTTTGCAATTCAATCTCCTCCTATTGTCAAAAGCTATTTTGGTCTCTCGATCGAAAAAATCTCACCAATCTTGGCATAGTTTGAACCTGCCAATCGGCTTACAGCAGCCAGCCCGATTGGATCGATTCTTCCTTTATCATAAAGTGCATCTTCAATGTGAAATTGGACCACTTTTCCAACAATAAGATCACATCCTGGCGAATCAACTCCTCCTAGTTCCACCGAATGTTCCAATGTACACTCCATTCTGATCTTCGCTTCCCTCACACCAGGAACACGAATTTTCAAGCTATCTATTGAAGTGAGACTCGCCAGTTCAATCTCACTTTTATCAGAAGGCAGATTTGCAGCTGTCTGATTTACCTGTTCAACATTTTGCTCATCCACAATATGAACGACGAATTCCTTTAGCTTCTTTATGTTCCTGGCAGTATCCTTTTCTTTTCCCCCTGATCGCTGTATCGACAAAGAAATCATCGGAGGATTGGAGCAAACGATATTAAAATAGCTAAAGGGTGCACCATTTAAAATTCCATCTTCCGAAAGGGTTGTTACAAAAGCGATGGGTCTTGGGATAATGCTTCCAATTAAGAATTTGTAATTCTCTCGTTCGGACATTTTAGACGGGTCGATAGAAAGCAAAAAAACTCACTCCTTTTAGTCTAATTCTCTCACTTCAAATGGAAGCAGACCTCGTTCGATCTGATTTCTATTCGGTTCATATTGTACTGGAAGCATTAATTTTTCTCCCATTGTTTCTTGAGATTCATCATGGGCGAATCCTGGAGGATCGGTTGCGATTTCAAATAAGATCTCACCATGTTCTCTAAAATAAATCGCATTAAAATAGTTTCTGTCTTGTACAGGTGTGACCCCATACCCATTCTCCGCAACAACCTTTTGCCAATCCAGCTGATCTTGATCATCCATTGCCCTCCAGGCAATATGATGTACGGTTCCGACACCCATTTGTCCACGGCCAATTGAAGTTAATTTAAGGTCGATGATATTACCAATATCGGCAGAAGAAAGGTAACGGATGAAGTCCCCTTCCTGCCCAACCACTTCAAGTCCCATAATTCCTTCCAGCAGTTCAGCAGTTTTGGCAGGCTGAGCTGATAAGAGAGTGGCTCCTCCGAATCCTTTGATCGCAACTTCAGGGGTTATTTCGCCAAACGTCCATGTATTTGCTTCCCCTTTTTCTCTTTCTACGAGCTCTAAGTGAAGTCCATGTGGGTCATCAAATTCCAAATACTGCTCCCCAAAACGTTCCATTTGGGTATAAGGAACGTTGAATTTTTCAAGCCTCTCCTCCCAAAACTTCATTGCGCCTGATGGAACAACGTACGAAGTTACTCCTACTTGACCATCTCCAATAACCCCCTGGTAAGCACCCGTCCATGGAAAGAATGTAATGATTGTTCCTGGTTTTCCTCCTTCATTACCAAAGTAAAGATGATAAGTTCCTGGATCATCAAAATTGACCGTTTGCTTGACTAAACGTAAACCCAAAACTCCTGCATAGAAATCTACATTTTCCTGAGGATGACCTACGATCGCAGTGATATGGTGAATCCCCATTGTCTTTTTACCCATTTTTTACACACTCCTTGTTATTTCAACTTTATTATTTTCTAAATTAAGCTGACAAACTCACTGATGAGAGATTGTGTTCTTCCTTTTTTATTGAATGCCCTGAAAGTTACTTGTTAACCGGCCGTTTTTTTCCAATTTGATAAAGGCAATCACCTTATCCATATTCCTTTATTTATAATATCTTCAATTCGAGATACTTTAGAATAAAAATGCATCTAAACTATAAAGACCAGGACCAGTTAAAGCAACACCCATAGCAACTGCCAATAAGGTTAAGTTATATTCATAGCCATTTGAAGTGGCCCATAACCCATTTGAAAAGTGCACTTTTACGATTGCCATCACCATAGTTCCTGCAATCATAATTCCTGCCAGAGGGGTAAGAAGCCCTAGGGTAAACATTATTCCACCAATCAGCTCTGCCAGTCCCGCCAATAGAGCCATCGTTACACCAGGTTTCATGCCAATAGAGTCAAACCAGCTTCCTGTCCCTTTTAATCCGTAGCCCCCGAACCAACCAAATAATTTCTGAGCTCCATGACCAATAAATAAAACACCAATAACCAAACGTATAAGTAATAAACCAAGATTCAACATTTTTTTATTCCTCCTATATTTAAATTATCTTGAATTCGAGATATCATTTCAAAAAAATTTAAGCTATTTCATTTTTATCCCTTACTGTCTCCTACAAGAACTACCTCAATAAATTCTGTTTGCTGATTTAGTGGTATAGACTCAAACAAGAATATATCTCGAAACAAAATATCTTTAATTCGAGATAATAATATAACTTTTATTCTTTATTGTCAATAACTTTTAAGAACAATTTTTCCTTCTACTGCTTTTTTTATGATTCGAACTTAATCAAGCATGAGAGAAAAATGCCTATCCCCTCAATCACTAACCTTTCGTGTATCTTGGGACAGGCACCTTAATTTCAATTCTTCGATTCAGAACGTATATAAGCTTCTTAAATCAGACCGATGAATTCTTGTCCGTTTCAAGCATTCCTTGCTGTGATTTCATGCTTCCACCTGTCACCAATTCTATTTTGCATTCGCATCTGGCTGATGAATGCCGAATACATTGCCTTCTGTATCAATATAGTATCCCTGCCACGCCATTCCTGGCAGAGCATATTTAGGCATTGCGACTTTTCCGCCATTCTCAAAAATTTTAGCTTCCGTTGTATCGTAATCGTCCACTCCCATTGTACAAGCAAATCCATTTAAAGCTTGGTTAGCTTCCGGTGGAGGACTTTGCCGCTGCATCAAAGCACCATTAATCCCAGGTTCATTCTCATCGCCGGTCACTGCTCCAAAGTAAGGCATTCCTGCATAATCACTCCAATCTTGAAATGACCATCCGAATACCTCTCCATAAAACTTCTTTGCCCGTTCCATGTCATCAACATGAACTTCGAAATGAACTAATCTTCCCATGATTACCTCCTATTGATTTATAAAAATATTTGCTCTATATAATAGTAATTGTCTAGGTAGTCGATTCTTATTTCGACAACTACTAGTAAAAACCTGCTCTATTAGATGGAAAAAGGCCTTTTCCCTTCACAAAAAATAGGGTGAGGCCTTTTATATTTCTATTTATAATAACTACGTGATGAAAAATATCCTATCCCTTCCCTGCCTGAAATCCTGGATATTGGGTCATACCTCCATCGGCGTATAGTGTAAGCCCGGTAACATAACTGGCTTCAGTTGAAGCTAGCCACACAGCACATGCTGCAATTTCTTCCGGCTTGCCAATATAGCCCATCGGAATAAGCTCAATGACACCCTTCTTTAATTCGGGATCAGAGAATTTTTCAGCATTGATCGGCGTATCAATGGCACCCGGAGCAATACAATTCACTCGAATTCCATGTGGTGCGAACTCTAATGCGAGCGTCTCCGTCATCAGCTTGACGCCGCCTTTGCTTGCTGCATAATGGACAAAATGCGGCCAGGGGATTTCCTGATGTACGGATGACATATTGATAATAGAGCCTTTTATTTTATGCTCGAGCATGTAATCAATTGCTTCTCTGCACCCTAAGAATTGCCCTGTCAGGTTTGTGGAAATAACTTTGTTCCAATCCTCGAGGGTCAGGTCTTCAGATGGGACTTCGTTTTCAATGCCAGCATTATTGATCATCACATCCAGCGAACCGAATGTGTTGACCGCATGATCAATCATCCTTTTTATATCCTCTTCCTTGGTGACATCGCCCTGGATGGCATTTGCACTTCCGCCTGCTTTCTCAATGGTTTCAATAATGCCCTTTACTTCCTGGTCTTCTTTGAAATAATTTATGACAACCTTTGCTTTTTCGGTGCCGAATCTCTCAGTCATCGCCTTTCCCAGTCCAGTGGCACCTCCTGTAATGACTACGACTTTCCCTTCAAGACTTTGATACATAAGATCACTCCCTTATCTTTTCGTATAACCTAACAAAACACCGCCTGCGATAATGAACAAACATCCAAGTAGGACCATAATGACCTGCTTTTTGCTTTTGCGCTCATTTAAAAAGAAAAGCCCGCCAATGGTCGAGATGACAATGCCTGTTTGTGAGAGTGAAAAACTCGTGGCCACCCCAACTAAAGGTAATGCCAGCAACAGACCCAGATTTCCTGTACTCCAAATAAGTCCTGTTAACATATTGCGAACCGCATATTTGTTATAAGGCCTATGGCGCAACGTAATAAGGAAAGCACCGGTAACCATCCCGATCGCCTGCGGGAGGATCGCTGCCCATCCGTCGATATGAAACCAGCGAATTAACACCACATATCCAACAAAGCCAGCAGTCGATAATAGCAGGACGAGAAGCCCTTTCTTGAGACTTTTCCCCTGATCCTTGTCGTCTCCCTGATTGAGCGAGGTCAGCACTGCACCCACGATAATGCAAACCAGTGAAGAGATCCCTATAATTATGCTCATCGTGGTTTGCCATTCCTTAAAAATAAAAACGCCAAAAAAGGTTGTCCCAATCAGCTGTAAGCCGGTAGACATCGGTCCAGTCTTGGCAACCCCCAAATAACGGACAGCTCCAAACTGATTTTTCTGTCCAACCGACCAAAATAAACCTGATATGAATCCAACTGCCCACACGACATTCGGCATATCCGGCTTCTTAAAGAGATATACCACAATGGCAAAAAACAAGGCACCAAGTGTGGTTCCAAGTGTTTGACTGTCTTCGTCCCCGCCAAGTTTATTGCTGACAAATACGATGCTGCCCCACGAAACCGCTGCAACCAGGGCTAATAAAATTCCTGTCATTGGTGTGTACCCCATTTTTGATTTTATGTAAACGGTGAATACTTTTTTAGATTGTGGCAATGGCGAAACTCTTATTCCTTATGGATAAAAGAATGTTTTTTTTGTCGAACTTAAAGTCCCGCAGGCACTGAATGCATTGCAAAAAACCGAAGATTCCAGAAAAATTCATCCTGACATCTTCGGGTATTTAACAAATATTTCAATATAATAATTAGTTATACAATTTATAATATTCGTGTTAAAATATCAAATGTCACTGTTATAAAACAGTGATGAATTAATATTCTCTTTTATGAGGTACTTATTATAAAAAGGACGGAGGGTATTTTAATGAAAAACGCAATTCTCAAGTGGAATCAAGTAAGCTTAGTTAAACGAATTCTTGTTGGTATTATTATTGGTATTATTTTGGCATTAACGATTCCTGATGCCGCCAAATGGGTCTCAGTATTCGGTTCTTTATTTGTTGGCGCGTTAAAAGCCGTTGCACCGGTATTAGTCCTGTTCTTGGTTATGCACGCCATCTCCAAACATAGAAGCGGGCAAAAAACGAATATGAAGTCTATTATCGCCCTTTATGGTTTAAGTACATTCCTGGCCGGATTTGTAGCGGTTGTGGCGAGCTTCATCTTTCCGGTTACCCTATCACTTGCACCAGGTGCGGAAGACGTGACTCCTCCTGGCGGTATTGTAGAAGTACTTAAGACGCTTCTGTTTAACATTGTGGACAACCCGGTCAATGCTCTATTAAATGGCAACTATATCGGCATTCTGACTTGGGCGATCCTTCTTGGCATAGCCTTAAGAAATGCAGCTGATACAACCAAAAACATGCTGGCTAACTTCTCGGATGCCATCTCTAAATTAGTAAAATGGGTTATAAGCTTGGCACCAATTGGAATCATGGGCCTTGTTTTTGAAGCAATTGTCACAAATGGGCTTTCCGCCTTGCTCGACTATGGAAAATTACTTGCTGTCCTGCTTGGATGTATGTTCTTTTTAGCTCTAGTCGTGAATCCAATTATCGTATTCATCAATATTCGCAGAAATCCATATCCACTTGTCTTAAGATGCTTAAGAGAAAGCGGAATAACAGCATTCTTTACTCGCAGCTCTGCTGCAAACATTCCAGTAAATATGAGCTTATGTGAAAAACTAGGGTTAGATGAAGATACTTATTCCGTATCGATTCCATTAGGCGCGACCATCAACATGGCTGGTGCAGCTGTTACGATCTCTGTCTTAACACTTGCAGCTGTACACACACTTGGTATTCAAGTGGATTTCGGTACTGCCCTTATTCTTAGCGTCTTAGCAGCCGTATCTGCTGCCGGTGCTTCTGGTGTTGCAGGCGGATCTTTACTACTCATTCCTTTAGCCTCAAGCTTATTCGGAATTCCGGATGATATTGCCATGCAAGTTGTTGGTGTTGGTTTTATCATTGGTGTGCTGCAGGACTCTTGTGAAACTGCACTTAACTCTTCTTCGGATGTACTTTTTACGGCGACTGCGGATTATGCTAAGAAGCGTAAGGAAGATAAGGTTGTTCGTATTAGTGCGTAATAAATTATTTTTTATAAAAAAAGAGCCTGTCCTCTTGGCATTAACGATTTCATATAGCCGGGGGCAGGCTCCTTTTTTTTAGAACCCATCAACATGTTCATCTTAAAATACTGCCTTTTTCGTTTTAAAAAGAGCATCTCCTCAAAAAGGAATGCTCTCTTTAATTTACAGTTTTTAGTTTTTAATTATCATAATCCAGTTCAGTTTTATCAAAATCCGGTGCGACTGCTTTTTTGATGGATAAGCTAATAAAGAATGCCCCAATGCATAAAGCTAATGCAAACCAATAAGCGTGGTGCACACCTTGAGTCATCGCTTCATTCATTACTTTCTCAGTAATCGGCCCTGATTGCTCTTCTAAATAGCTATTCTGGCCTTGACTCATTATACTTACAAAAACAGAAACCCCTAGTGCTCCTCCAATTGGCTGCAGTGTGTTCCCGATTGCTGTTCCATGAGGATATAACTTCTTCGGCAATTCATTCAGCGCATTCGTATGGGCAGGCATCATGATCGCTGAGATAGACAGCATCAATATGATATAGACAAGGATAAATGACCAAATATGCATCGAAGGGCTGATATTACTGAAGAATATCATGACCCCGACTAATACGATTGTTCCGGGGATCATCAATTTTCCAGGTCCAAACTTATCGAATAAAGTACCCATCACCGGTGACATCAAACCATTCAAAAGCGCACCTGGCAAAAGCAATAATCCTGCCAGCTTCGCAGAATATCCGAGTGGCCCCTGCAAATACATAGGCATTACGATTTCCGAAGCGAACATCGCCATGATGACAATAACAAAGAGACTGACACCCAGTGCATAATTTTTATATTTGAAAACACGTACATCTAATAATGGCTCTTCCAGCTTTAATTGACGCAGAACAAAGATCACCAGGCTGAGTAAACTGATAAAGATAATTGAAAGAATGCTTACTGATGTAAAACCTTTTTCTCCAGCACTGCTGAATCCATAAACAATTCCCCCTATCCCGATGGATGACAGGATGATCGATGGAATATCAACTTTCGGACGTGTAACTTCCCCGACGTTTTGCAAATATTTCATTGCAAACAAAATGGAAAACACCGTGAAGGGAATGACAGAAATAAATAACCAGCGCCAGCCTAATAAATCAACGATAACACCCGATAAGGTTGGACCGATTGCAGGTGCAAACATGATAACCAAACCAAATGTCCCCATCACTTTTCCACGAACTTCAGGACGATACATAAATAGCAATGCATTCATAATAACGGGTATTAACAGACCCGTCCCGACCGCTTGGGTCATGCGGCCTGTCAACAGCATCGGAAAATTCATAGCACAAGCTGCAATGATTGTTCCGATCAAAAATATCGTCATGACACCCATAAACATCTGTCTAGTTGTGAACCATTGAATCAATAATGCAGAAATAGGCATCAAAACACCCATTACAAGCATAAATCCAGTTGCCATCCATTGAACAGTCGGTGCATCGACGTTAAATACATTCATCAATTCAGTCAATGCGATATTCAGCAGCGTTTCGTTCAATATGGCAAAAAATGCACCGATCATGAACGTAATCATTATTATTCTCGTATTTATCTGTGAATCCATAATTCCTCCATCATTTTACAGTTTAATAAAGCATACTTAATATATTCCACCATCAAAAAAATTTTTTCAAGTACGCAACTACGCTCTTTCAACTTTTTTTAATTGCCTTGATTATACTTAAAAGTCTTCATCAATTAAGTCACTTATGACTCCCATAGCAGCTTTACTACCCTCACTTGCAGCATTAATTAATTGAGGAGGTACTGATAGGGAATTATCTCCACTGGCATAAAATCCTTCAATATTCGGTCAAGCCCCATAGATTTTCAAAATATCTGATTCAGCAACGATTGAAAAATCCAGCGTTATGAAGTAGATATTGTTAAAGCCCCTCTCGTTTGAGAAGGGCTTTTTCTGAGAAATCGAAGCCTGTGGACATTTATATTTCTTCAAACCTCTTAATTATTCCCCTTGATACGCGCTGTTTTTCTCCCAGAATTGCACCTCAGCAACTGAAAGCATAAGCGGACCGCTATGAGATTCTTCAAAAATGATTCTCACTTTGGCAAGCTTTTTCCCCTCTGGAATTTGAGTATTTTCATATAAATTGCAGGTTACAGATTTATCTGTAGAGAGGACTTCCTTTTCTCCCAAATCGTATTCATTCCCCTCTTCATCATAAGCTTTTGCACGGAGAACTTTGATTTTTCCATTTGTATACAACGGCCTGTTGAATACCTCAAATCTCGTAAGTTCTGTAGGACTATTAAAGCTAAAATCAACTTCTAATGGCAGAGTAATACCATCGGCTTCCGTGATGCTCCACTTTAGCTCTGCAAGGGAAGATTCACTTATTTCATTGTCAATTAACCGTGGAAATGCTTCAGCCCCATCCTGCATTTTATCCGCTTCACCAGATACGACGATATCCCTTGCTGTCAAAAGCAGTTCCTTCGGCTCTTCAGGCTGCTCGACTTCGCCAGGCTCTTCTCCAGGCTTTAAAACATGGCCGATTTTATCAATGGTATCAAAACTAGTATTTACAAGCAAAGATCTCGTAATCGGAATATCAAACTCCAAATCCTTCTTCGCTTTCAGCTTAATGGCGGCCAGAGTAGATGTGCCTTCCAGTGTATCTAGAGAGCCTTTATTTGAAAAAGCAGCCATAATTCGTTGCTTATCATTGCCGATCCCGGCTAGTATCGAAAAATTCAGCATGTCCTGGGTAGTGTTAGAAGAATTGACAATTCTTTCGCCGCAGCCAGTTTCTCCCTTACACTCTTTAACGATGTCATACTTATTTGGATCTATCTCAAGTTCAAGGTTAAAAGCATTAATATCCTTCAGCCCTGCACCGATAACTTCGACTGTAACCTCTTCACCTGCTTTCAATTGCTGCTTATCTGGCCGAATGCTCAGCAATCCAGCTACAGGACGATTAGTAGGCTGCAGCTGTGTCTCACCAAGCTGTCCTGCTACAAACATTAAATCATAGGCATCAATCACACCATTATAGTTAATATCAACTTTGGATACCTGATTCCAAGAGGTATCGGTGGTGTCCACGCCCATATAACTGGCAAAGAAGAGCAGGTCCTCTTCGTCGATGGCACCATTAGGAATGTTTTCACCGACTACAATCCCTTCTGTTTTATCCTTTTTGTAAGGCCTGAATTCCTGTGCAGATCCAAATTTCCCTACCGCATCCTTGATGGTTAATTTTATATAACGTGCACTTACATCTTCGTTGAATTGAATGGTCTTTGTCTCATTGCTCCTAATAAAGGTTCCATCCGTAATAACCTTCTTATATGTCTTACCATCAAGGCTGACATCCAAGTCATATTTAAGAATTGTTCCATTCCCTGCATCAGGTCTAGGCACATACTCCAGCTTATCTAATTGAAAGGCAAGCTTCATATCAATCTCAAACGTATGAGGAAGAACGTTTCCTGTACCCCAAGCTGTATGCCATTGTGTTTTCTCATCTCCGTCTACAGCTCTCGATGCTTCGCTCCCAGGCTGATTGCTTGAGGCACTAGCTGTCATATTCTTCGGAACGTTTCTGAATCGATCAAGCTTGGTTTTTACGGTTATTTCGTCACTCCAGTCTGATGCACCCTTTGTATTAACTGCACGGATACTATATCTGTATTCTGTGTCAAAGTTTAGACCATCGTGCTCGAAAAACGGCTTCTCTGTTTCCTCTTTTTCTAAATAAACATTTCTGTATACCATTCCATTAATTTTAAGGTCATAGGACACATTTTCCCCTTCAACCTTATTCCAGTGAAGTTTTATGCTTTTATCTGTAATATTTTCATCTGCAGCTCCGAGTCCAGAAGGCGCATCTGGTACTTCTGTATCCGTTACTTCTTTCTCCTGCGTGTTGTTAAATCCATTTACCGTAAGCATCACTTGATTCTTTGTTATATCCGTTTTCCCAATCTTTACAAATAACTTCGGAGCAGTAGTCACCTTTGTATTGGCGAACTCAGAGCCTTCTGTTGAATATTTATTTAGATTTGGACTTTCGTTATAGAAATAAACATTTTCTGACTGGTTGTATTCTTCCTCTGTCAACGCTCTATGAAGTTTTACATCCTTGCCGCCCACCTTTACGGATAATGATTTTGGCTGTTTGCGAGTATTAACAAGGAATTCGGTGCCTCTTTCCTTGACCATTCCTTTGTAGCCTTTCCCATTGGCTTTATGAACTGTAATCTTTACTTTATCATTTGCTGCTATAGACTGAATCTTGGTCTTTGTATTCTTCCCAGATTTATATTCAGTGGTTTTTCCATCATCCTCATAAAGAGTAAATTCAGATTTTCCAGCTGGATAAACATCAAAAATTCGATTTTCAGAACCATCCAACTGGTTGATCGAATTGTTTTCAGGTGCCATCGGAATGATTGCACCATTTTTTACGAATACTGGTGTCTTCCACAATGGGGCATCAAAATTATTGAGAATTGATCCTCCTTGATAATGCTCTCCTGTAAAATAATCAATCCAAACCTGTTCAGAATCCGGTAAGTATATCCCGTTTCTTACACCTGCTGCGTGATCCTTTTCATTGTAGACAGGCGCTACTAGCAAATTGGGTCCCCACATATATTGGTACTGCGTTTCAGTTCCATAGGTGTATGGATCTTCTGGGTATTCGAGCATCATACCTCGTACAGATGGCATAGATTTGGAAGTTGATTCCTCTGCTATCGTATAAATATACGGCATCATTTGGGCTTTTATTTTAAGATACATACGGTTAATGGAAGTATACGGCTCGCCATAATTCCATGGATTTTTGGATTTGCTGTAATCGTTTCCAGAGGATGCCCATCCATCCATATCAATTTGGATTGGAGTGAAAGCCTTCCATTGAAAATCTCTTGTCTGAATGACTGGATCTCCTCCAAAAATACCGTCCATATCGGAGCCAACATTCGGATTGCCGGATAAGCCCGCTCCAATGTAAGTTGGGATATGCATGCGAATATATTCCCATTCGCCTCCATACTGGTCACCTGACCATAGGGTAGCGTAACGCTGTGTACCTGCCCACCCATCCAGACTAATAACAAACGGGCGCGCTCCACCCGAGTTCTCTTGCTTTTCGATCCCTTCGGCTGCTTGACGTGTTGCATTAAGGGCCATGGAATAGCCCTGTCCTACCCATGCAACATCCGTTTTAATAGCCCTTACTCCTGCTTTCACTTCACCGTCAAGGTCCCTTCGTAATGGACTGTCCTCAGGAAGGTTCGGGTCTGGATATAGGTTACTTTGTGTCCAGAGACCTACCTCCACATCCTTGGCATTTGATTCATCCACAAAATTCTTTAGGTTATCCAAACCATCGTAGCCGCAGCCATAACCGTCATTCGGCAAAAACCAGCCTAGCGGCATATCCTTTGTAACATATTGATTTAAAGTATCCAAGCCCTTTCCAAGAAGCGTTCTCTTATCTTTATGGCCATTGTGGATCCCATTAAAGCAATCTGCATGCCCCAAATAAAACGCATATTCTGGCATTAATGCTGCTTTTCCAGTTAGTTCGGTATATTCATTGATAATTTCTGGTATGGAGCCTTCCACAAAATAATAAGCGTCAAATCTGTTTTCCTGATGTGAGAAAGTTGCCGTTTTAGAAAAGTCATAGGCTCCCGGTTTAAACGTATTACGCATAACCCCATAGCCCTCGGTGCTCAAGTAAAATGGAACCGGGCTAGATGCTGCACCGGCATCCCAGCCGCCTCCGATGGCGATATTAATTTTATTATTTTTGTGAGAGTAATAGCCATTCTGCTGTCCTCCACCAAAAAAGTACTCATCATCTTTAGTATTAAGCGTCTGTACAGCTTTATTAGCTTCTAGAGAAAGCGGCTCCTTTTCACTCCATATGACCTTGTTTTTATTTTTGTCGAAAAGGCTCATTTTTGAGTCTGTTTTAGAGATTGTTAGTTCTAACACTTTGGTATTTATTCTATAAAAATCGGAATCTTCTTCTATATTTACTCGCACGGTACCATACTCTTTTTGGTAGGCACCTTTATCCTTATCAATCATTTTGGTTACATGGTCAGGTTTGTTTGGTGTCGGGTATTCAGGAAAATCACCACTAGGATCCAAGTGAAGCCTGAATACATTGTCCTTCAGAAAGCTTAATTTAATACCTTCACCAGTAGACAAATCAATATAAACATCACTGCCTTCTTTTTGTATCCCATTAACTTTGCCTATGGAAGACGTATCTGAGGCTTCCTCAGCACCAACTGCGGTGATTGGAGTAAGCGACAACAGCAAAATGAATGAAAGAAATATAGGTGCAAATCTTTTAAGCTTGTTTCTCATTCTAAACAATATCCGGCACCTCCGTGATTTTTTTTATAAGGCTTTTAGCAAACTTTGTTGCTTTTTAACATGTAGTGAGGAGAGGTTGATTTCCGCTCCAGGATGCTCGCTTTCCGCGGGGCGGGCGGTGAGCCTCCTCGGCGCGCAGCGCCTGTGGGGTCTCACCTGTCCCGCTCCTCCCGCAGGAGTCTCGCACCTTGCGCTCCAATCAACCAACCTTGTTCATCAATTGTTTCCAATCACAAAACCTATTTAAAAACAACATTCTATTAGAAAAGAGCTTTCATAACTTTTATGACCTGCCTGACCAAGATGACTCTATTGAAATTTGTTTAATCAAATAATCCAAGTTTTGGAGATTTATATATCCAGTCGTTTCTTCAAGTGCGTTTGCTGAACCGCAAGCAGAAGCCAGAACCAGAGTATCCTTAATTGAATACCCTTTTGATAATCCAGCAGCAAAACCTGCAATGAATGAATCTCCTGACCCCACAGCGCTGACTGCACGAATTTCTGCGGATACCACTTTCAGCCGCTCACCTTTATAATAAACTAGCGATCCCTTATCACCGTCTGAAATAATCACGACCTCTATACCTTTCTCAGCGATCTTCTCCATCGCTTTCCAGATTTCTTCTTCTCCCTGGCAAGAACAGCCAAGAATCTCTTCAAGTTCCTCGCGATTAGGTTTGATTAAATAGGGTCCAAGCAGCAGGGATTCGGCTAGTGCCTCCCCACTTGTATCCAGAAGAACTTTGACTCCATGATTTTTAGCTTCTCTTATCATCCATTGATAGAGATTGGACGATACTCCCAGGGGCAGGGAACCACTCACTACAAGGATTTTTACCTCTGGAATTAAAACGCGCAAGAGCTTCCTTATTTCTTCCTGCTCCTCACTGGAAATGGAAGGCCCTTCCTCAAGAATTTCTGTATGGTTATTCCGGCTGTCAATAAAGGCAAGACACTGCCTTGTTTCACCTAATATCTGTACAAATTCATCACGTACACCCAACCTTGCCAGTTCATTGCGGATATAGGTCCCGTTACTGCCGCCTAAAAAACCGGTCGCGGTCACACTTTCACCCAGAATGCTCAAAACCCTTGTAACATTTAATCCTTTTCCCCCAGCAGTTCTAAGGGGTTTTTTCGTACGTGTGGTGCTTCCGGTCTTAAGGTATTCAAGGCGGTAGGCAGTATCTATAGCAGGGTTAAGTGTAACGGTTAGTATGCTAGGCTTTTCCATTGCTGCCACACATCATAATTTTTCCCACGACTACTTCCTTCATTGCTTCCTTGCCTGGAGTCATGTATTTTCGGGGGTCATTTGCTTCAGGATTTTCATTAAAGTATTGTTTTACTGCATTGGAGAACGGAATTTTAAGGTCTGTTGCAATGTTTACCTTGCAAATACCAAGTTCTATTGTTCTCTTTACCATCGCATCCGGAATATCGGAAGCCCCGTGAAGTACGAGAGGAATATTAACAACTGAGTGGATAACTTCCAGTCTCTCGAAGTCGATTTTGGGCTCTCCGTTGTATAAGCCATGAGCAGTACCAATAGCAACCGCTAAAGAGTCAATCCCAGTTAAATCCACAAATTCTCTAGCTTGTTCCGGATTAGTAAATTTCGCGTCCTTTTCATCAACGACGAGGTCGTCCTCCACTCCACCGAGACGACCTAATTCAGCCTCGACAGAAACTTCATGTTCATGGGCATATTCGACAACTTGCTTTACGATCTTGAAATTTTCTTCAAAAGGATGATGGGAGGCATCAATCATCACAGACTTAAAGCCGAAGTCTATATATTTCTTGATTTCTTCAAAACTCTCAAAATGGTCCAGGTGGAGTGCGATCGGTATCTCATACCTTTTTGCTGCAGCATTTCCAAGTGAAACCAAATAGTCACCGCCAGAATAAGAAATTGTTCCTGGTGTGCTTGCAAGAATTACAGGTGAGTTCAACTCTGCAGCAGTATCAACAACAACCTGGAATGTTTCAAGGTTGTGGATATTGAATGCAGGAATCGCATATTTTTCTTCCTTGGCTTTTTGGAACATATCAACTGTATTTACAATTCTATTATTGCCCATTTTCTTTTCTCCTCCATAAAAACAACTTTTCCATTAACAAAGGTGGCCTTTACATTGAAAGCGTCATCTATTACAGCAGCATTCAGTTTTTTCCCTATTTCAATTGTGCCGGTTTCTTCCCCAATACCGAGCAATTTAGCCTGGTTTATAGTAGCCATTGGCAAAATGCACTCAAGCGGTAGTCCAAGAACTTCCTGGGTGTTTTTTAAACACTTCATTAAATTTGCAGTACTGCCTGCCAGGGAGCCTGTCTCCACTGTTCTGGCAATACCGTCTTTTACAGTGACAGATAGGCTTCCCAGTTTATACTCCCCATCCGTTAAATCCGAAGCGGCCATGCTATCGCTTATTAATAAAATCTTGTCTGCTCCTTTAGCTTTGTATAGCAGATGAATTCCTGCTGGATGTACGTGTTCCAGATCAGCTATCAATTCGCAAAAAGTCTCGTCATCTGTCAGGAATGCTCCCAGACATCCCGGATCACGGTGGCTAAATCCGCGCATTCCGTTAAACGTATGAACTGAAATACATGCCCCGTTTTCAATAGCCAGATTGGCAGTTTCATAGTCTGAATTTGTATGTCCCATCGAGACAAGGATTCCTTTATCCTTCAGAGAGGGAATAACTTCTAAAGCCATAGCCTTCTCCGGTGCCAGCGTTAGAATTTTAATCGTATTTTGTGAAGCTTTTATCAACTCATCAAGTTCTTCCATTGTTATTTCACGCATGAATTTCAAAGGATGTGCCCCTCTGTGCTCAGGGGTTATATAGGGTCCTTCAACATAAGAACCAATGATTTCTGCTCCGTTCGTATTTCCAATTTGTCTGCCAATCTCTCTAACGGCAGCTTTTACCTTCTCAAAATCGTCCGTAAGGGTTGTGGGCAAAAAAGAAGTCACACCATGCCTTGCAAGAGATAAGGAAATCTCCTGCAAAGCTTCCGGTGTTGCATCCATTGTGTCTTTCCCTGAAATCCCATGGATATGAATATCAATGAGCCCAGGGATAACGGCAAATCCCGAGAAATCATGTATCTGACAGTCTGGCTTCTCGTCCGTTATATCCTTGATTATTCCATTCTCATAAACAACATATCCCGAATGTATTCGGCGGTTAGGGATATAGATTGTGTCTGCAAAAATAGCCTCCATTAAATACCTGCTCCATCTCTCTTGAGGCGCTCTGATTTCTGGAAACATTTTATCGCTTCTCTTCCAGAAGTAATGGCCATTTCTTTTAGTTCGTCTATGGAAACATTATCTTTCATGATTGCTGTTTCAATAACCATTGCCAGATTTGCCCCGCCAATAACAGCAGCATCCTGTTGATTGTTTGTTAGAGAAACAGCGGTTTTAAAAGGAGAACCTCCCACAAGATCGCACAGAACGAGTATCCCATTGCAGCCCTCTAAGTTTGCCAAAGCTGCTTTAATCTTTATTTCCAGGTCTGATGTAGAATCTGATTCTAAGAAATCAACATACTCTATTCGTGGCTGTTCCCCTGCAATTAATTTCACTGAAGAGTGAAGACCTGATGCAAAGGATCCATGCCCTGAAACAATTAATCCGTTCATTTTTTCCTCCTGACCCCCGTTTAAAGAATAGTGCCAAATGGGAATGGTATCTTGCCAAAAATGCCAATAACGACTGTAATCAAAATTAAAATGACAGGGGACAAGCCTCTTTTCAGCATGTAGTACATTAATAATGTATAGCCTAGTGGAAGCAAGTTTGGCATGATCTTATCAAGCAAGTCTTCCTGGAGGGCTATTTCAGCTTTGCCTGCATGAATGACAAGGTTTGCCTCTAATTGCACAAAAGATGCTATCAGCCCGCCTACCACTGTCAAGCCAACGATCGAGGCAGCATGAGAAACTTTCTTCGTGTTTTCTTTTAAGGAGCTGATGGCATTGGTCCCAGTATTATAGGCATATCGCATAAGGCCGAAGCGCAGTCCAAAATGGACGACATTGAATATAATAAGGAACACAAGTGCACCTATCGGATTGCCATCTGCACCGAGCGAAGCACCTATACCAACACAAATAGGCAGAAGTGTTAGCCAAAACAGCGCATCCCCTATGCCGCCCAACGGACCCATCATGGCTACGCGTATAGCCCGAATGGTATTTCGATTCTGCTTCCTTTCTTCCATTGCGAGGACAATACCCATAATGATGTTTACTAGAAAAGGATGGGTATTAAAGAATTCCATATGGCTTTTCATAGACTCACTTAGGTCATGCTTATTTTTGTGGATCTTCTTTAGTCCAGGAAGAATAGAATATAGCCAGCCAGCCGCCTGCATCCTTTCATAGTTGAAAGATGCTTGCAGGAATAAAGAACGCCATACCATTTTGTTAAGGTCTTTTTTTGTAATCACTTGTTCGGTTGAAGAATTTTCGTAAAACTCAGGATTGTTTGCCTGAGCAGAAATTTCAGGTTCAATGGCTGCATTTTCAGATGCCACGGCCTCTCGCTCCCCTCATAGCAGCTCCCTGGCCGCCAGTTGTTTTATAAAAATCATACATAGCAATTGCCAGACCGATTAGCGCGACAGCAATTATCGGCATTTGCAAATAGGTAACAAGAATGAATCCGACGATAAAATAGGCAATATACTGTTTCTTCAGCATAATTTTCAAAAGCATGGCAAAACCAATGGCTGCCATCATACCGCCAGCGGTGCCGAGACCTGCAATGATCCAGGCCGGAAGTGATTCCACTACATTCTTGGCTGCATCAGCACCAAAATAGATTGGAAGGAATGCAACAACAAAATAGAATACAAACAGAGTTAATATTCCCAGGTAATTAATCTTGTCGATGCCTTTTGTATTTGCTTCTTCAGCATACTTATCTGCTTTATGCATGACAGGTGAAAAGGCTGTAAACATCAATGTGATGCATGCCTGGACTGCAACGGCAAATGGAACAGCAACTCCTATCGCAACCTGAGGCTCTTGCCCAGTCAAAATGGCAAATGCTGTACCAATTATTCCACCAATAACCACGTTTGGAGGCTGTGCTCCTGCAAGCGGTACCATACCAGCCCATACTAATTCAATTGCCGCTCCAGTCATCACACCCGTAGGCAAGTCGCCTAGGATTAATCCAACGATGACTCCTGTTACAATGGGGCGGTGAATGTGAAACAAACCGTTAAACAAGTCGATGCCGGCAATGCCAGCCCAAATGGCAATCAACAATGCCTGCAGGAAAATTTCCTGATCCATCTGTTACACCATCCCTTCCCTTATAAGAATTTATAAATGTCATCTGGCCTTTCATCAGGAACACGGCGCACTTCGAGTTTCACACCATGTTCTTTTAGCTTCCGGAAAGCTTCTTTGTCAGTATCATCAACAGAAACAGTCGAGTAAATTTGTGTCTTCCCTTCTGAATAGTGCATATTTCCGATATTCACTCTGTCGATCGGAACACCTCCTTGGACAAGCCTCAGGACATCCTGTGGAGTTTTAACAACTAAGAAGATATATTGATCTTCAGCGGCATCATGAATAATGTCTGCAGTTGTCTGTATCGAAAAAAAACGGACACCGATTGCTTCAGGGAGGACCATTTCCATCAAGTCTT
This sequence comes from Cytobacillus oceanisediminis, assembly GCF_007830235.1. Taxonomy (GTDB): domain Bacteria; phylum Bacillota; class Bacilli; order Bacillales; family Cytobacillaceae; genus Cytobacillus; species Cytobacillus oceanisediminis. The sequence continues at coordinate 29,559 of NZ_VLKI01000013.1, forward strand.
GCTGGACTTCATCTTCAGCTACTTCATCGTTAGCTACAACAATTAGGTTAGCCCCAAGGTGATTAACCCAGGTAACACCTACCTGACCATGGACAAGACGGTTATCAATTCGAGTCAATAAAATATTTGGCACTTTGTACTTCCCCTCTTTTTTTAAAAGTTGTATATGTTAACTCCTTTAACTACCCTGTTAACCATTCCGGATGGGCTAGGGTTATCGGGTGTCACACCCAGGTGGATGGAGTTTAACAATGCAAATAGCTGTCCGATAATTAAGTAATTCAAAGCAATCAGATGATCTTCCAGGTGAATATTCTCCTGCTCCGGAATAATAAAAGCGCAGTCGCATATTTCCCCGATTTCTTCATCATTGTTATTTACAACCGCCACCACTCTTTTACCGCCGGCGTCATTCTTTAACTCTTTTAATAAATCAATCTCGTATTTTCTTGTATAAGGATCATTGGATAAAAAAACGAAAATCAGCGTTTCGTCATCAACCAGTGATTTTGGGCCATGTCTAAACCCGAGAACAGATTCATGAAAAGTTGGTATTTTGCCAGATGTAAGTTCAAGATGCTTTAAGCTTGCTTCCTGCGCCAAACCTTTTAAGGTTGATGAGCCAAGGTAGACAACTCTTTTCTTGTTGAAATTGACAAGATTCTTTATCGATTTATATTGGTTGGTTAAAATTCTTTCTGCATTTTTAGAAACGACTTCTACTTTTCTCTTTAACTCATCCAATTGATCTAATTGGAAAGTCAGGAGAGCGCATAGGTACATGCAGCTGAAAGAGCTGGTCATCGCAAAGCCCTGGTCATTCGATTCTTCCGGCATTAGAAGGAGCAAGGTATTCTCATCTTTACTCGCTTCTTTTGCAAGCTGCCCTTCAGGATTGCAAGTAATGATAATTTGGCTAACATTGTTAATCAGCTTTTTAGCCAAGCTGTAAGTAGCAACTGATTCAGGGCTATTTCCACTTCTGGCAAAAGAGACTAAGACGGTGGGAACCTCTGCCTTCAAATAATTCAGTGGGTTTGTAACGATATCCGTAGTCGAGATTGAGTCAATTTGATAAGGGAGCTCTTTTCTCAAAAGAGGTGTTAAAGTATCCCCTACATATGCCGATGTACCTGCACCAGTAAAAATAATCCGTGCCTGTTTGGCAAATATCTTTTGGCTGATAAAATCCTGAATGGCCGCTTTTTGTTTTTCAATCATACCGACTGTCTGAAGCCAGAGTTCCGGCTGTTGAAGAATCTCTTTTACAGTGTGTTTCGCGCCTTTTATTTCTTCTTGTAAACTTTTTACAAAACCCATAGCATTTCACTCCATTCTTGTTATTTATTCACTTGTTATAATGGGCTGTTTTCCAATCTGTTCTGCGCAGTCCGATACAGACAGCCAAATAATCCAGCATCAGCTTTTAACTTGCTTACTTGTACCCTTTTTTCAACCCCCTCCTGGAGCGGGTTTTGCACCATATTTTTTAGTTCCTGTTTAATAAGAGAAAAGAATTCAGGCTGGTTAATAATAACTCCTCCCCCAACCACTACTAAATGAGGATCGATTATGGTAAATAGTTGATGTAATCCTCTTGCAATACACCTTGCAGCTCTATGAATAATCTCACAGGCCTGAGGGTCTTCCTGAAGATATAGGTCCATAACGCCAGCAACGGTTAATTTCGGGTTAAACACCTTCTTCGCACTTTCCCCGATGGCAGTTCCAGATGCAAGATTCTCTAAGCTTGTGAGTTCATCTCCGTTCTCTAAAAGAGTGAGTCCGATCTCGCCTGCAATTCCTGCTCCGCGCAGAAATTTACCTTCTGATAGCAGACAGGCAGAAATTCCCGTGCTAACCGTTACATAGGCAAAGGTCTCCTTTGCCATATTCCATTCAGTCCATTCACCATAGGCTGCCATATAAACATCGTTATCCATCGCTATTTCTGCATTAGGAAAATATTTCTTGAGATTATCTTTAAGTGGAAAATTCCTCCACGGAAGATTATTTTGATAAACAGCAAGGCCATTTACCGAATCTACCTTGCCTGGAATCCCCAATCCAATGAACTTGATTTCGTCAGATTTAATTTTTTCTTTTTCCATTATTTGAAAAAACACGGCGAGTATACAATCAAATAACGCATCTGAATCGTGTGAGACACTATCAGCCTGAAGTCGTTGTTTTAAAGTCTTTTCTTTATCAGAAACAAAGGCAGCTGCTATTTTTGTACCGCCTATGTCGGCTACTAATGCTGTCATACTCTTTCTCCCCTCAATATGTATGTAGCGTCCATTAGGGTTTTTGGCATTAATTATTAGTACACAATGGGTAGTTGGGTTGTTGGTACAAGTTGAAAGAATATTTAACTCATAGCCTCGAAACTATGAGTCAGTGTTATCTATTATGTTAGTTCTGTATAAAAACGGCAGCGATCCCCTCGTACAATAGATCGGCAAAACTCTACAGGGTTACCTTCCTTATCAAATGCTGTCCTTTCCAACAATAAAGCCGGAAGACCTTCCTTGGTCTGAAGATACTCGCTCTCATCAGCACGGATTAAAACTGGCTCAAAAGCTTCTTTGGCACGTGTAACTACAATATTGAATTGCTGTTCGAGCAAATCATATAAGGAAATTGTACCAATTTCATTTAACTTGGACATATCAGGGACAGTTTTTTTTGTAAAAAAGGACGATTCAAGGATAATGGGTTCATTATTTGCACATCGCAAGCGTTTTAATTCAATGACACTTTCATTATTTTTCATTTGCAGCCCTTCTTTGGTTTTTGCAGTAGGCTTGACTTCACGGATATCTAATACAATATCTTTAGGGTTCATTCCATGTTCTTTGAGAACTTTGCTAAAACTATAGAAACCCATTAATGACTGCTGAAATTTTGGCTTTGAAACAAACGTGCCTTTACCTTGGATTCTGTACAAAACCCCATCCTGAACAAGTTCTTCGATCGCTTTTTTTACTGTATTCCTGCTTACTCCATACTCATCCATTAATTGATTTTCAGAAGGAACTTTGTCTCCTGTATTCCAGTTGCCATTGTCCACCGATTCCTTTAATATTTCTTTAAGCTGATGGTAAAGCGGGATGATACTATCGTGCTGCAAATGTTTCATTTAGATAAATTCCTCCGTGTTTGTGCTTTGGTAACGTCTATTGTTTGAAAATTTAATTAAATTATACCATTTAATGTTAACGTGTCAACCCAACAACCCTTTTTATTAAATAACTTTTCGATAAAAACATAAAATCAATTTTTTTGTGTTTTTCCCGCTGTTAATTCCAATTAGACTGCCCTATCGAACAGACGCACATGTTACCTAACAGGATTCAATCCCATCCTCAAAGATAAAATTTTCAAGGATGGGTTGTTGGGATAAGTTGTGTCAATGAAAAACTCATAGACTTAACAAGTTATGAGTTCATTGACTCTGAAAAGTTATAACCATAAGGTTACTCATAAAACCTATTTTATTTTCCTCCCGTCACAGCAATCCCTTCAATAAACTGCTTCTGTAGGAAGATAAACAAAATCAGCATTGGCAAGATAGCTAAAAAAGATCCAGCCATTAGAATTGGGTAATTGGTCAAATATTGACCTTGAAGTGAAGATAAGCCAACTGATAGAGTCATAGACTCAGGAGAACTATTGACAATCATCGGCCACATCAATTCATTCCAGCTCCAGAGGGTTGTAAAGATCCCAAGAGCGATTAATCCGTGTTTTGCAAGAGGGAGCATCACTTTCCAATAGATTTGGAAATGGTTACAGCCATCAAGTCTTGCGGCCTCTTCCAATTCTTTAGGAAGTCCCATGAAAAACTGGCGCAATAAAAAAGTGCCAAATGCACTAAACAAACCTGGAACAACAACTGCTTGCAAGGAATTAAGCCAGCCTAATTTCACCATAATCATATATTGCGGCAACAGGAATACTTGTCCAGGCACCATTAATACAGTAAGCGTTAACAAAAAAAGAATGTTTCTCCCTGGGAATTCAATTCTGGCAAAAGCATAAGCGGCTAATGAACATAGGAACAACTGCCCAACTGTCCGCAAAACAGTAATAATAACTGTATTGTACATAAATTTGAAAAAGGGCAGGAGTCCAAATACTTCTTTATAGTTCCCCCATTGAAAATCTTCCGGAATCAAAACCGGCGGTACTTGAATCGACTCCGCATACGTCTTTAACGAGGTAAGGATCATCCATAAGAAAGGCAGAACCATTGCTGCCGTCCCAACAATCAGGATGAAATGGAAAAGGAATGTTTTACTTGTAAAAAGCTTAAGTGTTCTTTCCATCGGCATCACTCCCTTTAATCATAATGAACCCACTTTTTCTGCAGGACCATCTGAATTGATGTAATAATCAAAATGACCGCTAATAATAGAACTGCAATAGCTGCAGCATATCCCTTATCATTTAATACAAAGGCATGCTGATAGAACAAATAGACAATAGACTGTGTACTTTCCAGCGCTGTGCTGCTTTTTCCAATCATCATGAAAATTAAGTCGAATACTTGAAAAGCACCAATTAGTGACATTATGGTCACAAAGAAAATAACTGGCGAAAGCAGCGGCAGTGTGATTTTAAAAAATACGGTGACAGGACCAGCTCCGTCTATTTCTGCTGCCTCATAATACATTTTTGGAATGCCTTGCAGCCCTGATAGGAAAATGACCATATTGTAGCCAATACCGCTCCAGATCGCCACGGCAATAATTGAATATAAAGCAATATTGGGATCACTTACCCACTGTGGCCCTTTAATTCCAACCAAAGATAACAAATAATTTAACATCCCGTAATCAGCGTTATAAAGCCATTTCCAAACCATCGCTATTGCAGCAGGCATGGTGATTACAGGTAAAAAGAACAAAGTTCGATAAATGGATTTACCTTTTATATTCTGGTTTAAAAGAACCGCCACAATAATGGATAGGTAAATTCCAATTGGCACAGTTAATATGATATAGATGATTGTGTTCTTAAAGGCTTGTACGAGAGTTGCATCCTCTAGCAATCTCTTATAATTGTCTAAACCTGTCCACTCATACTGTCCAAATGCCCCCCATTCGGTAAAACTAAAGTAAAAATTCTGAACAATAGGCCACAGATAAAAAATAAACAGCCCTAGCATTGTAGGAGCAATCATAAGATAAGCCCAAAAATAATCAGAACGCTTCCTTGTCTTTGCGAGGCTCGAAACCTTTATCCTTTTTGCTGATTTTACTTCTGTCTGAAGAGGTACTTCCTTCAAAGTCTTCCCTCCTTTTATGAATGGAAGAGAAGAATATCAAAATTCTTCTCTTCTGTTTTATTACTTGGCCAATGCCTCATTTGCTTTCTTTGCCAGCTCTTCTGCGGCCTCTTCAATACTTATTTCCTCACTCCAGGCCTTTTTAAGTACATCTGTTTCGTACTGCCAGATCTCCCCGGTGTTTTTCACACTTGGCAATGGAACTGAATAGTCTGCTCCATCAATAAAAGCCTGAAGATTTAAGTTGGGAACGGATTCTTTCCAAGCATCCTGTGTACCGTCATATGCAGGTATGACCGTTCCAGTTTTGGCAAATACTTCAGCTGCTTCTTTAGAACCAAGGAATTGAACAAACTTCCAAGCTTCTTCTTTATGATTAGTATTCGAAGATATTACATTAGATAGGCCGTGAATAGAAACTGCACGTTTTTTTCCTTGCGGAACCACAGCAACATTTAAGTCAGGATTTTTCTTATATTCAGGAACCATCCAAGGACCGTCAAACATCATTGCTATCTTTCCAGAAGAGAATAATTCAGAAGCAGCCGTTTCGGTCATTTGCGCTTGCGTAGGAGATAACCCTTCCTTAATAAAGCTGACATTGTATTCTAATGCCTCGATAGCTTCAGGTTTGTCAAACCCCACGGACTTGCCATCCTCAGAAATGATATAACCGCCGTTTTGCCAAATGAAATCATAGTATCCGCCTTGATTGCCCATTAGTGCGGCATAGCCCCAAATTCCTTTTTCTTCGTCAGTCAGCTGTTTCGCAACTTCCTTCAATTTCTCCCAATCCCATGTTTCATCCGGGTAGGATACTCCAGCCTCATCAAAGATTTTCTTGTTATACCATAGCCCAGTTGTATCATAATCTTTTGGAATCCCATAAATATCTCCGTCAACCGTATACAGATCAATCAATGATTCCGGATAATTATCTAAGCTATAGTTGTCCTTTTCAGCCATTTCACTTAATGGAAGAATGACCTTCCCTTCTGCATATTGAACAACGTGAGCACCATTCATCCATAAAACATCTGGCAAAGCACCGCCAGTTGCTGCCGTTTCGAGCTTTTGAAAGTATTGGCCATAAGGAGTGATTTCTGTTTTCACTTCAATGTCAGGATATTTTTCATTAAATAACTTAATAATTTCTTCAATCGCAGGAACCTGCTTTTTATCCCAGAAGCCATAAGTAATCTCAACCTTGCCATCCTTCTCTCCGCTGGATGCTGTATCACTATCGCTGCAGCCAGTAAGGCTAAGCACACCGAATACTACGGTTAAAAGCATAATAATCCATTTCTTCATCCCATTTCCCTTCTTTCCTAAAGTTTTTGTTTTCCTAACTCAAAACATAAGGGGTTTTCTCTAGATGAATAAAAATGTTATTGATGATTTAGTTATTTAGAACGTTTACCACCTCCCTGGATAACGTTTTCCAAATAATCATGTTTCCCCATTAAGATTGAATCTTAACTGGTCAAATATATTGCAACACTGCATAAAAAGCTGTGTTTACAACCTTTTAAACTTTGATATTCTCAACTAAACTATGATAATATTCATCTACATTGATAGATTGACCCTGGTTTAACCGTGACTCTTCCGCCGCAAATGCCATAAGATGACTTCTTACAGATGCGGAAACAGAAGAAACACTATCCTCTTTATTACCATTCCGGACTTCTTCCAGGAATAGTCTCATAATTCCGCGGTCTCCACCGCCATGCCCGCCAACTGGCTGATCAAAATGAATCACTGTTTCCTGCCTGGTTAGGAAATCAAAAATAGAGATTTTATTTTCTTCCATGTTTCCGCGGATTTCACCTTTGGTTCCCATAATTTGAACGATTCGAGTTTGTTCTCTTGTAAATCCGCACATGCTGAAGGTAGCGGTCGCTCCGCCCTCGAACTCCATATTGACGACCTGATGGTCAACGACATTATTATCTGAACGATATACACACTTTCCATAAGGGGTTTTATTCAAGGCTTTAATAATGCCTTCATTTGTATAGTCTTCTGTAAATTTTTTTGCCCACCCTCTTCCTTCACCGAGATAATATCTTCCCGCATGGAAAGGACACTCAAGCTCGGCAGGACAGCCATCCAAGCATCGTAATGGGGCTCCTTCCGGGGCATTTTCCCTTTTAAAATGCATCAGCGACCCATACGAACTTACTTGTTTACATGCTTTTCCCATAACATATGAAATGATATCCATGTCATGGCAAGACTTCTGGAGGATCATTGGACTCGAATTTTCTTTATTACTCCAATTACCTCTTACAAAGCTATGTGACATATGCATGACTTCAACATTTTCATTTAATTGAAGAGATACAACTTCACCTATTTCCCCTCTGGAAATTACCTTTTTAATGGCGGACCAAAAGTCGGTATACCTGAGGACATGGCAGATGGTCAGCTGCCGGTTATATGTTTTGGCATGCTGTTCCATTAAAATACATTCAAGCGGGTCTGGAGACATTGGTTTTTCAAGGAGGACATGATACCCTTGCTCTAAAGCTCTCATGGTCACTTTGAAGTGATTTCTATCAAGGGTACAGATAATGGCAATATCGGCAATTTGTATGTCCAGCTGTGAGATCTCTTCCCATGAATCAAAGCAACTTTCATTTGGAATTTGATGTTCTTGCTGGATTCTCCCTCTCCTTTCCTTATTCGGTTCTGCAACAGCAACAATTTTTAATTCATGCGGATAATCCAATGCATACGGTGCATAGGCTCTCGCCCCTCTGTCCCCAGCTCCTATAAGGAGCGCTGTCATTGTCTTCATGTAAATTTCTCCTTTCTAATGAGCAAAAAATAAGTTTCCGGAAAATTTTCCGGTTTTTATCCAAACGTTTTCCTAACATTTTTAAAAAAAGAACCGCCTAGGTCCGTTTTTTAGAAGATGATTCACGAATGACTAACTCAAATGGTAAAATAATTTTTATTGGAAGAACGACTTTTTCCTCTACCATTTCCATAATCGTTTTCGCGGCCATTTTTCCCATTTCATATTTGGGGATTTCCACGGTTGAAAGCGGCGGTGATGAATATTTCCCCATTTCAATATTATCCACTCCAAAGAAAGCAATATCCTCGGGGATTCTTAGCTGATTTTCTATAACTGCTCTCATCGCAGCCAGTGCCATTAAATCACTTGCACAAACCATAGCTGTTGGCAAGTATCCAGAACTGCTTTTAATGAGTTGATTCATTCCCTCATAACTGTTTTCCATTTTCCATCTAGTATTGATAACCCATTCATCTCGAATAGAAAGTTCCGCTTCTTTCATTGCAGATTGATAACCTTGAAATCGTGGTTCTTCGTATAAGTCCTGGAAGGCTTCATTAATTCCTCCGCCGATAAACCCAATATCACGATGACCTTGACTCACTAAATGCTGAACAACCTTTTCTATTGCCGACTTACGGTTATAATCAATAATCGCAATATCTTTATCGGAATAGTAAAAGTCTAGTCCCACAACAGGAATGGTTTGCTGTATGTAGTCAATTAAACTCTTATCAATTCTGTCGATTAGCAGCAGTCCTTCAATCCCGAGATCATGAATTGTCTTGAGAAGAAGTGCCTCATTTTCAATCTCATCCTTAGTAATACTTATTAATGTATAATCATTATCTGCTAAAGTATCACGAATACCTGTATAGATACTGGAAAAGTATGGATTTATCTCAGCCTGTTTAGGATTGGCAACCCAGCCAATTTTCATTGTCCTGGCATCACTTTTATTTTGTCTGTTGCTAACCAGATTTCTTGCATGCTGATTGGGTGTATACCCTAACTCTTTGACAGCCTGCCAAATTTTATTTTTCGTTTCCTGGTTAACATTTCTTGTCTGGTCATTCTGAATGACTCTGGAAACAGTAGAAATAGAAACGCCAACATACTCAGCAATATCCTTTAATCTAACCACAAAACACACCTCTAGGCTGTAACTTCCTGCGGTAATCGCCGGAATTTTTTGAATTTAAATAGACTATAGCACCTATAATTATTTTAAGTCAATAGTAATTATCATTTATTTATTTTTTTATACACTCCTTCCAAGCTGTAATACCGCCCTCTAAAACAATAGAATTATATTCTTTTTCAGAAAGGATGGCTGCACACTTCGCAGCAAAATTTCCAGTCGTGCAGACAACAATAATTTCCTTTTCCTTTGGCAAAGAATATAGCTTTCAACTGCTTTTTCGTCTGCCACATTTACAGTGATAAGCAACATTTCTGCGTTTGGTGCAACTTCTAACACTTTACTTTTTGTTTCTTCTAAGGAAGCACCGTTTAAATCAACGAGTGAAAGTTTTGCTCCTTCTTTTGCTACTTGTAAGGCAGAAGCTTGACCCAAACCGGATCCTGCACCTGTAATTAATACTACTTTCCCATCAAACCGATTGCTCATTGGAAATTTCCTCCTTCATTTTGTTTCTAGCTCTAAAGGGAATATCCTATTATTATTGGAAAGAATACATAACTATGCATTGATATCCCCTTAATTTACCTTTAATTAAAATATCTTTTATTAAGGATATATAGTAGTAAAAATCATTTTTTCCTACTTAGTCCCCTGTGGTGCTTGTAAAACCGCAAAGCTGGATGATTAAGAACCATTACTGTTCAAACTTGAAGCAAAAGAACTGTCCGCATGATTTATTGCGCTGTATACCCACCATCAACCGTTAAGCTGCTGCCAGTCATGAATGAAGAATCATCAGAAGCCAAGAATAATACTGCTTTTGCCATTTCTTCTGCTTTACCAAGACGTTTTATCGGTGTGGCTGCAACTAAAGCTTGCTTGCTTGCTTCCGGAATTATAGGCGTATCAATAAATCCAGGGCACAGTGCGTTGATACGGATATTTTGTTCTGCATATTCCAGTGCAAGTGAGCGAGTTAAGTTAATCACGCCACCTTTTGCAGCGTTATAGGCTGCTGAACCAGGAGACCCTACGAAACCATACATAGATGCGGTATTAACAATCGTACCGCTGCCTGTTTTTAGCATTTCACGGATGGACTCGCGTGCTACTAAGAAGACACCATCTAAGTCAACATTTACGGTATTGCGCCATTCTGAATACTCCAAATCATGTGAAGGATGAACACGGCCAATCCCCGCATTGTTGAAGACAATATCCACTTTTCCAAACGTTTCAACAGTTTGTTTAAAGATATTTGCGACCTCTTCTTCACTCGTAATGTTTGCTTTTATAAAAAGAGCTTTAGCGTTAAGCGCTTTCAACTCTGCCTCAAAAGCTTTCCCTTTTTCCTCATTTAAATCAACAAGAACCACTTTGGCTCCTTCTGAAACGAATAAGCGTGCTGTTGCTGCTCCAATACCAGATGCTCCACCGGTAATCACAGCTACTTTGTCTTGCAATTTCCCCATTCCACATCCTCCTAGTATTAAAATCTCTTTAAGACACTCAAAAAAAGTACTAGACAAATCTACAATCTGTACTATTTTGTTTACAATTTAATTGTACTATTTTGTTCACATTAAACAATCAATAAGATATGATTAAGTGTCTACTAGTTAGACACTTATGATGAAACTGTCTATTTCGAGGGAGGTTTTTTCATGAATAACGAACAAAATACCACATCTCAACGACAAAATCGGACAAAAGATCATTTAAAGCAAGCATTGATTGAACTCATAAAAGAGAAGGGTTACCATTCTGTTACTGTAAAAAACATTGTCGATTATGCCTCTTATAATCGCAGTACCTTTTATATCCATTACCCAGATAAAATTGAATTTGCTGAAGATTTACTTGTTTCCATGCTTCAAGGGTTAGAAGCTTCAGTAGGCAAACCATACATACCTGGCCACAAAGTCTATACAGCCAAGCTAAATGCACCATCTTTTAATATCGTTTCTTATATCTATAAAAACCGGAATTTTTTTGAACTGTTAAATTACGATGACACGTTACCAGGGTTACACATACAGTTCCCTCAAACTATCTTAAAAATTTATAAGGAACAATTTATATTCGAAACCATCAACAATATCCCAGTCAATATGGATTACTTTAAACGCTATACAGCCTATGGCTTTTATGGACTCCTTCAGAATTGGATTCAAAATGGCTTCAAAGTATCCCAAGAGGAATTTATCGAAGAAGTCATTGACTTAACTAAAACACATATTTACTCCCTTAAGTATATTGGAAATAACTCATAAATTCCTGGCATCTTTAAATGAGGATTGCATAAAATAACTCTTTCCAAGTTTAATGGAAAGGGAAAAAAGAGCTTATGTTTATATCACGTCTTAATGGTAACTGGTACCTTTTATTTAAAGGCTCTGTTAAATTTGCCTGTTGATTTCCTCTGCAGGCACTCCCTTTCCGCGGGCGGTCCGACGCTCCTCGTCGCTTTGCTCCTGCGGGGTCTCCCTTTGATCCGCACTCCCGCAGGACTTTGAATAAGCTTCCCTGAAATAACACCGCACGAAGGAAATGCGAATGCATTTTCGCGGGATTAGTGCCTTTCGCTCCAATCAACAGGGTGCTAAAAAACAACAATAAGCTTTAACAGAGCCTATTTAAAAAGAAGAATTCTTTAGAAGTATCTTCTAACAAAAGGTGCCTGTCCCCTTATTCATTAATTCTTTAAAGAAGAAGGTGGACAGGCGCCTTATTAATAATTTTCCTGATAGTTTCGATTCCTGTATTTAAAGATCTAGTGAAAATGATCTCTTATGCCCTACCCTGCAATTAGATAATGGGCATTCCGTGGCGTTCTAAAGCTGCGGCTTCTAGATTAGACATCCCCTGTTTTTCTGCGAATGCAGCCAGCTTATCTGAAACAGCAGGCGCGAAGGAAGCTGGAGGAGCTGCGTAACTCATTGCACGCTGGCGAGCAGCATTTCTTCGCGAGAAAGGACCGGTTATCGCAAAAGTTATGCCTGGGCTTTGGATATTAACGAAGAGAGTGTTGCCATCTGGTGAAAATGCAGGTCCTGCAAATTCAGAACCGTTTAGGGTATTCTCCGCAAACGGGTATACATTCCCTTCAGGAGTAAGGCCTATAATTCGGTCGTTTCCGCTTCCATCTTCGGCAATCCACAGGTCTCCCCAAGGAGTAATCGTTATATTATCGGGCATTTCCAGGTCATTTGAAGCTGCAGATTCATAGAACAGCTCTAGTGTATTGGTTGCCGGATAGTAGCGGTAGACACGGCCAAGTTTTCCTGTGCCGGCACTGGTATCGTCAAACCAAAGTGTTCCTGCTGCAAACCAGGCTCCTTCCAAGCGGCTAAAGCGAATGCATCCCATATCACGCGCATCTTCTTTTGCACGCTCTGGATTAATTTGCTTCCAAACGATCCCAAACCTTTGTCCATTGCTGAAGGTGCTGGCTGAGGAAGAAGGCAATTCATCAATGGCTGCCGCTTCAAGAATTCCGCCTTTTTGCAAAGAACCAAGTTTTTGACTGCGGTCATTTGGAGTAAAACGATATAAAAAGCTTGGATTGCTATCCTCAGTTAAGTACCAGATGCCTGTTGCTGGATCGACCGCACATGCTTCATGAGAAAAGTAACCCATATCCCGAATAGGTGTTTTCGACATTTCATTTTCAGGCTCATGCGGATTTACTTCAAAAACAAAACCATGTCCAAGTTCCCGGGTCTCCTCACATGTTAACCATGTTCCCCATGTGGAAGGCCCGCCTGCACAGTTCCTGATATTTCCTGAATTCGTCACATACTCGCTAATGACCTCGTTATTTTGTCCGACAATCAGAGCAGTTGTTCCGCCAGCAGCTCCTTTGCTCCATGGATTCTTTCCGTTAACAGGGAAATCTGCATTCGTTCCGAGTTCATGATTCCTCACAAGGATCGTTGTATTTTTTTGGCCATGAAAGGCAGCCATTCCATCAAGATTGCCGGGAACCAAATCGCCGTTAGACATTCGATCTCCTGTTTTAGAAATGATTTTGTATTTAAATCCCCGGGGAAGATCCAGAATACCCTCTGGATCTTTGACTAAAGGACCGTAGCCTCCGAAACCGCTAGTTGGGTTTGGAGCTGCAGCCAGCGCACTGGAGGCTCCGCCCATTGAAAAAAGTCCAGTTGACCCCAGAGTGATTGCCAGCGTGCTCATTCCCCCAACTTTTAAAAAATCTCTTCTGTTAAGATCCTTGCTTCCTAATAACATAAAAATACCTCCTATTTTTTTGGAGCTGTCATTCTCCTAAGCTTTCTATTAAATAAGTTAACAGAATATTCTTAAGGGGAAGTTAACCTTTTGTAAAATATGAATAAACAAAAAATAGGAGTTAAGTTGGGGGTTTCTAGCTGGATCTAAGAAAGGATGAAACGTTTATTAAGCCTGTGGCCGCCTAAAATAATATATTTTTAATTAAAACAGGTAAAAAGAATGCCTCTTTTTTTGACGACTAGTAAAAATGGAATATTTCTTAAAGAAAGTAGTAATTTTACAAATTCTTAATAAATTTTAAAACGAACTAGTCCAGGCCCCATTTCATGACCAATAGATAAGATTTATGAAATTATTAATTACGAAATGTTCACCATTTGGTCTATTAGAGGAATTAGCTTCTCCATTACATCTATTAATTCTCTAACTACATCTTCAAACCGCTGGTTGTTGTTAATATTAATGCGCAGGATCGAATTACTCCCTTTTCTTATAGTAAATAACTCTTTTTGATCCAGATTCTTTATTAACTGATGAAGGTAGTCATATCTTTTCTCACGGAGAAGTTCATATTCTTTATATCCTTTAACGTTTAAATAATCTTTCTTGGGTTTATAAGGATTTGGCTCATAATGCAAGGCAAAGTCTGAAACTTTACTAAAGTTTAATAAGTTAATAGATAGTTCAAAATGAATATTCATGGAATTAGCTAATAATTTCTCTCCATCAAAGCGGTTCTGAACCCATTCTTTTTTACTGAACAAGAACACAGCAGCATTTCTGCCAAATCCCCCTGCTTCCCCGAAAGTCATTGTAAGCCGATTTGGCAATGTATCTTGAACTGTTTGAAGCATATTGATCCAAATCAGTTTTTTCTGTAATGCATTAAGATTTTTGGTTTTAGCCGCAATGTTATCTGTTAGTTTTGCTGAGGTAATTGGTTCATAGAATTCTTTAAGTAAAGATGAAAAATCATACATAATCTTCCTTGCTGCTTCATCTTTTATTACGTTATTCCAATCCACATGAACAAAATCCAAATAATCTTTTTTATCAAAAAAAGGGTTTTTTGCTGGTGTATAAGGATCTAAGGTCAAGAACAGAAATTTAATCGGAACATCCTGCCCTACTTTGAGCGTGGAATAAAGCTTCCCTTTTCCTTTATCAGATGCATATCTATTTGTTTGTTCAGCTCCCTCAAGTGCACCCAGTTTATTCTCAATCACGATAATCAAATCGGTTTTGTAATTAACTTTCCTTTCGATCACTAAATCCGGGGTACCAATCCCCCTCCCTAGACCTATACGTGTCTTTGAAACAAACCTCGCATCTGTATCTGACACATCACATATTGACCTTGCAAACCATTTAGCATAATTCTCTTCACTGTTTATAAGATTAGAAATAAAATCTGTAATAACATCTTCTCGGTAAAAACTGTTTAATAACGCAATCGTGTTCATCATAATCCAACCTTTTTCTTTATTAAAAAACAAAATATCTGTACTTTAACAATATTATCAACTTATAAAGCAAATTAAAAAGGCATTACTTTCATGAAGAATGCCTTTTTTCAAATATGTAATTAGTCAATTCCCAGTTGTGAATAATTTAATGTCTTAATCCACTGTTATCATTTTTTCAAGTATGGTTTACCTCTTTCTAACTTAAATCGGTGGCTATTACTTTGCTATTTCTTCTTTTGTCGAAATAAATCAACTGATTTATATCCTTGTGATAAGATATCAACCATCTGTGCTTCGCGTTTATCACGTGTTTTCTGCTGCTTAACAGAAAAGATATAACGAGCCCAATCCTTTTGATAACCTGGTGTTAGTTCCTGATAAAATTTCAATTCATTTGGATAATCTGCTAATAGCTTTTCAACATCTTTCACGTTATCCTCGTAATCAGCTACACACTGACTTGGAGCGGATGACTTTTTTTCTTTCTTCTTTTCACGTTTTAATCCAACAACAGTAAATACATCATCCATACTCACCATCCGCGAGAATTTTACATCGCTATTTTCCACATATCCATCTTCGCCTACTTTCATTACTGGAAAAATATCATCTCTATGAACGAACGTATCATACCGTTTATTCCCTTTTTTCGGATAGGCGAAAAATAAGTATCCTTTTTCAAGCAGCTGTTCCTCATTGATCACTTTTCGAGTATGATTCACCATTTCATCAATCGTTTCTACAAAGATGAAAATAGTATCATGCTCCCCTGATAATTCCGCCTTATATCCATTAAATAAATCATAATCACTTGGCTGATGAAGCACAGCCATATTTTTATATTTGCTCAGATTTAATTTATCAATAATTGTCATAATGTACTCCTTTATTTAATCTTTTTTCTAATGGCTGTTTTCCTAAAGTTTGTTGATTATAGGCTGCTGACTAGGTTAACCACTGAGTTGATTGGAGCGGAAGGTACGAGACTCCTGAGGGAGTAGGGTACCAAGGGAGCCCCTGCACCCCATGGCGTCGAGGAGGCTCCCGGTAACCCCGTGGAAAGCGAGTGCCTGCAGAGGAAATCAACGAGCAGAATTCCTAAAACAACAATTTAGGAGAAAAGAGCCTTCTAAATAATACCACTTAAGAAGTGTTAACGAATAAAAATACTTATATACACACTTAAAATGATCATATCTGGACTTTATCTAATTGTCATTGATTTGAATATATCTTATACTTCTATTAAATTTCAAAACAATTCTTGAAATGAAAGGATGATTAAGATGGGGACGGAACAACAGTTTACATCGAACCTCACCCATAAAGAGAAAGCAGTTTCTTTTCTGCAGCTCGTAGCATCAGGGAATGTTCGTGAAGCATACCAGCGTTACATCGGTCCAGATTTTTCTCACCACAATCCCTTTTTCCATGGCGATGCAGATTCACTCATGCTTGCGATGGAAGAGAATGCAGTTCAAAACCCAAACAAAATATTAAAGATCAAAAAGGCTATCCAAGAAAATGACACTGTTGCTGTTTATTCTCATGTGAAGCAGAATCCCGAGGATCTTGGAGGAGCAGTTGTACATATCTTTCGTTTTCAAGATGACCAGATTGTTGAACTTTGGGATGTAGGGCAGCCTATACCTGAAGATTCTCCTAATAAGAATGGGATGTTTTAAGGTACTGATCAAAAGGGAAAAAATCAGCCGGTATACAATTAATGTTATCATTTGTAAAGGAAATCTATGTCCCCTGTTTCAGAGACTTGACCATACCGAATTGCATAACGCTACTAAAAAAAGAGCTCCTTCATTATAATAAGGAGCTCTCAAGTGTTTTATTTTCTTCATTTTTAAATGGTCCAGTCTCAGGAAACAGTTTTCTTGTTAACCGGGGGACAAACATTGATAAAAAGACGGAACGCCCTGCACTGAAAATCAGAAAGGACAGCCATAATCCATGGTTTCCGGCGATCGGCACCACCAGAAAATATACAAGTAAAAAAATGGACAAGGCGATAAGCATAGAATCCCGAATGGGCGCAGCTTCGGTTGCACCGGTGAAAACTCCATAAAGGATAATACCAAAACTTATCGTTAGGGGAAATACAATTATCCAAATTTCATAGCTTTGGGCCGTTTCTACGATCCTTGGAATATTCGTAAATAACCTGAGGATATAATCATTCAGCAAATAGTAGACACTGGCTATCATAACCGAGGAATATATTGCCCACTGCATCGATAACTTGAGTGTCTGCTGATACAGTGTTTTATCTTTTGAGCCAATTGCTTTTCCTGTCATAATACTGGAGGCATTGGCAAAACCATCATAAAAATAAGCCATGATGTAATGGATTTGGAGCAGGATTGCATTGGCAGCCAATGTTTCTGTTCCAAAGGAAGCACCCTTGGCAGTAAATAAATTAAAAACAGTTAACAAACAAACTGTCCTAATAAACAAATCCCTGTTCACTTTCATCATTTTCTTGAACGATGACGGATCTATCACTTTATGAAAAGATGGAAATGTTCCTTTGAAAGGAGATGCTTTCAAAACAACCGCTAATCCGATGGCAAAAGCCGTTATTTCTGACAGTAAAGTCGCTGCTGCTACACCGGAAACACCCCACGAAAAGCCAAATACAAAGAGGATATCCAGGACGATGTTCATGAGGTTCATCAACACTTGCAATAACAGCGATATTTTGATCATAGACATTCCCATCAGCCAGCCCAGAATGACATAGTTTAAGAGAGCAAAAGGCGCACCCCAAATCCTGATCTGCAAATAATCATCGGCGAGTGACTGTACATGATGATCCGGGCTTAACAGCGGCAAGAACACTTGCATAATTGGCAACTGAAGGGCAATCAAACTAGTTCCTGCTATAACAGCGATAAGGAAAGGACGGGCGATTGCCAGCATACCGCCTTCCGCGTCCTTTGCACCTTGAGCTTGAGCGGCAAATCCGGATGTGCTGACCCGCAAAAATCCAAACAGCCAATACATTGTATTAAAAATAATCGTTCCTACTGCAACTGCAGCAATATATGAAGGATCCTGCATCTGGCCCACCACCGCTGTATCAACCGCCCCCAATAAGGGAGTGGTTATGGTTGAAAAAATGAGTGGAATAGCCAAAGCGAGATATGCCTTATGATTCATGAAGATCCCCCTTACCCTTCAAAGACATGCAGCAATTCCTTAGTATATGGATTTCTTTTCACTGAAAACAAATCATATTTGCTGAATTGATCTACTATTTGCCCTTGTTTCATCACCATGATCCGGTCGCTCATAAAGTTAACTGCAGCCAAATCATGCGAAATAAATAGATAGGAAACTCCTAAATGCTGCTGGAGGTCTTTTAAAAGATTCAATATTTTTGCCTGAACCGAAACATCAAGACTCGCTGTGGGTTCATCAAGAATGATAAGCGAAGGCTCAATACTTATGGCCCGGGCGATCGTGACCCTCTGCTTTTCGCCCCCGCTTAATTCATGGGGATAACAGGTAAGATACTTGGATGGAAGCTCCACCATCTCAAGCAGATGCTCTGCTGTCTTTTCCCTCTGATGCCGAGTTCCTATTAAAAAAGCTGGCTGGATAATTTTTTGAAAATCCAGTGGTTCCATTAACGAATCGATGATTTTCAGTTTCGGATTCAGTGAGGCGGCAGGGTTTTGAAAGACTGCCTGGACTCCCCTTCTAATTGAGCGAAGGTCCTCTTTACTAGCCGTATGCAGCGCCTTGTTCTTAAACCAGATTTCACCTTGATCCACTTTTTCCAATGCAAGGAGACACCTCGCTAATGTGCTTTTCCCGCTCCCGCTCTCCCCAACAATGCCCAGACATTCGTCTTTCTTTATGACAAGAGATACTTGATCGACCGCAATTTGTCCAGACGAATACTGCTTTGTAATATTTTTTGAAACCAGCACCTCAAGTCCAGCCGTACTCATATAATCACCCGCTTTTTTTTAAAACAAATCTTATATCGTTACCAGTCGTTCTTTCGTCTGCTTCAAAGAAGGAATGGCAGCTATCAATGCTTTCGTATAGGCATGCTTGGGATGCTTTAGTACCGCCGTTGTCATTCCGGACTCGACAATCTCTCCCTTTCGCATGACAGCCATTTTATTGGCGAATTTCCGTACATGTCGCAAATCATGAGTAATAAATAATACTGCGCAGTTTGTTTGCTTTTGCTGCTCAGCAAGCAGCTGAAGAACATGGGCTGCAGTGATACTGTCAAGAGCGGTTGTCGGCTCATCTGCAATGAGCAATTTCGGTTTCAGTATCGTCGCCATGGCAATGGCAGCCCTTTGCAGCTGCCCTCCGCTTAGCTGAAATGGATAGCTTTTATAGACCCTTTCTGCAGGCAGATTTACATTGTTTAAACACTCCAAAGCCCTTGATTTTCTTAGTTGTTTCGAATCATTCAAATGTGTTTTCAGCATTTCATCGAATTGAGCACCGATGGACATAAATGGGGTGAAAGCTCCCTGATAATCCTGAAAAATATAGGAAATGGCTTTCCCGCGATAGGTCCGCCATTCTTTTTCCTTTAAGCTGGAGAGGTTTACGCCGCCAAGATGGATGCTGCCTGATGAAATGATGAGCTCACGCGGCAGCAGGCCTCCAATGGACGAAGATGTTACACTTTTCCCGCTTCCGCTCTCACCGACAAGCGCCAGCCAATCCCCTTCATTGATGGATAACCTGATATTTTGTACCAGGGTTTCTTCCCTATGTTTTATGGTTAAATTCGAAATGGTTAAAACAGACATCATCTGCCTCCGTTCTGGTTTTTCACATCATAGTAATCTCTTAAATAATCACCAAACAAATTAAAAATAAGGACAATCACCATGATGGCTAAACCGGGAATGAGCATTAAGTGTGGAGCATTATAGAAGAATGCCTTTGCTTCATTCAGCATCGCCCCCCACTCTGGAGTCGGAGGCTGAGCCCCTAAGCCAATATAGGAGAGAGAAGCGATCATTAAAATGATTTTTCCGGCATCCAGGGTCGCAAGAACCATCACATTCCCTAAAACATGAGGAATCATATGTCTGCGCAATATATTCATCGAGCCAACACCATTGACTTTAGCTATTAAGATATAATCCTTTTGTTTTTCAGTCAGAACGGTACTCCTGGCTAATCTGGCATACCCGACCCATTTCACCATTACAATGGCAAAGATTAAATTGAATATCCCCGGCCCCAGCAGCCCGCTCAAAATTATCGCGGCAATATAATCAGGGAACGCCATAAAGGCATCGACTACCCTCATGAGAATACGGTCTAATCTTCCTCCGATATATCCAGAGACGAGGCCAATTGGAACACCAAGAAGCAATGAAATAGCCAATACCAGAAAACTTGTGCCGACTGTCGTTTGGGCACCAGCCAATATTCGGGAAAAAACATCTCTCCCTAAATGGTCAGTTCCCAAAAAATGTTCCAAACTCACTGGTTTTAACCGGTTCGCCATATTCACCTGATTCGGGTCAAATGGGGCAATAAAAGGAGCAATGATGATGGCTATAAGAAAAAGACCCATTAATAAAATGACCGAATTTGTTGTTCGCAAACGATTAATCATCCCTTGTCTCCACCCCTCAATCGGATTTCCGGATTCAGGTATCGGTACGAAAGATCAACCAATAAATTAATCATCACAACAAACAGCCCCATGAAAAGAATATACCCCTGGATAACCGGATAATCCCTTCTAACGATTGCTTCTACCACCAGTTTGCCAACCCCAGGATATGCAAAAAGAACTTCAATAATAACTGTTCCGCCAAGCAAACTCCCGAGACTTACCCCAAAGATGGTTATAACCGGGGTAAGGGAGTGGCGAAAGGCATGGAAGAAAAAAATTCTTTTTTGTGAAAGTCCCCGTGCCCTCGCAGACTTGATAAAATCCTGTCCCAGACTTTCCAGCAGACTGGACCTCAATAGCCGAACATAAACAGCAGCCATCGCAATTCCCAATGTTAGGGATGGCAGCAGTAAATGAAGAAAAGTACCTTTTCCCATAGCAGGCAGAATTCCCAGTTTAACAGAAAACAGCTGCATAAAAAGCAGTCCCAGCCAGAAGCTGGGGACTGAAGCACCAATTAAAGCAAAAATCCTGCTGAGGTGATCAATCCATTTATTCTTATACAAGGCAGCAAGAGTTCCTATTGGTGCAGCTATAAGCATCATAACCGCCATTGATGAAAAGGTTAAGGCAAGTGTGGAAGGAACTTTGTTAATCAGCTCCTGCAAAACTGGCTGTTTCGTCATATAAGATTCCCCCAAATCAAACTGAAAGAATCGGATCAGCCAATTCCAATACTGGACATAAAGGGGTTCATTAAAGCCAAGCTCATTTCTAAGCTCTTCAACCTGTTCATCTGTAATAGAAACGTCATCAATATTCAGCATGTATCTTACAGGGTCACCAGGAGCTGCCTTCATGAACACAAAACTTATAAAGGATAATATAAACAGGAAAAGCACAAGCTCAAACAGTCTTTTACCAGCCTGTTTCATTTTGTCCTCACATCTAGGTCCTTGGTTAATGTATAGTATTCACTTGTACTGGTCTGCCAATTTAGGACGTAATCCTTATATGCAACAAAATTATTGGGATGAACAAGAAAGGAGTGCAGTTTTTCCTGATCAATGATCTTGATAGCTGCTTTCGATATTTCATTCCGTTTTTCATTATCAGACGTTTGATTCAACTCTTCTATTAGCTCTGTAAGCTGTTTATTCTGAATTTGCCCTGGATTAATTGCTCCCCCTGCCATATACGCAGAATTAAGGAAATAGCTCGCATCTCCTCTTGGAGCAGTAATCAAACTGTATGTGGCTATATCCCAATCCGTTTTCTCTGCCAAATATTCATCAATATTTTCAACCTGCTGAATTTCAATGGCAATTCCCAGTTCTTTTGCATTGGATTGCAGCAATTGGGAGATTAATGGCAATTCAGGACGATAGGAATAGGTCATGAGCTTAAGAGTAAGCGGCTTTCCGTCTTTTACCATCTTTCCATCTTTCATCTTATATCCTGCTTCTTCTAAATACTTTTTGGCCATTTCCATGCTAAAAAATTTCTTTTCGTAGTCTGGTGAGTACGGTGACTCTGCCAGGAATGGTCCTTCGGCGACTGTCGCTTGCCCCGCCATAATATCATCTGCAACCACTTGACGATCAATCAAGGCCTCAAACGCTTTTCTTACATTGAGATCTTTAAATGTTTCTTTGCCTGAGTTGTACATGAGAAGATGCGTACGAAGACTGGAGACCACATCCGTTTTGATCGATTGGTCACTTTTAAGAATCTCAATGCTTTCAATTGCCGGGCGATAAACAATATCTGCATCTCCCGACTGAAGCGCCGTTGTCCGTGCATTCGCATCCTCGTTAAAGGTCATCGTTGCTCGATCAAGCTTGACCTCCCCATCCCAGTATTCTCCATGCTTTTCCAGTTCCAGCTTGCTGTTCGGTTCAAAAGAAACAACTTTGAAAGGGCCAGTTCCGATTGGTTTTTGTTCCATATTCTCCACGGAACTATCCACTATAGCGGTGTTGGGATGAACAAGTTCGGAAGGAAACTGTGGCAATTTCTGTTCAGTTGTAATGTTCAGGGTTTGTCCATCCGCTTCCATAGCCTTAATCTTTAATGCCGTTTTCATGGCTTCGCTCACTTGTATGTTTCGTTCTAAAGAAGCTTTTACAGCTGCTGCATCTACTTTCTTTCCATTTTGGAAGGTAATGTTATTTCTGATTTGAAAGCTCCATGTCTGACCGCCATCACTTGTATCCCAGCTTTCCGCAAGCCATGGTTCAAGCTCTTGATCCTGATTGACTCTCACCAGTGTTTCAGTTACTCCTGCCCTGACAGCCGTATAGTTCAGATGCGGATCAAGTGTCTCACTTGGAAAATTGGAAAGGAACGTTATCTCTTTCTTTTTTTCTTCACCATTTCTTTCTGCAGATGAATTCGAGTTTTCCGCAGAACAAGCTGTCAGCAGCATCAAAAATACTATTAGTACTAAGCTAATGCGAGTTTTCTTATTCAATGATCTTCCCCCTCGATTTATCCCACTGCCTTGCAGTGGGCTGTGCTTTAATTTTGCAGATAAAATAACTATGTTTTTGAATAACTAAATAACTGCTATATTTTATTTCACCTCTCCCATAAATCAAAAACGTTACGATTTAAACAAAATAGTTGATCTTTTATTTCTTTAATATGTATACTCGATATAAAAAATTTCTAGCTTGACTGCTAAGTTTATAACCATGTTTTTAAATCGTAATTATTACGATTAATATCGTAACCAAAATTTTTCTTAAATGCAAGTTTATTAAAAAAATATTCATATAGTCCTTTTCCATAAAAAATCTTTTCATAACGTTTCCTAGACTAATAGGTTCATAAATCCATTTACAAATTTTAAGAAAATTTGATTGAATTTAATGAAATGAGAAAGAAATTTTTTAATACATTATCACTTTTACGCGTTTTCACTTTAATGGGTTGAAATGGCATTCTGAATTGTATAAAATGTAATTGGTCGACTATCACAAATCGACCCCCTATTATCCATTGAGCTTAGGAGTTTTCTAAGCTCTTTTTTATTAGCGGATGAAATCCGATTGAAAGCACTCTGCTGCTTGCATGATGCTTTCCTTACCTTTTTGTATAAGATCGATTGAAACTGAAAAACCTATCCATGCAATGGGCGTATAACTTATTCAGCTTCGTTTGTATTAGGAGGATTACGATGGAAAATGTATTCGATTATGAAGATATTCAATTAATTCCGGCAAAGAGTATCGTCAATAGCCGATCTGAATGTGATACAACGGTATTTTTAGGGGGACGTCCGTTTAAGCTGCCTGTAGTGCCTGCCAATATGCAGACGATTGTAGATGAGAAAATTGCCATATACTTAGCGGAGAATGGGTATTTCTATATCATGCATCGATTCGAACCAGAGAAGCGGATTTCTTTTATGAAAGATATGAAGGCACGCGGATTATACGCTTCGATCAGTGTTGGCGTGAAAGAAGGCGAATTTGGGTTTATCCAGCAAATAGCTGATGAAGATCTATCACCGGAATACATTACCATTGATATCGCTCATGGGCATTCCAATGCTGTCATCCAAATGATTCAGCATATTAAGAAATACCTTCCTCAAAGCTTTGTGATTGCTGGTAATGTCGGAACCCCGGAAGCGGTCAGAGAATTAGAGAATGCTGGTGCTGATGCCACAAAAGTTGGAATTGGACCTGGTAAAGTATGCATCACAAAGATTAAGACTGGATTTGGAACGGGCGGCTGGCAATTAGCAGCACTTCGCTGGTGTGCAAAGGCAGCAAGCAAGCCGATAATAGCTGATGGAGGTCTTCGCACCCATGGTGATATTGCTAAATCCATTCGATTTGGTGCAGCAATGGTGATGATCGGTTCCTTATTTGCAGGACATGAAGAGTCACCTGGAAAAACCATCGAAAATGAGAAAGATGGAAAGCTCTATAAAGAGTACTTTGGTTCAGCCTCAGAATTTCAAAAAGGTGAAAAGAAGAATGTTGAAGGCAAGAGAATTTTAGTCGAGTACAAAGGATCATTAGCAGATACGCTGAAAGAAATGGAGCAGGATCTTCAATCCTCCATTTCATATGCAGGCGGGAACAAACTGGACGCCATCCGCCATGTGGATTACGTTATTGTTAAAAACTCAATTTTCAATGGGGACCGGGGATTTTAAAATTTTCATTACCAGGTGAGCAAGAATAGACTTGCTCACCTTTTATTTTGAAAAAAATATTAGGGGTAAAATTCTTGTCACCATTCTCTTCCATTACAATCATTTAAACCTTATCAAAAACAAAAAATTCTTCCTTTATAAAAAACCACAGAAGGTGCGTCAGGCAGGCACCTTCTGTGGTTTTTTTATTAATTGAACCCACCTACGTTACGCAAAACGGGCCAATTTAAAAAGCAAATAATTTATGTACTCTTTGAGGTTAAGATCCTATAGACTGTTCTACTGCATTTTCCCAGCTCGGAAAATAATACAATGCATTTTTCATAAGCTCTGGATTTGATTTCTTTACTTGCTTCTTTCGAGGCGGCTGCCCATCTTTTTCCCTAAGTTCAGAGATCCCGGTTAATACTTCTTCCACACTCATACTTGTTTCCACTTCATTCCTCCTGTCTGGATTCAACTATATAATTTCCAGGTGACGAAAAATTATTCAGCTTTACTGCAATACCATTCTTTTATTTTTTCCATTTTGAATATTACCTGCAATCTAAAAAGAAGTGTGAATGAACGCAAAGTGAGGTAATATCTTGGAGTTTGATTAATTGATTTTTCTTATCGAATGTTCTTGTGCGATCCGTCACAGTTTGGCTTTTTCTGAGATAATCCACATGTGCAGTCATTTAATCCCTTTCCATCGAGAATTTTCGGCATACATTTTTCAATCCTTGATACTCGCGTTTTGGATTGTTTGGGTTGAGAAAAGTGAAGAATGTATGCTCTTTGCCGCCCCGGCGTCAATGCTTCAAAAGCAGTTTTCAAGGCAGGGATTTCATCGAATTTATTTTGAAGTTCTTCAGGAATTATGTATTCTTTATGCTCTTTGGATTTTACTTCCAAACCGGCTTTTTCAACTTCAATAGCTTCACTAATATAGGCTTTCAAGATGGCTTCCATTTCAGCTATTTCTTGAACATTGGTGAACCGAATCTGGCGCGCCGCCTGTACATTCTCCGTTTGCTGGATCAGAATCCCGTGGATATCCTTTAACAACGCACCTTTGTGAAACAGAAGCGCACAATATTCTTTAAATCCATGTATTAAAACGATGTTTTTATTCTCAAACGTGTAACAAGGATGCATCCACTTAAATTCTTCGGTCAGCTCACAGTCAAGAACGATACTTCTCAACTTCTCAAATTCTTCCTTCCACTTTTCAGCTTTACTTAAAAATTCATCCACCTTAGTGTTTGTTCTACTATTTGTCATCCAGGAACACTCCTCTTCAATTTTTCGCTCAACTGCCAGTCAAGAATGATCATCCTCAATTCCTTCCAATCTTTCTGTCACTTTTAACCTTTACTTAATCTCCTAGGAGTCACTGTTAATGGTGGTAGTTGATCCTTTTTTCATAAGGCTCTTTCTCATAAATTGTTGTTTTTGCTTTTGAATTCTGCCCGTTGATTTCCGCTACAGGCACTTGCTTTCCGCGGGGAGGAATGCGAGCCTCCTCGGCTTCGCCTGCGGGGTCTCCCACTTCCCTCTCCTCCCGCAGGAGTCAAGTGCCCTCAGCTCCAATCAACTCAGCAAATTAATCGGCGTTATTGAAAGGCAACAAACTTTATGAAAATAGCCTTTCATAAAATAATTTTATTAAAGACCAGCTTCTACGACTCTCCCCAGTCTCCGAATCCCCTCTGCTATTTCCTTTTCATCCTCATAACTGAAGGAAAGGCGAAGAAATTCCGTCCCATCTGCTTGATTCATGAAAAAGTATTTACCAGGAATATAAGATACCCCTTCCGCTAGCGCTGCTGCCAACATTTTTGATGTATCGACACCAGAAATTTTCATCCACACGAAGTAACCGCCTTCTGGCACATACCAGGAAGCTGATTCAGGCAGGTACTGTTCAAGTGCCGAGAGTAGAACGGCACATTTGCCCCGGTATGTGTCTCTCAAGGTTAAGAGCTTTGCCTCAAAATCGGTGTTTGCTAAATATACAGCCATGGTTGCTTGAGCAAACGGATGGTTCAGATCTTTTTTAAACCAGGCGGATGCATGAATGATTTCCCTTGCTCCTGCTATCCATCCAATACGCATTCCTGGTGCCACTATCTTGGAAAATGAACCGATATGCAGAACTCTTGACATTTTATCCATCGCTTTCAGTGTTGGAAGATTCTTATAAAATGATAATTCCCCATACGCATCATCCTCTACTATTAAGAAATTATAGCTGTCGGCCAGCTCCAATAGATGCTGCCTGCGCTCTGCAGTCATAGTCGTCCCTGTTGGATTTTGAAAAGTTGGTATAGTATATAGAAAACGCGGCTGAGCTAGCCCATTGCGCTTCCTTTCGGCTAAAATCTCTTCCAAAACATCAGTTTGAAGTCCATGCTTATCTACAGGAATACTGATCAGATGTTTCGTATAATTTTGAAAAATTTCTAAAGCTTCCATATAGGTGGGAGACTCTACTGCCACGATTGACTCCTCATCCAGGATAATGCGGGCAATTAAATCGATCGCCTGACAAGCGCCAGAGGTTATTAAAAGCTCTTCTTCAGAAACAGAGATACCTCGCTCTTCCAATCTTTTTTTGATCTGTTCCTTTAGTTTTAAAATGTTTGGACTTCCAATATAATGGAGCGGTAAATCACGTTCCTCTTCTAATAGACTGGCAACAGCTGCCTTTAGCTCCTTATCCGGAACAAGGGCAGGTGCTGGATAGCCGCAATGGAGACGAATACAATCTTCAGGAAGCTCTGGAATCCACTCCCCAGGCGGAATATTTTTTAGAGCTGCTTTGATGTTTTCAGGAAAAAAAGATGCAACATTCATTTCTATCTACACCTTTCTATTACATTGCACTAGTTTACTATTGATTATAAACTTCTTACCTGAGATGCTCCACCACTCCCTTAACGAAGTTTTTAAATATACAAAGGATTAATTAAGGCTAAATGTTGACACATCATAATATAAAGATAATTATTGAATGGGTGAAAACTTTTAAATATATTACAGGGTGGTCCATCCTATACTTCATCTAAAAAACCCCAATGTCTCAGTGATATAAATGAGGCATTGGGATTTTATTCTGCAGCAATCTGGCTCTAAAATGAAAAGGAGGGCTAAATCCTTGTTCCACGATTGTGAGTAGTTGCTGTAGACATCCGATTTTAAACTCAATCACACGTTCATAACAAAATATTAAATAGTTATAACAACATCTCCCTTTTTTTGTCCTGATTCAACATACCTGTGTGCCTCGGCAGTCTGATCAAAGGGAAAGGATCTATCTATGACCGATTTAATCTTCCGCTTCTCAATAAGCTCCTTGAGGAAAATTAAATCTTCAGGCTTTTCCTGAGACAACGCACAGACCACTTTCTTACTGCTGAACATCGAAGTCCATAGCATTTGATAAAGCTGTTTTATCTTAAAGCTGGCTAAAAGATATTGTCCATTTTGCTTTAGAGAGTCTTTACAACCTGAAAACGAACTTTTTCCTAATATGTCAAAAATAAGATCGTACGTTTCACCGTTCGTGGAAAAATCCTCTTTTGTGTAATCAATGACCTTATCAGCACCCAGAGATTTCACAAATTCTAATCTCAAGGTACTGCATACGCCGGTAACTTCTGCGCCAAAGTATTTGGCAATCTGTACCGCCGCTGAACCTATCCTGCCTGATGCACCATTTGAACGATTCAATGAAAAGCTGGAAAAACCATTTTTGGGACTTGAATCCTTTGGAGAAATAGCCGGATTTGCGCTGTTTCATGAAGCAAACCATTTGGGACATATTCAAGCGATGGAACGGGTAATTAATCATACAGGAGTAAAGAACTAAAAAAGGAAAGATCATTTTAATTTCAGTCTTAAAAGTTAGAAAGGATGCCCAAAGGTATGAAGTGCATACCTTTGGGCAATCCTTTCCTATATAAATCTAATCTCTCGTCCCCAGCACATCAGTATTTGGGGGTTCATACCCTAACTGACGGGACATCGCCATAATCTGTCCTTTGTGATGGTATTCGTGAGTGACAGTATGCATGAACAGTTTTTGAGGAGTCAGTGAAATCGCCTCAGTAGATTTTCTCCAAAAGAATTGGTTGCACGATTAAATGATCTTTCCAATATGATAAGTGTTATGTGTGCAAAAGTTTGATAAAGCCCACTACCATAGGCATCTGCAGGAAAATGTGGGATTCGTTCATGCAGTTTTGATTCCGTGGCAGCCTGAACCTCTTGTTGCCAATCAGCTAATCCCTCCTCTAATCGTAAGTTCTTGCCAGTTCATTTCGGTAAAATCTTCAGCAGAAAACGTCGTTGGATTTTCTACAGGAGGACTCACTACCTCTTCTCTAAAACGTTTCAGCCACCGCTCATTATAGAAGTGAAGATGCTTTACGATCTCACCAATGGAATGAGATCCTTCATTTTGCTTCCACAATACATCCTCTAAACTCAGTCCCTTCAATGCCGTACTTTATGGTTGAATCCAGCTATCCTCGTTACGGCATACTGCCAATTGATCTAAGATAAACTCTTTTTTACTCATTAACACGTACCCTTCTACAATTAATTATGTTTCTCACCATAGTAAACTTAGATGTGCGAAAATCTAAATAAAACTTTCCCATCATTATCACCCCCTTTCATTTTTAAATGCCACATCACTTCTTGAACTAATATCATTAACAAAAAAAATGACCCTTCAAATGGAAGGATCGGAATGTTCAAAACAGCTGAATAATTTGAAATTTTTTCCAAACTTTTAGTAGATCTAAATTTTTAGTTCCCCCCCCATTTGTTATTAAAAATAAGGTGTTCTAATGTTTGTCTTTTTTCCCAGTTGACCAATTCTAAAATAGGTTGTTTGGGGTATTCATCAGTGTAACCAATCGAAATAATAGCAATAGGATCAATATGAAGGGGTATTTCTAAAATATCTCGAATATCAGCCTTTTTATAGAAACTAACCCATCCCATCGCCAATCCTTCAGCACAAGCTGCTAGCCACATGTTCTGAATTGCACAAGCTGTTGACATGATATCGGTTTCTGGAATTGAATTACGTCCTAGTACATGTGCCCCCCCTCTTGAAGGATCACATGTTACGCATATTGTTAAAGGAGCATCTTTTATCCCTTCAACTTTAAGGCTCAAAAATTTTTCTGCTCGATCATCATCTTCATAATGTATAGCAAGTGCTCTTCGTTCCTTATCTGCTGCCCAAGCCAATCGTTTTTTTAATTCATTAGACTCAATCAAAATAAAGTTCCAAGGTTGCATAAAACCAACTGATGGTGCATAGTGAGCAGCTTCTAAAATGCGACTTACTGCTTCCTTTGGTACTGGGTCAGGTAAAAAGTTTCGAATATCTCTTCTAGTGGATATGACTTTATAAATTGCTTCTCTTTCTTCATTAGAAAACAGGGAAAAACACCTCCGATTTACTTGTACAAGTTTACTAGTTCTTTATTTTAGACAACATCTGAATTTTAAGGGGTAAGAACAATTTATAAACAAGTATTACTGCATATGCAAGCCATCTTTCAGCATAAACTAAAAGGGCTGTGAAACCCTTGTTTCACACGAATGAGCAAATTCGTTCTAACAACAATAATTCTTACAGAGCCAAAAAATAATAAAATCTTTTGTTTCTAATTGGATATTCCTGCTGATGTAAAAGTTGCCATCTCTTTTAGCATCAGAGTAGCTGATTGTAATAAAGGAAAAGCAACTGCAGCCCCACTTCCTTCTCCTAGTCTCATTCCTAAATCAAGTAGTGGTTTTTTTCCTAACAGTTCAATAGCTATATGATGACCAGGCTCAACTGAACGGTGTCCGATAAACATATAATCAGTAACCTGACTTGATATCATTTTTGCCACCAATGCGGCTGTGGTAGATATAAAACCATCAACCAGTATGGGGGTTCGGTTACTAGCTGCTGCAAGCATTGCACCAGCCATTCCAGCAATCTCCAGCCCGCCGACTTTTGATAAAATATCAACGGGATCTTCAACATTTGGTTTTCTTTCATAGATAGCTTTTTTAATAATCTGTTGTTTGTGTATTATTTTCTCTGATTTAATTCCTGTTCCCCTTCCGACGAGTTTCTCGACACTCTCCCCGCTAATAACAGCTAATATTGCACTGCTAGTTGTCGTATTTCCAATTCCCATTTCACCAAGTATAAGACAATTAATACCGTCATTAATCATTTTCTGTCCTTGTTCATATCCAATTTGAATCGCTTTGATTGCTTCATAAATCGACATAGCATTTTCTTTATAAAAATTTGCAGTTCCATAACGTACCTTTTGACAGATTAACTTATCTTGTTCAATATCAGCAGACACCCCGATATCCACAACTTTTAACGAAGCGCCTATATACTTGCTAAATACATTAATAGCAGCCCCTCCATTTAAAAAATTTTCAACCATCTGTTTCGTTACTTCTTGAGGAAAAGCAGAAATCCCCTCAGCAGTCACACCATGATCCGCCGCGAATACAAGGACTCCAGGTCGTGCAACCTCTGGAAATGGATCACTTGTCATTTTTGCAAGTTCAATCACTAATTCTTCTAACCTTCCAAGACTCCCTGGTGGCTTCGTTAATGAATCTACGTAGTTTTTTACAATGGCTCCCATTTCATCATTAAGCATCGGTATAGATATAGTTGGCATTACTTTCCCCACAGCTTCATTGTCCTTTCTCATGTGAAAATTGTTTATTGTACACGAAAAAACCTTAACTTTAGAAGTTAAGGTTTTAGATATGCACAATTATAGAATTAAAGCAATCTCTAAAAATGTGTATATACAAAATCCTTTCCTTCCCACCGAAGAATTCGGAAATTCAATTTAAAAGCAGGTCTCCTGGCTTACGCTTTATATTTCGGGGACTTCAGCGTTTACAGTAGCGGGGGCTGCATCGGATTTTCACCGGTTTCCCTATTATCCCTTAACATTTTAATCAAGGGCACTTTTAAATTTCTATTTAATTTAGATCATTAAACTTTAATAAAAAACAATTAGGAAGATAATTGTAACAATGTCTCTATAATATCAAAAAAATTTAATAGATACTATAAGTATTAATTTAATGATGTACATCAAATCGGTAATTTAATGCACCTAAACCTAATGAAACGTACAATGTGAGTAAATTTTGAAGCTCAAGCACTAATACAGAGTTTGCTTTTGTGTCCCATCTGTTTTTATTCGATAAACCATCTTTTCTGTTCTTGTGTAGTAAATCCACTCATTAAAAATGTTTATGTTCGTTACAAACTCTTCATTTAAAAATGTTTTATTAGTTCCATCAAGCTTCATTTTAAAGAGATCACCGCCAGGTACATCTACAGTGGTATAGTATATCCAACCATTGGACACATTGAAAGTTGAAGTAGGAACATCACTTAATTTGATTTTGTTTGATCCATCCAAAGTCATCTTATAAATTCTATTTTCATCTGCTGGATTTCTGAAATAAATCCAATAGCCATGTATTTGAATATTGTAGGCACTTGTATCATTTAGTTTTGTTCTTTCCGTTCCGTCAATTTTTACTTTGTATGGTTTTTGGCCATCTGATACATTTTGGTAATAAATCCAATTACCGATTAGGTTAATAGCGGAGGATTGATCTTCATTTAATTTTATCCTTCCTGTTCCATCTACGTTTAATCTATATAATTTAGCACCGTCCGACTGATTTGCATAGTAAATCCAATTACCTGCAACCAAAATATCGGTAGAACCATCATCCGTTAATTTTGTCCTTTCTGTACCATCAATTTTTATTTTGTATATCTTCCCATTATCCCTGCCATTTCGATAATAAACCCATCCATTTAAAACATTAATATAGGTTGGATCATCATTGGCCATTAACGGTGTATCCATTGTCAAATCTGTTTTAATTTTAGATAATGTTCCGTACAATGCTGTACCTTGCCGTTTATTATAATAAAGCCATTCATTTTCTTTACCAACAATGCCACTGTTCAATATATTACCTGCTGTATTCCCCATCCCCTCCATAGACAAATCTTCAGTAAGTGATAGTAAATATTGATTCTCCTGGGTTAGGACATTGACTCTATTTTTCAATTCATCATAATCAGAAGTAACCCTAATTACCTGATTTGTGGCATCCCATACTACCTTGGCTCCTACCCGGCTAAACTCAGCAATTGGAACGTAAATATATGGATAGGTTGCGCCTTCAGGTTGAAAATTTAATACTGGATACAACCCAGTATTAATATCTACTTCATTAACCAAAATGGGTCTATCTGCAGTGTAGGCTGTAACAGGTTTATATTGCAATTGTCGAACTACTATATCCTTTTTCGAAGTTTGATTGGGAATTAAAAGCGATTGGCCAATATAGATGAACGGTCTTACAAGCTGATTTAGGGAGACAATGCTTTCCACAGTAGTATGGAATTTCTTTGCTATTAAATATAAATTATCACCTGGTTGGACAACATATTTAAAATCAGGATTTCTTTTCACTATGGCACCCTTCCTTTTTCAGACTACATTATTTATCTTATTAGCCTGTAAAAGAAAAGTGCCTAATTGATCCTTTAAAAAGTACCATAGTCAAAGTGAATTGCGTGATTTAACTAGGGGTAGTACCAGTAAAGCTGTCACCACCCTCAATAAGGAAATGTCAAGATTACAATAAGTTATTCATTTTAATACTTCAAACACGTATACCCCATCCTGTATTAGATGGGGGTATACATGTTTGTTTATAAAGGATACTTTAACGATAAAGTGGTTTAAAAATCTAAGTTTTATTCCACAATCTGGCTCGATTGTGGAAGATCCTTAATTCTAATTAATTAAGTAATAGATTATGAGTTATTTATCCCGCATTTTTAAACAAATACTTAATCTTATCAATTACATACTTTGGATGTGGCTGGCTGTTGATTAATAAAAGCAATTGAATGACGGCAATTGGCAGGAAGGATTTTTTGTATGCTAAATACTTCAGTTCCCACGTGCAGGCAAATTTACTTTTAAATTCTTTCAGCCCTTTAAAGTTATAAAATGAATTTCCATGAAGATAGGCTAATCGTGCCAACTTTTCTTTTTTAAAAGAAAATGGACTATCCCCGACATGTGCAAGAGGCGACATTCCTAAGCTGCAGCGCTTATAGCCCCTTTCTTTTGCCCATTTAAAAATGTGAATAAATAAAACATCCATCGTTCCATGCGGGCTGTCGGAAAACTTCCTCACTCATTAAATCAATGGTCATGGTCTTTTTATAATCGTTCGCCAGTGTCGCAAACGCTACGATATTTCCCTCTGGGTCCGAAACACAAGCAATCGGAAAACAAGAAACATACTCCTCACTGAAAGATACAACAGAAAATCCCTTTTCCTTTTGTTCCCCCAGCCATGAATCCGAAATCACTCTAAGCTCTGACAGCAAATCATTGGAATAAGGAGGATGAATCACATTAAAGGTGTAAGAATTACGGTTGAATTTATTAAGCCTCGTCCGCAGCCTTGCCCCCTGTTTTCCCTCAAGGGTAAATTTATCGAGACTGACAATCGCCTCCTCCCCTAATTTGAGGAACCGATAGCCTGTGTCATGGTAATAGTGCATGAATCGAGGGCTAATTTGATAAAAAACAGGTGTAAGCCCTATGCTTTTACTATACTGATTAAATTCTCTAATGGCCGCTTGAATAGACGATTCTTCGCCAATAGGGTCACCGAGAACAACCAATTTATTTCCGATTTTCTTATAGGCAATTAAAACTCTTCCATCCTGCGCCCAGTACACATCTTTATCCTGCAGTATGATGAGGTGTGACAGATGGTTTCCGCCTTTTTCTTCTAAAAAAGGAATAATCCGCTCTAGATCAAGCTCTTCGTAAGCTGAAGAAAACCTCTTTGTATCCCTATATAAAAAATAATTTACAAAACCAATAGTAAATAAAAAGAAAAGTGTCATTCCAATCATTAAGGTAAACCTCCTGATAAAATTCACCTTAATAAAGATAACATACAAATACTTGAATAAATAGATTATTTCTTTTCTAAAAGTTTTAAAAAAACCACCCGCTCATAGGAATGATTAAAGTGAGGGATTGTCAAGGCCAAAGCAATCAAAGAGTATTCTTTAGAGTATTTAATATTATCGGATAATTACCTTTCATTATAGATAATACCGGTTCAGTTATTACAGTAATACGCCCTTTTCTGGAGTAATTAAAGGACGACACCTTATGCTGGAATTGCTCCCTTTAGTTCAAGAACAAACATCACTCATTATTCATAAAATTTTGCATCTCCAAGTAATTCAGCACTGTCTGTGAAAACTCGTGGTGAGATTCTTTCGTATACTTGGCAATGGTATAGATTTGAGCAAGATTCTTTAATCCTAATCGTTCTATCATTTCTTTAAGCTTAGGGATGTCCATGTAGCGTTTCCATCCCTTTTCATCTCTCTCTTTGTAAATTTCAAGAATTTCTTTATCTGAATAATCACGATACTGATCATAGTGAACAATACCACGCTTTGGCAGTCGATCACGCTGGGCAGGTTTTTCTGCGGGATACCCTAATGAATAACCCACAACTGGTACGATATTTGGCGGTAAGTTTAGCAGCTCACCAACTTGATCGCAATTTGCA
This sequence comes from Cytobacillus oceanisediminis, assembly GCF_007830235.1. Classification (GTDB taxonomy): domain Bacteria; phylum Bacillota; class Bacilli; order Bacillales; family Cytobacillaceae; genus Cytobacillus; species Cytobacillus oceanisediminis. The sequence continues at coordinate 64,999 of NZ_VLKI01000013.1, forward strand.
AGCGTTGAGCCCATATAGCAAACGCCTAGCCCAGCATTTTCAGCTGCTAAAGCACAGTTTTGCGCTGCCAAAGTCGCATCAATGGTACCTATCATAAAGCTCATGAAATTATCAAAATGTACAGGTGCATCTTTGAGCGAAAGCCATTTTCTCATTCTATTAAAATCAGCACAAAATGTTAATAGTATAGGGCATCAACAACCATCGATTGTTCCATATGTGCGGTATATAATTTTTTCTTAAGCTCTTTGCCTTTTGTGACGACAATCGAATAAGATTGCATATTGCCGCTTGAAGAGGCACGAATGCCCGCATCTAATATTTGATCTAGCAGTTCTTGTCTTACTTCCCTATCTTCATATTCTCGTATGGATCTGTGCCCGTGTATAACATCGTTGAATTCCACAGAATCACTCCTTTTTTTGTATCTGCTTGAACTTTTTCTTGTATTCGTTTTTGTTTTAATTCCAGTTGATTATAGGGCCTCTTTCATTTCTATAATAATGTAATAGTAACTAAGTAACCTGATGCTTTTATGATTGCTTGTGAACTTTAACTCTATCGTCATTTGTGGAATAATAAAACCTATTTCTATTGGGGTAATTACCCCATCACAATGTCTCCTTTTTCTCTTTTTGGAACCAGGCATCCAGCAGCTCTTGCTCTTTATTACGCGATATCCCTGCTTTTCGTACTGAATCCTGTCTCACTTTCTCCCATTGATATACATCATGAATTGTTTCTTCAAGCGGAGTGAAGGAAAGCCCGTTGTCTAAGGCTTTTTTTACGCTGATGCACATTTTCCACGGTTTAGTTTCTCCTTCTAATGGGAATTGTTCAGGGATCCATAACGGCATTTCCGTCCATGGCTGTATATGATGATCCAATACAAATTGTTCATCTGCCCAGACAAATTTGGCATTGCTATTTGTAACTGATTTACACGTATTCAAAAGCTCTTCCATCGTCAATTTATGATCGGGACCTGTTACATTGAATGTACCAGCTTTTCTTTTTTCCGCCATATCAAACACCCATGTTGCTATATCCTTCACGTCGATCAACTGAATTGGACGGTCCGGACGTCCCGGCACCACTATGTTTCCACCTTCCGCGACACGTTGAACCCAATATGGGAGCCGATCCGTATAGTCAAACTGTCCAACAAGCTGACCTGCTCTGATGTGCAACACTCGCCCCGGCCAATATTTCTCTGCTTCTGCTTCACATAGCACTTTCAATGCGCCGTAATACTCATAAGGAGAAATTCTCCCTTCCTCAACGTCTTTCAATCGATCCTGAGGCATGGACTGTAAATGATAGTCTTCTGTTATAGTGAGAGGAATCCAATCTTTATAAACAGAGATGCTAGAAATGTACGTATAATGTTCGATGCTATCTCCAAGCACAGCTGCGATTTTGTTAATTTGGTGGGGAGCGAATCCACAGGTGTCCATTACCGCATCCCAATTTCTGTTTTTCAGCTGTGAAACATCACCATCTCTATCACCGATGAGCTGTTTCACTTCGGAAGACGCTTCTTTATTGTTCCCGCGATTGAATAACGTGATGTCATGGTCTCTTTTCAACCCTTCTTCTACCAACGCTTTACCTAAAAAACGAGTACCTCCCAATATTAGAACCTTCATACTTTTCCCCCGTTCACTTTAATAGCTTGCAATAAATACATTCATTTTATATAACGTTTTTCCTTCTTTAAAAGATACGGAGAGTATGAAATGAAAACATTTTATTGATAAGTTATTTATCCTAAGTATTATTCCATTATCTAGACCTTATCATAAAAAAACGCTTTTCTTATTTCAGAAAAGCGCCCATAATGGAAAATCTTACTTCAGAAGCTATTAGTGCAGATTATCCCCTAGTTGTTCATAAGATCATACTCTTTCTTAATTTAAAGTAAAACCTTAATAAAGTAAGTGTTCTTCGAAATGTTTTTTTACTTTTCCCCAATCTTCCTTTATGACACTATAAAGGACAGTATGGCGAATGATCCCTTCTTTTCGTATCATATGATTTCTAAGAATTCCTTCTTTTTCAGCCCAAATTCGTTCTATTGCTTTTTGAGAACGGAGGTTTTCATGTCCGGTTTTGATTTGTACACGGTTAAGGGAAAGGTCTTCAAAGCAATATTTTAATAATAAATATTTACAGTTTGTATTAATATTTGACCGCCAATAAATAGGGTTCATCCAAGTTGAACCGATTTCAAGCCGTTGATGTTGTTTTGACATATCGAGAAACCAGGTAGCACCGATTATTTTCTCTGTTTTTTTATTTACAATTACATACGCAAAATCGGTACCTTGCTCACGTTTTTGCAATGCATCTTGGACATATTGAAGTACGCAGCTTTTCTCCGTTAAATCGACAGACATATGCTCCCATATACGTTTATCCTGCGCAGCTTCATAAATTCCTTCGACATGATCAAGTTTCATTGGAATTAACTGGACAGCATTGTTTTCTAATTTTTGCATGTTATCACTCCTTGAATCTATAAAACCATTTTTCTACTATGAAATAAATAGCCAAAAGTAACGAAGCGCAGCAAAGTACGACACCGTATGTCTATATTTCACCGTTTTAGAGAAAAGCAGATTCTTTACCATTAGACCCATTGGATTAAATCTGAATTTTTTCTTCAGTGCATATTTTATCCTTAACAGCAATCATAAACTCAAACATATTCATCCCTTGAATTTGCTGGAATTTAAACACATCTTGATTATAGTACATATGAATATGCTTGCCGGTTATTCCTCTTTTTTCTTCAATGGATGTGATTTTCCTATACGCAAACTCTTCAACCAATTCCTTTTTTGATTCTGATACTGGAATCCCATAGAATAACAGTCTTTTGTTCGTAGCAACAAAATAGCCTGCCTGTGGAACTAAACAATAATAAGCTACGAATGAACAGCTTAAACATTCAATTATGTTTTCACCATCTTGCAGCAATTGTTCAACCTGATTTTTTACAAGAGTCATTGAACGATTCCCCTCAGTTCAAATTAATAATTTCATATTTATAAATCAAACTGCAGTCTTTACTGCCAATAGTAGCCCAGTAGACCAATCCATTTCTGTTATGTCCAGATCAGGTCTGTTTTGTAGCGTCTTCAGGAGTTTAGTTGCTCTGATTCGATATGTTTCCGGCAATCTCGTTACCGGAAACACATCATGAATCACATAAAAACCTCCCACATTTAAATGATCCAAAGTTTTGTCCAGCAGCTCGAATTTTCCCGGCCATGTATCTGCAAAGATAAAATCAAACCGTTCAGACAGGTTTTGAATATATGCTGCTCCGTCCTGGCAGCAAAATGATACTCTTCTGTCATGCCCGAGGTACTTTTTTGCGATGGATTGCACTTTGGAATCAATGTCAACTGTTGTAAGCGTGCAGCTTTCATCCATTCCATCGATAATCCATGAAGCAGACGCTCCTGTCCCTGTTCCTAACTCTAAGAATTTTCCTCCTGGTTTTGAGGCAGCCAGTCCCTTTAGTAAAAATCCTGTTTTTCGATCACATGACTGCTGGAAGCCGAGCAGTTCTGATTCTTGTAATATTTTCACGTAAGCTTCCGGTATCTTTATAACGTTGCTTTCCATGTCAATTCCCCCTCTTCCATATCTTTTAGATCGTGTCTTTCCATCCATTAAATCCGGCTCCATTTATATTAAGGCAACAAAAAAGGCCTCTTAACATAAGAGGCCTTTGCTTTCAATCCGACCTCTTATCTCCCAGAGCGTTAACTCTGTTGGAATTAGCACCTTCCTGAAATAATCAGGGGTTGCTGAGGCTTCGCAGGGCCAGTCCCTCCACCTCTCTGGATAAGAATTTGATTATGGAATTATGTTTAATTTTGAATAAGTATTGCATAGTTTCAGAAAAATGGCAACTTAATTATCTTCCTTAATAAAACTTTTCCTTTTTTTGCAGGTCCGAAATCATGAGTACAAAGTTACTATAAAAAAGCTGCTAAAACTCACAGGTCCTGCTAAATAGCGAGACTGACGTGAAACCCCATCCATAACGCTACTAAAAAAGAGCTCCTTCATATAATAGGAGCTCTTAAGTGTTTTATTTTCTTCATTATTAAATGGCCTAATCTCAGGAATATTGTTTTTACTGAGCCTAAATAACAACCGTAACTGATAGTTTTTTTATTATTTCATCTCATTCAACCAAATCAAAATCATTATGATTTAAATGATATAGATAATCATTGCTTCTTAAATATGTATGCTTCGTTTTAAAGAATTTCTATATTGGTCCCATATTCGTAACCATATTTTAAATCGCAACAATTTCGATTAACATCCAAATCAATCTTTTTCTTAAATGCAAGCTTTTTTTAAAAACCATTCTAATAGTCCACGGTCATATAAAGAATTTTTTCATAGTTAAAGTTTCCAAAAATAAAGATTCATAAATCCATTTACAAATTCATAGGGTTAATTTAGAATGTAAAACGTAATAATTACGATTTATCAAAATAAATTAGATAGGAGTTAAAAAATGAGAATCAAACAGTTAGCAGCCACTTCATTTTTGGCCTGCAGCCTTCTTTTAGCCGGCTGTGGAAGCTCAGAAACAGCTAGTGAAGGGGCAGACAACGAAAATAAAGAAGCTTTAAAAGTCTATACGACCATTTATCCTCTGGAGGATTTTACCCAAAAAATAGGCGGTCAGTTTGTTGAAGCGCAAAGTATTTACCCGCCAAATGTCGATGCCCATTCTTACGAGCCTTCCACAAATGACATGATTAGCCTGGCAAAATCAGATTTATTTATTTATACAGGAGTCGGCATTGAGGGGTTTGTAGAGAAAGCCTCTAAAGCATTGGAGAAGGAAAGTGTAAAAGTACTAAAAGCCGGAGAAGGAATTGAACTTATTGAATCCGCCCATGATGAGCACAATCATGAAGACGAGGAAAATCATTCAGAAAACGAAGATCATGAGGGTGAACATGGGCATTCAGAAAGTGAAAATCATGAAGATGAACATGGGCATTCAAAGGATCATGAAGGTGAAGAAGCCGAATCACATGAACAAGACGAACATATTCATGGTGATAAGGATCCTCACGTTTGGCTAGATCCAATTCTATCAATTGATCTTGCGAATACGATCAAAGATTCGTTAATTGATCTGATGCCAGAGCACAAAACTGAGTTCGAAGCCAATTTTAATCAGCTGAAAAGCGATTTAGAAAAACTGGATAAGGAATTTGAAACGACGATTGACAGCTCCAAAACGAAATATATATTAGTCGCCCATGCGGCCTACGGTTATTGGGAAGAGCGTTACGGCATCGAGCAGATTGCCATTGCTGGTTTATCGCCAACACAGGAGCCCTCTCAGAAGGAACTGCAAGCAATTATCAACGAATCATCTGAGCATAACCTTAACTATGTGATTTTTGAACAAAATGTATCCCCAAAGGTGGCAAAAATAATCCAAAAAGAAATCGGAGCAAAATCACTCACTCTCCACAACCTAGAAGCTGTTACAGAGGATAACATTAAGGAAAAAGATGATTATTTCAGCATTATGCGCAAGAACTTAGAAACTCTTAAGACTGCTTTAAATGAATAAAAAAGTGGTATATAATTTAATAATGTGAAAAAGAGGCTGACTCAAAAGATTGTTGAACGACAATTCTTTTGAGTCAGTTTTTTATTTTAGGATCATTTCTCTTTATTTTCGAATTAAATAATCAAAACTAGTGGGATCCCCCCTTTAACTTCTCACACTTTATTTTTTCTAAGTTCATCCCACTTTTTCAAATTGTGGGCAACACAAATAAGACACCAATCCGTGATGTTTTTAGATAGGCCTCTTAGTGAAATCAGATAAAATTTTCGGTTGTGTTTAATTTGTCCGAATACAGGCTCGACATCTATTTTTCGGTTTCTGTACTTTTAACAGTGAATATAGAAAAACTCAAATCTATAATCCTCTTTAAAGAACAACAGCCTATTTCTACCAAAAAAAAGAAATAATCAGTATGCATGTTTTTCTATTTTAATTCAGCATCCCACTATATTTTTGATTTCTAAGGGCAGACGAGTTTAGGTGCTTAACCACAAACACACCCACCCTTTTTCTTTTCACTTTCTACAGCTATTCTGCTGACCAAAAAATTGTTATAAGAATCTAAGTTAAAATATTGATTCTTACTTGGTTTCACGGTGCAAAGTATGTTTCTTTAAGCGTGGTGAATACTTCATTAATTCGATCCGGTCAGGATTGTTCCGCTTATTTTTGGTGGTAATATAATTCCTGTCCCCTGTCTCTGTACAAGCAAGTGTGATCTTTACTCTCATTTTAAACTCCTCCTGATATTTAGTTCTTAAACACTTCGGACAATTCTTTCTGCAGCCTGGCGTGCCCCTGAAATATTTCGGATAATCGGCCCAATTCCCAATTCTGCAAGAGGACCTGTTACATATAGATGAGGACACCATTCGAGAGATTGGCTGACAATCGGGTATCCGCAATTTGCACAAGGAAGGCCAAACTTTTCAATTGCTTTTTCAAGCCAGCTTCCGCCAGGTCTTGATGGCCTGAACACCGTCGCAAAAACAACCGAATGCGCTTTAACTTCCTGCGTGTGCACTGAAAGGATAATTTCCTGGTTTTCCCCTTCCTTCGCGGAGGTGATCTCGCCATCTATCAGCTTTATTGTTTGGTTATTCTCAAGTTTCTTAAGCTTATGAAATAATTTCTGACGGCAAAGATCCCCGGTTTCTTGCCTTTTTGATTACTTCTCTTCGTTCGGAATAATCCATGATTCGCAGGTAAGATTTTTGATATTTGGGTCCCAGCCACCCTGGATCACTGTCAAAATCAAAAATCCTAAAGGGATGCCTTTTTATTAAAGTGACTTGACCTGGGTAGAGTGATGAAAGCTTGATTACTGAATGTGCTGCTGTAATGCCTCCCCCAATAACGGCCACTGTCGGCCGAAATTTCGAAATATTTGCGGCTTCATCAAAAATATGAAACAGCTGATTTTGGCCAAGCTTAATAGAATCTGCTCATTCAGGCACATTTAGCTGATCGTTGATGCCTAGCGCCAATACGACATTATTTGCTTCTAGACGTTCTCCGCTGGCTGTGCTGATACACCACATTTCGTTCTCCCTATCGATTCCGTTTACATATCCTTGATGCCAGCTTGCCTCTAAGCCGAGATCTTGAAACAGTGATTGACTGTGCTCATTGAAAATCTCCAGCGAAGGCCTTTTATAGACACCATAGAACTCACTTTTCTTCCTATGGTGGTTCACCGCATAATTTCTTAAGCTAAACGGATCGACATCGAGGTGATGCACAAATGGTGAGCGTAAAAATTTCATGCCAATCCGTTCTGAACTTTTAGTCCACTTAAATAATGGCATTTCATGCGGATCAATAATTCGCAGTTTATCTGTTGTTACCTTATTATTTTTTACTAAGAAGGCTGCAATGGTACTGCCCTGAATGCCCCCTCCTACCACGATCCATTCATAGACCATACGTGCCTCCTGCTATATCCCTTATAATACGAAATCATTACGATTTAAAAAGGAAAAATTTTTACGATTGACGTTCGTTTAGGGAAAAATAAAAGTATTTGACTTTATTGCGCCTATCTTTCTTTCTTGTTCTTAGACTATCTGTTAATTCGACCCATGTAACATTTCTTAGTTTATTCTCCAGTTTCCTGTTGATAATGTCTTCAATTTCATGCATGGTCATAATTAGCTGTCCAAATGAAAGATTAAAATGCTCTGCGGCCTGCCTATGAGGTGAGTGCTTCACAAGAAGAGCCATAAATTCTTCTGATGTCGAAGCATTTTGAGCCAATTCATCTTCCAGCTGAACAACAAATTCATAAATCTCCTTTTGCTTTGGAGGAAGTGATTTTATGATCTCTCTTGAGATAATTTCCATCAGATGCGAATTCATACCTTTAACCTCACCTTGCCAAGTGGAAAACCTTAGTTTTTCTTCATGTTATATCTCTTCATAAAACGTTCAGCGCGTCCACCGCGATCGGTGAATTTCTGAACTCCAGTATAAAACGGATGAGTATCTGAGCTTACTTCAACTTTGATTAATGGATATGTGTTTCCATCTGCCCACTCAATTGTTTCGCTGGATGTTTTTGTTGATCCTGTTAAAAATTTAAAGCCGCTGTTCATATCTATGAATACTACTTTATGATAATCTGAATGTATATTTTCCTTCATTCTCATTACCTCCAAATTTTATTTTACCAGCTGGATTTTTTTACTCCTGGAATTTGTCCTTTATGTGCAAATTCCCTGAAAGCGATTCGGGACATTTTAAATTTACGGAGATATCCCCGAGGTCTGCCGGTTACCTGGCAGCGATTTTTCAAACGGGTAGGTGATGAGTCCCTTGGCAGCTTTCTTAAAGCATCAAAATCCCCTTTTCCCTTCAATTCCTTCCGTAATTCTGCATACTTTAATACAAGCTCTTGACGTTTTAATTCTTTTGCTACTTTTGATTTTTTTGCCAATGAATTCACTCCTCTTTTATCTTAAATCGTAACAATTACGATTTGTTTATTGAATAAAGCTATTAAATCACAAATATTTTATTTATGCAACACTCCTGTCTGATCAAAAAAATGCAAACTTGATTCTCTTCTTAAATAGCACAAACTCATGAAGGGTCATTTCACATGGGGTTTTTGAAAATCGTTTTGCATTTTCCTTCCGATTAGTTAATATACGTTTCCTGGATTACTTGCAACCTTTTTAATAGACAGTTTCTATAAAAAGTAAGTAATATCTTTGAATCTCATATTCATATAGTTAATATCGTAATTAAATCGTAATGATTACGTTCTAATATAACAGTAAAGGAGAGGATCGAATGAAAAAAATTCCTGTTGTTATTGTTAGCGGCTTTTTAGGAAGCGGCAAAACCTCATTTCTGCAAATTATGATTGAACAATGCATTGAAAACAAACTTAAGCCTGGAGTGGTGTTGAACGAATTAAGTGAAGAAAATGTAGAGGATCATTTATTTAGTGGGAATCCATTGTATGAAATTTTAGGCGGATGTATTTGCTGCACGTTGAAAAGTTCCTTAAAACAGGTTTTCGAGGAGCTTTTGACTAAGCAAGCACACACCCCTATTGACATCTTGTTTATAGAAGGGACAGGTGTTGCTAATCCTTTAGAATTAAAAAATGTGGTCATAAGGGATGAGTTCAAAAAGTACTTTGAATTTCATTCGCTTGTCACTTTAGTTGATGCAAGCAATTTTTTAGATTTTAAGAGCATCTTATGGACAAGTAAAAATGAACGTGAATTAATGCGGCAGCAAATCATTTCTGCGGATTTAATCTGTGTAAACAAAACAGATTTAGTAAAGCAAGTCAAGCTGGATAAAGTAATAGCTAAATTAAATGAAGATGTACAATCCAGTGCGATAATACTTAAAACCACACACGCGGCTATTCCTTTATCGACGATTCTGAGACTTAAAACAGATAAAGGGAATGAAAATGTGATTAAACATCCCGTACACCATTCTGGAATTAAAGCTGTCCAGTTAAAAGGGATTAAAAACATTGAGAGGCAGACTTTCATAGATTGGTTTAATAATCAGCCTGATCTCTTAAGAGCAAAAGGGATTATTACTTTTAAGGAGGATAAACAGTTTTATTCATTTCAGTATGCAGCCAACCAACTGGCTATCAGTCCCGTAAGATTTAATAGAGACCCTATCATCGTACTAATTGGAAATGGAACAAAAATAGAAAATTTAAAAGAAGATTTCATAGAAAAAGTCGATAGCCGAAAACTTGTTAACTAAATGACACCAGCCCGATTTTTTTATATCGGGCTGTTCAACTTTAATTTTCTTTTTATAGGTCAATGTCGCAATAGCATCATGAAGGTGGATTGATTCTTCGTTTCTGCATTCGACTGTAAATCCATTTATCCATTCCTTCTCATATAAGTCTGCTGCTACAAGCCTAACCATATCTTCAACAAATCTTGGGTTTTCATATGCTGTTTCTGTCACAATCTTCTCATCAGTTCTTTTTAACAGTGGATGTATACAAGCGCTGGCATTCGATTCTGCGGCATAAAGTAATTGTTCTTTCCAATCCTCACTCAACACTGTTGGATCAACAGAAATCTTAACAATCCCTCTTTGGTTATGTGCACTGTACTCTGAGATTTCCTTTGAGCATGGACAAAGTGTCGTAACCGCGCATGACAATTCACCGCTTATTTTATAATTTTTATCAGAATCCTGTTGAACCGTCATTCTGACAGTTGCATGATTCAGTCCGGAAAGCTCTGAAGAAGGGCCCTTTCTCTCATAAAACCAAGGAAATTCGACTTCTACTCTGACATTTTTTTGCCCTAGCCGTGCTGAAAGATCACTGACAAACTGATACAGCTGTTCTTGCTCCATTGTAAATCCCCGTAACCTGTACTCCTCCAGTTGTTCAATAAACCTGCTCATATTTGTCCCCTTCTGATTACCGGGTATGCTAGAAGTCAGCGTAAAGGCAGCGATGGTTCCTTGTTTAACAGGTTCAATAAAGCTATTAATGGTTACTGGAATTTTAACATTGCTTATACCAACGCTATCAATATTAAACAAAAAATCATTTTTCTGGCTCTGTAAATCAACCATTTCATCTTTAATTGCAGGCTTCAGCTTCTCCCCTGGCTGAACCGACCCAAACAGCTTATGCCGCTCTTGTTTTGAAGGTAATTTTAAGTTCATAAATACATCCTTATTTCTTTATTTTTTAATTTTAGTACAAAAAACTATCTTACTCACAATTTCCACAAAAGCTGAACATTGCGATAATCTATTAATCAAAAATTTTAAATTTATTGACTTGATTATTAATCTGTTCTGTATCAGCATCCTCATAGATTTTGCTTTCAGTGGATTTTTGCTGACCATTATATTTTCCTTTATAAGGCACACTTTCTTGATCTAAGGCAGCAAAGACCAGCTGGCAAATCCTTCTCCCTGAAATAAGTTCAATTGGCACTCTATTTGCATTATAAAGCTCTAATGTGATATTTCCCTCAAACCCGGGATCAACCCAGCCTGCATTTTGAATGAAAAGTCCTAGCCTGCCAATCGAGCTCCTCCCTTCCACAAAGGCAGTAATAGTGTTTGGCAGCTGAATATATTCCATAGTTGTAGCCAATACAAATGCATTTGGAGGTATAAGGATGCGATCTTTATAAATTTCCTTATAAACTGCTGGTCTTTCGAGCGAAATGGAGGGAGTTGCATATTCATCCAGCTGCAAAAAGTGACTTCCAATGCGTAAATCAACTGAAGCAGGCTGAAGCTGTTCTGATGTTAAGGGCTCAAGTACAAGCTCTTTGTCTATTATCTTTTTTTCGATGGTTTTACGAGATAAAATCATATGTAAGGACCTCCTTATCTAATTTATGTGTTACCGTTTTTCAATCATTGCTTGTGAACGCTGATTAACCGGCTTAATTGATGCTGAAAAATAAGACCAATTAATAGGAGATAGTATTAATTAGGTAATTGTTGCTCCTGGCGATGTTCAAGCTGACAAGAAAACAACAGCCCCTTAACTCAAAACCGGAAAATGCAGCAAACCTAATGTTATGTACAATAGATCTCATTATATTTTTGCTGCTCTAGGAATAAGGACGTTTCTTAATAAAAAGCACATTTGTACCACTATTCAATTTACATTAATATTTAAAATGGTTTTCGGCTTCTTGGTGCTTCCATTTAGGTACTTCTACTTTCCACTAAAATTCAGCGCTCTCAACACCGTTAAGATTTTTTTCAGGGAGCCAAAAACCTCTTTGAGATCCATGGTTTTCCTTTCATATCTTTTTCTCACCTGGTATGGAGATAAATAAAACGTAATGGTTACGATTTACTATAAAGTTAATTTACCATCTATTTTTTATAGAAACAAGGCACAAATTTATTTTTTAGTTCTTTTCTCTTGTACAGACAATATTTTATTTTTATAATAAATCGGAATAATTACTATTTATACAAAAGGAATGATTGAACGTGAGCAAGGAAAAAAAAACAGAAATCAATATATTATCCGGATTTCTAGGCTCTGGGAAAACCACACTCCTGCAGAGGTTATTAAAAAATGAAGAAACCCGGAAAAGAAAAGTGGGAGTGATCATGAATGAAATTGGCCAGGTCTCAATTGATTCCGCAGCAATACCAGAGAATACTCCTTTAAAAGAACTATTAAATGGCTGTGTCTGCTGCACGCTATCAGACAAACTGGAAGTCCAAATGTATGATTTATTGGAAAACCATAATCTTGATGTGGTTTATATTGAAACAACAGGAGTGGCTCATCCTCTGGAGGTTTTGGATGCTTGTTTGTCCCCTCTTCTTGCAGACAAGATAAACATAGGAACAATTATTAGTGTCATAGATGCTTCAGGCTGGTCCAATCGCCATAGCTTTAAGCGTCCGCTGCAAAAATTAATAACCGAACAAGCCAAACATGCGGATGTAATTGTGTTAAACAAAGTAGATCTCATTTCAGATGAAAAACAGGAAGAAGTCATGAATGAGCTACATGCTTTAAATCAAACAGGCAAAATAGTGACAGCTGAATTTACGAATATTGATGTTAATAGCATGACAGTAAGAAAAACATCAAAGGATACAGCAAGAGAAAAAGTTCATGCAACCGAGCACCTCCATATAAAAACATATGTCCATACCTTTGAAAATCCGGTCAATAAAAATCGATTTGAAGAATTCCTGAGAAATATGCCAGAGAACGTTTATCGGATCAAGGGCTACATTCGATTTGAAGGAGATCCAGCTACATTCCTCTTTCAGTATGCTTATGGAGTTCCCTATCATACAAACGCTGGAATAAAGATGAAGGAATTGCTGGTTTTTATCGGTGATGAATTGGATCATGAAGTACTGAGAAAATTGTTATTACAGCTTGAACATGACCTCCCGCCAAATGTGACTGGCTGATTATCATTTTTCTTTTCTATTTGCTTTTAAAATAAAAAGCATATAAAATTACAACATAAAACGTAATGATTACGATTTATTTTTAGGACGGATGGCTGGAAAATGCCATGAAATCTTCGTTCGCTCAAAAAATTTCAGCATCAATTAACATTGGGAGGTATTTAAAAATGGCAACTTGGGATTTAAGCAATACAAAGCATCACCTTCTTATCTGCAATGGAAGCAGCTGCAACAAAGCCGGAGCAGAAGAACTGACCCAAGCGATCCGGAACGAAATTCAAAAAAGAGACCTTGATGATGTCATCCATACCACTCGTACGCGATGCAACGGCCGCTGCTATGATAAATGTGTCTCCATTCATTACCCAAAAGGAACATGGTACAAAGACTTGAAAGCTGAAGATACTTCTCCCTTCATTGATTCAATTCTCGAGGATGAGGATTATACAGAAAAAGTTAGCCATACGTTTACGCTTGAGGGTTTTGTTCGGAGTTCAGGCATCAATAGAGGCGTGTCAAAGGATAAGGAAAAAGTAAAAAAAGCTTCAAAAATTTTATAAAGTGAGGGAAAAACATGAATTTCCTGCAAGACAAAAAAATACCCGTAACCATTCTAACCGGCTATTTAGGGGCTGGAAAAACCACATTATTAAACCGTATTCTAACAGAGAAGCATAGTCAGAGAGTGGCTGTTATCGTGAATGAGTATGGCGAAGTTGGAATTGACAACCAGCTGGTGGTTAACTCTGATGAAGAAATATTGGAGATGAACAATGGCTGTATTTGCTGTACAGTTCGTGGAGATTTAATCCGTATTTTAAGAACGCTTGTTTTTTCGATGGAAGAAGGTCATGTAAAGTTTGACCGTGTCGTAATTGAAACGACAGGTCTGGCTGACCCTGCACCTGTTGCCCAAACGTTCTTTATGGATGACCTCTTATCCGAAAAATTCCAGGTTGATAGCATTGTTACGGTGATTGACAGCAAACACATCACCCGTCATTTGGATGTCCATGATGAAGCACAGGAACAGATTGCTTTCGCTGATGTAATTATCTTAAACAAAACAGATCTGGTTTCAGAGGATGAGCTGGCTGTACTAGTGGGCAGAATCACAAATATGAACCCTGCTGCTAAAAGGCTGTATAGTAAGAATTGCAAAATCAACTTAGCAGATATCCTGGGAATACATACTTTTGATGTGAGCCGCAAGCTTGAAATCGACCCTCATTTCCTTGAAGAGCATCATCATCACCACCATGACGATAAGGTTTCTTCCATCGCTTTTCGGGAGGAAAGACCTCTTGATATGAACAAGGTAGACCAATGGATGAGCTATCTTGTCCAGGAAAAGGGCGAAGACCTGCTCCGATATAAAGGGATTCTCCATATCAAAGGCTTAGAAAAACGGGTTGTTTTTCAAGGCATACACATGCTGTTCTCAGGATTTCCCGACCGGGAATGGAAGGAAAACGAAAGCAAAATGAGTGAGCTCGTGTTTATTGGAAAGGACTTAAATAAAGAGGAATTAGAACGGCAATTCAAAAACTGTATTGCCAATTAATACAAAATCTGTTCCACAAGGGAGGAATGCAGCCCTATGCTTGACAATCTGTACCGTCAAGTCATCATTGATCATTATAAAAGCAAAAGAAATTTTGAAGAGCTCCAGGGGGAGGATGTAGTAAAAGTACACTATAAAAACCCTACCTGCGGAGATATTATGAATTTATACTTAAAGTTTGACAACGGGTCTATAAAAAAAGCAGCTTTTCTCGGTGAGGGCTGCAGTATCAGTATGGCCTCAGCATCCATGATGACAGAACTGTTAAAAAATAAAACGCTCACTGAAGCAGCTTCTTATAGAAAAGCCATGGAAAATTTAATTCGACGAGGCCACATACCTGAATCCATAGATATAGGAGACAGTATGGCATTACAAGGAGTGCATGCATTAAGAGCCAGACATAATTGCGCTTTGATGACCTGGCAAGCATTAGATCGGGTTTTAAAGGATAATCAGGAGTATACAAACTTTTTGTAAATTCGTAATTCAATCGAGCAGTTGGCGCTGCATTTGTTCTAAATTCCAGGTTGTCAAAAAACTGACCTCCCTCTCTTTATTACAAGCTTTATTCACATAGTTGTTTTTAAGCTTATAGATGTTGCCCGTTGATTTCCGCTGCGGACACTTGATTTCCGCGGGGAGGAACGGGAGCCTCCTCGGCTTCGCCTGCGGGGGCTCCCGCTCCCTCTCCTTCCGCAGGACATTGAATAATCTCCCTGAATCAACACCGCACGAAGAAAATGCGAATGCACTTTCGAGGATCAAGTGCCCTCCGCTCCATCAACTCAGCGGTTAAACTTAGTTCGAAATTAACAAAATTTACAAAAAAAGTATAATTTTAATAAGCATCCGGATAAAATCCTTTTGCCAAAATTTCAATGGCTTCCCCAACTCGAACTCCTTCAGATGCTGCTGATAGTGGCAAGATGACAAATCGCTCATTTTGTACAGCAGGTGTTTGGCTTAATGCCGGGTCCTTTTTTAGGAACTCAATTTTTTGTTGGGCTGTTGTTGAACCATAATCGATTACTACAATGACCTCAGGCTGGCGTTCTACTGCATCTTCTTTTGAAACGGTCGCCCAGTTTCCTTTTACATCCCCGAATATATTATGGCCTCCTGCCATTGTCACAAGTGCATTCATGATGTTTTGTGTGGCAGTGAACACATCTGTTTCACCGCTATCGTATACCAAAACATCGAGCGGCTCTTTTACTTCGGGTAATTGTGAAGTAATCGCTTCAATCTCTTTATTCATTTGGCCAATTAGTTTTTCACCGCGTTCTTCCACCAGGAAAATTTTTGCGATATTGCGAATGTCACTATAGATATCTTCCAAGGTTGGTGCCACTTTAACAGATGAAGATTGTAAGTAGCTATTTATGCCCAGCTCCTTTAATTCTTCGCGTGTTGCAATGTTTTTCTCATTGAAGGCACTTTCCCAGCCTCCATATAGAAAGTCAGCTTCCGCCGAGATGACTTGCTCTTTTGATGGATATTGCTCAGCTAATACTGGTACCTTGTCGTATGCCTCCTGTAATGGCTCATAAATCTCATTATCCCGAAATGCCGTCCCGGCCATTGAGTCTTCCAAACCAAGTGCCAGCATGATTTCGGTCACATGCTGATTTAATGATATAGCACGCTTTGGTGCTTCTTCGTATTCATTGACAACCCCTTCATTTTCGATAACAACTTTCTCCGTTTGCTCTGTTTGTTTGCTTTTCATCTTTGCTGTGTTTGCCTCTAGTGCTGAGCAAGCGGCTAATAATAATGATGCCGCTAGGAACAGGAAAGCCCAAATTCTGCTATTTTTCATGTTCATAGGTCCCTCAATTCAATTTAATAATTTGTGTAAAAAAATAAATGAAGTTTTTTGGTAAATGGGTTTTTCGAAACACCAGCCTGCATGTGGAAGACTTCCTTCAATGTCTCTTCTGTCAAGACTTGTTCCGGTGTTCCCTCCATATAAAGAGCTCCATCTTTCATGACCAGCAGTATATCACAATACCCAGCTGCCAAGTTTAAATCATGGAGGGCTGCCACAATGGTTATTGGCAGATCCTTTACTAAATCCATTAATTGATATTGATGTTCAATATCCAGATGATTGGTCGGTTCATCTAAAATTAAAATGTTTGCCTGCTGTGCAAGGGCACGTGCGAGCATAACCCGTTTCTTTTCGCCGCCGGATAATTGGCTAAACGTGCGGCTCTCTAAGTGAAGCACATTTGCAAGCATCATGCTTTCTTCGACAATGGCAAAGTCCTGGGGATTATCAGCTGCCAGCCATTTTTTGTACGGCGTCCTCCCCATCATGACTAAATCTTTCACGGTAAAATCAAAGAGTACCGGTGTTTCCTGACTCACCACGGCTAATTCCTGAGCAAGCTTTTTCTGTGGAAAATGGCCAATATCTTTTTCATATAACGTCACTAAACCGCTCGTTTGTTTTAAATAACGATAGATGATTTTTAGCATCGTTGATTTTCCGCTTCCATTAGGTCCAATGATGCCAACGAATTTTCCTTGTTCAACGGAAAAAGTGATATTGTTTAAGATTTGCTTGTCTGGCACTGAAAAGGACATATTTTTGACTTGGAGCATCCTTATTCACCGTCCCCAAAAGAATAACGTTTTCGCCTAAGCATCCAAATAAAAATTGGGCTTCCGCAAATAGCGGTAATAATCCCGATTGGCATTTCTTCAGGCGCCAGGACAATACGTGCGGCCATATCCGCCCAAACTAAGAAAATGGCACCGCTTAGGGAGCTTATCGGCAGAACCATTTTGTAATTTGACCCCACCATCATCCGTACTATGTGAGGGATAATCAGCCCGACGAAGCCAATGCTTCCGCTAACTGCAACGACAACACCGGTCAGAAGGGATACAAAGAGAATAATAAAGATTCGAAACCGGTCCAGATTAACGCCAAGAGTCGCTGCCGTTTCCTCTCCAAGCAATAAAGCATTAAGCTGGCGATAATTCATGAGCAGCAGAATAAAAACCAGCAGCAGTGAGAAAAATGGGATGGCCAGATTGGACCATTTCGCACCTGCCAGACTGCCGAGCATCCAATGCATGACCGCTTGAATGCCGCCCTGCTGCTTGGACATCATCAGCATAAAATTTGTAATGGCGGATAAGACCATTGAAACCGCAATCCCAGCCAAAAGTAGTCGAATGACCGATATTCGTCCATTGACACGTGCTAAAAAAAACACAGTCACGACCGCAAAAATGGCCCCTAAAAATGCGGCCAGGGATATGGCATAGACCCCCAGTACGCTGAATGCACCGAGTAAAATAACCGAAGCCGCTCCAACGGATGCTCCTGAGGATACACCCAGAATGTAGGGATCTGCAATTGAGTTCTTCACTAATGCTTGAATGGCTGCGCCGCAAATGGCCAGTGCGGCTCCTACGATAGAAGCAAGTACAATACGGGGGAATCGTATATCCCATATAATAACCGCCTGTGCATTAGAAGCATCTGTTTCTATTAATATACCCAGCTTAAAGAATAGCACTTCCCAAATAAAGCGCGGTGTAATATCAACAGATCCTACCATCACGGCAATAGTCATGGAAGCAAGCAATCCCACGACCAGTGCACCTATCAGTAATGTAAACCGAGTCTTAGTCATATAAGATTCACTGGCTCCCAGCTAATGACCGCCGCATAGAAAGGATAACGGTACACATACTGGCCATCCTCTTTGGAAATAAATCGTTCTAATGAGGCTTCCACATGTGTTTTATCAATCTTAGGTGATAAGATTTTCTTGCTTTGGGCTTCATATAACTGCTGCCATGTATCATAACGATGCTCACGCTCAAGCTTTATCATTTCACAATCAGCAAAAATGCCTAACTGGTACAGCATATTGAAGATCATGATATAATCCCGGCGCGGATATTTAATGTCATAGCCAAACTGCTCATCTAAAATGACGTAATGCGGCTGAATAGGCCCTGTTGTTAAGCCGATAATGGCACGCTTTTTGGCCAGCCTATTCATTTTCTTCAGCGTTTCATTCATTTCATACATCCGATAAAAGCAGTTCACCCCAATAACAACATCATGCGGCTCCAATTGTGCTTCTTCCCATTTGCTATGGACAAATTGGATAGGGGCACCATCTTCAAAGTACTGCTTTAAATAAGCGAGCACACTCTCCGAACCATCAACCAGCGTTAAACTTCTGACATCTTTGCTGAGCGGGAATGTATAGTTGCCCCATCCAGGCCCAAATTCAATGCAGCTTGAGTTTTCCGGTATATACGGCTTCATTTTTTCGTAGATCTTTTTTGCATACTCATCTGTTTGCTTGTATCTTTTTTTCTTCATGGACAGCGCCCAAAAGGCTTCTTCCAGCTCATCATCGACCATTCGCCCCGGCATCTTGCCATGCCAATCCAGCATGCCTTCCTTCCAGAGCTTCTCAAAATCAAATTGCAAAGGGGATTCTTTTATCATTTAAATTCTCCTCAATTTCCAAAGCCCAATGGACAATCTTTTTAAATAAAACAGCGGCCCTTGCTGCTTAAAACTCCAGCCCCTTTATGGCTTTAATATCCTGTTCAGCATAATAATGTTTGGTGGCATTGATGGTTGACACTAAATCGGCTAAATCTAGAATGGATGGATGTGCAGAACGGCCTGTGATAACCAGATGCATCTTTTTTGGACGGTTTTCAATGGCGTCTAACACCTAAGATAATGGCAACACATCGTCAAACAAATGGGTCGCCGCCCTTTAAACGAAGCACCTGATTGCTAAGGTTTCCCTGTTCCACCAGTAAACGATAAATTTCATCCTGGATCAGTCCATGTTTGCCCGGCTCTTATCCGCAATAAATCAGCTCAGCATCCACTTTTGCATATTTAATAATTCAGCATTCACAAGGCGGTCATACAAAATTACATCCGCCTGCTAAATGCATTCCAATCCGCGAATCGTCAATAGTTTGGATCACCTGGGCCTGCTCCAACAATATATACAAATCCACGCACTTTTCTTCTCCTAAACGCTTAAACAGCCAGGCTTCACATTTTTGCGCATCGCCTTGTTCCACCCACTGCAATAACTGTGGGTCTAATAGCTCTGCTAAAAGCTGTTTTTTTGTATCGCCCGTAAACTTTTTTACTATTCGGTGACGGGCTTTCTTTAAAAAAGTAACATACTGTGCATAATGCTCTACTGCCCGTTTTGTTATAAAATAAAGTTCATGCGCTTTGCCTACTACAGCAAGCGAGGGAGCAGGCGCTTGCGCTAGACAGTTCTTAAAGTTTAATGCTTTCTTACCAAATAAAAATGCCTGCACTCCTTTTCAAAGGAATACAGGCATATGAAATGACAGTATAAAAATAAGCATACATACTGAAACTCAAAAACAATTGCATGAATTGTCCCGCCTATACTTCTCCCTCCGAAAAGCAAGTGTCGTTTAAATAAGCAGGTTTCCTGACTTGAGCTTCTTCTTACTCTTACACCTTCCCGATTTCTCAGTGGCATTGTAATTTCATCAGCTCTTACAGTAGCGGGGGCTGTACTAGACTTTCACTAGTTTCCCTTTTACCTCAACAAAAGTGAGCACTTATTTAAATTGATATATTAATTTTTTACTAATATAACATATAATGACCAAATTTGACATATTATTTTTTTGAAAAATTTAAGAGAAGATTATGTTACCGTTCACCTTTAACGAACAGACTTTCATTTATGAAGAAAAATAAATGATATTGGTGCTAGAATAGATTAATAGGGATAGATGGCTTTTGTGTTCCTACAGCTGGAACTCACAGACTAACACCTTTCTAATTAATCCACCATATCCCCTCAAGAGAAAATTCCAAGTTAATAGTGGATATTTTTACGTTTAAGTCCCACTATTGAACAACTTCCTCTCCCTGATAAATCCGAAATGCCGGAACAATCGTATCCGACACAATCTCTTTCCCTTTTTCCCGAATAAAATCCAATTTATAATAAGCATCGAACCTTTGACTTATTTCTGTTTTCACCAATTCAGGCGGGGTGACGACGATAAATTGGAACTTCAGTTTTTCAGCAACGGCGAAGATCGGGTCAAGCACATGAGCCGACGCTGCTTGTCCGAATGGATTATCACACACTAATGGAACCCAGCTTTGATCGGTTTCACTTTTAACGGATAGGAGCATCATCATCATGACCATGCGGGCAGATAGCTTTTGGCCGCCGCTGCCATCTGATTTCGTTTTCGAACCCTGGTTGATCGTCTGCCAGGTTGAATAATGCTCGCGCTGCGGTTTTCCGTACATGAAGGCATTGTCTGTACGCATGTTATAAACCAAGAGTTCTGGGTAACGATTTCTGAGGGAGACAAATAAAATCTGCTCATCACTGATGAGTTGCTTTATGTCCTGGTCCAGCTCCAGATTATTGTCGTCAATCATCTCAAATCGCTTCGTAATTTTGTTAATCGCTGAAACAAAATGCTGTTTCAGCAACGGTTCGACATCTTCCGCTTTTTTAGGCAGGATGTCTTCTTTGAGCTGAACAAGCGGGAAAGATCCCCGTTCATTCTTCAGCTTCATTTTCGTAATCATGGAACGAATCGCTTCTGAAATGCTCATTACCTTCATGCTTGCCCGGCTGGCCCAGAAGTTCTGCGCTTTCTCTGCCCGTTCTTTGTCTCGTTCCAATTGCTCTAAGCCGCTCTGTGAAAAACGCTTCATGTTTTGAACGACATTTTGAATATGCCCATAATGCCTTGTATCCATGTGATCGAGCGTAGTTAAGACTTCATTTTTAAAGCGGATCTCCCAATCCTTGCCTTCAATATTAAGCTTTAAATTGCGCAGGGATTGTTCAATTTTCGCATGTTTCTCCTGGCCTTCTTCCTGAATATCCTGATGTTTTTCACTCCAGGAAATGATGCTTTGCCTTCCTTGACTCTTAATTTTCTCGACATCTTCTTCCGTAAAGGCAGCCGCTTCCTCTTTCAGAATAACGGATAGAGTTAACAGATCGCCTTCGAAACCAGCAATGTTTTGTTCGGTTTCTTTTTTGCGCTGTTCCGTTTGCTTCATTCCTGCCTTCGTCTGTTTAGTCTGGTCAGTAATTTCAACTGTCTTCACTTCCAGATCAAGCTCTTCCCATTCTTCCGGCTGTTTGTCATGCTTGTCCACTTTTTTTGCTGACTTTTTACGCAGATCAATCGCATGCTTTAAAGACGTTTCAGCAACGGTTACGGCCGTTCCCTGTTCGCGCTCCTCTTTCTCAGCTGCCTTTGTTTCCTTTGCAGCCGTCTGCACCAAGTTTTCTAAAATACTCATTGGTTCATCTGGTTCAAAAGCTTCTTTCCACTCTTCGTTAAGAGCATGAAGTTTTTTCTCCAGCTTCTTTTGCTGCTTCTGTTCGGATTCTCTTGTCGCTTGAATCGCAAGCAATTCACTTGCTTGTTCTTCTTTTGATTTTTGAAGCTGTTTTAGTTCATCGATGCTTCCGTTGATCTCTTCTAAAATATGAGATGATAACCGTGGGACCTCTTCAGAAGCGTCAGCTTTCTCAGCTGCAGGAAAGGCCGCACTTTCAATAAAGAAGCTAATCTCCTTAATAGTTTGCTCGGTTGATAGCTTCCATTCCAGATACGTTTGACTCCACTTTTCCTGCAGGCCAACGATGGTTTGATGCTCACTGGCAATCTCCTGCTGGGCGGCTGTGAATGAATCCTTTTGTTTCTCTTTTTCCAGCTTTACCCGTTTATTTTCCTGGTTCAGCGACTTTTCACGGTCAAATTCCTCAAGCGTTTCCACATCTTTTACTAGTTTTTCAATCTTTTCTTTTGTCTTCTCCAGCTGTTCCTTCAGCCCAAGCTGCAGTTCTCTTTCTTTTTCCTCATGCACGATGATTGCCTGTAATTCTGTCTTCTTGGCAATCATCGCTTCCTGTTCCTGATTTAGTGTTCTATCGATATCACTGGCAAGGTCATTGGCCAGGAAGCGGTCGATTTCTTTTAAAATTCGTCGTAAAGATGTTTCCGTTTTTTCGATCTCTGCAAGTGTATCTTTCTTTTCTTCTATTTGTTTCGCAATCTTAATTTTCCAGTTCGTGAATTGATTTTTATCTGTCAGCAGTTCCTTCTCCGTGCCAGTAATCATCACAAAAGAACCCTGATGATTTTCGCTCGTCATTTCTTCACGCATAAAAATCGGAACCGGGCTTTTAAACATTCTTCCTGACAAAACCTGCTGATTAATTTTCTCCCATTGCGGCTTGCTTACAACTAAGCCATAAGGAAGAAGCGGGTGCGCCAGCAAATGGTTCGCCATTTCATCCGGTCTTAACGATTGGAGAAATTGGGACCCAAAAAATACGTCAATGCCCGTCTTCTCATCAATCCATTCTTTTAATTCCTTCACGTCATTGTTCGCAATCCAGAAGTGCTCATCATTCAAGGCATAATCCAGCTGCGTTTCCCAAAGAGCTTTTTTAACTTCTTCCCCTTGCTCTCGATTCTGAACGAGGAGCTCTTCCACTTGCAGGGCATATTTTGATAAAAGCGCGTTCGTGAATGGCGCCGTGACATCATCCAATAACCCATGCAGTTTATCGGCCAGCTTCGATTCTCTGCGATGCTGCTCTTCACTTTTCATCTTTAACTCTTCACGTTTTTCTTCTGAATACTGAATCGATTGTGCGAGGGTACCATGTGCAGATGCAAGCTGATTCTGCTTTTCATTCGATTGTTTATCTTTTACCTGCAGATCTTCCAGACTAGCTCTTTTGGTTTCAATCTGTTTTAACAGATTTTCGATAAAGCCCTGTAAATCATAGGTTAAGCGATCGCCAAATTCTTTGATAAGTTTTTCTTCTTTCGACTCAAATTCATGAATTTGCGTATATAGAAAATCAATTTCCGTATGAAGCTTCGCAATCTCTTTTGTCTTTTGCTTATCTAGTTTTGACAGATCGTTTGATTTTTTCTTCAGGAACTTTTGATATCCCAAATAATGCTGTACTGCTTCCTGAATGGCCCCGGAAGATTGCTCCCATTTCTGAGCCGCTTCTTTTTTGATTTCATCCATTCTTTGGTTTACTTGCTCCAAGCCGCTGTTTTGCTCCAATTTCGCAATCTGCTGTGAAAGCGCCCGAATGCTTTGTTCCGCTTCATGCCATTCTTTCAATAAAAGCTGAAAAGCCAGCTCGTCTTTTCGCTCCTGCTTTTCCTTCACAGCTTCCTTCAGGATCGTATGCTTTTTCTGTTCTTCCGCTAATTTCTTCTCCCAATCAAGCACTTCCCGATGGGCCTTTGCATACTCGAGGTTATCTTTCTGAAAGCGCAGATCCACTTGCTTGTTTGTTAATTTTTCAATTTCCTTTTCCAGCTCAAGCAGGGTTTCCTCTTCCGTTTTCTTCAAATGTTCCAAAGCACCAAGCAGCTGACTTCCCACCTTGATGCTGTCCTCAGCAATTTCTTTATGCTTGACACCCTTTGCCAGGTTCTCTTCAAAAGGAACAATATCTTCCAGGAACTCCTTATGCGCCTGCTCTCTTTTTAAAAGAACAGGCAGGTCCTTTGCAATACTTGCTTGACTCTTAAAAATCTCCACAAGATCGTTCTTTTGATGCTCTGTCCGGTGAAGGACCTGACTGACAGTAGGAATAATTCGCTTTTGGAACAGGGAATGATCATCCTCAGCTCCTTCAAAAAATTTTCCAACGCCGCCTTCATCCTTATTAATGTCTTTCATAATATCCCAGTCTTTACGGTTAATGCCATATGTATCAAGGATGCGATAGTGCTTCTTCGTATCTCGGTAAACGTCATAGCCATTCCATTTTAAATAGTCTTTCAAGCTTTCAGTTTCCGCAGCTTCACCATTTTCATAGAGTGGAATATGCTCAAGCGATGCTTCTTCTTTCCGTTCAAATTCCCTTGTATAAAACGTAATATTAGGGACAATCTTCGCTTCCTGCTCCAGCGTTTTGCTTTCATTTCCGCTTTCTTCATTCATGGAAATCCGCTGTTCAGCAGAAAACATTCCGCCTGTCACCAAATGCCTGCGGTCAGCCCCATCCAGCTCCCATTGAATGAGAACATGAAAGGTATAAGGAATGAATTGCTCTTTATTATTAAAAAAGAATTGCTGATAATAGCGATTGTTCTGTTTTCCCCACGATGTTCCAGGCTTGAGGATCTGGAAGATGGTTTGAAGGAACACCCCTTTCCCTCCCCCATTCATCATGGAAATGAGGCCATTGGTTGAGGTCTCCTCATTATGGAAGTTGAACGTGGTGTCCTTATATTGTTTTTGCATGCCATCATACTTCAGGCCGGCAATTCTAATTCGATGGATTTTCGGCATGCTCATCCTCCTCTGTCTTCATTAATTCCTTAAACATTTCATACCGGTCATAATCGTGATAGAGATATTCAATCCGCTCAAAAAGTTCCTGTTTGGGAATCACCTTTGGAATATCATCACGGTCGAGGATGATAATCAGCCCTTCCGTCTCCAATAAACGCATGCTGCTTGCAATCAAACCGATCCGAGTTCGCCGATTGGCTTTTTTCGCTCCGTAATCGTCGGTGTCGACCTCCATGTATTTCCATGTTGTCACGACATCCTTCATATCAATTTTTTCTTCCTCTCCAAAGGCCGGTTTCGCTTTAAGAATGGCATCCCAATTCATGATGAGATCATTGACTCGCCGTTCCAATGCGTAGTAGCTAATTCCTTCCCGCTTCGTGCGGATTTTTGCAGCCTGGTTGCGATCTATGCTAGCTAAAAAAGCCATAATGACAACGCTAATCAGATGAAAGTGTTTCTTCGTTTCAATTTGCTTATGCTTCTCTTTCATATGAGTAAAATTCGTAGCAAAAACAGAGCCGGTCGGCTGCACAACCAGCTGAATCCGTTTTGGCGATTCAATGATATAGGTACCAGATTCGTCTGCCAATAAAAGAACTGTCTGTCTCACATCCGGATCAAAATACGCCTGGAAGTGCTCGCTGTTTTCGTCGATGACTTTCTCTTTTAAAAGCGTAAAATAAACAGCTGATGCTTTTTTGATCGTTTCTGCACTCATCATTTCTCCTCCTGTACACAAATTTTAAACGGGGTGATTTTCATTTGATACCAGAGGAAAGGTTCCGCCCGATGATCAAACTCGGTATAGATCTTCAGTCCTTCAAACACTTGAAATTGCGGATACTCCTGCATGAGCTTATAAAGAAGAATTTCCCGTTCATCGCTTAAGGTTTCTTCCTTCCGATGCAGCACTTGAACCTTCAACGGCTTTTTATCAAACATCATCCATAAATCAATCGTTTCCGATTCTTCAAACCATAAATCCTGAACTTCCAGCGGCAGCGTCGATAAATCGGCCAGTGAAAACTCTCCGTACGTTTGTAAATATTGAAAAACATAACTCCATGCCTTAATGACGGAATCCCAGTTCGTTACCCGCAGATGCGTAATGCCCTCTTCTTCCTTTTCTTCCACCAGCGTCTCCGTCAGCTGCTTTTCATCAAATTCCTGTTCGCCCCAAATCCAATCCAAGGGCAAAATAAATTCATTTTTAGGCGAAAATAAAGGTGATAGTACATTTTCAACCATATCAAAAGAAGAAACGCCTTCCTTCATGAACCAGTTCTCATAAATATGTTCCCGAAATGAAACCAGGCTGGTTTCCCAAAACAGCGATGGGTTTTCCGCTTTTAATTTCATCTCATAAGAGATATTTTGAATAACAAGCTTGGCAAAACGGTCATGCAGCTGCCTTGTATGGCCAATCTTCTCCTGGAGAAGGATCAATTCTTTTTGAATGAGATCATCTTCTTCATTTCTTCGTTTCGTTTTCTCAATCATGCTGCTGATGGTGCGGAAGTGATTTTTTTCTTCTTCAAATTGCTTTTCGATTTCCGCACGATTGTCGGCCCTTTGCATTTCTTCTTCCATCAATAAGATTTTGGGATTGTTGATCATTTCTTTTTGAAAGGAAAATTCTTTTGCCATTAAGCGGTTTACACGTGAAATGAGGTGATCGAGGTTTCGAGTAGCTTTGCGGAAATTACCGTTTTTAATCAGCTGCATGCTATAGAGCTGTTCAATCGTGATCGAGAATTCCTCTGCCATTTCCCTGCTCATAAATATCATTTCCTGTGAGACATCGGTGAGTTTGTAAACAATGGATCCTCCCATCTCCAGGTTTGTATATAATTCATCCATTGTCACATAGCGGAAAACCTGAATCTCCCATGACTGCCTGATTTCATCGTAATAAAGGGCTTCAAACGGTCTGCTGTACTCCTCTTTTCCCTGATACAGTAGCCCGCTGGTAATCCGTTCAATCTGCTTCTCATCGGCCAAAAGCTTCATTTGCTTAATCGAATCTTCCACCATATACTTGATATCCGATTTCCTCCGATGATCATCATCATTCAATTCCCGATAAAAAATGGTGAGGAGCACCTGCATGAGAATCGTTTGGATATGAGGCTTCAGCTCTCCGACTTCCATTCCTCTCCCTAGCTCAAACAGCGGGTTTAAACGCTGCATCCTCTGGGCGAACCCTTCCCATGATTCGTTCACATCCATCTCCTCCATGTTTCAATTGTTAAGACTTCCTGAGGAATCCTTTTATTTTCCTGCCATAATTGCATTAATAGTCCTTGCTCTTCTTCTGTAAACCACTCAAAGAACGCATCACGGTATTTAAGATTTTGAATTTGACCTGATTTCTGTTCATTTCTTTGATCAACACACTCGAGCATTTTTCGATAAATCTTTAGTGCAGGCTGAATGCAGCAATTCGGATATTTTTCAATCAGCCGATTCATGATTCCGTACCCTGCCGCATCGAGATCTCCTGCATAATAGAAAAGATATGATTTTGGCGGGAAAATTTTAAAGAAAAAGGAAAAGCTCCGTTCAATTTTAGTGCCTTCCCCATAAATGATCAGTTCAGGTTCATAATCCAGCTGATCCGCTTCCAATAATTGAATGGTAGTATGAAAGAAAGATAGATTCTCGACAATCATCACTCGCTGAATATCATTGATTTCTTTCCCCTGCTTCATCCAAAATACAAAAGGCTCCCCGTATTTCACCACTTTAAGCTGCTCTTCTGAAACACCAATTCGGGTTAAAAAGCCTTTTCCATCAGGAAAACTAATCCCATCCAGCAAGAATTTTTCATGACCAAAGAGCTCCAGGCTTCTTTCTTCGAGTGAAACGATTTCCCGTTCCTGATTTGATTGGAGAAAAGCATATAAATTTTGGATTCGGTCCCATTCCTCTTTCGTCTGCCATTCCGGGTGCCGTTCATAAAACGAAAAATCAAACAGATCACTTAACTTCATCATCTGGAGCCGGTCCCATTTATTTGCCTGAACCTTCAAGTTAACCCAGTAATATAAAGGCAGAGACGGTGTCCTGCCATTGTATTGACTATTATGTATGGGAGTCAGCTGCCCTTCATTTTGCAACGATTCGATGGCTTGATGAAACAGCAAATAACCATCCATCTCGTAATAATCATGTAACAGCTTCCGCAGCTGAAATTCTAAATCGTTTATATTTAATTTCTTTTTTTGCTTCGGGTGTTGAATATCTTCTATAAAACTTCTCACCCTTGTTTCGATGATGTTGATTTTGTTCACCTTCTTAAACTTCTTTGAGCCATATTGATATTCTCCTGCAATTCTAATAGGCATCATTTTTATTATAAACTAGTTGTGGAATTGTTGGTAAATGGATTTTTAAATGGATGGAGGAAATGGGCTAAGAAACAATGCATGAAAAAATGCCCGCCCCGCAACTAGGGTCCAGCACCTTTTCTCAAATGGCATCATTTAACCTTAACTTTTTTGTAAAGCTTGATAATAATATCAGGTTATACGCCCAAAGCAGCCAGGCAGCGAATAACGGAAGGGAATCATTAGTTAAATTCTGAAACACTTTTGCAAAATAAATAATACTTAATATATCCAAAATTATTCCTGAAAGAGCAATCTGGACAGCAGCTAATATACGTCCTGAGCCTGAAATTTTCCTAATATAATTGTAAGCATTAGTTGCAATTGTAATTAAGGGGATTGCCAGAATAAAAGTCGTAATCACTAAAAAAACCTGGCCAGGAATTAGAAAAATCAATCCAAATAAAATGAATAATATTGTTGCTGAAATCCATAATAAAAAGCCCCATGTTATATTGATAATAAAATACACCTCCTGCAAATACGCGGTAAATTATTCGCAAGTACTTATTTACTCCCCTGCCAATAATTGGGGAATTTCATGTAAAGATTTCGTCTAGACTTTCCTGTAGGTGCATCAGGTAATTTTTTTCTTGACTAGCACAAATAAATCAACTTTACATTTCCCTTCTGCATCTTCAGTAGGATTATTTAGATTATATTCAAGGTTGTATCTATCCTAATCCGCGTCATAATCGCTATTTGGCAGCCATTCTTCAAATCAAATCATTGCTAGTAAATCGATTTGTGATGAATAGAGGAGCCACATTCATCTAAATGTCCATGTAAGAAGACTTATAACTAGCTTAGATCTTTAGACTTGTTTTTTTATGGAAATGCTGTATTTATTCTAAAAGTGAATATCATATATCCAGGATAAAGTATTACATTACATCAATAAATTATTAAGAGACCTAATCTAGCGCTTGGACAACAATAGGTGAGCTGAGAGGGGAGATATCAGTGCGAAAAACAGGAAAACAAGTTGGTCAACAAACCGAATATGAGGCCCGGTTTCAGGCTGGCTATCCAGCTGGGTATGAAGTTTGGCAACACCCTTGGCAACGTTTAGAGGTGGAAACCTTTCCACTACTTGTGCGGGGTGGTCCCACGATTGGGGTTAGGTGGCATCCGGGAAATGTACAGGGAACTTTCAACATACTTGGGCTATTTTTCAATAAGGGAACACGTCCAGCAGGATTAGGGTTAGCACCTGGCCAAGGTTCTTGGCTGGATCGTGGGATGTCAGATAACGAACCGGACATTCTTCAACAGAACGTACCCGCAAATGTTACCTCTGCCCCTTGGTTCATAGATTTAAGAAGCCCCAATAAGTACTGGACCTTCTATGTTTTTAATACCGGTCAGGGGGTATTAAGGATAACTCGAGCACATCCAGGGAGACGGATTGATTAACCGGTTTTAGTTCTTTCATATGAAGGTTTGTAATTCCGCCACATTGATTATCCTACTGCTTGGAATAAAGCAGCGCTCATTAGGACAGTTTTTGTACTTTTTGAAACTCTTCCGAATATCTGCAAAGCACATTAAAAAACACCTTATGAGCCCTTGAAAAACCAGGGTTTTTAAGGTGTCTCAAAATTAAAAGGAACATCAGAAATACATCATAATTGTAGGTGCTGTGTTCTGATCATGTTCTTGCTATGTTCGTTAATTAACCGATGTGCAAGGTTATAGATGAAACTCCCATTACTCTCTAATTTCCTACCAAAGCATACTATCAATTCTAAATTGTTCTAATGTCTCAATTGAGCCATCAAAATCGTTTAAATCTACATTTCCCATGATTCCAGATACACGTCCACTGTTCGTATATTGCAGAAATCTCCACTCACTCCATCCTGAAAAATCTTCTGGCTGCTGTACATCATAGCGTGCAAACCACAATGGATATTCACCGAGTGATTCATTTAGACTCCTTCGTCCAAAATCCAGATATGTATAGACTATAGGTTTGATCCCCACCTGCTCCATAACACGTTCCATCCAGATTCTTGCCCATTCAGATAGTTGATCTTTATCCAACCCTCCCTGGTTGGTTTCAAAATCAAGCACTGGTGGTAAACGTAAATCACCTTCAAAGCCTCCAGCTCCGTTAACTGTATCAATAAAATAATCCGCTTCCAGAATAGGATCATCCATTGATTCGGGATAAGCATAATGATAGGCACCAACGTAAAGTCCTGCGTTTTGGGCCTCTGTATAATTGAAATCAAATTTCGCATCCTTAACGGTTGCACCTTCTGTTGCTTTTATAAAAACGAACGACTTTCCTGCTTCAAAAACCAACGTCCAATTAATATCTCCTTGATGTTGTGAAACATCCAGCCCTTGTACATTATCAGGATTTCGCGGTTGCATTCATCTCAACCTGCCTTTCAAATAATCGAACTATAGAATTACTATTTAAAAATGGTAAGAATAGAGCCCAGAAATACCGCCGTTTCGATTTCAATAAGGTCCTCTAAAAATTTTTAGACCTAAAATCTTTACACCTCTATCTCTCAAGAGCTTCCCAAGTATTTGGACCCGCAATTCCATCGGCAGATAGATTATTTGCTTTTTGAAAATTTATTAATGCTTGTCTAGTCTGCTCACCAAAAATCCCATCACATTTTCCCGTGAAAAATCCAACCCTTGTAAGTGCTTCCTGCAGTTGTTTTACAAACTCCCCAGTGTCTCCCATACGAAGCATTGGACGGGAGGAATTAGGATTTAAATCCTTCATTTCCAAATGAGGATAATCTTTAAATGAAGTCCAATCTCCTCCCCATTTAAATCCCAACTCTTTACCCATATTTGCTGCTCTAATCCAATTATCATTAACATCCCAAATGGCTCGATTACCATCGTCACTAAGTAAAACAAAATCAATCGCTAATCCGAAATTATGGTTTGATTTCCCTGGTTTTACTTGTGTTACAATTGGCTTACTTGGATCACCATAATCTTTTCCATTATAAACATAGGATTGTCTTCCTTGGCCGTAAAGAACTGCCTGTTCTTCCATACTCCTATAACCAGAGGTTATGAGAACATATATGTTCTCTTTAAAAGCTCGTTTAATCAACTCTATTGCAGCTTCTTTAACTGTAGGATGTATACCCTCTTTCATATTTGTAATTGAACGGTCAATTAAAGTTTCTAATGTAACAGACAATTATAGTAACCTCCTTCCATTTTCCATATCTATTTTTTCTTAATTATCTTTAATTATTCTGAAAAAATTAATAAAAACTTTGGTATAAAATTACAAATGGTCGGCTGTATCCTTTCTACTAATCTGCCTTTTTTAAAAAAGACTTATAGGTATTTCAGTTTTTAGATTATTAAATTAAATAGGAACGAATCATAGCTAGGAAGAATTTTGATGTGAGATAAAATAAAATTGTCTTTAGATTTAGCTATAGTATTATGCCACCATGGCAAAAGCTAGCCCAATACCATGCGCTATGAAATTCAAACACAAAAGGAGGTAAAAATTTAGAGATGCCACTCACGGCACACTGATTTATAGGAGTTCTGATCTTAGAGAAAAT
This sequence comes from Cytobacillus oceanisediminis, assembly GCF_007830235.1. Lineage (GTDB taxonomy): Bacteria > Bacillota > Bacilli > Bacillales > Cytobacillaceae > Cytobacillus > Cytobacillus oceanisediminis. The sequence goes on from NZ_VLKI01000013.1 coordinate 96,929, forward strand.
GCTTATCAGGGATACATATATCCTCCCTCAACATGATGGGCAACCTTTTTATTACTCCGTCTCCAAGTAGAAGCTTGAAGTTTGCTCCTCAAGTACTCGAACGATTTCTATAATTCGAGAACCACCCCTAAAACAAAAATAGGTCACTGCAACGATTAGAGAGGCAGTGGCCTATTCCTTTAGATCTTAGATAAGATAGGTGTTTCTATGGCTAAAACATGGCATTAACCGTATTTTTACGACTCCGATAAACCTTTTATAAAAAAACTATTCGGACATTTATGTTTAATCATCAAGTTCCGTAATAATCTGTATGATTGGCTCATTATGAATAGCTTGTTTGCCTCATGACCAGAAGGACAACAAAGCACGAACTGGCAATCACTTATTTACCAACTATTTCCGATATATTTCCCAGATGTCGGATCCCACCCTAGTGCACCAGAAACATCACTCTCACCTTGACCTGTGTACCGGTACCAAATAAGATCGCCCGTTAAATTGACAGCCATTACCATATGACCTAATCCTCCATCATCCGATACTCCTCCGAAAACATGCTGCATGTTCTGCCAGCCTCGGCCAATCCGATTTCCGGAATTTGGGTTCCAACCTTCAGTTCCCGACACATCCTCTTTTCCATTGCCGCTATACGAATACCAGTGCAAATTCCCGTCTTCATGAACGGCGAAAATAACATTCCCCGATCCATGAATGTGTTTGAAATTTTGCCACCCATTTCCAATCGGGTTACCAGAGTTTTGATGCCAGCCCTGAGTACCAGAAGGATCTTGCTCCCCATTCCCATTATAGGAATACCAGTGCAGGTCGCCATTTTGTGCTACTGCAAAAATTTGCAATTGAGCGGAATCATTAGATGGCCCTTCCCTTGGAACTACAAAAATTTGACGGTAGTTTTTCCACCCGCTTCCAATTACGTTTCCTGAATTAGGATGCCACCCAAGTGTCCCAGTCACGTCGCTTTCACCATTTCCATTGTAGCAATACCAATGTAGATTGCCATTGGGGTGAATAGCCATGATAACACCATCTCCACATCCAAAGATATGGAGCATATGATTGAAACCACGGCCAATAGGATTGCCAGTATTAACATCCCAGCTCTGGGTATTCTCTGTACTCCCAACTTCTTCTCCATGACCAACATACTTGTTCCAAATGAGATCTCCATTCTTCATCACACCGTAAAATATTCCCTGCAAAGGCAACCCATTATTATTGGTTGTTGTTCCATTACCTCCATGAAATATCTTTAGAAATTTCTTTTCTTGTAATGTATTTTCCGGTAAATCTACGATATCACTGTAAACAGTACGTGCTCCGATAGCATCGTATTTATACCCTTCAAGTCCCATTACTTCCCCGCGCTCCTTCTCTTGAATTCGAAGGCGAAGCTTGCCTGTATGCCCTAAATCAAGGAGAATCTCCTTGTCTGGACAATTTTCATACCCGCACATCCCCCAGTTTCCTAATTGATAGTTAACCTGTACCCATGTGGGGATTTCTAGGTTGGGCCCCTCATTATTGTTTGCAATATTTACGTAAGTCAAATCAACCATATTTGAATCTATACCAGGCGGTGATTTGAATTGTTCTAAGGTTATATCAAAAGCCTGTAAGTATGGGCCGGAAAACGAGACGAACAGACTTTTTCCATTTGAATTAGTGCTGGGTCCTCGTCTAACACGAAGTGATCGTTCTGGCAGCAGTTGAACCATTTCCGTCATCACTACAGACGAGATCTCTAATCCTTCGAGGCTGTTAGGCTGGTAGCGCGCTAATGCAAGTCGCACGAAGGGGCAGTATGAGTTTTCTACCAAAGACGGGATGGCAATGTCTACAAACCAGCGGCCATCCTGATTCCAAGGCTCATGTGGGACTGCTAAAACATTCGTCCCTGCCTCCTTGAGATATACTTCACGTGATTCTCTGGATGCCAGAGTGAAATCTGCAGCCTTTGGCCAACGTTCAGGCCCTGTAGTCCCATAGTAAGGAGCATCATAGATGGGATCACGTCCTGCCTGCGTGACGAATGGCTCTATTTCCTTCGGCGGATTATTGTCCTTCCAAACAAGCACTGCCAACTGTTCTCCTTCACCGGTCTCGTTCCAAGAACCCTTAAGTTCAATTCTCAAGTAACCACCCTTTCGGCGTCGGTTTAGGCTGAAGTCTTCCCCATCTTCGTGATTCTCTTCCCAAACAAATGCCGGGCAAGTTGACACTACCATCGGCGGTGACGGTCGAGCGGAACTAGGGATGCTGATAGGACTTTGGACTGTTCGAGCGACAAACGCCTCCTCGTTATCTTCTTCGAAGAACTGCTGGAACCGGCTAACCGCCGTCAATGTATAAGTAACTATACGATGCTTTGTATCACCAAACTCGTGTCGAATTTCGTCTGATATGTAATAATCCTCTCGGTCAATATTAAGAACGTTCACCGGATAATCCACTACTTCTTGGGTCATGTTGTCATTTTGTTCCTTCCAGGATGCGGTAATCTCAAGCTTTACCGTACTTTTAGGATCGATACCATGATTACGCGGATCTAGGATTAGTAATGCATAATTCATGCCTTCACTACGATCGACTACTAGAGTTCCATTCGGGTAGCTTAGCGGGCGTCGCACCGCATGTGTAAAAGTCACAGTACGTGCGGGTGTAACCATAGGGTGGCGGCCCTCATTCGCCGTAATACCCGAAATTTCCGATAGCGACTCGTTAATCTCAAAATGGTCAAGGGTATCCTCTTTTAAGAACGAAGAAAGATCAAGGGTGATTTCTTCTGCCTTGGCCAGGCGAACAATAAGTCGTTCACTGATATCTTGGTCCTCGCTATGTGATGCAGGCTCCCATTCAAGGATCTTCGTTTCACCCGGCGCACGGTCCCTGAGAACGATCTCCTTTGGCTTGAATTCAGGCCATGGTTGGCTCCATGAACGTTCGGTCTTAATAACTTCCGGGTCACCCGATTCGCTGCGCGTTAGGGATGCCTCCTTTGGAAACACACAAACTCCTCCTGCAGCGAAGTCGGGAAGCAGCACCTCGTCAGAATTTGAAGATCTGAATTTGTTGGCATCCTCTTTCGCTTGCTTTACTAGATTCACAATTTGTTGGACACTCATGCCTTCTAGAGCATTATGCTGCTCAGCCAAAGTAAGCGAGGATTTTGGAGCAAACAGCAATCGAGTGGTATTAGACTCAGTTGCATTTGAATCATTCTCGCTTCGTATTAGAAGATGGTTAATGGATTCCCCTGGGCTAAGTGTATTTTGATCAAGCTCATTGGGAAGTAAAAGGTCAGGAGGTGACACAGGTTCGTAACGCCGGTATAGAACCGCCTTGGTAAAACAGCGGTCTGCGTCAGGATTATTAAGAGCAAGACCTCCTCCAGCGATGTCGGCCACCCGCGCACGCAAACGGTATGTGTGGGTAAAACGCAATAGAGGAAGACTGCCTTTCGGGACGCTGAATTTCCAATCAAACTTAAACGGCATGTCTGGATGCGCTAAAGGCTTGATATCTGCCTGGGAATTGAAACTTGGCCGAGGCACTGAGAGACTCCACCCTGTCCACCTGGCAACAACTTCGTCAGAGCGGAGCACATTTTCAACCCTTATGGCAGCATGAGATTTTAAATGTCCTTCCTCCCTTACAGTCCCTCCGCCAATTACGATTTCATTACCCTCCCGGCTGGCCGTCGTGTATTTAGCATCTCGTTCGTGCAGTGAGGACCAATCTCTTCCCTGAAGTTTTATATCAATCCGATATCCAAGCACAAGGTCGTCGGCAGTAAGGACTGCCTCGCTCATAGAGTTCCGTTGCGCGTTAATATCCGCAGCCTGGCGCCGCTCTTCAAAATCAGCTTGACGACCGCATCTTAGAAGCATCAAACCAGCTGTACGCATGGCAGGAAACATGAAGGTTTGGGTATCGACTGAAGTTTTCTCTTCATCCCCCTTATCAGATATAGCTCGGGCAGCAGCTTCCAGCTTTTTGACCCCGTTGTCAACGTCTACAGTTACAACTTTCCAGCAAGGAGCGCCTTCTTCATTCGTCTCCTCCCTATCATCTGTCAAGGTTACCAAGCCGGCGCTTATGTTATTTGTAGAGCCAGGTAGAAACATGCTATTATACTTGGTCCATGGGGAAATGATTGGTGGTAAAGGAGCTGGCACATCTGTCCAGCGTACCCGAATAATCCCCTCTGGAAATTGAGTAGGCAGCATTGAGACAGGGATCCTTAGTTCAATTATAAGACCAAGTGCCTTAAGGACCGCGGGATGTTCTCTAAGGATAGCGATTGTCCGGTGAAAATCAGGCGGTGTAAAACGATTATTCTGGGGAGAGTTTGAACTTGGCTCCCCCGGTCTCAGTGCCATCACAGGCTGCTCCTCATTGACCCAGTTTATCAGCTCTTTTTTAATAATTTCGTCTAGTATAGGCTGATCTTCTTTATAATTATCCAACCTAAAATCTGTTGCTGCAACGGTCGTAAAGATATGATTTATCGTTTCAGCCTTAGTTGATGTACTGTCGACCTCAACCATTGGAGCATTAGGGTCGTGCTTTCGTGGTGATGTCACGATGGTGTTAGGGCCAAAGAAAGCCTCCCAGACACCAGGTTGTGCCTGAATGTGTGGAGGCTTAACCTCTACTGTGTATAGCTCACCGTTGATATCTTCCGCGAGATCCACTAATAATGTTGCATTTACAAGGCTCTGCGGAGGCCAATTCTCCATGCCGTGACTGGCTAGTGAGTTACCTTTTAACTTTGGTGTAATCAAAACTCGAAGAACTGCATCGCTTTCCTCACCCCGCAAAATGGTCCCACCAGGGACTGCAACCCACATTAACTCGCTCATTAAAAAATTCATCCTTTCTTGTATTACTTTATTTTTCCAATGGCTGCTATATCTATTGCTGAAATGAAATATTTCACTTTATTGTGTGTATCTTCTTGTCAGTACGCAAAAGCCTCGTAGTAATCAGCTAATTTATCAATTTGAAGTTCCGCGACCTCACCATCCGGGGACGCCAAAGGCTGTATATCAGGTCCCTCCAATACCCATTCACCGCTGTTAAGAGTTATAGATTCAGAAAACAATGTCAAATCAACCTCAATGACAAGTTCCGCTTGACCGACCAATCGGTTTAATGGTGGAGACTCATAACTGAGTTCTACATATAATTCAACAGACACCGACACAAGGCCAAATATATCAACACTGCCTCCAATCCGGATGAAAGCGTCGAGCTCAATGTTTTGGCCGGATTTGATGAAACGGACGCCTCCGAGCGCATGAACCTCAGCGCTAACAATACCAAAGTCGATGCCTACCGTTGCCCCGAACTCCATTGATGCCTCAAACTTCGTAAGTCCTTCCTTGCCGAACTCAACGTCAATATAGCCCCCTCCTCCGAACATAAGCACGGAGAGATTGAAAGGGTTGTCGCGTCTTCCGAAACTGAGCGACATCGTAACTGGGTCCATTGAATTTGATTCTGGGTTTTGTTTTAAGGGGACATTAACCCCACAGTGAATGGCAATGTTACTCATCATAAACGCTCCAGTTTTTACACTTGGAAGTTGAAACGTGTAGCCTGCTTTGATCCCAGCTGGTGTAGAACTGAGTGTCGGTCTATTACCGCCCAGTAAAGGCTTGAGTTCTTCCAAGAGTTTCTGTACTAGCTGGAGCGCACCTTTGAAATCAATTTCCAATCCATTGATCTCTAAATTTGGTTCGCATCCTGGCTTCTGTATATATACAAGTGAACCAATCTTTAGAGTTACAAGATCAGTCTGAGGAAGACGAAATATAAAATGTTTTACCTCACACTTTATCTCCGATTTCGTTGCTGAATGTTCAACCCTTAGCTCAGCCTTCGTCTTGTTTTCAATGGTTTTAAACGGTCCATAATCTTTTAAGTGCAGGTCCCATTCCATTATGGCTCCTGGGGGATTTCCTGGCACTTGAATCATTTTGGGCGGAAGATACTGATCGACTTTGAGAAGCTCTCCAAGAGGTAAGCCAAGTATCATTGCATCCTTATATATTTCCGACACAGGGATATCTACGTCAGGTACAGAAATTGGACCTAATGTACGTGAAATTTTATTTGCGTTGAACTTTGGTGCAAGAAGCCCTCCCGAGAGCCCAGGCTGATTCGTAAAGTCAATCACAATGTCCTCTATTGGTTTTAGTGGGGTATCTCCAATATCAATAGAATCTAGGTATTCTTGGCTGTATTTAAGTGGTAAGCGCGATTGTTCATTTAGTATCCTCCGCATTGCCGGAAGCTCTACCATGAATTGTTCCAGCTTAGGGATGAACCCTTCTTCAGGGTGATCACCAGTGGCAATTGTGATTTCGTGTACCTCGTGAACATCGCCATCCGTGCCGCCTCGGACCAAATCAATGGGAACGCCTGGGACTGGAATGTTGCTGTAGGGCTTCCATAAATCTGTAATAGTGTTTTTCTGTTCGGGTAAAAGCTGCTTTACAAAAACCAGCGGAACATTGAAATACAAATCCCCTTTGCTCCCTTTAAGCCGCACTGGAAACTGCAGCAGCTCTCCGTTAAGTTTTTTTAGAAGAAAAAAATCCGCTCCCGGTGTTTCTAAATCAACAAATTTTTGAGCGAGTATTTCAACTTCATTAAACGGAAATTCACGGTTTTCGGTTTTGCGAACAGGCTCTGTAACCACAAGGTTAACAGCCGTATTCATTAGCATTGCTTCTCCGTCGGAAAACTCTCTAACGATTTTTTCTTCTAACTGCGCACGATGTCCAAAAGGAAAGAGATATCCCGCATGCTGCACTCGTACCTTCTGGTCCCTTCCTAGCACAATATCATGTTCCCACTCCAAGTTTGGCCATTTTGCAGTTGCGGAGAGCGAGCCTCCAAGTGTACTTAATTCCAGACGTTTTGCTTTAGGAAGCTCTTCTATTACGGAAAAATTTTGGGATTGGGACAAGCTTTCTGAAACAATGCTTTTGCGGTCAAAATTCTTAAGTGCTGGTCCAACAATAATTTGTCCATTCTCCCAGGTATCCATGTCGTGGCTTTCAATGTTCCTAAGAGGAAGAAGCGCGAGACGGGCATCTTCTGTTTCCCCATCACTAGCTTGAAGTCGTGTATACCAAAGTCCTGTCACTCCCGATGGAGACGTAATGGGTAGTACGGAGTGATCGGAGACTACTGTTCCTCCAGGGGACCTGGAAACCGCCGACAAAATTAACCCCCAGGGAATTTCAATGGCTGTAGGCTCTTCCCCTGCGTTAATTCCTTGGGAAACAACGCTGACCCCAGGACCCCTTAACAAGCTAAGTATCCCCTCTGCATTGAGATCCATAACCACTCCGGTTAGTACTGCGAATTGAACTCGGCTGTAACCTGACAGTTGTTTCTGTATTTTGTTGTATTCATAATTTGTACGAAATAAACCAGATGCCGTCTTCACTTGCTCGGCGAATGCCTGCGGGGGAAAGGTGAGAGTAATTCGTGCATTGTCGCTATTTGCCACCAGCCGCGGACGTCCTTCCAAATCTTTATCTAATCGGAAGTCCGACCATTGTATGCCAAAGTGGACAAAGTCTTCTCTCCGAACAATCAAATACTGCTGCATGTATTGACCTCCAAATTTTATAATGATTAATTTTTTGTTTTTTTAAAAAACTATCTACTTAATGAAAAATACCAAGATTTTTAAAAAGCTTCGTATTCATAAAATGTCTTTTATCATTTGTATTTTTCCCTATGTCCCTCTCAAATATTTATAATATTTTTCCAATTAATATTGAAAATTCTATCCTCCTTTTAGAGGTTTAGTTAGGAACGTTAGCAGGATAGGCAAGAGCATGGCCGCATTCTCAGGTTTGTAAGCTAAATAAAAAAATGGATCACTTTTACACTGTTAACTAATAACCATAAGCCTTTTGGCAGTTCCTAGCGGCTTTTACCATCCAAGTTTAAACGAATAAAATTATTCCCCTAAAACGACTCCCATTCTTTTATCATCATCGAGCTCTAGGGGGCGTGGAGGCAAATTCCCCAGGTCATTTCTAACTACTAAGTTAGTAAAGCTATCACATATATGATTTGGCTCATTGTTAGTGAAAAAAGATAGCTTTAGTCAGGATTTCTAAAATCATTTAAAATATATGGGTTATTGCTCTAAGTTAGAGAATTTATATATACATAAAACCATTCTCCTTCTTTCACACTATATAGCGAATCAAAAAAGGAGGATTCTTTATATGACACCCAACAAACCTCTTAACCATTGTGTTCAAATGAATTTGCCAGATGATCAATTATTCGAAGCAGCTCGCTTGGCGATCCTGGAGAACCCCGAAAATGCACCTGGTGAGGATGTTGCCTCGAGCGAAGAAATTGACAGCTTTGAAATGGCCTTAATAGTTGGAAAAAAGTGGGGGAATGGTCAGACTCTACGGGTTCGTTTCCTTGACGGAGACCCAGTTGTTCAAGAAAAAGTCAAAAAATATGCTAAAGAATGGAGCCGCTATGCAAACATTAAATTCGATTTCGGCAATGACCAGAATGCAGAAATTCGCATTTCTTTCAGAGATCCTAAAGGCGGTTATTGGTCACATGTTGGAACGGATAATTTGGGCGTAAGTAAACATAAAGCAACCATGAATTTTCAAGGATTTAATCGTAATACTCCAGAAGAGGAAATAGCCCGTGTGGTGTTACATGAGTTTGGGCATTGTATCGGTATCTCACACGAACAAGCAAGTCCCACAGCAAATATTCCTTGGGATAAGCCCGCTGTCTACCAATATTACATGAAAAAAGGGTGGTCAGCAGAAATGATTGACCATAACGTATTAGACAAACTTGAGCCACAAGGAGTTTTGTTCACCTCGCATGATCGACTATCTATCATGCAATACCCTGTTCCAAACGAATTGACAATCGGTGATTATGAAATTGGTTGGAACGTAACTCTATCGGAAACAGATAAACGGTTTATCGGCCAGATGTATCCCCTGGAAACAGAAGATGTTCAAGATGCTGATATTGAAGAATCAGCCATTGCATCGGTGGCATTAGGGAGCGATCCACATAGTCCGTTCACTGAAAGGGCAAAATAAATGTCAATTATACATGATTAAAACCCGGTCTCACCTTTAGATCGGGTTTGTCCTATTAGAAGGTAGCGAGACTGAAAATCCATTATTCCTTTCGTTTATACCAAACGTTCATACTTTTTGATCGTTCGAAATTGGTTTGATCACTGCATAATGTATGTATTATATAAAGTAGTTTTTCGGTAGGTATTGATTAACTGCCTAAAGTATTTAGTAAACAACATGAAAGGGGAATTTTCTTGTGGATACGTTTGGAACTGGCTATGTACCCGGTCCGATTGACAAAAGAGACATTATTATGGAGGGTATCTTGCCCCTTGTCCTTCTGCCGGCAAAAATCGACTACTCGACAATAGAGGTGCCCGTAAGGTCTCAAGGAACAAAGGATGCATGCGTCGGATTTGCCTTTGCGGTGATGAAAGAATACCAAGAGTTGAAGGAACATGGTCGATATATTCAATTCTCTCCGCTGTATCTCTATCAAAAATGCAAAGAGGTAGACAATATTCCAGCTGGCGGAACTCATCCACGTATAGCGGCCAAAATTCTCCAAAAGACGGGGATTTGCGAAGAGAGCTATCACCCTTACAAAACTGAAGAAGGCATCCCCCCCCTACCTGGTGCCGAGGAAAATGCAATCCAATACCGTATTAAGGCATATGCTCAATTAACCAATGTTCAGGCGATGAAAAGAAGTCTTTCCGTAAACGGTCCCTTTGTTGCAGGATTGCCCATTGCAATGACGGATTGGCTTATAAATGCTTCAAAAGACGGTTTCATTCCAATGCCAAAAAACAAGGAATACCTAAAGAGCGGGCATGCAGTTTGCATAGTTGGTTATAATAATGACGAACAAGTCTTCAAATTTCAAAACTCTTGGGGACCAAAATGGGGAGATGGCGGCTTCGGATATCTTCCCTACGCTTATATGGAGGATTACGGTAAAGAAGCTTACGGAGCTACCGACTTGATTACAAATCTAGAAGTCCTTGTAAAACAAAAAGAAGTAGTTCTTATCGAGCGTGGAGAGGAATTTGTGGTCAGCCGGGATGAAGCGGAACGCTATGGAATCAAATAATATGAGGTTACTATGATGGTACATGCAGGATTTGAGTTAAATGGTCAGTCCCTTTCATTAAAAGTAAACAATCAAATGCAAATCCTTCTCCCCTCCAATCCATCCACGGGTTACATGTGGGTAGAGAAAGGTATAGCAGCCAGCTTGCATAACTTACAATTGGATTGTTCGGATTTAATGACAGATGGGCCTGTTGGCCAATACGGTAAAGGCGGTTTTCAACGTTGGGTTTTCACCGCCGTAAGTCCTGGGCATAGTGTCATCATTTTTCATTATCAACAGCCTTGGGACGAAATGGCTGTCGATCAAACCTACAAATTGACAGTTGTAGTTTCTGAATAATAAAAGATAACAGACTGTAAAGTAAGGCCATAGCTTATTAATATTTTATTGATTAAAAAGTCAAAAAGAGAAAATATGATTTATAAAAGAAAGTAGATAAGACTTACTCACTAAATACACATTTGATTTTCAAAGGACACGGTCGATTCACCGGGCTTTCTAGTTATTATAAGATCTACACTTCTTAACTTAACCTTAATTTTTTGTGTTAATAATTATCTTATCCTACGGATAGCGTCTTTTACATATTTAATATTGGTTGTTTAAAGTTATCATCAGCTCCCTGTACATACAAGCTTTCTTATATTCACCAAAATGCTTTACTAGCAAACAACCCTCTAAAAAAATGAGAACATAATTAATAAACTTTTATAAAAGAAGTAATTGCAAAAACAAGACCCTAATCAAAAAGGAATGCAAAGAAAGAAGGTGACAAAAGGAACATATCTCCGTTTTTGTCACCTTCCTAGAACATTAGGCGCTATTAAACAAAAATAGCAGCAGTTCGTTGATAATAATCTTCTCTCTCAGCTAATTTCCTCATTCCACGACCGTTTACCCTCAAAGTAACGTCTTTCACTGTTGCACCTGAGTCAACTAGTGCATTCATATTGTTCATCTTCCACCAAAACCCAGCACTCGACCATGGATAGTTTTTAGAAACATAGTCCACCCCTTCCATAATTCGGGGATCACCCATTTCTTCCTCAAACTTCTGGTAATTATATCGGCCAGTTAATTGAATATATCCCGCTCCTTTATATTTTGGCCCATCTCCAGGATTTACATTACCAAGATCCCTTCTGTTTTCGTATTCACTTCCATCTGCATATTCCTGAGTCGCATTTCCATAATCGGATTCAATCATACATTGACTTAGAAAATGTCTGATTCTTTCCGTAGTAGTTATATCATATTTTTCTAAAGTGGAATTCAAATCCCTTACCATATGATCATTAACTTTTTTCCATCCAAACGCTCTAAGTTGGTCAGCGGTTACATGTGTTCTAACAGCAGTTGCTGGCATATTAAATCCCACCCTTATATTTTGTTTGATGAAAGTCTAAATTTTCAAGTATGAAAGCTCTATAAAGACTGCGTCCATACTTTATTTATCTTTAGCAAATACGAATGAGCTATCCTAATTAATTGAAGGAAAAAAAGCTATAGACATAAACCCAATAAGAATTTAGTCTACAAGACATTTACTAAATATACATTTTTCAACATATATGTATATACAAACTAATTCTTTTATAAAGGTTTGGATTAAATGGTCACTTGCTCTTCTATGCCCATGCCCCATACTACATCTAAATACTTGTTTAACAATTCCCTATTTAAGATTCTGTTTATCCTCTGCCAATTCTGTAAGTTACTTTACACCCAACTAAGGTTTACGACTCCTTTGATCCAATTTCAATCTAAAGCATTTTTATTGATAAAAAAAGTCTTAAAGGGCATCCTATTTCATGGATTTTAGAACGTTATCAAAACATCTTTAGGGGGATTACTATGACAGAAACTATTTCCATTTCTGGACAGGTACAAGGGTTTAATAGAGTACCTATTTCTAACATTAAAGTCTCGGCATATACTGATTGGGAGCATCTAGGCCACGTCTTCACCGATGAGGATGGTAAATATAAGTTATCCATACCTTCTAATTCAGCCATTAGTGTGTGTTTTGATACTCACCCTTCGCTCACAAATGCAAAGGAATGGCACCCGTCTGTTGTTGCAAACATAGACGCCAGGCAGGATATTGTACTCAACCGGTTTCTTATGCGCGTTGGAACAAGTGATGGAGCAATGGCTGATCTTGATGTACTCGCCGCATATCAATTCTGTGCGATGTGGATCAATAGAGACACAAATCTTGACAAGACATATGCTGAGTATACCGTATTTCGTATCTCACAAATGAAGCAACCTCTACGAGAGCTTGAGGAGTTTCGAGGAAAGCTGCAAGAATACTTCTTAATTAAATCGCATTCATCCTAATGACTGTTAGAAGGTTATGTTATAGACCTACTTGTGCATACCTTGTAATAAGTCATTAATATACTGTTTATTTATAAATTCGTGTCTATTGTTTGTATACTAACCAGAAAAAAGTGAAAAATATATCTGCATGCTTATAAAGTGGTTTTAGAAATAAACTGCATAATTTAGGAGGAAAATATGAAAGAAAATTTATATTCAGGAATTGTGGAAAATGGAGAGTTTAAATCTGATACTACAGAATGTCCGGATGCTGTTAAACTAACAACCATGCCTGTTCAAGCAGCGATGACTCCTGATAGTACTAAAATTGACCTGTCCAAATATGAAGGACAAACCATTAAAGTTCGTGGGCAAGAAAGTGGTTGTTGGATCTACTCAGCTGAGGTTATCAAATAAGTTTGATTAAAACTTTCGAGTTGAAATGTACTCGCCCACAAGAATGTATTTTTAAAAATTGGGGACAGTTATCCTAATTCCTACACTTGTCCTCAATTTTTTTTATTTGTAGTTTTTCTCGAAAACAGTTAAGTGGATTCCATTTGTTGATACAAACACTAATAGGGTCATCACGGTGTGATTAATTTTGCCACAGAAAGTTAAACAACAATATGAAAAACGTTGGCCGTTCATCTTTAAAATTCCAAACCTGGTTTGGTATACTTGCATTAACTGCAATTCACAAAACTCGAGAGACTTAATACTTATTTATAAGCAAAAATAGTCGATCTAGAAGAGAGACTTTCAGCTCTCAAATATAAGATTTAAACTGAACCTAATGTGTGAAGATTGTCGGTATTTCTCAATTCCTCTAACATAGATGTCACCGCTATTTAGAGATCCGATGGACCCAGGCCTACCTGTTATCTTGACCAGTAATAAATCATAGCAGATTCGGGAGAAAAATTAGTTATAAACCTATTATAGTGTTCACACTTTAGTAGCAAACCACCCGTATGTTTTTCCGTCTGTTGACATGAAAGTACCAGCAATGTGTATTCTAGGCTGGTTAGTCATAGCATCCAATATATATGCATTAAATATATCCCTACCGTATGGATAGTCAATATAAAAAAGCATTTGTCGATTATTTTCATCCATTTTAATAATTTGCCCATTAAATCGATCGTTGTACATATTTCTTACACTTATAGCCAAGCCACCTAAGGTAGGTTCGGTAATATCCAACCACACAACCACTGCGTTTTGCTGCATTCGGTATGTGCCTTTCCATTCACGAAAATCAACTGCCATATACATAAACACTCCTTTTTCACCTAAGACTAAGTAAATAAACCATAATACATAATATTAGGTAGATGTCAGAATGGGAAAATGTCCATTTAAAAATATGCCTTATTGACCAAATATATTATTTGTTTCAAACGAAAAGATTCTCACCATTAAAATCCTAACTTGAAAGACAGGAATAAAGGGTCCACATAATATAGGATTTAACTTAGGAAAAAAGGTGCCTGTCGCACTAACCTTGTATGAATGTTTATCATTGAATAATTTCAATAATTTTACAAATTTGTGTAAGCATTAATCAAAAAAGGGAAGAGGACATTTTAAATGACTTTGTTCCCTTCTTTTCCAATTAATAATAATTTCCTTTTTCTTTCATGAGTTTTCTTATTTTTAATTGTTTTTTATTTCACCAATGCGAAGTTACCAAATTTCGATTTTCTTTTTTCTTTTTGCGCAACGCTTTCTTAAAAGTACTTACGGATTAAAAATGATATGTTTGTAAAAGACGAAAGAATTTCCAAAGAGTCTTGTCTGGCTTGGTTTGCAACTTTACAATGAGTGACAGTCAATAAGCTATTAATGCCAGGAACATTTGATTCCAAATCCCATGTGGTTTCGTACTCCTGATTTTAGTTAATTTCAGATGCTGCTTAATCCACCTGAAGAATAATTCAATTATCCAACGGTTACGGTATATCTCCATAACTTATTGATCAGATAGATCAAATCTAGTTAGATAAAAATCGGTAGGTTTTATCTTTATCATTTACAAACTCAATATACCTTTGCGGAATATTGGATATACCGTATAGAACTTTAGCATCTGTTTTAAATGGATAGACGAGTTGACCCATATTCTTCCAATGTGTATAATTGCATAGCTTTCGATATACGAACAACAAGTGAAATTCTTTTTTCCTGCCAATCCATTAGGTCCTTTATTGATGAAAACCCCGGTCCATCACATAAATAGTATCTTCCTCTTCATTTAGAATATCGGAACTTTCGTAATCACTCAGTTCCAGTTGAAGGAATAATTTTATTTGGAAACGAGACATCTGGTATAACAACGGACATCCTAGTATGCATTTTAACGGCATCTTGCCCTTTGAAATAAATGCCCAGTCACATAATTGTTCAGGCAATCTCATTTCAGTAGAATCAACGACACTTAATCGGCCAATTCCATTGGGAAGCCCTTTACTTGAACTGGTAAATTGCTTTATATTTTGAGTTACTTTAATGAATAGCCTTTCTACAACTTCTGTTGGCAAATCGTTGAATCGGCGACTAAGTTGAGAACCGCTAATTTTCCTAATACCAATTGCTTTCCGTAAGCATATAATTTTTTTCTATGTGAGCGTATGAGCTCCACCGGTCTACCTGGGCAGCGACAAAGATCTTTAATAAAGATATCGTAGAAAGATGGTATCCATAATCTTTAAAGGACAATCGTGGTCCTCTGTCGGAAGAAGAGATAAGCATTGACAATTTAGCATTTCTCGACCTATACTTTCATTGCTTGTAAATACTTTTTATTACAAATATGGGTTATTTTTAAAAGTGATGCAAGGCTAGTGGGTCAGGTAATTGATTCTAGCTCTTTTTATTGTATTTGTTCTTACTTAACTTTATCTTATCGGCCACTAATTCCTTTGTGACTGAGTCGGCTATATGTCCTTTTCTTTCCTAGCAAAAAAAGCGCGCAGCTTTTATACTGTACGCGCTTTTTAAATAGCAAATGCATGATTACCGATTTTTTTCACGACTTCACGGGAAAAGATCCACTGACTTGTCGCAGTTTCAGGATTATAAAAATAAAGTAGCTCAACGTTTTTCTCTTTATCAACGAGAGCTGTCTCAACGGCCTGAACTGCTTCATTACTAGCAGGTTCATTAATGGAGCCATTTTGAACTGGTTCAAAAGCATTCTTTTGATAAATTACACCCTTAACTGTATCTGGAAATTGTTCATGTTCGACACGATTTAATACAACATCGGCCACGGCAACCTTACCCTCAAACGGTTCTCCTTCTGCTTCAGCCTGTACAAGACGCGCAAGCAGCTTTTTCTCTTCCGCTTTAATAAAACGATGATCTGTGGATGAAGCCTCTTTCGTGTTGACCTCAACTTTTTTATATGTCAAGGTTTCTGCAGCTTTTTGATCAACTGACTCAGCATCAAAATGATTCGCAGGAAAAAAATTATATGAACCCATAATGAGTGAAATGGTAACAACAAATGTAAATAAGTTTTTCATTTGTAAACCTCCTGTTTGTCTTTTTTAGGATAAAAACAGGCCTTTAATAAGGCTAACAGGTTTACAAGGGTATCTCATTAGTGAATAGGTGGGAGAATTACCAATCATGAAAAAGGTATTCCAATTGCTGTTATATTAACCTAAGTTATACTTTTTGTTATAACATGCTATTTAAGTTGTTTAATCTATATATTATTCTAGAGAGAGTTCTAATCTATAACTGAATGAGGTGCCTATATAATTGAAAGTACTTGAGACAGATCGATTAATTCTTCGCAGGTTAACAACAGATGATGCAGCATTTATACTCGAACTTCTAAATGAACCTGGTTGGATCCGTTATATTGGAGACAAAGGTGTTCGGACCCTGGAAGATGCTAAGAACTATATTTTAACCGGCCCCATGAAAATGTATTCACAGTTGGGCTTTGGGCTTTTTCTTGTTGAACGAAAGGAAGGATGCACACCCATTGGGATGTGTGGTTTATTAAAAAGAGATTCTTTAGAAGATGTCGATATTGGCTTTGCGTTTTTATCTAGATATCAGACACAAGGTTATGGCTTTGAGGCAGCATCTGCTACGCTGAGATATGGACATGAACAACTGGGTCTGAAGCGGATCCTCGCCATAACCACCTTAGACAATTATGCCTCTTCCAGGCTGCTTGAAAAAATCAAAATGAAATATGAAGGAACAAATTCTTAATGAAACGGAAGAGCTAAAATTGTTTGTATCGAAATAATAAATCATTTTGCTTTGAAAAAAGTGCCTGTCCCATCGCTCCTTAACGTAGGGACACAGCAAGGTTCAGGCCCTTTCTTCAAGTTGTTTTCTCTTTTATTAGGCACTTTTAATTCTGAATGTCCAGCAGATATTTCCTCAGCCTTTCCTTTGTATTTTCATCTGCAAAAGCGGCTTCCACACTAATCATGTAAATTTGTTTATAATCTTCATCACTCATAGCAAATTCATTACAGACTAAATCACATTCCTTTGCCATCGTTGTATTTGATACCGTTCTGTTGTCCGTATTAACGGTTACTTTTATTCCATCCCTATGAAAGTCATAAATTGGATGCTCACTAAATTGGTTTACTGCTTTGGTTTGAACATTACTTGTTGGACACATCTCAAGCACTACCTGTTGTTCCTTAACAATGTTATAAGCCTCAACACAGTCCTTAATAAATACACCATGTCCAATCCTTTCAGCCCCTAACCATTCAACGGCCTCAAGCACATTTTTTCCAATTCCCGTTTCCCCGGCGTGGATTGTGACTCTGTAGCCATATTCTCTAGCCAATGCGATTGGTTCAATGAACTTCCCGCAAAATCCTTCCTCTTCGGAAGCACACAAATCGATCGCGACAACCCCTTTTCCAAGGAATATCTTACCCTTTTTGACGACCTCAAAAGCATTTTCCACCGACATCGTTCTCATACATGACAAAATGAT
This sequence comes from Cytobacillus oceanisediminis, assembly GCF_007830235.1. GTDB lineage: Bacteria > Bacillota > Bacilli > Bacillales > Cytobacillaceae > Cytobacillus > Cytobacillus oceanisediminis. The sequence continues at coordinate 114,462 of NZ_VLKI01000013.1, forward strand.
ATTTCCTTTAATATCAAATTGTTCTTCTGCCTCTTTCATTCCCTCTATCACACTTTGAATGATTTTCTCTACAGATAACCCCATTCGCGTATGAAGTAATGGGGCGAATCGAACCTCCATATATTTCACATTTTCCTTTGCTGCATCTTCAAAAAGCTCAAAAGTAATTCTTTTTAAATTTTCCTTTGACTGCATCACTAAATTAGGGATGGAGAATCTTTTTAAATATTCATCTAAGGATTCGCAATCCAATGGGGCAATTAGTTTTTCTTTGATCTCTTCTTTATCAAAGGAAGGTATACTTATGCTTTCTCTCTTCGCGATATCAATGATGGTCTCAGGTCTAACACTCCCATCCAAATGGCAGTGAAGTTCAATTTTAGGCATTATAGAAAAATTCATCGTTGGACCTCCTCAATATTTTCAAAAAAAAAATTCCTGATTACGAAGAAAATACAAATAAATGCTTGTATCTTCTTCGTAATCAGGAATTATTGGTTCCTGGTAGAGACCTCCAAACCATATTATTGGAGTTATACGAATTTGAGTAGTTCATTAGGTTTTTTAAAAGGATAATTAAATTTATCTACATTGTCAAGGAGTTTGAAAGATCTCCTCACAGGTTATTTTGTTTTTCACACTATTTTCATTTTGACCCCCTTTTACATATTTATTATCGACCATGCTAATTGGTCGGAGCTTTTTTATTGAAGTTCAGGTAATTAGTATTATACGCATAGCTAAATTCAAAAATATATAGTTCCCTCCCTATCTACAACTAATAAAACTAACACAAAATATGAAAAAAGATATCTTTTTTACTCAGGAAAATAGGACGATAATCTTTTATGAGAAAGCGCCATTAATTATTAAAAAGCAGCAGCTATTTACTGCAATCTATTTATAAATTCTAAGATCACATTCTTCTATCTTTAACTAGTTTCCAATAATGATAACCTGGGACGGTAAGTTTACATGATTTTGAGTTCATAGTTAAAAAATACATATGTGCTTCATCTACAGGAAAAACTAGTCATACACTTTAAATTTTCGAAGAATTTAAAATTTGGACACATTTGGATTAGAACTAAAAACCCGCACAGTTCCCGAAAGGAAATAAGCGGGTTTTTAGCGTTTCTCAAATCACTCCGATGTCTCCAGGGACGCCTCGACAACCGGACTAATTTCCGTGTGAGGATAGTTGATTCGTTCCCCGAATTCTACCCAGTCGAGATTTGCCATCAGAAGCAGGTAGCGTTTCCCGCTGGACGGGTCGCTGATGATGATGTGGTCACGGCCAGCCGTTTCGACGCGCCCCTGATAAACCATTGCATTCCATCTGCTGTTCCCTTGGTAAGTGAAATAGAAGGTACCAACCTTCCCTTTGTTGAAGCGCAGGATATTTTCGATAAATGATTCTTCCACCACGCCAGTCGGTAATTGCTGCCCAGTCCCCATCGGAACTACTGGGACGGAATATGACGGTCCAGAAGGCATATTCATAGGGAAGCCTCCTGGTTGTTTTGCGGTCCTACCCTGCATCATGGAAGCCGGATAATAACCAGGAAAATAATTCGTTGGATAATAACTGGAGTCTCCATATGTCATGTATAGATCAGCTCCTTTTTTTATTTAGCGATAAAACTCTGGGCAGTAGCCCGGTACACCGACATAGAAGCAATGATTTTTGTGCGCAAAATCGAACTGAGTCATGGGGGATCTTGGCATCGTGGCGGTACAAGGAGCTCGAAATTGTTTCCCCGGACTGGGGTTAAAAAACCACAAGTTCATTCTGGCCCGTGGTTCCCTGTAACCTTGCAGCAAATCCCTGGCCCTCTGGAGGTCAGCTTCGTCGGGACGCTGTGTATACAAAGCTCCATTTAAGACGGGCTCGAAATGAGGGATTCCAGTTCCAGGGATGGTTTGATAAATCGCATGCCTGATATTGCGCAAATTTTTGAAGTCTGGAGCACAGTCTGCCTCAACCCGATTGGCCACAACCGTTCCTACCATACTCATCCCTTGGGCTCCTTCACCGATCGCTTCCGACAGCATGAGCCTCGCTAACGAATCCACGTCACGGGAAGTATGTTTTATTCGTCTACCCATTTTCTCACCCCTTCAGCCTATACAAATAACTTATTGTCAGAAGCTGGTTTTGGCAACTTGCCTATCAGCCCAAACTTGGGGAATTCTGCCTCAACGAAAAGAGTCTTGTCCTGTTCCCTGGCATTTTGTCACTAAATTTATGTAAATAATTACGTCTACAATGGTAAGTTTTGATACCGTTCGTTAAGTAATATCAAATTAGACGATTTCAATAAGAAATCGTCATTCAAAATTCGTTTTATTCAACTAACTATCGGATAGTATTGTTTGTACACTTATTCAACTATAGGGTGCTTGCCGCATAAAAAGGTGTGGAACAATTCCGCCATCCCTTTACCTCTAAATGGTTCATGTGTTTCTTCCTGGAACGACCGTAAATTTACTGTTTTTCTGTTTTTCTCCCTTTCTTTTGCTTTGTTCTGTCATAAAAAACCTCCTTTGAATGGCGGAGTTAGCCCGACATAAGCAAAGGAGGTCACAGGGTCTCTAGGGAAAATAAAGCCGTTTCATTTATATACAAATCATCAAAAAAGCCTGATATATCAACACTTTTGGCATGAACGCCTGGGAATCGAACCCTGCTGACCTGGCACGCAGGTCACAAGCGGTTTTGAAGTTAGGAGGAAGGTACCCTTTTTGGTTTCATTTCATATAATAGTATAACGTTAATCTATTACTCTTTTTAATCAGCCACATATCATTTAAGAAAAGGTACCTGCCCCACAGGTATTTACGTATTAACGCAGCATGGTCAGGCACCCTTCTTCATTCTTTGTTCTTTTTGATATATATTTTCGGTGTATAAAATGTCAATATATGAATGAGTTGATCTCCCATATACGAAGAGGATTGTGCAAAATCATTTTCAGCCCATTCAAGAATCAATCCAATAATACCATGTATACGATAGGTGATAAAAAGTTCGATATCAATAGCAGGGTCTATTTCAGTGGTCAAAAATTCGAATTCTTCTCTGAATAACTTGTCCAATCTTCTTGTCATTTTCTCATGAAAATGATAGTTTGTTGTTGGACGTAACATAAGCTGATAGAATTTTTTATTTTCTGAAAAATGATCGAATAAGATAATAGAATTTGACGGTATTTCATTGAAATCTACGACAGATAAATGGAGATATGGTTTCCGAAAAGCTTCCGTCATTTTTTCAAACATCTCTTCAATGATTTCATCCAGTAAATCTTCCTTTTTTTCATAATGCGCATAGAAGGTACCGCGATTGAAATCCGCAGCCTTTACAATCTCCGTTATGGTAATATCACGTAAGCTTTTCTCCTCCATTAATGATAATAAAACTTCTCTAAACTTCTCTTTTGTTCTTTTTACACGTTTGTCGGGGTGTTGAATGGACATTCTAAAGCTCCTTCTTACACTTTTAACGAACACAATCGATACTTGTGTTGATTATCATACATTTTTATTATTATTGCATATTGAAGCCCTTTCACACATGTTTTATGCTTAAAGTGTTCCATATATCTCGAAATCGAGATATATTCAAATTTATAATCAACAAAAGGAGGAAGACAAACATGGCAAGATTTGAAGGTAAAGTAGTCATTGTTACTGGTGCAGCAGGCGGTATCGGGAAAGAAGTCGTACGAAAATTAGCCGGCGAACAAGCGAAAATGGTACTTGTTGATTTAAATGAAGACGCTATCAAAGGCGTTCAAGCTGAGCTTGGTTTAACAGAAGAAAATAGCTTAGCGGTAAAAGCGGATGTTTCTAAAGAAGAAAATGTTAAAAATTATGTGGATCAAGCAATTTCTAAATTTGGACGCATTGATGGCTTTGTAAACAATGCAGGCGTTGAAGGTCCAGCTAAACCACTTGAAGAGGTGACAGAAAAAGATTTCGATTTCGTTTATGGTATTAACGTAAAAGGCGTACTTTTCGGTCTAAAATATGTATTACCGATCATGAAAGCACAAAAATCAGGTGCAATCGTCAATACTGCATCAGTAGCTGGTTTAATCGGTTCACCAAGCATGGTTTTATACAACTCTTCCAAACACGCTGTAATGGGTATTAATAAAGTTGCAGCATTAGAAGCAGCTGCATTTAACGTTCGTGTAAACACAGTAAACCCAGGTGTAATTAATACACAAATGATGCGTAACATTGAAGAAAACGTTGCGCCAGGTGCAGCAGAAGCAGCGCAAGCAGCTTATAACGATGCAGTACCAATGAAACGCTACGGTGAACCTCAAGAGGTAGCTAACGTAATTGCATTTTTACTTTCTGACGAAGCTTCCTATGTAAGCTCATCTTCATACACGATCGATGGTGCTTTATACAACGTATAATTATACGAATAGGGATCACACAAGGGAGTCGGATATGGATCCTTCGAGGTAAAAACCCTCATAATAAGAACGCACGAATGTCGACAAAGCAGCATTCGTGCGTTTAGCTTTTATTAGGAACTATAGTTATCTTGTATTGAATATGAGCGCAAAATTTAACCCAGTCTTTACATTTTCCCTTTGAACTAACCTGCCCCGATCAGTAACTTCAACAAAAAAGAGCGTCAATCCTTCTTAGATTAACACCACGAAGCGAAGCTGATTTCAACATCTTACATATTTGCGTTTGAAACCAAGCTTCCCTCTATCCATTTCTTTTTGAATACTTTCGTAAGCGTTTAGGAAACTGCTTTTTTTCTTGTCCCGTTTGACTTCTACTATACCTACTTCCTTTGAAGTCTCGACTGCCTTTTCATGTAGCGGCAAATATGAAATCCCCACGGTGTATAGAAAATTATTCATAGCGGATTTCGTTCGTTCTGGCGAATCATGAATCGTATTTTTCACAGTATTAAGCAAATTGGAAATCTTGCTTTCAGAAAATTCATTGTCTAGGCGATTCCCTAAAAGCCAGCAGTAGCAACTCCAGCCCGCTGACATTCTCAGCTCTTCACCGCTTGCGATCCATTTATCAGCAACGCCTTGTGCAATATCTGACTCTGATAAAGTTACTGCCACCACATAATCGGACAGCATATAAAAATACGCTGCATCCATCCAACGATCAAAATCCGACTCAGTCATGGCTTTTGGGTCTGCAATAATGCCTGCAAAGTACATTGCATCATAGTTACCTGTGGCATAAAGCTCTTCAGCTAAACGTTGATTTATTTTTATTTTCTTTGCGATTGGTTTCATAGCGCCTGTAGCCACACCAAAAAGCGGCACGTGCGCACCATTAGATATGTATATTTTTTTAGTTCGTTCCTTGCCAAGGGCTTCAAGCTCCTGCATAACTGTTTCGAAATCCATAGTTTTGCACTTCCTTTCTTACTATTAATACCCAATTCATTATAACCAACTAGATTATATTCTTTATGAAGCAATTTTTTAACTTGATGTAAAAAAGAGCATCAATCCTTCGCTTTTAGCTTGAATTGGGACACTTCTACTGTTCCCCCCGTCTATCAAGATTCTTTGACGCAAATATATCAAGCAATTCACGAACTTCATCTGTTGACTCTGTGCTCATTAATTGATTTCTTAATTCACTCGCCCCTCGAAATCCTTTGACATATATCTTAAAAAAGCGATGTAGAGCCTTGAACGGACGTAGCCCTAATGTTGAATATTTATCATGAAGATCGAGATGCAATCTTAAGAGATCAAGCAATTCCTTACTGCTATGATTTTTCGGCTGCTTTTCAAAGGCAAATGGATTATTAAAAATACCACGCCCAATCATAACCCCGTCAACACCATATTGGCGGGCGAGCTTCAGGCCAGTTTGACGGTCAGGAATATCCCCATTGATCGTCAATAGTGTATCTGGTGCCACCTTGTCACGAAGTTTCTTAATCTCCGGAATCAGCTCCCAATGAGCATCTACTTTGCTCATTTCCTTCCTGGTACGCAGATGAATGGAAAGATTTACAATGTCTTGTTCCAATATGTGTGTTAGCCAGTCCTGCCATTCGTCTACATCCGTGTAACCAAGCCTTGTCTTTACACTTACGGGCAATCCTCCTGCTTTTGCTGCTTGTATTAAATCTGCTGCAACTTCTGGACGACGGATAAGGCCACTTCCCTTTCCATTCTGTGCCACATTAGGTACAGGACAGCCCATATTAATATCCACACCCTGAAAGCCTAGTTCCGCCATACCAATACTCATTTGCCGAAAGTATTCAGGCTTATCCCCCCATATATGGGATACAATTGGCTGTTCATCCTCTGTAAAAGTCAAACGTCCACGCACACTCTGAATCCCCTCTGGGTGACAATAACTCTCCGTGTTTGTAAACTCTGTAAAAAAAACATCAGGTCTGGCTGCTTCACTCACTACATGGCGAAAAACAACATCCGTCACTTCTTCCATTGGTGCCAGTATAAAAAAAGGTCGTGGTAAATCACGCCAAAAATTATCTATCATATTTAAATTCAAATCCTCTCATTATGGGATACCAGGCAACCTCTTATCCCAAAATTAAAAAGCAGCATGTCCCTGCTTCTTTTACACTTATACCATGCTTAAGCACTTTTTATCAAACTGATTGGTAATGTTTATTTTAACTTCCCAATATCTGTACAACCAAAATATCTCCTGCTAAAATCCACCCATACACCATTCCACTGTCGAGTAATATAAAGTTTTGCTAAAAAAGACTGAAAAGAAATCGGAAGAACAATTGATTGACAAGGGTTTAACAGGAAAAAGACCCCAAATCGCAAAAGTGTTTTTTTACGAAATAAGGGTCAGACTAGCAAATGTTTATTTTGGGGTTACACGTTTAAACGAGTTGTGTCACGCACTCCACATGACTGGAATAAGTAATATTAACACCTTTAATAAAAAGAGATGCACAGTGTTCGCCGATACAGCAAAACTACATTTTCCATTTTTCTCACTCCTCATATAAAATCTTCATTAATTCCTGCAGCTCATCAAGTGTCAGACCAATTTCTCTGCTTTTCGTGATGACTGCACTCAGCTGCTCCTCAATGACCTTCAGCTTCTTCTCTCTCATGACCTCTAAATTTTGCTCTGCGACAAAAGAACCCTTTCCGACAATCGAATAAATAAATCCCGCCTTCTCCAGCTCCTCATAGGCGCGTTTCGTCGTGATCACACTAATATGTAAATCCTTTGCAAGCTGGCGAATAGAAGGCAATGCTGTTCCCTCCTGCAGATCACCTGCTAAAATATAAGATTTAATTTGATTTGTAATTTGTTCATAAATCGGCTCCTTTAAACTCTTAGAAATAATGATTTGCATGCCAATCCCTCATCTCGAAATAAGTTGCCATCATTGTTTGATTCGGATCTAAAGTTACACCCTCTTATCTTTATATAATGTATATATACTATATATACATTATATACAAGTATTTTGAAATACTTGCCATTTTATTTGAGATAAGAAAAAGAAGCAGGCAACCCACTTGGGTTCCTGCTTCACATGGTTAGTCATCTGACTTATTACCTTATACTCTAAATAACTCTATTCCACCGAAATCTCCACTACATCATCCAAATATTTAGTAGTGTTATATCCTGTAATATCCAAGCTTTTTGGAATTACTTTATTACCATGTAACTTCACGCTTTGAACAGTAAAGAAATGCCGGGGCTGTTCCATTTCCTCGTATATTTTGGGTGTAATCTTATTCATATCATATTCTTTCCCATTTTTATCAACAATGACTCCTTCATTGTCTCCCTCCATTGAATTATTTTCATCTTGCTCAGTCTTAATAAAGTAATGAAGCGATTCATACGCTCGATTCTTAATTTCATGATTGCTAAAGATAACAGTGGTCGGCTGACCAATTTCCACCTTGTCAATTGAGATGGTACTGCCTGCATATTCAAAGGTCTGTGGAAATTCCTTGGAAGCATCAAGCTTAATCGTTTTATGATCTTCAATTGATAAATACACACTGCCAAATTGAACCTTAAACTCAGTTGTTTCTTTTTCAAAAAGAGGTTCAAAATTCGCCTGAAAAATGTTCCAATTTATATCTGGTTGATTATGCACATAAGAATTTCCATACAGATCAGCTTTCAATAATTTATTGTTAACTTCAAGATCATTAAAATTGATCATCTCTAATCGCTTCGCTGGCTGTTCATTATTAATGCCATATTGCAGAATTGTCGCTGTTGGAGCAAGGATCAGTTTATCCAGCCGAACCGGGACTCCCTCAAGTTCAATTTTTTCATTTAATGCATACTCAGTGGATGGCTGTTTTGTGACAGGGATCTCAAAGTTCCACTCCCCTTCCTCCGGCTCCATATTCACGTAGGAATCAGAGGAGTCACGTTTTAGTTTCATAACTTTATTTAATTTGAGTTTAATTATACCTGTATCCTCTTTCAGCGGCCTAAGACTCATCTTCCCATGATAAATGTTCTTTTCCTTATTATTAAGATCTGATTCAATATCAGGAGGAAGGTACCTTGGATAGGTATTTGCCATCATGATTTCCCCTTCGTCCTCTATAAAAACGCCATCATCAAATTTAATCATAAAATGATTATTTTCATTTGTATCTTCAATCTCATAAAATATAAGGGTCTGAACATCATCAGCTATCGCGCCCTTAATTTTTATTTTCACCCCATCGCTTTCTGCTTCCAGGTTCAGCCTTTCACCCACATCCTCCTGCAGAAAGGCACGCAGCTCCTGGTTTTCCTCTGTCCATGTGTAATAAAGTTTTGAAAAGACACCTGTAAATACCCCTGCAAAAATGCCTAAAACGAATATACTTGCGGCAATAAACCTATTTCTTTTACGTTTATTCTTCTTTTGCTGATTGAGACTTTCCCTTTCTGCAATCCGTTCTTTGACATTTTCCGTAAAACCAGCGGGTACGCTGAATTTCTCAATCGCTTCAGTAAAGTTCACAATAACTTCCTGTATGGCAGCTAAATCCTCCTGGCACTCCTGGCAATGATAGATATGCATTTCTAATTCAATTTTAGCGGGCCGGTCCAGGTTTCTCTCCAGGTAATCAACGTAAATCTTTTGGTACTCATTACAGCCGTTATAGTGCTCTACATATCCCATTTCGTTTCTGAGTGACTGGAGTCCTGAGAATAAAAGCTCCTTAACCTGTGCAGCTGAAACCTGGAGCAGTTGAGCTGTTTCATCCTTAGAGAGTCCTTTTATGTATGTTAAAACTAGTACTTCTCTTTCCTTCTCTTTTAACTGATGGAGTTCATGAAATATCTCCTGACGGGAATCACTTTCCTCTGAAGCTTGTAAACTTTTATCAAGAGAAAGCTCACGGCAGGTATATATAAAAATAGATAAAACCCACATTTCGAAAGATGTGCTGCTTTTAAACTTTGGCAGCTCCTTGTGCACCTGTAAAATGGCCAGATAAAAAAGCTCCTCAATATTGCTTTGATTGCAAAGATAGGACCAGCCGAGTGCATAAAAGGATCGCTGATGCTGTTCGAACCAGTTAACGATGGATTCTATGTCTTTTACTCTTATCGTCACTGGTAAAATGGGATTACTTTTTGCTTGGATGATCAAGACAATTCCCCCCCCTCTATGTATGCCTAATTATTTATATACTTGGTATTATTATAACGATTAAAGTGATATTGTTCACCAAAATTTGGATAAGAAAGTCATGTTCCCTTAGACAAATTAAAAAACTCCTTTTGCAGAAGTTCTACAAAGGAGTTTTTCCAATTAAAAGCTATCTATATCCCTCAGCATTGGCCGGTTTCCCCGCCTCCTGGACCTCAACCAGATATCTGAAAGCATCTGGCTGAGAACCATCTAGATCATGAAAATGATACATTTTCGCCAGCTGCCCACTGGAAAAGGACCTGCCGTTCAAACGTTTTTTATCTGGATCTTTTGCAATGGCACTAATCCCACGTCCTATATACCTGGATGTTTCAGAGATCACGAAATGAGGTTCCTTTTCGACAGCATCTTTCCAGTTCTCCTCTGTTACCCCAAACACCTCAAGCATGATTTCAGAACGCATCCAGCCAGGTGAAACAGAAACCGCTGTGCAATCATAAGGAGAAAGTTCATGTGCCAAAGCTTTGGCCATACGGATAACCGAGCTTTTGGCCAAATCATAGAATAGAGACAGACGGTAGCGGGTTTGATTGTACTCCTCGGTTCCGTCTGTTATTTCCACAACTAATCCCCCTTTGTTTTTGATCAGGAGCGGAAGGGCATAATGACTTGTTATAATATGAGTATCAATTGCCAAACGAAGCATTCTCATCCCCTTCTCCAAGGAATGCTCCCAAACCGGAATATTCCATTCCATCAAATATTCGCTTCCCCATATATCATTGACGAGGATATCCAGCCTTCCTTGTTCTTTCTCTATTCTTTCAATCAAAGATTGCACCTGATCAGGTACAAGATGATCCACTTGGACAGCAATTCCAACACCGCCCAGTTCATTGACCCATTCAGCTGTTTCTTCAATTGTTTCCGTACGCCCATATTCCGAAATCTGATTTCGAGTCGTACGACCTGTAACATAAACAGTCGCACCGGCAGCTCCCAGTTCCATTGCTATGCCGCGGCCAGCTCCCCGTGTTCCGCCGGCTACCAATGCTACTTTCCCTTTTAATGACATCATTCCTATCTGCCCCCTTTTGTGTTATATCTATACTATAATCAATAATGTTGACATCCAATGTCATATATAAAACCAATAACATTTTTTTTGGCCAGGAGTGAACAGAATGCGGGCGGACCGACTCATTTCTATAATATTATTGCTTCAAAACTTCGAAAAAATGACCACTGCAGAATTGGCAAAAGAATTGGAGGTAACAGAACGGACCATTCACCGGGATATGGAAGCCTTAAGTGCTGCAGGCATCCCTGTCCTGGCTGAACGCGGAAAATTTGGAGGATGGAGACTGCTTGAGAAATACAGAACGAATCTTACCGGGTTAAAAGCCGATGAAATCGAAACACTGCTTCTCTCCCCTTCCTTCCAACACCTTGCGGATCTTGGAATCAGCGATGATTGGAAAGAAGCACGCCAGAAACTTCTAGCGGCAATTCCTGCTCCCCTAAAAGAAGATGTTAAAGACATCTCCAACCGGATTCATATAGATACCAGCACGTGGAGAGAATCACCACGGGAGATGAAGTCATTTGGAATATTGCAGCAGGCGGTATGGGAGGAGAAAAAACTTCAAATCCAATACGAAAAGGCTGATAAACAAACTATTGAAAGAATCGTCGAGCCATTAGGACTGGTAGCTAAAGGGAACACCTGGTATCTTATAGCTGCTTCTGATGAAAAGATAAAAAGCTATCGTGTTTCAAGAATAGTAAAGTCCGAACTGATTAACGAGAATTTCAGCAGGCCCAAGGACTTTAATCTTCCTGACTATTGGCAGGAATCAAAGCAGAAATTCATTAGCAGCCTGCCTAGATTTGAGGTGGAAGTGGAGATTTCTCCATCTATTATTCAGCGGATTAATTTTACTGGGCGATTTGTACAGGTGATACACATGGATATCCCTAAGGAAAACGGATGGATTCCAGCAAGTCTATGCTTTGATACTGAACAAGAGGCGAGAGAGTATGTACTTGGGTTTGGGGATCAGATTATGATTTTAAGGCCTGTTTCGCTTAGGAAAAGTGTGAGGGAGATGGCTGAGGGGGTTGTTGGTTTATATAAAGAAAATGAGGTTGATCAATAAAAAAAGTCCAGTAAAGACATATAATCATTAGATTTCTTCATCCTTATTTTTTTAAAAGGTGCCTGTCCCCTCGGTCATCAGTATACGAGATACGATTTATTTACTTTTGAATTGTCTTTTATAAAAAGGAAATAGAATAATCTTGAAAAAATTATTAAACATTTAAGGCTCAAAGGAGAATTATGAAATGGTGAATAGATCCAAATTTATTGAAGATATTTCTCTAGATGAAATGGAAAAGAAGCATTATGATGTGCTTATCGTAGGTAGTGGTGCAGGAGGAGGAGCATTACTTTGGAGGTTATGTAAAAATTGGAAAAGAGAAGAAAGAAAAAAAATAGGTATTATTGAAAAAGGAAAAGTGTTATTTTCCACAAACTACTGGAACTCAAACAATTTTTCATTTGAGAAATATAAAAATATGGCATCGCAATCGGGAAAGAACCTCCCTAATTTTTCGGGTGCAACCCAAATATTTGCATTAGGTGGAAAAACCTTGTTTTGGAGCGCTGTTACTCCCAGGTTTCATTTTTCAGAATTAAAAAAATGGCCAATTTCTATTAAAGATCTTAATTCATATTATCTCATTGCTGAACGAATAATGAATGTATCGCTCTCAACGTCTAATAGTCAATTCAGCCCCCAATCAATACTAAATTTTTTAAATCAACATGGTTTTCAAGAAGCGATTAGAACTCCAAAAGCAATAAGTTATGATTCAAAGAAAAATAGACTAGGAAAACAAAAGCTGTTTAGCTCCATTGATTTTCTAATAGAAGGAAAAAAGCAACGAAGCTTCGATTTAGCATTAAATGCATGTGCAACTAAAGTGAATGTAGAAAAGAACAAAAAAATTGGTATTGAGGTTAAATCTGGAAATAAAGAATACTATCTTTACTCCAAAAACATCGTACTATCTATGGGCACACTCGAAACCCCTCGTATTCTTCTTCATTCTGGAATACAAGGTAATGCTCTAGGTCATTTTTTAACCCATCATTCTTATGTAAGAGCTATCGGAAAACATGAAAGCAGCTTCATTGAAAGTATTTTAATTCCCGAAACTGTCAATAATCCATTTCAAATTCAGCTGAACGTATCTAATAAAAAAAGTTAAACTTTGTTGGCTTTGGTAAAGTTGAATCACGCTATCAAAATAAAATATACTTAGATACAAAGCGCATTGATGAAAATGGTGTACCACATATACAAGTAGATTTTTCATATACAGAGAAAGACGAGCATGTTATAAATCAAATGTGTTCGGGTATTGAAAATGTTGTTAGCACATTAGGGGCAGATTTGTTAACACTTGAAAGTAATTCAAAATTTCGCTTAAGACCTCCTGGTGATGATATTCATGAAGCAGGTACTTGTAGAATGGGGAAGGATCCCTCTACTTCAGTAACTAATCCATTTGGTCAACTTCACAATGTCCCGGGACTCTATGTTGCTGATAATAGTATCCTGCCATCAATTGCTGCAGCAAACCCTGTATTAACAACAGTTGCATTAGCCATTCGAACTGCTGATTATATTGCTTTGCAATAGAATCTTTGACCTAACCTTCCAGAAGCTCCTTTTTTTGATTCACTATCTATTTTATGAGTTTCAATAGGCTTTATCCATAATTCATAAGTGAGGTTATTGTTTATCTCCTTAAAAATAGGTTCTAAAAAAGGTGCCTAGTGTAGTAAATAGATCAAAATCATAAAAAAGACCACCGTTTTCAATGTAAAATGGAAGTACCTATCACAGAACTTCCAATTACTAAACCTCACCACAAGGAGTTGAAAACGATGGTATATACACCATTCAATCATATTCAAGGGAAAAACGGAAGTCGATGGGCTAAATTTATTCGGGAAACAGGAGCTGATCATCTATTAATTGTGGCAATAGACGCAGCTAAGTTTACACATAAGGCAATGCTGAGTTCCTTTTATGGAGATATCTTGGTTCGACCGTTCGATTTTGATGCATCGATTTCTGGTCTTGAGTTGGTTAAGAAAAAGATA
>NZ_VLKI01000014.1 GCF_007830235.1 Cytobacillus oceanisediminis
AATGGTCGGGAAGACAGGATTCGAACCTGCGACCCCTTGGTCCCAAACCAAGTGCTCTACCAAGCTGAGCTACTCCCCGTTTATATGGCGCGCCCGAGAGGAGTCGAACCCCTAACCTTTTGATCCGTAGTCAAACGCTCTATCCAATTGAGCTACGGGCGCATTTTTTAAAGCAACTCTTATATTATAATGATGTAAAGAACATTTGTCAACAACTTTTTTGGTGCGGCCGAGAGGACTTGAACCTCCACGGGGTTGCCCCCACTAGGCCCTCAACCTAGCGCGTCTGCCATTCCGCCACGACCGCTTAATGAAGCGACAAATACTATAATACCAAGATGAAGCATACATTTCAATGGTAATTAATGGTGCGGGTGAAGGGAGTCGAACCCCCACGCCTTGCGGCGCCAGATCCTAAGTCTGGTGCGTCTGCCAATTCCGCCACACCCGCAATATAAAATTAAAATGGTGAGCCATGAAGGACTCGAACCTTCGACCCTCTGATTAAAAGTCAGATGCTCTACCGACTGAGCTAATGGCTCATAAATAAAAATGGCTGGGCTAGCAGGATTCGAACCTGCGAGTGACGGAGTCAAAGTCCGGTGCCTTACCGCTTGGCTATAGCCCAATAAAATGGCGGTCCCGACGGGAATCGAACCCGCGATCTCCTGCGTGACAGGCAGGCATGTTAACCGCTACACCACGGGACCCTTGTATTAAACGATGATTATCTATGCTCGTTTATACAACTTGTTAACTGTCCCTTCCTCTTCAATCGACTCAAGGAAGCAAATTCGTCGGGATAACTCAAAGTTATTCAAGCAGCGCCGCTCATCGCTACACCTCGGGACCTGTTTATTTAATAAGATTTTTATAAGAAAGTGACCCGTACGGGATTCGAACCCGTGTTACCGCCGTGAAAGGGCGGTGTCTTAACCGCTTGACCAACGGGCCATTGTGAGAATATTCTGGCGGAGAAGGAGGGATTTGAACCCTCGCGCCGCTTACGCGACCTACACCCTTAGCAGGGGCGCCTCTTCAGCCACTTGAGTACTTCCCCAAATATGGCTCCGCAGGCAGGATTCGAACCTGCGACCGTTCGGTTAACAGCCGAATGCTCTACCACTGAGCTACTGCGGAATAATAATTAATCTTCGTCGAAATCGTGGTAATCATCTTATCGACTCTTTACATTATAAGGACGTGGTCGTAAAAAGTCAACCTTGTTTTTGAAAGAATTTATTAACCTCATGTCTTGTTTTTGTCCTGCGACAATTACTAAATATAATGCCTTTTTAGTCCATTGTCAATTCTTTTTCTAACACTAATTTCCCCCTGCATTTTCCGCATACATATCTCTTGGTATCAACAGCTCTTCTTCTCTGATAAGTTTGATTGCACTCTTTGCAAATATAGATGAGTATTTTCTTGGGTGTTCTTCTTTTTTGACGATCAGGCAAGGCGGAGCAAAATCGTGGTGCTCCCACTTTCTTCATTAACTGCCTAAAATCCTGGTCACGGTGTTTATATCCTCTTCCCTCTATATGCAAATGATAATGGCAAAGCTCATGCTTAATTATGCCGACAAGTTCTTCCATTCCAAGCTGCTCATAATATTTTTTATTTAGTTCTATATGATGAGAGTTTAACATATACCTTCCGCCCGTCGATCTAAGCCGGCCATTAAAGTAAGCTTGGTGGCGAAACGGTTTGCCGAAGCTATCTAAAGATATCTTTTCAACAAGTATTTGAAGATCTTTGTCATTCATTGCAATGTTTTCCCCTTTTATTGTAAACATGACAACCTATTATAGCATACATTATATATACCTTTTACAGAGAAGAAACAGTTCTTATTTTATGATCCATACTTTTCTTCCACGCGAAGGAAGCCATCCTATATACACATAAACCTTAAGGATAAAATCTAACACACGGGAGGTAATCATATGCCTGTTTGGTTTCAGAACCAAATCCAGCGTGCATTTTACGAGAAGGACCGTTATCAGATTAAATTATTAAATCAATGCTGGTTTTTTTATAGAAAAAAACACTGCTCATAGAAAAGCTGAGCGCCTTGTTCAGCTCCGACAAGCATAAGGCGAATCACGCAGGAAACCTCCCAAAGCTACGCTTTGGTCGGGCGATGTATCGCTGCCGAAGCTTTCCTTGTCCTGATTTTTGAAGTGATTTGGCTTATGACTCGAGGAGCTAGACGCTGAAGCTAGACAAAATAAGCAGTGTTTTTCCATTTAACTTGACGGGTCCAGCATAGTTAAGGCGACTCTTCCTTTCTGTTTATCTACAGAGTCAACCCAGACTGTGACTACATCTCCTACAGATACAACATCCAATGGATGTTTTACAAATTGGCGGCTAAGTTTGGAGATATGAACAAGGCCGTCCTGTTTGACTCCAATATCAACAAAAGCGCCAAAGTCGACTACGTTTCGTACTGTCCCTTGAAGTTCCATGCCCTCTTGTAAATCTTCGAGCTTTAAAACTTCTTTCTTTAAAAGAGGCTTCGGCAGTTCATCCCGGGGGTCCCGTTCAGGTCTCATTAGTGCATCGATTATATCTTTTAAAGTCAGCTCGCCAATTTCAAGTTCTTGTGCTGTTTGGCTAGTGTCCAATTCTTTTAGGGCATCTCTTAATGACTGGGTCCCCAGATCATTGGACTTAAAACCGAGATTAGCTAACAGCTTATTTACTTCTGCATACGTTTCAGGGTGAATGCCTGTCCTGTCCAATGGCTCTTTGCCATCAACAACTCTTAAGAATCCAATTGCCTGCTCATAAGTTTTCGCTCCAAGGCGCGGAATTTTTTTCAGCTGCTTGCGGTCTGCAAATTTTCCATCCTCTTCGCGCTTCTTGACTATATTATTGGCAACAGTTTTTGAGAGTCCGGCAACATGCTGAAGGAGTGACGATGATGCTGTATTGACATTGACACCCACTTGGTTTACTGCAGTTTCCACTACAAAGTCCAGCGACCCGGACAATCTCTTTTGAGATACATCATGCTGATATTGCCCCACTCCAACAGATTTTGGATCAATTTTCACAAGCTCTGCAAGCGGGTCTTGAAGGCGGCGCGCAATGGATATAGCACTCCTTTCTTCTACCTGCAGATCCGGGAATTCTTCTCTTGCCAAATCGGATGCAGAGTAAACACTTGCTCCTGCTTCATTAACGATTAGATAGAAAATCTCATCCTTCATTTCTTTTAGAATATCCGCAATAAATTGTTCGGTTTCTCTCGATGCAGTTCCATTACCGATCGCGACCATTTCTACCTTATAGGCATTGAGTATATGAATAACTTTTTCTCTTGCCTGTTTTGTTTTGGAAACAGGAGGATGAGGATAAATGACATCGATATTAAGCACTTTCCCTGTATCATCAACTACGGCCAGCTTGCAGCCTGTTCTATATGCAGGGTCTACCCCTAGTACAATCTTTCCTTTTAACGGAGGCTGCAGCAATAGTTTTCTAAGATTTTCCGAGAAGATCATAATTGCCTGCTCTTCCGCCTTTTCAGTTAATTCATTTCGTATTTCACGTTCAATGGAAGGCTGTATTAATCGCTTATAACCGTCCTCAATCGCTTCTTTTACAATTGGCGTTGCAAGAGCACGGCCATCCTGCACCCACTTTTTAAATAAGTAGTTCAGGATAAAGTCTGTATTCGGCTTAATGTTTATTTTTAATACATCTTCCTTTTCGCCTCTGTTTAATGCCAGCGTTCGATGAGGAACAATTTTATTAATTGGCTCCTCATATTCATAGTACATTTCAAAAACGCCCTTTTCGTCATTCTCTTTATTTTTAACAGACGACTCGATTGTTCCTTTTTTGGCAGTTTCCGTACGGATCCATTTCCTGCTGTCTGCTTCATCCGATACCCATTCTGCGATGATGTCTTTTGCACCGGTGATTGCTTCCTCAACAGTGTTTACTTCCTTTTCCTCGGACAAAAATTCTTTCGCTTTTATTTCAGGCTTTTCATTAAGTGAAAAGGTAAGCAGCCATTCAGCCAAAGGCTCAAGCCCCTTTTCTTTTGCCACAGTCGCTTTCGTACGGCGTTTTTGCTTGTAAGGGCGGTATAAATCCTCAACTTCCTGCAATTTAACTGCTTTTTCAATTTGGGCCTTTAATTCATCTGTCAATTTGCCCTGCTCTTCAATTAGACGGACTACTTCTTCTTTTCGCTGATTAAGATTTTGTATGTATTGCCAGCGCTCCATGATATCACGGATTTGAACCTCATCTAATGCGCCCGTCTGTTCTTTTCTGTACCGGGCAATAAAAGGGACGGTATTTCCTTCTTCCAGTAAGTTTATCGTATTTTTCACTTGTTTAACTGCAATTGAAAGTTCCCCTGCAATCATGTTTAACACTTGATCTTGTTTATCCAGTAATTTCTCCAAGTTCATTCCTCCATCATAGAGTTTCATCTTCCATTTTAACAAAAACTATTTAAAGTTTCACAATTTGCCATGGCGGCCCATTCTTTTTTAAACAAGGCTCTGCTAAAGCTCATTGTTGATATTGGCACCCTATTGATTGGAACGGAAGGCGCGAGACTCCAGCGGGAGAAGCGAGTCAAAAGGAGGCCCCGCAGGCCCAAGTAGCCGAGGAAGATCCCGGACCGCCCGCGTTCGCTGAGCTTGTTAAGTGGAAATCAACAGGCAAGTTTACCAGAGCCTAAAACAAAAAAGCTTACCCTGTTTTAGAGTAAGCTCCCAAGTATAAAAGTAGCATCATCAGCTGTTGATGGATACTGCTTTTTAATATCCTCCGAGATAAGATCAATAGGGAGAAATGCTTTTAGCAAAGATTTAACCCCTTGAATATTTAAGCCATCTGAGTATAGCAAGAATTTTGAATCAGCTTCATACGTAAAGCGTTGGGTGTGGAAAACCTGCGGCCTCCCTGATAGATACCCTGTCACAGGAAGAGGGTAGGTTAGTTTGCCAGTTGATGAGTAAAGGAAAAATCGGATATTTCCTACGCAGCTGTAGACAAAGTCCCTGGTGGCAAAATGCACCTTAAACAATGCAACGGCCGCCCCTCTTTTTTGTACAAGAACCTCATTGCAAAGCTTCATGAGTGTATCAACATCTTTCTCATGGTGCTCTTCTACAACTGCTATAACGGCCGAAGAAGCTTCATACGCAAATTCTCCGCTTCCAAGGCCGTCTGCTAGTACACATACAAAGTATTCATCTGTTGCGGTGAAATAATATCCATCCCCGCAGAATGACTTTCCTTCTTTAGCCGTCTGGTGAGCGATCACTTCGATGTTGTCTCTAACCAATTTGGTCATGAAAGGCACTCCGAGTTATTTGTTTCAGCATGGATAGCTTCCTGGAGTTTTTTGATCGCACGCCTTTGAAGTCTTGAGACATGCATTTGGGAAATCCCCAGCTTATCTCCTGCTTCTTTCTGGCTCATATTCTCAAGATATGTGTATTGAATAATCAATTTTTCTCTCTCAGATAAGACATGCAGGACTTTTTCAAGTACAAGCATTTGGTTTACTTTCTCGAAGCCCTCGTCCTCATTTCCAACGATATCCAGCAATGTTACTGTGCCGCCATCGGAATCAGCCTCGATCGAGTGGTCAACGGAAAGCGCCTGATAGCTTTTGCCCATTTCCATTGCTTCCAGCACTTCTTCTTCTGATACTCCGAGCACATCGGCAATTTCGTCCACTCGAGGAGACCGATGAAGCTCAGTTGTAAGCTCTTCAACGGTCGCCTTTATTTTCGGGCCTAGCTCTTTTATTCGGCGTGGCACATGGACACTCCATGTTTTATCCCTTAAAAAGCGCTTAATTTCACCAATAATTGTAGGAACCGCAAAGGCTTCGAACGTCTTTCCGTATGATTCATCATAACGGCGGATCGCCCCTAATAATCCGATAATGCCGACTTGGACAATATCTTCATGATACGATCTGCCTTTTGAATACTTACGGGCAATGGCTTCGACCAGGTTCTGATATTGAAGGACAAGCGCATTTTGGGCTTCTTCATCTTGGTGAAGCTGATAAGCCTTGATTAAAGCATTGGTTTCTTCTTTAGATTTTTGATTAGGTTGAGATTGTTTTTGCATCCCTCTCCACCTGCTCTCCCTCTAGGTATTTGGTCATGAAGACCGTAACACCCTCTTTGTGATGAATTCTCACTTCATCCATCAATGTTTCAATCAGGTATAGGCCCAAGCCTCCTTCACGCAAAAATTCCACAGAATCAGTCTGGTCATATGGTCCAATGCCTTGTCTCGCAGATTGGAAATCAAAACTCTTGCCGCTGTCTGCAACCATAACTTCAAGACGGTCATTATATAACCCAAATCCGATGACTACTTCACCCTGTTCATTCTGCTTGTATGCGTGTTGGACTGCATTGGTGCATGCTTCACTGGTAGCAATTTTTAAATCTTCAATTTCTTCGTAGGCAAATCCCATTCTGCTGGCAATCCCCGATAGAGTCAGGCGGATTACCCCAACAAATTCCGGCTTGGCCGGAATCTTCACCTCTATATAATCAAATGGTTCGTTCATTGTACTCCACCTTCAATCTCGCTGTTTATATCGATAATATCGGCTAGACCTGTAATTTCAAAAAGTCTCTTTAAGCGATCCGACAAACCTACAATTTTGAACTTGCCGTTATTGGCACGTACATTTTTAAATACACCAACAAATACGCCTAAGCCGGTACTATCCATATAAGAGACTTCAGATAGGTTTACCACCATTTCCACTCCTTCTTTTTCCGTTAAAGGAAAAAGCTCTTCCCGGAGCTTTGGAGCTGTATATGCATCAATTTCTCCGCTAACCATTGCTTCAATTAGCATATCATTTTCTTTTACATCTATTGTAATATTCATAACTGACCCACCTCTTTACATGTCAACTGCTTTTTACTACTTACCCGTTATTTAAACCGGTTAAACATTTCTTTTTAAAATAATTAAGGTAAAATCGTCTCGCAATTGAAAATGCTGGAGCTTTTCGAGTTCTTTATATACGCTATTAACAATTTCCTGTGCACTCAAATGAATATATTTCTTGATTAATTCAAGCAATGTTTCTTTTTCAATAAAACCTTCTTCAGTACGGCATTCAGTTACCCCATCTGACATTAATATAATCATATCTCCGGGATTTACTCCTTTTTCGTACTGGCGGTACTTAGTTTTTTTATCAATGCCAAGAAGAAGCCCCTTTGCCACTAACTCTGTAAATGCACCTTCTTTGGCATTATAGAAAAGCCCTGGTTCATGTCCGGCAGAACCATATGAGAACCTATGGGTCTTTATATCGTATATTCCATAGAACATCGTAATGAACATAGTCAAATCCACGTTCTGTTCCACAACCCGATTCAGGTTCTCAAGAACACTTTTAGGATCATTGCGGTTTTCAGGCAAACTATCCATGGCGTACTTGATCATGGACATACATAAAGCTGCCGGAAGGCCTTTTCCGATAACATCAGCAATTGCGATGCTAATGCTACCATTTTCATCCTGAACAAAATGGAAATAATCACCGTTCATATGTTTGGCAGGAACACTAATTGCGCCAATGTCCAATCCTTCTACAGAAGGAACCTGCGTTCCCAGCAGGGTTTGCTGCACGTTAGCAGCAATCTCCATTTCCGTTCTAAGTTCCTGCTGAATATGCTTCAAGTTCTGGTGCTCCCGATAGGCAAATCCATAGCCTATCATGACTTCCAGAAGGATATCAAAAGAATGGTGAACATACTCAGGCAAGTCCGGATACAGTTCACCCATCAGGCTTTTATGAACGCTGATAATCTCTTCAGGAGAGACTTTGTGTTCAATTGACTTCCTGCTGAACTTCTGGCCCTGATACAGAGCCTGTTCAGATTGTTCCTTTATATAATTCTCCAGAATATCCCGATACTTTGACTCCATCATTTCTCGGAAATCCATACCGCTTCCCCCTAACGGAGCCATTTAGTTGCTTTTATATCTGTTCCGGTTCCAGGATTGGAGTCAATTAAGAACTCATCCATTAACCGCTTGACACCTGGCAGGCCGGCTCCTAATCCCCCCGATGTTGAGAATCCATCTTCCATTACTTGGCGTAAATCATTTATTCCAGGGCCGCTGTCTACTGCAACTATACGCAATCCCGCTTTTCCGCCGTCATATATTTTTTCTATACAGATCTGTCCTTGTCCGGCGTATAAATAGATGTTCCGGGCAAGTTCACTAATGGCTGTAGTGATTCTAGCCTGGTCAACTGTACCAAAACCAAGCTCTTTAGCAACATTCCGCCCAAGCTGGCGGGCTGCAACGATGTCCCATTCGTTTATGATTTTAACGCAGGATTGGTTTTCCATACAGTTACTCCCCCAATTCCTGTTGTAATTTCTCCAAACCTTTTTCTAAATCTAATGCAGTAAGGACATCATCTAACCCAATACCTAACTCAATCAGCGTAATAGCTACGGCAGGCTGTATCCCGGTAATGACTACTTTTGCACCCATCAGTTTGGACATATTTATTACGTCGCCTAAAACTTTAGCGATGAATGAATCAATAAAGTCAATGGATGTTAAATCAATCACGACTCCATTCGCACTTGTTTCATGAATTTTATGAAGCAAATCCTCCTGAAACTGAAGTGCAGTCTGGTCATCTAATTCCCATTGGATGGAGACTAACAAACAATCGTTCAACTTTAAAATAGGAATTCGCACTCTCACTCCGCTCCCTCCACATTCACAATTTTGCGGCTTGTTAACTCAAGTGCCGCTTCTACTCCCTTTTTAAGCGTGTTCTTTGTGGTGAACTGATTTAAATCGATGCCCAAGTTTACAATTGTTTGGGCAATTTCAGGCCGAATGCCTACAAGCATGCATTTAGCCCCGACAAGCCTTACAGCATCAGCAGCCTGAATGATATGATGGGCTACCATCGTATCGACAACCGGCACACCGGTAATATCAATGAGAACCACTTCAGAACGGTGTTTAACAACTCCATTTAAAAGATTCTCCATGATCTGCTTTGCCCTCTCCGTATCAATCGTACCGACAAGCGGCATCACGGTAATCCCTTCGAAAACAGGTATCAGAGGAGCTGAAAGTTCCTGCAGGGCGATCTTTTGCAGAGAAACCGTTCTTTCCCATGTGGTTGAATACATATTAACGACTTCATTCACCATCGGGGTCATCCAGCTGTCAAATTCGTATACAATTTTCAACTGATTTTCTTTCGTAACAATCCCCGCATCTTGCATACCTTCAAATACAATTTTCCCAAAGGTTTGCAATCCCTTTGTCACAAAACTAAGAGGCCAGCCTAAGCGGACAATTTTCTCAGAGAAATCACTTAGTTTTGAAGTGAATTCTTCATTTGAACTTTTTATATTTGAAATAATCAGGTCAATAAATTCCCTGCTCGTCCCAATAAATACCTGGTCAGAAACTACCTTGGTGACTCTTTCATCCGCATTTTCCTTGGTGGCCTGAAGCCAGTCATTGAATATAGCGTCTTTATTATTTTGAATATAATTTAAAATTGTGGAATCCATTAGTTCCTCCCTATTTTATCATATATCTATTATTAGCCTTCCAAATTCCCTTTATTGTAAAGCAAACAAAAAATTTGTAAAAAAATAAATAATACCCGTTCGATATACATCTATTTAATGATAACAAGGGGTGCCAGTCAAATGATACCTATTATGATTCCCAAATAATACAACGTCGCATTTGTTATTTCGACAGTTTTTTATAAAAAACCTCTTTTCATTCTGTAAATAGGATTAATTAAAGAACTGACTCTTGAAAAGCTAAACTGAATAACATGTGTATTCTTCCATTTAATTGGGTATATTTACACAATCCGAACGGTTTTTAAAATATAAAAGACTTTCTTTTTTACCCTATTCCAAAAAGAGTAAACCTTTTTTGGCCAAAAACAAAAAAAACGCCCTTTAGAAGAGCGTTTTTGCTAAAATTCGATGAGGCCCAAGCTGATCTGCACGGCTTCATCCACTTTTTCCATCATTTCGTCATCGAGATGGGTTATTTTATCGGTTAAGCGTTGTTTATCAATTGTACGAATCTGTTCTAATAAGATGACCGAATCCCTTTCAAAACCATAACGCTTCGCATCAATTTCAACGTGAGTAGGCAGCTTAGCTTTTTGAATTTGAGCTGTGATTGCTGCAACAATTACTGTGGGACTAAACCGATTCCCGATGTCGTTTTGGATGACAAGCACTGGACGGACGCCGCCTTGTTCTGAACCAACAACTGGGGATAGGTCTGCAAAATAAACGTCACCACGTTTGACAATCAAAGGATTATCCTCCGCTTACTAGACGTTCAACTGTGTGTTCTGCCTCGTATTCCGCTTGAAATGCTTCAGATGCAATCGTCAAATTTATTTTCGCCATCTCCATATAGCCTCGTCTCATGGATTCGCGAATTTGTCTCTTTTTGCGTTCACGCAAATACATTTTGGTTGCCTGATAAATGAATTCGCTCCGGTTAACGTTTTCCTGCTTTGCAAATCCGTCTAACTCGGTTAAAAGATGTTGCGGTAATTTTACCATTATCTCTGTTGTTGTGCTGGACTCAGACACAAACATACACCTCCACCATCACTACACACCATTTTTATATCTACCATTTTCAATATTACCATTAATAACGCCTAATGCAAAGGGGGTTCTTTAATTCTTCTGTATTATCGGCCAAAAAAATAGCCTTTTATGCATTAAATTAAGAAAAGCGTGAGGTACCCGCCTATCAGCGAAAACCACTCGAACCGATGAAGCCCCTCCTAAGAGCTACCGTTTTTAGTCATGCGATGACTATGCTACCCAGCTTGGAAGATAGACAGTTATTGAAGTTTGAAACCCCAACCTTCTTTATGTGCTTTCATTATAGCAGATAATTGACTCCCCCGATAATATGGCCATCTCTTTTATATATGCGCGGAACCCGCGAAGATACCATACAGGTAACTTCATAGTTGATTGTTTCAAGTTTTTGGGCGATTTCATCTACGGGGATTTTATCGCCGCCCTGCTCGCCAATCAGAGTAACCTGAGTTCCAACAGGCATTTCATGAGGAAGCTTAATCATGCATTGATCCATACATATTCTGCCAACAATCGGAACCCTTATACCCTCTGCAAGTACTTCCTGCCCCTGAAGCTTTCGGATCCAGCCATCCGCATAACCAATCGGCAAAGTCGCGATCCATTCATCCTCACCGGCCTCATAAGTAGCGCCATAGCTAACCTTTTCACCTTTATGAAGCTTCTTGACATGGGAAATACGTGTATGAAGGGTAAAGGCTTCTTTCAGCGGAAAAGGAAGTTCAGTCTTCATTTCCATTGAAGGAGCCAGCCCGTACATGCTGATCCCCATTCTGACAGCATTTAAATGGGCCTGGGGAAACCTAAGACCTGCAGCACTATTGCTGGAATGGACATACTTCGGATCCTCCTCCATCCAGTCCGCCATCTCCTCAAATCGGCTTAACTGCTGTTCAAAATAAGCATTATCCAATGAGTCTGCTGTGGCAAAGTGGGTAAATGCCCCTTCTATTAGAAAACGCTTGTCCCCTTTGATAACGCTCTCAATTTCCTGAAGCTCTTCCCGCCTGCGAATGCCCAGGCGTCCCATTCCTGTGTCAAACTTCAAGTGGATATGAAGTGTATTTACACTCTCGATATAACCTTTGGCAGCAGCAAGCCAATCCTTTTGGAAAACCGTAAGAGCAATATTCTCTTTGGCTGCATCACCCGCATTTTCCGGACGGCTTGCACCCATTACCAAAATTGGGGCTGCAATCTTTTTCTTTCTCAAAGCCATTGCCTCATCCAGTGTTGCAACCGCAAGATAGGAAGCACCTGCATTCAATGCAACTTCAGCCACAGCGGCATCGCCATGCCCATAACCGTTTGCCTTCACAACAGCAATGACAATTGTGCCTTCCTCTACATGCTTTTTCATTGACTCTACATTATATGAAATATGGTCAAGATTTATCTCTGCCCATGTATCTCTGTATATTTTTGTTTGTTCACCCATTGATGTATTCACGTCCTTTAGCCAGTGCCATAATTCTGTACATGTCGATTATTAAACTCCTCAGGAGTATTTGTCAAATGAATTATTTGGCCATAAATTTGGAATTTCTTTTTTCTAACGCAAATCGGTAAGTGCCTATGATTTTAACAAACCCTGATATATGGCCTAGTGACCGATATAACTGAAAAGTGACCGATAAAATGAAATTTTGACCGATATATTTAAAAAGTGACCGATAAAAACAAAATCTGACCGATAAATCTTTAAAAGCGGCCGATAATATGTAAGGCGAAATGGAAACAGCCTGAAAATCAATTTAATTCCCGGAAACTCAACCTGATTTTCAGCAAAAACAAATAAATGCTCTGGAAACAACAATAAAACAGGCCCCTCTTGAGGACCTGTCTGAAGTAAGACCTTATTTCACCATGTCACCCTGTACGGAACGGGCAAGCATGGACATTTCTTCCGGAGATAAATCGTTGGAAGCAATTATATAATCAACACCCTGGTATGTCCATGAAATGGTGTTGTCAGATAAAGCTCCAATTGTGAATCCAAGATCAACCGGTTCCCCTTTGACTGAAGTTACAGAGGATGAAGTTGGCATTACAGTTGCTTTTTCCTGTACAAGCGTGAAGGATTTCTCGCCATCATAGGTTAAAACAACCCGCTTGCCGTCTTCTGTTTTCATTTCCTTCTCATCGACTAAATTCACTCCGGCGATTTCCATTTGAGGATATTTAACCGAGAATTCCTGTTCTTCCACCTCTGCCATAACCGGTACTTCCAGCTGGGCACCTGTCATGTTCTTCTGCATATCAAAGTCCTTTTTATCAAAGCTGGCATTAAACTTCACATTTGAAAATTCTACAGTTACAAGTGCTTTTTTATCCGGATCCATAACCTTAACGCTAACCGGTGACAAGTCCGACTTTTTCAAAGTAATTTCTTGCACAGGGAGAATTTGGTTATTCTGGTATCTTGTCTTCGTTTCAAACACATAATGATCTTTGGTAGCAGAGAATTTAGCTTCCTTATCCTCAATAATATCCTTTACTAGTGATTCATATAAATAAGCCTGGCTGCTGTTCTGCGGCCAATCACTCTGGAATCGGAAGCTTTTATTCAGCGCAGGAGTGAGGACAAATACGCCGTCATCGTTTCGCAGAATCATTTGGCTCTGGTCCTTTTGGGCATTTTTCAGGTTTACCCGGTAATAGGTTGGTTCCTTATGCCACACTTCAATATCATAGGTTTGCGGGTCAGTGCCCATCTGCAGGGTCATTTTGGCATCTGCCTTATACCCTTTAATGTCTTCCAGCTTATTGCCAAGCTCCTTTACAACATCGTCTTGTGATTTAGATCCACAGGCAGACAATGCAAAAACAACCATGAGCCCGGCAAGCAGCATTAACAACTTTTTCTTCATTCCTTCAGCCCCTTTGTCTCATTTCAGTGAGATCGGCCATTCCAATTGGCCTGTCTCTCCTATCGCACTATGAATATATGAGACAACCTTAGGGAATATGCTAGGAGGAATGGCAAGCTTTTTGAATTTCTTGCCTCTGTCAAATTGCCTGTTAATTTCCGCTCCAGGCACTCAGCTAACCGCGGGCGGCCCACGCTCCTGCGGGGTCTCCCTTTGACACGCTTCTCCCGCTGGAGTCTCGTGCCTTCCGCTCCAATCACCAGGGTGCCAAAATCAAAATGAGCTTTAACACAGCCAATTTCTTAAGCTTCTTCTATCACCACCTGTGCGACGGCATACTCTCTGCTGTGGGAGATTGACAGATGGACCCCCTTTTTAAAAGGCTTCGAAATAAATGGCTTTCCCAGTTCATCCTTTTCAATTTCAATATCCTGAAAAGAAAGCTTCTCGCCAATCCCGGTTCCGACCGCTTTGGAGAAGGCCTCTTTCGCAGCAAACCTCCCGGCAAGATATTCGGCACGCCTTTTTTCTGGCAGGTTATTATACACAGCCATCTCCTTCGAAGTCAGAATCCGCTCAGAAAACCGCTCCTGCCTGGCTATTATTTTTCGTATACGTTCAAGCTCAGCAATATCTATCCCAATACCGGAAATCATCTCTCATCTTCCTTCTAATTAGATTATTTGTTGCATAAAGAATACAGTAGATGCTTGGGTATGTACACACACAAAGACCGTACTGGCCTGTACAGACGCTTTACTCACATGAACAAGGGTTATTGCATGCTGAAAACTGCCTTTTCAGGCTATGATGGAGATATAAGAACCTTTAAACCCAAAATAATGGAGGATACCTATGTTTACGAGAACGGAGAGCTTAAAAGAATTTATTCGCTTTTACCCTGTTGTTTCCGCCATCATTTTTATCCATATCTTACTCTATTTATTAACAGTCATTCCTATTTTCCCCAATGTACTGATATTTGAAAAACTCGCGGGAGTCAATCTATTTATCATCCAGGGTGAATATTGGCGCCTTTTCACCCCAATGATTTTGCACAGCGGATTTCCCCATGTTCTATTTAACAGCTTTTCTCTTGTTCTATTTGGTCCTGCCCTGGAACGGATACTCGGGAAAACAAAATTCATCTTTCTATATGTCACAGCCGGGGTGGCAGCGAACATCGCCACACTCCTTTTGGAACCTATGACATATATACATGTTGGTGCGAGCGGAGCTATATTTGGTTTATTCGGCTTCTTCGCGGCGATTATTATCTTCCGGAAGGACCTCTTATCAAGGGAGAACTCGCAAATCATACTCACCATTACTGTAATTGGTGTGATCATGACCTTTTTGCAGCCAAACATCAATGTAACAGCCCATATTTTCGGGCTAATTGCCGGGTTCCTGATCGGTGCAGCTTTCCTTTCGAAAGGACGTCCTTCTATGGCATCAGGAATACCGCGTCCAGGAAGAATATCCGGATTGCGCCCTTCTCTAAAAGGATTACCAGCTTCCAGACTCATCCTTTGGGGTGTGGTTTTGCTGCTGGCTATACTGGGGTTTCTTGCAAGGTAATAAAAAAAGCGCTCATGGGCGCTTTTCTTTTTGTAAAGGAGTATTTCCATTCAAGCCTGTATAGGAGTACCATTTATATATCGCATATACATCATTTCGATCAAGATCAAGCACCGTTCCGCCTGTTCCACCGGTCCCGGACATGGCCACCGCTTCAATGGTAGCCAGACTCCGCCTTTTCTGAAAGAAGCTTTCGCTCATCGTAAGAGACTGGATGCGATTTTTCCTCATAAATACAGTCGTCCTGACTATACCGCGATACCTGAGAGCAAGCTGATGTGAACTAATATCCCAGCCCGCATCTTTGTACTTAAGATACGACCAGACAATTGAAATGATCAGCAGTAGCAGAGAGAAGTATCCCCACGGCCTGAAAAAAATGATTGGGGCAATGGTAAACGGCATTACCACCAGAAGCCCCCTCCATATATACCTATTGAGTGCTCTTTTTGGAGCTTTGAAAAATCCTGGCTGGAGTTCATAATCAGGCAAATGGGATTTTAGCAATCCAGCTACCCTGCTTCTTTTAACAATGGGCAAAACCATGACGCGGGCGCTTTCACTATCTTCAAGGGAACCGCCAGCGCTTTCGATATAAACAGTGGCTAAACCAATCGGCTGCCTTATAAGATTCTCACTGATTTGAATCGCCTGGATGCGGTGCAGCGGAATGGTAATTTGCCTTTTCTCCAGTAAACCTCTGGTTATGATTAATTCCTTTTCTGTTTTTTTCAGTGTGAAGCCGGCATACTTTAACATCGTTCCTACAAGGGCGATAATCCACGCAAGTAAAAAGCCGATAAAGACAAGAATGCTCACAAAAATGATGCCGTTTGCCATAAACCCTTCCAGTCCGGCAAAAACTTTTTCATAAGGAATGATTTCTTCAAATTGAAAAATGAAAGCAAACACTGCCGAAATAACGACTCCCACTCCACCTGAGGTCGAAGCAAGAAGCAGCAGCTCTCCTGCTGAGATTTTATAAATGACTTTCCGCCTTGTTGCTGCCGATTCTAATTCATTACGGTTTTCTGAGGGTTTATTTTTGGCCGACGAAAATGCCTGTTGAATATAATCAGCATCTTTCCTGGAAATAGCGGTCAGCACCGCTTCCGCATCTCCTGCACCGCTCGAACCAGCGGTTTCCACTTTCATCTTCACAAGCCCGAAAGGCCTCTGCAGCAGTCCTTCAGATAAGTCCAGACTTTGAATTCTTTCAAGCGGGATATACCTTTTCTTTCTGACTAAAATACCGTACTCAATCCGGAGCTCCCCTTCCTCCACCCTATAGGTATATCTTAGCCAGGATAGGACTCCGATGATAAACACGGCTATAACAACTCCAGCAGTAATAACCAGCTGAAACACTTCGCCGTTTCCGCCCCTGCTTCCGAAAACCACAAAGATTAAAAACGGGACAATTAATTCCTTCAGTTGCTTAAGGAAATTGGCTACAGCAGATATGGGATGAAGCCTTTTCGGATTAGACATCATCATCTGCAACCCTTGCCAATTGAGAAATGAAAAAACGAAGCTCCTCTGCTTCCTCCACATCCAACGCAGGAATCTCATGGACTGTAGCAGCAGTGGATATTGTCACAGTTGCCAACCGATACTTTCGCAAAATCGGTCCTTGCCTTGTGTCTACATGCTGTACCCGAATCATCGGGACAAGCGTTCTTTTAATAACAAAAATTCCACGCTTAAGTTCAATTTCATTTTCCCGAACCTCATATCTCCATCTCTTCCACCTTAATGCTGGAATGACCGTGATTAAAAAATAGGCATAGGCAGAAAAAAACATCAGGGCAGCCCCAATCACCCAGATAGGCCAATCGAATAGGATGGCTAAAGCAATGATTCCCCCTGATAAAAGCAAAGGAAATACAGAGTGGATCGTGCCGGAGATTCTCCACGCAAGCAGCCCCCGCGCCGGGATCCTTTTATGCGGCTCTGTAATCATGTAGTACCCCCTGAAATTCCAAAATATCACTCTTATTAGTATACATGACACCAAAAAGAAGTGTCTTCCTTTTATGAAAAAAGTGCGGGGGCGTTTGCTTAAATTTCAAAGCTCGAGTTTGCTTAAATTTCAAAGCTCGATTGGTCGATAAATTTAAGGCCATGTTTCGTCCTTAAGTCTTCAGCCAGATGGAATAATGCACTGTCCTTCATCTTCGCTTCAATCATACAATGGATTTCGGGCACAGAGCCTTTTATATTCTGAAGGAATTCCATGAACATATTAGAGTCGACATAATCGGCATGGGCCCTGAAATCCTTATCCGACTTCGGGCTGGAGATATGCATTTTCACAGGAAGTTTGGAATGATCCCATGTAGCAGAAGCCCTCTCCCACTGATCGATCCAGTTGTCGTTTTGAAAGTTTGCCTGATGGTGATGGTAATCAAAAACAAGCGGAATTCCAAGCTTTTCACAAAGATACAAGGTGTCATCAAGCGTAAAGGTCGTATCATCGTTCTCGAGGATAATCATTTGCTGAATCCCGGCTGGCGTGAACCCCCAATTGTGTATAAACTGCTCTAGAGCCTTTTCTTTATCGTCATAACCGCCGCCCACGTGGAGAACACAACGATGAGCCGGATCAACCCTCATTCCTTTTAAGAGAGCCTCATGCATGGCTAACGTTTTGATGGACATATTCAGCGTATCCACTTTTGGTGTATTAAGCAGCACAAAATGGTCCGGGTGAAAATCGACCCTCATCGGATGCTCCTCTAAAAAGTCCCCGATTTGGGATAAAGATTCTTTAAGAGGACGCATAAACTTCCAATCAGACAATTCCTCATGATTGGCAAGCGGAATTAACCGGGAGCTGAACCGGAAAAAATGAATATCATGAGCGGTATTATGCTTCAGCAAGCGGAGACAATTCTCCAGGTTAGAAACTGCAATCCGCTCAAGCCTGCCAATGGCTGCTTCTCGATCCTTGATTGCAGAAAATTGTTTGAAAGTCATCGTTTGCGAGGGCGAAGCATTTTTTAAATTCATGCTCATTGCGACATATCCGAGGCGTACAATCGTCATGTTTGGCTCCTCCTGTACCGGCGTTTTTCTTAGTATGTACGGCCGGGCGGAGAAATTACTCTAAAAGGCTGGTCAGGTTTAATAACGGCAAACTGACTTGCCAATTCTCACCGGAGACCTTTTCCCCCAACAAAAAAGAGAGCAGAAACTCTGCTCCCTCAAATTTACCGATAGCTATTGCTGTTTGATCGGTTGTTGTTATTATGGCGTTTTCCAGTGTGGCCTTGGCGGGATTTGTAGGATCCCTTTTGGCCTCCTTGTCTGCCTCTTCCGCCGTAGCCGCCGCGGCTCCGATCGTTTGGCTTTCGGTCACGCTTGGACGGAAGCGGCTTCTCTTCTGTAAGCTTAACCGGAGTTGTATCTGGTTCTTTTGTCAGCATTTTCAGCACAGCCTGAACAACTGTTGAAGCGTCCTTTTGGGCAAGCAATTCATCCGCAGCTTCTTTATAGCTGCCAAGGTTATTTTCCTCGATCGTTTGCAGGATTTTATCCATAACTGCTTTTTGCTGGCCTTCAAGTGCTTCATCCAGGGTTGGAGCATCCATGCGTTCCATTTTTCTCTTCGTTGTTTTTTCAACAACATGCAGATAAGATTTTTCACGCGGGTTGATAAACGTCATCGCAACGCCTGTTTTGCCGGCGCGTCCTGTACGCCCAATGCGGTGAACATAGCTTTCAGGATCCTGCGGAATATCAAAATTGTACACATGTGTAACGCCGGAAATATCCAATCCCCGTGCGGCAACATCTGTTGCTACAAGGACATCAATACTGCCTTCCTTAAATTTGCGCAAAACAGAAATACGCTTTGCCTGGCTTAAGTCTCCATGAATTCCTTCAGCCATGTATCCGCGCAGGTTCAATGCCTCTGCAAGCTCGTCAACGCGGCGCTTGGTGCGTCCAAAAACAATCGCCAATTCAGGTGATTGGATATCCAAAAGTCTTGTTAGAACATCAAATTTATTTTTTTCATGAACTTCAATGTAATATTGCTCAATAGACGATACAGTCATTTCTTTGGCCTGTACACGGACAACCTGAGGGTCTTTCATGAAGCGCTCTGCCATTCTGCGGATTGGGGCTGGCATAGTTGCCGAGAAAAGAAGCGTCTGGCGCTCTTCAGGAATCTGCGCAAGGATTGCTTCAATGTCATCAATAAAACCCATATTCAGCATTTCATCCGCTTCATCTAGAATTGCCGTATGGACATGATCAAGGCGCAGCGTTTTGCGGTTGATATGGTCCAGAATCCGTCCTGGCGTTCCAACAATAATATGCGGCTTATTCTTTAATGCACGAATTTGCCGGTTAATATCCTGGCCTCCATAAATGGAAAGGACTTTTGTTTTTTTGCCATAACCAATTTTATATAGCTCTTCAGATACTTGAATGGCAAGCTCGCGAGTTGGGGCGATAACGATTCCCTGGATAAAGTCCTTCGTGTTGTCAATTTTATCGATCATCGGAATACCAAAAGCAGCCGTTTTTCCTGTCCCTGTTTGCGCCTGGCCAATTAAATCTTTATTTTCTAAGCTCAATGGAATCGTTTGGGCCTGGATTGGAGTCGCTTCTTCAAACCCCATTCGTTTTAGTGATTTCATCGTCGCTGGGCTGATGCCCAAGTCTTGAAACTTTGTCAATGTATTCATTCTCCTTCTAATCATAGAAAAATTTTGTTCCCGCATATTTGCAGGCAGGAATTCTCCTGAAAATTGGCCTATGAGGCACTCTTCCGGACGATTATAAGAAAAGTTTAGGCATCCCTGAAAGGAGCCTTGAACCGGAAGAATCCGGCTTCATAAAGCTATACTTTCTTATTTTTATAAAAAGTGCGGTGTATTTTCGCTTAGAAGAGTCTCACTCAATATGAAACCCGCTTGAGGAAAGGATGAGGGTAAATTCAATCCCTATTTGATTTATGGACAAGTAGGTCTCTTGAAATGAATAGCTAACCTTATAAGATGGATAGCACTCAAAGCCTAACCGAAAGTACGTCATTGGCCAGGAAATTTCATTGCTTAGGCACAATCTCCTGCACATGCGTACTTCCGTATTTAATGAAAAAAGACATTCTCCTGCTGGAGTATGTCCGGGTTTCCAAAAGAAGTTCCTGTTGGCACTTTGGTGTTAATATTACCATTTTCAAGTAAGCAATGCAAACTTGACGACTGGCTGAAAACCTTATCATGCCGGCTTTTTCTTAAGAAATTCGAGGATTGCGTGAAAGAGCTGATCTCTTTCTTCACTATGGCAGATTAAATGCTTCGAGTCTTTTAAAAAAATCAGTTTTTTAGCAGAAGAACCTATATTTTTGTATAAGTATCGTGCACTTCTGGGAGGAACAACGCCATCGCTTTCCCCTTGTGCGATTAGAGTCGGTACGGTGACCTGATTCAGAATAGGCCTAACGGAAGCCACCAGACGGCGAAACTGGAGTGTGGCTGTTATAGGTGTCGCACTGATTTTTCGTTTGTACCTGACAAACATTTCATTGTCTGCCAAGTTTCCTCGAAAAGCATCCTTTGCCATATCATTAATATCTAAAAAAAGCTGTTTAGGATTTATGTAATAGGCAGCCGCACTGAGCAGAACCAATTTATCTACAGGATAATGTACGGTTAAATAACTGGCAATCAGGCCGCCCATTGAAAAACCGACCACATATACCTTTTCGCACCGGTCAATAAGCCCTTTTAGCTCTTCTTCCGCATGCTCAATCCATTTGTGATATGCGATGCCCTTAAGCTTTAATTCATCCCCGTGACCCGGCAAGGTTGGAACTGCAACCTCCCAGTCTGTATGTTCCTTTAAATAATCAACAAGGGGCTCCACTTCATAGGGGGCTCCTGTAAATCCATGTATACACATGCAGCCAATCATCCGTGGCACCGCCTTCTTTTTTTAAATGAAGTCCATTCTATTTTACACTTTTTCCTTTTTCCCATACTAATCAAACCTATTACAAGAGCTTGATTTAGTTCAGAGGAACGATAGAAAAATAATTCAAACCCCTGTTCCACGTGAAACAGGGGTTTATTAACTGTAATAACAGTTTTATCCAATTTATTTAGCGTAAGGATTTATATACCCTTCTGAAAGCTTCACAATCATTTCTTTCATTCGCTTCTGTTTGGTTTCCTCACGCTTGGCACTGGCGTATAGGAACGTTTGTAAAAAGGTGCCAGCGAATTGAAAAAGGAAAGGCATTCAGTATGCTGTTCCAGTTCCTGCATGATTCTGTTAAAGCTGTATCATTATGCGTTTCATCTTTATTAAACTGAGTTTCACTTTTTGCCGGAGAACTTCTTCTCTTGCTGCCCCCTACTTCCTTAGCAGGACGGAAGCGCATAGCCGACCAGGTTTCATCAATAGCGACTGACGCAATTCCTGTATAGCCAGCCTCCTTTACAGGCTCCCAGCCTTCATCTCTTGTCAAATCCTCAAACAAGAAGAGGACTTTTTCGGATAACTGAACCATAACTGTCCGTCATACCCAATTACATGCAAAGCCTGACCTGCATATTGCTGAACCTCGGCTTTATTTTTGACAAACACTTGCACAAAAGGGTATTGATCCATTTCCAGAGTCTCTTCTACCGTTACATTCTCAGGATGTTGATCTTTGCTATTTAAATACGGGCGCATACAAAACAAGCAGTTTCATATTGCCAGCGATTTTCAGTTTTTTGACTAAATCTGCAATCATTGCTCAATTTCCTCGTAAAAGTTATTGAAGGGCTGAGACGACCTCTTCTAACTTCATGCCTCTTGATGCTTTTACCAGTACGATTGTTTCGTTATCGACATGCTTTTTCAATTCTTCAATCAATGACTGTTTTTCTGTAAAAGCAAACACCCTTTCACCTGAAAGTGATTGCTCCGCCCCTTTGGCAATAAACTTGCCAAGCTTGCCGAATGTAAAGACATAATGAACTTTTTCCACATCTACTGATTTCCCAATGGTAAAATGGAAATCTTCCTCCTGAGGCCCAAGCTCCAGCATATCACCGAGAACCAGGATTTTCTTTTTATAGCCAGGCAGATTGGCAATAAGCTCAATCGCAGCATTCATAGAAGTCGGGCTTGCATTATAGGCATCATTGATAATCTTTTCGCCATTCTTCCCTTCTAAAAGCTCCATCCGCATATTGGTCAGCTTCAAGCTGGAGAAGCCTTTATTCATTTTTTCATACGGCACATCAAAATGGGAAGCTGCAATCATAGCCGCCAGCGCATTAAGAACATTATGCGTACCTAATACCGGCAGATAAAACTCTTCATTTGTGCCATTAATCTTAAAGGT
Organism: Cytobacillus oceanisediminis; assembly: GCF_007830235.1. Taxonomy (GTDB): domain Bacteria; phylum Bacillota; class Bacilli; order Bacillales; family Cytobacillaceae; genus Cytobacillus; species Cytobacillus oceanisediminis. The sequence goes on from NZ_VLKI01000014.1 coordinate 22,464, forward strand.
ACTGCCGCTGTCATTCTGTTCAATCCTAATCGGGTAGACATCATTTTTTTCGGTTCTGCCAAAGGTCCTTAAAGCAGCAGAACCCATGTAAGACTCTAATTTTTCATTAAGAAGCGGCTCGTCACCATAATAAATGACCAGTCCATTATCCTGAAGACCATTAACGATCTCAAGTTTCGCTTCCGCAATTCCTTCCCTGGATCCCAAATCCTGAAGATGGGACTCGCCTATATTCGTAATAATAACTGCTTCCGGACGGGCCAGCTTTGTCAGAAAATCAATTTCCCCTCGGCCGCTCATGCCCATTTCCAATACAGCAATTTCCGTGTCCTCTTCCAGTGCGAGAATCGTTAATGGCAGGCCGATATGGTTATTGTAGTTTCCTTCTGTCTTTTGAACCTTGTATTTTAAGGAAAGCAAATTTGCGGTCATATCCTTGGTTGTTGTTTTTCCATTGCTCCCTGTAATACCTACTGTTTTAACCTTTAGTTCGCCGCGGTAGCTTCTCGCCAATTCCTGGAGAGCTGTCAAAGTATCTTCAACCAGCAGAATCGGCAAATGAAGTGGAGGATTTGGGACATCCTTTTGCCATAACGCTGCGGCTGCCCCTTTTCGAAGGGCGTCTTCCACAAAACGATGGCCGTCCGAATTCTCCCCTTTAAAAGGGACAAACAGATTGCCTTGCCCGATTTTTCTTGAATCAATACTTACCCCCTTAACGGCGGTATCATAAAAAGATGAAAAATCATTCTCAATCTTAATCATCTGTCCAATCTCTTGAAGTGTTTTCTTAATCATACGGGGCCTCCTAATTTGATAGTTTTCAAAATGCACATATGGCAGCTGAAGCACTATCCGTTATGTATGAACAAAAGGAACACGACAAATATGCCGTGTTTCCTTGATAATGACGTTATTGCAGCCAAATGGCTTTACATTGTGTGTTTAATATTTTGTTTTTCAGCGTGGCGTTCGATGGCCAGATTTACAAGCTTTTCGATTAGTTGTGGATATTCAACACCAGTATGTTTCCAAAGAAGCGGGAACATGCTGAAAGGTGTAAAGCCAGGCATTGTATTCACTTCGTTAATGTATAGTTTACCCTCTCGTGTCAAAAAGAAATCAGCTCTGACAAGACCGGAGCAATCGAGGGCTTTAAATGCTTTGATCGCCATATCCTTCAGCTCGCTGTACTCCTTTTCAGAGATTTCAGCTGGTATGATCAAAGCTGTATCTCCATCTTCATATTTCGCTTTATAATCATAAAACTCCAATTTCGGAACAATCTCTCCGGCAACAGAGCATTCCGGATAGTCATTTCCAAGTACGCCAGCTTCAATTTCCCTTGCTGTCACGCCTTCTTCAATTATTATTTTACGGTCGAATTGGAAAGCTTCTTTAAACGCTTCCTCAAGCTCTGAACGATTCATACACTTGCTGATGCCCACACTCGAACCCAGGTTAGCCGGTTTAACAAAACAAGGGTAGCCGAGTTCCTTTTCAACTTTATCATAGGCAGCGGCTGTTTCATTTTCCCATTCACTGCGGATGAACCAGACATATTTCACCTGCGGAAGGTCTGCCTGTGCAAAGATATTTTTCATGATTACCTTATCCATGCCAGCAGATGAAGCCAATACCCCATTGCCTACATACGGAAGGTTGAGCAGTTCCAATAAGCCTTGAACCGTGCCATCTTCACCATTTGGACCGTGAAGCAGCGGAAATATAACATCAAAAGGACCTTTTTGCTGAGAATCCTGAAAAAGAGTCGGTGCCAATGCTGTTGGCGGAAGTGCTTCTCCCTGGGAAAATTCCAGTTCCTTCACACTGGAAACAGGGCCCTGTAATTGAGGGCCCTTAACCCATTGTCCTTCTTCGGATATATAAATTGGATGAATTTCAAATTTGTCTAAGTCCAACGCTTTGATTACAGCCATTGCTGTCTGCATCGATACTTTATGTTCTGCGGATTTTCCGCCGTACAATAGGCCAACCTTCGTTTTCATAAAAGAACCTCCATTATTCAATCATGGATTACCCGGCTTAGTTCGCCAAGTGGTATTTCCAGTATAAGTATCATCTCTTGTTTGCCCACCAGATCAAACACGTGCTGGTGAAGCTTCACTTTATTGTAACACTTTCTAATTTAAGAAAGGGAGTGATTACATGTTCAATTATTAAGGAATTTTTTTCTGCACGTACGCCCATATTCCTATATGTATGAAAAAGCATTGGAAAAGGAAACTTTTCTTATCCTTAAACCTGAAAAAATGCTCTTATTATTACTTCCTTTTCTTCCATAATTTAAAACCAAACTACCGAATTATTATTTTAAAATAACGCTTTATTTCTTATAATATAGAGATTCTTTCGATAAACCCTTAATAAATAGATTAGTAGTCAGAATTCATATAATTATTTTATTTTTAAAACAAATATTTTTACTCTTAACTTTTTATTTGAAACAGGATATAATCCCTCTATTGAAAACAAGTGTATTTTTAAGGAGGACAAAAATGAAAAGGTTCGGTTTGCTTCCCAGAATTATTTTAGCTATCGCTTTAGGTATTATACTAGGTTCTTTTTCTCCTGAATGGTTAATTAAACTATTCGCTACTTTTAATGGTCTGTTCGGAAACTTTCTAGGCTTTGCCATTCCATTAATCATCATCGGGTTCATCGCACCAGGGATCAGCAGCATGGGCAAAGGAGCCGGCAAACTGTTGGGCATTACAACTGGTTTTGCTTATGCCTCCACAGTTGCTGCAGGTTTATTGGCATTCTTCACAGCCACTTTCTTATATCCGATTCTACTAAAAAATCAAAGCTTCAAAGAATTTGAGAATCCGGAAGAAGCATTGCTTTCTCCATTTTTCCAGGTGGACATGCCTCCTGTTATGGGTGTTATGACAGCACTTCTTATTTCATTCACTTTGGGACTTGGCTTAGCGGCGATTAAAGGAAACACACTTCAAAATTCCATGAACGATTTCCGTGATGTTATCGAAAAATTGATTGAAAAAGTTATAATTCCATTGCTTCCTGTTCATATTTTCGGGATTTTTGCCAATATGACACAAGGCGGACAAGTTGGCGCCATCATGTCTGTTTTTGCAAAAGTGTTTGTTATGATTATTGCCCTTCATATTATCTTTTTACTGATTCAATATACAGCTGCAGGAAGTGTTACTAAAACAAATCCGATTAAGCTGATTAAAAACATGATGCCTGCTTACTTCACGGCACTTGGAACACAATCGTCCGCATCAACGATTCCTGTCACGCTAAAGCAGGTTAAAAAGCTTGGCGCACGTGAAAAAATTGCTGATTTCTCTGTTCCTTTACTGGCAACGATCCATCTGTCAGGAAGCACGATTACTCTTGTAAGCTGTGCAATTGCGGTTATGATGCTCCAAGGACAGACTGCTTCTTTCGCAGAAATCCTGCCGTTTGTCTTAATGCTCGGTGTAACCATGATTGCTGCACCAGGTGTTCCAGGCGGAGCTGTTATGGCGGCACTTGGATTGCTTGAAAGCATGCTCGGCTTCAACGAGACAATGATTGCCCTTATGATTGCTTTATATCTTGCTCAAGACAGCTTTGGAACAGCCTGCAACGTTACAGGTGACGGAGCGCTCACATTACTGTCTGACAAAGCAAGCGGAAAAGATAAAAAAGCGCAGCCACGGGCTGTAAAAGCAAGCTAATTAGAAAGGTGTCCCGAATGGGGCATCTTTTTTTGGGTTTGATCCGTGATTATCGGTTAATTTTTAAATATATCGGTCAGATCTTAATTTTATCGGTCACTTTTTCAATATATCGGTCAGATTTTGATTTTATCGGTCACTTTTTTGATATATCGGTCACTTTGCGCTGCACCAACTTTACATCACTTGGAAAGTGAAAACAAAGCCCTTTAGCCAAAAAGAAAACTGCCAGATAAAAAACCATTTCAGTTCTTTTTATCTGGCAGTTTTCTTTTTATTTTACAATCATAACGGGCGCTTTAACCCGTTTGGCAATTTTATGGCTTACACTTCCAAGCACCATTTCCTGCAGTGCATTTAATCCACGGCTGCCTACTACCACAATATCAAAGTCTCTTTGATTGGCATATTCCACAATGGCCGGTCCGGGCTCGCCCTGTAAAATTTTCAATTCATATGATACGCCTTTTTCTTTTAATATCTTTTCTATTGGCTGCAAGCGGCGTTTTCTTGCCTCATCCACAACCGACTTATCAAAATGGTGAAGAATATCTTCCTTTGATGTCTGTCCATCAATCGCGTATACCACCGTAACTTCAGCATCGGGATTTTGTTCTGCAAGATAAATGGCTTTTTTGGCTGAACGAATGGAATGATCGGATCCATCCGCAGCTATCAGTATCTTTTTAAACACGTCTTCACCCCTAATCTTTATCCTTATCAAAAAAATACCACAGTCCAGAAGACTGTGGCAGTCATTTTTATTTTATTTTTAATGCCCGGATAATTTGGCACCAGGTTTGCGGTGAACCGCCAATCGCTCAATTAAGTTGGAGCTCGGTGCATTTAATCCTGATAAACGGACCAATACTCCATTGTCCCGCAGCTTTATCACAATTTTATCTATAGCAGCGACACCTGAGTCATCCCAGACATGCGCCTGTGAAAAGTCGATTTCAACCTCTTTAACATCTCCGTTAAAGTCAAATGCTGCTACAAGTTCGTCTACAGAAGCAAAGAAAACCTGGCCTGTGACAGCGTAAATTTTCTTACCCCCTTCAATACGTGATGTAACATGCACCTTAGAAATTTTAGCAACAAAGAAGATCGCACTCAAGATAATACCAGCAAATACTCCTTTGGATAGATCGTGAGTAAAAACAGTTATCAAAGTAGTTGTTACCATAACAATGGAATCTGTAACAGGTGTCTTGGCAAGGCCCTTAATCGAAGACCAGTCAAAGGTTCCAATTGAAACCATGATCATGACACCTACTAGTGCAGCCATCGGTATTTGAACGACAATATTGCCTAATACTAAAATCAAGAACATAAGGAAGGTACCGGCAACAAGCGCAGAAAGTCTGCCTCTTCCGCCTGATTTAACGTTAATAACAGATTGCCCGATCATTGCACAGCCTGCCATTCCGCCAAATAAACCAGCCACGATATTCGCAATACCCTGTCCGCGGCTTTCCATATTTTTATCACTCGCTGTATCAGTCATATCGTCAACGATCGATGCAGTCAGCAAGGACTCAAGCAAGCCAACAATCGCAAGGGCCAGGGAATAAGGGAAGATAATTTTTAGAGTCTCAAGATTTAATGGGACATCCGGGATAAAAAAGGTTGGCAATGCAGAAGTTAAAGCTCCCATATCTCCAACTGTTCGAACATCACTTTTCGTCATAATGGCAATGACGGTAATCACAATAATTGGCACTAAAGGTGATGGCACTGCTTTTGTTACCCTTGGGAAAATATAAATAATCGCCAATGCTCCTGCAACCATCACATACATAACCCATGTTGCATCCACAAATTGCTCAAGCTGGGCCATAAAAATCAAAATCGCCAGCGCATTAACAAACCCAATCATGACTGCGCGGGGAATAAATTTCATAAAACGGGCCAATTTAAGCACACCAAATAAAATTTGCAGAACCCCTGTCAAAATGGTCGCCGCAAATAAATACTGCAATCCATGGTCAGCTACTAATGTAACCATCAATAAAGCCATCGCACCGGTTGCAGCAGAAATCATTCCAGGCCTTCCGCCTACTATTGCAATGGTTACAGCAATACAGAAAGAAGCATACAATCCAACCATTGGATCGACACCGGCAATAATGGAGAAAGCAATCGCCTCAGGTATAAGAGCCAATGCTACCACAATTCCAGCAAGAATGTCCCCTTTTACATTGCCAAACCATTGTTCTTTTAATGAATTAGCTTTCAAATAAACACCCCTTCTCGAAAAGCAGCAGAGCGCCTGATTTTCGGCGCTCCTGTTAGACGATATTATTTTTTATTGTAATGACTTTGAACTCTCATCAAAGTCGGGCCGACAAAAACAATAGAATCATATCACATTTGTCAGGAAATACAAGTTAGAATGAAAGCGTTTATAAACCGTAAATTCTCTCAATACCTATTAAAATCTCTCTTTTTCTATTAGTAACATTATTTTTTTACACACACATAAAAAAGGATCCTAATGATCAGGACCCTCTTAATCAAATAGATAGGTTACACTAAATAATTTGGCAGCCAATTTCAAACACCACTCTATATGATCTCCTTTTAATTTCCAGGATAAAGCCTATTGAACCCATAATCCAAATAACCCTTCAGTTATGCCGAGATTATACATATAATAGATTCCAAACAGAAAACTTACTGATCCAGCAGCTTGGGTCAAAAAACGATTTAACTTAACATTGCCTTTGCTATAGACAAATGGAATACCAAGGATCGTTGTAAAAGTTAACATGCCAAAAATAGTCCCCAGTCCGAATATCCCTATATATAATGCTCCTTCCCAAACAGTGGTCACGGTTGACATGGTTAATAACACCATTGCCGCACTTCCAGCAAGCCCGTGGACGAATCCAATAATGGTTACTTTCATTAATGATGATTTTTCACGGGATTCTGTATCGCTATCAGAATCCTGGTTTTTCATAAAAAGCAAACTCTTAATGCCTAAGTAGACCAGCATAATGCCGACCAGAAATTCAAAGGACATTGCCCATTTATCTGTAAGCTCTCCTTTCATGAGAATGAAAGCCATTCCCACAATAAAGAGAGTAATCGTGTGTCCGATTCCCCAAAACACACCTGTTAGAGTTGAACGCAATAATTTCCTGCTCTTTCCCACCATCGTGGAAACAGCAATAATATGATCCGGTTCAATCGAGTGCTTAACCCCTAAAATAAATCCAAGCAATAACACTGAAATTAAACTCATAAACATGTTAGCCTTTCTCCCCGCTGACTAATTTCTTGTGACATTCTTCGGTGGATCTACACCCCTTCCCCATAGGCCTTCCAAATCTGTTCATAAACCTTTTTTAAGGGTATGTTATGAAGGGAGGCAATCTTTTTGCACTCCTCATATTCCGGGGCTCTTTGTACCACTTCCCCCTTATATATCCCCTCTTTTACCGTTACTGTTCCCCATTCGATGTCCACCTTTTTAAAATTGCGTTCCAAACGGTGAACGGTTAAAGGATAATAGCGGATGCCAAGAGTGGTCGTCTCAGCAAATAAGATGTCTTTCATTTTATTCACCTTTGCCAGCGAACAAAGCAGCTGCAATAATACTCCAGGCCTATTTTTCTTCATATAGATTGGAGTGTAGAACACATCGTTTGCTCCGGCTTCAAACAGCAGATCCATGACATGGCCCAGCCACTCCCCGGGTATATCATCAAGATTGACTTCCATTTTAAACATTTGATTATCCATGTGCTCATGGTCAGGCGGAAGTTGAGAAACCATTTCACTCACTCCTCTCATTCTTAAATGGAACGTCTACTCCCCGATAATGACACGCAAGACGTTGGGATGGTTTTTAAAGGTTTTAGTTCCCGCTCCATAGCCAATGGATTGAACTTTCATAGAAGGTATCGAACAAAACTCTTCTGCCAGTACAGAAACAATCGCGGCACCTGTTGGCGTGGTAAGCTCCGCTCTTACATCCGATTGTTCGATTGGAACGCCTTTTAATATTTCAAGCGTGGCAGGTGCAGGCACAGGATATATCCCATGATCAATATGGATTCTTCCCTTTCCAACCGGAACCGGCGAAGACATAATTTCCGAAATATCTAACTGGTCTATTAAAATGGCTGCACCGATAATATCAATAATTGAATCCACCGCGCCCACTTCATGGAAATGGACTTTGTCCAATGGAAGTCCATGGATCAGACCCTCCGCTTCACCAATTTTCCGGAAGATTTTTAGCGCCATATCCTCTACTTTGGGATTGAACCCTGCTGCTTTTATCATCTTTGCAATATCCGAATAGGATCGGTGATGATGATGGCCGTGACTGTGGCCGTGTTCATGTTCATGATGGTGGTCGTGGGTATGGCTGTCTTCATGCCCGTGATGATGATCATGGCTATGGCCGTGTTCTTCGTGCTCGTGATGATGATCATGGCTATGGCCGTGTTCATGCCCGTGATGATGTTCATGGCTATGGCTGTGTTCATGCGTATGTCCCTGGCCTTGACCTTCATTCAATAACACCACATCAAACTTGGTGCTTGTAATGCCATTTTTCACAACCTTTTTCCACTTCAGCTCATATTCATCTTCGATATCCAGCTTCTTTAATTCTTCAACTAGAACGCTAGGATTTGCCCCCGCATCGATTAAGGCACCTATAACCATATCTCCGCTCATTCCTGAGAAACAATCAAAGTAAAGTATCTTCTTCATTAATCCCGGCCCCTTTTTGTGCTATTCGATGGATGAGAACCGCGTTGTATCCGCCGCCAAATCCATTATCAATGTTTACTACGCTAATTCCTGAAGCACATGAGTTCAACATCGTGAGCAATGCAGATAGCCCATTGAAATTCGCACCGTAGCCAATGCTCGTTGGAACGGCTATAACAGGATGGGAAACCAGCCCTCCAACCACACTCGGAAGAGCTCCTTCCATTCCTGCCACAACTACGGAAACAGTAGCATTCTGAATTTCTTCCGCATGATTTAAAAGCCGGTGGATTCCCGCAACCCCTACATCATAGAATCGGCGGACCTCACTTCCAAGCACTTCTGCAGTAAGAGCCGCCTCTTCAGCCACCCTTAAATCTGAAGTCCCTGCCGCAACGACTGCAATATAACCTTCTGAGCTTTCACCAATATTTTTTTCATTTTTCCAATAGAGAATTTGTGCCATTTCATGATAAATAAACTCAGGGCACTCGAGTAAAACCGCTTTCGCCTTTTCATTAGAGATCCTGGTAACAAGAACCTGGTTATTTCTTGCTCTTAAAGATTGAATGATAGAAATGATTTGTTCAGCTGTCTTGCCTTCCCCGAAGACCACTTCCGGGAAGCCCTGCCGCTTTTTCCGATGATGATCCACTTTGGCAAAACCCAGATTTTCAAAGGTTGCCAGCTGCTCCTTTGCGTCCGAAACGCTAAGGGTTCCCTTTTGAACTTGCTCTAAAATATTTTCTAGAATGAGAAACAACCCCTTTTTATAAGCTTAAAAGGTTTTTACTATATCCTTTGCCAGCTTTTCATAATTTTTATAAATAGACTTGTACATTTTACTATTATCCTTATTTGGCAACACTGGGGCTTCCATTGGAATACTCTTTTTAATTTCATCGAAGGACTCCACCTTGCCAATCGCAACTAATGCTGTCCAGGCAGCGCCCCAGGCCGCACTGTGATGGGTTTCGGAGACATAGATTTCTGCTTCAAATATATCAGCCATCATTTGCAGCCATAATGGTGATCTTGCAAGGCCGCCATTAACATAGATTTTCTTTTGTTCTCCAGCCAATCTCCCCAGCGCTTTTCCTATTTGATAAAGATTAAAAGTAACTCCCTCCAGGACCGCACGGATAAAATGTTCTTTTTTATGGGTGATGGCTACACCATAAAAATTCCCTTTCGCCCGCTGATTCCAAATGGGAGCTCTCTCTCCATTTATATAAGGCAAAAATAACATGCCTTCTGCCCCGGGTCCAACTTTTCCAGCTTCCGCCAAGAAGTCAGTAAAGCTGCCCTGATCATTCAGGACATCTTTTAGCCACTGCAGGACGATGCCTCCATTATTCGTCGGCCCTCCAATAATGGTTGACTCGGCTGTAAAGGAGTAACAGAATGTTTCTTGCTGATCATCAATGTCCACTCCATTTGTCATTTGTCTGATAGCACCGCTTGTACCGACAGAAACAGCTGCCTCACCTGGAAGAATCGCCCCAATTCCCAAATTGGAAAGCTGCCCGTCAGCAGCTCCAATTGCAAACGGAACCTCTGGCTCGATCCCCATTTCCTCTGCAATTACATTGTTGATTCCCGTTAAAACTTCAGTAGGAGGGACAATATCAGAAAGCTGTTCAGCGGTTACTCCCGTCCGCTCCAATAAATCCTGCTCCCAGCTGAGAGTTGCCGGATTAAAAAGCCCTGTTGCCGAAGCCATGGAATAATCGATCACTCTTTTATTAAACCAGTGCAGAATGAGATATTCTTTAATGGACATAAAATACGCAGCCTGCCGGTACGGTTCATATTCGTTTTCCTTCATCCATAATAACTTTAGAAATGGCGACATTGGATGAACAGGCGTTCCGGTCTTTGAATACACTTTGTCCCCTATCGTATTTAGCACCTTTTCAGCTTGAGGATTACTCCTTCCGTCTGCCCAAATAAGGGCATTCGACAAAGGCTTTCCTTCAGCATCCACACAGATAAGTGAATGCATCGCAGCCGAGAACCCCAGAGAAAGCAACTCTCCTTCTCCAACATCCGCCTTCTGTATAGCTTCCTTTATAGCTTGTACACAAAAACGTTCAATTTCTTGCGGGTTCTGTTCAACCCACCCCGGCTGCGGATAATGGGAAGGAATCATCCTTTCTGTTTCAGCTGCCAGCTTCCCCTGTAAGTTGAATACACATGCTTTTACACTGGTTGTTCCAATATCCAGTCCCATTACATATTCTCTTCTCATGCCGCATCTTCCTTTAACTATATTTCAAAGATATTATGCTAACTTTATTAATAGCTCTGTTAAACTTGCCTGTTGATTTCAGCTCAATAAGTTCGCTTTCCTCGGACGGTCCGAAGCCACCTCGGCGCATGAAGCGCCTGCGAGGTCCCCCTTTGAGAAGCTTTTCCCGCAGGACATTGAACCAGCATCCTTGAATAAAAACCGCACTAAGGAAATGCAAATGCATTTCCGAGGAGCTGCGCCATTCGCTCCAATCAACAGGTTGCAAAATTCAACAATGAGCTTTTACATAGCTAATAGAAAAGGCTTTGGACTTTTCCAAAGCCTTTTCTATTAGAATTTATTCAGTTATGCGAATGGACCTTGTTCATGCTTCCGCTTTGGTAACCGATTAAATCTAATGTAATATATTTATATCCGTAGCTTTGCAGTTCCTGTGAAATAAGATCATGATTTTCCAGGATGAGCTTCATATCTGCCGGCTCTACTTCGATTCTTGCAATATCCCCATGTGTTCTTACCCGAACTTGACGGACATGAAGAGATTTTAGATAAGCCTCCGCTTTATCAACTTTGGTTAGCTTCTCTTTCGTAATATATTCCCCATAAGCAATTCTTGAAGAAAGGCAAGCAAAGGACGGCTTGTTCCATGTTGGAAGATCAAACTGCTTTGATAGCTCCCGGATCTCCTGCTTATATAGTTCAGCTTCGAGAAGCGGTCCCCGTATTCCTTTTTCCTGTGCCGCTTTCATGCCGGGCCGATGCTCATTGATATCATCTGTAATTACTCCATAAATAACATTATTAAATCCCTTGCGCTCCATAACAGGGATGAGCAGGTCAAACAGGCTGCTCTTGCAAAAATAGCACCGGTTCTTATTATTTTCAGCATAACCGGGAATGGCCAGCTCTGATGTTTCAATAACTTGATGCTTAACCCCGATTGTATCCGCCAATCCCTTTGCCTCTTCAAGTTCGCTCGTTGGGTATGTTTCCGAATCGGCAGTAACCGCAAGGACATGTTCAGCACCTAACGTATCGGCCGCCGCCTTTAATAAAAATGTACTATCGACTCCTCCAGAGAATGCGACAACTACTGATTCCATGTCCCGAAGAATGGACTGCAATTTTTGATATTTCTCCCGTAGCATTGTCCCAGCTCCCTTCTCTCAAGCTTTATCAACATTTATCATTTATTAATGCCCTGCCATTCTATTAGATTGTCATACCCCCGAAACCGCCGTCCACTCGGATTAAAGCACCTGTTACAAAGCTTGATGCCTTTTCGGATGCCAGCCAGACAGCTGCTCCCTGCAGTTCCTCAGGTGTACCAAACCGGTTCATTGGCGTATGTTTCATAATCGAATCGATTCTTACAGGACTTAAGATTTTTTTATTCTGTTCAGCCGGGAAAAAGCCAGGAATAATCGCATTCACACGTATCCCGTTTGGAGCAAACTCACGTGCAAGGAATTGAGTGACACTGTTAAGTCCTGCTTTCGATACTGAATACGTGAATACTTTTGATAAAGGCGTTGTTGAAGAAACAGATGAAATATTAATAATGCTGCCTTTTCTTTTTAGCTCAATCATTTTCTTTGCGAAAATCTGGCAAGTTAGCACAATCCCTTTTAGATTAACGTCCATAATGTCATCCCATTCATCCATTTCAAGCTCAAAAAATGGAGTGGAGCTATTTTTTCCCGGCGCATTCAATAGGATGTCCCAGCCGCCTGACCATTGTTCAATTTCGTCAGCTACCCTGATTAAAGAATCTCTCGAACTTACATCAGCCTGGAAAGCCTTTGCCGTTCCGCCGCTGTTCTCGAGTTCCTTTACTACTTCCTCGGCTTTTTCAAGATTGCGCCCAACGATGGCAACCTTGGCGCCATGATCGATAAGCCCTTGTGCAATAGATGAACCCAGTACACTGTTTCCCCCTATAGCAACTGCTGTTTTGCCTGTTAAATCAAATAGCTTTGTCATGTATCTCTCTCTCCCTATTGGTTAAAATAGATTTCCTTCTCCGTCAAAAGGCATCTCATAAAGATCTGAAATTTGCTCCATGTTTGGATGCTCTAGAACATACCCGAGCATTTCTTCCGATACCTCAATTTCACTAATTTCTAATGTATTTTTAATGCGGACCATCTTTACCTTTTTAAAATCTAATATATTGCTGGTCTTGATAGCCGCTTTAATAGCGTCTTTATCAGAAGGCAATGTAGTGGCAATTTTGGTTGGCGCCACCACAGTTGAGGTTAAGCCGTTCGCGTAGGTAGTTTCCAGATCCATTTTGTCAACGAGCCGCTGCGTTGTAAAATCGGCTGTACCGACTCCGTTGGCATTCCCTTCTGTTTGGGGTGTCAAATCAAGAACAACCATTTTATTGACATCCGGTCCCCCGAAAGCATAAGGAGTCGGGTATCGGCCTGTGATATTCGGGTCCATTCCATCACCGCTTATGTTTTTTCCAATCTGGTCGATCACAAGCACTTCCAATTGCTCGAAAAATAGCTTCGGCAAAAATTCCTTAGCCTTTTTTTGCAGATCTGCTTCTTTTACTTTTATTTCTTCCGGAGTTAGAACATCGACAATGGCAACCTTATCAAAGGCATTTTCCACTGTTGCAACGCCAAAGAGCACCGGTTTTTTTTCCATGATCATCTTAGCCATGGCAGGTACATTTTCCGCCATATACTTAAAGCCAAGCTGATGGCAGGCTTCTGCCCCTCTTTGCTTCCCCAATCCAATGCTGATCATCTTCATGATTCCGCTTTCAACAGGCCCGCGGAAAGCAGTATGGGGTTTTACACGGTTGATAACGATAATCCCATCAGCTTCTGATGCAAACTTGTCTATATATACCGGCAATCCATTGGGCAGTTCCCCAATCTTGACCACTTGCATCGAAGAACGAATTTCACAGCCTGCACTTTCTTCTGTAACACCGAGATGGGCTAAAACCTCACGCTGTCCTTCAGCTGTTGCCCCTCCATGGCTTCCCATGCTTGGCACGATAAAAGGCTTTGCTCCTAATTCTTTAAGAAGTTCAACCGTTGTCGCCGTCAATTCCACAATGCGGTCGAGCCCTCTGCTGCCGACAGCTACTGCAATCTCCATTCCCGGTTTAACAGTCTTGCGGATGTGCTCTTGCTGAAGCTTTTCCCTTAAAGCGAGTTCAAGATTATCGATTTTCTGATCATCAAACTTCACCTTTACCTTCGCCATTTTGGGAACTGGGATATCTTTTAGTAAATCCTGAAGGATCCCCATTATCTGATTCACTCCTTTTCTTCCTTATGGTTCACTTTAGATTCGCTTTCATATACGGAATTATGTGGTATCCCTTTTCATTAAAAAAACAAAATATTTTTCATATAAAAACCTATTATCATTTAATTTGTTTACCAAACAAACTAATTACTTGTATAATATCATTATCATTTTCTTTTCGTCAATATCTATGCAGCCATGATTTTTAAATGGATGATGTTAAAACAGAAACATTAAAAAAGGAGGATCTATATGGTTACCGGAGATGCTGGTTATATAAAAAAGATAAATCGGTCGGTCATTTTAAGTAAAATTATTGAGCACAAACTAATCTCAAGAGCAGAATTAGCAAAAGTGACCGGATTAAATAAGGCCACTATTTCTGTCCAGGTATCTGATTTATTAGCTGAAAGCTTGATTATAGAATCACAGCTTGAACATAACAATATCGGCAGAAGGCCTATCATGCTTTCCATTAACCCTCAGGCCGGGTTCGTTTTAGGAATTGATCTTGATAGAGAAACGATAACATTTCAATTGGCTGATTTGATGGGGCGCCCCGTTTCTACTGAAGTGGTCCAGCTGGAAACCTCAAATTATGATGTTATCCTTACACAGCTGATTCTCAATATTAAGGAGTTTGAGGGACGATGTTCGCATTCTCTTTATGGGCTTACGGGAGTTGTAATTGGCATTCACGGTATTGTAAACATAGACGAAACAATTTATTTTGTCCCCCATCTCCAATGGAAAAATAAAGATCTAAAAAAAGATCTATTAAATGGACTTGAGTTGAATATTTTTATCGAAAATAATGCGAATTTATGTGCCTTCGCTGAAAAGATCTTCAACTATCATCGTGCTGAATACCTTCTAACTGTTACGTTATACTCGGGGATTGGACTTGGGAACATTGTCAATGGCGAAACGCTTAAAGGGTTTCACGGTTATGCCGGAGAAATCGGCCATATGATAGTCGTGCCTTACGGCAAACCGTGCAGCTGCGGCAACCGCGGCTGCTGGGAGCAATATGCCTCAGAATCAGGCTTTATGAAAATTTTATCTGACAGAACAGATGAGAGACATTTACAGCACGGAGAAATTCAGCAATGGATTGCTGCAAAGGAGACTATCACCTGCAGTCTTTTGGAAGATTACATTAAGTTTCTGTCTATCGGCGTGAATAATATTATTAACCTGTATAATCCGGAAATTTTAGTGTTAAACAGTGAATTGCTTCGGCTTTATCCGGATGCCATTACAGAAATTAAATCTCTTTTATCATCATCTGTAGGCCATTGCCGGGAAATCGAACTTTCCCATTACGGAAAGCAAGCCTGCATTATGGGGGCCTGCGCGCTGGCAATCAAGAATTTCTTAGGAGTATCCGAACTGCGTTTAAGCATGGACGATGTTTCTTAAAAAGCAGAAAACCCCAGCCGCCGCTAGGGTTTTCTGCTTACATTCTACTGTTATTCCATCCAATTTGTATGGAAAATTCCTTTTTTATCGACTCTCTGATAAGTATGGGCACCAAAATAGTCACGCTGGGCCTGAAGCAGGTTAGCTGGAAGGATCTCTGCCCGGTAGCTGTCATAGTAGGCAATTGCACTTGAGAAGGAAGGGACCGGAATGCCGTTCTCAATTGCTAATGAAAGCACCTGGCGTAAAGCTTGCTGGTAGCTTTCAATGATTTCCTTGAAATAGGGATCCAGCAAAAGGTTAGACAATGAAGGTTCGCGGTCAAAGGCTTCTTTAATCTTTTGCAAAAATTGAGCACGGATAATGCAACCGCCTCGGAAAATCATTGCAATGTCCCCGTAGCGAAGATCCCAATCGTATTCCTCCGATGCAGCTCGCATTTGGGCAAAGCCCTGCGCGTAAGAGACGATTTTGCTCATGTATAAAGCTTTTCGCACAGTCTCAATAAACTCCTCTTTCTTGCCGTCAAATGGCTTAACTCCAGGACCATTAAGAACTTTACTTGCTTTGGCACGCTCCTCCTTCATGGCTGAAATGAAGCGGGCAAAAACGGATTCTGTGATAATTGGCAGAGGTACGCCTAAATCCAATGCATTCTGGCTGGTCCATTTTCCTGTTCCCTTTTGTCCGGCTGTATCCAGTATGACATCAACTAAAGGTTTGCCTGTTTCTTCGTCCGTTTTTGTGAAAATGTCTGCTGTTATTTCAATCAAGTAGCTGTCCAGTTCGCCTTTATTCCAATCAGCAAACACCTTATGAAGCTCTTCTGCATCTAAGCCAAGGACGTTTTTGAGAATAAAGTAGGCTTCAGATATTAGTTGCATATCACCATATTCAATTCCGTTATGCACCATTTTTACATAATGACCTGCCCCATTAGGCCCAATATAGGTACAGCATGGGTTGCCATCCACTTTGGCTGCAATGGCTTCAAAAATTGGCTTTACAAGATCATAAGCTTCCTGTTTTCCGCCAGGCATAATAGAAGGGCCTTTTAATGCACCTTCCTCTCCGCCTGAAACTCCTGTGCCAATAAAATGGTATCCTGCCGTTTCCAGTTCCTTATTCCGTCTGATGGTATCCTGGAAGAAGGTGTTCCCTCCGTCAATCAAAATGTCCCCTTCTTCAAGAAAAGGCTTTAAAGAATCTATGGTTGCATCAGTTGCTGCCCCTGCTTTAACCATCAATAAAATTTTGCGCGGTTTTTCTAGGGATTGGACAAATTCTTCAACTGTTTTAGCGCCGATGAAGTTTTTTCCAGCCGCTTCATTGTTTAGAAATTCTTTTGTTTTATCATATGAGCGGTTAAATACAGCAACCGAATACCCGCGGCTTTCAATGTTTATGGCAAGATTTTTCCCCATTACGGCAAGACCGATAACACCAATTTGTTGTTTAGACATAACAGCCCTCTACCTCTCTTCTTCCAAAATAATTTAATTTTTCTCTATCATTAAAATCAGGAAATTCACCAGGTATTTGTCTTTCCTTATCTCTCCAGAAAATATCTCTCCGCATTTTGGTAACCAATATTCCCCACCATACTTTTAAGCAGCTCCATATCATTAGGCGCCATACCCTTTTCAGCCCACTCTCCCAGAATATTGCATAGAATTCTCCGGAAGTAATCATGGCGTGCATAAGAAAGGAAGCTGCGGGAATCCGTTAACATACCGATAAAGTGGCTTAATAATCCAACATTCGCCAAGTCCTTCATTTGCTTTTCCATTCCGTCGATATGGTCGTTAAACCACCAGCCTGAGCCAAACTGGATTTTGCCCGGGACACCTTCTTCATAAAAATTCCCCATCATGGCAGCCAGAACAGCGTTATCCTTTGGATTCAGGTTAAACAGTACAGTCCTTGGCAGAGCGTTTTCCTGATCAAGCGCATCCAGGAAACGAGATAGTCCTTCAGCAAAGTTTGATTCGCCAATCGAATCAAAGCCTGCATCTGAACCGATCAATTTTTTCATCCTTGTATTATTATTGCGCATTGCTCCCATATGAAGCTGCATAACCCACTGCTTTTCAGCATACATTTTTCCGAGTTCTTTTAATAAAAAAGAACGGTATGATACCAGCTCTCCATCTGAAAGCTTATCTCCGCGCATTCGTTTTGTGAAAATCGCTTCGACCTCTTCTTTTGCTGTTTCCACGTATTCCATTCTTTGAATATCATGGTCTGAAGCACGGCCGCCGTTTTCATGGAAGTAATCAACCCGTTGTCTAAGCGCAGCCAGGAATTGGTCTAATGAATTTATCTTTATACCAGACACTTCAGACAATTTCTCAATCCAGCTTTCAAAGGTAGGCCGTTCAATGAAAAAAGCACCATCCGGACGGAAGGTCGGGGCAATCATTGTTTGGAATGACTCATCATTCTTTAATAACCGATGATATCCCAATGTGGAAACAGGATCATCTGTTGTTCCAATAAATTTGACATGGGCTTTTTCGATCAATGCCCTTGGAGTGAAAGCGGGATCTTGAAGCTTTTCATTGCACTCATCATAAATTTCACGCGCTGTTTCAGGTGAAAGTACTTTTTCAATTCCAAAGAACATTTTTAATTCCATATGTGTCCAATGATATAGTGGATTCCCAATCAAACGTGGCACCGTTTCAGCCCATGCTGAAAACTTTTCCCAGTCACTTGCATCACCAGTAATGAATTGCTCGCCAATTCCATGCATGCGCATCGTCCGCCATTTGTAATGATCTCCGCCAAGCCATAATTGGGTAATGTTTTTGAAAGACTTATTTTCCCAAACTTCTTGAGGGATCAAATGGCAATGAAAATCGAAAATAGGCAAGCCCTTTGCTGCTTTCTCATATAAAAGTATAGCTGTATCCGTGTTTAACAGGAAATGATCATCTAAAAAAGATTTCATTTGTCCTCCTCCTTATTTTCATTTTTATTGAAATATCATTTGAAAAAAAGATTTATTGTTTTGTTATATTAATTTGTTTATTAAACAAATTAATTATCTATAAATTATCACTTTTATGTGATTGCGTCAATTACTAGTTTATACAGGATAGTGAGAGCATTAGTAATAACTGCTATAATAATGATAGAGCCGATGTAATACAATTGCTCGAAACGGAGGATACCTATGGTTACCGGAGATGCATCATATATAAAGAGAATAAACAGATCTTTAATTATCAGTGAAATTGTCAAACATAGAATGATTTCAAGGGCTGACCTATCCAAAGCTATAAACCTGACAAGAGCAACTATTTCAGCTCAAGTAGCTGACTTATTGGAGGAAGGCCTTATTATAGAAACACAGCTGGAACATAATACAGTTGGCAGGAAGCCGATCATGCTTTCAATAAATGGACAAGCAGGCTATGCTCTCGGCATTGACCTGGACTATGGCCAAATTTCTTTTACCCTGTCCGACCTTTTGGGCATTCCCGTAACATCCGCTGCAATTGAATTAAATACAACGGATTATTCTGAGATCCTAGCTCTATTGATTAAACAGATTAACCAGTATAAAGCCGAATTCTCTGAAAGCCGTTACGGGATTATTGGGGTTGCCGTAGCCATTCATGGTTTAGTAGGAAAAGATGAAACAATCCACTTTGTGCCTCGTTTTAAATGGAAGGATATTCAACTTAAAAACGACCTGGAAAATAAAATTGACCTAAATGTATTTGTCGAAAATAATGCTAACCTTTCTGCCTATGCTGAACGGGTGTTTTTTCACCACGATACAGAAAACCTGTTATGCGCCACACTCTATTCAGGAATCGGCCTAGGAATGATGATAAATAACCAGCCATTTAAGGGACATGATGGATTTGCCGGTGAAATTGGCCATATGATTGTTGTTCCGGAAGGCAAGCAGTGCAGTTGCGGCAACAAAGGGTGCTGGGAGCTGTATTCATCAGAGTCCAGCCTATTTAGCTATTTGACAGAGAAGAAGCAAGTGAGCCATTTAACATACAAACAAATTCAGCAATGGCTTGATGACGGTGACCAAGAAGTCGCTGAATTAATGAAACAGGCCCTTTACTACCTCTCCATCGGGTTAAATAATTTGATCAACATCTACAATCCAGAGGTGCTTGTGCTTGACAGTGAGCTGCTAAGGATGAACCCCGCCTCCCTGGAGATCGTAAAGAACCATTTACATTCTTCCGTCAGCCATTACCGGAAGCTTGCCATTTCATCAATTGGAAAGGAATCATCCATTTTAGGAGCATGCGCACTCGCCATTAAGCATTTTCTTGATGTACCTATACTGAATCTAGCTCACGAGAGGGAATAGCTCTCAGTAGCTTCCCCTTTAGCGTAAGCGAAAAAAGGCAGGATACCTCGTCCTGCCTTTTGTTTTACCCTATCGGAGAACAAATCTCAATAAAATGTCCATCCGGATCTTCCACATAAGCCACCATCTGGCCCCAAGGTTTTTCAATCGGCTCCAGCAAGACAGGAACTCCGGCTCCTTTTAGCCTTTCCACAACACCTTCCACCTCTTCCGTAACGAAACCAAGCTCGAAGGTCTGCTCCTTTCTCACCCCATCCGGAATCGGAAGCCCCGTGACCTCACGACCGCTTTCTCTCGTATTAAAAGAAAGAATCGTACTGCCAGTATCGTATTCTATGTAGGTTCCAAACTCATTTCGCAGTTCCAGGCCAAGCAGTTCTCCATAAAACTGTTTCGTTTTGTACAGGTTTTCCGCATATAGAATTACATAGCCCATTTTCAGATTCATTCCGTTCACCTTCCTGTTAATTACTGTGCTTTATATACATTCAATACATGAAGCGGATTACCCTTCAACCATTTTACATTACGGGTATATTGGCCATCCGTTTCAATTTAACCTTTCCTTTTTCCTACTAAATAGCAGTCATTTGGTACGAACTTCACGAATTGGTATAGACAACTAGCTTTTTTAATGTTATTTTCTGACATATGAGAATTTATTGGAAAAAGGAGGGATATTTTTACTAATTCATTACCCCGCTATTCTTCTGACATACTGTTCTATACCTTTCTAACATTTCACAACTTTTTCTTGGATTTACCTGAATTTTACACCCTCTACACCTCTAGTTAAACTTCCGCTGATACGCTAAAGATACATGAACCATTTCTAAGGAGGTAATTTATTTTGTATTCTATTAAAAAGGGCTTCTTTTATTTTTTAGCTATACTGCTAGCTTCCCAGTCCTTTCTTTTTCATAAACCGTTAGACCAGAAAACAGCATCAGCAGCTTCCTTTTCGCTTGGATCGGTAATTGAAGAATGGACAAGGCCTGTAGCTCCAGGTGTACACGAGACTGAGATGACTATTAATAGCGAAGCTGGCAGACAGGAAATTTTTATGATGAATATCAATACTGACAACCCGGACATACATATTGAGGCCGGACTTCCAAACGGGAAGGACTTTGGCATGCAGACTGTCAGCGAACAGGCTTCCTTTGTTTCTAAACCGGGGCACGTTGTGGTGGGAGGCGTTAATGGAGATTTCTTTAATACAGCCAATGGAATCCCCTTAGGCTCCGTTATTCATGAAGGAAAAATACTAAAGGCCTCCAATACCGAAACCTTTGGAATAAAGGAAAATGGAAAAGCTATCATCGGCTATCCAAATCCTTCATTTTCAGCCGTAATTAGGGAAATAGAAACAAAGATTCATAGTCTGAACGGCACACGGGGAGTCAATCAGCTGGCTGTGTACACTTCTAATATGAAAATGACAGGCACAAATCATGAAGGCACCGAGGTACTACTCAGTGAAGTATCCGGCGATATTCGCAAACCCGGCACCCTTACTGCTAAAGTGGAAAAAGTGATGGTAAACCAGGGGAACTCTGAAATTCCCGATGGAAAACTTATTCTTTCAGGAAGCGGCACTGCCTCAGAAAAGTTGAAAACATTGGCCTCCGGAGAGGAAATAGAGCTTAAAACGGCGGTCGCTGCCGGCTGGGAAGATGTTAAACAAGCACTGGGCGGACGCATTACTCTGATTAAAAACGGGCAAAAGGTCCAGTTTGCTGAAAGCTCCTTCACAACAACAAGAGCACCAAGAACTGCTGCAGCCATTAAAGCAGACGGCAGCATTTTCTTTCTCGTACTGGATGGAAGACAGCCCGGTTACTCGGAAGGGGTTACTGTTTTTGAGTTAAGGGACTTACTTTATGAACTTGGGGCCGTTGAAGCATTAAATCTAGATGGCGGCGGATCCTCCACCTACTTATCGCGGACAAACGGAGAAGATGGACTATCGCTTGGCAACCAGCCTTCTGACGGGAATGAGCGGGGCGTTGCAAACTCTTTTCTTGTCGTATCCGCAGCTACGCAAGGTGAACTTCAGCAGCTTGCTGTCCAGCCAGATCATTTATTAATGCTCTCCGGAAGCACTTACGATTTTAATGCAAAAGGTATGGACACGGCCTTTAACCCAGTACAAATAACAAAAGAGCCAAACTGGAGTATGTCTGATCAAGCTCTTGGCATCATTTCAGCAGATGGAATCTTCACAGCGGGAGAAGGCCCAATGTCCGGACAATTGCTTGCGGGTTTATCAGGCGCCAAAGGTGCATCTGAAATAACTGTGGTAAACCAATTGTCCGATCTCCAGCTTCCGCAGGATACCCTTACAGTTAAACGCGGAGATGAAATTAAATTAGACTTAAAAGCTATCTTAAATGGAAGAGCGGTTCATGCAAATCCCTCAAACTTTGAATGGGAAATTATTGGTGATATAGGTTCTCTAGATGAAAATGGCGTGTTTAAAGCTTCTCGTGAAACAGCAGAAGGCTCCATTACAGTACGCTATGGCGATAAATCCGATACAATTAATATTCAGGTCGGCAAAATGCCGGTCATATTGGAAACCTTTGAAAATGGACTCGACCAATGGACTTTCAGCGGTGCCCGTTATCAATCGGTTGCTATTCGGCAAACTACCTACCCAGAACCTGCACGTTTTGGAAACCATGCACTTGAACTAAAGTATGATTTTACTGGAACGATCGGAACATCCGGAGCTTATGCCTACCCGAAGGAAGATATCATTATTGAGGACTATCCGGAAACCATCGGGATGTGGGTATACGGAGACGGCAACGGCCATTGGCTGCGTTCTCAGTTAAGGGATGGGAATAATAATGCTTTTCCAATTGACTTTGAAACAAATATGGATTGGAAGGGCTGGAAATATGTCGAGGCAAGCGTTCCTCCCGGAAAGGAAACTCCTTTAAAGCTTGATCTTGCTGTCCGTCTGATGGAAACAAGCAATGATAATAAAAATGCCGGAGCCATCTATGTTGACAATATCCGGGCCGTTTATGGCGAAACAAATGATGACTTAATGAATCCGGAAATTTCACAAATATATCCTGCTGAAAATGAAGTGATCCCTGCTAACGAGCTTAAGATTAGTGCAGTTGCAAAGGATAATGAAAACGGATCAGGCATCAACCCATCACGAATAAAAATGTACCTTGATGGCAATGAGGTAATGGCAGAATTTAATGAAGAGACTGGTGAAATTGCCCATACTCCTTCACAGCCTCTTTTGGATGGCTATCATGAGGTTAAAGTTGTTGTCCAAGATCATTTCGGAAACGAAAGCGAACGGGTCTGGCAATTTGAAATTGACAGCGGCAGCACTGGATTGAAACCTGTCTTTGAAACAGAAGCGTATTTGGGCAGCCCCTATGAAGTTCTGCTTCAAACAAACGAGCTGCAAAATATAAAAACACTAAAACTGCATTTTAGTTTTGATAACAAGAAGGTTCAGCCTCAACAAGATAAGGTTTTGCTCGATAATAGAATATCGGAAGAGCATATTGCAAAAAACGAAATAACAAAAGACGGCCAAATTTATTTGGAGCTTAAGGACATCCAGAATATTGAAGGGGCTGAAGAAATTAAAGAACTCGGAAGGCTTCCTTTCCTCATCCCGGCTAATAGTATCGAGCCTATTGAAATACAATTTGTTGAAGGCGCTTTGGTACTGCAAGAACATAAAGAACCTGTGTCTATTTATATGCCTGATATAAAGGCTGTTTTAAAGGCTCACTATAAAATAGATGTAGACCGTGCGTCTGTAGGGTTTGACGCCAACATCACCGTGAAAAATGAAGATGGAAAAGTGGTAAATGGTGCTGCAGTTAAGGTTTTAGCACCTAACCATAAATTGGCTAATGTGAAGGAAAAAGAATCTGCTCTTTATGAAAGCCCTGATATGGGCAGCAAAACCATTGCACTGCTGAGTAAACACGCCAGTGCATTGATCGAGCAACAGCAAGGCGATTGGACAAAGGTGAAATACGGACATTTTGAAGGATGGCTGAAGACAAAAGATGTCGAGGTTTCTCCTTGGATTCTTGGAACAACAGATCAGGAAGGAAAAATAAAAACGGACCGCCTTTCTATCATTCCTTCTGATCTTATTATTCAAGTCCAAAAGGGACAGCAATACAGTTTTATTACCAATGTAAAAGTGCTTGAACATCTCGGCTCACAAACACCGGAGCGTTTAAACCTAACATTTAGCGAGCAAGTCAACAGCATGAATATCACCTGGACGACTTCTCCCCTGACTGTAAATTCGGTTGTTGAGCTTGTTGAAACCGAACACTATGAGAAATCAGGCTTTGAAGGCAAGGAAGTAAAAACAGTAAAAGGCAAAAGCAGTGAGTATGCTTTTGGTGAAGGTGAAGTTCAGGTCCATTCAGCTTCTATTAATGGACTGAAACGGAACACCTCGTATACCTATCGTGTTGGTGATGGTTCAGAAGAAGGCTGGAGTGAAACGGCAGCTTTTACTGCAAGAAGCAGAGATAATAATCCATTTAGCTTTATCTTAATGGGAGACACACAGGCTCCACCTAATCAGACAGAAAATGGCTTTGGAATTTTCACAGAGCTCTTCCAAAAAGCCAAACAGGGAGATCCGGATGCTTCTTTCATGCTTCACGTTGGGGATATGATTGATGATGGTAACCTTTACACCCATTGGAATGCTTTCTTTGAATCCATGAAAAACCCTAAGTTGGCACCTTCCACACCATTTGTTCCAGCTGTTGGCAACCATGAAAACATTGGAACGGGTGTGGAAACCTTCAAGCATCTATTTAAATTACCTCAGAATGGACCAGAGAAATTTAAAGGTACTGTGTATTCTTTTGATTATGGAAATGCACACTTCGCTGTCATGAATACTGAAACTTCAAAAGAAGGCCTTCTCGAGCAAGCCGAATGGCTGAAAGAAGACATGACTGGAACAGATAAAAAGTGGAAGATTGTTGTTTACCATCGCTCCCCATATTATTCGAATCCAGCAGGCGGAAGTGAGATGGTAAAAGAAGTATGGCCATCTATATTTGATGAATTGGATATTGACCTTGCTATATCCGGCCATGATCATTCCTATGTACGTACCTTCCCGCTCAAAAATGGAGAAAAAGCAGAAAACGGCACCACCTATGTGATAGCCGGATCAACTGGGAAAAAGTTCTACGCAACAACACCGCAGCCATATATGGATGTATACTTTGATGAAGACACTCAAGTCTATACTAATGTTTCCATAGATGACCAAGGTATTAATCTGATAGTCAAAACAAGAGATGGCAGAATAGTTGATCAGCATACAATTAAGAAATAAAGTTTGGGCATCCGGGTTCCCGGGTGCCTTTTTATTAATAGCATCCGAATGGTTTCCTCTGAGAAGAATGAAAGGGTTAAAAGCCCCTTAAAAATAAAAAGCAGGCTCGCTTTCCGGCGGGCCTGCTTGCAATGTTCCATGCATCCTTCTAGTAAGAATTCTTTTTTATCACTATGTATTCTTAAAATGGTAAGGCTTGTTCCATGGATGATTGGCGGATCCCAAATACGCTCAACACTTTTGTAAGATGCAGACCTATTCCAGCAGGCATCAAACTTTCCCGGATATCTCTCTTTTATCTCAAATTCGTTTTGTCCCTGCCAGGCTCCTAGATCAATCTCCATAATCTTTTATCAGTTTCAATCGGCACTGGCTTTTTTCTTTTACCAGCTCTGCCGTATGGAATATCCGATTGCCAGGAATTGATACGCTTAAAGTTTATGTCTTTCAATTTTTCCCCTAGCAACAATGCCTCCGGCTTTCCTTTCCCGGTTAAATCCGAATCGAGGTGCCCCTGCATTCTTTTTTCTTTATTCCATTCTGTTTCACCATGTCTCGTCACATATACAGTAAGCATTATATTTTTCAAAACCCTTCTGCCAATAGGTAAAAATAACTTCCTGCCAGCAACCTAATCTCCTCCGCGTTCTCTTGAGGAAAGACGGCTATAAAGCAAGTAGATGGGCCTGCCGATTTATGAATATCCAAATCTGTATTTAAATCCATGTCACTGAACACCTTACTGAAAAACAGCCCATTCAGCTCTGCAAGGATACCCTTTGACCCAACCGGAAGAGTCACAACATCACCAAGGGAATTCACCTCCTGGAAAAGCTTCAGGGGAGCAGCCTCTGACTCTCTCCTGATTACCTCTTCTCCAACTAAAGGAGAACCAATGACAGCAATGACTGTTTGATCATTATAAACGATTTTCTCTGTACCGCCATTCCCCTTCTTTTTTCCAAGAACAGATAATCCAACAGCAGACTGCTGCAGGGCAAAGTTGCTTTCAGTGCTGCCGCTAATCTCAAGGTCACCGATACCCAATTCGCCAACACCACGTTTAATTCCTTTAACTAGACCTTCCCAGGCACCATCTCCGCAAAAATTCTGCAGAATAACCGCAAAGGGTTCTGCTCCTGCTGACAAACACTCCATGACTGCAACACGAAAGGAATAGTAAGCAACAGTTTCATAAGACACTTTAACTGCGTCCTGGTCTTTTTCGCCAATTGCGCCGCTGTTATCACTGGCAACGACTATGGACTCCTCTGAGCTGACAGGAAAGATTAGTACATCCCTCATTGCCCTTCACCCGTTTTAGAAAAATAAGGTTCGACAAACCTTGCCAGCCTTGGTATCGCTATATAAGCAATAGCCGTATTTAAAACGGAACCTATAAATAAGGAAGGCACAATTGCCAGGTAAAAAGCTTTGCCCATCAAAAATATAAAAGGGAGCGGTGCAGCAAAAGCATTGCCTAGCACAAATAGCATCCCAGCCTGCCAGCGCTTGCCTCTCCGGAATAGAAAGCCAAACACAAAGGCTAACAAAGCCATTTCTCCAGCAATGAGGAAATGAAGCGGACCAAGCGGCATACCGCCAATCATTGCCGAAATCAGATGGCCAATCGAGGCAACAATAGCTCCGCCAGATCCGCCAAGCAAAACAGCTGCAAGCAGGGCAGGAAAGGCGTCCAGAGCCACGCTCCCAATAATTGCAGGGACTTTAATGGCTGCTCCAACAGCTGTCAAAGCAACCAGCATTCCAGCCGTGGCCATTCTCATGCTTTTCATTTATTTATCCTCCTTGCGCTTTCCTTCCCGGAATACTTTCGCGCTTCGTACATACTCAACATCTTTTTCGTTCATGCGGAAATTGATGACTCTTGCCAGGGCGAAGAAATAATCGGATAATCGGTTCAAGTATTTTAAGGCAACTGCAGAAGTCTCCGGATCTGTTTTTCTTAATGCGACAACCAATCTTTCCGCTCTTCTCGTTACTGTTCTTGCTATATGGATAGATGCAGAAGCAGGAGTTCCTCCAGGCAAAATAAACCTTTCCAGCTGAGGTGCTTCCTCAATGAATGCATCGATTTTAGCTTCCAAATAATCAATCGATTCCTTGGTCAGTTTCAACTCCCGATTCTTCGAGACATTTGCCAAGTCCCCGCCGCAGTCAAAAAGCTCGTGCTGAATCTTTTCCAGATCCGCCAACACATCCAGAAAAACAGCTGAATCAAGCTGTGTCATGGCCTGACCGACAAAGCAGTTCACTTCATCCACTGTTCCATATGCCTCAACCCTTACATCATCCTTCTCCACTCTGCCTCCGATAATGCTCGTTTTCCCCTCATCACCTGTTCGTGTATAAAGCTTCATAAACAAATTCCCCATTTCATTTTATTTTTCGGCTTATGCCATACCAGATTAAATCTACCCTGTCAGAAAGGACTGCGGTATCCTGATAGGCCCAGCCAGTTATATCCCGCCACTTTCTGTCTTCTGCTTCCATGGGAACAATGCCTTTAGTAATATCCGTTCCTATTAAAATAATTTCTCTATGGATATCTTCTTTTTCCCAATCAAGCCAATCCCTTAGATGATTCTGCCATCTGGTTCGAACCTCATTGTCACCTGACTCCTTTAACCAATCCCGGATCCAAACCTCAATGCCCTCCATTACAACAAGTCCATTTTTATGAAAACCAGTGACTGTTTCACCCTTGTAGGCGGAGACCCACTGGCACGGAACATTCTCCAGCTGATAAAAGTTCCTCACCCATCTGGATTTTCCGTTAAAGGCGCCACCCGTAACAAAGTGCATCTCTCACCCCTCCTTAACTCTTCCTGATTCCATACAAGCTCGTATCCTTTTCCAAAGGGGATAGGCCATTCCCAGAATTCTTTGCCATCAGGTCCATATTTGCTTAACAGGTACCGGATCACACCGCCATGCGTTACAATTGCTGCTTTCCGAATCCCTTCTTCTAGCATTCGATTAATCAGCTTTTGCCAGCCCCTATCAACCCGTTCCGAAAATTCCTCGAAAGATTCCCCTCCGGGCACCTTTTCTAAAAAAGGGGCTTCTAGCCACCTTTGATAATCGGCATCATCTTTTAATTCTTCATAGGTTCTGCCTTCCCACTTGCCAAAATAACATTCCCGCCATTCTTTGCCTATTTCCAGTTTGTTTCTTGGAAAGAGTATTTTAGCTGTTTGCTGGCATCTTCCTAAATCACTGGATTGAACCAATTCATAACCGCTAGGAACTTCAGCTATTTTTTCCTTATCGATGGGGCATAGAGGGGAATCCGTCCAGCCCAGGTAGGCATGCCGCTTATTGGCCTCTGTCAGCCCATGGCGAAATAGTGCAATAGCCATACAACCATCCATAGCAAAACCTCCGTTCCTTCTACACTTGCACCCAGCACATCTCCTGTCATGCCGCCAAACCATGTGTTAACTTTTTTTGATAGGAAAAAGAAAAGCAGCACGGAAATCACAATCATTATAAGAACTCCAATCAGAGCTGGGTCCATAAGCATTCCTGCTGCTCCGGCAATTATCAGCAGATAGATGGGATAGATATGCAAAGTATTACTGGAAGCGGACTGCTGAAATAAGAATCCGAGGCCTTCCTCCTTGGCGGCCTTCACCTTCAGCAGCAGTATTCCCATCATCATTTTTCCGAAAAAAGGGATCAAGGCAATTAAAAAGTAAGATACAGAACTTGCCAGCAGGACAATTTCATAGATGAACAGAAAGCGAGTGCTTAATAAAACAAGTACGGATAACACACCAAATGCTCCTGTTCTCGGATCACTCATGATTTCGAGCCTTTTTTTCTGATCGCGATAAGAAAAAAAGGCATCGCTCGCATCCATCCACCCGTCCAAATGAATACCGCCAGTCAGTACTATTCCTGCGAGCCAAACTGCAAATGCAGCTACTAAAATTGAAAAAGGAGTCCATTCAAGAAAAGCATAAAGAATAAAGGCATAAAGGCTGCCCTGAAACAGTCCAACTAGCGGAAATGTTCTTATCGCCTTCTCAAGATGTTCCCTGTCCATCGGAAGGGCTATCGATATCGGAATGCTTGTAAAAAATTGAAGATTGATTAATAATCCCTTAAGCGATTTCATCGCTGGTTCTCCAATTAAATACAATTTTCATCAGCTTTTCCCAATCTAAATGCTTCAGCATGCCCTCGGCAAGTTCATCATACTTTTCATCGGCCACTGCACCCTCAGCCTCATTACTTTCAACGTTGGAGAGTGAATCCTCTACTGGAATGTGATGATTATTTATGTATGGAAGTACACCAATTACAGGAAGCTTTGTTTTATCTTCAATCCACTTGATGCCATCCTCGAACAGCTCGGGTTTACCGTGAAATTTATTAATAATAATGCCCTGTACCCGTTGTCTTTCTTCTGGAGAAAGCAGCTCCAAAGTTCCAACAATGCTTGCAAACACTCCGCCCCTTTCAATATCGGCGACTAAAATCACCGGCACATCTGCCATCTCAGCTGCCTTCATATTGACGAGTTCTTTTTCTTTTAAATTGATTTCGACCGGGCTTCCCGCTCCTTCCAAAACGATAAGATCGTAATCCCTGCTTAATTTTTCAAGGGCCATCTGAATAGTTTCCAGTCCTGCTTGATAGAAGGAATCCTTGTAGCACCTCCCAGTAACCGTACCGATTGGATCTCCAAGGAGAACAACCTCTGATTTTTGGTTTGGCTTAGGTTTTAATAGGATCGGGTTCATCCACTCGCTTGCCGCAGTTTTTGCTGCTTCTGCCTGGAGCCCCTGGGCTCTCCCAATTTCCTTTCCTTCCTTTGTTACATATGTGAAATTGCACATATTTTGCGATTTAAAGGGAGCCACCCGATATCCTTCGTTCGCAAATGCCCGGCATAAAGCAGTAGCGATCAGGCTTTTCCCGACATCAGATGATGTACCCTGAATCATAATTCCTTTCATGCAGGTTCTCCTTTCATTTGAACTGGAATACCTGCTTCAACGAGATATGCTTGATTAGCTACTTCCACGATTTTTTGATGAAGTCTGCCCAGCATTTCCCCATATGTAAACACCAGTTTATTCCCGCCAATCAGTTCGTTTAACACTTCATTACTGACAATAATGATGGCTTTGCACCTCTGATGAATTTCAGCAATAGCCTGCAGAATACCAGAGGACACCTTCTCCTGAAAATCCTGTTTCCTCCATAGGTCTTCGGCCAAAAAAAGCTCATTATTTAAAAGAGTTGTCAAACAATCGAACAGAATAATATCATTTTCGCCAAAGAATTCAGAAAGCTCTGCAAGCCTGGCAGGCTGCTCCCAGGTTATCCAGCTCATCCCGCTTTTTCGCCGGTCTTCCTTATGCCTCTGGATTCTTGCTTCCATCTCAGAGTCATACGCTTTACCTGCAGCAATGTAATGAAGGTTTCCGCCAGTCTGTTTTGCCAGATCAGCAGCAACCTTTTCTGCAAAGGAGCTTTTTCCGCTGCGCACTCCCCCAGAAATAAAAATTAGCGAACCTTCCGCCATTCCTGTATCGCCTCCATCAGCCGGTCATTATCTTTCGGCCCTTTAATGGCAAAACGCAGCCATTTTCCTTCAAGTCCAGGGAAATTCATCGTGTGCCTAGGGATTATTCCTTTTTCAAGCAAAAATTGAAAGAGAGGGAGCTGAGCCTCCAATTTGGAATCCTTCAGTAAATAAAAATTCACAGAAGAAGGGGAGACAGAAAAATCCAGCTGCCGATAAAAAAGAGCCAGCCTATCCCTTTCCTGTTTGATCAATTTCTTTGTTAATTGGACATGCTCTTTACTTTCAAGGCACCACTCTCCTGCTTTTAAAGCGAGAGCATTTACACTCCAGTGAGGTTTTAGGGCAGCCATTTTTTCAATTAAAACCTCGTTTGCTAGCAAGTAGCCGAGACGCAATCCAGGAATCGAAAACATTTTTGTCATGGAGCGTAAGACTATAACATGCATGTTGTTTTTTATTACAGGAATAATAGATTGATAGTCGCAGGCGAAGTCATAAAAAGCTTCATCCATAACAAACAGACAATTATAAACCCTGCATCTTTCTATCAGTTCCTCCACAATCCCCGAGGAATAAAAAACACCGGTGGGGTTGTTTGGATTGCAGAAAAACAGAGCATCAGCATCCTTTAGTTTTAAAGATAACGCTTCCATATCGAGGTTCCAGCCTTCAGGCTCCAGCTGATGATAGGCAACCGTGCAGCCATTTACCCTGCAAGCTTCCTCATATTCCGAAAAGGCCGGCTGAATAATCAGCACTCTTTTTCCAGCTATCATCCTTGCAATTAGAGTAATCAGCTCGGCACCGCCATTTCCGACCAGGATCTGCGTTTCCTTTACTCCCTCTGCAGCGGCCAAGTTACTTTTTAAAAGAGAGGCATGAGGGTCCGGGTAATCTGTAATATATTCAAAAAGGGTATTCCACCTGGCTTTTAACTCCTGAGGAGGGCCAAGAGGATTTATATTTGCACTAAAATCAATCCGTTCTGCTGGCATTTTAATATTCATAGCTTCATATAAATATCGGGGATTAGAGCCGTGTGAGGGCCATTTCAAGGAGCATCCCTCCTGTCCATAGTAAGAGTAAAAATATGAAAACAGTCCTTTTCATAATCGATATGCTTTTTAAAATATGTTCTTTTTCAAGAAGGACCATAGGGTTTCCCATTGTTGCCCTGTTGGAGATTACACCTTTATAAAAATTTATTCCCCCCAATTGGATGCCAAGTAGAGCTGCCACAGCTGCTTCCCCCCAGCCGCTGTTGGGACTTGGATGCTCCCTTGCATCTCTTAGCAATATGCTCCAAGCATCTCCAGCTGAAGTATGGTCCGGCTTTTGGGTCAGCATGATGCATACCGATGTTAACCTGCTGGGAATCCAGTTAGCGATATCATCAATCCTTGCAGATGCCCAGCCAAATTCTCCGTATCTTTCATTTCGATGGCCTACCATGGAATCACATGTATTTATAGCCCTGTAGATAAGGGCAAGCGGAGCACCGCCAATGAATGCCCAAAATAACGGAGCAGTAATTCCATCGCTTGTATTTTCAGCTACCGTTTCCACTGTAGCCCTGACAATCCCGGGTTCATCCAGACTATCTGTATCCCTGCCAACAATATACGAAAGCTTTTCTCTCGCTTCTTTCATATCTCCTTTTGCCAGAGGTTCGTAAACATCCAGAGCCGCTTCTTTTAAGCTTTTTTGAGCGATGGCAGTGAAAATAAGAATTCCTTCTGCCAGGATGCCGGCGGTCGGGTGGATTCCATAGAAAAATCTGATGATTAAAAAGGAAATCCCTCCTGCAGCCAACAGGACGATTGCCAGCATGCCGGCTCCTTTTAATTTTCTCGATCGTCCTTTATTAAGCGATTTTTCAAGTTTATATATCAAAGCACCTATCCACCTTACAGGATGCGGCCAGTTTGGAGGGTCCCCTATCACCATATCAATGATATAGGCTAATGTAATAGCAATCAGGTGATGCATGATCATTTTTTTATCCTTCTTTGTGAATTCTGTATCGCCATAACTGTACACTCATAGACACCTTTTCCAATCACTTTGCCAAGCGGTGTAATGGTTCCTGCATACTCAAGGTTCTCGCCCTGCTGAGTGGCAGCAATCAAAATACTATCTGTAGATGTTCCGGTTGCAATCGTCCCTGTTACAGAGTCCTTCACCTGCTGGTCATGCAGAGCCCTTGTCTTTGCCTCGGTTGCGGTCATGATACATTGAATAAAAGCTTCCTCTGTCAGATTTCCATTAACGAAAACCCATGTGTTGATCGTTCCAGGTGTCAGATGATGAGAATGCACTTCACTTTTCGAGGCGTCAACAGCATTGCCGACACCTGCTGTCACGACCACATACACAGAGAAGGTTTCTTCTTCACAAAATTTGCTGCTGTAATCTTCAACATATACGGCAGTCATCATCCCCACTGTTTCTCCGGGTTCAAAGCCGATGTTCCGGACAAACTCCGCCATCTCTGCTCTATGATCACTGCAATCATAATTCTTGCTCACATGCCGGTTAAGAAATATGCGATTCCAGCCGGTCCCCGATCCAGTTACACCTGATGACATGGTTTTCAGCGGAAATGGCGAGCGAAGGACTAGCAAATTTTCCTTTACCTCCAGGCTGGCTGGATCGACTCGCTTCTCTGATTGGCTTTCCGCCTGAGAGCGTTCAGGCACCAACACCATCTGAGGGGCCGGGACTCTTGGATGCGGGAGCTTCTCAATCTTCGTCCTATAAACCTCCCGTATCCGCCCTTCTTTCAAAACCTCATTGGGAACGTGGTTAATATTGACTTCGCCATTCTCCAGCAGCAATAGGCGATCACAGTACAGGCCGGCCAAATTCAAATCATGAAAAATAGAAATGACCGTCAACCCGCAGTCCTTTGACCATACAGAAAGCAGATCCAGCAGTTCCTTTTGATAGGATAAGTCAAGATGGTTAGTCGGCTCATCCAGCAATAATATTTCCGGCTCCTGGGCAAGGGCCTGAGCTAAAAACACCCTCTGTCTTTCACCGCCGGATAATTGCTGAATATCAAAGTCTTGAAACTGAGAGATGCCCGTCTGCTCCATGACTCGATTGACCGTAGCCTCATCTTCGCTGCTCCAGCTCTGAAACCAGCCTTTTTGATGGGCATAACGGCCAAGGGAAACCGTTTCCTTAACGGTATAAGAAAAGGCCTGAGAGGAGTGCTGAGGCAGAACAGCAATAATTTTTGCAAGCTCTTTCGGTGTATACTGTGAAAGATTCTTTCCTTTGATCAGAATATCTCCTGACTTATAAGGCAAAATGCCGCTCAGCATCTTAAGAATCGTGGTCTTGCCGCTTCCATTCGGCCCCAATATTCCGAAAAGCTCCCCTTTTTCCACTTCAAAGCTTATATTTTTCACAACCGGTGCACCGGCATATCCGCCAGTGATTTGCTGAACGCTTAGCATGATTAACCACTTCTTTCTGAACTAAGATATGCACAAGCGCCTGCTCACCACCGACTTCTTGAATGGGTTGACGATTGCGCTGGACAGTTATCGAAGTTCAAAGTTTATTCTTTCTTTTAATTAAAATAATAGCAAACACAGGTGCACCGATTATCGCTGTAATCACACCAATTGGAAGTTCGGTAGGTGCAATGATCGTCCGTGAAACCAGATCAGCAATAATAAGAAAACCTGCTCCCATCAGAATGGATAGCGGCAATAGATGCTTATGATCCGGCCCCCATAACAGCCTGGTCAGATGAGGGATCACAAGCCCAACAAATCCTATCGTTCCAGACACAGCAACAGCTGCACCCGTTAAGATGGAACCGGCTATCAGGACCATCATTTTTCTCTTCTGAACGTCCACCCCTATATGGTGGGCCTTTTCTTCTCCGAAGCTCATGGCATTAAGCTCCTTGCTGTTCACTAAAAGAAGGATGGCACCTATCACAAAAAACGGAAGGATAATGTTAATATATGCCCAGCCCCTCATGGATACACTGCCAAGAAGCCATCCGATAATTTGCCTAAGCTCCTCTCCCGTCAAGGCGATCATAAGGGATATGAGCGCACCAAGAAAAGAGCTGAAAATAATTCCTGTCAAAATAATTGTTTCCACTTTCATGGATCTTTCAATATTTCTAGCAAATAACAAAACGGCAAAAATGGTTAAAAAAGAAAAAAGGATACTGAATAAGGGCAGGGTAAACATTCCGGCAAACGGAATAGATAAACCTAAAAACAAAGTTAAAACAGCACCGAGAGAAGCTCCGGAAGATACTCCTATTGTATATGGATCTGCCAGAGGATTTCTTAATAAACCTTGAAAGGCGGCTCCCGCAATTGCAAGAGACGCCCCTACTAAGCCGGCCAGCAATACTCGCGGCAGCCGAATATTCATGATGATATTTGAATGCATAGTGTCTGTATTTTCTAATGAAATAAATGGAAGAACCTCAGCAGCTATCACTTTGATAATCGTCATAGGGGGAACAGACACCGTACCAATTGAAATCCCCATCAGCATAGCAGAGAGTAAAAATGCTGCTGCTAATACATAAGCTAGTATTTTATTATTTAAATACATCCGGATATACTGCTTTTGCAAGTTCCTCGACTCCTTCAACAATACGCGGGCCAGAGCGGGTAACCATATCGGAATCTACATCGACAACTTGCTTATTTTTCACTGCGTTTATATCCTGCCAGCCATCCCTGCTCATTACATTGCCAACAGCATCTTCAGTGTAATAACCATGAGTTGTGATGATCACATCCGGATTTCTTTCAATAATCGCTTCCGGATCCATTTTTGGCCATCCTTCTTCAGTTATGATATTTTTTGCATTTATTGCACTTAACATCTCGTCCATAAATGTATTTGTACCTGCCGTATAGATTTCAGGAGCAGGTGAAACTTCAACGAATACAGATTTACGATCCTCTTCTTTTATGCCTTGAGCTTTTGTTTTAATTTCATCAAGCTTGCTCTTCATGTCCGAAACAAGCTGTTCCGCTTGTTCTTTTTCTCCGGCCGCAGTTCCAACCATTTCAATGGATTCAAAAACCTGATCAAAGCTCTTCGCATCATTTACAACAAGCACTGTCACGCCAGCATCCCTTAATTGCTGAAGACCTGCTTCCGAATTATGTGCACTGGAAGCGTGAGCTAGGACAAGGTCGGGGTTTAAAGAGATAATTTTCTCTACATTAAATTCCATGCCCCCAATCTTTTCTTTCTCAGTGGCTTCAGCCGGGTAGTTATCAAAATCGGAGACTCCTACAACTTCCTCTCCCAGCCCCAATCCAAAAGCAATTTCTGTGTTGCTTGGAATCATGGAAACGATTCTTTCAGGCTTGGATTCAATGACCACTTCATTATCAAGAGCATCCTTTATGGTTACAGGGAATTCAGATTCTTCCTCCCCAGCAGACTGATCTTCCTTAGCTGAATCATTATCCTTAGGCTGCTCAGCACTCTCCCCGCAGCCAGCCAGCACTCCAGCAGCCAGCAGCATAGCCAATAACAACGAATAAAATTTCTTCATCCTTCATTCCTCCAATACTTTTCGACAAAATTCTGGTGGTACCTGGTACCAACAATATAAATAAAAAAACATCTCCTCAAACGGCAAGGAGATGTTTGTGTGGTCATAATTCAGAAAAGCAAAAAGAATAGATGGCCGGACCAAACACCTCCCTATCCTCGTAGGTTAAGAGTGCTTAAGAATCAGGCAGGTCTCCTGGCTCATGGTCATTGCTATTCTGCTCCTTCCCATACAATTAAAGTACAGTGGGTGTTGCAGACAGCTCCCATTTACAGTGGCGGGACCGCGCTGGAATTTCACCAGCTTCCCTATTAAGTCTTCAAAAGAATAAATGGCCTATTGGCCTTTACTCCCTTTAAGAAGACACCTGTTCTTTCGTGCATATTGAATTTTTTCTATTTCCGATTATACACCATTCAACTAAAAATGTAAGAGAAATTTGCTGAATGCTGTAAAAAAGTTCAGAATTCTATCGGGAGTAAATCTTCCATTCCCTTGTTTTTTTATCGAATACAATCTTGGCTTCACAAGGTTCCTTCACGATGGATTCATATTCGTCATACATGTCATCCATGTTGGCAAAATCGCCAATTATCCAAATCGGAATTTCAATTCGTACCCGATTCTGGTCAATGTCCTTTATCGACAGCACTGCCCCTTCTTTCATTAATGGCTTCAGTGAAAGAAGGACATCTCTTGAAATGGGCGGATACGTCCTTTTCTTTTTAATGCCGAGCAGCGTTTTTTCGACTTTCATTTGCCCCATTTTACCCGGTATGACTTCCCCGAGCATCCGATAAAAGTCATTCAGGTCCCGATAATAAGTACGGTTAAACCAGCCGTCATCAATGGCAAGGTACACATACCGATTGCTCAAATAATTGTAAAACGGCGGCTTTAAGTGTTCTTTAACATGGCCAAGGTAAAGAAGCTCTGCGATTGACTGGCCTGGAAGCTCATTTACAGCTTCCTCTTCCTCAAAATCGATCCAGCAAAAATCGCCATAGCTGTATACATCATCTTCCACTAGCCTTCCCAGTTTGTCTCTTGACACGTAATCAAACATCGTATGCATATTATAATCGCCATGTTCATAACGGTGCTTCAGCAATAGCAGATTATTAATTGAATCTGAAAGAGTACGGACAAACTCCGCGAATTCAATTCCATAGGTCATAACATACTGATCCTGTTCATTAAGATGGATATAGATGAGATCACGAATAGTATGATTTCTTTTTTTCAATGGCGAAACCTCCGAACCGTTAACAAGAGTAGTATATTCAATAAAAAAACAGCTTCTGACTTTGAAACTGTCTGCCTAACATTACGAATATTTTCTTCTCTTATTGTAGCAAAAATATTAAAAAATATCTTTCCAGATTAGAAAAATATTATTAGATTTCCCATTTTATTTCCATATAACCTCTTTACATTATTTCAATATATAATGAATAAATTAATTATCGGAAAGTAATCTTTTCTTTGGCCCTTTATATTTTATGGAAAAGCAGGAAACTATCACGCTCTTTATTTCGTCTAATTAATACCGAGCAATAAAGAAATCACATCGAAACAGCCATTGTAAGGGGTATTTTTCTTTGTTAGGATAAAAATGTAAAAAAAGGTAAAGAAACCAGGTGTGTATGGATGGACCAGACTAAAAGATTTTCAGATCGAATTGATTGGACGTTATGTTTTCTATTGCTGCTATTTTTTCTCATTAGCTGTACCGCTATATACAGCGGGCAATCCTCCGATCAATATGCTGGCAACTTTGTTATAAAACAAATCGTTAACTATGTAATCGGAATTATTATTGTTGCTGTAGTTATGTATTTTGATAGTGAACAAATCAGGAAGCTCACCTGGTTCTTATACGGTTTAGGGATCATTTTATTGCTGGGATTATTTGTTGCACCGGAAAGCATAGCACCTGAGCGCAAAGGGGCAACTCTTTGGTATGTGATTCCCGGGCTAGGCTCCGTTCAGCCCTCCGAGTTTGTAAAAGTTTTTTTGATCATTGCTTTAAGCAAAATCATAGCTGACCATAATCAACAATATTTAAGTAAGACACTTGGTTCAGATTTTTTTCTTCTTACTAAGCTTGGGGCAGTGACATCGCTCCCATTAGGGTTAATTATTATTGAAGACCTTGGAACAGCCCTAGTTATTGTCGCTATTCTAACAGGAATTATTCTCGTTTCAGGAATATCATGGAAAATACTTGTGCCTATCTATGGGTTTCTGGGAGCCATCGCCGGCACCATTCTCTATCTGGTTATACAGGCACCGGAGATTCTGGAGAAATACCTGGGGGTAGACCCCTACCAGTTTAGCAGGATTTATTCCTGGCTTGATCCTGTAAACCATAAGCAAGGAGCGGGAATGCAGCTCTATAACTCTATGATGGCAATTGGGTCAGGCTTGATTTCCGGAAAAGGCTTTACTGACAGGCAGGTATATGTCCCAGATGCCCACACTGATTTTATTTTCAGTGTCATTGGAGAAGAGTACGGCTTTTTTGGAGCGAGCGTTGTCATCAGCCTATTTTTTCTTCTAATCTATCATTTGACAAAAATAGCGTTGGAAACAACTGACCCATTCAATACCTATATATGTGTCGGTATCATCAGCATGATAACCTTCCACGTTTTCCAGAATATCGGGATGACCATCCAGGTTCTGCCGATTACTGGCATTCCGCTGCCTTTTATCAGCTATGGGGGCAGTTCGCTTATGGGAAATATGCTGGCAATGGGCCTGATTTTCAGCATGCGATATCACCATAAATCCTATATGTTTTCAACAGATTCAAATTTTGTTGCAAAATAACTCCAGCAGAGTATAATAGCATTAATATATGTAGAGTCCATGATGAAGAGAGTAGCAAAAGACCCCTTCCTTAAGCGAGACAGGGACGGTGTAAGCCTGTTGGAAATTCTTTTGCGAAGCGCACTTTGGAGATGCAGAGCTGAAAATCGGGTAGGCTTTGCCGGGGGTTAAGGATCCCGTTAACAAATTTCTTAAAAGAGGTCCAATCATTTAGAATGGACAATCAGAGTGGTACCGCGGGCAATTCAAGCTCGTCTCTATTTTTAGAGACGGGCTTTTTTATTTTCAGGGAGGTGTAATTATGTTGAACTTTAAAGAAATATTCACCGCTCAATTGGCATCTGCTTTGGATCGACAGATGTCTGAAGAAGTGATTGCTGCTTTAATCGAAATTCCCAAAAATCCTGAGCATGGGGATTTGGCTTTTCCTTGTTTTACGCTTGCCAAAGCATTAAGGAAATCGCCGGCAGTTATTGCAGTTGACATCGCTAGCCAGATTCGGGCCCCGCTCATTGAAAAAGCAGAAGCATCTGGCCCTTATATTAATGTCTTTTTTTCAAAAGCAGCTGCCGGCAAAATCATTATGGAGAGAATTCTCAAAGAAGGAAAAGAGTATGGGAAACTTACAATTGGCGCCGGAAAAACAGTGGTGCTCGATTTTTCATCACCAAACATTGCAAAGCCTTTCTCCATGGGCCATTTGCGCTCAACGGTTATTGGAAATGCACTCGGCAATCTTGCTGATAAATGCGGTTATCAAACTGTCAGGATTAATCACTTGGGGGATTGGGGCACCCAGTTTGGCAAGTTAATTACAGCTTATAAAAAATGGGGGAACCAAGATAGAGTAAAAGAAAATCCAATCCAGGAGCTGCTTAGCTTATATATTCAGTTTCATGATGAAGTCGAAGAGAATCCTGCATTGGAAAATGAGGCACGATATTGGTTCAAAGAGCTCGAAAATGGCAATGAAGAAGCTGCCAGCCTCTGGGAATGGTTTAGAGAAGAATCCTTGAAAGAATTCGAACGCATATATGACATGCTTGGGATCAAATTTGATTCTTATAACGGCGAGGCTTTTTATAATAACAAAATGGAAGCTATTATTGAGAAGCTAAGCGCCAAGAATCTGCTTGTTATGTCCGACGGAGCTGAAGTAGTTCAACTTCCTGATCTGGACCTCCCTCCTTGCCTGATCAAAAAATCGGACGGTGCAACCTTATATGCAACACGTGACCTTGCCGCAGCTTTTTACAGAAAAAAGAAATATCACTTTGATCAGTCCTTATACATTGTCGGCCAGGAACAAAGCATCCATTTCCGCCAGGTTAAAAGTGTCATTAAAACGCTGGGCTATGAATGGGCAGACCACATGGCACATGTCCCGTTCGGCCTTTATATGAAGGACGGCAAAAAGATGTCCACCCGAAAAGGCCGGGTTATTCTTCTGGAGGAGGTTCTGAATGAAGCTGTCCTTCTCGCAAAGCAAAATATTGAGGACAAGAATCCACATTTGGAAAATAAAAAAGATATCGCAGAAGCTGTAGGGATTGGCGCCATCCTTTTTCATGATCTGAAAAATGACCGCATGAATAATATTGAATTTTCACTTGAAGATATGCTGACATTCGAAGGCGAAACCGGCCCTTATCTGCAATACACCAATGCTCGTGCCTATTCCCTGCTGCGCAAGGCTGAAGATGGCCCTTCATCTGAAAATGGCCTTTCTGATTCACATAGCTGGGAAATTATAAAGCTCCTCTATCAATATCCTGACAAGCTTGAGCAAGCATACCAGCATCTTTCACCATCTGTCCTGGCAAAATATTTAATAGATGTGGCTCAGGCCTTTAACAAATATTACGGGCAAGTAAGAATATTAGAGAAAGATACGGACATTAAAGGCAGGCTAGCACTTGTAAAGGCTGTCACGATTGTGCTCTCGGAAGGCATGCAAACACTCGGAATGAGGGTGCCTGAACAAATGTAAAAGGAGAGGCCGTTATGGTCTCTCCTTTTCTTCTTTATATCGGGACTTTGCCAACTTTACTTTAGCTATGCTTCTTACTAAAAAACCGCCGACAAATATGGCCATTAAAACAAGACCCGCATAATTCAAGTTCACTAATTTAAGAATGACACTGGCGACCGTTGCCATATAGAGAGCGCCCAGCATATAGGTAATCTCTTCGTTTTCGAAGTAGGCTGTGAGCTTCGCCCCGAATTGAGATCCGACCAGGCCTCCACCAACTAAAGAAATGCCAATCCAATAATCGATGGAAATCGCGGAAGCATACGAGAGAAAACCTGCTGTCACGATTAATAAAATAGCAAATAAGCTGGTGCCAACTGCCTTTTTAGGCAATAATCCCAAAAAGGCAACCGATAAAGGCACCATAATAAAGCCCCCGCCAACCCCCAGTGTGGTTGAAACAAACCCAGCAAAAAAACCGATTAAAATCATCTTTATAATTGAAGGAGACCGTCCATTGTTGTTCTCCGTACCCGCTTTAGATTTCTTTCCTCTTTTAAGCATGGTAAGAGCAAAGTAAGACAGCAGGACGATATAGAACATAGGAACTGCCCACACATCCCAGCCTCTTTCTTCCAGAAAAAACACAAAGGGCCGAGCTGCCTGTGTTGCAGCCATTCCGCTCATGCCTAGGATAAGGCCTTGTTTCAGCAAAATATTCTTCATCTTGATATGAGCGGAAATACCGGAGATGGAGGTTCCGATTGAAAAAAGCAAACTTGTTGTAATAGCTTCTATAGGAGAAAATCCAAATAGCATTAAAGTCGGGGTCAAAATAAATCCCCCTCCTACCCCAAAGAAGCCTGAGAGCACACTTATAAGTGCCCCTAGAATAATGAATAAAAGATATTCCATTTGAAATCCTCACTTATGAATGTTTTACTTATTGACTGATACTATATCACTTTACCATACTTAGCAGGGTTTATAAGAATTGATCTCCACATTCGCAAACATTTCGGAAGGATAATATCCCAAACCCTTAACAATCCATTCCAGCATGACGGGCTGACCCGAAAAGTGGTATACTTCACATGTGTAATGATGAAAGCTATAAAGGAGAATAAAATAAATGTCTGAAATGATTCATGTAATAGAAGCATGGCTCATGGAGTACGGAGTCTTTGGCTTGTTTTTCGTCTCCTTTGCCGATTCTTCTTTCTTTCCGATTCCACCTGATGTTCTGCTGATTCCAATGGGAATATCCAACCCTGATAGTGTGCTTTGGTACGCTTTTATTACCACAGTCGCTTCCGTATTGGGAGCTATTCTTGGCTGGTTTATCGGAAAAAAACTTGGCCGTCCTGTATTAAGGTACATTATCTCTGAAGAAAGAATCCAAAAGGTTGAAGACTATTTTACAAAGTATGGTGCGATGGCGATTTTAATTTCCGCATTTACTCCGATTCCTTATAAAGTCTTTACGATTTTTGCCGGAATATCAAATATCCGTCTGAGAGTTTTAGTCATTTGGTCCATCATCGGCCGAGGAGCCCGTTTCTTTCTGGAAGCTGCCATTATTATGGTTCTGGGTGCACAGGCAAAGACGTTTATCGAAGAAAACTTTACAATGCTAACGCTCATCGGCGGACTAGTTATCCTTGTTGTTTATGTTATTTACCTTGTTATTAAAAAAAGAAATAAAACTGCGTAACTCTATCCCGGTTTAAAACCGGGATTTTTTTCTTTTGAACATTCCCCTATAAAAATCTTATTTATAATTATTATAAATAAATATTGATTTTAATTTAATATTTGTTATAATAAGATTACAAGCTAATCAAAGGGGGATTTTTCAATGGAAAAATTATATTCAGCATTAAATGTTCAAATTGCAAACTGGAGTATTCTTTATACTAAACTGCACCGTTACCATTGGTTTGTAAAAGGGCCATTCTTCTTTGCCCTGCATGAAAAATTTGAGGAATTATATAATGAAGCAGCAGAAGTTGTCGATGAAGCAGCTGAACGCCTGCTTGCGATTGGAGGCACTCCGGCAGCAACTCTGAAGGAATACTTAAGTGTGGCTACCCTGGAAGAGTCCCATGGTGAAAAGAAAGCAGAAGACATGGTTGCAGGTTTGGCTGCAGATTACAAACATTTAAAAGAACAATTAATTTCATTAGCCCAGGCCGCTGAGGAACACGAAGACCAAGTGACAGCAGATTTTGCAATCGGGCTTATTGAAAAACTTGATGCTCACATTTGGATGCTAAACGCCTACTTAGGAGAATAATTTAATACAGAAAAAGAGTCGGTGAGAATCACTGGCTCTTTATTTATGTTCGGAAGAGGGTACCTTTATGGTCTCAATTATTTTTTCCAAACAGCTGCTCTGAGATGTTATGATTGACCTGATTAGTTCATACAACTTAGAAAGGAGTTTCCTTAATGGCAAATTTAAAGTATTCTTTATTCATTTTTTTAGGCGCATGCAGTTATGGCATCTTGGCATCAATTGTCAAGCTTGGTCTTCAGGCAGGCCATACCGTTCACGAGCTGACAGGCAGCCAATATTTATTTGGGCTCCTTTTGCTAATACTTTCCTTCCCTTTTATCAAAAAAACGAAAGTGTCCCTTAAACAAGCAGCCGCTCTGCTAATTACCGGTGCCTCCCTTAGCTTAACGGGAATTCTTTATGGGCTGAGCCTTGACCGGAACCCGGCTTCCATCGCTGTTGTCCTATTATTCCAATTCACCTGGATTGGTATTCTTATAGAAGCACTTTATGAAAAAAAGAAACCAAGCAATGCAAAAATCATTTCTTCAGTCTTTCTGATTATTGGTACAGTGTTTGCGAGCAACCTTATTGCCGGCGGCTCCCATACGTTTAGGGCAGACGGACTAATTTACGGACTCCTATCCGCCGTTACCTTTGCATTGTTTATTTTCGCAAGCGGCAAGGCAGGAAAAGGAATCCCAGGAATTCAGCGTAGCATCTTTATTACGCTTGGAGGCCTTCTTCTAGTTGCAGCTGTTTCCGGGCCTACTCTAATCAATGGCGGATTACAACTGCAAGGTT
This sequence comes from Cytobacillus oceanisediminis, assembly GCF_007830235.1. GTDB lineage: Bacteria > Bacillota > Bacilli > Bacillales > Cytobacillaceae > Cytobacillus > Cytobacillus oceanisediminis. Next base: position 66,567 of record NZ_VLKI01000014.1, read on the forward strand.
TATGGAAATTCGGGCTGCTGATGGCCTTATTCGGCGCCATTTTCCCTATTATCTTCTTTGCAATCGGCTCTCCCCACATAGACTCGGGACTGGCCACAATCGTCGGCTCTGCGGAACTTCCAGCCGCTGTTGCTGCTGCCATGCTTCTGCTCGGAGAAAGAATCACAGAAGCACAAACCTTTGGAATTGTCCTTATCCTGATCGGAATCAGCATTCCACAGTTTTCTTTTAAAAAAGTTTCAAAGAACCGTTATAGCACATAAGGAGGGGAAACCCTCCTTTTTCTTGAATACATAAACCTATGAGGAGGGATTTTTTTTGATAGATGCTGTTTATAAAAAAGTCATTAATTCCGAGGAAGAGCTCCGTTCATTGCTGGGAACTCCCAGCAGAACAGCAGCCAATAAAATCATACATAAGCTGGATCATCATTGCCGGGAGTTTATTGGTAAGTCCCCTATATTGTTTCTCTCAACTGCTGACAGTGCGGGCAAATGTGACACTTCCCCGCGCGGCGATGCCCCTGGATTTGTACATATTTTGAATGATCATTCTTTTGTAATCCCTGAACGCCCTGGAAATAAAAGGGTGGATTCATTACTTAATATCCTATCCAACCCGTATATCGGCACGCTTTTTGTTATTCCCGGACTTGAGGAAACACTAAGAATCAATGGCCGTGCGAAAATAATTAGAGATTCGGAGATTTTAGAACAAATGGCAGCCCAAGGCAAGAATCCGATTCTGGGAATAGCTGTTGAAGTGGAAGAATGCTATATACACTGCGCAAAAGCTTTTAAGAGATCTAAACTTTGGGATCAAGGCGAATGGCTGGATAAAAAAGATTTGCCTAAACCCTCACAAATCCTTGCCGACCATGTCAATCTGCCTGATTTGGATAGTGATAAAATAAAAGCCGCCCTTCAGGAAAGCTATGAGAAGAGGCTGTATTAAATTCAATTTGGGGCCTGGAGCAGGTTTCGCAGATAAAACAGGAATTTGGAGGATATATTCAAATTTCCACGGATAAAAAAGAATTTCCGCGGTGTTTATTTAATTTTTTCGCGGATATCACATTTTCCTGTCAGCTAAAAAGGGCTTTGGACTCGTCCAAAGCCTCTTTCACGTGGAAAACTGCTATTGTCCGACTTAAATAACTGCAGCTTGCCACTTGCGGCAATTAGTTAAGTATGTTTTCCTGTTTACGCCAAAAGGAATTGGGTATATGAAAGTATGCAAATATACAATTCTTTAAGGAGTGAACGATATTGGACAATAATCGGTATTGGGGCGGGTTTGATTACCTTTTGGCCAAGCTGCCTGACTTATTATTAGCACTTTTAGTTTTATTAATTGGATGGGTTATCGCAAAAGCCATTGAAAAGGCAGTTTTAAAAGGACTTCGTAAAACCAGCCTCGATGACAAGGTATTCCCCGATAAAGCAAACAGAAAATATTCATCCGAAAAAATTATCAGTAAGATCATTTATTACCTTCTGCTAGTATTCGTGTTCATCTTATTCTTTAATATTCTTGATTTGGACATTATCGCTACTCCCCTAGTGGGCATGTTCTCCTCAATCATGGCTGCCGTTCCTAGCATTTTAAAAGCAGCCCTTATTCTATTATTTGCATGGCTTATTGCTTCCGGCCTCAGCTTCTTAATTAGAAAAGGCGGAAAAACGCTAAAAGTTGATGAAAAGTTGGATAAATGGAATTTAACCGACAATAAGCAGCAGCCTTCCACTGTAATCGATAAGGTTGCAAAAATTGTTTTCTATCTTGTCTTGCTTATTTTCCTGCCAGCTGTATTGGGTGCTTTAAACCTGAATGGCATTGCGGGTCCGTTCACCGGCATGGTGGAAAGTATCCTGGCATTCCTGCCTAAGCTTTTGGCAGCAGCCCTTATTTTATTAGTTGGATGGTTTATTGCAAAAATTGTCCGCGATATCGTAACGAATTTCCTGCAGGCAATCGGAACTGAGAAATTAACGAAAAAACTTGGCTTAACTCGTTTATTTGAAGGGACAAGCCTTGCTTCTGTGATTGGTACCGTTGTATTCGTACTGATTTTAATCCCCACAGTTATCGCTGCGTTAGAACGCTTGGATATTGAAGGCATTTCCGGACCAGCCATTGCGATGCTGAATGACGTTCTGACCATGCTGCCGAATATCGCCGTAGCCATTTTCTTTGTGCTGATTGGTGCATGGATCGGAAAATGGGTTCGAAAATTCGTTTCCAATCTTTTAGAGCGAATCGGATTTGATTCGTATTTCTCAGGAATGGGATTGAACAAATCTGCTGCAACAGGTAGTGGTTTGAGCTTCTCCCAGGTTATCGGCTATATTGCTGAGGTCATTATTGTCCTACTGTTTGTTGTGCAGGCCCTTAATATTCTGGGTCTTGACTTCCTGGTAACACTTGCAACCGGCGTTATTGCTTATCTGCCTCATGTCATTGCGGCTCTCGTTATTCTTGGAGTGGGCTTATGGCTCGGCAGCCTTGTAAAAAAACTGCTGAGCACCATACTTCAAGGACCGCATTATAAATTTCTGGCAAACGTTGCGCAAGTAGCCATTGTCGCCATCTCGATCTTTATGGCGCTTGACCAGCTTGGCCTTGCCGCATCCATTGTCAATGCTGCCTTTATTCTAACGCTTGGCGCATTGGCACTTGCATTCGGCTTATCATTCGGCCTTGGCGGAAAAGAATTTGCTGCCAAGTATCTGCAAAAACTCGATCGGAAAATTGAAGAAACGACCATTAATAAAGATGCAGATACAAAAAGGGTGCTGAAAGAAGCAATACCTGAAAAGAAAACAGGAAACACTTCATCTGCCCCTACTAATGTAGATAAACCGATAAATCCATCAAGCCCGGATCCGACCAGAAATCCGGCCAACGACCCATTAAATCCGCGCAATAACCGCATGGATGAAAACAATGGGCCAAAGAAGCCATAAATAACGCCAAGTGAAGCACGTCCTTTTGGGCGTGCTTTTTATTTTTTAGCCTTTACCCTTCACAAAATCAAAAAAATTAAGTACAATACTAATACCAATAAAACCAATAAGAAAGGTCGGGAAATGATTTGGCAACTAAACCTTCTTCCATCCCCCGTCCGCTAGTAAGAACAAACCAATGGTCTATTGTATTGAGTGTTTTAGCCGCATGGCTTTCTGGTCAAGCATGGATTCTAGCCATTCCGCTGCTCTCAAGCATAATGGGCTTATTATTTGGTTTCAATCCTATCATGCGTTTTGCGAAGCTTTTTTTAAAAAAGCAGCCTTCAGAATATATCCCCGAGGATTGGGATCAGCAGCAGTTTAATCAAGTTATTGCAGTTGCTTGCCTGGCATTTGGCTTAATTAGTTTTCTGCTGGGTTGGACGTTCGCCGGATATGCGTTTACGGCTATGGTTGCTTTATCTGCATTTATTGCCATTCTTGGATTCTGCATAGGATGTTATATTCGTTTTCAGCTAAGCCAATATAAATACCGAAAATCTTCGGAAAGAACATAAGGCAGCCGTTGTGGCTGCCTTTTTCTTTTCCTTTTTGCCCAGTTTGTTTCAAAGGACTTTTTTACGGGTACTTATGTCATATCAACACTAAATTTCGGCAACGTTCTTATAAATCAATTCTGAGGTGAAAAAAATGAAAACTGCCAGCAAGTTTCTTTTAACGAAAGAAGATATGACTAACCCCGATATCGTACCTGAGTGGGTCATTAAGGAATACCTAACCTTTCATGATACAGTAACGGATAAAACGTTCCCTTGTTATTTTGGGATGACTGCAGAGCTAAGGGGCGAGCTGCGTTATGCATATATTACCCAGGAGGACTGGTCCAATCTGCCGGAAGCCCTTGAGTCTTTTATCGATCTTTTCAATGCTCCCAAAATGATTCGGCACGGCCTTTTTGTATTTGTAGAGCCGGAGAAAGAAGAAAAATCATTAGAACATTACAGAGAGTCTTTCTGGAATATCCTTCAGTACTTGCATAAAGTTGATACAAAGCCTTGGCCGAAAGATTATCCAACAGATCCCGACCACCACTTATGGGCATTCTCATTTGCCGAAGAACCTTTCTTTGTGTTTGGAAATGCACCTGCTTATAAACAAAGAAAGACAAGGGATCTTGGCAATAGCCTTGTACTGGGGTTCCAGCCGCGCCGAATCTTTGAGGGCCTTGAGGGTACCTCCAAAGGAGGCATAATGTCCAGAGAAAAAGTAAGGGAACGTGTAGAAAAATGGGACGGACTCCCTACCCATCCAAACATCAGCCACTACGGTGACCCTGAACACCGTGAATGGAAGCAATACTTTATTGGCGATGATGTTAAACCAATCGAAGGGAAATGCCCTTTTCATCATAAATAAGTAAAAGGCTTGGACAACAGATGGTCCAAGCCTTTTTAAGAGTGTAAAAATTCAACCACAAAAAAGTTGCTAATATAATTTAAAAGCTGCAAATATTTGGGTGAGAGTTGCAAACAAAATGAAAAACTTGCTAATATATTGGCCAAAGTTGCAAATAAACTTCTCTTCAATATAAAAAGGAGCATGAAATAGATGAATTCATGCTCTTTTTTATATATAACCCCTTAAAAGCTGCACTTTCTAGTCTATTTTCTTTTAGTTATTCCAATCCTTTTTCAATTTCCTTCACCATTTCGGCAACAGAAACTAATCCGCCGCCAGAAAGGTACCAATAATCAGGATTTAAGTAGACAATATGATCATTTTTATACGCTTTTGTCTTTTTCACAAGTTCATTTTCAATGATTTGTTTGGCAGAGGACTCTCCTTCCACTGCTGCCCCTCTATCGATGACAAATAGATAGTCCGGATCTTTATCTACAATATACTCTGAAGAAACGCTTTGCCCGTGAGTGGAAACTTCAATTTTATCATCGGCAGGCTTAACGCCAAATACATCATGGACAATCCCAAAGCGGGAGGCAGATCCATATGCACTAAGGCTTCCTTCATTCGCTAAGATGATTAAACCATTACTTCCATCTGCAGTTGCTTTTTCTTTTAATGCTGCGATGGATTCTTCAATGCTGGCAAGCTCTTTCTCTGCTTCTTCTTCCTTGCCGAAAATCTCTCCTAATGTCTTGGTGTTTTCCTTAAAAGATTGCATGTATTTAGATGTATCTACACCCATAAAAATAGTTGGTGCAATTTCGCTCAATTCTTCATAAGCTTCCTGCTGCCTTCCCGAAATGATAATCAGTTCGGGTTCAATTTCGCTGATTTTTTCAAAATCAGGTTCTTTCAGGCTTCCAACATTCTCATACTTGCTGTCTTCAAACTTAGAAAGATATTGAGGAATATTCACCTGAGGAACGCCTGTTACTTTAACGCCAAGCTTATCTAATGTATCCAGCACACCAAAATCAAAGACTACTACTTTTTCCGGATTCACTTTCACCGGAGTTTCTCCCAATTGATGCTTAATTGTGATTTCGTTTGATTCTGTTTTGCTGCCCTCATCTGATCCATTTGCTTCCTGTGATGTTTCTGTACCGCAAGCTGCAGTCACAATAGCCAACACAGCCATTATTAAAAACAATGATAACTTCCTTACCATGTTTGTCCACCTCATAGAATAATATATTATTTCAAAAATTGCCCGCTCATCTCAGAACTATTCATAGAGGAGGGCCCTTCCTCTAATTGCCCTTTGAAAAGCGCCCAATTTTAAGAAACCATTAGTTGAATACCATACAGAACTTTTGGCAGTTAAACTCATGAATTTGGATATTCATATCATAGACTTCCTTTAACACGGGAGAAGAAATGATTTCATCAGTCGTGCCAGCCTTGACTACTTTGCCATTCTTTAAAGCGACAATATAATCGGAATAGGTGGAAGCAAAATTGATATCATGAATAACAATGATGACGGTTTTTCCCATTTCCTGGGTCAGCCTGCGAAGCACCTTCATAATCTGCACCGAATGCTTCATATCCAGATTATTAAGAGGCTCATCCAGAAGGATATAATCGGTATTTTGGGCAATGACCATGGCGATATAAGCCCGCTGCTTTTGGCCGCCGCTCAATTGGTCCAGATATTTGTTTTCAATATCCTTTAATTCCATATAGTCAATGGCTTCATCAACAAATTTCCAATCCTCTTTTGTTAAACGCCCCTGTGAATAAGGAAAGCGCCCAAATGAAACGAGCTCCCTGATCGTCAGCCTGATGCTGATATTATTGGATTGTTTGAGGATTGAAATTTGTTTGGCAAGATCCTTGCTTTTACATTGATCCAGCCTTTTGCCTTCGATTAATATTTCTCCCTCATCAGCAGAGATAAGGCGGCTAATCATCGAAAGAAGAGTACTTTTACCAGCTCCATTCGGCCCGATAAAAGACGTGATCTTTCCTTTTGGGATACTAACTGAAACATTTTCAACTACATATTTGCTTCCATATTGTTTTGAGACATTTATAACATCTACCATGTTTTATTCTCCTTTAATAGAAGATAGATAAAATACACGCCGCCCGCAAAGTTAATGATGACACTCAACGTCGTAGAGAAAGTAAACACTCTTTCCACAATCAGCTGGCCGCCGACAAGAGCGATAATGCTAATTAGAATTGAACCCAGAATTAAGTATTTGTGCTGAAACGTTTTCATGAATTCATGTGCGACATTTGCGACAAGGAGGCCAAGGAAAGTGATCGGCCCGACTAAAGCTGTCGCAATCGAAACCAGGATGGCAACAATAATCAAAAGCCTTTTTACGACATAATCGTAGTCAACGCCCAGATTTACCGCCTGCTCCCTTCCCAGGGAAAGCACGTCGAGGTATTTTGAAAAACGGTAAAAATAGGCTCCCGTTAAGGCGATAAGGACCATCGCACTGATTAGAAGGTCTGTGTTGACATTGTTGAAGCTGGCGAACATTCGATCCTGCACAATCATAAACTCATTCGGGTCAATCAGAACTTCCATGAATGAAGAAATACTTTGAAAAAAGGTTCCAAAGATAATCCCTACTAATAAAAGAAAATAGATATTCTGGCCGCCCTCTTTTTTAAAAAGGATACGGTACAGCAGTCCTGCGAATAATACCATCAATCCTACCGAGATTAGAAAGTTAATATTTTTATTCATAACCGTCTCATTCATTGAGCCCAATACGAAGATGAGGAAGGTCTGAATTAGCATGTATAGGGAATCCAGGCCAATAATGCTTGGCGTTAAGATTCGGTTATTCGTAATCGTTTGGAAAATCATCGTTGAAAAGGCAATGATTCCGCCCGTTAATATGATGGCGAGCACCTTTTTCCCTCTTTTAGGAAGTGCATAGTCCCAATTGCTTCCTAAATCTATAAATAAGAAACCTAAAATCAAAATAATAGATACACCTGCAAGGATGCCGATTTTTGCTTGTTTACTCATATGCCTTTCTCCTCATGATCAGATAAAGAAAAATTCCGCTTCCAATCACACCTACTGTTACACCAATCGGAATTTCATACGGATAAATAATTACACGTCCGGAGATGTCACAGATAAGCACGAATATTGCGCCCATCAGAGCTGTATGGGAAAGGCTTTTCTTTAGGTGGTCCCCTTGATAGATGGTCACGATATTCGGGATAATTAAGCCGAGGAACGGGATCATCCCCACCGTTAAAACGACCACCGTAGTGACAAGTGCGACGATAATCAAGCCTATATTCACAACCTGCCTATGGTTAAGCCCCAGGTTCACAGAAAATTCTTCTCCCATTCCCGCAATGGTGAACTTATTGGCATAGAGGTAAGCAACGAGCACAATTGGAATGCTAATATACAGGAGCTCATATCTTCCCTGAATCATCATAGAAAAATTCCCTTGCAGCCATGAAGACATATTCTGAACCAAATCCTCCTTCAAGGCGAAGAAGGTTGTGATGCTGCCTATGATATTTCCAAACATCAGCCCGACAAGCGGGATGAAGATGGCATCCTTAAACTTGATTCTATCCAGTATTTTCATAAAAATGAAAGTTCCCAGAAGCGCAAAGGCAAAGGCAACCAGCATTTTTACGAATGGACTAGCTGAAGTAAACAGCATAAGAGAAACCAGAATACCAAGCCGGGCCGAATCCAGCGTACCCGCCGTGGTCGGCGATACAAATTTGTTTCTGGACAGCTGCTGCATAATCAATCCGGCAATACTCATACTCATCCCCGCAATAATGATACTTATAAGCCGCGGGAATCGGCTGGCTGTTAAAATATGCAGCTGGTCTTCATCCATATTAAATAAATCGAGCGGATTTAAATTCTTAACCCCAATAAATAGAGAGGTAAAAGATAAAAGAATAAGGATAATGATTAAATACCTTTTTTTCATGGCAGTTCCTAACACTTTCCTAGATTGAAGTTTATAAAATATGAAAATAATAATCATTCTCACTATTAATCAAAAAAATAATTGATAATGGTAATCATTATCAAATGAACTTTTATATTGTAGAGGAAATTTTTAACAATGCCAACAGATCAAGTGAGAAGGATTATCATTGCTAAATAAAAAAATAATAGCATTGCTTGTTTAGACAAGTTTCCTGGAGGAAATCTCATTTGAGATTTTCCCTTACCTGATCCAGAACTCGGAGACATATTTCAAGCTCCTTACTATCGATTGAATCTGATGCATCTTCAATCGTCTTTAAAGCAAGTGCTGTGAGACTATTTTCCATTTCCCTGCCCTTGTCTGTCAGATAAATAAGATTAATTCTCTTATCAGCCTTATTACTAATCCGGGCAACCAAACCTCTTTTAATCATATTATCAACCAGCCGCGATACACTTGGCTGATCTCGCTCATTTTTAGTAGCAAGCTGATTCTGGGTTTGGCCGTCTTTTTCATAAAGCCGGCTTAAGATTTGCCATTGCTCATACGTCACATCAAAACCGGCATCCCTGAAATTTTTGTTCAGCCGATTGGACATTAAACGTGAGGCGTGGAAAAGCTTATAGCCAAGAGAATCATCCAGAAGATACTTTTCCTTTGCCATAATGTTCTCCTCTTCTCTTCAGGAGCTTATACTATTAAGTGTAAATGAATATACTTGTTGATGCAAGTATATTTCAAATTGTTCATAAATATGACTGATCGCAAAGTGACTTCTCCCCTAAACTACTAAAGAACCGTCCCCATCAGAACGATTCTTTAGTCTTTAATCATATATCTGTATATCCGGTTGCCAATAAAGGATAGAACATCTCTTCCGGCTGCCTGGTTCTTAAGCTGGTCAACAAGTACGGCAGTGTAAACTGTTCTTCCATTGCCGGTAAATATCCCACAGTCATGTTCAACTCCCGGCAATTCTCCTGTTTTATTGGCTACCTGTACTTTCTCCAGATCCACAGTGTTTGCCAGTTTGTTTTTATACTGCTGGCCGTTTAAGATCCGCCTCGCCAAATCCTTATTTTCCACTGATAAAATTGAACGTTCTGCCAAACCCTCTAAGCAAAACGCCATATCTCTGGCAGTAGTAGTATTATCAACGCCCTTTTTTAGAGCCTCAAAATCCATCATCTTCCGATTGAGTTCTGTGTTTTTCAATCCGATATTTTTCATATAGCCATTGATGTTCTCTTTCCCTATCAAATCAATGACGAGATTGGTAGCTGTATTGTCTGACACTATGATCATAAGCGTCATTAAGTCTATTACTTTCATCTTCAGACCTTTGGACATGGACTGCAATACCCCAGATCCGCCAACCCGGACAGCATTATTAATCTGAACTTCCTCTTCCAGCTGAAGCAGGCCAGTCTCAGCTTGAGAAAGCCCCGCCAGTAAAATGGGTACCTTTATTAAGCTAGCAGAAGAAAATGCCTTTCTGCAATTCTCTTCAATAATACCTTCCTCTGATTGGATATACACCCCAACACGGCCTTCACAGCAGTTGGCCAGTTCCAGAATTTCTGCCTTTAATTTTAAAAAATCCATCTTATTTAGTCACCGCTACTTGCGGCCGGTTATTGTCTCCTGTGACTTTTTCATTGTATAGATGGCATGCCACATAATGTTCCTTTTCAATCTCCTGCCATTCAGGCTTCATAGTCTCGCATGTTTCCATAGCATATGGGCAGCGGGTTCTGAATACGCAGCCGCTTGGAGGATTCATCGGACTTGGAAGCTCTCCTTCCAAAATAATTCTTTCCCGATGGTCCTCGACATCTGGGTCAGGAATGGGAATCGCAGACAGCAATGCCTGGGTATATGGATGAAGAGGGTTTTTATATAACCGATCACTCGTCGTTAATTCAACCAAGTGACCCAAATACATAACACCAATACGGTCACTGATATGTTTAACCATTGATAAATCATGGGCGATAAACAGATAGGTCAGGCCTTTCTTTTTCTGCAGCCCTTTCAGCAGGTTCACAACCTGGGCTTGGACGGATACATCAAGCGCGGAAATGGGTTCATCGGCGATAATGAATTCCGGATCGAGCGCCAATGCGCGGGCAATCCCAATCCTCTGTCTCTGCCCGCCGCTGAATTCATGAGGGTAGCGATTGGCATGGTCCCTATTCAGTCCAACATCCTCCAATAGCTGGTACACCCGCTCAAGACGTTCCTTTTTATTCGGATATAAGCCGTGGACCTCCATAGGCTCTGAGATGATTTCTTGGACTGTAGACCTTGGATTTAAGGACGCATACGGATCCTGAAAAATCATTTGCATCTTCCGGTGAAAAGCGAACCTTTCTTTTTCAGTCATTGTATGGACGTTTCTTCCGCCATATGTAACCTCGCCCTCGGTACGATCATATAAACCGATAATCGTACGCCCTGCGGTTGACTTACCGCATCCTGACTCACCTACGATTCCAAATGTTTCGCCTTTCCGGATATGAAAGGAAACATCATCCACCGCTTTTAAGGTTTGTCCCTTGCCCATTGAAAAATGCTTTTTTAGATTATTGACCTTTAATAGTGCTTCGTTTGGCATCTTTATTCCTCCGTCTCTTGCCAGTAGCGTCTAGCTGCACATAATTCCTTTTCGTATATGGTACCTTTCAGATCGATAATTTCGATCGTTTTGCCGGTATTAGGAGAATGAAGCAATTTTCCTTCACCATAATAGATACCTACGTGATGAAGCTTGCCTTTTCCTTCTTCATATGCAAAAAACAATAAATCACCCGGTTTAAGGGCATCAAGTTCTACCGGCTTCCCTGCTTCAGCCTGGTCATGCGCATCGCGAGGAATGATATACCCATTGGCTTTGCACATGGAATAACTGAATCCGGAACAGTCATAGCCAAAGCTGCTCATGCCGCCCCATAAATACGGCAGATTTAAAAATTGTTCTCCTGCTGCAACGATGTCTTTTCCGTTCCCTTTCGGAACGCAGTCCATAGATTCATATACACTCACATCTTCAGCCTTTAAAAGGCCTTCTCCATATGGGGTCTGCACTGTTATCCATTCAGAATCCACTTTCAAAACCGGAAGAACGGTTTGGTAGCTTAAAATAAGTTCCGGTTTCTGACCTTCTGAATAAAGCTCTGCTTTTTTCTTTTGCACAACAGCAACCTTGCTGTCATCCAGGCCCCAATTATTTTTTTGTACAAGCTGGGCTTTTGGGATCCACCCCGGATATCCTCTCTCGTCCTTTGAAGAAGATTGGTCTGGTACAATCACGTGGGCCCAATCCTCTTTCACTTCCAGTACGATTACTTCTTGCCCGTATAAAACCTGTGATTGCACAAGATTTCCGTCGCAAAGCTCCAACCGGGGCTCATATGTTAGTTTCTCAAGCCATGAATCAAGGTCGACTGGATTGTTGACTGCCTCCCGGTCTATATCCCTTGAGGAATCAAATGCCGTCCACAATGTTGCTACCGGAACAGAAACCAGCCATCTTTGCTGTATTGCCAAAACGAACTCCTCCTTTATAAAAGGTGCATGTGCCAATAATAAATAATTTCCCTCTGAAAAGGGGCAGTGGTCTGATTACACTACCAGCTTTCTTAATCAAGAAGTCAATTCCTGTTTGCCCTCAATGAAAGAAACGTTCCGGATTCCAAGGCCAGGATCGGATGGCAGCGTAATTTTGCGGCCCGTATACCGAATGCCTCCATCCACTACTTCCTTGGCCATCATCAATGGGGCGTCAAAATCAAAGCGGGTTATATTCTTTTTGCTGGCTGCAAAATGTGCAGCAGCTGTGATCCCGATTCGGGTTTCGATCATGCTGCCGACCATGCATTCCATCCCGCAGACTTCTGCAAGCTGATTAATAATCTGCGCCTGGTAGATGCCGCCTGATTTCATCAGCTTAATATTGATTAAGTCCGCACTTCTCGTTTTGATTACTTCAAAAGCCTGCTTGGGCGTAAATACACTTTCATCAGCCATTATCGGTGTATCAACTGCATCTGTTACCTGCTTAAGCCCTTCGATATCCCATGCTTTAACAGGCTGCTCGACAAGCTCAATATTTAAATCGAGAGACTCCATTTTGCGGATCGCATAAACCGCTTCTTTTGCCTTCCAGCCCTGGTTGGCGTCAAGCCTAATTTTAATTTTGGAGCCAACCCGATTGCGGATTTCCCTGATTCGCTCGATGTCTGTCAAAATATCATCCTTGCCGACCTTTACCTTTAGGACATCAAACCCCTGCTGTACATAGGAAACGGCATCTTCTCCCATTTCCTCCGGTCCATTGACACTCACCGTATAATCAGTTTCCACTTCATTTTTATGGCCACCCAGGAACTGGTAAAGCGGCAATTTGCATTGCTGGGACAGGCAATCATACAGCGCCATATCAACTGCAGCCTTGGCACTTGAATTTCCTATTAAGGCTGACTGGATCCCTTGGAAAATATCTTCATAGTTTAGAAGGCTTTTATTTATTAATAATGGCTTTAATACGTGGTGGATCGCCGATTCAATACTTGAAAGGCTGTCACCTGTAATCACAACAGTCGGAGGTGCTTCTCCCCAGCCGATGATTCCGTTATCACACGTTACTTTTACGACTATTGTTTCTGCTGTCTCGACAGTTCTTAATGCTGTTTTAAATGGTTTTTTCAGTGGTACCGTAACTCTGTTTGTTTCAATTTTGTATATTTTCATCTATACCACCCTTTTACTCAATGCCGCTTTCAATCGTCAGCTTTTTATTGGTTGCATCCAATTCTGCCCTTACGCCAAGGGGAACGGAAATATGGGGAGAACAATGGCCGATATTAAAGCCTTTTAAAGCCGGCTTATTTACCTTTTTAATATAAGTATCCAGCACTTCATCCAGTTCCAGGGAAAGGTCTCTTTGCGGAACACAATTATTAAAATCGCCGATGATAAGGCCTGCCGCATCCTCAAGCTTCCCTGCCATATGAAGCTGGTTTAGCATACGGTCCACTGCACGGGGCTCTTCGTTAATATCTTCAATTAACAAGAGCTTATTTTTTGTATCTATTTCATATGGCGTTCCAATCGTGCTGGCAAGCAAGGATAGATTTCCTCCGGTTAGAATCCCTGACGCATTTCCATCCACCAACGTTTCCAGATTGGAAACTCCTTCTGGATAGTCAAGAACGAAAGGCTCGAATAATTGGCTAAAATATTTCTTTGATAGGGGATCCGCATCTTCTTTTCCAATATCTGAAGCAAGCATTGGCCCATGAAAGGTTACCAGCCCAGTCTGCTGGCGAATTGCGGTATGCAAAAAGGTTATATCACTGTAACCCCAGAATATTTTCGGGTTGTTTTTTATCAAGTAATAATCGATTTGTGAAGCAATCCTGCTTGTGCCATAGCCCCCGCCGGCACATATGATTGCTTTTATTTCCTTATCAAGGAACATCTTATGTAAATCTGCCAGACGGTCTTCATCTTTTCCGGCCAAGTAGCCATATTGATCGTAAACATGGTCCCCCATCTTTACCTTTAAACCCAGCTCTTCCAAAAAGGATAAGGAACGTTTCAGGTTATCCTTGTTAGGCGGACTTGCCGGTGCAATAACCCCAATGGTATCTCCCTTATTAAGGCGGAGTGGTTTGATTGCCATGCTGTCACATCCTTTTTAGTTGGTATTTAGCATTATATGCTCCATCGGCAAAAACTTTGTTTGGGAAATGAATTCATTTTCGAGGATATATGCTAAATTTCGGGAAAATCTATTATTTTTCGGGAAATAAATTCGAAAAGCGGAGGCGACTGCTTAGGGACGAAAAGCATAAGACGATTCCTGCAAGAAGGCGTTTTTTCCTTCTGGAAGGAAGCGGCTTATGGCCTCGAGTCCCTAGGAGCCGCAGCTGGACACTCATCAAAGTTCAGAAAAAATGATTTGTCCTTTCTCCTTAAAAAAAGGGATGTTCGTGCGAACACCCCTTTTTTCCCTGTTCCTTTAAATCAAACTGAAGAAGAATTACTTCTTATCTGCCCACTTAAGTTCCATGTATCCTACCGGATGGCGGACGATACCTGAAACAGCATCATTCGTAAGATATACTTGGTTGTAGAAATGGATAGGGATAATCGGCATCTCTTCAAATAGGATTTTTTCAGCTTCGTACATTAGTTCAAAGCGTTTCGCTTCATCTGCTTCATTTTTTGCATCCTTAATTAACTGATCGTATTTAGCATTGCTCCAGCCAGTACGGTTCATTGAATGACCTGTCTGGAAGTTTTCAAGGAAGTTGATTGGATCAGCATAGTCAGCAAGGAAAGAGCTTCGGGATAATTGGAATTTAAGCGCTTTTTGTTCTTCTGAGAAAACATTCCATTCCATGTTGGCAAGCTTTACGTCAACGCCAAGGTTTTCTTTGAACATTTGCTGAAGCGCTTCAGCAATCTTTTTGTGAGAGTCGCTTGTGCTGTAGGTTAAAGTTACTTCAGGAAGTGTGTCATAGCCTTCTTCTTCCATACCTTTTTGCAGAAGCGCTTTTGCTTCCTCTACATTTGTTTTAACAAGATCGCCTGCTGTTTCACGGAAGTCGTTTCCTGAAGGATCTGTAAAGCCATATGAAACAAAACCATAAGCCGGTTTTTCGCCATTCTTTGTTACGTAATCAACAATTTGCTTCTGGTCTACAGCCATCGCAAAGGCTTTACGGATGTTTACGTTTTGGAATGGTTCCATTTCTACATTAAAACGGTAGAAATAATCGCCAGCCTGATCTTCAACATTTGCTTCACCTAAAAGCTGCTCGCTTAGCTCTGCTGGCACATCGGAAACATCAAGCTCGCCTGTTTGGTACATTTGGTACTCTGTATTGGTGTCATCAATGATTGCCCAATGAACTTTATCCAGTTTTACATTTTCAGCATCCCAGTACTGGTCGTTTTTTTCCATTACAAAATGGCTTTCATGCTCCCATTCGGATAAGTTGAAAGGACCGTTTCCGACAAAAGATTCTGCTTCAGCAAACCACTTTGGATTTTCTGTTGCTACCTTTTCGTTAATCGGGAAGAATGCAGGGTTTGTGATTACACTTAAAAAGTAGCCCTGAGGACTTGTTAAAGTCACTTCAAATGTCTTGTCATCAACCGCTTTTACTTTTACATCGTCGGCTGAACCTTCTCCATTGTTATAAGCTTCTCCGCCTTCAATGAAATAGCCAAGGAATGCTGCTGAAGATCCTGTGTCCGGATTTAAAAGGCGCTTCCACGCAAATTCAAAATCGCCTGCTGTTACATCATCACCATTTGACCACTTTGCATCTTCACGGATATGGAATGTATAGGTCTTTCCATCTTCTGAAACATCCCACTTTTCAGCGATTGCCGCTTCTGGTTCATGGTCTTTTCCTAAACGGGTTAATCCTTCCATTAAGTTGTTTAACGCGCTCCAGGAAACAGAGTCAAAGCCGATTGGAGGGTCAAACGATGTAGGCTCCTGTCCATTGTTCAAATAAAGAACCTTCTCAGCACTTTCTTCCTCTTTCTTGCCGTCATCCTTGTTATCAGTCTCATTTCCGGCATTTTCGTTTGCCGTACAAGCTGCCATTACAAATAGCAATACAGCCGCTAACAGCAGAGATAAAAACTTTTTCATTCCTTTTCCCCCTCTATTAATATTAATTTCTTTCTATATTCAACTGTTCAATGACAGCTGAAAGAATAATACTTTCACTGCACCTAGTTGGGACAGTGAAAGGAATAACCTACTTTATACCAGCAAGCATTTTCTGTGCCCTCTCATCCTGGAGCCAGCAATCGACATGGTGTTCCCTGCTCAAATGGGTTTTATATGGATAGACCCGGTCACATACTTCCATCGCAAAGTCGCAGCGTGCCGCAAATGGGCATCCCGCAGGAGGAGAAAATAAGTCCGGCGGCGATCCGCCGATTGGCACAAGGTCAGCTCCATCCAGGTCAAGCCGCGGAACTGAATTTAACAGGCCTTTTGTATATGGGTGCTGGGGATTGTAGAAGATTTCCCTTCTTTCCCCGGCTTCAACTATTTTTCCGGCATACATGACGGCGATGCGGTCAGCTACTTGAGCGACAACCCCCAGGTCATGGGTAATGATCATAATTGAAACACCCGTTTTCCTTTGGATATCTTTAAATAAATCCAATATCTGCGCTTGGATGGTTACATCCAATGCAGTCGTCGGTTCATCCGCAATCAGCACTTCAGGCTCACAGACGAGAGCCATGGCAATGACAATACGCTGCCTCATGCCTCCGCTGAATTGGTGCGGATAATGCTTCAATCGTTCAACCGGATTAGGGATTCCTACCAAATCAAGCATTTCCAGTGTCTTTTTACGGGCATCCTGCCTTGAAATCATTTCATGCTGCATAATACCCTCTATAATTTGCTCCCCAATTGTAATCGTGGGATTTAAAGCTGTCATGGGATCCTGAAAGATCATGGATATATCAGCGCCGCGAACGTTCCTCATTTCCGATTCTTTCAATTTAGTCAGATCCTGTCCCTTAAATAAGACAGCGCCACCGGCTATTCTGCCGGGAGGAGAGGGAATAAGGCGCATAATGCTTTGTGATGTGACACTCTTTCCGCAGCCCGATTCGCCGACAATGGCCAGGGTCTCTCCCTTGAGGAGGTCAAAAGATACTCCCCTCACTGCCTTGACCTCGCCTCCGTATGTTGTAAATGTGACATGCAAGTCTTTTACTTCCAGTACTTTCTCCATGCTGCTACCTCCTTAACTTCGGATCAAGGGCATCCTGCAATCCGTCTCCAAGCACGTTAAATGAAAACATCGTCAAGGAGATGAAAAAGGCCGGGAAGAACAGGCGCCACCAATGTCCCGATAGAATAGTCGATAACCCATCATTCGCCATTGAACCCCAGCTTGCAAATGGCGGCTGAATGCCCAATCCGAGGAAGCTTAGAAACGCCTCTGCAAAGATGGCTGACGGTACTGTTAGGGTCATTTGTACAATAATGGGCCCCATTGTGTTTGGCAGCAGGTTTTTCTTAATGATCCGGGAAGTCTTAGTTCCGAATGTTTTTGATGCAAGTACAAATTCATAATTTTTAATTTGCAAAACCTGTCCGCGTACAATCCGGGCCATGCCTACCCACCCCGTCACAGAGAGGGCAAATATGATTGTAAATAAACCGGGTCCCATTACAACGCTGATTAATATAACAACAAGCAAGTACGGAAGCCCATACAGAATTTCAACGATTCTCATCATGGAATTATCTGTTCTTCCGCCTTTATAGCCGGCAATTCCGCCATATATGACACCAATTGCAAAGTCAATCATGGCCGCTACAATTCCGACGAATAAAGAAATTCTTGCCCCATACCAGGTTCTTGCGAATACATCACGGCCCAGCTCATCGGTGCCAAACCAATATTTTGAAGATGGAGGAAGATTCTGATTGGCCAGGGACTGCTCGGAAACACTGTGCGGTGATATGACTGGACCGAATATGGCCATAAAAGCTAAAGCAATGAGAAAGAATAATCCTGCCATTGCGAGCTTATTTTTCAATAGCCGGCGCCAGGCATCCTGCCAGTAGGAGAGACTTGGCCTTACAACTGCTTCCGCTTCATCCTGGTCCTTGGCCTTGGGCACAAACCAATCATCCGGAATATCAGGTGCAAGATTATGGTTATCATGCTGTTTGCGCAGTTCCATTAGCTTCCCTCCTTTTTATGCAGCTTAATTCTCGGGTCTAAAACTCCGTATGCGATATCGACGAGGAAGAGCATCATAATTAAGATGGTGCTGTAAAAAACGGTCGTTCCCATTATGACCGGATAATCTCGCGTATTGATGCTTTCAACGAAATACTTTCCCATTCCAGGAATAGCAAAGATTTTTTCAATAACAAATGTACCCGTTAAAATGCTTGCCGCCAGTGATCCCAATACGGTTACAACCGGGAGCAGGGCATTTCTTAATGCGTGTTTAAAAACAATTTTTACAGGGGATAGGCCCTTTGCCTTAGCTGTCTTTATGTAGTCCTGCGTCAGTACCTCCAACATGCTTGAGCGTGTTAATCGGGCAATAATGGCCATTGGCCCGGTTGCGAGCGCCAAGGTTGGCAAGATCATATGTTTCGGGCTTGACCAGGTGGCCACCGGAAGAATAGTCAGGTTAACCGCAAGCTGCTGAATTAACAATGTGGCCAGCACAAAGTTTGGTACTGATATCCCCAGGACAGCAATGGTCATCGCCAAATAATCAATAATGCCATTGTGGCGGAGAGCCGCAATGATTCCCAGGGCAATTCCGGAGAAAACGGCCACGATAAGAGTGACTATCCCCAGTTCAAATGAAACCGGGAATCCCCGTCCCAGCATTTCATTAACCGTCTGGGAAGACTTTTTAATAGATGGACCAAAATCAAATGTAACAACAGACTTTAAATACATCCCATATTGAACATAGAGCGGTTCATCCAAATGGTAGAACTTCTCCAGGTTTCGCTGGACCGCTTCACTCGTATTCCTTTCTTCATTAAAAGGCGAGCCAGGAATAGAGTGCATTAAGAAAAATGTCAGTGTGATAATGAACCACAGTGTTACGATCATGGCGAAAAGGCGTTTAATTATGTATCCAGTCATTCATTAACACTTCCTAACAGAATGTAGTTCTCATGGCCAGCTCAGTCATCACCAGCATTGCCTGGTATGCTTCAAGAATGTCTTTTGCCTGATAGCGGACGGTGGTTGTATTCTCTTCAATCTCTGCGCCTGGCATCAACGCTGCCCATTCTGCCTGGCCGTAATTGGCAAATTCAATTCTTAATACAGGGTTATCTGGCGGAACAAGGGGCTTGACGAGGTCTTTCTTTTTCAGCGCCTCTGCTGCTTTTTCTTTTAAAAGCTGCCCTGCTTTTGCCGGAGTCAGCGACTTTACCGCAGAACGGGAAATCGTTTCTTTTACAACAGCTGTCGTGACATTTGGGATCAGCTTCTCCGCTTCCAATGCCGCCTGGTCATCTCCTGCAACCATTAACACTGGTACACCATGATAGCCAGCCACATAGGCGTTGAAGCCCATTTCACCTATTGCTGTACCATTGATATACATATGCCGTACGCCAAATATCATGGAGTGTGACATAACCCCTTTCATGGAAGCCCTTGCATGGTATCCGACAAACATTGCACCGGCAAAGCTGGAATCCAGCCCCTGAACCATTGAATATGGTTTAACATCACCGGTAATCAGCTGTGTTTCAGGATGCATCCTTTCAATTAGCAGATTATTCATTTTCGAGTGGCTATCATTCACAATAACCTCACTGCATCCTTCTTCAAAGGCAGTTGTGACAACATGATTTGCTTCATCGGTCATGATCACTCTGCCCCGCTCATAATTATGCTTTGATGAATCTACATGGGTGTGGTCAGCCAGCCCTGTAATCCCTTCCATATCAACAGATAGATAAAGCTTCATTCAGAATCCCCCAAATATTATATTATTATAGTATTTTTCTATATTATAGATTATTTTATATTTTCTGTAAACTCTTCCAATAGTTTTCCAAATTGAGATATTTGCAGTTCCCATTTTAAATGAAAAAAATCCAGCTATCGGAGAATTATAGTTCTTCTCTGATAGCTGGATTTCATCTGCGGAAAACAGAAAAAGCAGCTCTATTTATTCATAATTTGTGCGTATTTTATATGGGCATTTTTAAAAGCAACCATTAAGGCCTTTTGAGAGGAACCGAAGTAGCGGCTTTCAATTTCTTCCATCACCTTATCTACTTCTAATATGGATTTGCCTACAAATATCGATTTAATAAATAATGAGGTTAAATTAATGGTAGATGAACACTCTGCATCTACAATTTCATCTGTTTCCCTATCGATTACAAGTGCTACAAAGAAACCATTATATTTTTGCATGATAGGATTGTTCAATGATGTCTTGCTGTCTCCGATAATATATACGGTTTTTTGCTGGTACATGAACTTGCCTCCTGCAGAACCGGATATTATATGAGGTATTTATGCGGTTAACATAAACATTCATTATAATGCATGGCCTACACTAAAATTGTAATACAACAGCAACTGTATTACAATCGTTTTTCAATACTTTTCTAAATATTTTATCAATTAACTCTATTAAACTTGCCTGTTAGTTTCCGCTTAAGAAGCTCAGCGATCCGCGGGCCCGGGAGCCTCCTCATGCAATAAGCCCGGGGTCTCCCTTTGACTCGCTCCTCACGCTGGAGTCTCGCACCTTCAGATCCAATCAACAGGGTTCCAAAATCATCATAAGGCTTCAACATAGCCTTTCAATTAAAAACCTTTAATTAACCTTTTGTCCTGCAATTTCCACTGCTTGCTCCAGCAGCATTTCTCCGCTCATGAGCTTCTCCCCGCCACCTTGTGCAAATTGAGGATTTCCGCCGCCTTTGCCATTAATCTTGTTTAAGAGAGCGGCAGCTAATTCCTTCATATTGATTTCAGAAAGCTGTCCCCTCGCACATACAAATTGCAGTTTATCCTCCGTCTCATTTACTAAAATAACGGCTGCATTGTCTGATTGTCCTGCAATAAGGTGTGCGAGCTTTTGCAATTCCTGAATGGAACGTTCCTGGTAGATTCCATTAATCAGTTTTTTGGATTCCCCTGCAGCTGCACTACTGGCCATCTCCTTTGCTTCATAGGCTAAAAGGGCTTCTTTTGCTGCTTCCAATGCTTTTTCCAGGTCCTTTCCAGTTTCGATTAATCTTTTCCCAGCCAAAGGCAGCTCCTGTTCGGGAGCATTAAGCAGCTTGCTTAGCTCCTTCGTAATCCTGTGTTTTTGCTGAAGCTGTTTGAGAACCCTTCTGCCGCAGACAAATTGCACACGTATTTTCTTTTTTTGCCGCTCCCACTCCAATATTTTAATGCTGCCCACTTGTCCAGTAGAAGATGGATGCGTTCCGCCGCAGCCGTTATAGTCGTATTCAGGAATGATGACCAGCCGAATATCTTCGTTAACAGATAGCTGCTTGCGAAGAGGAAAATGCGCAGCTTCTTCAGCTGTTACCCACTTTGTTTCAATAGGCCGATTCTCAAGGATGATGGTATTGGCCAATCTCTCAGCTTCCTCCGTATGCCGTTCCGGCAGGTCGGCAGTATCCAAATCAATCGTTAAAATTTCTTTGCCCAAATGAAAGCTGACCGTTTTATAGCCATAAAGCTCTTCAAAGGCAGCAGATAAAATATGCTGGCCGGCATGCTGCTGCATATGGTCAAACCGCCTGTTCCAATCTACGTCACCAGATACTTTAGAATCAGAAATATCCAATTCTCTTTCTAAATAGTGGCGGATCTCGCCATCAACCTCTTCTACATCGAGCACATTTACTCCATTAAGTGTACCCAGATCATGGGGCTGGCCGCCGCCAGTCGGATAAAAAGCTGTTTCCTTAAGTACAGCAAAAACCCTTTCCTGTCCATCCGTTCCCTGATGCAGCAATTCCGTTTTAAATGATCGTATGTATGGATCCTTGTAATAGATTTTATTCAATTTAATCAACCTTCCTAGTCTATTCTATTATAAAACTAACCATTTAGCTTTTGGAGGTCAAGCAAACTCGTTAGTCAAGGGTAAATTATTAGTAATTTTACCCACCTGGTTTATAGCAGTTCTTAAAAAGGTATGTACACCAATAGATAAGCAGCAAAAAACAAGGAGGATGATAACAATGGCAACAAGCAAACATATTGTAGGCGCATATGATACAGAACAGGAAGCTATTCAAGCTGTAGAAAAATTAAGAGCTGAAGGATATCGTCCTGAGGATATTTCGGTAGTCAGTAAAAATCAAGAAGATGTAGATGCAGTTACAGAAGAAACAGGCACTAAAACAGAAGAAGGCTTAGCCGCTGGAGCCGCCACGGGCGGAGTTCTCGGAGGGTTAACTGGGCTTCTTGCAGGAGTTGGTGCATTGGCGATTCCTGGTATCGGACCAATCGTTGCTGCGGGACCAATCGCCGCCACTTTAACTGGTGCAGCAGTTGGCGCAGGGGCAGGTGGAATAGCCGGGGCTTTAATTGGGATGGGCATTCCAGAAGAAGAAGCTCACCGTTATGAAGCGGATGTTAAATCCGGGAAAATCCTTGTGTTAGTGGATCCTGAAACGAAATCTGCTGATTTTAATAACGGATATACCGACACTAACCGTACAACGCTTGAAGGAGATCGGACAACCTATACAAATGTTGATCCTTTAAATCCTGGCGAGCTTGATCGCGGAACGAATGCTTTCAAGGATGATACTCGAAACAGCAGCAGTGTTTGGACAGATGACAATCTTGATTCAAACCGTCCGTTAAGCGAAAACCTTGGGGATACAACAGCGGATGACTTTACTGACCGCACTGTATCCGGCTATAACGATGAAGTGGATGTTCGCCGCAGAGACGCATACGACTTTGATAATGTAAGGGAAAATCAGAAAAACCCTTATAAAGGATAAGTACTTTACGAGTAGAATATATAATATAAATGGGAGCTGCTTTCGATTAGAAAGCAGCTCCTTTTTCCCGTCATCATAGAGGCCCAAGTTGCAATACCCCTATTAAATTCCAGATTTTGCAGGCTTGTCCTTACTATTTTCAAAGTTATACTTAAATGTAATGGAATGGTAATTTAATTTTAAAAATTATAAAGATGTTAAAAAGAGATACGGAGGGATATTATGAGAAGGGTGTTGCCTGCACAGATTGTTTCTCATAGTCAATTTGGGTATAAGAAAATTCCCGCAAGTGTTCAATGCGAGTGTCCAAAATGCAGTAAAACGAGCCTTTTTACAATAAAGGCTAATTATAATCATACAAGCAAGTCAAGCATTCTTTCCCACGGGGTATGTTCGACCTGCAAGAAAGAATCAGTCTTTATTATGATTCTTAACCAAACCGATCAATTCAGCGAAGAAACTGCTCTTTATATTTATGACCCCAACTCTGCCAAAGAACTCCTGACTCACCTTGAGAAAATTAAAGATATACCGGCTGATTTAACAAGAGCTTACCGATCAGCTTTAAACGTCAGCCAATCCAAAGATACAGTTGCTACTGCAGTCATGTCAAAACGGGTCCTTGAAAGTATCCTTAAAAACTTTCTAGGTGAAGAAATAAAAGGGCAAAATCTTTCAAAGCAATTTGAACAATTGCCAAAGCATGTTGATTTAGCAAGACCATTGCAATCCCTTAGCCAACTGGTCCAGCCGGGAAGCGCCTTTTACCAGATGCTTGATCTTGAGAAGGATATAGATCAAGAAATGGCCGCTTTATTGATGGAGCTACTAGAGAGTTTAATAGAATATTTATTTGTTCTCCCAAATAGAATCGAATTTTTGCAGGCAAAGTTGGATCAAAAGCTCCGTTAGCAAACTTATAAAACCTCTATAAAGCATACAAAACCCCCTTATTGGCCACCCAAAGGTGCTAATAAAGGGGTTTTAAAGTATACTTTCGCGGATTCATCCTGCCCATTGTTTTCTAACCTGGTCTTCTGCCTGTTTCACAATTTCCTCATCGCGGGCTTCTTTATTTGTGATGATATTGGTCTGATATTTCATTCCACCAAAATCAATCGTTACAGTAATTTCTTTCATATCTCATGATCCTTTCTGGTTGTTATATTATATAACTACCAACAAAGGCAGGTTTTAAAACCTCTTTCCCTAAAGCATGCTGAGTACCGATTTTGTATATCTTTCGAGCAGTGCATTCTTTTCTTCCGTTTTTAAGTTGTGATAGGGCCGATCATTTGGCAGAATGATATAACTTAAAAAGATCCCTCCAAGCTGTCTTGCACAAAGTTCTGTATCCACTGGGATTTCTTTTCTCTGAAAATGATGATCCAAAGCCTTTTTTATGCTATTAAAAATGATTTCCGGCAATTGCAGCTCTTCCGTCAAATTCCCCATCAAGCTTTCGGAAATAAGCATCCTGACCATTGGGGCATTTTCAGATAAAACATCAAGCCTGTTATTAATTACTTCCTTCAAAAAAACCTCTGTATTTTCCTCTTCAGCCAACTTCATAAGCTTCGCATCAAATTGAGTCTCGAGCACTTTCTTCATAACTGTTATAAAAAGGTTTTGCTTTGTTGAAAATTTGCGGAATAGCGTTATTTCCGCAACATCTGCTTCCTTTGCGATTTCCTGTGTAGTTGCCTGAAATCCTTTTTTAATAAAAGCAGCAGCTGCCGCGGCTAGAATCTGCTCCGTTTTGTCTCTCACTGCTATCACCCTGTCACTTTAAGATCATTCTTCCCTCTTGATTTTATTTTCACAAAACGATCCAAAATAATCAATATTGCAGGCATAACGACCAAGGTACTTATTAGGGCCAATGTGATATTAATAAGTGTCATTAATCCAAAATTGCTTAGAATTACAAAGTCTGATACCAGCAAGGCGCTGAACCCTCCAATCGTCGTCAGTGCAGAAGCAAAAATGGCTTTTCCTATTTTTTGATTGGCAACCTCCACAGCCTTATTGGCAATTAGCCCTTTCTTGCGCTCTTCATAATACCTTTCCATTATTAATACTGTAAACTCTGTTCCTATCCCGATAATAAGGGCTCCCAAAGTTGCAGTTAACGGAGTATATTTGATATCCAGAAAAGCCATAGCGAGACCCGACCATCCAACAATGAGGATAATAGGCAGCAATGGAATAAACGCTTTAACAGGGTGCCGGTAAATTAGCAATAGGCCCAAAAATACGAGTCCCATGCCAAGCAAGGTCATTTTGTATCTGCCTGTTGTTAAAGCCGTTACCATTTCAGCATCCAACACAGCCTTCCCCGTAATAGCCGTTTCAAGCCCCGGCTCTTTCCTATCCTCCAAAAATATCCTTAATTCACTAATAAACTCTTGCAATTGCTGCGCTTCCAAGTGTTTTATGCCGACATTGATGACTCCTTTGGAACGATCCTCATTTATTAAAAGTTTCAGTTGCCCATCCGGCATGTCATCAATTTGTTCTGATAACTCATCTCCTTTCGGCAGATCTCCTTCATTCATTTTCTTTAGAACACTTGTGATTGAATTTGTCTCGATAACCTCATCCGGAAATTCACTATCCAGCTCGTTTGTCACAGAATGAGTCCAGGCAAGACTTTCTTCAGACAGCACATCTGTCCCTTCATAAACAATGGATACCTGGTCAGTTGTCCCAACAATATCCCGCAGTCTATGAATATCCTCCAACTCCCGTGTATCCTGCGGCATAAATGTTTCAACATCCGTTTCCACCCCTGCATCCAAATCAGTCCATATCCCATATCCTGCTATCAAGAATGCAGAGATAAGGATCAACCATCGCCATTTAATAAACTTCCTTGTAAGAAAGGTAAGCAAAGCTTCAGTCTTAGAATTACCCTCTCTTGTTGTTTGGGATCTTACTTCTTTTGTGCCAAAAAAGGAATCTCTCGCAAATAGGATTGGAAGCAAGAGAAAGACTCCCACAAAAAAGCTGACAACCATACCAACTGTCAGCATTTTTCCAAAATCCTGAATCATCGGCACAGGGGAAGTATACAGGGAAATAAATCCGAGCGCTGTTGCGATCAGAGCAGTCATGACAGCTGGTGTCATTTTAACAGTAGTTTGGTATAAACTCTTTTTAGCACGGCTTTGTACTTGTTTATTCATTTTGAGCCTCCTCTGCACTCATTTCTTCCGAATAGCGGCTCTGGAACTGAATCGCATAATCAATTCCCAAGCCAATTAGAATCGGAAAAACAGCCATTGAAACCATTGTAATCGGAATGCTAATCCATCCCATTAATCCGACTGTGCCTATGACGGCAGCCAGAATAATGCCAAGTGGAAGAATACGCCAGCCTACTTTAAAAACAAGGGATAAAATGATAATCATGAATACTACTGATAGCATCATCATTTTCTGCATGCTTTCCTTCATGGATGCACGAATGGCATCGTCCAATACCGGCTTTCCGGAAACGAAAACATCCGCAGATTCAACTTTGTTTTCATCTAGAAAACTATTTATCTTTTCAACAATTTCACTTTTAGAAGAATCGGGTGCGCCTCCTTCAAATTTGATGATCATCATCATATGCCGCTCATCGACAACAACCTCTTCAAACAGACTTCGAAGCTGGCCTTCATCATCGTAGACCATATTCTCCAATGTTTCTTGCTTCTCAGGCAAACCTGGCTGTAAAACATCTGCATTGGCTGACATCAAATCCAATTTTCTGCTGATGGATGAAAGGTTCCCCCCCACTTTTTCCAAGCTGCCGCTAATTTCCTTTATTCCATCCTGATAAGTTTGAAATTTCTTATCTACCATTTGTTCAACAAGAGTGACAGGACTGAGAATGCTGTAAATATCGTTTTCTGCAAGCAGTTCATTCTCCAGCCGTTTCATATGATTTAAATTTTGAACAGCTAGCAGATTATCTCTTCGGGCTTCATACATCACTATGACCGATTCACCGCCAAATTCTTTTTCCAGCTGTTCGTTCTCCTGATATACCCTAGATTCTCTGCTGACTAAAGTATCATTGCCAGTTGCCATTTCTATATTTTGCGCTCCAACTCCAGTTACAATAATGGCAGCAATTGAAAGCAGGATAGCCTTCATCGGATATTTCTCCAATATTCCCGCAAGCTTAATAAGGATCTTCAATCTATTTTCCTCCCTAGTTATTCATATTGTATGTTAGTGATTACTTACATTTAATTATACAAACGCGTTTTAACTTTGGTGTGATTCAAATCACACTTTGAAAATAAAAAAGATGAAGTTACAGGAAATTCCCTACTTCAGCTAATAAATAATTAAATTAGAACTTTTTCTGCTAATCTGCATATGTGAATGGAATAAAAAGCAAAGAATAATAGGTCCAGCTAAAATTTAATGTGTATTATCCCAGGATAAACATAAGGATTAGAAAAACTAGCATGAGGAGATAAACAATTACTCTTTGCAATGACTGGGGGACTAATATTTTTCTGAGGAAATCTCCGTATTGCAGCACGCTCGTCATTTTCAGCGGCAGAATGGGGTTTTTGCACATTTTCACAAGGACGATTATTTTTTGATAACTGAAGTGGACGACAACTAATAAGAATAAAAAAGTCAGAATTAATTTCATTATCTGCCCCTCCTTTATTTTAACTACGAGTTTAAAAGATAAGGTTTCATTTTTAAAAAAATGTGAAATTTAGGGATTGAAGAAAGTAGCTAATTTGAATATAATCTAATTAGATATATATCTAATATAGATCACTAGATAAAAGAATGGAATTATTTTTTGTTACCAGATTAGATATTCATCAAATTAGCAAGATAGAGAGGCTGCCGAAATGACAAACTGGATTATATGGAAAAAAGAAAAAAATTATCAAATGCTTTTTTGGGCCGGTGTCATTAATGGTGTAGGAAACCGGTTTACACAGGTAGCGCTTCTTGCACTGCTTTACCAGGTTACAGGTTCAGGAGTAGCTATAGGGCTGCTGTTTGCCATCCGTATGGCTCCTTTCCTCTTCTTGGCCCCAATAGGGGGTATGCTGGCTGACCATTTTTCTAAAAAAGCGATCCTAATAACGATCGACCTTCTGAGAGTGCCTGCTGTTCTTGCATTGCTTTTTGTCCAGGAACCGGAGCACCTATGGATCGTCTATTCGGGTTCATTCATCATAGCCATGGGAGAAGCAATCTACTCTCCGACAAGAATGTCTTCCATTCCCGCTCTCGTAAAACCAGATAGGCTTTTATACGTAAATGCGATTGAACAAATCATGACAGGGTCTGTCCTCATTATTGGATCAAGTACCGGAGGCATTCTATCTTTTGTATTCGGAACCCAGGCAGCTTTTATGATAAATGGGGTAACATTTTTATTATCAGCCCTACTTATTTCAAAGCTATGTATTCCGGTCTCCGATAAAAAAGAAACGAAGCCAAAAACAGTATCTTCACCTATTTTTTCACCTTTAAGGCTGGTATTCGGTTCATCTGCACTCATAGCTTTCTTCATCATTATGCTGACGATGCCGCTTGCCAATGGAATAGACAATATCCTTGTGAGCATTTACGGCCTTGAAGTATTCGATATGGGAGAATTGGGTGTAGGCTTTATGTATGGGGCTTTGGGGCTGGGCCTTATTCTTAGCTCGTTCTTTTCACATATGATCAAACGCGGCCTCATTACACTGGTGATTATCTTCATTGCCCTGGAAGGAACAGGACATATTTTGCTAAGTCTTGCTCCAAGCTTTTATTTTGCTCTTTTAACCGTAGTGTTCATTACCTTCGCTGGAGGCCTCGGCAATATCTGTCTGGACACAGTCATGATGAAGTTTATACCCAAGTCAAAGCAGGGAACATTTTTTGGGCTCATGCAGATGCTCTCAAATCTTTCCCTGGCTATCTCAATGGGTTCCGCCGGGTTTCTATTGGAAATCTTCGCACCTCGGACTCTTAGCTTAATCGTAGGCCTTGCTTATATCCTGTTTACCTCCATGTACGCCCTTCTGTTTGCTAGGGTGGATCTTGTAAAGGAAAAAAGGGAGTTTATAAAAACAGCTCTATAAACTGAAGAATGGTAAATTAATATACTCAAGCCCTATTAATAATTGAAAATTCACTAGTTTAATAACATCATTGTAAAATCTTATAACATTTTCATGAAGATAGCATAATTTTTTAAAACAAGGCTGTATAAAAGCTCAATGTTGATTGGAGCACCCTGTTGATTGGAGCGGAAATTGCGAGATTCTCGAAAATGCATTTGCATTTCCTTCGTGCGATGTAAATTCGGGGAAGCTTATTCAAAGTCCTGCGGGAGGGCGGATCAAATGGAGACCCCGAAGCTAGTGCTTGAGGAGGCTCCCGGACCGCCCTCTGTTCGCTGAGTGCCTGGAGCGGAAAATCAAAAGGCAAGTTTAACAAAATTAAAACAAGGAGTCAGTAAATGAATATAGAAATAAATTAAAACTGGATGAAAGGAGCAAATGCTCTCATTGACAGTTAGGATATATACAAGGAGCTGACAAAATGAAGGTTGCTTTAGTACACGCTATGATCGAATCGGTCCAGCCTATTGAAGAAGCTTTTAACGAGGTTGCCCCCGATGCAGAAATTATACATTTACTGGATTCCGGTTTATTAAACAGCTTAGAAGAACATGGTGAACTAACCCCGGCTATTATAAGAAGATTCACCCGTTTGCTCGATTCAGCAATTGATTCCGATGTGGATATGATCCAATTAACTTGTTCTGCATTTAATAATTTGTCTAGTGTCCTGCAGCCTTTATACGATGCTAAGATATTTCGGTCGGATGAAGCAATGCTGGATAAAGCCCTAGCTTATAATCGAATTGGCTTAATTTCTACCGTACAAGCCACCCCCCTCGCACTGCAAGGCTATTTATATGAAAAAAGCCCAAACATTCATGTTGAGTCTTTAGTTAATAAAAAAGCACTTCATTTATTGAAAAGAGGCAATACGGAGGAGCATGATCGATTAATTTCAGAAATGATGCTGGAAATAGAAAAAAGTGTGGATGTAATTGTTTTATCCCAATACAGTATGTCTCATGTTGCCAGCCAAATCGATACCTCTGTTCCCATTTTAACGGGACCGATACTTACTGCTAAAAGATGTTTGGATTACTTCAAAGATAGGCATTAATTTTCCAAATAATCATTTTTTACTATGGTGATTTCATATTTCAAGTTTATTACTTACGTGGATGCCACTTTGTAAGTGATCGGATCAACAGTACTAAAAATAAAAAGGCCCTGCAGGCTGCTATTCAACCTTGCAGGGCTATCTTTTTAGTTTTCTTCAATTTCTTTACGGTTTTTCTTGAATATCTTAGATAATACTTCGTAAACTATCGGTACAATAATTAGTGTTAGTAACGTAGAACTTGTTAAACCGCCGATTACCGTAATAGCAAGGCCTTTGGAGATTAAACCGCCACCGCCTGAGCCAATTGCAAGTGGGATTAAAGCACCAATTGTTGCAATGGCTGTCATAAGAATTGGACGAAGTCGAGTTGCGCCGGCTTCGAGAACCGCTTCCCGCATCTCCATACCGCCGCGTTCCATATGGATAATACGGTCAACAAGTACGATGGCGTTCGTTACCAATTAACATTAATAATCCCATCATGACAGAGACTGAAATCGTTTCATCAGAGATTAATAAACCAACAAATGAACCTATGACTGCAAATGGCAGCGAGAATAGGATGGCAAATGGCGCAACTCCTTCACGGAATGTTACAACAAGAATGAAGTAAACGATAGCGATGGCTGCAAGCATGGCTGCCCCAAGCTGTGTAAATGTTTCGGTCATATCCGCCTGTACTCCGGCTACTCCAACTGTAACTCCTTTAGGCATATCCAATTTATCAATGGCTTCATCAGTTTCAGATGTTGCTTTGGAAATATCATTACCAATGACCTTGCCTGAAACTGTTGCGTAGTATTCTCCTTTGCTTCGGGCAAGCGTATTAAGCGGTTGTACCCTCTTCAACTGTGACAAGCTCTGAAAGCGGCATTGTCGTCCCCAGGGCGGTCGGAACCGGAGTTTTCAGGATATCATCGATAGATCTAGGCTGTTCTGTTTGTTCCTGCTGGACAATAACTTCTAATGTATCACCGTCTTTTTCAATAGTTGTTAGCACATCCTGTGTTTTTGCCGGATTTAGCATCATGACAATTTGTCCGGCTGTTAATCCATACTGCAGCAGCTTATCCTGCTCTACATTAAATGTATATTCAACATAAGCATCCTCTGCACTTGAAGAAATATCTTCCAATCCTTCATTTTCCTTCATTACGTCTTCTACCATTTTTACAGCTTCATTCAGCTTATCTAAATCTTCACTGTAGAATGTATAGCTGACTTCATTTGTTGAACCAGACATAGAAGAGAAATTCTGGCTTTTCCATTCACCTGATTGGCCAATATCGTACACATAGTCTTCTATTTCTTCACGGACTTCCGGGAAATTATCCATCTCCGGGTCAAAGATCAGGTACATTAATGCACCGCCTGCTCCGCCGCCCATCATGGCTGTCATTTGATCTGCTTCCTCTGTGACAGATATTTGAACAATATCAATATCATCATGTTTCAGCATTTCTTCTTCTACTTCTTTAACGTTCTCTAATGTTTCTTCCTTAAGCTCGCCAGCTTCCGGGTTTAGGAGAGCCTGTTGTAGTGGACAACATCGCTTTTCTCCCTTTTAATCCACCAGTATCATATCTTTTGTCTTTTGTATTGTTGAATAATGGCCCCTTTATTTCTGAAGGATATTACCAATCATATAATATTAAAGAGTTTTTAGAAGCAAATAACGAGAATAATTGGTTAATCAGTATTCCACAAACACAAGAAAATTTAATAGACTAAAACTGGAAATTTCGACCTAAACAGATAAGTTATTTTGTATTCATAAACAACAATTTTTAGAAAATAACCTAAATGCTTATAGATAAGCAGATGAAGATACAAAAACAGAAGGACTGAAAAGATCCTTCTGGGGAATTTTAAACCTGAGATTTTGAGGAAGATATAACAGGCCTTGACATATTCGATATAATGTTAAACATTTTATAATTTTCCTCTTTTAACAAGTGTTTTATAAAATATCTTGACTTTTAATAAAAATCTAGCTCCCTATTTTTTCTATAGATATGCGACAGATCAATAATTCGTTGATTTCTGCTACCGCGAAATTTTAGTGTTAAATCTCTCTCAGCTAATATAAATGGGCCATCGACGAGTACATCACAAATAGTCAGTAATTTACGTTGATAACGATCGTCCGAATGACTTAGATACTCGAAGGTGTAACCACTGTACACCCATATGTTTTTACCTAGTTGTTTAATTTTTTGCGCGAGTTCACACACCTCCATTGCTTGAAAAAATGGCTCTCCGCCAGTTAAAGTTACGTTGGTAAGCGGGTTGCTAGTTATTTCTTCTAACACTTCTTCAACTGCCATATCTGTTCCATTTTTTATTTGCCAACTGGCAGGATTATGACATCCTTTGCAAAAGTGTGGGCAGCCAGCGAAAAAGACAGCAGTTCTTAGTCCAGGCCCGTCAACGACGGAATCATGGATAATGTTCATTACCTTCACTTATGTTTCACTCTTTCTTGTTCTTCCGATCGTTTTGCTGTATTCCATTTACTCATATCACCAACTAGGTAACCAGTAATCCGTCTAATTCGCTCAATCATATCTTCGGATTGGTTTTGACAGCTTGGACATTCATTGTTGATAATTCCTGTATATCCACAGCACTTACAACGATCGACTGGGTGGTTGATGGATCCGTAGCCAAAATCACTAACTGCCATTGTTTTCACTAACACATCTAGAGCTTCCACGTTTTTAGAAACATCCCCATTGCATTCAATATAGGAAATATGCCCTCCATTACAAAGGGAGTGGAAAGGACCTTCCTTTGTAATTTTCTCGATGGCTATAATCGAATAATAGACAGGAATGTGAAAGGAATTAGTATAATAGCTTCGATCCGTGATCCCCTTTATTTTTCCAAAGGTTTGCTGATCCCGTTTGGTGAATTTTCCAGATAGCCCCTCGGCAGGAGTAGCAATTAAAGAGAAGTTTAATTGGTACTTTTCACTAGCTTGATCCATTTTTACTCTCATGTATTTAACAATTTGATAGCCGAGTTGATAAGCAGATTCTGACTCGCCATGATGCTTCCCAGTTAATGAAACTAGTGCTTCAGCCAAACCAATAAAACCGACACTTAAAGTTCCATGCTTTAAGACGGTTTCTAATTTATCTTCACTGTTAAGTTTATCGCTATCTTTCCAAACATGCTGTCCATATAGGAATGAGAAATGTTTTGCTCGTTTGTTTATTTGAAACTCGTATCGCTCTAGAAGCTGTTTTATTGCAAGGTCAAGATAGTAATCTAGTTTCAATAAAAATGATTGATAGTTATCGGCAGTAAGTGCAATTTTTACTATATTGATGGATATAAAGGACAAGTTTCCTCTACCGATACTATTTTCTTGCCCATGTATGTTCGCCATCACTCTTGTCCTGCACCCCATGTAGGCCACTTCAGAATCAGGTGTTCCATCGTAAAAAGGCTTATTAAACGATGAATCAATGAAACTAAAGTTAGGAAATAACCGTTTTGCAGTCGTCACCAGTGCTAATTGATATAAATCATAGTTGGGTTCTTCTGTATCAAAGTTAATCCCTTTTTTAATTTTGAATACTTGAATCGGAAATATTGGTGTCTCACCGTTACCTAACCCAGCTTTCGTAGCTAGTAATATATTTTTTATTAACAGTCTGCCTTCCTTCGACGTATCTGTTCCATAATTAATTGAAATAAAAGGGACTTGTCCACCGCCTCTCGAATGCATGGAATTACAGTTATGTATAAAGGATTCACTGGCTTGGTAAACATCACGATCCGTTTCCTTCCATGCAAGCTCCTCTATTTCTTCCAATGTCAATGTAATTGGATAGCTTTTTAGTCGTTTGAGGTGATTACAATACGTCTTATGTACATAAGGTGCTAAATCATAGTCAAACAATGGATAGCTTTGTCCACCATGCTGCATATTTTGATTTGATTGCAAGATAATTGATGAAAGTGCCAAAGCACTGGAAATATCATTTGGTTCTCTCATAAACCCATGTCCTGTATTAAATCCACCCTTTAATAACTTTCCTAATGGAATTTGACAACAAGTTGTTGTTCCAGTTGCCATAAAATCTAGGTCATGAGGATGAAGGTAATTGTCATTGATTGCTTGTATTACTTCTTCACTCAATATTCTGTTTTTGGTGTAAAACTTAGCAGTTTCTGAGGCGAGTTTAGACATTTGACCCATTGGTGATTGTCCATCCACATTTGCATTTTCTTGAATTAAATCTTGATTACTTAAATCAACAATCTCTGTTAACGCTGCTAGTAGTTCTTCAGTGTGAGGGGTGGCTAGTGTTGTAGTGCTCATTTTTATCACTCCTATAAAACTATATATTGTGTTTAATTTTTAATAATACAACTATATATTGTATCTTGTATTCAACTTAACATAAGAGTTTGATAGAAAACTGTGATATAATTCACACAAAATGAAAAACTTGAAGAAATTTATGTAAATAAAGCCTTCCTGTTCTGGTTCCAATAATTTCTATGAAATTCCCGCAACAGGGAGAAGGAATCATCTCCCCATCCCTAACTAAAAAGCCCTTCAAAAGTGTTTTCACTCAGTTTATAGTCTTATTTAATCACCCTGTCTATTTAGTGCGAAAAGAGCTCAAAATAAGAAAACTGCTCCCTAAGGAACAGTTTCGTATTTAAAGTTATTGTATACGGAAAATAAATATGGTTGCTAAGAGCCCTTTGATTGTTGGGAATGACTGTAAAAAAGGGTTAAATAGCCGTTTTCTGCAGTACTTCTTTATTATTTCTAACGTACCAAATAAATTTTCCTGTATAGCCATAGATGATAGCAAGCGCAATGGAAACAAAGCTCAACCACATGAACGGGGCATAGGTGAAAGTAGAGATTCCAAGAATCCCTGCCATGAAAATTCCATTGTCGGACCATGGAATCATTCCGGATGTTAGTGTCCCCCCAACTTCAGAGTTACGAGCTAGCACTCTCCGATCAATACGCAATTTGTCATAGCTTTCTTCCATGATTTTAGGCGTTAAAATTAATGAAACATACATAGCGCAACCAAATACATTTGCTAAAAAAGCAACAATTAAAGTAGACACGGTCACATTTCCTGCTGATGTCAAGTGATTTTGAAACTTCGAAACAATCACTTTTAGTACCCCTAAGTACTCCAGCAAACCACCAAAGCCTAGTCCAAAAATAATCACGACGACCGAACCGAGCATTCTTTCGATTCCCCCGCGGTTCAGCAGATTATCTGTGAATTCAACGCCGGTATCAATTGAGAAACCGCTATAAGCAGAACCAAGAGCCTCTGAAACATCTATTCCTTGAAACAAGGAGGCCCAAATGGCACCAAGAAGAGCCCCTGCAGCAATCGTAGGTACAGAAGGTTTTTTCAATGCGAGCATAAGAATAACAAAAACTGCAGGGATAAGCATCCAAATTTGAATGTTAAAGGTGTTAAGCAATGACGCCTTCAGGAATTCCACTTTTTCTAAATCTATGTTTTTTCCACCGTATATAAAACCTGCCGTTGTAAAAAGAACAGCCGTAATAATATATGCAGGGATATCTAGATATAACATGGCACGTACATGTGCAATTACATTCACCTTTGACATAGATGCAGCGAGTACTGTACTGTCCGATAGAGGGGAGAGCTTATCTCCAAAGTACGCACCAGAAAGAACGGCACCGGCCACAAGCGGAAGAGGAATGCCAAGTCCCTCTCCAATTGCCATCATAGCGATTCCGGCGGTCCCAACCGTTCCCCATGACGTACCTGTAGCTAAAGATGTAATCGAGCAAATGACGAGTGTAGCTAGTAAGAAAACGCTTGGATGGATAAACTCCAATCCATAATAGATAAGCGTTGGCACTACCCCCCCTGCAATCCATGTCCCAATAAGAGCACCGACTGCAATGAGTATTAGTATAGCCTCAAGTCCATTCGAAATCCCGGTTGTAAGAGCCCCCTGCAGTTCCTGATAACGGTGCCCTAATCGTAAGCCAAGTAAAATAACGAGAAACAGCGAAATAAATAAAGCTAACTGTATCGGCAACTTAAAAAATACGGTAAAAGAAAACACAATAGCCAAAAACAACCCCAATGTCACAATAATTTCTAATATAGACGGTAATCGAATGTGTTCCACCTTAACTCCCCCTCAACAATAAAATGTGGATTTAAAATAATGTTTGATAATTTGTAAAAAGTTCGATAAGAATGGCCTCCCGGGATATTATGTCTTTTATATATTGGTTCGAAGTGCGGCTTTTTTCAGCTAGAATATCTAATTAAGACTCTGTTGAACTTACCTGTTGAATTCCGCTCCAATCAACAGGATGCAAAAATCAACAAGGAGCTCTAAAACAGCCAATTTTAATGCTTGCTATAAGTTAAATGAGTAATAATTAGCTAGTTACTTTTTCCATTTGCATCATCTTCTTAGCTGCTCCGGATTCTATGGCGGCTACGGCAACTGCCCGTGCTACGGCCGGAGCAACACGCTTATCAAATGGTAAAGGGATGACGTACTCTGGAGTAAGGTCATCATCTGATACAAGTGAAGCAATCGCGTGGACAGCGGCCTTTTTCATCTCTTCATTAATATCTGTCGCACGAACATCTAGGGCGCCGCGGAAAATTCCAGGGAAGGCTAATACGTTATTGACTTGATTAGGCAGATCTGAACGACCTGTACCAATGACTTTTGCGCCACCTTCTTTTGCTTCAACAGGCATAATTTCAGGAATTGGATTTGCCATCGCAAAAATGATCGCCTCATCATTCATTAATTCCACCATTTCTTTAGTCAAGGCGCCTGCAGCCGAGACCCCAATAAATACATCTGCTCCTTTTATGACGTCTTGTAATGTTCCTTCTTGTTGATCGAAATTAGTAATAGAAGCTATTTCATCTTTAATGTCATTCATGCCGTACAAACGACCTTCAAAAATGGCTCCTTTTGTGTCGCAAAGGATGATATCACGTGCACCGAACTGATGTAAAAGTCTTGTGATGGCTACTCCGGCAGCACCAGCTCCATTTACTACAACTTTAATGGAAGTCATCGTTTTATTGACTAACTTTAATGCATTCATTAGGCCAGCTACTGTCACAATAGCTGTTCCGTGCTGGTCATCATGAAAAATAGGAATATTTGTTTCTTGTTTTAAACGTTTTTCAATTTCAAAACATCTTGGTGCAGCGATATCTTCCAAGTTAATACCGCCAAAAGTGGGTTCAAGCTGTTTAACCGTTTCGATAATTTCATCAACAATTGTGGTCTTTAAGCAGAGCGGGAACGCATCAATTCCTGCAAAGCTTTTAAATAATACTGCTTTTCCCTCCATTACCGGAAGGGCTGCTTCAGGGCCGATATTTCCGAGTCCTAACACAGCCGTACCGTCTGATACAACAGCTACCGTGTTGCCTTTCATTGTATAATCATAAACACTGTTCGGGTCTTTATAGATCTCTTTACAAGGTTCTGCAACACCAGGGGAATATGCTAGGCTTAAGTCTTTTGCGTTTTGGACAGGCACCTTTGCATTTACTTCAAGTTTTCCTTGTTTGGCTTTATGCATGGCAAGTGCTTTATCACGTAATGATTCCATGTTTTCCTTCATCCTTTCCGTTATAAAACAAGCTCTTTTTCTTTTAAATGAGCTCCAGAAATTCCTGGATGTGTCATTTCATAGCTATCTAAAATAATATTGAGCTCTTCATTTGAAAGTATATTGTATGCAACGTACTGATTTTCCTGATGTTATTGCTTCTCGTGCAAGTTGTGCTGATTTTTCATAGCCGATATGTGGATTGAGAGCCGTAATCATCCCTACACTTTTTTCAACGTTGTCTTTTAATAGCTTTTCATTTGCTTCAATACCAGCTACACAGTAATCGGTAAAAACTTTGAAGCCGTTTGTCATCATATGAATCGATTGAAGCAGATTAAAAACAAGAATAGGTTCCATAACATTGAGTTCAAACTGCCCTGCTTCAGAGGCAAGGCTTATAGTCTGATCATTTCCAATCACATGAAAGGCAATTTGGTTAATGACTTCAGCCATAACAGGATTCACTTTTCCAGGCATAATCGATGAACCCGGTTGACGGGAAGGCAAATGAATATTATTAAGTCCTGTACGCGGACCTGATGCCATAAAGCGCAGATCATTTGCAATTTTCGACATGTTCACCATACAAATTTTTAAAGCCTATGATAATTCAGTATAGGCGTCTGTATTTTGTGTGGCATCGACAAGGTGTTCCGCTCTTGTTAATGGAAGCCCGCTAATCACTGAAAGATAAGCGACGACCGCTTCAATATATTTTGGATCAGCGTTTAACCCAGTGTAAGCGCATTCCACTAAAACCTACAGAAAGTAACAATAAAAAACATTAAAATTTTCATAATGATGCTAATAGCCGTACCATTAGCTGGTGAGTTGAATTTTTACCCTTTTGAAGGGTTTATCATCGTCCGATTTTGGTTGGAGGATTTGGGGTTTTTATCGAGATTCTAGCGAGCATGATCTAATCTCTTTAAGATAGGTAGTGTCAGGAGATCTTATCAATTTTTTGACCCTCATACTAATCATTGAGGTTGCCTTTATTCGCAGCTTCTTTGTTCTTGGCTTTTTTAACATCTTAATTTTTCGCCAAGTAATGCGCCATTTTGTTGAAGAATTGAATCATTACCAGTAATGTCATTCTTCTTCAATTAGTTAAAGGATAATTATAAATTAATTTCATATTCCATTCGTTTTGCTGACTCTATAGCAGCTTCCTTTCCAAGCAGTCGAGAAATCAGATGAATAGACATATTTATTTCTGCTGAAATCACTCCAGAAGTTTAATTTTTTTTATCAACATAAATCAATCTCTGTCACAAATACCCCTTCTTCATCGTCTTGATTTGTGAATGAATATATAGGAGGTTATTTGGATGAATCCAAAATGGGATGTTGTTATTGTTGGTGGCGGATTAGCTGGTTACGTTGCGGCAAATTTTTTAGCTAATACTAATTTGAAAGTGTTAATTTTAGAAAAAGCAAAGAAGGTAGGAGGACGTGCCAAAACAGATAGAATCAATCAGCAGTTCTTTAATTTAGGCCCTCATGCTCTTTATAATAAAGGAAAAGCCAGACCTATTCTCGAAGAATTAGGCATTACCCCTGAAGGGAACACGCCAAGATTAGGAGGTCTCTTATTAGAAAACAATACCCAGTATACAGCGCCTTTCTCTACACTCGGGCTCTTAAAGACAAGGTTTTTGAATTGGAAAGAACGTAAAGAGTGGATCTCATCGTTGATAAAGATAAAAAATTCCATATCAGATGAATTAGTCACACAGACGTTTCAAAAGTGGGTTCAGCAAACTGCCAAATCTGAAAAAGTCCGATCGTTACTTTATATCATGGGGAGATTGGCCACGTATTGCCATTCCCCTGAGAAAGTCAGTGCAAACGTTATTGTCTCTCATATGCAGTATGCTATGGGAGGTGTCATTTATTTAGATGGCGGATGGCAGACGATGATTGATCAGCTCCACAATCAAGCGGTCATCTCAGGAGTTCAAATTCAAACTAATTCAAACGTGAAACAAATTGTCACAAATGAATCAGATCAATTTCAATTGATCCTGTCAAACAACGATATTATTCAATCAAAACATATACTTTATACAGCAGCCCCTCATGAATTAAACAAATTGTTAGCAGAATCAGTCCCCCAGCCTCAGAGGAGTTTTTTCGAACAGATAAAACCTATAAAAGCCGCAACATTAGATGTCTCATTAAAAAAGCTCCCCATTCCAAAACTGCTGTTCGCCATGGGGATAACCGATTCCATCTATTATTCTGTCCATTCAAAATATGCAAGACTTTCGAAAGATGGACTGAGTACAATCCTTCATGTACTTAAATATCATCACCCAGATGAGAAGATAAATGGGAGAAAGGAGAAAGCTAACCTCGAAAAGTTCTTAGACATGATTCAGCCAGGTTGGCGAAAGTATGAAGTGGCAAGTCGTTGTTTACCTCAAATAACCGTAAGTTATCGCTTACCCCAAATTGGGGATGAAAAAGAGTCTGTCACTCCGAAACACATATTCCCGGGTTATTTATAGCTGGTGACTGGGCATCGCCGTATTCTATTTTATCAGAAGGAGCTGTCGAGAGCGGAAAACAAGCAGCAAATGAAATCATTCGAAAAGAATCGAGGTGGTCTAATGCAACTTAGTAATGAAAATTATCAAAACTTTAAACCTTTGTTATTCTCATTAGGTTATCGAATGCTAGGTTCAGTGGCGGATGCTGAAGATATTGTACAAGAAACTTTCTTACGTGCTTTCCAAATCAAAGATCAAAAGGTTGAAAACAAAAAAGCTTATCTTTGTAAAATGATGACGAACCGATGCCTTGATCTATTAAAATCCGCAAGAAAGATACGAGAACAGTATATTGGTCCATGGAATCCTGAACCATTATTTTTGGGGGAAGCTGAGGCTGATGATCCATCAGAAGTTCTCCTGCAAAAAGAGGGCCTAAGTTTTGCTTATTTACGAATGATGGAGCATCTGTCTCCTCATGAACGTGCCGTTTTACTATTAAGAGAGGTATTCGACTTTTCTTATGCAGAGATTGCCAATATCATAGAAAAGAATGAGGACAACTGCAGAAAGATATTCAGCCGATCAAAGCAAAAAATCTCAGCTGTAGAGAACGAGAGCTTGCACTATGAGAAAAATAAATCCGTTGTCAGTCGTTTTATCCAAGCCTTTCAAATGCAAAATACAGCTGACCTGCTTGAGCTAGTATCAGATAAAGTCACATTGTACTCAGATGGCGGCGGGAAAGTCAAAGCCGCTGTTCGTCCAATTCTATCACGTCCAAAGGTTTTCGCATTTTTATTCGGTGTGGGAAAAAAGTTGCAGAAGACTATTATTTTGAAATCAAAAATGCCAATGGTCAGCTCTCACTCGTTAATTATATGAACGGCACCATTCATAGTACTATCAGCTTCTATATTCACAATGATAAAATTATGGAAATTTATTTAACTATGAATCCTGATAAGTTACCCATTCTAGGAAAATAGAGGATTAAAAAACGGTCAGGCGTAAAAATGGTCTAATTCAAAAGGACACTTCCTTATTTAGAGTGTACTGCAAAGTACAATTTATGAAAATAAGGCTCTTTTCTAAAAAATTGTTGTTTTTGAATAAGTTGTGTGAAGGAACACTGTTGACAAAAAGGTTGGTTGATTAGAGCGTAAGGTGCGAGACTCCAGCGGGAGGAGTGGGACAGGTGAGACCCCACAGGCGCTTTTTGCCGAGGATGCTCACCGCCCTCCCCGCGGTTCGCTGAGCATCCTGGAGCGGAAATCAACTTCTACCCAATACGTTTTAATTAGCAACAATGTTTGCGAAAACAGCCAAAAATAAAGAATGGTAAAAAAAAGACTTACCTCCAGAACAGCACGACTTTGCAGCACTCTCATTTAATTAAAGCGCCCGATTGTTGAAGATCTTA
The DNA here is from genome assembly GCF_007830235.1 of Cytobacillus oceanisediminis. Classification (GTDB taxonomy): domain Bacteria; phylum Bacillota; class Bacilli; order Bacillales; family Cytobacillaceae; genus Cytobacillus; species Cytobacillus oceanisediminis. The sequence continues at coordinate 108,237 of NZ_VLKI01000014.1, forward strand.
ATTACTTTGTCTTGTCGAAATAAGCACCCGTTTTTGAACAACAAATTATATAGATTGATCATTCCGAATATCGTAGTATTCCTACTCCTGTTCCATCATTGAATTCTTTAAAATTTTGTTTTTTCCAAAAAGCGTCACTCTCAGGACTGTACGAATATAAATAGATTTCGGTCCCATTTAAGTCTTTTTTTAATTCATCAATAATCTTACTTCCAATACCTTTTCTTTTTTCGAAAACCTCAAAGTTGTCTATATGTAGTTAAGTGCTCCATACATAGCTTTTGAGTATTCTATTAAAGCGACGATTTCCCCATCAATTTCTATTTTATTTAGTATTATCTCACTTTCGAATCAAAGTTTGGGTTCCATGTTTTTAATGTTAAAAGTTTTTTATAAAATTCAAATTCCTCTTTATTACAGTCTAATAATTTCAAATCTACCCCCATCTTTTAGCATCTTTATCGCCAATATTTTCTTTCGGATCATATCACAAACTGTCAGTTAATATGGATTTTCTTATTAAACTAACCAGTAGAGAAGAAGAAATTTTATACTTTCTTATCAAAAAAACTCCTGGTTCGACTCAATTTCAGGAGATAACTATGCACCTTTTTTGATTAATTAATATGAAGCCAAGTTACCGTTCTTCAGCAAAAAATCATTTTTCCGCGTGTGATACACCTTTTCAACTTCCTTAAATTCTTTAAACAGAAATGGCAAATGACAGATATATTCCGAAACGATTTCTGATAAGCATCCACACAAACCAGTTGTATAGTAAAAATCACGGTCAGCCTCAGGCTCAATGCCCGATCTTAGTTTTCCGTTACCATCTACTAAATAACACCATGATATAGATTTATGTTGATCGTGATCGTAGGTTGTACCACTAAATAAATAATAATCTTCAAATGTTCTTATTGTTTCTATATTATGTTGCCAGCTCTTCATATGGATCCCTTTAATCAAATTCTCTTAAGACTCGTATTTTCTAACTACTTTGAAATATCTTCAAATAGGGGGAAAACTAGGTTATAGTTTGAGATTTTCTTTCTTTGGTTCTATAAAGAACATATTTGCTCATCAATTGAGCTTAACCGTTAATCATTATGTAGCCGGTCGCTTCATCACATTCCCACCTCAGATATATTTAATAGTAGCTTTCTCTAATAATTAACAGATATTGGAATTAAGGGATATTCTTCGTTCTTCAACCTGCCCCGTTTGTTCAATTAGAAGTTCAACAAAAAAGACGTTAATCTTGCCGATCAACGCACTAGTTGGTTAGTATTGTCCTTTTAAAACTTACCTTTCAGTTTTTAGGCAATGAATATAATACAAGTTATAACTACTTTGAGCCATTCACTGAACAAAATGTACAGATCATCAAATCACTGTAAAGCTGAATGATCACTTAGTATACTTCACAACGGTGTAGGAGTATTAATTTGTTCATCAAAATTTAATTCTAAAAGTTGTCCAGCGTGAACCAATCCAGATCCAAAACCGTACATAAGAACTCGGTCTCCATTTCTGACTTTTCCCTCACGGATACCAAGATCGAGAGCTAAAGGAATTGTTGCAGCAGAGGTATTTCCAAAGTTGACCAAGCTATAAAGGGTTTTTTCCATTGGGTATTCTAGTTTTTCGCAAATCGGCTCTATCAACCTCAAGTTAGCACTATGAGGTAAAAACCAATCAACTTGATCTAAACTCGTTTGTGTTTTTTCTAAAATATGTCTTATACTATCGGGAACATTCCTTACAACCCATCGAAAAACCTCTCTACCATTTTGCACAAGATAATGAGTATCGATTAACTCAATCCCATTAACCTTTTTTGAAAGTCCAGGACGATATACATGTTGTGCTCCTCTCCCATCACTTCCTAGATGGAATCCAATGAAACTTTTTGATTGTTCATCTCTTTCAACTAATACCGCACCGGCACCATCACCAAATAAAATACAAGTACTTCTATCGTTATAATCCGTAATTTTTGAGAGTGTGTCTGCTCCAATAACTAGTACCTTTTTGTGAAGCCCAGAAGAAATTAAACTGTGTGCTGTATGCACTGCATAAACAAATCCTGCACACGCTGCACTTAAATCTATGGCACCTGTTTGAGATATATTTAATTGGTCCTGAATGATACTTGAGACAGATGGGAATGGAAAATCTGGTGTGCTTGTTGCCACAATAATCATATCTACATCTTCGACTTTTTTATTATATCTTTGCATTAAATCTTTTACAGCAGATACACATAAATCACTGGTAAATTCATCAAGACGAGTTATTCTACGTTCATGAATTCCTGTTCTTTGAACAATCCACTCATTATTTGTTTCGACCATTTGCTCTAGCTCAAAATTTGTTAATTTTTTTTCGGGTACATATGTCCCAATAGCTGTTATTCTAGCCCCTATCATACGCTCCACCCCATATTTTTTTAGAAGTTAGTATTAATACCTGGTACTAATTATAACAATTTATATTATTAAAAATCAATTTAAGTTCCTTTTTTCTATAACAAAAAGGCATACGGTACCTGCCCCAGTGGAAGGTGTTGAGGTGTTTTTTTCATGAGGACGAATTAAGTAAAGTGGACAATCAACAAGAACATAAACAGTCACATAAAATCTTAGCAATCGAGAGTAGGATAAGGAGGGATAGGCTTTATTCATCGTCAAAATATTCCAGACCTTTTGAATTACGTGATGAGAATTCCGATTATCGTTCATCCAGTTACTACGATAGTTACAGGTGTCTATAGAGGAACGATCCAGGGGAGCCGTTTCGGAGGTAAGAATATAACCCTGAGGTTCTCTCAATATGGTTGGGTAGAAGGATTTATAGATGGAAATATACCGATTTATGGTAATACTTACGAACCAAATAACATAAGTCTACGGGAAGTAAGTGTAAATGATATAAGAATGTGGATGGCCGGTAACATTTCAACTACAAGTTCAACGACGCCGGAGGGGGGAAGCTTTCATGCGACTCCTGTTCCTGGACATTCCATAATTATAACTGGAGAAGTTTTCACTCCCGGGGGCAGAGTAGAAGATTTTAGTGCTCGGCTGATTAGGCCTGCAATGTTAACCCGTGAATAAAATGTTCACTATTCTGCATTACTTCCGTATCACCTTTATCTTACTGCAAAAATAAATATCGTGATAATAATACCCATAAAAGCTGAAACGTCATGTGTTACAAAGAATTAAAATAACTGATCTAAGCCTACGTGCATAAAGAGTCATCAACAAATCAATAATTTTTTAGGAGATGAAATGTTAATGTATCCAACTCCACTAATCACTTATTACCATCCACAGGCATATTTTTCGTTTAGACCAAATCCTTTTCTTTATGGTCCATGGGTTAATTATGCTCCACTCAACCATACAACCTCTACCTCCACTATATTTTTATATGTATGATCCAACTTGTTATAATAACTGCATAGCATTTGGAGGAACTCCATACAGCTGTTCCCGCAGGTGCCGGTGGGAACCCCAAATTTAGAGGGGAACCTACTGAGTCGTGCCATTCCCTCATATACATTCTTCAAATTGATTTAGACCTGAAAAAAGGTTCTAGCTCTGTTCAACCAAGTAAAAAAATGGAAACCCATAATAATTGGGTTTCCTTAAATTTTATCTAAAAATCAACATTAAAGATTAACAGAGCCTTAAAAAAAGGAATGTCTTTAAGATAACAATAACCTGATAAGAAATTACTTATCAGGTTTTTTGGTTCACGATTAAGTTGCTCAGTTCACTACTAAGTTGTATAGGGTTGTATAGTTTACAACTGAGTTGTCTAAAGTCAGTGATTCGATGCTCAGGTTTTGTTAAAGTAAAAGCCAAATAAACCCATAAAACAATATAATTTTCAAGTGAGTAAAAAAGAAGCCGCCAATTTGGAGGCTTCCTCTGTATTATTACGCTATACAGCACTTTAATCCCTGTATAATAACTTTAATTTAATTGAACAATAATGCTTTTATATTTTCCGGCTTACTCAACTGTAACCGACTTAGCCAGGTTACGCGGCTTATCTACGTCGCACTCGCGGTGCAGCGCAGCATAGTAAGAAATTAACTGTAAAGGTATAACAGAGATAAGAGGTGTTAATAATCCATTCACTTCCGGAATGATAAAGCTGTCTTCTTCCGTTTCCAGCCCTTTCATGGAAATGATGCAAGGGTTAGCTCCGCGGGCAACAACTTCTTTTACGTTTCCGCGAATGCTTAGATTAACACTTTCTTGAGTTGCCAAGGCAATAACTGGCGTACCGTTCTCGATTAAAGCGATTGTACCATGCTTTAATTCTCCGCCGGCAAAGCCTTCAGCTTGAATATAAGAGATTTCTTTTAGCTTAAGCGCACCTTCAAGGCCAACATAGAAGTCAATTCCGCGGCCAATGAAGAAAGCGTTGCGTGTAGTTGAAAGGAATTTGCGTGAAATCTCTTCAAACTCTTCTTTCGCGTCACAAAGAACTTCCATGGCATTTGCTACAATGCCCAGCTCCTGGACAAGGTTGAAGTCTAGGTCAATTCCACGGCTCTTTGCTGTAACTTCTGCAAGGATAGATAATACGGCAATCTGTGCTGTATAGGCTTTTGTAGAAGCAACGGCAATTTCAGGGCCGGCATAAAGCAATAATGTGTAATCTGCTTCACGGGATAAAGTTGAACCTTGAACGTTCGTAATCGTTAACGCCTTATGGCCCATTTCCTTTACGTTTACAAGCACTCCACGACTGTCAGCTGTTTCACCGCTCTGGGAAATAAAGATGAATAGCGGCTTTTCTGAAAGTAAAGGCATATTGTAGCCAAACTCACTAGAAATGTGCACTTCAACCGGAACCTTCGCCATTTTTTCAATGAACTGCTTTCCAACCAGACCTGCATGATAAGAAGTACCAGCCGCAATGATATAAATGCGGTCAGCATCATTCATCGCATCTACAATTTCCTGGTCGATTGTTAGATCGCCCCGGTCGTTTTGGTACTTTTGAATGATTTTGCGCATCACTAAAGGCTGCTCATCGATTTCTTTTAGCATATAGTGAGGGTACGTTCCTTTTTCAATATCACTGGCATCCAGCTCAGCAGTGTATGGGTCACGGCTGATGTCATCGCCATTCAGATTCTGAATCTTGACTTCATTCTTTGTGACAATAACGATTTCTTTATCCATTAGTTCAACGTATTGATCTGTAACTTGAAGCATTGCCATTGCGTCAGACGCTACCACATTAAATGTTTCGCCTAATCCGACTAAAAGCGGGCTTTTGTTTTTTGCAACAAAAATCGTCTCGTTGTTTTCTACATCCAAAAGGGCAAGTGCATAAGATCCTTTTAAAAGTGTCAGTGTTTTGCGGAACGCCTCTTCAGTAGTTGATCCTTCGTTTACGAACAAATCAATAAGCTGAACGATGATTTCCGTATCTGTATCACTTTTAAGAGTAACTCCCTGCAAGTATTCGCGCTTTAAGATGTCATAGTTTTCAATTACGCCATTATGAACAAGCGTAAAACGGCCGGAAGTGCTTTGGTGAGGATGGGCATTTACTTTACTTGGCACTCCGTGAGTGGCCCAGCGAGTATGTCCAATCCCTGTGTTTGCCATAACATCTTCGTCAACAATGTTTCGTAAATCGGCAATTCGGCCTTTTTCTTTGAAAACCTGAACGCCGTTATCGTTCATCACAGCGATTCCTGCTGAATCATAGCCTCTATATTCAAGCTTTTCCAAGCCTTTTAATAAAATTTCTTTCGAATCCTGGCTCCCAATATATCCAACGATACCACACATACTTCTTTTCCTCCTAAAATGAAGGGGCAAGAAGCCTTTTCGGGGCAGTCTTGCCCCTTATCTCTGTAATTTATTAATGCCGCCTGTACAGGCTCTTGAACCTTTTCTTTTAGCGACTTTGGATTATTTTTAGCATTCCCTTCTCTTTGTCCATTCAGTTGCCCAAATGTTTTAAAGAAAGGATTGTCGGTTGTGCTTTCAACCGGGAGGCATCCGCCGAACATTCGATAAACCTCCTCCTCGTCAACTAATCCTTTACGTCCAGGATCAGTTCAGGCGCTTTTAAAAATATTTATTTTCACTATCCACCTTTCTCTTCTTGAATGAGGACATTTTGTATTCTTAAATACAAAAACAGGATTATCATACATCAAAGTCAGACTTCCGTCAACAAATAACTTCAAAGAGGCAGCAATATGGGTATTCCCTAAATGGAAAAGGTGTAAACTCCCATATATAAAAATATGCATAAGGGAGTTAATGAGTTCCCTTATGCATATTGTCTGTCTTATTCTTTTAAGCCCATTTCATTCTCTACAACAGCAGCAATACGCTCTACATAAGCTGCACATAGTTCACCTGTTGGGGCTTCTGCCATCACTCGCACAAGCGGCTCTGTACCGGAAGGACGGACAAGAATTCGGCCATTTCCATTCATTTCTTCCTCAACCTGTGAAATCACTTCTTTAACTTTCTCATTATCCGTAACGTGATGCTTGTCTGTCACGCGGATATTCACAAGCTTTTGAGGGAATTTTTGCATTTCCTTTGCAAGCTCGGATAATGGCTTCTTCGTTACTTTCATAATATTTACAAGCTGAAGACCTGTCAGAAGGCCGTCGCCCGTCGTGATATAGTCTAGGAAAATGATATGTCCTGACTGTTCACCGCCAAGGTTATAGCCATTCTTCTTCATTTCTTCTACAACATAGCGGTCACCTACAGCAGTCTGAACGCTTTGGATGCCATTTGATTCAAGTCCTTTATAGAAACCAAGATTGCTCATAACAGTCGAAACAACGGTATTATGCTTGAGCCTGCCTTGCTCTTTCATGTATTTTCCGCAGATATACATAATTTGGTCGCCATCCACAATATCTCCATTCTCATCAATGGCAATCAGACGGTCGCCGTCTCCATCAAAAGCCAAGCCTACATCTGCTTCTTTTTCCTTCACAAATGCAGCAAGCGCTTCTGGATGAGTCGAGCCTACACCTGCATTGATATTTAATCCGTTAGGAGAAGCCCCCATCATGGATAAGTCCGCATCAAGATCAGCAAACAAGTGCGTGGCAAGCGGCGAAGTTGCACCATGTGCACAATCCAGTGCAATATGTATGCCTGAGAAATCCTCGTCTACGGTCTGCTTTAAATATTGAAGGTATTTCTGACCGCCTTCAAAATAATCATTAACCTGGCCGAGATTTCCTCCGACGGGTCTTGGCAGCTGGTCTTCCGCCGTATCCATTAATTCCTCAATCTCTGCTTCCTGATCATCGGAAAGCTTGAATCCGTCCGGACCAAAGAATTTAATCCCGTTATCCTCAACCGGATTATGGGATGCGGATATCATAACCCCGGCTTCAGCACCAAGAGCTTTGGTTAAATACGCAACTCCCGGAGTAGAAATAACTCCGAGGCGCATCACTTCTGCCCCGATTGACAATAGTCCCGCTACAAGTGCGCCTTCCAGCATATGGCCGGATATGCGGGTGTCACGACCGATTAAAACCTTTGGACGGTCATGGTCTTTCGTCAATACGTACCCTCCAAAACGCCCCAGTTTAAATGCCAGTTCCGGTGTTAATTCACTATTTGCAACTCCGCGTACTCCATCTGTACCGAAATATTTACCCATTTTTCTAATCGCTCCTTCTTACTATTAAAGTGAAACTTTCATTAGTGGGAGGCTTTATCCCCACTAATGGTTAGTTGAGGCCCGCAGGACAAGGAAAGCTTCGTCAGCCTTTTCATCGCACGAAGTAAAAGCGTTAGCTTTTATAAGGATGCGGGTCACTCAGCCTAAAATCCATTCATTTGGGGGTTGATATTACTGCCCTTTAATGCGGGGTAAAGATACTCTATAATTAAGCCTCTTCTTTTTGTGTGATAGATATTAACGCTTTTCCTGCTGCAGGCTTTGAGTCTACCTCAGCGGGCCCGTCGACATTTATATTTACTTCATGGTCCCCTTCGCCAAGGTCAGCCAAATCCAGGTAAACACTAAAATCTTTGGCACTCAGCTCCTGAACCACGCTGCTCTTTCCGGAAACCGTTATACTTGTCCTTCCGGAAGCCGGATTTTTAAGAACCGCATCAAACTCTTCGGATAACCCTACTAAATTGATCGGGAGGTTTGAAAATGTTTTTGTCTCCTCCGTTGTCTGTCCTTGTGTTTGTTCTGCCGGTTCTTGTTCTTCCGCAGTTTCCTCTTCTTCTGCATCTTCCGTTATGCTTACATCTATATTAGCCTTTACCGTTTTCGGGTCGACCCCTGAAATGCCATCAGGAATGATAACCGGGACAGTAAGCGCAGTATCTTCTTGTATCCGGCTTACATCCACTTCCACTCTTACACTTTCTGTCTCATTTAGAACATCTTCACTTCCGGTAATGACAGCCTCTTTTACATCGAGCTCAATAGAATTAATGGTAACTCCATTTTGCAGATTCCCTTTCCGGACGATTGTAATGGGAACGGTTTTGCTTAACTGCTGGACTGGTACGGTTACCTGAATCACTTGCGGTTCCACAATGACATCAAGTTTATTCATCTCCCGGTCCAGTACCCTAACCGTTGCTTCCTCTGTTATTGTCTCTGTAATAGGCCCTTTTAAGTCAAGGGTTGCTTTGACAAAGCTGATTCGATCAATAACCTCTCTGGCTCCGGTAACTTTGACCGTATTGGGTTCTGCAATCGCTGCTTCGGATGTATAGCCTTCCCCAAGCAAGTTTTTATTAAATTCTGCATCTACTCTAAACTCTTGTGTTACTTTCTCATGTATAGTGACATCTGCATATTGTGGATCAATTGTAACGTTTAGCTTGTCGGAGATATCCCTAATTTTTATTTCAACTTTTTCCGTTCCTACTTCTGCATCCGATAAATCCACATAGACTTCAAAATTTCTTTGTGTTTTAGCCGGCTGCAGGTGGCTTTTTGGACCAGTAATGGTCAAATCCACTGTCTCCGGAATACCTGTAACCACCAGATTTTCGGTATCATAATAACTTTTCACCGGCACATCCGCAATGATCTCGGTATCCTTTTGACCAGGAACATTTACATCCTTTAACTCTTTATCTGCATCATATACAGAATCAAATAGAAAGAGCGCCAATATCAAGGCGACAACCTTCATAAACCAGCGCGTATCGACAAGTTTATCAATGAACTTATCCATTCTTTTTTCCCCTCCAGTTCCAACGACCTGAAGAAGTCTGCTTTATTTTATATTGAGCCAGCAATTCATTCGAAAGCATATCTTTAAAAGCATCCGATTTCAAATCACGATGCAGTTCACCATTCTTTGTTAGAGAAACACTTCCTGTTTCCTCAGAAACAACAATTGTAATACTGTCAGTTACTTCACTAATACCTAAAGCAGCCCTATGTCTGGTTCCAAGCTCTTTTGAGATAAAGGGGCTTTCCGAAAGCGGCAAGTAACAGGCTGCTGCAGCGACACAATTTTTTTGGATGATGACAGCTCCATCATGTAGAGGGGTGTTTGGAATAAATATATTAATGAGAAGCTCCGATGAGATTTTCGAATCAAGCTGTATGCCCGTTTCAATATAATCCCCCATCCCTGTTTCCCGCTCAACCGAAATAAGTGCACCAATGCGGCGTTTAGCCATGTAATCTACAGCCTTGGCAATAGATTCTACCAGTTTCTCCTGATCCTCTTCCTCCTGATTTCCGCTCCTTGAGAAGAATCGCCCTCTTCCCAATTGTTCCAGCGCTCTTCTTAACTCCGGCTGGAAAATAATAATGATGGCTAGAAATCCCCAGAGAAGCACTTGTTCCATCATCCACCCTAACGTTTGCAGGTGGAACTTGTCGCTCGCCACTTTAACAAGGATAATGACAAATATCCCCTTTAGCAATTGGACAGCCTTCGTTCCTTTGACAATCATTATAAGTTTATAGATGACGTACCAAACAAGGAGAATGTCTATTGTATTAGCCAACAATTTCAAAATAGAGAAATCTGCAAACGACATTATCCTTCCTCCAAATATATATTTCAAAAGCAATAAGCTTTAAGTTCAAGCTATGGTTTATATATGTAACTTTCATATTATATCATATTTAAACCTAATTCCAATTTTGAGACAACCCATAATAGCTGGAAAACTTGAATGCGTTGATATATTAATAATCCCTGCTCTAGAGCAGGGATTCATTTCTTTTATTTATGCTGTTTCCGTAAAGTTTGTTGCTTTTTACCGCTAAACTTAGTGTATATACCTGAGTTGATTGTAGCGGAGGGCACTTGACTCCTGCGGGAAGAGAGGGAAGTGTGAGACCCCAGAGGCGCTCGCATCGCTCCCCGCGGGTTCGCTGAGTGCCCCGTGCTGAAATCAACGGGCAGAATTTATAAGTAAAAACAACAATCTATAGAAAAGAGCCTTTATTTACTATTTTTCTTTCTCGGCTTCATCATTGTCAAAGACACTCACAATATCCTTTGATGCCTTTTTAATGTGGTACCATATCCATTCAAAAATGGCATTAACCTCTTCTATTTCTCCCGTTACCTTTCCTGCTGAAGCCATATACTGTTCCCCATTAATGACGGTAACATTTCCTTCTACTTGACCTTGAATTTCCAAATTTCCATTTTTCACAACGACATCGCCTTTTACAACTTCTCCTTCCGGAACGATAACCTTATCATTTTGCACCACCAGGTTGGGCTGTTTGGAAACTGATAACTGGTGGTCCTGATCCCAGGAAGAAATGAGGCTGCCCATCATTAAAACAAGAAATAGGGATGCTGCGGTTAAAAGCGGGTGCTGCCTAAACCAGCGCTGAACACCAACCTTGCGCTTTTCCTTAGGAAGTTTCGCCATAACATTTGCTGTAAAATTATCTGGTGCCTGTATATGTGAAGTGCTTTGGACTAAAGCTATCGTCTTTTTCAATTCATGGAAATGATTTTGGCACTCTTCGCAGCTTTGCAGATGTACCCTTAATTCCTTTTCATGTTCGGCTGAGATCTCTTCATCTAAATACTCATGCATATAAAGAATAATTTCTGCTGGACATTTCAAAGTTCTCACCCTCTTTACTAAACATATCGTAATTGATTTCTAAGTGCTTCCCGGCCCCGGTGAATCCGGGTTTTTACCGTTCCCAAAGGAAGATCCAGCGTTTCACTGATCTCATTTAACGATAACTCTTCAATATACTTTAGTACAATAACCGATCGGTACTTTTCAGGCAGCTTGGATATCTCCTTTTGAATCGTCTCCTGCAGCTCCAAGCTTTCCACATCGTCTTCTGGCAGCCTTGTATCTGAAGCAATTTGAGAATACATATTAAGCCCATCTGTTCCTGCGACCTCTGCATCCAGATAATAATCCGGCTTCTTTTTCCTAATTCGGTCTATACAGAGATTAGTGGCAATCCGATATAGCCAAGTAGAAAACTTCAATTCAATATTAAAGCTGCTGATATTCACATAGGCCCTTAAAAAGGCTTCTTGTGCAATATCTTCCGCTTCATGCCTGTTACCCAGCATTCTGTAACAAATTTGAAAAACCTTATCTTTATATATTTCAACTACTTCTGCATAAGCATCCTGGTCGCCTTTTAATACTTGCTTAATCCTTTTCTTTACGACTGTCTCCATTTTTTTACCTCCGCTCCACTGCGGCTAATCGATATTACGAATCGATAGCGGAAAAGGTTTCATTTTTTTATAAAAAACATTCATTTTCTATATTAACAAATTTTTACTTCTTCTGGTTTAAAAAATTTTTATCAGGGGTATAAAAGTACTAAAATTATGGAAAAGGGTTGGTTACGGTGTGTGTCAATGACTTATTAAGTGATATTGAGGATTGCCGGTCGGAAATGGTACAGTTAGCAGCAGTTACTTCATTTACTAACCACCGGGTAGTAGAAACTAGCATTAAACTCGATCGACTTCTAAATAAATACTATATACTCACATCAAAAAAATGAGCAGAACTCATATTGGTTCTGCTCATTTTTTATGCTGCCCTTAAAGAAGCTTCTCTCCAAACAATGAACCCATAAGCGCTACTGCTACAGTAGCCGTTTTATTTTTATCATCCAGAATTGGGTTGACTTCCACAAATTCTGCCGATGTGATAATTTGAGCCTCCGCGAGCATTTCCATTGCCAGGTGGCTTTCACGATAGCTGATTCCGCCAATTACCGGTGTTCCAACCCCTGGTGCATCATGCGGATCCAGCCCATCAAGATCCAATGACAGGTGGACTCCATCCGTATTGCGCTCTTTTAAATATGTAATAGACTCTTCCATAACCTTTGTCATACCGAGACGATCAATCTCATGCATTGTATAAACTTTAATGCCTTTTTCTTTAATTAGCTCTCTTTCGCCTTCATCCAAAGATCTCGCACCAATAATGACAATGTTCTCCGGCTTAACCTTTGGCCCATATCCGCCGACATTCGTTAATAGTGAATGGCCGATTCCAAGGCTGACTGCAAGAGGCATCCCATGAATGTTTCCGGATGGTGAGGTTTCAGCTGTATTTAAATCTCCATGGGCATCATACCAGATAACCCCTAGATTCGTGTAATGCTTGGATACACCAGCCAATGTTCCAATGGCAATGCTGTGGTCACCGCCAAGCACTAATGGGAATGATCCTGCCTCTATAGCATTATCTACTTCTTCAGCCAGCTTTTCTGTCTTTTCAGCTATTAAATCCAAGTTTCTAAGATTGGATTCCGGATCAACCTGTACTTCCGGTCTTCCAATTGCTATATCACCCTGGTCATGGATTTCTTCAAATAAACTCTTTAATCTTTCATTCACGCCAGCGTAGCGGATGGCACTCGGCCCCATATCCACACCGCGTCTCATCTGCCCTAAATCCATTGGCATTCCAATTATCGATAATTTCTGTCTTTTCATAATCTGTGTCCTCCCTTTCCCTTTATACTAATATTTTAACCGCTTTCAAACACATGACTCAACTCGACAAAATCGTGTATATATATACGGTTAGTAAGGGGGAAAACAGTATTGGGGAGGACATTTAAATTGCTCTTCACTTTGTTTTTGAAGTTCAATTGTGAACTTTGAATACAAATCAGAGAAAATGGCTAATAAACCATGGAACTTAGCGAACAATCCTACCAATTTAGCTAACAAATTGCTGAAAATAACAAATAAACCACCGAAAAGAGATAATAAACTATGGCTGTAGCCTCGAGTCTTCCTGAAAACTGGGTAAATCCCCTTTAAAAATCCTGCTAATCTTTCTTAGATTTTCACTTATGCATCACATTTTTAATTTATGAACTACTTTCTGCTGCTTATGCTTCACTTTTTACATATATGAACCACTTTGTCCGATTTACGTGCCACTTTTGAGTTTTAGCGCTAGTTCCCTAGCTAATGTGTTTTAGCTTTTTGCTCTAGAAAGCCTATCGAATAGTTATATATCTAAGTTATAAAAACAAAAAATCCTTAAACCATGATGGGTTAAGGATTCGTTATATGTATGATGGTGGAGCCTAGCGGGATCGAACCGCTGACCTCCTGCGTGCAAAGCAGGCGCTCTCCCAGCTGAGCTAAGGCCCCATTTTGGAGCGGAAGACGGGATTCGAACCCGCGACCCCCACCTTGGCAAGGTGATGTTCTACCACTGAACTACTTCCGCAAACCATTTTATTCGAAAAAATATGACCTTCAGGAATCGATTCCTAAGGTCTGTGTTATTACTAAAAATGAGCCATGAAGGACTCGAACCTTCGACCCTCTGATTAAAAGTCAGATGCTCTACCGACTGAGCTAATGGCTCATAAAAATGGCTGGGCTAGCAGGATTCGAACCTGCGAGTGACGGAGTCAAAGTCCGGTGCCTTACCGCTTGGCTATAGCCCAATAATTAACAAAATAAAAAGGACATTCATAGCTTGTCCAGTTTTTGTTGTTTTTATTAAAGATAAATGGTGGAGGGGGGCAGATTCGAACTGCCGAACCCGAAGGAGCGGATTTACAGTCCGCCGCGTTTAGCCACTTCGCTACCCCTCCGAATATTGAATAGTGCTATAAACCTCTATTGCATGCTCCAAATCCCTTCAGGATTTTCCGCAGTTTTCCGCTGATGGTTAATCAACGAAGCAAGAAAACTGGTGCCGGCGAGAGGACTTGAACCCCCAACCTACTGATTACAAGTCAGTTGCTCTACCAATTGAGCTACACCGGCAAGTTGTATGGTGGAGGATGACGGGATCGAACCGCCGACCCTCTGCTTGTAAGGCAGATGCTCTCCCAGCTGAGCTAATCCTCCAAAATGGTGACCCCTACGGGATTCGAACCCGTGTTACCGCCGTGAAAGGGCGGTGTCTTAACCGCTTGACCAAGGGGCCTAATATTCAAGTTGTTTTTTCTAAGAGAGCTTCCAACCGGGCTCGAACCGGTGACCTCTTCCTTACCATGGAAGTGCTCTACCTGCTGAGCTATGGAAGCAACAGCTCATAATTCCCAAAAGGGGCTTTATGAAAATGGCTCCGCAGGCAGGATTCGAACCTGCGACCGTTCGGTTAACAGCCGAATGCTCTACCACTGAGCTACTGCGGAATAGTGGTATAATGAAACAGCCCGGCAGCGTCCTACTCTCACAGGGGGACAGCCCCCAACTACCATCGGCGCTGAGAAGCTTAACTTCCGTGTTCGGTATGGGAACGGGTGTGACCTTCTCGCTATCGCCACCAGACTATTTTTCAAAGACAAGTATTATTATACCGTCTTTTTAAGATTTTTCAAGAGGAAATTTCAAATTTTCGTTCCCTCAAAACTAGATAATGCATGAAGAAGCATTTGCCGAGTATTCACCAATGACTTGTCTAGCTTCGGCTCCTGTGAACAGCCGCCTCCGCTTTTCGTTTTTGGTTAAGTCCTCGATCGATTAGTATCAGTCAGCTCCACGTGTCGCCACGCTTCCACCTCTGACCTATCAACCTGATCATCTTTCAGGGATCTTACTAGCTTGACGCTATGGGAAATCTCATCTCGAGGGGGGCTTCATGCTTAGATGCTTTCAGCACTTATCCCTTCCGCACATAGCTACCCAGCGATGCCTTTGGCAAGACAACTGGTACACCAGCGGTGCGTCCATCCCGGTCCTCTCGTACTAAGGACAGCTCCTCTCAAATT
>NZ_VLKI01000015.1 GCF_007830235.1 Cytobacillus oceanisediminis
ACGAAAAGAGGTCAATCGTGCCCGAACTCGGCGGGAAAGCCAGAGAAAGGGGACGAAAAGAGCCAATTGTTCTCAAACTCAACAGGAAGATTGATTGAAAATCAAAAATGCCCAATCTCATTTTTAAGATCGGGCATCCAGACGATTTCCAAATCACGAAGCCCACTGGAACAATTTCTTATACCAAGGTGTCTTCGGCTTCTTATCAGACTGCTCAGGTTTTTTCTCTTGTTCGTGGCTTAAATGGTCTGTACAGTATTCGGTCGGTTCTGTGCCTTCGGTGAAATAGGTCAGGCGTTTGACCGGGCAGTTATCTGCAGCAATTTTTCCGTTGGCAGGGTCCACATAGACGCCAACTGTGCCCTCTGGCGCTTTAAATGCTTTTGAGGGCTTTCCTTTATGGGCTTCCTCCATAAACCGGATCCATATGTTCTTGGCATAGGTTTTTTCAACTGTATTAGTGATCATTTGGCCTTTGTCGTAGCCCGTCCATACAGCCGTCACCAGCTGAGGGGTGAAGCCAGCCATCCAGCTGTCTGTTTCGGTTGATCCCGACTTTCCGGCGTATGGGCGTGTCATGTCGTTAATCACCGTGCTTCCTGTTACACGGGCATATCCATTTAGCTTCGGATCAAAAATTCCGGTCATCATATGGGTCATCACAAAAGCGAGATCCGTACGCAGGACCTTCATTTGGAAGGGCTCCTGCTGATAGATTACGTCGCCTTTATGGTTTTCAACGCGCTTAATCATGACAGGGGATACCTTTTTGCCGCCATTGGCAAACATGCTGTATGCGTTTGCAAGCTCGATGACTCTCACACCAGAAGTACCGAGTGCGAGTGAAGGAACCTTCGCCATTTTCGACGTAATGCCAAATTTCTTGGCTGTATTGACGAGAGTCTCCTCTCCTAAAAACAAGTGGGTCTTTACGGCATAGACGTTGTCTGACAGGGCAAGCGCCTGAGCCATTGTTATTTCATCATCCGCATATTTGCTGTTAAAGTTATGCGGTGTGTAATCGGGTGTGCCATCTTCAAAGCGGAATGTCGTCTGTTCGCTTCGAATCGGAGTTGAAGGGGTAAAACCCTGTTCCAGGGCTGCATAATACAACAGCGGCTTTATCGTCGATCCGGGCTGCCTGACAGCCTGGATTGCCCTGTTAAATGGGCTTTCCTCATAATTCCGTCCTCCAACCATTGCTTTAACATAGCCGTTTTTAGGATTCATGGCTACAAATCCCACTTGAATCTCCGAGTCTCTTGACATAAGCTTACTAACTGTTTCTTCCGCGATTTCTTGTTCCTTCAGGTTCAGAGTGGTGTAAACCTTTAATCCACCCAATTCAATCGTTCGCTCATCCAGCTTCAGCTGCGTTTTTAGCGCGTTGCGGACAGCGTCCTGGAAATAGGGTGCTGTTTTAGTTTTAGGGTGGAGGTGCTCACCAACAAGTTTAAGCTCTTCTGCTACAGCTTGATCAGCTTCTTTTTGGCTGATCATCCCGTTTTTAACCATCGTTTGCAGAATAACCTTTTGCCGCAAATTTGCTTTTTCAGCTGATGCAAATGGCGAATAGATGCCAGGGCCCTTGGGGATTCCGGATAAAATAGCAGCCTCAGCCAGGGTCAGATCAATGGCGTCTTTTCCGAAGTAAAAGTGGCTTGCTGCCTGTGCACCATAAGCGCCATTTCCATAATAAATCGTATTTAAATAGCCTTCGAGGATTTCCTTCTTGGTGTAGTTCATCTCAAGGCGAATGGTGTAGAAGGCCTCCAGGATCTTCCGCTTCCATGTTTTTTCGTGTTCAAGAAAAAGGTTGCGGGCATATTGCTGGCTGATGGTACTCGCACCCTGTACCTTTGCCATCGCTTTAATATCAGCCAGAGCTGCGCCGGCGATTCTTTTATAATCAAACCCATTATGTTCAAAAAAATTCTTATCCTCAATCGAAACAGTCGCATTGATTAAATGAGGGCTTATATCTTCAAGAGGTGCCCAATAGCGTTTTTGACCGTTATGGCTTTCCCCAATTACCGTACCATCATCTGCGAAAAATAATGTGGATTGCGGAACGGCGAGCGGAGGCGGACCCAATATCTTTGCATAAACCAAGATGCCCCCAATCATAACGACTGTTAGAGCCATGCCTATTAAGCTAATAATGAGTATAGCGCGCAAATATTTCATCGTTTTTCGAAAACGCTGATCCGTCATAATCTCCAATTGAGTCACCCCCAAATTCTTTCTTATTTTAAAAAAACAAAGTAATGATAAGTACATATCTTCAGTATTGAAAAAACAGGGGAGTTTTAAACATCTTTCTCTAGCAATTACGAAATTTTTCTTGCAATTTTGCTAGATTCAACTATACTTTTTCTGTGTTTGTAATTTGCATGTTAGGGAAGTATAAAAGATGATAATGCTTTTTGCTGCTCATATAAGAGATAATTCATTTTTTTATGGAAGGAATGATTAAAGAATGGGACTTTGGTTTACAGAGAAACAAACTGAGAATTTTGGGATTACAATGAAGGTGAAGCGTACTTTACATACAGAACAGACAGATTTCCAAAAGCTTGATATGGTTGAAACAGAAGAGTGGGGCAATATGCTTCTTCTTGACGATATGGTTATGACTTCTATCAAGGATGAGTTTGTATATCACGAAATGGTGGCGCATATTCCTCTATTTACGCATCCAAACCCTGAAAACGTGCTTGTCGTTGGAGGCGGTGACGGCGGTGTAATTCGCGAAGTGCTTAAGCACCCAAGTGTAAAGAAAGCGACTCTTGTTGATATTGACGGAAAGGTAATCGAGTACTCTAAAAAGTACCTTCCTGAGATTGCAGGCAAACTGGATGATCCTCGGGTTGATGTACAGGTAGGCGATGGTTTTATGCACATTGCTGAAAGCGAAAATGAATATGACGTGATCATGGTTGATTCTACTGAGCCTGTTGGACCTGCTGTAAACCTATTCACAAAAGGCTTCTACGCTGGAATCTCTAAAGCGCTTAAAGAAGACGGTATCTTTGTAGCGCAGTCCGACAATCCTTGGTTCAAAGCGGACTTAATCCGTAACGTGCAGCGCGATGTAAAAGAAATTTTCCCAATCACACGTCTGTATACTGCGAATATTCCTACATATCCAAGTGGAATGTGGGCATTCACAATTGGATCAAAAAAATATGATCCGCTAGAAGTAAGCGAAGAGCGTTTCCATGAGATTGAAACAAAATACTATACAAAAGAATTGCATAAAGCGGCATTCGTATTGCCGAAGTTCGTGCAGGATTTAGTGAAGTAATTTAATTTTAGGCTGCCTTTTTAAAGCAGCCTGCCATTACATAGGAAGTGAGGGATGACCTTGGTAAAATTCGACGAAGCCTACTCCGGCAACGTATTTATTAAAAGCCATCCGAGCTATGAAGAAAGTGAAGCGGTCATTTATGGAATGCCGATGGACTGGACAGTCAGCTACCGTCCGGGTTCACGTTTCGGCCCTGCCCGCATTCGTGAAGTGTCTATCGGGCTTGAAGAGTACAGCCCTTACCTTGACCGCGAGCTGGAAGAGGTAAAATACTATGATGCTGGAGATATTCCGCTGCCTTTTGGAAATCCGCAAAAAAGCATCGATATGATTGAAGAGTTTATCGATCAGCTGCTGGCTGAAGATAAGTTCCCGCTTGGCATGGGCGGAGAGCATTTGGTTTCCTGGCCTGTCATTAAGGCGATGTACAAAAAGTATCCGGATTTAGCGATTATCCATATGGATGCCCATACGGATCTCCGCGAGCATTATGAAGGGGAGCCATTATCCCACTCTACACCAATCCGTAAAGCTGCGGATCTGATCGGACCAGGCAATGTCTATTCTTTCGGAATCCGTTCCGGAATGAAAGAGGAATTCCAATGGGCGAAGAAAGCCGGGATGCACATTTCAAAATTTGAAGTGCATAAGCCGCTGAAAGATATCCTTCCTAAGCTTGCAGGCCGACCGGTTTACGTAACAATTGACATTGATGTTTTAGACCCTGCGCACGCGCCTGGAACAGGTACAGTGGACGCAGGCGGCATCACATCAAGAGAATTGCTTGCTTCTATCCATGAAATTGCGCATTCAGATGTAAAAGTTGTCGGGGCTGATCTTGTAGAAGTTGCGCCAATCTATGACCCATCTGAACAAACAGCCAATACAGCGAGCAAGATGATTCGTGAAATGATTCTTGGGTGGGTAAAGAAATAATTGAGAAACGGAGGCTTTTGTCTCCGTTTTTTGTGTACTTGAAACTTTTTCCTCCGACCTCCGTATGTAAGGAAAAGGGGGCTTAATTATGTATGAGCATAAATTTGTTAAAGTAGAATTATCCACATTTAAGTTGGCGCCAACAAAGGATTATCACGAGATTGTCAGGGAACATGAAAGAGAAGGATGGGAGCTCGTTCAAATTTTTGCTCCAGGAATTAGGGGCTATGGCACTCCAGCCTTTTATGAGCTTATTTTCAAACGGAAAGTTGATTAAGAGGGAGGTTAAGTATAAATGATGGATGCAGGAGCACTTTTTCCGCTGTTCGCTATTATCCCTTTTTTGTTTTATATCGCTGTCCTGGTCTTCGGCATTTGGTTTGCGGTTAGCCTGATTAAAACACAAAAGGAAAATAATCAAATACTTAGGGAAATTTCCCGCAGCCTTGAACAAAGTAAAAAGGAAGAAACATAATGTTTCATCCTTTTTTTATTCGACAAAATTCGGGTGGTACCTGCGACAAACATCACTTGCTAGTCATGTTTGTCGCATTTGCAAGGAAGCATATCAGTGAAGTGAATGGTACTCATCTTGCACTTTCCCTGTGGAGTATTTATACTTATATAGTTATAGACTAGATGAAGATGAAAAGGATGTGTTGCCGTTGTCCAGTCGCTCAGCGGAACAAATGCCTGTGAAGATTAAAGTGAAGACGGATATTCGCAGCGGAGGCAGTAAAGATACTTTTGAATTGACTGCTTTTGGCCGATACTATATAAAAGATGCTTCCCGTTTCCTTCAGTATGATGAAGAGATGGAAGAGGGAGCAGTAAAAACAACTATAAAGATGTCCGATACAGATGGACTGATTTTACGAAGCGGCGCCGTGAAGATGAGGCTCCCTTTTAAGATGAATAAAAAGCTCCGGGGCAGCTACCAGACGCCTTATGGAGTGTTTGAGATGGGCACTATGACCAAAAGGATGGTTCACCAATATGATGACGAATCCGGTGAAGGCTCGATCGATATTTTATACGATTTAAAAATGCAAGGATCCCAGGCAGGTACATACCATTTGGCGATAACGTTTGAGGAGGAGAACAATGAACATAGTTGAGCAGGTTCAAAGCAAATTAAAGCAGGAAATTAAGGATGCGGTCGTGAAAGCCGGTTTGGCCGCGGAAGAGCAAATTCCGGATGTGATTCTTGAAATCCCGAAGGAAAAGGCGCATGGCGATTATTCTACCAATATGGCGATGCAATTGGCACGCGTGGCCAAAAAGGCGCCGAGAATGATTGCGGAAGATCTTATCGCTAATTTTGATAGCTCAAAGGCTTCCATTGAAAAAATTGAAATTGCCGGCCCTGGTTTTATCAATTTTTACATGAATAACTCTTATTTGACTGACTTGATCCCGGCTGTTGTTGAAGCAGGAGATAAGTACGGCGAAACGACAATCGGCAACAACCAAAAGATCCAGGTGGAGTTCGTTTCTGCGAATCCGACTGGCGATTTGCATTTGGGACATGCCCGCGGTGCGGCAGTCGGGGACTCCCTATGCAATATTTTAGATAAAGCAGGCTATGATGTTTCCCGTGAATACTATATAAACGATGCAGGAAATCAAATAAACAATCTGGCTCTATCTGTTGAAGCACGTTACTTCCAGGCTCTTGGCATGGAAAAAGAAATGCCGGCTGACGGCTACCATGGTGAAGATATTATCGGCATTGGAAAAAAGCTTGCGGAAGAGTTCGGTGATAAATATGTGAATGAAGATGAAAAAGAACGCTTTGACTTTTTCCGTGAATATGGCCTGAAATATGAGATGGCCAAGCTTAAGCAAGACCTTGAAGACTTCCGTGTGGGCTTTGATGTGTGGTACTCTGAAACTTCTCTTTACCATAACGGCAAAATCGACACTGCCCTTCAGGCGTTAAAGGATAACGGCCATATTTATGAAGAGGACGGCGCCACATGGTTCCGCTCTACTACTTTCGGCGATGATAAAGACCGCGTTCTGATCAAAAATGACGGCTCTTACACGTATCTGACACCGGATATTGCTTACCATAAAGACAAGCTTGAAAGAGGCTTTGAAAAGCTGATCAACATTTGGGGTGCTGACCACCACGGCTATATCCCGCGTATGAAAGCAGCAATTCAGGCACTGGGCTATGACCGTGAAGCACTTGAAGTGGAAATCATCCAGCTTGTTCATTTGTATAAAAACGGCGAAAAAATGAAGATGAGCAAACGTACAGGTAAAGCCGTAACGATGCGCGATCTAGTGGAAGAGGTGGGACTGGATGCTACACGCTACTTCTTCGCAATGAGAAGCGCGGATACACATCTTGATTTCGACCTTGATCTGGCTGTATCCCAGTCAAATGAAAATCCTGTTTATTATGCTCAGTACGCACACGCACGTATTTCCAGCATCCTGCGCCAGGGGGAAGAGCAGGGCATCTCTGCTGACAATAATGCAGATTTTTCTCTTATCCAAGCAGAAAAGGAAATGGACGTTCTTAAGAAGATCGGCGAATTCCCGCAGGCTGTTGCTGAAGCAGCTCAAAAGCGCATGCCGCACAGAATTACGAACTATATTTTTGAACTGGCTTCCACTTTCCATAGCTTCTATAACGCGGAAAAAGTATTGGACGCTGAAAATCCGGAAAGAACAAAAGCCCGTTTGGCACTGATCAAAGCGGTACAAACAACATTGAAAAACGCACTGGCATTGATCGGAGTATCTGCTCCTGAGAAAATGTAATAACTAATACAAGGCTGGCACACACAGTGCCGGCTTTTTTCATGTTTTTACCGAAAAAGGGGAAGCTATAAGCATAAGTTTAGGTTTATAGTTAGACTGGTAAAACATAGTAAGCAAGGTTAAGGAGGATATTATGAAAATCGTTCTTTTATCAATAGTTACAGGATTTCTGGTTGGATTTATATTTGCTTTTATGAAGCTGCCGATCCCTGCACCTCCCGCTCTTCCGGGTATTATGGGAATTGTTGGCATTTATCTCGGCTTTAAAGCATATGAAGTGGTTCTGCCATGGCTGCAGAATATAGTGAGATAGGAAAAAGGAAGGCCCGCATATTTTCGGTTATCCCTTTTTGGGGATCAATTGTGAACTTAGCGAACAAATCTTGAATTTTAGCGAATAAACGATCAAAATTAGCGAATAAATCCTGGATTTTGCGAACAAAATGGGTAAACTTGCGAATAAACTTCTGGATTTTGCGAATAAAACATTCTTTGAGGATCCAAACAGGGAGGGGAATAGGATTTTACTATAATAGGCAATGATAAAATGGACAAACCCATGAGGATTTGTCCATTTTATCTTAATTAGCCTTTCAAATTAATCCCAATGAACTTCATTTCTGTCATTTCATCAATTGCATATTTTACGCCTTCGCGGCCAATGCCGCTTTCTTTTACACCGCCGTAAGGGTAGTTGTCCTGCCTGTAGCTTGAAGCTTCATTGATCCAGACGCCGCCCATTTCCAAACTGTCCGCTACACGGATAGCACGGTTAATATCCTTCGTGAACACACCGGCTTGTAATCCGTATACCGAATCATTGGTACGCTGGATTGCCTCCTCTTCGGTCTCAAAAGGCATAACGGAAACAAGGGGAGCAAATGCTTCATCTGAAACAACCTTCATATCACTTTTCACACTGGTTAAAATGGTTGGTGACACAACAGTTCCATCTTGTTCCCCGCCGGTTTCAACCTTTGCACCCTGATCCCTGGCTTCGTCGATCCAGGCTTTTGTCTTGGAAGCTGCCCCTTCATCAATCATTGGACCTATATCGGTGCTTTCCTCACGCGGGTCGCCAATCTTAAGCTTGTTTGTAGCTTTAATAAATTTTTCAAGAAACTGCTCGTAAATGCTTTGATGGACATAGATTCTTTGTGCAGAAACACATACCTGACCTGAGTAGCCAAATGCCGCCATCACTAGTTTGTCCACCGCGTTATCAAGATCGGCATCTTCGAAAATAAGATTAGGCGAATTTGAACCAAGCTCCATCGTTACTTTTTTTAGGCCGGCAGTGTCCCTGATCATTTTTCCAACCGCAAGGCTTCCGGTAAAGGTAATCTTCGGAACCAGTTTATGGATGGTCAGGTGGGCACCTACTGTTTCTCCGGTGCCAAGGACAAGGTTTAGCACACCATCAGGAAGCCCGGCTTCTTCAAAGAGTTTAACAAGCATATAGGCAGAGACAGGCGTTTTTTCAGCAGGTTTGAAAATAACGGTATTGCCGGCTGCTATAGCAGGTGCAATTTTGTGAAGAGATAAATTTAAAGGAAAGTTAAAAGGAGTGATAGCACCTACTGGGCCGATTGGCGTGCGCTTAACCATTCCCATTCTGTTTTCTCCGCGCAAGGCAGCATCCATAGGAAGGACTTCACCAGTTATATTCTTGGAAAGCTCAGATGCAAAACGGAGAATCTGAATAGACCGTTTAACTTCTGCCCGGCTATGCTTGATCGGTTTTCCTGCCTCCTGCATAATGATCGCCGCAAAATCCTCAGCCTTCTCCTCCAGAATGTCGGCAGCTTTCCGCAATATTTCAGCCCTTTCAAAAGCGGGCATTTTTTTCATGGTTGTTTCAAAGGTTTTGACACTATTATTCACGGCTTCTTCCATGTCGCTTTTATCTGCAAGGGCGATTTCAGCTACGATCTCCTGATTATAGGGATTACGGACTTCGAGCGTTTCACGGTGGGTTTCGCTTCTCTCTTTTCCATTGATAATCGAGCCTATGATCATCATCTATTCCTCCTTTGCTAGCAGAGAATTTTACCCAATTTTTCTGTGAGTTTCATATTTTCGCTATAGTCTACCGGACAATCAATTAAGACTGGCTTATTCATCTCAACTGCTTTTTCCAGAGCGGGCTTTAATTCGCCTGTGTTTTGTATCTCGATTGCCTCAAATCCATATGAATGAGCAAGCTGGATAAAATCCGGATTTCCGAATTTAATATGGGATGACCGGTTAAACTCATTTAACTGTTTCCATTCAATTAAACCGTAGCCTTCGTCTCTCCATAATAGAATAACGATAGGAAGATTGAGTCTTTTGGCTGTCTCAAGCTCAGCACTGGACATCTGAAAGGCACCGTCACCGCAGACGGCGACCACCTTTTTGTCGGGATGGACCATTTTGGCGGCAATGGCTCCCGGAACAGCTACGCCCATGGAAGCAAGGCCATTGGAAATGAGGCATGTATTCGGTTCATAGGTATGATACATTCTGGCCATCCACATTTTGTGCGCCCCAACATCAGATATCACGATGTCTTCATCATTTAAAACAGCTCGCAAATCAGCAATGATTTTTTGCGGCTTGACAGGGAAACCTGAGTCATTTTCAAACGTCTCCAATTCGTTGAGTGCTTTGTCCCTGACATTTGCAACCCATTTGTTGTCTCGGCTGGAAGGGGAGAGGGCTTTATGCAATGCTTGTAGATTTTCATTTAGATCGCCTAGTACATGATGCTTAACCGGATAGCTTGCATCCGTTTCAGCTTCGATCGTATCAATATTCAAAATCGGTGTTCGCCCGCCGGGATTCCAATTTCCTGGCGGATATTCTGCCATATCAAAACCTATTGCAATAATTAAATCTGATTCCCGGAATCCGCAAGTAATATAATCATTGCTGCTTAAACCGGCGGTAAGCAAGCTTAACTCATTTCTCCAGGATATGGCTCCTTTACCCATAAAGGAATGGACAACGGGAATCCTGGTTTTTTCCACAAGTTCACGCAAGCTGTCGGCAGCTTGTCCTCTTTCAACCCCCATGCCAGCCAATATAAGCGGGTGTTCTGCTTTTTCTATCAAATTTGCGGCTTCCTGGATCACTCGTTCACTGGCTTCCGGCAGAGAATGATTCATCATTTCAAGCGGGGATGAATCCACTTCCATGGCCGCAACATCTTCAGGAAGATCAATATGAGCAGCTCCAGGCTTTTCTTTCGTGGCTACTCGAAAAGCTTTCCTGACAACCTCCGGAATGATATCTGTTGTTTTAACTTGGGCATTCCATTTTGTCACCGGTTCAAAAACGGAAACCAGGTCATAGTATTGATGGGAAATTTTGTGCTGCCGGTCCAAGCCTGCTTGTCCGGTTATGGCAATGAGAGGGGAGTGGTCCATATTTGCATTAGCAACCCCTGTCAGCAGATTTGTTGCGCCCGGTCCCAAAGTAGATAAGCAGACTCCAGGCTTTCCTGTCAGGCGGCCATAGGTACCTGCTATAAACGCTGCATTTGTTTCATGCCTGGTCACAATAAATTCAATGCTTGAATCGAGAAGAGCATCCATAATATCCAGGTTTTCCTCGCCAGGAACACCGAAAATATATTCAACACCCTCGTTTTCAAGACACTTAATAAGTAGCTGTGCTGCTTTCATTCTTAACACCTCCTGGGTCTATTTGATAAAAAATATTGCTTATTTGACTATTCCACATATATGTCCTCATAAACAGAATGGCATCCCTTAACCAGCAGACTGTTTGATGGACAAGATCAGCATTTTCCAATTGGACGAGCATATGATGAAAAAAGACATATATTCGGAAAGGAAATCAGGTATCCTATGATTCCAGTAAAAGCTAATTTTGCAGCTTCTTTATATGCCACGATTTCGATTTGTTTTTGGGGAATTTCTTTTGTTTCAACAAAAGCAGTCATTGATAAATTGGATCCGTTCACGCTGCTTATGCTTCGCTTTGCGATTGGTGCAGCATTTTTATTCTTTTTACTGCTTTTGAAAAGATATCCCTTAAAGATTCCCGTCAAATATATTCCGCATTTGATTGTGCTCGGTGTGTTGGGGGTTTTTATTCATCAAGTGATCCAGGCGACTGCTCTTCTTACGATTGACGCTTCCTCAGCAGGGTGGATGATTTCATTTTCGCCTGTGTTCACAGTATTGCTTTCGATGGTTTTTTTGCATGAGAAGCTGACACTCGTAAGGTCAATCGGTATAATGATTGCTATTTCAGGGGTTTTGATGGTGACCGGGGCGAGAAGCGGTCAGACATTGGGGTTTGCCATAAATATTGGTTATATCCTAATGATTATAAGTACGCTGAATTGGGCGGTCTACTCAGTACTGTTAAAAAGGCTGCACATTGAACTTCCATCTCTTGTTGTTACATTTTATATGAGTTTGCTGGGATGCAGCCTAACCATCCCTTTTCTGGTAAGAGATAGGGGATGGGAGAGCTTTCATCTTTTAACTGCCGTCGAATGGAGCCATATAGTATTTCTAGGTGTATTTGTATCAGGGATTGCTTATTGGTATTGGGCTAAGGCGCACGAAGTATTGGAAGCGTCAAAGGTTTCGATGTTTATGTATATGGAACCGTTGTTCACCCTGATTGCGGCCATTTTTCTGCTGCATGAGAAAGTTTTTTTCATAAGCATACTGGGTGGTGTCATAATTATTATAGGAGTTCTGATAGTCAATGGTCAGATAGGTACGATTATTTTATGGAGGAGACGATAAGCCAAAATGTGAAGGGGGAATCATTTATGGCTTTGCATGACCGGTTTAAAGGCTGTTTGGATGAATTGAATTCGCCTTCTGCAGAAGAGCTTAAAAAGGCGTTGAAATCACTGGATATTAACCTGGAAGAGATGCTTCCTTATCTGCAATCTGCAGATGGAAAGCCCTACTATCGCAAGCTTCTCTATCAAAATGATGAAGTGGAACTACTTGTAATGAACTGGTCGGATTTAGAATGTGCCCCTCACGATCATGGGAATTCATGCGGATGGATACAAGTTTTAAACGGGGCTTCTGAAAATACAGTTTTTGCAGTGAAACAAAATCAGATTCCACAGGAGCTGTTTGCTGAGATAAAGGGGCAGGGTTCCTTCTTTTTTGCGCCTAAAAAGGGCGTTCACAAAATGAAGAGAGCAGGTATGGATTATCTTGTAACTTTGCATCTTTATTCACCGCCAATTACGGGGATGAAGGTATATGATCTGGAGAAATGCGCTGCTTGTATCGTATCAGATGACTGTGGGGCATGGTGGCCAGAAGATATGAGGAAAAAGGTAAAAGAAATCCAGTTAAAATAAAAGGCTTGTTAAAGTTCATTGTTGATGTTGGCACCCTGTAGGAACGGAAGGCGGAAGGCGGAAGACACCTCGAAAATGCCGCATTTCCTTATTCGAGGACGCCATTCATTGTCCAGCGGGAGAAGCGAGTTAAAGGGAGGCCCCGCAGGCTTAGTGCTTGAGGAGCGTGGGACCGCCCGCTGTTCGCTGAGCATATTGAGTGGAAATCAATAGGCAAGTTTAACAGAGCCCAAAAAAAGAGTTCCTCTTTGGCGGAGGAACTCCCTCGTTATTTCCACTCAATCTCCGCACCGCCGAGCCTTTTGACGCCGCGTATGCTGCTGATCTCCTCTGTCAGCTTAAGAGCTGCTTTGTCCTTTGCTTTTGCTTCAATCATAAAGTCGATGTCCCGGTCAAAGGTTCTCAGCAAATTGAGAAGCGGCCTGATAAAGTCAAGATCTACGTAGTCAGCGTGGGACCGGAAAGCTTTTTCAGATTTAGGGGATGAAATATGAATCTTCGGCTCCAGGCTGGTTTTTTCCCATGTAAGGAAAATTTCCGGCAGGAGTTCTTCCAACGGCCGGTTCCCGAGGTTGGCGATATGGTGATGATAGTCGAACATAAGAGGAATATTTTCTTGCTGGCAGGCCAACAGAGTTTCATCCGTATTATAGGTTTTATCATCGTTCTCCAGCGTCATTACTTCTTTAATGTAAGATGGCAGCATCTTTAGATTTTCATGAAAACGATCAATTGTCGTCAGCTTGTCTCCATATGCCCCGCCGATATGGATATTGATGATGCTTTCTTTTTCCACACCCATGGCTTCAAACATCCGGTAATGATACTCCATATCTTTGACAGCGTTTTTTGTTACTTCTTCCCGGGGTGATGTAAACAAGGTGAACTGGTTGGGGTGGAAGCTGACCCGCAGTTTATGTTTTTTGATAACCTCGCCAATCTCCAGCCACTTTTCCTTAAAGGGTGTGACAAAATCCCATAATACTTCAGGATGGGTGGCTAGGGGGACGATGGAACTGGAGAGCCGGTACAATTGAATTTCATGTGCAATATTGTAATGCAGCATCCTTAACGTGTTCTGCAGATTTTGAGCTGTGACTGTTTTCAGTTTTTCCAGCCTTTCTTCGGCAGGCATTTGCTGATAGCGGGTAAAGGTTAAAGTTCTGGCAGGGGAAGCTTCCCACAAACTGATCGCGTGGGAAACATATCCTAAGCGAATCTTCATTTTTGCTGCACCTTCTTTTCCCCGGATTCCCTTAAAGGAAACTGGCCACCGTGCGGGCAAGCATCTCCTTAAATGTCCGAAAAGGATCCGGACGGTTTAATTCTTTTAACGTTAATCTTTTCGCATTTTGAATGTCCTTATCTAAAACTGCTTGGACTTTTTGGATGAATTCTTTGTCATAAATAAAGCAATTGATTTCATAGTTTAAAAACAGGCTCCGTTTATCAAAATTGGCAGTTCCGACATCACTGGTTTCATCATCAATGATAATGGCCTTGGCATGGTAAAAGCCGTTCAAATATTCATATACATAGGCACCTTGCTTTAGCAGCTTTCTTAAATAATGATAAGAGGCTTCTTTTACAAGGACATGATCCGTCATGCAGGGAACAAGAATTTTTACAGTGATGCCTCGTTTCAATGCATGGCTTAAGTCCTGGAAGAGCCTTTTGCTCGGAATAAAATAAGGCGTGCCAATTGTAATGGACTTCTTTGCATTTCGGATTATAGAGGAAAAGCTTTCTTCCATAAAGGCCCCTTTATAAGCAGCCAACTGATGTTTATATTTGCCCGTATGGAGTTCAGGAAAATAGATGCTGTCTGCCAGCAGGTCGGTCTTTGTTGCTTTGTACCAATCTACAAGAAACTCTCTTTGAAGATCGTGAACACCTTCGCCTTGGAATTTTAAATGGTAATCGCGCCAGGGTGTCAGCTTTGGGTCTTTATTAATGTATTCTTTCCCGATATTAAAACCGCCGCTAAACCCGATCTTTCCGTCAATAACGGTAATCTTCTTGTGGTTTCTAGCTTGAAACGAATAGAAAAGAAAAGGCGGCTTTGGAACATGTGCAAAGGAAAATTTAATTCCGCTGCTCTTGAGATCTTTAACTGTTTTTCTCTTAACAGGAAAGCTGCCGACCCAATCGAGAAGGAGGCGGACTTCAACCCCTTCCTTTGCTTTACCCTTTAGAATGGCTAAAAACTCCTGGCTGATTTTATCATCTTTCAAAATATAAAATAAAATATGGATATGCTTTTGGGCGTTTCTTATTTCGGAAAACAAGTCTTTGAATAGAGCAGGCCCGTCTGTAAACATCTCCATATCGCTCTGGCGGATTGGACAATTTGTTCGCTCAAGTTTTTTTAAATGATTTTTACGGCCCAATGTAAAATCGATATACATCCATAAAAAGAGCACGAGTAAAATGACCATGATGATATTCCAGACTGTCAATGCCATCTTCCTCTCAACAAGATTTCCTGTTAGTATTTCCTTCGGTTGCATTTCTATCATGGAATCTTCAAGTTTATTGCAGGACTTTTTCCAAAACGAATAGAAGTTATCTACATGTGGATAACAAAATAATTAAACTTTTCGAACAACTTTATTGAAAAAGTGGTTGACTGAATGCTCATTCATAATATAATGGGAGTAAGAGATAAATTCAGAAAATTTTATTGTATTTAAAATTTTCTAAGGAGAATGAATTAGCACAAAAAGTGCTGGGATAATTTACGAAAGGAGCACTATGCCCTATGAACGGTTTATTATGGATTAATTTAATTGCATTCCTTCTTGTAACCGCTTACGCTGTCAGCCTGTTTGTCTATGTTGTCAAGACACGGATCGAATATATCAAGCTTGGCAAAAAGGTCGAATTTGACGGCAAAGTAAAAGAGCGCCTAGAAAAAATCTGGGTCAATGTGTTTGGACAGAAGAAACTCTTAAAGGATAAGAAAAGCGGAATCATGCACCTCATGTTTTTCTACGGATTTCTTCTTGTTCAATTCGGTGCCATTGATTTTATTATCAAGGGAATTAAGCCTGGTGCACATTTGCCGCTGGGACCTTTATATCCTGGCTTCACGTTTTTCCAGGAAATTGTGACCCTGATGATCCTTGTTGCAGTGATCTGGGCTTTTTACCGACGTTATGTTGAAAAGCTTGTTCGCTTAAAGAGAGGATTTAAAGCAGGTCTTGTACTTATTTTTATCGGAGGGTTAATGCTCTCTGTTCTCCTTGGAAATGGGATGAGCATGATCTGGCATGGCCATGAAGGAACATGGTCTGAGCCTGTTGCGTCCCTCATTGCAGGAGCATTCTCATGGATGGGAGAAACCGGGGCGATCGTTGTATTCTATATCGCATGGTGGATTCATTTGCTGTTCCTATTAGCATTCCTTGTGTACGTGCCGCAATCCAAGCACGCTCACTTAATCGCCGGACCGGCCAACGTTTATTTCAACCGCATGGATAACCCGGGAAAATTAAAAGAAATCGATTTTGAAGATGAATCGCAAGAAAGCTTTGGTGTCGGCAAGATTGAAGACTTTACACAGCACCAAATGATTGATTTCTATGCATGTGTGGAATGTGGACGCTGTACAAATATGTGTCCGGCTACAGGTACTGGTAAAATGCTTTCGCCTATGGATCTGATTATCAAATTGCGCGACCATTTAACAAACCACGGTGCTTCTGTTACATCCAAGCAGCCTTGGGTGCCAACATTTGCTTTTTCAAACACGAAAGGCAATCAGATTGCTCTTGCAGCAGCAGGCCAAGGTGCTGAAGAAGCGGCGGCTGGCATTGCATACAGCCCAAGCCTGATTGGCGAAGTCATTACAGAAGAAGAAATCTGGGCATGTACGACTTGCCGCAACTGTGAAGACCAATGTCCTGTTATGAATGAGCATGTTGATAAGATTATCGATCTGCGCCGTTACCTTGTTTTAACAGAGGGTAAAATGGATGCTGATGCACAACGAGCGATGACGAATATCGAACGCCAGGGCAATCCTTGGGGACTAAACCGCAAGGAGCGCGAAGACTGGAGAGAGGCACGCGAGGATGTTCATGTGCCGACAGTGAAGGAAATGAAAAAGGCGGGAGAAGAGTTCGAATACTTATTCTGGGTTGGCTCAATGGGATCTTACGATAACCGCAGCCAAAAGATTGCTCTATCCTTTGCCAAGCTATTGAATGAGGCAGGCGTCAAGTTTGCTATTCTTGGAAACAAGGAAAAGAACTCAGGCGATACGCCAAGACGTCTAGGCAACGAGTTCTTATTCCAGGAGCTTGCGACTAAGAATATTGAAGAATTTGAGAAAAATGAAGTGAAGAAAATCGTTACAATCGACCCGCATGCCTACAACATTTTCAAAAACGAGTATCCGGATTTCGGATTGCAGGCAGAGGTATATCACCATACTGAGGTTCTTGCCAAGCTTGTAGAAGAAGGCAAGCTGAAGCCGCAATATGCAGTGAACGAAACAATCACATTCCATGATTCTTGCTACCTTGGACGCTACAACGAGGTTTACGATCCTCCGCGTGAAATCCTTAAGTCTATTCCAGGCGTTAAGCTTGTGGAAATGGAAAGAAACCGCGAAACCGGCATGTGCTGTGGAGCGGGCGGCGGCTTGATGTGGATGGAGGAAGAAACAGGACACCGCATCAACGTATCACGTACAGAGCAGGCGCTTGCGGTTAGCCCGTCAGTGATCAGTTCAGGATGTCCTTACTGCTTAACCATGCTTTCTGATGGAACAAAAGCAAAAGAAGTGGAAGAACAGGTTCACACGTACGATGTTGCTGAAATTCTAGAAAAGTCCATTGTGGGTGAAAAGCAGAATTTAGCTTCTTAAAAATATGGTAATTATATAATTTGGCACCGTGTTGATTGGAGCGGAAGACGCGAGATCCTCAAAAATGCATTCGCATTTTCTTCGTGAGGTGTTAATTCAAGGCTGTTTATTCAATGTCCTGCGGGAATGCGAGTCAAAGGGAGACCCCGAAGGTGCGTCATGCGCCGAGGGGGCTCCCGGACCGCCCGCGGTTCGCTGAGCGTCTGGAGCGGAGATCAACAGACAAGTTAACAAAGCCTAAAATAAAGTAACATTAGTAGAAATGGAAGCACTGAAACAAAATTATTTAAAGCATTTTTAGTCACTTTCGGGCATACATGTATGTGACAGGAGAATGATTTTTGCCGCAGATTAACTGGCAGTAAGTCCACAATTGATAGACAGTTTTATCTGCTGAATATTAGGTGGACAACTGCCAGTGAAAGCCCGGCGACGGACAGGACGTCCTAGCCAGGCGATGCCACAGGACAAGGAAACTTCGTCAGCGATTCATCGCACGACCGAAAGCGGTAGCTTTTGGGAGGATGTGGCGCCCTAAGCATGGTAAGTTTAACTAACCATGTGGGGGACCCGCTCATGGAAGTTAAACTTTATGAATTTTGTGTAAAGTGTTTCAATTTCTGCTATTTTTCTAGTAAAATAGAATAAAGCGCTTACAATTTTTAAAAAACGGGATGGAGATCGATTATCTCCTATTTGTACGCCGTCTTTTCGAGCGAGCGTTCAGTCAACCTTAGTACCTCACCTACATTTAACTTCAACAAGACCAACTGCAGAGACTCAAAATTTTTTCTAAAAAATTTTTCGAACATTTTAAATTAATAGTACAAAGGAGCGATTCTTTTATGGGGAAAACCGTAATTCTTAGCGGAGTAAGAACACCTTTTGGAAAATTTGCCGGAGGTCTTAGCAGCTTTTCTGCTTCTGATCTTGGTGGATTTGCAGTAAAAGAAGCATTAAATCGCGCCGGTGTAAATCCTGAAGAAGTGGACGAAGTGATTCTCGGAACCGTTCTCCAGGGCGGACAGGGCCAAATTCCTTCGCGCCAGGCTGCAAGAAAAGCAGGCTTGCCATGGGAAATAAAAACCGAAACGATCAATAAGGTTTGTGCTTCCGGGATGCGCAGTGTGACGTTGGGTGACCAAATTATCCGTGCAGGGGACGAGGAAGTGATTGTGGCTGGCGGCATGGAGTCTATGAGCAATGCTCCTTACATATTGCCGAAAGCACGCTGGGGCTTGCGCATGGGTGATTCGACAGTTAAGGATTTAATGGTTCATGATGGGTTAAGCTGCAGCTTCACAGGCGTCCATATGGGAACGTACGGAAATTCAACAGCGGAAAAATTTGAAATCAGCCGTGAAGAGCAGGACAACTGGGCATTAAGAAGCCATGAACGTGCGATCGCTGCAATTGAATCTGGCAAATTGGCAGAGGAAATTGTACCTGTGCAAATTCCGCAGCGAAAAGGTGAACCTGTCGTTGTTTCTCAGGATGAATCGCCTCGTAAAGATACCTCTTTAGAAAAGCTGGGTAAGCTTCGATCCGTGTTCAATTCGGACGGAACGATTACTGCCGGAAATGCACCGGGTGTTAACGATGGCGCAGCAGCATTGGTGCTCATGAGCGAAGAGCGTGCAGAACGTGAAGGCAAAAGGCCGGAAGCCTATATCCTCGGCCATGCAGCTATCGCAGTTGAAGCAAAAGACTTCCCGCAGACTCCGGGACTTGTTATAAATGAGCTTTTGAAAAAGACAGGAAAATCTCTTGAAGAAGTTGATCTGTTTGAAATTAACGAAGCGTTTGCGGCAGTTGCGTTAACGAGTGGAAAAATTGCCAATCTGAATGAAGAAAAAGTCAACGTGAACGGTGGAGCAGTCGCGCTGGGACATCCAATCGGCGCAAGCGGAGCGAGAATTATTTTAACATTAATGCATGAATTAAAGCGCCGGGGCGGCGGAATCGGCATTGCGGCCATCTGCAGCGGCGGCGGCCAGGGCGATGCAGTCATGATCGAGGTTCCGAAGCAGTAATTTAGAGCAGGATGGGTGTTTAACGGCCGTAAGTGCAATTGATGACAGATACGAGGAATTATTGGTCAAAAAAAAGCAGTTTAATGGCTAATTCGAGGAATTGCCGTTCAAAAGGGCAGTTTAATGGTCCATTCAAGGATTACCGGTCCTTAATAAAGCAGTTTAACGGCCAAATTCTAGTTTTTATCGGCCAAAAAAGGCAATTTAACGGCCAAATTTGAATATTTATCGGCCTAAACTAGAAGTTTATCGGCCAAATAAAAGAGGGATCGGTCAAAAATAGCAGTTTAATAGATTGTATATAACTTTTAAGTCATTTACCGGCCAATTTACGGCTTTTACCGGCCGAATTCATACATTTACCGGCCAAAAATGATGATTTACCGGCCAAAGCAGCAGAAATACCGGCCAAAGTTCAAGAACGGAGGATATGAACATGAACGTAAAAAGCATTATGGTAATCGGGGCAGGACAAATGGGATCTGGAATTGCACAGGTTTGTGCACAGGCGGGATACAGCGTGCTGCTGAACGACCTGAAGGCAGAGTTTGTAGAACGCGGACTGGGCGTTATTAAAAAGAATCTTTCCCGCCAGGTGGAGAAAGAGCGCATGACAGCGGAGGAAATGGAAACTGTGTTCGGAAATGTAACCGCTTCAACGGATTTGCAGGATGCAAAAAATGTTGACCTTATCATCGAAGCGGCAGTTGAAAACAAGGAGATTAAAACAAAGATCTTCAGCCAGCTGGATGAAATTGCACCAGAGCATGCGATTTTGGCAAGCAATACATCATCCCTTCCAATCACAGAAATCGCGGCTGCTACAAACCGTCCGGAAAAAGTGATCGGCATGCACTTTATGAATCCAGTGCCTGTGATGAAGCTGGTTGAAATCATCCGCGGCCTTGCTACAGCGGATGAAGTGTACCAAACAATCGAAGATATTACGAAAACGCTTAAAAAGGTACCTGTTGAAGTAAACGACTTCCCAGGGTTCGTTTCCAACCGGGTATTGATGCCGATGATCAATGAAGCGGTGTATACACTTTATGAAGGGGTTGCATCGAAAGAGGCGATTGATGAAGTGATGAAGCTTGGCATGAACCATCCGATGGGACCGCTGACTTTAGCAGATTTCATTGGCTTGGATACTTGTCTTTATATTATGGAAACACTCCACGAAGGCTTTGGCGATGATAAATACCGCCCATGCCCATTATTAAGAAAATATGTTAAAGCTGGCTGGCTCGGCAAGAAAACAGGCAGAGGCTTCTACGTTTACGAATAAAGCAAGGGCTTTAAGGCCCTTGAGACAGTTTACCAATCATAGGGGCTTGGCTACTAAAAGCCAAGCAGCATCGGGGGGAATACAAATGAACCTGAGATTTACAGAAGAGCAGGAAATGATGAGAAAAATGGTGCGCGATTTTGCCCAGACGGAGATTGCACCTTTTGTTGAAAAAATGGAGCAGGGCGAGTTTCCGAGAGAGATTCTGCGTAAAATG
This sequence comes from Cytobacillus oceanisediminis, assembly GCF_007830235.1. GTDB lineage: Bacteria > Bacillota > Bacilli > Bacillales > Cytobacillaceae > Cytobacillus > Cytobacillus oceanisediminis. Next base: position 20,780 of record NZ_VLKI01000015.1, read on the forward strand.
GGCGATCTCGGCTTGATGGGGATTCCAATTCCGGAGAAGTACGGCGGATCGGAAATGGATTTTACCTCTTATATCATTGCCATTCATGAGCTGTCCCGAGTAAGTGCGACGGTAGGCGTTATTTTATCGGTCCATACATCTGTAGGGACTAATCCGATACTATATTTCGGAACAGAGGAGCAAAAGCAAAAATATGTACCAAAGCTTGCTTCAGGCGAGTATCTTGGCGCTTTTTGCCTCACAGAACCGAGCGCAGGCTCAGATGCGGGAAGTTTAAAATCACGTGCAGTAAAAGACGGAGACCATTACGTTATCAATGGATCGAAGGTATTCATTACCAATGGCCGCGAGGCAGATGTGTATATTGTATTTGCTTCGACAAATCCGGAGCTGGGCAGCAAAGGAGTTTCCGCGTTTATCGTAGAGAAGGATGCTCCAGGCCTTGTATTCGGAAAAGATGAGCACAAAATGGGCTTGCACGGATCCAGGACGCTGCAGCTGACTTTTGAAGATATGCGCGTTCCGGCTGAAAACCTTCTCAGCAATGAAGGTGAAGGTTTTAAGATTGCTATGGCAAACCTGGATGCAGGGCGGATCGGGATTGCTGCACAGGCACTTGGAATTGCTGAGGCAGCATTTGAAGCAGCAGCCGATTATGCAAAGGAGCGCGTACAATTCGGAAAGCCGATTGCTGCTCAGCAGGGAATAGGATTTAAGCTAGCGGACATGGCGACAAATGTTGAAGCTGCAAAGCTATTAATCTATCGCGCTGCTGAGCTTCGCCAGCGCGGAATCAAGTGCGGGCTGGAAGCATCCATGGCAAAGCTTTTTGCATCAAGAACAGCAGTGGAAGTTACGACAGAAGCCATCCAGGTTTTTGGCGGATACGGCTATACAGAGGAATATCCGGTTGAACGCTACTTCCGTGATGCAAAAATAACCGAAATCTACGAAGGAACAAGTGAAATTCAGCGGATTGTCATCAGTAAGCAGCTTTAATAGAGCGAGACAGGCCCTATCATAGCCGAAAAGCAGCAGGAAAGACATTTTATCAACGAAAATTTCAATATATCAACGAAAACCAACCTTTTATCAACGAAGTTTCCACTATATCAACGAAATTCAAATTATATCAACGATTCATACAAAGCGAGGGACTGACAATGAATTTTCAATTAAGTGAAGAGCATGAAATGATAAGAAAAATGGTTCGCGACTTTGCCAGAAATGAAGTAGCTCCAACAGCGGCAGAGCGTGATGAGGAAGAGCGTTTTGACCGTGAAATCTTCAATAAGATGGCGGAGCTTGGCTTAACAGGTATTCCTTGGCCTGAAGAGTACGGCGGAATCGGGAGCGATTACCTTGCATACTGCATCGCAGTTGAAGAGCTTTCAAGAGTGTGTGCTTCAACAGGTGTAACCCTTTCTGCACATACTTCCCTTGCAGGCTGGCCGATCTTCAAGTTTGGCAGCGAAAAACAAAAGCAAAAGTATTTAAAGCCAATGGCCCAGGGTGAAAAAATCGGTGCGTACGGACTAACTGAGCCTGGCAGCGGTTCAGATGCAGGCGGAATGAGAACAACTGCGCGTCTGGAAGGCGGCCATTACGTATTGAACGGCAGCAAAATTTTCATCACAAACGGGGGAGTTGCAGATATTTATGTGGTATTCGCGTTAACTGATCCGGCTGAAAAACATAGAGGAACAACAGCATTTATTGTGGAAGCAGGCTTTGAAGGCTTTTCTGTAGGCAAGAAGGAAAAGAAATTGGGCATTCGTTCATCGCCGACAACAGAAATTATTTTTGAAGATTGCAAGGTTCCTGTTGAGAACGTACTAGGAGAAGTTGGAGAAGGCTTCAAAATCGCGATGATGACACTTGATGGCGGACGCAATGGTATCGCAGCACAGGCTGTCGGAATTGCACAGGGTGCTTTGGATGCTTCCATCGAGTATGCAAAAGAGCGAGTACAGTTTGGCAAGCCGATTGCTGCTCAGCAGGGGATCGGATTCAAACTGGCGGACATGGCGACAAGCATTGAAGCTTCAAGACTATTAACTTATCAGGCAGCATGGCTGGAATCAGAAGGCCTTCCATACGGAAAAGAATCTGCAATGTCTAAGCTTCTAGCCGGCGACACGGCAATGAAGGTGACAACGGATGCTGTTCAAATTTTCGGCGGATATGGCTATACAAAGGATTATCCGGTAGAACGCTTTATGCGTGACGCGAAAATTACGCAGATTTACGAAGGAACGCAGGAAATTCAGCGTCTCGTAATCTCGCGTATGGTAACGAAATAAGAAAAGTAATTTAACTTGGGGCAGGCCAGTTGTCCGGCTTCCAATAAAATAGGCGGCAGGTGCTTTGGTCTTATTCAAGCTGAAACAGGGATTCAGCAAAAACGGGGGATTTGCAAAGGCGGTAGGTAAAAATGAAAAAACGGGAAGTGCAGGCTTCTGTTAAAGATGAGCGCCTTGTTAAAAAGAGGCGCGATCAAATGATTAAAGGTGCCGTCACCCTTTTTATTCAAAAAGGGTTCCATCGTACAACAACTAGAGAGATCGCAAAGGCATCTGGTTTTAGTATCGGGACGCTTTATGAGTACATCCGGACGAAGGAAGACGTGTTATACCTGGTTTGTGACAGTATTTATGACCAGGTTGCAGAGCGGCTGCAAAAAGGCCTTGATACAAAACAGGGTACACTTGAAAGCCTGGAGCAGGGGATCGCTGATTATTTCAAGGTAGTCGATGAAATGCAGGATGAAGTGCTCGTCATGTACCAGGAAGTAAAATCCTTAACAAAGGACGCGCTTCCGTACGTTCTGAAAAAAGAAATTGAAATGGTTGGCATGTTTGAGCATGTGATTACGCTTTGTGTGGAAAACGGTGAACTGGATCTGCCCGAGGAGAAAATTAAAATGATTGCCCATAACATTTTTGTACAGGGGCAAATGTGGGCATTCCGGCGCTGGACATTGCAAAAAATGTATACGATTGAGGAATATATCAAGCTGCAGACTGATCTGCTTTTTCAAGGGATAAGAAACCCAAGCAAGGTTTCGGAAAACGCTTAATAAGTTTAAATTTTATGCGCACAGGCATCAGCTGCCCAGGTGCCTGTGCTTTCGGACAAGGGGGAGAAGTATGAGTAATCCAGAAGTGTATAAGCCGAAAAATCATATTCGCTTTGTGACGGCTTCAAGTCTTTTTGATGGCCACGATGCTTCCATTAACATAATGCGAAGAATTATTCAGGCAAGCGGTGCGGAGGTTATCCATCTCGGACATAACCGCTCGGTAGAAGAAGTCGTCAACGCGGCGATTCAAGAAGATGTACAGGGAATCGCGATTTCCTCTTATCAGGGAGGACATGTTGAATATTTTAAGTATATGTATGACTTGCTGAAGGAAAGAGGCGCTTCCCACATCCGCATTTATGGCGGTGGCGGCGGAGTGATCATCCCGAAGGAAATCAAGGAATTGCATGATTACGGAATCGCAAGAATCTTTTCTCCTGAAGATGGTCGAAAGTCCGGCCTGCAGGGCATGATCAACCAGATGATTAAAGAATGTGATTTTCCGACTTTCACAGCAGAGTCATCCGAGCAAATTGAAAAGCTTCAGGAGGGGGAAACCAATGCAATTGCCAAGCTGATTACCCTTGCTGAGCATCAGGTTACGGAGAGCAAAGAAGCAGCGGCATCTCTGGAAACCGTTATGGAGAAAGTAAAGTCGCTTGAAAAACAGGTGCCGGTTGTTGGGATTACAGGTACAGGCGGTGCAGGTAAAAGCTCTTTAACGGATGAGCTGATCCGCCGTTTTATCAACGAAATCCCGGAAAAGAAGGTCGCCATCCTGTCCGTTGATCCGACTAAGCAAAAAACGGGCGGTGCGCTTCTGGGTGACCGCATCCGTATGAACGCAATCTTTAATCCGCGCGTTTATATGAGAAGCCTTGCAACAAGAAATTCACGCAGTGAGCTTTCACTTGCGATTCAGGATGCGATTTCGGTTGTAAAGGCAGCCGGCTTTGACTTGATTATTGTGGAAACGAGCGGAATCGGGCAAGGGGATGCGGGCATTACTGAAATTTGTGATGTCTCTATGTATGTGATGACAAGTGAGTTCGGCGCTCCTTCCCAGCTTGAAAAAATAGACATGATTGATTATGCAGACTTAATCGTTATCAATAAATTTGAGCGCAAGGGGTCTGAAGATGCCATGCGCCAGGTGCAAAAGCAATATCAGCGCAGCCGTATGCTTTTTGAAAAAGAATTAGAAGAAATGCCGGTATACGGTACGATTGCAAGCCAGTTCAATGATCCGGGAACGAATGCGGTGTTCGCTGCACTGGTTGAAACAATTAACAAAAATGCGGGCACAGATTGGGAGACAAGTTTTTCAAAAGAAGCGAAAGTTGAAAAGCAGAATGTCATTATTCCAAATGAGCAGCGCTATTATTTGCGTGAGGTTTCAGACACAGTCCGAGGCTATCATAAGAAAGCCGAAGAGCAGGCCGAGCTTGCCCGCAAATTATTCCAGTTGGAGGGTGCCCTTCTTGCGGTAAAGGAACAGGAAGGAAACGATGAGGTTATCGCTTCTCTGGAGGCAATCAAAGGTGCAGCGGAAGATAGACTGACAGCAGAAACGAAGAATATTCTTAAAGGCTGGGATAGTCTGAAGGAAAAATATTCAGGCGAGCAATTTGTGACAAAAATCCGTGATAAGGAAATCGTAACGGTTTTAAAAACAAAGAGCTTATCAGGCCTTTCTATTCCAAAGGTGGCACTGCCTAAGTACAAGGATTATGGAGAAATCATCCGCTGGGTGTACAGAGAAAATGTCCCGGGTTCATTCCCGTATACAGCAGGCGTTTTCCCATTCAAACGCGAGGGAGAAGACCCGAAAAGGCAGTTTGCCGGCGAAGGTACACCTGAACGGACAAATCGCCGCTTCCACTATCTTTCAAAAGATGATTCAGCTAAGCGTTTGAGCACTGCGTTTGATTCGGTCACCCTTTACGGAGAAGACCCGGATTACCGCCCGGACATTTACGGAAAAGTTGGGGAGAGCGGTGTCAGTGTTTGTACGCTTGATGATATGAAAAAACTGTATGCAGGATTTGATTTATGCCATCCATCTACATCCGTATCCATGACGATTAATGGACCGGCTCCGATCATATTGGCCATGTTTATGAATACAGCGATTGAGCAGCAGATTGAAGCAAAAGAGCAGGTACTTGGCCGAGTGCTCACTCCGGAAGAGTTTACCGAAGTAAGGGCGAAAACACTGGAGACAGTGAGGGGAACGGTTCAGGCTGATATTTTAAAAGAAGACCAGGGCCAAAATACATGTATCTTCTCCACAGAGTTTGCGCTTCGAATGATGGGAGATATCCAGCAGTACTTTATTGACCGCAAAGTCCGGAATTATTACTCTGTATCGATCTCTGGCTACCATATCGCTGAAGCGGGTGCCAACCCGATTTCACAGCTCGCGTTTACATTGGCAAATGGCTTCACATATGTAGAGTACTATTTGAGCAGAGGCATGAACATCAATGATTTCGCACCAAACCTTTCATTCTTCTTCTCAAACGGACTTGATCCTGAGTATACGGTGCTTGGCCGTGTGGCGCGCCGCATCTGGGCAACCGTAATGAGGGATAAGTATGGCGCCAATGAACGAAGCCAGAAGCTGAAGTACCATATCCAGACTTCCGGACGTTCGCTGCATGCACAAGAAATCGACTTTAATGATATCCGTACAACTCTGCAGGCATTGATGGCCCTGCAGGATAATTGCAACTCGCTTCATACAAACGCTTATGATGAAGCGATTACCACACCGACAGAGGAATCTGTTCGCCGTGCGATGGCCATCCAGATGATCATTACTAAAGAGCATGGCTTATCAAAGAATGAAAATCCGCTTCAGGGCGCGTTCATTGTAGATGAGCTAACCGATCTTGTAGAAGAGCAGGTATTAAAGGAGTTCGAACGCATTAATGATCGCGGTGGCGTGCTTGGTGCCATGGAAACTCAATATCAGCGCGGCAAGATCCAGGATGAGTCCATGTATTATGAAATGAAGAAGCATACAGGGGAGCTTCCAATTATCGGAGTAAACACATACTTGAATCCGAACCCTCCTTCAGAGGAAGAAATGGACAGTATGGAGCTTGCAAGAGCAACGAAGGAAGAAAAAGAAACCCAGATCCGCAATCTGCGCAGCTTCCAGGAGCGCAATAAAGATAAAGCAGAAAAGGCTTTGAACCGTTTGAAGGAAACGGCTGTCAGCGGCAGCAACATTTTTGCTGAATTAATGGAAACCGTCAAAGTGGCAAGCCTTGGACAAATCACACGTGCGCTATATGAAGTTGGCGGACAATATCGCCGGAATATGTAAAAGGATTTATAAGGGCTTGCAGCCTCTTGCTGCAGGCCCTTATTTTTCCAGAGTTATAGGTCCTGTTTTTTTACACTGAATTAACACAAGATACATCCATATCCTATATAATGGAATCATTATACATAGTGGTGCACTTCGGGGATGCTGAGGATGTGAAAATGTGAAGAGAATATTTCTGTATGCAGCTTTAGTGGGGGCTATTGCGGGCGTTTACTTCCTATATGAAAGACAGCTTGGAGCCATTGCATTCTTTTTATTATCGTTTTATTTTACTTGGCTGGCTTATAAACAGATGGATCAGCCATTGAAAAGCAGGAAAAGGAAAAGGGCAGATTAAATTCTTCTTTTTATTAGGCTCTGTTAAAGCTTATTGTTGTTTTTAGCACCCTGTTGATTGGAGCGGAAGGCACGAACTCCTCGAAAATGCATTTCGCATTTTCTTCGTGCGGTGTTTATACAAGGATGCTTATTCAAAGTCCTGCGGGAGTGCGGATCAAAGGGAGACCCCGCAGGAGCAAAGCGACGAGGAGCGTCGGACCGCCCGCTGTTCGCTGAGTTTCTTGAGCGGAAATCAACAGTCCTCTTTAACAGAGCTTTATGTTAAAAAGGACTGCAAAATAAAATCGCAGAAAAAATGGATGAACAGCAGATATAACTGGCATAAACCGTAAAAATTTGTTTATAATGAAGAATATGCCTTCTTGCAGGCTGTCCAAAGCTCTTTAAGGGGCGGACCTGAAGATTTGAAGCAATGCCGTACTGATATTGCGGAGCTTCACTTAAAGTGATTGATAGGTTATTACGCTGTTCCATAGCGTTACATAGGGAAAGGAAGTGCTGATATTGAGTTTGAAACAAATCTCAAAAGAAGAATTACAAGAGATGTCATTAATTGAAGTGGCTTATGAACTTTTAAAAAGCAAAAAAGAGCCAATGGCTTTTAATGACATTATGGGTGAAGTGGCTAAACTTCTGGACCTTTCAGAAGAACAAGTTAAATCGAAAATTGCACAGTTCTACACTGATTTAAATATAGATGGCCATTTTATCGGATTGGGTGACAACCGCTGGGGCCTTCGTTCCTGGTATCCGGTAGACCAGTATGAAGAAGAAGTCGTTACCGTTATCAAGCCTAAGAAGAAAAAGGCGAAGAAGAAGGTTGATGATGATCTTGACCTTGAAGATTACGATGAGCTGGATGAAGAGGATATCGATTACGATGATATCGACGGATTTGATGATGACGACCTGACAGAAGACGACGATGATGACGATCTTCTTGATGACGATGATGATATTGACGAAGACTTCGAGGATGACGAGGAAATCATTGATAAGGATGAAGAATTCGATCTTGAAGATGATGATGAAGAGCTTGAAGAAGATGAACTTGAGCTTGAGGATGAAGAAGAAGATTTATAATCTTGACTTTTCGTTTCAGGGCTTGTAGAATCATTTTTGGGCTCCTTAAAAAAGGAACGATTCGTTAGACGCTAATAGCGCTCCCTTACTTTATAAGTAAGCGGAGCGCTTTTTATTTTTTATATGGAAGAGGCGAATAACAGTCTCTGCCTAGGGTGAATAGGATAAAATTGCGTTTCCTCCCCTTTGCCGAATGGTGCAGCTGCGAGTTAAAAAATCCGGCAGCTGGAAGATAGAATTTTTATAATGAAGTCTTTAAACCAAGACGAATATGCACAAACTGATATTGAGGGGGAATTTTACATGACAAAGTATATTTTTGTAACAGGCGGAGTTGTTTCGTCATTAGGAAAAGGGATCACAGCAGCATCACTTGGTCGCCTTTTGAAAAACAGAGGTTTAACGGTTACGATTCAAAAATTTGATCCTTACATAAATGTGGATCCGGGAACAATGAGCCCGTACCAGCATGGTGAGGTTTTCGTAACGGGTGACGGTGCAGAGACTGATTTGGACTTGGGGCACTATGAGCGCTTTGTTGATATTAACCTGACAAAGTACAGCAGTGTTACAACGGGTAAAATCTACTCAACGGTGCTTCGAAAAGAACGCCGTGGAGATTATAACGGAGGAACTGTACAGGTTATTCCGCATATTACCAATGAAATAAAGGACAAGGTTTTCCGTGCAGGGCATGAAACCAATGCGGATGTTGTCATTACAGAAATCGGCGGAACGGTCGGGGATATCGAATCACTTCCTTTCCTTGAAGCGATTCGCCAGATCAAGAGCGATATCGGCCGTGACAATGTGATGTACATTCACTGTACATTGGTTCCTTATCTTAAAGCAGCAGGAGAAATGAAAACAAAGCCGACTCAGCATAGCGTGAAAGAACTAAGAAGCCTTGGCATCCAGCCAAACGTGATTGTTCTTCGTACGGAAATGCCGATTTCCCAGGACATGAAGGATAAAATTGCTCTATTCTGTGATATCGATAAGGAAGCGGTTATTGAAGCAACAGATGCAGAAACTTTATATTCTGTGCCGCTATCTCTTCAAAAGCAGCAACTTGACCAGATTGTCTGCAAGCATTTGAAGCTGGAGTGCGGAGAAGCGGATATGACAGAGTGGAAGCAGCTTGTTGATAAGGTTCTAAACCTGTCCAAGAAAACAAAAATTGCCCTTGTCGGTAAATATGTTGAATTGCAGGATGCTTATATTTCTGTAGTAGAAGCATTAAAACATGCAGGTTATGCTTATGATTCTGATATTGAAATTAAATGGATCAATTCTGAAGAAGTAAATAAGGATAATGTAACAGAATTGCTGAACGATGCAGATGGAATCCTTGTTCCAGGAGGATTCGGCGACCGCGGGATTGAAGGTAAAATTCTTGCGATCCAATTTGCCCGTGAAAATAAAAAGCCATTCCTGGGCATTTGCCTTGGCATGCAGCTGGCTTCCATTGAATTTGCAAGAAACGTACTGGGCCTAAAAGATGCACACTCTGCAGAAATAGACCCTAACACAGAGCACCCAATCATCGACCTTCTGCCTGAGCAAAAAGACATCGAAGATTTAGGCGGAACATTGAGACTTGGAGTACAAGCTTGTAAATTGGATGAAGACACGAAAGCATTTGAAGCTTACCAGGATGAAGTGGTTTATGAGCGCCATCGCCATCGCTATGAGTTTAACAACCACTACCGCCAGGACATGGAAAAAGCCGGTTTTGTCTTTTCTGGTACAAGCCCGGACGGCCGCTTGGTGGAAATCATCGAAGTGAAGGATCATCCTTGGTTCGTTGCATCCCAGTTCCATCCGGAATTTATTTCAAGGCCAACACGCCCGCAGCCTCTATTCCGTGAATTTATTGGGGCATCACTGAAAGTTAGCGAGAAATGATAAGATATGAAAAATCCCTCCAGGTGCGGAGGGATTTTTTTAGTAGGCTGAAAAGAACATGAGGTACTTTCCGCGGATAAAAATGGATATTTCGCGGTTCTATTCAATTTGGAATAGGAGTTTTAGCCTTTTTTCTTGAAAATGGCAAAAGTATTATTCGTATTCAGCCAAAATCTCTTCAATCGTAAATTTGATTCCGTAATACACAAATAAAGCAGCCATGGAGGCAGGGTAGCCGAAGCGGTTTCCTTCTTCGTCAGGAAGGAGCCCTTTCGTTAACTTCAAATCGATATGAACATCGGCCAAATTGGCGAGATTGTCGCTGCTATCAGCTTTTTCCGTACTAACTGCCACAAATGGGATTTCCTTATTGGCCAATTTTTTTGCTAATTCAATAGCCTCTTCATCATCGGAATTCCTTGAAAAAATAATAAATCTGTCTGTTTCCGAAATTTCGTCATCATTTTCCCAAATAGCCGCATCCCGGAACGGTTCCTGGCTTTGGGTAGCTTCATAGCCAATTCCGCTCATTTCCTTTGTTCCATAAAAATATATTTTTCCGTCGCCTGCAGCGGCTTGGGCCAGAAGGCGCGCGCTGTCTTCGATGGTAAATTCCTCTTTTTCCTGCAGCCGTTTGAACAATCCTGCAAGCTGGGTAGAAAACATTTTTAACAAAGTATTTCACTCCTTCGGTCACTGCTCCTGAGGTTCTATTATAGTAAAACGAAAGGGAAAGGTAAAATTTTCACAGTAAAATTGCAAAAAATAGCAGGAATAATGCTGTTTTGTAGAGAAATTACTTGTAGGAGAATGTACAGTTAAGTGACCTGCAGTCATACTTGAGTAAGTATTTAATCAAAGTGCTTTTAAAACGACAGGAAGAGGTGGCTTGATGAAAGGGAAAATTTTAATCGTAGATGATCAGTTCGGAATCCGCATTTTACTTAATGAGGTATTACAAAAAGAAGGGTACGACACATACCAGGCTGCCAATGGAGTCCAGGCTCTCGACATTGTTTCCAAGCATTCGCCTGACCTTGTCCTTCTGGATATGAAAATTCCAGGAATGGATGGGATTGAAATTTTAAAAAGGATGAGAGTGGTTGATCAGGATATCCGGGTTATCATCATGACTGCATATGGTGAGTTGGATATGATTCAGGAAGCCAAAGATCTTGGCGCTCTTACCCACTTTGCAAAACCATTTGATATCGATGATATTCGGGCAGCGGTGAAGAAGTATTTGCCGGTTCCCAATTCGAATTAAAGCGTAAAAAAACCGTTTTTACCCTGAAATTCCATCGTTATGAAAATGATAGCGTTTGCTTTATGACAATTAAGAAAAACGCTCAAGATTAATGGCATTTCTAAATCCTTTTTGGTATGATAACAAATGAATTCCATAGGATCGCTTTCGTTTATCAGGGAGTTTAAAGGGTACATATTCGGTAGTGTTAAGGGGAAAACTTTAACAGTATTTGTCCTGTGAAAACTTAAACGATCATCAATAAGGAGGAAGAAAAATGCCTTTAGTTTCTATGACTGAAATGCTGAACAAAGCAAAATCAGAAGGCTATGCAGTAGGTCAATTTAACTTAAACAACCTTGAGTTTACTCAAGCTATCCTGCAGGCTGCAGAAGAGGAAAAATCACCTGTAATCCTTGGTGTTTCCGAAGGTGCGGCTCGTTACATGGGCGGCTTCAAAACGGTTGTAAAAATGGTTGAAGGACTGCTGGAAGATTACAAAATTACAGTGCCAGTGGCTATCCATTTAGACCACGGTTCAAGTTTTGATAAATGTAAAGAAGCAATCGATGCAGGATTCACTTCTGTTATGATCGACGCTTCCCATGATCCGTTTGAAGAAAACGTAGCAACTACTAGCAAAGTGGTTGAATATGCACATTCAAAAGGCGTTTCAGTAGAAGCTGAGTTAGGAACTGTCGGCGGACAGGAAGACGATGTTGTTGCTGATGGCGTTATTTATGCAGATGCAAAAGAATGTGAAGAGCTAGTGAAGCGCACAGGCATCGACTGCCTTGCTCCAGCACTGGGTTCTGTTCATGGCCCTTACAAAGGCGAACCTAACTTAGGTTTTGTTGAAATGGAAGAAATCGGAAACCTTACAGGTGTTCCTTTAGTTCTTCATGGCGGAACAGGTATCCCAACAAAAGATATTCAAAAAGCAGTTTCTTTAGGGACAGCTAAAATCAATGTAAATACAGAGAACCAAATTGCTTCTGCAAAGCGTGTTCGTGAAGTATTGGCTGCAGATACAGAAATGTATGATCCACGCAAATACTTAGGGCCTGCACGTGAAGCGATTAAAGAAACAGTAATCGGCAAAATGCGTGAGTTTGGTTCTTCAGATAAAGCATAAAAGAACTGAACAAGCAATAATAGAAACCGCCTTCTAGTTTACAGAGGCGGTTTCCCTTCATTTTATATTAATAAAAGGTATGTTAAAGCGGGTTAGTGATTTTGGCACCCTGTTGATTGAAGTGGAAGGCACGGGACACCAGCGGGAGAAGCGAGTAAAGGGAGACCCTGCAGGCGCGGCGCCGAGGAGGCTCCCGGGCCGCCCGCGGAAAGAGAGTACCTTGAACGAAAATCAACAGGCAAATTTAAAAAAGACCCTAATAAAGGATACATAGAGATTTTCATTAATAATTATCAAAATATTATATAAGGTGGGATTATTGTGAAGTTTTTTATCGATACGGCAAATATGGAAGAAATTAAAGAAGCTTTTTCGCTTGGTGTAGTAGCTGGTGTAACAACAAATCCATCATTGGTTGCGAAGGAAAAAAATGTATCATTTCCTGACCGCCTTCGCGAAATTACGGAATTGGTCCCAGGATCAGTGAGTGCAGAAGTAATCGCCCTCGATGCAGAAGGAATGATTAGAGAAGGGAAAGAGCTTGCCGCAATTGCACCAAACATTACCATTAAAGTTCCGATGACTCCGGATGGATTAAAGGCCGTTAGCGCTTTTTCAAAAGAAGGCATTAAAACAAATGTTACATTAATCTTCAGTGCAAACCAGGCACTTCTTGCGGCAAGAGCTGGTGCAACCTATGTTTCACCATTCCTTGGGCGCTTGGATGATATTGGCCACAACGGTCTGGATTTAATTTCAACAATTGCAGAAATCTTTGCTATTCATGACATTGAAACGGAAATCATTGCAGCATCCATCAGACATCCTCAGCACGTAACCGATGCAGCTTTAAGAGGTGCGCATATTGCGACTGTTCCGTATAAAGTAATTCAGCAATTATTCAACCATCCGCTGACAGATAAGGGAATTGAAGCTTTCTTAGCGGACTGGAATTCCAGATAGAAAAGCGGAGGCACCTTGCTCATCGACGAAGCGTGGTGGACTGAGCCGAGTGAGATAAAGGAAACACGAAGAGCGATAGCGATTCGATGTTGACTTATAACGCTCGGAAGCGCGCACGTCCTGTGCGCCTCGCCTTACTAGCACATCCTGTGCGTCGTCGTAGACGAGGTGAGGGAAGCACGTCAAGTCGATAGGTGCTGGAGCTAGACAACTGTCTATTCTATAAGATTAAACTTTATAGAAAGCAGTTTTGATTCTTCGGTAAAATAACTCTAGGTATCTGGCTTTGTATCCGCTGCAGGAAATATGGCGGAACAAAGCCAGCCCCATAACCTGAACCTCTGCTTTTAGTACTTCTTTCTTAATTTTAACTTTTTTCGTTATCGATACATGAGATTTGATTTTTCGTGTAAACTATAAGATAAAGATAATGTCGGAATCTGTAAAAAACAGATGGAAAATTGTTCCTAATACATCTAACAATGTTGTAAAACGGCAGATACATGATAATATGAAAGTGCATATTTTCCCAAAGATATTTTCTGACATTCAATAGGACAAGCCTATTTCGGTTTCTTATAGAAGCTAGGGCTATTTTCTGACGTAATTGGTTAGAAAAGTAGTGTATAGCTTTTGCTGTAAGGGCTCTCATTAGAAAAGCGGAAGTGCCTGTTCAGCCCCGACAAGCATAAGACGAATCACGCAGGAAATCCTGATTTCTGGAGTGATTTGGCTTATGACTCGAGGGGCTAGGCATTGGAGCTAGACAGTTATCTAATTAAGAAGCTATTCTCAGCAGTCCACGATTAACAACGGCTTAGAAGGGAGTTACAAATGGAAAAGCTTATGATTGCAGGCGGATATCCTTTAAAAGGAACAGTCCGGATTAGCGGAGCCAAGAACAGTGCGGTGGCATTGATCCCGGCTACTATTTTAGCGGAGTCGCCTGTGACGATTGAAGGTTTGCCGGATATTTCGGATGTTCAAATTTTAAAAGATCTGCTTGAAGAAATAGGGGGAACGGTTGAATTTACAGACAATGATATGACTGTTGATCCCTCTTCCATGATTTCCATGCCTTTGCCGAACGGAAAAGTAAAAAAATTGCGTGCTTCCTATTACTTGATGGGAGCCATGCTTGGCCGCTTTAAAAAAGCTGTCATTGGATTGCCTGGAGGCTGCCATCTTGGGCCAAGGCCGATTGACCAGCATATTAAGGGGTTTGAAGCTCTTGGCGCACGTGTGACTAACGAGCAGGGGGCCATTTATTTGCGTGCCGATGAACTGCGCGGGGCGCGTATTTATCTGGATGTTGTCAGCGTTGGGGCAACGATTAATATTATGCTTGCCGCAGTCCGGGCAAAAGGCAGAACAATAATTGAAAATGCCGCAAAAGAACCGGAAATTATCGATGTTGCTACATTGCTGACCAATATGGGTGCGAAAATTAAGGGAGCCGGTACAGATGTCATCCGTATTGACGGAGTCGACAACCTGCATGGCTGCCAGCATACGATCATTCCTGACCGGATTGAAGCAGGAACATATATGATCGTTGGCGCTGCAGCAGGCGAGGGTGTGCTGATTGACAATGTCATTCCTCATCACCTTGAATCGCTGATTGCAAAACTTCGTGAAATGGGCGTTCAGATAGAAACGAAGGACGATCAGGTTTTTGTCGGCCCGGCTGAAAAAATGAAAGCTGTCGATATTAAAACACTGGTATATCCTGGTTTCCCTACTGACCTCCAGCAGCCGCTGACCTCGCTGCTGACAGGGGCAGAAGGAACGAGCATGGTCACTGATACCATTTATAGTGCCCGTTTTAAGCATATTGATGAGCTGCGCAGAATGAATGCCAATATTAAGGTGGAAGGCCGTTCCGCAATTATTAACGGTCCAGTCCAGCTTCAGGGCGCCAAGGTGAAGGCAAGTGATTTGAGAGCAGGCGCTGCGCTTGTGATCGCAGGCTTAATGGCTGAGGGAGTCACGGAAGTAACGGGTCTTGAGCATATTGACAGAGGCTACAGCCACTTGGTTGAAAAATTGAATGGGCTGGGTGCCACAATTTGGCGCGAAGAAATGAGCAAAGAAGAACTGGAACAAATGAAAAACGCTTAGTGCCGTTTAAAAATCAAAGTTGGGTTTTGGCACCCTGTTGATTGGAGCGGAAGGAGCCAGACCCTCGAAAATGCATTCGCATTTTCTTCGTGCGGTGTTTATTCGAGGATGCTTACTCAATGTCCTGCGGGAGGAGCGACGGACCGTCCGCGGTTCGCTGAGCGCCTGATGCGGAAATCAACAGGCAAGTTTAACAGTTCTTAAGATAAAGAGAACTTTACACCAATAAAATAAGGCGGGTGATGCGGCGCTGGCCATAAACCGGCCTGCCATTCACCCATGCAATTCTGCCTTAGAATCTGGGGAGGAAAGATCGATGGAAAGAAGTTTGTCAATGGAGCTTGTCCGTGTAACAGAAGGTGCCGCTTTAGCATCAGCACGCTGGATGGGGCGCGGTTTAAAGGATGAAGCGGATGATGCAGCTACATCTGCGATGAGAGATGTGTTTGATACTGTACCGATGAAGGGAACAGTGGTTATCGGAGAAGGTGAAATGGATGAGGCGCCAATGCTTTACATTGGGGAAAAGCTTGGAACAGGCTACGGACCTCGCGTCGATGTAGCAGTCGATCCATTGGAAGGTACGAATATCGTAGCATCTGGCGGCTGGAATGCACTGGCTGTACTGGCTGTTGCTGACCATGGAAACCTGCTGCATGCTCCGGATATGTACATGGATAAAATTGCTGTCGGCCCTGAAGCGGTAGGACAAATTGATATTAACGCTTCTGTTTTGGATAATTTGAAAGCGGTCGCAAGAGCAAAAAATAAAGATATCAATGATGTAGTGGCAACCGTTCTTAACCGTGAGCGCCACGAGCATATTATCAGCCAGCTGCGCGATGCAGGGGCAAGAATCAAACTAATCAATGACGGTGACGTTGCTGGAGCGATTAACACAGCTTTCGACGAAACCGGTGTAGACATCCTGTTCGGTTCAGGCGGTGCTCCGGAAGGCGTCCTTGCAGCGGTTGCCCTTAAATGCCTTGGCGGGGAAATCCAGGGTAAACTTCTTCCTCAGAATGACGCAGAGGTAGAACGTTGCCTGAAGATGGGTCTTGATATTAACAAAGTTCTTCTAATGGAGGACTTGGTAAGAGGCGATGACGCCATATTTGCCGCAACAGGTGTAACAGACGGAGAACTTCTTAAAGGCGTTCAGTTTAAAGGTTCATACGGTTCAACTCATTCGGTTGTTATGCGTGCTAAATCAGGAACTGTCCGCTTTATCGAGGGACGCCACAGCTTTAAGAAAAAGCCTAATCTTGTGATTAAATAAGATAAGACATAGATAGATTGAGAATGAGTGCTGGCCTTGAGTGCCAGCCTGCTCATTTTCATTTCCTTCCTGCTATATTTTCCATTTCAAATTTTGTTATTGATTAAAATTCATATTAAGGGGTACAATAGAGATTGTTTTTTACTGAAGAGGAAACCTCCTTATTTCAACTGAAAACGGACATCAAACCGGTCCATTCCTCGAAACCTTTTATTAAGAGCATAAGTAGATATTCTTCAACTTTTTCAAGAACCTCAAAAGAGTCTTTCCCATTCCTTTCATATAAAGTCCTATATTCGTACAGCTGCATATGAAGGAAATGATTGAAAATTTCAAAAGTGTGGTGTAAAAATGGGTTTAAACATTTCAAGTTTAGAAAATATGAAGCTAAAAGAGCTTTATGAACTTGCCCGTGAATATAAAGTTTCTTATTACAGCAAGTTATCGAAAAAAGAATTAATTTTTGCCATCCTGAAAGCAAGGGCAGAGCAAGAGGGCTACTTTTTCATGGAAGGCGTATTGGAAATCATCCAATCAGAAGGCTTTGGATTCCTTCGTCCGATCAACTATTCGCCAAGCTCTGAGGACATTTATATTTCCGCTTCGCAGATTCGCCGCTTTGATTTAAGAAACGGAGATAAAGTATCAGGGAAGGTTCGCCCTCCAAAGGAAAACGAACGCTATTTCGGCCTGCTTCAAGTAGAAGCTGTTAATGGCGATGATCCGGAATCAGCGAAAGAGCGTGTTCATTTCCCAGGATTAACACCTTTATATCCAAACCGCCATATGAAGCTGGAAACAGGTACAAGACAGGTTTCCACAAGAATTATGGACTTGCTTGCGCCAGTCGGTTTTGGGCAGCGCGGTCTAATCGTTGCGCCTCCTAAAGCAGGTAAAACCATGCTTTTAAAAGAAATTGCCAATAGCATTACAACTAACCATCCGGAAGCAGAATTAATTGTCCTATTGATTGACGAGCGTCCGGAAGAGGTAACAGATATTGAGCGTTCTGTGGCTGGCGATGTTGTCAGTTCAACGTTTGACGAAGTGCCAGAGAACCATATTAAAGTGGCCGAACTTGTTCTTGAACGCGCCATGCGTTTAGTTGAGCATAAGCGCGATGTTGTCATTTTGATGGATAGCATTACAAGGCTGGCAAGAGCTTATAATCTTGTCATTCCTCCTAGCGGAAGAACATTGTCAGGCGGTATCGACCCTGCTGCGTTCCACCGTCCGAAGCGTTTCTTTGGTGCGGCCCGCAATATCGAAGAAGGCGGAAGCTTAACGATCCTTGCGACTGCGCTGGTTGATACAGGTTCACGTATGGACGATGTTATTTACGAAGAGTTTAAGGGTACTGGAAATATGGAACTTCACCTTGACCGCTCGCTGGCTGAAAGAAGAATCTTCCCAGCCATCGATATTCGCCGTTCCGGAACGCGCAAAGAAGAATTGCTTATCCAGAAAGACCACCTTGATAAGCTATGGGCGATTCGCAAGTCAATGTCCGATTCACCTGACTTTGCTGAAAAACTGCTCCGCAGGCTAAAACAGACAAAATCAAACGAAGAGTTCTTTGCTAATTTGGCTGAGGAAATGAAGGCTAAGCGTTCTTAATAACATTTGAAAGCTTTTTAGCAGTTTTTTTGGAAGGTTGTTTTGTATAAGGTTTTTTTCGACGAAAAATTAATGTTAACCCACTGAGTTGATTGGAGCGGAAGGCGCGAGACTCCTACGGGAGTAGCGTACCAAGGGAGACCCCGCAGACGCATAGCGTCGAGGAGGCTTCCGGTAGCCCCGTGGAAAGCGAGTGCCTGCAGCGGAAATCAACGGGCAACATTAACAAGCAAAACAACTATTTATGAGAAATGAGTTCCTTTTTGGAAAATCCAGGATGCATAATTCGCTTATTGCAAAATACAAATGGACTTGTTATAATGATGACAGTGTGTTTTTGAAGTTTACGGCAATCGATGGTTGCCCGTAATATATAACTCTGTTTCGAATGATTCAGGGCGGAAGGAGATGAAAAGAATGAAATCAGGAATTCATCCTAACTATAAAAAAGCAATGGTGAAATGTGCTTGCGGTAATGAGTTCGAAACCGGTTCTGTTCAAGAAGAAATCCGCGTTGAGACTTGCTCTGAGTGCCACCCATTCTATACTGGACGTCAAAAATTCGCTGAAGCTGGCGGACGTGTTGACCGTTTCAATAAGAAATACGGCATTAAGTCAGAACAAAAATAATAAACAACAAAAACAGGCAAGTTAACTTTCTTGCCTGTTTTTTATTGCTAATGAAGGCCGGACGCCGGTCTTTATGCGGATATGAAGAACTTTTTTGCCAGGGCCTTTTTACCCAAGGCTCTTTAAAAAGCGCGCGAGTACAAGGTAAATTAACAGCTCGACCCTTTCTTCATAAAATAATAAATAGAACAAAAAATAGAAAAGTGTAATTTTGAAGTCTGACTAGTGTCTAGCTTCAGGCGCCTTACGCTTTTCGTAATTATATTAGTTAGAATGAGGAAGGAGAGGCCGTTCATGTACGTTATGAATCATCACGGATGGGTGGAAGTCATTTGCGGAAGCATGTTTTCAGGCAAATCAGAAGAGCTGATTCGCCGTGTACGAAGAGCTCAGTTTGCTAAGCAGCAGATTGCCGTATTTAAGCCGCAAATTGATAACCGGTACAGTGATGAGGCTGTCGTTTCACACAATGGAACTTCTATCATAGCTAGACCCCTAAACCAGTCTACAGATATTTTTAAATACATTAATTCTGAAATTGATTTGATTGCCATCGATGAGGTGCAGTTTTTCGACAACGACATTGTGAAGGTCATCCAGCACCTGGCTGATAGCGGACACCGTGTGATCGCTGCCGGGCTAGATCAGGATTTCCGCGGAGAGCCTTTTGGCCAAATGCCTGCGATCATGGCGATTGCTGAATTGGTTACAAAGCTCCAGGCTGTATGTGCCGTTTGCGGATCGCCTGCAAGCCGTACACAGCGCCTGATCAATGGAAAGCCTGCTTCATATGATGATCCAGTTATCCTGGTTGGCGCATCAGAAGCATACGAACCGCGCTGTCGCCATCATCATGAAGTTCCCAAGTCGCCCAATATTATAGAAAATCCTGAGACAACTGAGTCTTTATCATAATTTTCATACTTAACGATCTCTCTGCCCTGGCAATGTTCCGGGCAGTTTTTTTATGGAGGCAAAAGGGATTTGACTTCATTTAGTCCGATGACGCCAAAAAGTGTGTTAAGCCCAAACACAAAGATCGTTCTCATAAAAGCTCCATGACGCCTAAATTAATGATTAGAATCCAAAAAACGTCTTCATGAAGGCTCCATGACGCCAAAATTAGTGATCAGAACCTAAAAAACGTCTTCATAAAGGCTCCCTGCCGCCAAAAAAAGTGATCAGAACCTAAAAAACGTCTTCATGAAGGCTTCATGACGCCCAAAAAAGTGAACAGAGCTCATGAAACGTCTTCATAAAGGTTTCATGACGCCAAAAAAAGTGATCAGAACTTAAAAAACGTCTTCATTATTACCAATCAGCTAATTGAAAGTACTATGCCCCGAATTTTGCCTTAATTTGGCCCGCACATTCCTCCCTATAGCGGACATCCTATAAAAAGGAGGTGTTAGTTATGAAAAAACTTAGTGTTTTCATTCTGATGCTCGCATTTATGGCTGGCTGTGCCCAAGATCAGGGGACAGAGAATGCTTATAACCAAGAGAGCAGGGATGGCACTTCATTTATAAACAACGATCTGGATCGCACAGAGGACAATGATACATTGGACAGGACTTTTAGCGGCGACCAGAACCCCAATTTTATTAATTTCGATGGCAAACGCCTGGACAACCAGGATGATATCAACCATGCGCGCAAGGTGATTGCCGCTAATGAAGGCTACCGCCCTGGTGCGGTTTGGGTAAATGGAGAAGATATGTGGGTAACAGCTTATCGAAAAGGCATGATGACCAATCAGGAAAAAATTGATGCCGAAGCGCAATTGCATAGAATGCTGATAAAAGCTCTTCCACGTTATCATATTGAAGTAAAAGTCCAGGAAGATCGCACGTAAAATGCCCTGCTTTACAGGGCATTTTTTTACGCAGCTTTTCTTTTTAAAATAACTTTGTTGGATGTTACATAACTATGAAGCACCATTCCGGCGATGACGAGTGCCATGCCGGTCAAGGAAACGCCTGAAGGAAGCGGGCTAGATAGCAGAACTACCTCGCCGGCGACAGCAAAAAGAACCTCCAGAGATTGGGTCGCTTCCACTGCACCTAATTTTTGCATATTGCCTCGAACAAGGTCGGTGGCTGCGAAAAACAATACGGTCGCAAATACACCGGAGAAAAGGGCGACCAAGCCGGATTGGATTACCTGGCCAGAACTTGGCAGTCCAGCAGAAGCAAGACCTGCTAAGGAAAGAATCAGCCAGAAGGGCAGACTGGCAATGGTCATGCCAAGCACCCGCTGGTAGGCATCAAGCCGGTTTTCGCAGACGTCCATCATTTTGCGGTTGCCTAATGGATAGGCGAAAGATGCTAAGATTAATGGAAGTACAACTAACAGGGTTTCGCGCCAGGAGATGGAGGAGGCGTGCTCCCATTGCATGACCGCAACTCCAAGCAGAATAATCGTGCTCATCATCAAGCCGCGATAGGGAATCTTGCCTCGTACCCGAACCATTCCATTTCCCGATTGATAGGCAACGTAAAAAAGAGGGGCCAGGAGTGAACCAGAAATAATCGTAATCTGCCAGGTACCGGCAATCAGCCATCCAGGTCCGTAGGCTGCAGCAAAGCATAATGGGGCATAGAATAGACCAAAGCCCACAAAGCTCCATAATAGCCACTGTCCGGGCGCTTTTTTCATTTCAGCTAAAAGCGGGCGCAAGTTCCCTCTAAAAGCCACAATTGCCACCAGCAGGGGAACCATAAAAAAATAGCGGAGCGACGCGCTCCAAAGCCAGCTGCCGCCATCCATTTCCATTGCGCGGTTCAATACGAACGTAAACGCAAAGAAGAATGCGGAGCAAACCCCTAATATAATTGCCTTCAAGCCAGATCACCTCATTTTCCTTTGCTTGTTAAAAGCTCTCCGAGACTCAGCCAGTTTTCCTCAACAAGCCTGGATGCCATATCCGCATTTCTTTGCCTGCTAACTTCAATAATCTTTTTATGCTGTTCAACAGATTTAAGCCCATTTAAAGACCCGAATTGGGCTATTTCCAGACGCTGAATCTTTGGTATGATTCTTTTTAAAGCCGAGATAATCTCTGGATTTTTTGCTGCCTGAAGATATATTTGGTGGAAAGCTTCATCAGCCTTGATCGCACCAATAAAGTCCTGTTGTTTCAAAGCAAGTTCCAGTTCTTCATTGGCTGATTCCAACAGGTCTAAATCTCTTTCAGCTAATTGTGGAATTGAGAGCCTGGCGCCCAATGCGTGCAAAGCAGCTGCTACTGTAAAAGCGTGGCTGGCCTCCTCTTCTTTTAATGGTGTAACACGGGTAGAGGAGCCGGGAGTTGATTCAACAAGCCCTTCATCCTCAAGTCGCTTTAAAGCTTCCCTGACTGGAGTCCGGCTGATCCCGAAATCCTCAGCAAGTTCCTTGTCATGAAGTCGCGCACCCGGTTCGAAATCAAGCTGGACAATACTGTTCTTTAGTGTTTCGTAAACTTCATCTCTTAGGGACAAACGTTTAATTGGAGTAAATTTTTTATTTTTCATAAAACCAATATATCGGATATCACAAAAACAGGCAATGACTTTTCAGAAAATTTCTTTCGCCAGCAGGACAGCATCCATATTCGCGATTGGTTTTGACTGCAACTATCACCTATACTATAATTAGAATGTTATGGAGTTACGGATGTAAATTTATTTTTAAAATATATTCCGCTGGCTAAAGTCCGGCGGCTAATGGATAAAATGAGGTGAATGGCTGTGTTTGATCGTCTTCAATCTGTAGAGGACCGTTATGAAAGACTAAATGAGCTTTTGAGCGATCCGGAAATTGTCAATGATCCAAAAAAGCTGCGTGAATATTCAAAGGAACAGTCTGATATTCAGGAAACTGTTGACACATATCGAGAATATAAAGAAGTGAAAGAACAATACCAGGATGCGCGTGCTATGCTGGAAGAAAAGCTTGATGCGGAAATGCGCGAAATGGTAAAAGAAGAGTTGGATGAGCTTGAGGAAAGAAAAGAGGACCTGGAAGCCCGCCTGAAAATCCTTCTTATTCCTAAAGACCCTAATGATGATAAGAACGTTATTATGGAAATCCGCGGAGCGGCCGGCGGTGACGAGGCAGCTTTATTTGCAGGCGACTTATATCGTATGTACAGCCGCTATGCCGAGGCGCAGGGCTGGAAGATCGACGTTATTGAAGCCAGCTCCACAGGTGTTGGCGGATATAAGGAAATCATTTTTATGATCAACGGAAATGGCGCATATTCCAAACTTAAGTTTGAAAACGGCGCACACCGTGTTCAGCGTGTTCCGGAAACAGAATCTGGCGGGCGTATCCACACTTCTACTGCAACTGTTGCTGTTCTTCCTGAAGCAGAAGAAGTCGAAATTGATATTCATGAAAAAGATATACGTGTAGATACATTCGCATCAAGCGGACCGGGCGGACAGAGTGTTAACACCACCATGTCAGCCGTGCGTTTAACTCACTTGCCGACTGGTACGGTTGTATCCTGCCAGGATGAAAAATCACAGATCAAGAATAAGGAAAAAGCGATGAAGGTCCTTCGTGCACGTGTGTATGATAAATTCCAGCAGGAAGCACAGGCTGAGTACGATCAGCAGCGTAAATCTGCTGTTGGAACAGGTGACCGTTCAGAACGTATCCGTACGTACAACTTCCCGCAAAACCGTGTAACCGATCACCGCATTGGCTTAACGATCCAAAAGCTTGATCAAATTCTTCAAGGTAAACTAGATGAAGTCATTGACGCGCTAATCGTTGAAGAGCAATCTGCGAAACTGGACAGTGCATCCAATGAGTAATCCAACCATGAAAGTATATGAAGCCCTCAATTGGGCTTCTTCTTTTTTAAAAAAGGCGAACCGCGATGAAAATGCCGGCGAGTTATTATTGCAGCACTTTATGCAAATGGGCAGAGCGAGCTTTTTGGCAAATTTACGCGAAAATTTGCAGCCCGAGATCCTGGAGGTCTTTCAGGAGGCTGTACATGCTCACGCCGCGGGACAGCCTGTGCAATATATTATTGGTTCTGAAGAATTTTATGGGCGGACTTTCCTAGTGAATGAGGATGTACTTATTCCAAGGCCGGAAACGGAAGAGCTTGTGTATCATGCCCTGCAAAGGATCCCGAAGTTGTTTGGAGATGCTGATGGACTCCAATTAGCGGATATAGGTACAGGCAGCGGAGCGATTGCAGTCACTATGAAGCTTGAGAAGCCAGAACTACATGTAGCAGCAACAGATATTTACGGCCCGACACTGCAGTTGGCAAAGGAAAATGCAGAGCAGAATGGCGCTGACATTGAATTTGTGCATGGGGATCTTCTGCAGCCATTTATTTCTCAGGGAAAGCGGTTTGATATCATCCTATCAAATCCTCCTTATATTCCTGAGAGGGACGTAGAATGGATGTCAGACGTTGTCACCAAGCACGAACCACATCGTGCTCTATTTGCCGGAGAAGATGGCCTCGATCTGTACAGGCGTTTCATGGAGGAACTGCCAGCCGTCCTAAACGGGCGGGCCATCGTAGGCTTAGAAGTAGGCACCGGCCAAAGCGAAGCCGTCTCCTCACTTCTGCAGCAAACCTTCCCACATGCAAAAGTAGAAACAATCTTTGACATCAACGGTAAAGACCGCATGGTATTTGCAGAAATAGGATAAAAAATCGCCGGGTGGCGGTTTTTTTATTGGTACCAGGTACCACCCGAATTTTGTCGATTTTTATAGGTTGTTAGAGAAGAAAATGTTATTAGGAATTTTTTTAATTTTAATAGTTTAAGAATCTGGCATCCTGTCCACAATGAGGATAGTGAAGGGACGGTGTCGGAGAGATGAAAACAAAAACGATTGTGAAATTATATGTGTTGATTTTATCCTTGGGAACGATTCTAAGTTTATATATACCAAAAACAGAAGTGACGGCAGATGAACCGATGGTGATTCCAAGCGAGGCAATCAGGCTTCGAATTCTGGCTAACAGTGATGATGAAGAGGACCAGGAACTTAAGAGAAAAGTTAGAGACGCTGTAAACGAAGAGATTACAGAGTGGGTTGCAGAGTTAACATCGATAGAAGATGCCCGAAACTTGATTCAGTCCAGATTGCCAGAGATTCAAAAGATTGCAGAAGAAGTTGTTGAGGGAGAAGGATTTGACCAGAAAGTAAATACGGATTTTGGAAAAGTAAGTTTTCCTACAAAGCTATACGGCCAGTTTTTATATCCCGCCGGTGAGTATGAAGCGATTTTAATTACACTGGGTGAAGGCAAAGGGGCCAACTGGTGGTGTGTGTTATTCCCTCCTCTATGCTTCTTAGATTTTTCAAACGGTGTGGCTGTAAGTGAAGGTTTTGAAGAAGGTGAAAAAAAGGGAGACGTTAAAGCAGAGAAAGAGGTAGCTGCTGCTGGCACAGATTCGAAAAAAGAGCCAAAGGAAGATACACCTCCTGTTTATACAGAAGAAGATGAACAGCCTGTAGAGGTAAAATTCTTTTTAGTAGAAATATGGGAGAAAATCTTCGGATAAAGACTTGCTGTGACGGCAAGTCTTTTCTTTTTTAGAATCATTTTAGAAGCTGGAAAAAATATTACAATTAAGACAAGGTGTTAACATCTTCTTTTCATACGTTTGATTCTATCAAAAACGGATATTTAAAGTAGTGTAACAACAAAACATAAACAAAAAGGAGATGAAAGATAATGGCTAAAAACAACAATAATAACAACGATAAAATGTCTCGTGAGGAAAGAGGACGTATGGGCGGAGAAGCTACTAGCCGCAACCATGATAAAGAATTCTATCAGGAAATTGGCTCAAAAGGCGGAGAAGCTACAAGCCAAAACCATGATAAGGACTTCTATCAGGAAATTGGCCAAAAAGGCGGAGAAGCGACAGCTGAGAGCCATGATAGTGAATTCTATCAGGAAATAGGACAAAAAGGCGGAGAGGCAACAGCTGAAAGCCATGACAAAGAATTCTATCAAGAAATAGGAAGAAAAGGCGGAGAAGCAACAAGTGAAAACCACGACCGCGATTTCTACGAAGAAATCGGCCGTAAAGGCGGCAACTCTAACGACTAATTATTTACCTGAAAAATTCAATACGATTTTAAAATAGACACGGCAGCGGATAATGACAGCTGCCGTGTTTTTGTTTTATTGTTGCAGTCTAGTATTTTTCTTGTTCTACTTTTTCTATTTTTTCATATTCATAGAATGACAATAACAAAAATGGGGTGAAGAAATGGAAACAGGTGTAGTACGATGTGCACAATTGGAAGATGCGGATAGACTGACAGCATTTTTGGAAGCGGCTAATTTAAGCACGGATGGGATTAAGGATGCGATTGAATATTTTTTGATTATGGAGAATGAATCGGGGGATATTAAAGCTACCCTGGGAATTGAGCCCCATGGAGAAGTAGGTTTGTTGAGGTCGCTTGTTATGTCAGCTTCCGCATCTGAAAAAGATTTATTCGTCCTTTTCGAGCAAATATTAATCTTAGCAAGGGATCGAAACCTCCATTCATTATATCTCGCTTCAAATAAAAGAAACTCACTAGATTTTTTCCGTTTGCTTGGATTCAAACAGGAGGAAACAAAGCAACTGCCAGAAGTTTTATTTGAATCAGATCACGTAAAACATATTCTGACTGTGGATAACTCTTTCTTTTTGAAATTATCCATGTGAATTGTGGGTATGTTGCCAAAGTTATACACAAAATCGCATTATTTATACACAATTTGTGGATAAAACTTGAGTTATCCTCTATCTTCTACTATACTTTCCAAAGTGATGTTCAAAAAAATGTCGAAAACAAAGGAATTTTGACAGCTAAAAAACATTTTTTATGAAGGTGGATAACAATGATTACTAAAAGATGGTCGGTGGATAACAATGTGGATAAAGGAGAAAGTTACCCACAGCTTTCACAGGCTGCCGATCTTTTAAAAAATAATGAAGTGGTAGCTTTCCCGACTGAAACGGTATATGGTTTAGGCGGGAATGCGGAAAATGATGATGCGGTAAGGAAAATCTTTGGAGCAAAAGGACGTCCAAGCGATAATCCCCTTATTATCCACATCGCTCAACAAAGGCAGCTGAACGCCTTTGTAGAGGAAATACCTGAGAAGGCGCAGGCGCTTATGGAGAGTTTTTGGCCGGGACCGTTAACACTTATTTTTAATATGAAGAAAGGCGTTCTTTCAGATTTCGCCACAGCAGGGTTATCCACAGTCGCAGTCAGGATGCCAGATCACCCTGTGGCACTTGCGTTATTGGAAAAAACGAGGCTTCCCATTGCAGCTCCAAGTGCTAATCGGTCTGGAAGACCAAGTCCAACGACAGCTGACCATGTTTGGGAAGACCTGAATGGCCGGATTGCCGGCATTGTGAATGGAGGTCCGACAGGTGTTGGTGTTGAATCGACTGTACTGGATTGCACAGGTGAAGTACCGGTCATCTTGAGGCCGGGCGGTATCACAAAGGAACAGCTTGAAGCGGTTGTTGGCGAGATTAGTGTTGATCCTGCATTAACCGATGAGGAACAGGCACCGAAATCTCCTGGAATGAAGTATCGCCATTACGCACCGGATGCGCCTC
This sequence comes from Cytobacillus oceanisediminis, assembly GCF_007830235.1. GTDB lineage: Bacteria > Bacillota > Bacilli > Bacillales > Cytobacillaceae > Cytobacillus > Cytobacillus oceanisediminis. The sequence goes on from NZ_VLKI01000015.1 coordinate 48,126, forward strand.
TTTATTTAGTAGAGGGAACTCGAGAAGACATTCAGCGGCTTGTTGATGAAAAAAAGCAGGAAGGACTTTCTGTGGGAGTTTTAACAACAGCTGAAAACGAAGGATTTTACCAGGCGAATTATGTATTTGCTTGCGGGCAGCGCGAATTTCTTGAGACTGTCGCAAGCTCGCTATATAAAGCTTTAAGGCATTTTAATAATACTGATGCTGATATTATTTTCAGTGAAATGTTTCCGAACGAAGGCGTAGGCCACGCCATCATGAACCGGCTGATGAAAGCAGCAGGCCATCGGGTCATTAGCTGATTATATAGAAGAAGAGCCGTTTCGGAAAGGGACGGCTTTTTGCGTTGAGTTGGAAAAAAACCTATCAGACCGGGAAGTCGTGCATAAAAAAGAAAAGTTGATCGGTAAATTATAAAAGTGATATAAAAATTAAAAGTTGCTCTATAATCCTTAAAAAATGAAACAATAAAACGAAAAAATACCATAAAATCTCCTATCTTTCAGATAGGTATATAAAAACAGGCTATATTGAATTCAAAAATCAAACAAAATAAACAAAAAACCTAAACTTAGACTCAAAGGTTATGAACCAGCCAGCCGAAGATTTTCAAAAAATAGAATGGCATTCTAAAACCGTTTGGACGTGCATATGCTGAATTAGCAAGTCCAAGGGGGCGGAAAAATGTCAGCGATGATAGGAGAAATACTAACACTGGCTTTAATGGCATTCGCGTTGGGGATGGATGCCTTTTCGGTCGGCCTGGGCATGGGAATGTACAGACTCGGCCTCAGGCAAATTTTCAAAATCGGGATTACAATCGGACTTTTCCATGTGTGGATGCCCTTGCTGGGAATGATCGCAGGCAGATTCCTTTCAAATACATTCGGGGCTATTGCCGGCTATGTTGGCGGAGGATTGCTCCTTTTATTAGGCGTGCAAATGATGTGGTCAAGCTTCAGGGAGGATGAAGATAGCCTGATTACACCAGTGGGTCTGGGGTTGCTTCTTTTTGCTCTGAGCGTAAGCCTTGATAGCTTCTCCGTCGGGCTCAGTCTCGGAATCTACGGTGCGAAAACCCTTCTGGTGCTGACATTATTCGGAATCGGTGCTACCGCATTAACCTGGGCAGGGCTTCTCACAGGCAGAAAAGTCAAGGGATGGATGGGCTCCTACAGCGAAGCCCTTGGCGGGGCTATCCTGCTCGCGTTTGGAGTGAAATTGCTGTTTTTATAAAAGGTAGAGGTACCAGTAGAGGTACCAGGTACCACCCGAATTTTGTCGAATGCAGTAGCAGCCAGTCTTGCCGGTGTTTAAATGTTAATAATTTGTGAAAAATGAAAAGGGTACCTGTCACCCTTTTTCTTTTTTTGACCCGTTGCTATATATGTGATGGGAAATTTGACTTATAATGTAAGAAAAGTACAGATGTGTAATTTTTTCGCTCAAAAAATAAATGATTGTGGATTTATACCGATATAATAAGGAGGAACCGATCTGTGACGAATGTATTGTTTGTTTGTACAGGAAATACTTGCAGAAGCCCGATGGCAGCAGCCATTTTAAAAAGCAAGGGCTTACCGGGTGTTGAGGTCAAATCTGCAGGTGTATTTGCAGCTGATGGAAGCGATGCTTCTGCACACACGAAAAAGGTGCTGGAAGAGCAGGGAATCCAGCTTGAGCATAAATCTTCTGGCATGACCGAGTCTTTAGCGGATTGGGCTACTTATATTTTAACAATGACGTCAGGCCATAAAGGGACGGTTCTTGCTATGTTTCCTGGCGCAGCCGGTAAAACTTATACGCTAAAAGAGTTTGCTGGCCAGGCTGGAGCAGGCGATATTATCGACCCTTATGGCGGGCCTGTTGAGATATATAGAAGCACTTATGAAGATATGACAGAAACGATTGACCAGATTTTGAACCGCTTAAAAACAGAGAAAGATTAATCAGGGGGCACAATAATGGGGGAGAAAAAGGGTTATAAATTTGGCCTGAGGAAAAAGCTCGTTTTATTTATTACTTCACTGGCCATTATTACATACACAACAAGTGCTATTTTTCTTTATGTTTTATTTCCAAGCATCGAAGATTCGCTTCCATTCGGAGAAGTTGTTTTTAGGATTTTAACATTAACCATGGGGGTTATATGGTCAGGGATATTAGCCTTCTTTGCCGCAGGATTTATTATCAAGCCTTTGCAGAAGCTTGAAAAAACGGCTTTAATGGCTGCCCAGGGGGATATCCGTGAAGACGCAGAGCTATCCAAATCAGATGATGAAATCCGTTCACTCGGCATCGCGTTTAACCATATGCTATTCAGTTTAAGAGATATGGTCCAGAAAATTGATGAGAACTTTAAAGAAACAAATAATAAAGTGATTGCGATTTCAACGGAATCTTCCGTTGCCGCAGAGCAGGCTAATTCCATCGCCAGAACCATCAGCGAGATTTCCCTGGGAGCGGATAATTCGGCCGTTTCGATCCAATCTACCGCTGAATCAATGGAGGATGTCATCCGCATTGCAGAAGAGGTACAGGATAAAGCTAAAGCGTCTGAGACTGTTTCCGGGGAAATGGTCGAGGACCTGATGGAATCGAAGAAAGTCATTCATTCTCTCATTTCAGGAATTGAAAAATTGGCGCAGGATAATGAAGAATCACTTCAAACGGTTAAACGGCTTGAAGAAAATGCAGTTAAAGTAGAGCAGATTATTCAGCTTGTCGGCGATATTGCGGCGCAGACAAATCTCCTCGCTTTAAATGCATCTATTGAAGCTGCCCGTGCTGGTGACCATGGAAGAGGGTTTGCTGTGGTAGCTGAAGAAGTCAGAAAGCTGGCTGATGAAAGTGCCCAGGCGGTCCAGGGAATTTCCGAATTGATTAAAAACATTCAGGAAGAAGTCCGTAACGTCGTGAAGCAAATTTCACTTCAAGTAGAAACGGCAAACAATGAAGTGAAAAAAGGAACACAAACAAATGAAGTCATCGAGGAAATGGCAAAAACGGTTAATGAAATGGCCGCTTCTGTTTCTGCTATTTCCGGGTTGGTAGACAACCAAATGGAGGGCATTCAGCATACCTCTACACAATCACAGGAGGTTGCGGCAATAGCCGAAGAAACTTCTGCTGGGGCCCAGGAGGTTGCTGCTGCTACCCAACAGCAAACAGCTGTGATTGCAAATGTGGAAAAACTGGCGTTTGAACTGAAAGAGCAAGCCGAAAAATTAAATGGTACGATCACAAAATTTAAGCTTTAATATTCTGTAAAAGGGAGCTTCATTATTGAGGCTCTCTTTCATCTTGCAACATGATCATTATCTTTATAATTTCCTGCTTTTATGTCAAAATAAGAGAAGGATTTTAATTTATAATGCGGGCTTTTCAAACAGGAGGGTTTCAGATGAAGATTGCAATTGCATCAGATCATGGCGGAATTAATCTCCGCGAAGAAATCAAAAGCTTAATGGATGAAATGGGTATTGAATATGAAGATTTCGGCTGTGAATGCGAAACATCAGTAGATTATCCGGATTATGCACTTCCGGTAGCTGAAAAGGTAGCCAATGGCGAATTTGAAAAAGCTATTTTGATTTGCGGCACCGGCATTGGCATGAGCATTTCTGCGAATAAAGTTAAAGGAATTCGCTGTGCGCTTGTGCATGATGTCTTTAGTGCCAAAGCAACCCGTGAGCATAATGACAGCAATATCCTTGCGATGGGTGAACGGGTAATTGGACCTGGACTGGCCCGTGAAATCGCCAAAGTGTGGCTTTCAACTGAATTTGAAGGCGGCCGCCATGAAAACCGTGTAGGGAAAATTACAGCATACGAAGCAAAATAAAAGCGTTAGTTCATAAAAGTACGATAAATAAAGCTTCCGAAAGGGTGAGCTTTTTGATTGAACAATGGAAAAAAGAGCTTGATACAATTATTAATGAATTTAGTGAACAAGTTCCTTTAAATGAACGACAAATCCTTGTAGTAGGATGCAGCACAAGTGAGGTGGCAGGCAAACGGATTGGTACGTCCGGCACTGAGCAAGTAGCAGACATGATTTTTACGAGGATGGGCAAGCTCCGTAAAGATACTGGAGTAGCGCTGGCTTTTCAATGCTGCGAACATTTGAACCGGGCGCTGGTAGTCGAGCGGGAAACAGCTGAGGCGAAAAATCTCGATGAAGTGACTGTCATCCCTCACCGCACGGCCGGCGGCGCGATGGCAACATATGCCTATGAACACTTCCGTGATCCAGTAATGGTGGAGTTTATCAAGGCAGATGCCGGCATTGATATCGGAGACACGCTGATTGGCATGCATTTGAAGCATGTAGCCGTCCCTATCCGGACTACACAGAAATCTGTCGGTGATGCCCATGTCACTATGGCAAAAACAAGGCCAAAACTAATCGGCGGAGCCAGGGCCATCTATGAACGAAAATCCGAAAACGAATCATGCTAATCGAAGTCCCTTCAGAAGAGGGGCTTTTTTTATTAAAGTCTGCTGGAACCAGGCACCTATACCAGTTGGCCGAAGTGGTACAGGTACCTGGTACCTTTTTTGAAAAAAAGGTGTAACATTTAGCAGAGCTGCACGTTTTACTTGCGAAGGTTCTGAAAGAGAGGGGGAGGGAAACCTTGAAGGAGAGCCGGCGGAATCAACTGGACGATTTGTATCGCCATTATGCCAGGCCGCTTTATTACTATTTATATAAGATGTCCGGTTCAAAGGAAACGGCTGAGGATTTAACGCAGGAGACTTTCGTCAGGGCAACGGTTTCTCTCTCTTTCTATCAGCAGGAGGATGTCAGGGCGTGGCTTTTTAAAGTAGCCAGAAATGCCTATTTGGATGAATGGCGAAAGCGGCAGAGAAGAAAAAAGATTCCCTTTGCCGATTACATATTTCCCATGGATGAAATGACGAGTCCATTTGGGCTGCCGGAGGATTCAGCAATAAAAAGAGAAACAAGAGAAAATGTTGAAGATTTGCTAAGCTGCTTGCCGGAGCAATATCGCTCTATTTTGTATTTAAGAGAATTTGAATCCTTTAGCTATAGTGAGATAGAAGAAGCACTCGATCTATCAGTAAATCAGGTGAAGGTAACACTGCATCGGGCGCGGAGAAAGCTGGCACAGCTGGCCGATGAACAATGGAGGGAGAAAAATGACTGACTGGAACAAGGACCGCGAAAAGAAGATCATGACCAGGTATCGTTTTACGTTAACGATTAGAGTCATACGAGTTCTAGCTGCCTGCCTGCTGCTTTTCTGGGTCTATATGATGGCGGTGAATATAATATCTGATGCCAATCATAGTGAGAGGAAGCATACGTTCTACAGCAAGGTTGCAATGGATTGGAAACAGCCGAATCTGCATGAGGATTTTGGCGGAATGACAACAAAAGAAGTTACCCCGTTTATGACACAGAAAATCTCATACCCTATTACGCGCAAGGTTGGGCGGGAATATCAGGCTGTTGGAGAGGTTCAGCTCGAAAAAAGGCTATTTAATACCTATTCAACCCTAAACATTCAGCGGTTTGAGCCTAATACAGAAAGCATTTATCGCTTTTACCTGCCTGAAAACCCTAACAGTGGTACGAAACTATCAGGTCAAGGGAATCCAAATGTGTGGTCCGCATTGGATAAAATCCATGAAGGCACAGTGGGAGAAATGTCGTTTTCTACAAAATCATTCATGGAGCCAGAAGAACTGCTTGAACTGTTAAAGCCATATGACCTCGAAGTTCTTTGGATGCCGCTATATACAGGTGAACTGAAAGAATTCAAGACCGGATATGGCGGTGGAGGGGATTCAATCGAACTATCCTCTATTTATGGCCTCACAGGCGGCAGGGAAGCGGGCGATGATTATATGTCAGAATCAAAATTATCACTGACAGAGGAATTTATGGACGAAAACAAAGCCATCATGCTCAAACAGATGGAAAACCTTTTAAAAAATGAATCACAAAGCTATTATGAAAATTTCTTAGGGCTTGATCACCTCGAAGAACGACATAACTATCTAAAAGAAAATGACTTCAGCGTATACGGCGCTGTCGTAACCGGCCCGGTAAAAGAACTATTAAAGCTGAAAGAAGAAGAACAAATCCGAGGTGCCCGCCTCGGCGAATTGGATTACTGGAACTGGGAATAACAAGATGGTGACAGGTACCTATATCAGTTAAATGAACTGGTTTAGGTACCTGTCACTTTTTTTAAAAACATGATAAAATAAAAAAGAATTTTTACAAAAGAACGATACATAGAAATGTGTATGCGTCTTATAGGCGCTGGGACTGGACAGCTGTCTAGTTCTGAAAGGTTATACTTCTAACCAACAAAAAGTGTGTTGAGGAAAAGGGAGGATTCTTATGAAGCATTTAGTACAGCAGGACGAGCAGGTTTTCAAGTCAATTCAAGATGAGTTGGGACGCCAGAGATCAAAGATTGAATTAATCGCTTCTGAAAACTTTGTCAGTGAAGCGGTAATGGAAGCACAGGGTTCCGTTTTAACGAATAAATATGCTGAAGGCTATCCTGGCCGACGCTATTATGGCGGTTGTGAACATGTAGATGTGGTCGAAGATTTGGCCCGTGACCGCGCGAAGCAAATTTTCGGAGCTGAGCATGTGAACGTGCAGCCGCATTCAGGCGCACAGGCGAACATGGCTGTTTATTTCACTGTATTGGAGCAGGGTGACACTGTTCTTGGTATGAATCTTTCCCACGGGGGACATTTAACACACGGAAGCCCTGTTAACTTCAGCGGCGTTCAGTATAATTTCGTGGAGTATGGTGTGGATGAAGATACACATCGCATCAACTATGAGGATGTGCTTGAAAAAGCCCGCCAGCATAAGCCGAAATTAATTGTAGCGGGTGCAAGTGCTTATCCGCGTGAAATTGATTTCAAACGTTTCCGTGAAATTGCGGATGAAGTAGGCGCGATGCTAATGGTTGATATGGCTCATATCGCAGGACTTGTGGCAGCTGGGCTTCACCAGAATCCGGTTCCGTTTGCGGACTTTGTTACAACCACTACTCATAAGACGTTGCGCGGACCGCGCGGCGGCATGATTCTTTGCAAAGAAGAGTATGCGAAGAAGATTGATAAATCCATTTTCCCTGGTATCCAGGGTGGTCCATTAATGCACGTAATTGCTGCAAAAGCTGTTGCTTTCGGCGAAGCACTTCAGGAAGATTTCAAAACATATGCAGGCAATATCATTTCCAATGCCAAAAAGCTGGCTGAAGCATTGCAAAGTGAAGGAATTGACCTTGTTTCCGGCGGCACAGACAACCACTTATTATTAGTTGATCTTCGTTCCCTTGGCTTAACGGGTAAAGTAGCTGAAAAAGTGCTTGATGAGGTAGGCATTACGGTCAACAAAAATACAATTCCTTTTGATCCAGAAAGCCCATTCGTAACAAGCGGTGTCCGCATTGGTACAGCGGCTGTTACATCCCGCGGCTTTGGCGAAAAGGAGATGGAAGAAATCGCGTCCATCATTGCCTTCACATTAAAAAATCATGAAGATGAAGAGAAGCTTAAAGAAGCCAGCCAGCGTGTTGAAGCTTTAACAAGCAGCTTCACTTTATATCCTGAAAAATAATAAAAAGCAGCCGGTCTCTTTTGCGGGGACCGGCTTTTGTATGCAAAAAACAGATATAGGGAATCTTAGAAAAATGACTTTTCCTTTACAAAAGCGAATCATAGTTGCCGATGGAACTGTTTTTCTGTAAAATTAGACGAAGTGTGGTTCGACTCATTCTGCATATTGAAAAGGAGAGATACTCATGGCAAAGGTTTACGTTTTTGACCATCCATTAATTCAGCATAAGCTTACATACATTCGTGAAAAAAGTACGGGAACAAAGGAATTTCGCGAGCTTGTCGACGAAGTGGCAACACTTATGGCATTCGAAATCACTCGTGATATGCCGTTGGAAGAAATCGAAATTGAAACACCTGTCAGCTTAACAAAATCAAACGTATTATCAGGCAAGAAGATTGGAATTATCCCGATTTTACGTGCTGGAATCGGTATGGTTGACGGCATCCTGAAGCTGATCCCAGCTGCAAAGGTAGGACACATTGGCTTATACCGCGACCCGGAAACATTGCAGCCGGTTGAATACTATGTAAAGCTTCCGAGTGATGTGGAAGAAAGAGACTTCATCGTAGTCGATCCTATGCTTGCAACTGGCGGTTCTGCTGTTGAAGCCATTCACTCTCTTAAAAAGCGCGGCGGCAAAAACATCAAATTCATGTGCCTGATTGCAGCTCCTGAAGGGGTAGAGGCAGTGAAGGAAGCACACCCTGACGTTGACATTTATATTGCAGCATTAGACGAAAAATTGAACGAAAAAGGCTATATTGTCCCTGGTCTTGGAGATGCAGGCGACCGTTTATTCGGTACGAAATAAGTTTAAACATCTTGCAGCAGACGAAAGATCTTATATCTTTTAAAAAAGGAAGGTGCTTCGAATGAATCGCCCGATTAAAGTAATGACGATTTTTGGGACAAGGCCTGAAGCCATTAAAATGGCTCCGCTTGTTCTGGAACTGCAAAAACATCCTGATCATTTTGAATCCATTGTAACCGTAACAGCACAGCATCGTGAAATGCTCGATCAGGTTTTAACTATTTTCAAGGTTACACCAGATTATGACCTGAATATCATGAAAGATCGCCAGACACTCGTGGATGTGACAACGCGCGGACTGGAAGGCCTTGATAAAATCATGAAGGAAGTAAAGCCCGATATTGTGCTTGTTCATGGCGATACGACCACTACCTTCATTGCGAGCCTTGCTGCATTCTATAATCAGATAGAAGTCGGCCATGTTGAAGCTGGATTGCGTACATGGAATAAGTACTCTCCATTCCCTGAGGAAATGAACCGCCAGTTAACAGGCGTTATGGCTGATCTTCATTTCTCGCCGACAGCGAAGTCAGCTGAAAACCTTTTAAATGAAAACAAACGGACCGAGAACATTTTCATTACAGGAAATACAGCGATAGATGCACTTAAAACAACCGTTAAGGACGAGTATCATCATGAAGTGCTTGAAAAAGTCGGCGATGACCGCCTTGTGCTGCTGACCGCACACCGCCGTGAAAACTTGGGCGAACCGATGAGAAACATGTTCAAGGCAATTAAGAGGCTTGTGGAAGAACAGAATGACATTCAAGTGGTTTACCCTGTACACCTAAACCCTGCTGTAAGGGAAATCGCTTCTGAAATTCTAGGTGACGACAACCGAATTCATTTAATTGAACCGCTTGATGTCATTGATTTTCACAACTTTGCATCCAGAGCCCATTTGATTTTAACAGACTCAGGCGGAGTTCAGGAAGAAGCGCCATCGCTTGGCGTGCCTGTACTTGTACTGCGTGATACAACGGAAAGGCCTGAAGGGATTGAAGCGGGTACCCTAAAGCTTGCCGGTATCGAAGAACAGCCAATCTATGAACTGGCCACAGAGCTTTTAACTGACCAGGCTGCGTATGAAAAAATGGCTAAAGCCGTAAATCCATATGGAGACGGGAATGCTTCAAAACGAATTTGCGAAGCCATCTGCTATCATTTCAAGCAGGTAAGTGAACGGCCGGAGGACTACAAACCGCAAAACTAATAAAAGTGCACCTATTAAAATGACTGCCTATAGCAGCTTTTGATAGGTGCATTTTTATCGGAAAAATGACCGATGCATGTTAAAAGGGGAGGGGAGGAGGCAGAAAATCCCGAGCAAAATCAAGTAGTTGAAATGTTGGTAGTTAGGTGGTTGAAAGTGGTTAGATTGTTGAAAGCGCTGATTATTGGTAATTAATAGTTTTTTAAGTTAAAAGTCTCTTTTCTGCAGGAGCTGATAAAGCTATGATAGAATATATAGAGGATAGGAAGCGGTTTTATATGTATAAATATATGTGGTTATTATGTTGGTGGTTGGATGGTTGAAAATTGTTTCTGTGCAAGAGTGTTGATATAACAGTGTTTTAGGACGATTGAACTGTTAAGGTCTGTCGGGGTCATGGGGGAGTATTTTTAATTGCAGCCATTTCGATGGGGTAATGAAGGGGCTGCGAAATGAAGCGTGGTGGTTTTGTTGGCGGTTAGGTGGTTGATAATGAACACTGCCCATCAATTGCCGGTTGATCCGCAATAAACCAAGAAAGGTGCTGAGGACGTTGGCAAATCAATATTTGACAATGAAGGAGCTCAAAGAAGCACTTCCGGAGATACCTGAAAATAGTTTAAAACGTTATTTGCAGGAGCATGCAGAATACATAAATTTCAAAAAAGAACATAATCGCTATAAAATACAGGCTTCAGAAATTGAGAAGCTGAAATTAATCAGGAAATTATATTCAGATGGTTTAAAGAAAGAAGAAGTAACCACCAAGCTTGAAGAAGCTGGATTCCCTGTCACCATTACAGTGGAGGATGAGGAGGAAAGCAGCAGCACATCGCTTATGAATGTTAATCATGAGCTTACCGATATGAAAAAGCTTGTCAGTTTTCTAGTCCAGCAAAATGAACAATCCCGCCTTCAGCAAAATAAGATCAGAGAGCAAAACAAACAACTGATCCATGAAGTTCAAGAGCTCAAACAGACGATCGACGATCTAAGAATGGCCCATGAACAAGGGAATGAGCAAGAAAGTGAAAAAGTCACTTCTCTTTATGAAAAGCTCATGGCAACGCAGAAGTCAGTGGAGGAAGTAGCGATTGCAGTGGAGGCTGAAAAGAGCAAAAGCATTTGGCAAAAGCTATTTGGTAAGTAAAGTCAGGCCTGTTTGGGAATTTAACGTTTAAACGGATAGCAACAGGGTATTGGCATAATGATTTTAAATACCCGGGAGGTTGAATAAATGAGAGCTTTGGCTATATTAGAGGCAGTTTTGATTCTCTGGATCATCTTGTTGCTTGGATCATTAATGGGAACCTTCATGTCAGAAGGTTTTATTGCCTTGGTATTTAAGCTGGCAGAAGGCGAAGGCGTCGCCCTCACATTATTATTAATTTTTGCAACTATCATTGATATGTGGAGAGATAAAAAGCGCGATCGTTTAATTCAAAAAGGAAAGCTCGAACCGAATCAGTTATTTTAATACATATGAAGTGCCCCAGCGCTTCATGATTGGCGTCAATTTTTCTAAGTAAAACAAACACGCATACTCACCCCTTAATCAGCCCACCCTAAAATAAAAAGAGGGTGGACTTTTTTATGAAGAAATTCTTGGTGACTTTTACAATCATGCTAATAATATTAGGCCAAACTCCTGTCTCAGGCCGCACTCTTTCACACCCTCCTCTTCCGAAAGAATCACCTGATATCGAGAAGGTGGCTATTGTTGTCCTTGAAGAAGAAAAGGATAACCTGGAAATAAAAAGACTGATCGAGCGTAATCCGGAGCTGCAAATCAGGCATGTATACAAACATGCTCTAAATGGTTTTTCTGTTAAAGGGAAGCAGTCTGCTTTGGACAAATTGCTTAATAAAGAGGATGTTTCCGCTGTTTCCCCGGTTAATACCTATTATGTTCATTCAGTTGATAACATCAAGCTGATTGGTGGTATAACCGCTAGAGGGTTTTATGATCAAAACAACCAGCGCCTGACCGGCAAGGGGGTAAAGGTTGGTGTCATTGATACGGGCATTGATTATAACCACCCTGACTTAAGAAGAAGTTACGGCGGCGGTCATGATCTGGTGGATAATGATAAGGATCCGATGGAAACGAAAGCAGCTGGGGGGCAGGGCACACTGCACGGCACCCATGTGGCTGGCATCATAGCTGCAAATGGAAAAGTTCAGGGTGTGGCGCCAGAAGCGACGATTATCGCTTACCGTGCACTGGGGCCAGGTGGCAGCGGGACAACGGAACAGGTAATTGCGGCTATTGACCAGGCCATAAAGGACAAGGTGGATGTACTAAATCTTTCCTTAGGAAATAACGTAAACGGGCCCGACCTTCCAATCAGCCTCGCACTTAATAAAGCAGTTGAAAAAGGAATTACGGCTGTCACCTCCTCGGGCAATTCCGGTCCAAATATATGGACAGTCGGATCACCAGGAACAGCATCGAAAGCAATCTCTGTCGGCGCTTCTACTCCGACCATGAAGGTTCCGTTCCTAAACATTGGCGGGCGAAAGATCAGGCTGGATCTTCTTCAAGGTTCAAAAGATTGGGCCTTCGATCGTTCCTATGAGATTATTTACGGGGGGATTGGGCGCAAGGAAGAATTAAAAAATGCTGATGGAAAGATTGTTTTAGTGGAAAGAGGCGAACTGACTTTTACTGATAAAGCGTTCAATGCGTTGGAAGCTGGTGCAGTGGGGGTTATCATTTTTAATAACACAAAGGGAAGGCTCTTTGGCAACCTGGATAGTGGAGTTCCGATCCCTGTTGCTGCTTTATCCAAGGAGGAAGGGGAAGAACTCAAAAAGCTTACAGAAAAAAGAAAGCTCCTCGGCCGCACTTATATAATAGAAGAAAAGGATATTTTGGCTGACTTTAGCTCACGCGGACCCGTAACTTCAACATGGGAAATCAAGCCGGATGTAGTAGCGCCTGGTGTAGCAATCAATAGTACGATTCCGGGAGGATATCTTCCTTTACAAGGAACAAGCATGGCTGCTCCCCATGTCGCGGGCGCTTGCGCCATCCTGAAACAGGCCCATCCTGATTGGGGGCCGGAAAAAATTAAGGCCGCGCTGATGAATACAGCAAAGCCGCTTGTAAACAATGAAGGAAAACTGTATAGAACCTACGAGCAGGGAGCCGGAAGGATTCAACTGGAGAAGGCATTGCGAACGGAAACGGTCGTCCTTCCAGCTTCCCTGCAGTTCGGAAAATTCCAGATTGCAGACCGGCTTCATGAGCACAAGAGTTATCTAACGATTGAAAACATTAGTAATAAAAACAAGTCTTATTCTTTTTCCATCCCGTATAAAGAACAGGGGATCAACTGGGAAATGCCAAAGTCTTTTCAATTAAAGCCAGGAGAGAATAAGAAGCTTGAAATGAAGATGTCGGTAGATCCTACATTATTGAAGAAAAAAATTTATGATGGGAACCTTTTGCTGGCTGCTGGAACAGAAGAGATAAGAATTCCATATCTCTATGTGCTCGAGGAGCCAAATTATCCTAGGGTGATGGGTTTCGGCCTTGGTAAGGGCGACAAAGAGGACACGTATAGATATGAAGTTTATTTGCCGGGAGGGGCAGAGGAATTCGGAATCGCGATGTTTGATTCAGAAAGCCTTCGCTTCATGGGTTTCCTGGACTGGAAAAAGAATGTAGGCAAAGGCCAGCTTCTTCAGGAGATTCCTGCGGACAAACTTCCAGGGCCAGGTTTGTATCTTGCTAAGGTTTTTGCAAAAAAAGCCGGCAAAGAAGATTGGATTGAGACTTATCTCTTTATTAGACCGGACGGTCAGATCGGAGAGCCGGAGCCTTCAGGAAATAGAAAGAGCTTAGTAAACGATTAGGCTGTGATCATGCTAATTGTAATTTTAGCACCCTGTTGATTGGAGCAGAAGGCGCGCGATCCTCGAAAATGCATTCGCCTTTTCTCGTGCGGTGTTAATTCAAGGATGTTTTTTCAATATCCTGCGGGAGTGCGGATCAAAGGGAGACCCCGCATGCGTAAAACGCCGAGGAGCGTAGGACCGCCCGCGGTTCACTAAGTGCCTGGAGCGGAAATCAACCGTGAATTTAACATAGTCAATCATGAGAAATAAAGCGTTACCAGGAGCGAAGCAGAAACTCGCTCCTTTTTCAATAGAATGGAAAAATTTAATTGTGATAAATCTGTGAACATACCATATTTTTACCTTTTTGTTTGTGAACTTTTTCACTCCAAACGCATTGACATTGACAAAGCCCTATTGTATGCTTACAAAGGGTAAAAGATGATAGGGTTTTCAAAATATTTGTGCAGACATATTTCCCACTTCTGCATGATGTAAATGTGATTAATTATGGCCTCAAAACCCACTTACCATTCTCTTAAGGGAGGATGCGTTTTTATGCGTCAAAAAGACCGCAACCCATTTAAGGCGATGGCCTTAATGTCCGCCATTCTTTCTCAATTAGTTGGTTCCACGCTCATTGGCATTTTCGCCGGAAGATGGCTTGACAGCAAGGCAGGAACCGAGCCGTTATTCCTATTAATCGGCTTGTTCATTGGATTGGGCGCTGGGATTTACGCCATGCTTCGCTTAATCCAACATTTCTTCACAGGAGAATAAACATCATGCCGGAAATCAAAGTAATTTTTCAAAGACAGCGAAAATACATATTCCTGTTGTTGTCTGTATACGTTCTCGGCTGGGGTTTTACGCCTTATCAATCTATTTTTCTTGGCTTGATCCTTGGTACAAGCCTAAGTCTGTTCAATTTGTGGCTGATGGCAAGAAAGACGCTGCAATTTGGAGAGGCGGTCGAGAGAGGTGAGAAGGTGCGCTCTCTTGGAACGGTATCCAGAATGGCTACGGCAGTTCTTGCTGTCATGATCGCTCTGGAATATCCGGAAAAGCTGCATCTGCTCAGTGTTGTATTTGGATTAATGACATCCTATATTGTCATTATGATAGATTATTTTCTTCAATCTTTTCATTTACGTAAATAGCGGGAAGAGAGGTGAACACTATTGCATCATGAAGCTCCTATAGTAGAATTTTTAGGATTGAATTTTAACTTATCTAATGTACTGATGATTACAGTGGCAAGTGCTGTTGTTTTCATTATTGCTTTGCTTTCCACCCGTCAGCTTGCCATGAAACCAGCTGGAATGCAAAACTTTTTCGAATGGATCATGGACTTTGTTAAGAATATCATTAACAGCACGATGGACTGGAAAACAGGCGGAAGATTCCATATCCTTGGATTAACCCTGATCATGTATATCTTTATATCAAACATGCTCGGACTTCCGTTTGCGATCGTCTACGATAACACTTTATGGTGGAAATCGCCGACAGCCGATCCGGTTATCACCTTAACTTTAGCGGCTATGGTTGTGGGGCTATCGCATTACTATGGCGTCAAGCTAAAAGGGGTAGGAGAATACGGCCGGGAATTCTTCAGGCCAATGCCTTTCTTGTTCCCATTGAAAATTATTGAAGAGTTTGCAAATACTCTAACACTGGGACTTCGTCTTTACGGTAATATCTACGCAGGTGAAATCCTGCTGACATTGCTTGTCGGAGGGCTTGCACATGCAGGGGTAGGCGGTATGCTTGCAGCCATCCTGCCAACAATTGTATGGCAAGGATTCTCAATCTTTGTCGGATCTATCCAGGCATTCATTTTCTGTATGTTAACAATGGTTTATATGGCACACAAAGTGAGCCATGACCATTAATATATACCTGTTCATTTTATGGACAAAACCTTTTAAACAAATAATTTTTTATACAATTTAAGGAGGAACTCAATAATGGGTCTTTTAGCAGCAGCAATTGCAATCGGTTTAGCAGCACTAGGTGCCGGTATCGGTAACGGTCTTATCGTATCAAAAACAGTAGAAGGTATGGCTCGCCAGCCAGAAGCTCGCGGTATGCTTCAAACTACAATGTTCATCGGGGTTGCGTTAGTAGAGGCTGTTCCGATCATCGGCGTTGTTATCGCGTTCATGGTTATCGGCGGTTAATTAATACTGTACAAATCGTTCAAAATGGCGAAGATCATTCTGTGAACCTTCGCCATTCCTTTATGTTTTTTTACCTGGAATCATAATTCGGATTCATGCATATGACTCCGTTTCATAAGTGAACGACTCTTGAAGGGAGTGAATCGAGGGTGTTAACAAACAGTCTAGTATTAGGCGCTGCAGGCGGCGGTTTCAACGGCGGGGACGTTTTGTACCAGCTGGTTATGTTCATCATTTTGTTGGCATTGCTGAAAAAATTTGCGTGGGGTCCATTAATGGGCATTATGCAGCAGCGTGAAGAGCACATTGCAAGCGAAATCGAAGCGGCTGAACAAAGCCGTACAGAAGCAAAAAAACTTTTGGAAGAGCAAAGAAATCTTTTAAAAGAAGCACGAACAGAAGCACAAGGCCTTATCGAAAATGCAAAGAAACAAGGCGATGTGCAGCGTGAGGAGATCATTGCGGCTGCCCGCACTGAGTCTAATCGCATCAAGGAATCTGCTAAGCTTGAAATTGAGCAGCAGAAAGAACAAGCGGTTGCCGCTATTCGCGAGCAGGTCGCTTCATTGTCTGTCCTAATTGCTTCCAAGGTTATTGAGAAGGAATTAAGTGCAGCTGATCAAGAAAAGCTGATCAATGAATACATTCAAGAGGCAGGAGAAAAGCGATGAGCAACTCCACGGTAGCAAAGCGCTACGCGTTGGCTCTTTTCCAGCTTGCGAATGAACACCAGCTTCTTGACCAAATGGAAGAAGAGCTTCGTGCAGTGAAAGAAGTAGTAAATCACAATTCAGATTTAAAAGCAGTATTAAAGTCTCCAAAGCTTCCAATTGAGAAGAAGAAAGAGATTTTACAAGGTGCATTTGCATCTGTGAACACTTATGTACTAAATACGTTAATGATATTAATTGAGCGCCACCGTGAAGATTATATCTCTGATGTGGCAGATCATTTTATAAGCCTTGCAAATGACAAAAAAGGGATTGCTGATGCGAAAGTCTACTCGGTTCGCCCTTTATCTGAAGCGGAAAAGGAAGCATTATCCGTATCATTTGCGGCTAAGGTTGGGAAAAAGTCACTTCGTATTGACAATATAGTTGATACTAACTTGCTCGGCGGCATCAAGCTTCGAATCGGAAACCGGATTTTCGACGGCAGCTTGCGAGGAAAGCTAGAGCGTCTTGAACGTCAATTGTTAGGCTAAGATTCGTAGATAGGGGTGAAACTCATGAGCATCAATGCTGAAGAAATCAGTGCGCTGATAAAAAAGCAAATCGAAAACTATCAGTCGGAAATTCAAGTGAGTGATGTAGGTACGGTTATCTCTGTTGGTGACGGTATCGCTCGTGCTCATGGCCTCGACAATGTCATGGCTGGAGAACTTGTTGAATTTTCAAACGGCGTTATGGGTATGGCACAAAACCTTGAAGAAAATAACGTCGGTATTATCATTTTAGGACCATTTACAGAAATCCGCGAAGGCGATGAAGTACGCCGCACGGGCCGCATCATGGAGGTACCGGTTGGTGAAGAGCTAATTGGCCGCGTGGTAAACCCTCTTGGACAGCCAGTAGATGGCATGGGACCAATTAACACAACAAAGACTCGTCCAATTGAAAGCCCGGCACCAGGTGTAATGGATCGTAAATCCGTACACGAGCCGCTTCAAACAGGTATCAAAGCGATCGACGCTCTTGTGCCAATCGGACGCGGACAGCGTGAGTTAATCATCGGTGACCGTCAAACAGGTAAAACATCTGTTGCAATCGATACAATCCTGAACCAGAAGGACCAGAACATGGTATGTATCTATGTTGCAATCGGACAAAAAGAATCTACAGTTCGTAACGCAGTAGAAACTTTACGTAAGCAAGGTGCTTTGGATTACACAATCGTTGTAACAGCATCTGCATCACAGCCTGCTCCATTATTATATCTTGCACCTTATGCGGGTGTAACAATGGGGGAAGAGTTCATGTACAACGGCAAGCACGTTCTTGTTGTGTATGATGACTTAACAAAGCAAGCTTCTGCTTACCGTGAGCTTTCATTGCTATTGCGCCGTCCTCCAGGTCGTGAAGCATATCCAGGGGACGTATTCTACTTGCACAGCCGCCTTCTTGAGCGTGCTGCGAAGTTAAGCGATGCGAAAGGTGCAGGTTCAATCACTGCGCTTCCATTTATTGAAACACAGGCAGGGGACGTTTCTGCTTATATTCCAACAAACGTTATCTCAATCACTGACGGACAAATTTTCTTGCAGTCAGATCTATTCTTCTCCGGTGTTCGTCCGGCGATCAATGCTGGTCTTTCTGTATCACGTGTAGGTGGATCCGCACAAATCAAAGCGATGAAAAAGGTTGCAGGTACTTTGCGTCTTGACCTTGCTTCTTACCGTGAATTAGAATCATTTGCCCAGTTCGGTTCTGACCTTGATAAAGCAACACAGGCAAAACTTAACCGTGGTGCCCGTACAGTAGAGGTTCTAAAGCAGGATCTTAACAAGCCGTTAAAAGTTGAGAAGCAGGTTGCAATTCTATATGCTCTTACTCGCGGCTTCTTAGATGACATTCCTGTACAGGATATTCGTCGTTTCGAATCTGAATTCCTTTCATGGTTAGACCATAACCGCAAAGATTTGTTAGACCATATCGTGAAAACAAAAGAACTTCCTTCTGATGACGATATGGCATCTGCGATTAACGACTTTAAGAAAACTTTCGCAGTATCCGAATAATAGAGCAGTTAGGGGCGGGGAGTGAATCCCCCCGCAGCTCGCATTCGGTTCTGACAAACTTGTATAAGGGTGGTGAGAACCTGTGGCATCATTACGCGATATAAAAAATCGTATTACTTCTACGAAGAAAACGAGTCAAATAACGAAAGCGATGCAAATGGTATCGGCTGCGAAAATGAATAAAGCAGAAATGAATGCAAAATCATTCGTGCCTTACATGGAAAAAATCCAAGAAGTTACTGCCTCCATCGCATTGGGAAGCAAGGATGTATCACATCCGATGCTGACTAGCCGCCCTGTGAAAAAGACTGGATACCTTGTTATTACGTCTGACCGCGGACTTGCCGGAGCATACAACAGTAACGTTTTGCGAAATGTCTACCAGACGATTCAAAAACGCCATAAATCACCTGATGAGTACGCAATCATTGCAATCGGACGTGTTGGCCGCGACTTTTTCAGAAAGCGCAATATGAACGTCATTCTGGATATCGTTGCAGTTGCCGACCAGCCTGCATTCGCTGAAATCAAAGATATTGCCAGCAAAACAGTTGGCATGTTCGCTGATGAAACATTTGATGAATTATATATGTATTACAGCCATTATGTCAGCGCGATTCAACAGGATGTAACAGAGAAGAAGCTTCTTCCGCTTACGGATATCTCATCTTCTAAAAAGCTTACATCTTATGAGTTTGAACCATCTGCTGAAGAAATCCTGAAAGTATTGCTGCCTCAATACGCTGAAAGCTTAATCTACGGAGCGCTTTTAGATAGTAAGGCAAGTGAGCATGCTGCAAGGATGACGGCTATGCAGAACGCAACGGATAACGCAAAAGAGCTTATCAACTCATTAAGCTTGAGCTATAACCGTGCACGTCAGGCAGCCATTACGCAAGAAATTACCGAAATCGTCGGCGGAGCAGCCGCGTTAGAATAAAACGAAAAGCGGAGAGGGCAGGTGATTTCTGCCTGTTCTCCATTATGTGAAATGAACGGAGGGAAAAAGATGAACAAAGGACGCGTTCTTCAAGTTATGGGTCCGGTTGTTGATGTAAAGTTCGAAAGCGGCCAGCTTCCTGAGATCTATAATGCATTGACAATCACAAATTCAGCGCGTAACGAATCTAATGTTGACATCAACTTAACCCTTGAAGTTGCCCTTCATTTAGGTGATGATACAGTTCGTACCATTGCAATGTCTTCTACTGACGGCTTAATGCGCGGAAGTGAAGTTATTGACACTGGTGCTCCTATTTCTGTACCAGTAGGTGATGTAACACTTGGCCGTGTTTTCAACGTGCTTGGTGAATCAATCGACTTGGATCCTGCAATTCCTGCAGATGCACGTCGCGATTCCATCCACAGAGAAGCTCCTAAGTTTGAGCAGCTTTCAACTGAAGTAGAAATTCTTGAAACTGGAATTAAGGTAGTAGACCTTCTTGCACCATATATCAAGGGTGGTAAAATCGGTCTATTCGGTGGTGCCGGCGTTGGTAAAACCGTATTAATCCAGGAATTAATCAATAACATCGCCCAGGAGCACGGCGGTATTTCCGTATTCGCCGGTGTAGGTGAGCGTACTCGTGAAGGAAACGACCTTTATCATGAAATGACAGATTCAGGCGTTATCAAGAAAACAGCGATGGTATTCGGCCAGATGAACGAGCCGCCAGGAGCACGTATGCGTGTTGCTTTGACTGGTTTGACAATGGCTGAATTCTTCCGTGATGACCAAGGACAGGACGTTCTTTTCTTCATGGATAACATTTTCCGTTTCACACAGGCAGGTTCCGAGGTTTCCGCGCTATTAGGCCGTATGCCTTCTGCCGTTGGTTACCAGCCGACACTTGCTACTGAAATGGGTAAATTACAGGAACGTATCACATCTACTAACGTAGGTTCTGTTACTTCCATCCAGGCGATTTACGTACCAGCCGATGACTATACGGACCCGGCTCCGGCTACAACTTTCGCTCACTTGGATGCAACAACTAACCTTGAGCGTAAGCTTTCTGAGATGGGTATCTACCCAGCGGTGGATCCGCTTGCTTCTACTTCCCGTGCATTATCACCGGAAATCGTTGGAGAAGAGCACTACGGAGTTGCGCGTCAAGTACAGCAAACATTACAGCGTTATAGAGAATTACAGGATATCATCGCGATCCTTGGTATGGACGAGCTTTCTGACGAAGATAAGCTAGTTGTATCCCGTGCGCGCCGTATCCAATTCTTCTTATCACAAAACTTCCACGTTGCTGAACAGTTTACTGGCCAGCCAGGTTCATACGTACCGGTTAAAGAAACTGTTAAAGGCTTTAAAGAAATTCTTGAAGGTAAGTATGATCACCTTCCGGAAGATGCATTCCGACTTGTCGGCCGAATCGAAGAAGTTATCGAGAGTGCAAAGAAAATGGGCGTAGAGGTCTAATTCTGGACCAGGAGGGTAAAAAATGAAGACGATTAAAGTCAGTGTTGTTACTCCCGATGGCCCGGTGTATGAATCAGATGTGGAAATGGTAAGTACGAAAGCTCAAAGCGGTGAGCTAGGAATTCTACCTGGCCACATTCCAATGGTTGCACCGTTACAAATTGGAGCCGTTCGTTTAAAAAACGGCGGAAAAACAGATTTCGTTGCAGTAAGCGGCGGGTTTTTAGAAGTTCGTCCGGAGCAAGTAACGATCTTAGCGCAATCTGCTGAACAAGCAGATGAAATCGATGTAGAACGTGCTGTACGTGCTAAACAGCGTGCAGAAGAGCGCTTGAACGAGCAAAAGCGTGAAAATATCGACTTCCGACGTGCAGAGCTAGCTCTTCGCCGTGCGATCAATCGTATCGAAGTTTCGGAAAGAAAGTTCTAATAAACATAATTAACACCCTTGGCTAAGGCTGGGGGTGTTTTGTTGTTTGCATTATTTACCAGACTCTTTTTGAAAAAAACTGCTCAAAAATTAGACAAAACATTCGAATTCTTTAATATACGCCTTTACAATAGAAGAGAGTAATCTTATTTAGGTTACTCTCTTTTTTAAAGCTTTGTAAAATTTTAATTAGAAGAAAAGGAGGAGCCGCAATGCTAGAGTTTGATACAAATATAGACCAATACGCTACGATAAAAGTCATCGGGGTCGGCGGCGGGGGAAATAACGCAGTTAACCGGATGATTGAACACGGGGTTGAGGGAGTAGAGTTTATCGCTGTAAATACAGATGGACAAGCTCTGAATCAATCAAAGGCAGAAGTGACAATGCAAATCGGAGCATCCTTAACAAGGGGCCTGGGAGCAGGGGCAAATCCTGAGGTAGGCAGAAAAGCGGCAGAGGAAAGCGAAAGCCAGCTGCGAGAAGTTTTAAAAGGTGCTGATATGGTATTCGTGACAGCTGGAATGGGTGGCGGTACTGGAACTGGGGCAGCACCAGCGATCGCGCGCATCGCACGCGAAGTTGGTGCGTTAACGATTGGCGTGGTAACCCGCCCGTTCAAGTTTGAAGGACGCAAGCGTGCTCAAAATGCAGATGCCGGTATCGAAGCCATGAAAAAAGCGGTGGATACCTTAATTATTATTCCTAATGACCGTTTACTGGAAATTATCGATAAGAAAACACCTATGCTTGAAGCATTCATGGAAGCGGATAATGTTCTGCGCCAGGGCGTTCAAGGCATTTCCGATTTAATTGCTGTACCAGGTTTGATTAATCTCGACTTTGCTGATGTTAAAACAGTTATGTCCCATAAAGGAACTGCTTTAATGGGAATTGGAATCGCCACTGGTGAAGACCGCGCAGCTGAAGCGGCCAGGAAGGCAATCTCCAGCCCGCTGCTTGAGACATCCATCAATGGTGCACGGGGTGTCATCATGAACATTACGGGTGGAGCCAATATTAGCCTATATGAAGTACAGGAGGCTGCTGATATAGTCGCTTCTGCTTCAGATGAGGAAGTAAACATGATTTTTGGTTCGGTCATTAACGATTACTTAAAAGAAGAAATCATTGTTACGGTTATAGCGACCGGTTTTAATAATCAAGAAGACTCACCAGCTAAACCAAGTTCAAAACCATCTGCAGAGAAAGAGTTAGTTCATACATATCAGTATTCAGAGGAACAAAGTAACCAGCGCAGTGTGAGGGAACGTCGAGAGCCTGTTCAAGATTATGAGCAGCAGCCAGATCGTTCAGAAGACTCACTTGATACTCCAGCATTTTTACGAAATCGCAGAAAACGGTTTTAATATATTTGAAGAGGCCGCCCAAGAGAGTAGGGCGGCCCTTTTTAAGTTTTTGGCGGTTTTCTGGGAAGCGGGATAAGAGCTGGTTGATATGTTGGTGGTTGGGTGGTTGATGAACAAAAAGGGGAGAAACCATTGATATATCAAGGTTCATTAAGAAAGGACAGGCATGCGCCTGTCCTTTTTTAATGATGATGGCTATTTATTTCATTTAAAGTAACCTGATCCAGGTTTTTATGCACGTTGATTAACTTTTTAAGAAGGCTCATAAATTTTTGTTTATCTTCAAACGGAGTCAGGTCGAGTTCTCTCTTTAACTCATTGCTTTTCTTAACAAGCTCTTCAATTTTTTGAATAACTGGGCAGTTGTTTTTAGTCATATGTATTCTCCTAATTTAAGCTCTTAGTTTAACTGTACCACGAAAATCAATTTCAAAGGAAACAGGCATGTTTCATTTATATTAAAAACTGACTGGCTATTTAACCAATTTAACTATTCTGTTAAAAATGTCGAATTTAGTTGAAACTAATGGAACAGAGTCATATATTATCAACAAGTGCTTTTTAATAGACAAGGTGAAAAGGAAACCAGGGGGTGAAATCCTTGTCGACTGTTTTGTTTGGAACTGTAGAATACTATGAAAGAGAATTAACATATTATCTTTCTAATATGAATATGAGCACTTCCATGAAGGAAGATGCAACAAAGAAGATATTGATTATGCTTGAAACGGAAATATTCAATGTGTTTTTGTTCGACGAAACAATACGGATAAAATGTTTTCATAACCTTTTAAAAGCGTTTGGCAAGATGTTAGAAAAGAGCCTCGTAACGTCTTAGTATAAATCCAATAATAGATTTAGTTTTAACTTAACAAAGAGGCCACTGCTGAGAGGGGCCTCTTTCCTTATATAATATTTAATTTAAAATTGTGATCTTAACATCTTTTCTTCCAAATTCCATAGCCGCTTCTGTTGTTGGGATAAATACGTCAATCTCATTTCCTTTAATTCCTCCGCCAATATCTTCAGCAGTAGCATAACCATAGCCTTCTACATACACTTTTGATCCTAGCGGAATGACATTTGGATCAACTGCAATTACTTTAGCATCTGGATTTTCTAATAAATTAACTCCTGTCTTGGTAATTCCAATACATCCTTCACAGCTGGCCGTATAGGCAGTTGCTGTGACAGTAAGAGTTTTAGATTTTTCAGTGGCAGGCTTAGTAGTAGCAGCTGCTTTTACTACTGTGTTTGAAGGTTCTGCAGCTTTTGCCTGCTTTGTTCCATTTCTATATATAATAAGCTCCAAGCCTGGTTTAATAAGATCGGATTTTAATTGATTCCATGCTTTAAGGCTATTAACATTAACACCGTATGTGTGGGCGATATTCCAGAGAGTATCACCGGATTTCACTATGTAAAATTCTTCAGGCGAAACTTCAAGTTTATCATTTGGGTGAATAAGATCTGTTGATAAGCCATTCCAATTTTTAATATCTTGAACAGAAACTTCATGTTTTTGTGCTATAGACCAAAGAGTATCTCCCTTATTTACAACTACTTCTTCTGCTTGTACACTGGCACCTGCTGCACTCCAGATGGTTATTGCCGCTAGCATATAATACAAATACTTTTTCATCGAATAACCTCCTAATAGCTTGTTTTACGGTTTCTATGCTAACACAGAAGATTCTGAGAAAAAGAACAGGGAAGTTATAATTAAATTACGGACATTTCAGTAAGATAACGAGAAAATGTCTAATTAAACGAATATTCAGAATATATGATCACAATAGATTATGTATTTTACAATAATAGTCATAACTGGACCTTATAATGGAGGAAATGGATAATATTTAAAACTATACGTTATTTTTAGGGATTTATTGGAAGGCTAGATTTCTATAAGATAACGAAAAGATCATTATTCAGACTTTTAAGCTTGATAGGGATTTGCTAATGAAGATAAAAAACAGATATTTTTTAAGAAAGCGTTTACAAAATAAGGGTAAAGTGATATAATATAAAATTTCATAAAATGTTCAATGATTCACAAACGATTGTTATTTATCCATGATATTCTTAAATCAGGTAATACAAAAAGGAGTGATAGTCATGATGAGTTGCGAATGGAGAACTTTTTCAACTGATGCAGAAACATATACACAAGCTGCTTTTGAAGAAATGATTGGGGATGAGTTTGAAGCAATGATGTTTAAAGGGAATGATGAGTTTCCCGCATATATATGGACTGTCAATTATGTGATTATCGTGAAGAGAAGCGCAAAAATGATCACGGACATTTCTTTTGAAAGAATCCCCCGTAATCCAGTTTGTGAGTAGACAGTTGTTAGGTAAAATTTTTTTAAGTACATTTGTGAAAAATTTCACAATATATAAGGAGTGGCTATAATGGCGGTTGAAGAAAAAGTGTTAAGTGAGAATGCGGCAGTTGCAAAAATGATTGATTCTCTTGTAAAAAAAGGGCAGGAAGCATTGAAAGAATTTGATGCATTTGACCAGGCGGTCATCGATATGATTGTAAGAGAAATGGCTCTAGCAGGACTCGATCAGCATATGGAGCTAGCTAAACTGGCAGTAGAGGAAACAAAGCGCGGAGTTTATGAAGATAAAATGATTAAGAACATGTTCGCGACTGAATATGTCTACCACAATATCAAATATGATAAAACGGTTGGAATCATTGAAGAAAATGATAATGAAGGCATTTGCCATATTGCTGAGCCTGTCGGAGTTATAGCTGGAGTTACGCCGGTTACAAATCCAACTTCTACTACCATGTTTAAAGCACTTATCTCGATTAAAACAAGAAATCCGATCATTTTTGCTTTCCATCCGTCTGCGCAAAAATGCAGCAGTGAGGCAGCAAGAGTACTGCGTGATGCCGCTATTTTAGCTGGAGCACCTGAAAACTGCATTCAATGGATTGAGACACCTTCCCTTGAAGCAACAAGACAGTTGATGAATCACCCAGGAATTTCACTCATCCTGGCAACAGGCGGTGCTGGTATGGTGAAGGCGGCTTATAGCTCAGGCAAGCCTGCAATTGGGGTTGGACCTGGAAATGTACCTTGCTATATCGAAAAGTCCGCCAATATTAAACGTTCCGTTAATGACCTGATATTATCCAAGACCTTTGATAACGGAATGATTTGTGCATCAGAACAAGCCGTCATCATAGATAAAGAAATTTATGCGGAAACAAAGAGTGAATTAATCGCAAACGGCTGTTACTTTTTAAACGAACAAGAAAAGCAGAAGGTTGAAAAACTGGTGATCAATGAAAAATCCTGTGCAGTTAATGCAGATATTGTCGGGATGCCTGCGTATAAAATTGCCCAAATGGCAGGAGTAACGGTACCAGAAGATATAAAGATTTTAATTGCGGAACTAAAGGGAGTAGGCCCACAATACCCGCTTTCCCGAGAAAAGTTAAGCCCAGTGCTGGCTTGTTTTAAGGCAGACAATTTAGAAGAAGGTTTAAAGAGAGCGGAAGAGATGCTTGAATTCGGAGGCCTGGGTCACTCAGCAGTTCTTCACTCAACAGATGAAAGGGTTATGCAGGCGTTTGGCACTAGGATGAAAGCAGGCCGTATTATTGTGAATGCACCATCTTCTCAAGGAGCAATCGGCGATATCTATAATGCTTATATGCCGTCATTGACACTCGGATGCGGTACGTACGGCGGAAACTCTGTATCTACCAATGTGGGGGCCATACACCTGGTGAATATTAAAAAAATGGCGAGAAGGAACGTGAATATGCAATGGTTTAAGGTTCCGCCTAAGATTTATTTTGAAAAAAATTCAACTCAATATTTAACGAAAATGCCGAATATCTCTAAGGCTCTTATTGTGACTGACCCAGGAATGGTAAAACTTGGGTATGTTGATAAAGTTTTATACTACTTAAGAAAGCGTCCGGACTATGTTCATTGCGAGATCTTCTCTGAGGTAGAGCCGGATCCATCTATTGAAACGGTTATGAAGGGTGCTAAAATGATGGCAAGCTTCCAGCCGGATGTGATTATTGCGCTTGGCGGCGGGTCTGCGATGGATGCAGCAAAAGGAATGTGGCTGTTCTATGAGCATCCCGGGACTGAATTCCATGGCCTGAAGCAGAAGTTTTTAGACATCAGAAAAAGGATTGTAAAATATCCCAAGGTGGGAGAAAGAGCGCAATTTGTTGCGATACCGACAACCTCTGGAACAGGGTCTGAAGTAACATCGTTCTCTGTCATTACCGATAAAGAGGCAAACATTAAATATCCGCTTGCAGATTATGAGCTAACCCCGGATGTAGCGATTATCGATCCGCAATTTGTCATGACAGTGCCGAAGGATATAACGGCAGACACAGGCATGGATGTCCTGACACATGCCATTGAAGCTTATGTTTCAGTAATGGCAAATGATTACACGGATGGTTTGGCGATCAAAGCCATACAGTTAGTGTTTGAGTATTTGCCAAGGGCTTACCGAAATGGCAAGGATGAATTAGCCCGTGAAAAAGTGCATAATGCCTCCACTATTGCAGGAATGGCGTTTGCCAATGCATTCCTTGGCATTAATCACAGCCTTGCGCATAAACTTGGTGCGGAGTTCCATATTGCCCATGGACGTGCCAATACAATTTTAATGCCGCATGTCATTCGTTATAATGCGGAGAAACCTAAGAAGTTTACTGCATTCCCAAAATATGAAAGCTTTATTGCAGACCAGCGTTATACTGAAATTGCAAGAATGCTGGGATTGCCGGCAAGAACCACTGAAGAAGGAGTAGAGAGCTTAATCAAGGCGGTTATTAAACTGGCAAAAGAATTGGACATTCCGATGAGCATTGAATCAAACGGTGTTAAAAAAGAAGAATTTGCAAGCAGAGTGGACTTCCTTGCAGAGAGAGCATTTGAAGATCAATGTACAACTGCTAATCCAAAACTTCCATTAGTGGCAGAACTTGCTGAAATTTATCGGAAGGCATTTAAAGGCGTTTGATTTTTGGCAGCCCCTTGGTTGGGGCTGTTTTTTTACTGGTGACCTGCTAGTGTATGGAATCCGAAGAAACCGCTTTGCGTCGGAGAGTGGTGCATATATTGTAAAAGTTGTACGTATTTTGGGGAAAGTTGTTCATAAAAATGAAAAAAGTAAGGCGAAAAATCGGGGGAGCGGTTCATAAATTTTGAAAATGGCATCTAAAGGGACCGGTTGTGGAGATTTAGTGGGTAATGGGGTTTTGATCATAAGCAAATGAAATTTTTCTAGCATGTTTGTGTTTTTATGTTACATATTTCAGGATTTATCTAGCAGGTTTTTGAATTTATCTAGCATGATTCATAATTTATCTAACATTTGGATTTAATTTTTGTGAAATACTCCGTCCTTCGGAAATTGGGGATTAATATTTATTGGAGAGTTGAGGAAGTATAAGGAAGTTAGCAGTGATAAATGGTTATGAAGGGATGAAGTTGTGTGAAGAATTTTCGTTTTTTACTAAGTGATCAGTTTCAGGCTAATGAGATAGCGGAGGATTTACAGGTTCAGCTGGAGATTAATCGTTTTAATCATGTGAAGGTTACAACGGTTGAGCAGAGAAATGAGGTTCTTGTTCAGGTGCCTGATGCGAATGGATCGCTGGAAGAAGCCGTGGAGAGTTTTATGAGGAATTATCAGGATGGGGAGGTTTTGGAGTAGAGGGGAGTGTAAATGAGTGCGGTAGTTTGAGTTAAGGCGGAAGGGCGTTACCTTAGGTACCTGCGTTCAAAGGCAAATACCTTTAGAAGCAAAAAAGGAGAGCGGCTAAGTTAGTCGCTCTCCTTTTTCTATAGCTGTATCAAATTACTTTAGTATTTTTTCTACTATATAAGTACCCTGATAGTTTTCAAGTGTGTTTAGATAACCTACTACATCTACTGTATAGGTTCCTTGTTCGATATCAGGGATAATTGTTTCTTCAAAAGTGGAAAGTGCTTTCCCGGATGAACCGACAAGGGTACCGGCAGAGTCTCTTACTTCCATATCCAAGTCATTTGCGGCGAGGGCCCAGTCAATTCGAACGGTAAGGCTGACTGTTCCTTTGTCTATTGCAATGTCTTTATAATCGTGGGAGGCTATGCCTACGTCAGCAGCGCCCAAGCCGATTGTTCCATCCCAATTATATTCCGTGGTGTATGTGTCGTATGTTTTTCCAGTTTTATTATCGCGGTACTTTCCAATGTTAACATTGATGTTTTGTGCTGCTTCGACTGCATTATAGGCATTGACATAGCCGGACCCTGCTTCATGATATTGATAGTTTTCCATTGGATCGGCTGTTTGCGTTAGAAGTTCAAGTGCCATGTCCGGTGTTAGGTTTGCTTGGGCCTCTTTCATAAGAGCTATGACTCCGGAAATATGCGGAGTTGCCATACTTGTTCCGCTGGAAGTTGTGTAGTAAGGCAGGTAATCAGGATCGATATAGGTTGCATCTGTTACTGTTCCGAGTGTGTTCATTACTGAGCCTGTTGAAGCACGGGTGGCTACGATATCTACGCCAGGTGCAGTGATATCAGGATGCAGGTATTCATCTCCTGGTACACCGCGGGATGAGAAGTCAGCGAGTGCTTTGTCTTTTGTGCCTGCTGCTACACTGATTACCCAGGGAGCTGCAGAGTAAGGGTTAAGGGTATTGTCGTCTGGCCCTTCATTTCCTGCAGCAAATACAACTGTCATGCCGGCGTCATGGGCTTTTTTCGATGCGATGTTGATAGGATGGTTTGGAGAGTATTCTCCTGTTGAGCCCCAACTATTGCTGATGATATTGATTCCGTATTTTTCCTGGTTGGCAAGGACATAGTCAAATGCTTCGAGTGACCACAGAATATTGATTCCTTCACCAACACCAAGACCAACTAGTTTTGCGTCTGGCGCTACTCCTTTATAAAGGCCATCGCTTGCTGTTCCACTGCCGGCTATGGTTCCAGCCACGTGTGTTCCATGTCCGGAGGTTGTGTCTGTGTTTATGACATTTTCAAGGTAAAGGCTGCTTCCTCCGAATAAGCTGTCGCCAACTAAAAATTTCACATTTTGGATGACTTTTTCGCCGAATTGAAGGTCCTGGTGGGTTGCGTCAATGCCACTATCTATGATGGCTACAGTTACGCCTTTGCCGGTGTAGCCAAGGTCGTTCCAGACGGATTCAACTCCGATTAATTTTCTGCTGTCTTTCATGAGGTATTGAAGGTCTTCATTTAAGTAGATGGATAGGATGTTGTTGGTGGCTGAGCTGAGAAGGCTGTTGATCATGGGAAGGCTGCCTTTGACTGTAACCATCGGTAAGTTAGTGTATGTTTTGGTTTCAAACCCGAGAGTTTGTAAGAGTTGTATGTCTAATGATTGCGGTTGGTCTTTGTAGGTTATGATGGCTTCTGTATTTGTGTTGTTTAGCGGGTTTTCCAGCAGCTCTTGCAGTTTTGGATCGAGTTCGATGGATAGCAGGTCTGCTTTTGGACTGGACATGGATGATGAGAAGATGAGTCCAAAGATTAATAGGAATAGAGTTGTGATGCGTAAGATTTTCATTTAATTCCTCCTGATTATTTAGAATTTTCTAACGATTTGATTATACCCTAGATGAGAAACAGATAAACGGGACTTTTGGGGGGTTTTTAATTGAGTTGGTTTTTTAGGGGCTTTTTAAAAAGGAAGACCTTCTGTCTTTTTATCTAAAAGATGAGTATGAAAAAGTGGGGGGAGGTGTTACATTTCTCACTGACAGAGGTTGTTTTTTGTTTTTAAATGGTAGGTGGAAAGGCTCTTTTGTGAAAGTCCAATAGAATTTGATGGATATTGTGGTGGTGCATACTCATATATTCTATTGATGAATGCAGGCAAGCTATATTCGTTAGGCACGTCATCTTCCGCTGCGCTCCAGATCACGTGCACTTTTGTTGGTTTTTGTTGCCCAAATTGGGGAGGGTTCGATTTTGCGTCATCTCCTGATGTGTTTCGAGGGTGTTTTTTCAGGGAGATCACGCAATCGCCCAGAGGAGGGGGACGTGTCGACAACGAAGTTTCTGCTTTTGGAAATTCTCTCTCTGCGAGCCGCTGGCGCGTCTCTGGATTCAGCAGGCTGAATCCCCGCCGAACAAAGCTTTTTCTGCTTTTTGAGAGCGAGCTCTCAAACGCTGCAAAACTTTGTTCGGCAGTCGAGAGAATTTCCAATAATAGTCTGAGGTTGTGTCGACACGTGGGTTTTAGGGTGCTATAATGGTTACGGTTACATGTTTAAATGTTGTGAAAATTTTCGGCATTGGAGGGGATGGACATGGAGCTTTGGAATTTATATCAAAATAACTATTTGATAGTTTTTGTGTTTCTGTGTCTTGGGGTTTTACTGCCTGTGGTGGCGTTGTTTATAGGGAAGCTTTTGCGGCCTTATAATCCTTATGATGCAAAGTACACCATTTATGAGAGCGGAAATGAGCCATTTCATGATTCTAGGGTGCGGTTCAATGTCCGCTATTATATTTTTGCCCTTATGTTTGTCATTTTTGATGTGGAGACTGTGTTTTTATATCCATGGGCAGTGGCGTATGAGAAGCTTGGTATTTTTGCACTAATTGAGATGTTGATTTTTGTGTTTATGCTTGTAATTGGGCTTGTATATGCTTGGAAGAAGAAGGTGCTAAAATGGATTTAAAAATGGAAAACATTCCAGAAGCAGAAATGGAAGAGATTAAACGGACTGTGTTTTTTTCTACATTTGAACAAATAAAAGCTTGGGCGCGGAGTAATTCATTATGGCCAATGACCTTCGGGCTTGCTTGTTGTGCCATCGAAATGATGCAGGCGAGTAATGCTCATTATGATTTGGAGCGTTTCGGTACTTTCTATCGTAACTCGCCACGACAATCGGATGTAATGATTGTTTCGGGAACTGTTACGAAGAAGATGGCGCCGATTCTTCGCCGTCTTTATGATCAAATGCCGGAGCCAAAATGGGTTATCGCCATGGGTTCTTGTGCGACAGCTGGCGGACCATATGTAAAGTCCTATTCAGTTGTAAAGGGCGTCGATCAGATTGTTCCTGTTGATGTATACATACCAGGTTGCCCTCCGAATCCGGCAGCTTTGATATATGGAATTAATAAATTGAGGGAGAAAATCCGTTACGAGGCTAAGACTGGGAAGAAGGTGATCTAACCTATGAGCGGCGAGAAGGATCTTGAACAGCAGAAAAAAGAGGCAGCCGCGAAAGCAAAGGCCGCCGCACTGGCAAAAATGAAGGCAAAAGAGCAGGGAGAAGCGAAGGAAGAGTCTCCAGCAGAGGATATGGATCTGGCAAAGCAAAAAGCAGCAGCCGCCGCTAAAGCAAAGGCCGCCGCACTGGCAAAAATGAAGGCAAAAGAGCAGGGAGAAGCGAAGGAAGAGTCTCCAGCAGAGGATATGGATCTGGCAAAGCAAAAAGCAGCAGCCGCCGCTAAAGCGAAGGCCGCCGCGCTGGCAAAACAGAAAGCAAAAGAGCAGGGAGAAGCAAAAGAAGAATCTCCTGCTGAAGATTTGGATATAGCAAAGCAAAAGGCAGCAGCTGCAGCAAAAGCAAAAGCGGCAGCAGCGGCGAAGGCCAAGGCCGCCGCACAGGCGAAGCAGGCGGCCGGAGCCGGTGATGGTGATGATGATGATGAAAAGGCGAAGGCAATCGCAGCAGCAAAAGCAAAGGCTGCAGCCGCAGCGAAGGCGAAAGCAGCCGCACAGGCGAAGCAAGCAGGCGGAGCCGGTGGAGATGACGAAAAAGCGAAAGCGATCGCAGCCGCGAAAGCAAAAGCGGCAGCTGCAGCAAAGGCGAAGTTAGCGGCAGGCGGAGCTGGCGCGGATGATGAAAAGGCGAAGGCAATTGCAGCAGCAAAAGCAAAGGCCGCCGCAGCAGCCGCAGCGAAAGCCAAAGCAGCTGGAGGAAAGGCTGATGCTGAACCTGCCGAGGAGAAGAAGCCATCCGTCAATCAGCCTTATCTTGATAAGTATGTAAAAGTAATTAATGAAAATCTCGGTTCAGATGTATTGGAAGATTACTATATTAACAATCTATCCAAGGATGTACCGACATTAATCGTGAAGGCTGATTACTATTATAAATTGGCTGAATTCCTTAAATATAATGAACAGCTTGGGTTTGATTACTTATCTGAGCTGCATGGAACAGACTACGAAACACATATGGAAGTGTATGTTCACTTATTCTCATATAAAAACACTCAATCTGTTGCTTTAAAAGTAAAGATTGATCGTAATGAACCAACAATCGATTCATTGCAGCCGCTTTGGGAAGGGGCAAATTGGCCTGAATGCGAAGCTTATGATTTGTTAGGGATAAAATTTAAAAATCATCCTAACCTGCACCGCATCATGCTTGGCGAAGAATGGGTTGGTTATCCGCTAAGGAAAGACTATGAACCGTATGATGTGGAGGTGTAACCATTGTTGCGAACAGAAGAAATGCTTTTGAACGTAGGACCTCAGCATCCTAGTACGCACGGTGTTTTTCGTCTCGTCTTAAAAATTGATGGGGAAATCATTAAAGAAGCAAAGCCGGTGATTGGCTACCTTCATCGCGGAACAGAAAAGCTGGCAGAAGACCTGCAATATACTCAAATCATTCCTTACACAGACCGGATGGACTATGTATCCGCTATGACGAATAACTATGTGCTTTGCCATGCAGTTGAAACAATGATGGATATAAAAGTTCCGGAAAGAGCGGAATATTTGCGCGTCATTGCCATGGAGCTCGGCCGTGTAGCAAGCCATCTGGTTTGGTGGGGTACATACTTGCTTGACCTTGGGGCAACGAGCCCGCTCCTTTACGCATTCCGTGAAAGGGAAATGATTATTAACTTGCTCAATGAGCTTTCGGGTGCACGTTTGACCTTCAACTATATGCGTGTTGGCGGAGTCAAATGGGATGCTCCGGAAGGGTGGATTGAGAAGGTAGCAGAGTTTATTCCATATATGCGCGAGCAATTGAAAGGCTACCATACTCTTGTTACAGGTAACGAAATCTTCTTGAATCGTGTAAAAGGCATAGGGAAATACACGAAGGAAGAGGCAATTAACTTCTCTCTTAGTGGAGCAAACCTTCGCTGTACCGGCGTAAAATGGGATCTTCGCAAAAATGAGCCTTATTCCATTTATGATCGATTTGATTTTGATGTTCCTGTTCAGGATGGCGGAGACGCATGGGCACGCTACCAGGTTCGCCTGGCTGAAATCGAGGAGTCATTGAAAATTTTAGAGCAGGCTTGCGAGCAGTTCCCGGCTGAAGGCGATATCCTTGCAAAAGTGCCGAAAATCATTAAGGCGCCTAAAGGGGAAGCTTTTGTAAGAATCGAGTCTCCTCGAGGGGAAATTGGCTGCTATATTGCAAGTGATGGAAAGAAAGAACCATATCGCCTGAAATTTAGAAGGCCATCATTTTATAATCTTCAAATTCTCCCAAAATTACTGGAGGGAGAAAGCATAGCAAACTTAATTTCCATACTAGGGGCAGTTGATATTATCCTAGGGGAGGTGGATGGCTAATGGTAGAGGAATTATTGCATTCCCAGGCAGGAATATTTAACTTTGGGGTCTTCTTTTTACTGGCGGTTGTTCTGCTTTTAGTCGTTTTAGGCTTCGTTACGTATGCCATATTGGCGGAACGTAAAGTAATGGGTTTTATGCAGCTTCGCCAGGGTCCTAACCAGGTAGGTGGACGCTGGGGGCTATTGCAGACCGTCGCAGACGTTTTGAAGCTTTTAGTAAAAGAGGATACGATTCCAAAGCTTGCTGATAAGCCATTATTTATTATTGCACCTGTAATCGGCTTTGCTCCGGCCTTTATGGTTATGGCAACCATCCCGTTTACAGATAAACTGCAATTTGCAGATCTTAGTGTAGGACTGCTTTATTATATTGCCATCTCAGGGTTGACTACGATTGGAATGGTGACGGGCGGATGGGCATCCAATAACAAATACGCCCTTCTCGGCGGAATGCGTGCAGCAGCACAGATGATTTCCTATGAAATCCCGCTAGTCATGTCCGTGCTTGGAATCATTCTTTTAACGGGAAGCTTAAACTTGAATGAGATCGTCGCAGCTCAGGAGAATGTGTGGTTTATCCTGCTTCAGCCGGTTGCATTCATTGTGTTCCTGATTGCATCAGTTGCAGAGTTAAACCGTATTCCATTTGACCTTCCTGAGTCCGAAAATGAACTGGTAGCCGGTTTCACGACGGAATATTCAGGGTTCCGCTGGGCAATGTTTATGCTTGCAGAATATGTATATATGTTTGCAATGGCGTCATTAACAACGGTTCTATTCCTTGGCGGATGGCTTCCGTTATTTTCATTCCTGGACTTCATTCCAGGCGCTGTATGGTTTGCGTTAAAGTTTACAGTAGTGATCTTTTTATTAATCTGGTTCCGCAGTACGTTCCCGCGTATCAGGGCTGACCAGTTAATGGAGTTTGGCTGGAAAGTACTATTGCCAGTAGCGCTGGCCAATATTTTCTTAACGGCTATTATCAAAGAAGTTATGAATCTGTTCTAAAAAAACTCTATTTTGCAGGAAGAATTCTTAGTGCAAGATTCACACTGAGAGAAGTTCACTTTAATTGTAAGGGGTGAAAACATGCTTGGATTAGCAAAAGGTTTAAAGTATACCCTTAAAAACTTAACAAGAGAAAAGCCGACTTATGAATATCCGCATGAACCGCTTCCATTGCCGGACCGTTTTCGGGGCATACAAAAATTTTATCCGGAAAAATGCATCGTTTGTAATCAGTGTGCAAACATTTGCCCGACAGATTGTATTCAATTAACCGGAAAAAAACACCCGGATCCAGCGAAAAAAGGCAAAATTATTGATACGTATGACATCAACTTTGAAATATGCATTCTTTGCGATTTGTGCACAGAGGTTTGCCCAACAGAAGCGATTATTATGACAAATAACTTCGAATTGTCGGAGTACAGCCGCGATGAGCTGTTTAAAAACCTCGAATGGCTGGATGAAAATGATGAGAATATACGGAAGGTGAATAAAGCATGACGTTTTCAGGTGAGTTTTTAGCGTTTATGTCCCTTGCTTTAGTAGCGGTCATCGGCGGCGTGCTTTTATTGAACCTTACCAAAGTCGTGCATATGGTCGTCGCGCTTGTTTTTACCTTCGTGAGTATCGCCGGAATTTATGTGCTGCTGTCTGCTGAATTCGTTGCAGCTGTCCAGATCCTTATTTATTCCGGTGCGATTACCATTATCATGCTATTTGGAATCATGCTGACACGCCATAATGACACAAGCGAGCCTCAAACAGGCCGCTGGCGGAAATTATTACTGTTTCTGGGTGTACTGGGCTTTGCCTTTGCGGTTTACATCGGCATTTATAACCTGGATATTGCCCAAACACCGACTGACCTTCATGTAAATAATACAGAACAAATTGGGATAGAGCTTTACTCAAAATTCATCATTCCTTTTGAAGTAACATCCGTTTTATTATTGGTAGCTTTGATTGGTTCGATTGTTCTGGCTAAAAGAGATGATGAGAAGGAGGCGGAGGAGGAATGAGTGCAGTTCCCGTTCAAGCCTACCTGGCATTGGCTTTGATTCTTTTCTGTATCGGTCTATATGGAGCGTTAACAAAACGCAATACAGTCATTGTCCTGATTTCTATCGAATTAATGCTGAATGCGGTAAATATTAATCTTGTAGCTTTTAGCAAATATGGCATTGCGCCTTCTATTACCGGGCAGATTTTTGCCCTGTTTGTCATAACGGTTGCGGCAGCAGAAGCCGCAGTTGGTTTAGCGATTTTGATTGCGCTTTATCGCAACAGGCAAACCGTCAATATTGATGAGATGGATACGATGAAACATTAATCAGTGGACTTTGTGAGAAATGCCGTCTATAGCGGCTAAAAATATAGAAAGAATAGGCTCGAGGCCCTTCTTAAGGCTGAGCCTGAAAGGACCTGTTCACTGCGGGTCCCAATCTGACACGCCGGCAACTCGGACTGCCAAGCTTTAGGGCGTGTTCAAAAAAGGGGATTGTGATAATGATGGAGAATGCATGGATCATACCGCTTTTCCCGCTTTTATCGTTTTTGTTCCTTATTCTATTCGGCAAACGGCTTAAGGAAGCGAGCGCTTATATTGGAATTTTGTTAACCTTGGCGTCGCTTGTATACTCGTTATTGGTGCTTTTTGAACGATTTACAGCACCTACTTACAAGGCGGAAGGCGTTTGGCTGACCATAGGGGATGTTCAGTTAACAGCGGGTTTTGAAGTTAATCAGTTGAATGCACTGATGCTTGTGATCGTGTCACTCGTTAGTTTCTTGGTACATACGTATTCGAAGGGCTATATGAACGGCGATGACCGTTTCCCTGTTTTCTATGCTTATTTAGGATTATTTACATTTGCGATGTTAGGCCTGGTCATCTCGCCTAATCTTCTGCAAACGTATTTCTTCTGGGAGCTTGTCGGGCTTGGTTCATTCTTGCTGATCGGTTTCTATTTTTACAAAGAAGAAGCAAAGGCAGCCGCCAAAAAGGCATTTATTATGACCCGTATTGGCGATGTCGGCCTTCTTATTGGAATGATTCTATTATTCTGGCAGGTTGGCAGCTTCGAATATGATGAAATTTTTGCAGCTGTTGAAGCTGGTTCCATTTCAGCTACTATGATCACATTAACAGCCATTCTAATTTTTATAGGAGCTGTCGGAAAATCTGGCCAGTTCCCACTTCACACCTGGCTTCCGGACGCGATGGAAGGTCCGACGCCGGTTTCAGCATTAATTCATGCTGCGACAATGGTAGCAGCAGGTGTTTACTTGGTGGCGGCATTATTCCCGCTTTTCACAGCAAGTGAAACAGCGTTAATGACTGTTGCCATAATTGGTGCTTTCACAGCCATCTTTGCAGCAAGCATCGGCTTGGTACAGAAAGATATTAAACGGGTACTCGCTTATTCAACAGTCAGCCAGCTGGGTTACATGATGCTGGCGCTTGGTTCTGCCGGATATGTGGCAGGCGTGTTCCACTTAATGACACACGCTTTCTTTAAGGCATTGCTATTTTTAGCAGCAGGAAGTGTCATTCACGCAGTTCATACACAAAACATTGAACATATGGGCGGATTATGGAAAAAGCTCCGCATTACTGGTCCGCTTTTCCTGATCGGGACACTGGCTATTAGCGGTGTGCCATTATTCTCAGGGTTCTTCAGTAAAGATGAAATCTTAATTGCCGCCTGGGCTCACGGAAACACAGTTCTGTTCTGGCTGGCAGTGATTGCCGCTTTCTTCACGGCATTTTATATGTTCCGACTGTTCTTTATGGTTTTTGCAGGCGAAGCGAGAAGCGATATGAAAAATGTCCACGAGTCGCCAAGTGTAATGACCATGCCGATGGTCGTGCTCGGTGTATTGGCAGTAGTGGCCGGTTATGTAAATACTCCATGGTTCGGCACGTTCCTTGGAGATTGGCTAGTAGAAGGAAACCATTCATTGGGACATGGCCACATTGAGGGTCCGGCTTGGATCATGGTTGTTGCTACAGTTGTGTCCCTGCTCGGAATTTTCCTTGCTTGGCTTATGTACGGTAAGCGCTCACTGTCCCGTGACTGGCTCACAAGCAGAGCACCGCTTACGTACAAGACTTTGTATAACAAATACTACATCGATGAATTTTATCAGCTGACAATTGTTACTGGCACTAAATTCTTTAGCTCATTCCTTCGCTT
This sequence comes from Cytobacillus oceanisediminis, assembly GCF_007830235.1. GTDB lineage: Bacteria > Bacillota > Bacilli > Bacillales > Cytobacillaceae > Cytobacillus > Cytobacillus oceanisediminis. The sequence goes on from NZ_VLKI01000015.1 coordinate 86,552, forward strand.
CCTGGAAGTATTCCTTGTTGAAGGAATTGTTAAGGGTGTTGCAGGCATCACATCAGCGCTTGGCAAACTGGGCTCCAAATTCCAGAACGGCCAGATTCAGACATATGGAACCATGGCATTTGTCGGCCTTGCCATTTTAGTTGTCATCTATGCTGTAACAGGGGGGTACTTAAAATGAATTTTGCCTATTTCCTATCAATTTTAGTTTTCTCCCCTTTGCTTGGTATTTTAGTCTTATCGTTCCTGCCAAAGACACAGGAATCTTTGATTAAAATGGTCGGGTTTTTAGCAACCCTGCCAGCTTTGCTTTTGTCGCTGATCGCCTACTTTCAGTACCGGGCGGGCGCAAATCTTGAAGGCCTGAATGAAAAAGTAAGCTGGATTCAATTCGGCAATTCCGAACAGCTGGGAAACTTGTTCTCCATCGATTATGAGCTGGGGCTTGATGGTTTCTCGCTGATCATGATCGTGCTGACAGCTGTTTTATCAACACTTGCAGCAATTGCCTCCATTCATATAAAAAAAGAGTGGAAGGGCTACTTCATGCTATTCCTGCTGCTTGAAGTCGGTATGCTTGGTGTGTTTGCAGCTGAAAACCTGATTCTATTCTTTATTTTCTTTGAGATTACCCTTATTCCAACCTTCTTCCTGATCGGAAAATGGGGTTACTTTGAAAAAGAAAATGCAGCGTACAGCTTTTTAATCTATAACGGACTTGGATCTGCTGTACTATTGATTGTCATTATGGTGCTGTTTGCCCGTACAGGCACAGCCAATATTGATGCTTTGATGGCTGTAATGAATGCAGATAATCCACAGCTGGTAGCGCAAATCTCTGAAGATATGAAAATGGGCATGCTGATTGCTCTTTTAATTGCATTTGGCGTTAAGCTTCCCATTTTTCCGCTGCATAGCTGGATGGTACGGGTTCACGTACAAGCTCCGCCTTCCATTGTTATGCTGCATGCCGGAGTGCTTCTTAAAATCGGTGCATACGGTTTAATTCGCTTCGGTATGGGGATATTTCCCGAGCAATTCCAAAGCCTGGCCGTATTACTGGCCGTGCTTGGAGTAGTAAATTTACTATACGGAGCCTTCCTGGCATTCATTCAGACAGATTTTAAAATGGTACTCGCTTACTCTTCTATTTCCCACATGGGAATCGTTTTAATCGGATTAGGCGCATTAAATGAGGCAGGAATTCAAGGTGCTATTTTCCAGGTAGTATCGCACGGTTTAATAGCAGCGCTTTTATTCTTCCTTGTTGGGGTGTTTTATGAGCGGGTCCAAACCTCCAATATCCAAAATCTTGGGGGCCTGGCAAAAGGGATGCCGATTACGGCAGGCTTCCTGCTTGCAGGGGCAATGGCTTCGCTTGGCTTGCCTGGCATGTCCGGATTCGTAAGTGAATTTATGGCTTTCCTTGGCTTATTCAAAGAAATGCCAGTACTGGCTGCAGTCGGTGCAATCGGTATTATTATGACAGCCGTTTACCTGCTTCGTGCAGTACTCGGAATTACGTACGGCAAAGCACATAGAGATTTTGCCGGAATTACCGATATGAGAAAGTTTGAGTTTGTGCCTGTCCTGGTTTTAGTGGGCTTGATTGTACTCATTGGTGTTTACCCAAGTGTACTGAGCGAACCGCTGACATCCACACTTGAAACGATAATGCTTGGGATAGGAGGGTGATGAAGGATGGATCTCGAAACATTATTATCATATGAATGGAGCATCATGGCGCCGGAGTTCATCATCCTTGGTGTTGCAACCGCTCTTTCACTTTTAGACTTGTTTATGCCCAAATCGCAAAGCCGCAAAATACTTGGCTGGCTTGGCTTCGCCGGAATCCTGGCAGCGCTTGTTTCCTTGCTGGGCCTTGTAGGACACGGAACAGAATCGATTTTGCTTGATACTTTCAGGCTGGATTCCTTTGCAAAAGCCTTTAAGCTGCTGTTATTATTAGGAGCAGCTATGGTGATGCTGATTGCGATTAGCTATGAGCCAAACGATGGGCTGGAAGAATTCAGGGGAGAATTCTTCTACCTGTTCATGGCAGGTTTGCTTGGTGCCATGATCATGTCATCAAGCGGCGACTTAATCACGCTGTTTGTTGGTCTCGAACTTCTTTCCATCTCTTCCTATATACTGGCAGGAATGAGAAAAAGAAATATCCAATCAAATGAATCTGCTATGAAATATGTTATTAACGGCAGTATAGCAACAGCCATTACGTTGTTTGGAATGAGTTATGTTTACGGTTTAACAGGGACCACAAACTTAAAGGCAATGGCCGGATTTTTGACATCTGTATTTGATGAACAGCATATTTACCTTCTAGGCCTTGCGTTCTTTATGATTGTTGTGGGACTTTCATTTAAATTGGCAACAGCCCCGTTCCATATGTGGGCTCCGGATGTGTACCAGGGTGCACCGACACCGGTAACAGCCTTTTTAAGTGTCGTTTCTAAAACAGCAGGTTTTGTCCTGCTTGTTCGGATTCTGTTTTCCATCTTCGCCAATACGCCGTCCGGTGATGCTCAAGGGCTGCCAATGATCCTGTCCCTGCAGGATTACATCGCTTTCCTGGCAGGAGCCACCATGATTATTGGTAACCTGATTGCTTTAAGGCAGCGTAACATTAAGAGGTTATTCGCTTATTCAAGTATTGCCCAGGCCGGCTACCTTTTAGTCGTTATTGCCACCATGTCGCTGTTTATGTTTGACACACTGTGGTTCTACCTGGGAGCTTACTTATTCATGAACCTAGGAGCTTTTGCGATTATCCAGTATGTGACCCACAAATCTGGCTCTGAAGATATCAGCGAGTTTGCCGGCTTATACCGCCGCGCTCCATTCCTTGCAATCGCAATGGCCATCTTCCTGCTATCGCTGGCGGGAATACCGGGAACGGCAGGGTTTATTGGCAAGCTGAACATTTTTATGGGTGCATTGGTTCCGCAAGAGGGCCATTATGTACTGGTTTCCATTATGATTGCCACTACAGTAGTTTCATACTTCTACTACTTCGGCGTGATGGTTCAAATGTTTTTCAGGCCTGCAGCTGATACACAAAAAGTAAAGCTTCCTGCAGCTTTAACTGCCGTGATTAGCATTAGCATTGTGGCTACCATCCTGTTTGGAGTCGCACCAAACATGGCATTTGATTTTCTGCAGGGAAATTTCAATCAGTTCACTGATTTCTTTCAGTAATTCGCTTTTTAAAGTGGGGATTTTAATAGGCATAAAAGAACAAAGGGTTGAAAAGGGATATATATACGGAGAGGGGGATATGTTCCCCTTCTTTTTTTGTTTTGCCAGCCATCACTTTTTACACAGTTCCTTCTTCGTGTTTTTTCGACAAAAAGAAAAGATTCGATATAATGGACGTATGTGCTACAAAAATTAGCGAAAACTTAATTTTCAAAAAATACACATTCGTGAAACTTACCTGCTAGTATTAACGTCAAATGGTAATGTAGCACACAAAACAGGTAAGCAAGGTGGTAAGACTTTTAAGGGAGGGAAAATGATGGTTTCAGGTTTCGGGCAACAGGCTTTGATAAGCATTATGTCTCATTTGGTATTCATTGCATTGGCCTGGTGGGCTCTTCAGGCATTGCGGTTTGAAACGCTTTTGCGGCCGAATCATGTTTTTCAGGCCCGTGTATTGTATGTATTGTTATCCATTGTCATCGGATCGACAGTCAGCAATTTCTTTCTCGATTATCTTTTATGGTCCCAGCAGCTGCCGCTTATTCTACAAAACATAAATTTTTTATAAATATAGGTCTTCATACATGTTTTCAATTTGAAGTTTTTTAAGTAAAATCGTTTTGTTGCTTGTTTCATGCGTACATACATTATTGTGAAGTTTTTTTCAAAGTATGCACAAACGGTAATAAAAGGCCTGCAAAACATGTGATAGAGCTGATTTTTGGTTTGTCAAAAAGTGACGACAATTCCCAAGTATGCTCCTCATATCCTTGGTAACAATGGTACTAAGGGGAGGAGTTTATAAATGAAAAATTTAGCAATATTATTATCAATTATTGGGTTAATTGGTTTCATGGTGATAAACATTGGGAATAAGACGACTGTAGCCAAAGGGGAGCTTGACCTGTTGACGCTGGCCTCAAGAATGCAGGGCGAGAATATTTTAATCAAAGAATGGTCTTTACATGCAAGAGAAAAAATGGGAAATTTTCAAAGCCTTCAGGAAGTTGAAGCATTCACAGATGAATTACAGCAGAAATATCCTGATTGGGAATGGAGATTTCAAACAACGGAAAAATCCTGGGAAGCAACAGCTGTTATAGAGGATAGCGAATCACAGTCAGAGGCTGTCAAAATTCTATCAACCCCCACAAAAGGTCAAGTTCAAACGTATGTAATTTATGAGGCCAAAGGTCAAGGGTGGGAGAAAGAACAGCAGGGTCTGGCTACAACTCTCAATAGCAAAATTTCTGACATTTTTCGAGGAAATGCCACAATTTTCTCTTGTATCCAGGGCGAATTCAATGATAAGATAAATAAGTCTTTGCCTGATACTGTAAATCAGTTATTGGCTGCTTTTGATGCAAAAGAAATAGAAGCGCTAAAAGAAGACCAATTCATTTCAACATCAGCATATTCGCCACTGCTTGGTGAATCAATTGAGACGAATGGCAAGGAAATGAACATGCAGCTTGGATTACGGACAAAAGGAATGGGCGCCAAGACAAACATAGTAATTGGCACACCCATCATAACGATTGAATATTAATATAGAGAAATTGGACGCGGAGGGGAATACACTTTGGATAAAATCATCGTCCGCGGCGGAAATAGGTTAAGCGGTACTGTCAAAGTAGAAGGAGCAAAAAATGCTGTCTTACCGGTTATCGCCGCAACACTGTTAGCAAGTGATGGCAAAAGCGTAATTCGTGATGTCCCAACACTCTCCGATGTATATACTATTAATGAAGTATTACGCTATTTAAACGCCGAAGTGGAGTTTGAAAATAATACAGTAATCGTAAATGCATCTCGAGAGTTGAAGGTAGAAGCACCTTTTGAATATGTACGCAAAATGCGTGCTTCAGTTTTAGTCATGGGATCTTTATTAGCAAGAAATGGCCGTGCTCGTGTAGCATTGCCAGGGGGCTGCGCAATCGGTTCCCGCCCAATCGACCAGCATTTAAAAGGCTTTGAAGCGATGGGTGCGAAAGTAAAGGTTGGCAATGGCTTTATTGAAGCGGAAGCACCAGAAGGCCGCTTGCATGGAGCAAAAATATATCTAGATTTCCCTAGCGTAGGTGCTACGGAAAATATTATGATGGCTGCAACATTGGCCAAAGGTACAACCATTTTGGAAAACGTGGCGAAGGAACCTGAGATTGTTGACTTGGCTAACTTCCTAAATAAAATGGGTGCCAAAGTTAAAGGTGCAGGAACTGGAACCATCCGCATTGAAGGTGTTGATGTTCTGTTTGGTGCAGACCATAATATCATTCCTGACCGCATTGAAGCAGGAACTTTCATGGTGGCAGCAGCCATTACAGGAGGAGACGTCCTTGTAAAAGGCGCTGTGCCAGAGCACTCCACTTCTTTAATTGCAAAGATGGAAGAAATGGGTGTTACGTTCATTGAAGAAGCGGAAGGAATCCGTGTAATGGGTCCAGATAAGCTGAAGGCTGTTGATATTAAAACAATGCCTCATCCAGGATTCCCGACAGATATGCAATCACAAATGATGGCCTTATTGCTCCACGCACAGGGTACAAGTGTGATTACGGAAACAGTATTTGAAAACCGCTTCATGCATGTGGAAGAATTCCGACGCATGAATGCTGAGATTAAAATCGAAGGGCGTTCTGTGATCATGAACGGACCAAGCAACCTGCAGGGCGCTGAAGTTGCAGCTACAGACCTTCGTGCAGCTGCCGCTCTAATCCTGACTGGATTGGTTGCAGACGGCGTAACGCGCGTAACGGAGCTTAAGCATCTTGACCGTGGATACGTAAACTTCCACGAGAAACTTGCTGCACTTGGCGCTGATATCGAACGTATTACAGAAGTGGAAGAAACGCCAGCTAAAAATAACAGCTACGTTTCTGACATGAACGCATAAGAAATGCCAATCAAGGCGACCTTTGAGAGTCGTCATAAAATAGTCGCCTTGCGTGCATTCCTACCAGAAACCGCAGAATCGAGCTGTCAGAAGTCTGACAAATCGATTCTGCGGTTTTTTGATTTAGCTGGAAGTGACTATGCTGGCGGTGTTGACCCGGTTGAGGAGAGTCTAATATGGATCCTGTTTATTGATATGGCGGGAAGTAATGCATATATGTTAAAAGTGGTGCGTAAATGAATTGAAATTACGCATAAATTTTAAAAGTAGTGCTGTAAGTTAAATAAGTGAAGCATAAACATTAAAAATGACCCAGAAACCGGTTTTACGGACTGCGAATTGTGTGTAATGTTAGATAAATTTTGAAACATGCTAGATAAACCGTAAAACATGTTAGATAAAACAGAAAATATGTTAGGTAAAGTCCAAAACATGTTAGGTAAAAAATGCTTTAAATTTATTCTTAGCGGAAGAAAGCGGGCTTTGGAGCCGCCGCGAACTGTTTTTTTATAAAAAGGGTAAATAAAAGAATGAAAATCGGTTAGTCCTTATAACTTTGTTCAAAAACGCCCTTCAATATAGGAAGAAAACTGAGCCGAGCCACCTGAATAAACCCATTTTCACAAAAATGCAGACCAGCTCATTAAGTTGTCATATTAGCTTGTCCATAGCCATAAATATGAAGTGAGTTAGAATTATTTTTTTGCTATGGAGGCTTAAAACATGACAAAATTCAAACCATTCATCGTACTAGCCGCAGTGTTGTTTGCCGTCACTCTTGTGGTTCCGGCTCTGCTTGTGATTCCTTTTACTGAGGGGACAGTGAGCGGAAAGCTTGGCGAGGAGCTAAAACAGGATGCTAAAACGGAGAAGACGGCGGAAATCCCACAAGGGCCTGCCATAGAGGTAGGTGTCTATCGCCTGGCACAAAAGAAGATTGAAACGGTACCTTTAGAGGACTATATTGTCGGTGTTGTCGCATCGGAAATGCCGGCTGAATTTGAAAAAGAAGCATTGAAGGCACAGGCACTGGCAGCAAGGACTTTTATTGTTGAACAAATGCTGAATGAGAATAAAGCAGATCTGCCTGAAGGAGCCTTAGTATACGATACAGTCGTCCATCAGGTTTATAAAAATGAAAATGAATTAAAGCAAGTTTGGGGACCCGATTACAAGTGGAAAATCCAGAAGGTAAGAGAGGCAGTTAATGAAACGAGAGGCCAAATCCTCACTTTTGACGGCTCTCCTATTACGGCTTCCTTTTTTTCAACAAGCAATGGATTTACCGAGAATTCCGAGGCCATCTGGCCAAATTCAGTTCCTTATTTAAAAAGTGTAGAAAGCAAGTGGGATCTGCAGTCACCGAAGTTTAATGGCAGAGCGGTGTACACGGTTCAGGAATTTGAAAAGAAACTGGGCGTGAAGCTTCCTAACGATAGCACGATCGGCAATGTGACCGAGCGGACAGCCGGCCAGCGGGTGGCCAAGGTGGAGATTAACGGGAAGGTTGTCAGCGGAAAGGACATCAGGGAAAAGCTTGGTTTGAAATCTACGGACTTTACATGGGAACGCAAGGGCGACAATATCATAATTAATACAGAAGGCTACGGCCATGGAGTTGGCATGTCCCAATACGGCGCAAATGGGATGGCATCTGAAGGAAAGAATTATAAAGAAATTGTTTCTCATTATTATCAAGGTGTAGAGATTGCAGCCTCTGACCAATTGCTTACGAAAATCACCGCGAAAAAATAATAAAAAGGCTGGTTCTATAACAGAATCAGCCTTTTCTATTTACCTTTTTTTAAAATAGGAAAGAATGAAAGCTAGCTTTTTAAACCGGCCTTGAAAAAGAGCGCGGCTAATAAAATACCAGCACACCAAAACGCCTGTAATGTCCTTTACAGCGTCGATAAGGGTAGCAGACCGGTAAGGGACAAAGGATTGGTGAATCTCATCCAGGATCCCGTAAAAGCAGGCAAAGACTGCCAGCAGGATATTCACTGCAGGAGTTAGCTTGCCTGTAGTCAATACAGCGAGAACGAGAAGTACATACAGAATGCCAAATTCAACGAGATGCAGGGATTCTTTTATAAACCGGTCAACTGCCGAATCGGGCAGCTCCACAACGGCATTATGCGGCAGGCCGGACAGGGTCCAGATTAGCGCCATATATAGGAAGGGGAGAACTCTCATAATCCACTTAAGCATATTCCAATAACTCCTTTAATAATTTTTTCTTATATCATGCATAATAATAAAACCTTTGTCGAAAAATAAACCCAAAAAATTTTTTTTTAGAAATGTATATAATCCTCTCAATCTGTTCAGACTGATTGCTGAGGTGATGATAAATGAGAGAGGAAGAAAAGAAACGATCTTCTCAAGATTCCAGCTTTAAACGCTTTATGAAAAAGCGGTGGGCATTCCCAGCTATCTACATTGCAAGTGCAGCAATCATTCTAACCGGGGTTCTTTGGTATCAAAGCAGCGACAACGCTACAGACACAGACAGCTACGACTACGAAGCCACTGATATTACCGGCAAGAAGTACGATGAGCCAGCATTGGAAGTTAACCGCGCGATGGAAAACTTCGTAATGCCTGTTCAGGATCCAGACTCTGTTGTCATTCAAAAACAATTCTATGACTATGATGGCAAAGCTGAAGAACAGGAAGCTGCTCTAGTATTTTACAATAACACATACCATCCGAACACTGGTATTGATATCAGCATGAAGGATGGAGAAACGTTTGATGTACTAGCTGCATTAAGCGGAACTGTTACGAAGGTAGAAGAAGATGCACTGTTGGGCAATGTCATTGAAGTTGAGCATGACAAAGGAATTGTAACACAATATCAATCTGTTACTGAGATGAATGTTGAGGTTGGCGACCAGGTAGAACAAGGTGCTGCTCTTGCTAAAGCAGGCGAAAGCTTGTTTAATGAAGAAGCAGGCGTACACGTACACTTTGAAATCCGCAAAGATGGACTGCCGGTCAATCCGCTTGATTACTTCAATAAGCCGCTAAGCTCTTTACAAGAGCTGGAGCAATCTGATGACACAGATGCTGCTGACAACAGCGGTGCAAATGAAGAAAACGACGAAGCTGCTCCTTCTGAAGATAAGTCTACTGAAGAGTCTGGCACTACAGATGAAGATGCCGGCCAAACTGACGAAGACAAATCTACTGACACAGAAGAAGATCCAGCTGAAAACTCTGAAGACGAAGGTCAAACTGACGACCAAGTCGAAGGAGAAACTACTGAATCTACAGACGCATAATAATAGGGAGTCCGCCAAACTGGCGGGCTCTTTTGGTTATCTTTGAACTTCCATAACTGTCTAGCTCCGGCACCCTATCGACTCGACGTGCTTCTCTCACCTCGCCTACGACGACGCATAGGATGTGCTAGTAAGGCGAGGCGCACAGGACGTGCGCGCTTCCGAGCGTTATAAGTCAACATCGAATCGCTATTGCTCTTTGTGTTTCCTTTATCTCAAAAAAGGAACTCAGACTAAGAACGCCACGTCCTGTGGCAATGTCTGAGTGGCCCACATCCTCCCAAAAGCTGCCGCTTTCGGTCGTGCGACGTAAAGCTGACGAAGGCCTTCCTTGTCCTGTGGGCCTCAGTCCACCACGCTCCATCGATGCGCACTAAGGAATGCTTCCAAGAATAAGCTTCGCAGGAACAAGCTGCTTTTGGCTTGTTCCGAAGGGTGCCTCCGCTTTTCTTGGTACCACCCGAATTTTGTCGAATAGGAATGTTTCGACAATTCTGCCGGCCTCCTGTATAATATTTCGAAAGACGAAAAGTTGTGCAGGGGGACTTTAGTATGAAGAAATTGCTTTTAACGGGGTTTGAACCTTTTCTTGAATTTCCGATCAATCCAACGGAAACAATTGTCAAGGAACTGGACGGGCAAAAGGTTGGAAACTATGAAATTAAAGGTTTGCATTTGCCGGTAGATTTTAATTTGGCACCAAAGAAAATAGTAGAGGCGGTAGCTGAGGAAAATCCGGATGCTGTTATTTCACTTGGGTTGGCAGCAGGGCGTGCAGCTATCACGCCTGAAAGAATTGCGATTAACTGCCAGGACGGGGAGCCTGATAATAGAGGAGTTACCCTTGAAGACAATGCCATAGAGGAAAATGGTCCTGATGGGTATTTCTCGACTTTGCCGATCCGCCGTATGGCCAATAGGCTAAAAGAGGCAGGTTATCCTTCAGCAATCTCGAATACAGCGGGAACCTATCTTTGCAATAATGTCATGTATTCCGTGCTTCATAAGTTAAAATCATCAGACAAAGAAATACCTGCCGGGTTTGTACATATTCCGGCTTCACATGCCCTGGCTGCTGCAAGTAAAAAAAGCATGGCGAGCTGGTCGGATGGGGATCTGCTGCAGGCAATCACATTAATAATAGAAGAACTAGATTAAGGAGCCAAGCCGTTTGGCTCCTTTTTATATGCTAAATTAAATTATCACTATAATAATTTAGGGATAGGTTATTATCATCGCTATAGTGTTTTCCTCTAATACCCTAAAGTCTCCAATTGCAAAAAGGCAGCCAAACTTAAGGAAAAACCTTACCTGCCAGCCTTGCCGCCAACCCGCTTTATTTTTACAAAAAAAATATAAATATATTTACAGCATATACTTGACCTAGAATTAATTTTTGTACATAATGAAGTATAAATTTTCTCAAAATTTAGTTTAATCAGAAAACACACACCCAGACGGCCATCGCAAAAACTTAAAGCAGAAAGCGACAAATAATGACAGCGCTTTCTTTTAAAAGGGGGAAACAAACTTGCTTACTTTATTGTCTTTGATGGTGATTACCGGTGTCTGCCTTTTTCTTGCTTTAAGACAGAAAAAGCCGATCTTCCTAGCTGTACCTTTCCTGTCTATTTTTGCTTACTTCCTCGTTCAAATCATCCTTGTCCCTGCACCATTTATGGAAACAGTCAAATTTATTTTCAGTTTAAGGTAATGGTTTTTTCCGGGTCCGGTCAACGGATCCGGTGAAATAGCAGTCAATCAGGCTGCATTATTTAAAAGGAGTGGTTCCGCACGCTGAAAATCTGTTTACCAGCTATTATGCATTCATGTAAATCCAATTATTTTAACCGGGGGTGGAGTTGTGAAGAAAATTGAAAAGAAAGTAGCGGACAGTTATTTTCGTGAAAAGACTCGGAATATGATCATTTATTTTGCTATTGGATTTCTGGCTTCCTTTGGAGTCGTCTTTTTTGCAGAGCCTTTAAGTGACATTACGATTAACGGTTTCCCGTTCCATTATTTCATGGGAGCGCAGGGAGCTGTTCTAACTTTTATTATTTTGCTGTTCGTTAACGCAAAAATGGGTGATGCAATTGACCGGAAATATGGAATTGATGAAGAAAAAAATAAGCAGATTAGTTCTGGAAAAGTGCTTGATCATTAATTGGGTAAAATTGAGCGGCTGTTCGAGCCGGCTATAACAAGATAAAAAGGGGCGTCATAAAAAATATTGTACGTGAAAAAGGGGGAAGGCATTTGGATACACAATTTTTGGTCTCATTATCCATTATTTTAGCCACATTTGCTTTATATATTGGAATTGCCATTTATAACAAAGCAAAAGCAACGTCGGATTTCTATGTTGCCGGACGGGGAATTCCGCCCATTTTTAACGGGATGGCGATCGGTGCTGACTGGATGAGTGCTGCTTCATTTATCGGTATGGCCGGAACGATCATGCTTCTTGGCTATGATGGCCTTGCCTATATTATGGGATGGACGGGCGGATATTTGCTTCTGACATTCCTTTTGGCTCCGCAGCTGCGGAAGTACGGCCGTTACACGGTGCCTGAATTTATCGGTGACCGCTATAACAGCCATACAGCCCGCGTAATTGCGGCGATTTGTACGATCATTATCAGTTTCACATACTCGGTTGGCCAGCTTTCCGGTTCAGGGGTAGTCATTGGCCGACTGTTTGAGATTGATGCCAAGCTTGGAACCATGATTGGCGTTGTGCTTATTGCCTTTTACGCTGCATTCGGCGGTATGAAGGGGATTACCTGGACACAGGTGGCCCAGTACGTCATTCTGATTATTGCCTATATCATCCCGGTTATTTTTATGTCCCTGCAAATTACAGGGAACCCGGCTCCATGGTTATCATATGGAGAGATTGTTGGTAAAATGGGTGAATTGGATCGTGAGCTGGGAATTTCTGAATATTTTGCGCCATTTACAAATGGAACAAAATGGCAGTTCTTGGCGCTAATGTTTACTTTAATGGCTGGTACAGCCGGACTTCCGCACGTAATCGTCCGTTTCTATACGGTATCCACGATGAAGGCAGCGCGCTGGTCTGGTGCATGGGCATTGCTTTTCATCGGATTGTTATACTTATCGGCTCCTGCTTATGCTGCATTTTCCCGTTTCATCCTGATGACAAAGGTTGCAGGCAGCAAAATTACCGAACTGCCTGGCTGGACAAAATCATGGGTGGATACAGGCAAGCTGCAAGTAGCGGATTCCAATGGTGATGGCATTCTCCAGTGGAGCGAATTAATTATCTCTAACGATATTGTCGTTATGGCGACACCGGAAATTGCCAACCTAGGTTTGTTTGTCATCGGTCTAGTGGCAGCAGGTGCAATGGCCGCAGCGTTATCAACTGCCGGCGGATTAATGATTGCTATTTCTTCCGCTTTTGCCCACGATATTTTCTATCGAGTGCTAAAGCCGAACTCAACAGAAAAAACACGTCTATCTGTAGCACGCTGGTCGATAGTTGTGGCAACTCTACTGGCAGGACTTATCGCGCTTAACCCGCCGGGAGCGATCACGCAAATTGTTGCCTGGGCATTTGCACTAGCTACAGGAACCTTCTTCCCAGCGCTTGTACTGGGTGTATGGTGGAAGCGTTCAAACTCACAGGGTGTTATTGCCGGCTTGCTCGTTGGTTTGGGTGTGACACTGGCATACATCTTCGCAGCAAAATATGGCGGCTTTACAATCCTTGGAATCATTGATACAGGAGCGGGCGTCTTTGGTGCAGCAGCTGCATTTATCGCCAACATCGTTGTTTCCCTTATGACTGCGGCTCCTTCGCAAAAGATTCAGGATGAAGTTATGGATCTTCGCTATCCGGAGCAAATGGTTTATAAAAACGGTGAAGTTTGGTTGAATGATGATGGACCAAAATCCGTATAATTTAGACAATTTGGAGGCTGTGCGATTTCACCCCTTTTTCAGAGGGGTGGAAACTGACACAGCCCTTTCACTTATATCATTATGCGAAGTCCGCCAATACGAAAAAAATGAAGTCATGTTAAAAAAAGATAAACCCCGGGAAGGCCTTCTGCTCATTTTAGAAGGTCTTTCAGAGGTTTTTGTGAAAAATGAAACCCATGGACGCGAGGAAGTTCTCGAAGTGGTCCAAAAAGGCGAAATGATTGGATTTTCCAGTCTCGCTGACTTCCTTGGTGTATCTAAGCCAGCGAAAACCGAAGTGATGGTTGAAGTGAAAGCAGTGAGTGCTGTAAGGGCGATGTACATCCCGTTTGAAGTGGTTACAAGAAGATGGGATGACCCGGCAGTCCACGATTATCTCCTGACACAGGTTGCCATTCGGTTAAAAGATATTTATACCTCTCTGGCCGAACAGGTAAAGCTTGCTACGGACTACGGAGAAAATGATGCCTTTATGATACGTGTCCAGGATGTGATGACTGAAGAGGTTGCTGCTGTTAATCCGGAAGAGAGTATCCAGAAGGCAGCCCGTTTGATGCATGAAAAGAGAACGAGCTCTGTGCTGGTCGTAGAAAATGATTCATTAAAAGGGATTATTACGGAAAGGGACATGGTTGAGCGGGTGGTTGCCAGGGGAATCGAGTTATCAGCCGATGCCGGTACCATTATGACACGAGATCCGGTCTCGATACCAAGGTCTGCTTATTATTATGATGCGATTTCACTCATCTTTACAAAAGGAATCAAGCACTTGCCCGTTGTGGAGGATTCCAAGGTAGTTGGAATTGTCACTCTATCAGATTTGCTGAGGAAGAAAAATGAGAATGTCATGAAAACGATCCAGAAGATTGAACAGGCGGACATGGATAGCCTTCCGCAGGTGAAAAAGGCCATTTATGAGGTAATCGATACGCTAATAAAGGATCGGCTTCCTATTTTGACAACCTTTGAAATCATTACAAGGCTTTATGACCGCCTTGTGTGCAGAATAGTAGAGCTCTCTATTAAAAATCTGCAGGAGAAAGGCAAACAGAAGCCTTGTGATTTTGCGTTCTATCAAATGGGCAGCAGCGGCCGGGGCGAGCAGTTTATGCTCACTGATCAGGACCATTTCCTGGTCTATGAAAATCATAGGGAGGAAGCCTCTGCTTATTTTGAAGAACTGGGAAGAGAGATTACATCCAATATGGAAGCCGCAGGATATGCCCGCTGCAAAGGATTAATGATGTGCAGTGAACAGAAATGGCGCGGCTCATTGGCTGTGTGGGAAGATAGACTGCTAAAATGGAGGCTGCAATCTACTAACGACAATCTATTATTAGCCCAGAATTTCTTTTCGTACCGGTTGATTACTGGCAGTGAGAAATTGCATCAGAAATTTGAAGAATTGATTGCTGAGCAGATGAAAAGGTCGAGGATCTTTTTGTACCGGCTGGCACAGCTTGAAAAGGAGAATCCGATTCCGACCCTGGACCAGCCAATCCGTTCTTTATTTAAACTTGAACGGAAAAGCATTGATATGAAAAAAGAAGTTCTATTCCCATATCATCACAGCCTGCAAATTTTATCTCTATTGCATGGGAAACAATCGGGGACTCCGATTGAAAAAATTAATTTCTTAAAAGCAAAGAGAGTTTTCTCCGAGTCGTTTTCTTTAGACCTAAAGGAAGCAGTAAGTACCATCTTGGCCATGTATGTCACCCAGAGATGGCAGCAGGCGAAATCGGGCAGTGAGCTAACATCCGTTGTATCGTTTGCAAGACTGTCAACACGCGAAAAGGAAGAATTGATTTTAAGCTTAAAAACATTAAGGGAGCTGCAGAGCCAGGTGTTTGCACACTTTTCAGTATAGCTCTACAGAAGGAGGCTGGTAATGTTTTTTCGCAGAAAAAATGTAGCATGTTCCTTAACCTATGAGAATATTCCACTATCAACACCTTTGGAGGATCTGCAATTTGTCGTGTTTGATACGGAAACCACGGGATTCCAGGTTTCGACAATAGACCGGATTATTGAAATTGGCGCTGTTCCAGTTAGAGGTCTGGAAGTGTGCGAAAAGGATATTTTTCAGACATATGTAAACCCAAATCGACAAATTTCTCGGGAAATAACAGAATTGACCTCTATTTCCGATGAGCGGGTTAAAGCTGCACCGCAAGCATTGGAGGCAATGGTGAGCTTTTTTGATTATGTCGAATCAAGGGAAACTGTCTGCCTGGTCGGCCACTATGTCAGTTTTGATGCACTTGCCATGAAAAGCGAATTTAAACGGGAAAAGTTTGCTTTGAAAAACTTCCTGACTATCGACACTCTGGATTTGATTGGCTTTATCGCCCCCTCCTATGACATGCGGGATCTCGAGAGGTACGCCATGGCATTTGGCACCCGAATTTATGAGCGCCATAGTGCAATAGGGGATGCACTAACCACTGCTTACCTATTTGTTGAATTGCTTCTACAGTTCAAAGACAGAGGCTATAACACCTGGGGCGAACTGATCAAAGCAACCGACAGCCAGATGAGATCGATGCAGTTTTAAGGGGAGAAATGAATGTGGTTGACATGTTGGTGAGCGGGTGAGCGATGATGGGGGATGGTTTAAGGCTCAGGATTAATAGCTGAGTGGTTGGATAGTTCCCGAAGAATGGAAAAAGAGCCGAGGGCAGGAACTCAAAAGTGTGAATAGTGCTGTTGGACGGAAGAAAGAATGGATGAAGGGGACTCAAGAGTAAGATTATTGCCTGAAGGATCAAAAAGAGGCAAGAATGGTCACTAAGGAGATTGGCTAATTAAAAATAGATAAAAAAGCCGGATCACCCAGAGATCCGGCTTTACTTCTTATTTCCCTACTGAATATTGATCAATGCCCCATTTTTATGTGCAACAATAACTTCTTTTCCTGCCAGTCTCTGATAGGATTGAGCAGTCCCGTATGGAACTTTTAAGGAGAGATATTGATTTCCAGCTTTAAATTCAATTGTGAAATTGTCGGCTGCACCGACAATTTGTGCCTTGGTAGAAGTGATGTCTTCCATAATAATAAGTCTTTGGTTGATAAGAACCATATAATTTTTCAAGTTATTTATAGCTTTAAGCTCGTTCATCGAGATGTTGTAGCGCTTGGAAATGTCTAATAGCGTGTCGCCTGGCACCACGGTATAGATAGCAGCATGCTGCAGGAATGTCTCTGCTGTATGCCACTCAGCAGGTACGTTAAGCACTTGGCCTGGATAGATATAGTCTGACGTAAGGTTATTCGCTTTTTTTAGTTCTTTAATGGTCATATCATACTTTTGGGCAATTCGATAAAGGTTGTCCCCTTTTTTTACAGTATATGATCCAGCAGAGTCATTTGGAGATTCACCAGCTTTTTCATTGATGCTTTCGTTCTGCTGAATTAATTTATTTCCGGGTGGCACCTCAAGTTTTTGACCGGGATAGATGGTATCTGATGTAAGATTGTTAGCCATTTTGAGATCTTTAACAGTCGTTTCATATTTTTTTGAGATTCGGTAAAGATTGTCTCCTTTTTGCACAGTGTAGGTTCCAGCTGCAGCTTTTGCATCTTTCCCGCCAACTTGTAAACCACCTGCTGCAATAACTGTAGCTAATGTAACGCCAGCTAATTTAGATCTTCTGGCTTTTGCCCGTTTTTTCTGATCTTCTAAAATTCTTTCTTTTCGTGACCGTGAAACATTTTTCTCCATATTTCCCCACTCCATCATATGAAAATTAACTTGGATAAAACTGGTCATATAACCATATATATGAATGCTAATCCCAGAATCATGGTAAGGGATAAATAGGGCTATAACAATAGGTATGAAAGCTTATAAGATAATGGGTTTAGGGTGATTATTTACACCTGTTTTATAAAAAGATGAATATTAAAATTAGCCTACTTATTCTCAGATTATTGAATTTACCTGTTAAAAAAGAAATGTTTTTGGAACAAATGATTTAAAGTTCTCAAAATCGATATTTGTCGAATAATCGGGAATTATACCTAGTTATGGCTATCTGACTGGAAATTATGTAGGTAACATCTCATTGGTCTTTAGCCTGTTTGTTTTCTTTTACGCCGAAGATTTTAATGAAAACATTTCCTGTTTTTAGCCTCCAGATGTCCTATTTTCAAAAAATTTACACAAAACCTTGTCCCTATTGAGTTTTTCGTGCATATTACATCAACCAAGCTAATAAACTGTTACAAACCTTACAAAGAGAATGTATGAGGTGAGGGATCGTTTTACTGAAACCAATGTATAAGTTGAGGACATGTTTAATTATCGCAAGCTGAGGGCTTTAGCTTTCAGCCGCATGTATGCAGATCAAATCCTATCTAGTGTTTGCTTTAAGCAGACACCATGCGGAATACAGTATAGAACCAGGCAAAAAGCGAGTCTCATTTCACACTTCTCACATCCAAATCGGGGAGGGCGAGTGGTGTGCACGATTACATCAAAGAGAGAACTATCAAGATTGGAAAGTATATCGTGGAGACGAAAAAAACGGTTCGCGTAATCGCGAAGGAGTTTGGCGTATCCAAAAGTACAGTCCATAAAGACCTAACGGAAAGACTACCTGAAATCAATCCTGAACTGGCAAACGAAGTAAAGGAAATACTGGATTATCATAAATCGATCCGCCATCTGCGCGGTGGTGAAGCCACAAAAATGAAGTATAAAAAAGAAGAATTGGAAGAAGAGCCAGTTAAATGAGAAAAGCGTAATGCGCCCGATTAGGCGTCACCGGCGAAAAGCTGTGTTTTTAGCCGTGCTTTGCAAATGCTTTGGCAGCTTCCTTTAAAGCTGTGCAGTCCCAAACTTGAAGCTTTATGAATAACCTCACATGCGGCTCCCGGGGGCTTGAGATCATAAGTTGTTCTTTTGGCCAGCAATATGGCCTTCCCTTATGCTTTTAGCCCCTTCTTAAGTCGCCTTCATTTTATTTCTCCTTTTTACGACATAATTCCTCAAAAAGTCACGCGATTTTTTACAAAATGTTACTGTATTCACAAGGAATGTGTTAAAATATAAAATTAGGATAGAACCTGGTTCGTAAAGACTAGGACTTCAAAGAATGCCGGGCAAGATCATTTCTTTTTAGGAAAAAGAACTGATTTTTTTGCGTGGCTTAAACTGCTGTTATGAAAAATTACTACTTAAACTTTTAACTAAAAAATTAAAAGCGAAGTTCGCTTTAAGAAAGCCGAAATAGAGAGAGCCTTCAAAGCTGCGGACATAAGCTGGCCATTTGTGCAAGGAGGAACGAAAAGAAATGTTTGCAAGGGATATCGGGATTGATTTAGGAACGGCGAACGTGCTGATCCACGTAAAAGGCCGCGGAATTGTGCTGAATGAACCGTCTGTTGTGGCGATTGATAAAAATACGAATAAAGTGTTGGCTGTGGGCGAAGAAGCGCGCCGCATGGTCGGCCGTACGCCTGGAAATATCGTGGCCATCCGTCCTCTGAAAGACGGGGTTATTGCTGACTTTGATGTAACGGAAGCGATGCTGAAGCATTTCATCAACAAATTAAATGTCAAAGGATTTTTATCGAAGCCGCGCATTTTGATTTGCTGTCCGACAAATGTCACAGGTGTTGAACAAAAGGCGATTAGAGAAGCTGCTGAAAAAAGCGGCGGCAAAAAGGTTTATCTTGAGGAAGAGCCAAAGGTTGCTGCGATTGGAGCAGGGATGGATATCTTCCAGCCAAGCGGAAATATGGTCGTGGATATTGGCGGCGGCACAACAGATGTTGCGGTTTTGTCAATGGGCGACATTGTTACTTCTTCATCCATAAAAATGGCTGGAGATAAGTTTGATAACGAAATTCTTCAATATATTAAAAAGGAGTACAAGCTCTTAATCGGGGAAAGAACGGCTGAAAATATTAAAATTACGATCGGTACTGTTTTCCCTGGGTCTAAAAACGAAGAAATGGAAATCCGCGGCCGTGACATGGTTTCAGGTCTTCCAAGAACGATAACAGTTCGTTCAGAGGAAATTCAAGGAGCTCTAAACGAGTCAGTAGAAGTAATCGTACAAGCTGCGAGAAGTGTTCTTGAACGTACACCGCCGGAATTATCTGCTGACATCATTGACCGGGGCGTTATCTTAACAGGCGGCGGCGCACTGCTTCACGGCATTGATCAGCTGCTGGCAGAAGAGCTAAAAGTGCCAGTCCTGATTGCGGAAAATCCGATGGACTGTGTGGCAATTGGAACAGGTATGATGCTTGATAATATTGATAGGCTTCCTAAGCGAAAGTTAATCTAAAAATGGTACAGTTTACAGAAAACCTGCCTTTTGGCGGGTTTTTTCATTTTTACTTAAAGTTTTAACGATTCCAGCCGATTTAAAAGGAAGGTACAACTTTTTTCAAATTCTGACTTTTTTCTTCAATTTTTTAATGTTTATTGTCGGAAATTTTCTTATAATAGAAGTATCGTGAATAAGTGTGCGGATTTGTTTTATAAATTGGCTTTTTCATTTAGAGGTGAACTTGATGTTTAGAGGTTTTTATACGGCGGCTTCCGGGATGCTTGCCCAGCAGCGCAGGACGGAAGTGCTGACAAATAATATGGCTAATGCCAATACCCCAGGGTTTAAGGCTGACCAAACGAGTATGAGGGCTTTTCCCGAAATGCTGCTGCAGCGTTTTGACCAGCAGTCTGTTCCCGCTGAAAAAGGCTTGAATCTTCCTTTTAACAAAAGAATCGGCAGCCTTAACACTGGTGTTTATATGCAGGAGAGCCTTCCATCCTTTATGCAGGGGGATTTAACGGATACTGGTTTAAAAACTGACCTGGCTCTTCTGGATATCAATATGCCGGCAAATGAAAGCGGTCTAAGAGGTTCGGTTTTTTATACAGTATCAGGCCCAGATGGCCAGCCGCGCTATACCAGGAACGGAAATTTTACAATCGATGGCGAAGGCTTTTTAACTACTGCCAGCGGTTTATATATTTTGAATAATGAAGACGAGCGGATTCAGCTTTCCAGTGACAGATTTACTGTAAATGAGGATGGAATCCTGACAGGTGAGGCCGGTGAAACAGCAAGACTGGGAATTGCCTTTGCAGAAAATCCTGAAAGCTTGCGGAAAGAAGGCGACGGATTGTTCGCTGCAACTGATGATAGCGTTCTTGAAAATGCCTATAATGCAGAAGGTGTGCAATTCAAGCTGCAGCAGGGATATCTGGAACGCTCCAATGTGGATGCATCCAGAACGACGACAGATATGCTGACTGCTTACCGCTCTTTTGAAGCCAATCAAAAGGTCCTTCAGGCTTATGACCGCAGTATGGATAAAGCCGCAAATGAAATCGGGCGGATCGGGTAAGGTCCCGCCGCAAACCCACTAAGGGGGAGAAACATGAACAGAACGATGATCACAGCGACGAATACGCTCGCCCAGCTGCAGAAGCAGATGGATATCGTCAGCCACAATATGGCGAACATCGATACAACTGGCTATAAGCGAAAGGAAGCCAATTTTACCGACTTGCTTTTCCAGCAATACAATAACCAAAAGAATCAGGATTTCGAAGCTGGAAGATTAACGCCCGCAGGCATCCGGCAGGGTGTTGGGGCAAAGCTTGCACAATCCCAAATCGTCATGAAACAGGGAGCTCTGAAAGCAACAGAGCGTCCGCTTGATATGGCTTTCACAAAGGAAGGCCAGTACTTCCGGGTGCTGGAGCAGACTGAAGGGGGTACGGCTGTCCGTTTTACAAGAGACGGTGCTTTTTACTTAACACCGGTTTCCGAAAATGAGACAATGCTTGTGACAGGTGATGGTTATCCTGTACTTGATGAAAATAACAATTCAATTATAATAAATGGACAAGCTAAAAGTTATAAAGTAACGAATAATGGCCGCTTTATAGCGGAAGCAGCAAATGGTACTGTGCAGGAGTTTAATCTGAGTGTTGTTCAAGTGAACAAGCCGCAATTCCTGGAGCAAAAAGGCGGGAATCTGCTTGGTCTTCCGGATGGTATCGATGGCGAGGAGATTTTTACCGAGCTGAACGGAGCTCTCCGCGGCCAAATTGGAATGGCACAAGGCGCTCTTGAGCAGTCAAACGTAGATATGTCCAAAGAGATGACAGATTTGATCAACCTGCAGCGTGCTTATCAATTTCAATCAAGATCCGTATCAATGGCCGATCAAATGATGGGGCTGGTCAACGGAATACGTTAGGTAAAAGGGGAAAGTAGAATGTCTGTAAACAACAGTAATCAAGAAGCAGTCAAGACGCGCGAACAACAGAAGAAAGAACGCAGCAAGGAAGAAGCACCGCGTAAAGGGCGGATTCGCGTTCGCCTTATTCCAATCTGGCTTCGGATTATCATTGTAGCACTTTTAATTTTCCTGAGCGTTATGGCCGGAGCCGCTGTCGGATACGGGGTATTGGGCAATGGAGAAGTGAAAGACATTTTCACAAAATCAACCTGGACACATATCATGGAATTGGTTGAAAAGGAATAATGTTGGAGAAGGAGGGCCAGAGCCCTTCTTTTTTATTTATCCGGTTTAGTTTTGCCAGTAGGTTCTAGCTATGCCTCAAATCATAAGAAAATCTTGAAGACATACTAGATAAATTTGCCGTTAATGCTGTACCAAATAAAAACCTATATACTCCAGCCCTTTGCCAAAACCGCTTTTTTTAGTAAAATAGGTGTAAGCTATTATTAGTATCTGGTACTAATTATTACATATCTATAAGGGAGCGATCGTCATTGAAATTAAATGTTGAAGAAATTAAAGAAATTATCCCGCACCGTTATCCGTTTTTGTTTGTGGATTCCATTGAGGAGCTCGAGCCTGGAAAGAGGGCGGTTGGGAAAAAGAATGTGAGTGCGAACGAGGAAGTGTTTAATGGACATTTTCCTAATTACAACGTATTTCCCGGATGTCTTACTTTGGAAGCGTGTGCCCAAACTGGTGCGGTAGCTCTATTGTCTCTTGATGAATACAAAGGAAAGCTGGCGTTTTTCGCAGGTGTTGAGAAATGCCGATGGAAGCGCCAGGTCCGCCCAGGAGATACGCTCATCATGGAAGTCGAATTAATCTCAGTCCGCAGAGGCATCGGCAAAGGGAAAGCAGTAGCCAAAGTGGGCGATGAAGTGGCAATGGAAGCCGAGATTATGTTTGCGATTGAAAGATAATACCTATTGGAAATCCCGTACAGATTGTGCGGGATTTTTTTTATGAAAAAGCGGCTGAAAAGAAATGAAAAATCTATGCAAGTTGTTTCGGATTTTGGGAAATATAAAGGAAGACCAGTGCAGCAGGTCAAAAAAATACTACTTAGGAAAGGAGCTTTTACGATGAATAAAAAGCTTTTAAAACTTATCGGAGGTTCACTTCTTTCAGCAATGCTTTTAGCAGGATGTGCAACAAATAATGACCAGGAGCCGCCTCCAGAGGACAACGATAATGGCATTGTCGATGACAACAACAACGGTGATGACAATGGCCTTATCAATGACAATGGCGGCATGAATGGAACAGAAGATGAAAACCAAAATGGAGATCCAGTAGAAGATGAAAATACTGAAAATGAAGAAATCATTGAAGATCAGGGCGATTTGCAAGACGAAGACAATAAAGACGAATAGTATAAAGTAAGGGGCAGGGGTAACCTGTCCTTTTTTGATGTTTAAAAATGGGTAATTTACCATATATTGAGCATGTTTTTTAGTTTTTCCTGCGCACTTGTGGTAATGTATTTATGATATGATTAAAAATAAGAATTATATGGATATATAGAGTAGATTTAACATTTGGGGGGTACTTTTACAAGGATGGCGTTTAAAGATCTTTCTCAGGGGATAAAAATCAGCATTTCTCGTTCGATCACCACTTCATTTGAATCTTATATGAACGGAATTAACTGGAATGAAGATAAATTTAATATGCAAAACTTTGTAGCCGAATGGCGCGAATACATAATCAACCACGCATCCTGGTATAACCAGATCAGCGAGGAGACGAAAGCGGATCCTGTTTTTCATGAGGAACTGGCTGTAAAAATCAATGAAGTCATTAATAAAATTTTATCTGAAAAGCC
Organism: Cytobacillus oceanisediminis; assembly: GCF_007830235.1. GTDB lineage: Bacteria > Bacillota > Bacilli > Bacillales > Cytobacillaceae > Cytobacillus > Cytobacillus oceanisediminis. The sequence goes on from NZ_VLKI01000015.1 coordinate 110,002, forward strand.
TACAAAGGCGCAAATGGATGAGATTAATGAACTTCAGGAACAGCTTGAAAAAGACTACGACTATTCCTGTAAATTGGAAGCCAAGTATGTCATAGAGGTAATGAAGGAACAACTAAAAAAAAAGCGCAGCAGCTAATGCCTGCTGGGGAAGAGGAGCTAAAGATTGCCTCCATTCTTTACTACCAGGCTTATCAGGAGGATCTTCCGCTGCTTAATTACCGCAAGCAGGATGTCGAATATATTATAGAGCAGCTGCAAGTGAAGCTTTCTAATGGAACGGATGTATTTGATAGTGTGTTACTGCATTAATACAAATAAATAATAAAAACTCCCGTCATTATTGGACGGGAGTTTCTTTATTTTGTTTTTTAGTAGCGGCAAGGCGCGGCTTGCTTTGCATCTTGATTTTAAATTCATCAAGGAGATTGTCCCCTTTAAAGCCTTTGCCGAGCAGATCTTGCAGCAGCAGTTCGGCGTAATCGTTTTTCGTTCTTTTTAAAGATCCTTCAAAAAGGATGCTAATGTGGTTTTCAAGTTCGTTGATAGAGGTAATTTTCGTCTGGAACGCGGCCGGGTCATTTTCTTTTTTTGTAATCACGACTTGGATTATCAGCTCATCCTTGTTGTCAGCACGCTTTTTAAAATAATCAAGATACGACTTATCAATATAGGCCTCAAGCAGCCAGTTGCTCTTTTCGTCTTCTTTATTAATGATTAAGCCATCATCCAATTCAATATCAACAAGACCGTCTTCTTCCACTAACTGCAGAGAAACAAGTTTAAATGTCTTCATCCTTTACCTCCATCTCTTTTTATTAAATAGTCCACAGACATTTCCGAATAATGTATATAAAAATTATAACACAGGGCTGGCTGAAAGCGAATTCGGCGATTTGTCGAATTTTATTTCCTTAGGAGGTGAAAATCGAATTTTCGAGGAGTTTTTCTGAAAAAAGGGGCTGAAAATTGAATTTTGAAGGGTGTTTTTCATAAAAATCGGCAAATAAAATCGAATTTTGGCATTTTTACACTGGTAGGTATCTGCAGTTAAGATGAATTCATCAAAGAGAGGAGTTGAAAACATGATAAATCAAGTCACACTGGTCGGCAGGCTGACGAGGGATCCGGAATTGAAACGGACACAGGAAGGAATACCTGTTACAAATGTTACCCTGGCAGTCAATCGTCATTACCGAAACCAGCAGGGTGAAGTCGATGCCGACTTTGTGCAATGCACATTATGGAAAAAGACGGCGGAGAACACCTCCCAGTATTGCCGCAAGGGTTCCCTGATCGGGATTACCGGCAGAATCCAAACGAGGCATTATGATAATCAGGAAAAAAAGCGGATATACGTAACAGAAGTGGTAGCGGAATCCGTCCGTTTCCTTGATCCGCGGAAGACGGAAGAAGTTCCCGTAACAAAGGAGGAGCTGCCCTTTTGAACAGAGCATCTGATAGAGAAAAAACACTCGAATCCTTGCTTGAAAGCCTGATAAAAATGCTGGGCCGTTCCAACCAAAGAGTAGATGACCTCAGCAAGCGCGTTATTCAGCTCGAATACCTCATCCGGGAAACCATAATACAAAACGGCCATCCCAAGGAACCATCCCCGTCACGGCGCTTCACCATCATGAATTAAATTATTCCCGCAAATAAAATGTCCGCTATTTTTTCCTTCCTATAGAGAATCAATCAAGTCCCCGTAACTTCCCCGTTTTTTCCCGGTACAATTTGTGCCGGGAGTTTTTTGGCTTTTTTAAGGTACCAGGTACCACCCGAATTTTGTCGAAAAAACAAAATGTCGCCAGGCCCGGCTTTGATAAGAGGGCTTGGCGACTGAGAGGAATACTTGACGATATATGGATTGAGTTGTCAATATATTTAGAGAGTTGATGATATATTGGCTAGGTTGCCGAAAAAATTTGCTAAGTTGATGATATTTTAACCAAAGTTTAAGATAAAGCTATTTCCAGCTGCAGTTTTTTGGAATTTAGGTTGTCTAATGGTAAGTTACTGCCTAAAAACAGACGTTTTCTTTCTATTTTGATCAAAATACTAATTTTTTTAGGTTGAGATATTGTTTTTTTTCGAAAAGTCTCATCCTCATATAATTTATCGGTCACTTTCCGGATATATCGGTCACTTTCCATGATTTATCGGTCAGATTTTAAATATATCGGTCACTTTTCCGTTTTTATCGGTCACTTCGCATAAGATCAAGGTTTTAAGCACCCTCAAGGTCCCTGCAGCCCTATGTGAGGTGAACAAGTTCCCGAAGCTCATCAGTTGAGAGCTCGGTAATCCAATTCTCGCTGGTAATTATTTGATCATTAAGCGACTGCTTTTTCTCAAGCATGGCGTCGATTTTTTCTTCTAAAGTGCCGGTCGCGATCATTTTATGAACATGGACAAAGCGTTTTTGCCCGATTCGGTATGCACGGTCAGTAGCCTGGTTTTCAACGGCCGGGTTCCACCAGCGGTCATAGTGGATGACATGGTTGGCGGCTGTCAGGTTCAGGCCGGTCCCGCCTGCTTTAAGAGACAGCAGGAATACGGGGAATTCGTGATTCTGGAATCGCGTAATCATTTGATCGCGATCGTTTTTAGGCACGCTTCCATTTAAAAATGGCACATCAAAGCCGAATTGCTTTTTTATCAGGCGTGCGATAATATTACCCATTTCGATATACTGGGTAAAAATCAGGCAGCTTTCACCTTGTTCGTGAACAGCGCCAACAAGTTCGCTCAGTTTTTCAAGTTTAACAGAGCGCTCCAGCACATGCTTCGGTTTTTCCTCTTTTAAATAGAGGGCAGGGTGGTTGCACAGCTGTTTCAAGCGGCTCAATAATTGTAAAATCAAGCCCTTCCGTTCAAAGCCGGAAAGCTTTTCGATCTGCGCAAACGTATCCTGGACGAGTTGTTCATACAAGGATGCCTGCTCCGCAGTAAGCGGGCAGTATTCCTTTTGCTCGAGCTTATCTGGCAGGTTCAGTGCCACTTCTTCGTCCTTCTTCGTGCGGCGCAGCAGGAACGGCCGGATATAGGCTTGAAGCTGCTTCACTTTGTCTTTGTTGTCCTCTTTTTCAATTGGCAGGACGAAGCGCTTCTGGAACTGGCCGAGACTGCCGAGATAACCATGGTTCGTAAAATCAAAAATGGACCAGAGTTCAGTTAGGCGGTTTTCCATCGGTGTACCGGTTAGAGCAATATGATGCTTGCCCTTTAACTTGCGGACTGCTCTTGATTGTTTCGTCTGGGCATTTTTAATATTCTGTGCTTCGTCAATGCTGATGGAGCTCCATTCAATCGTTTCAAAATCATCCAGGTCCATATGGGTCAGCCCGTAGGATGTCAGCACAATATCAGATTCCATAACTTTTTCAGAAAAGCTATCGCCTTTTAAACGATTAGAACCATAATGGAGATAAACACTCAAATTAGGTGCAAATCGCTCAATTTCCTTCTGCCAATTGCCGAGTACAGATGTCGGGCAGATAATAAGGGAAGGACCGCTGTCTTCCTCTTTTTTTACTTTTAAAAGATAGGAAATCAGCTGAATTGTTTTGCCGAGTCCCATATCGTCAGCAAGGATGGCACCGAAGCCATATCGGCGTAAAAACAGCAGCCAGCTCATGCCAAGCTTCTGATAGGGGCGAAGATCACCCTTAAAGCTGGCAGGGGCGTCTTCAAGCGGAAGGTTTTTAATATCACGCAGCTGCTTGACCATCTGCTTCCACTGGCGATTGAGCTCGATTTGAATCCGGGCAAAAGCTTTTGGATTGTCGAGTTCTTCTTCTTGCTGGGTTTCGTCCGCCATCAGCTCCTGCTCAATCAGGTCGCGAACATGCAGGCCTTCCTTTTCCGCTTTTTTCATTAAATCCTGGATATGCCGCACAAAATGGGGATCCAGCTTAATCCAGCGGCCGCGAATATAGACGAGACGTCTTTTTTCCTCCACCATGCCCCGGAATTCTTCCTCAGACAAATCCACGCCATTCATGGAAAAGCGCCAGTCATAATCGAGCATGGACTGAAGTCCCACAAAGGATGGGCGATGGCTGCCGGTTCCTTTGACTTTTGCTTTTACCTTCAGGCTCGCGTTTTTCATAGCCTGCCACCAGGAAGGGAGCAGGATTTCCACGCCAAGTGCCAGTAAGGTTTCGCTCGCTTCAGTCAGGAATGTCCATGCCTCATCCTCGGTGAGCTGGGACGCAATCTGGCCGCTTTTACCCTCAAGCCATGGAAATAGCTCAAGCCAGCGGTTTACCTCTTTTTCAATCGTGTCTTCGTAATCATGCCAGGCTCGAGGATAATTTGAATAATCCTTGTAATCGACAAACACATCCGGATCATTTTTCCCGCGGAGGAAAATGTTCAGATCCCAGCTTGTATCAATATCCCCTGGCTCCTCGAGTTTAAGTCCGATCGAAAAAGGAGCTTCATTTGATTTAACCCCAATCCATTCCTGCCAGCTTTCTTCATCAAAGTAGGCGGCAAGGTCGCGTGGGGAGAGATGCTCACTTCGCAATGCCTCAAGCTTTTCGCCAAACTGGGCTTTTGTTTCACGATTTTGGTTCATATAGCCGTCAAGGGAGTGGTGAAATAAATCCCCAATAAACTCTCTGACAGGAGCAGCTTCGACTGACTGCTCCCAAAAGTTTGAGCCGAACTCAGTCATCACACTTTCCGGGAGTGCCCAGCGGAACTGGTCATTTTCCCAGGCAGTGAAGTCGGGCATCCACTCTTTTTCTAAAATGGCATCATGAAGTGCATGCGATGAAGCCAGGAGAATTTGGGCAGTATCATCCCAATCCCAATCTATAAGCCGGTTAAACTGCTCAGCGGCAAAAAGAGTTACAAGCTGCCAGCCGCTGACTGCGATGCCATTGATTCCATCTATATTTTCGATATCGAGCATCGTACCGAAAAAGCTTTCTCTATGATGATTAAATAGCAGCGGCTTCCATTCTTTTGGAGAAAGGAGGCGGCCTTCTTCATTTACAGCAAAAATCAGATAGCGGTCATGGGTTATCGGTTTGACTTTCACATGGAGAAATCTCGTTTTAAGCATCGATTAGCTTACCCCTTTTGCATTCTTCCTGAAAGGCGCGGAGACGTTTTGTTTTTTCGAGCAGCATTTCAAGGAAAAGCTGCCAGTCTTCCTGGCGTTTCAGCTTGTTGTACAGGGTACGAAGCTTTTTCATTTTCCGGACGGCCTCGCGGTAATGGTCCCTGTTTTTCAGATTAATATGGTCCTGGATAGCATGATGGTAGAGCGGAAGCAGGATCCCAGGCTCCTTTTTGCTTATTTCCTTAATCCGATCCTTGCCAAGCGTATCAATATCAAAGCCGATGAACGCCTGCAAATCCGCCCATTTGTCGAACTCGCCTTTTTCAAACAGCAGGTACTCATAATCGCTATAGCTGTACGGCAGTGTTTCCATTAAGGCTTTTTCAAAAAGATCCAGCCTGTTCGTTTCAATACAGTAAGGAGAGATCGACTTAATCGCCAGCCGGGTGAAATCCATACAGGCATAATAGTCACCGGACATTTTTAAGTAATCCCGCAATTTATGGATGAAAGATTCCACATAAGGCCCCATCCGGTTCCAGTCCTTCTGGGCTGAAAAATAATCGAGCCAGTAGAGCATGTAAGGCGTCATCGTTTCGTTTGGGACATTTAAAACACTGAGTGCCTGCTCTTCATTGCGTTCAAGTATGTTAAGGTGGGTAAAGCCTACTGTAGAAGGCAGGCTTGGCGTTTCATCCTCTTTGTAAAAGGAATCCAGCTTCTTGATCTCTGCTTCACGCCATTCTTTCTTTTTGAAAAAGTGCGTCCATAACAGCCTGTATAAATGAGCCCGTTCATATTCCAATTCAAAAGAACCGGTAATGAGGCCGGTTGAATCGTCCTTCAGCTTTTCAATAAATTGATCGAAAGCGAAGGGAAGGGAGTGCACCGACAACTTGTTCATGATCTCAACCGAATCGTCCATCAGTGACTGATAGAGATGGCGGTAATAGCGGTCGATCATTTCCTCATGATGGTCATATTTCATGCTGAGCGCCATCAGCTTTTTAAAAGAAAAGACATAGCCCACGAGCAGATAAAGCAGCTTCCATTCCTGTTCAACCGGTGCGCCTGCTTTCATACGACGCAGATAAACATGAAAAAGCTCGGGAAGTACATACGGCCGCGGTTCGCCCTGCTTTTCCATCAGCTCTGTAAAGCTTTCGTCAAATGTTGAAATCCAATGGTCATAATCAGCTTGCTGCTGGCCAGAGGATTTCAGAAGATCCTTCGCTCGTTGGAGGCCCCAGTTCTTCGCTGTCTGTTTTTCCTTAATCGGCTTCCGCCATTCTTCAATCCACATAGAGACACTTCTGGCTTTGGAAAGAAGCTGCAGAAACACTGCAACCTGATGGCGGCAAAAACCTTCAGCAGGACAGGAGCACTCGCTCAAATGAATAAATTCAAGATCAAGCTCAACCTTTGCCTGTGTCACATCCTGAACTGTCGCTACAACCTTATCACCTTCGAAACGCAGCTGATACACAAGCCCCTGCCGAAAAAGCATCAGCCCTTTCTGGACAAGCCGTACATCCTCCTCATTCTCCGCCCGCAGCAACCCCTTCAATTCATTCGCTGCAAACTGCAAAGGCTCCAAAAACCGCTCCGGAATCATCTTTTAACCTCCCTGTTGGTACAAGACACCACCCGAATTTTGTCGAATAATATCAGCAGTAACACCTGTAGATCACCGCATTGTGGTGGTTTGGTACCCTGTAAAGTACATTCCTTTATTATAGCATTTAGGAGGGTGAGAATGAAGGAGGGCAACGAACGGAAAAATTTTTGATCGATTTTTCCAAAAGAAACCACATGAGAATGAAGGGTTGTTTTCTGAATATATATATTGTTTATGAAATTTATGTAAAATAGTGGTATCATAAATATATTGAATTTAATGCTTTAGAGAAACTGGGTGAAAAAATGGGTGCCGTAACAGCAATGAAAATGGAAAAGCAGAAGTATACTTTCCGTGAGGCCGGCTTTAAAAGGATTATGTTTGCCTTAACCTGTGCCTCGATTCTGAATTTTGCAAGCTTATACTTTGTGCATCCGATCATGCCGCTGCTGGTCCGTTCCTATAACATTAGCTCTGCAACTTCAGGACTTGCGTTATCTGTGGCAGTTATTTCTATGATTATAGGGTTATTATTTTTTGGGTTTTTATCCGACCGTATAGGGCGAACACGTATTATGCATATTACGCTGATATGCACCATCATCCCGCTATTATTGATGCCGCTTGTGCCAAGCTTTGAGATTTTCCTGCTGCTCAGATTTCTGCAGGGATTTTTTATGGCAGGATTGCCGGCAGCGGCCATTGCTTATATCAGTGAAGAAGTCGCACCGGGCAGCATCAATCTTGGCATTACTATGTACATTGCGGCGAATGGCATCGGAGGGATGATAGGAAGAATATTTACGGGCTATATGGCAGATAGAACGAGCTGGCAAACATCTGTCTATCTACTGTTTGGACTCTCTATTTTATTATTTTTTCTATACTTTATAACACTTCCAAAATCGTATTTCTTTCAGGAAAGCGAAATCTCTATTAAAAAAGATCTTACTGGAATGCTGTCCCACCTGAACAATAAGCTTCTTTTCCCCGCCTTTGCAATGGGAATCCTTCTGCAATTCTCTTTTACCGGTGTCTGGTCCTATCTCCCGTTTTATCTTGAGAAGGAACCTTTTGGGTTAACAGTAAAGGATATTTCATTTACGTATCTGGCTTATACCTTGGGAATGATAGGGCCGATTCTGGCGGGTCGAATGTCTATTTTTATGAAAAAAACAACGCTTGTTTCGTTTGGTACACTTATTTTAATAGGCGGCTCCCTTTTAACTAATATTGATTCACTGCCAGTCGTAGTAGTTGGGCTTTGTTTAACTTGCTTCGGGTTTTTCATCGCACACTCCCTGATGGCAGCGATCGTAAATGAACGGGCAACCCACCATAAAGGAGGAGCTTCGAGCCTTTATCTCGTAAGCTATTATATAGGTGTCGCAACCGGAGGAACCCTCACAGGCCTCTTCTGGCAGACCGCTGGGTGGACGGGAGTAACAGCCGTATCACTAGCCCTTATTCCGATTGTGTTGTGGGTGACGGGGGGCTATAGAAGGGTGTACCAGTTGGTTCGGGGACAATAAAGGCAGGAAAAGAAGAATTATATGAGAGATGCTTAATGAAGCATCTCAGCTTGTAGACAAAGTCTGCTTTACGGACCACGTCTACAAGCTTTTTTTGTATAATGAAGTTGAAAAGATTTTTTGTGGGGGATTCAAATGTTATCAAAACACGTAGAAGATGGAAGAAATCAAATAGAAATGGTCGCTCTTGACCAATTAGTGCCTGAAGATCATCTGGTTAGAAAGATCGAACAAGCTATTGATTTTGAATTCATTTATGACCTGGTAAAAGATAAGTATAGCTTAGACAATGGGAGACCTAGTATTGACCCTGTTGTCCTTATTAAAATGGTGTTCATTCAATATCTTTTTGGCATACGCTCGATGCGTCAAACTATAAAAGAAATTGA
>NZ_VLKI01000016.1 GCF_007830235.1 Cytobacillus oceanisediminis
AGGTCATTAATCCTGCGCAACATATTATCCTCTGGAACGATTAGGTCATAGAGTCCCATATAAGGACTTAGCTTGATGGACTGTTGTTTTGGAATCATCGGAACCACCCACTTAACATAGATTACCTTCATTATAAAACAAAGAACGGCAGAATCCCTCACAAAAAGTAAGGGATTCTGCCGTTCTAGTTAGGCTAGGTTAAAAGCTATTAGTTAAGTAGCACTAGGTTGATTGGAGCGGAAGGTGCGAGACTCCTGCGGGAGCAGCGGGACAGGTGAGCCTCCTGGAGCGGAAATCAACCGGCTAATTTAACAAAGGCTATCCTTTAAGGACTTTTTCAGTGGCCTCGCCCAGGCTAGGGGTTTTTTCTTTTCCCAGTCATAAAAAAACATGCCCCTACATACTAATCAAATAGTGAGTTTCTATTATAACTTCATGTGCATTTCTCTTTCCCGCAGCATCAAAGCTCGGCATAAAGAGAGGTGAAGAGATGGGAGCTATCCCTTACACCGAAGAAGACGTTAAGCTTCTGGCCCGGCTCATGCGCGCAGAAGCTGAAGAAGATGGAAAGCTTGGCATGCTGATGGTCGGGAAGGTGGGTGTAACCGTGTCCGGGGGGGATTGTATAGGCTTCAAGGATATCCGGTTAATCAGAAGGATGGTCTTTCAGAGTCCAGGCGGGTTTGTGGCCTTACAAAAAGGTTACTTCTATCAAGGTGCGCGGCAAAGTGAGCTGATTTGGCCCGCAAAGTCATAAACGGACAGCGCCACCACCCTGCAAGCAATGCATTATGGTTCTTCCGGTCTCAAGCCAGCTGCCCGGCCCAATGGTTTAACCAAGCGAACCCTGGACGGTTCAAGGCCCATTGCTTTTATAAACCTACTCCGCAGGACTGTCCTACAGTCTACTAGAAAAAATGGCAAGGCTATTTCATCCGTACTTAATTTAAGATGGCTGATTTTAATTTTTAGGAGGGAAAAAATTGAGTCAATCTAATTATGGTCAATACCCTTATTATGGTCACCAGCAGCCTTACACCGGGGCTGCTCCAAAGGCACAGAACTATCAGGCACAGCCTGGAATGGCGGGAATGCCTGGAATGGCGGGAATGCCTGGAATGGCGGGAATGCCGCCAGGAGGGACAGTTGCAGGCGTTAGCGCAGGCGCTGCACCAGGCACGCAGATTCCTGGGATGCTGCCGCTTGAACAATCCTACATTGAAAACATTCTTCGTTTGAACAAAGGAAAGCTTGCTACCGTGTACGCAACCTTTGAAAACAACACGGAATGGAATGCAAAGGTATTTAAAGGCATCATCGAAGCAGCAGGGCGTGACCATTTAATCCTAAGTGATCCGCAAACCGGCATGCGTTTCCTCATCCCAATGATCTATCTGGATTACGTAACATTTGAAGAAGAAATCGAATATGAATATCCTTTCGGAGGCGGAGCTGGATTGACCCAATACTCGCCAAGATAAAATAAAAAGGAGCTTTGACCCCAATGTCAAAGCTCCTTTTTATTATAGATATTTAACTGCAGCAATAATCAACAGCACCCACGCCGCTAAAAAGGCTACGCCGCCTAGCGGGGTAATCGCTCCCAGCACGCTGATTTTTGTCAGCGTTAATACATATAAACTTCCGGAAAAAAGTATAATGCCAATTAGCATCAGCCACCCTGACCACGATAGCAAGGCAGTGGCCGGCAGTTTGCCAAGCAGGACACCGATAATCAGCAAGCCGGTTGCATGGAACATTTGGTAGGTTACACCTGTTTTCCATGTTTCCAAATACTTTGGCTCAACTCTGCCCTCAAGTCCATGGGCTCCAAATGCTCCTAAAGCAACTGATAAAAAAGCATTAATGGCTCCGATGATAATAAATAACTTCATGTTCCCCTACACCTCTTATCCCATTTTAAAAATCAAACAATGAATCGCCGTTTGCCTCATCATCCATTTTCATTTTCTTTGGCTGCAAATTTGCAGGCTGTGCAGCCGGCGCGCTGTATGTATGGCTGACAGAAGCAGCAACAGAAGTGCTTCCTGTTTCTGATTCTTCCAAAACGAGCTCGCATAAAGACTTGATCGCCTGTACCCTTTCCCTGATACGGGCTTCTGACGAGCTGTTTTTTGCTTCAAGCAATTCTTTTTCCATCTTACCCAAAAGTTTTTGAACAGAGATGTTCAAACACTTCACCTCTTTCTGCGAAAAGCGGCAAATCTGCTTTTCCTATTGCCATTATAGCTATATTGGCCTTCCTTCTAAATCCTGGGGCCAATTTAAAGTTTATCAGTTTTTCTTTTCGAAACGCAAACAGGGATGACCAGATGCCCGAAAAACTTCCATGGCGGGCATCAGGCTCGTCTTGAATTGGAAAGCCTTGCATCCTTTTGGATGAGTACGATCCCATGTGACATAAAAATTTTTGCATTTGAAACAGTCTATCCGCTGTGAAGTCATCTATTTTCTCAATCCCTCTTTCCCGTTTTAACCCTCTTTTGTAATGCAGAAGCATATTTCGAGCAGTTTCTTTTATTCTCTCAAAATAAATGTATGTTTCACGTGAAACATGGCGAATCAAATCATAGTTCAGAAATCTTCCAATCGATTGGCTCCTCGCCCTGTTCCCTTAAAAGTTCATTTGCTTTTGAGAATGGCCTGCTGCCAAAGAATCCTTTACGAGCGGAAAACGGGCTTGGATGCGGAGATGTCAAGATAAAATGCTTTGAATCATCAATGAGCTTTCCCTTTTCCTGTGCTGGTTTTCCCCATAATATAAAGATAACAGGCTTTTCCCTCTCATTCAGCTTTTGGATGACCCTATCGGTAAACAGCTCCCATCCTTTCCCCTTATGTGAATGAGCCTGTCCTTTTCGGACTGTCAGGACCGTATTTAATAGAAGAACACCTTCTTTCGCCCATTTTACTAGATAGCCATTGTTGGGAATATCGCAGCCCAAATCAGCCTGCATCTCTTTAAAAATATTTTTTAGGGACGGCGGGATTTTTACATCAGGTTTCACAGAGAAGCTTAAACCGTGTGCCTGGCCAGGCCCATGATAGGGATCCTGCCCCAGAATAACCGTCTTCAGATCCTTGTAAGGTGTATATTGGAGAGCATTAAATATATCCTCCTGCTTGGGGTAAACGGTATAATTCTCATATTCATTCTTTAAAAACTCCCTAAGCTGCCTATAATAAGGCTTCTGAAACTCTTCACTGAGAACCTCCTGCCAGTCATTTTTCAAGATGTTTTTTGTCATAAGGATCCCCTTCCCTTTTCATCTGAAAGGCTCATGCCTCGCTATTTTTATATACCCCGTTAACACCCATATAATTAGTCATTCGTTAACATTAACTAATCTACCATTCTTTTATCCATGTTTAAAATATAGCAGAGCGGATAAATATTGAATATAACGGGCAGCATAAAATGCCCTTCAAATATATAGGCTAAATCTTATAAGGAGGATGTTATATATGTATAAAATCGAAGTCGTAGAAAATGGCGTACAAGCAACAGACACAATCGGAATGCTGGAAAGTCAAGGATTTAATAAAGATAACATTTACATTTTCGCACATGACAAGGATCGTTCTGAGCACCTTTCAGATGCTACTGATACAGGTGATGTTGGTATGAAGGAGCAAGGTTTTTTCGATTCTGTCGGCAACGTATTCAAAAAGCGCGGAGATGAGCTTCGTTCCAAGTTTGAATCTGTCGGCTTAACAAAAACAGAAGCGGAACAGTACGAAAAGGTACTGGATGAAGGCAAATTAGTAATTGTAGGTACAGACGAAGTAAAATAATTAAGATAGAACCTCTCTTAGTTTTAAAAAAACGAGCCCGGGCCATCTTCATGGTTACGGGCTCGTTTTTTTGTTATTTATCCCATTAATCGCTGATAAATCGATTTTGCCTGTGTTAAATTCTTTGTTCCATGAATAAGGGCCCGACCGTCTTTAAAAATGACGAGGCGCTGTTCCTCCATATCAACTGACAGCAAATAGGGGTTGCCTTTTACCTGGTATCCAAGTGATTTTAGCTGCTTTACCAGTTCACTTAACTGAATTTCTAGCTCTTTAGGCGGACGGATTTGTACCGTATCCCTTCCGCAAAGAACGGTAGACTTCATCATGTTTTCCGTCTGCAAATATGGATAGGTTCTTTCTTTTCCGCATGATAGACAGCCTTCATCCTTCGCCTTCGACACCTTCATGCTCGTATACTGGTTCCGCCACAAGTCAAAACTCACCATCTCGGTTCGGACTGCATCCCAATCCTCTGCTAAAATTTTCAGTGTCTCTGCAGCTTGATGGGCAATGACCATTTGCACAGCCGGGGCAATGATTCCGCCCGTATCGCAGGTCATCCCTTGAATCGGTATTTTCTTCAAAAGGCAATTCAGGCAAGGAGTCCTTCCTGGAATAATCGTCAGGCTCATGCCAAAGCTGCCTACACAGGCTCCATATATCCAGGGGATCTCGTATTTTTGCGAGATATCATTAATTGCCATCCTGGTTTCAAAATTATCGGTGGAATCTAGAATGAGATCCACTCCCTCAACAAGCTCTTCCAGCTTTTCAGGAGTGGCATCCCCGATCACCGAGTGTATTTCCACATCCGAGTTAATCCGCTTTAAGCGTTTTTCCGCCGCGGCAGCTTTTGGAAGCTTTTCAGCTACATCACTTTCTGTATAAAGCTGCTGACGCTGCAGATTGCTCGCCTCTACATAATCCCGATCAATGATCGTCAGCGTGCCAATTCCTGCCCGTGTCATCGTTTCGGCATTTCCCGATCCCAGAGCACCAGCTCCAACAATCAGCACATGTTTGGAGCGGATTCTTTCCTGCCCCTCGTTTCCGATAGGCGGAAACAAAGTCTGTCGTGAATACCTTTCGGACATGGCTGCACCTCCTTAGAAAAGCGTAAGGCGCCCGCAGACTAAAGTCACCGCGTCCTGTGGCAACGTCTGCATGACCTGCAACTCCCAAAAGTTATACTTTTGGTCGTGCCATGATTATGCTGACAAAGCCTTTCCTGTCCCGCGGCCCTCCAGCATAAGACAGGCCCTGTAAGAAGGTGATTTTTCCTTCTGAAAGAGATTGGCTTATGACCTTGAGCTGATGGCGCCTGAAGCTAGATAATTATCTGATTTGCTTTTCTGATTTATTCTAATGGGAATATCACCCTCCGCTTACAGGAGGTATAAATGCGACCGTATCTCCGTCCTGGATCACTTCATCATCTGAAGCAAATTCTTCATTCACTGCTGCCATGACCGTGTCCAGTTTCAACCCGTACTCTTCCGACAGCAATTGCTTCAGTTCCGCAATCGTTTTGCCGCTTGCATCCTTGGTCACTGACTCTTCGCCAACATGATCCCGTAAATGGGCAAAAAACATAATTTTATTCATTTAAATCCTTCGCCTCCGGTTTCCCTTCTGGATATGCTACTGTTTCAAGCTGATTTCCAATCCACTCTTCTCCGTCTTCCCAATGTTCCTTTTTCCAAATCGGCACAATCTCTTTGATTCTCTCGATAGCATATCGGTTTGCTTCATAGGCATCCGCACGATGGGGAGTAGATACTGCTATTACAACCGCGACATCCGTAATGTCCAGCTTGCCTGTACGGTGTGTGATAGCCACTTCTGCCCCATCCCAGCGTTCTTTAATTTCCTTTCCGATTTGCTCAAGCTTTTTAACCGCCATCGCTTCATACGCCTCATAAATTAAGTAAAGCGTTTTTTTGCCATGTGTAAGCTCTCGGACGGTTCCAATAAAGGTTGTAATTGCCCCCGCCTCCCGCTGCACTACTTTATCTATAACACTTTGGATATCAATCGGCTCTTTTGAAATCTCAAAATTCATTGGATCACCTCATTATTCTATAGGAAAGCCTCTTTTTGCCTAATACATCTTAAATCGGCGTTTATCCCATTTTGACATATACCCTGCCGGAAGTGAAATGACTGCTTTTAAAAATATTTTATTTAGGATGTTTGCCCTTTTCAGCTGCCATTTTTAGTGCCATTTGGTACTCATCCGGGAGATTCATATTAAAGAAATGGGCTTGTTCATATAAAAATCCCATCCTTTTAAGTTCGTCACCCTTCATAATTGAAGCATTAATGTCATGCAAAAATTCGCGGATCCTCAGCCTGTTGTCCCTCAAAGCTTGCTCTGCTGCTTCCTTCGTATCCTTTCGGTAAGCTGCATAAAGGGGATGAAGACGGCCTTCGATTTCTGGCACCGCTGCCTGATGGGTATCCAGTTTTTTGAGAAGAATTTTTCCAAGCTCCGTGGATATAAATGGCATATCACAGGCAACAATCAGGTTCTTTAGCGTATTGGATGCGGTCAAGCCTGCATGTATTCCTGCAAGCGGTCCCTTTTCTTTCCATTGGTCACTAACCATGGGAAGCCCAAGGAATTGGTACTCTTCCTGGTTGTTGGCCACGATAATCATTTCTGATGACATAGAAGCCAATTGGTTTGCTATGCGTTCAATTACCGTTTTGCCGCCTATTTGTAAAAGGGCTTTGTTCTCCCCCATCCGGCTTGAATGCCCTCCTGCTAAGATAATACCCGTTATACTCATCGTCCTCACCTGACTTTACCGTTATGAAGCCCCTGGCTCCCTATTTAACCATTCTATCCTTATCGTTTTATTTTACCATCTATTCCGTTGTGTTTCTTCGATAAAGGTCCGCCGGCTTTTATCAACCAATCGGAAACAGGATCGGACCTGAGGGACTAAAGCTAGGAGCTGACGATTAGACGGGCAAGCCATTCAGCCTGGAAGAACTGACAGTCAGAGGAATCGGGTATAAATTTACCGTCTCCTGAAAAAACTAACATTTGCCTTTGCAGATTGTCTGCGGAGAAACCGGCTCTGGGTGAATAGGAGCCGGTTTCTCTGTTTTTAAGACAAAGTACTCTCATTGCACTCATTTCCGAACTATTTAAAAAGGCATTCTGCCAGTTGAAGATCTTTTATCTGCGGATAGACCTGCTTTATATGCGGATAAAAAATTTTAATGTGCGGTTACGCCGGATTTATGTGCGGATAAATTTTTCTCTTTCTATACAACAACGAGGGAACCCTCCCCCATACGATCTTCACTATCCAACTCTCTCTCTTCCACTACCAATTACCTTTTTTAAAAAAATCAGTGAATCAATCGACTCATTTCCTTTAAATCGTGCAGGTAAATCCCTCCCTTTATTAGAAAACACCTCGATATACCAATTTTATACAGGAGGGAATACGATTGAAATTTAAAAAGATATGCTCGGCGATATTAACGTTCTCCTTAACCGCCAGCCTTTTAGCTGTCCCCGCCAGTTTTAGTACAGCAAGCGTAACAACTCAAGCCACAGAAATCAGCTTTGAATCTTCCTCACTGCAAAAAACCTTTGAAAAAGCTGCAAAGGAATTTGGAGTTTCTGAGAGCGTCCTTTTGGCAGTTGCTTACAACCAGACGCGCTGGGAGCAACATGAAGGCCAAAGCGAGGCTGGCGGCTATGGAATAATGAATCTTGTTGATTTGCCGGCTGACCTTAGCGCCAGAGGCAAGCATGATGATGGGCTAATCGAAGCTGAAGCTTCCAGCATCAGCAGCCTCAATGCTGCTGCAAAACTCCTGAATGCTGATCCGGAAACACTAAAAAAGGATTCGGAGCAAAATATCCGGGGCGGCGCAGCGCTGCTTGCTGAATACGCACGCCAGACTACTGGAGAACTGCCTTCCGATCCTGCTGACTGGTACGGTGCAGTCGTGAAGTTCAGCGGCACTGACCAAGAAGCAATTGCAAAAGACTTTGCGGACCAGGTCTATGCCACGATCCAGCAAGGGGCTGAAAGAAAAAATCATGATGGACAAAGAGTGGCTTTAAACGGTCAGGAAATTACACCAAATAAGAACACAGCCAGCTCCATCCCTCTTCGCAATACAAAATACACAAATACCGACTGTCCAAATGGCCTGGATTGTACCTTCATCCCTGCCGCCTATAAGCAATTTTCGAGCAGCACCGGGAACTACGGCAATTATGACATCGCCAACCGCCCGGAAGATGATCTCGATATTCGCTATATTATCATCCATGATATTGAAGGAAGTGCTCAATCTGCGATCAGCCACTTCCAGAACCAATCTTATGTAAGTGCACACTATGTTATTGATTCAGCAACCGGAAAAATCACACAGATGGTTCGCCCTGAGGATGTACCGTGGCATGCAGGAAACTGGTATTTCAACATGCATTCCATCGGCTTGGAGCATGAGGGCTTTGCCGCTGAAGGTGCTGACTGGTATAGCGAGCAAATGTACCGCTCTACTGCGAAGCTTGTAAAATATCTCTCAGAACGATTCGGCATTCCTTTGGACAGGCAGCATATCATTGGCCATGATGAAATTCCTGGATTAACAGCAGCCAAGCACCGGGGAATGCACTGGGATCCTGGCGCCTATTGGGACTGGGGGCACTTTTTCGACCTTCTTGGAGCCTCTATTAATCCAAGCGACGGAGACAAGGACAGTGATATCGTTACAATCCGCCCAAATTACAATACGAATCAGCCTGATTTTACGTACAGAGGAATTGAACAAGAGCTGGAATCTTCTAGTCTGATCCATTTATATCGTGAACCGAGTTTTGACGCTCCACTGGTTCGCGATCCTGTTCTTCACAGTGGAGGTAATAGTACGAGAAATATTAACGACTGGGGCAATAAAGCAGCCATTGGCCAAAGCTTCTATAAAGCTGGACAGGAAGGCGATTGGACAGCTATTTACTACGGCGGACAAAAAGCATGGTTCTATAATCCGAACAATACGAATAGCGTCCCAGGCAGCGGAACATTAATTACGCCAAAAGAAGGGCTTGATTCCATACCTGTTTATGGCGCTGCCTACCCGGATGACGCTGCCTATGACGAAGCCGGAATTGCAGAATGGGCAAGAGGGAAAGCCCAGGTGCTCTACCAGATGCCTGCCGGCCAAATCTATACAGCAACAGCACCGATTCAATCAGACTACTACCACGCAAAGTATTACAACGACCCTGCTACCAATAAAGTCGTAAAGGGCAATGATGAATACTATCAAATTTTCTATAATCACCGCTTAGGTTTTGTGAAGAAAAGCGATGTTGAAGTAGTAAAATAACAGCATAAAGGGAGTTATTCTTTTTTAGAGAATAGCTCCTTTTTTTGCTAAAAGGGATTTCTTTTTCAACATTACTAGTTATCGCAGCAATTGCCATAACAACTATATAAATCTTTCACTTCTGTACTTTTGGGAACAGCAGCGGAAAACTTAATCCTGTGAAATAATCTCTGCAGCCCTTTTAGTTTTTACCTTTTGCAATTATTGTTATAATTAGAAAAACATATCCAGCAGAACTTCAAGGAGGAATTTTGCACATGACCATGAAAAAAGTTTTAACAATTGCAGGTTCTGATACAAGCGGCGGCGCTGGCATCCAGGCTGACCTTAAAACATTTCAGGAGCTCGGCGTTTATGGAATGACAGCCTTGACAACGATCGTGACTATGGATCCTAAAAACAACTGGAGCCACAATGTGTTCCCAATTGCTAATGAAACATTGGAGACACAGCTTGAAACGATTTTATCAGTCGGAATTGATGCCATGAAAACTGGCATGCTCGGTTCAGAAAAAGTTATTAAAATTGCAGCAAAAACAATCAAAGAAAATAACTTGGATCGCGTAGTCATTGACCCGGTAATGGTTTGCAAGGGCGAAGACGAGCCTATCCACCCTGAATTGAATGAAGCATTAAGAGATCTGCTTGTTCCGCTTGCGACTGTTGTAACGCCTAACCTATTTGAAGCCTGGCAGCTTGCCAAAACAGGTCCGATCCGAACCGTCGAGGACATGAAGGAAGCTGCAGTTAAAATCCATGAGCTTGGCGCCAAATATGTACTTATCAAAGGCGGCAGCAAATTAAAACACGAAAAAGCCGTTGACCTTCTATATGATGGACAAGAGTTCACTCTATACGAAAGTGAACGTGTTGAAACTACCTATACACACGGAGCAGGCTGCACATACTCTTCAGCCATCACAGCTGAGCTTGCCAAAGGCAAACCTGTAAAAGAAGCTGTCCAAACAGCCAAGGAATTCATCACAGCAGCGATCAATCATGGTTTCCAATTAAACGAATATGTCGGTCCTACTATGCCTGGTGCATACCGCAATTACGGTGCAGGCCGCCTCGAATCCGAACAAGAAAAATAATCTGAAACAGAGTCCTTAAGGCTCTGTTTTTTTGTGGGAGGCTATGTTAAACCGGATTGTTGATTGGAGTGGAAATCAACAGGCAAGTTTAACAGAGTTTTTTGGAAAAATGGTTGAGATAATTGGACGGATATTGTCGTTTCGCGGATAAAACCAAATTTTCGCGGTTATAGGATCTACCCAATGTATAAGCCTCTCTATTCCTTAGCATTCTCCCCTCGCTGGCTGCATTTTTACAAGATCCTCCCTCCCTTTAAGCTCCTTTTTCGCTTTTCGGCTTTTTTTTTAGTAAGATAAAAATACAATCTGCCATTTTCAGGCTGAACAGATAGTAAACCACATAACTTATACATGAAGAGATAAATTGGAAGGGGGATTATGGATAATGGAACCGGCAGTTAAAGAGACGATACAAAAAGAAATAGACCGCTTAGCCAATAAAGACGTATATATTCATTTGGAAACAACGAATGGGGCGTATGCTTCCCATTTTGATGAAAGCTTCTTTTCCTCAGGAGCGTATATCCGCAATGCCAACTTGATCTATGAACATGGCAAAATCACTGGAAACGGCCCTTTCAGAGTTGGATTAAAACTGAATTTTGGCTGGGTTTACGCTGAAGGCATCACGCATTTTGAAGTGGATGAAAAAGAAAGGCTTCTTTTAGCTGGCCACGATTTCAGCGGCAAACTTGCAGTTGCGCTGCTGATCAGTGAAACGCCATTTGAGTAGAAAAGCTGAAGCGCCTTTCCAAGGGACGACTATGGCTCTTAGACTCTTCTGCTAGACATAGAGAACACTTAAACACATTGAAAGGAGCATACCGAAATGGAAAAGGAAAGACATGTACTCGTTTTCTTCCCTCATCCGGATGATGAAGCATTTGGGGTTTCAGGAACCATCTCCTTACATATTGAAAACGGGACGCCTGTTACCTATGCCTGCCTGACACTGGGAGAAATGGGACGCAATATGGGTAATCCCCCTTTTGCCAACAGGGAAACATTACCGAAGATCCGCAGAAAAGAGCTGGAGGCTGCAGCGAATGTGCTGGGCATCCAGGATTTAAGAATGCTTGGCTATCGTGATAAAACCGTAGAATTTGAAGACGAGGAATTGCTGGCAAACAGGCTTGGAGCCATAATAGGCGAAGTCAGACCGTCACTCATCATTACGTTTTATCCGGGATATGCCGTACATCCCGACCATGATGCAACAGGTGCTGCTGTTATCAGAGCAGTCAAGGAACTGCCTGCAGACAAGCGCCCAAAAGTTCACTGTGTGGCATTCTCCAATAACTGTGAAGAAGAAATCGGCCGGGCTGATGTTGTAAACGACGTCAGTGCAGTAGCCGACCGGAAAATTGCTGCCATCAAGGCACATACTTCCCAGACCCAGCTCATGGCGGCAAATATGGAAGAAAGCCTTAAAAATCAAGATCCTGAAGTGATGGCAAGAGTCTATAAAGAACGTTTCTGGACCTATAAATTCTAATATATAAACAAGGCCGCCTCTGATGTCAGGGCGGCTTTTTTCCACTTTTATTTCTAATCTTGCCCTACTTTTTGCCCATGAGCTTTTCACGCAATGGTGATAAAATCTTCATAAGAGTTGTGCAAGCGTTTTCATTTCATCTCTTTGTGCAAACGATTGCACCTTCCGATACCCGCAATCCAATCTAATAAGGAGGGAAATTCATGAAACAAGCAAGAAAAGCCGGCATCTGGATTATGCTGCTAAGTTTGATTCTCAGCTTATTTACAGGAATGAATCCGCAATTATCATCTGCAAATACGGTCCAAAGCCCTGTTGCAGACGGAAATAATGTGACTTTTTCCTACCAGGGTGAAGCTCAGCAGGTTCGTATCGCCGGAAGCTTTACCGACTGGCAAAATAAAGCTTTAGAGATGACCAAAGGAGAAAATAATATTTGGTCAAAGACTATCCATCTATCACCTGGAGTCTATGAGTATAAATTTATTCTGGATGATAGCAATTGGATTACCGATCCAGCAAACAGCCAGCATGCCAATGGCAACAGTCTATTGGTAATAAGCGGACTAAAGACTGCGATGCCTGTTGATATCGAAAAGTGGAGCACAATCAACCTTTCTGCAAACCTATTAAATAGCGATGGCACCACCGAGGATGTGCAGCCTGCCTGGAGTTTAAAAGAGGAAACAGAAGGCGTTACGCTGATAGA
Organism: Cytobacillus oceanisediminis; assembly: GCF_007830235.1. Classification (GTDB taxonomy): domain Bacteria; phylum Bacillota; class Bacilli; order Bacillales; family Cytobacillaceae; genus Cytobacillus; species Cytobacillus oceanisediminis. The sequence goes on from NZ_VLKI01000016.1 coordinate 12,482, forward strand.
TAACCAGCTGATAATTTCTGATATTACCGCAGCAGGAAGCGTAACCGTTATTGGCGAATACAATGGATATACACTTGAGCACATATTTCAAATTGCTGCTCAGATAAATACCTATACTATTAACTACCACCGTAACGACGGAGAGCAATTGAATTGGGATTTATGGGCTTGGGAAACTGGGAAAGATGGCGGTGCTTATCCTTTTACTAGCCAAACAGAAGGGTTTGCGCAAGCAGTTTTAACATTTGCTTCAAATGAAATTAATGTTATCCCCCGCCCCGGCAACTGGGATACACAGGATGTTACTAGAATCATCACTATGCCTGAAGGCCAAAACGAAGCAGAAGTATGGCTGGCACAGGGTGATGAAACCGTTTATTACTCAAAAGAGGATTTTGACAATAGCAACATAGAAGATAATCGCCGTTTTATCGAGTTTACTTATGTGAGAGACAATCATGACTATGAAGGCTGGAACATTTGGACCTGGCAGACTGGTGTAAAAGACGGACAAGCTGATTTTACTGAAGTCACCGACAAAGGGGCTGTTGCTTTGATTGAAATTGGCCAGCAAACCGAGCAAATGGGCTTTGTAATTCGCAAAGGCACAGGCTGGGACCAAAAGGATCCATATGGTGCCGACCGCTATATTAAAGCAGGGAACGATAACTATACCAAGGTGGTTGTCACAAGCGGCCAGGGTGAATTCTATCAAGTCCCTTCCATCACTGGACCTGTTTTAAATAATGGAAGCCTCACCCTCTATTATAGAGATCCAGAGCTATTCAAACAGGGAGAAATGGAATCAATTGAAAAGGTGCAGGCAAAATTAGATGGACAGATTCATGAAATGACGTACTCCCCTAAGGAGGAACGCTTCTTCACAACGGTTGATCAATTGGAAGAAGGAACACACGAATACTCTTTCCTTGTTACGAAAAATGGAGAAACCTCCGAGGCTGCAGATCCTTTTAATACCGTTGATGGCAAATCAACCGTCACCTATAAAAACCCTTCAGCTGAAATCATCGCTGGAGTAAAGCCGGAAAAAGTGACCTACAATGAAAATGCTGTTCTATCCATTGAAACGATTCTTTCCGATTCAGAAGTAGCCATTAAAGAGGTTTTTGCAGACCTGTCTGCAATCGGCGGAAGCAGCAAAGTCAGCATTGACCCGGCTTTAAATGCACAAACCATTTCCATTGATCAATCCGTTACGGCTGGCCAGAAGCATTTGCCGATCACAGTCGTGGATGAATATGGAAACGCGCATGAAGGAAAAGCATCCATTGAAGTAGCAACCCGAACCTTTAGCGGCAAAAAAGGTGACTTTGATTGGGATGAAGCCCGGATTTATTTTATGCTGACAGACCGCTTCAACAACGGTGATTCTTCCAATGATGATCCGAATGGTGTAAATTACGACCCTTCCCACCTTGAAACCTACCATGGAGGAGATTTCCGAGGTATTATTGAAAAACTCGATTACCTTGAAGATTTAGGCATCAACACCATCTGGATTACACCAATCGTAGATAACATCAATTGGGATCTCCGCTATGACAAGGATGGAAACCAGTACGGCTACCATGGCTACTGGGCTAAGGATTTCTCAACATTAGATGAACATCTTGGAGATATCCAAACATTCCAGGAGCTGTTGGAAAAAGCCCATGACCGCGGCATAAAAGTGATGGTGGACGTGGTTCTAAATCATACAGGATACGGACTGAAGGAAAATGACCCATCCATTGGACTAGGGATTCCTAACTTCCCTACTGACGCTGACCGTGAGCGCTTTGCCGGTATGATCCGGGATGGCGGAACCGATACGATCCGAGGCGAGCTTGCTGGTTTGCCAGACCTGAAGACTGAGGAAGAAGCAGTCCGAAGACAAATGATTGAATGGCAGACGGCCTGGCTTGAAAAAGCAAAAACAGATCGCGGAGACACGATCGACTACTTCCGCGTTGATACCGTTAAACATGTGGAACACACAACCTGGAAAGCATTTAAAAATGCACTGACTGAAATCAAGCCCGACTTTAAAATGATCGGGGAATACTATGGCGGCCATGCAGATGAACATGGCGGCTTTCTGGACAGCGGCGAAATGGATTCCATCCTGGATTTTGACTTTAAGCATACGGCGGCTGATTTTATTAACGGCCATATTGATGCAGCGGAGGAAAAATTGCAGGCGAGAAATGGTAAGCTGACAAACACCGCTACGCTGGGACAATTTTTAAGCAGCCATGATGAAGATGGCTTCCTGATCACAAGTGCAGGCGAAGATTGGGGCAAAATGAAAATTGCCTCTGCCCTCCAAATTACGGCAAAGGGCCAGCCAGTTATCTATTATGGTGAAGAAATTGCCCTTTCAGGCAAGCATGCAGGCGATATGGATAAAGGTGAATTCAACGAAAACCGCTATGACTTTGACTGGTCCTTAATTGGAAATGACATGCACGAGCATTACCGGAAGCTTCTTAACATCCGGAAAAATTACTCTGATGTCTTTTCAAAAGGGTCACGTGAAAAGCTAGCAGGCAGCGATTCTGACGGATACCTGTTCTTTAACCGCTCCTACAACGGCACGCACGCTGTTGTCGGGTTAAACATTGAGATGGAACAGAAAAAAGTAACCATTAATGTCCCATTTGCTGCCGGCAGCAAGGTCATTGACCAATATAGCGGCAAGAAATACAATGTGGACAAAAACAACCAAATTAAAGTCAAATTGCCAGGCAGAAATGACGGCGGTACCGTCATTCTTATCCAGGACGAAAAGAAGCAGAAATAAAAAACAGGGAGCCTTCTCACGGAAGGCTCCCTGCTTTTTTATATACTACTTCTCCAACATTTCCTTCAAATACTGAAGCTGGCTTCCATCTTCCTGTTTAACAATGTTCACAATAAAACGTTTTGTTAATTTTGCTACAAGGCCGCTTGTTTTGACGTTTGCTTCCATCTCTACCTGCGTTCCTTCTTCTATTTCATGAAAAGCATATTTATATTCCGTAATTAATCCATTGGCATTGCTGCGTGTTGTATAGGTTTTATCTTTTTCAAAGTCAATGATTTCAACATCGGCTTTTATATTTTTTCCTCTGACCATACGGGTTTCAATAAATTTTGTCCCTCTTCCAATCTCGCCCTCGGTCTGTTTTTCCACTTTCACGACATAAGGCATGAGTTCAGGGGCGTTTTCCATCGTAACCATATAATTAAATACCTCATGTACAGGTTTATTGATGATCTCACTGGAACGAAAATCAGCCATGCTTTGCACCTCAGAATCATAGAGTGAAACTTCAATCAGTGGGGGTTTTCTTTATCCCCCACTGATTGTTAGTTGAACCAATCGGGCCTTACGGGCAGTTTGAATCCCACTTATGCTTCTTCAATCCCTCTGAATCTTGAAGTGGGAGTCTTACTGCCCGTTAGACTGCGATAAAGTCTATGAATTCATTATATAACAAAAACTCTGTACTGACTAACGCCCTACTCGCTAATGGCTATTAAAAAGGCTTTTCTCATAGATTGTTGTTTTGCTATGAATTCTGCCCGTTGATTTCAGCACGGGGCACTTGCTTTACGAAAACAGCCATTAAAAAAAGATCCTAAACAGCTTATAACTTCCGATGAAAATGGGAGCAAAACCTGCACCAATCCACGATGACAATTTTCCTGCCGGTTATTTCAATGATTCCCTCTTTTTTTAGCCTTGAAAAGACCCGGCTAACACTTTCACGGGAGGTTCCTACTAAAGTGGAAAACTCCTGGACTGTAATCGGAAGCTCAATATGCATCCGGTTGCAATGATTGGCTCCGAATTTTTCTGCAAGCCTCTCTAGTGTCTTGATGGTTTTCGTATAAACATCAAGCAGAGCAATGTCTCTCAAAATGGATGTCATATCCCTAAGCGACTCACTCATGTAACGGATAATCTGGACTGCCATCTCGGGAGAGTACATTAGCTCCTTTTCAAGGTCATCTGTGTTCAAAAAATAGATTTCTCCATCCTGTACCATCGTACCCGTTGCCGGATAGGTTTGACCTGTCTGATTAAATAGATTGGCTTCCGCAAAAATTTCACCCTTTTTTTTAATGCAGACAATGATTTCGTTTCCCTGCTCATCCTGCTTGGTCAGCTTTACAATGCCTGAATGGACAAAATAAACTCCTTTGGCTACCTCGTATTCAGACATAATTTTATCGCCTTTAGTATACGCCCTTTTAATGATCCGTTTATCTATCAGCTGGATGGACTCACTTGGAAGATCCTTGAAGATTTCAATTTTCCCTAAAAACTCCTTGATTAGCGGCTGCTGGTACAACGCTCCGGTATTATCTCTCATTTCGTTTCCCATCCTTATCCCCCGCTTCCACTTTGTAATCTTTAGGATTATTGTAGCGAAGGCCTCTTATTTGGAAAGTGATATATCTCACATTTTCTCCAAAAGCGCTCAAAACACTTTCACAAATCCTTCACATTAACCTTAAAAATCCGTGAAAAACATCACATAAAGATGCGTAAGCTGAAGTTAGGATGATAAAGAAAACTCTAAGGAGGGAACAAAGTGAAAAAACCTTTTATTCATTTCATTATCAGCGCCATCCTCGGGCTTGGTATTGGATACTTGGCCTTTGATGTTCTGGGTGGTGAAGACGATCCAGGTAAAGAAGCTGCTGTACAGGATAATGAAGCATCCAGCACCGGGGAAACCAGTCAAAAAACTGGAGAAACATCCTCCGATTCAAATACAGCAACTACCGTTATTGCCGAGGAAAATATTCTTCAGGCAAAAGGCTGTCTGGGATGCCATTCTGTGGAAGGTTTAAATCTCCAAGGCGGTGCAACAGGTCCGGACTTATCACAAGCTTTTAATAATGTCGAAAGTAAGCACAGCAAGCCTCTAAATGAATTTCTGAAAGAACCGACCTCGGCAGTCATGTCGGGTGTTATTGGCGGAAATCCACTTACTGAGGAAGAAATTACCCAAGTTGCAGATTTGCTTAAACAGGCTTCAGAATCTAAATAACTATTAAGGTGGTGCCATGCTTATGAAAAAATGGGTTCCAGCTGCTTCCGGCCTGCTTGCCGGCTTTTTGGCAGCAACTGTCTTTTTTGCTGATTTATCGCCTGCACAGCGAAGCGAAGCATCAAACGACACTAATAAAAGCAACGCTGAAAAGGTTTATGTCCCATTTGGAGAAAAAGATGAATACTATTTATTTGCATCAGGCGGACATTCCGGACAAATGTTCATTTACGGAGTCCCCTCAATGCGTCACATTCGTACTGTACCAGTTTTTTCAAAGGATTCAGCAACCGGCTATGGCTGGGATACACATTCGAAAGAGATGCTGGGTGACTATACCTGGGGCGATCTTCACCATCCTGCATTTTCTGAAAAAGACGGCGACTATGACGGAAAATATATGTTTGCCACTGATGTTGGGAACAGCCGGGCAGCGTTGATGAATTTAGAAACATTTACAGTTAAAGACATTATTAATGTTCCTAATACAAGCGGTCCGCACTGTGCTGCATTTGTTACCTCCAACACAGAATATATGTTTCTTCCAACCCGATTCGCTGTCCCGATTGGAAGAGAGTATGCATCGCTTGACGAATACAGTGAAAAATACCGCGGGGTTATGTCTGCTGTTACATTTGATGATAAAAAGGAAAAATTAAACATCGCTTATCAAGTAGCGCTCCCGCCATGGTCATATGATTTGTCAGATGCAGGTAAAAAAGTGTCCGCAGACTGGGCAGTAATGACGACTTACAACACCGAAGAAGCCACTACCAACCTTGAAATCAATGCTTCACAAGCTGACAGGGATTACATCGTTTTGTTCAACTGGAAAGAGTTAGAGAAAATGATCAAGGATGGACAATATGACGAAGTGACAGGACAAAAAATGATTTTCCCAGAAAAACATAAAGGCGGCATTTACCTCGTTCCTGTCGCAAAATCGCCACATGGTGTAGATGTAACACCGGATGGCAAACGATTTATTGCATCCGGAAAACTGGCACCTGCTATGACTGTATTTTCTTTCGAAAAAGCATTCGAAGCGATTAAAAAAGAAGATTTTGCGGGGGAACGCAATGGAATTCCAGTCTTAAAATATGAATCTGTAATGGAAAAAGAGGTAAATCCTGAAAATGCTCTTGGGCCTCTTCATACACAGTTTGACGAAAAAGGAATGGCATATACAACAATGTTCATCTCCTCTGAAATTGTAAAATGGGATCCTAATACCGGCGAAACATTGGATCGGGTACCTGTACAATATTCTCCTGGACACTCTGTGGCAGCAGAAGGTGATACTGTCGATCCTGATGGAAAATATCTTATCGCTTTAAACAAAATTGCCAAAGACAGTTACTTGTCTGTCGGCCCTTCCCATCCGGAATCTATGCAGCTGATTGATCTATCCGGCAAGAAAATGGAAGTAATCCAATCATCACCTGTTAACCCTGAGCCTCACTATGCTCAAATGATTAAGGCAGATAAGATTAAAACAATTTCTGTTTATCCAAAAGATGAAAACAATCCGGATGCTGTATACAGCCAGGATCAAACGAAAATTGTCCGAAAAGGAAATGAAGTTCACGTTTACGGCATAGCCATGCGCTCCAAATTCATCTTTGATGCAAAAGTCGAGCGGCCTGATCAAATTGAGGTAAATGAAGGCGACAAAGTGGTTATTCATTTAACAAACATCGACTTCGATCAGGATATTACCCACGGTTTTGCCATTAACGGCTATGACTTAAACATTGAGGTTCAGCCGGGACAGACCAACACAATTGAATTTACAGCTGATAAAGCAGGCACCTTCCCGATCTATTGTACGAATTTCTGTTCAGCATTACACCAGGAAATGACAGGCTACTTTCTTGTGAAACCAAAAAAATAAAAGGTGAAAGGGTGTCAATTTCGATTGATGCCCTCCCCCCTTTTAAGAAAGGCGAGATACCTGTGGATCGTAAATATTTTTCCACCACTTCTTCCATCCTGCTAATCACAGCCTCCGCATTGATTGCAGCTTCTTTATTTTTCCCCTGGTGGGGCATGGAATTTTTTGCTCCCCAGTATCCGGAGGGCTTAAATATCATTGTCTATCCCAATAAGCTTGAGGGAGAAATTGATATAGTCAATGGCTTGAACCATTATATTGGAATGAAAAATTTCAGCGAGGCTAATTTTCCTGAATTAAGATACCTGCCCTTTCTAATTGGAGGGTTAGCCATTCTCACACTCATTACAGGTCTCCTCAAAAGGAAAGCCATACTCTTTTTGCTCATTGGTTTTTTTATTATAGGGGGAATGCTCGGTGTATGGGATCTGCACAGGTGGTTAAAGGATTTTGGAACAAATTTGAGCCCTACTGCTCCCATTACTGTCGAGCCCTTCATTCCGCCTATCATTGGTGAGAACACCTTAGCCAATTTTATTACCCATAGCTACTTGGGAAGCGGATTTTATATGGTAGCAGCAGCCTTTATTCTTCTGATAATTCCTTTATGGAAGGAACGGAGAAGATGAAGAAACTCTGTCTCCTTGTTTTCTTAATCTTTTTAACCTCCCTGGCTTTCCTAAAATATGGATACGCTTTTGGGAGCCTGCAGGATCTTATTGATTCAGCTGAAGATGGAGCAATTATAAAACTGGAAGACAAAACGTATGAGGGAAATATCACTATTAATAAAAAAATAGAAATTATAGGGAGCAATAAAACAGTCATTAAGGGTGACGGTACGAGTAATGTCGTATCTATTCGCTCTCCAGGAGTAGTTATGAGAAACCTCACAGTTATGAACAGCAGCATGGACCGGAATTCCTCCGAGGAATATGCGGCAGTAAAGATCTATTCCGACGGCAACCTCCTGGATCGCATTAAAATCAGCAGGTCCTTCCATGGAATCTATTTAAGCCAGGCACACGGAAACGTTGTTCAAAACTCGGAGATTACCGGTCTGGGTAAAGGAGAAATTGCCAACCAGGGGAATGGTCTTCATGTTTATTATGCCAACAGCAACTTATTGAAAAATAATAAGATAACCGGTACAAGAGACGGCATGTTTTTTGATTATGCCAATGACAATACCATTTCAGATAATGAGATAAGCCATACCAGATATGGTTTACATTATATGTATTCTGACCATAACCGCTTTAAAAACAATATTTTCTTCTTTAACACCGGCGGAGCAGCTGTCATGCACTCCAGTGGACTAACTCTTTCAAACAATCAATTTATTTTTAATTATGGGCACCGTTCCTTTGGAGTTTTGCTCTTGTCTGCCAACAAAATCGAAATAGAGGATAATACTTTCTTTTTAAATCAGCGGGGCCTTTATATTGATCAATCGACTTCAAGCTCCATCCGGAAAAACCGGATTATTAAAAACCAAATCGGCATTGAACTTTGGGCCAGCTCAAATGATCAGGTTTTTTCAGCTAACCAAATTCACGAAAATACGATTCCTGCAGTCAGTTTAGGCGGACAGGGACAAAACAGCTGGAGTGAGAACGGCGTGGGAAATGATTGGGGCAGGACTTTACCCAGCCTCGATTTGGACGGAAATGGCATAGGTGATGAGCCAATTAGTTACCAGTCTTCATTCCACCAGCTCATAGAAGATCATGAGTTAACCTATTTATTTTTGAAAAGTCCGGCTATAGCCGTTTATGAAAAGATGAATGCTCTTCTTAAGAAGAATAAAACCATGTTTGAAGACACTTATCCGCTAGTTCGACGAGGCGGAGACAGCATCCCATTGGTTTGGTTGCTACTTGGGGCAGCTGCCTCCTTAACGATCTTATTAAAAGGGAGACAATGGCTATGCATTACATTTGGAAAGAATGGAAGGAAAACATAAGAGGAAAAGGACTATGGTTATCCTTCGGCATCGTGATACTGGTCTCGGTCATTATTTTATACAAATCCACTATTCTTTCTTTTGATCAAGGATTTTATATTTTACTGTTAACCTTATTTGATTCAATGATCTATTTCATCCCTATTCTGTGTTTATTTCTTGGAGCATTCTCAATCTTCCAGGAAAAAGAACAGAAAACCTTAGTCATGCTTTTAACAAGAAACGAAAGTTATTCCAGCTTTTTGCTTAAAAAGTCCCTTGCAATTCAGGCCGTTTTGGTTGGCCCCATTTTCATATGGTTTCTGATCTATATTCTTCCTATAAAATTTTATTTTCAGCTGGATGGCAAGCATTATGCAGTATTTTTAACCTCCCTTTTAACCTTGATGCTGGTTTTTAACCAGTTTGGAATTTTAATCGGAAGTCTCTCGCGGTCACGTATGCAGATTGTAGGGTATGCAATTATAACATGGTTTTACTTTTTCTTCTTACACGATTTTATTATGCTTGCCCTATTGCCTTATATCACATATGAAAATGTAAAACTTTTTTCAATCGCCTATTTTTTCAATCCTTTACAAGCTTCACGAGTTTTTCTTGAGACAGGTCTGGAGGTTTACTCATTCGGACATATGTCCAAATTGCTGAAATCATTTATGTGGGTGAAGCCTGGGTTTTTTTTAATCGGAAATGCAGTTTTGCTTCTCCTCTTCTCATTTTTATTAGCCGTGGCTTTGCACCGTAAGGAGGGATTAGATTGATTGAAATAAAGGAATTAACTCAATTTTACGGAAAAAAAATTGTTTTAGATCATGTGAATCTTACCATTGAAACAAATGAAATCTGTGCTCTGGTCGGTCGAAACGGAGCGGGAAAGTCTACTCTTATTAACAGCCTGCTCGGGATTATTCCTGTTAAAAAAGGGATCGTAAAAATAAATGGATTAAAGTTTTCCAAGAGAAATTCAGGAGATATTGCTTTCTTGCCTGAAAAATTCATGCTTTATCCGCCCCTATCAGGGCTTGAAAATATGACCTTTTTTGCCCTGGCTTCCTTAAAGACAGTGGATATGGTGCGTATCAGGGAATTATTGGAGTCTGTCTCTCTTTGGGAAGACCGCCACCTCGCCATTAAGAATTATTCAAAAGGAATGCTTCAGCGGTTGGGATTGGCAATAACACTTTATCAGGATTCAGGCATTTTAATACTTGATGAACCAACAAGCGGCATTGATCCAATGGGGAGAAAAGAAATTCTTCAAATTTTGAAATCTCTTGAGGGAAAAACCATTCTTTTATCTTCCCATCATCTGGATGAGATCAGACAACTATGCACACACGTTGCCTACTTAGAAGATTGTACAATTCAAAAATTTACTGTTGATGAATTCCTGGAAACTCAAAGGTTGGGAGATAATGCGTTATGAAACAGTTTTTTATTGGAAGTCTTTTGCTGCTTATTCTGATATTATCCGGGTGCAGCTCCAGCCCGAACATTAATATCGAAGTAAGTGAACCTTTCTTTATGCAAAAAGATAAAGCCACTTTATTCAAGGTAGCAATTTCAGAGAATAATAATGCTTTAACTGATTTAAAGGTAACAGCCGATTTTTCCATGAAAAATATGGATCACGGGCAATACCAGACAACCCTTCAGGAAGAAAAGGATGGAATTTATTCCGGAAATATTGAATTGCCAATGGCAGGTGATTGGGAAATCTTCATTACTGCTGAAAAGGGCAGCAAAGTAACAGAGGAAGTCCTCGAATATGAAGTGAAAGAGCCAGAGGGCGCTGCACTTATTAACGGTGATTGGATAACTGAAAAAGACTTGGAATTCTACCTTTTTATTAATAAACTGCATATCGCGATAAGCAGATCCCAGGATGAACAAACCTATAAAGGCAATGCCCTGAATGAAGCAATGGCCTATTGGGATGCCCAGGAGAAAATGAATGAGGACCGCAATCAGTTATTAACACAAATTATTAGGCTGCGTTCCATGGCATATCTCTCTATAGAAAAAGGCCATGAAGCAACAAAAGAAGAAGTATCCAGCGAACTTGAGAAAGTAAAGGAGCAATACAATCAATTCGATATAGCAAAAAAAATGATACAGGAGTACGGCGATCAAAGATTTTGGGAGAAACAGGAGAAACAATACGAGTTAATTGTTCTCTCCCAAAAAGTCCAGCAGGATTTAATTGAAAAAGTAAAAAAAGAAAACCCTGATGTCAACGAGCAAGAAATCTATTATCTTGCCCAAAAGCAGTATGAAGAGCTGCTCGTCTCACAGGTTAATTCACTTAAGATTGAATTTTTTTAAAGAAGCTTACAGCTCCCCTTTAAACAACTTATAGACCTTCCATCTTGGATGGGAGGTTTTTTTGTCGAAACATTTATCAAATAATGAGTGATTACTCACTTTACACCACTGGTTATTTGCTATATGATTTGTATGAGTGATTACTCACTTTTATGAAAGAGGTGGAAATATGAATAATGAAAATCCGGTAGTTTTCATTCAAAATGTATCAAAAAGCTATGGAAAACAGCAGGTACTTAAAAATGTAAACTTAGAAATCATTCCGGGAGAAATATTCGGCCTCCTCGGTCCCTCTGGAGCAGGAAAGACGACCATAGTGAAGCAGCTGGCCGGATTGGAAACTCCCACACAAGGAGAAAACTATATTTTCAGTGAAAAGATGCCCCGTTTAGATTTGATGAACAGGATTGGCTATATGGCCCAATCCGATGCCCTTTACGGAGAATTAACAGCAAAAGAAAATCTTGATTTTTTTGCTTCTCTTTATGGACTAAAAGGAAAGGAAAAACAGCAGCGAATGAAGGATGTTATGGAAATTGTATCTTTAACCGAACACTTCGATAAGCTGGTTTTCAACTATTCTGGGGGAATGAAGCGACGCCTTTCCCTTGCTATCTCGCTTCTGCATAAGCCGGGATTGCTCATTCTTGACGAACCTACTGTTGGCATTGACCCTGTCCTGAGAAAAGGTATTTGGGCTGCATTTAAAGACCTAAAGGATAATGGAACAACTATTATCGTTACCACTCATGTAATGGATGAAGCAGAAAAATGCGATAGGCTGGGAATGATCAGGGATGGACAGCTCATTGCAGTTGGATCTCCCGAGGAATTAAAGCAGCAAACAAGCGCGGCCAATATTGAAGATGCCTTCCTGGCATATGGAGGTGCTTAAAATGAGAATTACTGCGCTGGTTATTAGAATACTCCGCCAGATTGTAAGAGATAAACGGACCATGGCCCTTTTGATTTTCGCGCCTATGCTTGTCCTGACCATGCTTCACCTTGTATTTAATGGAGATGAATATAGGCCTAATATTGGGCTCGTTGATATACCTGAAGCAATTGAAACTCAATTAAACTTAGAAGATGCTATTATTAAACATTACGAATCTGCTAATCTGGCAGAAAGTGATTTAACGAGTAGGGAGCTGGATGGGTATCTGTTGTTTGAAAATATGGCTCCATCCATAGTCCTGGAAGGGAGCGACCCGAGTGTAAACGGCTCCGTCTTAAGATGGGTTCAAAACGCGTTAAAACCCTTGCAGCAAAATCTAACCAATAAGGAAATGGAAATCAATTATCTATTCGGCTCAAGCGACATGGGGCAGTTTGATTATTTCGGCCCAGTCCTTCTTGGATTTTTCGTCTTTTTCTTCGTTTTCCTTATTGCCGGTGTTTCCTTTTTGCGCGAGAGAACCACTGGAACACTTGAAAGGCTTTTAACAAGCCCGTTAAGAAAATGGGAAATCGTTGCAGGATATACCATCGGGTTTGGCGTTTTCACCATGATCCAGGCTACGATTATTGCCTGGTACGCCATATACGTGCTTGGAATGCTGATGGAGGGAGCTTTTGGCTATGTCCTGCTCATTACTTTGCTTCTTTCCTTATCAGCACTAACCCTGGGGATACTGCTATCCTCCTTTGCCAATAACGAGCTGCAAATGATTCAATTTATTCCGCTGGTTGTTGTGCCGCAGATCTTTTTTTCCGGTTTATTTAACCTCAAAACGATTTCGGAATGGCTCAGCTGGGTTGGACCTTTAACCCCTTTATATTATGCTGCCGAAGCATTGCGGAATGTGATGGTGAGGGGCTTTGGCTGGGATATGATTTATAAAGACCTGCTGGTATTGCTGGGCTTCTCTCTGCTATTTATGATTCTAAATATTGCTGCTCTAAGAAGGTACCGAAAAATATAAAGCCTGTAAATTTCTTTTTATATTTTTAATCCTTTATAATAAATGTATAGATTAGTACGGATAAAGGAGTTTACTATGTCAGAGCACGATTCGGTTATTGAAGAGTTATTCCAGGAAGAAGAGGGACTCACGGATAAGCAGAAGAAAATTATTATAGCAGCGGTTGAATCGTTTTCCGAGAAAGGCTATGCAGCTACCTCAACTAGTGAAATTGCTAAGAAAGCAGGAGTAGCAGAGGGAACGATATTTCGTCACTATAAAACAAAAAAGGATTTGCTGATGGGCATTGTCTCACCCATGATGGCAAAATTAATCGCCCCATTTGTCATAAAGGATTTATATAAAGTAATCGATCATAAATATGAACGTTATGAAGACTTTCTAAGAGCTATGATGGAAAATCGGATTGCCTTCTTAAAAAACAATATGCCCCTTTTAAAGATCCTAATCCAGGAAATTCCGTTCCACCCCGAGCTTAAGGAACAATTTAAAGAGCATATTGCCTGCAAGGTGTTCGAACGCTTTGTTAACCTGGTGGAGTTCTATCAGAAAAAAGGCCAAATTATTAATATTCCTTCTTACAGTGCCGTTCGAATGACCTTTACATCCATATTCGGCTTTTTGATCACCAGGTATTTAATTTTGCCTGAAGCGGAGTGGAATGATGAGGAAGAGATTGAATTAACCATTCAATTCATTATGCATGGACTTTCTGTAAAATCATAACAAAAGCCTGGCAGCTGCCAGGCTTTTTATATATCAGTTAAAGAAATTCTATAAAGCTTGTCATCCTTTTCAAACGGATTTCCGCGGCCATCTGTGTTGTTGCTTATAAAATAAAGGTTATTTCCTTCAATAAAAACATCCCTGATCCGGCCTAAATTCGTCACAAGCTTTCTAACTTTTTTTGCCTCCAGGTCAAACTCCAGAACTGCACTGCCTCTTAAGGCAGCGGTGTAGAGCTTGCCATCATGGTAGGCCATCCCGGAAGGAGCCCAGGTTTCATCATCCCCTGAAGTAAACAAGGGAGATTCCATGCCTTCTTTCTTTTCAGTCCCTTTTATGACAGGCCAGCCATAATTCTTTCCGGCTATTATTTTATTGATTTCATCATTGGCTGAGGGCCCGTGCTCACTTTCATACAAAGTCCCGTCCGCTGCCCAGGCAAGTCCCTGAGGATTACGGTGGCCATAGCTATAGACATATGAATCGGGAAAAGGATTATCTTCCGGTATGGTGCCGTCCAGATTCATTCTTAAGATTTTGCCTCCCAAAGAATTCATATCCTGCGCAATTTCCGGATTAGCAGCAGCATCGCCTGCTGTTGCGTAAAGCTTGCCGTCAGGGCCGATTTCAAGGCGGCCGCCATGGTGGAACTGGCCGCTCGGAATTTTATCCAGCAAGATCTTTTCCTCTTTCCATATTCCATCCTGAAGCTGGAGAGTGACAATGCGGTTAAACTGGCCGGTGCTGTTTTCGTAGGTATAATAGGCAAAGGCTTCATTCGACTTGGAAAAGTCAGGGGCCAGAACAAAGCCAAGGAAACCCGCTTCCGCTGCTGTAGACAGCTTTTTTTCCAATTGTACCTTTTGGCGTTCCTTTTTGCTTTCGTCAACTTTTACAATGCTTCCCTGTCTTTCCGAAATATAAAAGGTTTCTCCCGTTTTGGCAATGGACCAGGGAATATCCAGCTCATCAGCGAGAATTTCCGGTTCTTCATTTGCAGGAAGGCTGACTTCCTGCTCTTCAACCTTTTCCTTTACCTCATTCTCCCCGGCGTTTGTGCAACCGGCAATAAATACAAAAGCCAGAAGCCATACACCTAATACCCTTTTCACCCAGCTCCAACCTCCTTGAATTACTCTAGTACTTCCCAAATCGCTTTAGCTACTCCGCTGTCTTCGTTTGTTGATGTAACTGCATCACATTGCGCTTTAATGATTTCATCGGCATTTCCCATTGCGACTGATCTTCCGGCCCGTTTGAACATGGACAAATCATTATAATTATCGCCAATCGCCATCGTTTCTAGATTTGAAATTCCTTTTTCTTTTACAAAAGCTTCAAGGGCAATCCCCTTTTGTGCATCCACACTTGTCAGCTCCAGGTTTTCATCCCCTGATGAACTCACTGCCATACCTTCCAGCTGAAGCAAGTCCTCCTTTGCGGAAGCGAGAAAATCTGGTTCAAACGAGAAGGCCAGCAGCTTATAAATTTGATGCTCCTCGTGGTTGAAAAGTTCATCATAGCTGTTCACTTTATGCACCAGCCCCTTTTTAAACCGTTCTTCTGCGGCTTTTGTGACCTCGTCAATGTCCGCTTCAGGGTTTCCGCTTAAAAAGATATCCACAATGATTGAGACGCCTCTATCTTCATCCACTGTATATGTACCTTGGTTTGTATACACCTCGAAATAAACATTGTTCTGTATAAGGATATAAGCAGCTTTTTTAGCCAAGGCCTTATCGAGCGGATTGGAAGAAACCATTTTTCCATCCGCAGCCCTTACCTCAGCGCCATTTGCACAAATAATCGGGCAGGAGATACCAGCTTCCTCCAAAACAAAGCTTGCTTCGAAGTACGAGCGTCCGGTTGCGATTACAACCTCTACTCCTTTTTCTTGTGCTGCTTTGATTGCTTCAATATTCTTATCCGTTATTTTCTGTGTTGCTGTTAAAAGAGTTCCATCCATATCACTGGCAATGCATTTGATCATGTTTATCTCACCTTCTGGCTGTAGTAGTATTTTTACAGAAAAACTTATTTTGCCATTCTAACATGTTCTTTAAATTATTTTAAATGTTTGTGCTCTCCCCTAAATACGAGGCTCGTGCCTTCCGCTTCAATCAACACAGTTGCTATAACAGGAATAGCTGTATCACAGCCTATTTTTCTAAACTAAATACTTACTCCCTTCCCTGATGCTTAACTTGGCAAGGGGATTGGAATCGATAAACTCTTTTACTGAAGCAGGGTTTGTTTTGGAATACTCCCTGAGAGCCCATCCAATCGCTTTTTGGATGAAGAACTCCCTGCTTTCATTATTTAGGAGAATATAGCGGTATAATAACTCTTCATCTGTACGGTCTTTATACTTTAACTGAAATAAAATCGCGGTCCGGCGAAGCCACATATTATTGCTGGAAGCCCATCCGTCAATTCTCTCCTTTATCACTTCAGGATGCTTTTCCGCAATTGCCCCAGCCGCATGCGAAGCAAGCATGTCGACTGTATCCCACCAGGACTTTGATACAATCAGCTTTTCAATTAAATCAAAATGGCTCTTGTCCAATTTCTTTGTGAATTTCCCAATATAGTCAAGAGCGGCACTTTGATATTCTCTTTCTTCCATCTCCCACAATGCTTCAACGAAATCCGGCTTGAACTCCTGTTTTAACATCCCGGTTTCATTAAAGAATTCTTTTAATAAAATTCTTCTTTCAGGCGTTTTAATTCCTAGGAAAGGAAACTTGTTTTTCATGTAGCTTCCCATGGGAACAGCTTTCTCTTCACATCGGTTTTCCTCAAAAAGCTTTATTAACAAAGTAATATTCATATAAGCACTCCTTTTTACATCGAAACAGGTTTTATATCATCATGCTAAGGGTAAGGTATTTTAGGGATTTGTCTCTTTCTCCGTTTTTGGACAGCTTTTCCTCTTCTTATTAAAATCCATTTTAAAGAGTTAAACCCGAATAATACAATTCCCATGAATGATTAGACAGAAAAGAAGGCCAAAATACAACTATGCGTTATTTTTTATGTTCGGTTAGTTTAGGGGGGATTTTATTGAATGATAAATCCGGCAATATAAACAGTGTATTTTGGATTTCAGCTGTTGTTATTTTGCTTTTGGTTTTACTGGGGGTTTTTACTCCCGAATTATTTGCAAGTGCAGCAACAAAAGCCTTTAATTTTACTACATACGCATTTGGTTGGTTTTACTTAATTTCGGTCTTGTTTTTTGTCTTATTCTGTATCTTTCTTGCCATAAGCAAATATGGCCGCATTAAACTTGGGAATGATGAAGATAAAGCGGATTATCCCTTTTTCACATGGATTGGGATGCTATTCAGCGCTGGGTTTGGAATTGGATTAGTTTTCTGGGGAATTGCGGAACCGATGAGCCATTACTTTACACCGCCAAGGGAGGGGATGGAGCCTTTAACAACAGATGCTGCCCGGGAAGCTATGGGCTATTCGTTTTTCCACTGGGGTGTAAGCCAATGGTCTGTGTTCACCATTGTCGGCTTGGCGATTGGTTATTTTCAATTCAGGAAGAAAGAGAACGGACTTATTTCCACCACTTTAAATCCTTTATTCAGCAAAAAACGGGAGCCTGCTACCCTAAAGAAATTCATCGATATTTTGGCTGTTATCGCAACAGTCATGGGGGTAGCGACATCGCTTGGACTCGGTATTCTCCAGATTAACGGAGGTCTGGATGCAGTATTTGGTATTGAAAAAAGTGCTTTAACGCAAATTTTGATTATCGTGGTTATGACCGCTTTATTCCTGTTATCCTCATCTACAGGACTCAATAAAGGGATTAGATACTTGAGTAACCTAAATCTTGGACTTGCTTTAGTCCTTATGCTTTTCGTTTTGGTTACAGGTCCTACCGTGTTTATTTTAAATACATTTACACTTGGAATAGGCGATTATATCTCAAATTTTATTAATTTGAGCCTTCGCATGACCCCTTATAAGGGCGGCACATGGATCCGGGACTGGACCATTTTTTATTGGGCCTGGGCCATTGCCTGGTCACCGTTTGTAGGAGCCTTTATCGCAAGGGTTTCCAGGGGAAGGACCATCCGTGAATTCGTGGTTGGCGTCCTGATTGTTCCTCCGCTCATCGCCCTTATTTGGATTGCGGTATTCGGCGGAACAGCTTTGCACTTCGACCTTTTCAGCGGTACTGCGATTGCAGAGGCTGTTAATAACGATGTAACTTCAGCCTTATTCCAAACCTATAACCAGCTGCCGTTCAGCTTCCTGCTTTCCGTCCTTTCCATCCTGCTGATTCTGACCTTCCTGATCACATCTGCAGACTCAGCAACCTATATTTTAGGAGTAATGACGGCGAATGGCACTTTATCACCGCCGCTCACTACACGGATTGTATGGGGAATTTTGATGGGGGCCATTGCGGCAGTCCTCCTTTTAAGCAGCGGCCTTGAAGGTCTGCAGACTGCCTCTCTCGTCACGGCTCTTCCATTTACGATTATTCTGATTCTTATGTGTGCTTCGTTATTTAAGATGCTTCGTAAAGAAACAATACCGGTTAAACGCAAGAAATAGGCTGAATGTCTTTAAGATTATTTTGTTTACACACTAACAGACCTCCCACTAGGAGGTCTGTTTTTATTCCACTTTGAAAAACAGACCTATCCACTTTTTCTCCGTCTTCTATTCTTGTTGTTTTCTTAACAGCCTATTGATAATGGCTATAAATCTTTTTCCAAAAGCATAGAAAGCATACATATTTTTCAAAATCCGCTGCAGTTAGTGTTGCCAGCTTAAATATTATTTCAGAAAAGAAGGAATATAGGGAATTTTACAGAAAATATAATAGGTTTAGGGATCAATTTTTTTAAGGGGGTTACATCATGAAAGTACTGGTATCATTCTTTAACCGCATTATGCAGCGGTATCTGCCTGATCCATTTTTATTTGTTATTATCTTAACTTTCGCCGTTTTTGGATTAGGTTTGATTTTTACTGACAACGGGCCTTATCAGATGGTCCAGCATTGGGGCAATGGTTTTTGGGGACTTTTAGTCTTCTCCATGCAAATGGTGCTTGTCCTGGTAACAGGGCATGTATTGGCCAGCAGCCAAATTTTTAAAAAGGGATTAGGTGCTCTTGCCTCAACTGCAAAGTCACCTGGCCAGGCTATTATCATTGTTACGGTTGTTTCCATGATTGCCAGCCTAATCAACTGGGGCTTCGGTCTTGTCATCGGTGCTTTATTCGCCAAGGAACTTGCTAAAAAAGTTAAAAATGTGGATTACCGGCTTTTGATTGCAAGCGCTTACGGAGGATTTATTGTTTGGCATGGAGGAATTTCTGGTTCCATCCCATTGACGATTGCTACACCGGGCCACTTTTCGGAAGAAATGATTGGTGTGATTGCAACTGACCAAACCATTTTTGCCGGGTTCAACCTTTTTATTGTTTTGGCACTCTTCTTGATTTTGCCTTTTGTTAACCGCTTTATGATGCCATCAAAAGAGGAGACAATCGTTGTGGATTCTGCACTTCTTCAGGATGATGTTCAGGCTGCCACTCTCGAAAAAGGGGCTATGACACCGGCAGAACGACTAGAAAACAGCCGCATTATCTCCTTGCTGATCGGACTCTTTGGACTCGTTTTCCTGTTTTACTATTTTGCTTCAAATGGCTTCAAGCTCAATCTTGATATTGTTAACTTCTTGTTCCTGTTTCTTGGCATCCTTTTCCACGGAACACCTAAGCAGTTCCTGGAAGCGGTCGTTAATGCTGTTAAAGGAGCAAGCGGCATCATTGTCCAGTTCCCGTTTTACGCTGGAATCATGGGCATGATGACAACTTCTGGATTAGCAGCAGTTATGTCAGAGGGCTTTGTTTCAATTTCCAATGAATTCACGTTCCATTTTTTTGCGTTTCTAAGTGCAGGATTAGTAAACTTTTTCGTTCCTTCTGGTGGGGGACAGTGGGCAGTTCAGGCTCCTGTTATGCTGGAAGCGGCAAAGGCCATGGACGTATCCATTCCCAAAACGGCAATGGCTGTTGCATGGGGAGACGCCTGGACAAACTTAATCCAGCCTTTCTGGGCTCTGCCTGCTCTTGCGATTGCTGGCTTAAAAGCAAAAGATATCATGGGATACTGCGTACTGACTCTGCTTGTGAGCGGCGCAGTCATTTCTCTGGGATTGCTGTTTTTCTAAAAATGTAAGAGGATGGTGCGTTCCCATCCTCTTTTTTTGCGGTTCGTTGATATTTGGTCCAGTTTCGTTGATATATCATAAAATTCGTTGATAAAACTTCTTCACCGCCGCCCAAACCTGCTCAAGAAACAAAAATGCATGACAGCCAGGCGGCCATCATGCGCAAATTAAAGCATCCCATTATGATGATCATTTTTCATGTTTTGCATATGCGACTCCATATAAGCCCTTTCCGACTCAGAAACATGCTTTGCATTTTCCTCAGGGTCAAAATCGTCAATTCCCTGTCTTTTATGCCACCAGTCAACAAACATGCCAACTCCCAACAGTACTGCACAAAAGCCAAGAAGATAAAGAATCAATTTGATCACCTCTATATATTATATTATTTTTCAGAAAATAATGACATCTTTAACGAGCCCATTTTCATAGAGGCTTTCGTTTATACTTTCACGGTTTCGGGCAGGTTCTGATAGCCTTCCTGATAGATGCGGCTAATAATGGATTCAATTTCGGGCTCCTCCACTGTCAAATCCTTGATATTATGAGTCTTCGTAATCTGGGCAATTAATTCGGATGCAGAAACCGCATCCCGGTTAAACCGAATCCAGAATCGGCTGGATTCCTCTTTAAAAACCTCACCGCCTGTAACCTTCAAGCGGTGGGAAGATTCCTCTAAATCTACAATGAGTATCCTGTTTTTTCCGAACTTTTCTTTCACGACTGCCATTTCGCCATCATATACCTTTTGCCCATGGTCGATGAGGATCATGCGTTCACACAGCTTTTCGATGTCTTCCATGTCATGAGTTGTTAAAATAACCGTGATTTTTCGCTCATTATTAATCTCTTTAATAAACGTCCTCATTTTCTCTTTGGCTACAACATCCAGTCCGATGGTCGGCTCATCCAGGAAAAGAATCGGCGGATCATGCAAAAGAGAAGCAGCAATATCAGCCCTCATTCTTTGCCCAAGCGAAAGCTGGCGGACAGGTGTATTCAGAAATTCATCCAGCCCCAATATTTCAGTAAATGTATCCATGTTTTCTTTGTAGCGTTTATTCGAAACCTGATAGATTTCCTTGAGCAGCTCAAACGATTCAATTGTAGGCAGATCCCACCAAAGCTGTGTCCTCTGGCCAAAAACAACTCCGATATTCTTGGCATTTTTCTGCCTGTTTTCATAAGGAACAATGCCGTTTACCTTAACTTTTCCTGAGCTTGGAACGAGAATACCCGTCAGCATTTTAATAGTCGTTGATTTGCCTGCCCCATTCGGTCCTATGTAGCCTACCATTTCGCCCTCTTCTATGGAAAAGCTAATATCCTTTACTGCTTCCTTTTTAATATGCTCCCGTTTCACAAGGCTCTTCATAGCCCCCAGAAGGCCTGTTTCCCTCTTGGCAACCATGAAGTCTTTCATTAGATGTTCAACCTCTATAATCATCATTCTAGCCCTCCTAGTCTATGTTACGAACCTGTACTTTTATATTGCTTCAATCCCAGCATCCAAATATAATAGGCTACGGCAAAAAAGATGATTCCGACAAGCGGCGAAAAATAACCTATTTTGTCAGGGAAAAATGGCGTTTCTTTTTCCAGTAAAACGGCAGCAGGAAAGTAGTTAACAAATCCGAAGGGAACCACAAAGGCTGTGAACCATTGTACGGCCTTCGGATAAATAACCAAAGGATAGTTGGTTAAATTCCTTGCTGGATACATGGCGACCCAGTAAAACTGCTCTGATTTGGTCGTCCAAAATGCAAGGGCTGAAATCATCACCAGCAGCCCGCCCTGTATGAAGACGCCTCCTATAACTGAAAACAGAAGAAATAAACTTTTGCCAAGTGTCCAATCCAGCTGCAGCTCAAAGCCAACCCAAATAAAAATACCAATACTGAAAATAAATTGGCCAAAGGAGGCAACATCAAATTTCATCGCCATGAAATGAAAAAACGGATTGATTGGCCTGACAAGAAAGCGGTCAAACGTGCCATTCAGGATGTATGTGTCAAGGCCTCTAAAGTGGAAAAATAAAATAATGCAGAATCCCCAAGATAAAATGGCAACTGCAAATAAAAACAGCATTTCATAAAAAGTCCATGAACCCAATTCCTGAAACTGGTAGAGCATAATCCACATCGTTACCGCAGTTCCTGTATATGAGGTAATCAGCCCCACAATCCTCATCACAAAGGCAAAACGGTACTGCAGCTGTGCCCTTACACCAGCAGAGATGAGTTTAAAGTATAAATCGAAATATTTTAGAACACTCACTCTCTATCCTCCCTGAACAACAACTTTATGTGATGCTCTGTTCCAGACCAGCCTTAATAGCAAGTAACAAACTCCCACCCAAAATAATTGAATCCCTAGGGACAGCAGAATAGCGCTTCCGGAAATTTCACCTATAAAAATGGCGTTTGGTATGTAATAGATTCCTTGAAACGGCAAATAAAGCGCCATTTTCTCCAGCCAGCCCGGAAAAAACCAAAGCGGGATGACCGATCCAGAAAGAAGGGACATCGCAAAGTAAAAAATATCGACGATGCCGCCTGTTTCCACTAGAAAAAAGGAAAGCAACCCGAAAGACATCTCAATACAATAGCGAATCAGAAAACCAATAAATGCTGAAATGATAAATAATACCCAAGTCTGCCAGCTGTCCGGCAAAGTCAAATCCATGAATATAAACAGGACAGTATATAAGGGAAGCAGGGCTGTGAGAATATAAAACGCTACACTTCCAAAGTCCGCAAACAGGTAGCGCAGCGGTACATCAAACGGTCTCATTAATTCCAGGGAAATATCCCCTGTCCGGACCTTCTCCTGAATATCCCAAAGCGGGGTACCCGCTCCATTTACTCCCGTTAAAAATTGACTGACCACAATATACGTGAGCATCGCCTCAAAGCTGACACCGCCCGCTTCTTCTCTTCCTGCATATAAAGCAGTCCAAATCGAACCCCACATAAGGAGAAAAATAAGATTGGAGCCAAGCCTCGACCAGACATCGAACCGGTAAACGGCCGAACGAAGAAAAGCCTTCTTCGTGAATGTCCAATATAAACGAAACCTAAACATTCACCCACCCGCTTTTTGATTATTTTGATTATTTTATATTTTAACATAATATGGGAGCTGAAAATATGCTTGTCAAAATAATCTTTTCTGTGTTTAAAAAGGAGGGAAACGGTGGAATTTAAGAGAAAGGAGTTGGCTTTTTAGAGGTTATGAATTAAAATAACTTTTGGTTTATAAATATTAAATTGAAAAGGTGAATTGTATTGATTGATGCATCCAGAAAGAAGTACACATCTTCAGAAATATTAAAATTTGTTATTCCATCACTTATCGGAATCAGCTTTTTTATGGTTCCGCTAAAATATAACGGGGAAATTACGATACCAATCGCCATTTTTTCAGGCTGGATCCAGGATTGGCTTTCTGCATATCTCCCTGAAATTATGACCTTTATCATCGTTCTGACCCTTCTCGGTACAATCATTGCAAAGTTTTTAAAGCCAGCTTTCTTCGAAAAAAGCACGTTCTTTAAAAATTTGTTTGATGTTCCGGCTATATGGTTTGCGGCAAGAATACTGGGGAGCATTTTTGCTGTAATGACCCTGTTCCAAATTGGGCCTGAGCAAGTTTGGTCTGAATATACCGGTGGCTTGCTGCTAAATGATCTGCTGCCCATTCTATTCTCGGTCTTTTTGTTTGCAGGACTTTTTCTGCCGCTGCTATTAAATTTCGGCCTTCTTGAATTTTTCGGGTCATTATTAACAAAAATCATGCGCCCTGTCTTCAGGCTTCCAGGAAGATCTTCGATTGACTGTGTCGCTTCCTGGCTCGGAGATGGAACGATTGGTGTTCTTTTAACAAGCAAACAATACGAGGAAGGCTATTACACTAAAAGGGAAGCAGCTATCATTGGCACCACCTTCTCAGTGGTGTCCATCACCTTCAGCCTTGTAGTAATCTCACAGGTTAATTTAGGCCATTTATTCGTGCCTTTTTATTTAACCATTACAGCAGCCGGATTCGTTGCGGCGATTATTAGCCCAAGGATCCCGCCATTATCCAGAAAACCTGATACGTATTATAACGGCCAGGAAGGCGGACTCGATGAAACAATTCCAAAAGGACACACTCCAGTCAGCTGGGGATTATCCCAGGCAATTGAAAAAGCAAAAGGCAATCAGAGTGGAAAGCATTTCTTTGAACAAGGTGCCAAAAACATTCTTGATATGTGGATGGGTGTGGCGCCAATTGTTATGGCACTTGGCACACTTGCACTTATCATCGCTGAGTACACACCAGTATTTAAGTATCTGGGCATGCCTTTTATTCCGCTCCTGCAGCTCATGCAGGTCCCGGAAGCAGCTGCAGCTTCTGAAACCATGATTGTCGGATTTGCAGACATGTTCCTTCCATCTGTTATTGGGGCTAGCATAGAGAGTGAATTAACTCGCTTTGTCGTAGCAGCTGTATCGGTTACACAGCTAATTTACATGTCCGAAGTGGGCGGACTGCTTCTAGGTTCAAAAATTCCGGTTTCTTTAAAAGACTTAATCATCATTTTCCTGGAAAGAACAATTATTACACTGCCGGTAATTGTACTGGCTGCACATATTATTTTTTAAATATCAAAAGGGTATCCGGCATGGGATACCCTTTTTGTTTGAGTTCCTTAAAAACATTGGAACGATCTGATTCTTCTTAAATCCGTTCCGTAATAGGTCCAGCGCCATCTTCTCCAGCGCCAGCCTGCTACAGAGGTCCGGCCGACATATGTCGGGTAAAACCAGAAGCTGTTTCCATTTTGAAGCCATACATAAGTATAGCGGAATAAACAGCCCCTAATGGCACCAGGATCAACTGCAAATGCTGTGGCTTGCTGCATCTGTGGAGTAAAACTTGGCGGAGGCCCCGCTGGCGGTCCATCTTGCTGTCCCCCGCCGCCCGGTGGTCCCGGTGGCCCAAACCCTCCTCCTGGCCCTCCTGGTGGCGGTCCCGGCGGCCCGAATCCTCCTCCTGGAAACGTTCTGCCATCAAAAACATAGTCTGGCATATATGGATAAAAAGGATAATTTGTATAATCCATCTATTCTAAGCTCCTCTCCATATCCCTTCGGTGTAATGTATGCCTCTTGCCTAAAATCGTGATTACGCCTACTAGACCTTTTCGGAAATCAGCAGCAGTTCAGAGCGAATGTTCTCTTTAATCCTTTCTACTGCCTCAAAATCCATAGCATCTACATATATCTCTTCTAATTCATCATGAAGACTTTTTGCCCTTGCCAAATAAGATATTGCTTCACTCATTTTATTTTTATAACGGGTGCTGATGTCTTTAATCTGTTCAGCATAAATTTCATCTGTTCCTGAATTGATGGTGATATCATACATATCAATGATTTCATCACCATCTCGACTCGGAAAATATTCATGTGGTGCGGTGCTATCGAAAATAGCCAAACCCAGCTCCCGCACTATGATCATATCGAGGCTGTGAGGGTCAAAGCCACAGTGATAGATTTCAATATCAAATCCTCGGTTTTCGGCCTCTGCAGCCAGCTTCTTCAGCATAGTTGACTTGCCTGAACCTGGACGCCCCTTAATAAAGTACCTCTTCTGAATATCTTCTGTAAGATTTGGCACGAAGTCTACCGCGCCTGTTGGAGTGGCGGCCCCTAAATAACGGTGCTTAACAGATGGTGTTTTATTCAATTTCATATTTCTATAGAAGGTCTGAATGAGCTTTTTCGTCAGTTCATCCGCCTTTTGGAAATTCATATTTTCGATATAAATTTTTTCCCATTCGTCATGGATTTTCAACGCTTCAGCAAATGTTTCGTAGGCGGTTGCGAATGAGCTGCTAATCTGGCTTGCCAATGAAGTAATTTCTTCTTTTTTCCCAGCCAATGCCTTCGAATCCCAGGCTTCTCCCAGATTGATATATTCATCAACTGCGCCAGGTGCTTGAGGTTCAATGACATGCGGAGCTGTTCCATCTACAATGCCTGCTTTTAATGCTGGAATGATAACTCCGTCGATCGAATGATTGTCAGAAGAGCAGTGAATATATTCAAGATCATAGCCTTTTTCAGATAGTTCCGCTCCGATTGCTTTCATCAGAGAGGATTTTCCTGTCCCAGGCCCGCCTTTTAAAATAAAGAGGCGGTCAAGCCCTTGCAGGTTGGAATCAAATAAACTGTGGAATCCGCGGGCAGTATTTCCGCCGGCAAAGTAATTTAATGTCTTCCCAGCCACTCTTACACTTCCTTTCGAAATGCATTTTCACCTTACAGTATGCAAAGGGAGAAGGATGGGTGAATGCCTATGAAAAAAAAGCTGATGGTTGCTATATTTTTATTAGTTGAAGTTATTTAGGCAAAGTTGACGATATATGCAAAAGATTGATATATATTTATTGAGTTGACGATATAAGAGGCAAAGTTCATGATAAACTGGATTTTTAATAATAAGGCTCTGATAAACTTGCCTGTTGATTTCCGCTCCAGGCACTCAGTGAACCGCGGGCGGCCCGACGCTCCTCGTCCCATATCGCGTCTGCGGGGTCCCCTTTGACACACTCCTCCCGCAGGACTTTGAACAAGCTTCCCAGAATAAAGGGACCGCACGAAGGAAATGCGAATGCATTTTCGAGGATCTCGTGCCTTTCGCTCCAATCAACATTAAGCTTTAACACAGCCAATAAAAAAGAGCGCTAAACCACAACGATTAGCACCCTTTAAAGGATTATTTATTCACTTTTCACAAGATCCTCTAGCTTTGCCTCTATAACTTGCTGTAAATCCCCTATTTTCAGCTCCATTTGCATGCCAATCTTACCGCCGCTGACAATGATGCTCTCGAGTACGGAAGCCTTAGCATCAACGTAGGAAGGATATTGCTTTTTCATCCCGACTGGAGAACAGCCTCCGCGGATATAGCCGGTAAGCTTCTGGATATCCTTAACCGGAATCATCTCTACCTTTTTTTCACCTGCAGCCTTTGCAGCCTTTTTCAGATCAAGTTCATCTTCCACCGGAATGATAAACACATATACCTGCTTACTGTGGCCTTGAGCGACTAGCGTTTTATAGACCGCCTTAGGGTCTTTCCCAATCTTCTCCGCAACCGAAACCCCGTCTATCTTTCCATCCTGACTGTCGTAGGTGATTAATTCATAATCCAGCTTCTGCGCGTCCAGAATACGCATCGCATTCGTTTTATTCTTAGCCATACCTGCTCCTCCATTACCTATTTTCCCCATTTTAGCACTTCCCGCCACTTTCAAAAAGCATCAGTTGGTCTAGAACCTGTATAAGTATCTGGCACCCCTGGACGTCCAACCGAGACATATTGAATCCCATGCTTTTCCGTTTCCTTGACGGAATAGCAGTTTCGGCCATCGAAGAGGAGGGGAGTTTTCATGCTTTCACGGTATTTAGAAAGGGAGAACTCTTTGATTTCCTTCCATTCGGTTACGATGAACGCCAGCTCTGCCCGCTCGATGGCCTCATCAATGGAGGATGCATAGCTGATCTTGTCACCAAACAGGCGCTGTACCTTTTCCATGGCGACAGGATCATATACCACTACATCCGCACCTTCATCCAGCAAATCACGGATCAAATCCAGAGACGGAGCCTCCCGGATATCATCTGTATTAGGCTTGAAGGATAAGCCGAGCACAGCAGTTCTTTTTCCTGACAGATTACCAGCCAGATTTTTTGCCTTCCTGTATAACGTTTGCTTTTGTCTGTCGTTAACCTCCCTAACCGCTCTGAGTATTTTAAAATCATAATCATTTTGGCGGGCCATTTGCTCCAATGCCTGGGTGTCCTTTGGAAAACAGGAACCGCCATATCCAATTCCGGCATTCAGAAACTGGTTTCCGATCCTCTTATCCATTCCCATTCCAGTACTGACATCCTCGATATTCGCACCTGATAAGTCACACAAGTTGGCTATTTCGTTGATAAAACTGATCTTTGCCGCCAAAAAAGTATTGGAAGCATACTTAATCATTTCCGCACTTCGGGGATCTGTATGCAAAACAGGAATGGCAAGCGGCTGATATATTTCCTCTACAATCCGAGCAGCCCTCTCATGGCTTGATCCAATCACTATGCGATCTCCATGAAATGTATCGTAAATTCCTGAGCCCTCACGAAGAAATTCTGGATTCGAAATCACTTCAACAGTCAAGCCAGGCATAGCATTATCCAGAATCACTGCCTCAATTCGTTCATTTGTGCCAATCGGAACTGTGCTTTTAATGGCTACCGCTACGTCCTTTTGAATGTTTTCGGCAATGTCCAAAGCGGCTTGATCAATATTAGTGGTATCCGCTGAACCATCTGCTCTCTGCGGCGTACCCACTGTGATAAGAATGCAATCAGCATCTTCATAAGCCAAATTGGCTTGATCTGTGAAAAACAGACGTTCTTCACCCATATTTCTGCTTATCATTTCCTGAAGCCCCGGCTCAAAAATTGGGCACCAGCCGCGATTTAAATCCTCTATTTTTTCTGTATCCTTATCGAAACAGATCACAATATGTCCAATCTCGGCCAAACAAGCGCTTGTGACCAGACCTACATAGCCTGCCCCGGCAATGGTGATGTTCATGAAAAGACTCCTTTATCTACTCAATAAAAAACAGGATACTCACATGAGAATCCTGTTTTCATATTACTATTTTATACGATATACGCGCGCTTCATAAGGCTTAAGTGTGAAAGAATCAACATCTTCATGCTTTTCAACAGCGTAGTTATTCAATAAAAGCTGGTCATATGAAAGCTTAAATTCTGATTCAAAGTCTGCTGCCTTGGATGAAAGGTTTGTAATAACCACTACCTGATCATCCTCAGAAGTGCGGGTATAGGCATAAATCTGCTTATCTTCTTCTAGTAATAAATCATATTGCCCGTATGTGAAGACTTGATTTTCTTTTTTCAGGCGAATCATTTTCTTATAAAAAGAAAGGATGGAATCTTCGTCCTGAGATTGTATTTCCACATTAATATTCGTAAAGTTCGGATTTACTTTCATCCACGGCTTGCCAGTTGTAAACCCTGCGTTCTTCTTTGTGGACCACTGCATTGGTGTACGGCTGTTATCACGGGATAATGCCCAAATGATCTCCATGATTGCCTGGTGGGACTTGCCTTCTTCTTTTTTGATGCGGTACAAATTTTTGACTGCCACATCGTCATAATCATCAATGGAAGGGAATTGAACATTTGTCATGCCAATTTCCTGTCCCTGGTAAATAAACGGTGTTCCCTGCATTAGGAAATACATCGCACCCATTGAAGTTGCGCTTTGGTGCCAATATTCATCATCATTTCCCCATGTTGAGACAACACGCGGCTTATCATGGTTCTCGATGAATAAAGCGTTCCAGCCATCGCCTTCAAGCCCTTTTTGCCAGCGGGTAAGAACTTTTTTAAGCTCTACGATATCAAGTTCCGGATTGGTTTCCGCATCCCACAGGCCAAGGTGTTCAAATTGGAATATCATATCCATTTTGCCTTTTTCCTCACCAACCCAAAGGTCTGCTTCAGCAACAGTAACACCGTTCGCTTCGCCAACAGTCATTACATCATAGTTAGCATATGTGCGGTCTTTAAATTCCTTTAAGAATTCATGAATTCCTTCCTGGTTCATATGCATATCAAAGGATGAAACATACTTTTTCTTTTTCGGATTCGGCATGTCAGGGAAGCCGGGACGCTTTTTGATATGGCTGATTGCATCGATTCGGAATCCATCGATTCCCTTATCCAGCCACCAATTAACCGTATCATATAGCGCATTGCGGACTTCTTTTTTCTCCCAGTTCAAATCAGGCTGTCTAGTAGAGAAAACATGCAGGAAATATTGATCCGTATTCTCATCATACGCCCATGCGGATCCGCCAAAAATACTTTCCCAGTTGTTTGGCTCTTGACCATTCTTGCCGTCTCTCCAAATATACCAATCCCTTCTTGGATTGCCTTTGGAGGAGCGCGACTCTATGAACCAAGGATGCTCGTCACTTGTATGGTTTAAGACAAGGTCCAAAATCAGCTTCATATCACGCTTATGGACTTCGTCAAGCAGCTGGTTGAAATCCTCCATCGTGCCGAAGTCTTCCATAATATCCTGGTAATCTGAAATATCATAACCGTTATCATCATTTGGAGATTTGTACATTGGGCAAATCCAAATGACATCTATACCTAAACCTTTTATATAATCAAGTCTTTGAATGATTCCCTGAAGATCGCCAATCCCATCCTCATTTGAATCCTGGAAACTGCGTGGATATATTTGATACCCAACGGCTTCCTTCCACCAAATCTTCTTCATATTAACACCCTCAATTTATAAAAAATTTCTCATTAGTGTGCAAACGTTTGCATTGAGCGGTATAAAAAAAGGCTGCTTGCTATCAGCATTTGCATACTACTACAGTAAGTGTAACGCTTACAATTGATTTTATCAATACCCTTTTCGTGACAAAATTGGGTTAATTTCTGGAGAAGTGGTTCTATTTAAACACAATAAAGCCGCAGTTTTCTTCACTGCGGCTTGCTAGGATTTAGGCTGGCTCCAATTGAAGCTGATCCCAATATGGCTTTAATGAGTGGCAAATAATCTTCCGCATAAAAGCCTTATCCATTTCCGGAAGGAGTTTTTCAGCAAACCCCCATGCATTTTCTTCTATTTTCAGGGCAATTTGACAACGTTCCTGTTCAGTCCCACAAAGGTCAAGCCGTTCTGCCAATTCTTCGAGCTCTTTATCCTCCGCATGCCCAAGTTCATGTGCAAATACAACAGCAAAATAATCCCAAAACTGTTCACCTGAAGAAAACAGCTGATAACATTGGTTTTTAATCTCTTCAATATATAGTGTAATTGTGTGTGATCCCATGCTGTACTTTCCGCCTGCTAAACGATTTCCCGGAAAATGACCTTCCAGCTTAATATTCACAAGGCTCCCTGATCTCTCCAGCAACTCCTGAACAACTAGATCCAATCCCTCTTTTTTCAATTCATACACCTTTCTCTATGAGTGTTCAAATAGTGCGCATTTCCCGACTTTTGAACAGCCCCCAATAGCTTATAGGCTATTATATGAGAAAAAGGCCAAAAAATAAACCTAGTTAATTACCCTTATATAATGAGTGTGAAACCTTTTAAATCTACTTTTTTTCCTGCATAAGCGATTTATGAATCCAAATGGCTGCCTGAGAACCTTCTCCCATTGCGATTGTGACTTGCTCAGAGTGTGCTGCGACGTCGCCTGCTGCCCAAACATTTTTTACATTAGTCATCTTTGATCGGGCATCTGTTACAATATGCTTATTTTCTAGGCGTTCGACTCCCAGCTGTTTGGCTAGGCCGGATTTTACCTCGTTTCCTCCAAAAGCAATAAACCCTCTATCGCCTGTTACTTCTTTTCCACTTTCCAGCAGTACTCCATTAAATTTGTCATCTTCTGCAAGAACCTTTTGAATTTCACTTTCAATATATTCAATGTTCTTTTCCTTCATTTTCTCCATGAACATTTGATCTACCGCGGCTTTTTCATGGTTAATATAAACAAGGTCATTCGTCCAATAGGACAAAGTTAATGCCATATTAGCACCCGCGTTCCCTGAGCCGAGTACTATCGTGCGTTTGTCCTTCACCTCATATCCGTCACAATCCGGGCATACATACACTGAAATGCCCAGGCACGGCATTAATTCAGGGAAGGGAGGGATGCGATCCATGACCCCTGTTGCGAGCAATATCCGGATGCCGCTGTATTTATTCCCGTTAGCGGATGTAACTTCAAAACCTTCGCTTGTCTTTTGAGCCTGCTCAACCTTTTCGAAAGCAAACTCCACCCCAAGGCTTTCCGCATGCCTTTTCCCGATTTCCCGCAATTCCTGGCCGCTAACACCATCAGGATACCCTAAAATATTATGGTAGCTCTTGCATATGGTAGAGCGTCCATCATTTGAATCAAGAACCAAAACTCTATGCTTATACCTGCCAAGCTGAATAGCAGCCTGCAGGCCAGCAATTCCGCCACCAACAATTAGACAATCATAAGCCAACTCTGTTCCTCCTTTTCTGTGCCAAAATAGGCTGTACCTGTAATTTACCCGGAAAAATCCCATCTAAATACAAAAAAGGAGAGTTTCGGTCAATATCCGAAACTCCCTTTTTCCTTTATTTATTCATATGTGCAAGAAAGCCGCCAAGAAGCGTATCCAAATCTTCTTCGCTTTCCTCTTCAGGTTCATCTTCTGCTTGTTCTTGCTGTTTTTTTCTTGCTTTTTCCCAATCAAAATCGAGCAAATCATCTTCAATATCCGACACCGGTTCAGAATGGGTTTCTTCTAAGGCAGCCGCCGCTGAATCATATTGTTCAAGCTCAGGCAAAGGTTCCTCTTGCAGATACAATGCCTCATCCAGATCAGAAGACCTGCTGTTCAGGGAGGCAAGCAAAGACGTAGCACGAACAGGATCCGTAATTAACTGATAAAGAATGCTGCCCAGTAATGCTTCTGAATGCTCATGCTTTAGCCAATCCCTTTGAATCTTGCTTAATCCCTTAGGAAGGGGAATGGTAATGGTTTCCCTATCCTTGTTCTGGGAACTGCTGACTCCCTGCATTACATACTCTGCAATTTTGCTTGAAAAATTCCGTCTTTCGGTTTCCTTCAGCTTTTGCAAATGCTTCAAGATATGATCAGGTGTATCAGAAGGGACACGAAAGGATATCGATTGCCCTCTCTTTATTTCAGAAGAGGAAGCTTTTTTCATGAAGTATCACCCTAGTTGGCTTTAACAGGTTTTTTATCCTGGTCTGCCTTTTCTTTATTCGTTCTTCTTGTAAAATCTGAGACCAGCTTATAATAAGCATTTGCCATCATCCAGATGCTTTCTTTTTCATCCTCGAAGAAGTCAATATTATAGCCGTCCAGATTGTTATTTAATGTTTTCAGATAATCTTTTAAAACAATAGAACCGCCGCCTACAAAGTAGCAGATCTCTGTTTGTGAGTTCTTTTGCCACACATTGCGGAGCAGGCGATACTGCTTCTTAGCCAGGTCAAGAAGAATGCGGTCTGTTATATCATGGACGCTTGTCCGGCTTCCTTTTACCATGATGTGGTTGCGGTCATTCTTTTTCGTAATGATTTCAACTACATCTCTGCGACTGTCCAGCTCAACACCATGCTTCGATCTGATTTCTTCGCGGATGGATTCAAGCGCTTCTGAAACCCCAAGGTTAAATCCTTGAGCTTTGTCATCATCAACATTGCGGTTTTTAATCACAGCAATATCGGTTGATAACCCGCCAATATCCTGAATAAGAATGCGCTTATCAATTAAATCCTTATTAATAATGTTTAAGTTATTGTCCATTACAAGGTTAATGTAAGCCGCAAAACCTTCAGGATAAACTTTGACTTCATCAAATTTGATGTTGACCTTTAATCCTTGATATTTTGGTGTAACAAGGAATTCAACCTGATGGACAGATCCCAGTAATTTTGAACGATAACCGGCATCTTTTCCTTCTTTCACTTCACGAAGGGGAAGGCCTGTCCCAAGCGTATAGTTTGAATCAATGACATTTCCTGATTTTTTAAAACCTGTTGAACCATCTTTCTGAACAGCATCCAATGCCAATGCGGCAAAAAGCATTACTAATGTCTGATCTTCTTCAGACTTGCTGCTTCCAGGATCAAGCTCAGTGGCATTATCGCTTTTTGTCGCCAAATGGCCGACACGATAAATCGCATTATTTTCTTTCAGGGCAGGGGAGTGGACTCTAATATGTATACCTTCAAGCGGATCCTTGCTGTCCAGCTCTTCAATTCCGATAACCGGTCTATCTTCAACATCTCTTGCAATTACATTTGGGATGTTTAATTCTGCATCCATTTTTCCAAATATCGCTTTAATAGAATCGTTCCCTACATCAACTGCTGCAATTCTTGAATTACTCAATTCACTTCAATCCTTTCATTCTCTTAAATAGAGGTGTTTATTTAAGAGTAATCCAGATTACTAGATTTTACAATGAGAGGAGATAAAAAGTAATGAAAGCGTAAAGACGTAAACAAAGTGTAAACTTTAATCATCGTTGTTTACACTTTTGACCACATGTATACACTGTTGCATACTCACTATTTTACCAAAAGTGTACGTTTTTGCATACATGTATACATTTTTGTGTGCAACTGTATTCGTTTTTGCTTACTTGTTTACATTTTTGTTTACATTCAAAAATCGTCGTTTTTTACCCTAAAAACTTTTTAGTTGTTTTTAAAAATAGGCTCTGTTAAATTTGCCTGTCGATTTCCCTTCAGTCACTCGCTTTCCGCGTGTCCTCCGCTCCAATCAACAGGGGGCTAAAATCAACACTGAACGTTAACACAACCTAAAAATAAAGGGAAGTGCCAGGTTTAATGAAACCACTTTCCCCTTTTTTTAAAGGTACATTTATTATCCATTTTAAAAAATGATAATTAAATTAGTGTTGTGAGCTCTTTAAAGCTGATTTTACAGCTACTTGCTAACCGGATTACCAAATCAAGTTTTCATTATTTATTCCATATCGAAGTACGACTATGCCAATGTAGACCCTGAGAAGATTATGTACTGACAAAGCACCAAATTTATTGTTCCCTTGGTCAGGCCCGGAAGCTTAAGACCTTCTAATTCAAACTGAAATTTTTTTATCCAACAGATTAGATTCTTTAATATTAAATAAGGTTGGCCCCTGCATTAGTCCCCCTTTTAAGCATAAATAGATTTTATAAGATGGTCGGTTATATAGCACACATTCTGTGTAGAATCCAAAATAACGACTTTACCTGGAGAGGCAGTGCCTGCTGAAATACAAAGAGGAGGGAAGGGGGTTTAAAATATACTTATATAAATGATCAGCACCGATCTGGCGTCAGCCTCGTCACTGCGCTCCTCATAGAATATGCTGCGGTGCTCGTTCAGTCGCTTCCTTGATCTCCTTCCATCTTAATGCCTTCAATGTTATTGCTCTTCTTTTAATAGCAGGATAGAAAACTGGGATGTCGATTACTCGGTTATTGATTCTTTATATAAAATTATCTAGTTTCCAAGAAAGAAGAAATAAGGGATAAATACCAATGCCCTTTTTCCAAAATAGCCGCCTGTCATAAATCCAGCATAGTATATGTCCTATATAAAACGAAAAAGACGGGAAATCATTTGCAGCTTCACATTTAAAGGCTTAGGTTATTTACAAGAAGAATATTCATTCGGCAATCATATATACATTTTCGTATGCGTGTATACAAATACGAACACATGGCTTCATACTAATAAGCATACGTGATTGTACACTTGTTTACGTTTTTGTATTCATTTGCAAACAACACCGTGTACTTGTATACACTATTGTTTACACGAAAAAAACTCACTCTTTTGTCCTATTAAAACTTCCTTTCTGTCTATATATTTCTTGCTTTCAAAGAATAAATTTAATCAAAGAAAAAGGACGCCTGGTTAAACTATTACCAGACATCCTTTGGGAAGTATCATTTAATAATGCATAAATAAATCGGCACTTTGAGCTTTATTCTAAAACCTAATATATATCCATACAAGTATTAAACAAACTAAAAAGAGGTACTTACTAAACAAAAATTCCATACTTCCTAAAATAGGTATTGAATTTTTAAAATCTTCCGAGTGTCAGTTAATAAAAATTAAATGTTATAAAATTATGAAAATATTTTAAATTAAACTATTTAATAGAAAAAAACTCCTTTAAAATAGATATATATATAATGGAAGGGAGAACAGTTTTATGCACGGCTCAAGAATCTTCATGTTGTCGCTATTTTTTATTTCAATAGCCATTGCTTTTTCCTCAAAGGGTATCATTGTTGAGAGCCCTGCATATTTTAAAGCGCTGTTCGTTTATTGGTTCTTTTCAAGCTTGTACCATCATTTGCGCATTATCAGCAAAAACGGCAGTACCAGTATGGATTATGGCATCAATTACAGCCTATCGATCGGTATATTTACCGGGCCTTTAGGTTTATTTTTATTTGAAGGCATCTACCGATTTACCGTTTATTTCAATAAAAAGCTCACGAAAACAGCTGATCCGGATGAATTTGTCCATACCTTTTACAATATCGGTTCTTTCGTGCTCAGTAATTCGATTGCTTTTTATCTGTTTAATTTTCTCTATCCCCTCTTTCAGCCAGTACCGTTTGGTTTTTGGATCATCATGCTTATTCTGATAACCGTCACATCCCTGCTTTCAGATGCTTTCTTAATCACCATTTTCACTTTGTTGGGAGATATCAAAACAAAACGGGAAGCAATTGATTTTATTAAAACAAGAAGTATCCTGGATATGGGGAAAATAGCCTTCACCAATGGCCTTTTGCTGCTATTCCTTCAAGAAGGCAAATGGGAAATGCTTATTAGTTTATTTGTCCTGAATTATCTTGTAAGCCGTTCATTTCTTTCAAAATCCCAAATGCTGCAAAATAAGATAGAACGGGATAAATTTGAACAAATGGCCTATACAGACTTTTTAACGGGTGTATACAACCGAGCCTATATGGATAAAAAAATGACTGAGCTGAACAGAACGGATGAATATATCGGCATTATAGTGGCGGATATAGATAAGTTCAAAAGAATTAACGATAGTTACAACCATGCTGTTGGCGACCAGGCGATCAGGCATTTTGCCAATACGCTAAAAAGCTATCTGTCCAAAGAAGATTACTTATTTCGAAGCGGCGGAGAAGAGTTCACAATTTTTCTCAGAAATCGCAACTATTCGGAGAGCGTTTTATTGGCGGAAAAAATTCGCAAGGGAATTGAAATTAGCACTTTTGAAGCCGAATTTAAGGAAGAAAACATTTCACTATCATATACTGCGTCATTTGGACTGTTTTTCTATAAAGTAAATGAGCAGCTTTCAATCGAAAAAGCATATGTTTATGCAGACCAGTTGCTGCTGCAATCAAAGGATTTGGGCAAAAACAGGCTATCGAGCAGTGACGCATTTAG
Source organism: Cytobacillus oceanisediminis (assembly GCF_007830235.1). Classification (GTDB taxonomy): domain Bacteria; phylum Bacillota; class Bacilli; order Bacillales; family Cytobacillaceae; genus Cytobacillus; species Cytobacillus oceanisediminis. The sequence goes on from NZ_VLKI01000016.1 coordinate 49,653, forward strand.
TAATAAAGAAACAGTACTTGCTGAGGTTTAATAGAATCTGAAAAACGCCACCGGATTGGGTGGCTTTTTCTATGGGAATAATATACATGTTTTTAAAGAGTCCCAAAACAACAATTATTCTGAAAAAATAAATTTCTGGATAAAATTAAAGGATAATTCAATTATTCATACTAAAGAGTCGATAATAACCATGGTTACATAAAATTTTTTTTGACAATCAGAAACTACGAAAGATATTATAGAATAGCTAAAGGAGGATTATACATGACAGATAATAATAGGCAGAAAATTGTTGAAAGTGTGCCTCAAAAAGGCTTCTTTGGCCATCCTAAGGGCTTGTTCACACTTTTCTTCACTGAGTTTTGGGAACGTTTCTCTTACTATGGAATGAGAGCAATCCTTGTATTTTATATGTATTATGAGGTTTCAAAAGGCGGATTAAGCCTTGATGAAACAACTGCACTTGCCATCATGTCTATCTACGGATCATTAGTTTATATGTCCGGTATTATTGGAGGCTGGCTGGCAGATAGAATCTTCGGAACTTCAAAGGCTGTTTTCTACGGCGGAGTTTTAATCATGCTTGGTCATATCGCTCTTGCTATTCCTGGAAGCCTTGCAATGTTCTTTGTATCCATGGTGCTTATCGTCCTTGGTACGGGACTTTTAAAGCCTAACGTATCCAGCGTTGTCGGGGAAATTTACAGTCCGGAAGACACGCGCCGTGATGCCGGCTTCAGTATTTTCTACATGGGTATTAACCTTGGCGGATTCCTTGCACCTTTAATTGTCGGAACAGTTGGAATGAAATATAATTTTCACTTAGGTTTCGGTATTGCTGCAGTAGGTATGTTCTTTGGATTACTGGTATTTATCTTTACAAAGAAGAAAAACCTGGGATTGGCAGGAACATTTGTTGCCAACCCTTTAGCAGTTGATGAAAAGAAAAAAGTTTACACACGTATTGGATTGGGAGCCTTAATTATTGCGATTTTAGTTGCAGTTGGTATCCCTACAGGACTTTTAACAGTAGATACTTTTATCGCGCTTGTTGGTATTTTAGGGATCACAATCCCAATTGCATACTTTACAGTTATGTATCGCAGCCCTAAGACAACGGATGTGGAACGTTCACGTATCATTGCGTACATTCCGCTGTTTATCGCATCTGTTATGTTCTGGGCTATTCAGGAACAAGGTTCAACGATCTTGGCTAACTATGCGGATAAGCGTACACAGCTGGACTTCATGGGAATTCATATTTCACCAGCATGGTTCCAGTCACTTAACCCATTATTTATCATTTTCTTAGCGCCAGTGTTTGCATGGATGTGGGTGAAAATGGGCGAACGCCAGCCTTCAGTTCCACAAAAGTTCTCATTGGGTCTATTATTTGCCGGTCTATCATTCATCGTGATCCTGGTACCTGCTTACATGGGCGGAACCGATTCTCTGGTAAACCCATTATGGCTTGTGCTCAGCTACTTCATCGTCGTACTTGGTGAACTATTGTTATCACCTGTAGGACTTTCAGCAACAACAAAATTAGCGCCTGCAGCCTTCTCAGCACAAACCATGAGCCTCTGGTTCCTATCAAATGCTGCGGCACAGGCTATCAACGCACAAATCGTTAAATTCTACACACCAGAAACTGAAATGACCTATTTCGGTGTCATCGGTGCAGCTGCAATCGTACTGTCTATCATCTTATTCCTATTGAGTCCAAAGATTCAGGGATATATGAAGGGTGTACGTTAAGCATTAGAAACGCAAAAGCCAGAAGAGTTTAGCTCTTCTGGCTTTTTTATATTTGTCTCTGTTAAACTTGCCTGTTGATTTCCGCTCCAGGAGCTCAGCGAACCGCGGGCGATCCGGGAGCATCCCGCTTGAATCTCGCCCTTCCCCTCCAATCAACAGGGTGCCAAAATCAACAATGAGCTTTTACACAGCCATATATTTAAAAAGGAATCGGACAATTTACTTTACTTTTTCCACTTCTCCAGCAAAGGCCCCTCGTCACCATAAACAGGATCCTTATCAGGAACCGGCACACTCTTAATTTCTGCTAAAGTCTGTGCACGTTCTGCATTGTCTTTTTTCTTCATATTTGGGCTTCTTCCATCCGGATAAGCACCGACAACTTCGAAATCAGCACTGCTTTCTAGCTTTTTATGGCCTGTCCCTGCCGGAAGTACAATTACTTCACCTGTCTGCAATTCAAGTTGCTTTCCCTCATCGCCTCCAATAAAAACTGTGGCATATCCCGCTTTTACGCCTAAAACCTCATGCGTATTGGTGTGATAATGATGATAATCATACACTCCGCCTGTCCAGCTCCCGGTCCAATTATGGCGGTTAAATGTGGTTTCAATATCATCCGGATGATCCTTGAACACACCTTTATAAACGATGACAGGCAATGTCGGGTTATTTGGTATTTGTCCATCATCTTTTAGCATAAATGTTTGTACTTGTTGGTTCACAAGGTATTGCGCTCCTTTCCCGGCTATATCACCAGCTTCTGTTTAGATTACTGCTCTCAAATGTGTTTCCGCCTTTAATCGTTCCATTTTGGAATCCTTTATAAAACCATGATTTCCTTTGTTCTGAAGTACCATGAGTAAAGCTTTCAGGAACTACATGACCTTGTGCTCTTTTTTGGAGGGTGTCATCTCCGACAGCGGTCGCAGCATTCAATGCTTCTTCCAGGTCGCCCTCTTCCAGATAACCCATTCCCTGTGCATGGTGAGCCCATACACCGGAATAATAATCAGCCTGCAATTCAAAACGGACTAGATATTGATTAAACTTCTCTTCGCTCATCCGCTGGCGAAGGTGCATAATTTCTTCTGTTGTTCCTAAAAGGGTTTGTACGTGGTGGCCCACTTCATGGGCAATTACGTAAGCCATCGCAAAGTCCCCTGGAGCTTGGAATTTCCTATGCAGCTCCTCATAAAAGCTTAAATCAATATAAAGCTTTTGATCACCCGGGCAATAAAAGGGGCCTACTGCTGAGGTTGCTGCCCCGCAAGCAGACTGGACACTCCCCGAATACAATACAAGGGTTGGCTCTTTATAAATTAATCCTTGTTCTTCAAAAATTTGAGACCAAACTTCTTCTGTATCAGCAAGGACGACAGAGACAAACTGTGCAAGCTCTTTTTCCTGCTCTGTCTCCTCGTATGGAACAGATGTACCTGAGTCCATTCCTGCCATATTGCCTAAAAGTTCTCCTGGATTGCCTCCAAGAAAGGTAAATATCAATAGTATAATGATCCCTCCAAGGCCTCCGCCAACCAGCGTTTTTCCCCCGCCGCCCATGCCTCTTCGATCTTCTACATTAGAACTCGCTCTTCTTCCTTTCCATCGCATGATTTATCCTCCTAATGAAAGTAACTAATATAAATTGATTTCATTAGTGTATACCCGAAATTAAGTGATTTATTAACCTGCCAGCAATATTCTTAGGACAAAGCTCCATTTCACATTTAGAAAATAAAAATAAGGTGCCTGTTCGCTAGACAGACACCTTTAAAAATCACATTTGCTCTATTGCTCCGGCAGGATCATAGTGCTCTAAATTAATATCCACTTCTTCCCCGAGAGCAAGCTTTGCCAGCTGGGCGCCGAGAAACGGCCCTGCAGTCAGACCTGAAGCGCCAAGTCCATTTGATAGGTAAAGGCCTTTAAAGCCAGGAACTTCGCCTATAATAGGCAGGAAACCAGGCGTATAAGGGCGGAATCCTACACGTGCTTCAGCAAACGTTCCATCAGCCAGACCGGGTGCAATCGTCAAAGCTTTATCGAAAATTTCTTGCAAACCGCCTGCGGTTATCCTTAAGTCGTATCCCATTTCATCTTCATGGGTAGCACCCACGACCACCCGGCCGCCGTCAAAAGCTAAAATATACTGATTGTTTGGCGGCATGACAACTGGCCATTTGCCCGTATCCTCACCTTCAAGCTGCAGATGGACTATTTGGGCTTTTTGCGGTTTCACATCCAAATGTATACCCAATGGTTTAAAAAGCTCACCAGCCCATGCTCCAGCTGCTACAATCACATTTTCTGCTTCATAATACTTTTCGCCAGCTTTAACCCCAGTGGCTGCATCTCCAATGCAAACAAGCTCAGCAGAGCCCTGCACTAGATCAGCACCGTGTTTTTCAGCCGCTCTCAGGAGCGCATCCCTTAATTCCCGGCCGTTAACGCGGGCCGCACCGCTAACATGAACAGAAGAATATTCTTTTGCTAAAGGGGGAAACAGTTCAGAAGTCTGCACCGGGGACATCTGTACAATATCTCCAACCTCAGGGGCATCCTCACGCCTTTTAATCGCTCTTTCTTCCATTTTTTCAAGTTTAACAGGATCTGTATGAAGGCTTACTGCTCCTACTTTCTGATAACCTGTATCCTTCTCGCCATCCTTCTCAAGCTCTTTAATAAGCCGCTGATAATATGCCGCTCCTCCTTTGGCCAGTGCATACCAAGCCTTATTCCGCCGCTGGGTAAGCCAGGGACAAATAATTCCCGCTGCTGCGTCAGTCGCCTGCCCAGGATCTTTGCGGTCAATGACCGTAACCTTTACGCCTGCTTTTGCCAAGTGATAGGCTGCGGACGCCCCAAGGATTCCTGCACCTATAACCACATATTTTTCCATAGTAACTCCTTTTATAGGTATTAATTATGCACCTATTTTACAGGAGTTATCAGGAAGACTCAAAGAACCCTCTATACTTTCTATCTATACTAGTAAAGAGGAAAGACCCATCGCTGTGTGATGGGTCCCAAGAGTATTTATTTTTTCTTATCTTTCTTCAATTCAACTTCATAAGTAAAATCAACCGCATTTTTATCATCTGCAGGTGCTGCATATGAAGTAATCATATAGTTCTTTCCGTCTTGGAAAAGCTGTCTCAATTGCAATGCATTTTCTTCCGTTACATTAAACGGATCAACCGTAACAACCTTATAGGTATTTTGCTTTCCTGTTTTAGTTCCAACTTCTCTTTCATTAATAAAAGTAACTGTGTAGTTTACATACTTGCCCAAAATTTCATTCATTGACTTGAAGCCTTCAGTAGAAGATCCGTCATGGCTATAGCCGATTTCCGGAATTTCAATATTATCAATGAACCAGCCAGTGTCGTTGTATCCCCAGTCTGTCAAATAGCGGAAAGATACTAGTACCTTCTGGCCTGCATACTCGCTTAAATCAAAAGTTTCTTGCTGCCATTCCTCATAATGTCCAGTGAACCCTGGTACGTTTTCTTTAATTTTTGGATAGCCTTCTTCAACTACATCACTGCGAGTATTTTCATTGGCAAGGCTTTTCCATGTGTTGCCTCCGTCAGTTGACACTTGAACTACACCGAAATCCCATTGTTCTTCGATATCTATAAAGTTATCAAATTTCAATGTGGCAGTTTCAACACCAGAAAGATCTGCTTCAAAGATTAATGCATTATCCGCTTCGTCTCCTTTATTGCCCCATAGAACCCGGTTACCAGAATCCAACGGATCAGCTGTGGATTTCCACGGAATAGGCAGGAAGTCTACTCCATCAAATGAGATTCCATTAATTTTATCCTGGAAATCCAGTTCCTTGAAATCTCCGCCCCAAGCAGGAACGCCATCTTTTTCAAATTCTAAAGCCTTTTCAAAGTTAACTGTCATACCACGCTTTGTACCTTCTTTATCAACCACAAGGTCCCGAAGGTTAATACTATTAAAATCGTAAATTCCTTCGCCTATTTTATTTGAATCTAAAGTTAGAGCTGTAATAAAGTTCTGATATAACTGAGTGAAGTCCATGGATGAGCCATGTGCCTTTAAGACCTCATTAACGCTATCGATGCCTTGTGTTTCATTCAATGCTAAATCACGGATAAAGTCCTGTCCGAATTTATCATTCATATACAAAGTAAATAGATAAACTTGTCCATAATCGGCAATGGTTTCAGGGCCAGTCTCTGCTGTTCTGTGGTCATCCCAGTTTACTAATGAATTTTCTGGATGATCTAAATAGAAGTTAATAGAGCCAGCATCATGGCCATATCCTCCAAGATACTCAGAGAAAGTGGACATACCTTCGTTAATCCAAGTTTCTTCAGCACCATCATTGTCAGCATGGATTAAATGCTGCAGTTCATGAATAGTAGTTCCAAAGAAAGTAGATTCCAAGCGAGTTTCCCAGCTATTGGTATCGATTGTAATAATGTTTCTATCAGTATAGTTTTCTAGTGTTTGCCAGAAGAAGCCGGCGACAAAGAATGGGTAAGATGGATCGTAATATCCATCATCTTTGATATTATCCACTAGCATAATAACTTTGTCGCTTCCTTCATAGTAGCCTTCTGGAACATTACCCCACTGAGCTAGAGGTGAATGTGAACCATCAAGAGTATCAGGTGTGCCGAAGAAAGAAGTAGCTTTAGGATAGATATTACTGTCAAACTCTTCTCTTAGCTTATCAACTTGCTCCTGTGTCACAATATGAGCTGGACGCTTGTCTCCTTCAGGGAAGGATAGATCGTTAGCTACCCAAATCTCTACATTATCCCCTACGCTGCGGAGAGTGAACTCTTTAAATTTTAATTGTCTATCTAAGAAGAATTTAGTTCCTCCATCATATGTAAAAGTGCTGTCTGCTGACTCACTTTCTTCACTTGCAGATTCATCGAAATTTATTTGCGCTGCCTGTTCCTTAATATTTTTCTCAGCCTGCTTCAAAAATGATGAATTCTCAGACAGCCTGTTTAGCTTGCCATCGATGTCAACGCGGTCCCCATATCTTTCTACGTCCCATTTCGGAACTGTAGCCGCTTCCGCTGTAGAAGGGGTTGTTGCCAGTGGCGATAATAAAGAGAGCGCAAAAGCTCCCGTTGTTAGAAAAGATAATAGTTTCTTCTTTTTCACTATTCTAGCTCCTCTCATTTAACTTGTTAGAATTATCATAACATAGTGAATTTTAGCTAAATAACAGTCATTTATACTATTTTTACCAATTAAATATAGTTAACATTACCTATTTTTAAGGATTAAGACCTTTATAAGCACTACTTATGGCGTTGAATTTTATAAATAAAAAACTGCATAATGGGCTTAAAAACCCATCATGCAGTTCCTTAAAACGGCTTATTCGGTTCATATGTCGGCTGCTGGTTTTTGGCCTGGTATTGCTGGCTCTTTGCTGCAGCATCCTGTACGTTTTCCTCCAGGGCAAACTCAGTATCCATAGCCTTTTTAAATTGTTCAGCCTGGTTTTGAGCGGCTACTACCTGTTGTTCTTCTGTAACTTTATTCGGCTGCTTTGCCATTCCATATCTCTCCTTTATTCGGAATATAGATATAGATTTTCCAAAGCTCCCAGCACTATTCATCCTTTTATAATTCTACCTTCGTCCCAACTCCTTCACGGATTGCTTTTTCATACACGGCTGCAGCCACTGCGAGGTCAAAATAGGCGATTCCAACTGATTTGAAAAAGGTTATCTCTTCGTCATTTTCTCTGGCTGTAATCTTCCCAGCTGCCAGTTCCCCCAGTTCACCGTGAAGCTCTGAAAAGCTCCATTTTCCTTCATTGGCAGGAATGATAAAATCGCCTGCTTCATCCTTTACACCCTCAATCGTATCTGCCACTATTTTAGAGCTTTTCAAGAGCGTTTCTGTGTCTACTTCCTGCATATGGGGAAGATAAGAGCCTACCCCGTTAATATGCGTACCAGGCTGGAGAGCCTGGCCTGAGAAAACCGGCCTTTCAGAACGAGTACTGCAAATAACTATATCCGCTTTGGAAACAGCTTCATCTGCATTTTCAATAATATCTATTTTGCCTTTAAACCCCTTAATTTTTTCAGCAAAGTCATGTGCTTTGGAAACAGTCCGGTTATAAAGCATTATTTCGTCTATTTTACGGACTTCCAATACAGCTTGAAGCTGCTCCTCAGCCATCGCCCCGCAGCCAATAACTGCTGCTGACCTTGCCAACTTTTTCGCCAGATGCTTAGTGGCAATTCCGCTTGCTGCTCCTGTCCGCACCCTTGTTAAATAAGATGCATTAATACATGCTAAATGCTCACCATTTTCCGTATCACTTAATAAAATAACTCCCTGTGTTGTTTTCTTCCCTAGAGCTGGATTGCCCGGGAAAATGGTGACCACCTTTACAGCTGTTTTTCCGATAGGCACCATAGCGCTCGGCATATAAAGTGCAGAGGCCTTTTTATCCGGGAAATCCAATACCGTCCGGTGAGGGTTCTGGATTTTCCCCTCCATGTAGTGAGCTAAAGCCTGCTCCATGTCCTTAATAGCTGATTCCATTGAATAAATCGACTGGATTTGTTTTTCAGATAAAACAAGCATTTAATCTACCTTTCTTCTTTACCTTTTTAAGCTTTTTGATCAGTATGATTTTGTCCCAAACCTGCATGTAAGGAGTCGGCTGCTTCAGAATCTAAGTCCTGATTGCTTCGATCACGTACTGATGCGATCGCAATTAAGGAGATGGCTGCTGCAAGCATGATATACAGGGCCACAGGCACATAGGAATTGTCATAGGCATTCAGCAAGGCTGTTGCAACCAGCGGAGCAGTACCTCCAGCTAAAGCTGCCCCGATTTGATAGCCAAGCGTGATGCCGGTATAACGGACGTTTGATTTAAAAATTTCTGAAAACATCGTGCCAAGGACCGCTGTAATCGGAGCCCAAATGATGCCAAGGCCCAGTACTGTCGCCACAATAAGCAATAAAGCAGAGTTTTGATGCAGAAGCCAGAAGTAAGGGAATGCATAGAGCATCATGAGTAATGTACCGCCCACATATAGCTTCTTGCGGCCGATTTTATCCGATAATTTCCCCATAATCGGAATCAATATGGTAGTAACAATTGTTGCAATTGTTACAGCATTTAACGTAACCGTACGAGAGAATCCAAGCTGTGTGGTGGCATAGGAAACGATAAAGGTTCCGAAAATATAGAACGGCGCTGTTTCTACTACCTTCGCGCCTACTGCAATCAATACTTCCTTCCAATGGCTGCGAATCGTTTCAACGAAAGGAATCTCGGCAATCTCACCTTTTTCCTGGGCCTTTTTGAAGGATGGTGTTTCATCAATACCTTTACGGATCCATAAGCCAAAGATGACAAGCAGAGCGCTTAAGATAAATGGCACACGCCAGCCCCATGACAGGAATGCCTCTTCAGGCAGCAGAGTCATAATGGATAGTGCAAGGGTCCCAAGCAGCATACCAATGGTTACACCCATTTGCGGAATGCTTCCGAAGAATCCCCTTCTTTCCTTTGGGGCATATTCAACAGCGAGCAGAAGCGCGCCTCCCCATTCTCCGCCAAGCCCAATTCCCTGTATTAAGCGCAAGACAATAAGGAGAATCGGAGCAGTTGCTCCAATATTGTCATAGGTTGGCAGAAAGCCCATCAGGACTGTAGCTCCTCCCATAAGTGACAATGTCAAGACAAGTGTTTTCTTTCTGCCAATCCGGTCCCCGATATGGCTGAAAATAACGCCGCCAAGCGGACGGATGAAAAAAGCAAGGGCGAAGGAAGCGTACGCCAGCATCAAACCAACAGCCGGATCATCACTCTGAAAAAACATTTGATTAAAAACAAGTGCAGCAACCGTTCCATATAAAAAGTAATCAAACCATTCAATGGAACTTCCAATTAAGCTGGCGATCAGCACCTTCTTTTCTAATTTCTTTTCCACTAAAATCCCCCCTCATTTTGGTGAATAACATACAAGCTCATCATAATTTACACTATTTTGATGTTTCAATATATTAGGAATATTTTATGAATAAATAGATCTTATTTACTGCATGTTTTCCTAAGGTGAAAGTATGGAGTTGTTTTTGATATAATCATATTACTTAGATGGATTTTGACATTAACTGGAGTGAATACTTTGAATTCAAAAAAAGCACTGCCTCTTTTATTCGCAGTTATGTTTCTCGTTATGGTGGGGTTTGGAATCATTATTCCTGTTATTCCCTTTTATGCAGAAGAATTAGGAGCCTCGCCTACGGAATTAGGCCTGCTGATGGCCGTTTATTCCTTAATGCAGCTTCTCTTTGCCCCGATGTGGGGACGAATTTCCGACAGAATCGGCCGAAAGCCAGTCATAATGATTGGGATTTTCGGACTTGGCCTGTCCTTTTTCCTTATGGCTTTGTCCACTGAACTTTGGATGCTGTTTGCTGCGAGGATCATTGGAGGCTTTTTATCATCCGCTAATATGCCGACTGTTATGGCTTATGTAGCAGATATAACTTCTGAAGAAGACCGAGGGAAAGGAATGGGTATAATCGGAGCCGCTATCGGTTTAGGATTTATTTTTGGGCCTGCAATAGGCGGTGTCTTTTCCCGGGAGAGTCTGAATGTACCTTTTTTCCTGGCGGGAGCCTTTTCCTTGCTTACATTCTTTCTCGTCATGTTCGTTCTGAAAGAATCCCTTTCACCGGAACAGCGCAGCAATCGGTCTGCTAAACGGCCAGGATTACTAAAAGCATTGAACGGACCTGTTGGCATTCTATTTATCCTGCAGCTGTTTGTCTCTTTATCCCTGGCAGGCCTGGAAGCAACGTTTGCTTATTTTGCTGCTGAAAAGGCAGGTCTGGGTACGGTTGAGCTTGGCTATATCTTTATGATTATGGGATTTGCAGGTGCCCTTGTACAGGGCGGATTAGTAGGAAGGATGACGAAAAAATACGGAGAAGGCTCTGTTATTCAGATAGGCATTGCTGTATCTGCTCTCGGATTTGCTCTTATATTATTGATTGATAGCTTTGCAACAGCTGCCATTTATTTAACCGTATTTGGTGTAGGGAACGGTTTTATCCGTCCAAGCGTTTCCTCCCTGCTGACAAAAACCTCGCAAACCGGGCACGGCAGTACGACAGGACTATTATCATCGTTTGATTCTCTGGGCAGAATTATCGGTCCTCCGCTCGGCGGTCTGCTATTTAGCATCAGCATTGGTTTTCCTTACATCTCAGGGATCCTGCTTTCAGCTATTGCATTTGTCTTATATCGCATATACTCCGCAAAAGCAAGCACCAGCCACACAGTTATATCTTAAAAAGCAAAAGGGAGGCCATTCAGCCTCCCTTTTAATCTAAATTTTTTCTTTTTGCAATATTACCTGGACAACATGGCCAGTACCCGTATGTCCTGTGCCCTCCACTCTTTCTTGTTCCCCATAAAAGAAATGAAGCACCTTATAGCCCCGAATCCATTTAAGTAGGTCTGCGGGATCATATACCATATCAACCCTTTTAGGGCCGCCTGTTTGATAACGAAGCTGATCCTCTGAGTAAACCTCCAGCATAATGATTCCTCCGGGCTTTACTACTGATATCAGCTTATCAAATACCGTTCTTTGATCCTTCTTAAAAAAATGTCCAAAAATCATTATGGATGAATCATACTCTTCGGAAGGCACGGGATCATGGATTAAATCCTTCTGTCCTGTTTCTACTCTGACGTTATGGCGCTCAGCCAATTTTTTTGTCTTCTTTAATCCGTTTTGCGTATAATCCCAGGCTGTTACATCATGGCCCTGCCTGGCAAGAAAAACAGCATTGCGGCCTTCACCCTCTGCAAAAGCAACAATTCTTTTTCTACCCTCAAGCCGGTACGCCTGTTCTCTTATAAACTCATTTGGCTCTTCACCATATACATATTCCTCAGCTCCAAACTTCTCTTCCCATTGATTTGCCATCTAATCACTCCTATTCTTTATTCAACCCTATTATAGCCTTACGATTAAGTACAATAACCCAATAAGGTATTCTAGAAAGACTTATGGAAATCCTATTGTATAATGGAAAAAAGTCCATACTGAAAAAGGGTGGAGTACGATGAAAGAGCTAACATCCATGGAAGAAGTGCAGGAATTCATCCAGAATCACGAACTTAGCTTTATTTATGTGTTAACTGATAGCTGAAGTGTCTGCCATGGTTTGCTTCCTCAGGTTGAGGAAGTATTAAAAGAATATCCCCGTATTGAAGCTGGCCTCGTTAATGCGGGCAAGGTAACGGAAATAGCCGGTTTTCTCATGGCTTTCACAGTACCTGTCATTGTGTTATACCTGGATGGAAGAGAGGCTTTAAGGGAAGCCCGCTTTGTTCCGATAGAAAAGCTTCGGGAAGATTTGCAGAGGATTTATGAAGGAGTCTTTGGTGAATAGAAATACAAAAAGGGACTGCCAATGGCAATCCCCTTTTTTCTAGCGGTTATAGTCAATAACATATAGGTATGGAATACGGATATCCCCTTGAGTTGAAGTTACGTTGATATATCCGCTCATAAATTCAGGAGTTCCTTGCTGTCCTGGTCCCTGGCTGCCGCGGTTTCGAACCGTGACCGTAACTTCTTTGCTTTCCTTTGGATTAAGAGTAACTTCATTGGAATTTATACTTAAGTTTTCATCACTATTAATCGTATATATCTGCTCTTGGTCAGAGGAATTAACCAAAGTAAAGGCTATTTGATAGGTTTGCTCCCCTGCAGGACGCACAAGCCCAAAGCTCAATGATGATGGAAATGCCATTGCAGCCGGTTCCATCGCTTGGCCAAGATCGATAAGGCCAGAGCCAACTTTTAGTGGATCTGATACATCTGTATCAGGAATCACACTGCCTTCCACATCATTTGCTGTTCCCATCAAGGCAGCTTTCACTTCTGCCGGCCCCCACCCTAACCCTTTTTCCTTGCTATTAGCCAGAAGAACAGCGGCGGCTCCGGCTACATGAGGACTAGCCATTGACGTACCCTGATAAAGCTCATAGCCTCCACCAACAACCGAAGAGTAAATATTTACACCAGGCGCTGCTACATCAGGCTTTAACTGATAATTTGGCGTTGGACCCCATGAACTGAAATTGGCTAGTAAATTTGGAGTTGTTTCCACTTCAGTTAATGGATATGTGATCGTTACGCTACGGTTTTCAGAACTGTCTATTAGCTCATTACCAGCACTATTTCCAATCATAACTGCTGGTATTAATGCTCCGTCAGATGACATTGGAATCGGTTCTTCCACACCGTCCAACTGATAAATAATGGCTCCAGCTGCTCCGGCCGCTGCAGCATTGTTAATCTTTTCTGCAAATGTACAATTGCCTCTCTGAATAAGGGCAAGTTTTCCTTCAAGAGGTTTTCCGCTTATTGGAGAACAAGCAAGCTTATCTCCTCCTGCATGATCTGCCCAAACGGTATATTCACCAGATAATGCTTTTGTTACTTTACCTCCAGCAGTTCCGGTTGTCGCAACTGTTTTTCCTTCTTCCAATGCTTCCGATTCAAGGAACATCGCAAATGAACGGCTATTGGTAGTCGCTGCTAAAGTGATTACCTTATCGGCAGTACCCGGAGATCCTACTGTATAGTATCCTGGTCCTTCGTTCCCCGCCGAAATGGCAACTACGACTCCAGCATCAACTGCTGCGTTTACAGTCATGTCCAGCAAATCTGCACCCTTGTGAGGTGTTCCGCCCAAACTAAGGTTCAAAACATCCATGCCGTCTTTAACTGCTTCTTCGACTGCTTTCGCGATAAACAAACTCTTTGCATTTTCTACATTGCCTGGGAAAACATTATAATTTCCTATGTAGGCAGCAGGTGCTACTCCACTTAGAGGTTTGTCACCCAGTTCAGGTATTGTTCCTGCTTTACCAGCAATTGTGCCTGCCACATGCGTTCCATGGCTATCAACCGCTTCAGGAGTCTGCCAAGGCTCCTGGTGGAAAACCTTTGCAACTATTACTTTATTGCTTGTGAATTCTGCTGCTCCTTTAGGATAGCCAGTTGGCGCTTCCATTCCTTCATTTGCCTTAAGGAATTCATGTTTTTGGTCAATTCCAGAATCGATTACCCCCACTTTCATGCCCTCACCAGCACCTGCCTGGCCGCCAAGCGCATTCCAAACTGGTTCAACATTGATTAAAGAAGTACTATCACTCATTGCCTTTTGATAGGTTCCGCTATAACCTGTTTTTAAAGCACCCGGTCCACGGCTTACTTCCTTTAGGGAAATTCCATTAAGCTTTATACCCACACCATTAAACGTAACAGCATATTCTGTTACAACTTCAACTTGCGGAAACTGTTTTGCCAGCCATTTTATATAATTCTCACGTTGTGCTTGAAGTCTTTTGCCATACTTATTTGCGGCTGGGGAATTGAGATTTACCTTTTGACCCTTTGAGGGTTTCGTCGATTCATAGCCGCTGATTGATCCATCATAGGAAGCAATCGGTGCATCACCAAATTGTACAAATGCATAATTGCTGTCCTCTTGATTCGCTAATGTTGCCCGATCGTCATTGATTACCCTCGCTTGAATCGGCATAGCAGCACTAAATATCAGGATAAGAGCCAGCGAAATCCAGGTAAACTTTTTAAAGCCCTGAAGAAACTTCAATAAAAAACCCCTCCTTATTGCAAAATAAATACAATATACATTTCTGTTAGGAAGGGCAGGGTTCCTTGTATTTTTTTAATTATTCTGAAAATAATGCTTTTGTCCTAATACAATTTAATATAGAACTAAAAAAACCATGAGCAGAAATATAAGTCCCTGTTCATGGTTTTTTCAAAATTTTAATTTAAATATCCAATTAACTTATTAGACGAGGCCTGGATCAGGCTCTTCCCCCGGCTTAACTTTTTTAGCCTTTTTCTTAGCCCCGCTTTTTGCAGGAACTTCTTTTCTAAACTCCTTTAAAATGGCAAAAGACATGGCGATTAATACAAAAGTCAGCGGAAATGCACTGACAATAATGGCTGTCTGCATGGCATTCAGTCCGCCAGAGAGCATCAATACGATTGCTGAGGCTGATAAAAACAGTCCCCAGACGATTTTTACAAAGTTAGGCGGATTCAGGTCACCATTGGTTGTTTGCATCCCCAATACGAAGGTTGCAGAATCAGCAGAGGTTACAAAGAAAGTAGTTATAAGCAATAATGTTACGATAACGAGAGCCCCGGAAAATGCCAAACGGTCATATACAAAAAATAATGCTGTCTCAAGGCTTTGGCCAGCTATATTTGCACCTTCAAAAAACTCAAAATAAATGGCCGTCCCTCCAAACACGCTAAACCAAAAAGCACACACAAGCGTAGGAATGACAAGAACGGCAATCATGAACTCCCTGACTGTTCTTCCCTTCGATACACGGGCTATGAAAGTCCCGACAAATGGAGCCCATGCAATCCACCATGCCCAATAAAAAATGGTCCAATCCTGTATCCAGGTTGCTTGCTCTTCATTAAAAGGAGCCAGCCTCAATCCCATGCTGGGAAGGTTTTGCACGTAGCTCCCCAATGTAGTTGTAAAAAGGTCAAGCACAAATCCTGTTGGCGCTAAGATCAAAAAGGCAAAAAGCAAAATAACAGCCAGCACCAGATTAGCATTACTTAAGTATTTTATCCCTCTTTGAAGGCCTGTACTTGCTGATAGGATAAACAAGACTGTTACGATTGCTATAATTATAAGCTGTACAGTAAAGTTGTTGGGCACTCCTGCCACATAATTAAGACCGCCATTAATTTGGGCTGCTCCCAGTCCAAGGGAAGCGGCTACACCAAAAATCGTTGCGAATACAGCAACACTATCGACAATGATGCCGATGATCCCTTTGGCCCGATCTCCTAAAAGTGGTGTAAGAGTAATACTCATTAAACCCGGCTGTTTCTTTCTGAATTTATAATAAGCAAGGACAAGCGCTATAACAGAATAAATCGCCCATGCATGAAAACCCCAATGCAAATAAGTATATCTTAAAGCGACTCTTGCAGCCTCTGGAGTGCCTCCTTCGCCAATTGGCGGGCTCGTAAAGTGGGAAATCGGTTCGGAGACTCCAAAAAATAACAAACCTATGCCCATTCCAGCACTGAATAGCATGGCAAACCAAGTGCTGCGTCTAAAATCGGGCTTATCATCATTTGCACCTAATTTGATTTTTCCATACTTGCTAAAAATCAAAAACAAAGCAAATATAAGAAAAAAGGTAGCTGATAACTGATAAAACCAGCCAAACGAATCCAGAAAGTAGGCTTTGGTTTCATTCATTACTTCACCTAATTGGACAGGTGCCACCATGCCCCAAATAACAAAAGCACTCGCAATAACGAGCGATATCCAAAAAACACTTGTTACCTTTTTCACTGCTGCCAACTCCTTTATACGATTTAAATAAGATTATTTTATGTTTCCCGAATAAAGAGAAACCATGAATCAAACGAGCTACCCCTATCACACTAGCTCGTTAATCATCCACATAATTTCAGCATGGTAAAGATAATCCCTATCAAAATGTAAAAGCAGACCACTTTGACTCACAATTAAGCAGCAGAGATGGCCTATAAAAATAAATATGTCCCCATTTACCCAACTGGTATTAACAAATGGGCAAGCCTTTAAAAAAAGTCCTGCAAACCGGAATTTAATTGTGATCTATGGCCCTTCCGCAAAAAGCATCCCTGCCCAAACCAGTCTCTATAAAGTTTTTGTTTTGTGTTTATAATTAAAGCATTACTTAATATTACAAAGTGAAAAAGGAGTGCCTATAATCAGCACTCCTTTTGTCGTGTAAAGCGTTCTGGCCTTTAAATGCTCTTACTCATCATCTATCTCGCCATCACCAATTTCATCCTCTTCTTCAACATCTTCAACTTGTTCGCCTTCTTCAGGCTTCTCATCATTTCCGCAGCCCGCTAGCGTTAAGAAGGAAAGGGATAGGAAAAACATCAATAAGAACTTTTTCATTTTTTGTAGGCCTCCTTTTTACTTAGGTTTTCCATCAGCAAGCGATATATGTAGTGGTTATGACTTATTCTTTTGAATAATTGTATTAGATTGAGAAAAAACTCTTAAAAGGCTGCAAGGCAAATATCTTATTATAAATTGGTTCTTGTAGATTAAAGGATGTGTCAAAGATGGATTTTTTTCAAGGACAGCATACACTCACCGCCATGGAGTGGGGTCTTAGGGCTGTCGTCGCTTTTTTCTTTTTAGTGATTGTTGCTAGAATCCTGGGACAGCGCGCTATTTCCCAATTAAGGCTCCTTGATTTTGTTATGGCTTTAGTAATTGGAAACATTATTGCCCATCCATTGTCCGACGAGGAACTTGGACTAAAAGGTTCTGTTGTGACAACCAGCGTGTTGGTTGTCCTATACCTTGCTAGTTTATTCAGTATCTTAAAATGGCCAGCCGTTAGAAGGCTAGTTAATAATAAGTCAATCACAGTCGTACAGAATGGAGAAATCATTTATAAAGGCTTAAATAAAGCAAGAATTTCTATTGATGTGCTTCTAGAAGAATTACGCGAGAAAAAAGTAGATGATGTAAAGAAGGTGGCGCTGGCGCTATGGGAAGCAAATGGACAAATATCCCTTTTTCTAGACCCCAAATATGAACCCATTACACTGGCTTCCTTACAAATGAATGCAGAACCCTTCGATATGCCAAGAACCATTATTAAGGAAGGTAAGGTAGATAAAAAAGAATTGAAATACTTTCAAAAGGATGAAGGCTGGCTTGTCTCCAATTTAGAAAGTTTATATCAGACTGAAATAAAAAACGTTCTGCTAGCCACCATGGATGGCAAAGGTAACCTGAAGGTGTTTTTATATAATTGATTTTGTTATCAATCATGCGGGTTATAATTTCCGATCTTAACGTGAAGATTAGAAAGCGTTGCGCCGTTAAAGAATGGAATATACCTCAGGCAATCACAAATATGCCTTGAACAGCCTTGTTGAAATCACAGGCTATCATAACGAAATTCGGTGACTGGAAACCAACACAATAAAAGAGAGGATTCTATCAAATAACTGACTATTTTATCGATTGCGTTCAAAACAACAAGATTTTAATCCATCTATTGAGGATTCACTAATTACTCATCAAATTTGCGAGAGGATTGTTAAGTATATAGAAAAAGAAGTTAATCATTTATGAGCCATACTTTAGAGCACCAAAAGTCAGAGCGGGGGCTCTTACTTTTTTAGTTTTAATTTTAAATAAATATTCATTTATTAAATATGGAGGCACAAGGAAATTTAATATAATAGAGTTGGAGTTTAAAAAATTTAGAAAGGATGTGGATCATGCCTTTTAAACCTCGTATTGAATCTGCTGAATTATTAATTCTTAAATCCTTAAATAATCGTATGGGTTTGTCTGACAAGGACACGCAACACTATCTCAACCTTAAAAAGGGCTATGAAGGGGAGGTGCAATTTGATTTATGGACAGAAGGACTTCAGAGTGAATGCTTTATCTTAAATGATTTGCTGCTTCAACTAAATAACACCGTGTTCCAGATAGACTCATTAATTATTTTTTCAGAAGCCCTTTATTTATTTGAAGTGAAGAATTATGAAGGAGATTATTATTTTGAATCAGATAGGTTATACAAGAAACCAAAATCTGAAATAACTAATCCACTAAACCAGTTGAGCAGAAGCGAATCCTTGCTGCGCCAGTTACTCCAAAGCCTTGGATCTGACTTACCCCTTTTTGCTTCAATCGTTTTTATCAACTCCGAATTCACCTTATACCAAACACCCCTAAACAAACCATTTATTTTCCCTACTCAACTTAAACGCATTTTGAAAGACTTAAATGCAATCCCCTCACGGTTAAATAGAAAACATAAGTTACTAGCTGATAAATTAATTTCACGGCATCTTGAGGAGTCTCCGTTTAAGTTATTGCCAACGTATAATTATGGCCAGCTGCGGAAAGGGATCACATGTGTGGAGTGCACCTCGTTTTTAATTTTAGTCGATGGACAGAAATGCATTTGCAAAAAATGCGGGCATGAAGAAACGGTTTCAACGGCAGTAATACGAAGTGTAAAGGAATTTAAACTTCTTTTTCCTGAACAAAAAATTACTACAAATGTAATCCATGAGTGGTGTAATGTGGTGAAGTCAAAAAAGAGGATAAGAAAAGCTTTAGGACAGAATTATAAAAAAATAGGAGTTCGTCAATGGTTGTATTATGAATAAAACATTTAGCGAGGCGAGGGTTTTCCTCTAAAACCATTATGAAGGACTTTTCTCAACTTCCTTACTGGATTTTGCCCTTCATGACCTCCATGAAGGACTTTTCTCCAACTATTTTACTTTATGATGGCCTTCATACCCCTTATGAAGGCACTTTCTTCAACTTCCTTACTGGATTTTGCCCTTCATGACCTCCATGAAGGACTTTTCTCCAACTACTTTGACGATTTCTATCCTTCATACCTCTATGACGGACTTCCCATCAACTCTCTTACTGACTTCTGGTCTTAATATTACTTCCTTACTTATGATACGGCTCCCCCCGATTAATCCGGAACGCCCGGTAAACCTGCTCCAAAAGGATCAGCTTCATAAGCTGATGGGGAAAGGTCATTTTTGAAAAAGAGAGTTTTTCGTCCGCACGCTGGAGGACCTCCTGGCTGAGGCCGAGGGAGCCGCCGATGACAAATGCAACTTTGCTTTTTCCGTATGTAGCCAGTTTATCAAGTGAGTCGGCGAGTTCCTCTGATGATTTCATTTTGCCCTCAATGGCTAGTGCGATAACGTGAGCATCAGGATGGATCTTAGAGAGAATCCGCTCACCTTCTTTTTGCTTGACCTGAATCATTTCCGTTTCACTTAGTTCTTCTGGGGCTTTTTCGTCCGGAACCTCGATCATTTCCATTTTTGCATATGCCGACAGCCTTTTTAAATATTCGTCAATTCCTTGCTTTAAGTATTTTTCTTTAAGCTTTCCTACTGTAATAATTGAGATATTCACAGCTCGTCCTCACTTTACAAACAAGATATCCACATAATTTATCCACATATCCACATTTTTCATCTACATCTTGTATGAGATCATTCGTTCGCTACAACATATATTGCGTTATTTTGACAATATTCACAGGTTGTTGATAACTTTTTTTCCTCTTTAATTTTTGTTAATTGCGGGAATGTTTCGTATTCATCAACCACTGTATCTATAGCCAGATCAACATGTTCTTCACAACAGTAAATCATTTTACAAGCTCTCCTTTCAGGCCGGAGCCTTACTTTTTTTATCGTTCCTGTGGATAATTATATATTCTGTCTGCGTTTACAACTTATCCACACCCCATCTTAACAAAACAATAAAAAACAGGAAAGCGTAATCGCTTCCCCGTTTATTCTTTCCCGTATCCATTAAAATGTTTCGCCGCTTAGTTTTATGGTTGTTTCCTGCAATTTGCCCTCTCGGTAAAACTTAATCTTCATTTGTTCTCCAACTGCTTTTTTCGTATAGAGATGCTGGCGCAGTTCGATGATGTCTTTTATTTCTTCTCCATCCATCTCAACAATGACATCCATCTCTTTCAATCCGGCCTGTGCAGCTGGAGAGTTAGGCTCTACTTGCGTGATAGCAACCCCTGTTTTAACATCTTTAGGCAGTTTCAATGCTTCCTGTTGATAGTAGCCTGGAATATCATTTACGGAAGTTAACTGAATCCCCATATATGGCCGCCTTACCTCGCCAAATTTCTCGAGGTCATCTATTACAGGGCGTGCATAGTTAATAGGAATTGCTAAGCCAATTCCCTCAACTGCATTCTGTGCAATTTTCATGGAATTAATTCCAATTAACTGGCCTCTGATATTAACTAATGCTCCGCCACTGTTTCCTGGATTGATGGCAGCATCTGTCTGGAGAACCTCTGCCTGCCAATCGACTGTGCCATTTTGGTCTATATCAACTGGCACCGCCCGTTCTACCCCAGAGATAATTCCCTGTGTAACGGAGCCAGAGAATTGGCCAAGAGGATTCCCTATGGCTATAACAGGTTCCCCTGGCTTAAGAGTATCCGAATCCCCAAATTCAGCTACAGTCTTAATTTCCTTTGCATCTACTTCCAATACAGCCAGGTCAGTCCATATATCGCTCCCAACCAGCCTTGCCGGAATCTTTGTGCCATCCGGTAAACTTACTTCAAGTTCTTGAGCTCCTTCTACGACATGGTGATTCGTGACAATGAAAGCTGTATTTCCTTCTTTTTTATAAATGACCCCTGAACCTGTTCCAGCAGGTTGTCCGCCGCCATTATTTTCGTTTGACCAAAATCCGGCTGTTTGGATGTTGGTAATGCTCACAACTGCATCACCTGCTTTATCTACAGCCTTGGTCACATCGGTAACCACATCGAGCGAGACATTTTGGACATTGGCTTTGCCATTGTTGCCGTCCGCTTCTTCCTGTAACTCCTCATCAGGTTCAACCGTATAAGGGAGTACGTTATAATCGGATAGTTTAGGTACCGCGACAATGACAAGAATTGCCCCTAATATAATACCTATAAGACTGGCCAGAAAATATCCGCCTCTGTTGCCTTTTTGCCTTTTATAACGGTTCTGATGATCTTGATCATAATAGCCCAAGCCGTACCAATCCTTTCTTTATAAATTACAGAAACGCCAGCTTCCCGCAGTGCTGGAAAAAGCCGTTTAAGATATGAATGCTAAAATTTATTCTTCCTTTATACCCAATATTATACTCTCTCGATTTTAAAAATCTAATCAAAAGGCGCGGACTCAAGCAATCTTACGACTTTGTTCATACTTTTGTTTCATTTTTTTAATAGCTCTGTTAATTTGGCTGTTGATTCCAGCTCAAGGCACTCGCTTTCCGAGGGCGGTCCGGGAGCTTCCTCGGCGCATTCGCGCCTCCGGGATCTCCCGTTGACACGCTTCTCCCGCAGGACTTTGAATAAGCTTCCTTGAATAAACACCGCACGAAGGAAATGCGATGCATTTTCGAGGATCTCCCGCCCTCCGCTCCAATCAACAAGTGCTAAAAATCAACAATGAGCTTTGAGACTGCGTTTTCAAAAAAAGCAAAATAAAAAGGAATGCGCAGCAGACCCAATGTTCTTCGCGCATCCCTTTTTCAATTTTTATTTTTAAACAGCTGTTAAAATGGTTGGTACCTTTGGATCTGTATCGTAAAGATCAAACTGCTCACCTACAATGATACCTCGGCTCTCAAGCGTCTGTGTAACCGACATTCTCGCCAGATCCTTAATATTATTATCAAGGCTCAAATGAGCGAGATAAATGCTTTTTGTGCGATCTCCAGCCACTTCACTCATAGCAAGGGCAGCATCTTCGTTCGATACATGTCCCACATCGCTAAGGATTCTTCTTTTAATATTCCATGGATAACGGCACATACGAAGCATCTGGACATCATGGTTGCTTTCAAACACATAAGCCTCAGCATTCGAAATAAGGCCCTTCATACGATCACTGACATACCCTGTATCGGTAATTAGCACAAGTTTTTTCCCATCCTGATGAAACACATAAAACATGGGATCAGCCGCATCGTGGGAAACGCCAAAGGATTCAATATCCAGAGAACCGAACGTCTTAACCGTTTCCATATCAAAATGAAACTTTTGGTCAACTGGCACTTGTCCAATTAAACCGTCCATCGCCTGCCAGGTTTTTTCATTTGCATAAATAGGCAAATTATACTTTCTTGCAAGAATACCCACACCTTTTATATGGTCACTGTGCTCGTGTGTCACTAAAATCCCTGAAAGCTTCCCCATATCCCTGTCAATCTGTTGAAATAGGGCTTCCATTTGCTTCCCGCTTAAGCCGGCATCAACTAGAAAGGAATGTTCCTCCGTCTCGACAAAGATCGCATTCCCAGTACTGCCGCTCGCGAGAACGCTGAATTGCAAAGACATATTCTCTCACTCCACTATTTTTTTCTCTTCGTTGGTTAGCTGAATAATCTGCCCCTCGAAGGCATGGACAAATAAGTTTTCCTCTCCATTAATGACGAATCGCCAAGCAGGAGTTAATACTAGAGATGAGCTTGAATGCACAAGAGTAAAATATCCGAGTTCCACATTGGTAATCTTGGACTTTGGCTGCAGCGATCCGTTTTCAGAAAGTGTCTCAATCGCCTTTATTGGCTGAATCACTTTCTCGCTTTCCTGCATTTCTTCAATATCTTCCAGCATTGTCTGCTTATAAGATACAATTTCATTTTCCTCATTCAAGTAGAAAGTTAGCTCACCATTTAAATTCATATAAAACATTTTATCTTCAAATTGCTGATAATAAGTCAGTGTATTGCTGTTTTTGCTCTTTTCCCAAAAACGATATTGGTCTCCATATAAAACCTTGTTTTTAATAAATGAATTCAATTCAGAAGGATTAAATTTCTCGCTGATTTTATAAGGTTCATCAAGGACTGAGTTCAGGACTGTTCCTTCAGTAATCGTTATGTCCTGTCCTTTCAGCTTCATTTTTTTCGCTTCTTCCATTTCTTCGATATCAAAAACCATCGGCTTGGCGCTTAAGTACCTGTCTTTTGGATTGTTTTTTGGGAGATCCACATCAAATTCAATTTCATCTGTCTTGAGCCGCTTTTCAAAAGAAGCCTGGGCCATAGGCTCATACTGGCTTGCATCCTTAAGTTTAAAAAACTCATACATCAAATAGATATCCAAAACCAGGAAGGTTAAAATAAAGATTGTTTTTATCTTACTCCAATCCATTATTCATACCTCCTGTTTCATCAAGTGAGATACTTTTCCATTCGCCTTCATAGCGATAAAACCAGGAAGGCTCTAAACGAACAAACATGGTTTGTGGATCTTTGACCATTTTGTATCCCAATGCAACATCCTCCAAGTTTTTGGAATCAAATCCTTCAAGCTTTTCCAAGTACTTGATGACTGATTCCCCTGAACTTAAAGATACGTCAGTTGATTCTGTACGTAAGCCAAGCTGAAAGTTGCTTCGCAAATATTCCTCATTTTGTCCCCAAACTTGGCGAATCTCAGAAATCTTCGGATCATCGCTGAAAACCGGATAGCCCGAAGAATCATAAAGACGGAATGTTACCCGATGGTTAAGTTCATTCATTTCGGCAAATTGGTAATTATCCGTCCATCCAGCATGTTCGTTTATAAAATCAATGCTCTTTTTTAAAAGATCTGTAGACTGAATGGTTGGATTATTGCCGGCCGCCAGTTTTACATATCGAAGTGTATTTTTATCAAAATTTACTCGAAGCAAGCTTACATTATCATTATATTCTTCTTCTGATGGCTGATAGTTTTTCTGGACCACACTTGGGTCACTGAATAAAGCATTTTTATATTTTTCCGAGTCCAGCTCTTTTGACAAATACTGATACCTTGCCATTTTTGTGTCATGTGCTGGGAAAAACAGGGTCCTTGAATTTGAAGCTTCATATGAAAAATACTCTTTGTACTCCGGACTGTACTTAAAGAATTTGTTTTTAAAACTCTGGATAAAAGATGCAGGCACATGGCTTCTAAAGACCTGCTGGCTGTCTAAGGAAACAAAATAGACGATTCCATCTTCCTTTTGAGGTTCTTCAACATCAATTACAATTCGATCAAATTGAAAATTAGTGAGATCCTTATCGTCCACTTTGATGACTGTTTTATATAATTCTATCGGAATAGAATCAGGGTAAACAATGACTGCTTTCCCCTCATTATGAACAAAAGAGGGGATCCCATCCACTTGAGTAGTGATATTTTCAAAATCAGTAAAATTCCATCTGCTGATTTCTTTAATCGTTTTTTCTATTTCGCTTGGGCTAACCGTTCCATAATGTTGGTTGCTGCCATGGTGAAACAAAAGAGTATCCGGTCTGACAATTTTACTAACATCTTTTTTAGCTGCTATTGCTACTTCCTGTACCGTATTGGTCTGTTCCATTGTTTCGTAGTTTGGCTGGTAAGTCCAAAGATTCCAGGTTAACAGCGCACTTGTCGCAACCAGGATGGTTAGTATGAATGTTTTAATATTTTCATATGTCATTCCCAATCATCCTCTTCCGTTCGAACATAAGGAAGGCTAAATGAAATCGTTGTTCCTTTTCCTTCCGTACTGGTTGCCCAAATCTCTCCGCCATGTGCTTCCACCATTTCTTTCGCAATGGCCAGTCCAAGACCCGTTCCGCCGAGTTTTCTAGTTCTCGCTTTATCCACTCGATAAAAACGCTCAAAAATCTTATCAATATTTTCTTTCGGAATGCCTACACCCTCATCTGAAACACTGACAATAATAAATTCATCTTTTTCTCCAATACTGAAGGTCACTTTTCCGCCTTCAGGAGAGTATTTAAGCGCATTTGAAATGATATTATACAGCACCTGGGTCAGCTTGTCCTCATCTATTTCTACAAAAGCTGAATGGTCAGGAAGCCTTCTTTCGAAAGTCACATTCTGCTGCTTGGTCATTTCAAACCGGTCGATGATCCTGTTATAGAAGAAGATGAAATCAATCCATTCCTTTGTCAGTCGATAATCCTTGCTATCCATTTTTGAAAGCTGAAGAAGGTCATTCACAAGGCGAATCATACGCTCAGTTTCATTTTGGGTGACATCCAGGAAGTTTGGAGCAATCTCTTCGTCTTTCCAAGCTCCTTCTGCAAGTGCCTCCAAATAACTTCTCATCGTAGTGAGCGGGGTCCTAAGTTCATGTGAGACATTGGCCACAAACTCACGGCGTTCCATATCAATTTTCTCCTGCTCGGTGATATCGTGCAAAACGGTAATTAAACCATTTACAAATCCGGTTTCTTTTTGGATAACTGAAAAATTGGCACGCAAGATCAGTGTATTCGCTTTACTGCTATAATCCAGAATCACAGAATCACGTTCATTAAGGAGCTCCTCAAAGGTGTATTCCTCTTCCAGTCCCAGTAAGGAATCAATCGAAGAAGACAGCACCGTTTCACGTGAAACATTCAGCATTTTTGCAGCAGGCTCATTGATTAAGATAACGCGCCCTTTGCGATCTGTTGCAATCACCCCATCTGTCATATAGGAGAGGACAGAGGAGAGCTTGCGCCGTTCTCCCTCCGTAGTCGCCTGGGCTTCCTGCAGCTTCTTTGTTAAGCTGTTAAAGGTAATGGCCAATTGGCCAATTTCGTCATAACCATACACCTTTACCTTGCGGGAGAAATTCCCCTTCGCCATTGCAAGGGCTTGTTTTCTCATATCCGAAATAGGGCGTGTTATGGTCTGGGCTAAAAGAATGCCCAATACCGCTGTAATAGCCAGCGCGATTGCTGTACCGGTTGAAAAGATATTATTGATTTGCCTCATCTGGTCATAGATGTTCTCTATTTTTGCAACAAGATAAATAGCTCCGATAACATCCCCATTGTTTTTAATAGGTGTTACGAGCACCCATACGCGATTGCCAAAGGGGTCAACATAATCCTCAGGTACCTGCTGAGAGGTTGCTATGGCCATTTTGATTAAATTATCAGTAGATCTCTGTCCCACTACGCCCTGGTTGTCCGGGTCGGAAGTTCCCAATATTTTAAGCGTGTCTCCTTCAATGACTCGGACCTCTGTAATATCAGTAGAATAATAATCCCTTAATAACCTGTGAACGTCTTCCTCCAATGTAGGGCCATCCTCATCCGGCAGCCTTTCCTTGGTCATTTGTTCTTCCAGGTAATAAGCAAGCAAATTAACCCGTTCCTGAATGGTATCTTTAAAGTTGTCCTTTAATGTGGACTCCAGCTGCCTGACAAAATAAACGCCGATAATTTGCATGGCTACCAGGATAAGGAGGACATATATAATCACAAACTTTAGGTGAATGGATCGAAAAAAACCAACCTTTTCCATTAACCCTCTTACTCCTGTTCAGGATTCCGCAAGTAATAACCGACTCCTCTTCTTGTTACGATCCATGTCGGGTGGCTTGGATTATCCTCGATCTTTTCACGCAATCTTCTTACAGTCACGTCAACAGTACGGACATCGCCATAATAATCATAGCCCCAAACAGTCTGAAGCAGATGCTCTCTTGTCATGACCTGTCCAATATGTTTTGCCAGATAGTGAAGAAGTTCAAATTCACGATGTGTTAATTCAATCGTCTCACCGCGTTTGGAAACCACATAAGCATCCGGATGGATAATAAGTGATCCTACTTCTATTTCATTTGATTCTTCCTCTTCTTCAGACTTTGAAGCAATTTGCTGATGGCGCCTTAAATTGGCTTTCACACGGGCAATTAACTCCCTTGTGCTGAAAGGCTTTGTCACATAATCATCTGCCCCCAGTTCAAGACCCAAAACCTTATCGATTTCAGAATCCTTTGCTGTCAGCATGATGATCGGCATATCATACTTTTTGCGTACTTCACGGCACACTTCAATGCCATCTCTCTGTGGAAGCATGATATCAAGCAGAATTAGATCCGGTTTGATTTCCTCTACCTTGTCCAAAGCATCATTGCCGTCATATGCACAAACAACCTCATAGCCTTCCTTTTTTAAATTGAATTGCAGAATATCTGCAATTGGTTTCTCATCGTCTACTACTAGAATTTTTTTATCCATACCCTATCTCCTTTTTTCTTGCATCATTTATTTATTTTTGGAGCAGTAGAATTCAATTTAAATCATATGTTCTCTACTTTACTTTACCACTTTATAAGTGGGAATTCATCTATTTGAAAAAGATGGCTATTCTCCTGAACAGGACAAACCATTACAGCCTGCAAAATGAGGGCTATGCAGACTATTCTTAACTATAAAAGCCTCTAGTATAAAACTAGAGACTTTTAAAATCATTTATTTACTTATATATTTAAGTGGATCTTGCATCTTTCCATTTTTATATAGCTCAAAATGCAGATGAACGCCTGTGGAATCTCCAGTCGTGCCCATTACACCGATCTTTGATCCTTTTGAGACTGTCTGGCCAGCACTTACACTAATTGAATCCAAATGAGCATATACGGTGCGGAAGCCATTTTTATGGTCGATCACAATTTTATTTCCGTATCCGCCATCCCATCCCGCAGATACGATAACACCATTATCAGCTGCTTTGATGGTCCGGTTGCTAGGTCGTGCAATATCAATTCCTTTATGCATTTTACCCCAGCGGTACCCTACCTTACTGGAAATATAACCGCCGACTGCAGGGTACGCAAAGCTTCCTTCACCTCTGGACGGAATTACTTTTGTTCCCTTAATGACAATATGCTTAACTGGCTCTTCAAGGACTTTTTCTTCAGATACCTCTTTTTTAATGGTTTGTCCATTTTCTTCAGAAATCAAATATGTTGCAGCACGGATACCATTTTTTCCTTCCTGCTTCACCTTAGTATCGCCTTTAGGGAGGCTGCTATCCTCAATTACTTCTTTCTCAAATGAAATTTTTTCTTTTTTGAAAACTTCTTTTTCAACAATAACCTTTACATATGGCTTAGGGACGGTTACATTCAATTCTTGTCCAACTTTTAGGACTGAATCTCCCTTTAGTCCGTTGTTTAACTCTATTAGCTGCTTCATATCAAGATTATGGGCACTTGCTATGCTACTTAAAGCATCTCCCGCTTTTACAAGGTATTTCTTTTCTTCTAAAGTGCCTTTTTGAAGAAGTTTTGCTGCTTCTTCTGCACTAATAATCATGTCTGGTTTAACTTTTGTTTGTGAAACTGAAACATTTTCATTAAATCGAACGTCTAAAATACGAGTTTCATTTTCTTTAAGCTGTGGTAAAGGAGTACTAGCGGAAGCTTTTCTTTCTTCCAGATCCTTTAGTTCTTTCTCTGGTACATAGGAAGCCTTCATTTTAGTAAGTGCAGCTTTTGCCTGCTCTGAATTTTCAACATAAGCTACAGTCGTTCCGCCAATAACCAATGCAGCTGCTTCCGCCTGAATTTCAATATCATCTTTTATTTCGTTCACTGCCTCTGAGTTATTAACCTCAGAATTGGACTCAAATACTTGTTCAGGAATAAAAGACAGTTCTGAACCAAGCGATAACTGTAAACCTTTATAAGAGCCTTCAAGCTCTTTAATTTTAGTATCGACCATGTTCTCTATTATTTCTTTGTCTGATACAGTGCCGATATACTGATCGTCCATATAGACATAGTAAACAGTCATTAGCTTATCATCATTTGCCAGTGCTGAAACACCGCCAGCAAACGTTAAAGCCGCTGCAGCAAACCCTGTTGCAACTGTCTTATTCATTATATTTCTAAAGCTCTTAGCTGTATATTCAGTAGCTGAATTTAAATTCTTCACCCAATTAAACATTGTTACATCCCCCTAGACTACGGTAACAAACACACTTTCATTTAGTGCTATGTAACTACTAATTTATTTACCTAAATTTTTTCACAATATTTACTTTACCATATAGAGTATCAAATAGATTAATAGACTCCGTAATGTAATAAAAATGTATAATAACTGACATTTTGTTACTTTTAATGAGAATTAATTGGAATAAAACAAATGATTTTTGTCGAAAAAAGGAAAGAAAAAGTAGGAGAAAATCCCTATATATAAAGGTTTTTGGAACTTACGAAAGAGAAGAGAAGAAAAAAAGAAGAGACGCTTAACTTTTACACTAGATAAATAGTAGAAAACTAGTTATATTACAAAAATGTAACAAAAAGGAGTATGAATGATTTCATACTCCTTTTTTGGGATGGCTCAGGACGGAATCGAACCGCCGACACAAGGATTTTCAGTCCTTTGCTCTACCGACTGAGCTACTGAGCCTTATTAAGTTATTGATCCTAAACCAAGCTTGATTTCGTCCTTCGTCCCGATTTCAGGGAGCTTATTCAAGCTGTGGTTCAATCGGTACGCTGAAGTATTTCATGAAGCTTACTCAGACGTGCTCTACCGACTGAGCTACTGAGCCTTATTAAGTTATTGATCCTAAACAAAGTTGATTTCGTCCTTCGTCCCGATTTCAGGGAGCTTATTCAAGCTGTGGTTCAATCGGTACGCTGAAGTATTTCATGAAGCTTACTCAGACGTGCTCTACCGACTGAGCCGAATTAAGTTAATGTTGCCTAACTAAAATTATGTAAAGTAAATGGCGGTCCGGACGGGACTCGAACCCGCGACCTCCTGCGTGACAGGCAGGCATTCTAACCAACTGAACTACCGGACCAATATAATAACCGCCAGCAAGTTAGCTGGGCTTGCCAGCTTTTTGCTGACGGTTATTTGCCATGACCCCTACGGGATTCGAACCCGTGTTACCGCCGTGAAAGGGCGGTGTCTTAACCGCTTGACCAAGGGGCCATATAAAAGAAAAATGGTGAGCCATGAAGGACTCGAACCTTCGACCCTCTGATTAAAAGTCAGATGCTCTACCGACTGAGCTAATGGCTCATACTAAAGATGTTTCCTAAAGCTTGATACTGCTATCTCAGATGTTCCAAAGCCCTGCGTTCTTTGTCGCAGATTTTAAAAGTTTGCTATTCGAGGATGAATCGCTTCGATGCTGCAAATTTTAAAATCCTCTACCGACTGGGCTAATGGCTCGTACTAGATCGTCTCTGTGACGACGCTTTTTATAATATCATAGAGATTTATAAAAGCGCAATAACTTTTTTATAAAAATTTCTTTTAAAATTAGGCTCTGTTAAACTTGCCTGTTGATTTCCGCTCCAGGAGCTCAGCGAACCGCGGGCGGTCCGGGAGCCTCCTCGGCGCATTCGCGCCTGTGGGGTCTCCCTTTGACACGCTCCTCCCGCTGGAGTCTCGCCCCTTCCGCTGCAATCAAAAGGGTGCCAAAATCAACAATGAGCTTTCACAGCCTTAAATTAAAAACTAAAGAAAGTACTATTTTATAAAAAGAAAATTCATCAATACCAAAAAATTAATACTCTGTTTCTGCGGTTATTAACAAGCAAACAGGCTTTATTCCCCGGTTATTACGTTCTATTCCCCAAAATCAGATTTCTACTCCATAAGTTCACAATTTAATTGTCCTAGGTTCATTCTTTTGAAGAAGGTCAAACAAAAAAGCCCTAACTCACATTAGGGCTTTCCAATCAAATCTTAGTTTTGTCTCCAAGGGCTGCGGACAACGTTTGTTTGTGTGCGATCCGGTCCTACAGAGAAGATGGATAATGGGATTCCTGTTAGCTGGGCCACACGCTCCAGGTAATGGCGGGCATTAACAGGAAGCTCGTCTAATGATTTGCAGCCAGTAATATCTTCTGTCCAGCCTGGAAGTTCTTCGTAAACAGGCTCACATTCAGCCAATACTTTTAAGCTTGCAGGGAACTCTTCAATCACTTGACCGTTATGGCGGTAAGCTACACAGATTCTCAACGTTTCGATGCCTGTTAATACATCGATGGAGTTAAGAGATAAATCTGTAATTCCGCTGACGCGGCGGGCATGACGAACCACAACACTGTCAAACCAGCCAACACGGCGGGCACGTCCAGTTGTTGTACCGTATTCACGGCCTACTTCACGAATCTGATTGCCGATCTCGTTATCAAGCTCAGTCGGGAAAGGACCATCACCAACACGTGTTGTATAAGCCTTGGAAACACCAACAACATGCTTAATTTTTGTAGGACCTACTCCAGAACCGATTGTTACGCCTCCAGCTACTGGGTTAGATGAGGTAACGAACGGGTATGTACCCTGGTCGATATCGAGCATAACCCCTTGTGCTCCTTCAAACAGCACGCGGCGGCCTTCGTCCAATGCATCGTTCAGAACTACGGATGTATCGCAAACATAATGTTTGATTTGCTGGCCATATTCATAATATTCATCTAGAATATCTTCAATTTTGAATCCTTCTGTTTCATAAAAACGCTCAAGAAGGCGATTTTTCTCTTCAAGGTTGCGGGCAAGTTTTTCTTCAAAAACTTCGCGGTCAAGAAGATCTGCGATTCGGATTCCATTTCGGGCTGCTTTATCCATATAAGCAGGACCAATTCCTTTTTTCGTTGTACCGATCTTGTTTGCGCCTTTGCGTTCTTCTTCTACCTCATCAAGTTTTAGGTGGTAAGGCAGAATAACATGTGCGCGGTTGCTGATGCGCAGGTTATCAGTTGTAACACCTTTATCATGAAGATAAGCCAATTCTTTTACGAGCGCTTTCGGATCTACAACCATCCCATTTCCGATGACGCAAATCTTATCGCTATAGAAAATTCCAGATGGAATTAAATGCAGCTTGTATGTTTCACCGTTAAACTTGATTGTATGCCCCGCATTGTTTCCGCCTTGATAGCGGGCGATTACTTCAGCATTTTCAGAAAGGAAGTCAGTGATTTTTCCTTTCCCTTCATCTCCCCACTGCGTACCAACTACAACTACTGATGACATAAAAAGCACCTCCGGGAATCCCATGGTTTTTATAATTTCTATTTAAAATAGTTTTTAACAAAATTACTTTTTTCAACCACTTTAGTTTAACAAGGCAACGTATTATAGTCAATAAAACACGAACATTTTTAATAAAAATATAAAAATATGTTCGTGAAACCATGAAAATATGAAAATATAAAAAGGGCAAGCAGTTTCTGCAAGCCCTTTTCCTTATTTATGCACCAGGCGGAGCGAATGAATCATCAAAACGTTTCTCCAAGTTTACGAATTTATTATACTCTTTCACAAACGCCAGCTGGACCGTGCCAACAGGGCCGTTACGCTGTTTAGCGATAATAATTTCGATAATATTTTTGTCCTCTGATTCTTTATCATAGTAGTCATCACGATATAGGAATGCCACAATATCGGCATCCTGCTCAATACTTCCGGATTCACGGATATCAGACATCATTGGCCGTTTATCCTGGCGCTGTTCCACTCCACGTGAAAGCTGGGAAAGAGCAATAACCGGAACCTGGAGCTCACGTGCCAATTGCTTTAAGGAACGGGAGATTTCTGATACTTCCTGCTGGCGGTTTTCTCCGGAACGCCCGCTTCCCAGGATTAATTGCAAGTAGTCAATAAGAATCATACCAAGCCCATGCTCCTGCTTTAAACGGCGGCATTTTGAACGGATATCTGTGATTCGCACCCCAGGAGTATCATCAATAAAAATCCCTGCGTTGGATAGGCTGCCCATTGCCATCGTAAGTTTTCCCCAATCCTCATCTGTCAGGGAGCCTGTACGCAGCCTTTGCGCATCAATATTTCCTTCCGCACAAAGGATACGCATAACCAGCTGTTCTGCCCCCATCTCCAAACTAAAAATAGCTACGTTTTCTCCAGTTTTTGTAGCAACGTTTTGGGCAATATTCAAAGCAAAGGCGGTTTTACCCACGGACGGACGGGCACCGACGATAATAAGATCGTTTCGCTGAAAACCTGCTGTCATTCTATCCAGCTCGGTAAATCCTGTTGCAATCCCTGTAATATCGCCTTTGCGGTTATGCATTTCCTCAATATTATCGTAGGTCCGGACAAGAACATCTTTAATATTATGAAAGGCACCTGCATTTTTCCGCTGCGCTACCTCCATAATATTTTTCTCGGCTTCTCCTAAGAGAACTTCAACTTCATCTTCACGGGTATAGCCATCCTGGGCGATCCCGGTAGCTGTCCGGATCAAACGGCGAAGCAATGCTTTTTCTTCGACGATTTTGGCATAGTACTCAATATTTGCTGCCGTTGGAACAGATCCAGCCAGTTCACTTAAATAGCTGACTCCACCAGTATCCTCCAGAAGCTTTGCTGCACTAAGTTCTTCTGTTACAGTCACTAAATCGACCGCTTTTCCCTGGTCGCTCAGCTTGAGCATCACATTGTAAATCTTCTGGTGAGCCGCCCGATAGAAGTCCTCAGGTATCAATATCTCTGATGCTAACGTAAGAGAGGAGGGTTCAAGAAAGATTGCCCCAAGCACTGCCTGTTCCGCTTCTATATTTTGAGGCGGGAGCCGATCTGCAAATAAATCACTCATCTAGTCAAGCCTCCTTTAATTAAAAGCATAAGCAAAAACTATTCACATCTAAATTGATGCTATATTTAAATAGGCACTGTTACACTTGCCAGTTGATTTCCGCTCCATGCACTTAGCGAACCGCGGGCAGTCCGGGAGCCTCCTTGGCACATCCCCGCCTGCGGGGTCTCCCTTTGACACTCTCCTCCCGCAGGACTTTGAATAAGCCTCCCCGAATTTACATCGCACGAAGGAAATGCAAATGCATTTTCGCGGGATTAGTGCCTTCCATTCCAACCAACA
This sequence comes from Cytobacillus oceanisediminis, assembly GCF_007830235.1. Taxonomy (GTDB): domain Bacteria; phylum Bacillota; class Bacilli; order Bacillales; family Cytobacillaceae; genus Cytobacillus; species Cytobacillus oceanisediminis. The sequence goes on from NZ_VLKI01000016.1 coordinate 83,719, forward strand.
GGGTGCTAAATCAACAATAAGCTTTAACAAAGCCCCATTTATTTAAAATAAAAATAAAATAATTAATTCCTTTAAAAAATGTGACCAGCAGAAACTGATCACATTTTTAATCAACCCTTTTATTTTAACATGTTTATTCGCAAAATCTACTTCCAAAATTAGTGTATGTTCAAAAGGGCTGCCTGCTATTATTAATTTGACTCTTTTACATGGACATTTAATGTTGCCATTACTTCAGTATGAAGTTTAACTGGAACCTTTGTATAACCTAAAGAACGGATAGCGTCATCCATTTCAATTTTTCGCTTGTCAATTTTGATTTTATGCGTTTTTTGAAGTTCTTCAGCAATTTGCTTGCTTGTGATGGAGCCGAATAGGCGTCCGCCTTCACCAGCTTTAGTAGAAAATTCAACTGTAAGCTTCTCCAGTGTTTCTTTTAATTTTTTCGCATCAGCAAGCTCTTCTGCAGCAAGCTTTTCTTCTTTTTTCTTTTGGGCATTCAGACTACTTACATTCGCCTGGCTGGCTTCAACAGCCAGCCCTTGTTTAATCAAAAAGTTATGTGCATAGCCGTCTGCTACATTTTTAACTTCACCTTTTTTGCCTTTGCCTTTAACGTCTTTTAAAAAAATAACCTTCATTCCTTTTTTCTCCCTTCGAAATATTCATCTATAGCCATTTTTAAACGGATTTCGACATCATCAAGCGTCGCATCATGAAGCTGGGTGGCAGCGTTTGTTAAGTGCCCTCCGCCTTCCAGGTTTTCCATGATAACCTGAACATTGATATCCCCAAGGGAACGCGCGCTCACACCAATCATGTTTTCAGAGCGGTTTGAAATGACAAAGGAAGCTATTACGCCATCCATTGTCAGAAGTGTATCAGCCGTCTGTGCAATCAGCACTTGATCAAAAACCTGGTCAGGCTGCCCTTTGGCAATGGCAACTCCATCCCGGTAAAACTGAACGGTTTCAATCAGTTTTGCACGCTTGATATATGTGTCTACATCCTCTTTTAAAAACTTTTGGACAAGTACAGTATCCGCACCCTGCCCGCGCAGATAGGAGGCCGCATCAAACGTTCTGGATCCTGTTCTTAATGAAAAGCTCTTGGTATCGACAATAATGCCAGCCAACAGCGCTGTCGCTTCCAGCATTTCAATTTTGCCGTTTTTCGGCTGGTATTCCAGAAGCTCTGTCACAAGCTCTGCCGTTGAAGAAGCATATGGCTCCATATAGACAAGAAGAGGATTATGAATAAATTCTTCTGCCCTGCGGTGATGGTCGATTACAACAACATGCTCAATTTTATGAAGCAATTTTTCTTCAATCACCATGGAAGGCTTGTGGGTATCGACGACCACAAGCAAGGTGTCGTCTGTTGCCATTTCCAATGCCTGTTCAGGGGTAATGAATTTCGAAAAGAGCTCTTCATTCTTTTCAATTTCCTTCATCATTCTTCTGACACCTGTATCCAGTTCATTGAAATTCACAACAACGTAACCTTCACGCTGGTTCATGCGTGCCACTTTTTGTATTCCAATGGCTGCTCCAATGGCATCCATATCAGGACTCTTATGGCCCATAATAATCACTTTGTCACTCTCGGAGATAAGCTCCTTTAAAGCATGCGAAATAACTCGGGCACGGACTCTGGTCCGCTTCTCCACCGGATTGGTTTTTCCGCCAAAGAATTTAACCTTTCCATTCGTCTGCTTAATAGCTACCTGGTCACCGCCTCGGCCCAAAGCCAGATCCAGGCTGGACTGGGCAAGAGAACCAAGTTCAGGAAGCGAGGAAACGCCAGTTCCGACACCAACACTTAAAGTAAGAGGAACATTTTGTTTGGATGTTGATTCCCTAACGTCATCAAGGATGGTGAATTTTCCTTTTTCAAGGAGCTGCAGTATGTGTTCATTAAAGACAGCAATGAACCTTTCAGACGAAACCCTTTTTAAGAAAACACCATTATCCTGCGCCCACTTATTTAAAATCTGGGTAACAAGGCTGTTGAGGCTGCTTTTTGTCTGATCATCCATACCTTGAGTTAACTCATCATAATTATCCAGGAATATAAAAGCAATGACTGTTCTTTCTTCCTGATACATTTTTTCAATTTCTGTCTGTTCCGTTACATCAAAGAAGTATAAAAGGCGTTCATCAGGTTTATGGATCACCCGGAACTTACGGTCGTGAAGTGTAATGATCTCTGTTTCTACCTCTTGTTTAATAAGTGGAACAAGCGAATCCGCGACGTCATAAAGCGATCTTCCAACTAGCGTATCTTCATCGAAGCATGATGCTAAAAAGGGATTTGTCCATTCAATATAATAATCATCATTGATTAGCATAATCCCAATCGGCATTTCCATAAGAGCTTCTTCGCCGACTTTTTTTACCCGGTAGGATAGGGTAGAGATATATTCTTCCGTTTCCTTCCTTTGTTTTTGGTCCAGCTGAAAAAGGTAGTAGAAAGGAAGGATGGCCAGAAACAGCCCTATTAGTGCAAAAAGCCAATTGTAGTACGCCAATATTCCGAGAAGCACCACTGTTATGCCCATCAATCCAAATATCGGATAGCGTATGGACCGCTTTTCTAAATACGAAGGCATGTTTTCAGCTCCTAAACAGTAGTGTTATTCATCACTTTTTTTCTAATCTGTGCCTTAAATCGAATCCTAAGTCAATTATACCTAATATCCTCACAATATAAAGGACAAATGGAATAAGAAATGTAAATACCGTAGCTATAATTGGCACTGCTTTGGGAAACCCTTTTAAATGGCTGAAGAAGAAAATAAAGGAAAGTCCTTGAATAATCATAAACAGCTGTAAAATAAACGCGATATTTACAAGTGCCAGGAACCAGTAGCTTCCCTCAGCAGGATTAAAAATAAACGATGCTACAATCGTAATTAGATAGTACCACAAGATGCTTTTGGGCAGGCTCATTTCCCTAAAGGGCTTCCAGCCTTCAACATTAATTCCGAACCTTTTTGCAATAGGAAATGAAACCAATTGAATGAGGAAAACGGAAATGACAGCCGTCATCACAAATAAGCTGGGTGTTAAGGTTTCAATCATTTGCAAACCAGCAGTAAACTGATCCACGACTTTGTCATCGACATTCTGCCCCATGCCTTCCAGCATCCCTTTAGACATTGAGATGGACTCTTCCATTAGCCCAATGCCCTCTTCAATAAAATTGACATTAAATAAGGCCGCAGCCGCTGCATACTGCAGCAATAAGCTAGCAAGAAATACAAGCGTTCCCGCAATAAATGAAGATGCCCTTCCTTTTTTCTCCCTGATAAAATCACCGATTACCGTTCCTGTCAAACCAAATGTCAATGCAAGTGGAATAGCCATAATGGAACCAATAATCAAGGAAAGCAACACGCCTCCAGTTAGAAAAACAACTGCGCTCATCCGATTGTTTTTAGCTGCAAACATAATAAATGGAAGCGCCAAAAAGAAAATAGATACTGTACCGAGAATCGGCACATACAAGGAAATTAGAAGAAGGACAGCAAATACAGCTAAAAATACAGCGCCTTCCGTTAATTTATGTACATTATTCATTCTTACACCCCTTAAACTGCGTGTCCAAAAAGGAGGAAAAGGGCCTGTTTATTTTTCCCGGCTTTTTGAAGCAACTCCATAAATGACAACTCATAAAATCTATTGTAGCTAGTATTAAAGACAGGTTCAACCTTGTTGTTTGAAGAGCCGGATTATAGGCATGCCCTGCCATATTTTAATCAAAAAGATAGGGGAATTAAATATTCAGAAGAAAGATGGCAATCTGATTCTGGATATGATACCTTTTAAAACTAATAAAAAAGACACCGGAAAACCGGCGTCTTTTCAGTGATTGTTATTCACCTGATACGTATGGCAATAAAGCCATTTGGCGCGCACGCTTAATAGCAATCGTTAATTTACGTTGGTATTTAGCGTTAGTACCTGTTACACGACGTGGTAAAATCTTGCCGCGCTCAGAGATGAATTTTTTTAGAAGATCCACATCTTTATAGTCGATGTGAGTGATTCCGTTTGCAGTGAAATAGCAAACCTTACGACGTTTTGCACGTCCGCCTCTGCGTCCTCCAGCCATGGTCATTTACCTCCTTTAGCTTTTTACTTTTTATTTATATCCGTTCGATAATCGGGCACTATTAGAATGGAAGGTCGTCATCGGAAATGTCGATTTGGCCGTCATTTGCGAATGGATCCTGGTCCACACGAGTATAGCCGCCCTGATTACGATTATCTTGGCGTTGATTCTGATTGTTGTTATTTCCAAACGGGGAATCCTGATCTCTCGGTCCGCCGTAATTCGTATTGTCGCCTCTGCCGCCAGAACTATTCTTCGGCTCAAGGAACTGCACACTCTCAGCTTGGACTTCTGTCACATATACGCGCTTTCCGTCCTGGCCCTCATAGCTACGTGTCTGGATGCGACCGTCAACGCCTGCGAGACTTCCTTTTTTCAGGAAATTCGCTACGTTTTCAGCAGGCTTTCTCCATATCACACAGTTGATGAAGTCTGCTTCCCGTTCACCTTGCTGATTCGTAAAAGTACGATTCACTGCAAGAGTGAATGAAGCTACTGGTACTCCATTCGGGGTATACCGTAAATCAGGATCCTTTGTCAAACGTCCGACAAGAACAACACGGTTCATCATCAGAATCAACTCCTCTCGGTAAAAATTGCTTTATCTATTATTTTTCGTTTTTAACTACGATATAACGGATGATGTCTTCGCTGATTTTAGCTAAACGAGTGAACTCGTCAACTGCTTTTGCTTCAGCATTAACGTTCATTAGTTGGTAGTAGCCATCACGGAAATCATTGATTTCGTATGCAAGGCGACGCTTACCCCAATCTTTTGATTCAGATACTTCCGCACCATTATCAGTTAAGATAGTGTTAAAACGCTCAACAAGAGCCTTCTTAGCCTCATCTTCAATGTTTGGGCGGATGATGTACATAACTTCGTACTTTCTCATCACTTTCACCTCCTTTTGGTCTAAACGGCCCTTCAAAAGGGCAAGGAGCAATATATTCATTACTCACAAGTTAAAATTATAGCACATTAATTTTGTAAAAGCAATAACTGCTAGAGTTAATCATAGAATAGGTTTTTCTCTCCACTCGGGAATGAAATGTCCTTTAATCTCTCTGCGAATTAGGATGTTTTTTCTGCATTTAGACTATTTGAAAGGGATACCGGATAAGGACACCTTAATTTCATTTGAACTAGATATTGTTTTCCTTTTTAGTGACTTTTATACGGGCTTTTGTCCTTCAAGAGCTTGTTGACTGACTTTTTGTTGATTATTTACGTTTTTTTGTCCTTCATAAGCTTTATGATTGACTTTTCGACAGCTGGTTTGCTGTTTTGGTGGTTCATTTTTTGCTCTCAGGGGATATAACGGTCACTTTCGCATGTTTATCGGTCAGATTTCATTTTTATCGGTCACTTTTAAAAAATATCGGTCAAATTCTACATTTTATCGGTCACTTTTTTAATATATCGGTCACTTGGCGCTCCATCAACTTTGCACTACCTGGATAGTAAAAAAAAAGAACCCCTAAAAAGGAGTTCTTGATCAGTTCGATCTATTAAACGTTAAAACGGAAGTGCATAACATCTCCATCTTTTACAATATACTCTTTACCTTCAAGTCGTACTTTCCCAGCTTCTTTTGCAGCTGTCATGCTTCCTGCTGCAAGTAAGTCATCATAGGCAACCGTTTCAGCTCGGATGAACCCTTTTTCAAAATCAGAGTGAATAACTCCCGCACATTGAGGAGCTTTCATGCCTTTGCGGAATGTCCAGGCACGGACTTCCTGAACTCCGGCAGTGAAATAAGTGGCCAGTCCAAGAAGGCTGTAGGCTGCTCTGATCAGCTGGTCAAGACCTGATTCTTCAATGCCGAGCTCCTGAAGGAACATTTCTTTTTCCTCCCCTTCAAGCTCTGCAATTTCAGATTCAATTTTTGCACAAATGACAATAACTTCGGCATTATCCTTTTCTGCAAATTCTCTTACCTGCTGCACATATTGGTTTGAAGAAGGATCTGCAACATCATCTTCACTAACGTTCGCTACATAAAGAACAGGTTTGATTGTAAGCAAGTGCAAGCCTTTTACAACCTTCATCTGTTCTTCCGTGAACTCCACTGTACGAGCAGGTTTATCTGATTCGAATGCTTCTTTTAACTTTTCAAGAATTTCTAGCTCAAACACGGATTCTTTATCTTTTTGCTTAGCCAATTTGCTCACGCGTCCAATTCGCTTATCAACAGATTCAAGGTCAGCCAAAATCAGTTCCAGATTGATTGTTTCAATATCATCAATTGGGTCCACTTTACCAGAAACGTGTGTAATATTATCATCAGCAAAACAGCGGACAACCTGGCAAATGGCATCCACTTCGCGAATATGTGAAAGGAATTTGTTTCCCAAGCCTTCCCCTTTACTTGCACCTTTAACGATGCCGGCAATATCAGTGAATTCAAAAGCGGTTGGTACAGTTTTCTTAGGCTGAACCAATGCAGTTAATTTAGTCAAGCGGTGATCAGGCACCTCAACAATCCCTACATTTGGGTCAATCGTACAGAACGGGTAGTTTGCAGACTCCGCTCCTGCCTGGGTAATTGCATTAAACAAAGTAGATTTCCCGACATTCGGCAAACCTACAATACCAGCTGTTAAAGCCATCCAAGTCACTCCTCATTTTAAAATCATCATCTATAAAAATCCGATTCATATCAATTTAAACAAGCCTTTAACAATTATAGATATTTGCCCGGGAAAAGTAAAGGCAGCAAGAAAAGCCGAGGCAACTGTTTGGGGATGACAAGCATAAGGTGGTTCCTGTAGAAGGTGTTTTTTTCCTTATGGAAGGGATCGTCTTATGACTCGATTCCCCAGGAGCCGCAGCTAGACAACAATAAAGGTGCCAAATACCCATACCAGTTGCAGAAGTGGTGTAGATACCTGGCACCCAATTTATACTTTTTCAATATTAACAAGGCAGTCATACAGCGTGCTGCCCAGGCCGTTGTCAGATTCACGGCTTGATGTGAGGTTATTGACAGGACCGCCGAATTTTGTCCAGATACCTTCGTCGATATTAATCGTATCCGGGTGGGCTATTTTCATAATATGGACACAGCCTTTCATTTCACCCCGGTCATTCCACACTTTAACAAAATCATTTTCTTCAAGCCCAAGCTTCATAGCAATATTTTCTGCAATTTCCACCTTTGCTTTTGGTTCAGGCTTTAGCAAATGATAGTGTTGAGAGTGGTTGGAGCGAAGAGGGTGTATCGTTAATAACGTATAAGGATATTTCTTCGCCAGATCCTCGTCTGTCCACTTTGTTTCTTTAGGCAGTGCAAGGGTCAGCTTGCTTTCGAAACCCTTCCGGAAGGCAGCTGACGAGGTAAATTCATACTTTCCGCTCGGTGTTTTAAACTGGCGGTCTGCCCACGGCACTGTATCAACCGGCAGCTCCTTATGGTATGAGTCCCGTAAGCTTTCAAGTGTGAATCCATGCTCTTTGAGAGATTGAAGCCCCATATTGATAAATTCTTCTCTTGTAAAATCAAAATCAGCCCCAAACCCAAGGTGATTGGCCAGCTCTGTCCAAACCCATAAATCAGGCTTGGCTTCTCCTGGCGGTTCAACCAGCTTAGGCCCATAGTTTACATAGTGATGATACATCGAAGAATAATAGATATCTTCCTGTTCAAAAACAGTGGCAACCGGCAGCACATAATCAGCCAGTTTTGCCGTATCTGTCATAAACTGCTCCATTACAACAACCGTATCCACAGATGCAAAAGCCTCTCGAACCCTTGAAGAATCAGGGACCTGGGTTAAAGGATTTCCGCAGGTTACGAAGATCATTTTTATTTCAGGATCTTTGGTTGTTAAAATTCCCTCTGCCTGTCTCATCATCGTAAACTGCCTTGAAGAAGTTTTGCGGTGGGGAAGGGCAAGGGATGCCGTATCAAAACTCTGCCCTACCTGCCTATTGGCATAATTCGCTCCTCCGCCAGGAATGCCGATATTGCCGCTAACAGCAATCAAAGCATCCATCAGCCTGACCGTATTGCCTCCGTTTTCGTAGCGCTGCATGCCCAAACCGAAAAACGTGGATACAGGACGATCCCCATACACAGCCGCAAGCTCCGTCATCACTGCAGCAGGCACTTCCGTTTTTTCAGCAATTTCCTCCAGCGTTATAGTATTTAGAAGCTCAGCCAAGTCTTCAAAGCCTACTGAATGATTGTCTATGAAACTCTTATCCTGCAAGCCGAGCCGCAGCATCTCCTTCATGATGCCGGCCGCAAGCAGCCCATCCATTCCTGGCTTCACAGAGAAATATTTATCCGCTATTTTGGCAGTGGCATTATAGATTGGATCGATCACATATAGTTTGGCTCCATTTCTCTTTGCTTCCTGGAGCATTTGAAACAAATGCATATTGGTGCGGGCCACATTTCTTCCCCAAATGACGATATGTTTGCTGTTTAAAATATCATCAGGTCCATGGCTATAAGCATCTCCTAAATCCCAGCTTTGTGCTTCAATCCCGGCTCCCCAGCAAATAGAGCCCGTTAATTCGGTTACACCGCCATAACAGTTAAAAAACCGCTGATCCAGGTTCGTCAGCAATCCGCCATTAGCGTAATCATGGCTATGCAAAATGGAAGCTGTTCCAACCGTATCTTTTAACTCCTTCATTTTCAGGGAAATATCATGTAAAGCCTGTTCCCATGAAATTTGCTTAAACTCGCCACCAATCCTTTTTAAAGGATAAAGCAGGCGTTCCGGTGAATTGGTTCTGCTCTCAAGCATTCTGCCGCGGCCGCAAATTTTCCCCTTTGTAATCGGATGGCTTTTATCACCATCAACTTTTGTAACCTTTCCGTCTTCAACAGTCACATGAAAACCGCAGCTGTCCCAGCAGTTTAGAGGACAGGCTGACTTGAATTCCTTTGCCATGAACCTCATCTCCCTGATTTTCTATTTATCTAACCCGCTTTATTCCTCATGCCTCACGAGAATTTTCTTCATTTTGCGGGAAAATTCTCTTCTTGGGATCATGACGCTGTGCCCGCAGCCTTCACATTTAATTCTGATATCTGCTCCCATTCTGATAATCTTCCAGCGGTTTGCCCCGCACGGATGAGGCTTCTTCATCTCGACAACATCATGCAAATTAAATTCCTTTTGTTCCATCTCTTACCCCTCCGAATTCAATTTTGATTTATCCTGGGCAGGCCCTTCTTCATTCCGTGTATACATAACAAGACGCGGGAACGGAATTTCAATGCCATGCTCATCTAAACAAAGCTTAATTTCTTTTCGCAATTGGCGTGCGATATAAAAATGCCTCATCGGCAAAGTTTCTGATACAACTCTAAGAACAACATCAGAAGCAGCTAGGTTTTGGACCCCTAGAATTTCAGGCTGCTTAACCATATCTTCATATTTCTCAGGCAGCTTCTCAAATAAATCCTGAAGCACTTTTTCCGCTTTATTAATATCTCCTTCATAAGCAATGCTGATATCTACAAAGGCAATGCTGTTATTCAAAGAAAAATTGGTCACCTGCATAATGCTTCCATTCGGAAGAATATGAACCTCGCCGGTCCAGTTTTTAATTTTCGTCGTTCGAAGGCCGATTTCTTCAACGGTTCCTTCAAACTGATCAACCCGAATATAATCCCCAACCGAAAACTGATCTTCAAAAATAATAAAGAATCCGGTAATGATGTCCTTAACAAGGCTTTGTGCGCCAAACCCCACAGCCAATCCCACAATTCCGGCACCGGCCAAAAGTGCTTTTACATCAATGGTCAGTACGGACAAAGTCATGATTGCTGCTACAAAGAATACAACATATGTGAGCATATTCTCCAACAACTTCAGCAGTGTAGCTTCACGGCGTTCGGAGATCCTTAGCCTCGAAGGTGTTCTGACTTTAAAAATATTCCGTATTGCCAGCTTGCCAATCCTAATCAGAATACTCGTAAGGATTAAAATCGCAATGATCTTAAGAAAGCTTTCCCCGATTGTTATCCACGTTTCTTCATTTGAAAGCTTATCTATCATACTGTTAAACATTTTTTCAATATAACTCATGGTTTCACCTGCTTCATTTTAGTGAAAGTAATTAAGAAAACAATCATTTCATGCCCCATAGATAGCCTGCTTCACTAGCTTGTATGAATTATACTTGATCTTTCCATACAGTGCGAACCTATTTAAAACAAAATTATTTTATCAATTTTCCACTTTCATTTACAGTTTTTAGTTTTTACATAAAAGCAGCGCCTTCATATAAAGCCATTGTTTAAGGATTAAATATTATAGGTATGTATAGATTACAAAAATTTTCCGTATACTGATAAAAACGTTTTATTAATGGACCGCCATTATCATGATCTCATCACTTTGAACCGGCATGGCAAGGAATAAAGAGGGAGTGGGACCTATATGAATTTCAAACCAAATTTGTTTGATAAAAAGGGCGGGGCTTCTGCCAGAATATCGCACGAAGAAACAAACTCTGCTGCTAAATTGGCTGCTGAGCTAAAAAATATATTGCCCTCAGGCGTCAGTAGCCGTCCCATCGTTTTTGTCTGTATTGGCACAGACCGTTCTACAGGCGATTCATTAGGTCCGCTTGTCGGCACACTCCTTGAGGAAAAATCCATTTCTTCCTTTCACGTTTACGGTACACTCGAAGATCCCATTCATGCTGTAAACCTGGAAGAGAAGCTGAACGAAATTAAGAAGAAACATTTTAATCCCTATATTATTGGGATTGATGCATGCTTAGGCCGATTAAAAAGTGTGGGAGTCATCCAAATCGGGGAAGGGCCCGTTAAGCCAGGGGCAGGCGTGAACAAGGATCTTCCGGAAGTAGGGCATATGCATATAACCGGCATTGTGAATGTAAGCGGCTTTATGGAGTTCTTTGTCCTTCAGAATACAAGGCTGAACCTCGTGCTGAAAATGGCCAAAACAATTGCCAATGGCATTTATGAAGCCAGCCTAACACATCAAACTGCACCAGCCTGGCCGGCATTTAAATGGGAACTGAACCGTGAACAAACACCATAAAAATTGAATTAAAGCCATGGGAGCAACAGACTCTCATGGCTTTTTTGATGAATTATTCTCTTTTCCTTTTCAGACTTCACGGTCTAATAGGGATTGGCCAGCTCTTCAGAAACTCTACCGGACACATTCCGAAACGAAGCTTTTAGAAACAAGCTGTGTTAAAACTAATTGTTGATTTAGCACTGATGATTGGAGCGGAAGGCGCGAGATCCTCGAAAATGCATTCGCATTTTCTTCGTGCGGTGTTTATTCGAGGATGCTTATTCAAGTCCTGCGGGAGAAGCGTGTCAAAGGGAGACCCCGGCAGCATTAATGCTTGAAGAGGCTCCCGGACCGCCAGCTGTTCGCTGAGTGCCTGCAGCGGAAATCAACACCTAAGTTTCAGAGCCTAAAAATAAAGCCCATAAAAGTAAACTACTGAAACAATTACCCCAGTTACCAAAATCCCTGGCAGCAGGTTTGCTACCCGGATTTTCGTCAGTCCAGTTAAATTCAGACCAATAGCAAAAATCATTATTCCACCTGTAGCAGTCATTTCTTTAATAAAGCTGTCCATCAGCAGCTGAGGGACAAATCGGTCAATTTGTGTAGCAAAAAGGGCAATCAATCCTTCATAAATCATGACCGGAAAAGCCGAAAACAAAACGCCAATTCCCAGGGTAGTCGTGAGAATCAATGCAGTAAAACCGTCAATAATGGACTTTGTATAAAGAACAGAATGATCGCCTCTAATCCCGCTATCCAGTGCGCCGATAATAGCCATGGCGCCAATGACAAAAATCAGTGTCGCTGTAACAAAGCCTTCCGAAATACTGCCTTCACCCTTAGAACCAATCTTGCTTTCAAGCCAGCCGCCAAGCCTATTCAATTTATCTTCCAAGGCAAAATATTCACCAAACACGGTTCCGAAAACAAGGCTTAATATGACTACGAGAAAATTCTCGCTCTTAAAGCCCATCTGGAGGCCAAGCACGATGACAGCAAGGCCAATGGCATGCATAACTGTTCCTTTCATATTTTCAGGAATGCGATGAAGCAATTTCCCTAAAAAGGTTCCAATAATAATTAACAACCCATTAACAAGCGTACCAAGCAGAAACATACTTTTCACCTTATCTATTATTATTTCGTGATTCGAATAATTATTTTATCTACATTATCACGGAAGGTTCATTTATACAATCATTTTTTAAGAATCCTGTTAAAAAAATAAACCATCCTGAAGATGGCTTAAGAATGGGTATCCAAAAGTTCTATAATGCGCTCCAAGTCTTCTTTAGAGAAAAACTCAATTTCAATCTTTCCTTTGTTTTTAGATTGCTTGATATGGACAGTGGTTCCGAATCTTTCTCTAAGAGAGGATTCACGTTCCTTAATAAAAATATCCTTTTGAACCTTCGGCTTTTTCGTTTCACGTGAAACATCATTCAGCTGCTGAATCAGCTGCTCCAGCTGTCGGACATTTAATCCATCTTTAATCGTTTTTTCAACGAGTGCTGGTAATTTTTCTTTCTTTCTTAAACCCAGTAATGCTCTGCCGTGGCCCATCGATATTTTTCCATCTGATATCAATTCCTGTATTTTCGGCGGAAGAGATAGCAGACGGATGTGATTCGCAATGTGCGGCCTGCTTTTTCCAAGGCGTTTGGAAAGCTCCTCTTGTGTAACCTTCAATTTATCCATTAACAGCTGGTAGGCTGCAGCTTCTTCAATAGGGGTTAAATCCTCACGCTGCAGATTTTCAAGGACTGCAAGCTCCATCATTTGCTGTTCATTTAAATCTTTAACCACAACTGGAACGGTTTCCAGGTTTGCTTCCTTTGCTGCCCGATAGCGCCGCTCGCCGACAACAATTTCATAGCCCTTTATGCTTTTTCGGACGATGATCGGCTGCAATATTCCATGCTCGATAATAGATTGCTTTAGTTCTTCAATTGCTTCCTTTTCAAATACTTTTCGGGGCTGATAAGGATTTGGGCGGAGCTCTTTAATTTTAACTTCATTTACCGTTTCTTCTTTCTCGGTTTCAATATTATTAAAAAAAGCATTCAGACCTTTACCTAAACCTTTAGCCATTTGAAACCACTTCCTTTGCCAATTCTAAATATACTTCAGCTCCGCGTGACTTCGGATCATAAGTAATAATAGGTTCACCATGGCTCGGAGCCTCACTTAATCGCACATTGCGGGGAATGATGGCTTTATATACTTTATCCTGGAAATACTTCTTAACCTCTTCAATAACTTGTATGCCCAAGTTCGTACGGGCATCAAGCATCGTCAGCAAAACGCCTTCAATTTTCAAATCATGATTCAAATGCTTTTGAACAAGGCGGACAGTATTCAAAAGCTGACTCAAACCTTCAAGCGCATAATATTCACATTGAACCGGTATAATGACCGCATCGGATGCTGTTAGCGAGTTAATTGTCAAAAGTCCCAGGGAGGGAGGACAGTCGATAATGATATAATCAAAGTTTGCTTTTACCTCTTCTAGAGCCCTTTTCAACCTTACTTCTCTTGATATGGTAGGAACCAACTCGATTTCCGCACCTGCCAGCTGGATCGTAGCGGGAATCGCATATAAATTCTCAACGGATGTTGGCTTTATTACCTTGGATGCTTCCACATCGTCAACAAGCACGTCATATATGCATTGATCCACATCAGCTTTTTCAATGCCAATCCCGCTCGTTGCATTTCCCTGGGGATCAATATCCACTAATAAGACTCTCTTTCCTATGTATGCCAAGCATGCACCCAAATTGACTGAAGTAGTAGTCTTGCCCACTCCGCCTTTTTGGTTCGCAACAGCTATAATCTTGCCCACGGTGTCACCTGCTTTCATCTTAAAAATAACAAAATATATATTTACTTATCTATCATTATTGTTTTAAATCACGTAGTCTATTTTATCACGAAAAAGGAGATAGAATTATTTTTTTGTTAAAAATAAGAAGATTCTAACAGTCTTTTGGAATTAGAGTATTGCATTTGCTAAGGTCAATAGGGGCTTATATGGGAACTGCGAAAAAAAACGCGAGAAACGCAGCAGGAGGCTGCTTGATTTCTCGCGTTAATCTTATTTCTTTTTAGGAATTTTGATTGTTATTTGATAGAATTCATCAAATTCTTCTTCTTCAGAATCGAGATTGATGCCGCTGTCAGAAACCATGGAAAGGGATTGGCGGATTGTATTGACCGCTATTCTCATATCCTTGCTGAAAGCCTTCCGCTTTGGTTTCGGCTTTGGATTTTTCTGTTCAAGGATCCTTACGACCCGATCTTCTGTCTGCTTGACGTTAAGATTTTTTTCGACAATCTCCTGCAGCAATGCGACCTGCTTCTCAGGGTCTTTTAATGGGATGAGCGAACGGGCATGCCGTTCTGTAATCGATTTGCTTAATAATGCATCCTGGACAGGCTGCGGCAATTTTAACAGCCGAAGCTTATTCGCAACGGTTGATTGGCCCTTTCCAAGGCGCTGCGCCAATGCTTCCTGTGTCAAATTATGCAGTTCCAATAGCTTTCCGTACGCAACAGCTTCTTCAATTGGGGATAACTCTTCCCTTTGAAGATTCTCGATTAATGCAACCGAAGCGGTCTCTGTATCACTTAAATTCTTTACGATTGCCGGAGCTTCTTCCCAGCCGAGCTTTTTCATGGCCCGATATCTGCGTTCACCTGCAATAATCTCAAACTGGCCGTTTTCAAATTCCCGTACGACAATCGGCTGGATAATTCCATGTGTATGGATGGTTCGAGAAAGCTCTTCTATTTTTTCATCATCAAACACCGTTCTTGGCTGGAAACGGTTGGGAACGATTTGGTCAATAGGTATTTTCTTAACTTCTTCTTTTTCGCTTAAGTCTTCAATATCCAATTGTTCTTCTGCTGGTTTTTCCGCTGTAACTTGTTCTCCCTTTTCGCCTAGGCCAAAAAAGCGTGAGAAAGAATGCTTCATCACCCTGCACCACCTTTACGAAACTCCCTATTACATATTCTCTATAATAATGACATTTCCTGCCGAACTGTAACAATATAATAATTTGGTAAAAGACATATTAATCTATACCATTATGTCATACATTGCTGAAATGCGCACCCTACTCAATTGGTGTTTTATTGGGCGTACCCGGCTTTCTTGGGTACTTTTTGGGCGTGCTTTTTTCCTTTTTAATGATCAAAATGTTGCGCTCACTTTCTTCCTCAGGCAATGTGAAGGTATGAGAGTCAACAAGTTTTCCTCCTAAGACCGTTATCGCTTTTTTGCCGGCATCCAGCTCTTCTTTGGCACTTGCACCCTTCATAGCAACAAACATGCCTCCAGTTTTAGCCAGCGGCAAACAAAGCTCGCTCAATACAGACAGTCTGGCAACAGCCCTTGCTGTTACAACATCAAAGGACTCCCGGTATTCCTTGTTTTGGCCAAAGGTTTCCGCGCGGTCGTGAATAAACCGGACGTTTTCTAATTCTAATGCCTTGGCCAAGTACTCAAGAAAACCAATGCGTTTATTCAGCGAATCGACAATCGTAATATGTAAATCCGGAAATGCAATTTTTATCGGAATGCTTGGAAAACCCGCACCCGCTCCGACATCACAGACTTTCAGCGGCTGGTTAAAATTAAAATAAAATGCCGCTGTAATTGAATCATAAAAATGCTTTAGATAAACATCTTCTTTGTCTGTAATAGCTGTTAAATTCATTTTTTCGTTCCATTCCACTAATGTGGAATAATATGTTTCATATTGATTTAATTGCCGGGACGAAAGGGCAATCCCATTCGCCGCCAGCATTTCAGTAAATTGTTCTATATTCATTAGCAAATCCTTTCCGCTGTAAGACATGATCGGATTAATTATTGGATACAAAAGTATAACTTTGAGCTTCAATAACTGTCTAGCTCCAGCGCCTAGCCCCTCGAGGTCACAAACCAGTCTAGTTTCGGACAATCCTCCCAGAAAGGCAAAAAACGCCTTCCCGTGAGGCTCGTCTTGTGCTTGAGGCCCACAGGATGTGGGTTATGCAGACGTTACCCCAGGACGTGGCGTTCTTAGTCTGCGTTCCTTCGTGGGCAAGGCGCCTCCGCATTCCTTATTCTGCTGATATCCTTGCAATTCTTCCTTGTTCAAGATAAACAAGCAAAATGGAGATATCAGCAGGGTTAACACCGGAAATTCTCGATGCCTGTGCGATCGATAGCGGCCTAACTTCTTTCAGCTTTTGTTTCGCTTCGGATGCTAGCCCGTTAATAGCATCATAATCAATGTTTTCAGGGATTTTCTTATTTTCCATCTTCTTCAGGCGATCCACCTGCTGAAGAGATTTTTCAATATAGCCTTCATACTTGATTTGAATTTCGACCTGTTCAGTTACATCCGGATCGAGTGTTCCCTCAGCCGGAACAAGCTTTTGGATATGTTCATAAGTCATTTCCGGCCGCTTCAACAAATCAGATGCACGAATGCCATCTTTCAGCTCACTGCCGCCCTGGCTCTTGATCAGTTCCTGTACTTCACTGGTTGGTTTAATAATAATGCTCTGAAGGCGCTTTTTCTCTTCTTCAATGGCCTGTTTTTTCACCAGGAATTTTTTATAGCGTTCTTCGCGGATCAGCCCAACCTTATGCCCAAGCTCTGTTAAGCGTAAATCGGCATTATCATGGCGAAGAAGCAAACGGTATTCTGCTCTTGAAGTTAGTAGACGGTATGGCTCATTTGTCCCTTTTGTGACCAAATCATCAATCAGTACGCCAATATAAGCATCTGAACGGCTTAAGATGACTTCTTCTTTGTCCAGAGACTTCAAACCCGCATTCATGCCAGCCATAAGACCCTGTCCGGCAGCTTCTTCATACCCTGATGTTCCGTTAATTTGACCAGCCGTATAAAGATTTTTTACTTTCTTTGTTTCAAGAGTCGGCCATAACTGGGTCGGCACAATGGCATCATATTCAATAGCATAGCCTGCACGCATCATCTGGACATTTTCCAATCCAGGAATGGTTCTAAGAATCTTCTGCTGAACATCCTCAGGCAAACTTGTTGAAAGGCCTTGCACATAAACTTCCTGTGTATTCCGTCCCTCAGGCTCCAAAAAGATCTGGTGGCGGGGCTTATCATTAAAGCGGACAACCTTATCTTCAATGGATGGGCAATAACGAGGACCTGTTCCTTTAATCATTCCGGAATACATTGGCGAACGATGAAGATTATTGTCAATCAGCGTATGCGTTTCTTCGTTTGTATAAGTCAGCCAGCATGGCAGCTGGTCAGTAATATACTTTGTTGTTTCATAAGAGAAAGCTCTTGGCACATCATCGCCAGGCTGTATTTCCGTCTTGCTGTAATCAATGGAATGGCTGTTTACACGAGGAGGGGTACCTGTTTTAAAACGCACCAAATCAAACCCAAGCTCCTGTAAATGCTCTGAAAGCTTTATGGATGGCTGCTGGTTATTAGGGCCGCTGGAGTACTTAAGTTCTCCAAGGATAATTTCCCCTCTTAGGAATGTTCCTGTCGTAATGACAACTGTTTTGGAAGAGTACACGGCACCTGTCTGGGTAATAACGCCTTTGCATTCCCCTTCTTCCACAATTAGCTGCTCAACCATCCCCTGAATCAGCGTCAGGTTTGGTTCATTTTCCAATGTCTTTTTCATCTCGTGCTGATACGTGAATTTATCTGCCTGGGCTCTCAATGCGCGGACTGCTGGCCCTTTTCCGGTATTAAGCATTCGCATCTGAATATGGGTTTTATCAATATTCTTGCCCATTTCTCCACCAAGCGCATCTATTTCCCTAACAACAATCCCTTTCGCAGGTCCCCCTACAGAGGGATTGCAGGGCATAAAGGCTACCATATCCAAATTTATCGTAATCATTAATGTCTTAGCGCCAAGACGGGCCGAAGCAAGGCCTGCTTCTACACCTGCATGTCCGGCTCCGACTACTATGACATCATAACTTCCAGCTTCATATGTCATGATGCGGCCTCCTTTACTGCAATCAAAATCCGCTTAATAGCGACATTTTTCTTGTCTAAAAATGATCTATTTCCCTAAACAGAACTGCGAGAATAATTGGTCAATCAAGCTTTCATGGACACTGTCGCCAATAATTTCGCCAAGCAGCTCCCAGGTTCTTGTTAAATCGATTTGCACGATGTCTATTGGCGTTCCCATTTCAACACCCTGCATGGCTTCGTCAATGGCATTTAAAGCCTGATTTAAAAGGGCGATATGGCGGGTGTTTGATACATAGGTTATATCGCCGGCTTCAATTGAACCTTCAAAGAAAAGGGAAGCAATCGCATCTTCCAAATCGTCTACCCCTTTATCCTCTAATAAAGAGGTCGTAACCAGCTTATGGGT
This sequence comes from Cytobacillus oceanisediminis, assembly GCF_007830235.1. Lineage (GTDB taxonomy): Bacteria > Bacillota > Bacilli > Bacillales > Cytobacillaceae > Cytobacillus > Cytobacillus oceanisediminis. The sequence continues at coordinate 102,244 of NZ_VLKI01000016.1, forward strand.
TTTTGAAAGTTCATGAACGCGGTCCATATCAATTTTTTGTTCCAGGTCCATTTTATTTACAATGACAATGACATCCATGCCTTCGACTGCTTTAAATATATTTTCATCCTCAGCCGTCAATTCATCCGAATAATTGAGTACCAGCAAAATAAGGTCTGCTTCCTTTAATACCTGTCTGGATTTTTGGACTCCAATTCGTTCAACAATATCTTCAGTCTCCCGGATCCCGGCCGTATCAAGCAATCTCAGTGGAACGCCTCTTACATTGACGTATTCCTCAATCACGTCGCGTGTTGTTCCCGGTATATCCGTTACAATTGCCTTATTTTCATGGACAAGGCTATTTAATAGAGAGGATTTTCCAACGTTAGGACGTCCTACAATAACTGTTGAAAGTCCTTCACGCAAAATTTTCCCCTGCTGGGATGTACGCAGAAGCTTCTCAATTTCTTTCCTTACATAAGCGGACTTTTCCAACAGCATATGATGGGTCATTTCCTCTACATCATCGTATTCAGGATAGTCAATATTCACTTCCACATGGGCAAGGATCTCCAGAATTTCCTGGCGGAGCTTTTGAATGAGCTTTGAAAGCCGCCCTTCCATCTGCCCGAGCGCCACATTCATGGCCCGATCCGTTTTGGCCCGGATTAAATCCATAACAGCTTCTGCCTGCGACAAATCAATTCGTCCGTTCAAAAACGCTCGTTTTGTAAATTCCCCCGGCTCTGCCAGGCGTGCTCCATTGTTTAATAATAGCTGCAATACACGATTGACCGAAACCAAACCACCATGGCAGTTTATTTCAATAACATCTTCTTTCGTAAATGTTTTCGGGCCCTTCATCGCTGAAACCATTACTTCTTCAGCTACCTCACCTGTTTTCGGATCAATGATATGGCCGTAATGAATGGTATGGGAGGCTACATCCTTCAAACGTTTTCCTCCAACCCCTCTGAACAAACGATCCGCAATTTCAAAGGCCTGGTCGCCGCTGAGCCGGACAATGGCTATGGCACCCTCACCCATCGGCGTAGAAATGGCCGCTATTGTATCAAATTCCACTCTCTTCACCTCTCTTTTCTTTAACTTTCATCAATCTATATAAAAGTGATTATTATATCGATTCCCCAAATTAATAGAATATCACATGCCTATTTGTTAGAAAAGCATCTCAAACCGCTCATTTTACGCTTGTCCACAGACATTTTCTTTTTGATAAAGAAACAATTATCCACACGTCTCATATTTAATATGCTCTATTTTAACTTATCCACATGTGAATAACAATAAAACCAATGGAGAATTAATATTTTACGGAGGAATTGATTATTTATAAAAGGCTGTTTTCGCAAAGTTTGGACTATAAAGCTTGCCCGTTGATTTCCGCTCCAGTCACTTGCTTTCCGCGGGGAGGAACGGGAGCCTCCCCGGCGTTTCACGCCTGCGGGGTCTCCCGCTCCCTCTCTTCCCACAGGACATTGAATAATCATCCTTGACTAAACACCGCACGAAGAAAATGCGGATGCATTTTCGAGGATCAAGTGCCTTCCACTCCAATCAACTTAGTAATTAAAACTAGTTTGTAAGCAACAAAAACAACAATCTATACGAAAAGAGCCTTATAAAAAAACCCTTGGAACTAAATCCAGACATAAAAAAACCCAATCCGTTAATGGATTGGGTTTTTAAAATCGTTCTTCCGGCTATCTTGTTCTAGCCGGGGCTATGACAATATGGCGATGTGGATCATTGCCATCAGAATACGTTTTTATACTCTTATGATGAACGAGAGCGGTATGGATAACTTTCCTTTCATAGGAAGGCATAGGTTCCAACGCAATTTCCTTTCCCGTCTTCAGAGCTTTTTGAGCAAGCCTTTCAGCTAATTGAATCAGTGTATCCTGGCGTCTCTTCCGGTAATCCTCCGCATCCAGCACTACATTCAGATACTGGCCAGATAAGCGGTTGATAACAAGCTGTGTCAAATACTGCAGTGAATTAAGTGTTTGTCCTCTTTTTCCGATTAAAAGAGCAATTTTTTCACCGGATAGGATAAATTGAACATTTTTTCCGTCCTTTAATGTTTCAATTTCAACGGACATTCCCATTTTCTCACTGACATCCATGAGGAACTTCTCTGCTTCTTCAATCGGATCGAGCTTCTTAACAGCCTTCACGACTGCCGGACGGGAACCGAAAATCCCAAAAACGCCTTTTTTACCTTCATCAACTATTGTTATCTCTGCGCGGTCTTCAGTTGTATTTAATTGAGCTAAAGCTGACTCTACTGCTTCCTTGACGGTCTGTCCTGTAGCAGTTACTTGTTTCACTTTTTGGCTCCTCCTGCATTTCCGGCCGCCGCAGCTTTCAGGTCCGGACCTTTAATAAAATAAGTTTGTATGATCATAAAGATATTACCCACTACCCAGTAAAGAGAGAGAGCAGCTGGGAAATTAATAGCAAAAATAACAATCATGATCGGCATAAGATAAAGCATCATCTTCATCTGTGCTGCCATTTGCCCTGTATGTTCTGTGCCGGCCATCATCATTTTTTGCTGAATGAAAGTTGTAACACCTGCAATTACTGGCAATAAATAAATTGGATCCGGAGAACCAAGATCAAACCATAGGAAATTATGGTTTGCGATTTCACGAGTACGTGTAATCGCATGATAGAAACCAATTAGAATCGGCATTTGAACGACTAATGGAAAACATCCTGCAAGAGGGTTGACCCCGTGCTTTTGAAATAATGCCATCGTTTCCTGCTGTAGCTTCTGCTGGGTTTTCTGGTCTTTTGAACTGTATTTTTCACGTAGCTTCTGCATTTCTGGCTGAATTGCCTGCATCGCCTTCGAACTCTTCGTTTGCTTGATCATTAATGGCAAGATAACGAGGCGAATAATGATCGTAACAATGATAATCGATAGTCCATAGCTGCCGCCTGCAATTTCTGCTACTTTAATGATAAACAGCGAAAGCGGGTAGACAATATACTCGTTCCAAAAGCCTTCGCTTTCAGACGTAATCGGCTGGTTGATCTCAGTACAGCCTGACAAAAGCGCCATAACAAAAACCAAACCGACTAATAGGAATATTCGTTTCTTCAACCGTTTTTTCCTCCTTATTGCTCCTAATAATTAAATATATTGCATTTGCTTGTCCCCAAAATAGAGACACGCTCATATGTATCTTATTTTATCATCTTTTATAATGAAGTGCTTCATAATAAAGATAGATAAAGACTATAGATTTTTAGTATTTCCAAGTCTCGGTTTATTCAAAACCCGTGAAATCTTCAAAACATGGGTAAGGCTTTTTTTCACCTCATGGAAATCCATATCCGCAACTGGCTTCCTGGCAATCACAATCAGATCATACTGTGGTTTTATTTCTTCCCCCAGCTCTAAAAAAGCTTGTCGGATATACCTTTTGATCTGGTTTCTCATTACAGCATTGCCGATTTTTTTGCTAACAGAAAGCCCTATGCGGAAATGTTCCTGTTCCTCTTTTCTCAATATATAAACGACAAATTGACGGTTGGCGAATGACTTACCCTTCTTAAAGGCCTCTTGAAATTCTTTATTCTTTTTTACCCGAAATTCTTTTTTCATGTCATCACCCACTTGGAAAAGCATTTGAACCTTGGCAGAGGAGTTCCGCTTTCAGCCCATCGGCTAACATTTATCTATACATGGAAAAAAAGACCACTGACGTTTCAGTGGCCTAAGCAGATAATACTTTTCTTCCTTTACGGCGGCGGCGAGCAAGGACATTACGTCCGTTCGGAGTGCTCATGCGGCTGCGGAAACCGTGAACTTTGCTTCTCTTACGCTTGTTTGGTTGATAAGTTCTTTTCATTATATGACACCTCCCTGAGGAATTGCTGTTAAAGACAGTCTTTCTAATTATATAGATGAAACTAGAAAATTGTCAACTATGCACCGTTAATCTCTCTGCCATCAATGGCAAAAAGTCTTTTTGTTAGCCAGGCTTCCATTCTGCCTATCCTCTTTCTCTTTTAGCAGATCCGAATAAACCCACTCAGAAAGTTTACCTTCTTTTCGCTTGAATGTCATCCTAATTTTCATTTTTTCCACGTTTTTCTCTTAAAACCACTGAAAAATCCCTCTGTGGATAAAATTTCGACAGCATTTTCATTATCCACATCACATATCGACAAGTTTTTCACACAAACAGAGGCTGTGGACAATTATTATGCACATGATAGGGGACTTGTGGATAAAGGTTTAAAAAGCATTGCAACCATTAGGATTATCTGTTATCATTATTGTGTTTTCACACTTAATAAATCATAGTGCATATCTTCATTATCCACAGATTGTGGATAACATGTGGACAGGTTATCCAAGGGGTTTGTAAAAGTTTGTCCACAGACAGTGGATACTGTCGAAATTCCACTTTACTTCCTTATTATATAATTTTCCACATAAACAGTTTCGTATATTTATTAACTCAAGGGTTGTACAACTTGTATAACCTATCGTTTTTGTTGCACGAAACTAACGGCAAAGGAGGGATATCTATTGGAAAACATTGCGGATCTTTGGAATAACGCTCTTGCCAATATCGAAAAGAAAATCAGCAAACCAAGCTTTGATACATGGCTAAAATCAACAAAAGCCCATTCCCTTCAAGGCGATACTTTAGTGGTTAAAGCGCCCAATGAGTTTGCCCGTGATTGGCTGGAAGAGCGCTATTCCCAACTGATCTCCGGAATTCTTTATGACATTACTGGTGAAGAGTTAGGAGTAAAATTTATCATTCCGCAAAATCAGAGTGAAGAAGAGGTGGATCTTCCACTTCCGCCAAAAAAGAAAAGGACAGAGGAAGACCAGCCTGAATTGCCATTAACAATGCTTAATCCAAAATATACATTTGATACTTTTGTTATTGGGTCGGGTAACCGCTTCGCACATGCAGCTTCACTTGCAGTAGCAGAAGCACCCGCAAAGGCGTATAATCCATTATTTATTTATGGGGGAGTTGGACTGGGAAAAACTCACCTCATGCATGCAATCGGCCATTATGTATTAGATCATAATCCATCTGCTAAAGTGGTTTACTTATCTTCCGAGAAGTTTACTAACGAATTCATTAACTCAATCCGAGATAACAAAGCGGGAGATTTCCGCAATAAATATCGAAACGTGGATGTTCTTCTTATCGATGATATTCAGTTTTTAGCTGGAAAAGAACAAACTCAGGAAGAATTTTTCCATACATTTAATACATTGCATGAAGAAAGCAAGCAAATCATTATCTCAAGTGACCGGCCGCCAAAAGAAATTCCGACGCTTGAGGACCGTCTTCGCTCCAGGTTTGAATGGGGACTTATCACTGATATTACTCCGCCTGATCTGGAAACGCGTATTGCCATTTTACGAAAAAAAGCAAAAGCAGAGGGTCTCGACATTCCAAATGAAGTCATGCTGTACATTGCTAATCAGATTGATTCAAACATACGTGAATTAGAGGGTGCCCTTATTCGTGTAGTGGCCTATTCCTCTTTAATAAATAAAGATATAAATGCGGACCTTGCAGCAGAAGCTTTAAAGGATATCATTCCAAGCTCCAAGCCAAAGGTAATCACAATTCATGAAATCCAAAGGGTAGTGGGCGAACATTATAATGTGAAGCTTGAGGACTTTAAAGCGAAGAAAAGGACAAAGTCAGTTGCTTTTCCGCGGCAAATTGCTATGTACTTATCTCGGGAATTAACCGATTTTTCCCTACCTAAAATTGGGGAGGAATTTGGCGGGAGGGACCATACAACCGTCATTCACGCCCATGAAAAAATTTCAAAATTGCTTCAGTCAGATTCTCAATTTGAGAAACAGATTAAAGAAATAAATGAATTGCTCAAGGTTTAACTGTGCATAACTGAACCTAACTTACACACAGTCTGTCCACATGTGGATAGGCTGTGTTTCCTTTCGAAAAATGCAGTTATCCACATGTTAACAGGCCCTACTAGTACTTCTATTACTTTTTTATAAAAAATATATATATTCATTAGGCCATTAAAATATGCTTGGAGGATTTAAAAAAATGAGATTTATAATCCAACGGGATCGTTTGGTTCAAAGCGTCCAGGATGTCATGAAAGCTGTAACAAGCAGAACAACCATTCCAATCTTAACTGGAATTAAAATCGTTGCTTCAGAAGAAGGGGTAACACTAACAGGAAGTGATTCCGATATTTCAATCGAATCTTTTATTCCAAAAGAGGAAGCTGGAAATGAGATTGTTGAAATCAAACAGCCAGGTGCAATCGTGCTGCAAGCAAGATTTTTTAGTGAGATCGTTAAAAAACTTCCTACTGACAGTGTTGAAATCCATGTCGAAAACCACCTTCAGACTGTTATCCGTTCAGGCAAGTCCGAGTTTAATTTAAATGGATTGGATGCTGAAGAGTACCCTCACTTACCTCAAATTGAGGAAGAAAATGTTTTTAAAATTCCGACGGACCTATTAAAGGCCATGATCCGCCAGACTGTTTTCGCAGTGTCCACCTCAGAAACACGCCCTATCTTGACAGGTGTAAACTGGAAGGTGGAAAATGGCACCTTAACCTGTATTGCAACAGATAGCCACAGGCTTGCATTAAGAAAAGCCCAAATCGAAACAACTGCCAACGAAAATTATAATGTTGTCATTCCCGGCAAAAGCTTAAGTGAATTGAGCAAAATCCTTGATGACAATAATGATCTTATTGATATTGTCATTACCGAAAACCAGGTATTGTTTAAAGCCGAACATTTGCTGTTCTTCTCAAGACTGCTTGAAGGAAATTACCCAGATACATCAAGGCTAATCCCATCAGACAGCAAGACAGATGTAGTTGTTACTACGAAGGAATTCCTGCAGGCAATTGACCGTGCCTCATTACTGGCAAAGGAAGGAAGAAACAATGTAGTCAAGCTGTCCACTATTGAAGGCGGAGTGATCGAAATTTCATCCAATACGCCGGAAATCGGAAAGGTTGTCGAAGAGGTCCAAAGCAAATCAGTTGAAGGCGAAGAACTAAAGATTTCCTTTAGTGCAAAGTTCATGATGGATGCTCTAAAAGCCCTTGAAGGCACAGAAATTACTGTAAGCTTCACTGGAGCTATGAGGCCTTTCATAATAAAACCGTTAAATGACGACTCAATCCTTCAATTGATCCTGCCAGTAAGAACGTATTAAAGACTAATAATGGAGCTGCCGGCCATTGCCGGCGGCTTACTTTTTTTATACAAGAAATGATCTGTATAGGTATTGGTTAGTAATTGAGGTAAGGTCCATGAAACTGTCAGATCGTATAAGCGAAAAGCTGGCCAAAATAGACCGAATATCGGCAAACTGCCAGGGAATAATGAATATTAAAGGCTATAGCGGGTTTTCTTTGTGTATCTGCGATTTATTTAGTAAAATAGAATATTAGATAACATTCTAGAAATTGTTGTGCTTGGTGCATGATAAAAAAAGATTTCTCCGCATAGCACATAAAGTCTGACAATGGGAAAGAGTGAATAATATGACGGAAGTTCAAATCGATACGGAATATATTACATTGGGCCAATTCCTGAAAGCTGCAGATGTGATTCAAACTGGCGGAATGGCTAAATGGTTTTTAAGTGAATACGAAGTTTTTGTAAATGGGGAACAGGATCAAAGACGGGGAAGAAAGCTAAGAACAGGAGATAAAGTGGAAATTCATGATGTCGGTGAATTTACGATCGTTTAGCTGGCTGTTTTTAGCGCGAAACCCTAAAAGGATGTAGCGTCTATGTATATAGAGCAATTGCTTTTGAAAAATTACCGGAATTACGAAGAACTGGAAGTTAATTTCGAGAATAAAGTGAACGTTATTTTGGGAGAAAATGCCCAGGGGAAGACAAATGTCATGGAATCCATCTATGTACTGGCAATGGCGAAGTCTCACAGGACATCAAATGACAAAGATCTTATTCGCTGGGATCAAGATTATGCTAAAATAGAAGGAAGGGTCCAAAAGAGCCATGGATCTCTGCCAATGCAATTAGTGATAAGCAAAAAAGGCAAAAAAGCTAAATGCAATCATATAGAGCAGCAGAAATTAAGCCAGTATGTCGGCAATATGAATGTTGTTATGTTCGCGCCTGAAGACCTCCATCTTGTAAAAGGGAGCCCTCAAGTAAGGCGTCGTTTTATTGATATGGAGATTGGGCAGGTTTCACCTGTCTATTTGCATGATATTAGCCAGTATCAAAAAATTCTCCAGCAGCGAAACCACTACTTAAAGATGCTGCAGATAAAAAAGCAGACTGACCATACTATGCTTGAAATTTTGACAGAACAATTTATAGAAATGGCTGCGAAAATTGTTTCCAAGCGGTTTGTATTTCTTAGATTGCTTGAAAATTGGGCACAGCCGATCCATGAAGGCATTTCAAGAGGGCTGGAGACTTTGAAAATTGAGTACAAGCCCTCTGCAGAGGTATCAGAAGAACAAGATTTGTCGAAAATGGTTAAAGTATACGAAGAAAAATTTACAAAAGTGAAAAACAGGGAAATCGAGCGGGGGGTAACCATGTTTGGCCCCCACCGGGATGACCTTATTTTTCACGTAAATGGGCGGGATGTGCAAACATTTGGTTCTCAAGGCCAGCAAAGGACGACAGCCCTATCCGTTAAGCTCGCCGAAATCGAACTGATCCATTCTGAAATAGGAGAGTATCCCATTCTCCTGCTAGATGATGTCCTCTCAGAACTGGATGATTACCGCCAATCCCACTTATTGAATACCATTCAAGGGAAGGTACAAACGTTTGTCACAACGACAAGTGTTGATGGAATAGACCACCAGACACTGAAAGAGGCAGCAGCCTTCAGTGTTGAAGCAGGAAGGATCAAAAAGATTCAGTGAGGTGATCGCATGTACATCCATGTAGGTGAAGATGTGTTAGTCCGAGCAAGAGATATTGTGGCAATAATTGATAAAGAAAGCGCCATATCTACCGAATATGCAGAAGAGTGTTTAGAGCGCCAGGATGATTCAGTTATTAACCTCGCAAAAGGATCTTACAAATCTGTGGTGGTAACGACTGAAAAAATCTATTTCTCCCCGCTGGCTTCCGGTACATTAAAAAAAAGATCGCATAAATTAAGTGTTCAGGAATTTTAAAAAAATTATAGTTTGGTGCATCTCAAAGTACAGCCAAGCTTTTTTATAGATTAGCGAATTTGGAATGCAAATGGAAAGTGTAGGTGACCGATGTGGCAATGGAGCAAAAGGCAGTGCAGGAACAATCCTATGATGAGAATCAGATACAGGTTCTGGAAGGTCTGGAAGCGGTTCGAAAGCGTCCGGGAATGTATATCGGTTCAACAAGTGCCAAAGGACTTCACCATCTCGTTTGGGAAATAGTCGATAACAGTATTGATGAAGCGCTTGCCGGATATTGTTCAGAGATCAATGTAATGATCGAAAAGGATAATAGTATTACTGTAGTTGATAATGGCCGCGGTATACCGGTTGGAATACATGAGAAAATGGGCCGGCCGGCAGTTGAGGTTATTATGACCGTTCTTCATGCCGGTGGAAAATTCGGCGGCGGAGGATATAAGGTTTCCGGAGGTTTGCATGGTGTTGGTGCTTCCGTTGTAAATGCTCTCTCAACTGTATTGGAAGTGTTTGTCCATCGTGATGGCAAAAAATATTATCAAAAATTTGAGCGGGGAGTTCCAAGTGCTGACCTTGAAGTAATTGGAGAAGCAGACCATACCGGAACAACCATCCACTTTAAGCCTGACAGTGAAATTTTTACTGAAACGCTTGAATATGATTATGAAACTCTGGCAAACCGCATCCGCGAATTGGCTTTCTTGAATAGAGGATTAACGATCACGATTGAAGATAAACGTCAGGAAAATAAGAAAAATGAATATATGTACGAGGGCGGAATCAAATCGTACGTTGAACATTTGAATAGAACAAAAGAAGTTCTCCATGATGAGCCTATCTATATTGAGGGAGAACGTGAAGGCATTACGGTTGAAGTATCTATTCAGTATAACGATGGCTTCACAAGCAATATTTACTCTTTTGCCAATAATATTCATACGTATGAAGGCGGTACGCATGAATCAGGCTTCAAAACGGCATTAACTAGAGTCATAAATGATTACGCCAGAAAAAACGGTGTCTTTAAGGAAAGTGATGCGAACCTTTCGGGTGAAGACGTCCGAGAAGGTTTAACGGCGATCGTATCCGTTAAACATCCGGATCCCCAGTTCGAAGGTCAGACCAAAACCAAGCTTGGGAACTCTGAAGTACGTGCTGCGACGGACACGATTTTCTCTGAAGCTCTTGAAAAATTCATGCTGGAGAATCCAACGGTAGCAAGGAAGATTGTTGAAAAGGGTCTTATGGCTGCGAGAGCAAGACTTGCTGCCAAAAAAGCGAGGGAGCTTACCAGAAGGAAGAGTGCCCTTGAAGTTTCCAGCCTTCCGGGTAAACTCGCAGACTGTTCGTCCAAGGATCCATCTATAAGCGAATTGTATGTGGTTGAGGGTGACTCAGCGGGTGGTTCAGCTAAGCAGGGACGTGACCGCCATTTCCAGGCCATCCTTCCGCTTAAAGGGAAAATTCTTAACGTAGAAAAGGCCCGTTTGGATAAAATCTTGTCCAATAACGAAGTGCGTGCCATCATTACCGCGATCGGTACAGGAATCGGCGAAGACTTCGATATTTCAAAAGCGCGTTACCATAAGATTGTCATCATGACAGATGCCGATGTTGATGGAGCGCATATTCGCACATTATTATTAACATTCTTTTACCGCTATATGAGGCAGATTATCGAAGCTGGATATATTTATATTGCACAGCCTCCACTATACAAGATCCAGCAAGGCAAACGGATTGAATATGCTTACAATGATCGTGAACTTGAAAAGACTCTTGCGGAGCTGCCAAGCCAGCCGAAACCAGGAATCCAGCGTTACAAAGGTCTTGGAGAAATGAATCCAGGGCAGCTTTGGGAAACTACGCTAGATCCTGATACAAGAACACTTCTTCAGGTGAATCTTGAAGATGCCATTGAATCAGATGAAACGTTTGAAATCCTGATGGGTGATAAAGTAGAACCTCGCCGCAATTTTATCGAAGAAAATGCGGTGTATGTAAAGAATTTGGATATTTAATCTTAAAAGCAAACTTTCTGGCACCAGGAATTTTTAGAGCTATGGCGCCTCGCCAGGTGCCTCCGCTTTTCTTTCAGGATAGGGTCTCTCTATCCTGCTTTTACATAATAGGTCTATTTTATTTACTTTTAGTTTATGCCCCGTCTTGCAGGGATTTATTATAAAAAGTGTAACAACTGCAGAAGCGGCAGCCTTTGTGCTTGTTTCTGCAGATAAAACTTAGCAATAGCTAAACGATAAGTAACGAGAGGATGTCTTATCATCCCAAGTTTCTTTAAAGGAGGTTCCTTTAAATGGCCGATACACCTAATTCTAAAGTAAAAGAAATTAATATCAGCCAGGAAATGCGTTCATCTTTCCTGGATTATGCCATGAGTGTAATTGTGTCCCGTGCCCTTCCGGATGTAAGGGACGGTTTAAAGCCAGTACACCGAAGAATTTTATATGCAATGCATGATTTAGGAATGCATTCCGACAAACCTTATAAAAAATCCGCCCGTATCGTCGGGGAAGTTATCGGGAAATACCATCCGCATGGTGACTCTGCAGTTTATGACACCATGGTGCGTATGGCACAGGATTTCAACTATCGTTATATGCTTGTCGATGGACACGGAAACTTTGGTTCTGTAGACGGAGATGCAGCAGCTGCGATGCGTTATACAGAGGCCCGGATGTCCAAGATTTCGATGGAGCTTTTAAGGGATATCAATAAAGATACAATTGACTATCAGGATAACTACGATGGCGCAGAAAAAGAACCTATCGTTCTTCCGTCGCGTTTCCCTAACCTGCTGGTAAACGGAACCTCTGGTATCGCTGTAGGTATGGCTACCAATATTCCTCCTCACCAGCTTGGGGAAGTCATTGATGGAGTTCTGGCAATCAGCCATGAGCCGGATTTATCGGTTCAAGAGCTGATGGAAATTATTCCTGGCCCTGATTTTCCTACTGCTGGATTAATTCTGGGGCGAAGTGGAATCCGCAAAGCTTACGAGACCGGACGTGGCTCTATTACATTAAGAGCTAAAGTAGAAATTGAGGAAAAGTCAAATGGGAAAGAAGTTATCATTGTTAATGAACTTCCTTACCAGGTTAATAAAGCTAAACTGATTGAAAAAATAGCAGAACTTGTCCGCGATAAGCGTATTGATGGCATTACTGATCTGCGTGATGAATCTGATCGAAACGGAATGCGCATTGTCATTGAAGTCCGCAAAGATGCGAATGCCAATGTCTTGCTGAACAATCTTTATAAGCAAACGGCTCTGCAGACAAGCTTTGGGATTAACTTGCTTGCCCTTGTAGACGGCCAGCCAAAGGTACTTAATTTAAAGCAGTGCCTCCAATATTATTTGGACCACCAAAAGGTAGTTATTCGCCGCAGGACTGAGTTTGAACTTAAAAAGGCGGAAGCTCGTGCGCATATTTTGGAAGGATTAAGGATTGCACTTGACCATCTTGATGAGGTTATTAATCTTATCCGCAGTTCCCAGACTACTGATATTGCACGCGAAGGCTTAATGACACAATTCAATCTTTCTGAGAAACAGGCTCAGGCTATTCTTGATATGCGCTTGCAGCGTCTGACAGGTTTGGAGCGCGAAAAGATTGAAGACGAATATTCAGGCCTTGTAGCGCTTATTGCCGAATTAAAGGCTATTTTGGCTGATGATGAAAAAGTATTGGAAATTATCCGTGAAGAATTAAACGAAATCAAAGAGCGCTTTAACGATAAACGCCGTACTGAAATCGTTGCTGGCGGCATCGAGCAAATTGAAGATGAAGATTTAATTCCGCGTGAGAATATTGTCCTTACTTTAACTCACAAAGGTTATATCAAGCGTCTCCCTGTATCCACCTACCGTGCACAAAAACGAGGCGGACGCGGAATCCAGGGAATGGGTACGAATGAGGATGACTTTGTTGAGCATCTCATCACGACATCTACACATGATACAATTCTTTTCTTCACGAATAAAGGAAAAGTGTATCGCGCTAAAGGGTATGAAATCCCTGAATTCAGCCGTACGGCTAAAGGAATTCCGATTATAAACCTTCTTGGTGTTGATAAAGATGAATGGGTAAACGCCATTATTCCGGTTGAAGAGTTTGTCGATGACTGGTTCCTATTCTTTACTACTAAAAAAGGTATATCCAAGCGTTCACCGTTATCCTCCTTTGCCAATATCCGCAACAACGGCTTAATTGCTTTAAATCTGCGTGAGGATGATGAACTGATCTCAGTGCGTTTAACTGATGGCAGCAAGGAAATCATAATTGGCACAAGCCATGGCATGCTGATCCGATTCCCTGAAGATGATGTCCGTTCAATGGGCAGAACAGCAACCGGGGTAAAAGGGATTAGTTTAAGCGGGGATGACGAAGTAGTTGGCATGGAAGTGCTGGATGACGACACTCAAATCCTGATTGTAACAAAAAATGGCTACGGAAAACGTACTCCTGCGGAAGAATACCGTGTCCAGGGAAGAGGCGGTAAAGGAATCAAAACTTGCAACATTACCGATAAGAACGGAAGCCTTGTTTCTATGAAAGCTGTCACAGGAGAAGAAGACGTTATGCTTATCACAACCGGCGGTGTATTAATCCGCATGGCTGTAAACGATATTTCCACAATGGGCAGAAACACGCAAGGTGTAAGATTAATTCGCATAAATGAGGATGCTGACGAAGCGGTATCAACTGTAGCAAAAGTTGAAAAAGAGGAAGAAAAAGATGAGGAAGAACTAACGAAGCCTCTTGAAAATGCTGAAACCCTTTCTGAAGAAGAAGTTAATGGGGATGACGCGGAGTAATTTTTTAAGGAACACATTATTTGTGTTCCTTTTTTTTGTCCAAATAATGTAAAATGGTATAAAAGACTCATTACATTTGGAGTGTGGAAACGGTGCGTGTACATATTCAGGAACTGCAAGAGGGCTGTATCTTATCAGAAGATGTTTTTAGCATGACCAATCGTCCCATCATTAGCCAAAAGACCGTCCTAACTAAAGATCTGCTTGATATTTTAAAAGTATTCCTAATTGAAGAGGCTGTAGTTGAAAAAACATTAGTTAATGGGTTGCCTTTCATTCCTGCTGAAGTGATAGAGGATGTCCAGAGTACTCAGGAAACAAAAGTAAATGACTCAAGTTTTTTAGATACATTTTTAATTAGTGTTCTAAGTTATAAAAAAGAATTTCTCGCGTGGCAGTCAGGGCTGCCAATAGATATAGCAAAAATCAGAAACATAATGATACCGCTCATTGACAAAATGGAGAGGAATCCTTCCGGAATTTTCTCCTTGCACCATTTATCGACTAATGAAGACTATATGTTTCAGCATTCAGTGGCAGTTGGAATCATAAGTGCATTTATAGGGAAAAAATTAAATTATAACAAAGGGGAAGTCGTGCAATTAGCTCTCGGGGGCTGCCTTGCTGATGCAGGCATGGCAAAAATAAATCCGGTTATCCTGCAAAAGAACACCTCACTAAGCTCTGAAGAATTTGAAGACATAAAAAGGCATTCCACCATTAGTTTTAAAATGGTCCAAAATATTTCTCTTTTAAGGGAGAGTACGAAGATTGGCATTTTCCAGCACCATGAGCGGCTTGATGGCACCGGATATCCATTTGGTGAACTAAGCAGTAAAATCAACCAAACAGGAAAGGTAATTGCCGTAGCAGATGCCTTCCATGCTATGACCTCCCAGAGGCTTTACCGGCGAAAGCAATCTCCTTTCAAAGTGCTTGAAATGCTTATTCAGGATAGCTTTGGGAAATATGATATCCAATCCATTCAGGCTTTGGGATCCGGTATAATGACTTTTTCCATTGGCAGCCGGGTTAAACTCTCAGATGGGCAGAATGCAGAAATTCTCTTTATAGAAGATAAATCACCGACAAGGCCCTTAGTTAAGATAGAAGGCACTGGCGAGATTATTCATTTAGAAAAAAACCGCCAGCTATTTATAGATGAAGTTTTGAAATAGACCGTTTATTTGCGGTCTATTTTTATTAGATTTGGTTTGTTTAAAGAGCTTACTTATCATTGTGTACTGATTAAATAACTTTCTTTAAAAAAACACTTGCAATCAATATCCCAGGCTGATATACTAATTCAAGTCAGCAAGAGATGAACAACTTCATCAAGAAGGTTTTTAAAAAAACTTGTTGACATTGATAATCAGAAATGATATATTAATAAAGTCGCTTATGCGACGGATTGATCTTTGAAAACTGAACGAACAAAAACGTCAACGTTAATTCTTTAGTCTTTTTCAAAAAGACAACTTATGAGCTTAATCAACTCTTATATGGAGAGTTTGATCCTGGCTCAGGACGAACGCTGGCGGCGTGCCTAATACATGCAAGTCGAGCGGACGGATGGGAGCTTGCTCCCGGAAGTCAGCGGCGGACGGGTGAGTAACACGTGGGCAACCTGCCTGTAAGACTGGGATAACTTCGGGAAACCGGAGCTAATACCGGATAATTCTTTCCCTCACATGAGGG
>NZ_VLKI01000017.1 GCF_007830235.1 Cytobacillus oceanisediminis
ATTATCCTCTGGAACGATTAGGTCATAGAGTCCCATATAAGGACTTAGCTTGATGGACTGTTGTTTTGGAATCATCGGAACCACCCACTTAACATAGATTACCTTCATTATAAAACAAAGAACGGCAGAATCCCTCACAAAAAGTAAGGGATTCTGCCGTTCTAGTTAGGCTAGGTTAAAAGCTATTAGTTAAGTAGCACTAGGTTGATTGGAGCGGAAGGTGCGAGACTCCTGCGGGAGCAGCGGGACAGGTGAGCCTCCTGGAGCGGAAATCAACCGGCTAATTTAACAAAGGCTATCCTTTAAGGACTTTTTCAGTGGCCTCCTTTTCAGGAGCTGTTTTTTTAAAATCAGGCAGAATACCGATCTCCCAGCATTTCTCTCAACTGTTTTCTGACCCGGAATATTTTTGTTTTAACTGTATTCGGGTTCAGCTGAAGAATGTCGGCAATTTCTCTTTCTTTTAATCCATGATTAACCTTAAGCAGGAACACTCTTTTTTGTTCGGGTGAGAGGGAATCGACATATGCGTATATCTGTTCCTGCAGCATGTTCATTTCTGCTTCCTGCCCAGCATCGAGATGATTTCTTTCCAGACAATTTTCCAAATCGATGCAATCTGCTATTCTCTCATATGTCCTTCTTTCTTTTCGGACAAAATCGATTGCTGTTCTGGTTGCAATCGCCGATAGCCATGCCCCCAATTTTTCCCGATCCTCAATGGTATCTATTTTTTTAAATGCCTTAATGAGTGTTTCCTGCACAACATCCTGTGCAAGATAGTGATCACGGGTAATGCAGTAAGCTATATGAAAGAGCCGTTTATTGTACAGATTGCAAATTTCACTCATATCCACTGAACGTTTAGTCACTCTCATCCCCCTCTCTTTCCAGCTTACCTAACTTCTATTCAAAATGTTTTTTAATGAAGTCTGGCACGTTTTCTCCATTGAAGTTTTTAATATCAATCGCTCTTTGTTCTTCAAAATAGAAGGCAATTAAATATTCTCCATCTATAAAACCTTTTGCGTTTTTAAGACTGGTCTCAATTTGTTCCTTATTGGTCATTTTCATTGCCAGGTTGCTTTGTTTCATATCTTCAAAAATTTCCTCATATGAAAAACCTCTTGCATGATTAATCTCAAGGTCCTCTGCTTTCATAACCAGGGCATATGATATATCGTTACTTGTTACTCTCGCCTCATCAAGCAGCGAGTTTTCCTTAAGCCATTTTTCAAACTTTGTATAGGAAGGATTCCATTGCATGTAGGCTTTCTTGCTGTCGCCATAGAAAACTTCGATATAGGCATACGGCTCAACATGATTTTGGCTGTCTTCATAGGCTGCTGAATCCACTTCTTCAGTCAAAATCTCAACCGCTTCTTTTAGATCATCAGGATCTGTGATCGTAGCCCGCTTATTAACAGGACCGGAAGGAGTAATAGTGATTTTGGTAGTTTCATTAGCTTCGACTTTGTAGATTTCGTTTGTTGCTGTTTTGTATTCATCCGATTCATAGATAAGCTTATAAAATGGTCTGTAATTCGTTTTATCTATTTTGTAATTTCGAACAAGTTTTTCGCCATTTTTCAGTTCATACACGATAAAGGCAGTATCTTGGACATTGGACTGCCTGTGATCAATATTTTTATTTTCAACAATCTCTTTATGAAGCCTTCTGACCATGTCAATATTTTCATATTCTCTTAGATATAAAGGCTCATCCCTATCAATGTCACTATAAAGATAATAACTTTCGCTAATATGGACTCGCTCAATTTCTTTAGCCGCAGGTAGTTTTTTTTCGTATTGGGTAAAGTCAAATTGAAAAAGTATGAACAAAACGGCCATTGCAGCTGTATAAATCATCAGCCCTTTAAGATGGATGGTCACACGCCAGGATTTCTGCAAAACCATTTCTGCAATCACATATCCGATCAACACTCCGAACACATATCCTGCAATAAGCCATCCCATACCGCCTCGCATCTCGCCAAAGTACATTCCACCAAGGAGCATGGTGCAAAATGTGGTTCCAAATTTAAAAATTGGTTTAGTAACCGGAAATACAAGCGCCTGGGAAACAGCCTCCAGCTTCCTCTTTTTATAAACCCACAAACTTAGCCAGTATATGGAGAATATAAGAATGAGATAAACCGCAATCTCGGCTGCTCCAGATGCACGGTAATTGATTTGTGTCAATGAAACCAAAGGAGAAAACTTCTCAAACTTGCTCTCCAAATAATATTGACTCGGATAACCATATAAGTAGAACGGCAAATTAAAAGCCAGCAGAACAATCAGGCCAACTGGAAGCAACAGGATAATGTATGTTAAGGCGCCCTGTACCGCAGATAAACCAGAAACCATTCCTACAAAAACTCCGGACAAGTAGATTAAGATGTTGTACATAAGGGTGATGCCCAGCCATTTAAAAATTTCGCCAATGTTATAGAAATCATTCAAAAAGAACGGCTGATAAAGAATCAGCACGATAATGGCAATGAGTAGAACCGGCAAAATTAAAAGAATAAGTCCAGCAATGGCATATTGATGAAAAATGGCTTCTCTTTTAACAGGAAGGCTATGCATTAAATCACTATATGGTTTCAACTGAAGAAACCGGAATAAAAAGACTGCCATAAGCACTGGTATGCTCATGTTTAGGATAATCTGAATCTGAAAATGATATTGAAACAGATTGTCAATATCTATGAATTTACGCTGTTCCTCTGAAGCGGTCATCAGAATCTCAAGCGGAATGGAAAAAAACAGCCCTAAAAAATAGATAATCGAAACCCAGCCAACACTCCTGGTGATGGTTTTCCAAATTTCTTTATTAACCAAGGATATTCTGGATGGCATATCCAACATCCCCCATTTCATAAATAAAGATTTCTTCCAGCGTAAGGGGAAGCAGATCAAAAATGACAGGTTTAAATTGTTCAACATATGCGGAGATTTCTTCTGCATCCCCCTTTACGATGCAAATCATGATGCTGCCTCTTTTTTCTTTATGCAGTAGTTTCATAGAATCAAAGATGGCAGGTACAGGTCCTTTAAAAGCTACCTGAACTTTATGGGTATCAGATTTGAGATCATCCAAATCTTTTTCCAGAATGATCCGGCCTTTATGCATAATGCCTATGTAATCACATAAATCTTCCACTTCCCTTAAATTATGAGAGGAAATCAAAATGGTCATTTCCCTGTCTGCAACCTCGTCAATGAGAAGGCTTTTAACCTTTTTTCTCATAACGGGATCCAGGCCATCCATTGGTTCATCAAGAATCAGAATTTCTGGCCTCGCGGACAAAGCGAGAATGAATGCAGCTTGTCTCTGGATTCCTTTCGAAAATTTATGAATCTTTTTATGTATATCCATTTCAAAAATAATAGCCAGTTCTTCAAAACGATCTTCATTCCATCCGCTGTATATGCTCTTATAAAACTGTGCCATTTGCTTGACCGTATATTGTGGCAGAAAAAAGGGATTATCCTGGATAAAAAAGATCTTATCCTTAATGGACGTGTTTTCAAAAACCGGCTGGCCATCAATCGTAACTGATCCTTCGTCCTGTAAATAAATGCCGGACAATAGCTTTAAAAGCGTTGTTTTCCCGGCTCCATTGGAACCTAGCAATCCATAAATGGATCCCTTGTTGACATGAATGCTAACCTTTTCGACAGCTTCCAATTCCTCAAAAGATTTCCGTGCATTACTGATTTTGATCACTTTCTATCCCTCCCCCTACGGTTGTTTCTATCTCTTTGATCATCTTGAATAATTCATCGGCTGTGATACCGAGGTACAATGCTTCTGAAATGAGCTTCGAAAGCTCATGTTTCACTTTTACGATTTTTTCACTGTTTTGCTTTAGAGTTGCAGGGCTGACGAAGCTTCCTTTTCCTTTTATTGAATAGATATAGCTTTGGGATTCCAGCTCCCTGTACGCCTTTTGAATGGTATTAGGATTGATCGTCAGCTGCTGGGCCAGCATTCTTACGGAAGGCAGCTGTTCATTAGCTTTTAAAACCTCTGTTATGATCAGCTCTTTTAACCGTTCAACCAATTGTTCATATATGGGCTTCCGGCTCCTTACGTCCAATTCAAACATGCTAACCCTCCCTTCTGTATGCAGTGTACTATGATTCGTAATACAGTTAATACAGTTAGATTATATTACAATGAATTGGAAAAGAAAATAGGGTTTTGGAAAATTTTCTTAATATCTCTTAAATCCATTAAAAAACTGGCTTAGCATAAGAGCTAAGCCAGTTAGAAAAGACCTTATTTAGCAGACTTTACATTAACTGGAGGAGGTAAAATCATGTTGGAGCGTCTGTTGTTTGTTGCGATAATATATACGGCTGCAACGGCTATACCCACCGCAATAAATGATCCCAGGTTAAATATGCCTTTTTGTGAATACCAAACAATCGAGTATCCGACTGAACCTGCTAATAGTGCGTAATAGAAGAATGGGAACAAGGTTTTTCGGATAACAGCTCCTTCTTTACCTACAAGACCAACGACTGCTGATGCTGCAACAACATTATGGACACAGATCATATTTCCTGCTGCCCCGCCAACTGCCTGAAGGGCAACAATCCATGTTGCATCAACACCAATTTGTGATCCAACATCGTACTGGAACAAGGAGAACATCATATTACTTACTGTATTACTTCCGGCAATAAAGGCACCAAGGCCACCAATGAATGTTGAGAATAATGGCCAATAATCACCGGCAAGAGCGGCAACACCATTTGCTAACTCAATTGGCATTTTATCAAAACCTGCTGCACCGCCTCCTGAGTTAAGAAACACTTGAACCATCGGAACGGTAAAAATTAGGGCAGTAGAAGCTGCAATTGTTGTTTTAAAAGATTGACCCCAGGCCCGTTTGTATCCGCTTCCATCCATACCATGTAAAAAATAGGTGATAAGCGATACAAGAATAAATATTGTGCCAGGCAAATATAAAGGCTGGAAGCTGGATGTAATTCCAGAATCAAAGATATTTTCGAACTTAACAGTCCATGATTGCATCCAACCTAAGAAAGGAAGCGTTTTCAATCTTGTCAAAACAAGGAATAATCCTACTAGTACGTACGGAGCCCAGGCTTTAACCATGCTCATATTGCCGCTTTTATGTGCAATATCTTTAATTTCCAGTTTTCCGCTCCACTCAGGATCCCATTTAGACTTTTCTTCAAAGTCCCAAATCTGATCCTTAGCAGGCATGAGGAAACCTTTTTTAGCAGCAGTAACTACCACTGCCAAACCGACTAATCCCCCTACCATTGAAGGGAATTCCGGTCCTAGGACATTTGCAACGATTACATATGGAATTGTCATTGCAAAAGAAGCAAATAAAGCGAATTTCCACACCTTAATTCCTTCTGAGAAGGATTTGTTTTTACCAAAAAATCTTGTCATTAATGCTACAACAAATAAAGGAACCAATGTGCCGGCAATCATATGTAGGATTGCAACCTGGCCGGCAATTTGTGTTACTAGTACGAGAAAATTATCAGTGATGCTTGAGTCAGCTGATAAGCCTGTTTGTACACCTACCAGAATAGGAGTTCCTACAGCACCAAATGAAACTGGTGTACTTTGGATTACCATTCCAGCAACAACAGCAGCCATTGCCGGGAAACCTAATCCTACTAAAAGTGGAACTGCTACAGCTGCAGGTGTACCAAAGCCGGATGCTCCTTCAATAAATGATCCAAACAGCCAAGCAATAATAATTACCTGAATACGCCGGTCAGCAGAAATATCGGTGAATCCCTGGCGGATCGTTTTAATGCCGCCGCTTTCCTGCAAAGTATTGAGAAGTAAAATGGCGCCAAAAATAATGTACAGCAAAGTTCCTGCAACAACAAGGCCATTAATCGAAGCAGCAGCGATATTTGCTCCAGGTACTTTCCAGATAAATAGTGCCAAACCAACTGCCACCAGATATGAAATCGGCATTGCTTTGCTGGCAGGCCATCTCATTCCAACAAGGAACACTGCAACAGCAATAATCGGCAAAAGAGATAGAAAAGCTAAAGTTCCAGTACTCATAAATAACATTTCCTCCTTCTGTTTCGTAATGAAAAACAATAATTGCGATTTGTTGCGGACGACGAAACATTGTTATATAACTATAATTTTTTTGTTATACAACAACAGCTCGACCTATACTTTATTATACAGTCCTTTTTTGTAATTTCAACAATATTAAGAAAATTTAATATATATATTTTTTGAAAAAAAATTAGCCCGATATATCTTTAATAAAAGAAATATCGGGCTAATGCATTTAACTTAAAGGGCTGACATGTCCCAAACGGGCGGAGATAGCTTTTCCTGTTTTAACCATAACTGACTTCAGCGTATTCATCCTATCTTCGGTCATTCTCATAGTAGGACCTGATATACTGACAGCTGCAATCACCTTTCCAAGATGGTCAAAGATAGGAACAGCAATACAGGTAATTCCGTATTCATTTTCCTCCAGATCAAGCGCATACCCCTTTTGCCTAACTTGGCTAAGTTCTTTAAGAAATTCTTCTTTATCAGTAATGGTTTTATCTGTATGGACCGGCATCCCCTTCCGTTCCAGGATATCAAGTACCACACTGGAGGGAAGGTGTGCAAGAATGGCTTTCCCTACAGATGTGCAATGCATAGGAGCCCGTTTTCCAACCTTTGAGTGCATCCTCAATGTCTCATTGCCTTCGAGCTTTTCGATATATACAACCTCTCCCTGATCATATACTACTAAATGTATGACTTCGTTTGTCTCATTTTCAAGCTCTTGCAGAAAAGGCCTTGCTTCCGCTCTCAAATCGATTGATTCAAGAAGTTTAGAGCTGACCTCAAGGAAC
Source organism: Cytobacillus oceanisediminis (assembly GCF_007830235.1). GTDB lineage: Bacteria > Bacillota > Bacilli > Bacillales > Cytobacillaceae > Cytobacillus > Cytobacillus oceanisediminis. The sequence goes on from NZ_VLKI01000017.1 coordinate 6,886, forward strand.
TTGTAGCCAAGCTTATATTTTCCTGTCTCGCCATCCTGTTCAATATACCCATATTGCACAAGTGTAGACAGGATGCGGTATACGGAACTTTTATTTATGTCTATTTGTTTGGCTATCTCCGTAACACCCAGGCCGCCTTTTTTCATGCTTACCAGCGTGATGATATCAAGTGCCCTGCTTACAGATTTAACCATATTCTCTCTTTCCAAAACGCTCACCTCTGGTGCATAAACCTTTATCTTTTAACATTATAGCATACAAGAAAATGTGAATTGATTAAACAGTTTTTGCACCTTCAAGGGCTGCAGCAAATGTGTTGCGAAGCGTTCCTACTTCTTTAATTTCACACTCAATCACATCGCCGGAACCAACCATCTCCGCTCCGACAGGGCTTCCAGTAAGGATGACATCCCCAGGCTTCAGTGTCATTACATTAGTCAGGTAAGAAATCATTTTGCGGATCGGAATAATCATTAATTCCGTGCTGCTATTCTGCTTTTCTTCCCCGTTTAATTTCGCCTCAACCTTCACTTGGAATGGATCCAGTTCTGTTTCAATAACAGGTCCCAGCGGAGTGAAAGTATCGAATGACTTTCCTACCGTCCAATGCCCGTCACTATGGAAGAATTGCGGTGCCGTCACATCATTTCCTACTGTATAGCCAAAGACATAATCAAGCACATTCGATTCCGGTACATTCTTAGCCTCTTTACCGATAACCACAGCAAGTTCCGATTCAAATTTAACCTGTTCAATGCCCTCCGGAATAACGATTTTTTCCTCTGGACCAATAACTGACGAAACTGGCTTGAAAAAGAATACTGGAATCTCAGGAAGCGATTCCGGTAAATCAGTTTTTGCGGATACATAGTTAGCTCCAATACCAATAACCTGATTTGGTACAAGCGGGGCAAGCTGCTTTACTTCGCTTTTTGAGAAAGAATTTCCTGTATACTCCCATTCCCCAAAAATATCACCTTTAATTTCTTTAACTGTTTCATTTTCAATCACACCTGTATGTACAGCTGAATTAACTTCGAATCTTGTAAATTTCATATTTTTTGCATCTCCCTTCAGCATATTTTTGAAAACAGGGCATTTAACTTATTTTAAATGCCCTGTTCCTTTTGCAGTTTATTGTTTTACAGCATACTTAGCTTTTGCTTCAAGGCGGCGGCGGTGCAGAATCGGCTCTGTATAGCCATTTGGCTGATCATAACCTTCAAATACAAGGTCGCAGGCTGCCTGGAATGCAACTGAGTTATCAAAGTCAGCTGCCAGAGGGCGATAAGCCGGATCTCCTGCATTTTGTTCGTCTACAACTGTTGCCATTTTCTTGAGAGTCTCAAGCACTTGTTCTTTTGTGCAAATGCCATGATGCAGCCAGTTCGCAACATGCTGGCTGGAAATCCTTAGTGTCGCACGGTCTTCCATTAAACCAATATCGTTAATATCTGGAACTTTTGAACAGCCGATACCCTGTTCAACCCAGCGGACAACATATCCAAGAATGCCTTGTGCGTTATTGTCAAGCTCTTGTTGAATTTCTTCCGGGCTCCATTGCGGATTTTCAGCAACCGGAATTTGCAGGATATCATCGCGCAGGTCAGAAATATCCTCCATCAACTTGTTTTGTACTTCCGAAACATCAACCTGATGGTAATGCAAAGCATGCAATGTCGCAGCTGTAGGAGATGGAACCCATGCAGTATTGGCTCCCGCATTCAGATGGCCAATTTTCAGCTCCATCATATCAGCCATCATATCCGGCATTGCCCACATTCCTTTTCCGATTTGGGCACGTCCCTGGAAGCCTGTTGCAAGCCCGGTGTTTACATTGGACTTTTCATAGCCCTTAAGCCATGCAGTTGATTTCATGTCGTTTTTGCGGATCATCGGGCCAGCTTCCATGGATGTATGCATTTCATCGCCAGTGCGATCCAGGAATCCTGTGTTAATAAAAACAATGCGGTCCTTTACTTCACGGATACATGCTTTTAAATTTAAAGAAGTACGGCGTTCCTCATCCATAACACCTATTTTTAATGTATTGCGCTCAAGTCCAAGCAAATCTTCTGTGCGGTCAAACAATTCATTTGCGAAAGCAACCTCTTTTGTACCGTGCATTTTCGGTTTTACAATGTAGATGGAACCTTTTGATGAATTTTGGTAAGGGCCATTTCCAAGGATCGTATGCTTGGAAATTAGGCTTGTTACCACTGTATCAAGGATACCTTCCTGAATTTCATTGCCGCTTGCATCTAAAATAGCGTTGTTAGACATTAAATGTCCCACATTGCGGACGAACATAAGTGAACGCCCTGACAGGGAAAAACCTTGTCCTTCCGGGGATACATACGTACGATCAGGATTTAAAGAACGTGTCATTGTTTTAGTGCCTTTAGCAAATGTTGCAGAAAGATCGCCTTTCATTAATCCAAGCCAATTGCGGTATACAAGAACCTTGTCTTCTGCATCAACTGCCGTTACAGAATCTTCACAGTCCATGATCGTTGTAACAGCTGCTTCGAGAAGTACGTCTTTAACGCCAGCATCATCTGTTTTTCCAATAGGATGGCTTCTGTCAATTTGAATTTCGAAGTGGAGACCATTATTTTTCAAAAGAACTGCTGTTGGATGATCTTCCTCACCCTGATAGCCGGCAAACTTCGCTTCATCTCCCAATCCTTCAGTTTCCCCATTGCTAAGGACAACCGCAAGCTTTCCATCCTCTACCTTGTACTGCACAGCATCTTTATGCGATCCGTTTGTTAATGGCACTGTTTGATCAAGGAATTCTCTGGCAAATGAAATAACTTTTTCACCTCTGACAGGATTATAACCTCCTTCCCGCTGAGCACCATCGTCTTCACTAATGGCATCCGTTCCGTAAAGTGCATCATATAAGCTGCCCCAGCGCGCATTTGCTGCATTGATTGCATAACGTCCATTGTTAACAGGTACAACTAATTGAGGCCCAGCCTGGACAGCCACTTCATCATCCACATTTTCTGTCGTGATCTTGTAATCTTCTGCCTTTGGTTCAAGGTAGCCGATTTCCTCTAAGAATGACTTGTAGCTATTAAAATCGAATTCTTTATTTTCGCGGTGCCAAGTGTTAATTTGATTTTGAATTTCATCACGCTTTGCAAGAAGGGCTTTATTTTTAGGCGTCAAATCGTTTATAAGCGCTTCCAAACCTGACCAGAAATGCTCCTGATCGATTCCGCTTCCCGGAAGAGCTTCAGAATTAATAAATGCGTAGAGTTCACTTGCAACTTGCAGGTTTCCAGATTTCACATAGTTTCCCATTGGTCATTTCCTCCTTAGAATTGCCACTTTGATAACATTTTTACTTGTTCGCTATTACCAAACGCTGTTTCTCTCTATCTCTTAAAAAAATAATAGCATGGTTTTCTTTACCGTTTCAATAATTTTCATGCAATTTGTAATTCTTTTTATTATTCTTAAGCCAGCCTCCTTTCGTTTAAGGGCGGCTGCCAGTTTACTTTATGAAATTGCCTGGGCTTTCATCTCTTTTTTTATCTCAACACAGCGGCTCGGTGTCGGGAAGAGTTTCCCTGCATTCAGCAGATTATGAGGATTAAAAACTTCACGGATTTCCGTCTGGGCTGCAATTTCTTCTTCGGTGAAAACAAATCGCATCTCTTCCCGCTTTTCAATGCCAACACCATGTTCCCCTGTTATTGTTCCGCCAACATCAGCACATACCTTCAGGCATAGGCTGCCAGCTTCAAGCGCTTTCTCAGATTCTCCAGGAACTCGGGCATCAAACAGTACAAGCGGATGAAGATTACCATCACCGGCGTGAAAAATATTCGCGATTCTCAATCCCGACTCATCGCTAATCTCGTTGATTCTGCGCAGCACTTCCGGCAGCTTGCTTCTTGGGATAACTCCATCCTGTACCAGATAATCTGGAGAGATTGCTCCCATGGCGCCAAAGCCTGTCTTTCGATTCGCCCACCATCTTGCCCTTTCTTCTTCATTCCTGGCTGCACGGACTTCACGGACATTCCGCTTTCTGCAAACCTCAAGAATCTGCTCGATTTGTTCATCAATTCCTGCAGCAATTCCATCCACTTCAATGAGAAGGACAGCTTCAATATCCTTCGGGTGTCCAACCGGGAAGGCAGCTGCTTCTACACCTTCAATGGCTGTTTTATCCATCATTTCCAATGCAGCCGGCACGATTCCTGCGGAAATTATATTTGAAACTGCCTGGCTGCCATCCTCGACATGATCAAAATAGGCGAGGACAGTTTGTTTTCCCTCAGGATTCTTAAGAATGCGGACAGTTATTTTAGTAACAATGCCCAGAGTGCCTTCAGAGCCTGTAATGAGTCCAAGGAGATCATAACCAGGTGCATCCGGAATGCCGTCTTTCCCGATTTCGATTATTTCTCCATTCGGCATAACGACCTCAAGACCGAGAATATGGTTTGTGGTTACCCCATACTTCAAACAATGGGCTCCGCCTGCATTTTCAGCAACATTTCCGCCGATTGTACAGCAATATTGGCTTGAAGGATCTGGAGCATAGTAATAGCCTTTGTCTGATATTGAATTTGTCAGTTTCAGGTTAACAAACCCGGGCTCCACAACAGCCCGGCGGTTTTCAAGATCCACACTAATAAGCTTTTTCATCCGTACCATGCTGATAATGACTTCCTCATTCAACGGTATGGCGCCTCCGCTTAGTCCTGTTCCTGCCCCCCTTGCAAGGAAAGGCAGATCATTTTCTGAACAGTACTTTACCACTTCAGCAACTTCCTGGCTGTTCTTCGGAAAAACGACTGCTTTTGGCAAATGCTTGTGAATGGTAAAACCGTCACAGTCATACGCAAGCAGATCTTCCTTTTGATAAAGAATGGAGCGGGCGCCGCCAACAATATTAGCCAAATTCAAGATATGTTTATCCTTTGATTTAATATTCTTTCCCCTCATTTATTCCCCCTCCTTCATGCAGTCTTCCTTTTTATATGCCCAGTCAAGAAGCTGTACGGTATGAACGATTTTCTGGTTCCGCCCGTATTTTTGAACACCCATCGCCATTTGAAGCATACAGCCGGGATTGCCCATTGATATCATCTCTACATCATCAGGTACATTTTCCATTTTGCTCTCTAGAACAGCATCGGCCATCTCTGGATTGGTTATATTATAGATTCCAGCACTTCCGCAGCAGCGGTCTGAGTTTGGCATTTGGACCATATCTACTCCAGGGATATCCAAGAGGATGTCTCTCGGCTGCTGGCGGATTCCCTGTCCATGTGCAAGGTGGCAGGCATCATGGTAAGTAATTCTTGTATTTATTTCAGCTTTTGGCTTTTCATAACCTGTATCATGAAGATGTTTCGAAATATCCTCTACCTTATCTGAAAACTCCTCTGCTTTCACATGCATTTCTGGATCTTCCTTGAATAATTCGGCATATTCCTTCATCATGCAGCCGCATCCTGCTGCATTGACGATCACTTTATCGAAATCCTTGAATGCTTCCATATTCTGCTTTGCCAGTTTCCTTCCCATCTCGCGGTCACCTGCATGGACATGAAGTGCTCCGCAGCAGGTTTGATTTTGAGGAATGACAACATCATTTCCATTTCTGGTGAGTACATTTATGGTTGATTCATTGATATCGCTGAACATAACATCCATTACACATCCCGTTAACATGGCAACTTCTTGCTTGGTTTCACCTTTAGCTTTAATCACCTTTACATCTTTATATTTCTTTTTAACAGGCTCTTTCACTTCCGGCATGATTGATTCCATAACAACAAGATGCTGAGGCATGATATTAATCAGCTTCGTCTTACGCACCACTTTTTGCATGCCGCTTTTTTGATAAAACCTTAATAGGCCTCCAAGGGTGTTCAAGCGATTTTGATGAGGAAATAAGTCATGAAGGAAAAACTTGCTCACTGCTCCCTTTACCCCTGTTAACGGCATAGCCTGGCGGATCTGCCCACGTGCTTCCTCAATCAAACCGCCTACATCAACATCTGCAGGACAAGCCGTTGTACAGGCACGGCAATCAAGGCATTGAAATACAGGATCCATGAATTGCTCATTCACTTGAAGCTTCCCTTCAGCCACTGATTTAATCAGATGGACACGTCCCCTTGGCGAATGCTGCTCCTGTCCTGTCTGCTCATAGGTTGGGCAGGATTCCAGGCACATTCCGCAATGGACACAGTCTGCCCATTTCTTTTCATCGGGCGGATCGCTCCATAGATAGTTCCCCAATCCTGACGTACATGGTGGATCTTGTTTTAAATCGAGTTCCCGGACACTCACTTAAATCCCTCCTACAAACCTGTTTGGGTTCAATGTTTTATGTGGATCCACTTTTGTTTTAATTCCTTGCAGCAGAAACAAGTACGATGGATTCCTTCCCCATACATTTACTTCTTTTCGAAGTTCTAATGGCAAGTGCTTTACAATGGCGTGTCCGCCAGCCTTCTCAGCAATCTCTCTCACTTTCTTAGCAGCAGAGGCTACATCGTCAGCAGCGCCTCTAATGGATACCTGACTCAATCCATGGCCCAAGCCTCCGTGTGACTCTACCGTAACGTTAAACATATCTTTAAGAAGCTCAGATTCCTTTAAAACATGCAGCACATTCAAGTTAACCGTACCAACCTTCAAGCAAGCTTCTGTTTCAGCCGGCAATTCTTCAGCTGTCCCATTTGGGCTATGCTGGTAAAATCGCTTCCAGAAGAAATCCGCTTCTTCCTTTGAATTTACAGTCAATTTTGCATTTTCCGGCAAAATATTTTGGATAAACTCTTCCTGGTATTGTACAGAACTTTCTACATCTTCAAAGCTCATCGCAAGAGTATAAAAGTTTATTCCGGTAAGCTTATCTGAAAGCGCGGGGTTTAATAGTTCCATCGTTACTGGCTCAATCATGGAATCCAGCACTTTAACGGCAAATGTTCTTATTTCCTTCAGGTTTCCTTGCGGGAACGATACGAGAACCAGGCTTTCACTTTTCGGCAGCGGTCTTAGCTTTAATGTAATCTCGGTGACAACACCAAGTGTTCCCATTGATCCGATAAATAGCTTATTCATATCGTAACCGGCAACATTTTTAACGACTCTTCCGCCAGACCGGATAACTTTGCCATCGGGATATACTGTCCTTAATCCAATAACTGCATCACGTGCGGATCCATACCCCAATCTTTTGGGTCCGCTTTCATTTGCAGCAATCACTCCGCCAATTGTACACCGTTCCGGCCAGAATGGGTCAAGTGAGATCTTTTGATTATGCTTTGCCAGATAATCCTGGAGTTCTTTAAAAGGAGTTCCAGATTTTACAGTTAATGTCATATCGCCAGGCGTATGTTCCACGATTCCTGTAAACCTTTCAAGAGAAAGCAGAATATCTGCCTTTTCATTAAGGCCTCCAAATCCCCGCTTTGTTCCGCCACCCATTATGTTAATCTTCAAACCATTTGAATTGGCATATTCTAATACTGCTGAAATATCTTCTTCAGATTCAGGATAAACTTTTAGATGTCCTGAGTTCCCAAAAGGATGGGAATCTTTTTCACCTGCTAGCATTTGATCTTCCCTAAGGATTGTTTTTAACTCGCTCATCGATTCTGATGCAATCAAAACAAACACCACCTAACGTTTCGTAATAACAAACAACGTTTCTTATGAATTTCAAAAAAATACATTATTGTTCCTGAAGAATACTCATTTGCAAAAGCTGCTCCACCAGTTCTAAATGTTCAATCATGTTTTTATGCGCCTGCACAGGCTGTTGATTTTTAATAGATAAAAAGATTCCGAGATGCTGCTGCTCGATTTTTTTAGCCGTTTTAGACTGTGTTTGAATGTGCTGGTGGAAATCCATCATCGACTTTTTCATTGTTTCCGAAATAAATTGTACAAACTGGATGAGGATATCATTTCCTGCTGCATGGGCAATGGCCATGTGAAATTGGTAATCCTCCTCCCATCCATGGAGGGCTGTATCTGAAATCAACTCAGTCATTTTGATTAGATCCTCTTCCGAGCGATTTCTCGCCGCCATTTCTGCAAGACCGGCTTCTACCATTTTTCTGGCCTGAAACAATTCCTGAATGTCTTTAATGCCAGGAAGCAAGTGGTGGCTGTTAAATAATTTCGAGGAATCAAACTTGCAAATATAAGTTCCTTCTCCCTGCTTAACCTGAACAATCCCTTTCCCCTGCAACGATGTTAAAGCATCCCTGACAGCGGAGCGCCCAACACCGAATAATTCGCATAATTCCCTGACTGATGGGAGCTTCTCACCTGGCTGAAAAGAACCCTTCGCAATCATCTCTTCGATTTGTTCTGTAACCAAATCTGAAATCTTCCTGTTAGAAATTTTTTTTACATTCACGCTCATGCCTCCTTCCATTTCAGACATCACATATCTGATAAGTTAATTGTTATTTATTATTAAAGCATGACAAATTATATTAATCAATAAAATATTTAGAATTTATTTAAGATTATAAGTATTTTATATCTTCTTTCTTATTTTTCATATTTAACTAGTAGGATGAAGGGCTTACATTATTATATTGCAGCCTTTCCCACGAGAATTACTTTTTTTAAAATGAGCTTTGTTAAACTTGGCTTTTGATTTCCTCTCCAGGCGCTCGTTTATCTTTTAGCGGTCAGGGATCCTCCTCGGCGCCTGCGGGGTCTCCCTTTGATCCGCACTCTCGCAGTACTTTGAATAAACATCGTTGAAAACACACCGTAAGAAGGAAATACGAATGCATTTTCGAGGATCTCGCGCCTTCCGCTCCAATCATCAAAGTGGAAAAATCAACATTGAGCTTTAACACAGCCAAAATAAAAAAACCTGACCAGCCATGCTTCGCATGGTGATCAGGTTCGCCCTATTATTCTATGACGCGCACTACGCGGCCATTAAATACATTCTTCCAGTAGCCGCTAGACATATTGGCAATCGCGACTCCTGTTGAGCTTTGGGAACCGATGAATTTTCCGCCGCCAAGATAAATGCCCACATGGCCATCTTTTTTATATGTATCAAAGAAAACAAGGTCTCCCGGCTTCATTTCGCTTGTAGAAACTTGACGCCCCGCATATTTCAAAGAATCTGTGCTGGCCCCTACCTTTATTCCTGCTTGAGTAAAAGACCAATGAACAAATCCGGAGCAATCAAATCTTCCGTTTGCAATATCATAGGCATTTCTGCCACCGCCAAACACATAAACAGAGTTGCCAATATATTTGTAGCCGGCAGTTGTGACTATATTAACAGCACTGCTTCCATTTACTGTTTGCTTAGGTGCAGAACTGCTGGAGCTGCCTGACTTCTTCCCGCTTACAGATGTTGTAGCTGCCCCTGCAGATGATTCTACTGAAGTTGAAGCCGCAGTTTGAGCAGCTATACTATGCTCAATTTCAGCAAGCAATGACGCGTATTTGCTATCTTCACTTTGAAGCTTCGTCTTCTTTTCAGCAATACCACTCTCTTTTTCTTTCAGCTGCTGAATTAGTGAATTATTTTGCTGTTTTTGTTCAGCCATATTAGCCTGCATGCCTTCAAGCTCGGTCATCATGCTGGTCAATTTGGACAAATCTGCTTCTACTGCAGCCTTTTTCTCTTCAAGCTCTCTTTTATCCTTTTCTTGTTCGACCATTAATTGTTTGTCTGCCTGAACAAATGTCGTAACTGCACCAACACGGTCAACAAAATCACTGAAGCTTGACGCGCCAAGCAGAACATCCAGATAAGCTACTGTTCCGCCGCTTTCCTGGAACGACTGGGCTCTCTGTTTTAAAACTGTGCTTCTCTTTTCAATTCTTTCTTCAATGATCCCCATTTCCGCTTGTAATTTATTTAACTCGGATTGAATGCTTGTAATATTACTTTGTGTTTCTTCTATTAATTTATTATTATCTTCAATTGCTTTTTCTACTCTTTGAATCTTTATATTAAGTTCGGCAATTTCCTTTAATACTGAAACCAGTTCCTGATCAGCATTGGCAAGGTTTGCTTTTATGTCTGATCGCTGCTGCTGGATTTCACTTTTTTGATTATGTAATTTATTAATAGATTCAGCATTTACGCCCGGAATGGAAAAAGCACTTCCAAGCCCTAGCATAATTGTAGTATTTAAAATGAGCAGCTTTTTTTTCAAGATTACTACCTGCTTTCTGATATGTACCGGGCCAATAACCCCGCCAGCATATGAAATATACAAAACTTTTGAACTATGTATTTTAAAATTAAGCGATTACAATAAACTCATTAGTAAATTTGTCTTTCTATGGAGGATTATACCACCGTTATTTGACAGGCTTGTAATATTAATATTACAAAAATATTTCATTCATGACATTAAACCCCTTTTTTCGCCAATTTGGTATGACATTTTTCCTGTTTTTTCTTCATTTAATAACAAAAGGCCGAAACCCGAGTTGAGAGCCTCGAGATTTCAGCCTTTTATTATCATGCTCTTAATATAGAAGGAACTGTTAACTCCTAAATTTGCTTTGGATGTCCTGATCGAAAACAAATACTGACATCCCAAAATCACGTTCAATATCTATGTCAACAAACAGGTCGATAAGCTTCGCCTGCAAAAATTCTTCCATTTCTGCTGGACGATTCTTCTTATACATTTCTTTTACCATTTCTGTTCGGGCTGCACGGAGCATTTGTTTTCCTTCATCTGCACTGGCAATAAATTTTTCTACAGGAGACAGGTTCCCTTCCATCTCACAAATAGCCCAATTTTTACAGAAAGTTGTTCTGACTTGGCTTGGCCCTTTACCCATGTGCTTTTTCCTGAAGGAGCGTACTAAATTACTAAATTCAGCTTCATACTTATTCATCTTTCCAACCCTCAAATACCCATTTATTGTCCCTAATTACTATCTATTTAATAAGATTAAACTAGGATTAGCTGTAATAAGTTAAGCAATTATCGCTATAATTGTCAAACAAAAAAACAGGTGCCAGGTACCTATTCCAATAGGTTAACAGGTATAGATGCATATTAATTTCTTGCCTAATTGAGAATTTGTGCTAATATTTTTGTTAGTTAAACAGAATTTAGGAGGCGGCTTACATGGACAGCCAAATCAGCAACAGCAGTAAAATTGTTAAATTTCAGGATGGGGTTCTGCAGGAAACACATGATGAAATTGTTACAGAGCATCCATTAACCATTCACCTGAATGGCGAGGAGTTCGCCACAATGGTTTGCAGCCCAGACAACATCAAGGAGCTGACAATTGGCTTTCTGGCTTCAGAGGGTTTTATCCGTAAAATAGACGAAATTAAAAATATACAAATAGACGAAAGCAAAGGCTATGCATACGTAGATTTACATGTTAAGACTGTCACTGCAAGCCATGAGTTCCATTCTAAAAGATTTATCGGTTCATGCTGCGGAAAAAGCAGGCAATTTTATTTCCATAATGATGCACGTACGGCTAAAACCTCCACTTCCAACATGACTTTGACCCCCCTTCAGTGTATATCTTTTATGAGAGAGCTTCAGGAAGGCAGTGTTACTTTCCAAGAAACCGGAGGGGTACATAATGCCGCATTATTCTCTGCTGATGAGTTAATTGTAAGCAGAACCGATATCGGACGCCATAACGCATTAGATAAAATCCTTGGCTACTGTATTGAAAACCGTATTCCTGTCAGGGACAAAATTATCGCATTTAGCGGAAGAATTTCATCTGAAGTTTTATTAAAAGCTGCAAAAATTGGGGTTGGCATCATCCTTTCAAAATCTGCCCCTACCAATCTTGCTATTAAGCTAGCAGATGATTTGAATATTACCGCAGTTGGTTTTATTCGCGGAAACACCTTCAATATTTATTCACACCCGGAAAGAATTATTTCGGAGCATAAAAGTTAATTTATCCTGAACACAAAAATATATAAGAATAACAAAAGTAAGAATCCGGTTTGGGTTCTTTTTTTTAGGCTCTGTTTAGTTGATTTCCACTCCAGGCGCTCAGCGAACCGAGGACGGTCCGACGCTCCTCGGCGCCTTCCTGCATGCAGGGCCTCCCTTCGGCACGCTTTTCCCGCCGGAGTCTCGCTCCTTCCGTTCAAATTAACATGGTACCAATTACAACTTGCTTTAAGAGGCCTTTTAAGAATCTTTCCTTTATCAATTTCTGGTTATTTTTCACATCACGTTTCGCACACGCTGCTACAGGGAAATCAATTAATATCAGGATAACAAATTCTTGTAAGGAGGCAATACCAATGAAAATCACTGAAATGATGACAACGGAGGTAGAAAGCTGTTCACCAAATGCTACCCTTATGGAAGTTGCAGCAAAAATGAAGGAGTTGGATGTTGGTGTAATGCCTATTACACAAGAAGATGAATTAGTCGGCTTGGCAACTGACAGAGATCTTGTATTAAAAGGCCTTGCTGAAGAATTGCCGATCGATGCACCGGTGTCCCAGGTAATGACCGGCGATCCGGTTAGAGGGACAGTAACCATGACACCTGAAGAAGCGGCGGATATTATGGCAGATGTACAAATTCGCCGCCTTCCAATTGTAGATGACGGCAAGCTTGTGGGAATCGTGTCTTTAGGTGACCTAGCCGTCCATAACAGGACAGAATCTGATGCAGGAGAAGCTCTGGAAGAAATTTCCTATCCTTCTGAACCAAATAAATAATAAACCATGATGGATCTCTTTTTAGGGATCCATTTCTTTTTCATTCTTACTTCTAAAACTTTCTTATTTCAACTCACTTTTTTGCATATAGGTGAATACCCTATTTATGCAAAGGAGGAATGTCTATGTATTACTTTAACGCGCATGGGAATCTGCCAGTTTCATGGAGCCGTGAAGATCAGAACTTCAGGGACGCCAAGAGCCAATGCCAAAAATACATGAATTACCATGTAATCGCTCAAATGAAAGATGGTTCTCAAGTTGAAGGCATCATAGAGGATATGGATGATGAAGGCGTAACAATGATGGTACCTGAAGATGTGGAAGAAAATGACTCAAGAACATATGGCTATGGCGGATATGGCGGCTACGGAAGAAGGAGATTCCGCCGCTATCGAAGACGTCGCTTTCCATTCTTCGTTTTCGCTTTCCCATTCATTGTTCCATATCCTTTTTACTATTAAGCAACAGGAAAAACCAAGGAGCTTTTGTATGCTCCTTGGTTTTTTGCTATTCAACTCCAGGGAACCAGCCAGGTGTATTAATAATTGCCTGCCATAGCGGATCCGGAACAACCAAACGATCCTGGGCATTTTTATCAAGCTTTGTTTCAATTTCTTCTTCGCGCCCGCTTAGAATCTTTTCCACCCAATCCGGATCGATTATAAGCTGCCGACCTAATGCAATTAAAGGAACACCGCTCTTTTCCAATGCATGAAGGGCTTCGTCGGCACCATATAGAGAGCCCACCCCAATAACTGGTATACGATGTCCAACACGCTCCTGAATAATTTCTATGCGGGAACGTTTATCCTTCACTCCTCTTCTTGGTTCAGACCAGAAGTCCTGCAGGGAAACATGGAGATAATCTAGCCCCGTCTCCGACAAAACATCAATTAAGGCTAATGTATCAGCCATTGTAATGCCTGGTGTTTCCGGCTCTTCAGGTGAAAAACGGTAGCCTACCAGAAAAGGCTCCTTTGCATGTTCAGAAACTGTTTTCTTTACCTCTTCAATAACCGCCAATGGGAATGCCATTCTTTTCTCAAGACTGCCTCCCCATTGATCTTCACGCCGGTTAGAGTGCGGGGAGAAGAATTGCTGAATTAAATAGCCATTTGCTCCATGAATTTCAACTCCGTCATACCCTGCCTCTATAGCACGCCGGGTTGCCTCACCAAATGCTTTAATTATTTCTTCTGTTTCCTGTCCGCTAAGTGCCCTTGGTTCCTTGGCACCGCTGCGTTCAGACGCAACAGCACTTGCGGAAACAATGTCACCATCCGGCACCAGCTCAGGAGGACATTCTCTTCCCCCATGAAAAATTTGCAGAACAGCTTTGGCACCTTGCTCTTTTATCGCAGAAGCAAGCCTTTTTAAACTCGGAACCATTTCATCCGAATGTCCTGCAAACTCCCCATGAAATCCTTTTCCGTTAGCTGTTACATAAGTGCACGCGGTGATTACCATACTAACGCCTTTCGCGCGTCGGGCATAATACTCAACTTCTGCATCAGATACAGTCCCATCCTCGTTTGATGAAAAATTAGTCATTGGTGCCATTACGACACGATTTTTAAGCGATATGCCATTCGAAAAAGTAAAGTCTTCAAAAAGCGGTTGAAATTTTGGATTCATTGCTGTCTTCCCTCTCTGTAATAAATTTATATATTTCCTACCAGGTCATAAAAATCAGGTTTTATTATTCTTAAAACCTGCCACTTTTATGTAATACCTCTTTTTTAGGTTATTCAAAACGGTTGTTTATAGAAAATTCCATTATATAAACAATACAAATAAAAAGAGCCTAATTATGAGCAGTCATAAACTCACATCAGACTCTTATTTCCTAAAATAAAGGGTGCGGAGGATCAATTCCTAAGACCGTTTCCCCATTTACAGTTAACCAAATATAGTAATGATCAATTTCAGCTTTAAGAATTTTTTCTATTTTAGCGATTAAGGCTTCCTGCATTTCAAAAGATAACCTTGCTGTTTCTTCTCCTAATTCATAATCCTGTAGACCCATTAAATCTGCAATATACCTTGCTTCTTCATAAGAAACTTCAATATATTTATCATATTCGGATAGGTAAGCTGCTTCAGAAGACTTTACATTAAAAACTAGTAAAAGCATTAAGGTCAATAACGATATAGATATCTTTTTCATAATATTTCTCTCCTTAGATTTTTATTAATTCTTCTTTTAATTCTAAAAATGCATCTAAGATGTCCGGATTGTACATTTTTCCTCGGCATCGAATTAATTCTTCAAAAGCTTCCTTTGTTGTTCTTCCTTTTCTATATACTCTATCTGTTGTCATAGCATCAAATGAATCTACTATTGATATTATTGCAGCTTCAATTTCGATTTCCTCACCTTTTAATCCCTGCGGATACCCCTTACCGTCATATCTTTCATGATGCTGCTCTACAATTTTTGCTGCTTCAATTAATGTAGGAAGACCAGTATTTTCTAAGATTTCTCTACCATATCTAGAGTGCTCTTTCATTATCTCCCATTCCTCAGAGGTGAGTTTATCTGGTTTTTGAAGTATTTCCAAAGGGATTTTTACTTTACCGATATCATGAAGGAAGGAAGCAAGGCTTAAACGGAAAAGTTGGCTTGTATTAAGACCTAGTTTTTCTCCTAAAATCATAGAAATCTTACTAATTCTCGAACAATGATCAACTGTGTAGCCATCTTTTTCTTCAATAGATATAGCCAAATCCTCAAGTTCTTTTGAAATCGTACTATAATGATGAAACACTGGTTGAGATGAAACATAAATAAATTCTGTTAACTGATCCGCATAAAAAACATAATGTTCTTTTACTGGAGATTTATAAAAAACATCTCCTATTTTTAGAGAATTAATTTGGTTATTTTTTTTATATTTTAATTCACCTGAAAGGATATGAAAAAACTCCAGAACGCCAGATCCATTTGCAGGCTCTAACCCCCATCTAGTCCCAGGATCCAACTTATGATATATAACCTCTGTTCCGTCTCCGGAAGCGATTAAGGAGATTTGCAATCCCTTCATGTGGACTGTTTCAATGAAACTATCTTCATTTATGATGCCCACTTAATTCCCCTCTTTCTAAAACTTTCTCTTTTGATGCTGTATGTATAAGTTTCTATAGTATGAATCTTTTAATACTTTATGTAAGAAATCTCTGCCTATAATGACATTCTAGTACATGATTTTCCATATTTCCACAAAAATTTTACTAGATGCTTGATTTTCATGATAATGTTTCCAATTAGCATGTCTTTTTACCTATAATTCTTGCAAATAAAGTATTTTTATAACTTTAAAAACCAGAGACCGTTTTGGTCTCTGGTTTAAGTATAAATTATTCTCTTTTATTAGGTGCCACATCTCTTTCGTGGTTCTCTTTTTTATGAAGATTCTGGTCTTCGGGAAGCTGTGTCGTTCTTTCCATTCCGCTTGTATCCTCTCCCATTCCTTTTAGGAAGGTAATCAGCAGTGTGACAGCTCTGTTCACTTCAGGGTCTTTTAATACCTTTACTAAATCAAAATAGCTCGTTCTTTCATCTGTTTCTTTGTATTCCGCAACACGTGCTATACCCGAATTTAATTTAAGCAGCAATGGCTCCAGCTGCTGGACATTGATCGTACCTAGTGTTCCAACCATTAGAAGCAGGTTTTTAATCGTGTTTGTGGCTTCTGGTTTATCTACCGCTTTTACAAGCACGTTCAATACTTTGTCTCCCTGTCCAAACAAGCCGTTTAATAGGGAAAGAACACCCCTATCATGCATATGGTTAACAACTGAAAGGAGTTCGAGAATGGATTCCTTATTATCAATAAGGGCATTTTCGACTTCTTCCAAGTCCTTTTTGCGTTTGTCCTCCGGACTTAATTCGAAACGCTTTATATTATTAATCGCTTTAGCCATGCTGCTTCCGCTCCTTTTTCACCATATCTCCAGGGAAAATATAATCCTTCCGTGCCCACTTTTTCTGAACATTGACACCGATCTGCGGCTGGGGATTTCCATAGCGGTGATTTATTTTTGGAAGTGGATTGATTCCTTCTTCACTTAGAATTTCAAGCTTTGCCCTTGTTTCCTTGTATGCAGGCGTATCCGTATCTTTATCGGCATAGCTGCTTGTCAATAGGTTGATTGCTGCTTCTCCTCTATCATTCATCGGCAGATAGACCTCTTTGCCTTTAACCCTGTCGGTTATATGACATTTTACTTTAACATTCCCGTATGGAGAGGTTAAACGAACCAGTGTCCCATCTTTCAGGCCCCGTTCGGCAGCAAGGTCAGGTGAGACTTCCAAGAAGACTTCCGGTGTTTTTGAGCTGATTCCCTTTGATTTATATGTCATATTCCCTTCATGGAAATGCTCGAGCAGGCGGCCATTATTGACATGAATATCATATTCAATCGGGAACTCAAGAGTAGGTGTCCAATCGACAGGGTAAAGCCTTGCTTTGCCATCCGGGAATGGAAAGCCTTCTGTATACAAGAGCGGACTGTCTGTTCCGTCCTCCATAACTGGCCATTGCAGACTCTTGTATCCTTCCAATCTCTCATATGTTACACCTGAGTATATCGGCATGAGCATAGCTGCTTCAGCCATTATTTCGCCTGGATGAGTGTATGCCCATCCCGCTCCAAGACGATTGGCAATCTCTATGATTATCTGCCAGTCCGGCTTGGAATCTCCAAGCGGTTCAAATGCCTGGTATAATCGCTGAATTCTTCTTTCTGTATTTGTGAATGTTCCCTCTTTCTCAAGGCTTGGACTTGCAGGAAGAACAACATCCGCAAATTCAGCAGTACGGGAAAGGAAAATGTCTTGGACTACAAAGAAATCCAGTTTTTCAAAAGCAGCTTGAACATAGTTGATATTGGAATCAACAAGGCCCATGTCCTCGCCCTTTAAATACATTGCTTTCAACTGGCCTTCATGGATACCCTCTACCATCTCGTGGTTGTTCATTCCAACCTGTTCTGGCAGCTTCACTCCCCATGCATTCTCAAACTTCTTTCTCACTTCAGGGTCTGTAACCTTTTGATATCCCGGCAAGTTATCCGGGCTGCTTCCAAAGTCTCCTGCACCTTGGACATTATTATGGCCCCTTAAAGGATAGGCGCCTGCACCAGGTTTAGCGTAATTTCCTGTTACGAGAAGCAGGTTGGAAATGGCGGTACTAGTATCACTTCCGCCAAGGTGCTGAGTAACCCCCATTGCCCATAATGCGCAAACTGAATTTGCTTCATGGATCATTTCTGCTATTTTAATTAAATTCCCCTTAGAAATGCCTGTTGTTTTTTCTGCGTATTCAATCGTATATTTTTCAAGATTTTGTACAAATTCCTCTAATCCATTTACTTTTTCTTTTAAAAATTTCTCATCTGCCCATCCCTGGTCGATAATATATTTTGTAACCGCAGATAGCCAAACCATATCGGTACCTGCACGAGGACGAACGAAAAGATCAGAACGCTCGGCCATTTCATGTTCCCTCAAATCAGCAACGATGACCTTTTGGCCGTTTAGCTTTTGGGAACGTTTCACTCTGGTTGATAATACAGGATGCGATTCAGACGTATTGGAACCGATAATAAGCACCAATTCAGAGTTCTTGATATCTTCGATAGAACCGGCATCTCCCCCATGCCCCACTGTCCGGAATAATCCAACAGTCGCAGGTGTCTGGCAATACCTTGAGCAGTTATCAACATTATTTGTTCCTATTACAGCCCTTCCAAGCTTCTGCATTAAGTATGATTCTTCATTTGTACATTTTGATGATGTAATGAAACTGAGGGCATCAGGTCCGTTCTGCTCTTTGATTTCGGTGAACTTCCGTACGATCAGATCCAATGCTTCCTCCCATTCAGCTTCCCGGAATAAATCTCCCTCCCGGATTAATGGCTTCGTTAAGCGTTCCTCACTGTTAACAAAGTCCCAGCCAAATTTCCCTTTCACACATGTGGAGATTCCATTTGCAGGCGCTTCTGCCTGAGGTTCAACCTTCAGGATTTCCCGGCCCTTTGTCCACACGTCAAAGCTGCAGCCAACTCCACAGTACGTGCAGACAGTCTTTGTTTTTTTGATTTTTTCCTCACGCATTGCTGCTTCCATATCAGATATTGTCAGGATTGATCCATAGCCAGTCTCGACATTTTTGGTGATTTCAATCATTGGGCGCAGCGTATTTTTAGCGATGCCTGTTAAAAAGCCAGCTTCCCCTTCCATTCCTTTTTCCATCATGGCATTACATGGGCAAACGGTGGAGCAATGTCCACAAGAAACACAAGAGGATTCATTGATTGGCACATCATTATCCCAAATGACTCTTGGACGCTGGCGTTCCCAGTCGATCGTAAGCGTTTCTGTAACCTGGACATCCTGGCAGGCCTCTACACACCGGCCGCAGAGAATGCACTGGTCAGGGTCATATCGGTAAAACGGGTGTGAATCATCTTTTTCATAGGGTTTTTGATCGAATGGGATGCTTTGATGGTTAATTTTCATAGCTTTAACGGTGTTATGTACTTCGCATCCCCCATTGTTGTAATCACAGACTGTACAATACAGTTCATGATTATAAAGGATTTTATCCATGGCGATGGTCTGGGCTTCTTTTACATTAGGATCTATTGTATCAATGACATCCCCATCTTTAATTTTTGTAGAACAAGAACGCACCAGTTCTCCATTAATAGAAACAATACATGTATCACACGTTTCGATGGCACCCAGGCTCGGGTGGTAGCATACCTGCGGAATTTCAATCGAACTATTATTTAATAATTGCAAAACGGTTTGATCCGGATTTGCCTTCATTTCTACTCCATTTATTTTTATATTCAGAGAATCTGGCAAGTCAATCAACATCCTTTCAAAAAATCGGTTTCATAAGTTTTCACTACCCTTGTATAAAAAAGTTAAACGCTTAGTAAATCTTATTGGCTAATATGAATGGGCATTCTCATAAAAAGCGAAGTAAGTGATATAAATCAATACCTTGTTCAATGAAATTCATTATCATTAAGGTGTAAATAAAAACTTTTGGAGGTTATTAATATGGAAAAGCAGTCAATTGTATCAGCAATGGAATACAGTGATAAACAGTTTACAAAACGGATTCTTTTCAAAAAGGGAGAGAGTACAGTATTTATCCTTAACTTTATGCCTGGACAGGAGCTTCCTGCCCATAAACATCAGGGTACTGAAGTATACTTATTGGTTCTTCAAGGGAACGGAACACTTACTATAAACGGGGAGCCAACTGAAGTGTCTGAAAAAGCTGTGATTCATGCCGGCGGAGAAGAAGAGTTTTCTTTTAAAAACAGCGGAAACGATCGCGTTAGCCTTTATGTTATGCTGAACAAAATACTAGATGAAAGATATGCCCAGGATATTTAACCAATAAGAAAAACGGCTGTAACATCAGCCGTTTTTCTATCAGCACTCATATTCAGCCAGCTATCTCCGACTTGCGTCTCTCCTGCATTTTTCTGAAGATGCCTGTTAACATGAATGCCCAAACTAATCCCCAAAAAAAACAGGAGCCTATAAAGAAGCTCCTGCCATTTAATCTTATTATTGGCTGCCGTTCTTTTGCAAAACTTTTAACCCTGTACCCATATCGGATGCCAGCACATAATTGCGGTCTACAAATACGCCCCAAATGTTTGATCTGCTTGGAATATAAACCCCAATTTCTTCTGGATTAGATGGATCAGTGATATCAACTGTTCTAACCCCGCCGGAATAATGGGATAAATAAAGGGTATTCCCCTGCACCTTTGGATCATGGACAGTAGCCCCGCCTGGAATCGTTTCTGTAAAATCCGTTCTAAAGGTGCTTAATAGCTTCGGATTTGTTTTATCTTTAATGTCATAAATCATCGTATAGCCATAAGCTGATTCAAAGCCCTCTCTAACCGGACCGAATACCTCCCTTGTCTCAACTAGTACAGTACCGCCTTTAGCTAAATCCATGGAATGCGCTGCACCTTGTACATCATTGGCAAAGTCCGTTCTGCCAAGATAGACCGGATTCTTGGCATCACTGATATCTAGCATAATGGTTCCTAAATCCCAATAAGAGAGGAAAGCTGTTTTTCCAGTTCCATCCGTTTTGACACTATGAGCAAATGCCGTTCGCTTAATCCCTTCTTCGTCAGTCCAATTATAGCCATCGTAGTTATCGTCACTGACTTCGGGAATATAGTCGCGTGGATTAAATTCATAAATGGTTTCCGGACTTGATGGTTTGGAAACGTCAACAATCGTAACATCCATTTTTTCGCCATGCGAGTAGTAGTCAGCATAGCAATTAGCAGTCAGAACATAAACATTATCTCCTTGTACCGTTAAATACAGCTCATGAGTACCTCTCGCACCTGAAGCATCTTCCCAGAATCCAAGCTTCTTCGGCTCACGAGGGTTGGTCACATCATATAAGACAAAACCGCCTTTCGAGTTAGGATTAAAACGGTCCAGCTTCTGGACACTGACAGCTGCTAAGTCCCCTTTGAAATGCTTAGTATTAACTGTTTTTACAATTACCTTCTCCTGCCAGGTACCTGGAATATCAGCAAATGCAGCTACTTCTACAGGATTTGAAGGGTCCTTCATATCAAAAACACGAACTCCTCCTCCTCCTCCATTTGCTGAGTGTGTACCTAAATATGCATAACCTTTATGGGCATAAACATCACCCGTAGAGTTTTTTACACCTTCACGGATTTCCTTTAGCGGTACAGCAGCCACCTCCTGAAGGTTGCCAGTATTCTTGCTGCCTTCAAGCAAAGGAACTGCCAATTCCACACCAGCAAGGCTATCGCCTTTTTCAGCCCCTCCGCCTAGTTCATCATGGGCAAAAACCGAGGCTCCTCCTGCCGAAAATACCAATGCTCCTGCCAGTGCAGTATTCATTAAAATTTTCTTTTTCAACTGTATTCCTCCCTTAATGGAATTTGATAACCACTTATGTAGTCATTCATGATCTATTTCTAAGACATAAAAAGTTAAGTGTCCCGAAATAGTGTAGTTTTAATATTAATGAAAATTCAGAATTTTTAACATCCGCTAGATTTCCTAATGTTTCTACATAAATAGACAAGCTTGTTCCTTTCTTTTTCACTAGAAAAATTTAGGGAATATGAGATTTACACTACCTTGAAATGGTTTATCGTTATATCTTTTGACCCTTATAAAAATAAAAAGCACCTCCCGTAGGGAAGATGCCATAATATATTTATCTTCTGCTTTTCAGCTTTCTTTTTACCGCTGGAACTACATACCTTTTCACTAATGTTACGCCATTCTTTAATATAAAGGCTTTGATAATTCTTTTCACAACCATCTCTTATCCCTCTCTTTCATTCGTACAGCAGTTTGTATCCTTTACCTTTCCCTTGCGTCGGCTAAACATTGCAAAAAAATAGCCCTTGAATATAAGGGCTTGTGATCCGATTATAAAGGCAAAAGAACAATATTTTCTTTTCTTTCTAATTGCTCGATCATCGAATACCATTCCTGCGGTTTAGTTGAAAGTACGGAATAGTATTTAGTTAGGAATTTGATTACTAAATCCGAAGGGATTTCACATACATTTTCATCTGAAGGCATAAAGCAGAAATCAAGTCCTTTTACCGCTTCACCATCATTTTTCCATGATGGATGAACATATGGAAAATCAAGCTTTTTATAGCCCAGATGTGACAAAACTTCGCGGCGGACAAACGGATTCATTGGCTTTGCGCCGCCAAATTCATGATGATCCAGCTGATATGGATCGTAAATCTCCGCAAACATTCCAAATAGCTGTTTTCCATTCTGGTGGGCAAGCTTCTCTAAATCCCTTGAGCGGTTTTGTGCCAGAAAGCGGCCAAGGCTTAATCCCGGACGTCCAATAATAGTAAAATCTGTCATCGCAATATTCCAATCAGGGTAGTATCTGTACTCTGTTGCTCCAACTACTTCGCCCTGGTGCACAGCAACGAATACACCGAATGCCTGGATCCTCCAGCGGCTCTTTCCATAATTCAAACTCAAGCACTTCTTCAGGAGGAAAGATTTCCTTCATTAGCTCATGCATCTTTACAAAAAGAGGGTCTTCAATACTCGTAATTCTGATAAAATCCATGGTTCTTTTCTCCTCTGCACTCACTGCTTAAATGGATTTTTCCATTCCATTAAGACGCCGTAGTTAAGTGACTCCTTATCTTCTAAATAATTTTCCACAATGGCCATTGGCGTTCTGCCGCATCTTAACAAAAAAGTGATTACTGGATCTTTCTTCTCCCCGGCAATCAGCTTTTGCAAATATTCTTCGGCAGACATTACCTCCGCTGCTTTATGGTACCCCGGCATCCTGCCGCCTCCAAGAAGCCTATCCAGCCCAAGCTGAATGACAACCTGATACATAGCCTGCATCATTAGTTTGCCTAGTCCGAGCTTACGGAACTTCGGGCGTACGCTGATATCAACAATATATAAAGTATTCCCTTCCGGATTGTGATTGCGGATATACCCATTATCGGTTATTTCCTCCCATGAATGGTTCGGATGCAAAGGATCAAAGTCAACAATCAGACCTGTCAACGATCCAGCTAATTCACCATCCACATCAATACAAAGTGCACCTTCAGGGAATAGCTCAGTATGATTCGTCAATTGTTCCTTATTCCACCAAAGTTCAGATGGAAAAGGCGGCGGAAAGCATTCAGACTGAATCCCAATCAACTCGTCAAAGTCCGCCTTTGTATAATTCCGAATTGTAACAGGCACCGGCTTTTCAGCATCAAAAACATAGAAATCGCTTTTGTATGTCATTGCTTATCCTTCAATATTTTCTTTTTCCCAGTCTATATACAAATCAGTTCTGCGGTCACGCCAGGTCGTTACAGATCCGCGCTCACGCACCTCGTATAAAAGGCTTAAATCCAGGTCAGCTGTCACTATCATATCGTCATTCAGCTCACCTTCCACCATAATCCCTTTAGGCGGGAACGGGATATCATTTGGTGTAATGACTGCAGCCTGGCCGAAATTGGCGCGCATGAAGTCAACAGTAGGCAGGGATCCGATTGTACCTGTCAAAACTACGTATACCTGGTTTTCAATAGCACGCGCGTGACTTGTATAACGGACTCGATGGAATCCATGCCGGTCATCCGTACAAGAAGGACAAAAAATAACGTCCGCCCCCTTTGCCTTAGCCATACGGACGATTTCTGGAAACTCAATGTCGTAGCAAGTCAGGACAGCAATTCTGCCTTTTTCCGTATCAAATACTTGAAGCCCTTCACCAGGAGACATATTCCATTCATGAACCTCTGTTGGCGTAATATGCAGTTTAGCCTGCTCTTCAATTCGTCCGTCCGGATAAAATAAATGGGCGACATTATATAAGCGGCCCTCTCTATTAATCACGTGAGTGCCGCCGATGATATGCATATTTGTATCTTTAGCAAAATTGGAGAAAAGTGATCGGTATTGATCTGTAAAACCAGGCAATTCGTTAATTGTCAGGGTTGTTCCCTGCTCGCTGCCGATTGACAACAGCTGTGTTGTAAAAAATTCCGGAAACAAAACAAACTCCGCCCCGAACTCCTGGGCTGTTTTAATATAATGCTCACACTGTTTTGCAAAGTCTTCGAATGAACGAATGGTGTGCAGATGATACTGCACAGCGGAAACACGAATTTTCAATGTACTCCCCCTCATCAGCAAAATTTATAGATGAGTATCACTCTATCTTTAAAAGATTATCAATGATTTTTATTAATTTAACAATACCTTTTTTATAGTTGCTCGAAATTTTTTAATTCACAGTATTTTATTTTACAAACCAGACTTTTTGGATTTTATTATCCAAGATCTCATACATGGCTACTGCTTTTATAACCTGCCCGTTTGATCTTCCTGTAACATATTCATGGTCAATAACAATGTTGCCTTTTACCATTCTGGAAAGCAGCTCAGCATGCTGGTTTGGATTATTTTTGAACAGCAGGCTGTATCTTTCTCTCAATTTATCTTTCCCTGAGTATACTACCTCGTCGCCCGGAAAATGCCTAACGACAACATCCTCACTGTATACTTCTAAAAACTCCTCAATATTCTGCTGGTTATAGGCATCCAGCTGATGCTGTGCCAATAATGCTGCTTTTTCTTCCATATGGCTCACCGTCCTTCAGTAGATTAAATACTATTTTAAAGACTTGCTGTGAGATGGTCCAGTTTTAATAAGTGCAGCTTAACCATTATTAACTCAAAATATCTACCAGGTAATTTTCTTTAAAAAGGAATAAAATCTGAAATCTGCCACCCTGAGGAGCGAGTACTTTGCTTATTCTGAAGACAAGACATTGACACTTAGCCTTTTAGTATGTTTGTGTTACCAACCTAATGTTTTTCTCCTTCTTACGAAAAGGGACACCCTTGCATTAAGCTTGCCTATGCAGCTGGCTTCACGGTGGCCCATTCCAGGCACACAGAAAAAAGCATTACTTGTAAAGCAATGCTTAAGATAAGCTATTTTAATAGCTTGCTTAATCCAGATAGCAATTCGACACTTTTTTTAAGATCTTGGTTAGCAGCATTGATAACTTTGAGAAACAGATTTAGCAGGGAGGCATTTTGTTTCTTAAGTTCAGCAACCTCTTTTTGTGTTTTTTTGAGTTCAGCCTTTATTTCTTCTATTTCTATATTTAATAATACAAGAGCCTCATCTTCAATGCCATTGCGATCCTCAGATGCTTTTTTTGTTCCTGCTTCTGTTCCTTCTTTCATCGTTTCCTTTACAGCAGTTCCTTCACTTCTCTCAGGTTTTTTTCCGATTTCATTAACCATTGCCATTAAGGAATCATCTTTAATAAGTTTATTTGCCATTTTGAAAATAGATCCGATATCGATATTTTTTTCGTCTTTGAGTAAGTTTGATGCCAGACTTTGGATAGCCTCTGCTTTTTCCTGTTTTATTTTATTTGTTGGTTTTTCAGATGAATTTTTTTGTTCCTGGTTATTTTTTTCCACATTCAGCCCGCCTTTTATAGTTTCTGCTAACTATTTTATGTTGTTTCGGCCTGATTGAAATGGATAAACATCCAGTACAGTATGATTTGGAGGATTGCCTAATAGGAAAAAAACCTGGAAAAGTACCAGGGTTTTTCCTATTAAGCATTATTCGAGTCATTTTTCTTTCTAAGCATCGCTTGGAGTGCCGCATTCCAAAAGCTCACAGATCGCATCCCTGATTGCACCTGCTGCTGAAGGTGCAAGAATGCTTGCCAAAAGCAAGATAACCACTAACAATAAAACTATCACAATCGTTAAAGGTTCTACCATGTTGATATCCCCCCTTTTTAAGTTCAATTAATAAGGGTACCCTTACAAATTTATGTTATGTTTAAAAATGGGACATGCATATGCGAACATCATTTACTATGAAAAAAAGGCGCTTGTTCACTGGACTTTTGCCCAGTTTTCGTGTTGAATACTGCCTGCTATAGACCAATTTTTGAACTAAGAGAATAGAATAAAAGAATTGAGGAATAGATTTGAAAAAACCGGGAATGAAATTGAAGTTCTAGTGGTAAGAACTAGAACAATAGGGGAATAGACTGCCAAAAAAACTTTTTAACTATTAAATGGTGATACATAAGAGATTAGGCACTAAACAAAAAACTGGCTTCCAAAGGCATTTACCTAAAGAGCCAGCTTCCTTTTTTATTTCTTTTTCAATTCATTGGATAGGAACTCCACGTCAGTTCCCACGATTATTTGAAGATCTGTTTTACTTAGTTTTATTACACCTTTCGAGCCAAGCTGTTTTAACCGTGCTTCATTTACCAGCGACATATCTTTAACTTTTAATCGCAGGCGGGTTACGCAGTTATCAATTTCAACCAGATTTTCTTTTCCCCCCAAAGCAGCGAGGTATCCATTGGCCGCTTCCGTGTAGTTCCCTTTGACAGTGAAATTCTCTTCAAATTCACCTTCAACCTCACCTTCACGTCCTGGCGTTTTCAAGTCTAATTTTTTGATCAGGAAATAGAATATAACAAAATATAAAAGCGCATAGATAAGGCCTATTCCTGCCAGCAGTACTGGTTTCTGTGCAATTCCGAAGTTCAGGAAATAATCAATCGCTCCTGCAGAAAAACCAAAGCCGTGATGGATGTCCAGAACATAGGCGATGGACATTGCCAAGCCTGTAAGTATCGCATGAATGAAATATAATACAGGAGATAAGAACATAAATAAGAATTCAATCGGCTCTGTAATACCTGTCAAGAAGGATGTAAAAGCAAGACCGGCAAGCGCCCCGGCCATTGCCTTTCTTCGCTCCTTTTTAGCTGCGGCAATCATCGCAAACGATGCTCCAGGCAATCCGAACATCATGATTGGGAAGAATCCAGCCATGAAAATTCCGGCGGATGGATCTTTTGCGAGGAAACGCCATAGATCACCTTTAATGACATCACCAGCTGCATTTGTATATTCGCCAAACTCAAACCATACGAGTGTATTTAAAATATGATGAAGGCCAATCGGAATTAATAGACGGTTCAAGAATCCAAAGACACCTACACCCGCAGCACCGGCCCCAATAATCCAATCACCGACACTGTTGATGCCTGCCTGGACCGGAGGCCATACATAGCCGAACAGGAACGCAATAACCAGCATAACAAGTGATGTTACAATAGGGACAAACCGCTTTCCTCCGAAGAACCCCAGCCAATCCGGCAGTTTAATATCATGATATTTATTGTATAATAGCCCTGCAATAATACCGGAAATGATACCGCCAAATACGCCCATATTAATCGTTTCATTTATGGCAGCGGCACCTTCCGTTAAAACAAAATAGCCAACCGCTCCGGCAAGCGCTGCTGCTCCATTGCTATCCTTCGAGAAACCAATTGCAATACCAATTGCAAACAACAGGGCCAAATGACCAAAAACTGCATTACCAGCTGCAGAGATAAATGGAATCCCCAAAAGGTCATCCTGCCCCAACCTCAGCAAAAGCGCAGCCGCCGGCATAATCGCAATCGGAAGCATCAAAGACTTACCAATCTTCTGCAAAAACCCCAACATCCCAAACACCTCTTTCTTTCTCGATTTAATAATAATTATGAACAGGCTTTCCTTTTTAGTACCAGGCACAACCTGAATTTTGTCGAAAAATTTTAGTAAAGGGTAAAAGAACTTGGGGGCGATTGCCACCAAGTTCTTTTTTTTGGATTGCTAGTTTAGTAGAGCAGATATTGCTCGCGTGTTTGATTAAATTGATCCAGTTCTTCCTGCCATTGTGCAGAGATTTTTTCTACTGATTTTCCTTCTTCTATCGCTTCACGGACCCAGCCGTTGCCCATCAGGTTATCAAAGAATGAAATGCCTGCACTGTTTTCTGCACGGAATTGGAAGTCTTCCGGATACATATCATGGATCGCTTTTACGATGTAAAGGCCCGTTTCTACAGGCTTAAAGGAATTACGATTTGTAATATGAATCTGGATACCATGAGAAAGCTTTCCAGAGTGCTTTGAAAAGAACGGTGTAAATGAAGCAGCCCTAAATGTTACACCTGGCAATTTAAGGCTGTTCAAGTGTGCTGACAAGTCATCTGCATTAATAAATGGAGCACCGATTAATTCAAAAGGCTTAGTCGTTCCACGTCCTTCAGATACATTCGTTCCTTCAATTAAGGCCGCACCCGGATAAACCAAAGCCGTTTCTAACGTTGGCATATTGGGAGAAGGCATTACAAATGGAAGATTGGTGTCATCGTAATACATATTACGCTTCCAGCCATTCATTTCTACAACAGTCAAATCGGCCCCAATTCCGAATTCTTCATTAAATAACTTCGCAAGTTCACCGACAGTCATACCATGGCGAAGCGGAATCGCATAATTACCTACGAATGAAGAATATTTCATATCAAGAACAGGTCCTTCAACCTTTGCTCCGCCTTGAGGATTTGGGCGGTCCAGCACGATGAATGGAATATTATTTTCCTTGGCAGCTTCCATGGCATAAGCCATTGTGTAAATATATGTGTAAAAACGCGTTCCTACATCCTGGATATCAAATAGAAGGACATCGACATTTTCAAGCATTTCTGGTGTTGGCTTCTTAGTTTGTCCATATAAGCTGTAAACAGGCAGGCCTGTTTTTTCATCGATATAGTATTCAACATACTCCCCTGCCTGAGCGCTTCCACGGACTCCATGCTCTGGTCCATATAAAGCAGTCAATTCCACCTCAGGATCCTTGTGCAAAAGATCCACAATGCTGTTTATCTCCTGATCAACGCCAGTTGGATTCGTAATCAGCCCGACCCTTTTCCCTTTAATCAGATGCTTTTGCTCATTTAAAAGCACTTCCACACCCAGTTCGAACTTTTTGTCCTTGCCATTTGCTTTGCCATTTCCATTGTCTGCGAGCACAACGGATAAAGAAGAGAGTACTAGAATCATTGTCAAAAAAGACATAAACCATTTTTTCATTAGATTTCCCTCCCTGTTTGGAAACGATGCCGGACAAAGACCAGAATAGCCTGTCCGCACCGTTTCGTTGAAAAATCACCCAAAATTCGTTGATGTATTGAAATTTCCGTTGATATACGCGCCCTTTTCGTTGATATATTTATTTTTTCGTTGATATCTTCCATACGAAGCACTTTTCAACTGATCTTTCGTACACTAAAACCTGCTTAATAGCTCAAACCATGCCCAAATTCATATAAAACGCTGCCTTCCACGCCAGGAATCGTAATTGGCAATTTACCGGAAGGGTTATTTTTGCCGAAAATGGATGCCGCAGTTGCTTCAAAGCTCGCTGTTCTAAATCCGTATTGTGCGAGGTAAGCATCAACTTCCGGATATGCCATAATGTCATATGGATTGCGGATCCCGACAGCAATAATTGGAGCGTCTGTTGCAGCAATGATCGAATTAATCATTTGCATTTGAGAGCTGTCCGGTGAACGCCCGGATACATTAAAGGTGTAGGATCCAACGATTACCGCGCTTGCATCTTTGATTTGTTGAAGCTGGGCTTCCGTCAATTTATAGGTAGACGTTTGGATAACAGCTGTATTTTCGTGATGCTTACTCACTGCATCCACAAGGCTTGTAATATACGTATTTCCCACGACAACAATCTTATCATCACTTTCAACATTTAAAGGCAATGCTGCACCTTTATTTTTCACTAATGTAATTGAACGCTCTGCTGCCTCTTTTTCCACTTGCTTATGCTCTTCGGATCCAACAACCTCGAGTGCATTTGCAATTTTTTCTTCAATCGGCTGAGGTGTTTCATCTTTAATAATTCCCCGTTTGATTTTCAATGTTAAAATTCGTTCAACGGACGCTTCAATGCGTTCCTCTGAAATTTCTCCGCTATTAACAGCGTTCAATAGTCCTCCTGCGACTTCTTCCAGACCAACAGGCATCAGCACGATATCAGTACCCGCTTTTACTGCACGAATTGCTGCGTCAACTGGTCCAAAGTGATCTGCAATGGCTTTCATATTCATTGCATCCGTTGTAATGACGCCTTCATAGCCCATTTCTTCTCTCATAAGTTCTGTCAGCACTTTGTAAGAAAGTGTTGCTGGAATTGCGATCTCTTCACCTGTTTTTTGCGAGATCGCTTTTGTATCATCAATTTTAGGGAAGGTAACATGTGCAGTCATAATGGCATCAATTCCCGCTTCCATTCCCTTTTGGAAAGGATACAATTCAACCTCTTTTAAACGTTCTTTATCATGCGGCACTTCCGGCAAGCCTAGATGTGAATCTACTGCTGTATCTCCGTGCCCCGGAAAATGCTTGGCTGTTGCCGCTACGCCTGCTAATTGCAGTCCTTCTGTGTAGGCTACTCCCATTTTTGCCACTAGCTCAGGGTCTTCCCCGAAGGAGCGAACACCAATTACCGGGTTATCCGGATTATTATTAACGTCCATTACTGGAGCAAAGTTCATGTTAATTCCAAGTGACGCCAGCTCTTCTCCAATTGCCTTACCGACTTTGCGGGAAATTTCTTCGGAACCTGTTGCCCCTAAAGCCATATTTCCAGGCATATCAGTCCCTGATTGAAGACGTGTGACGATTCCGCCTTCCTGGTCAATTGTCATTAACAGCCCGAACTTTTCAGCAGCCTCCTGGTATTCCGAGACTAGAGTGGCTGTCTGCTCTGTTGTCACAACATTTTCACGGAATAAAATAACTCCGCCAAGATGATAGTCTTTTACAAGCTGCTCAATTTCAGGAAGCATTTCTGTTACGTTTTCGCCATTCCAATTGCGGAAATCTGGCATCAGCATTTGGCCAACTTTTTCTTCAATTGTAAGGTTGCTGATTGCGTGGCCAATAACATCATAACGATCTCCCGGCTCCTTGATAACCTCCGCTTTGGAAGCTGGCTTTCCCTCGCCTTTTTCCTTTGAGTCCACTTTATAATCAATGGCAATCCGGTCTGTAAATTGTCCATCTGTTACACTGATAAAAGTTCTGCCGTTTTGTCCAGTAAGTGTCACTTTTCCGTTCTGGTCAACTTTTGCTATATTTTTATTGGAAGACTTCCACTCTACACCGGAAGAGACTCCCATGAAATGGCCTTCTTCAAAAACATGGAGGGCTTTTAATTGAATATCCCCGCCATTGGTGTCCGTAACAGCTTGGGGGACATTTTGCAGGATGATTAAATCCTTGACTGTACTTTCAGCGGCTGCCTTTTTCACGGGAGCACCAATACCAAGCTGGGAGACTGCCAAAATTAGTGCGAGAAGAGAAAGGATTACCACTTTTCGCGCTTTCCTCATTTTCTACACCGTCCTAACTGCATATTTTTCAAAATTCGCTCATACTTACTTTCTCCAAATGATGGAAAACTAGTAATTTCTTTTTTGCCAGCCCTCACCTGTAAAATCTGGTTCAACTGTTTCGCTATTAGAAAACTCCAACTTAACATTATTAACGTACCAGCCTC
Source organism: Cytobacillus oceanisediminis (assembly GCF_007830235.1). Taxonomy (GTDB): domain Bacteria; phylum Bacillota; class Bacilli; order Bacillales; family Cytobacillaceae; genus Cytobacillus; species Cytobacillus oceanisediminis. The sequence continues at coordinate 38,610 of NZ_VLKI01000017.1, forward strand.
TTCCGTTCACCGAGCTGTCCGTTTGGTATCTGAAACGAATATAATTGGTACCTGCAGGGATCTCCACTTTTTCATTATTCCAATCGACGCTGCTGCCTGTGAATGGCTGGGCTGCTTGAGTCCAATTAACGCCATCCTCCGAAACTTCCACATAGGCCTTGTCAAAATTAGTTTCAGTTCTGTACCATGTATCGAAGGAAAGAACTGCATCTTCTGCAACATCCACTTTAGCAGTCAAATTATGATGTGCTCTATCTCCATATCCAGAGAACCAGGCATCCCCTTTTCCAGGGATCAAAACTGGAATCGAATCAGCAACCTGCCTTGCAAAGGCTCTTCTGGCAACATTGGTTGTAACCGTATTTCGTGATGGATGTACACGGTTTGTCAGGAGAATCGCAATGGTTCCGTTATTTCGATTAATAACGATAGAAGTTCCTGTGTACCCTGTATGCCCAAGTGAAGTGCCTTCAGATAAGGCGTCCATAAACCATCCCTGGCCAAGTTCCCAGCCAAGTCCGTGGTCATCGCCAGGGAATTGCGGGATCTGATTTTTAACAAGCATTTTTACGGTTTCTTCTTTTAGAATTTGCTTGCCGCCGTATCGGCCGTCATTCACATACATATGGGCGAATTTCGCAAGATCAGCGGCTGTTGAAAAGACGCCTGCATGGCCTGCCACACCATCAAGTGACCAGGCATTTTCATCATGGACTTCACCCCATACAAGCCCCCGGTTGATAGCAGGCTGATATTCAGTTGCAGCGATACGGTGTTTCAAGGATTCAGGCGGGTTATACATCGTATCGTTCATGCCAAGCGGCTCTGTAATATGCTCATTCACAAATTCATCAAGCCTTTGCCCCGATAAACGTTCGACTAGTGCACCAAGCGTAATCATGTTCAAATCGCTGTATGTATACGCTTCGCCTGGTTCATTGGCTAAAGGATATTTAAAAACGATCTGCATGCGATCTTCCCGGCTGCTGCCCTGGGAATGTAAAGGAATCCATGCGGTGAACCCTGAAGTATGTGTCATCAGCTGTCGGATCGTTACATTTTCCTTGCCATTTTCTGCAAACTCTGGAATGTATTTTGCTACGGGTTCATCAAGCTGAAAATAACCTTCATCGTATAACTTCATGGCAGCGGTAGTCGTAAATATTTTACTGATCGAAGCCAGGTCAAAAATCGTTTCTTCTGACATTTCAATCGGGTTTTCAGCTTCGGTAAATTTATCATCCGTATAACGGTAAGCATATCCGTATGCATCATGCTTCACGATATGCCCCCTTCTTGCTACAAAAGCTACAGCGCCCGGCATGACTCCATCTGCTATCATACCCTCCATAATTGAATCAATTTTATCCAGCGGCTGCTGAACCATTCCGGCTCCGACTGCAGACCCCGGATGAAGAACATGAGAAACAGGTCCCGGACGATCCCATGCAAAAACCGGATGAACTTTGTGTTTCGTATTCTTGTTATCTTTCATTTCCATTGTTGGCTCAACTCCTTCCCCGCTTTGTGCAGATAACGGATGTACTGCCGGAATAAAGAGTGAAGTGCTTATTGCAGCTGCAAGCGCAACAGTGATTGATTTGTTTTTCATATTGCCTCCTTTATTATTATGATTTTTGCCCAAACAATAACCTCCTTTGCTTCCTGAAAGGGTTTACATTCCATACTTTTAGCTTAATAGAGCAAGAGTATAGTTGTCTATACCACATAAGTCCTGTTCTAGTTAAAAACTTCCAGTTAAAAAGAATATAATCTAGTCAAATTTGACTATTCTGAAAACTTTTTATCTAATTCTTTCTCAAAAGATAATTTAACATTCGTTCCCAAGCAAATATCCCTGCTGTTTATTCTCTAAATCTCATACTTTCTTCGCAAGTTTTCATTGTTTATTCGCTGAATTCAAAACTTTGTTCGCTAATTTCCAAGGTTTATTCGATAGAATGAGTCTTTTATTCGTAAAGTACACAATTAGAAATAGTCCGGACCATGAAAAAAGCGAAACCCTATTCGGATTCCGCCTTATCTTTGAAACTGCACATTATGAAGGCTGGCAAAGATTCCGCCTTGTTTGATTAATTCGTCATGTGTCCCTTCTTCCGCTATTCCGTCTTCGGTTACAACGACAACCCTATCGGCATTGCGGATCGTCGCAAGCCTATGTGCAATCACCAGAGTTGTTCGGTCCACCGCAAGTTCCGTTAATGCTGTTTGAATAATTTGTTCCGTTTCGGTATCCAATGCGGATGTAGCTTCATCCAGGATGAGAACCGGCGGATTTTTTAAGAACATACGCGCTATCGCAATCCTCTGCTTCTGGCCGCCCGAAAGTTTTAATCCCCTTTCCCCAATTTGTGTTTCATAACCAAACGGCAACGAAGCAATAAATTCCTCCAAATGAGCTTTCTTTGCAGCTTCCGCAATCTGTTCATCCGTTGCCCCAAGCATTCCGTACGCAATATTTTCTTTTAGAGTGCCGGTAAAGAGAAAAACATCCTGCTGGACGATACCAATTTGCGACCTTAATGATTTCTTCGTCAAATCCCTGATGTCCATGCCATCTATAGTGATGCTGCCGCTATTCACATCATAAAAACGAGGAATAAGTGAACATATCGTTGTTTTACCGGCGCCTGAAGGTCCCACAAATGCGACAGTTTCACCCGCTTTCATTTGCAGATTTATCCCGTCCAGCACCGCCTTATGTTTGTCATAGCTGAAGGTTACATGGTTAAAGCGGATATCTCCTCTTAGAGACGCTACCTCTATAGCATCCTCTGTATCTTCAACCTCAGGCTCTGTATCAATCAGCTCCGTAAAGCGTTTAAATCCTGCCATCCCTTTCGGATACAGTTCCATTAACGCACTTATTTTGTCGATAGGTTTTAAGAGAACATTGACATATAAAACAAATCCAACCAGCTCCCCATAAGTAAGCTGCCCGCTGAAGCTCAGCCAGGAACCGTACACTAAGACAATTAAAGTAATGAACCTTGTCAGCATATAAATGCCGGAAGCACTAAAGCTCATAATCTTATAAGCTGCAAGCTTGGCAAGGCGGAACCTGCCATTGTTCTCTGTAAATCTTTTAATTTCATAATGTTCATTTGTAAAAGATTGAACGACACGGATCCCGGAGACACTGTCCTCCACCTGGGCATTAACATCGGCAATATCACTGTACATCCGCTTCCATGCCCTGTTCATTTTGATGTTGCAAAAAGCAATAAGCCATACCAGAAACGGCAGGACGAATATGGTAACAAAAGCAAGCTTAATGTTAATTGTCAGCATAATCCAAAAAGCACCGACAAAAGTCATTGCTGCAATAAATAAATCCTCAGGTCCGTGATGGGCAAGCTCCCCAATATCCATGAGGTCATTCGTCACTCTGCTCATAATATGCCCTGTTTTAGTATTGTCAAAAAAGCGAAATGATTGGCGCTGGACATGCTGAAACAGCTGCTGGCGCATATCTGTTTCAATATTTATCCCAAGCTTATGTCCCCAATAGTTCACAATAAATTGCAAAAATGTACTCATCATATAAAGAGCCAGCAGTCCGGCACTGACAGAGACGATCATTGACCAATTGCCGCTAGGAAGCAAGCTGTCGATAAACCACTGTACCGCTAACGGAAAACCCAGCTCCAGAAATGCCACAATTACAGCTGAGCTGAAATCAAGAATAAATAAGCGCTTATGCGGCTTATAATAAGTAAAAAAACGTCGGATCATCGCTGTTCTCCTTTTCATGAAAAATCAAGAATATAGTAGGATTATAGTTTCACCAGGAAAATTTTACAAGCTAAAAATCGTCCCAGAAATTACGCACCTGGAACGATTCAAGAATTAAAGCATATAATCCAATTTAAAGTCCTGGCCGCTAATCCTTCTGAAAAGCTCGCCGAATGGATATCTCCCCGAAGGCTTAATGACTTCATTGATTAAAAATTCACCAAATTCTTTTGGCTTATCAATCATTTTCACACCTGCTTTTAGCTCAAAAACAGAGGACAGCATGGCACAAGTTACATCACCCATAAAATAATTGTGAAGGTAAATCGGATGGGTGGTATAGTGAATGGTAAACGCCCATGGCGGTTCTTCGCAGAACGGTTCCTCCTTTAAAACATTCATCTGATTTTTCCAATATACATCATAAATATAATCCAGGCTGCTTATATCATTTTTATATAAGCTATGGTCAAAGAAGATTCTGTTGATCGCACGCAATGAATTTTGCTTTCGATATTCCTTCAATTTCTTAAATTCATCCCCCGCACCCATTTCCCCTTTAAAGAACTTTTTATAAAATACAGGACTGTATAAAAAGCCTTGGAACAGGTTAGCGATTCCTTCACTGATAATTCCGCTGACACCATGGTTCAAAATTTCCTCGTCAGGATTTAGGAGGAAAGAATGTACGGCATGGCCGGTTTCATGAAGCAAAACTCCATATTCATGATATTTGTTTTTGACATTGGCAAGAATCCGGGAATCCTTTGCTGTTTCCACAGGGAAATTGTAGCCCCATTCAGATTTATTGGATCTTGGGAAAATATCATAAGTGATATTAAAATTTGAAATATCAATAGAGAATAAATCAAACAGCTCTTTAATATTCCCATAGAAATCCGACATATCTACATGCTGATTCAGGGAAGGTGCAATTCTGGAATCGATATACTGTTCATCCCATGGCAGCATGCGCTCATCGTTTAAAAACTCTCGGGCATATTTTTCCCTTGCTGCATTCATTTGAGGAAGTGTATCGTGAAGCTGCCGGGCCCAGCCGTCAAACACATTTTGATCAAGTTCATCCTGCTCAAGCTTGTAAGCAATAAAATTTTCCGCTCCATATACCTTCGCATATTCCTTGCGAAGATTTATCAGATCAATAAAACCGCCTTCAACCATCGGTTTATTAATTTGGTTCTTCGCAAAGTAGGCTTCCCTTCTTTTTTCCCGGTTGCTTTCAGAACTCAATACCTGATTGAGCTCCACAGAAGAAACTTCTCTTCCCTCAAATTGATAACGAAAAGTATTTAATATTTTTGAAAGAGTATTTACTTTATCACTAATCTCCATATCTAGCTCGTTTAATTCAGCGGAAAGATGGAAAGGTTTTAACCCGTTCAGGACAATCTCCGCTTTTCTTTTTTCAAGCGGAGAAATGTCCTTTTGCAAATAATCCAGAACAGTCTCATAATTAGCCTTATTTTTCATTATGTCAGTGATTTTTGCATATTGTTCCTTTAGCCCGAAATCATAGCCGGCTGTATATAGTGTCCATTGCATCCGGCTATACTGGGTGTAATGGGTATGTATTTCTCTATAAATTTCTTCTATTTTTGATTGTGTCGCCATCACTAAACTCCTCTAAGTTATTTAGCATTTCGAAATAACTGCTAAATAAATTATAGAGAATGAATTTTCAGAAATCAATAACTTCTTTCCGATTTAAACTGAACCTTGCGGATGATTTGATTAAGAACTTCGGATATCACCAGCCCAACCGCTATCGCACCAGAAATCATAAAGGCTTTTGCAGCAAGCTGAATAGCGATATTGTAATCATTTTCAACAAAGTTCCGCATCGCATCATAAGCCAGTCCGCCTGGCACAAGCGGAATGATGCCTGCAACACTGAAAATGATAATAGGCGTTTTATATATTTTGGCAAAAACCTGGCTGATCACTGCAATCGTAAATGCAGCAATTAACGAAGAAATAACGGCATCGTACTGGCGGGTAACCAGCCATATATAAACGAACCAGCCCACCATGCCGACAAACCCGCATTTCAGCAATGATTTTTTCGGCGCATTGAAAAGAACGCCAAATCCTGCCGATGCTATAAAACTTGTGATTAAGTGAGTTAACATTCATTCATTCCTCCGTTTTAAGCAAAACTAGCTTTTACGTTTAAAAAGTGAACACAAGAGCAATCCCAGCTCCAATTGCAAAGGCTGTCAGAAAGGCTTCCGCTCCCTTCGACAACCCTGACACCAGGTGACCGGCCATTAAATCACGGACGGCATTCGTAATAAGCAGCCCGGGAACCAGCGGCATTACCGAGCCAATGATGATTTTATCGAGCTCGGTCCCTAATCCAAATATAACAAACAGATATGCTAAAAGCCCAATTAATAAGGAAGCAATAAACTCGGAAAAAAACTTGATCTGCACGACCCGATGGACATATATAAATGAAGCAAAGCCCAATCCGCCTGCAAACATGGCAGGGATAAAGTCTGCCCATTGCCCTAGAAACATGATCAGGAAACAGCCGCTTGCAATAGACGCTGCAAGGACCTGCTGGTATACGGGAAAAGTATAGTCTGCCCTTTCAATTTCTTTAAGTTTGGCTAATGCCTCTTTCCCATCCAGCTCTCCGCTGCTGATCTTTCGCGATATCCCGTTAACCAGTGTTACTTTATATAAATCTGTAGAACGCTCGGATATACGGATAAGTTTCGCCGGTTCTGTTCCATCCGTTGAAAAAATGATCCCGGTGGGCGTCACATAACTGTGTGAATGCGGAATTCCCAAAGAGGCTGCAATTCTAGTCATCGTGTCCTCTACCCGGTACGTTTCTGCGCCTCCCTGCAGCATAATTTTCCCTGCTAGCAGGCATAATTCGATTACTTGTATTGTTGTAGGAAACTCTTTCCCCATTCTTTCACCCGCTTTAGTTAACCATTTTTATGAAACTCTCTTTTATAAGGTTAAATCTTAAAGGAAATGATAAACGAAAGAAAGAGCTTTTAATGAAAAATATATATAAAAAGTCAAAAAAACGATTATTCTTCTAAAGAATAACCGCTTTTAGAGCTTTATTTTTTTCGAATCCCGAATTGTGCGTTAAGCTGTCCCTGTATCATTTTTGACCGTGTCGCCTTGTCGTCCTTTTTCTTTTTCCTTTTTAATTCAGACCGTATTTCTTCCGTTCTGACTCCTTCTTCCCTTTTGTTTGCAATATCGATAAGCCTCTCAACATCGGAAAAAGAATACTTCCTGCTTCCCCGGTCTGATCTTTCCGGAAATACTAATTTCCTTTCTTCATAATAGCGAATCTGCCGCTCACTTAGCCCTGTCAATTCACTCACAGTTCCGATCGAAATGACTTTTCTGTTCTTGTAAGAAGCTTCATTCTCCAATCAATGTCACCTCAAATTCAACTGATTTCTTTCATTATACTAATCTCACTGTTAATTTCATCAAATATGTAAGAAAATCTGACAACATTTAAAAAACTGCGTCAGAAAACCTAACATAACTAATGACTATAAACTAAACTTTTTATAGAATGACAGAAACATTAAAGAAAAGAGGAGATCCAGATGCAATATTTACGGAAGGCTATTGAAAAAAAGAGACAATACTTGATTGATTTGCTGATTAAATCAGGAGGAGAATATCAGCATTCCGAGCCCGCACTGCAAAAGCTGACTCTAACGGAACTCGAGGTTATTTTTAAGAAACACAAAAATGGGAACTGCTTTTAATAGGAGGATGAACATGGAGACGAAAGATGCGATTGACCTGGCGAGAAAAATAATTGAACTCGATTTATTGCGTGATCAAATGTGGGAAAGCTTTGCTGCCGCGGCCGGAGACGAGGCTTATGAAATCTTAAGAAATGTACAGAATAATTAACAATGAACGCTTGGACAAAGCGTTCTTTTTTATGTAAATTTCAGGGTATTGGGAAAGATTACTCTCCCCCCTTTTCATATTCTGTTTAATTTGTTATTATGCCAATATCGGTTTTCGATATTGGCTTTCGAAATTGAAAAAAGGAGGATTCACTTTGGAGGATAAAATAGTAAGGAAGCTGTTTTTAGGTTTCATACAAATCCATATTCTTCATCATGCAAAAGAGCATCCCATATTTGGCATGTGGATGCTTGAAGAATTAAAGGAGCATGGATATAGCATTAGTTCCGGGACACTGTATCCGATCCTTCATTCAATGGAATCCGCTGGCCTTCTCCATCAGGAGCAAAAAAATGTGGAAGGTAAAATCCGAAAATATTATACAGCTACTGAAAAAGGAATTATGGTCTTAGAGGAAGCGAGAAAGAAAGCCTATGAGCTTTTCAAAGAAATAAAAGATTAAAAGGAGATGCATAATGGACAGGAATAGTATGAGTTTAAAATCTTTACTGGAAATACTAATTGTTTCAACAAGACTCGGATTCACATCATTTGGCGGACCTGTGGCACATCTTGGCTATTTCCACGATGAGTATGTTCGAAGAAGGAAATGGATGGATGAAAAAAGCTATGCTGATTTGGTGGCTTTATGCCAGTTCCTGCCAGGTCCGGCAAGCAGCCAGGTTGGCATTGGCATTGGAGTGATGCGGGCAGGTGTAGCCGGCGGTATCATGGCCTTCCTTGGATTTACCCTGCCGTCCGTCATTGCCCTGATTATCTTTGCCATCTTGCTGCAGGGTATAGATGTGGCAGAAGCGGGCTGGATACACGGTCTAAAAATTGTCGCAGTGGCCGTAGTTGCTCATGCAGTTTTAGGAATGGCGCAAAAGCTGGTACCTGACCTGCCAAGAAAAACAATTGCCTTAATTGCAATTATTGCTACTTTATTATGGCAAACAGCATTTACACAAGTCGCAATCATTCTAATCTCAGGATTTATTGGATTTTTAATTTACAAAAAGCATGCCGAGAATGATGAGGCAGAGATACATTTTCCTATTTCAAAAAGCTTTGCCATAGGATGCTTAGTGCTATTTTTTGGTCTGTTAATATTGCTGCCTTTCCTAAGGGAGTTAACTGCTCTAAACTGGGTGGCTTTATTCGATAGCTTTTATCGTTCAGGTTCGCTTGTTTTCGGAGGAGGCCATGTGGTACTTCCATTACTGGAGCGCGAGTTTGTCCCGACTGGCTGGCTAAGTGAAGAAGCCTTTCTGGCAGGTTACGGTGCAGCCCAGGCAGTGCCAGGACCCTTATTTACTTTCGCTGCTTATATTGGAGCAGCAATCAATGGATGGCAAGGCGGTTTGCTCGCAACAGCAGCTATTTTCCTGCCGGCTTTTCTCTTGATTTTAGGTACACTCCCTTTCTGGGACAGCCTGCGCCGCAACCCAAAAATAAAAGGTGCTTTAATGGGTATGAACGCAGCAGTAGTTGGTATCTTAATAGCTGCCTTTTACCATCCCATTTGGACAAGCAGCATCCTGGAACCTGTAGATTTTGCCTTTGCCGCAGTTCTTTTCAGTATGCTGGTCTATTGGAAGCTTCCGCCATGGATTATCGTTGTGACTGGTGCCATTGGCGGAACTATATTGGGTTTGATCTTTTAAAAGGGTTCTTTAAAGTGATTTCTGTCCTTCATATCCTTATGAAGGACTTTTTTACAACTTTTTATGGGCATTTGTCCTTCATGGCCAAAATGAAGGACTTCTTCACAACTCTTTTACTCGGTTTCGGCCTTCAAGACCCTTATGAAGGCCTTTTTCACAACTCTTTTACTCAGTTTTGGCCTTCAAGACCCTTATGAAGGCCTTTTTCACAACTCTTTTACTCAGTTTTGGCCTTCAAGACCCTTATGAAGGCCTACTTCACAACTCTTTTACTAGGTTTTGGCCTTCAAGACCCTTATAAAGGCCTTTTTCACAACTCTTTTACTCAGTTTTGGCCTTCAAGACCCTTATGAAGGCCTACTTCACAACTCTTTTACTAGGTTTTGGGCTTCAAGCCCTTTTTGAAGGCCTTTTTCACAACTCTTTTACTCAGTTTTTGGCCTTCAAGAACTTTTTCATAACTCTTTCACACGGTTTTGTCCATTCAGACGCTTATAGGGAACAATATTGCCGCATAGAAAAAGCTGCCGATTTCCGGCAGCTTTTTCTATAAAGGAATTTCAAGGACGACCCTTGTTCCTTTTTCTTCTGCTGAATGGATTTTTATAGAACCTCCGGCGGCTTTGGCTCTTTCTTCCATGCTGAAGAGTCCGACGCCGCGTGTTACTTTTTCGACATCAAAGCCTTCCCCCTTATCTTCGATGACTACGCGGATTTCTTCATCTAATTGGCGGATTGTGACAGTCGCTTCTTCTGTATCGGCGTATTTCCTGACGTTGGTCAGGGCTTCCTGAATAATCCTGTAGAGCGTAATCTCTTTGTTGGAACTAAGTCGGGAGGTCAGGTAACAATCGAAATGGACATTAATATTATGATGTTCTGAATAACGGACCAAATAGGAACGTATAGCCGGAATCAGCCCCAGGTCATCAAGGACAGAAGGACGAAGCTCCCATGAAAGATCACGAAGCTCTTCAATAATCTCAGTGGCTTCATCCTGCATTTGATCGAGGAGAGGATGGCTTATTTCTGCCTGCAGCCTGTTAATCGTAATTAGATGGCTGTATAGATTCTGGCCAATGCCGTCGTGAAGCTCCCGCGACAATCTCTTCCGTTCATCCTCTTGAACATCAATAATTCTTGTCATCATTTTTTGAAGCTCTTCTTCAGCATTCTTTCTTTGGGTGACTTCATGGCGAATGGCAAGATACTGGTAAGGATTCCCATTTACATCAAGGAAAGGCACAATGGTTGTATCAACCCAATAATAAGTTCCGTCCTTTGCTTTGTTTTTGATTTCCCCTTTCCACACCTGGCCTGAGGAAATCGTTTTCCATAAATCCGTGAAAAACTCTTTGGAATGATAGCCGGAATTTATAATCCTATGATCCTGCCCAAGCAATTCTTCTCTTGAATACTTTGAGATTTTGCAAAATTGATTATTAACAAATTTTATGGTGCCTTTTTGATCTGTGATCGCCACTATTGACGATGCATCAAGGGCAAACTTTAAGTCTATCAGTTCATTGACCGATTTTTTCAGTTCCGCAACGACACGCTTATACTCGGTTATTTCCTTGCGGATAGCCAGATATTTGTAGGGATTTCCTTTCTCATCCATGAAAGGCACAATTGTCGTATCAACCCAATATAAAGTTCCATCCTTAGCTCTATTTTTAATTTCACCGCGCCAGACATTCCCGCTGGAGATGGTTGTCCAGAGGTTCTCCATAAACTCTTTGGAATGATAACCGGAATTAATGATTCTATGATCTTTGCCAATCAGCTCTTCAGACGAATATTTTGAAACCTCACAGAACTTTTCGTTCACATATTTAATTTTCCCTTTTTGGTCGGTAAATGCTACAATCGTTGATTCATCCAGAGCGAATTGAAGGTCAACCAGTTCATTCAATGGATAGGACTGCTGTTTTTTCAAACGCGATCGGTCTTTTACAGAATGAAAAACGATTAAAAAATAGCTCTCCTGGCCAAGCTTGAAAGAATTTATTCTATAAAAAATCGAAAAACTTTCCCCGTTCTGATGCCTTCCATACTGATGGACTACTTTACCTTCCTCTGTAGCGAGCGGAGTAATTTCTGGCAATAACTCTTTAAGGCTCTTACCCAACAATTCATTGTCCTTGTAGCCGAATTGTTCATGTGCCTGCTGATTCGCATAGAAGATGTTGCCCGATTCATTAATAAGAATGGTAGCATCGCTGGAATCAGGAGCAATCTCTCTTTTATTATGTAATTGATTATTCCTGTCCATTTTCTTTCCTCCAGTTGCATTTAGATTAAGCTGCTCAGCTTTTCTTCCAGCCTTCTGGCGGCTGACCGAACTGTGCTTTGCTCACCTTCATTAATAGGCTGACCGGTTCGATTCCCAATCAAAAGCACACCTTTGGGAATGCCCTTAAAGTGGATCGGAACTGCATAGGCGAAGTTAAGGCTTTCTGCAAGCATAATTGGATATTCAAGCGCTTTGCCAGAAATATCCTCCGGGAAGTTCTCCAAATACATCGGCCTTCCGGTTGAAATGACCTTCCCCGCAATGCCTTTTCCGTACCTGACAGTAATCCGTTTGTATTTTTCATTGCTATTGCCTGCAGCGTAATGCCACCTCACATCCGGCCCATCCGTATTTTGAAGGGCAAGACCGACAAAATCACATTCCAATTCAGATAGAACTTTTTCACAGGCTTGATCAATCTGTCCGTTTCCAGCCTGGCTGCACTCCTTATATTCCATACCCTAACAGCCCCTTTTTTAGTGCATAGGAAACAAGCTCAGGCCTTGTTTTCATTTGGAGCTTTTCCATCAGATTGCCTTTGTGTGTTTCAACTGTCTTAACACTTATGATAAGCTGTTCGGCAATTTCTTTATTTGAGAAGCCTTTGGCGATTAATGTCAGAACTTCCTTCTCGCGGTCAGAAAGGAGATTGAATGTGTCGGTGTTTCCTTGCTTCACGGTTCCGATATATTCTTCCATTAGCCTTTTCGTTGCAGAAGGATGCAAGTATGCATTTCCGCCGGCAACAGAACGGATGGCAGCCACCAACTCATCATGCGGGGCACTTTTTAAAATACAGCCTGAAGCCCCAGCCTGAATGGCCCTGAATAAATATTCCTCATCATCATGCATGGTCAAAATCAGGATAGCTACATCCGGCATAAGTTTTTTTAATTCTGAAGTTGCAGACAAGCCATCCTTACCATGGGGCATGCTTAAATCCATTACTACTACATCAGGTTTTAAGTCAAGCGACTGCTGGATCCCCTCATTGCCTTCCGAAGCTTCACCGACTACCTGCATATCTTCATGATTATTTAATAGCATTTTCAAACCCATTCTAACTACTGCGTGGTCATCGCACAGTAAAATTTTTATCAAGCCTGCTCCCCCTTAACATTGTTCGTATAATAAAGGATTTTAAATATGCAACAAGGGATTCGCTTTTGCGCAATCCCTTGTTCTTTCTAATCTTAGTATAACGGAAGGGTAATTTCTATTGAAGTCCCTTCCCCAATTTTGGAATTTATCTTGCATGTTCCATTGATTAAGCACATTCGTTCAATCATAGCAGCAAGGCCTGTCGATTTTTTCATAGCTGTGTCGACATCAAAACCTTCGCCCTGATCTTTTATGCTGATTAAAAGCTGGCTTGGCTCCCAATGAAATAATATGCTCGCACTCATGGTATCAGCATATCTTGCTATGTTCGCTAAAGCTTCCTGGCAAACCCGGAACAAGGTAATGCTTTCCCTCTCGCTTATCTGCACCTCTACCCCCTCGTTTTGCAGATCAACAGTGATTCCATAAGTGGAAGTATATAACTTTAGATAACTCTTCATAGCCGGGAGCAGACCCAGTGTTGCAAGAGTAGGGGGATGCAATTCCACAGCCAGAAGCCTGATTTCCTGAATTGTTTTTTCGAGCATTTGCCCCATATCCCCCACATAACCTTTCAAGTCCGGGAGATTTACAGCTGCTTCAATGAATTGCATGCCGGTGTAAAGACTATAAAGCGTTTGCCCGACCCCTTCGTGTAGCTCCAGGGCAATGCGCTTGATCTCCTCTTCCTGAGATTGAATAATGTAGGAACTGATATTATTCTTTGCTGGCTGGGTTTCCATTTCACCCCTCCTCCTTGCTATTAAAATGCAATTTTAAAAAAAGTCTGACTCGTTATTTCGCATGTTTCACTCTATGGCTTGAGATATCACTAAACATTCCGGCATATTGTATTACATCTCCGGCATCATTTTTAATCGCACTTATGGTGAGCCATTGCAGGTATTCCTCCCCATCTTTACGACTGTTCCAAATTTCCCCTTGCCAGAATCCCCTTGTTTCGATTGTTTTCCATAAGTCCTGATAAAAACTTTTGGACTGTCTGCCAGATTTAAGTATATTAGGGTTTTTGCCAATCACTTCTTCTTCCAGATAACCAGTGATTTCTGTAAATGCGGGATTTACAGATATAATCTTTCCATTCTTATCTGTTACCAGTATACCCTCAACGGTGTGGTCAATCACCTGGCTTGCAATTTCCATTTTCCCTTGGAAGTACATCCATATAACCAGGATTAGACTGGCAAGCGCTACTTCAGACAACGCCATAAAGCCAATTGCATAATGGCCAGTCATATTAAATAACAGTGTCAAGATCAGCGGCGGGAAGAATCCGCCAAGACCACCCATCGCAGAGACAATTCCGTTAACAATGCCGGCCTGCTTTTGGAAGTACATTGGAACAAGCTTAAAGATGACTCCATTTCCAATCCCTGCAGAGAAAGCAATGCTTAAGCACCCGAATGTATACCATGTGATAGATGGGGATAAAGAAAGAATCACCGCAGATACAGTATAAATCCCAAAAACGAACATAAGCAGAATCAATGAATGGAAGCGGTCAGCAAGCCATCCTCCAATCGGTCTCATAGCAGTTGCAAGGACAATAAAGCCCGCTGTTCTTAAACCTGCATCCACTTTATCCAGCTCAAAATGTGCAACAAGGAAGTTTGGCAGATAAATGGTGAAGGCGACAAAAGATCCAAATGTAATAAAATAGAACAGGCTTAAAAGCCAAAGTTTTTCATTTTTATAGACACCTTTGATTTGTTCAAGGAGAGGTGTATTGACCTTAACCTCTTTTTTATCACCAAGAAAGAAGTTAGCGGCAACAAAGATTCCAAGAATGACAAGGTAAATTTGCACCGTTGCAGACCATCCAAATTTAGTTGCCACAACAGGAGCAGCAAATGCAGTAACAGCTGTTCCCAGGTTACCAGCACCGTAAATTCCATTTACAAAGCCGTGGCGTTCTTTTGGGTAGTACTTTGGAAGCGATGTCACCCCAACTGAGAAAACGGCTCCTCCGAGTCCAAGGAATAACCCGCCAACCAACAGGTCGGTAATAGAATCCGCTATGCTGATATAGTAAACAGGAAGTAATAGCAGGATAAAGCTGAACATAAAAATCTTTCTTGCGCCGAATTGATTGGCATAGTAGCCTAGCGGAATGCGAAGCAAGGATCCGAGGATTACCGGAACTGCCGTTACAAGCGCCAGCTTATCGGCTGGAATATTTATATCTTCCTTGATAAACGGCATAAGTGATGATATTAATACCCATACCATAAAGCCAGCTATTAAATTCATCGTCTGCAAAGGAAGCTGTATTTTTCTTATCATTATTTTCACGCTCTCTTCTTAATTACATATTTTAAACCAGCATCATGATCAAACGCGGCCCATTCCTTCTCTGTTGCTTCCACAGAGGAAGTTAGGGGAACCGCAAAGAAATTCATATGGTCAAAATAAATGCGCAAGTGTGTTCCATCAGGGCATAGTCCGGTTTTTTGTATGACTTTAGGGACAAAGGGGGCTTTGTCATTCCCCTCTTCATCCAGTATCGCTACCTGAACATTTTGAAGGACAAATGCATCCAAATCTTCTTTTTTAATGAGTTCCACAGCTGCCGCACCCTCTCTTTGCAGGATAGATATACATTTGGTATCCCTGCAAATATCTCCAGAAAGAGTCACCGGCATGGTCTTCAATAAAATCAATGGTTTCGTCTTCTGACCCCCACTTGCTCATGCCTTTTACTTCAGCTACAACAATATCCA
Organism: Cytobacillus oceanisediminis; assembly: GCF_007830235.1. Taxonomy (GTDB): domain Bacteria; phylum Bacillota; class Bacilli; order Bacillales; family Cytobacillaceae; genus Cytobacillus; species Cytobacillus oceanisediminis. The sequence continues at coordinate 54,095 of NZ_VLKI01000017.1, forward strand.
TGCCATCCTCGTTCTTTTCATCAAGGTACCAGTTCAGGCGAACTCCTTTAAATAACTCAGTAAGCATTTGATCAACCTCTAATGCAAAGTTTCCAGATGCCTCTCTGACAAAACAAAAATCAAGATAAGTCTCACTGTTCATTAAAATCACGCCCTTATGTTAATCGTCTTTTTATAAGCCAATACAGCCAAGGGAAATAATACAATATTTAACCCGCCGAAAATTAACACATTCACATAGTTTTCATAATAGTATTGATGGACCATATACTGGGTAAATACAATATTCATCATTAATATAGCCGCCAAAATGATGACGCCAATATAGCTACGCTTCATAACGTTTCACCCTCACTGCATAAATTGCTCCATTTTCCACTTTAACCTGTATTTCAGGAAGCGGCCTTCTTGGCGGTCCGGCAGTCGGTGCGCCAGTTTCCACATCAAATTTTCCGTGGTGGCAAGGACAAACCATTTCCCCTTGTTCCTTTACCCAAAAAACCGGACAGCGCAGATGTGTACAGGCGTTTTGGTAGGCAACATAATTGTTTTCGGATAATCGAATGAGGATGGCATCATCATGGTCTCCAGGAAACTTGAAATCCACTGCATTCCCTATCGGCAATTTGCTTACATCTGTTATTTTTTTATGCGGATATTCTTTTTCGCCCAGCCCCATTAATTCTTTTGCAGCTACAGCACCCCATGGAAGGGAGGAAACTGCAAATACGCCTGCAGCTCCAACCAATGTTTTCATAAATCCCCGTCTATCCAGCTTTCTTTCATTATTCCGTTCAATATTATGGGTGTAATTATCTTCGTTAAAGGGAATTTTATTATTTTTATCTGACATCCCTAATCCCTCCTAATACAGCTTTGTAATGCCCTGCAGGATTCCCGGCAGATTTACTTTAACGTTTGTTTCGCCTTCCAGGTACGGCATGCTTGTGACCCATTTGCCGTTATCAAGGTTAAATTGCTTCTTTTTGTTTTCAATTTCCTCATCTGTCAGCCACTGAAGTGTATTGGATGGACATACACTCGCACACATTGGCGGGATGCCATCCTTCGTCCGGTCAATACACAAATCACATTTATACATTAAGTTTTGTTCGGTATCAAATTTTGGTATGCCATAAGGACAAGCAATCGTACAGTTTTGGCACCCAATGCATTTTTCAACGAGGGCAGATAAAACTGCCCCTGTTTCATGGATCTGGATTGCCTGGGCCGGACAGCTTCTCGCACATGCCGGATTCTCACAGTGAAGGCACATAAGAGGCATCGTCTGCCGGTTAACGAGAGGGTTTACATCGTAAACATAGTTCCTGTTGCGTTCCTCATGCCCTCCACATTGCGTACATGCTGCCAGGCATGAACGGCATCCTATACAGTTTTCTAGTTCCAAGTACAGCCTCTTTTTCATTTATTGCACCTTCTTCATTTCGACTTTTTCCAGCTGTGCAGCACATGCCTTAAATTCCGGCATACGGGAAATTGGATCCAGCGCTGCTATTGTTAATAGATTAATAGAGTCCTCGTGTCCAAAATGGTAAGGAACGAAAACCGTATCCTTTCGAATTGCTTCTGTTATTTTCACTTTATAGATGGCTTCGCCCCTTCTAGTAAACAGGCGGACTCTTTCTTCATGTTCCATATTGTATTTCGCTGCTGTTTCAGGATGGACCTCCACAAATGGCTCAGGGCACATGTCATGCAGGAACGGAATCCTTCTTGTCTGGTTTCCAGATAAATAGTGGTATACAACACGCCCGGTTGTTAAGCGGAGCGGGTATTTTTCACAAGGTTCTTCAGCCGGCGGGCGGTATGGAAGTGCACATATTTTAGCTTTGCCATCAGGGTGATAGAACTTTTTATCAAGAAACATATGCGGTGTTCCCTGGTCATTCTCATCCTTGCATGGCCAGAATACGCCATCCTGCTTTTCGATCTTATCCCAAGTGGCCCCATAGTAATCGGCATTGCCTCCTTTGGTTGCCAATCTGAATTCATCGGCTACATCTCTTGCTGATTTAAGATGGGAAAATTGCTTTCCTCTTCCTAACCGTTCAGCCAGCTCTACTTGGATCTGCCAGTCTGGCTTGGATTCTCCTACAGGCTCCTGTGCTTTATTGATCTTAATAATTCGTCCTTCAATATTGGTTACAGTTCCTTCGTCTTCAGACCAGGTAACTGCAGGAAGCACTACATCTGCAAATTCAGCGGACTCTGATAGATAGAAATCTGAGCAAACCATGAAGTCCAAAGTTTTCAGCGCTTTTCTTACAAAGTTCTGATTTGGCGCGGATACTGCCGGATTTGAGCAAAGCAAATACAAACCGCGAATTGTTTTCTCTTCCATCAGCTCAAACATTTCATATGCAGAAACACCTGGCTGCGGCATTTCTTCTGGAGTAATCCCCCAGACTTGGCAGACTTCTTTAACATGCTGAGGATTTGTGATTTTTCGATATCCAGGCAGAAGATCTGATTTCTGGCCATGCTCTCTTCCACCCTGGCCATTTCCCTGGCCGGTAAAAGTGGCTACGCCTGATTTTGGACGGCCAATTTTGCCTGTTACAAGAGCCATGTTGGTGTAACCTGATACATTGTCAACACCTTTGTGCTGCTGTTCTACTCCCCTCGCAAACATAACGACTGCATTTGGCGCCTTGCCGTATAGCTCTGCAGCCCGAATGATTTTCTCAGGTGCAATACCAGTCAGCATGCTCGTGTATTCAGGTGTAAATTCTTTAACAAGTTCTTTTGTTTCCTCAAAACCGTCCGTATGGTTATTGATAAATTCTTCATCAATATAGCCTAATTCGATTAATTGATTAACGATCCCGTTTGCAAGAGCAAGGTCAGTGCCCGGCTGAAGATCCAGATGAAGGTCTGCCCTTCTTGCAATCGGTGTTTCACGCGGGTCCACCACGATAATATAGCCGCCTCTTTCCTGAACATTCCAGATGCGGAACATGGAAGTTGGATGGCATTCTGCCGTGTTGCTTCCTGCGATAAACAAGCAGTCTGTTTCATGAATATCTGTCCATGGCAGTGTTGAACCTCTATCCACTCCGAAAGAGCGGAGGAAACCGCCGGCTGCGCTTGACATACAGAAGCGGCCGTTATAATCGATATATCGAGTTCCCATTGCAACCCTTGCAAACTTGCCAGTCAGATAACATTTTTCATTAGTCATGGATACGCCGCTGAATACTGATAGTGTATCTTTTCCATATTCTGTTTGAAGTTCAGTAAATTTCTTTGCAATTAGATCGTATGCCTCATCCCAGCTTGCTTCCCGGAATCCTTCGGTTGTTCCTTTTAATGAAGCATCTTCCCTTATCAGCGGCTTTAGAAGCCGGTCTTTATGGTTTGTCTGCTGATAGGCAGTAACCCCTTTAGGGCACATTTTTCCAACTGTAACCGGCCAATCATATCGAGGTTCAACTCCGATTATTTTATTTGTCTGTATATTAACCCGCAGGTTCATTCCGCACTGCATACCGCAATAGCTGCAATGAGTTTTGATTAATTTTTCATTTGGATGGTTTAAATTCTCGATTTCTTTAAAAAACTTATCCCTTTGCATTCTGGTTTGCCTCCTTGACCTTCACTTCATGAGTAGGGAATCCGGAAAATTGTGCAATCCGGTATTTTCTTCGGCATGGAAGGCACATTTCTGCAAGATGATGACCTTCCTTTGTTTTAAATTGAATATCGTTCACGCCGAGTACATCGACGACATCTTGTGATTGTTCTGAAGAAACAAACTGATCTCCGCACACTTTGCATTCCTTCATGTCTTGCTCCGCGTAATGCTCTCTGTAGTTTCTTGCCAGAACACTCATTGGGCGGAAAGGAATATGTGCAAGCTTTCCAAATGGCAGGTAAATTAAAGTAATTATGACTGACCATTGATGAATTAGGGACATTGCCGGCTGTCCTGCACCGTGTAAAAAGATGTTCATAAATGTTAGAGCTAATCCAGTAATGCTTACAAGAAGCAGCATATATAGCGGCAAGAAATCATAAAGGAATTTCTGTTCCGCTCTTGCCTGCATGTTTTTCAAGCGGCGATATAGAGCCATGCAAACGCCGACGATTACCATTACAGCCGTAATATTCAGTGCGTTATAAGAAAGATTTGCGATGATGCCATCCGCAGGAACAGTCATTACCTGCATTCCTAATGCAATAATGTTGTAGTAGCCATTGTCATCCATCGTAAAGTACATCCAGCCGAAAACGAGCGGAAAAGTAACAAAGCAGGATAGGATACATCCCCAACCGATTAACACGTGCTGGGTCCATCGGTAAATTCCCCTATTCCAGATGAAATTGTAAGTGGCAAGATGTTCAACAGAAGTTTTAGGTGTTGATTTCCGAAATAACAATTTCAGTCCTTTTTTTAAAATAATCTTGGTTGGGGGGCGTTCACCCCAGGCAATAAAGCGATAAAAGAAACCTCCAAGAAAGACGATTGTTCCAACCATATATCCGTAAAGATTCAAATCCACATGTGTAAACATTCTTGTTCCGATAAATGATAAGACTGCAAGTGCTGTTACTGATAAAAACATCGATTTTGCAAAATTTGATGCAAACGCATTGTTTAGTGTGTTTCCTGTTTTTTGATTGACTGCAGCTTTTGCCTGCATATTAACTCCTCCTCATTCACAAACAATTACCTTAACCTTATTGTAAAAGCGGGAAGAGATTTTACATATCGGGGAAACTCCCCATTAGGAGGGGGAAATTCCCCTATCTTTGACAAAGTAAAACTTTCATGGTGTTTAGTTGAATTAATCGGTCATTTATTGGAAATTGGAGCTGTTCAATCTTAATAAGGACTAATGAGGGAAAATAAAAGGTCTGTTAATTTGAAACTATATATAACAATCACTCGTATAATATGAGGAGGCGGGCTGATGAAAAGGAATTTGATTATACTGCTCATAACATTATTGTTGGAATCGGTGATTACACTTTTTATTTCAAGAGCATTATCCATTCGATTTATAGAAATTATGTTTTTTGCAGGAGTGGTTTTTACCGCTTTAAGTGTATGGTTCTCAGGGAGCGGAGGAATGGTCACGAGGTTTATTGACATCACAACAAGTGCCCGAACTGGATTATTAACAAAACGGGAAGAGTTTCACTTCAGGCCAAATTATGTTGCTCTGGGTTCTGCGATATTTCTTCTTATTGGATTGGTTTTATTTGTTTTGCTTTTAACAAACGTGATCTCTCCTGCTTAAAATAAGTGCAGGAGGCCTTTTGTATATGATAAAATGAACTTAATCTTTTCGAAGGAGTTGTTAGTATGGCTAAATCAGCTGCAAAAAAATTCCGTGATAAATCTGTTCGCGAGGGAAAAAGAAATCCTGAATCGAATCGCAGCCCATTTGCTTTTGAGGATATGCGGACAAGGCAAACGAAGACCAAGAAAGATCATTTATATAGAAGCAGACATAAGAACCGCTTTTCTGAAGAATACAGAAGAGATGGTTCTTTTTATTTTGCCCTGAAAAGCTTTCGGCCCAGTGTATTTTTGGATTCGTTGATATATTTAAAAATTCGTTGATATAATCCTTTTTTTCGTTGATATATCAAAATTTCCGTTGATAAAATAACTTTTTCGTTGATAAATTCATTTTCCAGCTTAAACATAACTTTTTTTGTATTCAATATGGGAACTTTCATCATAATTTACCGCCGATTCCTGTGAAAATATCCCCTAAAACAACAAAAAGCGGCCTGTCCATATGGAAACCAGCCGCGTTCCTTTGATATATTCAAATTTTATCCCTATTTAAAATGCCCATCTTTTCGATATTTCTGCGGGCTTCTTCATCACCGAGTTCGTAAATCATCCCATATATTCCTTCCATAGTTGCATCATAGTTGCGATTTTGATTTTCCTCTTTCTCTTCAACAAAAGGAACATGTGCCAATTCAAATGTTTTCATATCCGCGTCATAATTTTGTCTGATATAATCGGCTAATTTTGCTTTTTCTTTATCTGTAGCAAAAATTTTAAACTGCCAGTCAGCAGCTTCATCTGGCTCAGGATATACTTGAGCATTTTCGATATCTATATAGTATGGTTTTTTAGCTTGTTCCATCATTTCATCTCCTCTTCCTTTTTTGGGTATTTACCACAAATGAGCGGACTTTAACCTTTTTAGTTGTCCTGATTTATTAGAAGGCATTTTAAATGAGCAATTGGGCATGATATATCTGTGCAATTTAGGAAGGTGGCACATAACATGAATTTTTTCAGGAGGTATACAATGGGTATTTTAAGCGGTAATCCAAAAGACGAGCCGATGCACTATGGCGAGGTCTATAGCGCATGGTCTTACTTGTTGGCAGGCAAGGGCATGGCATCAGCATATCAAACGATGCTCAGCCACTCAGGAGATCAAGACTTGAAGAAATTGCTTGAAGAAGCTATCCGCCTTTCCAAGCAAGAAGAAGAACAAATCGAGGCACTCTTAAAGGAAAACGGGGTTGGGCTGCCTCCAGCACCGCCGGATCGCCCTGATGCATGTGTGAATGATATTCCAGCTGGTGCAAGGTTTATGGATCCCGAAGTAGCTGCCAAATTATCTGGGGATATCGCAGCGGGAATGGTTGGATGCAGCACAATTATGGGCCAATGCATTCGTGAAGACATTGCCGGCATGTTTGGCCAATTCCATACGCAAAAAGCTGCACTAGGTGTTAAGGTTCTCCGTATGAATAAAGAAAAAGGCTGGCTCATTCCTCCTCCGCTTCATCTCCATAAATCGGATAGTTGCTAATACAAAAGCGGAGCGAGAGCTGTACAACTTTCAATACTTAAAGAAAAAGAGCAGACCCTGTTTTACGTCTGCTCTTTTTCCAACATATTCGCTTCTTTAAAGCTAGGGCTTAGTTCACTCCATACATCGAAAAGATTTCCGTCCGGATCGGAAAAAACAAAATTACGGCCAGGATGTCCGCGGTCTTCAATCTCTCCTGCTTTTACCTTTTGCAACAGAAGCTCTTTATGCAGACTTTCTAATTGTGCGGGTCCATCCACTTCAAAAGTAAGAGAAAAACGCTTGTTTCCGTCTGTATCCATAAAGTTCATGCTCTCTTGTTCAGGAGACTCGACAAGGAAGAAACTTTGGCTCGCCATATTGATAATGGCCATCTTTCCCTTCTTATCTTTATAGCTTTCAACAGCTCCAAGCTTTTCCGTATACCACTTTAATGAATTACATACATTTGTGACAGGTATGTATACTGTTCCGACTCTAAGAAGCTTTTTCCTCATTAAATAACCCCCTTTATTTAATCCTTCCACTTGTAAATTCTATAAGTACCATTGAATCCCTTTTTTTATTGGCTCTGTTAAAGCTGGATGCTGATTTCCACTCAAGAAACTCGCTTTCCGTGGGCGGTCCGTGAGCCTCCTCGGCATTTTACGCCTGCGGGGTCTCCCTCAGGTACGATATTCCCGCAGGACTTTGAACAACCATCCTTGAATAAACACCGCACGACGGAAATGCGAATGCATTTCGAGGAGCTCGCGCCTTCCACTCCAATCAACACGTGCTAAATCAACACTTGGCTTTAAAACTTTAATATAGCCAAATACAAAAAAGCCCCAGTCTTAAATAAGACTAAGGCTCGTTTTTGTTTAAGAATATTTACTATCACTAGAATCAGGGGACACCATACCACCTGCGCCGCTTGAATTGATATCAGGTTCAACGCCTTCCGGCTGTGATGGCAGTACTTTATTTTTCTTTTGGTTTGGAAGGCCGGAATGCTCCTCGAGATATTTATCATTTTCCATGATCGTTACAACATGAAAACCTGTTCCATCCAGATGCTCCTTCAATTGATCAAATACCTTTGTTTGGTTCTCATTCAATTTCTTTTCATCGTATTGAAGCTCGACGTTAATTGTTTTCATGATAGCGACCTCCTTTTTAAAACTATTTTCCCGAATGTCCTTTTCTTAAACTACAGCAGCTGTTTTTAAAATGGTAAAGTTTTTTTCAATAAATTGTTTATGGTACTAAAAATAGGTTATAAGTAAAATAACAACTAGAACGGGAGCTTGATAGATGATTAAGGATACAGAGTATTTGGCGTTTATTAAAGAAATTGGCCGTCTGTTTAATGATTATTACAAGTGCCGTGATGAGAAAATGAAACAAATTCTCCTGGATGATATCAGACTAATCGGGCAGGTACTTCATTAAATCTCCCTTTTACCTATGGATAAAAACTCCAATTTTTTCATTCCTTCTGGATTTTTGAATATATTTAAATTATGTGGATCGGATGAAAGGAGCAGAAGCATGTGGTTTTGGATTCTGATAATCTCCATTCCTATTATAATCTTAGCTATTTTGGAAGAAACGATTCAATTCATCGTTAACCGTAAAATTTTTGGGAAAAGTGAAAAACAGTTTAAACTTAGAGAGAAACTCAGACATGTAAGGAATAAATTTATGTACAAGAAAAGCCCTTCCCAATAAGGAAAGGCTTTTCTTCTATTATTGCAGTTTCGATAGAATATAACATGGTCCCTAGAAGATATATTCCCCCCTCCAATTGGTGCACTTCTTTCATTCTCCATTTTTCCTCAACTGTTTTTAATTTCAAGGTTTTCTCATTCTAATCCATTTCAGAGCCTTCCTGCGTAACAGGAAGGCTCTGAGATTAGGATTCTTCTGTTTCTGCATTTTCTGCTTTTTCTTTTAGAGGCTGTTCGTGTTTTTTTCCGGACATCCGCTGCTTTTTCAATGCAAAATAAGTGTCCAAAACCCTTCTGCCTATTTCATAGTTGGCTGTATGTCCGCTTCGGCCCTGATACGCCCACGGAACAATAACAGACATGGCAATTTCAGGATTGTTATGCGGTGCATAGGCAACGAGGCTTAAATTCATAACATCAATTAGGGGATCTCCTTTTTTTCTGAGTGGTCCATCGTAAAAAGCCTCCGCTGTACCTGTTTTCCCAGCCGGAGAATAAGGAGCGTCAGCAAATCTTCTATATGCTGTTCCTTCCGGATGCTGCATAACCTGCCTTAAACCTTCTTTTACAGTGCTTAGCTCTCTATCAGTTACATCGATCGTGTTCAGAACGGTTGGCTGAATATCCTTCCAAATTGGCCCTAAATCATTTTGCACATTAGAAGGCTCTCGAATTTCTTTTACAAGGCGCGGCTGAATTCGGTAGCCCCCATTGGCAATGGTTGATATATATTGCGCCATTTGCATTGGAGTATACGTATCATACTGGCCGATTGCAAGGTCGAGAAGGAAGCCCGGCAAACGAAGCGGCCCCTCATACCCTGCCATTTCATTCGGCAAGTCAATTCCAGTTCTTACCCCGAGACCGAACTGGCCGAAGGAATCTCTCATATCTTCAAATGCCCTTGGGTTTTTAAATCCTAGAGGCTGGTCATAAGCGTATCGTGCATCAGCTATTTCTACAGCTGTTTTAAACATATAAACGTTCGAGGAAATACGCAAAGCCCTGGTCTCATTCATTACAGCCTGAAAATTAAACCAGGACTTTTTCACCTGCGGAGTTCCTGCAATTTTCATTGGGGCATCCAAGAAAGTTGTTCCCGGAGTAATGGCACCTGTTTTATATCCTGTCAAAACTGTAGCACCCTTAACCGATGAGCCAACATTATAAGAGGATGCAATCGTTCCAAGCGCATAATCCTGAAGAACCGTTCTGCCGTCGTCATCTTTGCCGTTCATTTTTCCAGCCATCGTAAGGACTTCTCCTGTATGGGGATCCATTAACACGACAAATGCACGATCCATTAAATAGGTTCCGCCAGTCCGTTTTGCCGCCGAAATTTCCTCTTCCAATATTTTTTCCACTGCCCGCTGGAGATCCATATCAATCGTAAGGACAAGATCTTTTCCCCTTTGTCCATCCGAAACCATTTCACTTCCGAGAATTTCACCTTTTTTGGTAATAAGCCTCTCTTTTGATTTTTGTCCGTGCAGGACATCCTCATATTGCATTTCAAGATAGCTTTTCCCTACCCGTTCATTTCTGCTGTAATCTCTTGCAAGAAAATAATCCACCCTTTCCTCAGGCAGCCCTTCGTTCGAATCTGTAACTTTCCCGAGAACAGTTTGAAGTGTATTGCCAAAGGCGTATGTACGGTCCCAATCTGTAGTCGTATTGACTCCTGGCAGATATTGCAGGTTTTCGCTTACAGCCGCGTATTCTTCAGGAGTTACACTCTCATTTTTTACAATTTGAGGAGTCATGGCATAGCCGCTTGTAAACTCTCTATAGATTGCGAGAACCTCAAGATCTTGTTCACTTAGCTGATTAAGATCTTCATCTGTAATTCTTTCAAGCTGCATCTCATAGATTTGTTTATCGGTGAGCTTTTTGTTTTCAAAAAGCTCCCATTCCTTTTCAGTAATTTTTTCTTTAACAGCTTCAGGATTTTTCATGATCCAGAAATCCTTTTTATCCCGTTCCCTTACCTTATCCGGCTTTTTATCAATAAGTACAGCAAGCCTATCTGCTACCTCCACCATCTCTTCCTGTTTGGCATTCCGGTTTGTGTACGTAATCGCACTCTTTGGGATATTATCCACGATTAGCTGATGATTCCTGTCCAGCATCCTTCCCCTTGGAACCGGGCTGGAAACGATGACGTCTTCCGTCCGTTCAACCTCCTTTTTATATGTCTCTCCATTGACGATTTGAACGACTCCAAGCCTTAAAATAAGCAATGAAAAGAGAATAAAAACTGCAAAGAATAATAAATTGACCCTAAATGGCACATGGCTTTTCTTTTTCTTTTTTCCCATGCTGGAATCTCCCCCCCTTTATGAACACTATGTCTGTTTGACAGAGATTCTTCTAAATCTTATACTCTGTTAATTTATTCCACAGATATTGTAAAATTCCTGCCAGATAATGCACTGAAGTAATGATTTTTGAAGATTCATGCCAAGGTTAAAGGCAAAAAAATTTCGAAAAAGGAAAATTCATGGTAGGATTTTAAGGAATTGAAGTTGAAAATGTTATACAGATTATACTAATTCCAGGAGGGATTATGATGGAAAGATCACAAAAGCTTTTAAACTATTTTTTGTCACATCGCAGCGTTACAAATGAACTTATCAATAAAATTGAAGAGAAAAATTATGATTACAAACCAACTGAAACAAGCATGCCCGCGGGCAAATTAGCCACTCATATGCTCACTTCCTTTTATACATTTGCAAGAACAGTAAAAGACGGCAATGCAGCAGTCTTTGGCGAAAAATTCGAAAGCGTGCCGCAAAATCTATCAGAAGCTGCTGCCGCCTATACAGAAAAGACAAAAGATTTAATATATTCACTGACAAATGAGGAATTGGAAAGAAGCATTGATATGAAACAGATTTTTGGAATGGAGTTAACAGGAAGCCAGCTTCTTCAGATTGCCATGGACCATGAAATCCATCATAAAGGCAACTTATTTGTTTATGTCCGTGAAATGGGACATACAGACCTGCCGATGTTTGTGAGCAGAGGATAAGAAAAAGGACGCCAAAGCGGCGCCCTTTTTTTTACAAACTATTAAGCGGAGAAATCAGTTCTGCCCGTTCATTTTTGGGAGAGTTAACTTTAGATGATACCGGATACTTATCCATTTTCTCAGCCGGATAAGGAACCAGCAAAGATTTCAGGTAGTCAGTATCATTAAAGTTCGGATTAAGCCAATCCTCAAAATCGCTTTTTTTTAATATGACCGGCATCCGATCATGGACTTCTTCCGTTACTTCATTAGGGTCTGTTGTAATGATTGTACAGCTCATGAGGGGATTTTCCCCTTTATTCCATGTATCCCAAACTCCCGCCAAAGCAAAGGGCTCTTCATCTTTCATAATAAATCTGTAAGGCTGTTTTCCTTCTTCTGTTTTCCTCCATTCATAAAAACCGTCTGCAAGGATTAAACATCGTTTTCTTTTAAATGGTGTTTTAAAGCTGGTCTTTGAATCAATGCCTTCCGCTCTGGCATTGATCATTTTAAAACCAATCTTTTCGTCTTTGGCCCAAAAAGGGACGAGCCCCCACTTCATCTGTTTGCCAATCCGCTGCTCGCCGTTTCCAATAACCGTCAATATATTTTGGCTCGGTGCAATATTGTACCTGGGTACAATCTCTCCGCCCGAATATTCAAATTCAAATGCCATCTGGAGCTTTTGGATTGTCTCAGTCAGAGTAAAACGACCGCACATAAAATTTACCTCCATTCTAAAAAATCATTTTTAACCAACGATAATTCTCTCTTTAGGGTAATGGTAATTATCATCGTACTGTTCATGTTTATTGATAATGAACAAGAAGGATAGGATTCCAATTCTTCCGAGCAATAATAACGTACTTCCCGAATGTGCTTAGATCCGGAGTAATTCCCATTGACAAACCCGTTGTCCCGAAGGCGGAACATACTTCAAAGATAATTTGCATTAGGGTAAATTTTTCTGAAATGGATAGAAGGATACCGGTCATAAAACATAGCCCTACAGCCATCATTGTCACAATAACAGATTTATTAACGTCCTCCTCATGAACTTCTCTTTTGAAGATTTTAATCGTTTTCTTCCCTTTGGCAAAATGATAAATATGTAAAACATTAAGAGCAAAAGTAGTTGTCCTTACACCTCCGCCTACCGAGCTTGGAGAAGCACCAATAAACATTAAAAAGCTGATTACAAGCAAAGTCGGTTCAGAGAACTGAGAGACATCCATAGTTGCCAAGCCCCCGTTCCTTGTCGTCGACGATTGAAAAAACGCGTAGAAGAAAGGTTCATGCCACTCTTTCCCCTTAAAGAAGTGATTAAATTCCAATAGCAGAATCAAAATTGTGCCTAAAAGCATTAAAAAGAAAAAGGTAAGTGTTGTTAATTTTGTATATAACGTAAACCGGAAGAACTTGTCTTTATTAAATAAAAAGGCTTTTAACTCTATTAAAACCGGAAAATCGATTGCACAAAATAGTCATTTGCAAATGGCATAAGCGATGAGCCGGTAATATCAAAACCTGCATTTGTGGTCGCACTTACTGAAGCGAATGCCCCTTGCAGAAACGCTTCCTGCCATGTTGGGTAATAATTTAAAAAATAAATGCCAAGTGTTATTGCGCCGATGAATTCAATCGCAAGGATCAAAAGCAGAATTTGTTTCACTAAGACAACAAGGCCAGCTAGATTGGTCTGATTTTGGTCAATCATAATCAAGCGTCTCTCTTTAAGGCCAATCCTTTTTCTGACTACCAGCCATAAAAAAGTCCCAAGCGTCATTATGCCGATACCGCCAAATTGAAGAATGAACATTAAAAAGAAAATGCCTGTGGTACTTAATGTATCGACTGTTGATACCACCGTTAGCCCTGTTACACTTACTGCACTAACTGCAGTAAATAGCGCATCTGTGAAAGACCAGGACATACCCGGTTTATGAGCGACAGGCAAACTTAATAAAATGACAGAAATCGTAACTGCTACAGCATAGAAGGAGACGATCAGCTGTGTTGGTGTTAAAGCATTGATTTTATTCTTTATCCTGTTCATTTACCCCACCAATTCTTTATGTCTTTGAAATACCCTTACGATAATGCAAAATGTGTATTCCTGCAAGATAAATTTTTTTGCAGGTCTTTTAATAATTTTACTGAAGACATTAATCTATTTTGTAAGATGGAGCATATTAAAACTGTTAAGCACTTTATTTAAAGGAGGATGCTGGATGACAAAACAAGGCAGACAAAATGCAAACCAAACTAGAGAACAAATTGAAAAGCAGGATAAAAGGAATGATCTAGAACTAGGAAGCGACTTTCAGATTGGCAATAACAAATCACAAAGCCAGAAGAAGAGCGGAAAACAAATGAACAAGAAGTAAAACAGGAAATCCCCCAGTTCCAGGGGGACTTTTTTATGTTCTCACTGTATACAGCTGACCATCAACAGCAAATGAAATTCGGCCTGTTTCCTCGGAAACAATAATGACAACAGCATCCGTTTTCTCTGTAATTCCCAACGCAGCCCTATGCCTTGTCCCGAGCTTCTTCCCCTCTATGCTTTTCCTTGCAAGGGGTAAAATATTGCCTGCCGAGATAATCATATCTTCTCTTATAAGGGTACCGCCATCATGGAGAGGATTTCCCGGATAAAAGATCGTTTCCAGCAAGGTATGGCTGACCTTGGCCCCGATTGGCGTTCCATTATGAAGATTATCATCAAGCGGCTGCCTTCTCTCCACAATAATGAGACCGCCATGCCTTTTTTCGGATAAATGCTGGGCGGCCAATGAAAGGTTAGAATATTCCTTTGTATATGGTGATAAATAAGACTGCAAATAATAAGTAGAAGCAATGTTGTGGGCATCTGTCACCATTTTCTGCAATCTTTCAAAATCGGATAAAATACAGCAGTTGAAGTCCTCCAGCGTTTTGGAAAGTGAATGAAGCTGCTGATCTATATTGCCAATATATCGGTTTAAGTCATTTCGATATTGTTCCTCACCATAAATCACTGGACTTCCTCCAATCCTTTTTCATATTAGTACCTTTTCCTGTTAAAAAATATTTATCCACATACATATTTAACAGAAGGCTCTGTTAAAGCACTGTGTTGGCATTGGCACCCTGTTGATTGGCGAAAGCGCGAGATCCTCGAAAATGCATTCGCATTTCCTTCGTGCGGTGTTTCTCGAGGATGCTTATTCAAAGTGCCAGCGGGAGAAGCGAGTCAAAGGAGACCCTGCAGGCTTAATGCTTGAGGAGCGTCAGACCACCCGCGGAGGAGCGGACGGCTGGAAAGAAAATCAACAGCCAAGTTTAACAGAAAAAGGTTTAGAAACCGCAAAAAAAGATTAAATATAAGTATTACGCAACGAGGTGAGAGACATGTTTGAAATTTTGGCAAAACAATTTGTAAAACCTGAAGGAATAATGGGGAAACTTGCGGGAAAAATTATGTATTTTGAAAACCGCAAGATTAATAAATGGACAGTAGGAAAACTCAAGATAAAACGCAGAGACTCTATTTTAGAGGTTGGTTACGGCCCTGGATACAGCATCCGTTATATCATGGACAACTACCGCCATGTAGATGCAGATGGAGTCGACGTTTCAGAAGATATGAAATCAGCTGCAGCAAAGCTGAATGACGATTGTATTCAGCAAGGTAAAGTCAGGTTGTTCGTAAAGGACATACATGATTTCTTTCCGGATAAAAAATATCATAAGATCTTCTCTGTAAACAATTATCCTTTGTGGACCAAGCCAAGAGAATCCCTGCAGCATTTATATGGAATGCTTGAAAGCAAGGGAAAGATCGCGATTACTGTGCAGCCACGAGAAGAAGGAGCAAATGAAACAATAACGAAAAGTCTTGGACAGGTAATTAAAGCAGATTTGGAAGCAGCCGGCTTCCATTCCATATCAATTTCTTATAAAAATGCACGGCCTGTGGTAACAGTCTGTGTAACAGGAATTAAATAAATAATTAAAAAAGAGTGGGGAAATGATATTCCCCACTCTTTTTGCATAGTACATTACCAGCCTCGACTGGCGCCTCCGCCTCCGGAAGAACCGCCTCCCCCTCCACGGGGACCGCTGCCTCCACCCCCGCCGCTTCTTGAGAGGATGGATAAAATGGCATATGAAAATGCTCCGCCAAAAAATTTAATATCAAGAAATAAAAAGCCAACGACAATAATGATGAGCAGCCAGGATGGAATGCCCACACCATTGTCTCGGGTTTCGGCATTGGCATTTCCGCCATTGCCTTGCACAATATTTTCTCCGGCAGCCTCCTGTGCAAGAACCTTATAGGTTTCAACAATTGCCCTATTCGGCTGTCCTGCCTGAAGATACGGGATTGTATACTGATCCAGGATCCTGCCGGCTTTTCCATCAGGAATCCGTCCTTCAAGTCCATACCCAACCTCAATCCGAACCTGCCGATCCTGCATAGCAGCAACTAATAAAACACCATTATTTTCTGCAGCGCTCCCTATTCCATATGTTCGAAAAGCTTCATTTGCGTACTCTTCAATTGGCCTGCCTCCGGTCGTATCAACGGTAAGAACAACAACCTGAACAGAAGTCTGATCCTCGATCAGCCTGCCTAAATTATTTAATTCATACTTCTCCTGGTCATTGAGGACGCTCGCAAAATCCTGAACATAAATGTCTCCGACCGGCTGGGGTATATACTCATCCGCATGAGCTGGCGATAACCCTATTGCTAAAAGCAATATTAGTAGGATCGAGCTGACCCTGCGAATGGTCATTCTCCATTGCCTCCAAAGTCAACATCCGGCGCTTCATTAGCAAGCGGGTCGGCTCTAAAGTATTCTTTTTCATCAAAACCAGTAATTCCGGCGATGATTGCACCTGGAAACCTTTTTACTTTCTTGTTATATACAGAAACCTGGCCATTGTAATCCTTTCGGGCAACGGAAATTCGATTTTCAGTCCCGGCAAGTTCGTCCATTAATTGGGTAAATTGCTTGTCCGCTTTTAAATTTGGATAGTTCTCAACCACAACAAGCAATCTGCTCAAAGCGCTTGATAACTCGGCATTTGCTGCCGCTTCTTCTTCAGGAGACCGCGCACCGGCCAATCTCGCGCGAGCATCAGAAATTGCAGAAATCGTCTCCTTTTCATGAGCAGCATAACCTTTTACCGTATTTACCAGGTTTGGTATCAAATCCAGCCTCCTCTGCAGCTGGTTCTCAATTTGCGAATATGCCTGGTCTACGTTTTCCTCTGCATTTACAAATCCGTTATAGCTGGACATCAACATCATACCCAGCACTACAACTACCGCAATAACGGCAATTAAAACGCCCATTCCTTTTTTCATATAGTTCGCCACTCCTATTTCTAAGTTGTATTATGTCACTTGCATGGTATTTTTCCTTTTTTGAATGGAAGTTAAACCTTAATGTAGATGTGATGGTGGATGGGGTGTGGGACTTAATTACGCGGAGCTTCTTAGGTTACGAGCGGGGACGGGTTTTTCTGCGCGGGATTCCTACTTTTGTGTGCGAGTTTTCTTTTGTTCCGCGCGGGTTCGGCCATTACGCGCGGATCTGTAGTTTTACGCGTCGTCTACCGCATTTTATGCGTCATTTTCACTCTTTTTTGCGTCATCACTCTCTTAGCGAATACCTGGAATTCTTCTGCTTCAAACCCCAAAGCCTTCAAATCAAAAAAACCAGAACCCAATGAGGGCTCCGGTCAAAAATTCCTATTACTGAATAAAGTTTTTTGCAATAAGCTCGCTGAATTCAGGTTTGTCTTTAAGGAATTTTAGAGTATAGGATGACTCCGCAAATGCTTGGATGGTTTCAGAGTCCACTTCATATGTGAATCCGATTCTTTCCCAGGCGCGGTCTACTACTTCTTTTTCAAGCTCCTGGCCTGTTACTTCCTTAATATCTTTAATTGTAATTGCTTTTGCTTCTTCCGGATTTTCTTCGATAAATTTAACTGCGTCTTTATGTGCATCTACAATTTTCTGTACTTTTTCCGGGCTATTTTTTACCGCTTCTCCAGTTGCGACTAATACTGATGCCGGCAAAGTTTCACCGAAAGATACTTCATCCCAGCCGATTACGACTTCTGCATTTGTTTCCTGTTCAATTACCGCTGCCCATGGTTCCGGCGCTACTGCAATATCCACTTTTCCAGTATTCAGCATGCTTGCATACTGTGCAGGATTACCTGTCAGATGCTTCATTGTACCACCAATACGGGCAGATGTGATGCCAGCTTCTTCTAAATACGTTTCATACTGAACATCATGTGTGCAGCCAACACCTGGAGTGATGAACGTTTTACCCTGGAAATCTTCAAGGGAGTTGATTTCAACGCCCTCTCTCGCAAGGACAACCGTCCCGCCAGTCGAGGCTCCCGCGATAATTTTTACATCTGCGCCAGTTGAGAAGTTGTTCATTGCTGGCCCAGGCCCTACAAGACCGGCATCAATATCTCCGGTTTTCAGGGCGGTCATAAATGAACCACCTTCTGCAAATGTTTTATATTCCACTTTTGTTCCATCCCCAAGCTGCTTTTCAAAGTAGCCCTGGTCTTTTGCAACCATCGCTGGGACGTGATTGATGTTCGGAAAATATCCGATGACAATTTTGTCTTCGCTTCCGCTGCTCTTTTTAGATGATCCGCAGCCTGCAAGCAGCCCCGCGAATGTGAATAATACAGCGATCCATACTAATGCCTTTTTCATATTTACCCCTCCTGATTATGATTCAAGTCCCCATTTTTTTATAACTGATTTTTCAATGCGCTGGAAGATTAATTGGTCGACGATCATCCCGATCGCACCTATGATAATCATGACGCCGATTACAATATCCATTCTTCCAAAATCTGAAGCATATCTTAGCGTGTATCCTAATCCTGGTCCAGTGCTTAAAAGCTCGCCGGCCATGAGTGCCCGCCAGGCAAATGCCCATGCAAGACGGGATCCGGTAACGACATATGGGATAGAAGCTGGGAAGATAACCCTTGCGAAAAGGTCAATCCCATTTGCCCCCATGGTTTGTGCCGCTTTTATATATAATGGTGAAACATTTTTGATTCCTGTACGCATGTTGAGGGCCATCACAAATGTTCCTCCAAGGATGGTTACAAAGATAACCGCTTTTTCATTTAGTCCAAACCACATGATAGCTATTGGAAGCCATACAATGCTTGGAACACTTTGCAGTGCAAGGATGACCGCTCCCAATGTATCATCTGCTGTCTTCGATTTTCCAAGCAAAATGCCAATCAAGGTACCGATAACAAGGCTGATGGCCAATCCCACTGCAAGCCGTTTAAAGCTAGCTATTAAATCATATATGAGCGTTTTATCCTGAAACCCTTCCACCAGAGCGTTGAAAACACTGGACAAGGAAGGGAAAATAAGCGGGTGCCATAGCTCAAGCCGGGAACCAATTTCCCAAAAAGCGATGATGGCTGCGAAGAAGATAATTCGTTTAATGGCTGTTTGCATATTCAAGTTCCTCATTTACGACTTTGTCAATTTCCTTCTTTAAATAGCTCATAATATGATCTTCAATCTCCAGCATTTCTTTTTTGTATTCCTCACGCGGTCTTGGAAGATCTACAATGATATCCTGTAAAATGGTACCCGGCTTTGTCCCCATCACGATGATCCGGTCTGAAAGCTTAATAGATTCAGAGATACTATGAGTGACAAACAGAATGGTCTTCTTTGTCTCGGTCCAGATATTCTCCAGCTGCAAGTGCAAACGTGAACGGGTTTGTTCATCAAGTGCTCCAAACGGTTCATCCATTAAAAGTGTATCCGGATTCATGGCAAGTGCTCTTGCTATTGCAACCCGCTGCTGCATTCCTCCTGACAGTTCGTGAGGATAATGGGATAAATACTTCCCCAGCTGAACCATTTGCAGGTATTTGAGTGCCGATTCCTCTGCATCCTTCTTCTTCATTTCTTTTTTCAAAGGGAACGTGACATTTTCCATTACTGTTAACCAAGGGAATAGGGCTGCCTGCTGGAAAACCATTCCCCTGTCTTTTCCAGGTTTGGTGATGGTTTTTCCATCGATAAGAATTTTGCCGGAAGTTGTTTTCGTCAGTCCTGCGACGATTGAAAGAAGCGTGGATTTCCCGCATCCAGATGGGCCCAGTATCGAAACAAACTGGCCTTTAGCAATCGAAAGATTAATATCTTTTAGTACATCCACAGGCTGATTTTCTTTATCGTTATATTGTTTATTCACATCATTTATCTCAATGAACATCCAAAAATCACCTATTCCTATAAAACTTATTAATATACTCGGATTACTTGTAATTATAATGTATTCACCATGCATGTCAACCTTTCCTGTTAAAACTTTTAAAAATGGGTTTTTCAAAAAAAATGGATCTGTTAACCTTTCCTGTTGATTTCCGCTCAAGAAGCTCAGCGAACCAGCGGGAAGTCCGGGATCCTCCTCAAGCATTAAGCCTGCGGGGTCTCCCTTTGACTCGCTGCCCAGAGCCCCAAAAATAAAAATGAGCTTCCTCCGATTTAGGAGAAAGCTCATTCTTTTACAACTTAATTTTCTCTGCTTTTGATGCAGCAATCAGGGCTTCAATTCCATCTAAATCCCCGCTTTCAAACAGGTCAACGATCTTGCTTCCGACAATGACACCATCGCAGTGCCGATTCATTTCTTCAACATGGGAAGGCTCGGAGATTCCGAATCCGGCAAGGACCGGTATCGGGCTGACCTCCTTCACCATTTCGAGATGTTTGCCCAGTTCTTCATTAAACCCTTTTCTTGCACCAGTAATACCATTAACAGTTACGGCATATAAAAACCCTTTTCCCCTGGCTGCAATTTCCTGAATTCGCTCTATTGGGCTTGTTAAGGTCACAAGCCGAATAATCTCAATTCCTGACCTCTCCGCAATAGGCGCTATGATTTCTTCTTCCTCAGCAGGCAGGTCTGGCAAGATTAATCCATCCACACCTGCCTTAGAGGCATCAGCGATAAAATTCCCGATGCCATATGCCATGATTGGATTCATGTATGTCATGAAAACTATCGGGATATGGACAATTGGGCGAATCTCAGCAATTTTTGCCATAACCCCTCGAAGTGTTGTACCCGCTTGCAAAGCCCGGATTCCCGCCTGCTGGATAACAGGCCCATCTGCTACCGGATCTGAAAATGGGATTCCAATCTCAATAGCCGTTGCTCCCGATTTTTCAAGGAATGTTATTTTTTCAGCCAGTGTGTCCAAGCCGCCATCGCCAGCCATAATATATGGCACAAATGCTTTTTCATTATTTTGTTTCAGATTTTGAAATACTTTTTCGATCCGGTTCATTTTCCTTCCCCTCCTAATCTAGCTCTTACTGTTTCTACGTCTTTGTCGCCTCTTCCTGACAAGCAGATGACAAGGCCTTCATCTTTTTTCATTTGCGGTGCCAGCTTCAAAGTATATGCAACAGCATGGGAGCTTTCCAATGCAGGAATAATACCTTCAAGCTTGCATAGCAGCTTTAATGCCTCCATCGCTTCTTCATCTGTGATGGATTCATATTGTGCTCGTCCGCTATCTTTTAAATAGCTGTGCTCCGGGCCGACACCTGGGTAATCAAGGCCAGCTGAAATCGAATGGGCTTCCTGAATTTGCCCGTGCTCATCCTGCAATAAATACATGAGTGCTCCATGAAGGACTCCAGGAGATCCCTTTGTTAGTGATGCTGCATGCTTTTCAGTATCTGTTCCCAAGCCTGCTGCTTCTACGCCGACCATGCGGACACTTTTATCTTTTATAAAAGGATAAAACATCCCCATCGAGTTGCTGCCCCCGCCGATGCAGGCTACAACTGCATCTGGCAGCTTTCCTTCTTTCTCAAGATATTGCTGCTTCGTTTCATTTCCTATAACACTTTGAAAGTCGCGGACAATCATTGGAAATGGATGCGGTCCCATGACAGACCCTAAAATATAATGAGTATCTTCAACGTTTGTTACCCAGTAGCGGAGTGCTTCGTTCACCGCATCCTTTAAAGTGGCGCTGCCTGATTTAACACCCACCACCTTTGCTCCGAGCAGTTCCATCCGAAATACGTTCAGCTGCTGCCTGCGAATATCCTCTTCACCCATAAAAATAATACATTCCAGATTCAATAGCGCACAAGCCGTTGCTGTAGCCACCCCATGCTGGCCTGCCCCCGTTTCGGCAACAATTTTCCGCTTGCCCATTCTGGCGGCTAGAAGCGCCTGGCCCAATGAATTGTTGATTTTATGTGCGCCTGTATGGTTTAAATCCTCCCGCTTAAGATAGATTTTCGCACCGCCGGCATATTTTGTGAGGTTATCAGCATAATATAATGGCGTTTCACGGCCGACATAATCCTTCAATAAAGCTTGAAGTTCCGCCTGGAAGCTCTTATCAGCACGCGCTTTTTTATATTCCTCTTCTAATTCAAGAATGGCCTGCATTAGGGTTTCCGGTACATATCTGCCCCCATATTCACCGAAGTGTCCCCGTTCATCTGGCAATGTGTATGTCACTGTCATTTTACTTCCTCCCTCTCCAAGCTTCTTGCTTTATCTATAAATCTTTCTATTTTCCCAAGGTCTTTTTTCCCCTCTGTCTCTACCCCGCTGCTCACATCAACCATATACGGGTTAGCCGTTTTAATGCCTTCTGCCACATTGTCAGGATTCAGCCCCCCAGCGAGGATAATCTTTTTATCTAAAAAATGTTTTTCGTTAAGAATGCTCCAATCAAATGAGACGCCGTTGCCTCCTCGATACTTCCCCTTTGGGCTATCCAGCAGGAAGTATTCACTTGAATACTCATCCAGCTTGGATAAATCTTCAGCCGAGCCAACGCTCAATGCTTTAATAACAGGAATAGAAAATGCGCTGCTAAATTCAGGTGTTTCATCACCATGTAGCTGTATCACATTTATTCTTGTGATCTCTACAATTTTATCTATGTTTTCTTTTGTTTCATTTACAAACACGCCGACTTTTAATAGATCCTCAGGAAGCTGGCGTATGATCTTCCCTGCTTCCTCCGGCTCAATTCTCCTCTTGCTTTGCGCAAAAACAAACCCCAGTGCATCTGCACCACTTTCAATAGCTGACAAAGCCGTTGCAATGTCCCTGATTCCGCAAATTTTTACTT
Organism: Cytobacillus oceanisediminis; assembly: GCF_007830235.1. Taxonomy (GTDB): domain Bacteria; phylum Bacillota; class Bacilli; order Bacillales; family Cytobacillaceae; genus Cytobacillus; species Cytobacillus oceanisediminis. The sequence continues at coordinate 76,816 of NZ_VLKI01000017.1, forward strand.
TCATTGTTTTACAGCCCCTCGTAAAGGAAGCTTCATGGCTTTCAGCAGCCCTTCCAAATTGTTTGATGTCATAAACGCTTCACCGACGAGAATGCCGTTTGCTCCTGCTGCAATGACCCGCTGCACATCTTCTTCCGTTTTGATGCCGCTCTCGCTGATCAGGAATCTGCCTGCCTTCTTAATAGCTGGAGCAAGCCTTTCCGTTACTTCAAGGTCCACTTCAAAGGTTTTTAAATTTCGATTATTGACACCAATTAATTTTGTTCCCGTTTCTAGTGCTGTTTCCAACTCTTCTTCATTATGGACCTCCATCAGCACCTCGAGCTCCTGCTCAAGAGCAAAATCGTAAAGCTCTTTCAGCCTTCCCCCGCCCATTGCGGCAACAATCAGTAAAATAAGATTCGCACCTGAAGCCTTGGCTTTTATAATTTGTGCCTCATCTATAATAAAATCTTTGCAAAGAACCGGCAGGTCAACCGTCTCCCTGACAGACGTTAAATCTGAAAAGCTGCCCTTAAAAAAGGTATTATCGGTTAAAACTGAAATCACATCTGCACCAAATTTTTTATAAAATAATGCCTGGTCTTCAGGCTTCTGAGAAATATTAATATCCCCTTTTGAAGGCGAAGCTCTTTTGAATTCAGCTATAACTGCCAGCTCATCACCTGCTTCAAGCCTGGAAATAAAGGAGCGCTTAGGGTGTTTATCAAGTGTCTGTGCCGCTTCTTTCCCTTTATGCAGCTCCATGATTTCCTTTCTTTTTTCAGTCAAAATTTTATCTAAAATGGTTTCCATTTAAATCACCTCTTTTTGAAAGCTTTTGCTTGCTTTAATTAATTGTTGAAGTTTATCGAAAGCTGCTCCTGAGTCGATGCTTTCTCTTGCTATATCAATCCCTCTTTGAATGGTTTCTGCTTTACCTCCTGTAAAGATACCGATTCCGGCATTCAGCAGTACCGTATCTCTTTTTGCCCCTTTTTCGCCTTTAAGGACATTTAAGAGAATCTCCGCATTTTCTCTGGAATCACCGCCTCTGATGGCGTCATTGCTGTAAACCGGCAGTCCAACCTCTTCTGGATGCAAAATCTTTTCGATTACTTTGCCATTGTCAAGTATAGCCAGGTGATTTTCTCCCTGCAGCGAGGCTTCATCCATATAACCAGCACCATTTAGGACAACAGCCCGTTTTCTGCCCAATGTTTTCAACACTTCTGCGAACATCATGGTATAATCTCTTCGGTAAATGCCAAGGAGCTGGTTTTCAAGTTCAACAGGATTTGTCAGGGGACCGATTAAGTTAAATGTCGTCGGAATTCTTAAATCCTTGCGCACCTTCATGATTCTCTTAATGTTTGGATGCACATGGGGAGCAAACAGGAATGCAATTCCGATTTCCCCGAGGATCTCTTCTGTTCGTTCCGGTGAATGATTCAAATTGATTCCCAGATGCTCCAGTACGTCAGCACTGCCGGTTTTGCTGGAAACGCTTCTGTTCCCATGCTTGGCAACAGGGATTCCTGCTCCGGCAATCACAAATGCCGAAGTGGAACTGATATTAAAGCTGCTTGATCCATCTCCGCCTGTACCGCAATTATCCAAAACATTGGGAATCTTCTTGCTAAATGTTAATGATTTATCCCTCATTGCTCTTACAATCCCTGCAATTTCGTCAACCGTTTCCCCTTTCGTCTTAAGGCTGACCATAAAAGCGGCTATTTCACTATCTGTTACATCATTGGAAAATATAGTATCCATTGCTTCCTTCATTTCTGATTCTGTTAAAGACTCTCTATCAGATAACCGTTGCAGTATTGTTTTCATGTTTCTTTTCCCTCCCGATTGTTTGTAAAAAGTTTTCCAATATCTTTTTGCCAAGGTCCGTTCCCACTGACTCCGGATGAAATTGTAAACCGTAAAGCGGATATGCTTCATGCTTGATGGCCATTATTTCATTATCATCCATGGATCTTGCCAACACTTTAAAGCTGCCTGGCAAAGTACCGGATTGGATGATTAAGGAATGGTATCGCATGATATTAATAGGCTGTGGCATGTATTGAAACAGCTGCGAACCATTATGCTTCAGGTTTGAAACCTTGCCATGCATGATTTTCCTGGCTTTTTCGATTTTGGCGCCAAATGCATAGCCGATTGCCTGATGGCCTAGGCAAATCCCGAGAATAGGCACCTCTTTATAGAAGTTCCGAATCACTTCTACCATTATCCCAGCATGTTCCGGCCTGCCTGGCCCCGGCGAAAGCACAATTGCCTCAGGATCCAGTTTTTCTATTTCTTCAAGGTTAACTTGGTCATTGCGGACAACTTTAATCTCTTCCCCAAGCTCCCCTAAATATTGATAAAGGTTATAAGTGAATGAATCATAATTATCAATCAGCAAAATCATTTTTTATCCTCCAAAAATGCTTTTAGTTTATGAAGTGTTTCTTCATATTCTTTTTCAGGAACCGAATCATGGACAATCCCCGCACCAGCCTGTATATATGCATTGCCATCTTTAATGACCATGGTTCTGATCGCAAGAGCGAAATCCATATTGCCATTTCCGGAAAAATAGCCGACTGCCCCGGAATAGATTCCTCTTTTAACTTTTTCAAGTTCATTAATGATTTCCATTGCCCTTATTTTCGGTGCTCCGGATACTGTCCCGGCAGGCAAGCATGCGATTAAGGCGTCAATGGCTGAGTAAGGGTTTTTCAGCTTGCCTCCAACTTCTGAGACCAGGTGCATAACATGCTTATATCTTTCGATTACCATGTTTTTTTCAATAGTGATTGAACCAAATTCACAGACACGGCCAAGGTCATTGCGGCCGAGATCCAGGAGCATACGATGCTCGGCAAGCTCCTTTTCATCTTCTTTTAAGCTTTTTTCAAGCAGAAGATCTTCTGCTTCCGTTTTCCCTCTTGGCCTCGTTCCAGCAATGGGGTTTGTTATCACCTTATCGCCAGTTGCTTTGATGAGGCTTTCGGGTGATGCTCCAGCAACCGCATAATCCTCAAAGTCAAGATAATACATATATGGCGACGGGTTTTGCACTCTTAATTTTCGGTAAAAGGAGAAAGGGTCGCCTGTCATTTCAGCCTTCAATCGCTGTGACAGAACCACTTGAAAAATGTCGCCCTCTTCGATGTATTGCTTTGCTTTTTTTACTTTGTCAACAAAGTCTTCTTTTGAAGTGGAAGCTTTAAAATCAGTTAGAGCAGCCTCTTTGGATTCCATTTTCCTGTTTTCATTTTGGATTTCAGCCTTTCTTTTTTCCACTTTTTGGCGAAGTCGCGATATATCCGTTTTTTCAGTCAAAGGCATTGCGACAAGGTAAACCTTTTGCTCCAGATGGTCAAACACAGCTACCTCTTCAAAAAACAAAAGGTGAACATCCGGAACATTCAACTCATCCTCCGGCATATAACCGATCTCCTCGTACTGCCTAATAACATCATAGCCTGCATAGCCAACAGCTCCTCCGCAAAACGGAAATCGTTCAAGCTGCGGTCTATTCACTTCCGGCATAAGTTTCTTTAATACATCGAGGGGTTTTTCAGAAAAAACCTCTTCGCTTTCCTCTGTTGTAACTGTTGTATGGCTTCCTTCTCCCTTAAGCTCCATCACAGGATCCGCCCCAATGAATGAATACCTGCCTGACTTTTCATGCTTTAATGAGCTTTCGAAAAGGAACTTCTTTTTCCCGCTCATTCTTTGGTAAATTAAAATTGGTGTTAATGTATCACCCTCAAGCTCTTCGATCATATGTGGCTCATCAATCATCGTCTTCAAGTTTTTTCTCCTCCAGTTCGTTTACAGAAATAAAAAAAGTCCCCTATACACACAGGAATTGTGTGTATAGAGGACGTATCTTGTGACCGTGGTGCCACCTCATTTTAGAGCAGCTAGCTGCTCCCTCTTCGGGTACGGATTAGATAAATCATAAATCGATACCCTATCCTTTTAACGGTGGAGACCGTGCTTTCCTACTGATTTCAGAAAGCCTCTCGCAAGTCCATTCGATTGATTTTCCGTACCGGGTTCCCACCTGCCCCGGCTCTCTGGAACGGAAAGTATCAATGTACTCCTCTTGCTCAACGATTTAAAGCTATAAAGTTTTAAATAAAATAAAAAAAGGGCTCCCCGTCTTAAAAAGGACGAGAAACCCGTGGTGCCACCTTCATTAGCTGAAATTTCAGCTCACTTTAACAGATATCAAAACGAAAAACGCTTGAATATCTGTCCCTTGTAACGATGAGACCGTTCGCCAAAGCCTACTGCTTTAAAAGGTTCGGTTTGGAGGCTCGAAAGTCCATTCACTTCAGCATTCGCACTGATTTGCACCAACCATCAGCTCTCTAAAGCTTCCGCAGAAGTTACTACTCTTTGTCATTGCCTTTCGATATATTGCTTATTATAATATTCCGATAAATAAAAAATGTCAAGGGATGAACAAGAAATTTTTATAAAAGTGCTTTTTCCAGCTTCTCTCTCCAAACATCAGCAAGCTCCTGAACTTCCAGCAATTCCTCGACTGCTTTCCGGTTTTTGCGGTTATGAAACAGTGTAAAATTTGCATCAAGGACCGATATATTTCCCTGTTTTCTTTCCACCAGCTTAAGGCAGGAATCATCTCCCACACTTCCTTCTTCAAGCACCCTAAAAAAATAACCGGTATACCCTGTTTCGACAATTCTGCCCAGAAGCTGGTCTTCACCGTTATGCTTCGATATGGTTGAACATGGAATGCGTCCCTGTGTTATTTGCACCATTGCTTCCCCCAGTGAAAAAATATCCCCAATAAAAACATCCTTTTCAATCATATTGCTTACACAAATATTTTCGCCAAAGGACGGCGGATTGAAAACCTTCTTGAATTCTTTTTCCCACATTTGATAATGTTCATAAGGATAAAGGCAGACAGCCCTGTCAGGACCGCCATGGAAATCTGTATTTGCCACGCCATCTCCGATAAAACCTTCTTTCGTTAATAAAGCAGCCACTGTTTTACTTTTGCCAATCCCTGATATCTCCATTTGACTTTTCCAATAATGTGCTTTTGGCTTTCCAACGCTTAAAGATTTGATGATCCCCTTTGTCTCCATTATATTCCCCTCGCCTAGTTCACTTTTCCTTATATTTTAACTCTTTCTTTTTAGCACATCGTAACATTTATTTCCATAATTTGATTTTTCCCATAAAAAGACAGAGCTTTTTCTAATTAGTTTTACGGCAAAAAGCCCATATTAATATTAGTTTGATTAACGAAAAGGAAGGTAAGAAATATGGAGCATGTTGAAAATTTACAATCCGTAAATTCCAAAGCTAAAAAGAAGTCCGGAGATGATGTTCATAACCAAAAATGGGCCATTCTTTCACTTTCTTCAATTCCTCTCGTTATGACCCTTGGAAATTCCATGTTAATTCCTGTATTGCCGGAAATGGAAAACACACTAAATATTTCAGCATTCCAATCAAGCATGATTATAACAGTATACAGTATTGTAGCGATAATCTTAATTCCAATCGCCGGCTTTTTATCGGATCATATCGGCCGTAAAAAGGTAATCATTCCAAGTCTTCTCATTGCGGGAATTGGGGGGCTCATCTCAGGATGGGCTGCTTGGAAAGTGGAGGATGCCTACTGGATTATATTGGCCGGCAGGGCTTTGCAGGGGGTTGGTGCTGCGGGTGCGGCACCAATTGTTATGCCATTGGTCGGTGATATGTTTAAGAATGATGATGAGGTAAGCAGCTCGCTCGGTCTAATCGAAACCTCCAATACATTTGGGAAAGTCTTGTCACCTATTCTTGGTGCCTTTTTGGCAGGATTTATTTGGTTTTTGCCGTTTTTTTCTTTTCCGTTTTTTTGTACGATATCAATATTACTGGTGTTTTTTCTAGTTAAAACGCCAAAAAAACGTGAAGAACCCCTGCCATTGAAGAAATTTTGGGGAAATATTAAGGATACCTTTAAGAACAACGGCAAATGGCTCTACGCTATCTTTTTTATTGGCGCTATTCTTATGTTTGTACTTTTTGGAATCCTTTTTTATTTATCTGATGTGCTGGAAAAAATATATGATATTAAAGATGTTAAAAAAGGGCTGCTCCTTGCTGTCCCACTGGGTGCCCTTTGCATTTCATCCTACTTGACGGGAAAAAAAATAAAAGAAAATAAAATTCTGATGAAGTGGATTATCTTTTTAGGTTCTGTTTTGGTTGCTGCTGCAACTGCCATTCTCAGTTTTTCAAACAATATGTGGTTTATGATCGGCATGTTCCTATTTGCCGGTATTGGAATTGGGGTTGCCCTCCCCTCTTTGGACGCTCTTATTACAGAAGGGATTGAAAAAGAGGAAAGAGGAACCATTACATCCATATACAGCTCTATGAGATTTATTGGAGTTGCGGCAGGCCCCCCGGCAATTGCAATCCTTATGAAGTACTCGGACAAGGCGCTTTTTTATATATTAAGTGCCATAACCTTTCTTGCAGCTCTGGCCACTATTATGGCGATTAAGCCCGATAAAAATGAATCATAAAAAAAATCCGTATCGAGGCTTGCCGATACGGATTTTTTTATTAATTAAACTGCTGCTGAACAAAACCGGTTATAACCTGATTAAACAGCTGCCACTTCTTGGTTGGCACCTGATGGGAAACACCTTTGATAATGGCAGTCTGGAAGCTGACATATCTTCTGTAGCTTCTTATGTGCTGATTCACAAAGTCTCTTGAACCGTATATAAGGAGAAGGGGCACATTCAGGTTCTGAAGGCGGTCTGTACATGAATAATGAAGGGATCTATCATAAGACTCAAACCACATATTAAGGTTTGCTTTTTTCATGTGATCCAGTATTTCGTTTCTTACCTCTTTATCATTTGTATGGCTTGTCGCTATAATATATCGGAGAAAACCGGGAAAGTGTTTTACAAAATACATCCCCAGTATATGCTCATACCTGAATGCCTCTGATAAAACCTCCGGAAACCCTCCAGAAAGAATGACACCCAGAGTCCTTTCAGGAAAAGAAAGAGCAAACTCCTGTGCAATTGCCCCGCCGGAGGAATATCCCAGTATTACGGCTTTGTCGATATTCAAGTGATCCAAAACAGCCCTAATTTCCTCAGCATAGCCAAGTATCGTTACTTTTTTTTCAGGACCCGTTGTATCTCCATTTCCGCTCAAATCGGGAAAAATAACTTGAAAATGTTCCGCTAAGAGGCCCTGATAATAAAAAACCTTCCTTCCCATCGCAGGAGGATGTATAAAAATGATCGGTACGCCATGACCTTTGATTTCGTAAAAAATATTGGTATCACCATTAAGAACTGCAGGCACTTTAAATCGTCCTTTCTATTCCTCAATCAATAATATTAGCCGCGCCCTTTTTATATAAAAAATGGGACAGTCTTAGTCTGCCCCATTTCGGTAAATACTTTTTTTCCAACATCAGTTAGGCTTTGTCTTTTCTGCCTTCTTGCTTTGCGGACTCATCTCTTTCGAGAATTCCATATCATTAATGCTCTTCTTTGAGCTTTGCAATCCAGATTTGGTCTTAATATTGCGCTTTGTCATGATGTGTTCCTCCTTTACAGGGATACGATTTTAGTATGGCTATAAGCACTCGAAATCATTTATGGATTTTCCGAACAAGACTGGCATATACTATAACCATTAATGAGTTTATGCTTATTTCCGTGACTTTCAAAGCCGTATATGATATTCTTTAATTAAGATTATGAATAAAGAAAAAACGACCGCAGGTGTTGCCGCACCCACGGTCATTTGCAATAGTCGTTCCCTTAGGGGATCGGCCTGTCAAAGACATAGACCTCTCCCTCAATTGTCAGATCAAGGGAGGTCTATTTTTTATGGTTAAAAGTCATGACAGCAATGATCAGACTAGAAAATGAAATCATCATCATGATCGATTCGAATACTGTCAAAGGCATCACCCCCTTTCATACGGGGCTAGCCGACCACCCTTGAGAAACTCCCATTGCTTCTCTATTATAACACATTCTTGTCCATTTATTCGAACAAGTGTTCTATTTTTTAGAAATTGAGCCTTCTTTCCTATTTTTTCATTTACTGTCATTTCTGATCATCTGTATATTATAGCTAGAAGATCTCCGTCTTAAATACCCCTCAAGAAAGCCCATCTCTTTATTAAGCAAATACTCCATTTCTTCCAGCTGTTCTTTTTTAATTATTTGAGGGCATTCTTTCCAATCTACACTATGGATAAAATAATAATTTTTAATCCTTTTAAAGATAACGAACGAGTCAGGACAGCAATCAAAGACTCCCTTTACCTGGTTTCTCCGCATATAGCTCCATCTTATCAGTTTCATGAAATCAGACCTTTTATATCTTCTTTACCCTGAAAACGATTAAGCACTCACAAAAAAATAACTGCCAATCATGGCAGCTGGTTCTTACTCTTTAAGTCTTGGCTTAGCAGGGTCACATTTTGGCTTTTCAGTCTGTGTGGACTCTGCCAGCTTTGTCAGGTAGTAGCATTCTTCACGGAACATATGATCAGCCATTAAAGCAGCAAACGTTCCTAAAGCTTCCTTGCTTAGTTCAAGCTCTTCAATCTCTTCCAAGAAGTTCATGAACAGCTTCATTTCAAGTGTGACATCATTATTAAACCTTTGGAGTGCTGGAAACGATGTGATATTTGTACGGAGAAATCCTGACATTTCAACTGCTTTTAAATAAAAGGCCTCAAAGTCTTTTGTGAAATTGTCACTGATTTTTCTGATTTTCCTTTCCACCCTATTCATGTTGTCAGATATTGCTCCTGCATGGCCGGCTGCATCGAGAAGCCAAATTAAGTGATGGTGAAGCTCATGAAATACAGGCGGTTCCTCTCCCTTTTTCAGATATTGAAGAACCAGCAAATATTCTTCCAATTCATTTACCATATGATTGATGAAAACGGGTCCAAGATTAATGGAAATTTTACCGGTCAAATGGCGTTCAATAATATTCAGTTTAAACTTTCTCAGTTCTTTTCCCTCTTCCTCAGCTCTTTTGCTTAATTCCATCAGGTCTTCCACTTCCACTCTTCCCAGAAGCTGATCAAAGGTTTGGATAAAATAATTTGCAAGTTCGATGCTCTCTTTTTCTTTCGGTGATAGCGAATCATGGATAAACCGGGCATGATCCCCCAATATTTGAAGCCAAAATCCATGTTCAAATTTAGCGGCACCTTCAAAAACAGCAGTCACCATATCTCCCCTTTCACCCATACTCATAAATACATATCAGTAAGGTAAGGGATTTATTCCATATATTAGATAAACCTATTTATATCTGAATATTAAAAAAACTAATTTTTTAAAAGGATTTTTGTTTTTTTTGTAGAATTATGCCTTAACAAGATGGGAGGGGAAACTTAAGTGACTACCGGAATCCTTTTATACCCAAGGTTTAGCGAATATGAGCTATCTGTAGTCCTTTCCGTTTTAACCCAGGCTAACCAGCCAAAAGTCTTTATAGGGTTAAATCACGAGCCAGTCAAAGGAGAAGCAGGTTTAATTTGCTTGCCCGAAAGAAACATACATGACGTGGATCCTGAAGTGCTTACAAGCCTTATATTGCCTGGTGTTGACGATTTTCAGCATTTGCTTGATGAGAAGCCGCTCTTTGAATTTATCCGGTCTGTTTATGAAAGGGACGCCGTAATTGGCGCCATTTCAAGTGCTCCTTTTCTTCTCGCAAAAGCAGGTGTTCTGCTTGACCGAAATTATACAACAGGAATCTCAAGACAAGGCAGACAATTTCTAGGCGTATTTTCGGAAAAAAGCTACGTCGATGCTCCCTATGTTTTCGACAGAGGCATCCTGACAGCCAAGGGGGCCTACTTTATCGACTTTGCCAATAAGTTCGGCCAGGTGCTTGAGCTCGACTTCAATCGCAATTGGTACCGGTAAATAAACGGTCTGTTTGTCCCTGTTCCTATAAATATTTCTTCATCATTACCTGGCCCAACTTTTTTTCGAACCCCATTTTTAAAAGAGCTTTTGAAGAAGGATTATTAGCAGAAATATTCACAGCAGTAAAATCAATCCTATCATCAGAGTCCTGAAAAAGTGTACTTAGGATACTTTCTGTCACATCCTCTATAAATGTGCTGTTATGACTATATTTCAGCTGATAAATAATGATCCTGTCTGTGTGTCCACCGTTATCCAACACCCGTTTATAAAAAATGTACCCTTTCTCATTGCCCTCCGGACTGATAAAAACAGCAGCTTCCGCAAATTTAACGCTTTCCCACTGACATTGCCATGCCGCTTCCGTATCATAAAAACCTAGAGCCTTCAGTTGTTCCGGATATACTTTTTTAATTAGTAATTCGCTATTTCCAAAGGCTTTAAACTCTTTTCTCTCAACCTTTTTATTTAAATATAATAAATGGTCTGTGACCTCATATCCCATTTTTTTATATAGCTGAATTGCTCTTTCATTTTTTTCAATGGCCTCGAGTACAGCAATATTAACATTTTCTTCTTTATAGATCTTCATCACTTCTTCCATCATTGCAACAGCAAGGCCTTTCCCTCTATATTCAGGAGCAATGCCGGTTCCCCCGTTCCAGGCAATTTTTCTTCCGTCAATCTCCCTGATTCCCGTCATAATAATTCCAGAGGGTTCTCCATGCATAAAAGCAATAATCGATTTTTCAGGTGAAAGGCCCTCGAGCGCCATCCGGTTCATAAAGGCCTGAACATCCATTTTTACAGGGACCAAATATCCTGTGAAGCCTTTATTCCAAGCAGTTAACGTTTCTTCCAACGTGCATTGTGACAGCTTTTTAATCTTCATAAATCTTTCTCCTTTTAATAGGGGCTTCACGTCTTTTCACCTCATTTTTGTTTACTGCCTCTTTTAATAACAATAATAATCGCCATTTATGCCACCCCCTAAATAGACCAATTAGTTTATTTGTCATTAAAAAAATAAAAAAGACTACTCAGTTTATTTAATTAAACCATAAGTTTTCAGTTTTTTCAATCATTTATGTTTTATTTACACTCTTTTAAATTTGCCTGGTGACTTCCGCTCAAGAAGCTCAGTGAACCGCGGGCGGTCCAGGAGCCCCCTCGGGTATTCGCCTCTGTTGGGTCTCCCTTCGACACGCTCCACCCGCTGGACATTGATAGCATCCTCGAGTAAGCACCGCACGAAGAAAATGCGAATGCATTTTCGAGGAACTTGCCCCTTCCACTCCAATCAACAGGGTGCCAAAATCAACAAAAAGCTTTAACACAGCCTAATATATAAAAAAGCCGATACGAAAACAGTACCGGCTTTTTACAAAATTATTTATTTAACGGTTTTTTCAGGAACCCAATCAATAGTGCTGATACAAATGCACCTGCGATGATTCCAACAAGGTAAACTACCCACGGACCATCAACGAGCGGTACAACGAATACACCGCCATGAGGCGCTCTTAATCCGATTCCAGCCATCATTGAAATGGCGCCTGCCACTGCAGAACCTGCCATGATGGATGGTATGACACGAAGCGGATCGGCAGCCGCAAATGGAATAGCACCTTCAGTAATGAATGAGAATCCCATAATATAGTTTGCTTTTCCTGCATCCTGTTCCTGTTTCGTAAATTTATTTTTAAACAAAGTTGTCGCCAGTGCAATTGCAAGCGGCGGAACCATACCTGCAGCCATAATGGCAGCCATTGGTTCGTAAACACCGTTTGCCAGCAATCCTGTTCCAAAAACATAGGCTGATTTATTAACCGGGCCGCCCATATCAAACGCCATCATTAGTCCAAGCACAACTCCAAGAAGCACCGCATTCCCAGTTCCAAGTCCTGAAAGCCATTCAGTAATGGCAGTATTCAAAGCTCCAACCGGCTTATTCACCACATAAAGCATCAGCAATCCAGTAATAGCGATTCCGAAAAGCGGGTAAAGCAAAATGGTTTTGATTCCTTCGAGGGAAACTGGCAATCCTGCAAATGCCTTTTTCAAGCCGACTACCACATAACCTGCAAGGAACCCGGCAATAATACCTCCAAGGAAGCCTGCTCCGCCAGAAGCGGCCATCATTCCGCCAACAGCACCTGCGGCAAAACCAGGACGGTCAGCAATACTCATCGCAATAAATGCAGCAAGAATCGGTACGATCAACCCGAAAGCATTTCCGCCGCCAATTGTCATTAGCGCTTCGGCAATAGGGTGATAGGATGGATCATTGGGATCTGCTGCTTTATAACCGAACATAAAGGAAATGGCAATTAAGATTCCGCCTCCTACTACAAATGGAAGCATATTGGATACACCGTTCATCAGATGCTTATAGATGCCGGCCTTTTGTTCTTTTTTGTTTTCAGACCCTGCAGTACTGTTTGTGCTGCCGCCTTTATATACTGGAGCATCCTGTTTTAGCGCTTTTTCAATTAATTCCTGCGGTTTGCGTATTCCGTCCGCAACTGGAGTTTCCAGCAAATGCTTGCCGCTGAATCGCTCCATTTCAACCTTTGTATCAGCAGCCACAATAACAGCCGTCGCATTAGCAATTTCTTCTGGTGTCAGAACATTTTTTGCGCCGCTTGATCCATTGGTTTCAACTTTAATATCAACGCCTAGTTCAGCTGCCTTTGCTTTTAAGGAATCTGCAGCCATATACGTGTGGGCAATTCCTGTAGGGCATGCTGTTACAGCAACGATAAAACGCTTGCTGTCTGCAATATTTTGATCTTCCTCTTCTTCTGTTTCATCATAGCTGTCAATAATATCTATAACTTCATCAGCTGAAGCCGCATTCTGCAGCTTTTTGCGGGCTTCTTCATTCATTAAAATAGATGAAAGCCTGGATAATGCTTCTAAGTGGGTATTATTGGCGCCTTCAGGGGCTGCAATCATAAAGAATAAATAGGCAGGCTGCCCATCAAGAGATTCATAATCCACCCCTGCTTCTGACTTGCCAAACGCAATTGCAGGCTCCTTCACCGCGGTCGTTTTCGCATGTGGGATGGCAATTCCTTCACCGATGCCTGTTGTGCTCTGCTCTTCCCTTTTTAAAATGGCTTCTTTGAATGCTGAGCGGTCATTTAGCTTTCCAGCTTTATTAAGCTGGTCTACCAGGCCATTTATAGCATCAATCTTCCCTGTTCCGCTCATAGAGAGCAGGATTGTGTCTCTTGTAAGCAATTCTGTAATTCTCATCCTAATTCTCCCCCTTTAGGCTGATCTTTGTAATGGAAACCTGAGAAAGCAATCCCTCTGCCTTTTCTTTCGTGCAAAGACCCAATGAAAACGCGGTTGCGCTTCCGGATGCTACACTGTATTGAAAAGCTTTTTCTATATCTCTGTATTGTTCAAAAGCTGCAAGGAAGCCAGCTACCATAGAGTCGCCTGCCCCGACTGAGCTTTTCACTTCCCCTTGCGGGACGCTAGCTATATAGGCATTTTCATCTGTGACCAAGACCGCGCCTTTCCCTGCTAATGACACAATTACATTTTGTGCGCCCATGTCCACAAGCTTTTGGCCATATGGAATGACTTCTTCAGCGGCTGTAAATTCTGTATCAAATATTTCTCCCAGTTCATGGTGGTTAGGCTTTATTAAAAATGGCTTGTAAGGAATGACCTTTTTCAGCAATTCGCCTTCAGCATCAACTACAAATGCTGCCCCGTTCTCTGAACAAATTTTGACCAGTTCTTCATAAGTTGTTTCCGGCAATGTAGAAGGAATGCTCCCCGCTAATACGAGCAAATCGCCATCAGACAGACGGCCTATTTTCGTTTTAAGATCCTGAAGGTTTTCTTTTAAAATAGCTGGACCTTTAGCATTGATTTCTGTTTCTGTTCCGGTCTTTATCTTTACATTAATCCTTGTGTCTTCAGCGACGGGAACAAAGTCAGTATCAATATTTTCATTTTTTAAGTAATCAGCGATATAGTCTCCTGTAAATCCTCCAACAAAACCAAGTGCTTTGCTCTTAACATCCATTCTGTTTAGCACTCTTGAAACATTTATCCCTTTTCCGCCCGGGAATTTAGTGTCATTTTGCATGCGGTTTAAACCGCCGACTTTAATCTCTTCCAGTTCTACGATGTAGTCCACTGACGGGTTTAACGTCAATGTGTGTATCATGCTGTCACAACCTTTATTGTAGTTTTGCTGGCATAAGGCTCCTGATGCTCTTCATCCAGCCCATTAGTGATGATTGTTGCCGTATGCAGATCGGCTATTTTGGCAAATGCTATCTCCGAAAACTTCGTATCATCAGCGAGTATAAAGGCCTCCCTCGAAAGCGAAATGGCCATTTGCTTAATCATTGCCTCATCCTGATCCGGCGTAGTGTAACCGAATTGAGGATGGATTCCATTAACACCCATAAAGCATTTGTCAAAGCGATAGTGCTCAAGGCTCGCCATCGCTCCCCTGCCGATAATGGCTTTTGTCTGTTCTTTGGCAAAACCGCCAATTATAAATGTTTTTATATTCCGTTCGAGCAGTGCATTGATATGCATCAACCCGTTCGTTACAACTACGATTTCTTTTGAAGGCAAAAACGGGATTATTTCTGTCACAGTTGAACCTGCATCCAGATAGATGGAATCTCCTTCTTCAACAAGGCCTGCCGCATATTTGGCGATTTGGCGTTTTTGCTGAAGGTTTTTGGAGGATTTTTCAGTCATGCTCGGTTCCTGCAGCTTCCCCTGAAGCCTCGCTGCCCCGCCATGAATCCTTTTTAGGTATTTTCCCTCTTCCAGCTGAGTCAGATCCCTTCTGATCGTTGACTCGGATGTCTCTGTTAGATCAACCAGATCCTGAATTTTCACTACACCTTTTTCTTTTATAAGCTGCAGAATCAATTTATGGCGCTCCGGTGTTAACAAAACATTACCCCCTAAATTCTGTTTCTTGCCTTGATTACATCATACTGAAACCGATTGCAAAAATCAATCATTTTCTCTCAAAAATAATCAAAATCAATCATTTTATCGATTGATTTTGACCGTTTTATGCATTTCAATATCGATTTAAATAAATAGAAAGAATATTTAAATATATCAAAATAATAGTTTGCCCTATGCGCTAAATTATGCTAGAATCAAAAATAACAATATATAGTTTTTCTATTCTGTTTTCAATACTATATATTGTTTTACTTTTTGAATTAACTCGTTCCAAGGTCTCTTTTTGGTCCGCTTTCTATCTTGAAAGCGGACATTTTTTGTTATTAGAAATAAAAACAACACTCCTGGCAGCCTGGAGTGTTGTTGATTGTAAATATTTCCGTAAATTCTTTAAGCGTAGTCTTAAAGAGTGGAATCATATATTCAAAAAACCCAGAAGGTTATTTTTATTCTAATAAGCTTCTGGGTTTTAGCTT
Source organism: Cytobacillus oceanisediminis (assembly GCF_007830235.1). Taxonomy (GTDB): domain Bacteria; phylum Bacillota; class Bacilli; order Bacillales; family Cytobacillaceae; genus Cytobacillus; species Cytobacillus oceanisediminis. Next base: position 92,210 of record NZ_VLKI01000017.1, read on the forward strand.
TCTTCATTAGTGACTCCAACCTTAATAAGTTTAGTTAGTTTTAAGCAGGCTCAGAGCACTGCACTGCATTAACTGCAATAATACAATCTCTTAGAATATTCTTGCCCCAGGTACTAATAAAAAAGCCAGTATCCTTGCTACCACTAATAGTACAAGAATCAGAAATCTTGCAAGTTGAAGACTTTGAAGAGCCATTAAGTCTCCCCCTTTCAGAATAAAAATTATAAGGGCCCTTACATAATTCATTCTATGTAGTTAAATTGGACAAGTATAAACGTATATCCCTACTGCAAAAAAAGCGTCCAATCCTGAATTAACGATTAAAATAAACGATGCGTGCTGCTGTTTTAGCTGTCTTTATACAATCTGATAAAAAGCAATGCATTTAATCATGACATTAAATAGCCCGGCAAATACCGAAGCATTGCCGGGCAGTAATTATTTATTCATAATTTACAAGGTCTTCTATTTTTCCATCTTCGTTATGAAGGATGGCCATTGTACCCGCTTCTTCTGCCATACGTTTGGCTTCCTCCACTGCATCGGATCTTGATTCTGCTGTATATTCAGGATTATCCTGCCCTTCCTTTTTGACAGCCCATCCTTCTTCATCATGCGGTACTACATGGAATCTTGCTTCGTCTGTTCCTGCACGGTCTTTAAAATATTGTTCCTGTTCTTCACTGCGATTATTTTGGTTATTGTTTGCCATGGTCATACCTCCTGCTTGTAGTTGGTTTAATGTCATCAATTGATGAGCAGTATCACTTTACCCTTTAAGAAATTTTAGAAACCCGATTACTATTTAAAAGAGTAGTAGATTAGAACCGTTTCAATTTGTCCTTTTTCATAAAAATCACACGAATTTTGTCGGAACATTAGGAATACCCCATAGGAATTAGTACTCTTTCTAGAAAATACCATTTCCATCTAAACTAGTAATCTTAGGGACTCTAAAAAAAACACTAAGCATTCAGGAGGTTATTATGGTAAGGAATAATCGAAAATCAGCAAAGGTTTTAGCATCTCTTTTGGCAGCTTCTTTTGCGTTTGGTTCAATCGGGTATGCAGCACCTGTCACAACTGAAAACGGAAATCTTCTTATTCACAAGACCAGAAGATCGTAGCTAAAGTCAGTGCAGAGCCTGCAATCGAACATGTAAGATATCTGTCTGAAGAAATTGGGACAAGGCCTGGCGGATTGGAGAACGAAAAGAAGTCTGCAGAATATATCGCCAATACGCTTAAAAGTCTTGGTTATGATGTTCAATATCAATACTTTCCGGTAGCGGATCAATACATAGGCAGCGTTGTCTTTGGGGACGGAACTAAATGGGAAATGGGTGCGTCGCCAGCTGGAAAAATCAGCGATGCACCTGTTAAAGCAGAAGTGATTTATGTAGAAAATAATGATTTTGCAAATGTTGAAGGTAAAATAGTGCTTGTAGCTCGTGGAGGGACGGTTGCAGATTATCGCAATCAAGTTGCTCAAGCAATAGAAGCAGGAGCAGCAGGGGTAATTCTGCAAAGCGTTGTCGGAAGCCGCGGGAATTACGGACAAACTTTCAATCCCAGCCTGACTGAACATTATGATATTCCGGTTTTTGGCGCTTCCTATATTCATGGAGAATGGCTAAAGGAACAAATGGAGCAGGAAAGAGTTGAACTTTCCTTAACAGCAAAACACTATTCCGACCTTAAGTCAGTAAACGTTATTGCAACAAAAGAAGCTAAAACAAAGACTAAAGATGCAAAAGAGGTAATTCTCGGCGCTCACCATGATAGTGTAGTAGGTGCTCCCGGTGCAAATGATAATGCTTCCGGCGTAGGGCTTATGCTTGAGCTCGCAAGGGTTTATAAGGGATACAACACTGACAAAACACTTAAATTTATTGCGTTTGGATCTGAGGAGCGCGGGTTGCTGGGAGCAAGATATTATGTGGATCAATTAACACAGGAACAGAAAGACCAAATTGAGGCGGTTTTCGTTCCTGATATGGTGGCTACAAATTATGACAAAGCAACAAATCTCTATGCCCTGACACCAGACGGCAGACAAAATATTGTGACCGATTCAACTGGTGATGCTGGTGCACGTTTGGGGCAATTCGGATATCCTTCCTGGTAAATTCGGATCAAGCGACCATATTCCGTTCCATAATGCCGGCATTCCTGCAGCCCTTTTCATCTGGATGGGCATCGACAGCTGGGATCCGCTTATTTACCATATTGAAAAAGTCTACCATACTCCACAAGATACGATTGAAGACAATATCTCTGCAGATAGAATGCAATCTGCCTTGGATATTATTGGATCTGGACTTTTTGATGTCGTCAGGAAGGAAACCCCCGGAAACAACTAATGTTTCAAAAGCCGCCGCTTACATTTAACAGCGGCGGTTTTCCACAAAAAAAGATGCCCAAAAAGAGCATCCCCGAATTAATAGTCGTTCTCGGAACAAGTTTCTTCTCTGGCAGCCTGACGATCATCATGCCACAGCTTCAGGTGGGTGAGGATTGTAAACAGAAAAAAGAAGTTCATCGCCCATATCGTTACAAAAGGGCTGATCCCGCCAAAGTCAATCGTTTGGTAGCCTTTCAAAAACATGACAATATACGCTTCAACAAAAACGAGGAAAAATCCCCCAACACCAGCGACTGACATTCGAATCATGCCTCGCCCTCCTTTTCTTTCTTTATAATTATTATAATCCTATCTGTTTTTTGGTACAATATCCCTGCGTAAATATACTGTTAAATCCCGCATTATTGCAGTGTGTCCTTCTTATTTAATCAATTTCATATTATTGCCATAATCTTTCAGCAGATGTGTGAACACTCTGCCAAATCGATCCATTTTTGTTTCCTTCGGAGTATATTATAAGTGTAATCATTAATTAAATTTTTGGAAGGAAGTGATTAGAATGTTTGTCAAATGGCTTAGGGAAAATCAAATTGCTGCTGCACTTCTCACTGTGATCAGATTATATCTTGGGTATTCTTGGCTGACTGCCGGTTACCATAAAGTAGTGGATGGCTTTGATGCATCCGGATTTTTGCAAGGAGCGGTTGCCAAAGCAACTGGCGATCATCCAGCTGTTCAAAGCTGGTGGGCAACCTTCCTTGAAGGCATTGCTATTCCAAACGCAGAATTATTCAGCTTTTTGGTAGCTTGGGGAGAATTGCTTGTAGGCCTTGGATTAATTTTAGGATGCTTGACCACTGCCGCTGCTTTCTTTGGAATTATCATGAACTTTGCTTTCTTGTTCTCTGGAACAGTCAGCACAAACGCACAAATGGTCCTTTTAACCATATTCATTCTTGTTGCAGGCTATAATGCCGGAAAATTCGGTCTTGATCGCTATGTCGCCCCATTCCTACGCAAACTATTCAAAGGAAAACTGGGACGAAATGAAACAATCGCCTCTTAATCTACCTATTATATAAAGCCCGTTCTATTTCGAACGGGCCTTTTTTTATTTTTCTTCACTTGTTTTTAAGAAGGTTAAAATGACAAATAGCAGAAAGCTAATCAGCAGAATGACTCCGCCAAAGATATAAAGAGCTGTGTTGACTGCTTCTGGCAAAAACGCTGGCTGAAAAATATGCAGCGCCATTCCGCCCGTTAATCCAATAGAACCAGCAGCCGCAGTCATGACATGCAGCTTTGGCAGTAACTTGCTGGCTGGAGTAAACACTTTATAATAAACAGCCCAAGCAAACAGCGATAACCATCCAACAACCAAAATATGTGCATGGATTGGCCTAATGGCATAATCATTCGATCCTGCCATATGGGCTCCTAAAGCAGCGCCAATTAAAGCAAAAATGGCGGAAAGTCTTAATAAAAATTTACTGTACTGATTCATTGTTTGTTCCCCTTTTCGTTGTTTGTTCTAATAGCTGGCCATCTTGCATGGCATATATCCGGTCACAGAATGGCAAAACCCCTTCGTCATGCGTCACAATGATACCCGCCTTGTTTTTCTTTTTTACAATCCTGGAAATTAATCCGGTAATCGCCGCACTCCGGTTTGAATCCAGGCTGGCTGTCGGCTCGTCCGCCAATATGATGTCAGGGTCATTAGCAAAGGCTCTGGCAATTGCCACCCTTTGCTTTTCACCACCTGACAGCTGATGGGGATAATGGCTTGATCTATGTTCCATGCCAACCGATATTAATAAAATTCTAACATGATCACTTTTTTCTTCCGTGTTATGATTTGCCATTTTCAGAACAAGACCCAACTGCTCTTCTACTTTCAGATAAGGTACAAGATTTGAAGTTTGAAAGATATAGCCAATGGAATGCAGCCTGACGTCAGCTTTTTGAAAATCAGAAAGACCTGAAACGTCTTTTCCATTTATGAATATATTTCCATCATCCGGTGTCAAAAGAGCTCCTGCAATTGATAGAAAAGTACTTTTTCCCGAACCAGATGGTCCTATAACTGCTGCAAGTTCACCTTTTTTAACTGAGAAAGAAAGATCTTTTAATATTTTAATACTTTTATCACCGTCATTAAAGGATTTATTAATTTGATTAAGAACCAAAGGAAAATTTCCCATTATTCCACCCTTCCCATTGCCTGAATTGGATCTGCTTTTATGATGTTTATGCTGGAAATCAGCGATCCAAAAAGTGAAACCATACAGAGGATTGCAGCATATTTAATAATCTGAACAATATCAAATACAAAAGGAATGTTTGGGGGAAGGAGAAGTCCTGCCAGCCATGTAAAGCCTATTGCTGCTCCAATGCTTATCACTGTCAGCATTAGCACCTGTGCTAAAGTGCTTTTTATTAAAAAGCCAGTTTTGGCTCCGATTGCCTTTAAAATACCCATCTGGCCCTTCTTTTGGATCGTCATAATATAGAAGAATGCTGCCAGGACGAATACAGCAATTACAATCAGAAATGAAAGCATCATGAATAGAGAATTCTGTTCAGCCTCGTAGCCTGGAATACCGCTAATAACCTTCTCTTTTTCCGCCCAGATGCCATCTGCAGCTTTGGTGATTTTATCCTGTATCAATTGATCCTTCTCCTGCAATGCCAGAAAGCTGACTTTTCCATTTGTAAGCCCACTCCAGAAATCGAGGGATATAAACACAACTGGAGTATGGCTATAGGTTTGATGTTCCGCAAATCCGGAAACCTTGAAGATTGCACCAGTGCGCTCATCCTCCAGCACATCCCCAATTTTCAATCCCTCATTCTTAAGAGAGCTGTCCACAACCATGGAATTATTACCATTAAGTGCTTCTCCCTCAATGGCGATAGGCTCTAAGTAACTTCCTGGATTAATAGCCAAGAAGGTTACATCCAGCTTTTGATTGTCATCTCCTTTCAGCGATGCCATTTGAATGGCTGCAGGCTGAATTTTAGCCGAAGAAGATTCTATTTGAGTCTTGCCAATCTCTATGTTTGAACGATCTAACCTTAATTCTGCATCACTGGAAATAAAAAATGCCTCCGCATCCATTGTTTTGAATGACGATGCATTATCCATTGATAACCCGTTTGCAAGGCCATTTATGATAAAAACCAGTGCAGCGATAAAAAATAGAATAAAGCTTATTAGCAGATATCTTACCTTAAAAAAACGCATCTCCTTAAAGGATAATGAGAACATCTCCAATCACCTTCCTCTTCTTTCTTCCCCTTAACTATAAAAAGTGAATATGAACAGAAAATGAACGGATGGTTACAATTTATAAGTTTGAAAGAATGATAAATGTAAACTTAAAACAAAAATAGGTTGACACATTATATGTGCTGCTATTATTCTAAATTGTGTAAATATTAATTCATCAGGAGGCCACTTATGAAAAAAGGATTAAGAACGATTGATTTAACACTGTCCGGAATGTTTGTTGCTCTTATGGCTGTTGGGGCAAACATCACCTCATTTGTTCCGTTTATGGTTATTGGAGGAGTTCCTATTACCCTGCAAACCTTTTTTGCCATTTTGGCAGGAGCCGTTTTAGGAAGCCGCTTAGGTGCCATAACGATGGGAGTGTATGCATTTGTCGGCCTTGCAGGCGCTCCGATTTTCGCTAAATTTGGCGGAGGGTTTGCATCATTATTAAGTCCCACTTTTGGATTTATCCTATCTTTTATTTTTACAGCTTATGTAACAGGCAAAATCATTGAAAGGAAAAAATCCCTGCCTGTTTATATTTCTGCTGCCTTAATCGGTATGGCAATCAACTATGTTTTCGGGACGAATTGGATGTATATGGCTTACAAGCTATGGTTTACAGCACCAGAAGGCTTTACCTATCAAATGGCATGGCTGTGGATGGTTGTCCCGCTTCCAAAAGATATTTTTCTATCAGTTTTTGCCGGAATGATGGCTTACCGCTTGGAGCATAGAGTTTTTGCCCGCAGCCAATTCAGAAAAATAAACCGTGCAGCATAACGTAACAAAAAAGGAGGAGTTTCATGAATTATCGAGTGTTAGCTCAAAATGTATTGGAAGGATATGAACTGACAGATTCGCAGGCTATGGAAATTCTAAATTGCCCCGATGAAGAACTGCTGGATTTATTGTATAGCGCGTATAAGATACGCCACCATTACTATGGAAATCAAGTCAAGCTGAATATGATTATTAACACAAAATCAGGTTTGTGCCCTGAAAACTGCGGCTACTGTTCTCAATCGAGCATTTCAACAGCTCCGATTGAAAAATACAGAATGATGGATAAAGAATCCATACTTAAGGGAGCGACACAAGCTCATCAGCTGAACGTCGGCACCTATTGTATTGTAGCGAGCGGCAGAGGGCCAAGCAATAAAGAACTCGATGAAGTGGTATCAGCTGTTAAAGAAATAAAGGAATCTTATAATATGAAGGTTTGTGCATGCCTTGGGCTCCTAAAGCCTGAACAGGCTGAAAAGCTGAAGGAAGCAGGAGTTGACCGCTATAATCACAATATCAACACCTCAGAAAATCATCATGAAAGCATTACTACTTCCCATACATACCAGGACAGAGTAAACACTGTCCAATTAATTAAGGAAGCCGGCATTTCTCCATGCTCCGGTGTGATCATCGGCATGAAAGAGACCAAACAGGATGTCATAATGATGGCCAAAAGTCTTAAAGCTCTTGATGCAGATTCAATTCCTGTTAACTTTTTGCATGCGATTGATGGTACCCCGCTAGCAGGAACAAATGAGCTGAATCCGCGTTACTGCCTGAAGGTGCTTTGCCTGATGCGTTTTATCAACCCGACTAAGGAGATCCGCATCTCCGGGGGCCGAGAGGTTAATCTTCGTAGCCTCCAGCCGTTTGGCTTATATCCGGCTAACTCCATTTTTGTTGGCGATTACTTGACCACTGCTGGCCAGGAAAGCACTGCAGACCATCAGATGCTGAAAGATCTCGGCTTTGAAATTGATTTTGTTTCTGAAAATCCAGTATTAACTTAAATGATATGAAGATCCTGCGTTTAAGCAGGATCTTTTCTGTTACTTCGTTTTAACGACTTCTTTTGGCAGTCTCACTGTAAATGTGGTTCCTTTCCCTTTTATGCTCCAAACATTAATTTTACCGTTATGCAAATAAACAATAGAATGAACGATTGCCAGGCCAAGGCCTGATCCTTCGACGGACCGTGTCCTGGAAGTATCAGCCCTATAAAAGCGGTCATATATCCTTGCAAGCTCATCCTGTTCCATGCCAATCCCGTTGTCTTTAATACTGATTTCATACTGCTCCTCTTGTTCAACTAATTTAATGTCTATTTCCCCATTTTCGCTGCTGTATTTAATGCTATTTGTCAGCAGATTTTCCCACACAGAATAGAGAAGTGGAGGATCGGCCACTATATATGCTTTGGGCAAAGAATAACTTACCATCATTCCTTTTTCACTTAAGTTCCATTGATATTGGCGAATAACCATTTTGATTTGTTCGCTAAGATCATATTTTTGGGCATTAAGCAGGTCTTGCCTGCTATCGATTGATGATAAAAGCAGGAGCTGCCGTGTCAGTGTTGATAAGCGGTCAATCTCGGAATCGACTGCATCGATATTTTTACGGGTTTCCTCTTGTGTTCCCACCGCTTTTATCAGCTTCATATACCCTTTTATATTAGAAAGCGGAGATTGAATATCGTGGGAGATATTGCTGATAAATTCTTTGCGCATTTCATTGGTTTTCTCAAGTTTATTGGCCATTTTTGTAAAACTTGAAGCCAGTTCTCCAATTTCATCCCGCCTCTTGATATTGAGTTTAATGCCAAAGTCGCCAGCGGCTATAAGAGATGTAGCGCGATTAAGCTTTCCGATTGGCCGAATAAGGTATTTTGCACTGATCAGAACGAGAATTACGCTAAGTACAATCATGCCTGCAACCAGCCATGCAATCAGTGAGTGCAGTTCCCCAAAAAGAAGCTTGATATCCGGGCGTATAAACAGGCCATAATTTAACCCTCTATATTCAAAAGGAATTCCCACAGTATTCTTTAATTCATTGGCAAAAAAACCAGTAACAAAAGTCTTATGGGGAAATGCTCCAACCCCATGATATTCCTCTCCGTCCAGCACCATTTCCTTTGCTTCTTCCGGTAAATTATACTCCCTGAAACCAGCCCCGTAATAGATTTCCTCACCGTTTTTATTTACAATGAATATTTGGTATCCAATGGAACCGAGGTGTTCAAAATAGCTATGTAAATCCGTATCATTATGTGAACCAATAAAATCAGCCATATCCATAGCAATAGAAGTCAATTTAGTATCATTTTGTCTTTTTAATTCTTTCTGGTAATAAACATTTGATACCGAAAAAGAGATAAGGCCGCTTAACAGCATAATGAGTATCGTCGTAAGGGTAAACTTTGAATACAAAGATCTCATTGCCGATACTCCAAAGAATAGCCGATTCCTCGAATGGTTTTAATACTGAATTCAGTGAATCCCTTTGAAAAACGCTCCCTTAAGCGTTTGATATGAACATCAACCGTGCGTTCATCTCCTTCATAATCCATCCCCCATATTTGTTCAATTAATTGGCTCCTGCTGAATACCTGTTTCGGATGGGAAGCAAGAAAGTGAAGCAATTCGAATTCTTTTAACGGCAGCATATAGGTTTTGCCATCCAGCTCTACCTCATAGCTTTTCTTATTAATATGAAAGCTTCCAATCATTAGATTTTCTCCCTCGCTTTTTCCGTACCTTCTTAACAGAGCATTTACCCTGAACAAAAGCTCCTTTGGCTCAAAAGGCTTTACAAGATAGTCATCCGTCCCCAATAGAAAGCCTTTTTCCTTGTCTTCTATCTGGCTTTTTGCCGTTAGCATTATGATAGGAATTTCGGAATATTTCCTTATCTCTTCTGTCAATTTATACCCGTCAATATAAGGCAACATAATATCAATTATGGCAAGATCAATGGATTCTTTTTTAATAAGTTCAAAAGCTTCTGAGCCATTGGCAGCCTCGACAGTTTGAAATCCTTCTTTGTTTAAAAGCTCTTTTACTAAAAAACGGACATGCTGATCATCATCTGTTATTAGAATTGTCTTCATACCTGCACCTGCTCACTATATAATCTTCTAAATCTATTGTATTAAATAAGGGCATATAAATAAACCTTGCCTGAACAGCAAGGTTTATCGATAAATACTACACTCTATAATTCGTCAAATCCATTATCCACTTGTACCTTTGTATATTGCCGTGACTTTTGTTCAAAGAAATCCGATTTGCCATGGTCCACTTCTTCGTACGCCACAATCCAGCGAAGCGGATTTGTACGATAACCTTCAAATGGACGCTCATAGCCAAGCTGATTGCATCGAACATTTGCATAAAATTTGATATATGCCTCCACATCGGAGAGCAAGATTCCTTCAGTCTTCTCCCCTATCACATAACGGGCCCATTTTATTTCCAATTCCGCAGCCCGCTTAAAAGTACCCAGGACAAAGTCCTCCAATTCCTTCGTCTCTAGGTCCGGATTTTCCTGCAATATTTCTTTAAATATCTTTACAAACAAATCTACATGGATTTGCTCGTCCCGATTAATATAATTAATCATTGTTGAAGTAGCTACCATTTTTTGATTTCTGGCCAGATGATAAAAGAATGCAAAGCCCGAATAGAAAAATAAACCCTCCAGCACAACATCATATACGATTGACTTCAGCAAATTTTCAGGAGTCGGATTCTCCGCAAAGTTTCGATATCCACTCGTTACAAACTGATTTCTTTCTGCTAATATAGGCTCCGTCCTCCAGAATTCAAAGACTTCATCCTGCCTTTGCTTTGGTACAAGGCTTGACAGCACATATGAATAAGAGTGATTATGGATCACCTCCTGCTGTGCAAGAATGATCATAAGGGCTGAGAGGCTCGAATCCGTTAAATAATCAGCAACCTTACCTGCATAATCCGTTTGAATGCTGTCGAGCAATGCAAGCAGGCCAATAATCTTCAAAAAAGTTTCTTGTTCGCCGTCTTTTAATGCAGGGAATTGCTTTATATCCTGGGACATATTAATTTCAAATGGCGTCCAGAAATTAGCGAGCATTTTTTTATATTTTGGGTATGCCCAGGAAAAACGGACATCATCCCAGTTAAGGATATTGGAGCATTCCCCATTTAGGATCGAAGTTGCACGGTTTGGTGCGGCAGTGTTGATTAGTTGGCGTTTTTTTAATGTATTCATAGGATTCTCCCCTTTAGCTTGAACAAGATTCACAGTCTTCTATTTCTGATGATGTTGAACGAACATAATATGTCGTTTTTAATTTATTTTTCCAGGCAGAAAGATGCAGATTTAATAGATCAACCGCTTTAATATTGTTAGGGATGTAAAAATTAAATGAGATTGCCTGGTCGATATGCTTTTGCCTTTTGGCATTCTGCTGGATGCTCCATTCCTGGCCAATATGGTAGGCTGATTTGTAATACCAGGTCGTTTCGCTGTTTAAATCAGGAGCTGTCACAGGAATCCGGTAATCTTTTTTCTCCTCGGAATACTGTTTATTGAAAATGGGGTCTATACTTGGTGTGCTGCCTGCAATCAAGGCGGTTGATGCATTGGGAGCAACCGCCATCAAGTACCCGTTGCGTATTCCAACTTTCTTTACGTTTTCTTTTAATGCTGGCCAATTTAATTTTGATTCTGTCTCCAAATACCCGCGTTTTTCAAAATAGGCACCAGTTTCCCATTCAGATCCTTCAAAAGCTGGATATTTGCCTTTTTCTTCTGCAAGCGCCATAGAGCTCTTTATCGTTAAATAAGCTACTTTTTCATAGAGCCTGTCAGCAAAGTCTTCTGCTTCCATGCTCTCCCATGGTATTTTTTTCAATGCTAGCAGATGGTGCCAGCCAAAGGTTCCCAAACCAATCGCCCGGTATTTTTGATTGGTCATTTGGCCCTGGAGGACTGGAATCCTATTAATATCAATTACATTATCAAGCATCCGTACCTGAATCGGAATGAGCCTTTCAAGGGCATTATGTTGGCAGGCCCTTGCAAGATTAATAGATGAAAGATTGCAGACGACAAAGTCTCCAGGTATCTTTTCAATAATGATCTTTCCATCCTTTGTATACTCTTCCGTTCTCTTTGTCACGCTTTGATTTTGGACAATCTCTGTACAAAGATTTGTACAATAGATCATTCCGGAATGCGAATTTGTATTTTTCCGGTTTACTTCATCCCGATAAAACATGAATGGAGTTCCTGTCTCGAGCTGGCTTCTCATGATTGACTTCATAATTTCAATTGCAGGTACCTTTTCCCTTGAAAGCAGCGGGCTGTCAATGCATTCTTTGTATTTCTGCCGGAAAGATCCTTCCCTTTCACCCTCGTCGTAAAAATCCTCAAGCGAGAAACCCATTGCCTTCCGTACTTCATGAGGATCAAACAAGTACCAATACCCGCGGCTTTCTACTTTTTCCATGAACAAATCCGGAATGCAGACACCCGTAAATAAATCATGTGTGCGCTGCCTTTCATCTCCGTTATTTAGCTTTGCATCCAGAAATGAGAAGATATCTTTATGCCATACATCCAGATAAACGCTTATGGCTCCCTGCCGTTGTCCAAGCTGATCCACACTGACTGCTGTATTATTCAGCTGCTTCATCCATGGGATAACTCCGGAAGAAGCACCTTTGAAACCTTTAATATCACTGCCTCTGCTGCGGATTTTCCCCAGGTAGACGCCAATTCCGCCGCCATTCTTGGACAGGGAGGCAATATCCGCATTGCTGTCATAGATCCCCTCAAGGCTGTCATCAACTGTTTCGACAAAACAGCTGGAAAGCTGGCCCCAGTTTTTCCCCGCATTTGCCAGTGTAGGCGTGGCCACTGTCATATAAAAACCGCTCATTGCCCAGTAGGCTTCCTTTATAAGCTCAAGCCGCTTTTCCGGCCGTTCCTTTTTCATTAAAACCATGCTTATGATCATAAACCGTTCCTGCGGCAGCTCAAACAGATTTTTCTGCCTGTCCCTGGCAAGATACCGATCTGCCAGCATTTTCAGCCCCAAATACGTAAATAAATGATCATTTTCCATTTTAATAACGGCTGCCAGCTCATTGATTTCGTCCTGTGAGTAGGTATCCAATAAATCTTTTTCATAGATTTCCAGAGCTGTCAGCTGCTCGATCAATTTATAAAAGTGTCCGTAGCAATCCTCCGGCAAACAACCTCTGTTTTCACCTGCTTCCTGATACAATTTTTTTAAAAGAAGGCGTGAAGCTGCAAAGGTCCAATCAGGCTCATCCATACTTATCCATGACAAACATTCTAAAATCAGCTGATCATACAGCGCTTTTTCCTTTAGATGATTCATCTCTTCAGATCTTTTCAATAATAATTCAAAATCAAGCCTTGGAAATTCTGATTTCAGTTCCTCTATTACTGCATTCGTTTGTAAGGTATGTACCATCTTGTTTCCTCCTAAATGGAAAAATAAAAATCCGCTCAGAAAATGAGCGGATCAAACGAAAGTTAATAGCAGGAACCAGTTCTTCTTTGGAAAGCCATTACACCATCGTTTCATCATCTCAATCCCCGAAGATAAGAAACTTTCGATCGCCCTGGCAGGTCTCCTGGCTTGTGCTTCACTCTACTAAAAGCCCTTCCCATATAAGCGCCATGAAACGGCTTATACAGTGGTATGCTTTGTTCGTCTGCACTTACAGTTGCGGGGACAGCTCCGGATTTCCACCGGATTCCCTTTTAAGTCCATTTAAGAACACCAATCACGATCTATATGTAGTTTTTTATTATATAATCAACACTATATATTGTATGCAATTCTATCACAAGGATTAATAGATTACAAATTTTTTAATTGAACAATTCACAATTAGTTCAACTTTCCTCGATAATTTCTCGATAATTAAACTGTAATCTAAAGATGCAATAAAAAAAGGAGTGATTCAAAAATGAAAAGGTTGATTGCTGGAATATTCTCCGTTACACTCATCCTCGGTTCGGGAACTGCCATTCTCGCAGCAGGAAACGAATCACCTGATGGTTTATTGAACTTTGGAAAAATGAAGCCGCTCATGCAGGAAATGCACCCCGAATTTTCCAACCAAGAACTGAAAGAAATGTATGAGAGGTGCCATGGAACAAAAGGTGCGATGCCGAGCAGAGGCTTTAAACAAATGGATAAAGACAAAATGGAGGACATAATGTATTAGGAAAAAAGACAGAAGGAGAGCAATTCTCCTTCTGTCTTTTCGTTAAAATTGATCTTTCTCAATCATATTTCTAATAACGTCCTCGTTCATCTCAAAGCCTATAAAATGCTTTTTCTTTGTTCCGCCGTACCATTTCTTTTTTTCAAACAGAAAGGCTGGAACAATTCGGCTGCCGGTTAAATTGATAAGATCCTGTTCCCTCTCAGGGTCTTTGGAAAGATCTACTTCGTTATATGGTACATTATTCTGCAAAAGAAACTCTTTCGCCGCCTGGCAATCCTGTCAGGTAGGCCTTGTATAAAGCGTGAGGTTCGCTTTCAACTCAGAACACCCCTTTAGAATAATTTATCTATGTCTTTTACTACCCGAAGTAGAGGTTATTCAGCATCCTCATTTACTTCGTGGTTCTCAGGTTCATGCTGTTCTTGCACAGGTTCGGCAAAGAATCCATCATATATAGTATAACCTGCCATAACAAGTACCAAATAGGCAATGGCAGCACCAGCCCATTTTTTCATCATAGCCAGCTCCTTCCGTCTGCTATTGTTTAACCGTTCTTTTCATTTAACTTTACTCTTTGCAATCTAAGCGCATTTAATACGACTGAGACTGAACTGAAAGCCATCGCAGCACCTGCAAGCCAAGGGGCAAGGAAACCTAAAGCTGCTACTGGAATTCCAAGCGTATTATAAGCGAAAGCCCAGAACAGGTTTTGCCTTATATTGCGTATTGTCTTCTTACTCATTAGGATCGCATCTGCAATACTATTCAGATCGCCTCTCATCAGCGTAATATCGGCAGCTTCCATCGCAACATCCGTACCTGTTCCAATAGCCATTCCGATATCCGCAACCGCAAGGGCAGGAGCATCGTTAATGCCATCACCAACCATTGCGACTTTTTTGCCTTGTTCCTGCAGCTTTTTAACTTCATCTGCTTTTCCTTCTGGAAGAACTTCCGCAATAGCGGCGTCAATTCCTACTTCATCTGCAATCGCCTGGGCAGTCCGCTTGTTATCACCTGTGATCATAACAACTTCAAGACCCATATCCTTCAGGCGCTTGATCGCTTCTTTGGATGTTTCCTTTACAGTATCCGCAACGGCTACAATGCCCATATATTGTTCATCAACTGCGACAAGCATCGCCGTTTTCCCATTGTCCTCAAGGGATTCCATTTTTGCCTGTGCTGTGTCAATGTCTATTTCGTATTTCTGCATTAACCTTCTTGTGCCGATAAGCAGATCCTTGCCATCCACTCTGGCTTTAATTCCGAAGCCTGGAATTGCTTCGAATTCTTCAGGATTTAATAAAGTTATCCCTTTTTCCTTTATTCCCTTAACAATTGCTTCAGCCAATGGATGCTCTGACTGCCTCTCGGCTGAACCAGAAAGCTGAAGGAAAGTGTCTTCTTCCATGTTCCCTTCCACAATCACATCCGTTAAAACAGGCTTTCCGTGGGTTACCGTTCCTGTTTTATCGAGAACAACAGTAGTTATTTCATGAGTTAATTCCAAATGCTCTCCGCCTTTGAAAAGAACTCCATATTCTGCTGCACGGCCTGAACCTGCCATAATGGATGTTGGCGTGGCCAAACCAAGTGCACAAGGACATGCAATAACAAGTACAGCAATTAATTTTTCAAGGGCTTCTGCAAACTCGCCCGGGCTAACCCATAAATACCAAACAAAGAAGGTAATAACGGCTATTGACACTACAATAGGGACAAAGATTCCGGAAATTTTATCTGCCAGGCGCTGTATTGGTGCTTTGGAGCCCTGTGCTTCTTCAACCACTTTGATGATTTGTGAAAGGGCTGTATCTTTGCCTACTTTAGTAGCTTTAATTTTCAAGAAACCATTTTTATTGATTGTTGATCCAATAACTGTATCGCCGACTGATTTATCAACCGGTACACTTTCCCCGGTTAGCATGGATTCATCCAGTGCGGACTGGCCTTCCGTAATTTCGCCATCCACAGGGATTTTTTCGCCTGGCTTTACATATATGATATCGCCAACGAGTACATCTTCAAGCGGGATTTCAAGCTCTTCCCCATTTCTCAAAACAGTGGCTGTTTTTGCCTGCAGCCCCATCAGCTTTTTAATAGCCTCTGAAGAACGGCCTTTGGCACGAGCTTCAAATAATTTACCCAAAATAATCAAGGTGATTAATATGGCACTCGTTTCATAGTAAAGCTCAACCATATGAGCATTCGTGCCAATTGATAAAATCGATTGATATAAACTGTAAAAATAGGCAGCTGAAGTACCAAGAGCCACCAAGACGTCCATATTGGCACTTTTATTTTTAAGCGCTTTGTATGCACCTACATAGAATTGCTTTCCTATGAAAAATTGAACAGGAGTTGCCAATGCGAGCTGCACCCACGGATTCATAAACATATCAGGAACATAAATAAATTGTGTGAATTCAAAATGGCCTACCATGGACCAGAACAAAGGAAGGGAAAGGATTAATGAAAAAATGAATTTCCCTTTTTGCTTCTCGATTTCTTTCTCCCTGTAATCCGCGCCCTCGTTTTCTGCATCTTGTTTTACTTTGGCCTGATAGCCGAGATTCTCTACTTTCTTAAACATATCCTGGACAGATACCTGTTCAGGATTATATTCAACAGTCGCTGTCTCAAGGGCAAGATTGACAACAGCTTTTTTGACACCGGCCATTTTATTAAGCCCTTTTTCTATACGCTGCGAACAGGTGGCACAGGTCATGCCAAGCAATTCAAATTCAGCTTTCTCAGAAACAACTGTATAACCCAGGTCCTCAATTTTTTTCTCAAAGGCTTCAACAGATGTTACATCTGGATTATATTTGACTGATGCTTTTTCCAGTGCAAGATTAACATTCGCTTCCTGAACACCGTCAAGCTTATTTAACCCTTTCTCGATGCGTGAAGAACATGCCGCACAGGTCATGCCTGATATAGGAAGCTGAACTTCTTTTAATGCCGCATCACTCATAAATACCACTCCTTAAATTAAGTGACGTATAATTTTGATTTCACTCATTATACTATACCCCTCTACCCTATATGTCAACCAAAAATAATTAGACAAATTTTTTAAAAAGCTATATTAAGATGTCTGTTGATTTCCGCTCCTCATTGCCACAATCAAGGATGAGCTTTAACATAGCCTTAAAAAAAGAGAACGTGCTGATAATCCACACGTTCTTTTCAAAAACTATTCTACATCATATCCCTGATCGTCAATTGTTTCCTTAATCTGCTCAAGTGACACAGCTGAAGAATCATACTGTACTTGTACCTGGCCATTATCAAGATCAACAGATACCTTTTCAACCCCGTTTAATTTTCCAACACTGCCTTCAACTGCTTTTACACAATGGCCGCAAGACATGCCGCTTACTTTTAATGTTATGTTTTCCATATATAACATCTCCTTATTTTTTCATTAATTTTTGAATGGTTACCAAAAATTCATCCAGGACTTCATCGTCGCCTTCGTGAATTCTTTCTACTACACAGCTTTTCAAATGGCCTTCCAGCAAAAGCTTTGCTACACTGTTCAAGGCAGACTGTGTTGCTGAAATTTGTGTTATAACATCATCGCAATAGGTATCTTTTTCTATAAGTCCTTTTATTCCGCGAATCTGCCCTTCAATCCGATTTAAACGGGTTGTCAAATTCTTTTTTACTTTTTCAGAATGGTGACTTTTTCGTTCCGAGTCAATCGAACAGCAGCTCTCCGCCAATAATTCATCATTTTCCAATTCAAAAGCCATTTGATCCGCCCCCTTATGCATATCATATTATACCCCGGTATCCTATGTAAAGGATTTTGCTTAAAATTCTTTGCTTCTCTCTCTTCACAATTTCCCACTTTTGTAAATGGTGTCTTGTTCATTTTTCCCTATTATGATATTCAAATTCCCTGTTCATACTAACGGAAACATATCTATAAAAGGAGGCAATGAAATGAAAAAGAAACAAACTTTTATGGAAGATGCCGGCAAGGACTTATATGGAATCGACAAGGATGTTAGCCTTCAGTCCGTCAACTTCGCTGCAGCTGAAAATCAGTATATAAACGAGCGCACTGAAAAAGAATCCAATAATGAAATATACTAAACAAAGCCGCCTTTTTAGGCGGCCTTTTTCACGTTACAGTTCTTTAAGCTCAGCAATTTCTACTTCTGATCTTTCCTCAAGAGGGCCGCGCAAATGAACAGTCGCTGTTCTGCCATCTTCATTTAACTTATCGATCCAAACAGAAGCTCCATTGTATTTCACTTCAATATCTGCTGATGAAGAAAGAATTTGCTTTACACGTCTAACATCCACTTTAAAACACTCCCCTGCATTTTTTCATTTTATTTTTTGTAAGGGAGCGAATTTTATGCTAATAAAAACACAAATTAAGTCAATTTTGTTATAAAAATGGTTGCCAGCCCAAAATAAATAAATAATGACAGAATATCATTTAGTGTGGTAATTAAAGGGCCTGACGCAACGGCAGGGTCAACATTTAATTTGTACAAAACGAGTGGAATAATTGTTCCAGCAAGGGTTCCAATAATTAGAGTAATAATTAAAGATGTGCCAACCACTAATCCCAGGATAAAACTCCCTTGCCAAACATATGCAATTACCGCAATTAAGATTCCACAGGTCACTCCTATAATAATCCCGACGCTAAGCTCCCGGAAAACCAATTTTGTTACCAGCCTTTTATCCAAATCTCTGTTAATCAGTCCACGGACAACAACTGCTAACGATTGAGTGCCTGTATTTCCTGTCATACCTGCTATCATAGGCATAAAGAAGGCAAGTGCCACAGCTTGAGATAGTGTTTCTTCAAAACCGCTGATGATGGTACCTGAAACTATGCCAATAAATAAGAGCAGGATAAGCCATGGAAGCCTTCTATAAGCAGCAACTAGAGGCTTTGTATCAAAATCAATCGCCCTTCCTGAAGCGGAAAGCTTTTCAATGTCCTCGTTGGCCTCGCTGATTACAACGTCAATAATATCATCAAACGTAACAATCCCAACCAGCTGCCCTTTTTCCACAACAGGTATAGCCAGAAAATCATACCTCTCGATCAGCCTTGCGACCTCTTCCTGGTCAGTATCCGCTGCTACAGCGATTACCCTGCTGTACATAATGTCCTGAATCTTTTCATTCTCATTGGCAAGAATCAAATCGCGATAAGAAACAACACCCACCAGTTCTTTATTCTCATTTATTACATATAGGTAGTTTATTGTCTCCGAGTATTCAGCAAATGATTTTATTTTTTCCACAGTGTCCCTGACTGTATAATGCTGCGGTATCCAGACAAAGCGATTAGTCATTAGCCGCCCTGCTGTTTCAGGCGGATATTTCATAATGCTTTTTACAATACGGGATTCTTCCAGCTTCATGCCGGATAGAAGCTCTTCCATCCTCTCAGCTGACATCCCTTCCAATAAAGCTGCAATATCGTCATTATCCATCAGGTCAAGAACCTCACCTGACTTTTCAATTCCTAATAATGAAAGTACCCTTGCCTGATGTTGCTGTTCAAGTTCCTGAATTAATTCGGCAATTTGCTCGGGGGTCATATAAAGAAGAAAACGCGGGTGATGCTTTACTGGTAAACCTTCAAAAATTCGGGCAATATCATATGGCTGAAGTTCCGAAATGATACTTTGAAAGTGAAACCTCCTTGTTTCTTTCAATGCTTTTATTATTTCAAGGGTTATTTGATTCTCAGACATGTTTATCGCCATGTTTTCCCCTCCAGAAGTCACTCCATCTAATATATCCTTTTTGTTATTCCCGAAAATGCCTAACAATAAAACGGCTAGTATTTCATGCTTATGTTAAAAGTTGTCCTATCCTACTTCAAGGCTGAATAGAATGTGTACAAACAGTGCTTAAGTTGGGGAGTTGTATATATGAGTATTTTTCTAGGGTATGTATTCTTAGGTCTCTCTCTGGCGGCACCGATTGGCCCAATCAATGCAGCACAGCTTGATAAAGGAATCAAAAACGGTTTCTTCCATGCCTGGCTTGTTGGCCTGGGTGCCATGACTGCAGATGCTATTTACATGCTTGCCGTCTATCTGGGTGTCGTTCATTTTTTGGAGATGCCATTTATGAAAGCTTTTTTGTGGTGCTTTGGTTTTTTTGTCCTTGTCTACACAGGAATTGAAAGCCTGCTAAGTGCCGGAAAAATAATTTCAAGCAAAAGAGGGGAAGACGAATCTTCCATAAAATCGTTTATGTCCGGTTTTCTTATGTCATTGTCAAACCCTTTGACTATTTTATTCTGGCTTGGCATTTATGGTTCTGTTCTTGCAAAAACAGCAGCTGAATATGATAAAGCGCATGTGATTTTGTACAGTGGAGCCATCTTTATCGGGCTATTACTGTGGGATTTGACAATGGCCGGAGTCGCCAGCAGCTTTAGGAGATTTTTAACCGGCAAGATTCTAGCATTTATTTCGATTTTATCTGGCCTTTCTTTGATTGGTTTTGGCATTTACTTTGGGGTGCAAGCGTATAAGTTGTTGTTTTAGATACATACGGCTAGGATAGTATCTGCGAAAATGTGCGGATGCTATTTTTTATAAGGGTGTGCTGGGCTAATTGAAATAGTTATTAGTAGTTTTTAGCTTAAGATAAGGCCTTTTCGATAGAACTCCGACTGAAAATTCACGCCATTATAACTTTAAGTTTAGGATTCACCTTGCATATTTTGATGATTGTCCATGGCTTAGTTTCTTTCCTACATCTGGCATAAATAGTTTTTTTTGAAAAGACTAACAAATGAGTTTCATCATCTCTTATATGGAGAGTTTGATCCTGTCTCAGGAAGAACATTTGGTGATAAATTTATTTTTCAGGTCAATAAAGACCGCTAACAAGCCAACTGACCGATATATCAAAATAGTGACCGATAATGCTTAAAATAAAGGTAAATTACTAACAATAGATGAGACCCTTTTCTAAAATTCAGAGGCACTTTTTTAAAAGACGCAAAAAAATCATCTAATTAGCGCTTTTCGCTCAAATGGAATTCATTTATAGAAGTCTTCGGGCAAGCGAAATATTAACTGTATATAAATAAAAAAAGAGCACCCTCTCAGGTACTCTCTCATTTGCCCGGCAGCGTCCTACTCTCACAGGGGGACAGCCCCCAACTACCATCGGCGCTGAGAAGCTTAACTTCCGTGTTCGGTATGGGAACGGGTGTGACCTTCTCGCTATCGCCACCAGACTATT
>NZ_VLKI01000018.1 GCF_007830235.1 Cytobacillus oceanisediminis
AACTTGAAAAGCTGGATTTATTAATTCTCGATGAGCTGGGTTACATTCCTCTACATAAACAAGGTGGAGAATTATTATTCCAGGTTATTTCAATGTGTTATGAGGCAAAAAGCATTATTATTACCACTAATCTTCAGTTCGGTCAGTGGAACCATGTCTTTGGCGACCCAATCTTGACGGAAGCAGTCATTGACCGACTGATCCATCATTCTCATCTGGTAGTCTTCAACGGCGATAGTCATCGTTATAAAGAGTCTATATTACAGAACTAGATATACTGTTGGCAGGTGGCTACATTATTAACTGCCGTTTCATGCATTTTTTGCTTGCCAAATACAGGTCATCTCTTCTTTAACATTCTCAAGGGCTTCTAATGCTTCCTCAACATCCGTTGCAAAGTTCTTTACTTGTTTCAAATGTTCAAAGTTACTAAACTCTAAACCACCTTTTAAATCAATCAGAGTAAACTTTACGTTTTCTGGATTGTTATGAAGTAAAACAGTTGCAATTAAATTAAGGACATTTGATTTCCCCATATCCGTAGCCCCACCAATTAGGACGTGTGATGCAACATCAAAATCAATCTTTACAACATTTTGTAAACTAACCCCTAAAGGGACTTCCCATTTATTAAGATTCTTGAACATATCTTCTGTAAATTTGTATTGAGTCTGCAAACCTTCATCATAAACCCTAATTTTCAACATTCCATCATACTCAAATTCAATTTCTTTATTTAACTGAACACGATTATTAATAATGTCCTTTATCTGTTTCAAGATATTTTGATTTAGTTTTAAATTTTTAAAGTCCTTTAGTTCAATTTCCCTAACGCTGCTATTATTTAATCCATCTTTAAACTTTCCGTATTTGTCTGTGAAATCATGTAATTCAAGTCCTAATGGAATTTTGTAGACATACTCTGTATATTTGGATTTTTTATTGTAACTTCTGCGATATAAGCGAATTTTTTCTTCTTTTGTGTACAAACCACAATTCTCTGCAATCTTTAAGATCTTATCACCATCATTATTGGAAATTGTTTTATAATAATAACTTGCACCCATGACTCCTAACATACTTCCAGTAGTCAATATTTCAAACAGCACTCCACCACGCTCCTTTCGGTATATCTATAGATATAGTCCCAAGATAAACGAATACGAATAGGTAGGCGAAAAAGGTAGATTTAACAACTTGTGGTACTAGATATTAACTATTCGCTTTGTTAAGTTTTTCAGTGTTTGTTAATGCGTATAGTAGAGTGTATGGGTAAATGACCCAAAAGTTATCTTGTACTCATAATTTTTTTTGGATTTTAATTAAAATTAAATTTGAAAGGAATTTGTACAAATGGAATAGAATACCTTTTCAGAGGTGTTCTTATGAAGAGTAATATTGGAGAATTAATTGAGGAAAGAGGATACATGAAGAAATACATAGCAAAACAATTAGAAATAACACCTAACCAATTGTCTAACTGGATCAGTGGTAAATCTCATCCTACAATGGAAAAAGCCTTTAAACTTGCTGATTTATTAAATGTAAAAGTTGATGATCTATATGACCGCACAGAACAGGAGTAATTATGAAAGTTGTAATTCAAACAATACTCAACATTGAAGGAAACAGAGGCTACCGAAGTGGAGAATTTTTTGTTCGGGACAGCGATTTTAAAAAGGAACCAAACTTTGCTGTTGCTGTGATTGCCTATGAATGGATCCAGCAACAAATTAGAGAGTCCGGCTGCAGGGAAACAATTATTGAAAAGGTTACTTGGAATGAAGAGCATGATATTACTGAAGATGTAAAACAGATCAGCCCCGTTATCAAGGATGATTTGCCTTTTTGAACACGATAATATTACTTAAGAAAAGGAATATTTTCATGAAATCAGAAGCAGAAAAGCTAATATTAATTAAATTTGGAATCCCTAAAATTGTAGGTATGAATGAGAAGGATTTAATACTAGAAACAAATGCAAAAAAGATAGCAGGAACTAGCGAAGAAGATTATTTTTGTATTGATAACAGCTATAAATTTTGTCTGTTAAATAAAGGTGAGCCTATCTTTTCCATGGACTTTTTTAAACCTAATCAAAGACTCCAAGGCTTACGTAATGATGGACAATACATTAAATTAGAGCTTCTATATGTTCATAAAAATAGCTTACGAAAAAAAGGAATTGCCACTTATTATATGAATAGACTTGTGCAGTACGCAAAAGAGGAAGGGGTTACTCACATAAAAGTTGATGCTAATCCTACCGCAGATAATTTTACAAAAGATAAAAAGGATAATGCTTTAAATAAAGAACAGCTAATTTCCTTTTACAAAAAGTTCGAGGATAAAGAAATAAAAATAGAGATTTTATAAGCCATTTTATTCACAAATTAGACACAGACAACTCATACCATAAAAAGGTAAAATTCAGATAGTGTGATACCGCCAGTACACACTAGGGTGGATGGTTATTGTGGTATATGACTTCCCATCATTTGTGCTTCTCCTTATTAAGACCAACCAGTTTCCCGATGGTTGGTTTTTAATTTGTAAAAAGAACCTTACCAAAAATTTAATCACCCTCCATGTTACAATTTTAACAGTTATAGGAAAAATACATGGTCATATTTCCTATAAAGTGGTATTATTTTCAATGTAAAACTATTGGGGGGATTATTTTGAAAAATTTAGTTAAAGGGTTTCTTATTTTTATTCTTCTCTTCTCCTTAGCTGCATGCGGGTCAGAGAGTACAAGTGGCTCAAATGAGGAAAAGACAAATACTAAAGATGAAGATAAGTCATCAGGAAAGCTATTGACTAAAGAAGAGTTTGAAAAAATGTATACTGATCCAAAAAAATACAAAGGGTCAAAAGTGGAATTTTACGCTAAGGTTTTTGTTGAACCAGAAAAAGATGATGATGGCACATACCTACAAGTTTATGCAAATAATAATGGCGAGAGAAATACAATCGTTGGTATTGGTGACCCGGATCTAGATGTTAAAATAGATGATGTTATTCTGGTTAAAGGTACTGTAGAAGATGTGTTCGAAGGAGAAAATGCATTAGGTGGGACAATTACAGCTCCTGCAATTAAAGCTGAATCAATAGAAAAGTCGGATTACGCAACAGCTTTTGCACCAGCTCTAAAAACTGTTGATGTTAATAAAGAAATTGATCAACATGGTTATATTGTGAAACTGAATAAGATTGAAGTAGCAGAGTCAGAAACAAGGTTATATGTTAAAATCACAAATAATACTGATACCAATATCTCCTTTTACAGCTTTAATGCTAAGGTAGTATCAGGAAACCAACAATTCGAAATCCAAGATAATTATGAAGCTGGCTATCCTGAAGTCCAATCTGATATTTTACCAGGTGTTGAAAGTGAAGGGATCGTAGTTTTCCCAGCGATTCCAGACTCAGGAACTGTAAAAGTACTATTCGAAGGTTCATCCGAAAACTATGAACTAGAGTTTAAACCTTTTGAATTTGAAGTCACATACTAATATGGATAAAGCCCCTCACAATTAAGTGAGGGGCTTTTTGAAATTGGACGTTTATTTTTTTTCATTAAATAATATGCAAATAACTTGGTAAATTTGTGATAAATAATTTTCTAAGTATGCCCTATGCCCCCTCTATAGAGAAGGGTTTTTTAATTTCTAATTTAGCCAAAGCACAGGAAGGCATAAGAAAAATCAAATGGCATAGAGTGTAAGTAAAAGGGGATGATTTTATGAAAGTTTGGATCTCATTATTACTTGGATTGGTAATCTGCATCATACTTTCTTACTTATTCCTTGATTATAACGTTTGGACAACACATCAAATGGGGGAAAACAGTGAATCAAATGGCTTCTTGATAATAGTTGCTGTGTTTATTTTGATATATGTATTCTGGAAATTGATTGAAAGAAAAAAAGAGTCATAATAAACTCTTCAAATAAAGGGTGCCCCTCCAATTAAGGAAGGGCTGATTTTCTTTATTTTTTATCACCTATAATTAATACACGGTCTAAAGCTGTATAAATCAAACCAATTGCATCATCAAGTGGTAACTCACCTTTTAATAAACTTGCTCTATGTTCAGATGAAATTGCTTCATCTCCATGTACGGCTTTATTAGCAAGGCGATTCAACACACGAGAAGTAGCATTGATCATTTCTGTATTTGAAGGTTTATACATTCTATTTGCCTCCTTTTTCTCCTCTACAACTGCTGCATTTACTTTATCTAATTTAATCCTTTCCTCAGCACATGAATTAATAAAACCCTGCCACCTTTTCAAGAGGTTTGTAGGACAGTTTTTACCGCTCCAATGTTTATGAGGAACAACTTTTTGAATTGGAATATTAAACTGCTTCATTAATTGAGCAGTAATAATAGCAGCATTTTGAACGGATTTTTCAAAGTTCCCATCAGAATTTACACATATTTCAATTCCTATTGATTTTCGATTACCATCTCCAAAAGTACCATCTCCAGCATGCATTCCAGCTTCATCAAAAGGCAGAGATTGATAACATGAGTCCTCATCTACCTGTAAATGCCAAGAAGCTTGTCGGCTATTTCCATTAGCTTGCAATTTCGCATGCGCAAGATCATTTGCTCCTTTTGCTGTATTTGCTGTTTCATGAATAGTTATGTATTCAGGGTTCATTTTAAAAGTTACTTTCTTCCCATTAACCGTGTATTTCGGTTTCTTGTTTTCCGGAATAAACATGTGAATAATTTTCATTACTTACTACCCCTTTTACCAACTTTATTCTTATCAAAGAATTTGGTTAGAAACTTAATGTCAATTCCAATGCGACTAAAATTTTCAATAATGCTCATACCTTCATAAGCTACAATCATTCCTACACCTAATTTGACAAGTAATCCATTTACTCCAAAATAAGCATCACAGAAAACTAAAAAAGCCAGTGCTACAAACTCACCAACTTTTCTAATCATTCCTATGTAATTAATCGAACTGTTAAGTTTTCTTTCTACTCCAGCAGCTAATAAACCCGTTACAATATCAAAAATAATAAAAGCTAAAGCTACATACCATATATTGCCGACAAAATCATAAATACTAATTGGCATTAAAAACATCTCCTTTGCCTGTTGCATGATTCCACCACCCCTGATATTGTTTAAGAAGTGGGTACAACCACAAAAAAGACTACTCTCGGTCAAATGATGGGTAGTCTTTTTTTATTCCGTTTTATACTTTTGTTAATAATGGAGAGTCCATTAAATGTGAAGGTAAAACATCTCCATCTACCCTTTCAGGTAATAAATCCACTCCTGCAGACTTAAACACTAAGTCAACTAATTCAGAGCAATAAACCCTATTCACATTGTTTACAAATCCTACCCCATCATAATTAGCCAACAATTTAAAAAACCACTCGGCAATCTCCAAGTAGTCATAACTAACA
Source organism: Cytobacillus oceanisediminis (assembly GCF_007830235.1). Classification (GTDB taxonomy): domain Bacteria; phylum Bacillota; class Bacilli; order Bacillales; family Cytobacillaceae; genus Cytobacillus; species Cytobacillus oceanisediminis. Next base: position 5,440 of record NZ_VLKI01000018.1, read on the forward strand.
CCTATAAATTTTTTACCATTTGTATATATTAATTCTTTTTGCTGCCAAGTTAAATCACATCTCATGATTATGTATATATCATCATTTGTTACTGGTCTAATTCTGGTCTTAATGAATCTATCTGCTTCTAATATCATATTCTCTGACATTGCTATTCCAACATGAGTATACGGTGACTTTGTTAATCTGTTAATAATTTTACTGTTCCATGACTGTCCTCTAAAAAATACAATATCTCCTGTCTGCATATTTTACACATTCTCTCTTAGTTGAACCGAATGGATTTCAACTCATCTATTGATTGGTATGATGTTGTTAATATGGTTTCTTTAAGACTCCAATACCTACCTATGCTACTTCTCTTATGATTTTCACCAGACATACATATTGCAATAAACTCATCTTTAGTGAAGTTTTTAACACCGTTATTAGATGTTTTCCAAATTACTGATGTAATTGAAGGATTAAGCAAGAATAAACTTAATTGTTGATTGAAGTTAGTTTGATCTTTGTAATCAAATTCAAAATGATCTCCATTATGCTCAAAGCCTTTTATGATGTATGTATTACATTCTTCTGACAGTTCCTTTAACTTAAGTTGCTTAATAAAGTCTATAACCTCTTCTTTATAAATCTCATCTTGTGCTTCATCAACTACAATATAACTTCCTCGAAAACCTTCATAAGTTACCGTGTCTTCATCTGCCTTTACTGATACCTTGTTAATCTCACATATAGAAGAAGAGACACACATAATGGTGTCTACAACTTCAAAGTTTTCATTATATATTACTAACTTTTCCACTTGATGTCCCTCCTTAATATGTTACCTTAATTTTTGCCGTTGAATCTAAAACTGCATAACCACTGGATGAATCGCTTGCTACATAAACACCAATACCTTTTGCAGTTCCATTTTGGAAGTAAGAATAGAAAGTTGATGGGACTTGTACCCAAGCACCTTCGCCCCAACTTAATTTAACTGTTGTATAAGCATCTGACAGGTTAGTATCAGAAGGTGTTGAAGGTTGTGATGTATGTGAATGCCACCTCAAATAAATATTTACATCTCCACTATTACCACCACTGCTAGATCTTTTTATGTATACTTTCATATCCTTGATTGTTTTACCTGTAAGTGTTGAAGAAGTTGTTGAGCCAAAGAACCAAAATCCTGTTCTTCTTCCATAGCCATAGTTACCTTGTCTAACTCCACTTTGGAAACCATAAGCACTTGACCAGTTAGATCCACCTGTTGATGTCCAAGTTGTAGTTGTTTCTTGTACTATAGGCTCTTGTGTTGTGCCTGAATCTGATGTTGGACTTGATAAACCTGTGATTGTTCCACCTTGTTCTGTCTTTAAAGCTGTGCTACCTGCACTTGCTATTGTCCCTACACCAGTTATAACTCCACCCCAAGCTCTTGCGAAGTATACAGATGTAGACCCCTTACTGTTCATCAAGTGTAAGTGAGAACCATAAAAAGACTGTCCTGCAACTTTACAATCATAAAATGAGTTGTTTTCAGAAACTACATGGCTACCATTACCAGCATGAATTGCATACGTTGTAATGTCTCCACCACCTCTAAAAATACAGTTGTACAAGTAAACATAGTTACAAGCATTAATGTCAATGATTTTATCTGCTGTAGAAGTGAATCTGTGTGCTTTTATTTCAATCTGACATGAGTTACTTGTTGCAATTAAGTTACCATGAACATAAACAGGTGTTGCAGTTGTAGAAGATTCAATTGTTATCTTTCCTCCACCTGAAAAACCATTTAACTCAATAGTTTCATAAAGATCAGAGTTATAAGTAACAATAATTTTTACATTATGGTCTATAAATTTTGGAATCCTTCTTATTGCTTCACCAAGAGAAAATAGTGCATCACTCCAAGAAGTACCACCATTACTGTCACTTGGAGGATAGCCTGTGTTAACTGTCCAAGTGGATACATAAATAGTTGTATCTGCCAGTGTCTTTGTAACAACATTAGGTGCTTTTAAATTAGACACATAAAGTTCAGAGAATCCCCCTCTACTTCCATCTAGATCAGCAATTACTTCACCTTCAGAATTATATACTTGGAATACTCCATTCTCATTGTTGTATCCACCTAATGCTAATGTTCCACCTCTTGCCTTTTCCCAAGTAACTGTACCTGTCTCAATATTTGCACCATCAATAGTTGTTTTTCCTTCAACTTTCCATCCGTCTGTTAATGTCTTTACACCAGCAGCAGTTGCTTGTGCTGTCTCTGCAGTTGATTGAGCAGAAGTTGCCGTACTTTGTGCTGTATCGGCAGTTGATTGTGCTGATTCTGCAGTAGTCTTTGCAAAATCCCAACTCTCTTTACTTTTGTTTAAAAGTTTTTTAACGTCACGAAGATACTTATAAGCATTAATGTTTAATTCTAAATAATCACCCAGAGTAAATTTATTTTTAGATGAACCTGTGTAACTTCGCTCAGTTTTTAATATTCTTGCCTCTAAATAAAGTGCTGGATTGAAATATTCATCCTTAATCCTAACTGTATCCCCTGCTTGCGCTCTTTCGTGTCCTAATCCTAATAATTCATAAAGGTCATCTGCATCAACTATGTATTTAACAGAAGCGTTAATACGTTTCTTAAATTCTTCTTCAGTTAGATCTAAAAGCATTTGAGGAGTTAGTTTTCCAGAGTCAACAGTTGGTGAATAAATATCATATCTATGTTCCCCATCTTTTCCCCACCTTTGAAGTGCATCTAAATCCTCAACATACTTTTTACCATTGTTTACTGATTCAATGGTTAGATAATTTCCATTTTCATCAGCAGCACCTATTCCATATAAGGCAGTAACTACCATGCTTGCATCTTCTAAACGCTCAATATTTTGCAAATCTTTCCCAAAGATAATTTCTTTTCCTGCATTTAAACCATTTCGTTTAACAAAGTCAACATATCGTTTTGCAATCCGATTACCCCCAATAACTACACGGAATCGTAATTCCATTTCATAATCAGAAGCAATCATACGTAAAAACTTTAATCCATTCATATGTTCGTCAATGTTAATTGTGCGAATTTTAGTATCTTCTATAAATCCAACTTCCCAACGTGTTCCTTGTAATCCAAATGCTAATGCTGTTTCTGGTGTTTGTCCTTCAAGAATTTGTGGATCAAATATTTTACTGTATCGAATATTTAAAAACTCTGCATCACATTGATAAGAGTTTGTAAGACGATAATTTGAAACCTTATTAACACGTTGTACAATGAAAGGGATAAATTCATTATTGGGTGATCTAAGTACAATTGTTGAATTAACAGGTATATCTACATCAGTGTCAAAATCAAAAGTTTCTATCCCCTCTTTAATATCAATAACATGTAAATCATTCCAATATGCTCTTTCCTTTTGTGGATCTAAGATGTCTGATATGTACCCTTGACTATTTAAGACATAAATCATAAATATCTCTCCCTAAAAGACAACGTAACATTTCCCGCATCACTCGGTAAAACTGAAATTGAGTTATTGTTTGGTTTTAGTGGGAAAAAGTTACTTGTGAAATTCTTCATTCCAAGCACAATTTCACCGTTTTTCTTTATGATATTTTTATAGTGGTCAAACTCCAATACATCTCCGATATCAGCAATATATTGTACTGATTCAACTGGGACTGAATTTAACTCCCAAACTTTCAGGTCATTTATTTTCATTGTTGCTCTATTGGTATTAGGATAAATACGGAAAGAAACCTGTACTTGGGTAATAGGAGAACCATATGTTCCTTGACTGTCATAATAACTTAAGATCCCATTTGTACCTTTTGGGAAGGTATGATTACCATTTTCATCAATCGTGCTAAAATAGACCTGCCAAAGGTTTTGATTGCGTTCTATTCTTAATACACCTTTAAAGTCATTCCAATATTCAGCTTTATTTGGCTCTTCATTGGCTATCCATTTTCCTGTATCTACTTCACCTATTCGTGCTTTTGCTTTTATAAGTTCAGTAGCAGAATAACGGTCTTCAATACCAATCTTTGCAACTGTACGGTTTGCACTGTCTAAGAAATAAATTTCAATCATACCAGTTTTACCACCAGTATTTTGCATCTCAACTAATGCTTCTGCTTTAAAGTTAGTTAAGGCTTTACTCAAAGATGTTTTTAATGCTCCACCTTGCCAATTAGGTGGCTCAATAACAGTCCCATAGACTGATTGATAAAATGAAGTTCCATCACTTACAATTTCCCCTGAGATATATCCATTATCTACATATGTTCCTTGCCCCCAACCTGTAGTTGTAGCCATCGTATCATGTAAAATAATTGTCTCTGGTTCAACAACAGTTGTATCAACTTCCCCTTCTTGCCCAACTTGCAGAAAATCATTATCAGAAAGCAATGTAAAGAAATTTAATTTCTTTCGCACTTCTAACCTTGTAATTGGATAAGTTTCAACACTACCTAAATTTTCAATATTGTAAGGATTGATATTTGATGGGAGGGAAATTGTCTTTTCGTCTGAGTATTTGTAAGGATCTGGACATACAAAACGAACACTTGTTAATCCAACTTCTCCACCTATTTCTTCTACACTGTCAATCTCATCTAACAAAGCAAAATATGTTCTGTTAGGTTCTTCATCCAAAATTAAAGGCGCAGGTTCGTCTGAAACTAACCATTGCGCCAATTCTTCTTTCATCTGTGAGAATGTTTGATTTTCATTAAGTGTAAATCCGATAGGGAGAGTGATAACACGAACGTTAGTCGATGTGCTAGTGTGTAATGCCCCTGCACGTTTAGGAATAGTTAATAATTCATGCTTTACTGGTGCAATTACTGGTAAATCCTTATCCTTCAAAATAAATACATTTTCTTTACTTATTCCTTTATAACTAAATGACCGCAAGTGGATCACCTCCAAATCTTCTTTGTCTGTTCTCTTGGTCTTTTGTTAGTTCTTGAATAACCTCAAACACAACTTGACCAATCATTTTACTATCTAACATTACTGGTGCTGGTTGAATATTTATTGTTTGTTCACCATTATTGCTCAACTTATTTCTAGTCTCATTAGCTGGATCAATTTTAGAACCTCTCGGAAGTGTTACCAATTCGGGTCCCATTTCCCCAACCAAAGTTTCTCCGCCTCCGAAATAGTTAGTTCCCGTTGCGTTTCTTGGAATTCCTCCAGCAATACTTCCTCCCCTTGAAGTGTATCGTCTTTCTTCCACTTCAATGGTTTTCTTCTTAGCAGGTTTGCTATTCCACTTCCTTAGCCAATCAATAGCTTTTTGGATAGCACCTGTAACATCTTGGAAAACACCAAGTACTTTATCTACTGCATCAAAAATGGCACTGAAGGCAGATTCTATTTTGCTTTGTACTTTCGGAATATGGGGACTTATCCACTCCCAAAGTTTCTTTAGTACTGGCAATAGAAAATTTTCAAATATATCCCATACTGTTTTTACAACGTCTTCTATAATACCGAACACACGCTCAACAATACTTTGAATCTGTGGCATTTTTGATTGGATAAATTCCGCAAATCTTGATAGGATTGGTAGGATATTATCTTTAAAAAATGCCCACACCATCATTGCAACTTCTTTAATCTTATTGAATACTGTCATAAACTTTTCACGAATAGTTGGCATATTACTTAGTACCCATGAAAATAAACTAACAAGAATTGGAAGAACATTGTCTTTAAAGATTGACCAAACTGTTTTTGCTACTTCCCAAATAGCTGAAAATACACTTTTAAATACTTCTTTGACTATTGGAAGGTTACCTTGCATGTAGCTAAATAAAGCCATAAATACAGGTTGTAAATTTGTTTGAATGAATGACCATACCTGTGAAAGTATTGGAAGAAAATAATCTCTGAATATCCCTACCGCTAAATTCACAACTGTAGACAATGCGTTAAAAACCGTATCCATTGTTGATCGAATTTGAGGCATATTTACCACAACCCAATCAAGCATTTTCTGAAATATGGGCATTAACTTAATACCAACTTCAGTTACAAGTCCTGACATTACATTTTTAGCATTTTCCCATTTTAGCTTAAAATCTTCTGCTTTCTTTAAATCATCTTCACTGATCACATGAGCATTATTCTTCATTTTCTGAAGCTCTTCATTGCTCATATTCAAGACAGGGGCTAATTCTTCACCAGTGGTCGATAACATAGCTGTGGCAATAGCATTACGTTTTGTAACATCTTCCATTCCTTGTAAACCTGCAATTGTTTCATTAAATAACTGTTCCTGGGACTTTAACTTTCCGTTGGAATCCATTACAGAAACACCTAATTCTTTAAACATCTCCGCATTTTCACCAGCACCTGAAGCAGCATCCATTGCACGTTCTGCTAATGCCGCTATGTCTCCGCTTGCTTGTTCTGCAGAGTAGCCGAAAGTCTTCATTACGCTATCCCATTTTTGAAATTCATCGGTACTCATTCCATTTACTTGTGCAAATTTACTAATCTCACTTGTCGTTTCCAATGTCTTAGCAAGTAATCCACCCATTGCACCTGCAGCAATACCAACACCAGCAGCAATAACTCCACCTGCAGTTTTAGCAATACCACCTAATTTACTGAATTTCCCACCTGTATCATCAGCTTTTTTATTTGTATCATCAAGAGCATTATTTGCTTCAGAATTTTCAACAAATATGGAACCAAACAATTTAAATATTTCGATTGTAATCACCCCTTTCAAAAAGGAAATAAAAAAAGCGCTCTAGTTTTCAGAACGCTTCATACTTTTTAAAATATTTTCTGCATCTTGTATTATTTCATCATCTGTACGATTGTCTCTTGGTTGTTGCGGTTGCTTTAATTGTTTTAAATAATCGTTAAATGAAATAAAGTTTTCTTTTGTCATACTTTGATAAGCAACTAACCACTGTTCCCATGCTTGACGCTCTGAATTTTTCTCTACAGCCTTTATGTATAGATTAATACCTACAGTAGCTGGTAAAGACAAAATAAAAGACATGTCACCATATCGCTGTAAAAGCGTATCGTACATGTCTATTTCATCAAGTGGGAGACACTGGATAAAAAACTTTTCAAGCCTTTATGATTCATAAATTCAGTCATTAATTCCATTGTATCTTCAAGTTTTAACTTCTCAATCTCAGAAACTTGTACTTCCTTTAAACTAGCAAGAAATTCAGTAATTTCCGCTTGTGCTTCGCCTAAATTTTCGATACAGGAAAACAAAAACTTTGCACCAATCTCTTTTTCTGTTGTGTCCTTATTGATACCAGCAAAAATAGAACGAGCCTGTTCACTGATACCTGCTTTTTTAATGATTCGAACAACGGCAAAAACATCTGTAAATTTTAAATCACGCATTAATTATTCTCTCCCTTATACCATTTTTGGAAAATAAATTTTGTAAGGTGCTACGCCTGTTTCATCTTCATGCCCAGTGAATACTACAGGAACAACTGCCTCATTTTTATCAGTAGTTGCAATAGTTAATCCCTCTAAAGAGATAGCATTATCAATTACAATAACAACTGGCTTGCTTGATCCGCTTAAACGAGCTACAAAACCAATATTTTGAAGATAATCTGTCAACTCAATTTTACCTTTTGATGTTATAATGTCATAGTTTGTATCTGTTGTGTCAATCTCTGAACCTGCAATTGCTAATGCAATGTTAGAAGCTGTAAGTTCTTTTAAATTAATCGTAAGAGAAGGAACTTCAGAATCAATCACTACGTGTCCTTTACGTTGACCTTTTGCACCATCTACTTCAATTACCCTTGTTTCTTGTGTAAGAGCGAATTCATTTCCTCCACTAGTTGCTCCTAATAAAGTTCCTGTGAAATCACCTGTTAGTGCATCATAAGTTAAATTCTTATAAATAGCCCCCGCATCCATCAAATAATGAAGTGGGGAATTTGCTGTTAATCCATTAGTTTGTACTGCCATTTATATCTACCTACCTTTCGTATAATCTTCCTAAAAATATATTTGTCCTTCGGTTAAGTTGTGGGTTGTCATCAGTTAACGCTAATTGTCTATCTAAATAAATTGACATAAACAAATTATCATTAATAATTAAATTCCTATTTAAAGCATTTTTAACACTTGTCATTAAATCCTCAAGTTCTGTGGTATCGTCTTTATTGTCCCAACCATCTACATCTAATGTGACCATGCGTAAACCATCGCCAAGGTCTGTAATTTCAATTGTGTAAACTAAATATGGAAATTGAGCAGTATCAGAGGGTTTGAGGAAATGAACACGAGGATGAATGGATTTAAGTTGAGAATTAATTGCTTGTCTAATTGTCTTCATTACCTATCTCCTCCTCTTCATCAATTAGTCCTCTAGCCCTATTCTCTGACTCTATCGAACTGAGATATTTACCTTGGATAATTCTAATTTGATCAATGTTTTCATAAACTGTATCTCTGATAATATGTCTTGCTGGTTGTCCGTTAGTTCCTAACTCTTGATCAACTCCATACCAAGTATCATGTTTAACACCTATTTGTAAATCAGATTCACGCTTTCTAACCCAATATTGAAATGCATTTGGAATACGTTTCCCTTTTCTCATTCCGGGCATTTTCCTAGCTTTATCTAGAATCCTTCGCCTTATTAGCTTGGCTACGTCCTTTAGTGCAGCCCTTGCTAATTCTTGAATAGTGTATTTTACTCTATCCACATTGGAAGTAAATTCAACACCATTCCTGCGTACTCTGGTAACACTTCTAGGCATTGGCATGATTGACAACCCCTTCACAAATCAGTTCAATGGTTTCAAAATCATCAATACCTTTAGATTTCTTTGGTTTAAAAGAACGGATAACATTGTATTTATTACCTTCAAATTCAACCATAGTTTGTTTACTATAATCATACTGATTCACAATGAATACAATTTCGGGTTTCATTCCATGACTAGCCGCTGCATAATGTTCCGAACGTGTAACCGATAAAACATCACATAGAATATTTAAGCGTTCTTCTGTGCTAATTGAGTCACCCATATCATTTTCGGAATATGTTAGTTTAATTAATGTTAGTTCATAATCAAATGTCATAATGTAACCACTCTCCATACGCCACTAACCATTTCAACTACAGTCCATTGACTATTAATATACATCTGATAGCTTCCATCTGTGCTAAGAATATAAACCGTATATTGGTTAGGATTCAGAGGTAATACATCTACATTTGCAACTGTATCAACACGAAGATTACCAGCACCAACATGAATAATTAAATTATGCAATCTGAATTGTAGATGTCTTGGCATTGAACCTTCACTATCTCTGTTTTGGTATCTCCATGTGACATAATCCGATATAAAAAGTTGATGGTATGAGTTATTAGCGTCAAGTACTAACCCTTTTTCATCCGATAATTCCAGCATTACACCGTCAATTATAGCTAACAGATAAGCATCTCTTACAGTTGATGAGATACCTAAACGAGACTTAACTAACTGTAATACATCCATCTAAAACACCTACTTTTTGGTTCCCGATTTTGCCTTTGTTTTAATTTCTTCAATAAAATCTCCTGCCTTTTTGATCTCATCAAAGCGATCTTTAGAAACGGTGAACACATCGTCCACCGCTCTAAATACCTCTTTGTTTTGGATTTTACTTTCTACTAGATCAACAAAGTTTTTAAGTACTCTTACCTTCATTTACTTAACCTCCAAAACTATTCAACTATGTAACTATTAAATTGCTGCTGTGTATGTAATGTAGAATCCTGCTTCAGAATCTGTTTTCTCAACATCGAAACGAACAAAACCAGCAAGCAATTCACCATATACATCGTTATCAACCCATTTAACTGATGCACGTTTACGGTCAAACAAGGTTACAGCCGCTTTTGCATCACCAATGAAACCTTTCAAGTCACCATCAAGAGTACCAATCATGGTATCATCTAATACAACTACTTCCTTACCAAATAATTTCTTACCTGATTCAACAGTAACGTCTGTTTGTAATAGGTAACGTCCATCTGCATCTTTAAGTGTATCTAAAGCGTTGAATAAAGAGGCAGAAAGGAATGCCTTTACATTGTAAACTTTCTTAATGTCTTTATTGAATACAGCCTTAATTCCATCTAAACCAGTAACGGCTTTAGCAGGTGCAGATTTCATAGCATTTGCAATAGCAAAGTTTTTAGTGTTAAGTTCTTGGTCTTGGATTTCAGAAGCAATCATTCCTGCTACATCATAATCAGCATCTTCAATAACTTCTTGAGAAACTGGAATAAAACCACGGAATGTTTCAATGTCAAAAGGTACTTCTGTAATTACTGGTTTAGCTAGTTCTGGGTTAGCTGCTAATTCAGCTTGAGAAACCATTTTACTGCCTGACTTTTTAATTACTGGATATTTACCTGCTCCACTTGATACTGGAACTACGTTTACGTATTTACTTAAATTAAGCACATCTGCTGGTGCTTCTTGTGGTGCTAATAGTTCTTCAGGGATTAATGCCCCACCTTCAACAGAAGTGAATCCTGCACGTTCTTGTCCTTTTGAGCGAATATAAGCTTTGATACCTTCTCTGATTTCTTCATTACCTTTTTTCATTTTACGTTGTCCTCCTTCAGGATTTTCATTTTGTTTTGGTGTTTTTTCGTTTGATTCTTCAAGGGCTGCTTCAAGTTCTTCGATTTCTTTTTCTAAATTTGTTTTTTCTGCTTCTTTTGCTGCTAATTCCGTTTGGATTTCTTCAACTGACTTTTCTACTGTTGCTACCTCTTCCTCAGTAGTATTATCGTCAATCGCTCTGATAAGAGTATCTGAGCGTTCTTGCGCTTCTTTAATTTCAGATAGTTTTGTTTCTAAGGCACTACGTTTAAGTTTCAACTTAGCAGCCACAATTACTGGATTACTCATGTACTTAACATCTCCTTTAGTTTCTGTTTCCTGATATTTAGTTTTTCTTTCTTGATTGCTTCAATATCTTGCTGTCTTGCTGAAATTTCCGTCTGTGGGTATGCAGGGAAAGTTACTGCCGACACCTCATATAAATCTGCTTCACGGATGATAAATTTTGTTGAACCATCAGTACGTATTTCATAATCTTCCTTAACAGGATAGAATCCGAAACTACATGCGTTAATGTCTCCACGTTGAATACGTGCATATATTGCCATTGCTTCTGGATCATTACGATTGATTTCCACTTTTCCGTATAGTCCTTTTTCATCAGATTTCAATTCAAGAGTTTTGTTTCCAACTCTACCAAGAACGACACCAGAATCATGATTGAACAAGCAACGAATATCATTTTTCTCTAAGCTTTTAATAACTGCTTCCGGTGCTACTTCTTCAAACACACCATCGTAAAGTTCTGTTTCTTCGTTATATCGAATGAAATAGCCTTCAAGGAATAACTTTTCATCTTGTTCTTCTGCTCTGAATTGGCTCGTTAGAAACGATGTTCTCTTTTCCATTAGTTATCACCACCTTTCGAATCAAAATAAAAAGCCCACTATTCTTCTGTTTGCTTCAATTTCTCTTGATCCCCTAATTGACTAGCAGGAACGTAGTTTTCCAAAACAATTAATTCTTCCATTTCATCGTCTGGGTCTAATCCAACCCAATCCCTTAATTCATTTCTTCTCATTGCGTTCATTTGAACCATTGAACCACCAGCTCCAACTAATTCAGTTAGGTTATAAGAGTACAGACTTCTTGGATTTAATTTGAAATACATTTTCGGACTGACTAATAAATCTCTAGTCAATGTTTGTGCGATTATCTGTGCAATAGACATAATTCGTATATTGATGAAATTGTTATATTCATCCTTATTAAATGTTCCAACACCCATAAAAAAAGCAGGTACTCCTAAGAGTCCAGCCACTGTTTTCTTATCTAATTCAACTGATTCATTAATAGCAATATCGGTGAGAGAAAGTGGTTTAACTTGTTGTACTTCCAATAGATCTGCTGGAATAATCCAAGGTTCTCCTGCATTTGTTGATTTCAAGTATTTATTCCTTACAGATTCCCTACCTTCAACAGAAGCAAGTTCTTCATTCATTGCATCTACTTTGACAATAATGTTTGGCATATACTTGCCACTCATGAAACTGTTTTTTGTCTTTGTGGCTTGTTGTAAGTTCTTGGTTATTTCCTTCAATGCAATTCGATAACCTGTACCTTTGTACGGATAATTCGGATCAGGATTAATTACAAAATGTATAACTTCATCTGGTTTGTATATTTTCTTGTTGTATTCGATATGATATCCATCTTTACCATCTTTAAAGTTAACCTCAGCCATTTGAAAAGGTGTTAAATCTCCAATGAATGCAGTCTCTTTGTCAATACCAATGTGAACAACTGAGTTACCATCTCCATGCAAAAGTAAATCTGAAACTATTTTATAAAGCCACGATTTACGAGTCATATATTTACAAGGGTTTACATCAAGTTTTCGAGATAGTTCACCCCTTACTCGCTTATCACCCTTGTCTGTATTCTCCATAAGGTGAATAGTCATATTTGAAACCAAGTCTGCAATTTTATCAACAGCAATTTTAACTTCTGGATTATCAGAAAGTTTTACATAACCACTAGCCACCATGTCATAAAAATCCACACTTGCCAAAGCTTTAACTGCTGAATCAATTGATCGTTGTTCCTTTTTCTTTCCAAAGAATTTCACTTATCACACCCCCCTTCCAGTTCAACTATTTAACCATTTGCTAACACTTGCGCTAGTAGCCATATCTTCAAACATCTGACAACATGCAAAGACGGTTGCATCAAATAAGTCAATACGCTGAGAGTCTATAATCTTCTCATATTGAATCATATCGTCTGTCTTCTCAATGGCTCTTACATTTTGAACACAATATTCAAATGCTTGGTTGCCTAAATAATAAAAGTCTTGGTTCTTCACTTTTACTTCAATACGTCTAAAACCTTCTGATTTACGGTAGAAGTATTGTGGTTGATCAACAATTTTAAATCCTGATTGTTTCATCTTTAAGAAGAATTCACGTCCGAATTTTTTATCAAATCCGACCATTTTAATTTTGAATCCCTTTTTCTTCATTCCAATAAACCAGTTAACAATATCATCATAGTGAACGGTAACTGTATTACTCATAGTGAGTACTCCATCATCTTGCCAACCAAATAGTGGAATACCGTCTTCTTCTGCTTTCTGTGTCGCTCTGACGATAGGGAAAAACGCGTGACTGATAACAATGTCTACTTCTTTGCCATCTTTCATTGTGTATCGACCATACAATGCAGTTGCCGTGAGATCGTGGAGCTTACTAAGATCCGCTCCCCCATACCACGTGATAGGTAATTTAGCTAGTTCTTCTAATGTCCAATTATATTGAGCGTTCGAATGCTGGAACTCATCAATATTGAAGTAAGCTCTCATTGCAGATGTATATACATTCAGCGACTTACTAAAAAAGTCTTTACGTTGCTGCGGATCATTCTGTGCTTGTAAAGCATCGTTTAATATATCGTCTGGACGAATCGTTACCCCATAGTTAGGATTAGCTTTCTCATGTTGAATGGGGTTTGTATAATCTACTTCACCTAATTCATTCTCATCTGCCTTTGCAATGAATATAAAATACTTTTCATCTGATACTGTTTTATCTAATATCTTCTGACAATACTTCAAACGGTTATAACAAAAACTATTCATGTTATCCCCTGCTGTGGTGATCCCAATCATCAGTTTGTTGGTGTATGCCTTCATAGCCTCTTTAATGATGTTGTACTGCTTCGGTGTTTTGTAGGCATGTAATTCATCAGCAATACCAATGTTGCACAACAATGAATCTTGAGCATCAGGATTAGCAGCCAATGCTTTAATGTAAATAGAACCATCACCCAAGTCACCACTGATTGAATGTTCCTGATTATTGTCACGAACACGGAAATTTTTCTCTTCACCCATCTGTTGCAAATTATAATTAATAAAGTTAAATGACTGCATGGATTGCTCAAGTGCTGCACCTACAATGTAAATGCTGGATCCACTCTTTCTTTCCAACAGTGCTAATCCCCAAGAGAGAGCTGCGACAAAACGGCTTTTTCCATTTTTACGTGGAAGGAAAATAAACGCCTCTTTGAAGCGTCTAATCCGTGTAGATTCACCTTTACTATCCTTTAAATAGAAACCTAGAATGTTATAAATAATAAACTTTTGCCACGGTTCCAAAATAAAAGGCTCACCCCTTAAAGGTGAACCATCTAATCTCTCGCCCTTGTCATGAACAAAAGTATTTTCAATTACTCCAATTACAAATTCAGCATCTTTTGGTAAGAATTCGTACTCTGGATTATTCAAATCATCTAAAAATCGTTTACACATTTGAACAATTTCTTTACCTGCAACTTTATTTCCACTAACGATAGACTGTGCATACTCCATAACAACAGTTTCGTTAATAAACTTTTTAACTACCACTTAGTATCTGAGCCAACTTTGATTGTTTAGGAGTATCAGTTGTCACCGATTGAATGGCTTTTGGGTTCAAACACAGCCTGTCGGAGTATGCAAGTATATCTTTTCTTAATGATTCTAGAGTTGCCACAATTGCTGATTTTTTAGTACCACCAGCAGCAGTTTCTGTTTCATATTGGAATCCACTTTGTTCAAATTCTTTATTCGCCCGAATATACTGAGATAATAAATCTGCATACACATCAATTAATGGATCATATTCTGACTTGTATACACCAAGATTTTTCATATCTCGAATTGTATTTTTCTTTAGTGCAGCCTTACTTGTTGTCGGTTTTGCCATAACCATTCGCTCCTTTCAAAAAAGTTTTTTAAAACATGGTGGAGAGGGAAAAAGTTCCCCCCTCCGGTCCCTGTGATTTTTGAGATTTAAATTTAGGGGTGCGGGGGTTAAAAAAATAAAATAAAAATAAAATTTATTCTACAATCTCACTCTTTAATCTTTCTAATAACTGTTTTCCTTTTTCCGTTAACTCATGTGAATCCCTATCATGAAATGAATTGTGACAAGTGTTACAGCAACTATATAAATTGGAACTCTTCATACTGTACTGAGGAAAATGTTCTAAAGGAAATACGTGGTGAATAACTGTCGCAGTAGTACTCTTACCATATCGCTTACACTCACGACATAGATACTCATCTCGTCTTAGTATCTTCTCACGCTTACTCTTCCATTTAATTGAACGATAAAATGGATTAATCTCCTTCATTACTTATCAATCCTAGTAGTATGTAGTTTCTCATCAATTCTCTTACTCATTAAACTAAGTACCTTATTACCTTCTTGAAGTGTTTTAATATTAGCCGTTCTTACTTCATTTTCAAGATTAATCTTTTCCCATTTCAACTTTCTGTTCTCTTCTCTTAGTTCCTTATTCTCATCAACTAAATTGTTATACTTCTTAGCCAATGGTAATACATCAGTAGCAAATACAATTACAATACCAATTACAATTCCACTAATTACTACTATCATCTTTACATCTCTCCTATCTAAATTTATACAAAATAAAAAGAACACTTTATAAAAGTGCTCTCAATTGTTCAATCGTATAAACTTCTTCTACAGTTATTGAACCTTCAAATAAAAACTCATCATACTTATATTTACCTTCAGGTTTACCGTCCCAATATTTAATCGCACGTTCACGCTCTTCTTTAAGATTAAAGTAACCGAGTTTTAAATGTGCTTCACTTGTTTCATGGATTTTGCCAGTTACATTTAATTTAAGTATTTGACCTTTATTACCAAACATTCTCCACCAATCTTCAATAGCCTCATAATTATGTGGTAGTAACCATAAACAAGTATACCTCGAAGGATAATCTGGATATAATTCTCTTCTTACTTCTTCAAATACTAACTCTCTTCTCATCTTGTGAGAATCCTCAATATATCTCAAATAATGATGATCTATAAATTCTCCAGCAACTTGAAAATCAATGTTATCAAAGTATTGCCTGAAAGGATTGAACTTTTCTCCAATTTTATAAGTCTTGCCTTTTTCAAAGCGAGGATTGGTGTTCCATCTATTCTCTCTGGTAATGTGATAGAAGGTTTCTTTTTCTACGAGTCTCACTTTCTTAATTCCAGTCCATTAAGGCTTGAGCCTCATTATTTATTTGTTCATCAATTGATGGTTCTTTATCATCATTTAAACAAAAAGAATAATAACAAACATTTTTTAAATTGATATTGACTCCACCATATTTAAACCATGCCACATTTTCACGAACAGACTTGTCAAATTCTAAGTATGAATCATGATCGATATCTATAGCTTTCTTATTTCCATTAACAAATTCTAAAACAACTTTGTATTTCTCCATTTAACATCACTCTCCCCAAACCTATTCTACTACAAACATTTGTTCCTTGGAAGGATTATGCAATTAATAATTTTCTATAAGGAAAAGCACCCAAATTAATGGATGCTAAAAATGCTCTTATTTGTTCTCATTATATTTTTTTAAAGGTTCAAGCATTAAAGAAATGCCATCATATATACCTTCAAAATATAATACTTTGTTAGGGTTATTCCCTTCTAATTTTGCATCTTCAATAAGTTTAGCAAACTTATTTTTAGATTCTGCCATTTTTTCTATAATCTCATTAATATGTCCTGTCTTTAAATCATAACCAATTTTAAGTTCTGATTTTTCATAAGTATCATCCATCTAGATTCCCTCCTTTCTGCCTACTAAACTTCGACACAAAAGGAGATAAAACCTTCAATTTATGTAATATTTTGCTATATTTAATAGAAATATATGGTACAATAGACTAGAACCCTGCAGATGAAGTAGGGAGGTGATAATATGGCTAAAACGCAAAGAGGCAAGAAGATCGTAACTGTTAAACCTCATACTAAAAAAGTAGGAGATAAAACTGTTAAGGTTCCTGGCCATCGTCGTTCTACTCCAAATTAATCCTCCTGAGCCTTCAAACTCTCCAAAGTTCGCAGGGTTCACACTATTCTTGAGGAGGTTTTCTTGTGGCTGAAACAGTTAAAGTTAAACCAACACCAATGCAAAGAAATAGATTTGATGTAGCAATGGAATTAACTGAAAGACATATGGGATTCGTAAGAGATCCTGAACGTTTAGAGGAACTTTTTGCTAAGTATTATGCACTTGCAGCATACTGTGAAAATTCTGATGTATATTCTTTGAAGAACCTATTAGATGAGGATTTATTAAGAAAAATCGATAAGTAAGTTTAGTAAATTTTCGGGATGAGCTAATGCCATCCTCTTTTTTATGTAGTGTGTATTCCCTTCTTAACCTTATCAGTCCACTTATTGAAATCTGGATTAACCGAGATAGCATATTTACTATTAATCTTCTTTAATCGCTTATCCACTACACTATGTACATAATCAATCTCTTCCTGACTCAATGATCCTTCTGGAATCTCATTTAATTGATACACATCAGTAAGTTCCTTAATAGCTATGTTATAAGCCAATGCTGCCATTTCAGGTTTATCATATCTTGTACCAAATGATTCTTTATTTTTATTTACTCTTATTAAGCAACGATACTTTCCACCATTCTCCGATACATTCTTATAGCCTATTTTATTATCTATACGAATTTTAGAATTTAGTTGATTCTCCATGTTTGTGCATTCCCTCAAATTTTCTCTTCTGTTAACAAGAGACTTCTCACCTTCTGATCCATCCTTATGGTCAATCATTATGCTTGAATCAAATACTTCCATAACCATTCTATGTAAATATACAACTTTACCACCTATAACTGTATAAGCATAATTATCTTTTGTGCAGCACCACTTATATTTATCTAACTTGTACTTATTAAAATCTGATAAATCAACAACACTCACTTTACCTATTCCATGCTTACCGGATAAATGGATATATACTAATCCTTCATCTTCTGAAATTACAAAAACATTTGGTTCAACTTTATTTTTTCTCATTCCTAAACACTCCTTTTAGTTTTTTGTGCACAAGCAAAGGGACTACCTTCAAATGTGGTAATCCCCTTCTTATGTCATCTCAACTGTCTTAAGGAGGCAAAACTTTTAACCTTTAAGCCAATTCATTCAAGATGAAAAGGGTACTTTTCTCTACTGGTTTCTACTATGAGCCATTCGGTATATGGCAGAGATTCAGGATCTCCAAGAAACACCTCTAGACCTTATTAACACTGGGGAGAGGTCAACATTAATGAATCTAAAGATATTTCTTGCAAATCCTTAATTTGTTTGGTATGATATTAATGGATATTTATTTGTAAAAATAATTAATAAAAAATGAAATAAATACTTGCATTATTGATTTGTAGATGTTATTATATAATCAAGAGATATCTATGCACTTTTTTAAATCAATATATAGCAAGGGAAAAGAGCCACCTACTTTGCCTCACTGCATTCAGTGCCACGAAAAAATGCTATAGCGTTCGTGTTTCAATTTTCCCTCTACCATATAGTCACACTTAAAACAAGCCAAAACCCTTGATATATAAGGATTCTGGCTCTTTAGGGTGTGCATTTTTATTTTACTGTGAATGCATTTATGAATATTTCACCTTGAGATTTGTACAAAGCATTCATTAACCTTACCAAACTTTTCTTCTTCTTCTTTTCATTTACCTCTTTTTCTTCTGCTTCTTCACTGATGATCCTCAAAATTGCAAACATCGTATTGTCATTAATCTTTAACTTTTTAAATTTCTCTGAATAAGCATTTGTTACTTCTTCCACTTTGATATTCATTTCTTCTTCATTTCCACCAGCAGTTTTAATTGCTGCAATTTGACCTTGTAACTCAAATGCTAACTCTTGTGCTTTTGGGATCTGTCTTCTGTTGGCTTTTTTATTTTCTTTCTTATCTAACAACTTAACTAGTTCAATTGAAGTTTTACCATTTGCATTCTTTAATTCGCTCATTACTTCATATAAGTAATCCATTGGACATTTGTAGCGAGTGAATTTAGTGTTTTCATTGTTAGAAACATATCTCCAGAAATCAGGTTTAGCTGATTCTTCATCCGTATTAACCTTCATATCCAATTGACTTCTCACATTCTTAATCTCTTTTGCAATGTCAATGTCATAAAACTTTTTAGCAAGATCAATACAAATCCCACCAAGAATACACATAACATCCGTTTTCTTTGATAACTCCTGCATTTGCTTATCAGAAGCCTTTAAGCCATTGTTTAACTTATCCCAATAAAGAGATAATGCTAACTGACCTACATTGACAACTTCACCTATAAACCTTTGAGAATCAGACAAATTATTATCAATTGTAGCAATGTCTTTAAGGTTTAATTTATAACTCTTTGACTGACTGCTAACATCGTTCACACAGACCTTATAATATCCGTAACACTCATTTGCTAACTTAAGCATATGTACATTATCAAATAGTACTATTGTGTCTGAGTCGAAGTCTGAGCCACTTAGAATGTTAGGTAAATTGAATCCAATTGTATTTACTGCAACAATGTTAGAAGTTAATTCAAAATATTTATCAATCATCTTATTGTATGTATTTTCAACCTTTAATACATTGCTCTGAGAAGTATGAGGATTTCTGAAACCGACTAATTCCCTACCAAAGTTAAACATTGTACTATACACTTGATTTCCTTTTAGTGTTAAAGATTCAGTGATTTCTTCACCAACTGAATGATATAGATATTCCACTGGATTACCTAGAAGTACAGCATAATCACCATTTAGACGGACTTTACCTTTTTTCACATATTTTACATAGTTACTGATTGCTTTTCTTCTAAACTCTCTAAATATCTTTGTTCTAACAATTTCCTTATTTCTTGAATAGAGTTCAACAAACATTTCATTGGAATTGATTTCATTCTTTGTGTCATTTATATATTGGATAAAAGCTTCATCATTATTTTTCAATTCCATAATGTAATCACGCTCAAATTGACTTAACTTTTCAATATCCTCTTTGTCTGCAGGAAGACTATTCAACATTTGGTAAGAAGTCTGTTGTAATGGATTACCATTGAAATAACCACGCTTTGTTGCTTTCTCATGTTTACACACACCAAAAAGTGATCCATCTTCTTCAACCTTCATTTTCCAATGTTCCCACATAGCATGTTTACTTCCTAATACACTACTAAATTTTAGTGCTTTTAGACAAGATGGATTAATAACCATCTGGATATCAGTAACTTTAATTTGGTTTCCAAACATATCCTCAATGTACTTTTCTTCATAATCACTCTTGAAGTAGTCATTGAAAAATAGTTGTAGATTAGTAGCAAATGCTGCAGCTTTAAACATATGATTTCTCAATAGCATCATTGATTGTCCTTGCTTAAACATTCCACTATCTAAAAGTGCCTCACCATCAAACAATTCATTAGTAACTGAAACCATCTCTTCATAACTGTCCAGGAATCCATTTTCACCTGTTCTGATAACATTACATACTTCTTTAAATGTGGATTTAACATCATCAACAATGAGAATGTTTTTAGGATTAATTTCAATTGTGGATTCAATACTTGAACCAACTAGGCTTTCATATGCTAATAATCCAGCCAAGTCAACTTTATCATTCTCATTGAAAGGTAAATCCATTCTAGACCAGTTAATCATTGAGTTATGTAATTCCTCTTTGATAAATAAGCATTGACCAGTACGGCTCTTTGAAGATGAACGCTTATAGAAATGATACTTCTGTCCATTGATAACTAATCCATTTACATAAAGGATCTCTCTTAAATCCTTAGCAGAAACTTCTTGCCACTCATCAGAATCAACATCAATCTCCTGTTGTAACTTTGTGGAGTGCTCAATACTTTTCTTCAACTTATCAATTACCTTTGAATCTGTTGCTTCATTTAACTTTGATTCTTTCTCAGTAATAATTTCAGGTAAGAATTTTAGGATATGCTTACCACTCTTAACCTTCTGGTCAAATTTTACATTGATAATGTCATTAGACAAATTCTTATTAGGTTGAAACTTTGTGCTAAATGGTACTAACCCTTGCTTCTTCAATTGAATTAATTCCAATGAGTAAGGAATCATACCAACATACTCTTCTTTAACATAACTGTTTCTAATCATATGTGAATAAATATCTGCTGCCTCGATTGATGGAATATATACACCTTTATTATTTACGTTTGTCATTTTAACATGTCTCCTTTAGCTTAATCTTGATTTAGATTATGTATTAATGTACTTATTTGCGGTATATGAAAATTAACAATTCAAATTATAAATTCCCCTCAGGGGACGAACTCACTTTTGGAACGTAGTGGAAAAAGTTAGATCGCAGGGGTGGTTTTGAACTTAACTATTTAAAAGAACAAAACCCTACCGCACATTTAAGACGAAAAGCGTGTCTTAAATGCTTGCTTAAAAATATTAAATACATTCCCATTCGGTCATTACATTTAATATTTTTAGATTTAAAATTTGTCCTCTTTTATTACCTATAGTATTTAAGGTTTTATATAATAGGTAACAAGAGTGGACAAATTTTCTTATTAACTAAATAACTCCTCTAGTTCCTTATTAATTATTTCTTCTTCTGCAATTGTTAAATTATTTTTTGTTATTGGTTCATAAATACTCACTTGTGTATCATCAATCAATAAGTCAATTAATTTTTTAATTTTGATTGTGTATTTTTCTGATAAACGGTGCTTACCCATCTTCTTAGGTGAAAATGCTTTATCGTGTCTGTTCTCTGCATTCTTCATAAAATGTTGAATTACAGTTGCATTTAAATCATTTTTAATATCATCTTTCTTTGAATCCTCTAACATTAACTCCATTAATTTATCTCTTTCCTTACTTATGTAATTTTCATTGATGGAAATGTTATAAGCATGATAATAGAAGTCAATGTTAATTTGTTTACGGATAAGTTTTGCTGTTTCCTTTTTAAACTTGCCCCAGTGTTTCGATGTTCTAACTTGTGATACAGATTCATAACTCAATTCATTAAGCATTTCTTTTTCACAAGCCCATATAATATCTTTTTCATCTCTGGTTGCTTCCCTATGTATACCTGATTCACGAACCTTAATAATCGTCTCGTACCAAAGCACACGCTTATCTTGTAAATTGTTCAGTGTAGTTTCAATAGCACTCTTGAAATTGTTGTTACTTGTATTGTAAAAGTCATAAATAATATGCTCCTCTATATTTGCATATCGTGATAAACTCTTTACATTTTGGCTGCAGAAACCGTAATTTTCATTTATCATATTTACAGTTTCTAATAATTTATTTCTGCTTATGGATAGATGACCTTTCTTAGTTCTGGCAAGTAGATCAGTAATTAAGAATTGAATCATATTTCCATAAACACTACTTCTGCCTCGATTCTCAACCTTTTCTAATGCTTCCTCATATATTTCTATAACTGTAATGGAGTGACCTGATTTAACCAATTTACAATGTCTTTCTAATTCCTTAAATTGTGCCTTTCTTCCATTACCTGTCTGAGTTTTCATTTCTAATGCTTCACATAATGCTTTGTAATTTTTATATGTAGTACCTGCTATTAGGTTGTTAATATTCATTTTTCCTATCTCCTTTGCTAATTTTTTATTAGATTGATTATGTATTAGATTAATTGTTTTCAGATAAGTATTTATTTACATGCTCCAGAACATATAGTGTGTGTGGAAAGAAATACACGTACTTTGTACTATCCCTTTTGTCTGCTTTCATGTTTAGTAACTTGCAGCCATTCATCATTAAATAACCAGCGAGACGTTGGCTGAACACAACAAAATCATTTTCATTTTTCATCTTAATCATTCCTTTTCTTTTGTTTATTTGTTTATTTCCTTTTGGTCTATGTAATTCATGTACTGTTTCTCTAATCGAAATTTCATTTTGCCATTTTCCCATCTGCTAATGGATGATTTGTTACAGCCAAGATAAGCTGCAACCTCATCCAATGTAATCTTAAGTCGCTTTCTTTTCATAAGATAAATTTCTCCAATTTCCAGTTTCACTTTAATCCACCTCCTATTTGCAATATCTTGCGTAAAAAAATATATAACCCTTTCCACTTGTACACTTTCAAAAGGTACTTATAATCCAGCAATAGCAAGAAATAATGAAGATTCATTCTGAAAATAATTGCTCATTTTTGATACTTTTGTATTGTTCCTTTAAAGAGGATTAACTCAAAACACACTCTATCCATTGCGCCTGTATGATGGAACACGATTCAGGTCACGCTGAGTAATTTATGCTCCTTTAACGAACATCCATTTTTTTGTTTTTTTGGATACCCCTAAAGTCAGTTATATCAAGCGATTCAGCCGACTCTTTTTCAAAAATCCATTTTAAAATTTGGTTACGATGTTGACACACCAATGGTTAAGAGCATTTCTAAATGGTAACGCACCTCATATGCCCTAATGGGTATAATAGTTTTTATTTAATCTCCTTAGTAGTAGTATCCATTGAAATTTACCCTAACTATTACAGCAACAAGGGATTGAACTACTTTAATTTTTAAAAGTTAGCACAAAGTGTAGTTACAACGTTGATTTGACGGGCTTCTATATCAAACATTTTTTTTTACCTTTGTAGACCATTATCTAAAACAACCTTCAACCTCAACGGAGAGTAAGGGTAAACCTGCTTTCCATCATTCTTAGATGATTCTTACATTGATACAATGCTGATAATTCAACCTTAAAATAGGTAGCAAAGCGTTACATACTTTCCCCTTAAACACTCTCCAATTTTTCATTAAAACATTGATTTATCAACATTCCTTAAATTTAGCGATTATTTTTATAGTTCATAAATCCAGTGTTATCAAGGGATACAAGTATTTTTAAAGAATCGAACATTTTCTTAACATACTGTAAATCCCTTTTTGTAGACCATTAAGAAATATCGGCTGAAATCATTGTTATTACTGCATTCTTTAGAAGTTTGTGAATTCTTGCGTGGGAACGTTGTTGATATACCAGTACTTAGAGCCATTTCTAAATGGTAACATTCACAAACTATTGTAAAATTTCAAAAATAGTGCAAATTTACCCTTTTAATCACCAGTGAAATTTAGTATAATTAAATTAAAGATGGTTCATTGATGAATGTACTTAGGCGACCAACCTCCCACTCATCAATAAACCATTTTCTATGACTATTTAATTCTCAATGCTACCAACATTGAAACTGAAGTCATTAACACTTAATGTTGTGACTGTGCCATCACATTTTGTTGCAGTCACAACGACATATCCCACTGTAAGTTCATTAAGCATAAGTTGAGCAGAATATAATGCTCTATCCTCATTAGTTTCCTCAATGTCTACAATGTTGAATAGGTTTAAATCAGAAATGATTAATCCATCTTCCTCAAATAACACTGTATCTTCCATATTCCAATCAATTGCATTTAACTCTAGAACTTCTCCTCTATGGTTAAATACCAGTAATTTCACACCTGCGAATGATTCACCAAAATGAAGATCTGTTTCATTTCCTTTATAAGCCACATTTACCTTTACTTCTGCCAACACTTCAAACTTTTCAACTGTTCTCACTTCTCATCTCTCCCTTTTTTCCTTTTTATTTTTGTATTGCTTGTTGTGATTGTCTTGTTGTTAATTACAATATACACTATCGTATAATGGAATGCAATACATAAAGTGGAAAAAAATGAAAATATTTTTAATTTTGTTATTGAATATGGACTATCGTCTATCGTATAATAAAAGTAAGAAATGAACGAGCATTCATAAATTAGGAGTGAATATAAATGAAGTACATAGTTGAACCAAAATTAAACCAAATACTAAAAGAAAGAAATATGACTCAATTGGAATTAGCCGAATTAACTGGTATTCCTCAAGCATCCATTTCAAGGTTTAATAAGAATAAACAACACATGGCAGTACATTTAGTTTTGATCAGTAAAGCATTGGGAGTATCTATAGAAGACTTATTTGAAATCAAGGAGGGAGATGCTGAATAAAAGGCATTCCCTTTTTTAATTTCTAACACTTCTAATCAATCGCTAGAGCAGTTTAAAGTGCTTTCTGGTATAAGTTACTCTATTTTAAATAAGACCCTTAATTTCGCTTTAATTTAAAGCCTGAGAGTATCCATATATTTTCTATATACCTGTTTATGGAATCAATGAGTTGTATAAATGCTTCACATCCTTTGCTGTTAATTTTTGAATTATGTTTAGTCACATTCGGTATTGTGATGATTAACAGCACTGAAATAACCAGCAAAACAATCATCATTTCAATCAGTGTAAATCCCTTGTCGTTTTTGATTTTTTGTAATTTCATTAAAATCCCTCCAATAGATGAAACATTGGCAGCAATACCGCCAGGTACATGGATACAATTAAAAAGCCAATAAACAAGTACAAAAGCGGCTGAATCAATTTGAGCAGCTTTTCTGTTTTTTCCTCAAGAAGGCTTAGGCAGTGCCTGCTGAAAAAGATTAATTCCTGATCCAGCCTGCCATTTTTCTGCCCATGCCTGATGATGTTTGATAATTCCTTTTCAAAGAAAGAGAAACTTATTAAAATATCCTCCAGCTTATCTCCATTGCGCAAATTTATTTTCATAGCCTCTCCTATCCCCCTGTAAAATGGCTGTTTATCATTTCTTTCAAATAAACTTAGAGCTTCATATACAGAAAGGCCGCCCGCTAATAGATAACTAAGCTGCACGGCAAAAAAGTGAGTATAGTACAGACGGAGAAAAGGGCCTGCAACAGGAATCCTTACAATTTTCCGCTTCTGATCAAGGGGAGAATGCTTTCGAAATCTGAAAAAATAGTAAACCAGTAGAACCATAATGCTGAAGAGGCTTAGGACCATTAAGACAGGGAGGAGGTCGCCAAGAAGGTAGACAACTTTAGTGAAGAAATTAGGCTGCAGTTTCATGGAAACAAACAATGAAGAAAAACGGGGCAATAATATATTATCTACGAAAACAAAGAGAAAAGAGGTTATTATAATTAAGAAAAGAGGATATGCAATTAGTTTCTTTAGCTTCTCAACGTCCTTCCCCCTTTTTAGAATCATTTCACTGCCTTCCAGAAACGCGGCGGCCAGTCCTCCATGCTGCTCTGCAAAAAACACGTATCCAATCAAGCTTTTATTAAAGTTCATATTGGAAAGGATCTGATAAAAGGGGTATCCTTCTTTCAACTCAGAGAGGCAATGGCTTATCTCCTGCTTTCTTTTGCTAGGAAGCTGGTATATAAGTGATTCTAACGCTTCGGATAATGGATATCCCCTGGACAGTAGATCGCCTGTATTTTTTAGAAAATATCCTTGTTCCTGAATGGTCCATTTATGTTGCTTCATTATCATGCACCCACCTGCTGTATTCCGATTCCTTAATATAGCCAAGGGCAATACCCTTTGTTATTACCTCCTTTAGCGTTCGGTATTTAACATCATTTACCTCTCCTCTGACCTCTTTTATGGAAGCATTAAGTGCTCTTCCCGCAAGAAGTTCAAATACACTTGCCCTTTTCCACCTGCCATACCCATAACAATAAGAAGAACATTCACCCTCACAATATGGGCAAGTAAGTTCCACAAGCCGCTGCGCCGTCACTGCCACAAGAGTCTGTTCAATTTCAAGCATATTTACACCAAACTCGGCTAACCGATATACAGCCCCTTTTGCATCCCTTGTATGCATTGTGCTCAATACTAAATGACCTGTCAGCGCTGCCCTTACTGCTATCTTTGCTGTTTCTGCATCGCGGATCTCTCCAACCATAATAATATCTGGGTCATGGCGAAGAATGGCCTTTAAACCCGCAGCATAGGAAACGCCCGCTTTTTCATTAACTTGAACTTGGAGAACCATGTCATTTACTTTTTCAATGGGGTCTTCCAGAGTTATGACATTTCTGTGGAACATATGGGAAGTCTCATTTAATAAGGAATACAAGGTCGTGGTTTTGCCGCTTCCGGTTGGACCGGTGAAAATTATAAGTCCATGGGCATGCTTAAGCAGTGCAAGCATTTTTCTGGTCATGTTCGGAAAAAGGCTGATTTGAAAGAAAGGAATTTGTTCCTGCTGGGGAAGAATTCTGATTACAAGGCTTTCGTTGTGGCTGGATGGAAGAGTTGAAAAACGGAGTCCAATCATTTGTCCATCGATTTCCAGAGAATAAGCTCCGCTTTGCGGCCTCCTCTTTTCACCAATATCCATTGAAGCAGTAAACTTAAAATGTGAAATCAGTCTGTCGCATTCTTCTTTAGGGAGATAAAGCCTTGGGGCCAGTTTGCTGCCAAACCTTAACTGGATAAGAGTGTCTTTTCTGCGGGGAATGATATGAATGTCAGAGGCATGGCATCTAATGGCATCTTTAATGATTCGCTCAGCCATTCTTTCGATTGTGCTCAATTGATTTTAACACCACCTTTTTTAATATAATAAATGTATTCGACTTATTCCGAGCATTCCCTCTTATAAACGGCATAAATTTTTGGCGAATTTGTGAATAAAAAAATGGGAGATATCTAAAAATAATATCGTAACAAGCCGAAAGGCATTTAATTCAATGGGCTATAGCCAAGCGGTAAGGCAACGGACTTTGACTCCGTCATGCGTAGGTTCGAATCCTGCTAGCCCAGTTGTTTATGGAGGGAAGATATTATGCTTCCTTCCTTTTTTTTTCTCTTTTTCGCTTCTTATTTTTAACTCATACTTAGGAGTAATCGGCATATTTAACTACATTTCTTTGATGTTTTTCTTGGAGCTTATTCAACGGGCAACGGACTTTGACTCCGTCATGCGTAGGTTCGAATCAACACATTTAACTAAATTTTAACAATGAAGCTTATACTGAAGGAAAAATTCAATTAAATGTGTCTGCGGAGTGAATACACGTAGTATTTCAAGAAGCCGTTCATGGGGATTAATCAAGTCCTGCT
The DNA here is from genome assembly GCF_007830235.1 of Cytobacillus oceanisediminis. Taxonomy (GTDB): domain Bacteria; phylum Bacillota; class Bacilli; order Bacillales; family Cytobacillaceae; genus Cytobacillus; species Cytobacillus oceanisediminis. The sequence goes on from NZ_VLKI01000018.1 coordinate 33,397, forward strand.
AGCCCAGTTGTTTAGCAGAAGGGAGCTATCTTGCTCCCTTCTTTTTTTCTTGTTTCTATTCGCTTTTTTGTCTGCTAATACTGAGGAGTAATCGGCACCCTATGCACAACTCAATAGAAGAATGCCATTATTCGCATTCTTCTTCCAAAATCACTTTGCCATATTTTTAAATGCATCCGGGTTGTAGCCAATTACGATTTTTTCTCCGTTTGTCAGAATAGGCCTGCGCAGGAGCTTTGGGTCTTTTATAACGATTTGTACAACTTCAGATAATGATAGTTCATCGAGGTTCTGTTCTAAGTTTTTAAAGGTTTGGCTTCTCGTTGCAAGCAGTTCGTCCAGGCCGCTCGTTGTTAAGGAAAGGATCTTCAATATTTCTCTTGGAGAGGGAGTATCCTTGAAGAGATGCCTTTCTACAAATTCAATTGAATGGGCAGTCAGCCATTTCTTTGTTTTTCTGCAGGACGTACAGCTGGGATACGTGAAAAAAGTCAGTTGGCTCATTCCTCTTCACCTCACAATTATTTATTTTTCTTATTTGATTAATGGTATTGTATATCATTTGTATAACTTCTGTACAGTTATATGCGGCCGAATAAATTTTAATTGTGAACATTTTCTAAACTTATAGTGATTACAGTGTTAACCTGTAGCGCCTGTATTATAATGGGAGAAAGCAACACAGCTAAGTTTAGAAATCAGGCTTTTAGCGGGCAGTTTTCTCAATAGCCTTCTTCATGGCCCGGCTTTCTCCGGGATAAGCAACTGCCCGTACAACGGGATAAAGTGAAACTTCACTCAGTAGGGTTTTCACTGAGTGTTCGTTGTGGTCCACATGACGTGGGTCACTCAGACGTTGCCACTGGAGGTGGCGGTCTTAGTCTGAGTTCTTTAATCGGGCCTTTAGGAGCAGTTGCCCCCATTTTTTCCTCATTGGATTGCCTAAATTCTAAAAATGGGGACTTACTGCTAGTAAGACTGCGATAAAATAACCCTTTTGAGGTGAAAATAAAATGGAACAGACATTAAAAATTACAAATGTGTTATCCGATCCAACTCGCTATTATATTTATCAATACATTACAAAAAGGCACAAAGATGTAACTGTTCAGGAGATTGCAGATAATTTCAGCATCCATCCAAATGTAGCAAGATTGCATTTATCGAAGCTGGAAGATGTAAATATGCTCGTTTCTGAAACGAAGAAAACAGGCAGAGGCGGAAGGCCAAGCCGGTTATATCGCTTGTCTGATGATGTAATCCAGCTGCATTTTCCATATAGGGACTATCAGCTTCTTGCGAAAATTGCAATGGAAACTATGCTTGAATTAGGCGAAGAAGGCAGAAAAGCCTTATATGCTACAGGAAAGAGGTTTGGCAAAGAGTTAATTGATCAGGAGCTTAAAAGATTTTCCAGCTTTGAAGAACTTACTTTTGACCAGAAATTAAATATTTTAAAACATGCAGCCAATCTTTCAGGATTCCATCCGGAATTTGATACTAATGAAGAAAAGACTAAAGTATATTTCCAAATTTACAATTGCCCTTTCAAAGAGGTAGCAGCCAAACATGCAGAGCCTGTTTGCAATATGCACTTTGAATTTTTGAAGGGAATGTTTGAAAGTTTGTTTGATTCCATTCAATTGGTGGAAAAAGGAAACATGCTGACTGGCTGTGACACTTGCACCTACCAGGCAATTGTGGGAAAGTAAGTAGAAAGATTATTTACTTTTAATAAGCATTTACTTTATAATATTGTAGTGATGGACTTGTAAGGGTAAAAGGAGGGATACATATGGATCGTATGTACAGAGTATTAGGATTCTGGACGGGAATTTTCGCCGTTATGTTTTACTTGGGCGACATGTATACAACGTCCCTGATTTTCTTCGGCCAAACAGGATTTTTCCTGCTTTTAAGCTACTTAAAGCTTTCCGAACGTATGTATATTTATGTTTTTGGAGCGTACTTAACAGTTTTCTTCGTAGGCTTCACTTACTGGTCAACTTTTATGATGACTCCAGGCGCGGGCGGCCACTAATAGCCCACGTGCAATAATAGCATTTATACTTAATAAAAAAGCGATGAATCTTCATCGCTTTTTTATTTGGCTTCTACCCCTTTATGCTGAAGGATGACATGAAATGCCGAACTCATTCCGGAAGGCATAATCAGGCTCCTTATAGCCCGGTTTCTTTTGCTGACCTCTGAAAATGGATTAGGGTCATAGTGGTCTTCCAGCTCCTGCAAAATACCTGTGGATAGCAAAAATTCATCCTGCCTCAGCTTATGAATAAATTTCAAACCATATTGATCACCAATCCGGATCAGCGAGTCAAAATGGATATGGCTGGTGATGTCCATTTCACCAGGATGCTTAAGAATTTTATTTATTTGCGCATGTTTATAATATCCCCGCAAGCTTCCCTCTCTTCTGGCAGGCTCCTGCCACTCTTCATTTGAATACCCATAATCTACTGTTAACACCATTCCCTGCTCCAGTGATTCAGCTATGTATTTTATCATATGTTCCATTTGCAGAGGAATTTCAATCCTTTGTCCATTACTCAACTTTAAGCCGCTTTCCTCAAGGAAGAAAAGAATTTCTTCATTATTTAATGGAACAGCAATTTCGGCCAACTGCCCCTTTTTAACCATCACCATCATCTCATACAGCCCGTCACTATTGTTTTCAATAACATGAACAGGAAAAGCATCAAACAATTCATTTGAAAAAATCAGGCCTTTAAATGGCGATATTTCATCCAGGCTTTCTATTTGCCTGATATGATCTGAAAATGAAATTTTCTCCTGCTGCAGCTGGCGGTGATAAGGGCTCGTTTCCAATATATAGTATTGAAGCTGCCCGTCTGCAAGCAATTTCCACTCATCAATAAATGCCTTGGCAAAGCGCCCATTCCCTCCCCCGATTTCACAAACATGAAAAGGCAGATGATTTTTACAGGCCTCATTATAAAACCACTTTGCGACGGTCCTTCCATAAATATCAGATATATTGCTGGATGTTATAAAATCGCCTTCAGGACCGATTTTGGGTTTACTTTTCATATAGTATCCGTATTCAGGATGATAAAGAGCCTGCTGGATATATTCGGCATAGCTAATCATTCTTAAAGTGGAATTCTCTATATAATTCTTAAAATAATTCAGCATATTTCCTCCTTTTTTCTTAGTGGAATCTGTATAAAAAACGTTGTTGATAACAGCCAATTTTATTGTTTTATTTATCTATTTTCACTATTGACATAGTGTTTTCTGTGTTATATTGTTAAAGTAGTAGCTTAACTATATCCCCTCCCATTATATGAATAAAACATCCCCCAGAAAAGCCCTTCTCATTTGGAGAAGGGCTTTTCTATTTTTTTGGCTCTGTTAAATTTGCCTGTTGATTTCCTCTGCAGGCACTCCTTGTCCGCGGGCGGTCCGACGCTCCCCGTCGCTTTGCTCCTGCGGGGTCTCCCTTTGATCCGCACTTCCGCAGGACTTTGAATAAGCTTCCCTGAAATAACACCGCACGAAGGAAATGCGAATGCATTTTCGCTTGATTAGTGCCTTCCGCTCCAATCAACAGGGTGCTCAAAAATAACAATAAGCTTTAACAGAGCCATTTTTTAGAATCCATTCAAAAACGGATTTGAATCCATTTCCTGTCCAACCGTCGTAGCGGGCCCATGTCCTGGAAGTACTTCGGTTTCTTCAGGCAAGGTCAAGAGTTTGGCATGGATACTGTCCAGCAGCTGCTGATGATTGCCGCCCGGCAGGTCTGTGCGGCCAATACTGCCATTGAATAAAGCATCTCCTGCAACTACGAGCTCTGCATCCTTAAAATATAAAGAAATGCTGCCAGGGGAATGACCTGGTGTTTCAAAAATTGTAAATGTAAATTCCCCAATGCTTAATTCTTTTTCACCCGTTATAATATGATCTGCGGGCTTGGCTTTGATAAGCTTGCCAACTTTGAAAAGGTGCGACCCGTTCAAGGCTGGATCAGGAAGCCATTCTGCCTCTTTTTCATGTATGTATACAGGAATGCCGAATTCTTCTCTAATATCGTCTACTGCCCCAATATGATCAAAATGGGCATGAGTAAGAACAATGGCTAAAGGTTTTAGCCCTTTTTGCTTAAGGAAGCTGCTGAGCTTCGCGCTTTCTTCACCCGGATCAAAAATTAAACATGCTTTGTTTTCATTCGATAGTACATAACAGTTTGTTTGCAATGGGCCAAGCGGAATCTGATTCCATTCCATCGCTGACACCTCCGATTGATGTATAAGTTACCTTTTATTCTACACTATAATAGCTGCATAATTAAATGGAATGTATAAACCTTGGATAAAGGAGAATAAGATGAAAGTTCTTTATGGAGTTGAAGCGAACTATATTGTTGAAGAAGTGCCCGAATTTATGGATTTCATTAAAAAGGAAACCGAATTCTTTGATTTTCAGAGAGGCATTTTTTTATATAAAAACAAAGATCAAGTAGAACTTGCAAAAAGCCTGCTGGTAGAGTCAGACCTTTTTGAGGGAACTTCACTGCTGTATTACATAATTAATGGCGAAAAAGGAGAAACTTTTGATGACTTTGGGTTAGAATCTGCCAAAGGATATTATTTATACTCAGAGCTGCTTTGCGCTTTCTTCATAACAGGAGGCAGTGCTGAAGCCATTCGAATGGCTGAATATCAGTTTCAGGAACATTTGGTTTTTACTGCGAAGGATGTTAATGTTGGCCAGATTTATTTTTCTGAGCTGCACTTACAGGATTTAATAAAGGGTATTGCTAAAGCATATGACATACAAGTGTCATTTTTAGACCTCGACAAATAGAGAAAAAAAATATAAAATAAATTACGAATGTATACTTAGGCATTACATACAGGGTATATTACCTGAAAAGAATTTTAACATGGCTTTCGCCTGCTGATCACGAAATAAAGGGGGCTATCTTAATGGGACTACCTATTATCTTTGCATTAGTTGCAGTTCTTGCAGCTTTTGGTGCCATTAGCGCACTTAAAAACAAGAATTTCCTTGGGTTGTTTTTTGCTGCCGGAACCTTTGCCGTTTTCGGATGGTTTGCTGTAATGACATTAATAAACAGCGGATACCCAGCGGTTCACTAAAATAAAAGGGCTGCCCTATACGGGCGGCCCTTTTATTTTAGCTGTCCAATTGGCTTTCTACTCTTTGGACCTTTTCTTCCATTTTTCTTTTAACATCCCGCCTGTCATCAATGCGGATGTTCGTGGCCACTCTCATTAGCCCTTTTTCGAAAGGGACTTCATGCATCGCTTGAATTACCTCGAACAATACGGGAAGCTCGCCTTCTATGATGGTGTTCATGGGTGTTAATTGAAAACGTATTTTTCCGCTTTCTTCGTATTTTTTCAATACACGCTGTATATCAGCTACATAACTGCTGACACTTGGTGTCTCTGTTCCAATAGGAATTACTGTAACATCTGCGATTGCCATAACCTGACTCCTTTAGCATTAATTTATAATTCTTTATTTTCCAAGAGCGGAACCTTTTCCTTGCTATTGAGCATGATTAACTCTTCAAGATAAAAACCGGCTAAGCAGGCTTTGCCATTAGGAGAGCAGCTAATTGGCGTATTTTCCATTCCTTCCATCAAAACCTCTTTAATCCCCGTTTCACTTTCAAAGACAATAAGCTGAAAATCGCCAGCATACATATCACTTTCAGCACTATAGAGAGGCTGGAAGGTTATGAAATTCCCTTCTGCCCAGTCATAATAAGGCACCAGCCAGTCAGAAAATCTTGTTAAATGCGGGACTGTAAATGACGACAATTTACGGAAATTATTATCCATAAATGTATAAACTGCTTGTTCCGATTTATCAGACTGCACCGTAATCGTCATAACCCTGTTTTTTGCTGCATCAAATTGAAAAATGTTATCCATAACCTCTTTTTCATTATCCCTATTAATAGATTGCATTATTAAAGGAGCAAAAAGAGACGGGTTTTCACTGTCCCAGCCAAGAAATAATAATTGGCCATTCTTAGCCCATTGGGCAAAGGGTTCCCTAATTTTGATTTCTTGTAGGCTGCCTGCCTCGATATCCATATGGTAGGAAGTAAAATCCCAATCCTCTGTAAATGAGGAAACTAAAAGGGACTCTTCATTATAGGGATTCCATTCAACAGCAAGATCAAATGATGAAAGACTTTCATTCATTAGAACTTCTCCATTTCCTTTTACAACCGTCAAGATATTTTCATATGTGCCTGGAGATGACCGAATCAGCACGTATTTTCCGGATGGGCTAATCGTAACCGTGGCAATAGGCGCCGAACTTTCGAAAAGAAGGTTTTGCTCTCCGGTAAATAAGTTATAAACATACACATTTGATTTGGTTCCTGCATTTACAGTGTAAACTATTATTTCATCGCTGAGCCAGCCATTTGCTCCCTGGAACTCCCCTGCTATAGGTTTGATAGGTACTATGCTATCTTTCTTATCTTCAACTGGAGATACGGACTCTTCAGAAGTTTGATCTTCTTGCTTTGATTCCGGCTGAATCTCAGTCTTTTCTGCTTGTTCACAGCCCGCCATCAAAATAATGAAAATAAGGAGAAAAAGAAATAAAAAAAGAAACCTGCATCTATATGTAATTTGTCTAATATTCAAAATCCGCACCTCCTTTTCTCCCTATATATGAGTACGTAAATGGCGTGAAAATGTTTCAATTATAGTAGAAATAATTTCAAAAATAGGAAAAAGCCGATTTTCCGGCTTTTAATTGGAAAAGCGGCTAAATCTCATGCTGCTGATTGCTGAAATAATAGTAATGATAGTTTATTTTAATCTCTGCTGAATTAAAAAACAATACAGAAACAGACTGGGTAAAAAATATATTTTTCACATGTAAAGCGATGCGAGGAAAATACCTAGAACTTCTTCATATATTTCATCATACTGCGATAAAGGCAAAGGATTGATTCCACTTCCAAGTTCGATTGTGAATCCTGGCTTGCGAAACTCCTGAATAAACCAATCCTTATAGCCGGCAAAACTGTCAATAAATTGGACTGCTCTATAGCCGCTGACACGTTCAAATTCAGCAGCGATCACCTGTGACTCCGGAGGCTCCATTCCCTCATATCCCCAATAAAACTCTGATCCCTGGGTATGGAAAGCAAGCATTCTTTCAAATTGGCTGTTCCTTGCCAGGTCAGCCATGGCTATTGCTTCCGGTTCTGTTAAAGGCGCTTCCCCAAGGTAGTCTCTTGGCGCAGGGGCATCTTGTTCTGATCTTTCTTTTTCAAAATCCCATTTGGCAGGAAATTGATTATTTAAATCCACCCCTCTAATATTCGCCTTCCAGCCGGAAAAATCAGTACTACCTCTGTTTATCTCAATAACTTGTTCCCTTACTTCAGGCGGTGGACCGTTTAAAACAAGATCAACCCCATCTGGGTTAACCATAGGCACTATGGAAAGATCCACGGAATTATATAAAGGCATTGTTGACAAGCCCCTTATAGGCCTAACATTGGTTAAAGATAAAAGGAAATTGTTTAGTAATGCCATTAAAATCGGTGTTGTAATCCATTCGTTCGCATGGAATGAAGCATTTATTTGAACTTTTTTATTTCCCTTCCCAAGACGAATCTCCTGAATAGGCTTCCCAAGAATACTATTTCCAATTGTATTTATCTTAATAAATGGATAAATGGCCGCCAATGTGGATATATCAGCCGTTAAAGCTTTAAAATCATATTGTCTCCTGCCTGCCACAATCGGCGAAATGACGCGTTTAGGCAGTTTAATGACTGCTCCGACAGTCAGGCTATTTGGATTAAGGGTTTGATTAATCAACAGAAGGGCATCTACGGACAGATTTCTGGAGGTACCTAACTTCCAAAAGGTATCACCCTTTTTTACAGCATAGTTTTGTAAGGTAAAACCGGGAATGTTTATCTCCTGTCCAATCTTTAGAGAAGCCGGATTTACGCTTGGATTTGAATCAATAATAAGATTTATTGGCATCATGAAGAGCTGGCTGTAATACCATAATGAATCTCCGGACCGGACTTTAACTTTCATCTTTCTCCCCCTTTCCATCGTTTCAATCTTATGAATGAAAAAGAAAAAAGATGACTGTTTTTCCGCAGAAAAAAGCCTGCGAAACCGCAGGCTTTAGGCTATTCATTACCCTTCATATTTATTCTTGGTCTGCATCTTCATAGAAACGCAGCAAGTCTCCATAGATGATCTTATCCGAATATTGGAGTTCATTTTTTGCTTTAGCCATATATGGCTCGCAAGCGGTTTTGTCGATTGGCTGTTCCGTTTCCTTATCATAGCAGATATCCCGGGTATATACATACTTCTTAGTTACAAAGCTGCCGTCCCGCAATACAGCAAAATCCATTTTATCTTTTGCAAATAAATCAGCACCAAATTCAATCGACCCTTTCGTATCAATGCCAAGCATATGAAGAATAGTTGGTTTAAGATCAATCTGACCGGAAACCTTGGAAATCGTCTTTCCTTCTTGTCCCGGTATATGAATGATTAACGGAACTTTTTGCAGCTGTGTGCTGACAAAAGGTGTAACTTCTTTTCCAAGGAATTGGCCCATTGCTTCATTGTGGTTTTCGGAAATTCCATAATGATCACCGTAGAGAATAATGATTGAATCTTCATATAAGCCTTCTTCCTTTAATCGCTGGATGAAATTTTTTAGTGCCTCATCCTGATAACGGACAGTCGGGAAGTAATTATTTACTGTTTTATCTGCAGAATTATAGGGCTGGATGAATTGGTCTTCTTCCTCGAGATCAAATGGGAAGTGATTCGTAAGTGTAATAAATTTTGCATAAAAAGGTTTTGGCATTTCTTTTAAATGCTGTACAGATTGCTCAAAGAAATCAATGTCCTTTAAACCCCAGCCGACTGAATTCTCGTTGCTAACCTGATAATCCGGCAAGGAATAAAAACGGTCATAACCAAAGGACTGGTACATGATATCTCTGTTCCAAAAGCTTTTGTTATTCGCATGCAGGGCTGCTGTAAAGTATCCTTTATCTTTTAAGATAGTTGGAGTTGCATTATACTCGTTTCCGGAGTGAGTGAAGAATACTGCTCCACGGCTGAGCGGATACAGCGAGTTATCCACCAGGAATTCAGAATCTGATGTTTTACCTTGAGCTGTCTGATGATAAAAATTTTCAAAATAATAGCTTTCCTTAATAAAATCATTCAGAAATGGCGTTATCTCCTGTCCATTTACTTTTTCATTGATTACAAAATTCTGGGTAGATTCCATAGAAATAAGAATAACGTTCTTTTCTTTTGCAATTCCAAACATCTCTTCATCCGGCTTTTTATAATTCGCTGATACGTAGTTTTTTATATCTGCCAGTTCACTTCCATCGGCAAGTGCCCTTTGGGCAGAAGATTTAGATTGGAGAAAAATATCATAGATATGATAATTGTAGGTTCCGATGTTTTTAACAAGCATCTCCCTGTCAAAGGTACGGGTCAAAAGCTGCGGGCGTTCTGTTTCCGCCAATGCAAGATTAAAAAATGCAACAGCAACCGCACCCAAAAAATATGCCCTGCGATACATTTTTGAGGCGGGACGATAGGCTGCTAGGCCAGGTTTCATGGAAACAATAAGGGCAAGGATTGCAAAGTCAGTAAAATACAGCAAGTCACTTACATTTAAAAGTTCATTTACGCTGCTTCCAAGATCGCTCATATTACTCGTTTGGAAAAGCACAGGAATTGTTAAAAAATCGTTAAAAAACCTGTAGAAAACAACATTAGCGAATAATACAGACGAAATGGCGAAGCTGGAAATCAAAATATAGCGTTTTTGTTTTTTTTCCTTCATAAATAACCCGAATCCAAATACAAACAGAAGAAAGCTTAATGGATTGAGAAACAATATGAACTCCTGTTTCCAGTTTTCTATCTTAATTTCAAAGCTGGTTTTATAGACTATATATGTCTTAAGCCAAAGCAAGACAGTCGCAAGGGCAATCAGCGAGAACTTTGACCATTGTATTTTTTTCATGATCTTCTTCTACCTCCTAGAAGTTTTGGAAGCAACAAGCTCTTTGCATGATAAGGAATATTATATTTTGGCAAATCAAATCTTAATACTTTTTTTACACAAAATCAATTCAGAATTTACACTCAACTTGTAAAATTATAGAATGGCTGCTACTGTGTTTACCCAATTTATTAGACGTTTGAAACCTTATTTAGTTTCGGTATTCTTATAATTCAGAATTATCGGATCAAACAATAAAAGAGTACCCGCATAAAACAGGTACTTTTAATGTTTTATTTATTTTTTGCCAGCCAGGCTGCTCCGATCACACCAGCATCATTCTCCAAAGTGGCAATATCGATTTCTGTTGATTCCCTGACTCTCGGGAATGCAAATTTGGCAAAATTTCCGACAACAGGTTTTAACAATATATCCCCTGCTTTTGATACGCCTCCTCCTAGTACGATTTTTTCCGGATTAAGCGTATTTGCAATATTGGCCAAAGCCAATCCGAGATGTAAGGCTGTATCGCTTACAACTGAAAGAGAAGTTGCATCTCCAAGCCTTGCTGTATCGAAAACATCTTTTGCAGTAATATGCCCGTTCTCTTTGTACAATTTAGCAAGCTCGCCGGCTTCACTCAATTGCAGCTTTTCAATAGCCTGCCGTACAATCCCTGTAGCAGACGCGATCGTTTCAAGGCAGCCCGTCTTGCCGCAATTGCACTGGGCCCCTCCTAAAGGGACCGAGGTAATGTGTCCAATCTCGCCTGCGGCACCGCTCACACCCTGAACGATATCCCCGTTGGCAATCACGCCTCCTCCTACACCTGTTCCCAGAGTGACGCAAACAAGATCTTTAGCCCCATTGCCGGCACCCTTCCACATTTCGCCAAGGGCAGCGCAGTTTGCATCATTATCAATAATGACTGGAAGAGACGTTTCCACTTCCAGCAGATCCTTCAGCGGATAATTATCTTTCCAGCCGAGATTAACCGTATTATAAACGACACCAGTGGCCAGATTGACCGGTCCAGGTGCCCCCATGCCAAGCCCTATTATTTTGTCCTTCGTCAGATCAAGCTCTTCAAGTTTGCGGTCTATCGCTTTTGCAATATTAATCGTTATATTTTTACCTTCTCCACTATTATCAGTTGGGATTTCCCATTTGTGAAGAATTTCCCCATAGTAATTGATAAAAGCAAGTTTCGTAGTTGTCCCGCCTAAATCTACACCAATTAGCCACTTCTCTGCCAAATTAATCACCTTTTCTGTCTATTTTTTCTCTCTTAGACGCTGAATTTCAGTCCGTATAAGCAAAGTTGCACTTTGATAGTCTTTCACGTCAATAAGCTGTGAGTCAAAAAGATCCTTTAATTCGGATGCCATAAGCTCCAAGTCAGCTTCTCTGTCTCCTATGTATATAATCGTCCCATATTTCTTCAAGAATTGCTGTATATCATAAATGGTTTTCATCCTTTACCTCGACCTTTATCAATAAGTTTTTGCCACATTAAAGTATAATCTAAATTATCCCCCTCCTCAAGAGGGAAGGAGCAAGCTGCACCGTTATGATAGCTATTGCTGCTCATGCCAAAAAGAATCCCTCCCTGATTCTGCCAGGGAGGGATTATGAAGAAATCTAGCGGTCGGGATCCTTCGGATGAAGAAACCGCGGGCGCCTGTTTTTCAACGGGATTGGCGACCTGATCAAAACATCTCTGAATGCCCTTAAGTTGAAAGGGATAAACGGCCATAGGTACGGTACTCCGAAAGACTTCAATCTTGCAAGCATAATAATCAGCAGCACAATTCCAATTACATATCCGTATGTATGGAATAAGCTTGTTGCAATCAGCAATCCTATTCTGATTAACCGATTTGCCAGGCTCATTTCATAGCTTGGCGTTGAAAAAGTTCCAATTGCTGCAATCGCCAAATAGAGAATGACTTCATTAATGAACAAACCAACCTCAACAGCAACCTGCCCGATCATCAGGGCCGCCACCAGTCCAAGGGCTGTGGCAAGTGAGGTCGGTGTATGAATGGCAGCCATCCTCAGCATATCCAGTCCCAGTTCAATTATGAGAAATTGGACTACTAAAGGAAGCTGCCCTGTTTCATTTGGACCAACATATGATAAAGCCTCAGGCAGCAATTGCGGTTCAACAGCAAATAAATACCATAACGGCAAAAGAAAGATGGATGCCCAAACCGCCAAAAAACGCACAAACCGTAAATAAGCACCAACAAGGGGTTTATTCCTGTATTCCTCTGCATGCTGCAGATGGTGCCAAAAAGTAGTTGGCGTTATGATAACACTTGGTGACCCATCTACAATAATACAAACATGCCCCTCATAAAGATGAGTAGCTGCTGTATCGGGCCTCTCGGTATACCTGACCATTGGATATGGGTTCCAATGCCGTCCCGATATAAATTCTTCGATGGATTTTTCAGCCATGGGAAGCCCATCCGTGTCAATTTTCGAAAGAGACTCTTTAATTTTTCCCACCATTGTCGGATCAGCTATGTCTTCTATATAGCTGACTACAATGTCTGTTTTGGAACGTCTCCCGACTTGCATATATTCCATTCGTAGTGTCCGATCCCTGATCCTTCTTCGTGTAAGAGCTGTATTAAAAACAAGTGTCTCTACAAAACCATCCCTTGATCCGCGGACAACTCTTTCAATATCCGGTTCTTGAGGGCCTCTTACAGGATAGGTCCGTGCATCAATTAGAATGACCTGATCTACTCCATCCACCACCAGAGCAGTTGGGCCAGCCAGCACCATATCCACCACTTTATTTAAATCATCGCTTGTTTCAACCTCAACATACGGAATATATGTTTTAATCAGCCTTGAGAGGGTGTCCCCTTCCAGCTGATCTTTGTCCAGGCCTGCCAGCATTTTCATCAAGTAGTGCAAAATATCGTCTTTTACAAAACCATCTACAAGATAGAGGGCCATTTCCCTCTCTGCGTATTCGACATCAAGCTGAATAACATCAAAGCTTTTTTCTACTCCAAGAGCCTCTCTTAGGTAGGCAATATTTTCTTTCAGCGACACCTTTACAGGCTCACGTTTAACCTGCTCCATCATCCCCACCTCAGCAATCTATTCCATTCTTTTCCTTGCATACTATTCAACAGGATAGACATGCGAAAAAAAAATCATACCAGTGAATGGTATGATTCTAAAAAAATGCCTGAATAGCACGGAAAATTGCTAGGAATTAAGAGAGGAAAACAAAACTGCCGCCTGTGCCCTCTAGTAAATTAAACTTTATTGCTGCCCGGATGTTTCCCAGTCTGCAATTTGCTCTAAGAGCTGCTGATACTCCTCCTGGCCCGGATTCAAATCAGCTGCTTTTTGGGCATGCTGCTTTGCTTTTGCAGTATTTTCTTCTTCTAAATAGATGAGCGCCAGGTTATAGTGCGCCTCATGGAAAGCCGCTTTTTCATCAATTACGCGGTCGAGATGCTCCTTCGCTTTCTGAAGATCTCCCCCTTTAATTTCTGCATAGGATAAAAGAAAATAGACTTCAGGAGAAGCCTCTTCTTCTTTAATAAAATTAGCAAGCAAAGAGCGCGCTTTTTCATATTCCTCCGTCTTAATATACTCCTGAGCCATAACCATGGCTGTCTGTTCATTCATCAAATTTCCCGGCTCATTGAATCCATATTTTAATAAACCGGCAACTAAGCTTGCCGTGACGGCTAAAAATAAAAACTGCAGCCATGGTTTTTTCTTTTTTGGAAAATGAACGATGCCAGTGGCAAGAAAACCTCCTATTAGCCCGCCTATATGGCCCGCATTGTCAATTCCAGGAATCGTAAACCCGAAGGCCAGGTTTATTCCCAGCACAACAAGTATATTGAATCCCATCGTTCTAAAAAAGAGTTTGGGATAGATGAGCCCGAAATACAACAGTGCGCCAAAACAGCCGAAAATTGCTCCACTCGCACCCGCTGAAAGGGTGGGACTGAAAATAAAACTGGCTAAAGTCCCGCCAAACCCCGCAAGGATATAGATGAACAAGAACCTTAAATTTCCGTATACCCGTTCCACCGCTGATCCAAGGTAATACAATGCAAGGGTGTTCATTAATAAATGAAGCAGCCCGATATGCAGAACAATTGGAGTAAAGAACCGCCACCATTCCCCTTCCAAAATAAGAGGATTAAATTTAGCTCCATACTTGATCAATGTGGAAGTGTCTGTGCTCCCGCCCTTCCATTCCAATAACATAAAAACAGCTATTTGAATAAAAACGAAGATATACGTAAAAAGAGGTTTTCCAAAATTGAATAACGCCTTTTCTTTTTTCGCTTTACTTACAGCTTTTGAAAGGGTTGCATGCTTTACCCCATCGGCGTCAGTTTCAGTAAACTCCCCGCCAGGCAGGGATAATGGATCATGAAAGATGGCCTCAATCTTGTTTATGCTCTCAGGATGACTGGAATCAATAATCAACGTTTGAACAGAAGCCTTTCCTTTTTCATCCATAAATGGCGCTAATATACGGAATTCATAATCATCAACAGGCGGGTAGGCGGTAACATATATATTTAAAATTGGCAGTTCCTTTCTGCCAAGCTGCCTTCTGATTGATTCAGCTTTTTGGGCGGTGTTTTCAATGTCCCGCTGCATCCAATTGCTCCAATCAAGATTATATTTTAGCAGCCGTATTACCTTTGCCTCTTTATGTTCCAGCTTTTCAAGCCACAGTTCGTCCTGGCCTTTTGATAGTTGAATCATCCTATACTCTTGGTCAGATATAAAATAATGCGCCAAGGCCCAAAATATATAATCCTCTCGAAAGCCCAATTCTTCCCCCACTCTCTTACTGCTTTTATTTAACTATAGGCAAAAAGGCTTCATTTTGTAAAAGAATAAGCACTTTATGAATAACAGCAAAATAAAAAGACCTATTACGGTCTTTTTACTCATCTACTGCCGTCCTTCCGAAGCTCCCGATGAAAAAACGGAGCTCATCATCCGGTCACGGACACCTGGAAAGCTCATAACTGAGCTGACAAGGAACCTGCGGAGAAAGGCATTGCCAAAAAGGACATTTATTAATCGATAGCGGTTCTGGTAGGCAAAATAACCGCCCAGCCCAATCATGAATATGGAAAATAATCGAGACATTCGAAATCCCTCCTCTTTATTATTTTGAGAAGAGGACGAAGCTTTTATCCATATTTCAACACAAGCAAAAAATAACAAATGCAATATCTTGAATGCTTCAATAGATATTCTTAATTCTTAATAACAGGTTCCATTGTCTTTTTAAGTACCTTTACTGATTGGGTAAATTTATCCTGTTCATCTTTGCTTAAATTAAGCTCTACGATGTCACGTATTCCATTTCTGTTAACAATAGCCGGAACGCCAATATAAACATCATTATGTCCATATTGTCCATCCAAATAAGCTGAAACAGTCAGCACCGAATTTTCATTTTGCAGGATCGCCTTTGTAAGCCGAACCAATCCCATCGCAATTCCATAATAAGTAGCGCCCTTCCGTTCAATAATCTGATAAGCTGCATCACGCACATTTAAAAATAATGAGTCCAGATCCTCCTGCTTATAGGCCGCCTCTTTACTTATCCAGTCATCTATATTTTTTCCGGCAATGTCTGCATGGCTCCAAACCGGCAGCTCCGTATCTCCATGTTCACCAATTATATAGGCGTGGACATTCCGTGTATCCACTTTAAAATACTCACCTAGAAGATATCTGAAACGGGCAGTGTCCAATATTGTGCCTGAACCAATGACCCTCTCCTTGGGAAGCCCTGAGAACTTCCAAACAGCATATGTCAAAATATCAACAGGGTTGGTAGCGACAAGAAAGATTCCATCAAAGCCGCTTGCCATTACTTGGCCAACAATACTTTTAAAAATCTTTGTATTCTTTTCCACAAGATCAAGTCGTGTCTCACCAGGCTTTTGATTTGCGCCCGCGGTGATCACAACCAAATCGGCATCTTTGCAGTCAGAATAATCACCAAACCATATAGAGGTAGGAGATGGAGCGAATGGCATCCCGTGGTTTAAATCCATTGCATCTCCTTCAGATTTCTCTTTATTTAAATCAACCAAAACCAATTCCTCTGTAACACCCTGATTTAACAATGCAAAAGCATAACTGGATCCCACAAACCCTGTTCCAATTAATACGACTCTGTTTACCCGATTCCTCATCAAAACCGCCCCTTTACCTATCATGTTATTAAATGAATACGAAAACTTTTATCCCGATGCAGCTGCTGTTTCCCTTATGTCATTAATATATATAGAAGCATTCCCAGTGCTGTTGAAGCTAAACCTGCAAAAAAATTGACAAAGTCATTATCGGCAAACCGTTTGCCTCCTATTAAGGACGTCTTCTTACCGCAGTGATTCAATTTCTCCACTTCTGCTCCGCAAACATTGCACTTGTATATTGCTTGCAAGTAAGCCCCCGTAAAGGAATCAATTACATTTCCCGCAAAGCCGAAAGCCAATATAAACAAAGCTTCAAAAGGCGTAAGGTCGAACAAAAAGAATGATATTAATGCAATGGCCGAGGCACCTGCCATGGCGGCAAATGTCCCTAGAAGACTGACAGCACCTGAAGTACCGGTTTCGGCAGGCTTCAAGGTACGGATTGCCAACGGCGGTTTTTTACTTAATGAACCGATCTCTGATGCCCATGTATCCGAATTGGCTGAGGCTATACTGATCAGAAAGCCTATTAGCCAAACAGGGGAAGGGTAAACTAGATAAAGTATACTTGCAATGCCAGCAATCCCCCCATTCGCAGCTACCTGATGCCAATCTCTGCGTGAGCCTTTTTCATGCTTGTCTTCGACTTTTATTTTTTGTTTGCTTTTAAATTTTGACCAGAAGCTTGAACTGGCAAAAAAGAAACCCAGCACCAAAAGCCCACGCAGCCCGAAGCCCCAGCCAACAGCCATGCCAATGGTAAATGCTGCTAAGCTCCCTGACATAGATAATAATTTAAAATAAAAGCCGGCCAGCGCTGTTACAAATATAAAAGTTAAAATAAAAGCATACTCAAGCATCGTTTGTCTTCCATATCTGCTCATCGGTAATAATCATTTCCACCGGCCGGTCATGTTCTTCAACGGGAAGGCTCTTAATCACCTGGAAGGCAAATGCCAATGAAATTGTATTGCCTTTATAGCTCTCGAGGAAACGATCATAATAGCCTCCCCCGAATCCAAGGCGATAACCATTTTTCATATAGGCCACTCCCGGAACAATCAAAGTATCGATTTTTTCTCCTGAAACTTCCTCAGTTTTTGCTTCAATCGGCTCCCATAAGCCATAGTATACTGACTCCAGATCACTGAAGCGGTCCAAATCCCGGAATACCATTTCCTTTGTTTTTGGATTGCACTTAGGGACAGCCACCCTCTTCCCTTCCTCCCAAGCTTTTCTTATGATTTGCCAGGTATCAGCCTCGGGCGGGTTTGAAACTGTAATCCCTATCGTCTTAGCCTGTAGCCATAGAGGGCTTTGATATAGCTTGCGGGCTATTTCATATGAACGCTGTTCATGCTCCGGCTTATTCAATTCTTTTAGCCTTCCCAGCATTTCTTTTCGAAGAAACTTCTTTTTTGTTTCCATTTTGCAGTCCTCCAACAGAAAGATATAAATGACAACCATCCAGTACAATTTAGCCAATAAAGGTAAGTATACCCAATAAAAAAATCAACAAAAAAAGCAGTAGGAATCATCCTACCGCTTATTTTGTTTCGCGATGTGTAGTCGAACGCTTATCTCTTGGGCAATATTTTTTAAGCTCAAGACGATCTGGATTATTTCGTTTATTTTTTTTAGAAATATAGTTACGATCTCCACATTCTGTGCAAGCTAACGTAATGTTCACACGCATGTAATTTCCCTCCAAACTATGTTCAAACTAGTTCGTTCATACGACTTTTCTATAATATCATTTTTTAAATCGAAATGCTAGTACGTTTTTTTAAAAGTAACTGGTTATACCGCAGAAGCTCTGATTTACTGTCACCGCTCACGATCCACGAGTCTGCTTCAACTGTTCCTTTGCCTTCAAACCCAACGTTGAAGACAAATATGCTTATGGCATTTCCCTTGGCCATGGGGTGGTACTCTAGAATTCCTTTGTTCCTGCACTTCCAAATTTGATCACTATATAAATTCCAATAAGGCTGAATCGAGCATTCTGCCATTTTCTTTCCGCTCAATTGGCCGTTAACCAAAAATACTTTTGAATCAGCCATATGGAAAATGACATTTTCTGCAGGAGAAATAAATGAGAAATGTTCACGAGAAGAATATTCATGTTTATGCTGTATTAAAAGCTTCACATTACGTGGCTTATCCTCATGATTGGTAATATAACTTTTGAAATAAGAAATTTTGGAATGGATATTATCCCGCTTTACATGGACAGAAATATTTTCTTCCGGAAATAATTCTTTAAACCCATTCTCCATCCAATATGTTTTCCCATCTATCCATAATCCTGGAATCATTCTCAGCTTCCCTTTTGCCGCTTGCTCCATTTCTTCATAAACATCAGATCTGATCCAGTTTAATGTGTTCATCTCCATGCACCTTTTTCTATCGTATTTTGAAGTCCAGCAGGTATCCAAATGGCTTGGCAGCATTAAATTAAAACTGGTATTGCAAACTGATAAAATTCATACCAAATCTTCAAGTTTCTGGCTGATTAGTGTCTCTTCAAATACTCTTTTGGTTTCTTCCGCAATGCGGCCCCAGCTGAACAGACTTTCAGCTACCTTTTTTCCATTGGCCCCAATCGTATTGGCTATATCATCATTTTCCAACAGATGAGCAGCCTGCTCGGCAAAACTGGATGGATCACCTGGAGTCATGAGCAGTCCTGAATAACCATGCTTCACAATCCCTTTCAAGCCACCGGTGTTGGAGACTACTGCAGGTCTGCCCGATATCATTGCTTCAAGTGCAACAATCCCAAAAGGCTCATAATAGCTTGGGAAAACTGCAAGAGAACACTTACGGAATAAAGCCGAACGCTGCATGTCATTTATAAAACCCGGGAAATGAATGAGATTCTCCAATTGCAATTCTTTGGTTCTTTTCCTATATGTCTCAAGCATTGGCCCTTTTCCCGCTATGATAAAATAAACATCCGGAAATCTTTCTTTCATCCTGTCTGCAGACTCAATCAAGGTATCAAAGCCTTTTTCTTTTACCATTCGGCCAATAGAGAAAATCAGCCTGCCGCTATCCCTTACTGGAAGGCCTGCAAGTATGCTTTGAGGATTCTCCAATTGAACTTCTTTGTTAATCCCATTAGCTATAACTGCCATTTTTTCACTGCTTATACTAAATTGCTGAATCAATTCTTCCTTCATATATTCACTGCAAACAATCACTCGATCTGAGCCGTTCACCAGCTGCTCTTCTTTTTCGTGTATAAATTTTTGAAGCTCTGTGTAAATTCCATTATTCCTTCCATGCTCTGTGGCATGAATGGTTGTGATTAAAGGCAGTTTAAGGCTCTCTCTTAATGATAGTCCGCAGGCTCCTACAAGCCAGTCATGGGCATGGATTAGCTCGAAATCATGATAGGATGACAGCTCTCTGGCTTTTTGTTCCATTGCCAGATTCAAACCCAATATCCAGTGCAGAAAGTTATGGTCCTTTTCTTTAAGCGGGCTGACACGATGAACCTGAATTCTCTCATTATTTTCGTAGCTTGGAAGGTTTCCTGGATTTGCAGTCAGCACATGGACTTCGTAACCCTTTTGGTTCAACCCTCCAGCCAGTCCGTGTACATGTCTTGATAAGCCGCCCACCACATTAGGCGGATATTCCCACGTAAGGAGAAGGATTTTTGGCATCCCATCATTCTGCACATATTCTTTAGGTTCGGCAGTAATTGGTTCATTCATGATTTATCCTTCTCCTTCACTTACAGTTTCATAATATGTGTATGTACTCACGCTATCTGACCATTCGGCTGGCTTCTGGATTTTCTCTTGGGGCCTGGAGATATTTTCAAATCCTGTTTCCGTTGTATACAAAGCGTCTGAACGGAGCAAAGGGAAGAAGTTATTTTCTGTAAGCTTCATTCCCATTTCTATACAGTAGACCCTGTTGGGTTTTAATCCTTTGAAGATCCATTCCGTATGATGGTCTGGGAGAACCACTTCATGGTCGCTCTGGGCATTTCCACCGTCAAAAATAACTCCTGTTACATCATAGATTCGCAATGCCTTTCTCCAAGAGGAGATGGGCCTATTAAAATACTGTGCAACCATATTTTCTTTATAAATAGAAAGCTCCCAATCCACCTTAATCTTTTCATCTGATATGCGAGTTAAGTTAATCTTATCTTCAATTATAGAAGCATTCTTTTTATCCGTACCCTGATAAGGCGATTTGGTTTGAAATGGCTCTTCCCTGCTGCGTTTAGCTTTGTTTTGAACCAGCTTCACCCATTGGTATTGCACCTTGCCCACCGTCGTATCAAGCTCTCGGGCAATTTTTCGGAAAGAAAGGCCCCTCCTGCGTAGCTTAATAATTTCATCTATCATACCGGCACCTCTTGTTTTCAATTTTCTATATCATTAAGCATTCATTTTAGAAAACCACGAATATATGAACAAAGGCGAAATTTTATGACTTTTTTTCTAACTTAATGTTAGCATTGAAACAGGCTTGCTACAATGAACGGAAATTGTCGCTTATTGCGAGAGCCTATATAGCAGGAGTATCGGAGCGGAAAAAAATTTTACGAGTTTTTTAAGGCTGCGTTTCGACATTTTTTCCGGGAACCAGCGACAAAAAAACTTAATTTTTCCAAGATTTTGGATTGATTATCGAAATTTGTCGCCAATGGTGGTAAAATATTTCTGTTCAAAAGAATATGAGGTGACTTTTTTGGAATACATCATGTTGGCACTGTTGGGTATATCTATTGCTTTATTCTTTATTTCGATATTTTTAAAAGATCCCTATAAAGAAATACGGGAAGAAATAGACCAAATATCCATTCAGCAGATTCAGGAATTGTACCAGATCAAGCAGAAGCTAAAGGTTTTGGAGGAGGAGCTGCTGGTAGCTGACGATAGTTTCCAGCCGCCATTCTCTGTTAATAGCACTCCTCCGCCCATTGAGAAAAGGGAAGTGCATGAAATAATAAAGAACCAGGTAGTACTGCTTACCCAGCAAGGGTTATCCGTTGACCAAATCGCGAGACAATCCTCACTTTCCACTCAAGAAGTTAAAGCAATTCAAACTGAAATGAAGTATAGAGGCCAGGGCTATGAATAAGAGGAACACCCGGGCATTTGCTTTTGGAGTATTGATTTCGGTTTTGATTATGGGCTCTGCTTATTTTTTCAATACGGATGATCTGCCAGCAGATGCAAAATTGGATGAATCATCTGCAAAGGAATTTTTAATACGTGAGGGTTATATTGTATTAACAGAAGAGGAGCATGCAAGTTTGCTGGAGCCACTGCACGAGGATTCCAAGGAAACCGCGGCCAATAGTGAGGAACAAACTGAAAAGCATCCGCCAGAATCTCCCACAGCCTATCATCTTAAAATTGCAAGCGGCATGACCCCCAGAGAAATAGCGGAACAGCTTGAAAAGGAAAACATCGTGGATGATGCTGCCGAGTTTAGCAATTATCTGGATGAATACGGATACAGCAAAAAAGTACAGCTGGGCACGTTTGAATTGAATAATCAGATGAGCTACAAAGATATCGCCAAAAAAATAACAAAAAGCTAAAAGGACAATACCTTTTAGCTTTTTTAGTGATTAGTTATTCAAATCATACTGACGTCCTTTAACCATATAGAAAATATGTTCTGAGATATTTGTTACATGGTCAGCAGCTCTTTCCAAATAGCGGCAAACAAAGGAAAGCTGGGTTATCTGCGGCAAAAATTCAGGCTTTTGAAGGTTTATCTGCAGCAATTCCTTGATTGTTTCACCATATAAATCATCTACCTGATCATCCATATCTGCTACCTTTTTTGCTTTGGCTATATCATCATCATTGAAGGCTTCTAAAGATAAACGAAGCATTTCTGTTGAAATCTGATGCATTTGCTTAATATGCTCAATCGGCTTAATTAGAGGTTCAGAACCAATTCTAATGGTAGATTTCGCAATATTAACTGCAAAATCGGCAATTCTCTCTATATCTGTTGCAATTTTAATGGCCACGATGATGCGGCGGAGGTCGATCGCAACAGGCTGCTGTTTAGCAATTAGAAGAATAGCCAAATCATTAATTTCCTCGTACAGCAGATCTGCGTGGGAATCGTCATCCATTATTTGAAGAGCCAATTCAATATTTTGAGTTTCAAGTGCTTCAATCGCTTTGTGCAGGGCCTCTTCCGCAAAGTTCCCAATTTCAAGAAGTTTCTTTTGCAGCTCCTGTAAATCATATTCAAATCTTTCGCGTACTGCCATCATTTTTATCCCCCTTCATCCTATTCGATATGAATTAATTTTCAATGATTTTACGCTTAAGAAATTAGCCGAATCGTCCTGTAATATAATCTTCAGTTCGTTTGTCTGAAGGGGTTGAGAAGATCTTGTCTGTTTCGGCAAACTCGATCACTTCACCGTTTAAGAAGAATGCTGTCTTGTCAGAGATACGGGCAGCCTGCTGCATATTGTGTGTAACGATGATGATGCTGAATTCTTCTTTTAGTTCCTGCACAAGCTCTTCTACCTTTAACGTCGAAATCGGGTCAAGGGCAGATGTTGGCTCATCCATTAAGATGACATCCGGTTCAATCGCCAAGCAGCGTGCTATGCAAAGGCGCTGCTGCTGACCGCCAGATAGGCCGTATGCATTCTGGTTTAAACGGTCCTTTACTTCATCCCAGATTGCTGCGCCCCTTAAGCTTTTTTCAACAATCTCATCAAGGATTTTCTTATCGCGGATTCCGTGTATTTTTGGACCATATGCTACATTTTCATAAATGGATTTAGGAAACGGATTTGGCTTTTGGAAAACCATACCTACACTTGTTCTTAAGTCTTCCACTTTAAACGATTTATCAAGGATATTTCGTTCACGGTATAAAATTTCTCCGGATATCTTTACAGAAGGCACTAATTCAACCATCCGGTTTAACGTTTTAATATAGGTTGATTTACCGCAGCCTGAAGGTCCAATAATGGCTGTTACTTCATTCTCATTAATAGCCAAATTAATATTCTTTAGAGCATGGCCTTCCCCATACCACAAGTTAAGATCCTTCGTATTATAAACAACCTTCTTGTTTTCTTTCGTTCCCGCGTTTAGTTTATCTGTTTTTACATTTGGATTTGCTTTTTCTGTCATTACAGGCATTTTATAAAACCTCCCAGACTAAAATCTTTTTTGAAATTTATTCCGAATCATAATGGCAATTGAGTTCATCGCGAACAAAACAATTAATAGAATAACAATTGTCGCTGCTGCAAGGTTTGCGTATTCAGCTACAAGAGCCGAGTCAATTGTCCAATAATAAATCTGCACCGGTAAAATGGTAAATTTGTCAAAGATTCCGTCCGGAACAGGAATTAACAATGCCGGTATACCGATTACCACCAGCGGTGCTGTTTCACCAATAGCACGGGATAGCGCCAGAATAACTCCAGTAAGAATTCCCGGCAAGGACGCGGGAAGAACTACATTTTTAATGGTCTGCCACTTTGTAGCACCCATTCCATAAGAGGCTTCCCTTAAAAATTGAGGCACAGCCCGGATTGCTTCCTGGCTGGCCACTACAACGACTGGAAGAACGAGCAGCGCCATAGTCAAGCCGCCCGCAAGTACTACAGAACCCAAATCCAATGCCCTTGCGAAAACAGTTAATCCAAGGATACCAAAAACAACGGATGGAACACCTGCCAAGTTGGAGATATTCGTTTTAATAAATGAGGAAATACGTCCCTTGGCGGCATATTCTTCAAGATAAATAGCTGTACCTACCCCTAAAATCATCGTTACAGGAGCGACAACCAGCATAAGCCATAATGTTCCCAATATAGCTCCCCAGATTCCCGCTCTTTCTGGATCGGTTGATAGCCTATTCGTCAAGAAATCAAAGTTAATCCATCCTAATCCATCTGCCAGGACCCGATAAATCAAAATAACTAATACAACTAGGCCAAACAATGTTGCCAAAAAGAAGAGTGTTTTTGCCAGGTTATTGGCAAATAGGCGGCTGCCCATTTTTTTATGCACTTGAGTTGAGTCAACATACTTCATATTAATATTCCTCCCTGAACCTGCGAGAGATATACTGAGCGATAAGATTCATAATTAGCGTAAATACAAACAATGTCATAGCAACTGCATAAAGGCTGTAATACAAAGTTGTACCTGCCGCAGCTTCTCCGCCTGTTACTTCTACTATATAAGCAGTCATCGTCTGCATGGATTGAGTCACGTCAAAGGTAAAGTTTTTTGAACTTCCGCTCGCAATGGTGACGATCATGGTTTCCCCAATCGCCCTCGAAATTCCGAGTACAAAGGAAGCTATGATACCTGAAATTGCGGCTGGAACCACTACTTTCCAGGTTACTTCCAGCTTTGTTGCACCTAATGCAAGAGCACCTTCCCTCATAGCATTTGGCACCGAACTCATCGCATCTTCAGATAATGACGCTACCATCGGGATGATCATGATCCCCATTACAATCCCAGGGCTTAGAATATTGGTTGGTTCAAGGCCAGGAATAATAGACCTTAATATTGGCGTTACAAATGTAAAGGCAAAAAACCCATAAACGATAGTAGGAATACCTGCCAGAATCTCAAGAAGAGGCTTTAACATTCTTCTTAATTTTTCTGACGCATATTCACTTAAGAAAATAGCGGTCATCAGTCCGATTGGGATGGCTACCAGCATGGCAATTGCAGATGAAATAATTGTACCAGTCAACAGCGGCACTACTCCAAAGACTGCATTTTCCCCTAATGGCTTTAATTTTGTGCCTGTAAAGAAATCTATAAAAGGAACGTCTTTAAAAAAGGCGATTGTTTCCGTTAGTAAAGTAAGTACAATTCCAATAGTTGTTAGTACAGAAATTGCTGCTATTCCAAATAGAATTTTTGGTATTAATTTTTCCGTAACGTTATTAACGCTTCGAGATTTTTTCTTTTCCTGTATGATTTCACGTACATTCAACTTTTTGTTGTTACCGTGAACAGCGCTTTTTGCCAAGTGTAAAACCCCTTTCATCCTTCTCATCCAAGGAAGAACTCTTTAGCTTATATTACCCAAGGGAAACCCAAATTAACATTTAACACCAACAAGAAGATGAGAAGGTTAACTTCTCATCTTCCCATGTTCAACACTTTTAAAATCTTACTTTAATCCGTTTAAAGCATCTAGAGAAGCTTGGACATCTTCATCAGATAATGGGGCAAAGCCAGTCTCTGCTGCAACATCCTGTGCATTTTCCATTGTATAAATAGCGTAATCAAGCACTTGCGGCTTTTCTTTAGCCATATTTGTATTCAAGTATGTGAATACAGGGCGTGTAAAAGGAGCATAATCGCCGTCTTCTTTAATTGTGTCCAATGATGGCTCAACTGGGCCGTTGCCAAAGTCAACCTTAACAGCGGATAACTTGTCTTTATTGCTATCGTAGTATCCATATCCAAAGAATCCAATTGCATTTTTATCTTTAGACACAAGGTCTACAAGAGTTGAGTAATCCTGCTGCAAGTTAATGTTTTCAGGAAGATCTTGTTCTCCAAGGATATTTTCAAACATGAATTCATAAGTACCGTGGTTTTCATTCGGGCCATAAGTTTGGATTTCTTCATCCGGGAAGTCAGCGCGAACGTCCGACCACTTTTTCTTGCCGGCACTTGCAAGGAAGATATCAATAACCTCTTGCTGTGTAAGCTCTGTAGCCCAGTCATTTTCTTTGTTTATTACAATTGTTATACCGTCTAAAGCAACCTTCATTTCTTGTACATCAATGCCAAGCTCTTCCGCTTGTGCTTTTTCTTCATCTTTAATTTGGCGGGAAGCATCATTAAAGTCTGTTCCGTCTTCTGCAAGGAATTTCTTGAAGCCAGCTGAAGTTCCAGAGCGGCTTACTTCAACAGAGACATTTTCCTGTTCTCCCATATAGTTCTCAGCCATGCGTGCCATAAAAGGATAAACTGTACCAGATCCGTCAATAACTACGCTGCCTTCAAGCTCTTCACCGTTTTCTCCATTTGCACCTTCATTTGTATCTCCGCCCCCGCAAGCTGCAGTAAATACCATCACAGCTGCAAGCATTAAAAACAGGCTCATTTTTTTAAGACTCTTCATTCCTGAATTCCCCCTAAGAAAATTGGTTGTTTTGTCCTACGAGTAATAGAATAAGGGTTTACTGTTAACGCGGTTTTAACTAATTGTAAAGCTTTTGTAAATGTTGGCGATTAATGTGTAAATATGTCGAAATAGAGGTATAACGTTTAATTTAGCATTCCAGTTTAGCCAGCTTCAAATACATGAACTCTTCATAAAAAAAACTGCCTCCCGTACAAACGGGAGACAGTATAGCCATACTTATTCATTTTCTTCTTCTTCGCGTACATCTTCCTGCCCTTCAAGAACTTCATTAATATTTTCTACTTTCTGGACAGGATCTTCGCTGTCTTTGCCTTCTTCATGGCGATTTTTTTTAAGATCAAAGTAGGCATCCAGTACACGTTCGCCAATTTTCTTGTTTGCTCCGTGATCCCGGCCGCCTTGATAAGCCCACGGAACCAGTACAGCCATAGCTACCTCCGGATTTACAGATGGTGCATAGCCGACAAGGCTGAGATTCATCACCTCAGGAGGCTCCTTGCCAAATTTGCTTCTTTCAGGACCATCATAAAATGCCTCTGCAGTTCCAGTCTTTCCTGCCGGCTTATATTCTTTGCCTGCGAAATAGGTATAAGCCGTTCCGCCTTTTTCTTGCATAACTCTGCGGAAGCCTTCCTGCACCCGTTCCATCCAGCCTTTTTCAAGTTCAACCCGGTTAAGCACTTTGGGTTCCATTTCCTCCACAATAGGTCCGAGCTCGTTGTTTTCCATTAACGGTTCACGGATTTCCTTAACAATATGTGGTTCCATTCTATTTCCGCCATTGGCGATGACAGAAACATATTGTGCAAGCTGCATATTGGAATACGTATCATACTGGCCTATTGCAAGGTCAAGCATAAAACCAGGCATAGTACTCATTCCTTTAAAGCCTGTTTGTTCATTCGGCAAATCAATTCCAGTCCGGACTCCTAGACCAAATTGTGCAAAAGAATCCCTGATCGTATCAAAGCCTTTAGGATCAAGGGGCAGTGGACGGTCAAATTTATATTCACCGTTTCCAATTCGTATGGCCGTCTCAAACATATAAACGTTCGAAGAATACTTTAGCGCATTGATATCATTTAACGGACCAAAGTTTTTCCATGATTTCTTCACTGGTGTGTTCTTAATTTGGAGCGGACGGTCATAAATGACGGAATTAGGCTGAATAACTCCTTCCTTAAACCCTGTAAGAATGGTCGCTCCCTTTATGGCAGAACCAACATTGTAAGTAGTAGTAATATTGCCTAGTGCATCATCCTGCATTTCTGACTTGCCGGTCTTCTCATCCTTCACAATTCTTTTTCCGGCCATTGAAAGAATCTCCCCAGTGTGAGGATCCATTAGCAAAACATATGCCCGGTCAAGCAATGCAGTACCAGGAGAAGCTTTGGCAGCGCGCAGTTCTTCCTCAATGATCTGCTCAACTGCCTTCTGGAGATCCATATCGATGCTTAGCACAAGGTCCTTTCCTCTTTGACCATCCGTGATCGGCACAGTTTCCAGGACGTTTCCGGCTTTATCGGTAATATTTTTTACTTTAGCCTTTTGTCCGTGCAGCACCTCTTCGTATTGCATCTCAATATAACTTTTTCCAACTCTGTCATTGCGGCTATAGTCACGAGCCATATAATACTCAAGCTGTTCAGCAGGGATCCCTTCGTCGGAACTTGTCACCTTGCCAAGAACAGATTTTAAAGTATCGCCAAAAGCATAATATCTTTCCCAATCTGTTGTGGTATCAACACCAGGCAGCAGCTGGAGATTCTCGCTTACAACCGCAAACTCTTCCGGGGTAACATCTTTATTTTTTACGATTTGCGGTGTTAACGCATAGCCGCTCGTAAATTCTCTGAATATTGCAAGAACTTTCAAGTCTTGTTCCTTCAGTTCTTTCAATTCCTCTTCCGTAATCCGGTCCAATGTAAGCTGATAAATTGCTTTATCAAGTTCTTTTTGCTCTCCTTCATGCTTCTTCTTAAGTGCTTCTATTTCTTTTTCAGATACCTTCTTTTCTGCCTCATCTGGATTCTTTATAATCCAATAATCCTTCTTATCGCGTTCCTGGACTTTTTTTGTATTTATTTCTATGAGCTGGGCAAGCCTTTCAGCTACCTCAAGCATCTCGTCCTGTTTGTAACCGTTATTTGTAAAGGTAATTGCGTTTTGCGGAGTATTGTCAACAATCACCTTCCCGTTTCGGTCAAACATCTTCCCTCTAGGAACCGGACTATTGACTGTAACATCTTCCGTTCTTTCAATCTCACGCTTGTAGTCATCACCATAGACTATCTGAACCATCCCCAGCCGGAGGATCAGCATTGAGAACAATAAAAAAACAACAAAGAAGAGCATATTCAGTCGAAAAGGAACATGGGTCTTCTTTTTTTTCTTTCTATTCAAGGTATCGCACACTTCCTTTAAAAAAGTCTCTTTTACCATTCTAAAAGAAATCGGCAATTAATTCTATAAAGAACCTTTTTTCGACACAAATAAAATGTTGGAAATACTATCCTTCCACTAAAAAAGAGAGAGGCTGGCCTCTCTCATGTCGACTGAAAATGTATTTTCCGGACGAAAAAATAAATTACAGCATGTCCAGCACCAATGAATACAAGTAATATTGGGATGCTTTTTTCATCATTAAAAAAAGTTACAGCTGCCAAAAAGCCCAAAATAGAAACGATTCGTCCCAAGTTTAAGAAGATTTCCCTGACAACTATATACTCTATCCTCATTTCCGCAGCTTTCCAGCCTCGGCCGATAACATCATAAGTTAAAGAAATATAAGGGACCAGCAATAACGGATATGCTACGGCAATAGTTGCAGCATACATAAGCAGCTTGGGATAAGTAACTTCAAATATGATAAAAAATATGGCGGCATACAATAACAATCCGCCGATTAATATCGCCCTTTTCCGATACTGCTTTTTTAGAAGCCTTGATACCAGAAAATATCCCATAAAGGAAATGCCCGAGTTAACCAGCCCGTAAGTTCCAAGGGCAAGTTCACTCCCTGTTGAAATAAATACATATACCGAGATAACAAAAACAAATGTGCCTTCCCTCAGCCCCTGAAAAAAGTGGGCGTTGGTAATCATTCGCCAATTCGGGTTGTTTTTTCGTTCAGAAAGGATTCTTCTAAACCAATACCTCCCATTTGCAGGCCGCCGTTTTAGAAAAAAGCTTAAAAAGACGGCTATTGAAAAGAGCGTCAGAGAAATCCCAAAAATAACCGAATAGCCGGTGAACTTTTCCATCCTTGAAATAATGAAACCCGCTGCAATCGGACCGATCATTCCGCCAACGGATGTGAGTATTCCAAGGAAGCCATTGAAGAAATCCCTGTTTTCCGGCTCCGTTATTTCAAAAGTCAGCACATTGAACGCAAGCCAGTAAAAACCATATCCAACACCCAGCAGAGCACCTAGCAGCACCAGAAATTTCGAAGCATTTATACCAATGAAAAGCACTGTCAGGTAAAAGGATGCCAAAAAGATTACACCTATTCTTAATACAATAACCCTGTCAATTTTCTTAGCCCATCTCCCCGCCAAAATAAACGTTAAGGGCTGCATAACCACGATGGACAAATTGTATAGTGCAAGATCGCTGAACTCACCAGATTGCTTCCATAGATAAATATTTACAAATGTATTTGAAAGGGCAGCGCTTAAGGAATAAAGCCCCCCAATAATCAGAAGCAATTTTAAATCTCTTGTTAAGTCCACATCTCCGATCAGTTTTTTGAATCTGCTCATAAAAAAACTCCCCTTTGGTTCTAAAGGGTAGTCTCCTACAAAGTTAGTGTGCTTATGCAATGATTTAAAGATTGGCGAGAAACACAAAAAACACGGCAGAGATTTCCTGCCGTGTTTAACCTTTTATTATTTTGCAGCGCTGTAACGCTTGGTAACTTCATCCCAGTTTACAATATTCCAGAAGGAATTGATGTATTCAGGACGGCGGTTTTGATAGTTCAGGTAGTAAGCATGCTCCCATACATCAAGACCAAGGATCGGAGTCTTGCCTTCCATTAAAGGAGAATCCTGGTTAGGAGTGCTTGTTACTTCTAATTGGCCATTGTTCACAACAAGCCAAGCCCAGCCGGAACCAAAACGAGTTGTAGCAGCTTTTGCAAATTCTTCTTTAAAGCTATCATAGCTTCCGAACTTGCTGTTAATCGAGTCAGCAAGCTCACCAGTAGGCTCTCCTCCGCCATTTGGAGAAATAACCTGCCAGAATAATGAATGGTTTGCATGGCCTCCGCCGTTATTGCGGACAGCAGTGCGAACAGCTTCAGGAACAGCATCCAAGTTGGAAACAACTTCTTCGACTGTTTTAGAAAGAAGCTCTTCGTTTCCTTCCAAAGCATTGTTCAGGTTTGTTACATAAGTATTGTGATGCTTTGTATGGTGGATATTCATCGTTTCTTTGTCGATGTTTGGCTCCAATGCATCATAAGCGTAAGGTAATTGCGGTAGTTCGAATGCCATTAAAAATTCCTCCCTATGTATCTGGTTTAGTAGATCCCGAAACATTCAATCGTTTACAAAATTCTGATATTAGAATGTTTCTAAAGATCTTTAGCTTAAGATTACCAAAGTTGGGTTTTTGTTTCAAACAAAAAGCATTGCTACATATATACAATTGCCCATTTATTTTTTATTATTCAAATTCCCTCTTGCAACCCTCTATCCATAGATAAAATGACTGCAAAAACCATCTCCTGGTGCAACTTTCATAAATTCGTCAATAGTGTTTAGAAGTGCACTGTATCAACCATTTTTTAACGTTTAGATTTTATTTCATTCTTACACCCCCTTTCACCTGATTGACAGTGTTTCGGTATTTTCTTTAAATCAAAGTGTAGGAAGAAAAGGAGTGATATCATGGATGACTTCAGAATTTCGCTTTACAGTTTTTTATTGCAGCGATTTATCGATAAAGGAAAAATTTTAAAAGTAAAACCAGGAAACACTCTTTTTGAGGAATGTGAGAGGGTAAAAAATATCTACCTCCTATTGGAAGGCAGTTTGGCTTTAGGAAGATCCCATCGAAAAGGAAAGGAATTCACTTTAAAAATCCTGGACGGCGAAGAAGTATTAATCGAATATCAAATGTTTAAGGAGGCGCCAAAATACCATTTCCATGCCAAAGCCATAACAGAATGCAAATTCCTTCAGATTAAAAAAGAAGATTTTGAAGAGTTCATGTTGGGCGACATGCGGGCAATGAGCTATCTTACAAGATGGCTGAGTTCAAGGTATATTAAGTCTCAGCTAAGATGCCAGGATCTAATGATCAATGGAAAAAAAGGCGGTTTGTACTCTATTTTAATAAGACTTGCCAGCCGATATGGCATAAGCGTGAATGACGGGATATTAATTGATTTGCCCTTAACCCACCAGGAATTGGCTAACCTTACTTACGGTACACGGGAAGTCATTCAGCGAATGCTGAAGGAACTAAGGGAAGAGGAAATTATTCTTTATGACGGGCAAAAAATTATAATTAAAGATCTGAGCTATTTAAAGCGGGAAACAGATTGCCAAAACTGCCCGAGTGAAATATGCGGAGTGAATTAAGTAACTCAATTAAAAAAAGTAGGAACAGCCATAACAAAGCCTTATGACTGTTCCCTCCTATGAATTATTTAAAGTACCACGATCAAGAAATAAAAAATCATTACTGCTTGAACAACAGCTTTTGCCGCTACACTACTGACAAATCCTATAACAGAACCAAATCCAATTTTTATTGCATCATTCAGGTTTTTTCTATTTACCGCCATTTCAGCAAGGATCGCGCCCAGGAATGGCCCGATCAGAATTCCTAACACCGGAATCACAAACGGTCCTATTAAAAGTCCAATTGTACTTCCCCAAACGCCGGCTTTGGAGCCTCCATATTTTTTTACCCCAATCATATTGGCTATATAATCCGCCCCGAAAAGTAAAACAACAAAAAGGCACTGGATGGTCCAAAACAGCCAATTAAAGGACTCAAAAGTAAAGAGAACGCCATAAAGAATAAATCCGCCCAAAACAAACAGCACACTGGGTATAATTGGGAAGATCAACCCAGCAAAAGCTATAACAAATAAAATAATAATTAAAGTCCAATAAATAATTTCCATCCTCAGCACCCTTTTTATAAAATGCGTTAAAAATAAACAAAAAGCAAGGGGAATTCCCCTTGCTTATTTTACCACTTATTCTTCTCCTAAAACAGCTTCCGCAATATTCACAGCGTGGTCACCGATTCGCTCAAGATTGCTGACAATGTCAACATACACAATGCCTGCTTGTCCGGAGCAGATTCCTTCGTTCAAACGAAGAATATGCTGTTTGCGAAGCTTTCTTTCCATTTTGTCGATCTCTTCTTCTTTCTCAACCACTTGTCTTGCTATTTCTTTATCATTATGATCCAGCGCTTGAAGAGCTTCCTTAACCGTCGAAATAGTAAGGTTAAACATTACATCAAGATCATCCATTGCATTTTCAGTAACTTTAACTTTGTTTGCCTGCTGGTATTCCGCAAGCTCAATAATATTTTCAAAGTGGTCACCGATTCGCTCAATATCTCTGACAGTATCCATCAGAACTGTATGTTCTTCAGACTCATGAACTGAAAGTGAGCTTGTTGAAAGTTTAACTAGATAATCTGTAATTTTGCGATCTAAATTGTTAATGGCATCTTCAAGTTGATAAGCCGTTTCAGAATGCTTTTGCTGTTTATTTTTTAAGAACTGATTTGTTTCCTCAAGTCCCCGCACAGCAAATTGACCCATTCGCAATACTTCTTCTTTTGATTGACCAAGAGCGATAGAAGGTGATTGCTCAATAAAAACAGGGTCTAAATGCTTTGTTTTGTATTCTACAACCGAATCTTCTCCTGGTATAAGCTTTGTTACAATCAAAGCAAGAATTCCAATAAAAGGAAGTTGTATAAGCGTATTTGTAGTATTAAAAATTCCGTGAGCAAACGCTATGGTCATCTCATGATTAAGGTTTAAATTAACCGCTAAAGATTCAATTAGCAATGTGAAAGGCTTTAGAAGTAATAAAAACACAGTTGTTCCTATTAAATTAAACAGGACATGAGTAGCAGCAGCTCTTCTCGCTGCAACGGATGCTCCAATAGCTGCTAAGACAGCCGTAATCGTTGTACCAATATTATCACCGAATAAAATCGGCAAGGCAGCATTCAAATTAACAAGTTCTTCAGCATAAAGACCTTGCAGGATACCGATTGTCGCACTAGAGCTTTGAACAATCACTGTAAATACAGTACCAATGATTACTCCAAGAACCGGGTTTGAACTCATACTTACAGTAAGATCATGGAAAGCCTCTAAACTGCGTAATGGTTTCATACCGCCGCTCATTAGTTCCAATCCATAGAAAAGTGCTCCAAAACCAAAAACAATTTGCCCGAAATTGTGTATTTTTTTATTTTTAAAGAAAAACAGAAGTATTGAACCAACTGCAATGATTGGCAGGGCATATTCACCAATATCAATACCAATAATGAATGCAGTAACAGTTGTACCAATATTGGCACCCATTATTACCCCAATTGCTTGACGGAGTGTCATGAAACCGGCACTAACTAGTCCAACTGTAATAACAGTTGTACCACTGCTAGTCTGAAGTAATACTGTTACAACAATACCTGCTAATACCCCCATTAGCGGATTTGTCGTAAAGCGATCCAGAATATCTCTCAGCTTGTCACCAGCTGACTTTTGCAGTCCATCACCCATGAACTTGATTCCATATAAGAAAATACCAAGTCCGCCAAGAAACTCAAAAAGCATTTGTTGAACGTCTAGTTCCACAATTTTTCAACCCCTATAACTGTTTATTCGACATGATTCATCAAACCCCATACAATTATTAAGGAAAAGTGAATAAAAAGTAAAGATTTATTTTATCAAATTTACAATAGCTTAACATTTCTTTTAAATATTACATTTATGTTACAAATAAAAAGAATCCCTTGCTAATTTTAAATAAGCTGAGTTACTTGTAGAGACCGCATAATGTGGCTAAACTAATAAGATGAATCTTTATAAGGGTGTGTCAAAAATGAATATTTTTCAGCAATTTTATAAAAGCTTATATTCTCCCAAAGATATAACTTTATTCCGCTTTCAAGGAATTGGGAAAACAATACTATATGTTTTTTTCCTTACCCTGTTATCCATCATTCCAACCGTTTTTTATTCCAGCACAGCAATAGTAAATAGCTTAAATGCTATAGACGAAACAATTGATAGCGATTTGCCGGATTTCCAGATCAAAGACGGAGAACTGCTTACTGATCAAGAAGCGCCTGTTACCATTAACCAAAATGGCTTTGCAATTATTGTGGATTCTACAGGAACTGTAAAGCCATCTGCCTTTTCAAACAGCGACAATACAATCGCCCTTCTCAAAAATGATCTATACATAATTGCTGCGGGGCAGGAACAATCCTATCCTTATTCGATGCTAACCAATGGCACACTTACAAGAGAAAGCTTATCAGACTATTTGGTTTCTGCTAAATCTCTAGTACCCATTATTATCCCGTTGATTGCGATTGTCATTTATATTTTTACTGCTGGGATAAGGTTTATTGAGATATCCATTCTCGCCTTAATTGGCCTTCTTATTAAAAATGCCTTAGGGAAAAATTTGCAATACCGGCATTTATGGCGAATGTCTGCCTATAGCATCACCTTGCCGACTGTCTTTTTCACAATTATGGCAGCCTTGCAGACTGCTGTACCGAATGGAGCTTTCATAAACTGGTTTGTCTCGCTGATCATTCTCCTGCTTGCTGTCAAAGAAGTTTCACAACAAACGCAGAAATAAAACGTGCCATTTTGGCGCGTTTTTTTGTTTTCTTAGTTGGGTGAAATTTTTTCTGGTTTTTACGTTCTATCCATTATAGGACAAGCATACATATTGGGTAAATACGCTAATTACAGGGGGTTAGGCCAATATGAAGCGAATCGCTGGAATCCTGCTTTCAGTTCTTGTTATTTATGTTATTTATTATGACTTAAGCCAAGGCACACTCCCTGCTGGAAAAGAACAAGTATTAGAGGCCAGCACACAGCCGGCTGAATCCGGTATGTCTTTTTTTGAAAAAAAAGTGAGCCCTGGAGAGACCGTTCTTTCGATTGTGGAGTTAAATCTTGATGGGCCAATCCCTGTCAGCATAGATGAGGTTGTGGCAGATTTCTCTAAATTAAACAGCGGCATGAAACCAGAAGAAATTAAATCAGGAAAAACCTATAAGTTTCCGAAATATAATAAGAACAACTAATCTTTATCATCATTCTTGTCAATCGCATCGGTTCATTGATACAATAAAGTGAACCTTCTTTATCAGCATCAAAATTTCCATGCTGTTATATGAATAGATAAAAAGGAGCGAATCTCCATTGAGTAATATTATACATCGAACTAAAACACGGCCTGTTAAAGTCGGGCCTTTAACCATTGGCGGCAGCAATGAGCTGTTCATCCAAAGTATGACCACGACTAAAACACATGATGTGGGAGCTACTGTAGCTGAAATTAAAAGGCTTGAGGAAGCCGGCTGCCAAATTGTCCGTGTGGCTTGCCCGGATGAAAGGGCGGCAAATGCAATCGCAGATATTAAAAGACAAATAAATATACCGCTTGTGGTCGATATTCATTTTGACTATAAACTTGCTTTAAAAGCAATTGAAGGCGGGGCAGATAAGATTCGGATCAATCCCGGCAATATCGGCAAACGCGAAAAAGTGGAAGCGGTTGTTAAGGCGGCAAAGGAAAAAGGAATACCAATCCGTATTGGCGTGAACGCTGGGTCCCTTGAAAAACGGATTCTAGAGAAGTACGGGTACCCTACTGCCGATGGAATGGTCGAAAGCGCCCTTCATCATATCAAGATTCTAGAAGACCTCGACTTTCATGACATCATTGTATCAATGAAGGCTTCGGATGTTAATCTGGCAATTGAAGCATATGAAAAAGCGGCAAAAGCCTTTGACTATCCATTACATTTGGGAATTACAGAATCAGGCACACTTTTTGCCGGTACTGTTAAAAGTGCTGCCGGCCTTGGAGCAATCTTAAGCAAAGGAATCGGTAATACTTTAAGAATCTCATTAAGTGCTGATCCTGTTGAAGAAGTAAAGGTAGCGCGCGAGCTTCTAAAAGTATTTAGCCTGTCATCGAATGCAGCCACGCTGATTTCCTGCCCAACCTGCGGACGGATTGAAATTGATTTAATCAGCATCGCAAATGAAGTGGAAGAATATATCCAAAAGATTAAAGCACCGATTAAGGTGGCAGTACTGGGCTGTGCGGTTAATGGTCCAGGGGAAGCACGAGAGGCTGATATCGGCATTGCCGGTGCCCGCGGTGAAGGTCTTCTATTCCGCAAAGGCCAGATTGTAAGGAAGGTTCCTGAAGCAACAATGGTGGATGAACTGAAGATCGAAATAGATAAAATTGCTGAAGAATACTTCGCAAAACAAGAAGAAGAAAAAATCAAAGGTGAAAGCATCCAATCATAAAAAGAAAGCCTGGCCAGAAGATGCCAGGCTTTTTACTTTGCTTAAAAAAACGGCAAGATAAACATGCCAACAATAATCGAAATGGCTCCAATTCCTATGGCCCAGTTGCCAAGGGTTTCTGATCCTCTTCGGCGGGCTATAAAACCAAGGACAATGCCTGTTGCTCCAAACAGAACCGGCAATACAAACAGAGATAGAATGGACAATGCCAGGGCGGCGTATCCGACTCCCCTGCCGGCAGTAGCAGTTTCGTTTTCTTCCTCCCTGTCCACTGCCCTGTCATAGACAACAGGCGCTGCGATTTCAGCAGAGGTTTCTTCTGTATAATCTGCATTAGCTTCTTCCCTGTCCATCGCCCTGTCATAGACACCAGGCGCTGCGATTTCAGCAGAGGCTTCTTCTGTATAATCATAATCTGTATTAGCTTCCCCAATTCGCTCGCTATGGCGAAGATCGTACTCTTCATTGGTGCGCTCTTGGTCTGCCATCATGATCCCTCGCTTTCTTTACTGTGTTCCTTGCAAAAGTATTACTTAATGGAGCATTTATAGTGTTTGCGATATGTGTTCTTTTTAAGATGTTAATGTTTGACTATCAATTAATGCCTGGCAGAACAGCATTAGAGCCATTGCTCTTTTGCATGGACGGGACTTTTGTTAAGATAAGGGATATATGTATTTAAAGGAGAGCAACTATTATGAAGAAGCGTTTTGGAATTGACATTGATGGCACGGTTACATGTCCATCATCCATGATTCCATATTTAAATAAAGCATTTAACCTGAATATAACCCTGGATGATATTAAGCAATATGATTTAACTCCACTTGTGGATATATCCGAAAAAGAATTTGCGAAATGGTTTAAAGAAAATGAACCAGTAATTTACAGGGGATCTCCCCTTGCAGAAGGGGCAAAAGGAATCCTGACAAAATGGAGACAAGTTCATGAATTATATTTTATTAGTGCACGCGGCTCACATCTTCAGCAAATAACAGAAGAATGGTTTTTGGAGAACGCTTTAGAATTTGATCACATTGAGCTGATTGGAACACATGATAAAATTCAGGCAGCAAAGAAGTTTGAGGTAGACATCTTTCTTGAAGATAAACATGATAATGCTGTCATGATTCATGAAGCTTGCAAAATCCCTGTCATTTTATTCGATACCCCTTATAATCAAGACCCTGTCCCAAATGGAGTCATAAGGGTCAGCAGTTGGCATGAAGCTTATAAATGGGTAGACAACTGGCTAAAATAAATTCACCATATATAAAAAGCATGGAGCTTTTATTAGCACCCATGCTTTTTTGTACGTGATTTAGAAACATTCCGGACACTTTCCGTATATTTCAAACTTGTGGCCGGAGACATCATAGCCTTTCAGGTTTTCTTGAACCTGTTTCATGGGACAAGCTTCAATTTCTTTAGTCTTTCCGCAGTCCAAACAGATAAAATGATGATGATGATGCTCATGTGAACATGTAAATCGGAAGTGTTTTTCTCCCGAAAGCTCTGTCATCTCAAAAATATCCAAATCCACAAACAATGATAAATTTCTGTATATTGTATCAAAGCTTAGCCCAGGGTAGTTGTCCTTCATTTTTTCCAGAACATCTTTGGCAGTTAAATATTTATCGCTATCAGCGAAAAGCTGAAGCA
The DNA here is from genome assembly GCF_007830235.1 of Cytobacillus oceanisediminis. Lineage (GTDB taxonomy): Bacteria > Bacillota > Bacilli > Bacillales > Cytobacillaceae > Cytobacillus > Cytobacillus oceanisediminis. The sequence goes on from NZ_VLKI01000018.1 coordinate 72,046, forward strand.
TCTCTTCCCTTTTTCCTGTATGCTTATAGCCTTTATCTTTTAAAAGCTGCATTGCTTCATTTACATTCATTCTTTTCACCTCGTGTTCCTGCTCTTAACAATCAAAGCTTTTGCCTAACCGGAAACAACCTGTTCGATAGTGCCTTCAAATATTCCTCTTTTGTTAAATTTTTTTAGGCCGGCCTCATGCTTGAAATCTTCTTTACCAGAATGGTGATAATCAGTATGAGGATTGTAATAATGACAATTGTTCCTCCCGGCGCAAGATCAATATAATAAGAAATCGTCAATCCGCCTAAAACGGAAACTTCACCAAACAGCATGGACAGGAAAATAGTTTGTTTAAAGCCTTTGGCAATCCTTATGCTTGCTGCAACCGGCAATGTCATTAAAGAGGAAACCAGAAGGATACCGACAATTCTCATAGAGGCAGCAATAACCAAAGCCACCATGATAATAAAAATAAAATGAACACTCTTTGCTGCTATGCCGGATGCTTTTGCATGCTCTTCATCAAAAGACAGCAAAAATAATTCTTTATACAATAAAATAACAAGTGCAATAACAAAAACACTAATGATTAAAATGGTCCATAAATCTAGACGGCTTACCGCACTTACACTTCCAAATAAATAACTAAATAAGTCTGTATTGAACCCGTCGGCCAAGGAAATAAATATTGCGCCAAGTCCAATTCCCCCTGACAATATAATGGGAATTGCCAGCTCCTGATAATGCTTGTAAACAGCCCTAAGCTTTTCAATAAACAAAGACCCAGCGACTGAAAAAGCCATCCCCATATAAAGGGGGTTTAACCCGCTCAATCCAAGCACTTTTTTCTCAAGCAGAAGACTGGCAGCAATTCCGGCAAGCGTTACATGACTTAAAGCATCAGCAATTAATGACAGCCTTCTGACAACGATAAAAACGCCCAGCAAGGGTGCGATTATTCCGATTATGATTCCAGTTAAAAATGCATTTTGCAAAAATTCGTATTGTAAAACCCCTGCTATCATCGGACTGTTCCCCCGTGGTTGTGATGGTCATGATTATGGGTCAATACATGGACATCATGGCCGTAAATCTCCGACATCTCACTAATATTCAAGCTTTCAAATTCTGCTGTATTTCCATGGAAATGCAAATTTTTGTTCAGGCAGGCAACATGAGTGACCTTATCCGAGATTGTCCCAATGTCATGTGTAACCAGCAAAAGAGTAATTCCAAATTTCTTGTTTAAGTCTTCAAGCATTTCGTAAAAGGATTGGACATTTTTTGCATCCACTCCTACTGTCGGTTCATCAAGTATTAACAGCTTCGGGTCGCTCACTAATGCACGTGCAATAAAAACCCGCTGCTGCTGTCCGCCCGAAAGTTCTCCAATATTCCGTTTCGCAAATTCAAGCAGGCCCACCGAATCAATCGCCTGCAGTACTTTGTGATGTTCTGCTTTTCCAAAAAACTTAAAAAGCCCGAGCTTCTTTGTAAGTCCGCTGGATACAACTTCAAAGACAGTTGCTGGGAAACCTGTATTAAATGAATTGGCCTTTTGCGAAACAAATCCTATTTTTTGCCATTCCTTAAAACGGTTTATTTCCTGTCCAAAAAGCTTAATACTCCCCTTTTGAACCTTCAGCAAACCTAATATCTGTTTTATCAAGGTGGATTTACCGGAACCATTTGGTCCTACAATGCCGAGAAAATCCCCTTCATGTATGGTTAAATTTATATCCTCAAGAACATTTTCTTTTTCATATCGATAAGAAACGTGCCTTATTTCTATTATTGGCTCTGCCATTTTTATCACCCGTAATATTAAGAATCATTCCGATTTACAAAAGAAGTATACAGGAACTTGCCTTTAAAGTAAAGAAAACAGGATTTTTATAAATTAACAGCCGGTAAAGAAAAACTGTCACGATTTCCCTTCTTCCCTCATACAGTACAGGGGAGGAGTGATGAGGATGAAAATTTTTGAAAACATCATAAATCATAAATTGAGCAATATTACTGCAGAAGAATTATTAAAATATGGAGAGCAATTCAACATCAGCATTACAAAACCGCAGGCACAAAAGATTGCTGGCTACCTGCGAGGAAAGCAAATAAATATCTTCGAAGATCGCGAGCGGACAAAATTAATAAAGGAAATTGCCAAAATTGCCGGACCGGAAACCGCCAGGGAAGTAAACCGCCTCTTCCTGCAATTCACAAAATAGCCTATTGTTTTTACTAATACTTAATTTACCCATACAAAAAGCTGTGTAATCGATACACAGCTTTTTGCTATTCAACTAGCCTTCCATAATAGCATCCAAAAGGTTTTCATCGAATTCCTTATTGCGGAGCATAGTAATTTCATGCTTGTATGGCGCATTTTTATTATTCTTGTCTTCCCCAACATAAGGAGTCTCAAGAATTTTTGGGACATCCTTTAATTGAGGATGATGGACGATATAATTTAATGCTTTAAAACCAATATGGCCAAAACCGATATTTTCATGGCGGTCTTTGCGCATGCCGCGTTCATTTTTGCTGTCATTAATATGAAGAACCTTCAAGCGATCCAAGCCGATAATCTTATCAAAATTTTCCAATACGCCATCGAAATCATTAACGATATCATATCCTGCATCATGCGTATGGCATGTATCAAAGCAAACAGAAAGATGGTCATTATAATTGACCCCATCAATAATCATGGCAAGCTCTTCAAAAGATTTTCCGCATTCTGAACCTTTGCCGGCCATGGTTTCAAGTGCTATCTGTACCTTTTCTTCGCCACCTAGCACCTCATTCAGGCCTTCGACGATTTTCTTTATTCCTTCTTCCGTTCCTGCGCCTACATGTGCCCCAGGATGAAGGACGATCTGTCTTGCACCAATTGCTTCTGTACGGTCGATTTCAGAGCGGAGGAAATTAACACCTAATTCAAAAGTCGACGGGTTTGTCGTATTGCCAATATTGATAATATATGGAGCATGTACAACAATATCAGCTATACCGTTCTCTTCCATATGCCTTATCCCGGCTTCAATATTTAAATCCTCTATTTTTTTTCTTCTTGTATTTTGCGGGGCGCCTGTATAAATCATAAAAGTATTGGAGCCGTATGAAACAGCTTCTTCACTTGCTGCTAAAAGCATTTTTTTCCCGCTCATGGAAACATGTGAACCAATTTTCAGCATGATGATTCCTGCCTCTCCCTTATAAAATTTATTTACGCTTTATTCTTCTTTCGCGTTTTTTAATTTTATCCATTTCCCATTTCATTTTCTTTTTATAGCCTGGCTTCACTTTTTTCGGCTTTTGCACCAAGGATGAAGCTTTTTTATCTATGTCATCCGCTTGTTTTTGGCGGTTCTTCCTTTTATTTCGATTTTCAAGATCTGTCCATTCCCCTTTTTGCAGATCCTTATGCTGGAATTCAATCCCCATCTTTTCAAGCCTATTTAATGAATCTTCATCGGAAGTCTCATACACTGTCAGTGCAATTCCTGAGAAACCTGCTCGGGCTGTACGACCCACACGATGAATATAAAAGTCCAAATCAGTTGGAAGCTCGTAGTTAATCACATGGCTGATTCCCTTTATATCAATTCCTCTTGCTGCAAGGTCAGTCGCCACGATGTATTGGAACTCAAGATCCAATATTTGCTTCATCATTTTTTTCCGTTCACGCGGGTTAAGGTCCCCGTGAATACGGCCGACTTTAAGGCCTTTGCTGATTAATCCATCCGCGACTTCATCCGCTTTTTTCTTCGTATTTGTAAAAACAATGGCTAAATAAGGATTAAAAGAAGTCAGTGCTTCATATACCAGATTTACTTTATTGCGATGCCTGGATGGAAGCATCCAGTGTTCAATATTGGCGGCGGTTGCCTGCTTAGGCTCAATATGCACATACTTTGGATTTTCCATATACTTTTTTAAAAATGGCTTCAGTTTCTCAGGGATCGTTGCTGAGAACACAAGCATTTGCAGTTTTTCCGGCATTCTCGCGGCAACCTGGTCAACGTCCTCGATAAATCCCATATCAAGCATTAAATCCGCTTCATCAACCACAAGGATTCCTGCGGTATGGACAAACAAAGCCTGCTCCTTGACAAGGTCATTTATTCTGCCAGGTGTCCCAACTACAACATGCGGCTGTTTTTTCAGTTTTTCAATCGTCCTTTGCTTGTCCGTTCCTCCGATATAACAGCGTGCTGTTATTTCTTCTCCCTCAGGGCAATGCTCAGTTACCTTCAGGATTTCATGATAGATCTGGTTGGCAAGTTCTCTTGTAGGCGCGGCTATTATTGCCTGAACCTCCTGGCGGGAAGGATCAACCTTTTGCAAAATAGGCAATACGTAGGAATGGGTTTTGCCTGTACCTGTCTGGGACTGGCCAATGGCGCTTTCCCCCTTGAGTACAGCTGGAATCATTCTTTCCTGAATTTCTGTTGGCTCGTAAAAGCCGAATTCTTTCACTGCTTCTATTATAAATGGCTTAAGGTTAAATCGGTCAAATTTCGTTTCGTTCATATAAAAACTCCTCAGTGATTCAGGTTAGCAAATGCTGCTAGATATTCAGCAGTATTGGAATGCACCCGATTCATTTATTTAAAGGCTCTTTTCTAAAAGATTGTTGTTTTAAAATAGAGTTTGTAAATAAAAACATTGATAAATAAGGTTGGTTGATTGGAGCGCAAGGTGCGAGACTCCAGCGGGAGGAGTGGGACAGGTGAGACCCCACAGGTGGTGCGCACCGAGGAGGCTCACCGCCCGCCCCGCGGAAAGCGAGCAACCTGGAGCGGAAATCAACCACTCCTCACTACTTGTTTAAAAAGCAACAAAGTTTGCGAAAACAGCATATTCAAAAGTAAGCTCTGTTAATCGAGCTTTTCTTACATCCTGTTATTATAATAAAGTTTCCTCCAAATAACCACTCATACAGGCATATATATTTTTATGATGGGCTATTCAAATGATTTTTAACAAGAAAATAAGAATCTTCCGCATAATACCTAAACCAAAATGTGATAAACGCATACTTTAATATATGGGTGCAATTAGACTATCTCCACTGTCTGCTTCTATGGCAGAAGCGAGTGTTTTTTGAAAGGAGGCAAACAACGATGATGCCAGGACCAAGACCTCCCATGCGCGGAGGAATGCCCCCGTATCCTTTTATGAATCCGATGCAAGGCAGACCTCCCATGGGGCCAACTATGAGAGGCGCTCCGGGAATGCGCCGCGGAGGAGGGGGATTGCTCTCTAAATTATTAGGAAAAGGCAATGCTCAGACTCCAGGCGGAATGGGTGCTGCCAGAGCAGCAGGAGGCTCCCGTGCAGGGGGGGGCATACTGCAGGCAATAAGCAATCCTACTTCTATAAATGGCTTCTTAAATAATACCCAAAAGGTTTTAAATACAGCGCAGCAGATTGGGCCCATGGTTCAGCAGTATGGGCCGCTGGTTAGGAACCTGCCGGCCATGTGGAAGCTGTACAGGGGCTTGAAGAATGCTCCGGAAGATCAGTCTTCCGAAGAAACAGAAAAAACAAGCACAGAAGTTAAAGCCAGAGCTAAGCAACCTCCAAAACGAAAAAAGGATGAAACGGTTAATGAAACAGAACCGCCGGTCTCCGAAAGTACGAGAAGCCGTGAATCCAAGCCTAAATTATATATATAATGGCAAAGAATGCGAAAGGCATTCTTTGTTTTTTTACTTTGCAGGACCGTGGCTATGAAGATATAAATGGCTTTATTACAAGAACTATAACTCCCTTTCACCATTCTCTCCTCTGGGAATAGTGTCATTGAAGCCTAAAGCATGTTATTTTCTTTCCTTTTTTGCTTTTTGTATTATCCTTCTATCTCTTATATAATAGAATAAGCATGCTGGGGATTTCCCTGGTGTTTTAACCTGAACATAATCAAATAACAATTTCAGATAAAAGCTGTAATAAGGGAGGATAAACGGATGAATGTCATAAAAATCTCTCCTCGGGGATATTGTTATGGTGTGGTTGATGCGATGGTGATTGCCAGAAACGCAGCACTCGATCCATCATTGCCAAGACCGATTTATATTTTGGGTATGATCGTCCACAATAAGCATGTAACGGATGCTTTTGAAGAAGAGGGCATCATTACTCTTGATGGAAAAGACAGAAAAGAAATTTTGGATAAAGTTGATAAAGGGACTGTCATTTTCACAGCCCACGGCATTTCTCCTCAAGTACGGGAAGCAGCCAAACAAAAAGGCCTAGTGACAATTGATGCTACGTGTCCAGATGTAACAAGGACCCATGATCTGATTAGAGAGAAAGAAACGGAAGGTTTTCAGATCATCTACATCGGCAAAAAAGGACATCCTGAGCCTGAAGGGGCTGTGGGGGTAGCGCCGCACGCTGTTCACCTTGTACAAACAATTGAAGACGTGAACGAATTAAATATCAAGGCTGATAAAATTCTTGTGACAAACCAAACGACAATGAGCCAATGGGATGTTGGCCATGTCATGGAGCAGATAAAGGAACGATATCCTCACGCAGAATTTCACAAAGAAATATGTATGGCTACCCAGGTACGCCAAGAGGCTGTCGCAGAACAAGCTGGCCAGGCTGATGTTCTGATTGTGGTTGGGGACCCAAAGAGCAATAACTCGAATCGCCTTGCCCAAGTCTCTGAGGAAATCGCAGGTACGAAAGCCTACCGGATTGCCGACATCACTGAACTTGATGTAAGTTGGCTTAAAGAGGCTTCCACTGTTGCAGTCACTGCAGGCGCCTCAACGCCAACACCTATTACTAAGGAAGTCATCACCTTCCTTGAACAATACGATCCAAAAGAAGAGTCTACATGGACACTCGAGAAAAAAGTACCGTTAAATAAAATTCTTCCTAAAGTAAAGAAAGCTACTAAAATTTAATACAAAAAGAACCGGTTTCGAGGGAAGCCGGCTTTTTTTTACCTTTATATAAATTGAAAAGGATCCGTATGTATCTCGGAAGGAAATATCGACACTTCATACCCTTTTTCCGCACAAAGCTTTTCCAATTTTTTTGTGACGCCCTTTTTCATTACCTTTTCCACATTATGGCCAGGGTCCACTATATTTAGACCCGCCATCATGGCATCATGGGCAACATGATAATACATATCTCCGGTAACATAAACATCCGCACCCTTCATTTTTGCGGACATAAAATACTTATTTCCATCACCGCCAAGAACAGCCACTTTCTTAACCTTTGAGGAAAGGTCTCCTACAACTCGGACTCCGTCTACCTCGAGAGTTGTTTTTACATGGCCGGCAAATTCCTCTAATGTCATCTCGCGGATTTCTCCTATTTTGCCGAGGCCTAAAACTTCCCCTTTGTTTTCAAGTTGGTAAATATCAAAGGCAACTTCTTCATATGGATGGTTTTTGAACATTGCAGAGAGTACCCTTTTCTCCAAATGCTCAGGAAAAATAGTTTCTATGCGGACCTCAGCAACAGATTCAAGCTTCCCTTGCTGGCCAATATGAGGATTGGCTTCTTCGTTTGGCTTGAATTGGCCAGTCCCTGCTGAAGAAAACGTACAATGGCTGTAATTCCCAATAGCACCTGCTCCTGCATCGCCAAGAGCTTTTTTTAACACCTCTGCATTTTCTTCTGGCACATACACAGCAAGCTTTTTCAAAACGGTTTCAAATGTTGGATATAAGACTTCTGTACTGGAAAGCTGCAGAGCATCCGCCAGCATATCATTGACACCGCCTTTGGCTACATCAAGATTGGTATGGGCTGCATATACCGCTATATCATGTTTAATAAGCTTTTCAATAATTCTTCCTGATGGAGAGTCTGTTGCAATCTTTTGTAAAGGTCTGTAAATAAGAGGATGATGCGCAATAATCAGCTGCACATTCTTTTCGATTGCTTCATCCACAACTTCCTCCAAGACATCAAGGGCTATCATTACATTTTGGACAGGATTGTTGAGCTTTCCGATTTGCAGGCCAATTTTGTCACCTTCCATCGCGTATCCTTTTGGGGAGAACTGCTCAAACAATTGAATGATTTCATGCCCGTTTATTTTTTTCACTGGTTTAAAACCTCCTCCACCATTTTTATTTTCTGTTTTAATTCCTGTTTTCTCTTTTCGGTCTCTTCAGTGTCTGCTGCCTTCTCAAGCTGCATGAGAATACGTTCCCAGTTTCTCAATTCCCCCTGCCACTTAGTTTGGAAGACCGCTGACTTTTCTTCGATTAAAAAAGGACCCATAAGCAAACCTTGTTCCGCGTTTTTATACGGCTTAAGCGGCTCCCCTTTTTCTGCTGCGAGTATTTCATAGATCTTTCCGTCTTCTTCAAGAATCTCTTCGGCTATAAGCTCCCATCCATGTTCTATAAGCCAGGTTCTAATCGAAATTGCACTTAAATTGGGCTGCAGAACAAGCCTTTGAACAGAATCAAGCTTGCTCTTTCCTTCTTCGAGAATGGTCGCAATTAAAGCGCCTCCCATACCAGCAATTGTAATGCAATCTACTTCCCCTGAGTTAATAACCTCAAGGCCATTTCCTTTGCGAACAGCTATCTGATCCAAAAGCCCCTCCATTTCAACCTGGCTTTTAGCCGATTGAAATGGCCCTTCCACTACTTCACCAGCTATAGCAAAAGGGACAATACCTTTTTTTACTGCATAGCATGGCAAATACGCATGGTCTGAACCAATATCAGCTACACGTGCACCACTGGGAATATAATTTGTTACAGCTTCAAGCCGCTGTGATAATTTGTCCGTATTCATTCTGTCACCACTTATCTATGTATTTAAAAGCGCAGAGCGCGCCACGCCTATCTGCTCCTAGTGCGAAATAGTTAAAAAGCTATCGAATATTTACGATAGCTTTCTTATAGTATAAAAAAAGTCCTTTACATATGCAAAGGACTTTCATTATAGGTTTACTTAAGGCCTGCTAACCATTCGGCCATTTCTGCAGCCTTGTCTTGAGGCACTAACCCTGGAGGCATAGAGCCTTTACCATTCACAACGATATCTGCGATTTCATCCTGAGATAAACGTTCGCCTACACCAGTAAGAGCTGGGCCGACTCCTCCTTGATACTGGTCACCGTGACATCCAATACAGCTCTTCTGATAGATTTCTTCAGGGCTTGCAGCTGCTGTTTCTTCGGTTTCAGCACCGCCGCCTTCCTGTTCTTTTGCAAGCTGGTCCATATCGCCAAGACCTTTAAAAGAAACAAGGAACATTGCTACCACACCGAAAACCATAATTAATACAAATGGAATGATTGGATTGCGATTCATGACTTAACCTCCCTTATGTAAGCACATTTCAGTTTAAGTAAGTATACAAACAATTTCTATTTTACTTTAAAAAGGGCAGAAGGAAAAGCCCTAAAGTAAACTTTGTCATATCTTGTTCATAATTTAGGCAAAAACTCCATCCTGCTGGATGGAGTTTTCATTAAGAACTGGCTTATTGCCGTCCCTTCAATTATGATTTTTATTGATAATCGTTCTGTCTGTTTTCAGCATCTGCTTTCCACTTGATTTGAATACGCTTACTTTCCCTGCATTAGCAGCCAATTTGGCGTGCAATAACCATTCGCTGGATCTCGGAGGTACCTTCTCCAATCTCAGTAAGCTTTCCATCTCTCATGTATCGTTCCACATGATAATCTTTCATATACCCGTATCCGCCATGAATCTGTACTGCTTGATCGGCTATTTCCATACAAATTTCCGAAGCATATAGCTTGCACATAGAGGCCTCTTTCGCAAAAGGTCTTCCTTGGTCTTTCAGCCATGCAGCTTTATAAACCATGTTTCTTGCCAATTCAATTTTCATTGCCATATCAGCCAACTTAAACTGAATAGCCTGAAAGTTTGATAGAGAACGACCAAACTGCTGGCGCTCCTTTGCATATTGCAGGGCTTTTTCGTATGAGGCCTGAGCAATGCCCAAAGCCATAGCACCAATTCCAATACGGCCGCCATCTAAAGTGATTAAAAACTGTTTAAAGCCCTCACCTTTTTTGCCGAGCAAGTGCTCAGTCGGTACACGCACATCTTCAAGAACAAGTTCTGTTGTATTGGAAGCATTCAGTCCCATTTTTTCATAATTATCAATGACAGTGAATCCTTGAGCATCCGTCGGCACAATAATTGCACTGATTTCTTTTTTGCCATCCTGTTCAGCAGTTACAGCTGTTAAGGCCAAATGCTTGGCATAGCTGGCATTTGTGATGAAGCATTTATTTCCATTGATTATATATTCTCCGTCCTTTTCGACTGCCCTTGTCCTTGTACCGCCTGCATCCGATCCTGCATTAGGCTCAGTAAGACCGAAAGCTCCAAAAGTTTCCCCAGTACAAATCGGTACAAGATATTTTTGCTTTTGCTCTTCCGTCCCGAATAAATAAAGCGGTGCCCCCCCAAGAGAAATATGGGCTGAATAGGTAATCCCGGTAGAAGCACAAGCCCTGCTTAGCTCTTCAGTTACAATTGCAAAGCTGACTGTGTCTGCCCCTGCTCCGCCATATTCTTCAGGAAAAGGAAGTCCCATTAAACCAAGATCGGCCATTTTCTTGAAAACTCCCACCGGAAATTCTTTCGTCCGGTCTCTTTCAAGAGCGCCTGGCGCTACCTCTTCTTCAGCAAAATCCCTTATTGTTTTAAGTATCATATTCTGTTCTGCTGTTAAATCGAAATTCATTTACATCCCCCTCATTCCGTTTTCTGTATCCGCTTTCATTACCATTATATAAGGGATGTATAAGTTTTCTCAACATTTAAAAACTTTTTAAAATATTTTATTATATGAATATAGAAATAAATAAGAGTAACAAACCAAATATACCGGATATCCAAAAATAGTGAAGGTTTAGCTTCCAGCCTCCCGCCAGCAAAAAACAAACAATTTAAAACCAGAGTCAAATACAGCATAGAATGATTTACTCTGTATTCACCCGACACAAAAGCACCAGATCCAATCAGCAGAATTAACGCGGCTGAAATTATAGGCAAATGATAAGATATTCCTTTTTTAGAAAAATAAAAAACCGCGAAAATACCTGCAAAAACAAAAAGGGACAAAAAGGCGATTTGCAAAATAATAGACAATTCAGTAAAATAAATTAAAAACACAGAAATTGGAATAAGCAGCAAGAAAATAAGGTTTAATAAATATACCATCAGTCCTATTTTCTCTTTTCTTAATTCCTTCGGCTGATTTCCTTCCGTGTAAAGAGCTAATAAGTAATCATAATATTGATCAGGAAGCATTCGGCCAATCTTCCAGTATAATAGCTCATTAACAATAATTTATTTTCTGCTGTTATTCAACCATTAGCACATCCAATATGAAAATTTTGTAAAAAAAATAGTTTACTTCCATTTTAAGAAGTAAACTATTTCCTGGCAATCCTTTTTCTATTCTAAAAAGTCTTTTAAACGCTTGCTGCGACTTGGATGTCTTAATTTTCTTAATGCCTTGGCTTCAATTTGACGAATTCGTTCACGGGTTACGCCAAATACCTTACCGACTTCTTCCAAAGTCCTTGTGCGGCCATCGTCCAATCCAAAACGAAGGCGGAGAACATTTTCTTCGCGGTCTGTAAGTGTGTCGAGAACGTCTTCCAGCTGCTCTTTCAATAATTCATATGCAGCATGTTCAGATGGTGATGTCGCATCCTGGTCTTCAATGAAATCACCTAAATGAGAGTCGTCCTCTTCGCCTATTGGTGTTTCCAAAGATACAGGCTCCTGTGCAATCTTCAGGATTTCACGTACCTTATCAGGAGTCAAGTCCATATCTTCTGCGATTTCTTCCGGAGTTGGTTCACGTCCTAGATCCTGGAGAAGCTGACGCTGAACGCGAATCAATTTGTTAATGGTTTCAACCATATGCACAGGAATACGAATCGTTCTTGCCTGGTCGGCAATGGCTCTCGTAATGGCCTGACGGATCCACCATGTTGCATAAGTACTGAATTTATAACCTTTACGGTAGTCGAACTTTTCAACTGCTTTAATTAATCCCATGTTTCCTTCCTGGATCAGGTCAAGGAAAAGCATTCCGCGGCCTACATATCTTTTAGCGATACTAACAACCAGCCGAAGGTTTGCTTCTGCCAATCGTCTTTTTGCTTCTTCATCGCCTTCCTCGATTCTCTTGGCAAGCGAAATTTCTTCCTCTGCTGAGAGCAAATCCACGCGTCCGATTTCTTTTAAGTACATACGGACCGGATCATTGATTTTAACTCCTGGAGGCACGCTTAAATCATTAAGGTCGAATTCCTCTTCACCTTTGGCAAGTTCCTGGACATTTGGATCGGCATCTTCGGTATCGCCTACCAATTCAACACCCTGATCGCCAAGGAACTCATAAAATTCATCCATCTGATGGGAATCAACCTCAAACTGAGACATTCTTTCCGCTATATCATCGTAGGCTAGGACACCTGTCTTTTTTCCTATTTCAACTAATTGGTCTTTTACTTGTTCAAGGGTCAACTCTGAATCAACCTCTTTTGAACGGGCCGATTTTTCAGCCATATGTCCCCCTCCTTCCAAAAATCACAGACATTCGTCATCCATCATGCACATGGGAAAATTTCATAGGAGACGTTTATCCCAAGTAGCATGTGCCAGGCGCTTTTCCACGGCCTGGTTTCAATTTACTGCCATCTATAGTGACTTGCGCAATTGGATAATTTCCATTGCGATTAATGCCGCTTTTGCATAATCCTTTTGTCGTTCTGCTTCTTTTTCTTCATTAAGTTTTTCCTTTATTTTTAACATCTTTTGATAATTCAACACCTGTTTAATATAATCAGTTAATTCCTGTTCGCTTATTTCCTCATTTATGGACATCATTTCGATATCCACCACGATCCGCTTAAGCTTTTCATCGTTTATAAAATTTATAAATGCACTTGGGTCAGGTGAATGGCCTTTTTCGTAAAAACCCAAAAGATATGTGATAATGGCCTGATGCTCATCGATGTTAAAGGTATTTCCCTGAAGCATATCCTGAACTTTAAAAGCTACGTCACTATCTCGAAGCATGTGGGCGATTAGTCTTCTTTCCGCTGTATGGTATGCGGGTTGAAGACGGTCTGCCCTTTTCGGCACCACTTGAAGCTTTTTTTGAGGCTCAAAAGCCCCCTTGCCTTGCTGGTTCTTTTTCTTTTCCGCGTAAAAAACCTGCTTTTGCTGCTCTTTCAAAGCTTCAAGGGAAAGTGAAAACTCACTTGCAAGCTGGCGGAGATAATGGTCTCTTTCCACTGCTTTATCCAGCTGGCTGATTTCCTTTAATACTTCTTCGATATAAAGAAGGCGATCTCCTTCATTCTGAAGCCTTTTGCCTCTGCGCAGATAAAGCAGCTTGAAAGCCATGAGAGTTACACTTGAATCAATTACCTCATTGCGGAACTTCTCTTCGCCATACTCATTAATATAATCATCAGGATCATATCCATCAGGCATTAAAGCTACTCTTACCTTGCAGCCCGCTTCCGTCAGCAGATTCGCGGCTCTATAAGCTGCTTCTATCCCTGCGTTGTCGGAATCGTAACAGATCGTGATTGATTGAACATTTCTTCTTAAGGAAGCGACATGCTCCTCCGTTAATGCTGTACCCATCGTGCCGACACCATTTCCAACACCGGCGCGATCAGCGGCGATAACATCTGCAAACCCTTCAAAAAGAACGGCTCTTTGCAGTTTTTTTATCTGAGGCCTCGCCAAATGAAAATTATATAAAGTTTTACTTTTATTGAAGATTGCTGTTTCAGGGCTATTTAAATATTTGGGCTCATCGTCCCCTAGTGATCTTCCTGAAAAAGCAATCGTATTTCCGCTGCGATCAAAAATCGGGAACATGATTCTGTCTCTGAAGCGGTCAAAATAGTTCCCATCTTTCTCCCGTTTGATAATCAGCCCAGCTCTTTCCATAACACCTGCTGGGAATTTTCTTTTAGTCAGAAACTTAAAGACAAAATCCCAGGACTTCAATGAATAGCCGATTTGGAACTTTTCAATTGACTCCATTGAAAAGCCTCTGTTAAGCAGGTATTCAAGTGCATGCTGACCATCTTTTGTGTTTACAAGCAGATGGTGATAAAATTTACGTAGAAGCTCATGGGCTTCCATCATCTGCTGCAAATCAACAGGCATTGATTTTGCTGACGCAACTGATGAAGCATCAATCTCAAGCTTAACATTTCCTTTTTCAGCGAGTTTTAGTGCAGCTTCCTGGAAGGAATAGCCTTCTAAATCCATCAAGAATGAAAAGGCATTGCCTCCTGCTCCGCACCCAAAGCAATGATAGATTTGCTTTTCAGGTGAAACAGAAAAGGAAGGAGTATTCTCACCATGAAAAGGGCAAAGACCAAAGTAGTTGCGCCCTTGCTTGTTTAATTGAATATAGTCGCCAATGACATCAACAATATCTACAGCTTGCCGAATTTCATTAACTTTTTCCTCGGCGATCCGCTCTGCCATATGAACAACTCCATTACTTACTGAGGTATTCTATAAATATTACCGAATCCCTTCAAAATTCGACAAAATGTTTGTCAGTTGTTCCACAAACCTGGACCGGTCCTCCCGACTATAAGGTTTTGGGCCTTTCCCGTATACTCCTTTTCTGCGCGCTTTCGCTGATAAATATCTCATATCAAGCGCAGTGCGAATTTCATTTTCTTCAAATAAAATTCCCTTGGGTGAAAGGACATAAACTCCTTTTAGCAAAAGAGTCGATGCCAATCCAATATCCTGTGTAACAACCACATCTCCAGATTTGACATTATTCATGATGAATAAATCAGCTGCTTCCTTGCTGGAATCAACAAACTGCCAAACTGCCCCGTTCAGATCATTTTTCATGTGGGCAAATGAAGCAACAAACACTGCATCCACGAAAAAGGAATTGGCAATTTCGACAATTTCTTCTTTCACGGGACAGGAATCTGCATCTACCATAATGATTGGTTTGCCTAATGTTCTAATAATTCTACATCACTCCGCATATTCCTTCTTTCCAAGAATAACTTTTGCATTGAGATATATGTCGAATTTTTTCTTGGACGAAACCTTGACATGCCACAATAAATAGTTTATTCGTTCGGAATGAACTCTAAACCTATTCGGGTACATTTTTATCACAATTTTTTATTATAGTACATTAAAGTCTATTTTGCCATTATTTTATCTCTATAATCTGAAACATCAATTTGAACATCGGAAGTCTACAGACAGCTGCACCGTCTATTCCCAGTTTGCTTATTTTTGCAGAACTAATGTCCGATTTTATAAGTATTCAGCACTTGATGGAAAGATTACATCGAAGAAAACTTCGGCAAAAGAAAAAGGCACATAAAAAATTTTATGTGCTAACTTCTTGGAAAGCTTTTTCGGTATTGATTTAAGATCATATTTGCCGTTTCTTCAACAGCTTTATTGGTAACATCAATAACCGGGCATTTGATTTTGGAAACAATTTTTTCAAAATAAGATATTTCTTCTTTAATTCTCTCTATATTTGCATAGCTTGCACTATCACTTAATCCTAAAGATATTAAACGCTCTCTGCGGATATAATTTAATTTTTCAGGACTGATTTTTAGGCCATAGCATTTTTCCGGCGGCACAAGAAAAAGCTCTTCAGGAGGATCCACTTCAGGCACAAGAGGGACGTTTGCAACCTTCAGCCTTTTGTGTGCAAGATATTGTGAAAGTGGTGTTTTCGAAGTTCTTGAAACACCAATTAAGACAATATCTGCTTTTAATATTCCCCGAGGATCGCGGCCATCATCATATTTTACCGCAAACTCAATGGCTTCAATTTTTTTAAAGTAATCTTCATCAAGCTTCCTGACCAATCCTGGTTCAAAAAGCGGCGTTACATCACACGCCTTTTGGATTTGATCCATTAAAGGGCCGACGATATCGAATGTATAAATTCCTTCTTCAGCTGCCCTTTGGTTAATATATTTTCTCATATCAGGTTTAACCATCGTATAAGCAATCATCCCATTATCCAGCTTAGCAAGAGAAATGACTTCATCAATATGTACCTTTTCTTCAACATACGGAAACCGCTTGATGGTTATATCACTGCCGTTGAACTGGCTCGTTGCAGCCTTTGTAACAAGTTCGGCTGTTTCCCCAACTGAGTCAGAAACAACATAGATGATCGGCATTTTTCCCATTCTTCAAAACCATCTCCTTCTATCACAAATCTACTTTTCCCCCGCAAGGGCCAAGAATGCTTTTGTTAAATTTGTTTTTGTTATTCTGCCGTTAACTTCGAATCCCTTATCCGTTTTCTTTACTACCGGCAGTGCATCTATTTGTTTTTCAATTAGCTTTTTAGCTACCTCTATAAGTAAATCATCTTTCTCGCACATCGTTATATTCGGCATTCTTGTCATAATAATATTTACAGGAATCGAGTTCAGCTCCTGCTTGCCAATACTTGCACGAAGAAGATCCTTTCTGGATAAAACTCCAACAAGCAATGAATGCTGGTCGACAACAAACAACGTGCCTACATCTTCCAGAAACATCGTAACAATAGCGTCATATACTGAGACATTTTCATTGACCACAACCGGAATCGACTGATAATCCTTTACATACAGCTTTTGAAGGTTTTCCGTTAAAAGCTGGGCACCTGTTTTGCCAGTATAAAAATAGCCTACACGAGGGCGTGCATCCAAATAGCCAGCCATGGTCAAAATGGCCAAATCAGGCCTTAAAGTCGCCCTAGTCAAGTTTAATTGTTCTGCTATGCTCTCGCCAGTAATTGGACCATTTTCCTTCACGATTTCAATAATCTTTTCCTGCCTTTTATTTAATTCGATTTTCCTCACCACCTAACAAGGGAAAGATCGGGACTACAATATAGGATTTACATTGCCCAACCTTCTGAATTCAATATAAATAAGGTTATACTTTTATATAATTATTATATACTATTTGCCATAAATGAAAAGATGCGTTTCATACATAATCAGTTATTAGCCACTCTATTATGTCAAAAATTTGAAAGAGCCCGTCAAATATATAACAGGCTCTTTCTTTTCCAACAGCAGTTCCTGCTGCCCTTCTTATTCAAATTTAATCCTATTCCATCATGAAACGCAAAATTTTAGCTCGTTATTTAACAATAATTTCATTCATATTGGCGAACTGCATAATTAATTCGGCTAAAAGTGCCATTTGATTCAGTCTGTTTGTTCGGATGGCCTGATTATCGGCCATAACCATTGTATGTTCGAAGTATTGATCAATCTCAGGCTTCATGCTTATGAGCAAGGTAAAGGCTGCTTCCTCCGAAACTTCTTTCCCCAACTCTTCATTCACTGATAGGTATTTATTGAAAAGAGCTTTTTCGAATTCATTCTCAAACAGGCTGCTATCCACTTCGCCCTTTTCTTCTGCTTTTGAAGAAATATTAATAACACGGCTAAGAGCTTCTATGCTTTCTTTAAAGCCTTCAGCGTTCTTGTTGGATTCAAGGACTTCAGCTCTTTTTACAAGGGATGGCACCGAGCCGATTTCACCGCCTAAAACAGCGTCAATTAAGTCATATCGAACAGCTTTTTCCTGTAGCAGATACTTTATTCTTAGCTTAAAGAAGGAAATCAATTCCTGGAGAAGTTCCTCTTTTGTCTTCTTGCCGATCTTCGCATTCTGGACTGCATCCAAAGCTAATGCGATCAGGTTTTCAAGCTTAATATTCCAATTTTTCGCCAGTAATGTTTGAATGATTCCTGTTGCCTGTCTTCTTAGGGCATATGGATCCTGGGAACCGCTAGGGATAATGCCAATAGCAAAGGAAGAGACTATTGTGTCCATTTTTTCAGCAATGGCCAATACAGCTCCCGTAATTCCTGATGGCGTTTTATCTTCTGCATTCCGCGGCATATAATGCTCATTGACGGCAAGTGCAACAGCTTCTTTTTCTCCTTTTTGAAGAGCATATTTTTCTCCCATGAAGCCCTGAAGCTCTGGGAACTCATATACCATATGGGTAACAAGGTCAAATTTGCTTATTTCAGCAGCACGGTCTGCAACTGCTTTATCCTCTTCACTAAAACTGAGTTCGTCACTCAATTTATTTACCAATTCGCGCACACGATCCACTTTTTCTGCAAGAGTACCGATTTCCTCATGGTATACAATGCTTTTTAGCTTAGCCAATGAAACATTGATATCCGTTTTTTGGTCTTCTTTATAGAAGAATGCAGCATCTGCAAGTCTTGCTCTTAAAACCTTTTCATTTCCTTTGGCGACTTTCTCCAAATTTTCATGCCCGCCATTCCTGACTGTAACGAAGTATGGAAGCAGCTTTCCGTCATTTGACTTCACCGGAAAATAACGCTGATGTTCCTTCATAGATGTAATCAATACCTCTTCTGGAAGATCAAGAAATTCCTCTTCAAATTGCCCATATAAAGCAGTTGGGTATTCAACTAGATTATTTACTTCCTCTAATAAATCTTCGTCTACAGGAATAACCCATCCGTTCTCTTCTTCAATCTTTTCCAGCTGTGACCGAATGGCATCTTTTCTTACCTGCGGATTAGTAATCACATATTGCGCCAGCAGGGATTTTTCATAATCAGCAGGATGGTTGAGCTCAATTTCTTCACCCAGGAATCGGTGTCCTCTCGTCCAGTTTGATGTTTGGACATTAGTAATGGCAAAAGGAATGACTTCGTTTCCGAACAAGGCCATCAGCCATTTAATAGGCCTTACAAAACGAAGGTCCTGGTCTGCCCATTTCATATTCTTTGGAAATGTTAATGAAGTAATAATTTGCTGCAGTTCTGGCAGCAGGACAGCTGTTTCCTGTCCCTTTATAAATTTGTTAACATGGGCATATTCAACCCCGTTAATTTCTTTAAAGAAAATATCCTCTACACTTGCTCCCTGGCCCCTGCTGAACCCAATGGCCGCTTTTGACCATTGGCCATCTTCAGTTAATGCGATTTTTTTTGCAGGACCTTTTGCTTCTTCATTTATATCTTCCTGAGCTGTACTGACTCCCTTTACAAGAACAGCCAAACGGCGCGGAGAAGAGTAGGCTATAATCTCCTCAAATGAAATTTTCATTTCTGTAAGCCAAGAGCATACTTTATCTGAAAGCTGGTTCATTGAATTAGTCACAAACCTGGCGGGCATTTCTTCAAGGCCTATTTCCAATAGCAGATCTTTTTTATTCATGGGTTCCTTCCTCCTTTGCCTTTAAAATCGGGAAGCCAAGCTTCTCTCGCTCTTCATAGAAGGTTTTGGCAACTTTTCTGGCCAGGTTCCTGCAGCGTGCTATATAACCAGTTCTTTCTGTAACAGAAATAGCCCCTCTGGCATCAAGCAGGTTAAAAGTGTGCGAACATTTTAAAACATAATCATAAGCTGGGTGGACAAGGCCTTCGTCCATTTGTCTGTGTGCTTCTTTTTCATAGATATTGAACAAATTAAAAAGCATTTCCGGATCCGATGTTTCGAAAGTATATTTTGAATGCTCAAATTCAGGCTGAAGGAAAATATCTCTTACGGTAAACCCATCAGTCCATTCAAGGTCGAAAACATCTTCTTTATCCTGGATGTATGAAGCAAGCCTTTCAATCCCATATGTAATTTCAACAGAAACCGGCTTGCACTCCAATCCGCCTACCTGCTGGAAATAGGTGAATTGTGTAATTTCCATTCCATCTAGCCATACTTCCCATCCTAAGCCGGCACAGCCAAGGGATGGGTTTTCCCAGTTATCTTCAACAAAGCGGATATCATGCTCAAGAGGATTAATGCCTAATGCTTTTAAAGAATCAAGGTATAGATCCTGGATATTGTCTGGAGAAGGCTTCATAATAACCTGAAACTGGTGATGCTGATAAAGCCTGTTCGGGTTTTCTCCATAACGTCCATCAGCAGGGCGGCGTGAAGGCTCTACATAAGCCACATTCCATGGTTCCGGGCCGATTGCTCTTAAAAAAGTATAAGGGCTCATCGTACCTGCGCCTTTTTCAACATCATAAGCCTGCATTAGGATGCATCCATGGCCTGACCAATGTTTTTGGAGTGTTAAAATCATGTTTTGAATATTCATAGGACACCTCTTCCTTATTCCTGTTTTTAGTATTGAAACATTTGGCATTATTAACCTTGTCTGTTGATTTTGCTGCAGACCCCGCTTTCCGCGGGCGATCAGGGAGCCTCCTCGGCGTCTACGCCTGCGGGGTCTCCCTTTGACTCGCTCCTCCCGCTGGACTTTGAATAAATTTCCCCGAATTCACACCGCACGAAGGAAATGCGATTGCATTTCCGAGGATCCGTACCTTCCGCTCTAATCAACAGGGTGTTAAATACCACAATAAGCTTTAATAGAGCTAAACATAAAAAAACTCCCGTCTCTATGCTCAAGGCATAGGGACGAGAGTTTACCCGCGGTTCCACCCTATTTGCTGCAGCCTTTGCCGCAGCCTCTTTTATGTCAAAAGACAATATTTGCTCTGGAGCGCCCTTCCTTAACCTTCCATGCCTGGCTTCCACCGTCCCAGGTTCGCTTTTATAGAATGAGTTAAGTACTCTTCCCCTTCACTGCAATTATTTTATTAATTTGAATCATAGCGGAAACAATATTGATTGTCAATATTCAAGCAGGCCCTGTCCTTCGTTTCATTCACATGAGGTCATCAAACTTGGCCATTTGGTTAAGAAACTTCTTTGACTTTAAGTTTAGGCCAGAGTATTCTTCGTAATAAGCTGAAATAATTTTTTTCAATTCTGCTTTTGTTTCCGGCTTGACAGAGATATTTCCAAGCCTGGACAAGTCAAAAAAGTAGAACAGGCGAAGCAGCTTGATTGCCCCCTGTGAAACTTTGTAATGATACGGGTCTTTTTCAAGGCAACGGTGACATATGAGGCCGTTTTCCCGGATAGAAAACGAAAAATGCCCGTCAATACTTCCACAGACAGAACATTGATCAAGAACCGGATATAATCCCAAAGTATTCAGCATCTTCATTTCATAAATATTTGTAATGATTTCGGGGTCATACCCTTCATTTATATAATTCAGTGATTGATAAAGCAATTCAAATAGAAAAGGGTTTGGTTTTTTGTCCTCTGTGCTTTTATCGGTTAAATCCACAATATAGCTTGCGTAAGCCGTCAGAAAAATATCTTCCTTTATGGAACGCATGGATGAGGCCATTTCCCCCTGCTGAAGAGTCCCTAATCCGCTCCCTCTTTGTACTAAAAAGTATCCGTATGTAAAAAGCTGGGTGACAGCAGCAAGCCGGCTGTTCGGCTTTTTCGCACCGCGTGCCATCACACCAACCTTTCCCCACTCACGGGTAAATAGAGTAACTATTTTATTTGTTTCGCTATAATTAGTAGTCCTTATGACGATGCCTTCACATTTATCAAGCACCTTTGACACCATCCCTGTCTTTCGACAAACCTATGAGATGGGAAAATCAGCTTCTGCTAGCTCTTCATCGTTATTTCCGGGTATTTCTTGAGTTTCCTTTTCTAGCTCCTTGAAGAGAAGATATGTGTCAATATTACCTGTCTGGGAAAACACTTTCCAGGTAAAGTCCATCATCGAAAACCCCACCTTTCCGTTATTCAACTAGCAATTTATTTATCCCAATACTTTATTTATATCATAGCCTGTCTTTGTAAAATCATGAGACGAAAATATTGTCAATCAGTATCATGCATATTAACCAAAAAACGTTAATACTTTAATTAGGGCTGGTAAATTAGTACTCATCCTCACGGAAACCAAAATCGCGGAGCTGGGACATTTTGTTTCGCCAATCTTTTTGAACCTTAACCCAAAGCTCAAGGTATACTTTTGACCCGAGCAGATTTTCTATATCCACCCTAGCCCGTTTACCAACTTCCTTCAGCATTTTTCCCTGCTTTCCGATTACGATGCCTTTTTGCGAATCACGTTCTACGATTATGGTGGCCATTACATGAACGACATCCTTCTCTTCACGGCGCTCCATTTTATCGATAATTACGGCCAGCGAGTGCGGAATCTCTTCTCTTGTTAGATGCAGTGCTTTTTCCCTGATCAGTTCGGAAACAATAAATCTTTCAGGGTGATCTGTCACCTGGTCGGCAGGATAAAATTGAGGGCCCTCCGGAATATATTCCTTAATCTGTCCCAATAGTGTCTCAACATTATTTCCCTCAAGAGCTGAAATGGGGATAATTTCACTGAATTCGTACTTCTCCTTGTATGACTCTATTAACTTCAGCAGTTCATCCGGATGCACCTGGTCAATTTTGTTGATAACAAGGAAAATGGGAGTACGAACTGACTGAAATTTTTCAATGATAAATTCCTCACCGCGGCCGAAGCCTTCCTGGGCATTAACCATAAACAGGATGACATCAACTTCCTTAAGCGTGTTTTGGGCAACTTTCATCATAAAGTCTCCCAGCTTATGCTTTGGTTTATGGATTCCAGGTGTATCGATGAAGATAAATTGTGTATCATCTGTTGTCAGGACACCTT
The DNA here is from genome assembly GCF_007830235.1 of Cytobacillus oceanisediminis. Taxonomy (GTDB): domain Bacteria; phylum Bacillota; class Bacilli; order Bacillales; family Cytobacillaceae; genus Cytobacillus; species Cytobacillus oceanisediminis. The sequence goes on from NZ_VLKI01000018.1 coordinate 94,591, forward strand.
GGACTTTATTGCGTGTCGTTTGCGGCTTATCACTCATAATGGCAATTTTCTGTCCAATTACGCGATTTAAAAAGGTCGATTTTCCTACGTTTGGCCTGCCAATTATGGAAATAAATCCTGATTTGTGGCCCTTTGGTGTAGTTTCGTTATTCATGTAAATCCTCCGGTGAAAATGCTCCTGGCAATAATTCTTCTACTGTTAATTCACTTATATCCCCTTTTAAATTCGTTAAAACCACTTTCATATCTGGGGGGCATAACTCTGAAATTACCTGCCTGCATGCTCCGCATGGTGGTACAGGCCGATCTGTGTCAGCGACAACAGCAATGGCTGAAAAATTTTTAACTCCATCTGAATACGCTTTGAACAGAGCAGTTCTTTCGGCACAGTTGCACATGCTGTATGCTGCATTCTCAATATTGCAGCCATGGAAGACCTGCCCGTCATCACTTAAAAGCGCCGCTCCTACTTTAAATTTTGAATAAGGTACATAAGCTCTATCTCTTGCAATCTTTGCTTCTCCAATTAGTTGATCCATTTTCACGATTATTTCTTCCTTTCGAGTAAGAAGGCTGCCGCCTCCCTTTTATTTTACAACATTTTGCCGCCATTTTCACCGTTTGTAGCAAAAACGTAATAAAAAATTTGAATTTTCTAAAAATAATTCAGCTTTTAAAATTTAGGCTGTGTTAAAGCTCCATATGGATTTAGCACCCTATTGATTGGAGTGGAAGGCACTAATCCCGCGAAAATGCATTCGCATTTCCTTCGTGCGTTATTATTTCAGGGAAGCTTATTCAAAGTCCTGCGGGAGTGCGGATCAAAGGGAGACCCCGCAGGCGCAAGACGCCGAGGAGGCTCCCGGATCGCCCGCTGTTCGCTGAGCGCCTGGAGCGGAAATCAACAGGCAAGTTTAGCAGAGCCAAAATTTAAATAGGCTGTTCTGTCATTTTAGCGGATTCAGTGAGCGTTTTCAAACCTTGGAAACAACAATTTTGTTACAAGAAATTAGGTTGGCCTGAACAACTTTCTTTGATGCCTTGAAATAAGCAGGTTAGAAAAAATAAAGCCGCCCAATTGGACAGCTTTCGTGGTCAACTCATATAAGCGATGATCTTCGGCAAAAATAAGATGGCTCCAATTATTACGCTTAAAGCGGCATATATAAAAACGGCTCCGGCAGCAATATCCTTCGCTTGCTTTGCAAGGGGGTGATAATCTTCGGTTGCAAGATCAACAACCCTTTCAACAGCCGTATTCATTAATTCAAGTGACAGCATTCCACCGATGGCGAAAAGGACCATAATCCACTCAAGACGGGAGATCGCAAGCATTATTCCCAGCAAAATAACAGCTGCAGAAATAACAAGATGTATTTGCAGATTCTTTTCTTTCTTCACAGCTGATTTGATGCCGGCAAATGCAAAAGTAAAGGATTTAAGGACACTGTGGGTACGTTTGTTATTACCTCGTAAGCCCGAATTCATCAAGTATATCCTTCTGGCGTGAAAACATTCTTTCCTCATCCTCAGCGTTTTCATGATCATACCCTAGGAGATGGAGGAAGCCATGAACCGCCAAAAAACCAAGTTCCCGCATAAAAGAGTGTCCGTATTCCTCTGCCTGCTCCTGTGCTTTTGCAACAGATATAATAATGTCCCCTAAAACCCTTGGCATATCGGCTCCAACAAGCTCAACTTCTCCTTCACCCAGTTCTTCCATAGCAAAAGAAATAACATCTGTCGGCCGATCTTTTTCACGGTATTCCCTGTTGATTTCCTGTATACGATCATTGGTCACAAATGTAATGGATACCTCGCTATCCGGCTCTACTCCTTCTTTTGAGGCGGCAAAGTTAATTAAATCTTCTATTTGGACAATATTGTTTTCCTTCAGCTCATTTGTTTCATCTAAAAAGTCAATGATTAAACTCATGCTTGTTTCACCTTCTGTTTTGTCATTTCAGGATACTCAATACGAGAATGGAATATTCCATTTAACGTTTCACAAAATGAGTGTGAAACGGTTTCCAGTTCTTTTAAGGTTAAATCACATTCATTCAACTGTCCATCCTGAAGCCGGTCTGCAATAATATTTCTGACCAGTCCTTCAATTTGTTCAGTAGTAGGGTGCGACATGGATCGAACTGCAGCCTCCACACTATCTGCAATCCCAATAACTGCGGATTCTTTTGATTGCGCTTTCGGTCCGGGATATCGATAATCCTCCTCTTTGACTTCCAGTCCATTTTGTTTTGCTTTATGGTAAAAATATTTTAGCAATGTAGTCCCATGATGCTGTTCGGCAATATCGACAATCTCTTTCGGCATCTTGTGCTTTCTCAGCATTTCCGCACCATCTGCAGCATGTGCAATGATTATATTTTTGCTGGTCTGCGGCGGCAGCCGGTCGTGAGGGTTCTCAATATTAACCTGGTTTTCAATAAAAAATTGCGGGCGCTTTGTTTTGCCGATATCGTGATAATAGCAGCCAACCCTCGCCAAAAGCCCATTGGCACCAATTGCTTCACAGGCGGATTCTGAGAGATTGGCAACCATCACACTATGATGGTAAGTACCCGGTGCCTCCGTCAAAATCTTTCTCAGCAGCGGATGGTTTGGATTCGACAGCTCGATCAGCCTCATGGTTGATAAAATACCGAATCCAGCTTCAAAATACGGCAGCAGCCCAATCGTAAGGACTGCGGAAGATATACCTGAAATAAGTGCAATCACAAAGTAAAAACCATATTCAACAGTATCATAATGGCCATTTCTTAGAAACAACAGTGAAAAAATAACGATAATGTTTACTGCTGATACAAACATGCCAGCCTGCAAAATTTTGGAGCGGCGATTTTGCTTGCTTAAAAACAGGATTGCTGCAAGACCGCTGCAAATAATATAGATTCCGGCGGTTACCTGGAATGTGCCGGTAATTCCGTCGTTGAAGATGATGCTTCCGCAGATAGCCATAATAATTGTAAAGTAAAGCGCCAGTTTTTCATCAATTAAAATCTTAATTAGCATGGCTCCCATAGCGGCAGGGAAAATATAGCCTATTTCCGAGTAATCGTATTCCTGGAAAATGCTTATGACCTTCATCAGCAATATGGACAATATAAAAACAAGGCTGAACAGCAGCAAATAACTTTGCTTGACTTCAGATTGAACATTTAATTCATGGAAGTAGTAATACAGAGCAGAAAGAACAATCACGATAATCATTGACAGTCCAATGAAGGGCTGTATGGAATTAACGCTGTCGAGCAGCCCTACAAGCTCAAGCTGTTTATATATATCTCTGCTAATCAGCTGATTTTCTTCAACAATAATCTGGCCCTGAAGAATTTTAACAGGTTCAACACTCTCTACTGTCTGCTGGCGCAATTCTTCTGTTGCAACCGGGTCATAAAATTGATTTTGATAAATAGCATAACGCCCTAATTCAATTGCAGCCTGCTTTAAATCAGAACTTAAACTGGTAAATCGAAGCTCTTCCTCGACCCGCTTTTTAGCATTCTCTACCTGTTCTGCCGGTATCTCACTATTCATAATCTTATTAATGGCTGTTACCGTGAGGTCTTTGGCTATTGAAAGTTCACCCTCTTTTGCCTTCAGCAATGCCAGAAATACCCCATCGGAAACTTCCCTTGTTACATCTTCTGTCAGTTTTTCTTTTACCCTTTCCAGTTTCTCATTTGGAGAAGGAACTGACGGCTCCGAAGCCTCTGCCCCCTCCTGTGCCGATTCAGAAGCCTCTTTTTCCTTTTCTTCCATCTCCTCTTTCACTTCTTCATTCACTTCAGAAACAGATCCAAAAATGGAGGTGACTAGATCAACCCGGTTCTGCGCTATTTCTTTTTTTACAACGTATATATCTTTAACATTATTTTCGGCTTCTTTTTTCTTTCTCTCTGTGCTCGCTTTATCTTCAATGGTTATCGGGGATCTGATGGTTTGTTCAGCTACAGAGAATAAACCAAGATCTAATTTTTCCGGCTTAACATTACTATACATGGAAAAATACATAACGATGCCCAAAAGAAGAAATAGCAGCACCCGAAAAAAAGTCATATTTAGTAAATTCCTGATTTTAGTCATACTCTGCTGAAGGTTTGCCATATTTACCCCTCCTATCTTGGCTAAAAGCAGCCAGATAAGCTTTTATTAGCAACTCAATGCAATCTCTTTAATTATGTAAAATCATAACAGTTTTTTTACTAAGTTTCACCAACAAAAATATCTATTTATTAACAGGTTACCTAAACATTTCACTAATAGCAAATAATTCCATAATCTTCTTAAAAAGTGCAAATTCTTGCCAAAAAATTTTGGAGCTTACAGCAATTAGACCATGTACATCATTGCAATAGAAAAAACCGCCAAAAAGTCGGCGGTTTTTTAGGTATTGTCTTTTTCATAGGCCTGAATAATCTTTGCTACCAGCGGGTGGCGCACAACATCGCTTTGTTCCAAATGAACAAATGATAAACCCTTGACTCCGCCAAGAATGTTTTCAGCCACAATTAGCCCTGATTTTACTCCCTTTGGAAGATCGACTTGTGTTTGATCTCCAGTAATGATCATTTTTGATCCAAAGCCCAGGCGGGTTAAAAACATTTTCATTTGAGCTTGGGTTGTGTTTTGTGCTTCATCCAGAATGACAAAGGCATCATCCAGTGTTCTTCCCCGCATATAAGCTAACGGTGCAATTTCGATCGTACCTCTTTCAATCATTCTTTGGGTATGCTCTGTTCCTAATATATCATGTAATGCATCATACAAAGGCCTCAAATAGGGATCGACCTTTTCCTTTAAATCGCCCGGCAAAAAACCGAGGCTTTCTCCTGCTTCAACAGCAGGACGGGTAAGGATAATTCGCTTTACATTGCCATTCTTTAATGCGTTGACGGCCATGACAACTGCCAGGTACGTCTTTCCTGTTCCAGCCGGACCAATGCCAAACACAAGGTCATTTTTGCGGATAGCATTAATATACTGGCGCTGCCCCAGGGTTTTCACCCGAATGGACTTTCCTTTTGCATTTTTCGTTATTTCTTCCTCATATAAATCACTGAAATATTCAAGCGTTCCTTTATTCGCCATTTGTAGTGCATACATGACATCTCTCTGGCTTATATTTATTCCTTTTCGAATAACATAAAGTAATTTTTCCAGTACCTTGCCGACCAGCTCTACCTTATCCATTTCTCCAGATACATAAACGGATTCGCCTCTAGTCACAATGGATACATTCAGTTCTTGTTCAATAATTTTTAGATTCGCATCCGAATTCCCCAATAAGGCAATTGCTTCATTTGGGTCTTCCAGCTGCACATTCATTGTCTTCAAGTCTTCTGTCATTCCGTATCTCCTTGAATAATTGGTTGTCCTTCTGCAATGTTCTCAATAATTTGGAAATGTATTGATATTGTTACTTTACCATTGTCAACTGATTGGTGCAAAACTTTTTCACCCTTAACCTTAGCATTTTCTTCTAGACGGTTTTTTATATCATTTCGTGCCATAACTTTCGCAACATCAAATGCTTCTTCGTTTGAATAAATCCTGGTTACCTGTTCTCTTTCCCTGAAAGTTACATTTTTATACGAAAAAGGAAGCTCCCACTTCAAGAACCTGATTCTCTTTTCATTTTCCTCTATTTCATATTCTTTAAACTCCAGCTTGCCAAATCCCCATACAGGAATGTTTAATGACCCAATTGTAATGGAATGCTTTACTTTTTCATTCCCATTAAAAACCTGAAAAGTGCTCTTGAGAGGCAGCTCCACTGTTGACTTGTACCATGTCTCACCTAAAATTTCTCCTCTGGCAGGAACAGTCTCTGTTTCCCCCTCTTTTCCGATTATGCCAGACACTAGGAGCTGGCCAGGCTGGACATGATCATGTATATCGACGACAGGCCGGCCTTCTTCAACAAACATGTCCACTATGACGGCCTTCTTTTTGGCCACTAAATGCCGTGGGCTTAAATATTCCGGCTTTTCAGGTTCATTCTTTTCCACAACCTGTAAATGGTAGGTTGTCCCTTTTAATTCGACACCAATCCACGTAATGGCCTCAATATTATTGGATAACTTCCGCTGAATCGATTCAACATTATCAACAAAGAACTGCAGCTTTCCTTTTTTAACTCCCATCTTGTCCAGTTCTTTGCGAATCTGATATTCTGTGGCAGGGTTTGCTCCTTTAATTTCAATTCCCCATACCATATTGGATAAAAGGAGGATTACTGCAAAAAAAGCCAAAGCACCGGCGACAAACCCGCTGTTCTTCAACAGCCTTTTAAAAAGAAAAGGGGCTCCCGCCCGCTGCAGGAACTCGATTTTGCAATCGCTGTTCCTGGCGAGGCTTCTGATTTTTTTGGCATCCTCAAGCTTCATTTTAAAAGTCACAGCCTGCGTGCCATGATTCTTTACATTCCAGATGTAAATTCCGCTTCGGGTAAGCGCATTAATAAACCGTTCAATTCCCTTTCCGCTTGCTTTAACTGTTACAAGACCCCTATAAAACTCAATCCACTGGTTCTTCATTTCCTTCCCCCTGAATAATTAATCATTGTCTGTAATATAGGTAACTGAGTCAATTTTTCCCTCCAGCAGTATTTCTTCAGGCAAAATTGTTTTTATAACAAACGCTTTACCTTTAATTAATAACTGTCCCTGCTTCAAAAGAAGCCTTAGTTCCTTATCTGAAAAGGCAAGTAATCCCCTGTGGTTTTCAATATATATATGGATTTGTCCAATCATAGTGATGCGGGGTAAATCCATCATGACATCTTGAGGAAGCTCCATATTTTTAGTCATCCAGCTGCGGACGAAATGTCCCCATTTTTTTGCCATAAAAAAAGAACCCCCTTTCATCTCATATGTATGAAATGAACGAAGGTTCTAGCACTTATTTTTAATTACTTCCTTTGAATCGAACGATGGGGATTTTTTGCCCTGGGCGGACCCAGGATCTCAGACCAAATGACTCCATCGACAAGAGCCTGCTTTTGAGGCGTAAACTGGCCTGAAGTTTGTTTTTGGGTTTGAGGACGTTCCACTAACTTCGCGTCCGGCTCCATTAATGAATTTGCTTTTCTTTCAGCAGCTCGCTTTTGGTTCTGAAGGGCCCTCATACTTTCCTCAGCCTGCTGTTTTCGCCGCCTGTATTCTTCTTCTATCCTGCTTGCTCTCTCTGCCTGCTGCCTCTTTTCCTCTTTCAGAGCTTCTTCCATTGAAGCCTCCACTGCAGGACGCTCTGCTTGCGGCTGAGGCCTCTGCTGTGGAGGTTTGTTTGGGTTTTCAGACTGTTCTCTCTTCTTTTTCTTAAAGAATGAAGAGATAAACGCTAATAGAGCTATGAGAATAAATGGATTCTCCAATAATATTTCCAAGAGAGTTTCCTCCCTTCTCCCCTTAAGGGATCATTTAGTCGTTTTTGCGGCCATCTTTGCGGTCTTCACTCATATTGCCGATTGAATCTCTCATTTCCGTATCAGCTGAAATGTTTTGGATATTCATATAATCCATAACACCGATATTACCGGAACGAAGCGCTTCTGACATGGCCAGCGGTACCTGGGCCTCTGCTTCGACAACCTTCGCTCTCATTTCTTCAACGCGGGCTTTCATTTCCTGTTCCTGCGCTACAGCCATTGCACGTCTTTCTTCCGCTTTAGCCTGGGCAATTTTCTTATCTGCCTCTGCTTGCTCAGTCTGTAATTCTGCTCCAATGTTCTTGCCGATATCCACATCCGCAATATCAATCGAGAGAATCTCAAAGGCAGTTCCTGCATCTAATCCTTTTGAAAGAACTGTTTGAGAGATCATATCTGGATTCTCCAGAACCTTTTTATGATTGTCAGATGAACCGATTGTCGATACAATCCCTTCACCGACACGCGCCACAATTGTTTCCTCGCCGGCACCTCCGACAAGGCGGTCAATATTTGCTCTTACTGTGATTCGTGCTTTAGCCTTTACTTCAATACCATCCATCGCTACACCGGCAATGAAAGGTGTTTCAATCACTTTAGGGTTAACGCTCATCTGAACTGCTTCCAAAACATCACGGCCTGCCAAATCAATGGCCGCGCTGCGTTCAAAGCTTAAGTCAATATTTGCACGGTGTGCCGCAATCAATGCATTCACAACGCGGTCAACATTACCGCCAGCAAGGTAATGGCTTTCAAGCTGGTTTGTTGAAACATCAAGCCCTGCTTTATGAGCTTTAATTAACGGATTGATCACTCTGCTGGGAATAACCCTGCGAAGCCTCATCCCAATTAATGTGAATATGCTGACTCTTACTCCTGCTGCCAATGCTGAAATCCACAGCATCACCGGTACAAAGGTAAATAAAACACCCAACAAAATAACTCCCAGTACAACGGCAACCAGGACAAATACTGTTCCTGCTTCTAACATGTTCTAACCTCCTGAAATTTTTATTTATCTAAATCAAGATTAGATATTTCCCTTACAACAATACGGGAACCTTCCGCTTTAACAACTTTTACTTTTGCACCTTTGGCTATATAGCCTCCCTCGCTGACAACGTCAATTCGTTCATCCTTGAGGACTACCGTCCCTGATGGGCGGAGTGCCGTTAAAGCATACCCTTCCAGCCCAATCAGTTCAAGCCTGCTTTTATTCGAAATATAGCCTTTTTCTGTATTTGTGCTATCGGTTAAAATGATTTTTTTAAAGAATTTCATCTTTTTACCAAACACCTTTATCATTAAAATAGATGCCAAAACTGAAACCCCTAGTGCAATTAGAAGAGAAATTCCCATATGGACTACATTGTCAGTTGCCAAAAACAGACTGCCCAATATTGCACCAATTCCTGCTATGCCTGCAATGCCGCCTGGGAGGAAAAACTCTGCAATAATTAAGCCAATGCCGATCACAAAGAGGATAAGTGTTTCATATCCTGCCAATCCGGCGACCATATGCCCGTAGAAGAAAAGCAGCAATGCCGATAGCCCCATAAAACCTGGAATTCCAAAGCCTGGTGAATACAGCTCAAGCACCAGCCCCAGGCTTCCAATTGATAAAAGAATTGGCACCACTACCGGATGGGTAATAAAGCGGGCCAGCTTTTCTGCAAAACTTTCATCAATGGTTCTTATTTCAGCATTCTCATATCCCAGCCTTTTCAATAAATCGGCCCTCGAATCAACGGTACCTTCCGAATAGCCCACTTCCTCAGCCTGCTCAGCTGTTAAGGTGAGCAGCTTTCCTTTTGGCGCGCCAAGCTCTGGCAAATCGACTGATTCATCCGCCATAGCAAGTGCGTAAATAGGATCTCTATCCGTCTGTCTTGCCGCGCTTTGCATAGCAGCAAACCAGTATGATTCAGCTTTCTTCCCAGCCGTATTGCCCTGCTGGTCTATGATAGCGGCAGAACCCATTGTGGAGCCAGGCACCATGTAAATTTCATCTGTATTTAATGAAATATAGGCACCGGCTGATAAAGCCTGCTTATTAACAAACGAAATCGTTTTCACTTTTGTCGATGTTAAAAGTTTTCCAATCTCACCTGCTGCATCTACTGCCCCACCAGGAGTATTTACTTCAAATATAACGGCAGAAGCATTCTCTTCCTCGGCAGTATGGACTGCCCTGCTCAAAAAAGCGTAAAGCCCTTTTTCCACCGTTTCCTCAATAGGCGCTATATAGACAATTTCATTATCGGCTTTTCCCTGAAAAGGGACAGCCATCAGGACAAAAGTAAGCAAAAATGAAAAGATTGTTAAAAGCCTTCTTACAGTCATCTCTTTCCCCCCTTCGAAGTTAAACTTGAATATATGTATGTATCTACGGTTGAACACTGATAAAAGTTTCATTTTTTTAAAAGAAAGGCTCTGTTAAATTAGTCTGTTGATTTCAGCACGAGGCACTCCCTTTCCGCGGGCGGTCCGACGCTCCTCGTCGCTTTGCTCCTGCGGGGTCTCCCTTTGATCCGCACTCCCGCAGGACTTTGAATAAGCTTCCCTGAAATAACACCGCACGAAGGAAATGCGAATGCATTTTCGCGGGATTAGTGCCTTTCGCTCGTGTTAAAAAACAACAATAATCTTTAACAGAGCCAAAAGAAAAAAATGAAACTATATATCCTTATTTTAGTATAACCCACTAATGTCTATTGTTAGGTGTATTAGGGCAGTTAACAATGAAATTTTTTATAAAAACTGGCTTGTTAGTTCCATACCCAAAATTTATGAGCTGCCTTAAAACTTTGGTGACTACCGGTTTTCAAATAAAATAAAAAAGACCGTTAGCCAAGGGCCTTCGGTCTTTTATTACATAGTTTTATGAAAGGTGTTGTTGTACAAGTTTATTTACTAGTGATCCGTCTGCTTTGCCTTTTACTTTAGGCATAATGGCAGCCATCACTTTTCCCATATCAGCCTTTGAGGATGCACCAGTTTCAGCAACCGTTTCAGCAACGATTTTAGAAACCTCTTCTTCAGAGAGCTGTTTAGGCATATATAATTCGACATACTGAAGTTCAGTACGAATTTTTTCAACAAGGTCTTCACGACCTGCTTTTTCAAATTCATGGAGGGAATCCTTGCGTTGTTTAACTTCGCGAGAAAGGACAGTTAACTCCTGTTCTTCGTTAAGCTCTTCACCGATCTTGATGGCTTCGTTTTGAAGCGAAGCTTTAATCATACGAATGACAGTGAGTTTTTCTTTTTCTTTATTCCTCATCGCTTGTTTCATATCTTCATTTAAACGCTCGAGAAGACTCATTACATACACCCTCTCTTACCACTTACGCTTTCTAGCAGCCTCAGACTTTTTCTTACGTTTAATACTAGGTTTTTCGTAGAATTCGCGCTTTCTTGCTTCCTGCAAAGTACCAGTTTTTGATACTGAACGTTTGAAGCGACGAAGAGCATCTTCAAGCGATTCGTTTTTACGAACGACGGTTTTAGACATTCTCTTTCCCTCCCTCCGAGCACAACACACTTACATCAACAACATGGTTTATTCCATGTACCTTGCAATTATAATATAACAGCTTATCAAGGTCAACAGTAATTAGCCTGCTCTAGCGTTTGTTTTTAATAATTGTGCTTTTTTATTACCCTGTATGACGACAAACTAAACAATTTTTTTGCCTTAGGCATGTCCTTGCATTATGCCCCATAGTATTAGATGTAGGGGGTGAGGGCTTGACCCAGCTGTTATTATTTTTACTTCTTATTGCGATATTTATTTATGGGATGACACTTTTAAGATCAGGACTTTTCAACCTATCCGCCGATTCATTGAAAAATTGGCTGGCAGTGCTGACAAATGCTCCCTGGAAAGGCCTGCTTATCGGCACCTTTATTACCGCTATTTTACAAAGCAGCTCCGCCGTAATGATCATTACTATAGGAATGGTTTCAGCAAGAATGCTCACGTTTCCGCAAACCATAGGCATTATTTTAGGAACAAATATTGGAACAACTTTTACGACCGAACTAATCACTTTTAATATAGAGTCTTATATCATCCCTATGGCCGCGGCTGGAAGTATCCTTGCAGTTATGAAAAGAAAAAATCTTCAGAGTGCGGGGCTCGCTTTGCTGGGCATATCTGCAGTATTTGCAGCAATGAGGGGCTTTGAATATTTGGCAGGTTCCCTAAAAAATAATGATTTGGTTAACCAAATGCTTCTTGCTCTTGATGGAAGCCATTTGTATGCAGTTTTCGCCGGTATCATCATTACTGCCATTATCCAATCAAGCACCGCAACAACTGGAATTATAATGGGCTTTTTGACTGCTGGTACGATGGATTTAAATACGGCCATTGCCATTATGCTGGGATCAAATATTGGAACATGCGTTGATGCCTATTTAGCAACCATTGGTTCAGGCAGGGAAGCTAAGCTTTCTGCCTATGCCCATATATGGCTAAATTGCATTGGAGTTGCGGCTTTTTACCCTTTTATTGATTTACTTGCTACGCTTGGCCAAAATGCTGCTGACCACGCTGACGTACAGCTTGCCCATATTAGTGTACTGTTCAATGTCGTATCATCTTTGCTTGTCCTTCCATTTGCCAATCAGTTTGGAAGGTTTATTATCAAGCTGCATGACCGGTAGTATTTTTTTGGGAATGCAGGCGGGGCTCAATCGTACCTGATACCAGTGAAAAAACAGGTAGAAGGGAACAATTGTATGTTCATTCGCGAACTCAGTTAAAAAGCAAGAGTATAGGATCAAATTAACTATTAATTTGCCCCGCGACAGCAGCCTTCAAACATTTAAGACATTCATTGCGGCTGATCGTCACCAAAACAAAAAAATGCCGGGTATCCCGGCATTTCAGCTTGTAGACAAAGTCTGCTTTACGGACCACGTCTACAAGCTTTTTTTGTATAATGAAGTTGAAAAGATTTTTTGTGGGGGATTCAAATGTTATCAAAACACGTAGAAGATGGAAGAAATCAAATAGAAATGGTCGCTCTTGACCAATTAGTGCCTGAAGATCATCTGGTTAGAAAGATCGAACAAGCTATTGATTTTGAATTCATTTATGACCTGGTAAAAGATAAGTATAGCTTAGACAATGGGAGACCTAGTATTGACCCTGTTGTCCTTATTAAAATGGTGTTCATTCAATATCTTTTTGGCAT
>NZ_VLKI01000019.1 GCF_007830235.1 Cytobacillus oceanisediminis
AGTGATTCATTTGGCGTTCTTTTTTCTCTTCATCACTTGAACTGTCAGGTCCATGACCATATGAATATTGTTTACCTATTGGTTGGTCGAATCGATGCACCTGATTTTCACGATACCATTTCATCCACGTTTTGATTTGAGACACATTTTTAATCCCATACTTCTCCATGATTTCTTGATTCGTAAACTGACCACTCATCTTATCTTTAACTACTGCCCATTTAACCTCATTTGAATATACGTTTTTGCCCACGCAAAAACACCTCCGAATTAACACTTTAATTAAGTGTACCATTTCGAAGGTGTTTTATAGTGTCTCATTTATCTAGGTTAGTCTAGTTCCCTTTTGGCAACATGATGGCTCTTTATTACTCGACCATATATGGATGGTTTAGCACGTCATAATCAGCATCCCTGTTTTTCAGTTCATTCCCTTCCTTAAATACACATTCGAAAAATCTGGAAGCCGGTTCCGCAAGTTCCTTATAATAATCACTGAACAAAGCAGCGGCATGGCTGCCAAGCCACTTGTCAGGAAGAAGTTCCTCCGGAAGTCCCGGATCAACAAAGAGGAATTTCCTGTACTCATGGACTAGCTTTGTTCTTTCTACAAAGCATTCAGCATCACTCATATTGCCTCTTTGTATTTTATTTTTATCAATTATATATTTTTGGCTGTACTCAGAAATAAATTCCTGGTATCGGTCATTAATTTCCTGCAGATTCCAGCTCTTTTCAACAATTTCAATATTTTTATGCGGCCCTGCATATCTGGCAATAAAGAAATCAACATAATTGGCAATATCGTATTTCTCAATCAAATCAAATACTTGCTTCTCCAGGTTATTCGCAGAAATCCAACAGCTGCTGGACATGGATCCAAAACCGCTCCAAACAAGCTCCTTGCGCAATTCATCCCGTACATTTCGGATTTCTTCCGGAATGGTATACATGAGAATCCGCCAGTGGCCATCCCATTCCTCCGGCTTTAATTTAAAAATACGCTTTGCTGCTTCCTCAATCCTTTTCTGGCCTCTTGGTGTTAAAGAGTAATAGCTTTTATTGCCGATCTTTTCAGCCTGTACCCACCCTTGCTTATTCATTCTCGAAATGGCCGCCCTGACAGACTGGTCATTATGGCCAAATTCGCTTAAAAGCTTGATGAGGCTGCCAATCCAGATTTTGCTTCCATAGTGTGATATATAATCTCCATAAAGTGTAAAAATCATTGACCTTGTATTCAACTTGCTTCCATCCTCATTTCATTAAGAGAGTTACACGGAAAAAATACGTTATATAACAATTGTACTAAATTTATTTGGTTTTGAAAAATATTTTTTCGGAATACTAAATATCCTGTGAATAAAAAACCATAGAGAACCTGGTCCCCTATGGTTTTGGGCAATTAGTTTTCAACACGTTTGACGATTGTTGAGATCCCCTGGCCGACTCCCACACACATGGTGGCAAGGCCATATTTAGAGTTCCGCCTTTTCATTTCATGTAAAAGAGTCGTCAGGATTCTCGCACCGCTTGCTCCCAGCGGATGGCCGAATGCAATCGCCCCTCCATTCACATTCACGTGTTTAGGATCTGCTTCAAGCTCTTTTATACAGGCAAGTGATTGGGAAGCAAAAGCCTCATTCAGTTCTGTTAAATCAATATCCTCTATTTTAAGTCCGGCTCTATTCAGTGCTTTCCATGTTGAAAAAACTGGGCCGACTCCCATGATTGATGGTTCCAATCCTGCTGTTGCGGAAACTACGTATTTCCCCAGGGGCGCAAGACCTAGTTTCTTGGCCTTTTCGGCTGACATCAGCAGCAAAGCTGATGCGCCATCATTCACTCCTGAAGCATTTCCTGCAGTTACCGTTCCGCCCTTAAAAATCGGCTTTAACCCTGAGAGTTTTTCATAGGTTGTTTCCGGGCGCGGATGTTCGTCCTGAGCTATAGTGATTTCATTTCCTTTTCTATCCGTATAAGTGACAGGTATGATTTCATCTTTAAAAAGGCCTTTTTCTATCGCCAGCTTTGCTTTCATCTGGCTCTCCAAGGCAAACTGGTCCTGCTCTTCACGCGTTATTCCAAACCTTTCAGCAACATTTTCTGCTGTTTCGGGCATACTTTCCGCTCCATATATTTCTTTCAATTTACTATTTGTAAAACGCCAGCCAATTGTTGTGTCATACATTTCCATGTTGCCTCTTGGAAATTCGCTGTTCGGTTTGGCCATGACGAATGGCGCTCGTGTCATGCTTTCAGTACCGCCAGCAATGAAAATGTCGCCTTCTCCGGCCAGTATGGCCCTGGCGGCATAATTAACTGCATCCAGTCCTGAACCGCACAGCCGGTTTACGGTAGAAGCTGCGACCTCCACTGGCAAACCGGCAAGAAGCGCTGACATTCTGGCAACATTTCGGTTATCCTCACCTGCCTGGTTGGCATTCCCAAATATGACCTCTTCAATTTCCTGAGGATCTATATTAGGATTCCGCCCGAGCAGGGCTTTTATGACCATGGCACCCAAATCATCTGGACGAATACTTTTTAATGCCCCTTTATATCGCCCGATCGGTGTCCTGACTGCATCTAATATGACCACTTCTCTCATTGTGCAAATTCCTCCTTGGCGGAATAATCGTATACTCCTCTGCCCGATTTGCGGCCGAGTCTGCCTGCCTTCACATACTGCTCAAGAAGCGGTGCAGGACGATATTTTTCACCCAGCTTGCTGTGCAGATAGTTTAGGTTATTCAGGCGGGTATCAAGCCCGACAAGATCCCCCAGCTCAAACGGGCCCATCGGGTAATTCAAGCCGAGCTTAATGGCTTTATCAATTTCCTCAGGGGTTCCTACACCTTCCTGAAGCATATAAAATGCCTCATTTCCGACAAGCGCACTGATTCTGCTCGTCACGAATCCAGGAAACTCATTGATTACAACCGTTTCTTTCCCCATTTGCTCAGCAGCTCTTCTAATCGCTTCTGCAGTTTCATCACTTGTTTCCAGCCCTTTAATGATTTCCACCAGGGGCATTTTATGGACAGGATTGAAAAAATGCATGGCAATCACTTTATCAGGCCGTTTTGTATATGACCCAATCTCTGTCGGGCTCATAGTGGAAGTATTGGTTGCAAAGCAGCAGGTCTCAGAAGCGTGCTGATCGATTACTTCAAATATATTTTTCTTAATGTCCATCACTTCAGGCACCGCTTCTATGACAAGGTCAGCCTCTTTCAAATGCTGGGCCAGGCTTACTGAATATTGAAGACGGCTTTTGCTTTCTTCCATTTCCGTAAAAGTTAACTTTTTTCGGGCTAGCCCTCTTTCAAATATGTTATTAATCTCTTTTTCCGCATTGGCTAATTGTTCCTGGCTGATATCAACCAGAGTGGTTTTAAATCCTCCGACTGCACTAACATATGCAATTCCGCGCCCCATTACGCCAGAACCAATCACTACAAGATTTTTCAATTGAAAGCCCCCTTTCAGATTTTTAAAAGTCTCTGTTTAAACTTGCCTGCTGATTTCCACTCCAGGCTCCCAAGCTTTCCGCGGGCGGTCCGACGCTCCTCGGCGTAAACGCCTGCGGGGTCTCCTTTTGACTCGCGTTTCCCGCAGGACATTGAATAAGCAACCTCGAGTATGCACCGAAGGAAGAAAATGCGAATGTATTTTCGAGGATCTCGTGCCTTCCGCTCCAATCAACAGGGTGCCAAAATATACAATGAGCTTTAACATAATCTTATAAAAAGACGAGCACCCGAAACGAGATGCTCGTAAATTAGAACATATGACGGGCAAATATTTTGCTGATTGATGCCGGTGCCCTTACCTGGCTTCCGGCAGATTATTTTACTTCCCTTGAAAAACAGGCTTGCGTTTTTCCATAAAAGCCTTGACGCCTTCTTTATGGTCAAGGGTAAGGCCAGCAATGCGCTGCCCCTGTGCGTCCCGCTCCAGGCTCTCTTCCAAGGTGGATTCCCAGCTTGCCTTCAAATTCTTTTTTATGAGGCCAATTGCGGCTGTCGGCATTTTGGCTAGTCTTTCAGCAAATACTGAAACCTCATCATGCCATTGTTCCAGCGGAATCACCTTTGTAGCGAGGCCGTGCTCCTTTGCTTCCTGTGCAGATATTTTTTCACCGAGTACCGCGAGCTCCATGGATCTTGCATGACCAATCAGCTTTGGCAGAAAATACAGATTTCCTGCATCGGGGACTAATCCCACATGGATAAAAGCTTCTATGAAGCTAGCTTTTTCAGAAAGAAGGCGAAAATCGCATGCCAATGCCAGGCTCATCCCGGCTCCTGCTGCAACACCGTTAACCGCTGCAACGACCGGCTTTTCACATTTATCCAGTTCCATTACCATAGGGTTATAAAATTTTCGGAGTACCTGCCCATGATCCATATTCTCGTTTACACCTTCAAGGTCCTGGCCTGAGCAGAAGGCGCGGCCTTCACCTGTGATGACGAGGCAACGGACCTCCATATCTCTGCTTGCCTGCTTAATTGACTGTTGAACCTCTTTATTTACCTGCTCAGTAAACGCATTCAATTTATCAGGGCGATTTAGAGTGATCCAAGCTACACCATTTTTCACTTCATATTTGACTGTTTCGAACATATGCTATGTACACCTCCTCTATTTCCCTTTAAAATGAGGCTTTCGTTTTTCGATAAATGCCTGCATACCTTCTTTTTGATCATCTGTAGAGAATAATAGATAGAAGTTTTTTCGCTCAAATTCCATTCCTTCATTTAAAGGAGTGTCCACCGCTTTAAGGATGGCTTCTTTTATAAGCCGAATGGAAATCGGCGCCTGATTGGCAATTTGTTCAGCCGCTTTCATGGTCTCCTCCATGAGAAGCTCCTTGGAAATCAGCTGGTTGACAATGCCATGGTGAAGCGCTTCGCGGGCAGAAATCCTTTTTCCTGTAAAAAGCCATTCCATCGCCTTCGTTTTACCAGCGAGCTTCGTAAGCCGCTGTGTACCCCCTGCACCGGGCATGACACCTAGATTTACTTCCGGGAAACCGAATTCTGCATCATCAGCCGAATAAAGCAAGTCACAGCATAAAGCAAGCTCAAATCCTCCGCCAAGTGCGAAGCCCTGCACCGCACCGATGATCGGTTTTTTGATCATGGCAAGGCGGTCCCAATCCTTGAATTGGTTTCGGAGCTCAAAATCAATTGCGTTATCATTGGCCATTTCATCAATATCAGCACCGGCAGCGAAAGCCCTGCCCTTGCCGCTTAATACGATGGCACGTACGCCGATGTCGGTCTCAAAGCTTTCCATGGCATCAAGAATTTCTGATACCATTGGCCGGTTGATGGCATTGAGAACTTTCGGCCGGTTCAAAGCTATTAATCCAAGCTGGTCTTGCTTTGAAACTTCAATATATTCATAGGTTTTACTCATCTGCTTCCTCACCAATCATAAGGGTGATCAAATCACCTGCAAACTTCATGGCATCTTTGCCTGATGCCTTTCCTTCGTCTGTCCTCATAGCAGTTTGCAGCGCATCATGGCTGTCATAATACATTTCACACATCAAATAGTACTTCCCTTCGCCCCCCATAGGACTGCCAACAATTTTTGTAACCTCCATTTTACGAAGACCCGGAATTTTGGCTGTGATTGGCGCATGCGTATTAAAATAATGGTCATCAAATGCCTCCTTATTTTCGGGGTGTTTATAAAGAGCGATTAATTTTACCATTTGGTCAACTTCCTCTCGGTTTTGTATTTGGTTGTTCAATTAAAAGTATTCCTGCAAATGAATTGATATGTGATAAGCTTTGATCACGAAAGAATTTAGTTTTAACCTAAATCTCCAGGAGTTGTCTAACATGTGTCTTGGTTTATTTAGCATATTATTGAAAATTACTGGCACCTTGCGTATTTTATCTTGCATGTTTGAAGATTTATCTAGCATGTTCTGAAATTTATCTAACATTAGGTACAATTTGTACTGATAATGGCGGAAAAAACTATGCCATATGAGCATTTTTCGAAATATGCTTCACTTTTAAAAGTTTCGAAACTATTTTTCCGATATATGCATCACTTTCCGATTTTATGCGTTACTTTTCCACAGTTATGTGCCACTTTTGAAATTTATGCGTCACTTGTTGGTCTTTCGGCACTCTGGACAAAAATAAGAATTTTCCCTTCCTACATCATTGTCGATACTGGCTTCATTGCCTCAAATGGGTTCCGGCAGGATTTACAGTACAAAATACTGCGGCATGCAGTCGGTCCGAAGAGGTTATCCATCGTGGTGTAGGCCGATCCGCAAAACGGGCATTCAACATGCCATTCCCCTGTTTCGCTGATCAATTCAGGCGGCGGGGCAATACCGAATTCTTTTAGCTGGATTCTTCCCTTTTCTGTAACCCTGTCAGAGGTCCATGGCGGATGATAGATAAACTGGACTTCTATTTTCTCAAAGGAGCCCAGCTTTCCCAATTCGGCTTCTACATTTTTCCGAATAATGTCCAGCGCCGGGCAGCCCATAAAAGTTGGAAGAAGTTCTACCATAACTGTACTCCCCTCTGCCTTTAAATGCTCAACCATCCCCAAATCAACAATTGAAATAGAGTCTATTTCAGGGTCCTTCACATTATGAAGCGCTTCTAACGCTGCTTTTTCCATTACTTGAATTTGCTCCATATTTATCATCCCTTAAAAAAACTTACCAGCTTGCAGCCGGATCTACGTTATACACTTCGCTTAAAGTGGATAAAGCGGCATCAAGGTCAGCTGTATGTTCCCCTTTGCGGCCATTTCCATTTTTCATTGCGAAAACAGACTCGGATACCGATAGATTTACAGATTCAAAGACAGGCTCCATCATAAAAAGCCAGCGCTGTTTTAACCTCTCTTCAGCTTCAATCAGACCATGCTCTGCAATTTCATTCCCAAGCGGTCCCAATGTAAGCACGCCTTCAAAATCGCCAAGAACCTTTTTGATCGCAGCTTCCATTCTCGGCCTTGCTTCGCCGCCTGCCTGCATTAACTGCACAAACCAGGTTTTCCAGTGAAGGAGATGATAGTAAAGCTCCATATTTACCTTTAATGCCACATCGGCTAACGGCTGATAAGATGAATTTTTCAATGAGTCCATTCGGACCTTCTTGGCCTGTACGTAAAAATAGTTTCTTACAACAGCGAAGGCCCAGTCGTATTGGGCTGTGGATAAGTAATGCCCCGGGCCATTTACCATTTCCAAAAGAACGGCATTTTTACGCTCGGACGCTTCCCTTCCGTGGGCAAGGCTGTCTATATTTCCTTCTCCAAGATCCTCCAGCAGCTGATAAAACATCGCCGCATGGCCCATCGTATCCTGGCTGATGGATGAAAAAGCTACATCCTCCTCAATATGCGGGGCAAGGCCAAGCCATTCAGAACCGCGGTAGGCAAGGATGAAGTCATCGTCAGCAAGCTGGTATAATAAAGCAGTTAGAGCTGATTTAATAGCTGGATCGAATGGCTTATTATCAGGCTTATTCACTTTTCTTCATCCCTCCCCATGATAAAATTTCCTTTTCGTCAAGCATTTCCTGTTCATAATGGCGCCACTTCTTCTTCAAGTAGCCGTATCCTTTTGTAGTTCGGTATTCTTTATTATCCAGCCGCATGAGTGATTGCTTTTCCTCCGGAGTCATTTTCCTTACATCGGACCGTTTAACAACCCAAATGTCTGCGACCGGTTCTCTCCTCATAAAATTTTCCTGTGCCATGACGAGGGCAAGCTCCCGATTTGGCGCCAACAGCGAAAATTGATATTGCAAAGAAGAGGTATCTGTTCTTTTGCTGAACACTTCAAATTCCTGATAAAATCCTTCGCTTCCCAAAGCGTTCCCTCCCATCTGGTCCGGTTAATTTGCTGTATTTAGAGCATCTCTCACCCATTCGTTTGTATCATAAGCTGTTTGGCGGAGGCCGAGGCGTTCCTTTGATTTCGGTCCATTATTTTTAATAATGTCCTTAAATTTGTTCCAGTCCGGCTGTTTATAGACCCAAAGATTCTGTTGCTGATCGAACTGCATCGTTTCATCAGGAACGGTTAGACCGAGCGAGAGAACACGCGGAATATACTTTGTAAAGAAATCCTGCCTTAGTTCTTCGTTCGTCTTTGTCCGGATTTTATATTTGATAGTTGTATCCTGCTTGGAAGTGCCAGTGGTGGTAGCATCTCCCGGTCCAAAGAACATTAGCAAAGCCTCCCACCAGCGGTTCACCGCATCCTGGACCATGGCTCTTTGCTCATCGGTCCCTTCTGCTAACGCCATGATAATCGCTTCACCATGCTGGGCATGGAATACTTCCTCAGCACAAATTCTTTTGAGTGCACGGGCATAAGGGCCATACGAGGCATTAAGCATATTGGTCTGAGTAATGATGGCCGCACCGTCAACCAGCCAGCCAATCAATCCAGCATCACCCCATGTAGGCGCCTCCATATGAAAGACGTTGTGGAACTTTAGCCTGCCGCTGAATAGATCCTGCATGATGTCCTCACGCGTTTTCCCGAGCGGCTTCATTAAGTCCTCTGCAACACGGAGCAGCAGCTGTCCATGCCCCATCTCATCCTGTACCTTTGCCATAATTCCAAGCTTGCGTTTTAAAGAGGGAGCTTTCGGCACCCACTCTTTTTCCGGCAGAGCCCCCATAATTTCACTGATTCCGTGCATGGAAATCAATTTAATTAAGGTCAGCCGGTAATCTTCAGGCATCCAGTCATCCGCTTCAATTTTTTCGCCTGCCTCGATACGCTTTATAAATTGCTCATATTTTTGTTCTTCGGTCCATTCCTGATAAGAAATTACTCCAGACAAAAAGTTCACCCCCTGTTTTGTTACGAGTCTTGCAAGTCCTATTTAAACAACTGCATTTTCCTTCGTTCGATCCACAACCCTTACAGCTTTGCCTTCCGATCTTGGCAAGGTTTTTGGCGGATGGACTTCAAGCTGTATGGTTATAAAGCAATGCTGCCTCAAAGCATGCTGAATCTTCCTTTTTATCAAATCAGCGTCTATCATTTCCTTGAAAAATCCTTCGCTCCATTCTGCATGAAGCTCCAATGACTTAAGGCTTCCTTTTTGCAGTAAATGAATCTGGTAATGAGGGGCAAGTTCCGGAATCTGCAAAAGACAATGCTCGATTTCGGAAGGAAATAGATTAACGCCATTTACATTCAGCATATCGTCAATCCGGCCTTTTACCCGGCTCATTCGAATCGTAGTTCTTCCGCAGCTGCACTTCTCTTTAGAAAGGGAAGCAATATCACCTGTTCGGTAGCGAATCACTGGAAAAGCTTCCTTTGTTAAGCTGGTGAAAACCAATTCACCCTGCTCTCCGTTTGGAAGCGGTTTCATTTTTACTGGATCAATAATCTCTGCGAAAAAATGATCTTCTGCTATATGCAATCCATCCTGCACTTCATGGCACTCCATGGCTACTCCTGGTCCCAACACTTCGCTTAGCCCATAAATATCGCATGCTTTAATGCCCAGTTTTTTTTCTAACGTATGCCGCATCTCTTCCGACCATGGTTCTGCACCAAAAATGCCGTACTTTAAAGAAGCTTTTGAAGGATCTAAACCCTTTTCTTCCATCTTTTCAGCCAAATTCAATATATACGACGGAGTGCCGCAAATAACCTCAGGCTCAAAGTCCCGTATCAGCATAATCTGCCGGTCAGTATTACCGCCAGATATAGGGACAGTGGCCATTCCGAGCAGTTCACTTCCATAATGGAGTCGCAGCCCTCCGGTAAACAATCCATATCCGTAAGCATTATGCAAGACCTGTCCCGGCTGGCCTCCTCCGATTGCAATCGCTCTGGCAACAAGATTCCCCCACATCTCGATATCATTGCGTGTATACCCAACAACAGTCGGCTTACCGCTTGTTCCAGAGGAAGCATGAAGCCGGATAATATCCTTCTTATCCACGGCAAAAAGCCCGAATGGGTAATTTTCACGTAAATCTGCTTTAACAGTAAATGGCAGCTTCCGAATATCCTCCAGACTGTTAATATTCTCAGGTGCAATATTACTTTCCAAAAACTTTTTCCGATAAAAAGGTACTTTGTTAAATACTCTCTCCGCTGTCTGCTTGAGCCGGTTCAACTGCAATTCCTCTATAAAATCGCGGCTTTCCGTTTCAATATCATGCAGGATCAAGCCAAAACCTCCCAGAAAATTATCATTTTAAGATAACACTTTTATATAACGTTTATATATCGTAATATATATTAAGTGTCATATATTTAACACAAAGATACCGTGTAAATAGGAAAAAGTCAACTTATTTTCAGAAAATTTACTAATTTATTTTTTCAGTTAACGGATCAATCCTCTGAGCGAAAAGCACATAAAAAAAGCCAACAAAAACAGTCGGCTTTTTATCTATAAAAACAAATTTTATTGCCATTCCTTCAATTTCTTTATAATAATATTCTTCCAAATTGAAATAAGAGGCTCTTCACCTTTTGCTGTTTGTTGTTTCTTCCATTCGTTATAACTGGCGACAGTGATGAGAAGTGAGCCGGCTATTAAGAGATAAGCCCACCAAGGGAGGCTGCCCCAATATGGTCTTGTCTGAAGCAGTACGTTTAGCAAAAGTACTCCTGAACCGACAAAGAAATATGCTTTTATTCGGAAGAAAGTTCCTGCCAGCATGGAAAGAAGTGAAAGCGTGCCGACAATCAGCGCATCATAAACCGTATTGCTTGCAAGCCCATCCTGTACGAGCAGCAATGAAACACTGATGAGCAGAGCCCATTGCAGCCTATTTGTAAGCTTGCCATATCGGTCTTTGAGAATTTTTCTTGTTAAAATAATCAGAGCAATCCATGGAAGCACGTAAAGTTCCCTTGTTAAAAGTGCGGGAATCTCAATGTGACGCAGTAAAGCATAATACGGTTCCAATAGAACAAAACCGGAAAGCAATCCTGGCATCCAGAAGTGGTTAGATGGAATTCTATTGCGCTGCAAATAAATAAAGATGCTGATTAATAAACCCGGAAGAACTTTTGCCCATAAATCCTCTGCATGAAATAGATAGATTGAAAGGAAGAATAAGAAGGCTGTAATGGTATAGCTGTCTGCCTGTTTCCTCTTGCCTTCGAATAAGAAAGTCCGGTTGTAAATGGTTTTGCCGATAATGGCCAGGATCAAACCAAACCCAGCCGCGGTAAGAGTCTTAAACTCAGGTGAAATTTGATTAATATACAGGAATTTCATTGTGCCAATAAAAATTAAAAACAGTGGAATTCCTGACAATATATCTAATTTCAATCTGTGTAAGTAAGCAATTAATCCAGCTGCATATAAAACCGAAACAACAAATGGAACCCACCCAAATGGATAAGCTGAAAGAAATGCCAAAATGCCGACCACAGACCAAGGAATAAGAAAGAAAATGCTTCTCTGTTTATCAGCCTGGTGTGCATGAAGCCAAAATGCAAAAATAATACAGCTTACCAGCAAGAAAGCAAACTCACTGTACTCACCATCCCTAATATGATCCATTCCAGTTAAAATGGACATGAACAGTGCAAGGAATGCGCTATATAGGAAGACTTTCACTTTCCACTCTTTTCGGGAAACTCTCGAACTGATCCAATAAACTCCCAAAGCGCCCAGAAAGCCCCAAATGCTATTTTCCCTATACATGAATAGTGTCAGAAACATTGCGAGCGGCATGTAAAAATGGCCAATCCAAGAAAAGCCTTTTGCCAATATTGAATCTTTTTTCAATAAAAAATAAGCAATAGCCAGGAGAATAAATGCACCTATTGGCAGCTGAATCCAATTGAAATATTCAAAGTTAACTCTTGCTAGGGTTAGACCATTTATTATAGAGAAGTATGCAAGCAAAGAAACCGTTGCCGCAAAAAACGGCACCCATACTTGTTTTATCGCAAAATATAGTGCCAGATACATAGCCACACCGCCCAATAGGATTGCCGGCCTCACCCAAACATCATTGATTGGCAATACGAGTGCTGAAAATAATGAGATCGAATAAAACCCCTGTGCGATGAAAAAAGCATTTCTGGCAGCAGTTTTATGATTCTTCCATTTTAAAACATAAGTTAACACCAAGAGTACAGCACTAGCCATAACCGTATTCATCGCCATCCCAAGTGAATCATGATACAAGCTAAAGGTCCTGCGCATTTCTTCTCCATAGAACATAAAAGCGAACCCTATGGAAATCGGGATGGCCCATGGTGCTGCCTCTGTATAAAAGCTTCTTTTTTCAACCGTATTAACCAGGAACATCACAAAACTAAAAATTAAAAGCATGGTTCCGGCTGCCATCCAATCCCAAAGGCCTATTGCAAGCAATATGGAAAATACCATGATGCCATTTCCCACATCACGTGAGCTTGAATCGATGACTTTTAGCATCGGATGCTTTAGTGAATATCCTATGCTTATAAAAAGCACAAAACCGATAAAGAATACTGGGAGAATAAAATTTTTAAAACCAAATGCCTGATCAAGCATGAGCATAATCTCATACAGTGCAGAGGCTATAAAAATGGGGGCAAGGTACGCAAAAAGCACATTAGCCATCATTTTTGCCAAATAAATAAACTGTACGGCTAGAATAATGTACGCCAAAAGCAATGCAGCGGACGGTTCATTCATCCTAAGAAGTATGCCTTCAACCGAAATATAGAGAAACGCCAGGATTGAGACAATTGAACTCGTAACCCTGAACACTTTTTCCCAAGGATAATGATGATCCATCATCCTCGGCACTAACAGAAATCCTGTTCCAACCAGCGCATAGAATACCGGAGCAGCCACATCTAAAACGGAATGTTCAATAAGCTGGTAGGCACCGTAGACAATCAATAAACTAAAAACAAAGTGGAATTCCTTTTTACCAGTAACATAGACCATTGATAAATAAATAGCTGCAGATACTAAAATATTTACACTGTAAAAAACAGGGCTATTAAAGAAAGCGAGCATTAAAATCGTAGAGAGCACCAAATTAATTTGTGCAAAATAAACAAGCTCTTTTGAAAACAGCTTTAAGTCTTCATGGTTTTTGATTCTGTGATAGGCAGCTGCAAGCAAAGCGTTAAAAAGCATGAGGCCTAAATAGAAGCCATCTTTTTCAAGCTTGAATGCTGCTAATGTATATCCTGCACTGGCACTTAGGGCAATATAAGCAAACCAGACAAATAAACGAGAACTTAACTTCTTTGCAAGAATACTGTATATCGGTACAATTAGAAAACTTCCAGCCGCTCCAAGTATGAAACGACCTTCTCCATAAAATGAAAAATACGGGCCAAGCAATTTAAACCATCCAACAGATAAAATAAAGATTGGCAAGAATAAGCTGCCGAGAACAATGAAAGCAAACGATGTTCTCTCAATTTTTAATATTTTATTTGAAATATAGGCCATTCCATAGAAAAGAAGGGAAACAAAAGCAATAGAGCCGCTCTTCATCCAATTGGACATCGTGTCCCAGTTGCTCGTGGCGACAAACAGCCCGCCAATCAGCAGGAGGATGACTCCGATATTCAACAGCCAGGAGATGTTTCTTTCCCTGGCTTCTTCTGGTGATAATTTCTTTTTTGGTTTAACCGGCTGCTGGGCAGGCTGCCTTGTATTTTGTTTTATAACAGCAGCATGGATCAGCTCATGCTCCTGCCTCTTTTCGTCAAGGTTAGAATAATATTTATTATGTGCACTCATGGTGATTGCATAATGTTCATCTGTTATATAGCCTTTTTCTTTAAGTTTTGCCAGTTCAAATTGGAAAATGCTTTTATGGTATTTTTCAGTTTGAGAATCCATTACATCACCTCTTCTATAACAATCATTGGAATTGCAATCATTTTATACTATTGGTGTAATTTTACACATATTTAAACTGATAATCAATCCCCCCTTTTGGTAAAATTTAAAAGTTTCTCCTGCATAGTCTAATTATCGTTTAGAGCTGCCAATGCGCCTTCTTTCCCGATCCACATAGGACCAAAATCAACAAGGCGCTTTAACATAGCCTTCTTTTTAGGAACCCGCATTTAATAACCAGGCTTTTTAACAAAACCAAATTAGCAGTAGGTCTCTTATCAAGAGTTCTCCTATTTAAATTATTTATTTAAATGCAGGAAACAGAGGTATAAAAAGGGATTTATCCAATACTTCTGAACCTTTTCCTTCAACTGCTAAAGATTAAACCCTCGGAAAATGTACATTTCTTAGGGTTTATAACCTATTAAAAAAAGCCTATTATTATATCCGATAAATTTCTGAATAACAATTCTATCCGAAAAATATTTTTTACATTATATTATTCTAGAAATTTATTAATTTTTACGGAGGAATCACCTTTGAAAAAACTGCAACTATTATTTTTAACTTCTGTTCTATTATTCGGTTTGTTCCCTGCAGTAAGCTATGCAGCTCCAAACGAGGAAGAACTGGCTGCATTTTTACAGGAAATAAATTGGACTGAAGAGGGCTTAATTGACCACCTGGAATATTTTTGGGATGTAAATATGGAAGATTTTGAAACGATGGAAGATTTAATTGAGTTCCTGGGTGAGCCAATTACTGAAGAAAACCTGCAGCAGCTCTTGGCTGACTATGGTTTCGAGAATGAGGAAGAATTAACAGCAATGCTTGTTGAAAATGGAGAAATGGAAGCAAATGAAAATGTTCGTGGCGTTTTCAAATATATTGACGCTTTGGATTCGACAACTTCTTTTCTGACATATACAGGTACAGAAATTAATGCAGAAACTCTTCAGCAGCTGCTTGAAGACTACGGCCTTACTATGGAAGAACTTAACGCTCTCCTTAAGGAAAACGAAGATGCTTTGGAAAACTATGAGTATATTGAAGACCTGGATATCATGGTTTCCATTTATCTTGGTGCAGATGAAATGCCAGGTGAAGATGAGCTGACTCAAATGCTTGCAGATATCGGCCTTACTGACGAAGAACTTGAAGCATTAATGACACACTTTATGACTTTGGATTTTGAAGATCCAGCCCTTCTTGACAAAATGATGGACCTGGAAAGCCGCTTAATGGCGTTTGGCGATTTTGAAAGTGCTGAGGAACTGAACGAAGAACAAATTGCTGAACTTATTAGCATTATGCAGGAAATGATGGATCTGTTCCAGCTGGATGCAGAGTTTTATCTCGTTAAAGGCAATGAAAAAATTCATTTAACAACAGAGGAAATGATGGTATTAGAAGAGACAAATGGCTTTGACTTATTGATCGAGCTGTTCAATACAAAAGGCGAATTCCTTGCTGATATGGTCATTACAGCTGATATGTTCAGTTCAGAGCTGATTGAAGATACAATAGGCGATTTGAACCAGGCTGAAACGGTTATTAAGAAACAGGAACCAGTTAAAGCCAAGCCTGCTCCGAAGAGTGTAAAAACAGTTAAAGGCGGCAAGCTGCCAAATACTGCCGGCAATTATGCTGAAGGTATTCTTGCCGGAATGGGTCTAATTGTATTAGGAGCGTTCATTTTCCGCAAACGGAAAGTGAAATCTGCGTGAACAATAAGACTGTATTAAAGGCCGTTCTTGGTTCGGCAGTTATTATTATAGGAATTTGGCTTGTATTTTCAAATATACAGCCCTTTTTCTACGCTGAACAAACTACAGCCCAAATTGATCAGAAACCTATAGAGCAACAAAATCATCAGCATGTGTCAAAGGCAGAGAAAACTGATGGATCAACCTTGTATCCGGTACGACCTGCAACGGGGGAAGAGATTGGCGAGCTGTCAATACCAAAAATATCATCAAGCCTCCCGATTTTCCATGGTACCAACGAAGATGAACTGGAAAAAGGGGTCGGTCATTTTGCGGGAAGTGTACTCCCGGGCGAAGCTGACAACTCTGTCCTTTCCGGCCACCGGGATACCGTATTCCGAAAGCTTGGCGAAGTAACAGTAGGCGATTTACTGGTAGTCAACACGTCTGCAGGCGAGTTTACCTACAAAGTCCGCAAAGTAAGAATAGTTGATGCAGACGACAGAACAGTCATCGTACCTAAGCCGAGAGCAACCCTGACTGTCACAACTTGTTACCCGTTTGATTTTGTCGGGGATGCACCACAGCGATATATCCTGGTTGGTGATTTAGTGAGAGAATAGAAAAACCCGCTTATTATGCGGGTTTTTAAAGAGAAGGCCATTTAGAGGCCTTCTTTTTTATTGAGTAATTGTCACTAATTTGACGTCTGCAAAGTCAAAGCGATGGTAATTGTCATCGGAATCAGTAACTTCAACGAATCCTTCGAGATCCTTAATGCTCCCAATAACCTCGGATTTGTTTTCTGCTTCAACTACTTCAGTAACAGTTACGTCTTTTTCAAATGTGTAAATAATCTTAAACGAATTCATATGTGTAAAACTCTCCTTTCGCCTTATTTCTTCCCGTTAATACAGAGTTTAAACTAGTAATTTTCTTTGGTGTAATATTTCCAATACAGTATTCCACCTTTGAAACACCTGTATTTAAAAGAAAACAAAACAAAATAGCAAAAAGAAAGCAAGTGCTAGCTAGTTGATATCCGACAGATATCAACCTATATCAACAAATTTATAACATCCTTCGTCTAATTCACCGATAAAAGGACAAGTTTCTCCGAGTGTGAATAAACTTAAACGGTGCATGGCTCTTGTACAATCCGTATAAAAAAGCTTCCTTCCTCTTTCTTTACTATAATCTGAAGCATTGTAAATCACGACAGCATCAAATTCAATCCCTTAGGTGATCACCAATGGCTACTCCGGTATCATACATTCCTTCTATTACACCATTCGAATGATGAATTGCCGTTTTAAAGTCATTTCACCATGAATAGTTCCGGTTGTTGTGCAATACTTGGCAGCCCCTGGTGAGTAATCATAATAAAGGCTTGAAATTGGAGCTCGCCAATCGTATATGATAAAATTTTCATCATTCTCATCCATAAGAGAAGTGCTAATCACTTTGTTTACATAATTAAATTATTGACCACCCGATACTATCAAAAAAAGGAGTCCATCATTTAATCTGGACTCCTTTCTTGATTCTTATTCACCTAAGTCAACATTATGGTACACCCGTTGAACATCTTCCAGATCTTCCAGAGCATCAATCAGCTTTTCAAATTGAGCTTGTGCATCAGAATCCAGTGTAACTTCATTTTGAGGAAGCATCGTTAATTCCGCAACTGTAAACTCTGTAATGCCTTCTTCTTTAAAGGCTTCCTGAATAGCATGAAATTGATCTGGCTCAGCGTAGACGATTACGGTTTCATCTTCTTCTAAAATATCACGGGCGTCTACGTCTGCTTCCATTAAGATTTCAAGCACTTCTTCTTCGGATTTGCCTTCAACGCCAATTACAGCTGTTGAATCGAACATGTAGGCTACTGAACCGCTCACTCCCATATTGCCTCCATTTTTACCAAATGCAGCACGTACATTGGAAGCAGTGCGGTTTACGTTATTTGTCAGCGCATCAACAATGATCATGGAACCGCTTGGCCCGAATCCTTCGTAACGAAGCTCGTCATAATTTTCTTCCGCTCCGCCTTTGGCTTTTTCAATCGCACGATCAATGATATTTCTTGGCACATTATATGTTTTTGCACGTTCAAGTACAAATTTTAAAGCCTGGTTTGCTTCAGGATCAGGTTCGCCCTGTTTAGCAACTACATAAATTTCAAGTGCGAACTTGGAATAAACACGACTTGTATTCGCATCCTTTGAAGCTTTCTTTTCTTTAATATTGTTCCATTTACGGCCCATATGTCCCACTCTCTTTCAGCTTTGGATCTATAAAAAGGTAATTATATGTAATGGAATTCTTCTTCAACTGAAGAACTCATACCCCATTATTATACATTAAGTGTGGGGACTTTTTCGAGTATATACTTTTAATTCCATTAAAAAAGGAAACCCGCGGGTTCCCTTTTTTAATTATTTAAGTCTTGGTCTAAAAATATTTTATTATCTAAATAACAAAATCCTATACTGCGGCCTAGAAGGGAAAAAAGCCAATACAACTTGTATTGACTTTGAGTTTGGTCAGATTTACACACTAAATAAAGGCAGCAGGCAGTGATTTCGATTGGTTCTTTTTCAAGAATAGGTACAAGAAAAAGAAAACTCCGGCACTGGATCCTCTTAGGATTGTGGAAACGATCATCGCCATATCAATGCTCGTTTGCTCGAGGAGATAGACGCCGAATTGCGGAGCAACAAAGGCCACTAGTGCAAGCAAAATATTATAATTGGAAATAAAGACACTCCGCTTTTCTTCCTCTGTTACCTCCAAGAGCTGGTTAAATAGGATAAGAACTGTACCAGACACAAACAGCCCGCTAAAGCCATTCACTAAAACAAGATAGATCATATTAGGAGAAAGAATCGTCAAAACAGGTGCGCTGGCCATTCCAGCAGAGACAAGGATCATCATTTTTGCATTGCTATGTTTATCAGCCATTCTCCCCCACCATTTGTAGCTGATAATTTGCGCCAGTTGGTTCGCTACTGTAAATAAACTGATCCACAGTGCTGTTGCTCCCGCATACTTAATCTGATAAATGCTAAATAATGACCATGCCATTTGCCAGCCGAAATTGAAAAAGAGGCTGCAAAACAAAAAGTAGAGAAAAGGCTTATGCCTGAAAACCTCCAACCCGAAACATAAGCGCTTTTTCTCTCTCTTTTTTTCCTTCTTCTCTTCCTTATGCTTCAGTAAATAATAAACCTCTATTAAGCCGAAAAGAAACGCAGAGACAAACAAAACTTGAAATGGAAATGGGCTTGTTTTGTCAAATTGCTGGAGAAGGATGCCGATCAAAAATGTAGAAAACATACCAACTATCGTGAGAACTTTATTTCGTTCGCTAAAGAATCCGCTTCTCCGGTCATCAGGGATCAGATCGCCTATAAAACTCTGCCAGCTCAAATTTGCGAAGGATCCCGGCAGATTCATAAAGCCGACAAGAAGAACAAAGGCCCAGCTTCTATATTCAGCAGGCAAATACATAACGAAAAATATCAAGAATAAAAAGAGCCTTGCCGCCAGGAAAGAATATGCCGTAAATCTTTTCTTCTCTTCCAGGCGATTCAAAATCATGGATCCTATCACCATGGCAAACATGCCAATAAACTGCGGTAACGAGCTGATAAGCCCTATTTGAAAATTTGTTGCTCCGAGCACACTGATGGCAAACAGCGGAAAATAATTATTACTAATGTTTAATACAATGGTTGTTGCAATTCCATTACGGATACTGAGCTTCTCATTCTGCTTTGTTTCACTTAGCGGGAGTGCCATCGGTCATCTTCCTTCATAAGATATATACATTTCTATTTCGATACACTAAATATTTTCTTAGTAATCATAATCCGGTACCCCTTTTTTGGCAATACTTTTATGAAAAATTTTCAAAATAAAAAACCTCTTTAAAAGAGGTTAGCACACGGCATTATTTAGACGGCCTTAGATGACGTTTTCCCTTCTATCATCAGGATGGCTTCTTCATTCTTTGCTATCTTTGTTAATTGAGCGTCAAGCCGCTGGTGGATTTGTGTAATTTCCTCGCTTAACATTTGCTTTAAAGTCGTTTCTTTAATAATCTCCAAAAAATCCTTCATTTCTTCTCTCTGGAAAGAATCCATTTTTTCAACAATTTCCTTTATATCTGTGAGATCGATTTGGTTAACCATTACTCGGTGTTCAATGCTATCCACCTTTTCTAGGCGGTCCAATCTGTGTTCAAGTATTTTTACATTTTTATCGATTTGGATCAGCTGATTCTTTATCTCTTTGTTGCTTTCCAGCAGCTGCTTCAATAGCTCCTCCATCATTATCTCTCCTCGTCTTTTGTTAGACCAATTTTATCACCTCTGTTCTTTTAAAAGCTGTGAATATTTCGTTACAAATGTATTGAAATGGAAAACAACAAAAAAGAGACACAAAAGAGCCTCTAATTTGCCTTTATTAATTCCTCTAAAACTTTTTGAACCGCGTATCCTTCTTTAAAAGATACCAGCTTTGCTGAATCACCTTTGATTGCTTTAAGCAACTCTCCGGCAAGGCTGCTTGTATCAGAACTTTCAAGTGGGATGATTACCCCGTTGTCTGCAGCTGTACTCTGGGAAAGAATGCCCCAGTTCACCATGTCCAATGTTCCTTTGTCACCGAAGACTTTAAATGAAAGATGGTCTTTCTGTCCAATACCAGCTATTCCGTTAAATAGAACAGGAATACCTCGTGGAAGCTTCATTGAACTGATAAAGCTTGTTTCGCACAAAAGTTCATCCTCAGGATATTCAACAAAAGAATTAATATCGCACATTTCCCCGAAAACATCATGGATCATTTGAATAAAATGGGGAGCTACTTCCCGGATAAATCCACCCTGCTCTCTGCTTGAGATCCATTCATTTTTCTGCCACGCGCGAGGCCATTGGGTAAAATGCAGATGAAGTTCTACTTTTTTGATTTTTCCCAGGTCTCCGCTCTGTATCTTTTCTTTAAATACCTGATAGGCCTGGCTATATACCATTGGAAAATTCATGGCATGGACAATTTTGGCCCGTTCAGCTGCTTCAACCATTTCTTTCGCTTCTTCAACCGAATTGGCAAGCGGCTTTTCACACAGCAGATTCTTGCCTCTTCTGATTATATCCATCGCAATTGAATGATGGAATTTAGGCGGAGCCCCTAAATAAATGAGCTTAATCGTTTCGTCCTGAAGCATGTTCAAATGATCTGTGTACATTGCTGCATCCGGCAGCTCATTCTTAAATTTGTTTAAACGGTCAACGTTTCGATCACAGAGGGCTGCAATTTCAAATTCTCCATGCTGCTGAAATTGATGTAATATCCTTTCACCGATAGCTCCCATTCCAATTAGCCCCAATTTAACCTTTTCACTCAAATTCCTTCACCTGCTTATATAGATTCATAGCACCTAGATGAATTATACAATTTATTTGAAAAATGCAAAAGTTATATTTTTTTGATCGCTATTTCTTAAGGATTATTAGTTTATTAAAACAGATATAACAAAACCAGACCCCAATCTGTTTATATGAAGAAATCACAGCCGATTAAATTGGACATGTAAATCTCCAGCACGCTTGCTGGAGATTTTTTAGTTAATTATACTGGCCAATATATGGATAGAAAAATATAGAATGGGAATCCTGATTATAACAATACTTTTAGGAGGTATTATCATTGAACCTGGATAAAGATATGCAATTCGAAATCAAAAGCTGCTTTGCTCCGAATCTTTACCGTTCTCAGACTCTTAAGATCTTGGAGGTAACCCCGAGCAGTGTTGTCATTCAAATGGATAGATCCAGCGGGCGTGGCGTTTTTCCTGCAGATAACTTCCACTATTGGATTAAAAGAGGTTCACTTATTAAGCTGAATGACCATCATAGAAGAACATCTTAAAACACTGGTTTAGGCCAGTGTTCTTTTTTTATGGCTATGGTAAAGCTCAATGCTGATTTTGGCATTATGTTAATTGTAGGGAAGGCTCGAAACTTTACGAAAATGTATTCCCATTTCCTTCGTGCAGTGTTTATTCGAAGAAGAAGGTTCAGCCCTTTACGAAATGGCATTTCACGAAGAGCTCGATGACAGGCAGCTCGATACACAAATGGCTGCCATTGAACTAATTAATGTGTTAAGGCCGATTGTTGCGATTGCCACATTTATTACCTTTGCTGCGCTTGCTTTACATGAGCATCCGGAGGTAAAAGTTAAGCTCCATTCCGGTGATCGCGAAGCCCTGGTGAAGGTATCACGGTCGAAGTCATGAAAGCTAGCATAGATTTTCTAGTAAACAAAATCGAGTTTGACATTACAGTTCAAAATTTGAGCTATAGTTTTGTTCGAATGCCTACCTTTCCGGAAAGCTAATTTGTGATGGAGAATATTAGGTGGAAATAATATAGAAAGCAGCCTGCAACTTTGGTTAGCAGGCTGCTTTCTATTTGGAATAAATTAACTTAATTGTGAACTTTACGAAGAAACTGCCAAAACTTGAGAACAAAATGGTGAAATTGCGAAGAAACCTCTAAAACCTACGAACAAATTCAGTAATTTAGCGAAGAAATCATAAAAATTAGCGAATAAACATAGGCGGCTTCCTTTTAATGATTGAATCATGTCCTCATTGTTAAAAACCGCCAGTTTTCATCAAAAAAGTCGACTCTTTTGCAAGAATCAGCCTCCATTCTATCTTTCACATGCAAAATTATCTTTATCTCGATCATGTTTTGAGTCATAAGCAGGATGTGTCGATGGAACTCCATTCGGATACACTTTTCTCAACTCTGTGCAATTTTTGTAAGACTCTGATTGATTTTCCGATGACCATGAAGCACTGTTGTTGGACGAGCTGCTATCGGCTTCTGAGCCGCTTGAGGTATTGCCAGTTCCAGAACCTGACGATGAACCAGCCGCACTGCTGCTCCCCGAATAGTCCAAATCCCCCCTGGTTGTTCCTTCATTTCCAAACGCCCAGAGACCTTTATTAGCTTCCCTTGCTTCCCTGCCAAACTTTCTGAAGTATTCGCTGTATTTTACATCCGGATTATAGGTTGATGGTTCAGCGTACCCGTTAAGCACTAATTGGGCGTTGAACATTTTAGAACGTATTTCGCTTTCGTCCATATCATCTGAAGGGATTTCAAGCCAAATGAGTCTTAGCAGACGGCCATATCGGTCTGTATCAGAAACGTCCTTTTGCATCCAAACTTTCTTCCCCGTTAACTTGGATGAGGTAAATTGGCTGGCTTCCTTGCCGTATTCTTCAACTTTTGTTGTCGATTCCGGCGTGTTAATCCCAATTAGCCGCACTTTTCTTCCATCGGATGTTTCAACCGTGTCTCCATCAACTACTCTCCCAACAGTCACTAACTCAAGACCCAAGCTGGCAGCATTCTGTTCTTCTTCCTGTTGCAGCCTCTCTGATTCTTCTTGCTTTTCTTTTTCTGCTTTCTCAGCTTCTATTCTTGCTTTCTCCTCGGCCTGTTCTTTTGCTTCCTCTTCTTTCGCCTTCTCTTCAGCAAGCTTTTCTTCCTCTGCTTGCATTTTTTCATCGGCTTCCCGCCGCTCTTCTTTAGCCATTTCTTCCTGTTCAGAAGTGCCCTCAATGTCCTGATCTTTTGCAGTTTCAGTGGTCTCAGAAAATGCAACAGCCAAAATTAGTGAGAGGACAATTCCTGCAGCCATTACCCAGCCGGATTGTTTAAAATTGGTTTTATATCTGCGGTACTGATTGTTTAAAAACAATCCAATAAAAAAGACAACCAGCCCGATTAACGCTGCTGGAATGATGATTCCTAATAACAGCATAAATAATATAATAATAGTGAAAAAAACTCCTCTAAGAACCTTCAATCTTTTAATTCTCTCCCTTTTAAAAAATTCCTTATCAAGTATGCCATAAAACAGCCAATCACTGTTAACCAATTTTTCACCGCAAATCAAATAACACCAACTCCGTTAAGAATTGGTGCTACCAATTATATTATATAGGGTTATTGCTTTTTCCCAAAAATTTGTTCCTGCAGCCTTCGCCCGGTCGGAGTTGCAGCTAAACCGCCTTCTGCTGTTTCCCTCAACGCAGATGGCATAGTTTGGCCGATTTGGAACATGGCATTTATGACTTCGTCGCAAGGAATACGGCTCGTGATTCCCGCAAGTGCCATATCGGCTGCAGTCATAGCGTTGGAAGCACCCATGGCATTTCGTTTCACACAGGGAACCTCTACAAGTCCAGCAACTGGGTCACAAACCAGACCCAGCATATTTTTCAGTGTAATCGCCATCGCTTGCGCTGCCTGGCTTGGTGTTCCTCCTGCCATTTCCACGATGGAAGCAGCCGCCATACCGCTTGCAGATCCAACTTCAGCCTGGCATCCGCCAGCCGCCCCGGAAATGGAAGCATTGTTTGCAACCACAAAGCCGAAGGCCGCTGAAGTGAATAGGAATTCGATCATTTCCATGCGAGTTGGATTTAAAACTTCCTTTACCGCGAACAATGTACCTGGCACAACTCCGGCAGATCCGGCTGTTGGGGTAGCGCAGATCGTTCCCATTGCAGCATTCACTTCATTGGTCGCGACCGCTTTGCTGACAGCATCAAGTAAAATATTGCCTGATAATGCTTTGCCGCTTTTAATGTATTTTTGAAGAAGAACAGCATCTCCTCCTGTCAATCCGGTTACAGACGTCACTCCGTTCAGGCCGCGCTCGACTGCCTGTTCCATTACTGTCAGGTTACGGTCCATCTTTTCGATAATTTCCTCACGAGTCCGACCGGTAACTTCTATTTCCTGCTGAATCATTATTTCAGCAATTTTAACCTCTTTATTTTCAGCGAGCTCCACAAGCTCAGCAACATTTCTAAACAACATTAGTTTTTCCCTCCTGGTGCACTGCGTCTTATCCTATTAGTCAACCATTCTAATAATTTGCGTAATATTTGGAAGCCCTTCTAGCTCAGCCATCACTTCTTCGTCAATCTTCTGGTCCACTTCAATGACCATGATCGCCATTTTTCCTTTTTCTTTGCGGGAAACTTCCATATGCCCAATGTTGATTCGGTGTTTTGATAAAATATTTGTAACAGCGGAGATTACGCCGAACTGATCGTTATGGACGACTAAAATAGCAGGATGCTCACCTGTCAATTTAAGTTCAAATGAGTTTAGCTCTGTAATTTCAATCGTTCCGCCGCCAATGGATATACCGACAAGTTCCAAGTCACGTTCTCCCTCTGACAGCTTGATGCGTACAGTATTCGGATGGTCTGTAACCGTATCTTCCACTGTAAAAATTACTTCTATACCTGCTTCTTCTGCTAATTTTAGTGCAAAAGGGATGCGCTCATCAAAAGTATCAAAATCAAGAATCCCGCCGACAATGGCCACATCTGTGCCATGCCCTTTATAAGTCTTCGCGAAAGACCCGTATAAAGAAATCTCTGCTTTGGCTGGCTGCTTTCCAAAAAGAGTCCGGGCAACCCGGCCGATTCGTGCAGCTCCAGCTGTATGTGAACTTGAAGGTCCAATCATAACCGGACCGATGATATCGAATGCAGATCTGTATTTCATTTTGTATGCCCCTTTACTCTAATGGTCGTTATTTATCTTTTTAGCGGCAAAAGAAAATTGTAACACAAAGGTTCTAGATTTAAATACATTTTCTCACTATGTTTATACTGGTTATAGTCAGCAAGGAAAGGATTGTCTTATTTATGTTCGATAGCTGCTTCGGGATGGAGCTCATTAATGGTTCTGATTTTCTGCAAATAATTATAAATCGTAAATTTAGATACCCCCAGGACAGAGGCTACATAGTCTGTTGCCCCCTTAATCAGGAATGTCCCTTTATCTTCAAGCTGGCGTACACACTCAACCTTTTCATCAAGTGTCATGAGCGAAGGCGCCTTTTTAAATCCTTGAAGCACTTGCTCGACCATCTCGTGGATAACGTCCTGGACAGAGTTGTAGAAGTTTTCGGATTTGGAATGGCTGTCATCAAAGCCGATGAACTCCTCAATTTCACCGCTAAATTGCATTAGCAAACTTATATCGTAATTTAGGCACAGTGCGCCAATTACCTTATTTTCATCATCACGAAGAAAAATCGTGGATGATTTCATGACATTTCCCTTTTTTGATTGAGTTTTATAATTCGCTATATCGTTTACATCATTATCATGTTTGGCTAATTCATTTAACACGAGATCAGTAATGGGAGAACCGATTTTCCGGTCTGTTACATTCCCGGCAATATGAATAAGCGATTTTTTTAAGTCGCTGAAATCGTGGACGGCCACTTCACAGCGGGAACCAAACATTTTTACAAGCATATCAGCAGTCCGGATCGCCAAGTCGAATACAGGCTTACGGCATTCCTTCAATTCCTGTCACTTCCTTTTGTAATCGCTTTCATTAATATACTACTCTATATTTCTCAATAATTGAATCATAACATAAAAAATAAATTAATTAAAATAAAATTTTAATAACTACAAAAAAATTGTAACCAAAAAGGCAATCTTCTAATATAAAGCAAATTGCCTCCCGTTAATTTTTCTATTTTCCAAAGTAATAAAACAAATAAACAAATGCCACAGCCTCAAAGGCTGTGGCATTGTTTTTTAAACATTTTTTAAAACCAGGTATAACCTGTTTACACGCTCGCTCTTTTCTTCTTGGGATGCAAGGTCGAACTTTTTTAATAGATGAAAAACTTCATTTAATAGATCCTGGGTATGTTCTTCCTGGAAGAAGGACTGGAATAATGGTTTCATATCCTCTGGCAGAAATTCTGCCTGCTGTTCATATTTTTTCTGTACGTCTTCTTGTGAATGATCTAACTTACATTCGCTCATTGATATCCCTCCTGAATTTCAAACTGTTCTCTTTGTATTTTACTATGTTAGGGCACATTATTCTAATTTACCTTCCTCTACCCTAATTAAAACCTGAAGCTTCTGCATAGATTCTTCAATTTTTTCGAATATAATAGAAGTAATTGATCTGAAATGAGTGAGTCCTTTGAAAAATCTTTCCTTAAAATTGGGGTTATTGTTTTTCCTGATCCTTTTCGGGCTTGAAACCTTTACGTTTTTCTTTTTACATAGCACACTTGTTGAATCTCGTGTAGAAGAAGAACTGATTGCTCTCCAGACAAGGGGGAATTCTCATCGTGCAATCCTTGAAAGACATTTTGAAAACGACACCATTTCCCATGTAGCCTTAATGGAGTCTGAAGCAAATACAGATGTGGTAATTACAAATATCAATAAGGACATTCTTGGTTCATCTGTAAAAAGCTCCATCATTCAAGAATATATTGATAGGCCCAATCCTTCAGTTCCCAGAGAAGGGCAAACGATCGGTGATAATTGGAGGGATGAGGATTATATTTCTACCGTAAGCCCCATTGAACAGAAAGGCCAGCTTATCGGCTATGTTTATATGTTTCAGGATACAGCATGGATTCAATCCCTCATTTCCCGTTTAAATGAGCAGTTTTTGCTTGCAGGGTTCATTGCTGTTATCTTTACCATTACAATCATTATTTTTCTATCAAAAGCACTAGCAAAGCCTTTAATAAAAATGAAAGAAGCAACCTCGCAAATCAGCAAGGGGGATTTTTCTGTTTCCCTTCCTAAAACAGGGGATGATGAACTTGGGGATTTGGCACAATCGATACAGTTATTAGCCAATGATTTAAGTTACTTAAAAGAGGAACGCAGCGAGTTTTTATCCAGCATTTCACATGAACTTCGCACTCCTCTCACCTACATTAAAGGTTATGCGGATATCGTCCAAAAACGAAATCTTACTGCAGAGGAAAGAAATCAATATTTAACGATTATCCTGGAAGAAACAAACCGCCTTTCAGATATGGTTAAAAACCTATTTGATTTGGCGAAAATTGATAAAAATTCTTTTGATATTCACAAAACACCAATTGATCTCCATGATTTCATGAGAAAAATCGAAGCAAAATTCACTCCTGCCTTTATGGATAAAAAGATGATACTTGAAGTAAATTGCCCGGAAGCTATCCAATTAAATGCTGATGCATCCAGACTGGAACAAATCATTTTTAATCTTTTGGATAACAGCATTAAATATTCTTCACCGGATGGTAAAACAGCTATTACTGTAAGCAGGCACAATAAGAATATCATTATTAGGATAAAAGATAACGGAAAAGGAATTCCTGAACATGAACTGCCTTATATTTTTAATCGCTTCTACAGAGTGGATAAATCACGCACAAGAGCCCTTGGGGGAACGGGGCTCGGCCTAGCCATTGTAAAAGAACTTATCCATGCTCATGGAGGGACCATTACTGTAAAAAGCAAAGAAAATATAGGAACTGAATTTGATATGGTTTTTAAGGGAGACGATGGATGATGAAAACAATACTGCTGGTTGATGATGAAACAAGAATGCTTGATTTGATTTCTTTATATTTAACACCGCGCGGATACAATTGCATTAAATCAACGTCAGGCGCAGATGCTTTGCTTTATCTGGATTCCCATACTGCAGATCTCATTCTTCTGGATGTGATGATGCCTGAAATGGATGGCTGGACAGTATGCCGGGAGATCAAGAAATTTTGGGATATTCCAATCATTATGCTGACTGCCAAAAGCGAGAAACCTGATATTGTCAAAGGCCTCAACATTGGAGCAGATGATTACATTTTGAAACCGTTTGATGAAGAGGAATTGGTCGCAAGAATTGAAGCGGTTCTTAGAAGAAGGAAATCAGACGGAAAAACGTTAACCTTTAAGGGATTAGTATTAAAAGAGGATTCATTTGAACTGCTTTTTAAAAACAAAGAAATCCTTTTAACCCCAAAAGAATTTTCTATGCTTAAGCTTTTTCTCGCTAACCCCAACAAAGTTTTCTCAAGAGAGCATTTGATTGGTTCCGTTTGGGGATATGGTGTATCCATTGAAGATCGCACTATCGATTCACATGTCCGCAATTTACGTGAAAAACTGCGGAAAGCCGGTTTCCCGGCTGATGATTATCTACTGACTGTCTGGGGAGTCGGCTACAAATGGACTGGAAAGGAATAATGAATGTTTTCTGATATTCTTTTATGGATTTCCGGACAGCCTTTATTTGCAGCACTTTTTAGTATTATGATGAATGTAGGGGTCGCCATTACAGGGGTTCTCCCAAGTGCCTTTATAACGGTCGGCACTATTGCCGTATTTGACTTGAACTGGGGCTTATTCATTTTAATTATTGGAGAAGCTGCTGGAGCGGTCGTAAGCTTCGTTCTATACCGTAAAGGGATCTCCAGGCTATTCTCTATTTTTCCGAAGATCAAAAATAAGGATAACAAATTTTTGCTTAAACTTAAAAATGCTGAAGGTACTACTGCCTTTTTTATCGTTATTTTACTAAGAATCTTGCCCTTCGTTCCATCTGGAGCAGTAACGCTGACTGCAGCCTTTAGCAAAATGGGTTTGCTTTCATTCAGCCTGGCCAGCACATTTGGGAAGATTCCCGCTTTAATTATTGAGGCATACACAATCTCGGAAGCACTTAAATTAAAAACAGAATTTCAAATCGGCATTATTCTATTCGTTTCGGTTTTCTTTTTGCTTTATTTGATATGGAAAAGAAGAGTTAATTAAAGGACAGTTTAGCTGTTCTTTTTATTTTGTTTTTTTGACACATCCATCCTCAAATTAATATGTTGTCATGATGACAAGCCGTGCAATGATAAACATAGAAAGAGTGTGAATTTTGGTATTAGGGGGATTAATATGATACTCAAAGCGATCGATTTAAGCCTTATGGCCGAGCATTTGAACATTCATAAAGCCGTTATAGAAAAATTAAAGCTCTTTTTCTGTACAGTTGATGATCCCGAATTGCGCCAGGTCCTATATGAACAAATAGTCATTATGGATAATCATGTAAGGGTCATGATTAACCTGATGGATCCGCAAATCAACGAAAATATTACTGTAGAAGCATTAACAGACGTGAAGCCAGTTCCTATTGACTGCAAATCCCCCGTTAATCAGCTAACAGAACAAAATATTGCTATTGAAGGACGCCACACTGCCAGATCCATGGCACTTGATAACTTTACTTCTGCTTTGGCTATGAAAGCTGAAAACATAAAAAACATTCATGTTCAAATGTCACTGCAGCAGGTCAGGCTGCAGGATAAATATTCCCATATTATAAAGAAAAAGGGCTGGGTGCATGTACCTGACGTCTCACGGGAAGAACAGATTGAGGCTATGAAAGCTTTTAAAAAGAAATATTCTAAATAAATCCCATTAAAAAACAGCATCTTTTCTCTATCCAAGAAGAGTGTTGATGCTGTTTCCTTTTCCATTTATATTATCTTTGTTTCTGAACGTAAATTTTCAATTCCATACCTTTTCACAAATTTATGGAAAGCTTCTCTTTTCTTGCCGTTTTGCTGATATATTTCTATTAATGTATCAATGGCTGAATATAGCTGGTCAGGATTCAGGCTTTCCATTAAGAGAGTCCCGGCTTCGGCATCCTTGCCTTTTGCTTTGCCTCCAACATATAAATCATATGTTTCTTTCACCTTCATGATTCCAATATCATTCATAAGGGGTTCCCCGCAGCCAACCGGACAGCCAGTATAGGCAGGCTTTAGTGTAAAGGGAACAGGTCTGCCTGAAATTCTCTTATTTATTTCCTTCGCGGTTGGCATTCCCTCTTCTTCTGCCCCCTTGCAAAAATTGCAGGTTCTCAAGCTTTTTACATAGCTCCCAACCGGGTAACAATTCAGCCCGGTTTCTTCAAACTCTTTAATGATTTCCTTCTTCCTGTCAGCATCGATTTCAATGTAGAGCTGCTGAAATGTCGTTAGCTCCAGCTCGTCATTTTCGTCCATATATTTCGCCAAAACCATAAGCTGTTTCGCCGACAGCTTGGCACCAAAGCCAATGCCGCCGTTAACGGCAAGTTTTACTTTTTCTTTTGTATCGCTCATAAAAACACCCCTTTATCCAAGTCATAAACAACGAAAACGTTCATCAACCCTATTATACAATACCCCGCTATAGTATAGAAAGAATTATATCGATTTTTTCCAGGTATTTAAAAAGAGCTTACACCCTAGTAGTATAAGCTCTTATAACCTTCAATTTTTATGTTTACTCAGCTGGGGACAGCTCATTTTCTGTTACCCACATATGATTTTTAACTTCTTCCCCATCTGTTGTAGTAAAATCAACCATATAGACGGTCATTTCCTCCACAGAATCAATTTCAGCTGTTGCACCTTCCATGCCCTCCATATGGCTTGCATTTACTCTAACCTCGTCCCCTTCTGCAAATGGCTCCTCACCGGCATCCGCTATTTCTTGATGGACTACCCATTTATGATTTTCTACTCTTTCTCCGCCAGTGGTTGGAGTATAGGAAATAGTATACACCGCTGTATCATAAGCACCAACGATCGTTGCCTCAGCGCCCTCCATTCCTTCCATATGTCCATGTGTAATGATCGCTTTACTGCCGACTTCATATTTGGGATTTTCCGCTTCTTTTAATCCCTCAGGAGCCTCTCCGGAGCCAGAATGGTCCATGCCGCTATGGCCTCCAGAATGTTCATTGTTTTCTTCAGTAGATGTGTTTTTCTCTGCAGTTTCTGCCGGACCAGCTTCCTCACCATTGCCGCTGCACGCTGACAATGAAATCGCAGTAATGAAAGAAACAAATCCCAAAGTCAACTTTTTACTTATAAACATAATCCATAACCTCCTATAGAATTTAAGATATTATTACAGGAAAATGTGCAGAAAGTAAGGAGAAAGGTATTAATGAAAGTACAAGGTTATCTTCCCGGTTTTGACATTATTTAAGTCATAAAAAT
The DNA here is from genome assembly GCF_007830235.1 of Cytobacillus oceanisediminis. Taxonomy (GTDB): domain Bacteria; phylum Bacillota; class Bacilli; order Bacillales; family Cytobacillaceae; genus Cytobacillus; species Cytobacillus oceanisediminis. The sequence goes on from NZ_VLKI01000019.1 coordinate 31,469, forward strand.
AAATTGAGTTCCTGCTAACTAACTCATTCATTTATTTTGTTCCGCTTATTTCACCTTCACCTACAACTGAATACCATGTATTTCCTTTATCGTTGCTTCTATATTTATTAAGTTGGTCTGTGGAAAAGCAAGCTCACCTTTATTTTTATGGTTGATCGCTATAAACGTAATATAGCCATCAACATTTTTAGGCATTTTATATTTTGTTGTTTTGTTATTTGTTAATTCTAGTTCTAATATATTTTTGCTGCCTTTATTTGCTGTTACATTGTAATCAGACAATAGGGTTTTAAGGAATAATATTTGCAGAAATTTTCAATTTCCACTTACTTCTTCCTATAACTTTTAAGATCCAGAATCAAATTTTGCAAAAAATAAGGACTGAAACGGCTTCAAAAAATGTATAACAATAGCTAACTGATTAAGAAGTATATTAGACTGCAAATTTTCTTCATACTTTTGTCGTAATATACTCATAGATAATTCGCGTAAATTTAAATCTCTAACTCAATAATTAGATTTGTATTTTTTGCTTATATAAAGGAGGCGTGTACTTTGTATATTAAGAAGTTAACAAAAAGTGGCCAAATATCCCTTCCTGCAGAACTGTATAAACAGGCAGGTTTCAAGGATGGAGAATATGTGACGATATATAAAGAAGCTAACCAACTTGTTATTAGCTCTCATCATACAGATGACTATTTAAATAAATGTATTTTTAGAAATGGGAGGCTTTCTATCCCTATGGAACTCAGAAAAATGTTAAATATAAATGCTACCACTTTTCTAATGATACAATCCGCTAAAGAAAATAAATCACTGATAATTAAAATAGTGGTCCAGCAGGAAAATCATTTGCTCCAACAGAACTCATATTGAATTAAAGCAATATTGTCACGGTTAACTTTGACAATGAATGATCTATCTGACAAATAAGATATTTGCTTTTTACTGGGTGCAATCAATTTATAAACGCTTTTTAAGCCTTTCACACGCACTCCAGTTTTCCTTTAACTTTTTTTTTCTTTACTCAATTCATAGACTCCAATAAGTAATGGTATCCAAAATACCAAGAACAAACATCAACAAACCGGTTGCTTTTTGAACTATATTACCTAGCCTTCTTCCCTTTTTCTTCAGTAATCTCCCCCCCAGCCCCAAGTACCATATTAGGAAGATTGCAATAATAAGAGGCAGTGAGGTTCCGACAGCAAAGATGGCAGGAAGGATTGTCCCATAGCTGACGGCCATAGCCATAGGCATGAGCGTAATAAAAAACAAAACGAACATCGTTGGACAAAAACCAACCGTGAAGCTTACACCCATGAGAAACGCCCCTAAATTTCCTTTTTTTTGAAGTCTATCTGGTATACTTCCCAATGTAATTGTTTTGTGAAATTTGATTAGTCCAAGAAAGAATAGTCCAATTATTATAAACATAGGGCCAACTATTTTCCTAAACCATGGAAAGTAAGCAGTGAGAGATGTTTTGATTTCAACACCCAGGATCCAAACTAAAATGCCAAGTCCTGAGAAAACTGCTATTTTGCCTAAAATAAAGAAAAAGACCTCTTTCCAGGCAGTTTTCTTTTGAATAGATTGGTTTCCATAATATGCAATAGCACCTAGATTTCCTGTAAATTGGCACGGTGCCAACGCCCCTACAATCCCTAATACAAACGCAGATAGAATGGGAATTCCTCTCATATCAAGTCCTATATTGATAAAAGGCTGGCTCATGAAATTACTGATTTGGCTAAAAAATTCATACATTCATTAACTTCTCCTTTTTCTCCATTGCTGTGAGTTTTATAAAAATCTTCTATATAGGCAGTTCATCAGACCTTTCTTTCATGATAACGATTAATTTTGCATTTTCAATGAAGAAATAGTAAAAGCTCACCTTTTTTATACAAGGTGAGCCTAAAAAACATTATTCATAGTTTAAAAACCAAGCTGCGCCAGACATCTCATTACGGGTGTCTAGCTGTTATTTTTGATTTAAGAAGCCATTTTTCTGCATTCTTCTGCACATTTAAAGCAAGCTTCAGCACATTTTTGGCAGTGTTCGTGATCATGTTTTTTACATTCATTCCCGCATGCTTCGCATATATCTGCACAAAGATTACAAACCTGTTTTACAAAAGGGCTATTGGACTGCATGGATTTTGCAGCAAATGCACATATATCTGCACATTCCCGATCCATTCTAATACAATCTGCCATCATTTTTAAATCTTCTTCCTGAAAACAAGCATCGTAACAAACATTGCACGCTTCCATACATTCCAAGCAAGCTTTTATACAATCTTCATAGGACTGATTATACATTGATCATCCCTCCGTATAGTTTGTCTTCACATTCATACTACCCCGGTTGTTTTTATTTAAACTGCATAAAAATATATGATTCAGGTTTTCAATACTAAGGCTTTGTCTTTATTTTCATTAAGAACTCGAGCTTGATAAATTTGGAATGCTGATTTAATCTTTTTTCCTTCTAAGGTTAGATTTAAAATAAACCCCTTAAATTTAAATTGGTCTTCCCCCATTCCGCTAATTTGTACCTTATAAATAATTTAAATATAAAAGTTAATCATCAAAAAAGAGATATAGAAACAGAAAAAACGGACAGGAATCTATAGATTCACTGCCCGAAGCGATTTGTTTTTTAAAATACCTTTTTCTTAGCAAAGTTTAATAATTGTTTACACAAGCCGACATATTTTCTTTGGTTGTCTGCGGATGGCATTCAGATTCTGCCTCCGGTGCTTTTTCGAGAGCCATCCATTTTCCTCTTTTGAACTGAATAACCAGAACAATTGCCCGGAATGCTATGTCAGCCCCTATTGCAATCCAGACACCGGCCAAGCCCCAGCCTAGCATGATGCCCAATACATATACAAGGACTGTTCGAACTGCCCACATACCAACTGCTGTCAGGTACATTGGAAATTTTGTATTGTTTGCACCTTGAAAAGCTCCCGTCAATACCATCAAAACAGCTAAAAATGGCTGAAAAGCACCCGATATTTTTAGCGCAGTCCCAATATTGCCGATTACCTCCCTGTCTTCTGTAAAAAAGCTTCCTGCCCAATCACCGAGGAAGAAAAGCATAGCTCCAAGAATAGTCATTGATGCCAATGTTAATACAGTTGTAAGCTTTGCATAGATTTTCGCCTCTTCCAGGTTGCCCGCACCGATTTGCTGACCTACAAGAATTGTCGCTGCAGTTGCAAATCCATAACCTATCATGTAAGAAAAGACTTCAATATTACCTGCAATTTGATGAGCGGCAAAGGCATTTGTTCCTAACGCCACAACGAATCCGAAATAGACAATTTGGCCAGCCCGCATGACTAATCGTTCACCTGCTGCTGGTGCCCCGAGCGCAGTTAGCTCCATTAAATGAACCTTATCCAGCTTCCAATAGTCCTTACGGAAAGCTAAAACCTTTGAGCGATTCAGATAGAATAAAAGCGCAGCACTGCCAATAACCCGCGAGAATACAGTAGCAAGGGCAGCTCCTACAATTCCCATTTCCGGAATAAGTAAAAAGCCGAAAATCAGCACGTAATCCAGCACAGCGTTAACAATATTAATAACAATGCTTACTTTCATCGGTGTTTTTGTATCTCCTGCCCCTCTAAGAATGGCACTTAAAACAAACATTAGGGACATAAAGATGGAAGGAATTCCGACAATCCTAAAATAAAGGGAACCAGCTTCTAAAACATCAGCTTCAATTCCCATCAGCTTTAACAATGGTTCTGCAAAAAACAAAGTGGCAATACCAGTAAGCAAACCAAATAACAGCGCTAGGACAATAGCTTGCTGGGATATATGCCTGGCCTTTTCCGTAAGATTCGCTCCAAGAAAGTTAGCGATTCTTACGTTTGCTGCAACCCCTATTGCCATAAAAAGCGCGAAATAAATGGCAAGAACTGCATTTGTAACACCTACAGCCGATACCTCAGCAAGTCCAAGTTTTGAAACAAAATAGGTGTCTACAAAACCAAGAATTGTTTGAAAAAAGTTTTCGATAACAGCCGGTATGGCCAAAACGGTAATTATTTTTAACCTATCTTTATTGGATTGAACATTGCTCAATTTGGCTTCTACTGCTTCTTCTTTCAACTTTTTCCCTCCATTTCTGTGAAGGATGTAAATTAATAAAATAAGACACACTGTTTTTAGTGTGCCTTATTTTTATATAGGGTATTTATATTATTTACTGTTCTTGAATATTTAACATTCCATTACCTTATTATGTCTCCTTAGGATCCCTAATAAGTATTTTTCTCAATTTCTCAGTTGCTCTAATAGAGTTTTAAATTAAAAAATCATTCCATCTGTGATACTAAATGAGAAGTAATAATACCCATATTTACTGCAGACAGAAGCACATGTCATCAATCCTTTCCATATACAATTATTATTTCAGCTCCCTATTTCCGTACCCCGCAAATTTACAAATAAACTCCACAAAAAATGCATATTTACTCAAACAAATGGTTATCAGTTGCTATTAAAAACAAGGCTCTGTTAAAGCTTATTGTTGTTTTTTAGCACCCTGTTGATTGGAGCGGAAGGCACGAGACTCCTGCGGGAGTGCGGATCAAAGGGAGACCCCGCAGGAGCAAAGCGACGAGGAGGCTCCCGGACCGCCCGCGGAAAGGGAGTGCCTGCAGCGGAAATCAACAGGCAAATTTAACAGAGCCAAAAACAAAAGAAGGCTATCATTTATTAATACGTAAACGGGTATAAGAATACGTAATTTCTTGCCGCCTTTTTAGAAAGAATAAAAACATGATTGGGAACGATGGCGGTATGGCCCATCCTTTCCATGCCCACGGAGCCCAATTCCAAATCCTCGACAGAGATGGAAATCCTCCTCCTCCCAATGAACAGGGATGGAAAGACACAGTCCTTGTATATCCCGGGGAAAAAGTAAGAGCCATTGCCACTTTTGAACGCAGGGGATTATTCATGTATCACTGCCATATTTTAGAACATGAAGAAGCAGGAATGATGGGACAGTTTAATGTTAAAGATTAAGAAAAACGAAATGGGTAGCCCCCATTCCGTTTTTTACTTAGGATTTCCTGCCTCTACAATAAGGTCCCAGTTGCTGCCGCTATCTTTTGTATAATAAATATTCCCGTTAAATGAGACAAAAGTCATCTCCTTCTCATTCTGCGGGTTTTGGGCAAAATACATAACTGCATCCTCTTCCATTTTAGGCAATGGGATCTCCGTTTCTGATCCATCAGACAGTGAATGCTTTACCAGTTTGGCAGTTCCATCGTAAGTCCCATATATGAGGCTGTCGTTTGTAAAAAATACTGACGTGCCTTGTCCGCTATCTGTGATCTTTTCAAAGTTTTCTCCTTTATCTTTTGAAAGATAAATGCCCTGCTGTCCAGCAGCAGCCAGGTAATCCACTTTTTGAGGCTGTACGGCAACGCTGATTAAAACATCCTTAAGGCCATTGGCTTGAACTTCTTGCCATGAGTTGGCATTATCTTCACTTAGATAAAATTTCTCCGTTTTCATTATCGAGTTTTTATGTGGGTTCATGACAAAGATCGCCTGATTTTCATATCCAACTCCCATAACATGGAAGTCTGTTTCCCCTTCAAGAGCGATTTTATCAAGTGTTTGTCCATTATCCGTACTTGTTTTGATACCTAAAGGATTAGGGAGATTGGAATCCTGCCCTGGGTGCCCGCTTGTATAAAATCCAGCCTTTGTTGCATTGAATCCCATATAGTCATTATTTTGTTCTTTTGTTTTATACCATTTGCCGTTTTCATATACTTTTAAGCCATCATGGGCGGCAAAGAAAGGTGCTCCTTGATTGCCCGCATAGCCAAGCCCATGAATATGATCGATTTTCCCATCAAACGGTTCAAAAAAATCATGGTTAGCTATGATCTCTTTATTGTCATCTGTATTTTGGCTCTCTGTTTGCTCATTCTGCTCCTCGACTGCAGTTTCTTCTTCCGTAACTTTCGGTTCTTCGTTTTGGCCGCACGCGCTTAATCCCAATGTAAGTCCAGCAGCAATGATCCATAATTTCTTCAACTTTCTCACTCCAACATTCTATTTTTCAGCTTTTGTGTCTTATAAGTGTCTAAAATAACAGCTTACTAATGGAAAATCAAGGAGAATAGCCACTTTACAAGCTTAAAAGCTGTAATCTAAGTAGAGGTTACTAAAAACTTATGCAAAAAGTGTGCACGTAAAATGATAAATCAACGAAAATGTAAATATATCAACGATTTTTTCTATATATCAACGAAAACTGGTGTTTTATCAACGAAAAATCCAATATATCAACGAATCAGAAAATCAGACTTTTATTTCAAAGGCTCTGTCAAACTTGCCTGTTGATTCCGCTCCAGGCACTCAGCGAACTCGGACGGTCCGACGCTTCTCAGCGTTAACGCCTGCGGTGTCTCCCTTTGACACGCGTGTCACGCAGCACTTTGAATAAGCATCCTTGAATAAACACCGCACGAAGGAAATGCGGATGCATTTCCGAGGATCTCATTCCTTCCGCTCCAATCAAGAGGGTGCCAAAATCAACAATGAGCTTTAACATAGCCATTTAAAAAATAAAATAAAGAGCGGAGATTCATCTCTCCGCTCTCACTTTTATTTCTGTAAGCCTGGCCCATTTCGTTCTTCTTTATATGGCTCTTCTTTCTTCACATACGAGAATTCATTTCGATTGACTGGTACAAACCCTTCTGGCTGGTAGAAGCGCAGCAAGTCTTTGTAGACAATGTTATCTGACATTTCGAGCTCTTTTTTCGCCTGGTCTGATAGTGGTGCACATGCGCTTGCTTCAGCAATTTCACCTGTTTCAGTGTAATAGCATGTTTCTTCCACTTGTGTTAATTCAGGTGAAATGAAATCTCCATTTCGAAAAGGCACGACTTCGCGATGCTTTTCAGATAGTAGGTCTGAACCCATTTCTAAATAATCCTTGGTATCGATACCGAGCAAGTGAAGTAATGTTGGGCGCACATCCACCTGCCCGCCAAAATTATGGTTTACTCCACCATCAACTCCAGGTACATGAATAAAAACCGGCACCCTCTGTAGCTGTGCATATTCAAAAGGAGTAATTTCTTTTCCAATGACCTCTGCCATCGCCTCATTATGATTTTCAGATATTCCGTAGTGATCACCATACATGACAACAACTGTATTATCATATAAGCCAGATTCTTTTAAGTCGTTAAAGAATTGCTCAAGAGCCTGATCCATATAGTTGGCTGACTGGAAATAATGATTGACAACATTATTATCTGTTTCAGCTGCAGGAAACTCTGTATCCCACTCATCCATTTTAAACGGGAAGTGATTCGAAAGTGTAATAAATTTTGTATAGAATGGCTGCGGCAAGCTTGACAGCAGCGGCATGGATTCCTTGAAAAACGGCTTATCTTTCAGGCCATAATTTTTCGTATTTTCATCGCTCATATTGTAGTACTCAGCATCAAAAAATTTGTCATACCCCATTGTTTTATACATTTCGTTCCGATTCCAGAAGGTTTTGTAGTTTCCATGGAAGGAAGCGGATGTATAACCCCGGGATTTTAAGATGGCAGGTGTACCATGAAAAGTATTTTGCGCTTTCGTTACGTAAACCGCACCCTGTGACATCGGATATAAGGAAGTATCCATTATGAATTCCGCATCAGATGTCTTTCCCTGGCCAGTCTGGTTAATGATGTTATCAAAATAAAACGTTTTTTCATCATGGGCAAGGGAGTTTAAGAATGGCGTGACTTCTTTTCCATTTAGTTTGTAGTCAATGATAAAGGTCTGAAGTGACTCCATGGAAACGAAAATAACGTTCATACCTTCCGCTTCTCCAAAAAATTCAGGATTTGGCGCAGCATACTTGGCTTTCACGTAGTTTTCCACTTCGGTTACATCATTATTATCCGCCAGCGCTCTCTGGCTCGCTGATTTGGCATTTTGGACAATATCGTAGACGGTAAAGTTATAGGCACCAAGATATTTAACTAAATAATTACGGTCAAATGAGCGGGTCAGCAGTTCCGGACGATCACTTTCAGCAATATCGAGATTGATGAAAAAAACAATGATTCCAGCTGCGATTACAGCCAGAGCAGGTTTTCTGCTAACTTTCCTTCCAGGTTTGTACCATTTCCTTACTGCAAGAAAAATCAGCAAAAGGGTATCGGTAAAATAAAGGATATCTAATGGAGACATTAACGAAAGAGCACTGTCCCCAAGCTGTCCGCCATTCACTTTTGCCTGCATTAAGACTGGCACGGTAATAAAGTCGTTAAAGAATCGGTAATAAACAACATTGGCATACAGCAAAAAGGATAAAAAGAAGTTTAAGCCAATTAACATCCCGGACTGGATCTTTCCTTTAAAAAACAAAGCAAATCCAAGGAATACAAGAGTAGAACTTAATGGATTCAGAAACAGCAAAAACCTTTGGACATCATTATTAATTCCCAAATTAAATTCAATTCGATAGGCAATATACGTTTTTAGCCAAAACAGAACTACAGCCAGAAAGAATACAGCCAGACTGCTTTTCGCCAGCTTTTTAGGCGATTTTAAAAGCTTTCTCATAATGTTTCACCTCTTAAATAGTAAACATGCGAAAAACTTAGCGGCAGCTAAGTTTTTTTATTTTTAAGTAAAATATGTAAAGCTTACATTAATTATTGGTGAATGAATGTAAAATAATATAGCACAGTTTCAGCCTAATGAAAACAAAAATACCCGCTATATCTTTCGCCTTTTTCTTGCAAAATCCTACAAACATAGAATCTCGCCACAAATATTTTACTTTAAACGAATTGATTCCAATGGTAAAATGAATTTTCCTTTCATAATATTACTTCTTTGCGAGTAATGATTTTAAAAGGGCACAAGCTAAAATTAATTACAAATGATTGGAGAATCATCATGAAAGAGCGCTTTTTATTTTTTACTGTAGGTCTTCTTATCCTTACGATGGGAGTTGCCTTAATTATTAAGTCGAATCTTGGTGCTTCAGCATGGGATGCATTAGCTGTCGGTGAATCTCAGATGTTCAACTTAACGGTTGGTACCTTTGTGTTTATAAATGGAATTGTACTGATTTTTCTTAATGCTTTTTTAATGAAGAAAAAGCCTGAAGTGCTTGCAGCGATTTCAATCCTGATTATTGGGGCTCTTATCGACTTTTGGCTTCTGATTATCTTTAAGGATTTATCTCCGGCTACACTGGCAGGACAATCCTTTGCCTTATTATTTGGCATAATGGCAATGGGGGTCGGTGTTGCGATCTATTTGCAGGCAAAATTCCCGGCAAGCCCGATGGATACACTGATGGTTGCCATCCACACCCGTTTTGGTTTAAACCTGAGGAACTCTCGCATTATCAGTGAAAGTTTCGCCCTCCTGCTTGCCTTTTTATTTAGAGGAGCTATTGGCATTGGAACCATTGTAGTGACACTGACACTTGGATTGGTTGTGCAATTCTTTTATCCGAGATTTGAAAAGATGCTTGAAAAAATACAGGCACCTAAAAAGCCGATTATTACTGAATAAAAAAAACAGCCTGATTTTGTTCGACAGGCTGTTTTTTATTTTTTTGACTCTGTTAATCTTGCCTATTGATTTCCGCTTAAGAAACTCAGCGAACAGAGGGCGGTCCGACGCTCCTCGGCGTAAAAGCATGCGGGGTCTCCCAATGACTCGCGTTTCCCGCTGGAGTCTCGTGCCTTCCTCTCCAATCAACATGTGCCAAAATCAACAATGAGCTTTAACATAGCCATTTTTTTAATACCATAAAATCTTTCCACTCTTCTGGCAGCAGAGCCTGATACTTAGTGTGCAAATACCGGTCATCAATTAAGACAATCATTCCTGTATCGTTTTCAGCTCGAATCAGTCTTCCTCCTGCCTGCAGGACTTTATTCATTCCAGGGTAAGTGTATGCATAGTCATACCCATTCTTTTTATGCTGAAGAAAATAATTTTTCATAATATCTCGTTCCAATCCGATCTGGGGAAGTCCAACTCCAACCACAAGCACCCCATTCAGCCTGTCTCCTTGCAGGTCAACGCCTTCCGAAAAAATTCCGCCCATAACCGCGAAACCAAGCAGTGTTTCTGCAGCATTTGGTTTAAATGTTTCGAGGAAAGCTTCCCTTTCCCCTTCTTCCATTCCTGTCCTCTGTATGATGGTCCTAATATGCAAATCCTCATCCAGAAATCGTCGATATACTTCTTCCATATACTGATAGGATGGAAAGAAAATAAGGTAATTGCCTTTCTTGCCTTTTAGCCTATCCTTAATTGTTTTAATAATGGGTTCAATAGACTCCCCACGATCATGAAACCTTGTTGATAGAGGTTGAATGTAAACATCAGTCTGTTCTTTTGAGAAGGGAGATGGAATAGATAATGTGTAGTCATCCTTAGAAAAACCAAGCATGTCTTTAAAATAGTTTAACGGCTTTAGAGTAGCCGAAAAAAAGATAGTCGACTTAAATCCTTTCACTGCCTGCTGCAAAAGATATGAAGGATCCAGGCAGAACAATTTGATTCGGATATCATTCCGTTGGTCTTGAAAATAAGTAACAAATCTTTCATCATAAAGCTGGCTGATCCGAATAAAGCTTTGGACAGCAAAGTATGTATCCAGTAATTCGTCTTCAGCTTCATGCTTATTAAGGAATAGATATTTTTCAGCACATGCTGCAAATTCTTGGAGCTCTGGAAGGAGCTCATCCGGATAATCCTTTTCTACAATTGCCTTGGGTTCACCGCACTTTTTTTTCAGCGCAATAAATACTTGATTCGCCCGCTTAGCACTTTGTTGAATACCCTCGTCCCTCCCTTTAAAGCTCCTGCTCAACTGCAAAAAGGAAGACTTATCCAATGAAGATGAATACATCTCTCTTGCACGGTCGACCAGATTATGTGCTTCATCTACCAGGAGAACGGTTTTCTTTTTTTCTTCTTCAATGAAGCGCTTAAGAGACACCCTGGGGTCAAAAACATAATTATAATCACCAATAATGGCGTCCCCTGCATAAGCTGCATCCAATGAGAATTCAAAGGGACATACTCTATGCTTTAGCGCATATTTTTCAATTACTTTTCTATCCATCAAGTTTTCATTTGCCAGAAGGTCGAGAATAGCACCATTTATCCGATCATAATATCCATTGGCAAATTCACAGTACTCCTTTTGGCAATTGGTTTCTTCCTTAAAGCATATTTTGTCCTTTGCGGTAATGGTTACCGTTTTATGATTCAATCCGCTTTGTTCCAACAATTTTATAGCTTCTTCAGCAGCCTGGCGGGTGATTGTTTTTGCCGTTAAATAAAAGATTCGCTGGATTTCTCCTTCCCCAATGGCTTTTATAGCTGGAAAAAGAGCCGAAATGGTTTTTCCAATTCCGGTAGGAGCGTTGGCATACAAGCTTTTTCCTTCGGCAATGGTTTTATAGACTGCACCCGCGAACTTCCTTTGGCCTTCGCGATAGTTAGGAAAAGGAAAGCCCAAATCGCGGATGCTTTTCATCATATCCTTTTTGTGCATCATTCTCATTTCTGCGTAAGGAGTGTAAGCTTCCAATAGTTCCTGTATAAAATGTTCTAATTTTTCAAAGGAAAAACTTTGCCTAAATTTCTTCTCTTCATTTGTATCACTTTGGACATAAGTCAACTGGACGGTCATCTTTTTTAAATGATGATCCCTGGCATACATAAAAGCATAGCACTTTGCCTGAGCCCAATGTACAGGATATGTATCCTCGTTTATGTCTGTTATTGAACGGGAAACTGACTTAATTTCGTCTATTATTCGTTCATTGTTTCTGAGGAGCAGTCCATCGCAGCGACCTTCCAGAGTAAATTCCAGATTTCCATAAAATAGGTCGGCGAGAAAATGCACTTCCTTTTGATCGTCTTCTCCATACCGTTTCTGAATGCGCTGATGTAACCTGGTTCCCTCCGAAAGGGATACTGCAGAGCGAAAGCCTGTTTCAATGCTGCCGCTTCTATACACATATTCAACTAGCGACCTAACAGATAGTTTCACTTTATCTTGCATCGATTCGGCTCCTTATATTAAATAATGACCTCATTATAGCACATATGTTCTACATAAGATATTATTTGCAAAATGCGGAAATGACGATTTACACTTTAATAGAGTAGAACTTAAAAAGGGTGTGAGAGGTATTGTTCAAATTAGAGCAATAGCGAACAAATGTTGAAAAAAATTACACTTTGGACGATGTCTGTATGTGCTGTTTTATTCCTCGGTGTACTAGCCTATTTAGCTTCAATGGATATGATTTCTGACAAAGTAATGGCTGAAGTGGCTGGGAGCATTACTGAAGGTGATATTGAGATGCTTTCGAATGACCCTTCCGTGAAAGAGTTAATTGGTAGTCATTCAGAGGCAATTTCTACTGTGGATTTAAAAGAGACCTCTTTGCCAATCACTACAAAAGAGGAAGCTGTTAAAAAGATTTCTCAAGACTTCTCCGTAAAGGAAATCCGCCAGGTAGCTTCGAAAGTAAAAGGCGGCCTGACCCCTGAAGAACAAAATGAAATATATGCTCTTTTGAGTGATAGGTTAACAGAAGAAGAACTAACTGCTTTAAAAATTATTGCCATACAAGAAATGCAGAAATAACCAAATGTTGGCTGGGGTTTGATAATTCCTACTAAAGAACTGTTTATTATTTATTCGGAAAATTTGGGCTATTAGACCAAGCAAGATTGGTTCCTCCTCATAAATTATTAGTGAAGGAGGGATCAATAATGTATCAATTGGCATTATTATATTTAGCTTGTATGCTGGCTGGTTATGGTTTGACAATGGTACCTGTTACTGCAGTTATTACTTCAGGTATTACTAGTTTTTTCACTATTGTCGGCGGCCTGGCCATGCTTGTATTCGGTCTAGCCATTCTTTATCTTGGCGTGAAGGCATTGATCGGAAGATAAGCTTCATTTGATTATGCATCGGCTAATGCCGATGCTTTTTCTTTTCTTTTTCTTTTTCTTCTTTAACTTCCTTTACTCAGCCACGAAAGGCACATTGCTTTTTAACAGTTCTGCCCAATGTTATAATGATTCAAAAAGTCATGGAGGATTATATTTTGCAATCTTTAAAAGACATCGGGCAAGAAGTAATAAATAAAAAGCTTGAAATAACGAAACAATTCAATGAGCTTCTAGAGGAAGGCTATGTAAAGCGTTTAAAAGCTTCACATAGCGATTTAGATGCAGTAAATGAATGGAGATCCAAGCTCATCGGTTTTTTGGGAGAAGCGATCATTGAGAGGAATCCAGAATCAGTGGAAGAGAAAGTCGCTGAATGGGCAAAGGTTACAGGCGAAGGAGCAGTTGAAAGCCAGCTTCCGTTGGATAAAGCCCTAAAAACGATTAGCGTATACCGTTCTCTAACTTGGAAGGTGATTAAAGAATATTTAAAATCTCATTCTGTTGATCCAATGGAGCTAATCGGGGTATCAGATATTATTGATCCTATTCTAGATAACGCAGCATCCATATTTAGCGCTTCCTACGTAAAAGACCATAAACGCTCTTTGGATTTAGCGAAAGAAGCGATTCAGGAACTATCCGTACCTGTTATTGCACTAACCAAGGACGTAGCAATTTTGCCGTTAATTGGCGAGCTCGATACATACCGTTCGAAGGTTTTGATTGAAAAGTCATTGCAAAAATGCTCAGAGCTAAAGGTTAATACGCTGATTATTGATATGTCGGGCGTTGCGATTATCGATACAATGGTTGGACACGAAATTTTCCAGGTCGTAAAGGCATTAAATTTAATTGGTGTTAAAGCTATTCTAACAGGTCTTAGGCCGGAAATTGCCCAATCAGTCGTTCAATTGGGTGTAAGTTTCGCAAATATCCAGGTGATGAGCAATCTTCAAGCCGTTATTTCACAAATGTCCAAAGAAAATAGCATTTAAAGAAAGCCAGGCAGCACTCATTGATCGTGCAGCCTGGCTTTTAATCTTTTTCTGATGGGGACAGTTAATCGGCTGGGAAACCGTGAGGTGAAGCGAGCTCAATTCCATTTTTATAAAAGGTCTCCGCAATTCCATGGCGCAGACGGCTTTCAAAAGTTTGCTTTGCTTCAAAATGGGCAACTGGGACTTCGATAAGAAAATCCATGGCTTTATTGCGAAAATCAACAAAACGGATATCTGGAGATGGTTTAAGCAGCACTCCGTCTGCATTTGAAATCTCCCGTACTACTACTTCGTGGAGCAGCTCTTCGACTTTTTCTGTATCTGTTCCATAGGCAACACTTATCAGTACTTGTGCCAGCATTTCTGAACCTGTCCTGTTTTTTATTATTTGTTCTATAAAATACTGGTTTGGCACAATTAGCGTCCCCTCTTTGGCTGTCCGGATGATCGTTGACCTTAATCGAATACTTTCTATTTTTCCTATCTTATTATTGATTTCGATCATTTCCCCGATTTCAACCGGCCTTTCGAACAAAATGATAATACCTGAAATAAAGTTTCCGGCAACATTCCTCATACCGAAACCAATACCAATCCCAAGGACGCCCAATATCGCAGCTGCAGCACTTAAATCCAGCCCTACGGTCGTTAAGCTTATCCCAAGAGCCGCAATCATAACCGTATAATAGATCATCCGGTTGAATGAGTAACCCAATCCTCTGTCGACCCCGTAAAATTCATAAACAGACGTTAACAGATATTTGGTTAATACCTGAACAAGCCGGTGCGCAAGCGAAACAGTTAAAAAAGCAACGATAAGTAATTTGAGCGTAACATCTACTTCACCTGCTGTGAACAAGATGTAAGAAAGCCACTTCTCCTTTGAAAAGTAAAACAGAAAGAGAATAATAATCCCATAAAAAGCGGCCCAATTTACTAATGAGGCAACTCCTTGCAGAATACGCTCGTTTTGGATCGACTTCTTTTTCCCCGTTTTATTTAAGACCATGTTTATCGTCCATTTTGCAGCCAAAATTACGCCAGTAAAAAAGAGAAATAGTGCAGCTTCCTGTATTGTTACATTTTTTATTAATAGTATAGATACATTCAATTCATCCATTTAACACTCACCTGTTTAATTGCTAATGTTTATCTATTCCTTCTTTTGGGGCTTATTAAACAGAAGGAGGGTTTAAACCAGCTTTGTGTTTAACAATGATAAAAAAAAGGAAAGGTGAATATTAAATACATATAGTAAGGTTGGGTATGTGAATGTGGATTAACAAACCGTTTTTTAAATATGCAACAGGCATTATTTTGGTTTTAATCATCATTTTTCTGTTAGGAAAAATTGATTACTTTCTGTGGCCAATCCGTGCATTGATTGCCACTATCTTTTTTCCTATACTAATTGCAGGTCTCTTCTATTATATTTTAAGGCCGCTTGTTAGGCTGGCTTCTAATATCATGCCAAAACCAGCAAGCATACTACTGGTGTTTGCAGCGGTAGCTGGATTGATATACTTAGGGAGCAGTTTTGCAGGATCCCTGATAGGCAATCAAATTACCGAATTAACCGGGAATTTGCCTGAAAAAGTGAAGGATGTATCCAAAGAAACAGAAGAAGTGGTTGAAGAAAACAATATGGGAATGTTCTCTTACAAGAATCTAGAGAATAAGGCTGTCTCCTATTTTAAATCGATTTTATCCGGTGCAGGCGAAAACATCATGAATATATTCAATACGATTACCAGCATCGCTACAGTACTCGTCGTTGTACCTTTTATATTATTTTACTTTTTAAAGGATGATCATAAGCTTCGCCCCTTCCTTTTAAAATATTTGCCGGATAAACACGAGCATGAGGGAAACAAAATTCTTACGGATGTTGATAAAACCTTGTTTTCTTATGTCATTGGACAGTTCATTATCGCAGTTGTTGACGGGACACTTATGTATATTGGTTTCCTGATCATTGGTCTTGATTACGCTTTGATCTTGGCGATTTTTGCGATGTTCCTGACAGTCGTTCCATTTCTCGGCCCCATTCTGGGAGTAATCCCTGCCATTTTTGTCGGCATGATGCAAAGCCCAACCATGGTGATTAAAATTTTAGGCGTACTTGTTATTGTACAGCAGCTGGAAGGGAATCTTGTATCTCCTTATGTAATGGGCCATAGGCTGAACCTTCATCCCTTAACGGTCATTATTTTGCTGCTCGTAGCAGGATCCCTTTACGGCTTCATCGGAATTCTCATAGCCATTCCTTTATACTCAGTTATTAAGGTACTGGTCAAAGACTTCAAAAGATTTTACAGATTAAGAACAAGAGAAAGCATTTTATCGGAAGAATAGTTAGTTGATTGGTTGGGGCTGCCAAATCGGCAGCTCCTTTTTTTTGCGGAGATAATTCGAATGATATGATTCTTTATTAATAAAACAGTATAATAGGAATTGTGTGGAAATATTTTGAGAGGAGTTTTATCATGGCTTACCCAAAAACAAAAGAAACAATAAGTTTATTAAAAGAAATCGTCTCTATCCCGAGTCCTTCCGGAAATACGAATGAAGTGATTACATATGTGGAAAAGTTTTTAAATGAGCTGAATGTCGAAACCAGCAGAAACCGCAAAGGCGGTCTGGTTGCAACTTTGCCAGGCAAAGATGATGCCAATCATCGGATGCTCACAGCACATGTCGATACCCTTGGTGCGATCGTAAAAGAAATTAAACCGAGCGGACGCCTTAAAATTGATTTGATAGGCGGTTTCAAGTACAACTCTATTGAAGGCGAATATTGTGAAATTGAAACGTCCTCCGGCAAAAAACTCACCGGCACAATACTTATGCACCAGACCTCAGTCCATGTATACAAGGATGCCGGCAAGGCAGAAAGAAATCAGGATAATATGGAAGTCCGCATAGATGAACAGGTTCATAATGCAGAGGATGTCCGGGCTCTTGGCATTGAGGTCGGGGACTTTGTTTCCTTCGATCCTCGCGTGCAAACGACACCTTCAGGATTTATTAAGTCCCGCCACCTTGATGACAAAGCAAGTGTAGCCATCCTTCTCCAGCTTATTAAACAGATGAAGTCGGAAAATATTGAGCTGCCATATACAACCCACTTCCTTATTTCCAATAATGAAGAAATCGGCTATGGCGGCAACTCAAACATCACACCTGAAACGGTAGAGTATCTGGCTGTCGATATGGGTGCTATGGGAGATGGGCAATCAACAGATGAATACACAGTTTCCATATGTGTAAAGGACGCAAGCGGTCCCTACCATTATGAATTAAGAAAGCGGCTTGTTCAGCTGGCACAAGACCATCAGATTGGCTACAAACTCGATATCTATCCTTTCTACGGATCCGATGCATCAGCTGCCATCCGTGCCGGACATGATATTGTACACGGATTGATTGGGCCAGGAATTGACTCTTCCCATGCTTTTGAGCGTACACATGAAGATTCAATTAAAAATACAGCCAAATTGCTGTACCACTATGTACAATCAGAGATGGTACTATAATGTTATTTTATAAAACTGCACCTCCAATTGTTAGATGTGTCTAACTATTGGGGTGCAGTTCATCTTTATGGCGTTTTTTCTTTTTCCGGAGGTCTCTTCCCTCTTTGCAGCTCCCAGATGGAAAGGCCGAAATCCATTTGCAGGTGAGGATTATCCTTAAAATGCTTCCAGTCCCCTCCCCATTCAAAACCGAGGTCCTTGGCAATCCCGACAACCTCCATCCAATCTGCTCTGGCATTGCCATTCCCGTCGTATTGCATGTCCCAAATCACGTGGCCATCAACAGACAGCAGTGCAAAATCAATGGCCAGTCCAAAGTTATGATAAGACTCACCGCCCTTTGCATGTGTAACGATGCTGCCTTCTTTTGAACGACCCTTTTCATAAAGGGCGTCCTGCTCTTCGATACTTCTAAAATCCTGCGTAATCACCACGTTAATGCCCCTATCCGCAGCCTTCGCAATCAGCTCATCCTTCTTCTCTGCAACCACAGGATGCAGGGCGGTTGGAGGCGGCACATCTTTTAAAAATGGATCTTCTGCTTGCTGTATATATTGATAGAAAATGAGTCCAACTGTAGTCATGACTAATAAAAATAGAAGAAAGCTCCCTAATTGTTTAAAAAACAAAATATTATGTCCTTTCTTTGCTAGGTCTTGAAGTAGATACGTTTCTTATTTTAGCAATATTTTGAGGAAAGTTCACTTATAAGAGGTTGTATTGTACCAATGGGACTTTTGTGCTTCAGAATCTGCTGTTAATGCTTCAATCCCGATTCTTTTTACGGCGATCAAAACAGTTTTTTCGTCCATTTCCACCTGTCTTAAATCGTGGGATCGTGTATGTGTCGAAATCTACTTGTTTGCGGCGAACCGTACTCTATTTATGTGCAAAAGGTTATATTTCAACTCCAGCCTTTACGTCACAGCACTTATTACATCAACAACCATAAACTTTAGAGATAATTACTATTTTATTAACCAAAAAATACGCCGGCAAGAACCGGCGCATTCCTTCATTAATATAATTACTGATTTTCCATCCATTCTGGTTTGCCAAAGCCTTTAAACTGTTCATCAATGACTTTTTCAAATTCAGCTGACTCAACAGACTCTTTTAGGTCTTTAGCAAATTGAGCATCTTCATTTTTCGTATCAATGACCACACGATTGCGGTATTGATCTGGCATTTTTTCAAGTTGCAGTGCATCAAGCAGATCCATTTTTGCAGCCAAAGCAAAGTTCCCTGGAACAGCTGACAGATCAACACTGTCTACCGCACGAGGAAGCTGGGCAGCTTCGATTGGTTTAAATTGCAGGTTTTTTACATTGTTTTCCACATCTTTCTCAGAAATAGTAAGCGGATCTGCATCCGGATTTAAAGTGATTAGTCCTGCGTCCTCGAGAATCAAGAAAGCGCGTGCTGCATTTGTTGGATCGTTTGGAATGGCAATCGCTGCACCGACTTCAATTTCTTCAAGTGAAGCGAACTTTTTAGAGTAGATGCCCATCGGCGCGGTTGGAACCACAACTACCTCTGATAACTCGATGTTGTGTTCTTTTGCGAAGTTTTCCATGTACACTTTATGCTGGAATAAGTTTGCATCCAGGTCTCCTTTTGAAAGGGCCAGGTTTGGCTGGATATAATCACTGAATTCAACTACTTTCACTGTATAGCCTTTATCTTCAAGTACTGGTTTAATTGCCTTGCTTACCATGTCACTGTACGGTCCTGATGTAGCCCCGATTGTAACTTCCTTTTTATCGCTGCTTGCTTCTGAATTTGAATCTTCGCTGCCGCATGCTGCCAATAGGCCCAATATGAGTACATGCATGAATAGTATTCCAAGTTTTTTCATTTCCCTTTTCCCCCTGTTGTGTTTTTTAGACTATCGTCTATAGGTGTGATTCATTCAGTGGAGGTTTAAGGCGATCGCTGATATTCCGCCGCCCCCACTTTTTTTCTATCTTTTATCAACTAATCTTGCAATCCGGTCTCCTGCAAATTGGAATATTTGGACCAGGCAAATTAGAATAATAACGGTTGTAAACATAACTGTATTATCATATCGGTAATATCCAAAGCGGATGGCCAGGTCACCCACACCACCGCCGCCGACAATGCCTGCCATTGCTGAGTATGCGACAAGGCTAATGACTGTGATTGTAATCCCCTGGACAATTCCCGGTTTTGCTTCAGGGACAAGGACGTCCTTTATAATCATCCACGGCGATGCTCCCACAGCTACAGCTGCTTCAATCACACCTTTATCGATCTCACGCAAAGACTGTTCGACCATTCTTGCGAAAAATGGAATGGCCGCTACTGAAAGAGAAACAGATGCTGCAGTCGGTCCAATGGTTGTTCCAGTAATCAAATTGGCTAAAGGCAAAAGGGCAATCAGCAAAATAATAAATGGAATGGACCGTACCATATTGACGATAAATCCTACAATATTTTTAAAAGCTGTATTCTCCATAAATAGTCCTTTATCTGTTACAAATAGCAGCACACCTGTCGGAAGGCCAACAACAATGGCTATTACTATTGAAATGCCAACCATATAGATTGTTTCAAAGAATGCTTTATTTAGTTCTGGCAATATACTTAATAAACTATCAAGCTGCATCACGAATCACCTCCAAATTTCTTGTGCGATCAGTAATATAATGGATGGCACGTTCAATCTCAAGCGGCGAACCTGTCAATTCCATTACAAAGATCCCAAGCGGTGTTTCCTGTATATACTCAATTTTCCCGTGAAGAATATTGCCTTTAACTTTAAATTGCTGAAACACATCTGAGATGACGGATTCCTCTGCGATACTGCCCTGGAAATATATTTTTATAATCTTTCCATTCCGTTCCTTTAAAAGCTTTTCCGGCAATTCAAATTGAAGGATACTGTTAATAAAATCTTTTGTCAGCGGCTGCTGAGGATTTGAGAAAAGATCGTACACTTTTCCTTCCTCGATAACTTTTCCATCCTGCATGACGGCCATCCGATCGCAAATGTCTTTAACAACCTCCATCTCATGGGTGATTAATACGATGGTTAAGCCAAGCTCTTTATTAATTTTCTTCAAAAGTGACAGGATCGATTTCGTTGTGCTCGGGTCCAAAGCAGATGTTGCTTCATCGCATAGGAGGACGGATGGATTGTTAGCCAATGCCCGGGCAATTCCAACCCTTTGTTTTTGACCTCCGCTTAATTGTGAAGGATAGACATCCCGCTTATCCGTTAACCCTACCATATCAAGCAATTCTTTAACTCTTGCATCTATTTCGCTCTTCGTCTTGTGTGCTGCTTTTAAAGCAAAAGCTATATTTTCATAGACGGTTTTCGAACTAACCAGGTGAAAATGCTGAAAAATCATACCTATTTTTAATCGCGCCTGGCGCAGCTCTTTTTTTCCTAATGAGGTTAAAGATAGTCCATCAATTTTTATTTCCCCTGAAGTCGGCGTTTCCAATAAGTTTAAACATCTGATCAACGAGCTTTTACCTGCACCGCTATATCCTACAATTCCAAAAATTTCTCCTTTTTCCACTTTAAGTGACACCTGGTCAACACCTGTTACTCTCCCTTTTTTTGTTTCATACACTTTTACCAGATCTTTTATTTCTATCATGCAGATCCCCCCGTTCATTCGTCCCTATTTCCGATCCAAACAACATGAATCGCTTTAACATAGCCTTTTTCAAATAAAAAACCTCTTTCCATTCGGAAAGAGGCATCGCGTATGTATTACGACTTATCTTTCAGAATGAAATCATTCTGCAGGAAGTGGCACCGTTCCAAAATGGAGGTTGCCGGACGTCATAGGGCCTGATCCCTCAGTCACTCTTGATAAGTTAGCTATTAAGTTGTTAGTGAAAATATTATATCCATACAATAGAATTGTCAATATGCTTTTTATATTCAAACAATTAAAGGAAACGCTTCCATCGTTGCGGCAGTAAGAAAAAATTTTTTAAGGAAAGATTTACAATTGTTTATTTTGTTTTAATAGATATCCTGCGGGTAAATACAAAGCAAGAAATAACTAAACAAGGAGGAAAATTGCTAAATGAATCGAGACCAAACGAATGGCAATGTTGATCAATTAAAAGGCGAGCTGAAAAAACAATACGGCAAATTTACAAATAATGAATCAAAAGAAGCTGAAGGAAATATGGATAAAATGAAAGGCCAAGCCAAAGAAAAATGGGGGGATGCCAAAGAAGCCCTCTCCAAAACTTTTAATGATTCAAGAGATTAATAAAAAAAGTAACCAACGCGTTCAAGACGTTGGTTACTTTTTTTATATTTCTATGTTTCATTTAAACATAAATGGGTAATGAATTAAAAAGTTGTTCTCGCACCAAGGTAACGCGGCTTCCAGTAGGAGTTATTCATGTCACTGATTTCTACACCTCGTGAAGAACCTGCATGGATAAACTTGTTATTCCCAAGGTAAATTCCTGCATGGGATGGACCTGCTTTATACGTTTCAAAGAAGACAAGATCCCCTGCTCTTGGTGTTGAAACTGACCTCGTAGCACTCCAAATGGATGCTACAGTACGAGGAATGGAGATTCCTACGTTGCTATATACATAGTTAAGGTAGCCGCTGCAATCAAATCCTGACGGCGTGCTTCCTGCCCATACGTATGGAACACTCATATATTTCTTTGCTTCTGCTATAAGCTCGTCAACCTGTGATGCAGTCTGGGCCGCTACTTTCGTTTCGGTTGTCTGGCTTACTGAAGTCCCTTTAACCTTTAACGTTTGGCCTGCATAAATAAGATTAGAAGAAAGATTATTCATTGCCTTTAATTGTGAAACCGATAAGTTATGGCGAGATGCAATTCCGGAAAGAGTGTCGCCTCTTTGGATTGTATAGACACTGCTGCTTCCTGAAGAAGCCGTTGCTGCAGGTACAGATACACTTTGAGATGTGCCTTTGACCTTAAGCTTTTGGCCTGGATAAATGGTGTCACGGCTAAGCCCGTTTAAATTCTTAAGAGCGCTGACGGAAAGGCCATGTGTTCTTGCAATTCCCCATAAAGTATCGCCTGATTTCACTGTATAGCTGACTGCTCCACTGCTTGATGTACCAGTTGAAGCCTCATGACTGTGCGGTGCTAACAAAGATAAAGACTGTCCCGTATAAATCGTCGAACCAGAAATGTTATTCCATTTCTTTAATTCTTCCACTGACAGATTATTATTAATGGAAATTCTCCACAATGTATCGCCTAACTGAACTTTATATCTATTTTCATGAGCACTTGCTTCACCATTGAACGTTGTAAACAATAAACCAGCTGTCGCAGCCATTGTAAGTAGTTGTTTTTTCAAGTTGTACTCTCCTTAAATTTCTTTGACAACCTAATATTAGTAATAAATCTAGTAAAATCCTACCTGAAAATATTGGATTAATTGGTAAAACTGCCTCCCTATTCCTAAACCTCCCTAAACATCCTAACCCTTCCATTAAAAGCTAGTTAATTTAACCCAGAAAATAATAGAAATTTAAACTATTCATGGAAACACAAGTGTAATATACCCCAAGTTATTTGAATGTTTACAATACACTTTTTAATAGTAAATACCCCCAAAAATAAAAAGGATCCCATTCTTTAGCTGTTTATCTTACTTTTAATAACGGATATAAATAAAAAAAGCAGGTCCAAGGACCAGCTTTTAATTAATGATCTGTTTTTCTCCAAACTCTTTTGTTCTCGATTCTGTTAGTAAGTCCCATGGAGTCGAGCCTCTCTAAAAAAGGAATCATATATTTTCTGGAAAGTCCCAGGACTTCCTTGGCATCTCCAACTTCAAATTCAGCACCTGTATCTTTTTTTAGTTTGTCTACTGTTTGTCCGAAATGGTCTCCATGCCAATAAAATTGCCCATCAAGTGGCACAATTGTTCCCTGCTCCTCTAAGAAACGCTTCAAATCACCTTTTAGAACTTCTGGAATCCCAGCAGAAAAATAATAGTCATCAAAATGCTTTACTTTTAAACCATCCTTTTTTAATTCAGCCAGAAGATTCTCAATGCGTTTTTGCCAGTTTTGCGGGATGTGCGGATGGAAATCGGCATTTTGCAAATATTGCCCTTTTCTTCTGAAAATTCCACATTCAGTTCCAAGGCTTATCACAAATTCAACAAGCATTTTAGGATAGGCTCTCAGCATAACCTGAAGAAGTTCTGCTTTATTTAACCCCTGCTTCATCGGGTTCTGATGATGAAACTCATGCAAACGGTCATATAACTCTTCTTCAATGCTTTCTTTTATAGCAGCAAGTGTAAATTCTTTGCTGTTTATAGAAAGGAAATCTGCATCAGCCAGCACTTCTTTTACTGTAATTTCATCTAGTGAAGTTCTGGTCATTATTTCGGAGAGCGACAAACTCTTGCCTTCCGTTAACGCAGCCATAATTCTATCTTTAGGGCTGCCCTCTTTTTTCTTGCTTAATTCCTCGATGGTTTTTAACCCAAACCGATATTTCTCACCGTTGGGATCAATTACCCAGCCGCCTCCGATTGTCTCCTGGGGACTTGGCCTTCTCAAAATAAACCGGTCTCCTCTTTTGGTTACAATCTCCTCGTCCAATCGCAGCTGGCAGAGAATTTCCCCATCGTTATCGTTTAATTCATTACGATCGAAAAATACGATTCTTCCCATTACTTCAGCTGTCCCAATATGGCATTTTATCGGCATCCGCTGTTTTATGATATGTTCAAAATTTTCAACCATTCTAACGGCTACATCAATGGTTTTTGTTACGCTAAAATGCTCAGAAGAAACAAGTACTTCTCCACGCTCAATGTCTTCCTTAGATACCCCGGAAAGATTAATTGCCGCCCTTTGCCCTGCATAGGCGGTATTTGCAGGCTGATGGTGCACCTGAAGCTGCCGAGCTCTTACCTCAAGTCCTTTTGGCAGAATTTTAAGAGGCTGCCCTTCTTCAACCCATCCTTCATAAACCGTTCCTCTTACTACCGTTCCTTGCCCTTTTACGGTGAATACCTGATCAATCGGCAGGCGGAAAGCCCCTTTCGTATCCCGGGTATCCTGTTCTTTCAAAGTATGAATGATTAACTGCTTTAGCTCATCAATTCCGTTAAGAGACAAACTATCTGTTAATACGAACGGAACATGTTCAAAAACTGTTCCTTTAAGTTCCTCGATTATTTCTTCCTTTACAAGGTCACTAAATTCCTCGTCTACTCGATCAATCTTCGTAATAGCAACAATCCCTTTTCGGATCCCAAGAAAATCAAGAATCTCCAAGTGTTCTTTTGTTTGCGGCATTACCCCTTCATCAGCGGCAACTACTAATACAACTAAGTCTATTCCCGCTACACCGGCTATCATCTGCCGTATAAAGCGTTCATGTCCGGGAACATCCACGACAGATATTTGAATTTCCTCATCTTCATATAAAGGTGCAAACCCGAGCTCTATGGATATTTGCCGTTCTTTTTCTTCTTTTAACCTATCAGTATCTACATTCGTTAATGCTTTAGTTAAAGTTGTTTTACCATGGTCGATATGACCTGCCATGCCTATAGTAAAATATCTCTTCGTCAAATCTGCCACCTACTTCTATATACATTCTTTTTTTAACTGTATCCTGAAAAAAAGAATCTTTCAATAAACAGGTATTATAAAGATAAGAAAGCTCCCACTGCACCGCTGTATTCCCCATTCTGAATAAAAAACGGATTCAAGCCAAGCATTTTGGTATAATGCTCTAAGCGGTTCTTAAGCAGCTTATTATTTTTGAGAGTATTTCCAATATAAACGATGTCTTTAATTTGATGATGGGAAGCTGACTGCATACTTAAAAGGACGATCGTTTCTGCAATCATATTGGTTAAGCTTGCTATTTTATCTTCATTGCTTACCTTTTCATTAATGCGAACTTTTCCAAAATTGCTGGCGGTCAGGCTGCCGTCAATTGGAGGTTTGGAGGGGTGGTAGATATCTTTAACCAGCAAATCTGCAGCTGCAGCTTCCCCTTTTCTTGCCAAAGAAACCAGCTTTGAAAAGTCGGTTTCTCCAGTAAGCAATTTCCCCAGCCCCAGAAATGTGCCTCCGCCGATAGCGCTCCCTAATAATCGGGTATATTCCCTGGCCTTTATAAGATAAATGGATGTACCGGTTCCAATATTAATGAGCAAATAGTTTTCCTTCGTTCTCCCTTCCTGATTCATCAAAAAAGCAGCTCCTTCACAGTTTGCCTTAAATTCAGAAACAGTTATGGCATTTGGAAAGAAATCATTTTTAAGAAATTCTGATTGGCCGCCTGTCAATGCAAATGATGCCCCCGAAGCAGTCATCTTCAGCCACTTCATAGAACTCTGTAAGTTATCCATTGAATAGGTCTTATAGTGAAAGCGGCTACTTTCTTCATAAACCATTTTCAGCAATGTACCGCCAGCATCTATCCCAACTTTATCAGGTCTCATGAAGATTCCTCCTTTCTTGCAGATTGCCTATCTTTCCTTTTGAATGGCACCAGCAGCAAAAGAAACAGCAATATGGCAGCCCCTTCAAGTGATAATATGTAAACAGGGTACGGACCAAAATAATCCAATAAAGAGGCATTATCCGGTTTATAGGAAAGGAACATATAATTTCCGTCTGTAAGTTTGTTTGCCATAAAAGCAACAGCTGCACTTATATTTAAAAATAGGACGGACATGAGCATTCCTTTACCTGTTGGCCTATATTGATGGACAAACACAAAATACAGGCATGTCCAAATAATAAGATTATGGGTAATAAAAAATTGAAAATAACGAAAGTGGGGAAAGCCTAAATACAGCTCGGGAGTCAGGATGGCCATCAAAGCACCGACTATCCCAATGAAATAGACAATTTGGAAAATAGCTTTAGATTTAGTTGCTAATAAAACCAAACATAGAATTAGGCTAATCGAACAGAGATGAAGCGGCAAAGTGAAGGAAACATCCCAATAACCACCTTTGTAGAGCCATATATGATAGAAGAGCTCCATCGTAAAAAGCAAGAAAAACATTACCTTCCTGACTTCCCCGTCAATATGGCGAAGGCGATCTCGGAATATGAACATAATGCCGGAAACTGCAGCAAATAAGGCAATCATTAAAAGATGAGAAGCTGTAAAAGCAATAAAAGGGAAAGAATTATAATCATGAGAAAATACTCCGGACATAATAACTCTCTCCATTCAAAACGTTTATTTTTTAATCTTAATGATTAATTGCTATATTCCTACTTTAAAAGCAAAGGCTCTGATAAATTTGCCTGTTGATTCCTGCTCAAGAAGCTCAGCGAACCGCGGGTGGTCCAGTAGCCTCCTCCCGCCGGTCTTTGAATAAGCACCTTGTAGATAACACCGCACGAAGGGAATGCGAATGCATTTCTGAGGATCTGGCGCCATCCGCTCCAATCAACAGGGTGCTAAAATCAACAAAAAGCTTTAACGCAGCCAAAGCAAAAGAATATTGAAACAAAGAAGACCATGATAAAAGATCATCTCAATGGGGATATGCATGAAAAAATATTATCTATTTAACATGTTTACTGAGCAATCATTACTGATTAAACCAAAGCGGATCATCATTATCAACTTCACCATTATAATTTATGAGTATTTCTTCTCCCGCCTTTATATCCTTATAGGCAAAAAAGTCAAAAGTGTGATTATCAAAATTTATATCATAAACAGCATTTGGTTTATAGGAATGGTTAAAAAGCATCCCATACCCTAAAAGGATTGCACTGTGTTTAGCTCCGTATTCGAAGGCATAATCAGCAAGAGCGGTTTTTTCTATGTGCTGATGCTCTTCATTGGGATAAGGCAGGACTGGTGCTTCATGGATTAGCTCACCCTTTTTAATATCACGTGTTGCAAAGACTCCTCTGTTATGTTCGCCATCACTTAGCGTAGATGTTTTGATTTCAATCATTTAGTTACCTGCTCATTCTCGTCTATGACGTGTTTTATTTTTATGTTTGACAGTTATGTCTAAATAAATAACTTTTAAAGATTTTAGGGAGATCATCTCTTATTTTCCGATAAGCTTATATTCTCCAAATTCTAGTTTTTTGGTGGTTTCAAGTTGTATTAATTTGGGGGACCCTAATTGAATTTTTTGTGAAAACAATGGGCCGTCATATACAAACGTATGATACTCTCCCGATTCCCCCATTGGGCAAACAGCTTCTTTTTGGATATCTTGCAAAAAGGCAGCATCAAGTTCCCTGCCCAGCCAGGAGGGATCCAGTACATCCTCTCGAACACGAATTACTCTGGCCTTATTACCTGATTTCACAAAGGTTTCAAGTGCCTGGATACTATCTTTTTCCTCCATCCAGAGAGGATATACAGCATTAATTCCGGCTTCTTCTGCCACCTTTTCCCCCCAACGGCGATGTCCTGCTAAGTACAAGTCACCATATGCAATGCCTGTAAGTTTAAACTTATCTATTAATTTTTTTAATTTACTAATATAACGTTCTGTGTAATTTTCAAAAGAACAAGAAATGAATTCTACAGGTATAGATAATGCTTTAGCCTGAAGATGAATCAATTCAGTCTTTTCTCCATGGCCAAAAGTTCTGCCGATCTCTGCTGGCACAGTTGTTATCAAACATGCAACTTCAACACCCTGCTTTACTAAAACCTCCAAAGCAAGGCAGCTGTCTTTGCCGCCGCTCCACGATAAGGCTACTCTATTAGCCAACATCATCACCTTCTTATCTTTCAAAACTTGTAAAGGATAGGCAAGCTATCCTCCTCTTTTCAATTAATTTAAAAATTGAAACTCCGTGCTGCTTCCTGTCTGGCTCGCTGTTACTTCAAGGCGGGCGTCGATTCTTTCCTTTAATTCCGGAACATGGGAAATGATGCCAACAAGCCTGCCGCTGCTTTGAATATCGATTAATGCCTCAATTGCCTGATCTAATGATTCAGGATCAAGTGTGCCAAATCCTTCATCAATGAACATCGTCTCAAGAGAAACTCCTCCGGCATATTGCTGGACTACATCAGCCAAGCCAAGTGCAAGGGCTAATGCTGCTTTAAAACTTTCTCCGCCTGACAATGTTTTGACATGCCTTTCCTGGCCTGTATACTGATCGAACACTAGCAGTTCAAGACCGCTTTGCGCATTTCCCTTCGAACGGTCTGTTTTTCTCAGCAATTGGTACCGGCCGCTTGTCATCCGGGTTAATCGCCCATTTGCTTCTCTAAGTATATCGTCCAGAAATGCAGCAAGTACAAACCTTTCAAAAGTAACTCTGTATGTGTTCTGTCCTTTGGAAATTTCATATAAATGTCCAATCACTTTATAACGTTCTTCAAGGACCTTCATTTTCTCATTAATTCCTGTTATTTTTTGTAAGGTTTCTTCATTATGCTTCTTTTTCATATACAGATTTGTATATTGATCCTGCAGCTGTTTTAGATGGTCATCTGTTTCTTTCAAGCGTGCTTGCAGACTTTCGAGGTCTGGCTTTTCAACACCCTCTAAAAGCTGTAAGACCTCCGAATAACGGTCAGTTACTGACCGTACTTCTTCACGATATTCCCGCACTTCTACTTCCAGCGCACGAACCTCATGTTCGGTTTTTTTTGCATTTCGGTATTCTCCATATGAGTCAAATCCCTGATCCTTCATACGCTGAACAAAGTTCTGTCTTTCAACTGCCAGCTTTTCCTCAAGTTTAACAGCTTGCCTTTCGATCGTCTCCATTTTTGCCTGTTCAGCCATATAGGCAGCCTTTGTATCCTGAAATTTCTGTTGTGCAATTTCCAAACTTTTTTGCAAAGTCTCCAGTTTATCAACCGCTGCTTTTAGATTGGCCTGGTAAGCTTCCATGGAACGCAGATTTTCCGGAATTGCCTCAGTCATCCTTGTCAAGTTGCCTTTTTTTTCAGCATAGAGAATAGCGGTATCGTTTATTTGACTTTGCAGCCGTTCTATTTCTGCACCCAGAGCTTCCTTTTGCTGATGAGATTTTTCCATTTCTAAGGTGCAAGCTTCCAGTCTTGAGCTCTTTTTCTTTAACTCCTCTTGAAGGTTTAAGAGATCCTTTCTTTGTGCAAGAAGAGTACTCTTAATAATCGGCAGGTCTCCCTTTTCCGTATCCGGCCGCTGTTTTTGTATAAGTTTGAATAGCTCACATAAAGTATTTTCAATAGATTTCATGTTTGATTGAGATTCATAGAACGATGACTCCGCTTTCGCTTTATCTGCTTCGATTTCGGCTGCGTGCTGTTTGGCTGCCTTTAAATCTTTTTCATCAGGAATATCAGTTTGCGATGCAGCCGGATTTGGATGATGATCTGAGCCGCAAACCGGACAAGCTTCTCCATTTTGCAGCTGATTTGCCAAGATGGATGCTTGTCCATGCAGCCATTTACGTTCCAGCTCCTCAACAAGCATTCTGGCATCTTCCAGCCTGGATGCTGTCTGTTCAAAGTATCTTTTCTTTTTTTCGAATACTTCGAGTGCTAGCGTATAATCGCCCTGCAGCTCTTCATATTTATGAAGCCGTTCTATTTCTTCAGCCATTTTTTCCAGCCGCCGGTCATGTTCCAAAAGCTTTAAATGACTCTTTTCAATTTCCTGTTTTTCCTCAGCCAATACTTGAATTTTATGATCAGAGGTTTTAATTGCTTCATCCTTATGCTTTTTTTGAAGGCGGAGGGTTTCCAGCTTTTCTTCAAGTGCACGAACCTGCTTTTCTACTTCAGCATAAGAGTGGATATCCTCTTTCATGTTTTGCAGCCGGTTAACCTTCTCCCCAGCCTGCTTTCTTTCATCTTCACGTTTCTTTTCAGCTTCCCATCTTTCTTCGTTTTCCTCTAACAGCCCGGCTAGGGAAGCAATGCTTTTCTTTAGTGCAGTTAGTTCCTCTTTTGAAACGTCCAAGTCCTTCTTTAATTCATGGCAAAGCTGCTCCTGCTGGCTAAGCAAAGCTGCTTTCTGGGCAAGGGAAATTAGATTTTCCTTCCCGGCAAATTCTTCTTTTAATCCTTCCAGCTCATTTTTTCTTTGTTTCAGTTCGTCTCTTGCCTTTAACTGTTTGATAATCGTTTCTGCTTCATACAGCTTTTGCTGGAGTTTGTCTCTTTTTTCTTTCTGGCTCTTGCCTGCAGCTGTTAATTGCTCAAGACCTTCCCTCATTTGCCCAATTTCTGCATTTATAAGCGGCAGCAAAATTGTGTCATTTACACTGCCAGCTTCCAAATATGCCATAAGTTCCTTATTAAAAACTGCCTGGGCCTGGAGTAAAAGCTGATCACGAAGCTTTACTTGGTCTTCAACTGTTCTTTTTAGCTCAGAAGCATCTTCTTTAAGCTTTTCTTCAATCCGCTTATAAATCTGGGTGTGAAATAGCCGCTGAAGAATTACTTCCTTATCCTTGCTCTCTGAGGTTAGAAGTTTTCTGAATTCTCCCTGTGGGATCATCAGGATTTGCCTGAATTGATTGCTGTCAATAATCATGATTTCCTTGATTTTTTCATCGACATCTCTTACATTTGACGCAAGAAGCTGCCTGCTTCCATTTTCATCATAAATATAAAGTTCAGCTTTGGCACTTACTATTGTTGTACCATCGCCACGTTCTTTTTTCTTTTCCTGTTGAGGTGACCTGGAAATGTAATATGATTTATTTCTTAATGTAAATTCAAGAGAAACCTCAGTCAGTGTTTCGTTTCTGGCAAACTGGCTTCTAAGTTCCGGTCCATTTCGGTCCTCACCGCTTGCTTTTCCGTAGATTGCATAGCTAATCCCATCAAATATGGTTGTTTTTCCC
Organism: Cytobacillus oceanisediminis; assembly: GCF_007830235.1. GTDB lineage: Bacteria > Bacillota > Bacilli > Bacillales > Cytobacillaceae > Cytobacillus > Cytobacillus oceanisediminis. The sequence continues at coordinate 62,828 of NZ_VLKI01000019.1, forward strand.
GAACCAGTTTTTCCGGAAATGACAAACATTCTCCGGTTCCCAAGTTCTGTAAAGTCAATTTGTTCACTATCTGCATAAGGGCCGAACGCTTGCATCTTTAATTTTAATGGTCTCATTTTAGCGCTTCCTCCCTTAGCACTTTTTCAATCACATCGGCCATAACCTGTTGTTTATCGTTTGTAAATTCGGAAGTAGTCATCTGCTCATAAAACTGCTTAAAAAGCTCAAGCTCTGACTTTTTCTCCTCCTTCATAGAAATGAAGGAGCTTTTTTTCTTCATATCTGTAATAGAAATCTTCCGTTCAAGATGAAGTACATTTGGATATACCTGCCGTAGCTTATTAATCGGATCCAATAATGCCCCTTCATCCAAAAGTGTGATTTTTAAATAGTCATCCAGATTTTGTTTTTCATAGAATGCTGGATCCATCAGCTCATCAAGATACCCTTCGACTTCCCTTAAATCCTTTTTAGGCTGTAAGGAACGGGTACGAAGATCGAATTCACCATTTTCTTTCATCTCAATTATGGAAATCGATTTTTCCTGTTTCGCTTCAGAAAAAGAATACTTTAAAAGCGAGCCAGAATAGCGGATTTTGTCATGCTTGATCGCATCTGGGCTATGCAAATGCCCAAGTGCCGTATACGAAAACGGATCGAAGCAATTAGAATGGACACAGCCTGAACCACCGACAGAAAGAGTCCTCTCCGATTCGCTCGTCGCCCCGCCAAGTACAAAGGCATGTCCAACAAGAATATTGGGTTCATTCGGATTTAAAGTTTCTTCAATCTTCCCGACAATAGCCTTCATGGCATCATCATGTGAATGGATTTTGTCATCATCAAGCAAATGCCTGACCATACCAGGTTCTGCATAAGGGACAAGGTAAAAGTTAACACCCTTGATATGTATTGGCCTAAAATCATTTACCAGCTTTCCTGATAAATAGAAACCGCAATGTCTGTACCACGAGCTGCCAAAGGAAAGCCTTTCGGCGCTGTCATGGTTTCCGCCAATTGCTACTACTGGAGTTTTAAGTTCTACATTTATTTTAAAAAGAATTTCATTTAACAATTCTACAGCATCAGTTGGAGGTACAGACCGGTCATATAAATCTCCTGCGATAACAACAGCATCTGGCTTTTCTTCTTCAACCACTTCAACAAATTGATTTAAAAAATGGCGCTGATCTTCCGTCATGTACACCCCATGAACCAGTTTACCTAAATGCCAATCCGCCGTATGGATAAATTTCATATCAATCACCCTCTTTTCCTACCATGATTCAATATATACAATGTTACCATTATAGCAAATCAAAAAATAAGGTACTTCTGCAAAATAAGGAAAAACTTCAATAGAACATCCGTTCTCATTATATCAGAAAAATTTTCCAATAGATAGATGATCAGTAAAATTAAAAAGAGCCTATTCCCTAGGCTCTTATATCCTTCCTATTAAAGAATCCTCCTGAAACAACCTTTAACTACGCGGAGTGTATTCCTCCACTTTGCTATTCGTTACCCTTTCCCGCTCTTTTAATTTTGGGAAATTAATAAGAATGGCGATTATACCACTGATTCCAATCAATAATGGATAAATTGAGTAAGACATAATGCTTACCGGCGAAATAGCTGCGAGACCCGAAGCAGCCAGCATCTGCCCACCATATGGGATCATTCCTTGTACAAAACAAGCGAAAACATCAAGAATACTAGCAGATTTACGAGGATCTATATCATACTGATCAGCAATATTTTTAGCCAGGGGTCCTGCAATGATGATTGAAATGGTGTTATTGGCTGTAGATACATTTGTAAGTGAGACCAGGGATGCAATTCCAAATTCGGCTCCCCTGCGAGAGTTTATTTTGCTTGTAACTAAGTGCAGCAAAAATTCGATTCCCCCGTTATAGCGAATGATTTCTACAACACCGCCAATTAGAATGGCTATGATAGCAAGAGTTTGCATTCCGGCCATCCCTTCTGCAATCATCTGCAAGAAGGAAACCAGCGTGTAGCTTCCGTCAGCAATTCCAATCAGGCCTGCCAGCAAGACGCCGCCGCTTAAAACAAGAATAACATTCATTCCTAACAAAGCTGCAGCAAGTACACCCAAATATGGAACCACTTTCAGCAAGCTGTAATCCTGGCTGGCTACTGCACTTTCCTGTCCAGCTGTTAAAAATCCAAGAATTATAGCTGTTGCTATGGCTGCAGGCAGTACAATTAAAAAATTCACACGAAACTTATCCGTCATTTTTGTCCCTTGGGTCCGTACTGCTGCAATGGTAGTATCAGAAATAAAGGAAAGATTATCACCAAACATGGCACCGCCAATAACAGCAGCCATCGCCAGAGCTACGGAAATATCGGTTTCAGCTGCCAGCGCAACACCAATTGGCGCAAGAGCAACAACTGTACCTGTTGAAGTGCCCATTGATAGAGAAATAAAACAGGCGATAATAAAAAGCCCAACCATAAGTAAATTGTGTGGCACAAAGGACAATGCCAAGTTAACTGTAGAATCGACCGCTCCCATTCCTTTGGCCGTTCCCGAAAATGCCCCTGCAAGTAAAAAGATAATAGCCATCAAAATAATATTGGGGTTTCCTGCCCCTTTTGTGAATATATCAACCTTTTCCATAAATGGCGTTTTCCTGTTCATGGAAAGGGCAATTCCCGCTGTTATTGCCACAGCCACAACAATCGGTACTTTATTAAAATCACCTGTTGCAAGGCCGCTTCCAATAAATATCAGAAGAAAAGCCAAAAGGGGCAATAAAGCCGACGGATTACCTTTTTCGTTTGTTTTCATACTTATCCTCTCTCCTTAGTTGGTTTTATTAACAGAATAAAAAGACCTCTTCAAACAAGAAGAGATCTTTGACATATCAACAGTCCCCTTCTTATCTGCCAAGCATAATGCTTGCTGGATTTGGCACAGCGCTCACGTGAGCCCGCTGCCGAGACATCTTAGGGCCAGTCCCTCCGTCTCTCTTGATAAGTTAAAAGTTATGAAGTTATCATTTATTAACTCTGTTTGAAAATTATACAGGAAAATGATTAAAGTTCAAGTTTTTTTATATAAAAATTCGCTGTCGGTTCTTAGCAATACAAAAAAATTAATAATTTTTCCTGATTAATGAAATACTAAGGAAAAAAGGAGTGAAATGATGTTCGATCGAAAGGTTATTCGTTTTTTGGTTGGAAGCACAATCTTATCAAGTTTATTCAGTATCGGGATTGTGATCTTGACCATTCTGCATCATTTACGGATTCAGGAATTAATACTTGATACGAGAAGAAGCCTGCAAAACTCCAACTTGGAATAATGAAAAAGCCGCTAATAGGTAGCGGCTTTTTTAATTCCCAGACACTTAGCCTTGTGTATTAGATTCCAATATCAGTGCAGGTCCTGGGAATGAGGCTGGGGATGTCCTTCTTTGATTTCCTCGAAAATATTATTAGACTGTTGTGGCGCTGGCTGTACCGGAGTCTGTAATATCACCCCGCCCATCAGTCTTTTAAACTCACCTCTTGTTAAAGGCTTTGCATCATCTATTAATTCATATCCAAGCTGGCCATTCGGTTCGAGTGTTGCCACTTTCACATCAGAAACCTTTGTAATTCCGTTGGTTCTAAGCCTCATTTCTAATTGATCAGCAGTAAAGCGGAGTTTTCTCATATTTGCGGGCTGAAGCTTCCCGTTTTCAATTACAATTTTCGATTTTCCGGTTAAAAATTTTTCAATAAAATTAAACTTTACCTGCAAATACTCCATCAAAATTAAAGATCCAATAAAAATGGCACTAGCCACAATCGTTTTCCATACACTTGTCTCAATAATTGGCTGAATAATGATAGAACCAATTGAAATCATAACAACTGTTTGGGCAAGCGTCATTTGTGAAATAGATTTTCTTCCAGCCACACGCAGCAGGAGAACCCCTGCAAAAACTAAAAGTAATGATTGCCAGGCAAAATTCATCCTGTTAATCCACCTTCCTTTTTCTTTTAGGATGTGGTATAAAACGGACTAATATGCAATCTTTGCAAAATAAAACAGCCTGGCCAAAATGGCCAGGCTGTCTCTGTATGGGTCTGTCGATTATAGTTTAGTTACGTTAGCTGCTTGAGGTCCGCGAGCGCCTTCAACAACTTCGAAAGAAACTTCTTGGCCTTCTTCTAAAGATTTGAAACCTTCAGATTGGATAGCAGAGTAATGTACGAATACGTCGTTTCCGTCTTCACCTTCGATGAATCCGAAACCTTTTTCAGCATTGAACCATTTTACTTTACCGTTTTTCATGAAAAAAATCCTCCTATTGGCTTCAAAAAAGCCATGTGTAAATTCACCATATACACGCTTATAACTTTACGTCCATTACTCATCCAGACCATATCCTTACGGTTGAAAAAGCAGCTAGCAAAATATAACACGATGCATAACGGCTGATTTAAATTTAGCATTATTAGATAGGAATGTCAACTAATTGCCATGCGGTTGAAAGCACTTTCACCCAGTCTCACGGCTTGTGTGCAAACGTGGATCTGAATAGCAAAAGGTCAAGTTAACCTTCTTGCTTAAACTCTATGATAGATTCTTGTGGGAACGAGCGGCAAAGCTTGGGATTTGTTCTCATTATTCTGGTAAGGAATCTTTAAGCCTCAATTAAAAAATAAATGCTAAAAACGGACAGGCAAACAAACCCCTTGATAGACCCATTCATATAATACAGTGATAATACTTAGGAGGTGATTCACATGAACCTTTTAGATTTTTTGAGCCAAAATTATTATATGCTGGTGCCGGCTTTATGGGTGATCGGGTATGCACTGAAGCAAACCCCATCCGTGCCTGATTGGTCCATACTATGGATCCTTGTCATTATCTCAGTTACTGTTGGCAGTATCGCATATGGATTTTCAATAAATGGACTCATTAATGGAATCATTGCGGCAGGGGTAGCAGTTCTTGGTCATCAAATGATGAAGCAGACAATAGAAGGTGCTTCTGTTAGAAAGAAGAAATAATGTTCTTAGGTGTCCTCGATTGAGGACTTTTTTTGTGCAAAGAACTCATCGTTTTTTATATGAACATTTGCTAAAACTAGATAAAAAGAAGTTCAACCCATTTGGGATTGAACTTCTTTTACTATTATCTATATTATTTTAAACCTGATAAGACATTTTCAATATTTTCTTCAGTCATTTCCTGTGCTTTTGAGAAGCTAAACACATGATTTGATGACCAGTAATCGTAAAGCCTCGCAAGATCATTTCGATCATATACTTTATTTGCAAAAGTGCTGAAAAAATAAACGAGCAGGACATTAACGACATTTGGCGGCAGCTGCTTTCTATTTGCCAGAGTCCCCAGTGCGATTTTTTCCAGCCCTCTAATATTGCCGTCTGTTAAATGCTCTACCATTTCAAGTGGGGATGCAGTTTCACAAAATTGCACAAAATCAGGGTTTTTTAATAGATTTATCATAGGTCTCTCCCCTTTACTATCTTTTATTTATACACATTCGGAAGAGATCTATAAACCCTTTTAGGTATCTTGTATCGAAAATGATATAAATAGCTGTTATTTGTTATATAAATGTTACTTGATTTTTTATGAAATCTCCTGCGATTAACCCCGGTGGAACCCTCCCTCGGAATGAATAACCTATCCTGTTATCCACTTGGCATCCTCACTTGCAAGAAATGCTGCCAGATTAGCAACATCTTCAGGCTGGCCAATTCGTCCCATTGGAAACTTCGGCAAAAGGTGGTTTCTTATCTCTTCATTCATCCAGGCAGAATCAGTTGGACCCGGATTAATTGCATTAACCGTAATCCCCAAATGAGCAACTTCGACAGATAAAGAACGGGTAATGCCGAAATAGCTGCTTTTAATAAAACCCTTCATTAAGAAGGGTTCCTGATCATTATTTTGTTTCACGATGCAAGGTATGTTTTTTTAGCCGCGGGCTGTATTTCATCAGTTCAATCCTGTCCGGATTGTTCCTTTTATTTTTTGTTGTTATATAATTACGGTCACCCGTTTCGGTGCATGCTAGTGTAATTTTTACTCTCATATTATTTCCTCCTTTTTTTATAAATGGAAAGCTGGAAGCGGGTCAGCCAGTGCACTCCAGTCTGTCCCCATCTCTGAGTATGTTAACAAGCATTTGTCAAGGCTTGATTCAACTTCTTCTTTATTCATATCTATTCCAATTAGAACAAGTTCTATCATTCGGTCTCCAAAATCCTCATCCCATTTTTCAAGCAATTCCGGTTCCTCTTTAAGAATTTCAAGCCTTTCTTCTTCCGGATAGGCTGCAATCCACTCGCCTGCTCCCTGCAATGTTATAGATGGGCCAGCTTGAGAAAGCAATCCTGCCATGTTATTCCGGGATGCCACCCATACGAAACCTTTTGCCCTCACAATATCTACAGGCCAATCCTCCAGCCAATGCATAAACCTTTCTGGATGAAACGGCCTCTTTCTTTTATAAACAAAAGAAGAGATGCCGAATTCCTCTGTCTCAGGAATGTGTTCTTCATTCAATTCCTTTATCCAACCTGCTCCCTGGCTCGCTTTCTCAAAATCGAAGCAGCCAGTATCAAGGATCTCTTTTAAATCTACTTCCGAATGCATGGATTCAATAATTCTTGCATCGGGATTTAGCTTGAGTAAAACTCCTTTGAGTTCAGACGCACTTTCTTCATCTACTAAATCTATTTTGTTTAATACCAACACGTTAGCAAACTCTATTTGGTCGATTAATAGATCAACTACTTCTCGCGTATCATTTTCATCCGTTCCCTGTTTTCGGTCTAAGAGGCTTTCACCTGAAGCAAAGTCATGCCAAAATCGATTTGCATCAACAACTGTGACCATGGTGTCCAGTCTGCATTTATCAGAGAGATTAATTCCATGTTCTTCATCAATATAAGTGAAAGTTTGGGCAACCGGAATAGGTTCTGAGATGCCTGATGATTCAATTAAGATGTAATCAATCTCCCCGTCTTTTACCAATCTTTCAACTTCAATCATTAAGTCTTCTCTCAGGGTACAGCAGATACAGCCGTTCTGGAGCTCGACCAGCTTTTCATCTGTTCTTGTAAAACCGCCCTTTTTTACCATGGAAGCGTCAATATTTACTTCACTCATATCGTTTACAATCACTGCAATTTTTTTATCTCCGCGATTATGTAAAACATGGTTCAATAATGTTGTCTTTCCTGAGCCTAAATAACCGCTCAGTACAGTAACAGGGATTTTTTTAGTCACTTTCCTACCTCTCCTTTTTTGAAAATAGTACACATTACAATTTAAACTCTATAAGCCATAAATAATTCTTTCTGCTGCTTGCCTGGCTCCCGCAATATTCCTTGCAATCGGACCAATTTCCAGCTCTGCCAGCGGCCCGGAAACATAAAGATGGGGACACCATTGAAGGCTCTTATTAACGATTGGATACCCACAATTAGCACATAATAAATTCTGCTCTTGTACAAGCGCATCAATTAGTTTCCCGCCTGGCCGTGATGGCTGAAACCCGGTTGCTAAAAGAATATGTTTCACATTGATTATTTGGTTCCCTACAATTATATTTAACTGTTGTCTTCCATCTAAGGAAACGGATTCTATGGTGCCATCCTCGACACTAATCTTGCCGTCATTCTCGAGCTTTTTTAGTTTCCGAAATAAATCCCCGGGCAAAGACCCTTTATGTCTAGCTTTTCTAATCATGTTCCGACGCATATCATAGTTTTTAAGCTTTTGATAAGGAGATTGTTTTTTGGGGCCTAACCAGCCAGGATCACTGTCGAAATCATGAACTCGATATGGATGCCGCTTAATCAGCGTTATTTCCCCTGGAAACAGCACCGATAATTTTATTGCCAAATGCGCAGCTGAAATCCCTCCCCCCACAATGGCGATTGGAGGTTCCAAAGAAGATAAGTCATTTAACTCCTCATCATAAATATGCAGGATGCTATTATTTGATTTCTCTTTTATTTGCTCAGCCCACTCTGGAATGTTTAATTGATCATTGACACTAATAGCAAAGACAATATTCAAGGCATTAAGTATCTCTTCCTTTTCCGTTTTCAATTCCCATAAACCATTTACCTTTTTAATAGAAATAACGCGGCCCTTATGCCATGATTTTTTTAGGCATGTCTCCTTCATAATAAAATCTGAGTGTTCATTGAACAAATCGAGAGAAGGACGTTTGTACCTGCCAAAAAAGCTTCCCGTTAGTTCTCCTTTTGTGCAGGCGTATTTCTGCAGACTAAAGGGATCTGTATCAATGTGATGGACAGATGGGGAACGAAGGTATTCCATTCCAATTAATTCAGTATTCTTTTTCCATCTGGCCATGGGTTCTTCGAAAGGGTCTACGATAAGCAAGTCTTCGCTGGCAGCCTTTCCTTTCTTTATCAAGCAGGAGGCAATTGTACATCCATGGATACCTCCGCCAATTACCACCCATTTATACAGAACACTCACTCCTTTTTCAAATCGTAATTATTACGATTTAAATCTTAATAGATATTTAAGCTGTTTGCAAGCCGTAATTTAAAAAATTATTTTCCCCGACATTTCTCCTATCCTCTCAAAATGTTCATATTCCCATTTACAATTTCATAGAATTAATATAAAGTTTAAAACGAAATCATTACGATTTTATTATCAGGAGGAAATCATGATTCGAATATTTCGCAGCCATATTATCGATATAACAGGCATTGTTTTATTGGCCATTCTAGTTTATCTAATATCTTTTAGTTCAGGCCTTGATCTTTCTTTAGAGATTCCCCCCTCTTTACTAAACCTTAATGTTATTTTTATAAGTATTCTAATTGAAGCACTCCCTTTTGTGCTGATTGGTGTTCTAATAGCCGGCTTTATCCAAATTTTTATTACAGAAGAACATATCCAGAGATGGATACCGAAAAATAGAGCCGCAGCTGTAGTCATGAGCTGCGTCGTGGGGGCTCTCTTTCCTGCCTGTGAATGTGGCATTGTTCCCATTATTCGCCGGCTCATTTCCAAAGGGGTACCTGTATATGCAGCGATAGGTTTTATGCTGACAGGACCGCTTATTAACCCCATTGTAATTGCTTCAACATACATGGCTTTTGGAAATGATCTTAAAATGGCTGGGCTTAGAATGGGTCTGGGGTTCTTGGTTGCCATTATCGTTGCTTTTGCAGTGAGCTTGAGATTTAAGTCCAATCAATTGAAGGATCCGATTCATTTAACCCATGGACACAGCACAAAACAGCGTTCTTTTATAGACCAGGTATGGTCTATGCTGACTCATTCCATTGATGAATTTTTTGATATGGCAAAATATTTGATAATGGGAGCTTTTTTAGCTTCAATTGTACAAGTCTATATGCCTGCCAAAGCATTCCTGCAAAGTGCCGATGATCCTGTTGCTTCTTTAATCATTATGATGGGCTTTGCGTATGTCTTATCTCTCTGTTCTGAAGCAGATGCTTTTATTGGAGCATCCTTCAGCAGTATTTTTCCAAGGTCCTCGATATTAGGCTTTCTTATTTTTGGACCAATGATTGATTTTAAGAATACAATCATGATGCTTAGTGTATTTCGACTAAAGTTCGTCCTTGGAGTATTAACACTCACTGCTTCGGTTGTATTTATCACATTGTTTATTTTTCAGAACGTTATTTAAGGGGGATTACTATGAAATTTCATTTTCAGCAGGCATTAAGGGCATTAATCCTATTGGCTTTTTGTGGACTGATTTTTCAGCTACACCATACAGGTGATATAACTAAATACATTAATCCCAAATACTCTGGATTAAGTCAATCAGCATCCATTCTTTTTTTAATCTTGTTTTTTATTCAAATTACAAGAATTTGGACTTCAAAAAAAGAAACCGAGATTCATGATCATCATCATAGCCATTCATGCTGTCACAACAATCATGATCATGATTGTTCCCATGATCATGATCATGGAGATTCTCCGTTTACAGTAAAAAAACTGTTATCTTACTCAATCATTGTTTTACCGTTAATGACAGGTTTTTTCTTGCCGGCTAAAACGCTCGATGCATCCATTGCTGATAAAAAAGGCGGACTAGCGATACTTGGGAATCAAAATAAAGAGGATGCCGGACAGGTAAATTTAGAAAATATAGACGAAAGTTCAGCAGATGATTTTGAAGAATACTCCCTTGAGGACAATTTAGAAGATTTCGAGGAACAAATTGAACAAGACCCTTCTGTTTATGAAGGTGAACAGGTGATTTCAAAAGGCGAATTTGAGCAATTAAAAAAGGAGCTAAATTCAAGCCCTGTTATAAAAATGGATGATTTCGTTTTTAGTTTGTACTACGAGGAAATCAGTAAAGATATCAATAAGTTTAAAGGCAGAGAAATTGAATTCCAGGGATTTGTTTATAAAGAAGAGGGATTAAATTCCAACCAGCTGGTCGTTTCAAGGTTTTTAATCACTCATTGCGTAGCGGATGCGAGTATGATTGGTTTTCTTTCAGAATTGGAGGATGCACCGAAACTTTATGATAATATGTGGATTAAAGTAACTGGGGTAATTGATGCCGCAACCTATAATGGAGCAGAACTTCCACTTATTAAAATAAAAAAATGGGAAGAAATTGAGGAGCCATTTATACCGTACCTCTACCCTATTAATATCAGGATACTATAAACTATAAGGGACTCTAAGCAAAGGCTGGAGTTTCGGTGGAGGTAGTTCCCAAATAGATGAAGAAGGAAAAAAGATAGCTGATATTGATTAGATTGTTGAACTAGAAATTGCTTTGCTTCAATAAGGAGCAAAGCATTTTTCTTTTTCGCTAACGGGGCAGTTGTTGTTTTGGAAAGCGATCTGAAATTTTATAAAGGAGATCTATTAAATGAGGGAATCAACTTTTATGAAGCTGCAAGAAGCATTATTAAAATCTTGGTCAATCATTCACTAAAGACAATCCGCTAAAGGCCAATGCGGTGTAGCAGCGTTAGTAGTTGCGGCCTTATAAGAAAGACCCCGTTATTTGAAGGATGGCATTTTTACAACGAAATCAATTGTGTACGTTATGATTATACTGTTTCACAGTTCAATGAAGATATCAGGTATATGGACATTCCGTCAAATAGAGAAGAGGCATTCTTGGATACAAATCAGAAACAGTATGATTTTCTCAAGCAAAGTGAAAAGATACATTTATAAGAGCGTTTTAAAAGAGACGCTCTTGAACAAACGGGGCAGGAAAGTTTAACTATAATAAGAATAATTAGATTTAGTTTGAGGAATTTTATAAAAAACATATTTAAAAGGAAGTTGATTTATATGGATAAAAAAAAGACTTTCGGTTTAGCGATGTTAATCGTTCCTTGGCTAACTGTTCCCTTCATGGGGAAAAAATCATTTTTTAGGTTTTTACCTGTAGCAAGTTTTGTTAATTTATTTTTAAGTGTGTTAGGTGTAATTGCGAATAAGAAAAAATGGTGGGTAAATAAAAGCCCTTTATCTCCTGGTTTTGTGGATTTTACATATATATTAGGTCCTTTTTTTGTAGCCACACTATGGGTATTTAAACTAACATACGGCAATTTTCTAAAATATTTAATTACAAATATGGTAATAGATGCTATTAATGCTTATCCTTTTGCTCAAATATGGGAAAAGGTAGGAGTTTTTAAATTTAAAAAGATGAATCATACTATATGGTATTTTATATGTGTGTCATTAGCAATTATTATTTATGGGTATCAGTATCTAGTGGAAAAATCGTTTAATAAAATTAAAGACGAGGTTTAAAAAAATACTTAGCGGAATACTTTTAAAATATATTTACTAAAAAAATAAAAATGTTTAGTTTGTGAAAATATATACTTAAAGTAAACGGGTGCTTTAGTTCAATAAAATAAATATTTTGGCTTTTAGTTAATTTCTATACCTTGTCTTATACAACCAGTGCATTGATTGACATATCTTGCTGTTAGAGGCTGCATTTTTTACTTGGGGGGTACGAGGATTTCCAGTAAAGTGTGTCAGTTAATCCAGCAGAAATTGTTTCATTCTAATTGACGGTCACAAATAGCTTCTATTAGCTGGTTTACCTCTTATTGTTAGTTTGTTCTATTTGATTTAATTTCTTTTTAATATATCTATTAGAAATGACAAAAACAATAGCATTAAAACTAAACATCAACCAATAATCATTAAGAAATAAGAAAGCCAAGCACCAAAGACTAAAAATTCCATCTACCTTTAATCCCCCTCATTTAATGAAATTACCTTGTAGTATATTGTTTATTTCTATATATGATGCAGAATTTCCTTGGTAAACTAACCACAATTAATTTTAGTTAATATCCGAATAAATTGACGAGTTTTCTTATTACTATCTGGCTCTTTTCATAAAAGAAGACAATTTTCCTAATTTCAGAAATGCGCCGGATTGCGGAATAAGAATTGTAATTTTCCTCTTTAATTGAATATAGATAAGGATTATGTAGTAAACACCTAGAAAACACAGTCAATCTCGATTAAGTCCCATACTTCCATAATTGATTTTCCATCAAGTTTAACTTTTTGAAGTAAATCTTCAACATTTTGCCCCATGATTTCACTTGTAGAATCATAGAACTTCCAAAACATAAAATTCCCTGTTCTTCCCATACCTAAGTCTTCAAGAAACTCTTCATAACTGTAATCCATGTGTTTTGTACTCCTTATATCTATAATTGCCATAACACGCGTTCTTAGAACTAAAAATCTCTACCAAAAGTAATGAAACTAATTATAAAGGCGAGTAAGAAGAAACTTGCTCCTAACCAAGAATGATAGTATTCCTTCTCGTGTCGCCTAAACATCCATTCCTCTAACCCACGTAATAAATAAAGAATAAACAGGAAGACAAATGGTCCAAACACGGAGAAAACGGGGGGCTTAAAAAAGATAAGTACCAAAAAAGAAATTAATAGTACTATCTCAACCGTCAAAAAAATCTTATTCCGTCCCTTAAAAATTCTTAAAAAACCGCTTTTTCGATTTGTTTTAAGCTTTTTCCTTAAAAATAATTCAAATAATTAAATAACAACACCTAGTAGCAGCGTATAAATAAAACCCATGTTGTTGCTCCGTTCAAATAATCCATAATTAATTATAACCTGTTTATAGTATCTCATTTTGTTTTTATTCCTCGATGCTATTTAAAAAAGTGGAATTTTATTCAACTGCTTCCTCGATTAAATGGCCCTTAACATAAAGAAGAGCGCCATTCTTGCTGAAGAAAAGCGCCCGATTCTTGAATAAGCTCCTACATAATAACCTTGTACTGCGACATAAACTTTATAAGTTTCAAAGGTTATTGTTACTATTTGTTGAATTATAAATTTAAAAAGAAATCTAAAGGTGGAATGTTTATCTCCAATTGCTTGTAAGGTAAATAACGTTTTTATTCATGTTAGTGACCTGAAAAAATCTGACGAATGGTAAACTGATTTACTTGGATTACCCTTTAGTTAACTCTCCTCTTTACAATATCCCAGTCACTTCAGAAACGGGACTTACTTTAGATGACCACACGTTTGATCAAAGTTTTAAATTAAATCCTTCTGAAAAAGACACTTATTATCTAGATTAGAACTTGTTTTTTTAGGTAGAATAAAATAGAAAGTCAAAAGACAACGGGAATCCGCTGTCTTAATCCTATTCATTAAATCTCATTTCCCCTGGGATCACAACTTTATAAGAAAAATCGGTTTTATCTCCATTCACTTTAATAGCCTTTACTTTCATATTCATTGTACCCGCCGCATGAAGAAGATTCCCGGTAATTTTAAATACGCCCTCTTCTACTTTAAATGCATTGTAGGTGACCTTGTAGTTAGGGGGCATAGATAAAGTTACTTCGACTTTCTCAATGTCTTTATGATCGAAATCCATTGTTAGCACATTTAGTCCTGGCTTCAAAGGAGAAAAAGCCACATTAAGTTGTACATTCTCTTTTTCTAATGATTTTGGATATACACCTTGTTCAGCTGCACTTGGTGTAGATACAACTAATAACGATGCAAATATCAAAATAAATACTGCGTAAATGATTTCTACTTTTACTCGGCTTACGACCTTAGTTAATGCATTTGCTGTTAGATTTATGATTGTTTTTCTTTGAAAGAATCCAAGAATGAAAACCATTAATGTAGCACCAATCTTAAAAATGACCGCTTTCCCCCACTCGCTTTTTATGAAGCTTTCAATTGAAAAAGAAGGAACGTATCGAATAGTCATAAATATCCCAGTAAAAATGAGTACAATAAGACTAATGAGCGCCCATCTTGAAAACTTTGGCAGAGCATCTTTTAACCAATCTTTCATGTCATCTTTTTTAGGAATAATAATTAATTGAAATAACCCGCCAATCCAAATGGATGCAGCGAATAAGTGAAAGGTATTGACTGCAATTGTCAGATAACCGCCATAACGAGGATAAGTAGCATGCCCGGTTATAAATGATGTTAAGAACAGTGCAGTTCCATAAAAGGCAAACCTTACTTTTGCAAACAGTAAACCAATAGTTATTAAGATTATTTGCAATAATGGAATCCATACAAATTTTAATGATATGAATTCTATAATAGAGAGGCTTCCTATTTCCCTTTTTTGAATGGTCAGAATAATTGCCTCACCGATTATTACGAATAAAAGGAATACAAAAGTTAGCTTATTCCACTTTTTCAAATGATTGTGTTTGTATATAACAGAATTAAAGAAAGCGCCACCAAATAAAGTTGAAATTCCGAAAAATACTAGCCAATGCCCCAATTGTTTTAGTCCCATATTATTAAACCAAAAGGAATTTGTTGCTTCGCCAAGATTCACTTGTTGGATGGGTGTGAACTCATCAACAGCAAAATAAAAGACATCAAGTATGTCTGGCTTGCTTGTATCATCTCCGCTTGGACGCGCATACCAAGTGACCTGATAGGTTCCTTTTGATAGTTCTTCATTAAACTCAACAATTATATGGTTCGGATCTTTCGGATAAACATATGGCTCTTTTAGGCGTATGGATTGTTGACGATCATCAAACACCCCGATTGCAGTAATATCTACCGGTCGGCTAAACCATAGGTCAATTTTTTCTGGAGAACCATCTATGATCTCGCTGTCATCTGGTGAATATTTAAGAGCTCTTAATTTCTCTTTATTTTGCCCGTTTTCTTTATTAACCACTTCAAACTTTATTTCTTCTTGAAGAACATATCCATCTAATGCGACAACATTTATTTTTACAACATATTTTCCATCAGGTAAGTCTTTTGTTATGTTGCTTATAATATGAGTGTTATCATTTGGATCAACCACTGCGCCTTCTAATTCAATCGCATGTCCGAAACTATCCGCTAATTTTATAGACCCAGGATGTAAAACGACAGGATCCTGAACCAAAAGTTCGATGGTTGATGGGCTTTCGGTTAACTTTTCCCCTTCTATCGGATACGTTTGTTCCAAATTAGAATGAGCAAAACCAGATATTCCTGGAATCAAAAAATTAATAATAAAAGCAAACATTATCACATTTAACACCTTACGTACAAACTGCAAAAAACTTCCCCCTTAAAACCATCAACTTAATGTATCAATATTACCTTCTATAATCTCACTATTATTTGTTTTATTTTCCTTTTCTGCATCATTCATATTAGTAACAAAAGGTTGATAAGTATAAATAAAGCGACTAGTAACCATACCCACCATTTAGACACGATTCTTTTCATTTATATCAACACCCCTTCAATCTATTTAAAAACCAGTGACCCCCCGTAGGATTTACTAGCTAAAAATGATGTCAGTTTTGTCATCCAATCAAATAGCAAGAATATACCCATAAAAATCATGATATATCCTCCTGTATTAATAATGACTTGATTGTATTTCTTTATCCCAATTCATATTTCCATTAAAAAACGCCATGATAAAAAATGGGATTGAAAAACCTAAAAAGTACATAATCATATAAAACAATGCCTAATTGGGATTTGAAACAGCCAGGGCAATAACGGATGCTAATATTGGATCCGTACATGGTGTCCAGCCAGCAGCAAATCCTACCCCAATCACACTTGATCCTAAGGACCCGGAAGGACGATTTCGAAACGAAAACACCTTCTTATCTTTCATTAGAAAAGAGGGCTTAAATACACCAACAATCACAAGACCAAAGAAAATGATTACCAGTGCCCCAACTTGACGTATCAAATTATCATGATTAATAAAAAACGACCCGATAAGTGATGTCGAAAAGCCAATCACAATAAATATAACTGTAAACCTAAGTAAAAAGAAATCGGTATGTAAAAGCGCCCTTTTTTGATCAGCACTAGGAGGAATATACAACTCCTGTGGCAGAACCGTTCCAACTGCTGAGGCAATGAGTGTTATTATGATAAGCCAAATACAGACTTTTACAGAAGAAAAGAAATTCCAAATTTGATCGACAATTGATTTTTTATAGGTTTCCGATCGCCTTGCTACGCCTTCTAGCGCATATCCAATAGTCCCTGCTTTTTTGTATTTTCAAATGGTTTTCCGCACGATTCACAAATTTCTGTACCTACTGGGTTGTTATAACCGCATTCACATTTTAAAATATCCACTTTATTCACCTTTCTAACACCACGAGTCAATTACCCTGTCAAACTATAAATGAAAAATTTGAAGAAAATATGGAGATTTTTTTCTAATAAGTAAGGACAACAAAAAAACCAACTCCCAATATATTGGTATGTTGGCTTAGTTCTATCTTCTTCTTTTTTACATTTCTTTTAGATCTTCTGCGGTTAAGTCAAACTTAACGGCTAATGTTGCCGCATAAAACAAATTTCCGGCATTTTCTCCTAACCAAGTGACCCCCTAATATTTTAATGTTTTAGCATCTGCCACTAATTTAAACAACCTGTGGTTTCCAAATTTACAATTGCTCTTGGAACAGCTTCTAAAGGCAATACAGATGTTTTTACTTCATAGCCCTTTTCTTTGACTTGTTCTTCTGTTAAACCAACGGTTGCAATTGAAGGGTTAGTAAAAAAACACCCGGTACAACCGATAAATCTAGTTTTTAATTTAATCCAACTATTCCCTTATCAGTGACAATTCCACTTTAATAAACTACTACATATTTTTCGAATTGAAGACAGAATTCATAAAAAAAGACAACCGGTATCCGGCTGCCTATATTATGATGTGATCTTTTGGTTCGTGTCGCTAGTTTTAGAAATTGAGATAACATTTGATTTATTGTTTTTAATGATTTCATATCTTCCATTAATTTCGTATTTTGCTCTTGTAAAATTTGCACTTGCATGTGCAAGGACTTTATGTCATCAGATGAATTACTTGTTTTTTTGGTACAATCTTTTTTGCCACCTGAAAACATCCCCTTCATACAGAACAACATCATTAAAGGACATAGTAAGTATAGTAACCGTTCCATCAATCAGTGCTCTTTATTAAAACAAAGACCTTCAAAAAGAAGGTCTTTGACATCTTGCCCCGAGTTCTATTCATCTTCATTGTATGATTCCATGAATTTGCCGCATGACTTCATCATCTTTTGCCCTTCTGGAGAATTCATTGCTTCCATCATCTTCATCATGCCGTTATCATTCATCATATTCATCATAGTGTCTGGCTTTTCTGCATACGTAAACTGACCAACGACCAATAATGCTGCAAGTGCAAAAGATGAAACAAACGCAATTTTCTTTTTCATCACTTATCACTCCTTTTTGTTATTAAAACCATTATAGACCTTGAGTTTGAAGAAAATATGGAGAAACAACTAATTCTTAAAAGGAACCACGGCTTTTCTTCGATAATAAATGACTAACAAACTACAAATAACCAACACAACGGAAATAAATTGTGCCATTCTTAACGTCTCCGTTAACATCAAACTGTCAGTTCGCATCCCTTCAACAAAGAAACGTCCAATAGAGTACCAAATAATATAAGACAAGAACAGCTCACCTTGACGTAGTTGGATTCTTCTTAATAAAATGAGAATAATAAACCCAGCTAAATTCCAAATTGATTCATACAAAAAAGTCGGTTGATAATATTGCCCATTTATAAACATCTGATCAATAATGAAATCAGGCAACTGTAAATTCTCAAGAACTGCTCTTGTAACAGGTCCCCCGTAAGCTTCTTGGTTCATAAAGTTTCCCCATCGCCCGATTGCTTGCCCTAAAATAATACTAGGTGCTGCAATGTCAGCTAATTTCCAAAATGAAACGCCTCTTTTTTTAGCAAAGATAATAGCAGTAATGGTTGCACCAATCAGTGCTCCATGAATCGCAATCCCGCCTTCCCAAATCGCAACTATCTCACCTGGATTTTTCGAATAATACTCCCATTTAAAGATGACATAATAGATCCTTGCACTAATTAGAGCAATGGGTAGTGCCCACAGTAGTAAATCCGCAAAAATATCTTTATTTAAGCCTAACCGCTTGGCTTCTTTTGTTGCGAAATAGTATCCCAGAATAACTCCTAAACCTATGATGATTCCGTACCAGTAGACAGTTAAAGGTCCGATTTCAAATGCAATTCGATCAATTGGTTGAATGGTGTCCATCTGGTAAACAACCTCCTTTTTGTTTCTTTATTTGAGATCTTACACGATAAATATGGAGGAAGTATGGAGGAAGTATGGAAAGCTTCTACGGATTTTGCATTTTGAAGGACAAAGTGTTCGATTTAAATTTTAGGCGTTCTAACTATCGGATAGGGGTGAAAGCAAAATGGCAAACCGAAATGAAGAGTATAAAACAGGCGAACGAGTTCAGAAGCAGGCGGATACACATGTGAATCGGGTCAGGCAGAGATTTCAAACAAGGTGATGAATTCGCTGCGTGTCCAGTATCAGGTGGAGAAACCACTTGGAGACGAAAAGATAACAAATAGTTTATCGTTAACTTGTTTAAAGCCATCTAAATCAAGAAAATAATGGGAATAGAAAAAGCTTAGATTAAAGTAGACCTATTCAACATAATGAATAGGTCTACACTTCATTAATCTTTTAAAAGTCGTTTTCTCTCTTCGAATTCTTCTGCATCAATTTCTCCCTGGGCAAAGCGCTCTTTTAAAATAGCAAGAGCATTATTGGCTTTGTTTTCAAATGGTTTCATAATTAGTAAAACAAAACCATAAATCGCAAACCCAAGGACGATGATATAAAATAACATATTCAACATCATACCTAATCCCATCATCTTCCTATCACTCCTTATTAATGTTCATTTGATTTATGGTTAATACCTTTACCTTTGTCTGCTAACTGACTCCAATTTCCGCCGGAATCTTCAGAGATATAGATATCTTTTTCAAACGTTGTAAATACCATTTGATTCTCATTTGCTGGATTGACCACGATGTAACCAACTGCATTTTCTCCGCTTAATGAAGGGATGGAAATCGCTGTTTGCTCTTTTGTTTCAAAATTAAACTTTGACAGTGTGATCTCATTAGAAACACTTCCTGCAAAGAGTTCACCTTTATCTGAAAATGATACTGCTGTAGTAGGTGTGTCAGAAATTTCTTCAAATGATTGACCGTAATCTGTTGATACAAAGATTCCTTCATTTGTTCCTAAAGCTACTATCTTTTCATCGTTAGGATGAACTGCTATTGACGATAACTTACCAGCTATCCCCTTCATCTCACTTTTTGTCCATGTTTTCGTATCATCTATGGAGTAATACAATCCTGTATCATCCATTCTTGAGTTCGCCTGTGGATTAAATACATAAATCGCATGTGAATTATACCCAACAGCCATCCCATGGAAATCAATTTCTTGATACAGGTCTAAAATTTCTAGGTTTTTGCCCATATCATTGGACTTGACTACACCAAACGGATTTTTTAAGGATGAACCAGGACCTGGGTGTCCACTGCTGTAAAATCCATCATTCACCATGGAGAATCCCATATAGTCATGTTTTTCTCCCTCAGCATTTCCCCACTTGCCTTTTTTAAAGACTTTCAAGCCAGCATGCGCAGGTACGTAAATTTCAGATCCATCGCTTGTAATACCTAAACCATGAATATGCATAAACTCAACATTTTCTTCTTTTTCTTCACCAGCCGCATCCCCACTTGATAATGAGAATATCCCCGTTACCATTAAAGCTAATAATGCTAGAGCTGAAACCCATTGACTAACTTTCAACCATTTTTGTAGCTTGTCCCTTTTGATCCGCCCTTCTTGTTTCTTAACATTAACAGCCTTTAATCGATTTCTGATGGAAAATAATAAAATGATTCCAACAACCAATAAAATGGCTGAACTAACTAGACCATAGTTTAAAAATGTATTTGCAGCAATCTCTTGCTGGTGTTCCTCCTCAGACCCATGTGCAAATGCAGAAACTGGAATTGTAAAAAGTGTTAAGACCAAGAATGTAAATAAAGCTTTTAAATTCATTGTATTATCTCCTCTTTTTAATCAATAATAGATAGGATACCCCGGCTAAAAGAATCGGAACTCCCATCCATAAACAAATTTGAACAAACGTTTTTATATAAACACTTAGATCCTGCTGAAACATCATAGACCCAGACATTGTTAAACAGACAAGACCTAGCACGATTAATAAAATGGACATTAAAACTTCCATCTTTTTCACTGAGCATCCCCCTTAGAAATTGGGAATATAAGTTCAAAACACGTTCCTTTCCCAACGTCACTTTTCACCGATATGGTGCCATTTTGAAGTTCGACAAGTTGTTTAACGATTGCTAAACCTAGTCCGGATCCCCCGAATTCTCTTGATCTGGATTTTTCAACCCGGTAAAACCGCTCAAATAAATACGGAACATCTTCATTAGGGATTCCAATCCCGGTATCTTCGACCGTTAATTTTACACGATCTGGATCACTGGTCAGTTTTATATTTATCGTACCTTTTTCTGTATACCGGATGGCATTTTCGATTAAATTAATAACGATTTGTTCCATCCTTAATCCATCTGCATAAATGGTTGGAAGATGATATACTTTGTTAAATTCCAGCTGTAATCTTTTTTCCTGAGCTTTGATTTTTGTTTTTAATAGTGCGTTTTCAACCACTTCAATCAAATCAATTTCTTCGAAATGTAAAGCTAACTTTCCTTCTTCCATTTTGGATAATTCAAATAAATCTTGAACTAACTTTGACATTCTGCCTGCTTCTTGTTGAATGATTTGTAGATACTGTCTTTTTTCATCTTCAGTTCGGTAAAGATTGTTTTCTAATGCATTCGCATAACCCTCTAAATACGTGATAGGTGTCCGCAATTCATGGGAAATGTTCGCGAAAAATTCTCGCCGATTTGAACGGTATCTGTGTAATTCAACAGCTAAATCATTAATGGCAGTGGCTAAAGAGCCGATTTCATCTTTTGTTGAGCTAGAAATTCTTGTGTTTAAATCACCTTTTGCAATTTTCCTTGTTGCTTTTTCCATTTCTAAAAGCGGATTTGATAACTTACGTGAAACAATGAATGTAAATCCAAAGGCTAAGAAAACAGCCCCTGTTCCTGCCAAAACCACTGATTTTTTTATTATTTCAAGCGATTGATACATATCCTCAACTGACGCCAAAACAAAAATCCCGCCAAGAAAACGTTCCTGTGAAATGATCGGTCTACCAACACTTAAGTAGCGCCTTTTGCTAATTTTATCGTAATATTCCTTCTGAACGAGTGCATCACTAACCAACAGGGATAAATCGTCTGCGTTGATTCTTTCTCCTTTTGGTAAGCTTGGGAGTCCGGAATTCGCAACAACTATTCCTTGTTCATTAACGATCACGATTTCTTGGTCGGTCATAGTTGCCAGCAACTCAAACATGTTAAGGATATCTTTTTCTTCGAGTGATGTGATCGAGCTTGCATAACGACTTGATAATTCGTTAATTTGCTCTTGCACTTTATTAAAATAAAATCCAGTAAAAATCTGATTCATAATAAAGCCAAGCGGAAGCAAAATGGCTAAAACAAGAAATAAAATACTCGTCCCTAATTTAACGACGATGCTATTCCACTTCATTGCGCTTCTTCAGGAGCCTGAAACTTATAACCCCTCCCCCAGACTGTTTTTATTGGATTAAATGATAGGTTATTTTTTCTAAACTTTTCTCTGACATTTTTGACATGTGAATCTACCGTGCGAATATCTAAAACGCCGTGAATGCCCCATATGTGATCAAGTAACATATCGCGTGTAAAGGTTATTCTTGGATTTAATACGAGAAGCTGAATAAGATCAAATTCTT
Source organism: Cytobacillus oceanisediminis (assembly GCF_007830235.1). GTDB lineage: Bacteria > Bacillota > Bacilli > Bacillales > Cytobacillaceae > Cytobacillus > Cytobacillus oceanisediminis. The sequence goes on from NZ_VLKI01000019.1 coordinate 85,163, forward strand.
TTGGTGTTACTTCTAAAAGATCATTCTTAATAAAGACTTGTCTTTGATTTTGATCAATTTTTAATTCGGAAATTTCAATTATCCCTTCTGATTGAGGGTTTGATTCAGATGATAGGGTTGAACGTCTGATAAGCGCTTTAGATCTTGCAAGCAACTCTTCTGGGTTAAAGGGCTTTACAAGATAATCGTCTGCTCCAACAGTAAACCCCTGAACTTTATCTTTTACATCTCCACGCGCAGTAAGCATAAGGATTGGCACTTGACTCGTTTCTCTTATCTTTTTGCATACTTGCCAACCATCCAAATCTGGCATCATCAAGTCTAATATCACCAAGTCCACCATTTCTTTTTTTAGAACGTCTAAAGCTTCTATTCCACTTCCCGCTTCTTTTATGTCAAAGCGGGAAGAGAGTTGAATGTTGAGTAATTGCCTCATGTTCCATTCATCATCAACAACGAGGATTTTTTCTTTTTTCATCACTGATTCACACCCCCTGATACGGATTTATCTGGAAAATCATCTTTTAACCTTTCTTTCCTTGCCCATTTAAAGAAAAGATAACCGATCATTGTTCCAAATACCAATTCTTGAATGACTTTCATAATGATTCCACCTGTTTGTTGGTCATCTATGGGTGGAAGGAGGTCCAGTAATTCTGGCGTACCAGCGTAAACAGTATAAAACGGCTCATTCGAAAAAATAATTAAGGCACAAGCAGGAGTAAGTAGAATTCCTGCCCCAAAAATATAGCCGATTTTTTGGACTTCTGACAGTCGATTTAATTCCTCAATCACTGGAATGAGCGGTATCCACATAAACAATGCTGTAACGGTTAAAGTTATATGGGCTAGGTTATGCAGAATATTATTTGATACTACCTCATTAAATATTTGGGGTATATGATAGAACGAAAACAGTACATTAAATAAAAGTAATGGAATCAAAGGTTTTTTTAGAAATCTGATGATTTTAACTTTTAATCCAAGCCGAAAAATTGGTTCAGCAAACCGGTTTGGTAAACTTAACAAAAGTAATGGAGGCAATACAATATAAATTAAAGATTGCTCCAACATATGAGCGCTAAATAAATAATGATCTCCAAGAACATGCAGAGGACTCCCTAATGCAAGATAGAATACAAGTAGCGCTAAAAAGAAATACGAAAATTTCTTTCTGAAATCTTGTTCCTTTTTAAATTGAAGAATGTACATTACTAAAACGAAAACCAGAACTCCTGCTAAAATAAGATTCCAATGACCAATTAAATCAATCACCGTGCTATGTTCAACTGTTCCATTGTGGGCAGAAACATGTGTTACTGGGTTAATAAAAAAATAAAAAATTAAAAGACCAACTAAAAGCCAAATCTGTTTCATAACACTTTACCTCTTTTACACTATTATCTTTAACATGTAAATTTGAAAAAAATAGGAAGAATTTTATATTGTCCAATAGGTAATTGTATCTAACACTCCTAAAATTACCATGATAACCCCAGCAACTCTTTGTACATAAAAGCCAATCTTTCTCCCTTTTTTCATCACCGTACCACTCCCTCCGTAAAACCAAATTAAAAACATGGCAATAAATAATGGAAGAGAAGTCCCAACTGCAAAAAGGCTAGGCAAAACTACCCCATATGAAGTTGATAGCACGACCGGCATTAATGTAATAAAAAATAGGACAAACATGGTTGGACAGAACCCCAAAGAAAAACTGATACCCATTAAAAATGAACCCAGGTTCCCTTTTTTAAAAAATTGCTTTGGTAGCTCAAATAGTGTTAGCGTCCAATTCATTTTGATCAATCCCATCATGAAAATCCCCACAATAACAAACATAGGACCAATGATTTTTCGAAACCATGGAAAATAAACAGTTAGCTCTCTTGGAAACTCTCTTCCCAAAAACCATACGAGAAGACCCAGACCCGTAAAAACAACAATTTTTCCTAACGTAAAGAAGAAGACATCCATCCATGCGAGTCCTTTTTGAAGCGATTTGTTTCCATAAAGAGTAATGGCACCAATATTTCCCGAAAACTGGCAGGGTGCCATAGCACCAACAACTCCAATAAGAAAAGCAAATAGAATGGGTATACTCTCAAAGCTACGTGCAAAATTTATTAAAGGTTGAGTCAACACATTACTAATCTGACTAAAAAACTCATACATCTTCTATCACCATTTCCTCAAATTCTTCCCTTTTATGATCTTATTAAAAAAGTTTGGAGAAAATATGGAGATAAAATGTTCAATATTGGGAAACATAACATGACCAAAATTTATAATTATTTGGGGTGTATAGGTTGGATGAGGTGTTGTATTTAATCGCTCTACTTGTTGGAATTTTTGGGGTTTGGAACATATGGAAATACAGTCAAAACAAGCGGAAAAAAGTAAAATAAAAAGATTGGGGTTCAAATGATGTCTTTTGAAGATTGGTTACCAGTTATCCCTTCCCTTGCTGCCATTATTTTTTCGATTTGGACAAAACAAGTGATTCCATCACTGTTTATTGGATTATGGCTTGGGAGTTTATTAAATACCAGGTCTTTTTTAGATTCCTTAAATGCCGCAGTCAGCTATATACTTGGAGTCTTTACAGACACTGGAAATTTAAATGTTCTGCTTTTTTTATATATGTTTAGCGGATTGGTCGCTCTCATTCGCATTTCAGGGGGTGTACAAGCCTTCGCTGAAAGGATCGGAAATATATTAAAGGACCCAATCAAACCCTTTTGATATCATGGGGGTTACTACCGATTACATTTATGGACTGTGGATTTCGGGTAGTTGCCGGAGGAGCCATCGTAAAACCACTGACAGAACGTTTTCATGTGGCAAAGGAGAGACTAGCTTATATGTTAAATAACTCTGCTAGCCCAGTGATTGTTTTAATTCCTTTTGCAACAACTTTTATCGGATATACCACGGGAGTTATCAATAAAGGAATGGACGCTGCTGGAGTTGAAGGCTCTTCATATTCTGTGTTTTTAAGTTCGCTGCCGTTTCATTTTTTTAGCTATTCATCCATTCTTATTGCTTTGTTATCGATTATACCAGCCCTTAACTTTCCATCCATGAAAGCATTAATACAAGAAAATCAAAAGGAAAAAACAAAGGATCCATTTTCAAAAAGTTCTCATTTTGCTTTTGAGTTTTCAAAAGAAATTTCCGATGTAAAAGAAAATAAACACAAGGCAGAAACAGCAAAAGACCAAATGGGTGTGGCAATGAAGGGAAACAAAATGGATCGCGGACATATGAAGATGGGGATGGAACATGAAAAACCTGCACTTAAACCTCGATTAATGAATCTCATTATTCCGATTATCATCCTTCTTCCATTAAGCTTCATTCTCATGTGGAATAGCGATGAACCATCTCGAATGATGTTGTTAGCCCTTATCATCACAACCATAAGCTCTGCGATTTTATACTTTTTTCAAGGAGCCCAGTTAAAGAAAATCACCAACCACTTTATTAAAGGTGGAAATAAATTAATGACTACGATAATTATCCTTGCGCTTGCATGGTCAATTTCTGACCTCTCACAAGATTTAGGCTTAATCACGTTCGGCGTTGCACCAACGGTAATAGCCGCTTGCACTCACCTCAGCAACTTGGCAGAGATTGCGTGTAACGCAATGTAAGTTATGCTTACGGATGGTTTGATTAATGAGCTCAAAGCGCTCGGAAGGCTTAAGACCTTACTTGCTTGCCTTTCGAGCGCTTCGAGCCTTTTTAGAAGTTCATTTTCCACTTCGAGGAGCTTGATACGAGCCTCAGCTCGACGCAACTTATCTTCTGCCGATCGTTCACCTGCATTCCTCCTGCCAGTGGCTTGTTTACCTCGCATTTCTTCAAGCAGCCATTCCCACCTAGAGCGGTGAATATCTGACGCCAACGCAACAGACACTTCTTTGGTTTGTCATGTCCAATGGCATCTAAATGAAAGCCAGCCTCAAAGAAGATATCATTGGCGGTTGATCAGTGAGATACGCCTGTACTGAAGCGACTTTATAAGCCGGGGAATATGTGATTGCAGTCTCCGACACACGTAGCACATTAGGGTTTCGCTCAAGTTGATTAATCTCTTGCGAACTGAATATTTTTGAAGCGCCTTTCGTTTTACCCATGATTCAATACCTCGCTCAATTCCTCTAGTTCGATTAAAACATAAATGACCCGCAAGAGGGGCACTTTTTTCAAGATGTCCATCTTACGGGTCACAGTTCAAAGGATGATCAGCAGCCTTGCCCCGTTTGTGATTATTTACTAAACAACCTGGCTGCATTATAATCCATTCGTTTGCGGGTGGTATCAGTTGTGCTACTACTACCCCTTATTCCAATTTTTCCTTATCTGCGTGACTACGAACATAATCGGGATATATCCATAAATAAAATAAAGTCCGACGTCTGAATAAAACTCAATCCATCGAAATATGTTAGGGTCCTTCAGAAAATACTCTAATATCAGAAATCCGACCAGAAAAGCAATCAAGCTCGCACGCGGTTTGATCTGGAACACGTTTTTCATTCCACGGCATGCCGCCCATAAGAATAAAGATATGTTTGCGACCATTTTTATCAACCACATTGAAATGGCTAGATATTCTACTCTCTGTAACACAGGTCCCTCAAGAATCTTGAGCATATAAAGCGTCGGCCACAAGATTTCGCGCAGCTGCCCTTCACTGAAATACATAAACGTTATGATTATTATCATCAAATACATTAATGTAAGAAAAAACACCGTCAAATGTGCCCATTTTTGAGATTTTGCCGGTGATTTAATGAATGGGTAATAGAGTAGAAGAGCTTCTAATCCCATGTATTGATATATCATGCTTTTAGAAGAGAGTAATATGTCGGTTATTGAATGGTTAAAAAGAGGCATCAAATTTAACGGATGTGTATACGGCAAAACCAACGAAAACTCTGGAATAACATGAATAATTGAAATTAGAAGTCCAAAAAAACTTAGTCCAGTAACGGACCGAAACCCGCCGGATACGGTATAGTATAAAAGCAACACCAAAAGGGTGCATATGATAATCATTTCCACTGAGGGAAACACCCAAACTTGAATAACTTCAATATAGGCTCTGAATTTAATATAAGCTCCGAAACAAAAATAAAGAACAATTGCGAAATTGATTATGTTCCCTGCAATTTTCCCGAAACATGTTTTGTTGATTGCAGTTACATCTAGACCTTCTTGATTAGAACGTAAAATTTTATAAATCATCCATAAGATTAAATGAATGCTAATCCCTACTAAAACAACAGAAATATAAGCATTATATCCGGCATGTTCGGCCAATTCTCGTTGGAAATTCAGAACTCCGGGCATGACCATACTGACATACATAAGAGGAACAATTAAGAAGGGAGATATTAAGTATTTTTCGTCAACAGGATTTTTCAATATGCGAAACACCTCACTAAACTGTACTTCCAGACATCGTTCAACTACTGCCAGTATTGACAATTTTAACCTGAACGCTTACTGTTGTTTCTATTTCTTGATAAATTTTTTCAAAATCTTGTGCACTCCATTCCTTAGACCGACTTCTTACTAAGTCGCCCAGGCCGACTGGATCAACCTTATTTTCCTTCAATAGTGACAGGAATTTTTCAATTTCTGTTTTAAAATAAGAACCCATCGTTTTTTCAAGCTGTGTAAGCTGCTCTTCTGATCTCAAAACCATCCAATCCGGGACTTCCTGAAGTTCCGTCTCCAATTTCAACCGAATTGAAATAGAAGGGATTTGATTAACTTTGTTCACAATATAGTTTGCCTTTGAATGCATGCTTCTCAATAAAATAAAATCTTCAACCTGTTTGTTTGATGCTTTTCCTTCAACTGGAACCATGTAGTTTCCATTCTTCGAGTTCTGAATAAGCATTTTTAATAAGAAAGCGTCCTTCATGCTAATTTCGGTTATCTTTTGATCACTTCTAAATAAAGCCAGACCATCGATTATTACTTCTCCGTGATCTATTTTAAAATACGGTAAAAACATGTCTCGTCCTTCACCATAATAATTAAACAAGAATTCATGAAGGTTCATCGACGGTAAATTTCCATTTATCATGTTTTGCTCAATCATATCCGATAAAAAAAACGGTTCTTGGGATTTTTGGATGATTTCCAACAGTTCCGAAGCGTCCCCATCCGCGACTCCAAGCTGAAGCCGCGATGAAATTTTAGGATCGCGGAGTAAATTATGGATTTTAGTCCCAGTCCCTTTTTCTGCAAGAGTTTTTCCGAATAACACCATCCTTAGCTGTCCCTTTTCAAGGGGATCTTTTGTCCGCGTATTTAGTCGTGGCAGAGTGCCATTATTAGAGATGGATTCCGTATGTAAAACTTGTAGTTCTGTTTTTCCCTGTTCTTTAAAGTTAGCAATTAGAGCAGCGCTTTTTATGCCATTCGAAACGGTATCAAAGCTAATTGCAGAGACAAGAACAATCTTATTCACAATTTTTTGATCGGCACAAGCCGATAAAACTGCACACAAAATGATAACCAGAAAAATTTTCCTCCTATACATAATGGCCCTCTTTTCATAATTTATTCTTCATCTAAGTCATTTTTCTGTTTAACTGGTTTAGGCAAATACCTAAATAAAGAATTTGGTCTTAAATATTGAGGTCTTTTATACAGAAATTGAAAGGATGGACGTATAAAACTGTCTTTAAGATCCATTGTCCTTAAAGGAAAAATCGGAACAAAGTAAGGAGAGCCTAATGATTTTAAACGAATAAGATGGATGAACAGAAAACACACCCCCATAAATAGGCCAATTCCCCCAAATATCGCTGACAGAATGATGATAGGAAAGCGTAAAAATCGTATCGCATTTGACATCTTATATATCGGTGTCGTAAATGAGGCTAAAGCCGATAGCGCGACAACAATTAGTAAAATATTACTTGTTAAAGCTGCTTCGACTGCAGCTTGACCGATAACAATTCCTCCGACAATACCTAAGGTTTGGCCAATTTTTGTTGGTAATCTGGCCCCTGCTTCCCGAAGAAATTCAATGGTTATTTCTAAAAAAAGCACTTCAAAGAAGGGCGTAAATGGAACGTTTTTTCTGGAAAAAATAAGGGGGCTAAGCAAATCTTTTGGAATGACTTCATAATGGAATGTGGTTATCGCAACATACATTGACGTGGCAAACAGCGAAAAAATGACACCAAAGATTCGAATCAATCGAAAAAAAGAACCTAATATCCATGGCAAATAATAATCTTCCGGGGAAATAAAAAAATCAAACAATGTTGAGGGTCCCGTAACAAAATAAGGTGATCCGTCGCTAATGACCGCGACTTGCCCGTTAATAAGTGAATACACCACTCGGTCCCTGCGTTCCGTGGATACAAACAATGGAAATGGCGTCAAAGAATTGTCAGACATCATTTGGTCCAATAAGGACGAATCAAACACGACATCGTGATCAATATCAACAAGCCTTTGCTCAAAAGTTTGAATATGCTGTTTATTTGTCACCCCATCGATATAAATTATTGCGACTTTTGTTTTTGAAGTTGTTCCAACGATAATTTCTTTTATAATCAAGTTTGGGATATTGATTTGTGTTCTTAGCAAACCGATGTTTGTATCCAGGTCCTCTACGAAACCGACTTTAGGGCCGACGACGCTAAACTCGTTTTCCGTATCATTATTTTGTCGCAATCCATGATTGTCGGCTAAATTAACCAACGCACACTTTTGATCGTTTTCATTAAGTTGAACGAGCGCATAACCTTTCAGCAGTTTGGATTGAATATTTGTTAACTCGTCGGTAATCTCTATATCATTAATGGGAATCCAGTCCTTAATATCCTCGATTTCCTTGATTTCGGAATCCAATGAGCGATTTTGCACCACAAGAATCAAATGTTGCTGCATCCACTTCGCATCGATTAAGGTACTATAATAGAAAATATTCACTTTTTGTTTACCAAGTAAAATCGTTGTTGTCTTAAAGTCACTCGATTGTCCGGCTAATTTTAATAATTGATCGAGGTTTTTAAATTCTGTTTTCATTGTGAATAAATCCTTCCTGGCTAAATTTCCCAAATACTTTTTATGGTACTATGTTATTTTTGTAAAAAACTCTTTTTTTATACATAAGTGGAATCACAAGAAATTTTTGACTGACCAAGGACGGCGAGCATTGATCTGTACGTCGTTCAGTCGGGGCATTGGATGGGTACTGGCGGCTACGGGATAAAGCGTTGTGGTATCCAGTAACGGGATCAAGTCTCTGCTGACTATTACAGCAAACCTCATTGAAACAAAACGGATTCCCTTAGCGTACGGGAAACCCGGATTTTTTGGGGATATGGGGGCTTAGCGTACGTTTTCGCGTTATGTTGGAGGGACCCCTACTTGAAACGCAAATCAAGAATAACCGAGAATTCAGGATTTTTCTGCGGTTTGTATCGGATCTGGAAATATCGAAGACCATAAATGCGCTGTCTGCCGAGAAAATGGAGTTGTTGAAGTAGAGAGTTTGTAGCACCAGTTTTTTCGGCTCATCGGTAGATCTCGTAAGTACGGAATCGCGGTAAATTATTTATGGGATGATTTCGAACCGACTACATTAAAATCAATCCGAGTCTTTACCCTCGGGTTAGAATGTTCATCAAGGAATACCCGCAGCACTTATTGGACCATTATCAAATGAAAGTTATTGAAGAGTTTTCACCACGCTCAATCTCCGGCGTCATATTATTTCAGACGCCAAGCGATGCTCTTTTAAACGAGATACTGGCCCTCTTGAGTACACCATGACGCTGCCCAAATACAGACGGCCTTCACGACATGGAATGTAGGTAATGTCCGTCATCCACACCTTGTTTGGTGCAGTGGTCTTGAGGTTTGATTTAGCAGGTTCGGTGCAATCGGTTGTGATTGGAGTCGGTGGTTGTGACCTTGAATTTCTTGGACACACATGCGCGCATATGGTTCTCCTGCATCAGAAGCCAGACCAAACGCTCGGAAACCGTCCAGCCCTCTGCATGAAGACGCTTTGTGATCTTGGGGTTGCCGTAGCGGCAGTGACTGTCAAGAAAGTGCCGAGAAATCCGTGACAGCAAAGCCTGTCGGCAATTCTGGTCTATTCTCGTTCTCTTTTTCCTTGTGCCATTTGTAGTAGCCGCTCCGTGATACTTCGAGCACGCCGTACATCTTCTCTAATCGAAACTCGGAGTGATGATCTTCGATGAACTGGAACCTTAGTTCTTTTCTTTGCTGAAGATGTCCTCGAAACTCTACACATTGATATGCAAAGACCACCGGATTTCCGGTGGTCTTTGCTTTTACCTTAAGGACATATGTCGTAAATGGCCATTTAGTTCCCATGTCCGAAGCCGGAAATGACCGGGCCTCGCGGCTGACGATGATCCACGAGGCCCAGTCCCTGAGCCCTTACGGACGAACGCGGATGATCGTCTTTCCCTTGATCCGCTCGGTCGGGTTGAAGGCGGCGACAGCATCGTCGAGGGCCGCCACGTTGCCGATGTTCGTCCGCAGCCGACCATCCCGGACCCGCTGGACGATCTCACCCAGTTGCGCGCGATCGGCCTCGACGACGAAATCAATCGCCAAGCCCTCGGCCGGCTGTGCCTCTGGCGGACCGGCGATGGTCACCAGCATTCCGCCGGCGCGAACCAGACCCGCGGACCTCTTCCCGATGTCGCCTCCGATCACGTCGAAAACCAGATCGACGCCGCCGACGTCTTCCAGCGAGTCGTTGTCAAGGTCGACGAACTCCTGCGCGCCGAAGTCGAGCGCCGTCTGACGGTCGGCGGCACGTCCGGTGCCGATGACGTAGGCTCCCGCCTCGCGGGCGAGCTGCGTCACCATCGAGCCGACTCCACCGGCCGAGCCATGCACGAGGACGCTCTGCCCTGCCTGGAAGCGGCCGTGCACGAACAGTCCCTGCCACGCGGTCAGACCCGAGATCGGTAGGCTCGCGCCCACCGTGAAGTCGATATCGCCCGGCAGCGGCGCGAGGTTACGTGCCTCGACGGCCACGTACTCCGCGAGGGTGCCGTCGCGCGTCCAGTCCGCGAGCCCGAACACCCGTTGTCCTACCGACAGCCCCCTCGTGCCATAGCCGAGGGCGCTGACCACTCCGGCCACCTCGTGGCCGGGGATCGACGGTGTGCGGTCGCGGCCGAGGCGATCGGTCCAGGTTCCGGGCCACGTCAGCTCGCCGGGGGTGAATCCCGACGCATGAACCTGAACGACGACATCGTTCGACGCCGCCTTCGGTTCCGGCCGCTCCACCAGCTTCATCCCGGCCGTTCCCGCGGCCTCATCTGTCACCACAATTGCTTTCATTTGGACACCTCCATGTATAGTCTTCTCCTGTACGGCACGTCGGTCCGGAAGCTATTAGCGCCGCAAAAGCTCGGCGTCTTACCACGACAGATGAACTGGCGTAGAGGCGCGGCTACAGCGCCCGTTATTCGTTTGTTGATCACGATTTGGAATGTTACCATCGTACTCACCTCACCCTTCTTGATTAATTGCTATAAATGAGCAAAATCGGATAAAAAAATGGTAGACCCCCTTACATTAGTTTGTTCCGCTCACAAACGACATGAAAGGGGACGCCGCTTCGGCCACATTCATAAGCAGCCCAAAATCGGTCTTGTCGAACTTGCTTGCGAAGCATACACATGCCGCCATATTATATTTATTTGACCCACTTCACAACATCATCAAACGGTCTGCGTATTTTCGGTCTCGGCTCTTTTTTGCGATAACCGAAGGCAAGCATGACCGAGATGGTAAAGTGTCCGTCCTCCAGCAGCCCTTCCTCGTCCAACAGCTGATTCATTTTCTCAATGTCAAATCCTTCGATCGGACATGAGTCAATGCCGATTTGCGCCGCAGCCATCATCATGTTCGCAAGCGGTATGTACGTCTGCTTGACGGCCCAGTCGGTAAGAAAGCGTTCATGATCCAGGAGCTTGAAATCATGTCTCTGGAACTCTTCAAGCAATTCAAGCCGCCTTGTCAGCTGTTCCTTCGGAACTTCTTTGGACTGCTGTTCCTTAAGGTAGGCGGAGTCATATCTCATATCCAGCGGAGTCCGTGCCAGAATAATGACGAAATGACTGGCTTCCGGCAGTTTGCTTGCCGCTCCATACGAAGAGCTTTTTATTTTGTTCCGAAGCTGTTCGTTTTGAACAACTACAAATCTCCACGGCTCAGTGCCAAACGAGCTAGGCGAGAGCCGGCCCGTTTCCAAAATAAATTCAAAGTCGTCGTCGGAGATGGTCTTGCTAGGATCGAATTCTTTGGTTGCATGGCGAAAATGATAAGCTTTCAAAATTTCTTCCTTGGTCATTGTCATGATATATTCTCCTTCTTAACTAACATTTAGTACAGATGCATAGCTGCCCCATGTACAACAGCCACCTGCGTCTGCCTCATTAATCCACTTCAGCCGCTCGCTCCGCCCACGCATTGACCTCTTCAAGCCGTTTTGTTGAATAAATTGCAAGATGGCTTGATCCAATTGTTCGACTATTTCATAAAATCGCGCAGCTTCTTCATACCAGCCTTTAGATTCAAGTCGTACGCGCGGCGAACCGGCAATTGTTGAACAGCAGATTTGTAACAATTGCGATATGTGAAATACAATTCAATCGGCGTTCTGACACCGTAAACGGCATCAATTGAAGCAAAATCGCTGTTCCGGAAATGGCAACCGTGAATCGGAACTTCATAGCCCCCAGCCAATGACGAAGCAATTTTGCCGGCGTTTATGGCTTGAAATTGAGAATTCTTTTCCATCCCTCTATCCCCTCTGAATCAACAAAATGTTCGCTTGGAGACGCCGGACGTCTGCGGCCTTTGTGGGGTATGTAAACGCACGAACAGGGAATACAGCACTGATCGCGGGCCCGCTCCGATTGTCGCTGAACCCAGCCATATAAGATTCTCCCGTATCACCAGCATATATGGATATGTCAGGTCATATCGTACGGCAAGATAATTTTACATGTGATATCCAATTTAAAGCCTCGCTTCTTCAGACTTGTTCTTACCATAATCGATTGTTCTGCCCACAAATGAATGATGCAAAAATCGTTACAGGTTTTTTAGCTCTCGCAAAATTTCCTCCGGGCTTTGACGCTGCATGAAATTCGGATTGACATAGGAGGAGCGAATAATGGCGCTCTCATCAATCATGAAAGTAGCCGGAACCGGCAAAACCCATTTCGAGGTATTGTTGTACTCCGCAAGATCAAGTCCGATACCTTCCATGACTTCCTTTACTCCCGGCGGAACATCGAAGAGCAGATTGTACTTGGCCGTTACCAAGCCGTTCGGATCGCTAAGGACTTGAAATTCCAATCCTTCCTTTTCCTGAAGGGATAACGAATGATCCGGTTTTTGCGGGCTAATCGCTATAAGCTGCGCACCTATCGCCTGGATTTCCGGCAATATCTGCTGGTAAGCCTTTAATTGCATATTGCAAAAAGGACACCATCCTCCGCGATAGAAGACCAGCACAACCGGCCCTTTCGTGAGCTCTTCAAATAAAATTACATCCCGGCCTAGTGCGTTTGTTAATTTAAAGTCCACCGCCTTTTCGCCTGGTTGCTTCCCGGAAGCGATCCCCGATTTCTGAAGTTCCTCAATCATTTGTCCGATCTTAATCTGCCCTTCAATCGGTGAATTGGCCTTAAACTGCTGTGTGGCCACTTCCAGCTGCTCGGTTAAATTTTGGTTGCTCATCGTCCTGAAACCTCCAATATCGAATGATAGCTTGATTATAATTCTAAAAAAAAAAGGGTTCTGTAATGTAGCTTACAGTTTTCCATTTTATTTTTGAAATTATGTAAAACGGCAGAACGATGTAATGTAGATGACAGATGCCGATTTGGTTGGCATGTTAATCTGTAAACTAAACCGCCAAGTACCATTGAGTTATCAGTCAATTTTATTTTGTCCTGGATGCCAGGAAAAAATTCGCTCAATTAATAAAATAAGAATACAAATGTGAAAGGAGAATATGGTTGAAGATACTCGTTTTAGGAGGAACAGCGTTTTTCGAAATCCAACAATATCTAATCTTATATGAAGCTATTGTTCCTCAGAATTGAGGTTTGCCGCTCACTTTCTATATATTCCGCGCCATTTGGATTATCTCGCTTTACGTTAACTGATACTTCTGTCTTCGAAGTTCGGGACTTTCACAATTGAGACTCACCCAAAATTAGCTCACACAATTTAAAATTAGAAGAAGCCCATGCGTCTCATTTTTATTAAAGTTTGTTGGTTAAGAGTTCAACCAAAGTTTCTTTTGGTTGAAAGCCAATAATTTTATCCACGATTTCGCCATCTTAAAAGAAGATTCAAAGTTGGGATACTCATGACATAAAATTGGCCAGTTACTTGTTGATTTTCATCGGTTTTTATTTCACAATCTTAATCTTATCGCTCATCTCTGAGTAGATTTCTTCAAGAACTGGAGTAATCATCTTACATGGACCACATCATGGTGCCCAAAAGTCCGCAAGTACAACTCCCTCAGAGGGTTTTTTCACAAAGTTTCCGTCTGTTACATGTTTAATCACCATTTCAATTTCCAGCTGTTTTTTTGGTTAATAATTCAAATGTTTAAAAAACACTCATAATAACTTATCTTGGCTAATTACTATATCACTAAATGAATAATTAATTTTTGGCTAATTCTTTTTTTAATTCTTCAACATAATTCTAAACGGCTTGTGCTGCGATGCTACCGTCACCAGTTGGTGTTTACAACTTGTCGTAATGTTTTCTCACGCACATCACCAGCCGCAAAAATACCAAGGTACCGCTGTTTCCATTGCTTCATTTGTTTCAATATAGCCACTTTCATTCGTAATGGCTAAGTTTAAGAATGGTTTAGTGAGTAATAACATACCGATGTAAATAAACACACCATCTGTTTTGAACTCAGATTCCTCACCATTTTGAGGATTGACTAATGTTACACTACTGACCCTTCCATCTTTTCCATTAATTTGTTTTAATGTAGTATTCCAAATGAATGAAATTTTTTCATTAGCGAAAGCACGATCTTGTAGGATTTTTTGAGCATGTAATTCGTCGCGTCGATGAATAATTGTAACCATAGAAGCGAAACGTGTTAAATAAACACCTTCTTCAACCGCCGAATCTCCTCCACCAATAACAACTAAATCTTTATCTTTAAAGAATGCAACCTTTGTATTAAAAGGGTTGGTATTAGCAGCCACGTTAGAAATGTTTCCGATAAGGCGAATAAGTTTTTTTAAATCATGGCAAAAACATTATTCTAAACGAATTTTATTATCCTCACCCAAGCATCTTTATCAATGATGGTTATTATCACCTCATGATACCCTGTTATGATTTCATCTTAAAATCACTTAAAGAACCAATTAATAATTTCTCGTTTATTCCCTTTTTAAGGTATCCTATCCATTTTTTCAATGGCATTCAATAAAAATTTTTGGGATTGGGAAACCTATTTTTTTGTTATACTTATTATATGGAAAAACTTAATGAAGCTAGGAAATCAAAGCATCGGCTGACGAAAAAGGGTGAAGAGACTCGCTCTCGAATCGTTTCTGCTGCAGCCAAATTGATGTTTGAGAAAGGCGTTGCAAGTACAAGCGTAGAGGATGTGCAAATAGAGGCTCAAGTCAGCTCGTCCCAGATATACCATTATTTCAACGAGAAGCGAGAGCTGGTTAAAGCCGTAATTATTTATCAGACTGAGAAAGTGCTAAGCACCCAAGAGTCTTTGGTAATCCAACTTGACAGTATGGAAGCCCTAAAAACTTGGCGTGATGCGATTGTTCAACTTCAAAATGAGAGGCAATGTCGGGGTGGGTGTCCAATCGGCTCGCTTGCCAGTGAGTTGTCAGACATTGAGCCAGATGCGCGTTCCGAGCTCGAAGCCGGATTTATGAAGTGGGAGAACTTTATTCGAAAAGGGCTACACACGATGCAGGAGCGTGGCGAACTGAGCACCAATGCCAATACAGACGAACTCGCTCTTGCGTTGCTGACCACACTTCAAGGAGGACTTCTTCTTACTCAGGTTCGAAAAGAAACACTACCCCTTGAAGTAGGATTGGACAGTATGCTAGCACATATCAGCTCATTCATCATTTGATATGGCAGAATGATAACACTTTATCCAATTGCACAAGATAGCATTCTAATTTATTATGCTGAAAAACATCATGAAAGGAGGATAATGTTTTTATTCTGTTTTGCTCTATGAAAGGAATCGGTCCGAGTGTCTCTTTTGAAATAAAACTCCCATAAGGGTAAAGAGTTCCTTTTAGAGGCACAAAGCAGAAAATATCATGGAAAAAGCACATTAATTCGCAACTGTTCTGCCCCGTAAATGGTAGACACCAAATAACTTTTACGGGGTATTTTTTATGGGAAGATCAATGTTTTTCGTTATTAATAAACCATTTAATGTTAATTTATATAAATAAAGAAATTAACACTTCTACTAACTATTTATTTTCATTAATAGTTGTACCTGGGAATACACAACCTTCGGGACCACAAGCTAATCCATCTTTTAAAAGGGCTTCTTGTGCCTTTTCTTTTTTTAATTGTTCCTGCTGCCATTCAATATCAATAATGGGTGAAAATTTTTCTGGATATCGTATATACCATCGTTGTTTTCGAATAAGAAAATTATCTGTATCAAGATAAAGAGCCTCGTCTAGCTCTTTTAATGCTTCTTCTTTTTTTCCGTTATTCGCATATTCCATCCCTAACTTAAACTTAGTTTCAGAGAGTTGTTTTTCTATGTTATTAACATTATTGGAGGGATTATAGTATTCATCATCTAAAATAACTTTTTCTACTGTTCCGTGTATTAGTTTTTCAACTGCGTCCAAATGCTTTGGGTTTGAAACATGAAACCCTTGTTTAATTAAACGAATTGTACTGTTTTTATCGACGAAAATTCCATTCGGTACAATTTTAAATCCAAAATAAT
>NZ_VLKI01000020.1 GCF_007830235.1 Cytobacillus oceanisediminis
GGAAGCGTCTATTCTTCCTATGCCTATCAAAATCGAATAAAAGAGAAGGATTTAGTCAGTAGTATGTCGCGCAGAGGAAACTGTTGGGACAACGCAGTAATTGAGTCTTTTCATTCGAACCTAAAATCAGAGGAATTTCAGTATGTTAAATTTAATTCTTTATCTTTAGAAGAAGTAAGAGAACGTGTAGATCAATTTATGAGGTATTATAACGAAGAGCGTATCCAAGAAAAATTAGGCTACCACACACCAATAGAGTTTGGTGATATGGCAGCCTAAGAAGGTGTTTTATTACTGTCTCAAATGACTAGGTCAGTCTACAAACGGGAGGGTTTTTATTTAACCATCATCCCCTCTCTTAATAGGCTTAGAAGAAAAGAATAAATCATAATTTCAGGAAAAAAAGCATATCTTTTTGTGTAGATTGTTAGCAATTTGCCCATTTCTTCATACACTATATGGACTTACGCATAGGAGGGAATTCAGAGTGAAAATCCATATCGTACAGAAAGGGGACACTCTTTGGAAGATTGCCAAGAAGTACGGCGTGAATTTTGAAGAGCTGAAAAAGATGAATACACAGCTCAGCAACCCTGATATGATTATGCCCGGAATGAAAATAAAAGTTCCCGCAACTGGAGGCTCTATAAAAAAAGAAGCTCCAATCGGGGGCAAACCGGAAGCTAAAATAAATATGGGTGCCAAAAAGGAAATGCCAAAAGCGGAACACCCTTTTGCCAAAGAGAAGCCTATTACCATGCCTGTTGTTGAAGCACCTAAGGAGCAGCCTGTAAAAGAAGTGCCCAAACCGGCACCGCCAAAGAAAGAAATGCCCAAAGTTACGGCTCCCAAGGTTGAAATTCCAAAGGAAGTTCCAAAAGTTACTGCGCCAAAAGCGGAAGTACCAAAGGAATTACCCAAAAAACCTTATACTCCAAAGATGCCAAAGCCAGTTATGCCGGAAATTGATATAAATAATTATTACATGATGAATATGTCTGTCCAACAGCCGGCACCACAGCAAAAGCCACTGCCTGTATCTGAAGTTAAACCACAGCAAAAGCCACTGCCTGTATCTGAAGTTAAACCACAGCAAAAGCCACTGCCTGTATCCGAAGTTAAACCACAGCAAAAGCCATTGCCTGTTTCAGAGACTAAACCACAGCCGCAGCTCCCGCCTAAACCAGTCAATATTCTCCCGCAGGTAAAGCCGATTGCAGAAGAAAGTCCGGAATCGCCTGAAAGTGAATCATCTGTTTACACACAACAAGGAGGTCTATATCAGCCAATGTATCCATATAATCCTAATTGTTTCCAACAAATGCCGTTCCCGCAAGTCCAAGGTGCAATGATGCCACAGATGCCGCACCAAATGCCATCAGGAGTAATGGGAGCAGAATATATGGGCCAGCAGATGCCGCATCAAATGCCAATGGCCCAAATGCCACATCAGATGCCGCAAGTCCAAGGTGCAATGATGCCGATGGCTCAAATGCCACATCAAATGCCGATGGCTCAAATGCCGCATCAGATGCCGCAAGTACAGGGTGCAATGATGCCAGAGCATCAGATGCCGCATATGGGTATGATGGCCGGAGTTGAGAGCCCTGATTACGATGAATCGTCTCCGTTTATGCCAACGGCACAAATGCCGCAAATGCCGTCCGGAGTGATGGGAGCGGAGTATATGGGGCAACAGAATCCGCACCAAATGCCGCCAGGAGTGATGGGAGCGGAGTATATGGGGCAACAGAATCCGCACCAAATGCCGACGGGAGTGATGGGAGCGGAGTATATGGGGCAACAGAATCCGCACCAAATGCCGACGGGAGTGATGGGTGCCGAGTATGGCCAGCAGATGCCGCACCAAATGCCGTCCGGAGTAATGGGTGCCGAGTACATGGGCCAGCAGATGCCGCACCAAATGCCGTCCGGAGTAATGGGTGCCGAGTATATGGGCCAGCAGATGCCGCACCAAATGCCGTCCGGAGTAATGGGTGCCGAGTACATGGGCCAGCAGATGCCGCACCAAATGCCGTCCGGAGTAATGGGTGCCGAGTATATGGGCCAGCAGATGCCGCACCAAATGCCGTCCGGAGTGATGGGTGCCGAGTATGGCCAGCAGATGCCGCATCAAATGCCGCCAGGAGTGATGGGAGCGGAGTATGGCCAGCAGATGCCGCATCAAATGCCGCCAGGAGTGATGGGAGCGGAGTATGGCCAGCAGATGCCGCATCAAATGCCTAAGGTTCAAGGGGTAATGGATGAGTCTCCGGGCATGGCGCAAATGCCCCTTATGCCGTCTCAAAGCCAAATGCCGATAATGCCTGAATCGGTAATGGGTGCTTCAGATGACTGTGGCTGTGGTGGACCGCAAATGGGACCTGGAGGGTACGGTCCAGGATATGGAGCAGGCCCTGGATATGGAGCAGGCCCAGGATATGGAGCAGGCCCAGGATATGGAGCAGGTCCGGGGTTCGGAGCAGGCCCTGGATATGGAGCAGGCCCTGGGTTCGGAGCAGGCCCAGGATATGGAGCAGGTCCGGGGTTCGGAGCAGGTCCAGGATATGGAGCAGGTCCGGGTTATGGCCCAATGGGCGGGCAGGCATTTGGAATGCCAAGAAATTTCGATGAAAGCAGTGAATACGACGGTTAAAAACGGGGGAGACGATTTATTTAAAAATCGTCTCCTCTCCTATTTGAAAGAACAGTTTCCCTTTAAGATTGATGATATTAAACCCATTAGAAAACAAGTTTACCTAGTTAGTGCGCAGGAACGAGTATTTATTTTAAAAGGATTTTCCTCCTATCACCGATTAAAACTCCAGGAAGCCTTTACAGCATCCCTAATAAATGAAGGGTTTGCAAAGACTTATGCTTTTTATGAATTTGCAAAAGAACCGCCTCTCTTTTACGATCGAACCTATTACGGGTGCCTTGAATATATACATCCATCAGAAGATTCTTTTTCTTATCATTTGAAAAGAGATCGATTAGAGGGGCTTGAATTGCTTCAAGCTTTTCATGACACTTCGGAAAAAGTGGTTAGCCGCTATCAAACAGTTGTGCCAGCATTCAAGCAGGCGGAAAAATGGAGGGAAAGGGCCTCGCTTTTTCTTAATAATCTTCCTGTTATAAGATACTTTGTCCAGAAGGAAATTATTAATGAATTATTATCGTGGGCTGATTGGTCCCTAAAAGGGATTGAGGAAGAAGCTTGGCTGTTTCAATCAGGAAGGCAGGTTATTCTCCATGGTGATGTAGCACACCACAATTTTCTCAGGGCTAAGAATAAAACCCTGTACCTGCTTGATTTTGATTTAATTGCAAAAGCCACTCCGCACTCTGATTACCTTCAATATGCCAACCGGATCCTGCCTTATATGAAGTGGTCTTTTGACGATTTATTAAGATTTCCAATCATAAAGCAATATATGGAAGAAAAAGGATTTATCTATGCTCTTGCCTTTCCCACTGATATTTTTAGGGAATGGAATAGAGTCATCAGAGAAAGGTCCTACCTGGACCCGGTCAAAATACGTCCTGTCCTGGATTTGACTGTAGGACAATTTGCAGAAAGACAACGGTTTATTCGAGCCTTAAAAAAGGCTGCAGAGGATTAAGAAGCATTTTTTTCATCGTAAAATTGGACGTAAATGACAGGATGAAAGCCTCTTTTCGTTCACAAGCTAAGAAGGAGCATATATGCTCAAGCTTGTAATATTAGCGAGGGGGTTTTTCGCTTGCACAAGAAACTAATTGCAGTGCCGCTGGCTGCCTTAATGTCAATGGGATTAACAGGCTGCGGAACAAATGATGAAACTGCTGTTCAGGATCGAAACAACGAACAGGTTCAGCCGATGGGCTATTATTCAAATGAAAACCATGGAAACCGCGGAGGAAATGCCCGGGTTGAAGATGGAACAGATAATGATGGCCCGTTGACTGAAATGATGGATCATACCTTTGGCGGGGAAGGAAGAAACAACGGAAACAACAGAAACAACAGAAACAACAATAGAAATGCACTTCAAGTAAGGGATGAAGGTAACAATACCGGAAATCCAACAGTACCTCTAGCAGATAGGGACCGGAACTTCTTCCAAAAAGACAACCGTTTCAGCCATAGTGATGCGAATTACCACGGGCATCTGGATGACAATACACGCAAAGCCAAGAGTTCTTACTATCAAGCCTATGAAGGTGAACTTGCTGAAAAAATTGGTGATGTAACAGCATCTGTTCCAAATGTTGAGGATGTTCGCTCAGTTACCTATGGCAGCAATGTTTTGATTGCTGTTGACCTCACGGATTATAGCAAGGAAGAGGAAACAAAAGCAGACATTCATGAAGCAGTACAGCCTTTTCTTCGCGGAAGATCAGCTAAGGTTGTAACGGATGAAGGAACTTTCAGCCGTCTTCGAAACATCGATAACAACCTGCGGGACGGTGGCCCTAGAGAACAAATTGACTGGGATTTAAAAAATCTGTTCCGCAGAGAAAGATAAAATAGATATAGCAAAAGGAGCAAAGCCGCTGCGCTTTGTTCCTTTTTTGTTCTTAAAACCGTTAAACCTCATTCATTAAGTGCAGGATAAACAAGAAAATATTGGACACACTATTAATAAAGAACAGGGATAGATAATTGCGTAATGGATGCAAATGGCGGAAGTTACATTTTTAATCGAGGTGATCGATGGTGAGAACCAAATGGGGATTACTCATTGTAGTATTAACCGCTGCTTTCATCATAATTTTTACTGCAGGGGGAAGCAGCATTGGACACGAAAAGGGTGAACCTGTATATGCCCAGGAAAAAGAGAGCAAGGATAATCCCATAGAAGGGCCGCTGCAAATGAAGGTCATTTTGGAACGAGTGTACTTGGACGGAGAAGTGAGCCACGAATCAATCGAGGAAACCATTTGGGCGATGGAGGATTTTTGGACTAAATATGATCAATGGCAGCTTGTTGATATGGACACAGACTATATGATGTTCCGCCGGCAAATGGATGATATCTCACCTTTATTAAAAGCAAATGGTTATTTTGGGCTTACCGAAGATGGTACTTTAACCATATTTAATGGCAGGCCGCATAAAACGAATATAATCCAGTCTTTTTTTCAAATTGATTTAGGAAAACTGGAAAGTACAAAGTGTGAGGAACTGAAAAAGGGTATTCCCATTATGACAAAGGATCGTTATGTTGAGGTGCTTGAAACATTTAAGGATTATTCTACAGGAGAGGCAAATTAATAAAAGATTACAGACTGGCTAACGCCGGTCTTTATTTTGTTTACAGCCTGCGGCGGCAATTAGTAGTGAGAAGATGGTAAAAAGTGCGAATAGTCTTTTCATTATATGACCTCTAGTCAATTTGTTCGAAACTTCTATAATTATATTCAAATTTTAATAAATATCGCAACTTTTTTCTTCGTGCCCAAATTATTGTATGATACAATGAGGTACAGCTAAATCAGGGGAGCGAAAGGTATTGTTTGAATTTGTAAAAGGCAAAGTGGAATACATTGGACCGGAATATGTAGTAATCGAAAATAATGGGATCGGCTATCAAGTTTTAACGCCCAATCCATTCAGCTATACTCAAGAGTTTGGACAGGAAGTCAGAGTTTATACTTATCATTATGTAAGAGAAGATGTTATGGCTCTGTATGGTTTCCAATCAAGGGAAGAAAAAACGCTATTTACAAAGCTATTGAATGTTACGGGAATTGGGCCGAAGGGTGCCCTTGCAATCCTCGCATCCGGGGAGCCGGAACAGGTGGTCCAGGCGATTGAAAATGAAGATGAAGCATTTCTTATTAAGTTTCCTGGAGTTGGAAAGAAAACGGCAAGGCAAATGATCCTCGATCTAAAAGGAAAACTTCCCGATATTGTACCTGACTTTTTCCCGAATTTATTTTCGGCAGATAAAATCCAGCCAGAACAAAGCGGAGCTGCAGCCGATCTTGAAGAAGCCCTGCTGGCACTGAAAGCGCTGGGGTACTCAGATAAGGAACTGAAAAAAATAACACCAGATCTGAAAAAGGAAAAGCTTACAACAGACCAGTACATAAAGAATGCGCTTCAGAAACTTTTAAAATAAAGCGTTTATTTTTTTGATTTAAATCTATTCATATTAAAAGTTGATAACCGGCCCGTTTGCCTTATGCTGATACATAAAGAAGGTGAGATAAGAATGGAAGAGCGGATCATATCCGGCGAGGCAGATTTTCAAGATATTTCGTTTGAACAGAGTCTGCGCCCGCAATCACTTAAACAATATATCGGACAGGATAAAGTAAAGGAAAACCTCGAGATTTTTATTAAGGCCGCCAGGATTCGCGAGGAAACCTTAGATCATGTCCTTCTATATGGCCCTCCAGGATTGGGAAAAACCACACTTGCAGCCATTATCGCAAATGAAATGGGCGTGAACATCAGGACTACTGCAGGGCCTGCCATAGAAAGGCCGGGAGATTTGGCGGCAATCCTGACTGCATTGGAACCAGGTGATGTGCTGTTTATTGATGAAATTCATCGTCTGCCCCGTTCTATTGAGGAAGTTCTTTATCCGGCCATGGAGGATTTTTGCCTGGATATTGTTATAGGAAAAGGGCCGAGCGCAAGGTCCGTAAGGCTTGACCTGCCACCATTCACGCTCGTTGGCGCAACCACAAGGGCGGGCTCATTATCTGCTCCATTAAGGGACCGTTTTGGAGTTCTTAGCAGGCTTGAATACTATACAGAGGAACAGCTTACGGATATTGTTGTACGTACGGCTGAAGTTTTGGATACAAGCATAGATGGGAAAGCTGCCATAGAGGTAGCGAGACGTTCAAGAGGCACACCGAGAATTGCAAACAGGCTTCTTCGGAGAGTCAGGGATTTCGCTCAGGTTAAGGCAGATGGCACTGTTGATGAACAGCTTGCCAAAGAAGCATTGGAGCTTTTGCAGGTTGACCGTTTAGGTCTTGACCATATTGACCATAAATTATTAAGAGGGATTATTGAAAAATTCCGCGGAGGCCCTGTAGGCCTTGAAACGATTGCAGCCACGATTGGGGAAGAAGCACATACAATTGAGGATGTATACGAACCATATTTATTGCAGATTGGTTTTCTTCAGCGGACACCAAGAGGCAGAGTCGTAACGGATCTGGTGTACCGCCATTTTCAAATGGAGGTGCCTGCCGATTGAGCGGGAAAAGAAAAGCTCCAGCCACTTCGTTCAAAAGGGGCTGGAGCTGGACATGACTGGTAAATGGCTGATGGTAATTGGTGCAATTATTTTTGCAATCGGATTTTTAAGCCAGTTTTTTAATATTGGCAAGCTGCCGGGGGATATTGTAATAAAGAAAGGCAATACGACTTTTTATTTTCCTATAGTGACGTCGATATTGCTCAGTTTTGTTTTATCTGCCATCTTTTATTTTCTTGGCAGGTTCCGGTAGCTCTAAGTATGAATAACAGATAGGGTGACATCATGAAGGTAGATTTATTTGATTTTCATTTGCCGGAGGAATTAATCGCACAGACGCCTTTGGCTGATCGGACAAGCAGCAGGTTGATGGTCCTTGATAAAAAGACCGGAGATATACAGCACGGCATTTTTAAAGATTTAAAAAATCATCTAAAGGCAGGGGATTGCCTCGTATTGAATGACACAAGAGTGCTTCCTGCCAGGCTGTTTGGCGAAAAAACAGGAACAGGTGCAAAGATAGAGGTACTGCTCCTTAAGCAGCTTGAAGGCGATGCCTGGGAAACGCTGGTAAAGCCAGCCAAGAGGGTAAAAGAAGGAACAGAGATCACGTTCGGCAATGGCAGTTTGACTGCTGTTTGCACGGGAACTTCTGACCATGGCGGCAGGATTTTGGAGTTTAAATATGAAGGGATTTTCTATGAAGTGCTTGAGCAATTAGGGGAAATGCCTTTGCCTCCATATATCAAGGAACAGCTTGATGACCGGGAGCGTTATCAGACAGTTTTTGCCCGCGAACGCGGATCTGCGGCAGCGCCGACGGCAGGTCTTCATTTTACTGAACAGCTGCTTAATGAAATCAAAGAAATGGGTGTGCATGTTGCTTTCATTACTTTGCACGTTGGACTTGGAACATTCAGGCCTGTCAGTGTGGAGGACTTAAATGAGCATGAGATGCATGCAGAATTTTATCAAGTAACAGAAGGTACAGCCAGGCTGTTAAATGAGGTGCGCGAGCAGGGCGGAAGGATTATCAGTGTGGGCACTACCTCCACAAGGACATTGGAGACTATAGCCTCTGCCCATAATGGCCGATTTGAAGAAGCAAGCGGCTGGACCGATATTTTCATCTACCCTGGCTATGAATTTAAAGCGATTGACGGTATGATTACGAACTTCCATTTGCCAAAATCGACGCTGATCATGCTGGTAAGCGCGCTTGCTGGCAGGGGAAGTGTATTGAATGCCTATAATAAGGCTGTAGAGGAGCGCTACCGTTTTTTCAGTTTTGGAGATGCAATGCTGATTTTGTAACTAGGGGAAGAAATTATACTATTTGAACTTCGATAACTGTCAAGCTCCGAGCGCCATCGGCGTCTAGCCGGCGCTCTGCGCTTTTCACATGGAAGGAGAACATACAACTTGACTGCAATTCGTTATGAATTAATTAAGACATGCAAGCAAACTGGTGCCCGTCTGGGCCGTGTTCATACACCGCATGGATCTTTTGAAACACCGGTTTTCATGCCGGTTGGAACACTTGCTACAGTAAAAACCATGTCCCCTGAAGAATTGGTGGAAATGGGGGCAGGCATAATTTTGAGCAATACCTATCATCTTTGGCTGCGCCCGGGGCAGGAAATCGTTGAAGAGGCTGGCGGCCTCCATAAGTTTATGAATTGGGACCGTGCGATCCTGACGGATTCCGGAGGGTTTCAGGTATTCAGCTTGAGTGAATTCCGCAAGATCGAAGAAGAGGGGGTTCATTTCCGCAATCACTTGAATGGAGACAAGCTGTTTCTTTCTCCGGAAAAAGCGATGGATATTCAAAATTCTCTAGGCTCTGATATTATGATGGCGTTTGACGAATGCCCACCTTATCCAGCTTCATATGAATATATGCAGAAGTCTGTTGAGAGAACTTCACGCTGGGCTGAACGCTGCTTAAAAGCTCACAAGCGTCCCAATGATCAGGGTCTGTTTGGAATTGTGCAGGGAGGAGAATATGAGGAACTTCGTAAGCAAAGCGCAAAAGACTTAACCTCTCTTGATTTCCCTGGATATGCTGTAGGAGGATTATCAGTGGGGGAGCCTAAGGATGTCATGAACCGTGTACTGGAGTTCACAACACCCCTTTTGCCTGCCGATAAGCCAAGATATCTGATGGGAGTTGGCTCTCCGGATTCTTTAATTGATGGTTCGATCAGAGGCATTGATATGTTTGATTGTGTTCTTCCTACCCGTATAGCACGGAATGGAACATTGATGACAAGCAATGGCCGATTAGTCGTAAAAAATGCGAAGTATGCCAGAGATTTTGGACCAATTGATGAGAACTGCGATTGTTATACATGCCGAAATTACAGCCGGGCATATATAAGGCACTTAATCCGCTGTGATGAAACATTCGGAATAAGACTTACAACTTACCATAATCTTTATTTTCTGCTAAAATTAATGGAGCAAGTCAGACAAGCGATCAGAGAAGATCGTCTCGGTGACTTTAGAGAAGAATTTTTCGAGCGGTATGGGTTCAACAAGCCAAATGCGAAGAACTTCTAATAACTAAAAAATGAGTGTTCTAATAAAGGGAAAAGTGTTATCTAATTTCCTTCTAAGTCGAACATTCATTGAAAGGGGGGAAAACAATGGAGCTATTAGGAACATTAGGACCATTATTGCTGATGTTTGTTTTATTCTACTTCCTGTTAATTCGTCCTCAGCAAAAACGCCAAAAGGCAGTTCAGCAAATGCAGAGCGATTTGAAAAAGGGAGATAAGGTTGTAACAATCGGAGGCCTGCATGGATTCGTTGACGCTATAGACGAAGACAAAGTAGTCATTAAATGCGGTGACGGCAGCCGTCTTACATACGATCGCGCAGCCATTCGCGAAGTAACGCAATCAACTGGAGATGCATTAGCTAAATCTTAATTAGAAATGCGTAAGCGCCCTGCTCACTCCCGACAAGTATAAGACGATCCTCCTGGGAAGGTGTTCTTTCCTTCTGAAAAGGATTGGCTTATGTCTCGAGTCCCTAGGAGCCGAAACAAGACACTTGTGAACTTGAGGGGGTAGGCGCTGAAGCTAGACAACACTAGAAGTCAAAAAAGAAGGTCCACTGCGGACCTTCTTTTTTATGCTGTTCTTTTGGAATTCAGATTTACACCAAGAATTCCGCCCATCATGGCCGTAAGCATGAAACACGTATGGTAAATCATTTGTTCCATCGAAAATAGATTATCATGCCCCAAATATTGAAAAAGGAAAATAATCACCGAGTAAATAAGACCGGTCAGGCCTCCTAGCAGCCAGCCTTTTTGCTTTCCTTTTCCGCCGGAAATGAACCCGCCCGCAAAAAGGGAAACAAATGAAACAGCTGTAATAATATACTGTAAGGATGACTCCTGAAGTGATGTAAAACGAAGCAGCAGCGAAAAAATAAGGCTGCCGGCAATGGCGATTGCAAAAATCACAATGATCCCATAGAGCACGGCACTTCCAAAGTTCTTTGACTCCTCTATATTGACCCTCTCCCTTCTGAAAAAAATCGGAATAGCCTCTAAGCCCCACGGCTGTCCAGCTTTTTCCCTAGTACAAGCATATTCACGGAAAGAAAATTTAGAATCTAAAAATTGCGGCGTTTAAGCAGTGGAAGGGATTTAGAAAATAGTCTCATAAATAATCGGCCTGTGCGCAAGAATAATACAGATTGCATCAAAAGGGGTGCTGTGGAAGTGGAAGAATATTTAATGATTGTTATAAGGACATTGTTTCTATATGCGATAATTCTCCTTATATTTAGATTAATGGGCAAAAGGGAAATTGGAGAACTTAGCATTTTGGATTTGGTGGTTTATATCATGATAGCAGAGCTCGCGGTAGTGGCAATTGAAAATCCTGATTCACAAATTCTAAAAAATATTTTGCCTATGCTCCTTTTAATGATTGTACAAATTATACTGGCCGTTTTTTCTCTTAAAAGCAAAACATTCCGCGATGTGGTTGATGGTAAGCCAACCATCATTATTAACAAGGGAAAAATAGACGAAAATGCAATGAGAAAGCAAAGATATAATTTTGATGACCTGCTGCTCCAGCTAAGGGAAAAAGATATTGCCAAAATCTCTGATGTCGAATTTGCCATACTTGAATCGTCTGGAAATTTGTCAGTGTTTGAAAAAAAAGACAGTCAAGACGGCGGCATTACCATACCACTGATTATTGATGGCACTGTTCAAAAAACAAATCTCGAAAAAATTAACAAGAGCGACTTTTGGCTGCGGCAAGAGCTTAGAAAGCAAGGGTATAAAGAGATATCCAAGATCTCGTTCTGCAGCTTTGAAAATGATCAGTTTTATGTGGACTTACTTGACGACCGGAAATAATAAATTTTACACATTAAAATGGCCAGCTTAAAAGGTGTGAACCAATCCTTTGAGCTGGCCGTTGATGTTCAGAATTTATCATTATCTAAAAGCGAATTTCGAAAGAATTTTTCCAATAAATGGAATTCGAATAAGCTCATTCTTTTTAATTAAGCCAAATAGTAACAATAGCAAGAAGTAAATGGCAACAATAGCAGTTGAAATAAGAATAACCCTTATAGCTATATTCATGGTTTGGGGAAGCATATCATTTAGGAGCCAGAAACCTAAGCCCCCTGATAAACCCATTGCAACAAACGTTTTTAAATAGTCTCTAACATAAAATGTAAAGGATATCGCTTTTAGGACGGTTGCAAAATGAAGCATCGTAACCAGAACTGTGCCTACCAGGATTCCCATTGCTACTCCGTTTATGCCGAATGCAGGCTGGCTTGCCAGCAGAAATATGACAGCTGTTTTTACGATTGCGCCGATCAAACTGTTGATCATAGCTGCTCTCGCCAGGTTTAATGCCTGCAAGGTAGCCTGAAGAGGACCTTGGTAATAATAAAAAAGAAAGAATGGAGCCATTAGTTTAATAAAATGTGAACCTCTTGAAGAACCATACATAACCTCCATCAATTGATCCGAAAGGACATACAGAACCACCACTGCCAATCCCCCTGTAATAAATGCAAACCGAAGTGCCTGCTGAAGCCTATATTCAATAAGGCGCATATTATTTTTAGAATTCGCCTCACTTATTGCCGGAACAAGAGAGGTTGACAGAGAGTAAGTAATAAAAGAAGGAAGCATGAGAAGCGGCATAGCGAACCCAGTTAGCGCACCATATTGCTTCGTAGCAGTTATTGCAGCTACACCTGCTATGGCAAGGCTCTGGGCAACAACGATCGGCTCAAAAAACCAAGCGACAGAACCGATCATTCTGCTTCCGGTTGTCGGAAGGGCAACCGTCATTAATTCGTTAAATGTACTTTTGCCGGATTGAACATATTTAAAAAATTGTTTTCTCACTCTAAATTTCTTTTTTAGTTTAAAAGTGGTCAATAAATAAATTAAAGATGCAAGCTCCCCTATCACAGCCGCTAACATAGCTCCCGCGGCTGCATACTCAATCCCATATGGCAGAAATGCCTTTGTCATAAGGGCAATCAGGCTGATTCTTACAATTTGTTCGATGACCTGGGAATATGCAGCCGGCTTCATATTCTGCCTGCCCTGGAAATATCCCCTTATTACAGAGGAAATGGCAATGATCGGTACAATTGGCGCTATGGCCATCAAGGGCAAATGAGTGCGTTTATCGGTAAATAGCGTTTCTGATAAAAGTGGAGCGAGCAGAATTAAAGCGGGAGTGAAAATAATAGAAAGTGAGATAGTAGTTGCTAAAGATACAACTAATATTTTCTTAATTTTTGCTGTGTCTCCACGAGCTTCGGCCTCGGCAACATTTTTGGAAATCGCTACCGGCAGCCCGAGCTGAGTAATGGTGACAACAAGGATCATTGTTGGAAAAGCCATCATATAAAGGCCGACGCCTTCTTCGCCTATAGAGCGGGCAATAACAATCCGGTTTATAAATCCCAAGACCCTGGTCACCAGGCCTGCAGTCAGCAGGATCATGGTACCTTTCAGAAATTTGGACATTCAACTCCCTGCCTTCTCAAAATGGGTGATATCATATACAATTAACTATATGCAAGAGAGTGGACAAAGCATGACAAGCTAGGATAATTTCCGTGAGTTCAAGAGAAAGAAATTGGCGGGGAGGCGGCTGAAAATGAAGATCGGCCATGAATTTGATTATTTTCGCACTGAAGTAAAGCCAGCGTTGGAGAGTAAATTAGATGAATTTAGACTGCTTGGCTATGAAAAAGTGACAGAGCAGGAGCTATGGGGATACCTTACCAAGAAAAAGTGGAAAAAACCAAGTGAAAATATCAGGCTATTCAAAATCGTTGAGGAAATAATGGCTGTAAAAGTCAGTGAATACATCCATTATGCTACAATTGAAGCTTTTAAAGGAACAGGCTTTGCTTTTGATAGCGAAGAAGACAGAAGACAACTTTTGAAGTGAGTTGAAGCATTCCATATTTTTCAATTTTTAACATGATCTAAGACAAATTGACAGGTTTTGCAATCTGTTTCATAATTAAACGTGGAGTTTAATGGCCTGTACAGTCAATGTACCTATAAACCTACATATGCAAGTGTAAACAATTATGGCGAAAGAAGGCCCTGGCTGGAAACGAGCGAGTCTTTTAAATGCCTGTGGTTGCATTAAGTTTGTAATGCGATTGTCTGTGTAAGCCCGTTCGTACAAAAACATCATGGCAAAAAACGCTATGATAACAGTTTCACTTTATCCCGCATTAACGGGCAGTAACCCCCCCAATGATTGAGTTTCACTTTATATGCCTGTAGCGGGCGAGTAGCTAAGGAGGATTTATATATAATGGTAAAGCGCAGCCGTATCGTTGCTTTCTTCCTGATTGTTTTATTGATAGGGAGTTTGGCTGGGGCAACGACAAACAACATTTTAAAAAATATTAAGCTTGGCCTCGATTTGCAGGGCGGCTTTGAGGTGCTCTATGAAGTTTCTCCAGCTGAAGATGGCCAAAAGATTGATAAAGAAGTTTTAGCAAGTACTGCTGAAGCTCTGGATAGACGGATAAATGTCCTTGGGGTCAGTGAACCCAATATCCAAATTGAGGGTGATAATAGAATACGGGTACAGCTTGCAGGAGTAACGGATCAAAACAAGGCCCGGGAGATCCTTTCCACGGAAGCGAATCTTTCGTTCAGGGACGTTAATGACCAGAAGATGATGGATGGATCCGACCTTGCAGAAGGCGGAGCAAAGCAAACCTTTGACGAAAATGGCAAACCTAGTGTTTCCTTGAAACTGAAAAGCGCAAGCAAATTTAAAGATGTAACAGAAAAAATTGTCAATATGGGACCTCCTAATAACTTGCTTGTTATTTGGCTTGATTTTGAGGAAGGCAAAGATTCCTTCCAAGCTGAAGCCGGGAAGCAAGATCCAAAATATTTATCTGCACCCCAAGTAAGCCAAATTTTTAACCAGGATACGGTTTCCATTGTCGGAAACTTTACAATTGATGAAGCTCAAACGCTGTCAGACTTATTGAATGCTGGTTCTCTGCCTGTACAGCTTGATGAAGTATATTCCACATCGGTTGGCGCAAAATTCGGGGAACAGGCAATGGATAAGACCATTCTTGCCGGCATAATTGGAATAGCCATTATATTCCTTTACATGATTGCTGTATATCGTTTTCCAGGACTTATCGCAACAATCACACTATCATTTTATATTTATCTCATCTTACTTATATTTGACTGGATGAATGGGGTATTGACATTGCCAGGTATCGCCGCACTTATTTTAGGGGTGGGTATGGCTGTCGATGCGAATATCATCACATACGAGAGAATCAAAGAAGAAATGAAAGTGGGAAGGACGATCAAATCAGCTTTCCAGGCTGGAGGAAAAAATTCCCTTTCTACAATCTTTGATGCCAATATCACAACCATACTTGCCGCTACCGTATTATTCCTTTATGGGACAAGCTCTGTAAAGGGATTTGCAACCATGCTCATTATTAGTATTCTGGCAAGCTTTATCACAGCTGTATATGGATCAAGGCTATTGCTTGGATTATGGGTAAATAGCAAATTCTTAAATAATAAGCCAGGATGGTTTGGCGTCAAGAAAAATGAAATGAAGGATATTGCAGAAAACTTTGACACACTTGATTTGCCTACGAAGTATGATAAGTTCGACTTTGTTGCACACCGAAAAAAATTCTTTGTCCTTTCTGGAGCTTTGATTGCTGCCGGAATAATCATTCTTGCTGTTCTTCGTCTGAATCTGGGAATTGACTTTTCAAGCGGAACACGTATTGAATTGCTTGCAAATGATTCTTTGACTAAAGAAGAAGTGCAAACACAAATGTCTCAAGTTGGTCTTGAAACAGATGATATTGTCATTTCCGGGAACGACAAAGAAATTGGGGTAGCCAGAATAAAGGATGTTCTTACAAAAGACGAGATTGCTG
Organism: Cytobacillus oceanisediminis; assembly: GCF_007830235.1. Classification (GTDB taxonomy): domain Bacteria; phylum Bacillota; class Bacilli; order Bacillales; family Cytobacillaceae; genus Cytobacillus; species Cytobacillus oceanisediminis. The sequence continues at coordinate 15,669 of NZ_VLKI01000020.1, forward strand.
ACATGAAGTCACACTTCAAGAAAGAGTTCGGTGCCGAACCAAATGTCAGCACGGTTTCTCCGACTGTCGGAAAAGAACTTGCCAAAAATGCGCTAATTGCGTTAGTAATAGCCTCAGTTGGCATTATAATCTATGTTACAATCCGTTTTGAAATTTACATGGCCATCGCGGCGGTTATTGCTTTACTCCATGATGCATTCTTTATCATCGCTATATTTAGTTTTACACGGCTTGAAGTGGATCTGACTTTCATTGCAGCGGTATTGACAGTTGTTGGTTATTCGATTAATGATACAATCGTTACCTTTGACCGGATGCGGGAAAATATGCAGAAAAAGAAAAAGCTCAAGACATTTGAGGATATTGCGGATGTTGTAAACCGAAGCCTGCGCCAAACGCTTGGCCGTTCCATTAATACAGTATTGACGGTAGTAATTGCCGTTGTGGCATTGCTTATTTTTGGAAGTGAGTCGATCAGAAACTTCTCCTTTGCGCTCCTTATCGGTTTGATTGCCGGAACGTATTCATCCATTTTCCTTGCAGCACAATTATGGGCTGTTTGGAAAGGTAAAGAGCTGAAGAAAAAAGGCGTTATTAAAACAGTTAAAGAAAAACGGAAAAGCAGTGACGAACCGCAAGTTTAATGTCTTACATTAGAAAAACCTCAGGCTAAATGCCTGGGGTTTTTGCTTGTTCGAATTAGTGAAATATACAATTTAAAGCTGGCAAAATAGAAGCATTTTAACGCTTCTATTTAGCAAAAAAGGTTAATGATTCCGTGAAATAGGATAAACTAACAACAAGTCCAGGGAGGAAGGAAGTTTAACGTTGGAAAAAAATGATCGTTTTAAAAAAGCTGAATTTGCTGCGATGATTGGCATCGTCGGCAATATAGCACTTGCTGCTCTCAAATGGGGAATTGGCGTTTATTCCGGGAGTAAGGCATTGGTAGCGGATGCCGTACATTCTGCCTCGGATGTCGCAGGTTCCTTTGCTGTTTATTTGGGATTGAGGGCCGCAAAGCAGCCGCCTGATGAGGACCATCCATATGGGCATGGAAAGGCTGAAATGATCGCAGCCATAATAGTTGCCGTTTTATTATTCCTGGTTGGGATAGAAATAGGCAGATCATCATTTGAAGCATTTTTTTCACCGATTGAACCTCCTAAGAGCATTGCCATTGTTGCGGTTATAATTTCTATAATTATAAAGGAAGCGATGTTTCGGTATAAGTTCAATTTGGGAAAGAAACTTAATAGTGATGCATTAATTGTTAATGCTTATGAACATCGGTCAGATGTGTACTCTTCTATCGCCGCTTTAATAGGGATTGGGAGTGCTGTGCTCGGCGGAAAAACGGGAATCGAGTGGCTTGAATATGCCGACCCTGTTGCAGGGCTGCTTGTATCGCTTATGGTCATTAAAATGGCATGGCATCTTGGGAAAGAATCGATTCATAGTACTCTTGATCACGTCCTCCATGAGGAAGATACAATGGAGATGCGCAAAACTGCAGAAACTGTAAACCATGTAAAAAGAATTGACGAATTGCATGCAAGAGAACACGGCCACTATGTGATTGTTGATATCAAAGTGTCTGTTGACCCTAATATGACCGTGGAGGATGGGCACCGGGTTGGCAAAGAGGTTAAACGCAAATTGCTTGAGCTGGAAAGTGTGCAAAATGTCTTTGTCCATATTAACCCGTATAGTGAAGAAAGGTAACCCAGAGACATACGTAAGGGGAGAGAGGATTATGAAATTTCAATGGGCTTTACTATTTGGTTTTTTATTTGCCTTAATAGTAGCAGTATTTGCAGTCATCAATGTCGATGATGTAACGGTAAATTATTTATTTGGGGAAAGCAAATGGCCATTAATTCTGGTGATCCTAAGTTCAGTATTGATGGGCGGACTCATTGTTGGCTCAGTCGGCATTGTTCGCATGTACTCCTTGCAAAGGCAAGTGAAATTGCTTAAAAAAGAAAATGACAAACTAAAAGCGGAACAGGACAAGCCGGAAGATAGCGGCAAAGAAGTATTGGAAAAAGATTGAACAGGGATATTCATTAGTTGAGGGTAGGGCTTGGGCTATTGGTTCAAGCCCTTTTTAGAATTTTGTCGGCCAATAAATTAGGGAAGCTCACGATGATATATAACCAAAGATGATGAAATATTATGGAAGTTGTTAATATATATCCCAAAGTTGATGATATTCAATAATAAAACGTGTTAATTTTAGTGAGTTAATGCTTTTTTTGCAATTCTATTAAAGCATTTCATGTTAAGGGATGATTTTTACGTTTTTTAAGTAAAATATACTTTTTTTATAGTATTACAGAGGACTAGCCTGCAGTTCCTGAAGAAATAGTGCAGATGAGCCGCAATAGGCCCAATCCACACATTCCCCTCACGCTTTTCTTTTTCCAAAAATGTATGGAATATCCCGATTTTCTATTATTGAAACGCCAGTCCCCCTCTTGTATAATTAATAAGCTGAGGGGTGAACGTATGTTACATTCAAGAACGCGATGGATTGTTCGGCAAACACAGGAAGACAAAGTACAGCAGCTTGCAAAAGAATTGAATATTGCTCCTCTTGTTGCGTCGTTATTAATAAATCGCGGAATGGATACCGTTGAATCAGCACGGTATTTTTTATTGGATAAAGACCAGGAATTTCATGATCCTTTTTTAATGACAGATATGAATATAGCTGTCTCCCGAATAAAAGAAGCTATTGAAAAACAGGAGCCAATTTTAATATTTGGTGATTATGATGCGGACGGCGTCACAAGTACCTCTGTCATGATGATGGCACTAAGGGACCTGGGGGCCAATGTCCAATTCTACATACCGAATCGTTTTACCGAAGGCTATGGGCCTAATATACCTGCCTTTACACATGCCGCTGAGACAGGCATTGGTTTAATTATAACGGTAGATACAGGCATATCAGCAGTTAATGAAGCGAGAGCTGCAAAAGAGCTGGGAATGGACCTGATCATAACGGACCATCATGAGCCCGGGCCAGTGCTTCCTGAAGCATTGGCGATTATCCATCCGAAGCATCCTGAGAGCAAGTACCCTTTTCGGGAATTGGCAGGTGTTGGGGTAGCATTTAAGCTTGCTCATGCGTTATATGGTGAAATGCCAGCCCACCTTTTAGAAATTGCTTCCATAGGCACAATTGCTGATCTCGTTTCACTTAAAGGAGAAAACAGGCTGATTGCAAAGCGTGGGATCCGAAAGCTTAAGTCGACTAAAAATATTGGCTTAACTGCCTTATTTAAAGTAGCAGGGGTTGAGCTTCCTGCCATTACGGAAGAAACCATCGGCTTCTCGATTGCGCCGCGCCTGAACGCAGTCGGCAGGCTGGAAAGCGCAGATCCTGCAGTCGACTTGTTATTGACTGATGATCCTTATGAAGCTCAAACAATTGCCGAGGAAATTGAACAGTTAAATAAAGAAAGACAAGCTATTGTCAATGATATCGCAGAACAAGCTATTAATGAAGTTGAAACCAAATTTCCAATCAGCGAAAATTCTGTGATTGTTGTGGGCAAGGAAGGATGGAATGCTGGAGTTATCGGGATTGTAGCCTCCAAGCTTGTAGAAAAGTTCTATCGGCCTGCAATCGTCCTTAGCTTTGATTCTGAAAAAGGGCAGGCAAAGGGATCTGCCAGAAGCATAGAAGGTTTTGATTTATTTAAAAATCTATCTGAATGCCGGGATATTCTTCCCCATTTTGGAGGGCATCCAATGGCTGCCGGGATGACGCTGGAACTTAACTCAGTTAATGAGCTTCGCAGCAGGCTGAATATACTTGCAAATGACCAGCTTACAGAAGAAGACTTTATCCCGGTAACAACGCTGGATGGGGTCATTGATCTCAAAGATATCAGTCTGTCCTCAATTGAAGAAATGCAATTGCTTTCTCCATATGGGATGGGAAACCCCAAACCGAAAATTATGATTAAAGATGCAAATATTGCTGGCATGAGAAAAATCGGTTCCGAACAGAATCATATTAAAGTAACAATTGAAAACGAAGGCTCTTCCCTTGATGGGATTGGATTTGGACTCGGGCATTTATATGAACACATTTCACCTTATTCCAAGCTATCTGTTATTGGTGAGTTATCGATTAATGAATGGAATAATAACAAAAAGCCGCAAATCTTTTTGCAGGATATGGCAGTACACTCTTGGCAGCTGTTCGACATACGCAGTGTAAAGCGGCTTGAAAGGCTACAAAGCGTCATTCCTGAGCAAAACACAATATGGATATTCTTTAACGATGAGAACATTCCCAAATTTAGGACATATGCCGGCCGAAAAATGGTCAAAATAAATTCTATAGAAGAAGCTGCATCTATAGAGCTGGATCATGCAAATATTGTTTTGGCAGACTTGCCTCCTTCAAAAGAAATGTTGTCCAATTTATTCTCGGGTAAAAATCCTGCTAGAATTTATGCGCATTTTTATAAAGAAGATAGTGATTATTTCAGTACGATGCCGACCAGGGACCATTTTAAATGGTATTTTGCGCTGCTTGCTAAAAAAGGTCCCATTGATGTAAAGCGGTATGGCAATGATATTGCCAAGCATAAGGGATGGAGCAGAGAAACGGTAGATTTTATGTCACAAGTGTTTTTTGAATTGGATTTTGTTAAAATTAACAATGGTGTTATTTCCTTAACTGATACATCAAATAAACGTGATTTGGCTGATTCACGAACTTATCAGCAAAAACAGGCACAATATACTCTTGAGAGCGATTTGCTCTATTCATCCTTTCAGCAGCTCAAAGACTGGTTTGATGAAATTATGCAAGAGGCTGTTAAATTTGAGGAGGCAAAGGAAGAAAAATGGACTTAAAACAGTATGTAACAATTGTTGAGGACTGGCCAAAGCCGGGAATAAAGTTTAAAGATATTACAACATTAATGGATAATGGCGATGCTTATAAATATGCGACTGATCAGATTGTTGAATATGCACGTGAAAAACAAATCGACCTGGTTGTCGGACCAGAAGCGCGCGGTTTCATAATTGGCTGTCCGGTAGCCTATTCTTTAGGAGTAGGATTTGCGCCTGTGCGCAAGGAAGGGAAGCTTCCGCGCGAAACAATCAAGGTAAACTATGGCCTTGAATACGGCAAAGATGTGTTAACTATTCATAAAGATGCAATCAAACCTGGACAAAGAGTTTTGATCACTGATGACCTGCTGGCAACTGGCGGAACGATTGATGCAACAATTAAGCTTGTCGAAGACCTTGGCGGAGTGGTAGCAGGGATTGCATTCCTAATCGAATTAACTTACTTAGATGGCCGTAAAAAACTGGATAAATACGATATCCTGACATTAATGCAATATTAAAACCTGCAATTATACTTTAGGAGAGCGCCGGACGAAACGGGCGCTCTTTTTTATTTAATTTTTGGGTGTCCGGTAAATTCCCAATATAAAGGGCTTCCATTGCCAATAATGGAAAAATAAAAAGAATTTCCAGCAAAATGCGACAAAATTTTTGTTATTCCCATAAAAATAACAGTCTATCCCTTTACATCTTCACTTTTTTTTTCGATAATAGTAGCAATCATTAATTTTTTATTAATTATAAAATTTGTTTACTAGAATTTTTTAAAGAGAACAAGCATTATGCATTTGCATAAAATTTAGTGAGATAAAGGTGATTCCATGGCGAACGATCAAGTTCTGACCGCCGAGCAAGTCATCGACAGGGCAAAAGAATACTTAAACGATGAGCATGCAGAGCTTGTAAAAAAAGCATACGAGTTTGCCAAGCATGCCCACCGTGAACAATATAGGAAATCCGGTGAGCCTTATATTATCCATCCCATTCAAGTGGCCGGGATTCTGGCAGATTTGGAGATGGATCCATCTACGGTCGCAGCCGGTTTTCTTCACGATGTGGTTGAAGATACCGAAGTCTCATTAGAGGATATTAAGGAAGCCTTCAATGCCGAAGTGGCAATGCTTGTCGATGGAGTAACAAAGCTAGGAAAAATTAAATATAAATCCCAGGAAGAGCAGCAGGCTGAAAACCATCGGAAAATGTTTGTAGCGATGGCGCAGGATATTCGTGTTATTTTGATTAAGCTCGCAGACCGCCTTCATAATATGAGGACTCTTAAACATTTGCCGGCTGAAAAGCAGCGCCGCATTTCCAATGAGACGCTTGAGATATTCGCTCCCCTGGCCCACAGGCTGGGAATTTCAAAAATTAAATGGGAGCTGGAAGATACAGCTCTTAGATATTTAAATCCGCAGCAATACTATCGGATCGTTAATCTGATGAAGAAGAAAAGAGCGGAACGTGAAGAATATTTGGATGATGTTATTAATGTCATGCGGGGCAGGATGGCTGAAGTTTCTATTAAAGCCGAAATATCAGGCCGCCCTAAACATATTTATAGCATCTACCGTAAAATGGCCCTTCAAAACAAGCAATTCAATGAGATTTATGATTTGCTGGCAGTCCGTATTGTTGTGAACAGTATAAAAGACTGTTATGCTGTGCTTGGCATTATCCATACATGCTGGAAGCCTATGCCTGGCCGTTTTAAAGATTATATTGCCATGCCTAAGCAGAACATGTATCAATCTCTTCATACTACGGTTATTGGCCCGAAAGGCGATCCCCTTGAAGTTCAAATCCGTACTTTTGATATGCACAGAATTGCAGAATTTGGTATTGCTGCTCATTGGGCTTATAAAGAAGGCAAAAGAGTGAATGAAGGATCTTCCTTTGAAGAAAAGCTGACCTGGTTCCGCGAAATACTGGAATTCCAGGATGACGCAGTAAATGCTGAAGAGTTTATGGAATCACTGAAGATTGATTTATTTTCGGATATGGTCTTTGTATTTACTCCAAAAGGGGATGTCATTGAGCTTCCATCTGGCTCAGTGCCGATCGATTTTGCTTATCGAATCCACTCTGAGATAGGAAATAAGACGATTGGCGCTAAAGTGAATGGCAAGATGGTCACTCTTGATTATAAGCTGAAAACGGGCGATATCATTGAAATATTGACATCGAAGCATTCTTACGGACCTAGTCAGGATTGGCTTAAGCTTGCACAGACAACCCAGGCTAAAAACAGAATCAGGACCTTCTTTAAAAAGCAAAGAAAAGAAGAAAATGTAGAAAAAGGGAAAGAGCTTGTTGAAAAAGAAATCCGAAATATGGATTTTGATTTGAAGGAGATTTTAACTCCTGATAATGTTAAAAAGATTGCTGAAAAGTTCAATTTTGCCAGTGAGGAAGATATGTACGCTGCTGTTGGCTATAACGGGGTAACAGCTCTGCAGGTTGCAAATAGGCTTACCGAGAAATGGCGCAAAAAACGCGATCTTGAACAAACCGCTGATATTACAAATGCTGTTTCCGAGCTGAAGACGTTCCCATCTGCAAAAAAACGCGAATCCGGTGTCAGGGTTTCAGGCATTGATAACCTGCTGATTCGTCTTTCCCGATGCTGCAATCCGGTTCCGGGAGATGAAATTGTCGGATTTATTACAAAAGGCAGAGGGGTGTCTGTCCACCGTGCTGATTGCCCAAATATCGATACAGATGATGCGAAACAAAGGCTAATACCGGTAGAGTGGGAAACTGCATTAAATGACCGGAAAGAATATAATGTTGAAATTGAAATTACCGGATATGACCGCCGGGGATTATTAAATGAAGTATTGCAGGCAGTAAATGAGACGAAAACCAATATATCTGCCGTATCTGGACGTTCTGACCGCAATAAAGCGGCGACAATCAATATGTCTATCGCGATCCACAATGTTAGCCACCTGCAAAAGGTTGTTGATCGGATTAAACAAATCCCTGACATATATGCCGTTAGAAGAATAATGAACTAGAGGGAGCAGATAGCATGCGTGTTGTAGTGCAGCGAAGCAAAAAAGCCAGCGTAACAGTTGGCGGCAAAACCGTTGGGAGCATCGAAAAAGGGTTTGTTTTGCTCGTTGGAGTCACCCATGAAGATAGCGAAGAAGATGCTGCTTTTTTAGCTGATAAAATTGCCAATCTCCGTGTCTTTGAAGATGAAAATGGGAAAATGAACTTATCCCTTCTGGATCAGGAGGGTGAAATCCTTTCAGTCTCCCAATTCACACTATATGGTGATTGCCGGAAAGGCCGCCGCCCGAATTTTATGGAAGCGGCAAAGCCCGACCATGCTATAAAAATTTATGAAGCACTTAACAGGTTCTTAGAAGAAAAAGGACTGAGGGTAGAAACCGGAGAATTCGGCGCCATGATGGATGTTAAGCTGACCAACGACGGCCCTGTTACTTTGATTCTTGAAAGCAAATAAGCTGAAACTTTAAAATCATTGCGCCTTTTGAACTGATTGCCAGTTGAACCGATCGTGCCATATGGGCAGTGCTCCCTACTTGAATTTGGATTGCTCTAAGTTTTGTATGGAGGCATACTGCCTGTTAGTTTAATCCAGCAGCTCTTTCATAGAATTGTTTTTTCTCTAACAAAAGCCCCGGCCAATTTGGCTGGGGCTTTTTGTTCTAGTTTTTAAAATAACGTGCAAGTCCCTGATAAATTCCTGCAGCAACAGATTGCTGATAGTGGGCTGACGTGATAAGGATTTCTTCAGCAGGGTTACTCAAGTAACCAAGCTCCAGAAGCACAGCATTACGTTTATTTTCTCTTATCACGTGATAGTCTCCCAACCGGTAACCACGATCCCTTAAGTTTGTCAAGGAGGTTACATTGGAGTGGATATTCGCTGCCAGATTCTTTTGAAAGGAATGATAATAATAGGTTGTCATTCCCCTTACAGTACGATCCGCAATACTATCATAATGGATGCTAATGAAAGCATCGGCATTATGGTAGTGGGAGACACCTACTCTAGAGGGAAGAGGAAGATAAGAATCACTGTTTCTGGTAAGAATGACATTCGCTCCTGCAGCCCTTAATTTATCGTAGAGCAATTGTGCCGTTCTTAGCGTAAGGGTCTTTTCCAGTGTTCCTCTAGCCCCTGTAGTCCCGTTATCTCTGCCGCCATGGCCAGGATCCAGGACGATGGTTTTATTTTTTAAATGTATTTCTGCACCCGGCTTTTCCACTTTAGGGGCTGAACCGTTCACAGATACAATCCATCCGGCCACATAACCGGTTTCACCGTTTGGCAAACGTAGTTCGTACCAATCATTTTGCAGGCTGATAATATCGAAGCTGTCTCCTTTATTTGCCCTGTGGATGACAGAAGATTGGGTGCTGGCGCTTTTTCTGATGTTTGATCCATTATGTAAAATAACTGCAGTACTTCCATTTACAGGATGCTGGGAAGAACCAGATTTTTTCGCTGCTGTCTTCTCAAGAAACCAACTTGCCACCCAGCCGTAAGATCCGGATTGATACTCTATTTTTGACCAATTGTTCATTTCCTCAAGAATGGTAAAGGATTGCCCTTTTGAAACAGAACCTATAGGTTTCCCATTTAATGAACCTTTATTTCTGACTGTCAAAGCTGTAGCGGTAACGGTGCCTGTTTGTCCACTATTAGGCTGTTTCGTATTGCTTCCCCCTGATTGAGGGCTTTGCAACTTAATATATTGGCTGCTGATCCAGCCGGTATCTCCTGAAAATGAAATCTCTGTCCAGCTGCCATTTTGTGAAGTAACTGCTACGATGTCTCCAGTATTAAGCTTACCGATTACAGCGCCCTGAAGCGAAGGTTTGCTTCTGATATTCAGCGAGTTTGCTGTAATCCTCCCGGTTTTGCTGGTGCTGACATTTGAAGTATTTTTCTTTTTGCTGCTGACCTGGACGTATTCACTGGAAACCCAACCATCACCATAGGGTGTTTGGAGCTTAACCCAGCTACCTTCACTATCTTGTATATTATAGGAAGATCCCTTATGGACTGTTCCCAGAACAGCATAGCCGGTACCAGGGCCTTTTCGCACCCTTAGGCCATCTGTTGCGACTATTGCTTGTGAACTATTTGCGGTCTCTGCTAAAGTTCCCTGGCCGGAAGTATTTAAGGAAACGAGCCAGCTGGCTACCCAGCCTTTTTTTCCTTTAAAATCGATTTCAATCCACTCTCCTTTTTGGGAAAGTATGTTAAATCGGTCGTCTTTTTGGGCCTGTCCTAAAATAGGGTAACTTAAGCCAGGGCCTTGACGAACATTTAGATTATGAGTGCTGATCGTTACGGCTGTTCCCTCAGCCTTTGCCGGTTCCTCCAGCTGTATTAATCCGGCCATAAGGATAAAGCAAAACGCCAGAATGATTGATCTCCTTTTCTGCAATACATTTCCTCCTTTCGCGGTAAATTCAGTTACTATCAAAAACTTTTTTACTTTTCCTTATATAAAAGAAAAACAAACAAGCCCCTGATAGTCAAGATAACTTTGGTACTAATCATGTTTTTTCCTGCTCCTAAAATTACTTCTGCTTCGAGTACAAATTCCCCTTTTTTATCGGTTTTTAAGTCGGCAATTTTAGCAGAAGATTAAATTTTTGCCGGATTATGAAACATTTCTTTTATAAATGGAAAGAATAAAGCAGACTACATAACAAAGGGTGAATGCTATGAGATTTGGAGATAAAGGAATGTCGGCTCAATCAGGGGAAAATCAGCTTTTTGGACTTGATTTCCATGATTTTATCCAGAAAGAGCAAAGCTCGAATATGATTGAGCTTGCCTCTGAGTTTGGGTTAACGCTAAAGGATGTCCGCAAGCTGAAAAAGAAGCTGGAGCGCTCTTAATATAATTCGGTCTTGACATTGATGAAGATGCTCCGTATTATAATATAAATAAAATGACATATAACAATTAAATGTCTAGCTGCAGCGCCTAGGAGCTCGAGGTCATAAGTCAACCCAGCAAGAAGGTAAAGTACAACCTTCCCGCCGGCTTGTTGCCGCCCCTGATCAAGGCGCTTCCGCTTTTCGATAAACCATTGATGGAGAAGAGTAGTTAAACCCCACATGAAAAGAGAGAAGATGCCGCTGGCTGAAAGCATTTTCACATGATGATTTAACGAAAGAACACTTCGTAGGTTTCTCTCTGAAACAGGCATTGCCTCTAGTAGGAGCTGAACGTTAACAGGCGTTAACTGTAAAAGAGGAAGTCCTTTTAATAGGGCTTCAACTAGGGTGGCACCACGGGAATTCCAAACTCTCGTCCCTTGTATTTATATACAAGGAGGCGGGAGTTTTTTTATTTTTAAGGATGTTCAAAAAGTCTTGGGAAAATAGCAGTCAGGTTCTATTTTGTTCCTTTTTTGAACGCATTCTTTAAATACATAAATTTTTATCATTTTTGCATTAGGAGGAAATTTTCATGTCAATCCGAATACCGAGAGGAACTCAGGATATTCTTCCAGGAGAAGTAGAAAAATGGCAGCTGATTGAAGATAAAGCCAGAGAGCTTTGTGAAAGGTTTCAATACCGTGAAATCAGGACGCCAATTTTTGAACATACAGAATTATTTTTGCGCAGTGTGGGTGATACAACCGATATCGTCCAGAAAGAAATGTATACCTTTGAAGATCGCGGAGGGCGCAGCCTCACACTTCGGCCTGAGGGAACAGCCTCAACTGTCAGATCGTTTGTGGAACATAAGATGTATGGTGATGCGAACCAGCCTGTAAAGCTTTATTATATGGGACCGATGTTCCGCTATGAACGGCCGCAGGCAGGGCGTTTCCGCCAGTTTGTACAATTCGGTGTAGAAGCTATTGGGAGCGCGGATCCTGCAATTGATGCAGAGGTCATTGCACTTGCCATGTCACTATATCAGAGCATGGGCTTAAAGAAGCTGAAATTGATCGTAAATAGCCTTGGCGATAAAGAAAGCAGGACTGCACACAGGGAAGCATTAATAAATCATTTTCAGCCTCGAATCGGAGAGTTTTGCTCCGATTGCCAGAATCGCCTTGAGAAAAACCCAATGCGTATCCTGGACTGCAAACAGGACCGTGATCATGAACTGATGACATCAGCGCCATCAATCATTGATTATTTAAACGATGATTCCAAGGTTTATTTTGAAAGGGTCCAAAAATATTTGCAAAACCTCGGCATTGACTTCACTGTCGACCCTAATCTCGTTCGAGGACTTGATTATTATAATCATACTGCATTTGAAATCATGAGCGATTCAGAAGGCTTTGGGGCAATCACGACTCTTTGCGGCGGCGGACGTTACAATGGCCTTACAGAGGAAATCGGGGGTCCGGAAGCGCCAGGAATTGGGTTTGCCTTGAGTATTGAGCGGTTTATTGCAGCACTTGAAGCCGAGAAGGTAGAGCTTCCGCTAAATAAGGGGGTTGATTGCTACCTTGTATCTTTGGGCGAAGAAGCAAAGGATTATACAGTTGGCCTTCTGCAAAAGCTCCGGATAGCGGGATTCTCTGCTGAAAGAGATTATCTGGACCGGAAAATAAAGGCTCAGTTTAAAGCGGCAGATCGTGCCAATGCGAAGTTTGTTGCGGTTTTGGGCGAGGATGAGCTAAAAGCTAATAAAATCAATGTAAAATCAATGGAATCAGGTGAACAAACAGAGGTTGAACTTGATTTATTTATAGAGAAATTTACAGAGCTTTATAAATCATAAAATTCAGCGTCTTAAGAACAGTATGGGAGGAATAAGAATGTTTGGGCGAACGTATTATTGCGGGGAAGTAACAGAAGAGGCAATTGGAGAAAAAGTTAGCTTAAAAGGATGGGTACAAAAACGCCGCGATTTGGGCGGACTAATTTTTATCGATCTTCGCGACCGTACAGGGATCGTTCAGGTTGTGTTTAATCCAGAGGTTTCCCCTGAGGCACTTGCAGCAGCAGAAAAAGTAAGAAATGAATTTGTACTTGATATTGAGGGAAAAGTTATTGCACGTGAAGAAGGCACTGTCAATGAGAACCTTAAAACAGGCCGCATTGAAATCCAAGCTGAGAAAATCTCGATTATTAATGAAGCAAAAACACCTCCTTTCATGATTGATAATAAAGCAGATGTTTCGGAAGACGTCCGGCTTAAATACCGTTACTTGGATTTAAGAAGGCCAGTAATGTTTGATACCTTTAAGATGCGTCATCAGGTAACAAAAGCAATAAGGGATTTCCTGGATAGCCAAGACTTCCTTGATGTCGAAACACCTATCTTAACAAAAAGCACACCGGAAGGCGCACGTGATTATTTAGTTCCAAGCCGGGTGCATCCGGGTGAATTTTATGCATTGCCACAATCTCCGCAAATCTTTAAGCAGCTTTTAATGGTTGGAGGTTTTGAACGTTACTATCAAATTGCACGATGTTTTCGGGATGAAGATTTGCGCGCAGACCGCCAGCCTGAATTTACTCAGGTCGACATCGAAATGAGCTTTATGACCCAGGATGAAATCATAGGCTTAATGGAAAACATGATGAAAAAGATCATGAAAGAAGTAAAAGGCATGGATGTTCAATTACCATTCCCTCGTATGTCCTATCAAGATGCGATGGACCGCTTTGGTTCCGACAAGCCGGATACCCGCTTTGGAATGGAATTGACCGACCTATCAGAAATCGTAAAAGAGTCCAGCTTTAAAGTATTTGCAGGAGCAGTATCTTCAGGTGGACAAGTAAAAGCGATTAATGTAAAAAATGCTGCAGGCAAGTATTCACGTAAAGATATCGATGCTTTGACAGAATTTGTTGCCGTTTATGGAGCAAAAGGGCTTGCCTGGCTAAAAGCAGAAGAAGACGGATTAAAAGGACCGATTGCAAAATTCGTGACTGAGGAAGAACAAAAGGCGTTTTACGCTGCTTTATCTGTAGAACCTGGTGACCTTTTGTTATTTGTGGCAGATAAGATAAATGTGGTGGCAGACGCACTTGGCGCTTTAAGGTTAAAGCTTGGAAAAGAGCTTGATCTTATTGACCAAAGCAAGTTTAACTTCCTTTGGGTTACCGACTGGCCGCTCCTTGAGTACGATGAGGACGAAGGGCGCTATTATGCAGCCCACCATCCGTTTACTATGCCTGCTAGAGAGGATTTGGAGCTGCTTGATAAAGATCCTTCCCAGGTCCGTGCTCAGGCATATGACCTTGTATTAAATGGATACGAGCTAGGCGGAGGTTCTTTGCGTATTTTTGAAAGAGAAGTACAAGAGAAAATGTTCAGCATTCTCGGGTTCTCTAAGGAAGAAGCAGTTGAACAATTTGGATTCCTGCTGGAAGCTTTTGAATACGGAACCCCTCCACATGGTGGAATTGCCCTTGGTTTGGACAGACTTGTTATGCTGCTGGCAGGCAGAACAAATCTTCGCGATACCATAGCCTTCCCGAAAACAGCTAGTGCAAGCTGTATCCTTACAGACGCGCCAGGTGAAGTAAGTGAAGCTCAGCTTAATGATCTGCATTTAGCACTTAATTTGAAAAAAAGTGAGTAATGTCCTACACAAAGCGGACAAGTAAATAAATAATAAACTTTCCAGAAAAATAAACTGGGAAAATGCTCCTGATTTTCGATTTGTTTTCCTCAGGTTAAGGAGAAAAATGGAGAAGGAGCGAATGCTTGCTCAGCTTTTCCAGCTTGAAAAAGCAGAGGCCATATGCTATGATCAATACAAATAATAAATAAAGAGTCCTGATGTGTTCGTTGTAAAACCTGAAATTTTGACCAACATTATTCCTTCGGGAGTCCGGAGTTTTCCAGCAGCGTAAATGCCTCATGGATGAGGACTTACAAACGCAGGAAACAGGACACCCACCTGCTGAGTGCGGGTTCAAAACGAGGGCATCAATAGCGACGGCACGATTGGGACTCTTTAGTACATACGACTTTAAAATCCATGCATCTACTGCATGGATTTTTTGTGTATTCTAAAAGCCTGCCGAATTGGCAGGCTTTTGATCTCTACGATTTTTCATTGCGAAACTCAGAGGCAATATTATTTATAATATCCTGTACTGGGAGAATTTCTTTAATTTCCGCAACGCGGGAGCCGGCAAAAACCAGGCCGTTTTCTACATCGCCGCCAACGGATTTTAGCAGTGAATCCAGTGTACAAAAACGGTATGAGCAGTTTTTTAAACAATCATGGCATTTGTGTATTTTCAGTTTATCTGTACCGGCGATAAGATTTGTAAACTTGTTTTTAATTGCTCTTCCCTGTAATCCCACCGTGGTCTTTACCAGTACAGTATCGCCTTCCTGAGCACTTACATATTTTTCTTTAAATGACAAGGGCGCATCGCATTCCTCACTTGCAACAAACCGCGTTCCCATTTGTACACCGGAGGCTCCCATATCCAGGGCTTTTGCAAGATCCTTTCCTGTTAAAATACCACCGGCTGCAATGACGGGTATATTTACTGCTTTAACAACCTCCGGCAGAATATCAAATAAAGGCTTGTCTGTTCCCAAATGTCCGCCTGCCTCGTGCCCTTCCACTACCACAGCTGAAGCACCAAGCCTTTCCGAAAGCCGTGCAAGCTTTGCAGAAGACACAATAGAAATGACCGGCACTCCATATTCCTTTCCCCATGTATACATGTCACGTGAGATACCTGCGCCCGAAATAATGAAATCAACTTTTTCTTCCAATGCGGCTTTCATTTTTTCTGCAAAATCATTCATGGCGAATAGCACATTTACACCGATATAGCCAGCCTCCGTTTTTAATTGGTTCCTGGCCTTTTTTATATGCATTCTTAATTCTTCTGTAGAAATGCCAGTACCGGAGATAATTCCAATTCCTCCTGCATTTGCAACTGCTGATGCAAGTCCGCTAAGAGAGATGCCTACCCCCATGCCTCCTTGAAGAATGGGAACCCTGGGCTTCATATGGCCGATTTGTAATTGTGGCAGATTCATTGTTCAACCTCTTTTCTAAATTTTATTAGTATGTCTGAGGGCATCTTAGCATTAAATTTTAAAAAAAGATGTGACTTTTATTACCTAGTCATATAACTTGATAACTAAATTTGGGGTATTTTAACATTATTAATCCTATAGAACTACTTGTTTTAATGTTGAAGTATGATATATTCATTATCGGGTAATAGATAATGAATGCTTTACTTTTTAATAACTTGTTATGGAGTTGATATAAATGCTTCACCAATTTTCAAGAAATGAATTGGCTATTGGCAAGGAAGGCCTTGAAATTATGAAAGACAGTACGGTTGCTGTCCTTGGAATCGGAGGGGTAGGTTCCTTTGCAGCTGAAGCACTGGCCCGTTCCGGGGTTGGCCGGCTTGTGCTTGTAGACAAAGATGATGTGGATATTACGAATGTAAACCGGCAGGTCATCGCCTTGTTATCAACCGTAGGAAAACCAAAAGTTGAATTGATGAAGGAAAGGATTATGGATATTAATCCTGACTGTGAAGTGATTGCTTTGAAAATGTTTTACACTGAGGAAACCTATGAACAATTCTTTAATTATGGCTTGGATTTTGTGGTAGACGCATCTGATACGATTTCTTATAAAATTCATTTAATTAAAGAATGTCTAAATAGGAGTATTCCAATGATTTCCAGCATGGGTGCTGCAAACAAAATGGATCCAACGAGGTTCCAGGTTGCAGATATATTTAAAACGCATACTGACCCAATTGCCAAGGTCATCCGCACACGCTTGCGAAAAGAAGGGATCCGCAAAGGAATCCCGGTTGTATTCTCAGATGAAAGCCCGATCGTCATCCGAGAAGATGTCCGTAAAACAGTCGGAAAAGATGATGCCGAAATCAGAAAAGCAAAAATGCCTCCATCTTCAAACGCATTTGTCCCATCTGTTGCTGGACTAATCATGGCGAGCTATGTAGTAAGACAGCTATTAAGCGATATTAAAATTTCACGTGTGAATGACTGAAAAAGACCGGCTGGGTAAGCCGGTCTTTTTGTTAAGGGCTAGACCTTTAGTATAGGATATAGACTGATAAACCAATAGGGCAAATGATAGAGCTGGACATAACCGAAGCAGCGTGGGCACGTAAACACTGTAAACTTGTGCATAAAAAGGAAAGACCCGCGCGTAAGCAGGAAGAGTCCGCGCCTAAATTGTTGTTCACCGCGTACAAATGAAGCCACCGCGCGTATAGGGCAGAAACAATCGCGCAAAAAGAGATTACCCGCGCGCAAAGAGGAAAAGTCCGCGCCAAAAAGGTTAATCACCGCGCACAAATGAAGCCACCGCGTAAAACGGAAAGTATCCGCGCCTAAAACTGTTGAACTCAGCCCGCAAATGAAGCAACCGGAATGAATCCAAAATCCCCACGCAAAAAGAAAACGGCGCTCGTAACATTACCCTAAAAATATCCAGCTCTTTTAATGAACAGCTCTTTTATCCTCAATACCCTCTTGTTTAAGCAGATGGTCGGCTTCTTTCAGGATACCGGTCATCTCTTCGTATTGCAGAAACTCTTTCTCAAATGCTTTTCTCTTATCCTCAAGGTTGATTTTTAACTGTTCATTCAACAACTTTAATTGGGTATGTTCTTCATTTAGAAGTTTATTTTGTTTAAGCAGCTCAGAATCGGGCTGTGTTTTTGCAAAATTCTTTAAGAAGCGAATGACTTGGTCCAAGCTTGAAAAGGGAGCAGTTTTGAAATCATTGCTTGACTGCTTGGCTGTATTGCCGCCTGACTCAGCTTCAGCTGCTGGTGAAGAACCTTCTCTCTTTAATACAGCGTTCCAGCGATATTGGCATGCCGAAACTGACCGTCCCAGTTCACTGCTTGCTTTTTTGAAAGCTGATGCTTTAGAATCGCCATTGGATGTATACTCAAGGACCGTTTCTTTTAAAAACTGATCCTCCTCCGGTTTCCATAAGTCTTTCCGTTCCTTCATTCCATTCACCACCTCGAAAATACGATTATAACTATAGGCTTATCGTCACCCTTATAAATGAAAATATTCCATTCTCAGAAGGTGAAAGGTAAAATAGCAAATAGAGTAAAATGGAGTGATTTTCCCTATATTAAAGTGATCTGGAAAGCCGAACTTTAAAAGAGTGAGAGGAGAATATAAATGGATACCCTCGTGGAAATACAGGATGTTACAAAGGTTATAAAAGGGAGGACGATAATTAATTCTGTCAGTTTTGAAGTGAAAAAAGGTGAGGTATTTGGGTTCCTGGGTCCCAACGGCGCCGGCAAAACTACAACCATTCGCATGATGGTTGGCTTGATTGGCATTACATCAGGTGATATTAAAATACTTGGAAGCAGCATCAAAACGGATTTTGAAAAAGCAATTTCCCATATAGGAGCGATTGTAGAGAATCCTGAAATGTATAAGTTTTTGTCGGGTTACCAGAATCTCGTCCATTATGCACGGATGTCAAGAGGGGTTACAAAAGAGAAGATAGAAGAGACCGTTGAGCTGGTTGGCCTGACTGATCGAATACATGATAAAGTTAGGACCTACTCTCTTGGTATGAGACAGAGGCTTGGATTGGCACAATGTTTATTGCATGATCCCAAAATTCTTATACTGGATGAACCTACAAATGGGCTGGATCCAGCCGGAATCCGAGAGATTCGGGATCACCTTAGGATGCTGGCAAGGGAACGCGATATGGCAGTCATCGTCTCAAGCCATTTATTATCCGAGATGGAAATGATGTGTGACCGGATCGGCATTATTCAAAATGGAAAGCTGATTGATGTTCAGCACATCTCTGATTTTGTACAGGGAGAAGAAAAGATTTATGAAATAGAAGTGGACCATCCTGAGAAAGCGAGCAGTTTATTAAAAGGCGCACAGCCTGACATCCCTATCCAGCTAACAGGAAATAGTGTGCTTCTACCGCTTGTCCGTGATGATATACCGAACCTGATTAAGAATTTTGTTCAAGCAGATATAAAAATATTTGCTGTCCGTGAAGTAACTAAAACACTTGAGGAACGCTTCCTGGAAGTAACGGAATACAAGGAGGATGCCGGCAATGCTTAGGTTAATACAAAATGAATGGATGAAAATCTTTAGGCGTCCAGGCACATATGTTATGTTAGGCTTGCTCTTAATCATGACGACTGTTGCCGGTGCATTTATCAAATATCAGGAAAGCGGTGGGACAGTCCCGGATAATTCCGAGTGGAAAAGAGGGCTGCAAACACAAAATGAAAGCTATCAAAAGCAGCTTGATGAAATGGGGGAAATGGCTCCCAGAGAAATGAAGGAACAATATCAAAGAGAAATAGCCATTAATGAATACAGAATAGAGAATGATATTTCCCCTAACCAGGATTACTCCATTTGGGGATTTGTGACAGATACCTCTCAGCTGATTGAATTTGCAGGTTTGTTTACAATCATTATCGCTGGCGGAATCGTGGCAAGTGAGTTTAACTGGGGTACCATCAAGCTTTTATTGATAAGGCCGATAAAAAGGGGAAAAATCCTGGCGTCAAAGTATATAACTGTTGTACTTTTCGGTTTGATGCTGCTGTTCATCCTCTTTGCGTATTCAGCTCTTCTTGGGGCTCTTCTTTTTGGAATGCCGGAAGAAGCAGCTCCTTATCTGAACTATTACAATGGTGCAGTTACAGAACAAAGCATGGCTATTCATTTGATTATTTACTACGGTCTGAAATCAATTACAATGCTTATGCTTGCAACCATGGCCTTTATGATTTCAGCAGTCTTCAGGAACAGCTCTCTTGCAATTGGGCTATCCTTATTTCTCATGTTTATGGGAGGCCAGGTCACAAGGCTGATTTCAATGAAATATGACTGGGCAAAGTATAGCCTATTTGCTAATACTGATCTCCTGCAATATTTTGAAGGAGTCCCTATGGTACAAGGCATGACACTTGGCTTCTCGATCATGATGATTTTCATTTATTTTCTGTTTTTCCAGGCGCTTGCTTTTTATGTGTTTAAAAAAAGGGATGTTGCTGCGTAAAAGAATGGGAATGCTGTATTAACGATTTGGACCTATGGAGAGGCAGGTATGTGATGCTAGCAAAAGTCCATGACTGGATAAAACGTTTTTTTGGTTAAGTTGATGATATATGTAGAGATTTGATGAAATATTGGCGGAAGTTGATGATAAGTTTCATTAACTACAAGAAATGAGTTTTCAATCAAAGCTTTTTTATACCCTTTCCCATTTACTTGCTTGAAAGATTACTTAATGTGACCTATCTGCATTTCAATCAATTCTTTTTAAGTAAAAACCAATTTTATCAGGAAAATGATATATACATACAAAAAAGAGTCTGGCGTCTGCCAGACTCTTTTTAAGATTTGGCTGTGTTAAAGCTAAATCTTAATTTTAGCACCCTGTTGATTGGAGCGGAAGGTGCGAGATCCTTGAAAATGCATCCGCATTTCCTTCGTGCGGTGTTTATTCAAGGATGCTTATTCAAAGTCCAGCGGGTGTGCGGATCAAAGGGAGACCCCGCAGGCGCATGTCGCCGAGGAGGCTCCCGGATCGCCCGCGATTCGCTAAGTACCTGGAGCGGAAATCAACAGGCAAGTTTAACAGAACCTAAGATTTTAAAAGCTTGTCATATACTGCAGCTAAAGCCTGTTCAAATTTTCCTGTTTTCTTAGGCTGGTAGTATACTTTGTTTTTAATTTTGTCAGGCAGGTACTGCTGCTTGACCCAGCCAGTTTCGTAATCATGCGGGTATAGATAATCAATGCCTCTTCCAAGTTCTTTTGCGCCTTTATAGTGTGCATCCTTAAGGTGGTCAGGGACTTCACCGCTTTTGCCTGCCCGAATGTCGGCAATGGCTGCATCCAATGCTTTATAGGCAGAATTGGATTTAGGGGAAAGGCAAAGTTCTATCACAGCATTGGCGAGCGGAATTCTAGCTTCCGGAAATCCGATCCTTTCCGCTGTTTCAATGGCGGCTAGGGTCCTGGCTCCAGCTTGCGGTGAGGCGAGTCCAATATCTTCATAGGCAATGACAAGCAGGCGTCTGCCGATGCTCTGGAGGTCGCCTGCTTCAATTAATCTTCCTAGATAATGCAAGGCTGCATTAACATCGCTTCCCCTGATGGATTTTTGGAAACCGGATAATACATCATAATGGGCATCTCCATCTTTATCATGGGTGAAGCTTTTACGCTGAATGCACTCTTCAGCAATAGACAGATCAATTCTTATAATGCCGTCCTCATCAGCTTTTGTAGACATAACAGCAAGTTCCAAAGCATTTAGCGAGCTTCTGACATCGCCATTGGATGAAGTTGCAAGATGGGTTAAAGCTTCGTCGGTTACCTCGGTATCTTTATCGCCAAGACCTCGCTCTTTATCCTTTAATGCTCTCGTCAGCGCTTCTTTTATATTTTCAACTGATAACGGCTTCAGTTCAAAAATTTGGCATCTGCTTCTTATCGCCGGATTTATGGCATGATATGGATTGCTTGTAGTGGCTCCAATTAACGTAATGCTTCCGTTTTCGAGATAGGGAAGCAGGAAATCCTGTTTTCCTTTATCCAGCCTATGGACTTCATCCAGCAAAAGAATAACCTTGCCCGACATTTTTGCCTCAGCTGCAACAACCTCCATATCCTTTTTATTGTTGGTAACAGCATTTAATGTACGGAAAGCATATTTTGTACTTCCGGCTATGGCGCTCGCAATGGAAGTTTTTCCAATTCCAGGCGGTCCATATAGGATCATGGAGGACAGCTGTTTGGCCTGTACCATTCGATATATGATTTTCCCTTCAGAAACAAGATGCTCCTGACCAATGATTTCCTCAATCGTTCTCGGCCGCATGCGAAATGCGAGAGGCTTAATGCTCAATGTAATCACTCCAACCTTTAACAGGCTTTTAACCTATTCATTCTTTAATACTCCGCAAAAATAGCTCGTGAGCTCTTTCGCTTTATAATTTAAGATACCATAATACATCTCACTGCAAAATGAATATAGACTTAGGGGAGGAACTGCCCGGTCAGTGCGCTCCCGCCCCTTTTCCTCCTAAAATATGCTATAATGTCAAAAGTCTATAATATTACTAAGGATTCTTAAAAATTTTTATATGCATGTCTGGCGGGGAGCGTAAGGTACATGATTCTGAAAAATAAAGGGCAGATTGGCCCAAGGTTTTTGGTGTATTTAATCGGGCTGCTCGTCATGAGCCTTGGGATTGTTTTATTAATTATGGCTGATATAGGGGCAACTCCCTGGGATGTACTCCATGTCGGATTGTACTACCAGCTTGGACTGACAATAGGAAGCTGGTCAATCGTTGTAGGGATCTTGATTTTAACGATTGCCGCACTCATTTCAAAAGAATTTCCACAGGTCGGAGCTTTTTTGAATATGGTGCTCATAGGGCTATTCATTGACTTATATTTACTTTTGCCATTTATGCAGACACCGAATGCACTGGGCGGTAAGATAGCCATGTTTTCATTCGGAATTGTCACATACTGTTATGGAATGGGTCTGTATATCTCAGCACAGCTGGGTGCAGGCCCACGGGATAGCCTGATGATTGCCCTAACCGCAAAGACCGGCTGGAAGGTCAGGAATGTGAGAGCCTTAATGGAGGTTATCGTTTTGGCCATTGGATGGCAGCTTGGCGGGCCTGTTTTTTGGGGCACTGTTGTGCTCAGTTTGTTGGTTGGCCCGACTGTTGGGGTTGCTTTGCCGCAGTGCCAAGCTTTAACCGACCGATTTTTGGCAAAGCTTAAAGATGATAAGGAAATATATTTAAATCGAATGTTGAAAGAAAAGAATAGAGGTGCCAGCTGATGAAAATATCCACTAAAGGCCGTTATGGCTTAACCATTATGATTGAATTAGCAAAAAAACATGGAGAGGGTCCTACCTCCTTGAAATCTATTGCCCAAACAAATGACTTGTCGGAGCATTACCTTGAGCAGCTCATTGCTCCGCTTCGAAACGCCGGGCTTGTGAAAAGTATCCGTGGTGCATATGGAGGCTATATTTTGGGGAATGACCCAACAAAAATAACAGCGGGTGACATTATCAGGGTTCTGGAAGGGCCGATCAGTCCGGTAGAAGGCATTGAAGATGAAGAGCCTGCAAAGAGAGAGCTTTGGATGCGCATTCGCGATGCAGTTAAAGATGTGCTCGATAACACGACTCTTGAAGATCTTGCGAGCCATACAGACACAGGCGAATCGGATGCTTATATGTTTTATATTTAGGCTAGGTTAATGCTTATTGCTGATTTTGGCACCATGCTGATTGGAGCGGAAATCCACAGGCAGGTGTAACAGAGCTTATTTTAATAAAATCAAAGCAAAACAGCCAGGTTGGCCAGCATCTTAAAGAATTCGGCTGATGAGGAGAATAATTCCTATTTTTATAGGAAAAATGCAAGTAGCAGGACGAAAAAAAAGTAGGTGAAATAGATTGGAACGAATTTACCTTGACCATGCAGCAACATCTCCCATGCACCCGGGAGTGATAGACCGGATGACAGTGGTGATGAAATCCGAGTTCGGAAATCCGTCAAGCATCCACTTTTTTGGACGGAGTGCACGCCATATCATTGATGAGGCACGTGCAGACTTAGCCAAAAGCATAGGTGCAAAGTCTAATGAAATTATTTTTACGAGCGGGGGAACGGAAGCCGATAATCATGCTATTTTCGGAGTAGCGGAATCGTACCGGCAAAAAGGGAAGCATATCATCACAACCCAAATTGAACACCATGCAGTTTTGCATGCATGCGAGCAGCTTGAGAAGCAAGGCTATGAAGTAACGTATTTGCCTGTTGATCAAGATGGGCGTGTTGCTGCAGAGGATGTTTCCAAAGCTTTAAGGAATGATACTATACTTGTGACGATCATGTTTGGGAATAATGAGGTTGGCACGATCCAGCCAATTAAGGAAATTGGAGAATTGCTGGTGGGCCATCCTGCAAAATTCCATACGGATGCAGTGCAGGCTTATGGTCTTGAAAGAATTGATGTCAATGAATTGAAAATTGATTTGCTTTCTGTCTCCGCACATAAAATTAATGGGCCAAAAGGAATCGGCTTTTTGTATGCCCATCCGGATGTGAAACTTTCTTCCCGGCTGTTTGGAGGAGAACAGGAGAGAAAGCGCCGGGCAGGGACAGAAAATGTTCCTTCGATTGCAGGCTTCCAGGAAGCGGTACAAATTTCCCAGCAGGAAATGGATTCCAAACGGGAAGAATACAAAGCTTTTAAAATGTTATTTTTGAATAAGCTTAAACAGGAAGAAGTGGAATTTGAGCAAAACGGATCGCTTGATTATTCTCTGTCCCATGTTCTAAACTTAAGCTTTCCCGGAACAAACGTGGAAGCTATGCTTGTAAATCTCGATTTGTCGGGAATAGCAGCATCAAGCGGATCTGCTTGTACAGCAGGATCCATAGATCCATCTCATGTGCTTGTAAGCATGTTTGGAAAAGGATCAGAGAAGCTGCAAAATTCTATCCGTTTTAGCTTTGGCCTTTTTAACACAAGGGAGCAAGTCGGCAGAGCAGCTGAAGATACAGCCAAAATCGTAAAGCGGCTGGCTAAATAGATGAAAGAGTTGAGAAAAACAAATGCATGGCATTTATTGATCTGGTCCATGCATGTTCTTTCTTAAGGAATTGAGGTGAAATATAGATGCAAAAAGAACCGAAGGATACACGAGTCGTTGTTGGAATGTCCGGGGGCGTTGATTCTTCTGTTGCAGCCCTTCTGTTAAAGGAGCAAGGGTATGATGTAATAGGCATTTTTATGAAAAACTGGGATGATACCGACGAAAACGGCGTTTGTACAGCCACAGAAGATTATAACGATGTAATCCGGGTTTGTAACCAAATTGGCATTCCTTATTATGCAGTTAATTTTGAAAAGCAATATTGGGATAAGGTGTTTACATATTTCCTTGAGGAATATAAAGCAGGAAGGACGCCGAACCCTGATGTTATGTGCAATAAGGAAATTAAGTTTAAGGCATTCCTTGAGCATGCCATGAACCTTGGAGCTGATTATTTGGCTACAGGGCATTATGCCCGTGTAGAATTCAGGGACGGTGAGTATAAGATGCTGAGAGGCCTTGACGAAAACAAAGACCAAACCTATTTCCTGAATCAGTTAACACAGGAACAGCTTGAGAAAGTTATGTTTCCAATTGGCGATATTGAAAAATCAAAAGTACGCGAATTGGCAAAGGAAGCCGGTTTGGCAACGGCAACCAAAAAAGATAGTACAGGTATCTGTTTTATCGGCGAGCGCAATTTCAAGGAGTTTCTAGGAAATTACTTGCCTGCGCAGCCCGGAAATATGGAGACGATGGACGGAGAAGTTGTCGGCAAGCATGATGGCCTGATGTATTATACAATCGGGCAGCGCCACGGCCTTGGCATCGGCGGGGCAGGTGAGCCATGGTTCGCAATCGGGAAAGATTTGAAGCGCAATGTTCTTTATGTGGGACAAGGCTTCCATAACGAAAAGCTTTATTCTGATTCCATTATTGCTGTTAATAATAGCTGGGTATCAAATGATGAAAACCCGCAAGCCTTTGAATGCACAGCGAAGTTTAGATACCGCCAGGATGATAGCAAGGTAAAAGTTGAAGTCCTGGAAGGCGGCAAGGTTAGAGTGATTTTTGAAGAGCCAATCAGAGCCGTAACTCCTGGACAGGCTGTTGTCTTCTATAACGGCGACGAGTGCCTTGGAGGCGGTACAATTGACGAAATATATAAGGATGGAAAACGGCTGAATTATGATGGGTAAGCAATGCTTGCTGAGAAAGCTGTAAACGGTTAAATGCCCCGATTCTTTTTCACAGAGTCGGGGTTTAATTTTGGTATACTCCGCTTGTAAAAGAGCAGTCAAAAATATGCTATACTTTCATTTGAATGGAGTGATTAATCATGGATAAAAACCAAATCGGTATTCAATATATGCAAGAAGGAAAATGGGAGGAAGCAGCGAAGACTTTTATGGAAGCGATCGAGGAAAATCCTTCGGATCCGGTCTCGTATATTAATTTTGGAAACGTGCTATCCGCTGTAGGAGAGAATGAAAAGGCCCTGAAGTTTTATGAAAAAGCAATAGGCCTTGATGAAAATGCCGGGGCTGCTTATTATAGTGCAGGTAACCTATATTATGAAATGCAGCAATTTGACGAGGCAAAGAAAATGTTTGAAACAGCTATGAAAAAAGGGCTGGAAACTGGGGATAACTTTTTCATGCTCGGTATGGCGCTTGCAGCACTTGACCAGGGAAAACTGGCTTTGCCCTATTTGCAGCGAAGTGCAGAATTGAATGAAAACGATGCGGAAGCCCATTTTCAATATGGCTTATGCCTCGCGCAATTAAATTATATTGATGAAGCCATTAAGCAAATGAAAAAGTGCATTGAAATAGAGCCAGAACATGCAGACGCCTTTTATAACCTGGGTGTAGCATATGGTTTTAAGGAACAGGAAGAAGAAGCGCTTGCCTACTTCAATAAGGCACTTGAGATTCAGCCTGACCATGTTTTGGCTGGTTATGGGAAAAAGCTTATTGAAAAGGGCGATACCAAATCGAAATAAGATAGATTTGCTTAAGGGGAGGGGACAAAAGATGGAAAAACAGGACTCCATGGATCTTTTTGCCGAACAGGGAAAATTTATAAAAGGCAGACATCTTGTCACCATATTTCATAATGAGCAAAATTTATATACGGTTTTGCGAATTCGGGTTGATGAAACAAATGATTCGTATGAGGAAAAAGAGGCGGTTATTACCGGCTATCTTCCAAAGATGCATGAGCATGAAACCTATATTTTCTACGGTGAATTCAAAGATCATCCAAAATTCGGCGTCCAATTTCACGCAAGCCATTACCGGAAAGACCTTCCCCAAACAAAACAGGGTGTGGCCAATTATTTATCAAGCGAACTATTTAAAGGAATCGGAAAGAAAACAGCAGAGCAAATCGTTGAGACACTTGGAGAAGATGCCATTTCCCGGATCCTAAACCAGCCTTCCCTTCTTGATCAGGTTCCCAAGCTAGCACCTGATAAAGCTAAATTGCTTTACGAGACGCTTATGGAGCATCAAGGCCTTGAACAGGCCATGATTGCACTAAATCAATATGGATTCGGCCCTCAGCTATCTATGCGGATTTATCAAGTTTATAAAGAATCAACGATTGAAGTTGTACAAAACAATCCATATAGACTTGTAGAGGATATTGAAGGTGTCGGGTTTGGGCGGGCGGATGAACTCGGCTATCAGCTGGGCATTTCGGGCAGCCACCCTGACCGGATTAAAGCAGCTTGTCTGTACATACTTGAAATGGAAAGCATGCAAGCAGGCCATGTTTTTGTGGAAGCAAAGGTTCTGCTGCAAAGCGTGAAAAAACTGCTGGAAGATAATAAGCGGGACTCGATTGAATATAGAGAAATTTCCAATGAATTGATTAAGCTTGAAGAAGAAGGAAAAATAATGGCTGAAGGGCAAAAATTATATCTTCCTTCCCTTTATTTTTCGGAGAAAGGCCTCGTAACAAATATTAAACGAATCCTTAAGCAAACACAGTATGATGAACAGTTTCCGGAGTCGGAGTTTCTGCTGGCCTTAGGCAATCTGGAAGAGCGTCTAGGCGTCCAATATGCACCGACCCAAAAAGAAGCGATCCAAACAGCCTTAATGTCCCCAATGCTGATTCTTACTGGCGGGCCAGGTACTGGAAAAACAACGGTCATCAAAGGGATTGTTGAACTTTATGCTGAATTGCATGGCTGTTCCCTCGAGCCGAAGGATTATAAAAAGGAAGAGCCATTCCCTTTCCTGCTGGCTGCCCCCACTGGCCGGGCCGCAAAACGAATGTCAGAGTCTACGGGTCTGCCTGCTGTAACAATTCACCGGCTGCTGGGCTGGAATGGGACAGAAGGTTTCGACCGCCATGAAGAAAGCCCTTTGGAAGGCAAGATATTAATTATTGATGAAACTTCAATGGTCGATGTATGGCTCGCCAATCAGCTTTTCAAAGCTTTGCCTGAAAATATGCAGGTGATCCTGGTAGGCGATGAAGATCAGCTTCCTTCAGTTGGACCTGGCCAGGTGTTGAAAGACCTCCTCCGCTCAGAACGTATTCCAACCGTCTGTTTAACCGATATTTACCGCCAGGCGGAAGGCTCTTCAATCATCGAGCTTGCCCATGAAATGAAAAAAGGCAAGCTGCCTGTGAATATTTCCGCACAGCAGGCTGACCGTTCATTTATTAGATGCCACCCGGGCCAAATTGCGGATGTTGTTGAAAAGGTCGTTATAAATGCCAAGAAAAAAGGCTATTCATCAAGGGATATACAAGTGCTTGCCCCTATGTATAGAGGGCCTGCAGGCATTGATAAACTCAATGAAATATTGCAGGAGATCCTTAATCCCAATCCGGATGGAACGAGGAAGGAGCTTGCTTTTGGCGATGTCAAATACCGCATTGGCGATAAAGTTCTTCAGCTCGTTAACCAGCCGGAGAATAACGTCTTCAATGGAGATATGGGGGAAATTGTTTCAATCTTTTATGCAAAAGAAAATACGGAAAAACAGGATATGGTTGTTGTTTCCTTTGATGGTGCAGAAGCTACATACTCCAGGCAGGATTTGAACCAAATCACACATGCATACTGCTGCTCTGTTCATAAATCCCAGGGTAGTGAATTCCCGATTGTTATTCTGCCGGTTGTTAAAAGTTATTATCGGATGCTGAGAAGAAACCTGCTCTATACCGCAATCACCCGCAGCAAGCAATTTTTAATTCTATGCGGTGAAGAGGAAGCATTAAAAATTGGTGTTGAGCGGGCAGAAGAACAAGCACGCCTAACAACTCTTTCTGAGAAGCTTAGAGAAGCAATCCCAGCAGAGGGTGAGTTTCAAAAGGATGAAGTCGGGGATACTTCATTAGAGGAAACACTCACACTCGAAAAAAGACTGCTTCAAACCGACCCGATGATCGGAATGGGAAATATAACACCGTATGATTTTATGGAAACAGAATATAGCTAAAAAGGAACAGTCTAAATATAGGCTGTTCTTTTTTATATACCATCAGTTGGAGGGATCAGTTATGGGCAAATGGAATGAAGAAGCAGCACCAAATAATAATATGGCATCGGAAGAACTGGAAGCATCCCATCTTGTTTCGAATTCTAGGCAGGCAAAAATAAACGAGAAAAACCATCCTTCGGGCGGGGAAGCAAAAGTGAGCCCAGGCAATAGAAGAACAGTTTAGTTCTGTACTTTAACAATAGAAACCAAAAAAGGAGAAATGATTTTTGTGGAAAAGAAAAAAAGAAGCTCGCTTCTTAATCTCCATGGAGTAAAGCGGTATAATCAGCCGAAACAGCAGGAATATGAGTTTTCCGAAGAACTTTCGGACGGAGGAGAACGGAACGATCGATTTAACAAACCCAGATATAATGGCCGCTAAAAACCTATGAAGCCTGAGTCACATGGCCCAAAAAACTTATTGGCTCTTATGGCAATGGTTTTCCGTTATGTTTTTTAAAGGACAGTGAAAACTATAAATGTTCGGGAAGGTGGGACATTCCTTGCGGACATTTTCTTTATTAAAAGGGCTGCCTGTTTTTGACGTGAAAACAGGAAATAAGATAGGCGAAGTTTGTGATTTATCCATTTCATGCAGTGGGCAAGTAAAGGGTATACTGCTGCGAAAGGGCGCTCTGTTGAAAAAAAACTATCTGATTGGGATCAAGGACGTAACCTCATTTGGCTGGGATGGCGTGATGATTGAAGACTCCTCTGTTCTCAGGGCAATTCCCAAAATTGAAGAATATACCTTTGAAAGCCATAACCGTTTAACAGGAAAAATGATGATGAGCAGAGAAGGAGAACGGCTTGGATTACTGGAGGATGTATATTTTATGGAAGAATTGGGGACGATTGTAGGGTATGAACTGTCGGATGGCTTCTTTTCAGATGTGCTGGAAGGAAAACGTGTTATAAAAACCGATGAACCCCCTGCAATTGGAAAGGATGCCATCATTGTAAATGTAAAATAGTGAGGTGTCTTTTCCATGCTAAAATGTCCAAATTGCCAAAGCAAGGATATCGGGAAAATCGGTATTAACCAATTCTATTGCTGGAATTGCTTTATTGAACTTTCTTTGTCTAAAGGAGTCATCAATACCCATCAGGTTGAGGAAGACGGAACACTTAGCTCCCTTGATGATTTGTTTGAAGAAAATGAGCGCCGGTATCTTTCGTGAATCTGGACGAAAGAGGTGAGACGATTGAACAGAATGTTAACCTCTGCAATGTTAATAGGTGCAGGCATGGCTGCTTATAATTATGCTCAAAAAAATAACCTGATGTCAGGGCGGCAGATGAAACGAATGCAAAAAAGAATAACGAGAGCCCTATTCTAAACTGAATTTGAATTTAGGCTGGTCCGCCGGAAACGAGGGCCAGCTTTTTTGGTTTTTAGCTTTGGGCAGTCCTCATGCATAATTCCCCAAGAAGCTCTCACAATAAAAACAAGGAGGCGGACCCTATTGGATATTCGATTGAAATGGTTTTACCGGCTTGGATTTCTGCTTCTCTTGCTTATTGTCATATTTGTTTTTTTAAAGCTTCAGGCTTTATGGATGCCTGTTCTGAACATCCTTTTGTCGGTTATTATCCCTTTTATCATTGCAGCTTTTATTACATATCTTTTGCATCCTGTAGTGGAGAAACTTCATGAAACAGGTCTCCATAGAGGTATAGCCGTTTTTATTATTTACTTTTTGTTTTTTGGGGGTGCGGGCTTTTCTTTATATAAAGGAATACCAGCATTTATCCATCAATTAAGGGATCTTGCAGAAAATGCTCCCCAGTTTGCGAATCAATACCGGGGATGGATCGATGTCATACAGGAAAAGACTTCAACCTGGCCGGATGGTATTCAATCCCGGATTGATGATGGGATTTTTGCAGTGGAGGGGGCATTGGATAAACTGCTTTCAAGGGTTATCAATTCTTTGCTTAATATATTAAATTATGCTGTGATTATTGCTGTAATTCCCTTTATCTCTTTTTACCTGCTGAAGGATTTTACGATTATGAAGAAGGCGGCCTGGTATTTGACGCCAAGGAGATGGAGAAAGGAAGGGGTATTATTCTTGAGGGATATTGATAAGTCCCTTGGAAGTTATATCAGGGGGCAGCTCTTGGTATGTGCAGCAATAGGAACGATTTCTTCCCTGCTTTTTTGGGTTTTTGGCATGCGTTATCCGCTCCTGCTCGGCTTAATTATTGGGGTAACCAATATTATCCCATATTTCGGACCTATTATTGGAGCAATACCGGCTGTCATCATCGCTTCGACACTTTCTGTTAAAATGATTGTGATTACTGTGGGAATTATTATTGTCCTGCAATTTCTTGAAGGAAATATACTATCGCCATTAATCGTGGGCAAGAGCCTTCATATGCATCCGCTTTTGATCATGCTGGCTTTGCTGGCGGGGGGAGAGGCAGGAGGGATATTGGGGCTGATCATTGCCGTTCCGATTTTGGCTGTCTTGAAAGTGAGCCTCATACATGCCAGAAAACATTTTTCCAAGAGGTCAGAACCAAATATGACAGGATCTTAATGGCTGTATTGACAAGGTTCCTGTAAAGTCGCTATAATGCGTCTATAAAGTTATTTTATTATTGAAAACGTGTAGACGGAATAAGTATGTTATAGACCATCTGCGTGGATGCGAATAAGTTTTAGCATTCACAAAAGAGAGGGAGTTCCCAGGCTGAAAGAATTCCCAGATGAAGGATAACAGAAAGCTAATCCCGAGTGCAGTTAATACCTGCCGTTTATCCGCGTTAAGGATCTGAGAGATGGAACAGAAGCACAAAGCGTGCAGGGCACAAGCGCTCTTTTCCATAATCAGGGTGGTACCGCGAGCAAGCTCTCGTCCCTGTCCAGGGATTAGGGCTTTTTTTGTTGCCTTTTTTTAAGGCATGTGCAAAAACCAGTACATAATATTTAGGAGGATGGATGATATGAAACAATTATCAGGTGCAGAAATACGCCGAATGTTTTTAGACTTTTTCAAGGAGAAAGGCCATGCTGTTGAACCCAGCGCATCACTTGTTCCGCATGATGACCCTTCCCTGCTTTGGATTAACAGTGGGGTAGCTACCCTTAAAAAGTATTTTGACGGGCGTGTTATTCCTGAAAATCCAAGGATTACAAATGCGCAAAAGTCAATCCGTACAAACGATATTGAGAATGTCGGCAAGACAGCTAGACACCATACTTTCTTTGAAATGCTCGGGAATTTCTCGATTGGCGACTATTTTAAAGAGGAAGCAATCATTTGGGCATGGGAGTTCCTGACGGATAAAAATTGGATTGGATTTGATGAAGAAAAACTATCTGTCACGATTCACCCGGAAGATGATGAAGCCTTTAAAATATGGCAGGAAAAGGTTGGAGTGCCAGAAGAGAGAATTATCCGCCTGGAAGGCAACTTTTGGGATATCGGTGAAGGCCCAAGCGGTCCAAATACAGAAATTTTCTATGATCGCGGACCTGAATACGGAGATAACCCTGAGGACCCCGAATTATATCCTGGCGGGGAAAATGAACGCTATTTAGAGGTCTGGAACCTTGTATTTTCGGAATTTAACCATAATCCTGATGGTACCTATACACCTCTTCCAAAGAAAAATATTGATACAGGCATGGGGCTTGAACGTATGGCATCAGTTGTTCAAAATGTGCCAACTAACTTTGATACAGACTTATTTATGCCGATTATCCGCGGAACAGAGGAAATCTCCGGCAAGAAATATGGTGCAGGGAAAGAAACAGATGTTGCATTTAAAGTAATTGCCGACCATATCCGTACGGTAGCATTTGCAGTCGGAGACGGTGCACTGCCTTCAAACGAAGGGCGCGGGTATGTATTGCGGAGACTGCTGCGCCGGGCAGTACGTTATGCAAAGCAAATAAATATTAATGAACCATTCATGTTTGAGCTCGTTCCTGTAGTAGGTGAAATCATGCAGGACTACTATCCGGAAGTAAAAGAAAAAACAGAGTTCATCCAGAAGGTAATCAAGAACGAAGAAGAGCGTTTCCATGAAACACTTCACGAAGGATTAGCCATTCTTTCATCTGTTATAAAGAAAGAGAAGGAGAAAGGAAACGACACGATCCAAGGTGAAGATGTTTTCCGCCTCTATGATACTTACGGATTCCCGGTTGAACTGACAGAGGAATATGCAGAGGAAGAAGGCATGCAGGTCGACCATGAAGGTTTTGAAAAGGAAATGGAAAGACAGCGTGAACGCGCGCGTTCTGCACGGCAGGATGTAGATTCCATGCAAGTTCAAGGCGGCGTATTAGGAGAACTGAAAACGGACAGTAAGTTTGTAGGATATGACAAGCTTCAAACAGAAGCCAAAGTGGCAGCCATTGTTGTTGATGGCCAATTAATTGAAGAAGCACAGACAGGAGAGGAAGTTCAGCTGATTCTTGACGTAACGCCATTTTACGCAGAGAGCGGCGGACAGATTGCCGACCAGGGAACGCTTGAAGCAGAGGGTCTAAGAGTTGCCATAAAGGATGTTCAAAAAGCTCCAAACGGCCAAAATCTGCATAGGGCAGTAGTTCAAGAAGGTACCTTAAAAACTTTTGCATCCGTGTATGCTTCCGTTAATGAGCAAATACGCTCTAAGGTAATTAAGAATCATACAGCTACACATTTGCTACATCAGGCTTTAAAGGATGTATTGGGCAGCCATGTAAACCAGGCAGGTTCACTAGTTGGTCCGGACCGCCTGCGCTTTGACTTCTCTCATTTCGGACAAATTACGGCACAAGAACTTGAAAAGATTGAAGCAATCGTTAATGAGCAAATTTGGCAAAGCCTTAATGTTGATATAGCTTACAAAGGGATCGAAGAAGCAAAGGCAATGGGAGCTATGGCTCTATTCGGTGAGAAGTACGGAAAAATTGTCCGTGTTGTACAGGTAGGAGATTACAGCCTTGAGCTTTGCGGAGGATGCCATGTTCCTACTACAGCGGCTATCGGATTGTTTAAGATTCAATCAGAAAGCGGAATTGGGGCAGGGACACGAAGAATTGAGGCAGTAACAGGTGAAAATGCATACAAGCTGATGAACGACCAGATCAATATTTTGAAAGATGCATCTGGCAAACTTAAATTAAATCCAAAAGATTTGTCTTCTAGAATTGACTTATTGCTGGGAGAAATTAAACAGCTTCAGCGCGAGAACGAATCATTAGCAGCAAAATTGGGTAATATTGAAGCAGGAAGCCTTGTATCTAAAGCAAGGGAAATCAATGGCGTAACTGTTCTTGCTGAAAAAGTGCAGGCCGTGGATATGAACAGTCTTCGAAATATGGCTGATGATTTAAAACAAAAACTGGGATCAGCGGTAGTTGTATTGGGCACCGTAAATGAGGGCAAAGTTAATATTATTGCAGGAGTAACAGAGGACCTGATTAAGAAAGGTTTCCATGCCGGCAAAGCGGTTAAAGAAGTGGCTTCCCGATGTGGCGGAGGTGGCGGAGGCCGTCCTGATATGGCTCAAGCTGGCGGCAAAGATCCTGAAAAACTCGAAAGTGCACTGCAATTTGTAGAAGAATGGGTTAAATCCATTTGATATCCCGGAAAAGTAGTGTAAAATGTAGGTAACCAAGAGAGATTGTTCAAAATCAGGAAATGACAGCTTGTTCTTCACTATGTTTTCCTGTCCGGAACAAAATCATTAATGATCGCTCTGTATTTTCAAGCGGCTTCAACAGGCCAAACCGTTATGAAGAGGCATGGATATTTAATAGCTGACAAGCTGGGCGCCGGAC
Organism: Cytobacillus oceanisediminis; assembly: GCF_007830235.1. GTDB lineage: Bacteria > Bacillota > Bacilli > Bacillales > Cytobacillaceae > Cytobacillus > Cytobacillus oceanisediminis. Next base: position 50,450 of record NZ_VLKI01000020.1, read on the forward strand.
AATGAAATCGTGGAAACAAATCCGGTGGAATTAGGCTAACCTAACCCTTCATACAGAAAAGCGAGGTGTAAGAAATGAGCTCATTTGATAAAACAATGAGGTTCAATTTTCCTGAAGAACCAATCGAACAAGATGTGAATGAAGTCCTTTTTCAGGTTTATGGCGCGCTTCAGGAAAAAGGGTATAACCCGATTAACCAAATTGTCGGTTACCTGTTGTCCGGGGATCCAGCCTACATTCCCCGCCATAAGGATGCACGCAATATTATCCGCAAGCTCGAACGGGACGAGATCATCGAAGAATTGGTTAAATCATACTTAAAACAGCAGCGTGAGGGATAAACATGCGGACTATGGGATTGGATGTCGGCTCTAAAACAGTCGGTGTCGCTCTAAGTGATGCGCTGGGATGGACAGCGCAGGGCTTGGAAACCATCAAAATCAACGAAGAAGAAAAAAAGTTTGGTTTTGAAAGAATTGGTGAAATAATAAAAGAGCATGAAGTCAGTAAAATTGTCGTCGGCTTGCCTAAAAACATGAATGGAACCATTGGTCCGCGCGGAGAGGCAAGCGAGTTCTATGCTTCAGAGCTGGAAAAATTATTTGGCCTGCCAGTTGTGCTATGGGACGAGCGTTTATCAACAATGGCAGCTGAAAGAGTTTTGCTTGAAGCTGATGTGAGCCGCAAAAAACGGAAAAAGGTCATTGATAAAATGGCAGCCGTCATGATTTTACAAGGCTTTTTAAATAGCCAAATATAATGAGGTGAAAAGAATGAACCACGGAGACAACAACATTACAGTAATTGATGAAGAAGGCAACGAACAGCTGTGTGAAGTATTGTTCACATTTGATTCTGATGAATTCGGAAAATCATATGTCCTTTACTATCCAGTTGGGGCAGATGAAAATGATGACGAAGAAATAGAAATCCACGCATCTGCTTTCAGTCCAAGCGAAGACAGCAAGGACGGAGAATTGCAGCCAATCGAAACAGAAGAGGAATGGGACTTGATTGAAGAAATGCTTAACACATTCCTTGAAGAGCAAGAAGACTAAAAAACTGGCCTGCGGGCCGGTTTTTTTATTTGGCTATGGTAAAGCTATTGTTGATTTTGGCACTTTGTGATTGGAGTGGAAAGCGCGAGACTGCTCGAAAACGCATATATTTCCTTCGTGTGGTGTTTATTCGAGGATGCTGGTTCAATGGTCCTGCGTGAAAAGCTGGCCAAAGGGAGACCCCGTATGCGCTTCATACGCGGAGGAGGCTGCCGACCGCCAGCGGTAAGCGAGCGCTGAAGCGGAAATCAAAAGGCAAGTTTTCAGAGCTTTTCATTTATGGCGGATTTATAATATGTTTATGGGGAAAATTGGCGAATTATATGGTTTTTTGTTATATCCTGCGACTTCAAAATGAAAATATAGTATAATAATCCGAGATGTATAGAAAACAAAGAGAACTATACGCAGTTTTTCTTAGGCCTGTTGGCAAACATACCGGCTGATTTTTACTGGGAAATATAAGAGATCAGGATATAGCCTGTCTTTTGCATTATATAGCCAACGTCTATGGAACGGAGGGGATTTGTAATGTCGACAGAAGAGAAAAAAGGAAAGAAGGAAGTCATCCGCGAGAAAATGATAGAGCGGCAAAGTGAAGCGAAAGTTGTCCGGAAAATTGTCCTGATTGTTGCCATTATTTTATTAATTTCAGCTGTTGCGGTTATCGGCGGAGGTTATTTTTATATTAATTCTGCTTTAAAGCCTGTTGATCCGGAAAGCGATCGGCAAAAGAAAGTGGAGATTCCCATTGGTTCCTCTGTTACAGGAATCGCAAATATTCTTGAGGAAAATGGAATCATAAAAGATGCCCGGGTTTTTAAATATTATGTGAAATTTAAAAATGAAGCAGGATTTATGGCTGGAGAATATAAATTGAAGCCTTCCATGACTATGCCGGAAATTCTGGACAGTTTAAAAACAGGGAAAGTCATGGAGGAGCTGGCCTTTAAGATCACCATTCCAGAAGGGAAACAGCTTGAGCAGATCGCCGGCATAATTGGCGAAAAAGTTGACCAGAAGCCTGAAGATGTCTTCAAGAAGCTTAATGATAAGGCTTTTGTGGAATCTTTAATGGCTGAATATCCCAATTTGCTTACAGAAGAAATTCTTGCAGAAAATGTTAAATATCCTTTGGAGGGATATTTATTTCCTGCAACATACCCTTTCTATAAAGAAGACCCGACATTAGAAGAGGTTGTAAAAGTAATGCTTGATAAAACACAATCAGTCATCAATGAGTATCGTGGAGATATGGAACAGCAGGAATTCACTCCACATAAATTATTGACAATGGCTTCGCTGATCGAGGAAGAAGCAACAGAAAAAGTTGACCGCGACCAGATTGCCAGTGTGTTTTATAATCGGATAGAAACGGGCATGCCGCTGCAGACAGACCCAACTGTCCTTTATGCCCAGGGAGAACACAAATCAAGGGTTCTATATAAAGACTTGGAGATTGACTCTCCATACAACACATATAAGTATCCAGGCCTGACACCAGGACCTATTGCAAATGCCGGGGTTTCATCTATTGAAGCAGCATTGCTGCCGGCCAAAACGGATTACTTATACTTCCTTGCCACATCTACAGGAGATGTCTTATTCTCTAAGACACTTGATGAACATAATCAAAAGAAATCACAGCATATTACTAACAATTAAGATGCAATAAAAGGGGAACGCTGGAATATAGCATTCCCCTTTTATTTATGGTAAAATAGATCAGGTGTTTTAATAGAGCATTGCAATAGCGTGAATCACGGACAAGCATGGATTAAGGCTCAGGCAGCCGGAATGCAGGACTGCGCATTTTGACATCCTATCTGTGAACGCTATTTTTTCATGTCTAAATCGAAAAGCGTAGAGCGCCCGCTTAAAAAGGAAGAGCGGGTTTCTCTTCGCTGATAATATATTAAAATCCATAACGGATTGAGGTGATGCCAGCTTGATGAATGATAAGCTGCATGCATATATAGAGGAAATAATACCGGAAAGGCCGGAATTGTTAAGCAAAATGGAGCACTTTGCCAAAGAACATAATGTGCCAATTATGGAGCTGGCAGGAATAGAGGCGATGCTTCAGCTTTTGCGCATACAAAAGCCGAAAATGATATTAGAAGTAGGAACAGCAATTGGCTATTCAGCACTCAGAATGGCATATGCACTGCCTGAAAGTAAAATTGTCACGATTGAACGGGATGCTGAACGCTATCAGCTTGCCGAGCAGTATATAAATGAGTCGTGTAAAAATGGGCAAATCCTGATTATAAAAGGAGATGCTCTGGAAGTCGAGGAAGACGTTAAGAAACATGGCTTATATGATGCCATTTTTATTGATGCGGCAAAAGGTCAATATCAGCGCTTTTTTGAAATGTATTCCCGCTATCTTGCCAAGGATGGAATGATTATTACAGATAATGTCCTTTTTAAGGGCCTTGTGTGTGAGCCGGAAATCGAGAATAAGCGAATCCGAAATCTGGTAAAAAAGATTGATGGTTTTAATAAATGGTTAATGAGTCATCCTGAATACTACACAGTCATACTGCCTGTAGGGGACGGAGTGGCAATTAGTAAAAAGAGGTGAAAGAAATGAAAAAACCTGAACTGTTAGTGACACCAATGAGTATTGAAGATATTCTTCCATTAGCTTCTGCTGGTGCCGACGCCTTTGTGGTTGGAGAACAGCGATACGGCTTGCGGCTTGCAGGTGAGTTTTCAAAAGAAGATATTAAAAAAGCTGTGGAAATCGCACATGGGCATGGAAAAAAAGTATATGTAGCCATGAATGCATTATTCCACAATGATAAAGTGCCAGAGCTTGAGGGATATATCAGCTTTTTAAAAGATATAAAAGCTGATGCGATTATCTTTGGTGATCCAGCTGTATTAATGGCTGCCCGTTCTGCTGCACCTGACATGAAGCTACATTGGAATACTGAAACGACAGCCACAAACTGGTATACATGTAACTACTGGGGCCGAAAAGGTGCAACCCGTGCTATTCTTGCACGGGAAATTAACATGGATGCCATCATTGAAATAAAAGAAAATGCAGAAGTTGAAATTGAAGTGCAGGTTCACGGTATGACAGCGATGTTCCAATCCAAGCGTTCCCTTCTTGGAAATTATTATGAATATCAGGGGAAGGCAATGGAAGTAGAGAATCGCAAACAGGAAAAGAATATGTTCCTTCATGATAAAGAACGTGAAAATAAATATCCGATTTTCGAGGACGAAAATGGCACTCATATTATGAGCCCAAATGATATCTGCATTATTGATGAACTGCAGGATATGATGGAAGCAGGTATTGATTCCTTTAAAATTGATGGGGTATTAAAGAGCCCCGGATATATTATTGAAGTTACAAAACTATATAGAAAAGCAATCGATACTTGTGCAGAAGACCCGGATCAATATGATGAAATAAAAGATGATCTTTTAGCAGAAATTGAAAAGATTCAGCCGTCTAACCGCCCGCTTGATACAGGGTTCTTCTTCAAAGAAACAGTATATTAATCTGCTAGCTGGACAGCGATAGTGATTTAAATAAAACAATAAGAAAGAGGAGGCAGCTTTATGACAGCGGTAAAAGATAATATTTCCGAAATTGTCAATGGCAAAAGGGTTATTGTAAAGAAGCCTGAATTGCTTGCTCCGGCAGGAAACCTTGAGAAGCTGAAAATTGCCGTGCACTATGGTGCTGACGCTGTGTTTATTGGCGGTCAGGAATACGGGCTGCGTTCAAACGCCGGCAATTTCACTTTCGAGGAAATGAAAGAAGGCGTTGAGTTCGCCAAAAAATATGGAGCAAAGATTTATGTTACAACAAATATTTTTGCGCATAACGAAAATATTGATGGCCTGGAGGATTACCTTCTTGGACTTAAAGAAGCGGGCGTTGCAGGAATTATTGTAGCCGATCCGCTAATTATTGAAACATGCCGCCGTGTTGCTCCTGAAATCGAAGTGCATTTAAGCACACAGCAATCCTTGTCCAACTGGAAAGCTGTCCAGTTCTGGAAGGAAGAAGGCTTGGAGCGTGTCGTTCTTGCTCGTGAAACAAGTGCAGAAGAAATCAAAGAAATGAAGGAAAAGGTTGATATTGAAATCGAAACTTTCATTCATGGTGCAATGTGTATTGCCTATTCAGGACGCTGTACGCTCAGCAACCATATGACAGCCCGTGACTCTAACCGTGGCGGCTGCTGCCAGTCATGCCGCTGGGATTATGATTTGTATCAGCTGGAGGGAGAAAATGAGGTTCCTTTATATAGGGAAGGGGATGCTCCTTTCGCCATGAGCCCTAAAGATTTAAAGTTAATCGAATCCATTCCGCGCATGATCGAATTGGGAATCGATAGCCTGAAAATTGAAGGGCGAATGAAATCCATCCATTATATTGCAACGGTTGTAAGTGTTTACCGGAAAGTTATTGATGCCTATTGTGCAGATCCTGAAAACTTTAAAATTAAGCAGGAATGGCTTGAAGAATTGGACAAGTGCGCTAATCGTGAAACTGCTCCTGCCTTCTTTGAAGGGGTTCCGGGGTATAAAGAGCAAATGTTTGGAAATCATAGCAAAAAGACGAATTTTGATTTCGTTGGTTTAGTCCTGGATTACAACCCAGAGACACAGATGGTTACCCTTCAGCAGCGAAATAATTTTAAACCTGGGCAGGAAGTGGAGTTTTTCGGTCCGGAAATTACGAGCTTTACACAAGTCATCGATAAAATCTGGGATGAAAAAGGCAATGAATTGGATGCAGCACGCCACCCGCTCCAAATTGTTGAATTCAAGGTTGAAAAGCCGGTATACCCTAACAACATGATGCGGAAGGAGCTCTAACCAAATGAAACGCAAACCCGTTGTGATTGGGGTAGCCGGCGGTTCCGGCTCCGGAAAAACGAGTGTAACAAAATCGATTTACGATCGATTTAAAGGGCATTCTATCTTGATGATCGAACAGGATTATTATTATAAAGACCAGACGCATCTGCCATTTGAAGAAAGGCTGAAGACTAATTATGATCATCCGCTTGCATTTGATAATGATTTGCTGATAGAACATGTAGAAAGCCTGCTGCGGTATGAACCGATAAACAAGCCAGTATATGATTATGCGATGCATACAAGATCCGAAGAAGTGATTAATGTCGAGCCAAAGGATGTCATTATCCTTGAAGGGATCCTTGTCCTGGAGGATGAAAGGCTCCGTAACTTGATGGATATTAAATTATATGTCGATACGGACGCTGATCTTCGGATTATCCGCCGCCTTTTTAGAGATATTAAGGAGCGCGGCCGTACGATGGACTCAGTCATTGAACAATATGTAAATGTCGTCCGTCCGATGCATAATCAATTTATTGAACCAACGAAAAGGTATGCGGATATCATTATTCCTGAAGGCGGACATAATTATGTCGCGATCGATTTAATGGTCACAAAAATTCAAACAATTCTTGAACAAAAGTCATTTTTATGAAACAATAGCATAGAAAATGTTCAATAGGATTTAATATTTTGTAAAACCTAGGCTATGTTAAAGTTTTTTGCTGATTTTGGCACTCTGTTGTTTGAAGCGGAAGGGGCGAGATTCCAGCGGGAAAAGCGAGTCAAAGGGAGACCCCGCAGGCGCGAATGCGCCGAGGAGGCACCCGGACCGCCCGCAGTTCCTGAGTCCCTGGAGCGGAAATCAACAGACAAGCTTAACAAACCAAAAATAGATTACATGCGCGCCCTTTAACCGAGGACGCGCTCCTATTCATTTTCCTAAAAATTTGATATAAAGAAGTACATACATTATAGAAACACAAACCGTAAAGGAATGTGTAATTCGAAGGAGTGAAGGTTTTGGCTACAGAAAAAGTTTTCCCTATGACACAAGCAGGTAAAGAAAAGCTTGAGCAGGAACTTGAGTATTTAAAATCGGTTAAACGTAAAGAAGTGGTTGAACGTATAAAAATCGCTAGAAGCTTTGGCGATCTATCCGAAAACTCTGAGTATGATTCTGCTAAAGAAGAGCAGGCTTTTGTAGAAGGCCGTATTACAACACTTGAAAATATGATTCGCAATGCGAAAATCATCCAAGAGGAAGAAATGGCTGGAGATACTGTTGCACTTGGCCGTTCTGTTACTTTTGTTGAACTTCCAGATGGAGACGAAGAAACGTATACCATCGTAGGAAGTGCAGAGGCAGATCCTTTCGAAGGTAAAATCTCAAATGATTCTCCGATTGCAAAAAGCCTGATTGGCCGTACGGTTGGGGACGAAGTAACTGTCCAGACACCTGGGGGAGAAATGAACGTACGTATTGTCTCCATTAAATAATATTTTTAAATTCGAATTGTTTGAAATCAGAAAACCTCGTCAAGACTTTTGACGAGGTGTTTTTTATGTGGAGAAAAAGAGCAGTTGGCTGGCTTATTATAAGTTTTACGGTCTTATGTTTGCTTGGGGGAAGGCTGATTCAGCTTCAGCTCGTTTCAACTGAACATTTTACAGACAGGGAAATAAACCTGCTCGAATCAAGTGTTCGCCAGAGATCCCAGGAAATGGTCATAGATACTGGCAGGGGAAACTTTTTGGATCGAAACGGCAGGCCTCTAACTCATGAGAATATTCCTGTCCTTATTTTATTTCCGTTTCTGGCAAAAATGGATTGGGATATAGAAGGGGTTTCGGAAATTACAGGTGCATCGGAATATTCTCTCCGATATTCGGTTGAAAACGCCAAGGAGCCTTTTGCCTTTGGCAAGCCTGAACCGCTCCAGCTGACTGAGGAACAAATGGAGAAAATAAATGCTCTGAAGATTCCAGGAGTTTTTGCTGTTGAGAAGAAGTACAACCTTTTAGAGAGTCCCGCTGCACAGTTAATCGGAATTACCGGAGAAAATCAAAATCTCGTAAAGGAAAGATACCCTGATAAAGAGCTATCCATTAACACAATGGTCGGCATAACCGGAATGGAGAAGAGCTTCGATGAATTTTTGCTTCCCGAAGGTGCTTCTAAGCTTGTCTATCATGTGGATGCAACTGGAGGCCCCTTATTTGGCATTAATGTGAAATATGTAGAGCCTGCCAATCCTTTCTATCCTGTCAATATAAAGACAACCCTGGATTATGATCTGCAAATGATGGCTGAAAATTTGGCTGATCAGCATGCCATCAAAAAAGGAGGAATTGTTCTCCTGGATATTGAGACGAATACGGTATTGGCTATGGTATCGCGTCCATCCGTTAATAATGATAATCCTTTTGATAAAGAAAGCGGCGGAGCTGTTAATCAGATGATAAAACAGCAAATTATGGGGTCTGTATTCAAGACTGTGGTTGCCGCAGCAGCTATTGATCATGGACTGGATGATCCTGCAAGGCAATTTGATTGCAGTAAGAAAATTAATGGGCAGCCAGACCCGAAGTACCAGCATGGAATGCTAAATTTCAATGATAGCTTTGCAAGAAGCTGCAATAATACATTTGCTACTGTAGCAAAAGAATTAAAAGATATTGATTCTGAATTGCTGGAGGATTATGCAAAGAGGTTATCGCTAACGGGTCCTGTGAGCTGGCAAGGCGATATATACCATTTCAATGACTTCATGCAGCTTCAGGACGAAGAAAAGGGACGTGTATTTTTATCAGAAGATGCCAAAAAGGACCGCAATTTTGTTTCCCTAACAGGGATTGGCCAGCATGAAGTCAGAGCAACCCCCCTTGCTGTTGCCAATATGATGGCAACAATAGCGCGAGGCGGACAGAAGGACATGGTCCGGGTTGCTTCAGAAATAGAATATAAAAACAGTACATCTCTTTTGGAGTTTAAGGAGCAAAAGCTGGACGGAGAGACGATTGCTCCTTATACAGCAATGAAACTTCAAAAACTTCTCAGAGAGGTAGTGATCAATGAGGATGGAACCGGCAGATGGTTCAAAGAACTTCCATATGAGGTAGCCGGCAAATCCGGTACTGCCGAGACAGGAAGAATAGTTGGCGGCAAGCAGCTCCATAATAAATGGTTTGCGGGTTATTTTCCTTATAAAAACCCGAAATATGCTCTTGTTACAGTAAATCTTGGGGTAACAGAGGACACAGGTGGTGTAAATCCCCTATTTGCAGACTTGGTGAAAGGGATATACAACTTTAATCATAAAGGAGAAGTTCCGCCCTTTGGCTCTGCAGACTCATAAACAAATATGATATATTGTAACTTTCCTGAAGGCTGGAGGATCTGTTTTACTGATGGAAATAAACATACACCATCATTTTTTTCATGGAAAAGGTTATTTCTTTTAAGATAGCCTTATGTCGTGTTAGAATGTTCACAGCCGCAATTTGGGTAGTAACGACTTAAAAGTGGCGTGGCTAAATAGTATTATGCCTTTCATTAGCATTATTACGTGCAATCCTGATAAAAGTTTGGGGAGGAGAAAGTCTTGAAAGGGAATGAGCATTCATCAAGAGAGTCCCGATTAGGTAAACGGGAAAAAAGAAAAAAAACCAATATTATTTTAAATAGTCTAATTGCGCTTGTTATATTACTGATTATTGTTGTGTCTGCTAAAATTTTCTTTGGCGGGAACAATGATGAAGCGCTCCAGACGGATGAACAAACAGCATCTGAGAATGAGATAAAAGAAAATGAAAATAAAACAGATGATCAAGCCGGTGATCTTGAACAGGAAAAAGAAGATGAAGAAGAAATAGAAAAGGCAAGAGAAGGCGAAGAACAGGCAGCGGAAGAGAAGGAAGAAGCTGAGAAAGCCGAAGAGGAATCAGAAGAAGATGAAAAAGTCGTCACCGAAGGCGGCAGCTCGCCTGATGTTGAAAAAACAATCGAAAATCCAGCCTGGGAACCGGTTGGCACTTCCCAATCAGGTGAACACACAGCAGTCTATGACCAGAGTGCTGTGGACTGGCAGGAAATGCTCCAGGCAATCTCTTATGCTACTGGAGTGGACCAAGGCAATATGACGGTGTGGTTTCTTGGCAATAATGGGCCGAACAAATCAGTAGGAACCATATCAACAAAGGATCAAAGCGAAAAATATCGTGTCTATATAGACTGGGTGGACGGCCAAGGCTGGAAGCCGGTAAAGGTAGAAGTACTAAATGAAATTAATTAATAAAAAATAGACTATGTTAATGTTCATTGTTGATTTTGGCACTCTGTTGATTGGAGCGGAAGATGCGAGCTCCTGGAAAATGCCTTCGCATTTCCTTTGTGCGGTGTTTATTCACGGATGCTTATTCAAAGTCCTGGGGGGGAAGCGAGTCAAAAAGAGACCCCTCAGGAGCGTGTGCGCCGAGGAGGCTTCCGGACCGCCCGCGCAACGCTTGAGCGCCTGTAGCGAAAAACAACAGACACGTTAACAGGGCAAAAAAATAAGGACGTCTGTGCGTCCTTACAGACTGTAGACAAACTCGATGAAAATCGGATTTGCCTACAGTCTTTTTAGTCCGTCTGTGAAATGGGTCTGTTGATTTCCGTTCCAGGTGCTTCGCTTTCCGCGGGCGGCCCGGGGAGCCTCCTCGTCACTCCGTTCCTGCGGGGTCTCCCCTGACCCTTGCTCCCGCAGGAGTCTTCGCACCTTCCACTCCAATCAACAGAATTTTAAAATTGAATGTGGCAGTAGAATCTAGCATATTTTAAAATAGATCTATTTAACGCTTGAGGTGATGAACATGCTTTCGAAAAACAATCCGATTCAACGAGACCAACTGGAGAAGGTTGCTTTAGACCAGCTGGTTCCACAAGACCACTTAGTCCGCAAGATGTAAGGACGTCTGTACGTCCTTATTTTTTTGCTTTGAAATGTACAACGGCAGAGTAATAAGTTCTGCCATTCTCGTCGAGATGCATTTGATGGGAAACATGATGGACAGAAAGAAGAATCGCCTTATTGTGTTCGATTTGGCTATTTATTTTCTTTTCAAGCTCCTTTAAAGAGGGGGCCTCATAAAATTCAACTTTATCTTCAATTAAATCAAACTTAAAATTCATAGACAGAATCATCCTTCCTTAAGCAAAGTTCAAACTAACAATTTCTATCATTTATTTTAGTGCCGGCAGTCTGTTCTGGCAAATTTCTGCAGTATTTAATCATTCTGGCGGTGAATACACATAAGCTATTGCACTTTAAGAGATGCTGATAGAGACAATAGAATTGCGATATATGGAAAACTTCCTCGAAGTGGTGGTAGAATAGTTTTTGCAGATGCAAATAGCAATCTCCTGAAGTTTACATACAGCGTGGGTTCATGTTTCCCTGCACAAGTTTAGCATCTGCAGGAGCCATAAGGACTAGTTTGAAAAGCATGGCTGCTTGTGCCATTCACCTGGTAATATAAAGCGCCAAAGAAAAATATGAAAGAGGTTTTAAGATGAAAATAGCGATTATCGGAGCGATGGAAGAGGAAGTTACTTTACTCAGAGATAAAATAGAAGGCAATGGGCAGGAAACCATCGCCGGTTGCGAGTATACAACAGGAAAGATGAATGGAGCGGAAGTTGTCCTGCTGCGTTCCGGAATTGGGAAAGTGAATGCAGCCATGTCAACCGCTATCCTTTTGGAGCGGTTTAAGCCGGATTATGTTATTAATACTGGGTCGGCTGGCGGTTTTAATCCTGATTTAAATGTGGGGGATGTCGTTATTTCCACAGAGGTAAGGCATCATGATGTAGACGTTACTGCTTTTGGCTATGAATATGGACAGGTTCCGCAATTGCCGGCTGCATTTGCAGCGGATAGCAGCCTCGTGCAAATTGCAGAGGCATGTGCGAAAGAAATCCAGGATACCCAGGTTGTCAGAGGATTGATTGCGACTGGTGACTCCTTTATGAACGATCCGGCAAGAGTGGACTATATCCGTGATAAATTCACAGGTCTGCAGGCAGTAGAAATGGAAGCAGCTGCTATCGCCCAGGTCTCTTATCAATTTAAAACCCCTTTTGTGGTGATACGCTCTCTCTCCGATATTGCAGGAAAAGAGTCCGATATTTCTTTTGATCAATTTTTGGAAAAGGCAGCTCTTCATTCGGCCAACTTGGTTATGAAGATTGTTGAGGCCATTAGACAAAATAAATAGGAAAGCTATAAGAATATAGCAAACACAGGTTATGAGGCGGTTTTCATTGAGGACCGCCTTTCTCTTATTGGATGATCTTCTTGTGCTTACAATATTTACATCACCTGTACTACTGCTTTCTATGTTAAAGTAGGATTATAGTCTTTTAAAAAGACCTATAAAATAGAAGGTGATAAAAATGAAAAATGAAGCAAAGCGCTTATTTGAGAAAATGGTGGACTTCAAGCGGTTTGCTATTGCTCTGCTTGCTGTCGGCTCATTTTTTTACCTGGGTTTAATTATTCCGGACACTGCAAATACAATGCTGGAATTATATATAATGGCTGGATCTTCTACCGTTTTTTTGATTGGTTCCATTTATTTCTTTGCGCTCTCCAAGCATTGCCGTGCAAAGCTAAACGAAATGGATGATGGCCAGGAATTCCTGATGAAAAAATAATAGAATGCAAACGCCCTGATTCAGGGTGTTTTTTTATGGGCTCATACTTTCAAAAAAAATTTGAAAAATAGCCAAAAAAAGGTTTACAAACTATATGAGTGTGGATATAATTACCAGTGTAAGTGAAAAATTCAAACAAGGAGGTCGGATGAAATGATGGTTAAAGGAATTGCAGTAAAAGCAGAATTAAATAATTATTCTACGAATTCGACCTACATGGAATGGATCTCTTAAATTTTTGACATTACATATCCATGCCGCAGGGAGAATCGTGCTCTGCGGCTTTTTTATGCCTTCATGACCAAGCTGCAGAGAGTGTGTCTCTTTGCGGCTTTTTTGTGCCTTTAGGCGGGATATGAAAGAGGAGGTGGAAAATCTAATGACCTTAAATATATTATTTTTGACTGTAACCATTAAAAAACGTCAATTATCCGCAGAAGACATTATGCGTGAACAAATGATCAAAAAAATACAGGACCAAAACCGTGACCGTCAGTTTTCAATGTATCGCCCGTTTTAATAATAGTGATTTTAAAAAAACTTGAAAGGTGGTTAGGAAAATGATTTTTCTTATTCAAGGACGCCAGGCAATTTTCTGGGTGGAGAAAGACTCCACCTAACCATACTGTGTTAGGAGGCAATTAGGTATGTCACTGCATATTTTGATTTTAACTCTTGGATTCCGGAAAAAAAGGAAATAACCTTTCCCATAGCTGGGATTAACAGAATGTTCACATTCACCTGCTATTTAGGTGGAAAAACCATGGTACATTAAAGGAAACCAGGAATTTCTAAAGGGGTGTGGGAGATGTTCTCGATTGTTATGGGGTTAGTTATTTGCGGAGCAATTGGCTGCATCATTGCCGCTGAGGTAAGCGTAACAGAGTAGCAAGATAAAAAAGATTCGGGCAATAGCATGAAAAAAGGACTGACTGCAAATGAGTCAGTCCTTTTTATTTGGAAGTAACCATAGAAATACTACAATTGCGACTGTTGCCAGTAATAATAGTAAAGTCTTTAAAGAAAAGCCTTCAAAAATGAATTTTGCCAGGCTATCCAGCAAAACAATGAAAAAAACAAGTGCCAGAATTATACGCTGCGCGTTCAAAAGTAAGACCTCTTTCTCTTTTTATATAATCTCATCATAACGAAAAAACCTAATAAATGTCCATTTGAAGAGGAAGAAGGAAAAGGAAATAATTTCTGTGTGAAAATATCTATATGGGACAGACAAAAACAACTCCATACTTACATAGGAATTAGTTATAGGCTTTTTTTGAACACGCATTAAAAGCGGGGGTGGAACAATGTCCGGAATTTTAACTGCACTTGGTTATTTGGTTAAGGAAATTGTGTTCCTTGTATCTTATGTAAAAAATAATGCATTTCCTCAACCGCTGTCACCTGCAGATGAAAAAAGATACCTGCGACTGATGGCTGCTGGAGATGCGCATGCCCGTAATATGCTGATTGAACATAATCTTAGGCTGGTTGCCCATATTGTAAAAAAGTTTGAAAATACCGGAGAAGATTCCGAGGATCTGATATCTATAGGGACCATCGGGCTGATAAAAGCAATTGAGAGCTATTCAGAAGGTAAAGGAACAAAACTGGCCACTTATGCAGCCCGCTGTATTGAGAATGAAATCCTCATGCATTTGCGGGCATTAAAAAAGACCAAGAAGGATGTATCGCTTCACGACCCCATTGGACAGGACAAAGAGGGCAATGAAATATCCCTTATTGATGTACTAAAGTCAGAATCCGAGGATGTTATTAATACGATTCAGCTGAATATGGAGCTTGAAAAAGTGAAGGAATATATTGATGTTTTGGATGACAGAGAAAAAGAGGTCATTGTCGGAAGGTTCGGGCTCGATTTGCAAAAAGAAAAAACCCAGAGGGAAATTGCAAAGGAGCTTGGCATCTCAAGGAGTTACGTATCCAGGATTGAGAAGCGGGCATTGATGAAGATGTTCCATGAGTTTTATCGGGCAGAAAAAGAAAAGCGCAAAAATAATTAAAGGGACAGCTCGGCTGTCCCTTTAATTATTTTATTCTGCCATTTTTTAATAAAATCTTCCAGTTTTCGCCGCTATCTCCAGACTCATATAAATCTTTTAAATAGGTCGAGAAAGAGATTCTTCCGCTATTTTGATAATCAGCTGCAATGTATGTAATCGGGTTGTCATAGCTAAGAAAAGGGATTTCAACCGGAGAGGTTTCCATGGTTTCAAGGTCAATCTTGTTCAGTAATACCTTTTCCTGCTTTGCAAATGCATAGTACAAGCTGTCGTCCGTGAAAGCCAAGGCTGTAGCCATGATTGGTTCAGATACTAATTCTACTGTTTCTCCTTTATCTCGCGAGAAAAAGATTCCGCTCCTCGTGGACATAGCCATTATATCGGCATCATCAGGATGTGCTGCGATCATGCCAAGCGTGTCAGCCTCGAGCCCTTTTAAACTGACTGGCTCCCAGGTTTTCCCTTCATTTTCTGATCGATATACCCCAGGACCAAGCTTAGTATTCTCCTCCTGATTGATTACATAGATCATACCGATATTGTAGCCAGCGGATAAAAAAGGAAATGTACTTTCACCGTAAAACACCAGATCTTCGAACGATGCGCCTTTATCTGTGCTTTTAACGATGCCAAGGGGATCTTTTAAATCAGAATCTTTGTCTGGATGGCCGCTGGCAATATAACCATCTTTTATTGCCTGGAAACCCATGTAGTCGTGGTTATGGGTGGATGTTTCATGCCAGGAGCCATCTTTGAAAAGCTTTAATCCATCGCTGGATGAGAGATATAGCCCTGTATCATTTCCAGGATAGCCTATTCCTTGGATATGTTCAATTTGCTGGGCTGAAGCCTTGGTAAATTCATAGGGAGATTGCTCGTCCGCCTTTTTGGAAGGTTCCTCCGGTGGGTTTTCACTTTTTTGCTCTTCTGAAGAACAGCCAGTTGCAAGTAAAACAAGTGAGAATATGAATAGTAGAACCCCTTTCTTGCAGTGTTTCATTTTTTTCACTCCAATTGACCGTAGTCCGATGTTTCTTTCCGTTGTCATTATAAAGCATTTAAAGTCAAAATAAAAAACCCTTGCCTGCGGAAAGGGTCCATAGCTGGTGGGAACTGTAGGTTATGGGCCTAAAGGGGAATAAGTGAACTTTTATGTCTTTTCTCTTTCTTGATATCTGAAATGTTTTTTGTCATTTTTCCTGTTCCTTTGCAGACAGGGCAGGCTTTCTTTATAAATTTATAAGCGGTTATGCTGCCTGTTCCTTTGCATTTCTTGCAGATGGATATGATTTTCATTTAACACTCCTCCCTTAATTTTCCTTTTGCCATTATTATATGATACGTTTTTATGGCGGTGCTCAGGAAAATATGGATTTTGCTTATCTATCGCAGGAATTTTGATGTAAATGCCTAAACGCTCATCCTGTTGGACACATACCTTAATAATAGAAAGCGAAGGGAGGTAGAAGCATTATGCCTTATGGTTATTACGGCTATCCGGCCCCACCTTATCCTGGAGGATATTACGGGGGTGGAGGATTCTGGCTTGCTCTGGTGGTTGTGCTGCTGATCCTGCTGCTTGTTTTTGGAGGATTTGCATATTATGGCGGTTATTATAAATAGTAAAGATTACAACCTGGCTCATACCCAATGCGGTGTGGGCTTCTTTTTTTGGGATTAAATATCTTAAATGCATCATCCTTCTGTCTTTATTTAAAGGATCTGTTAAAGCTTATTGTTGTTTTTAGCACTGTTGATGGAGCGGAAGGCACTAATCCCGCGAAAATGCATTCGCATTTCCTTCGTGCGGTGTTTACTCAAGAATGCTTATTCAAGGTCCTGCGGGAGTGCGGATCAAAGGAAGACCCCGCAGGAGCAAAGCGACGAGGAGCGTCGGACCGCCCGCGGTTCGCTAAGCTTCTTGAGCGGAAATCAACAGGCAGTTTAAGATAGCCTAAAAAATAAACTATTCGGTCATTTTGATAGAAATTTCGGAAAAATTACTTTATAATACTTCTATATACGAAATATTATTACAGGGGGAAAATCATGACTGCTACAGCATATTCGACAGTTTGGGATTTGGATGTTTTTTTTAAAGGCGGAAGTGCTTCAGAGGAGTTTGGACAGCACTTGCAAGAAACAAGAAAACATATCGATTCATTCTATAATCAGGTACATAAATGGCAGCCTTCTAATTCAGCTGCAGATGCACAGGCAATCAGCGAGTATATAGATTTATTCCAGCAAACGGCTAAAAAGCTTCACCAGGCAGGAGCCTTTGTCAGCTGCCTGCAGGCTCAAAATACAGAAGATAAAAAGGCAAAAGCCCTTAGAGGATCAACTACTGAGCTGAGTGCATCTTTCCAAACTGCCTTAACGATTTTTGATCAGAAGCTTGCGGGTTATGGTCAGGAAGTATGGACCGAAATAATAAAGGACGAAAGCTTGAATGAACTGGCTTTTGTATTAACAGAGCGGCGTGAGAGTGCAGCAGAAAAATTATCCCAAGAGGAAGAATCTGTGATTAATGCTTTAGCAATTGATGGTTACCATGGCTGGGGCCAAATGTACGATGTTATTGTCGGGAATATTAAAATTCCTTTCCGTGAAAATGGAGAGGATAAACAGTTTTCTGTAGGCCAGGCAGCAAATAAATTTTCAAGCCCCGACAGAACTCTGCGGAAGGAAGTTTTTGAAAAGTGGGAAGAAGCATGGAGCAGCCAGGCAGATTATCTATCTAAGACCTTAAATCATTTGGGGGGATTTAGGTTAAATGTTTATAAATTAAGAGGCTGGGAGGATTTCTTGAAAGAGCCCCTCGATTTGAACAGAATGAAAAAAGAAACCTTGGATACAATGTGGGAGGTTATCTCTAAGAATAAAGCGCCGCTTGTTAAATACCTGAATAGAAAGGCAGAGCTTCTGGGCATTGAAAAATTAAGCTGGTATGACCTGGATGCACCGCTTAGCAAGACAGAGACGAAAGTATCCTACCAGGATGGCGCAGAATTTATCCTGGAACAGTTTTCTCTTTTTGGGGAGGAAATGACGGCTTTTTCCAAAAAGGCATTTGAAGATAAGTGGATTGAGGCAGAAGATCGCCCTGGAAAGGCTCCAGGCGGTTTCCATACCTACTTCCCGGAAAGCAGCCAGTCAAGAATCTTTATGACATATTCCGGAACACCATCTAACATTTCTACCTTGGCACATGAGCTTGGACACGGGTTCCACACTTATGCGATGAGAGACCTCCATTTATTGAACCGCAGCTATGCGATGAATGTAGCAGAAACAGCATCAACTTTCGCTGAAATGATCGTTGCAGATGCTTCAGTTAAAAATGCCAAGGCAGAAGAGGAAAAACTTGCACTTTTGGAAGAAAAGGTTCAAAGATCGGTAGCGCTTCTAATGAACATCCATGCCCGTTTCCTTTTTGAATCTCGTTTTTATACAGAAAGAAAACTGGGCAATGTGAGTACAGAACGATTGAATGAGCTGATGGTGGAAGCGCAGAAAGAAGCTTATGGAAACGCGCTGAATGAGTACCATCCATCTTTCTGGGCTTCGAAGCTGCATTTTTATATTACAGGCGTGCCATTCTATAACTTCCCCTACACCTTTGGCTATTTGTTCTCGCTGGGCATTTATGCTCAGGCTCTTAAGGAGGGGAAAGGATACGAGGAAAAATATATAGCTATATTAAAAGATACGGCTTCCATGACGGTTGAGGACTTAGCGATGAAACATCTAAATGCTGATTTAACAAAGCCGGAATTCTGGGAAAGTGCAGTTCAATTGTGCATTGATGATGTAGAAGAGTTCCTTTCATTAACAGAAAACAAATAAGAATGAAAGTAGCCGCGCTCAGGTGAGCACGGCTCTTTTTTACATTTTTTTAAGCTTGAAAGGGCTTATCATCAAAAAAGAAAGGATCAGCATGATAAAGAGGAAAAAAGGTTCGGGCCAATAAGGCACAGCAAGAAAACTCAATGTAGCAAGGCAGCCTGCAGCTGTAATGGGAAGACCGGTAAAATAGCCGTTATTTTCGCTTATATTAAACCGCGCAAGCCGAAAAGCTCCGCACCCGATATAAAGGATTGTGAAGAACGAACCAGGTACTCCCAATCCAGACAAAATCCCCTGATACAATATAAGTGCAGGAGCAACTCCAAAAGATATGATATCACTCATAGAATCAAGCTGCTTTCCCAAATCCGATTCAATATTCATTTTTCTTGCTGCCATGCCGTCAAAGCGGTCAGCAAGAGCTGCCACAAAGATAAGCAGCACACTTAAATTAAGATTTCCATTAATAGAAAATAAAATGGCGAAGCCTCCTAAAGACAAATTAGCCAGTGTAAGGACATTGGCTGTCTGTGCCTTTAGCTTCTTGATGGTTAAATCAAGAACATCAGATAAAAACATTTTATACACTCCTTGTAAGTCAAAGGGATAGCAGCTGGTTTGACAGATATATATACATTCTAAAAAAGGATGGCAAAGCTGGGGGAGTTTGTGGCAAACTTAGTTTAATTTGTTATATAATAATATTTTATTCTATGGTTTTTATGCCTGTTCGTAAAGAACATATTTCATTTAGGGGGCCTGCCAGTTGATTAAGTCTTTATATCGCCTGATGATTGAGCTTACAAATCGGAGATGGACATCCGCACTGCTGCAAAGTTTTGCACGATCAAAATGGAGCAGATGGGCCATTCCTTCATTTTCAAGGATCTATAACATAAATGAGAGAGAGATGGAAAGGGAATTAAAGGAGTACCCTTCTCTTCATGAGTTTTTTATCAGGAGGTTAAAAGAAGGGGCACGAATCACGGATGAAAGCCCTGATTCGGTTGTCAGCCCTGTAGATGCTGTTATTGAGAATATAGGGAGCATCCAATCCAGCCGTATCATAACTGTGAAAGGAAAAGACTACTCCATCTCAGAGATGCTGGGTGAGAATAAAGCAAAAAAATATACTGATGGCACTTATATGATATTTTACTTAAGTCCCAGCCACTATCACCGTATCCACAGCCCTGTAACAGGAAAGGTAGCAGACCAATGGGTACTCGGTTCAAAATCTTATCCAGTGAACAAATGGGGATTGAAATATGGGAGGAGTACCCTTTCAAAGAATTATCGAAGCATTACAGAGGTAATGCATGGAACTGCATCTATCGCAATTGTAAAAGTGGGTGCCATGTTTGTTAATTCCATTGAGCTTATCCATGAAGGAGATCAGCTGGAAAAGGGAAAGGAAATGGCTTATTTTACGTTCGGTTCAACTGTCATCCTTCTTTTCGAGAAAGGAAGGTTTGAACTGAATCCATCCATTAAGACACCGGCTCACATAAAAGTAGGGGAGCGTATTGGAAATATTTTATAGAAAGGCTATGTTAAACATGTCTGTTGATTTCCGCTCAAGGAAGCTCTGCGAACCGCGGGCGGTCCGACGCTCCTCAAGCCATAAGCATGCGGGGTCTCCCTTTGACTCGCTTCTCCCGCTGGACTTTGAATAAGCATCCTCTAATAAATACCGCACGAAGAAAATGCGAATGCATTTCGAGGATCTCGCGCCATCAGCTCAAATCAACAGAGTGCCAAAATCAGCAATGAGCTTTAACATAGCCCATAGAAAAAAAGCCCTGTTCAGGGCTTGTACTTTTTAAGAAGAGACTTTTATTCTGTTAGATAATGAGCGCCGGTGGATTTCTGTTTCTATTAAACGGATGAAGTCTTTGCTGAGCTGCAGTTCCCTTGCTTTATGATAGGATTCAATAAGTAATTCATCTGACAATTTGCGCATGCCTGCCCCACCTCCAGGAAAAAAAATGTACGGTTCTAACTGATTATTTTTATACATATAATGTAAGATTTTATGTTGTACCCCTACTCTAGCAAAATTAAACAATTAGAACAACTGTTCTGTTATCCACAGGCATTGGTGGATAACCTGTGATTATTTTGTTTATAAAAAGGGGAAAAGTATAAGAATCACATTGGATTATGTGCATAAAGTTATCCACAGCTATCAAAGGAAGTTGGATTTTGTCGAAAAATTTTTAAATTTAGGTAAAAAATCCTATATTCAGCATAGAATTTCCCTTTGTTTGAGTGTCTTTCAGCTTTTTGTGGAATCGTATAAAATAGTACCGCTGGAAAAGTACTGGCTGTCTTGATGTGGATATGTACTTTTTAGTACTTTAGTGAAGGCATATTGGTGTTTGTTTTGAAAGAGCGGATAAAATTGGTTATGATGTAATCGGTAATTGTCTTTTGCGGACAACAATTGGAAAAATGGACAATACGAATAATGATTGAGGTGTAAATATAGTGTTAAAGCATTTTTTGCCTGACCAGCATGTGAAAAGCATTTTTGAGATAACTCCTCAAAGTTTAAAGGAAAAAGGTGTTAAAGGAATTATAACGGACCTGGACAATACTTTGGTGGAATGGGACAGGCCAAATGCAACTCCCAAGCTGATTAGCTGGTTTGAAGAAATGAAGCAAAGCAATATAAAGGTAACAATTGTATCAAACAATAATGAAAATCGTGTTAAGGCATTTTCCCACCCTCTTAATATTCCGTTTATTTATCAGGCAAGAAAACCAATGGGACGGGCCTTTCTAAGAGCTCTATCAGAAATGGGGCTGAAAAAAGAAGAAACTGTGGTCATAGGCGACCAATTGCTGACGGACGTACTGGGCGGAAACTGCAGCGGCTTCCATACCATTTTGGTTGTGCCTGTTGCACAAACAGATGGATTTGTTACAAAGTTTAACCGCTTAGTTGAAAGAAGAATTTTAAATTGGTTTAGAAAAAAGGGAATGATTCGGTGGGAGGATTAAATAGTGAGTGAAGAGCAATTTGTTTGTATAGGATGCGGGGTTAAAATTCAAACGGAAAAACCTGAAGAGATGGGCTATGCCCCTCAATCAGCACTGCAAAAGGAAGCGATCATATGCCAGCGCTGCTTTAGGCTAAAACATTATAACGAGGTGCAGGATGTAAGCCTGACTGATGACGACTTCCTGAAAATCCTGAACGAAATTGGACAAAGTGATGCGCTCATCGTCAAGATTGTTGATATCTTTGATTTTAATGGAAGCTGGCTTCCGGGGCTGCACCGTTTTGTTGGAAACAATAAAATTCTTCTTGTCGGAAACAAGGTGGATTTGCTTCCGAAATCAGTGAAGACAAATAAGCTGATTAATTGGATGAAGCAGGAGTCAAAGCAGCTTGGCTTAAAGCCTGAAGAAGTGTTTTTGGTAAGTGCTGCGAAAGGCCATTTCATCACTGAAGTTGCAGCTGCTATTGACCAGTACCGTGAAGGCAAAAATGTATATGTAGTTGGCTGTACAAATGTTGGTAAATCTACTTTCATTAACCGAATCCTGAAAGAAGTAACCGGAGAAGGAGATGTCATTACTACTTCTCATTTTCCTGGTACAACATTGGATATCATTGAAATTCCTCTATCGGATGGAAAAGCTCTGGTTGATACACCAGGAATTATAAACCATCATCAAATGGCCCACTATGTCGATAAGCGGGATTTAAAGGTTATTACACCTAAAAAAGAAGTTAAGCCTAAAGTTTACCAGTTAAATGAAGGGCAGACGCTATTCTTTGGAGGGCTTGCAAGATTTGATTATATTTCAGGAGGCCGCAGTTCATTTGTTTGCCATTTTTCTAACGAAATTAATATACATCGCACAAAAATGGAAAAGGCCGATGAATTATATCAAAACCATGCAGGAGAAATGCTCACCCCTCCAAGAAAGGAACAGATGGATACCTTTCCAGAGCTTGTTAGGCATGAGTTTACAATTAAAGAACCGAAAACAGATATCGTTTTTTCCGGGCTTGGGTGGATTACAGTAAACGAAGCAGGTGCAAAGGTAGCTGCTTATGTTCCGAAAGGTGTTCATGCATTAGTGAGAAAATCTTTGATATAATATATTTTCGGTTTAAGGGGAGAGGAATTTGAAAAAGCTCTTTGGTGTTATAGGCGATCCAATATCACATTCGATGTCGCCTGCCATGCATAATGATCTATTTCATGCTTATGGCATTGACGCCCATTACCAGCCATTACATGTGAAAAAAGAAAACCTGGGGGATGCGATAAGAGGGCTCAGGGCGATAGGAATATCAGGATTTAATATTACTGTACCGCATAAAGAGGCGATCATGCCTCTTTTGGATGAACTGGATCCATTGGCAAGGGCCATTGGAGCTGTAAATACGGTCGTAAATCAAAACGGTAAGCTTAAAGGCTATAATACAGATGGAAGCGGATATGTAAAAGGTTTACTGGAGGAAATTTCGTCGGTAAGAGATAAGAAGGTTTTAATAGTGGGTGCCGGTGGAGCTGCAAGAGCCATCTATTTTACATTGGCAAAAGAAGGCCCCCAATTACTGGATATCTGCAATCGGACTGTATCTAAAGCTGATTTTATCGTGGAGGATTGTCCTTATCTTGTCCCCGCTCGGGCTTTGGATATACAGGAAGCTGAGAAAATTCTAGAGACATATGATCTCATCGTTCAGACCACGCCAATTGGCATGCTTCCGGACATCCAAAAGAGTCCGCTTTCTATACATAATCTTAAGTCCGGAACCTTTGTGAGTGATATTATTTACAATCCGCTTGAAACACAGCTTTTGCGGGAAGCTAGTAATAAGGGTGCCGGAATCCAAAATGGACTGGATATGTTTGTTTATCAAGGAGCCTTGGCTTTCGAAAAATGGACTGGCATTGAACCGGAAATAAAAAGAATGAGAGATAAAGTCTTAAAACAACTGGGAGGATTATAATGCTAACAGGAAAGCAAAAGCGTTTTTTACGTTCTAAAGCCCATCATTTAAACCCAATTTTTCAAGTTGGCAAGGGCGGGGTTAATGAAAACATGATTAAACAAGTAGGAGAAGCCTTGGAGGCCCGTGAATTATTAAAAGTCACTGTACTGCAAAATTGTGACGAAGATAGAGATACGGTTGCAGAGCAGCTGGTAAAAGGCACAAAAGCCGAGCTTGTCCAAGTTATTGGGAATATTATTGTTTTATATAAAGAATCTAAAGAAAACAAACAAATCGAACTGCCTTAAGAGACACTTTCATATTCGGGCATACGGAAATGGAGGGGCGAAAGTGGACAAAGTAGGTATACTGGGAGGCACCTTTAATCCTCCTCATCTGGGACATCTTATTATTGCAAATGAGGTTATGTGCTCACAAGAATTGGATGAAGTTTGGTTTATGCCGAACCAGGAACCGCCTCATAAGGAGAAATCCAATGCTGCCAGCAACCGTGACCGGATAGAAATGCTGAAGCTTGCTATGGATGGTCATCCAAAATTTAAATTGGAACTGATTGAGCTGGAAAGGCAAGGGCCTTCATTTACCTATGATACGATTTTGCTTTTAAAGGAAAACTATCCTCACAAGCAGTTTTACTTTATTATCGGGGCTGACATGGTGGAGTATTTGCCTAAGTGGCACAACATTGATAAACTCCTTAAAATGATTACTTTCGTTGGCGTGAAAAGGCCATCTTACAATCTTCAGACTACCTATCCCATTCTTTATTCGGAGGTTCCGGAAATGGGTATTTCATCCAGTATGATCAGAAGCAGGCTGAAGGAAGGTAGAACGGTTCGTTACCTAGTCCCTGATTCAACTAGGAAATATATTAAGGAGAATCATTTATATGAATCGTGATCAGGCCCTGGCAATTGTTAAGGAACAATTAACCGAACACCGCTTTCTTCATACTATAGGTGTTATGGAAACGGCCATAAAGCTTGCGGAAAAGTATGGTGCAGATGAAAAGAAAGCAGAACTGGCTGCAATCTTCCATGACTATGCCAAATTTCGGCCCAAAGATGAGATGAAGGAAATCATTATAAGCAATGGCATGCCCGTTGAGCTTCTTGATTACAATAGTGAGCTCTGGCATGCCCCGGTTGGTGCCTATTTGGCTGAAAAAGAAGCAGGAATTAATGATAGCGAAGTTCTCGACGCAATAAGATACCATACTTCCGGAAGGACAGGGATGACTTTGCTTGAAAAAGTCATCTACCTTGCTGATTACATTGAGCCCGGAAGGCATTTCCCAGGTGTTGAAGAGGTGCGAGAGTTGGCCGAGTCCAGTCTGGGTAAAGCACTAATAAAATCTGTACAAAATACGATTATGTTTTTAGTGAAAAAGGGGCAGCCTGTTTTTCCGGCTACCTTCCATACTTATAATGACCTTTTAATGAAAACGGAGGATTGATTGAATGAGTGAGAATACATTGCTGATGACTGCAGTAAAGGCAGCGGATGATAAAAGGGCAGAGGATATTACCGTCCTAAATATGAAAGGCATTTCCTTAATCTCTGACTACTTTATTATATGCCATGGGAACTCTGATAAACAGGTACAGGCCATTGCGCGGGAAATGAAAGAGAAGTCAGAAGAAGAAGGATTCAATGTGAAAAGAATGGAAGGCTTTGATGAGGCCAGGTGGATTCTTGTGGATATGGGGGATGTTGTTGCCCATGTTTTCCATCGTGACGAAAGAAGCTATTATAACCTGGAAAGGCTTTGGGGCGATGCGCCTGTTGAAAACGTCCAAAGCATGCTTAATCAATGAGCTACGGCAAGTTCGCATATCTTTACGATCAGCTGATGGAAGATGCACCATATGATAGCTGGGTGGAATTAATCATCCAAAAGGTAGAAAAGTTTAGTGTTTCAGGCAAAAAACTGCTTGATCTGGCATGCGGAACAGGTCAGCTTTCGATTAGGCTTGGAAAACAGGGATATGATGTTACGGGTGTGGACTTGTCCGGGGATATGCTGGCTGTAGCCCAGGTTAAGGCTGAACAAAATGGCCTGCGAATTCCCTTTTATCAACAAAATATGGCTGAGCTAGAAGGCTTTGGAGAATTCGATATTATAGGGATTTTTTGTGATTCATTAAATTATCTAGAGACAGAATCAGAGGTGAAAGCAACCTTTCAGCGTGTTCATGGACACCTAAAAGACGATGGTCTCTTTATATTTGATGTCCATTCCATTTATAAAATGATGCAAATCTTTATGAACCAGACATTTGCTGAAAATGATGAAGAAATTTCTTATATTTGGCATAGCTATCAGGGGGAATACCCCAACTCTGTTGAGCATGAACTCTCCTTTTTTGTTTTAGATGAAGCAACAGGAAAATATGATCGTTATGATGAACTTCATTTTCAGCGGACCTACCCTGTTGAAAGCTATGAGGGATGGCTCCGGGAATGCGGCTTTGAGTTGCTGGAGGTTTCAGCTGATTTTGAAGATACTGCTCCGGGCAGCCAGGCAGAACGGATATTTTTTATCTGCAGAAAAAGTGCATTCGCTAAAGATAAATAATTTTTCCGCTCCATAAGTCAAATCCATGATAAGCAAAAAGGCCAGATTGCGAATAGGCAATCTGGCTATAATTTTTTATTTTGAATAAGGAGGATTTTTATGCCTGATAAAGAATTATTATTGAAGTGTGTACTGTTTTTTTACCTGTACAAGATCCTCGTCAAATTTCGAATGGGTTGCCTGGAACAAATGCTCAAATACTTCACCAAGTTCGCTTTCAAGCACCCGGATTCCTTCTCCGGTAATTCCTCCTTTGACACATACTTTCTCCTGCAATGTCGGCAGAGTATAAAACCCTTCTTTTAGCAAATCCCCCAACCCGATTAGCATCTCGCCTGCAAGCTTAGTGGCAGTCTCCTGGTCAATTTCTGTTTCTGAAACTGCAGCGTTGATGAAGCGCTGTGTCAAATAGCTGAAAAAGGCAGGTCCACAGCTGACGATATCAGAAGAAACTCTTGTAATGTTTTCCTCAATAGATACTGGCGTGGAAATACTCTCAAAAAGCTTCTTGATTCGTCTTTTCCATTCCTCCTGGCACTGTTCCCCAAATGATAATAATGAGACTCCCGATAAAGCCCGATTCGTTATACTGGGAATAGCTCTGGCGGCAGAACAAGGCAATACTGATTCTAGCTGTTTTACACTTATAGGGCTCGTGATTGATACCACACACTTATCTTTTGACAGGAACGGCAGGATATCCTGAATTACATCATAAACATCATGAGGCTTTACGCATACGAAAATAAGAGAAGAGTGCCGCGCAGTCTCCCTGGCATCTTCCTTAACCGCAATTTCAGGGTATGTTGCCATTATCTCCATCGCTTTCGCAATTGTCCTATTGGTAATAGTCATGGAGGAAGGGGAAACGGCTCCTCCGTCGAGGAATGCCTCTGTCAATATTCTCCCCATATTACCTGTACCAATGATTCCGATTTTCATTGTTCCATCCCTCCTTCAAAAGCAGGCTCTCTCGTATAACAATATGTGTTGAAAAAACATTTATGCCAAAAAGAAAGGATAAGACGTTTATGGCCGAATGGATAAAGAGCAATAAACTATATTTTTTTGGAGGTGCACTTGCAATGTGTGCCCTCCTATATTATTTATTCATCCCCCCTCAAGAAACAGAAGCCCTTCCCGAAATTGACCAAGCGGCATTAGCGGAAAGGGAGGATAGTGTCCCAAAGAGCCTTGAAGATGAAGCCCCGGCAGATGGACAGCCTCAAGTTATAATAGTCGATGTGAAAGGAGCAGTTAAAAAGCCGGGTGTATATAATGCAACGGAGGGCGACAGGGTTATTGATGTCCTGAAAAAGGCAGGCGGACTGATGGAAAATGCTGATCGCAATCAAATAAACTTTGCTCTAAGGGTATCTGATGAATTGGTTATTTATATTCCTGAAGAAGGAGAGGGACTTTTTGAAACTAATGGAGCTGAGGGAACGACTTCGATATCAGTCCAACAAAATGATGGAAGAATTAATCTGAATAAAGCAACTGAAGCAGAATTGCAGACTTTGCCCGGAATCGGTCCGTCCAAGGCAGCTGCCATTCTTGAGCACCGGGAAACAAATGGACCATTTAAGGCTATAGAAGATCTAAAATTAATTGCAGGGATAGGAGATAAGACCTTTGAAAAATTGAAGGAGCGGATAAAGGTAAAATAGAAATTCTTCCTTCCATTGACCTTGTATCATTTGGGGCTTAAACTTATGGTGAGAAAATGAGGATTTCCTACAAGATTATAGCAGCGGCTGGTACCAGCTTGCGGAAAGATGGAAGGGAGAGGCAGACAAGATGGAACGTATATCCTGGAATCAATACTTTATGGCTCAAAGCCATTTGCTGGCTCTAAGGAGCACATGTACAAGATTGGCGGTAGGCGCAACAATTGTCAGGGATAAGAGAATCATAGCGGGTGGATATAATGGTTCGATTGCAGGCGGGGAACATTGCATGGATGAAGGCTGCTATGTTATTGATAACCATTGCGTTCGCACCATCCACGCAGAAATGAATGCGATATTGCAATGTGCCAAATTCGGTGTTCCTACAAGTGATGCAGAAATTTATGTTACACATTTTCCTTGTCTTCAATGCTGTAAAGCTATTATCCAGGCAGGTATTAAAACGGTTTACTACGCACAGGACTACAAAAATCACCCTTATGGGATTGAACTTTTTGAGAAGGCAGGGGTTAAAACTGTCCAGGTTGAAGCTGAAAAGGTTTCATTTGATGAAAGCAGGCAAGAAAAACACGATTTTATTGAGGAATTGATGAACGAGCTTGAGAAGAACGGAACAAATCAGGAATTATTGAAAGCTTACAAGGAAAAAAAGGACAAGCTATTTAATCCTTGATTTGTTTGCAGGAATAGAACTCGCGGAAGACGCGGATTTTATTCCTGCATTCTATTAAAACTAAAAAAATAAATAGCAAAGGAGCAAATTTCATGAAAGGCAGATGGATTTATGTAGCTGCTGCCTCACTTTCTGGAATATTAACAGTTTTTTTAAAACCGGCTGTTTTTATATTCATTATGATTATAGCAGCCATTCTGCTCTATAAAAGAAATATCCTTACTCAAAAGCAATCTGGCCTGCTATTAATCATCTTCCTTTTCTTTCTCATTCGAAGCGTAATAGCGGAAGACCATAATGTAACCCGTCTGGCTGGCGACGAAACTCTTTTTGAAGTAAGGATTAAAGAAGCTGTTAGAATAGATGGAGACCAACTAACTGTCCTTGTTGAAACAGTTTCAAATGAAAGGTTAATGGCTAAATATAAAATTAAATCCGAAAAAGAAGAAAAAATCCTCAGCAGCTATTTGCGGGTTGGACTGACATGCAAGGTAAACGGAAACTTGCAGCCCCCGCCAACAGCCACAAACCCCAACGCGTTCAGCTATAAAGAATACCTCGATCATAACAAAATCTTCTGGATCCTCGAAATTAAGCAGCTATTCCTCTCCGATTGCAATTACCGTGAAAACAGCCTCCCTTTATTACTTTTAAAAATTAGAGAAACGGGAACAAATTACCTATTGAAACATTTTCCTGAAAAGACTGCTTCCATAGCGGTTGCCCTCATATTTGGAGATCGAGACTTCATTGATCATGATATCCTTGAATCTTATCAGAGACTGGGAATCATCCATTTGCTTGCTATTTCCGGTCTTCATGTTGGAATGCTTGCGGGCATGTTTTTTCTTGCCGGAATTCGTGCGGGGATAACGAGGGAGAAAATGACAAGCGCACTGATCCTGATTTTGCCAGGATACGCCCTTATCACAGGCGCAGCACCATCTGTCATCCGAGCTGTTTTTATGATGCTTTTAGTGTTGTTTGCCAGGAAGTTAAAATCAACTGTCCTGATCATTGATGTATTCTCCATTGTTTTCATTATCTATCTATTTATTTCCCCTTATATCCTGTTTAATGCCGGCTTTCA
Organism: Cytobacillus oceanisediminis; assembly: GCF_007830235.1. Classification (GTDB taxonomy): domain Bacteria; phylum Bacillota; class Bacilli; order Bacillales; family Cytobacillaceae; genus Cytobacillus; species Cytobacillus oceanisediminis. The sequence continues at coordinate 79,927 of NZ_VLKI01000020.1, forward strand.
GCTTTCATTTGCTGTTAGCTTATCACTCATCTTATCAGCTCCGCTTATATTAAAACGATTCTCCAGCCCCATTGCCATCATTTTGGCTGTGTCCTTTATTTGCCAAATCGCAGCCCTGCCGATATTGCTCTGGCATTTCTTTGAAGTGTCCATTATTTCCGTATTTGCTAATCTAATCTTTGTTCCAATGTTTTCAACTCTTGTTCTGCCGGCAATACTAATTCTTTTCCTGCTTCATTTGTTAATAGGCGGGAAGGCTGGTTTTTTGCTTATCCCTTTTGATAAATTTATAAATTTAATTGATTATATAGCTGAAAAACTTTCAGGGATTCCACATACATCTCTTGTTTTGGGCCGGCCTTCTGTACTAGCCCTGCTTCTATATGTTTTCCTCATACCCGCTTTTTTCGCCTTATGGGAAACGGCAAAAGGCAAGAAACCGTTTCTTTTAAGTTGTTCACTCCCTTTATTTGCGGTAATGATTCATTTTTTTACGACAGCTATTTCCCCAAATGGAGAAGTCACGTTTATTGATGTCGGACAGGGTGATAGCATACTGGTTAAGCTTCCCTATGGAAAAGGGAACTATCTAATTGATACAGGCGGCACAGTCAGGTTTCAAACAGAAGAATGGAAGATGCGGAGTGATCCATATGAAGCAGGGAAGGATACCGTTGTCCCTTTTCTTAAGAGCAAAGGAATCAGTACAATTGATAAGCTTATTTTGACGCATGGGGATATGGACCATATTGGCGGAGCTGCGGCGGTCATCGAAGAAATACGGGTTAAAGCAGTTATGCTGCCGATAGCCAGTGACATTTCTGAGTTCGAACAAGAAGTTATTTATAAAGCAAAAAAGAGCAATAGTATAGTTTTATTCAGTAAAGCAGGAGACAGATGGACTGAGGAAGAAGGCTTTTTTCAAATACTTTCTCCGTCAGAAGGAATAAAAACAGAGAGGAATGACGGGTCCATTGTGCTATATGCCAAATTGGGCGGCTTAAGCTGGCTGTTTACCGGAGATCTTGAAGCTGAAGGAGAAAAAAGGCTGGTTCAGTCTTATCCCAACTTAAAAATTGATGTATTAAAAGCAGGGCATCATGGAAGTAAAACCTCTTCAACAGATCTATTTCTCTCAAGTATTGAGCCGCAGATAGCCATCATTTCGGCGGGGAAAAACAACCGCTACGGGCATCCCCATACGAATGTAATTTCCAGGCTTCACAGCAGGAATATTCGAATTTTAAGAACGGATGAGCATGGGGCGGTTACCTATATTTTTAAAGGCAATTCAGGAACCTTTTATGTTCAGCTTCCATAGTATATCTTAGAAAGTACAGTACTTGAGCCCTTTACTTATTTAAGATTCACAAATACCTCGAAAAATGAAAAAGAGACTGCAAGTATGCAGCCTCAATGTTTTGGCCTGGGCCATTCATTTTTACTCACTTTATCGCAGATTAACGGGCAGTAATACCCCCACATTAAGACTTCAAGAAAAACAAGTAATTAAACTGCCCGTAAAGGCCCGATTATCAGAACTCAGACTAAAGGCGCCACGTCCTGTGGCCACGTCTGAGTGACCCGCATCGTGCGGGCCTCAACTAACCATCAGTGGGGGAGGAAGAAAACTCCCACTGATGGAAGTTTCACTTTATGTAGCCATTAAGCTCCTAAAAATTTAATGACTGTTGCAATAACAAATAACGTTGCGAAGAAACCGAATGATACGATAAATCCTACGCCAGAGTCGATAGCATCATTTCGTTTGCTTTGGACGTTCTTTTCAAATTCGTTCACAGTCTACCCCTCCTATTTCCTATATAGTATAAGACATTCAATAAAAAAAATCTAGCGTTCCCCGGCCCTTTTCCTGTATTAACAAGAGTTGTCACAAATAAGGCTAAACATCAAGGGGAAAATAATCAAACAAAGGGTGCACCGCAGCTTCCTGAGTATCCCGGGTCTCAGGGAGCGGCGTTCTATATAGATCAGGAATTGGCGTTCATAGCGGGCGCCAATTTCTTATGTATAACTTGTCAAAACGCTTAAGCTTCTTTAGGATAGAAAGAGAATAAAATGCAAGTTGAACGGAGCGAAAGAAATTGGTTTTTGATATATGGAAACAAATAAAAGCAAAGCGGTTTGCTCCTGTATATTTATTATATGGAACAGAACCCTATCTTATAAACGAAACAAAACAGCTGCTGATCAATTATGTGTTAAGCCCAGAGGAAGCTGACTTTAATTTATCCTCTTATGACCTTGAGGAAACCCCAATCGATACAGCGCTTGAAGATGCCGAAACATTTCCTTTTATGGGGGAAAGAAGGCTGATTTTCTTACATAATCCAGTATTTCTAGCTTCTGAAAAGTCTAAAGCGAAAATAGAGCATAATCTGGCTAAGCTTGAAGCCTATATTAAGGAACCTGCGCCATACTCGGTTTTGGTTTTGGCAGCCTCCTCTGAAAAGCTGGATGATCGGAAAAAATTAACAAAACAATTAAAGAAAACGGCGGCTGTTCTCGAAGCAAAGAAGCTTAACGAAGGAGAGCTAAAAACATGGATCAGGGAACGGGCGGCATTAAACGGGGTCCAGATTGATGAAGCTGCAGTTGAACAGGTATTGACCCTGGCAGGTACCAACTTGTTTATTCTGACAAGTGAAATTGATAAACTGGCTTTATATGCAAGTGATACAAAGCGAATTGACGAACAGATGGTTGAAAAGATGGTTTCACGGTCACTGGAACAAAACATTTTCTCGCTGGTGGATAAAATTGTCCATCGCAAAATAGAAGAGGCATTAAGAATTTATTATGATTTATTAAAGCAAAATGAAGAACCGATAAAAATTTTATCCGTGATAACCGGCCAGTTCAGGCTAATATACCAGGTAAAAGAGCTTGCCAGACGGGGGTATGGACAGCAGCAGATCGCTGGCTATTTAAAAATCCACCCATTTCGAGTTAAGCTGGCTGCGGGGCAGGCGCAGCTTTTTGGCGATGAAGAATTAACGGTCATTATGAGCTTGCTTGCAGATGCAGATTACCAAATGAAAACTGGGGGCATGAATAAAACCATGCTGATTGAAATGTTCCTGTTTCGCCTTCAAAGCCAAGCTTTGCAAAAAAATACGCAATAAAAGCGGTCCTGGCAAGGACCGCTTTTTTGTGCATTATAAAAGGCTATCCCTTAAAGATAGCCGATATCTTTAAACATTAAGCGTTTAAAGAGTTCATTTTTTTCATTAAACGAGACTTTTTACGAGCAGCAGCGTTTTTGTGGATTAGACCTTTTGCAGCAGCTTTGTCTAGTTTACGAGCAGCATCAGCGAAAGATTCAGTTGCAGCAGCAGCATCGTTGTTTACGATCGCAGCATCAACTTTCTTAACAGCTGTACGCATTGAAGATTTGATTGTAGCGTTATGAGCGTTGCGAGCTTCGCTAGTTTTAACACGCTTAATAGCAGATTTAATGTTTGGCATTCCATTCACCTCCTGAAAAAGCATCGAGATTCTATAACTCGACATTCACATTCATTAACAATAATTAAGAACAAGTGATATTCTATCAAACACGCGGCCATAATGCAATACTCTGTAATTAAAATTGCTGATTGCAATTCTGTTATGAAGATAAACCATCCTATGCATGTTTTTGCCTTTTGAAGGCAATGATAGTACATATCCGAATTCTAGTATATTATGGGTTATTTTCCATAAAACCAAATAAGCAGAGAATGTGAGGGATTAACTTGAAGGAATCAATAGATTTAAGCAAGTACTCGGTCCGAACGGATCTAGCGATTGAAGCAAGGGAAATGGTCATAGCGGACAGGCGGAGAGACAATGTCCACGAGCAGGAAAACCTTTCGCAAATTGAGGGCGTTATTATAAAGGAAAAAGAAGAAAACGATATAAAGATTTCATTTGTAGAAGTGACAAAACAAGGTGCAGAGGCATTAGGAAAAAAGGAAGGTAAATATTTGACACTTGAAGTGACGGGCATCCGCCAGCAGGATACCGAACTGCAAAAAAAAGTGGAGTCTGTTTTTGCAGGTGAATTTTCCCAGTTCATTAAGCAATTGGGGATAAAAGAGAACGCCTCATGCCTAATAGTCGGCCTGGGAAACTGGAATGTCACTCCTGACGCACTGGGCCCGCAAGTTTGTGAAAACCTCCTGATTACAAGGCATCTCTATCAGCTGCAGCCTGAAAGTGTAGAAGAAGGCTATCGTCCGGTAAGCGCCATATCCCCTGGAGTTATGGGGTTAACCGGCATTGAGACAAGCGACATAATTTATGGAATTGTTGAAAAAACAAAGCCCGACTTTGTCATTGCGATAGATGCGCTTGCCTCCCGCTCAATCGAAAGAGTTAATTCCACGATCCAAATATCGGATACAGGCATCCATCCCGGATCCGGTGTGGGAAATAAACGGAAGGAAATCAGCAAGGAAACATTGGGCATACCAGTAATCGCAATAGGAGTCCCTACTGTTGTGGATGCCGTGTCGATAACAAGCGACACTATTGATTTTATTCTGAAGCATTTTGGAAAGGAAATGAGGGAGGGAGACCGTCCGTCCCGGTCACTTGCGCCCGCTGGCATGACCTTTGGAGAAAAAAGAAAGCTGACTGAGGAAGATTTGCCTGAGGAACATCACCGAAAAACCTTTTTAGGCATGATTGGAACCTTGCCTGAAGATGAAAAGCGAAGGCTTATCTATGAAGTGCTTTCCCCGCTCGGCCACAATCTAATGGTTACACCGAAGGAAGTTGATGTATTTATTGAGGATATGTCAAACCTTATTGCCAATGGCTTGAACGCAGCGCTCCATCAAAAAGTGAACCAGGATAATGCCGGTTTTTATACTAGATAGAAAATATTTGTTCTATCTTCTCTAGCAAAGTCATAACATTTACTAGACTTGCAAAGAGAGGTGGAAAAATGAAACCTTTGAAGACGAATGGACTGGTTGTAACAATTCAAGGGACAAGCCTGTTAAAAGCCATAGGCGGATTTTTGCTCTTTCTATTTATGATATTTTCAATAAGCGGAGCTCTGACATCTTTAAAGCCGGAATATAGAATCAGTTCTTCTTCCGTTAATACAGCGGCGACGAATCTAACAGGAGAAATGCTATATCATTTCCTTGGCTGGGAAAACCACGCCTTTCTCAAGGCGATGCCGGAAGATAGCTTTCCTCCCAGATTTACAAATATGGTTTTTAAGCTATCAACTAATGTAAATCTTGATGATCCGAGAAGCTTATTAGGGAGGGAACTGCCTTTCTTCTCTCTTTATGACAGCAAAATTCTAGTTGCCGGTGAAGGAACTGATTATACCAACATGCCGGTAGAGTCTTCGCCGCCTTTGGAAGTATTGAAAGCTGAGCAGGAAGCAGCACTGCAAAACACTGAAGGCCTGAATTCAAATGAAGAAAATAGCCAGTCGGGAACACCTCCTATGACTACCGGTGATCAAAAGGCAGTATATGTTTATTTCAGCCATAACCGGGAATCGTTTCTTCCTTATCTAAAAGGTGTGAACGACCCGAATGCTGCCAGCCATTCTCAAATTAATGTGACAAAAATAGGGGACAAGCTTAAAGAGGAACTGGAGAGCAGAGGGATCGGAACAACAGTGGATAAAACCGATATCCAGGGTACTTTAAATAAAAAAGGATGGAGTTATGGACAGTCCTATGAGGCTTCACGGGAAGTTGTTCAGGCAGCAGCTTCCACTGACCGGGATTTAACATATTTCATTGATATTCACAGGGATTCGCGAAGAAAAGAGGATACAACAAAAGAAATTAATGGAAAGTCATATGCGAAACTTGCATTTGTGATAGGAGCGGAGCATCAAAACTACGAGAAGAATTTAAAGTTTGCCAGTGAATTGCATAAAAGACTCGAGGAAAAATACAAGGGCTTGAGCAGAGGAATTATCCAGCTGCAGGGAGAAAGGACGAATGGGAAATTTAATCAGGACCTTTCTGAAAATGCAATCCTGGTAGAATTTGGAGGGGTCGATAATACATTTGAGGAATTGGATCGTTCAGCGGAAGCTCTGGCAGAAATCTTCAGTGAATATTATTGGCAGGCCGAGGAAGTAAATTCAACCGCACGCGGGGAATCGGAAAAGAAATAATGTTTAGGTGTGATTTGTAATGAAGATGTTTATGTTAAAGGCGACTTTTCTGGCTGCCATTATGTTTGTATCCGTCTTGTTTGGGATGCAGCAGGCGAATGAAGGAATACAAAGAATGAAGGGCTATTCTGATGATGATTTCAAAAGTGCGCTTACCTTAAGTGAAAGTGAAGAAGGTGAACTTCAGGCTTCAGTATTGGGGAATGATGTATCCAGCCATGATCTTCAACAGAAGAAACAAAAGCTTGAAGAAATGAAAGCTTATAACTTCTTTTCGTCTTTGGGAAAAAGTATCTCCGAAGGCCTGTCAGGATTAACAGAAAAATCGATCGCTTTCATTACAGAATTATTAACTGGAGAATAGGGCTGCTCAAGGGCAGCCTTATTTTTTTGCACTAGGTATGGCAAAGCTTAATATTGATTATAGGACTCTGTTGAATTGAGCGGAAATCAACAGACAAAGTTAACAAAGCCTTGCACTAATAAGGCCATACAGCTTAGCATTGAATCTTCATAAGCGTACTGCTATAATCAAAAATAGTGTATAAACTAATAGGACTAACTGAAAATAGATTAACACTTGGCTCCAGACGCCCTTTAAAAGGCGTCTTGCGCTTTTCTTATAGTAGGAGTTGAATTGTAAACCATGAACAGAGAAGAGAGACTAAAAAGGCAAGAGAAAATAAGGAATTTTTCGATTATCGCCCATATTGACCATGGGAAATCGACTTTGGCTGACAGGATCCTTGAAAAAACCAATGCGCTTACAGCCCGTGAAATGAAGGATCAGCTCCTTGATTCCATGGACCTTGAAAGAGAGCGCGGCATTACCATCAAATTAAACTCAGTCCAGTTGAAATATAAGGCCAAAGATGGAGAAATTTATACTTTCCACTTAATTGATACTCCGGGACACGTCGACTTTACTTACGAAGTATCCCGCAGTTTGGCAGCCTGTGAAGGGGCAATCCTTGTGGTGGATGCAGCCCAGGGGATTGAAGCGCAAACCCTTGCAAATGTTTATTTAGCTTTGGATAACGATTTGGAAATCCTTCCGATCATCAACAAGATTGACCTTCCGAGTGCAGACCCTGAGCGCGTTCGCAATGAAATCGAAGAGGTAATCGGACTTGATGCTTCTGAAGCTGTACTTGCCTCAGCAAAGGCTGGAATCGGCATTGAGGAAATCCTCGAACAGGTTGTTGAAAAGGTCCCTGCCCCCGTTGGCGATCCAAACGCTCCTTTAAAGGCGCTAATCTTTGATTCGCTTTATGATGCTTACCGCGGAGTTGTTGCTTATATCCGTGTAGTGGAAGGAACCGTAAAAGTTGGGGATAAAATAAAAATGATGGCGACAGGCAAAGAATTTGAAGTAACAGAGGTTGGTGTATTTACACCTAAATCCACTCCACTGCCTGAATTATCTGTTGGAGACGTAGGTTTTTTAACAGCAGCCATTAAAAATGTAGGCGATACCCGTGTCGGTGACACCATTACAAGTGCAAAGAACGGTGCAACCGAAGCTCTTCCTGGTTACCGAAAGTTAAATCCAATGGTTTATTGCGGTTTATATCCAATTGACAGCGCCAAATTTAATGATTTGCGGGAAGCTCTTGAAAAGCTTGAGCTTAATGACTCTGCACTTCAGTTTGAACCGGAAACTTCCCAGGCACTGGGCTTTGGATTCCGCTGCGGATTCCTTGGATTGCTTCACATGGAAATCATTCAGGAGCGAATTGAGCGTGAATTCAAGATTGACTTAATTACAACGGCGCCAAGTGTTATCTATGATGTCATCATGACAGACGGCATCGAAATTAAAGTAGATAATCCATCCAATATGCCTGACCCGCAAAAGATCGATCGTGTGGAAGAGCCATATGTAAAAGCCACAATGATGGCACCGAATGACTATGTTGGTGCCATTATGGAACTTTGCCAGGAAAAACGCGGCATATTCATTGATATGCAGTACATGGATGAAACAAGGGTTAATATAATTTACGAAATTCCTTTATCTGAAATTGTATATGATTTCTTTGACCAGCTTAAATCCAATACAAAAGGATACGCTTCTTTCGATTATGAACTAATCGGCTATAAGCCTTCCAAGCTTGTTAAGATGGATATTCTATTAAATGCTGAAAAAGTTGACGCATTAAGCTTTATTGTCCATAGAGACTTCGCTTATGAAAGAGGAAAGGTTATCGTTGAAAAGCTCAAGGAACTTATTCCTCGACAGCAATTCGAGGTGCCAATCCAAGCGGCAATCGGGCAAAAAATCGTTGCCCGCTCAACGATTAAAGCGATCCGCAAAAATGTATTGGCAAAGTGTTACGGTGGAGACATTTCCCGTAAGCGAAAACTTTTGGAGAAGCAGAAAGAAGGTAAAAAGCGGATGAAGCAGGTCGGTTCTGTTGAAGTTCCGCAAGAAGCTTTCATGGCTGTTCTGAAAATGGACGACAATAACTCTAAAAAGTAATATATTTGCTTTGTTTAAAGAGGTTAGATATGCTGTCATAATAATAGCAGCACTAGCCTCTTTTTTATATGAACAGGCTTATTGATAAAGGTAGTGAAAATATATGATTAAAGCAGCTTATATACACATCCCATTTTGTGAGCACATATGCCACTATTGCGATTTTAATAAAGTTTTTCTTAAGGGCCAGCCGGTTGGAGATTACCTTGGCTCTCTGGAGAAAGAAATGGAAATTGCCCTGCTGGAAACGCCAACAAGGCATTTGGATTCCATTTTTATTGGAGGCGGCACACCAACAGCGCTAAATGAGCAGCAGCTTGAAAAGCTTTGCGCCATTATTAAAAAGCAGCTTCCTTATGACAGCTCGACAGAATACACCTTTGAAGCAAACCCTGGGGACCTTACTGAGGAAAAGCTTCAATTATTGTATGACGCGGGAGTCAACCGGCTCAGCTTTGGCGTACAGACTTTCAATGATGAGCTTTTAAAAAGAATCGGAAGGGTCCACAGAGCCAAAGATGTTTTCCACTCTGTTGAAGCAGCAAAGAAAATAGGTTTCAAAAACATAAGCATTGATCTCATCTATAGCCTTCCCGGCCAGACTCTAAAGGATTTTAAAGAAACACTCGAAACATCCTTCACTTTGGATATTGTCCATTATTCGGGTTACTCACTGATTATTGAACCTAAGACTGTTTTTTATAATCTAATGCGAAAAGGCAAACTGCCAACTCCCGGAGAAGATGTGGAAGCTGAAATGTATGCTTTGTTAATGGAGCAAATGGACAAACATGGCTTTAAACAATATGAAATCAGCAATTTTGCAAAAACTGGCTATGAAAGCCGGCATAATATTACTTATTGGGATAATGAATGGTATTTTGGATTTGGCGCAGGTGCCCATGGCTATGTAAATGGAATGCGCAGGTCTAACCACGGACCGCTCAAGAAATATATGGAGCCGATAGCAAATGGACAGCTTCCTGTGCTTGAGGAGCATAAAGTTACACTGGAAGAACAAATGGAAGAGGAGATGTTCCTTGGCCTGAGAAAAAGGGATGGTGTCTCCATTAGTCGTTTTAAAGAGAAATTTGGCAGAGATCCTATAAATTTGTTTGAAGACCAAATTGTGCAGCTGGCGGGCAAAGAATTAATTGCTGTTTGTGAGGATCAAATAAAGCTGACAAGGCAAGGGCGATTCCTTGGAAATGAAGTGTTCCAGTCCTTTATAGGATAATTGGTCAGAGCAACTTGCATGTTTTAAAAATGGATGCCAAATTATTGACACTGCACGCTTGATTTGTTAATTTATTAGTAGAATTAGCACTCGTGAACAAAGAGTGCTAACAGAGGTGATAACTGTGTTAACAGATCGTCAATTATTAATTTTTCAAGTGATTGTTGATGATTTTATTCAAACTGCACAGCCTGTCGGGTCGAGAACCTTGTCGAAAAAGGAAGAGATTTCTTTTAGTTCCGCAACGATCAGAAATGAGATGGCTGATTTGGAGGAACTAGGGTTTATTGAAAAAACACACACCTCATCGGGGAGGATTCCTTCTGAGAAAGGGTACCGCTACTATGTGGACCACCTTTTATCCCCGCAAAAATTAAATCAGCATGACATCTTTAAAGTAAAGTCAATTTTTGCTGAAAGAATTTATGAGCTGGAGAAAATTGTTCAAAGATCAGCCAAAATTCTGTCTGAGCTGACGAACTATACATCCATCGTCCTTGGGCCTGCAGTAAGGGACAACAAGCTGAAAAAAATTCAGATTGTTCCTTTGAATAAAGAAACAGCAATAGCCATTATTATTACCGACACAGGCCATGTGGAAAACAGGATGTTCCACTTGCCGGAAAACATTGATGCCGGCGATTTGGAAAAGGTAGTCAACATCCTAAATGACCGATTGGCAGGAGCACCGATCGAAAGCCTGAACAATAAGCTATACAAAGAAGTGGCCGTACTTTTGCGGCAGCATATCAATAATTATGATTTTATGCTGCACTCAATTGCTGATACCATTCAGATTTCAGCGTATGAAAAATTATTTTTTGGCGGAAAAACCAATATGCTTAGCCAGCCGGAATTTCATGATATTGAAAAAGTTAAAAATCTCATGAATATGATTGAGCAGGAGAAAGGCATATATGATTTAATCCGTAAAAATAAGGCGGGAATCAATATAAAAATTGGACGGGAAAATAACAATTCTGCAATGGAGAACTGCAGTCTGATTACAGCGAGCTACTCGATCGGTACCGAGCAGCTGGGTACCATAGCCATCCTCGGACCTACCAGGATGGAATACTCAAGAGTGATAAGTTTGTTGGATTACATCAGCGCAGACTTATCTGCTGTTTTATCGAAGTTGTATCAAAACGGCTGACGGTGGAAATATTGATTAAGGGTGGAATGGCCTTTTCCATCCCTTTCCCTGTGTTTTTTTATATAGTGCGGTGCTGTGATGCACTGGATTATCCATTCTTTAAGGGAGGTGAACAAGTTGGCAGAAGAGAAAGAAACGCTAAATCAAGATTTAAATGAACAAACGAACAAACCTGAAGGAACTGAAAATGAGGCTCCTATTGAGGAAGTGTTTGCAGAGGCTGAAGAAGCAGATGCTAGCCCGGAAAATACGGATGCTGAGCTTATTGCAGCTAAGGAAAGAATTGCTGAGCTGGAAGGCAAGCTGGAGGAAGCAGAAAATCGCATTTACCGCCTTCAGGCTGATTTTGAAAATTCCCGACGCCGTGCAAGGCTTGACCTTGAAGCGTCTGAAAAATATAGAGCACAAAGCTTAATCTCCGATCTGTTGCCTGCAGTTGACAACTTTGAGAGAGCTCTTCAGATGGAAGCTGAAAACGAACAGGCAAAATCCATCCTCCAAGGAATGGAAATGGTTTACCGAAGCGTCCTGGAGGCTATTAAAAAAGAAGGTGCAGAACAAATCGAAGCAGTTGGGAAGGAATTCGATCCGCATTTGCACCAGGCTGTTATGCAGGTGGAGGATGAGAATTTTGATTCCAATATTGTAGTCGAAGAGTTCCAAAAAGGCTACAAGCTAAAGGATAGAGTCATTCGACCAGCAATGGTTAAAGTAAATCAATAACTACATATTTGGGGAGGTAAAGAACATGAGCAAAATTATCGGGATAGATTTAGGTACAACAAACTCATGTGTCGCTGTACTAGAGGGCGGCGAACCAAAAGTAATTCCAAATCCGGAGGGCAACCGTACAACACCTTCAGTTGTAGCGTTTAAAAACGGTGAACGCCAGGTCGGTGAAGTGGCCAAACGCCAATCCATTACAAACCCGAACACAATCATTTCCATTAAGCGTCACATGGGAACAGATTTTAAAACTGAAATTGAAGGAAAAGAATATTCACCTCAAGAGGTATCTGCTATTATTCTTCAATATTTAAAATCTTATGCTGAAGACTATCTTGGCGAAAAAGTTACAAAAGCCGTAATCACTGTTCCTGCATACTTTAATGATGCTGAGCGTCAGGCTACAAAGGATGCAGGCAAAATCGCAGGCCTTGAAGTAGAACGTATTATCAACGAGCCTACTGCTGCAGCTTTGGCATATGGCCTTGATAAAATGGATGAGGATCAGACGATTCTTGTTTATGACCTTGGCGGCGGTACATTTGACGTATCCATTCTTGAACTTGGTGATGGCGTGTTTGAAGTAAAATCAACTGCCGGCGATAACCGCCTTGGCGGAGATGACTTCGACCAGGTTATTATTGATTACCTTGTAGAACAGTTCAAGAAAGAAAATGGCATCGATCTTTCAAAAGATAAAATGGCGCTACAGCGTTTAAAAGATGCAGCTGAAAAAGCGAAAAAGGATCTTTCCGGTGTAACTTCAACCCAGATTTCCCTTCCGTTTATCACTGCTGGTGAAGCGGGTCCTTTACACCTTGAAGTAACGCTTTCTAGAGCAAAATTTGAAGAGCTTTCTGCAGATCTGGTAGAACGTACAATGGGACCTACCCGCCAGGCACTAAAAGATGCTGGATTGACTCCTTCAGAAATAGACAAAGTTATTCTTGTTGGGGGATCAACACGTATCCCGGCTGTACAGGAAGCGATTAAGAAAGAGACAGGCAAGGAGCCGCATAAAGGCGTTAACCCCGATGAAGTTGTTGCAATGGGTGCAGCAATCCAGGGCGGTGTTATCACTGGAGATGTAAAGGACGTTGTACTATTAGATGTTACTCCGCTGTCTCTTGGTATTGAAACAATGGGCGGGGTATTCACAAAGCTAATTGAGCGCAATACAACAATCCCAACATCAAAATCACAAGTATTCTCTACTGCTGCAGATAACCAGTCAGCTGTAGACATCCATGTTCTTCAAGGGGAACGTCCGATGGCTGCTGACAACAAAACGTTAGGCCGCTTCCAGCTTGGTGATATCCCTCCAGCTCCACGCGGTGTACCGCAAATTGAGGTATCTTTTGATATTGATAAAAATGGTATCGTTAACGTGCGTGCAAAAGACTTGGGCACAAATAAAGAACAGGCGATTACGATTAAATCATCCACAGGATTATCGGATGAAGAAATCGATAAAATGGTAAGAGAAGCAGAAGAAAATGCAGAAGCTGATAAGAAGCGCAAAGAAGAGGTTGAGCTTCGCAATGAAGCAGACCAGCTAGTATTCACTACTGAAAAGACTCTAAAGGATCTCGAAGGTAAAGTGGACGAAGCTGAGGTAACTAAAGCTAACGAAGCTAAAGATGCTTTAAAAGCTGCAATTGAAAAGAATGATTTGGATGAAATCCGCGCGAAGAAAGATGCGTTACAGGAGGTTGTCCAAGCATTAACAATGAAGCTTTATGAACAGGCTCAGCAAGCACAAGCTGGCCAAGGTGCGGAAGGCACTGGCGAAAATAATGACGACAATGTAGTTGACGCAGAATTTGAAGAAGTTAAAGACGATAAATAATATTGAACAGCTCCAGCGCCTAGGAGCTTGAGGGTGTCACTCCTGAGCTGGGCGCCTGAGATTTTCCAATTAAAAGTCAAAGTCAGGTATTTCTTGGCTTTGGCTTTTATTCTGTTTAAGGAAACTTGTTTTTAAAGAGCATATGGCCTCCACTAAGGCATTGGAAGAAGAATTCATGGAGGAGCTTTTTTGCCCCTTGCCCGATGAGCGGATGCGGATCCTATCTTTGGGGAAGCGGCAAATCTATTCAAGGTCCAAGTGAATGGCGGTTGCAGAATATATTTAGAGAATGATACAATAACCTTTATGTGAAATGAATCGGGGAGTGGTAATCATGAGTAAAAGGGATTACTATGAAGTTCTTGGAATTAGCAAAGGTGCATCCAAGGATGATATAAAGAAAGCTTATCGAAAGCTTTCAAAAAAATATCATCCTGATATTAATAAAGAGCCTGATGCTGACGAGAAGTTCAAGGAAGTAAAAGAAGCGTATGAAGTACTTAGCGATGAACAAAAAAGAGCTCATTACGATCAATTCGGACATACAGATCCGAATCAGGGCTTTGGCGGAGGCGGTTTTGAAGGCTTTGGCGGTTTCGAGGACATCTTCAGCACATTCTTCGGTGGAGGCTCTCGCCGTCGCGATCCTAATGCGCCAAGGCAAGGGGCAGATTTGCAATACACAATGTCCCTGTCTTTTGAGGAAGCTGTCTTTGGAAAAGAGACGGATATTGAAATCCCTCGTGAGGAAACATGTGAAACTTGTAACGGATCAGGAGCGAAGCCTGGCACCAAGCCAGAAACATGCCGCCACTGCCATGGATCTGGCCAGATGAACGTTGAACAAAATACGCCATTTGGCAAGATTGTAAACAGAAGAGTTTGCCACTATTGTAGCGGTACTGGCAAAGAAATTAAGGAGAAGTGCTCTACCTGCGGCGGCTCCGGCAAGGTGCAAAAGCGAAGGAAAATCCACGTCAAGATTCCTGCCGGCATAGATGATGGTCAGCAGCTTCGTGTTGCTGGACAAGGTGAACCGGGTGTGAATGGCGGCCCTCCTGGAGATCTTTATGTAGTGTTCCATGTTCGTTCTCATGAGTTCTTTGAGCGGGATGGCGATGATGTATATTGTGAAATGCCTATTACTTTTGTGCAAGCTGCCCTTGGTGATGAAATCGAAGTGCCAACCCTTCATGGGAAAGTAAAGCTAAAGGTTCCTGCGGGTACACAAACGGGAACAAAATTCCGTTTAAAAGGGAAAGGTGTTCCGAACGTTAGAGGTTACGGCACGGGAGATCAGCATATAATTGTCCGCATTATCACCCCGACAAAGCTGACAGAAAAGCAAAGGCAGCTGCTTAGCGAATTTGCGGAAGTAAGCGGAAAAGTTCCTCAAGGGGAGCAGGAAGAGACCTTTTTTTCGAAAGTAAAACGAGCCTTTAAAGGTGAATAAAGGAAATGGAGTTGGTAGAAGTGAAATGGTCAGAAATCAGTATTCATACTACAAATGAAGCTGTTGAACCGATTTCGAATATTTTGCATGAAGCCGGAGCAAGCGGAGTCGTTATAGAAGATCCTTTGGAACTTGTAAAAGAAAGAAAGGACCAATTCGGCGAAATCTACCAGCTCGATCCACAGGATTATCCTGAAGAAGGCGTTATTGTAAAAGCTTATTTGCCTGTAAACAGTTTTTTGGGCGAAACTGTTGATGAAATAAAAGAGGCTATTAATAACCTGATTTTATTTAACATTGATATAGGGGCTAATAAGGTCAGCATCAGCGAAGTAAACGAAGAAGAATGGGCGACAGCCTGGAAAAAATATTATAACCCTGTAAAAATATCAGAACGTTTTACAATTGTTCCTACTTGGGAGGAGTATACTCCGGTCAGCAGTGATGAGCTTATCATTGAACTTGATCCGGGAATGGCTTTTGGAACGGGAACACACCCAACGACTGTCATGTGTATTCAAGCCTTGGAAAGAACAGTAAAACAAGGGGACAATGTAGTAGATGTTGGGACCGGTTCAGGTGTTTTAAGCATTGCTGCAGCCATGCTTGGTGCTGAAAGTGTAAAAGCACTTGATTTGGATGAAGTAGCAGTAAATTCGGCAAGATTAAATATTAAGCTGAATAAAGTTCAGCATATAGTTGATGTTTCCCAAAATAACTTGCTCGATGGCGTTGAGCAAGGTGCAGATGTTGTGGTCGCGAATATCCTTGCGGAAGTGATCCTGCGATTTACGGATGATGTTGCATCTGTCGTTAAGGAAGGCGGATATTTTATTGCATCAGGAATTATCCAGCAGAAGAAAAAGGAAGTAAGGGATGCCATTGCAGCAGCAGGCTTTGAGATTGAAGAGACGATTCAGATGGAAGACTGGGTAGCTATTGTAGGGAAAAGAAAGCGATAGTCAGAAAAGGGGGTAATTGATTTACCTCCCTTTTAAGTTTTGGCTGTGTTAAAGCTCATTGTTGATTTTGGCACTTTGTTGATCGGAGCGGAAGGCACGAGACTCTGTGGTAGTGTTGATCAAAGGGAGACCCCGCAGGCTTATTGCTTGAGGACTCTCCTAGACCGCCCGCGGTTCGCTGAGTTCCTTGAGCGGAAACCAACAGGCAAGGTTAACAGAGCTAAAAGTTTAGAAGAATAGCGGACAGGCTAAGGAAGAAGGTGCCAAAGGTGCAGCGTTATTTCGTAGAGGAACAGGCAATTGAAAATCGCTTTTATATTTTTGGTGAAGACCGCCATCACATTGTAAAAGTAATGCGAATGAAAGAAGGCGATTGCATTATTTGTGTGGGTCCGAACCAGAATAGCGCACTATGCACAATTGCAGAAATTACCGATGAACAAGTGACTGCAGAAGTTGTACAATGGATTGAAGGATCTTCAGAGCTTCCTGTTGATGTTACAATAGTGAGCGGACTGCCTAAAGGGGATAAGCTGGAATGGATTATCCAAAAGGGTACAGAGCTCGGTGCTCACCGATTTATCCCTTTTACTTCAGCTCGTTCAGTAGTAAAATGGGATGCGAAGAAGGCTGCGAAAAAGGTTGACAGATGGCAGAAAATTGCGAAAGAAGCAGCCGAACAGTCACACCGGACCATTATGCCTGAGGTTCATGCACCGTTAGACTTAAAGTCACTGCTGAAATTATGCGGAGATTACGACCATAAATTGATTGCCTTTGAGGAAGAAGCGAAACAGGGGGAAGCATCCGTTCTTTCCAAAACCTTGTCTTCAATGAATAAAGGTGAATCGCTGATTATATTTTTTGGGCCTGAAGGCGGGCTTGCAGACCAGGAAGTTACCTTGCTGCAGGAGCACGGCTTTCTTGCCTGCGGCCTTGGCCCGCGGATTTTAAGAACAGAAACAGCACCGCTTTATTTGCTTTCGGCTGTTTCCTATCATTTTGAATTAATGGGGTGAATAATATGCCTGCAGTTGCATTTCATACACTTGGTTGCAAAGTCAACCATTACGAAACAGAAGCCATTTGGCAGCTGTTTAAAGAAGCTGGCTATGAACGGACAGATTTTGAATCTGTTTCAGATGTATATGTCATTAATACATGTACGGTTACAAATACAGGCGATAAAAAAAGCCGACAGGTTATTAGAAGAGCTATCCGGAAAAACCCTGATGCTGTTATTTGTGTAACAGGCTGTTATGCACAAACATCACCAGCTGAAATTATGGCGATTCCTGGGGTGGATATCGTTGTAGGTACCCAGGATCGGGTTAAGATGCTCGAGTATATTGAGCAGTACAAACAGGAACGCCAGCCAATTAATGGTGTCGGAAATATCATGAAAAACCGTGTTTATGAGGAACTTGATGTTCCAGCTTTCACAGACAGGACACGTGCTTCCCTTAAAATTCAGGAGGGCTGCAACAATTTTTGTACTTTCTGTATTATTCCATGGGCACGCGGTTTAATGAGATCCCGTGACCCACAGGAAGTAATCCGCCAGGCACAGCAGCTTGTCGATGCAGGCTACAAAGAAATTGTCCTGACTGGCATCCATACAGGAGGCTATGGGGAGGACATGAAGGATTATAACCTTGCGATGCTTCTGAAAGATTTGGAAGAGCAGGTTGCAGGGTTAAAACGTCTAAGAATCTCCTCCATTGAAGCTAGCCAAATTACAGATGAAGTCATTGAAGTTATGGATCAATCCAAAGTGGTTGTCAGGCATCTGCACATTCCTCTTCAGTCGGGTTCCAATACTGTCCTGAAAAGAATGCGCCGCAAATACACGATGGAGTTCTTTGCAGAGCGTCTTGACCGTTTGAAGGAAGCTCTTCCTGGTTTGGCGGTAACCTCAGATGTTATCGTTGGATTCCCTGGGGAAACAGAAGAAGAGTTCATGGAAACCTATAATTTTATAAAGGACCATAAATTTTCCGAGCTTCATGTTTTCCCTTATTCAAAGCGTACAGGAACACCTGCTGCAAGAATGGATGACCAGATTGATGAAGAAGTTAAAAATGAGCGGGTGCACCGCCTGATTGCTTTATCTGATCAGCTTGCA
The DNA here is from genome assembly GCF_007830235.1 of Cytobacillus oceanisediminis. GTDB lineage: Bacteria > Bacillota > Bacilli > Bacillales > Cytobacillaceae > Cytobacillus > Cytobacillus oceanisediminis. The sequence continues at coordinate 98,077 of NZ_VLKI01000020.1, forward strand.
AAAGAATATGCATCCCAGCATGAGGGAGAAGTGCTTGAAGTGATTCCTGAGGAAAGCTTCAAGGATAGCCCAGATAACAATTTGTTTGTGGGATACACAGACAATTACTTGAAGGTTGTCTTCCCGGCCACTGAAGACATGATTGGCCAGATTGTCAAAATAAAAATTACAAAGGCCGGTTACCCTTATAATGAAGGCCAATTCGTGAGAGTTCTCGATGAATTGGATGAAAAAGAAGAGGCAGCAGTTTAAAGGAATTACCTTAGGGTAGTTCCTTTTTTTATCAAACCTCATTGAATAAAGTATTTTGGGAAAAACTACTCTCGAAAACGGTTGCAAAATAGCTCGATATTTTTCGATTTCAATGGTATTATGTAGAGGTACGGACAACTTGTTTTAAAGGAGTAGTTAAAATGACAAATAACGTAGCAAGAATGATCGATCATACATTACTTAAAGCAGATACAACCAAAGACCAAATTGAAAAAATTTGTGCAGAGGCAAAGGAATACAACTTTGCATCCGTTTGTGTTAATCCGACTTGGGTAAAACTTTCAAGCGAATTGCTAAACGGAACTGAAGTAAAGGTTTGCACAGTCATCGGTTTTCCATTGGGAGCTTCCACTCCTGAAACTAAAGCGTTTGAAACTAAAAGTGCCATTGACAATGGTGCAACAGAAGTAGATATGGTAATTAACATCGGCGCTTTAAAAGGCGGAGATAATGAGCTTGTTGAAAGAGATATTCGCGCGGTTGTCGATGCTGCTAAAGGAAAAGCATTAACAAAAGTTATTATTGAAACTTGCCTTCTTACTGAAGAAGAAAAGGTTAGAGCATGCGAACTTTCTGTTAAAGCGGGAGCTGACTTCGTTAAAACATCTACTGGATTCTCTACTGGAGGAGCAACTGTTGAGGACATCGCCCTTATGAGAAAAACAGTAGGCCCAGATATTGGTGTTAAAGCATCTGGCGGAGTAAGAAGCGCTGAAGATGCACAGAAAATGATTGAAGCAGGTGCCACAAGAATTGGTGCAAGCTCAGGAGCAGCTATTGTCAACGGTTTGACTAGCGATTCTGATTACTAAAAAAAATGCCGGGATACCCGGCATTTCAGACCGTAGACAAACCCCATTTTCACCCTTTGTGAAAATGGGGTTTGTTACATTTAATAGTCATCTTACCTCGAAAATCAAGCTGGACATGGCCCTCGCCATGTCCAGTTTGCCAATTTTTTAAGATTTATGGCAGCGAAAGTAAGCATCGCCTGCATCGAAACTTTTTTAAGCCCTCTTAAGGTCGTCCAACGCATGCCATGCTTTTCTTTTGCGTCCGCAAAAACACGTTCAATTGTTTCTTTGCGCTTCGCATATATCGTTTTATTCAGTTCGGTATGTCTAAGGTGATCCACTTCATCTATGTAATCCTGCCATAAATGCCTATGAATCATTTTGG
>NZ_VLKI01000021.1 GCF_007830235.1 Cytobacillus oceanisediminis
CAAGAAAAATTAGGCTACCACACACCAATAGAGTTTGGTGATATGGCAGCCTAAGAAGGTGTTTTATTACTGTCTCAAATGACTAGGTCAGTCTATACGGGGAGTTTTTTCTTTCTATATTACCAATCCTGGGTTCTCTCAAGTAAAATATCGATTTCAACTTGTCTGATCATATAGCCAAGATCTTCTTCTGCAATTTCCGATGTGGATTCCAAAATCTGATCAATATCCATTTGCACCAATCTCATAACCAGACCTCCTATTTTAATCAACTTTCTACATAACCAATTTATGTATATTATCTATTTCCTGCTATACTATTCGAACAGCACTCAACCGGTGTGGGGGTAATCAAAAAAATATTTTTTATATTTTTTTCCCGCATCCATTATTCGCTAAACCAGTATGCCGAAAAAATTTTCATGTAGTAAATGATGTGAAAATGAATGAATAATCACTATTTGTCACGTACCCTTTCCCGTTTAAATAGTATATAGGGACTGAAGTTTAAAAAATCTTTTACAGGGAATAGTTTCACCAACTATAATTCTTGCTAGAAGGTGCTTATAATGGATGCCAATTTTAATGATTTTGCAAAAGTTTTGGAGTCTGCTCTTGATAAAGGGCAATCAGAAAGTCAAATTACGATTCATGAGTTAGTTGATGATATTAAAAACCAGCTAGAGCCATTAATAAATAAAAAAGAAATCGGCTGAACGCCGATTTCTTTTTTATTTGCTTATAAACATCTGAGTCCAATAAGACCCGTTTTCTGTATATCCAACTCCTATATGAGTGAATGTACCATTCAGGATGTTTTTCCGGTGGCCTTCACTGTTCATCCATGCCTGAACGACTTGCTGTGGTGTCTGCTGTCCCATTGCTATATTTTCTCCGGCACTGCTGTAGTTGACACCAAAGTCTCTCATCATGTCAAATGGTGAACCATAAGTAGGACTTGTATGTGAAAAGTAATTTTTTTGCTGCATATCATTTGATTTTGCCTGTGCCACATTACTTAATGGATTACTTGCCTTTAGTGCAGAAAGTCCATTTTTTGTACGTTCTGCATTCGTTAATTCGATTACCTGTGATTCAAAATTATTGATTTCGTCTCCCTGTGCAGCAGGTGCCTTTTTAGTTTCCTCCCGTGGGGCTGGAGCAGCAGGCTGCTGTCCGGCAATTCCACCCTGGCCGTATGGCTGCTGGTTAAATTGGTCGGCCCCGGGTTGGCCAGGCGCCATTCCTTGGTCTTGCTGCTCGTTTTCTCCAAATTGGAAAAATGGCAAGCCGCCATCGTCTGTTAATTCGCTGTGGGGGAATTCCTGGCTTGGCATCGCTGTGCTGTAAGAATTCGGGTCAATGGTCAGATAACCGTTATGGACTCTTTGTATTTCAATTGGAGCCTGTCCACGTCTTTCTCTTCCCACATTCACATTATTTGTATTGCTTATTTCCTCCAGTTCATTCCCCGTCATATTTCCATTATCCATTCCTTGATCTGCATTATTATTGCATGCTGCAAGGAAAAGTACAAAAAATACACCAATCAAAAAGTTTCTGTTAAAGAGCATCTTCATTTTTAGCATATCTCCTTTAAAATTAATTTTACTTTCTTATAATGCGGATTAATGAAGAAAGTATAGTTGGAAATATAGAGAAAAATCCTATTTGCCAAGTGGAACTTCAAGTTTATCGCGCATATTTTGATGGTAAGGAAAAAAAGAGGAGTGATATTTTGAGGCAATATATCATAACAGGAATGAATGGGGCTTCTTATCATGGGTTTCCGACGCTATCTTTTGGGCCTTGGTACCAGCCTGTTCACCACGGGTACCCTTTTCACAGCATTTGGCATCCCAGCCACTTTCCTCCCCACCAACAGCACTATTCTGCACCTGTATGGCAAGGACGGTATTAATTGCATAAAAAAACGCATGTTACAGAAAATAACATGCGTTTTTTAATATAATATCTATCCCAGAATGAGCAATACGATCATGATTAAAGATGGGATTCCATAATATAAAGCATTTTTCCCAAGAACCTCTCTGTCTTGCCTGTCTTCCCAGGTTTTATAAACTGGAGTTTGCTCACTATACCATTCACCGTTGCTTTTCATTCTCTTCATTCCTTTCTATAAGGATTTGTTAGTCTATACCCTTTTTAGAAAGGATGAAAAGTAAAATTCCTTCTTTTAGTTTGCGGCCCTTTGGATTGCTGCGATTGCTTTTTCAATATCGTTTCTTGAAACATCATAATGGGTTACAAAGCGTACGGAAGAAGATCCAAATGTTCCTGCAAGAACACCTTCAGATTTAATTTTTTCAACAAATTGGGAAGAATTCATATTAAGGTCTTTAACATCAGCTACAACAATATTGGTATCCACTTGATTTATGATGTGTATTCCATTGATTTGGTTAAGTTGTTCAGCAAGATATTGGGCGTTTTCGTGATCCTCGGCTAACCGTTCTCTCATTTGCGTTAATGCTACAAGCCCGGGAGCTGCTATGATACCCGACTGGCGAAGTCCCCCTCCCAGCCTTTTGCGCCACTTTCTGGCAGAAGCAATAAACTCCCTGCTGCCTGCAAGAATGGAACCAACAGGCGCACCCAATCCTTTGGATAAACATACTTGAACAGTATCACAATATTGAGTGAGCTCGCTCGCTGGCAGATTTAAAGCAGCAGCTGCATTAAACAATCTTGCCCCATCAATATGTACAGGAATGTTATTTCCTTTTGCAATTTTATGTATTTCCTTCATATTTTCAACCGGAACTGCTGCACCGCCAGCCCTATTATGGGTATTTTCAAGGCAGATAAGTCCTGACTCAGGGTAATGCTGATCCTCTTCCCTTATGGCATATTGAACTTCAGCCGGATCCATCGCTCCCCTTGTTCCCTTTATTGTTCTTGTCTGGACACCCGCAAACGCAGATGCAGTGCCCGTTTCATAGTAAAATATATGGCTTTCTGCTTCAAGTATAATTTCGTTTCCCGGACGGCAGTGCGTCAAAATCGCTATCTGATTTCCCTGCGTCCCGCTAGTTACAAATAAGGCAGCTTCCTTTCCCAAAATTTCAGCAGCTGTTTCCTCCAATTTATTTATTGCAGGATCCTCACCGTATACATCATCTCCTACTTCAGCTTCATAAGCCGCTTTCCTCATTTCTTCAGTTGGCTTTGTTACTGTATCACTTCGTAAGTCGATCATTTCCTCACCCTGCCAATCATTTTTTTAGTTCATGTTACTTCACAATTCTGTATTTTTCAATAAAAAAGGGTGTTCTGCTTTATATTAAAAAAAACTGTGTTAAAAATTATATTGATTTTGGCACCCTGTTGACTGGAGGGGAAAGCGCAAGATCCTCGAAAATGCATTCGCATTTCCTTCGTGCGAAGCTTATTCATATTCCAGCGGGAGAAGCGAGTCAAAGGGAGACTCCGCAGGCTTAATGCTTGAGAAGCGTCGGACTGCCCGCGGTTCGCAGAGCTTCTTGAGCGGAAATCAACAGGCAAAAAAAGAAAGAGCCCTTAAGCAAGGCCTCCTATCTTTGCTTATTCAAGAAATATAAAAACCAAACAGCATGGTTCTGTTCATCCGCTGCTGCTCTTTTAAAAACTTCTATAATGGTTGGATCTGACGTTTGCTCAGCTATATCCAAATAAAAATCAACAGTAAATTGCTCGTCATTAAACGAAAAATCCAAACCTTCCTTATAAGTGTTCGGACATTCTTCTGTCATTTTGGGTTCGTGCTGCTGGCCGGTCAGGTTCATATAAATTTGACTGAATTGCTGAAAATGCTTCATCTCATCCTGTTTGATTTCCAAAATCTGGTCTATTTCCTTTTTGTTAGACGCCATACCGGAAAGCTTTTGATAGCATTGAACGGCACTATACTCACCATTGATTGCTTTTGCGATATCTGCAGCCAGTTTATCATTCTGGCGAGCCATGCTTCCCTGATAGTAATAATAAGGATACATCAATCAAACCTCCCTTGGGCGGAATTCACTATTTATGCTATGGGATTTTTTTTAGTAGGTGCCTGAATATATTTAAAATTTCTCGCTTTTCAACCCCCTTTTTAATGTTCAAAATTTGTTCAAAATTATATTTTTCCTGTTAAACCCTTGTTATAAATGTATTTTGACAAAAATATTTAGATAGCTTGACTATTACAGTTATTTCCTTCTTAGTTTTGTCACAACTTTTCATTTTTCTATATGTTATTATCATTTACACAGTGTTAATTAGGTTTATCAATGGGTTTTATAGCTGTTTGGTTTTTCATCCATATATTTTTTTGACATCTTTGTGAAAAACCGCACATTATATGTGAATTATTTAACAATAGCTTTCTTTAACAAAAGGAGATGAAAATCAGATGAAGAAATTTCTGCTCTCTTTAACAGCCTTATTGCCCCTGCTGGTCCTTAGCGGATGCAATATGGTTGTGTTCGAACCCCAGGGGCCTGTTGCAAGAAGCATTACTGATTTAATAAACTGGTCCCTGATCTGGATGCTTCTCGTGGTTGTAGTCGTGTTTGGATTATTTGGTTACATTGTTTGGAAATACCGTGAACGGCCTGAAAATATGGAGTATGAACCGCCGGAGGAACATGGCAGCACACTCCTTGAAATTATTTGGACAGGAATACCGATCTTAATTGTTATCGCCCTAACTATCCCTACGGTTACAACTCTTTATGCTCTTGAAGAAGTGCCAAAAGGCTATGAAGAAAAAGAGCCTATTACGATACATGTTACATCCGCTGACTGGAAATGGATTTTCAGCTATCCGGAAGAAGGAATTGAGACGGTTAACTATGTCAATATTCCTGAAGATACGCCTGTTTTATTTAAGATGACTTCTGCCAGCACGATGCAATCCTTCTGGGTGCCTGCCTTGGGCGGACAGAAATACACTATGCCAAAAATGGAAACAGAGCTGTATCTGGTTGCAGATAACCCTGGATCCTATGAGGGGCAAAATACGAACTTTAATGGACGCGGTTATGCGGATATGAAGTTTGAAGTGCTTGCACAAACGCACGAAGAATTTGACCAATGGGTTGATGATGTAAAAGAAAAAGCTCCAAAATTAACGGAAAAGGAGTATGAGGATCTGCTCAAGCCTACCCATCTTGGTAGAATGACTTTTTCCAATACTCACCTCTCTTGGGTCAACCACGCCGATCCGGATTCTAAAGCTTATACAAATCCTGAGCTTTATAGAGGCCATGGGTACCAAGGTAAGATTTTTGAAGAGGAAGATAATTATAAATCCGAAGAAATCAACGAGAATGATAAACATGGTCATGATGAAAATATAGAAAATAAAGAAAACCATGGAGGTGGCCATGATGGGCATTAAATGGAATGAATTATTAATTACGGGTGACCCTTTAATACTAGGATCACAGATTGCTATTCTCCTAACGATGATCGGGATCGTTGGCGGGATCACTTATTTAAAAAAATGGAGATGGCTCTGGTCAGAATGGCTTACGACTGTCGATCATAAAAGAATCGGTATAATGTACATTATTGCTGCTGTATTGATGTTCTTCCGCGGAGGAATTGACGGGCTGATGATGAAAGCCCAGACGGCCAGACCGGAAATGGAATTTCTAAATGCACAGCACTATAATGAAGTATTTACCACGCATGGCGTAATCATGATCCTTTTCATGGCAATGCCTCTTTTGATCGGAATAATGAACGTAATTATTCCACTGCAAATTGGCGCCAGAGATGTTGCTTTTCCACAATTGAATGCCTTAAGTTTCTGGTTATTCTTTAGCGGCGCAATGCTGTTTAACATTTCATTTGTTATTGGAGGATCCCCTGATGCGGGATGGACTTCCTACTTCCCCCTTGCAGGGAAAGAGTTTAGTCCCAGCATAGCAAATAACTATTATGCCATTGCCCTGCAGATTGCCGGTATCGGAACACTGATTTCGGGAATTAACTTTGTGGTAACTATTTTAAAAATGCGGACAAAGGGCATGACTTTAATGAAAATGCCGATGTTCACATGGACATCATTTATTGCATCAGTAATTATCGTTGCTGCTTTTCCGATCCTTACGGTTGCACTTGCCCTGATGACAACTGACCGACTTTACGGAACACATTTCTTTACGGTTTCTGGCGGAGGTATGGATATGCTTTGGGCCAATTTATTTTGGCTTTGGGGACATCCTGAAGTATATATCCTCATCCTTCCGGCATTTGGTATATACTCAGAGATTTTTGCCACTTTTTCACGCAAATCACTATTTGGCTACAAATCTATGATTTTCTCGATCGTGGCCATTGCTATTTTAAGTATGGTTGTCTGGGTTCACCATTTTTACACAATGGGATCAGGCCCCGCGGTTAACTCCATTTTCTCGATTACAACGATGGCGATTGCCGTACCAACCGGAATCAAAATATTTAACTGGCTGTTTACAATGCGAAAAGGCCGGATCAAGATGACAACCCCGATGTTATGGGCTTTAGCCTTTATTCCTTGTTTTATCATCGGAGGTGTTACTGGGGTTATGCTAGGAATGGGTGCAGCAGATTTCCAATACCATAACACACTCTTCTTGGTTGCCCACTTTCATTACACCATTATTCCCGGTGTTGTGTTTGCCGTATTTGCGGCTCTCTACTATTGGTGGCCTAAAATGTTCGGCTTTATGTTAAATGAAAAAATCGGCAAGTGGCATTTCTGGCTATTTGTAATTGGATTCAACGTAACCTTTATGCCAATGTTTTTCCTTGGTTTAGACGGAGCTGTTAGACGCTCTTACACATATTCCGTTGAATCAGGATTTGCACCATTATTCTTATTATCTGCCATTGGATCAGCCGTTTTAGCTCTAGGTTTTGCTGCCTTCTGTTATAACATTTACTGGAGTGCGCGTTATGCGGATCGCAATATTTCAAGTGATCCATGGGATGCAAGAACACTTGAGTGGTCAACTGCTTCTCCAGTCCAATTCTATAATTTTGCTAAACAGCCGGAAGTAACAACGCTTGATCCATTCTGGCATATGAAGAAAAAGAATGAAGGCTTAACATTAAAGGACAGCGAGATTGAAGAAATTCACATGCCTAGCAATTCCGGACTACCTATTTTCATGGGTGCCGTATTCAGCGTTGCCGGATTCTTCCTTGTATTTGAATGGCATATTGCAGCCGTCGTTGCTGCAGTTGGCATTATTGCCGGGCTGATTATTCGTTCCTTTGATTATGATGAAGGGTATCATGTCAAGAAAGATGAGATTAAAAAGATAGAAAGCACTTGGAGAAATGTTGAAGGAGAGGTGCATAACGATGTCAGCTAATGTAGATACAACACTGCCGCTTGAATATCAAACAGAACAAAACCGCTTGAATATCCTTGGCTTTTGGATATTCCTGGGTGCAGAGATTATTCTGTTCGCCACTCTGTTCGGTGTGTATGGAGTCCTTTATGAGCGCTACGCCGGCGGACCTACACATAAAGATATTTTTGTTATCAAGGATGTAATGATACAAACCCTTCTCCTTTTAACGAGCAGCTTTACGATGGGGCTGGCCATCTTTGAAATGCGCCTGCATAATCTGAAAAGGCTGATTACTTGGCTAATAATTACACTCGTACTTGGCGCAGGCTTCCTATTCATGGAGATTAACGAATTTATCCATTACGTGCATGAAGGTGCAACAATGCAGACAAGTGCTTTTCTTTCAAGTCTTTTTGTTCTGCTCGGCACTCATGGTGCTCACGTCACACTTGGCATCGGCTGGGCCATCATGGTTATTATTCAGCTGGCCAAACGAGGACTAACACCAGTTACCGCACGTAAAACCTTTATTATTGGTCTGTATTGGCACTTTCTAGATGTAGTATGGATCTTTATTTTCACATTTGTATATTTAAAAGGGTTGGTGGGCTAAATGGAAAAGATTATGAAAGGTTTCCCTTTAAGTCATGTGATTGGTTTTGTTTTCTCACTTATACTCACTTTCGGTGCAGCAGGAATTGCTTTAAAAACAGACTTATCTTTTAAAGTGATAATGTGGATCATCGGCTCCCTGGCGATCATGCAAGCAGGAATACAGCTTTTCATGTTCATGCATTTGCGTGAAGGCGAAGACGGCAAAACGAACGTCCTTAATATCTTATACGGCGTTTTCATGGCTGTGGTTATTGTGGCAGGGTCGATTTGGGTTTTGAGCTCAGGCCATGCTCACTAAAATCTTATTTTAAAAATGGAAAACCGGTTCTCAATAAGGGAGCCGGTTTTTAATTATGTTCTATATCGTCATTCAGAACTTAAATTTAGCAGCTATCTAATCCCCTTGCTTCCTTCCGCCATCTCTTCCATTAAATGAATAAATAGGCCAAAGCCGAAGATTAGCATGGAAGACACCATAACGCTTAGTCCTATTGAAAAGATGTATTCCCCATTGATACCGCTTACAAAAAAACTGGCTATAAGGACTGTAAACCCAATCAATAAACCTGAGCCTGCCATATTTTTAAAAAAGAGCATAACTTTTAGCTGGTTTTCCCTCATAATTCACATCCCCTTTTACTAAATATTCTATCTTTGTTCACAAAATTGTCAAACTTTTTGTCACAAAATTGTCAAAAAGTTTTATGCAAAGAAAAAACGTCTTGCTATCTGCAAAACGCTTCCTTCTTCTATTGATATAGTTTTTTGATTTGTTCAAGGTCTTTTTTAAGACTGCAAATTTCCTGGCGGGTCAGCATAAGCGGCATTTGATCATACAACGTAATGATTTGCCCATCCTCATCATCTTCATGAAGTGATAAATATCGATATAAATTTTCACACTGAACTTTATTAAGGACAGATTGGGTGTTGAAGTTTTTGACTTTATGAATTTCAAAGGCACTTGCTTCCACGTCATACACACCCGAAATAATGCTTCCTTGCAAGGTATTAGACAAGGCAATCACTCCCCTTTTTGAGTAATATACCCAATTTTCGGGAGTTCTTTACCCCCAACAATAAAAAACCTCTTCGGATGGATGGATGATCAAAAGAGGTCCTATCGTAAAGAAGCCCGTTTTTGTGTTGTTATATCACCATCAGCTTTTCTAAGGACTAATCTTGGCGCTGAAGAAATTAATAATACCGCCACGATGGAACATAATATGGCTGCTCCAAGCATGGTTGCGCCATTCGCCAGGAAGGAAAACAGAATTGGTGACATTCCCTTTGGTGCATAGCTTCCGAAAAAGAGTACACCCGCAATAAAATGCCAGAAATAGCGGGTAAAGCTGCCTGCAAAAATGGCCAAGACAATCCAGCCGAGTGCCTTTTTCTTGTTTCCATTGCGCAATTGTTTTTGGATTGGAAGGTAAAACAAACCAGCACATCCTATAAAAGCAAAGGCAACAAAGTATTCAATAAACGCTTGCAGCGGTGTAGCGATCCATGCATCCCCCATTGCAATCTGCAGGATTCCCCACAATAAGCCTGCAATAAAGCTTACTTTGAAACCCCATCTGAATGCCAGTATAAAAATAGGAATCATGGCAGCAGAGATAGATATCGATGGCGAAAGTTTAATTGATGGCAGGAAATCCAGAATAATCGCAAATGATGCGAAAAATGATGCTTCTATCATTGCTGTCAAACTTAATTTTTTCATAAAAAATCCCCCTTCATAAGTATGAAGATACCCCAAGGGAGAACAAGCAGGCAGAATGATCCTCTCTGCCTTTTATTCCACATTCCTGCTCTAGCATTATCTAACAGGTTCAAAGGGTCAGAACAGCAAAATGTTCACTCTCAGCAAAATGCTCCCCTTGTGGTAACGTTATCAAATTATTCCATTTTATTATATATTGTTTTCTAATCTATGAAAAGTGTTTATTTACCTTCCTCAAATAGCTTTTGCTCATCCCATTTGCCATATCGATAATAAATAAAAGCAATCACGCTGCTGATGGCAAAGCTGACACCCATGCCGGCAGCGATCCCTTTCTCCCCCATGAACTTTGAAAAGAGATAGGTCAAAGGATAGCGCAGAACCCAGAAAGAAATGATGTTGAGTACCAGCACCTGAAACATTGCTCCAGAAGCCCTTACAATCCCATTCAGGATAAAATTAATACCAAGCAATGGATAAAAAAACGCAATCATTTTCAAATATTCGGTTCCGTATTCCAGCGCTTCTTTTTCCTGGATAAACAAGTTGACTCCATATTCAGCCAACAATACTGTCAGTAATGCGATGATAAGCATAAATGCAAGATTATAAATCACACCGTAAAAAGCAATTTTATGAACGCGATCCCATTCATTACTGCCAATATTCTGCCCGGCCATACTGTTCACAGCTGTCCCCAAAGCCATAGCAGGGAGCATAATGATACTGTCAATCCTCTGTGCTGCACCAAAGCCAGCAACCACATCTCCGCCAAACGATGTAACGACACTCATAATGGCCATCACTCCGGCTGAAATAACGGTCATTTGCAGACCAGATGGAATGCCTAGTTTGAAAATTAATGCAGCCTCTTCCTTCTGCGGCCATGAAGGCATGGTGAATGGAGCCAGATTTTTGCGAAGAATAAGCACCATGCCAGCCAGGAAAGCAATTCCCTGTGAAACAATGGTTGCATACGCAGCCCCTTCTATTCCAAGATTGAATGTCCAAATGAAAAGCGGATCCAAAATTGCATTCAGAATCACCGCAATCAACACAAAAAATAAAGGGGTTTTACTGTCTCCCAGAGCACGAAGCACAGTACCGATAAAATTATAGCCAAATAAAAACAGAATGCCGAGAAAATTAATTTGCAGATAAGATGCAGCATCTGAAATCATTCCCGTAGGGGTCCCCAAGAAAACCAATATTTTTTCGGAAAATAAAAATCCTGCCAAGCCGAGCCCTATGGATAAGACTGTTAAAATCACGACAAAGGCATTTAAATACCTCTTAAGCCCCTTTTCATTGTCTCCTCCCTTTTGCTGAGACAAAATGGTCAAAGTCGCATTGTTAATCCCGATAATAAATGAAAGAACAGTAAAAATAACAGTCCCCGAAACCGCAATAGCCCCTAAAGCATTCGCCCCAAGCAAATTTCCAACCCACAGGCTATCAATGAACTGATAGGACACCTGCAGCAAATTTGTCAGCATGATTGGAGCCGAAAAAATAAGGAGCTGTTTAAATATATTCCCTTTCGTAAAATCCTGCTGATTCATTCCAACACCTTTTTCTTATTATAAAGTAATAAGTACTATTATTAATGATTTTCCTTTTAACTTCCAATCATATGAACCTAGCGTTTGGAGCTTGGGGCGATTCCCATTCAAAATGACATAATTCTGTTAGAGGATGATGCAATTCGGCATCAGGAAGAAGCGGTTAGATGTTTGGAAAAGCGAAAAGGGGTTGCAGACGCAATTCCCACCCAGTTAGAGCAATTATGTTTGAGATTGGCGTAATTCCGCGTCTGCAGGATTCGAATAGATGTTGGGAAGAAGCAAAAAGGGGTTTGGATGCATTTCCGAATTTCGTGGAGGTAAATTTGTGTTGGGAATCTTAAATTCAGCATAAGGACTGATCATAAAAAAATATAGTTTGACTCGGATACATACTTGGAATGTAGCTAATCTATTGTGTGCATCCCCTTTTGTCACATATCTTTCATAAATAAGCGTCCTTGCAAGCCTGTTATAGCACACTTTAGCGGCAAAATATTATTTTTCCATAATTTACAACGTTTAAAAAGTGTAAAAGCCTATAAATAACTTTTCTTTTTCCTTATAATGAGAATATGTTCAATAAGGAGGGAATTAGTTGAAATCACGTTTACAGAAACCTTCAACGATTGTTTTGCTTTTATTGGTGGTCACGGTGATTTTGGCAGCGGTTATTTGGACCGTACAAGCAGGAAATAAGGATGTGACAGTCCCGTTTTCTTCTGTGGAAAAGCTTATTGCCTCCCAGGATGGAAAGACTGTTGCAATACAGGAATATAAAAACGGCAAGCTACTAATTACTGCCCCTGATGGAGAGTATATTTCACATGTACCTCCTAACAGCGAAATGGTTGATAAATTAGTAGAAACCTATAATATACAATATACTTTCGCAACAACAGGCCCGTATACGCCTTGGATTCTTGGCGGAGTGGTCTTATTATTCATAGCCATCGGAATTTACCTATTTAAATCAGGAAAAGGCGGAATGGGCGCTACAAATACTATGAAGCAAAGTGTTTCAAAGCCAAAGCCCCTTCCTTCCATTTCGCTTGAAGATGTGGGCGGCATCCAGGAAGAAATGAAAGAGGAAATCATGCAGACTCTTTCTATTTTAAAAGAGCCTGAACGTTCGCTGAAAATGGGGATTAAACCACCGAAGGGCATTCTATTATACGGACCTCCGGGAACAGGGAAAACTTTGCTGGCACAGGCAATTGCCAAGGAACTTGGCGCAACGTTCTTCTCAACCAGCGGATCCGGCTTTAATGAATTATTTGTCGGTGTTGGAGCTTCCCGTGTAAGGAACCTTTTTCAAAATGCCAGAAAGTATGCACCTGCTGTTGTCTTTATCGATGAAGTAGATGCACTTGCTGGCCGCAGAAAGCAGCATGGCGGAGAAGAAAGCGAAAAAACATTGACAGAACTTCTTGTCCAGCTTGATGGCGGACATTCCAATGACGGGATTTTGTTCATTGCAGCAACAAACCGAAAAGATATGCTGGACGAAGCATTCCTTCGCCCTGGACGTATTGACTTCTCTTTTAATGTCCCGCTTCCTGATACAAAGGGCCGAAGAGAGATTATCAATATCCATACGAAAAATAGATTGCTGGCTGAAGATGTCATGACGACTCTTGGTGATTTAGCTGAAAGCACTTCAGGCTTCTCCGGAGCAGATCTACATTCTCTTTTTGAAACTGCAAGCCGAAGAGCCGTACGAAATGGCCAGGAAATTATCTCAAAAGAAGATTTGGATTATGCTCTTGACCGCACAATTCTTGGTACCACTACCCGTGCCCTGCAGGATGCAGGAACTAAGCAGCGTGTGGCGATCCATGAAGCGGGCCACGCATTGGTTGCAGCTTTGACCAAGCCGGGTTCTGTTCGTAAAGCAACAATTATCCCACGTGGTGAAGCTCTTGGATATGTAGCTCCTATTCAAAAGGAACTTCATCTTTCCACAACGAGCGAGCTGCTCGATCAAGTAGCCATGATTCTTGCAGGCGGTGTAGCCGAAAGATTGATTCTCGGTGAGCACAGTATCGGAGTCAGCGGTGATGTTAAGCAAGCTAAGCATATTATCGAGCAAATGGTCGATACAGGCCTGCTGGATAACGGCTTCGAGCTTACTTTTAATAAAGGACAAAAAGAAGCCAAGATGCAGGATCTTTTCCAAAAAGCGTTGGAAAGATGCGAACTGCTAATTGCAAACCATCAGCAACAGTTTGAAAATCTTGTAGAAGCTCTTCTTGAAAAAGAGACTTTGGAAGGTACAGAGGTTCAGGAGATTGTGGGAGAATTGAATGTTGATATGGTTGTAGCCTAAAAGTGAAGCCGGCCCTGAATGGGGGCCGGCTTTGTTATTGTTAAGGGATATATGTTTCGTTGATGGCGATAATTGCTTTGTTTCATTTAAAGTTCATAAATCGGGTGCTTTTTCACACAATGTTAGCTATTTCTTTGATGGATGGTATCCATTAGGGAGATTAACGACGAAATTGCCTGCTCTCCCTTGGATATGGAAGTTAAACAGTGGAATTAACGACGAAATTGCCTGCTCTCCCTTGGATATGGGAGTTAATCAGTGGAATTAACGACGAAATTGCCTGCTCTCCCTTGGATATGGGAGTTAATCAGTGATATTAACGACGAAATTGCCTGCTCTCCCTTGGATATGGGAGTTAATCAGTGATATTAACGACAATAATGTCTTCTCCCCCGGACATTTGGTTGTTAATTCTTTAGATTAACAACGATGTTCTCTCTTTTCTTGTGATATTGTACTAAATCAGTAACTTAACGACGATGACCTCATCTTCCCCTATAGGATGGTAGTTAATCATCATCTTTTAACAATTAGTTATTCGAACCAGTATCCTTGTCCTCAGCTTCTTTCCTGCAATTGGCCGGTAAACCCGTGGTTTGGGGCTTTTTCATTTATTTGATTGCTATTTTAGCAGAATTGAAGTTGTTTTTTTTTTTTTTTTTTTTCAACCGGGTTGTAATTTTTTTCGATCGAAGCACATGAAAAAATAATTTTACGAGGTGAGTTTTTTATAAATATATTATGTAAACTAAAGTAGTTAAATTGTAAATAATAATCAAAAGATTGCCTATTTATAAAGGAGTCTCTCCCCTATTTGTTTAATTAATTTATAGACAAAAAGGTATGGAGGCATGGTTCTTTTGAATGATTTTGCAGCTGACTTGATTTTACATTTTTTTATCATGATGATAATACCTTTTACAAATAACCTCCTCTCTCATCAAAGAGCAGGTATGAAGTCACCATCATTTCTTATGGTTGTGCTTATTTTCTCCCTTTTCTTAACTATGGCTTTTCCTGTTACAATTGCTGGGGATCAGTCTTTCGATTTGAAATTTATACCCGTATTTGTGGCTTATTTCTATATCCATCCTGCTGCGGGGATTATTACTATTATTGCATTAATCGGTTTTAAAGCCCTTTTTTCAGCAGGCTCCCTCTTGATCATGACCATAAATTATTCAGTTATCGCTGTTCTCTTTTACTTTGCGTCGAAATATTATCAGAAATGCTCTTTCAGGCAAAAGCTTAGTCTTGCAGCGGTATTTTATGTACCGATTACCATTACTCGTTATCTAATTTTTATTCAGGAGGGGCTTTACGGCGAAGCTATATTCCTTATCTTGTTCTCGATCGTTTCGATTGTGACCATTTCCATGATTATTTATTTAATTGAAATAGATCGAGTACGGACAGCCATGATGGAAAAGTTGAAGAGTGCGGATAAATTAAATGCCATTAGCCAGCTGGCAGCATCTGTTGCCCACGAAATCAGAAATCCAATGACCACGGTAAGAGGATTTCTGCAAATGCTAAAGAATGACCAGAATCTCACCTCAGAACAGAGTACCTTCATTTCAGTGTCATTGGAAGAGCTTGACCGGACCAACCACATTATCAATGATTTCCTTTCACTTGCTCGTCCGGATAGCTCTGTTTCCGGGAAGGTCCTTCTTTCGGCTACGCTCTTTGAAGTGGCGGATTTTATGAGGTCGTACGCTCTAATGGCTAAGGTCGAAATTAGAACAAAGATTTCTGATGGCATTTTTATAAACGGCAATATGAATGAACTCAAGCAGCTTCTTATTAATCTAATAAAAAATAGTATTGAAGCGATGCCTGATGGTGGAATTTTAGAGGTATGCGCATTTAAAAAAGGAAGCACTGCATATATTCACATAACAGATGAGGGAATTGGCCTTTCGGAAAAGCAATTATCAATGCTTGGCCAGCCATACTATTCGACGAAAACAAAAGGTACCGGACTCGGCCTGATGATCTCTTTTGATATTATTAAGCGCATGAAGGGCGAGTATTATATTGATAGCGAAGAGAATAATGGGACGACCTTTACAATCAAATTGCCATTGTTTAAATTATCTGATGAACAGGTAAAGGCTTCACTCGATAAAGCAAACTCTGCCGGCCGACAGCAACCGACTTAGGCATCACTCTATGAGCAAAAAACAACTGAAATTTCTGCTCTGGTGTCAAAAATTGCGCTTTACCAAGAAATGAAATATTTGAGTAATTGTTTTTATATGAAGGGAACTAATAGATATATTGTACCGGCATCGCAGTTGTTCTCCGATGGCGCTATAAAAAGGAAAAGGGCATAGAAAAAAGCCTTCAGTGAAGGCTTTTTTTGTTTAAACTTTTTCTATCCCCTGCCTGATGCACGGCCTTTGATAAAGTTTACGACAATAATGATGGCTGCAATCACTAGCAGTAGATGGATGATGCCACCTGCTACTTCAAATATTAATCCGAGAATCCATAATACAAGCAAAATACCTGCAATCGTCCAAAGCATCCTAACCTCTCCTTCCATTTTTGTTTATATTGCTTACATACCCTGCAAAAAAGCCGGACAAACTTCCGCCTCACTTTTTAAAAATAGGGAAAAAAAACATTGCTCCAATTCGAAAAAAATTGATGACAATGTTATTTTTCATATGTGAAGATCTTATTTATACAGAGAGAATCTCGTCTTCCAGGGCTTTTGATTCGTTTGCAATTTCGTCGTTTTCTTTTAGCAAAGCGAAAAGCCCTTTTAGCACCACTTTCTCAGGACGGGATTTTTTTGTTTCTTCGGAAATGCGGTTGGCAATTTCTTTTAAGCTGGATGATTGAGGAAGATCTAGTTTGTTTAGTTTGTTGTAAAGTGTTTTCCAGGCCTGCTCCCTTTTTTCAAAAGAAACGAATGCCCCCTCCCTATCCATATCGACGATAAAGTCCTGCATCATTTCATCATTAAGAATGGGTTGGCTATTCCCATTTAGAAAATCATTTGCCATAACCTCCAGCTGCCTTACAATGTGTTTGCCAATAGCAGCAGGTTTTGCTTCTGCCTGCCCTGTCACCAAGAGCATCATATAGGTACGATAGATGGATTGCGTCATGAACATCAGATCCCATTTATAGGCAGTTATTTCTTCTCCGTAAAGTTCTAGCAAGCTATTCTGCAGCCAAGAAAATAAGCGGCCTCTCATCCTGTGTTCCATGGCAGATATTTTTTTGTTATTCGTCCCGGTTTCGCCACGCAAATGCATTTTCATATAAGCTTTATAATGGAGAATTCCCTCAAACTGTACCTCAAATTGTTTTTCAAGCTTTTCCCTCGGCGGCAGATCCCCGTCAAGACCAATGATGAAAACACGCTCGAACACAAGCTGTTGATAATGTTCATAGATCGAAATGATCAGATCTTCTTTTGATGTAAAAAAAGAATACAATGACCCCTTGGATATTCCCACTCCCTCGGCAATCTCCTGCATGGATGTATGGCTGTATCCTTTTTCGGCAAAAAGCTCAACTGCCGTTTCTAAAATGACTTCTCTTTTATTCATATCAGCACCTCGGACATTAATTGGTTTTATATCTAAACCCAGCACATTCATTCTTGACTCCATCTGCAAAAACATGCAAAATGACTATTGAGTCAATTATATTTCCTTGTTATATAGAGGTTTAAAACTATTTTATTCATCATTTGACCCGTGAGTCAATACCCTGAGGAGGAACATGTATGCTTGGATGGATACTGAAGCGATCCAAAATTTTTATTATCCTATTTTTATTATTTGTTATTATTGGCGTGTTTACGTTCATGCAGCTTCCGCAAAGGGAAATTCCTGAAACCACTGTCAATATCGGCACAGTAAATACTGTCTATCCCGGTGCTACTGTTGATAGGGTGGAACGAAATATAACAAACCCCTTGGAATCAAAATTGCTGTCTATTGATGGAATTGAAGAAATCAGTTCTTCTTCAGCCGCTGGCTTCTCAGCTATAATCGTAACCGTAACAGATGGAGAAGACAAAAAAGAAGTATTCAGCAATGTCCGCCAGGCAGTATCGGATACAGCTGCCGGATTTCCTGAAGAAGCATTTGAACCTGAAATTAATGAGTCAACGATTAAAATGCCAATCGTCTCTTATCATCTCACAAGTAATGATATGGAGAATCTTCTTCCATTAAAAAAAGAATTAACTCGCTGGAAAGAGGAAGTTGAATCCTTAAGAGGTGTATCGGGAGTAACAATTAAAGGTCTCCCTGAAGAAGAAATAGCGATCCAGCTGGATCCTGAGCTATTAAAAGAAAAAGGCATTATCCTTCCTGATGTGATCGAGGCAATTAACGAGGAATATTACCCAACTCCCATTGGGAAGCAGGAAATAAATCAAGAAGTTGTGCAATTGACTGTTGATCATTTTACTTCTGAAGAGCAAATTGAGGATTTATTTGTAGGAAAGTCTCCTCAAGGGGAATCAGTCCTGTTGGGAGATGTGGGAAAGGCTGAAATGGTTCAACAGGAAAAAGAAGATATCGTTACACTAGATGGAAAGCCCTCGATTTCGTTTACCGCATTTGTGGAAGAAGGCCAGGATATCCCGTCTGTTGATGTAAGAGTAAGTGAAAAAATGAAGGAGCTCAGTACAGGGTTGCCTGAAAATGTAACACTTGAGAATTACTACTCTCAGGCTAATTTGGTGACAGATATTTTTGACGGATTATTCCTTTCTCTCGCCATTTCAGTCATTGCGGTTATTTTAACAACTGCGCTTGGTTTAACGGCATCTGGCGCTTTTGTCGTGGCGCTTGCCATTCCAATCTCTGTCTTAATGGGGCTGATTCCCCTGCCGTTTGCGGATGTAGATTTAAATCAAATATCAGTCATTGGTGCAATCATCGCATTAGGCATTCTGGTTGATGACTCGATTGTTGTTAATGATAATATACAAAGACGCTACAAGCTGGGTGATAATGCCCTTGCCGGGGCTGTATACGGGACAAAAGAAATATGGGTCTCCATTGTCACCTCTTCACTGGCGATCGTTTTTACATTTCTTCCGCTCGTCTTTTTATCCGGGGGTAATGGAGCATTTATCCGTGCATTGCCGACAGTCCTGATTACGACTATTTTGGCATCAACACTCGTTGCGCTGATTTTTGTGCCGATGATGCGTTTTATGCTTTATCGAAAAACTAGCAAAAAGGTTTCAGATGCACCTGGTTTATTGGGCAAACCATTGAATAAAACAGCTGATTTCTATGCTGATAAAATTTTAAAGCCTTTTTCAAAAAAACCAAAACTTGTTTCTATTCTTGGATTGATTTTTACATCAGCAATTTTGGGATTGGTTGTATTAACACCGTTTGAATTTTTCCCGGCTGCTGACCGCGAAGAAGTAACGATTGATGTTTCCCTGCCGATCGGAACGACTCTTGAGGAAACATCAAATGAGCTAGAAAATATTGAAGAAATGATATTAAGTGATGAGGGTGTAACGGAAACGAGCATATTTGCCGGAACCGGGCTGCCTAATCTGTTTAATAGTTCACTCAAGGTAACTGGTCCTCATACAGGACAAATCGTGGCTCGGGTAGATCGGGAAAGCCAGACAGCACAGGGGTTGATTGATGACTGGTCTTCCGTGCTTCGGGATAAATATCCTGATGCTGAAATTTTTATGGAAACCATCCAGCAGGGGCCTCCTGCGGGCGCACCTGTAACGGTAACGATTAAAGGACCGGAAATCGGGAAGCTTTTGGAGCTGCGGGATAGCCTGACAGAAGATATGAAAAAAGCAGGAGCAGATTTTGTTGTCGATAATATCGGTAACCCTGAGCCTACCTTAAAGTATGTACCGAACCGGGAGCTTATAGAGAATTATGGAATCACTGTTAACCAGATTAGTGAGCAAATTCGTCTTGCAACTGAAGGGATTCCTCTTAAACCTTTTGACAATGGAGTTACCAAAATGGATATGAGTATCCTTCTAGGCGAAAAAGATGAAGCTCTTGATCTTTCCGACCTTGAAATTGCGGTTGGCAGTGCCCAGGGAGGTCCTCCAACCCTTGTGTCCATCGACACTCTTGTAGATGAAGAAAGAACTGAAGAAATTCAGCGGATCCCTCACCTTAATGGGGATCGTGCTATTACGATCAGAGCTTTCCCAAAGGATGAGGAGAATTTCAAGGAAAATGTCCAGAATGTCGTTGAAGATGAACGAGAAAAGCTGAATGATAATGATTATAGCATTTCAATAGGCGGAGAAAATCAGGCGCAAAATGATTTCTTTGCTGAGATTACCGTTTTATTTATCATTGTCATCTTTTTGGTATACTTGCTGATTGCCTTCCAGTTTAACTCATTGGGACTTCCATTCCTGGTCCTGGTTGCTGTTTATTTGGCGATTGCAGGTGCAATCCTTGGACTATTTGTCACACAAACGCCAATCAGCTTCCTTGCCGTTATGGGTATGGTATCATTGACCGGAATTGTAGTTAGAAACTCTGTCGTGCTGATTGAATTTATGGAACAAGGACTAAGAAATGGAATGCCTTTAAAAGAAGCAGTGGTAGAAGCAGGCCGTACTAGAATCCGCCCCATCCTGCTAACAGCACTCACTTCCATTGTAGCATTAATCCCTGTAGCAGTAAGCGGCGATGCCTTATTTACGCCTCTCGCCATCACGATCATCTCAGGCATCCTGTTCTCGGTTATCCTAACCCTGATCATCGTGCCGATGATGTATCTGGCATTCAAAAAGGTACCAGGTACCTATACCACACTAGACCAGTAAGCTGCAAAAACCTTCCTGCCAATATGGTGGAAGGTTTTTTGCATCCTTTTCCGTTGATTGCATATACTATATTCACGGCCGCCCACCTCTTCTAACTTCGCTTCGTTGCGGGACTAACCAGACCGGAATGTGGGCGGCCCCCCTTTCAGTACCAGGTACCTATACCACCACTAGATCAGTTTCATTACACACCATAAAGGCTGCAAACCTCTTCGGGTTTGCAGCTTTATTTTTTAAGGTCCTTCGTCAATTAGTTCGTAGCCGGGGATTAGTTCTGATAGCGGGACTATATTGGCTTTTTGTAGATAGACAGGGATATATTCCTTTAAAACAGATACCATTTTGGGGCCTGTGATGCCAACATGCCCTATTGCGATAATTCGTTCGCTTTTTACGAGTTTTTCTGCCAGCCTATCAGCTTGTTTGGTAATGTGTGCAGTGGTGTAAATATCGTCGAAAAAAATATTGTTCTCTACATAAGGAACGCCAATTTCATTTGCTAGCTTGCCTACCGCGCTTTTGCCGGTTGTTTTGCTGTCCAAGTAAAAAAGACCATGTTTCTTACAAACTTCCATAACAATTCTCATGACACGCTCATTTTCAGTCGCTCGTGATCCCATATGATGGTTCATGCCGACAGCGTGTGGGACCTCCTTTATCGCATCTTCTACCCTTTTGCGGATTTCTTCATTGCTTAAATCAGTCGTGATTGCTCCTGGACCGAGCCAGCTTCTCTTGCCTCTTTTTGGTTCCATTGGGAGATGAACTATGACTTCATGGCCGTTCTTATTAGCCATTTCGGCATCTTCCTTTGTCGTTGGCATGAAAGGCATGATGGCTACCGTCAATGTAACCGGAAGTTCCATCATTTCAGCTGTACCCTTCATATTGTTCCCCAGGTCATCAATGACAATGGCCAGTTCGGGTTTTGGCGAAGCTGCAGCGGTGTCACCTGCCGTACTGCTTAATGAAAAAATCAGTAACAGAAAGCTTATGAATATTTTCATTTTCCACACTCCTTTTTGATAGCATTCCCTGGGTTTAAAAAAATCTTTCTAACTAAGTAAACAGCCGGACACAAGGCCTGGCAGGCTAAATAATTATTTTCATGCATTGTAAATTCAAGAAAAAGCACATGATTTAAATAGTTTAACCTGAATTTTTTAGGCTGACATTTATTTCCTTGTAGTTATAAGAGCTTTCAAATAGAAGAAACCCGTTCATAATGTATGTAACGGGTTTGTGAATGAAGCTATACTCCCCGCTTATTGCCCCAAATATATGTGTGGAGCTGCGGCAGGACTTTTACATCTTTCAAATCATGGTCAACCATCGTTTTCTCGATGAGCCAATTATATTTCCCAAGCAGTCTTTGCATCAGATCCTGATCATCTGCAGTAGCCGTATCATCATTCCCCACCTGCAGATAAAATGGAATACCCGGGTAGCGCTGATAGACCATTTTTGCATACTCATAGTCATCATCATTAAAGATAACAATCTTTAAGGAGACCTGTTTATCTCTATCGCCTCTTTTTTGCAGTTTTTCGAGGATCAAATCAAGCATTTCAAAATCCGTTTTCATTCCTGAGCTTGGCGGCTTCGGTGAAATGGTCAGTTCATCAATTTCATAAAACCAGTCCTGCCAGCGGCTGCCCTGAGTTTCAAGGCAGATTTTGATCCTTTCTGCTTTCAGTAAAGAAATGAAGCCATCGAGGTTTTTCAAAAGAGCCGGATTACCACCGGAGATGGTAACAAAGGAAAAACCTTCGCCCCCGAGTTCTTTTAACTCCTTCCAAATCTCATCGGGTTCCATTTGACGGATGCTGTCTTTGGAGCTTCCATCCCAGGTGAATGCAGAATCGCACCAGCTGCAGGAATAATCACAGCCTGCTGTGCGGACAAACATCGTTTTCTGGCCGATAACCATTCCTTCACCCTGGATGGTCGGCCCGAAAATTTCAAGAACAGGGATTTTACTCAACCTCCATCCACTCCCTTCTCGTTTCTGCATAGCTGGTAGGAGTTTCGTAAAGACGTACAAATTCTACCCTAGCACCGAAATATTCGTCAGACCGGCGTTGAAGGGATTCAGCCATTTTTTCATAAATCCAGACAACCATGTTCTCTGCAGTCGTATTCATCGGAGGCAGGGTTTCATTCAAATATTTATGATCAAGGAAAATCTCAATTTCATTTTTCCAGATTTCCTTAATATCTCCGAAGTCTATCATGAGGCCTCTGTCATCAACAAACCCGCTTATTCCGAAAATAACTTTATATGTGTGGCCATGCAAATTTTTGCATTTGCCTTCGTAGCAATGCAAATGATGGGCGGAATCAAAGGTGAATTCCTTGCTGACAAGAACGCGTTTTTGATGATATTTTAGCTGATCGCGTTTAATATCCTTGTCAATCTTCTGAAGTTTATCAACAATCCTGAATCCGTACATGGCTTAAAGCTCCCCTTTCTCTTGGAGGTATTCCTCAAGACCTTTTCGCCTTAAATGACATGCCGGACACTCCCCGCAGCCATCAGAAGGAATTCCGTTGTAGCAAGTGAGCGTTTTTTCACGTACATAGTCAAGCGCATTCAGTTCATCTGCCAGCTTCCATGTTTCCGCCTTATTCAGCCACATTAATGGCGTGTGAATGACAAACTGCTGGTCCATTGAAAGATTAAGTGTAACATTTAGTGATTTTATAAAAACATCCCTGCAATCCGGGTATCCGCTGAAGTCTGTTTCGCAAACACCAGTAATAATATGCTTCGCACTGATCTGGCTGGCCAGCACACCAGCAAAAGAAAGGAACAGCAGGTTCCTCCCGGGTACAAACGTGGATGGCAGTTCCCCTTCTTCCCCATCCTTCACCTCGATCTCATCACGAGTAAGGGCGTTTGGAGCGAGCTGATTTAATAAAGACATATCAAGAATATGATGCTTGACGCCCAATTCTTTTGCAATTTCTTGTGCACATTCAATTTCAAGCTTATGACGCTGATTATA
This sequence comes from Cytobacillus oceanisediminis, assembly GCF_007830235.1. Classification (GTDB taxonomy): domain Bacteria; phylum Bacillota; class Bacilli; order Bacillales; family Cytobacillaceae; genus Cytobacillus; species Cytobacillus oceanisediminis. Next base: position 23,386 of record NZ_VLKI01000021.1, read on the forward strand.
ATTAAAAGTTACTGCCTCTACTTCTCCAAATCGTTCTTTTGCCCAAAATAAGCATGTAGTGCTATCCTGGCCGCCGCTGAAAACAACGAGCGCTTTATCCTTTTTCATAAAAATTCTCCTTTAAATAGAAAAACAGGACTACTAAGAAAGCAGACCTGTTTTCCTTAGTTTTTTAAAGAGGGTAGCTAGAACCTCTACCGTAAACATACGGATTTCTATTTAGCTATCACTTTATCTTATCATATTTTCAGCTTTTTTACAGGCACTTTTTGTTTTGAGGAAGATGTTTTATTTTTCAAAATCGTGGAAAAGGTAATAATGCAAGGCCAAAAACCAGAAGGAGGGACTGAAGCCATGATCAGGTTTACAGCGACTTCACGGTATTCGTTTGGCGTTGCAAAGAAAGGAATCTTTGCTCTGAGGTCAGCGGGGATGCAAGTGCAGGATAGGCCCACACTAATCCGCTTTGGCCTGATGCAATAGGATTCCTGTAAACGTCCTTATGGGGACTGCAAAAAGGTGCGAACCAATCGGTTTGCACCTTTTTGCATGATTAATTTTCGGCATCCGCTTCGAGAAGGTCCCAGGCAGTTATGATCCCTTTTGGCTTTTCACTCGGCTTACCCTTTTCAGTAACAATAATGCCTTCCAGTTTTTCATTTTTGGACCGGTACTCTTCAAATAAATCCTCTAAATCAAATATGGACGTATCTTTGCTGACAAACGTTATTTGATGCTTCGATTTTTTATTAAAAAGCTCTTTTATTTGCACTTTTTTTAGCTGGATTGTTTCTTCTGTAAAATGCTCGGCCATCCATTTCACGATATCTGCTGAAGTCAGCAGCCACGAGTACTCTTCCTTCCTATTATAAATGGGAAACTGGGAGTGTGAAAACTTATTGATAATGGCCAATACATCTGACAGCTTTCCATCTTCATAAAAATAAAAAACAGGAGTCGCGGCAATCGACAGTGCCGACTTCGGCTTTTCAAAATGTTCAGCAATCCGTTCGATTCTTTCAACTGTCTCCAAATGAGGTTCGGCAATGTAATAGTCGAGTTCGATTTTCTCATGCACAATTGCATTTCTTAGTTTGGCAAACTGATATAAGTCATCCTCGTATAATCGGATGAGTGAATGGTTTTTTTGGATTTCAATCAATTTATAAAATTTATCTGTCCTGGCCTTTTTGGCAGATTGTTTTAAGGCTTTATGAATACGGTTAAAAGCAGCTTCAAATCTTTCTGATAGGTTAATTTCTGTGTTTGTACCCACAAGTATCTCTCCCCAATTCATAGTGTTCACTATATTCCCATTTCTGGAGGTTTTGTAAACTATAAAGAAAATGGGTGAATATTTATTCACTTAAAATGATCCTATTGAGTTTTGGAAAATTAAGAACTTTACTATTAAAATTGCTTGAATCCAATAAATAAAAAAGTTTATTAAGTAAATATCAAAACTTTCTTTTACTCTTTTATGAATAAATATTGAAATGAGCATTTGCACAAAAAGAATTTTCAGTCTATTATAGTATAATATATTCGGTTATACTAAGTTGCTGCTTAGCTGGAAAACTCTGGACCATACACCTTTTTGAAAACCTATTGAAAACAACTTTCATAGATGTTGGTGAATAGAGTAAGATTCCTATTTGATATTTAGCAGCAAAACCAAATTACTTTTACCAGAATAATAGTTTCAAAAGAAAGCAGGTGAAAAGATGGAATACAATTTACACCCTTTGGGAGATAATGCTGTCCTAATTGAACTGGGGAACGAAATTAGCCAGGAGGCCCACGAAAAGGTTCAGGCCTTAACAGCAGTCCTTGAAACTCAGCCGCCGGATTGGATGACTGAGTACATCCCTGCTTATACGACTGTTAGCATTTTTTATGATCCTCTGCTCATTTATCAGCTTTCAAGTGACAAGCTCTCATACGACTACGTTTGTTCTCTAATTAAACCGCTTATGGAGGGTTTAGAAGCAAGCAAAGCTGCAGATGCAAGGGTGGTTGAAATACCGGTTTGCTATGGCGGTGAATTTGGTCCGGATCTGGAGTATGTTGCAAAGCATAATGGAATGACACCAGAGGAGGTCATTAACATTCATTCTTCGGGCGACTATCTGGTTTATATGATTGGGTTTGCTCCAGGCTTCCCTTTTATTGGAGGCATGTCCGAGAAAATCGCTGCTCCCCGAAGGGAATCTCCCCGTTTAAAAATTCCAGAAAGAACGGTTGGCATCGCAGGCATGCAGACTGGGATCTATCCGATCGAAACACCTGGGGGCTGGCAGCTGATTGGGCGAACTCCCGTGAAATTGTTCCGCCCGCATGATGATTCCCCTACCTTGTTAAAAGCCGGGGATAAGATCAAATTTAAACCGATTAGCCTGAAAGAATTCGAGAATTGGAAGGAGACAGAGTAATGCTTAAAATTAAAAAACCGGGTCTCCTTTCAAGCATACAGGATTTGGGTAGAACCGGTTTCCAAAAATTTGGCGTGATTGCAAGCGGAGCGATGGACCCATTTGCACACCGAATGGCTAATTTACTGACAGGTAATGCTGAAAATGAACCCACTCTGGAGATAACCATGCTGGGGCCCACAATCATTTTTGAAGAAGATGCCCTTATCTCTATTTGCGGCGGGGATCTATCTCCAGCTATAAATAGCGTGCCTGTTCGCTCCTGGAGATCTATTTTTGTGAAAAAAGGCAGCGAACTTAAATTCGGCTATACCCAGAGCGGCTGCCGGGCCTATTTGGCTGTTGCCGGCGGCTTCTCTGTATCCGAAGTAATGAAAAGCAAAGCCACTTATTTGCGTGCTGGCATCGGCGGTTATGAAGGAAGAGCTTTAAAAGCTGGTGACCAGCTTGTTTTGGGGACGCCATCAGACCAATCAGATAGAATGACGGAATATTTAATACAACAGTTACAAAACCAATCCTTTTTAGAAAGTGATTGGTCCATCACACCCGAGCTCATTCCGAATACTGAATCCAATCCGTTCATCCGCTTCACAAAGGGCCGGCAATTTGAGCTTTTTTCAAAGGAGAGCCAGCAAAAACTGATCGGGGCTGCCTTTGATGTAACAGCACAGTCAGATCGAATGGGCTACAGACTAAAGGGCCCTGCCCTTTCATTATCTGAACCAGCGGAATTGATTTCCGAGGCAGTCAATTTTGGTTCCATACAAGTTCCGCCTGATGGGAATCCGATCGTTTTGCTTGCAGACAGGCAAACAACCGGAGGCTATCCAAAAATCGGCCAAGTGGCTTTTGTCGACCTCCCTCTGCTTGCACAGGCCAAGCCCGGCGATAAGCTGAGATTTGTGGAAATATCTCATGAGAAGGCTCAGCACTTATATCTCGAGAGGGAATGGAAATTGAAAGAATTGAAACAAGGAATTTATCTAAAAACCAGATAGGAGGAAAATGAGATGCATATTGTTGATATTAATTGTGATATGGGTGAAAGTTTTGGAGCGTATAAAATGGGACGGGATGAGGAAATCCTGGACTATATTACTTCTGCCAATATTGCATGCGGCTTTCATGCAGGCGACCCTGCCACTATGCGCAAAACGGTAAAGATGGCATTGGATAAAAACGTCGGAATCGGCGTACACCCTGGCTTGCAGGATCTTTCCGGATTCGGGCGGCGCGACATCAGCATTACACCCCAGGAAGCCTATGACCTGGTAGTCTACCAAATCGGGGCTTTATATGGTTTTGTCAAATCCGAAGGCGGCAAGCTTCAGCATGTAAAGCCTCATGGCGCCCTATTCAATATGGCTTCCAAAAGCGCTTCTCTTTCAGAGGCGATTGCCGAAGCGGTTTATAAAGTGGATCCTGAATTAATTCTATTTGGTCTTGCTGGCAGTGAGCTTGTAAAAGCCGGGAAAAAAATCGGCCTGCACTCTGCCCATGAAGTGTTCTCAGACCGTACTTACCAGGAAGATGGCTCGCTAACTTCCAGAAGAGAAAGCAATGCCCTCATCACAGACCATACAGCTGCAGTTAATCAGGTAATCCGGATGGTAAAGGAAGGTAAAGTAACTTCTATTCAAGGCACGGAAGTTTCTATAGAAGCCAACACGATATGCATTCACGGCGATGGTGAAAGCGCACTTGAATTTGCCAAATATATTCCAACTGCTCTGAAGGATGCAGGAATTAAGGTAGCTAAAATTAGTGATTTTTTGAAATGAAAGAGACCTTTATGGGAAGCTGATAATATTTTGGCTTGAGTTGATGAAATATGGCTAAAGCTGATGATAAAACGAATAATTGACGATATATTGGCAAAGTTGATCATATTATTTGCAAAGTTGACGATAACATAAATTTCACTTCCTTGGATCGCCTTTTTCACGAACAAAAGGCGGACAGGGGGCCATATTTCTTAAATTTTTATCCGAAACACTTTAAAATGAAACAAAACAGGGGGAAACTGAATGAAAAAGCAAACGAATGCGAGCTTATTGCTGGGTGCCGCGTTCCTAATGGCCACATCGGCCATCGGACCGGGGTTCCTCACACAAACAACTGTATTTACTGAAACACTTTTAGCCAGCTTCGGCTTTGTTATTTTAATATCAATTATTATTGATATTGGTGCACAAATGAATATTTGGCGAATTATTGCTGTTTCCGAGAAACGGGCCCAGGATATTGCTAACGATCTCCTTCCCGGTCTTGGTTATTTTCTCGCTGCCCTTATTGTCATGGGCGGCCTGGCTTTTAATATTGGGAACATCGCCGGAGCCGGCTTGGGTACCAATGTTATTTTTGGCATCTCCCCTGAAATGGGTGCTTTGCTAAGCGGAATCCTGGCGATAGGGATCTTTATTGTAAAAGAAGCTGGAAGGCTGATGGACCGCTTTACACAGATTTTAGGTTTTGTGATGATTGGCCTCACCGTTTATGTCATGTTCACTGCACAGCCTCCAGTTGGTGAAGCTGTTGTTAAAACATTCGCCCCGGATAAAATTGATATTCTTGCCATTATAACTTTAGTTGGGGGAACAGTTGGCGGATATATTACCTTCGCTGGCGGGCATCGCTTAATTGACGCGGGTGTTAAAGGAAAAGAAGCTCTTCCTGAAGTTACAAAAAGCTCCATCAGCGCGATTGGTATTGCCTCTATCATGCGTATTTTCCTGTTCCTTGCTGCATTGGGGGTTGTGTCCCAAGGACTGGCGCTCGATCCATCCAACCCTCCTGCTTCCGTATTCCAATTGGCAGCAGGCAATTTCGGCTATAAAATTTTCGGGGTTGTTATGTGGGCTGCCGCTGTAACGTCTGTAGTCGGCGCAGCTTATACGTCTGTTTCCTTTATCCGTACCTTCAGCCCGATCCTGGAAAAATATCATAAATGGCTGATTGTAAGTTTTATTGCCATTTCCACACTTGTTTTTGTCATTATCGGAAAACCTGTTAAGATTTTACTTTTAGTTGGTTCATTAAATGGTTTAATTTTGCCGATTGCTTTAGGTGTCATGCTGGTTGCTGCCTATAAAACCAAAATTGTCGGTGACTATAAGCATCCGCTTTGGATGACGATTTTTGGCGTGATAATTGTTGCGGCCATGTCCTACATGGGTATTTATTCATTAATAAATGGCATTCCACAGTTATTTAAATAAGGTTGAAAGGAGAATTTTTCATGACTAACCCTTCTCTTTGGAGTCCTGCTGAAGCGCGTAAATTGATCCGCAGCCAGGGCTGGGACAAGCCCACATCCGGAATGGCAAATGGCTATATTCAGGCGAATTTGGCCATCCTGCCAAAGGAAATGGCATTCGAGTTTTTGCTCTTTTGCCAAAGAAACCCGAAATCTTGTCCAATCATTGACGTCACCGAACCTGGTTCTCCTGTTCCGCAGCTCTCTGCTCCTGATGCTGACATTAGAACAGATATTCCTAAATACAGGATTTACCGGAACGGCGAGCTGGCTAAAGAACTGACAGATATAAGCTCTTATTGGAATGAAGATATGGTAGGATTTTTGCTGGGCTGCAGCTTTACGTTTGAAGAGGCACTGATTAAAAACAATATCCCTGTTAGGCACATCCAGGAAAACCGAAATGTGCCGATGTATAAAACGAATATTGGCTGTGTAAAAGCAGGCCGGTTTGAAGGTCCAATGGTTGTCAGCATGCGGCCAATGAAGGAAAAAGATGCAATCAGAGCGGTGCAAGTAACAAGCCGCTTCCCTTCTGTCCATGGCGCTCCAGTCCATATTGGGAATCCGGAAGCCATTGGCATAAAAACTATCAATCAGCCAGATTTTGGAGACTCTGTCACGATTAAAGATGGTGAAGTTCCGGTCTTTTGGGCTTGCGGTGTCACCCCTCAGGCAATTGCCATGCATGTAAAGCCAGAAATCATGATTACACATGCACCTGGCCATATGTTTATCACAGATTTGAAAAATGAAGATTTAGCTGTTTTATAAGAAGAAGGCGTCCAGATGACTGGGCGCTTTTTTATGTTTTGGCTGTTTTCGTATAGTTTGTCTTGAAGGCAAACGTATTTTAACCAACTGAGTTGATTGTAGCGGAGGGCACTTGACTCCTCGAAAATGCATCCGCATTTTCTTACGACGAGGTGTTAATTCAGGGATGTTTAGACAATGTCCTGCGGGAAGAGAGGGAAGTGCGAGACCCCACAGGCGAAGCCGAGGAGGCTCGCAGCCCTCCCCGCGGGTTCGCTGAGTGCCCGTAGCGGAAATCAACGGGCAGAATTCTATAAACGAAAACAACGATCTATGAGAAAAGAGCCTAGGTTTTTTACAAAATGGTAATAATCACCTATTTCGCCTGGTTCCATTTTCTTAAAATAAACAATCTGCCCTTATGCCTTTTGAATCGTTTTTATAAAATACAGTATTTTCAATTAACTTTAACTCTTTTATCTATTAAACTCTTTATTAAGCAACACGAAAGTTTCGCACTACATACTAATTATTCACTTAGGAGGATAAAAGAATGAAAAAAATCACTAAAGCTGTAGTTCCTGCAGCTCTAGCACTGTCAATGATTGCTTCGTCAACAGCTCTTGCAGATCCACAGTCAAAACCAAATGGGCCGTACATTGAGAATGAACAGAATATTTCTTTATCCAGCTATATGTCAAATGAAGAGCTATATCAGACACTTCAAAAGCTGGAAGCTTCTTCTAATGGAAAAATGAAGCTTGAAATTGCCGGTTATTCAAACCAGTCTCCTGATGGATACCAAACTGAAGAAGATAAAGGCGAGCCTCTTTACGTTGTAAAATTCGGGGAAGCAGATCCTAATAAAAAAAGTGTGCTGATCACAACACAAATCCATGGAAATGAACAAATCGGCACAGAAGCGGCTGTTGATATCATCCAAAAATTATCTTCAAATTCCAAAGAAGTAAATGAAATGCTGGACAAGGTTTCTATCTGGATTATGCCGCGCATTAATCCTGAAGGTGCAGACAACCAGTACGAAGGTAAATGGTATCCGACAAGGTATACTCACCAAACGTGGCTGCCTGAGAACATTGACCTTCCTGAAGGTACAACAGCTCCATGGTATTATAACAGTGACGGTAGTGAAAGAGCTCAGAATAATAATGGACGAGTAGTATATGGAATTCCTGGATACGATCAGAATCGTGACTATAACCCGAACCTGGATTTCAGAGTGGAAGACCAGGATAAAGATGTAGTGGAAGCTTTCCTAAATGACAGAGCTACCAATAACAGTAACTTCGGCGGATTCTACGTAACAGCAGAAGCCAGAACGGTTACAAGTGTTTTCCAGGAGTTACAGCCGGATGTCTATGTAGATGTTCATCACCGCGGTTTCAATACCGTTTCTGACGAAGATAACCGCTCTGTTCCGATTCAGCTTGCAGCTGTTGTGGCAGACCCATATACCGATCCATTTACAGGACAGCAATACGAGGTGGATGAAGACGTTCTTAAATTAGGCAAGCAGGTGAATGCCCTTGCTGCTCAAACACTGCAGAGAGGCTTCTCCCACTTTGGTGCAATACAGAAATACCCTGATGTAAACCTTCCGGGTACTGCGCTTGGTGCCTTTGCCTTGAACGATGCAGCGATTATGCTGATGGAAATTAAAGGGCAAAGCCAGACTTTAGGACAGAAACAAGCTGGCATGCTGAAAGAAACTGTTAAGGCACCGCTATACGATTTATTCAATGCACTTGCAGATGAATCAATCAATGATGTAGATCCAGCGGTTTATGATGCTATACCGGAATCAACAAACAGAATTACAGACCCATCTACTAGAGATACCGAGAAGGATTTTTAAATCTAAGAACCCCTCCCTTCAAGTGGGTGGGGTTTTATTTTTGACTCTGTTAAAGCTTGTTGTTTTTTAGCACCCTGTTGATTGGAGCGGAAGGTGCGAACTCCTCGAAAATGCATACGCATTTTCTTCGTGCGGTGTTTATTCGATGATGCTTATTCAACGTCCTGCGGGAGTGCGGTTCAAAGGGAGACCCCGCAGGAGCAAAGCGACGAAGAGCGTCGGACCGCCCGCTGTTCGCTGAGTGCCTCGTGCTGAAATCAACAGGCAAATTTAACAGAGCCTTATTTTTTATCTTTCAAAAAATCCAAAGTCTCTTTATGGTCTTTTCTCATAATTTGTTCAATTAGCGGATCTGTCGGGACAGCAGGCATGCTTTTCTTATTGATTGTACGATAAACGGGCCTAATCGAGGATAAGCTGCTTTTAACTTTCCAGCTGCCTTCCTGTTGGACAATTTTTAAATCAATGAGTCCCAGGTGGTTGCCCCAATACCCTGCCTGGACGGCAGCAATCCCATTTATGGTCCCCGATTTCAAATCAATCCCTGGCAGCTTTTGCAGTTCATCCCTTACAGGGAAGACAGAATGGCTATGGCCAAATAGAATGGCATCAATGCCTTTTACCTTGCTTAGAGCATAGACAGAGTTGCCTTTTTTCTCATCCAATCCTTTATCTGATTGCAGTCCAGTGTGGGCAAGAGCCACAATGATATCTGCCCCCTTGCTTTTCATGATCGGGATAAAATGTTCGGCCGTTTCCTTAATATTTTTCACCTTCAGATTGCCTCGAAAATATTCTTTATTCCATTCAGCGACAATTGGAGTGATAAAGCCAATTACGCCAATGTTAAGCTTATGCTTCTCCCCTGCTGTATCTGTCACCTCTTTTTCAAGAATGGTATAGGGATTGAAATAATTAAGATCATCATTTTCAAAATGGTTTCGGTCTTCTACATATATATTGGCATTTATATAAGGAAAATTTGCTCCCCTTAAACTTTCTTCCATAAAATCAATTCCATAGTTAAATTCATGGTTCCCCACTGTAGCAGCATCGTATAACAATGTGTTCATGGCTTTAAAAACCGGATGGACATTTGCCAGGTCCAACGGATGGCTCCTATAGGCATATTCATCAAGTGCGTTGCCTTCCAATATGTCTCCATTATCAAAAAGAAGGGAGTTTGGCACTTCCTTCCTGGCTTGTTTGATCAAGTTCGCCGTTCTGGATAGCCCAAACTCTACCGTCTTTTTTCTATTTTCGTAATTATATCCTATCATGTTCCCATGCAGATCAGTCGTTTCCATAAGGCGCAATTGAATGGTTGGAGGCCCGGATACTTGCGCTAGTGTTTGATTCCAGACCATCAGCAGGGTCATGAATGACAGTACTATAATTAAAGTTTTTTTCATTCCCTTTTTCATTCCATCCCCCCCAGATGATTAATGGACTAGTTTTTTTATTTTCTCTTGATATTAGAAAATTAATCAGGGATTGGGAACTTCAGAAAAAAGAATAAAAAAGGAAATTTTTTAAGCTTTTTCATTGCCAAGCGAAAAGGTTAAATTTCATTATTCATATCATACTCTTCTTGCCGGCATGTTTGCCTTTTTTGTTATTGGTTTGCTGATTAAGGAGTATTTGTTCATTAGTTAATTTTTGTATAAAGTTTTCATCATTACTTTTTCCCAACTCTTCCAGCTGAGCATATTTTTTAAATTAATTCTTGTTCGAACACCTTTTCCAACTGGGTATCTTAAAGCTGGATTTTCTTCCAAAACAATACTGGCCGCCTTTTTTGCTACTATGATTGGATCTTCATAGAAAGGCTCGCTTTTATCAAGATAATCTTGAATTTTTCTCATATAAGCATAATATGGCGAGTCTTTTTTCATTGATTGCTCCGTTACTTTTTTTCCTGTTGTCCAAATGCCTGTTCTAAAAGAGCCTGGTTCAATTAGAACGATATTTACGCCAAAAGGCTTCATTTCAAGCCTTAAAGATTCGCCCCAGCCTTCGATCGCATACTTTGAGGCGGCATATGGAGATAAACCGGGAAATCCTACTCTTCCGCTAATGGAACTTATATTGATGATCGTCCCCTTTCTTTGTTTACGCATAAACGGAAGAACCGCTTGTGTAACAGCTATTGTTCCAAAAACATTTGTTTCAAATTGGCTTCTATATTCGTCAAGCGGAATCTCCTCTACAAAGCCTGCACCGGCATAGCCTGCGTTATTAATAAGGACATCCACTGATGGGAGATTGTTTAGTAAAGCTTTTAGATCCTCTATCGACTCTGCTGAGGTAACATCCAATTTGTGGATGGAGATTTGCCCCTGTACTCTTTCCATATTTGCTTTTTCCATTAATAAATTTCTTTTTTCCATGTTCCTCATTGTCGCAATGACATGAAAGTTATTTTTAGCTAATTCAATGGCCATTAAGATTCCAAAACCACTGGAACAGCCGGTTATAACTGCATATTTCTTATTCAAACCCATCATCCTTTGTCCATGTGCTGAAGTTTTTATTTTAATGCTGCAATTAGTTATATAATTAAAATAGAAAGTATTATAAAATAATAAATAAAATGAAATTTTAAGAGGATGAACAAGTTGGCACACATATTATTTAGCATATTGTTCCTAGTATCTGGTTTGTCTTCATCTTTGCAGCAAACGTCGGAATTGTGCAAATGGATTGATTCCGATGAACAAATCATTGGAGATTCCATCGTAAATGATGCAGCTGTTCTAAAAAATGCTGCGTCGAAAAATGCTTCCGTGGCTGCTTTTATGAAACTTGCCGCGAAAGTTTTTACTCTTAATGATATGAAACGAAACAAGCTTGAATTAGCTGGTTTTGTTCTTGTTCCTAAAAGCCATAATTACATGACTCCCCATAAGTTTCAGAGCAACTACCTCCACATAGGCAGAGGGATTTCTATATGAAAAAGAAGAGAAGTGTGGAGGATTGACAATGGAAAGCTTGAAATCATTTATTAACCATAATGGTTTAAAACGTTTTATCATCTTTGGGATTATTGTTCTGGTGCTTTATTTGCTAAGAAGCATGATCAACTTGATCCTGATTACCTTTATTTTTTCATTCCTGATGGACAGGCTTGTGAAGCTGGTTTTATCAAGATTTAAACTAAATAGGAAGCTGACGGTAGTAAGTCTATACCTAGCGATTATTGGCATGTTGTCAATAGGGATTACAAAATACCTGCCCCTTATTGTATCGGAAATATCACAGCTTTTCACGCAGGTTGAAAGCTTTTACACGCAGAAGCATGACAATATTGTTATCACTTATATGGTTCAAATGCTCGAAACAAATGAGATTTCGAAATATTTGGAGCAAGGGTTTGCGTTTTTGCTGCAATACTTTTCAGATGTTAGCCATATTGCTGTCCAGGTTATGCTCTCCTTGATCCTGAGTTTGTTTTTCCTGCTTGAAAAACCAAAGCTCGTTGAGTTTACAATAAAATTTAAGTATAGCAAAATTTCAGACTTTTATAATGAAATCGAATACTTTGGCAAAAAATTCGTGCAAACGTTTGGAAAGGTTATAGAGGCGCAGTTTGTCATTGCGCTTGTCAATTGCACATTAACGACACTTGCACTATGGATTATGGGTTTCCCTCACCTTATGGGGCTATCGATTCTCATATTTCTGCTAGGTCTTATTCCTGTAGCCGGTGTGATCATTTCTCTTATTCCGCTTAGTACAATCGCCTATTCACTTGGTGGTTTCATCCAAGTATTTTATATACTTATTGTCATAATGGTCATACATGCGATTGAAGCGTATATCCTAAATCCTAAGCTAATGTCGTCAAAAACGGATTTGCCTGTATTTTATACTTTTATCGTCCTGATTTTTTCGGAGCATTTCTTCGGCGTTTGGGGACTGATTGTTGGCATTCCAGTATTCGTCTTTCTTCTTGATGTGCTTGGTGTTAAAAACAACCCACCGAAAACACCTGTAAAAGCAGCCTGATCTAGTAAAAAACACACAGTTAAAAGAAGCTGTGTGTTTTTTTTAGATCTTATTTCACTGCTGCTCTTTTATTATCCGGTTTCTTAAGCCAATGCCTTAACCCTTTACCCGCATGCGGCTCATCATTATATCTTGGGATAACGTGAAGATGACTGTGCAAGATGGTTTGGTTAGATGCCTGACCAACATTCCAGCCAAGAGTGTAGCCATCCGGTGAGAATTTTTTATCAACGTATTCCTTTGCTTTTTGCAATAATTCATTTGTATCGTTCCACTCTTCAGCAGTTAAGTGAAAGGCATCTTTATGGTGGGCTTTAGGCACAATGACTCCGCTTCCCTCTAATACATCCTGCTCCTTATTATGCTGAAGGAAATAACATGTATTGTTTTCAAAAATAATATGCTGATCTGGATCTCTATGAGGGGAGCAAAATGGGCAATTCTCCTGATTGGTCATCTAATCATTTCCTTTCCGATTAAGATGGTTGGTCAACAAAGCTTCAATTTTGCTTTTATGTAGGATCTTATCGAAAGAAGAGTTATCAACTATTGATTTTCTTATAGATAACTCATTAAGTATTTCCGATTCTAGTTCTCTTCTCGCTTCCAGTACTTTTATAGTGCCTTCCACTCCTGCTAAATGGTTCAACTTGCCATGGCCTTGATTTATATAATAGTTGATAAAATCTTCCGACCAGCTTTGCGGCCGTTCTTTGATGGCTTTTTTGAAGGAATAACCTAGGTCCATTTGATTGATATAAATTAAAACTGGATTAAGTTCTCTTATTGATTTTTGGAGTTTCAAAACATAATCTTTGACCATTTTATTTGACGCACCGTATTTAACCATCCCAACCGTAACCGGATTTTGGATAAAACAGCACTCAAAAATATAAACCTTGTTTTCCTTCGTGGCAAGCTCTCCAAACCGTTTCCAATTTTCCGTAATAAGCTTAATGTTCAAATCCAGTGGAAGTTCATAGATGTCATGTTTAAAGACTCTTTCAAAAAAACCATCCGGAGTGCTGCTTCCCAACTTTTGATATGGCAAGAAATATCCATCATCCTTTTGAAATCCTTTTTCATTAAGAAGGACTTTTATGGATGGAAAATCTGCTAACAGGCTATGCCACTCTCTTTTTGAAAAATAAGCGACCCCATCAAAATCGGCAGGGTGGTCGAGATTTCCCTCTAAAAATAGATTTGTTTCAATCCCTTTTTGTTTCAAAATTTCAGCTGCCATTAAGGCGGTTGTCGATTTACCAGAACCGGGAAGCCCTTCAATTAAAATTAATTTTGTATTCATAAATCACCTTCAAAATGTTCTAAATTCTTCCTATATTGTAATACATAAATAAAAAAACAAACAGCACTTAAAGGCTGTTTGTCTGTTGTATAATATGTTTTTTTATCTTACCGCATACCGTACTAACAAGCTCTTCAATGGAATGGACACCTATTTTTAACTATTTTTAAAAACGTAATAAAGAATACAGGGAAGAAACTCCCAGATTGACCAGTACTTAGATTGATTTATCCAGGCAGCCAATCAGGCGGTTCTCGATGTCAGCTGCCATCTCTTTTAAATTTTGATTATCAATCATGCTGATAAGCGCAGTCGGCTTTGGCAAGCCAATTTTCGTTTGGCCGCCTTCTTTGTAAACAACGATTTTACAAGGAAGGAAATAGCCAGCCATTTTTTCTTCTTTCAGAACGCGCTCAGCTTCCTTGGGATTGCAGACCTCAAGTACCTTATACTCCTCATCCAGCTCGAAGCCCTTTTCTCCAAGCTTTTCTTTAATATCAAACATCCATAATACGCCAAACTTTTCTTCCTTCAGCTGCTTTTCCAGTTCCGAAATTGCTTCCTCAATGGATTTGTTTGTTTCTACCGTATAAGCAAAGTTCATAGCAACCACCTTTATTAACATATTTGTTTTAATTAACCCACATACTAAATAGGGTATTACCCTCTACCCCATCGTTTTTAATATAAACACCGGTGTCCATTTTTACGAAGGAAGATATAGGACGATGTTATTTAGCTAAGGGACGCAGGGGAAAAATCACGGGTTTCGAAAGCTGCTTTAATGTACGGTTATTTTGGTTTAGGAGACTGTTCTTGTGGAAGTCTTTTTGGTGTCGTCGCCTTGGCCGTCTATGACGACTGTATTCTTGTTGAAATATATATCAAGTTTAACGATTACTTTGTATTTCTTTAATTAGGACAGATAGTGCATCTCCCATTGGGGAGGTTTGCATGCTAATGATTTTTTCCCGGTTTTTTTCGAGGTTTTCCAATGATTCAATAAGACTGTTTTTAGTTAATTTCTCTTCGTCCAATGTCAATGAGTAGCCTTTTTTTGTAAAAGCTTCCGCATTTAAAATCTGGTCGCCTCTGCTTTGTTTTTTTGTCAGAGGTATTATAAGCATGGGGATTTTCAAAGCCAGAAATTCAAAAATGGCATTTGACCCTCCCCTTGTAACGATTGTGTCGGTAGCTGCCAGGATATCAGACAGCTCTTCGTTTACATACTCGAATTGCCGATAGCTTGTGGTGTTATCTAAACTGTCATCTTTTTGCCCTTTTCCGCATAGGTGGACGATTTGGTATTTGGCGGTGAGCTCCTGAAGTGAATCCCTTACTGTTTCATTTATTTTTTTAGCTCCCAAGCTTCCCCCCATTACCGTCAAAATTGGCCGTTCTTTTGTAAAACCAAGATACTTTTTTCCTCTTTCCTTATCACCAGAAAAAATCTCTTTCCTGATAGGAGATCCGATTACGACCGTTTTATTAGCTGGAAAATGCTTTGCTGCCTCTTCAAAAGAGGTGAAGATTTTTGTGGAAAAACGCTGGGAAATTTTATTGGCCAACCCTGGAGTCAAATCGCTTTCATGAATATAAATAGGGATTTTTAAAGAGCTGGCGGCAATGATAACGGGAACAGAAACAAAGCCGCCCTTTGAAAAAACAAGCTTTGGGTTTATTTTTTTCAGTAAGCTTCTTGCTTCCATAATCCCTTTTAAAACACGAAAAACATCCTTCACATTTTCTGCATCCATATATCTTCGAAGTTTTCCGCTGCTTATCCCGTAATAAGGAAGCCCCATTTTTGTAATCAACTCTTTTTCTATGCCTTTTTTCGAGCCTATATAATGGACCTTCCATTCATTTTTTGATAGTTCATTTATTATGGCGATATTTGGGGTCACATGACCTGCAGAACCGCCGCCTGTAAAAACGATTGATTGTTTGTTCATTTTATACCTGCCTATAAAGATTTAATATCACTATTATAATTTATGCTGAGTTGCAAGAGAAGGTAAAAACTGGGTTCCTGTTGAATTAAAAGGTTATTGTTTTGAAGGAGTGAGACTTTTAAAGAAATGGATTATCTCGTTCATCGTTTTGTTTGCAGCCTTAGCAGGATCCTTATTTTAC
Organism: Cytobacillus oceanisediminis; assembly: GCF_007830235.1. Taxonomy (GTDB): domain Bacteria; phylum Bacillota; class Bacilli; order Bacillales; family Cytobacillaceae; genus Cytobacillus; species Cytobacillus oceanisediminis. The sequence continues at coordinate 39,156 of NZ_VLKI01000021.1, forward strand.
TCAAAAATTTATTACCCCGACCTTCCGATCGAATCGATTACGAAGCGTGAAGCAGCAGCGAAAGGAGAAAAAAGCGTCCGCAAAGTTACGAAGCTTGCAGAGGAAAACAACACAGTTTGGTATGTGGCACAAATGGAACAAGGAAAAGGGTATGACCTAATGAAAGAAAAGATGGCGGAAAGCGGCTGGAGCTTTATTGAGCAAAACGGAGCAGGTTTCTTTTTTGAAAAAGGCGGAGAGACGCTTATTGTAAACAGCCAAATGTGGACTGGCAAATATGTTCTATTCAGTTTGCCAAATGAAAGAGGCCGATGATTATACCGGCCACTTTTTTAGGAAATTAACTTCAATCCGATAGCAGAACCAAGCACTAATGCAATAAAGAATATTCTTTTGGCATCCTTTGGCTCTCCGTAAAAAATCATGCCAAGGATGGCCCCACCGGAAGCACCAATGCCTGTCCAAACAGCATAGGCAGTTCCCATTGGCAGTTCTTTCATAGCAAGAGCGAGGAAAAGAAAGCTGGCGCCGAAACCGCCAAAAAGAAGGATAAGAGACTGCCAATTCCGGTTCTTATGCAAGCTGTTGATCATAGCTACTCCAGTCATTTCAAATAAACCTGCAAGGATAAGATAAACCCAGCTCATGATGTTTCAGCTCCTTCCGATTCTTCATCACCTGTCACCAGCTTTAATCCAAGTACACCAATCAATAAAATCAGTACAAGAATCATTTTGGATAATTTCAAAGGCTCTTCGAAAAAAATAATTTCGGATAGAACAGTACCTGCTGTACCTAATCCCACAAAAACAGCATAAACCGTGCCAACCGGCAGCACCTTGCCTGCCATAATCATTAAATAAAAACTTACCGCAATACTAAATATCGTACCTGTCCATGTTAAAGGATCATCCGCATGCTTTAAACCGATGACCCAAAACACTTCAAAGAATGCGGCGATAAAGACTTTTAACCAATGCATTTTAGTAACTCCCTTCCAACCTATTATCTCTCAAAACAAAAAGCCCGGAAGATATCTGTTAAACAGTATCTCCCAGGCTTTTATCCTTCCGTGGCACAGCTTCACAGCTGTGAGTTTTCTCTCGGACCAGGCCAGCAGTTGCTGCGGAACCCTAGAAAACCTTTTTATTAAATTTGTTAGTATTATAACAAAAATCAGATGTCTTCTCAAGAAACTATGCGGTTACTTCATTTGAATCTGATGCTCCTGACTCTTCTCCTCTCTCAATGATGACAGCACATGCTGCATCTCCAGTAATGTTAACAGCTGTTCTGCACATATCAAGAAGACGGTCGACTCCTAATACAAGAGCAATCGCTTCAACAGGAAGTCCAACAGATGTAAGGACCATTGAAAGCATGATTAACCCGACGCCAGGCACACCCGCAGTTCCAATACTTGCCAGCGTAGCTGTTAAAATGACGGTGAGCAATTGCCCTAACCCTAATTCTACGCCGTATACCTGGGCAATGAAAATGGTTGCGACTCCTTGCATGATCGCGGTTCCGTCCATATTAATCGTTGCACCGAGAGGCTGAACAAAGCTGCTGACGGTTTTTGAAACGCCGAGATTATTTTGGGCTGTTTTCATGGAAATGGGCAGTGTGGCTGAGCTGCTCGAAGTACTAAAAGCTACAACCATTGCCGGAGAGAATTCTTTTATGAAATGGATAGGATTCATTTTTCCAAGGAAGGATATCGCAGAACCATATGTGATAACTAAATGAAGCAATAGCACAAAAAGGACGGCAAACATATATTTGCCCATTGCCATAATCGCATCCATGCCCTGTCCGCCAATGGCAACAGCAATCAAGCCAAAAGCGCCATACGGGGCAAATTTCATAATAGCCTGGACAAGATACATTAATACCTCATTCGCTTGTTCAATAAGACGGAGTACACCTGATACTTTGTCTCCCAGTCTGGATAGTCCGTACCCGATAAAAATAGAGAAAGCAATAATTTGAAGCATGGATTCCTGTACCATGGCACCAAACGGATTTGCAGGAATAATATTAACGAGCGTTTCAATAACAGCTGGAGCTTCCTTTTCCTCGAAATTCGCTCCATCAAGCTGGAAATCGCCAGCTCCTGGCTGGAACAACATTCCGGCTCCCAAAGCCAAAATGAGGGCAATTGCCGTTGTAATAAGAAAGAATAAGATCGTTTTTCCGCCAATCTGGCTAAGCTTTTTCGGATCGCTAATTCCGGCAGTTCCCAAAATTAAAGATACAATGACAATCGGAACGACAAGCATTTTAATCAGGTTGACGAATATTTTCCCTAAAGGTACCAGTACATACGTGGAAGCGGCGTCATACCACCCAGGCAATGCCAAGTTCAAAATCAAGCCAACTACAATACCCAAGCCCATACCGATAAGAATCTTCCTGGTCAAAGACATAATCAACCTCCCTTTACAAAAGTATTAGAAAGCGCTTACATTAAAATGGTTATTCAAGACTTGACTAGATTATGCAGTTTATTAAGCTGGCAAGCTTGGAAACTAAAACCCCCGCAGCATTTGTCTGCAAGGGTTTATTATTATCACGGTTTAATTGTGAAAAACATAAAGATCATTATCCCTAAAATAAGTGCCCCGTTGCCTGCATTCCCCAGTATTTGCTTCCAGAATATCTGTCCGTCTCTTTCCTCCTTATAAAATTCAATTATATTCTCTCTAATTTCTATGTAATGATAAATACGCCACCATTTTTTAAAGCTTAATTTATAAATATGCTTTTGCTTTTCTTCACCACGCCAGCTAACTTTTAGGGCTGCATCTTCCTCAGTAAGCGTAAAAACATACTCTTTATTATTCAGCTTTTCTTCTTCTTCATAATGAATCGAAAAGAGGTCTAATTCACGACGGATTCTTTTCACCAAGGTCTCCCTGTCCGTCTCATGGATGACAAAAACCTGGCCTTTCATGGATATTTGGATGAAAAGGTATATGATAGCGGAAAGCACAATTATAAGAAAAAATATCGAAGGATTTAATGAAAAAATTTTAATCCCTAAAAAAGGCTGGGCGAGCCCAACCATAAAGAGAATAAGCGGAAGCACCCATGATTCTGACATAATTCCCCTTTGGCGCTGAATTCTAAATCCATCGTACACAGCCCCTAAAAATATAAAAATACCTGAAATCATAAATAAATAATAGAATAGCAATTCATCTTCCATCCAATAACTCCTTGTCAGTTTTCTTCCTTTTACCTTAACATATCATTTGGAATAGTTTGTAAATAATTTGGAAATTGAAAAAGCCTGCATTTCGCAGGCCGCCTCTATTTCTATTAATCTGTTAACGATGATTTTTTCAAAAAGATGTCCAAAATAAAATTGCCAAATGGTATAAATGCCACTGCTACTGCACTGGCAGCCCATTTTAGCGACCACCTTGTTTTAAAAGTCGTGTAGGCAATGACCAAAAGATAAGTGATGAACAGGAACCCGTGCAGAGAGCCGACAACTCTGACAGCCTCCGGAATACCTGCAGCATATTTAAGCGGCATGGCTATAAATAAGAGGAGCAGCAAAGATCCTCCTTCAAGAAAGCCCATGAATCTGAATTTTCCGATCGGTGTTTTCAGCATAAAAGCGACCTCAACCTTCATTTCTTTTTATCCATACCCGTGTATTATAGCATTGTATTTTAGGCGGATACCAGAGCAGGATTATTTTAAGAAATATCATTAGTCAGGATGTACTCTTCGTGCCAAGTGCAAGCTTCAAAACTTATTGGCGTATATTTATTCCCCAAGCTATTAGCCGCTATATAGTGGATTGACGGTGGATATGGACTTCTTCTAATATGTTCTTTAATGCAATCCATTGCTAGTTTGAAGTCCATGTCCTGGCATAGTCCAAAATAATAGTGGACGATATCATTTTTAATCCGAAAGCCCGGATATACCCTTTCTATAAGAACAAAAAGCTTCAGCATTTCTGTTTTGTTCATCTTACCAGCCCTTTTTGAAATAGTAATAAAAGTATTGCCTGATTTTCAAAAATAAAAACCCCCTGCTTTTATGCGGGGGGGTTGCATCTTAAAGATCTAGTTCAAGCGCAATCGGGCAATGGTCGCTGCCCATTATATCACAGTGAATTTGAGCATCATTAATCATCTCTTGGAGTCTCTCGGAAACAATGAAATAATCGATCCGCCATCCGATATTCCGTTCGCGCACCTTCGCCATGTATGACCACCAGGTATAAGCGCCCTCTGCCTCCGGATACTTGTAACGGAATGAATCAACAAAACCTGAATGCAGCAAACCTGTCATTTTTCCTCGTTCTTCATCTGTAAAACCTGAATTGCCGCGATTAGACTTTGCATTTTTTAAATCAATATCCTGATGGGCAACATTTAAATCTCCACAGAGAATGACAGGCCTTACCTGATCAAGCTCAAGCAGATATTCACGGATCCGTTCTTCCCACTCAAGACGGTAAGGAAGCCGGGCCAAATCCCGCTGAGAGTTAGGTGTATACACATTCACAAGATAAAACTCTTCATACTCAAGAGTTAGTATTCTGCCTTCCGGCTCTGTTTCACTGTCGCCTAAGCCATACCGGACCGAAAGCGGTTCTTTTTTTGTGAAGACGGCAGTACCCGAGTATCCCTTCTTAATCGCATAATTCCAATACTGATGGTAACCTTCGAGAATGAGGTCAATCTGACCCTCCTGCAATTTGGATTCCTGGATGCAAAAAATATCTGCATCCACATCATTAAAGTAATCTATAAAGCCTTTTTTCACGCAGGCTCTAATTCCATTCACATTCCAGGAAACAAGTTTCATTACATTAAATCTCCTTACGTTGAAAATCTACCAGACTATCAGATTACCATGGATAAAGCTCCACTGCACACTTAAAGCATTATTGCCCGCACCATGATCGACAATACCGGTACAATTCAAAACATAGCGATATAATATTTTTTGGGGACCTCCTGGTTACGATCGCCAATCGCCCACGAAATTCCCGATTCAAGCAATCTAGCTAGAAACAGGACTGAAATGATGAAAACAAGTGCAAACAGGAGATTTCATTTTAAAGAATCCAGAAATAGCAATACAAAAAAATAAAGCACACTCACCGCTAGAAATTCGGAAAGTGTCTGTTTGTTCGTAAAGACCCATTTTAAAACGTTCAATAACTCACCCCCGCCCCTGGTTGACCAAACAGCAATAATACTATTGTGAAATATAAAAAATATTCAGATAAGGTAAGCATGGCATAAAAAATAGGCCTGCTATGAAGCAGTACCTATTTCTTAAAAATCATGGTTCCGGCATTCAGCTGCACCAATTTGATGTTTTCTCCCGGCTGAATTCCTTGGTACAAAGAGGCCGTTAGCTTAACGGAATCTCCACTTTCCAGACGAATCCAGTATTCCTGGTGCACATCATAATTGCTCAAGTAATTATCGATTGAAGCTTGGAGATATTTTTCTTCCACTTTCCCTTCAATTTCTGTAATTTTGGTTTCCGCAGCAACCAGACCGGTGAAAAAACCATAGTACACAATAAGCATTAAAATTGATCCTTGGATATAGAGACCGACTAGCATCCATTTTGTCAAAATCCATCCCTCTATTTCTTGTTTGTTAAAAAGCTACCCTCATTAGAATGGGTTAAACGGGATGGCCTCAAACGTTTTTAATCGAAAATAATGGAGGATTTTGAGCTCTTGAGTAAATTTGCAAAAATACAAAAATGCCCAACTCAATGGGCATTTTTTTGCTTATTTCCTTCAATATGAACCGCTTTATATAGCATTCGTGCAGATGCTTCCGGAGAATCGGCTTGGCTAATTGCCGTGATCACCGAAACACCGTCTGCCCTCGTACCGATAATCGGAGCTGCATTCTCTGCTGTAATGCCGCCTATTCCAACAATCGGAATATTAATATTCGCGTTTTTCAATTCTCTAATAAAACTCAGGCCCTGAACGGCTTTCGCGTCTTCCTTTGTGGAAGTCGGATAGATCGGGCCGATTCCAAGATAGTCTGCTCCTTCATCGATTGCTTTCTTTGCTTCACCCAAATTATGGGCAGACACACCAAGAATTTTATTGCCTATTTTTTTACGAACCACACTAGCCGGTTCGTCTTCCTGGCCGATATGGACGCCATCTGCATCGATTTCAAGTGCAAGCTCAATATCATCGTTTACAATAAAAGGAATATGGTTTTCCCGGCAGATCGATTGTAGCCTTTTTGCCAGGTGAAGCTTTTCTTCACCTTGAAAACACCCTTTTCCTTTTTCGCGGAATTGAAAGAGAGTAATACCCCCCTTAATTGCAGATCGCAGAACTTCTTCCGGATTATCGGAGCAGTTTGCACTGCCCATAATAAAATAGAGTCTTAGTAATTCTCTCATTTTTGCCGATTTAACTGCCATGAACAAGAGTCTCCTTTTTCCGCCGGTTATAGGCCCAATGATTCGTAGGTCCATGCCCGCTGCCCAGCTGCAGGTCATCTTCAATAGCAGCTTGGATAAACTTCTTGGCGCACTCCACAGCATTTAAAACAGTCAATCCTTCCGCAAGTCCTGCAGTTATAGCTGCCGAAAAAGTGCAGCCGGTTCCATGTGTATTAACCGTTTGTATCCTCTTACTCCTAAACTCATAAAAGTTCTGCCCATTAAATAAAAGGTCCGTTGCATCGTTTCCGGACTCATCATGGCCGCCTTTTATCATAACATTTCTAGCGCCGATATCATGCAGCTTCCTTGCTGCATCTTTTTTATCCTGATCTGTTTTAATCGTAAGCCCCGTTAGTACCTCTGCCTCCGGGATATTTGGCGTGATGACCATCGAAAGAGGGATCAGGTATTCCTTCATGGAAGATATGGCCTCTTTCTGCAGCAGGCTTGCTCCGCCTTTTGCTATCATCACTGGATCAATGACAACATTTCTCCATTTATACCGGGCAATCTCACGGGATACTCCCTCTATGATTTCTGCGTTAAAAAGCATTCCCGTTTTGACTGCGTCTGGTGCAAGATCTTCTCCGATGGAAGTGATTTGAGCAACGACCGCTTCCGCAGACATCGGATAAACATCTTGAACGCCTTTCGTATTTTGTGCAGTAACTGCTGTCAATGCTGACATGCCAAAAACCCCAAGTTCCTGGAATGTTTTTAAGTCAGCCTGAATTCCGGCACCGCCTCCGCTATCCGATCCAGCAATTGTCAATGCTTTGTTCACCTTCATTTTAACTGCCTCCCTACTTGCTGATTTTTTCAAAAGAACCGCGAGCTTCAATATCTGAAGCTGTAATGTTATATAAGCTATTTAAAAACTCAATTTGGAAAGTACCGGGGCCTTTATCATTCGCAGCTTCTGCTGCCATCTCAGCTGCAGCACCGTATACAACCAATGCAGCAACGGACGCTTTAACTGGGTCCTTATCTACAGCAGAAAATGCACCTATTACTGAGGTCAACAGGCACCCCGCACCAGTTACCTTCGTAAGATAGGGATGGCCGTTGTTTATGGTGTATGTTAAAGTTCCATCTGAAACAACATCCTGTTTCCCAGTTATGACGGCAACGGATCCTAGCTCTTTTGCCACCGTTCCTGCAAGTTCAATCGTGTTCCCTTGGGCTTCCCCAGCGTCTACCCCTTTTATTTCCCATTGATGGCCGGCGGCATTGGCTATTTCAGCAGCATTCCCTCTTATTATCGAAATATTTAATTCTCCTAATATTCTTTTTGCGGTTTCTGTCCGGTAAGGAGTTGCCCCAACACCCACTGGGTCAAAGATAACAGGAACCCCATGCTCGTTCGCTGAGCTTCCTGCGATAAGCATACTTTTCACCTCTTTTTGGGTAAGGGTGCCCATGTTCAGAACCAATGCTCCCGCTATTTTCGCCATATCCGCTACCTCTTCATGTGCATAAGCCATAACAGGTGAAGCACCGATTGCCAAGAGTCCATTTGCGGTAAAATTAGTCACCACAACATTTGTAATATTATGTACCAGCGGATTAATTGCTCTTACTTTTTCTAAAAGACTGCTAATTTCGTAATTATTCATCATTATTCCCCCTTACATTTAGTTCATGACAAGTCCGACGTCAACGACAAGGTTCTGGCCTGTAACCGCCCTTGCCCATGGCGATGCGAAAAATACAATTGCATCAGCTACCTCTGCCGGATCGGTAATCTTTTTCAATGGCGTCGAGTTTTCGATCATTTCGAAGACTTCTTTTTAAGTTGCTGCGCTAGCGTCTGTGGTTTTTAATAATCCCCCTAAACAATGATGTGTTCAACCTAGTTATCTGCTTTTTTCAGGCAAAATAAAAACCAGATCCTTTAATGGACCTGGTTGAATAATATAAGAGTAAGAACAATCGTTCCCGCTATCACTACTTTCCTACGCTGGCATAATCCAGATCAGGTCCGAAGGGTAAAAAACAGATTGGTTTCTTTCTCAGCCCGCGCATCGGGCACCCCTAGCAGTAAAACTATTAAGTTGGCTATTTTATCTTAGCTCTAAAAATGAATTCTGTAAAGTATTGCAATTCAAACGCTGCCTCTATATAGTAATATTAATCAAGTTGGAGGTATCTTTATGGCAGAACATCAATTTTACTTAAAAGCACACTGGCCAGGATTGCGCAATGATGTTGGAGGCATAGAAGCCGGTCAACTAAAAACGAAGGTATCGATTCCGCCTGAGATGGATGGTCCGGGAATCGGCACAAATCCGGATGAAATGCTTTTAGGGGCTGCTGCGACCTGTTATATTATTACTCTTGCAGCTATGATGGAACGAAGCAAACTCGAAAAAGAAGACCTTACCATGGAATCCATCGGAATTGTTGATGTAACTAATGGAATTATTACATACAAAAAAATCATCCATCGTCCCCTGATCATTCTAAAATCAGACGCGTCCGATAAAGACCGCTCCCTTGCACATAAACTGGCACATAAAGCTGAAGCGTCGTGCATGATCTCCAGAGCAATTAAAGGAAATGTTGAGGTTGAATTGGAAGCAAAAATTATGAGTAAACCCGCTTAAATTTATTTAAGCGGGTTTACTTTATCATCTATTTTTTCGCTGCTGGCTTCAGGAATTTCGCGATAGGCATGTATCCTAATTTCTGCATGACGCCGGCTGCAAAACTTATAAAGCCCATTTCCGAATCGCTTTGGCAACGCCAGCTTCATCATTTGAAGCAGTCACAGCATTTGCTGTTTCTTTGACAATTTCTTGAGCATTGCCCATCGCCACGCCCCAGCCTGACTCCTTAATCATTGCAATATCATTTAAGCTGTCACCCATTGCCATGACATTTCCCATGGTAATGCCAAGAATTTCGGTAACCTGTTGGATCCCTTTTGCTTTATTGATGCCAAGTGCATTGACTTCAATATTGGTTAAGCTTGAATTGGTAATTTCAAGATCACCCTTTGATTGGAGTTCTTTATGGATGATTTCCCTTACTTCATCATCAGTGATATCAAATCCAAATTTCAGCCATTCATGGTCGTGGATATTTTCAGGCATTTCATTGGTCCAGACCTGGTCGCAGCTGGTAGCCCAGAAATGGGTTTTATGTGTTTGGGATAAATTCCACATCCATTCCATTACCTTAGAATTAACTGGAGTTCTCGAAATCAAATTCCCTTCCGGACCAAAAATTTCACTTCCATTGACCGTAATTAAATAGGAGTTTAATTCAAGCGAGTCCGCATGGTCACGGGCTGTAAGCCTGGAACGGCCGGTACTTAGAATAACCTCAATTCCTTTTTCCTTTGCTTCGCGAATTGCCTCGCGGTTTTCCTCTGGAATTTCGTCATTCGAATTCAACAAAGTTCCATCCATATCAAGAGCGATTAATTTTATCTCCGGAGCATTCATTTTTTCTGGCATTATTAACTCCCTTTCCTAAACAATAAAGACATTATATAAAGAAATATGATTCCATTCAAAGGAAAGCCTTTAAAGTTGACTTTAAAGATTGGTCACAATGGAAGAAGCAGTACCCAACGGTGTTGTATTTATTGTTATTAATCTTACCTGCAACATGCTTTATTATAACCATACACTTTGGGCATTCTGGGGCATTACCGCTGAGTGGATCAATGGGTATGAATGGCAATTCTATTGCTGTTTTTGCAGGGAAAGCTGAAGTGGCAGGTACCCTTGATTTTCAAAAAGATAATGTCTTTCTGCTGCCAGATCAAGCTTCTTTGGAGCAATTGCCGCTTATGGAAGGGAAGGATCCAAGAATTTCTTTTAGTGAGAAAGACCAGCAGATGCTAAAAAAGGTTTTCGGCATTGCTTCTGCTGTTGAAGTGGAAGAAGTTTCGCTTATTATTAATGAATATAGAGCATACAATACTTTAGATGATCAGGCAAAGATTTTAGAGGCAGTAATACCAAAAGAGCCAGAAAGAACGTCCACTCCCTTTTCACCTGTTCTTGCAAGATGGCAAGGAACTTGTTCTTACAGGGCCATTGAATCACGTATATAAAGAGTTTTCTATAAGGAAAGAAGATGAAATTTTAAGAGGTTTATCGCCGGCGGAAGTATTTCAGCTTTATTTATTTGCAGAGGAAGTAGAAGACTATTTTACCCAGTATGCCCTATTTAATCATGACCCTGAGGTTGAAAAAACCTTCAAAACCCTGAACGATTATCTGCATGCGATCAACGAATCCCCTTCTTTAGCGGAAGAACAGACCTTATTATATAAAGTGAAAAACGCATCATTGGAAGAGGTCATAATCAATGACTCATCTGCTTATATTTCGATCTTAAAAGAAGAAGGCCTTGGATTTGGTCTAAGCAAAAATAGTGATGGAATATGGAAAGTAAACTGGATGCCAACTCAATAATCAGGAGCTTGTACCTTAATTGGTGCAAGCTTTTTCTATCAGCTAAACAGCCTCCCAAAGAATATTATAATAGCCAATACTGCTGAAAGAAATAAAGTGATGACAATCGAAAAAAGAACATGGAAGCCTGACTGCCAATTTTGAACTTTTTTAAGAACGAATACACTGAGGAAAAAGACGCTTACTGTCAGAACGAGGAGTACTGAAAAAGGACGCTGTCCTATTTTATCTAAGTAAATATCATATAAAGGCGAAAATCCGAGCAGTAAAAATAATCCCAAACAAATAAAAGAAAGGATAAATAAAAGATGGCTTAATTTTTCCGGCATAATTAGTCCCCCTTTCTTTTAATCTGACTTTAAAAGAATCCCTCTTGATAATATGTATGAATAAATCTTTCAGTATAAAACTTGTAATTCTTTGAATGTTTATATATGGTAAAACTATGTTTAGCTATTACCGAAATAAAAGAAGGTTTTTTAGTGAAGAAAAATTTGATTATCACCTTTTTAACAGCTTTTATTGGAGCATTCATATTTTCCCTGCTGCATATTCCCGTCGCTTTTCTGCTTGGAGCAATGATTTCCGTCATGATCGGCAGCCGCATAAGCAGCATTCCCTTTTATTGGCCTGTAAAGCTGCGTGATGCGGGCATCATAATTGTTGGGTATAGTATTGGCCTTGCTTTCACAAAAGAAGCTGTGCTATTAATCCTGCAAAAGCTTCCATTTATCCTGCTCATTACCGTTTCCATGGTTCTCTTCAGTGCGTTATCTGCTCTCTTGATCGCTAAATTATCGGGCATCAATTATCCAACTGTTTTGATCGGAAGCATTCCCGGAGGGCTTTCGCAGATGATTTTGCTGGCTGAAGAGATAAAAGAAATTGATATAACGGTTGTAACGTTTATGCAGGTTGCGAGGTTGACGATGATTATTTTTATCGTGCCTTTCCTGATATTTGGGCCATGGTTTCATGCATCGCCTGGTACGGTTATGCAGGCAGCTGATCCTTTGTGGACTGATTTATTTCCGAATATTTTGCTGTTTGTCTTTGTTTCTATTATTGGCATAATATTGAGTAAGCGCCTGCGCCTGCCTACCCCTTACTTATTGGGACCCATTATGGGAACAGCGGCTCTTGTTATCTCAGGTATAAAGGGGCCGGAACTGCCGCCTGAGTTACTGGACCTTTCACAATTGCTAATAGGTGCCCATATCGGCCTGATGATGAAGCTTGAAAAACTTCCGCACAAAGCAAGAACCATTTCGCTGTCAGCTTTAAGCGGCCTCCTTCTCATAGGCGGTTCCCTTTTGTTCAGTATGCTGATTATGGGGATTTTCCGCTTCTCCCCTGCCACCAGTTTTTTAAGTCTCGCACCAGGCGGAATGGACCAAATGGCGATTATCGCCCATGAAATTCATGCCGATTTAGCAATCGTAACCGGTTACCAGCTTTTTCGATTGTTTTTTATCTTTTTTGCGGTTCCGCCCTTTTTAAAATGGATATTTTACAAGTTTAGGAATAAGAAGCAGAAAACTACTGTTTAAAAAGAGGGACTGCCTATATAAATGGCAGTCCCTTTCGCATTAAGAAAAAATTTTCAGTTTTGCTAGTATACTAGTTTATCACAACTGCCTGTGAACCCATTAGCTCCCAAGCCTTAATAAAAGCCTCTTTAGGAACCTTTTTGTTTTTTGTACCATACGGATCATTTACATAAATATAATTTTCATCATAGCCAGTGATCGCAACACTATGCATCTGAAACGTGATATCAACCGGTCCGTTTGGCGTGCTCCAGGTCTCAAATGAAGCCGCTGGCGATAGGCTCGCGGTTGTAATGATCCAAACAGGAGATCCGTCTGCCACCTTCTGTAGAAGCACGTTAAATGGCTTGCCAGTCAGGTTTTCCGCACGGTCAGGGAAATATTTCTTGGCGAGTTCAAATATTGGCCCTTGATACACACCTAATCCTGGTCCATCCTCCATGTTTCCGACAAAGCCCTGATTAGGGTCGCCATACCTTCCGTTATTGTACCGAAGCGGTACCCGGTTAATTTCATTTGCCAAATCATTTTTTGTAACATCAATACCCTCATATTTCATAACCATGGCGAGACTTGTCACTTCACACCCATTATATAAACGCGGACTATCCATTTGTTTGAACAAGGGTACATCAAGAAGAACAGATTGTTTCCATTCTTCTTTTCTGTGGGGCAGATGTTTTGCTTCAGCATGAGGAACTGCTGTATAGTATATCTCATTTTCTCTTGATTCTTCGCCCTTCCCCAGCTGAACACTTCCTAAAGTCAACGACAAACCAATCCCTGCAGCGACAGATACAGCAATAATCCTATTACCCAATTTACTTACTCCCTTTTCCAACAATGCTGTTTGATTTTAGTGCTTTACTAGTTTACTAAACTACAAGAAACATTGTGCCATACTCTGGAAATTATGACAATTTAGCTGACTCTTTTTCAAAATCTTCATTATTTTTGTCAGAAATGCGCTATTTTGCTTTTATCTGATGAATAACGTCTTCTTTTGAGAGCTTTTGTCATGTGGCAGGAAAAAAGGGGATCCCGTGCTGAATACGTTTACAAGCTACTTTTCGGAACAACCTTCCGAAGCATTCAGAATAAAACTAATAGATGAAAGGGCTGAGTTAAATGGATACGCAATACATGAAAGCATACACAATTAAAGAGGTTTCGAAATTGCTGAATGTTCCGCCTGGGACTTTAAGACAATGGGAAAAGGATTTAAATGGCATTCTTTTAATACCAAGGTCAAAACAAGGTGCCAGGTTTTATACAGAGCATGAAATAGCCTTGCTTGAAAAAGTGAAGCAAATGCGTGATAAAAATTTGAGCAAGGAAATGATTCGCGATTTAATGCAGAAACATATGGACCTAACTTCGGAAGCTGGTTCTGAAACATCCGAAACCTTTTTGGCGCCAGTACAGCAGGAAACCGGATTACATACTGATAAGCATTCAGCCATGGATGCAGAGCAGTTCATGGCTTTGATGGAAAACTTTAAAGATAGTTTGATCACCGATTTTAGAAATGAAATCCGCAACGGCATCCGAAAGGAAGTTTTAGAAGAAGTGAAAAAAGAGATTTCCAAAGGATCATTGCATACCGTTAAAAGCCTTTCAGACTCTATTTATAAGTCGGGAGAAAAAACAAAGGCAGAAATTGAAGACCTTTCCACCCGGGTCCAGCAGGCTTCGGAAGATACTTCCGAAGTGGTCGGAACCCTTTCCAAGAGGGTTGCGAAGAGTTCAAAACGCACTTCCGACCAAATCCATCAATTAACAAACAAGCTGGCTGAATCCTCGGAGGCTTCTTCCGAAGAATTCAAAACCATGATCCATTACATCTCCTCTTCTGCCGAGGTAACCAGCACCGAAATCAGCTCGCTGATCGAAACCTTGAACACAGACAGGGAAATCTACATCGAAACCATCAACAAAGAACGCGAACAATACTGGCATGAAGTCAAACAAAGAGAAGAAGTCTTCCAGGATATGATCGTCTCCTTCCGAAACGCTGCTGCGGCACAGGAACAGACGAAAAAATGGTGGGAGTTTTGGAAGTAAGGAAAGCGGTATTGTAAATGAGAAATGAAGAGATTAAGGTGTGAGGAAATTTAGGAGCAGTACTTCATTGGGTTTTTGAAAAGAGTTTTCAGCTAAAAAAGTATCTGTGTTCCAGGGAATAAGGTCGCCATGAAGCTGTTATGAAGGCGTTATGGGGGCAAGCGCAGCAAATAAGGTAGCCATGGAGCTCTTACGAAGACGATATTGAGGCAAGCGCCGTGAATAAGGTCACCATGGAGCTCCTATGAAGATGAAATTGATATAAGCTCAGAGGGAATTGTCGCCATAGAACTTAAGCCTCTCCGTCTCCCCTTCCCTCTTTCACTAAATCTATAAAACCAGGAGAGATTGTCCTGGTTTTTACGTGTTTTTAATTTTGCTTGTCCGCAAGGTCGTCTCTGTTTGGTGATCCGGGCGGCTGCTCCAGCCATTTGTTTTTGATCATGATGTCTGCCCCGTCTTTGGCAAATTGGGTAATTTCGAGCGACAGTCTTTCATAGTTCATAATCAGGTCGCTTCTTTGGCTTGCTGATGCTGCAGTGGCGTAATTCCCCGTTCCGAGTGTACTGAGAAAAGCCATTATCTGCATCATCAATCGCTCAGAAAAAGGTGATTCGGTGCTGGAGCTAACGGCATATCGGGCGCATTTGGGGCTTGAATATCGTTATCCTGTAAAGTTGCACTCAGTATCTTCACATGCTTTTTGGAAATTTCCTTCCCGCGTTCCATATAATTAATGATTTCCTTTGATCTAGCTACTGTCCAAAGCTTAGAGATAACAGCGTTCCCACCATATTGGTTTCAACATTAAACGATAGATGCGCTATTTCAATGGCATTTAAAGGCCGAGGCTTTTTTAAAGGAATCAAACCGCTTAAATAGCTTTTATTATCAATCATATCTGTTTCTGTCGGAGGCTCCATAAAAGGCCATCTCAAATAGAGCCCTTTTTCAAGAGAAATATCTGTTGCTTTCTCAAATAATTCTATTGTTTGATTGATGCATTTAATAAAATATCCTCTTATATCTTAGCGCGCACACATGGAAAGTGTACCCCCATAAGCTACTATCCTGATTTTGCCATTTGCAGAATAAACTCCAGCATAAAAGCGTCCGTATAGAGTTTAGGTGCTTTCAAATTAGCATCCTTACTGGTGAAACCAACCGGTACAGGGAAATCCTCTTTTTGAAATAAGTCCATGAGAAACTTGAGATGCTCTTCAGATAAATGGCGTGCGAACTCAATAATCGGTCTAATTTCAGAGTCCTCTGAAGTGGCTAGAAAGTAACTAAGCAATTGCAAAGACATACTGTCGTTTTGATACCCCGTCCAAAGAACTCCTATCTCACCTGATGTCATTTTCACATGGTTTTCTGGCATTAAAGTTCCCCCTAAAAATAATTATTTATTATGATTTCCATTTTAGGGAAATATTATGTAATTTGCTTTCATAATAAAAGCAGCCCCGGCAAGGAGCTGCCTACTTAATCTGCAAGTGAACCTGGTTTAATATTCTTCCCATAGAATATTTCGTCCATTTCTGTGGTAAGCCGTTCTGTAATTTCCTCGGCTTCTTCCGGGGCAAGTTTATCTTTGGTGTAGCCAAATAAATAATTATCTAAATCAAAGTCACGGATTTTACATTTCGTATGGAAGGTGTGTGCCTGATAAATATTCACATCAATCATATCGAATTCTTCTTTGGCATCATCAGGTATATAGTTTTGTATGGAATTAATATCATGGTCAATGTAAAGCTTTTTTCCATCTTTATCTCTTGTAAATCCTCGAACGCGATAATCGATGGTCATTATGTCTGTGTCAAATGAGTGGATTAGATAATTAAGAGCCTTCAGCGGGGAAATTTCTCCGCATGTTGACACATCGATATCTGCCCTGAAAGTGCTGATTCCTTCATCCGGGTGGTACTCCGGATATGTATGCACAGTAATATGGCTTTTATCAAGCTGCATGACAACGTTGTCCGGCAGAGGACCCGGTGATTCATCGTAGGATTCATCCGGCACCTCGACTACAGGCCCTTCTGACACGAGCACCGTTACACTTGCACCCTGGGGGACATAGTCCTGCTGCGCTACATTTAATACATGTGCACCTATTATATCTGAAACGTTGCTTAATATTTTCGTCAATCTTTCCGCACTATATTCTTCATCGATGTATTCGATGTATGCTTCACGCTCTTCCCTCGTTTTTGTATAACAAATATCATACATATTAAAGCTTAATGATTTGGTCAAATTATTAAAGCCATGAAGCTCAATTCTTTGTTCCGGTGTTAGTTTCAATTGTCTTCCCCCTTTGTTTCTTCTCAGTCTCTTCGTTTTTATATTATGTTACCCAATCTTTTCTTTTAAAAACGGGATTTGTCGAATTCTAGGTATTAAATTCGGTTAATACTCTTTATTATTAGGGTAGTAAAAAAAGGAAAGTACACATCTTTTGCTTAGGGGGAATTTTAAAACTTATAATGATTGGGTATACCTTTTGATAGATAAGATACATGGTACACCTGGAAGGATGGTGACGAATTGAGGAAATTCTTTTTTATTTTTATCCTGTTATTTCTAGGGTTCGCTTTTTCACAGCCTGAAGAGAAAATGGCTGATGATTCAAAAACCAATCATGTCATTAATAACCTAAAGACAGAGATTCAGATCTTTAAGGATGACCCTGAAGTCTCTGCGGCGTTAAATGAATTTATTAATGAAGTAACGATTTGGGCAAATGAGCTTACTCAAAAAATAGAGCAATTTACAGGTGAATCAAGTAAAACTCCGGAGGCAGAAGCTGAAAAGCCAGTTTTAAAAACCCCTGATAAACAGATTTTCTCCATTCATAATATTGAAATGGGAGATGACAAAACGGAAGTTGAAAGTCAGCTTGGATCACCCAAACGTTCTTCACTAAATGAATATGGAACTGAATGGCACGCTTACCATGAAAACTATCAAAATTTTGTCATGGTTGCTTATGATAAAGAAAATAAAGTCGCAGGCCTTTACACAAATCAGGACCTTATATCCTCAACGAAAGAAATGACTTATGGAACTCCTAAAACGGCGGTTCTCGAACAGCTTGGAAAGCCAATGGACAAAATGAGGAAAGGTTTTGTTCTTTATCAGCTTGAACAAGACAGGGACTATGAATTATTTAATATCGATGGAAATTATGTAACGGTTTTCTACGATAAACACAGGGACAACACTGTAACTTCGATACAAATCATCGATGAAACCCTCGAACAGCAGAAAAAATCTTTTTATAAAGAGCCAAGTTTTGCTCTTAAAGAAGGATTTGAATATCAGCTGTTTGATCTAACAAATGCAGACAGGGTCAATCATGGTGTTTCTGTTCTAACCTGGGATGAGCATGTAAGAGAAACAGCCCGTAAACATAGCCTTGATATGGCTGAAAATAATTATTTTGATCATACCAATTTGGAAGGCCTTTCTCCTTTTGACCGTATGCAAGCAGATGAGGTTTCCTTCATGGTTGCCGGAGAAAACCTTGCATCCGGGCAATTTAGCAGCATTTTTGCCCATGAAGGATTAATGAATTCGATGGGTCACCGCAAAAATATACTACGCCCTGATTACGAATACCTAGGTGTAGGTGTTGCCTTTAATTCACAATCGCAGCCATACTATACGGAAAACTTCTATGCAAATTAAAAGTTAGAGCTCCTGCAACTTTTTCGCAGGAGCTTTTTGTTTTTTAAATTCATTCTAGTAACACACCAGTAATCTGTCTCTGAACATTTCCCTTTTTGATGCATAACATATATCAGCCTATAACAAATCTTTGAGACGGCGGTGAGATAATGGCAGTTGTTAGTGCGCGGGAAGCAGACATTGATTTATTGGCACGCTTGTTAAGGGCTGAAGCAGAAGGTGAAGGGCAACAGGGTATGCTGATGGTCGGAAATGTAGGGATCAACCGTATTAGATCCAATTGTTCAGATTTTAAAGGCCTGCGGACGATTCCTCAGATGATCTATCAGCCTCATGCATTTGAAGCTGTACAAAAAGGGTATTTTTATCAGAGGTCAAGAGAAGTTGAGAAGCGCCTTGCACGGCGTTCTGTAAAAGGAGAAAGACTATGGCCGTCTAAGTTCGCCTTATGGTATTTCCGTCCCCCTGGTGATTGTCCGCCAACCTGGTATGATCAGCCATTGGTCGGCAGGTATAAACTTCATTGTTTTTATGAGCCTACTGGAGCAGAATGTGAAAATATTTATAACACCTTTTAAAAAACCCCCTGCCATTATTGAAATGGCGGGGATTTTTCTTCTCTAGACTTCCATGTCTTTAAGGATACCTTGCTGCACATAGTGTATGATTTTCTTTGCTTCGTCCTCCGCCCTTTTCTGTCCATAAGGATTTAGAAACCAATTATCCGGCCTTGTTGAATTGTCGTTGGCATAAACTAAAGAATACTGTATCCATTTTGGCATATAGGTCAACATTGTTAGGTGCATTCTGCGCATATGAAAAGGGGCCGTTACAATGATCAAACGGGAAATATGCTGCAGGCCAAACGTCCGATCAAGCACCAGCATGGAGGCAAGCACATTTTCCTTTGTATGGAGTGAAATATCCTCTATTAAAATATCTTCTTGGGGTATTCCCCAACTAAGCGCTTTATTTTTTAAAAGTTCTGCTTCTGTTAATTCATTTCCAGGCCATTTAACACCGCCTGAAAAAAGCAGTTTATTGGCCCTTCCCTCTTTATAAAGCCTAATGGCCTCTGGCAGTCTGTACTCAGACGCCTTGCTGCTTCCGGGGACAAAAATGCATTCTCCTTTCAGTAGGTCATCCTGTATACCGTGGTATAACAGCCTTATTATATCTTTGTCGGTCAAGCTTTTGGGATCGAATTCGGAAATCCTAATGAGGCCTCCTCCTTTCTTATCCATGTTCTTAGCTTTCTTTATTATACTATTCTTTTTGGACAAGAGACCTTAATGGGAATGCCTAATTTAACCGAAAATATTGTATATAAATAAAAAAGCAGCGGAGGTCCGCTGCTTTTTTGCATTAAAATGTTTTAGCCATATCCTTTGCACGGGCAATGGCATTTGCTTTGATTTCTTCTGCTTTGTCAGGCATTGCATTATGGCCTTCTACAAAGATGCCATCGAATGAAGGTACGCCGAAGAAGTTCATCAATATATTTAGGTAACGGTGTCCCATTTCCATTTCAGCTGCAGGGCCTTCAGAATAGATGCCTCCGCGAGCTTGAATGTGAAGCGCTTTTTTGTCAGTAAGCAATCCAATTGGGCCTTCTGCTGTATATCTAAACGTTTTGCCAGCTACAGCAACAGAATCTAGATATGCTTTCATAACAGGCGGGAATGAGAAGTTCCAAAGAGGTGTGACAAAAACATATTTGTCAGCTGCTACAAATTGTTCGCTTAACTCTGATAAGCGGCCAACTTTCGCTTTTTCATCTTCAGAAAGTTCATCGAATCCTTTGCCGGATTGAAGTTTCCCCCATCCGCTGAAAACATCCACATCGATTTGCGGAATGTTTTCTTTGTATAAATCAAGATGAACTACTTCATCGTTTGGATTTGCTTCCTTATACGCATCAATGAAAGTCTTACCTACTGCCATACTATATGACATTTTATCATCATGCGGGTGTGCTGTAATATACAATACTTGTGCCATAAATCTCTCACCTTTCCTTATTTAATTGACATTATAGTTTGAATCAAAAATAACGTATGTATTCATCTGCAGTATGAATTGAATTTATTTTTAATTCGAGATTATTTTATTCGAAATAAAAATGAAGTTCAACTTTTTTGCTTAGGCTTTCTTTTTTTACCCGAAGCCATGAGAAATAATCCTATATTAAATTTAAATAATTCCACTGGGTATCACATGATCAGCATTTAAAAAATCAGCAAAAAAAAAGACCCCTTAGGGTCTCTCATCAAGCTTATTCTTCAGGAGTGTATGGATTCCCTCCGATGTTTTTTCTCATTTCATCTGTAATCTCAAATGGAATGTTCGTGTTCGCTTCTTCATTTTTTTCATAGTCCATTTGTACGCTTCCATCATAGTGGTATGGCTTTTGGTCCGTTTTAATCACCTCATGAATAGTTGATATGTTTATTATATACTAAAAAAGACCTATTTTATCAGAAAATTTTCATTTCTGTTAAAAAATTCTTTTGCTTATTTTGTGCAATTTAATTACTTTTTATAATAGCTGTGTTAAAGCTTATTATTGATTTAAACACCCTGTTGATTGGAGTGGAAGGTGCGAGATCCTCGGAAATGCTGACACATTTCCTTCGTGCGGTGTTCATTCGAGGAAGCTTATTCAATGTCCTGCGGGAGAAGCGTGTCAACGGGAGACCCCACAGGTGCGAATGCGCCGAGGAGCGTCGGACCGCCCGTGGTTCGCTGAGTACCTGGAGCGGAAATCAACCGGCAAATTTAACAGAGCCTTTATAATAAAAAAGCATCATTTCCTAAGAGGAAATAATGCTCAAAATTTACTGGGGTGTCTTTTTCTTTATTTCTACCAGCTTTAGTCTGTTTTCTTCTGTCGATTTAATTTCAAAATGCAGATGATGATATTCAAATGTCTCGCCTTCTTCAGGAAAATGGCCCATTTCTTTTAATAGGAATCCTGCAAGAATATCTTCATCCTCTGGAATTTTGGTTTTAAAAACCTCATTGATTCTGCGGATGGCGAGTTTAGCATGGACAATGATATGGTTATCCGTTAATTCTTCGATAAGTACTTCACTGTCTTCATCCGTCTCATCTTCAAATTCCTGTCCCAGCATCGCTTCAAGGATGTCCTCATGTGTGATTAATCCTTTAGTGCCTCCATATTCATCGAGAACGATAGCGAGATGCTTTCTTTCTTTCATCATCATTTTGAATACTTTATCAATACTGTGGAACTCATATACAAATAAAGGTTCAAGATCAGTAAAATCCTTTAGAGTCTTTTCAGGCTGTGTTGACCAGGCCAGCAATAGTTTAGAATGGAAAACACCTACGATGTTATCCATATTTTCTTTGTAAACCGGATATCTTGTAAACCGGTTATCCATAACAATGTCCTTGGCCTCTTCAATGGTTGCATCAAATGGAATACCTTCAATTTCCATACGGGGAGTTTTTAGTGCGTCACGGACATCCAGGTTGTAAAAATCTATAACCCCTTTTATCCTCAGCGTTTCTTCTTCATGAAAGGTTCCTTCACTAGTCGCAATATCAACCATTGTGATGAGCTCTTCTTTCGATACAGAAACTGATTCTGGTGCATTTTTTGATAATAATTTAATAATAGCCCTTGTAAACTTGGACAGCAGCCAGGTTAATGGTTTAAAAATTACTAACAATATCCTTATAACCGGAAAAACCAGATAGGCAATCTTATCAGCAAATGTAGCAGCAATCGATTTAGGGAGAACTTCAGCAAAAATAATGAGGGCGACGGTGAGTATACCGGTTGCCACTCCCACATTGAATCCATATTCAATAGCAATGATTGTTACAAGTGTTGGCAGCATAATGTTTGCGATATTATTGCCAATCAAAATGGCAGTGATTAATTCATCAGGCTTTGAAACAAGCTTTAATAGCTTTTGTGATTTCTTATCATTGTTCTCTGCTTTTGATTTCAATTTCATTTTGTTAACTGCTGTTAGTGCTGTCTCACTTCCAGATAAGAAGAATGACATAAGCATAAAAAACAGGATAGCGATAAACAAAGTACGTTGCCTCCAATAATATTTCGTTTGTATTTTTTATTTGTACCCACTTTGTATATACAAAACACCTGCTGCAATCAAGCGTTAAAGTATTTATAAATAATTATCCATAATTATAGAGTAGCTGAAGATATATTGGAAAAGAAATGCATTAAGTCGAAAATATGATGAGACTTTTAAAACTTTCAACAAAAGCTTCTGCCAGTTCCCCAATCAATTCGGAAAAATGCCCCTTAAGAACTGCCTGAAGCCAGTGAATATACAGTTGTAAATTCCCACTTCCCCTTTCTTTGTCATAATGGGCTACCTATGTATTACGGCCTTAATAGAATTTACGTTTCTTTTTCCATTAACTAATCTCAATAAAACGCCATCAAATGCCAATAATAATGTGTGCTATGTCAAAAAAACCATAGAAAGAAGGAAGAAACATGAGAAAGCTATTGTTTCTTATCTGCTGTTTCATGCTCCTTGTCCCTTCAACTGTGTGGGGAGAGACAGCAGATTATCAGCTTAAAGCTGCTTATATACGCGATGGCCATTTATGGGTCAAAATCGGAAATAAAGAAGTTAAAATTTCTTCTCAGCCTGCGAAATATTATAATTCCCCGAAATGGTCGCAGGATGGGCAATGGCTTCTTTATGAAAAAGTAGCTAAGGAACCCATTAGTCCCAACTTGGATACCCAAACAGAGATCTGGGTTTACAACCTAAAGACGCAGAAGCATAAGCGAATCTTTCGTGATGGCGGAAATGCTAAGTGGTCACCTGCAGAAAATAAGGTAGCTTTTACGAGCGGCGGGGTGCTTAATGTTTCTGATTTGAATCAATTTTATAATGTGGCTTTGGGGGTTGATGATTTTCATTGGTATCCAGACGGGAAAAGCTTTATAGCTTCATCAAGTGCAGTCCCCAGGCCTGATGGATGGACTAGCCCTGTGCTTTATAAGATTCCGTTGCCTGATGATTTGGAAAATATAAATCTAACTGGGAATGCCGAAACGCTTTTTACAATTCCAAAGGAAATCGGCAACGGAAAGGCTACAATAATGTCCATCAACGCTACCAACTTTAAATTTTCACCAGATGGTAAGTGGATCTCGTTCATTGTCAACCCCACCGCATCCTTATCCATGGATAGCGATATGGTTTGCGTCATTTCAGCTGATGGAAAAACCTTTGAAGTTCTCGATGAAATGATTTTGCATTTGGATGTACCGAAGTGGGCCCCTTCTGAAAATTTATTGGGCTATATTGCAGGTGGCGGCAGGATTGTCATGGGCTTCAAAAACAAAAAGTTAAAGGTAACCGAACTGCCTGCATACAAAACAATTAACCTTACTCCACCTAAATTTTCAGAAATGGGCTTTACCTGGGTAGACAATCAAACATTAATCGCCTCAAGAGTTGATGAAAGCGAATGGTCCAATGACCCTCAAAAGCGTCCCGAACCAACCCTTTGTTTAATCCACTTAAACAAACAGCAGCAAACAAGGATCACCTATCCGAAAACATCAATTGGGGACTATAATCCTCTCTATGTTAAGTCGGCAAACAAGATCACCTGGATCAGAAAAAAACTGGCTCAAACGAAGGGTGACATTTGGATTGCTGACATAAACGGCAAAAATGCTAAATTGTGGGGCAGGGGTGTTGAAGGGTATTCGTTTTTTGTGGAGTAGAGCATTTGTTTCATTGTTAAATTATAAAACAAAAAGCGATTCACCCTGATACGAATCGCTTTTTCCCGTATTATGCTCCCTCTCGTTTCTTTTGGTGCTCGCTTTCGTGAATTGATAAAAATACTTCCTCAAGGGAGCTGCAGCTGTATTCTTTGTACACCTTATCAAGAGTGCCGTATGATTTTACTTTTCCATTAAATAAGATAAGGACTTTGTCGGCGATTTCGATGGCGTCCCGCATGATGTGGCTGCTGACAATTACCGTTTTGTTTCTTTCTTTTAGTTCTTTTATGATTTGTTTTAGCTGGATTACCCAATAGGGATCCAGACCGTTTGTTGGTTCGTCCAGTATATAGATGTCTGTATCTGCCAGCAGGCATTGGGCAAGATTGAGGCGCTGAGACATCCCTTTGGAGAATCCCCCAACTCTTTGATTCCGTTCATCCCATAACCCTACTTTTTCTAAAACAGCTTTTATGGCTTCGTGGCCTTTTTTTAAAAATTGGCCATAATATTGCAGAATTTCTATTGTTGTAAGTTCTGGAGGAAAATTCATTTGGTCTGGCATATAGGCAAAAGCTTTTTTCTGTCCGGAATGGACAACCACTTTTCCTGTAGAGGGCGTTTCTACCCCAGTCAGGAGTTTGATCATTGTACTTTTCCCTGCTCCGTTACCTCCACATAAAACAACACACTCACCTTCTTCAATTTGAAGATCCACTTGGGTTAAGGCCGTTTTCTTTTTATAGGACTTGGATAGTTCCATTAATTCAAGGTTCACTTTAGACACCCCTTCTCTTTAAAAGCTGGGTGGATGAACCAATGGTTATGAATATAATGATCATGATCGACAGTATTAGAGATAGAGTTAAGATGCCATTTGTGCCCCATTGCTCAATCATCAAATATTCCGGACCAAACACGTATTCGGAATTTAGTTTTGAAATGGACCATACCCGGATAGACTCAATTGGATTAAGCAAAATGAGGAAAAACAGGCTGCTTTGTTTAAGAGCATACGGAATCCAATCGATAACAGAAAAAATGATGAATTCATAAACAAACACAACGGTGCTCCAAAAAATCAGTGCCAATGATAACCCTTGCATTCTTGTTTTAGAAACAGCCCCTACCAGCAGGGATGCTGCCGAGAAAACAAGAATCAGAAGCATATTTACAAGCATAAAGACTTGATAAATTCCAGCTGCGAATGTGTTGCCTGCCAAGGAAACAATGAACCCAAACAGTCCATAGGATACGCCCATGACAATGAACATGGAAAGAACTAGAGATAAAAACTTACTGGCCATGTAATATCCTGAGGATAATTGATAGGTTTTGTATAAAGAAAATCTCCCGTTTTCTTTATCGGCGATGATTGAGTTGGCACCAAGGATCATGCAGATAATCGGAAGCAGCCACAGAGAAAGATTAATCAGCATGGCAATCGACCGATTATAGGCTGATTGGCTGGCGTTCCCCGCTCCCTCCTCTTCCTGCTTGATTTCCTGGAGGCCATAGTATTCAGGATTAGCCCCCATTGTATCAATGTTTGTATTAACACCTTCTAGGCCAAATCTAACTTCAACCGGGTCAGATTTTACAGATTGAAGTCCATAAAAGTAAAGCAGGCCTGATAAGAAGATAAATAGAATCATAAAATTCAAAAGCCATCTGCTTCTCATCAGCAGCCGAAGTTCATGCTTTGTCATGGAATACAGTAATGCTGGTTTCATGTTAATTCCTCCTCAATGAGGTGAACAGATCTAGTGGCTATGGCTCATTCCCGGTTTTTTAAAACTTTTAATTTCCGCATTCAGCAACTCTGCCTTTGTATACGCGTCTCCGCCATACTCTCTCTGAAATGCTGCTGCATCATCTTTTGACTTGAAAGCTGCTATTCCATAGCTCATTGGACTGTCAATGTTCTGGTTTTGGATGAATGAGCTGGTATCAAATGATATCCATTCCTTCGACTGGTAATCATGGACAAATGCCGCTTCGTACTCAGGATTTTCTGTCTGCAAATATTCTGTCATACAGCCAATATCATCAAATAAAACGGGCTTGCCGTTTTTCAAAATAAGCTGAGCTGCAGATTCCATTTCTTCAATTCCCATGTGGCATACATCACAGCTATCCTTGTTTAGTTTTATATCCACTGGCCCTGCCGCTGCAGACGAACAGGCAGTTAACAGCAATCCTAAACCGATTATGACGAAAAAATGTTTAAGCTTCATGACGCTCCCTCCCTAATTTCATTAAGATAAATAAACTTGCAAACAGGGTGATCATAAAGAATAGAATTAGATCCATTTCATGTCTGCTGGAGTAGACCTGTGTTTCAGATGTGTTTTCCTCCCATTTTACCGGAGCCGGTTCTGCCAGAGGAGCTTCATCTACAATCAGAGAGTCTGAAGGGATTGGTGTGAATTGTTCTACCGTGTTCCAAAGCTCCACTGCTGGACTCTGGAAAAACACCTGCAATAAAGGTTCCTGGCTGGCCATTTGATAAAAAACGTCACCGCTTTTGTAAGCAAAGTCAACCTTGCTGTCGCTATTCATATTTAAAGAACTATGGTCGTCGTAATAGTTTCCATATTCATCTTTATTAAAATAATTGCTGTTGTCTTTATCAGAAATAATTTGTCTTGTATTTCGATAAAAGTTATTTAAATAGATTGTATTGTCAGTAGAATTAATCCCGATTTCCAGTCCAGTATCATTTTCCAAAAAGGTATTAAATTCGAGTCTGTTTCTTTTGGCATTTTCAAGCACTATGCCCCTGAAATTCCCTTTTATGATATTGGAGGATATTTTGGAGTCAAATGTGTCATAGATAAACATGCCTGCTCCATCAATCTTTGTATTTAAATAAAAATAGTTTTCCATAATGAAGATTTCATAGCTTTGCATGATCATGAGGCCGTTAATGCTTTCGGTCACCTGATTATGCGCTATCAGAATATTTCTTGAGTCCATCGTATGCACACCATACCGCGCTTTTGACATTTGGTTCCCTGAGATTTCACAGAAATCTGAATAAGAAACGTAGACGCCATCCTGGGTATCATAAAAATAATTTCCCTTCACTGCTGTATTTGGCGCTTCAACTAAATAAATGCCATAGCCCTTATGGCGTTTGGCACTATCAAAACTGGAGATGATATTGTTCTCAACCCGGTGGCCATACGAATCTCTGGCATAGATGCCGTGAAAAACATTATTAAGGGCATTATGGTGTAGATATGAACGGTCACCCTTCACATAGATTCCGGCATTTTGCGAACCGCTCCCCTCTATTTCAAGGCCCTCGACAATGACATCGTCAGCTTCAATTGTCAGCACATTCCCGGTTTCAAGACCGAAGAGTTTTACGCCTTTTTCACCAATAATATGAACCTTCTTCTCTACAGAAAAATTCCCATTATAGCGGCCGGATTTGATTTTAATAACGGATATCTCCCTGTCGCTGGATAAGACATCTCGAAGCTCTTCAGAGTTGGACACTGTCACTTCCTCGCCGAAAGCCTTGCCGGCCAGGACCAAACTAAAAAGTATAAGAAGGAATCCTATTTTTTTATACATTCAGCATTCACCTGCCTGGGTAATTCGTTTCTGGCCTCCATTGCTTCCAATAGAAGGCCAGAAAAGTGATTCACAATTCTATTTTTTTCTTGTATAATTAGTTTTAAGTTGAGTTTTTTATTTATATTTAGTGGCTCATTGTAGCCTTGCCGTCGTCTTCTCCGGTCTCTGTTACCTTTAAGATTGCGACGGCTCCTTTTTGAGCATGGTTAAACTGGTGTGTCACAATTGGATAGCTGCCAACACGGGTAACAGTGAATTCAACTACCGCACCGCCGCTCGCTGGAAGCATGACCGTTTGGAGTCCTTTAAATCGGTTAAATGGATTGCCGTCGATATAGACATCATCAAACACTGTACCAACCACATGGAAAGAGCTGACTTCGTTTGGTCCTACGTTATTTACATATATCCTGACCTTATCTCCTACTTTGGCAAGCAGCGGCTTGTCTTTTAATGTGAAAGTATCACCATTTGTGTTAGGGTCTCCTTCTTTCAGAGCTTTTGTAGAAAATACAACATGGCTTGGAACTCCATTTGTAAAATCATCCAGATCATTGTATTTGTACCACTCGTTTTGTATTATAGTGTATTCCCTATCAATCTCTTTATCTGTCGGATAGCCGTCCTTCGGTTTAACAATGATTGTTCCGTGCATTCCATTCGCGATATGTGAAAGTACAGGCGATGTACCGCAATGATACATAAAAACGCCAGGTTTATTAGCAGGATAACTGAAGGTTCCCGTTTCATCAGGCTGTACATTGGCGAAATCCTTTGAAGGAGCTGAGTGTACGGCGTGGAAATCCATGCTGTGAGGAATCGCCGGATCCATATTCTTCAATGTAAAATTAATCGTATCCCCTTCGTTTACTACTACTACCGGACCAGGAGCTTCCCCGTTAAAAGTCCAAGCTTTATACATTTTCCCCTTGTCTATTTCTATATCTGTTATCTGGGATGTCATTTCAACGTTCACTTCGTTAGGTCCAACTCTCTCTACTTTTAGAGAAACCGGTTCCTGGTTTAAATCTTTGTGGGGTGCGATTGCCGCGACTTTATTTGTTTCCGCTGCCAGAACCTTTTGCTCGGGCTGTTCGGCTTTTTCCGGCACTGCCCCTTGATTGCATCCTGCTAATAAACCTATGCCAATTGCTGAAGTAAGCAGATATTTTACTCCTTTTTTCATCTTCATTTCCTCCTCTTAATCTATTGGTTTATCTGTTTTTATCATATGGCAAATAAAGACTTTTTTTGGTGATATTTCTCACAAGACTTCACAAATCTGTGAAGAGTTTGTGAATAAGTGATCGTACTTTATTTGAACTGCTCCGAAAGATAACAGCTCATTTACAACTTGATTACTTTGTAAAAAATTGTACCTATCATCTACTAAACCGTTTATAATCAATAAATGGAGTTTTTGTCTTTTATATAAATTGCTTCTATCAACTTAGGGTTAAAGGAGAAATCAGAAGTGGAAATGGACTTGCTTACACTTATTAAAGCAATCATATTAGGGTTTGTAGAGGGAATGACAGAATTTGCGCCTGTGTCTTCTACCGGACATATGATTATTGTGGATGATATGTGGCTTCATTCAAAAGAGTTTTTATCCAAATATGAAGCCAACACTTTTAAGGTGGTCATTCAGCTTGGCTCAATCTTAGCCGTAGTCATTATTTTTAAAGACCGATTTATAGAAATGCTGGGACTCGGCGGCCGCAGCAAGAATTCTGAGGGACAGAGCCGTCTAAAACTCTCCCAAGTGATCATTGGATTAATTCCTGCCGGGGTTCTGGGTGTTTTATTCGAGGATTATATTGATGAACATTTGTTTTCTACCGGGACTGTATTAATAGGATTGGTTATTGGTGCCCTGCTGATGATTTTTGCCGACATTTTTGGAGGGAAAAACCCGAAAACAATTTCGGTAGACCAAATCACCTATAAACAGGCATTTTCAATTGGCTTGATTCAATGCTTTTCCCTTTGGCCTGGCTTTTCACGTTCAGGATCAACTATTTCGGGAGGTGTTTTGCTTGGCCTAACCCACCGGGCGGCAGCCGATTTTACCTTTATCATGGCTGTGCCGATCATGGCTGGAGCGAGTATGCTTTCCTTGTTAAAAAACCTGGAATACTTTTCACTTGACGCACTGCCGTTCTTTATTGCAGGTTTTCTAAGCGCTTTTGTTTTTGCCTTAATATCGATCCGCTTCTTTTTAAAAATGATCAATAAGGTAAAACTCATTCCATTTGCCATTTACCGAATTGTGCTGGCAGGTTTGATTTATTTTATATTTCTTTAAAAAACAGCCGGGCATTTAGCTGCCTGGCTGTTTTTACTTAAATTCATATTCCGTCAGCAAGGCAAGACTTTTTATTTTGAAGCTCGAAATATTCTTGTTAAAATATAGACTGTTTACTAGGAAATACTTTAGTAAATGACTTTATTAATGAAAGAAGCTGACATAGATGAAAAGTTTAAATGCCATCCGCTACTCTGTGCTTGATCTTTCCCCTATTATAGAAGGCGGTTCTGCCGCACAATCCTTGCAAAATACGTTGGACCTAGCCCAGCATGCTGAAAAATGGGGCTACCATCGATATTGGCTGGCGGAGCATCATAATATGCCTGGCATAGCCAGTTCGGCTACCTCTGTGGTAATCGGGCATGTTGCAGCCGGAACCTCTGCGATTCGTGTGGGTTCAGGAGGCATCATGCTGCCAAATCATGCGCCGCTTGTCATCGCTGAGCAATTCGGGACTCTTGAATCGCTTTTTCCTGGACGTATTGATTTGGGGCTTGGCCGAGCCCCGGGAACAGATCAGCTGACTGCCCAGGCATTAAGGAGAGAACGACGGGATGGACTGGATTTTCCGGAACAGCTGAATGAATTAAGAAACTATTTCAATCCTGAAGAAAACAAGCGTGTACGCGCTATACCCGGCGAAGGTTTAAAGATTCCGATCTGGCTTCTTGGTTCCAGCGGCTACAGCGCGAAGCTTGCCGGCCAGCTTGGTTTGCCATTCGCTTTTGCCAGCCATTTTTCGCCTGAGAATACGCTCCCTGCCCTTGATTTATACCGCAGAAGCTTCCAGCCATCAGAGGTTTTGGAAGAGCCATATGCGATGGTAGGAGTAAATGTGGTTGCTGCGGATACAGATGAAAAGGCTGAGTGGCTGGCCACTTCCATCCAGCAGCAGTTTTTAAATATGATCCGCAACAAGCCTGGCAGGCTTCAGCCACCGGTTACTAATATGAAGGAATTGTGCAGCCTTTATGAAAAAGCAATTCTTGAACAGCAGCTTGGCACAGCCATTATAGGCGGGCCAGCTGCAGTAAAAGAGAAACTGCAATCATTTTTAAATGATACTCAGGCAGATGAATTCATGGTCAACGCCCAGATATATGACCATAATGAACGGCTTCACTCTTTTGAAATTACTTCAAATATCATGGCTGGCAGATAATAAAATGTAAAAGGAGAACCTTATCCCTGGGTTCTCCTTTTCGATATAGGCTCTTTACTTTATAGATAGCCTGTTTGTTTCAATTTAGGTTCCAACTTGTTATAATGAATGAAACACAAACATTGGGAGGTTATCAATATGAATTCTATGCCTGAAACAATCAAGATTTCTGATCAGATTAATGCTGAGGTATTTATCCAAAAAACACTGGATAACCGCTTTATTGTAGCTATCCCAGAGATCAACTGGTCTGCTCAATTTAATCAAATCGATAACAACCAAATTCAATTCGATCATTTGCAAAGCTCCCTGAATTTTCAGCTATTTGACGGGAATACTGATGAATTAGCAAATAAGATTATTAAAATGATTAAAGCCTATCAAACTTAAAACTGCAAAAAACTCCACGCAAAACTCCTTTTTTAAAGTGCCGCTTTTTAACAAACGGCTGATTTTCTCTTTAAAATAAATTCTTCAGAACCCTTAGTATTAGCCTCGGAATCCACAAAATTATATGAATGAATATAGAGAAAAATACTGAATCACGCACTTCATTAAAGATTGCCCTGGCTAGGCTCTCTTCTTTTTTTTTCTGCTTTTCCAAACTTTCGCACCTGCCTATGTGTTTTTCTAGCCTTCTGCTAATTCATCGACAAGGCGTTCTGCCGCTTTTCTATATAAGTTGCTCATATGGGCGAGCGAAGATACCATAAGCACTTTTTCAAGATCAGC
Organism: Cytobacillus oceanisediminis; assembly: GCF_007830235.1. GTDB lineage: Bacteria > Bacillota > Bacilli > Bacillales > Cytobacillaceae > Cytobacillus > Cytobacillus oceanisediminis. Next base: position 70,906 of record NZ_VLKI01000021.1, read on the forward strand.
TGATTCTGTTTCTTCCAAGGCTTCTGCCTCCACTTTCACCCTGTCGGTTTGATTTTTCAGATCCTTTTTAAATGTTTCGAGGTTTTGTGCTGTTAAATCCAGATAAAGCTGATAAAAGCGGTCAATGCCAAAATTTTCTTCTGCAGTTCGTTCATTAACTCCGCTTAGCGTTGTTTTAATGTCAGTTATGGACAATGCTCCCTTTAGCTGATAAATCATAGCAATAAGAATCAAGTGCTCCTTTGAGTACTTTTTATTTTTAACAGGAAAAAGCAGCTTCCCCTTTGCATAATTATTAATCATCGTTTTCGTCAGCACTTTTTCCTCTTCATTCCGTTTTGAACTGCCAAATTTGTTCTCAAATAGCTGAATAACCTGATCCATATATAAATCAATTTGTGGTATATCCTCTAATTGAATTTGATTTTCTATTATCATTTTTTCTAATTCCATGCTTATCCCTCAGATCCTTACTTTTTTGCTATGTTAAAGCCCATTGTTGGTTCTGGCACTTTTTGATGAAGCGGAAATCAACAGACAAGTTTAACAGTGCTTACTTTTAAGTAAATTTTACTTAAAAAAGGACAGATTGTAAATGTTGACTACTTAATGCTTTATCTATATTATTATAAGTAGTTATTAAAACTACATAACCAAGTATTAGGAGGGGAACTTTATGACAACATACATCAGAGAGCCGATCAACGGGCTTACCCATCTGGCAGGAGCCATTTTATCCTTTGTCGGCCTGCTTGCGATGGTGATCAAAGCTTCATTGACATCATCTTCACCGCTTGCCATTGCAGCAGTAACGATTTTTGGAATCAGCTTAATGCTGCTTTATTCAGCATCAGCTACTTACCACATGGTGATGGCAAAAGATAAAGTAATTGCCTTTTTAAGAAAGCTTGATCACTCTATGATTTTTGTATTAATTGCCGGCTCTTATACACCTTTTTGCCTCATTACTCTTAATGGTGTAACTGGCTGGGTCTTGTTTTCGATTGTTACGGTGGTAGCAGTTGCCGGCATCCTTTTCAAAATGGTCTGGTTCAACTGTCCACGGTGGCTATCGACGGCACTCTATATCGCAATGGGGTGGATTATCGTATTTGCCTTTTCACCACTATCCGAAACACTAAGCATGGCGGGTGTTTCCTTACTGCTGCTTGGGGGCATCCTCTACACAATTGGCGGGGTTATTTACGCGATAAAACCGAAATTCCTGGAGTTTAAGCATTTAGGGTTTCATGAGATTTTTCATATATTTATTATGATGGGCAGCATGGCGCACTTTCTTTGTGTGTTTATGTATGTTTTATGAATTTATCTTTATAAAAATGACTCCAGCCATGCTCTGGAGTCATTTTTATCCTTCAAAACAAATGGTTCCTAAGATTTTTGCTAAACCTGTCTCATCTTAAATTAAGTATCTCCAGTTTTTTTTAATTAGGAGAGGGACTGCCTGTCTATCTCCTTTAAAACTTCTTCCAGGTCTTGTATTGAGTCACTTAGCATTGATTTGTAAATATTAAGAATGGATTCACCATAGTTTTTACCGGGAACAGCCCATCTTCCGTTTAGCCCTGTCCATGCTGGAGCGACACCTCTCTCAACAAGATGAAAGCGGGGATCCACAAGCGGATATCCAGGAGGCAATGGTTTAGCAGAAGCATAAGCGAAAAGATGCTGTATATGAGAAAGAACTCCATCTTTTGGCGAATCAAAGCTTGCACCTGATGCTCCGTCACCTGTAGCACCTATCCCAGCAAAATTATTTTGACCTGCCTTTACATCACCAGTGAATAGGAGAAAGTTTGTTTCAAGCATAGCTTGAGCAAAAGCTATGTCCCCTCTAATTCCGTAGTGATCACCAAAAGAAGTATAGTAAAACCCCAGATTAATAGCATTTGGATTTACCTTTTTGGCATATTTATTCATCTGCTCTGGCGATAAATGTGTTTTACCGATAATTGGATAATCTTTTGGCGCTGCAGGTGATGAGGCAGTACTCTCATTAATAATAAAAGCACCTATAATGCCTGCACTTTTAACTTCAACTAAGCGCTTTTCCGCATTTTCTTTTTCATGAAATGCTCCAGCCTGAACTCTAAACCATACTGCACCCGCTATTGAAGTTCTGACAACAATCGATTCTATCCCCTTGGCCTTTAGGAACATTACTCGTTCATCTGCATTTTCTTTCGATTTAAACGAACCAGCTATTATTTTATAAATAGAAGTTGGCATTACTTCTTTAGGTTTTAAACTAAATGCTTTGACTATCCCATTTACATGTCCCTGAGCTACTTTTTGCCTCCATAAAGGCTCTCTCATAAATGCTGCATCATCAGGATTGTCTATAAAGCCATTCTCGCTTAATAGTGCCGGCATAGCCGTTTCACGGAGAACATGGAAATTAGCTTTTTTTTGTCCCCTATTTATAAGATTGTTCAGCATAGTGACTTCTGTATGGATAATATCCTGATACTTACCTGTTAGGGAAGTATCACTAAGGCTGCTGTGAATATAATCCTCATATCCACGAGCCTGACCGTTAAAAGCGTTACAGTGAATAGAGAGATAAAAGTCGGCTCCCCAACTGTTTGCCTCATCTGTCCTTTGGATTAAACTTTTTGTTATATCGGAGGTTCTGCTCATTCTTACATCAATATTCTCATAACCTTGCTCCAATATATTCCGAATAATCTTTGCTATATCAAGAGTAATATCTTTTTCCATTAATCCATTTCCTTGAGCACCGGGGTCCGTTCCACCATGACCTGGATCCAAATATAGTTTCAATGTTTATTCACATCCTTTTTTGATTTTTACTTACCTATTTTCTTATAGAATAAGGATAATGTAGGCAAATTTTATATATATATTTACAGGGTTTCAACAAAGTAAGCAGATTTTTTTTAAAAATTTTAACTCTCAATTCAAGTTTGATATATATTATGTTAATTTTAAAAAATAGCTTGTACTATTTCATTATGAAAATAGCACAAGCTATCTAATTGATTTTTTTTGCCAATTGCTGATGCCTGCGCGGATATCATAATAAATATTTTTATATTAGGCTGTATCCTCACTCCAAAAAGCGGTCGGAACCGTATGCTAATGAAGGAAAAATATTTTAGGGAGTGAGAAAAACATGGGTATGTGCGGCAAGAATAAATTTAAAAATTATGAAAAAAACCACGACCACTGTGAAGATCCCGTCTATGGCTGCGAATGTTCCTGGGAACCTGAGAAAGAAAAATATGAGGAAAGCAAATATCACGGCAATTTTCATGAGAATTGCGTAGGTGAGGTACTTGAGGCTATTCATAAAGCACAGAGAAGGGTAAAAACAGAGAATGACTGCAAGACTTCATGTAAGGATTCTATAGAGGAGATTTTGGGCGGGTCCAAAAAGCCGAAGAAGAACACAATTCCGTTTATCCTTTATTGCGGAGACTGTGAGCCGTTTAAGGCTACAGGTGTTACAACCTTTACCCACCATTCTAAGGAGAAAAAGTTTGCCTGTATAACTTCATTTATTTTTATGATAAAAGATTTTGATGGCAAATGTGCAGTTCTTGAATTATTAACTTTCAAGCAATGCAAATCATCAAAGGATCCATTTAAAAACTCATCAAAAGATTTTTGTTCTCCTTGCGCCCAAGTTGATTTTGAAAATGTAGAAGATTTGATCCGTACTGGTATTTGCATCAATGTTGATCCTTCATGCTTCTGTGCAGTAACGTGTCTGCCTGCAGTCCGTCTGTAAAAGTATACTTGCAGCTATTTTGCAGAAAATCCGTTCATAAAATCTGCTTGAATAAAAAAATGAGATCTAAACAAAAAAGGTGTACCACAGTTGGGTACACCTTTTTACTTTATCCGCCAAATGCTTCAAGAACATCTACTACTTCATTAATGTCTAAATCTGCTTTTTCTGTATTATTTTTAAAAGCAATCTCATGATTCCTTGTACGATTGGATGGAATGGAGGCTCCCTCTATCAGCCTTCTCAGTTCGGCTAACTCCGCTAGAATTATTTCATTGTTGCTGTTTGATGTTTTAGGATGCAGGTAATTATGAAGAGCTGAAAGGACAAGATGCATCAATGTCTGATTTGTTGCGTGGTATTCAATTTGCTCCTTAACCTTGGGTGATATGGGCGTATTGTTGCCGGTTTTTACATCTATGAAGGTTTCAGAAAACGTTAAAGCCGTTTTATTGAGATAATCCGTATATGTTTTGAACATTAGTTTCATCCCTAACCTTTAACGGAAACGATATGGTTATTTCCTTTTTCTTTTTTTATTTGATTCATTTTTGCCAGAATCATTAAACCTAGCACATTCAGCTTTTCCATATCTTCGGGAAACATTAAGTCAATTGGACGTCCTCTTTCGGACCATTTGACTGAAGCCTCCATAATTTGCTTTTGAGCCAATTTGGCCGCACCGCCTACGGCTATATACCGTACAGCCCCTTTAATCTCTCTCGAACTGCTGCGGATCCGGTCAAAGTGTTCCAGATATTTTATAGCCATTGATTTTAGCTGCGGGATAATATACTTGCTTATATCCTTTTTAACACCTGCAAATGGCTCAACATACCATTCCGACTGCCCCGCAGCCAACTTTTCCTCCAGCTCTGCACGGGAATCAAAACGATACAGCTCATTTTTGCTTACCTTTTGAATGATATGGTCAAGAAATTGATTTATTCCAAACGGTGCACCCTCTACTGAGGCGACAGGTTTATTATTCTTAATCCCGACAAAGTCCACTGAGTCTCCGCCCAGATCGCCAATGATAATTCCTTTTTTAGACTCTTTAACCAGGTCTTCATTTTTTACTCCAAGAGTTTCCTGATCGCGTGTTAATCCGAGGTATGCACAGGCACCCTCTGCCCCGATAATAACGTCATGGATATGGAGCTTTACCTCCAGCTCTTTTGGTTCAGGCAATCCGGGCACTTTATGAAAGATAACTGTATGGGTACCAATTAGTCTGTCTTTCAGCCTTGATTTTCGCTCTTTATACTGTGTGGTCGGCAATGATACAGCTAATTGATCAATGGAATATTCGATTTCCAGTCCATCCGTTTTCTGAAGAGTAGCATGATAGGCTGCCAACCCAAAGAGCAATAAATACGTACGGTCTTCATCGACCTTTTGATTATTAAAAGATGTTAAACTAACATCCCTTTGCTTGGCAGCTCCTTTACCAACGTAAAAGATTTCTCTTCTATCTTTAACAGCCTGGCTTTTCACTTCAACTATAAGGTTCTCTTCAAATATAACATCCTCATCGTCATACGGTTTCTCATAAAACTCCGTGTCAAAAAGAGCAATCGCGTTTGGAAGCTGGTACTCGGATACCATACCATTATCAGAAGCCAAGGCTTTATACCAGCTGTTACCTATATCAATGGCAAGAAAATTTTGTGTTCCCATATTCCCTCACTCCTCCTTTTGAATCTTATGCGGGACTGGAGTCCAATCGTGCCCGTACATTATTTAAAATTTTATTTAGAGGTATAAGAAGGTCTTTATTATAGAAGGGCAAATGCCCAGACATAGTCGTTTATCACGCATACAATGCTATATCTTGACTTCAGGAGGCCCCAAAATGTCAGAAACACACAAAGATAACCATGTGAATGAATGTAAAGCTGTTACCCATCACTGTGAATGTGAGAGCCACCATGAGAACCATCCTCATGTGAGCATAGGAAAAATTATTACAAAGGTTCCTGTTGTACTGGCTGAGCTAACTCTGCAGATTAATATAGATGCTTTAATCACCTTTCCGGAACCTGTCCTGGAAATTAAAGATATTAAGAAAACAGTTAAATTAACGCAATGCAGGCTTCTATTGCCTTCAAACAAGTTATTCATCAAAGGCTTTGTACGCAAGAATATACAGTATGCAAGTCCCTCTCCGGACATTGAAATGCACACTAAAAACACCGTGGCATCTGACATACATTCGTATACGGTTGACGTACCCTTTCAATGTGTTTCGGAAATTAAAAAATTTTTGGCTCTGCCAGTTATGCCGGATATGAACAAAAGAATGGAATTTGACTTTCTTGTGTCAAAACCTATGTCTTGCGGGCATCCCGAAAAAGATGAACTGCAGTCAAAAGACCTTTCTCAATTCCATCAGGAAAGCATACAGCACTATAACGAACTCCCCTACTGTGAGTTAATATCCAGCAGGATCATTGAATGGGATGAAGCCATCGACCGTTCCCCTCTCCCTAACTGCTCACCATTAGGAGAAGGGTTTTTCACAAAGGTAGAAGAAAAAATGGTTTTGGATTTAACCCTGAAAGTCCTGCAAAAACAGCAAATCCGGGTTTCTTCTGCAACAAATGATGATGATGATTGCTTTCATCATTGTGATTAAATATTAAAAGATAATGAATTTGAATAGTAAGGAGGGATAGGAGAGGATGCTTATCGAAAGCAGCACCTTCCTGGTACTATGAACAATATGCGAAATACTTATAATAAAATTTATTATAGCCATAAAGTTGATGAAGAACCGTCCTCGCAAAAGCAGGAGTTCTTTTTTCCAGAGAAAGAGCAAGCAGCAAATAGTAATGGGGAAAGTTTGCTGGATACACATCTATTCGAGAAGCAGGAAAAGGTTGAAAAGCCTTATTTTTCTTCTAAAACAGTGTCAGTCCCCTTTATTTTGACTCCGCCGAAAGTGGAAGACAGACAAATTGCCGGTTCAATTGAACAACCAGCAAGGAAAATCGAAGAGAATCCAATGAGTAACCAGCCTAAACTAGAGAAAGTAAAGGGGCAATATGACAAAGGCAAGAAAGGAAATATCCCCCAAAAAATAAAGGCAATGTTGACCCCTTTTGCTCCTATGCTCAGTTGGACCCCTTCTTTACCAAGCACATTTTCAAACAGAATTTATAATAAAACAGGCAAAACAACTGGCCAAGAAAGTTTTGAATTGGGTGCTGCATTGGTGGAGGAAGAAGCTTTTCAATCGCTCAAAGGTAAAACGATATTGAAAGCATCTGATTTTGAAGAGCATTGTGAACCACTGAGTGAAAGTCCCGATAATCCCAAACATATTGAACATCGGGACCTATTTGAAGAATTCTCATCTATACTTGATGACCCAATCGAAACAAAATCTGACCAATTGGATAAGTCAGATGAATCTTTTTCCTATAGTGTGCCCTTTAAGCTTCATGGGGAAAATAAAAAAAACAGAATTCCTCTACCTGCAGATGATATTGAATTGTTATCGGAGGGAGAGATTTTATCCGGGAAAGAAAGCCAAGATGAAGGGCTGAGGCTGGAGGAATCTTCTTCTGGTATTAATCATTATCCAGTAATAAATAAATATCTATCTTTGGAGAATGAATTTTTAAGTATGCTTGAAGAATCATCTTCATCTGAATCAGACATCCTTTCCTCAAAACAGGATGAAGTATTTTCTTTACTTGCAGAAAATTCCTTTAGTGGGATTGAATCCTCTTCACTACCAGAAAAAGAAGATTTTATCAGAAATGAAATGTTTTATGAGGAATCTTCATCTTCAATGAATGAAAAAGTGTTCTTCGGAAAAGATCAAACGATCATAGACGAAAAAGACTTTGGAGAATCCTCCTCTTTTGAAGGCGAATTTTCGATCGTTTTGGAAAAAGCCTATTGCCTGCTCCAAGAACTGGTTGGCAAGAAGGTTAAGACCTCATTGACAGAAGGCACTCTCCCCCAAAAGAATGAGGTCTTATCAACATTAAAAGAATTTTGTTCTAGAGCTACCGGGGCTCCAAACCATGTGTCAGCTGCTGATCAAGAAAACGCAGGATACCAGAAGGGTTCCTCCTTGTTAGAGAAATTTTATGAAATGCTGGAGAACACACACTCTAGTGAAAATCCAGAACCTAGCTTAGAATATTCTGCTGAAAGCAGTGAAAAGGATAGCTGGAAGAAATCACATATTAATGAAAAGATATCCACAGAATTAGAATTATCAGACAAACATGCAGCCTCCAATGAAAACTTCGAAGAATCTTCCTTTTGTATTCATGAAGAATCAGCAAGTATGTGCAGGGCTGCAAAAAAGTTGATTGAAGAGGAAGATAAAAGTCTTCCTTGTCACCATTTTTGCTCGGAGCCTTTTAAAACAGGTCCCATTATTAAGGTACCTGTTTTAGTGGCGAAATCTGATGTGGAAATTGATCTTTTTGATCGCTTGCCAGGGTATGTTCCGGCCAAAACGTTGAAACAATTGGAATGGTCTGTTAAAGGATTGAAATGTCGTACACTCCTCCCCTCTAATGCTGTTTTTATAAAGGGAGAACTTATGACGGATATCGCTCTCACAAATAATGGAGCAATGCAGTTGTTAAAGGTACCAGTATTTTTTGAGAAAACGATTGATCTTGAATGGCTTTGTCCTCCCATTATACCTGAACCAAATGGGAAACGGGAATACATGTTCCAAACAGAAAGTCAGCTTGATTTTCATAACGAATTTTTTCAGCATTTTACGGAAGAAATCTTCTGTAAGCTGCAAAGCATGCATGTTATCTGGCATGATGAGATTGGAACGGTCGAAAGTCTGGAAATTCAGGGCAGTGTTATTCTAAGTATTGATTTTTTGCAGGAACAGTATGTGAGAATATGATGAGAGGGTGCCTTTTGAAGGTACCCTCTTTTAATTTCTTTTTTAAACCTTCCCTACCCTTCTTCGTACCCAAGCCATTAAGGAGTAGGACCATCAACCAATTGACGCTGTGTTAATCTTACGACAAGATTGACTTCGGCTTTTTCTGTAACCTTATCAAATCTGCCGTATTTATCGAAATCGCTTAATAGGTCCATTTGTGTTACTGTTGCGCTAAGCAATTTACACTTAATTGCTTGATTAAAGAATTCAAACGTAAAAGAGCCAAAACTGCAGCGGTCTGAGCCCATTCCGTCTTTTGCAAGCTCTCTTATTTCGTTAACCTGGTTGCTTTTTGTACTAAATTGCCAATCAATAGGCGGAAGGTTGTTTACTAAAGAAAAACACTTGAAAGGAACATTGACACTGTAGTCTTTAACAACGCCTTCACAGCCCTCAACATATTGAATGTTTTTGTGAATAAAACCTTCAACAAATAGTTTAACTGCTGTTGGAGCTACACCAGGGAAGCCTGTCGGGATAACAGGTACTGCCTTACATTGAGTTAAAAAAACATTTTTTCTGATGTGTTTAATATCAGTTGCAGAATCAGGAAGATAAATATCTGACTCTGTTAATGCCTGGATTGGAACATCGCCCAAAATAATCGTTTGCTCAGTATCCCCCTGGTTTGTTGCAGCTCCTACTTCACAAAAATGAGTATTAGACTTTGCTGTGTCACAAGCCGGTGCTGGAGGGCACTTGTCATGGCCTTTTCCGCAGCCATTACCAAAAGAATGGCTCTTCTTCATGCAATTCACTCCTTGAATATTTTTTAGTCAAAGTAGTGCAAGTATCAGCAGTAGACTTCTATATTGCTTGTTTCCTTGACATACTATTGTATATGTAAGCAGTGGCGTAAAGGAGTGGACAAGTGTCTTATGGCATTTATATCATTTTTTAAACTCCTTCTAAAAGGCTTATAGGTATCTTTTTTAAATCAGGAAGCCCCCATGTTCCATGAGGGCTTAACTACTAAGGATGGGAAACAATTGCTTCAAATTGACCTCCTAAAACAAATGTTTTTAAGGAGCTGGGCAAAATTAAATGATCCCCTCTATTAAGTTCATAGTCTTCTTTGTCTACTTTTAGAAACCCTTTTCCATTTATTACACTGACTAAATAATACAAGTGGTTTTTTCCCATTACAGCTTTTTCAGTGATTTCCCATTTATAAATGGTAAAATGATTAGATTTGATAAACTGAATAAACTTGTTTCCACCCTGCCTTTCAACTATCGGTTCAAATTCAAATCTTTTATAGGGCACTCTTGTAACCTCAATAGCTTTTTTTAAATGCAGATCCCTTTTATTCCCTTCTTCATCAGTCCGATCATAATCGTATATTCTATAAGTTGTATCAGAGTTCTGCTGTATTTCCAGCACGAGTGTTCCCTCACATAATGCGTGGATCGTTCCGCTCGGGACAAATATAAAATCCCCTTTATTTATAGGGATTCTTCTTAACAAAGAATCCCACTTTCCTTTATCAATCTCATTGCTAAGTTCTTCTTTTGTTTTCGCATTGTGCCCTAAAACGATTTCTGCATTCTTTTTACAGTCTAAAACATACCAGCATTCATCTTTCCCCATCTTGGTATGTTCTTGAGATTTAGCATATTGATCAGGTGGATGAACCTGTACAGATAAATCTGTGTTCGCATCCAGTATTTTCACTAAAAGAGGAAAAACTGAGGAAGGATCATTTCCGAATATCTCACTGTTTTCGCTCCAAAGTTCTCCTATTTTTTTCCCTTTTAAAGGGCCGCTTTTTACGACTGACTGTCCATGAGGATGAGCTGAAATAGCCCAGCATTCACCAGTACGTTCTGACGGAATGTGATAACCAAATTTATCTTTCAGAGCTGTTCCTCCCCAGATCCTTTCTTGAAAAACAGGCTCGAAAAATAATGGCTGATTCACATAGTCCCTCCTTATCATTCTGTACTCTGCAATAACCTTTTTTAATGGGTTAGGAAATCGAGTTGGTTCCTACCATATCAAGAAAAGTAAGGTTGAAAAGGGCTTTAGAAGAGGTAAAAGCAAATTTTTAACCTTAACCATTAAATGAAATACGCAGATGAAAAGGGGAGTGCCAACAAAAAGCCCCTCCCCATTTATTTATCGTATGCGGTACATTCCTTGAATTTTTTCTACAAACCTTTCTCGTGAAGTTTTTTCTACAGTTTTTTGGGATGGCCAAGGCAGTGGGCAAGGACCCTTTTTCGGTGGCGGGGATAATTTAGGATTAAATTGCTGCGTTTGAAGTAATTTAAATATTAAGGTAATTTCCATCTTCTCAGTTATTTTTTCGAACTGGCCAAACCGGTTAAACTCCTTAAATAGGTCCAATTCATTAACTTCAGAGAATAACAGTTTACACTCAATCGGTTCATTATAAAATTCAAACGTTCTTGAACCTCCCAGAGTGCTGTCAGCACCGTGACCAGTATGATCAAGAAACCTTCTCTCGTGCACTGATGACTTATTGCTTAAAAATTCAAAAGCTTTATTAAAAATTTGGACTTGCTGATTACAGCTAAAAGGGATATCAGTACTAAAATCCATAACATATCCAGTGCATTCTTCTACATATTGAATGTTTTTATGAACAACACCAGTAATAAATAATTTTACATAACCAGGATTCTGAATAGAAGGGATTGCTTTGCACTGCTTTAACGAAACATTTTTCCGAATCCATTTAATTTCCCTTGCGGGTGTTGGGAACTTAATATCAGCTTCAACATCTGCCTGCAGCTCTACCTCAGCTAATACGACTGGTACATCATAAACCGGTACTTTCTGAATATCTGCAACTGGAGAAAATGATCTGGTAAAACAATCTATCGTTCTCGCTTTGGAAATGTCGCAGGATCCGTTACTACATCCTGTGTTTTTTTTCATGCATTTCACTCCTTGAATTTTTTTAAATCAAAAGCAGAATAAGTGCTTTGACTTACTATTTGTATATGTAGAAAAGACAAGTATGACATGGACAGATGTAATGGCATTTAAGATTTTTTTGGACATTATTCCAAAAATATCGGGTTTTTCCATCGGATGAAAAAATTCACCGGGTTTTTCAAGTGCTTCAATCTTTTTGTTCCGAAATCAGTTCAAATGAGTATTATAAAATAACATTTCCGATTGGAGGAGATTTTTATATGCCCAACACAAACCTTCGAAAAGAAAAGCTTATTTATTGTTCTGTAGTTACTGAACTTCAAGCAGCTCAGGTGACAAAAATATGTCAGGATTATGGAATTCAGTCCGTAATCAAATTAAAACCCTTTGTGGATATTTCACAGCTGAAGAAGGCATTAAAAGAAAAGATGAAGGATAAATTGTATGATCCTTGCCCTTGCGGAAAGGGGAAAAAGTTTAAGTTTTGCTGTTATAAGGATGAATTGGATATAGAACTCTGATTCCTTTCCTATATGAATCAGAGTTCTTAATAGATGTAATTAAAAAGGGAGCTTTTTAGCTGCTCCCTTTTTAATTTAAGATGGATTAAAAACCTTTCCCTTACTTTCAGAATTATTTATTTCTTAAATTCCGATTTATGGTTTTCGGGTCTGTAATTTTTTAATATTGCTGCCGCAGCCACATCCCCCATTTCCATTTTTCTTTTTCTTATAGCCCGCTCCCTTTATTGAATTGCCAATATAAATTTTATTTTGCTGTTCTATTTGTGGATTTCCTTTTCGACTACCCTTTTTCAATATGAATTCCTCCTAGCACAAATAAATCCACCACAATGTATACTATGAGACTTTTAAAGATAACGTGTTCGGGCAAATACCCAATTATTATTAAGCGGTCCTTTATTAAACTCTATTAAAAAAAACGGCGCACTTTTAAGTACGCCGGTTTTCGGAAATTAATCTATTATTTTAATATTGATTGGAAAGACCTTTTTATCTATCATTTTAAAACATCTGACTTCTGTTCTGCCTTTATGAAAGGATACGATTAAATAAGGCAATTCCGGATAGGAATTATTCCTGATGTCATGAGTTGATGGGAGAGCTGGTGAACTGGGGTGTGAATGAAAGATTCCAGAAAGCACTTCCCCGATTTTTTCCATTTCTTTTACTGTTGTTTTAATAGATTCGGAGGACATGGTAAATCTGTTAAATCTTTTTGTTTCATTTTTTATTTTCCATAATGTGGTGAATCGATCCTTTATTCCGGAAAGTAATCCGCATGCTTCATAAGGCAATAATTCACTGCAATAGGTAATCATTTCTTCATAAACATCTCTTTTTATCAATAAATCATGTCCGGTAAACTCTTTTTTATTAATCTTCTTTCCATTGACTCCCATAGTTGTTACCTGTGGCGCTCGGCTGTGTCGTTTTGCTGCGTAACGTGAAAAAGTCCATTGCTGCTGCCTGTGTTTGTCTGGGTGTTTGCTGCTGGTATTGCCCCTGGTATTGCCCCTGGAAACTTTGTGAGGCTGGACCGCTCCCTTGCTGCTGTGACAGCATTCTTTGAAAAAAGCTGCCGGATTGTGAACTTTGTTGCGGAGCCTGAAGCTGACTAGCTTGAGATTGGTTTTGTACTGGCTGTTCCTCCGTGGGAGATGTTTGCTGAGAATGATTGTGAAGTCCAGCTGTATATGGAGAAAGGGGCTGCTTTATATACTGTTTAATAAAGTTTTCCTTTTCCTCAAGGTTAGATTCCAGTGTGGCAAACTGAGTTTTCATTTGCTTCATTTGTTTTTCCCAAATTTCCCGATCTTTTTCATATTGTGAAATTTTATCCTGATAAAGCTTCATATCTGCTTTGAATTGATCCAGCTGCTGCTGCAAAGCACGTTCGCTATCTTTTTTAACCTTATAAATTTCAATTTCTTTTGCCTGTACTTCTGAAGCCAGTTTAGCATTATTTTTTTCAAGCTCTTCCATCTTTACAACTGTTGCTTTCGTTCTCTTCAGCTCAGCTTTTAACTCATCAATTTGTTTAGACCAAGAGCCTTTCTCCGCATCAAATTGGTCTGATTTTTCCTTATATACATTTACCTGATCCTGAACATGATCCAGGACCTGAAGGTAAGAATCCTTTTCACGTTTATAATGATCTGTTAGAGAATTAAATTCTGCTATTTTAGTTTCAAGATCCTCTTTTAGCCTGAGTTTCTCAGATTCAAATTGTTCAAGTCGGGACAAAGAATTTTGAGCCTTGTGCAGCTCTGTTCTCATTATTTCAATCTGGTTTTCCAACTCATCCTTTCTAGCCTCGGATTTTTCATAATCTTCTTTAATTTGTACTAACTCTTCCATAAGCACAACCTTCTCCTTTTTTATTTGTTTAAGTTCTATATTCTTCGACTCCAATTGGTGTTTTAATGAAGATGTCATCCGAACTAATTGTTTCATTTCTGTAAATACCTGGTTTAAATTAGAGGTTATTAGATCCATGCGTTTTTCGTCTGATTTCCTATGAGAAGAAAGTATAGAAAAATTTTCGTTGAAAGCAGCATTCTCTTCTTCCAGCTTTGCAACCTTTTCAAGTAGTTCGATTTTTTCTTTATCAAATCTGGCATTCTCCTCATTTAATTTGGACAGTTCACTCTCGCGGTTTTCAAGACGGTTAAACACATTAATTTTTTCTTTTTCTTCTTGTAATAATTTTGTCTTTAAATCTTCAATTACTGCCTTGAGATGACTAACTGACTCGTCAGCATTATGTTTTTTAGACTCCAATTGGGTTATCTTTTGTAGATAAGATACGTTATTCTGTCTTAATTGTTCCTTGTTTTGTAATAAATCCTGGATTTCTTGGCCCATTTTTTCATTTTCGTTGGCTTTTATTTGAGCTTCCTCAGTTTTTAATCTTAACTTCACTTCCAGAGAATTAACATCCACTTTTAGGTGGCTCATTGTTTTATGGGCTGCCGTTAATTCATCACACAATTTTTGTTTTTCTGTTTCCAATTCACTCTCTTTATCTGTAAGTAGTATCACTTTTTTCTTAGTTTCATTCAGCTGCTTCTGAATGTGCTGCAATTCATTTTGCAGACTCTTGGTTTTTTTCTCACTTTCACTCTTTTCAAGCAGTAATTTTTGGAGGTCTGAACCCTTTGCAGCCAGTTTCGTCTCTAAAGTTTGTCTTTTCTCTTCGTATGATTTGGTTTGATTGGTTAAGTGTTTTTTATCCTCCATCAATTTGTCAAGCTCAGAAGTCTTATCAGCTAGTTCTGCTTCTAAATTTTGCTTTTCCTTTTGGTATGATTGGCTATGTGTGAGTAATTG
>NZ_VLKI01000022.1 GCF_007830235.1 Cytobacillus oceanisediminis
CCTATCAAAATCGAATAAAAGAGAAGGATTTAGTCAGTAGTATGTCGCGCAGAGGAAACTGTTGGGACAACGCAGTAATTGAGTCTTTTCATTCGAACCTAAAATCAGAGGAATTTCAGTATGTTAAATTTAATTCTTTATCTTTAGAAGAAGTAAGAGAACGTGTAGATCAATTTATGAGGTATTATAACGAAGAGCGTATCCAAGAAAAATTAGGCTACCACACACCAATAGAGTTTGGTGATATGGCAGCCTAAGAAGGTGTTTTATTACTGTCTCAAATGACTAGGTCAGTCTAAAAACACGCAGGTGCTTTTTCGTGCTTATATACGCATGTGCAAAGGGGATGACCCTTTACACCTTTCATTGAAAGACTATAAACACAAGTCGCTTTGAAATTGAGAAGGGAATCCTTTCAAAACAGCCGAATAATATAATTATAAATTTTAATAGGGGAATAGAAAATGGATCTAAAAACAGAGAGATTAATACTGCGCAAGTTTAAGGAAGAAGATTGGCAAGCCGTTTTTGAATACACTTCCAATCCGGAAGTGATGGAATATATTCCGGAAGGCGTTTTTTCGGAAGATGATTCAAAAGAATTTGTCCGCAAACAAAGTGGAGAAAGTGCAAAGCATTTCCCCGTCCTAATAAAGGATGAAAATGTCCTGATTGGCCATATTTCTTTTCATAAGTATTTTGGTGACCATACATATGAGATAGGCTGGATCTTTAACCCGAAGTTTTATAATAAAGGCTATGCTTCAGAAGCTGCTTTTGCAGTGCTGAAGTATGGTTTTGAGGAGCTTGGTCTGCATCGAATTATCGCGACCTGCCAGCCAGAGAACCCGCCTTCTTATCGGGTGATGGAGAAAATCGGGATGAGGCGTGAAGGATTTTTCAAAAAATGCATTCCGCATGGTGATGGGTGGTGGGATGAGTATTATTATGCGATTTTGGAGGAAGAGTGGAATTTAGAGTAACACCTGACTTTTAAATGAGCTATTATAGCACCCTCCTGTATTGTTAAAAATAACAAACAGGAGGTGATATACATGGCTAAAGATGTTCTTTGTGAAGTAAATAACTGCACGTATTGGGAAAATGGAAATAAGTGTGGTGCAGAAGCTATTTATGTTGTAAGCCATACGGGCAAACATGCTTCCAATAGCAAAGAAACAGATTGCAAAACATTTGAACCAGAAGTTTAAGCAGGCAGGGTAACCAATTTTGGTTACCTCTTCTTTCTTTATTATTGATAATAATTATCAGTTTCATTCATACTTTTAGATAGTTATAAAAAAATGTTATAGAGTTGGTTCTTGTGTTTTGCGGAGAGGCGTGAGCTTTTTCATGTTTTTAAATATTTTATAATGTGCAGTTCCCACTTTCTCTTCTACATAGTCCAACGAATAGTCTCCCGATGGATCCGATAGTTCCCCGATGGCTCTTGAAAGATGATCGATAACCGATCTGTATGATTCACTTTTCTTCTGGTCTTCCAACGAATTCATTTCTACCATAATGTCATGAGCAAGGTTTTGAATTCTTCGTAAACGGATTTGTTTCGTTTGCATATTATCGCATCCTCCCTTTTTTGAATCAGTATTTATATATGGTTTTTTTCTGAAAACATAACTAAAAATCGTTTCAGACTGCCGCTGAATTTTTGAAATATTATAGCAAGTGGGAGAAGCGTCATGAGGAGGATAGGGATAGCCTTATTAGTGGGCGGGTTAATTTTATTTATGTCTGGAATCTATTTGTCTGCCTTTTGGAGTGCAGTCGGGACTTTCATCGGAATCATCGGAGGGATCGCCAAGGGAAGTGCTTCATATTTCCTCGCAAAAACATGCCAAAAAAAGCTGTATGGAGAATTTAAAGTGGAATTTTATATGGTTTGATTTGTTTTTATCATTTTTATTTTAATAAGTTCAGTCTTAAATATCCTTTTTAAGATGACTGAAAAGAAACATTTGGGCATGACGTTGGTATTAAGCCTGGTTTTATCCATCATCACTGTTGCCGTACTAGGACATTAGGGGGTTAGCTAATAAAAAACCATTTGTGATGTAAATCATCACAAATGGTTTTTTTAGAAAAGATCTACTTTCCTAGCTGCTTCGATGCTATTTCTGGCAAATTCAAATGGGTCGCCGACATTTTCCCAGTGCATATACATGAGACGCGGTTCTTCAAAAAGCCAATGGTTGTGTAAAGCAGTAACAATAATTCCCCTTTTTCTTAATTCTGATAGGAACGGATTAATCTCTTTTTGAAGGATAACGGTTTCACCCAAATTAAGAGTATCCATGCCGCGGCCGTTTTCAAAAGAAAGTGCGAAGGGAAGTGCAAGTGGGGAACGGGTGGTGCGGTCCAGTATTGTTGCATCAATATCTCGAAGGCGCTGAACTACACAGGCTGGCTCAGTTACCACTACATCTCCTCCGATAATGTCCGCAAGTTCCTGGCACGCTGATGGACTCAAACCTCTTACAGCACTTCGGCTTCTGTGTTTATCTCTTTTTCTCCCTGTCTGGGCTTGTACCTCAGATGGGGATTCAAACTCTTCATCAGAATCATTGTGAAAGTCAAAATTAAAATCCTGACGACGATTGGAAACCCTTAAAAATTTTTGATTGCCAAATCTGTCATATTCTCTCCAACTCATTCTTTTAGCCTCCTTGTCCTTGGTTGAACACACAAACATTTTATTCTTATGAATTAGAAATGAATGGGTTATTTGTTTAAGGCAAACACCTTTTTTGACAAATCAGGTCTTGATTAGTAAATGAAAAAGTAAAAAGCAGCTTGTAGACTGCAACACTCCCATCCTCTTCTTATTTCCCACGCAGGGAATGAAGACTACCTTGGCGATCGAAGCTGTTAAAAACGGGAGCCCGGATTTAAAAATTTTTCTGAAAAGCCCTTTAGCACGTTTGAGATGAAAAGCTGCTTTTTTCGCAATAAGCTGCGATTTACATTTTGCCTTCTTCAGTGAAGCGGACAAAGGTAAAGCGGTTGTCTTCAGGATTTTTCCTGCGGATGAACAGCGATTGCGGATATGATCGCTGAAGAGCTAAAAGGTCAAAATCATGATGTATTTTTAGAAGATTTTATGAGTGTTCAAAGTGCTTCAGAATTACTAAACTATGATCTTACTTTTATTGGTATGTATACATGGGGAGATGGGGATTATTCGGATGAATGTCTCGATATGATTGAAGAAATTGAACAGCTCGACCTCGAAAAGCATCCCTTTGTGATCTTTGGATCTGGAAATACCTCCTATTCTGAATTTTGCGGCGCCCTTGATCAGCTTCAAAGGCTTATTGAAGAACAAGGAGGAACAGTCGTTGGGGACCCGTTAAAAATAGAGTTTAATCCGGAACCAGCAGATGAAGCAGATATTAAAAGATTTGTGTCAAAGCTCTGATGTCTCAAGATCTAAAAGAGAGCTGCTAATTTATTGTAGCAGTACTGCCCTTGAAGGATGGTCTAGATGAAAAGGAAAATATTGCGTGAGCTCATGGAAGAAAACATGAAGAATATTCTGAAGGATAAAGATCAATGAAAATATTTAATGGAGACGAAGAAACGAAGAGTAAATTAATAGTTACATCCTAGTTGAATAAAGATTTATTAAAGCTTAATGGCATTGAAAAGAGAGACTGTGCATTTCTGCAATAAGCAGGAACGTTCATTTTTTTACCATGCATGGTTCAATATTTACTCTCCTGCCCAAGCGGTTTTGGGACTTACTTGACCATATAAAATCCAAGTTTTCAAGAAACTGGCCTTTATATTACTAAGGTGGCATACGGGTTAATTAAATGCTCAATAAGAATGAATGATCATGAGTTAAAAAAAATCATCCTCTAGGGGATGAAAGCGTAATGATTAACAGAGTTAGTCTTATTTGGATTTTTTAGTATTCGACTTTTCCTTTTGAAGTTTATCTTTTTTCTGATGCTCCGCATCCTTCTTAAACGCTTCCATTGCTTTGTAGTAGAGAAAAGTCACCGTTTCCACCTCCTCCCTATCTACTAGTTCGTTATATTATATTTAATTCCTTTTATGTTTTTAGTAAAATTAAAAATTTCTGCATCACGTGATCCATCTTCATTTTTTAAGCTAATTCCGTATTTAACATTTGGCGGTTACAAGTAATCCAGCTGCAATTGTTCTTGTAATTAAAATTATTCTTAGTCCCATGAGGGAGAACTTAGACTAAATCCATATCGGAAGACGTGCTGCATGTATTGTAAACTAGAAAAAGATATTGAAGGAATCAGTTATTGCAGAATTATTATATATTACATGGTAACGCTGGTAGTCTCTTTCTCTTCTTTCTTTACAGCTATTGGCCCACTATTTTGAGATCCTAAGATCACCCCAGAACCAATGAAGAGAAACCCTATAATTTGTAATACCAAGATAGGCTCATGCAATACCAATACTGAAGTAATGGCTGCAACTAGCGGAATACCGTTCATAAAAATGGCGCATTGACCGGGACCAAGGATGCTAATCCCTCGATTCCACAGCATATTTCCTATCCCTGTAGGAAATACACCGACATAGATCAGCATTATCCAGAGTAATACACTAGTAGGCAACTCACTCCAACCTTTCATCGTTTGTTCCCAGATCACCATGGGAAAGTAACAGATTGAAGAAAGTGAGTAGGCGTACAAACTGATGATTGCCGGTGGAAACTTTATGTCAGTTGCTTTTTTAATAAATATGAAGCTAACACTAAAAGTTAGTAAGGCTCCAACGATATACAAATCACCAATGTTAAAAGATAAATTAATTAAGTTTGTGATTGCCCCTTCCAATACAACTAGCGAAACACCAAAAAAGCCAAGACTAATACCAAGCATTTGCTTCCAGTGTAAAGGAACCCTAAAGACCAAATACGAAATCAAGGCAGTTGCTAAAGGGGTTAATCCCATTATGAGTGAGGCATTAGTGGCTAACGTATATTTTAGCCCCAATTGAAAGAAAGCATTGTTAATAACAACACCAATAACAGAAGCACCTAAAACATAACCCCACACCTTCTTATTTCTTGGCAAAATAAAAAGGAATTTTCGAACAATCCAAATCAAAGCAATAGCAGCAAAAAGGTTCCGAAAGAATAATAAAGTCCAAAAAGGGAAACTTTCAAGCAATATTTTTGTAATGACGAAATTGCTTCCCCACATTAAAATTACGAGTAACAAAATCCATTTTATGCGTGTTTGATTCAAGTTTTCATCTTCTTTCGAATTCGTCTATTTATTATTGCACCCAAGATCAATATTTTTAAGATATTATTAAGAATCATTAAATTTGTCCTAAAAAACATTAAACATGACGTCATTATACTAACCAATCATAAATTACTTTATTTAATTAAGATATACTAAGGTTCTGCTGTTTTTCTAGATTGATATTTTTAAAACCTCGAAGACGTTACTTATACTAGATGTGGCATCTTTATTGTATAGAAGAGGGGCCTATTTACAAATAATAGATCAAAGCGCTTAATTATTAGTATAATCCTAATTACCCGCACTTCACTAAAAAGATCCGACCAATTACCATGGTCGGACAATAAATATATATAAGGGGGTCAAAATGAAAAAACTCATTAATCATTTAGACAGATTAATTATAACCAAAATTTGTTAAAGAAATGTTTCGTAGATAATACAAAAATATATCAATAAATAATCCTGATCAGATCAAACCGTTCTGCAGCCTAATTTGTATATATTTCTCGTCCGACCATAACTGAATGGTTGGATCTTTTTTATTTATGGGAAAATCATTTAGTATATTGGGAAGGTTAAATTTTTGATTTCCTATCAAAAAAGCGGCTGCATAAAATGAAAAAATCCAGGGATGAAGAGAACTAAATTACCTTATTAAAAAGCCAAACTCAGTGAAAAGTTTGGCCTCGTTCAAGTACAAGGAATGTTTTTATATATATCGGATGCCTACCTGCTATCTCTCCAAAGGTTCCTGTATCCTTTATATATTTTGGTTTGAAAGTAAAACAGTCTACGTGCTGAATTTGCTCAAACATTGTGTCCAAGTGAACCCTATTATCTTCCCAAAGTGGCTCACAGCATGGACTTAATAAGGCTGTATTTTACCATTAATCTTTAACATATGATCCTCTCCTCCCACTGAAAACGCTTAAAAGTTTTAAAACTCCTTCTTGTTCACAAAACGTTCAAAATGCAAGTTGTTTTCTCAACCTTATGTCGGCTTTCTTTTTGACTCATAAAAACTTAAATACATATAATAGACGAGTATGTTTCCCATGTGCAAAATGGAGATTGCAGGAAACAAAGCCTTTCTTATTTAGAAAGGCTTATTTTTTTGTGAAAGATAAGTTAGTTTTACCGAAAATATTATTGTGTGTATATTGCAACTTAGGCACTAATTTAAAAATGTTGTCTTTTAAGAAGAATTTCTCAGAATGAAGCAATTGGGGTTAGTCTTAGACATGTCTTGACATGAGCGGAATAAAAAGGTTCCGAGCAAAAGTAATTAATTTCCAAAAGGGTTCCGGAGCTATATAATGAACAACGTGGCTTACAATTAAACAATACTATTTAAAAGCTTTTACAATACAATTAATATCCTGCCACACTTAAAAAAATGGAAGGGTTCAAAAATAGTTGAGACAGACAGTTAGAACTGTGATGAGCACAATTTTTTGCATGAATTGTGCTCATTTTTTTGTATCGGGCAAGAGTATTGAATAAGTTATTTGAATCGGGCAGGTTCGTGCAGGAGGGTTGTATTAAGGGAAACTTTTAAATATCTTGTTAATGCTAATATTATTTCCCATCTATCTTGAATAAAAATGGTTCTATAACAAATACTTGATTTAATGAGACTAAATGAAAAGGTGATGAACATGGACAATAAACAGTATGGTTTTGCGAATTTAACGGGTGAAGACCTTCAGCAGGTGCATGACCTTGAAAAGCAGCTAACCAAAGAAAAAGGGGAAGAAGTTATTCTTATTGCTTATCATGATCAGAAAGAGAACCAAGGGAAATAAAAAGTGCCTGCCCCGATATATAATTAGGGGCAGGCATTGTTTTTATTTCTCTATAGGATTGGCATTGAACAACTTCACCTGAGGCGGAGCAGCCATAAACTGTGATGCCTTGGCAGTAAATTGAGTAAAGTGTTCCGTTTGATTATGGAACTTTACAGCATCCATGTCTTTCCACAATTCCACCATGGTGTAGGAGCCGGCTTGTTCTGTATCTTTTAAAAGGTCATATGAAATATTGCCTTCTTCTGCTTTTGAAGCTTCAATTAGCGGTCGGATTTCAGTTAGAAAGTCATTTTCTTTATCGGGTTGTACTTGAAAACCAGCATGAATAATAATCATGTTTCATTTCTCCTTATGGGGTTATTTCCATTCTGTGATGGTATCAACAGGCAAGCGTACAGACTTGTAGCCCTGGTCAGCAGCTTTACCAATTGAAATGAGCATAACAGGGTAGTAGCGTTCCTTGTCCAAATTAAATGCTTTGGCAATGCGGTCTTTTTCATAGCCGCCGATAGGATTTGTATCATAGCCGTGGGCGCGGGCTGCTAGCATGAGCTGCATGGAAACAAGGCCAGCATCGATCAGATTCATTTCTTTCTTTTGCTCAAATGACATGCCTTCTACTAGACCCTTGATCGCTGGAACCTGCTGGTCTCTTACCTCCGCTGGCATGTAGCCTTTTTCCACTGCCGTATTATAGATGGTTTCTATATATTCTTCGCTCTTCATATCCACAAAAACCGCGATAACGGCTGCGGAAGTCTGGACTTGTCTTTGATTGAATTTCGCCAGTGGAGCTAGTGTTTCTTTGCCTTCTTTTGAATCAATGACCACAAAGCGCCATGGCTGCAAATTAACGGAGGAAGGAGCTAAAGCGGCTTCCTCCAGAATTTCAGCCATTTCTTCTCTGCTGATTTTAACGTCAGGATTGTAATTTCGGATGGAACGTCGGCCTGTTACAATTTCATTAAAGTCGTTTATTGCTGTTTTATTCATGATGAACTCTCCTTTTCGTTGTGTAATTAAATTTTCTCTACATTCTCCTGAATGCGTGTAAGCATATTTAAAAGCGCAATACGCTCTTCATTTGAAAAGCCTTTTAGGACATTTGCAATGAACCGCTGTTTTTCTTCGCAGTATGCAGCGATTTTCATTTTGCCTTCATCGGTCAGGCGGACATAAGTAAAGCGGTTATCTTCAGGGTTTTTCCTGCGGATGACCATTCCTTTTTCTTCAAGCTGTTTAAGGTGTCTTGTGACGGCCGCATGATCGATATTTACCTTTTTTTGAAGTGCCCGCTGGGTGATTTCCTCTGCTTCAAAAAGCTCACGCAGGATCTCAAGCCGCGACTGGCTGATGCCTGTACAGCGCTCAAACTTCGGCATTGTCTGTTTATTGAGCTCAAACAGCCGCTGGGCGATTAACTCTTCTTCCTTCGAACATTTGAACAAAGCATCCTCCACCTTTTATTAATTGATAGATCAATTATTGATGCGTCAATTAATATACTCCTATTGATTTCTGAAGTCAAACAGATGAGCTTGAAGAAGAAGTTTTTCAAGTTCTGCATACATAAATCCTATTTATAACCAAAATCATTTAGGTAAATGTCAGCATAAGTGAAAATATCCATTGACATTGATAATCATTATCAACTATTATCAATTTAAACATAATTGAAAATTGTTATCAATTAGGAGGCGGTTGGAATGAAAGCTTTCATTGGATATTTAAGTATGTCAGGAAATACGGAAGATATGGCCAATATCCTAAAAAATGTTCTTGTCTCTAAAGGGTGTGAAGTGGAAATGGAAAGTCTGGATCTGACAGAAGTACAAAGTATCCTGGCATATGATTGTATTTTTATTGGCGCATATACATGGGGGGATGGCGATCTTCCTTATGAAGCTGAGGATTTTTTTGAGGAACTGAATGAATATGATTTAACGGGAGTGCATGCTGCATGCTTTGGGTCGGGAGATCATGCTTATCCTAAATTTTGTGCCGCAGTGGATACGTTTGCGGATAAATTGAACAAAAGAGGAGCTCATGTTTTTCATCAAAGGTTGAAAATAGAACTCAACCCTGAAACAGACGATCAAATTCTTGAATGTCAGCAATTTGCCGAATCCGTCTATGCGTGGGTAATAAATAAAAAGGAAATTGAACATGTTTGACAAGGGCTCTACAGCAGTTTTATCCTCCCCGGAGCTTCCTTTCATGGTAGCAGTAAAGCAGATGGGCATTTATTCCTTTGAGGATGGTGACTGGTTCCTGCAATATGGATTAACACAAAATATCTACAAACTTGTGCAATTAGGTCATTTTATATTCGGTATAGGAGACTATGGCACCATTATTCGTTACGATCTGCAGCGAAAGAAATGGAATCAAACGTCATTCCCAACGGCCCAGCGGCTATGGGATATTACTGGAAACCATAAAGGGTTCATCGTGACTCATGGAGGCAGCAGTCTTTATGTCTCGAATAATTTTGGCTCTAATTGGTCAGTCATTAAACCTTTTAAAATTTTGTCCCAAAAGCCACTTATCCGCTCACTTCTTTATCACCATGAAAGCATTTATATTGGAACCCAAATAAATTGCCAATATGGTGGACTGTGGAAATATCAGGTTGAAACCGGAGAGATTCAGCTCGTTAAAGAAGAAAAGCATTCTATGATTTCCTCCATTTATAAAGATGAAGATGAATGTCTCTTTATTGCGAAAGGAAATGCGCGATCAGGTAAAGGATCGATTGAAATGCTAAACCCCTATTCAAATAGATGGGAAGCATGCCAGCAGCCTAAATCAGAAAAGGCTTTCCTGGATATTTTTAAGGCGGATAAAAAATTATATGCCACGACGAGTCAAGATGAATACGGTTTTTCAAGAATTTACGAAGTGCAGAAGGCGAGTATGTCCTTGCTTCCGATTGAAACCGTGGCTGGGCATGGATTCAGGGGTGCGGGCTTTGAAGACCAGCTTTTTATCTGTTCACATGTAGAAAGCAAATGGATTACACAAAGACTTGAAGTTTCAGCACTAGTTCATTGATTGGAGTGAAGAGGAATGAAAATTGGCGTATTTTATGCAAGTATGTCGGGAAACACAGAAGCGATTGCGGATATAATCACTGAAGAGCTGAAAGATCAAAATCATGATGTATGTTTAGAAGATTTTATGAGCGTTCAAAGTGCTTCTGAATTACTAAACTATGATCTTACTTTTATTGGTATGTATACATGGGGAGATGGGGACTATCCTGATGAATGTCTCGATATGATTGAAGAAATCGAACAGCTTGACCTAGAAAAGCATCCCTTTGCGATCTTTGGATCTGGAGATACTTCCTATCCTGAATTTTGCGGAGCCCTTGATCAGCTTCAAAGTCTTATCGAAGAACAAGGAGGATCAGTCGTTGGGGAACCGCTTAAAATAGAGTTTAATCCAGAACCAGCAAATGAAGCAGCTATTAAAAAATTTGTGTCAGAAGCTCTGATGTTTCAAGATTTAAAAGAGAGCTGCTAATTTTTTGTAGCAGTACTGCCCTTGAAAGGATGGTCTAGATGAAAAGGAAATTATTGCATGAGCTCGTGGAAGAAAACATGGAGAATATCTTGAAGGATAAAGATCAATTAGAAGAAATTTATCGAAAGATCGATGAAAATATTTTAATGGAGACGAAGAAACAAAGAGTAAATCAATAGGGGAATGTACTATCAATATAATTAGATAATTTATAATAGTTTAATAGCATAGGAGGAGAGAGAAAAGTGGGGAACAAGTGGCAGTGATGCGGATATTAACTTCGACGGCAGCGTTGATGCACTAGACATAGGAGCATCCATTCCGTTTGAAGAAAGATCTGAAAAGACATTAAGCACCTATAAAGGGATGAGAATTCCTGTTCAGGATATCGTTTCATTGGTAAAGACCATCACTCATCTTTCCAAAGCATCTTGTGTAAAAGAAATCAATATGCCTGAGATGCTGGATACGAATGCATAATAAGAAATGACAGGTATGAATCACACCTGTCTTTTTTTACTACGAAAAGTCATTATAAAAAACCTCTAAATCGCATATTCATATGATTTAAGAAGATAGCGTTCTATAAACTCAGCTAATCCATCATTTTCATGGTGCCCTGTAACAAAATCAGCTGCTGCTTTAACCCTTTCGCCAGCGTTCCCCATTGCCACACCAATACCGACATGACGAAGCATCTCTATATCATTGGGTCCATCTCCAATGGCTGCGACTTCATTTGGACTAATTTGAAATTCGGTAAGCAAGCTTTTTATAGCAGACCATTTGGAAACATCAGGAGCAACCAGCTCAAACCCGTCATTCCAATCGATGACTTCTGCTTCCGTTTTAAACAAAGCGGATATTTCAGTACTTGGTGAACCTGTTCGAACACTATATTTAAGAACATCTTGATAAGTTGCCTGTCTTAAATCTCCAATATACTGTGGCGGAATTTGCCCAACTTTCGTCCAATAATCGATTTCTTCATTTGTTTCCTTACAATAAAGCCCATTAGCTGTATGGATAATAACATTACAAGGATTTTCAGCGGTAAGGTGGTGAAATCGTTCATCGTTCAATCGAACGGTTTTCAATTGCATAACTCTTCCTGTCTCTGCATCGTGAATAGCGGCACCATTTAAACAGATCATCGGTGTACGTAATCCAATTTCTTTATGGTAGGGAGCGGTTACTTCATAGTGTCGACCAGTGGCTAGAAAAACCTTGACTCCCTGATCAATGAGCCTATAAATGGCTTCCATATTTCGGCAGGAAATGCAGTTTGAGGCTTTTAGTAGTGTACCATCCATATCAATAAATATTGCACGCATATTCATTTATACTGCCTCCTCATTCGTTGATAAACCAATCATATCATCTGAATATTAAAGCCAAGTAAACTCAGTGTATAGATTAGGTGATGTTTAATGCATTAACATTAAGTCAATTTATTGATTGGTATGTGCCGAAAGTGAATATTAATAAGCCAAAAACAGTTGGTACTTTTACATTAGGAAGTGGCAAGTTAATTGTGGAAAATGGACAGTATTCACTCTTACACAGCTGAAGAAGTGGTTGAAAGTTTACTTGTATTTTATGGAGAAAAGAAACCAAGTGGAAAATGGCATGTTTGCGAAAAGCTGATTGGAGTTGACTCTGCACGGGCGCGGACGTTCTACCCTGGCTACTGTTATAATAAGACCATATAAAAAAAGGTCAACCAGAAATATTTTCTTATCTGGTTAACCTTATAATACGAAAGGGCGCGATTTTGGAATAAAACTTAGATTGTTTATTGTAAAATAAAAATGCAGAGAGTTGAAGAGAATTTGGTCTGTACCAACTTTACAGGCCTTGTATGGTGAAGCCAGTCCTTGTAAATGCTGGTTTTCTTGCTTAGGAATCATGCCCGCAGAGGCTCCATGTCAAGTTGCAATTCTGTGAACTCCGCGCTACAGTACAATGTATTTTTCGATGCAAAACACTTGATCAAGAATCAGGCATAAAGTTCCATGTTTTTATGACCCATTCAAATATGGAAAACCCATTAAAATAAGGCATAAATGCCTGTTTTAATGGGTTTTTCCAGGGTTATATGCCGGGGTAAAATGGCCGGAATTCCCCATATGGCAAAGAATTATTTATTCTGTTTGCGCTTGAACTTTCGCCGCATTTTGTGCTTGAATTAATGCACTTTGGGCCTGTGCCAGTTCATTCGAAGCTTGCTTGATTGCCTCTTGGGCTAATGATTGGTCAGAAGCAGATTTTTCAAGTGCCTGTGTAATTAAGGATACGGTTAAATTTACATTTGCCTTTGCTTGAGTAAGCTGATTTGTGTCAATTTGCTGCATTGTTTTCACTCCTTTTAAAGTCTTTTAAAATACTCTTATATCATCTCCACGCTTAAATTTTTTATTAATGGCATTCAACATTTTGTGAAACCAATTGTTTCTATGTATAAAATAGATATTTAAAATTATATGAGTTAAATGATAGGAAAAATAACGGAACCCTTATTACTAACAATAAGTATACGTAAATAATGAAAGGTAATTACCTAATAATATTAATTAGGATGTGATATTCAATGTTGAGATGTGCCTGGTGTATGCTACAGCTATCATTGGAATTGTCTTTCCGTATTTTAAATTTATTGATGTTACGGTTTCGTCAAGTGAAAAAGTTACGTACTAACCTTTTTTTTCAATAAGGCTTTGCAATTATCTTCAACGAATGGGCGCGCTTGTTAAATAGAATATAAATCGGTTGTGATGGTTGAGGTAAATTATATAAAAAGTTTGGGGGAAGTCTAATGAACATACATAATATACTAGTAGCAGGTAACTATCAAGAGCAATTCCAAGTACAGTTACCTGCTAAAATAACTCAGAGCTTTTGTTTTAAACAGATTGATAAAATAACAGAAGAGGATTTGTCATGGGCAGATGTCTATGTCGGTTTCAAGCCATGTCCAGGCTTCCACTTTGCCGATATAAAATGGGTACATTCCTTTAATGCGGGTGTAAACAACTTTTTAGAAATTGATGGATGGAAGGAACATGATATCTTTCTAACCCGCACTGTTTGCTCGTTTGGGTTAAGAATAAGCGAGTATTGTTTAAGCTATGTATTAAGAGATCTTCAATATCATCACTACTTTGAAGGAAAACAAACGGAGAAGAAGTGGGCTCCAAAAACTCCGCAATTGGTGAAGGATCAAACAATTGTGATCTTTGGTACAGGGGAGATCGGACAGGAGGTTGCCAAAGTATTTTCAAGTTTTGGAGCCACCGTTTACGGCGTCTCGCAAAGCGGCAAGCAAAAGGAGTATTTTCAAAAAGTGACGGAAACCAGCTCTGCAAGCACGTTGGTTGCACAGGCAGATTGGATTATCAGCACATTGCCTTTGACAAATGAAACGAGTAAGTTATTTGATCGTGCGTTTTTCAGCAATTTAAACGGCGCTGCCTTTATCAATGTTGGCAGAGGCCTTACGGTGGACGAGCAAGCTCTCATTGAAGCGCTAAATTCACAAAAGGTCCGTTACGCTGTGTTAGATGTTCTTGAAACAGAACCGCTGCCAGAGACTTCCGAGCTATGGGAAAGAGACGATATCGTCATCACTCCTCATATATCAGCTGTAACGGAGCTGAATGAAGCGATAGCGTGCTTTTTAGATACATTAAAGAGAATCGAAAATAATGAAGTTTTACCTAATAGGGTGGATTTTTTGAAGGGGTATTAATATATAAGCAAGGACTTTTGGTGGATAAGCATCATTCGGTTTTTTAGCGTTTACGTTTTCGTCACAGAACAGAGGAAAATTGTTTAAAGTATAGTTATTAAGCAATAGGGCGCGATTGTGGAAGATTATAAAGACATCCCAACAAAATAGCAGAAAGCTCAGACCCTGTCTGAGCTTTCTGCTATTGCTTCACAATCCAATTTCACAGCGGCTGTCCTTCAAATAATCTCTCGATCTGCAGGGCAAGCTTAAAATCCAGCTCAGTCAGCCCATTTTCACTCCAAGAGGTAAGGGAGACAATCACCATCTTGTATTGAATCGTGATAAAAGGATGGTGGTTTTCTTTTTCAGCAAGGGTCGCGATTTTATTAACGAATGCGATTCCGTCTAAGTATTCTTTGAAGCGGTAACGGCGTTCGATCCATTTGCTGTCTTTTCTTTTCCACTCAGGCAGTGTGGTTAATTGCTGGGTTAATTCTTCTTCACTTAATCGTGTCATACAGTTACATGTCTCCGATCGAATATGACATCTAATCCATTTTGAATTAGCCGGACATAGCGTTCCTCTTTACTTAATTTTTCAAGCTGATCGAGCAGCAATTTTTTCAGAGGTGATTCAGGGTCATGCTTTTCCAATAGTTCAAGAACTTCAAGCTGAAGCAGCCACTCCTCTGGGAATTCATTGAGAATTTTTCCGGCAATGCTGTGAAGAAGGACATCTTGAGAGAAGTTGGATTCCCGGATATGCCTTACTTCAGCATATAAATGTTCTAGAGGGATAAGGGCCTTTCCTTCTTTTTGGATGTCGTCTTCATTCATAACTGCTTCCCCATGAAATGATACGTAATCTGCTGCAATTGGGCGTGCTGATACGACTTGGCTGCCTACTGCCAGATCATACGTACCCCATGTTGGATGAAACAGGATGTCATCTCCTCTTTTAACGAGACATTCCTCTAATGTGATCAAGACAAGTGAATCTTGATGAAATAATAAATTAGTCACATGGCCGGAAATTTCAATTCCGCTTTCGAATGATATTTGCATCATTTTATTGATTTCGATCCCTAATTTCTTCAGGCTCTGTTCCGTTTGGTCTTCTAGCCTAATGCCTCCTGCAAGCTTGCCGATGGGGGCGCCAAATCCAGTGTTATGCACATCGGGGCCTTGATGATCAATTTGTTCATTTTGTATAGAAAGGGCACTCGGGCCTGTTGTTTTTACATAGATGGCTTTTCCGTCCGCATCTTTTAGGATATCAG
Organism: Cytobacillus oceanisediminis; assembly: GCF_007830235.1. Classification (GTDB taxonomy): domain Bacteria; phylum Bacillota; class Bacilli; order Bacillales; family Cytobacillaceae; genus Cytobacillus; species Cytobacillus oceanisediminis. Next base: position 15,608 of record NZ_VLKI01000022.1, read on the forward strand.
TGAACAGGCCGGTAATCTGAATGCCCGAATTGTATTCAATGTGAGCAATTTGGCTCGAAGCGATCGCTTTCTCAATGGCTTCCGTTCCGCCCGTGCAAAAGGCCATGGTTTCACCGAATCTGGTAACTTCCTCAATCAATTGCTCGAAGCTTTCGCAAACGAAAAGCTGGGTTTGCATGGATGTGACGTCATAGCCTGTGGCAATGGCGTCCTCAATTGTAAACGGACGTTTCACCACATCATCGGATAGGCAATGTTTGCTTTCACCTACAGAAGACAGAAGGCCGGCTCCAAAGATTTTTGGCTGATGAAGTTCGCCGATCAGACCAAATTCTACCGTCCACCAAAAGATTCGGGAGATTTGTTCAGCTTCAGAAAGTCCTTTTACGAGCTGCTGTTTTTCCTTCAACTGCTGTTTGGCTGCTTCAATTTCTTCTTCTGTTGAAGCGGGTCTTTCCATGACAATCGATAAATGCCTGGTTGCTTCAAACACCTCATGTTCTTCTTTTGTCGCAAAAGCATTCGCGCCGATATTTCCGATTAATTTAACAAACTTTGAGTAGGTTTCATCAAATAAAATGGGAGCATGGCCCGCAGCTTCATGAAGAATATCGGGTGCGGGAGTATATTCAATATTCGTCTTCTGGCGTATATCCGTCGCGATTGGAAGTATGCCATGCGCCTGAAAATCGAAAAACGCAGTTCCAGGAATTAATCCGTCGACAATGACCGCTCCCCAGCCGATTTTATCCAAATGAACGTTCATTTCACTCACCTTTGGAATGATATCGATATTAATGCCGGATGACTTCAAGCCTGTAGTGAAGGCATCATGGGCGATGTCCTCAAGGAAATGATGATTTTGCCTCATCACGTATCTCCAAACCGCATGGTCAATGGGGCTGTATGCATTGTAATGCTGATGGGCTGTAAAAGGGCGTAAGTGTACGGGTATCGATTTTTTCATTGTGTATTTCTCCTTTTGTTGAATTTTGCTTAAACGCTTTTAAGCGCGAAAGTATTAGGTATAAAAAAATCCCTGCTGAATTTTCATTCAGCAGGGACGATGTTACCCGCGGTACCACCCTGATAGTAAGCAAAGAACTTTCCACTTCACAAAATAACGGCTAAACCGTCTTATTTCAGTAAAAGAAATAAGAAGCTCCAGAAACGTAATTCATGTTCTCCTTTGTACTGGTTCTCAGCACCACCAGCTCTCTGCAACAGGGAGGATACCACTACTTCAATTCCTTCAAAGCATTTAAGTATTAGGATGCTTTACATCTTAAACGCTTTTGAGTGTTAAAGTCAATTGTTTTTTTGAAATTAAATTTAGATGCTATTCAGATTTGCTATAGAGCAGCATATGAATTCATTTAACACGTGAGCTTGTCTCTGGATGTGTAGTACTATGAAGTTATATTGCAGGATATCTGAAACAATGAGAGGTGCAGGATATGATACTAGTAAGCTCCTGTTTAGCTGGATTAGAAGTAAGGTATAACGGTACACATTCTTTAGAAAATAAGATAAGGAAGTTAGTAGATGAGAAAAAAGCTGTAACGGTTTGTCCTGAATTGCTTGGCGGATTTTTAACGCCTCGGGAACCTGCTGAAGTAACAGGGGGAGACGGAGCGGATGTGCTTGATGGAATGGCTAAAGTGGTTGAGAAATCAGGTAAGGATGTAACCGAACTATATATAAAAGGCGCCTATGCCGCTTTGGAACAAGCACTAAAAATAAATGCAACAATAGTTGTTCTAAAGGAGAATAGTCCATCCTGCGGCAGTTCACTGATCTACAATGGTGAATTTAACGGCAAGAAAAGGGCAGGAGATGGAGTTGCCTCTGCCTTGCTTAAAAGAAATGGATTCACCGTCATATCAGAAGAGCAATTTGTGAACAATCTTCTTCGCGGTGATTCAAATAAATAACCCTGCTTCAGGTCGAGAAGTTTTGTATCAGCATTGGTTCAAAAAAGGGTTATGTATCATACTACTTGAATAGGTATATTAGGATCAACTCAAATCGAATTTAAGGTGGAATCAAAATGGACAAAAGAGTTCAATTTGACTTTGAGATCGATTTTACCAATGGCGGGGGGATACAGGGGCAGGATTTTCGCCTTGATATTGAGGGGAATGACATCACGGATGAGGAGTTAGCTAAGTATATCGTTGAGGACATGCGGCTGCTGATGGTGAGAGAAGTAAGGATATTGAACAAAAAAATAATAAACGAAAAACATAAACGCAGACCTGCTTATGAGAATGATGAGCAATAACAAATTTTGCCGAAAAGTTTCGACTTCTAGGATGCAGGTCATGGAATGATGATAAAAAAGTAAAATGCTTTGCCTCATCAGAAGCAAGGCATTTTATTTTTAAAAATGAGTGCACACAGAAATGAGTATGTCATAACATACAAGTACTGCTTTAAAACGTCTTAAAATAAATGGATAAATCAATGAAGAATATAAAATAGAATATTAAGCCGTTTTCCTTTTAGAAAACGACTTTTGGTGGGCCATAGAACCTAACCACCGTCCGAAAATTGCTAAAAATCACAGACAAAGTTTTTCCAAACAATTATAGTTATTTTGTCATTAGACTATAAAACAGTAGAAAGCATTATTGAAATATTTTATAATAAAACAAATGGATGGTGAACGGAAATGGAAAGCCAAATGATGGATCTTTTGATTAAAATGAGTGAAAGGCTTGAAAGAATGGATACCCGGTTGGAGGGTGTAGAATCCCAGCTAAAGGGTATAGATACCCGACTTATTAGAGTTGAAGATACGGTAAACAGAATCGAAGCCTCACAAGCTGAAGACGTAATTTCCATGTTGAAATTGCAGAAAAAGAAAACGGATTTTGAAGTGGAATACTTGAACAATAGGATAACAGAAATGGACAAGCGTCTTTTTAACATAGAAAAAAGCATTGAAAATTAATCCAAAATAATAGAGGTATAGTTGGGCAGAGTAGCTGTCTGATTATACCTCTTTTTATTTGGCGTTAGGACAGAAGGGACAAAGGAGAATATAATAGGTGCCCTAGATGTATGAATGCGTTATTGACTTAGGCACCTTATTTATTTGTCGGTTGCCTTGGAGCAAGAACGATACTTTTTAATAAAACGGTGCCTTGCTCAAGAGGCCACAGCATTTTTTATTCAATAAACAGAGTTAGTTTGAGAAGAAAGAGGAAATTCATATAGAAAAAGAATCGTATAGAGATAATTTTTCTAAATATGGGGGGAATTATATGTCATTTGAACAATGTCAGCGTATTACCCTATTAATGGCAGGATTTAATAAAGCGTGGTTCATTGCTGGGGGATGGGCGATTGACCTTTTTATCGGTAAAGAAACAAGGGAACATAAAGATCTGGAGTTTGCTGTTTTCCGAAAAGACCAGCTTGATTTAAAACATTATCTAAAAGAATGGGAGTTCAAAAAGGTCATTAAAGGTGAATTCCATACTTGGGGAAATGAGTTTTTAGAGTTACCAGTTCACGAGATACATGCTTCGAATAAATTAAATAGAGAAGAAATAGAAATTCTTCTGAATGAAACCAAAGATCATAATTGGAAATTCAGGAGAGATCCAAGGATTTCCTCCCCTCTCAATTCAGTTTGGAGCTATTCTGCAACAGGCATCCCTTATCTAAAGCCAGAAATTGTACTTTTATATAAGGCGAAAAACACAAGAGAAAAAGACCATCAAGACTTCATGGCAATAAAGGATTATCTCGGTAATGAGCAGAAACAATGGCTTCGTTATTCATTGGAATTGCATAAGCCAGAACATAAGTGGCTTCAATTTTTGTTTTAATAATTATTCAACGATAGGGTGCCTATGGGGAAGATCAGCTGCCAAACCAGGCGGTTTTTTCTTATTGAACGAAGGGGCAGGTTTGTTCAATAAGGAGATGCTCTGTTTCCTATATAGAGCAGGAGAATTGACCCCAGCTATTTAAGCAAGGTAGTTTCCCCAAATTCATCAAAAGCGTGCTTAAAGTCAAATACAAAAGGATCTGGCCCATATTGAATATAAAAGTCGTATCTCTTGAAAGCCTCCTTCCATTAAACATCTGTTAACTTCTCCGTCCACCATACCACATAATTAGGCTGTCGCTCTTGAAGAGATTCAACCATTTGTTCCTGTCCTGTAAAGCTTGCTTATGTAGGCCTGAATAGGTAAAACGATATAAAGATAGAAGGCTTTTCCATACTGTTAGTGTGAGAATGGGGGAACCTTCTCCTTTGATCACTATTAGGCATTTATCAATGAATGGCAGACTATTAATTCTAAAATTCGAATGAAAACTTAGTAAGGTGTTAGAAATTTGTGAAGAAATTGCTGAAGCTAACAGGGCGCTGATCTAAGAAGGATTAACGCTTTATTATGAATTAACGTTTTTTTAAAACGGCGTTTATTGATATTTCTGTCTTTCTGCTTTCTTTTATTGAGGGAGTTTAGCCGAATAAAGAATTGAGGTGATTTCACTGAGTGTTACAGAAGATAATAAATAAAAGACAGTAGGGGAAGCAGTTCAAAAAGACATTCCTTTTATGTTAAGAATGTTATTCATAAATAAAAAGCGTTATTGTTTTATGTACAACTGGACAAAAGGAGAGGGGAAGAGAATTTACTGCTCTAACAGCGTCCAATTTAAAAAGAAATAAAAAAGGAGGACTTAATTGATAATTATTCCATCATTTATGGTCAAGTTTACAAAAAAATTTCCAACAGTGTTATAAAATTTGTATGAAAAAATTTTCCCTTTTATTAGCACTTTGGACAATTGAATTATCTGAAATATCGGACTACTATTAATTCAAGAAATTCTTTTATGGAGGGGAACAAACATTGATGCATTTAAAATCTGTGAAGGGAAGAATAGGGATTTCCATCCGCGATATTTGGGAAGCAAAGAAACGAATTTCTTCCCTGGTATATAAGACTCCATTGATTCAATCAGCGGTCCTGTCTGAAAAAATGGGCCGGAGGGTTTTTTTGAAACTGGAAAATGTTCATGAAATTGGAGCCTTTAAAGTCAGAGGGGCAGCGAATAAAATTTTGAGCTTAAGCTCCGAAGAGAGAGGGCGAGGAATCGCTACATATTCAACGGGGAACCATGGAATGGCTGTTGCGTATGTGGCAAAAAAGCTTGGAGTTAAGGCCGTTGTATGCTTATCAAACCGTGTCCCTAAAGCTAAGATCGATTCATTAAAAAGGCTGGGAGCCAAAATAGACATTTACGGTGACAGCCAGGATGCCGCCGGGGAACGGTGCTATGAGCTGGAGAGGATGGAAGGGCTGACTGTAATTCAGCCGTTCGATGATCCCTATGTGATTGCCGGACAGGGAACGATCGGGTTGGAGCTTTTGGAGGAACTTCCGAACTTAACAGATGTGATTGTCCCCCTTTCAGGTGGAGGTCTTCTTTCAGGGATTGGGCTCGCCGTAAAATCAAATGACAAGGGGATAAGAGTTTCAGGTGTTTGTATGGAAAAATCTGCTGTAATGCATGAGAGTTTAAAAGCGGGGCAACCTGTATTGCTTGAAGAGAGTGAGACTCTTGCCGACAGCTTGCTGGGCGGAATCGGTCTGGATAACAGATACACCTTCCGTATGGTTCAGGAATACATGGATAACGCTTATCTGATTCCCGAAGAGGAGATTGCATACAGCATGGCTTTTATAATAGATAAGCACAGAATGATTATGGAGGGAGCGGCAGCCACTGGAATTGCAGCAATTTTAGGCGGGAAAATTCCCCGGCAGGAGGGGGACGTTGCTGTAATCATCAGCGGACATAATGTGGATCTTTCTGTCATTCATCGGGTAATTCAAGATTATGCAATTTGTAACGATGGGTGGGGTTGATAATTACTGCCGAGGTACCGAAGGATTCAAAATATTCTGTACCGATGGAAATTTCCACATCACGGGCTATCGTATTTAAGAAAGATTAAAAATATAGCAAAAAAGTCCAGCATTAGCTTAATTTTAGTCCTTATGAAATACAGAGCCAGGATTCCTGAATTCGCACTTTTGGCAAAAGAATAGAATCCTTTCCCCACGATTAATATGGAAATATGATGACATTGTTATATTAATAAAATATTAACTGGAAGAGCATAAAATTAATAGTAGACGTTGCTGTCTGAATATGGTTTCCTATAATAAAAGTCTTTTATCTTATTAATCTTAAGGTGTTCAGAGGGGAGCCAACATGAGATTAACAGTTAAAGATGTACTAAAATACATGATTCTCAATAGCGCCAAGATTGTTACAGGAAAGGAATATGCCGAAAAACGTCACATCCAATGGATTTCAGCCATCGAAATGCCAGTGGAAAACTTTGTCCGAAAAAATGAAGCGGTATTGACGACAGGGATTGGCTGCGGGGAGGACGCCGAAACTTTCAAAAAGTTTGTTCAGGATGTGATCGACTCCGACGCTTCCGCGCTGATGGTCGCTTTGGGAAGATACATTTTCGATATTCCCACTGAGGTAATAGAATTGGCCGAAAAGAATAATTTTATTATTATTGAGATTCCATGGGAAATCCGTTTTTCCAGTATTATAGAATCGGTCATGAAAGAGATTAATGACATCGAATATAAAGAACGTGAAAAATCAGAAAAGGTTCAGCAGGAACTTCTTAAATTCATTCTAAAAGACACGGACCTGAAGGAAATCTCAAAATTCGTTGAAAAGCATATTGGGTACCCGATCGCCATTACAGACCGAGCTGGCACCCTTCAGGAAAAAAGCATCCACTCACAAGCCTTTATAAAAAAGTGGAAAAAATATGTCCTGCAAGGAATCCTTCCATCAAGGAAAGAAACCACTCTTTTAAAAGGAGACCCCATGTTCCAAAAGTTCCAAATGGTTGAGATAGAAAACCGAACTGTTTTTCAGATTCCGGTGCTCCAGGTAGCCGACAATCCACAAGGCTATATATTTGTAATGGTTCCTAGTTCCGAATCGATCGAATCCTTTCTCACTCTCTTTCGGGTTAATGTGTTAGAGCATGCCGCAACCACGATTGCTCTTTGGCTTTCAAGGAAAAATGCCATTGAAGAGACAAAAATGCGTCTTCGCAGCGATTTTGTACAGGAGCTTTCTAAAGGCGAATTTCTCTCATTTGAACAAGCAGATTCAAGGGCAAAATTGCTTGGATATAATCTTAAACATCCGTATGTGTGTATTGTCGGATATCCGGAAAATATGAAAATACTATTCCAAAAGCGCAAACAGGACTATGATTCCTATGAACATTGGCTCGAAAGCATGATCCATTATATCGAGGAAGAAATCTACTATGCTGCCCAGTCCCTTAAAAAGGACATGATGATGACCTATCAGGGTGAACAGCTTGTCATTTTCCTGGAAACCCCAGGGGTAAAAGGAAATGAAAACGCGACGAATTTCCTTGACCTTGTAGAAAGGCGCCTGGGAAATTTGCTTCCGGAGGTTGTCATATCCTGGGGCATCGGCAATGCCTTTGAAGGAATTTCAGGATTTGGGGAAAGCTTTCGTCATGCAAACACTGCTTTAAGTATCGGGCGGCGAAAAAAGGGTTCCGGGCAGCGGATGATGTATGAGCAAACAAAAGTGGACAGGGTGCTATTAAATTTTGCGAGCAATAAAGAGATGAAAGAAATAATAATGTCAACGATTGAGCCTCTTGTGAATTATGACGAACAGCGACACATGGATTTGATCGGCACTTTCATCGCCTATAACCAGTTTCATGGAAATGTAAGCCAGACAGCAAGGTCGCTCAATCTTCATCGGCAGTCTTTGCTATACCGACTAAGAAAGATTGAATATTTGACAGGTCTTTCCCTTATTGATCCGGATGATTTATTTCTTTTGGATCTGAGCATAAAGATTTGGAAAATAGGAGAACATGCCATTATGGTAGGTCAAAATTAATTTTATTGAAAAAAATAGAACTGCGGCAGAAATCCTTTGTGGATTTTTTCCGCAGTTTTTTATTTTTTTTTGTTGGCTCTTTTCGTATAGATTGTTGTTTTTGCTTAAGAACTCTGCCCGTTGATTTCCGCTACAGGCACTCAGCGACACACGGGGCTACCGGGAGCCTCCTCGACGCTCTGCGTCTGCGGGGTCTCCCTTGGAACGCTACTACCGTAGGACGTTGAATAAGCTTCCTCGAATGGACACCGCACGAAGAAAATGCGATAGCATTTTCGAGGATCTCGCGCCTTCCGCTCCAATCAACTCAGTGATTAAAATGGCTCGAAAGCAACAAACTTTGCGAAAACAGGTTTCTGTTAAACTTCAAAAGCCTCACTTTCTCGGATCCGCTTCCCTCCCCGGCTCTCTCCCTGTTATTGGTCTCTCTTGGACAGGAGAATCACGAACCATCCGCTCCAATCATTTAAGAAGCTAAATCAGCACCCATTTTTGCCCATAATTCAATTTTAGGAAAATATTTTTTACTGACATTTTTGAAATTGTTGAATTCTTAATCTTTTGATAATTTGACTAAAATAAAATTTGAATTTTCATACAACTTTGCGGATGATAGATTTCTTACCCTGACACTATAATGAATCTACAAACGAAATACCTGAAAATTAAATACTGGTTTGGTAGGAGGGAGCACCACCATGTCATTTGGAACAGCAGAGTATAAAAAGAGAATCTTGAAAACAAAAGAAAGAATGGCAGCAGAAGGGATTGAAGTTTTGCTTATTACGGATCCCGCTAATATGAATTATTTATCCGGTTATGACGGATGGTCCTTCTATGTGCATCAAATGCTTATCATCATCATTGATGAAGAACAGCCGATTTGGATTGGCAGGGGACAGGATGCAAATGGAGCCAAAGTAACGACATGGCTTTATCATGAAAATATCATTCCCTACCCTGACGATTATGTACAATCTGAAACCAAACATCCAATGGATTTTGTAGCAGATATTTTAAAGCAAATCGGACAGCAAAACCGTTTTATCGGTGTTGAGATGGAAAACTATTATTTCACTGCAAAATGCTATGAGCAACTGAAAAAGGGACTTCCGAATGCTAGTTTCCGCGATGCATCCCTGCTGGTAAACTGGGTCCGCATTATAAAGTCCGAAACAGAGATTGAGTATATGAAGCGAGCAGCAAAAATTGTGGAGAAAACAATGGCAGCAGGAATTGAGCTGGTTAATGAAGGCGTACGGGAATGTGATGTTGCAGCGAAAATCTTTCATACACAAATAACAGGCACGGATGAATTCGGCGGGGACTACCCGGCGATCATGCCTCTTCTCCCATCAGGAGAAAGAACTTCCACTCCGCATTTAACCTGGACGGACCAGCGTTATAAATCAGGCGAGCTTGTGATTCTGGAACTGGCCGGATGCTATAAGCGCTATCATTCCCCTCTTGCTAGAACCGTCCATATCGGCCAGCCTTCCGAAAAAATTAAAGCACTTTCGGAAGTAGTTGTCGAAGGATTGAACGCTTGTCTCGATATGATTAAGCCAGGGATTGCCTGCGAAGAAATTGAGGAAGCATGGAGAAAATCGATTGAAAAGAGCGGAATTATAAAGGAATCGCGCCTGGGATATTCCATGGGTCTGAACTATCCTCCAGATTGGGGCGAGCATACAGCGAGCATCCGCAAAGGAGATAAAACCATCCTTCAGCCCAATATGACATTCCATTTGATCCCGGGTATCTGGCTTGATCAATATGGTTTCGAAGCAAGTGAATCATTCAGGGTAACCGAAAATGGATGCGAAACATTTGCAGAACTCCCAAGGGACTTATATATAAAAGAAGCATCACTAACAAAAATCTAGGAGGTGAAGCGAAGGGATGCTAATTTATACAGAGCAGGAACTTAAACAGTATGTCCAACTGAACAATGAAGCGATCGCTATTGTGGAAGCAGGATTTACGAAGCTTGCAGAAGATGAAGCCGTCATGCCGCCGATTATGCGTGTGGACCTGCACGACCAAAATGGGGAAGTGGATGTCAAAACCGCATATGTAAAAGGGGAAGGCATGTTTGCAATCAAAGTATCTTCCGGATTTTTCAACAATTATAAGCTTGGACTCCCAAGCGGCAATGGACTTATGCTCTTGATCAGTACTCAAACAGGCATCCCCAAGGCAATGCTGCTGGATAACGGCTATTTGACCGAGGTACGGACAGCCGCAGCGGGAGCGATTGCTGCAAACTATCTTTCCCGTGAAAACATTGAAACAGTCGGTGTGATTGGAGCCGGAAGCCAGGCGAGGTACCAGGCAAGGGCTCTCAAACTCGTACGGAATTTTAAAAGAATCCTGGTTTATTCCAGGTCAGAGGACCGCTCGAGAAAATATGCCGAAGACATGTCCGCCGAATTGGGGGTTGAGGTCCAAGTGGCAGAGAGTGCCGAAGTTCTGGTGCGTAACAGTGATACGGTAATTACGACTACTCCGACAAAAGAGCCGGTGATCAAAGCAGAATGGCTTCACCCCGGACTTCATATTACGGCTATGGGATCAGATGCTGAACATAAGCAGGAGCTTGAAGCAGAAGTTCTTGTCCGGGCGGATAAGCTTATATGCGATACAAAAGCACAGTGTGCAAGGCTTGGAGAATTGCATCACGCACTTAACAAAGGAGTATTAACGAATGAATCGCCCATTATTGAACTGGGCCAATTAACATCCGGAAAGCTAAGCGGGCGGATAAATGACGAGGAAATCACGGTTTGTGATTTAACTGGTACAGGAGTCCAGGATACCGTCATTGCCTTGTTTGCATACAGCGAAATGGAGAAGCGGGAAATCGGATTGAGAGTTGAGAACAAGAAACTGGTATTAAAAAACTGAGAAGGAGTGATCGTATGGTAAAAGAAAATGTTCAGGCAGGTACAAAAGCAGTGTGGGCAGGAGAAAAGGATTATTTGGTGCATGGAGCCACCCAGGTGCCCATCGTACTCAGTGTGGCATATGGATATGATGATATGGATGAGTGGTATGATGTGGCGATTGGGAAGAAAAAGGGACATATTTACGGAAGAAATACGAATCCTACCGTACAGGCATTTGAAGATAAAGTGAAAATTCTGGAAGGCGCCGAAGCAGCGACAAGCTTTTCAACAGGCATGGCTGCGATCAGCAATACATTATCCACGTTTTTGGTGCCGGGCGATCGCATTGTATCGATGAAGGACACTTATGGCGGAACGAACAAAATTTTTACGGAATTTCTGCCCCGCCAGCAAATCGATGTGGTTCTTTGCGAAACAGGGAATCACGAGCAAATAGAAGCGGAAGTGGCAAAAGGGTGCAAAATTCTTTACCTCGAAACACCGACGAATCCAACCGTCAAGATTACCGACATCGAGCGTATGGCAAGAGCCGGACACGAATCCGGAGCCATTGTCATTGTGGACAATACATTTGCAACACCAATGAATCAGAATCCCATTTCACTGGGTGTGGATCTTGTTATCCACAGTGCTACAAAGTTCCTCGGCGGGCATGCTGATGCACTTGGCGGAGTCGTTTGCGGTCCGCATGAACTTGTGGAAAAAATCTATCACTATCGCGAAATCAATGGCGCCACAATGGATCCGATGGCAGCTTATCTGATGATCCGCGGCATGAAAACTCTTCACCTTCGTGTCCGTCAGCAATGTGAAAATGCAATGGCGCTTGCAAAATACCTGCAGACAAAAGATATGGTGGAATCTGTTTATTATCCAGGGATTGAAACACACCCAAACCATCATATTGCCAAAAAACAAATGAAGGATTTTGGCGGTATGCTCAGCTTTGCAGTCAAAGGCGGAGTAGATACAGTCCGTGATTTGCTTCCGAAATTGCAATTCGCCAACCGCGCTGCAAACCTAGGAGCTGTCGAAACAACAGTAGGGCCGGCACGAACAACCAGTCATGTGGAATGTACGCCTGAGGAGCGTGCAGCGGTTGGCATTCCGGAAGGGTTAATCCGTGTCTCCTGCGGAATTGAGGAAATTGAGGACATCATTGCAGACTTTGAACAGGCATTTAGCCATGCCGAAAGTGTTTTGCAGGTAAAGTAGATTACTAGTTCCGATTGAGGTGAGAGATGATGTCAGATAATCATCCTATCGTTGAGCAAGCGAATAATTTGGCAGGTCGTCTGGTTGAATGGCGCCGTCATTTTCATCAGCATCCCGAACTTAGTTTTCAGGAGTTCGGGACCTCCCGTTTTGTTGCAGATGTGCTAAGGGAAATGGATGGAATGGAAGTAGAAACAGGAGTTGGGATTGAAACAGGAGTAGTGGGCACTTTGACATCGGGGGATGGACCAGCCATTGCACTAAGGGCCGATATGGATGCCTTGCCGATTACGGAGGAAAATAGAACAGGCTATTCGTCCAAGAATAAAGGTGTGATGCATGCTTGCGGCCATGATGCACATACCTCTATTCTCCTCGGGGCCGCTTCCATCCTCTCGGACCATTTTAAAAAAGGCGAATTGAAAGGGACGGTTAAATTTATTTTTCAGCCGGCAGAGGAGAGTACCGATGCAAACGGACTTTCCGGTTCTCCGTACATGGTCCGTGCCGGGGCATATGATCAGGCTGAAGCTGCCCTTGCCCTCCATGTCTGTCCATGGCTTCCTGTAGGGAACGTGCAAATCAGCGATGGCTACAGCATGGCTAATGTGGATGTTTTTGAAGTGAAAATTTATGGCTCAGGGGGCCACGGGGCTTATCCGGAGCTTGGCACCGATTCTATTTGGATGCTTGGCCCGGTAATGCAGGCACTGTATGGAATTACAGCAAGGAGAGTTTCAGCGTTGGATGCTGCAGTTATCAGCATTGGCCAAATTCATGCCGGCACAGCAAGCAACATCATTCCGACAGAGGCAGTTATTCAGGGTACTATTCGGAGCTATACACCGGAAGTTCGTGATTTTTTGGCATCAGAAATAAAGAAAGCGCTTTCTATAGTGGAGCATTTGGGGGGAACCTTTTCATTGAATATCCAAAGAGGGGAGCCAGCTTTAAAAAACCATCCTGCCATCAATCAATGGATAACGCAAGCTATCACAAAGACATATCCAGGCATGGGGATTACTAGACGCCCATTTGGCCTTGGCGGGGAAGACTTTGGCTATGTGACTGAGAAAATTCCAGGATCCATGTTTTTTCTTGGGTGTGCACCTCTAGACGGGGGGCAGCGCGATCTTCATACCCCGATTTTTGATTTGGATGAAGCTTGCTTGCCGATCGGAACTGTTATTTTGGCACAAACAGCTGGGATGTTTTTAAAAAAGAAAACGAAATTACAAATAGACCAAAATTTGGAGGTGGAAATGCTTGGCACATAAATTGGCGTTTATAGGATTTGGGGTTGTTGGCCAGGGATTGGCGGAAATTTTGCGTGATAAGAAAGAATCGCTTAAACAGAACGAGGGATTTGAAGCTGACATTGTAGCCATTTCCGATTTAATGAAAGGTTCGATCTACCATCCAGGGGGACTGGATATCAGTACAGTTTTGCGAGTACTGCAAGAAACAGGGAATTTGGAGAATTATCCGGAAACACCGGGGCTAATCAGGGGGTGGGACAGCCTCAAAACAATCAAGGATACCAATGCAGATACAGTTATTGAGGTTTCCTATACAGATGTCAAAACCGGCCAGCCCGCCATAAGCCACTGTAAGGCTGCATTCGAAAAAGGAAAAAATGTGGTGATGACCAATAAAGGACCTGTTGCCCTCGCTTACCGGGAGCTATCTGAAATGGCGGAAAAGCATGGAGCCTGCTGGGGATTCGAGGGTACGGTCATGAGCGGTACACCAGCACTGCGGATGCCGGCTGCTGCGTTGGCCGGGAATGACATTACGGAAATCCGCGGCATATTAAATGGGACAACCAATTATATTCTGACCAAAATGGAACAGGAAGGTGCTTCTTATGAAGCTGCTCTTAAAGAGGCACAAAAGCTCGGCTATGCAGAGGCAGACCCTACCAGCGATGTAGAGGGCTATGATGCAAGATATAAAATTGTCATTCTCTCCAACCATGTGATGAAAGCTCCTTTATCAGTCGGGGAAGTGGAATGCAATGGCATTACAGGGATCACTTTAAAGGATATTGAAAAGGCAAAGGCGGAAGGGAAGTGCTGGAAGCTAATTGCAAAAGCCAAAAAGGAAAACGGCAAGGTTATTGCCTCGATAGCTCCTGAAAAATTGGATGCTGAAGATCCCTTGGCTTCCATCAGAGGCGCTGTCAATGCCATTACGTATCAATGCGATCTTTTGGGCACAGTCACATTAAGCGGTGCAGGAGCAGGAAAAATAGAGACAGGATTCTCCCTTTTGATTGACTTAATTTCCATTCATCGTGCAAGGCAGCTTGTTTCAATCTAAAACGGAAAGGCGGTAATACGCATGACCACTCAACTAACGGGACAAAGAATGTTTCTCGCAGGGAAATGGAAGACGGGCGAAAGATTAATTGAAGTTCGTGATCCGCAGGATAACAGCTTAATTGATACAGTGCCAGCAGCTTCGAAGGAAGATATGCTTAATTGTATTGAAGAAGCGAAAGAGGGGGCGAAGATTGCTGCTTCCCTGCCTGTCCATCAGCGAATGGCGATTATTAATCGAGCTGCAGACTACATCGAAGCAAAAAAAGAAAAATATGCAAAAACGATTGCAAAGGAAGGAAGCAAAACTATTCGGGAAGCTTCAAAAGAAGTGGCAAGAGCCATTCAGACCTTCCGGATTAGTGCAGAAGAAGCAAGAAGGATTCATGGAGAAACCATTCCGTTTGATCAGATGCCCGGGAGTGAAAACCGCCTGGGATACTACCGCCGTTTCCCGATTGGTATTATAGGCGCAATTACGCCCTTTAACGATCCATTAAATCTTGTAGCGCATAAGGTGGGTCCCGCCATCGCCTCCGGGAATGCCATTATCGTAAAACCGGCAACAGTAACTCCTCTCAGCGCCCTTTTAATTGCCGAAGCACTTGAACATGCCGGATTGCCTTCTAAAGTATTATCGGTCATTACTGGCTATGGAAGCGAAATTGGGGATGTTCTTGTAACTCATCCTGCTGTACGAATGATTACCTTTACTGGCGGCCTGGACGCCGGGGAACAAATTACCCGGAAAGCGGGATTGAAAAAGATAAGTATGGAGCTGGGGTCCAATTCTCCTGTCATTGTGCTGGAGGATGCTGATCTGGAAGAGGCTGTTGAATCAACGGTTTCCGGGGCATTTTGGGCAGCAGGTCAAAATTGCCTCGGCGTGCAAAGAGTTTACATTCAGGATTCTGTTTATGAAGTATTTCAACAGGCATTCGTTTCCAGGACGAATCAATATTGTGTAGGGGATAAGCAATCAGAACTGACTGATATGGGGCCGCTTATTACGGAAAAAGAAGCTATCCGGGTTGAAAAAATAGTCAATGAAGCGAAAGAAAAAGGAGCAGCCGTATTAACAGGCGGGAAAAGGGACGGGGCTTTTTATGCACCTACTATTCTCGAAAATGTCCCGGAAGATTGTACCATTGCTAAAGAAGAAATTTTTGGTCCGGTTGTTCTTTTGTATCAAGTATCTTGTCTTGATGAAGCAATCAGTAAATCGAATGACATAAATTATGGCTTGCAGGCCGGAATCTTTACCAAAGATATCGAAAAAGCGCATCAAGCCATTGCAAAAATGGAGGTAGGCGGAATAATGATCAATGATAGCAGTGACTACCGTATTGATGCGATGCCATTTGGGGGAGTAAAAAATTCAGGGCTAGGCAGGGAAGGAATTAAATTTTCCATCCAGGAAATGACAGAACCAAAAGTAGTCTGCTTTAAATTATCCAACTATTAGGAATTTTTAAACTGAATACAATCAGACAGCAGGCAAGCTGCCTGAGTATAGTGTGAGGAAGAACAATCCGGCTGCAACGGAGGGTCTTCCTTTCCTTTTAGATAGCTGAAGTCATAATTTATGTCATTCAACCACATTCATTAACCTTGAAATGCAGACAGGCATTATAAAAAGCTTAGCTCAATCAAACTTGCATAGCCGTTTTCCAGCAGGCACACAAATACTTAATCAAAGCTTTAATAGAGCCATATAAAAGAAAAAGACTAATAAGGAGGATTTTATTTTGAAGAAAAACAGGGACCGCGCTTCATATAACAATCCAGTCTTTAAAATCTCAGCCATAATCGTTGGACTTTTTACCATTTGGGGAGCCTTTTCGCCTGATAGTCTTGCCAAAAATGCCTCTACAGTTTTTAGCTTCACAAGTAAATCATTTGGATGGCTTTATTTACTCAGTGTGGCTGTGTTTGTTTTCTTCTGTTTATACCTTGCTTTTAGTAAATATGGAAGCATGAAACTCGGACCGGATGGAGAAAAAGCCGAATATTCCTTATTTGCCTGGATCAGTATGCTATTCAGCGCAGGTTTTGGGGTAGGAATTGTCTTCTGGGGTGTAGCAGAACCGCTGACTCACTTTTCTTCTCCGCCGCTTCCTGGGGTTGAGCCCCAATCAGCAGAAGCTGCCCGGGTAGCCATGCGATATTCCTTTTTTAACTGGGGCATTCATCAATGGTCAGTCTTTGCCATTGTCGGACTGGCTCTTGCTTATTATCAATACCGTCATAAACGGAGGGTTCTTGTGGGCGAAGTCTTAAGCGCAAATCACCCTGAAAAAAGAAAAAAGCTGAAGTCAGCGGTTAATATACTGGCTGTCATTGCTACCGTAACGGGAATTGCCACATCGATGGGAATGGGTGTCCTGCAAATTAATGGTGGCTTGAACTATGTCTTTTCAGTTCCAAACAACCCTTTGGTGCAAATCGGCATTGTTGGCATCATGCTTGCTCTTTATCTAGTATCAGCTACAACCGGTATTGATAAAGGAATTAAGATTTTGAGTAATACAAACATGATCATGGTCCTTGCTTTAATGATGTTCTTCCTGTTCAGGGGCCCTACCGTATTCATATTTGAAAGCTTCGTCCTTGCTATAGGCGATTATATCCAGCATTTTGTGGAAATGAGCTTCTATTTGACTCCATATACAGGTGAGGCGTGGGTTCAGGATTGGACAGTGTTTTATTGGGCATGGGTTATTGCCTGGTCTCCTTTCGTTGGTTCCTTTGTTGCCCGGATTTCAAAAGGAAGAACAATCAGGGAATTTGTAATAGGTGTAATGGTTGTCCCTCCAGCCATTGGGTTTGTATGGATGGCGATTTTCGGAGGAACGGGATTATACATGGATTTGTTCCAGGGTACAGCCATATCCGAAGCTGTTTCGCAAGATGTGACAACTGCCATTTTCGTGCTGTTAAAGGAGTTTCCGTTATACACATTGTTATCAGTGATCATGCTAGTCCTGATCGTCATATTCCTTGTTACCTCGGCAGATTCAGCTGTTTTCGTTCTTGGCATGATGACATCGGAAGGGGATTTGAATCCATCCAACAGGGTAAAAGTGATCTGGGGGGTATTAATGGCTGGAATCACTGCCGTGTTAATTGCCAGCAGCGGATTAAAAGGGCTGCAAACCGCTTCCTTAGTCTCCGCTCTTCCTTTTACGATCATATTGGGCATCATTAGTATATCGCTCTATAAATCATTGTCCAGGGAGAGAAAAGAAGCAAAAGCACAGGCCCAAACGGTTCCCCTGCAAAAAGCCCAGTAATAACTGGTGGAAAAATTCAACTTCTAAAGAGGGTCCTATCACATGCCCATCAAGCTAAGACAACTCATTACCCCCTTAACGAAAAAAACGCTATTCTTTCTGTAATATCATGGAAAGGATAGTGTTTTTTATGTGTAGCGAGGTTTTAAATGAACTTACTCTGTTTTACTCAGGATTTGCAACCTCTTTGGTTTGGCTTCTCCTCCTAAATCCTATTGCCGGTGCCCTAATCCTTTTTTAGTATAATCAGGCTGGAAGCAACCAAATGGTAGAACATTTATTATTACAAAATTAACTTAGCTATAATTATGAAAAGGATTGATATAGAAAAAAGAGCACTTGCATTTTGTGGCAATTTGATCCCGGAACGAATGATAACGATACAAAAAGGAAACGTAAAAAAGACCGGGTTGTACTATTTGAACGAGAGTGTGCGGAACATCTGAAAGCCTATTTAGATACACGAGAGGACACAATCCCGTTTGTTTTTGTGAATTTTAAAAGTACTGGTCAGATGTTTCCGCGGACCATTCAATTAGAATTTGATTGCTATACCAAAAGGCTGGGTGTTCACATTTCGACACATACCTTACGCCATACGTTTGCTGCCCATTTAGCACGGAAGGGAATGCCATTTGCGTGTATACAGGTTCTGTTATGGCATAACGGTCAGCATCAAACGCAGCTTTACGCTGTTTATATCATAAAGCAATAAAAGAACTGTATGACCAATGGATGTAAAATAATGGTAGAAATATTCGTATAATACAAATTAACGCTTTCTTAAACTTAGTTTAGGAAACGTCCAAACCCTTGGTGTAAAAGGGTTTGGACGTTTTTATCATTATATCATATTTAACATTAAGAAGGATTAACGCAACTTTTTGTTGAACTCTTATGGTACTAAAGAGCAATAGGAGATGATTTTGGGCAGGGGGAGTAAAATGGAGATTTTAGAACTGCCGATAGAATTTGAATTTAATAGACGTAAAAAATCAAATTTATCCCAGCCTAATTATTACTAATAATGATTTAACGTTGGTAGATACTAAGTATGCAATCTTTTTACCCCTAATTGAAAAGGAATTAAAAAAATGGATATGTAATAAAGAATTTAAAGAATATTATTATCACTCACTATGAGGATATATGATTTTCTTTGTAAAGAATAATGAAGTAAGTATACAATACTTAAAAATTAACTAATAGAGAATATATGTATGTTGAAAAGGAAATTAAAGATCAAGGCTGTCATGCGCAGCTTTTCTTATTGTGCTAAAGAGGCAGTTTTGTCCTTATACAATTATGAGTAAAAACAAGGAGGAGCTAATATGACAAAGAGAAATACGGAGTTGTCACCAGAACAACGTGAAGAACTACTCAGAACTTTGAAAGCCCGTTTTGAGAAAAACATGAACCGACATAAAGGTCTCGAATGGGCTAATGTGCAAGCTAAGCTCGATGCTAATACTGAAAAGCTGTGGTCGCTCAATGAAATGGAAGGAACCGGCGGTGAACCGGATGTTGTTGGCCATGATGAAGAGACGGGCGAATACATTTTTTATGATTGTTCAGCGGAAAGTCCTAAAGGCCGCAGAAGTGTTTGTTACGATCGAGAAGCGCTGGAGTCGAGGAAAAAACACAAACCAGAAAATAACGCTATTGATATGGCAGTTGCCATGGGCATTGAACTTCTAACGGAAGAACAATACCGGGAGTTGCAGAAACTTGAAAGTGTCGATATGAAAACGTCGAGCTGGGTGCAAACACCTGCTAATATTAGGAAACTTGGCGGGGCTATCTTTTGTGATCGCCGCTACGACACTGTTTTTGTGTACCATAATGGAGCAGATTCCTACTATGCAGCAAGGGGGTTCCGTGGCTCGCTGAGGGTCTGAATTTCACAGGCAGCCAATTCTGTATTTGAGAACAGACTACCTGGGGAAGGCTTTAAATTCATTCTTCAATTATGGGTGCATATGTTCAATATCAGTCTGCTTGCCAAAACTTAATTATCTACATGTTTATTTTTATAAGATTAAGTATAAGAGCTAGAGCTAACTCTAGTGCAAGAGGAGAATTTCGAAAAAAAGGGGAAACCACTGTAACATCGTTATATAATACCTAACTCCAGAAGCTCGTTCCTTAATGAACAAAGTAGTGGATTTGACTTCTTCCTTTCTGTTAGGATTTAAATACGAAGGCGGCAGTAAATGATACAATTAGAAAACCACCTGCTCATATACAAGTTTATGAAATACAGGTGGCTTTCTGTTAATTATTAATCTCTATTATATCTTTTTTATAAATTTCTTCCGTTCCGGCTTCCAGTGCAGTCTTGTAGTATAAGCATTTATGCTCGATGACTTCCATTGTTTTTCTTAGTTCTTCCATTTGTGCTTCTACGTTTGCTTTGCGCTCCAGAAACATGTCATATCTTTGCTGCAGTGTGGCATCCCCTTCAGAACACCAATCAATGAAATTTTTAATCTCCTTAATAGGCATCCCGGTGGCTTTCAGGCATTCTATTACTTTTAGAGCGCTAAGGTCGGATTCTTTAAACAAGCGGTTTCCGCTGGGGGTCCGTTCTACAAAAGGCATCAGACCTTCTTTGTCATAGTAGCGCAGGGTATATACTGTCAGATTCAATTCCTTTGCCACTTCGCTGATCGTGTATGTCTTCATTATTTATCTCCTCCTTATAAATGTAGACTTCGAGTTAACTATAAGGTGTGTTGTGAGATTATCATGGTATTTTATAAATGTCAAAGTCACTTTATTGGGATTGAAAAAAATAAAATTTATCGCTTGACCTAGAGTTAACTATAAGCCTTAACATGATTGTGAAAAGAGAAAAATGATGGGAACTTAACTGAGTTCTTTTTAAAATCTATCATTCTCTTAAAAAAATTCAGGAGGTTTTATTCATGATAACTGCTAAAGCGCGGGCTGTTGACGGTCCGGACAAGCCGTTTAGAGCGGCTGAAATTGAAAGGCGCGATCTGGATATGCATGATGTTCTGATTGAAATTAAATATGCTGGCATTTGCCACTCCGACATTCATACTGCTCACGGGGAGTGGGGACCTGTGAACTATCCGCTCGTACCCGGGCATGAGATTGCAGGAATTGTTACGGAAGTAGGAGCAGAGGTTACAAAGTACAAGGCAGGAGACCGGGTAGGAGTCGGATGTATGGTTGACTCCTGCGGCGAATGTGAAAACTGCCGTAAAGGAGAAGAACAATACTGCCTCAAGGGAAATATCCAAACCTACGCGGGTGTTGACAAATACGGCGAACCAACTCAAGGCGGGTATTCTACACACATTGTAGTACAGGAAGAATTCGTACTCAGAATTCCTGATAGCATTGAGCTTGACGCGGCTGCACCACTGCTTTGTGCGGGGATTACCACTTATTCGCCGCTAAATCATTGGGAAGCTGGGCCGGGCAAGAAAGTAGCGGTTGTCGGTATGGGTGGCCTTGGCCATATGGCTGTCAAAATTGCACATGCCATGGGTGCAGAAGTGACCGTTCTTTCCCAAACATTGAATAAAAAGGAAGATGGCCTGCAATTCGGCGCAGACCACTACTATGCGACAAGTGATCCGGAAACTTTCAAGGAACTTGCCGGAACGTTTGACTTAATTATTAACACGGTAAGTGCGAAAATCGACATAGATGCTTACTTCTCACTGCTCACGCTTGACGGAACATTGGTTAACGTTGGTGCTCCTGCAGAGCCATTGTCAGTCAATGTGTTCTCACTCATCGGCCATCGCCGTTCCTTTGCAGGTTCTATGATTGGAGGCATCCGTGAGACTCAGGAGATGCTGAATTTCTGTGCAAAACATAACATCGTTCCAAAGATTGAAGTCATTACAGCTGATCAAATAGATGAAGCTTACGATCGAGTATTAGCTTCAGATGTGAAGTATCGATTCGTGATAGATATCAGCACTATGTAAATTGTTCAAAGATGTCCTGAAAGCCTGGCTTTTGGGACATTCTATTTTTAACTTGGATTTTTAGAATAATATAAAGTTAGGTGGTTAAAAAATGAACATGGAAGACTTTATAGATTTCTGCCGAAAGGGAAATCCCATTTCAGGTGAGGACAAAGAATTGCGGGGCTATTGACTCAATGCAGCTATGAAGCTCAAAGAATCACTATGGAATTGAATACTTCGTATTATTCAAAAGAAGAAATAGCAGAGATATTCAGTAAACTGACAGGCAGGAAAGTTGATCCACCTTTTTGTGTTTTCCGCCATTTATAAGGATATAAAGCCTAAAGATTGGAACTTCATTACATAAATAATAAGTGAAAACCAAAGAATTGCTAAGGGACAAAGATAGTTGAATGCTATTCAAAGTTATTGTAATATTCAGATTGTTGAAAGCTAGCAGTGTAAAACCTTGGGGAGGGAGATTTATTTGCCATTAAAAGTTGGAGACATCATTACGTTCGAACGGACTTTTACAAAAAGGGATGTTGAATTATTTACAGAGAATTCAGGTGATGAAGGAATTCATCATATAACCCCGGATGAACAGGGGAGACTTGTGGTTCAAGGGTTATTAACGGCCACTCTTCCAACCAAAGTGGGCGGAGACGCAAACGTGTTGGCCCGTACGATGAATTTCGAGTTTTTGAGACCTGTTTTTACAGGAGATACAATCATTTGTGAAGTAACAATCGATAAATATGAAAAGCAAGATAATCATAGAATGTCCATAGCGGCGTCTTTCCTTTGCGCGAATCAAAATGAGAAACTAGTATTGAGGGGGAATTTTGCGGGTGTGATATTATAATTATACTTTCATAAAATGGTGCTTATGTTTAAGAATAGCTGCCGAACAAGGGGCTTTTTCTTTTTGAACAAACGGGGCAGGTTAGTACAAAAAGGAACCAAGGGTTATAATGAAGGATGCAGCTTTATTGAAAAATTGTATGAAAAAGGATGCGGCAGTAAAGCTTATCCGAAGAGGCGGGTTAGAAACAACCATTGATCACATTTTATTTGCAAATGGGGGTCAAAATGCGATTGCTGCTACACTGGCAAGTCTTTGTAAGCCTGGAGAACGCATTGGTGTTGACCAGCATACGTACCCTGGCTTAAAAACTGTTGCAGCGATGCTTAGTGTGCAAATAGTACCAATAAAATCAGAGAACGATGAAATGAGTCCAGCGTCTTTTGAATATGCGTGTAAAAATGAAAATATTAAAGGCATTTACTTGATCCCAGATTATCATAATCCGACAGCTTCCTTTATGTCGGTAGAGAATCGAAAAATGATTGCAGCCATTGCAAAAAAGTATAATCAGTTCATTATTGAAGATGCATCGTACCATCTTCTCAATAAAAAACCACTGCCGGCAGTCGCATCATTTGCACCAGAACAGGTTATCTATATTGCAAGTTTATATAAATCATTCGCACCAGGCTTACGACTAGCCTATGTAGCAGTGCCAAGTCAATTTAAGGAGCCAATATCAAAGGCACTTTATAACTTAAATGTATCCGTTTCCCCATTACTGGCAGAACTAGCTGCACGTACGGTTGTATCGAATCAATTTGAAGTCTTAATTGAGGGGCATCGGGAGCAGACTATTCGCAGAAACCAACTCGTAAACAGATATCTGGCAGACTTTACGTGCTTAGGTGCTGAAACAGGCATCTTTCGCTGGCTGCTATTGCCAGGCAAGATTACAGGTGCTGAATTTGAAACGTTAGCTAAACAGCAAGGGGTACAAGTGTATGCAGCTGAACGTTTTGTAGTTGGAAATAGTTGTCCGGAGAGGGCTGTAAGAGTTTCTGTCTGTGCACCGGAAACGCTTGAAGAGCTTGAGCGAGGTTTGATTATCCTTAAGCGTCTGCTAAACGATCTTACCTAATATTGTTCGCCATACAATTATAATATTGTATGGTTTTTTTGTGCGTGTTAAGATGATTCAAATCTAGTTGGAGGATTATGAGAAATTGGATTAGCTTTCTAGAAAGGGAGGTTAGATTGTGTTAACAAAAGAGCGTTTAAAAGTGTTAGATGTCCAATCAGCTTCGTTACAAAGCTACATTAGTTCTTCAGAAAAACAACAACAATTATATAAAAGAACATTAATGGTTGTTGTCATATCCCAGATTTTTGGAGGAGCAGGACTTGCAGCAGGAGTAACAGTGGGGGCATTAATAGCCCAAGACATGTTAGGTACAGATAGTGTAACGGGAATTCCGACGGCGTTATTTACGTTAGGATCAGCAGGGGCTGCACTGCTTGTGGGAAGACTTTCTCAGCGATTTGGACGCCGTCCTGGACTTGCGGCAGGATTTTTGGCTGGAGGCATCGGTGCGATTGGAGTAGTGGTTTCATCATTAATAAACAGCATTCTGCTATTATTTATTTCATTGCTCATCTACGGGGCTGGAACGGCTACAAACTTACAAGCACGCTACGCTGGAACTGACCTGGCAAACCCGACACAAAGGGCAAAGGCAATTAGCATGGCCATGGTTTCCACTACATTCGGTGCTGTTGCAGGTCCAAACCTGGTGGATGTAATGGGGGAGTTTGCTATATCCATAGGAATTCCTGCTTTAGCCGGTCCCTTTATATTAGCGGCTGCGGCGTATATACTTGCTGGATTCGTTCTATTTATTTTCCTTCGTCCTGATCCCTTTATGGTGGCAAAAGCAATATCAGATGCACAAAGTAAAACCAATCATTTAGAGGAAAGTTCGAATTTGTTATCGGTAAACAGGCGAGGCATTTTTGCAGGAGCTGCCGTAATGGTTTTAACTCAATTTGTGATGATGGCCATTATGACCATGACACCCATACATATGGGACACCATGGACATGCTTTGAATGAAGTTGGTCTGGTCATTGGATTTCATATAGGTGCGATGTTTTTGCCATCGTTAGTAACTGGCTTACTTGTTGATAAAATTGGCCGTGCTGCTATGGCTATTGCTTCTGCTATTACGCTGCTTGTTTCTGGCATTTTGGCTGCAACAGGACCTGCTGATTCGATGGCCGTACTCAATATAGCCCTTGTTTTACTAGGGCTTGGATGGAATTTTGGCTTAATTAGCGGCACGGCCATTCTGGTAGATTCAACTTCGCCATCTACTCGGGCTAAAACGCAGGGTTCTATCGATTTATGGATTGCTTTGTCAGGAGTATTAGGAGGAGGAATATCCGGAATAGTTGTTGCACATTCCAGTTATGCAGCCCTTTCCATTGCTGGTGCTGTTCTTTCATTACTGCTTATTCCAATTGTTATTTGGGCCGGTATCCATCAAACAAAGTAAGGAACAAATATAGGTGACTGAATATTCGGTATTATATTAAAGTAATAGTAGCAATTAAGCTTTTAAAATAATTCTGTTCACAGATATATAAGAAATAATCCGAATCTATTTTCCTATAATGATTCAAACTACTTTTATTTGATTTAAAGGGTTGTGTGATATGGTTCCCTTATCACGCAACCAAACGGTTGCTTATGTTTGACGAGCAACCGTACAGTTGCATATAATCGACATATGGATTGTGAAAAAGACGCTATATTCAAAGCACTTGGCGACTCGACTCGGCGGCTAATATTAGATGAACTTTCCGAACGCAACGAGCTGACATTGTATGAACTTACGGCACGTCTCGTTATGAAACACAACCTTTCCATTTCGCGACAGGCAATAGCTAAACATCTTAATACATTGGAAGATGCAGGGCTCGTAATATCAAAACGAAAGGGAAAATATCGAGTACTTATGTTTAACAAAGAACCACTTAAAAATTTGCTGAAAGGATGGGTAGATTAATTTTATAAATAATGACAAATGTATTAGTTTTTCTATTTGTAGCCAGATTGGTAGAAGAGAACCATACATCGCAAATATCAAAGGAGGCCGAAACATGATGAAAATCATTATTACTAGTATATTCGTTCAAGATCAAGACAAAGCATTAGAGTTTTATACAAAAACGCTCGGCTTTGTAAAAAAGCATGACGTTCCCAGCGGAGCATATAGGTGGATAACGCTTGTTTCTCCTGGTGAACAAGACGGTACCGAGCTTTTACTCGAACCTAATGAACACCCTGCTGCCAAAGAGTATCAACAGAAGCTATTTGCTGATGGCATTCCAGTAACAATGTTTGGGGTTGCAGATATTCGCAAAGAGTACAAACGATTAGTAGAAAAAGGCGTAAAGTTTACTATGGAGCCAACAGAAATGGGGAAAGTCACAATAGCTGTCATCGACGATACATGCGGAAACCTTATTCAGATGATAGAGCAGAAGTAACGTTATGGAAAGAACCTAGTTTCTAAACGACACGATTGGTAAGTTTAAGACCGGTGAAGTGTTATTTCAAAAATTAAACAACTTTATGTTAACCCTGTCCTCATTTCAGGTGGGGGTTTTACATATCTAAGGATTAACGGCATAAGTTAAAGATCCGGCTGCCCGCTTGGGTGGCCGAATCTGTTGAAAAATAGCTAATAAAAAGTATTTTATATTGGATGGTTCCTATCTTTATCATAATTTAGTGATGTACTAGAGTGTGCTGATATTCGGTCTAATACTTTTTCGGTTAATGGCATAAAGCCATTAAGTATTAGCCCCCCTAAACAAACGGTTAATAAAGTTCCAATACCAATTGGTCCATTGAATTTCATCGCCATTAACAAAAATACGAGATATATAACAGTTCTTGAAAAAAATAGATTTGATTTAGTTAAATCTTTTAGGATTAATGTTAGTCGGTCAACGGGAATCGGTGCAAAATTGGTGTATAAATATGTTGCAGTTCCTATTCCTGTTACCAATAAGCCTACTCCAAAACAAACCAGTCTGCTGTACCATAATTCAGGTTCGAGCAGATGGGGTAATACGTAAAGCCACAGATCAATACTTATCCCCGTTATAAAGGCTGTTAACAACCCCAAAATTTCTGGTCTTTGTCTTTTTAAAAATGAATTACAACCTATCAAAAATAAAGCTATTATGATTTCCCAGCTTCCCACACTAAGCCCCACATTTTTCGACAGTCCTACCAAAAGTGCATCAAAAGGTGAAGTTCCAAGATCTGATTGTATAGTGAGTGAAATACCAAGGGTTAAGATTACAATTCCTAATACATAGAAAATATATTTCACTTTATTCACCCCTTTATGATGGTTTTTTTATTGCAAATGCAACAAAATTAAGTTAGATTAAATATATGTCATTATTATTGCATTTGCAATAAAAATATAGATTAAGGAGTTGATTATGCTGGAAATTCTCCGTGAAATTGGAATGATAGCGAGGGCATTGGATTCTATAAGCAATATAGAATTTAAAGAGCTTGACCTTACAAAAGGGCAGTACCTTTACCTTGTGCGAATATGTGAAAGCCCGGGAATTATTCAGGAAAAGTTAGCTGAGATGATAAAAGTAGATCGGACAACGGCAGCTCGTGCGATCAAAAAACTTGAACTGAATGGCTTTATTCAAAAGAAAGATGATGAACAGAACAAAAAAATTAGAAAACTCTTTCCAACAGAGAAAGGGAAAAAAGTTTTTCCTTTTATAAAAAGAGAACATGATTATTCCAATGCGGCTGCATTAGAGGGATTGTCCGAGAAAGAAGCAGAAACCATTTTCAATCTGCTTCAAAGAGTAAGAAAAAATGTCGAGAAAGACTGGGAATTTGTTAAAAAGGGAAACAAGAGAAATTATTGATTATATAAAGGAGAGGCAATTTCAAATGACTATAAATATGAAAAGATGTACCCTTGAAGATTTAAGCAAACTTCAAGAAATTAGTTATGAAACATTTAATGAGACGTTTAAGGATCAGAATTCACCCGAAAATATGAATTCCTATTTGGAAAGGGCATTTAACTTAAAGCAATTAGAAACTGAACTATCTCATACTTCTTCGCAGTTCTTTTTTGTTTATTTTAGGGGTGAAGCGGCTGGATATTTAAAGGTTAATACCAATGAGGCCCAGACTGAAGAAATGGGCGATGAAACACTCGAAATTGAGAGGATTTATATAAGAAACAAATTTCAGAATCATGGGCTTGGTAAATATCTGCTAAATAAAGCGCTGGAAATTGCGATGGAACGAAATAAAAAGAAAATCTGGCTGGGTGTATGGGAAAAAAATGAAAACGCCATTGCTTTTTATAAGAAAATGAGGTTTGTCCAAACGGGAGCCCACTCCTTTTATATGGGTGATGAAGAACAAACGGACTTTATAATGACCAAAATTCTCATGTAATCGAAGGGCGGATGATTATGTATATTCCACAATGTTATAAAGTCACAAATATGGATGAAATCTGGGAGTCCTAACGGGGCAGATTAACAGAACAAGAAAACAAAAAGAGCAGTATTGACGTTGGAAACGTCAAATACTGCTCTTTTTCATATTAAAAAATACATTGAAAAAAAAGAGATCCTGTGGTAAATTTATATAGATGTACATTGTGTAATTGAATTTAATTATATTATCCCTATCATAATTATACAATGTAATCACTTCGTTAGTCAACCCTTTTATAAATTTTTTTAAGGAGTGTTTGCTATGAATTCAAAACTTCAGCAGGAGCAAAAACGAGTGGACAGTGTAATGGCAACAATTACGGAGGAAATCAACAGATTGGAAGAAGAAACTTCCAGGCATAAAAACGAAGTAGTTCATATCCGCAAACACTTTTGGGATGAAGTCAAGGTGAATATTGATACCTTTGATGATTATCTTGAGACCATCATCGGGTTGAGGCAGGAGGCTCAAGCTCTGTCCGTAAGCCAAAGCACCCATAGACATGCATCCAAGCGCTTGTTCACGCTGCGCCGAATGAAGGAGGTTCCCTACTTCGGCCGGATCGATTTTATTGAAGAGGGCTCTTCAAATCAGGAACAAATCTATATTGGCATCAGCACGCTGAGAGATGCCAGTGGCGAAAACTTTCTTATCTACGACTGGAGGGCTCCAGTCTCGAGTGTTTACTACGATTACCAGCCCGGTCCGGCTAAGTATGAAACACCTGGAGGCACAATCCAGGGCACATTGGAGAAAAAGTGGCAATATCTAATCCGCGGCGGAGTTCTTCAATCCATGTTCGATACGAGTCTCACCATTGGAGATGAGATTTTACAGCAGGTTCTGGGGAAGGGTACTGACAAACATATGCACAATATCGTAGCGACCATTCAACAGGATCAAAACCGGATTATCCGTCATGATCGCGGAAGGCTGCTCATTGTTCATGGTGCGGCTGGCAGCGGCAAGACATCGGCTGCCCTGCAGCGGATTGCTTATCTGCTCTACAAATATCGGGATAATCTTAATGCTGATCAAATTATCCTATTTTCTCCTAATTCGATGTTTAACAGTTATGTGTCCAATGTGCTTCCGGAACTCGGTGAAGAGAATATGCAGCAGGTCACATTTCAGGAATACTTGGACCATCGGCTGAGTAAAGAGTTTCAAGTTGAAAATCCATACGAGCAATTGGAATATGTTTTAACTGCAGCGAAAACCCCTTCGTACAGGTCAAGGGTTCCGGGCATCCGGTTTAAAGCATCTGCCCGTTTTTTTGAGGCGATCAATGCATATATGAAGTCGCTGGAGTTATCTGGAATGTTATTTAAGGACATGACCTTCAGAGGAAAGCCGATTGTTACCGCTCAGCAAATAGCAGACCGGTTTTACAGCAGTGACACCTCACTCCGCTTCCATAATAGACTTGAAAAGCTGATGGATTGGCTAATTAAGCAAATCAATGAAGCTGAAAAGGCCGAACGGAATAAGCCGTGGGTACAGGAGGAAATCGAGCTGCTCAGCAATGAGGAATATCATAAGGCACATGCCTATCTCGCGAAAAAACGCGGCTTTAAAGAAGATTCGATTCATGATTATGAAATCGAGCCTGAAGCGTTAGCCCGCTTGATTGTCCGGAAAAAGCTGAAGCCGCTGCGAAAACGAATCCGGGCGTTGCGTTTTGTCGATTTCAAGGCGATATATAAGCAGCTTTTTGCTGATCCCTTGCAGATCAAACAGTGGATAGAGGGGGAAACACCCGCGGAGTGGGCTGAGATTTGTCAAGCGTCGCTGGAAATGTTAGATGAAGGGAAACTATTTTACGAAGATGCCACACCTTTTTTACTCTTGAAAGAGCTCATTCAAGGCTTTCAGACGAACAGTTCGATTAAACACATCGTCGTTGATGAGGCGCAGGATTACTCACCTTTTCAATTCGAGTTTTTGAAGCGTTTGTTTCCTGCGTCCAAGATGACAGTTCTCGGCGACTTTAATCAGGCGATATTTGCCCATGCCAGCGAAATGGTTGATTTTCACACACTTACCAGCCTGTACGGACCGGATGAAACGGAAGTGATCAATATAGCGCGGAGCTACCGGTCCACAAAGCCGATCATCGAATTTACCCGAAGACTGGTTCCAAACGGCGAAAGGATAATCCCTTTTGATCGAGACGGCAAGCGGCCCGAGCTGAAACAATTGTCCGATTACGCAGAACTGCATAGCAGTATTGACTCCAAAGTCGCTGATTTGCGAAATCTAGGCCTTACTAGTATTGCGATCATATGCAAATCTGCTGAAGAGAGTTTAAATGCATATGAAGCCCTGTCCGGCATCGATGGAATTAAACTCTTGAAGAGCAACTCGACTGAATATGAACAAGGAGTAGTTGTCGTACCGGCGTATTTGTCAAAGGGCATCGAATTTGATGCCGTCATCATCTATGATGCATCGGAGAACGTATACGGTGATGAGAGCCTGCGCAGAATTTTCTACACCGCCTGCACCAGAGCTATGCATGATTTGCAGCTTTACAGCGTAGGTGAACCGAGCCCATTTTTGCGAAACGTTTTGCGGGAAGGTTTCATCCATGCATGACTCGGCTAAAGAAATGAGAGGACTACCAAGAGATACATTTGAATATTACAAAACTTAAAATGAAAAAGGTAACAGGTTTGGTTTGTTTCCTTACATTCCACATTTACTTAAAAGATGTAGAAACAATAACTTGGAACCAGCTTGAATGAGTTGAAGATCAAAGTTGTCAATTTAGGCAGCTTTCTAATTGTGTTAACGGGGCAGATACTTTCACTGAGGGAGTTTCGTTAAACAAGAAACTTGTATCATTTAATCATCATATCTAGTACTTTTGAAACTTTAATCAAAAAAATAAAAATAACACCAAGTAACGAATCAACAACAAGAAGTTTAACAAACTAAAAATGTCCAAAGAACCAGTCGCATCATCCGGGAATAAACTAGACCAATGACTTTCACAAGGTCAAAGGCCGCCCCTTTGATATGATTGGTTCTTTTTAAAGATGGTGGGAACTAAGAAATAAAAAAACAAGAAATCACTTTATACTACTGGATATAAACTTTGAGGCATCTTGATTCATAAAAATACGATTACCATGATAGAATGTCTTCATTTCAGTTGATTTAAATCCAACTTTGGATAATCTTTTTTTCAGTTCTTCATGCGAAAAACCGTTATGAACTTTCGGACTTGAACAATAGGATAACAGAAATGGACAAGCGACTATTCAACATCGAAAAAAGCAATGGAAATTTATTAATGATAATAGAGGTATAGTGGGGCAGAGTTGCTGTCTGATTATACCTTTTTTTATTGGGCGTGAGGACAAAGATAAAAATAAAGGTTTCTCCGTTGAATTCCTAAGAAAATCCAATAAATAACGTAAGAAAAATCATAGGAAAAAATTCAAAGAGCTCTACCATTATAGGTTCAACATAAAAATCAGACTATAATAATAAGTCGGAATTATCAATAGTGTAAGCGCTTAAAAAAATGTTTACATAGTGAAACACCCATGTTAAGATATAACTCGAAAGTAAGAATTTTTACTTTTCTAATAAAAGAAGTTATTTTTACTACATTTCACAAAAAGGGTGGGTAAGAAATGAAAACTTTTAAATCTTTAGCAATTCTTACAGCAGCAGCGTCAATTTTCTTAGGAGGCTGCGGAAGCGGAGGTTCAAATGGTGCAGCAAATGAATCTGCTTCAGAAAACTTTCCTGAAGAACCAATTAAGATTATCGTGCCCTTCGCGGCAGGTGGTAGTGCTACTACAACTGCTAGGCTTCTGGCAGAGTATTCTGAGGAACCGATGGGTGAATCAATAGTTATTGAAAACAGAGAAGGAGGAGGAGGTACAATCGGCCAACAGTATGTTTCTACAGCAGAGCCAGATGGACATACCTTGCTTTTAGCAACTACATCGATTGTAACAAGTCCGATTTTTAATGAAACTGCTTTTACTCATGAAGACTTTGACCCTATATTACAGGTTGTCAGCGATGTTTCGTATTTATATGTAAATACCGATGCGCCTTATGATGATATTGATTCATTTATTGAATATGCGAAAGAAAATCCTGGAAAAGTAACAATTGCTACATCTGGGGCACAAGCTTCTGATACGATTGCCGCAAAAGAGTTTATAGAAGCAGCTGGTATTGATGCAACTGTCATTCCTTATGATGGTGCTGCTCCTGGTGTTGCCTCTGTTGCCGGTGGACATGACTCAGCAGCAATGAGTAGCTTTGGAGAATCAGAAGGTCAGGTTCAGGCAGGAAAAATTAAGCCGATTCTTGTTTTCAGTGAAAATAAATCTACTAAATACCCTGATGTTCCTACTTCTTATGAAAAAGGATATGAAATATCTGATGAGTCATGGCGTGGTGTTGTTGCGCCAGCAGGCACGGATCCTGAAATAATTAAGTATTTACAAGATGCATTTAAAGCCGGCTTTGATAATCCAGAATTCAAAGAAAAAATGGAAAACCAAGGGATGGATCCAATATACAAGGACAGTAAAGAATTTAAGCAATCAATTGATAATGTTTACAAACGTTTTAGTGAAAATATGTAAGAGGAAAGTTGGTGCGTAGCCCTCGTAAAGAGGGCTGCCATTGGTTTTTCAAAAGATCTACAGGAGGTTTGAAATGGCAAAAGTTAATCGTTTATTTTCTGGTGTAATGATTCTCCTGGCTTTAGCTTTTTATTTAATGAGCAATGCGCTTTCTGAAGATGCAGCAAAATGGCCCCAATTTTTCGCTATCATCTTAATCATTCTTTCCATTGGTTTAATTGTTGACACGTTTATTAAGCCAAATAGAGAACAAGTAGAAAAAGAAGAAAAAGAAGAAAAAGAAGAAAAAGAAGAAAAAGAAGAAAAAGAAGAAAAAGAAGAAAAAGAAGAAAAAGAAGAAAAAGAAGAGAAACCAGCTAAAGATCGCAGTGTCCTGTATACAATTATTTTAACGTTCGTTTACTTGATATTAATGGATTTCATTGGCTTTTTAATTTTGACACCAATATACGTGTTTGTACTGCTTTGGGTGATTAACTACCGTAATACGACACGATTAGTCGCTTTGTCAATCTCTGCAACAATTGTTATAACGGTTATTTTTCAATTTTTATTAAATGTTCCGATTCCTCAAGGAATTTTGGATAACCTTTTCTAGGAAGGAGAGAAGCAATTTTGGATATGTGGCTTACTGCTGTAGGAACAGTATTTTCGATGTCAACTTTATTATTAATACTAGCAGGCACAATTTTTGGAATCATTATGGGATGCTTGCCTGGTATGAGCTCTACAATGGCAGTTTCAATCATCATCCCGTTTACATTTACGATGGATCCTGCTACAGGTATTATCCTGCTTGCAGCTATCTACTGTTCTTCCGTTTATGGTGGTTCTATATCAGCTATTTTGTTGAATACTCCTGGTACACCAGCAGGGGCTGCGACAGTCTTAGATGGTTATAAGATGACACAAAAAGGAGAGAGTGGGAAAGCTCTGGGGATATCAGCGATCGCTTCGGCAATTGGGGGTATTATTAGTGCCATTATTCTTTCCACAACAGCACCCTTTTTAGCGGAGCAAGCCTTGCGCTTTGGGGCGCCTGAATATTTTGCAGTCGCTATTTTTGGTATTTCGGTCATTTCGAGCCTGAGTGGAGTTAATCCTTTTAAAGGATTGCTTGCCGGTACTCTTGGTATTTTGATTGCTACAGTTGGTATGGATCCGGTTAATGGCTACCCAAGGTTTACTTTTTCAGAGCCACACCTCGCTGGTGGAATTTCTCTAGTCCCTTTGTTGATTGGTCTATTTTCCGTTTCACAAGCTTTTGTGCTAATTAAAGAATCAGTTAATTCAAAAGAGGAAACCAAGATTTTATCCGTTTCAGGAAAAATACTCCCCACTGGTAAAGAATTCACAAGATTAATGCCGAATATTTTCCGTTCATCGATTATCGGTACATTTATCGGCATCATCCCTGGGATTGGGGGGGACCCTGCCGCGTTTATGGCTTACAACGAAGCGATGCGCTGGTCGAAACATCCCGAAAAATTTGGAACAGGTATTATGGACGGAATAGTAGCACCAGAAGCTTCTAATAATGCCGTGACAGGTGGTGCAATGATCCCGCTATTAACACTTGGGATCCCTGGTAACACGGTAACAGCTATCTTAATTGGAGGGTTGTTAATTCATGGTCTTAGACCCGGTCCAATGTTGTTTCAAGAGAATGGGGATGTTGTTTATTCTTTATTCTTGAGTTTAATTGTTAGCAATCTTTTATTTTTAATTATTGGGCTTGCATGCACGAGATACTTCACAGCAATCTTAAAAGTGCCTGGCATTATTTTAGGCCCAATCATCTTAATTTTGAGCTTTGTCGGTTCTTATGCGATTCATAACAATTACTTTGATATCTGGATCGCGTTAGCATTCGGATTAATCGGCTACTTATTCCGTCTTATTAAAGTACCTGTCACTCCTATCGTTCTTGCAGTTATTTTAGGTCCACTCGCAGAGCAAAGCTTTAGACAGGCAATGTTGCAATCTGGAGATGAAGTGAGTATTTTCTTTACACGACCAATTAGTGCGGTTTTTCTAGTCATAGCCTTTATTACATTCGTCACTCCTTTTGTAAGAAGCTATCTTGGCAAAAAGAAGGAATCATCTAGCATTAATGGGTAAAACTTTAAAAGCAAAAAAATATTTCCTTCTTAAGAAAAGGGCCAGATTTTTCAGTGTATGAAGGAGGGTTTCCTATGTTAGAGGTAAAGCACCATAATGTGCATGATCTTTCAAGTAAGGAATTTAATTTCCTTATAAATGAGAAAGAGTATCGATCATTTATCGAGTTATTATTAATGGAAAATACAAAAGGTGAAAATGGCTTATTATTTAAAACGATTATCGAAAACTGTTCGAAGATAGAAGAAGAGTTTGTAAAAAAAGAAATAGAAAAAATGAACGAATCAGTAAACGATATCAATGTTTGGAAGGAGCCGGCGAAAGAGAAATATATCGGTTTTAAGAGAGAATATCAAAAGTTATTTAAACAAACTGACGAAGAATCAATTGTAATAACACTATTTATTTTAATGACTTTAAATTATGTTTTTGTTTCTTATAAAAAGCCCGATTTTAGAAAGTTTTTAGGAATAAGAAAACGTGGTCTTTTCAGTAAGCAGAAAGGCAGCTCCTAAATTCTCCTGTTTTGTGCGCTGGAATTACTTTCTATTTATCTATGTTAATTAATTTCGTGAACTAAGAAACTCATAAGCTTGCATCATTTTGAAGACAGTCAAATTATTAAAAAGTAAGGAAGTGTTTTAAATTGCATTATACAGCACCACTTTTACCTGAAGAAGTAATTGAACGGGCAAAGAAATTAAATTCAACACTAATCTCAGATGCGATGGGCTGCACTGGTTCAATGGATCATAAAGTCAAACCAGTAGCCGCGGGAATGAAAGTAGTGGGAACGGCGCTAACAATAGATATGAGAGCAGGAGACAATCTCTTTTTACATCAGGGAATTTATAGTGGTGGAGCAGGATATGTAATTGTAGCTGATGGAAAAGGGCATTCGGAAAATGCGTACCTTGGTGAATTAATGGCGGGTGCAGCAAAAGCAGTTGGACTTGAAGGAATTGTCATTGATGGTCTTGTCCGTGATAAAGAAATGCTTGGTAAAATCGGACTGCCGATTTTCGCGAAAGGATTCATTCCGAACGGTCCATTCAAGAATGGTCCAGGAGCAATTAATACAGTTATTTCCTGCGCAGGTGTAGCTGTTCATCCTGGTGATTTAATTGTCGGTGATGAAGATGGAGTCGTTGTTGTTCCGAAAGAGAAGATTGAGGATGCCCTTCAGAAAGCAGAAAAAAAACTTGAATATGAAGAAAAGCGTTTAGAGACCATTGCAAATTATGAAGAAGAACGCAAACGTGGCAACGTCGATGGAGTCAGCATCTCACCTCCTTGGCTGGAAAATAAAATCAAGGAATTCGGATATTAATAGGAGGTGGAAAGAAGATGCATTTAGGATTTATCGGATTTGGAGAAGCAGCGTTTGAATTAGCGTCAGGCTTGAAACAACATGGATTAAAAAAAATTACTGCATATGATCCACTTTGGAAAATGAAGACGTACCGTGGTTTAGTATTAAGTCGTGCAGAAAAAGCAAAAGTGGAACTCGTTGAGTCACCAGAGAAAGTTTTACAGATAGCAGATTCAGTTATCGTTGCAGTACCAGCTGACAAAGCACTTGATGTAAGCAATCAGCTGAAGTCGCATTTACAAAACGGCTGTGTGTATATTGATGTATCTGCATCCAGCCCGGATGTAAAGCGAAAAATAGCTGCCAATGTTAATGAACATGGCGGGAAATTTGTCGATGCAGCTATGATGGGACCACTTCCAGTTTACAAGCATAAGGTCCCTATTCTTGCAAGTGGTGACGGTACTGATACTTTTATGGAATTAATGACTGCCTTTGAAATGAATATTACAAAAGTTAGTGAAGTTCCTGGAGAAGCGACAGCGGTTAAGTTAATCAGAAGTATCCACATGAAAGGAATTGCTGCCTTGTATTTCGAATTACTAGAAGCCGCTCATGAATTTAATGTTGATAAACTTGTCATTGATTCAATAAGCGAAACCATGAATGGACACACATTTGAAGAAACAATGAATCGTCTCGTGACCGGTACGTCTATTCATGCGTTAAGACGTTCAATCGAACTTGGTGGCACCATTGAAATGTTAGAATCAGTCAACATTGATTCAGTGATGTCTCAGGCAGCAAAAACGAAACTTGAAAATCTTGCTAAAAAGAATTTAAGAGATTCTTTTAACGGTGCAAAGCCAGATCATTGGCTCCAAGTGATTGAAGCATGTAAAACAGCACATTAGTCACAAAATACAACTTTGTAACTTGGCAATAAAGCCTTCCATTGAATATAACCATCCGGCGGACTAATCTATTTAGGTCTGCCTTTCTTCTTTAATGAGGGGGGGTAACATTGATTAAAAAAAGGCTTGACCGCTATTTAGTATTTATGTGTACATGTTTATTTACGGTTAGTATTGCTGGTAGTCGACCACTTATCCCGTTATATGCGAAACAACTGGGGGCGGAGAATATTCATATTGGTGTGATAATAGCCTTGTTCTCCATGTTGCCTTTATTGCTGTCTGTTAAAACGGGCACAGTGATTGATTACATTGGTGTCAAAAAACCACTCATTTTTAGTATTGTCATAGGAAGCATTTCAATGTTGATATTGTCAATTTCAAGGGATTATATAGGAATTTACATATCGCAAATCTTTGCAGGATTTGCTCATTTAGTATTCGTACTCTCCATACAATCATATGCTGGGCACTTTTCAAAAAATAAGTTAAGAGAATATTATATTGCCATTTTTAGTATCGCTGTTGCATCAGGAAGCTTTGCTGGACCGGTGATTAGTGGATTTCTTACGGATACAATAAGTTATTCTTACGCTTTTTTAGTATTAGGATTAATCATTTTAATTGCACTGCCCTTATCGTGGTTATTTCATGAAATACAGATAAAAGCACCAAAATCAATTGAACCGCATGAGAAAGCAGAAAAAGCTTTTCGATTATTGCAGGATTCACATTTACGAAAAGCGATATTAATTAGTTCGCTTGTATTGCTTGTAAAAGATGCATATATTGCTTTCTTTCCATTGCTGGCAGCAGAAAAAGGGGTTTCCACTTCAGTCATTGGTGTAATTATTTCATTAAATGCAGCCGCTGGTATCTTAATTCGCAGTATATTGCCGTGGATTGTCCAACGTTATAAGCGGAAAATGATTATTATCATTTCAATTATCATGGCAGGGATTATATATATGATAAATCCGTTCGTCGATCATGTGATATGGCTTTGTATCCTTGGCTTTATTCTTGGTTTTTGCTCGGGAATAGGACAGCCTTTGTCCATTTTCGTTACAATAATAGCTCTGCCCAAGGATCGGATAGCAGAAGGTCTTGGTCTTAGGCTTATGTTTAATAAAGTTACGCAAGTAGTGGCACCGTTATCATTAGGTGCAGTATCTGGGGTGGTTGGCATGTCGGGTGTATTCTATTTATGTGGCGCGGTGATTTTAGCAGGCGGCATTCAGCCATGCAAGTCTCTTTTTTACAAAAAATACAAAAGGTGATATTATTACTTTATAGATAAAAGGCGGAAAATTTACAACAAATCGTGTCTGTATGGAGAGAATTATATGGAAAATCCAATAGTAAAGCTGCAGCAGAAAATATCGGAATTGACGGAAACACAGCGTAGAGTTGCAGACTACATTATAAAGCATCCACTAGATGTTGCTTTTTTAACAGTCGATCAACTAGCTGCTATTGTCGGAACAAGTACAACCACCATCATGCGATTGACATTCAGTGTCGGCTATTCAGGATACACTGAATTTCAAAAAGGTCTTCAAGAAAATTTGCGCCATCAGGCTGCACCTCAAACAAGATTGGAAGCCAACATAAAAGGGATTAGTGGGAATAATTTGTGGAGTCGCTACGCAGAAAGCCAAATTAACAGTATACAAGATACAATTAATATGACTTCACCGGAATCACTTGAACAAGCAATGGATATGATTACTTCTGCGAAACGAATCATTTGCACAAGTGTTCGAAGCGGATTGCCAATAGCACAGTATTTAACGCACGGATTGAACCGTCTATTTGGAAATGCTCAGCTGGTTGTCGCAGATGTTAGTGATTGGGCCGACAGTGTTGTGAATATGAATTCTAATGATTTACTTATCGCTATAAGCTTTCCACGATATGCTAGAAGAATTATTGACTTTGCTAAAATAGCAAAAGATAACGGAGTGCAGGTTGTATCAATTACAGATAGTTATTCCTCTCCACTTGTGAAGTATTCTGATCTAATTCTTCTTTGCAACTCTAGCAGTATCGCTTTTCATAATTCTGCAGTTTCGTCTATGTTCATAGCCGATTATTTAATTAGCGCACTTGCGATCAATTCCCCAGAGAAAACGAAGGAACGTTTAGATAAGGTAAATTCAATTTTGACAGGTATGAATTATCACCATCTAAATTAATACTCATAGGGAATGTTTATCATAATTGCTTCATTCTAAAATAAACACATAATTACAAACCCCGCACCTTCGCAACGAACATAGTTATCTGGCGCTTTTCAAAATAAAGATGGATTCCCGGCTTGAGGGGGGTGATCCCCGATTAGAGCTGTGGAGTCATGATTAGAAGGTGTAGAAACCCAAGTCAAGGGGATAGATAACCGGTTAAAGGGTGTAGAAATCCAAGCAAGTCAAGGGGATAGATACCCGGCTGATTAGAGTTGAAGATACGGTAAACAGAATTGAAGTCCCACAGGCTGAAGATATAATTCCATGTAAAAATGCAAATAAAGAAAACGGATTTTGAAATGGAATACTTGAGCAATAGGATAACAGAAATGGACAAGCGCCTTTTTAACATCGAAAAAAGCAATGGAAATTTATTAAAAATAATAGAGGTATAGTTGGGCAGAGTTGCTGTCTGATTATACCTTTT
The DNA here is from genome assembly GCF_007830235.1 of Cytobacillus oceanisediminis. Taxonomy (GTDB): domain Bacteria; phylum Bacillota; class Bacilli; order Bacillales; family Cytobacillaceae; genus Cytobacillus; species Cytobacillus oceanisediminis. The sequence goes on from NZ_VLKI01000022.1 coordinate 55,262, forward strand.
TTTATTTAGCATTAGGACAGAAGGGGGATAGGAAAAATTAGGTGAATGAAATTAGGAACTTAAGCCTCCATGGACTGCTATCTCTTGAATAACGGCTGTATACAGAGGATCCGAGAGTTATATTAAGAATATGTCTTAGGGAATCCTTCTAAGCAGGGATTGTTGGACTAGAGTACTAAATAAGCGCCTTTTTCGTATGTGATTGGTTTAGCGCATTTTGTTAAAATTAATATATTCCCCAAAAAAGTCTGTAAACTAATTCATACTAAATACCTCTGCCGTATTCAATCTATCTAATTTCCCAATATCCAAAAAAGATGGACAATGGTTTTACGTTATTTAGAATGTCGTCGTTAAGAGTAATTAAATATACGCAATAATTGAGGGTTCGTTTCGTTTGTATTATTACATAAAAAATACTTTAATCATGTGCTTTTGCATTTTATATGTTTACCAATCGAAGTAAAACCCTCTGCGAATAGATCAAAGATGGGAGTTAAAATTTAATATGAAAAAGGCTTCAACTGTTTTTTATGTATCATTAGCATTCGTGATTTGTCTTGTTTTGATGGGCATCACGATGCCCGCATCGTTAGAACAGATCACAAGCAGTACACAAGGGATGATTACGAATTCATTCGGGTGGTATTACCTTTTGGTTGTTTCGTTGTTTGTGTTTGCGTGCTTCTATTTATTAGTGAGTCCAATTGGCCGGATTAAGCTCGGGAAACAGGGGGACAAGCCTGAGTTTTCCCGTCCAACTTGGCTTGCGATGCTTTTTAGTGCAGGTATCGGGGTTGGGTTAACTTTTTATGGTACTGCTGAACCAATTAGCCATTACATCGTTAGTTCTCCTACAGGTCAAGAGGGCACGGACCAAGGGGTTAAGGATGCGATGAGGTTTACTTTCTTTCATTGGGGAATCCATGCATGGGCCATCTATGGTTCGGTTGCATTGGCTCTAGCTTATTTTACCTTTAGAAAAGGTGAGCGGAGTTTAATTAGCAGAACGTTACGGCCGCTGATTGGGAAGCATGCAGATGGACCTGTCGGGAAGGCGATTGATGTCATTGCGGTCATTTCTACGGTGATAGGGGTCGCTACCACTTTGGGATTTGGTGCGATGCAAATTAACGGGGGACTCTCTTACCTATTTGAAATACCTAGTACGATGACAACTCAAACCGTCATCATTCTCGCTGTTACAGTCTTATTTATGATTTCTGCTTTAACAGGTCTAAGCAAAGGGATTAAGCTCCTAAGTAATGTGAATATGGGGCTTTCGGCTGTCCTCTTCTTGATTGTATTTATTTTTGGACCGACACTTTTTACACTGAATTTATTTACAGATACGATAGGGGCTTATATGCAAAACTTCATTAACATGAGTTTTCGGATTGCACCGATGAACGAAGAAGCCCGCAGCTGGATTAATGGGTGGACGATCTTTTACTGGGCATGGTGGATTGCATGGGCTCCATTTGTTGGTGTGTTTATTGCTAGAGTCTCAAAGGGTCGAACGATTCGTGAGTTTGTAGTATATGTCCTGCTCGTTCCGTCAGTTATCAGTTTCCTTTGGTTTACAACCTTTGGGAGTGCAGCCATTGTCACTGAAAATTCAGGGCTCCTTTCCATTTCATCATTAGCTGTTGAGGAATCCCTTTTCGGCGTGTTAGAAGGATTTCCGTTCGGCATGGCATTATCCCTTTTAACCATCTTGATTATTGTAACGTTCTTTGTTACATCGGCGGACTCTGGTACATTTGTTCTAGGGATGATGACAACGAATGGCTCTCAAAATCCTAGTACATCGATTAAAGTTACTTGGGGAGTCTTTCTCTCGTCTACTTCGCTAGCACTCCTTTATTCTGGGGGCCTGCAAGCTCTTCAAAACACAATGATTATTGCAGCATTGCCATTTTCAGTCATTATCGTGTTAATGGTAGCTAGCTTATTTAAATCTTTAAAACAGGAAGCAATAGAGCTCGGACTCGGTCAGATTAGAATGGATCGGAAGTTAAATGTTGATAAACAAAGCAAAGAGGATATTAAGGAAGCTGGATAAACGATATCCATTAAACAAGGCAATGTTTCAACTGTGGTTGGGACGTTGCTTGTTTATATTAAAAGCAATTCTGATATGTTTGTTTTTATTATTTCTTCTTGGTTTAATTTCTTAGGAGTGCAATACGGAAGTGGTACTACACAGTAATCTTATTCAACGAAAGCAGAGAGCAGCTCCTTTTTCTTCTTCGACCTAACGCTGCAGTTTAGTTGCATAAGAATAGATTCCAGAAGATCGTCATTAGAGTCGATCTTTTTCTTTTCACTGTTTCAGGTAAAAAAGTTACGATTGAAAGCACGTTGGAACCAAATTTATAGTGATAATATTTTATGAATCAGCAAAAGATAGTGTTTAGGAAAGGAGGGAATGCGAATGCCTGTGAAAAAGTGGTTAACAGGATCGGTCGTTTTGCTTGTAATGGTTGTGGCAACTCTATGCTCACTCGGCGTATCTGCCGAATCCGCTGTTGTAACTCAGCCTATGGAGACGGAGAAATCGATAGAGGTCGAGTTGAACGATGATTACTTTAATCCGAAAGTCATCACTATTCCAAATGGAACAACCACAACGTTGATATTGAAAAACAAAGGTAAGAAAGAGCACACCTTCACAGTGGAAAAGCTGGGAATTGACGCCGAGGTCCAGCCAGGAAAAGAAAAAAACATTACCGTGAAACCGAAACAGCCCGGTACATATGAACTGATATGTCGGTACCATTTCCAGGAAGGAATGGTTGGAAAAGTAATAGTCAAATAAAATGCAGGGCCGATAAGGCCTTGCTTTATTTAATTGGCAAAGAAATGTACTATTACTATCCAGACATCATTAACAGCGAACTTCCCTCTCAAACGGATATTCTCTCCTTAGTATTGTCGGTTAAGTTTTAGAGAGATTTTTAATTAGCTTATTTTTTTACACAGGATATTGATGTTTGGATTATTAATAAAAGTTCAACATCCGATAAATGGAAAATATAATGTATGGTAACGTATATGCCATTTAGAATGAGGTGGAAGGGTGTATTTTTTAAAACCTATTTCTGATGAGGTTCGTTTATCTAACATAATATTCAATAAACATAAAAAAACGATGAGGCTCATTATAGGGTCTATTTTTGCCTGTATTGCTGCTATTCTACAGGCTGCTGGTGGCTTTTTACCAGGTATAGGATATTTTTTAAGTGCGCTTGCCACTGCACCTATTCTGTTATGTTCCATGTTTTCCATTCCATTTGGAGTAATGTCCTACTTTCTGACAATAATGTTATTATTCATCCTACAGCCAACTGAACTAATTGTATTTCCGTTTACAACAGGATTGTTAGGACTTGGCATAGGGGCATCTTTTTACTTTTTTAGGAAGAGATTAAGTATTATTGCTACTGGTGCGATTCTTTTAATATTAGGAATTATAAGTCTATTATTTATTTTTCACTTTCCAGTTTTAGGTCCGGCCTTCTCTGTTTCCTTTTCATTTCTAACAACTGGAAGTATCTTTTTATTTGCTTTCCTTTATAGCTGGTTATGGGTTGAAATGGCTTTAATCATTTTTAAAAGATTAAAAATGATTATAATTTAGTGATCCTCCATTCCATGGTTTTAAGTTCGATTCATTAAATCCAGGTAAGAGATTTATCAAGATTAAGTAGAATTTTATAGTTATAATTCATGGAACTATTTCAAAAACGGTGCCTTGGTTAAAATCAGTCACTTTCATAGAGCCATAAACCCCTAAATATAACCTGGTTTGATTCAGATTCGTTCCCAAATTAACATAATAGGCTGATTGAGATCCAAAATCATAATCGGTTTGGATCACACTAAAATCATTTTGTTTACCACTTAGTCTTACGGTGGTATAAGCTAAAGCCCCTCTAACCTGAGGTTGAGATTCTTTCCGGGCAAGATCGGTAAACACAACTCTTCCTGTTAAACCAGGAATTCTTTTCCCCATATAGGCTTGTACTCCTGTAAGTGCAGTTCCTCCAAACTTATCGGGTCTGGTATCTTTATGAAAATAACTAGTTAAAGGCTGAAGACGACTCCCTGAAAGTGCTGCTGCTTCATTGTAATAAGCAATTGTTTTCTCATCTAAAGTCGGATTGTTAGTGCAGCCTCTTATAATCGAAGCAGGAAAAGAACCTTCCCAACCTCGCCAGCCAAAGTTAATAAATCCTTCTTTGTCAGGTTCAGAATTCATGAAAGAAGCTTGGATAAGTTTAGTAACCGGTATTGGTTTATAATGAACGAATGAAAAAATCGACTCGACCAAATCCTGACCGACATTTCCCGCATATTTAATATACTGATTATAGTGCCTTTGAAATGAAATGCCTGGTATATTGCGAACCCCTTTGGCCATTACCGTGAGTGTTTCCTGAATAGTTGTGGGAAGTTCATTAAAACGTGTGACAATGGGTGGATTATTGATGTATTTATTCTTACCTACATCAATTTCAATTATTTTACCAGCGATTTCCAGATCGTCCTGGCTTAAGTTAAATGGATCATAGCCTGATCCACCATCTCCGGTTGTTAAAACAAGTTTTCCTGTTTCAGGTGAAAAGTTTAAACTATTGACCCCATTGTGATTTGAAAATGGTCTTCTTAAGTTAAGTAATGTCCGTCGTTTTTGGGGCTGACCATTCGATTGTAAAATCCATTCTTCAATTGTATCAATATGATCATATTGAGTTTCTCTATTTATCCACCTTAGGTTTATGGTTCTAGCATCACAGGGGTTAGGATTAAAAGATTCAGGGAGAGCACCTGGTCCTTGTGTCCCAGCTACTGAATAATGAAGATAAAACAGACCGTTATAATAAAATTCGGGATGAAAGGCTAGCCCCAGCAATCCCCGTTCATCATATCCACCACCAGAAACACCTAGTTTTAGGATTCGCGGGCGAATATCTAAAAAAGTCCTTAAACTTGAGTTTCCTATGTAAAAGATCTCTCCTACCTGGGTTGCAATAAATAATCTTTCAATTGAGTCACCAGGAAGTATAGTTGTTTTCAAAACAGTAGGTAAATTAATTTTACTCGCAATGGGCCGTAAACCAACCTTAACTTTTATCAACTAAGTTTGCACTCCTTCTTATTGTTTTCTTTAATAAGAATATGATTGGAACGGTTTATTAGTACCAAATTAGGCCGGGGAATCTAAGGGACAGGCTTTTAGTTATCCTAATTAGTGTTCATGGCAATACTGCTTAATTAATCTGCTAGCCTTGGTTTGGCTGATTCCAAGATCACTTGCTACCTTTCTAGAAGATTTGTGAGTTTCATATGATTGCTTGACCATCAATCGTTTGGTCTCGTCGATAGCTTGATCCAGTGTAGAAGATGTAGACGGGTATGAAGCTTGATCGACATTCTCTGTAATCATGTCGGGGAGGTCCGATACTTGAATGATAGAATCGCTAATAATGACTAACCGTTCGATTAAGTTTTCGAGCTGGCGCACATTTCCCGGCCAGGAATAGTGAGTAAGGACATTTAAGCATTCTTCAGAGATGACTTTATTATCGTTATATTTTTGGTTGAATTTATTTAGAAAGTTGTATGTGAGAGGAATAATATCTTCTCTTCTTTCCCGTAATGGCGGCAGGTGGATGTCAATGACATTTAAGCGATAAAACAAGTCTTCTCTAAATGATTTGTTTCCAATCATAGCCTGCAGGTTTTGATTGGTAGCGGCGATGATCCGGACATCGACTTTCCTCACTTCGCTGCTTCCTACTGGGATAAACTGTTTTTCCTGAATAAGCTGGAGAAGTTTAGCCTGCACGGAAAGGGGCATTTCGCCGATTTCGTCCAGGAAAATGGTACCGCCGTCCGCTGCTTCTATTAATCCTTGTTTTCCTAACTTATTTGCCCCTGTGAAGGCGCCTTTTGAGTAGCCAAATAGTTCTGACTCCAATAACTCTTCCGGGATGGCAGCACAATTGATGGCAAGAAAGGGTCCTTTATTTCGATTGCTTACTTTATGAATATATTGAGAGAAGGCACCTTTTCCGGTCCCGGATTCTCCCAGAATAAGAATATTTGAATCTGTTGGCGCTACTTTTTTGCAAAACTCCAATATTCCTTTAATCTCCCCGCTGTTGGTCACAATGGTTATTTCCCCATCATCATCATGCTGAGTTGTTTTTGACTCGGTTTTATCCTCTCTCGCATTCATCATTTTCATTTTTTGTATTTCTGTAGAAGTGATGACAACCAGTTCAATTTCATTTTTGTTATTTAAGATTGGGATAGCCGTTGTCATCAGCTCTGCCCCGATATATGTCTGCTGTCTCATGTAGCACGGCTCTTTCCGCCGATATACCTCAGGTACAATAGAAGGCTTCCAGTAGCCTTTTTCAAAAAGTTCCACATTGTACTTTCCAATAATGTCCCTTGGCTTAAGTCCATAATGCCTCTCACATACCTTATTCACATATAAAATCCGCATTTCTCCATCTAGAACAAAGATTTCATCAGAGGAATAATCGAGAATTTTTAATAAAGTTTCCAGTGTCATTTCTACATTGCCTGTATTTGCTGGCATTTTCATTCGTTGAACCTCCTCTTGAGTCATTTTTGGTTCAAGTAAATCTGCTAATTGAGTTCATTTTAACTCAATTTATATCTATTTTCAGTAAATTTTTAATTTTTCGCTTTATTGTCAAGGGTTTGCACTGTTGGCACAGTACTTGCATTAAAAAGTGTATAGAACGATACAAAGGAGGTTCAGTAATGGGAAATTACCCTGATGCTTTCGACATCACGATTATTGGCGGAGGCCCTGTTGGTTTATTTACCGCTTTTTATGCGGGGATGCGCCAGGCTTCGGTGAAAGTCATTGAGAGTCTTCCGCAGTTGGGCGGCCAATTATCAGCGTTATATCCGGAAAAATATATTTATGATATAGCTGGTTTTCCAAAGGTAAGAGCTCAAGAACTGATAGATAACTTGTTAAAACAGATGAATCAATTTAATCCGTCTGTCTGTTTAGGGGAATCTGTTGAAGCCATCGTCCGCCAGTCTGATCAATCATTTGCGATTTACACGAATAAAGGCACCCATTATTCGAAGGCAGTGATTATTACGGCGGGGAATGGCGCTTTCCAGCCGCGGAAATTAAACATCGGCAGCGAGAACAAATTTGAAAATAAAAATCTTCATTACTTTGTTAAAGACTTAAATCAGTTTGCCGGCAAAAAGGTTGTACTCTTCGGCGGCGGAGATTCGGCTGTTGACTGGGCTTTGATGCTGGAGCCGATTGCCGAAAAAGTAACCCTCATTCACAGGAGAGATAAGTTCCGGGCGCATGAGCATAGTGTGGAACGTTTGATGGAGTCCAAAGTGGAGGTGTTGACGCCTTATATGCCAGTGGAGCTGGCTGGGGCAGATGAAATAGAACAAGTAATGGTGAAAAACACAAGCAGCGGGGAAACAATGGCCATCCCAGCAGATGACGTACTCGTTAATTTTGGATTTGTATCCTCACTGGGACCTATTAAGGATTGGGGTTTGGAAATAGAGAAAAATGCTATCCTGGTAAACTCCAAAATGGAAACGAATATTCCCGGGATTTATGCAGCTGGTGATATCTGTACCTATGAAGGGAAAGTAAAGCTGATTGCCAGCGGCTTTGGGGAGGCGCCTACTGCTGTCAGCAATGCAAAGGTTTATGTTGATCCAGGTTCAAAAGTACAGCCGCTTCATAGTACAAGCATTATGGCGGAAAAAGAAAAATCCGGCAGGGCGATTTAACTTTGAAATGCGGCTCAAATAAATTTCATTTAAAAAGGAGATAAATCATGACTGCTTACAATAAAGTGCAAAATGCAGCAAACCGTACATTCGAAAGAACATTAACCTATGACAAATACACAGATCCGAAAGTGCTGGAAAAAGAGATGGATCTCGTTTTTGCAAAGTCATGGCAGCTTGTCGGCCATGTTAGCCAAGTTGAAAAGGCGGGGGATTTTTTCACTGCAGAGGTGGCCGGCGAGCCTATTATCGTCAACCGCTGTAAAGATGAAGTCGTCCGTGCTTTTTATAATGTTTGCCCTCATCGGGCGACAAAGCTTGAAAAAAGCGAGGCTGGAAATAAGAAAATTCTTCAATGTGGTTATCACGGGTGGACATTCAAACTCGATGGCCAGCTGAATAAAGCGCCTAACTTCCGGGGAGAAGACGAGGCATGTGTAAAGGATGCCTGTCTGCGTTCAGTACGGATGGAAATTTTGGAATCACTCATTTTTGTTAATTTGGATGACAATGCAAAGCCATTAAGTGAGTCATATGGAGATTTCTTTGAAAGATTAAGCAAGAATACATTTTTGAGTGAGCTAAAAAGAACCAGCCAAAAAACACGTACTTTCAAAGCGAACTGGAAGGCTTTTATGGATAACTATTTAGAGTGTGACCATTGCCATGTTGCTCATCCAAGCTTCGTGGCGGCACTTGATATGAATGATTATCAGATTATTACGTGTGAGAATTATTCCATGCAGGGAACGGTTGTAAAGCCTGATAAAAAGTATGGAACGGTTAATTTAGATGAAGCGGAAATGCAAGGCGGCCAATTCTACTGGCTTTGGCCAAACCTGATGCTGACCATTTACCCTGGACCAGGCAATATGGCGACCATTCAAATCATTCCGATTGATCATGAAACATCCATGGCTGTCTACACCTATTATTTCCGTGATGAGAACCTGTCCCAGGCGGAAAAAGATTTAGTGACGTTTGCAGAGCAAGTCCGTTCAGAGGATATTGAGCTGGTGGAACTGGAACAGATTGGGTTCCGTTCACGGGCATTCAATAAAGGCAGATATTCGTCTTCAGAAAAAGCGATTGTTCAATTTCATGAAATGGTATTGGAGGCCCTAAATGAGTAAATTAACTGGAGTTCAGCCAACGAAAAAGTACCTGATGATTAATGGCGAAAAAATAGAAACAGATCAATACGCATCCCTCTCTTCACCTTATTCAGGTGAAGAAATTGCTCAAATCGCGATGGCCAATAAAGAACAGACTGAAAAGGCCATTGAGGCTGCGTATGAGTCCAGACATTTGATGGCAAAAATGCCAGCTTATAAGAGAGCGGAGATTTTAGAAAAAGTGGTTTCTCTTTTGACTGAAAAAGCGGATGAAGCGGCAGAGATCATTACCAGCGAGTCTTCCAAACCGATCATGTTCTCAAAAGCGGAAGTGGCCAGAACGATCGAAACGTATAAATTTTCGGCTGAGGAAGCGAAGCGCATTCATGGGGAAACGATTCCATTTGATGCTGCATCAGGCGGTGTTGGCCGGATTGGCTATACATTGAGAGAACCGATTGGGGTCATAGGAGCCATAACTCCTTTTAATTTCCCTATGAATCTTGTAGCACATAAGGTAGGACCCGCGATTGCGGCAGGCAATACAATCGTCTTAAAGCCTGCCTCGCAGACACCGCTCTCGGCATTGTTTATAGCGGAGTTATTTGAAGAGGCAGGGCTACCGCCAGGGGTGTTAAATGTTGTGACCGGCCCTGGAAGTGTGGTGGGAGAAGAAATTGTCAGAAATGACCGCGTCAGCATGGTCACCTTTACCGGCAGTCCGGAAGTCGGGATTGGGATCCGCAACAGGGCAGGCTTAAAGAAAACAACATTGGAGCTGGGCTCTAACTCAGCACTAATCATTGATAAAGATACAGTTATCGATGAAATTATTGACCGCTGCATTATGGGAGCCTTTTCAAATCAGGGCCAGGTTTGTATTTCGCTTCAGCGCATCTATGCACATGAAGATGTGTATGAAGAGTTCACAGAGAAATTTACTCAGGCCGCAAAGCAGCTAAAGGTTGGCGATCCGCTTGAACCGGATACGTATATTTCTTCTTTAATTTCAAAAGGAGAGGCTGATCGAGTATTAGGCTGGATTGAGGAAACAAAAAGCAGCAGCGCAGATATTGCGACTGGTGGATGTCTTCGAAATGGAGTACTTGAGCCTACGATCATTACGAATGCCGAGCAGGATTTAAAGGTGTCTTGCCAGGAAGCATTTGCACCCATTGTTGTCGTAAACAAATTCCGTTCAATGGAAGAAGCGGTTCAGCAAGTTAATAACTCACGGTTTGGTCTGCAAGCTGGAATTTACACAAACAATGTGAAACATGCCATGTATGCTTCACAGGAATTGCATGTTGGGGGTGTCATTATAAATGATGTGCCAACCTACCGTGTTGACCAAATGCCATATGGCGGTGTGAAGGAAAGCGGAACCGGACGTGAAGGCATCAAGTATGCAGTAGAAGAGATGACCGAAATGAAACTAATCGTTTGGAATAATAACTAAGGACGAAGGGAGATTTCTGTGAAAAATTATAAAATTGCTGTTATCGCAGGAGATGGAATCGGACCTGAAGTGATTGGCGAAGGGGTCAAAGTACTGAATAAAGTGGCAGCGATGGATTCTGGTTTCCGCTTTGATTTCACTTATTTCCCATGGGGCTGTGAATTTTATGCGAAGCATGGAAAGATGATGGATGATAATGGCATAGAGACATTAAAAGAGTTTGATGCCATTTATTTGGGGGCGGTCGGGTTTCCTGGCGTCCCTGACCATATCTCTTTATGGGATCTGCTTTTAAGAATCCGAAAAGAGTTTAAGCAATATGTGAATATTCGGCCTGTCCAATTGCTGAAGGGGGCAAAAACTTCCTTAGTGGATGTAAAACGGGAAGACATCAATCTGCTTTTTATACGCGAAAATACAGAAGGAGAGTATGCTGGTGCGGGTGAATGGCTGTTTAAAGGACAGCCTAATGAAGTTGTACTGCAAAACAGCGTGTTTTCCCGAAAAGGTACGGAAAGAATCATCCGGTATGCGTTTGAAACAGCCCGCAAAGAGGGCAGGTCTCTTACAAGCATATCAAAAGCAAATGCTTTAAATTATTCAATGGTTTTCTGGGATCAGGTTTTTGAAGAAATAAGTGCTGAGTACCCTGATGTGGAAACTGCCTCCTACCTGGTCGATGCCGCAGCGATGCTGATGGTTAAGGATCCAAAGAGATTTGAAGTGGTCGTCACATCTAATTTATTTGGAGACATCTTAACAGACTTGGGGGCTGCTATTGCAGGAGGAATAGGGCTTGCAGCCGGTGCCAATATTAATCCTGAAAGAAAATATCCTTCCATGTTTGAGCCAATTCACGGCTCTGCTCCTGATATTGCTGGAAAGGGGATTGCCAACCCGCTTGCTTCCATTTGGTCTGCCAGCCAGATGCTGGACTTCTTCGGGTATGAAAGCTATGGGAAGCAAGTACTCGATGCAATTGAAGAGCTGCTGATAGAGAGTAAGATTCTTACGCCAGATATGGGAGGAACAGCTTCTACAAGCGAAGTGGCAGATCGAATCATTGACCTCATTGATACCCGTATATCAGTGGGGAAAATAAGTGTTTAAAAGTCAATAGATATCATAGGAAGAAGAAGCTTCTTCCTATGGTATAGGTTGATTTTTCTCCTAATTCTTTTATACTTAACTTTTATTAGCAGGCTGCTTTAAACCTATTGTCACCTTATAAAAGCAAGAATGCTGATGCACCGCGAAGTGACCGATAAATAGAAAAAGTGACCGATAAAAAGATGAATTTGACCGATATATCGAAAAAGTGGCTGATATAATTGAAATTTGACCGATAAAGCTGACATTGTGACCGATATGCCCCAACGAATCTATTAAATGATCAAAATAATATTGAAATAAAAGAATAGAATCCTGAATTTGAAAAGGAAAGAGCACAATTTTTTACGCGCCAGTTCGATTTATCTTCCGCGAGGCGCGGGTTCAATCGCAAAAGTAAAGTCTCGTTGACGTTTGATTTCTTTTTTTTGAAAGGGAGGAAACCGCTTACATTTAAAGTCTGAAAATTCGATATTTGGAAAGGGAAGTGTTGGCATGAACGGTAAAAGAACGGTATTTTTTTCCTCGTTAGCTATAAGTTTGGTCTTAATAAGTATAGGGGTTTTTGCCCCAAAGCAAATGGAAAGCTTCTCAAATAACTCTCTGGAATTTATCTATAACAACCTGGGCTGGTTTATTCTTGGCAGTGTCTTTTTCTTCTTTGCATTTTGTATGTATATTGGACTCTCGAAGTTTGGGCAAATCAGGCTGGGTGAAGACCATGACAGGCCTGAATACAAAACAGCTACATGGGTAGGAATGTTATTTAGTGCATCTATTGGCATAAGTCTAGTATTTTGGGGTGTAGCGGAGCCAGTTTCATACTATATTGATCCTCCTTTTGGAAAAGGTTCTTCAGAAGAGTCCGCAAAGTTAGCCATGCAGTTTGTTTATCTTCATTGGGGAGTCTCTGCTTGGGCGTGTTACGCTGTAGTAGGAGTTTCTTTGGCCTTTTTCCAATTCCGCAAAAAACTCCCAGCCTCGTTAAGTTCTGTTTTCTATCCTTTAATGGGCGACAAAATTAGAGGACCTTTTGGTAAGCTGATCGATGTTATGGTTATTCTATCCATTGTTATTGGAATAGCAACTTCCCTTGGCTTTGGTACATTGCAGGTGAATAGCGGTATGAATTATCTATGGGGTATTCCAGTGAGTTTCTACTCTCAAATCGCTATTATTTTGGTTGTCAGTTTAATCTATGTGGGTTCAACGGTTTCAGGCCTTCATGGAGCTATGAAGAACCTCTCGAACCTGAATATGATACTGGCGTTTGCGTTATTGGCATTCATACTGTTTCTGGGGCCAACTCAATCCATATTAAAGATCTTTTTTCAAGGCATAGGGGATTATGCTCAAAACTTCATTGGGATGTCGTTTAGGACAGAACCCTATAGTGAGGGATCCTGGATTGCGAGCTGGACGCTGTTCTATTTTGGCTGGTGGATCGCCTGGGCTCCGCTTGTCGGCAGTTTCGTAGCCAGAATTTCAAAGGGAAGAACCATCAAAGAGTTTATGATCGGGGCTATCTTCATTCCTGTTATAGGAGCATTCTTCTGGTTTGCTGTAATGGGCGGCTCAGCCATTGATCTGATTCAAAACATGGGGGAAACAGCTATTGCAACAGCAGTTTCTACAGACGTAACCTCTGCTTTGTTTAAGTTTTTTGAGTTTTTTCCTATGAGTGTATTTCTAAGTATTTTAGCGATGGTGCTTGTACTCGTTTTCTTTATAACTTCTGCCAATTCAGCTGTTTTTGTATTAGGGATGATTAGTGAAAATGGAAATCCTAATCCATCTCACTCCACGAAAGTAATATGGGGCGTTGTAATTGCAGCAGTCTCAGCTGTATTAATTATGACAGGCGGGCTGTCTGGTTTACAGTCAGCATTAGTTGCAACCTCTATTCCATTAGCCGTTCTAATGCTTGTGATGTGTTATTCAACCTATAAAGGATTGAAGGATGAGTTAAAAACCATGAGAGTAAGTAAAAGTCACCAGGAGCATATCGTTGATATAAGAAAAAACGTCACAACTAAAAAAGCATAAGCTGGATTTTATTAAAAGTGCCTGTCTCTTATATGGATTTGAGACAGGCACTTTTTTGTATTTACAAGAATCTCGGCAAGTAAGACAAACAAATTAGAAGGCTAAGAAAATAAAAAAAGGTAACAACCTCAATGAGGGATTAGCAAGGTATGAAAAATTCGGAATTTTGTTGACAAGTAGTCATAACATCATTTACGATAAATTCAGATATTAAAAGTTTACGAACGATGTTCGATAATGCCGAACGATGGAGGGGAAAATGACAGAACGCTTAATTCAATCAATAGAACGAGCAGCAGATATCCTTGAATTGTTTCTGGCGTATGATCAGGAACTGAGTGTAAAAGATATAAGCAGTAAACTAGGCTTGTCTAAAAGTACGGTTCACGGAATAATCAAGACCCTTGAATATCGAGGATATCTGCAGCAAAACAAAGATGATTTGAAATACAAGCTGGGCCTGAAGCTGTTTGAACTTGGAAACCGAGTCAGTCATCAATTTGATCTTGGTAAAATTGCCCGTCCTATTATAAAAAAACTTGTCGATGAACTACAGGAAACCGTTCACCTTGTTGTCTTTGAACGGGGAGAAGTCATTTACATTGAAAAATTGGATGGACCGCGGGCATTAAGGATTTACTCCCAGGTTGGGAAAAGGGCCCCCATTCATTGTACAGGGGTAGGAAAAGCAATTCTTGCCTTTCAAGAGGGAGAAGAAATCAATAGACTTCTGTCAAACACTAATTTGGAACCGTATACAGAGTACACAATGACCAACAAAGAAGAATTAATCAATCATTTGCATTTTATTCGGGAACAGGGCTATTCCATCGATGATGAAGAAATAGAATTAGGACTTAAATGTGTGGCTGCACCGATATTTGATCATCACCAGCATGTTATAGGAGCGATTAGCTGTGCAGCACCTAAAGTAAGGATGGATGACGTGAAACTTGCGGAGTTCATTCCTCGGATTCAGCAGGCTGCTGAAAGTATCTCACAGAGCATGGGTTACAAAACCAACCCAACACTTTTGTAGGCTTGGTTAAAAATAAATTTTGTTTAAAACGAGGGAGGAGAATATTTTGTCAAAAGTAAAAGTTGCTATTTTAGGATCGGGGAATATCGGAACCGATCTAATGATTAAACTAGGGCGTTCAGATGTTTTAGACCTTACTGCTGTTATTGGAATTGATCCAGATTCGGACGGATTGCGCCGAGCAAGAGAATTGGGATATTTAGCGGTTGATACAGGTTTAAAGGGATTCCTTGAATATCATTCAGGTTTAGCAGATATCGTGTTTGATGCTACTTCAGCAAAGGCACATGTTCGTCATGCCAAAATGTTAAAAGAAGCTGGCATTAAAGCCATAGATATGACACCAGCGGCACGTGGCCCATTTGTCGTTCCATCCGTAAATATGGGGTTGAATATCGAGGAAGACAATATTAACTTGATAACCTGCGGCGGTCAGGCAACTATTCCGATGGTTCACGCTGTAAATCGAGTGAGCCCGGTAGAATATGCTGAGATTGTGGCGACCATTTCCAGCCGTAGTGCAGGTCCTGGAACGCGGGCGAATATTGATGAATTTACCGAAACTACTTCAAGAGCAATTGCAGAAGTAGGAGGGGCTAAGAAAGGAAAAGCAATCATTATTTTAAACCCGGCAGAACCTCCCATTTTAATGCGTGATACTGTTTATGCCCTTGTGGAAGATGGAACAATGGACGAATCGAAAATGACTCAATCCATTAAAGAAATGGAAAAAACAGTTCAATCTTATGTGCCTGGATACCGTATTCGTACGGAACCTATTTTCGATGGGAATCAAGTGACTATTTTTATTGAGGTAGAAGGGGCTGGAGACTATTTGCCGAAATACTCCGGCAATCTTGATATTATGACAGCGGCAGGAGTAAAGGTAGCAGAGGAATTTGCGAAAAATCAAATAGCGAAGCAGCTAGTAAAATAGAAAGGGGTCTTACATAAAATGACAAATGCTCGAGATATTTTTATCACAGAAGTAGCATTACGTGATGGCAGTCATGCTATAGCTCATCAATTTACGGTTGATCAGGTTCAAAAAGTAGCCAAATCATTAAATGATGCGGGAGTACCTTATATTGAGGTTGCTCATGGTGATGGCTTATCAGGTTCTTCTTTACAATATGGCCTTTCTCGAACCAATGAAATGGAGTTAATTGAGGCAGCTGTATCTGTAGCCGATCGGGCTAAAATAGCAGTTCTTTTGATACCGGGGATTGGTACAGTAAAGGAATTAAAAGAAGCAGCAAAATTAGGAGCTAAAATGGCACGGATTGCTACTCATGTAACCGAAGCGGATGTGGCGCCACAGCATATCGCAGCTGCAAAAGAGCTGGGGATGGAAACCGTGGGATTTTTGATGATGTCCCATATGGCTCCCGTAGATAAACTGGTTGAACAAGCAAAGAAAATGGAAAGTTATGGTGCGGATACGGTGTATGTTGTCGATTCTGCAGGAGCATTGCTTCCTGACCAGGTTCGAGAAAAAATCCGTGCCTTGAAGCAGAGTTTGGGAATTCATATTGGCTTCCACGGTCATAATAATCTGTCTCTTGCAATGGCCAATTCATTAGTTGCGATTGAAGAAGGAGCAACCCGTATCGATGGCAGTGTTCGCTGTTTAGGTGCCGGAGCGGGAAATACTCAAACCGAAGTGCTTACTGCCGTGTTAGACCGGATGGGTATCCATACAGGTATAGATGTTTATAAAATGATGGATGTAGCTGAAGAAACGGTTGCGCCAATTTTACAAACCCCTCAGGAGATTACGAGAGATAGTCTTGTCCTTGGCTATGCAGGTGTCTATTCAAGCTTCGCACTCCACGCAAAACGGGCTGCAGCCAGGTTCGGCATTGATTCACGTGATATTTTGATCGAATTAGGAAAACGAAAAGTAGTGGGCGGCCAAGAGGATATGATTGTTGACGTAGCGGCTGAAATTGCTAATGTAAAATCCCAAGAGATGTTATAATAAATAAATGATAAAACTGGATAGTGGTAAGTACTATTCAGTTTTTTATTTCAAAAAAAAGGCTGATTTCTAAAGGATAGTTGCTTTTATTGAAAACGCAGAGTGGATTGGAGCGGAAGGCACTTGACTCCAGTGGGAGATAGAGGAAAAGTCGAGACCCCGGAGACGGAACGTCGAGGAGGCTCGACTTCCTCCCACGGAAAGCAAGTGCCTGCAGCGGAAAGGAACGGTCCATTGTTTGTTCCTAAAAACAACAAACTTTGCGTAAACAGCCAAAAAAATGATTGCGCTTACATTGCGAATAACGAACCGATTGCTATTCAATAGGAAACGAGGGCAGATTAAATGAGAATTCAAATTTCCGAAAAGAGTCTTAGTCAAGGGATATCTTTAGAAGATCGCAAAATCATTACATCTTCATCTGCCTTAGGAATTCTCCGGCAGCAATTAGTTAAAAATATCGGGATTGAAAGAATAAAGGGTTTTCTGTTTCACTATGGATGGGAAATGGGCGTTAATGATGCAAAAGAAGCTTTAGAAACAAATCTAGTATTAGCTGATTTAATTAAAGATGGCCCTATACGCCATATTGAAAATGGCCATATTCGCGGAATTGAGCATGACTGTACGTTCGAACTGGACGAACAGAATAAACTCAAATTTTTCTTTTCCACCGGTACCTGGGTAGATTCTTATGAGGCAATCGAACATATAAAGCGGATAGGCATCTCAAATACCCAAGTCTGTCATACACAAATTGGCTATTCGAGCGGTTTTATGTCAACGATATTCGGGGAGACACTGCTGGCCAAAGAAGTCACATGTGTAGGAAAAGGTGATACGGAATGCCGGTGGATTATTAAGAGACCAATAGATTGGAATAATGAAGCGGAAGAGGAACTCCATTTTTACAATGAAACCCCCATTGTAAAGGAACTTGAATATACCTATGATCAATTGCTTGAACAAAAAAATGTTGTGTTGCGATTAGCTGATTTTCAGAAAAAATTAACAGAAGAGATTATTAATGGGAGCGGGCTGCAAACAATCGCAGATAAGGTTTTTGAGAATGTGCATATCCCCATTGTAATAGAAGATACAGAACTTCGAACCATCGTGTATTCTGGTTTAACAGAAGAAAGGTTTTTAGAGCTGAAGGAAGATATGAACCATTTTCTGCATGAAAATGAAGAGAAGAATCAATTTCTTATAAATTCAAAACATCCCTTGCCATTTAGAAAGAAGACGATCAAAACAGAGAATCAAGAACGGCTGGTTACTCCTATTCTTGTTCAAAAAGAGGTTTTAGGCTATTGTGCTTTTATTTATGAGGAAGCTGAAAAGCATGAGGAAGATTACTTGCTTCTAGACAGGTTTGCCAATGCAGCATCTCTTATTCTCTTAAATGAAAAGACCAGTTTCGAATCCTTTGAAAGAATGAAAGGTAATTTCTTAGAACAAATAATAGATGCCAAGCTTCCTACTAGTGAAATTCTTAAAAGAGGCAAGTACACGGGCCTCGATTTGGGTAAGCCCTATCATATTGTGGTGATGGATTATAAGAAGACGAAAAGTTCCATTGAAGAGGATTTCCTTTTGCAGGAACAAATTTTTGAAACAACTTTTCGCTATTTTAATGGAAATAAACCAACTACATTAGCGGGACACCGTGATGGAAAATTTGTTTTATTGCTGACAGCTGATGTTGGAAATCACCCGGAAATTCAGCGGGTAATCAAAGAATTTCATAACTGCTTATTAGATAAATATCCAAAAGGAGATTTTAGGTTTGGCATTAGTAATGTTTGGGACGATATTCAACATGTTTCAAAATGCTATGAAGAAGCAGCGATTGCATTAAGGCTGACGGGAAGAAAAGAAATTGTTTCGTTTCGATCCTTGGGCATTGTTGGGGTGTTAATTAATTCCAACAATATTTCTGGAATCAAAATGATTGCTGAGCAGGAGCTTGGACCATTGTATAACCTAGAGGATCCAAAGTCAGTGGAACTCCTTAAAACGTTATATTCCTTTTTATTAAATGGAGGGAAACTGGAGCAAACGATGAATGACCTTTCATTATCCATGAGCGGTTTAAGACATAGAATTAATAAGATTGAAAATTTGCTTGAAAAAGACCTCCGCAAACCAAATGAAATGCATCAATTACTGCTAATACTCAAATCTTTAATGGCTTTGGGAGAAATAGAAATCGAATCATTTTAAAAGTTTTGGACCAACCAGTTTCATGCTGGTTGGTCTCTTTTTGTATGTAAAAGGACAAAAACTGACTATAAAGTAAGAAAACTTAGACAGTTTTTGTTCTAGTCTGAAAATTTTAAATTAACTACACTATATGTATGGTTAATAAACAACATAAACAAGTGGGAAATGCAATCAATGTAAGCGGTACCATGTGATTGTTTTTTAAGATCATTTAACTACTACGAGGAGTGATAAACATGGAGAGTGTTTCCTTAAAAGAAAAGGATCTCACAGTTGAAGAGTTATTAGCTGGGGCTGAAAAAGTTGGCCAGCTAGCAGAGCAAGAGGCACTTGAAGCGGAGAGTAAAGCTACTATTTCACAAAATGTGGTGAATCTCATTAAAGAAACGCAAATTTCACGGATGATGCTTCCAAAGAAATATGGCGGTCCACAGGCAGATTTGAAAACGTTTGCTAAGGTCGTTAGAAAGGTCGCAAACTATAATATTTCAGCAGCGTGGCTCACCTATCTGTATCCGCTTCACAATATGCTTCCAGCATTTCTTCCTGAAAAGGGAGCGGACGAAATCATCCACCATGGCGGGTTGATTGCCGATATCTTTGCTGCTTTAGGCAAAGCTGAACGCGATGGGGATGGTTACCGCATTAGCGGAAAGTGGAGCTTTGTCAGCGGCATCAATTTTAGTGACTGGGTTGGGGTAGGGGTCATGATTCAGTTCCCTGAAACAGAGAAGCCGGTGTACTGCCTGCCAATGTTAAAAACAACTGAAGTGGAAGTAATCCATAATTGGGATACGTTCGGACTAAGGGGATCGGGAAGCAATCAAATTATAGCTGATAATGTGTATGTTCCAATGGAGCGTATTCTGCGTATAGACCAGGCTGAGCTTACAAGAAGACCGCCTTTAGAAGAATACGATACAGACTATCCGTTCTATCATGTTCCGTTTTTCCCATCCTTTTATTTGGGATTTGGCTACATGGCTCTTGGCGGAGCAGAACGCATTCTTAAAGAATTTAAGGTGCTTACTAAGAAACGGGTACGTTTAATGGATGGTGTAAGGGAAAGCGAGTCACCAAGGAGCCAGCGGGTTTTAGCCGAAATGACAACAGATTTCCATATTGCGGAAGGCTTATTGGATAAGTATATTGATTTGCTCGTTGACTATGAAAAAGATGGCTGTAAAACACCGCCTTCTGAATTCTTTGCGATTCGGACGAAAGCGATCAAGATTTGTGTGGATATTGCTGTCAGAGCATTATTAACTCTTGGCGGCGGCGCTTTGTATAAAGGTGGTCCAATGGAATTGTTCCTGCGGGATATCATCGCTGTTGCTACACATAAAACTTCTTTATATGAAGATGCTGTGGCTGCATATGGTAAAGATCTGTTTGGTTTTGAAAGCGGCGTTAGGGGATAACCTTCATTCTTACTATGGGGATGTTTGGATGAATAATGGTTTAAAAGTTTAATAGGGGAAACGAATCAAAGGAGGATTTTTATATGGATGATCGTCAGTTTCGCACAGCAATGGGAAAGTTCGCAACAGGGGTAACCGTTATTGCAACAGAGGTCGAGGGAGACATTCACGGAATGACAGCAAATGCGTTCATGTCCGTTTCACTTGATCCTAAGCTTGTCGTTGTTTCAATTGGAGAAAAAGCAAAGATACTAAATAAAATTAAAGAAAGCAAGATTTTCTCCGTTAATATCCTGTCAGAAGATCAGCAGGAGCTTTCAATGATTTTCGCCGGACAATTGCAAAAGGAAGTTACATTTGACCGCCTTGACGGAAAGCCAGTATTGTCTGGTGCTGTGGCACAGATTGCCTGTGAGGTATCTGCTGAGCATATGGAGGGCGATCACACCTTGTTTATTGGTAGGGTAACCGATATTCATCTTGAAGATGCAGAGCCATTGATTTTTTACAGCGGAAAGTATCGTTCTTTAGTAAAAGAACAGCCAGTGACTGTCTAAGAAATTGGAGAGGAGACCATGATGAAAACAATTCATTTAAACCACAGTAATTTGGAAGAATGGCAGAAAAAGGCGAGTCCAACTGTAATGGCACTTGGTTGTTTTGATGGTCTCCATTATGGACATTGTGCAGTCATTAACACTGCTTATCAAAAGGCAAATGAAAAACAAGTGCCGCTTTCCGTTATGAGTTTTTTCCCGCATCCTAAAACGGTGATCTCAAAGGGAAAAGTTCATGTCCATTATTTAATGCCGCTTGCGGAAAAAGAGGCAAAGCTTCGGGAAATGGGCGTTGATACCTTTTATATTGTTGAATTTAATCGAGAGTTTGCCGGATTATCACCTGAGCAGTTTGTAGGAGAGTACTTAAATGGACTAGGTGTTGTCCATGCGGTTGCTGGATTTGATTTCACCTATGGTTCCCGCGGTTCTGGTAACCTTGAACGCCTGAAACAAGATTCATGCGGCCGGATTGATGTCACAAAGGTTGAAAAAGTCGAGCTAAGAGGCGAGAAAATCAGTTCCACCTGTATTCGGGAACGGCTCATAAAGGGAAAGGTTTCAGAGCTGCTTGAATTTCTTGGCCAATACTATAAGACGGAGTGCGAATGGAATGGAGAGACATTCAGGCTGTATCCATATTACACGCTGCCGGCACCAGGACGCTATGAAGTAACCTTGAATCATAGGAGCGGCTCCTTCAATCGAGAAATCATCATAGCAAACGATGGCAAAACACTCCAATGCACAGGAGATATTCCTTTATTTTTAAAAGGAAAACTAACAATTGACTGGAAAAAAGAAATCTCTGAATCCAGGAAAGTACGTATATCTTAATTATTTTGATAAAAAGGAGAGGTTCAAATGGCTGAAATTATCGCAGGTGTGGCTATGTCCCATAGCCCGATGATCATGACAAACGAAGCTGGATCCGGGGAAAAAGGACAGCGTTTCCTTAACAAAGCAGCAGAAATGAGAAAATATCTCGAATCATCAGGGGCAGATGTCATTGTACTAATCTCTGATGATCATTTTAATAGTTATTTCTATGACCATATGCCGTCATTTACAATCGGGATTGGCGAATGTGAAGGCTGGGGTGACTGGCAGCTGCCAAAATATCAAATTCCAGTGCAGCAGGAACTAGCAAAGCATATACTCAGCACTAGTTTAGAAAACAATGTAGACTTTGCCTTCACGTTGAAAATGAAGGTAGACCACGGTCATACTCAAGGTATTTACTTTTTAAATCCTGAGCTGAAAATACCGGTTGTTCCCATTGCGGTTAATACATCGGCACCACCGCTGCCAACGATGGACCGCTGTTTCCAAGTTGGTGAAGTGATTCGTAAAGCAATTGAATCATGGGATCAAGATCTTAAAGTTGCCATTGTCGCTTCCGGCGGTTTATCCCACTGGGTACCGATTCCAAAAATCGATAGTGAAAAACCAGAAGATCAATTCCTGATTAATGTCTTAAAAAATGGACGTCAGGAAATTGAACAGCTTGATGAATATTTAAAATTACGGGAAACCAATGTAACACGCATTAAATCAGGTCCCGTTAACGAACAAATGGACAGGGAATTTTTACGCCTTGTGACTGAAAAAGATTTTACAACGATCAGAAACTGGGGTGCTGCCTTTGTCGAGGAGAATTTTGGGAATGGCGGTCAGGAAATTCATAATTGGCTTGTTCTCTTAGGAGCCCTGCAAGGCTTTGATGCAGATGTGGCCGTCTATGAGCCAATTCCGGAATGGGTAACAGGAATGGCGGTTGTTCAATTCTCACAGCCGGTTGAGCAAAAAACAGGTAAAACAGCAGAATACGAAGTAAGCCGATAAGATTTTAATAAGAAGGGGAGATTGAAATGACAATTTGGACCGACTTAGCTGATATCGAATTTAAACAATACTTTTTAGATGCGAATGGAATCAAAACTAGAGTTTTAGAAGCAGGAAATGGCGAACCATTAATTCTGCTTCACGGTACTGGCGGCCATATCGAGGCATATGCAAGAAATATGAAAGGGTTAAGTGAGCATTTCCGCGTTATCGTTATTGATATGGTTGGCCACGGCTATACTGCGAAACCAGACCGTCCATATGGGATTGACTATTACAGTGATCACCTGCTATGGGTAATCCAAGCGTTAGATTTAAAGCAAACTTATTTATCTGGTGAATCACTGGGAGGCTGGGTAGCAGCATGGTTTGCGGCAGAACATCCAGAATATGTGAAATCGATGGTTTTAAATACACCAGGAAATGTGAACAACAAACCAGAGGTTATGCAAAGACTGAAAGACTCAACATTAAAGGCGGTTCTTGAAGCCAACTATGAAAATGTGAAAACACGGCTTGAGTGGTTAATGTATGATAAGAGCCAAGTTACAGAAGAATTGATTGAATCCCGCTATAATATTTATACCCAGCCTTCTTACCAAGAAGCTGTTCATCATATTGTCTGCCTGCAGGATCTTGAAGTTAGGAAGCAGTACAGCTGGGACCCATCCTGGTGCGGCAAAATCAATGTTCCAACGCTGTTAGCCTGGACAGATCATGACCCGACTTCCACAGTAGAGGAAGCTAAGCCAATTCAAGATATGATTCCGAATAGCGAGCTGGTCGTCATCAAAGATGCTGGCCACTGGCCGCAATGGGAGAAACCCGAAGAATTTAATACGATCTTGATCGATTTCTTATTGAAAAACACAAAGGAAGCAGCTAAGGAAGATGCTGCAGCATTAGCTTCAAAATAATAAGACAACCATTGTGAGCGCTGCCTGAATGATTCATAGAATTACATATTTTTTGAATCAATTAGATAGCGCTCCATTTTTATCAAAAAGGAGAATTTAGTATGAGCAATCAAGTCATTCATCACCTACAGCATCTAACTAAGCTGCTGGAGCAGGCGGAATCATCTAAAAAATCCATTAAACCGCTTACGGAAGTACATCCGGATTTAACTGTTGATGAAGCCTATCAGATACAGCTGCAAATGATCGGCCAAAAAGTTCAAACTGGTCAAAGAATTGTCGGTAAAAAGATTGGCTTAACCTCTGTTGCCATGCAGCAGCTGTTAGGTGTTGATCAGCCGGACTATGGTCATTTGCTGGATTCCATGGAAGTGAGTAATAATGGGACAATCCTTTTGGATGATTTGTTCCAGCCAAAGGTAGAAGGCGAGATTGCCTTTATTCTTAATAAAGATTTGATAGGGCCCAATGTCACTGTCGAGGAGGTTCTTGATGCAACAGAATCTATCGCTCCTGCATTGGAAATCGTTGATAGCCGGATTATGGATTGGAAAATCACCTTAGCAGATACGGTGGCTGATAACGCGTCAAGCGGGATGTTTGTCATTGGGGATGAAAGGTATAAGGTAACGGATCTCGACCTGCGATCGATTGAATTGAAATTGTTTAAAAATGGGGAACTGATCAATACAGGCTTTGGTTATGATGTATTGGGCCATCCGGCCAAATGTGTTGCCTGGCTTGCCAATAAGCTATCACAGTACAATGTCGTGCTGAAGGCAGGAGAAGTTATTTTATCAGGTGCATTGTCTGCAGCAGTTCCAGCGGTAAAAGGGGATCGGTTTACTGCCGGATTTTCACATATTGGTATGGCAGAGGTTAATTTTAAGTAGCACGACAAGGACCTTTCCAAAGGGGAAAGGTCTTGATATTCGATTCTTATGTAAGCGGATTCATTTAATTGTACGAATAAAGAAAAAGGGAGAAATTTAAGGAGGTCCTTTATGGAGCAAAAGAAAGGTGCAGTATCCAAAAAAGCATGGCTTATTATCTTCTTATTATTTTTATTAACCGTTATCAGTAACGCGGATAAAGCGGTTATTGGGTTTGCTTCTGTATCGATTATGAAGGAATTAGGATTGAATGCAGAGCAATGGGGTGTCGTTGGCAGTGTTTTCTTTTTATTATATTCGCTTTCTGCAGTATTAGGAGGAAGTTTGGCAGATAAGATTGGTGCAAAAAAAGTAATTGCAGGTATGGTTGCGGTGTGGTCGATTGTTCAATTTTCAACCATCTTTGTCAACAGTTTTGCCTACTTATTGGTAACAAGAATCGTTTTAGGTGCGGGTGAAGGTCCATCTTACTCTTTGGCAATGACAGCAGCCTCAAAATATCTGCCAAAGGAAAAGTTGGGAATTGGATTAACACTGGTTTCGATAGGGGGCCCGCTTGGTGTCGCAATCTCAGCACCACTCTTAATGCATCTTATTATGAATTATGGCTGGAGGTCCGCTTTTATCGCAACTGGGGCAGTCGGGTTTATATGGATTATCGTGTGGTTATGGGCTGCTAAAGAGAAGGCAGTAACACAAGGTGAGTCAGCGCCAGAGGAGAGGGCTTCAATTGTCAACGCCGCAGTTCAGAGCGAAACAAAATTTACCTCTGTTCTGTTCTCTAAAAATTTTATTTTCGTTGCCTTATGCGGCTTTGGCACATATTGGTCGTTCACAATTGGGCTAAATTGGCTGCCTAACTATTTGGAGAATGTCCGTAAACTAAGTGAAGAAACATTAAGTATTGTTGTGGCCTTGCCATGGATTATGATTACTGTGTCACAGATTACGTTTTCTGCGATTTCTGACCGGATTTATCATAAGACACAGAGTGTGGTAAAAGGGCGGATCTTTGTGCTTGGACCCGTTATGGCAGCAGGAGCAGTTAGTTACTTATTAGGAACGATGGTCAGCTCAAATATTTTGGCAATTGCTTTATTATCACTGGGTTTAACTTTTGGATGTATTACTCTTGTTATGGGACCAGCTATTCTAGTTGATTTGGTTTCGCCGAAGCATCAAGGTAAAATTCAAGGATGGTTTATGGCCTTAACGTCATTAGGTGGAATTGCCGGTCCATATTTTACAGGCTGGCTTATTGAACGCTCTGCCAGTCAGGCAGCTGGATTCCACCACGCTTTCCAGGTATGCGGACTGATATTATTTGTATTTGGCGGTTTAGTTTGGCTTGCAGTTCGTCCTGAAAAGTATGAACATTCAGACTCAATAAAGACAAATCCATCCGAAGCCTTGAAAATGTAGTTAATAGTGTGTTCATTGAGTATTAAGCTGAAACCAAAACGCAGGTTTTTATAACCTGCGTTTTTTATTTAGAAGAAATTGGTGATATCACATTTAACAATGAGGGAAAACAGCGTATGAAAAGATGGAATTAGCAGGTAAAGTTCCAAGGTTGAAATTTTTCCAGTCAAGTCCGTAATAGTGTGTAAATTCTAATGCGAATGGTTTCGACTAAAACTGTTCTTGGCCTATTTTTAAAAATTGTAAATAAGATGCATCCTGCAATCACAATAGCGCTTCCGCCTGCTTGGATCCAATTCATTTTCTCCCCTAAAAAAGCAAATGCCAAAACGGCTGTAAAAACGGGATTGAAGTTCAGGAACAATCCTGAAGTATTGGGCCCGAGTTTATTCACTCCGATGTTCCAAAGGACCATACACAGAACGGTTGAGATCAGGCCAGTATACAAAATGGATTGAACAAAAGAAGCGTCTATGTTCGTTATCTTGAAGGTTGAGATGTTAAAAGGAATCAGGACAATAAGGCCAAAAATTCCGGAGTAAAGGATCGACATCATTGGTGTGACGGTGGCCATCGCCCATTTGCTGCAGACCGAATACATTCCCCACATGCCCACAGCTGCCAACATATAGAGATCGCCCACATTCAATTCCATCGAAAATAACAATTCAAAGTTCCCTTTTGAAAGGACAAGCAAAACACCAGATAATGAGACGAACATGGAAAGGAATTGAAGTGAATTCATTTTTTCCTTTAGAAAAAAGAAGGAGAATGCAGCAATCGAAAACATGTTCAAGGTAGAAATCAACCCAACATTCGTCGCCGATGTTCTTTCCAGGGCCATGAATTGCAGTGCCTGAAACAGGGCTACTCCTGTAACACCCATTAAAAACAAAGGCAGGATAGCTTCTTTTGGCGGGATCAGCTTTTTCTCTTTCCGCCAAACAAGTGGGACCAGAAGGATAACCGCAATCGACCATCTTAAAATGGTCAAAGTAGCTGGGGAAGCATGATCCACAAGTGTTTTTCCCACTATAAAATTACCGCCCCAAAGAAAGCTGGTTAATAGCAATAAGGAATAATATTTCACTTCATTTAGCCCCTTTTCTTTGTAAATAGGTCTCTGTTAAGACTTATAGTTGATTTTTCACTAAGTTGATTGTAGTGGAAGGCACTCGACTCCTGCGGGAGGAGTGGGACAGGTGAGACCCCACAGGCGCGTGCGCCGAGGAGGCTCACCGCCCGCCCCGCGGAAAGCGAGTGCCTGGAACGGAAATCAACAGCCCCATTTAACAGAGCCTTCAAAAAAGAAATAAGAGCCATTGTGCACAATGACATTATTTATATGAATTATTTTAACATTTCCCTTCATTAACGAAATAACATTTTGTATAATGTGATTAATTCAAAATAAATAAAAGTATAATAGATTATTAGTTTAAAAAATTCATTTTAAGTGTGGAGTTTTACGGATATTTGGAATAATTGAAAAGGGGCAGTGAATGATGGAATCAGTTGTAAGCAAAGTTTTGGACAATGTGGATATTAAAATTTTGGATATTCTTCAAAAGGATGCACAACTAAGCAATCTTGAACTATCAAAGCGGGTCAATTTATCCGCGCCGGCTGTGCATGCCAGAATCAAGCGGTTAGAAACGGAAGGGTACATCAAAAAGCAGGTCGCCATATTAAATCATGAGAAGCTGGGCTTTGATTTATTGTGTTTTGTGTTTATGAGCACCAATATGCACCAGGCAGAAAAGCTGGAATCACTTGAAAAAACATTGGAATCGATGGAGGAAGTTCTCGAGTGCCATTGTTTAACTGGAGAATATGAT
The DNA here is from genome assembly GCF_007830235.1 of Cytobacillus oceanisediminis. GTDB lineage: Bacteria > Bacillota > Bacilli > Bacillales > Cytobacillaceae > Cytobacillus > Cytobacillus oceanisediminis. Next base: position 82,955 of record NZ_VLKI01000022.1, read on the forward strand.
TATCTGTTAAAAGTGGCCTGCAAGGATCGCAAGGGGCTGGAGATATTTATTCGGAAGCTGAATGAATTGGGGATTACTAAAATTCAGACGAGTTTGGCATTGAGGGAGATTAAGGATTCGACGGTTTTGCCGATCCAGGGATGAGAATAACGTTTATGAGCAATCGAGGACTATTCTTAACATAAAAGAAGAGAGTGCCCAAATTGGCACTCTCGATTTGTCCAGGCATAAAAAAAGAATATCATTCCTAATATAATGGTAAATTAGCAATCAGAAAAACAGAGCGATCTGCCTAGACCGGTTCATTACTAAAGGAGAGTTTTTTTGAAGAAAAGGAAGTTTATTCTTTTCTGTTATTGCTAAATTCCTTGCTGTATGGCCTGATAGACTGAATTAGAGGAAAAATACCTAGCCGCTAGTACACCGGTGTACAATAACCCAGAAAATTTGGGTTGTTTCCTCTAACGATATCATCATAAAAAAGCCGGAGATAATTTGTTAAAGTGCCTTCCATGCCTTTTCCTATCATTCTATTATCAATATTTATTATAGGCTTGATACCTATGGCTGTGCCTGTAAAAAAAACTTCATCAGCCGAGTAAAGTTCAGCTCTTGATAGACTTTGTTCATAAACAGGAATTTTCAATACGATTTTTGCTAATTGTATGACAGTATCTCGAGTGATTCCTGCCAGTATGTTATCGGAAATCGGCGGGGTAATTAATTTATTGTTTTTTATCACTAATGTTGCATTAATAAAAATCCAATATTAGAAATACTCAAAATGTTCAATTTTATTATTTTGTGCAAAGAAAAAGTCCTTTATAATGGATTAGTCAGGTGGTAACCCGTCCAAATCCACTATAAAAGGACTCACACTATGGACAAGATTACACGAAAAACTTCATTTGGACAATGGTTTTCACCATTAAATCTTCAACTTTTTGAAGAACAGGTGAAAACCATGAAATTAGATTACTATACAAAGAAATTAACGACGGAATCATTTCTTAAATTATTACTCTTTGCGCAGTTAGAAGAAGTTGAAAGTCTCCACGCT
>NZ_VLKI01000023.1:0-17012 GCF_007830235.1 Cytobacillus oceanisediminis
ATCCATTATAAAGGACTTTTTCTTTGCACAAAATAATAAAATTGAACATTTTGAGTATTTCTAATATTGGATTTTTATTAATGCAACATTAGTGAAATGAATTATAATAAATATAAGAAAAATTCTTTCTCCTATAAAGAAAGGGGAGGCCGGACAAAAATGGATGTCATTAAAACATCAACCAATCATGGAAGAAATGCTGCGCTTTTATCCATCTTACCTGGATTCGGGCAGTTTTATAATAAACAATTCCTAAAGGGTGCTATCTTCTTAATTCTTACGATATCTTTCTTTGCAGCTTTTTACGATACGCTGAATTGGGGATTTTGGGGTCTTATCACTTTAGGTGAAATACCAGTTCTCGATCATTCAATCTTTTTGCTGATTGATGGAATTATTGCACTTATTGTTACAGCTCTGGGGCTTATCATTTATGCTTTCAATATTTATGATGCCTATAATAACGGAAAAAAACGTGACGCGGGGCTAAGCCTGAATAGCGTCAGGGAACAGTACCATAACCTGTTGGACAATGGCTTTCCATACTTAATGATTTCACCGGGATTCTTTCTTTTAGTATTCGTCGTTATTTTCCCGATTTTATTCGTAGTTCTGCTTGCTTTCACCAACTACGATTTATATCATTCACCGCCTGCCAAGCTTGTCGATTGGGTTGGAATTCAAAACTTTATTGATATTTTCAAACTGGATTTATGGAGAAAAACTTTCTTTGGAGTAATGGGCTGGACAATCGTCTGGACATTCGTCGCAACCACTCTTCAGGTGGCATTGGGAATCTTCCTTGCGATCTTGGTTAATCAGAAGGATCTTAAAGGAAAGGCGATTATCCGTACCGTATTCATCCTTCCTTGGGCTGTACCTGCTTTTATTTCGATCCTGATCTTCTCAGGTATGTTTAATGAAACCTTCGGGGTTATCAATAAAACCATCCTTGATTCAATTGGAATTGGCCCAATCCCGTGGATGACGGAAGAGAACTGGACAAGATTGGCTTTGATATTTATCCAATCATGGCTAGGTTTCCCATTCATTTTTGCCATGACAACCGGTGTTCTCCAGTCCATTCCGGATGAGCTTTACGAAGCAGCAACGGTTGATGGTGCTTCCATAATGCAAAAATTCACTAAGATTACTTTACCGCTTGTACTGTTTGCTACAGCGCCGATTATCATCACGCAATATACATTTAACTTTAATAACTTTAACGTAATCTTCTTGTTTAATGGAGGAGGCCCTGCTATCCCGGGGCAAAATGCCGGCGGTTCGGACATTCTCATCTCCTGGATCTACAAGCTGACAATGACATCTGCCCAATATGGAAAGGCAGCTGCAGTCACTATGATTCTATCGCTTATAGTTGTAACTGTGGCTCTGTGGCAGTTTAAACGAACAAGATCATTCCAAGAAGAGGATTTGATGTAGCTATGAGTATGAAAAAAAATAAAATAATCCGGCTTACTGCTTCGTATTTAATCATTGCTTTTATGAGCTTTATTGTCATTTATCCGCTTCTGTGGGTAGTGGGATCTTCCTTGAATCCGGGACAAAGTTTATCAGGATCCACGATGTTTCCTGAGAACCCGACTTTGGACCATTACAAATATCTTTTTGATCTGGAAAAATCCAATTATGTTCACTGGTACTGGAATTCATTGAAGATAAGCACACTTACAATGATCCTGACTGTTATCACAGTGTCATTAACAGCTTATTCTTTTTCACGGTACCGTTTTGTAGGAAGAAAAAATGGCTTGCTTACGTTTTTAATACTGCAAATGATTCCTAACTTTGCAGCATTAATTGCTATTTTCGTTTTAGCAACAAGAACAGGATTAATTGATACACATCTTGGTTTAATCCTTGTATATGTAGGCGGACAGATTCCGATGAATACTTGGTTAATGAAGGGATACCTTGATACGATACCAAAAGAGCTCGATGAGTCTGCAAAAATGGATGGAGCAAGCCATTTGCGTGTGTTTTGGCAGATTGTAATGCCACTGGCAAAGCCAATTGTAGCGGTCGTGGCGCTATTCTCATTCATTGCCCCATTCGGTGACTTTATTTTAGCCAGAATTTTATTAAGAACAGACGAGAAATTCACAATGGCTGTTGGGCTGTACGAAATGGTTGCGAAACAGTTCGGAAATGAATTTACCAAATTTGCTGCAGGATCTGTTCTGATTGCGATCCCGATTGCTGCTCTGTTCCTGATGTTCCAGAAATACTTTGTTTCAGGTTTGACTGCAGGGGGAACGAAAGGCTAATCTTAAAGGGCTGAAACTTTTACAAGCCTTTTGGCAGTCGTAATACTTGGATGATAAACAAGTGCTTCTGCCATGCAGTGTCTTGAAAAATGAAGGAGGAGCGGCGATGAAAAAAGGAATCATAACCTTCATCTTAATCCCGTTTCTTCTTTTTTATGCCCTGCCGGCAGGAGCAGCTGAAAAAGAAGAGCGTAAATGGCAAGATGAAACAATTTATTTTTTAATGGTGGATCGTTTTAGCAACGGTGATCCAAACAATGATTTTAAGGTGGATGTCAAAGATCCCAAGGCCTATCATGGCGGAGATTTTAAGGGTGTTATAGATCGCCTTGACTACATTAAAGAAATGGGGTTTACTGCAATTTGGCTGACTCCCGTGTTCGATAATGAAGAAAAAGGTTACCACGGTTACTGGATTAAAGATTTTTATAATACAGAAGAGCATTTTGGGACAATGGATGAGTTCAAACAACTTGTTCAGGAAGCCCATAAAAGAGATATGAAAGTGATTTTGGATTTCGTCGTTAACCATGTCGGCTATAATCATGAATGGGTTAACGATCCTGAGAAAAACGATTGGTTCCATGAAAAACAGGATATTGCCAATTGGACAAACCAAACTGAGATTGAAAATGGCTGGATTTATGGGCTGCCTGATTTAAAGCAGGAAAATCCGGAAGTGAAGAACTATTTAATCGATGCGGCAAAATGGTGGATAGAAGAGACGGATGTTGATGGTTACCGCCTGGATACCGTCAAGCATGTGCCTAAAACTTTCTGGACCGAGTTCGCCAATGGTGTTAAAAGCGTCAAAGAAGATGTTTATCTGCTAGGTGAAGTTTGGTCCGATGATCCAAAGTATATTGCTGAATATGAGAAAACAGGCATAGACGGTTTTGTTGATTATCCTTTGAATGACCATTTAAGAACAGCTTTTGCGGAACCTGATAAATCTTTGAGCTGGCTTTTTACAAGCTGGGATAGAAATAAAGCTTTTTATGAAAATCCACATTTGATGGGAACCTTCATGGATAACCACGATACGGTTAGATTTACGCGTGATGCCATATCGAAGAACCATCATCCAGGGCCAAGATGGAAGCTGGCTTTAACCTATATGTATACAGCTCCCGGGATTCCCATTGTTTATTATGGAAGTGAAATCGCGCTCGATGGCGGCGAGGATCCTGATAATCGCAGGCTGATGGATTTCCGTACAGATAAAGAGCTGATCGACTATATAACAAAGCTCGGCGAAGTAAGGCAAATGCTTCCTTCTTTAACAAGGGGAGATATGGAGCTTTTGGAAGAGAAGGATGGTATGGCTGTATATAAACGAACTTATAAAGATGAAACAGCTGTTATTGCCATCAATAATTCAACCAAATCACAAAAACTTGTATTGGATTCATCCCAGATAGAAGAAGGAAAAGAACTTCGCGGCATGCTGGCAGATGACCTGGTCCGCAGCGAGGACGGGAAATACAATCTAATCATTGATCGTGAACAAGCAGAAGTTTATAATTTAGCCGAAAAATCGGGCTTGAATATTCCCTTGATAGCTGCTTTAGCGGCAGTATATACAGCCTTCATGATTTTTATCTTCCTTTTATGGAAGCGTTCCAAAAAGAAGAAGGCGGAGTAGATAGATGGCGGGAATGCCTTTGTAAGAGTGTGTCATTCTTTGTACACAATGCTGCATTTAGATTAGCCCTTCTTCCCAAAGCCTGTTACTAGAAGCTTCCTGTTTAAAAAAGGAAAGAAAAATTATACTGTTTTGATTATACTATAAATAACAGAGACCTCACGGAGAGGGTGATTATATTGGCAGTTACAATTAAAGATGTTGCAAAGATGGCTAAAGTTGCGCCTTCAACTGTTTCCAGAGTTATTGCCAACAATCCTCGCATAAGCGAGAAAACAAAACAAAAAGTCAGAGAGGCAATGAAACAATTGGGGTATCATCCCAATTTTATTGCCCGCAGTCTTGCAAGCCAGTCAACGCGCGCTATTGGCCTCATTATGCCAAGTTCAACAGATGTAGTTTTTCAAAACCCATTCTTTCCAACTGTTCTTAGGGGGTTGAGCGAGGGTGCACATGAAAGGCATTATGCTCTCCATATGACAACTGGAAAAACAGATGATGAAATATATGAAGGTGTAATTCAAATGGTACAGGGCGGACGAGTGGATGGAGTTATTCTCCTTTACTCAAAAGTGGAAGATAAAGTCCTTTCCTTCCTAAAGGAAAGAGATTTTCCGTTTGTCGTTATAGGAAAGCCGTTTTCTGATGAGGAAGAAATCACGTACGTGGATAATAATAACTTCCGTGCTGCTAAGGAAGTAACGGAATATTTAATCAAGCTGGGGCATAAGCAAATTGCATTTGTCGGCGGAAGCTTGAACCTTACTGTAACCGTGGAACGGTTGCTTGGTTATGAAAAAGCGTTAAGAGAAGCAGATATTGAACTGGTTAATGAATATATTGTCCATGAGGAATTTTTAAAAGAAGGCGGACAGGAAGCTGTCAGAGGGCTTATATCCCTGGAAAAGCCTCCTACGGCACTTGTGGTTGCCGACGATTTAATGGCGCTTGGTGTATTGAATACTTTGGATGAACTGGGAATAAAGGTTCCGGAAGATATGTCGATCATCAGCTTTAATAATGTGCTATTGGCTGAAATGTCCAGGCCCCCGTTAACCTCAGTAGATATCAATATTTTCGATCTCGGTTTTGAATCCGCAAGAAGCCTTATTTACAGAATCGAAAACCCGCGCGAACCTGTTAAAAGAATTATTATTCCGCATAAAATCGTAAAACGCTGTTCTTGCAGCAGTCCAAATCCGGAAAAACCGTTAATATTGTCATAAAGGAAGGGAAGCCAATGGGGCTTCCCTTTTGCTTTACTATCCATTTACGATGGTGCCGCCATTTACATGAATCATTTGGCCGCTCACATATGTTGAATCGCTGCTTGCGAGATATACATAAGCCGGGGCCAGTTCGTAAGGCTGTCCAGCTCTTCCCATTGGGGAATTGGCACCGAATTTTGATACTTTTTCCGCGGAGAAGGTAGACGGGATAAGTGGAGTCCAAATAGGACCAGGAGCTACTCCATTTACTCGGATTCCTTGGCCAGCCAGTGATTTTGCCAATGAACGTGTAAAGGATACAATCGCGCCTTTTGTAGATGAATAGTCTATTAGCTGTTCATTTCCTTCGTATGCAGTAATGGAAGCAGTATTAATAATGGAGCTTCCTTCTTTAAGGTGCGGAAGAACAGCTTTTGTTAGATGGAAGAAAGAAAAGATATTTGTTCTAAACGTTCTTTCCAGCTGATCGGCTGTGATGTCCAGCAGGCTTTTTTGCGGATGCTGCTCTGCTGCATTATTAACGAGGACATCAATTTGTCCAAACTTATCTAAAGTTTTATTAACTATATCTTTACAAAATGTTTCGCTTCCGATATCGCCAGAGATTAACAGGCATTCCTGGCCTTCAGCTTGAATGGCTTCTCTTGTTTTTTCAGCATCCTCATGTTCATCCAGGTAGACTATAGCAATGTTGGCACCTTCTTTAGCATAATAAATGGCTGCCGATTTGCCAATGCCGCTGTCTCCGCCTGTAATTAAGGCTACCTTACCTTTTAATTTATCAGAACCCTTGTAATGGGGGTCAACAGATTGTGGCCCAGGCTGCATCGGATCTTCTGTGCCAGGCTGATGATCCTGATGCTGGGGCGGAAATTCCTTAGGGTTGTTTTGACTATTAGACATTAGTGCATCCCTCCAAAAGATTGATATTAGATAAATTCCATTTTATTATGGTGAAAAAACATGGAAATTATTTGCATTGATCTATATAATAGTGTCTAAAAATATATCGGGAGAGGACGGAATGCAGATACGAACAGCAGTCAAAACCGATGCTGAAGGAATTCTGGCACATTGTAGAAGAGTCTTGGGGGAAACTGATTTTTTAATGACAGAGACTGAGGAATTTAAGCTTACTGTTGAAGAAGAGGAAGAGTGGATTGAACAAAGCCTGCAATCTGGCGACTTAATTTTAGTAGTGGTACTTTACACGCTCCCGCAACAATTAATCATTTAAAATAGGAGTGCATCACCCATTTGGGGTTCTACACTCCTTTTCTATTACTTATTTAAAATGGAATAAGTCTTATAACCGCCTGTAAGGTTTTTTACTTTAAATCCATTTTGCTGCAGAATCCGAGATGCGAGGTAACCCCTTAGGCCAACTTGGCAGTTGATATGAATAGTTTTATCTTGCGGAATCTCAGCAAGTCTTTCCCTTAATTGATCAAGGTCAATATTTATTGCACCTTCAATGTGGCCATTTTCAAATTCTTTCACAGTGCGGACATCCAGTAAATAACCGCCTTTTTTTTTGATGTCATCGATTTCATCCCATTGTACGGTTTCAATCATTCCATCCACAATATTGGATGCCACATATCCTGCCATATTTACCGGGTCTTTTGCAGATGAGAATGGCGGAGCGTATGCCAATTCAAGCTCCTGTAAATCATGGACAGTCAACCCGCCTTTGATGGCAGTTGCGATGACATCAATTCTCTTATCTGCTCCATCTTCCCCGACTGCCTGAGCCCCAAAAATCTTTCCTGTTTCTTTATCAAAAAGAAGCTTTATAGCTATCTGGGATGCACCAGGATAGTAGCCAGCATGTGAAAGCGGATGTATATGGACAGCTTCAAATGGTACACTCAATCTTCTTAATGTTTTTTCGTTATTGCCTGTTAGGGCAGCAGTTAAATCAAAAATTTTAACAATCGATGTGCCCATGGTTCCAGGATATTTGATGTCTCTGCCATTAATGCTATGCGCCACAATATGTGCCTGGCGGTTTGCAGGCCACGCAAGCGGTACCATGGCAGGTGTTCCGTTTACATAATCTTTGACTTCGATCGCATCCCCGAGTGCGTAGATAGACGGATCAGATGTTTGCAGGTATTCATTAACCTTCATTCCGCCTCTGTCTCCAAGCTCCAAGCCAGCAGCTTTCGCAAGGTTGTTTTCTGGAGCTACACCAATTGCAAGGATAATAAGGTCACTCTCGAGCATCTCACCACTCTCGAGAACAACCAACTGGCCATTTTGGTACACTTTTTCGATTCCGTTGTTAAGAACAAGGTTAATTCCTTTTTCCACTAAATGATTTTGCACAATGCCCGCCATTTCAGGATCTAGAGGCCCCATAACCTGAGGAGACTTTTCGGCGATCGTGACAGATAGTCCAGCTTCTTTTAAATTCTCTGCCATTTCCAATCCGATAAATCCTCCGCCAATAACCACTGCTGTTTGAGGTGACTTTTCCTCAACAAAGCCTTTGATTTTATCCATATCAGGAATATTTCTTAAAGTAAATACATTGCTGCTTTGTAATCCTTCAATTGGAGGAACAATTGGCTTTGCTCCAGTTGATAAAATAAGGAAATCATAAGTTTCAGAGTATTCTTGGCCAGTCTGCACATTTCTGGCAGTGATTATCTTTTGTTCACGGTCAATGGATGTTACTTCTGTAAAATTGCGGATATCCATGTTATAACGCTGTTTCATGCCTTCAACTGTTTGAACCAATAGTTTGGATCTTTCTTTAATTACTTCACCAATATAATAAGGGAGTCCGCAGTTCGCGAATGAGATAAACTCTCCTCTTTCAAACATAATAATTTCTGCATTTTCATCTAACCGGCGCAGTTTTGCTGCTGTAGTAGCTCCCCCTGCAACTCCGCCAACAATAATAATTTTTTTTCCCATTATATAATCATCCTCCATCGGTTTTAATGTATTTCTCATACCCCTAAAGGTATATTAAAGGATAATTTACTGTTGTGAACGTAGTAAATGTGAAGAAATAATGAACTCTTATAAACAGGGGGAGGATGAAGGGAAAACAGAAAAGGATAGTTTATGAGCAGCTCCTTTATGTGAATTTAGAAAATAAAGGATGAAACTAACGGATAAAGCATAGAATAAAACCTCAATTTAGCTAACAAAGGTTCCACTTTGGCGAATAAACTTAATAAACTGGAGAATAAAACAGCTTTCAATAAAACATCTGTATTCCGGCAGATAAAAGCCAAACCCAGGCTATAGTAACTAAAGCCGTAAGGAAAGTATATAAAAGAGGGCGAGATAATAGCGAAGATCGAAGCTGCGGGAGCAGGTGCAAACCAAATGATAATAAGAATAGTAAAAGAGGGAAGATATCAAACAAGGATTCAGTATGGGATCCATCCAGGGCGTTTGAAATCAAGCTTATAAAAAAGTAAAGAAAGGTAGCAGCATGAGCAAAACTGGCAAAGAGAAACAGAAATCTTGCAGATTTATTAAAAATCATTTTTTGGGCCGCCTTTTCATCATTAATTCCTTTATTATATGTATGATGCTGGCTGTTTGATCATTTATTAATATGGCTTTGTTAAACTTGCCTGTTGATTTCCGCTCCAGGCGCTCAGCGGTCCGAGGGCGGCCCGACGCTCGTCGGCGCATAACACGCCTGTTGGGTCTCCCGTTGACTCGCTCTTCCCGCATGACTTTGAATAAGCTTCCTTGGATTAACACCGCACGAAGGTAATGCAAATGCATTTTCGAGGATCCCGCGCCTTCCGCTCCAATCAAGGGTGGAAAAATCAATAATGTGTTTTGACATAGCCATTAATAAAAAAGCAAACGGAAATTCATCCGTTTGCTTAATGATTTAGCGGTAGTTTACGAACTGGACATCAACAGTCAAATCTGCCTCTTTTACAGCGGCAATAACCTTCTGGAGATCGTCACGGTTTTTGCCGGTAACACGGACCTGGTCATCCTGAACCTGGCTCTTCACTTTTAAGCCGCTATTCTTAATAAGGGTATTGATTTTTTTTGCATTTTCTTTATCAATACCTTGAACCAGCTTGGCTCTCTGGCGGACAGTTCCGCCTGAAGCTCCTTCAACCTTGCCATAGTCGAGGTTTTTCACAGGAATGCCTCTTTTAATCAGTTTGCTCAATAAAACATCCTTGAGCTGTTCTAGCTTGAATTCATCATCCGAAACAAGCACAAGCTCTTCATTATCCAGCTTTATGTCACTTTTGCTTCCTTTAAAATCATAGCGAGTGGAAATTTCCTTCTTCGCGATATTAATGGCATTGGTTACTTCAGAAAAATCTACTTTGGATACAATATCAAATGAGCTCTCTTTAGACATGGCAGCCTCCTTGGACATAACAATTTTCATCTGAAAAGAAGTTTCACTTTGCCGCGTTTTAACTGTCCGTAAAACAGGTAATTCAAGAGGAAAAACGGACAGTAAAAACCCGACGACGGACAGGACGTCCTAGTCAGGCGAAGCCACAGGATGTGGCGTCCTGAGCGTGATAAGTTCAACTAACTTTTTGAAGGAAAAGCACCTTCAAAAAGAAGTTTCACTTTACGTTCTTATTATAGTAAAATATAGCAGTTCAAACAACTTTAGGAGTTATAAGATCTTTAAAAGAAAGATTTAATATAATGAATATTTGATGTTTACAGTGAAAAGACTTAATTTCAATGAAGGAGGAAACAGTAATGGCATTAGAGGAATACTTGGGCAGTACTGCTAGGCTGACTGTATCAAGGCAGGCGGCATTTGGCTATTTTTTAACCGATGGAGAGGAAGAAGACGTTCTGCTTCATCAAAATGAAACAGAAGAGAAGCTGGAAGAAGGCCAGGAGGTTGAGGCATTCCTTTATGTAGATTCACAGGGAAGAATCGCCGCAACAACGAATATTCCCGAAGTTCAGGTTGGTACATATGGATGGGCGCAGGTAAGTGATGTAAAGCCGGGCATAGGAGTTTTTATCAATATTGGTGTCCAAAAGGATATGCTCCTGGGTGAGGAAGATCTCCCTGTTCATGAAGCTGTTTGGCCGAAAGTGGGGGACACTTTATACATTACGCTTCGTGTGAATAAGAACAACCGTATTTACGTAAAAATGGCTACCGATCCGGTTATAAGTGAAATCGCTGTAAAAGCAACAAGAAACGATTTTAATAAAAATATACACGGACTTATTTACAGAACGGCTAAAGTCGGAAGCTGGATTTTTACAGCAGAGGGGTTTAAAGGATTTATCCATGAATCCCAGCGGAAAAGGGAGCCTCGCCTCGGTGAAAAAGTTGAAGGCCGGATCGTGGACGTAAAGGAAGATGGAACGGTGAATGTTTCTCTCATTCCAAGAAAACATGAAGTGCTTGATGAGGATTCAGAAAGGATACTATCCTATTTGGAAAGCCGAAATGGCGCTATGCCGTTTGGCGATAAGAGCGCACCGGAAGACATCCAGGAACGTTTTCAGTTGAGCAAGGCTTCGTTTAAAAGGGCACTGGGACGCCTTATGAAGGAAGGTAAGGTGTATCAGGAGGAAGGCTGGACCTATCTGAATAAAAACGGACAAGCATAAGCTTGCCCGTTTTTGTATTATAGATGGTCTGTCTTTTTGGAATACTGGTTTTTTCCAGCTTTTCGGTTTTTCTCGCGCATCATATTCTTTTCGTGGCGAAGCGCGTTATTGTCATTTGCTTTTTTATCATTATCAGAAGTATGCGGCATACTAAAAATACTCCTTTCCAATCTGTAAGGTTTATTCTTCAGCATGATTGAAACTGAAGTACAACCTTATTGTCTGTCAGAATGGAATGGAGTATGTACGATTCAAATAAGGGTGATTCTACAATTGGTTTTGAAAGAAAATAGCTATCGAACCTGGCCCGGTATGGGACCCAATAGCAGCGCCAATTGATGTGATATATACTTCTTTTGCGTTTAGCTCGTCCATGATTAGAGTTTTCATCTCAAGAGCAGTTTCTTCATCGTCGGCATGGCTGATGCCGACTGCCTGATTTTCAAAAGATGCTCCTCGTACTTTCATCAAATCGATGATCCGGCGTAAAAGTTTTTTCTTGCCGCGCAGCTTCTCAATCGGAACCAGTTTGCCATCTTCCACATGTAAAAGAGGCTTAATGTTCAGTAGTCCGCCCAAAAATGCAGAAGCTTTTGAAACACGGCCGCCTTTTGCCAAATATTCAAGATCATTGACTGTAAATAAACTCTCCAAGTGCTGACAGCGAAATTCGATATCTTGTTGGATATCTTCTTTAGAAGCGCCTGATTGCACTTTTTTTACAGCAGCCTTTACGATAAGTCCGTATCCAAGTGATGCAGCCTTGGAATCTATGATCGTTAAATTGAAACCGGGATATTTCTCTTTCACTTGTTCAAGGATCATCACAGCTGTCTGATATGTACCCGAAAGTTCGGAGGAAAAAGCGATATAAATGCCATCTTCATTCTGTTCCGCCATTTTGGTGAACGTTTCTTCAAAAAGCAGCGGAGATACCTGAGAGGTCTTAGGCACTTGGCCTTCACGTATAGCTTTATAGACTTTTTTAGGTTCAATCGTTACTAAATCTTCATACTCTGTATCGTTTAAATGAACCTTTAATGGAAAAAGTGTGACGCCATTTTCATTGAAAAAACTTATCGGCAGATCACACGCGCTGTCAGCTAAAATTTTTACTGACATTCTCTTTCACCTGCTTTCAAACTATATGAGTTAAGTTTATAGAAATCAGCAAGAAAAAACAATGAATTGTGTTGGAATTGCCCATTTTGGGGTAAAGAAATAATAAGTGAATTTAGGGGGTTTACAATGGTTTGGTTAGAGACTAAGAAAGTATTTGTTGTATTAATTGGAGCGGTATTAAATGCAATCGCCATGAATTTCTTCCTGATACCCGCAAATGTTTATGCTAGCGGATTTACAGGTGTAGCCCAGCTGCTTTCAAGTGTATTGGGCAGCTTTGCCTCAACAGGTATTTTGCTCTTCATTTTGAATATTCCTGTTACGATATTAGCCTGGAAAAAAGTAGGAAGGTCGTTTACGGTCTACAGTTTTCTTAGCGTATTTTTAATGTCGTTTTTTTTGGAAGTGATACCTGTTATTCATGTTTCTAAAGACATTTTGCTTAATGCCGTTTTTGGAGGGGTAATAGCAGCGGTAGGAGTAGGGATGACACTAAAGTGGGGTGCATCCACAGGCGGGATGGATATTATTGCTATGGTATTGTCCCGTATGAAAGATAAACCGGTTGGTACATATTTTTTCACGCTTAATGCCATCATTATAATAACGGCTGGATTTCTGTATGGCTGGGAAAAAGCGTTATATACTCTTGTGACCCTTTATGCCTCAACAAGGGTAATTGATGCCATCCATACAAGACATGAAAAGTTAACAGCACTAATCATTACTAAAAAATCCGATGAAATGAAAAAGGCGATTCATGAAAAGCTCGTCCGAGGGATTACAACGATCCCTGCAAAAGGTGCTTTCACAAACGAAAGCAAAGAAATGATGATGATTGTCATTACACGCTATGAGTTATATGACCTTGAGAGAATTATAAAAGATGTAGACCCAAGTGCTTTTACCAATATCGTGCAAACAGCCGGTGTTTATGGTTTCTTCCGCAGGGATTAAATGACTGGAGGGATGCAGAATGCTGCGTCTATTGGCGGCTATGGCCATTTTTGTTCTTTCTGTACATTTACAAAGCACTGAAGCGGCTGGCAATCAGATGCCGTTTGAATTTGAGGTTATACCATATGCTGGACCGGAAACTTTGGAAATGGAAGTGGTTTTGAGTAATACTTCGAGTTACCCTTTGGGCTTTGAATTTCCAACTTCACAAAAGTATGAAATAAGCATAAACGATGAAAAAGGCAATGAAGTATACACTTATTCAAAAGGCAAGGCTTTTCTGCAGGCTTTGCAGACTCTTACTTTAAATCCTGACGAAAGCATGATTTGGAAGGAACATTGGAATTATGTTCATGAGGGCCAAAGAGTCTCTGAAGGGAAATATCATGTAAAGGCAACTTTGCAAGCCAGGAAATTAAATGGGGAAACCTTAGTTACCAAAGAAACGGCTGAAGCCTCTGTTTATATATCAGAAAAAAACCCTTCATTCCGCCATGCAAAAGTCAGTGGTGAAAAGGGCAATTATATAGTTACGGGAGAAGCTCGCCCTGTAAGCGGGAAGCTATACTATACGATTGAAGACGGCCACAATGAACTAATTGCAGAACAGCCTCTAAAAACAAATACGAAAGGCTGGGAGCCCTTTAAAATTGATGTGCGCATTCCAGCAGAGAAACTTCCCGCGAGCGGGTCAGTCGTTCTTCATTTGTATGAAAGAAGCAAAAAAGACGGCAGCATTATTCATTCTTTTCCTGTAGTACTGGAAAATAGATAAAAAGAAGCTGACAGCCAATAGGGCGTCAGCTTCTTTTTATTAACGATTTTGCGGATCGTATTGCTCCAGCTCCTGCTGCATCTCACTAAGCTGCTCCTGTTCAGCTGCAGTGGAATTCGCAAACGCGGAACGTAATGCATTTTTTGCACGGGATACAGTTTCTGGGCCTGCAGAATCAGCATTTTTTGATAAATCTACGTATTTTCTGGCTTCCTGAAATAATCTGTTTCCCATTTTATATTCCTCCAAGGGATGATTCCTTCACATTAGCCAATTTTTCGGCTTCTGCCTCCGCATAGGTCATGTGGTACGGGATACGTTCATCATGCTTACTAACAGTGTCAACACCCTGTTGAACGAAGCGTTTTGATTTATTACGTTTACCCATTCGAATCCCCTCCGTGAAAGAAGTTTGAAACAGATTGGCTGCTTCATCCTATAGTATGCTCTAAAGGTTTGTTTTCAAAAGGGGATTTAATGGCGGAGTTTCTAATTAATGCTTATCCCAGTATTATAGCGCTTTTAAATTTAGTAAATCATTTAGATAAACGCCAATACCATCTTCTTCATTGGTCAAGGTGATTTCGTTGGCAATATTCTTGACCTGGTCAATGGCATTTCCCATCGCTATGCCGTAGCCTGCATACTCAAGCATTTCCAGATCATTATCTTCGTCACCGAAAGCAATGATCCGCTCGGGCGGTATTTGGAAATAGTCTGATGCTTTTTGCAAACCGACAGCTTTATTAAGGCCGGTTTTCACGATTTCAATTACATGCCATGGTGCTGCCCAGCGCCTATGGTCAATGACTTCTGCATGCACGTCGGATAAGTGGCTCCTAATGGACTTTACATGTTCTTCATCTGTGTGGATCAGCATGCTAGTCGGATTATCATTGAGATAATTGCGCAAGTCACCAGTTGTGATATTAGGATCTCCGAAGCCAAAGATATCCAAAAGTTTTTCATCATGATAATGCAGGTAAACATCATCAATGACTTCTGCAACAATATTATGGATAGTAAAGCTGTTAACAGCTTCGACAATCTCCTTCGCAACGCTCATTTGCAGGGGTGTATGGTAAACTCCCCAGTTTCGATCTTTAGGATGATGTATATAGGCACCATTGAAATTTACGATAGGCGTTGTAAGCCCCATTTCCCGGTAGTAAAGCTCACTGGAACGGAACGGCCTTCCAGTGGCAATCATGACTTCATGCCCTTGTTCACGGGCCTTTTGAATGACCATTTTTGTTTTGTTTGATATGGTTTTATCATCTTTTAATAATGTTCCATCAAGGTCAAGTGCAATTAAATGTTTTTCTGCCATAAGATCTCCTTTTATTATCTGGATTTTACAGAATATTGACTCTGAACGGTTAGCTCCATGCGCTTCGTGTAGCTCTTCTAATAAGTGTAATGGTTTGTGAAAAAAAAAGTCCACATGTTAAACTGAAAATATAGGAAGAAATTACAATCGAATCAAGCTTCATCTTTTACAAATCATTATATATATATGTTACCAATATTATATTATTTTTGTAAAAAAATTCACTTTGCCTAAATATTAAAAACGCAGTTCTATACAGGCCGTTATTACGATTCAGGGACATTGTTTTGGGAGGAAGAGCTTTGGTTATTATTGAAAATAAGCACATTAAGGAGATTCCTGTGCTGGATTTGGCCAGGCAGGAGTTAAGAGAAGATCCATTGCCTTTTATCATTTTTGTGCATGGCTTTACAAGCGCAAAAGAACATAACCTTCATTACGCCTACTTGCTTGCAGAAAAAGGTTTTCGGGTGGTGCTGCCGGATACATTGTATCACGGGGAAAGGTCAGCAGGCATGTCAGGCAACGATTTAAATTTCAGGTTATGGGATATTGTACTAAATACTATAGCCGAATTGAATATTATTAAGGAAGCTTATGAAGATGAAAAGCTTATAGATCCTGAAAGAATAGGACTGGTAGGAACCTCCATGGGAGGCATTGTTACACTGGGTGCCTTGACGCAATTTGATTGGGTCAAAGCCGCAGTCAGCCTTATGGGTATGCCTTATTATGAAAAGTTTGCGCAATGGCAGCTGGATGAACTGCATAAAAATAATATTGAAATTCCACTGAATGAGGAAGAAATTACTGATTTGCTGGAAACCCTAAGAGTTAAGGATTTAAGCCTGCAGCCCGAAAAGCTTGAAAAAAGGCCGCTTATGTTCTGGCATGGCAAAAAGGATTCTGTGGTGCCATACTCATATACATACCATTTTTATGAAAGCATAGAGCCCCTTTATAACGATGTGGCGGAAAGGCTTCGATTTATATCAGATGAACAAGCCGGCCATAAAGTAAGCAGAGAAGGGGTACTTGAAACAGTAAAATGGTTTGAAACACATCTATAACCAACATTTTTTCAATTCCTTTAAATATTTGTTATGATAAAGCTAAAGTCGAAAAGAAGGAGTGCTGTAAAATGGATCAGGACTTAAAAGATAGCATCATGGGCGCACTTGAGCTTGTAGTAGACCCTGAGCTTGGCATTGATATTGTAAATTTGGGCTTAGTCTATGATGTAAAGATGGAAGAGGAAGGCAAGGCGGTTATCGATATGACCCTCACTTCCATGGGCTGCCCTTTGGCTGGAACGATTGTAGAGCAAGTTAAAGCCGCTGTGGCGGATATTCCTGAAGTTAAGGATACAGAAGTTAATATTGTCTGGAATCCTCCTTGGTCAAAAGACAAAATGTCCCGTTATGCCAAAATTGCTCTTGGCGTACAATAAAATAACATCCTACAAAAACAGCAGGCTGTGCGCCTTGCTGTTTTTTTATTTTTCAGAAAAGATGCCTTAAATTCTTTATCGTGATTCATAATTGATGGGTGCCTGCTGGATTAATGACCTTAAGCAGTTAAGAACTTTATTTTTTTGAGGTTAATTACGAGGATTAATTCCCATAATTGGATAAAGTGTTCGAGTATGGTCGTTAATCAACAGAAATAACGACCAAATCAAGTAAGTATCTTATTTTTGGTCGCTAATCACAAGGATTCACTCCCATAATTGGTTAAAGGGTTGGAGGATGGTCATTAATCATCAGGAATAACGACCATATTAGGTAAGTATCTTATTTTTGGTCGTTAATCACGAGGATTCACTCCCATAATTGGTTAAAGGGTTGGAGTATGGTCGTTAATCAACAGAAATAACGACCAAATCAAGTAAGTATCTTATTTTTGGTCGTTAATCACGAGGATTAACTCCCATAATTGGTTAAAGTGTTCGAGTATAGTCGTTAATCAACAGGAATAACGACCATATTAGGTAAGAGCCTTATTTTTGGTCGTTAATCACGAGGATTCACTCCCATAATTGGTTAAAGGGTTGGAGGATGGTCGTTAATCA
>NZ_VLKI01000023.1:17222-75237 GCF_007830235.1 Cytobacillus oceanisediminis
AATTGGTTAAAGGGTTGGAGGATGGTCGTTAATCACCAGGAATAACGACCATATTAGGTAAGTATCTTATTTTTCGTCGTTAATCAGCAGCATTAATGACCATAGCCAACTAACAGCATCGAGTTTCGTCGTTAACATAATAACCTCTTTCAGCAGCACATCCCCAATCTTCCTGGCTCAGCTTTGTCACATCCCTGTCAAATTTCCTGAAAAGAACGTATATTTGTGAGATAGTTCACTTAATTGCGATAGGAATTACCCTATAATAACGATGCAAAGACAAAATATCGTTCACTTCAAATGGCATTACATTGAAGAAGCTGCCTGGATTAGAGGTGGCTAAGGAGGCATCTATTATGGGATTCAGTAGAGATTTTAATAAAGACCCTTTTATTGTGATATGGGAATTAACAAGAGCTTGCCAGTTAAAATGCCTGCATTGCCGAGCCGAAGCCCAATACAGAAGAGATCCGAGAGAGCTCTCCTTTGAAGAAGGGAAAGCATTGATCGACCAAATATATGAAATGAATAACCCTATGCTTGTATTCACCGGTGGAGATCCTTTAATGAGACAGGATGTTTTCGAAATTGCCGAATATGCAGTGAGAAAAGGTGTCCGGGTTTCCATGACACCGAGCGCCACTCCAAATGTGACAAAGGAAGCAATCGAAAAAGCCAAAGAAGTAGGCCTATCTCGCTGGGCGTTCAGCCTCGACGGCCCAAATGCGGAAATTCATGACCATTTCCGGGGGACATCAGGTTCCTTTGATTTAACGATTGAAAGGATAAAATATTTGCATGAGCTGGAGATCCCAGTCCAAATTAATACGGTTATTTCACGTTATAATATTGATTATTTGGAGGAAATGGCTAAGGTGGTAGAGGAACTGAAATGTGTTCTTTGGAGCGTATTTTTCCTTGTTCCAACAGGAAGGGGGCAGGAAAAAGATATGATTTCTCCTGTTGAGCATGAAATGGTATTTACCTGGCTTTATGATTTGAGCAAAAGAGTGCCATTTGACATAAAAACAACTGCTGCACAGCATTACCGCCGCGTGGTCATTCAGCAAAAAGTGAAAGAAGCAAAAGCACAGAACGAAGATATTCAATATCTCGATGCTCTTACACAGCAAGGCTTAACTGGCTCAATTGATGGTTTGGGCAGGGCGCCAAAAGGAGTAAACGACGGCAACGGATTTGTTTTCATTTCGCATATAGGCGATGTTTATCCGAGCGGCCTTCTTCCTGTTAAAGCAGGCAACGTAAGGGAACAGCCTCTTGCCGAAATTTATAGGGAATCTCCAATTTTTAAAGATCTAAGAAATCCTGATAAATACAAAGGAAAATGCGGACAATGCGAGTTCCGTTATGTTTGTGGAGGATCCAGATCGCGTGCCTATGCCATGACTGGAGACTATTTGGAAAGTGAACCGTTCTGTGTGTATATTCCCAAAGCACTTAGGAAGAAAGTGAAGACCACTTAAAAAGAAAAAAAGAGTGCAGCTGAAATGGCTGCACTCTTATTCAATGCTGCAGTATACTGCCGGACAATTTTCACAGCCAATTTCATTCTTTAAGTATTGCAGATTCTTAACGACTATTTTTCCATTTAAGCTGGTAATGATATCGTCCTTTTTTAATTCGCTTAGAATCCGATTTGTGCTTTCCCTTGAAGTTCCGCAGAAGTTGCCCAGCTCCTGATTTGTGAGGGGAAGGTCAATCAGAATTCCTTCGTCAACCTTGAATCCGTAGCTGTTGGTCATCCTAATAAGAGTGGAATAAAGGGCGCCTTTTTTTCCGTTCAGGACAAGGTCCCTGAATTTTGTCTGTGTTTTGCGGAAATGATCACTCATCCATTTCATAAATTCAAAAGCAAGGCTGCTGTTTTTAAAGATTTCCCTTTCCAGCACATCCTTTTTAATAATAGCGATTTCACCCGCTTCCAGCACTAAAGCATTTAATAAATATTTAGGGGAACTTGTAAAAAGGGTCAATTCACCAATGATGTCATTTTTCCCGCATATTCTAAACGTAAGCTCTCTACCATCAGCTGTTATTTTGCTGATTTGAATTTTGCCGGAAAGAATGATATAGAGCTCATCAGCATCCGTTCCTTCCTGAAATATGTATGAGCCTTTTTTTGTTTGCATATGCCGGTCTGCGAAGTGTAGAAGCTCCTTAATTTCAATCGAATGGGTTGGTTTTATGTTTGCCTGTGTCATACTAAACCTCCTTTTATAAAAAAATCTTTCTGTCTTTTTTCACAATAATAACATCCAAATAGTGAAAACATACCCGGTGTTTGTGTCTTAATTGTGGCATTTTTTTTCTGTTTTTTGAAAACGAAGATTTATCTGGCCGTTGCATCATCAAAAAAATTTAATTAACCTGTTAACATTAGGAGAGTTTTATGTTCTAATAGTAAAAGCCCTTAATTTGAGGTGTTAGGTTATTTCTGTTATTTTAAGGGAAAGGTTAAAATATAAATCAAATATGAAACATATTAACTTTAAATAGATGGAAAAATAAAGGGAGTCACTCTTTAAATGGAGTTGAAAGCAATGGCTAAAACAATCATAAAAGACCAATTGAATAGACCTTTGAGAGACCTGCGCATATCTGTTATTGACCGCTGTAATTTCCGCTGCCAATACTGTATGCCGGCAGATATTTTCGGGCCTGATTTTGCTTTTCTCCCTAAAAGCGAGCTGCTTAGTTATGAAGAGATTGAACGGCTTGCCAAAATCTTCGTAAGCCTTGGAGTAGAAAAAATTAGATTAACAGGCGGAGAACCCTTGATGAGAAAAGACTTGCCCAAACTGGTAAAAATGCTCTCGAACATTAAGGGGCTGAACGATATTGGGCTCACTACCAATGGTGTATTGCTCCCCAAACATGCCAAGGATCTGAAGGAAGCAGGACTAAAAAGGGTGAATATCAGCCTGGATAGCTTGGATGATGAACTGTTTGGAAAAATTAATGGACGCAATGTGGGTGTCAAACCCGTACTAAAAGGGATTGAGGCAGCAAAGGAAGCTGGACTTGGCGTTAAACTAAATATGGTCGTAAAAAAAGGGCTGAATGATTCGGAAATTGTGCCAATGGCCAAGTTTTGCAAAGAAAACGGATTGCAGCTCCGTTTTATTGAATATATGGATGTCGGAAGCACAAACGGCTGGAAAATGGACGAAGTTGTCACCAAAAAAGAGATCTATGAAATTCTAAAGGAACATTATTTATTAGAACCAGTAGATCCGGATTACTTCGGTGAAGTTGCCAAGCGCTACCGATATAAGGGCTCAGATGTTGATGTTGGATTTATTACCTCTGTCTCTGAATCCTTCTGTTCAAGCTGTACACGTTCAAGGCTGTCAGCAAATGGGCAAATCTTTACGTGTCTCTTTAATGGCGAAGGACACGATTTGAAGGAGTTTATGAGAAAAGGCGCTAACGATGAAGAAATAACAGAGCGCATTGTTAACATTTGGAATGTAAGAAAAGACCGATACTCCGATGAACGAACGGAAGAAACGATAGCCAACAGGAAAAAGATTGAAATGTCCTATATAGGCGGGTAAAGTTTGATTAAAAAGGCCAGCTCAGCAAAGTCATGGAATTTTGGCTTAGCAGAGCTGGCTTTTTATTATTAGGCTATGTTAAAGCTCATTGTTGATTTTGGCACTATGTTAATTGGAGCGGAAGGTGCGAGATCCTCAAAAATGCCTTCACATTTCCTTCGTTAGGTCTTTATTCGAGGATACTGGTTCAATGTCCTGCGGGTAAAGCGGGGTTTAAGGGAGACCCCGCAAGGCGCATGGGTCGAGGAGCGTCGATCCATGCGCCTTGCGCGGAAATCAACAGGCAAGGTTAGCTGATTAAAGTAATTGAATACTGTACATTGCTAAAACTTAAATGGCAAGGTGTGTGAGGAAAATAAAAAATCTGCAGCTGAAAATTCTACAGATTTTTTTATTTGCATTAAATATATCGAGGGAACAGAATATTATTTTCAAGGTGAACATGCATAAAAGTCTGCCCTTCAAGGTCTTCCAGGCGTTTATATACAAGGCGGTAAGATCCGCAGGCATCTGCTGGCGGTGCAAAATCAGATGTAATATCCCGCAATTCTTTTAAAATCGCGCCGGCATGGTCATGTTCTTTTTCGAGTTCTTGTATATAGCTAATTATTTCTTCGCGATTTTCAACAGCAGGATCCTCGAGCATAAGCAGCAATGGAAAAACAGATTCTTCTTCCTTGGCAGTATGTTCGAGCATTTCCTTCTTAAGTTCAAAGAACAAATCGTGTACTCTTAGCAGTTCCTCATGGCTTCCGCCGTGAACTCTTGCAACCTTTGTAACATAGGGACTCAAAAGTGAAAGCTCTTCCTCAAGCGGTCGATGGTATTGATTGATGACATGTTCAATAATATCTTCTGAAGTGCTTTCCGTCCAAACCTTCAAATCCTCTTTTGGGTTTTCTTTTTGAATTACCTCGTTTAACTCTTTTAAAAGAACTTGCATATCAGCAGATTGTTCAGCAGCGGCACGAAGCAATGGGATATTTCCTCCGCAGCAGAAGTCAATGCGGTGGCGTTTGAACACATCACTTGTCTTAGGGAATTCGTTTACAATATCTTTTACAAGACGATCTTCTGTAAGTTGCATGGTCATTGAGTGTTCCTCCTTTAATCTTGTGAACTATATCTATAGAATAAAGGACGAATGGCGGCAAGTTGGTGATGGGCATCACACCTGAAGGTTTTTTTAAAAATTTTTTACTGTAAAAGCATGCAGGCGAAGGAAACGCTATGTGTGATGTTTGTCA
Organism: Cytobacillus oceanisediminis; assembly: GCF_007830235.1. Lineage (GTDB taxonomy): Bacteria > Bacillota > Bacilli > Bacillales > Cytobacillaceae > Cytobacillus > Cytobacillus oceanisediminis. Next base: position 22,048 of record NZ_VLKI01000023.1, read on the forward strand.
TGTTGGGCCATTTCATGTACGTTTATAATAAAGTCAGTGTTAATGCTTATTTTTGATTTTTGCACCCTGTTGATTGGAGTGGAAGGGGCGAGATCCTCGAAATTGCATTCGCATTTTCTCCGTGCGGTGTTTATTCGAGGATGCTGATTCAATATCAAGCGGGAGGAGGCTCCCGGACCGCCCGCGGTTCGCTGAGTCCCTGGAGCGGAAATCAACAGGACCATAATTAAAGAAACAGAAAGAGGGCATTTTTAGTCTTTTATACATAGGAGCTGATAATATGTTGGAAAAAAGAACTCCCATTCCAGTCGGGGAAGCAGTTGAAAAAATAATGGCTTATCAAAAAAGCGGAAGTATAGAATATGTTTCCATTAATGATAGCTTTGGCCGCTTTCTGGCAGAGGATTTAAAAGCTACCAATGATGTCCCCCATTTCGATAGATCGCCATATGATGGCTTTGCGGTCCGGTCAGCAGATACAAAGGAAGCTTCAATGGAAAATCCCCTTGAATTTGAAGTAGTAGACCATATTGGTGCCGGACACGTAACCTCCAAACAGGTGGGCTCCTTTCAGGCTGTAAGAATTATGACTGGCGCGCAAATGCCTGAAGAATGTGATGCCGTTGTCATGCTGGAATTGGCAAAGGCATATGAGAGGAACGGCAAAAATTATATGTCCATCAAGCGGGTCTATAATCCTGGAGATAATGTTTCCTTCAAGGGGGAAGATGCCAAGGAAGGGGAATCCCTAGTCAAAAAAGGCACGAGGATTAATCCCGGAATACAGGCCATTCTCGCAACTTTTGGCTATGCTGAGGTTCCTGTTGCCCAAAAGCCTGTCATCGGATTATTTGCAACAGGTACGGAGCTTTTGGAGGTACATGAGCCATTGGAGCCAGGAAAGATCAGAAACAGCAATGCACACATGATTTCGGCGCAAATAGACAGAGCCGGGGCAGAGGTTATTTATTTCGGCAAGCTTCCGGATGAATTTGATACCTGCTTCAATGCTGTTAAAGAAGCATTGGAAAAAGTGGATATGCTGATCACGACAGGCGGCGTGTCAGTGGGTGATTTTGATTATCTTCCTGCCATTTATGAAAAACTTCAGGCAGAGGTTCTTTTTAACAAGGTTGCAATGCGCCCTGGAAGTGTCACGACAGTTGCCCAGCATGAAGGCAAGCTGCTGTTTGGCCTTTCAGGAAACCCTTCTGCCTGCTACGTCGGATTTGAACTATTTGCAAGGCCAATCATCCGCAGGATGCTTTTTGCTGAGAAGCCGCATTTAAGGAAAGAAAAAGCTGAGCTTGTAGCTGATTTTCCAAAAGCAAATCCATTTACCCGATTCGTTAGAACGGCACTGAATTATTCTAATGGCAGGCTTGTAGCTGCACCAAGCGGAGTTGATAAATCAAATATTGTCATGAGCCTTGCGGGCGCCAATTCATTAATGATCCTGCCAGGCGGTACAAGAGGCTATGGCAAAGGGGATGAAGTAGAAGTCTTATTGCTGGAGGACCATGAAGGAAGCGAATGGCCATGGTAAAGGAGCCTGTTATTATTCAGGTCTCCGGTTATCAAAACAGCGGCAAAACCACTTTGGCAATTAGATTAATCTCCGAATTAAAAAAAGCGGGTGCTTCCGTTGTAACCATTAAGCACCATGGGCACGGAGGAAAGCCTGAGGTTCCTTGCGGGAAGGATGCCAGCAGACATATTGAATCAGGGGCAGCGGCGACACTAGTTGAAGGGGGAGGCAGGCTCCTTATCCAGGCAGAGAAAAAAGCTTGGAGCCTCGAGGAACAAATCAGCGTAGCTTCACAGCTTCACCCGGATATAATTATTATTGAAGGGCATAAGCAGGCTCCATACCCAAAAGTACTCCTTTTAAGGGATGCAGACGATCGACACCTGCTTAAGCAGCTAACAAATATCGTGGCAGTGTTTTACTGGAATGAGGAAGTGAAGATCCTGGAAGATGGGGATCCACAAGTTCCATTTTTCAGTATCTATGATTCTAAAGGACCTGAGTGGCTCATTGATTATTTAAAGAGCAGATTAAAGCGTAGGTCTTAAATTTTTTTACCCTCTGGCGTCAATGACCCAGAGGGTTTTTTAGCATTATTGAACGTTATGTGTCGGATGAGCCAGAGTGATGAGCCTCACTTATTTCCAAGGAGAAAAGTTATATAGTATAGGCAGAAAGCAATGGGGAGGAGTATAGATGAAATTATTTTTGCCGAAACAGCATGGAGCTTGGGCAATGCTGATCCTGCCTTTTTGGCTGGGAGCAGCATCGTCTGAAATTATTTGGCCTCATATCCCCTTTTTTTTAGGATGGACATTATTATATCTGGCTACTTATCCGTCCCTTCTTTTGTTTAAAAGGAAAAGAATCACCTATTATGCAAAGTGGACAGCTATTTATATGGTGCCAGCCATTTTGCTGCTTTTGGTGCCTCTATTGACAAGGCCATCGATCATTGTATTCGGACTTCTCATGGTTCCTTTTTTTATCATAAATGCCTATTTCTCATCAAAAAATCAGGATAGGGCACTGGGAAATGACTTCAGTGCAATTTTTTCATTTTCAATAGCAGGCCTGGCGAGCAGCTATTTGCCCGGTGGGGAAGTTACAGCGCTATCCTGGACAGTATTTGCAGCTTCCGTTTTATTTTTTTCAGGCAGCACCTTTTATGTAAAATCAATGATTCGGGAGAAGAAGAACCTTTCCTTTAGGTGGATATCGTGGATTTATCATGCGGCAGTTCCGCTTGTTTGTCTATTGATGGGGGAGTGGGTTGTGGCAGCAGCGTTCCTTCCCAGCCTCTACAGATCGATTGCGTTTTATGGAAAACTTTTTTCTCCTAAAAGAATTGGCATCTATGAGATTGCAAATGCCGCTATTTTCTTTATCATGATTTTAATAGCCATGAACTAAAAAAAGCCGGCCCGATTAGGCCGGCTTTTCTATTCAATATTGCAAATGTCGACGGGACAATCTTCACAGTCAATTTCCATTTTCAAATAATCAAGGTCAAGAATCGTAATGATACCTTTATTAATAGAAATAGCTCCTGTTTTCCGCAATTCGCTTAAAAGGCGATTCACGACTTCCCTGGAAGTTCCGCAAAAATTGGCCAGCTCCTGATTCGTAAGCGCCACATCTATTAAAATTCCTTCTCGGGATCTAGCCCCATAGCTATTGGAAAGGCGAATCAAAGTCGAATACAGGGCACCTTTTTTTCCGTGCAGGATCAAATCCCTGAATTTAGTCTGGGTTTTCCGATGCTGCAGGCTCATCCACTTCATTAGCTCCAAGGCTAGCTTGTTATCCTTGCTTAACTGATCCTCAAGTGCATCTTTGTATATAACGGCTGCCTCCCCGCTTTCAGTTACTTTAGCATTTAACATATATTTTGGCGAGGAAGAAAACAAAGATAATTCGCCAACCAAATCTCCATCCGTACACATACGGACTGTCAATTCACGGCCATCCGGAATAATTTTGCCTACCTGTACTTTCCCGCTCAGAACGATATATAGCTCCTTGGCCGCTGAGCCTTCCTGAAACAAGAAACTGCCTTTTTCCATTTTTACTTTATGGTGAACGGCCAGCAATAATTCTTTTAGCTCTGCTGATATCCCTGTCATTGGCTGCATGCTAAAACCACCTTTTCCCTAAATCATGTCCGTGGGAAAACGAACCTAGTCCAGATAAGTAAACAAAATTATCGAACTTACTTTTGATTTAAAGGGAAAAATGCAGTGCCGTCAACCTTTTCACCATTAAAAATGAAATCCGTATTTTAGGAATGTTTAAAACTTCGGGAAAATAGGTTGCAATTTTTTACTGCAGTTTCTATAATAAGAGAAACATAAACTTATAAATATGTATAACATTGATTAAATATACAAAATAGCAAGGAAGGGAGCAGTTATGAACGTTTCAATTATCGGAACAACCGGATATGGAGGTGCGGAATTGCTTCGCATCCTGCAGCACCATCCTGAATTTAACATTAAATCAATCCATTCAACGAAGGAAGATCTCCCCATCTGGAATGAATATCCGCATTTATATGGAATCATGGACAAAGCTTTACAAAAAATTGATCCCGATCAGATTGCAGAGCAATCAGAAATTGTCTTTCTGGCTACACCATCTGGGATATCAGGCAAACTGGCAGAAGCATTCTCGGGGAAGAGCATTAAGGTAATTGACCTTTCAGGTGACCTAAGAATTCCTGCAGATGAATATCTTGAGTGGTATAAACACGAGCCTGCTAACGAAAGCCTTGTTGAAAAAGCTGTATATGGGCTTTCAGAATGGCATCATGAGGAAATAGCTGCGGCTGAATTAATTTCCAATCCCGGCTGTTACCCAACATCGACACTGTTAAGTCTGGCCCCGATTGTAAAAGAAAACTTGATAGACCCAACAGGTATTATCGTGGATGCCAAATCCGGGGTATCTGGGGCAGGAAGATCACTTTCAAGAACTACAAGCTATGCGGAAGCAAATGAAAATTTGCGTGTGTATAAGGTAAACCAGCATCAGCATACACCGGAAATCGAACAACAGCTCATGAATTGGAATGCCGGAATTAAACCCATTACCTTCACGACCCATCTCCTCCCGATTACAAGAGGAATCATGACAACTAGCTATGTACAATTAACAAAAGAATATACTACTTCACAGATTCTTGAGCTATTCCAGTCAGTCTATGAGAAACATCCATTCATACGCATACGGCCGGAAAATACTTTTCCTTCTGTAAAAGAAGTGGCAGGCTCCAATTATTGTGATATAGGAGTACATGCCGATTCCCGGACAGGAAGGCTGACAGTAGTTTCAGTGATTGATAATTTAATGAAGGGGGCAGCAGGGCAGGCTGTCCAAAATGCCAATATTATGAGCGGGCTGGATGAAGCAGCAGGCCTTGGTTTTGTACCGCTCTATCCATAAGGAGGAATAGCAAATGCCAACATTATCACAAACTGCAGAAGTAACAGAACTATCCTCAGGAAGCATAATTACACCAAAGGGTTTTGCTGCTGCTGGCGTCCATGCAGGACTTCGATATTCAAAAAAAGATTTGGGGATTATTTTAAGTGAAACTCCGGCACATTGTGCGGCCGTTTATACAACAAGCCATTTTCAGGCTGCCCCGCTAAAAGTGACACAGGAAAGCATTGCATCGGAAGGGCTTATCCAGGCAGTCATCGTTAACAGTGCATGCGCCAATGCCTGTACAGGGGAGCAAGGGCTAAAGGATGCCTATCAAATGAGAAAATCTGCTGCAGATAAGTTCAATTTAGTGGAGCAGCATGTAGCCGTTGCCTCAACAGGTGTTATTGGTGAGTATATGCAAATGGATAAAATTGAAGCTGGCATTCAGACACTGCAACCTGGCAGCGAAACGGTTCACTCAGAGGATTTTCAAACAGCGATTTTAACGACTGATTTAGTGATGAAAAAGTGCTGCTATACGGCAGTCATCGATGGAAAAATGGTCACAATGGGCGGTTCGGCAAAAGGTTCAGGGATGATACACCCGAATATGGCGACCATGCTGGCATTTATTACGACAGATGCAAACATAGACAGCAGTCATTTGCAGACAGCTTTAAAGCAGGTTACTGACCGGACGTTCAATCAGATTACTGTTGATGGAGATACATCAACCAATGATATGGTTCTAGTAATGGCCAATGGAAAAAGCGATACAGATAAGCTTTCCCCGGATCATCCTGATTGGGAGGTATTCTTGCAGATGCTTGCAAAAACAAGTGAGAGCCTTGCCAAGCAGATCGCAAAGGATGGAGAAGGAGCGACAAAGTTAATTGAGGTTAAGGTTACCGGGACAGAGACAGACGAAGACGCTAGAAAGGTTGCGAAGCAGATTGTCGGCTCGAACCTTGTCAAAACGGCTATTTATGGAGCGGATGCTAACTGGGGCAGGATTATAGGCGCTATCGGGCAGAGCCAGGCAAACATTAATCCTTTTTCCGTTGATATCGCTATCGGGCCTATCATAATGCTAAAAGATAGTGAACCTCAGGCATTTTCAGAGGAAGAAGCAAAACAATACTTAACAAATCCTACAGTGAAAATTTCGGTTGACCTCCATCATGGAGAAGGAAAAGGAAAGGCATGGGGCTGCGATTTATCCTATGATTATGTCAAAATTAATGCAAGCTATCGTACTTAGGAGGTTGCAAATTGAAGAGTATAGTCATTAAGTGCGGTGGAAGTGTTATGGAAGAATTGGATGATTCATTTTTTAAGAGTCTGGCAGATTTGAAGAATCGGGGATATCAGCTTGTTTTTGTCCATGGAGGCGGTCCTGCCATCAACAAAATGCTAGAGCTCTATCAAGTACCCCATGAATTTGAGAATGGCCTAAGAAAAACGACTCCAGAAGTGATGGAAGTTGCAGAAATGGTATTGGCTGGCCAGTCAAACCGCAAGCTTACCGCCATGCTCGAAAAGCACGGTTTCGAAGCATTCGGAGTAAATGGAAGCGACGCGGGATTATTTAAGGGGGAGTTTCTGGATCAGGAGAAGCTGGGATTGGTTGGTGAAATTACGAGTGTTAATCAGCCCGTTCTTGAAATGTTCCTTAGTGAAGGTTTGGTGCCTGTAATAACACCTATTGCAGCAGGTGAGAACGGAACAAAGCTGAATATAAATGCCGACTATGCAGCGGCCGCAGTTGCCAGCGCAATTGATGCTGAACACTGTATCTTTGTAACAGATGTAAAGGGAATCTTCATTGACGGCAAGCTTTCTCCTCATTTGGATACAGAAGAAATTGAACAGCATATAAAAGATGAAAAAATAACAGGCGGGATGATTCCAAAGGTAACTTCGGCAATGAAGGCGATCAGCAAAGGATTAAATAGTGTAATGATCGTATCAGGCAAGGATAAGTTTTATGAAAATGGCAGTTGGGTCGGTACGAATGTTTCTGCCAAAATGGAGGTTTTCAAATGAGTTATCTATTCCCGACATATAGCCGGTGGGAAGTGGAGCCGGAATCAGCAGAAGGAAGTATTTTAATCGATAAAGACGGAAAACGCTATTTGGATTTCACCTCGGGCATTGGGGTTTGTAATTTAGGGCATCGTCCACCTGCAGTACAAGAAGCAATCAGCACCCAGTTGAATAAATTTTGGCATGTTTCCAATTTGTTTATACAGGAGCAGCAGGAAATCGCAGCAAAACATCTCTCGCAAGCAGCTGGCATGGATCTTGTTTTCTTTGCCAATAGTGGAGCAGAAGCAAATGAAGCTGCAATCAAGCTTGCAAGAAAAGCAACGGGGCGCCAGAAAATTATAACATTCCATCAGTCCTTCCATGGCAGAACCTTTGCAACCATGGCTGCTACAGGCCAGGAAAAAATAAAAGAAGGATACGGCTCCATGCTTGAAACATTTAAGTATATTCCTTTTAATGATTTTAGCGCTTTAAAGGGCGAGATGGATGAAAAAACAGCGGCTGTAATGCTTGAAATTGTCCAGGGGGAAGGAGGCATTCATATAGGGACACAGGAGTTCCTTAAGAAAACCGAGCAGTTATGCAAAGAATACGGGGCACTGCTAATTATTGATGAAATTCAGACTGGGATTGGCAGAACAGGAAAGGCTTTTGCATTTCAGCATTTTAATCTTGATCCGGATATCGTAACATCTGCCAAAGGGCTGGGAAGCGGATTGCCAATCGGTGCAGTGATCGGGAAGAAAAAATTAGAAAAAACTTTCGGACCAGGCAGCCATGGCTCAACATTCGGAGGAAATCCGATTAGCATTTCAGCGGCAATAGCCACAATGGAGACAATTTTTCAGGAAGAATTCTTAAAGGATGTGCAGGAAAAGAGCGTTTATCTGTCTAATAAATTGACTGAACTGCTTGAACCGATTCCAGCAGTGAAGGAAATACGCCAGCTTGGAATGATGATTGGCATTGAAACAGATGTAAATCTTCCATCCTTGTTAAAGGAATTAAGGGAAAAGGGTTTGCTGGCCTTGCCGGCAGGGGAAAATGTATTGCGCATGCTGCCTCCGCTGACTGCAACAGCAACAGAAATAAATGAAGCGGCCGAAACTCTTAAATCCACACTATTGGAATACTCTAAATCAGCTGTGTAGGCTGTATTATTTTTCATTGAAATGCATAAAAATTTATTAATTCATATAAATATACAGATAGCTTCGAGGTGTTGATAATGGAAGGTTACCTTCATTTAAAAAGCGGCCATTCTTATAAGGGCCAGTGGCTGACAAATCAGCCTAAAAAGGATATTGAGGGAGAAATTGTATTTTTTACAGGGATGACAGGCTACCAGGAAGTTTTGACAGATCCTTCATATAAAGACCAAATTATTGTTTTTACGTATCCTTTGATCGGAAATTATGGGATAAATGAATCTGATTTTGAGAGCAAGAAACCTCATGTGGCCGGGGTTATTGTATATGAAGGAAGCAAATGCCCTTCCCATTATAAATCAGCCTATACACTGGAGGAATATTTGCAAAAATGGAACATCCCCTTAATGGGGCATATGGATACAAGGGCAATCGTAAAGAAAATCCGGTCAGAAGGAAGCATGCCGGCAAAAATGTCCTTAAATGAAAGTGCAGAAGCTGAATCATTTCTTCTCCCAAAGGATGAAAAGGTTTGTAAAGTATCTTCAGAAGTGATTGAGACCTATGGTGAAGGAAAGAGCCATGTCGTGGTAATTGATTTTGGAGCAAAGAAGTCAATTGTAGATTCCTTGCTGAAAAGATCCTGCAAGGTTACTTCGGTTCCTTTTAACACAAAAATAGAAGAAATAAAAAAATTAAATCCTGATGGAGTAGTGCTTTCCAATGGACCAGGAGATCCAAAGGAACTAAAGGGCATATTGCCGGAAGTAAAAAAAATACTGGAGCAGTATCCAACATTGGGTATCTGTCTGGGACATCAGCTTGCCGCACTGGCTTTTGGCGGGAATACAAAAAAACTGTCATTCGGCCATAGGGGAGCAAATCATCCGGTTGCAGATATGCAAAAAGGCACCGTTTTTATGTCCTCACAAAACCATAGCTATGTGGTGGATGATGAAAGCTTAAAAGCAACTGGCTTTAAAACACGATATGTAAATCTGCATGACCAGTCAGTTGAGGGACTCATGCATCAGTTACTGCCAATCCAGACCGTTCAGTTCCATCCGGAGGCCCATCCGGGGCCGGCAGACGGGGATTATATTTTTGATGAATTTATGATCATGATAAAAGCCGAGAATAGGAGAGTATTTGCTTATGCCTAAAGACACCAGTATCCAATCCATTTTAGTGATCGGCTCAGGCCCGATTGTTATCGGCCAGGCAGCAGAATTTGATTATGCAGGCACACAGGCTTGTGCGGCATTAAAAGAAGAAGGCTATAAGGTTATCCTCGTCAATAATAATCCGGCCACTATAATGTCTGACAAGGCTTTTGCAGATAAAATTTATTTCGAGCCATTGACTGCAGACAGTCTTGAAAAAATTATCCGCAAAGAACGTCCCGATGGGCTGCTTGCCACCCTGGGAGGCCAGACCGGGCTTAATCTGGCTTTCCAGCTGAGTGAAACAGGCACGCTGGAGCGTTATGGAGTGAAGCTTTTGGGCAGCAGCATTGAATCAATTAAGAAAGGCGAAGACCGTGAAGCTTTTCGAAAATTGATGAAGGAGCTTAATGAACCTGTTCCTGAAAGCATCATTGTCCATGAAATTGAAGAGGCCATTCAGTTTGCGCATGAAATAGGATTCCCGATTATTGTCCGCCCTGCCTACACACTTGGGGGAACTGGGGGCGGGATCGCCGAAAACTTTGATGAGTTAACATCCCTGGTTGAAGGCGGCTTAAAAGAAAGTGCGATTAACCAATGCCTGATCGAAAAGAGTATTGCCGGCTTTAAGGAAGTTGAATATGAGGTAATGCGTGATTCAAAGAATACTTGTATCACCATTTGCAATATGGAGAATATTGATCCTGTCGGAGTCCACACTGGTGATTCAATTGTAGTCGCTCCTTCGCAAACCTTGACGGATGATGAATATCAAATGCTTAGAACAGCTTCTATTAAAATTATTTCTGAGCTTGGAATTATTGGCGGGTGCAATATTCAATTCGCTCTAGATCCTAATAGTAAAAATTATTATCTCATTGAAGTAAACCCGAGGGTAAGCCGCTCATCGGCACTCGCTTCCAAAGCAACAGGCTATCCAATTGCCAGAATGGCTGCAAAGCTGGCGGTCGGGTATACATTATCAGAAATTATCAACCCGGTTACAGGTGACACATTTGCCAGCTTTGAACCTGCTCTCGATTATGTCATTGTAAAATTCCCCAAATGGGCTTTTGATAAATTCCCGTCTGCAGACCGCAAGCTGGGTACTCAAATGAAGGCAACAGGAGAAGTAATGGGAATTGACCGAAACCTAGAACGGGCTCTTTTGAAGGCAGTTCATTCGCTTGAGGTAAAAGGCAATGACCTTAAAAATCCGGCATTATCGGCTAAAACAACAGAATCGCTTGAAGCATTGCTGAAAAAGCAGACGGATGAAAGATTCTTCATTTTGATGGAATTAATCCGCAGAGGCTATTCTTTAGAGGCATTGCACAGCATCACCAAAATAGATTATTTTTACATGAATCTGTTCCAGGGACTTGTGAAACTCGAAAATAAAATCACTTCTTCAACATTGGAGGAAGCAACGAAAGAAGAGCTGCAGCTTTTTAAGGAAAAAGGGTTCAGTGATAAATATATTGCAATGGAATGGAAAACATCTGAAAAAGCAGTCAGGGACAAACGCAAAGAGTTCGGTGTTTTACCCGCTTATAAAATGGTCGATACATGTGCTGCTGAATTTGAAGCACAGTCCAATTATTATTACTCAAGCTATTTTGGAGAAAATGAACAAGCAAAAAGCGATAAAAGGAAGGTTCTTATTATCGGAAGCGGCCCCATCCGGATTGGCCAGGGCATTGAATTCGATTATTGTTCAGTTCAAGGGGTATTTGCTTTAAAAGATTCGGGCGTTGAAACCATCATGATCAATAACAACCCTGAAACGGTAAGTACCGATTATACAACTGCTGACAGGCTTTATTTCGAGCCATTAATCCTTGAAGACATATTAAATGTAATCGAAGCAGAAGGGATAACGGAAGTCATTGTCCAGCTGGGCGGACAGACAGCGCTTAATCTGGCAGCAGAATTGGAAGCCTACGGTCTGACCTTGCTTGGAACAGACTCGAAAACAATCGATGCATTAGAAGACCGCAAGCTTTTTTATCAGCTTTTAGATGATTTGGAGATTCCGCGTATCAAAGGAGATGTCGTCTATTCTGAAAAGCAGCTTCATGAAGCTGTTGAAAAAATTGGATTCCCTATTTTAGTACGTCCTTCATATGTAATCGGCGGCAAGGGAATGGAACGGATTGGTTCAGCTTCTGAATTAGAAAGCTATTTAACTAAAGGGGATGTGCCTTATCCAATTCTCATTGACCAATTTATGCATGCTTTAGAAGCTGAACTGGATTTAGCAGCTGATGGAAACCATATTTGTGTACCGGCAATCATGGAGCATATTGAAAAAACGGGAGTTCATTCGGGAGATAGCATGTCAGTTCTTCCTCCCCAGAATTTATCAGAGAATGTACAGAAGAAAATGCTCTTATATGCAAAAGCAATTGTCCAAAAGCTTCAATACAAGGGGCTCATGAATATTCAGTATATCGTTGATGGAGAAGACGTTTATATTCTTGAAGTAAACCCGCGGGCAAGCCGTACTGTTCCTATTATCAGCAAAGTCACAGGGGTTCAGCTGGTACAAATTGCGACAAAAATATTGCTCGGGAAATATTCATTGTCGAAGGATGAAATACCTGTCACTGAGAACCTTCCATTTATTTGTGTTAAATATCCGGTGTTCTCCAATTACGCTTTGAAAGGGTTGGACTCCAAAGTCGGCCCTGAGATGAAATCAACTGGAGAGGGTATTTCCCTGGCGCGAAGCTATGAAGAGGCCATTAGGAAATCCTTCCATACAGGATTAAAAAATACCATGAACAGGAAAGTAGTTATAGCCGCAGATTTGAATTCTGATGAGCTTTCCCCTTATCTGGAAAAAGCAAAAGCCGAGGCTATTTACTTAAAAGAAAATGACAACGTCTGGAATGTTAAGGAAACTCTTGCTTTATATAATCCTAACCAGCAGAAAGAAGATAGAAAAATGAGGGAAACGGCAACTAAGAACAGGATTTTAACCTTTACAGAAAAAGAAACCCTTATTGCACTCTTAAAATCAATGGCAGTAGAGGAATGGGATGTCCAATCAATCGAGGATTGGCATCAAACAAAAAGCAATAACAATAATTCAGCATCTCCAGAAAAGGAAGTGAGCGTATTATGATATCAATTCAGGCGGCCGAAAAGAGTCTTAATATAAAAGGAAAGGATTTTTTAACTCTTGCCGATTTTTCATCTGAGGAAATTAAAGGCCTTTTAGAAAAAGCAAAGAAATTAAAAGATGCACATTTGCAAGGGAAAACATCTTCCCCTCTTAAAGGCAAAATTCTCGGAATGATCTTCGAAAAATCATCAACCCGCACGAGAGTTTCGTTTGAAGCAGGCATGATTCAGCTAGGAGGCCATGCCCTCTACCTTAATAGTCAGGATTTGCAGCTGGGAAGAGGAGAGAGCATTGCGGATACCGCCCAAGTACTGTCGCAGTACGTTGATGCTATCATGATACGCACTTTCTCGCATGAAAAAATTAAGGAACTCGCCCATCATGCAACTATTCCGGTAATTAACGGCCTGACAGACCTATACCATCCATGCCAGGCATTGGCCGATCTGTTAACCATACAGGAGAAGAAAGGAACTTTGGAAGGGCAAACTCTGGTATATGTCGGTGATGGCAATAATGTAGCCCATTCCCTAATGATTGCTTCAGCTAAAACGGGTGTAAATATCACTATTGCATGCCCGGAAGGCTACGAGCCAGACCCATCAGTTCTTAAGATATCAAAAGAATTTGCGGAACAAAGCGGTTCTGAAGTGAAGGTCTCCCATAATGCAGACGAAGCTGTCAAAGATGCCGATGCGATTTACACGGATGTCTGGACGAGCATGGGACAGGAAGCCGAAAATGAGCAAAGGCTTGAAGATTTTGCAAAATACCAGGTTAATGAATATCTTGTCCAAAAAGCTAAAAAAGATTTCGTCTTTTTACACTGCCTGCCGGCTCACCGCGGTGAGGAAGTTACAGCCGCAGTAATTGATGGCAGCAACTCTGCAGTCTTTCAGCAGGCTGGAAACAGGCTCCATGTCCAAAAAGCGGTTCTTTCAGAAATTCTATAACGCAAAAGCCTTCTCCGGCCGGAGAAGGCTTTTGCATTTTAAGAAAGAAAATATACAAGCGGCCCTACAATAAAACAGTAAATGGCGAAATACTTCAAATTCCCCTTGGCCATAATATTCATGAACCACTTCAGGGAGAAATAGGAAGCAACAAGAGATGCAAAAAAGGCAAGTGTATAAGGCAAGGCTAATTCATTCAAATTGGGGTCTCTAAGAATATCGTTAAAGCCTAATATCATTCCGCCCACGCTTACTGGAATATATAAAAGAAAGGAAAAACGCAAAGCGGTTTCCTGTTTCATTCCCAGGCCCATTGCGGCAACAATTGTTGCACCAGAGCGGCTAATACCAGGTATTAAGGCTACAGCCTGGGCAAAACCTATAATAATGGCATCTTTCAATGATAATTCTGCGTCATTTTTACGGCCTCTCATATTGCGGATCAGCCATAATGCCAGTCCGGTAACAAGCAAAGTTAGACCGACTGTTTTAATATTGCCTTCAAGATAATCACCAAACAAAACACCGATAACTCCAGCTGGTATGGTAGCAATAATTAAATAAATGATAAATCGAAAATCAGCTTCCGCCCTTTTATCCTTGGTTGTCACGTATGCAAGCCCATTGCGTATTAACCTCATAATATCTTCGCGATATATAATCAGGACAGCAAATAGCGAAGCCGTATTTACGAGCAATGCGAAACTCATACCTTTAATTTCAAGTCCAAAAAAATATTCAGCAATTTCCAGATGCCCACTCGAAGAAATCGGGATAGGCTCGGTAAATCCTTGAAATAACCCTAAAAATAAATATTTCAGCAATAAGAAAAAATCTTCCACTAATAAATCCTCCAACTATGAAATCTCATACCTTCTCATTTAACTATAAAAACCACAAAGGTGTAAAGGGATATCCAGTTCATTGCATAATTAAGGAAATTAGCTTTTGCCATTCACATCAGGAACAGCCGATGCCAATAGTTACCCACATGAGGAAATCTAGAGTGGAAATAATAAAAATGATTTAAGATTAAAGGAGGTATCTGCATGGGGCAAAATAGACAATTCAAGCCGGGGCAGAAAGCGCCCAACAATGGAATTTATATTGAAATCGGCGAAACAGGAAGCAACGTCAATAATCCTCAAATGCTTAAATTGAGAGCCGGAGATCAATTTCCGGAGGCTTCCAACCATAACCGCGTCTGGACATATAAAAGAAAGCCTTAATTCTGATTAGCCATTAGTACAATGGGAAAAGCATAACAATAACCTCTGGAGCCATCCCATTTGTGGATGGCTTTCAGACTGTTTCAAACGCTTTAATTTTTCGCTGTTCATCCTCCTGCAAAGCTTATTTTCCGATCAGGGCAAATTGCACCTTATTTTATCTCCCCTTGGAGGATAAACGCTATGATAACAGGTTTAATGTTCAAAAATAAATTTCTTACCATCATATAGCATACGATTGCAGAAAACTTTACATATGCAGAAAATGGATTATAATAAAAATAAAGGTCAAAGAAGGTCAAATAGGAGGTTTCGCAATGGATCTTAATCGAATGACAGAGCGGCTGCAGGAAGGATTTATGAATGCACAGTCAATTGCCATACGGGAACATCATCAGGAAGTGGATGAAGCCCATTTATTCTTGGCTCTAATGGATCAGGAAGATAACCTGATTATATCGATCCTGTCAAAACTGCAGATTCCTGCTGAATCTTTCATTAATAAAATGCATGAAGCTTTGCGGAAAAAACCTCAAGTGTCAGGGTCAGGAGCTGAGCAAGGCAAGCTATATATTACAGGAAAACTCCAGCGCATCCTGGCAGAAGCGGAAAGGTTTATGAAGAAGTATGAAGATGAATACATGTCTGTAGAACATGTTTTTATAGCAGCGGCTGCCGAAGCAGACTCAAATTCCGCTCCAATTTTAAAATCATACGGTGTGAATAAAGAAAAAGCGGAGCATGCCATTAAGGAAATTAGGGGGAATCAAAGAGTGACATCTCAAAATCCGGAATCAACATATGAAGCATTGAAAAAATACGGAAGAGATCTTGTTGTAGAGGTGAAGGAGGGGAAGGTTGACCCGGTTATCGGCAGAGACAGCGAAATCAGGCATATAATTCGCATCCTTTCAAGAAAGACGAAAAATAATCCAGTCCTGATCGGTGAACCGGGAGTAGGTAAAACAGCCATAGTAGAAGGGCTGGCACAACGGATTGTCCGTAAAGATGTTCCAGAGGGGTTAAAGGAGAAAACCATTTTCGCTCTAGATATGAGTGCCCTGATTGCCGGCGCTAAGTTTAGGGGGGAATTTGAGGAAAGATTGAAGGCTGTTCTGAATGAAGTGAAAAAAAGCGAAGGCAGAATTCTCCTTTTTATCGATGAGCTGCATACAATTGTGGGAGCTGGCAAAACAGAAGGAGCCATGGATGCCGGGAATATGCTTAAGCCAATGCTTGCGAGAGGAGAGTTGCACTGCATTGGGGCGACAACTCTTGAAGAGCATCGGAAGTATATTGAAAAGGATCCGGCTCTTGAACGCCGCTTTCAGCAGGTGTTAGTCCAGGAGCCAAATGTAGAAGATACAATCTCCATATTAAGAGGTCTGAAAGAGCGTTTTGAAATTCATCATGGGGTTAATATTCACGACAGAGCCCTGGTAGCTGCCTCAACATTATCTGACCGCTATATTACAGACCGCTTTCTCCCTGATAAAGCGATCGACTTGGTCGATGAGGCCTGTGCGATGATCAGGACTGAAATCGACTCCATGCCTTCTGAATTGGATGAAGTAACAAGGCGCGTGATGCAGCTGGAAATTGAAGAAGCTGCATTAAGAAAAGAAAACGATGAAGCGAGTAAAGAGAGGCTTTCTGTTTTGCAGAAGGAGCTTGCAGAGTTAAAAGATCAGGCCAACAGCATGAAGGCAAAATGGCAGCTTGAAAAGGAAGGCATTCAGAAAGTGCAGGAAAAGCGGGAACAGCTTGAAAAAATGCGCTGGGATCTAGAAGAAGCAGAAAATAATTATGATTTAAATAAAGCTGCGGAATTGCGCCACGGAAGAATACCTTCTTTGGAAAATGAGCTGAAGGAACTCGAAAATGCCGTAAATGAGAATCAAGGGGAACGACTATTAAGAGAGGAAGTTACTGAAGAAGAAATTGCCGGCATTGTCGCAAGATGGACGGGCATTCCAGTTGCCAAGCTTGTAGAAGGAGAACGGGAGAAACTTCTGCGTCTCGAAAGCATTTTACACGAAAGAGTAATTGGCCAAGATGAAGCTGTCCAGCTGGTTTCGGACGCAGTTCTAAGAGCCAGGGCAGGAATAAAAGATCCAAATCGTCCAATTGGTTCATTTATTTTCCTGGGACCGACCGGAGTAGGAAAAACAGAGCTGGCTAAAGCCCTGGCTCAATCACTGTTTGATAGCGAAGAACAAATAATTCGGATCGACATGTCCGAATATATGGAAAAACATGCTGTTTCAAGATTGATTGGGGCTCCTCCGGGGTATGTAGGGTATGAGGAAGGCGGGCAGCTTACAGAAGCAGTCCGAAGAAAGCCTTATTCTGTTATCCTGTTGGACGAAATCGAGAAGGCCCATCCTGAAGTATTTAATATCCTGCTTCAAATGCTTGATGATGGACGGATTACAGATTCACAGGGCAGGACAGTGGACTTTAAAAATACTGTCATTATCATGACTTCCAATATTGGTTCTCATTTTCTGCTGGAACGTTCTGAAGGAGAAGAAGAGATCAATGAAGAAAGAAGAAGCAAAGTAATGGGGCAGCTGCGTACCCACTTCCGCCCTGAGTTCTTAAACAGAGTAGACGAAATGATCCTGTTTAAGCCGTTAGCGATGAATGAAATAAAAGAAATTGTTTCTAAATTAGTAACTGAACTTCAATCAAGATTATCAGACCAGCATATCAAGCTAAGTATAAATGATCTTGCAAAGGAATATATTGCAGAAAACGGGTTCGATCCAGTATATGGAGCAAGGCCGCTCAAACGTTTTATACAAAGAAATGTAGAAACAGCCCTGGCTCGAAAAATAATAGCAGGACAAATCAAGGACCACAGTGAAGTAGTTATTTCTGCTGACAGCGGGAAAATAGAGCTTTCAGTAAAATAATTCCGGCTAAATTAAAAGAATCATCCTGACTCAGTCAGGATGACTCTTTTAAAGTCGGCATAATTTCTTGCAGACTTGCCTCTGATTAATGAAGTCCCTCTTTCCCAGCTGGGCCCTCAGGAATGATGGAAGCGACAACAAAAATTAAGATGGTTGTTCCTACTGCCAGGATGGCACCGGTTACAAAATTATAATGTGCTCCCAGCATCGAAGAAACCACGTACGTTAACATTTGAACAAGAAGGAAAGTCCAGAAAAATGTCCAAAAGAATTTCATCCATTTCACCTCTAACATAATTAAATCCCTTTTCATATTAGCATAAGCTGTTAAATAAATAAATTGATTTTTACAACATGCACACCTACTTTTCGGTGAATGTGCCTACCAGGGTAATCGTAAAAACAAAAAGAGTGCAGGAAGCCATGCTGGATATTGAACTTGTCTGAAACTGGGCAAATCTCCCTTTCATTTTATTTTTTTATACATACATTATAATGAACAAACTGCAAAGGAGTTTTACTATGGAAAGCCGGAACTTTCAATTGGATACCGAATGGTGCATGATTCATTACCCAGATAAACCAAGTGGTTTCGGTATTCTGATCATTGGGGATGATAGGCACTTTGTTGACGAGCACAGCAGTTTTTGGACACAAAATGAAGGGAAGCATTCATTAATAAGGAAGCTTAGGGAACATGGCTATACCATTTTTTATTCCAATCTATACGGTAGGAACTGGGGCAGCGATAAAGCTGTCGATAAAGCTAAATTTTTATACGAGCACATAGTCCGGACAGAAATTATAAATGAAAAAATCCACATTATCGCCGAAGGAATGGGATCCCTGGTTGCCCTTAAATTAATGCATGAAATGGGGCATATGATACGTTCAGCGGTACTAATTAATCCAATTTTGTCATTAAAGCACCATTTAGAACAGGAAAAGGAGCATAAATTCTTTTATAAAAGACTTTTAAAGGAGCTTGCATGTTCCTATGAAATTGAAACTGGAAAAATAGCCGAAGTATTAAACAAACATGAAGAAAATCTCACAGAAGGTCTTAAAGTTCCTGTTAGAATCATTCAAATTCTTTCAGGTGGAAGAGCTTACAAGCAATCAGACTATTTGAAAAAAAGATCTGTAAAATGGGAAAATGAAAATGCCCCCATAACTGTTTTTTATATTCTTCCGGACAAAAAACAGAGGATTTCTTCACAGATGACGAATTTCTTTAGAAAATATGAAAAGGAATTATAGCAGCTGCCTTTGTATTGATAAGAAATAAATACAATCCCTAAAGCATAGGATACATTGAGTATGCTTTGAGGAGGATTGAAGATGGACAGGGCAGTTATATTAGGTGCATATGAATTCGTTGGATTCAGTCTGTGTAAATATCTGCTTGATCAGGGCTGTGAGATAGATGGAATCCATATCAATAAAGGGGAGGAAGACCCTTATCTAAACGATAAGCGTTTAGAGATTGGACGAAATGCGAATTTCTATGAAATGAATTACTCTGAATGGCTGGAAACGCAAAAGGAAATAAAGGAAGATACAGTACTCTTTATTAATTTTTATGATTTCTATTTAAAGAATAATCTATCCGCATTAAGAGAGAATGAGCTTATAGAGAAATACCTTTTTAATAACATGAATGAATTGAAGAAATTCCATTCGAAAATTATGTTTCTATTCCCGCTACAGTGGCTGAAAGACATAAACCGGGCGCATAGCCGCTGTGAAACAGCGATTGAGCTTCTTAAGCAAAATAACATTGCGGTTCATTCTTTTTATCTGCCTGCAATTTACGGTCCCTGGCAGCCGGAGGAATTTATCTTTCACCAGGCTTTAGCTGATCGAAAAAGGGCAGAATTAAGTAACCGGGAATGGATTCATGATGCTATTTATATAGATGATCTCATTCATTCAATAATGGAGGAAACTGATAAAATTCAAGGAGGATCTTATTTATTAAAAAGCAGCCTCCCGGGACATTGGCAAAAATGCGCTGAATATCTGTCCCTTGAATATAACTTAAGTCACAGAAACGATGACTTGGAAAAAGGTAAAATAATAGACAAAACAGTGAAGAATTCAATGAAATATTCTGAGGGCCTGGAGCAGCAAAGGAGACACTTAAATGCTTTACTGAACAGGAATGAGTATTGATTAAGAAAAAAATCTTTCCAATTAACATATAGACAAGGTAGAATTAAATTAGTTTGGTAAAATAAACCGGACTTACCATCAGTATGAAGTGAAAGCCGAAAGGAGCTTTTACAGAGAGGCGGAGAAAAAGAAGATGCATAAGACATTAAAGAAATACGGGATCCTTCTTTTGTGCCTTCTTTTATTGGTCTCCTGTGGACAAGCAATATCCACAGGGAAACTTGAGAAAGCGGGATTATTAGTACCCGATACGGTGAACGATCAAGTATGGGGAACCAAAGGCTATAAAGGTATGTTAAAGATTCAATCCCAATATAATGTAGATGTCTATTATAAAGAAGGCATGAACTCCGAGATGGTTGTAGAAAGGGCCGTCAAAGAGTTTGACCAAAAAGGTGTAAATCTGATATTCGGCCATGGCAATGAATACGCGGAATACTTTAATAACATCTCTAAAAAATATCCACATATCCATTTTGTCAGCTTTAATGGCAATGCCAAAAATGAAAATACGACCAGCTTGAATTTTGAAGCCTATGCGATGGGCTTTTTCGGAGGTATGGTAGCAGGCCACGTAACCAAAACCGGAACCGTAGGCGTACTTGCGGCCTTTGAATGGCAGCCTGAAGTAGAAGGGTTTTATGAAGGTGCCAATTCTATTAATAATAAAAATGTTAATGTAGAAATCCAATATGTCGGCAACTGGGACAATGAAGAAAAAGCGATAAAACTGCTTGATAACCTCATTTTCAAAAACGCTGATGTTGTCTATCCTGCCGGTGATGGGTATAATGTTCCTGTTATCGAAAAACTAAAAGAAAAAGGACTGTATGCCATCGGGTTTATATCCGATCAGTCCGACCTGGGTGAATCGGTCGTGCTAACAAGCACAGTACAGCATGTCGACGTTTTGTATGAAGTAGTGGCAGAGAAATTCAACAAAGGCGAACTAAAGTCCGGCAACCTTTCCTTCGATTTTCAAGATGAAGTCATCTCACTAGGGAAATTCAGTCCTATTGTAGACGAAGACTTCAAAAAGGAATTAAATGCTGCCATTGAAGAGTACAAAAAGACAGGCAAACTGCCTGAAAAAAATCAGAACGATACATAGGAGGTAACAACAGATGCAGCCAAACGACAAAACGATGGAATTCATGCAAATCGCCATGAAACACATGCCTGAAGCCAAACAACAACTGGACGAAGCAGGCATCGAACTCTCCATGGAAATGATCCAGCCGTTCATGAATCTCTTCACCAAAGTCATGAACGAAGCCTATGAAATGGGCAAAGCAGACGCTCTGAAAGAAAATGAATAATTTGAGGAACCAGCCTGTGGGGGCTGGTTTTTTGTTGGGGGATTAAGGAGAAGGGTTAGTTGCTGAATCCGCGTGTTCCCAAGCTAAATTCGCGCGTAAAAGGAAGAAACCCGCGCACAAAAGGAGAGCAGCCGCGCGTAACCAGGCAATTGCCGCGCCCAAAGAAGGATCCCGCGCGCAACCAACTATAAAATCACGTACAAAAGAAACCCCTGCTTGCAAACTTGGTCTTATCATGATAAGAAAGCCAAGCAAAGAATGCAAAAAACTTGAAAAACTTCCATTCTCAAAAAGGATAAATTATTCGGTTTAACGAATTTTAAACGTGAAAGATATTCTTCCAGGAGGTATGCCATGATAATGAAACCAAGAACCAAGCCGCTAAGAATTTTGTAAAATGAAGCTTTACTGCGAAGGTTGCCGGATTACCATCGGAAAAGACAAGAAATCGAAACGGATTATAGGAATCGAATTGCGGGATATAATGGAGAGAAGCAGCTAGACTATTATTTAAGCCTTCTACCCAAGAATGAGTTTAGAATTTATAATGATCTTCGTCTTACCCTCCAAAACGCTTTTCAAATTGATTCCCTTATAATAACACCCTTTTTTGCAGCTATTATCGAAGTGAAAAATTACTCAGGTACTTTATATTTTGAACCACTTTCTGGTCAGCTTATCCAAATACACGGGCAGAAGGAAGAGGTAATACCTAACCCAATATCACAGGTGATGCGTCAGGTATCACAATTTCAGGAGTGTTACTAAAGGAAAGGCTTCCAGCCCTACCCATTGAACATTTTGTAGTTATAATAAACCCCTCCACCTATATAAAAACAGAGAAGGATAATAGTTATATTTTTAAAAGAGTAATCCATGCTGAAAAAATTGTTGATAGACTTATGGAAGCTAAATCGGCCTACAACAAACAAATAATGTGGCCAAACCAGCTTCAAACTCTAAATGAATTAATTTTTGCAAGAAATACACTCCTAGAAAACCGAATTCTCAGTGAATATGGGATAAGTGAAAAAGAGCTTTTTAAAAGGGGTGCAATGTCACTTCTGCAAATCTTTTACCCTTAAAATAAAAGATGGGATGTGGTGTTGTTCCAAATGTGCAAAGATTACAAGAACCGCCCATATTCAAGCAGTAACCGATTACTTTTTGCTGATCAACACGCAAATAACAAACAAGAATTGCCGGGACTTCTTAAACCTTAACTCCAGGCATACTGCTTATAGGATCCTAAAGTCTATGAATCTTACTTTTGCTGGACCTACAAAAACCAGATTTTACTTCAATCAAAATTCCTAACCTAAAAAGATGAAGAGTCTCCTCTTCATCCACCTTCAACCCTTCTTCTTCCAAAATTGTTCTAGGAACGGGCTTGCTTTTTTCAGAAGCGGCTTTAACTGGCTGGCTGAAGTCATTAGTGTGTCAATATTGTTCATAAGTTCCTCGTAGTTAATGTTGTTAAGTATATGGTTAACTTTGCCGTTTAAACTGTCATCTTCATGAGGGCGCTCTCTTCCGCCGAATAGCCAGTCATCATGCTGGGGCTTACTTCTTCTTTCAGGTTCTTTTTCTATATCTACTTCATCCTGCAGCTCTTCCTGGTGCCTTTTTCTTCTAAAATTGGGTCCAAACATAAATTGTGTAAACGGGTCCGCCTCTTTTTCATCTTCGTCTTTGTTTTTAAATTCCTCATCAAGCATATGCGATCTTCCTCCTTTCAGATGCCTATATCACAACATATGAAAGAAGCTTCTGGAGCGTATAGACATTTGTGGAGTAAATGGAGGGCAGCGTTTAAAAAGTGTTGCGTTTTTATATCTACCTTTGATAAAATTAGTACCAAGTCATAATAATTGATAATAATATATATTAAATATGCGATGAATGATTGTTGTATTGTAAACAATACGGGGATAACAGAAAGGGAGTGGGGCTCCATGAATGCAGGGATTATTGGGATTGGAAGATATCTGCCTGAAAAAGTGGTGACAAATGCTGACTTGGAAAAAATCGTAGATACTTCGGATGAATGGATTCGAACAAGGACTGGAATTGAAGAAAGAAGAATTGCGGATGATAACATTGATTCATCAGCCATGGCTTATGAATCAGCAATGAATGCCTTGGATAATGCGGGAATTGCAGCTGAGGATTTGGATATGATTCTGGTCGCAACGGTTACTCCGGATTACCCATTTCCTTCTGTTGCCTGTATGCTGCAAGAGCGTCTGGGAGCATCCAAGGCAGCAGCAATGGATGTCAGCGCTGCGTGTGCAGGATTCATGTATGGTATCATTACAGGTAAACAGTTTATTGAAACAGGAACCTATAAACATGTATTAGTAGTAGGTGTAGAAAAGTTATCAAAAATTACTGATTGGAATGACCGGAACACGGCTGTTTTATTTGGTGATGGAGCCGGCGCTGTTGTGCTTGGCCCTGTATCTGATGGAAGGGGCATCCTCTCGTTTGAACTGGGTGCCGATGGAACCGGAGCTAAGCATCTTTACCAGGATGAATATATCATCATGAACGGACGCGAGGTATTTAAATTTGCGGTCCGCCAGATGGGTGAAAGCTGTATTAACGTACTGGATAAAGCTGGGCTTTCAAAAGAGGATGTGGATTTTCTTATCCCTCACCAGGCAAATATCCGAATCATGGAAGCATCCAGGCAAAGGCTTGAACTCCCAGTTGAAAAGATGTCAAAAACCATTCATAAATACGGAAATACTTCAGCATCTTCAATTCCGATTGCGCTGGTTGAAGAGCTTGAGGCCGGTAAAATTAAAGACGATGATCTGCTTGTGATGGTTGGTTTTGGCGGAGGGTTAACATGGGGCGCCATTGCCATGCGCTGGGGAAAATAAACAGAGCAATATTAAATATTTATAAAACCATTTGATGATATTCTAAAAGGAGCTGCAATCACAATGGATAAGAGAAGAGTTGTCGTTACAGGCATTGGTGCTGTAACACCACTTGGAAATAATACAGAAACGACATGGACCAAAATTAAGTCAGGGGTATCCGGAGTAGGTCCTCTAACAAGA
This sequence comes from Cytobacillus oceanisediminis, assembly GCF_007830235.1. GTDB lineage: Bacteria > Bacillota > Bacilli > Bacillales > Cytobacillaceae > Cytobacillus > Cytobacillus oceanisediminis. Next base: position 46,163 of record NZ_VLKI01000023.1, read on the forward strand.
TTAAATGCGGAGGAATATCCAGCCAAAGTGGCTGCAGAAGTAAAGGATTTCAGTCCTGAAGAGTACATGGACAAAAAAGATGCCAGAAAGATGGACCGGTTTACACATTATGCTGTTGCCTCTTCATTGATGGCAGTAAAAGATGCCAACCTTCAGATTACAGATGAAAACGCACATCGTATTGGTGTTTGGATCGGTTCCGGAATCGGGGGGATGGAAACCTTTGAAAACCAGTATGAAACGTTTTTAAAACGCGGATACAGAAGGGTTAGCCCGTTTTTTGTACCAATGATGATTCCGGATATGGCTACCGGCCAGGTCTCCATTTATCTTGGGGCAAAAGGATTTAACTCATGTACCGTTACGGCATGTGCAACAGGAACAAACTCGATTGGCGATGCTTTTAAGGTCATTCAACGGGGCGATGCTGATGCGATGATCACTGGCGGAGCAGAAGCGCCGATCACGAAAATGTCTGTGGCAGGATTCTGTGCCAATACGGCTCTATCCACTAATCCTGATCCGAAAACGGCCAGCCGTCCATTCGATCAAAATCGGGACGGATTTGTCATAGGTGAAGGAGCAGGTGTTGTCGTACTTGAGGAATTGGAACATGCACTTGCACGAGGTGCTAAAATCTATGCTGAAATTGTCGGATATGGAGCAACAGGAGATGCCTATCACATCACCGCTCCGGCACCAGGCGGAGAAGGCGGAGCGAGAGCGATGAAAATGGCGATTGAAGACGGCGGCTTAAATCCGGAGGATATCGACTATATTAATGCTCATGGAACGAGCACAGATTATAATGATAAATTTGAAACATTGGCGATTAAAGAGGTTTTTGGCGAGCATGCCTACAAATTGGCTGTAAGCTCGACTAAATCGATGACAGGCCACCTTCTTGGTGCAGCAGGCGGAATTGAAGCCATTTTTACAGTGCTGGCAATGAGAGAAGGCGTTTTGCCTCCTACGATTAACCTTGAAACACCTGATCCTGAATGTGACCTTGATTATGTGCCAAACAAGTCAAGAGAAAAAGAAATAAAGGCTGCGATGAGCAATTCATTAGGATTTGGCGGCCATAATGCAACGATTGTTTTTAAAAAATATGAGTAATTGAAGAGGCTGACTCAAAAAGTCGTTATATAACGACCTAATGAGTCAGCTTTTTATTTTGCGGGAATTTTTAGCCAGCTATATTGTATGCCTTTTTTATGTGTCCTCAAAGAACTAAAGTCCACTCATCTACATAAAATTGTAAGAGGATCATCAAAAGTTGGGGGTGGGAAAGTGGGATAGTCGAAACAGATAAATGGCTTGAAGAAAGCTTTAACAATCCGATTGAAATTTGTGAAAAGCTACTCAAATCCTTCAATGAAACGAATTCCCAAAAAATATATCAATACTTAATAAATTTCGGAATGTATAAGCCTGATCGCAGCAGCAGGAATACTTTCAGGGAATTAAAAGAAAAGGAAGCATGGTGCCTTGCTGAAAAAATATATTTAAAATATAAGCATAAATGGGCAGGGCCGGAAATTGATGTATACATTTTTCCGGCAGCAGCGGGAGGACTATTTTCAAGGAAGAACGGAAAATCAGGTGTATCATTTAAAAACATGTTTTTTCTATTTATAACCCCAGACGTAGATGAAAAGGAATTGGAGGCTATATTCGTTCATGAATACCACCATTCCTGCCGGATTAATAGCCAGAAAAAAAGTTTGGAAGATTATACTTTGCTGGATTCCATTATCCTGGAAGGCTTGGCTGAGCATTCTGTTGAAATGAATGTCGGTAAGCAGTACAGGGGGAAATGGTGCACATTATATTCGAAAGAAGAAATAAGACATTGGTGGGAAAAAATACTCAAGGATCATTTAAAGGTGAAAAAGGAGGAAAGGCTTCATCAGAAGTTATTATACGGTGAAAAGCCCTATCCGCAATTGCTGGGATATGCAGCGGGATATGAAATTATTAGAGAGTTTAGAGAGAAAAAAAGTTTTTCTACAAAACTATCTTTTATTGCGCCGTCCGAATATTTTGTAAAACCAACTAAATTTAAACTGGATATATAAACGCTTTAAAGCCCTAAAGTAGGGCTTTTTTAAAGGTTAGAAAAATGAATCTTAGCAAATTTTAAAAAAATCTTGCAATTGTAATAACTTTGTAATAATATTTTAGACAAATAGAACGAATTAACAGAATAATTCGAAAAGGTAAGAGGTGTCCCATGAGCGCTAAATCCCATTTACATAATGACACACCTTTGCTAGAGGTGAAGAATTTAGAAACGGCTTTTTCTATAGATGGTACATATTACAACGCTGTTGATAACGTTTCCTTTAGGGTTAAGCCTAGGCAAATAGTCGGAATCGTAGGGGAGTCCGGCTGCGGTAAATCTGTAATGAGTCTTTCAGTCATGCAGCTTCTGCCGAAAGGAATAGGAAAAATCCGCAACGGAGAAATTTTATTCGATGGTGTCCACTTGGAGAATATGACAGATTCAGAGATTAATAAGATTAGGGGAAAGGATATCGCGATGATATTCCAGGAGCCTATGACTTCATTAAACCCGGTATTTTCTATCGGCTTTCAATTGCAGGAAGTATTATTCAACCATATGAAAATATCAAAAAAAGAAGCTCGCCTTAAAAGTATTGCACTCTTAAAAAGTGTCGGAATTTCAAGGCCGGAAAAGATAGTTGATGAATATCCGCACCAGCTTTCAGGCGGTATGAGACAAAGGGTTATGATTGCCATTGCGATTGCGTGCCAGCCAAAGCTGCTGATTGCCGATGAACCGACAACAGCACTGGATGTAACGGTACAAGCCCAAATTCTGGAGCTTCTGAAAGAGATCCAGGAAGTCAATGATATGTCAGTTATTTTAATAACTCACGACCTGGGTGTTGTCGCGGAGATGTGCGATGAAGTAATCGTTATGTATGCAGGAAAAATTGCGGAGCGGACAGATGTCGATTCTTTATTCCATAATCCGAAACATCCTTATACACAGCTCTTAATGGGAGCCATTCCAAAAATGGATGAAGAAGTTGAAACACTCAGCACGATCAAAGGAATTGTGCCTTCATTGAAAAATATGCCTAAAACAGGGTGCAAATTTGCGGCGCGCTGCCCGAAGGCAATGCCAGAATGCTTAACCATTACACCTCAATTGGCAGAAAATGAAGAAGGACATGAGGTTGCCTGTCTCCTTTATGAGACAAGCCGCCCGAAAACAGAGGTGAACGCATAATGAATACAGAACATAAAAATACTGCTGTGTTAAAAAAGGATAAAAGCAACAATGAAATGCTTCTTGAGGTTAAAAACCTTAAAACGTACTATCCGATAAAAGGTGGAATACTTAGAAGAACAGTGGCAGTTGTCAAGGCGGTTGATGATGTTTCTTTTGAAATAAGAAAAGGGGAAACACTGGGGCTTGTAGGTGAATCAGGCTGCGGAAAATCAACAGCCGGCAGAACGATCCTCAGACTGCTCGAGCCAACTGAAGGGCAAATCATTTTTGACGGGCAGGATATAACGAATGTCAGAGGAACAAGCTTACGGAAAATCCGCCAGGACTTCCAAATGGTTTTCCAGGATCCTTATGCATCCTTAAATCCTATGATGATGGTTGGGCATCTGGTGTCTGAGCCGATCAGAAATTATAACAATAAATCTGAAAAAGAACTGAAGCCTGAAGTATTGGATCTTCTTGCAAAAGTTGGACTTCCTGAAGATGCATATTATAAATATCCACATGAATTCTCCGGCGGACAAAGGCAGCGTATCGGGATTGCCAGGGCACTGGCTTTAAGGCCTAAATTGATTATTGCAGATGAACCAGTTTCAGCCCTGGATGTATCTGTTCAGTCGCAGGTTTTGAATCTATTAAAAGAGCTACAGGATGAATTTGATCTTACTTTTTTGTTTATTGCCCATGATTTGAGCGTTGTTAAACATATGAGTGACCGGATTGGTGTCATGTACTTGGGCGGTCTGGTGGAAGTGGCGGATAAAGACAGCATTTATGCAGAACCTCTCCACCCGTATACTCAAGCACTTATTTCTGCTATCCCTGAACCGGATCCGCGCAAAAAGAAAGAAAGAATCATTTTAGAGGGGGATGTTCCGAGCCCGATCGATCCTCCAAAAGGATGCACATTCCATCCGCGCTGTGCGCATGCAATGCCGGAGTGCCAGAGTGTAAAACCGGAATTAAGGGAGGTGAAGCCTGGGCATAGAGTCGCTTGTCACTTATATAAATAATGCTTTGTCAAAAAATATTTTTCGGGGGGAAAACAATGAAGAAATCAGCATTTTGGCTTCTTTCAGTACTTCTGATCATGTCTGTATTCCTAGCAGCATGTTCTGGCGAGAAAGCTAATACTGAAAAAGAGCCTAAAGACGGTACGGATGGAGAAACAAAAACAGAAGCAACAGAAGGCGGAACAGTAACTTTCGGTTACACACAGCCATTTAAAGGCGTATTCTCTTATGCCTACTATGAAGGGGAAGATGATGCAAATGCCCTTCAGTTCATGCATGAGGGTTTAGTAGCTACAAATGACGAGTTACAGCCTGAGCCAAACCTGGCTGAATGGGAACTTTCAGAAGACAAAACAAAATTAACTTTCAAGCTTAAGCAAGGTGTTAAGTGGCATGATGGCGAAGAATTAACAGCTGAAGATATGGAATACGCCTGGTACTTAATTGCTGATCCAATTTACGAGGGACCTCGTTTTGCTAACGTAGCAATGATCAAAGGTGCTCAAGAATACAAAGATGGAAAAGCTGACACTATCGAAGGTATTAAAGTAATCGATGACTACACAATAGAAGTAACAGTAACAGAACCATCTGTTAACTTATTAGACAACATCTGGTCTTATCCTGAACCAAAGCATTATTACGGTGATATTTCTTCTAAAGAACTTCCAGATGCTGACCAAGTTCGTAAAAACCCAATCGGTGTTGGACCATTCAAGATTAAGAATATCGTACCAGGTGAAATGGTGGAATTTGAGCGTTTTGATGATTACTGGCAAGGCAAACCACAATTAGATGGTGTCGTTTACAAAATCATTGATGGATCTCTTGCACAAGGTTTAGTGCAAAACGGAGAAATCGATGTTATTGAAGCTCCAAAAGATCAGTGGGAAGCTATTAAAGCTCTTGATAATGTAAATCCGGTAGAAGCAGATGCAATGTCTTACAGCTATATTGGTTTCGACTGGGGTCACTATGACACTAAAAAAGGTGTAGTGGTTTCTGATAACCAGAAGTTCCAAAATAAAAACCTTCGCCATGCAATGGCACATGCTATTGACCGTCAAGCATTCATTGATGGTTTTGCAAACGGCTTAGGAAAACCTTTAAATACTCCATTCCCATCAGTATCTTGGGCTAAAATTGATGATTCTGAAATCAATCAATATGAGTATGATGTAGAAAAAGCAAAGAGCTTACTTGACGAAGCAGGATATGTTGATAAGGACGGCGACGGCTTCCGTGAAGATCCAGAAGGAAATCCATTCACAATTAACTTTGATGCAATGGCTGGAGCAGAAACTTCAGAAGCACGTGCTCAATTCATTCTTCAATCATGGCAGGAAATTGGCTTAAACGCTAAGCTTAACGGCGGTTCATTAAAAGACTTTAACCTATTCTATGACACTATTGAAGCAGATGATCCATCTGTTGAAACATTCATGGGCGCATGGGGACTTGCTGCAGATCCGGATCCAGCTGGAATCTGGTTATCTACTGATAAGTGGAACATGTGGAGATGGTACAGCGAAAAGTCTGATGAGCTAATCAAGAAGGGTGTAACATTCCCTGAAGACTCAAGCAAAGATGTAACTGAACACCGTCAGGAAATCTATAACGAATGGCAAAAGCTTGTTAACGAAGAATTGCCAATCATCTTCTTTGAACAGCGTATTGATCCATGGGCTATCAACAAGCGTGTTGGTGGAGTTAAAGTAACTCCATTTGGAACAGATGAGTTCCATAAGTGGCACATTGTAGAGTAATTGGATAAAAGGAAACTGCATCATTGGGGGATCTTCCCCCAATGATTGCTAGTTTAACCAACGAATAAATTTTTGTTTGGTAAGGGGAATGGAAAATGCTACAGTACACAATTCGACGACTAATAGGTATGATTCCAATAATTTTCCTTATCTCAGTAGTAGTATTTTCTTTGGCGAAGTTAATGCCTGGAGATGCACTATCTGGAAAAATTGACCCTTTAAACTCTGATCCGGAATATATCGAAGAAATGCGGGATAAGATGGGATTAAATGATCCTATACCTGTACAGTATGTCCGCTGGATGAGTGGAGTGGTCCAAGGAGATTTTGGAGATTCATTTGTTCATAAGCGCCCGGTTATGGAATTAATCGGAGACCGTTTGCCGAACACAATAATTTTGGGAATAGCAGCTCTTTTAATAACTTATTTATTGGCTTTTCTAATGGGAAGATATTCTGGGCGTTTTGCCTATAGCGTTGGAGATTATTTAATATCAGCATTTAACTATCTTGCACTTGCTATACCTAGCTTTGTTGCAGCTTTAGTTGCGATTTATGTATTTGCCATTAACCTCGGTTGGGTTCCGGCCAGCGGAAGTATTGGCAGCGGGGTAGAGCCAGGAACACTGGATTACTACTTAAGTAAAGCAAAACATACAGTATTGCCAGCTCTTGTATTGGGCGCCATGGCTACAGCCGCCTATACACAATTCTTAAGAAATGATATGATCGAAAGCTCTCGCAAAGATTATGTTCGTACTGCAAGAGCTAAAGGTACGAAGGAATCTGCGATTTATAATAAGCACATTCTAAGAAACTCAATCATACCTATCGTTACTTTGCTTGGATTCGATATTGCTAATCTTTTTGGAGGGGCAATCATTACCGAAACCATTTTCACATACCCTGGCATCGGCTATTTATTCGTAGAGTCAGTTAACGCACGTGATTATTCTGTTATGATGGCCATTGCCATGATGTTGACCATTTTAACGCTAATTGGAAATCTAATTGCAGATTTACTATACGGTTTAGTAGATCCGCGTATTCGTTTAAGTTAGGTAGGTGAGAGTATGGAACCTTCAATTTCACAGCAAACTTCGCCTGGTTTAGTAGAACCTGTTAAACCGCCGAAGAGTCAATCACCATGGGCTCTCGCCCGCCGTAAGTTTTTGCGCAATAAAATAGCAATGGTTAGTTTGGTCTTTTTGCTGATTGTCTGTGCAATGTCCATATTGGCTGAGCCGCTAACTATGCCGGTTGAGGAAACAGCTAAGATTAATTTAACGCAAATGAGTAAAGAGCCGTCTGCTGAGCATTATTTCGGTACTGATAAGTCAGGACGAGATGTATTTGCCCGTACTTTACACGGCGGTAAAACTTCACTATTACTTGCATTTTCAATCACGATCTCAGTTATTACAATTGGTACTCTTGTAGGTGCCACTGCGGGATATTTTGGCGGTTGGGTCGATAATGCCCTAATGAGATTCACAGACTTTATGATGAACTTTCCGTTTCTTCTATTTGTTATTGTGTTAAAATCAATTTTTATCGAATCAAGTACAGGTACTCTTATATTTGTAATCAGTGTACTCAGCTGGACCGGTACTGCCCGTCTGGTGCGAAGCAAGGTTATGGCTGAGAAAGAAAATGAATATATTATGAGTGCAGTCTCTATCGGCTGTTCAGCACCTAAAACAATCTTTAAGCATTTGCTCCCAAACGTAATGTCGACTATTATTGTACAAGCAACGATTACATTGGCAGCAATGATTGTTGCTGAGACAGGACTAAGCTTCTTGGGGTTCGGTGTTCCAATCAACATTCCTACCTGGGGTAATATGCTTCAGGAGGCCAGAAGCCCTGATGTTTTAACTAGCAAATGGTGGATCTGGATTCCGCCGGCAGCCGTTTTAACTTTCACTATTCTTTCCATTAACTTTATAGGTGAAGGGTTAAAGGATGCCTTCAACCCTAAATCAAACCGTTAATAAAAGCAAAAAAACGCCATAGTGTGGCGTTTCAGACTGTGGACAAACTCGATGAAAATCGGATTTGCCTACAGTCTTTTTTAGTCCGTCTGTGAAATGGGTCTGTTGATTTCCGTTCCAGGTGCTCAGCGAACGCGGGCGGCCCGGGGAGCCTCCTCGTCACTCCGTTCCAGCGGGGTCTCCCCTGACCCTTGCTCCCGCAGGAGTCTTCGCACATTCCACTCCAATCAAAAACGCCATAGTGTGGCGTTTTTTTTGTTGTATAAATGCTTTCTAAACCTGATAACTGTCTAGTTCCAAGAAGTAAGGCTTCGTTAGAATAAAAATCGGTCCCCCAAGTGGGGGAGGCCAAATCGTTTCTGCTTTTCGGATAGCTTGTACATAACCGATCAAGTTCTTTCATATATATGTTTAAAAAGGACAAGGCAAGGAGTGGGTTCATGGCAGCTTTAATACAATTTAGGGCTCACAGCACAGTGATACGGTATGCTATTTAGAGCGTTTTTGCTATTGACTGGTTTCGGAATTGCGGTCTCAGGCGGTGTCAGCGTTATAGCGTATTTGAATTTGCTTGCTACGGGACATGCCTTTAAGGAATATTTGTTTTTTATTACTTCCCGGCCAGAATGTTATCTGCTTCCGGCAGGCATGTTAATCATTTGGATAAGTATATACTTTCCTTTTGACAGTAATAAAAGATAAAAAAATGGATTCTGAATGTAATTAAGGAATAAATTTACTGCTGACTGCCCATACTGAGTGACAAACAGTTTGTTGAAGTGGGGGTTTAAAAATGTTATATCTTCATGATGTTTGGGTGAACTGGTTTGAAGGGGAAGAAAATGGATATAATGTATGCCATTTTCACGAATGGAGAAAAGATGATGGCGTTGAATTGCTAGACCAGGTACCGTTATTAAAGATTGACCCGATTTTGTTTAATTACATTGAAAATGATCTTTCAGAGCTACCACAACAACTGCTTGATGACATCTATCAAAAGGCTTATTTAAGGAAAAATCATGAGAGAATCCAATTGGAATACTGCTTTGTTGTATCAGATGGGACAGGCATCCTGGCTGTGGACACAATAGGTTATAACATTCCAATCAGAAAGAGCAGGCTGATTCCTCGCCAGGAACAGCTTGCTTACGAAATGCTGGATAATCAAGATGCGAAAACCTACTCATTTAATGACCAAACAGCACTAAAGGATTTTCATATTCTTTCACCATCACCTGATCTTATGATGGGGCTTACCAGGAAAGAAAGGCAACTGAAACAATTGCTTTTTATGGCCCTTGATCAGCTGCATTCCTCAAAGAATGATGCTGAAGTCCGCTACTGGTACACCGAATGGAGTCCGGAAAGGTATTCCAAAATCCAGTCATTGAATTTTGAAGAAGCATGGTATGAACTGTACGAGGAAAGCAAATATGGCTGGTCAAGCAAGCATGAGCAATTTTGTGAGAATTTGATTAAAGGGCAGCCGTTTTTTGAAAAGTTATGGGAAATGGAGCATGGTCCAAAGGTGAATTAGAGATTTCCAATAATAAAAAAACAGCCAAATGGCTGTTTTTTATTTTCTTTTCCGGCCTAGTCCCATGGCATTTTCCATTTTCCCAATCATTTTATTTGCGACTTTACGTGCTTTTTCAGCTCCCTGATCAAGGACATCATCAAGTTCTTGAGATTCCATTAGCTCATAATATTTATCCTGGATTGGCTTAATCGTATGAATAACAACTTCTGCCAGGCCAGCTTTGAACTCGCCATAGCCCTTGCCTTCGTATTCATTTTCGATTTCCGCTACCGGTTTACCCGAAAGAATGGAGTATATTGAAAGAAGATTGGAAACTCCCGGCTTATTTTCCTTGTCATACTTAACGATTCCTTCTGAATCAGTAACTGCGCTTTTAATTTTCTTTTCGATTTGTTTAGGGTCATCCAATAGTGAAATAAATGACTTTTTATTTGGGTCCGATTTGCTCATTTTCTTTAACGGATCCTGAAGCGACATAACCCGGGCGCCAACTTTAGCGATTCTCACATTAGGAATTGTAAAGATATCATTGTATTTCTTATTGAATCTTTCTGCTAAATCACGCGTCAATTCCAAGTGCTGTTTTTGGTCTTCTCCTACAGGCACTAAATCAGTATTGTATAAAAGGATATCAGCAGCCATAAGTGGCGGATAAGTAAGTAATCCCGCAGAGACCGCATCCTTTCCTTCAGACTTATCCTTGAACTGAGTCATGCGTTCCAGTTCCCCGATATAAGAAACGCATTGCATCATCCAGCCAGCCTGGGCATGTGCAGGAACCTCTGATTGGATGAATAATGTGGATTTTTCTGGATCAATCCCCACTGCCAAGTAGAGGGCAGCAAGGCTGCGGATGTTCTTTCGTAATTCAAGTCTGTCTTGGGGAACTGTTATCGCATGCTGGTCAACAATGCAAAAATAACAATTGTATTCATTTTGCAATTCAACAAATTGCTTCATGGCACCAATGTAATTTCCGAGGGTAATCGTCCCGCTCGGCTGGATGCCGGAAAAGATGGTTTTCATGTTTTTCCTCCTTTATTCGGCTGAAAAAAGCACTTTTAACAAGCTGTAAAATGTAGGATATATTGCAAGCATTTACATATTATGCTTAAAATAAGCATAAAAAAGACCATTCATCCCTAAAAAAATAGGGACGAATGGTCCGCGTTGCCACCCTAATTACTCAATATGAGTCACTCTGTCCTATGCATATTTTATGCATAGATCCTCGATAACGAGAGGATACGCCTGAAAAATTCAGAAGGCTCAAAAGTCCATTCGATTTACCGGGTTTCCTGTTTTCACCAGCCACAGGCTCTCTACCAACCCTAAATAAATGTACTACTCTTTTTTCATTGCCGATTTCTAATAAATTTTATTGTTATTATATAATAAAATATACTATTGATATACAAAAATCAAGTAAATAACTGGGAGTAAGACGAGTATGACAACTGCCTTTCCGGGAAAGGGGATTGGGAAAAATAGGATTATTTTCACTATTAATAATCTATAAAGTGATAAATTTTAAATTTTTTTTAAAATCTTAAAAATCTTAATTTATAAGAGGTTAAACAAAAAATATAATGCTAGATTGTTTTGAAGCAGTTAAAAGCTACTTGCAATAAGTTTTTAAACTATTTATAATAAACGTAACAAACATATTCTTTACGATTTTGTTACATTTTAAAACAAAACTATATAACTCCGGATAGCGAGAGTATGGTACATAATGAGTAAGTTTATAGCTTACATATTAAAGATTCATTTCTTTTAGGCTGAATTGTCAGAATAAAGGAATAATCTATCTTTAAGAGAATATAAACTTGCTTTTTTTGTTGCCTTCTAAATAGTCTGCAAATTTTTGCAAATTGAATTAACAGACTATTTAAGCAATATATCTGGGGCGTACAGTTGTGTTTTAAAATAGGGTTATCCCGTAAAGGTACTGTTTGAGGAAATTATATAGGGGGTTAAAACCGTGAACAAAAGATTATCGATCTTTTTTAGCATGCTGCTAGTGCTAAGCATGTTCCTTGCTGCGTGCAACGGCGGAGGAGACAATGCTGGCGGCGGCGACAAAGGCGGCGACGAAGGCGGAAAGTCTGATGTACCGCAGGAATTAAGAGTAAATATCAATACTGAACCACCATCTTTACACCCAGGATTAGCTGAGGATTCCACATCCGGAACTGTTCTTCGTCAGGTTCTTGAAGGCTTAACTCGTATCAACCAAGATGGTAAGCCTGAAAATGCAATGGCTGAAGATGTTCAGGTTTCTGAGGATGGAAAGACTTACACTTTCAAAATCCGTGATGCAAAATGGTCAAATGGAGATCCTGTAACTGCTCAAGACTTTGCAACTGCTTGGAAATGGGCTTTGGATCCTGCCAATAACTCAACATATGCTTATCAGCTTTACTACATCGAAGGTGCTGAAGCAGCTAACACTGGTGAAGGTTCACTGGATGATGTAGGTGTTACAGCAGTCGATGACAAAACTCTTGAAGTTAAATTAGTAAACCCAACACCATATTTCTTGGAATTAACAGCATTCTACACTTATCTACCATTTAACAGCAAAGTTGCTGAAGCTAACCCAGAATGGGCAACAGATGCTGGTGATAATTTCACAACTAACGGACCTTTCCATATGACTGAATGGTCTCATAGTGACAAAATTGTCCTTGAGAAGAGTGAAACATACTGGGATGCAGAAACAGTTAAGCTAGACAAGATCGAAATGATCATGATCAATGATCCAAACACTGAATTATCAATGTTTGACAACGGCGAATTAGATTGGGCAGGTGCTCCAACAGGTGCACTTCCAACTGATGCTATGCAGGCTCTTAAAGATGAAGGCCGCCTAGTAACTCAACCTATCGCAGGTATCTACAATTACAAGTTCAATACAACTGCTGAGCCTTTCAACAATGTAAATATCCGTAAAGCATTTGCACATGCAATCAACCGTCAGGAGCTTATTGATAACATCCTTCAGGGTGAACAGCTTCCAGCAATGGCAATTGTTCCTCCATCAATGTTTGAAGAAAACGAGAAGGGTTATTTCCCTGACAATGATGTAGAAAAGGCTAAAGAATTTTTACAAAAAGGTTTAGAAGAGCTTGGATATAAAGATGCTTCTGAACTTCCAGCTGTAACGCTATCTTACAACACTTCTGAAGCACATCAAAAGATTGCCCAGGCAATCCAGGATATGTGGAAACAAAATCTTGGTGTTGAAGTAACTCTTGATAACTCAGAGTGGAATGTATACCTTGATAAAGTAAATCAAATGGATTACCAAGTTGCACGTATGGGCTGGTTAGGTGACTTTAACGATGCAATCAACTTCTTAGAAATGTATCGTGACGCTGACGGCGGAAACAATAATACTGGATGGGAAAGCAAAGAGTTCCAGGATCTGCTTGCTAAATCGGCAACAGAAACTGACGCTGATGCTCGCCAGCAATTATTGAAAGATGCAGAAGCAATCTTCATGGAAGAGATGCCTGTAGCACCTATCTATTTCTACACAAACAACTGGGTACAAGCTGAGAACTTAAAAGATGTGGCTGTATCTGGCCTTGGTGATGTTCAGTACAAATGGGCTTACTTTGAATAAGAATAGCTAACTTGACGAAAGGTATATGGGATATTAAATCCCATATACCTTCGTTTCTGATTAAGGCATTGTAATAATTTGGAGGTGTTTGACAATGGCGAAATATATTGGAAAGCGCTTACTGTATATGATCCTATCCTTGTGGATGATCGTATCAGCAACGTTTTTCTTCATGCGCATTGCACCCGGAAACCCATTTGCATCAGAGAAAAAACTTCCTCCCGAAATTGAAGCTAACCTGAATGCCCACTTTGGCTTAGACAAGCCATGGTATGCACAATATTGGGAGTATCTAGTTAGAATTGTAAATTGGGATTTCGGCCCATCATTTAAATATAAAAGCCAAACGGTTAATGATTTAATAAATGAAGGTTTCCCGGTATCATTCCTACTGGGGATGGAAGCAATTTTTATCGCGGTGGCACTTGGAGTTCTCTTAGGAATCATTGCAGCGTTAAAACATAATAGATGGCCTGACTATACAGCGATGATTATTGCAGTTCTTGGTATTTCTGTGCCTTCCTTTATCATGGCATCTTTCCTGCAGTATTTCCTCGCTATTAAAATGGGGATTTTCCCTGTAGCACGTTGGGAATCATTCATGCATACTATTCTCCCAGCCTTGGCACTTGCTTCAACACCGATGGCATTCATTGCCCGTTTAACACGCTCAAGCATGCTTGAGGTTTTGGCAAATGATTATATTAAAACAGCAAAATCAAAAGGACTAAGCAGTGGAGTAATTACAATAAAGCATACAATCCGTAATGCACTATTACCAGTTGTAACATATATGGGGCCGTTGACTGCCGGCATTTTGACAGGAAGCTTTGTAATTGAAAGGATCTTTGGTATTCCTGGGTTAGGTGCACACTTTGTAACAAGTATTAACAACCGTGACTATACGGTAATTATGGGTGTAACAGTTTTCTACAGTATTCTGTTGCTTGTATCTATTCTCCTTGTTGACATTGCATACGGAATCATCGACCCACGCATAAAACTTGCTGGCGGGAAGAAAGGAGAGTAATTATGCAGATTTCGAAAGATAAGTTTAAGTTAGTCGGTACACAGCTAAGCGAAGCTGAAAAAATTTCAAAACCAAGTCTTTCATTTTGGAAAGATGTTTTTATCCGATTTCGAAAAAACAAGCTCGCTTTATTTGGGTTAGTTTTACTTGGATTACTAATCTTCATGGCGATCTTTGGACCATATATGACTCCATATGATTACGCTTCAAATGATCTGAGCAATAAGAATCAGCCTCCTTCTTCTGAACATTGGTTTGGTACAGACGACCTCGGACGTGATGTGTTTGCACGTACATGGGAGGGTGCAAGAATATCAATCTTTATCGGTGTTGCTGCAGCGTTGATTGATTTGATTATCGGTGTAATCTGGGGCGGAATCGCCGGATATAAAGGCGGGCGTACTGATGAATTTATGATGCGTTTTGCCGATATTCTTTACGGTGTTCCTTATCTTCTATTAGTTATTTTGTTAATGGTTGTTCTTGGACAGGGTTTAACTACTATGATCATAGCGATGTCTATCACAGGCTGGATCAACATGTCACGTATTGTCCGTGGACAGGTATTATCACTAAAGAGTCAGGAATATGTTCTGGCAGCGAAAACGCTTGGTGCCAATACTAATAGAATTATGAGCAAACATCTAATTCCAAACTCTATGGGACCGATTCTAGTTACCATGACATTAACTGTCCCTTCTGCAATATTTACTGAAGCATTCTTAAGCTTTCTGGGGCTTGGATTGACTCCACCGCTTGCCAGCTGGGGTACAATGGCCAATGACGGCCTTCCAGCGATGCGTTACTATCCATGGCGTTTATTCTTCCCTGCTACGTTTATCTGTCTAACAATCTTCGCTTTCAACGTAGTTGGTGACGGATTACGTGATGCTCTAGATCCTAGAATGCGCAAATAAAGGAGTGAGAATATGGAAAAATTACTTGAAGTCAAAAATTTAGAAGTCTCATTCCAAACATATGGAGGTACAGTAAAAGCAGTCCGCGGTGTCAGCTTTGACCTTCATAAGGGAGAGACGCTTGCCATCGTTGGTGAATCAGGGTCAGGTAAAAGTGTTACGTCCCAGTCAATTATGAAGCTAATACCCATGCCGCCAGGCCAAATTTCCGGAGGCCAGATTTTATTAAACGGTGACGATATAGTACCTAAAACCGAAAAACAAATGGAAAAAATCCGTGGAAAAGAAATCAGTATGATATTCCAGGATCCTATGACATCCCTAAACCCGACAATGAAAATAGGGAACCAGATAACGGAAGGCTTAATAAAGCACCAAAATATGTCCAAGCAGGATGCAAAGAATAGAGCGATTGAACTTCTTCGCTTAGTAGGTATTCCGATGCCTGAAAAAAGAGTAAACCAATATCCTCATGAATTCTCAGGCGGTATGAGACAGCGTGCCATGATTGCGATTGCTCTTGCTGCTAATCCAAAGCTTTTAATTGCCGATGAGCCGACAACAGCACTTGATGTTACAATCCAGGCACAAATTCTTGAGCTAATGAAGGATCTCCAGAGCAAAATGGATACATCCATCATTTTTATCACCCATGATCTTGGAGTGGTAGCCAATGTTGCAGATAGAGTAGCTGTAATGTACGCCGGACAAATTGTTGAGATGGGTACTGTAGATGAAATATTCTATGACCCGCGCCATCCATATACATGGGGTCTTCTTGCTTCCATGCCAAGTGTGGATAGTGATGATTCAGCTGAATTAGCTGCCATACCTGGTACTCCTCCGGATTTAACAAATCCTCCAAAAGGAGACGCGTTTGCAGCAAGAAATAGCTATGCGCTTGCAATTGACTTTGAAGAAGAACCGCCAATGTTCCAGATTTCAGAAACTCACTTTGCAAAAACATGGCTTCTTCATCCGGATGCTCCAAAGGTTGAGCCGCCTGAAGCTGTAAAGAAACGTATGCGCCAATTATCCTCCACATTTGAAAAGCCAGTATTAGTGAAGGAGGGTAAATAATCATGGCAGAAAAATTACTTGAAATTAAAAACTTGAAACAACACTTTAATGTTGGACGCCCGAATATGGTAAAAGCAGTTGATGGCATTACTTTTGATATCTACAGAGGTGAAACTCTTGGCCTTGTAGGTGAATCAGGCTGCGGAAAATCAACAACTGGACGTACCATCATCAGATTATATGATGCAACTGATGGCCAGGTTCTCTTTGAAGGTGAAGATGTACATGGCAAAAAGTCTGCAAAAGAACTAAAAAAGTTTAATCGTAAAATGCAGATGATCTTCCAGGATCCTTACGCATCTTTAAACCCTCGTATGACTGTTGCTGACATCATTGCTGAGGGCATTGATATTCATGGTCTGGCTAAAGATAAGAAAGCACGCATGGAGAGAGTCTATGAGCTTTTAGAAACGGTTGGTCTAAACAAAGAGCACGCTAACCGTTATCCTCATGAATTCTCTGGCGGACAAAGACAGCGTATCGGTATTGCACGTGCGCTAGCTGTTGATCCGGATTTTATCATTGCTGATGAACCAATTTCAGCCTTGGACGTTTCTATTCAGGCCCAGGTAGTAAACTTGATGAAGAAGCTTCAGCGAGAAAAAGGATTAACTTACTTGTTTATCGCACATGATTTGTCAATGGTTAAGTATATCAGTGACAGAATTGGGGTTATGTACTTTGGTAAGCTGGTAGAATTAGCACCAGCAGATGATCTGTATAACAATCCAATGCACCCATATACTCAATCGCTATTATCAGCGATTCCGCTGCCGGATCCTGAAACGGAACGGACACGCAGAAGAAAATCCTATGCCCCTTCTGTACACAATTATGCTGAAGGTGAACAACTGGAAATGCGTGAAATTACACCAGGACATTTTGTTTATTGTTCAGAAAAAGAGTACCAGCAATTAAAAGCTCAATACGCCAAATAACAAAAAACGATCTCATTTTGAGATCGTTTTTTTACATCCTGGTAAAGTTATAATTGATAAACTTAATGCCTAATCCTTTCCATTATAAAAAGGATATCCAAGATGTAAAAAAGATCTGAAACATTTAAAGAGTGAAAAGATGACTTTAACACTTTTATTCGTTAATGTATTTTGCTTTAGTTTATAATACAACATTTTGAACAATATTACTATTAGAATTTTCGATTAATTATATTTTTCCGTCAAATTGTTTAATTAAACATCTAAAGTATTTAATTATTTTGATAAAAAAGGTTTAAAGTTTAAGAGGAAAAGATACATATAAGAAAGAGGATACAAGTTTTTAAGAATCATCATAGCATAGGTTTTGAAATAACTTTATAATAAAAGTAACGTTAAGGACGTCTGCAAGGAAGAGGGGGCATAACATTTGAAAAAAGCAAAGAAGATAACTGCATCCTTGTTGGTTATGGCAGGTATTTCATTTTCGGCAGGAACTAGTGAAGCAAAAGAACTAGAAAACCTGGATATAGGGAAACAGCCTCAAAGAGAGCATATTTCGCTAGTGAAGGAACTGCCTGAACAGATTAGCCGTTTTCAATTTGATTCCGGCTATGCCTTTCAATATCCAGATGCTGTAAGAGGGGTTTACGTAACAGGACATTCTGCAGGAGGAGAAAGGTTTAATAAGCTTACCAGTTTAATGGATGAAACGGAATTAAATGCTGTGGTAATAGATATTAAGGATGATTGGGGCAATCTTACTTTTATCCCGGAAGAAAACTCCCCTTACAGTGACATAGGGAAGCCTTACATAAAAGATACGGAGAAGGTCCTGAAAACGATGGAAGAAAAGCAAATTTACCCGATCGCAAGGGTGGTTGTTTTTAAAGATTCTGTGCTTGCCAATAAGAAGCCGGAGTTGACATTTAAAGAAGGAAATAAGGTATGGAAAAATGGCAGAGGCGAGTCGTTTGTCAATCCATTCTTAAAAGAGGTCTGGGATTATAATGTAGGAATAGCTATCGAAGCTGCTAAAATGGGTTTCCAGGAAATACAGTTTGACTATGTCCGTTTCCCGGAAGGATTTGAACACAGGGATACATCATTGACATATGGTCTGGGAGAATATAAAGATTTGGAAATGGAAAATGTTCAGAAACGCGTTAAGGCTGTTACAGATTTTGTTGCCTATGCAAAGGAACAATTGGAACCATATGGAGTCAAGGTGTCTGTTGACATCTTTGGCTATACAGCAACCTTGCCGGAAGCTCCGGGAATTGGGCAAAATTTCTCGAAGATCTCTGAACACGTAGATGTAATTTCCTCCATGATTTATCCAAGCCATTGGACATCTTACTTTGGAATAGCTAAACCTGATCTGGAACCTTATAAACTGGTTGCAGAATATGCAAAGCTAGAGAAAAAGAAGTTGGGTGAGCTGGAAAACCCGCCTATATCCAGGCCATGGCTTCAGGATTTTACAGCCTCTTACTTGGGTGCAGGAAACTACAAGAATTATGGAAAGGCCGAAGTCGAAGCCCAGATTAAGGCTTTAAACGAACAAGGGATAAATGAATTCTTGTTATGGAATGCAGGTAATACGTATACGCAAAACGTTGATTATACACCATAGAAAAAGAGGCTGAAGTTATCAGCCTCTTTTTCTATATACAGTTTGATCTTTAAATATAATAAAGTCCTGGTTCGGTCACCTAAAAGCAAAATGCTCTTTTTATTTGACACCAATTTTGTATGCGGTATCATAGTATATGGGCATATCGGAATTTACTTTTTCTTTCCGCCTACGCTTTTCCATCCAGTCTGCACTCTTACAGATTGATCCACGAATTGGGATTTATTTTTACCGCCAAAAAACCTTTCTCCAATACCATTAGTTAGTACACCTAATAAGGCAGTAAATCCAATTATAAGCAAAGCAACAATTGTTAAATCTGTTATGTAACCAACCATGATAAACCTCCATCTTTCTTTTCACAGTTTCCTGTGATTAGTATGAATCATCCCCTATCCTTATTTTATTCGAAACTTTCGTGTATTAAAAGGGGTAATTCCACAAATACTTAATCTGGCAGGATATATCGTTTTTTAGGCCAAATTATAGCTTATTTACTTTCTTTTCGCGTACACCATAATGGAAAGGAAAGCTGGGAGCTTATCATGCTGGAATAAATATTTGCGCCACCAAATCTAAGGTTTGGGAAGCAGAAAAGGAGCAGATCCATGCATTGGTATGAAAAATTGAATCAGTATTTCCCTATTGAGGAAATGAAATCGAAAGATCATATGGAAACACTTCTAAAGGAGCGTTCAGACATTTATCATAAGGATGAAGGCCCTCACCATGTCCTTATGTATGTAGAGCTCGATAATTTTGTATTTATTGATTATTTATTTGTATCAACGGAATCCCGTGGCCAAGGGCTGGGCCATAAATTGCTTGAAAAGCTTAAAGCGAAGGGGAAACCTATTATTTTAGAAGTTGAGCCAGTTGATTATGAAGATACCGATACAGAAAAACGTTTGCGTTTTTATAAAAGGGAAGGATTTGAGCATGCCCAATCAATTGGTTACAGCCGTAGATCACTTGCAACTAATGAAATTAATACGATGGAAATTCTTTATTGGTCCCCGGGGAATGAAAGTGAAGAAATGATTTATGAAGCAATGAAAAAAACATATGAAATGATTCACACCTATAGGGACACGCACTTTTATGGCCAATCTTATCAGCCGGTTGATGAAGTTCTAACTTTTGAAGAAGATAAAAATGGCCAGGATGTTTTGGAGGATGTATAAGTAACGCAATATAAGCAGATCGTCACTTAATGGAAAAACACAGCCACTTATGGAAATGGCTGTGTTTTCATTTTCATAAACTAATTGAGAATAAAAAAATTGAATTTTAGGTTTAATCAACAGAAACATGGGTATTTATTAAGGGATTAGAAAAAATATTTATTCTATTTCTACATAATTTTCCTTAAAACAGTAAGTTGTTGTCTTCTTTAATAATAAAATAGGAAAATTAATTAAAAAAATGAAACTTTTCGCTTGCTGGTTCGTCTTATATAGTAGATTTGTTTCTCAAACAGGTTTGTTTAATTTATGTATAAGACTTTTATCATATTTATAAAAAGTTATACCAAATGGATCTTGTTTAGTGTATAATAATTAATATAAATTACTTGATTAAAGTTATTTTAATTTAGGTAGCTCTAAATATATGTAATTAAACAAATATTAATCTAAATAATGGATTTATAAATGTCTAAATTTAAGGAGTGTGAATTTGTAAAATGGTCACATTATACACTTCACCAAGTTGTACATCTTGCAGAAAAGCGAAATCATGGCTGGAAGAACATGAAATTAGCTATAAAGAAAGAAATATCTTTTCAGAGCCGCTGTCCATTGAGGAGATTAAAGAAATTCTTCGAATGACAGAAGATGGGACAGATGAAATTATTTCTACTCGCTCCAAGACATTCCAAAAGCTTGATGTGAACCTTGAAACAATGCCGTTACAAGATTTGTTCGAGCTGATTAAAGATAACCCTGGTCTTCTTCGCCGCCCAATCATTATTGACGAAAAACGTCTGCAGGTTGGATATAACGAAGATGAAATCAGACGTTTCCTACCAAGAAAGGTTCGTACTTACCAGCTGCGTGAAGCACAGCGCATGGTTAACTAATATTACAGTCAGGCCTTCTTTCTGCTTGCAGAAGAGGGTCTTTTTTATTATCAATGTGAAAAAAACAAGGAAAATGGAGATAATAATAGAATAAATAAAAAACCACATATGCAATTTCATTATTGGAATATACACATTGCTAAAGGGGCAATAATTTAGGCCAATGGTAATAGGCATATAACGGTTTTTTTAAAGATATGACTTTTTAATTCCCTTTATTCTTATTTTGTCATAAAATAAAAGTACAAGGTACAAAATACACTTTACCTTCTTTTAAATGGGGATTAACCAATTGATTTACGGGTAAATGGATAACACACATGACTGCTGGGGGTATTTAGTCCCTTCAATCATAGCCAGAAGGGAGAGTTGCTGCATGGAAATCGAACGTATTAATGATCATACAGTTAAATTTTATATTTCTTATCTTGATATAGAAGAAAGAGGCTTTGACCGTGAAGAGATTTGGTACAATCGTGAACGGAGTGAAGAACTCTTTTGGGAAATGATGGATGAAGTTCATCAGGAGGAAGAATTTCTTGTGGAGGGGCCGCTGTGGATACAGGTTCAGGCTTTGGATAAAGGCTTGGAGGTATTGGTTACAAAGGCTCAGCTTTCCAAGGATGGGCAAAAATTTGAACTTCCTGTTCCTGATGAAAAAGTGAAAGACTTGCCTGTTGATGAACATATAGAGGATATGCTTGATCATCACTTCCGCAAATCAGATGATGATGACGAAGGATATGAGGGAGACCTTGAATTTCTTTTAACTTTTAAAGACTTTGAAGATATTATATCCTTATCGAAACGTACCAACCTTGATGCCATTAACACCAAGTTATATTCCTTTGAAGGGAAATACTATTTATTTGCCGAGTTTCCGGAAGATTTTTTTGAAGAAGATGATATAGATAACATGCTAAGCATTCTTCTGGAGTATGGGCAAGAAACAAGCACTACGATTCACCGTATTGTGGAATACGGTAAATTGATTATAGAAGAAAATGTCTTTGAACATTTAAGAAAACATTTTAAATAATTATAGCCGATTTCATTTTTGAAATCGGTTTTTTTATTTGGTTCTGTTAAAGCTCATTGTTGTTTTTGGCACTTTGTTGATTGGAGCGGAAGGCACGAGATCCTCGAAAATGCATTCGCATTTCCTTCGTGCGGTGTGTTTCAACGATGTTTATTCAAAATCCTGCGGGAGTGCGGATTAAAGGGAGACCCCGCAGGCTTAATGCTTAAGGAGGCTCCCGGACCGCCCTCGGTTCGACGAGCGCTTGGAGCGGAAATCAACAAGCAAAGTTAACAGAGCTTTATTTAAAAAGTGATATTATTTTTTCAGGGGTGAGAGGAATTTGGGAGCAGAATGGAGAAATAGCACTTGTTAGGAAAGGAGCTGATTATTTGTTAGTTGCTAACACAAAGGGAGGGGAACGAGTAAATTTATTTGAAAAGCATAACCTCCTCACTTTAAAAGAATTCAGGAAACTGAACGCCTTTTTTTGCCCTGAATGCAACGAAGAGGTTGTCCTGAAAATTGGTTCGAAGCGTATTCCTCATTTTAGCCACAAAAAGGGGTCGGAATGTCCAGAAAGCTATGAAAGGGAGTCGGATTATCATATTAACGGCAAACTTCTCTTATTTGCCTGGCTAAAAGAAAAAGGGCTTGATCCGGTTCTTGAACCTTACTACTCGAACATATCCCAAAGGCCTGACGTTGGCGTCAATTATGAAGGAGCAGACTATGCTATTGAATATCAGTGTTCAGTCATATCTGAGGCCTTATTTAAAAAACGTTCAGAGGCGTATATTCAGTCAGGCATCATTCCTATATGGATACTGGCAGGCAAAAATTTAAGGCGCATAGGAAAAAATAAAATATCTTTATCTGGTTTCCAGTATTTATTTCTTCGCAAAACTGCTTTAGGAAATTGGGTGATTCCTTTCTTTTGCCCCATCACTAAGTCTTTCATCAATACTCATCAGATCGTTCCATTTACAGTTAGAAACTCTTTTTCAAATTTTGATATTAACCCATTGAGTCATGCCAGCTTGAAAATGTTATTTGATCCACCGCATCTTCCAGGCAACCTAAGCCATTATGAGTGGCGAAGGGAGATAAGACAAACTAAAAATTTTCTTTCGCAAACCCGCGGGTCTTTCCACAATAAATTTCTGCAAGAGTTATATTCCCGATCACTTATTCCCTCTCTCCTCCCTCCTGAGATTGGCCTTCCGGTATTTCACGCTCCTTATATCGAAACATCCCCTTTACAGTGGCAAGGTTATTTATTTATGGATGTACTTATGAAGGATGATGTGTTTTCTTTGGAAAAAATGATTTCATGCTTTCATAAAAGGGTATGGAAAAGTGATATTAAAACCAGAAAGCTTCCTCTTGTTCACAGTGGAGAGGCTGTTCTTGCCGTGAAAGAATATGTGGAGTTGCTTGTTAACCTAAAGATTCTTGAAAAAGCAGGAAAGGGTCTATTTAGAAAAACGGCTCCTTATTCAGCATCTGAAAATCAGACCTCGCTGCTTCAACGGGAAGAGGACTTTTACCGGGAAAAAGGTACTATTATTGTTGACGGTACAAAGCAATCTATTTTTGTTAAATAAGAATTAATGAAAATGCCTTATTTAACATAAAATAATTGAGGATTGCGCAATAAATACCCTTAAAAGAAGGATTTTTTCGCTGGAAAGAGAAGATACAGTAATGGTGATTTAGAAAATAGGACCTTTGAATGGAGGATGAAGAATGGCAAACGAAGCAACGGTAAAAAAACTTCCTGCAAGAAGCGAGATTGCAGCAGAAGATACTTGGCGTCTTGAAGACGTTTTTTCTACAGATAATGATTGGGATAAAGAATATAAAGAAGTAGAGAAACTAATTCCTGAAGCAGGCAAGTATCAGGGCAAGCTTGGTGAAAACGCGGAGACCTTATACGAAGCCCTGCAGTTCCAGGATCATTTATTATCTCGCCTCGGGAAGCTATATACATATGCCCATATGCGTTATGACCAGGATACAACAAATTCTTTTTACCAGGGCATGGATGACAGGATTAAAAATCTATACTCGGAAGCTGCCAGTACATTGGCTTATATTGTGCCAGAACTGCTTGCGGTTGATGAACAAAAAATTGGCGGTTTTCTAGAAGAAAAGAAAGAACTTCAGCTATATAAGCATTCTCTTGAGGAAATTAATCTTCAAAGGCCGCATGTATTATCTGCTGAGCAGGAGGCGCTGCTGGCTCAGGCTTCCGAAGTGCTTGGGGCGTCCAGCAATACATTTGGCATGTTGAATAATGCCGACTTGGAGTTTCCGTCCATTAAGGATGAAAATGGCGAGGAAGTAGAAATAACCCATGGACGATTTATCCGCTTTCTTGAAAGTGATGATCAGCGTGTCCGCCACGATGCCTTTAAAGCTGTGTACGGCACTTACGGGAAGTTCCGCAATACGTTCGCAAGCACTTTAAGCGGAAATATTAAGAAGGACAATTTCAACGCCAAGATTCGAAACTATGATTCCGCACGCCATGCGGCACTAGCAGCCAATAATATTCCTGAAAGTGTTTATGAAAATTTAGTTAACACCGTCAACAATAATCTTCATCTCCTGCACCGCTATGTGAAGCTGCGCAAGAAGGTTTTAGGCGTTGATGAGCTTCATATGTATGATTTATATACACCATTGGTTAAAGAAGTAAAAATGGAGATACCTTATGATGAAGCAAAAGATTTAATTCTTAAAGGATTAAAACCGCTTGGCGGGGATTATTTAAATATCTTAAAAGAAGGATTTGAAAACCGCTGGGTGGATGTCCATGAAAATAAAGGCAAAAGAAGCGGTGCCTATTCTTCCGGGACATATGGAACCAATCCATATATCCTAATGAACTGGCAGGATAATGTGAATAATTTGTTTACCCTTGCCCATGAATTTGGGCATTCCGTACACAGTTATTACACTCGCAAACACCAGCCATATCCATATGGAAATTATTCAATCTTTGTTGCTGAGGTGGCCTCTACCTGCAATGAAGCACTTTTAAATGACTATTTGCTGAAAACCATTGATGATGATAAGAAACGTTTATATTTGCTGAACCATTACCTTGAAGGCTTTAGAGGAACTGTTTTCCGCCAGACGATGTTTGCGGAGTTTGAGCATATGATCCACAAAAAGGCGCAAAACAATGAAGCTTTGACTGCAGATTCATTAACAAAAGAGTATTATGAACTGAACAAGAAATATTTTGGGGAAGAAGACATTGTCATCGATGAAGAAATTGGGCTTGAATGGTCAAGAATCCCACATTTCTATTACAATTATTATGTATATCAATATGCAACTGGATTTAGCGCAGCGACAGCGTTAAGCAAACAAATCCTTGAGGAAGGCCAACCTGCAGTCGATAGATATATTGAGTTCCTAAAGTCCGGAAGCTCTGATTATCCGATCGAAGTCCTGAGAAAAGCGGGTGTCGATATGACAAGCAGCAAGCCAATTGAAGATGCATGCAAAGTTTTTGAATATAAGCTAAACGAAATGGAGAGCCTGCTTTCATAATAATAAAGGGACCAGTCAAATTGACTGGTCCCTTTTTGTTTTGGTTAGAAGCCTTTAAACCGCCTGCGGTCATTCAAATACAATAAAAGGATCAGCAGGGAGACAAATAGAAGGGGAGAGGTAATAAAAATAGGGATGAGCTTCATTAAACCAAAAATATTTAAAATAAAGGAGAGCAAAATGAGTACAAGCATGACGATGATCGGCAGTTTTTTCATTTATGGTCTCCTCCTTATCTTATTGTTTTCAAAGATCCGTCTTTGTAAGGGAACCACTGCAGAAGAACATTTTGTATAATCTTATGCGTTTGTCCGATCTATCATGACTTGATTATGACAATATTGTGAAAAAGCACACAAACTTATTGTTTGCTTGTTTTTATCATGGTATATTACAGGTGTGAAGTTGATCACAAGCAAACATATACCCCTTTGTTTGATCGTGAAAAATTTCTCCCATCCCCTTTGTTCGTATAAATAATCCGAAAAAAGCCGTGCTCACGATCTGCATGGTTTTTTTCATTTGAAAGGCCATATCCTTTTGGCTCTGTTAAAAATAGAAAAAGCTGTGCACTCTGCACAGCTTTTTGCTAACCTATATATTTCCAAAACTTCCCGTACTTAGCCGGAATATGTTCAACTACTTGTTTTAACTGCAGTTTCTTCATTTCCCGGTTTACATCGCTTTCTGACATCTCATATACAACTGAGATTTCCTTGCTTGCAACAAGCTTAAAATATTTTAAGAAATATTCAAGCGGTGGAAGGGCAGATCGCTCTGGCTTTGCAGGAAGCATTTCTTCCAAAATCTGTTCATAAATTTCATAAGGGTAATAACCGGTAACTTTGATTCCTTCTTCTTCAATATTCTCATTGAAGAATACAAGAGTTGGGATTTCCTGGACATCCATTTCAGCGGTAATTTTTAAGTCACATTGAAAAGCTTTCGCTGCACTATCTGAATGGATATCAGAAACAAACTCGACTACATCAAGACCGACATCTTTTGCACAATCCTTTAGTACCTCAAAGTTGGAGACATTCTGTTTCTCAAGAAACAAAACCTCCTGAAGCTTGCGTAAAAATTTGATCCCCGCTCTTCTGCCCTGCAATTCAGCTGCTTTAATTGCAATAGATGCAAGATGGGGAGAGGAAATCGGATTCTCAAACCAGACGCTTCCATCGCAAGACATCCCGGAGCGGCTTGCTGTTTTTTCCCACAAGTCCGCAATGTTTTCGTAATTTTGCCTTTTTCCCATATTTAAGGTTGCCAACCGTCCGCTTAATACATGCTTTATGGAAAAATAACGGCCATACTCAATCAGCAGCTTTTTAATGATCGGCTCCAATGCCCAGCATTCCGGACAAAGGGGGTCGACGAACATATATACTTCAATCGGCTTTTTCTCACTGCCGTGGCAATGCGGAGAGGCCTGCTTTTTTTCATATGATTCCCGCTTGTTCACGAGCCTTCACCTTTCACATCGTTTTCAGGTGTATTAATCATATGCTGTGCAGTAAGAACAAGCCTTGCAAAAAAATCCTCCCGCAAAGGACCCTCAAGCCCTATTTCATCCATTGCGCTATCCATGCAGGAAAGCCAAGCCCGGGCCCGGGTTTCCGTTATTGGGAAAGGAATGTGCCTGGCACGCAGCATTGGATGCCCATGTTCTGAAGTATATAATGGAGGCCCCCCTAAATATTGGGTCAGGAATTGTTTTTGTTTTCTGGCTGTCTCTGTCAGGTCATCTGGAAAAATAGGAACGAGATCAGGATGTTGTCCTACGCGCAGGTAAAAAGCGTCTATAAGCTGGTGGAGCTTTTCCTCGCCAATAGCGTCGAAGGGAGTGTGCATTTTCTCGGCCATATTTAAAACTCCTTTTATGAGTTAGTTCATTAAATGAAAATCTTCCTATTTAATATTGGATGATGTTATCTGTTTATATTCTATCAATGAGGCATTTATATCTCAAACAAATAGCTTACAGCAGAACTTTAGCTTTGGAAATGACCTGGCAATGGCACTTAATCTTTCTTTTAGTATGAGTTAACAGCATAGCATCAATCCGGGTGAAAGATAAAACATTAGCCTAACGAGGACATAGCAAAAGCCGCCTAAAAAACAGGCGGCTTTTGCTATACAATTTTTAAGCTATAAAAGATGCGGTTATCTTTTTTATGTAGTTCAGTGTCTCCTTAAATGGGGGAACACCGCCGTACTTATCTACATTTCCGGGCCCTGCATTATAGGCGGCAAGTGCCAATTCAATATTATCCCCATACCTGTCCATCATTTGGCGAAGATATTTTACCCCGCCAAATATGTTTTCCGCTGGGTCAAATATATTTTTTACGCCAAGGCCCCTGGCGGTTTCGGGCATAAGCTGCATCAGGCCTGAAGCGCCTGCTTGGCTAACGGCATTTGGATTAAAATTCGATTCTTGTTTGATAACAGATTTAATTAAATGAACAGGCACATTAAACATGTCTGATGCTTTTAGAATCAAATCATCGAAATCTCCAGTTGGCGATCCGGCGATTTTTGTAAGCTTGACCGGAGGCAGGGCAGCAGCATTCAAACGATTATTATCAGTTAGGTTAAAGTAAGGCTCCAGGGAAGCAATGGTGCCAAGGCCCCCAGTAACTTGGAGTGGGGAAGACTGGTCACTAGCCGATACAAGACCTGTTAAAAGCTGTTGAAACAAAGGGCTTGAGTTGTGATTTTGCTTTACATGGTTAAAGCCTTGAAGAGCCTGCAATTCAAGCATGATTTTCATTTGATCTACATTCATAGTAAAGCTCCTTGGCAAAAGGGAAACTTCCTTATTGTGATTCCTTTTGCTGTCTATATTTTTCATTATAGAAACGCTTAATTTTATTTTCGGTTTTCCTGACAGGAATGTTTAGCTGTTTAAGCAGATTAAGAAAAATGGATTCGCCTTCTTCTCTTTTGCCCACTTCATACTCTATCTCAAAATCTTCCTTGTTTAAATAGCGGCTGTGATCTAAAACAGCTAGTCCGTTCAAATATTTTTTTTCTGCCCGGGTGGTTGAGAGTGAGCCGAAGTATTGAAGATTATCAGGGTTTATACCCATTTCCTCGATCGCCTTTTTTATTTGTTCAAAAGGAATTTTTCCTGTTTTTATAATCTGCTGGGCCTCAGGCGCTGTAAGGTTTTCGTTGGTTTCCAAAAGCCCTTCCGGGTGAGGCTGTTTTAGCGTGATTTCAAATGATTCATTTTTCCTTCTTATTCTTAGCGCGCTGCCATGAGTTTTTAAAGAAAATTCAGGTGTATCAAAGTAATGGTTTACCTGTTCGGTAAAATCTTGTTCATCGATCCCCAAAAACTTCATTAATGTTAATAATTCATCTTTAGTGATCATGTTTTTAAATTCAATTTCAATATTTTTAGACAAGTTTAACACCTCAATTAAAAGCTATTTCTTTTATTATCTCCTTCATAAGCCATGACTTCAATCATTGAGATTTTTTAAACTCCTGTGATAAAGTGAAACTCAATCAGTGGGGAAATCCTTTCATTCCCCACTGATTGCTAGTTGAACCAATCGGGCTTTTACGGGCAGTAGGTCCCACAAT
>NZ_VLKI01000024.1 GCF_007830235.1 Cytobacillus oceanisediminis
ATCTTTTTCTTAACCAACTCAAGACCAGAAATCGATGCATCAAAATCGAACGGTCGAACCAAGATATCTCCATAAAAGGAACTCAGCATTGCCTTATGTGTAAACTTAGCTGCGTCTATTGCCACAATTAATAGATGATCAGCTCCTGTTTCCCGAATAAATTTAGCCCATCGACTTCCGTTTTTCCCTTGAATATGATTGAATGGTGTATATACCATCGTTTTCAACTCCTTGTGGTGAGGTTTAGTAATTGGAAGTTCTGTGATAGGTACTTCCATTTTACATTGAAAACGGTGGTCTTTTTTATGATTTTGATCTATTTACTACACTAGGCCCCCTTCTTCTTAAAATTGGATAGGGGATGCTTGAAAAAAATGTGCTGTGTTTATTCATTTAATTTGGGCAGAAATATAAGGGGCGAGTAACCGAGATTATTTCCTCAAACTTATTGAAACTGAAAACTGGCAGCGTCAAGAGCAAAACTATATGGCCTTGAACTCCTTTAATAATCCCACACTTCCCCTGGCCACCCTATAAGTTCACAATTGGCTAAAGGAAAGGAATAGGACACTAAAGGTTGCTCAGAGCCCGGTTAGAGAAGAGTTAGTTTCTACAAATTTAATAGAATACAAAGTGCGCCCCTCCTTTCCATTTTAATTACTTAATCGATGCTTCTTTAAGGTTGCTAATAAAACTAATAGCTTAAGTGTGAATTGAATTACTGAGACTAAAATCATGGTATAAGCAGCGCCTCTTAGCTCGATTAAAGGTATCAATATAAGTGCAAATATTAAACTTGATAATACTCCAATAGACCCTAAGTATGGCTGAACTTTAAAAATTCTCATAGCAGTAAGACCATACCCCAAAAACGAACCTGAATAGTCAAAAATTGCAGCAATCATAACAAGTATAAATATATCATTATAATTAGAGTAAGAGTTATCATATATTATTTTTAATACTATCTCTCCAAAAAATATACTTCCGAAAGTCCCCATTATCCCTATTGAAAGGCCAGCTAAAACTACTCTAAATAGAAGACTCTTTAATTCACGATGCATATTATTATTAAATAACATAGCCAATCTTGGTGCTACTGCTTGACCTAAAGAATTAACCAGTATCCCTCCAGTTACCATCAAATATGCAATTGCAGCAAAGTATCCTAATTTAACTTCACCTAAGTATTCCTCAATAATTATCCGTGGTATATTTGTATTTAAAGATCCCAACATAACCACTATCCCTAAAGGTAATGCAAAAATCGCCAATTTTTTTTGTGTCGTTATGTTAAACTTAGGTGTAATATTTTCAATAAATAGTTTAACACTTTTTCTATCATAAACTATAAATATTAAAAGCCAAGAACCATTTAGTATAATTAATGAAGTAATCAAATCATTTGTTGTAAGTAATGCTATCCACATTACTAAGAATGTGACAATACCCTTAATTATTCTAGACTTTCCTATATAATCCATTCTTTCCCTTTGTTGTAAATAGCCATAAAGGATATCACTATAGGAGTCCAGTACTTTTGAAATTAATATGAGGAAAATTACGAAAGACTTATAAATTGAGTAACCATTTATAAAGATAACTATTAAAGAAAACACAATACTTAAGAAACTAGTTACTATTCTTAAACCATAATATTCGTTAATTGAATATTCATTCGTTGTATCCGTAGCTTGCACGGCTCTTAGTTGTAAATTTGTAAGCATCATTATTGGTGCTGTAATTGCTAAACCAAGTGAATATATTCCAACCATTTCCGGATTTCCTAGTTTAGCAATTAATACCAATACTATCCACTGGCTAAACGCATAAACTAAACTTCCTATTAAATTCCAAGAAAAATTTTTTTTAAGAGATAGACCTTTAACATTTGACATTATTATCAATTCTTTTCCTATAGTATACTTTTACATATCGCAGAAATATTAAGACAGTTATATCAACTATATTTTCCCATTAAATTTTACCGATCAATTACTCGCTTTTTTAGTGCAAATTGAGACATGAAATATGTTAAGAGTATTAAAGTCGTTACTACAATCAAATGGCCAGGTACGAAAAGAAACGTATTTCTAATATTATTTAGCATTATAGCGACAATGCCTCCAAATAGAGCAAGTTGAAAGGAGCCCTTAACCATTATATTAAAAAATCCTATTACTACTCCAATCAGAAACATAACCACAATTACTCCAAGCAATCCAAAATTAAAAAATGCCTCTGCAATTACGGAATACCCAAAACCAGGAAGCCTCTCATCAAAATAGGCCCTATTACCCGCAAGAGGTCGTTCCTCAATACCAGGAATTTTCCCTAACAATCTGTGCAATGGCAAAAAATATGAAACTCCATAACCAAGAGGTTCTCCTTGATCAATCCATTGGACTGTATGTGTCAATGGTCTAAGCGTAAATCCCATTTCGGTTATTGGATCTGTTATTCCGATATCAATTTCAATACTCTCCATATTAGTCAATCCTGAAGATCTAGTCTCTTTAATAAAAGGGATTAGAAGAAATAATATCAAAAAGAGGCTTCCTACAATTTTCACATTAACTTTTAGACCTCTATAACCTAGAACAGCCAATGCAGAACCAATTGGAAAAAAGACTTCTCCTCTATTTCCTGAAAATAACAGTGGTATTGCAAAGAGTGAAAAAATTAACCAACCAGTTATGACTTGTTTTCTATTTCCTGTTGCAGATATAAATGCTAATCCGGTTGAAAAAAATAAAAGAATCCACGGATAAAAACTTAATTTTGACATGCTATCTCTAAAAGCTCCATATTCGCTAAAAAAAACCAATCTACCCGACAACGAGACATATAGAAAATAAATTAAGCTAAAGATAAGTAAAAATATACCTAGCATATATATATATTTGTTTTTAGATACTCTTATATCGATATTTTTCGGTTGAACTTTTTTAATTTGATTAAAAATTGCAATTCCAATAACAAAAGAACAGATACCTATTCCTGATAGCAAAATACTCTTTTGCCCACCCTGAGAATAATACCAGTCAATATCCCAATATTTATAACTTTCAAAAGGATTTGCACTTAATAATTCTGAGATTGGAAAACCCATATGAGTTATTGATAAATAGAAAAAATACGCTCCAATAAAACTAATAATGTTTATTCTTCTATCAAAAATTATATATATTAGTGCAAATAGAAGTGACAAGATTCCTATATAATTAACAGATATATTACTCCATAACGGACCATTAAAGTACATAAATATTTGTAATAACAATAGTAAAAATATTATCATTACAATGTAGATTAGTTTTAAGTTTATTCCTTTTGATTTCAAATTTGTGTCCATTTCTACAATTTATCCCCATATATATTATACAAGCTTTCTAGATTTTTATGGATTGTGAAAATACTATTTTCAAATGACATATTGAATCTGTTACTTTTCTGTTTAGAATTTAAAATATAAAATGCCTTCTTGGCCCATAGCTCATCAGATAACTCTACAGGTAAACAATGGATTAACTCAGGAAAATACTGTTCGACTTCTCGAATCCCATCTAAATCACTTGCTAATACTGGTAGTTTTGCTGCACACGCTTCTAGTACAACTCCCGGGAGTCCCTCCCATATAGAAGGGAATATTAATAAATCAGATGATAACAAAATATTAGGTATATCATCACTTACTCCAACAAATATAATTTTGTCATCAATTTTTAATTCTTTAGCCATCCTTTTGCATTTTCCTTCAATTTCATTACTACCTTTACCAACTAACATCAGTAATGTATTAGGCTCATACTCTAAAAACTTCTTAAATACAGTTAATATTTTTATGTGATTTTTAGCCTCCACAAATCTGCCAACATGTGTTATTAATTTGGTATTGTCTGATATATTATACCTTCGTCTTAATTCATTACTATCATCTATTGTATGAGTTGAAAAGTTAGTAGTATCTATCCCATTATATATCACTCTAAACCGAGAATCCTTTTCCCAGTTATGTCCAAAAACCGAATTTAGTGATCCTTTATTAACTGAAATTATATCTGTAGCATATTTTTTTATCCAATTAATCATAATAGACCTTTGTAATCTTTTTTTAATACTATAATCCATATTGTCCTCACTACTTCGAAAGTGAGCAATTCTTTTATTTACATTTTCTGATTTAGCCAATTTTAATATTAACCCTGAAAAAGTGTGTACATGAGAATGTACAACATCATAATTATTATTTCTTAGTAATTGTTTAAATTTAAAAGGGAAATTAACACTTCTATAATTACATGGCAGGATTTCTCCTCCTAAATTACGGATGGTATCGTCTAATTCTCCTTGCTTACCTGAAAGAGTACAAAAGTCAAATTGATAATTGTCTCTATCTAAACTCTTCATTAATTCTATAGTCCGGATTTCAGCTCCACCATAGCTCATTTGGCCAAAAATGTGTAAAACACGAATTCTTTTTTCCATTAGTAAAATACCCCTTTAAACTAATTACTGAATAGATCCAAAAAAGGAAATAAATAGTTACTTCAATACTTTATACCAATATAAATATTAAATAATTCAGTAGTATCTACATTAACACCTATTCTATTGAGATAACCTTACACTCTTCCTTTTTTAAACAAACTACCATTCATAATAGGGCTGATAGTATTTCTAGATAAAATAATTAAACCGGTATTTTTGCATTATTATTTATTGCCCTCTACTTTTAAAAAATCATTTTTTTCTGTGCAGGTTTGGTAGTTATTAATACTTTTTATGAATTCATGATAAAAGGTAACTCTTTTCTTCTCTAATAATTCTTTATTATACTCTTTTGCCTTTTCAAAGCTACGGTTAGCCTCTTCAAACATTATTTTTTTGTCAATCATTTTAAGTAAATTATAGATTTCATTAACTGACCCTTTATCGAAAATAAGCTTCTTATTTAATAATTCCGGAATTCCCCCAGTTAAAGATCCTAGAGAGGGACAGCCTCTACTCATGGCCTCCACCAAGGCACGTGGCAAACCTTCTACCTTACTTGGTTGAATATATATATCAATTTCATCTAAATACTCAAAAACTTTTTCATGTGGTAATGTTCCTAAAAATATAACTTTATCAATAACACCATACTTTTCTGCAAGTGATTGCAAGTAACTTTTATCACCGCCACCTGCAAGATAATAATTAAAATTGTAACCTTCTTTATTTAATTTTGAAATGGCCTTAATTACATACTCTTGTCCTTTATACTTTACATTAACAGCTGCTGTAGTACCTATAATAATTGGGTCTCCATTTTTCATATTCTTAATTTTATGCAACCGTTTTTCTAGGACACTTTCATTTAATGGGCGTAATGATACATCTGAACAACCAATTGTTCTTCCTTTACATGTATATCTCTTTTGTAAAAATTGATTTGTTACATAAAGAGCATATGGTGCATTTTTCACTGACTTTTTCATAGCCCAGTAACTCGGTAATGCAATTAATTTTCCCTTATAACTATGGTTCCAGTAGGCATCCCACGGACAACCTACAATTTCTACAAAATATGGTTTATTTAAACTTTCTGCAATTTCTATACTTAAATTCCCAATAATACTTGGGAGACGTACTATTAGAAAGTCTGATTTATTTATTTCTTCACTAATAACATTCTTTACTAGAGCCCGATTAAATAAAATACCATTCAATGAAGAAAGCTTTGGAGTAGAAATTACTTGAAAATTATTTAAGTTTATTTTTGAATATTTGTTTGCAATCTCTTCCTCATTGATGTTTTGTGTACTAATTACTGCGGTAATGCTATCCGCAATCTGAAAATAACGTGAGAACATATCATTGTTTAACGCAATCCCGTAATAATTCCCATCTTTATCTTTCCTTAATGGCCCATCATAACAAAATAAAGCTTTCATATTATCACACCCAACGTTCATTCAGTTTAAAGGACTTTCACATTATTTTTTATCATTCTAAATTTGCCACTTTTCTCTCTTGGAATTTCATCGACATGTTCTATTCTAATCTTTGTTCCTTTGCCAAACTTATGAATAAATTCATCTTTTAAAAGATCATCATACTCGGCTTTATATAGTTCTCTGTCAGCTTCAAGTTTTATAGTAATTTCATCTATTTTATCCTGAATCGTTTGAGCTCTAATTAATGCATTAGGCATATTTTTGAATAAGTTTGCAACATTTCCACCATTGATCTTTGCACCTTCTGCTGTATATAAAAAATCTAATTTTCGTCCTTGTATTTCCTTAACTACAGGTGCTTCCAAACCACATTTGCATTGATTTTTTTTATCACTTAAAAGAATTGAATCACCAATTCTATAGCGAATTAAAGGCGTGCCATGTGTTGTAAAACTTGTAACTATTACTTCATTACTACCATATTCAAAGTGTTCAAATATACCTGATGTAAGTTCCATATGCAACTCTTGATCTTTACACTCTGTAACAAATGGGGCACCTTCACTAGAAGCATATTGATCATATACTTTACATTTAAAAACACGTTCTAATAATTGCCGACCCGAATCTGTTAAAGTTTCTGATGTTGGAAAAATTGCAACAGGTGTAAACTTTAATTCAATATTATGTCGTTCAATATATCCTGCAATATCACATATAGACATAAAAAATCCATCTATTGCAAGAGGTTTAAATTTATTTAAAGATTCGACATAATACTTTATATTTTCTTCAGTTAAATGGAATGAAGAATAAATCATTTGCTTACAAGCAGCATTATATCTCCAGAATACTTTTTTCACTTGATTTGGAGGGATGATATGTTTCCCATTGAACGTTGCTCGTTTCATCTTTCTGTGTTCAAACCCAACACGAGCTTTAAAATGATCAAGCATTGCCATTCTTTTCATCATATCTTCAGGTGTAAATAATACCACAAGTGATTTTCCTGTCGTTCCTCCGGTATGACCTTCTACTGAACCTTTGTGAGGTATTGTAAATACGTCATCAATATTTTTACGTAACATTTCCTTATCAACTACAGGTAACTTCTTCAAATCTTCTAGACTACTAATGGAATTAATATCAATACCCTCGTATAACTTACTATAAAACTTACTATGGTCAACTGCATATTTAATAAATTTTACTAACTCTTTAAGTTGGAAATCTAGTTTCTTTTCTATACTCCATTTATCAAATTCTGATAGGAATTTTAAGTGTTGATAGTAAACCTTTCCATACCGAGACATATTTCGTTGATATCCTGAAATTGATACCATCAAATTTTGGAAAAACACCGGTGATTTATCATATATTTTCTCTAGTAATCCCATCACAAATTCTCCTTATACCACTGAATCGCCGCCTCAATTCCTCGCTCAAAACTCCAATCTGGGTTATAACCTAACATTTCCTTAGCTTTACTAATATCAGCGTTACTATGCTTAATATCACCTTTGCGATCCGGTCCAAAAATCGGCTGAACGTCTTTTTCTAATGCATTCAATAGCTGCATATAAATATCAATTAAAAATTCTCTTCCTCCATAAGCTATATTATATGACTGTCCTGCAGCTTCTTGAGAAGCATTACAAGCCTTAAGATTTGCTTCAATCACATTTTCTATATAAGTAAAGTCACGACTTTGCTTTCCATCACCATTAATTGTTGGTTGTTCATCATTAAGCAATTGTTTAATAAATTTTGGAATAACAGCTGCATATGCACCGTTAGGATCCTGCCTTCTACCAAATACATTGAAATAACGTAGGCCATAAGTATCTAAACCATATAGCTTTGTATAAATCTTTCCATACTCCTCATTTACCATTTTGGTAAGTGCATAAGGTGATAATAAATTACCCTCTTTTCCTTCTTTTTTTGGTAGAGTAGGCTCATCACCATACACCGATGAGCTTGAAGCATAAACAAACTTCTTAACATTATTCTTCCTCGCTGCCTCCATCATATTTAAAGTACCTCTGATATTAATCTCTTCGTATAACAGAGGCATTTCAATACTTCTTGGTACACTCCCCCATGCAGCTTGATGCAATACATAATCTATACCATCACAAGCAGTAATACATGTGTCAGGATCAAGAATAGTACCCTCAACAAATTCATAATTAGGGTTATTTATAAATTCGTCCACATTCTCTTTCTTGCCGGTAGAGAAGTCGTCAAGCCCTCGCACTTTATAACCTAGTTGTAGTATTGCTTCTACTAGATTGGAACCAATAAAACCAGCAGCACCAGTTACTAAAAATTTACTATCTTCTGGAAACCTTAAATCTTCATACCCCATTTTATAACCTCCAATATTTAAAGCCCTTTTGCTCTGCTTCTTTTCTGTCAAATATACCCTTAATGTCCATCAATACACAATTTTCTCTATTAACTTGTACTTCAATTTCCGATGTTGCAGCAATTTCCTTCATAACCTCATCGTTAATATATCCTGTTGGTTCAAACATCACTTTCACATCGCCCAAGGTTAAAGTCTTAAATTCATCATGTGGAACTGCAAATATTACAGCATCTACCTCTTTTATCTCATCAAAAGTACAAGGGTTTATTCTATATTCGTACCACAAATCTTCTTTGTCTGCTACAGGATCCACAACTTTTACCTCAATACCGTATTCTTCTAGTTCCTTAATTACATCTACCACTTTTGTATTTCT
The DNA here is from genome assembly GCF_007830235.1 of Cytobacillus oceanisediminis. Taxonomy (GTDB): domain Bacteria; phylum Bacillota; class Bacilli; order Bacillales; family Cytobacillaceae; genus Cytobacillus; species Cytobacillus oceanisediminis. Next base: position 8,690 of record NZ_VLKI01000024.1, read on the forward strand.
GACATCAGGACAATTTTCTTTAAATGTCACACCAAAGATTGCTACTTTTGCACCATTAATTTGTTTATTAGCCTTTATCATTTGTTTTACAGTACTTTCAGCAACATATTTACCCATATCATCATTTATTTTTCTTCCAGAGAGTATAATCTGAGAGTAATATCCCATTTGTTCAGCTTTATATGTTAGATAGTATGGGTCTACACCTATACAGTGACCACCTACTAGTCCCGGATGGAATTTTAAGAAATTCCATTTTGTACCTGCTGCTTCAAGTACTGCTTTTGTATCAATGTCCATTTTATTAAAGATTATTGAAAGTTCATTCATAAATGCAATATTTATATCTCGTTGAGCATTCTCAATAACTTTAGCAGCCTCTGCTACTTTTATACTTTCTGCTTTATATACACCCACATCTACAACTAACTCATATACTTTTGCAACGATATCTAAGGTTTCCTCATCCATGCCTGAAACTACTTTGATAATCGTTTCTAGCCTATGTTCTTTATCACCTGGGTTAATTCTTTCAGGAGAATATCCAACTTTAAAGTCTTTTCCATATGTTAATCCTGACTCCTTCTCTAAAATAGGAACACAAACCTCTTCCGTTACACCAGGATAGACAGTAGATTCAAAGACCACAATTGACCCCTTAGTCAAGTTTCTACCAAGTGTCCGACTTGCAGATTTTACTGGTGTTAAATCTGGAGTACGATCTTCTCTAACGGGTGTTGGTACAGCTACAATATGAAACTTAGCTTCTCTAAGTCTTGATTCATTTGAAGTAAAATCTACGGTAGTATTCTTTATTACTTCATCACCGACCTCTTTAGTTGGGTCTATTCCGCTCTTATATAGTTCTATTTTTTCTTTATGAATATCAAAACCAATTACGTTAATTTTTTTTGCAAAAGCAACTGCTATTGGCATTCCAACATATCCCAGACCTACTAATGAGATTTTTTCTTCGTGGTTAACAATTCTTTCATATAAGTTCATTCTAGTTCTCCTCACCTTTTACTTTGTGAATTTCATCCATATAAGCATTAATTACAATCTTTCTATCGAATTCATTTTCCATCTTTCTACGCCCAGCAATCCCCATTGCTTTTTTTTGTTCGTAAGGTAATCTAATAAAATTTAAAATTGCATTAACTAAACTTTCAACATCTCTAACCTTAAATCCAAGACCACTTTGTCCATCCTCAAAAGTTTCCAAACACCCTGGTACTTTTGAGGCTAATACAGGACGACCTGTTGCTGCTGACTCTAGTAACACATTTGCTGTACCTTCATGATAAGAAGGGAGGATCGTTGCGTGAGAATACTTAATGAATGAGTGTACATCTTCCTGTTGACCAAGTTGCTTAATAACGCCTTTTTTCTCAAACTCATCTAACTTCTGTTTATAATCTTCTTCAGAAAAGCCAATTAGATTAAAATTAACATTAGGGTGTTTTTCTTTCACGATTTCCGCCGCTTGGAGCAGCTCATCTACTCCTTTAGCTTTCATTATCCGCCCTATGAACAGAAATCTAATGTTCCCATCATTTAAAGGATACTCCTCAAACTTATGCTGTTTAAGGTTCACACCTGAACCAGGTATTAACTTCGTTTTATTCGTACACAAATTATTATCAGTAAAAAATTTCATGTTTGATTCATTTTGAAAAAAAACACAAGACGCATTTCCTAATCCTATTTTATATAGTAGTTTTGTCAGCCTTTGAATCAACCCTTTATTTTCAACAGAAGTACCTAGTCCTGTAATATTAACAATATAAGGAACCTTTGTAATTCTACATGCAATTCCACCATATACATTTGGTTTAATAGTATACGTGAGCACTATATCAGGTTTAATTCCCTTAATAATTTTTATATAATGAAACAAAAGCTTAAGGTCTTTTAATGGATTAGTTCCTCGTCTATCTATATGGGTATCTATAAATTTACATCCTAGCTTTTGTAACTTTGGCACATATTCATCTTTAGGCAAAGAAATATAAACCTCATTTTTATTATTTATTAGTTCTTCTAAGAGTTCTTTTCTAAAGTTATATAAACCCATACCAAAATTAGCCAAAACTAAAATTTTCATTTAAGACTCTCCTCGTTGAAACACTTCTTCTGTAACAAAAACTATTTCAATTTGATAAATATAGTGGTGAATTCTCTCTTTTACTAAGCATTTGAAGTACTATCCTTGTCTTTTAACTGTTTAAGGATAAATTCATTTATTAAGGTGTATTTCTCTCCTTTAACCTCAATATACGCTCCGTTATAAGGCGGAAACCAAAATGCCCTAATCTTTAAATCAATGTCATCTTCTTCTATATTAATTTTCTTCATTTCTTCCATTTCAGTTCTAGATATATATACACCTTGATTACTTTCTTGTTTTATAGATTCAACTCTACCATTGGACAATACATCTAAAATAACACTTTTAAATAGTTCAACTTGTATTTCTTGAGTCTTCTTTTCTAGAGTTGCTGCTGTTTCAATCCGATAGTCAAAATTAAACTTAAAAGTACGGATAATATCTCCGGTGTCGATTTCACTATCCACATAATGGGCTGTAGCTCCCCATTCTTTAAGCTTATTTAAGATAGCTATATTATACCCAGCTGTACCTCTCCAATCAGGTAAAATAGCTGGATGGAAGTTAATACAGCCATATTTCGGTCCACTAATTAAGGGCTCTTTAATCTTTCTCCAAAATAAATAAGAAACTACTAAATCAATATTATGGTTCGACTCATTAAGAATTTCTTCAGCTTCTTCCATAGAAATTACAGGTATCTTTAATTCAGTTGCCTTTTTAGCTGTTGGTGAATTTGAAAAATGTGAATCAGTAACAACAGCTACTATTTCAACCCCCTGGGACAATGTCCATTCTAATAATTCTGCAGAATATTTCTTTCTTCCCATAAAAATAATTTTCATTTATATATCCTCCGAGTTCCCAGTAAAGTATTGGACTGTTGCTTGTTCTTCTTGGTTAATACCTTCCCTAACAAAGACCTTTTTTATAGTAGAAAAGATGATCTTCCAATCATTCATAAAACTAACATTATCAACATAATTAACATCTAAATTAAACTTATCTTCCCAGCAAATAGCATTCCTACCACTTACCTGAGCTAAGCCTGATAAACCTGGTCTAACCTCATGACGTCTTTTTTGATGTTCATTATATAAAGGTAGATACTGGACCAATAGTGGTCTTGGACCTACAATGGACATATCTCCTTTAAGAATATTAAAAAGCTCCGGAAGTTCATCAAGTGATGTGGAACGAAGGAATCTTCCAAATTTCGTTAACCTAACACTGTCAGGAAGTAAATCCCCATTCTCATTCCTTTGGTCCGTCATTGTTCTAAATTTATACATCATAAAAATCTTCTCATTCAGTCCAGGCCTTTTTTGTTTAAACAGCACAGGACTACCTAACTTAACTCTGACAAGAATAGCTACCAATAACAGAACTGGGCTAAGCACTATAATAGCAACAAAAGAAAGTATGAAATCCATTAGTCTTTTTATAAACCTTTTATAAATACCACCTTTAGAATTTTTCATTACTTCAACCACAACCCTTTAATAATCTTAACGACTCTCTGTAAGTCTTCATCCGTCATCTTTGTATCCGATGGCAAGCATACACCATTCTCAAATAACTTTTCCGAAACATCTGTACCAACAAAATCATACTTCTTAAAGAATGGCTGCAAATGCATTGGCTTCCAAATTGGCCTAGATTCAATATTCTCTTTTTCAAGAGCCTCCATTGTATCTATAGGTCTAACTTGACCAATTAGAATTAAAGAGCTTAACCAATAGTTTGGTTTATCCCATTCATTAACTGGCATGAATTCAACACCGTCAAGTTCACCAAGTTCTCTCTTATAAAACTCAAAAATATATTTCTTCTTTTCAACTCTCTGGTCTAGAATCTTAAGCTGCCCACGACCAATACCTGCCACAACATTACTCATACGATAATTAAACCCTAATTCACTATGCTGATAATGTCTCGCTTGATCTCTTGACTGAGTTGCCCAGAATCTTACCTTAGCAACTTTTTCTTCATTATTAGAAACTAGCATTCCACCGCCAGAGGTAGTAATAATTTTGTTTCCATTAAAAGAGAAGATACCATAATCACCAAATGTTCCAGTATGCTGTCCTTTATAGTAACCACCAAGTGATTCTGCTGCATCTTCAATTACTGCAATATTATGTTTCTTACAAATCTCCATAATCTTATCCATATCTGCGGATAAGCCATATAAATGAACAACAATTACTGCCTTTACCTCTGGGTATTTTTCAAAGGCTTCTTCTAATGCATTAGGACACATATTCCAAGTCTCATAATTACTATCTATAAAAACAGGAATAGCATTTTGATAGATTATCGGATTAGCTGTCGCAGAAAAAGTAAGTGTAGGACAGAAAACGATATCCCCCTCTCCAACACCAGCAGCTCTTAATGCCAAATGAATTGCTGCAGTACCAGAAGATAAAGCGGCAGCAGATTTAGAACCAACTTTAGTAGCTAATTCTTTTTCAAATCCATTTACGTTCTCCCCTAGAGGAGCGATCCAGTTTGTGTCAAAAGCTTCTTGTACATATTGCATTTCATAACCCTCATCACTCATATGTGGTGATGCAAGAAATATTCTTTCATTCACTTTTGTAGTCTCCATCTTCAAGTCTTCCTTCCTTTATTAGGTTAATACTTTAGTAGATTAGGACTTAATTGGAATCTTCAAAACTAGTACTCCAACCAACTTCTAAACCACTAAAATTGTTATCCATATATGATAGTCACCTCGATCAATAGACTCTATCTCCAAATAAACTTCATAATGTCTCTCCACTTCAGAAACATTAACATTACAGACGTCATTCTTTGACTTTTCAATAATGCTAACCACGGAAGGCATTGCAATTCCTGCAATTATCCCAACAATAGCAATAACCAAAATTACTTCCACCAAAGTAAACCCTTTAATATCCTTCCAATTCACCTCTCTTTCCTCCTTGCTTGATTACCATGCTAAAAATAATTAGCCTATTAAACAAAGCTCGAAGAGCTTCTCCTATTCATTAACAATCTCTGAAACATAAAATATCATAAACAAAAACAGTCCCCTCCCAATCGCTATATAATTAGGAAGAAGCCCAACAAAAAAATAACAACCCTGGACATCCAACCCCACCCTCACGCCACATTCCCGACAACCAATCGTATCTAGGGCTCCATTCCAACCCACAACATAACCCAGTGCCTTATTTAATAAATGCAAGCAGACATCACCTAAATTCCCGTAAAAACACAAAAACTCTAGATACACCCAATAATCAATGGCATATCTAGAATTTTCACATGATTATCTTGAATTGTGTCTGCCTTAACTCTCTATGATTTTTAATTCACTCAGCCTTTCATCCATAAATCGAATCAGTTCATCTTTCAGGCTATCATCTTTAAGAGCCATTTCAATTGTTGTTTTTATAAACCCGAACTTCTCCCCAACATCATACCGTACACCTTCAAAGTCATAAGCAAACACACGCTGGATCTGGTTCAGCTTCTGAATCGCATCAGTCAACTGCACTTCCCCTCCAGCCCCAAGCTCTTATTGTTCCAAGAACATGAATATCTCCGGAGTCAAAATATAACGACCCATGATCGCAAGATTCGAAGGAGCAGTTCCTTGTTTTGGTTTTTCTACGAAGTTATTTACCAGGTACCTGCGTCCAATTTGATCTGAAGGATCAATGATTCCATAACGATACGTTTCTTCTTCCGCTACTGTCTGCACCCCAATCACCGATGAAAGCGTCCTTTCATGCTCATCCATCAGCTGACGTAAGCACGGAGTATCGCTTTGTACGATGTCATCACCCAGTAGCACGGCAAAAGGCTCATCACCGATAAATTTCCTTGCACACCAAACAGCATGGCCAAGTCCTTTGGGCTCTTTCTGCCTGATATAATGAATATCAACTTTTGAAGGCTCTTTTACCTTTTCAAGTAGATCAAACATTTGTTTTTGAATCAGGTTTTCTTCTAGCTCAAAGGAATTGTCGAAATGGTCTTCAATCGCTCTTTTTCCTTTACCGGTTACGATAATAATATCTTCAATTCCCGAAGCGACAGCCTCTTCCACGATGTATTGAATGGTCGGCTTATCGACGATTGGCAGCATTTCCTTTGGCATGGCTTTTGTTGCCGGCAAGAATCTTGTCCCTAATCCGGCGGCAGGAATAATGGCTTTCCGTACTTTTTTCATTCAAATCTCCCCCTTATTCAGCCATCAATAGAACATTGTTTTTTCTTTTATTGGCCAAATTCAATACAAATTCACTGATTTCACCAGCAGACATTCGATCAAATTTTTCAATTAAGTAATGAACTTCATATTCCTGTTCCAGAACAGCTTTTCCAATAAAGATCTTCGGAAACACCGCTTCTTTATGAACTTCTTTCTCCCCAAGCAACTCTTCATACATTTTCTCTCCTGGTCGGATGCCCGAGAAGTTGATGCCGATTTCTTCTATTGTATAGCCTGATAACCGGATCAGGTTTTTCGCTAGGTCTACGATCCTTACCGGCTCGCCCATATCCAGTACAAAGATCTCTCCCCCGCGTGCCAACGCCCCCGCCTGCATCACAAGTCTTGATGCTTCCGGAATTGTCATAAAATATCTTGTCATATCCGGGTGGGTAACCGTTACCGGCCCGCCAGCCTGGATTTGCTTTTTAAACAATGGAATCACACTGCCGCGGCTCCCTAACACATTTCCGAAACGTACGGCAACAAACTTTGTCTTGCTATGCTTATCCAATTCCTGAATAACCATTTCCGCAATTCGCTTTGTCGACCCCATTACGTTTGTTGGATTAACCGCTTTATCAGAGGAAACCAAAACGAAGGTCCCAACCCCGAATGTGTCAGCCGCTTCTGCTACGTTTTTCGTCCCAAGCACATTGTTTTTTACTGCTTCTTTCGGATTGTATTCCATTAAAGGGACATGCTTATGGGCTGCTGCATGATAAACAACATCCGGCTTATGCGTTTCCAGGACTTCAAATATTCGTGCCCGATCCTGGATATCAGCGATAACTGGTCTAATCTCAATCTTATCTTTATGTTTATTTCTTAGCTCCATATCAATCTGGTAAATGGAGTTTTCCCCATGTCCCAATAGAAGGATTTTCTTCGGCTGGAACTTGCATACTTGGCGGCAGATTTCTGATCCTATCGATCCGCCCGCACCTGTAACGAGAATGGTTTTTCCCGTCAATTTTTTCGAGATGCTCTCAATATCCAGCTCGACCGGCTCTCGGCCCAGGAGGTCTTCTACCTGTACATCACGGAACTGGTTTACGGAAACTTTGCCAAGCATGACATCTTCCATCATCGGCATAATCACGGTCTTGGCTTTTGTTCCGGAGCATTCTTCAAAAATACGCTTCATTTCTTCTTTACTTAGGGAAGGAATAGCGATAATGATTTTATCAACGTTTAATGTTTCAACTGTCTTTGCAATGCGTTTAGAATCTCCCACTACGGGCAGGCCAAGTATATGCAATTTATACTTTCTTAGGTCATCATCGATAAACGCTACCGGCTTTATGCCTGCGTCCGAGTTTTTTAGCAGCTGCCGTACCAGCATGGTGCCTGCAGCACCTGCTCCGATAATGAGCGCACGCTTTTGCTCAACCTGAGGCTTAATATAACGATCCCGGTAAATCCGCCATGAAAAGCGTGAACCGCCGATTAACAATACATGAAGCATCCATGAAAGACCCAATGCTCTGACATAGATATTGTTTATGATTAATAACTGGATGAAACCAGTCGCCATGATCGAAAGGGTTACTGCTTTTACGATTGTAACGAGCTCACCCACACTTGCATACTCCCATGCTTTATTGTAGAGACGGTACATGGAAGCAAATAAATGATGGCTTAGCAGCAGCGTAATCGAGGTAAGCATCAACGTTTCATATTTAAATATTTGAAAAGTTGGATGAAGGATTAAATAACTGAGATAAATTGCCGATAATACAATTAGGGAATCCAATAAGATTAAAAATGTCAGCCGTTTTTGGTACGTCAATCAAATAGCCTCCTTTAGGATGCGCAGGGAAATAACCCTACTTATGTAACATAATGGATGTGCACGGGCAAAAAATAAATATCTAATGATAAAACAGGACTGCTCCTGTACTAGCATTAGACATCTATTAGATTTCATCAATTACCCTCAAAAAAAGATGATGAAAGCGAATTCTTTGGTAGAATGGCAAAAAAATTTTGGGCATCGAACCCGCCCTCACACTACGCTAGCGGCCACTTGGGCCTAAGGAGAATGAACTCCCACAGCATAATCGAGTGTCTCCTTTGATAACGGCAAGGAGGCATCGCCGGATTATAAACGGATTTGATTATTCAGAAGCTAGGATTCACTGATGGTTACTCTTTCTATTTTTATTATATATTGGTACCCTATTGAAAATTTTGAAGGGTAGTTCAATTTAATAAAATGGAGGGCCTAGCGGCTTAAAACAGGCCAAGAAATTTTTTCTTTTTGATTCTTTCCGGGATATCCTTCATTACATTTTGTCCCTGAACGAGGAGCTCCGCATTTTCGGTAAAAAGATACACCATGTCAGGACCAAACTTTGAATCGATCAGGCTGAAAGCTTCTTTCATTTTAAACCCACGGCTATTGGTGTTATGGGCATCGGATGCAATGAAGTGAGTCAGGCTGGCTTCTATTAATTGATGGGAGAATTTTTGAATCTTTTTCCCGAAATGTCCGCAGACACTTGCTGCCGTTACTTGGGTTAAGGAGCCTTTTTTCACGAGGTGATATAAAAGGTCCGGCCTTTCTGCCAGTTCTGCATTCCGTTCCGGATGGACAATGATCGGGGTGAGGCCGCCCATTTGAATATCGAAAAGAAGCTTTTCTGTATATCTGGGTACATGCCCTGACGGCAGTTCGATAAAAACATAATCCGAGTACGCTAATGTCATGATTCCGCCAGATTCATAGTCTTCTAAAAACTCCCCATAAATCCGGTTTTCCTGCCCCGGTAACACCTCCACAGGTATTTCTTCGGCTGTGAGTGCTTCGTTTACTTCCCTTACCTTTTCCAGGATCTCTAATTTTTCATTATGGTATTGTCCATTTTTATGGTGGGGTGTAGCGATGATTTTTTCAATGCCTTCCTGTGCTGCTTTCTTCGCCATAGCCAGCGTTTCGTTCATATCCTGGGCGCCATCATCTACACCAGGCAAAATGTGGCAGTGAATATCAATCATCCTCTACACCCTTTCCAATTAGCTGTTAATTTATAGGTCTTTTTTATCATATAACACTACTGCAACAGGGTAAAGAGTGTTATTTTGTCGAAATTTGTGTCATTTTCCACCATAGTAATAATAGTATTGAGAGTCTTGCAGCTTTTTATGATTGAGTACAGCCCCAAGAAGCTTGCCCTTTGCTGATTGCAGCAGGTCCCTTGCTTTTTCTGCCTGCTCAATCTCTGTTTCGCCGCTTCTCGTTACGAGAATACTGCCATCACAATGATTCGCCAGGATTTGTGCATCTGCCACCGCCAATACTGGAGGCGTGTCGAACAGCACCATATCAAACTCCTGATAAGCCTCTTCCAAAAAATCCTGCATGGCTTTTGAACCAAGAAGCTCCGCCGGGTTTGGCGGGATCGGGCCGCTTGGCAGTATAAAGAGACTCGGCTCTTTCGTTTCAACTACCGCTTTCTCTAAAGTGGTCCGTTTCGTTAACACATTTGTTAGTCCGGTTATATTGTTCACATCAAATGTATAATGGGCGGTTGGCTTCCTTAGGTCCGCATCGACTAAAAGAACCTTTTTGCCCTGATTGGCAAACACAACCGCCAAATTGGAAACGGTCGTGGACTTCCCTTCGCCTGGACCGGAAGATGTGACCATAATGGATCGTATTTCCTCGTCCACTGCTGAAAATTCAATATTGGTGCGCACTGTCCGATATTGCTCCGAGACCGGAGATTTTGGGCTTGTCATGGTTACCAGCCGGCGTTTATTGTCTCTTGCAGCTTTTTTAGGTTTCTTTTTAAACAGCATTCTTCTTTTCACCGCCTACCGCTTTGATCGCCTTTACTTTGCCTCTGCTTTTCTGATCGTTGGCATCTTCTATAATCGAGATCACTCCAAGGAGTGGAACATCCAGATGCTTTTCCACATCCTGTTCGTTCTTAATGCTGTTATCCAAATACTCCAGCAGAAACGCCAAGCCGACACCGGTCATTAAACCGACAACCATCGCAATGGCCATGTTTAAAACCGGCTGCGGTTTTACAGGTGCTACATTCTCTTTTACTGCTGCTTTCGCGAGGATGCTTACATTATCCACATTCATGATTTGGGAAATCTCGCGCTGAAAAACAACCGCTGTTGTATTGGCGATGTCTGCAGCCATGTAGGGATCCGGATCCTGCACCGTTATGGCCACCACCTGAGATTCCTTTTCGCTTCCAACGGTAATCTTGGAATTAAGCTGATCCGTGGACATATCCAGGTCCAGATCTTTTCTTACCAGATCCAAAATGGCAGGACTCTTAATAATCACGTTATACGTATTAATCAGCTGCAAATTGGTCTGGATTTCGCTGGGATTATAGACCGGCTGTTCACTTTTGGCCTGGTTGACAAGAAGCTGTGTCGAAGACTGATAGATGGGTGTTAAGAAAAAATAGCTAACAATGGCACTTGTCAGAACGGCAATAAACGTAATAGAAAGAATGAGCAGCAATCTTTTCCTTAACGTTTGCAGCAATTCTTTTAAACTGATTGTTTCTTCCATATTTTCCTCCTGGTTGGTAATGACTAAAACAAGAGTATTATAGCACATTAGTTATATAGTTTTGCTTTTATGTAATAATTTAGACAAAAAGAGTAAATTTTGTCATAAGAGTATTGTAACAGTAATGAAATGAAATTGTAGGTTTCTTTTAACATTGGAATTATTTACTTTTTAAATGTCACCAAGCAGAAGGAAACGGCAGAAGATTAGCTTAATAGAGAAGAAAAAAGGGAATAAGTTATCCCTCTATTCTCCTTTTTTCTTCCAAACTCAACATGAGAACTAGCCATCCATTTCAGGCATGGACACCAGCTTTGTATAGACAATATACCGGTCAGGCGCATCGCCAATGAAATCGAATGGATAGCAGGTTGTCAGGGTCAGGGTTTCATAATCTTTCGCCACATTTACGGTCATGTCATCAGCCGGAACGATTTCAAAATCAGTCGCTTCATAGACAAAATCGCCGTATTTCGTGGAAAAGGTCACCTGATCCCCCTTTTTTAAGTATTGTAGTTTTGTGAATACGGTATCACGGTGTCCGCTTAAGAGAACATGTCCGCCTTGTCCAGGCAAGGCGCTGCCTGCAAAATGCCCGGCACCCTTTTTCAGCTCTTCCTCATGCGTGCCCTGGACGACAGGAACAGATAGATCAAGGGATGGAAACGTTAAATCACCAAGGCTTTCACCCGGTGCCGGAAGCTCCGGCCAGGCCTGCTTGAACTTTTTTGGCGGCAGATCGGGCTTATGTTCTGTTGTGGCTGAGCGAGCCAGCATCACAGACTGTTTGGTTAAGTCCATGCCAAAATAAGCCACAATCCCGATCCCCAGCATGATGATGGAAATGGGGATGCCAAAGAGCACCCACTTCCATTTGTTTCTTTTTCTTCGTTTCTTTTTCATTAAGGATTAGGCCTCTGCTGCTTTATTTTCTCTTCTCGAATAAACGACTGCAGGAACAAGTCCAGCGCCGCCCAATACAATCAGCAGGCCGCCGATCGCGATCATCGTTGGAAGCTCGGTCGCTGTATTTGGCAGTTCAGCGCTTGGCATTGGCACAAATACACCACTATCGCTTAATTCCGCCAGTGCCTCCACTGCAGCAAGCAGCGCATTGATTTTACTAATAAGCACTTGAGGATTTAAATCAGCTTTTGTCGGATCAAGAGTGGCAAGCAGATTGCCGGCCTTATCCAGAAGCTGGATTTTCACCCCTGTTGTACCTGGTTCATAGTTTACGAGATTGATCTCGTTTCCAGAATCATCTACAATTTTTGCCTGTAGCTGAAGGAGCTTAATGTTGTCCATAAATAAACGGAGAAGTTCAACTTTTGCTGAATTCGGAAGTGCATCAATGTTCTCCGTATTTCTGATAATCTGGTTTGCTCTTTTCGTATTTTTTTTGATCTGTTTAACCTCTTTGTCTGACAGCTCAATGGATTGCAAATAGGCATACAGATAATCAACCTGATCCAGCTTTAATACATTTAGAGCGTCAACCAATTCCTGTGCGGCAGAATCCGAACCGGAGGCTGCCATGGCCGTTGTTCCCGGGGCAGCTGCTAAAAAGGTAATCCCAAGGCTAAGTGCTGCAATCTTCGTTCCGTTTTTGAGTTTGCTTTTTAAAGTCACATTGTCACCTTCCATTTTCGTTATTCCTACACAAGTGCTTAAACACTGTGCATCTTCCAAAACCCAAGCGTACAAGTTGATAAGTATTTTTAAGCACTTGCTTCTGCTAATCATCACCCCCCCTGATTTGTGGCTAACTCTCTCTAATAGGATCACAGACTTGATATCCCCATGAAATAATTTGAACATTTTTTGGAAGCTTAAAAACGATTAAAGCCGGGTAAATGGGAAAAGAACAAAACTGTGCCTTTTTTCCGCTTAACGCCAGTATGTATCGATTCATCCCAAAAAATCTTCTCCAAAAGACATAGGAATCCCATATATGGAATTTATTGTTCCTAATGTTAATACCACGCTTCTCCATCTGTAAACCGATTTTCCGGTATTTTACAAAAATGAAACGTTCCTCCTAGACAAAAACGGTCATCTTTCCCATATTGGCGACAAAAATATCTTAAAATTCGCCGAATGGGTAGTACAAAAGAAGTAGGTATCTATTTACCGCGACTTTCTATTCATCTTGCCTTTCTGAAGCCATTCCTGAGTTTATAAGGGACTGCTATTGATCCTCATATTACGCAAAACAGCCGATAAGTCTTGGTCTTATCGGCTGCTTTGTTTAGTTTGCCTGCTTCCAGACCATGTCCGCCCATTCAGGGTGGTCGATGAACGGATTGCGGTTATGCTGCCATTTTTCATAGATGATGTTGTTGCGGTTTCGCTCAAAGTCGTCGACCGGATCCTGCTTATGCCATTCGAGCAGAGTGGAAAGCTTTCCGTGGTAAGGGCTGGAACCATTATTCAGGCTTTCATTCAGTTCCAGATCCACTTCTCCGTTGCCTTCATAGCGTACGGCCATGTAAAAGAGCATTCTGGCCACGTCACCTTTTACTCTGTCTGGCGGCTCAAAGGAGCTCGCTGTTTTGTAGCAGCCCTCACAGCCGCTGACTGCCGTTCCTCCATTATCAAAGTCAAGGTTTCCCCTGATGCTGTTGATTTTCACATCTGTTGGACGGAGGTGATGAACATCGGTGCCAGGTCCCATGCTTGTTCCGAAACTGCCATGGGATTTCGCCCAGACATGCTCGCGGTTCCAGTCACCAAGGTCTCCGCCATTCAAGTCCTTCGAGCGGGACTCTCCGCTGTAAAGCAGGATGACATTATTAGGATTGTTCGGATCCTGGTCTGTTTCTTTTAAGGCATCCCATACATCACTGTAGGAAATAACCGTTTGTTCGGAAATGATTTCATGCAGGGAAGCTTTTAACTGTTCGCCTGTTTTTCCGGAAGCATCCTCATAATAGCCTTCCAGTCCTGCAGCTTCTTCCACCGTAAGGGAAAAGCGGGCTGTAACCTCGCCGCCTTTCCCATCTTTTGCTGTTACAGCTACTAAAGCTGTTCCTGCATTTTCAGTCGGAAGTGTTAGAATGGAGCCATTTACTGTGCCAATTGTGGCCGTGTAAGTTAAGGTATCTCCGTCCGGATCTGAAAAGTATTCTTTTAGATCAAGTGAAGCCTGCTCGCCTAAAGCTGCTGTTACATTCTCGATATTCTTTACAGCCACTGGCGCTTTGTTCACCTTTGGCTCATAAGGATTATCCATCTCTTTTCCTTTTGAATCCGTGAACTTGATGTGAGAAGGATCTGCCTTTTTCCCGATTGTCCACTTTTGGACGTTTTCTGCACCGCGGATTCCCGCGACCTTATCGCTTTCGATCATTACTTCGTTAATCTCTTCACCTGTCAGGTCGATGATGGCTCCTTTGTTCGCTGAGCTAATCACGACTCTTGTATGCTTCAGGCCTTCGCCTTTAACGGTTGCTGATTTTTTCAGCCACAGGCCTTCCATTAAGGTGGAGTCCGCATCCATTGTGACCAAAGCATTATGCGGCCCGACTACATATTTTTTCGCATGGTAGTTTACAAGATTAAACACATGGTCATATTTCGGCTCTTCTGGCTGTACGTTCTCTTTCAGGCTGGTTTGAATCAGAACCGGATCATGGTCGCTCGCACGGCCATGCTCTTCCATGAAGCCTGAATTAATGTGAAGGATATCCACGATTGTTCTCTCTGCCAGATTATTGGATACCAGAATATGGTCAAGCACCTGTGCATTCCCCTGATAGTTATACGAGTAACGCTCTTCTGCAGGCACTTTTTCGATCATGTTTGTCAATACTTCACCCTTTAAAGTCTTCAAAGGATTGGAGAATTCAAAATCGTTAAAGTCCCCAAGCAGGACGATATTCGCATTCGGGTCTTCCTCTTTAACATCTTTTACAAAGCCATTAATCACATTGGCAATTTTCATGCGCTGGATTTCACTGTTTAACACTGGGGGCTGAACTTTTCCGAATAACGGAAGGTCTCCGCCTTTTGAGTTAAAGTGATTGGCCACCACAATGACACTTTCCCCGTTGAATTCAAACTGTGCAGCCAATGATTTGCGGCTATTAGCAAACGCTTCATTTGTCGGATCGATACGTCCTGGATTCAGCGTAAGCTTGCCCTCTTCGAAATCAACTGCTTCTGTTGCTGTTCCTTTTTCACTGTCCATTAGGGATATACGTTCAGGATTATACAGGAAGCCGACACGGATGTTTCCGCCAGGCTGTCCGCCGTCCATTTTATCAATTGGGGCGATGTCCGTATACGTATACTCAGGGCCGCCCAGCTCTTTTATTTTTGCAATCAGCAATGCCGCACTTTCGGTTGCATCAGTTGTGCCGCTGTCTGTTGGGCCATCATTATCCTGAACTTCTGTCAGTCCAATGATATCAGGCTGTTTCATGTTTTGTACGATTGCCTGTGCCAGTCTCTCCACCTTTTCAGCATCTACCTGAGGGGAGAAGTTCTCCACATTATAAGAGGCAATCGTTAGTTTATCGTCTTCACGAGTAATATCTGTAACTTCACGTTCGTTAGTGCCCTGAATCAATTCAGGAAGAGCAGCACTGTCACTCAATACTTTGTAGTTACTGAAGCCGTAGCTGACAACACCCTGAACTGGACCAGCAAAGCTGTCGCCCATTTTCGCAACAAATTTTTCATTGTTAATATCAATCGTGATTCTTTCAGGGTTAAAATCATCTTCAGCTATTCTTAATCCGCCGGCAGATGTGTTCGTTGGGATGTTCTCCGGTACCACAATAAGCTCACCGTATTTCTGAGGAGCCACTACCTTCGGATTGTTCACCTGCACAAGCATTCCTTCCAGGCTTTCAAAGAAGTCAATGCCATCCTGTGCTGGATCAAATTCTGAGAAGCTGTCGTTATCAATCACTTCTGTTGGAGGTATACGGTCCACACCGATGACAACTGGCTCAGGCAGAGTCTGCCCGGAAGCGGTTACCTCGACAGCAGAAGCGCCAATTTCTGTTACCGGCAGATCTGTCTGGAATCGCTCTGCATAACCTTCCAATACATATTCGGTCACTTCGCCGCTAACCTTCACCACATCTCCCACTTTTGCACCGTGAGATCTCTTGTAGACTAAAATTCCTTCAGATGTATTCTCGTTATCATCCGGCTGCAGGTCCTGCATGTAAAAGTTGCTGCTGTTAACGATCTTCGTCACAATTCCTTCCACATTGTTTACATTTTGGCCATTGTATGGGGAATAATGCCCTTCACCTTGAATATCGTGAATGCGCACATCGGCCTTTTGGATGATGTAATCAAATACAGCCGCATCGCTGCTTTTTAAGCCTTCTTTTACCGCAATGGCTTTAATGGTTGTATTTTTCGTGATTTCAATTGGTTCGCTGTAAACTTTGCTGTTATCTGTTGGTTCTGTTTTATCGGTTGTATAGTAGATTGCTGCTCCGTCCGTTCCAGTGGATAGTGAGATTTTATCTCCCTCCATAACAAGTCCTGGACCAGGAGATGCTGTTACCGGCTGAACTTTGCTGGAGTCTAAAATCACGTCTCCGGCATTGCGCGGAATCAGCTGATAGACATCATTGTATGAACCTACTACACCTGTCATAGAGTCATAGGTGGTATTCACTTTTAAAAGAGAAGAATCATCCGGTCTGATTTGGAAGGATGTACCCTCAGCATCAACCGCTGTGTAGTTTCCGCTTGAGAATGATTGTACTGTTACATTTTTAATCGTTATCAAAGTGGCTTCTTTATTTTCATTAAGCCCTGCTGCAGTAAGAACTTGCGCTGCAGGAACATCTGTTTTTTCAATCACTTGAACATCTGAAGCCTGTACATCCAGCTCCAGAAGGCTTCTGAAATCGGTTACTTTTCCTTTTGCTCTAACAAGATCGCCAGGCTGGACATTAAGGCTGGATCCGTAAAGGACGATTCCTGCTGTCTCGTCCTGTATGTAAACGGCTGATCCGAGCACGGCTGTCACGACACCTGATGTAAGAGCTGTTTCACCCAGCTCCAATGCGCGCACTTCGGCGATTGTTTTTTCTTGGAGAATACTATATTCGAACGTTGAAACTGCACTGTTATCCAAGCCTTCCTTGACAGCGAAAGCTTTGATGGTAGTGGAATCGTTTATGACGATTGGATTTGTGAAAAGAGTGCTTTCTGATGTTGGCTCCGATCCATCAAGCGTGTAATAGATCGCAGCATCTGAAGTTGAAGTGGATAGAGAAACTTCTGTTCCGCTCTCAACGCCTCCTGCTTCAGGGGTTGCTGTCACTTCACTTACTTGAGTACCTGGAACATCCTCAATGAACTGCATGTTCGTCGGGGATTTCAATCCAGGCATCCCATTGTACGAGGTTAAAGTTCCGGACACACTGACATTTTTGCCGATATTATCGGGATTGGTCTGTAGCCCAAACTCTGCCCGGTACGCGGATGCGATCTGGACATTAAGCATTTTTGTTTTATCTGTTTCATCTGGTGAATCCGCAATGGAAAAATTGTAATCATTGCTAAACTTGGACGGGTCTTGCGTGATACTGTTGGCACCAGTAGCAAACGCCACAATATACCCTTCCACCGTCGCTGTCCCGCTATTATTTGCAATAGCTTCAGCAACCGTTATTGCTCCATCCTCTGCACTTGCAGAAGCAAACGGAGCAAAAAGACTTAGGATTAAGGCAAAAATAGACACAAGGCTGAACATCTTCCTGGGACGTCTTCCTATCATATAATCCTCTCCTATTCTAGTATTTAAACACTTTCCGACACTCCAACTCTAGTTAATCATGCCACTATTAGCAGTACAATCAGATATTTGTAAATATTGTATGAATAAGGAAAAATGAGATAATCGGACTACTAGGTCATAGGTCTTTGTGGGTGTTTATAATCCCTTTTGGTACCAGGCACCACCCGAATTTTGTCGAATTTTGCTTTCCGTTATTTCATAATAGATTATCGACTGTTAATTCTCCTTTTAACGTTTCTTTGTACTGGTATTCATAACCGATTTTTTTCTTACGGTCTTTTTACTAGTGAATGGGTTTTGCTCTTCTACTGTAACAAGGAATGGTACAGCCTTTTCCGAGTATTTTAATTTGGCCGTTCCTGTGAGCTGACCCATCCTTTATAGGACTGAAGCCGTTCTGCTCCATCCAGGTCGGAAAATTATAACAATTTGAAAAATCAGAAAGATAACTCTATAATAGACACCAACTTCCTTTATTTTGCTAATTCAATAAAGTGGGAAGAAAAACGATTTTGGAGGGATTTAAGAAAATTGGATGCACAGACAACGACGTCAGACCCTAGTCTAAAGACAGAAACAAGCAAAAAGAAAAAATGGGAAATGCCGGACACCTATGTCATCCTTTTCCTTGTTTTGCTTTTAGCCGTCATCGCTACATACCTTGTACCCGCCGGCTCGTTTGAAAGGGAGGCAGTTGATGGGGTAGAACGGGTAGTCCCTGGCACCTATGCAGAAACGGAAGGGAATCCAGCCGGATTTATGGATATTTTTCTCGCCCTGCAGACAGGTATGGTTCAATCGGGCGGGTTAATTTTCCTTGTCCTATTTGCCGGCGGAGCTTTTGAGGTAGTTGAACGATCAGGAGCAATAAAAGGAGGAATCCTTCGCGCTGTTTCGAAAACACAGGGAAAGGAATTTTGGCTGATTGCGATTGTTTCCGTTTTGTTTGCACTGGGCGGAGCCGTTGGGGCTGTAGCAAACTCCGTTATTCCTTTTGTGGCAATCGGACTTATTATTACGAGGGCGTTGAAGCTGGATGCACTTGTTGCGGTTTCAATTACTTTTGGTGCCACCTTTGCCGGCTTTAATGTCGGATTTTTAAATCCATATACTGTCGGCATTGCCCAATCGATTGCCGATATCCCCTTATTCTCCGGAATGGCTCTTAGGCTGATCGCTTTTGCTGTTATTGTTGGAGCTACCATTTTGTACACATGGCGCTATGCCAAGAAGGTTCTCGATGACCCTTCCAAAAGTCTTGTTGGGGTGGCTGCTGAAGATTCCTCTGCTGAGGAGAATCTAAAAGCACCTTTTACAGCCCGCCACAAGCTAATCCTGGGTTTTGTTGGATTATCCCTTCTATTCTTTATATACGCGACCATCCAATTTAAATGGACGATTGATCACATGGCCGCCTTTTTTATCATTATCGGACTCGTTTCCGGCATCATGGCCGGCATGAATTATAATCAAGTAGCCCTGACTTTCCTGGAAGGCTGTCAAAAGCTTGTCTATGGAGCACTGATCATCGGGGTAGCGCGTGCGATATTGATTGTGATGGAGGATGCCAGTATTCTGGATACATTTGTACAGGCTTTATCCATTCCTCTTGAAGGACTATCACCCATACTGGCAACAATCGGAATGTTCATTTCCAACGCTGTACTGAACTTCCTGGTTCCATCCGGAAGCGGCCAAGCCATGATCTCCATGCCCATACTGGCCCCGCTTGCAGACATGATCGGCATCACCCGGCAGGTCGCTGTCCAAGCCTACCAATTCGGCGACGGCTTCACCAACAGCATCTTCCCAACCTCGGGACCGCTCATGGCAAGTCTCGCTGTAGCCGGGGTCCCCTGGATCAAGTGGGCAAAATGGATGCTGCCGCTGTTTCTCATCTGGTGTGTCATTGCGGTGATCATGCTGAGCGTGGGAGTTTTGATAAATTGGGGCCCGGTGTAAAAACGGGTACCAGGTACCACCCGAATTTTGCCGAATTGTATTAAAAAAGAGAGCCTCCCTCGCAGGGGACTCTCTTCGTTCTGTTTTAATTATAGTCAAATTCTATATTTAACAGGTATTCAGCTAATTTTTGAGCCTTTGTCTCATCTAACAACCCAGATGGCATAGCTCCTCGACCGTATAGAAGTATCTTCATGATGAACTCCTGCTAATACAATATATTTTTGTTATCGGCCAAAAGCTTAAAAATTCCAGCAGTTTACAAATTTTATTCTGAGGAAAGCAGAAAAAAGGCAGAGAATTTCTCTGCCTTAAGTGGTTTAACAATTTGCACTAACACGTATTAATCTACCTTTAATTTTCCCTTTAAAGTACCGCTATACTGATAATCTTCACCAACCTTAATTCGAATTGCTTCTTTCCCAGTAAACGGATCTTCCTCATCAATCGTAACAAGAACAGGGACGGACTTTTCGGAGTGCTTTAATTTAACTGTTCCAGTAAAGCTTGCCCAACCCTTATAGGTCTGCAGGAATCCAAGTTCATCAAGTTTAATATGTACATTGTTCTCTTTGTCGATAATTTGAAGCTTAGCTTTAGATTGTGTTTGATCGGCGTTTTGTTCAACCATGATATTAACCTTAGGCCCATGAGCTTTATCATTAACAAGCTGGCCTTTTGCTGAAACTTTATGAGCCTCATTGAAGCTCATTGGCCGGCTTGGCATGTCATAGCTGCGCTCAAGAGCTTTTCCTACCTGGACACCCGTTGGTTCCCCGTTCTTTATCGCAAATTGCCCATCGATAATCACATGCTCAATCCCTTCCGCATACTGTTTAGGATTATCAAAAGTGGCTTTATCGGTTACTGTATCCGCATCAAATACCGTAATATCAGCTACCATCCCTTCGGCAATAAATCCGCGGTCAACCATTCCTATGATATTCGCAGGAAGGCCGGTCATTTTTTGAACAGCTTCTTCCAAAGATAATAACCCGTCTTCTCTCACAAGCTTCCCTAAAACTCTTGGCTTAGTTCCATACCTTCTCGGGTGGGTGCTGCTTGAAACAGTCGCTCCACCATCAGAAGCAATGGCGGTCGTAGGGTTTTTAAGTATCCGTTCGAAATCTTCCTGGTGGCCAAAGAAATAGATGGTTCTTATGTTCCCTTCTCTTTCAAGGATCTGCATAGTCGCTTCTCCAGGTGAAACACCTTGTTCCGCGGCTATATCCCCTAATGTTGTTTGCTTTGTCGGGAAGTAGACATCACCAGCGTCTCTTACCCTACTTGCAATCGTGTCATGAATTTCTTCTTCAATTTGTGTGCGCATGGCAGGATCAGCAAAGCGTTTAAGCATCTCTTCCCGGCCGCCATCCTGTATCCATTGAGGAACAATCGCTGTTAAGCCTGTTTGGCTAGCCAAATAAGGATACTGATCTGCTGCTGCAAAGGTTCCCCGCTTATTGGCATCCTGAATCATTTTAATCGTTTCCAGAGATTTTCCCCAGTTGCTCGGACCCATTACCTTCATATGGGTAATAACCGGGACGATTCCTGCACTTTCACCTATTTCTATCGTTTCCGCGGTTGCCTCAAGAACGTGATAATTTTCATTTCTGATGTGATTGGGAAAATTCGTTCTCCACTTTTCGGCCACACTGACAACATCAATGACTTCCTTTATTTTCGCGTAATTTCCCGGAGCGTAGAATAAGCCTGCAGAAACTCCCCAGGCTCCTTTTTGGAGAGCTGTTTCGATTAGTGACTGCATATCGGATATTTCTTCAGAAGTGGCACGGC
This sequence comes from Cytobacillus oceanisediminis, assembly GCF_007830235.1. Taxonomy (GTDB): domain Bacteria; phylum Bacillota; class Bacilli; order Bacillales; family Cytobacillaceae; genus Cytobacillus; species Cytobacillus oceanisediminis. The sequence goes on from NZ_VLKI01000024.1 coordinate 30,126, forward strand.
GATCGTCATACCCCACTACCTCCTCCCAAACTGAATTAAACCCAATATAACTTCCCACATTGATGGCCAGACCCTTTTCCTCCAGCTCGGACATATAGGAAAGATCAACCGGACCTCCACCATCCGGGCTTATCATTTCAGTCGTAACCCCTTGGGTTAATGAGCTTTTTGCCGTTGTTAGTACGTCAGTATCCGCATGGCTGTGCATATCAATAAACCCTGGAGAAACAATTTTACCCGCTACATTGATTTCACTTTTTCCACTTGCTCCATCCAAGTTTCCAATCGATTGGATATTCCCGTCAGATATTCCAATATCGGCCTTATAGCGCTTTGAACCCGTACCGTCAATAATCGTGCCACCCTGAAGGATCAAATCAAATTCCTGTTTAGATTTCTCCTTTGATTGGCCGGTTTGAGGGTATCCTACAAATAAAATTCCCACAAGCAAAACAACAGATAATGTTAGCGACAGAAAACTTTTGCTTAACCTTTTCACCTTTATGCCTCCCTTATTTTTCAATCTAAACCAAACGACCCTTTTCGCCCCCTCTATCTCCAATTTTTAACAAACTAACATTATCACATTTTACTAATTTTTCTAATATTTCAGATAATAATTGATATTAATTAACTAAGACTGAAAATTTCGCCCCCCTAATATTTTCCTAATGAGCTAGTAAATAAGTCCAGGTTACTCGTAAGAACCAAACTTAGAAAAATATTGGTATTGCCAAATAAAAAAGGACTCCTCTCAGTCCTTTTTGTGGTTTCTTATGATAGTTTGGAGTTTTTTTAGCAAGAAAAAAGACAAAGAATATCTCTGTCTTTTTAAAGAGTGCCTCTACCATAATCGCAATAGTGGACATTTTATAATATCGCCGTGGTGCATTCTTCAGTTTCGGGCGTGGTTATTGTCAATGACCAACTTCCAATAAAACCGCCATGCGTTCCGGGAACATCGTCTCTTACGTAAAGGCTCCAGGTGCCATTCGGATTCATTCCGATAAAGTTCCCGAGGTTAACGCTTGGAGATGTCTGAGGTGCAGGAGCGGGGAGATTTTCTATAGTTTCATAATTGGTTGGCTTATAAACACCTGACTGCAATGAACTAAGACCAGGAAGAAGACTTGTTGCATTGTCGTCAAATGTTAATGTAAGGTCGGATACAAGGAAAACGGACCCGGTATCAGACATGAGCAAAGTATTGGTTACCCCATCCGGTCCAACAAGCAGGATATCCAAGTCACCAGGGGCGCTGTGACTAAAATCGGAAAGCGTGACCGTTACCTTAGCGATGACACTTAAGGCACTTGGAATTGAAACGGTAATAGTAGAAGGATAAGGGTGTGCTTTATCAGGGCCTGGATCAATCTCAATATCACCTGTTCTAAAAGAAAATGGATTGCTTGGAAAAGTCCTGCACACTGTTTTTGAAGGTTTTTCTGCCAAGAAACATCACCTCCTTTCATGAATCTATTTATTATATGCACTTGATAGATTGGAAGGAATAATGTTTTTACACATTTATTTAAGAAGTGATAATTAACTATTAGAGTAAAAAAGCAATTAAATTCGATCTCGGTACAATCTTTTAAAAAGGGGAGTTTCAAAATTGCTGCCTCACTGAACACCCCTCTCTTAAAAACTGGTACCAGGTACCGCCCGAATTTTGTCGAATGCTGAAGCCTGGCTCAAGAAAACAGTGATACCTTCATCATCGAACATCATATACAAAAAAGAGAGTTTCCTCAGGAAACTCTCTTTTCATCTATTTACTTATAAACTTTAATAGTAACAGTCTTGCTTCCCCACTGAAGGGCACGCTGTTTGTTTGAAATGAAGACGTCGATTTTGTTGCCTTTTACGGCTGATCCTTTATCTGCTGCAATGGCTTCTCCGTAACCAGGTACATAGACTTTTGAACCTAGCGGAATGACATTTGGATCTACTGAAATGACTTTAGCATAAGGATTCTTTTTAAGGTTGATGCCTGTATATGTGATGCCGCTGCATCCTGAGCAGCTGGCTGTATAAGCAGTAGCTGTAACTGTAATTTCTTTGTAGGATTTAGTTGATGCAGCTTTTACAGCTGTCTTTTTAGGTGCTGATGCTGCAGTTACTTTTAGCACTTGATTAGGCTTGATTGTATCTGATTTCAGGTTATTCCATGATTTAATTTGCTGAACCGTAACATCATGCTTCTTGGAGATGGCCCAAAGTGTATCTCCTTTTTTTACGGTATACGTATTTCCGGCGGCTGAAGTGACATTGGAAAATCCAAACGTTAGAAAAACTGCTGTAACGAAGTATATTAATAGTTTCTTCAAAATGTTATCTCCTTTATGTCCCTTGATAGGAACATATTAACATCGTAAGATAACAGGAAGATTTCAGTAAAACTCTTTTTTTGTTACAGTTTTTATCGAATTTAATAGAATTGTAATGTTTTTTACCGAAACGATTTATCTCATCAGAAAAACCCTCCCGATTTCAGGAGAGTTTTCTGAACCAAAAATCAACTAATTTATTGATTTAAAGGCCATTACCCCTAAAACAGCAAACACCAATAGGATGCTTGCCACAGCCAGCAAAAGTAAGATTAGTTTCTTCATCTTATCTTGTATAGAAATAGCCGGAGTATTTGCCATACTTGCTTCCTACTATGCCAATAAAGACGTTGCCCAGCTGCACAATTCCCAGAGAGCCTAATCCAATTTTATAGTAGAAGATCGCATCTCCATAGTATTTTCCACCGCTTACATAGTGGTCTTTATTGGATAGGTCTGTTACGACTGTAGGGTTCCAGTTGCGGTTCACATAGGCTTGCGTTTTAACCGCACTTGTTACTCCATAGCTATTATATTCATAAGTCCCGACTATTTTATACTCTGTAACACGAACACCCAGTACCCACATCGTTCCCGTCCCAGAAATGGTGTGTGTAAGGGCACTGATACTAACCATCCCATCTTCACTGGACTGTTCTTCTGTTTTTTCTTCTGTCCATTCAATATCTTCTCTTGTTTCTTTATCAAGCTTGTCCATTTCCCCAGTAAAAACGGCTTCCAGAATTTCTGGATCATTTAAAATAGCTAAATACTTCTCTTTTTCCTTTTTGGATAGTTTCTTAAATTCCTCTAATGTAGCTTCAGCATCTTCCACTGCTTCTGCTGCAGCCGTTTCATCTGTAATGCCAGATTCATATGCATCATCAATCGAGTAGTCTTTTAGATACTTCATATAGGCTTTCGGTGAACTCAAAGGTGAGGTTTGCGGATCTTGCGGCGCTGCTGCTGCTGAAAGTGGAAGCACGGATGAAAGGAGCAATACCAAAATACTAAATACGGCCAGCCAACTGATTTTTTTCTTTACTGATCTCATGTTTCTCCTCCAATAGTATGGTTTATTTGAATCTCTCTATGATTCTTTTTTATTATATAAAATATTTTTACAAATTCAACCAGTTCTAGATAATTAACCCATAAATAGTCTTATTTACCTATTTTATCCAAAAATATAAACCCTAAAGCATATTGAGTAAATTTCCTTAATTTGCTATTATTTAACAAATATACTGGCGGGAGGGATTCTGTTGGCCCTATTTAAGCTATATCTGTTTTCACTGCTGGAACTCATCCTTTTCTTAATAGCAGGGTTTCTGTTAACAAACTATATTCTTCAGCCTATTTATGAGCTTAGCGGAATAAGGTTTATTGGGAATGTCGGAATTGTCTGGATGGGAGTTTCCTTTATCCTGTTCAGCATAGCCACACTATTGCGGACACGATTTTCAAAAGATAAAGGCGCAGCACGTATCCTATTAAAGGACCGTCTGGGGTCTCTTACCTTTTGGGCCATTCTTGCCTGTTCAATTGCAGTGGTCATCATTCCTTTTATTAGTGGAAAAATGTATTAATACCATAAAAAAGAAGGCAGATTTTCTCTGCCTTCTTTCCGTTCTTACTGTATGGTAGATTTCATAATAAACGTTTTCCAAATCCCCGTCGTCGGCGACTGCTCTTCTCCCAGAACGACCAGATTTCCTTTATGGTTAAATAGGAAATAGCCTTCACCGCTCATGCTGTAGGTTTTAATTAGCTCAAAGCTCTCATAATCATAGACATAAACACGGTCACCAATCGCCAGGTAAAATTGTGTCAGGTCCGTATTAAAAGCTGCGTCATAAAAAGGTGTGCCCAGATCGGTGTAGAACTGCATATTGGCTTCCTTTAATGGAGATGATTTGAAAATGGTTCCGGCATTGTTGAACAAGAAGCGTCCATCCGGAGAGATAGTCATATCCGTATCAAGCTCGTAGTCACCGTGATAAGGAGAATCATAGCTTCCGGTTATCACACCATCTTTGATCATATAAACATCCATGTCCCTCGGGCTTAAGCCTCTGTCGATGGCATAGATGCGATCTTTATTCGGGTGCATAAAGAGTTCACTCTGCTCATAAATCATTTTTGAAGAGACTTCTGCACCGGTTTCTTTATTAAAGCTTGTTAGGTTGGTCCATTGGCCCGAGCCGGATGAAACATAGAAATATTGATCATCCGCCACGATATCATATGGATCCATTTTAATATCAAAGTACTTCTTAATCTGGAAAGTGGCAGGATCTACGATGGCAATCGCACCCTCCTGGTCCTCTTCCCACCAGTAAGAGCTATGCTCCCCTTTTAACAGGGTGACATAAAGCTCGCCGTTTGCATAAAAAATGCTTTCTGCCGGCAGACTGAACGGCAGCCTTTTAATGCTCTTCGTTTCATAATTAACGGAAACTAAGGCGCCGCTATCATTAATTCCATAGACAACAGGCAGTTCATCATCATGTACCGCATCAAGGAAAAAATCCGACAATGTTTGCTTGGTACCCTGGAGCGGTTCCAAATCAATTGGATCCGGACGGTTTTCCTCTACCTCTTCCTCATCCCATTCATCCTCATATGGCATATTTGTGAAGCTTTCTACTGGTATCGCTTTAAAATCAACCGGCTTATAATCTGCCACCATTTCATTGACATAATCAGTGGAAACCGCAAAGTTCAAGTCTTCATAGCCAAATGAATTTACACCCATGACAAAGCCCTTCATATTTAAAAGCGGACCGCCGGAGCTTCCGAATGTGATTTTCGCTGTCGTCTGAATTACTTTTGATGAACCCATATCGTCTTCAAAGACATGCTTCCCGGAGACGATCCCCTCGGAAACCGTGTTCTGCAGCCCATACGGACTGCCGATTGCGACTGCCTTTTCGCCTTTTTTCACAGCACTGAAGCTTGCTAATGGCAAGGACGGATATCCGATACGCTCCACCGGCTTAAGAATCGCGATATCCTGGTATTCATCGTATTCGACGACTCCCTCAAGCTCAATTTCATCCCCATCTGCTGTAACCGCTATGGCGTAAGTTCCGCCGGCAATCACATGGAAGTTAGTCGCAACAAGCTGGTTAGCTACAATAAAGCCGCTGCCCTGGGATACGAGTTCATCGTTCTCATCATACAGTTCAACCATGACTACGCTCTGCTCATGCATCGCAATATCTTCAGTACTGCGCACAGGTGCTGTTGTCATGTTGAACGGCTTGAAATTCTCATTTAAAAATCGTGCCATAAAGGCCGCAAAATGTGCCCTTTTCATGATTTCATTCGGACGGAAGGTTCCATCGGTATACCCTGCCGTAATATTGTGGGCCGCGATGGACTGAATAAATGGATAGGACTTCGCTGAAGGACCCACATCCTTAAAGCCGGTATAGTACGTGCCCATCAAATGATAGGCATTGACAAGAATGATCGCCATCTGACCTCTTGTCAGCTTCCCGTGGGGATCAAAGGTTCCATCCCCTTTTCCGGAGATAATGCCAAGCTCTGTCGCTTTGGCAATTTCATCATAACCCGGACTTCCAGGAAGCACATCCGTAAAACCAGGGTTTGGAGCATCTCCAACCGGAACACCCAATTCCCTTAAAATCATCTGGACAGCCTGGATCCGCTTAATTGGATCATCCGGTCCAAAGTTTCCGTTTTTATAGCCGCTAATGATACCTCTCTCTGTCAAAAAGATAATTTCTTCACGGAAACTGGTTACATCAGGGAACAAAGTCGCCCCCTCTGCTTTATTGCTGTAAGACGGCACCGGAATGGACAACAAAAGAAAGAAAATTAAAACCACCTTAAAAGCCCGCTGCAAGTACGTTCCTCCTTACTATTTATCAAATAAATATTAATAGATTTTTAGAAAAAAAGCTCGTTGTAAAATATGGAATTTATTTCTTATACAGATATTTTTATACAATTGCTATTTTAGAATAAAATGGCCCTTTTGGGACAGAGGGACAGGTTCCTTGTCCCTTTCTTTTCATAGGTTTTATTTCAAACGGAAATAACCCTAACTCCTTGGCAGGAATTTGGGTTATTGATTTCATTCAAGCGAGATTGGGACACGGTACCTGTGCCCTTGTCCCCTCTATTTATATAATTTCTACAAATTACCAACCTATTACCAATAAAGTTACGTTATAATTTCAATTGGATAAAAATTGTAACAAATATTTAATTTTACAAAAATGGAGGTAGAAATGAAGAAACAAGTCATACTTGCACTAACCCTGGTTCTCTTCCTGTTTCAAGGGCTGACACCGGCTAGTGCAGGGGAATTGTCGGATATTCAAAATCATTGGGCAAAAAAACAGATTACCGTTTTAGTAGATAAGGGTGTGATTTCCGGATTTGAAGATGGAACTTTTCGTCCTGACGCAAATGTGACAAGGGGGCAATTTGCCGCTTTTCTAGTGAGGGCACTGGATCTTCCTCCAGGAGACTCGGCATTTAAGGATGTTCCTGAAAGCAGCAAACTCTTTGCTGATGTTGCTGCAGCGAAAAAGGCCGGACTAATTCTCGGTACTACTGACGGCTATGGCCTTGTGAATGAGCCAGTAACAAGAGCGGATGTCGCGGTCATGATCGACAGAGCCCTTCAGCTGAAAGGAGACTTTCCGGAAAAAGCGAATTTAACCTTTACGGACCAGGGATCCATCCCTGCCTACGCAAGGGAATCGATTGAACGGATGGTGCACTATGGTGTCGTACTTGGAACAAGCGACAACCGGATTGATCACTCCTCCCCCGCTTCGCGGGCTGAATCAGCTGTATTTGTCTATCGGATGCTGGTCTTATTAGGTGAGATCACTGACGAAAATCCCGATCCTCCAACAGATCCCCCGGCGCCCGTGGGCGAACCAGGGAAGTCTGTGAATCTATCATCCTCTGAAGTGCAAATCCCATTAGGGGATGGCAATAAAGTAAAAGTAAGAATGAATACGGCTGGCGTGCCGCTTCATTATAAGCGTTCGGATGTGTTTACCCATATCAAGTCAAAGGATTATAACTATTATTACGATATGGGTTTTCCAAATAAGCCTTTAGGTACACTAAAGGTTACTTTAAGAAGAGTGGATAACAGCGATACCTTTGTGTTTGCCAAGTTTGAGCATAATGGAGACAATACTTATTCTGCTTCTATTATTCTCCCATTTGATCAGGCTTCCTCCTATAAAGTGCAGCGCTATGATTCTTACGGCAAAGTAGTACATGAGCATAACAATACGTATGGGATCGACCCTTCTACACATCCGATTGGAATCCTGAATGTTGCGAACGGCAGCCAGACCCGGGCGAATATCATGATGAGCAAGAATTATACCTCCATTAAGCGGGAACAGGCTTATGCCAATGGCCAAAAATCGGTAGTAAGAGAGTTCCTTGATGAATATGAGAGCTATAAAATCCACCAGGATACTGCTTCAAAGGCTGTCTCTATGCAGCTGAATATGAAGGTAACGAGCAAAGCCATTTCTGAAAGCTGGGTATTGCTCTCAAACGAAAAGCTTTTTGAAGACCAGTCTTATATAGATTACTGGTTTAAGAGAAGCATAGATGAATACCATACCATCAACAAATGGCTGACGGCTGAAGGAGTTTATACAAAACTTCCATGGTCGGTAGAACCTGGATATAAAATGGCATTTGGCCGTAACCTTGGGTACATTCAAGGCGGAATCTATCTGCGCGCCTATAATGGATCTAATGAAAGATATTTCTATAATCTAGTCATGAATTCCATTGCCGATCTTGATGTCTTTACGAATGGCGCTATCCGAAATGGCGATGTTCCGGTCTTTAAAACAGAATATACCAGCACATGGCTGAAGAGGGCCTATGGAACGACAGCTCCTTATATCGATACACGCCATAATGAAAATACGGCATTATTCCTAAAAGGTGCCGGCGAAGCATTCAATATCCGTGAGCTGGCAGATGCCAACAGGAAATATGCGGACTTCCTTGTTAACCAAAAAGCCATCGGAAACATTATAAAAATAACGACCTCCAGCCATTTAATCGCTGACTATTACGCACCTGGAAGCCAGACAACCCATGTCTCTTTGAATCACGCACTGGGTGAGATGCGCTTTCTGATTGAAACCTATCAGCATACAAAGGATGAAAAATATTATCGTACCGCAAGAGAGATCAAAGCTGCGATTGAATATTTATATCCCCGCTGGGTACGTGATGATGGCGACCTTTGGTATCAGGTGAATGGAAAACTGGAGTTTAACGGAAGAGACTATGCATGGCTGACATTGGTTGACCTTCTGAAGAGCCAAACGTTATTCGAAGAAATCGGCCAGCCGCGCAGCGCTATTTTTGACAAAATGATCACGTCAAAAACCAAATACCTGGTTAGCACCGGACAGCCGATTAAATCCAATATCATCGACATGCTGAAAGAACAGGGCTTTGGCCATCTTGTTGAAGGGTACGGTTCTGTTAGTGCTGCAAGTGAATTGGAAAAGGATGAACTCGAACTTCTGGCGGAAGAGGAAATGAACGACCAAGACCTGAAGCTGCTGGAAGAAAGAAACATGGATCTTCTTGAAGAAGAAGAAATGGAATTACACGAAAAGGAATTAAAGTAGGGACAAATATCTATCGAGATGCTGCCATCAGCATCTAGTCTATAAGCAAGATAAAGCAGCCTGTGCCAATGTTCAGGCTGCTTTCTTTTCGTCCATCTAGGTACAATACCCCTCTATTAAAATAAACAAATCGCACTATCGACGTCTTTCGACAAGCAATGGTATAAATAAAGTACGATAAGGCTTTGGTTGGTAAACCATTATGGGTTACCAAGATCAACCATCGCTTAAGGCGCCGGCCCTGGAAAAGCCGGTGCCTTTAAAATAAATAGGTAAATCCCTTCTCGATTGAGAAGGGATTTTTTTAATTGTAATAGATGACGATCCAGCCATCCTTATATTCAACACTGTAAAAAGCTGAAGAACTCCATTCAACTGTTACCTTTGCTTTGGTTTCGTTGACCAAATCAATGTTATGAGCGATTCCTTTATATTCGGAAAGCTTGATTTTGGCGAACTCCGCATGCTCCGGCAGCACACTCATCCCGCCAACACTAAAATGTGAAATGGCCTTTCCATCTTTCACAACTGCAAAAACGTCACTATTCTGAATGCCATAAAGCTTTGCATTATATTTTCGGGCAGCTTCAATGAGATGTGTTATATTCGGATATTTGCTTTCATCCATAATTAGCACATACACTGTTCCATCAATCTCGATCGTGTCTTTAATTTCTTTTTTCTCATTGCTTGCCGGTGTTTTCTGTGACTGTTCAGTTTCTGAGTTTATTTGGCCGGCTTCTGATTCTTCAGCTGTTTCACTATTGTTATCAGAGTCCGTTGTTACTTCCGTCACTGGTTGTTCGCTATTTTCTTGTGAAGAGTCAGTTGAGTCCATTTCCTGCTGCTGATCTGTTTCTTTCACCTGTTCTTCATCAGCAGCCACTTTCTCCGGAGCTCCTTCATAATAAAACGCTCCAGCTGCTAAAAAGAAACTCACCATAAATAAAATCGCAAACCACTTTTTCAATCCTGACCTCTCCCTTCTTCCCTTATATTATTTAGACGAATATGAAAGGGAAAAAGTTGTTGTTTTAGCAAAATATTATAAATTTTCCAATTAAAGAAAATCAATAAATAACACCGCCATGAAATCCGGCTAATTCTTTCTCAAGAATTGGGCTCCGTCCCAATATGTAATCCTATTCATTACTGGAAAATGATTAATCAAACCAGGCAATAACAGCTATTGATGTGAAGAAAAAGGTTAAAAAATTCAGTATGCTTCCTATAATCATCAAACCCGTTTCTTCCATAACAACTTTATTTTTAATACTCTTATACATGTAGAAGCATGAGCTCAGGATGGATAAATAAGTTAAACCAACTCCAATCCAATACCACACCAGTGTCTTCGGAATCCCTTTTTCAGAACCTTCCCAATACATCATGTCATGAAATTCAATGCCGAAACAGACTGCAATAATCGCCAAAAAAAATGATAATAAAGTGGTAATTTTAAATTTCAACTCGCCCACCCTCCGTTAAGTGTAATATTACACTAATTATAACTAAATATCTCCATAATTGAAATATTTTTCTGTAATTATGCAATAAAAAGACCAAATCAATAAGATTTGGTCTGATTACATAGTATAGGTACACCCTAATTGTCTCTCCTCTTTATTTCACCTTGAATTCCTCAGCCAATGCTCTCGCCATAAAAGCGGAGAAATCGGCTCTGATGAGCGATTGGTCCGGCCTGAACGTTCCATCCGGGTAGCCTGTTGTGATCCGGTCTGCGAGGATTTTTTTGATCGAGTCATAGCTCTTGCTGCCCGTAGACACATCGTTGAATGTAACTGATGCTTCTTCCGTCAGCTTAAACGCTTTTGCCAGGAAAATGGCCATTTGCCCGCGGGTTACCGGAGCATCCGGTCTGAAGGTTCCATCCGGATAGCCTGTGATGATGCCTTCTTCCGTCGCGGCTGCAATATAGCCTGATGCCTTCGAGGAGGCGCCTACATCCTTGAAAATTGTATTTCTAGGTGTGCCATCAAACTTCAAAGCCTTCCCGATCATAATGGCAGCCTGTGCACGGGTTACTGTCTGGTTCGACCTGAAGGTGCCATCCGGAAATCCGGTAATGATTTCCCTTCCAAGCAAATAGCTGATTTCATGATAAAAACGGTGGCTGCTGCTTAAATCCGGGAAAGAACTAACAGCTTCTTTTCCAACCGTAACAGTCACCGCATCGCTGAGATTTCCTGCACTGTCTTTAGCAGATATCGTGAGAATGGTCCCTGCTGCTAAAGGGTTTATATCTTGAACCAAGAAAACACCATCACTTCCTGTCAAAACTTCTGCAAGGATTGTTTCCCCTAAATTGATGGTAACGATTGAACCGGCCTCTACAAAACCATAGATCATATTATTTTGATCTGTAACCGGACTCACGTATTTAATAACCGGAGGAGTAACATCCCTGACCGTAACCGTAACGGAATCACTCATGTTGCCGGCAGTATCCTTTGCTAAAATGGTTAGGATGCTTCCTGCCGGCTGAGGGTCGAATCCCACAGTGAAAATCCCTTCCTTGCTAACAATTCCGCTCCCGATTGTATTTGTGCCATTTTTGATAAGGACTACAGATCCAATTTCCCCGGCGCCACTCACACTGATTGTTTGGTCGGTAATATTACTGGATGCAAGGACCGGCATTTGCGGAGGCGTTTTATCCTTCACTGTCAGGCTGACAGATGGACTGTAATTCCCCGCTTGGTCGCTGCTATAGACAGTAAGAACTGTTCCGGCTGCCTGTTTTTGGATCGCTATCTCAAAAAGGCCATCACTTCTGGCTGCTGCTGTGCCAATTTGTTCCGATCCCTTATTTACAACTACGCTTGACCCAGGTTCTGCTTTGCCAGTTATCTTTTCAGAAAGATCGCTGACATCATCTACAATCGGTACCTCAGGGGATGTAGTGTCCTTAACAGTTGCCGTTCCCTTACTTTGGCGCCCGAAGCCGTCAGTTACAGAAACCCATAAAAGAGTTCCGGCAGATTGAGACGGAATTGGAATGTTAAATTGACCATTATCAGCTGACATCCCCTCGCGAATCAGCTGTTCACCCCTATAAATCTTGACAGCGCTGTCAGCGTCAGTAAGCCCGCTAACTGCCATATCGGCATCCCCAACTTCCGAGATCTTTGGTGCTGAAAAGCCTCCTAGAGGGTAACCATTGTTATAAGGCTTGTAGGCAATGGCCTCGACATTGAGCCGATCCCTGAAGTTGATGTTATCGTGCACATCGACAATGCTTCCGTTAATTTTATCAGAATCTGTTGTTCCCCAATAATTATCCAATCCGTTAAAAACAATGCGATTATAGCCGTCTAGCCGTACTTTTATCTTATTTGATCCAAAAAAGTTATTTTGGTTTATTTCCACATTGGGCAAACCGCCATCTGGTTCCCTGCTGGTAATGACAACGTCCTCGCTGCTGAACCCTTCGTTCAAAAAGGTATTATGGCGAACCGATACTAGACCTTTCCCGTTTCCAATATCCAGCTTTGCACCATTTGTAAATAAGTTATATTCAACATCTGTTGTATTAATAGGCGTATTTATTAGCACCAGGCCGTTCTTAAAACGATTATGGCGCAGCGTCACATCTTGGCGGGATGATGTGACCAAGAATCCGCCATTGAAGCTTTCATGGTACAAGTCTGTATATTCCAAATGAATCGACCGATTAACGAAATCCCAGCCATTTACATAGGCATCCTTTAGGATGATCCTATCCTCTGGTGTGCCAATTGCATTCAGCTTCCCTTTAACATCGAACCATATTCCCTGGCCGGCAATAACCTCCACACCCGGTTCAATGGTTAAGGTAACACCAGAGTTAATCGTAATAATCCCTGACATTGTATAAGGGGAATTCGCCTTTTTCCAGACAGTGTTTTCCGTAATGGTACCGGAAACAACCGTACCCGCAGCTCTCGCTGTATCGCTTTGATAGGGAAACAATGAGAGAATAATCGAAAAAACAATCAAAACCCGTAAAGTAATAGAAAAGGATTTAATAGATTGCATAGTTTTCCTCCGAAAAATATATTTTTTTAAATGACAGGACAGCGAATAAAGTACCTATTTGGCGGATTTCCTCTAAATGATTGATGATAAAATTTACTAATTCCTTGTTATATATTAGTAGGATTGGTAAATTACTTCAATGTTAAATTATGGGACACAGTGGGACACAGGGACAGGTCCCTTGTCCCTTTCTTATCACTAGAAATCATTTCAAATGGAAATGGAAATAACCCTAACTCCTTGGCAGAAATTAGGGTTATTAATTTCTAATCTAAAAAATCATGATGAGCTCCTCTGCAGAGCAATCCTTCATATTTCCTTACTGAACCGCCACTAGATAAATTCAGGGATCAATAGAACCGGCATTAAACATAGGATAATATGAAAGGTTAAAGGCTGCGTTCGATTGATCTGCAAAAATCTCTGCAAAATATGATCAATTTATCGGGTAGTGATTGGGACACAGAACCTGTCCCCTTGTCCCCTATTTAATCTTAAATTCTTCCTCCAGCGCTCTCGCCATAAAAGCGGAGAAATCAGCACGGATCAGGTTCTGGTCCGGCCTGAATGTTCCATCCGGATAGCCGGAGGTGATTCTGTCTGCGAGGATTTTTTTAATATATTCATAGCTTGAGCTTTTACTTGAAACATCGCTGAATGTTACAGGTGCTTCTTCCGTTAATTCAAAGGCTCTTGCCAGGAATATCGCCATCTGTCCGCGGGTCACCGGGGCATCCGGCCTGAAGGTTCCATCAGGAAATCCTGTAATGATGCCTCTTTCCGTAGCTGCCGCAATATAGCCTGATGCCTTTAAGGACGCACCCGCATCTGTGAAGATGGTATCTCTTTGTTCTCCGTCCAGCTTTAATGCCCGGCCAATCATAATTGCAGCCTGCGCACGGGTGACCGTTGCATTTGGCCTGAAGCTCCCATCCGGAAACCCTGTAATCACGAGCTCACCTGTTAAATAGCTGATTTCGTTAAAAAATCTATGCTCGCTGCTCACATCCGGAAAAGAGATTCCTTGAACAGTCAGTAGTACTTCTTCGCTTACATTTCCATTGGCATCCGCTGCTGTAATGCTCAATTGTGTGCCAGCCGTCTGCTGTGGGATGTTTATCTCAAACTGTCCATCGGTCTCAGCTGTATTACGGCCAAGAGTCGAGCCATTTGCCTTTATTTCGACCGTACTGCCTGGTTCCGCTATACCTTTTATAGCCGTATCCAATATTGTGATATCACCGACAACCGGCTTTTCAGGAGGAGTGGTATCTTTCACGGTTATGACTGTCGCTTCACTGGCATTGCCGGAATTGTCGACCGCCCTAATCTCGATATTGGTTCCCACTTTCTGAGAAGGTACCTCAATGGTATAGTTCCCATCCGCATCGGCCCAATCCGCTCCATAATGGACTCCATTGATTTGGACTTGGACATTCGAATTCGGCTCTGCTGTTCCGGTAATCACATTATGTGAAAACTCACTAACAGTCGGCTTTGCCGGAGGTGTGGCATCCCGAACCTCCATGGAGTTTTTGCTTTCGTTTCCAGCAGCGTCTGCTGCAGTAATCTTTATAAGCGAGCCTGCCTTCTGAGCAGGGAATGTGATTTTAAATAAGCCCTCATCATCCGTTACTGTTTCTCCAATTAATGTATCTTCAACCTTTAATTGAACTTTTGAGCCAAGTTCGGATTTACCTGTTATTTCTGTTGATTGATCTGTCACATGGCTTGTATAAAAATAAAGTCCTGGGCCTGTTACATCTTCTACAGTCATTTTAGCTGCTTGACTGACATTCCCAGCCCCATCTTTGGCAAACACTTCAATTGCCGTTCCTGCTTTTTGAACAGGGACTGTATAGCTGAATGCCCCTTCATTATACGTATCCGTTTCGTATACGCTGCTGCCAATCTTAATCAGAATATCCGAGTATTTTTCTGCCGTTCCTCTAATGTATCCCGACTGATCTGTAATCGGCTCCACGACAGGAGGCTCAGGTGCTGTTAAATCCACTTGTCCAATCTGGATGGTCTGATTTAATTGCGGATTGTCAAATGTCAGGGTAACTTCTTCCTCCCCTTCAGACAGTCCTCTTATGGTGATTTTTTCATCATCTGTGAGGGTTACCTCAGCACGCCCGTTTTTTGATTCTACTGTGAAAATAATGCCCTTTGAGCGGTCAAACTCCCTATCCTTAGGAGACTCTAATTGAATCGGAATTTCGACTGGCCCTTCACCAATGGATTCAAAGTAGCGATATTGAGAAGGAATGATAAATTGAAACTGCTTATCTTTATAAGGGATAAAGTTCCCCTCATATATAGTATCCCTAATATATGCACCTGAATTTTCAATGACACTAATATCTGTTATTAGATTATAAGCGAGATCCAGATGGTCGACATTATTAAGAATATACTTTAGGGGGCTCAGATCTCTAATTTTATTAGCGCGAAGCTGCAAATGATTAATTCTATTCATATTTGACAAAGCCTCAATACTAGTGATCTTATTGCCTGTCAGATTCAAGCTGTACATGGATGTAAGACCTGCAAGAGGTGTGATATCCTCTATCTGATTATCTGCTAAAATAATACTCGAAAGTCTGGTATTCGCCAAAGGACTAATATCAGAAATATTGTTGCCTGATAAATAAAGAGTTCTCAACTCTGGCAAATTTGCTATCGTACTTAAATCGGAAATATGATTGTCTGATAAGCCCAGCATGCTTAAATTGACCAAAGATTTCAAAGGGCTAATATCAGAAATATTATTCGTATCTAAAAACAATCTGGTTAAATGAGTCAGATTAGCCAATGGGTGCAAATCGGTTATTTGATTCCAAGCTGCATGCAAATAGGTCAAGTTGGTAAAAGAGCTTACTAAGCTGATATCAGACAAGTTATTGTTCGAAATGTCCAAATGAGTTAACTTATTAAGGTTTTCCAAAGGACTTAAATCTGCTATCTGATTATCAGAAATATATAGCTTTTCAAGATTGATCAAGTTGGCAATTGGGCTTATATCTTCTATGTATTGGTTATACTGCAAACTTAATTCTTTAAGATTTACCGCGTACTGCAACCCTTCCAGGCTATGAATATTTTTACCCGACAAATCCAATGTCTCAAAAGACTCCAGTTCACTCTTGGTTATATCTGCTCCAGGAATTTTATATAATAGATAGTTAATGGCTGCTTTCAAATCCATATCGGGAATATTAACGATTTGATCTTCCTCAGCGGCAATCGCTATAGACCCGTTCCCTGTGCCGGCCATAATGCCTGCAGGAATAAACGTTTGGCTGACGGTCAATGTCACCGCAACAGCCCAGGGCAATCCTTTCCTAAGCTTCTTCATTCTTTTCACTTCCTATCATTCTTTAAAATTATGTTACAAAAACATTACACTGCCATTATACGCCAAATGATAGGGAATTCCGGGCTGTAATTTTTTCCAATGGGACAGGGGGACAGGTTCCTCGTCCCTCTCCTTTCAATCAGGATCCATTTCAAATGAAATAACCCTAACTCCTTGGCAGGAATTAGGGTTATTGTTTTCATTCAAGCGGGATTGGGACAGCGTACCTGTCCCCTTGTCCCTTTACTTCACCACATACTGTGAAGCGATATATCCTTTAACCACCTTGCCGTTTTTGCTCACTTCCACAGGATACCAGACAAATTGGTTTCTGGAATCCTTGTTGGCATCGTATACCGGAGCACTGATAATTCTTAAAGAATCAGTGGATGTAACCGGAATTAAAGTTCCTTGCGTACTAGGAATGGATCGAAGTCCAGATCCCTTGTACGTTACTGTTTCACCTACTTCAAAAAGCTGCTTTGTAGTAGTTAACTGGCTCTCATCCATTACATAGGATTTCTTATGAAATTGAATAGGTTCACTTGAATCGCGATCATATTGGAAGTCCTCAGTCTTCATTGGAATGGATCGGATATTGGCAGCCACTGCTCCAAAGTCTTTTAATTGCTTATACACTTTTTCCTGGTAAGCATTGTAGTTCACCTCACCAGTCTCCTGGTAAAACGGGCTATTGGCAGGAACCGTTCCATTATAGGCCATGATCGCAAAATACCAGCTTTCAAGGTCGGCCGGATCATGGTCGTTTATTTTTGGAAGATCCCCTCGCTTAAAATTGTTAACCAGGAATTCAATTCCTGCTTTTATATTGTAATGAAGATCATACTTCAATTTGTCTACATCATATCCGGCTGTGTTCGTAATTTGCATTAAACCGATGCCGCCGTCATCACTGATTACCGGCTCGCCATTCTCATCAAAATGCTTCCATCCGCCATTCTCGACGGATGCTACTGCTTTTACAATCTCTGGAGGAATCGGAAATGCCGACTCTTCAGCTGCTTTTGTGATAAGACAGTTCATGGTCTGCAAATCAGGATTCTTACGGCTTGTAGCATCATAGCCGCAAGTGTCTACAGGCAATCTGAACTCATCACTCTCAGCTCTCGCTAAAAGTCCGGAAAACTGCTCTCTTGTTAAATCCAGATCCGGCTTAAACGTTCCATCCGGATAGCCCGTGGTTACACCAAAATCAATAATCTTGCGAATGGCGGAGAACGCACTCATATTAATAGACACATCACTAAAAGGAACTACTTCCTCTTCCGTTCGGGCATAGGCCCTTGCGATAAAAATCGCCATCTCCCCACGGGTTACATAGTTATCCGGCCTAAACTCACCGTTTGGATAACCAGATATAATTTTATTTTCATAAGCTTGCTGAATATAGCCTGAAGCTTTGCTGTCTTTCGGTACATCGGGAAAAACGGTCTCTCTCTGTGTTTCGTCATATCCCAGCACCCTGCCGAGCATAATGGCAGCGGCCGCACGGGTTACTTTCTCTCCAGGGGCAAACCTGCCATCGGGATATCCAGATATAACATCTTCATTTGACAGATACATTATTTCATCATAGAAACGATTATCTTCCGGTACATCAGGAAAACCGCTTGCAAACACATTTCCTGCACCTGCTATTAAAAGCAAACTGCAGATTGCTAACAGACTAATAACTTTTTTCACTCATTACTCCCTCCCCGCTCTACTAGTCTACTAAAATTTCCAGTTGAATGGTAGTAATTAGATGCAAGAGTAATAAACAGGAATTTTTTCCTTTGAAAGTTTTAGTTTAATTTCCTTTTTAGTGGAAATAAGTCTAGTAAAGATAATAAAAGGAGTGATTACATGAATAAACGATTAGGATTCTCAGTCATTCTCATACTGTTATTGTCTTTGGCTGCGTGTGGTGAAACACAGGTTGAAAATAAAGAAGTAGGTTCAGTTGATTCTACAGAAAATAGTAATGAAGCGGAAGAAACCGGAGAAGAAACTCCTGAAACTGATAAAAAGGAGTTTAATCAGCAAATTGTTGATAATGAAAATATCAAAGCTACGTTAGTAAGTGTAGAAAAGATTGTTAATAAAGAATGGGACGAAGAAAGAATCGAAGTAACCTTCGAAGTTGAAAATAAAAGACAGGATACCATAGACGTACAAGCAAGAGAAGTATCAGCTGATGGAAAAATGATTGATGAATCCATGTTATCAATGAGCCAGGAAATATCCGGCGGTAAAAAGGCCGATGCTGTTCTGACAATCCAAAACTATGAGGGAGACCTTCCTGCAATGGAAGAAAATCTTGAAATGATTTTGCACGTTTTCTCATGGGACGACATGGAATGGTCTGAAGATCATAAGGTCAAAATTGATTTTAAGTAACGCAAAAAAGCCCATTTCTCTGAGAGATGGGCTTTTTTTTATTCTGGGACAGAGGGACAGGTTCCTCGTCCCTTTCTTTCCGAGACAAGCGGGACGCAGGCGGGACACAGGGGCAGTTTCCCCATCCCAACACCTGCTTTCTATATAATAAAAAAAGCCCTAGCTTGGGCTCTATATGTTTACTTTCCATATAATTCTTTATAAGCTAAAACCTTCAGTGCCAAAACTTCTTCCTCAGATAATTTCCCTTGTATGTTTTCCATAATTTCTTCCTTTGAAGCATTTCCCTCTTGAACTTGGACTCTAATATCATTAAGTTCTGAAATCCCCACTTTTTTAATCAAAACCCTGGTTGCCTCTTCTTTTGTTGTAAATGGCAATTTACTAGTGTCTGCTGTTTCAGCTTCTTCAATAAATGCTCTTAATTCAGGATCATTTTCAATTGTGGTTTTAATTTGTTCAATTTCTCCACTGTTTTGCAATTCTGTTGATACATCATTCATTATTTTCTCTGAGGCCATATTTGTTCCAAAATAAAAAGCAGCATATCCTAATCCAGCCAATAAAACTAAAGTAAAAACCAGAAATTTAATAATTTTCATCTTCTCACTCCCATTTCATTGTAATAATTTATTTTATCATACAACAATTGAAGGGACAGAGGGACCTGTCCCCTTTGCCCCTTTTGATGCCACAGTATGATTGGGATTGAATACCTAATATATAAAGGGATGAAAGCTGGCTCAGTTTCTCTTTAAAGATGCAAATCTATGAAAACAAAAAGGCCCGCTTGCCAAGGAAGCGGGCCTTTTATCACTCATTCACTATTTCTCGGACTAAAATATCAGGGCGCAAATAGGTTTTTCCGTCCTTTTGAACTTCAATATATACCCACTCGCCAGTGTGTGTTAATACTTCATTATCCTCGTCTCCAACAAGAATCGTATCCTCCGATTTAATTCCGCGAATGGCAGGATTCCAGGCAAATGCCTGATGTAGATTCACAACTCCAGGACCCTCCGGTACTGCCAGAAATTCGCGAGATTCATAGCCTGTAGGACCGCCCTGGTGAAGGAAGCGCCAATCCTTACCATAGCCTGCTGCACGATATTGTTCAAAACCACTTTCGAGTACATCTTTAATAAGTGTTCCTGGCCTTGTTGCCCGATTCATGGCAATATCAATATTCACTAACCTATGCTTGTTATCTTCAAGCACCTTAGGAAGGGGACCAAAATGGACAAATCGGGTTACATTGGCTACCAACCCCCACTTCTCGGCACAAATGACAATCATCGCATAGCTTTGCAGCTTCTTCTCTGTCGGTATTGGATGTCGGTAGTTAAATACCCTTTCATCAGTAGATACAAGAATTACCTGTGGGTTAATTCCTTCTTTTATTACCTTCGAAGCCAAATGTGCCTGAATTTCAAATTCCGTCCAGCCAGGCTGGATTTCCCTTGCAGTAGTCTCTACAGCTTTGGCGGCTTTTTGCGCAAGCCATCGATAGCGTTCTTTTTCTTCTTCAGTTAGAGTATAACGTAGGGTTGAAAGCTCACTTGCACACTGTTCAAAAGGTTTAAAATGCACATCACTCGCAATCAATTTCCCCTCGCAAAGGGATTTGACCGCTGCATCCTGGTTTTCATACCATTCAGTTGTAATAAACTCATAACCTAAACCTTCAATCTCTTCATCATGTATCCTGGCTAATTCCATTTTCGAAGTGATGCAATATTTTTTATCAGCAAAAATTACCAGGTCTGCAACACCATTTTCAGTTGTATTCACAATATGATTGTCTTTTCCGCCAGTAATCCAGGCAAAGTTAGAGCGTTTGCGAAAAAAAACACCGTCATACTTGCTTTCCTCTATAAATTTTAATACTTTTTCCAGCGGGGTACAGACAAACTCCTTCACATCAATTCTCCTCCTTCTGCTCCTTATAGCCTGCTGGATTGGTGCTATGCCATTTCCAGGCTGACTCAATAATTGTTGCAAGGTCATTGTATTGAGGCTTCCAGCCAAGAGCAGTTTGTGCCTTTTCAGATGATGCAATTAATACAGCAGGATCACCTGCACGCCTTGGGCTAACGACTTCAGGGATCGGTTCTCCTGTAACTTTTCGGGCAGTTTGAATAACCTCTTTCACGGAAAACCCGGTTCCATGCCCTAAATTAAATACATCACTAGTTTCTTTTTTGCGCAAATACTCCAAGGCAAGCCAATGGGCATTAGCCAAGTCCATTACATGAATATAATCACGAATACATGTGCCATCCTTCGTTGGGTAGTCATCGCCAAAAATTCCAATATAACCTCTTTGACCAAGTGCCACCTGAAGAATAATAGGAATCAAGTGACTTTCCGGATTGTGGTCTTCTCCAATTCCTCCGTCAGGATGAGCACCTGCGGCGTTAAAGTACCGCAGAGAAATGGATTTTAGTCCGTAAGCAGAATCACACCAGCGGAACATTTTTTCCATAGCAAGCTTTGTTTCTCCATAAGGACTTGTCGGATTTGTTTCATCATGTTCTTGAATAGGAATATTTCTGGGTTCTCCGTAAGTTGCTGCTGTTGAACTAAAGACAATCTTTTTCACACCATGATCAAGCATGGTATTAACAAGAGTATGGGAAGCAATCAAATTATTTTCATAGTACTCAAGCGGCTTAAATACGCTTTCCCCAACGAGTGAACTGGCAGCAAAGTGAATAACTGCCTCAATATTATGAGTGGAAAAGACCTCGCCTAAAAACTCTCTATCACGCAAATCTCCCTTATAAAAAGTTCCCCCGATGATGGCTTTTTCATGGCCAGTAGCCAAATTATCAATAATAACAATCTCTTCTCCCTGATTCAAAAGCTCCGCTACAGTATGGCTCCCGATATATCCTGCTCCTCCGGTAACTAAAACGGCCATCACTCTTCCTCCCTGCACTTTAATTTTCTAGTAGTGGTATTTCTTTGGCTCCATCGCCGATATCACATACATAAAAAGTTGGCTCCAAACCGGTCCTGGCCTGGTAATTTTCTGCAACAGATTCTTGAAATTCCTTCATTGCTTCCTCTTTTACAAGGCTCACGTTACAGCCTCCAAATCCTGCCCCTGTCATTCTGGTCCCAATACAACCTCCGATTTTAGACGCTTCCTCAAAAAGGGCATCGAGCTCTTCACCGGTCACTTCGTAAAGATCCCTCAATGACAAATGGGACTCCTTCATTAACCTTCCAAAAGTAGAAAGATCGTTATCCTCCAAAGCTTTCATAGCTCTCAGAACACGCTCATTCTCGGTTACTACATGTTCAACTCTTCTAACAATCACTGGATCTTTCATAACATGCCTGGTAAGTTCCCACTCCTGCAGCGTGACATCGCCAAGCGAGCGAATATGCGGAAGTTCTGCCTGTAATAATCTAAGACCTTCTTCACATTCCCAGCGGCGCTCATTGTATTTTGAATCTGTCAACCCGCGGCGCTTATTCGTATTGGTTATCACAATTTTATACCCCTCAATATTTACAGGTACATAATGATATTCGAGTGTGTCACATTTTAAGGCAATCGCATGATCCTTTTTTCCCATGCCTACAGCAAACTGATCCATAATACCGCAATTAACTCCCACAAATCGGTTCTCTGCATGCTGTCCCATCTTAACCAATTCCATCATTTCAATATTTAACCCGGCAAGTTTGCTTAATGCCAATCCTGTGACCAATTCAATAGAAGCAGAAGACGATAAGCCAGCTCCGTTTGGAATATTGCCATAAAAAATAATATCCGCTCCTTTAAAATGTTCGGGGCCGGAAAACTGAATCAGTTCTTGAAGCATACCTTTTGGATAGTTAACCCATTCATCTTCTTCCCTGTAAGTAATCTCAGCAGTCATTATATCTACCCCACTGCTAAAATTTGCTGACCGGAAGCGGTAGATGCCATCTTCTCTTGGAACGGCTGCTGCCCAGGTTCCATAAGTTAAAGCTGCCGGAAACACGTATCCACCGTTATAATCCGTGTGTTCCCCTATTAAATTTACTCTTCCCGGTGCAAAAAAAAGCCGAATCCCTTTACGATATCCAAAGGCCTCTTGAAACAGAATGGCTAATTCCGAAGGGTTCATTTTCATTCCTACTTTCTATTTTGCTATTAAATTTCTAGCTTAATTAGTTAATTTACTAATGTTAGAGTTTAAAAGGAATTAGAGCTAACCGCTAATTCCTTTTAAGTGATTATTATTTTCTAATGCATCTAAGAATCGCTTGAAGGCTATCAATCCCTCATCTGTCTGCTTATATACTCCTGCATGTTCAAGTACTGTCTGGAATTTCTGGCCAATCTCGCACTTTATCATTTCCATTACATTATCTTCAGTAGGCTGACTGTATTTTCTCCTTATGTCACAATACCATTCCCAATGCTTTAACATGTCCTGCCCCCACATTGATTTTTCAATTGGATTCAGGAGGTACATTGCCAGATTGTTAAGTTCATCGGAAAGCCTTCCAGGTAAGACCGCTAGCCCCATAACTTCAATCAGTCCAATATTTTCTTTTTTAATATGATGAAGTTCTTGGTGAGGGTGAAAAATTCCATCCGGAAATTCCTCAGAAGTCCGGTTATTCCTAAGAACGACATCCATCTCAAATAACTTTCCCCTTTTGCGTGCTATCGGAGTAACTGTATTGTGGGGGGTTCTACCAGTATGTGCATGAATTTCTGCAGGTGGATCACTGTAATTCTGCCATGTCTGAAAAATAATATTGCTTACCTCAGCCACTTCTTCTTTGCTGCCCTGCACTCTTAAAACCGACATTGGCCAGTTGACCCTGCCGATCGTTACTGTTGGAAAATTCCTCAGCCGAATTATTTCAGCTGTTTCTGCTCTTTCAAGAGCAAAGGTATATTGCCCGCTTTGAAAGTGGTCATGTGATAAAATGGATCCCCCTACAATCGGCAAATCGGCATTTGATCCGATAAAATAATGCGGAAACGCTTCGATAAAATCCAGCAGCCTTCTAAATGTGTCCTCAGATATTTTCATAGGCACGTGTTCTTTCCTAAAAACAATGCTATGCTCATTATAATAAACATATGGTGAATATTGGAAAAACCAATCTTCTCCATTTAATTTAACCGGTATTATTCGGTGTGTCCCTCTTGCCGGATGGCGGAGAGTTCCCCTGTATCCTTCATTCTCCCTGCACAGCAGGCAAGCAGGATAGGACGAGGGCGGGACATTTTTCATCATGGCAATTTCTTTTGGATCCTTTTCAGGTTTTGACAGGTTGATGGTAATGTCAATCTCCCCATAAGGTGTCTCTGCTCTCCATTGCTTATTTTTTTGAATCCTATCTGTACGAATGTAATTAGAAGCTGTTGATAAATGATAATAATAATCCGTTGCTTCTTTCGGACCTTGTTCATATTTATTGTAAAACTCACGAATTACCTCTGAAGGGCGAGGAATGAGGCAATTCATTATTTCAGTCTCAAGAATATCGCGCTCGGTTATGGTATTTGTCTCAATTAAACCATTTTTATAGGCCCAATCTAAAATTGAATTCAGAGTTCTTGATAAGGATGCTATTTGCACAGAAGGTGTACGATCCTCCCATTCGTCGAGTTTTAAAACAGCCATAATCCGATTTCTTACATATACTTTATCCTCTTTTTCAAATAGCTTTTCTTTTAATCCATATTCTAAGAGGTTTTCTAATTCTTGATAAATGGTTGCCAAGTTCTCCACCCCATTCATAGTCGAGTCAAAAAAGGGCCCGCCCTTCCCTTGCAGAAAGGCAGGCACTGTTATTTATACTGTCGTCTGTTCTTCCATCTTAAAAACTTCCTTGGTATCCAATATCACCAGGGTGTCAACTACCTGCGTGGCAATCGGGTGTTTTCCATAGTTCTCCTTTAGTTTCCAGGTGGTCAACGTAATCGTTCCTTTTCCGTATTTCTGGACCATGATCGAACCTCCAACCTGGCCAACCCATCCCTGGAAATAGCCTGAAAGTATTTTGGAGGACTGAGCCAATCCCGGACTTCCAAACATATTTATGGACCGACGGCTACCCGGCTTTTTATAATCACTGAAAGGCACGACATAGTCCGGAATGAGCAGGTCCGCTTCCCAGCCCATTTCCGGGTTTAAAGGAACACCAGGGAAATATCCAGGATTTATAAAATTAAAGGAGGAAGCCCGCGGCCAGCTTTCCCCGGCAGGAAGCTCCCTGAAAGTAAAGTGTCCTTTCTCCTCAATCCTGTCTCCTTCTTCAGCAAGAAAAATCACTTCCCCGCCTTTGTGGACAAAATCGAGAACCTCCTGATCAAGCTGATCTGTGAGGACTGGAACTCCTTGACTGAGGTTACTGATCATTTCATAACCATTTAAAACCAGCTCCAGCTGCAGTCTTCCCGATGATTCGCGGACGGAAATTTCTCCTTTTTTCTTTACAACTCTCGGAGTAATCGTCATTTCTTCCTGATTTACCGCTAAAATTTGATCACCGGCCTTCAGAACCAGCTTGAGCTCATGAAAGCCAGCAGCTTCCACTTCCGGAACCTCGAATGAAATCGCGTCTTCAAGCCTGATGATCGATTCGCCGCCTGAGCGGACCGGCACCGCCCCGCTAGTTTCCAGACCGGAGATGGACCAATGGACGGAAGCTTCAAATGCTTTCAAATCGTCATTGCTGATCACAAGGCTCAAGGAAACCCTCTCCCCTGCCCAGACATTGCTCGCCATTTTGTCCACCATCACGGTTAAAGCACCATTAAAGTCAATCAGATTTTCGAAGCCCTCTTTTGGATTTCGAAGGTAATCCAGCCAGCCATTTGTCTCCCACTCAATATCGGTAAATTCTGTGACGACATAGCCTGCGATCTCCGGGCGCTTCCTCATTTCTTCAATCACAGATTTCACAGCTCTGAACATTCGCTTCTGCGATGCTAAAGCCAAATCTTCAAAGGTATCAAAGGTTTCATTCAATTGGTATTTGGTGAAATTCTCCATGCCTGTTGTCGGCTTTTTATAGTCCTCCTGGTGAGATTCTTCCCCTTGGTTAATGAACCACCAAGGCTCTTCGCCATAATGTTCCTTCAGCTTGTCAACGCTCGGCAGCCCCCAAACCCCAAACTCGGAGACAATGATCGGCTCTCCATTTGACTGATAGCCACCCACAAAATTTTGATCCGGATTGCCGATCACGAATTCATCCAGGTCTTTTTGCCATGCTTCCAGCTGGTCGGGACAGACAAAGTACCTGTGATGGTCATTAATATCGGTTTTCACATGTGTCCAGCCTGAGTTGTCGCAAATGAGCCTTGTTGGATCGAGTGCCTTTACATAGTCATACATTTCTTCAACATGCTTCTGCTTCACCGGGTCATTGGCCAAATCCCACTCCAGGCCCCATTCCTCGTTGTAAATAGACCAGATCAAAATCGAAGGATGATTGAAGTCCCGGTTGATCATCGCCGTCAATTCACTTTGAAATCTCCTTGTTGCCTGCGGAGTGAATTTCACATAGTTTGGCGGTTCCGCCCAAATCAGCATGCCCATCCTGTCGGCCCAATACAAATACCTCGGGATTTCGACTTTGATATGCTTTCTGAGCAGATTAAAGCCCATTTGTTTGGCCAGCTGTATTTCTTTTTGGATAAATTCATCAGACGGAGCAACATAAACGGTATCCGGATAAAACGCCTGGTCCAATGCCCCCCGGATATACACCGGTTTGCCATTCAACATCACCCGGCCATCCTCAAAAGACACCTTTCTCATCCCGAATGGAAAAATCTGCGAATCTTCTTGAAGGTTCACCTCCAAGTCATACAAGTGCGGGTTGTCCATATCCCAAAGGATTGGGTTGGGGATGGAAAGAATATATTCGCCCTGGTTTTCGGTTATATTCACTGTTTCTGTCACAACCGGCATTTCAGTCGAGAGATGATGGCGGACGGCGAATCGAACCTCTGATCCTCCCGATAAATCCCCATTTATAATGTAGTTCACTTTAATTTCACTAGTATCCGTATTAGGGGTCACTTGGACAGCTTCGATAAAAGCGGCCGGCCTGCTCTCTATGTAAACACTTTGCCAGATGCCGCTGACCCGCGTATACCAGCTTCCTTGCTTGCCAATCGGAATCTCGGCATTATCCTCGGGATCAAAAACCCTCACAGTTACTTTGTTTTCTGCATCCTGGACAAGGTAATCCGTTATTTCAAATTCAAACGGAGTAAATCCGCCTTCATGCTCCCCGACATACTGTCCGTTCAGCCATACTCTTGCATGATAATCGACCGCTCCGAAATGGAGGTAAACCCTGCCTTCTTTTGCCGGGAAAGTGAAGATTTTCTCATACCATGCCGCGCCGTTATAGCTGACAAGGGTGCCTCCATCCCTTTGCCAAATGTGCGGCACATTCACATCTTTTCCTTCCGGAATTCCAGCTGTCTGCCAGTCCCTCCATTCTCCTTCATCCTTCTTGTCGGGCCTAAAATTCCAGACCCCATCCAAACTTAGTGTTTCTCTCATCGCTTTTGCCTCCCGCTTTTATTTAATTCCTGTCATGGTGATTCCTTTGATAATGTGTTTCTGGAACAAGATAAATACGAGCAAAGCTGGCAGACTTGCCAGCATATTGGCCGCCATCGGAATCGTAAGCTCTGCCGCATATCCGCTTTGGAAAAGCGGGATGCCGATCGGAAGAGTCATCATCTTTTCATCGCTGATTGCCAGAAAAGGCCAAAGAAAGTTGTTCCATGAACTGATAAAAGTAAAAATGCCCAGTGCTGCCATTGACGAACGCGATAACGGCAAAAAGATGCTCCACCAAATCCTGAGTTTACTCGCACCATCCATTTCGGCCGCTTCTACAAGTTCTTTTGGAATGCCGTCATAGAATTGTTTCAGGATTAAAACCCCCAGGGGAGCGGCAATGCTTGGAAAGATGATCGAGCTATAGCTGTTCACAAGGCCTGAATCGACCATCATCAGGAACAATGGAATAATCGTGGCCTCCGTCGGTACCATAAGGCCTGCGATAATGATCCAAAAAACCAGCTTGCTTCCCTTGAACGGGATTCTCGAAAGTGCGAACGCCGCCATTGAAGTCAGGAGCAATGTTAATGCCGTAGTCACGACGGCTATATAGACACTGTTCCATGTCCACCTCCAAATCGATGCATTCTCCGATACATATTGGTAGTTGTCCATTGTAAAAGGAGGTTTTATCAATTCGGTCAGTACGGTTACCGGGCTGCCATCCGGCTTTATTGCGGTGATCACCATCCATAACATCGGTATCAGCCAAATCAATACAAATGAGTAACTAAAGATATAAAGAAGGATCCTTCCGAGCGTAACTCTTGGTCTAACTGCATTCATTTTTTCTTCCCTCCTGCCCTAGTCTTTCTTGGCCATAAATTTAAATTGGATGATGGCAAACAGGACCATAACCAAAAAGAGTACATACGACATGGCCGATGCCAGACCCATTTCATTCGTACGGAAGCCTGTTTCATAGATGTACTGCACAAGCGTCCTCGTCGAGGTTCCAGGGCCACCATTTGTCATCAGGTAAGACTGTCCAAATAATTTAAAAGATGCAATCGACTGGAGGACGACCACCAGCAAAATGACGCCTTTTAATGAAGGCAGTGTAATATAGCGGAAACAGTGCCAGCTGTTGGCTCCATCAATGCGGGCAGCCTCATAAAGATCATCCGGAATTTCCTGCAAGCCTGCCAGAAACAGGACCATGTTGAACCCTACCGTCCACCAGATCGTTGCCAAAAGAATCGACAGCCAGGCAAGATTGGCACTGTCCAGCCAGAAAATCTCCTGCGTAACGCCCAGTGTTTTAAGAACGGAATTCATCAGGCCTGTATACGGCTGGAGGACGAATACCCAAATGCTGCTGATCACCGAGATTGATAGAATATGAGGAAGGAAAAATGCCGATCTTAGAAACCCGGTGCCTTTTAGTCTTGAATTTACGATTAATGCCAGCAGAATCCCGGCAATCACCAAAGCCGGGGTTGAGATGACGACAAAGTAGACGGTATTCCCCAAGGCTTCCCAGAAAAAGCCATCCTTAAAGATTGCTTGATAATTTCCAAGGCCCACATAGGTCCTTTCGTTGCCGATCGTCCACTGATATAAGCTGATGATGAATCCCTTGATAATGGGATACAACATGAACCACGAATAGAATAATAGATAAGGCGCTAGGAACAGCCATGCAAACAGGTTGAGTGACAATACCTTTTTGTTGGCAATCAGACTTGTCATTTTACCCGCCCTTTTATCGATTATGTGTCCCTTCCCATCTTTTTTTACAGGTACTGTAGGTTCCACCATGTTAACCTCCTTCTATCAAACATGCTGCAGATAGCGTTATAAGAAAGGAAGCCCCATAAAGGGGCCGCCCTTAAAGCATCATCTACTTGGCAAGCAAATCATTTACTTCTTTTTCCGCCTTGTTCATTACTTCGTCAACCGATGCTTGTCCATTCATAACAAGATCAAAGTTTGCTCTCAGGATGTCACCAATCGGGAATAGCTTTTCAGAGTTCGGCATGAAATTCACATCATCGACAACCTGGACGTAGTCACTGCGATACTCCAGCTCTTTGAACTCAGGAGACTCAATGACTTCAGGTTTACTTGGAACATGGCCGGCTTTTGCCCACATGGCTCCATTTTCAGCAAGCCAGTTGGCAAATGTTGCTGCCGCTTCCTGCCTCTTTGGATCTTCTTCTTTCTGGACCGGAAGCACTAGGGTATGTGAGTCGCCCCAGGTAGCTTTTTGGTCATAAAGCTGCGGAATGGTTGTGGCACCAAAATCGAGCCCTTCATTTTTTTCAAATGTTCCGGTAGACCATACTCCGTTAAAATTAACGGCGGCTTTTCCCGCGGCAAAAATTTCCCCGCCGTTTTTCACGTTTTTCGGCCAAAGCTTGTCCTCATGGACCAGGTCGGAGATAAACTGCAATGCTTCTTTGCCTTCCTTGTTGTTAAAAGCTGCTTTCTTGCCATCCTCGCTTAATAGCTTTCCGTCCATCTGGCTGTACAGGGACCACCACATCCAGAAAGGAACGTTACCGTTTGAAGTTCCGACAAAAGGCATCACATCTGCCGGCGCTTTTTGTTGAACCTGCTTTAGAAACTTAACGAATCCTTCGGCGCCCGGCTCGATTGCAGGTTTGCCATCGCTGTTCAAAAGACCGGCATCGCCAAGAATTTTTTTATTGTAGAACATGATCATTGCATGAGTATCAAGCGGAAATGCCATGTGCTTTCCTTCAAACATCGTGGCATTCAGGATATTCTGGTTAAAGGAATCCCACTTGATCCCGGCGTTTTCAGCAACCGGATCAAGCTCGGCAATCATATTGGAAGGAACCAGCTCTCCCAGTTTTGACGTGTGGGCCACCGCTACATCTGGTGCTTGCTTGGAAGCAATTGCAGTGCGAAGTTTTGTATAATACTCCTCCCACTTCAGGTTTAGCATTTCAACTTGAATATCAGGGTTGGTTTTATTGAATTCTGCTACCATTGCTTTCATAAAGTCGCCGTCACCGCCGCTGAATGGAACCCAATACTTCAACTCAATCTTTTTGTTACCGCTTTCATTTCCATCATTGGAGGATGCTGATTCTTCTGAGCTGCAGCCTGTAAAAACTGTTAATACGAAAAGCATCATGACCATTACTAACTTAATCCTTTTCAACCCAATTTCCCCCTTAAAATATTAGTGATATTTCTGAATATTATTATAACATGTTTATCGGAACCATTACAGTACTTTATGTAATAAAAAATAAAAAAATAATATAGTATTTTTTCAGATTTACATGTTACACGGGCTGGATTTAGGACGATTTTCAAGCGTTAAGCTAAGGGTTTACGGTGTTTATAAAAAAAGCTATCGATTTTGCCGATAGCATTTATCACCCATAGCTGAATTTATATTTTACTCTTTCCGGGAATAGTGGAGTTTCATGATAATCCCTTGTTCATAATTTCCAAACCGATGGCCGAACAAATTCATCCCTCCGGCATTTACCGCATTTTTTTTCACACCAAACTTAATCGAAATATAGGGCTTCGCATGAATGGATAAATCCTCGAGGGTAACGTCCGACTGCTTCACCCCATCAATAAAGGAGCCGTGCCGATTGACTGTCCAGGTTTTTAACAGGCCATATTGAGTATTTTCTGTCAGCCACCATTTTGGCGTGAGAAACCCTCGCTCTCCCCCAAAATCACTCGGGCTTGTCCATGTTCCAATTTCAATCCCGTTTACCCAAACGGTAATATCCGATGGCCAGTCCAGCTTGTGATAAGGAGCCTCGGAGCACAGTTCCGCCATGATTTCCAAACGCTCCTCTTTACCTCCATAAGGAATCCTGTTAGGAAACCTGTATTCAATATAGCCGCTACGGAACCAAATCAGCTGGGCCTCTTTTCTTTCTGGCTCATAAAAAGACCTTGGCTCGTCCATCATCCCTAAAAAGGCAGAGTCACTCACCAGCCCGCAAGTTGGCCCAATCTCACAATCGGCAAACTCTCCAATCGGCATATCGATGGTAATAATATTCTCATCAACCTGCTCTTCCTTCCTAAGGTTGATCACAATCCGATCATATTTCTTGGAGCTTACCTTCTGCATGCCACGCCCAGGAACGAGCTCTGTTGAAATTAAGCCTGCATCCTCGAGTTTCTTGATATTCGCCGCAGCAGTAGAAAAAGGTAATTCCATCATCTCCGAAAGGTCATTTACATTCATCGGTCCTTGTGTCAGAATATCCAATATCCTCATCCTATGCTCATTCGACAGCGCCTTACATATCTCAATTGCCTCTCCTAATGTTAATTGCAGCGTCCTCATCATTTTCTCCTTCTTCCATCATTTGAGAATATATTACCATAAAGAAAGAAAAGAAGCATGGGGACTGTTCTCGTTGCTTCCCTTTAAATGAAAAAAGAAGCAGGAGAACCAACCCCACTGATCAAGTGCATTTAATCGCAATTTAAGGCTTTGCCTCCCAACTAATTCTCCCTCACGAAATCAATTTTTTTCTGATTCAAATGGATACCTAGCTTACTTTCCGAAAAACCATTCCGTTACCTTTATGTAAATGGAATGGTTTTTCCTAGATATTTCACAAACTCAGTTAATTTCTCATAAATATAGATCATGATAATTGGGTAGCTACTCTAAAGGTGGGCCTGCCTGTCACTACACTTTTACGCTTTTGAAGTAAAACTCACATTAATGCATTTATAGTAATAAAATACATAATTTTATTACTTTAAGTCTTTTCATTTTAGGATAAATAGTCTTTTAAAAAGCGTCTTTAATTTAGATAAATTCTTAATTATCACCATTTTTACCCTTAGCGTGGGAAATCATTAATAACAATAGGAGGTCAACAATGCCACAACAAAAAGACTGGAGATTCTGTGGTAAGTGCCATGAACTATTTTTTGACGGCTACCCTGACAAGGGAATATGCCAAGCTGGTGGTGGTCACCAAGCCATTGGATATAACTTCATCCTTCCACATGATGTCCCGGGTACCCCAACCGCTCAGACTGATTGGAGGTACTGCGGCAAGTGCCACGCAATGTTTTATGACGGTTATCCTGACAAGGGAAAGTGCCCAGCTGGCGGCGGTCACCAAGCCATTGGATATAACTTCGTCCTTCCGCATGATGTCCCGGGTACCCCAACCGCTCAGACTGATTGGAGGTACTGCGGCAAGTGCCACGCAATGTTTTATGACGGTTATCCTGACAAGGGAAAGTGCCCAGCTGGCGGCGGTCACCAAGCCATTGGATATAACTTCGTCCTTCCACATGATCCAGCCCCACCAGTTGCAATTCAACCGTTTCCGGGGGACATTATTGTAACGACACCAATAGAAAGGAAATATCAAGAGCTTCTAAAAAAAGGGTTCAAAGGAACTCCCGTTTCAGCTGAACATACTGTCACAGACGGAGTTGGCCGTGCCAGAGCTTATAATAATGGTATGGGATTTTGGTCTATTTGGTGGCATCCTGAGACAGGAGCTCATGAGGTTCATGGGGCTATTCATGAGAAGTGGTTCAGCCTTGGATATCATCTTTTTGGCTACCCAATCACTGATGAATTAACGACTCCTGATGGACGTGGACGGTACAACCATTTTCGAGATGTAAATTCACCTAATAAGCCTGAAAAATCCATCTACTGGACACCCCAAACGGGTGCACACGCGGTACAGGGAAAAATACGGGACAAGTGGGCAGAAATAGGGTGGGAAAAAAGCCCTATTGGTTATCCCATTAGCGATGAAAAAAGTTATTCTGGCCCTGGAGGAAAATATCAAATATTCGAAAATGGTGAAATATATTTGGATTACTATGGTGCCCAGGTAAAGATTGGACCGCCAGCTACTGGATCAGTTTCTACACCTTCAGGTCCAACTCCTTCTCCAACTCCTCCACCAACAGCGGGCTATAGCAGCGTAAGTATTTATAATTGCCATACCGATAGGAGATCGATAATAATTTGGGTTAATGATGGTTCAGGTTTGCAGCCAGTGACAACTCTAAATCATCAATATAATGATTATGGCACTTGTCCTGCAGGAGAGCCTCATGTGTTGGAACTGAAAAATGGTGTATGGAACCATGTTGTTTGTGTTGATGTGGGAGCCATAGGATGCGGAATAAATGATCCGACTCAAGCTGCATGCCGTAGATACGAATTTTCACTGCTAGGAAACTCTGGCGGCCCACAGTTTCCAACTCCTGTAATAGTCAACTAATAACTACCGAAGGGACGAGGGACGGGTTTTTTCGTCCCTTTTTTCAATTAATTTACATTAAGACTGATTATCCCATTCCTTCTTTCACAAGCTGATAGAGACTCAATAGTTCTAATTGCTGTTGTTTTGACAAAATATACTCTCCTACTTTGGGGATATATCATATATATTTGACATAAAGAAAAATATTCTTGTAGAGAACTCTCTATAGGCTTACTTTAGCACTTCACTGTCCCGGGGGTCAGCGTATAATGGCAAATAAGTCAAGGGTCCAATTAAGATAAAAAAGACCGACCTTAAGCAGAACTCTCATTTTCCAATTTTTGAAAAGTTCAACTACCACAGAATTTATAATAGATCTCCTCTAGAACGTGAAAGGATCTTGTTTTTTCATCCTACAGGGATACCGCCTAGCAAGTATAAACTACATTTTTCACGTATTATTCGTATTTGAAGGACAAGACCCATAACGCTGACCCGCGAGGTCTTTTTGCCTCAGGCACGATGTTCCTATGTGATCTAACGTCCTAGAGGAGCTCCATTTTTATTTAAGGCA
>NZ_VLKI01000025.1 GCF_007830235.1 Cytobacillus oceanisediminis
CCAGAATTTTATTTTATCGGTCACTTTTCCGACATATCGGTCAGATTTCATTTTTATCGGTCACTTTTTCCATATATCGGTCAGTTGCCTCTATGGCGCTCTTTTGAAGCTACACCACTAAACCGAGCAATTACAAATGGCCTGCAATTTCAATTAAAATTTACTGTGAAGCTTTAAGCAACAACTCGTATAATTTGATGGTTAATAAAAGAGTGAAAAAAATTATCCTCTTTTCCGCAGCACCACATCCTGTCTTGCCTAACAGCATAAGCCCCAGCAAAAATAAAAAGCCCCCGTCCGAGGAGCTCCCTTTTAAGAAAATATTTCTGGCATTGTTATTTTTTTAAGTTTCTTTAAGTAATAATTATATTTTGGATTGCTTGTATCTGTAGTTATTAAATCTTTTTCACAATCTGTGCAGATAAAAGAAGTGTATAGATGTATTCCCCTTGTTTTAGCCTGCTCGCAAATGACACATTCTTCTCCTGCATGTTTTTTTGCTAATAGCGAACCCAATCACTCCACCTCCATACACTTATTCTGCCCAGTAATATTTTATTGTATACAATTTTTCGAATATTCATTGGCGGTTTTTTTTGAGGTTACTTGATTAATATTGTATGATGGAAATCCTATTTGGGTGTATGTCTATCATGGATTTCTTTATAAAATTGCTTATTTAATGAGGGGACTGGCTATATTGCAGGTGTGGCTCTTTATAGGAAATACCCTATTTGTTAAAATAGGATAAGAATCTAAGGAAAGTGCAATAATTTGGTGATGAAATGAATCAGGAACGGACTCCATTATTTGATCAGTTGAAAAAGCATGCCTCACAGCATCCAATATCTTTTCATGTCCCGGGACATAAGTATGGAGAACTTTTAAGCTATGGTGAAATAGAATACTTTAAAGATATTTTAAAGCTGGATGCCACGGAACTCGGTGGCCTGGATGACTTGCACTCTCCCGAGGGAGTGATATTGGAGGCTCAAAGGCTGCTTGCAAATTTGTACGGTGTCTCCACAAGTTATTTCTTGGTAAATGGGTCAACTGCAGGGAACCTCGCTATGATTATGGCGGCGGCTGAAGAGAATGATACCGTATTAGTACAGCGAAATTGCCATAAGTCGATCCTTAACGGCATTTCTTTGGCTAAGGCAAATCCGGTTTTCTTAGCGCCTGAATACAACCAGGATTGGGGCGTGGCTGGAGGGGTGTCGTTAGAGACGGTAAAAG
Source organism: Cytobacillus oceanisediminis (assembly GCF_007830235.1). GTDB lineage: Bacteria > Bacillota > Bacilli > Bacillales > Cytobacillaceae > Cytobacillus > Cytobacillus oceanisediminis. Next base: position 1,240 of record NZ_VLKI01000025.1, read on the forward strand.
AAGCAATCGAGCAATACCCGCATGCCAAAGCGCTGATTTTAACCTACCCTAATTATTATGGAATGGTTTTCGACTTGGAGCAGATTATTAAACATGCTCATCAATATGGAATACCTGTGCTGGTGGATGAGGCGCATGGGGCACATTTTATAGGAGGAAAGTGTTTTCCGGCTTCTGCAGTCCAACTCCAGGCGGATATTGTTATACAATCAGCCCATAAGACACTGCCTGCTATGACGATGGGGGCGTACCTGCATTTTAATAGTAAACTTGTAAACGAAGAAAAATTAAGCAGCTATTTGGGGATACTCCAATCAAGCAGCCCCTCCTATCCAATTATGGCCTCGCTTGATATGGCCAGAGCGTATTTAGCTTCTTTTTCAGATAAAGATGCGGATAAACTATGCGAGAAGGTTGAAAGTTTCAGGAATGCATTAAGCACAATAAAAGGCATTAAAGTCCTGCCTTATGATAATAATATCGGCGATCCTCTAAAGGTTACAATTCAATCCATAACCTCCCTAAGCGGATTTGAACTTCAGCAAATTCTGGAGCAGCACGGTATCTATGCAGAAATGGCTGACCCCTATAATGTTTTGCTTGTTTTTCCACTGCTAAAAACATATATGGACTATCCTGTTGATCGGGTCGTCAGTTGTTTAGAGGAAGGAATAAAAATTTATTTACACACAGAAGATCAAAAAAAGAAAATGATATTTTCAAAAAAGCCTGTTTCAGAACTTGTTTTAAATCAAAAAAAACGAGAAGGCCTTATCATCAAGCCAGTTCCACTGGCGGACGCTGTCGGCAGGGTATGCGCACAGGAGGTGACCCCTTATCCGCCGGGCAGTCCGCTTTTATTTCCGGGGGAACCAATACATAAGGAAGATATCCAAAATATAAGAATTCTTAAGGAAGCCGGTGCGCGCTTTCAAAATGAGGAAAATATCAAACAAGGCACCATTAAAATATATGAATGATTATGGAACAGCTGGAGGAAGTAATATGAATAATGGAATGTTTATTACCGTTGAAGGGCCTGAAGGTGCCGGAAAAACGACAATCATTAATATGCTGGCAAATAGACTTGAAGCGGAAGGCTTTCAGGTCCTTCAAACGAGGGAGCCAGGCGGAATTGAAATTGCTGAACAAATCAGAGGTGTAATCCTCGATAAAAATAATACAAAGATGGACCCGAGGACCGAAGCTCTTTTATATGCGGCGGCTAGAAGGCAGCACCTGGTTGAAAAGGTAAAGCCCGCATTAGAAAAAGGCTATGTATTATTATGTGACAGGTTTATTGACAGCTCACTTGCTTATCAAGGGTATGCAAGGGGATTAGGCATTGAGGAGGTCTTCTCCATTAATAGCTTTGCAATTGAGGGAATGATGCCTAAGCTAACATTGTACTTTGATATTGAACCAGAGGCTGGGTTGGAGAGAATCAATCAGCATAAGGGCAGGGAAGTAAATCGTCTTGATCTGGAAAAATTAGACTTTCACCATAAAGTACGCGAGGGATATCTCAAATTAATGGAGCTTTATCCTGACAGAATTTATAAGATTGATGCATCAAGGCCGGTGGAGGATGTCTATAAACAGGCAGAAGCAAAACTAAAAGAAGTGCTAGAAGGGAAAATATAAGAAAGGGCCTTAAAGATTTTATATCTTTAAGGTTTTTTTGTAGAAGAAGTAAGTGCAAGAGCGTGTAGCTATCTGCTATATGCATTCAGCAGCTTCAGGCGGAAATTATTATAGGCAATTTTTTTAAAAATAATCTCCGCAGTATTCCCTTAATTTCTGCTTGAGCATAAAATAATTGATATAATAAAGGTAAGGAACAACGGATATAAAACTGTAAAGGGGATGGGTCTATGAAATTAATCCTGGCAGTAATACAGGATCAAGACAGCAATAAGCTTATGAATGCCTTGGTGGATAATAATTTTCGTGCAACAAAATTGGCCAGTACAGGCGGTTTTTTGAAATCCGGCAATACTACCTTCATGATCGGCACAGAGGATATTCGGGTAGAACGGGCTCTGCAGATTATTAAAGAAAACTGCCGGGCAAGAGACCAGCTTGTTGCACCCGTTTCACCAATGGGCGGAAACGCTGATTCTTATGTGCCCTATCCAGTAGAAGTAGAAGTGGGCGGTGCAACAGTTTTTGTATTGCCAGTTGAGCAATTCCACCACTTTTAATAAACCATTATAGTATTTACAGGGGCCCATGCTGCCTCTTTCGGAGGGTAATGTATGAAAATCAACCAGGATCTTCAGCTGAAAATGGAAAATATCCGCCAGGATCAAAAGCAGTCAGCGGGGGATGGCGCCAAGTTTTATGAACTGGTTCAGAAGCAGGGCGAAAAGATGCAGGCTTCACAGCTTCAGGGATTATTAAAAGATATAGATGCCGCCGGAGAACGCCTTGCTCGTTCCCGGACTTTTAAAGACTTGTCCAAGTTTAAAACATTGGTTAAGAGGTTTGTGAAAGAAGCCGTTGACTATGGCATGGAGCTGAAGCAATCACATAGCTGGAATCAATTTGGACAAGGCAGGTCGCTAAAGGTTGTCGAAACCGTTGATGAAAAGCTTTCTGAGCTGACAGATGAACTAATGAAAAAAGAAGAGTCTTCGATTGATATACTTGGAAAAGTTGGAGAAATTAAAGGTCTTTTAATAAATTTATATACGTAAGTGAGTGATTGTTGTGGGAAAAACGTGGGCACAGCTGGAGGCCATACAGCCAGTAGTATTGAAAATGTTTAAAAATAGCATAGTGAAGGATCGGCTGGCCCACGCCTACTTGTTTGAAGGAATGAAAGGGACAGGGAAGCGGGAAGCGAGCACACTTTTAGCCAAAAGCCAATTCTGCAAGGCTCCCGTTGAAGGGTATGTTCCATGTGAAACATGTTCAAACTGTAAAAGGATTAATAGCGGCAATCACCCGGATGTCCATATCGTAGAGCCGGACGGACTGTCTATTAAAAAGAATCAGATTCAAAGCCTGCAGGAAGAGTTTTCAAAAACAGGTGTAGAATCAAAAAGAAAACTTTATGTGATTGTACATGCAGACAGGATGACTGTAAATGCTGCCAATAGTCTGCTGAAATTTCTGGAGGAACCTCATTCGCAAACGACTGCCATTTTAATTACTGAACAGTCCCAGCAAATGCTTCCTACGATTCTATCCCGCTGCCAGACGATTACTTTTAAACCTTTATCCCCAGCTGAAATGATCGAACAGTTAAAGAATAATGGAGTAGATCCTAGCCAGGCACCATTACTTGCACAAATTACCAATAATTTGGATGAGGCTTTGGAATATAGTTCTGATGATTGGTTTGTACAAGCACAAAAAATAGTGTTAAAATTATATGAAGTGATTAAGAAAAATCCACTTGAGGCAATGGTTGCCCTTCAGGAGGATTGGTTCTTGCACTTTAAAGAGAAAGAGCAGATTAATCGCGGCTTAGATTTATTACTTCTTATTTTTAAAGATTTATTATATATACAGCTTGGGAAACAAGACCAGGTTGTCCATCTAAACGAAAAGAATCGTTTAGAGCAGTTTGCACTGCAATCTTCTACAAAGCGTCTAACTGAACAGATGACGGCTGTTTTGGAAGCGAAAAGAAAATTACAGGCAAATATGAATCCGCAGCTGTTGATGGAACAGCTTGTGTTAAAATTGCAGGAGGGATCTTCCTTTGTATGATGTAGTAGGAGTGCGCTTTAAAAAAGCGGGCAAGATATATTATTTTGATCCCGGAGATCTCTCAATACAAAAGGATGACTTTGTCATTGTCGAAACCGTTCGAGGCGTAGAGTACGGAAAAGTAGTTATAGCCCCGAAACAGGTTGATGAACATGATGTTGTCCTGCCATTAAAAAAGGTTCTTCGTATTGCAGATCAAAAGGATCGCATGATTGTTGAGGAGAACATGCAGGCCGCAAAAGAAGCATATGAGGTTTGCTGTGAGAAGGTCAATACACATCAGCTCGATATGAAGCTTGTGGATGTTGAATATACATTTGATCGAAATAAAGTCATATTTTATTTTACGGCTGATGGGCGGGTTGACTTTCGTGAACTTGTAAAAGACCTTGCAGCCATATTCAGGACAAGAATTGAACTTCGCCAGATTGGTGTGAGGGATGAAGCGAAAATGCTGGGCGGCATTGGCCCGTGCGGAAGGATGCTTTGCTGTTCCACATTCCTGGGCGATTTTGATCCAGTGTCCATAAAAATGGCAAAAGACCAGAATCTTTCGTTAAACCCAACGAAAATTTCAGGTTTATGCGGGCGCTTAATGTGCTGCCTGAAATATGAGAATGATGAGTACGAAGCAGCTAAAGAACAGCTCCCGGACCTTGGGGAATGGATTCAGACTCCTGATGGACCGGGAAAAGTCGTAGGCTTAAATATATTGGAGCGTGTTCTTCAAGTAGATGTTAAAGAACAGGAGCGCGTACTCGAATATACACTCAATGAAATTTTAAAACAAGGTGCTGTATCAGTTCAGTCCACAGATTAAGAGGTGGAAGGCGTGGATAAAAAAGAAATCTTTGACTCAGTAAGTAACATGGAAACCCAAATTGGAGAGTTATATCAGCAGCTTGGTGAGTTAAAGCAGCATTTGGCAGAAATACTTGAAGAGAATAACTCTTTAAAGCTGGAGAATGAACATTTAAGACGCCATTTAGACATATCTTCGGAAAAGGAAAGCACATCGGTTAAAAAGAAAAAAGCAGTGCAGCCTGCCGGAGATACGGATGAGGATAAGGTGATTGATATCGGGGAAGGCTATGATAATCTTGCCCGCCTCTATCAGGAAGGCTTTCACATTTGCAATCTTCATTTTGGCAGCCCTAGAAAAGAGGGCGACTGCCTGTTTTGCTTGTCCTTCCTTAATAAGAAGTAAACTTTTAGCCTTCCTGATTAAAGGAAGGCTATTTTTCCATATGAAATAGGCTTAATTAGTCTTTTTCAAAAGGGCTATGTTAAAGCAAATGGTTGATATTGGCACTCTGTTGATTGGAGCGGAAGGCGCGAGATCCTCGAAAAGGCATCGCATTTTCTTCGTGCGATGCCTATTCAAGGATGCTTGTTCAATGTCCTGCGGGAAGAGCGAGTCAAAGGGGGACCGACCCCGCAGGCTTAGTGCTGGAGGAGGCTCCCGGACCGCCCGCAGTTCGCTGAGCGCCCTGGAGCGGAAATCAACAGACAAGTTTATTAACAGAGCTTTCAGAAAGAATACAATTTAAGAAACAGAGCATGGAGGATCAAGTATGGATTTTTTAAAAGAAGGTGAACGGCTGGACTATTTGCTGGCAGAGGAAATGCGGATCATCCAGAGTCCGGCCGTATTTTCTTTCTCGCTGGATGCTGTACTGCTGGCCCGGTTTGTATATGTGCCGATTCAAAAGGGGAACCTTATTGATTTGTGCAGCGGTAATGGTGTTATTCCATTATTTTTAAGTGCAAGAACAAAAGGCACCATTACAGGGGTGGAGATTCAGGATCGGTTGCATGATATGGCTGTAAGAAGCATTGAATACAACAAACTTCAGGACCGTATAAAGATGATCCATGGGGATATAAAAGAAATGCCCCAGGTTCTTGGGTATGGGAAATTTGATGTCGTGACCTGCAACCCTCCGTATTTTCCTACACCTTCCCGTGATGAAATCAATGAAAATGAACATTTAGCAATTGCCCGCCATGAAATTCTATGTACCTTGGAGGATGCCATTAAAGCATCAAGCCAGCTGGCGAGACAGGGTGGCAAGGTTGCATTTGTTCATCGGCCGGGCAGGTTCCTGGATATCGTCACCTTAATGCGGAAATATAAGCTTGAACCGAAAAAGGTTCAATTTGTGTATCCAAAGGCAGGGAAGGAAGCGAATACCCTGCTCATTGAAGCTGTTAAAAACGGAAGCCCGGATTTGAAAATCTTGCCTCCGTTATTTGTATATAATGGGGAAAATGAATACACACCTGAAATAAGAGAGATTTTATATGGAGAATAGCCACTATTTTTATGTTCTTTATTGTAGGGATGGCAGTTTATATGCAGGCTATACGAATGATCTTGAAAAAAGAATAAAGGTCCATAATGAGGGCAAAGGGGCCAAGTATACAAGAGGCAGAGGGCCGGTTAAACTGGTCTTCTCCAAGTTATTTTCGGATAAGAGTGAAGCTATGAGGGCTGAATATGAATTTAAACAATGGCCCAGGAAAAAGAAGGATGAGTTTTTAAAGCGACATAATATTTCATTTTAAAAATTTGAGAACGGTCTAGCTCCGAGCGCCATCGGCTCGAGATTTTAAGCATGTCTAGTTTTGGCTCCTAGGGACGAAAGATTAGCCAATCCATTTCAGAAGGAGTAAACACCTTCTTACAGGGCTAGTCTTATGCTTGTCGTCCCTGGGCAAGTCGCCTACACATTTCAGACAATCCGTCCAGAAGGTAAAGGGCAACCTTCCAGCCGGTTTGTCTGAAGCTTAAGGCCCGCAGGATAAGGAAGGGCTTCGACAGCCTCCTCATCGTACGAAGTAAAAACGATAGCTTTTACGAGGATGCGGTTTCATGCAGACATTGCCACAGGACAAGGAAAGCTGCGGCAGCGTTACATCGCACGACCAAAAGTGTTAGCTTTTGGGAGGACGTGGCGGTTTTAGTCTGCAATCAACTGGTGGCGCTCTGCGCTTTTCGCGAAGGAAACGGGTGGTACATATGTGGCAGCAAAAAAGCTTTGAAAATGAAGAGACAAAAGGAATCCTTTATTTGGTTCCAACTCCAATTGGAAACCTTGAAGATATGAGTTTTAGGGCTGTAAGGATTTTAAAAGAGGCTGACTTTATTGCAGCGGAGGATACACGCAATACTAAGAAGCTTTGCAATCATTTTGAGATTGTGACGCCCATAATCAGTTATCATGAACATAATAAGGAAGCAAGCGGGCAAAAGCTTCTGGAGAAAGTGGCAAATGGCGCGAAGATTGCCCTGGTCAGCGATGCGGGAATGCCAGCTATTTCAGATCCGGGTTATGACCTTGTAACAGCAGCTGTTGAAGAAAGGCTTACCGTTGTGCCGCTTCCGGGTGCCAATGCTGCATTAACCGGTTTGATCGCTTCCGGAATTAATACACAGCCCTTTTATTTTTATGGCTTCTTAAACAGGCAGAAGAAAATAAAAAAACAAGAGCTGGAAAAGCTGGCGAAGCTGCCGGCGACAACGATTTTATATGAAGCTCCTCATCGCCTCAAGGAGACCCTATCATTAATTTGTGATTTAATGGGAAACCGGAACATCTCCTTGTGCCGGGAACTAACGAAAAGATATGAAGAATTTATTAGGGGAACGGTTTCTGAAGCAATCGAATGGGCCGCCAGCGGAGAAGTAAGAGGGGAATTTTGCATCATTATTGAAGGTGCCTCTGAAGATATGAAGGAAGAAGAACCAGTCTGGTGGGAAAATGTTTCAATAGAAGATCACGTAAAGCATTATATAGAAGAAAAAGGATTGGCAAGCAAAGAAGCCATTAAGCAAACAGCAAAGGACAGGGGATTAAATAAACGGGATGTTTATCATGCCTATCATGTCGAGTAATAAAAAAAGCTTCTCACAACTGTGAGAAGCTTTTCTCTTTATTATTTTACTAATTCAAATGTGTTTTGAATTTCTTTTAATAGCTGTTCAGCACCGTCACGGCTAAGGATTAGTTTTCCGTTAGCTAAAGAGATGTTTTCGTCAGAAACTTCTCCAGTAACCTGGCATGTCATGTTTGGCTTGTACTTCTTAAGGATGATTCTTTCGTCATCTACATAGATTTCCAAAGCATCCTTTTCTGCAATTCCTAATGTACGTCTTAATTCAATAGGGATAACAACGCGGCCAAGCTCATCAACTTTACGAACAATACCTGTGGATTTCATAATAAATTTCTCCTCTCAAATCTCCAAATAATATTTTTCTCTATCTATGTTGTTTCGTCATTATTCGACAAAATCTTTATTAATTACATAATACCAGCCATTCCCAAATACGTCAATTACTTTATGTTTAATTCATATAGAAAATTTTAGGATATACACTGGAGTATTGATACAATAAGGTTTTATTGCTGAAATGAAAGAGTAGGAGAGGGAGGAAGCCAGATTTTTGCTATAAATTTCGAAAATGACTTGTTTCGACATTTCGACAAAATTCTACAAAAACCTTTACCATCGATATAATAATATTCGTAGGTGCATTTCCTTTTATAGGGATAAAGAAGGAGTTGTATTTTATTTTTTTATTAAGCAGAAGTTTTTTATAAAGTCTGGTTTCGCAAACTTTGTTGCTTTTCAACAAGTAGTGAGGAAAGGTTGATTTCCGCTCCAGGTGCTCGCTTTCCGCGGGGCAGGCGGTGAGCCTCCTCGGCGCACAGCGCCTGTGGGGTCTCACCTGTCCTGCTACTCCCGCAGGAGTCTCGCACCTTACGCTACAATCAACCAACCTTTTTTATCAGTTTCCATTCCTCATAACCTATTTAAAACAACAATCTTTTAGAAAAGAGCCTTTATAAAAAAGCTCTGTTAAAATTGTCTGTTGATTTCCGCTTCAGGGCGCTCAGCGAACTGCGGGCGGTCCGGGAGCCTCTCAAGCACTAAGCCTTTGCTCTGCCTTTGTCCCTCTTTTCCCGCAGGACATTGAATTAACATCCTCTAATTAACATTGCACGAGGGAAATGCGAATGCATTTTCGAGGAGTCCCGCCTTCTGCTCCAATCAACAGAGTGCCAAAATCAACAATGAGCTTTAACATAGCCTATAAAAAAGATTCATTAGCTTCACATCTGCCTATTGGTTGCACAAATTCAAGTTTTTAGGTATATTTTGATGGTATAAGAGGTTATGATGACGAATATAACATCTTGAAAAACACGGATATAGCAGGCCCAAAAACGGCACGATTTTCTGATTTTTACTCTCGTCCACATTGGGCGGGATTTTTTAATAGTTGATGAGATTTTATAAAAAAGAGTCAATAATAAGCTTAGCTGCATAAACATATGCACCGATGCTTTCTTAAAATTAGGGAGGGAATCTTGTGGAGGAAAAATTAAAGACTTTTTATCTGACCACTCCAATTTATTATCCTAGCGGAAATTTACATATAGGGCACGCCTATACAACTGTAGCCGGTGATGCGATGGCACGTTATAAGCGTATGCGCGGCTATGATGTTATGTACTTGACTGGAACTGATGAGCATGGACAAAAGATTCAGGAGAAAGCGGAAGAGAAAGGTGTTACTCCGCAGCAGTATGTAGATGAAATCGTGGCAGGGATACAGGAATTATGGAAAAAGCTCGATATATCCTACGATGATTTTATCCGTACCACTCAAGACAGACATAAACAGATTGTAGAAAAAATCTTCGCCCAGCTTGTTGAACAGGGAGATATTTATCTTGGAGAATACGAAGGCTGGTACTGTACTCCTTGTGAGTCTTACTACACAGAGCGCCAGCTGTCGGATGGAAACTGCCCTGACTGTGGACGTCCGGTCCACAAAGTAAAAGAAGAATCCTATTTCTTCAAGGTCAGCAAGTACGCTGACAGGCTCCTGCAATATTATGAAGAAAATCCGTCATTCATTCAGCCGGAATCCCGCAAGAATGAAATGATCAATAACTTTATTAAGCCTGGGCTTGAGGATTTGGCTGTTTCCCGAACAACGTTTGACTGGGGTGTAAAAGTTCCAAATAATCCTAAGCATGTTGTATATGTTTGGATTGATGCTTTGTCCAATTATATTACAGCTCTTGGCTACGGGACCGATGATGATTCAAAGTATTTGAACTATTGGCCCGCAGATGTTCATTTAGTAGGGAAGGAAATTGTACGTTTCCATACCATTTATTGGCCAATCATGCTTATGGCTTTGGATCTGCCACTTCCTAAAAAAGTTTTTGCACATGGATGGTTATTAATGAAAGACGGCAAAATGTCCAAATCGAAAGGGAATGTAGTTGACCCGGTGACATTGATTGACCGCTATGGACTGGATGCACTCCGCTACTATTTACTTCGTGAAGTGCCATTCGGTGCAGACGGCGTATTTACGCCTGAAGGCTTTGTAGAAAGAATCAACTTTGACCTTGCCAATGATTTAGGAAATCTTTTAAATCGTACCATTGCAATGGTGAATAAATATTTTGATGGTGTTATTCCAACTTATAAAGGGTCCGACGGAGAGTTTGACCAGCTGCTGCTTCAAATGAACCGTGAGACTGTTTCCAAGTATGAGGAAGCAATGGAAAAAATGGAGTTTTCTGTTGCCCTTTCTGCCGTTTGGCAGCTTGTTAGCAGAACAAATAAATATATAGATGAAACGCAGCCTTGGGCGCTTGCCAAAGAAGAAGCAAAGAGAGAAGAGCTTGCAAGTGTAATGGTACATTTAGCAGAGTCTCTGCGCAGAATTGCTGTGCTTCTTCAGCCTTTCTTGACCCGTACACCGAAAGAAATTTTCGCTCAATTAAATGTAAATGAAGAAGCATTAACATCATGGGAAAGCCTTGAAACTTTCGGACTGATACCGGAAGGCACAAAGGTCTTAAAGGGAGATCCTATCTTCCCTCGCCTTGATATTAATGATGAAGTGGAATTCATTAAAACAAAAATGCAGGGTTCAGCTCCTAAAGAGGAAGCAAAGCCTGAATCAAAAGCAGAAGCAAAGCCGGATAGCGAAGAAATCACGATTGATGATTTCATGAAGGTCGATTTAAGAGTGGCGAAGGTTATCCAGGCAGAACCGGTGAAAAAGGCTGATAAGCTTCTGAAGCTGCAGCTGGATCTCGGCTACGAAAAACGCCAGGTTGTTTCCGGTATTGCAAAGTTCTATAAACCGGAAGAATTGGTTGGCAGAAAAGTCATTTGTGTAACAAACTTGAAACCTGTTAAGCTTCGCGGCGAGCTATCAGAAGGAATGATTCTGGCAGGCGGAAAAGACGGTGAGCTTTCACTTGCCACAATTGCTGAATCCCTTCCTTTAGGAGCAAGAGTTAAATAATTTTTCATTTGTTTAAAAAAAATTAAAAACATAGAAGTGTTAAGCGTATACCGTAAGCATTTCTATGTTTTTCTTTTTAAACAATAATATTTTCCAAAAGTAAAAAATCAGCAGAAAGTTAACTATTTGAACCTGGAAGGGAATGACCAACCCAATTTCTGTTGTTATATAAGTGAAAAAATTGTAATAGAAAAATAATATAAGCAAAAAGGAGTTTTTTCATGTTTTTCGACACACATGCACACTTAAATGCTGAACAATATAACGAAGATTTGAAAGAGGTAATCGACAGAGCCTTAAGTGAAGGAGTATCCAATATTGTGGTAGTCGGTTTTGACCGTCCAACCATTGAAAAAGCCATGGAGCTTACAGAGAAGTACGAGTTTATTTACGCAAGCGTTGGGTGGCATCCGGTTGATGCGATCGATATGACAGAAGAGGATCTACAGTGGATTGAGGAGCTTTCCCAGCATCCGAAAGTGGTGGCTCTTGGAGAAATGGGCTTGGACTATTATTGGGACAAGTCTCCAAAAGATATTCAAAAGGAAGTATTCAGAAAGCAAATCCGCCTGGCTAAAAAAGTAAAGCTTCCAATCGTCATCCATAACCGTGATGCAACAGCTGATATTGTAGAAATTCTTAAGGAAGAAGGAGCCGGAGAAGTAGGCGGAATCATGCACTGCTTTAGCGGAAGCCCTGAAACAGCCAAAGAGTGTGTAGATATGAATTTCTATATTTCTTTGGGAGGACCAGTTACATTTAAGAATGCTAAAAAGCCGAAAGAAGTGGCTGATGTTATTCCCTTGGAAAAGCTATTGATTGAAACGGACTGCCCGTATTTAGCTCCACATCCATTCAGAGGGAAAAGGAACGAACCTAGTTATGTAAAACTAGTTGCAGAGCAGATAGCAGAAATAAAAGGAGTTTCTGTAGAAGAAGTTGCAAGCGCCACAACCGAAAATGCAAAAAAATTATTCGGCATAAACTGATAACCCTTTTTGTCGAATCCTGTAGGAGCTTGTCCAAATTTTTTCTGTTTCTAAAAAGTTCTACATGTCTCCTTCGTCTCATAGGATAACCATGTCGATAAGTCTCTCTTTCCTTTCTCTTGTTTTTTTTGCATAATAGGAAATACGTTTAAGAGAACAGCTTGCCATTTATTAGAAAAAGAAGGTTCCTAAGGCGGAATCGCGATCTGCCAAGGAAAAGTAACCAGTGAAAAAAAGAAGGATTTTTTAAATGCAATGTTGAAAAGTATTAAACCAGGGCGAGCGGGTGTTCAAAAAAACGGAGCATTTACAGGAAGGTATGCATAGAGGGGGATCTGTCTTTCATACATAAAGATAGAGTGCAGTTCTTCAAAAGCAGTCAAAATAGCCGCATGCCTGCATTCCGCCAGCCTGTATGGCAGCAAGGAAAGTGAAAGAGTTGACAGCCGGCAAGATACTCTATATAATCACTCCGAGAGAAAAGGAGGCGTTTTTCATCGTGATTCAAAACATGAAAAACCTGTTATCCAAGTCTTTGAGTAAAAAGAAAATGGCCATTTTTTCTGCTAGTTTAATAGTTTTTGCAGCTGCTTTCGGTTTCATCATGTATGAAACAACAAAGAAAACAGTAGCATTAACGCTGGATGGCCAAGAGAAAGTCATCAAAACGCATGCAACAACGATTCAGGATATATTCGATGATCTAAACATTTCATTGCGCTCAGAAGATTATGTGTTTCCCTCGGTAAACACACAGGTGAAAGACAAACTGGAAATTGTTTATGAACCGGCTAAACAGGTTCAAGTTGTAACAGATAACGAGAAGAAAACGATTTGGACCGCAGCAAAGACGGTTGAGGAAGTTTTAAAAGAACAGAATATTACTTTAAAAGAACAAGATAAGGTTCAGCCAAAGCCAGAGGATAAAATTAAGAGCAACATGGAAATACAAGTAGAAAAAGCATTTTCTTTAACGCTGAATAATGGCGGAAAAGAAAAGCAGGTTTGGTCAACTTCGACTACGGTCGCTGACTTTTTATCACAGCAGGGAATCAAAATCAATGAATTAGACCGTGTTGAACCAAAGTTGGAAGAGACAGTCAAAGCCAATGACACTATAAAAGTCATTCGAGTTGAAAAAGTCACCGATGTAGTGGAAGAACCAATTAATTTCGCAGTTGTTACGAAAAAAGACAATAATTTGGCTAAAGGCACTGAAAAGGTCGTGAATGCCGGAAAAGAAGGCCTTCTGACAAAACAGTTTGAAGTTGTTTTGGAAAATGGCAAAGAAATTTCCAGAAAACTGATCAGTGAAAAGAAAGTAAAAGAAAAGCAGGATAAAGTCGTTGCTGTTGGAACGAAGGTAGCTGCGGCAACACAGGTAGTGTCCCGTGGAACCAGCAGTAAGGAAAGCGGAAAAGAAATTTACGTAACCTCTACAGCATATACTGCTCATTGCAGCGGCTGCTCAGGCAAGACGGCAACTGGATTGGATCTGCGTGCAAATCCGGGTGCAAAGATAATAGCTGTTGATCCAAGTGTAATTCCGCTTGGAACGAAAGTTTATGTTGAAGGCTATGGTTATGCAGTTGCAGCTGATACAGGCGGAGCTATCAAAGGAAACAAAATTGATGTTTTCTTCGCTACTAAAGCAGAAGCTTATAAATGGGGCAGAAGAACTGTAAAGATTAAGATATTGAATTAATTTTAGCTTTTTTATAAATATTTCCTTTTCATGCAGGGGTCATTCCCCTGCATTTTTTATTGCTTAGCGGAGAAGTTAGAAATAACATTTTTTCTTTTACTGGGACTTTCAGATATAATAAAAAATATTCTTTATAAATATATTCTTCTTTCATTTATTTAGACGAATTACATTACAGAAATGTTTCAAGTTTTTTTCATTTTTTTAAATTCATTTTTTAAAAGTTAGGCAAAGCCGGTAAAGAGCGGCTGTTTGTTTGTAATATAGAGGAGGAAGTATGAAGATAAAAGAATTCATTGTTGTGGAAGGCAAGGATGATACAGCAGCCATCCGAAGGGCGCTGGATGCCGATACAATTGAAACAAATGGTTCAGCCATCAATAAGGAAACAATCGAAAAAATAAAGCTGGCCCAGCAAACGAGAGGCGTTATAGTATTTACAGATCCCGATTTTCCCGGGCAGAAGATAAGAAATACGATCACAAATGAAGTACCGGGATGCAAGCATGCTTTTATAGAAAAGGCGGATGCCTTGCATAAGCATGGGAAAGGGGTTGGCGTTGAGCATGCTTCCCCGGAAATGATCCGTCAGGCTCTTAAAGATGCCCAGGTGATGATGGAAACTTATGAGGAAACAATTACTCAGGAAGACTTGGTCACAGCCGGCCTGATTGGTGGAGACGGTGCCAAAGAGAGAAGAGAAAAGCTTGGAAAGATGCTTAAAATTGGCTATACAAATGGGAAACAGCTTCATAAAAGGCTGATGATGTTCCAGGTTAGCCAGGAGGATTTTGCGGCTGCAGTAGAAGCTATTCGCAAGGAGGAACAAAATGCATAAAGATATTGCAACACCAGCCAGAACGAGAGCGATTTTGGATAAATACGGTTTTTCTTTTAAGAAAAGCCTTGGACAGAACTTTCTAATTGATACCAATATACTCCGAAGAATCGTCGATCATGCAGATTTAACGGAAGAATCCGGCGCAATTGAAATTGGCCCAGGAATAGGAGCCCTGACTGAACAATTGGCAAGGAGAAGCAAAAAAGTGCTTGCTTTTGAAATCGACCAGCGCCTTCTGCCCATTTTAGAAGAAACATTATCGCCATACCCTAATACAAACATTATTAACGAAGACGTATTAAAAGCAGATGTAAACGCAGCAATTGAAAGGGAGTTTAATGGGATTAATGATATTATGGTCGTTGCCAACCTCCCGTATTATGTGACAACTCCAATCATTATGAAACTGCTGGAGGACAAGCTGCCAATCAGGGGTATCGTCTGTATGCTACAGAAGGAGGTTGCTGACAGGATCTCAGCCCGTCCGGGCACTAAGGATTACGGCTCCCTATCTATCGCTATCCAGTACTATACAGAGGCGGAAACAGCCATGATTGTCCCTAAGACGGTATTTGTACCGCAGCCGAATGTGGACTCCGCAGTCATTAAATTAACAAAGCGAAAAGAGCCGGCAGTAACCGTTAAGAGCGAACGGTTCTTTTTCCAAGTGACAAAATCAAGCTTTGCTCAAAGACGTAAGACCCTGCTTAATAATCTGACAAGCCAGCTTCCGGAAGGAAAACAAAAGAAGGAGCAAATCCTGTATGCACTTGAACAGGCTGAGATAGATCCTGGGAGAAGAGGCGAAACATTATCCATAGAAGAGTTTGCGCGTTTAAGTGATGCCCTTCTGCCTTACTTTTCTTAAAGGCTGTTTTATAGCTCATAGTTGATTTTGCCACCCTGTTGATTGGAACGGAAGGTGCGGGATCCTCGAAATGCATTCGCATTTTCTTCTTGCGATGCCTATTCTTAAAAAATGTACTCAGATTTTAAAATAAACCAAAAAAGCCTGCTAAAAGCGGGCTTTTTTTTATAGCCATAATGCGGGCTGTAAATAAGGGATATATTCTCCTTTTATACGCACATGTTTATAGACGAATGCATAATTTATGACATAAATATTAATTCCATCAGCGGTCTTATCCCGTTAATGAGATATAAAAGCCAAAGAGATTAGAGAAGCCCGTGTTCCCCATGTGGGCCAATTGGAGTGACGACATTGACTATAAATATTATGGATATCGTCGGAAGAATTTCTTATCGCTGTGATATTCTATTCCGTGTGATTGATATTAGAGAACAGAACGGCAAGAAAATGGCCGTTTTATTTGGAGAGGATATTCGTCTTGTTGCCGATGCTCCCTATGAAGATTTAATCGTCATCAACCAGGCGGACCGAATGAAGATCGAACAGGAGTATAGATCCCTCGAAGAGCAGTCCTTTCAGCTTTTCAGACAGGATATAGCCCTTTTAAGAGAAAAACAGGAGTATGAGGTCACAGACGGCTACAGCAAGACACTTAATTATTTTCAGATACCAGGAAGAGTGCTGCATCTGGATGGAGATCCCTCATATTTAAAGAAATGCCTGAGTGTATATGACAAAATAGGCATCCCGGTTACAGGCATTCATTGCAATGAAAAGGAAATGCCGATGAAAATAGGACAGCTCATCGATCATTACAGGCCTGATATCCTGGTTGTTACCGGTCATGATGCATATTCCAAGTCTAAAGGAAAGAAATCGGATATTACTGCTTATAGGCATTCCAGGGAATTTGTGCAAACGGTAAGAGAAGCCAGAAAAAAGATTCCCCATCTGGATCAGCTCGTTATCTTTGCAGGGGCCTGCCAATCCCACTTTGAATCGCTGATCCATGCAGGAGCCAACTTTGCGAGCTCCCCTTCAAGGGTGAATATCCATGCTCTCGACCCTGTTTATATTGTAGCTAAAGTAAGCCTTACTCCTTTTATGGAAAGAATTAACGTATGGGATATCTTAAGAAACACATTAACAGGTGAAAAGGGATTGGGAGGTATTGAAACACGAGGTGTTTTGAGAACAGGGATGCCTTTTAATAATGAACAGTTAAATGAGTCATAATCCGGCAAGCCGTTTATATTTAGGGAACGGCTTGTTTTTTTTGTGGCAATAAAAAAGCATAAAGCTACAAATTATGATGTGTTTTGACATTTAAAGCCTCTGGAAAGAGCAGAGGAACAGCTGATAAATCGCTTTCCAGATGGATCTTTAAAAACTATACATATTCTTTTAAGTTTACGGTAATCCTAAAATTGTTGAAAATTAGAAGAAAAAGTAGAAGAAAACATATTGACATTTATTTTTAAAGACTGTTATAATTTATATTTTTGTTTGACAACATTGTGTCAGTGTGATATACTTTACATAGTGAGGTGGACCGAATGGCAAAAACATTATTGGATATTAAAAAAGCTCTTGATTCAAATCTTGGAAAAAGGCTCTTGCTAAAAGCAAATGGCGGACGCAGAAAGACCATTGAGCGTTCAGGTGTTTTGGCAGAAACGTACCCTTCCGTATTTGTGATTGAATTAGATCAAGATGAAAATGCATTTGAACGTGTATCTTACAGCTATGCGGATGTTTTAACAGAAACGGTTCAAATTACATTCTACGAAGACACATCAGGACAGGTTGCTTTAAGCTAATATATATTTTACAGCAGAGCGGTGAACATTTTGTTTGCTGCTTTTTGTTTTGTCTTTTTTGCTGAGGGGCTGTTTATTCAGGATAAATAAGGGGCTTATGAATAGAAGGTCCCTGTTCCATAATAAAAGTACCGCAGTTAAAGGAGATGTTAATGTTGGGCAGAAGAAGAGGCGTTATGTCAGATGGTTTAAAAGAAGAAATCGCAAAAGAACTTGGGTTTTATGATGTAGTCCAAAAAGAAGGCTGGGGCGGCATTCGTGCCAAAGATGCCGGCAACATGGTGAAGCGGGCTATCGAAATGGCACAGCAAAATCTTAGCAAATAACACATAGCTTTGTTCATTGTTTCAACCATTAACAATAAAAACTGTACTGCGGCTGCCGGAGCTTACGCTTCGGCATTTATTATTTAGAAGTGTCTCTAAAAGACCGGAAATCTCGAAAGAACCTTATTATTCAGGCCCTTGCGCTTTTCTGTTCAATTTGTGGTAAAATAGGACAAAAAATGGAGACGCTCTATAAGAAAGGTGTAAGGCACCTTCTTGTCGGATTGGCTTATGACCTCGAGCCGATGGTGCCTGGAGCTAAACAGTTATCAAAGTCTAATTTTATAAATTTTTTTATATTTAAAGAAGTAGGTGGAAATGTTGAAGGTCATGGTTAAGGCACCTGCTAAAATCAATTTGTCATTGGATGTTTTACATAAACGGGAAGATGGCTATCATGAGGTTGAAATGATTATGACAACTATTGATTTGGCGGACCGCCTGGAATTAACGCTTTTAAACAAGAATGAAATAAAAATTATCTCGCATAACCGTTTTGTTCCGGATGATCAGCGAAATCTTGCCTATCAGGCTGCGCATCTTCTTAAAGAACGGTTTCAAGTGCAAAAAGGTGTAGCCATTACGATCGAAAAAACGATTCCTGTTGCTGCTGGGCTTGCGGGCGGAAGCAGTGATGCGGCAGCTACTCTTAGAGGCCTAAATAAGCTATGGGAATTGGGCCTTTCAATGGATGAACTTGCCGAAATTGGGTCGGAAATTGGTTCGGATGTGTCTTTTTGTGTTTATGGAGGGACTGCTTTGGCAAAAGGAAGAGGAGAAGTGATTAAAGAGCTTCCCGCACCTCCTACTTGCTGGGTAATACTTGCCAAGCCATTTATCGGCGTATCGACAGCGGATGTTTATAGAAGGCTTGATGTGAACCAGGTACACCATCCGAATACTGGCGGAATGATTGAAGCTATACATAACGGAAGCTATGCAGGGGTTTGCCATAATCTCGGAAATGTCCTTGAGGATGTAACATTACAGATGCATCCTGAGGTGGCACAAATTAAAGACCAAATGAAAAGGTTTGGGGCAGATGCTGTCCTGATGAGCGGTAGCGGCCCTACGGTGTTTGGACTTGTCCACCATGATTCAAGAATGCATCGGATTTATAATGGCCTAAGAGGATTCTGTGATCAGGTGTTTGCTGTCAGAATGCTTGGGGAAAGGCATAAGCTTGATTAAATCCGTATATTAATGGTATATTATCGTTAAAATATTCGGATTTACATGGGGGTTCCACAAATGAAATTTCGCAGAAGCGAACGGTTAATAGATATGACCAATTATTTATTAAACCATCCGCGTCAGCTGGTATCCTTAACTTTCTTTTCAGAAAGATATGGTTCTGCCAAGTCCTCCATAAGCGAGGATTTAACAATCATTAAAGAAACATTTGAGCAAAGGGGAATAGGCACACTGCAGACCGTTTCCGGAGCAGCTGGCGGAGTCAAGTTCAATGTAAAGGTAACAGATGATGAGGCTCGTCCATTTGTAGATGAACTATGCGGCCTAATAGCCAGTCCAGAAAGGCTTTTGCCGGGCGGATATCTGTATATGACTGACATATTGGGAGATCCACTGATTGTCCAGCGTGCCGGTAGACTATTTGCCTCCGCATTTGCAGATAAGCCAATTGATGTCGTGATGACTGTGGCTACCAAAGGGATACCCCTCGCATATGCTGCCGCTAACTATCTCAATGTACCTGTTGTCATTGTAAGGCGGGACAGCAAGGTGACAGAAGGTTCGACTGTAAGCATTAATTATGTGTCAGGATCGGCAAAAAGGATCCAAACGATGGTTCTCTCAAAACGAAGCCTTGCGGAAGGATCCAATGTCTTAATCATCGATGACTTTATGAAAGCCGGCGGAACAGTGAATGGCATGGTCAGTATGCTGGAGGAATTTAAAGCAAATCTGGCTGGGATTGCTGTCCTGGTTGAGGCTGAAAAAGCAGAAGAGCGGCTGGTTGATGAGTACCTTTCTCTTGTACGCCTCTCCGATGTAGATGTACGGGAAAAGAAGATCAATGTAAGTGAAGGCAACTATTTTAAAAAATAGGTTACGTTTAAAGTTCATTTTTACCGCCCGCGGAAAGCGAGTAACTGGAGCGGAAATCAACAGGCAAGTTTAACAGAGCTAAAAATAAATGATATTTTTTAGGGGGAGAATTCATGAAAGTCATTCAAACGAACCAGGCTCCTGCAGCAATTGGGCCATATTCACAAGGAATCACAGTCAACAATCTTTTTTACAGCTCAGGACAGATTCCACTTACAGCAGAAGGAGCAATGATTGAAGGTGATGTAAAAGCGCAGACTCACCAGGTTTTTAAAAACCTTCAAGCTGTATTGGAAGAGGCAGGAGCTTCTTTAAATACCGTTGTAAAGGCAACTGTATTTATAAAAGACATGAATGAATTTTCAGCAATCAATGAAGTGTATGGAGAATATTTCAGCACACATAAGCCTGCACGTTCCTGTGTAGAGGTCGCCCGCCTTCCGAAGGATGCATTGGTGGAGATAGAAGTAGTAGCGCTCGTTAAATAAAACGGGCGTTTTTTTATTATCAGAAATAGAGGAAAAAATACATGATATAAGGGGGTTAGCTTAAGCTTTTGTCTGCAATTTTTATAAAAGTAAAAAGATGAACAAAATATTCAAAAAATATTTTTCCATTTAAGAAGGAGAATTGGGAAATATGTTGAATTTATAAAATTAGGATTATATCTTCTGGAAAAGGTGGTGAACAGAATGGAAGTGACAGACGTTAGATTACGCCGCGTCAATACGGATGGACGAATGAGGGCTATCGCATCTATTACTTTGGATCATGAATTTGTTGTTCATGATATTCGTGTGATTGATGGGAACAACGGCTTATTTGTAGCTATGCCTAGCAAACGTACTCCGGATGGAGAATTTAGAGATATTGCTCACCCAATTAACTCAGGAACGCGCGGTAAAATCCAGGAGGCTGTATTAGCCGAGTACCACCGTTTAGGTGAATTAGAAGTTGAATTTGAAGAAGCCGGTGCTTCCTAAAGAATAAAACAACAAGGGCCTACTTCATAAGTAAGGCTCTTTTTTATTTTTTTAATTTTTTCAGCTTTTAGCTCTAAGCTCGCCAGATATGGAGGTGCTTAGGGCTTTTTTTATTTTATATCCTGTACCCTGTTTTTGGGGGGATATAAACCATTTTTTAAAAAAATACCGTTTACGGTAATGACAAATATTTGTACTTTGTTATCATTCCTTGAAATAAGAGCCCATTTAAGATATATTCTTAATGGATAAAAAGGTTAAATTGGAGGCCTGTAAATGTCTAATCGATACGCGGTAATTTTAGCCGCTGGCCAGGGGACAAGAATGAAGTCAAAGCTTTATAAAGTCCTTCATCCTGTGTGCGGTAAACCGATGGTTCAACATGTTGTTGATCAAGTTTCAAAGCTTAATATAAAAGAAATTGTCACTATTACAGGGCATGGCGCCGAGATGGTTAAAGAACAGCTTGGTTCAAGCAGCAAATATGCTCTTCAGGAGGAGCAGCTTGGTACAGCACATGCCGTCATGCAGGCGCGTGAAATGCTTGAAGGCAAAGAAGGCGTCACCATCGTTGTTTGCGGAGATACTCCGCTTATCAAGCATGAAACAATGGAAGCGCTTTTTAAGCATCATGAAGAGCTTTCTGCAAAAGCGACTATTTTAACTGCGCATGCGGAAAGTCCATTTGGATATGGGCGTGTAATCCGCAATGAGCAGGCTATGGTTGAAAAAATCGTAGAACATAAAGATGCTTCAGAAGAAGAGCGCAAGATTAAAGAAATCAATACTGGAACTTACTGCTTTGATAATAAAGCACTTTTTGAAGCCTTGAATAAGGTTACAAATAATAATGTCCAGGGCGAATATTACCTTCCGGATGTCATTGAAATCCTTAAAAATGAGGGTGAAATCGTTACGGCTTATCAAACAGCCGATTTTGAGGAGACTTTGGGTGTCAATGACCGGGTAGCACTATCCCATGCAGAAACATTCATGAAAAAGCGGATAAATGAAGAACATATGCGTAATGGAGTTACAATCATTGATCCGTCAAACACATATATTGGTGCGGATGTTAAAATTGGTTCTGATACTGTGCTTTACCCTGGAACCATTCTTTCAGGCAATACGCTAATTGGTTCAGATTGCGTAATTGGACCTCATACGGAGATATCCGATTGCCATATAGGAGATCAGACAGTAATCCGCCAATCTGCAGCATATGACAGCCATATTGGCTCACAGGTGAATATCGGGCCATTTGCCCATATTCGTCCTCAATCTGATATTCACGATGAAGTGAAAATCGGTAACTTTGTTGAAGTGAAAAAGTCTGTCTTTGGAAAAGGGAGCAAGGCTTCTCATCTAAGCTATATTGGCGATGCAGAAATTGGCAAGGATGTCAATTTGGGCTGCGGCTCAATTACTGTCAATTATGATGGCAAAAATAAATACCTGACCAAAATAGAAGATGGTGTGTTTATTGGCTGCAACTCAAATCTGGTTGCACCGGTAATCATTGGTGAAGGTGCTTATGTAGCAGCAGGATCAACCATTACAGAAGATGTGCCGGGTGAAGCCCTTTCCATTGCCCGAGCACGCCAAGTCAATAAGGAAAATTACGTTCAAAAATTTAACAAGTAATAAAGCGATGGAGGCCCAACATGTCTAACCAGTATTTAGATCCAAATTTAAAGGTGTTCAGTTTAAATTCAAACCGAAAGCTAGCTGCAGAAATTGCAAATGTCATTGGTGTAGAGCTGGGGAAATGTTCTGTAACCCGCTTTAGCGATGGTGAAATCCAAATCAATATTGAGGAAAGTATCCGCGGATGCGATGTGTACGTTATTCAATCCACAAGTTCTCCTGTTAATGAGCACTTAATGGAGCTCTTGATTATGATTGATGCGCTTAAACGTGCATCTGCAAAAACAATCAACATTGTTATGCCTTATTATGGCTATGCCCGCCAGGACCGCAAAGCCAGAGCACGTGAGCCAATTACAGCTAAGCTTTGTGCGAACTTGCTTGAAACAGCAGGTGCGACCCGCGTAATTACACTTGACTTGCATGCGCCACAGATTCAAGGTTTCTTCGATATTCCTATTGATCATTTAATGGGTGTGCCGATCCTGTCTGATTACTTTAAGAACAAAATCATGGATGGCGATATCGTAATCGTATCTCCTGACCATGGCGGTGTAACACGCGCACGTAAAATGGCTGATCGCCTAAAGGCTCCAATTGCCATTATTGATAAACGCCGTCCGAAGCCAAATGTGGCAGAAGTAATGAACATTGTGGGTAACATCGATGGAAAAATTGCCATCTTAATCGATGATATTATTGATACTGCCGGAACGATAACACTAGCTGCAAATGCCCTTGTAGAAAATGGCGCATCAGAAGTGTATGCATGCTGTACGCATCCTGTACTATCAGGCCCTGCCATCGATAGAATCGAAAACTCAACCATCAAAGAGCTGGTTGTGACAAATTCAATCACTCTTGCAGAAGAAAAGAAAACAGATAAGATTGTTGAACTATCAGTAGCGCCACTTATCGGTGAAGCTATTATCCGTGTTCATGAAGAGCAATCTGTCAGCACGCTGTTCGATTGATAATAAAATTTAATAAACAGGCCAGGCTTGCTGAAAAGCAAGCCTGCTGTGCTATTATTAAATAAATGATAAAGCTGAAAAAACTAAAACGTTTAGACTTTCTCATTTTAGGGCATTTTTTTATATAGACAGTTAATGATCTTATAATTTCTAAAATGAGGAAGGGGACGTATTTATGACAGCTGTATTGCAAGCGAAAGAAAGAAAAGGATCACGTAATTCACACTTAACCGCATTGCGCGAGGAAGGAAATATTCCTGCTGTATTGTATGGTTCCAAGCTTGAGAGCAAATCCATCTATTTAAGTGGAGCAGATTTCCTTAAGACGATTAAGGAGGTTGGCAGAAATGGTGTTTTCTCCTTGGACTTGGCTGGGAATAAATTTGATGTAATGTTGGGCGACTATCAGTCCAATCCTTTGAAAAATGAAATTGTCCATGCTGATTTACTGGCTGTGGATATGACAAAGGAAATCACTGCCGATGTACGAGTTGTGCTGGTTGGGGATGCAGCAGGAGTTAAGGACGGCGGGGTAATGCAGCAGTCCATGCATGAGGTATCTGTCACAGCTACGCCAAGCAATATTCCTTCTGCTGTTGAAGTCGATGTTACCGATCTTCAGGTGAATGAGACTTTAACGGTAGCTGACATTAAGGGTAATCGCGACTATGAAATCAATAACGAAGAAGAACAGGTTATTGCTTCTATTCTCCCTCCAAGACAGGAGGAAGAAATTAACAGCGGCGAAGAACAGGAAGCAGGCACACCTGAAAGCGAAGAAGGAAGAGAAACAACAGCAAATGAAGATAAAGCAAGTGAGGAATAGGCTGAGCGAAGCCTTTTCAAGCAGGGGCTGGCCCGATAGGCATCATATTCCAGCCCCTGTTTTCTTGCATAGGTGCAGGATCGCGGCAAGAGCAGGTAAATAATGCATTGCAAAAATTTGTTGTGGCGGCTCCTTTAACAGGAGGCGGCTTTAAAATAAAATTAAAAAGAATAACTTTGACAGTTGTCTAGCTCCGAGCACTATCGTCTTGGGGGCTTGTCGCTGATAAGCAAGTGCTCTGAGCTTTTCTATTATGGGGTGAAATAATGAAGCTGATTGTAGGGTTGGGGAATCCCGGCAAGCAATATGATAAAACGAGACATAATATTGGCTTTGATGTAATTGATGTCTTATCAGAACGGCTGAATATTCCTTTGAATCAAGCAAAATTGAAAGGGGTATTCGGAACAGGCTATGTGAACGGAGAAAAGGTTTTTCTGCTTAAGCCTCTTACATATATGAATTTATCCGGTGAATCAATCCGGGCTGTTATGGATTATTTTGAGATTAATGATGAAGAACTGGTTGTCATTTATGATGACCTGGATCTGCCTGTGGGCAAGATTCGGCTGCGGCAAAAAGGCAGCGCTGGCGGGCACAATGGCATTAAATCGACAATTGCCCATCTGGGGACACAGGAATTTAACAGAATAAGAGTAGGCATTGATCGACCACCAAACGGCATGAAGGTCCCTGATTATGTATTGGGGCGGTTCACAAAAGAAGAACAGGAAGTCATGGACGAAGTGGCTAAAAGATGTGCGGAAGCCTGTGAAGAGTGGTTCAAAAAACCATTTTTACAGGTAATGAACGATTTTAATCAATAAGGTTCATATTTTTTTGTTCTTATCATAGAATAATGTATCTTTAAACATCGTCTCACTGGCTCTATGAATAAATTCCCGCTCAAAGGCCCATAATAGGATTATGGACAGTTTGACGGGGAGGGACAGGCATGGCTATTCATTATCATTGCCGTCATTGCAGAACGAAGATTGGTTCGATTGAGAATGACTCTGTTCATACAGAGCAACTTGGATTTCACAAATTAAATGATGAGGAACGCCAGGAAATGATCTCATATGACCAGTCAGGAAACTTGCATGTAAAAGCTATTTGCGAGGATTGCCAGGAATCGCTTGAACGCAATCCTGATTACCATCAACAGGACTTTATTATTCATTAACAAGCTTTGGAGACAATCCAAAGCATTTTTCTATTTCTGCTTTCTGATGTCAGCATGATCACCTGGGGGATTATTCATCTTCCCCGGTGGATGGGCTGAATGACTGTGTTTGGCATTATACTTATTTTTAATGGAAGTCTGCTCTATTCCCTGCTGTATCAGGGCTTTATTGGGGATGTTTTTAATAGATACCCATTTATAGAGTGCTTGTTGCACAACGCGTTTTTTTAGTAAGATTATGATAACAAAAGCGGCTGAGAAGTGAGATCGCTTTTAAAAAGATACGAAAGTATTACTATTTTAAATTTGGCATTTATCTAGCTTTGAGCGCATAAAGCGGCGCTTGTGTTTTTCATTAGGAGGGGCTTTCATGTTAGGTCTTAAACAGATTATTAGCCAGCAGGATGATGTAAGTTCCATCTTGTCTGGAATAGAGGAAGGGTTAAGGGAGCAGATGCTTGCGGGTTTATCGGGATCTGCGCGCACGCTGTTTTTATCTTCCGTATATGAGCAATCCGGAAGGCCAATGCTGGTTGTAACCCATAACCTTCTGCAGGCCCAGAAATTATACGATGATATCGTGAATCTGGCAGGAGAAACAGATGTATTTTTATACCCTGCAAATGAACTCATTGCAGCTGAAATTGGAATTGCAAGCCCGGAATTGAAGGCCCAGCGGATAGAGGCTTTGAATTATTGGAGTAAAAATAAAAAAGGAATCATGATTGTCCCGATGGCCGGGTTAAGGAAGATTCTGCCGCCTCCAGCCCACTGGAGCAAATATCAGTTATCCTTAAAGGTTGGCGATGAACTAACTGAGGATCAATTAAAGAGTTTTGTCCAAATGGGCTATGTTCGTTCTGAAATGGTTTCTTCACCAGGAGAATTTAGTGTCAGAGGCGGAATTATTGATATTTATCCGTTAACAGAAGCAGATCCGGTCAGGATTGAGCTTTTTGATACAGAAGTTGATTCAATCCGTACATTTTCTTTGGAAGATCAGCGGTCAAAAGAAAAATTGACCGAATTCTCAATTGGCCCAGCAACTGAAATACCGCTTGATGCTGAGCATTTTAATAAATTGATTGAAAAACTGGAAAATGGCTTGGGTACAAGCCTGAAAAAATTAAAGGACGATAAAGCAAAAACCCAGCTGGCACAGAATGTAGGCTATGAATTGGAACAGCTGAGAATGGGGAACAAGCCTGAACAGCTTTTCAAATACCTATCGTTTGCATTTGATGAAGGAAGTAGTTTAATAGACTACCTTCCTGCCAATGGCTTGATTTTCATAGATGAAATCAGCCGTGTACAGGAAATGAATGATTCGCTTGAGAAGGAAGAAGCGGAATGGTATACAAGTCTTTTAGGAGAAGGCCAGATCATCCACAATGTTAAGGTATCCCATAACTTAAAGGAGTTTTTGCATAGGTCTAAGCAGCCGATTACGTATATGTCCTTGTTCTTAAGGCATGTACCGAACACAAATCCGCAGAATATCATCAACATTTCCTGCAAGCAAATGCAGAATTTCCATGGCCAGATGCACGTGCTTAAAAGTGAACTGGAAAGATGGAGAAAAGGCAAGTATTCTGTTGTTTTCCTAGGTCCAGATGAAGAGCGTGTCAAAAAGCTTCAAAGAGTCCTTGAGGATTATGAAATTGATGCAGCTTTTGTAAATGCCAATCAGCCTCTTTTGCAAGGCAAGGTTCAAATTTTGGAAGGCAGCCTGCAAACAGGGTTTGAGCTTCCGAGCCAAAAGCTTGCTGTTATTACGGAAGAAGAGCTTTTTAATAAGCGCACCAAAAAGAAGGCGCGCAGGCAAAAGTTATCCAATGCGGAGAGAATTAAAAGCTATTCCGAGCTAAAAGTCGGCGACTATGTCGTTCATGTAAACCATGGTATAGGAAAGTATTTGGGGATTGAAACGCTTGAAATTAACAGAGTCCATAAGGATTATCTTCATATACGTTACCAGGGCAGCGATAAGCTTTATGTACCAGTTGAGCAAATTGACCTTGTCCAGAAATATGTTGGCTCAGAAGCGAAAGAGCCAAAGATTTATAAATTGGGCGGAAATGACTGGAAAAGGGTTAAGAAAAAGGTTGAATCATCTGTTCAGGATATTGCGGATGACTTGATCAAGCTCTATGCTGAGCGTGAGGCATCAAAGGGTTATGCGTTCAGTCCTGACGGAGATATGCAAAGAGAGTTTGAATCAGCGTTCCCGTACCAGGAAACAGAGGACCAGGTTCGTTCCATTCATGAAATCAAGAAGGATATGGAAAGGGAACGCCCGATGGATCGCTTGCTATGCGGCGATGTGGGCTATGGTAAAACAGAAGTCGCTATCCGTGCAGCTTTTAAGGCGATTGCAGATGGAAAACAGGTTGCTTTCCTAGTACCGACCACCATCCTTGCCCAGCAGCATTATGAAACGATGAGAGAGCGATTCCAGGATTATCCGATAGAAATCGGACTTTTGAGCAGATTCAAAACGAAAAAACAGCAAACAGAAACCTTAAAAGGCTTAAAGGCAGGGACTATTGATGTAGTTGTCGGCACACACCGGATTTTGTCGAAAGATATCCAATATAGAGATTTAGGCCTGCTCATTATTGATGAAGAGCAGCGCTTTGGTGTTACACATAAAGAGAAGATCAAGCAACTTAAGACGAATGTTGATGTCCTTACGCTGACAGCCACGCCGATTCCGAGAACCCTACATATGTCAATGCTTGGAGTCCGGGACTTATCTGTCATTGAGACTCCGCCGGAAAACCGATTCCCGGTTCAGACATACGTAATGGAATACAACGGCTCGTTAGTCCGCGAAGCAATAGAGAGGGAACTGGCAAGGGATGGACAGGTCTATTTTCTATATAACCGTGTAGAGGATATAGAACGAAAAGCCGAGGAAATATCCATGTTAGTTCCAGATGCAAGGGTAACTTATGCCCATGGGAAAATGACGGAAAATGAGTTAGAATCTGTAATGTTAAGCTTCCTTGAAGGCGAGTCCGATGTTCTTGTCAGCACGACGATCATAGAAACAGGAGTCGATATTCCAAATGTCAATACACTGATTGTCCATGATGCTGACAAAATGGGCCTTTCTCAGCTTTATCAGTTAAGGGGAAGGGTTGGCCGTTCCAACAGGGTTGCCTATGCGTATTTCACATACCGAAAAGATAAAGTTTTAACGGAGGTAGCTGAAAAGCGGCTTCAGGCAATAAAAGAATTTACGGAACTCGGATCAGGCTTTAAAATCGCCATGCGCGATTTATCGATCAGGGGTGCCGGTAATTTACTGGGTGCCGAACAGCACGGATTCATAGATTCAGTTGGTTTTGATCTTTATTCTCAAATGCTTAAAGAAGCGATTGAAGAACGAAAAGAGAATATTGGCGGCGTAGAAGAAAAAGCGCAAAAAATTGAAGTCGATTTGGATGTAGATGCTTATATTCCAGATTTCTATTTATCTGATGGCCATCAGAAAATTGAAATGTATAAACGTTTCCGTGGAATTTCGTCGCTGGAA
This sequence comes from Cytobacillus oceanisediminis, assembly GCF_007830235.1. Lineage (GTDB taxonomy): Bacteria > Bacillota > Bacilli > Bacillales > Cytobacillaceae > Cytobacillus > Cytobacillus oceanisediminis. The sequence goes on from NZ_VLKI01000025.1 coordinate 30,084, forward strand.
GATGTGGAAGAACTACAGGATGAGATGATCGACCGCTTTGGCGAGTATCCTGAAGAGGTAGCTTATTTATTCCAGATTGCTGAAATGAAGGTCTATGGAGAGCTTGCAGGCATTGAGACTGTAAAGCAATCGAAGAATGAAGTGCTGATCCTCTTATCTGAAAAAGCCAGCGAAAATATTGACGGGCAAAAAATATTCCAGATCACAAGCAAATACGGAAGAATGATTGGCCTTGGAATGGAAGGCAAGAAATTGAAGGCTGTCCTCCATATCAAAGGATCTAAAACAAATGAATGGCTCAACATCGCATACGAAGTAATAAAAGGAATGCATGAAGCTAAAAAAGAGCAACAACATCCAACTGTGTAAAAATATGGAATTATTTCTGTTAATAAAATGAAACAATAGAAATGTTTATATGATCCATTCAAGGGTAATTTTAATTTGAGGGATCATTTGGAATGTTTATCCGGTTTTGGAATCTATAACATCTATGAGAAAAAGTTTTTGTGCACGTATATAACTTTCCATATGAAAGATACTAAGTTCAAACATGGCGATGTATTCATTTTCTCCCAATATGAGTCATAGCCAAAAGAGGAAAGAGTAAGTGCTGCGCTGAAGATAGAATTGTCTAGCTCCAGCGCCTAGCCCCTCGAGTCATAAGCCAAATCACTCCAGAAATCAGGACAAGGAACGCTTCGGCAGCGATACATCGCCCGATCAAAGCGAGCTTTGGGAGGTTTCCTGCGTGATTCGTCTTATGCTTGTCGGACTGGCACAGGATGTGCTGGCATCTGCGTTCGCCACAGGACGTGGCGGTTTTTAGCAGATGTTCATACATCTTGATGTGCGCTTCCGCTTTTCTAAAAAATCATCAGATGAAAGTGAGGCAACGTTGGATGAAAGCAACAGGTATAGTTCGTCGTATCGATGATTTGGGTCGTGTAGTAATCCCTAAAGAAATCCGCAGAACATTGCGTATACGTGAAGGGGACCCGCTGGAAATTTTCGTGGATCGTGATGGAGAAGTCATCTTAAAGAAATATTCACCAATAAGTGAACTGAGCGATTTTGCAAAAGAATACGCAGAAGCCTTATATGACAGCCTGGGAAATCCAGTGTTAATCTGTGACAGAGATACTTACATTGCTGTTGCAGGCGGTTCGAAAAAAGATTACTTAAACAAAAATATAAGCGATCTTGTTGAAAAAACAATGGAAGAGCGCAGCTCGGTCCTTGTCAACCAGTCTGGCGATATCTCGCTTGTTGACGGGAACACAGAATCTTCCTCCGCTTATACAATTGGCCCTATCATTGCAAACGGAGACCCGATTGGAGCAGTCATTATTTTTGCTAAAGAAGATTCATTAGGCGATGTGGAACAAAAAGCAGTTGAAACAGCTGCAGGCTTCCTTGCCAGACAAATGGAATCATAAAAATGAATACTTTATGAAAGGGGTAGCGGAATGCTGCCTTTTTTCTTTGTATACAGCTCATAACGGATTCCCGCATAAACCAATGGTATTCGTGTATAAATTGCAGGGCCCCGCGCGAAAATGAGGAACAGCGGCACACAAAAGCCTGTAATCCGCGTACAAAAGCAATACCCGCACAAAGTTTAACCCTGGCTGTAAACAATTCGTATTTTAAATTTAAAAAGAAAGCAATCTTATGCATTAGCCCTGATATGCTATAATACTTTCGAATTCATTTGGAAGGAGATGGGCAATTGAAGCCCGTTCATACATCAGGCGATCTATTTAAAGGGGCCTTTATTCTGACGATCGCTGCCCTTGTAACAAAAATTCTAAGCGCTATATACCGAGTGCCTTTTCAAAACATTGTCGGCGATGTAGGCTTTTATATTTATCAGCAGGTGTATCCCTTCTATGGGATTATTTTAGTGTTATCTACATATGGATTTCCTGTTGTGATTTCCAAGCTTTATGTCGAGCAGGCTGCTTTAAAAAGGGAAAAGGATGTCCAAAATTTATTTGTGATTTCTGCTCTTGTCCTGACAATAATAGGATTTACAGGATTCTCAATTCTTTATTGGGGATCAGATTGGCTGGCTGCCAGGATGAACGACCCGCAGCTTGCAGTTTTGCTCAAGGTGGTCGCGGTTGTTTTTCTCATTTTTCCTATTGTCTCAATGTTAAGAGGCTTCTTTCAGGGAAGGGGTAATATGGTTCCTACTGCTGTTTCACAGGTGGGGGAACAGCTTGTGAGAGTCGTAACCATTCTGCTTGCAGCCTTTTTATTGGTACGGGAAGGATACTCTCTCTATATTGTGGGAGGGGGCGCCCTTTTTGGGGCAATAACCGGCGGATTTACTGCCGCACTTATATTAATTACATTTTTCTATATAAAACAAAGAAGGAATCTTCCATCGTTAATTGAAATTGATTTTAAAAAGAGCGTCAAAATTGCCAAGGTGCTTATCATCCAGGGGTTCGCAATTTGCATCAGCAGCCTCGTCCTTATTTTTATCCAGCTGGCGGATTCATTAAATCTATACTCGCTCCTGTTAGCCTCCGGTTATGAGGGGGAACAGGCGAAAGAGCTGAAAGGTGTGTATGACCGAGGCCAGCCGATTGTGCAGCTTGGCATGGTCGTCGCGACGTCGATGTCTTTGTCGCTTGTACCGCTTATCTCCAAAGAAAAAATGAAAAACCAGGCTGCTTTTCTGCATGATAAAATCAGGCTTGCTCTCCAAATAAGCATTCTCGTTGGCGCTGCTGCAACGGTAGGGTTATGGAATATTATCGAACCGGCAAATGTTATGCTTTTTGAAAATAGGTCTGGATCGGATGTCCTTTCAATTCTTAGCCTTTTAATCTTTTTGAGTTCGATGATTATAACCATTACAGCTATTCTGCAGGGACTGGGGTTTATCCTTTTTCCGGCAGCTGCGATTCTTTTGGGCTTTGCCATTAAGTATGGATTGAACATACTATTGGTACCAACGTACGGAACAATCGGTGCAGCGGCAGCATCCTGCCTTGCTCTTGCAGCAGTTCTGCTGCCTCTTATATTCAAACTTCGGAGCTATTTGAAAATATCGCTGTTTCCCATCCGTTTTTTATTTGTCATTTGTATGGCAGCGGTCATCATGGCTATTGTTTTACAGCTATACCTCCAGGCAACAGGAATGTTCGCAGATTTTGAACATGACCGGCTGTATACTGGTTTTCAGGCATTAAGTGCTGTAGTTTTAGGAGGCTTTACTTATTTGTTTATTGTGTTTAAAGGCAATACTTTTAAAGAGGAAGAGCTCGCTCTGCTTCCATTTGGAAGCAAATTAATGTTCTTGCTGCCTAAAAAGAATAGGAGATGAATAATTTTATGAAAAAAATAACGATTCTCGGGCTTGGAGCGGGAGATTTGGATCAGCTTCCTTTAGGTGTCTATAAAAAGCTTAAAAATTCAGAGGCCCTCTATTTACGGACAAAGGAGCATCCTGTTCTTCGCGACCTCGAACATGAAGGGCTGCAGTATCAGTCTTTTGACAGCGTATATGAAAAACACGATCAGTTTGAAGAGGTTTATGAGGAAATATGCGAATTCCTTCTGGAGGCAGCTCTGGCAAATAATATTACCTATGGAGTGCCAGGCCATCCGCTTGTGGCAGAAAGAACGGTTCAGCTTCTGATTGAGCGAGCGTCAAATAAGGATATTGAGATAGAGATCGGAGGAGGACAGAGTTTTCTCGACCCTTTGTTCCAGGCATTGAAAATCGATCCAATCGAAGGATTTCAACTCCTAGATGGAACCGATTTAAACAGGGATGAAATCGAAGTTGCACAGCATGTCATTATTGGACAGGTGTATGACCAATTTGCAGCCAGTGAAGTCAAGCTTACGCTAATGGAAAAGCTGCCTTATGACTATGAGGTATTTATAGTGACTGCTGCTGGCAGCAAGGAGGAGAAACTTAGAAAAGTTCCTCTGCATGAGCTTGACCATGATATGGAGCTGAATAACTTAACCTCTGTATATGTGCCGCCTGTTAAGGATGAAACGATTTTATATAAGGATTTTTCAAAGCTTCGCAGCATTATTGCTGAATTGCGCGGGCCGAACGGCTGCCCATGGGATCTTAAACAGACTCATGTATCACTGAAAAAGTACTTAATTGAAGAAGCATACGAGCTGATCGAAGCAATTGATAATGAAGATAGCGACCATATGACAGAAGAGCTTGGAGATGTCCTTCTTCAGGTTTTGCTTCATGCCCAGATTGGGGAGGATGAAGGCTATTTTACCATTGATGATGTCATTCAGGGACTTTCTGAGAAAATGGTCCGCCGCCATCCGCATGTGTTTGGTAACGTACAGGCTGATAATGAAGAGGAAGTTTTAAAAAATTGGCAAAGCATTAAACAGGAAGAAAAGGGTGAGAAACAGGAATCCATTATGGATAATGTGCCTAAATCTTTCCCTAATTTAATGAGGGCTGCTGAAATTCAAAAAAAAGCGGCAAAAGTTGGCTTTGATTGGAAGGAAGTCGAACCTGCCTGGGAGAAAGTGAAGGAAGAGATTTCTGAATTTGAATCTGAAGCAGGGAATAAAAGCAGCCAAATGGAAGCGGAATTTGGAGATATTCTTTTTGCGCTGGTCAATATCGCCCGTTTCTATAAAATTGATGCGGAAGAAGCGACAAGAAAAACGAATGAAAAATTTATCCGCCGTTTTTCATATGTGGAAGAACGGGTAAAGGAAAGCGGCAGAAATTTTGAAGACTTTACGCTAGAGCAGCTTGATGAATATTGGAATGAAGCAAAATCGAAAGGATACTAAAATAGAGAAACCAGAGGAGTGGCGGACAAATGAGATTGGATAAATTTTTAAAAGTATCAAGGCTTATCAAAAGAAGAACACTGGCAAAAGAAGTTTCCGATCAGGGAAGGATTTCAATTAACGGCCAGCAGGCTAAGGCCAGCTCGACCGTTAAAGTTGGGGATGAACTCCAAATCCGCTTTGGCCAGAAGCTGGTAACTGTAAAAGTCGAGCGTCTGCAGGAAACGACCCGAAAAGAAGAGGCTGCTGAAATGTATTCAATTATAAAAGAAGAAAAGGCCGAAACTGAGGCATAAGTTTTTTGGAAGAGATAGAAATCTTTGAACTTTGATAGCTGTCCTAGCTCCACAAGGAACGCTTCGGCAGGATCATCGCACGACTAAAAGCGTTAGCTTTAAGGAGGAGCGCCTACCCCCCCCTCGAGGTCACAAGCCAATCCTCCCAAAAAGGTAAAAAACACCTTTTCGTGAGGCTCGTCTTGTGGTTGAGGCCCGCAGGATAAGGAAGGCTTCGTCAGCATAAACATCGCACGACTAAAAGCGGCAGCTTTTAGGAGGAAGCGGGCCATGCAGACGTTGCCACAGGAGGTGGCGTCTTTAGTCTGCGTTCTGCTTGGCTAAGGCGCTTCCGCTTTTCTTTATGGCTTGTTCTATTTTTATATCCCTATTCATAAACATGTACAAAAAGGTTGTACTATGTGATTGCGAGGGATGAATTATGAGCCAATATTATGAGTCAAGTTCAAACAAAGTGAATACCCAGGAGCATGATGTCATTATGAGGGGCAGAAGGCTGCTGGATATTACAGGGGTCAAACAGGTAGAAAGCTTTGATAATGAAGAGTTTTTGCTGGAAACGGTGATGGGCTTCCTGGCGATTAGAGGGCAGAATCTGCAGATGAAGAATTTGGATGTAGACAAGGGAATTGTTTCCATAAAGGGGAAGGTATTTGACCTTGTATATATAGACGATCAGAATGGAGATAAAGCTAAAGGTTTCTTTAGCAAATTATTCCGATGACACTGACCACTCAATTTATGACCATGCTGGCCATGATCGGCATGGGAAGTGTTTTTGGGGCTTCCCTTGATACCTATAATCGTTTTCTCAAGAGGACCAAGCGTAAAAGCTGGATTATTTTTATTAACGATATCCTTTTTTGGCTGCTGCAGGGATTGGCTATCTTTTATATTTTATTTCTGGTTAATAAAGGTGAATTAAGGTTTTATATTTTCGTTGCCTTGTTATGCGGATTTGCCGCTTATCAAAGTTTATTTAAAAAAATGTATTTGCGGGTATTGGAGATTTCCATCGGAATGGCAATCTCCATATACCGCTTTTTAGTTAAGGCGTTTACTCTAGTCATTTATAAACCCCTCCAAGGGCTTATAACCGCGTTGATTGCCATCACTGTTATGCTTGGGAAGGGACTTTATTCCCTTTTGAAAATTGCTTTGCGGGTCATTTGGTTTACATTAAAGGTGATTTTTCTGCCTGTCAAATGGATTTTGTCACTTTTGTGGAAACTTTTGCCGAAAAATATTAAAAAATCCGTCGAGAAGTTATATAATAAATTGGCAGGATATTTACAGCGGATAAAGAATTATGTTTTAAAGTGGATCTCAAAGTGGAAAAAGCATAAAGAGTAAGGAGGGAATGCGAAAGTGAGTGTCAGCAAGAAGAGAAATGTAGCCAAAATTGAAACAAGCTATGTCAGACAGCAGGAAGCGGCAGAGATCAGTGCGGGCCGGAAAAGAAAGCTTTTATTTAGAAGATTAGCAGCCTTTTTTACACTGGCAGCCGTACTTTCTTTTTTTATGATCTCTACACTCGTTTCGCAATCTGCCGCTCTGGAAGAAAAAGTGGAAGAGAAAAACCGGCTTGACAAGGAGCTTGCTGCGCTGCAGAAGAAAGAAGTCATTCTTGAAGAGGAAATTGTTAAATTGAATGATGATGAATATATAGCAAAGCTTGCCAGGAAGGACTATTTCTTATCCGACAATAATGAAATCATTTTTAATCTCCCTGAAGAGACAGAGAAAAATAAGAAGAATAAGGAAAAATCAACCGACTAGAGGCTGTATTGACACTTTTTTTTTGAATTCTGTATAATATATAGATAGTATGATTTATCGCAGATTAACAGGCAGTAACCCTTCGCTTATATAGTAAGTAAAGCTTAATGGGGTTATTAAAAGGGAACTGCCTGTAAAGGCCCGATTAAAAGAACTCAGACTAAAAACGTCACACCTGTGGCAACGTCTGAGTGGCCCGCATCGTGCGGACCTCAACTAACCATCAGTGTATGTGTGTGAAGGTATAATTCTGTAAAGCTGGGAAAAAGCTGAAGATGTATTAGGCAATAATCACTAAATACCCTGATGGAAGTTTCACTTTATATCTTTCAAGGAGGCAATTTTTTTAATGTCAATCGAAGTAGGCAGCAAGTTACAAGGAAAGGTCACAGGTATTACAAATTTCGGAGCATTTGTGGAGCTGCCGGAAGGTTCAACCGGTCTGGTGCACATAAGTGAAGTCGCAGACAATTATGTCAAAGATATTAATGATCACCTCAAAGTAGGTGATATGGTCGAAGTGAAAGTCATTAATGTCGAAAAGGATGGCAAGATCGGTTTATCCATCAAGAAGGCAAAAGACCGGCCTGAGCGATCTGAAAGACCTGAAAGAGGCGACAGAAAAGAATTTAGAGGACATTCAAATTCTGGCCGTCCTCGTCATGGCAGAACAAATGATAACCGCCCATCCAAAGAGAATTTCGAATCAAAAATGGCTCGATTCTTAAAGGATAGCGAAGATCGTCTGTCATCACTAAAACGCCACACTGAATCCAAACGTGGAGGAAGAGGCGCAAGACGAGGATAACTTGCTGCTGATCTTGATATATAGCAGAGTAAATTAAAACAAGTCCGGTTCGGGCTTGTTTTTTTGTGTGCTTTTAGATGTTTAGTAGTTTTTTAGTTTGGGTATAAAATTTTTCTTTATATCAAAAAAGCATCAGCCTAAGGCTGACGCTTCTTTGAAATGACCCGTACGGGATTCGAACCCGTGTTACCGCCGTGAAAGGGCGGTGTCTTAACCGCTTGACCAACGGGCCTTAATAAGGATGAATGTTTCTGTGTCCAGCTGCAGTGCCTAGGGGCTTGAGGTCATAAGCCAATCTGTCAAAAAGGTAAAGTACAACCTTTCTGCCACCTTGTCTTATGCTTGTCGCCCCAGGGCAACGCGCTTCCGCATTTCATGATAGCGGCGGAGGGGATCGAACCCCCGACCTCACGGGTATGAACCGTACGCTCTAGCCAGCTGAGCTACACCGCCATATTTTTATAGATTAACAGTTGTGCCTTAAAGCACAAGATTTATAATACAAAGTTTTAAAAAAGAAGTCAATAAAAGATTAAAAGAAATATGTCGCAATTCCACCAAGATGCTTCGTCAATTTTTTCCAAGCAGTTTGACGTTCTATAAAGCAGTCTTTTCAAGGCTTTTCTTTACTTTTTCTGTCAATGTGTTACATATCCTCACCTAGAGTGAACTTAAATATTGTTATCTGACCCCATATAAGGTGGAAAACCGTCGAACGAAAAGTCCGGGCTTGTCCGCTATTTTGACAAACTTCTGAGGAGCTGGCTTTTATAATTGTCAGCAACGATAAAAATATGGGGAGTGTAGTTTAATGGAAAAGGTAGAAAGGAATGTAATGGAGCCGATCGGAGAAGTGCCATTTAACAAACCGAAACTCGAATTTGCCAAAGGCTTAAAAAAGCTCCAATCAGGATTGGAGAATTTCTTTCTTAAAAGAGGCTATGTTCTGCTGATCATTGGCTTTTTGCTTGGAAGAGCCTTGATATTAGCGAAACTAACCCCTTTTAGCCTTCCATTTTTCGCTGCGGTTTATTTTATAAGAAGAGATAAGGCTCCGCTCGCATTGGTGGGATTGATTGCAGGTGCAGCAACTTTATCCATATCGAATGCTGTATCCGCTTTTGGAATCACATTTATATTCTTGTTTGTCTTTAGGGTGTCGAAAAAATGGCTGAATAATGAAATTAGGGCTTTGCCCTTCTATGTATTTTTCACCATTTTGGCGGGAAAACTGCTTGAGGCCTTTATTGTTAAGGGCCAGCTGGCATTATATGATGGAATGATGGCTGGTGTTGAGTCCAGCCTGGGCTTCATTCTTACTCTTATTTTTCTTCAAGGTCTTCCGCTGCTTTCAATTAATAAGCGCAGGCAATCGCTGAAAACGGAAGAAATCGTGTGTCTTATTATTATGCTGGCTTCTGTTATGACAGGAACAATTGGGTGGACAGTCTATGATCTTTCGGTAGAGCATATTATGTCCCGCTATCTTGTCTTGCTGTTTTCATTTGTAGCAGGAGCAACGGTCGGTTCTACTGTAGGGGTGGTAACTGGGTTAATATTCTCCCTTGCCAATATATCAAGTTTCTATCATATGAGTTTGCTTGCTTTTTCAGGGTTGCTTGGCGGCCTTTTAAAAGAAGGGAAAAAGTTCGGTGTGGCAGTCGGGCTGCTGATAGCAACGCTGCTGATGGGTATGTATGGCGAAGGAAGCGGAAACCTGATGAAGACCCTGTCAGAAACAGGCGCTGCTATATTATTATTTCTCTTAACCCCTCAGGCATTAACGGCAAAGCTGGCAAAGCACATACCGGGAACACCGGAGTATGCCGCAGAACAGCAGCAGTATATGCGAAAAATGCGGGATGTAACAGCACAGCGGGTTGCACAGTTTTCAAGTGTATTTCAAGCCTTATCCAAAAGCTTCTCTGCCCACGATGAGCCGTCGGAATGGGAAGACGGTAATGATAGAGAAATGGATTATTTTCTAAGCAATGTAACAGAAAAAACATGCCAGACTTGTTTCAAGAAAGACCATTGCTGGTCAAAGAACTTTAATACAACCTATGAATATATGATGGATATTATGCATGATGTGGACAATAATCAGGGGGCGCTATCCCCAAAGCTTGCAAGGGATTGGGAAAAGTACTGTACAAGATCCAAAAAAGTGACTGAAGCAGTCCAGCAGGAGCTGACCTATTTTAAGGCCAACCAAAAGCTGAAGAAGCAGGTCCAAGAAAGCAGAAGGCTTGTGGCTGACCAGTTGATGGGTGTTTCTGAAGTGATGGGCGACTTTGCGAAAGAGATTCAAAGGGAACGTGAGAACCATCATAAACAGGAAGAGCAGATCCTGGAGGCACTTCAGGAATTTGGCATTCATATCGAGCAAGTTGAAATATATAGCCTTGAACAGGGGAATGTTGACATTGATATGACCATCCCGTACTGCCAGGGACATGGAGAATGTGAAAAGCTGATTGCTCCAATGTTATCTGATATTCTTGGAGAAACGATATTAGTAAATTCAGAGGAATGCGCTGCCTTTCCAAATGGCTTTTGCCATGTAACCTTCCGTTCAGCGAAGGCTTTTGCGGTAGAAACCGGAGTTGCGCATGCGGCGAAAGACGGCGGGTTAATTTCAGGTGACAGTTATTCAACTATAGAACTGGGCTGCGGCAAGTATGCCATTGCCATCAGTGATGGTATGGGCAACGGAGAACGTGCCCATGCGGAAAGCAAAGAAACCCTTTTGCTGCTGCAAAAAATTCTTCAATCGGGAATTGAGGAGCAAGTTGCAATTAAATCAGTTAATTCAGTCCTTTCTTTAAGGACGACAGATGAAATCTTTTCAACCTTGGATTTGGCCATGGTTGATCTGCAAAATGCCGACGCGAAATTTTTGAAGATTGGATCTACTCCAAGTTTTGTTAAAAGAGGCCATAAAGTATTGAAAATCCAGGCCAGCAATCTTCCGATGGGCATTATCCAGGAATTTGATGTGGATGTTGTAAGTGAGCAGCTGAAAGCCGGCGACTTATTAATCATGATGAGTGATGGGGTTTTTGAAGGGCCAAAGCATGTGGAGAATTTTGATTTGTGGATGAAGCGGAAAATAACAGAGTTAAAGACAGACGATCCTCAGGAAGTGGCAGATTTAATTATGGAAGAAGTCATTAGGTCCAGATCAGGAAATATTGAAGATGATATGACTGTTGTGGTATCAAGGATCAAACATAATACACCTAAGTGGACAAGCATTCCGGTTCAGGCAGTCCGCCAAAAAGCCAACTGATTAATTTGCTCATAACATGTTGTCTCGATAAATAAATATGTTCTTTAAGTTAGATAAGTGTCTAGCTCCAGCGCCTACCCCCTCGAGGTCACAAGCTTGTCTAGTTGCGGCTCCTAGGGACTCGGGGTCATAAGCCGTTTCCTTTCAGAAGGAAGAACGCCTTCTTACAGGAACCGTCTTATACCTGTCGTCCCTGTGCAGTCGCCTCCACATTTCGGGCAATCCTCCCAGAAAGGCAAAGAACGCCTTCCAGGAGGCTCGTCTTGTGCTTGTCGGGGGTGATCAAGGTGCTTCAGCATTTCTCAGGTATATTTCCCCTTTTTTCAGTCGAAAATGGTAACAACTCAGAAGTGGAGGGGAGTTTCATGAAAACAGGAACACTTAAGCAAATCTTGCTGATAACGGATGGCTGTTCGAATCAGGGTGAAGATCCAATCGCAATGGCTGCCCTGGCAAAAGAGCAAGGGATTACAGTCAATGTGATAGGAGTCATGGAGCATGATGTGATTGATGAACAGGGCATGAACGAGATCGAAGGAATTGCCATGTCTGGCGGCGGAGTCAGCCAGGTTGTCTATGCACAGCAGCTGTCGCAGACGGTGCAAATGGTAACAAGGAAAGCGATGACCCAAACTCTTCAGGGAGTCGTGAACAAAGAGCTGCAGCAGATTTTGGGCGGTGAGAAAACAATGGAAGACCTTCCTCCTGAACAGAGGGGAGAAGTCATGGAAGTTGTCGATGAACTTGGTGAGACAGTCGAACTTGAAGTGCTGGTATTGGTCGATACAAGTGCGAGTATGAAGCATAAGCTCCCAACAGTAAAGGAAGCACTGCTGGACCTATCTTTAAGCCTGAATGCCCGATCCGGTGATAATCGTTTTTCCGTTTTTGTATTTCCCGGGAAAAAGAAAGATGTCGAAAAATTGCTGGACTGGACACCAAAGCTTGAGTCATTGACAAGCATTTTCTCTAAATTGACAACAGGCGGCATTACACCAACTGGTCCAGCCATCCGCGAAGCACTAACATATTTTAAGAAAAAACGTTCATTAAGGAGTCTGCTTTCCCGTGATGATGATGAATCATTCTTTGAAGAGTCAGTGTAAAGTAAACCTTGGTACCGTGATTGAAGGAAAGTGGCACCGCAACCGTTACACAATTGTAAAGGAACTGGGTTACGGTGCAAATGGGATTGTTTATCTGGCAAAAAGCCAAAATCAGCAGGTTGCTTTGAAGATGAGCGATAACGGGATGTCCATAACCTCTGAAGTGAACGTCCTCAAATCCTTTGCAAAGGTCCAAGGCTCTGCCCTCGGGCCTTCTTTGCTTGATGTGGATGATTGGGAAAGAAGGGGCAGCAAAATATCCTTCTATGTTATGGAATACATACAAGGCCCCGACTTGCTAACGTTTATTCATCAAAAGGGGCCATCCTGGACTGGTGTTTTAATCGTCCAGCTGCTAAGCGATTTGGAAGCATTGCATAAGAACGGGTGGGTTTTTGGCGATTTAAAGCCCGACAATTTGATTGTAACAGGGCCTCCACCCAAAATACGCACAATCGACGTGGGAGGAACAACAGTCCAGGGAAGGGCCATTAAAGAATTCACAGAGTTTTATGACAGGGGGTATTGGGGACTTGGGACACGGAAAGCTGACCCTGCTTATGATTTATTTGCTGCCGCAATGATTTTAATTAATACAGCTTATCCGAAGAGGTTCAGCAAAAGCACCGGAGATCTCAAACAGCTAAAATTGATGGTCAGGCAAAAGAAAGAACTCTTAAAATATGAAGATGTTATCTTAAATGCGCTTCAAGGCAATTATGCCTCGGCAGATGAAATGAGAAATGATATGCTTCAGCTGACACGTTCAAGCTCTGGACAAAGGAGTACACCTAACCGAAAAAAAGGCCAAACAACCGGGAGCCAGCCTGTCAGCCGGCAGGCATACATTCAAAAGAAGAAAAAGGGCGGCTTTATTGAAACTGTCTTAATCGTCCTGATTGTGACACTTCTTTATCTCTTTTATATTTATGGACAGCTTCTTTAAATTTCTTAGCTCTGTTAAACTGGCCTGCTGCTTTCCGCTCCATACAACTAAGTGCCCAAAATAAACAATGAGCTTTAACATAGCCAATGTCTAAAAAAATTGAAACCTTTTAGCCTCTCGGCCGTAATAAAGGTTACATATTCCCTTTTGATATTTACATGGAAAAAATGATATGCTTTTTAATGCACAAGGATTATATGGCCCGTGGCAAGGGTAAAGAAAAATATATTTTAAAATGGATAAGGAAGTAGCCTATGCTCGAAGAAAAAGTTAGAGCTTTCCTTAGGAGAAAGGGAATTGAACTAAATAACAAGAAGCTCTTGATTGGGGTATCAGGCGGCCCCGATTCGATTGCCCTGCTCCATTATCTTTGGAGCTTTAAACATCTATTTAATATTGAAATAGTAGCTGCGCATGTCGATCATATGTTTAGAGGTGATGAATCTTTCCAGGACGCCATGTTTGTCAGGGATTATTGCATCGAAAGGGAAATCCCTTTTGAAATGGAGCAAATTGATGTACCTGAGTTTATAGAGAAGACGGGAAAGAGTTCCCAAGCAGCAGCCAGGGATTGCAGATACAGCTTCTTTGGGAAAATTGCAAAAAAACATAATGTGGATTACATTGCATTGGGGCATCATGGAGATGACCAGGTAGAAACTATTTTAATGCGGTTAACAAGGGGAAGCACCGGGAAAGCTAGAGCAGGAATGCCTTTTATTCGCCCATTTGCAGATTGTTTTATCATTCGTCCGTTTTTATGCATGAGCAGAAACGAAATTGAGCAGTATTGCCTTAAAGAGGGGATTACCCCCCGGCGGGACCCCAGCAATGAAAAAAGCATTTACAGCCGAAACCGCTTTAGAAAAGAGGTGCTCCCATTCCTGAGAGAAGAAAACCCTCATGTGCATGAGCATTTTCAAAGATTTAGTGAAGATTTGCAAAGTGATGAGGCATATCTGCAGGAATTAACTGTCCATAAAATGAATACAGTAATGGAAAAGAAGACAGATGAGGAAATTAGCTTGGATATTGATGCTTTTGAGGCAATGCCAATGCCTTTACAAAGGAGAGGTATTCAACTAATATTAAACTATCTTTATAAGGAAAGACCTGCGTCTTTATCCGCATCTCATATAGAGAGCATTTTTTCCTTAATGAAAAGTCCTCATCCATCGGGAAAACTAATTTTTCCAAACGATTTACATATTGTACGCTCCTACCGGAAATGTCATTTCCAATTCCCGAAGGAACCTGTACAATCCTATCGATTTCAAGTCTCCGAACCTGCAATCATTAAACTCCCAAACGGCGGATCCATTATATTTGAATATACTGACTGTCCTGATGGAAATCTAAACAATGATACCCTGCTATTAGACAGGGAAGATGTCTCTCTTCCGCTTATTATAAGGACGAGAGGAGCAGGAGACCGCATGACCCTTAAAGGAATGCAGGGAACCAAGAAAATTAAGGACATTTTCATTGATTGTAAAATACCGCTGCAGGAAAGGGAAACATGGCCAATTGTCACCGATGCACATGGCCGCATCTTATGGGTTCCCGGTTTGAAAAAATCCCATTATTCAATGCAACATACATCTGGTGCTAGTTATATTATTTTAAAATACATAAAGCAATGATCTTCTAGGGGGCACAATAAATGATGAAAAATGATATTGAAAAAGTATTAATTTCAGAAGAGGAGCTGCAGGATAAAATCAAATCCCTTGCTGCTGAACTTACTGAAGAATACAAGGACCGATTCCCGCTTGCAATTGGAGTTCTGAAAGGGGCTATGCCTTTTATGAGCGATCTTTTGAAGCGCGTGGATACATACCTTGAGATGGATTTCATGGATGTATCAAGCTACGGCAATGCAATGGTTTCTTCAGGTGAAGTAAAAATCCTAAAAGACCTTGATACATCCGTAGAAGGAAGAGATATCCTTATTATTGAAGATATTATTGACAGCGGATTAACGCTTAGCTACCTTGTAGAACTTTTCCGATACAGAAAAGCTAAAAGCATTAAGATTGTTACGCTGCTTGATAAGCCGACAGGCAGAAAAGCAGATATCAAAGCAGATTATGTAGGCTTTATCGTTCCTGATGAATTTGTAGTGGGCTATGGATTGGATTACGCAGAAAAATACCGCAATCTTCCTTATATTGGAGTCCTTAAGCCAGAGGTATACAGCAATAATGATTAAGTAAACCATAAGATTGATATTGAGTTAAAGCCCTTTACTGAAAAGAGAAACACCCGGTTTTGAAAAGTCTAATTCCTTGTATTGGCACGATTTTCTATGATACTATACACTATAGTTTGTTTACCGTGGGAGGAGGTAAGGGATGAATCGGATCTTCCGGAATACCATCTTTTATTTATTAATATTTTTAGTCATTATTGGAGTTGTCAGTTTTTTTAACGGCAACAATGAACCAACTGAGCACATCTCTTATAATAAATTTGTCGATTATCTAGAAAGTGGCGAAATAACGTCGGTTTCATTACAGCCTGAGAGAGGTGTTTTTGAGGTACGTGGGCAGCTTGAGGGATATGAGGAAGGAAAATACTTCCTGACTTACATCATGAATAATGATAATATCCTTGACCGAATTGATGAAATGGCGAAAACCTCAGATGTTGAAGTAATGCCTGCGAAGGAAACAAGCGGCTGGGTAACATTCTTTACTTCAATAATACCTTTCATCATTATCTTTATTTTATTCTTCTTCCTGCTGAACCAGGCGCAGGGCGGAGGAAGCCGTGTTATGAATTTCGGCAAAAGCAAAGCCAAGCTTTACGATGAAAGCAAGAAGAAAGTGCGTTTTAAAGATGTAGCAGGAGCCGATGAGGAAAAGCAGGAGCTTGTTGAGGTCGTTGAGTTTCTTAAGGACCCGCGCAAGTTTGCTGAACTTGGAGCAAGAATTCCTAAGGGGGTACTTCTTGTAGGACCTCCGGGAACTGGTAAAACCTTGCTTGCACGTGCTGCTGCCGGTGAAGCGGGAGTGCCGTTCTTCTCTATCAGCGGTTCTGATTTCGTAGAAATGTTCGTAGGTGTCGGGGCTTCCCGTGTCCGTGACTTATTTGAAAATGCGAAAAAGAATGCTCCATGTATCATCTTTATTGATGAGATTGACGCCGTAGGGCGCCAGCGTGGCGCTGGACTTGGCGGGGGCCATGATGAACGTGAGCAGACCCTTAATCAGCTTCTTGTAGAAATGGATGGGTTTGGAGCTAATGAAGGGATTATTATCATTGCTGCAACAAACCGCCCGGACATTCTTGACCCAGCATTATTGCGTCCGGGACGTTTTGACAGACAGATTACGGTTGACCGCCCTGATGTTAAAGGCCGTGAAGCAGTGCTTAAAGTACATGCCCGCAACAAGCCTTTGGATGAGTCAGTTAACTTAAAGAGCATCGCCATGCGTACACCTGGATTTTCGGGTGCAGACCTTGAAAATCTATTGAATGAAGCAGCGCTTGTAGCTGCCCGCCGAAATAAGAAAAAAGTCGATATGGAAGATATCGATGAAGCAACAGACCGCGTAATAGCTGGACCAGCCAAGAAAAGCCGTGTCATTTCCAAAAAGGAAAGAAACATTGTTGCTTTCCACGAGGCAGGCCATACAGTTATTGGTTTAGTGCTTGATGAAGCTGAAATGGTTCATAAAGTAACGATCGTACCTCGTGGCCAGGCAGGCGGCTATGCTGTCATGCTTCCGAAAGAAGACCGTTACTTCCAGACAAAGCCCGAGCTTCTTGACAAAATTGTCGGCTTGCTGGGTGGACGTGTTGCTGAAGAAATCGTGTTCGGCGAAGTAAGTACAGGTGCCCATAATGACTTCCAGCGTGCGACAGGCATTGCCCGCCGCATGGTAACCGAATTTGGTATGAGTGACAAGCTCGGGCCATTGCAATTCGGACAGTCACAAGGCGGCCAGGTTTTCCTTGGACGTGATTTCCATAATGAACAGAACTATTCAGATGCTATCGCATATGAAATCGATCTTGAAATCCAGCGCATCATCAAGGAATCTTATGAAAGAGCGAGAAAGCTCTTAACAGAAAATCGTGATAAGCTGAATCTGATCGCAAATACATTGCTTGAAGTCGAAACGCTTGATGCAGAGCAAATCAAGCATTTATCGGAACATGGCAGGCTTCCTGACCGTGCAGTGGCTGCCATTGAAAGTGCCGATGACGTTAAAGTGAATATCAGCATTAAAAAAGATGATCCTGCTGATTCAGGCGAAATTCCTGAAGCACGGGAAGGTTCAAGCCCTGCAGAAGCGGATACGCCTCCTGCTATTGATGAGGAACGTAAGGATAAATAAGAAAAAGCGCCTTTTAGGCGCTTTTTTTGCTGGTTTTTATACTTGTTTTCATACTTGCCCAGGCAAATGGCATTTCCTATTACACGAATCTATAAGAGTTATGATATGATGTTTGCAGTGTATAAAAAATTAAGCGTTTGCGCTTTTGCGAAATAAATATAAAGTGGTGAGAAGGTTGATCTTTGTTTTTGATGTAGGAAATACTAATATTGTTCTGGGTGTCTATGACCGTGATGAATTAAAACATCATTGGAGAATTGAAACCAATCGCAATAAAACAGAAGATGAATATGGAATGATCATTAAGTCTCTGTTTGAGCATGTAAATCTTTCTTTTTCTGATATAGACGGCATTATTATTTCTTCTGTAGTGCCGCCAATCATGTTTTCACTTGAAAGAATGTGCCAGAAATATTTCCATGTTAAGCCCCTTGTTGTAGGACCAGGGATAAAAACAGGATTGAATATTAAATATGAAAACCCGAGAGAAGTTGGTGCAGACCGTATCGTCAATGCAGTGGCAGCGATTCATGAATATGGGAGCCCGCTTGTAATTGTTGATTTCGGAACAGCAACTACCTATTGTTATATAAATGAAAATAAGCAGTATATGGGCGGAGCGATTGCTCCGGGAATAGGAATTTCAACTGAGGCGCTTTATTCGCGTGCCGCCAAGCTTCCAAGAATTGAAATTGCACGCCCTGACCATATTGTTGGGAAAAATACAGTTGCCGCCATGCAGGCAGGCATCTTATATGGTTACGTAGGCCAGGTAGAAGGTATAGTAAAAAGAATGAAGGACCAGGCCGCCGAGAGCCCGACTGTCATTGCGACTGGAGGGCTGGCCAGTCTTATTGCCCAGGAGTCTAAAATCATTGATGTGGTTGATCCATTTTTAACTTTAAAGGGTTTGCAGATTATTTATAAACGAAATATGGAAACCCTAAAAAAATAGCACGTTAGATTAAAAAAGAGCCGGTGTTAATAAGTGGCGGTTTCTGGAAAGGAGCAAGAAATGAGCGATTATTTAGTAAAAGCACTTGCCTATAATGGCCAGGTTCGTGCCTATGCGGCCCGCACTACGGGAACAGTAGGAGAGGGACAGCGCAGGCATTATACTTGGCCGACTGCTTCTGCTGCACTTGGCAGAGCGATGACTGCCGGCGTAATGATGGGCGCTATGCTTAAAGGTGATAATAAGCTGACAATCAAAATTGAAGGCGGCGGTCCGATTGGCGCTATTCTTGTAGACAGCAATGCAAAGGGAGAGGTGCGCGGTTATGTTACAAATCCGCAAACACACTTTGACCTTAATGAGCAAGGCAAGCTTGACGTGCGCCGCGCGGTCGGTACGGAAGGTACATTAACAGTAGTTAAAGATATTGGGATGAGGGACCATTTCACAGGACAAGTTCCTCTCATTTCCGGAGAACTAGGGGAAGACTTCACCTACTACTTTGTAACTTCTGAGCAGGTACCATCTTCAGTCGGAGTGGGTGTATTAGTT
This sequence comes from Cytobacillus oceanisediminis, assembly GCF_007830235.1. Classification (GTDB taxonomy): domain Bacteria; phylum Bacillota; class Bacilli; order Bacillales; family Cytobacillaceae; genus Cytobacillus; species Cytobacillus oceanisediminis. Next base: position 48,967 of record NZ_VLKI01000025.1, read on the forward strand.
AACCCTGATAACACGATTCTTGCTGCGGGCGGATTTATTCTTCAGTTAATGCCTGGCACTGACGAAGAGACCATTACAATCATTGAAAACAGGCTTAAAGAGATTCCTCCTATTTCAAAACTTATTGAGCAAGGGTTGACGCCAGAGGAACTGTTGGAAACCATTTTGGGCAAAGACCAGGTGAAATTCCTTGAAAAAATGCCTGTTTCCTTTACATGCACATGTTCAAAAGATCGTTTTGCCAATGCGATCATCAGTTTAGGGAAAAATGAAATACAGGAAATGATTGAAGAAGATGGCCAAGCTGAGGCTTCCTGCCATTTCTGTAATGAAAAATATCATTATTCAAAAGAAGAGCTGGAAGAACTAAAGAAAGAAGCGGAATAATTGCATATCGGGTCAGGAATATAAGAAGTGATTATGGACTTTGATCAATGTCTAGCTTCAGCGCCTACCCCCTCGAGGTCACAAGCCAATCCTCCCAGAAAGGTAAAGAATACCTTCCCAGGAGGCTCGTCTTGTGCTTGTCTGGGGTGAGCGAGGCGCTTACGCTTTTCTTGGGGGAGGAGCAGTTGGAAAAGAAACACCTATGGATGGTTATTGCTGGACTGGTTTTACTCAATTGTGTCACACTAGCTTTTTTGCTTTTTAGAGACGATGGAAGCAATGGGGAAGCAGTAGCAAAAGTCGGCAAGGATAAGATCACTCGGCAGGAGTGGCTGAGTGAAATGGAAGTAAGATATGGGAAAAGTACCTTAAATGAGTTGATTGACCAAAAGGTTATTGAAAACGCCGGAAAAAAGTACGGCATTAATATTTCGGACCAGGCAGTGGACCGAGAATTGAAAATGGTTAAAACAATGTATGGAAGCGATTTTTCTGAACAGACAACAGAAGATAAGTGGAGAAGGCAAATAAAAAACAATCTGATACTTGAAGAGCTTTTGACGAAAGATGTAGCTGTTTCAGAAGAAGAAATGAAGCAATACTATGAGCAAAACAGCAGCCAATTTAATGTGCCTGACTCTTACCGCATTTCTCAGATTGTCGTAAAAACAAAAGAAGAAGCGGAACAAACCTTGAAGGAATTAGAGCAAGGATCCAGCTTTTCTGTGTTGGCGATGGAACGTTCTATCGATGAATTTACGGCTAATCAGGGAGGCAATGCCGGTTATATCAGTGAAGATGATGAGCACATAGCAGAAGACTTCCTTAAGCAGGTTAAAAACTTAAAGCAGGGGGAATGGAGTAAGGCGATTAAAACCGAAGAAGGCTATGCAGTTGTCAAGCTGCATGAGCATCTTAAAGGTGAAAGCTATTCCTACAAAGAAGTAAAAAACCTAATAAGACGCCAGATTGCTCTTGAGCAAATGGATGTCCCGGTTTCGGCAAAGCCATTTTGGAAAGAAACGGATGTTGAATGGTTTTACGGAGAAGAAGAAGTACAATAATGATGAAAAACACGGAAAGTTTCCGTGTTTTTTTCTACATAAAAAAATAAGAAGGTTTTTTTGTATGTGAGTATGAATAATAATTAAGGGTAATTTAATCAAGATGACAAAAGTATGAATTTTCTTTTAAATGGGCAATTATATGTTTCAAAATAATTGACATCACCAATAAAAATTGGTAAATTTGTATTAAACCAATAAAAATACTCGGAAATAAGGAGTGGGGAAAATGGTACGCGTAGCAAATACAATCGCAGATCTTGTAGGCCAGACACCAATTGTGAAACTAAATCGTTTAGTTGATGAAAATAGTGCAGATGTTTATTTAAAACTGGAATATATGAATCCGGGAAGCAGTGTTAAAGACCGTATTGCCTTGGCAATGATCAATGCTGCAGAGAAAAGTGGAAATCTGAAGCAGGGCGACACCATTATTGAACCAACGAGCGGTAACACAGGAATTGGTTTAGCTATGATTGCGGCTGCAAAAGGATATAAGGCAGTTTTAGTAATGCCTGAAACCATGAGTATGGAGCGCCGCAACCTGCTTCGTGCTTACGGTGCCGACCTTGTCCTAACACCTGGGCCTGAAGGAATGAATGGAGCGATCCGCAAGGCAACAGAATTGGCTAAAGAAAATGGCTATTTTATGCCGCAGCAGTTTGAAAATCCTGCGAATCCGGAAGTTCACCGTTTAACAACAGGACCTGAAATTGCAGAGCAAATGGGAGACCAGCTTGATGCCTTTATTTCAGGAATTGGAACGGGCGGAACGATTACAGGGGCAGGAAAAGTGCTTCGCGAAAAGTATGAAAACATTAAAATATATGCGGTTGAACCGACTGATTCACCTGTGCTATCAGGCGGAAAGCCAGGCCCCCATAAAATCCAGGGAATTGGAGCAGGATTTGTTCCAGATACTCTTGATACAAAGATTTATGATGAAGTCATTCAAATATCAAATGATGAGGCGTTTGAATATGCCCGCCGCACGGCCAAAGAAGAAGGAATTCTTGGCGGCATCTCCTCAGGTGCAGCCATCTGTGCAGCATTAAAAGTTGCTAAAGAGCTTGGCAAAGGCAAAAAGGTGCTGGCAATTATTCCAAGTAATGGAGAGCGTTATTTAAGTACTCCTTTATATCAATTCGAAACCGAATAATAATAGAGGCAGCGGTCTATTGGCCGTTGCCTTTTTGTGTTTAATTTTACTTGGCAGTATCCAGAAATGCAATTTTAGACAAAAATTATGAAAGCTTGCCCTACATCATGTATGATGAAAAAAGAGAAATATTTAGGGGTGACTTTCTATTGAATCAACTTCACATACATGCAAAAAAGATATCTTTTTCATATAATCGTTTCTTCCGCCAATATCGCAGGCTGGCAGAAGGAAGAGAGCATCATGTTTTGCTTGAAAGCGGGAGAGGCGGCCGGTACAGTATCGCAGCTTTTGATCCGGAAGCAATTTTAACGGGTAAGGATTCAAAGCTTGAGATACGCCAGAATGGCCAAAAACAAATACTTGAAGGAAATCCTCTTCACTTAATGCAGGATTGGCTAAACCAATATCAAGTTGAAAAGCTGGAAGAACTCCCTGATTTCCAAGGCGGTGCTATCGGGTTTATCAGCTATGATTACGCACGCTATATTGAAAAACTTCCGAATGATGCAATAGATGATCTCCGAATTCCTGATATACACTTTTTTGTATTTAAAGAGTTCTTTGTTTTTGACCATGAGAAGGAAACACTTTGGCTGCTTTTCTTATATGAAAAAGGTGAAGAGCAATCAATTGATGAGAGAACTAAGGGGTGGGAACAGAGCTGGCAAAAAAATGATACAGAGCCTGCTGCTAAAGTTGGACACCAGCAAAGTGCCAATGATCTTGATGTTTCCATGAATGAAGAAGAGTTTATGGCTGCTGTTAGGAGTGTACAGGAATATATTTCTCAGGGAGATGTGTTCCAGGTAAACCTATCCGTGCGCCAAAGCCGCCCCATTCAAATTGAAGCAATGGAGATATATGAACAGCTGAGGTCTTTAAATCCGTCGCCGTATATGGGTTATTTTCATACCCCTGACTACCAGCTTGTAAGCGGATCACCGGAGCTTTTGATTAAGAAAAAGGGAAGTGAAGTCAGCACGCGTCCGATTGCGGGGACAAGATCCCGCGGGAAGGACCATGAGGAGGACCTTAAGCTAGCCAGTGAGCTGATCGAAAATGAGAAAGAGCGTGCAGAGCACGTTATGCTGGTCGATTTAGAGCGAAATGACCTAGGCAGGGTCTGTAAATATGGAACAGTTACAGTTGATGAATTTATGGTGATTGAAAAATACTCGCATGTTATGCACATTGTCTCCAATGTAAAGGGACAAATAGAAGAGGATAAAAATGCAGTTGATTTAATCGATGCTGTATTTCCTGGCGGCACAATCACGGGTGCTCCAAAGGTCAGGACGATGGAAATTATTGAAGAGCTGGAGCCGGTTACAAGGGGACCTTACACTGGTTCGCTTGGATGGATTAACTTCAGCGGCGATCTGGAGCTAAATATCATTATAAGGACGATGCTTGTGAAGGAAGGAAAGGCGCATGTTCAGGCAGGTGCCGGTATTGTAATTGATTCCAATCCAAAGAATGAATATAAAGAATCGCTGAAAAAAGCAATTGCTCTTTGGAAAGCAAAAGAACTCGCAGAACAGGCAAAAGGGGATCAGCTATGATTTATATGATCGATAATTATGATTCTTTTACTTATAATCTCGTACAGTATCTAGGTGAATTGGGTGAAGAGCTAGTTGTTAAAAGAAACGACGAGACTTCCATATCCCAAATAAGCGGTCTGCAGCCCAAATTTTTAATGATTTCTCCCGGGCCGTGCAGTCCGAATGAAGCGGGCATCAGCCTCGAAGCGATTGAAGCATTTGCAGGTAAAATCCCTGTTTTTGGCGTTTGTCTTGGCCATCAGTCGATTGCACAGGTGTTCGGTGGTGATGTGGTGCAGGCGGAACGGCTCATGCACGGAAAAACATCCGAGATTTACCATGACGGGAAGACGATATTTAAAGGACTGCCCAACCCATTCCCGGCTACCCGCTACCATTCATTGATTGTCAAAAAGGAAACTCTTCCTTCTTGCCTGGAGGTTTCTGCCTGGACGGCTGAAGGAGAAATAATGGCCCTGCGCCATAAGAAGCTTCCGGTTGAAGGAGTCCAGTTCCATCCCGAATCAATTATGACTACAGCCGGAAAGGAATTGCTGCAGAATTTCATTAATCACTATAAAACAACCTTGCAGACAGAGGGGCTGTAAACCTTGTATCTCTATTTGAACGGCAAAGTGGTAAAAAAAGAAGAGGCAGCCATTTCCCCTTTCGATCATGGCTTCTTATATGGCATGGGGCTTTTTGAGACCTTTCGAGTATATGAAGGACATCCTTTTTTGCTTGATGACCATCTGGAGCGGCTTAATCAGAGTTTAGATGTTTTAAATATAGAAGCGAGTTTTACAAGGAGTCAATTGGCCGAAGCATTGGAACTGCTACTTAAAAAAAACGGATATAAAGATGCGTATATCAGGATGAATGTATCAGCGGGTATGGGTGAGATTGGCCTTCAAACAGACCCTTACACAAAACCGAACACGATCATATTCTGCAAACCGCTTCCCCCGAGAAGCGCCAGGCAGGAAAAGCAGGCAGTACTGCTGAAAATCCCCCGCAATACACCTGAAGGAGCAGAACGATTAAAGTCACATCATTTTTTAAATAATATCCTTGCAAAAAGAGAAGCAGGAAATGATCCTGGAACAGAAGGCGTACTTTTAACAAAAGAAGGCTTTTTAGCCGAAGGGGTTGTATCAAACCTATTCTGGATTAAAGATCATGTACTATTCACTCCTTCTATTGAAACAGGCATCCTTAATGGCATTACCAGAAAATTTGTTATCAGGCTGGCAGAAACAATGGGATTGAGTGTGCGAGAAGGAATGTACAGGCCAGAGGATGTCTGGAAGGCAAATGAAGCTTTCGTAACCAATTCCATTCAGGAAATTGTCCCGATCTCTTCGTTTGGTGGTCACTCAATGCCTGGTCTTTCCGGTGAAAAAACATCAAAGCTCCAGTCAAGCTATGAACGTTACTGTGAATGTTTGTGGAGCAGGAATGAACTGTAGGAGGTTTCATAATGTCTAAAACAACAATCCAATGTGGCCCGTATACATTAGACTACGGCAATAAAACGCTTGTTATGGGAATTCTGAACGCAACGCCAGATTCCTTCTCGGATGGAGGCAAGTACAATCATCTTGATCAAGCGATAAAACATGCAACGGAAATGGTTGAAAACGGTGCGGATATTATTGACGTTGGGGGCGAGTCAACCCGTCCTGGATTTGCTGCAGTACCTGCACAAGAGGAACTGGAAAGAGTTCTTCCTGTTATCGAGGCGATTTCAAAGGAAGTAGATGTTCCGATATCCATTGATACCTATAAGGCTGAAGTAGCGAAGCAGGCAATTGAAGCCGGAGCGCATATTATCAATGATGTATGGGGTGCTAAGGCAGATCCGGATATGGCATCTGTCGCAGCAGAGACCCAAGCTCCGATCATTCTAATGCATAATCGCAAAGACATGGAATATACTTCGTTTTTCCGTGATGTCATGAATGACTTGTATGAAAGTATCACCATGGTTAAATCAGCAGGTGTAAAGGACGAGAACATCATTCTTGATCCGGGTATTGGTTTTGCGAAAGATCTAAACTATAACCTGGAAATGATGAGAGATTTGGACAAGCTCGTTGCAGTGGGCTATCCTGTCCTGCTTGGAACATCGAAAAAACGGATGATTGGAACCATCCTGGACCTTCCTGTTGAAGAGCGGACAGAAGGGACAGGGGCAACTGTTTGCTACGGCATCCAAAAGGGCTGCCAAATAATCAGAATTCACGATGTGAAGGAGATGAGCAGGATGGCAAAAATGATGGATGCCCTGATGGGAAAAGGTGAGTATAATGGATAAAATATATGTCAACCAAGTGGAATTCTACGGGTACCATGGCGTCTTTCCTGAAGAAACCCGTCTTGGCCAGCGTTTCGTTGTCGACCTGATCGTGGAAACAGACTTAAAAAAGGCCGGGGAAACAGATAATCTGGAGGATTCCATTAATTATGGCGAGCTGTACACGGTTTGCAAAGAAGTTGTAGAAGGAAAGCCTTATAAGCTTGTAGAGGCAGTAGCTGAGAAGCTGTCAGGGGAACTGCTAGGACGTTTCCCGCTGATTTCCCAGCTAACTGTTAAAGTGATCAAGCCCGATCCGCCCATTCCGGGCCACTATAAATCGGTTGCAGTTGAAATTACGAGGGGCCGATAATGGAGAATACAGCTTTTATTGCGCTTGGTTCCAACATTGGCAACCGCTTTGAAAATTTAAAAGAAGCCATCGAAAAGATTGGTCGGCTCCCTGAAGTTGGGGTGGTAAATACTTCTTCTATTTACGAAACCGATCCGGTTGGCTATGAAAATCAAGAACAATTTCTCAATATGGCTATCCAAGTTTCAACGGCTTTAAACCCTTTTGAATTACTGGATGCATGCCTTGAAACAGAATTGGATCTTGGAAGAAAAAGGGATATTCGCTGGGGTCCCCGCACAATAGACCTTGACATTTTGCTGTATAATCACGAAAATATTGAAACAGAGAAGCTTATTGTTCCTCATCCTCGGATGCATGAAAGAGCATTTGTCCTTATTCCTCTTTTAGAGATTGATTCCAGCATCAGGCTTCCGAAGATGGAGAGGCCTCTTAGTTCAATACTGGAAGATATACCTGACAGAGAGGGAGTACGGATATGGAAGCAGAAAAATGGGGAAGACGTATTCGCGCTTTTCGAAAGTTAAAAGGCTTTACACAAGAAGGTTTTGCGAAAGAACTGGGTGTATCGGTTTCAATTTTGGGTGAAATTGAAAGAGGAAATCGATTGCCGGCCCCGGCCTTAATTGAGCAGATCGCTTTTGCGCTTAATGTTACACAAGAAGAATTGGCTCCGAAGCAAGAGCACGATTAATATATAGGTCTGAAATCTATAAGGAGGTACAATGATGTTCAAAATTGGCGAAATCGAGATGAAAAACCGTGTTGTTCTGGCTCCGATGGCCGGAGTGTGCAACTCGGCTTTCCGTCTGACTGTTAAAGAATTTGGTGCCGGCCTTGTATGCGCTGAGATGGTCAGCGATAAAGGAATTGTTTTTAAAAACGAAAAAACAATGAATATGCTATACATCGATGAAAGAGAAAAGCCGCTAAGCCTGCAGATCTTTGGAGGCGAAAGAGAAACACTTGTTGAAGCGGCCAAATTCGTTGATAAAAATACAAATGCAGATATTATCGACATCAATATGGGATGCCCTGTTCCAAAAATCACAAAATGTGATGCAGGTGCCAAGTGGCTCCTTGATCCGGATAAAATTTATGAAATGGTCTCTGCAGTAACAGACGCTGTTGAAAAGCCTGTTACAGTGAAAATGCGCATGGGCTGGGATGAAGATCATATCTATGCTGTTAAAAATGCTCAAGCTGTTGAGCGTGCAGGCGGTAAAGCAGTAGCCCTTCACGGCCGTACACGTGTGCAGATGTATGAAGGAAAAGCGAATTGGGATATTATTCGCGAGGTAAAACAGAATATCAACATTCCGTTAATCGGAAATGGTGATGTGCAAACACCTCAGGATGCAAAGCGCATGCTGGACGAAACTGGCTGTGACGGTGTCATGATCGGCCGTGCTGCACTTGGAAACCCATGGATAATTTACCGAACAGTGAAATATCTTGAAACTGGAGAATTAATGGGTGAGCCTCCAGTACGCGAGAAAATTGATGTTTGTATTCTTCACCTTGACCGCCTGATTTCACTAAAAGGCGAAAATATCGCGATCCGCGAAATGAGAAAGCATGCAGCATGGTACCTAAAAGGAATCCGCGGCAATGCAAAAGTCCGCAATGCCATCAATGAGTGCAATACAAGAGAAGATCTTGTGACTCTATTAAACGCTATTGTCATTGATGCAGAAGAAAAAGAAAGAAACCAAATCCAGGCTGGATAAGCGGCATAAAGTTTGACATGCTGTCGTTCTTTGCCTATAATACTTTTGATACAAAGAAACTGCCAGTGCATGAACTGGCAGTTTTTATTCTATTTAAATATTTGGGATGTCTGTTTTAACCTCATTGTGTAAAATAATAGAGATATACATTATTGAACTCGCAGTCCTTATGCTTACATAAAAAGATTTACAAAATGGAGATGATTTCAGTGAGCCAGAGTCATGAAGAATTAAATGACCAATTAAAAGTAAGACGCGAAAAAATGAACAGTCTTCGCGAAAAGGGAATGGATCCGTTCGGGAAACGCTATGAGCGTTCTCATCAAAGCCAAGATCTGATTACACAGTATGGAGAGCTGGAAAAAGAAGTTATTGAAGAAAAGAATGTTTCTGTCACACTGGCTGGCCGAATCATGACAAAACGCGGAAAAGGAAAAGCCGGCTTTGCTCATATACAAGATTTGTCAGGCCAAATACAAATCTATGTCCGTAAAGACGCAGTCGGAGAAGATAACTACTCTATTTTCGAATCTGCAGACCTAGGGGATATTGTAGGGGTTACCGGAACACTGTTTAAAACAAAGGTGGGCGAACTGTCTGTCAAAGCCCAGGAGTTTGAACTTCTGACAAAATCTTTACGCCCACTTCCTGATAAGTTCCACGGATTGAAAGATGTTGAACAGCGTTATCGCCAGCGTTACCTGGATCTGATTATGAGCCAGGAAAGCAAGCAAACTTTCATCACACGCAGCCGCATTATTCAATCAATGCGCCGTTATCTTGATGACCATGGATATTTGGAAGTAGAAACGCCTATGATGCATTCGATTGCAGGTGGAGCATCAGCACGTCCTTTTATTACACACCACAATGCTTTGGATATGGAGCTTTATATGCGTATAGCCATTGAGCTCCACTTGAAGCGCCTAATTGTCGGCGGCCTTGAAAAAGTTTATGAAATCGGACGGGTATTCCGGAATGAAGGTATTTCAACCCGTCACAATCCTGAATTCACGATGATTGAGTTATATGAAGCATATGCAGACTACAGAGATATCATGAGTTTGACTGAAAACCTCATCGCCCATATCGCCCAGGAAGTGCTTGGAACGACTACTGTTCAATATGGTGAGTACGAGGTAAACCTTAAACCTGAATGGAAAAGGCTTCATATGGTAGATGCCATTAAAGAATATACAGGCGTTGACTTCTGGAAGGAAACAAGCAAGGAAGAAGCACAGCAGCTTGCTAAAGAGCATGGGGTAGAAATTAAAGACAACATGGAATACGGCCATATTGTTAATGAATTCTTTGAGCAGAAGGTTGAAGAGAAGCTTATTCAGCCAACATTTATCTATGGACATCCAGTAGAGATTTCACCGCTTGCAAAGAAAAACGCCGAAGATCCGCGTTTTACAGATCGTTTTGAGCTATTCATTGTAGCGCGTGAGCATGCAAATGCATTCACTGAGCTAAATGATCCAATTGACCAGCGTGAACGTTTTGAAGCGCAGCTTAAAGAACGTGAGCAAGGCAATGATGAAGCCCACATGATGGATGATGACTTCATTGAAGCTCTTGAATACGGTATGCCTCCAACAGGGGGACTGGGCATCGGAATCGACCGCATTGTTATGCTATTAACAAACTCTCCTTCTATTAGAGATGTTCTGTTGTTCCCATTAATGCGCCATCGTTAATTAATTAGTTCTATTTAAAAAGGCAAAGCACAGGTGATGTGTTTTGCCTTTTTTATTTGTCTAAATTTGAGTGTGAAAATCTTCAATGGAAAGGGCTTGGGATGAGGCTGATTGCACAAGCAGATTAGGATGCATTTCCTTCTTTTATGAGCAGAATAATGGGAATATTTTTTCTTTCTTTATTATGAATAAAAAAGAAAAAAACATATTGCAACTTGTCTGTTATGGTGATATATTTATATTCGTTGCTGCGAGACAGTGACTTACAAAAAAAGATTTCAAAAAAGTTATTGACTCAGACAACTGAATCTGATAAGATAATAAAGTCGCCTTAAGCGACGGATTGATCTTTGAAAACTGAACGAACAAAAACGTCAACGTTAATTCTTTAGTCTTTTTAAAAAAGACAACTTATGAGCTTAATCAACTCTTATATGGAGAGTTTGATCCTGGCTCAGGACGAACGCTGGCGGCGTGCCTAATACATGCAAGTCGAGCGGACTTCTGGGAGCTTGCTCCCAGAAGTCAGCGGCGGACGGGTGAGTAACACGTGGGCAACCTGCCTGTAAGACTGGGATAACTTCGGGAAACCGGAGCTAATACCGGATAATTCTTTCCCTCACATGAGGGAAAGCTGAAAG
>NZ_VLKI01000026.1 GCF_007830235.1 Cytobacillus oceanisediminis
CATGGGCAGGTATTGGGAATACATTTTCTGTTATTATCTTATTAATTTTCTTCTGGAAGCGTATTTCAGGTATGGGTGTTATCGCCACGATTATTGTCGGATTTGTCAGTGCTATCGTTTGGCCGCTTTCATCGCTTGAATCGATTTTATCAGCAAAAGCTGCAACGTTCTTTATTTGCTTAATCGCTGGTATTGTATTCTCTTTAATATATCCTGATACAATAAAAGAGACACAGCCTAAATTAGTAAAATCGTAATATGGACTATTATTTTCTTATACAAAAAGGGGCTTGTTTAGAAAGTGTGGATTTGAAATTTATCAAGACCGGTTCTGGTGCAAATACCAAGACAAATTGAAAAAAGTTAGGTCCACTTTCAGATAACTCCTTAGGTGGTTATCCTGAACAGTCTAGGTATGAATTCCACTTCATTTTGGACAGACTACACCCCTTGATGAAGTTTCGAAAGCATATTTATCACCTCAAGATTTTCTTAATACAAGTTTAAATCCAAAAAGACTGTAGGAAAACTCAATTTAATGAGTTTTCCTACAGTCTGAACATTTCTTCTTTAGAGGAAATGTTTTTTTATATTGATAAAATAAAAAGCCCCAAAATATTATGATGAGATCTGTAAATGTTAGCCATCTAACATTTTTAAAATATGAAAAACTTTATACTCATATATGTAAGAGCAAAGTGTAGATAACGTATTGGTATGTCAACACTAAACTAGACAACTTTTTTAATTTTTATATTCAATAGGGCTTAAATAGCCCAGTGTTCCGTGTATTCTTATATGATTAAACCAATGGACATAATCATCTAATTCCAACTTCAACTGTTCTAAACTTTCAAAATATTTACCTTTTATAAATTCTGTCTTGATATGGAATTTTCCGCAGAGCTATACACGTCAGTTTAACAGATAAAGGTAATGAATGGAGAAAGTTATGCTGGAACATCAGGAGTTAATTGACGATATGTTTAGATCTTTAAGTGCAGAAGAATCATAGTTCAACTTCTCGAAAAGGCAAGATAAAATTAATAAATTTTTGTATTTTATCTCAAACTCGAGATAAATAAAATTAGGAGGAATTAAAAATGATGGACGTAGGTTTATTAATTATTAGGCTGGTAATAGGCGTATTATTCATTGGTCACGGTGCTCAAAAATTGTTTGGGTGGTTTGGGGGACATGGATTAAAAGGAACCGGAGGCTGGTTTGAATCCATTGGGATGAAGCCGGGAGTAATGATGGCCCTTTCCGCAGGATTAGCAGAACTAATCGGGGGAATTTTGTTTGCATTAGGATTTTTAACACCTCTCGCAGCATTAATGATTGTAGGAACTGAATATAACTTAACTTTAATCTCTGTAGCCATTGGTATCGCATTAATTGGCCCAGGTCGATATGCATTGGATTTCTTTTTATTTTAAACTATCTAGAATTAGAATTTCTTTAAAACAGGCTTTTCGTGAATTTTTGTCCCTTTTCAACTTCTATATACATTGTATAACTGAATTGATAGTAGCGATGGGGATTGAGAAAAGCGGGAACCCCACAGGCTAAAGGGGCTCTCATTCTCTCCGTTGGAAATCTTACTGCTCACAGCCGGCAAAATTTATAAGTAAAACAACAATATGGGCTGAATACTTGTGTTTGTTCTAAACTGTGATGAAGATTTCATTATAAGTATTAAGTGAATTAAAAAGCAAAAATGAAAGCAGAATAATTACCTGGGTATCATAAGCATGTCAGTGGTTACAGAATATAATCAATCCAATTTTAGAAGGAGTGTGTAAAATATGGATAAAAAAACAATGGGGATTCATCATATAACTGCAATTGTAGGCCATCCTCAAGAGAATGTAGATTTCTATGCTGGAGTTTTGGGATTGCGTTTAGTCAAGCAAACGGTCAATTTTGATGATCTGGGCACTTATCATCTTTACTTTGGAAATGAGGGCGGCAAGCCAGGAACAATCATTACTTTCTTTCCTTGGGCAGGTGCCCGTCAAGGGGTTATTGGCGATGGCCAGGTAGGAGTTACTTCGTATGTCGTTCCGGCAGGTGCCATGAAGTTTTGGGAAGAAAGGCTTGAAAAATTTAAAGTTCCTTATACAAAAATGGAACGTTTCGGAGAGCAATATTTGGAATTTGATGATCCTCATGGACTTCATTTGGAGATTGTTGAAAGAGAAGAAGGGGATGTGAATTCCTGGACTTTCGGGGAGGTTACCCCTGAAGTAGCTATAAAAGGATTCGGTGGAGCAACTCTCTTATCAACTCAGCCAGCGAAGACTGCTGATCTGCTGGAAAACATTATGGGACTTGAAGTTGTAGGTCAGGAAGGAGATTTTATCCGTTACCGTTCTTCTGCTGATATTGGAAATGTCGTCGATCTTAAATTAACTCCAATTGGACGGGGGCGAATGGGTGTGGGAACCTTGCATCATATTGCTTGGAGGGCTATTGATGATCAGGATCAATTGGATTGGCAAAAATATGTTGCCGATAATGGATATGGGGTTACACCAGTTCAAGACCGAAACTACTTTAATGCTATCTATTTTAGGGAACATGGGGAAATTTTATTTGAAATTGCTACAGATCCTCCAGGGTTTGCCCATGATGAATCCCGGGAAACATTGGGCGGGAAATTAATGCTGCCTGAACAATATGAGCCACAAAGGGAAAACATAGAAAGTGTTCTGCTTCCGTTTACAGTCAGAGAATTGGATTGAATTTAAAAGAGGTGATGCCCGCTATGCTTTCAATTGACCCAACTGACAATAGTGAAAGAGAAAATTACAAATTTTTAATAGGAAGCATCATACCAAGGCCTATTGCTTTTGTAACAACTATATCAAATGAAGGTGTGTTGAATGGGGCACCATTCAGTTATTTCAATATCGTGACATCAAATCCCCCAATGATATCCTTAGCGATTCAAAGAAATGAAGGAACACAGAAGGATACGGCCAAAAATATTATCAGCACAAAGGAATTTGTTGTTCATATTGTCGATGAGGAGAATGTAGAAAAAATAAATAAGACAGCAGCAGCTCTGCCTCCTGATCAAAGTGAAATAGAATTAGCACAATTAACTCCAGCTGAAAGTAGGAAAATTTCTGTACCTGGAGTGATGGAAGCGAAAATCCGTATGGAATGTACCCTGGAACAATCGCTTTCATTAGGGGGTACGGATACGCCTGGCTGTGATCTTATCATTGGAAAAGTTGTTCAATTTCATATTGATGAAAACATCTATGAAAAAGGAAGAATTGATCCAAGGGGGCTTGCTGCAGTGAGCCGTTTGGCTGGCATCAAATATGCAAAGATTGGCGAAATGTTTTCTATCGAAAGACCCAAGTAGAATTTAATTCACTCTTAAAGAAAAAAAACGATTAATTTTGACCGGCCGGAAGTCTATCATCTTTATTTCGGAAATAAAAATGGTGATCCTGGGACGGTTATGACTTTCTTCCCGTGGGAGAAGCAGCTAAATGGACGGATTGGAACGGGTCAGGTCGGAGTGACCAGTTATGTGATCCCTGATCAATCAATTGAATTTTGGAAAAAACGGCTGAGTAAATTTGGTGTTAATTTTATACAAACGGTTCGCTACGGTGAAACCTACCTGCAATTCCAGGATCCAGACGGCCTTGAAATCGAACTGGTAGAGCGGTCTGAGGGGCCTTTGAATACATGGACTTTGAAAGACATTCATCCAGAGGTTGCCATTAAAGGATTTGGAGGAGCAACCCTGATTTCTGCAAAGCCAAATAAAACGGCTGAAGTACTAGAGAATGTATTAGGGCTTGAATGCCATGGTCAAGAAGAGGGATTCTTAAGATTTAAATCAGAAGCCGAACTTGGAAATACAATCGATATAAAACTTACCCCCTCTGTTCGAGGATTGATGGGGGCTGGTACAGTTCATCATATTGCCTGGAGAGCGAAAGATGAAGAGGACCATATGAGGTGGAGAAACTTTCTTCTGGAGAAGGGCTATTATCTAACCGAAATTCTGGATCGTAATTACTTCAAAGCACTTTACTTTCATGAAGAAGGCGGCATTTTGTTCGAAATCGCGACAGACCCTCCAGGATTTACGGTTGACGAACCACTAAAGGTACTTGGCAGCAGCCTTATGTTATCTTCATGGCTGGAATCCAGGAGGGGAGAATTGGAAGAGACTTTACCTGCTGTAGAGATTCCTAAATAAAAGGAGGTAAATGATGAAGCACATATTTCAAAAAGGGATAAACCCTTCAAAACCGACCTTATTACTGCTGCATGGAACAGGAGGCAATGAGTTAGATTTGCTGCCCCTTGCAGGAAGAATCGATGATGAAGCTTCCATATTAACCGTCAGAGGGAATGTTCTTGAAAATGGCATGCCCCGTTTCTTCCACAGATTGGCTGAAGGTGTTTTTGATGAGGAAGATCTAAATATTCCGTACAAAAGAATTGAATGAATTTCTTGATGAATCTGCTGAAAGGTATAGTTTTGACAGAGATAATATTATTGCCATTGGATACTCAAATGGTGCGAATATAGCAGCCAGTTTACTGTTCCATTATCAAAATGCATTGAAAGGGGCTATTCTTCATCATCCAATGGTGCCCAGAAAAGGAATTGAACTTCCTGATCTGACTGGAAAGTATGTGTTTATCGCTGCCGGTACTAATGATCCGATTTGTTCACCAATGGAATCGAAAGAATTGCACTCCATGCTGGAAAAGGCCAACGCTTATGCAGAGCTTCATTGGGAGAACAGGGGACATTAACTTACTGCTGCAGAGGTCGAGGCTGCTGCAAAGTGGTATAGAAAATGTTCGTTTTCATTAAAATAAAGAATATTATCGTGGTATTAAATTAATTACTTTAAAAGAAGAGTTAGGGGCGTTTATATTACGCTTAACATTAGGTTTTATATTTTTGATTCATATTTTAGTTAAATTCCAAGGTGGAATAGGGAATACTATATGACGGTTTGAAAGTATTGGCCTGCCAGGATTTATGGCCTATGTTGTAGCTGGTATAGAATTAATTGGCGGCATCGCTTTGATCATTGGATTGGGAACAAGAGTTGTGTCCGCATTAATTGGCATCATCATGATTGGATCGGTAAATAGCAGTTGGCTTGTTAGGAAATGGCCAACGGGCTGTGAGCTGGATCTGGCCATTTTAGCCATCGCTATTTCTTGCAATCAATGGAAGTAAATTCGTATCCATTGACCAATAAATTTTTAAAAGAGACTCAAAAGAGAGAAGAACTGTTTATTTAAATTAAGGAAATGAGGTTTATGAAAATGGGTTTTCTATCCAAGTTATTTGGAAATTCATCTATAAAGGAGACAAAAGCAATGTCAAATGTTAAATTAGCAGTCATTTTTTACAGCATGGGTGGAACAAACTATCAATTGGCAAAGTGGGCTGAAGAAGGAGCAAAAGAAGCGGGAGCTGAGGTAAAAGTTCTAAAAGTAGAAGAATTAGCCCCGGCATCTATCATCGAGAAAAATGATGTATGGAAATCAACTGTAGAAGCAACGAAGGACGTTCAAGTCGCAACTGGAAACGATATTGAATGGGCAGACGCAATTATCTTTAGCGTTCCAACCCGATTTGGGAATATGCCTTCACAAATGAAGCAATTCCTTGATATTCAAGGCGAGTTGTGGGCGACTGGTAAGACTGTCAATAAAGTCGTAAGTGCCATGACATCTGCCCAGAACCCACACGGTGGACAGGAAGCCACACTTTTATCCTTATATACTTCCATGATGCATTGGGGTGCGATTATTGCTGCTCCTGGCTATACTGATCCGGTTATTTTTGGAGCAGGTGGTAATCCCTATGGAACAAGTGTTACAGTTGGCCAGGATGGAAAAATGATTGAAGATGTTCAAGCAGCTGTAAAACATCAAGCGAAACGTACAGTAACCATCGCTGAGAGGGTAAAGAAAGCCAATCAGTAATATAAAGAAAGCTAATCGTCGTTAATCGATTAGCTTTTTTAGTGTATTATAGGCAGTCTTTTTTCGGTTAAATGGAGTGAAAAAAGTTTAGCATATTCGACGAGGATTTCCCGAAGAAGGGTGAGGTTGATTGTAGCTGCCATATCATTGTTTAGTACTGAATCGGCTACACTTAACTGGACAATAAAATTAAGGTCAAGTAGACTAACTACCAATTCTGGATATACTGCTAGTGAACATAAGTGATCCGTTTTAGAAACTTTATATGGAGTGGCGGGTGTGCTAGCCTTGTTGGCGAGCCAGGTGTAATTAACAGCTGGCTCTCTGAGCGGGAAAGCATGCCCGCGGAGGCTCCATGTCAAGTTTTTGCATAATCTCACTATTTTTGTAGTCTACTACATCTTATTCGTTAAGGAGAGATTTAAAGATGAAGAAAGCCAGAAGAACATTTACTCCTGAATTTAAGGCTCAAATGGTCAAGTTATAGGAAAGTGGAAAACGTAGAAAAGATATTATTAGTGAATATGATTTAACGCCTTCGGCATTGGATAAATGGGTTAAACAAAGTCAAACATCTGGTTCGTTTAAAGAGAAGGATAATAGAACACCAGAAGAAACAGAGTTGATCAAACTTCATAAAGAAAATCAACGTTTATTGATGGAGAATACTATTTTAAAGCAAGCTGCGCTGATAATAGGACGAAAGTAAATGTGATTAAAAATAACCGTGACAAATACTCGATATCAGCAATGTGCGAAGTCCTACAACTGCCGAGAAGTACCTATTATTATGAAACAAAAGAGCAATCAAAATCAGAGGATGAACTAACGGCTACCGTTATCGATATATTTCATAAAAGCCGCCAGAACTATGGTACTCGTAAAATTAAACATGAGTTAAAAAAGCTTGGAATAGTCGTATCAAGACGACGGATTGGCAGAATCATGGAAGAGAATGGAGTAGTATCTAAATATACAGTCGCTCAGTTTAAGCCTCATGTTGATAAATGTACTGAATCTAAAGTTGAAAAGGAGTTAAATAGGAAATTTGATCAACAAAAGGAATTAACTGTTGTAGTAAGTGATTTAACATATGTAAGAGTCGAAAGTCGATGGCATTACATATGTTTATTTGTTGATCTATATAATCGGGAAATTATAGGCCACAGTGCAGGCCCTCACAAAAATACCGAACTTGTATATCAAGCCTTATCAACTATTAAAGCGGACCTCAGGGAAATTCAGCTTTTTCACACCGACCGAGGCAACGAATTTAAAACAAGACGATTGATGAAGCACTAGATACATTCGAAATTAAACGGTCATTGAGCATGAAAGGATGCCCATATGATAAAGCAGTTGCCGAAGCCACATTTAAGATTATCAAGACAGAATTTATAAAAGGTAAATATTTTGAAAGTTTAGAACAGTTGAAGTTGGAATTAGATGATTACGTCCATTGGTTTAATCATATAAGAATACACGGAACACTGCGCTATTTAAGCCCAATTGAATATAAAAAGGAACACCTTAAAAAAGTTGTCTAGTTTAGTGTTGACATACCAGCCCACAAAGGCCGCAGACGTCCGGCGTCTCCAAGCGAACATTTTGTTGATGCAGAGGGGATAGAGGAATGGAAAAAAATTCTCAACCTCAGGTCATAAACGCCGAAAAATTGCTTCGTCATTGGCTGGGTGCTATGAAGTTCCGATTACGGTTGCCATTTCCGGAACAGCGAGCGATTTTGCTTCATTTGATGCCGGTTACGGCGTCAGGATGCCGATCGAAATTGTATTTCACATATCGCAATTGTTACAAAACTGCTGTTCAACGATTGCCGGTTCGCCGGGAAGGGTCGATTGAGATATTTGAAGGTCAGTAAAATTCCGGAGTGAATCGCCTTTCTGGAATTTATAGACAGGATAGGAACTCCTGAACACGCAGAAAATATGTGTTTTTTTATAAACAACAATTGTTAAGAAGCAGTCGTTTTAGATCTGTTGGATTGAACATTCCTGTTCCAAATAAAAAGCTCTTAACTTCGGAAAAAGTATTTACTTAGTGAAAACCTCTAGCATTTCATTTCGAAAGGTTGAGCCTGTTTCCTGAAGCCTTACTGCAACAGGATACAGGCACTTTTTATTAAAAGGAACTATTCGTATTAAAAATATTTATATTTTTTAATTATTATATTGACAGTCATGAATGAAAGGAATAATATGATGTTAACGCTAACATTAATGCGGTTCAAACAGTGATTTTTTTTAAACAAAAATGTTAACGTTAACATTTTGAAGAGAAAGCTTTAAAAAGGATGATGCAAGTGAACCGAACGCCAAATTTATTAGAAGTGGCAAAAGCTGCGGGTGTTTCAAACATGACCGTATCGAGAGTAGTCAATAACAGCGGAAAAGTTTCCGACAAAACCAGGCAAAAGGTATTAAAGGCGATTAAAGAGCTTAATTATCAGCCTAATTTGATTGCCAGAAGTTTGGCTAGGAAAAAAACCAACATCCTCGGGCTTGTTGTGTATAGCGAAAAAGGTGTACATCCTGCTTTTTATAATGAAATTATCAATGGCGTACAACAAGGTGCCTCTGAACTCGGATATGACTTGCTGATCTTTGCCAATAGTGAAAAACAGTCATACAGCGACCGAATTACTCACTCAAGCTTTGTAGACGGTGTTATTTTTATGGGAGTTAAGATCAATCAAAATGATATTAAAAATGTTCATGAAAAGGGCTTCCCATATGTTTTTGTTGGAAAGAGGGAAATTGAAGGAATTAACCCTTATTTTATTTCGCCGGATTATATCAAAGGAACCAAAATGGCGACAGAATATTTAATTGAGCTGGGTCATACAAGAATTGGACTTATTGGACAATCAAGAATGATAGAGCCGGATTATGATAAGTTGCTTGGATACCAGGAGGCTTTATATAAGCACAATCTTGTCTATAACCCCCAGCTTGTTTTTGAAGAGAGCCAAACTCAATTGGATGGTTATAATGCGATGAAAGAATTGCTCAAGCAGAAGCCTACAGCTGTCATCATAAACAATACTTATTCAACCATCGGGGCAACTACCGCGATTAAGGAAGAGGGGCTCCGAATTCCAGATGACATTTCTGTCATTGGCTTTGATGATAATCAGGAGCTGAATGAACAATTTAATGATTTTATAGGGCTTGAACTTTCCACTATAAGAATCCCAAAGATTGATCTAGGCAGGCAGGCAGCGAAAATGACCATTTCATTATTAGAAGGAAATGATGTCTCTCAGGCTAATTTTATTGATCTTCAATTTATTAAAAATAGTTCATGTAAAAAATTATAAAAATAGAAATGAATTTAAGGAGGATTAAGATGTTAAGAAAATTTAAAATGTCATTGCTGCTCTCTTTTGTTCTTATTTTATCTATGTTTGTAAGCGCTTGCGGAGGCGGGGGATCCGAGGCTGGAGGCAGTGAAGATGGAAAAACAGAACTGCGTTTCATTCTCAATAATGACAGCCCTACTTTAGTTGAACAAATTAAAGAATTCGAACAAGAGAATCCAGACATTAAAGTAAATGTTGAAAAAATCCCTTTAGACCAATTCTTTGAAAAAATTGAAACGATGATCGCAGGCGGCAGAGCACCTGATTTATTGTACACACCTGTTCTCGCAACGCAGCGTTATGCCAATCTGGATTTGCTGCTGGATGTTTCAGGTGACCTTTCAGAAGAAGAGAAAGCTGATTTTCTCCCATCAGCGCTTGTAAGTGTAAAGAACGGGGATAAAATTGTCGGAGTCCCGCATTTTACAGACAGCATTTCCGTTTTCTATAACAAAGATCTTTTTGAAAAAGCTGGGGTAAAAACACCTGAGACCATTGATTCAACATGGAACTGGGAGGATTTCGCTGCAGCTGCAGAAAAAGTCAAAAGTGCTAATAACTTAAAATATGGCGTCAGCACAGGAAATGATGTTTCACAATTTCTTCCGTTCCTTTATCAAAACAAAGGATCTGTGCTGAGTGAGGACCAAAAGTCATCTGGAATCAACTCAAAGTCATCCATTGAGTCCATTGAATACTTTAAATCATTATTTGATAAAGGTTTAGCATCTAAAGAGTCATTTATTGGCTCTGAAAAAGCTGATGAGCTTTTCAAACAGGGTCAGCTTCCAATGGTTATTACATTCTCAGGATTAATTAACTCATTTGAAAATGACATTCAGGATTTTGAATATGGGGTAACATACTTGCCGAAAAAAGAAGTAACGGCTACCAAACTTGGTGGAGCAAATATTGTTTCTTTTAAGGATACAAAGCATCCAAAAGAAGCCATCAAGCTAATGAAATACTTAACAAGTGAAGAGAAAATGGCTGAATTTGCAGCCAAAGAAGGCGTAGTCCCTACCAAAACAAGTGCACAGGAGTCTGTTGACTACGGGGATATTGCTGGAGGTATGAAAGTGATTATTAACGAGATTAATAGTGTTCCGGAATATGCCGTTAAGGACTTTTCTATTCCTGAATATTTAGGCTATAAGTCAATCCTGACAAGTGAAATGCAATCGGTTATTTTAGGAGAAAAATCTCCTGAAGAGGCTGCTGAATCAATGGAAGAGCAGATTAATAATTCGGTGCTGAAAAAATAATTAAGGATGGAGGGGGCTTCCCCTCCTTTCTAATTCCAGGGGTGATCGTACATGGATTTGGTCAAGTCAATGGAGGTTAAAGGGGAACACAATCATACTGAGGCAAAAAAATATAAATGGAAACAAAAATTAACTCCGATTGGTTTTATTTCACCTGTTCTTCTTATTTTCTCTCTGTTTTTATTTTTCCCGGTTTTATTTGCATTCTATATGAGTTTCCACCAATGGGGCATGATTGGAACACCCGAATTTGTAGGCTTTCATAATTATGTGCGTTTATTTCAAGATCCATTGTTCTGGACCTCGATTAAGAATACACTTATTTTTTCACTTTCTGTTCCATTAAAAGTGGCCATCGCATTATTTATTGCGGTGCTTTTGAATCAAAAGATAAGAGGTTTAGGATTTTACCGGGCCGCCTTTTTCTTTCCGGTCGTCCTTTCCATGGTTGTAGTCGGTTTAGTCTGGCAATGGATGTTTAGCCCGAGCTACGGTTTTATCAACTATCTGCTTGAGAAACTTGGCTTGCCGCTGCAGAACATGCTGATTGATTCCGATCAGGCGATGATTGTTCTTATTATCGTAAGTATTTGGAAAGGGTTAGGGAGCAACTTGCTGTTATTCCTTGCAGGTCTGCAGGCCATCCCAAGCAGTGTCTATGAAGCTGCGGAAATTGATGGGGCTAATTCCTGGCAGAAGTTCTGGCATATTACTGTCCAGCTCTTGAAGCCAACAACCCTTTTTGTGCTGATTATTACGTTAATCGGATCCTTCAAAATTTTTGACCTGGCTTATGTTATTACTGGCGGAGGGCCTGGAACCAGCACGATGGTTCTGGTTCATTACATTTATCAAGAGGCATTCCAGCGTTTTGATATGGGATATGCATCGGCGGCAGCGTATGTATTCTTTATCATTCTGTTTATTTTAACGCTGGTGCAGATGAGAATGTTTAAATCTGATAGTGAATTCTAGGAGGGACCTTCCATGAGCAGCAAAAGCAGAAATTTGTTAAAACGTATTCCTTTATATGCTTTTTTAATACTAGGTTCAGTGGGAATGCTCGTACCATTTGTATGGATGATTTTGAGTGCCTTAAAACCGAATAATGAAATATTCACGAGCCCTCCGACCTTCCTTCCTAAAGATCCGAATTGGGGAAATTTTGTAGAAGCATGGGGCTCGGGTGATTTTACGCAATATTTTATTAATACTTCGATCATTTCGGTTTTAACAACTGTTATTACCCTGTTTATCTGCTCGTTAGCAGGCTACACATTTGCGAAATTTAACTTTATGGGCAAGAAAGTTCTCTTCCTGTTATTTCTTGGGACGATGATGATCCCGATGCAAGTAATCATGATTCCTATTTTTCTGATGATGTCAAAGATCGGTTTATTGAATTCATATTGGTCTGTTATTTTGCCGCTTGTTGCAAATGCTTATGGCGTTTTTCTGATGCGTCAGTTTATGAGTACGATTCCAACAGAATTGATGGAAGCAGCCCGCATCGACGGGTGCTCAGAATTTAGGATATTCTGGCAGATTATTTTGCCTTTAACGAAACCTGCTTTAGTGACATTGGGAATCTTAACGTTTCTTGGAGCCTGGAATGAATTTTTATGGCCATTAATCATGTTGGATTCACCTGATATGATGACTCTTCAAGTCGCATTGACCCAGTTCCAGGGGCAATATGAAGTTAAATGGAACCTATTAATGGCAGCGTCAGCGCTGTCCATGATTCCAATTGCTTTAATCTTTATTGTTTTTCAGCGTTATTTGGTAGAGGGAATCGCATCTTCAGGAGTAAAGGGATAGGAGGCAAAGAATATGGAAATGTATACACAGGTAAAAAACATAGAGATCTCGAAAACGGCAGACGTAATCGTTGCAGGAGGCGGCCCGGCTGGGGTAGCAGCGGCTATTGCTTCAGCAAGGAAGGGGGGTAATACCATTCTTCTTGAACGGAATGGATTTTTAGGTGGTATGGGTTCGGCAGCGCTTGTTAACCCATTTATGAGTTTCTCTTCAGGAAAGACTCAGCTCGTTAAGGGAATCTTCCAGGAGATGATTGATCGCTTGAAGGAAGCAGGAGCGTTTGGCGGAGCTGGCCATGCCTGGTCCTTTGACCCTGAAATATATAAATATGTTTTAAATGAAATGGTGCTCGACAGCGGCGTTCGTCTGCAATTCCATTCTTTTGTTGTCGATGCTGTAACAGAGGCAAATGTGATTAAAGGAATCATCATCGAAAGTAAATCTGGACGGCAAATGCTAAGAGCTAAAACATTTATTGACTGTACAGGTGATGGAGACTTAGCAGCAAGAGCAGGAGCAGAATTCAAGATTGGCCGGGAATCGGATGGGCAATGCCAGCCAGCCAGCATTATGTTCAAAATGGGCGGAGTAACGAATAGAAAAAAAGCTTGTGAGTATGCTGTAGAAGATGAAAGACTGCCGCAGGGAAGGGTTTTGTTCTTCAAGATGCCCCGTGATGGAGAAGTCATGATCAACATGACTCGAATTGTAAATGTTGATGCCCTTAATGTAGATGATTTAACTAGAGCTGAAATTGAAGGCAGAAAACAAATAAAAGAAATTGTCGAATATATGCAGGAGAATGTAGTAGGATTTGAAAATTCTTATTTAGTCACAACAGGACCTCAAATTGGCATCCGTGAATCACGCCGGATCATGGGGGAATATGTTTTAACAGCTGATGATGTTCTGGAATGCCGTAGATTTGATGATGCCATTGCTTCATGCTCTTATATGATCGATATTCATAATCCCACAGGAGCAGGTACTGAGAAGGTGATTCTTCCGAAGGGCCAATGGTATGATATCCCGTATCGCTGTTTGCTTCCGAAGGTCTTCGATAACCTTTTAGTAGCAGGCAGATGTATCTCCTCTACACATGAAGCCCATTCTTCTCTGCGCATACAGCCAACATGCTATGCCATGGGGCAGGCAGCCGGAATGGCAGCAGCAATGTCCGTAAACCAGGGCATTCACCCTAAATCGCTAAATGCAGCTGAATTAAGAGCTAATTTATTAAAAGAGAATTGCTTCATTCGTGAAAGTATTTCATCAGTATGAGGCATCGCAGCTAAAGCGGCCGATGGAAAGCGGGGATAGGCTTGAAAAAAACATGGTGGAAAGAAGCTGTTGTTTATCAGGTATATTGGAGAAGCTTCTATGACTCAAATGGAGACGGAATAGGCGATTTGGAAGGCCTGCTGTCAAAATTGAACTATATTAAAGAGCTTGGGGCTGACGTCATCTGGCTGAATCCAATGTATGAGTCTCCTGACAAAGATAATGGTTATGATATTTCGGATTATTATAAGGTCATGGAAAAAGCGGGGGATATGCAGACAGTCGAGCGCCTGGTAAGTGAAGTTCATAAGCTGGGGATGAAGATCATTATGGATTTGGTCGTCAATCATACGTCTGACCAGCATCCGTGGTTTCTGGAATCGAGATCTTCAAAGGACAATCCAAAAAGAGACTGGTACATTTGGAAAGATGCAAAAGACGAGAAGGAACCTAATAATTGGCGTTCCTACTTTACTCCATCCCCTTGGGAATGGGATGTGAAAACAGGGCAATATTATTTTCATTCCTTTGCTTCGGAGCAGCCTGATCTGAACTGGGAAAATCTAGAAGTACGCGAGGAAATCTACCGGATCATGCGCTTTTGGCTGGATAAAGGGATAGACGGATTCCGTATGGATGTTATCAACCTGTTAGCCAAAGAAAAAGGCTATAAAGATGCAGAAGACCCATATGATTTATCGTACTTGGGGAATAATCCAGGCATTCATGAATATCTGCAGGAGATGAACCGGGAAGTGCTACGGTATTATGATATCATGACCGTTGGTGAAATTCCGTTTGTTACCCCAGAAGATGGCTTATTATATGTCGGAGAAAACCGAAACGAACTGCATACTTTGTTTCATTTTCAAGTGGCAGATGATATGCGGGTCTGGGATATGCTGAGGTATAAAGAAATTCAAAAGCTATGGTATGAAGGATTAAAAGGCAAAGGGTGGAATTCCCAGTTTTTAAACAATCATGATCATACCCGACAGGTTACGAGGTATGGGAATGATGGAAAATATCGTGCAGAATCTGCCAAGCTGCTTGCAACCCTCGTTCATACCTTGCCTGGAACTCCATATATCTTTCAAGGGGAAGAGATTGGAATGACGGGGGTTTGTTTCGAGGACATTGAAGATTATCAAGATATCGCCATGAAAAATAAATACAGGGAGCAAGTCGGGCTTGGTGAAGCGCCAGATAAGGTTCTTAGAGACCTTCAGCCTCTCAGCAGAGATAACTCGCGAACGCCTGTACAATGGGATGTCAGTGAAAACGCTGGCTTCACAAAGGGAGTGCCCTGGATAAAAGTCAATCCTAATTACACAGTCATCAATGTAAAAGAGGAACTGAAAAATCCAGATTCTGTTCTTCATTACTATAAAAAGCTCATTGCCTTGAGAAAAGAGAATGAGGTTATGGTTTATGGTGATTATGATGATTTGTCAGAGGGCAATTTGGAGCTTTATATCTACACGAGAACTTTAGATGAAGTCACCTGGTTGATTGTTCTAAATCACAGTGAAAATATAAATAAGGTTAACTGGCCAGAAAAACTAGGTGTAAGAGACAAAGAGCTTTTATTGTGGAATTATTCATCTATGGCTAATGATGAATCGGATAGTAAGATGATTTTAAGACCTTTTGAGTCCAGGATTTATCAGATTGCTAGATAATGGACTGATAGCCCGGCAGCACATAGCTGAGTTTATGATGAAGAGAACCCCGTTAGATATAGGTTAAAAAGAAACCACTTATTTATGAAGTGACCCCTGTAAAGTAGACTAGTAATAATAAAGCACAATTAGGCAGCCTGAGTCCTCTATTGATATGGGCTCAGGTTATTTAATTTCTTTTGAAAACGTTGATGATTATATAATCTCATGTATTTATTTAAGGCATATATAACCTCTTGAGTTGTTTTGAATGAAGATGGATAAAAACATTCAGTCTTAAAATGACTAAAGAAGTTTTCCATACAAGCATTGTCCCAACTGTTATTTTTTCCATATATGCCCCTTCCTTGTAGGCTGATGAAATATAGGCTATGATATATTCAAAATAATAATATATAAAATGGGAAAACCCCAAGAGTTTGCAGTAATTCCTTACTGTGCTCTTGGGGTTTTTGCGTATGGAGGAAAGTTATGAAAAGGTTAGCAAAATTATCAGTTGTACTTGCTTAGAAGTAGGTAGTCTCTCTGGTCCTGTCAATGTAGAAACAAATAGTGCTATTTCTAGAATCGAACAGCAGATAGTCAAAATGGACAGTACTTTAAACCTAGTTCAGAATGAGAAGGCAGTTTTAAAAAATCATATCGATAAGATTAAAAAGGCTATCATCATAGATAATCGCGAGAAAATGAAAGAATCGAGAGAGGGAAGCCTCCGGTTAGCAACCGAGATACAAAAACTGGAACTAAGATCAAGCCACTGCAGGATAGAATTTCTATAACAGATCATGATATTGCACTAATCCCTAAAACCGGTATGAAAAAGCGAAGTATTCAAAGCAGGCTTTCAGTATTCGAAACCACTAAACGGATAATTTACTGAAGCAGAAACGCTCAAAATGTTATTAGACAAAGAGGCAACAATTGACGCCAAATTAGATAATCAAAGAAGCTTAGAGCTAGAATTAGAGGGTATGGCTGGGCTCTTAAATGAACAAATAAATGAAAAAGATACGCTCCTTGTTAAATTAGAAATTAAGGAAAAAGAGAATCGTACTGTTATAGAGTCTTTGGAGAATGAAACCAAATGCTTTCTAAACAAAAAGAAGCTATTGAAAAGGCTCGAAAGGAAGGCAAATTAGAAGATTTACAAGTACCTAAGCCTAGCACATCAACGGTAATTTCATCCTATCATACAGAGCAAGTCCCTCCGGAAAGTACAATGTTTCACAAACTTAATTAGGAATAAAAAAAGGCTGTCGGAACAGCCTTCCCTTGTCAAATCTTTATTAAAGCTTTTAAGCGGGGTGGGAGGATGTTCCCTTCACTAAAATTTCTTCATTAAAAGAAGATACTTCAATACTTACAGATGGTATCAGTTTTACTTGATGAACTTGATAGAATGTTTGAGAATAGAAAATAATAAACATTCTAAGAATGTTAATGATCAACCACTTTTGGATGATAATAAGATAGACAGTTTAAATATTGGTTAGGAAGAGCATTTTCCTGCTACTGAGCCATTTAACCATGAACCTGCGGATTTCCCATTACAAGATGCTTGGAGGTATAAAACTCCAAAGTATGTAGAGATTCGATAGAAGGATGGCATACATATCCGCCAGCATAGATAAATTAAATTATTAAACCTATGGAAAAAGGGATAGATGAACTGAAGTACTTTTCATCTATCCCTTTTATCCTATTTTTTATGATAAAACCATATTGAGTAGAGTTCTCAGCACTAGTACAATAATTAAAACTTAGTGATGTTCTATTATTCCCCATAAGCCTTTTTGCGATATCTTGCAAAATTTCATTGGTCTTACCCAGATCAGAAGGGTCTGATTTTACCTGAATTAAGAATTCAGCATTTTCACTTAAAGCAAAGATTGGAAGTGCTTTGGTGCTGTTTTTCGGTTTATATACTATACCGAGTTGTTCAGTATTATTGATATTTTTATTTAAGATAACAAAAGCAGCATGTTTAGCCGGTAATGGATCATCAAATGTATCATATTCTATAGTAGGATCCGTATCCAAATATGTAAATTCATGAACTTGGATATTCTCTTTATTTCCTAATCGATTAGCTACATCCTCCATTTCCTGTTTTTCTTCATGGTTAATAGGATGCCTCGCAATTACGATAAAATCTATATCGGAAATATTAATTCCATTTTGATTTAAGACCTTTACTAAATATGGATTAACGGTTTTCGATATGTGTATGATTTCCAAAATTGAGTCCCCATTTCTATGATATTAATAAATAGTCTTTCTTACCTAATTATAATGGTAAAATTTTAACAAATGGTATTTTTTCCTTGGGATTTTGCAATAGAAATCATTTCCGCATATTATTGTGCTAGTAAGACAAAATGGAATATATATTTATAGTTTGTAAGGGGGAAATATATTGTGAATACCAATAAATCGGATATGACTGGATTAGATCAATTAGATACAGCTGTTCTTTTACAGAAGATGATTGTGATATATGGAATGATTAACAACGGTACAAAAGAAGAAACAGAGACGAATCTATTTGAGGTGTTGGACTGATGAGAAAACGGGATGTAGCCATTTTAAATGACCTGCAGCGCTTTCGATGCCTTACGAGGAACGACATCATCGAATTACATTTCAAAGGTCTTAAACAGCCGGTGACGTGCTGTAATACCATTCTGAAAAGCTTGCGAAGGGATGGGCTTATTGATGTTAATGTGAATCATCAGCCTTATTTATACTTCCCTTCACCAGCCACCATTAAAAAGGATTCCGCCAAGATTCCGCATTTCCTTAAAATCGTTGAGTTTTATAAGAGTTTGATCAAGTATGAGGATCCAAAGACATTCATGGTAGAGCCTAAATACGATTCAAAGGTCCCTCTATTCCGAAAAGGTTAAGAATGGGAAGGTGCAGCGTTATGAGTCTTATTTTATGAGCAATGAATGGCAACAGGAACCATGGCAGCCACAAAATAAAAAAGTGTTCCCTGCCGTTATTGTCATTACAGATACACGTTACAAGATAGAAAGCCCGTATATCAAGTTTTATCAAGTGCCTCATATCGATCTATTGGTGAATAGGTTTGAGCCGAAAAAAACAGATATTCAAATAAAGAACTCCACTTTAAAGTTAAAGAATGCTTAAAAACGGCACCCTAAAGGTTGGATAATGATAAAAAAGCCCCAAATAAGGGGCCAGGATATTGTTTTTAAGCTTAATATTTTACCAATAAAGATTCTTCCATTTCCCGAATAAGACTTTCTGCTCCCTCCCGGCTAAGAATAATCTTTCCGTTAGCAAGGGAAAGATTATCGTCTGAAACTTCTCCTGTAACCTGACATGTTCTAGCAGATTCATATTTTCGAAGGATAATTTTATCTTCGTCTACAAAGATTTCTAATGGATCTTTATCATTAATGTTCAGTGTGCGCCGAAGTTCCCGCGGAATAACAACACGACCTAATTCATCAATCTTTCGAACAATACCTGTACTTTTCATTTTTTAACATCCTCCTACAAATAATAATTAAGCACATCATAACTAAAATAAACAACAATAACTGTTAAAGCTGTTAGAACAAGATATTCGGCAGCCCCAACAGTTCAAGTAGTGAAAGGAAACCGAACAGTGACCTTTGATGGGTATAGTAACTTAATGCCGTTTTTTGTGGCAGCATCTAGGATATAATGACTGACCATCCCAGCTAGGACAACTATTGAAACAGCCGGAACGGGAACAAACATGAACAACACTGCTCCAACAATCACTAAAAAGAGAAGGATATGCATGAAGGTTCGATGACCAAAAAGAAGGTTTATCACTTTTGATAAAATCGGCAACTTGGGGTCGCCGTTCCCAAAAAAGAAGATTGTACGTTTGGCCATATTTTAGACATAAATTAACCAACTACCTGTACGTTTAGCAGTTGGTTAATTTGCTCTATAGTGGTTGAATTACATATTAAGTAAGTTAGCTGCTTCGAATAACTCTTCGCGATTTCCAGAAAGTGGAGGATAAATAACAGCTTGGTTAATATTCATTTTTATTTTTTTCGCTTCTTCTCTTTGAGCCCATGGAACGCGATTCCATCCCCTTGTAGCTAGGGCTCCCCAAGAACCTAGATCAAGACAAGTTCGATATTGCTCCTGTTTGTATGGAACACCATCTAATCCAAATAAATCACATACTACATTATATCATCACCACCTATGAAGAATTAGTATTCCTCTGATTTATAGCGTAATTTTGTAAGGAGTTAGTGGGAAATTAACTAGAAATCCCATAACTTTTTCACAATCAAATGAATGTATTCTCCCAAATTAACAGAGAGACTATTCTACTAATTGCAGAGAGATTCAACTTTTCTTTACTTCACTTTATTATTCATTAAATATGTAAGGCACCTTACATTTAAAAAAAGGGATTCCTAGTATACTCCTAAGTGTAAGTTATTTAAAAACACTTTAGAGGATGAATTAATCATGGCATCAGTAAATTTCAATATCGTATCTACATCTCAAAAGGTAACAACTGAAGTGAAGGCATGAGCTTATACATTTTTTGTAGACGAGCCAAAAAACTTAGGTGGAAACGATAAGGGTGCAAATCCGCTAAATACACTACTTGGCTCTCTTGCAGGCTGTGAAAACTACATTGGCAATATAGTAGCAAAGGAAATGAAATTTAACCTTAACGGAATCGACTTCAAAATTGAAGGAGCTTTAGATCCAAGAGGGTTAATGGGAGATGCTTCTGTAACTTCGCGATGGAGAATAATCTCCGGGGTTAATTTAAACCAGTTGGAAAAATTGGAGATTGCTAGACAGCTTGAACGGTGTGGCGTTGACAATATGGAGGCCGGTCGTCCGGTTTCCTCCAAAGGGGATTTTGAAGCGGTAAGAGCCATAGCCCGGACGATTAAAAATAGTTTCGTTACTGGGCTGGCCAGAGCAACAAAATCAGACATTGACATTGCGTGGGACGCTTTAAAAGATGCTGCAGAACCAAGGTTGCACGTTTTCATTGCCACCTCTCCATCCATATGAAATATAAATTAATGAAAAAACACCTGAGGAAGTGACTCAAACTGAGGTGGATATGGTTTCTTATGCGAAGAAACGTTTCCCGTATATTGAGTGGTCTGTGGTTGATGCTGAATCGGCTACTTGGGGAAGCCATAAGTGATACTACGTATATTTTGTAATGGGCGTAATTGAACGGGATAGTGAATTTAGTGGTGGTACTCTTTTCTGTTCTGTTATATTTATTGGACCTGATGGTTCCCATTTGGGAAAACATCTAAAATTAAAATCCATTAACTTAAGTTATTTAAAGCTCCTTGATATATAAGTGAAATTAAAAAGAGCTGGGGTGAAAATTTATGATAAAAGTAACTGTGAATCTAAGTTATAAAGGAAAAAATTATTTAACGAATGTAATTGTTAAAAAGGACATCTGAAAAACAGATTTTGCATATCGCACAAGAGCAAATTAAGCAACAATGGTTAAATTAATAAAGTGAATCTCCAGACCTTTAAGTGAAAGGGGCAACAAGTCCTTGAATGAGAAAAAAGAAGTTGGAGAAAAAGCTGTAGATTTTGTGAAAGAAGGGATGGTAGTTGGACTAGGAACTGGTACTACTGTACTCTATACCATTTCTAAGCTTGGGAAATTAGTACAACAAGGATTTTATATTAAAGGAATCCCAACGTCCAAACAAACAGAAAAATTAGCAATAGAAGTAGGAATTCCACTTGTTTCCTTTAATGAGATTGATCATATTGATCTTGCCATAGATGGTGCTGATGAGGTGAATCGTGAATTAGACCTTATTAAAGGGGGTGGCGGAGCCCTTTTAAGAGAGAAAATAATCGCAAAAGCAGCAAAAAATTTTATAGTAGTAGCTGACTCACAAAAAGTGGTGAATCAATTAGGGTCTTTCCCACTACCAGTTGAGGTGGTACCTTTTGGATTTGAAATGACAATGAAACATATACGCGAGCTTGGAGGCAGTCCAAAGTTACGACAAAAAAATGAGCTTCCTTATATAACCGATAACGGTAACTATATTATTGATTGTGTTTTCTCAGAATTAAAATTTCCGGAATATTTGGAAAAACGCTTTAATATGATACCTGGTGTGGTCGATAATGGACTATTTATTGGAATGGCTGACATTGTCATTACCTTGGATCGAGATAAGAATATTACTATATATAAGCGGGGCCAGGATTTGATAAGTACATGAAAATGTATTTAATTGTGTTTTTAGTAATACTGTTTAGTACTTACAAACTGGTTTGACATTAAATATAGTGATAATTGTTATCAATTAATAGGAGGACTTAAATTGGAATCAATGACCTTCGTTTTATTTGGGGCAACAGGGGATTTGGCTAAGAGGAAAATTTTCCCTGCTATTTATAATTTGTATTTAGATCAAAAATTACCTCAACCTATATCTGTTATTGGACTTGGAAGAAGTAACCTATCTCATATTAATTTTCAAGAAAAAGTAAAAGAGTCTATAATAACCTTTTCACGCCGTTTTGAACATGAAACTGCTGAAATGGGAGATTTTCTAAATGCTTTTCGGTATAACACTTTAGACGTTAACAATACAGGAGATTATCAAAAATTACTACATTTGGTTAAGCAAAGAGAAGAGGAACTGCAAATAAAGGAAAATCGAATGTTTTATCTTTCTGTTGCCCCAGAATTTTTTGACATTATTGCTTTAAATATCAGGGATAGTGGATTAGGAGCAACGAATGGTTGGAAACGTTTGATGATAGAAAAACCATTTGGTCATGATCTTCAATCTGCCCGTCAACTTAATAAAAAATTAAGTTCTGCATTTGAAGAAGAAGAGATATATCGGATTGACCATTACTTAGGTAAGCCAATGGTTCAGAATCTAGAGGCCCTAGAATTTGCAAACCCAGTCCTACAGTCAATTTGGAATAAAAAACATATCGCAAATGTTCAAATTACTGCGAGTGAAACGGTTGGGGTTGAGAAAAGAGCCGGTTATTATGATCAAGCAGGGGCGATACGCGATATGGTTCAAAACCATATGCTGCAAATGCTAATGATGACGGCCATGAACCTTCCTAAAAAAATCAATGCTTCTGAAATCCGAAATGAAAAAAGGAAAGTAATAGAAGCTCTCCTGCCAGTAAAAAAAGAAGATGTACATACCCAAATCGTTCGTGGCCAGTATATTTCAGGGGAGATTAATGGTCAGAGGGTTCCAGGGTATAAGGATGAAACTGGAGTGGATTCTGATTCCAACACTGATACATTTATAGCAGCTCGAGTTTGGATTGATAATCCGTTTTGGTCTGGTGTTCCCTTCTATATTCGGACAGGAAAAAGAATGAGGGAAAAGTCTACTCGTATCGTAATCGAATTTAAAAATACTTTAGACCTTAATCAAAAAGTAGAGCCTAATTTATTAATCATCGAAATAAGCCCAGGCGAAAATGTCTCACTACAATTAAACAGCAAAAACCCGATGAATAATGGAAATATTGAACCTGTTAGAATTAATTTTTCATGTGAAGATTCAGTAGGCAATGGCTCAGAAGTCCCTGAGGCTTATGAAAGGCTAATTTATGATGCTTTAATCGGAGATTCCACATTCTTTGCCCATTGGAAAGAAGTCGAATTATCGTGGGAATGGGTACAACCGATTCTTGACGCATTTGATGAAAATCTACTGCCATTCCATGAATATTCATCAGGTTCATATGGTCCGGATGCCTCAAATTCCCTCTTATTAGAAAATGGGTTTAAATGGTGGCTAGATGAAAAAATACAAGAAAACAAAGAGAAGTTACTTCTAAAATAAGGTTCAAGGAGAAATATTAAAATGACACAAAATATTGAGAACTTAGCTGTTACGACCATTCGAACATTATCTATCGATGCCGTCAATGCGGCAAATTCGGGTCATCCAGGTCTCCCAATGGGCGCAGCCCCAATGGCTTATTCCTTATGGGCCAACCATTTGAATCATAATCCTGGAAATCCAAAATGGTTTAATCGTGACCGATTCGTTTTATCAGCCGGTCATGGATCCAGTTTATTATATAGCCTGCTCCATTTAACTGGTTATGATGTCACGATTGATGATTTGAAGAACTTTAGAAAATTGAACAGCAGGACGCCGGGGCATCCTGAATTTGGTCATACTCCTGGCGTAGAAGCAACGACTGGTCCCTTGGGACAAGGGATAGCAAACGCGGTCGGAATGGCAATGGCGGAAGCTCATTTAGCGGCAAAGTTTAATAAAGAAGGGCACCCTGTTATTGATCACTATACATATTCTTTAGTTGGCGACGGCGACCTAATGGAAGGTATTTCCTATGAGGCGATGTCAATGGCTGGACATATGAAACTTGGTAAGCTAATTGTTCTGTATGATTCAAATGATATATCCCTTGATGGTGAATTGAACGTTTCTTTTTCCGAAAACATTGAGAAAAGAGCAGAATCTGCTCACTGGCATTATGTAAGAGTGGATAATGGGAACGACATAGAAGCCATTACTAGTGCAATTGAATTGGCAAAACGAAATACCGATCAACCAAGTATTATTGAAATTAGAACAATTATTGGATATGGAAGCCCTAAGTTAGCAGGAACAAACAAAGTACATGGGGCACCACTTGGACTAGAAGAAGGAAAAGCGACAAAACAAGCTTATAACTGGCTTTTTGAAGAAGAATTCTATATTCCAGAAGAAGTAAAAGCTCATTTTGAACAGGTAAAACGAAAAGGAATGGATACTGAACAAAACTGGAACCTATTATTTGATTCTTACCGTAAAGCTTATCCAGAATTAGCAGAACAGTTAACAAATGCTATTTCTGGAAAAGTCTTAATCGATGTGAAAGATGTTTTAACATTCGACGCAGGTAAAGCAATATCAACTCGAGTTGCCAGTGGAGAAGCA
This sequence comes from Cytobacillus oceanisediminis, assembly GCF_007830235.1. Classification (GTDB taxonomy): domain Bacteria; phylum Bacillota; class Bacilli; order Bacillales; family Cytobacillaceae; genus Cytobacillus; species Cytobacillus oceanisediminis. Next base: position 24,389 of record NZ_VLKI01000026.1, read on the forward strand.
ATCAATCATTATGTAAAATCAGTTCCAGCGATTTTTGGGGGAAGTGCAGATTTATCTCATTCTACCCTGACCGAAATTAAGGGAGAACAGATTTACGCAGTGGAATCCTACGCAGCACATAATGTTTACTTCGGTGTTCGTGAACATGCAATGGGTGCAGCAGCAAATGGGATGGCTTATCACGGTGGAGTGAAGACTTTTGTAAGTACATTCTTTGTATTTAATGATTATCTTCGCCCTTCTATCCGTCTTGCGGCTCTATCGAAACTTCCCGTCATCTATGTCTTTACACATGATTCCATTGCAGTAGGTGAAGATGGTCCCACACATGAGCCAGTTGAACACTTAGCAGCACTCCGGTCGATACCTGGATTAACGGTTATTAGGCCAACTGATGCAAATGAAACGGCAAGTGCCTGGGCGTATGCTCTTCAGCAATCAGAAGGACCAGTAGCATTGATCTTAAGCCGCCAAAACCTGCCTGTGTATAACGAAACAAAAGCGAATCTGGATAGTGTTTCCAAAGGAGCTTATTTATTGGATGAGACTAATTCCACACCAGAAGTTATTTTAATTGCTACTGGTTCTGAAGTTTCATTAGCTGTAAACGCAAAAGCCGAGCTCGAAAATGAAAATCGATCTGTTCGTATCGTTGCAATGCCAAGCTGGGAATTGTTTAGCCAGCAATCAGCAGAATATAAAGAATCGGTACTGCCGTCTTCCATTTCAAAACGAGTTGCGATTGAAATGGGTATTTCATTGGGATGGGAACGCTTTGTTGGATTTGAAGGAAAAGTGTTATCCATTGAATCATTTGGTGCTTCAGGAGATGGTGCTTCGGTTATGAAACAGTTTGGATTTACGACTGAAAATGTAGTTCAAATTACGAAAAGTCTTTTGAATTCTTAGGAGGGAATTACTTTTAAAAAAATAAAAAACCGGAGGAAGACACTATGAAGGTTGGATTAATTGGTTTAGGGAAAATGGGTTTGAATTTAGGACAAAATTTATTAGATCACCATCACGAAGTAGTAGCATTCGATGTTAACCCAAGTGCTGTCGAAGAAATGAAGAAATTTGGAGCTGTTGGTGTATCAAGCTATAAAGAACTTGTCCAGTCCTTAGAAAAACCAAGAATTATTTGGATTATGGTTCAACATGCGGTTGTTGATTTAGTCGTTGGAGAGATTAAACCATTTTTAGACAAAGGTGATATTGTTATCGAAGCGGGTAATTCCCATTATAAGGAATCAATACAGCGTTATAATGAATTAAAAGAATTTGGTGTAAGATTTATGGATGCAGGTACCTCAGGCGGTATGGAAGGTGCCCGGAATGGTGCTTGTTATGTGATTGGCGGCGATCCTGATGCATGGGAAATAGTTCAACCGATTTTTAAAGATACAGCAGTGGAAAATGGTTTCTTATATGCGGGTAAAGCAGGCAGCGGACACTTCTTAAAAATGGTTCATAATGGCATAGAGTACGCAATGATGGCTGCTATAGGTGAAGGATTTGAAGTGCTTGAAAAAAGTGAATTTGATTATGATTACGAAAAGGTAGCAAGGGTTTGGAATAATGGCTCTGTTATTCGTTCATGGTTAATGGAATTAACAGAAAATGCATTTTCAAAAGATTCTAAATTGGATGAAATTAAAGGTATCATGCACTCCTCAGGTGAAGGAAAATGGACCGTTGAAACCGCTCTAAATTTACAAACTGCTACTCCAGTTATAACTATGTCTTTATTGATGCGTTACCGTTCCTTAGAAAATGATACTTTTACTGGAAAAGTTGTAGCCGCATTAAGAAATGAATTTGGTGGACATGCTGTTGTAAAGAAATAAAATAGCATATTAGTTTACAAAATGGAGGAACGAAAATGAAATTTTTTATAGATACTGCAAATTTAGATGAGATTAAAAAAGCATTTAAAATCGGAGTTTTATCAGGTGTAACAACAAACCCTTCATTAGTAGCAAAAGAAGGTGTTAAATTTGAAGATCGTATTGCAGAAATTTTAAATGCTGTTCCTGAGGTTGAGTCAGTGTCAGCAGAAGTAACCCCTAACGCTTTAACAGCCGATCAAATGATTGCGGAAGCAAATGAACTAATCAAAATTAATGGTGGAGATAAAAATATCACCATCAAAGTTCCAATGACATTAGAGGGATTAGAGGCTTGCCGCTATCTAACAAAAAAAGGTGTTAAAACAAATGTTACCCTTATTTTTAGCCTCAATCAGGCATTACTTGCAGCACGTGCTGGTGCTACCTATGTTTCACCATTTTTAGGCCGTTTAGATGATATTAATGAAGATGGTGTACAACTTGTGGCAAAAATTGCTGAAATGTTCCGTGTTCAAAATATAGATTCACAAATTATTGCAGCATCTGTTCGACATCCTGATCATGTAACCCGTGTTGCAATGGCAGGAGCACATATCGCAACAATTCCTTTCAAAGTAATTGAACAATTATCAAAACATCCTTTAACAGACCAAGGATTAGAAAAATTTGCTGCTGACTGGAAAACAACTGTTTAAAAATTAATTTAAAGCATAGAGGCGTTATTTTCTGACTTTTAAATAGCTAACGTCCTTACATTAAGCAACTACTAACAAACAACAGAACAGGAGAACAAATATGTCTATTTCTTTTGATTATTCTAATACATTATCTTTCATGCAGCAGCATGAAGTGGATTATTTAAGTGATTTTGTAAAAGCAGCACATAAAATGCTACACGATAAAACAGGGCCAGGATCTGACTATCTTGGATGGGTAGATTTACCGCATACCTACGATAAAGAAGAATTTAAAAGAATCAAAGCGGCTGCTAGAAGAATTCGTAATAATTCAGATGCTTTAATCGTGATTGGAATAGGAGGCTCTTATCTTGGCGCAAGAGCGGCGACTGAAGCTCTATCTCATACGTTTCATAACCAAATGGATGACAAAACAGAAATTTATTTTGCTGGACAAAATATCAGTGCCACCTATATCTCACACTTATTTGATGTGCTGAAGGACAAGGATATTTCAGTGAATGTGATTTCAAAATCAGGTACAACAACAGAGCCTGCCATTGCGTTCCGTATTTTCCGGGATTATATGGAGGAAAAATACGGAAAAGAAGAAGCTAGAAAACGTATTTATGCTACAACTGATCGCGCTAAAGGTGCATTAAAAACTCTTGCCGATGAAGAAGGATATGAAACATTTGTGATTCCTGATGATGTTGGGGGAAGATACTCCGTATTAACAGCAGTAGGGTTATTACCGATCGCTACTGCAGGACTGGATATTGATAAAATGATGGCAGGAGCAGCGGCTGCAGCGGATAAATATAATAATCCCAACTTAGCAGAAAACCAAAGTTATCAGTATGCATCAGTCAGAAATGCGCTTTATCGAAAAGGGAAATCAATTGAACTTTTGGTTAATTTTGAACCTTCCCTTCATTATGTTTCTGAATGGTGGAAACAGTTATTTGGTGAGAGTGAAGGAAAAGATCGAAAAGGCCTCTATCCTGCTTCTGTAGATTTCTCCACTGACCTTCATTCGATGGGACAATATGTCCAAGAAGGACGTAGGGATCTTATTGAAACAGTTGTATCTGTAAAAGAACCTAAACTTGACATTACCATAGAGGAAGAAGCTTCTAATCTTGATGGTTTGAATTATTTAGTTGGAAAGACAATGGACTTTGTCAATAAAAATGCCGCACTAGGTACGGTTTTAGCCCATGTGGATGGAGGAGTTCCCAATTTAACAGTGGAGATTGAAAAATTAGACGAATATACTTTTGGTGAAATGGTTTACTTCTTTGAAAAAGCGTGTGGTATTAGCGGTTTGTTGATGGGGGTAAATCCATTTGATCAGCCTGGAGTAGAAGCATATAAGAAAAACATGTTTGCTTTACTTGGGAAACCAGGATATGAAACAGAAAAAGAGGCTTTGTTAGAGCGTATTAAAAAATAAGATTGTAATTGCAACTGGTGTTTCATCTGGTTTAGACTGACTGCTCTTTATCCGTAGAGAAAATGTTTTTAAAACAAATGGGAGCAGTTATTTTACGAGTAACATAAGGAGCATTGTTTATAGTTCATGGAATTGTAAAGTTTCAAGGTGGAATTGAGAATATTTGAGATAATTCATCATTTATTGTAGAAAAGATAAAAAGTTTTACGAGGAAATTATTATTTTGCACTTATAATTGAAACTTGTAATATTTAATTTCAATAAGGATGAGGTAATTATGGCAGTAAATACTTTATATCCTACCGACTACCAGCTCCATTTATTTCATGAGGGCAATCTTTTTCAATGTCACCAACTCTTTGGGGCCCATATATTGAGGAAAGATGAAAGAGTGGTTACTAGATTTTGAGTTTGGGCTCCTAATGCAGTAAATGTAAGGCTTGTGGTGACTTTAATGGTTGGAATGGTGAAGGTTACCAATTACATAGAGTAAACAACGAAGGAGTTTGGATCCTTATAGTTCACCAGGATATGGAAGAATTAATATATAAATACGAAATCATTACAGCAGAAGGGGAAAAATTACTTAAATCCGATCCATATGCTTTTTATTCTGAATTAAGACCAAACACTGCCTTGATTGTTTACTCTTTAAGAGATTATGAAGGAAAGATACGAAGTGGTTTCAACAACGAGAAAAAAGAAATCTCTCTCTGAACCACAAGTTATCTACGAGGTTCATCTTGGTTCTTGGAAGAAACATGAAAATGGTGATTTGCTCACATATAAGGAATTAGTAGCTGAATTAATTCCTTACGTATTAGAAAATGGATTTACTCATATCGAAATACTCCCCGTCATCGAAAACCCACTAGATGCATCACGGGGTTATCAGGGAACAGGATATTTTTCAGCAACCTCCCGCTTTGGATCACCGATACGAAAGTGAAAGTTGAGCCGCCAACTTGTTATTTAAAGGGAACTCTCGTAAAAAATGCTTTGATTGCAAACGGGTGCCTAATTGGAGGTACGGTTGAAAATAGTATTATCGCCCGTAGAGTGCAAATTGGTAAAGGTGTAGTAATCAAGAATAGTATTATCATGCAGAAATGTCAAATTGAAGATAATTGTTATCTTGATTCCGTAATATTAGACAAAAATGTCAAAGTAGAAGCGGGATCAAGCTTAATTGGCACAGCCAGGGACCCTTTTGTAGTTCGAAAGGGTACTAAACAAGGAGCGTTGATGAACAAGTATTATTTGCAGTTTCTGAATGTGGCCCGAATGCAATATCAGGAGGTCTTGCTGATGTAGCCGGCTCTCTTCCAAAAGAGCTAAAAAGCTTGGGAACGGATGTAAGAGTAATCCTCCCAAAATACGGAAACATCTCTGAATCTTATAATAGTGAAATGAAAAAGGGAAAAGAATTTTCAGTTCCTGTCGGCTGGAGGAACCAATATTGCGGAATTGAAGAGTTAACCTTCGAACAACACTAAAAGTGAAACTTTCGCTTGGTTTATTAGGAAATGGCCAAATGGAAAGTTAAAAATGTGCTCAATTGGAAGGTTATAAAATTTATAAATCCATTATTATGGAGAAGTGGATTTTATTATTGAATCTAATGGAAAAGTAATGGAAAAGTAATGGAAATGATGATTGGTTAATTTATCTGAATTATTTGGAAAATAACCTAATAAGGAGATAGAAAAAATAACAAATGTAAAATTAACAGTGATCTATTACAGCATGGATGGAACAAACTTTCAACTAGCAAAATGGGCAGAAGGTGCAAAAGAAGCAGGTGCTGAAGTTAATGTTCTAAAAGTACCAGAACTTGCCCCACAATCAGCTATTGAAGGAAATCCTGTATGGAAAGTGACACAAACAAAATAATTGCAAAAATATAATTAGAAATAATATTTCCTCCGAGGTGATAATCATTGAATGCTCTTTTATTTGATTTTATTAATGTTACTGAAAAAGCTGCTTTAGCTGCATATCCGTGGATTGGCAGAGGGGAGAAAAATGATGCTGATGGTGCCAGTACCCAAGCGATGAGAGATAAGTTAAACTTAATTAATATGGAAGGAAAGATTGTCATCGGAGAAGGAGAACTAGATGAGGCTCCAATGTTATATATTGGCGAAAGGGTCGGATCTGGACGAGGACCTGCCATTGACATCGCAGTAGATCCTCTTGACGGTACAACCTTAATATCCAAAGGTCAAGGAAATTCAATTGCAGTTATCGCAGGTGCACCACGCGGATGCCTATTACATGCACCTGATATTTATATGCAGAAAATTGCAGTCGGTCCAAAGTCAGCTGGAAAAATCGACTTAGATGCATCTCTTTTTCAAAATCTAAAAGCTGTTGCAGAAGCAAACGAAAAAAAAATCAGTGAACTAAATATCATCATCCAGGATCGTGAAAGACATGAAGAACTAATTAGAGAGATTCGAAGTTTAGGTGCCAGTGTAACTTTATTTCACGATGGAGACGTCATTGCTTCAATTGCTACTGCAATAAATAAACTTGAATTCGATATGTTTATTGGAACAGGAGGGGCACCTGAGGGGGTAGTTTCCGCTGTAGCATTAGCCTGTTTGGGCGGAGACTTCCAGGGAAGGTTATTACCGGCAAATAAACAAGAATATGCCCGCTGCATCAAAATGGGGATTTCCAATCCAACAGCTAAACTTACTTTAAATGACATTGTTAAAAGTCCAGATTGCTTTTTTGTTGCTACTGGGGTAACAGATGGATTGTTGCTAAAGGGCGTTTCCTCCAATGGGGGAAGAATGTTAACCTCTCACAGCTTTGTAACGAGCGGAGCTGCTGGGGGTTACCAATTCGTTAAAACAATACATGAATTAGTATAATGTAATATAACAGCAGACAACTTATCCAAAAAAGGAAGTAAGCCGAGGCACACGCTAATTCGGCTTAGTTTAAAGCTACTGTTGAGAAAACAATAGATGTTTTAGAGGTGCAATTAGACGACCTAGAATGGGCAGATGCAATTATTTTTAGTGTACCAACTCGATTTGGAAATATGCCTTCACAAATGAAGTAATTTCTAGATACAACCGGTGGTCTATTTATTAATGGAAAGCTAGTTAATAAGGTTGTAAGTGCAATGGCTTCTGCTCAAAACCCTCACGGTGGAGTAGGTAAAAAAAGAAAATCAACATTTAAAGAGCCAATCACAACTTTTTGATTGGCTCTTTTTAAATAGGACTAGTTACATTTTCGATCTATATTCATATTTGAACCAAGTCAACAAAGTATTTTTGCTCTCAAGAACCACCAGGAAATGGAAGCTGCAAAGGAATTAATTCATTATTTATTAAACGAATCACCTCATTTTAGAAAATTGTTAAAAAACAGGATCACTGAAATTAAAAAAGCAAATATAGTTTGTACAAAAAAAATCAATGAATTAAAAGCTGAACTGGAATTATTAGAAAACTTAATTAAATCACGTTATGAAGATATTAAATTTATTACATACAGAAGAAAATAACAGCTTGATTTTAGTATATGTATTATCCTTTTCTGATCCCATATTTGACCATTAGCATGGGGAAAAGCTTATTGAATTGTGCTTTTCTCCATTGCTTTTTTTCCTTTCTTTATATATATATATATCTTTCTGAACTTTTCACCTATTCTTTTAGAAAGAGAAGCAACAGAAAGTTTAAACATTTTTTAATAAAAACAACACCCTTAATTATTTTGATAATTAAGATTTTTAATAAAGATTCATTACAGACTACCGATATGTTTTTCTGTTAAGCCCTTTATGTGCTAATTCATCAAAAAAATGAAAAGAGGTTACTACTTGTGAAATTAACCAAAAAGAAGTTCCAAACAGATTTTAAAAATCGATTGCATGAAAAATTCGCGATTGAAACTGTGGATGCAAATGCACAGGAACTATTTGAATCTCTCGGTTCGGTAATTAAGAACTATATTTCTGAGGATTGGCGCGATGTACGTCGTTACCAAATGGAAAATAAAAACAAAACTGCCTATTACTTCTCAATCGAGTTCTTACCAGGAAAAATGCTTCGCAGTAATTTGCTAAACTTAGGGATTTTAGATGTTGTACGCGATGGATTATCAGAATTAGGTTTGAATTTTGATATGATTGCCGAAGCCGAAAAAGACATGGCACTCGGGAACGGTGGACTCGGTCGTCTCGCATCTTGCTTCATGGATTCTCTAGCATCGACAGGTCTTCCAGGATTCGGAAATGGTATCCGTTACAAATACGGTTTGTTTAAACAACAATTCATTGACGGTTATCAAGTAGAATTTCCAGATGCTTGGCTTCAGAGTGGAAATATTTGGGAAGTTCGTAAAGCCCATGAAGCAGTTGAAGTGAAAATGGAAGGAAATGTATGGCTTAAAGAAGACAAGGCGACAGGTAATTTCACTCCGGTTTATGAAAATCCTAGAGTTTTGCGCGCAATACCGTACGACACGGCAATGGTTGGTTATGAAAATGGACAAGTCAACAACCTTCGTCTGTGGGATGTAGAAATTCCAGAATCTGAAGAAAGAAAATACTATTCAATCAACGAACGTCGTCAAGTTCAAGATATTACTGGTGTGCTTTACCCTGATGATTCGACTTACGAAGGTCGTCAATTAAGACTTGTACAGGAATATTTCTTTACTTCAGCAGGGCTTCAAACGATTGTCAAACATTATTTGAAACTTGGAATCCCGCTTGATGAAATTCACACAAAAATTGCGGTACACATCAATGATACACACCCGGCTTTAGCAGTTGCTGAGTTTATGCGTTTACTGATTGACGAACATAAGATGGATTGGGACCGTGCTTGGAATGCGACTGTTAAAACAATGTCATATACCAACCACACCATTCTTCAAGAGGCTTTAGAAAAATGGCCAGTGGATATGGTTAAATTCCTAATTCCACGCGTTTATCAAATCATTGAAGAAATCGACCGTCGTTATGTAGAAGAAATGAGTAAAGTTGCCGATCCTGAAATTGTAGGACGTACACGTATCATTCAATGGGGACAAGTGCATATGGCGCACTTAGCTATCATAGGTTCTCATTCAACTAATGGGGTTGCTAAAATCCACTCTGACTTGTTGAAAGATGTCGTGCTTCATGATTTCTATGTACTTTTCCCTGAGCGCTTTAATAATAAGACCAACGGGATTGCCTTGCGTCGTTGGTCACAAATTTCAAACGAACCAATGTCTAAGGTATTGGATGAGACGATTGGTAAGGAATGGCGTGCAGATGCTAGCAAAATTAAACTTTTAGAAAGTTATGCAGACGATAAAAAAGTTAAAGATAAACTTGCAAATGCAAAACATCAAAACAAAGAGCGTCTAGCCGCATACATTAAAGAAGCTACTGGTGTTGAAGTTTCACCAAATGCGATTTTCGATGTACAAGTTAAGCGTCTTCATGCGTATAAGCGTCAGCTATTAAATCTCTTACATATCATCAAGTTATATATGGATTTGAAGGAAAATCCTGATTTAGATATTACGCCACGCGTTTTCATTTTCGGAGCAAAAGCAGCACCGAGCTACTACTTTGCAAAATCAGTTATCAAGGTGATTAACGAAGTCGGTACCTTAGTCAATAACGACAATGCATTGAAAGATAAATTGAAAGTTGTCTTTTTACCGAACTATAACGTTTCACTCGCAGAAATTATCGTACCGGCAGCAGATGTTTCAGAACAAATTTCACTTGCCTCTAAAGAAGCATCTGGTACTTCAAACATGAAGTTTATGCTAAATGGTGCAGTAACGATAGCAACACTCGACGGGGCCAATATTGAAATTAGAGATGCTGTTGGCAATGAAAATATCGTTATCTTTGGGATGGATAAAGATGACGTGTATGCCCACTATTATGCACATGATTATAATGCCTGGGGTGTATATGATGCTGATCCAATCATTAAACGCGTGGTGAATGCACTTGTAGATGGAACGATTCCAAATATTGTTCGTGAAGGTCAAGAAATCTTTGATACGTTGATTAAATATAACGATGAATATTTCAATCTTCTAGATTTCCATGCATATGTTGCGGCCCAAGAAAAAATCGACAGGTTATATAAAGATCAAAAAACATGGCGTAAGATGAGTTTGATAAACACCGCAAATGGTGGCCAGTTCAGTTCTGACAATACGGTTAAAAAATATGCAGAAGAAATTTGGCATATCGTACCAGGTAAATAAATTATTCACTGAACAACTAGGTCAAGGAGAGCAATGTTCAAGAAACTTGGGCTTTCCTCTTTTTTCAACGTTTGACCTAAATTAATGATCCTTAAACGATAGACAAGTGAGATTAATGGTCCAATGGTGGATGGCAATAACAGAAGAAATGTTAAAGAAATACAGTCTAACACCACCTGAAGCTGCAAGGATTCACCATAGTAAGTGGTGCTATTTATACAGCCCCTGTAGCTGCATTCCATGAAAAATACCATTATCTTCTACCAAGTCCAACACATCTTGATCCTGACATCCAATTAATTGATAATTTTACATTTCCAGCCCAGCCTTCCTATCCTTCTGCTCATGTAGCAACAGGTTGGGCAGTCAGCACGGTTCTTTTGTATATATTTCCGGATGAAAAAAGAAACATTTATTGCAATGTCAAAAGAATCCGACCTTTTCAGAAAACTCGCAGGTGTACAATATGAAACTAAAAATATAGCTGGTAGGAAACTAGGTAAACAGATTGCGGAAGATATAATTGAAGGATTAAAGGATGATCATGCACCTCTGTTTTATGAAGAACAAAAACAGCTCACAAGTGATTTAGGACACTAATCTTTTAATTTTTAAAAGAGTATCAAGGAGCATTAAAAGATTGACATTTTTATTATTGAGAAATGGTAGTTATTAAGAAGCCGGCTGTTCACAGCTTCGCAGTGAAATCAGCGGCATTATTGATCCATTCTGCGCCTTGATTATAGACGTCAGCAAGGACAGCCCGGCGATCCAGATCACAGGACGTCCGGATAAAATTGATCATTAATCGATTTATTCCGGCCTTATGGATTTAAAGTGATTGTTAGAACCGAATTAACCGCCTTTTTACGGGGACATCAACCACAAGTTAACGAGTTAACTACCTATTCTCAAATAAAATAAACAATACTGAAGGGATGATTATTATGGCAAAGGTACTATATAACGGAGATATTCAAGAGGCAGTTTTACAAGGAAAGAAGATTGCAGTAATCGGGTATGGATCACAAGGTCATGCTCACGCATTAAACCTAAAAGAAAGCGGCTTTGATGTTGTTGTTGGTTTAAGAGGTGGAAAGTCTTGGGATAAAGCAGTAGAAGACGGCATTGAGGTTACTACTGTTGCAGAAGCAACTCGTCAAGCAGACGTTGTTATGGTTTTGCTTCCAGATGAAATGCAGCCAAAGGTATACGAAGAAAGCATCAAACCGAACCTTGAAGCTGGTAATGCATTAGTATTTGCACATGGCTTCAACGTACATTTTACACAAATCGTTCCACCTGCCGATGTAGATGTATTCTTAGTTGCTCCTAAAGGACCAGGACATTTAGTTCGCCGCACATATACAGAGGGCGCAGGTGTTCCAGCACTTTACGCAGTATACCAAGACTACACTGGGCAAGCGCGTGACCTGGCTCTAGCTTTCGCTAAAGGTATTGGCTCTGCTCGTGCAGGTGTATTAGAAACTTCTTTCCAAGAAGAAACAGAAACAGATCTATTCGGAGAACAGGCAGTTCTTGCGGGCGGTACTACTGCCCTAATTAAAGCTGGTTTCGAAACGCTTGTAGAAGCTGGTTACCAGCCAGAAGTTGCTTACTTTGAGTGCTTACACGAATTAAAATTAATCGTTGACCTTCTATATGAAGGAGGATTAGAAAACATGCGCTACTCTATCTCTGATACAGCACAATGGGGAGATTTCGTTTCAGGACCACGTGTTGTAAACGAAGATACAAAAGCACGCATGAAAGAAGTATTAACAGACATTCAAACAGGTGCATTTGCTAAGGGCTGGATCTTAGAAAACCAGGCAAACCGCCCGCAATTTAATGCAATCAACCGTAGCGAAAACAATCATCCGATCGAAGTAGTTGGCCGTGAGCTTCGTGCATTAATGCCATTTATCAAAAAAACTGTAAACCAAAAGAACGCAGTGGTGGTAAATGGTTCACGTTAACATCATTGACACGATAAAGCAATACTTCGAAACTACCATTGAAGCAGTGGTTGACACTGACAAATCTGATGAGAGAATTCAAGAGCTAAAAGAAAAGACAGACTCAAGATGTCCAGTGTTTAACATCTTAAAAGATACAAACTTCATAAAGATTCAATCAACTTGGAGAAAGAAATAATCTAAATAATTAAAAAGGAAACCCTTATGAACTGAGGTGTTCTTTCTAAATTGAAGGAATAGATAGGGTTTGGGTAAACTAGTACTAGTAGGAGGTATGTTTATGTCAACAATTTATGAATTAGCTACATTTGCTGGTGGATGTTTTTGGTGTATGGTTCAGCCATTTGATGAGTTACCAGGCATTATTAAAGTAGTTTCAGGCTATACAGGTGGGCATATAGAGAACCCAACCTATGATGAAGTATGCTCATACACAACGGGTCATTATGAGGCAGTTCAAATTACGTATGATCCGACTGTTTTTCCGTATGAAAAGCTGTTAGAACTATTTTGGCAACAAATTGACCCAACCGATGCAAATGGTCAGTTTGGTGATCGAGGAGAGTCCTATAAAACGGCAATCTTTTATCATACTGAGGAACAAAAGCGACTAGCCGAAGAATCAAAACAGACATTAGAGGATAGTAAAAGGATTTCAAAGCCAATCGTGACAGAAATCAAAGAGGCATCTGAGTTTTATCCAGCAGAAGAATACCATCAGGGCTATTATAAAAAGAATTCCTTTCATTATAATATTTACAAAGAAGGATCTGGACGAGCGGGATTTATCCGAGAAAATTGGAAGAAACAGCATGCAGAAAACATAAAGCAGCTTACTCCAATTCAGCACCGTGTGACTCAAGAGAACGGTACGGAAACACCCTTCCAAAATGAATTTTGGAATCATAAGGAAGAAGGAATTTATGTAGATATTGTTTCTGGTGAACCATTATTTAGTTCATTTGACAAATTTGACTCTGGATGTGGATGGCCGAGCTTCACAAAGCCTATTAAGCATCAAGAAGTCCTCGAAAAACTAGATACGTCCCATGGGATGAGACGCATTGAAGCCAGAAGCACCTCGGCAGATTCTCATTTAGGACACGTATTTGATGATGGACCACGTGATAAAGGTGGACTTCGATATTGCATTAACTCTGCTGCACTTAAATTTAACCCAATAGACAAGCTAAAAGAAGAAGGCTATGGGGAATATCTTCGTTTATTTAAATAGTTATGAAAACGTTCCTGGAGACTTCTCTAGGACGTTTTTTTATATTTAAGCATAAATGTAAGCTAGATAACAGAATCCATTCTTTTTTTTATATAAACTGGTGGAAAGAGAGAAATAATGGGAGGGATAAACATGACATTACGAGAACAGTTAGAAGCGAAAATAAATCAGGTTGTTAATAATCGCCCTCAGGCAATACAAGATATATTTAGAGAAGAGCCCTTGAGGCCGTTCCGGAAGTAATTGATAGTTTAGTAGTCGTTTTGGCGGAGGCGTATTCCCAATTTCTTGTGTCGTGGCTAATGCTGATGTATTAGGTGTCTTTAATCCTGGATCACATGGTTCGACATTTGGAGGTAATCCACTTGCATGTGCAGTGTCCATTGCAGCGCTAGATGTAATGGAGGAAGAAAAATTAGAACAGCGTTCATTCGAATTAGGCCAGTACTTTTTAAATCAATTAAAAACAATCGAAAATCCTATCATCAAAGAAATTCGCGGCCGAGGGTTATTCATCGGGGTTGAACTAACGGAAGCAGCTAGACCATATTGTGAGCAATTAAAAGATGAAGGGTTATTATGTAAGGAAACTCATGATACCGTAATTCGCTTTGCACCACCGCTTATCATTACCAAAGAAGAACTTGACTGGGCATTTGAGAAAATCAAAAAAGTTTTAAGCAAAGGGATAAGAAGAAACCAATAACCCACTAAACGAAGAGGTGTCTAAAATGTCTATTAAGACGTTATTAACGGAAATGACCAATAAACAACAAGAAGAAAAAGAGTCATTAAACTTATTCTATTCTACACAGACGGTTATTCAAAAAGCGCTTGCTAAATTAGGCTGAAATGTTCGAACTTTTAAAAGAGCCAATCTGGTATTTCAGACGTATACAGAGCCATTCACGATCCAAATGGACTTGATATTGATTATTTGTTAGATAGAAGAGATAGTTTCGGTACCGTTACTCAGCAGTTTAAAGATACCATCACAAACCAAGAGTTACTAGAATTAGATTGTGACATCCTGGTTCCTGCCGCTATTTTAAACCAAATTACTGGGAAAAATGCTGAGAATATCAAGGCAAGTATCGTTGTAGAAGCAGCAAATGGTCCGACTACACCCGAGGCAACCAAGATTTTAACAGAGCGTGGAGTACTTCTTGTTCCAGACATTCTCGCTAGTGCCGGTGGAGAAACAGTATTTTATTTTGAATGGGTGCAAAACAATCAAGGGTATTATTGGACAGAAGAAGAGGTTAATGAAAAACTATCAAAAGTGATGATTAGTTCCTTTGAAAATATATATCAAACTTCTCAAAATCATCAAGTTGATATGCGCTTAGCTGCTTATATGGTAGGGATCAGAAAAGTGGCTGAAGCTTCAAGCTTCAGAGGATGGGTATAAATTTTTTAAATTAAATATGAAGCATCTTTGTTAGAACTTCAAGGAGTGAAAAAGACCTGCCAACAGGGAGGAAAATGTCTTCTCCCCTCATAACTGAGAGAATATTAAAAAGGAGAGCGAGGACTTAGAGAAGCATGCGCCTAAAGGAATATCGGTCGGGCATATAGCTCCAGACTTTACACTTCCAAACGCGACGGGTGAACATATATCTTTTTACCGTGAACTTGAAAAAGGTCCTGTTATCTTAACCTTTTACCGAGGGGCTTGGTGTCCCTATTGTAACCTTGAACTCAAGGCTTAAAGGGAGCTGCTTCCTCAAATTAAGCAAAAAGGTGTACAGCTATTGGCCATAAGTCCTCAAACCCCAGATTCTTCTTTGACTATGAAGGGGAAAAATGAACTAGATTTTTACTTGCTTAGTGACCAAGGAAACCAAGTATCCTGAGCCAATTAGAAAAGCGACAGCCACTGAACATCATCAAGGGGAATTATTTGAGAAGTATGCTACATATTTTGAAACTCACGAAAAAGAGCTCAAAAATGACTGCGTTAAAATCCCACATCTGGAATATCAATAACAAAGAAAATATAAGTATTAAGAAAATTCTGAACAAAAAGCATTGACAGTATTGTGGAAGAAAAATTACCCTACTACTTTTCATTTCCAATATCAGCTACAGTTAAATCAAAAAATAATGTGAACATTATGAGGTAAAATGCGCTTATTCGGTGTAAGAATGGTAAAACAGTGAGGTAACCGATTATGGAGAAGAAGTACAGTGATTCGATAGCACCTATTTACTTTTTGAGGTATATGATTGAGGTAAAACGGGAAGAATTGACAAAATTATTCAACGTTGATAAGGAACTTCAAAAATCTACTATCATACAATTAAGTCAAGAACTTGACCAATTAATCAATCAATATTTGAATTACATGAGGAGTCTTCAAAAAGAAAATGATGATTCATGAAGTTAAGAAAAGGGATCGAGCACAATGCTCGGTCCCTTGCTTTTATTTAAAATAAGTTGTTAGAAATTCAGTTACACTTTCAGGTGTTTTGGCATTTGCACTATGCAAGTGGCCTATTTTCTCGCCTTCTTTAAATACAAGTAGGCTCGGAATTCCCATCACTTTATACGTGGATGAAATTTCTTGGAATTCATCTCTATCCATTTCATAAAGAGGAAATGGATTGAATTCTTCTAATACTTCTCCCATAAATGCACCCATGCGTTTGCAATCTGGACACCAGTTTGTGTCGAACTTGATGACAACTGGCTCCTTAGAGTCAATAATTTGGTTGAAATCCGGTTGATTTTTTATTCTTTTCTCCATATTTATCTTCCTTTCCATAAGTGTTCAGTTATCTTACACAACAACATGATACGAGATAACCACTATGTATTCTGTAATCTGGCTTACACATCGAAATATTCTTTTTTATTAGGAAGTTTCTCCTGTTTCTTTCTATACCTGAATACCCTTCGCAAGCTTCTCATTCTCGCCTTCTGCATTTTTATATGCTGAAGAATGGTTTCATTTTATGTACAAAATCAACCTTCGTACTCCACTTGTATGATGTTATGAAATAATTAGATATGTTTACAAGCAATAGTTTTAACAGCTTTTTTTGTTTATAAAATAAACCATCTTTATTGTGAGCCATCTAACATTTTTATGTTTCAAATTAGTTTATACTACCTAAAGTAAGACGATTCATATTAGCCTTTCAAAGTTGCTAAAATGAAAAAGGAGATGGATAAGATGACGAGTGAAAAAATCTTTGATGTGATTATTATTGGAGCTGGCCCAGCTGGTATGACAGCTGCGGTTTATACATCTCGTGCCAACCTTTCAACTTTAATGATTGAAAGAGGAGTGCCTGGTGGACAAATGGTCAATACAGAAGAGGTTGAAAACTATCCTGGATTTGATCATATTCTAGGTCCTGATCTTTCTAACAAGATGTTTGAGCATGCAAAGAAGTTTGGTGCTGAATATGCATATGGAGATATTAAAGACATTGAAGATGGTGTGGAATATAAAACGGTCAAAACCACTTCAAAGGAATATAAAGCTCGCGCCGTGATCATTGCAACCGGTGCTGAGTATAAAAAGCTGGGTGCACCTGGTGAAAAAGAGCTAGGTGGACGTGGTGTATCTTATTGTGCAGTCTGTGATGGAGCCTTTTTTAAAGGCAAGGACCTTGTGGTAGTGGGGGGAGGAGACTCTGCTGTTGAAGAGGGTGTATACTTAACTCGCTTCGCAAATAAGGTGACAATTGTTCATCGGCGTGATGAATTCAGAGCGCAGAAAATTCTACAGCAACGTGCGTTTGATAATGAAAAAATTGAGGTTATGTTTAATACAACCGTTAAAACCATTAATGAGCAAAATGGAAAAGTAGGGTCAGTGACGCTTGTATCGACGGAAAATGGCGCTGAAAAAGAGTTTACTATAGACGGTGTATTTATCTATGTCGGAATGGTTCCACTAACAGCACCATTTAGGAAACTTGGAATCACGAATTCAATGGGCTACATTGAGACAAATGATCGAATGGAAACAAAGGTGGAAGGTATCTTTGCTTCAGGGGATGCTCGTGAAAAAACATTACGTCAAATTGTAACCGCAACTGGTGATGGTAGCATTGCCGCACAAAGTGCCCAGCATTATGTAGAAGAGCTCTTGGAAAAATTAAAAAGCTAAATGAGAAAACGAACATCTCTTCGAACGGAGGAGATGTTTTTTTGTATTGATAAAATTTTGCCACCAATAATTCTTAAATATAATGACTAAATGTTAGCCATCTAACATTTTTAAATACAGAAAAAAACTATACTCGTAAGTGTAAGAAAAAACTATTACAGATTTTAAGGGGATGGATAAGAGATGGCAGTATTAAACGTGACCGATCAAACATTTACGGCAGAAACTAACAATGGAATAGTGTTAGCTGACTTTTTCGCCACTTGGTGTGGACCTTGTAAAATGATTGCACCCGTTCTTGAAGAGCTTGATCAAGACATGGGGAACCAAGTTAAGATTGTAAAGATTGATGTCGATCAAAACCAAGAAACAGCCAACAAATTTGGTATCATGAGTATTCCGACTCTAATAGTCATGAAAGATGGCAAGGTTGTAGATACTTTGGTTGGTCTTAAGTCTAAGGAAGCACTTGAGGAAGCATTAAATAAGCATATCTAAGCCTAAAAAAGCATTGAGAAGTAATCATCGTTTCGGGGCAGTACCAGCGTTGCTGACACCACCCGCAAGTGATGCTGCATACAGAATGTATCCCCATGAAGTAATTCAAGACATTGAGTTTATTAAACGGGCTCAGGATCTAGGGTTTACTTTGGAAGAAATTAAAGATCTACTAGCTGTATCAAACGGGGATAAAGAATTTCATTCAGAAGAAAAGCTCGAATTTGCATCAGGAAAAATTGAGGAAATTGAAAAAAAGATTCGTGATTTAAACGAAATGAAATTCTTGTTAGAAGGTTTGGTTGAAAAATGCCCTGGTTCTGGAGTTCCAAAAAGTCAGTGTCCGATTTTAAAAAAATTATCAAAAGGAGTGAATTAAAGTGGCAAAAAGATTAATCGAAGTATTTACAGCATCTTGTAGTGTTTGTGAAGGAGCTGTCGAGCAAGTGGTTTATAATTTAAATAAAAAATGCGACACATTGGAATGTAATGGACAGGGTATTGGGAAAAACGCGGGTATGATAAAAATGTATGGGTCCGAGGGAAAAATGGGGGAACATTTTTTTTGCCTTTCGGTAAATAACAAACTTACTATTGCTAATGGCGGAGGAGGAAACGTTCATGTTCAAGTTATTTGAAGCTTTCGGTCAACAAATTGAGATCATCGGAAAAAAGGGTTTGTTTATTGCACTGGCTATCGTTTATATTTGGATTGGCGCGATGAAATTCACGGCCTACGAAGCGAATGAGATTGCCGGCCTTGTAAGCAACAGCCCAGTACTTGGATGGCTTTACAACTATTTTTCAATTCGTACGTTTTCTTCTCTATTGGGCATATTAGAATTATTAGTCGGCCTACTCATTCTCAGCCGCTTTGTGTCTGCAAAGCTGTCAGCTGTTGGAGCGTTTCTTTCCTGCATTCTATTTCTGACGACACTGAGTTTCATGCTCTCCACGCCGGGTGTCTTTGAGCCGAGCCTCGGTTTCCCCGCCCTTTCTGCGGCCCCAGGTCAATTTCTGTTGAAGGATCTCGTCTTGCTGGGCGCTTCTGTGTTTGCCTTGGGCGAGTCACTGAAGGCGACTAGACGTGGAACGTTTCATGAAACCCAGGAGAGGCGCTATCCGGATGTGGGAAAATAATCAGATCATTTGATGGTTCCGAATGTCTATGATTTGTATCGATTTATTAACGATTTATTAAAGATCTGCATGTTTTTTACCCAATTTAGTAAAAGGAAGAGGGGGCTGACATAGCCGCAGGGCTGCATACGGATACGACCAACGTCTTGAAGTCTTCGGTGATAAGGGAGCAGCAAATGTAGACAACAACCGTGCAACGAATGTGGAAGTTTCTACAGCGAATTATGTAGCAAAGGAAAAGCCCCTATATTTCTTCCTTGAACGCTACACTCAAGCATATATTGACGAAGTTACTGAATTTGCGAGCTCTATTTTGAATAACCAGGATGTAACCTGTACAGGGTTTGATGGTTTGCAAGCTGAGCGCATTGCAAGGGCAGCGAAACAATCATTGGAAGCGGGTTTACCTGTTCAATTAAACCAAGCTGCTCCGACTGCTGCAAATTAAACTGAACGAAAGGAAGCTTAATTTGAATCCGCTTCAATTTGAAAAGGACCGGCCGCTTGATGTCTTGTGCTTGTCGGGGATGGACAAGGCGCTTGCGCTTTATTAATTGATCGAAATTATAGGAGGGTGAATTCCATTGGCATTCCAATTTAGATTGCCTGACATTGGTGAAGGTATCCATGAAGGTGAAATCGTCAAGTGGTTCGTTAAGCCAGGCGATGAAATACAAGAAGATGACGTGCTTTGTGAAGTTCAAAACGATAAAGCAGTTGTTGAGATTCCTTCCCCTGTTAAAGGTAAAGTCGAAGAAATTCTTGTTGAAGAAGGTACAGTTGCAACTGTAGGCCAGGTTTTGATTACTTTTGACGCTCCTGGATATGAGGACCTTAAATTCAAGGGAGACCATGAAGACGAGGCTCCCAAAGAAGAAGCTAAAACTGAAGCTCAAGTTCAATCAACAGGTGAAGCAGGCCAGGATGTGAAAAAGGAAGAAGTCCCTATGCAAGAAGCACCAAAAGAAGGGGCGGCTATTTCCCAAACTGAAGTTGATCCTAACCGCCGCATTATTGCAATGCCATCAGTAAGAAAATATGCTCGTGATAAAGGCGTTGACATTCGCCAGGTAGCAGGAAGCGGCAAAAACGGCCGTATTCAAAAAGCTGATATCGACGCGTTCTTGAATGGAGGAGCACAAGCTCAAGCTGCTGAAGCCCTTGCTCAGGAAGCAGCACCAGCAGCTGCACAAGCGATTCCGGAAGGACAATACCCTGAAACACGCGAGAAGATGAGCGGGATCCGTAAAGCCATTGCTAAAGCTATGGTAAACTCTAAGCATACTGCTCCACATGTTACATTGATGGATGAAATTGATGTAACGAAACTTGTTGCACACCGCAAGAAGTTCAAAGAAATTGCAGCTAATAAAGGAATTAAGCTTACATACCTTCCATATGTGGTAAAGGCATTGACAAGTGCATTGCGTGAGTTCCCTGCATTAAATACATCCATTGATGATGCTGCAGGTGAAATCATCCATAAGCATTACTACAACATTGGTATTGCAGCAGATACTGAGAAAGGTCTTCTTGTACCGGTAGTTAAGGATGCAGACCGCAAATCCACTTTTACTATTTCAAATGAAATCAATGAGCTGGCTGGAAAAGCACGCGATGGCAAGCTGGCACCGGATGAAATGAAAGGTGCTTCATGCACCATCACAAATATCGGTTCTGCTGGCGGTCAGTGGTTTACACCAGTTATCAACCACCCAGAAGTAGCCATTCTCGGTATTGGTCGCATTGCTGAAAAGCCAGTAGTTAGAGATGGAGAAATTGTTGCTGCTCCTGTATTGGCGTTGTCCTTAAGCTTTGACCACAGAATTATTGATGGAGCAACTGCACAGAATGCACTAAACCACATCAAGCGTTTACTGAACGATCCAGAACTATTGTTAATGGAGGCGTAATAAATGGTAGTAGGAGATTTCCCAATTGAAACAGATACTATAGTCATTGGAGCAGGTCCAGGAGGATATGTTGCAGCGATCCGCGCAGCACAGCTTGGACAGAAGGTTACAATTGTAGAAAAAGGTACCCTAGGTGGTGTGTGCCTAAATGTTGGATGTATTCCTTCAAAAGCACTCATTTCAGCTGGTCACCGTTATGAAACAGCTAAACACTCTGATAATATGGGTATAACTGCTGAAAATGTGAAGGTTGACTTCACAAAGGTTCAAGAATGGAAAGCTGGTGTCGTTAAAAAGCTTACAGGCGGTGTTGAAGGCCTATTAAAAGGCAATAAGGTAGACATCGTACGCGGTGAAGCTTACTTTGTTGATGCGAATACACTTCGCGTAATGGATGAAAATTCTGCTCAGACATATACATTCAAAAATGCCATTATTGCTACAGGATCACGCCCAATTGAGCTTCCTGCATTTAAATACACAAAACGTGTACTGGATTCAACAGGTGCATTGGCACTAGAAGAAATTCCTGAAAGCATAGTTGTTATCGGTGGAGGTTATATCGGTACAGAGCTAGGGGGCGCTTATGCTAACTTTGGCACAAAAGTAACTATACTTGAAGGTACTGATGAAATCCTTAATGGTTTCGAAAAGCAGATGTCTTCCCTTGTAAAACGCAACCTTAAGAAAAAAGGCGCTGAAATCATTACAAAGGCACTTGCTAAAGGTGTTCAAGAAAGTGAAAACAGCGTAGCTGTAAAATATGAAGTAAAAGGCGAAGAGAAAACCATTGAAGCGGATTATGTATTCGTTATGGTTGGACGCCGCCCTAATACTGATGAATTAGGTTTGGAGCAGGTAGGCATCGAAATGAGCGACCACGGAGTAGTTAAAATCGATAAGCAATGCCGTACATCTGTAAACAATATATATGCAATTGGTGATATTGTAGAAGGACCACCGCTTGCACATAAAGCTTCTTACGAAGGAAAAATCGCTGCAGAAGCAATTGCCGGACATAACTCAGAAATTGATTACCTGGCTATTCCAGCTGTCGTATTCTCTGAACCAGAGCTTGCTTCTGTAGGCTATACAGAAAAGCAGGCGAAGGAAGAAGGAATCGAAGTAACAGCAGCCAAGTTCCCATTTGCAGCTAACGGCCGTGCTCTAGCACTGGATTCAACAGATGGCTTCTTAAAGCTTGTAACACGTAAAGAAGATGGTCTTGTGATCGGTGCACAAATTGCTGGTGCCAGCGCATCCGATATGATTGCCGAGCTTGGATTGGCAATTGAAGCAGGTATGACTGCAGAAGATCTCGCTATGACGATCCATGCTCATCCAACATTAGGCGAAATCACAATGGAAGCAGCAGAAGTTGCTATTGGCAGCCCTATTCACATTGTTAAGTAATGAAAACAAAAATCCTTCCCGATTCGGAAAGGATTTTTATTTTTAGGCAAGTTTACATGTCATTATCCAAGGCGTGAGCCAGGGGCCCTCTCACGGTTAATAAAATAATATCAGGTTGATAATGTTTCCATTTGAATAAATTTTGCTTTTTCATAACTGAATACCATCCCTTTTCTAGATTGATAGTATCAGTATAGCCAAGTTTTAGAGATTAATTGCAATTGCCTTGAAGTTTTTGCACCAGAACCTTCGATATTGCATTAACTCTGCTGCACTTGAATATATCCCAATAGACAAGCTAAAAGAAGAAGGCTATGGGGAATATCTTCGTTTATTTAAATAGTTATGAAAACGTTCCTGGATACTTCTCTAGGAAGTTTTTTTATATTTAAGCATAAATGTAATCTAGATTACAGAATCCATTCTTTTTTTTATATAAACTGCTGGTAAAGAGAGAGAGAATGGGAGGGATAAACATGACATTACGAGAACAAGTAGAAGCGAAAATTAATCAGGTTGTTAATAATCGCCCTCAGGCAATACAAGATATATTAGAGAAGCAGCAGAGGATTTAGAGAAGCATGCGCCTAAAGGAATATCGATCGGGCATATAGCTCCAGACTTTACACTTCCAAACGCGACGGGTGAACATATATCTTTTTCCCGTGAACTTGAAAAAGGTCCTGTTATCTTAACCTTTTACCGAGGGGCTTGGTGTCCCTATTGTAACCTTGAACACAAGGCTTACCAGGAGCTGCTTCCTTAAATTAAGCAAAAAGGTGCACAGATATTGGCCATAAGTCCTCAAATCCCAGATTCTGGATAAGACAATGGTTAAAGAGCAGTTTTATAAAGAACTAACCAAAGCATCTGCATGGCGTTTTTTGGACTTATCTCGGACTTACTCCGTAGAGAGCAGACGGTTACAGATATCCGAAAAGCAGGAGGGAAAGTAGAGCTTGTGCAGAGGGATCATCGAACTGCGACGAGCGTAAGAACTTGGTGAACCGGAAGTCGAACATTTGGCTACTGTGGATTATCTTCTTCAAAAAACGGAGTGGACAATCCAAAAATCATGAAGTGAAACGAAGTTAATAAAAGAGGAATTCATTTAGGAGAAGGAAATGTTTGTCACAAACGTACCTGAAGATGAACAAATGTAACTTTTGGACATATTAAGGAACAATAGCAGACCGTTATCGAATTTGGTTTAAAGAAGGGAATTGAATTGAATTGAATAAACTTTTTAAGGAGGAAATAAAGAGTTTATTCAATTCAAATCAATTATATATTGAATTGAATAAACTTTTTAAGGAGGAAATAAAATTGACACAAAGAATTGATTATTACAATGTAGCACCAGACGCACTTAAAATCATTGAGAAATTGGATAAGTATACGGTATCTACAGGTTTAGACCGTAAACTTCGTGAACTTATTAGACTTCGTGCTTCTCAAATTAACGGCTGTCCACTTTGTATGTATATGCACACAACAGATGTCCTGAAAATGGGTGAAACAGAAGAAAGAGTATATGGTATTAGTGCTTGGGAAGAGTGTGACTTTTACACAGAAGCAGAAAAAGTAGCTTTAGAGTTGACAGAGCACGTAACGTTAATCCCGACAAAACGTGTGCCAGATCAGCTTTATCAACGAGTGCGTAACCACTATGACGAAAAACAGTATGTTGACCTTGTTCTAATAATTAATCAAATTAACACTTGGAATAGAATTGCTATTGCAATGGGGCAAACAGAAACTGAAAAATAATAACTCTCAGCGATCCTCCATAACTGACAGGTTACGAGGGCTGAAGCCATTCTTTAATAAAAGGTATGCAAACGGATATGTCGCGCGCCTGAAAAACTAGATATGATGAGAATAGTTTCATTATATAAGAACTAACGAACTTCCGAAGGGTGCGAGACGTTGTTCTCAAAAGTAAGACTAAAAACTTTATGGGGAGAGAACGGCTCTGAGTAACTCAAATGAAAGTTACAAAGAGAACAACTTTTTCGATGAGAACGAAAAGATAGGGTAACGCCTTGTAGCTTCCCCAGTAAGATACACTAACATAGGATGATTGCCGGTGCTGAATAGATCCCGGGAATAAAATGAACCTTAACCTCAATTGATAAAAGGACCGTCGGGTGTGTGTATACCTACGGTCCTTTTTCTTATGATTTGATACTGACTTTTTTTCTTCAATTTCAGCTCGATTCGGACGGATCAAGCTAATTGCATGCTTGAAAATCTTGACTTCATCTTGTTTTACAGAAACAGCAATTGTATATTCATCGTATTCTGTATTCGCCCTTTAACCTTTACAACAGAAGTTATATGAATAACAACTGGTTGATTAAGAAGTTTTGTATATAATCGTTTTTGGACTTTGTGAGTATTTTCTTTGATTTTTGCGCTGAAGCAGGCATCTTCCATCCCCCTTGTGCACTGATATTTCAACTCTATCATGAATTTGAATTGTTTCAAAATAAACGTGAAAAGAATCCCTTCTATTGCTGTGCAGCTGCGGCTTCAATTCGACCAACTTCTGGTATGGGCTGATTATGCTTCAAAACAAACAATCCGCATCATCTGTTCAAGATTTTTCAACCGTCTTTCAGAAATTTTAATCGATCATTTTTATGACACACTTTTACCTTAAAAGGATCGGGATACTGAGCCAATTAGAAAAGCGACAGCCACTGAACATCATCAAGGGGAATTATTCGAGAAGTATGCTACATAATTTGAACCTCACGAATACTTAGGTGGCTATGTTCATGAGCTTGGTCAGGAGTTCCTTCGGATGAATTAATTCGTGGTCACAAGGCGTTAGGGGATGAACTCCGATTAAAATTGCTTAATCAGCTTCTAAAGGGACCGTTACCGCTTCAAGAGATGAGCGTGCAGTTTAATACTTCTAAAACAACACTACATCATCAGCTTTCTATATTAAAAGCAGCAAAATTTATTCGTGTTGATAAAGGGATCTATTCGGCAAATTTAACGCAGATTAACGCTTTTTCATTGAATTTAGTTTTACTCATCTTGATGAAAAAAGTCAAGAGCTCAAAAATGACTGCGTTAAAATCCCACATCTGGAATATCAATACCCAAAATATAAGTATTAAGACAATTCGGAACAAAAAGCATTGACAGTATTGTGGAAGAAAAAATATGAAAGCAGAATAATCTTCTAAATAAATGTAACGGTTAACCTCATAAAAGTGAGATAGCTAACATTATTCATTTCCAATATCAGCTACAGTTAAATCAAAAAATAATGTGAACATT
Source organism: Cytobacillus oceanisediminis (assembly GCF_007830235.1). GTDB lineage: Bacteria > Bacillota > Bacilli > Bacillales > Cytobacillaceae > Cytobacillus > Cytobacillus oceanisediminis. The sequence continues at coordinate 50,216 of NZ_VLKI01000026.1, forward strand.
ATGAGGTAAAATGCGCTTATTTGGTGTAAGAATGGTAAAACAGTGAGGTAAACGGTTATGGAGAAGAAGTACGGTGATTCGATAGCATCTATTTACTTTTTGAGGTATATGATTGAGGTAAAACGCGGAAAATTGACAAAATTATTCAACGTTGATAAGGAACTTCAAAAATCTACTCTCATACAATTAAGTCAAGAACTTGACCAGTTAATCAATCAATATTTGAAGTACATGAAGAGTCTTCAAAAAGAAAATGATGATTCATGAAGTTAAGAAAAGGGATCGAGCACTATGCCCGGTCCCTTGCTTTTATTTAAAATAAGTTGTTAGAAATTCAGTTACACTTTCAGGTGTTTTGGCATTTGCACTATGCAAGTGGCCTATTTTCTCGCCTTCTTTAAATACAAGCAGGCTCGGAATTCCCATCACTTTATACGTGGATGAAATTTCTTGGAATTCATCTCTATCCATTTCATAAAGAGGAAATGGATTGAATTCTTCTAATACTTCTCCCATAAATGCACCCATGCGTCTGCAATCTGGACACCAGTTTGTGTCGAACTTGATGACAACTGGCTCCTTAGAGTTAATAATTTGGTTGAAATCCGGTTGATTTTTTATTCTTTTCTCCATATTTATCTTCCTTTCCATAAGTGTTCAGTTATCTTACACAACAACATGATACGAGATAACCACTATGTATTCTGTAATCTGGCTTACACTTCGAAATATTCTCTTTTATTGGGAAGTTTTTCCTGTTTCTTTCTATTGCTGAATACCCTTCGCAAGTTTCACATTTCGTAATTTAGTGGAGATGATGGAAGAACGTGGCTTATCGATGGCCCACACAACGATTATGCGTTGGGTTCATCAATATGGGCCGTAATTAGATGAAAGAGTACGAGCGGGTTCTGGTGCAAATACCAAGACAAATTGAAAAAAGTTGTATACAGGAGCTCCTTGAATTTGCGTTTTAAAATCTTCTTTTGTTTCACCATCTTTTGTTTCAGTTGCTTCGTTATTGTTACCGCATGCTGCTAATAATGAAGAAAGTGAAAGCACTAACACAAGTAATAAAGAATATGTCTTTTTCATTAAAAGATTCCCCCTTCAGTTTTTGTGTAACGTTATTACATAAAATCTAAATATTAATGTAACCGTTTAAAATTGTAATATTGATTTAAAACAATTTCAATAAATACGGAGTATTTTTTTCATTTTTAAAAAAATTAGAAATAAATTCTTCACAATTTTTTGAGTTCATTGTAATATGGAGTGGAATTTCTTTATTAATTAAAAATGGAGTAAACACTCCTTTTAAAGGTGGGAAATAAAAATGGATCCCGTAAATAACTTGTATGAAGTTTACAGCAAAAACACAAAGACTTCCTGTGAATTTATGGAGAAAGCAAAAACAGTCATGCCAGAAGGAGTAACTGCTAACATTAAATCATTTGCACCACATCCAATCGTAATGGAGAAAGGACATGGCGCCTATTTAACAGACTTGGATGGTAATAAGTATGTTGATTATTTACTATCATATGGCGCGTTAATGCTTGGGCATGGTCATCCGGAAATTATTGAAGCGATTACAGCACAATTACATTCAGATGGAACAGCGCTATTTGGTACACCACACCGTCTTGAAGTGGAAATGGCACAGAAAGTACAAGAGCATTATCCAAGTATGGAGCTTGTTCGTTATACAAACTCAGGAACTGAAGCAACACTGCTTGCGCTTCGCTTAGCATATTCGTATACAGGAAAATATAAAATTGCAAAATTTGAAGGACATTATCACGGCGGATATGATCAAGTGTTGCTTAGTGTAAATCCACCAGTGAATGAAGCAGGGCCAGTTAATGAACCAAATGCGATTATTGAATCAAAAGGTGTAGACCCGTATCATCAAGAGCATACAATTATTTTGCCATTCAATAATATTGAAGCATGTGCGGATATCTTAACGAAATATAAAGATGAAGTAGCAGCTGTCGTCCTTGAACCTATTCAAGGAGGCTTTATTCCTGCAGAACAATCATTTATGGACGGTCTTCGCAAATTAACAGAAGAACTAGGCATATTGCTCATTTTTGATGAAGTAAAAACGGGCTTTCGTCTTGGTCTTGGCGGTGCGCAATCTGTTTATAACATCAAACCTGATTTAACGGCATTAGGAAAAGTCGTTGGCGGCGGTTTTCCAGTTGGAATTATCGGTGGAAAAAAAGAAATTCTAATGGTAAGTGCACCAACTTCAGCATCAGATGTTTTTGATAACAGTCAAAGTAAACAGTCCGCTGCAAAAGATGTTCTCTTCCACAGCGGTACGTACAATGGTCATCCGACAATTTTAACGGCAGGTCTTAAAACAATTGAAGTGCTAGAACTTGAAATTGATCAAGTGATGGAAACGACAGATGAGCTAAAGAAAGGCATTGAAGCATTATTTACTGCAAAAGGAATAGCAATGAAAGCTGTTGGAAAAGGGACAATTTTCAATGTTGTGTTAACAGAAAAAGAAGAAATATTAAACTATCGCGACCTGCAGCAATCTGATTTTGTAACAAGAAAGATCATTGATTTTCATCTATTAAATCACGGAATTTATACAAAGCCATTAAACCGTTACAGCCTCTCTACAGTACATGGTAAGAAGGAAATTGATTTAACTCTTGAAGCATATGAAAATGTATTATCCAAATTGTAATAAATTGAACGAGAAAAAGGCTGTGTTTAATAAATTAGCCGCAAAATAGAATTAAACAAGTAGAATGAAGCTGAGGTGATCAATGTGAAGGCAATACTTTCATCTTTTACAGAAGCTGTAAAAGAGATACACGATGGCGCGACCATTATGGTTGGCGGATTTAGATTAGTAGGTATTCCAGAAAATTTAATTTTAGCTTTACTAGAAACAGATGTGAAAGATTTAACAATTATTTCAAATAACTGCGGTGTAGATGAGTGGGGATTAGGGCTCCTATTAAAAAATAAACAAATTAAAAAAATGATTGGCTCATATGTAGGAGAAAATAAAGAGTTTGAATACCAAGTGCTTTCAGGTGAGCTTGAAGTTGAACTAATGCCACAGGGCACATTGGCTGAAAAAATTCGTGCAGGCGGAGCAGGAATCCCTGCCTTTTATACTCCTGCAGGCGTCGGTACCCCCATTGCTGAATAACGGGAAAGGGAGTAGTAAATCGTTAAATTACAGAGCGTGCTGTAATTGATGTAACAGAAAATGGGCTAAAGCTAGTAGAAGTAGCAAGGGTTATACAATTAAAGATATTCAAGCATCCACTGAACCGTCTCTTCTTATTGATGACAATGTGAAACATTTGATCGAGAAGCGCTATGTTCAGCACTTGTCGACATTCAGCCCGATGTGGTTATTCATCAGTTAACTTCATTAAGCAATTGGAACTTTGAGGATAACGCCAGGATCAGAATAAAGGGAACACGCGATTTTTGCCAGCGGCTGCTTTTGGTGTATGGTATCTCCGTTCGAGGAAATGCCGGGCATCGTTTCGGTCGTCTCCGGCTATACGGGAGGCCACAAGCCGAACCCGACTTACGAAGAGGTGTGTTCCCATACGACGGGACATACTTCTACTAATTGCAGAGAGATTCAACTTTACTTTGCTTCATTTTATTATTCGTTAAATATGTAAGGCACCTAACATTTTTTTTAGAGGATTCCAAGTATACTCATAAGTGTAAGTTTTAAAAAAACATTTTAGACTTGAATCGTATTAATTGTTGAAAAGGGTGTGGTTCGTTATTTATTTTAAATAAACGAGCCACTCTATCCAAATCAAATACTATTTTGTATAGTGAGGTGCTCATTATGAAAAAAACAGCAGTCTTAGATGACATACATTTAAAAAATAAGCAGGATAAAGAGACTTTAAACTTATTAAAATCAACACAGACCGTAATTGAAAATGCTTTAACTAAAATGGGTTATTCTAGTGAAATGTTTGAATTATTGAAGGAGCCTGTTCGTATGCTCACTGTACGTATACCTATCCGTATGGATGATGGAACAGTGAGAATATTTACTGGCTATCGCTCTCAGCATAACGATGCAGTAGGGCCTACGAAAGGTGGAATAAGGTTTCATCCTGAAGTAACAGAAGATGAAGTGAAAGCACTATCCATTTGGATGAGTTTAAAATGCGGGATTACAAATTTACCTTATGGGGGTGGTAAAGGTGGAATTATTTGTGATCCAAGAGACATGTCCTTTCATGAATTAGAACGATTAAGCCGCGGCTATGTTCGAGCAATTAGTCAAGTTGTAGGCCCGACAAAAGATATTCCAGCTCCAGATGTGTTTACAAATTCGCAAATTATGGCATGGATGATGGATGAGTACAGCCGCATTCGTGAATTTGATTCCCCAGGCTTTATTACAGGAAAGCCTATAGTGCTTGGAGGTTCAAATGGACGAGAAAGTGCAACTGCACGAGGTGTAACTATTTGTATTGAAGAAGCGACTAAGAAAAAGGGAATAAATCTTAAAGGAGCTAGAGTAGTTATTCAAGGATTTGGTAATGCGGGCAGCTACTTAGCAAAATTTATGCATGATTTCGGCGCAAATGTCATTGCGATTTCGGACGCCTATGGGGCGCTTTATGATCCTAATGGATTAGATATTGATTATTTGTTAGAACGCCGTGATAGCTTTGGTACGGTTACAAAGTTGTTTAAAGAGACCATGACAAACAAAGAATTGTTAGAATTGGACTGTGATATTCTTATACCTGCAGCAATTTCAAATCAAATTACAACTGAAAATGCCCATCTTATTAAAGCCCCGATTGTTGTTGAGGCGGCAAACGGTCCGACAACTCTTGAAGCAACTAAGATATTAAGTAAGAGAGGGATACTTCTCGTTCCCGATATATTAGCAAGCTCAGGTGGAGTAACAGTTTCTTATTTTGAATGGGTGCAGAATAACCAAGGGTATTATTGGACAGAGGAAGAAGTAGATACAAAACTTCGCAAAGTTATTATCGATTCTTTTGAAACCGTGTACAAAACTTCGCAATCACAGAATGTTAATATGCGCTTAGCTGCATACATGGTTGGAGTACGCAGGATGGCAGAATCTTGCAAATTTCGTGGGTGGGTGTAATGAAAGAGAATGAGGCATCATTTCTAAAAAAATAACTACTTTCGAAGAATATGTTAAGTAGAAAAGAAGTCGACCTACACACTTTCAAAGAAGTAGGTCGACTTTTATTTCAAGACATTTAATAAAACATTACTCATAAAAAATATCAAACTGATCCCAAAGTTCTTCAAGTTCTTTCAAACGATTTTCAACCTTCTGGTGCTCAGATCTTGTAATTGCTGTAATTAGTGCATTAATAATACTTAACGGTGCCGAAAATGAATCAATAAATGAGTTAATTTCTGTTTCAGCAAATAACGTTATATCTCCATATGGGACAAGTGGCGACATTAGGTGATCAGTAATAACCAATGTTTTTGCTCCTTTTTGCTTTACATATTTCAGGGTTTCAATTGTTCGCTTTGTATAGCGTGGAAAGCTGATCGTAATGACCATATCTTGATCGCTGATATCCAATAAATGTTCTGTTGCCCCGTCGCTTTGACGAATCATTTCTGTATTTTGCAGTACTAGATTTAAATAAAATTCTAAAAAAGAACCAATACTGGCCGCACTTCTGTAGGAAATAATATAAATTCGTTTCGCTTTAATCATCTCCGAAACCGCTTCATTAAATACATCTAGATTAAGCTGACTTAATGTCGTTTTCATGTTGTGAATGTCATCTGATAAAATTTCTCTGGCAATGTTTTTCGGGTCTTCATTTGCCCCTGTTGTATTTGAAAATTCCTCGGCTGATGTGAACTTCTGCTGCATTGCCTGCTGCAGGAATTTTTGCATATCTGAATAACCATCAAAACCCAGGCTGGTCGCAAAGCGAATAATGGTTGCCTCGCCAACACCGACGTTTTTAGCCAGTTTGGATACTGTTAAAAATGCTGCAGTTTTTTGATTTTCAATTAAATAGTTGGCAACTTTTTTATGAGATTTACTCATTGTTAGTTGATTTTCAACTATACGTTTGTATACTTCATTTTCATGCATCTCTAATCACCTTTACTCTTGTTAATTGAACAAGTCGGCAGAGAAGAAGCAACCAATAGTTTGGAATTTCATATCCTGTTTATCAGAGTGTACTTCCTCGCCGAATGGCTTGCTTTTACTTTTTAGTATTTTACCATATCTATCAAAGTTTCGTTTATTTACTTTTTTTGTGTAACTTAACGTGAATATGAAAGGAGAAATAGATTTTTAGCGGGAGATAGCAGATACAATCATTAATAATTAAGAAGTTATAGAATTTAAGCCAAGAAAATCCAAGGAGCTTACCCTGAAGTAGAAGTCAGCAATGTATATGAATAAACAAGGTTGCATCAATATCGAATAAAAACGGAAGTGAATAATTGGTAAATATGGATGGATAATTATGAAAAATGAGAAGAGGCTGCACTTCAGCATCTGCATGACGACCGCGTAAAAACGCTTGCATTCCATAAACGTAAATTAACCACTGAAAAGATCAGACTACATTCTATTTTTTGAGCAAAAACGAATAAAGTGCATTTTCTAAAGCAACAACATGCTTAGAATTAAAACAAACCAACAGGGCGATTAAACGATAAAGGAGTAAAGAAGAAAAGCAAAAATTAATAATATTTGTCTGCTTATGGACTAATAAGGGTTATCACAAAGGGAAGGAGAAATAAAAAATGAAATTAAAAGGATTAATAACAGTATATCTTAGACTGGCTTTAGGATTTAGCTTTTTATCGGCTGTAGCCGATCGATTCGGAATATGGGGGGCACCTGGAGAACCTAATGTGTCATGGGGAAATATAGAAAATTTTATGAACTATGTAGGCGTGTTGACTCCTTTTATACCAGAGACGCTTGTACCAATAGTAGGATGGATAGCAACCGGTTTTGAAGTCATTTTTGGAATACTTCTTATAATTGGTTTTAAAACAAGAGCAATTGCGGTATTGACTGGTGCTTTGTTACTTATATTTGCTCTATGTATGACTGTAGGGATAGGTTTTAAATCTCCTCTCGACTATTCTGTATTCTCTGCGTCTGCAGGAGCTTTCCTATTGGTTTATTTTCAGAAGGTACCCTATAGCCTGGATTCATTATTAATGAAAAATTCAGGAGATACTAGAACTTTACCAGTAGAGTGAGACAAATAGAAAACATCTTGTAACTACCAAAGTGGGCAATTTCAATAGGTTGGGAGTTCGCTTCCCCGAAGCGACTCCAGTACAAGGCGCGCCTTTACTTTGCGGGCTGTGACAGCTTCGCTGGTACTCCCCCTGCAATTGTAGCAAGCAGACAATTGCACTGTTCAACATCACTTAACAGCAAAATGGGATTAGCCATCGGCCCCCCTTATGGAATTACGTGTAGCCAGGTCATCTACCGGTTCCGCTCAGCTCATCTCGGATTGGGGACAACGAAAAACACGTTGTCCCAAATCCTCGACTCGCTTCTTAAAACGAATCTGACACTAATTGGGCTGTGAAATCAGATGAATATCCCTGATATGGGAGGCCACTGAAAAAGTCCTTAAAGGATAGCCTTTGTTAAATTAGCCGGTTGATTTCCACTCCAGGATGCTCGCTTTCCGCGGGGCGTGCGGTGAGCCTCCTCGGCGCTTAAGCGCCTGTGGGGTCTCACCTGTCCCGCTGCTCCCGCAGGAGTCTCGCACCTTCCGCTCCAATCAACCTCGTGCTACTTAACTAATAACTTTTAACCTGGCCTAATTAGTACGGCAGAATCCCATACTTTTTGTGAGGGATTCTGCCGTTCTTTGTTTTATAATGAAGGTAATCTATGTTAAGTGGGTGGTTCCGATGATTCCAAAACAACAGTCCATCAAGCTAAGTCCTTATATGGGACTCTATGACCTAATCGTTCCAGAGGATAATATGTTGCGCAGGATTAATGACCTTGTCGACTTTTCCTTTGTTTACGAAGAGCTGAAGGATAAGTATTGCCTTAATAATGGCCGGAACGCAATCGATCCCATCCGCATGTTCAAATACTTATTATTAAAAACTATCCATGACCTTTCGGATGTGGATATCGTTGAACGTTCGAAATACGATATGTCTTTCAAATATTTCCTGGACATGACTCCAGAAGAGGAAGTCATAGACCCGAGCTCCCTGACCAAATTCCGCAAATTGAGACTAAAGGACATCAACCTC
>NZ_VLKI01000027.1 GCF_007830235.1 Cytobacillus oceanisediminis
CGATCGAGGACTTAACCAAAAACGAAAAGCGGAGGCGGCTTGATCAGCCCCGACAAGCATAAGACAAGCGCTGCAGGAAGGTGAATTTCCTTCAGGAAGTGATTGGCTTATGACCTCGAGGGGCTAGCCGCCGGAGCTGGACAACGCATTGGTGAATACTCGGCAACACTTCTTCATGCATTATCTAGTTTTGAAGGAATGAATTTTCTTCAAACCAAATAGTCTGGTGGCGATAGCGAGAAGGTCACACCCGTTCCCATACCGAACACGGAAGTTAAGCTTCTCAGCGCCGATGGTAGTTGGGGGCTGTCCCCCTGTGAGAGTAGGACGCTGCCGGGCAAATGAAAGAGCACCTGATAGGTGCTTTTTTTTGTGTTTTTATCTATTTTTCAGCTATAAATATCGCTTATTTCTCTTAAAGAAACTTTTTAAAGAGACATTTTTGGTCACTCACCTTTGTTTTAAGCAAATATCGTTCACTTTCATAAATTTAACGATCAAAATTTCAATTTATCGGTGATTTTTTCGATATATCGGTCAGTTGGCTCTATGGCGCCTTTTTATAGCTACAACCATCTATTGAATAAAAATCCGCGTCCACGCTGCCCCAGCAGAAAAATTTAAAGTTGGGTCAGATGTTAAGTGAATATAAAATATTCCTAGTTAAATAACCAAGATGCTGAAAAACATCAAAAAGCAAGTCTCTATACAGGGTGCAGAGCCCTTCACAAAACAAATCTCCATTTAATGCCTCCTATCTTCAAAAAATCCCAAAATTTGTCCCTCAATCTCCGACTCCGTGATTATACTTCTAAAAATACATCCAAATTACATCCTCCACCCAAGCACTAACATACCTATTCTAAAATATATTGTTATCGACATTAACTCCCTTTTTCAGGTTTGAGAAGTCAAAAAATGGGGGAAAATTATTAACACCCGCCGATTGCAAGAAATTACATAAATCATGTATAATTAAAGTCAAATATAGTCAAAGTCAGATAGGGGGAGGCTTGGTGAGAAATATATCCGACATAATTGAGAATTATCTAAAACAGGTTTTAGAAAAGAGTGATAGGGAAATTGTGGAAATAAAAAGAAGTGAGATTGCTGATAAATTTCAATGCGTTCCCTCTCAGATCAATTATGTTATCAACACCCGTTTTACGATTGAAAAAGGCTATGTCGTGGAGAGTAAGCGGGGCGGCGGAGGCTATATCAGGATTATGAAAGTCCAGTCCTATGACCACGCTGATTTAATCAACCAGTTGATTTCATTAGTGCAAAGCCGAATCGCCCAAAGCAGTGCTGAAAATGTAATCTATCGCCTGGTTGAAGAAGAAATTATTACACATAGGGAAGCTAAAATAATGCTCAGTGTAATTGACCGTTCTGTACTATATATCGATCTGCCATATCGGGATGAGCTGCGGGCACGGATGTTGAAGGCGATGTTAACTACTTTGAAATATAAATAAGTTTTAGCGAGCTGGAGAGGTGAAGACATGATTTGTCAGGAGTGTAATCAAAGGCCGGCCACGCTGCATTTTACGAAGGTAGTAAATGGTGAGAAAGCAGAGTTTCATCTTTGCGAGAAGTGTGCGCAGGAAAAAGGTGAAATGTTCATGCTTGGCAGCGGTTCCGGTTTTTCAATAAATAATTTGCTGGCAGGCCTGCTGAATATTGAACCTGCGTTTCAGGGATCAAAACAGGATCCTTTCCAGCAGGAAAAGGTTCTGCAATGTGAACAATGTTCTATGACCTTTCAGCAGTTTATTAAAGTAGGGCGATTTGGATGCGCTCATTGCTATGAGACCTTTAAAGACCATCTGAAGCCTATTCTTAGAAGGCTGCACAGCGGGAATTCTTCACATAACGGAAAAATTCCTGCAAGAATAGGCGGAACTATTCATTTGCGAAGGAATATTGACGAACTGAAACATAAGTTAAAAGAAATGATTGCCCAAGAAGAGTTTGAAAAAGCGGCAGAATTGAGAGACGAAATAAGGAAGCTGGAAAAACAGCTGAATGCCAATCATGAGGGAGGGGACTAAGCTTGTCGCTGGAACGTTTCATGAATCAAGCTATTAGCTCCTGGATGAGTGCAGAAGGCCCTGATTCCGATATTGTCTTAAGTTCACGAATCAGGCTCGCACGCAATATTAAACAATATAAATTTCCTACTTTATTTTCAAACGAAGAAGCAAAAGCGGTTATCCAAAAAGTGAAGGATAGGGTGGAGCATTCTTCTATTTCAAAACTTGGAGATTTGGAGCTCCTATTAATGGATGAACTTCAGCCTCTTCAAAAAAGAGTGCTAATGGAAAAGCACTTAATCAGTCCCCATCTTGCTGAGAATTCAACTCATGGTGCCTGCCTTCTTTCAGAAAATGAAGAGGTAAGCATTATGATTAATGAAGAAGACCATATACGGATTCAATGTTTGTTTCCGGGGTTTCAGCTTTTGGAAGCCTTAAGTATGGCAAATGAAATAGATGATTGGCTGGAGGAAGAGGCCGATTATGCTTTTAATGAAAATGTTGGCTTTTTAACAAGCTGCCCGACAAATGTGGGGACTGGTCTTAGAGCATCCGTTATGATGCACTTGCCAGGACTTGTGCTTACCCAGCAAATGAACCGGATTATTCCAGCGATTAATCAGCTTGGTCTAGTCGTTAGAGGAATTTACGGTGAAGGCAGCGAAGCATTAGGTAACATCTTTCAAGTTTCAAACCAGATCACACTCGGAAAATCAGAAGAGGATATCGTAGAGGATCTGAAAAGTGTTGTCAGCCAGCTAATTTCACAGGAAAGATCAGCAAGGGAAGCATTAGCAAAGACTTCTAACATACAATTAGAAGACAGAGTCTTCCGCTCTTATGGCGTTTTATCAAATTGCAGAATTATTGAATCGAAGGAAGCCGCTCAATGCTTATCCGATGTTCGCCTGGGAATAGATATGCAATATATAAAAGACATATCAAAAAATATTTTAAATGAGCTGATGATCCTGACACAGCCCGGCTTTTTGCAGCAATATGCAGGCGGGCCGCTTAGGCCTCATGAACGCGATATCCGCAGGGCTTCATTAATCAGGGAAAGACTAAAAATGGAAGATCAAGAGTTGGGAGGATGAAATTATGATGTTCGGACGATTTACGGAAAGAGCTCAGAAGGTATTGGCTTTAGCACAGGAGGAAGCAATCCGTTTAGGCCACAATAACATCGGGACAGAGCATATCCTGCTTGGACTGGTACGCGAAGGAGAAGGAATAGCCGCAAAAGCCCTCTATGCATTGGGTCTCGGTTCTGAGAAGATCCAAAAAGAGGTTGAAAATCTAATAGGCAGGGGACAGGATGCTTCCCAGACTATCCATTATACACCGCGTGCTAAAAAGGTAATTGAACTTTCCATGGATGAAGCTAGAAAGCTTGGACACTCCTATGTTGGAACCGAGCATATCCTGCTGGGGCTTATCCGTGAAGGAGAAGGTGTTGCAGCAAGGGTCCTCAATAACCTTGGAGTCAGCCTCAATAAAGCGCGCCAGCAAGTGCTGCAGCTTTTGGGCAGCAATGAGTCTGGAGGCCATCAAGGTGGTTCTGCTGCTAATGCCAATACGCCAACTCTTGATGGATTAGCCCGAGATCTAACGGCTATTGCAAGGGAAGGAAGCTTGGATCCGGTAATCGGGCGCAGCAAAGAAATCCAGCGTGTCATTGAAGTATTAAGCCGCCGTACGAAAAACAACCCGGTTCTTATTGGTGAGCCAGGGGTTGGTAAAACAGCAATTGCAGAGGGATTGGCACAGCAAATCATTAACAATGAAGTGCCGGAAACTCTTCGTGATAAAAGGGTTATGACGCTTGATATGGGTACAGTGGTAGCAGGTACAAAATATCGCGGTGAATTTGAGGACCGCCTGAAAAAGGTGATGGATGAAATTAGGCAGGCGGGTAATATTATTTTATTCATTGATGAGCTTCATACTTTAATAGGTGCGGGCGGAGCTGAAGGTGCTATTGATGCGTCAAATATCTTAAAACCTTCTCTAGCTCGCGGTGAGCTTCAGTGTATTGGGGCAACTACACTTGATGAATATAGAAAATACATCGAAAAGGATGCGGCGCTAGAAAGACGTTTCCAGCCGATTACGGTTGATGAACCTACTGCAGAAGAATCCGTACAGATTTTGCAGGGACTGCGTGACCGCTATGAAGCCCACCATCGTGTAACCATTACAGATGCGGCAATTGCGGCAGCTGTAAAGCTTTCAGACCGCTATATCTCAGACCGATTCCTTCCGGATAAAGCGATTGATTTAATAGATGAAGCAGGTTCAAAGGTAAGGCTTCGCTCCTATACAACTCCGCCTAACTTAAAAGAGCTAGAAGTTAAGCTGGAGGACGTCAGAAAAGAAAAAGATGCTGCAGTTCAAAGCCAGGAGTTTGAAAAAGCTGCATCTTTAAGGGATACAGAGCAGCGCCTGCGCGAGCAGCTTGAAGAAACAAAGAAAACGTGGAAAGAAAAACAAGGCAAGGAGAACAGTGAAGTAACGGTTGAGGATATTGCCAATGTAGTATCCAGCTGGACTGGAATTCCTGTTTCCAAATTGGCACAAACAGAAACAGAAAAGCTTCTAAACCTGGAAGAAATCCTTCATTCCCGTGTAATTGGGCAGGAGGAAGCTGTAAAAGCCATTTCTAAGGCAGTCCGCCGTGCGCGTGCAGGACTTAAAGATCCTAAGCGCCCAATCGGTTCCTTTGTATTCCTGGGTCCAACAGGGGTTGGTAAAACGGAGTTAGCCCGTGCATTGGCAGAAGCGATGTTCGGTGATGAGGATGCCATGATTCGCATCGACATGTCCGAGTACATGGAGAAGCACTCAACATCCCGTTTGGTAGGATCGCCTCCAGGATATGTAGGCTATGAAGAAGGCGGACAGTTAACGGAAAAGGTTCGGAGAAAGCCATACTCCGTTGTTCTTTTGGATGAAATCGAAAAGGCACATCCTGATGTGTTCAATATCCTATTGCAGGTATTGGAAGACGGAAGATTAACAGATTCAAAAGGAAGAACAGTTGACTTCCGTAATACAGTTCTCATTATGACTTCCAATGTTGGTGCTGAGGCGCTTAAGCGGAACAAATATGTTGGCTTCAATATCCAGGATGGAGAACAGGATTATAAAGATATGAAAGGAAAAGTAATGGAAGAGATGAAGAAATCCTTCCGTCCGGAATTCCTTAACCGTATCGATGAAATTATTGTTTTCCATGCTTTGGAGAAAAAGCACCTTCAGGAAATTGTTACGCTTATGTCTGACACATTAACAAAGCGACTAAAAGAACAAGATATCACGCTGGAATTAACAGATGCAGCCAAAGAAAAAATTTCGGTTGAAGGCTATGATCCGGAGTATGGAGCACGTCCTCTCCGCAGAGCTATTCAAAAGCATATAGAGGACCGTTTATCCGAGGAACTGTTAAAGGGAACAGTCCTAACTGGTCAAAGCGTTGTAATAGATGTGAAGGATGGGGAATTTGTTGTTAAAACTGCTGAAGCCAGCGGAACGCCAAACCTTCAAAAATAAATATTTTACATCCAAAGACTGAACACAGCAAAAAGGTACACGTCCCTATATACGTGTACCTTTTTGTACTCTTTTAGGCAATATCATTAAAATGTGATATCGCAGTGTTCAAACAGGTTTATTTGGCAGATTTATGTTAATTTTAAAGGAGATAAAAAGGATTATTTTATAATTTCATCATGAAAGCATTTTAAGACGCATGAAAAAGGGAATAGGGAAGTAAACCGCACTTCTCTCATTACTGGTTTCTCCGCAAAAGTCCGGTGGGAACGTTTAAGATTTCCTTTATGGCGGCTGAAATTGATGTTCAGAGAGGGAGAAGAAGTATGGCTAAAAGAAAAACAAAATTTATGTGCCAGGAATGCGGCTATGAATCACCCAAATGGATGGGAAAATGCCCGGGCTGCGGCCAGTGGAATACAATGGTTGAAGAGGTGGAAAAGCCGGCATCAACCAGAAGAGGAGCTTTTGCCCATTCAGAGGGGTCGGCTATAATGGCGAAAGCAACGCCAATCACATCAATTGAAACTGTCAGCGAACCGCGTATTTATACGGACTTAAATGAATTGAACCGCGTATTGGGAGGCGGAATTGTCCGTGGTTCTTTAGTGTTAATTGGCGGAGACCCTGGTATCGGAAAATCAACGCTGCTACTTCAGGTTTCATCACAGCTGGCGAACAAGAAGCATTCAGTTTTATACATATCAGGTGAAGAATCGATGCGCCAGACAAAGCTGCGTGCTGACCGCTTAGGGGTTTCTTCGGAAAATTTGATGGTATATTCGGAAACAAGCCTTGATGAAATCAGCCGAACCATTGATAGTGTGAACCCTGATTTTGTTATTATCGATTCCATTCAAACGATCTTCCATCCGGAAGTCACATCTGCACCAGGAAGTGTTTCGCAGGTACGGGAATGTACAGCCGAGCTGATGAGGATCGGCAAAACAAAAGGAATCGCTATTTTTATCGTTGGGCATGTTACAAAGGAAGGATCAATCGCAGGTCCAAGGCTTTTAGAACATATGGTTGATACCGTATTATACTTTGAAGGCGAACGCCATCATACATACCGAATTTTACGGGCTGTAAAAAACAGGTTTGGATCAACAAACGAAATGGGCATTTTTGAAATGAAGGAAGTCGGTCTAGAGGAAGTCGCAAATCCATCGGAAATCTTCCTTGAAGAACGATCTCAGGGGGCTGCTGGTTCGACTGTCGTGGCCTCAATGGAGGGTACAAGGCCTGTACTGGTTGAAATTCAGGCACTGATTTCTCCAACAAGCTTTGGAAATCCAAGACGTATGGCTACGGGAATTGATCATAATCGTGTCCCGCTCCTTATGGCCGTCTTAGAAAAAAGAGTGGGAATGCTGCTGCAAAATCAGGATGCATACCTGAAAGTAGCAGGAGGAGTAAAGCTTGATGAACCGGCCATAGATTTGGCCATTGCCGTAAGCATCGCTTCAAGTTTTCGAGATAAACCAACAAAAGCGACAGATTGCATAATTGGAGAAGTAGGGCTGACAGGAGAGGTCAGAAGAGTCTCAAGAATTGAACAGAGAGTACAAGAAGCGGCAAAGCTGGGGTTTGAGAGAGTCATTTTGCCTGCGAATAATCTTGGAGGCTGGAGTGCGCCAAAAGGGATTGATTTAATCGGAGTAGGTTCTGTCAGTGAAGCACTAAAGGCTGCGTTAGGGGGATAAATATGGAGACAAAAAAATTGGGCGAAAAAACAATGAGCGAAATCCTTCAATTTATGGCTCCGGGTACGCCTATCAGAGAAGGGATTGATAATGTCCTTCGCGCCAATACTGGCGGCTTGATTGTCTTAGGATCAAAAGAAAAAATGAATAGTATTGTGGATGGGGGCTTTTTGATTAATTGTCCATTCACACCAAGTTATTTGTATGAGCTGGCTAAAATGGATGGAGCTATTATTTTGAATGAAGAAGGAAACAAAATCTTAATTGCCAACGCCCAGCTTGCTCCTGATCCAGGTGTTCCATCTACAGAAACAGGAATGCGGCACCGGACTGCTGAAAGGGTTGCCAGGCAGACGGGCGCATTAGTGATAGCCATTTCGCAAAGGCGAAATGTCATTACATTGTATAAGGGGCATTCACGTTATGCATTAAGGGATATTGGTGTCATTTTAACGAAGGCGAATGTTGCCGTGCAGACACTTGAAAAATATAAAGTGGTTCTTGAACAGAGTATAGGGAACCTGAGCATTCTGGAATTTGAGGAACTTGTTACATATAGTGATATCCTTCATGTTTTTCATAATATTGAAATGGTCCTGCGTATTAAAAATGAGCTTCTAACTTATTTAAGCGAACTGGGAACAGAGGGAAGGCTTATTCGGCTTCAGATGAATGAATTGTTAACAGAGCTTGAGAGAGAAGCAGAGTGGATTATCAGAGATTATGCCCACTCAAAAGATATTGATTCCAGAGATACGATTATCAAGCTTCAAGAACTTTCTAAAGGGGGAATGCTTGAAGACTCCGTAATCCTTAAGCTTTTAGGCTATAACGGATATATTCACACCGAGGAATTCAAATGTCCTCGCGGCTACCGGGTGCTAAATAAAGTCCCTCGCCTTCCACCTATTATTATTGAAAATCTAATAAATCGTTTCGAAGAGTTTCCAAATATTATTGCGGCATCAGTAGAGGATCTGGATGAAGTGGAAGGAATAGGAGAAGTAAGGGCCAGAAAAATTAAAGAAGGGCTTAAGCTTATAAAAGAGCAGGTTTTTGCGGACCGGCAGCTATAAGAGACCATTGAACTATGTAAATGGTTATGCTAAAATGGTAAGTTATTTATTTGACAGTTTATTACCAATGATGCTACCCTTAGGTTGTATCAGAGTATAAAATATACAACAAATGCACCTTCATTTTCGTGTAGGGTTAGTATCCTAAAATAACTTTTAATCAGAAAGATAAAAATCTCTGTATTTGAAGGTTTCAATTTTGGGAATTTGTTTATAATGAGTAAAAGGAGGTGAAGGAATGTTAAGACGTATTGTACAGGCATGCTTCCTTATTATCGGAGTAACGCTTGGTATATTTTTGATTCCTGACTTATTGAAATTAATTAATTTAAACGACATTCCTCTTTTAAATAATCCATATGTGTCCGCCATTTTAGGTGCTATTATTTTTTATCTTATAACTTTTTGGGCGGTTGATCATGTCGTCAATTTTGTGAGATGGGCAGAAGAATCACTCGTAAAAGTACCTATAACTGATATTATATTCGGAAGTGTCGGCCTTGTTTTTGGATTAGTCATTGCTTTTTTAATCGGATATGCGCTTAATGCAATTGAAGTTCCTATACTTAATACAGTAGCCCCGATTGTATTGACATTGCTGTTTGGCTATCTTGGTTTTCAGGTTGGCTTTAAAAAGCGTGATGAACTTTTAACCTTGTTTACAAGCAAGAAAAAGAAAACTGGTGAAGAAGACCCAGAACCGGAAACAGCAGCTAAAAACTCACTTAAAATCCTTGATACTAGCGTTATTATCGACGGGCGTATTGCTGACATCTGCCAAACTGGTTTCCTGGAGGGCACGATTGTTATTCCACAGTTTGTGCTGGAAGAGCTTCAGCATATTGCTGATTCATCCGATGTATTGAAGCGCAATCGCGGGCGAAGAGGACTGGATATTTTAAACAGAATCCAAAAAGAGCTTTCCATTAAAGTTGAGATTTATGAAGGTGACTTTGAAGAAATCCAAGAAGTAGACAGCAAGCTTGTAAAACTAGCGAAAATAACAAACGGTGTCGTTGTGACCAATGACTTTAATTTAAACAAAGTTTGTGAATTGCAAAAAGTGGCTGTCCTGAACATTAATGACCTGGCCAACGCAGTGAAGCCTGTTGTGCTTCCTGGTGAAGAAATGAAGGTACAGGTAATTAAGGATGGCAAGGAACAAAACCAGGGAATTGCTTACCTTGATGATGGCACTATGATCGTCGTTGAAGAGGGCAGAAACTATATTGGCAAACATATCGATGTTCTTGTCACAAGTGTTCTCCAAACATCAGCGGGAAGAATGATCTTTGCAAAACCCAAGCTTTTAGAGAAAGCTTTATAATGTACGCTCAAAAAAGTAGGACAAATTGTGCCGGGAATGATTTTCCCCCGCCTTTTTGCCCTACCTTTTTTAGGAGATTGGAGTATATTTTATGGATTACCAAGTTATCCTTCCAGCAGCTGGCCAGGGGAAAAGAATGGGAGCAGGAAAGAATAAGCTTCTGCTGGTGATTGGTGAGATACCTGTTTTTATACATACTTTAAGAGTCTTTGAGAATGATTCGGAGTGCACCGGTATTTATTTGGCAATAAATCCACAGGATGAGGAAGAAATGCGGGTTCTCTTAAAAGAGCACAATATTACAAAAGTAATTGAAATGGTTCCTGGCGGAGAGGAAAGGCAGCATAGTGTTTATAATGCTGTAAAAGCAGTAGCAGGTGAAGGAATTGTACTGGTTCATGACGCCGCCCGACCTTTTATTAGCCAGGATTTGCTGAGGCCACTTGTAAAAATGGCGGAAGAAAAGGGGGCTGCTGTTCTGGCTGTTCCGCTTAAAGACACGGTTAAAAAAGCAGATGGAAATTTGATCACAGAAACACTTGAACGTTCCTGCCTGTGGGCTGTTCAAACTCCACAGGCTTTTCGTATTCCAGTCTTGCTTGAAGCCCATCAGAAAGCGGAAGTGGAGCGATTTTTAGGCACCGATGATGCCAGCCTTGTAGAGCGGTTAGGCAAAGAAGTGGTGATTGTCGAAGGAAGTTACGATAATATTAAGCTGACAACCCCTGAAGATCTATATTTTGCTGAAGCGATTATTAAGAAAACGAAAAATCAGCAATAGCCTTTTTGCGATATTGCTCTTATTACTACATAGAAAAAGGGGATTAGATTATGTTTCGGATTGGACAAGGTTTTGATGTTCATCAATTCGCTGAAGGGCGCCCTTTAATCCTTGGCGGAATAGAGATACCATATGAAAAAGGGCTTCTCGGCCACTCGGATGCGGATGTATTACTGCATACTGTTGCCGACGCTTGTCTTGGTGCCATTGGTGAAGGTGATATTGGGCGGCATTTTCCTGATACAGATCCTGAATTTAAGGATTCGGATTCAGCAAAACTGCTTGAACATGTATGGGGAATTGTTAAAGAAAAAGGGTATGAGCTAGTGAATGCAGATTGCACGATTATTGCCCAAAAGCCAAAGATGGCTCCTTATATTGGTAAGATGCAGGAGCGGATTGCTCAGCTTCTGGAAACCGAAAAAGAAAATATCAATGTGAAAGCAACAACTACCGAGAAGCTAGGTTTTACGGGAAGAGAAGAAGGAATTGCTTCACAGGCTGTTGTTTTGCTGAAAAAGAAAGACTACTAGTAAAATTACCTTTCAGAAGAAAATCCAGAGTGTTAAAATATAGCTTATCGCAGACTAACGGGCAGTAAGACCTTGAGGATAAGCGGGGGGAAACTGCCCGTAAAGGCCCGATTGGTTCAACTAGCAATCAGTGGGGGAAGAAAGCAGACTTAAAAGCGCGATGTCATGCAACGTCTCATTAGCACGTCCTGCGCGTCGAAAACCCCCACTAATTGAGTTTCACTTTATTGAGATTTTGAGGAGGCTGTAATTATGTCAAATGAAATCCGCGTCCGCTACGCTCCGAGCCCAACTGGGCACTTACATATCGGAAATGCGAGAACCGCGCTATTCAACTATTTATTTGCAAGAAGCAAAGGCGGGAAATTCATTATCCGCATTGAAGATACAGATAAGAAACGGAATATTGAAGGCGGAGAGGAAAGCCAGCTTCATTATTTAAAATGGCTCGGCATTGATTGGGACGAGAGCATTGATCAAGAAGGCGAATACGGTCCATACCGCCAATCTGAAAGAAATCATATCTATGAAACATACTATAAGGAATTGCTCGAGAAAGGGCATGCCTATAAGTGCTATTGCACGGAAGAAGAGCTTGAGGCTGAGCGCGAAGCCCAGTCTGCTAAGGGTGATACACCTGCTTATTCAGGTAAATGCCGTCATTTGACAGCGGAAGAAAGAGCTGCTCTGGAAGCAGAAGGCAGAAAGCCGAGCATCCGCTTCTTAGTGCCAAAAGGCAAAGTGTTAAAATTCAATGATATGGTAAAAGGTGAGGTATCATTCGAATCCGATGGCTTTGGCGATTATGTAATCGTCAAAAAGGACGGCACTCCTACTTATAACTTTGCGGTAGCAGTGGATGACCACCTAATGAAAATCTCTCATGTTCTGCGCGGCGATGACCATATCTCCAATACGCCTAAGCAGCAGATGATTTATGAAGCATTGGGCTGGGAAATTCCTAAGTTTGGCCATATGACTTTGATTGTCAATGAAAGCCGGAAAAAACTGAGCAAGCGCGACGAGACGATTATTCAGTTCATTGAACAGTATGAAGAACTGGGCTATCTGCCGGAAGCTCTATTTAACTTTATTGCTTTGCTTGGATGGTCTCCTGCAGGCGAGGAAGAAATCTTCTCCAAAGAAGAATTTATTGATATCTTCGATGAGAATCGGCTTTCAAAATCTCCTGCCCTTTTCGATAAGCAAAAGCTTGAATGGATGAATAATCAGTACATGAAAAAGCTTGATCAGGATCGGTTAGTGTCCATTTCTGCCCCTCACCTGGTGAAGGCAGGGAAGATCAGTGAAAACTGGCAGCAGGAAAATGAAGAGTGGGTTCGCAGCTTAATCGCGCTTTTTCAGGAAAAAATGAGCTTTGGCGCTGAAATCGTAGAGCTGTCAGAACTTTTCTTTACAGAAGAAATGACAGTTGATGAAGAAGCGAAGGAAATTCTTGCTGAAGAGCAGGTTCCTGAAGTGCTGTCTGCATTCCTGCAGGTAATTGAAACACTTGCAGAATTCAAAGCGGAAGAAATTAAAGCGGCCATGAAAGCTGTGCAAAAATCAACAGGCCATAAAGGCAAAAAGCTCTTCATGCCAATCCGCTCTGCAACAACCGGACAAACGCATGGCCCTGATCTGCCTCAAGCAATCGAGCTTTTAGGAAAAGAAAAAGTAAAAAGCCGTTTGATGAGCATTATTGGTTAACATCTTGGAGAAAATGTAATATAGTATAAAGTAAATTCCATAAATGAAAGTGTTGAAGAGGAAAAGTAAGAAAAGGATGCTTTTTAGAGAGAACCATCACCGGCTGAAAGTGGTTTAAGCCTCTCTTTTTCCGAAGTGCGCCTCTGAGCCCCATATCGAACGGATGAAACGTCCTTCCGCGGAATAATATTTCTCGGATAGAAAAATGATTTCATGTTTCTCAAGTAGATTTGGGCGGAACTCCTTCCGTTAACAGGTTAAAGTTGAGACTTCTGAAGTCTAAACAGAGTGGAACCGCGCGTCAAAGCGTCTCTGTCCTATTGTGGCAGGGACGCTTTTTTATTTTCTTTAGGCTATGTTAAAATTCATTGTGGATTTTGACACCCTGTTGGTTGGAGCGGAAGGGAAGGGAATCCAGCGGGAAACGCGAGTCAAAGGGAGACCCCGCAGGCGCATTTACGAGAGCTCACGGACCGCCCGCGGTTCGCTAAGTGCCTGGAGCGGAAATCAGCAGGAAAGTTTAAAAGAGACTTTCTTTAAAAAGGGAAATACAGCCTATTTCCCGGAAAATGTTATATGGGGAAAATACTTGGCCTTCTTAGGCCGTATATAAAAAAATAAAAGAGGACCATGTTAGGAGGGGGAAGAACGATGTTTGCAAGAATGAAGGAAGACATCGAAGTGGTATTTGAGCAAGACCCGGCAGCAAGAAGCTATTTGGAAGTAATATTAACGTATTCTGGGCTTCATGCGATTTGGTCGCACCGTATTGCCCATGCGCTTTTTAAGCGGAAGTTTTATTTCCTTGCAAGAGTTGTTTCCCAAATCAGCCGTTTTTTCACAGGAATTGAAATCCATCCAGGAGCAAAAATCGGCAGACGGTTTTTTATCGACCATGGCATGGGTGTAGTAATCGGGGAAACGTGTGAGATTGGCGATAACGTAACCGTTTTTCAGGGTGTTACACTAGGAGGCACCGGTAAAGAAAAAGGAAAGCGGCATCCAACTATTCAGGATAACGCGCTTATTGCTACCGGGGCGAAAGTTCTTGGTTCCATTACCATTGGGGAAAATTCAAAAGTAGGTGCAGGGTCTGTTGTCCTCCATGAGGTTCCGCCCAATTCAACTGTAGTCGGCATTCCTGGAAGGGTGAAAATTAGGGATGGCATGAAAGTGAAAAAGGATTTAAACCATACAGATCTTCCAGATCCAATCGCGGATCGTTTCAAGGAAATGGAGAATGAACTGCAAGCTTTAAAAAATGAAGTTGAGACTTTGAGGAAAGAAAGGAGCCATGTTTATGGCCATTCAGATTTATAATACACTTACACGGCAAAAAGAAGAGTTTATTCCCTTAGAAGAGGGAAAAGTGAAAATGTATGTGTGCGGACCAACTGTCTATAACTATATCCATATAGGAAATGCACGTCCGCCAATTGTGTTTGATACAGTAAGGAGATATCTTGAATTTCGTGGTTATGAAGTTCAGTATGTCTCTAATTTTACAGACGTCGATGATAAGCTGATCCGTGTAGCCAATGAGCTTGGAGAGGATGTTCCGAGCATTGCGGAACGTTTCATCAATGCTTATTTTGAGGATGTTTCAGCACTTGGCTGCAGACGGGCGGATATCCATCCGAGAGTGACTGAAAGCATGGAAATTATTATTGATTTTATCCAGACCTTGATTGACAAAGGCTATGCATATGAGTCAGAGGGGGATGTGTATTACCATACCCGTAAATTTGATGAGTACGGAAAGCTCTCGCACCAGTCCATTGACGAATTGCGTGTCGGTGCCCGCATTGCAGTCGGCGAAAAGAAACAGGATTCCCTTGATTTTGTTCTTTGGAAAGCAGCGAAGGAAGGGGAAATTTCCTGGGATAGCCCGTGGGGGAAAGGAAGGCCTGGCTGGCATATTGAATGCTCTGCAATGGCAAAGAAATACCTTGGGGAAACCATTGATATCCATGCTGGCGGACAGGATTTGGCTTTCCCGCACCATGAAAATGAAATTGCACAGTCAGAAGCTTTGACAGGCAAAACATTTGCTCGGTATTGGATGCATAATGGCTATATTAATATAGACAATGAAAAAATGTCTAAATCACTCGGGAATTTCGTATTGGTTCATGACATTATCCAAAAACATGACCCTCAGGTTCTCAGATTCTTTATGCTTTCGGTCCAATACAGACATCCAATCAATTACAGTGATGAGCTGCTTGAGAATACGCGTTCAGGGCTTGAACGAATTAAAACTTCTTATCACAATTTGAAACACCGCAAAGAAGCAAGCGTGAACCTGACGGATAACAACCAGGAGTGGATTGATAAAATAACCGCTCTTCATGAACAATTCATTAAAGATATGGATGATGATTTTAACACTGCCAATGCAGTTTCCATTTTGTTTGAGTTATCAAAATTGGCGAATTATTATTTGATGGAGAAAAACACTGCTGTTGAAGTGATTGATGCATTTACGAATGAGTTTGAAACACTATTTGAGGTATTGGGCCTTTCTCTTGAGGAAGTACATGAGGAACTTTTGGATGAGGAAATCGAACAGTTAATCGAACAGCGCCAGCAGGCCAGAAAAGAACGCAATTTTGAACTGGCTGACAAGATCCGTGATCAGCTGAAAGAGATGAATATCATCCTTGAAGATACACCGCAGGGAATTAGATGGAAAAGAGGCTAAGCGATGCTTCACTATGATCATAAAATAGATGAAAAACAATTGAATAGTCTTGCGTTGGCGTATATGGGGGATGCAGTTTTTGAAACCTATATACGCCACCATCTGATTCAAAACGGACGGGTCAAGCCACACCTCCTCCACAAGGAGGCAACCTGGTATGTTTCCGCAAAAGCACAGTCCATGATCATACATGAATTAATTGATTTCGATAGTCTGACCGAAGAGGAGCTGGCAGTTGTACGCAGGGGCAGGAATGCGAAATCCGGTTCGGTTCCAAAAAACACCGATGTACAAACGTACAGGTACAGTACGGCCTTTGAATCATTGATCGGATATTTGTTTTTATCCGAAAGAAAAGAGCGGATGGAAGAACTGATTACAATATCAATTAGATTAGTTGAGGAAAAGAAAGGAGGAACAGTAAAATGAGCCAGGATTTTATCATTGGGAAAAATCCCGTTATTGAAGCATTAAAGTCAGAGAGGGATATCAATAAAATCTTTATTGCTGAAGGTTCGCAAGGCGGCCAGATGCAGCAGGTAATCGGCTTAGCTAAATCAGCCGGTGTGCTTGTCCAGTTTGTCCCTAAGAAGAAAATAGATCAGATGGCAGAAGGAAACCATCAGGGAGTCATTGCCCAGGTTGCTGCGTATCAGTATGCAGAGATCGACGACCTTTTCGCTGCAGCCGAAAAGAAAAACGAGTCCCCATTTTTTCTATTACTTGATGAGATTGAAGACCCCCATAATCTCGGATCCATTATGAGGACGGCCGATGCTGTCGGAGCTCATGGAATTATTATTCCGAAGCGGAGGGCTGTGGGTCTTACCGCAACTGTGGCAAAGGCGTCAACTGGAGCGATTGAGTATATTCCCGTTGTGCGTGTTACCAATATGGCAAGAACTATTGACGAATTGAAAGAGAGAGGCGTCTGGATCGCGGGTACGGACGCGAAAGGGAAAGAAGATTACCGCCAATTCGATGGAACGATGCCAATAGGGCTTGTTATCGGAAGTGAAGGCAAAGGCATGGGCCGTCTTATTCGGGATAAATGTGACTTTCTTATCCAATTGCCGATGGCTGGGCATGTTACCTCGCTAAATGCATCGGTTGCAGCTGCTCTTCTAATGTATGAGGTTTATCGGAAACGGCATCCTCTTGAGGGATAAAAATGGACATCCTTATTGTTGACGGGTACAACATAATTGGTGCTTGGCCAGAACTCAGGGTGCTGAAAGATAAGGATTTGTCGTCTGCCAGAGACCGTCTGATTGAAAAAATGGCGGAGTACCAGGGATATTCCGGTTACAGAGTTATAGTCGTTTTTGATGCCCACTATGTAAAGGGTACAGAAAAAAAATACAAAAATTCAAAAGTTGAGGTAATATTTACCAGAAATAACGAAACGGCTGATGAGCGCATTGAAAAATTAGCGATCGATTTAAGCAACATCAAAACGCAAATTCATGTAGCCACTTCAGATTTTACAGAGCAATGGGTCATTTTTGGCCAAGGCGCTCTAAGGAAGTCAGCCAGGGAATTGCTTAATGAAATGAATCTGATCGAAAGCAGCATTGAAAAAAAGGTAAAAAAAATTCAGTCCAAAAAGCCTGTTTCCAAAATCCCCCTAAGTAATGAAGTGGCAGAAATTTTTGAAAAATGGCGCAGAGGAGGCCAATGAGCGGTTGACGCTTGAAAAAGCCCTGCTGTATAATATTTCTAACCATGCTTGTACGGTCGGGGGGATCCTAGTGAGTGCTGACTTCAAGACAATCGACGAAAATCTAATAGACTTTATCCAGCTTGAGGACGAAGAGTTAGTTGATCTGGTGCATAAAGGAGAAAGTGAAGCATTGGATTATCTGATTCATAAGTATCGTAATTTCGTGCGGGCAAAAGCAAGATCCTATTTTTTAATTGGCGCAGATAAAGAAGACATTGTGCAAGAGGGAATGATTGGCTTATACAAAGCGATCCGTGATTTCAAAGAGGATAAGTTGTCCTCCTTTAAAGCATTTGCCGAGTTGTGCATTACCAGGCAGATTATTACGGCTATCAAGACGGCGACACGCCAAAAACATATTCCGCTAAACTCGTATGTTTCTTTGGACAAGCCCATTTATGATGAGGAATCTGACCGGACCTTAATGGATGTGATTTCAGGGGCGAAGGTTATGGATCCTGAAGAGCTTATCATTAACCAGGAAGAGTTTGATCATATCGAAATAAAAATGTCTGAGCTTCTGAGCGACCTGGAACGAAAAGTGCTTGCCCTATATTTGGACGGGCAGTCTTATCAGGAAATATCCGAGGAACTAAATCGCCATGTCAAATCAATTGACAATGCCTTGCAGCGCGTAAAAAGGAAGCTGGAAAGGTATTTGGAAGTACGCGAATTTTCTTTATAGACAGAATTTCCTAATCTCCTACCTTTTTTGCAGTTATTGACATGTTTTAGGGAGCGTGTTAAAGTTTTAAGGGCGTAAAGTGGACATAGTAGGTGGAAAAATGACTAAAAAGGTAACTTTGGCCTGTTCTGTTTGCGGTTCGAGAAATTACTCCACGGCAAGCAAGAATGATTCTGAAAGGCTGGAATTAAAGAAGTTTTGCAGTACTTGCAGTACTCATACGATCCATAGAGAAACAAAGTAATTAAGATATAGATTACGAGAGTGTGTTCAAAAGGAAGGCTAAAAGAGCCGAGAAGATCAAGGAAGCGTAGCTTTGAGCAGCAGAGCGTATGGTATAATACGTGAGCATAAAGGAAAGCTTCTCCGATTAAGCATCACAAGCAGGAAAAGTGTTGTTCCTTTTTCAAGGAGCGGTGAAGCAAGCTGACGCAGTGATTCGACAGCTATTTTCCCCAGGCCTTTTGAATAACATCTAGAAGAATTGCCCTTTTAATAGCCAGAAAGCTGAATAATGGTTTTTTACGGACTAGAATATAGTCTGTTTTGAAGCCGTTTACGCTTTTCTGTTAAAGGATATATCTCTTGAAAGTTGGGGGTTACGAAATGCAACGCATCGTGAATTTTTTCCGTGAAGTTGGACGAGAAATGAGAAAGGTCAGCTGGCCTAAGCGCAAAGAACTGACAAACTATACTGTTACGGTTCTAGCTACAGTTACGTTCTTTGCTCTGTTTTTTGCAGTGCTTGACCTGGGTATTTCTGAATTGATTCGTTTTATTCTTGAATAACCCCTGAGTTTCCATGGTATAATGGAGAATAACACAGGAAACATTTGCAAAGCCCGGAAACGGGTTTTTTCATTTGGTCAAAAAAGTTATGTTGTGATGGTAAATAATTTGTTTAATACAGGGAGGGAAGGACGATCAAGTCCTCTTGAATGGAAAAGAATTGGTATGTTGTTCATACGTACTCTGGCTATGAAAATAAAGTAAAAGCCAACTTGGAGAAACGTGTTGAATCTATGGGTATGCAAGACAAAATCTTTCGCGTGGTGGTTCCGGAAGAAGAAGAAACAGAATTGAAAAACGGCAAAAAGAAAGTAGTAAAGCGCAAGGTTTTCCCTGGTTATGTACTAGTGGAAATTGTTATGACAGATGATTCCTGGTATGTTGTAAGGAATACCCCGGGCGTAACCGGATTCGTCGGCTCTGCAGGTTCAGGCTCAAAGCCAACTCCGTTATTGCCGGAAGAAGTGACAAACATCCTCAAGCATATGGGTGTTGAAGAAAAACGATTCGATATCAACTTTGAAATCGGTGAAACGGTTCAAGTCAAAGAAGGACCGTTTGCAAACTTTACAGGTACCATTGAAGATATTGATAAAGATAAGGCGAAGATCAAAGTGCTTGTAAACATGTTTGGCCGTGATACTCCGGTAGAACTTGATTTTTCACAGATTGAGAAACTGTAAGAAACTGCTAAAATGCTTGATGCATTGGCTGGATAATGCTTTCTCTGTGAAAGTACTTTTATATATCTTTGTAAAAAAACTTGAAATCGTCTTTGAAAAGTGATAATATTTCATAGGTCAGTATGTCTCGACAATGAGGCTGGACATTTGTCAAGTTCTTTATCTTAATATAAAGACTATAAGTTGAGTGGGAGGGAATTTCCCTATTACCACATCACGGACTTTAAGGAGGTGTGTCTCGTGGCTAAAAAAGTAATCAAACTTGTTAAGTTACAAATCCCTGCAGGTAAAGCTAACCCTGCACCACCAGTAGGACCTGCACTAGGTCAAGCGGGTGTTAACATCATGGGATTCTGTAAGGAATTTAACGCTCGTACAGCTGAACAAGCTGGCTTAATCATTCCTGTTGAAATCACGGTTTTTGAAGACCGTTCATTTACATTTATTACGAAAACTCCTCCTGCTGCAGTTCTTCTTAAGAAGGCGGCTGGAATCGAGTCTGGTTCTGGTGAACCAAACCGTAATAAGGTAGCAACAGTCAAGCGTGACAAGGTACGCGAGATTGCTGAAACAAAGATGCCTGACCTAAACGCTGCAAGTGTTGAAGCTGCAATGCGTATGGTTGAAGGTACTGCACGCAGCATGGGTATCGTTATCGAAGACTAATCCATGCATGTGAAATTATAATGTGTGCACTTTGAATGTTGGACAACTGTCCAGCTTCACAAGTGTTTACGCATTTCTGTTTATGATTGAGGTTGCGACGCTGAATTTGGTTTCACTCGCAACCTTTATTCGTGGGAGGTTATTCCGCTAAAACCACATTCAAGGAGGAAATAAAAATGGCTAAAAAAGGTAAGAAGTACGTAGAAGCTGCAAAGCTTATCGACTCTTCAAAAGCTTACCCAATCGAAGAAGCGATTGATCTTGCGAAGAAAACTAATTTTGCTAAATTTGATGCAACTGTTGAAGTAGCATTCCGTTTAGGAGTTGACCCTAAGAAAGCTGACCAGCAAATCCGTGGAGCAGTTGTGCTTCCAAACGGAACTGGTAAAACTCAGCGCGTTCTTGTTTTCGCTAAGGGTGAAAAAGCGAAAGAAGCAGAAGCTGCTGGAGCAGATTTCGTAGGCGATTCTGAATACATCAACAAAATCAACCAAGGCTGGTTCGATTTTGATGTAATCGTTGCTACACCTGACATGATGGGTGAAGTTGGTAAACTTGGCCGCGTATTAGGTCCTAAAGGTTTAATGCCTAACCCTAAAACAGGTACAGTTACTTTTGACGTAGAAAAAGCAGTGAACGAAATCAAAGCAGGTAAAGTAGAATACCGCGTTGACAAAGCTGGAAACATCCACGTGCCAATCGGTAAAGTATCATTCGAAAACGAAAAGCTTGTTGAAAACTTCAACACTATTTTCGATACAATGATGAAAGTTAAGCCTGCAGCTGCTAAGGGAACTTACATGAAGAACGTTTCTGTTACTTCTACTATGGGACCTGGCGTAAAAGTAGATCCTTCATCTGTTGCAGTAAAATAAAAAAATAATTGACAACGTAAAATTCATGTAGTAATATGTATTTTGTTGTGAAAATATAATAACATTTGTGCCGTAGACAGCAGGTGCTGCAAAGCTTAATTTCCTGCCGAGGTATTACGATAGAATGCTTGTTTAACTTGCTATTGTATACTTCCTCCATGTCTGCAAAAGGTGTGGAGGTTTTTTATTGGACGGTATGAATGTAGAAATTCTACAGGAGGTGTAAGGATGAGCAGCGTTATCGAACAAAAGAAACAAATCGTAGGAGAAATTGCTGATAAATTTAAGTCAAGTTTATCAACGGTTGTTGTCGACTACCGCGGTCTTACTGTTGCTGAAGTTACTGAACTTCGTAAACAACTTCGTGAAGCTGGCGTAGAATTCAAAGTATACAAGAATTCAATGACTCGCCGTGCTGCTGAAGCTGCTGAACTTTCCGGTTTAAACGAATCTTTAACTGGTCCTAACGCAATCGCGTTCAGCACAGAAGATGTAGTTGCTCCAGCGAAAATCTTAAATGATTTCGCGAAAAAGCATGAAGCACTTGAAATCAAAGCAGGTGTAATCGAAGGGAATATTGCTTCAGTAGAAGATATTAAAGCTCTTGCTGAACTACCATCACGCGAAGGCTTGCTATCTATGCTACTCAGCGTACTTCAGGCACCTATCCGCAATCTTGCTCTTGCTGCAAAAGCTGTTGCAGACCAAAAAGAAGAACAAGGCGCGTAAGTTAATTTTAGCGTTAAACTAATAGATTCAAACCAAATATAAGGAGGAAACATTATCATGACTAAAGAACAAATCATTGAAGCAGTTAAATCTATGACTGTTTTAGAATTAAACGACTTAGTAAAAGCAATCGAAGAAGAATTTGGTGTAACTGCTGCTGCTCCTGTAGCAATGGCTGGTGGAGCTGCTGCTGGCGGTGCTGCTGAAGAACAAACTGAATTTGACGTAATTCTTACTTCTGCAGGCGACCAAAAAATCAAGGTTATCAAAGTTGTTCGTGAAATCACAGGTCTTGGACTTAAAGAAGCAAAAGAACTTGTTGATAACACTCCTAAAGCTATTAAAGAAGGCGTTTCTAAAGAAGATGCTGAAGAAGTTAAAGCTAAGCTTGAAGAAGTTGGAGCTGGCGTTGAAGTTAAGTAATATAATGGATGAAAAGCCCGCTGCTTAGTCGGGCTTTTTATTTTGAATAAATATGAATTTTTGCTTTTTAAAAAGCAATCCTTTATAATTCGTTCGAAAACACTTATTGTGGTTCTCCAAAATTCTTCAATTGATATTCTCCTGTGGAGGTGATTTCATGTCCGAACACTACTATTCCCAAACACAAAAAGTCGAAAGCAGCCCTAAAACCTGGAGTTATACCCTGAAGGAACAATCATTCCGCTTTAAAACAGATAATGGCGTTTTTTCAAAAAATGAAGTTGATTTTGGTTCAAGACTATTAATAGAAGCCTTTGAACAGCCGGGTGTCGAGGGAAACATTTTGGATGTTGGCTGCGGATACGGCCCAATCGGGCTGACAGCAGCGAAACTTATGCCGGAACGGACTGTACATATGGTCGATGTAAATGAGAGGGCGCTTGGATTGGCAAAAGAGAATGCTGACTTAAACGGCATCAAAAATGTATCAATCTATGAAAGTGACCGCCTTGAAAATACAAAAGGAAATAAGTTCGCTGCAATCCTGACAAATCCGCCGATCAGAGCAGGCAAAAAAGTTGTTCATGATATATTTGAGCAAAGCTTTGAAGCGCTGCTATCCGGAGGGGACCTATGGGTAGTCATCCAGAAAAAGCAGGGAGCACCTTCTGCCATTGATAAAATGACAGAGTTATTTGGCGAAGTTGAGA
The DNA here is from genome assembly GCF_007830235.1 of Cytobacillus oceanisediminis. GTDB lineage: Bacteria > Bacillota > Bacilli > Bacillales > Cytobacillaceae > Cytobacillus > Cytobacillus oceanisediminis. Next base: position 22,712 of record NZ_VLKI01000027.1, read on the forward strand.
CTGTGGAAAAGAAAAAAGGGTATTTTATTTTAAAAGCAAAAAAAGATTGACTTGACTTTTTTGCTATGTTAGTATTGTAAAATGCCAACATATTATATTTCTATTTATAACTAAATTTGACTAATGGTTGTATAAATTTGGTTTTAATGGGAAAGCTAACAAAATAATAGTCGTATTGTGAAAATGTGGTTTTTGAAGTGAAAACCCTTTTTCTTTTTGTCTTATAAGAATAGGGGTTAGATGAATGTCTCGCTTGCGTTTCCGCTTTTGCGGAATAAGATAGTCTGACTTTCTGAAGTTGGATTACTGTCTAGCTCCGAGCGCCATCGGCTCGAGGTCTTAAGCCGATAGGCGGGCGCTCTCCGCTTTTCTTATAAGATAGTAATAAATTGCTATTAGCACAATAACGCTTGATTTGAGGGGTGAATCAGTTGACAGGTCAACTAGTTCAGTATGGACGACACCGCCAACGTAGAAGTTACGCACGAATCAGTGAAGTTTTAGAATTACCAAATCTAATCGAAATCCAAACCTCTTCTTATCAATGGTTTCTTGATGAGGGTTTACGAGAAATGTTCCATGATATTTCTCCGATTGAAGACTTTACTGGTAATTTGTCGCTTGAATTTATTGATTACAGCCTTGGCGAACCAAAATATTCCGTTGAGGAATCGAAAGAACGAGATGTTACATATTCTGCACCTTTACGTGTGAAAGTGCGTCTTGTAAACAAAGAAACAGGCGAAGTTAAAGACCAGGATGTCTTTATGGGTGACTTCCCGCTTATGACAGAGACAGGTACGTTCGTTATTAATGGAGCGGAACGTGTCATTGTATCCCAGCTTGTACGTTCACCGAGCGTATATTTCAGTGGGAAGCTTGATAAAAACGGGAAAAAAGGGTATACCGCAACCGTAATCCCGAACCGCGGCGCTTGGCTTGAGTATGAAACAGATGCCAAAGACGTCGTATACGTCAGAATAGATCGTACTCGGAAACTGCCCGTTACGGTTCTTTTGCGTGCACTTGGGTTCGGCTCTGATCAAGAGATCATCGATTTGATTGGAGACAACGAGTACATTCGCAACACGCTTGAAAAAGATAATACCGAAAGCACGGATAAGGCTTTACTTGAAATTTATGAACGCCTTCGTCCGGGTGAGCCGCCAACAGTCGAAAATGCGAAGAGCTTGCTTGTTTCAAGATTTTTTGACCCAAAACGCTATGACCTGGCGAATGTCGGCCGATATAAAATCAATAAAAAGCTTCATATTAAAAACCGTTTATTCGGGCAAAGACTGGCTGAAACACTTGTGGATCCAGAAACAGGCGAAATTATTGCGGAAAAAGGTGTTACACTTGACCGCCGTACATTGGACCGCATTATTCCTAATTTAGAGAAAGATATCGGTTTCAAAACAGTTAGCCTTTTAGGCGGAGTAGTAGATGATGATGTTTTGCTTCAATCCATCAAGATTTACGCGCCAAACGAAGATGGTGAAAAGGTCATCAATGTGATTGGGAATGCTTATGTTGAAGAAGCAGTGAAGAACATTTCACCTTCAGACATTATTGCTTCAATCAGTTATTTCTTTAATCTTCTTCACTCTGTGGGAGATACAGATGATATTGACCATCTTGGAAACAGACGCCTTCGTTCTGTCGGCGAACTATTGCAAAACCAGTTCCGTATTGGTTTATCCCGTATGGAACGTGTTGTCCGCGAGAGAATGTCTATTCAAGATACAAATACAATTACACCTCAGCAGCTGATTAACATTCGTCCTGTAATTGCTTCAATTAAAGAGTTCTTCGGAAGCTCTCAGTTGTCCCAGTTCATGGACCAAACAAATCCGCTTGCTGAATTAACACATAAACGCCGTCTTTCAGCGTTAGGGCCTGGCGGTTTGACTCGTGAACGTGCCGGTTTTGAAGTGCGTGACGTTCACTACTCCCACTATGGCCGTATGTGTCCGATTGAAACGCCTGAGGGACCAAACATCGGATTGATTAACTCCTTATCTTCATTCGCGAAGGTGAACCGTTTTGGATTCATTGAAACACCTTATCGCCGCATCGATCCTGAGACAGGAAAAGTTACTTCCCGCATCGACTATCTGACAGCTGATGAAGAGGATAACTATGTAGTTGCCCAGGCGAATGCACTTCTTGGCGATGATGGTTCATTCCTTGATGAAGAAGTAGTTGCCCGTTTCAAGGGTGAAAACACGGTTGTAAAACGCGATCGCGTCGATTACATGGATGTATCACCTAAGCAAGTAGTTTCTGCAGCGACAGCTTGTATTCCTTTCTTGGAAAACGATGACTCCAACCGTGCCTTAATGGGAGCGAACATGCAGCGTCAGGCTGTGCCTTTGATGCAGCCGGAAGCTCCAAGAGTTGGTACTGGTATGGAATATGTATCAGGTAAAGACTCCGGTGCTGCAGTCATTTGTAAACATGAAGGAATTGTTGAGCATGTTGAAGCACGCGAAGTTTGGGTTCGCCGCATACAAAATGTAGACGGACAGGAAGTAAAAGGCGATCTTGATAAATACAGAATGCTTAAGTTTATCCGTTCCAACCAGGGAACATGCTACAACCAGCGTCCAATTGTTGCAGTCGGAAACCGTGTAACAAAAGGAGAAATCCTTGCTGACGGACCTTCTATGGAGCTTGGGGAATTAGCGCTTGGACGCAACGTCCTTGTAGCCTTTATGACATGGGATGGATATAACTACGAGGATGCGATCATTATGAGTGAGCGCCTCGTAAAGGATGATGTTTATACATCTATCCATATTGAAGAATACGAATCTGAATCCCGGGATACAAAGCTTGGGCCTGAAGAAATCACCCGTGATATCCCTAACGTTGGGGAAGATGCACTCCGCAACCTTGATGAGCGCGGAATTATCCGTACGGGTGCGGAAGTAAAAGACGGTGACCTTCTAGTTGGTAAAGTAACTCCTAAAGGGGTAACGGAACTAACTGCTGAAGAAAGGCTTTTACATGCAATCTTTGGCGAAAAAGCACGTGAAGTCCGCGATACATCCCTCCGTGTGCCACATGGCGGCGGCGGTATAGTGCTGGATGTTAAAGTGTTTAACAGGGAAGACGGTGACGAGCTTCCTCCAGGTGTGAACCAGCTTGTACGTGTATACATCGTTCAAAAGCGTAAAATCTCTGAAGGGGACAAGATGGCCGGACGCCATGGTAACAAGGGTGTTATCTCCCGTATTTTGCCGGAAGAAGATATGCCATATTTACCGGACGGCACTCCAGTAGACATCATGTTAAACCCATTAGGGGTTCCATCACGTATGAACATCGGACAGGTGCTTGAGCTTCACCTTGGTATGGCTGCCAGAGCTCTTGGCATTCATGTAGCTTCCCCTGTATTTGATGGTGCCCGTGAGGAAGACGTTTGGTCAACGATTCAAGAAGCAGGCATGGCCCGTGATGCAAAGACTGTCCTTTATGATGGACGCTCCGGCGAGCCGTTTGACAATCGTGTATCAGTAGGCGTCATGTACATGATCAAACTGGCACACATGGTTGATGACAAGCTGCATGCCCGTTCAACAGGGCCATACTCACTTGTTACGCAGCAGCCGCTGGGCGGTAAAGCGCAGTTTGGCGGACAGCGTTTCGGTGAGATGGAAGTATGGGCACTTGAAGCATATGGTGCAGCATATACACTTCAGGAAATCTTGACTGTCAAATCCGATGATGTTGTAGGCCGTGTTAAAACTTACGAATCAATCGTGAAAGGCGAAAATGTTCCTGAGCCGGGCGTACCAGAGTCATTCAAGGTACTAATCAAGGAGCTTCAAAGTTTGGGTATGGACGTTAAGATCCTTTCAGGCGATGAAGAAGAAATTGAAATGCGCGACCTGGAGGATGACGAAGAGGTTCAGCAGGCTGAATCACTAACAATTGCCCCGGAAACGCAAAATGAAGAGCAAGTAGTTACTAAAGAATAACTTTCATATAAAACTGGAATCCAAAGTTCCTAAATTTCTTTGCGCTTCGCCTTCCAGGCGAAGCTGCAGAGGAAAATGTACTGGCAATCATGCTGCTATTGAGCAATAAGGGTAAAACCCGGAGATCAAAAGGGAGGTAGGCCCCTTGCTAGATGTAAACAATTTCGAGTATATGAAGATAGGTCTTGCTTCACCGGATAAGATTCGTTCATGGTCACACGGTGAGGTCAAAAAACCTGAAACGATTAACTATCGTACATTAAAACCTGAAAAAGACGGTTTGTTCTGCGAACGCATCTTCGGACCAACAAAGGACTGGGAATGTCATTGCGGAAAGTACAAGCGCGTCAGATACAAAGGTGTTGTCTGTGATCGATGCGGTGTTGAAGTAACCCGTGCAAAAGTGCGCCGTGAAAGAATGGGCCACATTGAACTTGCAGCTCCTGTATCCCACATTTGGTACTTTAAAGGTATCCCAAGCCGCATGGGGCTTGTGCTTGACATGTCACCGCGTGCGCTTGAAGAAGTAATCTATTTCGCTTCTTATGTTGTAACTGATCCAGGCGATACAGCTCTAGAGAAGAAGCAGCTGCTTTCTGAAAAAGAATACCGTGCATATCGTGAAAAATACGGAAATAAGTTCCAGGCATCCATGGGTGCTGAATCCATTAAGAAACTTCTTTCTGATATTGATCTCAACAAAGAAGTAGACGCTCTTAAAGAGGAACTAAAAACTGCACAGGGGCAGCGCCGTACGCGGGCAATTAAGCGCCTTGAAGTTCTTGAGGCTTTCCGTGGTTCTGGAAACGAACCTTCCTGGATGATTCTAGACGTTCTTCCGGTTATTCCTCCGGAGCTGCGTCCGATGGTACAGCTTGATGGCGGACGTTTTGCCACCTCTGACTTAAATGACTTATACCGCCGTGTAATCAACCGGAACAATCGCTTAAAGCGTTTATTGGATCTTGGTGCACCAAGCATTATCGTTCAAAACGAAAAACGTATGCTTCAGGAAGCTGTTGATGCGCTAATCGATAATGGCCGACGCGGCAGACCGGTTACAGGACCAGGAAACCGTCCGTTAAAGTCCTTGTCACACATGCTAAAGGGTAAGCAAGGCCGTTTCCGCCAAAACTTGCTTGGTAAGCGTGTTGACTACTCTGGCCGTTCTGTTATCGTCGTTGGACCAAACTTAAAAATGTATCAATGCGGACTTCCGAAAGAAATGGCATTGGAATTATTTAAGCCATTTGTTATGAAGGAATTGGTGGAAAAAGGTTTAGCCCATAACATCAAGTCTGCAAAACGCAAAATCGAAAGAGTTCAGCCTGAAGTTTGGGACGTTCTTGAAAGTGTTATTAAAGAACACCCTGTACTGCTTAACCGCGCGCCGACTCTTCACAGACTCGGTATTCAGGCGTTCGAACCTACATTGGTAGAAGGACGCGCCATTCGTCTTCACCCGCTTGTATGTACTGCTTATAACGCAGACTTCGATGGTGACCAAATGGCTGTTCACGTACCTTTATCCGCAGAAGCACAGGCTGAAGCACGTTTATTAATGCTTGCAGCACAAAACATTCTAAACCCGAAAGATGGTAAACCAGTTGTTACTCCTTCACAGGACATGGTATTAGGTAACTATTACCTTACTCTTGAAAGAGCTGGCGCTGTTGGCGAAGGCATGATTTTCAATGATACTAGTGAAGCATTGCTGGCCTACCAAAATGGCTATGTTCATTTGCATACTAGAGTAGCTGTCCATGCCGGATCCTTAAATAACCAGACGTTTACTGAAGAACAAAATAAAAAGCTATTATTAACTACGGTTGGTAAGCTTGTTTTCAACGAGATTTTGCCAGAGACATTCCCGTATATCAATGAACCTACAAAGGAAAATCTTGAGATAGAAACTCCTGAAAAGTACTTTGTAGAACCTGCCACAGATGTGGCTGCTGTCATCAAGGAAATGCCTCTTGTTGATCCGTTTAAGAAAAAGATTCTTGGTAATATCATTGCGGAAGTATTTAAACGTTTTAAAATTACTGAAACATCCAAAATGCTTGACCGCATGAAAAACCTTGGTTTCAGATACTCCACAAAAGCCGGCATCACTGTCGGTGTGGCCGATATCGTGGTATTAGGGGAGAAGCAGGAAATTATCCAGGAAGCACAGGGCAAGGTTGATAATGTAATGAAGCAGTTCAGACGCGGTCTTATTACAGAAGATGAGCGTTATGATCGTGTTATTTCAATCTGGAGTGCAGCAAAGGATAATATTCAGTCCAAGCTGATGAAGTCTTTGGATAAATCCAATCCGATTTTTATGATGAGTGACTCGGGTGCCCGTGGTAACGCATCTAACTTCACTCAGTTAGCTGGTATGCGCGGACTGATGGCCAACCCGGCTGGACGTATCATTGAATTACCGATTAAATCAAGTTTCCGAGAAGGTTTAACGGTTCTCGAGTACTTTATTTCTACTCACGGTGCCCGTAAAGGTCTTGCAGATACGGCTCTTAAAACTGCTGACTCGGGTTACCTGACTCGCCGTCTTGTAGACGTTGCGCAGGATGTTATCGTACGTGATGACGATTGCGGAACAGATCGCGGCTTGTTGATCGCTTCCCTTAAAGATGGAACAGAAGTAATCGAAGCACTTGAAGAACGTTTAATCGGCCGTTATGCAAGAAGAAATATCAAACATCCTGAAACCAGCGAAGTGATTGTTGCTGAAAACGGTTTGATCACTGAGGACATTGCCAATGAGATTGTTACAGCTGGCATTGAGAAGGTTTGGATCCGTTCTGCATTTACTTGTAACACTCGTCATGGTGTATGTAAGAAGTGCTACGGCCGCAACCTTGCTACTGGACAAGAGGTTGAAGTTGGTGAGGCTGTAGGTATCATTGCTGCCCAATCCATCGGAGAACCTGGTACACAGTTAACAATGCGTACCTTCCATACCGGCGGTGTTGCGGGAGATGACATCACTCAAGGTTTACCTCGTATCCAGGAAATATTTGAAGCTCGTAACCCTAAGGGTCAAGCTGTTATTTCCGAAATTGATGGTGTTGTGGTCGGCATCAATGAAGGCCGCGACCGTCAGCATGAAATCGTGGTACAAGGTGAAGTGGAATCTAAAACTTATACAGCACCTTATACAGCGCGCCTAAAAGCCTCTATTAACGATGCGGTAGTACGCGGTCAGGAATTGACTGAAGGTTCTATTGACCCTAAAGAGTTAATAAAAGTTAGAGATGTTACGGCTGTTCAAGAATACTTGCTGCGTGAAGTTCAAAAAGTATACCGCATGCAGGGGGTTGAAATTGGCGATAAGCATATCGAAGTTATGGTACGCCAGATGCTTCGCAAAGTGCGTGTAATAGATGCGGCAGAAACAGATGTACTCCCTGGTACACTGCTTGATATCCATCAGTTTACAGATGCCAACGAAAAAGCCCTTCTGGCTGGAAAAATGCCTGCAACAGGGCGTCCGGTGCTTCTTGGTATCACAAAAGCATCTCTTGAAACAGACTCCTTCTTATCTGCAGCATCCTTCCAGGAGACGACAAGAGTTCTTACTGATGCAGCAATCAAAGGCAAGCGCGATGAGCTCCTTGGCCTTAAAGAGAATGTAATTATTGGTAAGCTTGTCCCTGCCGGAACAGGTATGCAGCGTTACAGAAGAGCAGAGCCTTATACAAATGAAGAGGCAACTGAAGATACTGTAACAGTTGAGTGAATTATTCATTGCGGTGTTTGCTGATTTACAGCAGGCACCGCATTTTAAAGTGAATAAATTAAAGAAAAATCATTTTGCTTGTTGACATCAAAAAATGAAGATGTTACTATAGCAAAGGTGCTCCTATTCACCGGATACTTTGGAGGATACAGCAAATGTCTTATGATAAAGTATTGCAGGCAAAAAGTTTTATTGTAGGAACAAAGCAAACAGTTAAAGCTCTCAAAACTGGAACAATCAAAGAAGTAGTAGTTGCCAGAGACGCTGATGCGAGAGTGACAGCGAAAGTGGTAAGTACAGCGAATGATATGAATGTTCCGATCTTGTATGTGGATTCGATGAAAAAACTCGGAAAAGCATGCGGGATTGAAGTGGGTGCGGCAGCTGTTGCCATAACTCTTTAAAAACTGTTTTTGTAGATTGAGATCTGCAAGAACTTTGTTTTTGCATCAAAATGAACCACCTGGATGTGTGGGCTTAAACAAATTCGAAGGGAGGAAAAATCAAATGCCTACTATTAATCAATTAGTGCGCAAACCGCGTCAAACTAAATCTGAGAAGTCTAATTCACCAGCGCTTAACAAAGGTTACAACAGCTTTAAGAAAGCACAAACTAATGTAGCTTCACCTCAAAAGCGTGGTGTATGTACTCGTGTTGGTACAATGACTCCTAAGAAGCCGAACTCGGCATTACGTAAGTATGCACGTGTTCGTTTAACAAATGGTATCGAGGTTAATGCTTACATTCCTGGTATCGGACACAACTTGCAAGAGCACAGTGTAGTGTTAATCCGTGGAGGTCGTGTAAAAGACTTACCGGGTGTACGTTACCACATCGTGCGCGGCGCTTTAGATACTGCTGGTGTTAACAACCGTATGCAAGGCCGTTCTAAATACGGTGCTAAGCGTCCGAAAGCAGCTAAAAAATAATTCTATTAAATAGTAAAGAATTTTGAAAGGAGGAAAAATCCATGCCACGTAAAGGTCCTGTAGCAAAAAGAGACGTATTGCCTGATCCGATTTACAACTCTAAGCTTGTTAGCCGCCTTATCAATAAAATGATGGTTGACGGTAAAAGAGGAAAATCTCAAGCAATTCTTTACTCTGCATTTGATATCATTAGCGAACGTACTGGCAAAGAGCCAATGGAAGTATTCGATCAAGCACTTAAGAACATCATGCCTGTACTTGAAGTAAAAGCACGCCGTGTAGGTGGAGCAAACTACCAAGTACCAGTTGAGGTGCGCCCAGATCGCCGTACAACTCTTGGTCTTCGCTGGTTAGTAAACTATTCTCGTCTTCGCGGTGAGAAAACAATGGAAGAGCGTTTAGCTAATGAAATTCTAGATGCAGCTAACAACACTGGCGCATCTGTTAAGAAGCGTGAAGATACACACAAAATGGCAGAAGCAAACAAAGCGTTTGCTCACTACCGCTGGTAAGATTAATAGCTTTATTAAAATAACACTCATACTAGGAAGGAGAAAGACCCAATGGCTAGAGAGTTCTCCTTAGAAAATACTCGTAATATCGGTATCATGGCTCACATCGATGCCGGTAAAACAACAACAACCGAGCGTGTACTTTACTACACTGGCCGTATCCACAAAATCGGTGAAACGCACGAAGGTGCTTCACAGATGGACTGGATGGAGCAAGAGCAGGAGCGCGGAATCACAATCACTTCTGCTGCTACAACTGCACAGTGGAAAGGCCATCGCGTAAACATCATCGACACTCCAGGTCACGTAGACTTCACGGTTGAAGTTGAACGTTCCCTGCGTGTACTTGATGGTGCGGTAGCTGTACTTGATGCGCAATCAGGTGTTGAGCCTCAAACTGAAACAGTTTGGCGCCAGGCAACTACTTACGGAGTACCACGTGTGGTATTCGTAAATAAAATGGATAAGCTAGGTGCTGACTTCTTGTATTCATTGAAGACACTTCATGACCGTTTACAAGCAAATGCAGCAGCTATCCAATTGCCGATTGGTGCTGAAGATCAGTTCGAAGGCATCATTGACTTAATTGAAATGAAAGCAACTTTCTACGGTAACGACTTAGGTACGGATATCGAAGATCGTGAAATTCCAGAAGAATACATGGAACAAGCTGAAGAATACCGTGAAAAGTTAATTGAAGCGGTAGCTGAGCTTGATGAAGAATTAATGGAGAAATACCTTGGTGGTGAAGAAATCACTAACGATGAGCTTAAAGCAGCTATTCGTAAAGGTACTGTTAATGTTGAATTTTATCCTGTAATCTGTGGCTCGGCTTTCAAAAACAAAGGTGTTCAAAAAATGCTTGATGCAGTAATTGACTACCTTCCTTCTCCGCTTGATGTACCAGCTATCAAAGGTACACTTCCGGATACAGATGAAGAGGTTACGCGTCCTTCAAGCGATGACGCACCATTCTCTGCATTAGCATTTAAAGTTATGACCGACCCTTATGTTGGTAAACTTACATTCTTCCGTGTATACTCTGGTACTTTGAACTCAGGTTCATATGTGCAAAACTCTACTAAAGGAAAGCGCGAACGTGTAGGACGTATCCTGCAAATGCACGCTAATTCCCGCGAAGAGATTTCAGAAGTACATGCTGGAGATATTGCTGCAGCTGTAGGCCTAAAAGATACTACAACTGGTGATACTCTATGTGATGAGAAGAATCTTGTTATTCTTGAATCTATGGAATTCCCAGAGCCGGTTATCCAACTATCTATCGAGCCTAAGTCAAAAGCTGACCAAGATAAAATGACAACTGCTCTACAAAAATTACAAGAAGAAGATCCAACATTCCGCGCGCATACTGACCAGGAAACTGGACAGGTTATCATTGCCGGTATGGGTGAACTTCACCTTGATATCCTTGTTGACCGTATGAGACGTGAATTTAAAGTGGAAGCTAACGTTGGTGCACCTCAGGTTGCATACCGTGAAACTTTCCGTGCTTCAGCACAAGTTGAAGGTAAATTTGCACGCCAATCAGGTGGACGCGGACAATTCGGCCATGTTTGGATAGAATTCTCTCCAAACGAAGAAGGTAAAGGCTTCGAATTTGAAAACGGCATTGTTGGTGGTGTGGTTCCGCGCGAATACATCCCTGCTGTACAAGCTGGACTTGAAGATTCACTTGATAGAGGAGTACTTGCTGGATACCCATTAGTCGATATTAAAGCAAGATTGTTTGATGGATCTTACCATGATGTTGACTCATCTGAAATGGCATTTAAAATCGCTGCATCAATGGCACTTAAAAACGCTGCATCAAAATGTAACCCGGTTATCCTTGAACCAGTTATGAGAATAGAAGTAATTATTCCTGAAGAATACCTGGGAGATATCATGGGTAATGTTACTTCCCGTCGTGGTCGAGTAGAAGGTATGGAAGCGCGCGGTAACGCTCAAGTTGTTCGTGCTATGGTACCACTTTCTGAAATGTTTGGTTATGCAACATCCCTGCGTTCAAGCACACAGGGTCGTGGAGTGTTCTCTATGCATTTCGATCACTACGAAGAAGTACCAAAATCAATTTCTGAGGAAATCATTAAAAAAAATAAAGGTGAATAATTGATTTTACCTTTTTAATCAAGTATAACTACTATTGTAGGCAACAAAGAGCTGTGGAAGATTATCTCTCCACAGCATCCTAAAATACTTAACTTTTACAATTTAAAGGAGGATTTTTAAAATGGCAAAAGCTAAATTCGACCGTTCTAAACCCCATGTTAACATCGGTACTATCGGACACGTTGACCATGGTAAAACTACTTTAACTGCAGCTATCACAACTGTTCTTTCTAAAAAGGGCGGCGGTGAAGCACGCGGATATGATCAAATCGACGCGGCTCCTGAAGAGCGCGAGCGTGGAATTACAATCTCAACTGCTCACGTTGAGTACGAAACTGAAAACCGTCACTATGCACACGTTGACTGCCCAGGTCACGCTGACTATGTTAAAAACATGATCACTGGTGCTGCACAAATGGACGGCGGAATTCTAGTTGTTTCTGCTGCTGACGGCCCAATGCCACAAACTCGTGAGCACATCCTTCTATCTCGTCAGGTTGGTGTACCTTTCCTTGTTGTATTCATGAACAAGTGCGACATGGTTGACGATGAAGAACTTCTTGAGTTAGTAGAAATGGAAGTACGTGATCTTCTTTCTGAATACGACTTCCCAGGCGATGACATCCCTGTAATCAAAGGTTCTGCTCTTAAAGCTCTTGAAGGAGAAGCTGAGTGGGAAGCTAAAATTGAAGAACTTATGGCTGCTGTTGATGAGTACATCCCAACACCAACTCGTGACACTGATAAACCATTCATGATGCCAGTTGAGGACGTATTCTCAATCACTGGTCGTGGAACTGTTGCTACTGGACGTGTAGAGCGTGGGCAAGTTAAAGTCGGTGACGTAATCGAAATCATCGGTTTAGCTGAAGAACCAAAATCTACTACTGTAACTGGTGTTGAAATGTTCCGTAAGCTTCTTGATTATGCTGAAGCTGGAGACAACATTGGTGCCCTTCTTCGTGGGGTTGCTCGTGAAGATATCCAACGTGGACAGGTGCTTGCTAAGCCAGGTACAATCACACCACACACAAAGTTCAAAGCAGAAGTTTATGTTTTATCAAAAGAAGAAGGTGGACGTCATACTCCATTCTTCACAAACTACCGTCCTCAGTTCTACTTCCGTACAACTGACGTAACTGGTATTTGTAATCTTCCTGAAGGCGTAGAAATGGTTATGCCTGGAGATAACATTGAAATGACTGTAGAACTAATTGCTCCAATCGCTATTGAAGAAGGTACTAAATTCTCTATCCGTGAGGGTGGACGTACTGTTGGCGCTGGCGTAGTTGCTACAATCCAAGAATAATTATAAGAACAGATGGGTGACGACCCATCTGTTTTTTTTTTTTTGTTTTTTTTGACAGGTTAATTGGAGTTACGAAAATACTTTCGTGAAATTAGTCTCTATTATATGTACACGGTGATGATGTTATATATATATTAAACAAAAATTTGTGGATCAAATTGAATTTCAAATAAATTAGAGCAAGGATGTAACTTAGACGTCTATATATAGAAGGTATACTATGTAAAGGAAATTATTCCTCTAGAAAATGACCAGAGATCAGTACAGAATGGATCTGATTGTGGAGAATAGTGCTTTTTAGAGGAGAAAACCTTCAGCAAGTGGAATTAATCATAGCGAATAGTGCCTGTTAGATGAGGAAACCAGCAGCAAATGGAACTAACCGTGGTGAATAGTGCCTTTCGATAGAGAATGCCAGCAGCCATTGGGACTAATCGGAAAGAATAGGTCCATTCTGAAGACAAATCAGTAAGCAGAGGATCCGATTAGGCTGAAGAGAACCTGCCGACTAAACCTGAAATTATTGAAAAAATATTAGCAGAACAAGAGTGACAATGAACTGAATTAGTTAAAGATTTAAATTCAACAAATAAGCTCCTGACTACAAAAACCAAACCCAAATATCGAAAAGCTTTGTACATCGCAACATTCACTTTAAAAATTAAAATTCTTAAACGAGTTTCTTCTATATAATAGCTTCTTCAATAATTCCACGTGAACCTTACACCAATGCCTAAATGAAATATTTAGACTTCTTTCATTCCTATTGAAAACTCACGAGATTGTCGTTATAATAGTAAAAGTGTGCGAAACATAAAGAAATAACATATACATGTTGCATTTCATTTATTGTTTCTGTATAATAGACAATGTTGGTCTTTGACTGCGATGATGTGAAAGGTTGCTGACACACCCGGCCGCTTTGCCATGGCGAGTGTGTGGGAAATTTTCACGGAGAATGTCTATATTAAAATAGGCGAAAAGGAGGGAAAATAATGGCAAAACAAAAAATTCGTATTCGTTTAAAAGCGTATGATCACAGAATCCTTGATCAATCTGCTGAAAAGATTGTTGAGACTGCAAAACGTTCTGGTGCGGCTGTATCTGGTCCGATTCCATTACCAACTGAGAAGTCAATTTACACAATCCTTCGTGCGGTTCATAAGTATAAAGATTCTCGTGAGCAGTTCGAAATGCGTACGCATAAACGTCTTATCGACATCGTTAACCCAACACCACAAACGGTTGATTCATTAATGCGTTTAGACTTGCCGTCTGGTGTAGATATCGAAATCAAACTTTAATAATAAATAACAACAACAAACTTAGGAGGTGTGACTGAAATGACCAAAGGAATCTTAGGAAGAAAGATTGGTATGACTCAAGTATTTGCTGAAAACGGAGATCTTATCCCGGTAACAGTTGTTGAGGCTGCTGCGAACGTTGTTCTTCAAAAGAAATCAGTTGAAACTGATGGATACGAAGCAATCCAAGTCGGATTTGAAGACAAACGCGACAAGCTATCCAACAAGCCTGAAAAAGGACATGTTGCTAAAGCAAACACTGCTCCTAAGCGCTTCGTTCGTGAATTCCGCGGAGCTGATTTAGGGCAATATGAAGTTGGTCAAGAAGTCAAAGTTGATATATTCGCTGAAGGCGAAACTGTTGATGTAACAGGAATCTCAAAGGGTAAAGGTTTCCAAGGTGCAATCAAGCGCCACGGACAATCTCGCGGACCAATGGCTCACGGTTCTCGTTACCACCGTCGCCCAGGTTCAATGGGTCCTGTAGCTCCAAACCGTGTATTCAAAGGTAAGTTATTGCCTGGACGTATGGGTGGAGAGCAAATCACTGTGCAAAACCTTGAAATCGTTAAAGTTGACGTTGAACGCAACTTGTTATTGATCAAAGGAAACGTACCTGGTGCTAGAAAAGCATTGCTAAAAATCAGAAGTGCGGTAAAAGCATAATAATTAAACCGGAAAGGAGGAAAACAGAATGCCGAAAGTAGCATTGTTTAACCAAAGCGGATCTAAAGTTGGTGATATCGAACTTAATGATGCGATCTTTGGTGTTGAGCCTAACCAGCACGTATTATTCGAAGCGGTTGTTATGCAAAGAGCTTCATTACGTCAAGGGACTCATAAAACTAAAATTCGTTCTGAAGTAGCGGGCGGAGGACGCAAGCCATGGCGCCAAAAAGGCACAGGCCGTGCTCGTCAAGGTTCCATCCGTTCACCACAATGGCGCGGAGGCGGTACTGTATTTGGTCCTGTACCACGCAGCTACAGCTACAAACTACCTAAAAAGGTTCGCCGTTTGGCAATCAAATCTGCATTATCTTCTAAAGTATTAGAAGAAAACATCCTAGTATTAGAAGGCCTTGCTTTCGAAACTCCTAAAACAAAAGACTTCAAAGGTGTTTTAAATGGTCTTTCTGTTGATTCAAAAGCACTTATCGTTACTGCTGACCTAGAGGAAAACGTGGCATTATCTGCTCGTAACATCCCTGGTGTAACAGTTGTATCTGCTTCTGGAATCACTGTTTTAGATGTTTTAAACCATGATAAGCTAATCATGACAAAAGCAGCGGTTGAAAAAGTAGAGGAGGTGCTTGCATAATGGATGCACGCGAAATCATTAAGCGCCCCGTTATCACTGAACGTACTACTGATATTATGGCTGATAAAAAATACACGTTTGAAGTTGACGTTAGAGCTAACAAAACTCAAGTTAAAGATGCTGTAGAACAAATCTTCGGCGTGAAAGTTGAGAAAGTTAACATCATGAACTACAAAGGCAAGTTCAAGCGTATGGGCAAATTTGGCGGTTACACAAACAAACGCCGTAAAGCGATTGTAAAATTAACAGCTGAAAGCCAAGAAATCGAATTATTTGAAGCTTAATACTTTAACTAGAAGAGGAGGGAAACGAAATGGCGATTAAAAAGTATAAACCTACCTCTAATGGTCGTCGCGGCATGACGGTTTCTGATTTCGCAGAAATCACGACTAATCAACCGGAAAAGTCTTTACTTGCTCCTTTAAAGAGAAAAGGCGGCCGTAACAACCAAGGTAAGTTGACAGTTCGTCATCAAGGCGGCGGTCATAAACGTCAATATCGTTTAATCGATTTTAAACGTAACAAAGATGGCATTCCAGGACGCGTTGCCACAATCGAATATGATCCAAACCGCTCTGCAAATATTGCATTAGTAAACTATGTGGATGGAGAAAAGCGTTACATCCTTGCACCTAAGAATTTAGAGGTGGGCATGGAAATAATGTCTGGTCCAGAAGCTGACATCAAAGTGGGTAATGCACTTCCACTTATCAACATTCCAGTGGGTACTGTAATCCACAACATCGAATTGAAGCCTGGTAAAGGCGGACAATTAGTACGTTCTGCAGGTACTTCTGCACAGGTTCTTGGTAAAGAGGGCAAATACGTACTAGTTCGTTTGAACTCTGGTGAGGTTCGCATGATTCTTGCTGAGTGCCGCGCTACTGTTGGCCAGGTCGGCAACGAGCAGCACGAGCTTATTAACATTGGTAAAGCAGGACGTTCACGCTGGTTAGGCAAGCGCCCAACTGTACGTGGTTCTGTAATGAACCCTAACGATCACCCACACGGTGGTGGTGAAGGACGTGCACCAATCGGACGTAAGTCTCCAATGACTCCTTGGGGCAAGCCAACACTTGGTTACAAGACACGCAAGAAGAACAACAAATCGGATAAATTTATCGTACGTCGTCGTAAAAAATAACGGGATTGTACTACGGTTCCAAATAAGAACCGTAGAGCAATCACGAAGGGAGGTTCAATCATGGGTCGCAGCTTAAAAAAAGGACCTTTTGTTGATGAACATTTAATGACAAAGATCGAAAAGCTAAACGAAACTGAAAGCAAGCAAGTTACTAAAACTTGGTCTCGCCGTTCTACGATCTTCCCACAATTCATCGGACACACAATCGCAGTTTATGATGGTCGTAAACATGTGCCTGTATACATCACTGAAGACATGGTAGGCCACAAGCTTGGAGAATTTGCTCCAACTCGTGCGTACAAAGGCCATGGCAATGATGATAAGAAAACAAGACGTTAATGAGAGGAGGGCATTCTAATGCAAGCTAAAGCTGTTGCAAGAACAGTTCGTATTGCTCCTCGTAAAGCTCGTTTAGTCGTAGATTTAATTCGAGGAAAGCAAGTAGGCGAAGCAGTGGCGATTTTAAATCTTACACCTAAAGCTGCTTCTCCAATCGTAGAGAAAGTATTAAAATCTGCACTGGCTAACGCTGAGCATAACTACGAAATGGACGTAAACAATTTAGTAGTTGCTCAAGCATTCGTAGATGAAGGACCGACTTTAAAACGTTTCCGTCCTCGCGCTATGGGCCGTGCAAGCCAAATTAACAAACGTACTAGTCATATTACTATCGTTTTATCAGAAAAGAAGGAGGGATAATCAGTGGGTCAAAAAGTAAATCCAGTCGGTTTGCGTGTCGGAGTCATCCGTGATTGGGAGTCAAAATGGTACGCAGGCAAAGACTATGCTGATCTTTTACACGAAGACCTTAAGGTTCGTGAGTACATCACAAAGCGTCTAAGCGATGCTTCTGTTTCTAAAGTAGAAATCGAACGTGCTGCTAACCGCCTGAACATCACAATCCACACTGCGAAGCCAGGGATGGTTATCGGTAAAGGTGGTACTGAGGTTGAAGCACTTCGTAAATCTCTTAACTCATTAACTGGCAAGCGTGTTCATATCAACATTCTTGAAATTAAAAGAGCAGATATCGATGCGAAATTGGTAGCGGAAAACATTGCTCGTCAACTAGAAAACCGCGTATCTTTCCGTCGTGCTCAAAAACAAACTATTCAACGTGCAATGCGCGCTGGCGCTAAGGGTATCAAAACAATGGTATCTGGTCGTTTAGGCGGTGCTGATATCGCTCGTTCAGAATCATACAGCGAAGGAACAGTTCCACTTCATACTCTTCGTGCTGATATCGATTATGCTACAGCTGAAGCTGATACAACTTACGGTAAATTAGGCGTAAAAGTATGGATCTATCGTGGAGAGGTCCTTCCTACGAAGAAGAAAACTGGGGAAGGAGGCAAATAATATGTTATTGCCAAAACGCGTAAAATATCGTCGTGTACACCGCGGAAAAATGCGTGGTCAATCAAAAGGCGGCACTGAAGTTAATTTCGGTGAATATGGTCTGCAAGCACTTGAAGCTTCATGGATCACTAACCGTCAGATTGAATCTGCACGTATCGCAATGACTCGTTACATGAAACGTGGCGGTAAAGTTTGGATTCAAATATTCCCGCATAAGCCTTACACTGCAAAGCCTCTAGAAGTCCGCATGGGTTCTGGTAAAGGTGCTCCAGAAGGCTGGGTAGCAGTAGTTAAGCCTGGTAAAGTAATGTTTGAAATTGCTGGTGTATCTGAAGAGATCGCTCGTGAAGCATTACGCCTTGCATCACACAAACTTCCTGTTAAGTGCAAGTTTGTAAAACGAGAAGAAATTGGTGGTGAATCAAATGAAAGCTAATGAAATTCGTGACCTTACCACTGCCGAAATAGAACAAAAAGTAAAATCATTAAAAGAAGAGCTTTTCAACCTTCGCTTTCAATTGGCGACTGGACAACTTGAAAATACAGCTCGCATTCGTGAAGTACGCAAAGCGATTGCCCGCATGAAAACTGTTATTCGTGAAAGAGAAATCGGCTTTAGCAAGTGATATTGAGAGGAGGTTCGCACAATGAGTGAACGCAACCAACGCAAAGTTTACACTGGACGCGTAGTTTCTGACAAAATGGATAAGACAGTTACAGTCCTTGTAGAAACTTACAAAAAGCATCCATTATACGGTAAACGCGTTAAGTACTCTAAAAAGTTTAAGGCTCATGATGAGCAAAACGAGGCAAAAATTGGCGATATCGTTCGTATTATGGAAACTCGTCCACTATCTGCGACTAAACGCTTCCGTCTTGTAGAAGTAGTTGAGAAAGCAGTAATTATCTAATTGTACGGAATAAGCTTTATCCCGAAGGGAGGTTACACACATGATTCAACAAGAATCACGTTTGAAAGTTGCTGACAACTCTGGTGCTCGTGAGGTACTTACAATTAAAGTTCTTGGTGGCTCTGGCCGCAAAACTGCTAATATTGGCGATGTTATCGTTTGTACAGTGAAACAAGCAACACCAGGTGGCGTTGTTAAAAAAGGTGATGTTGTTAAAGCGGTAGTAGTTCGAACAAAGAGCGGTGTACGCCGTAATGACGGTACTTACATTCGTTTCGATGAAAACGCATGTGTAATTATTCGTGATGACAAAGGCCCCCGCGGAACTCGTATCTTCGGACCTGTTGCTCGTGAACTACGCGACAATAACTTCATGAAAATTGTATCTTTAGCTCCAGAAGTATTATAAAAACAAATCAAATTGCCTTTAAGGAGGTGCGCACAGATGCATGTGAAAAAAGGTGACAAAGTTATGGTCATCTCTGGTAAGGATAAAGGCAAAACGGGCGTTATTCTTGCAGCGTTCCCTAAACAAAGTCGAGTACTTGTTGAAGGTGTGAACATTGTTAAGAAACACTCAAAGCCTTCACAGATGAATCCGCAAGGCGGAATTATCAGCCAAGAGGCACCTGTTCATGTATCAAACGTTATGCCTGTCGATCCTAAGTCTGGTGAACCAACTCGTGTAGGCTATAAAACGGTTGATGGCAAAAAAATACGTGTAGCAACAAAATCCGGTGAAGTTCTAGATAAATAGTTTAAAGAAGAAGGGAGGTACAATGAATGAACCGCCTAAAAGAAAAACAAGTAAAAGAAATTACTCCTGCTCTAATGAGCAAGTTTAACTATAAATCAGTTATGCAAGTACCTAAGCTTGATAAAATCGTTATCAACATGGGTGTTGGTGACGCTGTTCAAAACGCAAAAGCACTTGATAAAGCAGTTGAGGAATTAACGTTGATTACTGGTCAAAAGCCTGTTATCACCCGCGCTAAGAAATCAATCGCTGGATTCCGCCTTCGTGAAGGTATGCCAATCGGTGCAAAAGTTACTCTTCGTGGAGAGCGCATGTATGAATTCTTTGATAAGTTAGTATCTGTATCTCTTCCACGTGTACGTGACTTCCGCGGTATTTCCAAGAAGTCTTTCGACGGCCGTGGTAACTATACTCTAGGTGTCAAAGAACAGTTGATCTTCCCTGAGATTGATTACGATAAAGTAAGCAAAGTTCGTGGTATGGATATCGTTATCGTAACTACAGCTAACACTGATGAAGAAGCTCGTGAACTTTTAACTCAATTTGGAATGCCATTCCAAAAGTAATCGCTAAATAGAGGGAGGCGAAAACGTGGCTAAAAAGTCAATGATTGCGAAGCAAAAACGCACGCCTAAACATAAGGTACAAGAATACACACGCTGCGAACGTTGCGGACGTCCACATTCTGTATACCGTAAATTTAAGCTTTGTCGTATTTGTTTCCGTGAATTAGCATATAAAGGACAAATTCCTGGCGTGAAAAAAGCTAGCTGGTAAACCCCAAGTATGGGAAGGAGGTAAAAACAATGGTCATGACAGATCCAATTGCAGACTTGCTAACTCGCATCCGTAATGCGAATATGGTTCGTCACGAAAAATTAGAAGTTCCTGCTTCTAATATCAAAAAGGAAATTGCTGATATCTTAAAGCGTGAAGGTTTTGTGCGTGATGTTGAGCTTATCGAAGACAACAAGCAAGGTATCATCCGCATTTTCTTAAAATACGGTTCAAACAACGAACGCGTTATCACTGGTCTTAAGCGTATCAGTAAGCCTGGTCTTCGCGTATACGCAAAGGCTGATGAAGTACCTCGCGTACTTAACGGTCTTGGAATCGCACTAGTTTCTACTTCTCAAGGAGTTCTTACTGATAAAGAGGCTCGCGCTAAACAAGTCGGCGGAGAAGTTTTAGGATACGTTTGGTAATAGAGTTTTTCATGAATGGAGGTGCAATTAAATGTCTCGTATAGGTAAAAAACCAATCGAAATTCCATCTGGTGTTACTGTTACTCTTGACAAGAACACTGTTACTGTAAAGGGTCCTAAAGGTGAACTTTCACGTTCATTCAACCCTGATATCGAAATCAAGGTGGAAGAAAACGTAATTAACGTTTCCCGTCCATCTGAAGCAAAAGAACACCGCGCATTGCACGGAACAACTCGCGCACTTCTTGCTAACATGGTTGAGGGTGTATCCAAAGGATTTGAAAGAGGACTTGAGCTTATCGGTGTCGGTTACCGTGCTCAAAAACAAGGCAAAAAGCTTGTTTTAAACGTTGGTTACTCTCATCCTGTTGAAATCGAGCCTGAAGAAGGTCTTGAAGTTGAAGTACCATCTAACACAAAGATCATTGTTAAAGGTACTAACAAAGAGCGTGTTGGTGCATTAGCTGCCAACATCCGTGAAGTTCGTCCTCCAGAGCCTTACAAAGGTAAAGGTATCCGTTATGAAGGCGAATATGTTCGTCGTAAAGAAGGTAAAACAGGTAAGTAATGCCGCATAGGTAAACGAAAGGAGTGACCGAAATGATTACGAAGGCTGATAAAAATGCAGTTCGTAAGAAAAGACATGCTCGTGTGCGTGCGAAGCTTTCTGGAACTGCGGCTCGTCCTCGTTTAAATGTGTATCGTTCAAACAAACACATTTATGCTCAACTTATTGATGATGTAAACGGAGTTACTGTAGCAAGTGCTTCTACATTAGATAAAGAGGTAAACCTTGATGCTACTGGCAACGTTGATGCAGCAGTTAAGGTTGGAGAATTAGTTGCAAAACGTGCAGTCGAAAAAGGCGTTAAAGCTATCGTTTTCGATCGTGGTGGCTATCTATATCATGGACGTGTTCAGGCATTAGCAGATGCAGCACGTGAAAATGGTTTAGAATTTTAATAGACAAAGGAGGGACACAAAAAGATGCGTCGTATTGATCCAAACAAACTTGAACTTGAAGAGCGCGTAGTTACGGTTAATCGTGTAGCAAAGGTTGTTAAAGGTGGACGTCGTTTTCGTTTCTCTGCTCTTGTAGTAGTAGGTGACAAAAACGGTCACGTTGGCTTTGGTACAGGTAAAGCACAGGAAGTTCCTGAAGCGATCCGCAAAGCAATTGAAGATGCTAAGAAAAACTTAATCGAAGTGCCTATGGTTGGAACTACAATTCCTCACCAGGTAATCGGACATTTCGGTGCTGGAGAAATCCTTCTTAAGCCTGCTTCTGAAGGTACTGGAGTAATCGCCGGCGGTCCAGTTCGTGCGGTTCTAGAATTAGCTGGTGTTGGTGATATCCTATCTAAATCTCTAGGTACAAACACACCAATCAACATGGTTCGCGCCACTTTGAACGGTTTAACACAATTAAAACGTGCTGAGGACGTAGCGAAATTACGTGGTAAATCAGTAGAAGAACTGTTAGGATAAGGAGGGATATCAAATGGCGAATAAACTAGAAGTTACCCTCACTCGCAGCGTGATTGGTCGCCCGCAAGACCAGCGCGAAACAGTTAAGGCTCTTGGCTTACGTAAAATGCACCAAACAGTTGAGCATCAAGATAATCCTGCTATCCGCGGAATGATCAACAAAGTTGCTCACCTTGTTGTGGTAAAAGAAAAATAATTCTATTCTTCTACAAATAAGGAGGTGCCAACATGAAACTTCATGAATTAAAGCCTGCAGAAGGTTCTCGTCAAGAACGCAAACGCAAAGGCCGTGGAATCGGTTCCGGTAACGGTAAAACTGCTGGTAAGGGTCATAAAGGTCAAAACGCTCGTTCTGGCGGCGGTGTCCGTCCTGGATTCGAGGGTGGTCAAACACCTTTATTCCAACGCTTGCCTAAGCGCGGTTTCACTAACATCAACCGTAAAGAATACGCGGTTGTGAACCTTGATGCTCTAAACCGTTTCGAAGATGGAGCAGAAGTAACTCCTGAGCTTCTTATCGAAACTGGTGTAGTAAGCAATGAAAAAGCAGGAATCAAGATTCTTGCTAAAGGCAAAGTTGAGAAAAAGCTTACAATTAAAGCTCATAAATTCTCCTCTGCTGCAAAGGAAGCTATTGAAGCTGCCGGCGGTCAAACTGAGGTGATTTAATGTTTCAGACAATCTCCAATTTTATGCGCGTGGGTGATATAAGACGAAAGATTATTTTCACCCTTTTAATGCTGATTGTATTTCGCATCGGTACATTTATCCCTGTACCGGGCGTAAATGCTGATCTTTTAAAAGCCCAGGATGAACTTAATGTATTCGGTGTCCTGAATACATTCGGCGGCGGGGCGCTCCTTAACTTCTCGATCCTTGCTATGGGGATCATGCCGTATATTACTGCTTCCATTATCGTACAGCTATTGCAGATGGATGTAGTTCCTAAGTTTACGGAATGGTCTAAGCAAGGTGAGGTTGGACGCCGAAAGTTAGCTCAGTTTACCCGTTATTTTACTATCGTGCTTGGTTTTATCCAGGCTCTCGGTATGTCTTATGGGTTTAATAACCTTGCAGGCGGAATGCTGATTGAGAATCCGGGAATAGGATCATATTTGTTAATTGCTGTAGTATTGACTGCCGGAACTGCATTTTTAATGTGGCTTGGTGAGCAAATTACATCAAAAGGCGTAGGAAATGGAATCTCCATCATTATCTTTGCTGGTATCGTAGCTGGTATACCTTCAACGGTTAACCAGATCTATGCACAGCAGTTTGAAAATGCAGGTGAACAGCTATTCCTTCGCATTGTGACGGTAGTGCTTATCTTAATCGCAGTAGTTGCTATTGTTGTGGGTACAATCTTTATCCAACAAGCATTGAGAAAAATTCCTATTCAATATGCTAAGCGTGTGACAGCAGGAAAAAATTCTGCTGGCGGACAATCAACACATCTTCCGTTAAAAGTTAATGCAGCTGGTGTAATTCCAGTAATCTTTGCCATTTCATTTATCATAACTCCAAGAACCATCGCTGGTTTCTTTGAGCAAAATGATGTTACGTTATGGATCCAAAGAATATTTGACTATACGACTCCAATCGGAATGGTCATTTATAGTGCATTAATTATTGCTTTTACTTATTTCTATGCTTTCATTCAAGTAAATCCGGAGCAAGTTGCTGAGAACTTGAAGAAGCAGGGCGGTTATATCCCGGGCATTCGACCAGGAAATAACACGCAGGAATATTTGACTCGTGTCTTATACCGTTTAACATTTGTTGGTGCGCTGTTCCTAACAGTTATTTCAATTCTGCCGGTATTCTTCATTAATATTGCCGGATTGCCTGAATCTGCACAAATCGGGGGCACAAGCCTGCTAATCGTTGTCGGTGTTGCACTTGAAACAATGAAGCAGCTTGAAGCACAGCTGGTTAAGCGTCATTATAAAGGTTTCATAAAATAATTTGGTTGAAGGGGACAGCGTGTTCCCTAAAACCATTTAGAGACTAGGGGGAAATTGACGTGAATTTAGTATTAATGGGGCTCCCTGGTGCCGGTAAAGGTACACAAGCTGAGAAGATCGTCCAAAAATACGGCATCCCTCATATCTCTACTGGAGATATGTTCCGTGCGGCTATTAAAGGCGAAACGGAACTAGGCCTTAAAGCTAAATCATTCATGGATAAAGGCGAACTTGTACCTGATGAAGTTACAATCGGCATTGTCCGTGAACGTTTAAGCAAGGATGATTGCGAAAAAGGCTTTTTGCTTGATGGCTTTCCAAGAACTGTAGCCCAAGCTGATGCCCTTGAAGACATCCTTTCTGATTTGAATAAAAAAATTGATTATGTTATTAATATTGATGTTGATCAGAGCATTCTAATGGAACGTCTTACAGGACGCCGCATCTGTAAAGATTGCGGAGCTACTTATCATCTAGTATTCAATCCTCCAGCGAAAGACGGAGTGTGCGATCGCTGCGGCGGAGAGCTGTACCAGCGTGTTGATGATAACGAAGCTACTGTTCAGAATAGACTTGACGTTAATATTAAACAAACAAAACCGTTGCTTGATTTCTACGAAACGAAAGGATATCTGCGCAATATTGATGGTCAGCAAGATATTAATAAGGTGTTTTCTGATCTTGATGTTTTGCTCGGGGGCTTACAATGATCATTTGCAAAACCCCGCGTGAAATTGAGATAATGCGTGAGGCCGGCAGGATCGTAGCACTTACACACCAGGAACTGAAAAAACACATTGAACCTGGAATCACAACCTTAGAATTAGATGAAATTGCTGACAAGTTTATTCGTAAACACGATGCAATCCCATCTTTCAAAGGGTATAATGGTTTCCGCGGCAGCATATGTGCCTCAGTTAACGATGAACTTGTTCATGGTATTCCTGGTGAAAGAGTTTTAAATAACGGTGATGTAATCAGCATTGATATTGGTGCTAAATATAACGGTTATCATGGTGACTCAGCCTGGACTTATGCGGTAGGCAAAATTGATGATGATACCCAGCGTCTTATGGATGTGACGGAGGAATCATTATATAAGGGCCTGGCAGAAGCAAAACCGGGTGAGCGCTTGTCGAACATCTCCCATGCTATCCAAACGTATGCGGAATCTAATGGCTTTTCCATTGTGCGCGAGTATGTCGGCCATGGTGTAGGGCAAGACTTACATGAGGACCCCCAAATTCCTCATTATGGACCGCCGAACAGAGGGCCGCGTTTAAAGCCGGGTATGGTACTTGCTATTGAACCGATGGTGAATGCAGGAAGTCGTTATGTGAAAACGTTAGCCGATAACTGGACTGTTGTGACGGTTGACGGTAAAATGTGTGCACACTTTGAGCATACAATAGCGATCACTGAATCCGGTTATGAAATATTAACAAAAGCCTAAGGTGCAGGTGATTCCATTGGTTGATTCTGATTCGAATCCGCAGCCTGGTCAAATTGTATTGATCAAACGCGGGCGCGATGCTGGTCAATATGCTATAATTATAAGGTTGATGGATGAAAGGTTTGTTTTGCTTGCTGACGGTGACAAGAAGAAATTCGATCGCCCAAAGAAAAAGAACATTCAGCATCTGCAATTGCTTAATTATATCTCTCCAGAAGTTCAGAGCAGTCTCAAAGAGACCGGCCGTGTAACAAACGGAAAGTTGCGCTTTGCTCTTGCAAAGTATGTAAATGAATTCGTATATGATATGAAGAAGGGAGAATCGTTCAATGGCGAAAGACGATGTAATTGAAATAGAAGGCACAGTTATTGATACTTTGCCAAATGCAATGTTTAAGGTAGAATTAGAAAATGGTCATACAGTGCTGGCTCATGTTTCCGGTAAAATCCGTATGCACTTCATCCGTATCTTACCTGGAGATAAAGTAACAGTTGAGCTATCTCCATATGATTTAACACGTGGTAGAATCACATATCGTTTTAAATAATCATTGCACTCCGTACTATTAAGGAGGTTAGGATAATGAAAGTAAGACCATCAGTTAAACCAATCTGCGAAAAGTGTAAAGTTATCCGCAGACGTGGAAAAGTAATGGTTATCTGTGAAAACCCTAAACATAAACAAAAACAAGGCTAAAAAGAAGGAGGTGCGCTAACGAATGGCACGTATTGCTGGTGTAGATATTCCACGTGAAAAGCGTGTAGTAATCTCATTAACTTATATCTTTGGTATTGGTAAATCTACAGCTCAGAAGATTCTAGCTGAAGCTGGTGTTTCTGAAGACACTCGTGTTCGTGATTTAACGGAAGATGAATTAAACAAAATCCGTGACATCATTGACAAATTAAAAGTTGAAGGTGACCTTCGCCGTGAGGTTTCACTTAACATCAAGCGTTTAATGGAGATCGGAAGCTATCGCGGTCTACGTCATCGCCGTGGTTTACCGGTTCGCGGACAAAACACTAAAAACAACGCACGTACACGCAAAGGTCCTCGTAAGACTGTAGCGAACAAGAAGAAATAATCGGTAAAGGAGGTACTATAAATGGCTCGTAAAACTAATACACGTAAACGTCGTGTGAAAAAGAATATTGAACAAGGTATTGCACATATCCGTTCTACTTTCAATAACACAATCGTAACTATTACTGATGTTCATGGAAATGCTATTTCCTGGTCAAGTGCCGGAGCTCTTGGATTCAGAGGTTCTCGTAAATCTACTCCATTCGCAGCTCAAATGGCAGCAGAAACTGCAGCTAAAACTTCTCAGGAACATGGTATGAAAACCCTCGAAGTAACTGTTAAAGGA
The DNA here is from genome assembly GCF_007830235.1 of Cytobacillus oceanisediminis. Lineage (GTDB taxonomy): Bacteria > Bacillota > Bacilli > Bacillales > Cytobacillaceae > Cytobacillus > Cytobacillus oceanisediminis. Next base: position 49,597 of record NZ_VLKI01000027.1, read on the forward strand.
CCTGGTGCTGGACGTGAAGCTGCTATCCGTGCACTTCAAGCTGCCGGCCTTGAGGTTACTGCAATCAGAGACGTAACTCCTGTTCCACATAACGGATGTCGTCCACCAAAACGCCGCCGTGTATAATTTTTCTGTATAGATTTTGTATCCTTGTCTATAATGGGATATGATACTAATTTTTTAGCTCATACAGAACAATTATTCCAGTTGTTGTGCACAAAACGGGAACGTATACATGGGGGAATTTCGGTTAGAGATTGCTAGCCGGGGTTTCGACGTTTTGAAGGAGG
>NZ_VLKI01000028.1 GCF_007830235.1 Cytobacillus oceanisediminis
CCCCGCAATCTGGTCCGGTAGTTCAGTTGGTTAGAATGCCTGCCTGTCACGCAGGAGGTCGCGGGTTCGAGTCCCGTCCGGACCGCCATTTTTATAGCTTTAATTAAAGAACGAAACAAGGTTTCGTCTTTTTTTATGTCTTTTTTAGTCTTCGTTCTAGTGCACCGACTAATGAAAGATGGCATGCTTTGCCCATTGATTTAAAATGATGTACACTACATATAGATTATTCTCCTTAGGATTTATCCTAAGGTTTTTTTGTTCATACGCAGATTAAACCATTAAAGGTGATGAAATAATATGAGTCAGTTTGAGTTTATCTCGAACCAGCCAGAGGATACCATGGGATTGTCAAAACGACTTGGCAGCCTGCTCCAGCCGGGGGATGTTCTTGCTCTGGAAGGTGATTTAGGTGCAGGCAAAACGACATTTACAAAGGGGCTGGCACAGGGCCTGGGTGTAATCAGGAATGTGAATAGTCCAACTTTTACGATTATAAAGGAATACCAGGGAAGATTGCCTCTTTATCATATGGATGTGTATAGAGTGGAAGATTCCTTTGAAGATCTGGGATTTGATGAATATTTTGAAGGCAATGGGGTCACAGTTGTAGAATGGGCTCATTTAATTAAAGACCAGCTTCCTGATGAATTGTTGACGGTTAATTTATATTTGGGAGACAACGGATCAAGAAGGCTGGTTTTGGAACCAAAAGGAATGAGATATGAGGAATTGTGTAAGGAGATTATGTCATGAAGGTGCTATCCATCGATACATCCAATTATCCTCTAGGAGTGGCCCTCCTTGAGGGTGATAAGGTAATAGGCGAATATATTACAAATGTGAAGAAGAATCACTCTGTCCGGGTTATGCCGGCTATTGAAATGTTAATGAAAGATTGTGATGTCAAACCAGCTGATTTAGATAAAATCGTGGTTGCGAAAGGGCCTGGTTCTTATACTGGAGTTCGCATTGGTGTAACTATAGCCAAAACACTTGCATGGACATTAAATATACCGTTGGCAGGAGTATCAAGCTTGGAGATTTTTGCTGCTTCTGCAGGAAGGTACTTTGATGGGGTAGTATCCCCTTTATTCGATGCCAGGAGAGGACAGATTTATACAGGTCTGTATCGATATAAGGAAGGTCAGTTAGTTACTCTTGTGAAAGACCAGCTGCTTCTTTCTAAAGATTGGGCTGACCAGCTTTCTGAGCAAAATGAGAATGTGCTTTTCATAGGAAATGATTTGCCGCTGCATCAAGATATTTTTGAGGAAACACTCAAAGATCAAGCTGTATATGCAGCACCTACGGAACACAACCCAAGGCCTGCGGAACTTGCTTTATTAGGCAGAGACCGAGAGGGTGAGGAAGTTCATTCTTTTGTTCCGAATTATATTCGTCTTGCGGAAGCTGAGGCCAATTGGATAGAAGCGAACAAAGAAAAAAAGCTATAGTGATGAGGAATCGAAAGCATGAATAAGTCCTTAACTTTCCGTTTTATGAATGAGCAGGATATTGATGATGTTTTGGAAATTGAACACAAATCGTTTGCTACTCCCTGGAGCAGGGAAGCTTTTTATAACGAATTAACACAGAATCAGTTTGCCGTATACGTAGTTTTAGAAGAAGAGGATAAAGTGATAGGCTATTGCGGGGTTTGGATAGTAGTGGATGAAGCTCATATCACCAATGTTGCACTGCTGCCCGAATATAGGGGAAGGAAACTTGGTGAAGCACTAATGCGCAAGATAATTGAGGTTGCCGTTGAAATGGGTGCCAAAACGATGACCCTTGAAGTCAGGGTATCCAATTTTACAGCACAGTCCTTATACCGCAAACTCGGCTTCCAGGATGGGGCAATTAGAAAGAACTATTATACTGACAATCAAGAGGATGCTTTAATAATGTGGGTGAATTTATGAATAAAAAAGATCAATGGATCATGGGAATAGAGACGAGCTGTGACGAGACAGCAGTTGCCATCATTAAGAATGGCCGGGAGATGGCGGCTAATGTTGTTGCATCCCAAATAGAAAGCCATAAACGGTTCGGCGGAGTAGTCCCGGAAATTGCTTCCCGCCACCATGTCGAACAAATAACTATTGTACTGGAAGAAGCATTAAACCAGGCAGGAATTACTTATTCGGATCTATCTGCAATTGCTGTAACTGAAGGGCCTGGCCTTGTTGGGGCACTCCTTATCGGTGTAAATGCTGCAAAAGCGATTGCTTTTGCCCATGGGATACCGCTTGTAGGCGTGCATCATATTGCAGGGCATATTTATGCTAACCGCTTAGTTGCTGAAATGAAGTTTCCTTTGCTTTCTCTTGTTGTATCAGGAGGCCATACAGAGCTTGTCTATATGGAGGAACATGGCCATTTTGAAGTGATTGGCGAAACAAGGGATGATGCTGCAGGGGAGGCTTATGATAAGGTAGCAAGAACATTGAGCCTTCCATATCCGGGAGGGCCGCATATAGACAGGCTTGCACATGAGGGGGAGCCTTCGATTAATTTGCCAAGGGCCTGGCTGGAAGAAGGGTCCTATGATTTTAGCTTCAGCGGCTTAAAATCAGCAGTTATTAACACTGTCCACAATGCTGAACAGCGTGGGGAGAAAATTGTCCCCGAGGATCTTGCGGCAAGTTTTCAGCAAAGTGTCATAGATGTACTAGTGACGAAAACGGGAAGAGCAATGGATGAATATAAGGTTAAACAACTTCTGCTGGCAGGCGGTGTTGCAGCGAATAAAGGGTTGCGTGCAGCATTGGAGGACAAGTTTGCAAATAATCCGGGCATTGAGTTAATTATCCCGCCACTGTCTTTATGTACAGATAATGCAGCCATGATTGCAGCGGCAGGCAGTATTTTATTTGAAAAAGGCATTCATTCGGGCTTGGATTTAAATGCAAACCCAGGCTTGGATATTGCTATCCACAATGATAAATAATATAGGTAAAAGTCCCCGGTTGTCCTGGGGGCTTTTTTTGTGGATAAAATGGTCATTTTCTGAATTTTATGTTGATAATGTGGATAAAACACCATGATTCTGTGGATAATGTGGAAAACTCTGTGGAGACTGAATATAATCGACTTTTGTTTGTGGTTATCTTTGTGGATAATAAAAAAGACTGGCAGTGACTATCCTACCAGTCTAAAAGTTATGAATTTTCCTACATTAATCATCTGCTAAAGCTGCCCATTCATCCATTAGTTCTTCCAGCTTTGCTTTCAAATCATCATTTTCTTTTGTTATTTCCAATACTTTTTGGTGGTCTTGATAAACTTCGGGATCGCAGAGAAGCTGATCATAATCTTCGATTTTCTTTTCCAAAGCTTCTATCTGCTCTTCGATTTCTTCCATCCTTCTTTTTCTTTGTCTTTCGAGTTTTTTTACTTCCTTATCTAGCTGATAATTATTTTTTTCCTGTTTTGAAGGCTGTGCAGAATGCGCATTGTCATTTAGATCAAACGCCTGCAGTTCTTCTTGCTCCTGCTTTTTTTCAACATAATAATCGTAATCCCCAAGATATTCAGCTGCACCGCTGCTGGAGAGCTCTATCACCTTTGTAGTTATTCTGTTGATAAAATAACGGTCATGGGAAACAAAAAGAATAGTTCCCGGATAGTCGATTAAAGCATTTTCCAAGATTTCTTTGCTATCCAAATCAAGATGGTTTGTCGGCTCATCCAGGATTAAGAAATTAGCTTTCTGCATCATGAGCTTTGCCAGCGCCAGGCGGGCTTTTTCGCCGCCGCTAAGAGTTGATACGGTTTTAAGGACATCATCACCGGAAAATAGAAAATTGCCTAAGATCGTGCGGATTTCCTTTTCAGGCTTCAGCGGATATTCATCCCATAATTCGTTTAGAACTCGTTTATTGCTGTTGAGCTCAGCCTGTTCCTGGTCATAGTATCCGATTGTTACATTGGATCCATATTGAATATCACCGGAAAGAGCCGGTATCTTTTTCACAATCGTTTTCAGTAAAGTGGATTTGCCGATTCCATTCGGCCCTACAAGGGCAATGCTGTCTCCTCTGGCAAGGCGGAAGGAAATATTTTCAGAAACTTTATCTTCATATCCGACAGCGAGCGAGTTTACATTTAAAACTTCGTTGCCAGACTGCCTTTCAATATTAAAGCCAAAGGAGGCGGACTTCTCGTCTCCAAGCGGCCTGTCCATCACTTCCATTCTGGCAAGCTGCTTTCTCCGGCTTTGGGCTCGTTTGGTTGTAGAGGCTCGGGCAAGGTTGCGCTGGATAAAATCCTGAAGCTTTGAAATCTCTTCCTGCTGTTTTTCAAATTGCTTCATTTCGCGTTCAAAATTTTCCGCTTTTTGGTCCAAATAGGAGCTATAGTTTCCAGGAAATTTACGGATTTGGTGCCTTGAAATTTCGTATACCTGGGAAACAACTTTATCCAGGAAATAACGGTCATGCGAAACAATTAGAATGGCACCGTCATAGCTATGCAAGTATTGCTCAAGCCATGATAATGTTTCAATGTCCAGGTGGTTTGTAGGCTCGTCCAATATGAGAATATCGGGCTTTGTAAGCAAAAGTTTTCCAAGGGCCAGCCTTGTCCTTTGGCCGCCGCTTAAGGATGAAATTTTCGTATCGTAGCTGAAAGAACTAAAGTTCAGCCCATGAAGAATGGAGCGGATATCCGCTTCATACTGGTAGCCGCCATTTTCTTTGAATTCTACCTGAAGTTTGTCATATTCATTTAAGATTCGATCGTATGCATCAGAATTATTCATGGCGTCAGGATCTGACATTTGTTCTTCAAGCCGGCGCAGCTGTTTTTCCTGCTTCTGTAAATGCTCGAACACTGTCAGCATCTCATCCCAAATGGAAAGGTTGGATTCAAGGCCTGTATTTTGTGCCAGGTATCCAATCGTTACTTCCTTTGGTTTAATGATGTCGCCGGAATCATACGCCATATGGCCGGCAATTATTTTTAAAAGGGTAGATTTGCCTGCTCCATTCCGTCCGACTAGGGCAATCCGGTCCCTGGTTTGTACTTCAAGCTTTATATTCGTTAAAATAGGATCAGCAGCAAAATTTTTCGTTAGCTGATTTACTTGTAAAAGTATCATTATTTTCACCTCTATAGTATAGAGTAAGTGTAACTTATTCATATATGTTCGGCAATAAAGTGAAACTTCCATCAACGGAATGTTTTACATGTTGATGGTTAGTTGAGGCCCGCACGAGGCGGTCACTCAGACGATGCGACAGGACAAGGAAAGCTGCGGCAGCGATACATCGCACGACCAAAAGCGGCAGCTTTTGGGAGGATGTGGCGCTATTAGTCTGAGTTCATCTATTTGGGCATTTATAGACAGTTGTCCATTGAAGAACTATTCTCAAGTTTACTTTTTGATAAAGGAACTTACTGTCCGTTAATGCGGGGTAAAGGAGGAAGGCCTTTTATCCTGCAGGTGCAGAATGGAAATATTTTATTGGAAAATAGTAAAGAAATATGTGAAGAAGCATACAAAGCACGTACAAAGATGGGGTAAAATAGTGTATGATTTTGGAGAGAGGTGTTTTTTGATGGCAGATTTTACCCATTTTAATCAAGAGGGCAGAGCAAAAATGGTGGATGTCAGCGACAAGCCTGAAACAGCGCGGACAGCCATTGCCCAATCAAGCATAACTGTTAATAAAGAAATATATGAAAAGATTACATCCAATACTATGAAAAAAGGGGATGTGCTTTCTGTTGCACAAGTTGCCGGCATCATGGCCAGCAAGAAGACATGGGATATTATTCCGATGTGCCATCCGCTGCCGCTGACTGGAGTGGATATTTCTTTTTCATGGAAAACCGGGCAGGAAGAATATATTCTGCTCATCACTGCTTCTGTAAAGACGAAAGGAAATACGGGTGTGGAAATGGAAGCGTTAACAGCAGCTTCTGTTTGTGCTCTAACTGTTTATGATATGTGTAAAGCAGTAGATAAAGGAATGGTAATCGGACCAACCTTTTTAATAGAAAAAACAGGCGGAAAAAACGGAGATTTTAAAAGAGATTAATACATTATAGGGACGGAGATGGACGAATGGCCAATGAACCAATGAAAATACCGCAAGCCACAGCTAAACGGCTTCCTTTATATTATCGCTTTCTTAAAAACCTCCACTCCTCGGGAAAACAAAGGGTTTCATCAGCGGAACTCAGTGAAGCGGTTAAGGTGGATTCGGCAACAATCCGCCGGGACTTTTCTTACTTTGGTGCGTTAGGGAAAAAAGGTTACGGCTATAATGTAAATTATCTGCTATCCTTTTTCCGTAAAACCCTTGATCAGGATGAACTGACTAAAGTCGCTTTGGTCGGAGTAGGTAATTTAGGTACGGCCTTTTTAAATTATAATTTTCTCAAGAATAATAATACAAAAATAGAAGTTGCTTTTGACGTAGACGAGAACAAGGTAGGGACGAAGATAGGGGATGTGCCTGTCTATCATATGGATGATCTGGTAAAGGTCATTGAAGAAAATGATATTCAGGTGGTTATCTTAACAGTGCCGGCACCGCCTGCCCAGGCGATTACAGACCGGATGGTTAAAGCCAATATTAAAGGCATCCTGAATTTTACGCCTGCCAGGCTGACTGTGCCGTCGTCCATTCGGATTCACCATATAGACCTGGCTGTTGAATTGCAGTCACTGGTTTACTTCTTGAAAAATTATCCGGCAGAAACGTAAGCTGTCCTGCATTCCAATAGAAAACAGTTGAAGATTGTTATGGATTCGCTATTATAGGTAAGGGGAGGTGTGCGGCAATGATGAATCTTGGACCTGGTAGCCTCATACTCATTATATTGATTGCATTAGTTATTTTTGGCCCAAAGAAACTTCCGGAATTGGGGAGAGCAGCTGGGAGTACTTTACGTGAATTTAAAAACGCAGCAAAAGGCTTAGCGGATGATGACGATAAAAAAGATGCTAAGTAAGTTAGGATGAATAGTTATGAGTCATAATGATATGACGATATATGAACATATAGGCGAACTAAGAAAAAGGATAGTCATTTCCGTTATTTTTTTCTTTATCGCGGTGATATTTAGCTTTTTCCTGGCTGAACCGCTGATTGTCTATTTGCAAAAAGCAGATGAAGCGAAGGAACTGACGATGAATGCTTTCCGGTTAACCGATCCGGTTAAAATTTATATGCAATTTGCTTTTCTGATCGCTTTTATTATTACATCACCAGTGATTTTATATCAGCTATGGGCGTTTATCAGTCCGGGGTTATCAGATAAAGAGCGGAAAGTAACGCTTAGCTATATACCTGTTTCTGTCATTCTGTTTGTCGGCGGAATCGCATTTGCTTATTTTATTTTATTTCCATTTGTAGTCGAGTTCATGACTTCAATTGCCAATCGGCTGGATATCAATCAAGTAATCGGGATAAATGAATATTTTCAATTCCTTTTCCAGCTGACCATTCCATTTGGAGTGCTGTTCCAGCTTCCAGTTGTGGTTATGTTTTTAACAAGGCTGGGAATTGTCACGCCAATGTACTTGGTGAAAATAAGGAAATATGCATACTTTGTACTAGTAGTGATAGCAGCTTTTATTACACCGCCTGATCTTTTATCCCATATGATGGTCACGATACCGCTGCTGCTTTTATATGAAGTCAGTATTTTTATCTCTCGCATTTCCTATAAAAAAGTATTGGAAGCAGAGAAGCTGCAGGAAATTGAAAGTGAACAATCATAAAAAAAATGAGCCTTATCACAGGCTCATTTTTTGTTTTTATTTTTCATTTTAAAATGGAAACCAACCATTCGCAGGCCTGTGCCAAGATCGAATGTGGCAATAATGATTAGAAAATAGGTGAAGAATCCCCATGCTTCTTCACGCTGTATATTCTGAATGGCTATAAAGGTAAAAAGACATCCCAGCAGGATGTAAACGATGCCTGAAAACAAAGGTGTGCTTCTCATCAAAATCCTCCAATAAAGTGAAACTTCACTCAGCGGAGCGGTTTTCTTCGCTGAGTGTTAGTTGAACAAATCGGGCCTTTACGGGCAGTTGGCTATCATTATCGTACCTCGTCCTATTACTGAAATCGATAGTGGCGGCTTACTGCCCGTTAGACTGCGATAAAGCTGATAAAGCTTTGTACATTTTCCATTTCCTTCATCCACTTCTCCAGGTTGCCCTGATTAAGCTGAATGACTGCAACAAGAGTATTCATGGCGACGTGGGCAAAAATCGGTACGATTATCCGTTTTGTTTTTACATATAGGAAAGCAAAGGTAAAGCCCATGGCCGAATATAGAAGAATATGTTCAGGTTCAAAATGGGCAAGAGCAAAAATTACAGAGCTGATCAAGGCAGATAGGAAGAAGTTAAATCGTTTATAAAGAGAACCGAAAATAATCTTCCTGAATACGATTTCTTCCAGGATGGGCCCAACAACTGAACTAATCAAGATTACGACAGGGGAGGCTTCAATGATCCGGATGATTTGCTGTGTGTTTTCAGATCCCATTTCAACGCCGATCATGTTTTCAATGCTTGCAGCTGTAGCTTGAGCGATTAATGCTAAAAATATGCCTCCAATTGCCCAGCCAGCTGCACTTGCTGCAGAAGAAGCATCTCTTGGGGCCAAGCCCATTTTCATCTCTTTTCTCAGTAAAAGAAGGGTAATGACCAATGTAATAGTGAAACTGATGACCAGCCAATAGGCTACCGCCAGTATGTGCATGTTTTCGGGATTCTGTCCCAGGAAGTCTGCAATTAACATGATCAGCGGAACGCCGAAAAGACTTGAAAGCTGCATAGCTATATAAGCTATTAAAATAATCCAGTATTCCTTCTTCAAAATGTTTACCCCTTAAGATTGATGGTTTTAATACATGTACTAAAGCCATTTTACTCTTAAAAAGGAGTCGGTTTCAAATCTCAGCACTGTATCACGGATTTTTTAGCTGACTGACTAAAAAGAATACAAATGAAGCATACTTAGTGGGTTGTTTGTGTCGAATTTTGACGTGTTTTGGACGGTGCAAATTTTTTTAAAAAATTTAAGCTTCACCCTTGCAAATGGAAATGAGATTCATTAATATAATAATTGTGTTAGCACTCGATTAGAGAGAGTGCTAATAAATAAAAATATTTACATATTATTTGAGGAGGTTGTTTCACTTGTTAAAGCCACTAGGTGATCGAATTATTATCGAGCTTGTTGAAACTGAAGAAAAAACTGCAAGCGGCATCGTACTGCCGGACACTGCTAAGGAAAAGCCTCAAGAAGGTAAAGTTGTAGCTGTGGGAACTGGCCGCGTTCTTGAAAATGGTGAGCGCGTTGCTCTTGAAGTTGCTGACGGAGACCGCATTATCTTCTCAAAATATGCTGGTACTGAAGTGAAGTACGAAGGCAAAGAATACTTAATTTTACGTGAAAACGATATTCTTGCTGTAATTGGCTAATAGCCTAAGTACGTTAGATTTTAAAAACCGATAAAAAGCTAAAAAATTAGAGGAGGTTTTTTATAAATGGCTAAAGAGATTAAATTTAGTGAAGAAGCTCGCCGCGCGATGCTTCGCGGTGTAGATTCCCTTGCAAATGCAGTAAAAGTAACTCTTGGACCTAAAGGACGCAACGTGGTTCTTGAGAAAAAATTCGGTTCTCCGTTAATCACTAATGATGGTGTTACAATTGCGAAAGAAATCGAATTAGAAGATGCTTTTGAAAACATGGGTGCGAAGCTTGTTGCTGAAGTTGCAAGCAAAACAAACGATGTTGCTGGTGACGGTACAACAACTGCCACAGTTCTTGCACAGGCGATGATCCGTGAAGGACTTAAGAACGTTACTGCAGGCGCTAACCCAATGGGTATCCGCAAAGGTATCGAAAAAGCGGTTGTTACTGCTGTTGAAGAATTAAAAGCTATTTCAAAACCAATTGAAAACAAGGAATCAATTGCTCAAGTTGCAGCGATTTCTGCAGCTGACAATGAAGTTGGCCAATTGATTGCTGAAGCTATGGAGCGCGTTGGCAACGACGGTGTTATCACAATTGAAGAATCTAAAGGATTCACTACTGAGCTTGATGTGGTAGAAGGTATGCAGTTCGACCGCGGATATGCTTCTCCATACATGGTAACAGATTCTGATAAGATGGAAGCGGTTCTTGAAAACCCTTATATCTTAATCACTGATAAGAAGATTACTAGCATCCAGGAAATCCTTCCTGTCCTTGAGCAGGTTGTACAGCAAGGCAAGCCACTATTGCTTGTAGCTGAGGATGTTGAAGGTGAAGCATTGGCTACATTGGTAGTTAACAAGCTTCGCGGAACTTTCAATGCAGTTGCTGTTAAAGCTCCTGGCTTCGGTGACCGCCGTAAGGCAATGTTAGAAGACATCGCGATCCTAACTGGCGGTGAAGTGATTACAGAAGAGCTTGGCCGTGACCTTAAGTCTGCTACAATCGACTCTTTAGGACGTGCTACTAAAGTAGTTGTTACAAAAGAAAACACTACGATCGTTGAAGGTGCTGGAGACAGCGCGCAAATCGGCGGACGTGTGAACCAAATCCGTACTCAAATGGAAGAAACAACTTCTGAATTTGACCGCGAAAAATTACAAGAGCGCCTAGCTAAGCTTGCTGGCGGTGTTGCAGTTGTTAAGGTTGGTGCTGCAACTGAAACTGAATTGAAAGAGCGCAAGCTTCGCATCGAAGACGCCCTTAACTCTACACGTGCAGCTGTAGAAGAAGGCATCGTTTCCGGTGGTGGTGTTGCCCTTCTAAACGTATACAATAAAGTGGCTGCTATCGAGGCTGAAGGCGATGAAGCAACTGGTGTTAACATCGTATTGCGTGCGATGGAAGAGCCAGTCCGCACAATCGCTCACAATGCCGGACTAGAAGGTTCTATCATTGTTGACCGCTTAAAACGCGAAGCAGTTGGAACTGGCTTCAACGCTGCTACTGGCGAGTGGGTAAACATGATCGAAGCCGGTATCGTTGACCCAACTAAAGTAACTCGTTCAGCTCTTCAAAACGCTGGATCTGTTGCGGCTATGTTCTTAACAACAGAGGCTGTTGTTGCTGACAAGCCGGAAGAAAACGCTGCTCCTGCAATGCCTGATATGGGCGGAATGGGCGGAATGGGCGGCATGATGTAATAAGCATATAAACCTTTACAAAAGGTATATGCCCATCATTTGCTCATACTGAGAAAATGCTGAATAATAAAAAGGTCTTTCATCAGTTCGCAGAAACTGGTGGGGGGCCTTTTTTATTTTTGAAGTATAGTATTTTAAGTTTCACAAGTGTTATTGAAGATGTAGCTGTGGATTTTCTGAAAGAAGAAGGGTATATAGATTAAAAATAAATCCTAATTAAAAAGGGCTGCGGAAATTTCCGCAGTCCTTTTTTATGTGATCAAAGACTTATCCAATAAGGAAAATGTAGGATATTTATTTATCTGAATATTAATTCTATTAGCTGATTTACAATCCCCATTTGAAAAGGCATGATATTAATAATTCGGTTTTCGAATTAAATTGCCGGCTTATGGTTTTAGCTTTAGTAAACATTTCAATGGGAGGTTTGAAAATGAAGAAAAAGACTTTATGGCAAGTCCTAAGTTCAGCAGCACTGGCAGCATCAATCCTTGTTCCCCAAGTGAGTTTTGCTGAGGGTGCAAAACCTGTTACAGAAGAAAATGTATCAATCAATGGTTTTGTTGATTATGAAGAAATGAAGCAAAAGTTAAACCTGATCGAAAAATCATCCAATGGGCTAGTCGAGGTGGAATCAGCAGGGAAAACCAATCAGGATAGAGATATCTTTTCTGTCCGGGTAGGCCATGGAGATAAGGTTGTACTGGTACAGAGTGAAATCCATGGAAATGAAAAGACAGGTACTGCCGCTTTACTGAATATTCTTCAATTTTTGGGCTCAAGCCAATCAGAGGAAGCAAAAAGAATTAGGGAAGAATTAACGATTGTAGCTATTCCGATGATGAACGCTGACGGATCTGAATTGGACAGGCGCGGTAATGTCATGACATGGGAAGAAGTTCGGGAACAGTTCCCTCAATTACATAGTGCGCAGCCAACATGGAACTATTATACCCGCACCCTGCAAGGGGACAACTATTCCACAGCTCCAGGATTTGATGTAAACCGTGACTTCAATCCTGATTTAAATTACGTACCTAAAGCAGAGGACTTTCCGGGTAATTCAAGTACACCAGGCTGGTATATTACACCTGAGTCGCAAACAGTCCGAGATGTTTATAAGAGTTTACAAGACGAATTTGGAAAGGTAGAAGTATTTTTAGACCTCCATCACCAAAACTTCTATAAGATTGAAGGAACGGATACAGAGGTGACCATGTCCATTTCTGCAGACTTTGTACCAGATCCAAGCTCTCAAGAGGGTGCAAAGTATAACGAATATGCGGAGAAATACCGTTTTGATTTTTCCCGCCAGCTAAATGTTGCGCTTTATGATGCACTCCAAGAAAAAGGCAATTCTGTGTTTACAAATATCTCTTTATACGACCAAGATCTAGACTTGCCTGGAACAGCCTTGGGATCCTTCGCATTAAACGGAAGCGGGGTTGTCTTATTTGAGGTAAAGGGCCAAACGCAGAACTATGGCCAAAAAATGAAGGGGCAGCTAGTTAAAACGGTAGAAACTGGTGTAATGGGAATCATCAATGGTGTGGCAGATGGTAGTGTTTATAATTTAAATCCAGAGGAATATAATGAAATTCCGAACAGGGAACGTTATTAAGTAAACTAGTAAAAAGCTGATGATTCTGACAAGAACATCAGCTTTTTATATTTACTGCAAATGTCCAGGTATATTGTCTTTGGGAGATTCTTCAGCTATTTCTGTAAAAATATCCTCTTTATTTTCTGGAAGGATATGAATGGAGAAACCCTTGGAAAATGCGGGTTCTAATAAATTAATCAGCTGTTGGACGTCGGCTTGAAGCTGCTGGAATTCCTTTTTAGTGACAGGCTGGGCCTCTTCCTTTAATTCATAGCCAACCTGGCCGTTTGGCTCCAGGGTTGCCCATCTTACGTCACTGATTACGGCCACATTATGCTGCCTCAGCTTCATTTCCAGCTGGTCAACTGTAAAGCGCAGTTTTCTCAAGTTTTCCTCATTTAGTTCTCCTTCCTCAATAATAATTTTGGATTGTCCTGTAATGAATTTCTCAAATTTATCGGATTTGATTTGTACGTATTCCATGATGATTAATGTAAGGACAAGAATGAGGCCAACAGCAAGAGTGGTCCAAATGCTGTCTCCTGAAACAGGCTCGATTAATAAAGAACCGATGCCGATCATGATAACCACCTGAGCCAAAGTCATTTGCGAAATGGACTTTCTGCCTGCCAGCCTTAACAGCAAGGTACCGCCAATCACAACAAGGATTGGTTCCCAGATCCAGTCAAATCCCATCGTTATCCTCCTTTGCATGTTTTTTAATAGTCTCCCACAATAAGCTGCTGCTTATTGGCTTTTATATATTTATTTAACTAATAATAGATTTCCTATTGTTTCAATGTCATTAAACGTGTTATTATCAAAATATTATAAAATTTTCGAAACGCTTACAAGATTACATCATAGGTACATAAGAAAAATTTGCCGGGGGGATTAGGGATGAAGAAGATTATGGCCATTTTAGTATGCGGAGCTTTATTATTGCTGGCTGCATGCGGATCAGGAAACGAGGAAAGCAGCGGGGAAGCTGCTGAAAAGAAAACGGTGAAAATCGGGATAACCCAAATTGTTGAACATCCGTCTTTGGATTCAGCGAGAGAAGGTTTTATAGCAGCATTAAAGGATGCTGGCTATGAAGAGGGAAAGAACCTTAAAATAGACTTCCAAAATGCACAGGGAGATATGAACAATAACATGTCCATTGCCCAGAATCTTGTTGCAGATAAAAATGATTTAATCCTGGCTATCGCCACTGCAAGTGCCCAATCTGTGGTTCAGTCTACAAAGGATATTCCAATCCTGTTTACAGCCATTACGGATCCGGTAGGAGCGGAACTTGTACAAAGCATGGAAGAGCCAGGGGGGAATGCTACGGGGACATCTGACACACATCCAGATGCCATCAAGAATACGATCAACTCGATTAAAACATTCGTTCCAGATGCCAAAAAGGTTGGGATCATCTACAATGATGGAGAACCTAACTCGGTTGTGAATGTAAAACATGCGAAGGAAGCAATTGAAGAACTTGGACTTGAAGCAGTAGAAACAACTATTTCTACAAGCTCAGAAGTAAAGCAGGCTGCAGAGTCTTTAGTAGGCCGTGCAGATGTGTTTTATATTCCTAAGGATAATACAGTTGTCTCAGCACTTGAATCTGTACTTACTGTAGCAAATGAAAAAGACATACCATCCTTTGTTGGTGAAAGCGATTCTGTAAAACGCGGTGGATTTGCTTCTTATGGTTTTGAATACCATGATCTTGGTTACACAACTGGCCAAATGGCCGTTGAAATCCTCGAAGGCAAAAAGCCAAGCGAAATTCCAGTCGGTTACCCTGAAAGCCTTGAGCTTGTGATTAATAAAAAAGCTGCGGAAGAACAGGGCATTACTTTGACGGAAGAGATGCTGAAGGATGCTAAGGTGGTAGGGGAATAAAATAAAACGATACAGCCAGAAGGAGTTGGCTGTATCGTTTTTTGTTTAAGGCTCTGTTAAAGCTTATTGTTGTTTTTTAGCACCCTGTTGATTGGAGCGGAAGGTACGAGCTCCTCGAAAATGCATTCGCATTTCCTTCGTGCGGTGTTATTTCAGGGAAGCTTATTCAAAGTCCTGCGGGAGTGCGGATCAAAGGGTGACCCCGCAGGAGCAAAGCGACGAGGAGGCTCCCGGACCGCCCGCGGAAAGGGAGTGCCTGCAGTGGAAATCAACAGGCAAATTTAACAGAGCTTTGTTTAGAGTTCATTGTTAGAGATTTATATTTTGTTATTAAAGACCCTTGAGCAGCTGCTATAGAGAATAAAACTGTCTTCGATTTTGAAGGCAGTTTTTTATTGTATAGAGATATGCCATTCTGACTATTTAAGGGACAAGGAAACTCCCATAATTGTTTAAACATGTATTTAGTACTTATCCGACTATCTACAGACCTCTTTTTAAACTTATAGTGAAATAAATCATCTGTCAGTGAAATATTACATTAATTTTTAGTTTCGAAATTATTTTTACTATCATCAATAATACCTAATTAAGTATTAAGGCAGCTGAAAGGTTGGAATTTTTAGTAAAACGAACCTAAAGACCTATAATTTGTAATAATTGTAATAAGACTTGATGAAAATTAAAAAATATTTTATGAATATACATTCCATAGCCTCTATAGAGATAAGTCTTTATACCTAGGAAAAAATCTTGGTTTTGAAATGTTTATAGGAAAAAAATTACAGACATATTTCGACATTTTTAAAGGTGAGTTTGACGGATATGTGAACGCATGATAGTAAATATATAGTATAAAAAAAGGAAAATTTTTAAAAATACAGTTTTACATAATTTTAAACGGGGTAAATAGCAGGAAATTAGTTTCCATATTTTTTCATATAAATAAAATATATCCAGAATTAGGAGAGAAGATTTAGGATGTTAGAGTCAAAGAGGAGAGCCATTATATTTATATCTATCTCATTAATCCTGGCCCTGATAGCCGGGTTTATGTTTCTTCAAAAAGTAAGTGAACTTAATAATAAGCTGGGTGGAACCACAAAGGTTTATGTTGCCAGTGAACAGATTGATTCTAGGGTAATTATCAAACCGGAAGATGTAGAAACTGTCGATCTTCCAAATAAATTCTTTGTTGACGGTTCGCATATAAAGAATCCAAAAGAAATAACAAATAAAGTATCTGTAGTTCCATTAGCAAAAGGTGAAATTATTACAAAGAGTGTTTTGAAGGATTTCGCGGAATCAGGTGATCCGAATAATCGGCTTGTTGGACTTTTTGCCAGTGAAAAAATATCTTTTGATGAAGAATTAGAAGATTATGATCGGGTAGATATTGTAGTCTCGCACCAATTCGAAGGAACTCCAAAAACAGAAATTTTTATGTCGGATGTTTTTGTGTCTAGGATTTCTGAAAATAATAAGAAAAAATTGCTGGGTGTCGGCCTCGAGGTTTCCAAAGAGGATGCCCCTAAGCTGATTCACATGCAAAATTACGCAGACAGTATAAGAGTTTTAAAGGCTAACGTAGGTAAAGACCAACCGGCTCAAGAAGCTGTTAAAGGAGATAAGGCTGCCGAGAAGCAGGCCGAAAAACCAACTGAGAAGCCAGCAGAGCAAAAAGCTTCTAACGAAAAACCAGCTAAAAAGCCGGCAGAGAAGAAACCGGCCGAAAAACCATCTGGAGAGGGAAATTAATCAAGTTGCAAATTCAATAATATTGCCAAAAAAGTATATTGATGTCGGAGGTACAATACATGGCTACGGGAAGCAATATTCTGCTTGTCAGTGACGATAAGCAAATCAGTGAGCAGATTATACAGCAGGCACTTCAGGCATATTCTAGCCTTCAGCAGGCGGCTCCCTCTGAGGTAAGAAAAGAAATTGACCGGATTGCCCCTGATGTAGTATTGCTGGTAAATCCAGAAGATGAATCAGGAATTGAACTAGTCCAATATATTCATAGTGAATATCCGGACATAATTATCGTTTTTATTTCAAAACAACAGGATTTTCTGGTGCTGAGAGACGCTTCAAGAGCAGGAGCAACTGATTTTTTTGTTCTTCCGGATGAAATGAGCCAGTTCAGTGATCGAATTGAAAGAATACTATTAATTGCGCAGGAACAAAGCAAACATAATACACAAAACACTGTTTCTAACCAGGGCTTAAGAAGAGGGAGAGGGCAGATTTTTTCCTTTTATAGCGGCAAGGGAGGAAGCGGTGCAACACTTCTTGCAAGCACATTTGCCCAGACGCTTAAGTTAGAATCTACAGCTCAGGTACTTTTAATTGATATGAATCTGCAATTCGGCGGAGCTGATATGTACTTGGGTATTGAAAGCAATCGCTCGCTTGCTGATTTAAAGCCTGTTATTAATGAATTAAATGAGAATCATATAAGGAATGTCAGTGAGAAAGAACCAAACTCCAAAATGGAGATACTGCTGAGCCCAAGAGATGCTGAGATAGCAGAGGGATTGAATGAAGACTTCTTCACCAAATTGTTAAGGGCTTGCAGGCGCAGCTATGATTATGTCATTGTTGACCTGCCTTCAAATATGACATCCAATACATATGTAGCTTTGGAAGAAGCGGATGTTATTTACTATGTTATGAACTTGGACACTCCATCCCTTCAGGTGTTCAAACACGTAGAAGATTTATTTAAAAGGCTGGGCATGGATACAGAAGAGCGCCTGGAAATTGTGGTCAATCAAAAAGGAAGAGAGAACGAATTGACCCCGGCTGATGTGAAAAGTTTGCTGACAGCTCCTGTAAGTGCTGAAGTAAGACGAGATATTAAAGGGGTACAAACCTTTATTAATAAAGGGGAGCCACTAAGAAAAACAATGAAAGAGAAGAAACTTACACCGGTTGCAAAAGACGTTCGAAAGTGGGTATTAACCCTTCTAAAATAATTGATTTGACAGGGAAGGAGGGAAAGAATGTCGTTATTTAAACGTACAGAGAAACATCACCCAGAAACATCAAAGTCAAAGGTGAGCTATTCTGCTTACGACAGCCCTTATATCGAAGAACTAATCGAACATTATAAAACACGGCTGCTGAGAGAAACCAATTTGGAACAGCTGACAAGCTTGACACAAGGAGAAATGCGGTTAGCCATCGAGCGTTTAATTAGCCAATTCATGACTGAAGAAAAAGTTATTATTTCCAGAAGCGACAAAGAAACTTTACTTACTCGATTAATCGATGAATCAGTAGGTTTTGGACCGCTCGAGCCCCTTCTTCAAGATGATGAAATCACAGAGATTCTTATAAATGGACATAATGAAGTCTACATTGAGAAAAAAGGACAATTGCAATTAACTAATCTGCAGTTTCGTGATGAAGCTCATGTAAGGCATATCATTGACCGGGTTGTAGCGCCGCTCGGAAGGCGTGTCGACGAGAGCTCTCCTATGGTCGACGCCCGGCTCCAAGACGGAAGCCGTGTAAATGCAGTTATTCCTCCTGTTAGTTTAAATGGGACTCTCATATCTATAAGGAAATTCAGGGCCGATCCTTTTAAAATGAGCGATCTGATTGAATTCGGGTCTTTAAACGAAGCAATGGCGCAGTTTATCAATGCCGCAGTTTTTGCCAAGATGAGTGTCCTTATTTCGGGGGGGACAGGCAGCGGTAAAACAACCCTCCTTAACGCCCTTGCCAGATCAATACCTAGTGGCGAAAGGGTTATCACAATCGAAGACTCGGCGGAATTAAAGCTAGACCGGCCCAATGTAGTCGGAATGGAAGCGAGACCTCCAAACGTGGAAGGGACCGGAGAAATAACGATCCGGCAACTGGTGCGGAACGCCCTGCGTATGAGACCTGACCGAATTATTGTTGGGGAGGTTCGCGGATCAGAGGCATTTGATATGCTTCAGGCGATGAACACAGGCCATGAGGGTTCTCTTACTACAGTCCATGCCAACTCTCCGCTTGACGCCTTAAAGCGGGTGGAAGGTATGGTTATCATGGCAGGTATGGATCTGCCTTCAAAAGTAATCAGAGAATACATTGTAGGAGCATTGGATTTAATTATACAGGGAATACGCCTTCCAGATGGACAGAGGAAATTAGTTTCAATCTCTGAAGTCATAAAAAACCCTAACGGAGAAGCGGAGATTCAAGAAATTTTCAGATTCAAACGTACGGGTATCGATGGAAATGGTAAAATATTAGGCTACTTTACACCAACCGGAGTAATTCCTAAATGTCTCGATAGATTAAGAATTTTTGGAGCAGATATAGACGAATCAATTTTTCATGCAGAAGAAGAGGTGAGGGACAGTGACCATATCTATTCTTTATAGTTTAGCTGTCCTCTTCGGTTTATGGGGAGTATACAATCTATTAGGCTATCGAAACTCAAAAAAAGAGTGGCGGAATAAAGTTGGAAAATGGTACGGCCATAACAACAACCGAAAAAGCTTCATTCTCGTTCTGGGTGATAAATTTGACCGGACCAGCAGGGGTCAAAAAACGATTGATCAGCTAAGACGTGCAAACATTCACTTAATGGCATCTGAATTTTACGGAATATTATTTTTTGGCGCTATTACATTTGCGTTTTTCTTAAATAATTTTTTCAGTATTAAGTTTCCTATAAACATTGTCGTATCAATCGTTTTAATGGAAGTGGCTAGGAGAGCCTTATTCTTAATCCGCCGTAACAAATACGAAGAGAGGATGAATGACCAGCTCCCTGAAATCTGCCGGATTTTAGCTAACTCCACCCGCTCCGGAATGACCTTGACACAAGGCATTGGGATAGCCGCACAGGAACTGAATGAACCTGCAAGGGCAGAATTCAGCAGGCTGCATAGTGAACTTCAGCTTGGGGTCGACTTTAACCGTGCACTTAGAAATATGCAAAAAAGAATATCGTCCAGGGAATATCAATTGTTTGTAGCATCCCTCTTAATTCAAAAACGAGCTGGAGGTAACATCCATGCCGTTCTGGACGAAATGGGAAAAACAATGGAAGAAAGAAAATTGCTTTTGCAGGAAATCAAAACGATGACTGCAGAGCAAAGATATGTTGCATATATCGTACCTGTCCTTCCCATCTTTTTACTGCTGGTCATGAACAATATCAATGAAGGGTTTATCGATCCTTTATTTACGGGAATAGGGCTTGTCCTATTAGTGTTATTTTTGATAGGTACTTTCTTAACTTTCTTCTTAATTAGAAAAGTTACCAACATAAGGGTGTAGGCTATGGATGTTTTAATTTTGATTAGTGTTTTAATGAGCTTGTTCCTTTTTACTATTGGTTTAAAGTCATTCTATGACTATTTGATTGAGAAACAAGATTTAAAAAAGCATATACAAGACAATGTATTTGTAAATAGGTTTAGTTTAAAAAGAAGGAAAAGCAGCAGTGAAAAATGGCTGGAAAAAACGTTTTACTACGCGGATGATTTTTCCTCACTGGGAAACAGGGTGAATTTTTTCAGTGAATCACAGGATGTTGAGAGATGGCTTATGCAGGCCAGCTACCCTTATGGCCTGACTGTTGAACGGTTCCAAGGGCTGAAAATATTCGCTCTGATAGTTGGGCTTGTTGCCGGATTCATGCTAATTATCATCCAATTTCCTATGTCCCAGATTTTGATTATTGCACTCCCGCTTGCAGGCTATTTCAGTGTAATCTTATGGATTAAAAACAAAGCTAAAAAAAGGCAGGATGAACTTGGCTATGTTTTGCCGGACTTTCTTGATACTGTCAGTGTGACCCTTCAGGCAGGCATTGGATTGGACCAGGCACTAAGGGACATTGTTCCTTACTTTGATGGGCCTGTAGGAGAAGAGTTTTCGCGGTTTAACCAAGAGATAGATTTAGGGCTTCCCCGGGAGAAAGCATATAGGAATCTCCTGGACAGAAATGATAATGAGGCTTTTCAGTTGCTGATTAAATCATTGATTCAGGGATCGCGCCTCGGAGTGCCTGTAGCAACTACATTTAAGCTGCAGGCAAATGAAATGCGGAATATGAAAAGAGAGAAAATCAAAGAAGAGGCAGCAAAAGCTTCACCAAAGATTACTTTAATTACTACTTTCATCGTCATGCCGACTGTTATGCTATTGATCGGCGGATTGCTTATTTTAAACATGTTTACTGGCGAGGACACTATAATTAACATTTTTAATTAGGATTTTTATAATTTATTAAATTAATAGGGAATGAACTTTATTTGAAGGGAGGTGTTAAGCCATGAAAAAGGTTTCAATCAAACTTTATCAAAGAATAACAAGTGCTCTTAACAATGAACGAGGGGCTCAGACTTTGGAATGGGTAGCAGTTGGAGCAGTAGTTGTAACCATTGCAGCGCTTCTCGGGAGTGCATTTGATGGAAATGGAATTAAAGGAATTGTAGATAGTATTCTAGACAAAATTGCTGATACTTTATAGATCCTGGGTTCACAGTAATTTAATAAGATTACAATCAATATTTAGCGGCAATTGATCCCACAAACTTGCCGCTAAATATTCATTTTTGTTTAGGGAGTGTTTTTCATTATGGGGAAGAAGCTTCAACGCGTACTTATTTTTCTGCTGGCAGCTATTTTTTTATCAGCATGCAGTGAAGATAAGCCAGATTCTGATTCTAAAAAAGCAAGTAATAATGAGAAAGAGACTGTTGCAGATCAGCAAGAATCAGAAAAGGAAAAAGAAGGTGAGCCTTCGATTGAAGAGCTGCTGGCTGAACTTCCTAAACCCTCCGAATCGGTAACAGAGCTAGTTAATGCAGAGGCAGGAGAATTCTCAGGGAAAAGATTTGATGACTTAACTCCTGAAGAACAAAAGGGAGCAGTAGAAAGACTGAGGGAACTTCCCGAGCTAGGCAAAGATCCCACTGAGCAAGAAATAGAACTGTATTGGAGGAAGTCACTTGCTCTATTTCATGAAGACTACGCAAATCCGGCAGAGGTGCTGGGGGTCCTTGAAGTTGAAGCATTTGGCAGTCCGGATATAGAAGATGAACGGTTTCAATTTAAAGATAATTTGAATGTTGAAATCCTTCTTGATGCAAGCGGCAGTATGGCAAATCAAATTGATGGAAGATCCATGATGGATATCGCAAAGGGGTCCATTAAGGAGTTTGCGGAATCCTTGCCTGAAGGTACAAACATTGCTCTCCGTGTATATGGGCATCTGGGTACAAGTTCAAATCAGGATAAAGAACTTTCCTGTAAGAGCAATGAATTGGTTTATGAAATGAATTCTTACAATGCTGAAGCTTTGGGGAAATCTTTAAATAAATTCCAGCCAGCTGGGTGGACACCACTTGCTAAAGCAATTGAAGAAGCCAAGAAAGACTTAAGTTCATATAAGAGCGATACCAATACCAATATCATTTATTTAGTAAGTGATGGAGTGGAAACATGTGATGGTGATCCGGTTACTATGGCTAAAAGTCTGGCAGATTCCGATATAAAGCCGATTGTGAATGTAATAGGCTTTGACCTTAACGCTAAGGGCCAAAATCAATTAAAAGAAGTAGCGCAAGCAGCTAAAGGGATTTATAGCAATGCTAGAAATCAAGAACAATTAAATCAAGAATTGGATAGAGCCCGCGAAATTGCAGATAAGTGGACAGAATGGCAGAAAGATGCTGTAAACAATGCCTCCAGTCAGAGGTATGATCAGCTATTATCTGATATTCCACGAATGGGAAGTGAATGGAGTGAGGCAAACATGTACGAGAAATTCAATATTAGAGAGCCTTTGAGAGTATTAAGAGATGAAGGCCATATTAGCAGGGAAGCTTTCCAGCTATTATCTGATAAAACAAGTGAACGGTTTAGCAAAGTCATGGATATGAACAAACAAATCAGAGAAGAATTAAGAAGTTTAGCTAATAAAAACTTTGAGACTGTAAAAGAAGAAATCAACAAGAAATATAGTGAAAACGTAAATTAAAGTGAATATAATATCGATATTTTTGCAGGAATAGATGCTAGTTATTCCTGCAAAAATATCGATTTACCATTATTTAATTAACAGAGCCAATCTGGAAAAAAGGAGGGATGTTCATATGTCCATTATAAAAAAGAAACTCCAGGAAGAAAAAGGTTCCATGACACTCGAATTTCTAATGGTCATGCCTTATTATCTTTTTTTCTTTCTATTATTATGGCAGGCGGTTGCCTCGGGATTAACCATGATGAAGGCTCAGTCAGCTGTGAATGAAGCAGCAAAGTATTATGCGGTGACTGAAGAATACAGTGAAGCCTATAGTATTGCCAGTGATGCCATTGGAGTAAGCGACACTATGACATTCCAGGGATTTGATATTAATACAGGTTATAATGGTGAATTTGAAGCCATTATTCAACTCCGGCATGGGCTGGTATTTATTCCTAAGGAATGGAGAAATAAAGCATCTATTAATCTTACTCACAAGGTAAATAGCAGGGTGATTAAATGAGGCGTTTTTTAGATAATGAACGGGGAAGCGGAGTTCTTCTGACCATTTCAAATTTCGCAATAGTGGGAATAATGCTAATTCTCATTCTGAATATTGCCATGGCTTTTACAAAAAAAGAGCAGGCTTCCATTGCGGCAGAGCATGCGAGCTTGGCAGCTACAAGTGTATTGTATGAACAGGTATATGAAGATGTTAAAAGCTACAAAAAGTTAATAGACGCTGATATAGAAGAAGGCACCATAGACATATTAAAAACGATTGAGGAAAAAGTGGAAGAGAGAGAAGACAAACTTAAGTATTCCCAGCCTTTCCTTTCAAAGAATGAACGGCGTATTCAAGCCATCGATGATGTTTTATCAAGCGAAATTAAAGAGGATCATCTCTTTTCCGACCAAGTACTTCAAGCTGTAAGGAATGCGGAAAGCTATATAGATAGTTCTGTGCAGAAAACCATTGGAAAAAATCACGGTAATGATGCAGCCAGTGAGTATAAATGGGAATTCCAAGAATACCGAATTGTAGTGGAAGCAGAGACAAGGTTTGAAGCAGTTCACTACAATGGCCTTAATTTTGGAAAAGATAGCGACGTTTCACAAGTTGGTACAGGTCCGGAAATTTCATTTTTAGAGGCTTTAGGATGGTGAAAGTGTTAGTTGAATGCTAGATAAGAAAGGAGTATGAGGCAATGAAGAGGAGAACCAAAACTATGTTTAAAAGAACGGCAGCTTGCTTACTAGCATCTTTCATAATACTGATTAACTTTCTACCTGTGGCGGCGCTTGCCCAAGGGAATTTCAGCCCTGGCACTTTTTCTCCGGGTACCTTTTCCCCCGGCACATTCTCTCCAGGTGAATTCAATCCTGGTACATTTAGTCCGGGGCAATTCAATCCGGGTACATTCAGTCCTGGACAATTTTCACCTGGCCAGTTCACGCCTGGTCAGTTTACACCCGGAGATTTTAGCCCGGGTGAATTTTCTCCAGGAGAGTTTGATCCAGGGCAATTCATACCGGGGACAACAACGCCCGGAAATGGAACTGTAACAGATCCGTTTGGAAATTCCGGCGGGCAAAATGGCCTTCCTCCACAATTTAATCCACCCATCATAGACCTGCCGGGGAAGGTTGAACATCCTATTGGCAACACGGGAACCATGGATCCTGGCAATCCTGAGGCGAACAAGCACGTGCCATTTCCGTATGAAGATGACGGGAATTACCAGGCTTTTAAATTTATTACGAAAGACATGCTTTTTCCAGCTGTCGATGGCTTGTATCTGCATACCATTCAAGATATAGATTGGAATAAGTATGGAGATGGATTAAGCAGAGATCTTGCTAAGGGAATAGTTAAAAATCGTTTAGATGCAATGTTTAAAAATGAATCATTGTTGAGTGTGCCTGTTAATCTGGGAGTAGATATTTGGTCTGCTTATGATAATGGAAAACACATTAGCAAGTTTTTGGGTTCAACCGCTGATATTCGAAATGCCTGGAATGCTGCTAGGGCTGCTTCTACTACCGGAGGCTCCTTTAGTACAGCTGCGAATGCTGGATCATTCCTTTCAAATGCAACAAAAACATTTGAAATGGGTACAGGATTTGCGGGGAAAGCTGCCCCTTGGATGGCTGCAATCAGTACTGGGATTTCCGGAGCGGAAACTGTTATGAACTTTGCAAATGGAAAAACAAATGACGGAATTGCCAGCTTAGGAGAAACATTGATGTCCGGGGCAGTTGTTCTTTCGGCAACAGGTGTGGGTGCACCGATTGCTGCCGGAGTTGCTTTAGTCGGCGGGGCTCTTTGGGCCGGGGCTAAGATTTATAAGCATGCAGGAGCAATTAAAAGTGCATGGAAAAACAGAAGAAAACTAGTTTCGGATGCTGCCAAATCAGTAAGTAATGCAGTTAAAGGCGGGGTAGATGCTGTAAAATCTGGCTTTAAGGCAGTTTCTGGGTGGTTTAGCTAAATAAACTCCTATAGAATAGACACAGTTACTTAAATAACACAGCTAGTAATAGGGGGAAGATTCATGATCAGAATGCATAACTTGCCGGAAAATATTAAAGAGTCTCTAAAACCATATTACAAGGAAAACGAAACGCCGGATGTGTTTCCTGCCAAGTTTAATATTGGCGGGAAACTGTACTATTATTTTACATTTGCTCCTGCTGAGGAACAGTTAATTATGGAGAATGATGGTACTGTTCAACGCTTCGATGTTGTAAAAGAAGTTGCAGTAATTACTAATAGCTACAATGTATGCATTGAAACATTTGTAAATATCGGGTCTAAGTGGATTAAAGCTAATCGAATCGAGAACTATGTGAAATTAAAGGATATTTTGCAAGAGATAAAAAGTAAGCTTGACCCATTTCCACAAGATGTCGAAAGGGCTTATAGAATCTTTGAACCGGTGCCGGATAAAATCATTGAAAATCAGAAGGTTATTGAAGAATCAGTTAAAAAAGCTGACCAGCTTTGGCAGAGAGGCCGGGAAGACCTGCTGGTTACAGAGGAAGATGAAAAGGAAATGCACGGATACCTTGTGGACATGATCAGGGCACAGGTTCATCAAAATGATATTCAGCTTCAAACAGAAAATGAAAGAAAGATAATCTATGACTATGTTTCTTCTAAAAAAGGGC
Source organism: Cytobacillus oceanisediminis (assembly GCF_007830235.1). Classification (GTDB taxonomy): domain Bacteria; phylum Bacillota; class Bacilli; order Bacillales; family Cytobacillaceae; genus Cytobacillus; species Cytobacillus oceanisediminis. The sequence continues at coordinate 25,810 of NZ_VLKI01000028.1, forward strand.
TGTTTAACTTTACTGCTCTAAATTTGGCCAGAAAATTAAAACCATACGAGAAACATATGTTTACTAGTAATTCAGAGGACGCTAAAGGCTGGAGTGAACTTAGGCATTCTGTTTTTAACGATGATCTTGAGGCTGAGCGTCAAAAAAATGCTGTGTTAGTATATAGGAAATTGCGTAACCCAAGATAAATCTAAAAGGGGGAATTTGCTTTGCTGCAAGCAATAAAAGAGGGCAGTGAATTATATAAAAAATACTTCCTCCGTGTAATCCTGATTGGCTTTACAATTATTCTTCCCATTCAAGCCATATATACATTAGCCATTAACTTTATTGCCATGCCTTTTGAGTTTTTTAATCTGTCTTTATGGACTTCAATTTTCCAAAGCATTTTTATGCTAATGAGCCTTTTTATCATCCTTATCCCCATGATTAGCTTGGCCAGCCAGGATACAAGAACCCATACAGTAAAAACAGGCAAAATATATGGAGATACGATTAAATATGCCTTTTTTGCGTATTTAATCAGTATCCCATTTTCCGTTGTGACAACAATTGGGTTACTGTTATTAATAATCCCTGGAGTCATTCTGCTAGTTCTTTTCATGGGCATTCCATTTGTTAAAGTTATTGAAGACGAAACTGTAACAATGGCCATAAAAAGGTCAGTATCCTTTGGGAAAGAAAACTTCATAGCGCTGCTTGGCATGCTTCTATTGTTTGCTGCAGCTGATTTTTTAGGTTCTTACTTGTTCTCATACTTAGCTATTATTATCTTAGGCCAAATGGCTGCAGTGAACTGGGCGATGATGATATTCAATATGTTCCTGCTTCCGCTTTTTGTATTTTCAGTTGCCAAACTATACTTTAAGTGGAATGGCGAAGCTGATCTTATTCAGGAAGGAGAGTTTCAGCAGCAGCTGGAGCAATACCGATAGAAGGTATCTGCAAGAAGAGATGCTTGAATTGTCTAAGAAAGAGAAAAACTGGAAGCAATTTTACTTATTTAACCGCTCTTCTTTTACGTCGTTTCTCTTTCAGTGGCAGAATGGATTTTTTCAGATGGAGGGATTCCATTAACGGCTATCGTTGTTAGCTATGCTTTTCCGGTTAACAGAATGTCTATGTCACTTTGCTCATCATGAAAATTATTTTGCTGATGCTTTTGCTGCCTCTTCAAGCAATTATATGACAAATGTTTTTAAAAAATAGAAGTTTTTCCCTGTTCAGACTAGCAATTCAATGAAGTCATATCCTAAGTCATAAGAATCCTTGCTTATGGCTTTTTATATGGAATAAAGCATGGGATTTGGCTTTGCTAAATTTCAGTAGTAACTATCGGCCTAAATGTCTTCTATCTTTTGAATCCATTAGAAGATGGAGAAATAGTAAAAAAGAATCAGGAACCAAAGCATACATAACTCGTAAATAAAATATCAAAAAGCAAGCCAAACCCTAATTAAGTTAAAAGGATAAGGATGAAGGAGGACCCCATGATTAAAAAAAGGCCTATTTCAATCGTGATATTTTGTTTGTTGAACACCCTGCTGCTCCTCTCCGCCTGCAGTAATTCCGATACAAGCAATGCGGAGACAAAGGCAACAAAGAAGGAAGAAGACAAATTTGAAAAGCTAGTTGAGGAAAAGAATAAGGAGCTGGAGCTTGAGCCGCTCGAGCTGACTTCTTATAGCGAGGAAGTCGGAGCCATAATAAAGGAGCCTGCGTATAAGGAGTTTGCCGTGAATGGCAAAGTAGTAGTTGAAGGAGAGGTAGAGAAGCATTCAGCGCTAATGTCTGAATATGCATGGATAAAGGTCCGTGCAGCAGAAGAGGGCCCTGCCGGCTATGACCATGAGTATTATACTCCCATCAAGGAAGGAAATTTCAAGCAGCCAATCCGTTTTTTTAATGGGGAAGGCGAGTATCGGGTGACGGTCCAGCTTCCAAGCATGGATAGTGAAAATTATTACTATGACACGGCAACATTTACAGTTCACAATATCAGCCCGGAAGCGGAGCGGGATGTAACCTTTACTCCATTTGGCCAGGAAGCGGAAATGGCTCTTGATTTGAAATCAAGTTATGTAAAAGAGAATGAAATCTTCACTTTAAATGGGAAACTGCGAACCTGACAGACAGCGATACGATTATGCTCAAATTAAACAAGGATGCTGGAATGTGGAAACACGTAATACCGATTGAGGAAGGCAAGTTCTCTTATGATGTTCCTTTATTCTACGGAAAAGGACTACACAAGCTCGAAATATTGGTTCCGGATAAAGAGCGCGAAAATTACTATCAGACTGCGACAACACTTTTAATAGATAACGAGTCTGACAGAACCATGAGCCCAATCGAGTACTCTAAAACCTATGAGGAACGGGGAGTAACATTGGAGTATCCGCAGTATGGCGGGGAGAAATCGGACGGCACCTTTTCGGTTAAAGGAAAAATTGATCCGAAAGCAGAGTTTGGCACTGAGACCACACACATCTATATTACGACTAAAAAAGGCGAGGACGAAGCGCTGGATGTAATCCCTGTCGAGGACTTCGCATTCGATGATTCTTTCTTTCTAAGATTCGGTCCCGGTATGTATGAGGTCACGTTAAGTGTTCCGGAAATAAAGGAGGAAAACAGTGATTACTTCAGGTTTTATGGGTTTGCCAAGTTTGAAATCGAGTCAACAGGCGAGGATAAGCGTGACCTGCTCCCATCCAGAGGCGTCCAATCAGATGCACAGCCGATTGCAGATCTGGCTAGAGAGTTAACAGAAGGGAAGAGCAGCGATCGGGAAAAAGCTAAAGCCGTTTATGATTATGTGGCAAAAACCATTTCCTATGATGTTGAAAAACTGGAAACAGATGATTTTAACTGGGATGATAGCGCCCTGAAGACCCTGGATTCTAAGACTGGTGTCTGCCAGGATTACTCTTATCTGGCAATTGCCCTGCTGCGTGCAAGCAATATGGAAGCCCGTTTTGTGGAAGGTACTGCCTTTAGCGGATTCTGGCCTCAAAGGCATGCCTGGGTGGAAGTAAAAGTGAATGGCAGCTGGCTGACCATGGATCCAACATGGGGAGCAGGTTATATAAAAGATGATAAATTCGTAGCGGCTTTTAATGAAAAATACTTTGATCCGAATAAGGAAGAGTTTGAAAAAACACATAACCGCACAGGGGTTTCTTATTAAGTTTATAAATCTTACTTAAAGTCATGGGGCTTGGTCCTATGGCTTTTTCTTCTTTTATAGAAAGGTAAAATGAGATAGGGCGGCGAAATTGTAGGATTGTGCGTTTTTAAACTGGCTGTGGAGGAAACAAAGTGAGAAAGATGATGGCGGCTGTGTTTTTATCCCTGATATTTCCAGGGTTAGGGCAGTTTTATAATAAGGAGTATAAAAAGGCAATCGCCTTTATTATTGTCGATATTGTGTTTGTGTATGTGTACCTGAAGGGGCTGATGTTTCCGCTGATTCTTTTCCATATCGTTGCGGCAGCAGATGCTTTTGCAGCTGCGAAAGACAAGAACAGTGAACAGGAGGATTTTCTCACATTCCAAAAAGCAGTTCCTATTTTGGGTACTTCCGTTATTTTTATTACACTGATGATTGCGGCCCCCTATTATTTTTTCCTAAAGCCTGCTGAACCTGTTGCTTCTGTACCCCAGAAAACGAGAGCAGAGATGAAGGCGGCAGAGGATAAAGTGATTTTGCATCTAGCGGATAAGTACCGGCATGATTTTTATGTTCAGAGTTCAAGATATAATGGTGAGGCTTCAAGATATGATATTACTGTTTATCCAAAAAACCAGCAGGAGCTTGCGTTTATAGCTAGCTATTCTGAAAAAGGGCAGAGCTTCAAGGATCGCTATATGAATATCAGATGGGAGAAAGAGTTCGACCAGGAGACGTCCTCTCTGCTGGGTAAGGGGGCAGCGCTTTCTTCTTCGATAGATGCGGATGAAGGGACACAGAAAAATCTAGATCAACTGGCCATTCCGTCTTATGAAGAACTCCGGCTAATGTATGCACAGGGGTATACCCACGAAATGAATATTAAGGTTAAAAATCCGGAAAGCCTTTATCCTTTTATCATCTATATAAAAGATAAGAAGATTAATAATCCAATGCTGAAATTGCAACTGTCTGACAGGATTCTTGAGCTTAATGCTAGAGATATAGAGGAGCTACAGAATCCATCTGATTTGAAAAAATATATAAAATAAAAGTGCCAGTATCCAGCTGGCACTTTTTTTTTAAAATCGTCGACGAAATACATACAAGGGTATATAATAAAAAACAAATACCATATAGGGTATAAAAATAGGGGGGGTAATAATACATGAAAAATATAGTAATCAAATCTATTATGGCATTTGCATTAATGCTATCTCTTTTTGCAGCAGGTGGAATTCTGCAAAAAGCAAGCGCTGCAACCACTGCAGCTGATGTACTTGTAACTTATGGACAGCTGGGTACCGACACGTACACGGATACACTTAATGGTGTTTTATATACAGTTGATTCTATCGGATTTATGGCAGACCGAATTCTATGGACTGAGGAGCAAATCGGTATTATGGCAGAACGCATTGTATATGTAACGGAGTTTTCTCAAGACAATTCTATAAAAGTTATTTATATGGCTACTTCATTATGGCCAACAGGAACAAGTGATGGCGGCTATACGTATAAAGTAGCGCTGATGCCAGTTGCCATGCTTCCTGCTGGATGGTAATCAATAATCTGACGAACAGGGTGGATCCCAGGATTCCCCTGTTTTTTTGTGGTGAGAAACTTTACAAATAAATCCAAATACCCTTTCTTGTATTTTCTGAAAATTATAAAATTATATAGACTGGGCTTTTTTGTCAGAGATCTTTCTGAAGGAGGGAAAGGTTTGATAAAACAAATGACAGGAGTTGTATTTTGTATGATGCTGATTTTTCCTGGAATGGTGAAGGCTGGCGGTTTTGGAGGAGATGACAGGGGGACTCCAGGCTATTGGTACTCTGGAGGCACTCCAGGCTTAATTGATCCGGCAAAGTCTCCACTCGTTTTTATTCATGGTTATAATAATTCATCAGCTGTTTGGCATGAAGGAAATGATATGTACGAAGTTGCGTTGGCCAATGGCTATGAAACAGCCTTCATCGATCTTCATCCTGATCGGGACATGTGGGCAAATGGCGCCATTCTGGCTGAGAAACTAGAGGAAATGTACCATTATTTCGGCGGACAGAAGCTTGTAATTATCGGCTACAGTAAAGGCGGGGTGGATACGCAAACAGCACTTGTTCATTATGGAGCGCATCAATATGTTTCAAATGTCATTTCTTTATCATCTCCGCATCATGGAACCCAGCTCGCAGATCTCGCACATAGCAGTGCAGCCTGGTGGCTGGCTGCTCTCCTTGGAAACAACAATGAAGCAACCGAATCCCTGCAGACAGGCCATATGCAATACTTCAGGACTATAACGGATACCCATGCAAATACCGCAAAAAATCAGTATTATACACTTGGCGGTACAAGATGGGGATCTTTTGGAAGCCCTTCCTATTGGGGCGGATTATACTTAAGCCAGTACGGCAAAAATGATGGCGTTGTAACGACAGTTAATTCCCGCTTACCCGGTGCCTCTATTGTACAGGAAGGCAGCTGGAACCATACGACCATCCGGGAAGGATCCTACACATTCCAGGCATTTAGGCCATATACAACGGTTACCCAGCCTGCTTCTATTTGGGCATCGGCAATCAAGGAAACTCCACCAAGCCAGCCGAAAATACACTCCATCGTAAAAGGCGGCAAAGCAGTGAATGCTTTAAAGGACCATTTTGCCGTTGAAGAAAATGTTAAATCCATGACTGTATCCTTCTTAAGCGATAAGAATTTGTCTTCATTAAAATTAATCGGTCCGGACGGGAAGGCGTTTAAAACAAAAAAGATCTATAAAGAAGCATCGGAATTTTTTAAGGGAGCATGGGTTCACCAGTTTGAAATGGATGCACCTGAAGCGGGGACCTGGTCATTGAAGGGACCTGGCAACGTTTCCTACCTCTACACAGTCTTTCTCGATAGTCCTTTAAATGAGACACTCCAAGAAAAGGCCGGGATTATGAACAGTAATAAAACTTATAAAACAAAATGGATTCACTTTGGACTCGATTCAACTGGGAAAAAACTGCAAAAAAAGACAAAGGGTGAGAAGACCGGACTGATGGCGGATAGCGAATTCAAACAGGAAGGCGTATATAACGTTACAACTGAAGTAAGAGGGGTAACCTCCAATGGGAAGCCTTTCGAGAGAACGATCATTGAATCTTTCTTTGTAAATAAGGATGGAGAACGTCAATAAATATTCTTTGGGCTGCTGGGAGGCAGTCTTTTTTAATTGGGAGATATGTAGTATAAAGCTTCGTCCCTTCCGAAAAAAATAAATTCCAATAATTTCATGAAACCTTTTACCAGTTTAACCGTTAATAGAATTATGCCAATTTTTTCAAAAAGACAGAAACGTCTCGTCAGATTACAGGACTTTTAGATGAGATATCGAATATATAAATGGTTGAAAGTAATTTTATTAGAATTGATAAATGCAAAACGCATGAGATAGATAAGGGGAGGTTTCACATGGATCGGAATCATATGCATCCTACGATAGAGAGGGTATTGGGGAATATTGAGAAAGTGATGATCGGTAAACGGGATGTAGCAGAGTTAAGCTTGGTAGCGCTTCTCGCGGAAGGCCATGTATTGCTAGAGGATGTTCCAGGCGTCGGAAAAACGATGATGGTGCGTGCGCTCGCGAAATCGGTTGGTGCAGCATTCAAGCGTATACAGTTCACACCTGACTTGCTTCCTTCAGATGTAACAGGTGTATCCATCTATAATCCAAAGGAAATGGAATTTCAGTTCAGGCCTGGTCCAATCATGGGCAATATCATTTTAGCAGATGAAATTAACAGAACTTCTCCCAAAACGCAATCCGCACTTCTCGAGGGGATGGAAGAAAGCAGCGTCACGATTGATGGGGTAACACACCGCCTTGAAAAACCGTTCTTTGTCATGGCGACACAGAATCCGATTGAGTATGAAGGAACATATCCGCTTCCGGAAGCACAGCTGGATCGTTTTTTATTAAAAATGAAGATGGGCTATCCCGAGGTTTCGGAGGAGATGGAAGTGCTGAACCGGGCGCAGCGAATTCCGCCAATTGAAGAACTGGAGCCTGTCATAGATTTGGCGGAGCTCCGTGAACTGCAGAAAGAAATCAAGGAAGTCCATGTTGATGATACAATAAAACGCTACATTGTGGATATTGCCAACCGGACTAGAACGCATAGCAGTGTGTATCTAGGGGCGAGTCCGCGTGGTTCGATTGCTTTAATGAAAGCGGCCCAGGCATACGCATTTATGTATGGACGCGATTATGTGCTTCCGGATGATATTCAGTATTTGGCACCAGCTGTGTTTGTCCACCGGATTATTTTAAAATCCGAGGCGAAGTTTGAAGGCATTACAGCAGATGAAGTAGTGGAACGTGTTTTTGCCAGGGTTCCAGTCCCTGTTCAAAGGTTAGTGAAGTAATATGAGCCGGGTATTTAATACGCTAAAAGGTGTATGGAAACTAATCATTTTATTCATTCTTATTCTCCTCACCTTTTCTTATGCCATGTTTCAGGGAGGGTTTGTGAGCTGGTTTCTATTTTACAGTTTTCTTCCTTTTGCTTTATATGCGCTCGCTTTATCTTTTTATTCCTTAAACGACTTTCAAGTGGAAAGGGTACTGCCTAAAACGGAGTTCAATGCAGGTGAAAATGCCGTCATCACATTGAAAATAAGGAGGAAAGCTGCTGTTCCATTATTATATATGGTTATCGAGGATGGGATGAGCGAGCAGCTCCTTTATTCGAAGCAGGGGAAAAAGGCAAAGCGGTTTTTGTTTCCCGGGTTCCAAAAGGAAATTTCCCTGCAATATCAAATAGATAGTTTGCCTAGGGGGGAGCATTTCTTTACCTCCATTCGAATTAAAACAGGGGATTCGCTTGGTTTAATTGAAAAAGAAAGACAAGTTCCTGCAGAGAATCGGATGATTGTTTATCCGGCTTATGAGGAGATTATCTATAAGCCTTTGGCGCATCATTATGACCAGGGAATGACTGCCTCAAAAGAGCGGGTGCAAAGGGATACTTCCATGGCTATCGGCATAAGGGAGTATCAGCCGGGAGATCGGTTTTCCTGGATTAACTGGAAAGCGACAGCTAAGAGAAATGATATTATGACAAAGGAATTTGAACAAAGACAGTCTCATGATGTCTCTATTCTCATGGATTGTGAACCGGATAGCCGATTTGAAGCCGTTGTTTCTTTTACGGCATCCCTTGTGAGAGCCATTCTGCGCAAAGGAGCTCAAGTTGGCTTTCTGACTTCTGCAGCAGAACGGACTATTTTTCCGATCAGGGGCGGAGAAACACAGCAGCTGCAGCTGTTTTATCATTTGGCCAAAATAAAGGATGGTTCTTCTGTACCGTTGGACCGTGTACTTGAAGCCGAAAGCTTTCTTTTGCAGCAAAACAGCCAGCTTATGCTCGTTACACCCAAATTATCAAAGGCGCTGATTGAGAAAGTGGGATTTGTCGCTTCAAAAAATGGTTCAATTACAATCTTTTTAATAAAAGACATGGATGAATCCCCTCTACAGGAGGAGATTGCGCTAAAAGCATCAGCCAATTCAAGGGGAGTCCGGGTAATCATGGTTCATAACGGACAGTTTTCAGATGCATTTACGGGGGTGAGCAAAGGATGACATCTCATAAGGTCCAAAAAGATCTTGCCACCTTCCTTCTCTATGTTTTGGGATTTTTACTATTATGGGAATGGCTGAGGCCACTTGAACAGTTAACAGATACATCGAATATAACAGTGTTTCTGATATTTTTGATGTTATCTCTACTCATGTCTTTTTACGGTGTTTCCCCTTTATTAAGCGGCTTTATAAAAGTGCTTTATGTGGTTTATGTACTGCACTTTCTGTATTTTGAAGGTGCCTTCTTTCAAACATCCTGGATCTCGCCATTTTGGGAGGATCTGATATATAATTTTAGCCTAATGGCTGATAGAGATTGGTCAAGCATAACCAACCTGTTCAGAAGTTTATTATTTTTTGTTCTGCTTGGGCTGATGACCTATTTAATTCAATACTGGCTCATAAACCGCAGGCAGATTTTTATCTTCTTATTTATGACGCTGGTTTATATAACCGTTCTGGACACATTCACTCCGTATGTGGCAAATGGGGCAATTGTCAGAACGGTTATTGCTGGCTTTGCTGTCATGGGAATATTGACTTTTTATCGCCTTCTGGACAAGGAAGGGATTAAGAAAGAAGTCTCGCTATCCCGCAAATGGATGGTTCCGCTGGCCTTGCTGATAGCTGTAAGCGCCGGCTTGGGCTTTACGGCTCCAAAGGCAGAACCGATGTGGCCGGATCCGGTGCCATTTATAAAATCTTACGGACAAAACAGCGGCGGAAATGGACCGGGTATCCAGAAAATCGGGTATGGGGAAGATGATTCCCGCCTTGGCGGCCCTTTTATTGGGGATAACGGGGTGGTTTTTAGAGCGGAAGTGGAGTCACGCCACTATTGGAAGGTGGAGACGAAGGATACATACACTGGCAAAGGGTGGGTTACCTCTCAGCCGGAAGAAGAATTCCTTCCATTTGGAATGGGTGAGGATATTCCTGTCTCATCGTTTATCGACAATAATGCAATTGAGACAACCGAAGAAACCAGCTCTGTGTATACTTTTATGAATTACCCACACGTGGTTTATCCATTAGGAGTAAAAAGTATAGATGCTCCGCCATTTATTACGTATGAACTCGAAACGGCTACTGAAAAAATCCGCACTCTCGATGGCGGCCGTCCTGTCGCGTTAGATCAATACAAACTGAGGTTCGAAGTACCGGAATACAGTGTCACCGGCCTGAAGTCGGCAGAAACTAACGCAGGGGTACTGCCTGATGAATTTTTGGCAAGATACACACAGCTGCCTGATGAACTGCCAAATAGAGTCAGGGAATTGGCGCTTGAAATCACCCAGGATAAAACCGATTGGTTTGAAAAAGCCAGGGAGCTGGAAAGGTATTTCCACAGATCGGAATACAATTATGACCAGCAGGACGTGGCTGTCCCGGATGAAGATGAGGATTATGTTGATCAATTCCTATTTGATACAAAACAGGGCTATTGCGACAATTTCTCCTCTTCAATGGCGGTCATGGCCAGGTCGATTGGATTGCCTGCCAGGTGGGTCAAGGGCTATACCGAGGGAGAATTCCAACAGCCTACTGGTTCTGGACTTCGTTTGTTTGAAGTGACAAATAATAATGCCCATTCCTGGGTTGAAATTTATTTTCCTGAAATCGGCTGGGTTCCGTTTGAGCCTACCCAGGGCTTTAGCAATAACATTCAATTTAATTTTGATAATGCCGGCCAAAATACGAACCAGGCTGAACCAGAAGAGCCGAAAGAGACGGAAACGCCTGTTAAGCCAGAAAAGACTGAAGAAAAAGTGGCGGATGAATCCTCATTCTCCATAAAAGAGATTTGGGAGTCAGTGAAGGCTTTCTTTGCTGACAACTGGAAAGTAATCGGAATAGCGGTTTTGACTGGGGCATTACTGATCTTAATGCTTTACCAAAAGCGCGGTAAATGGCTCCCGCATTATTTCGTCTGGAGATTTAAACAGACGGAAAAGGATGAACACTTTCCTAAAGCATATTTAATTCTTTTAAAGGAATTGGACCGTTACGGCTTAAAGAGGAAAAACGGCCAAACCTTAAGAGAGTATGCCAAATATGTGGACAGCTTCTTTTCTACGAAGGAAATGAGCCGATTAACATCACGCTATGAGGAGCTTATTTACCGGGGAGTTCTGAAGGAAGGAAGCTGGACTGAGACGAAGGAATTGTGGGAAAATTTAATTAAAAAGACAATAGCTTGACCAGAAATTAAGCGTGTTGTTACAATAGGCAAATAAGACAGCTGCAAAAATCCAGCATATTGTTCGGTTTTTGCTGTTAAAACAACTTAATCATGCAACCTTCATATATCCTCGATAATATGGTTCGAAAGTCTCTACCGGATCGCCGTAAATGATCTGACTATGAAGGCAGAATATACTTTTTGCTATATGTAAAAACCGGAATTCTGCCTTCACTTTTTTTTGTGGGGAGAGTTCCGGTTTTTTATTGTCTAGCTCCAGGCGCCGTCGGCTCGAGGTCATAAGAAAATCGCTTCTGAAGGCAACAAACGTCTCCTGCTAGCACTTTTCTTATGCTAAGTCCCGCAGGTCATACAGACGCTGCCACAGGACGTGGCCGCTTTAGTCTGCGTTCAATTTTAGCGGGCGCCTTGCGCTTTTCTAATTGTATATGTTGGATTGCAAAGAATTTTATTTTCACTAGATATTTTGTTTACATGAGAGAACACTAAAGGCAATATCACAAATTTAATGAGGTGAACAGCGTGACGGGGAAAACAGAACTTCAAAATCAAGAGATGATCGTAGTGCTGGATTTCGGAAGCCAGTACAATCAGTTAATCACACGCAGAATCCGCGAATTTGGCGTTTACAGTGAGTTGCATCCGCATACGATTACTGCTGCAGAAATAAAAGAGATGAACCCAAAGGGAATTATTTTCTCCGGCGGTCCTAACAGCGTCTATGGGGAAAATGCTTTTCGCTGTGATGAAGAGATTTTTGAACTGGGCTTGCCGATCTTCGGCATTTGCTATGGCATGCAATTAATGACGATGCATTTTGACGGCAAGGTTGAGCCGGCCAAGCACCGTGAATACGGCAAGGCAGTTCTTAAGGTTGAAAATGAATCAAAGCTATTTGCAGACCTTCCTAGGGAACAGACTGTTTGGATGAGCCATGGGGATCTTGTAGTGGAAGCCCCGGCAGGCTTTACTGTTGACGGAACAAACCCTTCTTGCCCGATTGCTGCAATGAGCAATGAAGAGCGAGGATTATATGCTGTGCAATTTCACCCGGAAGTCCGCCATTCCGTTCATGGAAATGATATACTGAAAAACTTTGTATTTGGCGTTTGCGGCTGTACAGGCGATTGGTCTATGGAAAATTTTATTGAAATTGAAATGGAGAAAATCCGCCAGGAAGTCGGCGATAAAAATGTTCTATGTGCTTTAAGCGGTGGTGTTGATTCCTCTGTTGTGGCCGTCCTCATCCATAAGGCAATTGGCGACCAGCTGACATGTATCTTTGTTGATCATGGTTTGCTGAGGAAAGATGAAGCGGAAGGTGTCATGAAGACTTTTGCTGATGGTTTTAATATGAATGTAATTAAAGTGGATGCACAGGAGCGTTTCTTAAATAAACTTAAAGGTGTCAGCGACCCGGAACAAAAGCGAAAAATTATTGGCAACGAATTTATCTATGTATTTGATGATGAGGCAGCCAAGCTTGAAGGCATCGACTTCCTTGCTCAGGGAACACTTTACACAGATATTATCGAAAGCGGTACGGCTACTGCCCAAACAATCAAATCACATCATAATGTAGGCGGTCTCCCTGAAGATATGCAGTTCAAGTTAATCGAGCCACTGAACACTTTATTTAAAGATGAAGTGCGGGCGCTTGGAACAGAGCTTGGTATTCCGGATGAAATTGTATGGAGACAGCCATTCCCTGGACCTGGTTTGGGCATCCGTGTACTAGGAGAAATTTCTGAAGATAAGCTTGAAATCGTACGCGAGTCTGATGCAATTTTACGCGAAGAAATCCAAAAAGCCGGACTGGACCGAGACATTTGGCAATATTTCACTGTCCTGCCTGATATCCGCAGTGTTGGAGTAATGGGCGATGCCCGGACATACGATTACACAATCGGAATCCGTGCAGTAACATCCATTGATGGCATGACATCTGACTGGGCAAGAATTCCTTGGGATGTGCTTGAAGTCATTTCAACAAGGATCGTCAATGAAGTATCCCATGTCAACCGAGTTGTTTATGATATTACAAGCAAACCGCCAGCAACGATTGAGTGGGAATAAAATACGAACGATAAGAAAAGACGAACATAAAAATGTTCGTTTTTTCTGTTGACTAAGACTTTTTGGGGTGTTAAGATAAAGTAGAATTATATATGTCGTATTACGTCGTATAATCTTGGGAATATGGCCCAAAAGTTTCTACCGAGCTGCCGTAAATAGCTTGACTACGAGGTAAGTGTTACTTATAGGGGATCTGTTTTGGCTATTATACTTTTTCCTATTTATCCCTATTTGTTCACGAACCCTGTTGTCAACGCTCCGGTAACTCTCGGAGCGTTTTTATTTGGTCAATTTGGCAACCATATAAACAGACATTTTTAGGGGGGAGAAAAATGAAGAAGTACTTCCAGTTTGAAGAACTTGGAACAAACTATCGCCGTGAATTTATCGGCGGTCTTACAACTTTTTTAGCAATGGCTTATATACTAGTTGTTAATCCGATTACCTTATCGTTAATGGATATCCCAGATCTGCCAGATGCCATGAGAATGGATTATGGTGCCGTATTCGTCGCCACTGCTGTTGCAGCAGCGATTGGTTCTTTATTGATGGGGGTAATAGCTAAATACCCAATAGCGCTAGCGCCGGGAATGGGCTTGAATGCGTTCTTTGCCTATACAGTTGTTTTAACAATGGGGATCCCTTGGCAGCATGCTTTAGGGGGCGTCTTGATTTCTGGAGTTATATTCATCTTATTAACGCTTACAGGATTGCGCGAAAAAATTATCAATTCAATACCAGCGGAATTGAAGTATGCAGTTAGTGCAGGTATTGGTTTATTCATAACGTTTGTTGGTGCTCAAAGTGCTGGGCTAATTGTTAATAATGATGCTGTTCTGGTTGGATTAGGAGATTTTACTGATGGGAATGTGCTGCTGGCTATCTTTGGTATAGCAGTAACAGTCGTTTTAATGACAAAAGGAATTAACGGCGGAATTTTTATCGGTATGGTCATTACAACTATTGTGGGAATGATTACAGGGTTAATTGATGTTCCTGGCAAGATTGTGGATTCCGTTCCAAGTGTGGCTCCTACTTTCGGAGCAGCTTTCGAAGCTTATGGCGATCCTTCCTTCTTTTCAACAAGCATGCTGGTTGTGGTATTAACATTTTTATTTGTTGATTTCTTTGATACAGCGGGAACCTTAGTAGGAGTAGCAAATCAGGCGGGCTTAATGAAAGATAACAAATTGCCGCGGGCAGGAAAGGCTTTATTCGCGGATTCTGCTGCAACTGTAGTGGGAGCTATCTTTGGAACATCGACAACAACGTCATTTATTGAGTCATCATCAGGGGTAGCGGCAGGTGCGAGAACAGGTTTTGCTTCGGTTGTAACAGCAGGGCTTTTCCTGTTATCACTATTCTTCTTTCCGCTTTTGGAAGTCATCACTTCAGCGGTTACAGCTCCGGCATTAATTATTGTGGGTGTATTAATGGTCGCTTCATTAGGGAATATCGATTGGAATAAATTCGAAGTTGCAGTCCCTGCTTTTCTAACGATTATTGTGATGCCATTGTCTTACAGCATTGCTACCGGAATTGCGGTCGGATTCATTTTCTATCCGATTACAATGATTGTAAAAGGAAGGACCAAAGAAATCCATCCGGTTATGTATGTTCTGTTCGTAATCTTTATTCTGTATTTTATTTTCTTAAAATAATGATTTGATTTGGAGATCCGCTCTTAAAATGCGGGTCTTTTTTTTATTTAGCCAAATAAATAATTCAATCCGTTGACTTCCCGGACGGGCTTTAATACCATGAGAGTACATTTGTTTAATGGGCGGGGAGAAAAGAATGGGAGAGTATAAGGTAAAAAAGGTACTTAATAATAATGTCTTAATCGGCAGCCATGAATCGTTCGGCGAAGTCGTCCTCATTGGGAAGGGGATCGGCTTTAATCAGAAACCTGGGCAGCAAATCGATTCTGCTCTGGTAGAAAAGCTCTTTGTACTAAAAAATGAAAAAGAGCAGGAAAATTACATTAAACTGATGCCGTTTGTTGACAATGAATTGCTCGAGGTAATCATCTCCTCTATTGAATTGATTAAACAACGGTCAAGCTCGGTACTTAATGAGCATATCCATGTTGCTTTAACAGACCATCTGATGTTCGCCATAACGCGCTTAAAAAAGGGAATGGAAATGAAAAACCCTTTTCTTATTGAAACAAAAGCCTTATATCCCTTTGAATACGAGGTTGCCCAGGAGGTTGTAGGCCTTATTGGACAGCGAACAGGTATTTATTTGCCTGAGGGAGAGGTTGGCTTTATTGCCCTTCATGTTCATAGCGCTGTCATGAACCGCAATCTATCTGAGGTCAATCAGCACTCCCAGCTTGTAACCCATCTAGTCAATATGATTGAGGATCAGTTAGATATAAAAATTAATAAAGACAGCATAGATTATATGAGGCTTGTCCGGCATATTCGTTTTACCATTGAACGTGTTAACAAAGGCGAGCAAGTAGAAGAACCAGAAAAAATAACTTCCCTCTTGAAAGAAGAATACCCGGTATGCTACAATCTCTCATGGAAGCTCATTAAGGTAATGCAGCAAACATTAAAAAAACCAGTTTATAATGCGGAAGCGGTTTACATGACCATGCATCTGCAGAGACTTCAAAAGAAAATAAATTAGTCATTATTTTATCTTGTCTAGCTACAGGCGCCAACGGCTTCGAGGTCATAAGCCAATCGGTCAAGAAGGTAAAGATCAACCTTCATGCCCGCTTGTCTTATGCTTGTCGCTGTTAAGCGGGCGCCTTGCGCTTTTCGTCTTTACGTGTTACTGATTCGATCAGGCATGAGTGAAGAAAGGTAATTGAATTTAGGCAAATAGGGTAAGATACCCTTGTATACGCCTAAGTTCTATCCTTTTTTCCTCATGCCTTTTTTATTTGTTTTTAATGCTTGCGGCAATGAAATGAAAACGCTTAATGAGTAAAACTATTAGGGGGTTAACTTATGTTTAAAAAAATATTTGGCGTCCTGCAAAAAGTCGGGAAAGCTTTAATGCTTCCGGTGGCGCTATTGCCAGCAGCGGGAATCTTGCTTGCTTTAGGTGCGGCGCTGCAAAATCCGGCACTTCTTGAACTGGCACCTTTCCTGGATAACAGCGGGGTTTTGATCGTCGCTCAGGTCATGCAAAAAGCGGGAGATATCGTCTTTGCAAACTTGCCTGTGCTATTCGCAGTCGGTGTAGCTGTTGGGTTGGCTGGCGGTGAAGGTGTAGCGGCACTGGCTGCCATCATCGGATATTTAATTATGAATGTCACAATGGGTACGGCGGCAGGGATTACTGCAGAGGATGTAAATGGACTTAACTATGCGAATATCTTGGGAATTCCAACTCTGCAAACTGGTGTATTCGGCGGTATCATCGTCGGTATTATTGCGGCTGCTCTTTATAACAAGTTTTATGAGATAGAACTGCCATCTTATTTAGGGTTCTTTGCCGGTAAGCGTTTCGTTCCGATTATTACAGCTGCAACAGCAGTGGTCTTAGGGTTGCTAATGCTTGTAATCTGGCCGCCGATCCAGGCTGGATTAAATGCTTTCTCGCAAAACATGGTTCATGCAAACTTAACACTATCAGCGTTTATCTTCGGTTTAATTGAACGTTCATTGATTCCTTTTGGATTGCACCATATTTTCTATTCTCCATTCTGGTATGAATTTGGCCAGTATGTAACCAATGCGGGTGAAACTGTCCGCGGTGACCAGCGTATCTTCATGGCGCAAATCAGCGATAATGTTCAAAGATTGACGGCTGGTACCTTCATGACTGGTAAGTTCCCGTTCATGATGTTCGGTCTGCCAGCAGCTGCGTTAGCGATTTATCACGAAGCACGCCCTGAAAAGAAAGTTATAGTTGGCGGACTTATGGCTTCTGCCGCATTGACTTCATTCTTAACAGGCATTACTGAACCGCTTGAATTCTCATTCTTATTCGTAGCGCCTGTACTTTTTGCCGTACACGCAGTGTTTGCAGGTCTTTCTTTCATGACTATGCATTTATTGGATGTTAAAATTGGTATGACATTCTCGGGTGGTTTAATCGACTATATTTTATTCGGCTTAATCAACCCTCAAACAAATGCTTGGATCGTTATTCCGGTAGGATTAGTCTTTGCAGTCATTTATTATTTCGGTTTCCGATTTGCCATTCGCAAATTCAACCTGAAAACTCCAGGCCGTGAAGAGGTAGAAGATGAGGAAGAGGTTGCTTCCGGCAAAGGTGGAGACCTTCCGTATGAAGTTCTTGAAGCAATGGG
Source organism: Cytobacillus oceanisediminis (assembly GCF_007830235.1). Lineage (GTDB taxonomy): Bacteria > Bacillota > Bacilli > Bacillales > Cytobacillaceae > Cytobacillus > Cytobacillus oceanisediminis. Next base: position 43,175 of record NZ_VLKI01000028.1, read on the forward strand.
TGGACAAGAAAACATTTCTCACTTAGACGCTTGTATCACTCGCCTTCGTGTATCAGTAAATGATATTAACAATGTAGATAAAGATCGTCTGAAGAAATTGGGCGCTTCTGGTGTATTGGAAGTCGGAAATAACATACAGGCTATCTTTGGACCGAGGTCTGAGACTATTAAAGGGCAAATGAAAGATATTATGAGCGGCAAAAGACCGCGAGTTGTTGAAAAGGCTCCTGAAGGCGGAGTTGAACAGCAAATTGAAGAAGTAAATCCTGAAGCGCTCCAAACTGAGCATAAGGAAGACCTTTTCGTTGCACCGATCAAGGGTGAAATCAAACCTATTACAGAAGTTCCTGACGCGGTATTCTCAGGAAAAATGATGGGTGATGGATTTGCAATTGTGCCTACAGAGGGAACAGTAGTCTCACCTGTAGACGGAAAAATCGTTAATATGTTCCCGACTAAGCATGCAATCGGTATTCTTTCAGATTCTGGCCGTGAGATCCTTATCCATGTGGGTATTGATACGGTTAATTTAAAAGGCCAAGGCTTTGAAACGCTGGTAGCTGAAAACGAGCGTGTAGAAGCTGGGCAGCCATTATTAAAAGTGGATCTTGATTACATCGAGAAAAACGCCACTTCTAAAATCACGCCAATCGTATTCACGAACCTTGAACAGGGTGAAGCAGTAACGATAAATAAACCAGGAGCTGTAGACCTGAAGGATAAAGACATTATTACCATCTCCAAGCAGTAATATATTATATAGAAGAAACCAGTCACTTTTTTTGTGACTGGTTTCTTCTATATAAAGGTACAGGTACAATAGGATGTATTTTCAATGGTTAAAAAAACCAATTTATTTTTGTGGATATTATGTTGACCCTTTGGGTACATAGGTGTTATTATATATAAACAGTCGCTGACACGTTAGCAACGAATTAAATAACTTGAAAAAAGTTGTTGACGCTGCGATTAAGAAATGATATATTAATAAAGTCGCTTTTGAGCGACGGAATAAAACTTGCTCTTTGAAAACTGAACGAACAAAAACGTCAACGTTAATTCTTTAGTCTTTTTAAAAAAGACAACTTATGAGCTTAATCAACTCTTATATGGAGAGTTTGATCCTGGCTCAGGACGAACGCTGGCGGCGTGCCTAATACATGCAAGTCGAGCGGACGGATGGGAGCTTGCTCCCGGAAGTCAGCGGCGGACGGGTGAGTAACACGTGGGCAACCTGCCTGTAAGACTGGGATAACTTCGGGAAACCGGAGCTAATACCGGATAATTCTTTCCCTCACATGAG
>NZ_VLKI01000029.1:0-601 GCF_007830235.1 Cytobacillus oceanisediminis
CGGAGGAATACCCAAGTCCGGCTGAAGGGATCGGTCTTGAAAACCGACAGGCGGGTCAAACCGCGCAGGGGTTCGAATCCCCTTTCCTCCTCCATTATTTTAATACTATTATCGCAGGGTGGAGCACGTCCGAATAAGCTTCGAAGGAATTACTTCAGCGCAACGATTGAGCTGCTGCTTGAATAATCTTTCTGAAATTGGGGCGGTACTTCATTGAATAATCTGCGAGATGAAATGCTGTATGTGAGCATAGAAAAATCACATAAATAATACTATCGCGGGGTGGAGCAGTCCGGTAGCTCGTCGGGCTCATAACCCGAAGGTCGCAGGTTCAAATCCTGCCCCCGCAATCTGGTCCGGTAGTTCAGTTGGTTAGAATGCCTGCCTGTCACGCAGGAGGTCGCGGGTTCGAGTCCCGTCCGGACCGCCATTTTTCTTAGTTTGGCTCAGTAGCTCAGTCGGTAGAGCAAAGGACTGAAAATCCTTGTGTCGGCGGTTCGATTCCGTCCTGAGCCACCATTTATACAACCTAACGCGGGTGTAGTTTAGTGGTAAAACCTCAGCCTTCCAAGCTGATGATGAGGGTTCGATTCCCTTCACC
>NZ_VLKI01000029.1:611-18164 GCF_007830235.1 Cytobacillus oceanisediminis
CCCCGCAATCTGGTCCGGTAGTTCAGTTGGTTAGAATGCCTGCCTGTCACGCAGGAGGTCGCGGGTTCGAGTCCCGTCCGGACCGCCATTTTTATTTTATAAAGTTGAATAACTAATATGGCTCAGTAGCTCAGTCGGTAGAGGATTTTAAAAGAATGCAGCTGCGAAGCTTTAACATCATCGAATGGCATGCTTTTAAAATCTACGACAAAGAACGCAGAGCTTTGAAGCACAGCGATCTAACTTTAGGGTTATTAATTTAATATGGCTCAGTAGCTCAGTCGGTAGAGCAAAGGACTGAAAATCCTTGTGTCGGCGGTTCGATTCCGTCCTGAGCCACCATGTTTCCTAAGTCATTTTAGACGATGGAGGGGTAGCGAAGTGGCTAAACGCGGCGGACTGTAAATCCGCTCCTTCGGGTTCGGCAGTTCGAATCTGCCCCCCTCCACCATTTATATAGGGGTATAGTTTAATGGTAAAACGAAGGTCTCCAAAACCTTTGATGTGGGTTCGATTCCTACTACCCCTGCCAGTAGGAAGATGGCGGTTGTGGCGAAGTGGTTAACGCATCGGATTGTGGCTCCGACACTCGTGGGTTCGATTCCCATCAATCGCCCCATTTTTCTTATAAAAGTTCTTCAATGGGCTATAGCCAAGCGGTAAGGCACCGGACTTTGACTCCGTCACTCGCAGGTTCGAATCCTGCTAGCCCAGCCATTTTTAAGGCAGCATAGCCAAGTGGTAAGGCAGAGGTCTGCAAAACCTCCATCCCCGGTTCAAATCCGGGTGTTGCCTCCAAACCATATCTTTATGCGGGTGTAGTTTAGTGGTAAAACCTCAGCCACGAGCGAAACAACTATGACTCATCAACAAGTTGCCTCGACGCATTAACTCCTTTGAATAAACTGCAGAGGAAGAGGCATGAAAGAGCAGAAATAAAGCAAGTAGTTAGTATATCAATTTAATATGCGGGTGTAGTTTAGTGGTAAAACCTCAGCCTTCCAAGCTGATGATGAGGGTTCGATTCCCTTCACCCGCTCCAAAATGAAATGCGTAGGCGACTGTTCAGCTTTGGGAGACGGTGGAGAGCTGGTCTTGCAAATCCTGGTTTTGGATTTGTAGACAGATCGAAGCGGCCGAAAAGCTAGGAGCCGAAGCTAGACTAAAATGGGCCTATAGCTCAGCTGGTTAGAGCGCACGCCTGATAAGCGTGAGGTCGATGGTTCGAGTCCATTTAGGCCCACCATTATACATACCATTTTCAAACTAATCCTATACGGATTAGTTTTTTTTGTTTATATTGAAAAAGAAAGATGTTAAGGGGGATTCATTTGGTCTGGCTGTATATAGCATTATTTATGGTGGCTCTTGTATTGGGAATTTTAGATGTTCCTCAATGGATGTTTTTGCTGATTTTTATTCCTTTTGCATCGGGTATCCTTTATCTAACTATCTATCCGGTTGTTTTGAGCAGAGATATAGATAAGGTTATGAGTTTTTTAATGAAATCCAAACATCCACACTATCAATTTACATATTATTTTTTCAACGGAGAGCTTAATGAGGCCGAGAGGGAAATTCCAAAGATTCGTTCCAAACAGATAAAGACTGTGGACGAAATTATTTTGCTCACAAGGCAAGGGGATTTTGCCAGTGCGAAAAAGCTTTTGCCAGCTTTAAAAGATAGTGTCTACAAGTGGTATTATGGTGCGATGATTGCTATTCATGAGGGTGAGCAAAGCGAGTATAAGCATTATAAAAGGTCAGTGAAGGATAAAACCTATCTAACTTTTCTGGACATAGAGGAGAAAATACGTGAAGGTAAGAAAAGTGAAGCCTTGGCAATGGTTGAGGAGCAAATGAAAAAGCTTAGAGGTGTAAAGCTATTGTCAGCCATTCACTATAAGAAAGAAATAATTGGTAGATAGTATTAGCCTGTCTCGCAACATGGAGGCAGGCTCTTTTCAATTAACGATTTATGGCTCCGCCTTCCCAGATGGAGCGGCCGCTAGTATGGTCAGTTTGAACAGTTTTGAAGTCAACCAGCTTCAGGAAGCCTGGTTCTTCGTTATGATGCTATGTATATCCTCCAGGAGTTTGTCCGTTTGCAAACTTATTAAGGGCAGCTTGGGTTAAACTCATTTCTGAAGCAAGTGGCGGGTTTTGCTGAATTGGCTGATATAATGTCTAATTGCCAATTAAAATGAACCGACTAATCAGAGTCATGAATGCCTGTTAAGGAGGAAAAGCGAAGAAAAAAGGAACTAATCGAAGCACTAGTGACCGTGGAGCGAAAAAGTGAAGACCACGGGAACTAATAGGGCCTAATGACGCCTACGAACGAGTTAGTTAACATTAGAAATAAGAAAAAGAGTGCTGCAGCAAATGCCAGCACTCTTTCTTATTTATTCGCCAATTTATTCAATGATGCAATAAACAGCTGGGCTCAACTTGGATGAATCCGGCATATGATCAATCCCTTTTCAAATAGCATTAAATTCACCTTCATCTTAACATTCATGCGGATTGGTTATTGTTTCAGGAATGTGAACGATTTGTGAACAGCAGACAGTATCAAATGATTAAAAAAGGAGGCGCGAAGCCTTGATAATACTGATTATTTTGGATGATGGGGACTTGCTTTATTAGGAAAAGTTGTGATGGAAGTGTGATGCAGTTCACTTTTGTGAAAAACGTTCTCAACTATGATGTAAGTAAGAAAAAATTAAGGAGGATGATGGAAGGTGGAAACGAAAAAAGTGAACCAGGGTGGAAAGGCAGCCGGGGAACATGGCTCTTTGAAGGGGACCATTTTTTCCGTAACGGTTACCGGGTTAGGGATCTTTATTACTTATTTGATCGTATACGGCCTGTACATGGCCAGATTATAGGGGGGGATAAACAATGATGCATCGCTCTGAGAAAATATGGCTGACATTAAGTTTTGGAATGATTATCGGGTTCATGCTGATCACGGGCTATCAGACATTTGCTTTGGAAATGGGGCCGCCAAGCCATGGTGAACGAATTGATCCGCAAAAAGTGGACGAAACAGCACCGTTTGATCAGCCTGGCATTAAGCAGATAGGCGAGAATGAATATGAAGTGGTCATGACGCTGCAGGTGTTCAGTTTTACACCAAGTGAAATTGAAGTGCCGGCTGGTTCTACTGTTCATTTTACACTAACTTCAAAAGACGTGGTTCACGGGTTCCAGGTTGCAGATACGAACTTGAATGCGATGGTTGTTCCTGGCTATGTACAAAAAATTACCCAGAAGTTTGATAAGCCAGGTGAATATTTAGTTCTGTGCAATGAGTACTGCGGTGCGGGCCATCAAATGATGAGCACGACGATTACGGTCAAATAAAGGGGGGATAGACAGTGGAAACAATCATAAGAAATTCTGGAAAAACACAAGTTTTTAGAGAAAAAGCAAACAAGGTTATGGGGATCAGCCTGGAGGATGCAAGATTAACGAAATCATATTTATCTGTTGCTTTCTTAGCCATCCTGCTCGGCGGAATGCTTGGTTTATTGCAAGGGTTAAACCGGGCTGGAATGCTCGAATTGCCTGTTTGGCTTAACTATTATCAAGTATTGACTGCTCACGGACTTTTGTTAGTTGTCGTACTGTCCGCTTTCTTTACAATCGGCTACTTTTACGCAGGACTTTCCCATACGTTGGGCGGACTGCTTCCTAAGGTCAGAAAGATGGCCTGGATCGGCTTTTGGATGAAGATTTTCGGATTTGTATTAGCAGTTATTCCGATTTTAATGAATGAAGCATCTGTTATGTATACATTCTATCCGCCAATGGCTGCTTCACCGATCTTCTATATTGGATTGGTGTTCATCGTCCTTGGGGTGTGGATGTGCGCATTCGGTGCCTTCATCAATGTGGCGAGCTGGAGAAAACGAAATCCAGGCCAGCATATTCCGATTCTCTCTTTCTTTGCAACCGGTGTATTCGTTCTCTTATTCTTTGGAAGCCTTCCGGTTGCGATTGAAGTATTCACGATTATTCCATGGGCTTTCGGATGGGTGGAAACGATTAATGTCATGGTTGCACGTACACTGTTTTGGGCTTTCGGCCATACGCTCGTTAATATTTGGTATCTAACAGCGGTTTCTGCCTGGTATGTCATTGTGCCGAAAATCATCGGCGGCAGAAGATGGAGTGATCTTTTAACAAGGATTGTCGTTATTGCATTAGTTATGATGAACATTACCGGTGGATTCCACCATCAGATCATTGATCCTGGTATTTCGGAGCCAGTGAAATACATGCACGTATTTATGAGTTTAGCAATTGGCTTCCCATCCTTGATGACAGCTTATGCGATGTTTGCGGTATTTGAACGCACAGCCAGAAAGAAAGGCGGAAGAGGCCTTGTTGGCTGGTATAAAAAGTTGCCTTGGGGCGATGTTCGCTTCCTCGCTCCGTTTATTGCGATGGCTGCCTTTATTCCAGCCGGAGCGGGCGGAATTGTACAAAGCACAAACCAATTGAATCAGGTTGTCCACAACACCATGTGGATCGTGGGCCACTTCCACCTAACACTTGGAATGTCTGTTGTGATGACATTCTTCGGCATCAGCTACTGGCTTGTTCCTTATGTGTCAAAAAGAGTGCTGACACCCCAGATTAATAAATTGGGTGTTATTCAAACCATTATTTGGACCATTGGTATGGTGATCATGTCTGGTGCGATGCACTGGGTCGGATTATTGGGATCTCCAAGAAGAACGTCTTATTCCACTTATTTTGACAATGCAACGGCTCTAAGCTGGGATCCATACCTATTCTTCCTGGCAATCGGCGGTACGCTGTTGATGATCGGTGTGCTAATCCAGGTGTACGCAGTATTCTACCTCATGTTCTTTGCGCCAAAAGGAAACACCGAATTCCCGGTTGCGGAAGTGGAAGAGGATGCCGCGCCAACGCCAAGATGGACAGAGCGCTGGGGCTTATGGATTGTGTGTATGCTTGTCCTTGTTGGCATGGCTTATGTCATCCCATTAGTAGATTTCATTGTCAATGCGCCTCCAGGCTCACCGCCATATAAGACCTGGTAAATGACAAGTGGAGGGAGATAGCTCGATGCAGGGCTATCTCTTTCTTTTAAAAGGAAGTGATGATCATGTTTCCAAAGAATAGAACGGCTCTATCTAGCCTGCTTGTGCTGCTGTTTGGTGTGATCCTGTTTTATATAGGTACCGACGGGTTTCAGGTCTTTACGGCAGAAACAGCCCGTGTGAACCAGCTGATGGATGAGAAGCCCCAGTTTCCGGATGTCACGCTTGAAGATAATAAAGGAAGAAAATATTCTTTTTCCGAGTTTGAAGGGAAGTATGTGTTTATTACTTTTTTGTACACATCATGCGGAACGGTCTGCCCTGAACTGGAAGTCAATATGTCTGAAGTGTACAACAGGATCCCAAAAGAATACATCGGAAAGGATATTCAGTTTCTGAGCATCAGCTTCGATCCGGAACGGGATGATCCTGAAACGCTGGACACATATCGAAAGGCATTTGGAAGTGACGGAGAAACGTGGAGAATGGCAAGGATAACGGATCAGCAGGAATTGCAGTCATTATTGGACCGGTTCGGTGTCATCGTTATACCGGATGAGTACGGCAATTTTGCCCATAACTCGGCTTTTTATCTGGTGAATCCTGAAGGACGGTTGATTGAAGTCATGGATTACACACTGATTGAGGATGCGGCGGATCAGGTAACGAAGATACTGCAGAGCGGAGGGGATGAGAGATGAAGCAATCAGGCTACGGTTTCTTGCTGCTTCTTGCGTTAATGCTCCCGCCTGTATCGAATTTGCTGGAATCGATCATGATTACCCATATGCATATGCAAATGCCCATGCTTGTGTTTGCGGGGTTTTTGATGGCCAAGTTTTTTCAAAAACGTTTTCCGCAGTTCTTTGAAAAATGGAACGAAAACGGGCTGCCGGGCATCTTGCTGTTTACCATCATCATGGTGTATTGGTCCCTTCCAAGGACGATGGATGAAGCCTTGACGATGACGAGTGTGGAAGCTTTTAAATTCTTTTCGCTCCCATTTTTGGCGGGAGTGCCTTTAAGAGACAGCTGGCGAAAGCTAAGCTCTTCTTGGAAACATGCTCTTATTATTTTTTTTACTGTTTTATTTTTAGGCATGGGCTGGCTGTATATATGGTCCCCTGTGCAGCTGTGCAACAACTATTTAGTAATCGAACAGATTACGCTCGGATGGGGCTTTATCACGACAGCGTTCGCTATGGTCGTGTACTTGGTTTATAGCTATTTTATGGATTTTTCGAAATATGAATAACAGGATGCCTGCTGCCGCTTTGACAGCAGGTTTTTTCTGCTTGAATGGCTTGTCTTTTTCAAATGAGGAGCATGGCAAGAAACAAAAACAGAGTTAGTTAGTATTAGTGCTAACAATCCTTCATATATATGAGAAGGAAGTGTGGAATTAGGGGGGATAGCATGGCAGACCCAATTGTTGCAAGGTCGCTGGATGAAATTAGATTTTGGTCCAGGATTATGAAAGAACATGCTTTATTTTTAAGTCTGGGGTTTACGTACGAACAGAAACAATTAATTGCCGAAGCGCAGCAGTTTATCACTCTATTTGAAAGAATAGAGGAAAGGCTGGCTAGATTTACAGTCAACTCAGAACTAGGCCAAGTGCAAGCTTTTAATAACGAAGTTTATCAAGCAGCAGCTGCTATCTGGAGCTATAAAAGGAAAGTACTGGGTCTGACATTAAGATGTGAAATTCGTTCAAATAATTATCCTTTATTAATCGACCATATCAGCAGAGAAGCAGCTTATTTTGCCAATCGATTAAAAGAACTCAATGCCGGGATACTCGCTCCAAAACCTGAAGCAATTATTGAAGAGAATGTTTTCTTTCTAAAAATCATGGCAGATCACGCAAAGTTTATCGGACATCTTTTAGATCCTTCAGAAAGAAAGTTGGTTGAGCAGGCCAGAGAGTTTAGCCATGATTTTGATCAATTGGTGTTCCAGGCTGTTGATCTTGAATCGATGCAGCCACAATCAAAAACGAAACCTTTACTTAGTCAATTTTTAAACCAGAATAAAGTATCAGTTGCTTCGTTAAGGGACTTCAAGAAAACAGCAAGAGAATTAATTGAGGCATGCCGCATTAAGAGCAATATTCACCCTCTTCTGGCTGACCATACATTCAGAGAAGCTGAAAGGTTTTTGGAGATCATAGATTTGTTTGAGGCTAGTCTGAAAAGGCCTAAATCTTTCTGAATGAAAAAATTTTTTTAAGTGAGGATAAAGTAAATGGCTAAGACAGGAAAAAATGATTTTGTAAGCGGATTTGTTCCACACCATAATCATGGGTCTGTAGATTATACTTCGGTAAATGACGGGCATGTTCACCAATGCCTGGATGTCTCTTCTCCGCCCATTCCAACTCAGGATCAAAACCATATTCATTATGCGGAGGGATATGTTGTATTTGAAGATGGACACACCCACTACTATAAGGCATACTCCGGACCAGCGATTCCAGTAGGAAATGGAATGCACGTCCATTACTATGATTTTTATACAACTGAGGATGATGGACATCGGCACCGGATAAGGGGTGTTGACCAGCCAGCTCCAGGTAATAAATAGTCTATATGAATAATAACCAAACTAGCCAACCTATTAATAGGTTGGCTAGTTATGCTTAATTATTAATAATATTTTTCCCTCATTCAACTTACTTGTATGCTGCCTATTTAGTTAAAAGTGTCCAAAAAGATTGCTCTAGACCCACCTGTATTTTAGTTGGTAATATAGTCAAGTGCTATATAGGGGGCAAGAGTATGGAAGAGCAAAAGTATAAGGATCTTAAATTGGGAGAGCAGGCTGCCATCATTAGTATTGCGGCTTACATATGTCTTTCTTTCCTAAAACTAGTAATTGGTTATATGAGCGACTCTGCTGCATTGAAAGCAGATGGCCTTAACAATACAACCGATATCATAGCATCTGTTGCTGTCCTCGTTGGCTTGAGAATTTCACAGAGGCCGCCTGATAAAAACCATGGGTATGGACATTGGAAAAGTGAAACGATTGCATCGATGGTTGCATCCTTTATTATGGCAGCGGTGGGGCTGCAAGTGCTGATGAATGCTGTCTCCTCCATGTTTGGAGAGGTGCAGGAGTCCCCTGACATCATGGCCGCTTATACAGGCCTATTTTCCGGCCTGGCCATGTACTTTGTTTATCGTTACAACAAAAAATTAGCCGTGAAAATTAACAGCAAAGCTGTAATGGCAGCGGCAAAGGATAATATCTCTGATGCTTGGGTAAGTATTGGGACCGCCGTTGGGATATTTGGTTCACAATTGAATATGCCCTGGCTTGATCCAGTGACTGCCATTATTGTCGGTCTTTTAATATGCAAAACAGCCTGGGATATTTTTAGGCAGGCTTCCCATGATCTTTCAGATGGCTTTGATGAAAATAAAATCAAACACTATCAGGATGTCATTGTAAAAGTAGATGGGGTTAAAGGGATCAAAGATATTAAAGGAAGAAGCTATGGAAACAATGAAGTCATAGATGTAGTCATTCTTGTTAATTCCACGCTGGATATTAAAGAAGCCCATGATATTGCGACACATGTGGAGAAAGTGATGATGAATGATTATGGGGTGTATGATGTTCATGTTCATGTGGAGCCGAATTAAGGAAAGCAAGAAATAAATAAAATGTCTGTTGCCGGTTTGGACAGACTACCCTGGGTGATAGGCTAAAAGGATGTACAATAGTATAAAGGCCCTGGATAACGATTTTCGACTGCTCCTGCTGTAACGGGAAAGCAGTAAATTTTTGGTGAATATTGGAGGAGTTTTTAAAAAAATCTTTCATTTGTTTCAATCTTTATGTATACTGAAGTTAAATTTTAATAGCAATAACTAGGGGTGCCCAATAGTTTGGGCTGAGAAAGAAACACGTTAAGTTTCTTGACTCTTTGGACCTGATCTGGATTATACCAGCGTGGGGAAGTTAGTGAGTGCAAAAGTTTTTTTGTACAAAACATCTGCGGTTAAGCCGGTCCATATTCATGTGGACCGGCTTTTTTACATATCTGGCACTTCCTTGGTTCTAGATCTTGTCCACACATTTTTATAAGGGAGAGATTCGAATGACTGCAAGTTCATTAAATCAAGAGCATATTTCCATTATGTCGAGCTTTACAGGCAGCAAAAAAATCTATGTGGGAGGATCCAGACCTGATATGAAGGTTCCTATGCGTGAGATTGAACTAAGTCCCACTAGCGGAACTTTTGGAGAAGAAATCAATCATCCGGTTCGCGTATATGATACGAGCGGCCCTTATACGGATCCTCAATATGTGGCAGATCTTAAAAAAGGTCTTCCTGCACTAAGAAGCCGGTGGATTCTTGAACGAGGGGATGTTGAAGAGTATGAAGGGCGGAAAATTAAGCCTGAGGATAATGGGTATCAAAAGGAGAATGATCCCCGTGCCAATCATAAAGTTTTTCCGGGATTAGACCGCAAGCCATTACGTGCGGTAAAAGGAAAAAATGTTACTCAGCTTCACTATGCCAAAAACGGAATCATTACTCCTGAGATGGAGTTTATAGCCATTAGAGAAAACATGGACCCGGAATTTGTCCGATCTGAAGTAGCCAGGGGCCGGGCAATCATTCCTGCTAATATCAATCACCCAGAAACAGAGCCAATGATAATAGGAAGGAATTTCCACGTTAAAATTAATGCGAACATAGGAAACTCTGCTGTTTCATCCTCTATTGAAGAAGAGGTTGAAAAAATGACCTGGGCTACTCGCTGGGGAGCAGATACGATCATGGATCTATCCACAGGTAAAAATATTCATACCACACGTGAATGGATAATCAGAAACTCTGCAGTTCCAGTCGGCACAGTTCCAATCTATCAAGCCCTCGAAAAGGTTAATGGCATTGCCGAGGATCTTACGTGGGAGGTTTATCGTGACACCCTAATTGAACAAGCGGAGCAAGGGGTTGACTACTTTACCATTCATGCAGGTGTCCTTCTTCGGTACGTTCCGTTAACAGCAAAACGGTTAACCGGAATTGTATCGAGGGGCGGATCCATTATGGCCCAGTGGTGTTTGCATCATCATAAAGAAAACTTTTTATATACTCATTTTGAAGAAATCTGCGAGATTATGAAAACCTATGATGTGGCTTTCTCCCTGGGGGATGGTCTTCGGCCGGGATCGATTGCAGATGCCAATGATGAGGCTCAATTCGCAGAACTCGAGACACTTGGGGAACTGACCAGAATTGCCTGGGAACACGATGTGCAGGTTATGGTAGAGGGACCGGGCCATGTTCCAATGCACCTAATTAAAGAGAATATGGATAAACAATTGGAAATCTGCAAGGAAGCGCCATTCTACACACTTGGCCCCCTTACCACTGATATAGCTCCCGGATATGATCATATTACCTCTGCAATCGGGGCTGCCATGATAGGCTGGTTTGGAACAGCAATGCTTTGCTATGTTACCCCCAAAGAACATTTGGGCTTGCCAAATCGAGATGATGTTCGCGAGGGTGTCATTACTTATAAAATAGCTGCGCATGCCGCGGATTTGGCAAAGGGCCACCCAGGTGCACAAAAAAGAGATGATGCCCTGTCAAAAGCCCGGTTTGAATTCCGCTGGAGAGACCAATTCAATCTATCACTGGATCCTGAACGTGCTTTGGAATACCATGACGAGACTTTGCCGGCTGAAGGGGCAAAAACAGCACACTTTTGTTCCATGTGCGGGCCAAAATTTTGCAGCATGAGAATTTCTCAGGATATCCGCAATTATGCTCAGGAGCATAAGCTTGGCACGAAGGAAGCGATAAAGAAAGGCTTGGAAGAAAAAGCAGATGAATTCAAACAAGCGGGTGGAAATATTTATCAGTAAAAATAATCTTTTCATCATTTAATAGGAATTACATCCGCTGGGGGTGCCTGTTTGCAGGTTGAGATTGAAGTAAATACTTTAAGACCCTTAGAACCTGATCTGGAATATACCAGCGTAGGGAAGTGGAGGAGCGGGGATTTTAATAATCCCCGTACAGCCGCTTTCTTTTTTAGGAGGTGGTTTTTTATTTGTAAAACAAGCAAATTAGCGACATTAAAAAAGGAGGGCAGATATCGCGATGAGGAAACAGCTGCATGTAATATCGGATGGAAAGCTTTCTTTAGAGGCTTTCGCTGAAATAGCAGGTGAACTGGAACCCTTTACAGATAGATTCCACTTACGGGAAAAACACCGAACCTCAAGAGAGCTATATACAGGAGTAAAGATGCTTCTTAAAAAGGGAATCCCTACTCATAAAATCGTTATAAATGATCGGGTGGATGTTGCCTGGGCGTTTAAAACGGGTGTGCATCTTGCTTTTCACAGTCTGCCGATTCATATTGTAAAAATGCATTTTCCGGATATACGAATCGGCTGTTCCGTACATTCTCTTGAGGCAGCTGAAGAGGCAACAAAACAAGGTGCAGATTATATTCTGTTTGGCCACATTTTTGAAACCGATTCTAAGAAGGGAGTCCCGCCAAGAGGAATTGGGGCATTGGAGGCTCTTAAAAAGAGAAATGATATCCCAGTATTGGCTATTGGCGGCATTAAACCTGAGAACGTTCCTGAAGTTTTGGGGGCGGGAGCAGATGGCATTGCTGTGATGTCAGGGATTTTGCAGGCAAAGGATCCTATTGAGACAGCAAAGCTATTTTTAAAGAAATTAAACGAGGAGGGACAGTGAATGAGAAAAGTGTATGACGCCGTTATTGTTGGGGGAGGCATTAATGGAAGCTCCATTGCTTTTCAGCTAGTTAAAAGAGGATATAAAGTGGCCGTTTTGGAAAAGGGGAAAATAGCCGGCAAGGCTTCCGGAGCCGCAGCAGGAATTTTAGGTGCACAAACGGAGTTGACAGAAGATGGCCCGCTGTTCCAATTGGCATGTAAAAGCCGAGGCATGTTTCCGACCCTTGTCCCTGAACTGGAAGAGCTATCACATGTACATATTGGCTATGAAAATAAGGGCATGTATAAAGTGGCAGCTGATGAAGATCAAGAGCTTGAATTAAAAAGACTAATAGAAAGCCAGCGAAAAGCGGGTGAGCAGGCTGAGTGGCTTTCGATTAATGAGGTGATCAGACGAGAGCCATCCGTGTCTGACAAATTGCTGGGTGCCATGTATATACCAAATGATGGCCAGGTCCAAGCATATGATTTGTCACTTGCCTTTGCAAAAGCTTCAAGGGCCCTCGGCGCAGAAATCTATGAGTATACAAGTGTATCAGAGTTTATTTTAAAAGATGAAAAAGTTCATGGGGTCATAACCGACCTGGGAGAATTCCTGGCAGAATCCGTTATAGTCGCCACCGGAGCCTGGAGCAGGATGCTTCTTGAAAAAACAGGCTTGTCACTGCCGATTATTCCGGTTAAAGGAGAATGCTTCTCGGTCGTTGCCGAGAAACCGCTTGTAAAAGGGACTATTTTTTCACATGGATGCTATATCGTTCCTAAGCAATCAGGGAGATTAGTAGTAGGAGCGACCGTTAAGGTAAATTCATTTGATGAGAAGGTGACTCTTGAAGGGATATCTTCGCTGATGGAAAAGGCGAAAAACCTGATTCCGGACATAGCGAATGCTGAATGGGAGCGTGCTTGGACAGGAATCCGTCCGCAATCGGCTGATGGCCAGCCTTTTTTAGGAGAACATCCTGCCTGCAGGGGATTATATATTGCGGCTGGTCATTTCAGGAATGGGATCCTCCTTGCTCCGGCAACAGGAGAGCTCATGGCAGACATCCTCGAAGGAAAAACGGAGACATCAAACCCATTCGAGCTGTCCCGCCTTGAATCTTTAGTCCATATGTAAAAAAGGGGTGCTTACATGAAAGTTATCATTAATGGGGAGAGTATTCAGCTTCCGGATACAGTCAAACGTGTTTCTCTTTTGCTCAAACATTTCGAGCTGGAGCAAAAGGTAGTCATTGTTGAATTAAATCAAACTATTTTAGATAAATCGATGCATGCTGAAACCGTTTTAACAGATGGAGATCGAATTGAAATCGTACACTTTGTAGGAGGCGGATGATATGCTGAAAATTGGACCATATGAATTTAACTCACGGCTGCTGCTGGGAACTGGAAAATATCCAAATTTTGATGTTCAGAAGGAAGCGGTAGAAGCTGCTGATACTGAAGTGCTTACGTTTGCTGTACGCCGCATGAACATTTTCGAAGCGAATCAGCCCAACTTTTTGGAAAAGCTGGATTTAAAGAAATATAAATTGCTGCCCAACACGGCGGGAGCAAGTACAGCCGAGGAAGCTGTCCGGATTGCCAGGCTATCCAAGGCTTCAGGGCTTTGCGACATGATCAAGGTTGAGGTAATCGGGTGCAGCAAGACACTCCTCCCTGATCCGGTTGAAACACTTAAAGCAGCAGAAATCCTATTAAACGAGGGCTTTATCGTCCTTCCGTATACCTCTGATGATGTAGTCCTTGCAAGAAAGCTGGAAGAACTGGGCTGCCATGCGGTCATGCCATGTGCTTCGCCAATTGGTTCAGGGCAGGGAATTATCAATCCTGTTAATCTACAATTTATTATTGAACAGGCTACAGTGCCGATTCTTGTGGACGCCGGGATTGGGAGCCCGGCAGATGCGGCATTGGCCATGGAGCTTGGGGCTGACGGAGTCTTATTAAATACTGCTGTTTCCTCTGCCAAAGACCCGGTCAAAATGGCAAAAGCAATGAAACTGGCCATTGAAGCAGGGCGGTTAGGCTACGAGGCCGGCAGGATGCCCAAAAAACAGTACGCAACAGCAAGCAGCCCGGCGGAAGGAATGGTTGTTAGTTGAATGTGCGATACTCCCGCCAGATCTTATTCCCTCCAATCGGCAAAGAAGGCCAGAAAAAGCTTGGAGAAAAACATGTTTTCATTGTGGGGGCAGGTGCATTAGGTGCTGCAAACGCTGAAACCCTCGCAAGGGCAGGCGTCGGCAAACTAACAATTGCCGATCGCGATTATGTGGAATGGAGCAATCTGCAGCGCCAGCAGCTTTATTGTGAAGAAGATGCTGACCAAAAAACGCCAAAAGCCATTGCCGCAGCTAACCGATTGAAAGCCATTAATTCAGAGGTCCAAATCATCCCCCGCATCATGGATGTTGGGGTACAGGAATTAGAAGAGCTGATTGAGGGTGTAGATTTAATCATTGACTCAACAGACAATTTTGATATTCGCTTTCTAATCAATGATATCGCTCAAAAGCAAAGGATTCCATGGATCTATGGAGGCTGTGTTGGAAGCTACGGATTAAGCTATACTATTTTGCCGGGGGTTTCACCTTGTCTGCAATGCTTAATGGACAAACTGCCATTAGGGGGAATCACCTGCGATACGGCGGGTGTTATTCAGCCTGCCATTCAAATGGTTGTCTCTCACCAGTCTGCAGAAGCATTAAAAATATTAGCAGAAGACTTCGAATCATTACGGGGGACACTTGTCTCTTTTGATATTTGGAAAAATCACTATAGTTCTATTAATGTGTCTTCCCTAAAAAATTCGGAATGCCGATCCTGTGGACCTAACCCGTCATACCCTTTTCTGGCTTATGAAAATCAGACAAAGACAGCGCTGTTATGCGGCAGGGATTCCGTTCAAATAAGGCCTTCAGCCCTTCAGAATATTGATTTTGCCTACCTGGAAAAAGTCCTGGTGTCTCAAGGAATCAAAGTAGAGAGCAATCCTTATTTGCTTTCGTTTTCGATCGGCGAGAAGAGGTTGGTCGTCTTTAAAGATGGAAGAGTGCTGGTTCATGGGGTAAAAGACGTTCTCCAGGCTAAAAACCTGTATCATCGCTATTTAGGTTAACGTAAACAGAAAAATGCGCCTCCGAATTATATATCTGGGGGCGCATTTTTATTTGCCTTAGCGGCTTTTTAACAGAAGTTTGTCCAATTCCCGTACTTGATCATAAGCATGTACTAGATGTTCAGGTACCAATGTCCGTCCATATTCCCACGAGTTTCTTTCGATTACAGACATCAGCTGCGCTATTTCCTCATCTTCTCCGTACATTAAAGTCTTGATATCATGTTTGTTTTTCTTGAAATCCAGATAATAGCCGATTTCATGATAAAGAAGCAATTTGACAATATTTTCTTCAGTCTCTCTGATTTTGAAATTAATTTTTGCTATGTATCCGTTCACTTGCAGGTAGTTAAATTTTATTGTATTGGTTGAAACGTTATAGTTCATAGGAGCATTAAGTTTATTGTTGAATTCATAGTTTATATTCAAACGATGTTCGGCTAAGGTGTTTTTAATAATCTTCTCGATATCCCAAATATAAAGCACTTTGTTTATCACAATCCTTTCCTATAATTTGTGCCGTTGACTTGATTATACAAGCATGCTGGAAAGGGGAATAGGCTTTTCAGGTGAAATAGGTCTAATTGGTTAGAAACTGGCAGAATCTGAATAAAGATACGGTAAACCGTTAATGTTAAACGGGGGATTTGGATCATGAACAGTATAGTGAGTTAAAGAAATAGCAGGTAATTTAAATTCTATTTAGGTTAGAATGGGTGATAAAGGAAGCAGTTTGATAGGAGCTGGGACGATGAATAATAAAATCCAAAAAATCACCGCTAACTTGTGGTTCAATACGGAAGCAGAAGAAGCAGCGAAGTTTTATACCTCCATTTTTAAGAACTCCGAGATCAGCCAGATTATTCGCTATGGAAAAGAAAGACATGAAATTAGCGGCAAGTCAGAGGGATCTGTTATGACAGTAGAATTTCGGCTGGAGGGGCAAAAATTCGTTGCTTTAAATGGTGGTCCTCAATTCAAATTTTCAGAAGCTATCTCCTTTATTGTCCATTGTGAGAATCAAGAAGAAATAGACTATTACTGGGATAAGCTATCTGAAGGTGGAGACGAGAAAGCGCAAGCGTGCGGGTGGCTGAAAGATCAATACGGCGTATCATGGCAAATTGTACCGGATGATTTAAGCGAAATGATCAGCGGCCCTGATTCTGAAAAATCGGAAAGGATGATGAAGGCACTGCTTCAAATGAAGACTAAATTAGATTACAATCTTTTGAAGAGAGCGTATGAGGGGGAAGGCTAAACTAAATTTCATCCAAGAATCGTCTTTGATAAAAATGAATTCAAGTTTTCATGTAAAAAGACCTGTCACAGCTGCTATTAACAGAACGTAGACAGGTCTTTTTCGGTTATTTATCTTCTCTTAACAAATAGTCATTGCCATCCTGATCTTTAAATGTAAACATCGTTCCGAATGGCATTCTTAACATGTCCTCAACTTCTACCCCATTTTGCTTCATTTTCTCATAAGCGGATTCAATATCCGTTGTGCTGAAAAGAATGGATGGATGGGCAACAGCAGAAGGATTTTGCTGTTCCATTGCTGACTTGGAATAGAGAACTAAAGTGGTAAACTCGTCATCGCTTGGCCCGACTTCTAACCAAGTGGCATTTGGTCCCATTGGCTGTTCAAGTTTTAAGACAAAGCCCATTTTATTCAGCCAAAATTCCTTTGCTTGTTCTTGGTTTTGGACATAAATAGTGATTTTTCCAATCTTATTGATCATCGTGAAATCTCCTTAAATTCATTTGCTTATAAAGTGAGTTTATCAATCTAAAATGGTAAAAGCAATTTCAGTTATGGTGAACGCTGTTACTTTTAAGGGGCTGCTATAATGATAGATTTTATAAATGGAAAAATATGAAACTTTACTGTTTTTCATCCGTAAAATAAAAGAGGATTCATTTGTGCGGGGGTGAAGAATTGGATAAAAGGAAAGAAACAGTTGTTTCCATTTCTATGATGAAATTGCAAATTTATTTGTTCATTGCGACCATTGTGATGATATTTGGTGTGCTCTTTTTACATGCTGCACTTTATAGTGAAGGGGCTATCCACTTTAACTTAGCCGGTTTTCTTTTATTTTTAGCCGCTATGATTGTGGTTATTATTTTACATGAAGCGATACATTTGACTGGTTTTCGTTATATTGGCGGTGTGCCGTGGAAAGAGATGTCCTGGGGTGTCAATTTGAAATTATGTGTGGCTTATGCTCATGCAAAGCGACCCGTAACCGTCCAGCAAATGAAAAAAGTTTTACTTCTGCCATTCATACCCACAGGCCTGCTGCCGATTGTCCTTGGAATCGCAATGAACTTGCCTTCTGTATCCATTCTGGGGGCCTTATTAACAGCAGGCTGTTTTGGCGATCTTGTTTTATATCAGAAGCTATTAAAGTTTTCAGATGATTCCCTGGTTATTGACCATCCAACGAAACCGCAATTTACGGTTTATGAATCATAACGCTGCCAGGCAGGTGATTTTTATGCCAGCTGCGAGAACTGTGACTTAAGGACAGTTGCCATCAAGGTTGCTTCGGCTTGAATTTGTATATAGATGTCCTTCAAAGGGAAGATGAAGGACATTTTGG
>NZ_VLKI01000029.1:18651-36801 GCF_007830235.1 Cytobacillus oceanisediminis
GCTTGAAAAAGACGGAAAGATGTCCTTCAAAGAGAAGATGAAGGACATTGGTTATGTCGTCAAACGCTTGATTTAAGAACATTGCATACTAACCTTTTAATTTTCCCTTCGGATCCGCCCCTCAATTTCCGAGGTGAAAGGCTGCGGCAGCTGTTTAATGTGCTCAATCAGCGCCTCAATATCCATCGGCCCAGTTTCTCTATTTGTTCCTTTCCGGAAGACGGTAAAATTGTCCCCGCCTTCTGCCAGATAGGTGTTAACAGTGACCGAATAATTTTTGTCGGGATCCAGCTCCGTTCCATCTGCCAACCGGATATCGATTACTTTTTTACCGGCAGGCTGGCTGTCATCCCATGTATAAGTGAGGCCTGAAATCTGCAGGATTCTTGTCACAGTCGGCTGCCATTGCTGGTTAAGGAGTTCACGAATTTGCCGGCCTGTCAGATTCATTTTAACAAGATGATTATTAAAAGGCAGAACAACAAATAAGTTGCCCCTTGTGACGTTGCCTGCGTCAATGTCTGCCCGGATTCCTCCAGGATTAATAAAAGCAAAATCGGTGTTCATGGCTGTCCGCTGGGAGTCGGCAATGAGATTACCGAGCCCGGACTCCCCGCTGTTGTTCCGCTCGGCTGTAATGGGGCTTGCAGCGGTTCCGACTAATTTGTTTACAATCGGTTCGACTCTTTTTTCGTAACGCTCAATCATTCGGGTAATATCGCTGGCGGGTATAATATCCCTCTGATAAACGGTCACAATTTCAGCCTGCTTGCTGATAATATCCTTTGTTTTACGATCCATTTCAATATCGACATCTGAAAAGGCTGTTCCGTATGAATAGGATTGAACCAGGAGCTTTCCATCCACAACACTATTCAAATAGGCATGGCTGTGGCCGCCATAGATAATATCCACTTCATCGTCAACTGCATGGGCTAAATCGATCAATTGCCCTGCAGGCTGTTCGCCATTGGCTTTTGACTTCCCGGGGATATGAGCCAGCACAACAATTGCCCGGACACCTTGATTTTTAAGTTCGCGGACATATTTATTAATGGCTTCAGCTTCATCGGTAAAAATTAAACCTTCCACCCCGCTCGGCGCCACCATGCTTGGTGTTTCTTTCATGACTACTCCGATAAAGCCAATTGGCATCCCGCTTCTTTTTATAATTTTATAAGGGGGAAGTAACAGTTTGCCCGTTTGCTTGCTGATGATATTGGCTGCAATCCATGGGAAGCGGGACCCTGAAAATCCTTCTGTGGCAGAGGGTTTTCCTCCATTTATAAGGCGAAGCAGCTCTGCAGCTCCTTCATCAAACTCATGGTTTCCGACGG
The DNA here is from genome assembly GCF_007830235.1 of Cytobacillus oceanisediminis. Classification (GTDB taxonomy): domain Bacteria; phylum Bacillota; class Bacilli; order Bacillales; family Cytobacillaceae; genus Cytobacillus; species Cytobacillus oceanisediminis. Next base: position 19,989 of record NZ_VLKI01000029.1, read on the forward strand.
TGCCAATATCAAATCCCATCCTATTCAAAAATTCAATGGTCGGTTCATCCTGCAGGAGGGCGGAAAGCGGCGGACTGGCTCCGATCATATCGCCAACATGAAGCAGAAGGGTGTTTTCATTTTCAGCGGCACGCTGCCGCAAATAGGCAGCCAGGTAATCAGCTCTTCCAACAGGCTGTCCGTTTACTTTCCGTGTAACATTCAGCTGTCCGTGGAAATCGTTTATTCCAAGCAATTGAATTTGAGGATTTAATGATTCGGTACGGTCATCAATATGGCCGTGGTAATCTTCTGAAAGGCCCTGTTTATCCCAGTCAGCCAGTACGGATATGGCCTGCAAAGGAAACAAACCAAGTATGCTTAACAATAAAATAGTGATAATTTTATTCATTTTATTCACCTAACTGCGGTCAAGCCGCACAATATCTGCAGCTGGATGGTAGTTATATTTAATTAAATCGCGGATAATTATGGCGCCGATCATGCTGCAGACCGTTCCATTTCCGCCGAATCCAAGCAGGAAATAAACATTCTTATTTTTCGGATGTTCACCGATTAAAGGGAGGCCATCGAATGTATTGGCATAAACCGAATTGTATTCATATTCCACTTTCGCTTCCAAATTAGGGAATAGCTCTTTGACAGAGTCCAACAGCTTTTCTGTTTTCCTTTTAAATTCTTTTCTGCCATATCCGCCAACAGGTTCGGTTTCATCAAGCCCCCCGGCAATGAGCCGTTTTTCATCGCTGAGGCTAATATATAAATATGGCCGTTTCGTTTCCCAGATCAGGCAATTTTCGTACCATCGCTCACGGTCGCTGAGAGGATCGGTAACAATAGCATGTGTCCGGGAAAAGGTAATTTTTTTCGTATTCATAAAATCCAGCGTATCATAGCCGGTTGCAAAAATAACTTTTTGGGCCGAGATGATGCCGCCATTTGTTTTAAAAGTATGTTTTTTATCACCAAGTTCGTAATCTTTCATCGCCGTATTTTCGAAAATTTTCACGCCTTTGCCCGTTGCACTCTCTGTCACTGCCTGGCAATATTTTAGAGGATTTACCCGGGCATCACAAAGGGTATAAATCGCACCTGGCTTGGTGAATGGAAACTTGGACTCGATTTCCTTTTCATCCATGAAGGCAACTGGAAAATCCAGTTTGGACAAGAGCTCATACTCAGCCTTAAGCTTTGATAGGTCGCTCTTGCTGCTTGAAAAATACAGACTGCTTTTCTTTTCAAAACCTGATTCAGTACCGGAATCAGCAGCAATACGGGCAAGCTCATCTATTGCTTTTTGGCAGAGTTTATAAAAAGATACTGCTTTCTCATCGCCGATTTGCTTGATCAGATCTGTCAGCATCTGGTCGGACATAAAATGGAGGGATCCAGTATTTGCAGCTGAGACCCGCTCTCCAATTTTATTTTTTTCAATAAGGACGGTATCCACTCCATACTCTCCAAGCAAAAAGGCACATAAAGCCCCGGAAAGACCGCCGCCTATAATTAACACATCGCATTCCAAATCACCCTCCAGTTTGTCATATCTTCTGGAATTCCGGCTTGTCTCCGGCCAATATAATTTGCCCTGAAAAAGATCCATTTGGAGATCGTCCTCTCTGTGAAAAATAGCAGTTTATTTTTCCACTAAAAGTTCCGTTTTATGTGAAATTTGAAGAAGGCATAAAAACAAAATATAAGGATGACAAAGGAAAGAAGTATTATTAGAATATTAATAGATTTAAAAATTTTGTGTTCAATCCGAGGTGACTATGAAAACCAAAAAACTTCCCATGTCTCTACAAACAAAGATTATTGGTTCAAATATATTGAATACCATTTTTATCATATTAATTTTTCTCGTGATTTCTTTGGTGATTGAATATAAGCATGTTGAAAAGCAAATGGGCAATCAGGCTCTTCAGCTGGCCATCGCTGTATCGGCCATGCCTACTGTTGTATCTTCTTTTGAACAAGATGAGCCGTCAAAGATCTTGCAGCCACTGGTTAATAAAATCAGAAAAGAAACGGGAGCGGAATTCATTGTAATCGGAAACACAGACGGAGTCCGCTATGCCCATCCGGATGAGATGAAGCTTGGCCTGCCAATGGTTGGCGGAGATAACAGCCAGGCGCTAAAGGGCGAGTTTTATATATCCAAGGCTAAAGGCTCGCTTGGAAGGTCCATTAGAGGAAAGGGGCCAATTAAAAATGAGGAAGGGCAAATTATCGGTGTCGTGTCCGTTGGGTATTTAATGGAAGACCTGCAAGAGACAGCATTTCAGCGTGGAAAAGAAATCGGCTTTATTTCTTTATTCGTTATCCTAATTGGGATGATCGTAAGCTATCTGCTAGCAAGGAATATCCGCAGAACTACTTTGGGGATGGAACCCTATGAGATGACCTCCCTATATTTGGAAAGGAATGCGATCCTTTATTCCATAAAAGAAGGAATTATCTCTGTAGATAAACACGGAGTTATTAGGTTGATCAACCAATCAGCCAAAAACTTATTGGGTGTGAAGGACGATATTTTGAATCAAAAAGTTGAAACAATTCTTCCAAACACAGGCGTCTATAAAGTGCTTCAAACAGGAGAACCCGATCGGGATCATGAGGTTACATTGCGAAATAAAAATGTCATCATCAATCGGACCCCGATTATTGAAAATGATCAAGTCATTGGCGTTGTCTCAACGTTCAGGGATAAAACAGAAATTAATAGAATGGTTGAGACTTTAACGGAAGTAAGAAAGTATTCAGAAGATCTGCGGGCACAAACCCATGAATTTTCAAATAAGCTCTATGTTTTATCCGGACTGCTGCAACTGGGAAAGGTTGATGAAGCGATTAACATGATTCAAGCTGAATCTTCTGCCATTGAAAACCAGAATAAAATCATCTTTGAGCAAATTCAAGATCCGAAAATTCAAGCCTTGCTGCTCGGGAAGTTAGGCAAAGCTTCAGAGAAAAAAATCCAGTTTATTATTGATGAAAATAGCAGCATGGAAGCACTGCCGGCACATTTATCATATGAAGAAGTCATCTCCATTATCGGAAACCTGGTCGATAATGCTTTTGAAGCGGTGGAGGGAATGATAGACGGTGAAGTTACTTTTTTTGCGATAGATGTAGGGGAGGATCTGGTCATCGAGGTCTATGATAGTGGACAAGGCATTCCAGTACTGGAAATGGATCGAATCTTTGAAACGGGGTATTCCACAAAAGGTGATCAGAATCGAGGGTTTGGTTTGGCGATTGTCAAACAAGCTGTGGAAAACCTGAATGGTACCATCGAAGTGCATTCCAAGCCTGGCGCAGGAACAGTTTTATCCATTTACCTGCCTAAAAAACTTTCTATATCCAACAGCATATAAAGAGAGGTGAACAGTTCCATGAAGATAGCTATTGCGGAGGATGACTTCCGTGTCGCTTCGATCCATGAGCAATTTTTAGAAAAGATAGATGGTGTGGAGGTAATCGGTAAGGCACTAAATGCATCAGAGGCACTTGCCCTATTAGAGGATGAAGAAGTAGATGTTTTATTGTTGGATAACTATCTGCCAGACCGAAGCGGGGTCTCTATTCTGCCAGAATTGAGAAGTAAATTTCCAAAGCTGGATGTCATTTTAATCACAGCTTCCACGGAGAGGAAAGTGGTAGAGCCAGCCATTCGCAACGGAGTCCTCGATTATATCGTAAAGCCAGTGGATTTTAACAGGTTTAAGGTAGCTTTGGAAAAAGTAATGAACCGAAGAGAACTGCTGGAGTCTGATGATGAATTTAATCAGTCTGTCATTGATCAAGTTTTGTCGGGACGTACTTCTGCAGCAAATCCTGTGTCCCTTCCAAAGGGAATCGATCCATTAACACTGACAAAAGTGCGGGAAACAATGGAAAGTTTACAGCATGGAATTAATGCTGAAGACTTAAGCGAACACTTAGGCGCTTCGAGAACAACTGCTAGAAGATACTTGGAGTACTTAATATCCGCAGGAAAAGTAAAGGCGGAGCTTGAATACGGCATTGTCGGCAGGCCTGAACGGAAGTATTATTTGCTATAAGTGACACCTTTCTTAATAGAGAGGTGTTTTTTTATTGGCTTTGTTAAATGATCACTTTTAAATGATTGCACCTTTTATTGGCAATGATATTGATTATAAAAAACATTGAGAGGAGAGGTTTTTTTGAACATAACTTCAATATGGTTCACCGATCCTCCTGTCTATCATCACTTTCCACCGATTTATGAGAATTTGGGACTTCCTGAAGTCTCTTCCTTCATCGAGCAGCAATTTGAATTTGCTTATATATCAGGAAAAACAGAAAGAACGCGACATGGCAGCATTCGCCTGTATAAACAGCATGGGGATTTTAAAGTAATCATTCCGGAAAAACTGCCTGGATTTGGCCCTATAAGGCTTGAAAAATTGAAGAGTCTTTTATTGGAGCGAGTCAAAGCAAATTTTATTCAAAATATCGAATCGGAGCCCCAAAAACGGAAAGTATATCACACGGATTTCCGACGGAAACCCAGAGGTATGGATTGAGTTATATTTAATAACAATTTTATTAAATTTGCTTTTACAGTGAAAGAATTTATCCAATTACATTTCTTAGTCCGAATCAAGCATCTAAAAATAGGGACAGATGAACTGTCCCCAATCTCTTTTACTTTCTGTGTTCTCTTTGTGCTTTTAAAGCTATTCTTTCAAGGCCATTTGCTCTGTCGTCCGCAAATTCAACATCTTTCGGAAGAGCATTGTTCTGATGTTCAGATCGGTTTTTCTTGTTTTTTGCCATACTTTCACCACCCTTGCCGTTTGTTTTGCCATCTCTTCATGGATGCCCCCGATGCTGCTACGGGCACCCGCGGTTATAGTTTGCTTTCTTTTTTTTAGGCTATGCCAGAAGATTTTCCTCTAAAGCTATATGGACCCCTTTTGGAAGTAAAGATACTTTTATTTTTAAGCTCTGTTAAAGCTCATTGTTGATTTTTGGAACCCTGTTGAATGGAGCGGAAGGCGCGGGGCTCCAGCGGGAGAAGCGAGTCAAAGGGAGACCCCACAGACACAGAGCGCCGAGAAACTTGCCAGATCAGCTTACATGTAAAATTTTTGTTGCAAATCGTAACCATTACTATTAAACTATAATAGTAAATCGGAATCATTCCTATAAAATGGAATATAAATCGAAATCATTCCTATTAATCTTATAATATATAAAAGGAGAGTAGAGAAATTTGAAAAAGAAAATGTTGATTTTTATTGCTGCGTTCTTCTTAATTCTGTCATTGGCAGCTTGCAATAATGCTGAAGTAACCTCAGATGAACAGGTGAAAGAAGATGGTAAGTTAGTCGTATATACGACCATTTACCCTCTTCAATTTTTCACTGATGAAATTGGAGGTGAGTTCGTTACAACGGAAAATATCGTGCCTCCCGGCTCCGATGCCCACAATGTAGAAGTGACGACAAAAACAATGATAAAGTTATCTGATAGTGACGCATTTATTTATACAGGAACAGGATTGGAAGCTTTCGCTGAAAAGGTTATAAAAGCAGTCGAGAAGGAAAAAATACAAATTGTAAATGCTGCTGAACATGTAGACTTTATAGGCGCAAAGGAAATGGATTCCCATGATGAAGAGTCTGAAGAGAATTACGAAGGACATGTTGAAGAAACGGAAGAAAATCATGAAGAAGGCCATGAAGATGAACATGGTCATGAATCTGACCTGGATCCTCACGTCTGGCTGGATCCAAAACGCTCTATAATTTTAGCCGAAAATATTAAAAATGCCTTAGTTGAATTAGACCCTGAGCATGAGGAAGAATTTGAAAGCAATTTTGCTTCTTTAAAAGGTGAGTTAGAAAAACTTGATTTAGAATTTGAAGATATGGTAAACCAAGCAAAAATCAAAACCTTTCTTGTTTCTCATTCAGCATATGGATATTGGGAAGATGCTTACGGCTTAAAACAAATTGGAATTAGCGGACTCTCCCCAACAGATGAGCCTTCGCAAAAGGATTTAACCGAAATTATAGAACTTGTTAAGGAAGAAAATTTGAATTATATTTTCTTCGAACCAAATCTTACGAACAAAGTTGCTGAAGCTGTTAAAGACGAGACAAAAGCCGAGGTCTTAACCTTAAATAATTTAGAATCTATTACAGATGAAAATATTAAAAAGAATGAAGATTATCTTGCTATCATGAGAAAAAACATTGAAGCTTTAAATAAAGCATTTAATTAAGATAAAAAAGCACTTCACTATAATGAGTGAGGTGCTTTTTCATTTTTTCACTTTTTCCTCTTCAACTAAAGAATCAACAAGCAAATCATATTTCCGTGAACAAAATGAACAAAATAGCCAAAAAGGTTTTTATGCAGGATATTTTGAAAACGATTACATTTCTACTTTTCTGACTTATTATAGCGTTTAAGGATGGAAGAATTAGAAGAACAGAGGGGGAAACAGGATGAAAAAAATATTGGGTACGGCAGCTGCGTTCATGATGCTATTGACAGCCGGATGCTCCAGCCAATCGTCAAGTGGAGGAAATACCAGCGAAAATGGAGAGTGGACACCATCACAGCCAATTGAAATTACGGCACCTGCAGGCCCTGGCGGCGGCTGGGATACAACTGCACGGATGGCATCTCAAGTATTTGAACAAGAAAAAATCATTGATAAACGCTTGCCTGTCGTAAATAAAGCTGGCGGAGGAGGAGCAATTGGCTGGGCTTATGTCGCTGGTAAAGAGGGCAGCCCGCACCATATGTTTGTTGGGTCACCGCCATTAGTGTTAGTGCCTTTAAATGGCCAATCGGAATACGGTTATGATGACTTTACACCCATTGCGAATGTCATTGCAGATTACGGGGCATTTGTAGTTAAAGCTGATGCCAAATGGGACAATCTGAATGATTTGTTTGAAGATATGAAAAAGGACCCTGCAAGTGTGAGTGTAATCGGTACCTCATCTCCGGGAAGCATGGACCATATGCAATTTGTCAAAATCGCGAAAGCGGCCGGAGTTGATGTGACAAAGATTAAGTATATTTCCGATCCTGATGCAGGCGGATTAACGGCTGTTCTGAATGGAAGTGTCGATGTTTATACAACAGGTGTTGCTGAAACGATTGAACAAGTACGTGCCGGCAAAATTAAAGTTTTAGGCATTACATCTGAAGAGAGATTGGAAGGGGAGGTTTTATCTGACTTCCCAACTGCTAAGGAACAGGGAATTGACGAAACATTTATTAACTGGAGAGGCTTCTTTGGACCTCCAAATATGGACCCTGCCGCTGTGGAATACTATGAGCAAAAATTCAAAGAGTTAAATGATTCACCAGCCTGGGATGAAATCCGCAAAAAATATGGCTGGGGAGAGCTTTATATGGACAGTGAAGAGTACAGCGAGTTCTTAAAGATAGAAGCGGAAGATATGGAGACGCTGCTTGAAGAATTAGGGCTGGCTCGAAATTAATCATTTGGCTGTATGAAAGCAAATGTTAATTATGGCACTCTGTTGATTGGAGAGGAAGGCGCGAGACTCCTCGAAAATGTATTCCCTTCGTGCGGAGTTGATTCAAGGAAGCTTATTCAAAGTCCTGCGGGAGGAGCGTCGGACCGCCCGCGGTTCGCTGAGCTTCTTGAGTAGAAATCAACAGACAAGATTAAAAGAGCAAATAATTTAAAAGAAAGATAGAACACATCTAAGCTGTTCTATCTTTCATTCTATTAATAGAGGTGAAATGAATGCTTAAAAGGATTAATCAAAAAATTGCTGTTATCCTCGCAAGTTTTGCAGGAGTTTACTTAATACTAAGTTACAGCCTTCCAAAATATCAGAATGCCATTATCGATGCCGATGTTGTCCCTAAAGGGCTTGGCTTTCTCTTATTATTTTTCGCAGTCCTTTTATTTTTTGATAAAAAGGAAGAAACAGAAGCCGAGAAGCAAAAAAGAACATTGAGTAAAAGCAATTTTTTAATATTATTGGCCGTACTGGCTTTTATCTTAATTTATATTTCTTTGCTTGAAATCCTGGGATTTTTAATCATGACGACTTTGTTTATTTTCGGCTGTTCATTATTCCTGGGTTATAAAAAGCATTTTGCTAATGGAATTGTTTCGGTCGTTTTTTCGGTTGCCATTTATGGTTTATTTAATTATTTGCTTCGAATTAATCTGCCGGCGGGCATTATTCCATTTTAAAAGGGGGGAAAAGTTATGGATGCATTTCAAGGGCTAATGTCAGGATTTCAAGTCGCATTTAGTTTGCAGGGAATCCTGTTTGTATTTATCGGTGTATTTGTAGGGACATTTATCGGGATGATGCCTGGATTAGGGCCGATTAGTGCGATAGCCATTATGATTCCGATCACCTACAGCATGGATCCAACTGTTGCTTTAGTGATGATGGCTGGTGTGTATTATGGGGCAATATTTGGAGGATCGAGTTCCTCTATTTTATTAAATGCTCCAGGAGTAGCCGGAACCGTTGCGACTGCTTTCGACGGCTATCCAATGGCGCAGCAAGGGAAAGCCGGGAAGGCACTGGCGATCGCGGCTATTGCTTCCTTCACCGGCGGGACTGTGAGTGTTATCTTACTCATGCTATTCACGCCGATGCTTTCGGCTGTTGCCGTTTCGTTTGGCCCAGCTGAGTATTTTGCCTTAATGTTTATGGGACTGACAGCGATCTCAAGTTTGTCAGAGGGATCCACGATTAAAGCATTTATTTCCGCGACTTTAGGGTTTATCGTTGTTACAATCGGGATTGATAGCCAAACAGGTACAAGCCGCTTCACTTTTGGCAATCCCAACTTGCTCGAAGGAATAGACTTTTTAGTCATAGCGCTGGGGTTATTTGCCCTAGCTGAGGTTTGTACACTTGTATTAAATCGTAAAGACGATACGATGAGTAATAATAAAGAGCTGGGAAGCTTGCGAATTTCCAAGCAGGATATGAAGGAAATGAGAGGGCCGATGACAAGGCAATCACTATTAGGGTTCATCATCGGTGTCTTGCCTGGTGCAGGAGCAACAATTGCTTCTTTTATTGCTTACATTACAGAGAAAAAAATGGCGAAAAACCCAGAGGAATTTGGAAAAGGTTCGATTAAAGGGTTGGCAGCCCCAGAAACAGCTAATAATGCGGCTACTGGCGGGGCGTTCGTGCCATTGCTAAGTTTGGGAATCCCAGGTTCAGGGACGACTGCTGTTTTGTTGGGAGCATTCTTAGTTTTGGGCGTACAGCCGGGCCCGCTGCTAATTCAAGACCGTCCGGAAGTGTTCTGGGGAATTATTGCGAGTATGTATGTTGGAAACATCTTTTTATTAATTCTAAACCTGCCTTTAATTCCTTACATTGCAAAAGTGTTGAGAATTCCAAGGCCAATGCTAATCTCGCTGGTTATCATTTTTAGTTTGATAGGTGTATATGCCATTAGCTTTAACACATTTGATTTATACCTTTTAGTCGCATTTGGAATTATCGGCTTCCTCATGAGAATGGTTTCGTTTCCAGCTGCTCCATTTATCCTCGCTTTTATTTTAGGAGGAATGATGGAACAAGCATTAAGACAAACATTAACCATCTCGAACGGCAGCCTATCCATCTTTTTGGATAAGCCGATTGCTTTAACGCTTATAGGAGTTAGCTTGCTGACGATTTTGGTTCCTTTATTTACAAGTAAGAGGAAACTTACAGAGGCAAGTCCGGAAAAACAGAAAAATATCAGTTGATTTTAAATCGGATCTCCTTGTGCAGTTTTTTCGTCAGCTTGTTTATTCAAAGGCAAAACGGGAATGAACATAATGTAAACATAATACTGCAAAAGGAGATGAAATCGATTGGAATATAAAAAACGATTGCTTTCGGTCCCATTGAGTGCAGGATTATTGTTAGCAGGCTGTGGAACGGATGAACAGGACCCGCCGCCGGAAACAGAAGACGTAGAATTGGAACAGAATGAAATGGAAGAAAACAATACGGAAAATGAAATGCAAGATCCGGGCACAACAGATGATACTGAAATGCAGGAACCTGGCACAGAAGAAGAAGCGCCAGCCGGTGAAGGCGGCATGGATGATACTGGTGAAGAAAGCAATATGGATATGAATGAAGAGGATTCAGAGAATTAATTCGTTTTGGCTGAAATAAAACTAAATAGTTCGTAAAAGCGTCTGTTATTGTGACAGGCGCTTTTTTGTGTCACCTGATTCATCAATTTGGTGAAGGAGAGAGTTTTATTATTGCGATGACAAGAAGGCCGGTTCTTATGGGCGGTGTTTATGATGTTTTGGAACTGATAGTCATTGAATATAATCCGAAAGCAGTTTGGTAATTGGAAAACAAAGGGTGGAGAAAGTGGTTCGTATCTTTTATACATACAAGACGAAACGGATGTTGCAATATTGGATGTGATGCTCCAGGGGCTAAAAGGTTTTAGATAGGGGAGCGGATTAGTTGATAAACAGCATAGAAACATTATTGAAGTTAAATGTATCAACAGGGCAAGTGAATTAGGCAGAGCGATAAAAAAATCCAAAATACTGTTTTATTATACCCCCATAATACAATTTGGTTCGCTCGTATTCTTTATATACGATCATACATAAAACATGAGGGGAATTATATGAACACACCAACCAAGGGAGCTCTTGCCATGGTATTAGCGGGATCTGTAACGTTTTCTGTCACTAACGCCGTGTTAGTCGATCAACTAGCTAAACAATTTACAGAAAATGCTTTCACTATATACAGAGATCTAAAAAAAGCAGATGTAATCAGACCAGCAGAAAAAAAGGTGAAAGATCAAACATCAACAATCAGTGAAAAAGAAAGTCACACAAAGCTTTCTGATGATATTCCTGTTTCCCATACGGCTTATGAAAATGGAAACAAGGAGGATAGGGCTGCTCCAGCTATTCAGCAGGATTCAAAAAAATTCAGCAAGAGTACTGCAACAAATCCTGTTAGTACAAAAGAGACAGCTACTATAACTCCTGATACAGCAACGGTATCTGTGCCAAGCACAAAAGCACCAATGAAAACAACTCCATCCAATACGGCGGAAACGAAAGAAACAAGTTCAGCCGCGAAACATGAGACTAGCGCAAAAGCACCAACGACACAGCCTGCACCGATAGGGAAAAATACAAATAGTGCAGCCGCAGCTCCACCCCGTGGACAAGAAGTTTCTCAAGCCGCAAAAGAAAAGGCTGCGATCGATCAGGATAAAAAAGAAAACAACGGAAAGAACAAGTAATTCTTTCGAAAAGGGTCACCAAGAGAAGGTGATCTTTTTTTTGTTATAAGTTAATTGGCTCTGTTAAAGCTTATTATTGTTTTTAGCACCTGTTGATTGGAGTGGAAGGCGCGGGATCCTCGAAAATGCATTCGCATTTCCTTCGTGTGGTGTTTATACAAGGAAGCTTATTCAAAGTCCTGCGGGAGTGCGGATCAAAGGGAGACCCCGCAAGCGCAAGGCGCTGAGGAGGCTCCCGGACCGCCCGCGGAAAGCGAGTGCATGCAGCGGAAATCAACAGACAAGTTTAACAGAGCCAATCAATTAAAAAAGGTCTTCCCTATATGGGAAAGACCTCTGAGAAGATTTCATTATATATATTTCTTAACTTTCACTATGGAGGTTTCCTGAGTTACATTCCCTTTTCGTTTTAGTTTATTCCAGCCTACGGTTACTCCCTTAATGGCAGAGAAGATGGATTTAATCACCACATAAGTCATAAGCTGTTTGTACAAAATTCTTTGCAAAAACAATGAACCCAGTGGTTTAGGACTTTCTTTCTCCAATCGAAAAGCATACAGAGAAGTAAAGAAATCCATCAAGTAGAAGAGAATAAATCCAATGGCTGCTTTTTCATGGTGTGAGGTAAAAAGGGCCATAATGAATAATATATCTGCAAGAGGCGATATAATTTGAAAAATATATTGGAAAAGCCACATGTTTGGAAGTGCAAGATATCCTAGTGAGTTATGTTTTTTATTGAATAAAGCTTCACGATGTTTCCATAAGCATTGTAAAGTACCATAAACCCATCGGTAACGCTGTTTTGCCAAACTCTTAATATCTTCCGGCACTTCTGTATAGGCATATGCCTTTTCTTCATATTCGATCCTTTTCCCATTGCGTAAAAGAGTAAGCGTGATATCGGTATCCTCTGCAAGTGTATCCTCTTTAAAATAACCTGCTTCTTCTACCGCTGTCTTTCTCCAAGCACCGATTGCCCCTGGTACCACCGTAATGCAATTAAGAGCTGCAAAGGCCCTTCTCTCCAGGTTAAAGCCTGTCACATATTCGATATGCTGCCAATTGGTAAGGAGGTTCCCCTTATTGCCGACCTTAACATTACCAGAAACAGCAGCCACATTTTCCTCTTTAAAATGGTTAACGAGCAAAGAGATGGCATTTTCGGCGATGAGTGTATCTGCATCAAGAGCAACCACGATTTCCCCCTTTGCTTCTTTAAAACCCAGATTTACAGCGGTGGATTTTCCCCCATTAGGTTTTTTTATTAATCTGACGAGAGGATGGTTTGCAAAAGTTTCTTGAACTGCTACAGAAGTATTGTCTTTTGATCCATCGTCGACAATCAGTATCTCAAAAGCCGGGTAATCGCTGGATAGTATAGAATTGATTGTTTTGCAAATTACTTTTTCCTCGTTATAGGCAGCAATAACGACACTGACAAAAGGTGTGAAGCTCGGATCAATCTGGGTCTCTTTATACCTTTTTACTTGTTTTCTGGATAGGAAAAAGAGGATAGTAAGCCGTAAGATTCCTAACAGGATAGCTGAGTAGAGCAGGATGCTTAATCCTGCATTCCAGCCTTGAATAACCTTGAATACCGCCTTGACATAGACCGAATAAGGGCTGTCCTGTTCAGCAGGGGGCATAATCTCACTATCGCCTTTTCCAATTAGATCAGCAATGGTGGTAAATGTGTAGCCTCGGTTTTTAAGTTCATTAATAATGATAGGCAAGGCTTCTACAGTATTGGAGCGGTTACCGCCTGCATCGTGCAGCAAAATCACATTTCCTTCTTGCAGCTGATTCAATACCTGATTGACACTTTCATTACTAGAACGGTTTTTCCAATCAGCAGAGTCAATGGATTCACCGACCATGGTATAGCCCATATCCTGAGCCTGCATGATTGGCACCTGCTCGCTTCTTGTGCTTAGTTCAGTATCGGCTACATATGGAGGCCGGAAAACGGTCATCGAATGGCCTGTAATCCCTTGAACTAAACGTTGAGTTGCATTTAGTTCCATTCTCAATCGAAATGGCGAGATGGATGATATATCAGGATGTGTAAATGTATGATTGCCGATTTCATGGCCTTCATCATAAATCCTTTTTACCAGCTGAGGATGCATCATAGCATTCTCGCCTACTACAAAGAAGGTGCCTTTAATGTTATACCTGTCCAAAATGTCCAATATTTCTGGTGTATAGGCTGGGTCCGGACCGTCATCAAAGGAAAGGACAACTTCTTTCTTGTTGGATTTTCCATAACGGACCACCTCAAAAGGCTTTGGAAATTTGACATAAGATTCAGATTGAATCAGCCCATTTGAATCTAATTGAATCGTTCTTTTGCCTTTTTCAGGTTGAGAGGCGATTTTTAAAACCTCCCCTTCCCCCGTATGGAGATCTGGCAAAGGATTATCAAAGGTATTCAGGGCATGGGATGGTTTAAGGATTTCCTTTGGATTATTCAGGAAATTCCAGATAGAGGGATCCTCTGAACCGAGACGCCAAAGTGCAATTCCTCTTGAGCCGCTATCGATTGCGAGACTCATTTGATTATAAAAAGTAGCCGCATCCAAAAACCACACAGTATGTTTTTTTCCGTTTTGCATGTATCGTAAATATGGGTTGCCAGCTTCCGTACTCCAATTGATTTTGAGACCCGATCCACTGCCTAGATTCATGATATCCCCGAACGTCATGTTAGCGGCGGGCTTCCTGGAGTTTTCTTCCCAGTCGTAACCGTAGGTCCCTAAGCCTGCAATCAATTTTTCGGAAGGAATATCAGGTTGGTACAAGTTTTCCTTGACCCAATCTGTTTGGGCTACTGGGCCGGGCTTACTTATGGAGTAGTGCTGGTCGTAGAGCATGACGATCACACGGTCAGCGCTTTTTGCTAAGGCAGCATAATCATAGCTTTTGTCCTGCGGCGGGACATCCAATGTGACCATAAGACCATGCTGGTGGAAGGTTTTATAAACCTTATCCATGAATTGAGTGAAATGAGCTTTGTCTTTTGGATTTATTCCTTCGAAGTCTATATTAATCCCGTCAAAGCCATTTGCTCTAACATAAGCTAGCATATTTTTAATAAAACGTTCTTCAGCTCCGGGAGTAGTGAATAACCGGTGCAGGACATGGCCATCCCATTTATTATTTATAAAATTATTCACTAATGGCAGAATCTTAATATCATGTTCTTTTGCCTCTTTAACAATAGAGCGGTCAGTGGCGGCCTTCAGGGTTAGGTCTGGTGTAACCTGCAGCCACTCGGGCACTAAAGTTGTAATGGAATCTCTATTTTTTTTGAAAGAGGCTTTGCTGTTCTCGTCCCAATTGACGTAAAAGCCATACACTTCTTGTTTTTTGGATATTTGTGCCTTGTTTAATTGACCCGTGTTTTTTTGGCTAAGAGGGGAAGGATCCGTTATTTGAATCTGTGAAGCAAGCTCTTCTTCACTGAAACCTTTATTAATCGGCTCGATCTCGCTCTTTATTGTGCTTTTATTTAATTGCAGCTCAGGAAATTTTGGATTCGTATTTAGGCTTTCTATAAAAAAAGTCGATACTAAAACAATTAATATAGTAAAGCCAACACTCATTCGTTTAATGATGGACCAGCGCCTTTTTGCAGGATCAAGAAAAACATGTTTCTGGCTATGTTCACTTTTTTTCAGCCCTAAATTGTAAAACCAGTGGAAGAAAAAATAGCATATGAGACCAATCAAGCCTCCGAAGGCCCCTGATGCAATCGTTTCAGAAGATTGTATGTTCGTTTTTAGCGCAGAAAACAACCAGTAATCTTCTAACACACGTAAATCCAGAAGCGGTAAATGACGAATGTTAGGAATAAAAACGGTTATCAGCGTTCCTAGAAATAAGGCGATGATATTTAGACGCAGCAAAAGTGAAAAAGCAAGTAATAAAAAAGCAAGCAGAAATGGAATTCTTAAATTATCTAAAGGCAAAAAGGCCAGAAAAAAACCAAGTGTACTCGCAACCGCTCCTTTATTTCCAGTGACGGGTGCAAACAATGATCTGACAACCCATCTAAAAACTCGATTCAAGTAAAACTCCCCCTAGGTGCAGTGTCGAAAAATGTATAACTAAATCTAATAGAATGATTTTATACAATTAAAATCTGTAAACAACCCATTGGGCAGTTAACGGGAAGTTACCCTAAACATCGCACTTCCATCGGACAGATTCTTTCGACAAAAAATGACTATCAACAAAATCTTAGGTTGTTATTTTAAGATTTTGGGGGTAGGTTAAAAAAATTTTTTTATTTTTAAATGGTAATTCAGGATTATTAATGGTAAATAATAAAGTTCCTATTGTAACGCGACAGTGAACCTGGATGGAAACACAATTTTTAATGTTCGGATCGTAATGGAAATAGGCTGGATTTTTTAAGGCTAGACAATCTCGGATGTTTGAACTCCTTTCCCGAAGAGGTAAAGGATAAGAGAGGTGATAGGATGAAACATGCAGACTCTCTATCAGAAGCAGTCGATTTTGCCAAGGAGGAAAGCCAAGGACGTATATTTATCAGCCAATCAGAAGCTTACCCAGGGGGAATGGTACTTGGCGATGAAGACAGTGCATCCGGGGCTCCCTTGAAAATGAAAGTGCAGATCTTAGCTGAATCACAGGAAAACAGTGTATACTTCCAGCAGGAATACGAGGATGAAATCCTATATAAAGAGGCTGTTAGCCAAATAGAAGAGCTCAAAGAAACGACGGATTATGAGCTGCTCAAGCCGTCAGAAATGGAAGAGAAGGTACAGAAGTATTAATGGAAAATGGTAAACTGAAGCGGAGTGGGAAAAAGGTTTCCACTCCGTTTTGTGTTTACATCTTGTTTTTACCATACATGTTTACAAAATTGGTTACCGGGAAAAGACAAAATACGAAACATAATACTGCAAAAGGAGAGGACGTCACATGAAATATAAGAATCTTCTTTTTTCTATCCCGTTAGGTGCAGGATTAATGTTAGCAGGATGTGCTTCTGAGCAGGATCCGCCGCCTGAAGAGGAAGAAAACATGGAAATGGAGAATCAGGAAGATAACCAGGAACCTGATGCAACGGAAGAGCCTAGTGAAGAGAAAATGGATGAAGAAGAACCGGACATGGATGAAGAACCTTCAGAGGAAAATAATTAATAGTAGTTTGCGAAATAAAGGGATAAAAGCGCCTGCAAAATAGACTAACCTAGATAAATGAGACACTATAAAACACCTTCGAAATGGTACACTTAATTAAAGTGTTAATTCGGAGGTGTTTTTGCGTGGGCAAAAACGTATATTCAAATGAGGTTAAATGGGCAGTAGTTAAAGATAAGATGAGTGGTCAGTTTACGAATCAAGAAATCATGGAGAAGTATGGGATTAAAAATGTGTCTCAAATCAAAACGTGGATGAAATGGTATCGTGAAAATCAGGTGCATCGATTCGACCAACCAATAGGTAAACAATATTCATATGGTCATGGACCTGACAGTTCAAGTGATGAAGAGAA
>NZ_VLKI01000030.1 GCF_007830235.1 Cytobacillus oceanisediminis
CAGAGTCATACCAAAATGATTCATAGGCATTTATGGCAGGATTACATAGATGAAGTGGATCACCTTAGACATACCGAACTGAATAAAACGATATATGCGAAGCGCAAAGAAACAATTGAACGTGTTTTTGCGGACGCAAAAGAAAAGCATGGCATGCGTTGGACGACCTTAAGAGGGCTTAAAAAAGTTTCGATGCAGGCGATGCTTACTTTCGCTGCCATAAATCTTAAAAAATTGGCAAACTGGACATGGCGAGGGCCATGTCCAGCTTGATTTTCGAGGTAAGATGACTATTAAATGTAACAAACCCCATTTTCACAAAGGGTGAAAATGGGGTTTGTCTACGGTCTGAGATGCTTAATGAAGCATCTCTTTTTCTTTAGGAGTAAAAAGAAAGGCCAAAAGGTGTGTAGAAAAAAGGAAAGGTAAAAAACAAGAAAACTTTATTTATCTGAAATGCTGCTTCCATACTACCAAAAGTCTGACAAGCTCCTTTATACTAAAAGAGATGAAAAAGTCATCAGCTTCAAGAGAGTGACTATGATTTAATTGGATTGAAAGAAGGCTTCCAAAGAAAGTCTGACTGATAAGGCGGATAACGAATTGGGCCATTCCGTTTTATCATTTTTTATTCGACTGAAAGAACCATATTATTTAAAGCCTCGATAGCTGATGCCTGTAAAGAGCGGCACCGTATCATCGGCTAGCGGTTATTTTGTAGAGGAGGATAACATCATTGCCGGATTGGTCTTATCGTACTTTGTTCCGACCTTTGCTTTTCAAGCTTCCCGCTGAATCAGCCAGAGATCTAACCTTAAAGACATTTGGGCTGTTGGGCAAGCTTCCTTTTGGTTCCTTTATCATTCGTACAATGGGACATATGGAAATGTCCCCTGTTTTGGAAAGTGAACTGGAAGATGTGAATTTAAAATATCCTGTTGGGTTGAGCGGCAGCCTTGATATTCATGGAACTGCACACAAAGCGTTGTCGCAAATTGGTTTTGGTTTTATTGAAGTCGGACCGGTTACATTAAATAAAGGAACTTGTCGACAGCCTATTTACAGAGATGAAAAAAAGGAAGCCATCATTTACCCTGATCCTTATGTGAACGATGGAGTCGATCAAATTCTGCAAAGGCTGAAATTAAATGAAATGAAGCTTCCGTTGATGTTTCGTTTGAGGCATTCTTCTGGAAGCACACCTCAGGAGGCATTTGAGCAAATTTGCAGCTTGAGCGGGAGAGTTTCAGGCTTTGCAGCGGGTTATTATGTGGATTGCCTCGATGAGCACTGGAGTTTAGAGGAGAATATAAAGCATACCAGTAACATGGCTCAATTTTTTCGGTCATTACCAGAAGGAAAGCCTGTATTTCTATACATACCCTTAGACTATCCCCCAAAAAAATTAAAAACCTTATTACAATCCATTCCTGTATCTCAATTGCATGGCTTTATGGTTGGTGATTATGTTCAAACCGATAGTGGTTATGAAGCAGGCTGGGAAGGCAAAAGTGAAAGCTTCAAAAAAGTTCACTGCATCCAGCAATTTTGTGAAAAAGAACAGGTAATTATCGCTTCCGGCGGCATTCACGAGCCTCAGGATGCACTTGACCTCATGGAGGCCGGAGCTGATTATGTTCAATTGCATAGCGGGCTTGTATACGCAGGGCCAGGGCTGCCTAAACGCGTGAATGAGGCTATTCTGTATGAGCGGACGCGCAATATCAATTCAGGAGCTGAGCCCTCTTTTTGGAAATATTGGGGCTGGATGAGCCTGTTGGGCATAGGCATGGTGATCGGCGGGATTCTTGCTTGGATCATCGCCGCTACAACGGTTTTATTGCCCTATGACGAATCCTTTTTAGGCATAAGCGCAGCTCAGCTTGCAAGCATATATCCACAAATAGTGGCTTTTATGTCTCATGACCGCATAACCCTTGCTGGTACAATGATTTCGATTGGGATTATTTATTTTCAATTGGGGCGATATGGTCTTCGCTATGAACTGCACTGGGCAAAAACAGCTTTAATGGCTTCCGGCATAGTCGGCTTTAGCAGTTTTTTTCTTTATCTGGGCTATGGGTACTTTGATCCCTTGCATGCGGTCGCGGCTGCAATCCTTCTGCCGATGTTCATAGTATCCATGCGCAGCAGGGGTGACCAGGTTTTAAACGGTCAGCCGAATCTTGTAAACGATCGAAATTGGCTCCTTGCCCAGTGGGGGCAATTGATGTTTGTAATACTGGGAACGGCTTTTGCCATCGGCGGTTTGACTATATCCTATATTGGGGTTACCGACGTATTTGTTCACGAAGATTTGGGCTTTTTGAATACAACCCATGAAACAATGGGGCAGTTTAACGAACGCCTGCTTGCATTAATTGCTCATGACAGAGCCGGATTTGGCGGGGCTCTGCTATCTGATTCGATTGCCATACTTGCCACGGCATTATGGGGTATTCAGCAGGGGCAGCGCTGGATTTGGTGGATGTTTTTGCTTGGCGGAATTCCCGGTTTCCTGGCTGGTTTTAGTGTTCATTGGATGATTGGATATACTGATTTTATCCATTTATTGCCGGCATATTTTGCCTTTGCGGTATATGCGGTTGGTCTTGTCCTTCTATACCCGTATCTAATGAACCCTCAAAAACAAGCAAAACATTAGGGGTGTGGGCACTTAGCTGAGAATGCAGGTTTTCAATTGGGTGTGGAGGAGTATTATGACAAAATGTTATTCCCCCATTATAAAAAGCCTGAAAACCTTTTTTACTTAAAGAGAGAAGAAAAAATTAGCCACTTTAAGCTATGGGCTATGATCTTGCTGAGCTTGAAGCTGATTATAAAAAGAATGGATAAGAAGGGTGCGGTCCAAATGGAGATACCAGAAGAAGCAGGCTTAATATCGGTTTTCGAGTCATTGCCGAAGAGAAAAGACGAGACGGACACTTTTTATTATGATACTTCAATCTATGTTTCAGAAAACGAGTATGAAGCAGTAGAGATCACCCTTTCTCCTTTTTATGATGAATTTATTATGGATGTTAAGGATAAGAAAACTAATCATGTTCTTTCATACCTGAAACTTCTTTCGGTTAATAAAATGGAAATTGCTGCGGACAAAAAGAATCATGCGATGATTCGATTGTTTCATGGTGAATCAGATTTATATGTGAATATTGTTGAAATAACGTTGAAGCCGCGATTCAAATTAATATTTAGAGAGCAGTACCGGTGATTATTGGCCTGCTGGGCTAAGAGAGAATTAAAATGCTTGTACAGAAATAGGAGGACAAAAACGTATGACTAACTTATCTTTAAAGCTGCCTAAAGAATTTGAAAAATATCGCAGCGAATTGGAACAGACAGCTAAACCGTTTGTCAGTATCCAAGCGGAAAGAGGAGAAACAACGCTATTTGAAAGCAAGTTCGGAGGGAAGCCCTACCTTCCAAAATCCAGTGAGCATCCAAAGGATGAGCAGGGAAATTATATGAATCTATTTGCGCAAATCAACTTTGAAGAAGTTCCTCACATTGAGCCAATGCCTGAGAGCGGGATTCTTCAATTCTTTCTTTCAGCGGTAGATGGTATGTACGGACTTGACTTTGACAATCCCACTGCCCAGAAGAATTACCGGATTATTTACCATCCAGTTGTACTTAAGGATGAGTCGGAGCTGGTGACGGACTTTTCGTATGTACCTGCCTTAGGTGATGAGTACAGTCCGATAGTGGAAGAAGGAAGGATGACGTTTGAGCTAAAGGCAGCTCCAGTGTCTATTGATGATTTCCGCTTTGAAGATTTAATAGATATCGATTTATCGCAAACCGTTGATCATCAGGGTTATGAGGATTTTCATGAACTCTATTTTGAGGAATTGGGTGCAGAGGGGCATAAAATTGGCGGCTATCCATACTTCACCCAGGAAGATCCAAGATATGGAGATGATCCTACAAGCGAATATAATATTTTGCTATTTCAAGCCGATACTGACGATGATATAGAGCTGATGTTCGGTGACAGCGGTGTGGCCAATTTCTTTATCAAGGAAGCAGATTTAAGAAAGAGGGATTTTACTAACGTTCTTTATAATTGGGATTGTTGTTAGGATCGTTCTTGTCATCGGCTATTGGCGATATAAATAAAAAGTTGCAAAAACTCCCGGATATAATATAAATGCGGGAGTTTTGCTGCTCTATTTTAAGCTCTTTTATCAGTCAAGAATGCTCAAAAACGAATTAAAATCCAGATCCTCTTCAAATAAATCAGCCCGCCTATTTCCACGGCTAACTACATGGTGAAAATGCACGGGACTCCATATTCTATTAGGTCGCACCATCTTCTAATCTCCTTTCTCAGCAAAATATCCTTTTATTCGATAAAATTCGGGTGGTGCCTGGTACCTAGTTTGCAGTCTTTGAGTTTCTATAAAAGCAGTTAAAGTGCCATTTCTTTCTTAAGTAGGCAGCCAATTTGAAACTTCGTGCACATTACGAAAATATCATGAAATTGGAATATCCTTCATAATTCGACAAAATTCGGGTGGAAGCAGGCGCCATATCGCCGTAAAAGTCACTGATATCTGGAATTTATTTGTTGTTAATTTAGCTAAATTGGATGATTCAGGCGGGTTTGCCAGTGTGGTAGTATGTTTGTAGAAAAAAGTCGAAGGGAGCAAGTTTGTGAGGAAATTTGTAATCGGTTTTTTAGTAGTTTTACTGTTGCTTCCCATTTTTGAGATCGAGTCGGAAGCAACGGGGTCTTTTAATGATGTAAGTACAAATCACCGCGCTTATAAAGAAATTAATTACTTGGCAGTAGGCAATATTGTAAGCGGTACGCTTAATGGTTATTTTCATCCCGGAAAGGTTGTCACACGGGGAGAGGCGGCAGCCATGGTGGGCAGGGCTTTAAGCCTGAATGGCAGAAAGAGGCCAACGCAGTTTTCAGATGTAGGGGAACTGCATTTTGCTTCAGGATACATACAGTCAGCTGTAGAGGCGGGAGTTCTATCAGGCTATAAAGATGGATCTTTTAAGCCAGGTAAGACGGTGGATCGGGGCGAAATGGCGGTCATGATCAGCAAGGCTTTTGATTACGAATTTGGGGGCACTCTTTCTGGTGCAGCCCATGCTCTCATAAGCAGGGGAATTTCTCAAGGAAAAGCTGACGGGACTTTTGGAGCTGACGAAAGTATCATTCGGGCGGATTTTGCTGTCTTCCTTGCAAGAGCGATAAACTATAAACTTAGAATCGATCCAAAAATCAGCTATCCAGCAACTCGTACGGTAAAATCTTCATCAATAGATATCCATACAGGTCCATCTAATCTTTATTCAAAAGTTGGTACATTGCAGAGCGGCACTCAGCTATCTGCAGCTTATGCTGTAGGGCCATGGGTTTATATCCGTTCAGGCAGCCTGGAAGGGTTCGTTCATTCAGTATATTTAAATGCACCATTCAGCAGCAAAAAAGTCTTGAACCAGCAAATGATTGTCATCGACCCAGGCCATGGGGGCACTGATCCGGGTGCAGTTGGTTATGGCTTAAAAGAAAAGGATGTTGTTTTGGACACTTCCTTAAAAATAAAACATTATCTTTCCAAAACGCCATTCCAGTATAAATTAACAAGAGAAACAGATACTTTTATTACGTTGGAAAACAGGGTGGCTTTTGCAAAGAGAGCGAATGCAAACGTATTTGTAAGCATACATGCAAATGCATATAACGGTACTGCAAATGGTACTGAAACATATTATTATGGTTACAATTCCAGCTCGGCGGACAGCCAATTGCTGGCATCCAAGATACAGGGGCGTTTAATAACTGCCTGGCAGCTTAATGACAGAGGATCTAAACATGGAAATTTCCATGTTCTTCGTGAAAATATGATGCCGGCAGTTTTGGTTGAGCTTGGCTTTATTGATAATAAAACAGACAACGCCAAGCTTGCATCTGATGCCTGGAGAAGGGAAGCAGCAAAAGCAGTTTATTGGGGCATCTTAGATTATTACAAAGAAAAGGGATTTTACGTTACACATCTTTATCATCTTTAATTTAGGCAATGTTAAAGCTCATTGTTGATTTAGCACTTTGTTGATTGGAGCGGAAGGCGCGAGCTCCTCGAAAATGCATCCGCATTTCCTTCGTGCGGGGTGGATTCAAGAGAGCTTATTCCAAGTTCTGCGGGAGGAGCGTGTCAATGGGAGACTCCACAGGCGCTTGTGCTGAGGAGGGGCTCCCTAACCACCTCGGTTCGCTGAGCGCCAGGTGCGGAAAGCAACAGGCAAGTTTAACAGAGCTTAATTTATAGGAATCAAAAAGGAGTCTCCTGCGAGACTCCTTTTTGATTTTAAAATAACAGAAGTTCCTCTTTATCCTCTATTAAGGCCAATGCTAACTCCCTAATGCAGAACTCTTTCCTATAATATTCTGTTTAATAGAATAACTGAGAACGGTAGAATTTATTTTTATTATCTTAAAAGTTATGTAATTTATGGATAAAATTTGGTACTTATTACCTGACTAAATACGAGAAAATCTTATAAAATAAACCCATTTCCTGCCGATATTGATAATATCCGACATTATTAGACTGCAAAAACACTAGATTTTTGTAAAAATGGGTGATGTAGGTTGTTTTTCCAGTGTGTTATTATGTAGAAAATAGGCGAAGGGAGAAAGCTAATGAGGAAAATGGTACTTGGGATGCTGCTGGTTTTATTGTGTCTTCCGTTCTATGGAACTACTGCGGGAGCGGCAGGGTCATTCAAGGACGTAAGCACGGGCCACCGGGCTTACAAGGAGATTAGTTATTTGGCCGAGGGAGAAATTGTCAGTGGATCTTTAACGGGGTATTTTTATCCCGATAAGATAGTAACACGCGGGGAAGCGGCAGCCATGATCGGCAGGTCGCTGAATCTGAACGGAACAAAGAGAAGTACACAGTTTTCGGATGTGGGAAGCCAATATTTTGCTTCGGGATATATCCAGTCTGCAGTAGAGGCGAATGTTCTGTCAGGGTATAAAGATGGAACATTTAAACCGGACAAGCCCGTGAACCGCGGCGAAATGGCTGTTTTGATCAGCAAAGCTTTCAAGTATAATTTCGGCGGAACCCTTTCCGGAGCAGCCAATGCCCTAATCACCAGAGGGATTTCCCAGGGGATGGCTGATGGTTCATTCGGAACAGACAAAGACATTATAAGAGCAGATTTCTCTGTCTTTTTAGCGAGAGCGATAAATTACAAACTGCGTTTAACACCTGTTGTTTCTTATGATATGGAACGTACCGTTACAGTCGATTCGCTTAACGTCCGTACTGGGCCTTCAACTCTATATCCGAGAACCGGAGCTTTGAGTAGAGGCACTAAGGTTGAAGTGGCTTATGCAGTTGGAAGCTGGGCGTTCATCAAATCAGGGAATATTGAAGGGCTAGTGCATTCCTCTTACTTAAATGCACCCATAAATGCAGGGAATGAAAGTATACTCAGTCAGAAAATGATTGTCATCGATCCTGGACATGGGGGCACTGATCCGGGTGCAATGGCTTATGGACTTGAAGAAGAAGACGTTGTACTTGATACAGCATTAAAGGTGAAGGCATTGCTTGCCAAAACCCCATTCCAATACAAGCTGACAAGGGAAACGGATAAAACTCTTTCTTTAAATCAAAGGGTAGCCATAGCCAAAGAAGCAAATGCGGATATTTTCATTAGTATCCATGCCAATGCATTTAATGGCTCAGCAAACGGTACAGAAACATACTATTATTCTGCTTATGAAAATCCCAATACCGCAGACAGCAAGCTGCTTGCTACAAAAATTCAAAACAGGCTGCTTGCAGCATGGAACCTATATGACCGCGGAGTGAAGCATGGGAATTTCCATGTAATCCGCGAGAACACAATGCCAGCCGTACTGGCAGAACTCGGTTTTATCGATAACAAAAAGGATAATGAAAAGCTCGCGTCTGCTGCCTGGAGACAGGAAGCTGCAAAAGCAATCTATTGGGGCATTCTTGATTACTATAAAGAAAAGGGTCTTGATGTTTCAAACCTATACTAGTAAAATACGCTTGATTAAATCTATAAACCTATTAAACTAAAGAGGAGTCTACTATAATAGACTCCTTTTGTTTATAAAGAAATGGGGATGCCAGATGAAGAATGTTATGAAATGCCAATTCAAGGTTTTCCTTGCCGTTCTGCTTGTATCTCTATTCACCTTATCAGGTATACAGAATATGGCTTCGGCAGAGGAAAAGGATTCCTACATTCTTTTCTTAAAAAGCGGATATACTGAGAAATCTTTGCTTGAATTGGGCATTGAGGTAAATAAATCTTACGATAATATACATGCCGCAGCGATTGAAGCTGGCGAAAGCGAGATAGCGGCCCTGAAAGATTTGGGATTCATTGAAAAAGCCGAAAAAGACCATCCTGTAAAAGTAAGCGCCCAAATTACCCCTTGGGGACATAAAAGCATTAACATGCCCGCAAAACAGCCAGCGGGCTTAACGGGGAAAAATGTCAAAATAGCCATTTTGGATACAGGCGTTGATACCCGGCATCCGGACTTAGCTGTCAAAAGCGGAATTTGCGTCCTTGATCGATGCCCCAATTCATATCGGGATGATAATGGGCATGGAACCCATGTGGCCGGGATTATAGGAGCCAAAAATAATGACATAGGGATCGTGGGAGTAGCACCTGATGCACAAATATACGCCATTAAGGCATTGGATGCCTATGGAAACGGGACTACTTCAACCATCATGGCCGGGATCGATTGGGCAATTTCCCAAAATGTCGATATTATCAACATGAGCCTTACGTCTGCAGTTGAAGATTTCGGGATGAAAGCAATGGTCGATAAAGCTTATGAGAAAGGCATCGTCATTATCGCAGCAGCAGGCAATACCGGGACTGATGTCAAGAAAATAGAGCAAGTCCTGTATCCTGCAAAGTTTAGTAATGTCATAGCCGTTTCCGGTGTAGATAAAAATAGTGTTAGAGTGGAAAGCTCTTCAAAAGGAAAAGAAGTGGAGATTGCAGCACCAGGAGACGCAATCTACAGCACGTATCCTACTAATCTAAGCAATGGGTATGCCTACATGACCGGGACATCTATGGCGGCTCCGTTCGTAGCGGGACTAGCGGCGCTTTATAAAGAGAAATACCCGCTTTTAACAAATACAGAGATCCGCAGCCTTTTGCAAAAAAATGCAAAGGATCTTGGGGCAGTCGGCAGGGATCCTCTTTATGGCTATGGATTGGCACAAGTTGATACAGCGGCCTCAGAGCCTCTTACTATTCCATATACAGCGGGCAATGGAACAGTCGGCCTTAATATGGACGAAGTGCTGAAACAGTACGAAGGATATAAATTGCTTCGGTACGACCAGGTTCTTGCCGAAAAAGGCACAGAAGCTGAGGTAACCGATTACGGATTAAAAGGATTAATCGAATATACGGTTATCCCTATACAAAATGGAGAAGAGGTCAGAGAAAAAGGCTTAAAAGTTCAAGTAACCCTCGGATCGCCTGTGTTCAATGATCTCAGTAATGCCAAATGGTACAGCAGGCATATGATCTACTTAAATACTCGCTCCATATTATTAGGATATGAAAGTGGACTAATAAAGCCGGACCAGCTTGTAAAAAGGTCAGAAGCTGTCGCCATGCTCGGCCGTGCGCTAGGACTGGATAAAACACAGCGCAGTACAAGATTTTCAGATGTGGGAAGCAGCAATCATGCATCAGGCTATATTGAATCAGCAGCAGAGAAAGGCATAATCAGCGGCTTCAAGGATGGCACATTCCGTCCGGATGAACCGGTAACTAGAGCCGAAATGGCCATTTTGATCTCAAAGGCATATTCGCTGCCTGACACTCAAAGTGTTGCTTTTAGTGATGTGAACCCAAATGTGACTGGATACCAGGCCATTTATAATCTCGCTGCATCCGGAATAACAGAGGGCTTCAAGGACGGCACATTCCGTCCATATGGAAAAATGCTTCGCTCCACCTATTCTGTGTTTCTCGCAAAAGCAGAGAACGGTGCTCTCAAATAAGAGGAAAAAAGCTGTCCAAAATGGGCAGCTTTTTTTATTTCATCTCTATGCCCAATAGGGTATAAAAAAAGGGTAAAATTACCTGTATTACAAAAATATTAAATTTGTTACAATCATTTTTGTGATAAGCAATATTTAACTATCATAAGAGATTTAAAATAATTTTATATAAAAGGAGATTACTAAATGAAAAAGGTTAAAAAGGTTTTAGCATCAGCAGTAGTCGCAACTTTAGTTGCTTCTGCATTCACTCCGGCAGCATCTGCCACAGAAGTAAATCCAACAGTTTCAGCGGCTGCCAAAGCTGCCTATTATGATATGGGATTCGATCACCCATTCACAGATGTAGGCACAAGATATGAAGAGGCTGTTAGTTTTCTTTATAATGTAGAAATTATAAATGGTAAAACAGCAACTACTTTCGGAACTCATCAAAACCTTACAAGAGGCGATGCAGCAGTTATCCTGGCAAATGCTCTTGGCCTGGATACTGAAAATGCGCCAGATGCAGGATTTAAAGATCTTAATTCCCGTGTCAGAGGTTCTGTAAATGCATTGGCTGAACTAGGCATCATTGCAGGCAAAAATGCCGATACATTTGGAACAAGTGATCCATTAAGCCGCGGTGCAATGGCTAAATTCCTTGCATTGGGCTTTGAATTAGAAGAATATGCTGAACAAACTCCATTTACAGATGTTGGCGGCGTATTTGCCCCTTACATTGAGGCACTATTTGGTGCAGGCATCACAAGCGGTAAAACGGAAACCTCTTATGGAACTCACGCAAACATCACTCGCGGAGATTTTGCTAATCTATTATACAGAACAATCATGTTTGTGATTGATAATGAGTACCTTCCATATGCTGAATCAGTATCTTCAAAAAGCTCTACTTCATTCAGTATCACATTAACGGAAGCAGCTCCTCAAGAGTATTCAGCAAGAGACCTTTGGGATTTGTTCTATGTAGATATTGAACTGGAAGATGGTTCTTCTGTTTATGTAAATCCTACATCAGTAACACTTTCCGCTGACCGTACAGTGCTGACAGTAGAGCACACAACTTTTAACCTGGCTGGCAAAGCAGGTACGATTTGGGTCGACGGTGAAGTATCTGTGGATTTCAATTACAAGAATTAATTCTTTCAAAAAGCCATTCTCTTTTAGAGGATGGCTTTTTTTATCATCCAATAATGTAACTTTTTTCCTCTTGGTTCGTCTGTAATTACAAAGACAAACGAAATTGAGGGGATTTTTAATGGGTTATTATCAAGTGCTTGCTGTATTGCTGGGAATTGGGATGATCCTGTCTGCCTGCGGAACGGGAAATAAAGTGCAGAATCCGAGTACTGCAAATCCACATGAACAAACAAAGTCAGTACCTAAAAATAACTCTGGCTGGGAAACCATTGAGACAATCAGCGGCCGGAACATTATTGCCAAATTGGAACCGGCAAAAGAAACGCTAGAGCGGGACAAAGTAATTGAACAAATAAAGGAAAGCAGGGAATTTAAGGAAGGTCTATATGGAACGCCAACAGATGATTTGGCGGAGGAACTGGCTGTTCAGCAATCGGAAGGTGAGATTGCTCTTCCTTTGCTTTATAAAATCTATGGAGGCAATGATGGGGTTAATAAGGCTGGTGTCGTTTTTTTTGAGAACAAAACACGGGGCGCGGATCAATCAGGGCTATGGATTGGTATAAAAGAACCGGATAACCGCTTAAAGCAATTCGTTGATGCCCTCCAGGCCAAAGTTGATGCAGGAAAGGTGAAGGCAGAAAATATTTATATCTACTATACTCCCCACACAACAGCTGAAAACAATCAGAAAATGTCCGAGGTGAATAAAGCAGCTGCAAAATTCAGGGATCAGCATGAAACGCCAGAGCGTATTTCATATGGCATCAGCGTGGATACCATCAGCGGAGAGGTTAATATTGACCATAATTTTCTTACAGAAGAACAGAAAGCCAGCCTTATAGAACAATTTGCAGGGGACAAGATTAATTTTATCCAAACAGGCAGGCTTGCGCCAATCGGAGGAGAGTCTGATACGATTTATCCTGAAAATAAATTTACAAATAAGTACTCCAAGGATGGATCTTATGTAATGGAGTTAACAAACAGCAGTATGCTTGTTGTCGCATCGGTGCCAGCGGATTTTGGGAAAACTGGAGGAGACCCTGATTTCTTTTCAGCCATATACTTTCAATTCCCAGATGCTTCCAAAAAGTTAAAAGTAGGCCAGCGTGTTATTGTAGAAGCATCCGGACCGATTATGGAGTCATATCCAGGACAGGGCACAGCCTTGTATGTAGAAGTGCTGCCCGAGTATAAACCGGAAGGGGCTGATCTTTCGGAATCTCAGGTTATAGAAAAAGCCTTAAATACGATAAAAGATCAACAAGGGGTTGTGGCTGTCCGCGATTTATCTTTCGATGGAGGCCTCGATGAATGGAGCATCAGCCTTAAGCGGAATGAGAATAACTTTGAAGTGAATGTGAAAGACCGTTTAGATGAATAAAATCTTTTAAACTCCCAAAAATGTTCCTGAATATGGTATATAGTGGGTAAATGGTATGGTAGGATAGAGTATATATACCACTTTATTACAAAACAGGAGGAGAAAATGAGGGAAAAAATCATTTCAATATTCATGTTGGCTATGATTCTATTCGGTACTGCCGGTGCGGTTTATGCTGAAGCATCCCGGTTTATTGGCTTCGGTGACAGCAATACGGAAGGCCTTTCGTTCAATACTTATGGATATGATTTAAATAAACGCTGGGTTGTTTTGACCGGGGCCATTAATGCAGGCGTCAGCGGCAACCATACAGACCAGGCGCTGAAGAGATTCAACAGTGATGTGCTTGCCAAGAATCCGGATAGCGTGGCTATCATGTTCGGCATTAATGACGGGCTTCTGTACGACAATGGAAAGCCGATGGTGGATAAAGTCAAATTTGAGAAGAACCTGACATACATGGTAAAGGAACTGAAGGCCAGAAAAGTAAAGGTTTTGCTGATGACAAACATTCCTGTTCATCAAACCCTTTATTACAATATGTATCCGGAAAAGAAGCATTTATATGCTGATAAAGGCGGGATTCGGCTTTGGATGAACAGCTATAATGCCATTATCCGCAAAGTGGCGAAAGCGGAAGGAGTCCAGCTTGTGGACCATTATGCCAATGCCATTCATAAGGCAGGCGGGGCACAGGATGGAAAGCTGTGGGCGAGCGGTTTATATGATCATTCCGGCCTTCACTGGTCACCAAGAGGGCACGGAATGATGGCGTATTCTATTAATTATTACCTGGCGAGATAATATTAAAAAATAGTATGATTGTATCACTTAGCTCTGCCGCAGAAATGCGGCGGAGCTTTCTTTTTTGTAACATAAATGTAATAATGCGAGAATGAATAAATTTAATTGTCAGAAAAATATACATATTCCCTGATTTTTCGGCACTAAACCCCTTTTGTCGATTTGTAACATAACAGTAAAGAAAATTACACTTTTGATTTGGTAGAATATATCTATCGAAACCATATTTTGATAAATTACGAGGAATTTAGTAATAGAAATTGATGGGGTGACATAATGAAGCAAGTACTGACAAAATTCTTAATAACAGCATTAATACTGGCGATCCTGCCATTTAATACAGCCTCTGCAGCAACAGCAGACCAGGAAGAAGTTGTAAGAATAGCAAAATCCTATTTGGGGGTTCCTTATGTTTGGGGCGGGACTACGCCAAACGGATTTGACTGCTCAGGATTTATGATTTATGTCTTTGACAAAGTCGGAATCGACTTGCCAAGAACCTCAAGTGATCAGTATAGCAGTGCCGGCGTTAAAGTCAGCAAGTCAGACTTGCAGCCTGGCGATTTGGTTTTCTTTGAAAAAACATACAATAAAGCCGGTGTTACGCATGCCGGAATCTATATCGGAAACAATGAATTTATTTCTGCTACTTCAAGCAGGGGCATTAAAATCGATTCTTTAAGCAGTACATATTGGGGCCCTAAATACTATGGCGCAAAACGTGTTTTGACAAACACTCCAGGAGTTTACTCCGATGTTCCGAAGTCCCATGTTGCCTACGACGCCATTTTCAGATTAGGAAACAGTAACATCATTATGGGTTATGAAGATAACACATTCAGACCAGATGAGCCTGTAACGCGCGGACAAGCTGCAGCAATCATGAACCGCCATTTAAATAAGGTTCCTAAATCTTTATATGCTTTCAAGGACGTTCCGACTTCTTCACGTTTTGCCAAGGATATTGCGGCAATCAAAGAGCTTGGCATTATTAACGGCTTTAAAGATGGCACATTCCGTCCGAATGAGTATATGACAAGAGCAGAGATGGCTGTCATTGTACAAAATGCTTTTAAACTTCAAGGCACTACGTATTCAAAGGCAAGCAGTACTTACAGCGACATTACACCGTCTTATTGGGCACATGATGCAATCGTAACGATGAGCAATATTGACTCCACTTCAATCTTTGATGGAAGCAAATACTACGCGACTCACCGCGCATCAAGAGCGTTTTTCTCTGCAGCCATCTACAATTCTATTAATGCAACGAACTAAAATGTAGGCCGGGACCTTGTCCTGGTTTTTTTATGGATAAAAGAATCCTGTTATTCTTCCAATATATCCCGGAGAAAAATGGTGAAAAAATGAGGAAATTGTCTATTAATGACAGGTAATATTTTGGTAGAATGGTAGAGAACAGGCAAATTACAACAAATTTAGTGTTTGTTCCACATTAAGTTATGAGAGGGGAAATTTTACATTGAAGAAAGCTAGGCTTCTGTTGCTTGCCTTTGTTCTTTTGTTCACTGCATTTCCTGCTGCAGGCTATGCCGCAGATGATATTACTGGCATACAGCTGGAGGAAGAACTAAGAGAGGCCATAGACAGAGAAATTATGTATGGCTATGGTGAAGGAATTTACAAACCGGAACTGAAGGTAACACGCGGAGAATTTGCAAACTTTATTTCAAGAGCTTTAAAATTGCCTTCAGCAGAGCATAAATTTCCAGACGTTGCGATTACTTCAAGCTTAGCCCCGGGCATCAATTCAGCTGCAGAAGCAGGAATTATTGCCGGACAGTCGGATGGGAATTTTAATCCTGACAAAGAAATTACGCGTGAGCAAATGGTTATTATGATTAAAAACGCGTTGGACTATAAAAATATGAAAGTGGACTATGAGGTACCCGCTCAATTAACTGATTTTGATAAAATCACCTCTTCCACTTCACGTGTGGCGATAGCAGCCAGTGTGACTTTGCAAATCACCATCGGCTTCCCGAATTCTGATGGAACTACCTATCGATTCGAGGCGCAAAGACAAGCTTCCCGTGCAGAAGCAGCTGCTTTTATTGTGCGTATGATCCATGCTATGGAGGATTTTGAATCACAGCTTCCAGGAGAGCCTGGCGAACCTGAGATTGAAAAGCCTTATGTCATTTCAACGATTAATGAAAATAGAGAGCTGGTTGAAACAACGAAAGCATACGAAACTTATAAGGAAGCAGAAACTGCTTGGAACAGCAGTTCCTCAGAGGTAATCACATTCAACGGGAAAGTGATTAAAATGCAATCAGGCCTCGTGTATGCAAGTCCTTCAATCGGAAATGCAACAACCTATCTATACAGCAGTGAAAGCTTAAGTTCTGTAGAAGCGGCAGTGCCTCCACAGGAAGAACTGAAGTTTCTGGGCTCAACAGAAACAACGGTAAAAGTATACATTGGCGGCAGGACCGCATACGTCAAGCAGTCCGAAGTAAATATGGTGCCTGCTAAAATGGTGACAAAGCAAAACTATTATACTGTAAATACAAGTGGTGAGCTGGTGTATCGAGTTTACTCGCCTGCTACAGATAAATACGGTGCGTTCGAAGTTGGAAAAGCACCTAGCTTTTTAAAACAAGGCCAAAATTACTACAGCTGGGATGGAACGAAATTCTATACAAATCCGATGGGATCTTCCACTTCATTTGCAGGGCAGTATTATCCTTATCATCAATTCCTGTCAGCCCGTACAAAGACTAGCTATACGGCAGCCGAATTGGATCAATTTATTGACAGGAAGCTTGCAGAGCTTGAAGCAACAGGCGCACCTGCCTACAAAGATGCTACTAAAGTCAGTAAGGTAAAGGGCCTTGGAACTTATCTGAAAAAAGTAGAAGCTGAATCGAATGTAAACGCCCTTTTAGTTCTGGGCTGGGCATTCCATGAAAGCCAGTACGGAATGAGCGCGAATGCATTAAAACTTAATAACCTATTCGGCATTGAAGCTTATGACAGCAATCCATCCGGTGCGGTTGCATACCCGACACCAACAGGTAGTGTCGATGCTCTAGTTAACAAATATCTGAATAAAGCCTATATCCCTCAGGGAGACTGGCGCAGCAATGGGGCAGCACCAGGAAACAAGCTATTTGGCTTTAATGTCAGATATGCAACAGATGCTTACTGGGGAGCCAAGATCAGCGGCCATATGTACCGGATTGAAAAGGCGCTCGGCTTTAAGGATTATACCAATAAAAAAGTCATTGGCCTAATCAATACCAATGGAACCAATGTAAGGACGTCTCCTTCTTCCAGCCAGGGTACAGCCAATCTTCTGTACACGTATAAAACAGCCATCAAACCGGTGGTTATTGTTGAAGAAGTGAAATCGCTTGATGGCGATAGCTGGACATGGTATAAGATTCTTTCAGATGCCAATGGAACTCAATATGGCTATGTTAGAAGAGATCTGATTGACAAAGTTGTAACAAATTAATTTAATAGAGTAATAGAAAGGGAGCTCCGACTAGTTCAGGAGCTCCCTTTTTTGATTTGACGTTGAAAACAGTCCTAATTGTGAACTTAGCGAATAAATCTTAAAAACTAACAAACAAAATAGAAAAATAGCAAACAAATCAGGAGATTTAGCAAATATACTAATAAATTTGGCGAACAAACAGGTGAATTTAGCAAATAAATTCACCTTAGATCGAGACTGGCAGTAAATCAGAATGATAATGACGGAAAATCACTCCATTATCTAAGTAAAGCATGATAGTTCATTGAGTAGTTCAGATATAAGATGTTTTATGTTCCTCAACGCTTCCCAAATCCCTGCCTGTCCAGCTCTGCTATAACTTCATCGAGCAGGATAACATTCTCCTCCGCAAGATAACCTGTCTTTGATTCGATAAGCTGGTCAATCACCAGGCTCCTGTTTTCCCCGATGGATTCCCACTTGTTTTGGTGTTTCAATAAATCGACAAGGGTAAGCTGTTCATAGTCATTGCCGGCAAAGGTCAGGTCAGGGTTGACCTGGTACCAAAGATCTCCGCTTTCGCGGATCCAGTCAGTGCCAAGGTTTTCAATGGCTTTCCGTATTTTTTTTGCTGCCTCGAGGTATTTTTTTTCCCTGGATTGTTCATAGCAGTCAAGCAGCAGGTTGGCTCCCCCGAGGACATGATTCATGGAAGCATGCGTTTTCTGCTTTTGATCATAGGGTGAAAAATAGTCAGCAATCAAAAGACCGTCAGCCACCTTAATGACATTGCCTTCTTTAATTTGTCCCAGCAGGTAGTCAGCGTAATTCAGCTGTGCCTTCATCAGCTGGGGGGCATTCAGCTCTTCGCCAATCTTGGCCAGATAGAGGCCTATGAACTCATTATGCCTTGTATCGATATACGGAGCAGTTAAACCATAGGCACTTTTCAGCCATGTACTGGTATATTCAGTTTCCCAGATCTTTGTTCCTTTTTCTTCCCGGTATTCATAAAGGTCAGCGGCTGAGTTCACCATCAAGTTATAGTAATAGCGCTCTTTTGTGCTGATATACCGGTCAATGGCTTCGCGGTCAACCATGACGCCGAGGTTACGGCCGTAGCCATGTTTTGTATAAGGCTCAATGGACCAGGGAAGCTTTTTCATTGGGCCGCCCGCAGTGAGCCAGCCGTTTGCCTCTTTATACGAATCAATCTGATAATTAATCCAGTCCTCAAGCTCCTGGCTATTGGAAAACAGGTCACCTGTGGAAAGCATGAACCATTGCTCCGCCAGCTGTCCCTTGGCAGCTTCAAGCTGAAAGCGGATGGCAGTTCTATCTTCCTTTTCTTCGAGCTTGTATTCTTTCCTCTCATCATGCAGGATCCGGACCTGACTGGAGAGGCCATTGGAATATTCCGTTCTAAGACGGGATGAGATTTGCTGTTTGCTTAATACAAGCTCAGAAGAATCGGCATCCTTTAGCTTAAATAAGCCAATTGGCTGGGTGGATTGATCATCCCCTGTATTTTTATCATGTGGCCGCTCAATGACACGAGGCTCCCAATCGATAAATTCAGCTTCACCGCTCGAATCGATCGAAAGTGTCCCCGCAGCGGAAACTGATTTCTCTGCGATTCCCTCAAGCTGCATAAAAACAAGCAGATCGCCATTATTGACTTCACGCAGCTTAATATGAAGCTTTCCGGCCAAGTTTCCCTTCTTCGCAAGCTCATACTGATAGTGGGTGTCTTTATAAAAAGGCAGTAGGCTGGATTCATTTTTGTTCTTTTCCGCAATAGCTAAATCAGAGCTGATTTGAAAATCAGCGGCTCCTAATTGGAGGGTTTCCTGGAAGCCATCCTCTTTACAGGAGGACAGCACCAGGACTGACATAAAAAGAATAAACGTTATGTTTTTCATCATCGATACCCCGCCCTTTATGAACGGGCTTTCTTTTTCTTCTTAAGGATTCCCAATAGCTGATTGAAGCCTTCGCGGTAAAAGATATAGATTCCAGCAGCATAGAGTATGACTCCGAGTGGAATTAAAATCGCCAGCTGAATGAGTGAGTACAACTCTGTAATTGCCGTGAGCTTTTGTAAAAAATAAAGCGGTACAGCCATAATCAGGGTCGGTATGATGACCCGTATAATGAGATTTAAAAGTTTCAAGGCTTCAGAGCGGTCAAAGTCTTTGTATACGACAAACGCTGAAGCAGTCAGATAGTAGACTGAAACAAATGCACTGGACAATGCCAGCCCCGGATAGCCGAACGGCTTGAGCAATAGCCAGTTAAGGAAAGCATTCAAGGCAATCGTCGTTACACTAATCCGGAAGATGATTGCTGTCTTGCCGCGCGCGTACATCGACTTAGACACAATGTACTGAAGCCCCTGCGTGACAATCATCGGCAGGTAGAAGACAAGCGCAATATACGTGTTATGGGTGTCTTCGGCTGTAAATTGTCCGCGCTCGTAAATGAATGATAGCGCCTGTTCACCGACCAGAAACAGACCAACCGCAATTGGCATCAGCGTGACAAACGAGATCTGCATCCCCATAAAGAATGTGGATTGAAACTTTTTAGGATTATCAATCTGCTCAGACAAGAGCGTAAAGATAATAACTGCGATGGTTGTTCCATATATCGCATGCGGAATGCTGACAAGCAGGGAGGCGTTATTCAAATACGTAACCGCCCCCTCAATTGTCCCGGATGCGAATGATTTATTGACAAACATATTGATCTGGCCGACAACAGAATTCAGAAGGGAAGGGACGAGCAAAACCAAGAATGCCTTCCTGAATTCTTTATCAACTTTAATTGTCGGGCTCCAGCGGTAACCGCTTTTCCGTAAATAGAAAATCTGGATCGCTGAACCCAGCAGCGTTCCAAAAATGAAACCATAGGCCAGGCTGTTAATTCCCCACTGATCTGAAAAGAGAAGCGCAAATACCGCACCCATCAGCGTAGCGAGCAGCTTGGAGATTTGCGTTGGAACAAACACTCTCCGCCCCTGCAGGTACGAGTCCAAAATGCCGTTAAGGGCAATGGCACTCATGAACAGGAAGAAAAACTGTGTAATATCAACGGCAACCTCTTTTGTAAGAGGGAGCATGCTTCCATAAATAAATGGAACAAAGTATGGAACGAGAAAGTACCCGGCAATTGTAATGCCAAGGAAGATCAGAACTGTCGCATTCATGATTCCGTTGGCATTGCGTTCCGTTTCCTCGGGGTTGTCCTTGCGTTTCTGCACATACAATGGAAGGAAGACGTTATTAAAACCTCCCGATATCATGGCGACAATAAGGGTGATAAAAGAAAAGGCCAGCAGATAGCCGTCCGTATATTCGCTCGCCCCAAACTGGCGGGCAATGATGCTTTCGCGCAGGAAACCGGACAGTTTTAGAACAAGTGCTAATAATGTTATAAAAAGTGCAGCTTTTTTTAATGAAGCCATATCACATTCACTTCCTGTGAGATTTCAAAAGAAACGTGCAGAGAAGCTCTCTACACGTCATGTAAAATCAAGATTATTTTTGCTCTAGGGCTGATAAATATATTTGTTCATACTTTTCAGCCGCTGCAAGATGGGAATATTCATCCTCGATCTTCTGGCGGGCTCTTTGAGCTAGGGCAGCGCCTGTTTCCGGATTCTCCAGAAGGTAGATCATGGCATCTTCCAGCTCTTCGACATTTCGTTCTTCCACAAGAAGGCCGTCTTTTTCGTGATCGACAATTTCCTTTAATCCGCCGACAGCGCAGGCAATCAGCGGAATGCCTGATCCCATTGCTTCAAGGGCAGAGATGCTTGTTGCTTCTTCAACCCCTGCAGAGTGGATGCTTGGTACAAGCACAACATCAGCTAGAGCGAAAAAGTCCTTAACCTGCTTGTGTGGAATGGCGCCAAGCAAAGTGACCTGGTTTTCAAGCCCTTTTTCAGCTACAAGCGCTTTTAATTCTTCAAAAGCCTCTCCCATTCCTGCATAGATAAGCTTCGCATTCGGAAACTTCTCAAGTACTTTTGGAAAAGCAAGTGTAGGGTAGATAACCCCGTTTTTCTTTGTCAAACGGCGCGGCACAAAGAAGATTAAATCATCTTCACTGAAGCCGTGCTTTTTACGGAGCTCAGCTTTTTTCTCAACAGCTGGCTTGAAATCATGAATATCAATGAAGTTTCTGATGGCTGTGCCTTCAACACCTGCTTGCTTTTTTACATAATCCTTAATGCGCTGATCCACAGTAATAACCTTTCGCGTTTGACTGTAAGCCTTTTTCTCCATTTCCTGAAGAAACTTGGCTTCTTCGCTGTTTTCTTCTACTGATCCCGCACTCACAGCTTCAAAGGCCATATAGCCATGAACAGTAGAAACCGTTGGAATCCCGGACTCAAGAGAAGCAAAGGTTGCGAACACATCCTGTGCATTAATGATGTCGTATTGTTTATGTTTATTTTTTTCAATCAGGGTCTTAAGCATGTTTTGGCGCGCTTTGCGGCTCCAAAGGATTCCCTTGCCTTTTTTGACCTTATTCAGCACGAAGCTTGGGCCGCGGGCAATAAACTTGGATTGCCAGCCCGGCACATCGCTGATTGATAGGACGTCTACTTCGTGTCCTCTTGCTTCGAGGCCTGCTTTTAATGTTGTCACATGTGTCGACAAACCGCCGGCATGGGGATAATCAAAAACAGTGGTAATTAGGATTTTCATATCACCGTCTCCTCATTGAGAGTATTTTTATTTCGCTCCGATAAACTAACCTGTTACAAAGTTCCTTATTTTAAGGCTCTTTTCTAGTAGATTGTTGTCTTGGCTTATGAATATTGCCCGTTGATTTCCGCTGCGGGCACTTGCTTTCCGCGGGGCGGGCGGTGAGCCTCCTCGGCGCAAGCGCCTGTGGGGTCTCACCTGTCTCGCTGCTCCCGCAGGAGTCAAGTGCCCTCCGCTCCAATCAACTCAGTAGCTTTATGATGACAGTTATTTCAAAAACCGTGCTTTCAGCAGATCAATATTTTCCATCGCATCCCGGCGCATTTCGCGGGCATTGTTTTCAATCATGGAGCTTAATTCATCTCTTTTTGCGAGAACCTTGCGGCTGTTTTGGATCAGCTCGCCGGCTGTAAGTTCTTCCAATGGGAATGAGTAATCCCACATTCCGGAGCGCTTCAATAAGCTTTCCACTTTTTTATCATAGCTGATGCCGATATGAGGAACTGCAACCAGTGCTGAGAAAATAAGTGAGTGCAGACGCAAGCCGATTGTCATTTCACAATTGGAAATGAAGTTCAGATACTGGTTAGGTGAAAAGTCAGGTCCGAGTACATGGCATTTATCTCCCTGTTTCATATGCTCCAGCACATTGTTGGAGGCACGCACGTCGTGGTGTCCTTCCATTGGAACAAACACAGGTGTGATTCCTTCGCTATCTATCAAGTGGTCCAGTGCTTCAGCGATTTGCTTATAATGGGCAGTATGCTGGAACCACGGGCGGACAGAAACCGCAATAAGCTTTTCATCGCCTTTTAAAGGAAGGCTTTCAATACAAGATTGATCCTCTTTTTTCTGAAAAGCAAATACAATGTCAGCTGTAACGACCGATTCAGGGCGATTGACTCCGAGCTTATGTAGCAAGTCCTTGGAGTATTGGTCACGAACCGTAATAAAATCTGCCATGTTGGCAAATACTTTCATTAATATTTTCCCCCAGGCTGAATTGACAGGTCCAATGCCCTGAGAGAAAAACATGACTTTCGTTCCGCATAGCTTAGCTAAAAACACAATCAGTAAATAATAAGGAAGTGGTCCGAACAAAAACTTAGTCGGATACGTATCCTGAAGAAGGCCGCCGCCTCCGCTGATTAACAGATCAGCTTCACGCAGCGCTTTTACTTTGCCTTTAAAATCATGGCGCCATCCTCGATAAACGCTCTTTACCCCATAGGTCTCGGCTGTTTTGCCGGGAGAGAGTGAAAAGACTGTTAAATCCGGATTGTCGAGCTCATCCTTTAAGTTATCAACAATTGCTTCGAGGATGGCTTCGTCGCCAGTGTTGCCAAGTCCATAAAAACCAGATATTACAATTTTCAAAGAAGTATTTCCTCCTTATGTAAAATCATCCAAATTCATAATGCGAAGGGCTTATTTTTCCCGGAGTACCTAAACTGTCCCTATATAATAGAAGACATTTTATCAGCGAGTGCTAAACCACCGCCAAACCGCTTGACCTCAGGAAAAACAGCCTTTCAATCATAGCCTTAAAAAAGCTAAACTTTATTTTAACATTAGCGTTCGACACATTCAACGTAATTGGTGCAACGTTTGTTGGAATTTGTTATACTATGTTAGGATTTATTGCAAAGAAACAAGCAAACCATATAATAAATGTGCAAACATGAACATAAACAAAGGCTCTTTTCGTAAAGATGGCTGTTTTTGCGGCAAACTATGTTTAATCCAATGAGTTGATTGAAGCGGAGGGTACTTGACTCCAGCGGGAGGAGTGGGACAGGTGAGACCCCGCAGGCGCTAGCGCCGAGGAGGCTCACCGCCCGCCCCGCGGAAAGCAAGTGCCCGCAGCGGAAATCAACGGGCATTATTCATAAGCCAAAAAACAATAATCTATAAAAAGAGTAAACAGAAAACTACTTACCAAAAGAGAGGTCCTTATTAATGGAAAAAATTTGTGTTGTCGGCTTAGGATATATCGGTCTTCCTACATCAGCAGTATTTGCCCGTGCAGGCTATGAAATTGTTGGGGTTGATGTAAGTGAGCATGTAGTCGATAAATTGAACCGCGGTGAAATCCACATTGAGGAAGTCGGCCTTCCTGAAATCGTCAAGGAAGTAGTGGAGAACGGAAAGCTTCGTGGTTCCATGACGCCGGAAGAAGCGGATGTTTTCATTATTGCTGTACCGACGCCAATCCATGAAGATTATACAGCCAACGTTGACTATGTGATCAGTGCAACCAAAGCAATTGCCCCTTACCTCAGCAAAGGCAATGTGGTGATTGTGGAGTCTACGATTCCGCCGCGCACAATGGACGATATCGTAGCGCCAATCCTTCGTGAGCAAGGCTTTGATACCGAGAAGGATCTGTATTTGGCACACTGCCCTGAGCGGGTGCTTCCAGGCCGCATCCTAATTGAACTTATTGAGAATACACGAATTGTCGGCGGAACAACGCCTGAAGCAGCGAAAAAAGCGGCCGATGTATACCGGGCAATCGTTACAGGTGATGTGATTGAAACAGAAGCGGTCACAGCGGAAATGTCAAAACTGATGGAAAATACATTCCGTGATGTAAACATCGCGCTTGCAAATGAACTTGCGAAAATTTCCAGCCGTCTTGGCGTAGATGCACACCAGGTAATTGAGCTTGCCAACAAGCATCCTCGTGTGAATATCCATCATCCTGGACCAGGAGTAGGCGGACACTGTCTCGCAGTTGATCCATACTTTATTGTCGAAAAAGCGACAGAAGAAGCTAAGCTGATTAAGCTTTCACGCGATATTAATAATTCAATGCCTCACTTTGTTGTAGAGCAAGTGGAACGGATGACAGTGGAACTAAAAGAGCCAAAAATTGCGGCATTCGGCTTAACATACAAAGGAAATATAGACGATGTACGCGAAAGCCCGGCCATTGAAATCGTTGAAATGCTTCGCCGCAATCCGCGCTTTGATGTGCGCGTGTTCGATCCGCATGTCCGTGATGAGCAGGTATCCTTCCCGGTTGTATCCTTTGAGGAAGCCATTCAGGATGCGAACCTTGTTGTCGTATTGGCTGATCATAATGAATTTAAAACGATGAAAGCGGAAGACTTCCTGTCAGGAATGAAGACACCGGTTATTTTTGATACAAAGAACTGCACAAACCTGGATGAAGAGAAAATGACTGTTTATAAGATCGGTAACTTAACGAACCTGAAGGCGATTCAGGAATAGAAAGCTTGGAAAGTAACATGAAAAAAGAACAATATCTTGGTGTAAACGTATCTGTCATGACATACGATGAGATTTTAGATGATTTGCGGAGCCGCATCAGTGAAGGCAAGCAGTCAACCGTCATTGCGGTTAACCCGGAAAAAGTCATTACAGCCAATAAAAACCCGCTTGTAAAAGAACTCATAAACGAATCCACCTATCAAATACCGGATGGGATCGGCATGATCCTGGCCTCCAAAGTAAAAGGAGGCTCGTTGAAAGAGCGGGTAACTGGCGTCGATATGATGGAAAGGCTTCTCCGATTTGCGGCTGAGGAAGGACATGGCGTCTTTTTCTACGGCG
The DNA here is from genome assembly GCF_007830235.1 of Cytobacillus oceanisediminis. Classification (GTDB taxonomy): domain Bacteria; phylum Bacillota; class Bacilli; order Bacillales; family Cytobacillaceae; genus Cytobacillus; species Cytobacillus oceanisediminis. Next base: position 25,165 of record NZ_VLKI01000030.1, read on the forward strand.
CCAAAGAGGAAGTCGTTTCCGAAGCGAAAAGAAAGCTGGAGGAGCGCTTCCCAACCTTGAATATTGCCGGCTATGAAAATGGCTATACGAAAGATAATCAGGCGCTGGTGGATAAAATTAACGCCTCCGGTGCGAAGCTTTTATTTGTAGCCCTTGGAAGCCCGAAGCAGGAGCTTTGGATTAAGGAAAACATGAAGCATCTGAATGTAAAGGTTTTTCAGGGAGTGGGAGGCAGCTTCGATGTCTTCTCGGGCCGGACAAAAAGAGCCCCGGAATTTTACCGCAGGTTTGGACTGGAATGGCTGTACCGCTTAATGAAAGAGCCAAAACGAATAAAACGCCAGATGAATCTTCCAAAATTTTTAATCAGGGTATTATTCAGCCGTTAAGGAGCCAGTAAAGATGATCCGTTCATATAAACAAAACGATGAACAACAAATCAATGCGCTGTTTTACGAGGTTTTTCGTAAGCAGCGCTCGCTTGTGCATTGGGCATGGAAATACAAGGAAAATCCTTTGAGCAAATCCATAATTACGGTAGCAGATGAAGATGGTGAAATGGCAGGCCATGTAGCCTTAGTTCCAGCCAAAACAAAATGGTACGACAGGGAAGTGATCTTTGGGGCACGGAATGACACGATGGTTTCCCCAAGGCATCAGGGAAAAGGGCTTTACAAAAAGCTCAATCAGGAAATGATTGATACGGCCCAATCCGAAGGGATCGATTATTTATACGGCTATCCGGCAGAGAAGGCAAAAGAACTCTTCATTCGCTATACCGGAGCAAAGGAAATTGCCAGCATCCCGCGCTTAATCCGGGTAAACCGCCTTTCAACCCTGGTGGTGAATAAGCTTCCGTTTTTAAAAGCGGCCAAGCCTGCCATCAGAGTGGCAGATCGTTTTCTCAAGCCGAAAAAGGCCAACTCGCTGAAATACTCATTTAAATTTGTATCGGAATGTGGAAGAGAGTTTGATTCTCTTTGGGAGAGCAGCAAAGGGGTCGCTCCCATTCTGCTCAAAAGAGATGCCCAATTTTTAAATTGGCGCTTTCATCGACATCCCGATAGAGAATATAAAATGCTGGCGATGTATGAGAATGATATCCTAAGCGGCTACTCTGTCATTTCGCTGGAGGAAAAGCCATTTGGCGGCGGCAATGTCCTGAATGGAACCATTGTCGATATGCTGGCGATTGAAAAAGAGGAAGCCTGGGAACAGCTTGTGGCTGGAACGCTGCAGGAGCTGGAGGAAGCCGATGTCATTCAAACATGGGCATTGGCCCAGTCCCCATACTTTAAGGAATTAAAGAAATTCCGTTTTGTGCATAAAGACAATCCCATGCCGCTTGTCGGAAAGCCAGTGGATCCTTCATTAAAAGAAGATGATTCGATTGAAAACTGGTACATTACCCCAGCAGATGTGGATTCATTTTAGGAGGCGGAAGCATGGCAGCGAACTTGAAAAGAACGATATTAAATGTGGTCAAGCCATTCATCCTTCCTTATACACGCCAAAAGCTGAAGGGCTTTTATAAAGAGGAGCAAGCATTGACAAGGATAACCGAAGGAAATGTTTTGGTGCTGGCTCCTCATGTGGATGATGAAACGATCGGCCTTGGCGGGACGATCATTGAGCATGTGAAAAAAGGCCAGCATGTCACGGTTGCTTATATAACAGATGGATCAGGCAGTGTCAGCTCCCTCTCAAAAGAAGAATTAATGGCCAAAAGAAAGCAGGAAGCCAAAGAGGTTCAGCAGCTTCTCGGCTTTCAGGATTTGGTTTTTCTTGACCTTCCAGATGGGGCACTGGAAAGCAATGAACATTCCCGGGAGCTATTCCGCAGCCTGATTGAGGAAAAGAAACCGGCATTTATCTATTGCCCGACCTTTGTTGACTGCCACCCTGACCATGTCACGACCGGCAGAATACTCTCGGATGTATTGGAGGAGAAGCAGTATAGCGGTGCTGTCCGTATGTATGAAATCAATTGCCCGATACCGCCCAATGAAATCAATACAGTTATCGATATTACGGATGCATTTGAAACCAAAGAAAAAGCGGTTGATATCTTCCAATCACAGGCGATCGACTTTGACGGATTTATTGAGCTAAGCAAAATCAAGACAGAGCTTGTTCCTGGTACAAACGCGAAGGCTGTTGAGACGTTTCTTGAAATCCCTGCATCCGAATTCTCAGTCCAATACCAGCGTGTAGATCAAAAGAAATATCCGTATAATCAGATTTTCAAGCAGGTTAATAAAGCGGCAACCTTAATATGGGGCATACTCAAAAATGTCGATGAAAAAAAGCGGATGTACAAAGAACGCCATTCCGGACAGGGAGGGAGCATCTAAATGAAGGTTCTTCACTTTATCAGCGGGGGAGAGACAGGCGGATCCCGGAAGCATGTAATCACGCTCCTGTCGCAATTCCCAAAGGAGCAGGCATCACTGGCGGTTCTGCAGGAGGGAGCTCTTTCCCAGGAAGCAAGAGAAGCAGGCATTGATGTTCATCTTTTCAAGCAATCCTCCCGCTATGATCTGTCTGTCCTGAATAAACTCGCCGGCTTTATCCGTGAAAATGGCTACGACATTTTGCATACACATGGCCCCAGAGCCAATTTATTTGGCGTCTATCTCAAAGGCAGGACGAATGCGAAATGGGTGACAACCGTGCATAGCGATCCGAAGCTGGATTTCATGAAATCCGGACTGAAGGGAACGGTTTTTACCAAGCTAAGCTTATATGCGTTAAACAGAATGGACTATTACTTTGCTGTGTCAGAAACTTTTAAAAATAATCTTATCAGTATGGGCATTCCTGCCGATAAAATAAAGACCGTCTATAACGGAATCGAATTCACCAGCCAAAAAGCGGAGCCTGTTTCAAGGGCCAGCCTGGGGCTGAACGAAGAGGATTTCGTCCTGACCATGGTCGCAAGGCTTCATCCCATTAAAGGACATGAGCTTGTATTTGAAGCGATTAAACAGCTGGACAAGCCTGATATAAAGCTTGTTTTAGTCGGGGATGGCCCGATTAGGGATGAACTCATCCAGAAGGCTGAAAGCATGGCCGTGGGAAATCAGGTTCGCTTCCTTGGATTCCGCCAGGATGTGGATTCCATCTATGCTGCCTCCGATCTTGCCCTTCTCGCTTCATATAGTGAAAGCTTTCCACTCGCACTTTTGGAAGCGGCCAATCAGCATGTTCCCCTGGTAACCACAGATGTGGGAGGCGTCAGGGAGCTGGTAACAGAGGATGAGACCGGCTGGATTACACCAACTGGCGATGCAAAAGCTTTGGCTTCTGCATTTTCCAAGGCATATGATGCGCATAAAAATGGCAACTTAAGAAAGATGGGGGAAAAGCTTTATCATTTTGCTTCATCCCAATTCTCCCTGCAGCAGCTGTACAAGGAAACCAAAGAGACCTATGAAAAAGTGAAAATAGGAAAAAAATAAAATTGTCTATACAGGTCGAATCGTGTAATCTATACAATGGAAAGCATGATTATTAGAAATGCGCAGGCGATTTGCCCAGGAGCCGAAGCTGGACTTTTTATAACTTTAAACATTATACTTGTTTACCCTTACCAAAAGGAGCTTTAGAATGCCTAATAAAAACTCATTGACTTACTACTTTGTGTTAGCAAGCTTGTTTTTGATCCCGATTGTTTACTTTAAGACGTATCTGGGACCGCTCCCGTTATCTGTTGAAATCGTCTTAATCCCGCTTGTCACATTGGCGGCGTTTTATGACTTTTTCAAAGGAAATATCCGCCTGAATGATTTTAAAATATGGCCGCTGGCCGCAGCTTTTGGGCTATTTTTACTGGTATCGCTGATTTCAGTGATTAACGCAATTGATTTAAAGTCAGCTGTAATGGAAATTGCCCGCTATCTATCTTATGTCGTTCTTTTCCTGATCGTGGCCAAAGTAGACTTTACAAAAAAGCAATATTTAGGCTTTGCGAAATGGTTTGGAGCAGCAGTCGTGATTGTGGGGCTATTCGGGGTTCTGCAGTACGTCTTTAATTTCTCATTAAACAAAGCAGGCCTCTATGCGCTCAAGGAAGCAAAGGGGCGGGTTGACTCCACACTTGTGAACCCGAACTATTACTCGGCCTATTTAAATTATATTATTCCAACTGTATTGCTATTGGCTGTCGTTTATTTTAAAAACAAAACGGCACAGCTTCTAGCGTTTGCAGTTTATGCCATTTATGTGGTAAACGTAATCCTGACTTACACACGTGCGGCATGGGTAACCATGTTCTGTGCAGGTATTCTTCTTATCATCCTGATGCCAAAGCAATTTATTAAAAATGTGATCAAGCCGCAAATTCTGATCTCATTTGTCATCCTGTTTGCAGTCCTTTATTTCATGCCGGATGTACAATCCAGGACAAACTCAGCTATATATGCGATTGAAAAGCTTCTGCCTCAAGGTTCGCAAAACCATCAAGGAGCGGGGGAGCCCGAAGATACTGACGGAGATGGGGAACCCGAAGAAGTGGCAGATGAGGAAGAACCTGAAGAGGAAGATACAACGACCAACCGTGCTGTTGTGTCCCGTATGACACTATGGAAAACCGGCTGGTATATGCTAAGAGACAACCCGATTCTTGGGGTAGGAATGGGTAACTACACAGCCAATTACAAAGAATATGTATCAAAGTATCCAGAGCTGTATATCGGGCATGAAAGCTATTCTGTCCACAACTCCTACCTGAAAGTAGGGGCTGAAACCGGATTTGTAGGCCTGGCTTCATTTATGCTCATATATGTGATCTACTTCCTGACGATCATTAAGCTTTACTTTAGGCAGAACCTCCTTGGAAGAGTAATGGCCGTCGGATTATTCGTCGGAAGCATTTGCTACATGGTCCAGAACTTATCCAATAACTTAATATTCATTCCTCAGCTTAACGTGATTTTCTGGCTGACTGCAGGCCTAGTACTTGGGTTCCTGTCATTCAACCGGAAGGAGTCAATAGGCGAATAGGCTCAAATGAAACGGAGTGCATTGGCACTCCGTTTTTTTGTGTGGATTTGGAAATTTTTCAGCTGTTTTTTATGCATAAAATAATCATTATTTTTTCTGTGAATTATCTTTTATACATTCAGATCGCTTGTGAAAGAATTTAGAAATTTTACTAATAATCGTAAGGTTTTAAGAAAAAATGCCGATATAGAAGATTGTAATAAGTCATTATGCATAGGATTTTGGAAAATGTTTCTGAAAATGCAACTTTTCATTAAGTCATACGTCTTATAAATTGGATAGTTTATTATAAATTGGATTTTTTAACTTTTTTGCTCAAAAACTTCCAATTTATAAAAATACTATGTATAATGATGAAGTGCGTTTCAAATAGCAATAGTTGAATAGTTAACTACATATTCCTTAATAGAGATAATTTGGTAATTTTTACAACAGTGAAAATTGTAAAAAATGGTTGAATTATAGTAGTAATTTGGTAGAATAGAATCAAGTTAAGTTTTCCAATTCTGCCAAATGGTACATATAAACTATAAAATTACCAATAATTACAGAGGAGAAGTTAACTTGCAATTTTATTGCTAGTCGATGATCCCATCATCGATTTAGAGAAAAACAAACATACTTAGCAAAACAGGGAGGAAATATTACAATGGCTTACCAACCAAAGTCTTATCGTAAGTTCGTAGCAACCGCTGCGACAGCTACTTTAGTAGCATCCGCTGTAGCTCCAGCCGCTGCAGCTGGCTTCTCCGATGTATCTGATCGTTATCAGGAAGCTGTAAGTTACCTAGTAGAGAACGGAATCGCAAATGGCGTTTCTGAGACTCAATTTGGTGTATCTCAAACTATTAAGCGTGGGGATGCAGCCGTAATGCTTGCAAAAGCACTTGGTCTTGATGGTGCTACTGCACCAGATGCTGGTTTCTCTGATGTACCATCTCGCGCAAAAGGCGCTGTAAATGCTCTTAAAGCTGCTGGTTACTTAAATGGTAAAACAGCAACTTCTTTTGGCTTTGAAGCTGAACTAACTCGTGGGGAATTAGCTATCATCCTTACTAATGCATACGAGTTGAAAGGTGAAGGTTCATTAGCATTCACTGACGTAAGTGACCGTTATGCAGATGCTGTTAAAGCTTTAGTAACAAACAAAATCACTAGTGGTAAGACTGCTACTTCTTTCGGAACTTCTGATGCAGTAAAGCGTGGAGACTTTGCTATCTTCTTACACAAAGCGGATACACTAGAAGTTGATCCAGCGACTCCTGAGGTTGTGGGTGTAAGTGCGATTGACGGAAAAACTGTTCAACTCACTTTTAGTGCAGCTGTTGATGCTGATACATTAGTAGACGCTGACGGAAACGATGTAATTACTGTTATTTCTGGTACTGACGCATTAGCTCCTGGTGCAATTACACAAGAACTAAGTGCAGATGGAAAAACTCTTACTCTAAAAGCAGCTAGCTATTTCAAAGGTGATTACACAGTAAAGGTTCCTTTTGAAATTGTTAAGGGAGCTAATGGTGGCTTCTTAAAAGCTGTTAACTATAAATTAAACGTTAATGATAAAGCTGCTCCAGTTTTATCAAGTGCAAAATCAACAATTAAAAGTACAGCTGATGGTATTAAAGTAGTAACGCTAACATTTAACGAAGATGTAGCTTCTATTGATAACGTTAAAATTGCTGGCTTAAACTACACTCCTAATGTTGTTGGAAATACTGCAACTGTTGCTGTAGATCTTGATGCAACTAAAACTTATGATATTACTGTTGTAAATGCTCAAGATGCTGCTGGAAATGTAAAGGATGTACAAGTAGCTCCTTTAAATGTATCAGTTGATAATACCCCAGCTTCAATTACAAGTGTAGTAGCTGCTGGTGAAAATAAAGTAAAAGTAACACTTGATAAGGCTCTAAAGGACGATACTTTAGCTATTACTGGTAAAGTTGGCACTTTCGTTACGAATATTGTAACTGATGCTACAGTTAATCCGAAAAATGCTAAGGAATACACTGTTACTTTAAATAGTAGCTACCTATTCAAAAATGGTAATACTGATACTGTTACTTTAACTGTTGCTAAAGAAGCTCTTGTAGATACTTTAGGAAATGTTAATACTGCTGAAATAACTAAGACAGTTTCTGTATCTAAAGATGTTACTGCTCCTGGTGTTTCTAGCGTAGAAACTACAAAAGCAAATGGAAAAGTAACTGGCTTTGTTGTTACTTACAATGAAGAAGTAGCTAATCTAGACAACACTAAAGTAGCGATTGTAAACTCAAAAGGTGAAATTCTTGCTAACGGTAGCGTAATTGCTACTCAAGAAGTCTCTGCAACTGATGCTAAGAAGGTTGTATACACATTAGTTGATGGATTAAAAGCTGATAAATATAGCTTTGACCTTGGTTTAGGATATGTTACTGATAAATCTCTTGCTTCAAACAAGAGTGCTAAATACTCATTTACAGTAGATGTTGCTGATGTTACAGCTCCAGTAGAAACTTCATTCACTATTGCAGGTGCTACTGTACTAAATAATGTAGTTACAGTTGACTATGATGTTAAAGTTAAAGCAACTGGAACAGGTTCTGCTTTGAACCCTGCTGCATACCAACTTAATGGAGTAACTCTACCAGCTGATACAAAAATTGAGTTTGTTAAGGACCCTGTCACTTTAGTTGTAGACCAAACACAGGTTGTAATTACGCTTCCAGAAGGATTTGTAAAAGCAAGCGATAACAAAGCGATCTTCCGAGTAACTGGTGTACAAACTCTTGACAACAAAGTTAGCAATGCTTTCATTAAAGAGTTAGCTGTTGTAGACAATACTGCTCCTGAAGCGAAGTCATTTGTTGCTACTAATCTAAATGAGTTAACTGTAACTTATTCAGAAGCTCTTGGTGCATTAGCTGTTGACGGAAATGTAACAGATGAAATTAAATTGTTTGATAGCAAGGGTGCATCAGTAGGAATTACTTCGGCTGCCGTTACAGAAGGTAAATTAGTCCTTACTGTAGCTGATGCTGCTGCTGTAACAAAATTAACTACTGTTGAAGTTGATGCTGCTGCTGCTGATATTGTTGATGCTATTGGAATCGTTCAAAAAGCAGGCGTATCAGTTAATAAGTAATTTAAAATCATATAATAAATAGTAATAAAGCTCTAAGGAGACTTATTATCCTTAGAGCTTTATTATTAATGATAAGTATCAGTAATCTTCTTTTAAAACATCTATGATTTACAAAAAAAGGGAAATTTTTTAATAGCCCTTTTTTTATTACTTATACGGTTGTATAAGTAATAAAAAGGGTGCCATTATTATGAGTACCTCCCTGTAAGGTTCTGAAGGATTAATTCCTCAGAACCTTTTTTGAATTAAAAAATAGGTTGGATAAGAAAGATATTAACAAAATTCATTTCAAATTTTTTAATATTACCAGGAAAAAAATTATTATTATTCATTGAATATATCTAAAGGGACAAGGGGACAGGTTCCTCGTCCCACCTCTAGAAAAGCTCTGTGGAGAGAAATCTCTACAGAGCTTTTCCATTTTGCTAGAAGAGGAATAAAATAGAATGGTAAAAATAAGGGCAGATGCCATATCCCAATCACAAATCTTAGGGACAAGGGGACGGGGACAAGGGGACAGGTTCCTCGTCCCAGTCCAAGAACAGCTCTTTGGAGAGTAAAATCTCTAAAGAGCTGTTCTTTTAATTTATGGGATTCGAATTTACCGTTATAAAGGGACACGGGGACAGGTACTATGTCCCAATCTCATGAATCTTATCCGATAAAATGAAAATATTTTGCAGGGTTTTTGGTGTCTTTGTCGAAAGTAGTCTATACCCTCGTTTCCAGAGGGACAAGGGGACAGGCACCGTGTCCCAATCTCCATGAAACATATTCAATAAAATGAAAGTATTTTGCAGGGTTTTTGCTGCTTTTGTCGAAAGTAGTCTTTACCCTTGTTTCCTCACTTGTTTTTACCTCTTTTTTTTATCCGCTATGCTTAATGTCTGATCCTTTAAATTCTTTTTCCCGCATTATAATTACAATTCAATTTAAGGAGGCTATAAATTTGACCGTAAAAGTCTCATGTATTGGTTTGAAAGGGTTGGAAGGCTATCGTGTTCAGGCAGAAGTGCAGATTTCACCTGGAATGAACTCGATGGTGATTGTTGGCTTGCCTGATGCCTCTGTCATAGGGACAAGGGGACAGGCACCGTGTCCCAATCTCCATGAATCATATTCAATAAAATGAAAGTATTTTGCAGGGTTTTTGCTGCTTTTGTCGAAAGTAGTCTTTACCATCGTTTCCTCACTTGTTTTTACCTCTTTTTTTTTATCCGCTATGTTTAATGTCTGATCCTTCAAATTCTTTTTCCCGCATTATAATTACAATTCAATTTAAGGAGGCTATAAATTTGACCGTAAAAGTCTCATGTATTGGTTTGAAAGGGTTGGAAGGCTATCGTGTTCAGGCAGAAGTGCAGATTTCACCTGGAATGAACTCGATGGTGATTGTTGGCTTGCCTGATGCCTCTGTTAAGGAGTCAAAGGAACGAGTTTTGTCCGCTATTCGTAGTTTGAATTGTGGTGGTGCAAATCAAAAAATTGTAGTGAATTTGTCACCTTCTGAGCAAAAGAAAAATGGTCCGTTTTTTGACTTGGCGATTGCTATTGGAATTTTAAAGGAGATGGGGCATATCAATGGTGAAATCCCGTCAGATAGTTTATTTTTAAAATATAGGTGCCTAGTGTAGTAAATAGATCAAAATCATAAAAAAGACCACCGTTTTCAATGTAAAATGGAAGTACCTATCACAGAACTTCCAATTACTAA
>NZ_VLKI01000031.1 GCF_007830235.1 Cytobacillus oceanisediminis
CCCCCTCGAGATGAGATTTCCCATAGCGTCAAGCTAGTAAGATCCCTGAAAGATGATCAGGTTGATAGGTCAGAGGTGGAAGCGTGGCGACATGTGGAGCTGACTGATACTAATCGATCGAGGACTTAACCAAAACGAAAAGCGGAGGCGGCTTGATCAGCCCCGACAAGCATAAGACAAGCGCTGCAGGAAGGTGAATTTCCTTCAGGAAGTGATTGGCTTATGACCTCGAGGGGCTAGCCGCCGGAGCTGGACAACGCATTGGTGAATACTCGGCAACACTTCTTCATGCATTATCTAGTTTTGAGGGAATGAAAAATATTAAATTTCCTCTTGAAAAATTCTAAAAAGACGGTATAATAAAACTTGTCTTTGAAAAATAGTCTGGTTGCGATAGCGAGAAGGTCACACCCGTTCCCATACCGAACACGGAAGTTAAGCTTCTCAGCGCCGATGGTAGTTGGGGGCTGTCCCCCTGTGAGAGTAGGACGCTGCCGGGCTTTAATAATGGAGGATTAGCTCAGCTGGGAGAGCATCTGCCTTACAAGCAGAGGGTCGGCGGTTCGATCCCGTCATCCTCCACCATTAAATTTAAATGTACAAGCTGCCGGTGTAGCTCAATTGGTAGAGCAACTGACTTGTAATCAGTAGGTTGGGGGTTCAAGTCCTCTCGCCGGCACCATCTTCATCTTAAATCACTTAATAAGGATTTAAGAAGACTCATAAAATTATGAGCCATTAGCTCAGTCGGTAGAGCATCTGACTTTTAATCAGAGGGTCGAAGGTTCGAGTCCTTCATGGCTCACCATTTAAATATGCGGGTGTGGCGGAATTGGCAGACGCACCAGACTTAGGATCTGGCGCCGCAAGGCGTGGGGGTTCGACTCCCTTCACCCGCACCATTTTTAAGCGGAAGTAGTTCAGTGGTAGAACATCACCTTGCCAAGGTGGGGGTCGCGGGTTCGAATCCCGTCTTCCGCTCCATTTAATTGCCGGGGTGGCGGAACTGGCAGACGCACAGGACTTAAAATCCTGCGGTAGGTGACTACCGTACCGGTTCGATTCCGGTCCTCGGCACCAGTTGAATTTTAATAATGCGCCCGTAGCTCAATTGGATAGAGCGTTTGACTACGGATCAAAAGGTTAGGGGTTCGACTCCTCTCGGGCGCGCCATATAAACGGGGAGTAGCTCAGCTTGGTAGAGCACTTGGTTTGGGACCAAGGGGTCGCAGGTTCGAATCCTGTCTTCCCGACCAGCGACACTTCTTTTATAACAGGGGGCCTTAGCTCAGCTGGGAGAGCGCCTGCTTTGCACGCAGGAGGTCAGCGGTTCGATCCCGCTAGGCTCCACCATGAATATTTAATCATTTTGGCGGTGTAGCTCAGCTGGCTAGAGCGTACGGTTCATACCCGTGAGGTCGGGGGTTCGATCCCCTCCGCCGCTACCAACATGATTTATGTTCTTATTATTTCGGAGGAATACCCAAGTCCGGCTGAAGGGATCGGTCTTGAAAACCGACAGGCGGGTCAAACCGCGCAGGGGTTCGAATCCCCTTTCCTCCTCCATTTTTTAATATTACTATCGCGGGGTGGAGCAACGAAGCGTTACTTCACTGAATAAACTGCGAGTTGTACCGATCGAGCTGCTACTTGATTAAGCATACTGAGATCGGGACAGTCCTTATGCTGTATGTGAGCATAGAAAAATCACATAAATAATACTATCGCGGGGTGGAGCAGTCCGGTAGCTCGTCGGGCTCATAACCCGAAGGTCGCAGGTTCAAATCCTGCCCCCGCAATCTGGTCCGGTAGTTCAGTTGGTTAGAATGCCTGCCTGTCACGCAGGAGGTCGCGGGTTCGAGTCCCGTCCGGACCGCCATTTTTCTTAGTTTGGCTCAGTAGCTCAGTCGGTAGAGCAAAGGACTGAAAATCCTTGTGTCGGCGGTTCGATTCCGTCCTGAGCCACCATTTATACAACCTAACGCGGGTGTAGTTTAGTGGTAAAACCTCAGCCTTCCAAGCTGATGATGAGGGTTCGATTCCCTTCACCCGCTCCAAAATGGGCCTATAGCTCAGCTGGTTAGAGCGCACGCCTGATAAGCGTGAGGTCGATGGTTCGAGTCCATTTAGGCCCACCATTTTGATTGTTCCGCAGTAGCTCAGTGGTAGAGCATTCGGCTGTTAACCGAACGGTCGTAGGTTCGAATCCTACCTGCGGAGCCATATATGGGGAAGTACTCAAGTGGCTGAAGAGGCGCCCCTGCTAAGGGTGTAGGTCGGGCAACCGGCGCGAGGGTTCAAATCCCTCCTTCTCCGCCATATATTGGCCCCTTGGTCAAGCGGTTAAGACACCGCCCTTTCACGGCGGTAACACGGGTTCGAATCCCGTAGGGGTCATACAAAAAAGCTGTCAACATGATGTTGGCAGCTTTTTTGTTTGTCCTTTTTCTTTTGGCTGTGTTATAGCTCCACATAGATTTAAGCACCCTGCTGAGTGGATCTGAATGTGCGGCTCCTCGGAAATGCTCTCACATTTCCTTCGTGAGGTGGTAATGCACTGATGCTTATTCAAATGTCCTGCCGGAGTGCGGATCAAAGGGAGACCCCGCAGGCTTATTGCTTGAAGCTCCCGGACCCGCCCGCTGTTCTCTGAGTGCCTGGAGCGGAGATCAGCAGGCAAGGTTAACAGTGCCTTTCTTTTTAGAGTACTTTACCTTCTAATCAAACTTCTCTTCTTTCTCGCTCAGCTTATTCCCTGGATTATTCAGATCTATTTCGGAAGAAATCCCTGTGTACGGTCCTCTGAACATATCGCCTGTGGCCATGATTTTCCCATCGGGTGCTTCAAATATTGGAATTTTCACTTGATCTTTGTTGGCCTCGTTTAATAAAAATTCCTCTTCTTTATTACTCAAAATATTATTCTCCTTTCTTTTTCTGCTTGCCTATTTTGTTTTATTTTGTCTTAGTTTGCCCCAGATTATGTCGAAGGCTGGTGAATAGGGGGAAGTCGCTCCGGTTTTTGTCGGTTTTTGAATCTTACTGTCATAAAATTAAAAAAACTTTTACAAGGATTTTTTCCATCTTGCGCGAATATAACAGGAAAGTCGTTAGAAATTGAAGACTGGGTGGGGAGAAGGATGTTAGTGGATACTTTGTTTCCAACCGATTATCAGCTGCATTTGTTCCATGAAGGAACATTGTATGAAAGCCATCAGTTATTTGGGGCGCATGTAGTTGTGGAAGATGGAAGAGTTTTTACCCGTTTTTGTGTATGGGCACCGAATGCTGAAATTGTCAGACTAGTCGGTGATTTTAATGATTGGAATGGAGAAGGCTATACCTTACATAAAGTGAATAATGAGGGTGTTTGGTTTATTCAGCTGGATGAAGACATGAAAGGTGCCTTGTATAAGTATGAAATTAAAACAAAGGAAGGAACGGTTTTATTAAAGGCAGACCCTTACAGCTTCTTTTCGGAGCTCAGGCCCAATACGGCTTCTATTGTGTATTCATTAGAAGGCTATCAATGGAATGATAGCAAATGGATGCAGAAAAAGGAGAAGAAGCAGATTTTTTCAGAGCCTGCTGTTATTTATGAGGTTCATTTGGGGTCGTGGAAAAAGAAAGAAGATGGCAGCCTGCTTTCTTATAAGGAGCTTGCAGATGAGCTGATCCCTTATGCGGTAGAGCAAGGCTTTACCCATATTGAGCTGCTTCCAGTCATTGAGCACCCGCTCGACGCGTCCTGGGGCTATCAGGGAACGGGCTATTATTCGGCAACAAGCAGATATGGAACCCCGCATGAATTCATGTATTTTGTTGATCAGTGCCACCAGTATGGTATTGGCGTGATTCTTGACTGGGTTCCAGGGCATTTTTGCAAGGATGCTCATGGCCTTTATCAGTTTGATGGAACGTATTTATATGAATATGAAACTGAAGGCGACAGAGAGAATCGTGTTTGGGGAACAGCCAATTTTGATCTAGGCAAAAATGAAGTGCAAAGCTTTCTCTTATCCAATGCTGTTTTTTGGATGGAAAACTACCATATTGACGGCTTCCGGGTTGATGCGGTTGCTAATATCATTTATTGGCCAAACCGGAATGGAGAAAAGGAAAATCCATTTGGAGTTCGTTTTCTGCAAAACTTAAATAAAGTTGTTTCTCAATATGATCCCTCGTTTTTGATGATGGCTGAAGATTCAACGGATTGGCCTCAGGTGACTTCCCCAGTCCATTATGGCGGACTAGGCTTTCATTATAAGTGGAATATGGGCTGGATGAATGACGTTCTTACATATATGGAAACAGCGCCTGATAAGCGCACCGCAGTTCATGGGAAAATGACATTTTCCCTTTTGTACGCTTTTACTGAGAACTTTGTGCTTCCGTTTTCCCATGATGAAGTTGTCCATGGGAAAAAATCATTGCTTGATAAGATGCCGGGCGATTACTGGCAGAAATTTGCCCAGTTTAGGCTGCTTCTCGGTTATATGATTGCACACCCTGGAAAAAAGCTTCTTTTTATGGGAAGCGAACTTGGACAGTTTTCTGAATGGAAGGATAAAGAACAGCTTGATTGGCACTTGCTCGATTATGAGATGCATAAAAAAGCAAATGACTATTTGAAAGAACTGATAAAGGTTTATAAACGTTCCAAGCCGCTATATGAGCTGGATCATCTGCATGATGGTTTTGAATGGATTGATGTTAATAATGCAAGCCAGTCCATCTTTTCTTTTATCAGAAAAGGGGCAAAAGAAGATGATTTCCTGGTCATTGTCTGTAATTTTACACCTGCTTTATATCACGATTACCGTATTGGCGTTCCAAATCTAGGATCATACCGGGAGATCTTTAATAGTGATTATGAAAGCTTTGGTGGTTCCAATTGTATTAATAAAAAAGTGCTTAAGTCTGAGGAAAAAGAGTTTCATGGAAAACCATTCAGCTTGAAAATGTCTATTGCGCCATTTGGCATTTCAATTTTGCGCCCAGTAAAACATCGGAAGGAGAGAAAGGGAAATGGGAAAGAAAAAGTGCGTAGCCATGCTGTTAGCAGGAGGGAAAGGGAGCAGACTTAGTTCGCTGACGAAGAGTCTTGCGAAGCCGGCTGTTCCGTTTGGAGGGAAATATCGGATTATTGATTTTACATTAAGCAACTGCACCAATTCCGGAATTGATACAGTAGGTGTTCTAACCCAATATCAGCCGCTTGTGCTAAATTCTTATATTGGCATTGGAAGTGCATGGGATCTGGACAGAAAAAATGGCGGAGTGACTGTGCTGCCGCCTTACAGCGAATCCTCGGAAGTCAAGTGGTATACAGGAACAGCAAGTGCCATTTACCAGAATCTCAATTATCTAAAGCAATATGATCCTGAATATGTCCTGATTTTATCAGGTGACCATATTTATAAAATGAATTATGAGCTGATGCTGGAATACCATGTTGAAAAAGGCGCAGATGCAACGATTTCGGTCATAGAAGTACCTTGGCCGGAGGCGAGCAGGTTCGGCATCATGAACACGAGTGAAGATATGAGGGTTGCTGAATTTGATGAGAAACCAGCTTTTCCTAAAAATAATCTGGCATCGATGGGAATATATATCTTTAATTGGCCTGTTTTAAAGGAATATTTGGAAATGGACGACCGGAATCCTGAATCAAGCCATGACTTTGGCAAGGATATTATTCCTCTTATGCTTGACGAAAATAAAAAACTGTTCGCTTACCCATTCAATGGATACTGGAAGGATGTCGGAACAGTCAAAAGCCTGTGGGAAGCAAATATGGATTTGCTGGATGATGAATGCGAGCTGAATCTATTTGATCATGACTGGCGAATTTATTCTGTTAACCCAAATCATCCGCCACAATATATTTCACCTGAAGCTGAGGTAGCTGAATCATTGATTAACGAAGGCTGTACCATTGAAGGGGAAGTTGAAAAATCAGTTTTGTTCCAGGGAGTCCTGGTTGGAAAAGGATCTGTCATCCGGGAATCGGTAATTATGCCTGATGCAATAATTGGGGAGAATGTATACATTGAAAAGGCGATTGTGCCAAGCGGAATGAAGATACCTGACGGGTTTGTGATCAGTTCATCGGAAGAAACAGATGAAATTATCTTAATTACACAGGAAATGATACAGGGAATTTGTTCTTAAATAATAGATATATGCCTGGATGCCGGAAACGGCTTTTTGACCAACTTTTCGGGAGGGAATTTCATGAAGAATAGAATGCTTGGTGTGATAGACGCAACAACCTACCATGAAGATTTAGAGGAATTGACAGTGCACAGGTCGCTTGCAGCTGTTCCCTTTGCCGGCCGTTACAGGCTAATCGATTTTGTCCTATCCAATATGGTGAATTCGGACATAGAAAGTGTTGCCATATTTCCGAAGTATCAATACCGATCCTTAATGGACCATCTAGGTTCAGGGAAGAATTGGGACTTAAACAGAAAAAGGGATGGCCTATTCTTTTTTCCTTCCCCTTTGCTGGATAGTCCGAGCAAAGGAATTGGTTCATTTAATCATTTTGGAGCCAACTTGGATTATTTTTATCGCAGCAAGCAAGAGTATGCGCTAATATCGAATTGCTTTACCGTTTTTAATATGGACTTTAGGCCGGTTCTGGAAAGGCATATAAATACAGGGTGCGACATTACAGTCGTACGCCAGGATGGACGCTCGCTTGAAATGTATCTGGTTAAAACTTCATTGCTTATCAATTTAATAGAAACGAGAAATGAAACTGGGTACACTTGCATGAGCGATGTGGTTACAGATATCCACCATTCCTACACGATATGCAATTATGAATATACCGGCTTGGCCGTTATGATTGATTCAATCGATGCTTATTTTGCTGCAAGTATTAGCCTATTGGAACCTCAAGCCTGGAAAACGATCTTTAAGCGCAGCCAGCCGGTTTATACGAAAGTAAAGGATGAACCGCCAACCCGTTATATAAAAGGGGCCAGTGCCCATAATTCCATGATCGCCAATGGATGCATGATTGAAGGTGTGGTCGAAAATAGCATCATTTCCAGAGGTGTCAAAATTGGCAGGGGTTCGGTCGTGAAAAATTGCATTATTATGCAAAAATCCCAAATCGGTGAAAACTGTGTTTTAGACTCAGTTATTTTAGATAAAGATGTTAAGGTAGAATCCGGTACCAAGATTGAGGGTACACATAATATGCCTCTAGTTATCCGGAAAGGTACCATACAAGGAGCGCTGATGAACTCGTGAAAGTATTGTTTGCTGTTTCTGAATGTGTTCCATTTGTTAAATCCGGCGGACTTGCAGATGTAGCTGGTTCCCTCCCAAAGGAGCTGGCTAAGCAAGGCACCGATGTCCGGGTGATCCTCCCCAAATATGGTTCCATTTCAAATGATTTTAAAAAGAAAATGTCGAGAAAATGCGAGTTTACAGTACAAGTGGGATGGAGAAACCAATATTGCGGTATTGAAGAGCTGGAATATCAGGGAATTACATTTTATTTTGTGGACAATGAGTACTATTTTAACCGTGAAAAATTATATGGCTACTTTGATGATGGGGAGAGATTTGCTTATTTTAACCGGGCTATTCTCGATGCCCTTCATCATATGGATTTCTATCCGGACGTCATTCACAGCCATGACTGGCATACTGGAATGGTTCCTTTTCTGCTGCGTGTTGAATACCGTGCGAAAAAGGGCTATGAATTCATCCGGACAGTGTTTACCATCCATAACCTGCAGTTTCAAGGAATTATGCCGCGGGGGGCTTTAGGGGATTTATTAGGGTTGGACTATAGCCACTTTCACCCCGACAAGCTTGAGTTCTTCGGCAATATTAATTTTATGAAGGGCGGGATCGTTGCAGCTGATAAAATCACAACAGTCAGCCCAACTTATAAGGATGAAATTCAAACAGAGTATTACGGAGAAAAGCTGCATGATTTGCTTAAGCGGAGAGCCTCCGATCTTGAAGGAATTTTAAATGGCATTGATGATGAATTTTATCATCCAGGAAAGGATTCATTTATTTATAAAAAATATTCCCCTGAGAAATTGAAGGATAAGAAAGCAAATAAAAAGCATCTCCAGGAAAAATTCTGCCTGCCTGTGAAAGAAGATATCCCTCTGATTGCCATGGTTACAAGGCTGACAAAGCAAAAGGGCCTCGATCTAGTTAAATGTGTATTCAACGACCTTATGCTGGAGGATGTTCAAGTTTTGGTTCTGGGAACAGGAGATCCTGAGTTTGAGCAGTTTTTTATGGAAATGGAAGCCAGTTATCCTAATAAGTGCAAAGCGTATATCGGATTTGATGAGGGGCTTGCACATAAAATTTATGCAGGATCCGATTTATTTTTAATGCCTTCGCAATTTGAGCCTTGCGGATTGGGGCAGATGATTGCCATGGAATACGGATCGATACCGATTGTCAGGGAAACAGGCGGCTTAAATGATACCGTACAGTCCTATAACGAAAATACAGGTAAAGGAAACGGCTTTTCCTTCAGCAACTTTAATGCCCATGATATGCTGTACACCATTCGAAGAGCAGTTGGATTTTACGGTGACAGCCAGGTGTGGGAGCAAATTATGAAAAATGCCATGGGAATGGATAACAGCTGGGCGCAATCTGCATTCAAATATAATCAGCTTTATGCAGGCCTTGTCTCAAGGAGTGAAAGCCATGTTTTCTGATCGGGACGAATTTAAAGAGGAATTCCTGAAAAAGCTGGAGATGACCTGCGGAAAAAGTTTTGGGGAAAGCACAGAGAGAGACCATTATTTTACTCTCGGCAATATGATTAGAGAGCATGTCAGTACAGAGTGGATTAACACGAATGAACGTTACCGCATCGACCGGGAAAAGCAGGTGTATTATCTGTCCATTGAGTTTTTACTGGGACGCCTTCTCCACCATAATTTAATGAATTTGGGAATCGAACAGGTTGTCAAGGAAGGCTTAGCTGATTTAGGGATTGACCTGAACCGCTTGGAGGAGATTGAAGCGGATGCCGGACTCGGCAACGGCGGGCTTGGGCGTTTGGCAGCCTGTTTTATGGATTCATTGGCATCGTTAAATTTACCGGGACATGGCTGCGGAATTCGTTATAAGCATGGCTTATTTGAGCAGAAAATTGTCGACGGCTATCAGGTGGAGCTTCCGGAGCAATGGCTGCGTAATGGCCATGTTTGGGAGGTAAGAAAAGCGGATCTTGCGATTGAGATTCCTTTTTGGGGCAAGGTGGAAACAACAGAGGAAAATGGGCGGCTTGTATTTCGCCATGTAAATGCTGAGACGATTTCAGCTGTTCCATACGATATGCCTGTTGTTGGCTATAAGACAGATACGATTAATACACTTAGGCTTTGGAATGCAGAACCGTCTCCGTTTCCTGTCAACCATGATATTTTAAAATATAAGCGCGAAACCGAATCGGTATCCGAGTTTTTGTATCCGGATGATACCCATGATGAAGGAAAAATTCTGCGTTTAAAACAGCAGTATTTTCTAGTGTCTGCCAGCATCCGCTCAATTGTACGATCCTTTCGAAAGCAGCATAATAGTTTAAAAGATTTTCACGAGTTTGTCAGCATTCATATTAATGATACCCATCCAGTCCTCGCCATCCCTGAACTGATGCGCATCCTGCTTGACGAAGAAGGATTGGGCTGGGAAGAAGCCTGGAATATCACCGTTAATACGATTGCTTATACAAATCATACGACTCTTTCAGAGGCTCTTGAAAAGTGGCCTATCCGCATTTTCCAGCCTTTGCTGCCGCGCATTTATATGATTGTAAATGAAATCAATGAGCGATTCTGCCGCCAGCTTTGGGAACAGTACCCCGGTGACTGGAAGCGGATTGAGAATATGGCGATTATTGCCCATGATCAGGTTAAAATGGCCCACCTTGCCCTTGTTGGCAGCTCAAGCGTAAATGGTGTAGCGGCTTTGCATACGGAGATCTTAAAAAAGCGGGAAATGAATCAGTTTTATGAAATTTTTCCCGAGAAATTCAATAATAAAACAAATGGGATTACACACAGAAGATGGCTGCTAAAAGCAAACCCGCTTTTGTCAGATCTAATTTCAGAAAGCATTGGGGCCGGCTGGGTTGGGAATCCAGAAAAGCTTCGTGAATTAGAAGACTTTAAGAATGATAGAGTGTTCCTCGAGCAATTGCACCAGATTAAACAAAAGAATAAGGAAAGACTGGCGAAGCGGATTGAGGAGCAGAATGGCATTATTGTGGATACGTCCTCCATTTTTGATATTCAGGTGAAGCGACTGCATGCATATAAGCGCCAGCTTTTAAATATCCTGCATGTGATGCATTTATATAACAGGCTGAAGGAAGACTCCAATTTCCGCCTGCATCCCCGGACATTTATATTTGGAGCTAAGGCATCACCGGGCTATTATTATGCGAAGAAGATTATTAAATTGATTAATACCGTTGCTGAAAAGGTAAACCATGATCCGCAGACAAAGGATCAGCTAAAAGTTGTCTTTTTAGAAAATTACCGGGTCTCTCTTGCAGAGGAAATTTTCCCTGCTGCAGATATTAGCGAGCAAATTTCAACAGCAAGCAAGGAAGCTTCCGGCACAGGTAATATGAAGTTCATGATGAATGGTGCTTTGACGGTCGGGACACTTGATGGAGCAAATATTGAAATTAAAGAAAAAGCGGGAGATGAAAATATTTTTATTTTCGGGCTTACAGCGGATGAAGTTTTAAGCTATTACCAAAATGGCGGATACAACTCAAGAGAATATTATCATCATGATAAGCGAATCCGCCAGGTAGTCGACCAGCTTACAAACGGATTTTTCCCGGAAGTGGATGATGAATTCGAGCCTATTTTTGATTCATTGCTGATGGAAAATGATCAGTACTTTGTATTAAGAGACTTTGCTTCCTACGTAAGTATTCAAAAAGAGGCGGGAAAAGCATACGAAGACAGGGACCGCTGGCTTAAAATGAGCTTAATGAATATTGGCGGCTCAGGTTATTTTTCAAGTGATCGCACGATCAGCGAGTATGCGCGGGAGATTTGGAACATCAAGCCTGCGGGTGTTGAAATGATGAATAAATAGATGTTGGAAAACAGCCCTTCCGGAGGCGGAAGGGCTGTTTTTTGTATAGTTCTGTTGTTTATCGTTATGATTCACTACCAAAATCCCCAAACGGCCGGAGTATATGCTTAAATAAATTAGATTAACTCCCAAATAAAAGTACAAGGCCAAATATGGTCGTTAATCATCAGAATTAACTCCCAAAATAGAAAGCCCAGCCCTAATATCGTCGTTAATCATCGGAATTAACTCCCATATCCGGAAAGCACACACGAAAATCGTCGTTAATCATCAGAATTAACTCCCAAATAGAAAGCCCAGCCCTAATATCGTCGTTAATCATCAGAATTAACTCCCATATCCGGAAAGCACACACGAAAATCGTCGTTAATCATCAAAATTAACTCCCATTTTCTTGTAGAGCTAGTGGAAAACGTGCTTAATAAACAAGTTTACTGCGAAATAGGGCAACCTCCAAGCACACCTCAAAAATAATATAATGGTAAAAGGCCCCCACCCCAGGGAGCCTTTTACCATTATATTATTTCCCTCTGCTTCGCCTAACCGGCATCGTACAGCAGCGGAAGGCTCCACCGGATTTGATGATTTCAGTTATGTCCACTTCCATAACCTCAAAGCCTCTTGCCCGGAGCTCTTTATTTACATTTTTATTAACAGGGAGGCTGAAGACTTTTTTATTGCCAATGGAGAGGACGTTAGTTCCGAGGGTAAACTGTTCATCTTCAGATACTCTTATCAAATCATATCGGGACTCAAGCATTTTGACTTTTTCCCCGTGGATTTCTCCAGGGAAAATCAGAGCTTCTTCTGGAGAAATAATATTAAATACACAATCCAGGTGAAGATAAGTATCTGTAAAAGGAATGGATATGATCTCATATTCCGGAAGGAGGCTTCGCAGATGCTCGATTGCTTCTTCAAAAGTCCGGTTGCTCACCCCAACATAAATTGTTTTTCCGTCGATGAGGACATCTCCCCCCTCGATCCGGTCTCCCGTTAAATTGTAAAAAGGGATTTGCTGCTGTTCCAGCCATTGCTTTAGGACGTTTTCTTCCCCTTGACGGATATCAGCAGCCATTTCAGCTACATATACCTTTTTGCCAAGAGTAAGTCCAATATCCCGGGTAAAAACCTGTTCCGGGTATTTTTCAAGCGGAGGAAGCAAAACAACATCCACTCCATTTTCTTTCAAGGCACTGACAAAATGCCTGTGCTGCTTCATCGCCCGATCTATATTGATGCCTTCTTTTTTGAAATGCTTTTGTGTTTCATTAATAGTATCTAAAATGGTCATATATTGCGGTTCGCATAATACGACTTGCTCAAGCTTGTCATATTCGGAAAAACATTCGGCTTTATTTTGTCCAGACATAAATAGGCCTCCCAGCAAGTTATTCTTAAAATAATATTTCCAAGGGGAGCCTCTTTTACTCCATTGAATGAAGTCCAGCTAAGTATATTAACAATAATTTCCACTTTAAAAAAGGTTTAAAAACCCTGATAATGTAATCAATAGATATTAAGGGGGAAGCTGTTAAATGTACCAAATCGAGAAGGGATCTATGGAAGAAGTTTTGCTGCATCTTCAGAATATTGGACTGCAACTAAATGAATTCGAGAAGACAAATGAATCCATTCCGGTGAAAAACTATAAAGAACTGCTGGAATTCAGCATCTCCATTGCCCGCCGTACAAACGATGTTTCTGATACGATAGATGAGATTATCCAGGATATCGAATCCAAGCTATAATATATAGGTAATCTTATTTTGCCAATGACATATAAAAAAGCGATGCTCCATTTGGGGCATCGCTTTTATTTTACTCTTTATCATCATCCATATAGCCGTCAGTCTGACGATAAGGTACATCTCCATAAGGCGCTTCAATATTATTTTCATCAAGCATTGCTTCGTACTCTTCCTGCTTTTTGGAAGGATAGATTTTTCTTTGTTTGCCTTCCATGTCATTTCCGACAAAGGTTTCATAATCCTCCGTGAAGCCTTCATCATCATGTCCTTCATTATAAAGCGAGTTATAGTCTTCGTAATCGCCCCTTAAGTCTGAAGGTGTCTCGGAAGTACCGAAGCGGGCAACCTCCTGAAAGCTGTCCTCGTTGTCGACAACTTCCCTGAATTGATGATGCTGAAATGTATTGCCATATGCAGGTTCAAGAACATCTTCTTCCACAGGGCGGTCTCCTGGCACAGTCTGCTCCGGGCTGTGTTCTTTGCAGTAAAGAGTTGCAGGAAGCACCTCAAGGCGCTCGAAAGGGATTTCAGTTCCGCACTTTTTGCATTTGCCGTAAGAACCATCCTCGATTGCCTTTAGTGCTGTATTTATTTTATTCAATTCAGAATCATGATGCTCTTCTAATGCAAAATCCTTTTCACGCTCATAAAGTTCTGAACCCATATCAGCAGGATGGTTGTCATAAAGGGAAAGCTCCCCAACTGTATCTCTCGCGCTTGCACTTTCCAGACCTCCTTCTTTATTCGCTTGAAGCTGGTCTTCCAATGATTTTTTTTCGTCGTTTAATTCCTTTTTTAAGCGGCTTATTTGTTCATTGCTCAACATAAATGTCACATCCTTCAGATTGGTTTCACGGTGTCTTTCCAAAATGGTTTTTATAAAAAAGGCTGAGCTTAATTAGCTTCTGTTTCCCAAGCTGAAGCCTGTCCGAACGCTTATGCCCTGCCGAATTTAAAAGATAAACCATAGTCCATATGGGGTTAGTGTTGACGTTATTGGCAAAATCACAATGGAAGAAGGTCTTCAGTTTATTAAGTGTGGCGAATCCTCTTCCTTGAGTAAAAAATACCCGTTATTGACAGTACGAAACCTGGATAGCGTTTTCTGTTGTTTTTTTCCAAACAAAAACCCCTGCTTTCTTAAGCAGAGGTTTAAAGTGATTTATAAGAAGTAGCCAAGAAACAGGCCTACTGATAATAAAAATCCAAAGATCGTATTTGTCTGTGCCGTTGCCTTCATAGCAGGCATCATCTGCATTGGCAGTGTTTTACCGATAAAGCCTTTTGTTGCTTTAACGGCTTTAGGTGCACTAATGACGACAATGGCAAGCCATGGGGAAATGATGTTCATAGCGATTAAGGCAAAAACCCATCCGTACGAAACAATAAACATTCCAGCCAGCAGATTGATAGCGCCTTTTTTTCCTAATAAAATCGCCAGCGTTTTGCGGCCGAATTCTTTGTCGCCATCCAAATCCCTTATATTGTTGGCAAGCAGTATGGCACCGACAAGAATCAGGATTGGGAAGGATACTAAGATACTCGTAGAAGTTACCGTTCCTGTTTGGATATAAAAGGAAATAAGGATGATCAGCATGCCCATGAAGAATCCGGCAAATAACTCACCAAACGGTGTGTAGGCAATTGGCAGAGGACCGCCTGTGTACAAAAACCCGACTGCCATGGATGCCAGCCCGATAACCGCTATCCACCAGCTAGTGCTCATGCAAATATAAAAGCCAAGCAGTATGGCGATACCATATAAACCGAATGCCAGATTTAATACAGTTTTTGGTTTAATCCCTTCACGGACGATCGCTCCGCCGATTCCGACAGATTCTTCCGTGTCCAGTCCTCTTTTATAATCGTAATATTCATTAAACATATTGGTAGCAGCCTGGATCAGCAAGCTCGCTGCCAGCATGGCAAAAAATAATCCAAAATGCACCTCTGTCATTTCCATTGCTAATGCCGTTCCAAGCAAAACCGGAACGAAAGCGGCTGTAAGAGTGTGAGGTCTTGTCAACTGCCACCAAACTCTCCAGTTCCTTGAATTGGAGGCAGGCGGAAAACTGGTCTGCGTTTGTGGTTGCATTATAACTCTCCCCTTATTTTATCTATATTCTGTAATGTTAAATTTAATTGCTTCAATCAAACTTGTTTATTTTAACCGATTTCCAGGGTATTGTCAAAGAAACCCTTCAATAGAAATCGAGGAAACAACTTAAGTGTAGGTAAAGATTAAAGGGGTGTCAACGTATTTTTCCCGTAAACGGAGGCGGTATTTTCCATCCTAAAAGGGGAAGGTTAAAGTTACTCTTTCAGCAATTCCTTGAGCAAGGGAGAAGCTCCGTCTTCCATTTTCCTAAAATGAGTGTAATTCATATTACACGAGCCCAAAGTAAGCTATAATATAATAAGGATACTAAAAGAAGTCCAGTGATTGACATCATTGACATTCTCCAATCCTGAGGTGTATCTTAGAATAAGTTTAAAGTAGGATAACGGCCTTTCTGGGCTGTTATTGGAGGGATTTTTTTGGTTACGATACAAGATACGGAACTAAAAGAAGGGATCCAAGAGGCGATCGAGAGGGCAAAGGTCTTATCGAAGCCTGTTTTAGTGAGTGAAGTTCAAAAAATAAATCATATAGACCCCCTTTCTTTTTATGCGGCAGGAAAGAGCCGTTTTTTTGGTGAACGTTTTTTCTGGAAGGATCCTTCTGGCGAAACTTATATAATCGGTCTCGGTGTATGCAAACAAATTCAGTCAGATCAAAGTGCAGGGCGATTTAATAGTGTCGAAAAGGAATGGAAGCGTTTTATAGATGAAAGCATTGTTTTTAATCCATATGATAACAAGGCAATAGGGCCTGTTATGTTTGGCGGATTTTCTTTTGATCCATTAAAAGAGAAAACGAAGCTGTGGTCGAAGTACTCAGATTCACTTTTTCATGTACCGACCTTTATGTACAGTGAAGTTAAGGGCCAGGCTTTTTTAACAACCAATGTTGTTTGTACCCAGCATGACGACCTTTCTCTTTTTGAAAAGGTTGGGGTTGAACGTGGAGCGGTCTTAGATTCAATAGAAAACGATTTGCCGCAGCAGGGAAATGTCCTTCTCAAGGAAGTGGATATCAATCCGGAGAAGTGGATGAATACGGTTGAAGCCATTGTAGAGGAATTAAAAACAGGCTCTTTAAAAAAAGTTGTGCTTGCACGGGAATCCAGGCTCGTATTTGAAAAGCGGATTGAGATTGAAAGAGTGCTTTCAAATCTGATGGAGCTTCAAAGAGAGAGCTTTATTTTTGCATTTGAATCAAATGGAGATTGCTTTATTGGTGCTTCTCCCGAAAGGCTGATCAAAAAATACGGTGAAAGCGTATTTACCACATGTCTGGCAGGATCCATTCCGAGAGGCAAAACAGAAGAGGATGACCATATTCTTGGTGATGCCTTATTAAGTGATCAAAAAAACCTGACCGAGCATCAATATGTGGTGGATATGATTAAAGAAGCGATGGAGGAATCCTGTACAGAAGTTGAGCTTCCGGATAAGCCTCAGCTGATGAAAATGAGAGACATTCAGCATCTTTACACCCCTGTTATAGGGAAAACTAGGGATGATGCATCTCTATTGGCTTTGGTTGACCGCCTGCATCCGACTCCGGCTCTTGGCGGGCTGCCTAAAAAAGAAGCGGTAGAGAAAATAAGAGAGGTAGAAGAACTGGACCGGGGCTTTTATGCCGCTCCATTAGGATGGGTGGACTTTAAAGGGAATGGCGAATATGCGGTTGCAATCAGATCTGGGCTGATTCAGGGCAATGAAGCATCCATTTTTGCCGGCTGCGGAGTGGTCCAGGATTCAAATGCCGAAAGCGAATATCAGGAAACGAAGATTAAGTTTCGTCCAATGCTTACGGCTCTTGGGGGTAATAAATGATGAATCATCAGGAAGCATTAACTTTATATATTGCCGCTTTTGTTGCGGAATTGGTAAAAAGCGGAGTAGAGGATGTCGTGGTCAGTCCGGGCTCCCGTTCTACCCCAATGGCTATGGTGATGGCAGAGCATCCTGAGCTTCGTGTACATATCCATGTAGACGAACGCTCGGCTGCCTTTTTTGCGTTGGGAATTGCCAAGGCATCCCAAAAACCAGCCGCTTTGCTTTGCACATCCGGAACTGCCGCTGCCAATTATTACCCGGCCATCGTAGAAGCCAATTATTCAAGAGTT
This sequence comes from Cytobacillus oceanisediminis, assembly GCF_007830235.1. Lineage (GTDB taxonomy): Bacteria > Bacillota > Bacilli > Bacillales > Cytobacillaceae > Cytobacillus > Cytobacillus oceanisediminis. The sequence goes on from NZ_VLKI01000031.1 coordinate 17,105, forward strand.
CCGCTGGTGGTTTTGACTGCCGACCGTCCCCATGAGTTAAGGGATGTTGGTGCACCACAGGCAATCGATCAAATTCATTTATACGGAAAAAATGTAAAGTGGTTTGTTGAAATGGCACCTCCAGAAAATACAGCGGAAATGCTGCGCTATGCCCGGACTGTGTGTGCAAGGGCTGCTTCAATGGCACAGCGCTCCCCTGCAGGCCCGGTTCATCTTAACTTTCCATTCCGGGAACCATTGGTACCACAGCTCGATCGTGCAGATTTATTTGAACTGAGTGAGCGTGCAGATGGCTTTGTAAATATTAAGCCAGGTCAGCTTGGCCTTCGGGAAGAAGAGTATAGAGAAATAGCGGAGAGCTTGAACGAAACAAGCAGAGGTATAATCGTATGCGGACCGCTGGAAAAAGTTGATTTCCCTGAAGCTGTTATTCAGCTTGCGAAAAAACTGAACTATCCTATCATTGCCGATCCGCTCTCCCAACTAAGAAGCGGTATGCATGATGGCAGCTGGATTATTGATACATATGATAGCTTTTTGAAAAATGAAGACGCAAAGAAGGCCCTTAAACCTGATGTTATGATCCGCTTTGGTGCAATGCCTGTGTCAAAGCCTTTGACAATCTTTATGAAAGAAAACAGCGATGCACGCCAATTGATTGTTGATGGCGGCGGCGGCTGGCGTGATCCGGCATTGCTTTCCACTGAGATGGTGCATTGTGATGAAACACAATTTTGTGAGTCGCTTACTCCTTCTATAAATGCCGGCAAGGATAACCAGTATTTTTCTTTGTGGAAGGAAATCAATCATTTAACGCGGTCCAGATTGGCTGATATAAATGAAGTGGATGAGCTAAGTGAAGGGAAACTATTTTACCAGCTATCCGAAATGCTTCCTGAAGGCTCCACACTCTTTGTTGGCAATAGTATGCCGATTAGGGATTTGGACACGTTTTTCCATTTTAATGAAAAGAATATAAGAGTGATGGCGAACAGAGGTGCCAACGGAATTGATGGTACGGTATCAACCGCCCTTGGCGCTGGTACATTGTCACAGCCGCTGTATCTTGTTCTTGGCGACCTTACGTTCTTTCATGATTTAAATGGTTTAATAGCATCCAAGCTGTATGGAATTGATATCAACATCTTATTGATCAATAACAATGGCGGCGGAATTTTCTCATTCCTTCCGCAAGCCAACCATCCAAAGAACTTCGAAAAATTGTTTGGAACACCGCTTGATCTCGAATTTGGACATGCGATCACCATGTATGGCGGGAAATATGATTTAATTTCCACTTGGGAACATTTTATTTCTACATTCAAACAGAACACTGATGCAAAGGGCTTAAAGGTTATGGAGATTACGACAAATCGGGACAAAAACCTGACTGAGCATCGAGAATTGTGGGATTCTGTTTCCCAGGAAATAAGTCGATTGCTGGAGGGGTGAATGCCGGTGAATTATGTCATAAAAGATGTCAGCTATCATGTCGACACTTGGGGCAATGGGTTTCCACTGCTGCTTTTGCATGGTTTTACAGGAAACGGCGAGAGATGGAAAGAGTTTGAACCCTTCTGGAAGGACCACTCCACAGCGATTGCTTTAGACATTATCGGCCATGGCAAGACGGAATCTCCCGCGGATATTGCCCAATATAAAATTGAGGAATCGGCAGATACGATTTATCATCTTTTAGAAAAAATGGGGATTTTGAAAACAGATATTCTGGGTTATTCCATGGGCGGGCGACTTGCGATCACGTTTGCTATTAAATACCCCCAAAAGGTACGGAAGCTAATTTTGGAAAGCGCTTCTCCAGGGCTTCGTACAGAGGAAGAGAGACAAGCAAGACGCCTTCAGGATGCAAAATTGGCCGGAAAAATCAGGGAAGAAGGAATCTCCAGGTTTGTTGAGTTTTGGGAGAACATTCCCTTATTTGAAAGCCAAAAAAAACTTTCTGATGACATTTGCGGAGGAATAAGAGAGCAGCGTTTAGCCAATTCTATTGAGGGCCTGGCAAACAGCCTGAAAGGGATGGGGACCGGCTCTCAGCCATCATGGTGGGGAAACCTTTCAAATTTGGAATCCCCTGTCCTTTTAATTACTGGAAGCATAGACCAAAAGTTTTGCAGGATTGCCGGCGAAATGTCGAAGATCCTCCCAAATTGCCAGTGGAAATCTGTAGAAGATGCCGGACATGCAATTCATGTGGAGAAACCTGAAAAATTTGGTACAATAGTAAGTGGGTTTTTGTCGCAAACCGTTGAAAGCTGATAGACATGATGGCAAGCCTGCTTTTATAAGCAGGAACCTGTCACATTAAGCAGAAGATGGATGCGGCAAAGAACGCGAATTTTTTAATACATAAGGAGGATTCTTGTATGTCAGCAGTAGAATGGGTTGCAGGAAAACAATACGAAGAAATTTTATATGAAACATACAATGGAATTGCTAAGATTACGATTAACAGACCGCAAGTCCACAATGCGTTTACACCAAGAACCGTAATGGAATTGATTGATGCGTTTGCTTACGCGCGCGATGATGAAAATGTAGGTGTCATCGTCCTTACTGGCGCCGGAGACAAAGCGTTTTGTTCAGGCGGAGACCAATCTGTAAGGGGACATGGCGGATATGTAGGCGATGACCAGATCCCTCGTTTAAATGTTCTTGACCTGCAGCGCTTAATCCGTGTAATTCCTAAGCCTGTTATTGCAATGGTAAAAGGCTATGCGATCGGCGGAGGACATGTTCTTCACATCGTGTGTGACTTAACAATTGCAGCCGATAACGCTGTGTTCGGACAAACTGGCCCTAAGGTTGGAAGTTTTGATGCCGGATATGGTTCAGGTTATCTTGCAAGAATCGTCGGACATAAGAAAGCCCGCGAAATTTGGTATCTGTGCCGCCAGTATGGCGCTCAGGAAGCTTTGGACATGGGGCTTGTCAATACAGTGGTGCCATTGGATAAAGTGGAAGAAGAAACAATTCAATGGTGTGAAGAAATTCTTGAAAAGAGCCCAACAGCTATCCGCTTCTTGAAGGCTGCCTTCAATGCTGACACTGATGGACTTGCAGGAATCCAGCAATTTGCCGGAGATGCAACACTTCTTTACTATACAACTGACGAGGCTAAAGAAGGCCGCGACGCGTTCAAAGAAAAGCGCAAGCCGGACTTCGGCCAGTTCCCTCGTTTCCCTTGATTGAAAGGTTATTAAAAAGAAAAGAGGTTCTTTGAACTTCAATAACTGTCTAGCTCCAGGCGCCATCGGCTCGAGGTCATAAGCCAATCCGTCTAAAAGGTTAAAGAACAACCTTTCAGCCGGCTTGTCTTATGCTGGTCGCCGATAGGCCGGCGCCTTGCGCTTTTCTTAATCAGCTTGATGGCTTGTCCCATCAGGCTGTTTTTATATAAAGGCTCACTTAAAGCTTATTGTTGTTTTTAGCACCCTTTTGATTGGAGCGGAAGGCACGAACTCCTTGAAAATGCATTCGCATTTTCTTCGTGCGGTGTTTATTCGAGGATGCTTATTCAACGTTCTGCGGGAGTGCGGATCAAAGGGAGACCCCGCAGGATCAAAGCGGCGAAGAGCGTCGGACCGCCCGCTGTTCGCTGAGTGCCTCGTGCTGAAATCAACAGGCAAATTTACCAGAGCCTATATAAAAGAAATGCAGCTGACTTTTACATGAAAATGGGGTGTTTATGATTGAAACGCAGATCATGCCTAACTTTCTTCTTAAAAGATTTTTTTTAACCCCCGAACGCCCTGCCATTTATTTTTCAGGCGTAACCTATTCCTTTTCAGAAGTTTATAAACGGGCTTATACCATTGCGGGGCAATTGCAAGCCCTGGAATTACAAAGAGGACAGTACGCGGGCGTGCTGCTCCGAAATCATGTTGATACAGCTTTTATTCTTTTGGCTTTACAGCTGATTGACGTAAAGGCAGTCATATTAAATAACAGGCTGACAGCAGAAGAATTGATATGGCAGATGAATGATTCCCAATCAGCTTACCTGTTAACAGAAAGGGCCTTTGAAGAGGTAAGTCAAAATATCACCAATTCCGTACCAGCTGTATCAGCCATTCTTAAGGAAAAATTATTTGAGTCTTCTTACACCGATCCTGAAATTGCTGAAGAGATAAGTCTTGATGAAGTGTGCACGGTCATGTATACGTCCGGAACCACGGGAAATCCAAAAGGTGTCCTGCAAACATATGGAAACCATTGGTGGAGTGCGATTGGCTCTGCACTTAATCTTGGATTAAGTGAAAACGACAGCTGGCTGTGTACGGTTCCTCTCTTTCATATTAGCGGATATTCAATTCTTATGCGAAGCATCGTTTATGGCATGAAAATAGTTCTTTTTGAATCATTTGATGAGAAGAAAGCAATTGATGCAATCCATAGCGGAAAAGTTACGATTATGTCTGTTGTTAGTACGATGCTAACAAGGATAGCTGACGAACTTCGAGAAGAAAAGCTTCCGGATTTTTTCCGGTGTATGCTTTTAGGAGGAGGCCCAGCGGCGAAATCCTTGCTCGAAATTTGTAAAGCGAAAGATATTCCGGTCTATCAAACATATGGGATGACGGAAACCTCTTCCCAGATTGTAACGCTTGCTCCGGAGTACAGCTTTAGCAAACTGGGTTCTGCTGGAAAGCCCCTGTTTCCTTCTCAGCTTAAAATTGTTGCTGCAAATGGGCAAAATGCCAACCCAGATGAAGCAGGCGAAATCTTTGTGAAAGGTCCAAATGTAACGAAGGGTTACTTGAACCGGGAAGAGGAAACTTCTAAGAGAATAAAGGACGGCTGGCTTTCAACTGGAGATATTGGATATCTGGACACAGAAGGCTTCTTATATGTCCTGGACCGGCGATCTGACTTGATTATTTCTGGCGGGGAGAATATTTACCCCGCTGAAATCGAAGGTGTATTAGTTTCCCATCCGAGCATTGCTGATGCAGGTGTTATTGGCATGAAGGACGATGTTTGGGGAGAAGTCCCTGTTGCCTTTGTTGCGGGCGAGGTCTTAGATGAAGAGGAAATAACACAATATTGCTTGGGAAAACTTGCAAAATATAAAGTTCCAAAAAGAATTTTGCAAATTGATAAAATTCCTAGAAATGCGTCTAAAAAGATTTTAAGAAGAAAGCTCCGGGATTTACTGGAGGAAAGTGGCAAATAGGCATGGATATTAAATTAATCACATTATATAAAATAAAAATGCCCATGAGGACTCCTTTTTCTACCCATTTGGGAACAGTGGAAGACAGGGAAGGGATCATTGTTGAAGTGACGGATAAAGAGGGCCTGAAAGGCTATGGGGAAGGAGTGGCATTTTCTTCGCCATGGTATACAGAGGAAACGGTTGAAACGAGCTATCATATGCTGAGGGATTTTCTTATTCCGATATTGAGGAAGGCAGACTTAAACCATCCTTCAGAAGCAGGCCCTTTATTTGACACTTTTAAAAGAAATCAGATGGCGAAGGCTGCATTGGAAACTGCCTTATGGGATTTGGCTGCCAAAAAGGAAGAAATTTCACTGTCCAGATTCATTGGCGGAACCCAAGAGAGAATTCCTTCCGGAGTAGTGGTTGGGGCAAAAACAAAGGCAGAGGCAAGAAGACAAATCGAGACTTACCTGGAAGATGGCTACCAAAGGGTGAAAATCAAAATCAGCCCTGAAAATGACTTTGAGTTTATCTCGGATATTCGCCGTCATTTTCCGGAGCTGCCATTGATGGCAGACGCAAATTCAGCTTATACATTGAATCATATTGACCATTTAAAAAGGCTTGATGATTTCGGGCTGCTGATGATTGAACAGCCGCTGGAACACGATGATATAGTCGACCATGCCAAACTGCAGAAAGAGCTAAAAACACCGATTTGCCTGGATGAAAGCATTGTGACGTTTAATGATGCCCGCCGTGCAATAGAATTGGGCAGCTGTAAAGTGATCAATATAAAAATCGGACGGGTTGGCGGACTGGGTCCCGCCAAGAAAATTCATGACTACTGTCTGGAAAAAGGGATACAAGTCTGGTGCGGAGGGATGCTCGAGTTTGGAATTTCCAGAGCGCATAACATCGCACTCGCTTCGATGGAGGGTTTTACGATTCCTGGTGATATTTCAGCATCGAGCCGGTATTGGGAGGAAGACATTAGTTTTCCTGAAGTAACTGTGGAAAAAGGAATGATAGAGGTTCCTTCCCATCCTGGGATTGGTTTTGAGATTAATGAGAAGAGATTAAAGGAAGTCTTAGTTTCAAAAGAAACCTTTGCGTTTGAGAAGTAAAAAGCAGCTCCGCTTTGGTGGCGGAACTGCTTTTTAATATGGCTAAGTAAAAAAATAAATATAGACAGCCAGGGCTATAACGGATAGAAAAATAGCAATGATATAAATATAGGTCAGGTTTGCGGTGTTTTTTTTAGTTGCACTGGAATAGCTTTCATCGCTTTTACCTGTTAATGAAAGTGTAAAAATGACAGCAGCAATAAGAATTAATATAACGAGAGCAATGGCAAAGGTCAAAACAGGCACCTACTTTTATTAGTTTCTATCTTTATTATAGTGTTAATAATAGCATTGTTAATGTTCTATTTATTGCGTTTTTGTGAACTTGCATCGCAATAGCTATACTTTTCTCCATTAGCTGGAAAGAGGACATTTTTTGCAAAAAAAATAGACGCTTCCGCAGCGTCTTTTATCCTAAATTATTGAGTAATTTCGTCTTTAATAAATGAATCCTCTTTAATCGCGAAGGAGCTTAATCCAGCAGCAGCGGCGAACGCAGCTCCAAGCATGATAACTGTTGATAACATATTTATCACTCCTGTAAGTTGTTGTTATTCTATACATTCCCGATGGCGCTTGTCTTAAACACTTTTTATAAAAAATACCGAACTTTTTCAACAACTCTGTTAAACTTGATGCGATTTCCGCTCCAGGCGCTCAGCGAACCGCGGGTGGTTCGACGCTCCTCGGCGCATGACGCGCCTGCGGGGTCTCACTTTAATACGCTTCTCCCGCGGGACTTTGAATATGAAACCTCGAATAACACCGCACGAAGAAAGTGTGAATGCATTTCCGAGGAACTCGCGCCTTCCGCTCCAATCAACAAAGTGTCAAAATCAACAATGAGCTTTAACATTGTCTTTCAAAAAAAAGCAATGCCTAGTAGTACCAGGCACCGCTTTAATTATGGTTAACTAAATGCCATTATAAAATTGTTAACGCAATGGCACGCCTGCATTCGACAAAATCCGGGCGGTGCCTGGCACCCAATTAAAGGTCGTGCGGTTCGAAGGTTTTGCAGTCGGTTTCCCTGCTATTGTCTGCTGTTTCACCTTTGTGGCTGACCACGTATATTTTGTCAGCACTGCAGAGGTTTCCGTTAGCCCAGAACGCACAGTTATTTACTTCGCATAAAACGTCTTTAGCCATTGCCCATCACTCCTTTGCTTATTTACGACCAAAACCGAAATTCGACAAAATTCGGGTGGTACCTGGTACCGAGGTCATTTTTATCTTCTGCAGAGTGAGAGCATTAAGTCGTGGCATTTGCAGGGAATGTTAGGTTGGTTCTTTGGTTTGTTTTTGTCGCAGATAGCGTTTGTCGTTCATGAATAGGCTCCAAAAGTATATAAAGCCAGGGAATAGGATTAGGAATCCGGCGATATAGGTAGCGAATATAGCCCGGAATGAGCTTGGGTCTGTAAAGGCTGAGGCAATGGTTACCTCAGGATAAACGATGTATGGCAGATGTGCTTTTCCGTATACATAGCTGGCAGCCAGGTATTGCAGGGTAACAGCTACAACGGCGAGCCTGGGGATCCCCTTCACGCCTTTTTTATTAACTGATGGCAGGAAAAGCGCCAATCCGCCGAGCAAAAACAATCCGAGCGAAAACAACAGCACTGGAAGGTCCTCGAGCATTTTTTCATAAATCCATAAGGCTTCCTTCTTTAGTGTAAACATAATAAGAATAGCCATTGCAATCGAAATAGGACCCAGAATAATGGCATCCCTGCGGTACACAGAATAGGCTTCCATCTCCTCTGATGCTTTGGAGTAATCCGCAAGCAGCAGGGAAGATAAAAACAGTGTACTGCTGATGGCAAAACCGATAAACGCGTACTCATTCGGACTTGTAAAAAGCCGGGCCAAATCAAGAGACTGCCTGCCATCAGCAAAGTCAACGAAATTCCCGTGAGTTATAGGCAATACACTAATAAGCAATCCAGGAATCAGTATCCCTGATATGCCTGAAACATATGTAAGCGGCTTTCGGTATTCCTCAGCGATATTGGAAAACACGAGGAATGCGCTCCGGATAGCCAGCAGCAGTAAAATAAGGCTTCCGGGAATGAGAAGGACGGTACCGAGTGTATAAGCCGCAGCAGGAAACAGGCTGTATACAGCTACCACAATTGCCACAATAAACGTATTTGTGACTTCCCAGGTTGGCGATAAATACTGATTTGCCACATTGGTGGCTTTGATTTTAGGCCGATTTAAATAAATCATGGACCAGAAGCCGGCGCCAAAATCCATCGTTGCCATTACAGCATATATGAACACGAAGCCCCATAGCACCGTTATGGCCAGAAGTTCTTCAGCCATTCAGTTCACTCCTTCACGTGTTTGATCCGTAGAGAGGAACGTTTTTCTGTTCAGCTCTGTTAATATCATCAATGACGGTATTCTTTTTAAAGTAATAAAGCATCACAAAAACAACTGCCACCCCGAGCACTGCATAAATCAAGGCAAAAAGAATGAACAAAATACCCAAATTCTCCGCAGTTGTAACGGAGTCTGCGGTTGATAGCACCCGGTAAATGGTCCAAGGCTGGCGTCCTGTACAAGCAAAAATCCAGCCAAATTCAATTCCCAGAACTGCAAGTGGGCCAGACGCAACAAAGGCCCACATAAAGAAACGGGGAAAACGGTCCTTTTTTAAAAACTTGTTCCATACGAAGGCAACCAATGATAATAAAATCAGTAATGAACCGATGCCGACCATTGCATTAAAAAGAGTATGGACGAATAGCGGGGGCCACTCTTCTTCGGGAAAATCATTCAGCCCTACCACAACTGTGTCAAAGCTGTTTCCGGCTAAAAAGCTCAGCGCCCAAGGAATCTCAATTCCCCATTTCACTTCCTGTGTTTCGCGGTCTGTAAAGCCGCCGATTGCCAGCGGGGCGTATGATTGAGTTTCAAACAGCCCTTCTGCCGCCGCCAGCTTTTCAGGCTGATATTCATGCAGATATTGGGCAGATTCATGGCCGTTTAGGGCAGTTAAAAATGAAAAGACCCCGCCTATGATCAAGCTCAGCATTAATGCTTTTTTATGAAAGTTATATACGCGAGTTCCGAATGGCGTCCTCAGCATTTTAAAAGCCGCTACAGATGCGACCACAAATGCCCCTGTCGTATAAGCAGATAATGCCACATGCCCCGCCGTCACGAAAAAGCTTGGGTTAAAGAAGGCAGCCCATGGATCCACATCGACAATTTCTCCATCAACAATCCTGAATCCCTGTGGTGTTCCTTCAAAGGCATGTACATTTGTAATCAGGACAGCAGAAGCGAATGCGCCAAGAGCAACGAAAACCAGGCTTGAAATTCGCATCCACGGCGGGATTCTTTCAGCTGCATACACATATATGGACATAAATAAAGCCTCAATAAAGAAGGCATAGATTTCAATTTGGAATGGCAATGCCATTACTTTGCCGATCACTTCCATAAAACCCGGCCATAAGAGGGAGAGCTGAGTACCTGCAATCGTTCCTGTCGGGATTCCAACTCCAAGGAGTACCGCAAAGGCCTTGGTCCATCTTTTGGCCATAATGACATAATCCTGGTCCTTTGTTTTTTGATAAAGGAGTTCTGCAGTCAGCATCATAAGCGGCAAACCGACTCCTATTGTGGCAAAAATAATGTGGAAACCCATGGTGGTTCCAAATAAAGACCGGGCTATTAATAGATCACTCATTGCATTTTCATCCCTTCAAAACATTCTTCAATGGAAATAGTTTCTTCCAATCTCAAGAAAATATGTAAACATTTCCTGAAATAGATTTCTAAGGGAAGGATTCCGGTAACCTTGCCTGTTGATTTCCGCTAGCGAAAAGCGGGCGGTCCGACGGTCCTTGGTGCATGACGCGACTATGGGGTCTCCCTTTGACTCGCTCTCCCGGAGGATTTTGAATATGCATTCTCGAAAACACCGCACAAAGGAAATGCGAATGCATTTTCGAGGAACTCGCGCTTTCCGCTCCAATCAACAGGCTGCTAAAATACAAAGAGCTTTTACACAGCCAAGAGAATAAAAAAACCTCCCAAGTTGGGAGGTGATATTTAAAACTATTCATTTAACGCTTTTTCGAGTGAAGCAAGATTGTCTCTCATAAGAGTAAAGTAAGTCTGGTTATTTTCTAAGTCCTCTTCCGTTAAGACGGATAAGTTATGAAGCATTAAAGGCTGGGCACCGATTTCTTTTTGCAGAATTTCAGTCAGCCTTGAGCTGACATTCTGTTCAAAAAATACATATTTTAAGTTGTGCTCTTTTGCTTCAGAAATAACTTTCTGCAATTCCTTTTGGGTTGGTTCATTGGATGAGTTTAACCCAGAAACGCTAATTTGATCTAAGCCATAGCGCTCTTCCCAATAGCCGTATGCAGCATGGGAAACAATGATTTCCTTATGCTTTGCATTTTGAACAGTTTGCTCGAAATCATTGTGAAGGTCATCCAGCTCCTGTGCTAGTTCCAGATAATTTTTTTCAAATTGTTCTTCATGTTCAGGCATCTGATCTGCTAAAGCGGTTTTAACCGATTCTGCCAATTCTTTGGCATAGAGGGGATCAAGCCATACATGAGGATCAATGTCTCCATGGTTGTGGTCATCATTGCCTTCTTCATCGTGTGCAGCCTCATCGGAATGATCATCAGAATGTCCTTCTTCTTCATGTGCAGCCTCATCCGAATGATCATCAGAATGTCCTTCTTCTTCATGTGCAGCCTCATCGGAATGATCATCGGAATGTCCTTCTTCTTCATGTGCAGCATCGTGATCCTCTTCTCCGGGATGAACAAATTGAATATTCTCACCCGCTGGGACCATTGTGACGTTCTCATTTTTCAATGTTTCTTTTGCTTTTTCCACAAACCCTTCAAGACCAAGCCCTATATAAATAAATAGATCTGAATCAGCCAAATTCATCATATCTTTTTGAGACGGTTCAAAAGTATGTTCATCTGATCCCGGAGGATAAACGGTTTCTACTTCTATAAATTCTCCGCCAATTCTTTCTGTAAAATATTGCAGCGGATAAACAGTTGTATAAACAGTCGCTTTATTATTATCCCCTTCTTCTTTGGCAGGCTTTTCGTCTGTACAGCCTGATAAAAGAAGAACCAAGCTTAATGCTAATAAAATAATTGCCTTTTTCATGAATGTTTTCTCCTCTCTGTCTAAAACGTATTTATTACGATTTATCTAATAAAAAATTTTAATACGTAACCATTACGATTTCACTTAGTAATCTTACAAAATATATAGCTAAAAAGCAAGAATTAAAATTTGTTTGCAGCCCCAGCTTTTTGTATCATTGTTAAGAGGGACTTTTTTAAATAATTAGCTATGTTAAAGCTCATTGTTTGATTTTAGCACCTTGTTGATTAGAGCGGAAATCAACAGGCAAGTTTAACCAGCTAAATAATTAAAGCTAATGTGTTAAAGTCTCTATATAGTATGGACAATATATTTATCAGTTATAGCAGCTAGCTGGCTGCTGGTCTTGAAAGCAAAACATCATATGATTGGGAGTGGTACCATTGAAACTTTTAGAAGAAATCTTAAACCATAATCAGCAGTTTGTTGAAGAAAAAAGATATGAAGAGTTTGAAACAACGAAATTCCCTAATAAAAAAATGGTCATTTTAACGTGTATGGACACCCGTTTAGTCGAGTTGCTTCCCAAAGCATTGAATGTAAGAAATGGCGATGTGAAAATCGTTAAAAATGCGGGCGCTCTAGTCACCCACCCTTTTGGAAGTATTATGAGAAGCATCCTGATCGCCGTATATCAGCTGCAAGCAAAAGAAGTATTTGTCATTGGCCATCATGATTGCGGAATGAGCGGGATGAAAGCTGATACTGTTGTTAGCAGTATGAAGGAAAGAGGCATTACAGAGGATGCTTTAGATACGATGACATATTCAGGAATTGCCGCCGAAGACTGGCTTAAAGGCTTTGAAAATGTAGAAGATAGTGTAGCGCACAGTGTTCATATGGTGAAAAAGCATCCATTAATGCCGGAGGATGTGCCTGTGCACGGACTGATCATTCATCCAGGCACAGGTAAGCTCGACCTGGTTGTGGACGGATACGAATCTTAATCCTTTTTCTTCACAGGCCATTCCTCAGGGACAAGGTCAACCCCGCCCGGATGAAAGGGATGGCATTTGAGGATTCGTTTTATTGTAAGCCAGCCGCCTCTTAACGCACCGAACCGTTTAACAGATTCCAGCCCATAATGGGAACATGTCGGATAAAATCGGCATGTAGGAGGCTTAAGCGGAGAAATAACCATTTGGTATAAGCGAAATAGTGATATTAATAATTGTTTCAGCATAGAAAGGCCTTCCCTTTTACGAACATATTTACTTTTAAAATAACATATAATCGTTAAAACGTCACAATTTTCATATTAATTTGATGGACTTAGTCGGAGATTGCGTTATAATGAAAGGAAAACATTAGGGGAGTGTTTACTATGCCTTCAGTTGAAAGTTTTGAATTGGACCATAACGCTGTTAAAGCGCCTTATGTAAGGCACTGTGGTGTACATAAGGTTGGAAGTGATGGTGTGGTCAATAAATTTGATATTCGATTCTGCCAGCCGAATAAACAGGCCATGAAGCCGGATGTGATTCATACCCTGGAGCATTTGCTTGCTTTTAACATCCGTACACATGTGGAGAAGTATGATCATTTTGATATCATTGATATTTCGCCAATGGGCTGCCAGACAGGCTATTATCTGGTTGTAAGCGGAGAACCAGCAGTAGAGGAGATCATCGATTTGCTTGATGATACATTGAAGGATGCGGTAGAAGTCACGGAAATTCCTGCTGCAAATGAAAAGCAATGCGGCCAGGCGAAGCTTCATGATCTTGAAGGTGCAAAGCGCCTGATGAGATTTTGGCTGGATCAATCAAAGGAAGATTTAAAACAAGTTTTTGCATAGAAGAAAAACGGGCTGCGATCTGCCCGTTTTTTTTTATTAGCTCTGTTAAACTTGCCTGTTGATTTCCGCTCCGGGCACTCCGGGAGCTTCCTCAAGCATTAAGCCTGCGGGGTCTCCCTTTGATCCGCTCTCCCGCAGGACTTTGAATAAGCATCCACCAATAATCACCGTACGAAGAAAATTCAAATGCATTTTCGCGGGATTAGCGCCTTCCGCTCCAATCCAAAGTGCCAAAATCAACATTAACCTTTAACACAGCTTCTTATAAGATCGGAGACAGCAGTCTTGATACCGACTCCTTCAATTTAATTATCAAAGGCCTTTTGCTGTAATCTTCAGCTGTCAGCTTTCTTGATAGCTGGATGTCTTTTTTAAAGCTTTCAGTTAAGTTTTTAGATACATCACTATCATAAATAAAGGCGTTTACTTCAAAGTTAAGCCTGAAGCTTCTGACGTCAATATTAGCCGTTCCGACTGACGAAACCTCTTCATCCACAATTAGCGTCTTTGCATGGATAAAGCCATTTTCATAAATATAAATATTCGCGTCGGCCTTTAGCATCTCACCAATATAGGAGAAAGTCGCCCAATAAACAAACATATGGTCAGGCTTGTTCGGAATCATGATATTGACCTCCACTCCAGAAAGGGCTGCAATTCTCAATGCGTCCAAAAGGCTTGCATCCGGAATAAAGTATGGGGTTTGGATATAAATAGATTTGCGGGCTGATGAAACCATTTTTATATAACCATTCTTAATTTGCTCCCATTCCGAATCAGGACCGCTGGTAACAATCTGCATTCCTACACTCTCAGTGGACTCGGCCAGTGGAAAAAATTCAGGAGCATAGTAGATATCATGGCGGTGGGATGCCTGATTCCAGTCCAGGATGAAACGTGTTTGCATGGAATGGACGGCGCTTCCCTCAATTCGTAAATGGGTATCACGCCAATAGCCGAATCTTGGATTTAAGCCAAGATATTCATCCCCAACGTTGAATCCGCCGACATAGCCAATTTTCCCGTCAATGATGGCAAGCTTGCGATGATTGCGGTAATTGATCCTAAGGTTGATAAAATGCAGACGTGAAGGGAAAAAGGCTTCTGTCTCGCCGCCGGCTGCCATCAGTTCTTTAAAAACTTTTTTATGCAAGCTTCTTGAGCCGAGCTCATCATACAGTACCCTTACTTTCACCCCTTCTTTGGCTTTTTCAGTGAGCAGGTTAATCAGGCTTTTTCCTAGATTATCTCTCTTGAAGATATAATATTGTAAATGAATGTGATCCTTAGCTTCCTTTATATCCCGTATAAGCGAGTCAAATTTCTCTCTTCCATCCGTAAAGATGGTGACAGAGTTGTCCTGGGTCAATACGGCATCATTATTGACCAGATGCATATAGATCAGATCTTTGCATTTCAGGATGATGCTATTCTGAAAACGAAAATCCTTGGCTTTGATCCCCTTAATCTGATTGGTGAGCAGTTCATCAATCCCAATCTTTTTACGGTCCTCCCATTGAAACATTTTTCGTCTCGTTAAATTTTGGCCAAAGAAAAGGTACATGAAAAATCCAAGCAGCGGAATAAAGAACAGAACCATCAGCCATGCCCAGGTGGCACCTGCATCTCTTCGTTCCAAAAATATAACGAAAACAGCAAGGATAATATTTAATACTAAAAAAACAGTAAGCATTATGGAGTTAATATCCATCCTAATGTCCTCTCCACTTGTATAGTCTTTTATTCAATCCCCTATTAAAGAAAAGGAAAACCTCCGTTAAGGCGGAGGCTCTATTTATAATAGCGTATGCTTATGATTGGTTTTGGTTTTTTCCTGTTTCCTCTTCCTTTTGTTCATTTTCTTGTTGGTTTTCAGGAAGCGGATCAATCGGGTCTACTGTATGTTTAAATTGATAGGCTTTTGAAGTGGTTACAACGCTCAATAATAGAACCACGATAACGATGATAATAGATATAACTAATACCGTATACATGTTTCTCCCCCTTTTCTAACAATATTTTACCATGAAAAGGACCTTTTCATGAAAAATTTCGCGGAAGAACCAGCTCGAGTTTTATTTCTGTTTTTTGAGGGTAATCTATTGTTGGGAGGATGATTTGTATGAGTAAAGAATTAGTGAGTGCTGTTAATCAGCAAGTAGCAAACTGGACTGTTTTATATGTAAAGCTTCACAACTACCACTGGTATATTAAAGGGAAAAACTTCTTTACCCTTCATGCCAAGTTTGAAGAACTTTATAATGAAGCCAATGAACATGTAGATGAATTGGCTGAACGAATTCTTGCCCTTGAGGCAAAGCCAGTTGCCACAATGAAGGAAGTACTTGAAACAAGCTCCATTAAAGAGGCTGCAGGAAACGAAACGGAAGAACAAATGGTCCAAACCATTGTCGAAGATTTTGAAAAAATGGTGGACGAGCTTCAGGAAGGCATTGAGCTTGCAGAAGAAGCAAAAGATGAAGGCACAGGCGATATGCTGATTGCAGTGAAGCAAAGCTTGAAAAAACATATTTGGATGCTTAAAGCATACTTGGGATAATAGACAAAGGACCGGCTGCAAAGCCGGTCTTTTTTCATTTTCGGCAAAATAAAAAGCGGCATGGAAGCCGCTGCATAAATATTATGAATGAAAATTATATATCCTGATATGTATCGTTTAGTGTATGTTTCTATGATGAATGATCGGGCTGCGGCGCTGGCCATAATTTTCGCTTGCGAATTTCCCTTTCAAGCTCTCAATCAAATAAAGCCCCATTAAGTCATAAAGTTCCTGGTTATCCATATCGCGGATAATGCTCAGCAAATCCTCTCTGTCCATTTCCTCCAAAAAGGCGAAAGCGAGCATGTCGATATCCTCTTCATCGCCTGTCAGCTTGTTTCGGTAAAGTTCATAAAGCTCATCAATAAGTTTCATGGCAATTATTCACCTCCCTAAAAAATATCCCGTTTTAAATAGTATACTTATTTAATACCCTTGATGCCGAAAAATATTCCTCGCAGCCTACCTTCGCCAATGTCCACTTCCTGATAACAGCCATTGGTTAAACTTAGTATATGTAAGCTCAAGGAGAATGATCGTAATTTCGTATAATTTTATCATAAATGTGGGAAACGATAACTAAGAAAATCGAATTGCTTGGAACATTGGCATTAATTTTTTCTTAAACCAAAAGGGGCTGACAGGATGGAAGGGAATAAAAAACCGTATTATATAACACTTGCCTCCGGGGAAATTTCACAGAGTGCCACAGACTCGACCTGGAATTATAAAATAGAGGCAAATGACGATGAGATTATTGCATTAAGAGAGTATTTTGATCAAAATTATTCAACAGAGTGGCAAAACTTCTTCAGAGCCCACGTTCCGTATGTCCAGTACCATTATGACCGTGAAAATGATGCCTACGATGAGACGATGAAGAAAATCTACGGAATGATTTATAACCTTGGCGACGATGAAGCGCGAAAGCATATTGAAAGTATGGGCATTCTGACGGAAGATGAGCATAAATAAAAAGCTGAGGCATTAGACTGACCTAGTCATTTGAGACAGTAATAAAACACCTTCTTAGGCTGCCATATCACCAAACTCTATTGGTGTGTGGTAGCCTAATTTTTCTTGGATACGCTCTTCGTTATAATACCTCATAAATTGATCTACACGTTCTCTTACTTCTTCTAAAGATAAAGAATTAAATTTAACATACTGAAATTCCTCTGATTTTAGGTTCGAATGAAAAGACTCAATTACTGCGTTGTCCCAACAGTTTCCTCTGCGCGACATACTACTGACTAAATCCTTCTCTTTTATTCGATTTTGATAGGCATAGGAAGAATAGACGCTTCCTTGATCTGAATGGATGATTACTCCTTTAGGG
>NZ_VLKI01000032.1 GCF_007830235.1 Cytobacillus oceanisediminis
CCTTGAAGTCAACTGAACACTCAGATCAGGCGGAGTTTCAGGAAAGTGAGTACTTCAAGGAGAAATCCAGGGAACGGTATAAAATAGAGGCGAAGAATAGCGAGTTAAAACACAGACACGGGTATGATGTAGCCACATCCTCGGGTCTAATTGGCATGGAATTACAAGGCGCCATGGCCATATTTACGGTCAATCTAAAAAGAATACTTAAGCTGTTGGGGTAAATATAAAGTAAAAAGAGAACTGAAAACAAGAAAAAAAGCCGGGCTTATTCCAAAAATACGGAATAAGCCGGCTTTTTTCATTCAGGTCTCCCCAGGAAAACCAAAAAATCGGCAGATTTTCAGTGGCCTCGTACCAGGTACCTGTCGTTTTTTCTTTATGCTTCAGCTTCTATTTTATTGTCCATATCGCTATAGATATTTCCGTCGATTTCACCGGTGATTCGGCTGGTCAGGATTCCGGATGTCATCGATCCGCTTACGTTTACGGCTGTACGGCCCATGTCGATTAGCGGTTCAATCGAGATAAGCAAGCCGGCCAGTGCAATTGGAAGATCTAATGCAGACAATACAAGAATCGCTGCGAATGTTGCACCGCCGCCGACACCTGCCACACCAAAGGAGCTGATGGCTACAATAAGAATGACAGTTAAAACAAATCCTGGCGACAGTGGATTAATTCCTACTGTCGGTGCAATCATAACTGCCAGCATTGCCGGATAAATCCCAGCACATCCGTTTTGTCCGATGGAAAGCCCGAATGAGCCTGCAAAATTGGCAATCCCTTCAGGAACGCCCAATGATTTTTGGGTTTTAATATTTAAAGGCAATGCGCCTGCGCTTGTTCTTGAAGTAAAGGCGAAGGTTAATACCGGAAACGCCTTTTTCATATAAGTTATAGGATTCAAGCCGCTCATTGTCAGAAGCAGCAAGTGAATCAGGAACATGATTCCAAGCGCAACATAAGAGGCGACAACAAATTTACCCAAATTCAAAATAGAATCAAAGTCACTCATTGCGACCGTTTTGGTCATAATCGCCAGAACACCATAAGGAGTTAAACGCAAAATTAATGTAACTACGCGCATGATGATAGCATAGAAGGCATCCACGATCTTTGCGAAAAGCTCTGCTTGCTCAGGTACTTTCCTTCTGGCACCTACATAAGCAATTCCCAGAAATGCTGCGAATATTACTACTGAAATAGTGGATGTTGGACGTGCTCCCGTAAAATCAAGGAATGGGTTGGCCGGGAGCAAATCAAGCATTTGCTGCGGGAAGGTTCTTCCTTCTATGCCCTGATATGTTTCTTCAAGCTGTTCTCCGCGGGCTATTTCGGCATCGCCCCCACTGATTTGAACTGCCTCTAAATCGAAGCCGACAGCCGTGGCAATTCCGACCGCAGCAGCTACTGCTGTTGTACCTACAAGCAGTCCGAGGATAAGGACGCTGATTTTCCCGATATTATTAGTTAATTTGAGCTTCGTAAAAGCAGCCAGAATTGAAATGAACACAAGCGGCATAACAATCATCTGCAGGAATTTAACATAACCTCCGCCGACTAAATTAAACCAGTCTGCCGATTTGGCAATGATTTCTGATCCAGCACCATAGATAAACTGAAGGACAAAACCAAACAAAATTCCTAATCCCAATGCAGTAAACACCCGCTTTGAAAAAGAAATATGCTTTTTTTGCATATAATACAAGCCGGATATAAGCAATAGCATAATAGCAATATTTAAAACCAAAAGACCTGTAGTCATTGGATATGATCCTCCTAAAAAAATTTATATTTTAATAATGACTAACTATAATACACGTATTCCTATGAGTCAAGTCGGGATTATTTTTTTTCCCTCTTTTCCTGTTTTGTTTTTAAATATATTCTGTTGAGTTAAAGATGGTTCTTGGATTTTTACTTTTCAATATAAATTCATAAAATTATAAATTAAAAGAAAAGCTGATAATGGTGACATCTTTGTCTGCTGTTTTTTCCTTGGGTTCTCTTCTTATCCTTGCATATCACCACGGACGAAAAGGAAAAGAATCTGATCCTCAAATAGCTGATACAGGATCAGGCATGACCCCCGACCAACTGAAGAAGCTGCGTGAGCTATATTTTTCAACCAAAGAAGGAACAGGGACAGGTCTCGGAATGATGGTGGTATCCAGAATTTTTGAAAGCATGGACGGTACAATTAGAGCTGAAAGCAAAGTGAATAAAGGCACCTAATTCACTATTCGCCTTCCGCTTATCCAATAAAAAAGAACCGGCATGGAAAGTTATGCCAGGTTCTTTAGTCTTTCATTTCAGATTTTACGAAACTTCATTAAATGCCGGGGGATACTTGACCTTCCCCTCTATCCCATCTAGCGCCCCTTCTGTTAACTCAAGAACCATAAAGACATTTTCAGGGACAGGCAAGGGCGGCTTTATGCCAAACTTTACAGACGGTTCAAACCCGAATCTGGGATAAAACTCAGGATGGCCTAATACAACGATATGTTCACATCCCAATTCTTTGCACCTTTCTAAACCAGCCATAACTAAAGCTGAACCAATACCCTGGTTTTGAAGATCTGGCGTCACTGCCATCGGAGCGAGGCCAATTGTATTTACGATGGCTCCCCTTGAAGTCTCAATCATCACTTCACTAAATAATATATGGCCTGCCACTTTCCCATTTTTCTCCGCAACTAATGATAGTGCCGGGATAAAATGAGGGGAGTTTCGAATCAGACTTACAAGCTTCCCTTCGTTTTCCTGGCCA
Source organism: Cytobacillus oceanisediminis (assembly GCF_007830235.1). GTDB lineage: Bacteria > Bacillota > Bacilli > Bacillales > Cytobacillaceae > Cytobacillus > Cytobacillus oceanisediminis. Next base: position 2,777 of record NZ_VLKI01000032.1, read on the forward strand.
AATGCCAAATTGTTTATTTCCGAAATTTTTTCAAAATCACTTGGGTTTTCGGGACGTATATCTATCATTATAATCCTCTTTCTATTTATTATTGTCCGAGAGAGCCTTTGTTTTATCATAACATTCTTCCATTGCAGACAAGACAGCAGCACGGAATCCCTTCTTCTCCAGCTCCGCTACTGCTTCAATCGTTGCCCCTCCTGGAGTACAGACCTGGTCCTTTAATTCTGCCGGGTGTTTCCCCGTTTCCAAAACCATTTTAGCAGCCCCTAAAACAGCCTGTGCTGCCATCTGATAGGATTGTTTTCTAGGCAGTCCAGCCTTGACACCGCCATCTGCCAAAGCTTCAATAAACATATAAACATAGGCCGGCGAAGAGCCGCTGATGGCTGGAATTGCATCCAACATTTTCTCTTCCATCACTTCTGCTCTCCCTATGCTTGAGAAAATTTGAATAACCTCTTCAAGATCCTCTGCGGATACTAATGTATTCGCTGCAATTACGCTCATTCCTCCTCCAACCAACGATGGAGTATTTACCATGGAGCGGATTGCCTTTATCTTTTGTCCAAATGCTTTTTCCAAATAGTCCAAGCTGATGCCTGCTGCAATTGTTATAATGATCGCACCCGGCTTAATATAGTCTTTGATTTCATCAATAACAGCACTATGAAGATCAGGCTTTACAGCCAGAAATAAGATATCCGTCTCCACTGCTGCCTGTTTATTCGAGAAGCAAATCTCAATGCCAAGTCTATTTTTAACATCCGCGAGCGTCTCCTTTGTTTTGGCAGTGGCGATTATGTGCCCTGGTGTGACAGCTTTGGATTTTAAAATTCCGCCAATGATTGCCTGCGCCATTTTACCGCAGCCGATAAATCCAATTTTTTTATTCATGTAATTACACATCCTGATATGTATTTGCTTTTGCTATTATACTTCAGCCACTTTTACTAAACAAAAATCTTCACTTGCCAATGGTATGGTTATGAAAAAATGGCACAGGGTAATAGCATAAGAAAAAAGGATTCAGCTTTAAAGCATTAAGCTGCAATCTATCAAAAAAATAGATTCGCTGCAAAGATATCCCTTTGCCTGCAAAGTCTTTTTCCCAGTCTGATTATTCATGAGAAAAAACTCATTTGGAGAGATTTTTATGTCAAATAAACATCTTAAAAATACTAACCCATATAATCCCCTTCCGGAAGATTTCTTTCAGCAGCCCACACTCAAATTGGCTGAGGCTCTATTAGGCTGCCTTTTGATAAATGAAACAGAAGAAGGCATTGCCTCAGGCTATATTGTTGAAACAGAGGCGTATATGGGACCGGAAGACCGGGCGGCACATAGCTTTGGAAACAGAAGAACAAAAAGGACTGAAATAATGTTCAGCGAGGCTGGAGTTGCCTATACATATGTTATGCATACACACTGTTTGGTGAATGTCGTCAGCGGCCCCACGGATAAGCCTGAAGCCATTCTAATAAGGGCAGTCGAGCCGGTTGATGGTATTGAACTAATGAAGAAAAGGAGAAACATAGAAATCCCCAAGAATCTCACAAATGGACCGGGGAAATTGACGAAAGCTTTAGGAATTACCATGGGTGACTATGGCCGCCATTTTACCGAACCTCCTCTTCTGCTCGTTAAAGGAATCACTCCACAGGAAATCTCCCGCGGAAAACGGATTGGGATCGATAACTCCGGTGAAGCAAAGGATTATCCGTGGAGGTTTTGGATTACCGACAATCCTTTTGTATCACGGCATAGAAAGAAGGATTAATTGTCCAATCGCTGAAGAACTTTTTCCAAACAACATCATTTTTTATAAAACTTTCTGTGTAAAAAAGCAGCTCTAAACAAACAATGTCTGATAAAGAAAGTTTTATGGGGTGCTGTAATGGAAGCTTTTATTGATTTGCTGAAGGTATTTGGAAGGATCTATACAATTTTGCCGTTATTATTAGCTGTTACCTTAATTATGGGGAAAAGATCCATAGGAGAACTGCCGGTCTTTGATTTTTTAGTCATTCTGACCCTTGGCTCCGTAGTGGGCGCCGATATAGCAGAACCAAAGGTTAATCACCTCTTCACCATGTTCGCAGTGATTGGCATCGCCTCCTTGCAAATGCTCGTTTCCTATTTAAAAATTAAAAATAGAAAGTTTGGAAAACTGGTCACATTTGAGCCAACCATCGTCATTTACAAAGGACAGTTTCTGGTCAAAAATATGAGAACCATTAAATATTCGATTGATAATGTGCTGCAAATGCTGCGTGAGAAAAATGTGTTTAATTTAAAAGATGTTGAAATGGCTATGATTGAAGCAAGTGGAGAGCTTTCTGTAAAATTAATACCACAAAAAGAAACGGCTCGGGTAGAGCATTTTACATCCCCTATTAGGGACAGCAGCTGGGAACTCCCCATTATCGTCGATGGAATTGTTTATAGAAATGTCATGCGGCGGGAAAACATTAGTGAAGAGTGGCTTAAGCAGGAATTGTTAAAAATGCAGATTAAAAACCTTGAGGATGTATTTTATGCAGCTGTAAATAAGAAAAGAGAACTTCATATTTCATTAAAAGATGATAAAGATAAACCGGAGGAGCCGCTCCTTTTCCATTAGGGAAAGTGCGGCTTCCCAGGTCTATGCTTGTCTCTCCTGCTGTTTTTTAGTCAGCCATGATTGCAGGCGAGGTGCTAATTGGAACAGCAGCATTCCAATTAAAGCGGCAATTAAGATATATGCACCCGCAAATACCTTAAGTCCTCCTGTTGCCAATCCGGCAATAATTACAGAGAATTCTCCCCTTGAGGCCAATGAAAAACCCGACTTGAGGGAATCCGTTTTAGATAATCCATACCATTGTCCGCCGAAATACCCAACAGCCAGCTTATGGATGATCGACCATAAAACGATAATACCCAGGAGCCCAAGGGATGGTACATCCTCTTTAAATTCCAGTGAAAGACCAAAGTTAAGGAAGAAGAAGGGGAGAAAGAGATTTCTGACTGGAAAAACAACTTCTTCAACTTTATCCTTTACGACAGTTCCGGCAAGCATGATTCCAGCAAGAAAAGCGCCAATAACCTCTGAAAGCCCAAGGAATACCGCAAATCCGCCATAGGTAATCGCCACTCCCAAAACCAAAATTAAAAACGAATCTTCATTGGCAACCTTTTTCATCCAATGCTGGGCTTTATGAAGAACAATTCTGCTCATCCATATAGCGATGCCCGCTAAGAGGGCAACTTTTAGAAAAATTAATAGAAAATCTACAAATGAGAAGCTTTCCCCGCTTAAGCCAATTAACACCGTCACGAGGATGGGGGCGACAAGGTCTTCAAAAATTAATAGGGAAAGCATATATTTGGAATCTTTGTCTTCAAGGCGATTTTTGCTTTCCAGAAGCTTGACCGTAATAGAGGAACTTGTAGCATAAACAATTCCGCCGATAAATAACGATACAAATAAGTTTTGACCAGCGATATAAGCAATTGCCGTGGTCACTCCCACACCAAGCAGGACATCCAATAGGCCTGGCTTCAAAACTTTATTTCCGTTTTTTCTTAATTCACGAACGGAAAATTTCATTCCAAGCAGGAAGAATAGAAGGATTAGGCCAATTTCCCCGGCAACTTCAATTACCTTTGTATCCGGGAAATATCCGAAAAAGCCGATTCCGGCTCCTAAGATAATATAAATAACAATATCGGGGATTCTTAATATTTTTATCCCGATTAAAGCGGTTATAAATAGGACAAGAAAAATTAGCCCTATTGCAAGAGGCATATTCATATGCAGTATATCATCCTTTTTGTGAGTTATATTTTATGAACTATCCATACCCCTTTCCTCCTAGAATCATTCCTGTAAGTTAGGACTAATTTCGGAGTACAGGAAAATTACTGAAAAAAACAAACTAAATACCTATGCTGGACTTTTTTAATATCATTTTAATTGGTTAATATAGGAATAACAGGTTTATGGAGTGGCAAGGGGATGAATGGATTGAATGCGCTTTATGCTTTTGTATGGCTTTTTGCTTTGTGGAAATGGGGGGACTGGAGAAACTGGAAAAGTTATTATCCCACCCTGCTTTTCTTTATTTTGGGGGATTTTCTTTATTTATATTTGCTATCTGACCACTACCCGATGTGGAGATATAACCCTCAGGGAATTGATGAGCAAGTCAACCTGACTAACACTCATATCACTTTCTCCATCATGGCCGTAAAATACCCTGCCACCATTCTAATTTTTTTACACAGATTCCCCAAAAGCAGCATATTAAAAAGAACCCTGTACATTTCAGGCTGGGTTCTCCTTTATACAATTAATGAGATCATTGATATTAAATTAAACTTGATTAAATACTCTAATGGGTGGAGCTTAAAGTGGTCAGTCTTTTTTAACTCTGTCATGTTTATCATTCTTTTGATTCACCACAAACGGCCTGTGGCAGCCTGGACCCTTTCCATCCTATTCATCTTCTTCCTATGGAATCAGTTTGATGTGCCATCATCAGTCTTCCGTTAAAGAAAATTCGACAGGTACCTGGCACCCAAAGGAATTTGTCGATAAAAAACCAGGCTTTTTTACTGGACTTTTTTCATTTGAGCGTTTATTTTACTATAAAAAGGCAATATTCTTTGTATGAATAATTTTTAATAAAATGGAATGGGATGGTGTTACGATGGCAGATAAGAAGAACGTGAAAGTTCCTGATAAAGATGTAAATATTGGTGCGAATGTGTCATTAAACGGCCTGGTAACAGCTGTTTTTGATAATATGGTCCATGTCCAGATTGGCGCTAAGATCGTGACGGTTCATGTAAAGGATCTATACTCCGGACTAAATCAGTCTTTATTGAAAAATCAGCAGGCATAACATCCACCATCTCTATAAGCATAATGCAGGAGGGGCAGCCCATAAGCTGCTCCTCCTGTTTGGTTTTTAAGGATTTCATTTCTTAAACTGGCTGCACTTGTTCAGCCAGGACTTCCGCAAAGCCATGATCTCCAAGTATTTGATAAGCAATTAGAGTGGTATCGTCCAATGAATCCACAGCTTCCTCTGAAGCCTTTACAATTACCGCATCCGATGAAATTCTTCCAAGGATTTCAAAGTCTTCAGGTAATTTTGCGTGGTCTGCTTCTCCAAGCAATGCCCATACAGGCAATCCCCCCTCAATCCCTTCAGCTTCATCTTCTTCAAAAACAGCCGGGAAATCATTTGTACCAAGATGGATCAAGTCCTCTACAATCGCACTCGCTGTTGGAAACATTCCCGCTCCAGGCCCTTGGAGGCTTATATTCCCTACGATATCTGCATCAATCGAAACCGCGTTTTGTACTCCTTCAACCCTGTACAAAGGATGCGACTCCCCAACCAATACGGGTTTCACTGTACATCGGACTTCATTTTTTTCCTTCTCAAGAGAAGCCACATGCTTAAATCTTAAGCCCAGAGAAGAAGCGATATTGATTTGCTCAATAGAAATATCGGTAATACCTTTCCTTGTTGATTTCTCCCACTCCGGCGTCTTTCCGAAAACAAGTTCACTCAGGACGACCGCTTTATAAAACGCATCATATCCTTCGATATCGTTTTCAGGGTCTGCTTCTGCGTACCCTTTCTCCTGGGCGATTTTCAACGCGGTTTCAAATGAAAGCTTCTCTTCGCGCATACTAGTTAGAATAAAATTGGATGTGCCATTTAGGATGCCTTCAATCCTCTCAATTTTATTGGCATTAAGCAGCTGCTTGAGAGTCTGGATAATTGGAATCCCGCCTCCAACCGTTGCTTCAAAACCCAATGAGACGTTATGCTCTTTTGCCAGCGTTTTTAATTCACTTCCATGATGTGCAAACATCTCTTTATTTGCTGTTATCACATGGCAGCCTCTCGTAACAGCCTGGCGCAAATAGGTATAGCCTGGCTCCTTTCCAACGATCGCATCAATCACAACGTCAAGCTTTGGAAGCTCAATAATTTTTTGAAAATCATCAGTCAGAAGCACATCCTTATCAGGTAAATCATGCTTATCTACATTCTTAACGAGAATAGCAGAAACCTTTACTTGTTTTCCAAGTATGGCCTGAAGCCGTCCCTGATGTTTGTTTATTGTTTCATAAACACCTTTTCCTACTGTTCCAAACCCCAAAAGCCCAACTGATATCGCTGACATATTTGCATTCCTCCTGCTTTAATAATGTGTCTTTCCAAGCCTTTAACAACACAAAAAACCCCTTCTGTCCACAACAGACAAGAAGGGGTTTGAATTAAGGTACCATTCATTCCGCCTTCTCATCTTCGGAAAATAAATTTCCTCTGAATTTGGCACCGGGCATATATATGCTGGTTGCCGAGGCTTCATAGGGTCAGTCCCTCCGCCTCTCTTGATAAGAAGTTTTTCAGTATTTAAATTAATTAGATAAATCATAAACATTTAAATGAACCGCGTCAACCACTTTTTTTAAAATAGTTTTTATAAAACGCTTTCACTATTAATTATTCTCACTGGGGGTTTCGCATATGATTTCCAGGAAATGCTTCAGAATTCTTGCTGTCAGCCCCCATATGACTTTGTCCTCAAAATAGTAAAATACCTCTTTCATCTTTCTTGTTTGCCAATTATAATTTTCTCCTCCAACTATTAAGTCAAAAGGAAAATTCTCTTCAGGCTCCACTTTAAAATTAACATGGTAAGTTTCCGGCTTTACTTCCTTAAGAAAAGAAAGCGGTACAGTAAAGACTTCTTCTACCTCCGCAGGATTCGGCACAATTTGGCTGGGCGTTTTAATAATGCCTGCATAAGGATAAATGATTTGCCCAAAAGAAATCATGTAATCTAACGGGGAAATATCTGTGATGCTATCTTCGCTAATACCCAGTTCCTCCGAGGTCTCCCGGATAGCAGTATGCTCTTCATCCCTGTCGCCAGGATCAATCCTTCCCCCTGGAAAACATACCTCACCAGGCTGCCTCCTCATTTTAAGCGAACGCACTTCAAACAGAACATGAATTTCCTCATTTATTTCAACCAGCGGAAGCAAAATGGCAAATTTCGAAAATCGCTCACTCCCTAAAATAACAGGGGTCCGGTCTTTCAGCTGTTTAGCCAGCTTCTCAATCTCCACATTTCCACCTCCAGCAGCAAGTTCCAGATAATAGAGTGTATCTTTATCATACTGTATTTACATGGATTTATTAATTCATACGGCTCGTACCTGTTAAATATTCGGAAATCGCGTATATTTTACATACTTGGAAAAAACGCTTCATGCAGAAAACAATGTTGTACAAATCCCACTCTTAGCCGCCATTTCAAATTTTCATAGTGACATGTATGCTTCCCAATCTCTTAATAAAGTTTCCGAAGCCGTTCTTCCGGGAAAGTAAAAACAAAACAAGATTTTAGGAGTGAGAAGATATGAAGAAAAATATATTAATCGGCGGTTATGATACACAGCAGGAGCTCAAAGAAGCGATTGAAGGAGCGGAGTCCAATGGATACCAAAAAGAAAACCTGGTTATTGTCTCAAAAGATGGAGCAAATCTTGAAAGCTTTGCCGACAATTATGGTGTACACCTAAAAATAGTCGGATCCCAGGAACTGGGCAACCAGCGCTTCCTTGACTCAGTTAAAGCTCTATTTATGGGCGAAGACCCCGCAACTAGCTCGGGCATAGATCCTGATAAAAAAGACGGAACAAGATTTGATGAGCATGACCTGGATGAGTATGCCAGCATGGTTTTCGATGGTAAATATGTCTTAATCGTCGACCACTATGGCACATACCCCGCTGCCCAGAAGGAAAATCAGGGTCAGACAGAGGAGCAGACTGAAGCCTACCGGGAAAGTGCCTCAGCCCGAGAAGAGGTTCTCGAAGTAAAAGAAGAACAGCTGGACATCAAAAAACTGGCTGAAAAATCAGGTGAGGTGGAGGTTACCAAAAAAGTTGTCGAGGAACAGCAAAATGTTGACATTCCTGTCTCACATGAAGAAGCTTTTATTGAGAGGCGCAAACCGGTAAACCCGAATGCAGGCGCCCAAAAGCCTATTGACGAAGAAGAAACCCTCCGTGTGCCGCTGAGAGAAGAAGTTTTGCAAGTGGAAAAGAAACCAGTAGTAACTGAAGAGATTGTGATAGGAAAGAGAAAAGTCCAGGATACTAAGACGATCACCGAAAATGTAAAACATGAAGAAGTGGATATTAAAACACGTGCGGAACTGGACGCGGGTGAGCCTTTAAATAGGGACGAGCTGTAATAGTTTTTTCACCCTAAATGAAAAATGATCGGGATCTATAAGAATATATTTTCTAAAATGGGTATATTCATATCAATCAAAGGGATGGCGAATTGACGGAAATTAAATGGAATTCTCCACCAGCATAGCACGGGAAGGTATTTTCCTGGGCAGACTAGGAACCTTTTTCATGCCATATGGACGTATTTTTTATGACCCCAATTTTGGGGTCTTTTTTCTGCGAAAATAAAAAGAGAGGTTTCCCCCTCTTATTAAGCATACATCTTCTTTTCATCTTCTTGTTTAAAAAAGCTCTTCATGGCGTGGAATACGTCTGCTTTTTGCTTGAGAATATAATATCGGAAATCGTCGTTTTTGATGTTTTTATACGCGGACATTAGGGTCGAGTGTCGGTTGTACTGGTTGACTTCGCCGTATCCAAACATATTGGATACTTTCATTAGGTCTTCCACAAGCTTTACGCAACGGGCATTGTCAGAGGTCAGGTTATCACCGTCAGAGAAATGGAACGGGTAAATATTATATTTGCGCGGGTTGTATTTCATATCAATAAGTTCAAGCGCTTTACGGTATGCAGACGAGCAAATCGTTCCTCCGCTCTCACCCTTGGAGAAGAAATCCTCCTCTGAGACCACCTTCGCTTCTGTATGGTGGGCAATAAATTCAATTTCCACCGTTTCGTATTTAGTCCTCAGGAATCGGGTCATCCAGAAGAAAAAGCTTCTGGCCATATACTTTTCCCAGATCCCCATGCTGCCGCTCGTATCCATCATGGCCAGCACAACTGCTTTTGAATCCGGCTTTACAATTTCATTCCATGTTTTGAACTTCAAATCTTCCTTATAAATTGGGTGGAAGGCTGCCTTGCCGCTCATCGCATTACGTTTGAATGCAGACATCATCGTCCGTTTCTTATCAATATTGCCCATGAGCCCCGTTTTCCGGATATCATTAAATTCTATGTTTTCCACCAGGTTTTCATCCTGTTCTTTTTTCTTCAAATTAGGCAATTCCAGCTGTTTAAAAAGTGCTTCCTCAATTTCCATTAATGAAACTTCTGCTTCGAAATAATCCTCGCCTGCCTGGTCGCCTGCTCCCTGCCCTTTTCCGGGCCCTTTTTGGCTGCCGGAACCATCGCGTGCCACTACATCTCCAATTTGGCTATCTCCATCGCCTTGGCCGACATGTTTATTTTTATCATAGTTATAACGGATTTTGTATTCGTCCAATGAACGAATTGGTATTTTTACTACTTCCCGCCCATTCGACATCACAATGTTCTCTTCCGTTATTAAATCAGGCAAATTGTTGCGGATTGCTTCTTGAACTTTATCCTGATGACGCTGCTGGTCATCATGGCCTTTGCGATGGAGGGACCAATCTTCTTGGGATATTACAAACTGATGGTTATTGACATTCGTCATTTTAACCCCTCCTTTAAAAATTAAATTTTTTCACACATTCCAGCCTTCCAACATACAATATCGCGAGTGTCAAAAAAGATGCATCGTCCCTAAATCAGCAGTCTGCCTGCTTTCCATAGACTCATTTCCCTGCCATATCGGCAGCTTCCAAAACCCTTTTAGGCTCCTGCAAAAGAAATGTTTATTACTCTATCTTATGCAAGAAGACAAAATAATTTACAAATAATTTTGACAATAAGACATTAGTAGCCTCTTTTGGACAAGCCCTTTTTTAAAAATGGGTTGGCGTCCTAGGACTGTGCCAGTTTTTTATACATAAATAAACCTCCGCTATTTAGCGGAGGTCTTTATCTTCCTTCTTATTCTGTATAGGATCAGGGTATTTACTATATTCTTCCTTTAATTCTTTATTGGTACGCAGGTTTTCCATCTGATTGCCCAGATTCTTCATCTCTTCAACGTTCTCTGCCATTGAGCTGTTTCTCGGTGTATAATTCTTGTCCAATTCTTTCTTTTTCATGAATATCACCTCTAGTGGTTATATTCCCCGATCTGGCTTGTTTAAACTTTTCCCTTGCTTCGGTCATAAAAAAAGCCAAGCCAAAATATGATTTAACCAAAGGGGGGATTTAATGAGCGAATTCCTTTGCTGTGACCGGTGCGGTGAATTATCCATATATGATCGGACTGCTTATATTGAAAATAAGCCAGTTTGTCCGGAATGCCAGGAGAAACGTGACGATCTTATAAAAAAAGCTGAAGAAAAATGATTGAGAGGCGCTCCGCCTCTTTTTTATTTGGGATTATACTCCATTTTTTGGCGCTCTTTTTGCTTTTATATAAAGGCTGTTTTCGCAAACTTTGTTGCTAAGTGAGGAGAGGTTGATTTCCGCTCCAGGATGCTCAGCAAACCGCGGGGCGGGCGGTGAGCATCCTCGGTGCGCAGCACCTGTGGGATCTCACCTGTCCCGCTCCTCCCGCAGGACATTGAATAAGCTTCTTTGAATAACACCGCACGAAGAAAATGCGAATGCATTTTCGCGGGATTAGCACCTTACGCTCCAATCAACCAACCTTGTTTACCTCACAGAACCTATTCAAAAACAACAATCTTTTAGAAAAGAGCATATATAAATTAGGCCTTCATTTTCGCCGTTCTGGCATTCTTTAGACACTAAATGCGAGCTGTCTATTATACTTATTTGCAAAAACCATCCTTTATTTACAGATTTTCCAATATATTTTGCAAATTCCCCAAATGCTATCTGCATAAAAAAGCCTGGCAGCATTTTGCCAGGCTTTTTAAAATTTATCGATTCAGCAAGCTTCCAACATAGCGCAGCAATTCATTTGCTGAAGTTGAGTTATAACCATGCTCATCAATTAATCTTGCTACCACTTCATTGACCTTCTTCAGCTGCTGCTCATCCGGTGTTTTAGAGGATGTCGTAATCTTTACTACATCCTTCAGGTCAGCAAATAACTTCTTCTGGATGGCTTCACGAAGGCGATCATGTGAATTATAGTCAAACCGCTTTCCTTTTCTCGCATATGCGGAAATACGGATAAGGATCTCTTCTCTGAACGCTTTTTTCGCATTTTCCGAAATGCCGATTTGCTCCTCGATGGAACGCATCAGCTTTTCATCCGGGCTGATTTCCTCGCCTGTTAATGGATCGCGCAGCTTCGCCTTATTGCAGTATGCCTCGACATTATCAAGATAGTTTTCCATAAGTGTTTTCGCGGATTCTTCATAAGAGTAGACAAACGCTTTTTGGACTTCTTTTTTGGCAATATCATCATATTCTTTGCGGGCAAGTGAAATAAAGTTCAGGTATCTTTCCTTAAGTTCTGGAGTGATGGATGGATGCTGATCCAATCCCTCCTTCAGAGAACGCAATACATCAAGCGCATTAATGCTGGTAATATTTTTGCGGATGATCGTAGAAGAGATCCGGTTAATTACATAACGCGGATCAATACCGCTCATGCCTTCATCCGAATGCTCTTTTTTCAATTCATCTACGTCCGCTCTGTTATAGCCCTCTACGCTTTCTCCATCATACAAACGCATTTTCTTTACTAAATCAATATCGCCTTTTTTCGGATCCTTCAGACGGGTTAAGATCGTAAACATCGCTGCAACTCTCAAGGTATGCGGAGCGATATGCACATTAGCAACATCGCTTTCGCGAATCATTTTATCGTAAATCTTTTCTTCTTCTGAAACTTTTAGATTATAAGGAACCGGCATGACGATTATCCGGGAATGCAGCGCTTCGTTTTTCTTGTTTGAAATGAACGAACGGTACTCCGTTTCGTTCGTGTGAGCTACAATTAGCTCATCTGCTGAAATTAAGGCAAAACGCCCTGCTTTAAAATTGCCTTCCTGTGTGAGAGATAATAAATGCCATAAGAATTTCTCATCGCACTTCAGCATTTCCTGGAATTCCATCATACCGCGGTTTGCCTTGTTCAGTTCCCCATCGAAGCGATAGGCGCGAGGATCGGATTCTGATCCATATTCAGCAATGGTTGAAAAGTCGATGCTGCCAGTTAAATCGGCAATATCCTGAGATTTGGGATCTGAAGGGCTGAAAGTTCCAATTCCTACCCTGCGGTCCTCTGAGAAAATAATTCTCTCAATCATAACATCCTCTATACGGCCGCCATACTCCTGTTCGAGGCGCATACTATTCAATGGCGATAAGTTTCCTTCAATTCTGATTCCATATTCATCATAAAAGTCCTTGCGGAGATGATGCGGGATTAAATGAAGCGGATCTTCATGCATTGGGCAGCCCTTAATAGCATAGACCGCTCCCCTATCAGAATGAGAATATTGCTCCAAACCTCTTTTTAGCATTGTCACTAATGTTGATTTACCGCCGCTGACCGGCCCCATTAGTAAAAGGATCCTTTTTCGTACATCCAGGCGTTTGGCTGCCGGATGGAAATATTCCTCCACGAGCCTTTCAAGCGCTTCTTCAAGGCCAAAAAGCTGATTGCTGAAAAACTGATATCTTTTTTGCCCCTTCACTTCTTCCACACTGGCATCTTTAATCATGTTATATACCCGTGAATGTGCTGACTGGGCAACCCATGGCTTCTCTTTAACAATTTCTAAATACTCTCCAAAAGTCCCTTCCCATTTAAGCTTTTCCTCTTCATGTCGATACATCTCAATTTTTTTTAGAATATCCATAAGGACCTCCCCCTGTCGCATTATCAGAGACGATTAATATACTCTATGCGCTTGGGCAATTGAACATGCGTATCTGTTGAGAGTTTGATTTGTCCTTTTTATGGGGATGGTATATAGGAGTTCTAAAACCTTGGTTTAGAAAAAATTTTGCAGTACAGGCAAGCTGTAAAAAAAACTCTACACTTTTCATTCACAGTTATTCTAATTTGGGCTATAATAAATTTATATATTTATGCTTGCCTATTGACATATAAATAAAAGGAGGATTACATATAAATGGGTACAATTATTATTATCGGTGTAATGGTTACTTTCTTAGCTGCTATTTTCACTGCCGGATATGATGACAAGCCAGGCGTAAACAACAAATAAGCTGCTGATCTATCAGCAGCTTTTTTCTTTGGTTTAAATTTTATTTTAAATCCATTTTCTTCCCTTGGACAAAATCCTTCATATACATTCTTGTCTGTTTTTCCATCATGCCGCCAATTTGGCCGGTCCATGTGTCCTTCCGTCTGCCGTCCGTCCGCTCATCATAATACTCAGAAATAATTCTATTATACATCTCAAGTTCCTCACGGTAGGCTTCTTCATCCTGCTTGTATTCATTTTCATGATAAATATGCTGAAGAGGCAGCCTTGGCTTTTTATCATTCTTTTTGGCAGGATAACCTACAGCCAATCCAAACAACGGAATAACACGATCCGGTGTCTTCAAAAGCTCCGCAACACCTTCCAGATTATTTCTAATTCCACCAATATAGCAAATTCCCAACCCCATGGATTCAGCGGCAATAACAGCATTCTGCGCTGCCAATGCGGCATCTATCATTGCCACCATAAACTTTTCCGTGCTTTCTATTGAAGGAATCACATCTTTGTTTTCCATTTGGCCAATCACCTCATGGCGATGCAAATCTGCACAAAAAACAAAGAAATGCCCATTTTCAGCCACATAGCTTTGATTGCCGGCGAACTCTGCGAGTTTTGCTTTTTTCTCTTTATCCGTAACCCCAATTATCGAATAGGCCTGTACAAAGCTTGAAGTGGAAGCTGCCTGAGCAGACAGCACGATGGTTTCAATTTGTTCCCTGGTTAAAGGCTTGTCCTCAAAATGCCGTACTGAACGATGGTCCATAAGCAGGTTTGTTATTTCATTCATTGCATCTCATCCCTTTCCATATGTACCCTTTCATTTTACCCAGAAAAGAAAGTTTTCTCCAAAGGAAAAGGCCTGACGGAAATCAGGCCTCGAGCAAGCTTTACTTTAAATGTAAATAATCCTGCTGGCGCAGCGCTTCATAGACAAGAATGGCTGCTGTGTTTGATAAGTTCAGCGAACGGACGTTGTCGTTCATCGGGATTCTTAAAGCATGATCTATGTTGCTTTCAATAACATCCTTTGGAAGGCCAGTCGTTTCCTTGCCAAAAATAAAATAGTAATCTTTGTCCACATTGCTGTAATCGAATGTGGAATGCGGCTTGGTGCCGTACTTCGTTAAATAGAAGTATTCACCGCCTTCACTGTTTTTAAAGAAGTCATCAAGTGAATCATGATAAATAATATTTACATATTGCCAATAATCCAATCCGGCACGCTTCAGCATTTTATCATCAGTGGAAAAGCCAAGCGGACGGATCAAATGCAATGTTGTATCGGTTGCCGCACAAGTGCGGGCAATATTTCCTGTGTTAGCCGGAATTTCTGGCTGGTATAAAACTACATGCAATGCCACGTTTTTCACCTCTAAATTATACTCTCATGCTATTATATCACTTTGACTTCCTCTTACAAATTACCTGTCATCGGTGATTGTGAAAAATTTATACTTTATGTTGGGTGTGTATGCCGTTGAGTCTTCATAAGCCCAATATCGCATCCTGCTGTTATAAGTATGGGCATTGACTAGCGGCATTCCTACAGCATCTTTTCCGGTGACAATGGTGGTATGGTCAAACCGCCCATCTCCCTGAAAATCATAGCAAATGACATCTCCCAGTAAGAGCTGATCCGGACTGGAGACCTCCTTTGCCCTTAACCCTGCACTCGAACCCGGTAGATACAATCTCATCGAATTGGCGACCGACCAGCTGAAGCTCCAGTTTTCGCTTCTCATCCACCACCCTTTTCCGCGGTTTGGATAACCCCTCATAGGGCCGCCCCCTACATGAAGGCACTGGGAAATATAATTGGTACAATCCACCTCGAATTTTTTATAAGCCGGATTATAGCTGTTCCACCATTTTTCTGCATACTGCACGGCTTTCATCCGGTCATATTTATATTCCAATCTCTCTTCTTCCCCTTCATTATCGCGGGTTAACTGGTCTTGTTCCACTCGGATATCTTTATAAGGATTTTTCTCCTGATCCTCGACTAAAACTCCTTTATAAAATTCAGCTATGCGCTCTTCAACTTCCTCTTCCATATAGAGCATGCCCTTATGCTTAATTAAGTATTTGATGTGGACATTGTATTCAACTTGCTTAACATCATCTTTTTCCGCACCAACTCTGGTAACTTTCCCAGTGGCCTGGGCTTTGACAATTTCCCCTGAACGGCTGGACAAAGATTCCTTCTTTTTTTCAATTTTGGGGCAAGTATGAATCGAATTTCTCGAATGGGAAACGCACTGCTGCACTCTTTTAATTAAAAGCTCCTGAAGCTGGTCCCTCACGTATCTCACTCCTCTCATACTCAATACATATGAGGGCGGTGAATGGACCTTGCTTAAATTTTGCTCAAAAAGGCAGCAATTTTAAGGGATGGCAGGCATATTTTCAAATTAGGAGCTTATTTAATGAATCATAGAATGCTTTATCTCCAGTCGGGTCGTTTTTCTCTGTACAAAAAACTTTTCTCTGCGTATAGCCAAATTTCTCTGCGTATAGCTATTTCCAGATAAATCGCATAAAAAATAAGGAGGAAAATTCCCCCTCATTACTGTTCTATATAACTTAAGCCTTTTTTGATTTCTGCAAGAACCTCTTCATCTTTTTCGTGTTGTAAAGCAAATTCCAGGGCTGAAAGAGATTCTTCACCGCCGATTTTTCCCAGTGCCCAGGCTGCCGTTCCCCTGATTACTGGCCGCGGATCTGTTGTCATGACTTTAATCAGATCACCGATCGCTGTTTCATCTTTATAATGGGCCAAAGCAATAATAGCATTTCGCTGAATTGGCTTCTTCCCTCTCCAAGAGCCTGAAACAGGGCCGAACTTTTCCTTAAATTCACGGTTGCTAATGAAAAGCAGCGGCCTTAGAAGCGGTTTGGCAACTTCCGGATCCGGCTCCATCTCTTCATGAGAATGAAAGTCCTTGCCTTTATTTTCAGGGCAGACCGTTTGGCAGGTATCACAGCCATAAAGCCTGTTCCCCAGCTTTTCTCTATAAGGTTCTGCCAAGAAGCCTTTCGTCTGCGTTAAGAAAGCAATACACTTCTGTGCATCGAGCTGCCCGCCCTGGATTAAAGCTCCCGTCGGGCACACCTCAACACATTTATTGCAGCTGCCGCATCTGTCCTCCATTGGCTCGTCAGATTCAAACGGAAGGTTCGTAATCATTTCTCCCAGGTACACGTACGAACCAAATTCGGGTGTAATGATGGAACAGTTTTTTCCGCTCCAGCCAATGCCAGCCCGCTGTGCAACTGCCCTATCCACAAGCTCGCCTGTATCCACCATTGATTTGCAGATCGCTTCAGGTACCCTCGCGTGAATAAATTCTTCAAGCTTTTGAAGACGGTCTCTCAATACATGGTGATAGTCTTTACCCCACGAAGCACGGCAAAAGATCCCTCTTCTCTCACCCTTTTTACTGACAACCCTTACCTTCATTTTTGAAGGATATGCAAGTGCAATCGAGATAATCGATCTCGGTTTGTCCACTAAAAGACCGGGATTTACCCTTTTTTCAATATCAGGCTCTTCAAAACCTGACTGATACTGAAGCTCCTGCTGCCTGATCAGCCTATTCTTCATCTCATCAAAAGTGCTCGCCGTTGTAAATCCGATTTTATCAATCCCGATTGTTTTGCTGTACTCAATTACTTCTTGCTTGAACTGTGCAAAGTCGATATTGAAAACCTCCCTTCTATGAAAATTTATATACTTATAAGGTCATTATTTATAGAAACATCGCTTATTATGATAAACTATTTTAAAGTAAATTTGGAGGTGGAAAGCTTGGAAATTACAATTTCTCCCGAGCTGTACGAACTATTTCCGCATTTTAAAATCGGTATTATTACATATACAAATATAGAAATCGGACAGTCTCCGCAAATGGTAAAAGGCCGTCTCCAGCTGTTCCAGGAATCTATCTATTTTGATTTAGAGGATAAAAACGTCACGGACCTGGAAGGCATTAAAGAATGGAGACAGATCTTCAAGACAGCAGGAAAGGATCCAAACCGCTACCGACATTCTGCTGAAGCACTGTACCGAAGAATTAAAAAGCAGAATTACCTGCAGCCAGTCAACAGCTCAATAGATATTAACAACTTCTTCTCATTGGAATATCAAATTCCGATTGGCGTTTATGATGCAGACAAGCTTTCTGGTGATTTATCTATCAGGCTTGGCAAAGAAGGCGATGAATATAACGGTTTAAATGGAAGACCCAATTCACTGGCCAATTTAATTATTAGCGAAGATGCAGCGGGACCCTTTGGCAGCCCATTTGTCGACTCTGAAAGAACAGCTGTGACAGAACAAACAAAAAATGCCGTTCAAATCATTTATTTGCGTCCTTCACTTAAAACCGAGCAAGCTGAGAAAATGGTTGAATCATTGATGAACATGTACACACAAGTCCATGGGGGCGAAGGGAACTATAAGGTAATCGGGTGCTAAAAGCACCCTTTTATTTCGACAAACTTCGGGTGGTACCTGGTACCGGATAGTAGCCAAAAATGAAAAAACGCAATACCTCGTTCTTTTTGAACGAAACACTGCGTTGGCTATGTATGGAGCGGGTGAAGGGAATCGAACCCTCATCATCAGCTTGGAAGGCTGAGGTTTTACCACTAAACTACACCCGCGTATATAATTAATTTAACTAAATACTAACTTTTTTCCCGCTCTTTCATGCCTCTTCCTCTTCAAGCTGATTCAGTGAAGATGGATGCGTCGAGGCAACTCGTAGATATTTCATGGAAGCGTCGCTCGTGGCTGAGGTTTTACCACTAAACTACACCCGCATTTTTATTTGTGTTAAATTTAACCACTTTGTCGTATCTTGTCAAAAGCTAAATAACCCCGATGTCGAATCAACTATTTAATAGTACTAAATTCAGCAGAAATGGTCAACCCTTTTTGAGAAATTTGTCGAAAGAAAGTGCCGGAGAGAATTATAATTTTCTCTTCGGCACCTCTTGAAGATCAGAGTTATACCCACCACATGGAAGCAGGCTGCTCTTCAATTAAGATAGAGTTTAAATTCTTAACTGCCCGTGTAAATCCTTCCTCAATCGACATTAGCGGATCTTCGTGCTCGATGCTGACGACATAATCGTATCCAAACGTCCGTAATGCGCTCATCATGTCCGACCATTCCTGCAGGCTGTGTCCGCACCCTAATGACCGGAATGTCCACGCTCTCGTCTGGACATTGCCATATGGCTGCATATCTGTTAAGCCGTACATGTTTACATTTTCCTGGTCAATATAGGTGTCTTTTGCATGGAAGTGGTGAATGGCATTTTCTTTCCCAAGTATTTTTATGGCTGCAACAGGGTCGATTCCCTGCCACCATAAATGGCTTGGGTCCAAATTGGCCCCAATTGCCTCACAGGTTTCTTCCCTTAATTTTAAAAGCGTATATGGTGTATGCACAAGAAAACCGCCGTGGAGCTCCAGCCCGATTTTGACATTATGCTCCGTGGCAAACTGGCCGGCTTTTTTCCAGTAAGGAATAAGCTTTTCTTCCCATTGCCACTTTAATACATCTCCATATTCATTTGGCCATGGGGTAACAGGCCAATTAGGATGCTTGGCATCTTCCCCATCACCCGCTGTTCCGGAAAAACAGTTTACAACTGGAACATTCATCAAGCTTGCCAGTTTGATGGTATCATATAACACTCTGTCTGATTCCTCAGCAAAGGCTTTATCAGGTGAAATCGGATTTCCATGGCAGCTGAATGCGCTGATTTCCAGTCCTCTGGACGTAACCTTTTCCAAATAATCTTGGCGAAGGTCTTCATTTTCCAAAAGCCCCTGCAGATTGCAATGGGCGTTTCCGGGATAAGCACCCGTTCCGATTTCAACTGCCTTCAGCCCCGCGGCCTTCACATGGTCAAGCATATCCTCAAATTTTTTTTCCGCAAATAGAACCGTAAACACACCGAGCTTCATAAGTGTCCCCTCCTGCTTCTTTAAAATTGTTCTCTTTCTCCCGTTTCACTGCTTTTATAAATCGCATCAATTATTCTTGTTGTCTGTAAAGCTTCTTCCGCTTTAACCATAAATTCCTCCCTGCCCAAACAGGTATTAATAAAATTCTGCGTTTGGGCAAGAGCATAGTCATCCTCCCCAGGCAGCCATTCCGGTTGGGTGTTGAGGAGCATCCCATGCTTGGATTGGTTCATCCTGAATGGAAACAAATCGATCCCTCCATACTCACCTGAAAGGCTGACACTTTCTTCATCACTTTCAATATTAGCTGACCAGGAGGTTTCAAAAAGCAGAGATGCACCATTTGCAAATTTTATGTAGGCTGTCACGTGGTCATCAACATTAAAGGTCTTATGTTCAAAGCTGCCCCATTGATTAATCTGGTCAGGCATTTTGCTTAACGTATTATAAGCTGACCCGATTACTTCTGTTTCTTTTGGATTCCCCATCAGCCAAAGCGAGAGATCCAATAGATGGCATCCATAATCAATCAAGCTTCCTCCGCCCTGCAGTTCCTTATTCGTAAAAACCCCCCAGCCCGGCACCTTCCGCCTTCTCATGGCCCTTGCCCTTGCAACAAATGGCTGCCCAATTTCATTTGCAAGAATGAGCTTTTTAGCTGCTTGTGCTTCTTTCATAAATCGGTAATGATAAGCAATAGCCAGGACCTTTCCGGACCTGTCCCTTGCTTCAGCCATTTCTTCGCATTCCTGTGATGACATTGCCATCGGCTTTTCACACAACACATGCTGCCCAGCTTCCAGTGCAGCAACTGTAATCTCAGAATGAAACTTATTTGGAGTACAAATGACCACTGCATCCGTTTCTCTGAACAAGTCTTTATAATTTGTAAAAGACTTTTGTATACCGAATTGATCTGCAGCTCTTTTTGCTGTTTCTTCATTCAAATCGCATACAGCCGTAATGGTTGCGTTATCAGAGAATTTTAAAAAGGCAGGAATATGCCTGGATTGGGCAATCCCGCCCGCTCCGATGATCCCTATCCGCAATTTCCTCATTGGTGCACCTCAATTAATTTTAACGATTTGTTTTGTCTCGCTCGATTCCAGAGCAGCCAGAATAACTTCAAGCGACTTCATTCCCTCTGAACCTGGGATGGCAGGCTCTTGATCATTGACAATGCAATCCACAAAATGGTTGATTACGCCTGAACTCTTTTGTCCGCCTTCATCATTTGTCTGGATGCCGCCAAGTTCATACTTTACAGTGTCACCATTGGCAAATTGCACAATCAGGGAATTTACTGGATCATCCTCCAACCGCAAAATGGCTTTTTCTCCATAGATAATCGTAGAGTTATCTTCCTTGGAAACATAAGACCAGCTTGCTGCCAATGTGCCGATCACACCACTTTCCGTTTTCAATATACAAACGGCAGTATCATCTACATCTGCATTTTTCTTTGCACTCGTTTCTACAAAGGCCCCGACCTCCGCGAACTCTTCTCCAAGTACATAGCGAAGCAAATCCGTTTTATGGACACCAAGGTCGCCCATTGCTCCAATGAAAGCCTGATCCTTTTTGAAAAACCAGCTTTCTTTGCCATCCGCACTCCACCCCTCAGGTCCGCCATGGCCAAAAGCTGTCCGGAAGCTGTAGATTTTTCCAGCTTCGCCTTTTTCAATTAATTCTTTGGCTTTTTTATGTGACGGCACGAATCTCTGGTTGTGTGCAACCATTAGTTTTTTTCCATTTTTATGTGCTGCTTCAATCATTTCCAACGCCTCTTCCTTTGAAGTAGCCATTGGTTTTTCGCATAGCACATGCTTCCCTGCATTCAGTGAAGCAATTGAAATTGGGGCATGCAGATAATTCGGTGTGCAGACACTGACTGCATCCACATCAGCATCAGCAAGCAATTCTTTATAGTCGGTGTACGCTTTTGCATGGTACAATTCAGCAAAACCCTGTAACCGGTCTTCTGCAATGTCACAAACCGCTGCTATAATCGTCCCGCTGTTTGCATGATATTCAGGCATATGGCGATGCTTCGCTATACTCCCGCAGCCAATAATCCCTATTCTGATTTTTTCCATCTTATTTCTCAACTCCTTCACGCTTCACACTGATTTTCTCCAATGGTTTTGCGTTTCCATAAACCGGTGTTCGAAGATCGGCAGGCTTAGCCCACTGAACAGCGTTCTTAATGACTTGCTGAATGTCCTTCTGATAATAAGTTGGATATGTTTCATGCCCCGGACGGAAATAAAACACCTTTCCCTTACCCCTTTTATATGTACAGCCGCTACGGAAAACCTCCCCGCCTTCAAACCAGCTAACCATTACAAGCTCATCTGGTGCCGGAATATCGAAATGCTCCCCATACATTTCCTCGCGTTCAAGCTCGATATATTCTCCCAATCCTGCCGCAATCGGGTGGCTCGGGTCTACAATCCAAATCCGTTCCTTTTCATCTGCTTCCCTCCACTTTAAATCACAAGAGGTTCCCATTAACGCTTTAAAGATTTTTGAGAAATGCCCTGAATGAAGAACAATCAGCCCCATTCCTTCAAGTACTCTTTGTTTTACCTTTTCAACGATTGAATCTTCTACTTCCCCATGGGCGAGATGTCCCCACCAAATCAATACGTCTGTTTCCTTTAAAACAACATCAGTAAGTCCATGTTCCGGCTCATCCAATGTTGCCGTATTAACCTTATATTCTTCATTTTTTAAAAAGCCGGCAATCGCACCGTGAATTCCATCCGGATAAACCGATCTTACCTTTTCATCCTTCTTTTCATGGCGGTTCTCATTCCAAACTAACACGTTAATCATGGTTACTCCTCCTTCTGTTATTAAATCAGCGAGCTTCTATATTCATTCGGCGAAATCCCTGCTGTCTTTTTAAACACCTTGCTAAAATATTTTTCATCCTGATAGCCGACTTGAAAAGCAATTTCATAGATTTTCAGCTTAGGATTCTGTAATAGCTCTTTCGCCTTTTCCATACGGATATTTGTTATAAAATCGGTGATGGTAGCCTGATATTCCTGTTTAAATTTTCTTGAAATATACTCCCTGCTTAAATAAAACCGGTCGGCAATTTCCTGAAGATTGATATCTTTGTTGTAGCTCTCCAGCAAAAACTCTTCTATTTGCTGTATGACATTCTTTTCTCCGCAATCATTCTGCTGGGGTTTGCCGGGATAAGTTTGCTGATTCCACTCGGTAACAGCTCTTTCCAATGTTTCATTTAAAATTTCCGGATCGATTGGCTTCAGGATGTAATCAAAGCTTTTATAGCAGATGGCATTTCTCATGTATTCAAAATCATCATATCCGCTGACTACAATCGTTTTGCTGGAAATATCCGATGAATGGATCCATTTTAAAAGACTGATTCCATCTCTCTTCGGCATCCTCATATCGGTAAAAATAATTTCGGGACGATGCTCGGTTATGAGCTTCACCGCCTCATTTCCATCAACCGCTTCCATGATCGTCTTGATGCCAAAACGGCTCCAATCCGCTAATAGCAATAAACCTTCACGCACATGCTTTTCATCATCCACGATTATCGCTTTCATCTTTACCACCTTCCATCCTTTTTGGAAGTTTAATAGAAACAAGCAGCCCGCCTTGCTCGAAATTCCTAAGTTGAAGATATGCCCGATCCCCATAATAAAGCTTTAAACGGACATACACATTTTTCAAACCAATATTGGTTTCTTCACCCTTTTGTCCAATCTGGTCATTAATCAGATTTCTTTGGATTTCGTCAAGTCTGGTTTCCGATACACCTGTGCCATTATCCTCAACAATAATATCCAGAAAAAATTCATCCTGCCTGCAGGCAATTTTAATCTCTCCTGTTTTTTCCCTCGCATCAAAGCCATGCTTGAAATAATTTTCAACAATTGGCTGCAAAATCATTTTAGGTACCTGTATCTTCATAGCCTCTTCATCAAGCTTAAAGGAGAATTGAAGCTGATCTCCAAACCGCTCTTTCTGCAGCAGAAGATATGCTTTAGTATGCTCAATCTCTTTTAAAAGCGGAACCATATCTTCTTCCATATTCATGCTATATCTCATGATTTTAGATAGGTGAGTAACAGACGAATAAATTTGTGGAACCTGATTTTTTAAAGCAGCAGTACCGATTGACTGCAATGCGTTATATAAAAAATGCGGATTTACCTGCGACTGCAAAACCTTAAGTTGGTTCGTTTTATTTTCCAATTGCAATTTAAACTCCCGGTTTATCAAATCATTAATTTTATCGATCATTTGTTTAAACCTGTCACCGAGATAACCAATCTCATCATTCCCAATAGATTTAAAACGGACCTTCAGGTTACCCTTTTCTACCTGTTCGATATATTGAAGAAGTACTTTGATCGGAAAGGTTATTTTAAAAGAGATAAATAATGTAGCGAGAATGACGAGAAGAAGCCCGATTGCTCCAAACATAATATTTATTTTTGCTACACTAAATGCACTTTCATATAAGGTTGTATAGGGAACTCTTTTTACGAGGTACCAGCCGCCTGAATTTTGCGACACTTGATCATAAATCATAACACCGTTAAATGAACCTTCTTTCCATTCAACTGTACCGTTTTCTTTGTCCGTTTTGATTACCCAATCGATCCACTTAGGCTTGTTGGTTCCCTCTTCACTCTCTTCATTAGACCGGTATATCAATTCCCCCTCTGGAGATACAATATAAAATTCCTCATTCCCATTCGTATAAAGGTTGCGGCTAATGTTGTTGATTTGATCCGGAGAAAACTCCAAAGAAATATAGGCCAGCACATCATCAGATGGGATATTGATCAGTGAACGGTGGAGCGTGATCACATTTTTAGGCTTTTTATCCTCTGGTTCCTTAATCTTATGAATGGGTTCGAGATACATATTGCTTGGGCTTTCTTTTGCCTTTACATAGTACTCTTGATTGATGTTCCTTAATTTCTTTGAAAAAATAACCGTGGAGCGTTTGGAAGCGGAAATAAGCCTGTCTTCCTTCGCTATTGCAATGTTCACTCTTTTTATATTTTCTTCTGCATACAGAATAGTTGAAATCACATTTCTAGTTGTATCTACAGCCTGATAATTATTTTCTTTTTGAGGGTCTCTTATAAAGTTAATAAACCCCGGATTATTATACAGGGATAGTGTCAATCCGTTCAGTTCATTTATGTAGCTTTCAAGGTTCACCTTGCCTTGGTATAATAGATTGCTATTTTCTTTAACGGCCTGATTCTTCAGTGATTCCGTCGTATGGTAATACGTAATCACAATTGACGCCCCAAAAGGCACAATCGTCGCAATCAGCAATAGAACAATTAATTTATTTCTAATGCTCCCCTTAAACATTTACATCCCCCGCTGCCTTGTTGTCTTTACAATAGTATAAAGCGAAACTTCCCTCTGTGGGGATATTCTTTTTCCCCGAGGAGTGTTAGTTGAGGCTTGCAGGATGTGAGTCACTCAGACGCTGCCAGGACGTGGCGCTTTTAGTCTGAGTTCTTTAAAGGGGGCCTCTACAGGCAGTTGTCTCGGGCTTCCGCATGTTTACAATTTTCCCAAAACCAGAGACTTACCGCCAGTGAGACTGCGATAAAGGGAACTTTTTCAGTCAGATTTTTTAGTAAAAGATGAAATAGAAAGCATATCTGCAGCAGACATGCTTTCTATTTTTATTAAAACTAAATTATTTCAGGTTATCCCATGAAGCCTGGAACCTCTCCAGAACTGTATCATAATCGATTTTACCTGCAGCATATTCCTGGATGGTTGCAGCAAACTCTTTGTTCGCTCCATCCGGCCATCTGAACCAAGTCCAAGGAATCGTTTTATCTTCCTTCGAATATTCAAGAATGGATTGACCAAGTGGTCCTAAACCGTTAGGCTCAATGTTGTCAAAGGCAGGAATAAACGCGAATTCTTCTGTGATATAACGTTTTCCTGTTTCAGATGATACCATCCATTCAAGGAATAGTTTTGCTTCTTCAAGATGCTCTGAGTTTTTATTAAGTACCCAGTTGTTAGGAACGCCAACAGGCAAACGGTCCGCCGTTGCTTCATCATCGCTTAATGGGATCGGCAGGAAGCCCATATTAATATCTGGATTAATTTCAGAAATCATATTCTCTGTCCAGTTTCCTTGCTGCAGCATTGCCGTTTTACCTGAAGCAAATAATGTAACTTGCGTATTGTAATCAGTAGTTAATGGGTTGTCATTTCCGGAGTTGATTTCTGTATCCATTACTTCTTTAAACTCTTTAAATTTGTCATTGCCCGTAATTTTTTCAGATCCGCTATATAAACCTTCGATATAAGCAACCGGATCTTCCTGCTGTGCAAATGGAATATTTAATAAGTGCTGCCCGATTACCCACCATTCGCCATAGCCGGCAGAGAATGGCGTAATCCCTTTATCTTCTAGTTTCTTAGCAGCATCCTTAAGCTCGGAAATCGTGTTAGGAGGCTCTTTAATTCCCGCTTCTTCAAATAAATCTTTATTATAAATAAATCCATAACCTTCAAGGTTTACCGGCATACCGTAAAGCTTGCCATCTGTATCCGTCATTGGCACTTTTCCGATTGGAAGCACGTGCTCTGCCCATGGCTCATTTGAAAGGTCAGCTAGATGCTCTTTCCAGAGCTCCAGCTCTTTAAATCCGCCATTGTTAAAAATATCAGGATGTTCGCCCGAAGCAAATTTCGCTTTTAAAGCGGCACTATAGTCAGCCCCGCCTCCAACAGTCTCAAGCTTAACCTTAATATTTGGATGTTCTTTTTCAAACTCAGTAATCATTTCCTGAAGCTGTTCGGCAATTTCAACTTTAAATTGGAACATATTCAGTGTTACAACTTCATCCTCATTTTTTGTATCATCCTTTGGCTTTTCGTCCCCTGAAGAGCTTGAAGAAGAACAGCCTGCAATAATGCCTGCCGCCAAAATCAATGACAGCAATATAAGAGCATAGCGTTTCATATTGGTATTCCCCCCTGAATTTTTTTATATAAATTTTTGCCGCCAAAGTGTATGTAAGCAAAAATCTCTACAACTACTTAATAGAACCTGAAGCAATGCCTTTAATAATATGCTTCTGCAGAAACAAGAAGAAAATAATAACCGGTGTAATACCCATTACAAGAGCTGCCAGTCCCATATCCCACTGTTTTGTGTATTGTGCAAAGAAGGAGCTCGTTGCCAATGGTATCGTTCGAAGTTCTGCATCCTGCAGCACAAGCAGCGGTAATAGGTAATCATTCCATATCCACAATGTATTTAAAATAACGACTGTTACAGTAATTGGCTTTAAGAGCGGAAAAACAATTCTCCAGAAGACACCAAATTGGCTGCAGCCGTCAATCCTTGCTGATTCTTCAATTTCAATTGGTACTGTTTTTATAAATCCGTGATACAGGAATAGAGATAACGGTACACCAAAGCCAAAATACATAATGATTAATCCCGGTATACTGTTTGTCAGATTTAATGCACCGCCCAGCTTCATCAGCGGGATCATGACCGTCTGAAAAGGAATGACCATAGCGGATACAAAGAATACAAACAGAATTTTGCTGAGTTTCCCCGGTGTCCGAACCATTTTCCAGGCAGCCATTGAGCTAATGACAACAAGGCCGATATTGCTGATTACCGTAATTATAAGCGAATTCCAGAAGGCCCGCGGAAAATTGATAATATCCCATACCTTTACGTAATTTGAGAAAAGAAATTCTTTTGGCCAAGCCGCAGCATCAATCAAAATATCAGCGAAGCCTTTTACGGAATTAACGAGAACGAAGTAGAAAGGAATGAGGAAAATCACACCTAATACAATTCCGATCATTTCAAGAAGAAACGTATACTTCGTGTATTTTGGGTTCATTATGCCTCAACCTCCCTCTTCTTCGTCATCATAACCTGGACAGTTGTAAAAATCGCAACAACCAGGAAGAATAAAATTGATTTCGCTGTACCCAGGCCGTACCGGTTATTTTGGAATGCTTCCTGGTAGATGTTAATCGCAACTGATTGTGTTGAATTAAATGGACCTCCGCCAGTAAGCGAAATATTCAGGTCAAATATTTTAAATGCCATCGAAATCGTTAAGAAGAAACAGATTGTAAATGCCGGCAAAATAAGCGGGATGATGATTTTGGTCAGCAGTGTCCAATTTGATGCTCCATCTATCCTCGCCGCCTCTAAAAGATTTTGATCAACCCCTTGAAGAGCCGCAATATAAATGACCATCATATAACCGCTGATCTGCCAGGCAAACACAATCACAATTCCCCAAAAAGCAGTGGTCTCATCACCGAGCCAAGGGAGCTTAAAAATTGACAGATCAGTAAGGTTTCCAATTGCAGCAAACCCCTTTACAAAAATAAACTGCCAAATGAACCCAAGCAATAAACCGCCAATGACATTTGGAATAAAGAAAACAGTGCGCAATAAATTCCTCGACTTCAATGCTGCATTTAATAATAAAGCCAGTCCAAACCCTATTAAATTACTAATAATAACCGAAGCAAACATAAACTTTGTTGTAAAAATAAATGAATCAAAGAACTTGGGATCATTCTTAAAAATCTTAATATAATTTTCAAGTCCTACCCATTCAACTACAGAACTAACACCATTCCAGGAAGTAAACGAATAATAAATCCCCATTGAAAAAGGAATAATTTGAATCACAAGAAAAAATAACAACGCCGGCCCCACAAAAGCCCCATATGTTAAAATCCCCTTTAACTTCACCTTTTTCCTGGATACTGTTTTCACCTCTGATTGAATAACTGGTTCTTCAATCTGAATCTTTGTCTCCAATCCATTTCACCGCCCCCTCTGCTCTTGCAAACGCTTTCCTACATTATATTTGAAAACGTTTGCATATATAGGTGACTCAATTGACCAAAATGGTGCAATATTTTGACTTCTGTTTTAGGTAAAGGAAAAGCTCTCCCCGGGGTGAGAGCTTTATCTTGTAAATATAGGGTGTATTTCATAAAATAAATCTATCTTGAACTAAGGATGTGAAATATGTTTTTAAAGCACCGTTTTGAAACAGATGAATTGATAATGCTTCGACATTTAAGCGGACGAATGCAATTGACTTCAAAGGATTATAGTCATTATCTTAACTTAGAAAAAGGTTTTGATGGGGAAAAGCAGTTTGACAAGTGGCTAGAACGTCTTCCTGATGAGTTGATCATAGTGAATGATTTATTGCTGGAATATAGCCATACAATATTCCAGATTGATTCGCTGCTTATAACTGGAGAAAGTATTTATATTTTTGAAGTGAAAAATTTTGAAGGCGATTTTTATATTGAGAAAGATAGATGGTGTACCACTTCAAAATCTGAAATCAAAAACCCCTTGCTTCAGCTCCAAAGAAGCGAATCGCTGCTGAGACGACTACTCCATGACCTTGGATTCAATTTTCCAATAAAATCATACCTCATCTTCATTAACCCCGAATTTTATTTATACCAAGCTCCATTTAACCTGCCAGCTATATTTCCAGCTCAACTTAACCGATTCATAAACAAACTAAAAATGACATCCACAAGCCAAAAAGATAAAAATTTAAGGCTATCTAAAAAATTAATATCTTTAGGTTTGAAAGAAACACCTTTTGTACGGAAACCGCAGTATACGTTTGAGAAGTTGGAGAAAGGGATAACCTGTCTATCTTGTGGATCTTTTTTAAACCCTTTAAATAAAAACAATTTATGGTGCCAAGGCTGTGGATTCAAAGAGGATATTACACATGCAGTAATCAGAAGTATTAAGGAATTTAGATTACTTTTTCCTGAGAAAAAAATCACAACCTCCGTTATCCATGAATGGTGCAAAATTATCAGATCTAAGAAGACCATCAGAAGGATCCTATTAAATAACTTCGAACTATTTAATAATGGCAAGTCAACACATTATGAATGATAAAATTAAAAAAGTGATATGTAAAAGCCAGTGCAACTAAACAATTTTAACTCAAAAATATTTTGGCTCAAATTAGGCAGGTTTTGGTTCTTTCGTTCCCTTTCTCTTTCCATTTTGCTGAGTAGGGTTACGATTGGCGCTCTTTCGTTCCCTTTCTATTCCCATTTTGCTGAGTACGGGCACGATTGGCACTCTTTCGTTCCCTTTCCCTTCCCACTTTGCTGAGTACGGGTACGATTGGCGCTCTTTCGTTCCCTTTCTATTCCCATTTTACTGAGTACGGGCACGATTGAAGCCCTTTCGTTCCCTTTTTCTTCCCGTCCGCTGAGTCGGGATACGTTGTTTACCTCATGTACCAGCAATCTTTTTCCAAGACAAGAATGGGAATCATTTGTTTTCATTGTTGTTTCTTAAATAACTAAGGGTTCCGAGCCACTCAGAACCCATTCGAAACCATCTTCCGAACTGTTCAGAACCTTTATATTTTACATAATGCAAATACATCCCTTTTGGGATAAATAACTTACAACTATCGATTATTAACTACCTAATTTTCTTCCATTATAAAAAATTAAAGATCACAAAAAAAACGGTTTTCCAAAAGGAAAACCGTTTTTTTCATGATACCGGTGGTCGGGGTCGAACCGACACTCCAGAAGGAACACGATTTTGAGTCGTGCGCGTCTGCCAATTCCGCCACACCGGCATATTAAAATGTAGTAAATCTTGTGGTGCCGAGGACCGGAATCGAACCGGTACGGTAGTCACCTACCGCAGGATTTTAAGTCCTGTGCGTCTGCCAGTTCCGCCACCCCGGCATATATCAGCGTTTCAAGATTTAGTTTGTGGAGGCGGCAACCGGATTCGAACCGGTGGTAAAGGTTTTGCAGACCTCTGCCTTACCACTTGGCTATGCCGCCATAAATTTTAAAGTTCATCTGGAGCGGAAGACGGGATTCGAACCCGCGACCCCCACCTTGGCAAGGTGATGTTCTACCACTGAACTACTTCCGCAAAATGGCTGGGCTAGCAGGATTCGAACCTGCGAGTGACGGAGTCAAAGTCCGGTGCCTTACCGCTTGGCTATAGCCCATTGACAATTTCATGTTACATATATATGAGTTTGCTGCTTGTTTTATCACTATAAAAAATATGGGGCGACTGATGGGAATCGAACCCACGAGTGTCGGAGCCACAATCCGATGCGTTAACCACTTCGCCACAGCCGCCATCATAATATTGGCAGGGGTAGTAGGAATCGAACCCACATCAAAGGTTTTGGAGACCTTCGTTTTACCATTAAACTATACCCCTATATAAATGGTGGAGGGGGGCAGATTCGAACTGCCGAACCCGAAGGAGCGGATTTACAGTCCGCCGCGTTTAGCCACTTCGCTACCCCTCC
>NZ_VLKI01000033.1 GCF_007830235.1 Cytobacillus oceanisediminis
TAGGTCCCACAATTCTTCATTGAATGAGCCAAGACGAATACGTGGGACTTTTACTGCCCGTCAATCTGCGATAAAATAGGAAATGACGATGGAGGTAGAAAAATGAAACAAAAACTAACAGTTGAAAAAGCAGAAATGAAAGAAAATGAGTTATTTTTAGGGATAGCGGATGGATCAGTTTCAGGTATGAGAGCAATGGAGCAAATATTGGCTGATTCTGACAATCTGTCATTTATTTACATAGTAGATCATAACGAAGATTATACATATATTTCCCTTCCTGAATCTGTATGGCCGGAGTTAAAAAAGGCTTACGATGGTAATTTGCCTGTTTATGTAACAGACCAAAGTGAACGGCTGCTGCTTAAAGGTTTCCATGAGGAATTAGGAGATTTAATAGAAAATATTAGAGGCAACAGCAATTACGGTGAGGAAATGGTTGCAAAAGTGGAGAGCATATTTTAAGTAAGTGTTTAATATCCGTTAAACAAGGATAAAGGGGCAAATATATTTTTCAAAGGAACCGTGTGCCTGGATGTCTTGTATGCATATCCAGGCACCGCTCTCTTTTACTTCGGATGTGGTGGTGTTGCAGGTGAAGCATTGGGATTTATTTTTGGCGCCGTATAAACAAGCGGTTGAAGAATTAAAAGTAAAGCTAAAAGGGATGAGAAGCCAATTTGAAATGGATTCTTCCCATTCGCCGATTGAATTTGTTACTGGAAGGGTAAAGCCAATTGCGAGCATTTTGGATAAAGCGAATCAAAAAGGGATCCCCCTTGATAAATTGGAATCCGAGATGCAGGATATTGCCGGTGTCCGGATGATGTGCCAATTTGTAGATGATATTAAAAGGGTTGTTGAACTCTTAAGGCAAAGGAACGACTTTGAAATTGTGGAAGAAAGAGATTACATTTCCCATAAAAAAGCAAGCGGGTACCGGTCTTACCACGTTGTAATTTGTTATCCGGTCCAGACGATCAAAGGGGAGAAGAAAATTCTCGCAGAAATTCAGATTAGGACGCTGGCAATGAATTTCTGGGCAACCGTAGAGCATTCCCTAAATTATAAATATAAGGGCCAGTTTCCTGAAGATATTCAGATGAGGCTGCAAAGGGCTGCAGAAGCAGCTTTCAGGCTCGATGAAGAAATGTCTCTTATCCGCGGTGAAATTCAGGATGCGCAGGCGTTTTTTACAAGAAAAAAGGAAAAGCAGCAAAAGGAAGATAACTAAGCGGATATTTATTTCTAAGGCTCTAGTAAAGTGCATTGTCTATTTTTGCACCCTGTTGATTGGAGCGGAAGGCACTAATCCCGTGAAAATGCATTCGCATTTACTTCGTGCGGTGTTTATTCAAGGAAGCTTATTCAAAGTCCTGCGGGAGTGCGGATCAAAGGGAGACCCCACAGTCTTTAATGCTTGAGGAGGCTTCGGATCGCCCGCGGTTCGCTGAGTGCCAGGAGGGGAAATCAACAGGCAAGTTTAACAGAGACATCCATGATAATGAAAATTCGCACCATAAGGGTAGCTATTTCTAAAAGAGGAGCTTGGATACGATGAAATTTGCCATTACCTCAAAAGGAGATTCAAAATCAAATACGCTCATGCACAAAATGAGAACCTATTTATTGGACTTCGAGCTTACATATGACGAAGAACAGCCTGATATTGTCATATCGGTAGGTGGGGATGGCACTTTGCTCTATGCCTTTCACCGATATAGCAGCCGTCTTGATAAAACCGCTTTTGTGGGGATACATACTGGCCATTTGGGATTTTATGCAGATTGGGTGCCTGAGGAAATCGAAAAGCTTGTAATAGCAATTGCCAAGACGCCTTATCAAGTGATTGAATACCCGCTGCTCGAAGTGATCATCCGCTATCAGCATGGCGGGAAAGAAACCCGCTATTTGGCACTGAATGAATCAACAGTTAAAGCGGTTGAGGGAACTCTTGTGATGGATGTCGAAATTCGCGGACAGCACTTTGAGCGGTTCCGTGGGGATGGACTTTGTGTATCGACTCCATCTGGCAGTACAGCATATAATAAAGCACTGGGAGGAGCGATCCTTCACCCTTCTTTGCCTGCCATCCAGCTTGCTGAAATGGCGTCAATCAATAATAAAGTGTTCCGTACAGTCGGTTCTCCGCTGGTCCTTCCGGCTCATCATACTTGTATGCTCAAACCGGTAAATGAACCGGATTTTCAGATTACGATTGACCATCTGACTCTTCTTCATAAAGATGTAAAGTCGATTCAGTTCAGGGTGGCGGATGAAAAGATCCGTTTTGCCAGATTCAGGCCTTTTCCATTTTGGAAGAGAGTCCATGACTCATTTGTTGCTGATTAAGCAGCTAAGTTGAACTTTGTTATGGGGAAAGTCTAATAGAACAGGAGCGCAAAGCATTATGGCGCGTTTTCAATTGCAATGGGAAATTTCCGTCCAGCAGTCAGGAAAAATGATTAGGGAATTTCTGAAAGAAAATGATATTTCAAAGACAGCACTTACGGATATTAAATTTGCAGGTGGCTTTATTGCTGTGAATGATACAGAAGTGACTGTCCGTTATGAACTAAAAGAAGGAGACGTGCTTAAGGTTAGTTTTCCGGAGGAATCTCCGAGCGAGGGAATGAAGGGGGAAGATTTGCCCCTGGATATTCTTTATGAGGATGGTTATGTCCTTGTTGTGAATAAACCACCTGGTATGAGTACGATACCTTCCAGAGAGCATCCGTCAGGCAGTTTGGCTAATCGCCTGATCGGATACTATCAGCAAATAGGGTTAATGTCTACCACACATATTGTAACTCGGCTGGACAGGGATACTTCTGGCATCGTACTGATTGCAAAACACAGGCATGTACACCATTTGTTCAGCCAGCAGCAGCGATCTCGGGAGATACATAGAATGTATGAAGCATTTGCAGAAGGAGGAGTCAAACAGGATACCGGTACTATAGAGGTGCCGATAGCCAGAAAGAAGGACAGCATTATAGAACGGGAAGTCAGTGAAGAAGGGCAATATGCTTGCACCCATTATAAGGTTATCAGCCGAAAAAAAGGTTTTACCCATCTGCGGCTGAAATTGGAAACTGGCAGAACCCATCAAATCAGGGTCCACCTTTCCTGGCTGGGACATCCTTTGGTTGGGGATGAACTGTATGGAGGAAGGCGGGACTTCCTTAACCGCCAGGCTCTTCATTGCTCCAGCCTCTCCTTCTATCATCCGTTTTTGCAAAAGACTTTATCGTTTGAAGAGCCCCTCCCTGAAGATATGAGATGTATATTATAAAGGCTCTATTAAATTTGATGCTATGTTGATTGGAGAGGAAGGCCCGGGACCCTTGACAACGAAAATGATATCGCATTTCCTTCGTGCGGTGTTTATTCAAGGCTGCATATTCAATTGTCCAGCGGGAAGAGCGTGTCAAAGGGAGCCTCCGCAGGCGCGTCATGCGCCGAGGAGGCTCCCGGATCGCCCGCGGTTCGCTGAGCGCCTGAAGCGGAAATCAACAGACAAGTTTACAGAGATTTTATAAAAAAAGCCGTTTCTTCCGGCTTTTTCTATTTATGTCTTGAATTGTTTATAATGCCCTGAATTTCTCTTCAACAAAAGGCATGCTTGATGGAACAGACAGAATTTCCATTTCAGGATATCTAAGTGCGGTTAATTTATTGCCAAATACGGCCCCTGTGTCAATATTGTAAGTATTTTTGATTTTCCTGACTTCTTTTACCGGGGTATGCCCATATACAATGGCCGCCTTACCTTCATATTGCTTTGCCCAATCCCGCCTAACCGGTGTCCCGTCAGGATTTTTTTCTCCGGTGATATCCCCGTATAGGACGAATGTCTTCACTTTTGAAGAATGCTTGCCGATATAATCCTCCCTTATCCCGGCATGGGCTATGACAAGTCTTTTGCTGTCGAGTACATGGTATAATGGCGCTTTTTCATAAAGCTCCATGAACTTTTGCCTGATTTCCATTCTTTCTTTTGAATCAAGTTCCTCATATTCATCCACAGTTGTCTCCAGCCCGTGGGTAATTTGAACCTTGTTTCCCAAAAAGTAGCGGTACAGTTTATTGCAATGATTTCCTGGCACATAGTAAGCCATATCTTTTGCTGCAAGATTATATACTACATCAATGACTGCAAGAGATTGCGGTCCCCGATCTGTTAAATCACCTACAAATGCCAGTTTCCTTCCATTTGAATGAACCGGGTATCCGCTGCTCCAGTCGTAGTTCATTTCTAAGGTAAGCTCTTTAAATTCGGCAAAACAGCCGTGAATATCGCCAATAATATCTAGTTTCATATTGGTGCTCCTTTGCTTAATCTACTGTTATCATATCAATATTCATTTTTAATATCCGGGTTTGCAAATTTTAAACTTGCTGCGGGGCCTTTTGGTTTTATGTCCGGAGAATGGGAAAATTAAGGGTATCAATGCAGGGATAAGGCCATATTTTTACTTGGCGGGTAGTTCATGGACGACAAAAAAACAAAGATTTGCTAGTATAGTGAGGAACGTTTTTCAATATTTATGAAAGGGGGTAATTCATTATGGCAGAACATGCAGAAGAAAGAGATACGCATATCAATAGAGATCTTTTAATCCAATCTTTACAAAATGAAGAAATCGACAGTTTCAGGAATGAATTTCTTGAATTGCATCCTTATGATCAGGCTTCATTTTTTAAAGATCTGGATGAGTACATCAGGGCAAAAATCTATCTTTATCTCTCTCCGGAAGAAATGGCTTCCCTTTTTGAAAATCTGGAAATTGATGAAGAAGAATATAAAGACGTTCTTGCTGAGATGAACCCCAATTATGCCGCAGACATGCTTTCACAAATGTATGCGGATGATGCTGTTGATGTATTAAATGAACTCGATAAAGACCAGGTTGTCAGCTATTTGACAATCATGGACGATGAATCGGCCAAGGAAATTAAAGATTTGCTTCATTATGAAGAATATACAGCAGGAAGTATCATGACGACGGAATTTGTCTCCCTGTCAGCAAACCAGACAGTCCGATCAGCTATGTATATTCTTAAAGATGAAGCCCCCAGGGCAGAGACAATTTATTATGTATATGTCGTTGACGAGGAGAAAAAGCTTATTGGAGTTATCTCTTTAAGAGATTTGATTGTCAGCGATGATGATACGATGATCTCGGAAATTACAAACGATAGAGTAGTTTCAGTTTCTGTAGGCGAAGATCAGGAAGAGGTAGCAAGAAAGATTAAGGACTATAATTTCCTGGCTGTTCCTGTTGTGGATTTTCAAAATCATTTATTGGGAATTATAACAGTGGATGACGTCATGGACGTTATGGATGAAGAAGCGTCCGATGATTACTCCAAACTGGCTGCTGTTTCTGATATGGATAATATCGACAGAAACCCGGTTTCTGCTGCGCGTAAGAGACTGCCATGGCTTATCATATTGCTGTTTTTGGGCATGTTAACAGCAAGTTTGATTGGAAGATTTGAAGACACATTAGATCAGGTTGCTATTCTTGCTGTTTTTATCCCATTGATTGCGGGAATGGCTGGGAATACAGGTACTCAGGCATTAGCTGTAGCTGTACGCGGTATTGCGACAGGCGATTTGGAAAAAGAAAACAAAATGAAACTTATTATAAGAGAAGCAGGGACTGGTTTGATTACCGGAGGAACCTGCGGAGTTCTTGTCGCATTGGTCATTTATTTATGGCAAGGCAATTTTTTTCTAGGCGTTTTAGTTGGCATTTCTATTTTATTTACACTAATTGTAGCTACCCTAGCCGGTGCACTTATTCCTTTATTCATGCACAGAATGAAGATTGATCCAGCTGTAGCTTCCGGGCCATTCATCACCACGATTAATGATATCATCAGCATTTTAATATATTTTGGAATGGCTACTTTATTTATGAGTTATTTAACAGGTTAAGGGGGCTTTTCTTATGGAACATGGAGCATCGGTTACGTCGCTCGTAATTGTTATTTTGGCTGCTTTTATTACGCCCATTCTTCTTCACCGATTGAAGATTAATTTTATACCCGTTGTGGTAGCAGAAATTCTTGTTGGGTTGGTTATCGGAAAAAGCGGATTTGATATTGTTCATGAAGATATGTGGCTTGAAACGCTTTCAACACTCGGCTTTATCTTTCTTATGTTTTTAAGCGGATTGGAAATTGATTTTACAGCCTTTTCATCCAATAAGAAAAAAGAAAAATTGCCAAGCGGGAAGCTGGAGCCAAATTCATTTGCAGTTGCATCTGTCATTTTTGTTGGAATCTTTCTTGTGTCATTGGGTCTTTCCTATTTATTTGTGCTGGCAGGCTTCATTGATAACGCCTTTTTGATGACATTAATTATTTCAACCATTTCACTTGGAGTTGTAGTCCCTACTTTAAAGGAAGCCCATCTGATGAAAACAGGCATAGGCCAAATAATATTGTTAATTGCCGTTATTGCGGATTTGGTCACAATGATCTTGCTTGCTGTTTTTGTCTCTTTAAATGACGGCGGAGAGGGAAATACTTGGCTCCTTCTGGTTTTATTTGCAGCAGGTGTATTATTGTATTTTCTTGGCAGGAAATTTAAAAACCTTAAATTCCTTGAAGCAATGTCTACGGGAACAGTTCAAATTGGAACTAGAGCGGTGTTTGCTCTCATTATTTTCCTTGTTGCACTTTCAGAAACTGTTGGAGCAGAGAATATCTTAGGGGCATTCCTGGCAGGTGTGCTTGTATCACTGCTTGCGCCAAACCAGGAAATGATCCATAAGCTGGACTCGTTCGGTTATGGATTTCTCATTCCGATTTTCTTTGTAATGGTTGGAGTGGATCTTAATGTCTGGACTTTGTTCGGCGATCCAAAAATGCTTATGCTTATTCCACTTCTTTTGATTGCACTGCTGCTTTCTAAGCTTTTGCCAGTGTATATTTTAAACAGATGGTATGACATGAAGACGGTAATTGCTTCAGGCTTTCTGCTAACCTCCACACTTTCGCTTGTCATTGCTGCCGCAACGATAGGGGAACGGATGGGCGTAATTACGGCAGAAATGAGCGGGACGCTGATTCTCGTGGCTGTTATCACGAGCGTCTTTACGCCGGTTGTTTTTAAAAAGCTTTTCCCGCAAGAAGCTGCCGAGGAAAAGAAGCTCAAGGTTTCCTTCATTGGGGCTAACCAAATGACCATGCCGATCTATAGTGAGCTTAAATCCTCATTATATGAACCAGTTCTTTATCACAAGAAGCAGGAAAAGGCGGAAAAACAGATTGCAGACTCTCTATTCGATATTATTGAAATAGAAGATTTCGATATAGAAGCACTTGAAAAAACAGATGCCTTTGATTCGGATATCGTTGTTATTTCGACAGGAGACGAAGAGACCAATGCGACACTATCCATTGCCTTTAAAGAAAAAGGCGTAGATCGAGTTATTTGCCGCATGGAAAGCCCTGATATGGAAGAAACACTTCGTGAGCATGAAGTAGAGCTATTCTCTACGATACTCTCTGCCAAGGCGCTTCTTCGAGCCTTAATTGAATCACCAAGTGTAGTAAACATTTTAACTAACCAGGAGACTGCTTTATATGAAATCCGCCTTTTAAACGAGCAGTTTGAGGGCATGATGCTAAGGCGGTTCCCGTTTACAGGCGATGTCATTTTCGTACGGATATTCAGGGGCAAAGATTCAATCGTACCTCATGGAGATACTGAACTTCATGTCAATGACCGATTAATTGTTACTGGCTCTAAAGAATATGTTGATGAATTGAAACGAGAGCTTGAATTTTGTGAATGGTGCTAAGGTATAATCGTTTGCCTATACAGTCTAAAGGCAGTTGAATGAAAGAGCATCTGAGCTATCACATAAGTTTATAGTTGAAAAAATCCTGCTTGTTAAAGCAGGATTTTTTTTCGTGTTTCCAACATGGCGATAGGCTTTTCTTTTTTTAAAAATTCATGTACAATTAGCACTAGGTACTAATAACTTGTAATAAATATTTCAGGAGGCTTATAAAATGACTCTTTCTTTAAATGGAAAAACGTTCGTAGTAATGGGAGTTGCCAATAAAAGAAGTATTGCCTGGGGGATTGCCCAATCTCTACACAATGCTGGTGCACAGCTGATCTTTACATATGCGGGAGAAAGGCTCGAAAAAAGTGTACGTGAACTGGCTGAATCGCTGGAAGATGCCAATTCACTCGTGCTGCCTTGCGATGTAACAAGTGACGAAGATATCGCAAAATGTTTCAGCACCATTAAGGATGAAGCCGGGGTAATTCATGGAATTGCACACTGCATCGCCTTTGCCCATAAAGAAGAACTTCAGGGTGAGTATATGAACACCACAAGGGACGGATTCCTTCTCGCACATAATATCAGTTCTTATTCCCTGACGGCAATTGCGAAGGAAGCTAGAGGGTTAATGACAGAAGGAGGAAGTATTGTCACCCTTACCTACCTGGGCGGTGAAAAGGTTGTGAAGAATTATAACGTTATGGGAGTTGCAAAAGCGTCTCTTGATGCAAGTGTCAAATACCTTGCTAATGATCTTGGAAAAGACGGTATTCGTGTAAACTCCATTTCAGCCGGACCAATCAGGACTCTTTCTGCTAAAGGGATCAGTGAATTTAATTCCATTCTAAAAGAAATTGAAGAACGTGCACCGCTCCGCAAAACAACTACACCTGAAGAGGTTGGAGATACTGCGCTATTCCTGTTCAGCAGCCTGTCACGCGGGATTACAGGAGAAAATATCCACGTGGATTCAGGTTATCATATTCTTTAAAAATAATGCCTGCTCAAACTTGAGCGGGCTTTTTTTATTGTCCACGCAGAAACGAAAGCCCAGTTTCTGCATACATATAATAAGATGAAAGATTATGATTGCGGAGGTGGACGAAAGTGACAGACAAAAAAGAAAAGGAACCCTTATTTTATATTCAGCAGCCAAATTTTCAATTTCCGGAAAACCAAATGCAAACTGTTTATTCCAGCAGAAAAGCAGAATTGGAACGTAAAAATAAGCAATTGGAAAAAGGGTCGGAGCTTCTTGATCATTCCACTAAAGAAAAACAAAAAAAGAAGCTTGAAGAAGAGGCAGTTGAGAAAGTCGCGGATCAGGAGAAAGTGCAGGAAGCCATAGAGGAATTTGAAGCAAGCCGGGAAGAAAAAAAAGAGGGGCCATCATTTGCTTTTACTACAGAAAAAAGGAAGCCATCTTTTCAACGGATAAAGAGCTTTAAGGAAATGAATACTGCCGAACGTTTGGAATACTTAATTGATTTTCCAAAACAGCTTCCTCCAATTCCTTGCATTTTCGAAACCGAAGAGAAAGCAATAAGAGGATTTTTGACCTCTAAAGATGAAGAATGGATAGAAATCAAGCTTTTTAATGAAACAATAGAAAAAATCAGCATTCAATTATTAAAGGAAGTAAAAATGATTGGCTTAAGAAGATAACTCCATCACAAAAAAGGCCAGCCGTATGCTGGGGCTGGCCTTTTAAAATTAGTCTTCGCAGACATCAAGGTCTACATCGGCAATACATTGAACTGCGCAGAAGCAGTTTAGGTCAACTGTTACACAATCATCTGTCGCTAAGAAAAAGTCAACCTCACAAACTTTCTTCAAGTCAATGCAGCAGTCATCAGCAAGATTGACTACCTTGTCACGGCCATCTTTCCTATTTACCGGAAGAAGGACGCGAAGCACTGCACAGCAGTTATCAAATACTTCTTCTACTCTGAAGAAGATGGATACACATGCGCAGTCATCTCCTTTAAAGAAAGCATGGAATGGTGTCCCGTCAGCTGTCTTTAGTGTGAACACGCGAGTATCCGGACGCTTATGGCGGCGTTTGCTTGAAGGTGATATAGCTCCCAGCGGCTCCAGGAAACAGTTTGAAGGGCATTCGCACACATCTTCTGCGTTATCTTGAATATCTTTTATAGCACGAACTACTTCACATACACAGCTTTTGCCTTTGAAGTCGTCTTTTTTTCCACAACCCATTTTTGGTTTCCTCCTTGTTTGTTTCTTGTGGTCTACACTAATAACATATTGCCGGGGTGCCCTATGGGTTACGGACAAACGCCTTGTTTTACTAAAAAATAGGCTATTATTTTATATTTGGAGGTGGAAAAGTGGATTTAACACCTATGGAATTGATAATTCTCTCACTAGCAAGCTTTCGACTAACCAGGCTGATTGTGTTTGATAAAATTACTCAATTCATTCGGAAACCATTCCTAGAGGAAGTAGAGGAAAAAGGTGAAGATGGTGAAACTGAAATTTATTTAGTCATAAAAAAGGGCAGGATCCGCGGGTTTTTCGGGGAGCTTTTGAGCTGTTATTGGTGTACGGGCGTATGGAGTGCCATTTTTTTGTGTACATCATATGTTTTTCTGAGGGAATGGGCTGTTCCAGTGTTGCTGGTGCTGGCTGTGTCGGGGCTTGCTGCAATTATTGAATCGCTGCTCCAATGGTCCGAGCGTTGAATGCAAAAGGTATTTTACTGGATAACTGCATAGGCATTTGATTTACACAAGCTTGGAGGCTCAGCATAAATTATAGAGAGGGAAATTATTCAAAAATGGAGGGCCTCGCCATGATGAAGAATGGAAATGAGCAAGCTGGCACAAAATCTGGGCCGCTAAAAAAGAAAAAGAAAAAAGGCTGCGGATGCGGGAAAAAATCAAAGAAAAAATAAAAATAAAGCCGGCAGGTTCCCGGCTTTATTTTTTTGTGCCATTTGGAAATATTAGGATGACTATTAGTTTTCATAAATTCGTCCCTATTCGAGGACAATATAACTAAAGATTCTACATAGGAAGGGAATTATATGAAAAAAAGACATTTATGGTTATCGGCAGCCTTACTCATCGCAATAACTGGATGCAGCGGAGATGGTGAAGTAACAGAAAGCGATTTAGCGCTTCTCAAGACGACCAACCCTCCGCCAACTTTAATTGAAAAAAATACGAAAGAAAATTTGGATTTGGTTGCAAGCATTGAACATGATGTCGAATCCATGAAAGAGCTGTATGATGTGGCAGTGGTGAAAGGTGATAGTGACACACTTGTCGCATACAAAGTCAAGCATCTGCAGAGATTTCACATGAAAAGAATTGAAAAGAAAATGAACAAGATGCTTGAAGAAAAGTATCCGGATGAAAACTTTACCGTTTCGAGTGATTATAAAATTTTTATCGAGGCAGTTGAGCTTCAGGAAAAAATGAAAGATCCGGACTTTTCTGATAAAAAAGCAAAAAAGAAGCTTGAGCAAATTATTAAGCTGAAAAAAGAGATGACATAGAAAGGGGCATCGGCAATGAGCAAAAAAAATTCGAATAAGACGCCGGAACAGCAGCAATATGAACAGCTTGAACAAAAGCATGAACTGCAGCGCCCCGTCCTTAAAAATTGTATCCGTGCTTTCTGGGTAGGTGGCCTCATTTGTGCAGTCGGACAGGCTATTACGTATTTTTACATTTATTTTTTTAACTTTACAGAGCAAACAGCCGGAAACCCGACTGTAGCTACAATGATTTTCCTTTCCATGCTGCTGACCGGTTTTGGAGTTTATGACCGGCTGGGCCAATTTGGTGGTGCTGGCAGTGCTGTTCCTGTCACAGGATTTGGAAATGCTGTTATTTCTGCAGCGATTGAGCACCGTACCGAGGGATTTGTGCTGGGTGTGGGTGGAAATATGTTCAAGCTTGCCGGCGCCGTAATACTTTTTGGTGTATTCTCGGCTTTTGTAGTGGCTCTGATTAAAACGCTTCTAGGAATATGGGGGGTTATTTAATGCTAAAAGGAAAACAATCCTGGATCTTTCAAAACCGCCCTGTCATTGCCGCTACTGGTGTTTCCGGTGGGCCATTTGAAGCAAATGGCCATCTGGCGGATGATTTTGACGTCCTGCACGACGACCTATGGATGGGTGAGGACTCCTATGAAAAAGCGCATCGTGTACTTATGGAAGAAGCAGGGCAAACCGCATTGCAAAAAGCCAATCTCCAAAAGGAAGATATACAGTTTTATATTGCAGGCGATTTAATTAATCAAATTACTCCATCAAGCTTAAGCGCAAGAACCATACAGATTCCTTATTTCGGGATATTTGGTGCTTGTTCAACTTCTATGGAAGGACTAGCCCTTGCATCCTTTATTGTTAACTATCAAGGAGCTGATTACATTTTAACAGGCGCTTCGAGCCATAACGCTGCTGTTGAAAAACAATTCAGGTATCCGACTGAATATGGCGGGCAGAAGCCGCCAACAGCCCAATGGACTATTACAGGTGCAGGAGCAGCACTTGTTACTTCCAAAGTGCCTGGTCAGAACATGCCTGTCACAACTTCAGCCACAATTGGAAAAGTAATCGATATGGGTCTCACGGATCCTTTTAATATGGGAGGGGCAATGGCTCCGGCAGCTGCTGATACGATTACAGCACATTTCAAGGATATGCAGCTTGATCCGTCTTATTATGATTTGATCGTAACTGGGGATTTAGGCAGAATTGGCCAGGAAACTACTTATGAATTGCTGTCAAATAACGGCCTGAACATAGAAAGAGAGAAATTCAAGGATTGCGGGCTAATGATTTATAAAGAAGATCAGCCTGTGCAGTCAGGGGGAAGCGGAGCAGGGTGCTCAGCTACTGTATTGTATGGACATTTATTAAATCAAATGAAACAGGGAGCATATAAGAGAATACTTGTAGTTGCCACAGGAGCGCTATTATCGCCATTGACATTCCAGCAGAATGAAAGTATTCCTTGCATTGCCCATGCTGTTTCAATTGAAATGGACTAAAGGAGGGTTTTGTATGTTGCCAATGTTTTTCTGGGCATTTGTTATAGGAGGCCTTATTTGCGTATTCGGCCAGATATTATTTGATGTATTTAAATTAACACCTGGCCATACCTTGAGCCTTTTAGTTGTATTGGGGGCAGTTCTCGATGGAATTGGGCTTTATGAACCGCTAGCAGACTTTGCCGGGGCAGGCGCAACAATACCAATAACAAGCTTTGGCAATTCACTAGTGCATGGCGCCCTGCAGGAAGCTGACCAGCATGGTCTTGTCGGAGTTTTGACGGGAATGTTCGAGGTAACCAGCTCCGGTATCTCCGCTGCCATCATATTCGGCTTTATCGGCGCACTTATTTTTAAACCAAAAGGCTAAGGGCAAAGGACGTTGGACAGTATGGAAGAAAACAAACAAAATTTAAAGCTGCTGCAAGTGATGATTCAGGAGATGGAATTGGCGCTAAGTGAAAAGGCCATGACTTCATCTGATGATCATGCACAGCATATTTTTCATCAGGGGATGATTGCAGCCTCAGATATAAATGGCTTTTTATCGAAACGAAGAAAGGAACTTAATCGTTCCTTTCTTTTATAGGGGCGACTTATATGACGGAAATACTTGCAACAGTT
Source organism: Cytobacillus oceanisediminis (assembly GCF_007830235.1). Lineage (GTDB taxonomy): Bacteria > Bacillota > Bacilli > Bacillales > Cytobacillaceae > Cytobacillus > Cytobacillus oceanisediminis. The sequence continues at coordinate 13,464 of NZ_VLKI01000033.1, forward strand.
GTGCGGTCGGTATTCATCATCCTTGGACTCTTTTTCATCACTAAACTATTAGGAAAAAAGCAGCTTTCCAAACTCTCCTTCTTTGAATACATTGTCGGCATCACTGTAGGCGATATCGCCGGCACACTTTCCATGGATGCTGAACTTAGCATGAGAGATGGATTAACTGCCTTTTTGATATGGGGATTGGTGCCGTTATTTATTAGCATCATATCATTGAAAAGCAAGCCCTTCCGAGATTTCGTAGAAGGAAAGCCGACTACTTTCATTGAAAAAGGAAAAATCCTGGAAGATAATTTAAGAAAAGAAAAGTTCAGTGCAGATGAATTGCTGGAACAGTTAAGAAAAAAAGATATTTTTCGGGTTGCAGATGTTGAATTTGCTTCCCTGGATTCGAATGGCGAATTAAATATCATACTGAAAAAAGCGAAACAGCCGCTGACTGCAGGAGACCTATTTGACGACTTGCCAGAGGCCGGCGTACCGCATGCAGTCATTATGGATGGAACCATCTATCACGATGCTCTGAAAAATGCGGGAGTAAGCAGGGAATGGCTGAACATTGAATTGGCAAAGAGGCAGGTAAAGGCTGAACATGTCTTTTTTGCTCAAATTGATGAGCAAGGCCAGCTTAATATTGACCTTTATAATGACTCATTAAAGATGCCGGAAATAAAGCAGGACGAGCACCTTTTAATCTTAATGAAAAAAATCCATGCTGAGCTAGAATGGAACTCATTGACTGCAAAAGATCCTGTCTTAAAAATGGCTTATAAGGAATATTCCAAGCGCATAGACGAATTAATAACAAAGGCCAAGCCTTATTTTAGTCTGGAGGAATAAAAGCAAGACTTGCTTAGGGGCTTGCCTATACACCTACTGGTTATTTTACATATGTTGTATTGAGTAAAGACAAAGTGAGGTGATAGGAATGGGCTTCGGTTATTGCGGCTACGGCTATGGCGGCGGCTATGGCGGGGGATACGGCGGAAACACTTTTGTTTTAATCGTCGTGTTATTTATCTTGTTAATTATTGTTGGTGCGAGTTTCTGCAACTAGGATCTTTTATCTTGAGAGCAGCTGACCCAATGCCATAGTTATGGTTTTTGGGTCAGCTTTTCTTATTGTTTAGGAAGCTATAAATTAACTTAAGTAAAGGTTGTCTGCATCTAGCTCCAGCAAGTTGATCAAGGAGCGAGTACATATAAATCACCTTTTCTGCCTTCCTTCATACTATATAAAGTAGTTAAAGAAGGAGCGTGAGAAAGCAGCATGGATAATAATTTCTTTAAAAACCTTGAAAAGAAAACAGGCGTAAATATGAAGGATGTATTTGAGCTGGCCGGTTCTTTGCAGAATGCAAATTTTAAAGATGAAAAAACAGTAAGAAGCGTTATTAAGAGGGTTTCCAAAATTGCAAATAAGCCCGTATCAAAAGAGATGGAAGATAAAATTGTAAAATCGATCGTTGCTGATGGAAAGCAGCTGGACTTTAATACCATTTCGCAGATGATGAACAAAAAATAAAAAAAAGGACCTGGCAATTGTCGGCCAGGTCCGTCTGCTTTTCTCTAAACTTTATCGCCTGGTGCTTCTTGTAATGGGAGCAAGGAACCGTGAAGGGTAGGCTTTTCGTCCGCGCCTTTTTTCCGGTACTGAAATATATAAATCTCTTTTCGCCCTTGTAACAGCTACATACATCAGTCTGCGCTCTTCCTCCAATGGGGCGGAATCTCCTGACCGGTAAGCTTCTAGAGCATGATCATGGGGAAGGCTTCCTTCAACTGCCCCGACAACATACACTACATTATACTCAAGGCCTTTCGCACGGTGGATAGTACTTAATGTAATGGCGTTGTTATAACTTTTGCTTAGCTGCTTGATTTCGTTATTCATAGCTTTCATATGCTCTGTATGCTCCAAAAACTCGGCAAGGGAGTTAAAATTGCGCGCTGCAACCTTCAAGTCCTTCAGATCATCAGATCCCTTTTCCATTTTATTTCCTTCATTTCCCCGTTTTTTTATAAAATCCTGAAATCCGAGTTCCTTTTCAATCGTTTCAATTGCAGTTACGGGAGTAAGCCCTGAAAGTGATCTTGTCACGGGGATCACTTTTTTTAATTTGCTTTCCTGAAAAGCAAAGCCAGTTTTTATATGGCTGAGACACTCGAGCAGTGAACAATCCTTTAAAATGCTCTCCGCTTTAATATCCTGCAAAGCCGTCTGTTTAACAAAGAGAGAAGGCAATATGTCTTTAATCGCATTTTGGTCGTCTTCATTTATAGAAAGCTTCAAGAAAGAAAGCATGCTTCTCACAATAAAACGATCATAAAATGATTCGGCATCTTGATCTAGTTTAAAAGGGAGGCTTGAATTTGCCAGTCTCTCGAAGACAGCTCTGCTGCCGGCATGTGTCCGGAATAATACCGCAAAATCCCGTGGCTCATAGCCTTTTTCTATTTTATCCTGAATGTCTGTTAGGATCATGGTTGCTTCCTCTTCTTCATCATACGGAAAAAATAAGAAGGGCTGCTGATCACTTGAATATTGGGCATTCATGCTTTTTGCCCGCCTTTGTTTATTAAGGGATATTATTTGGTTGGCGGCTGAGACAATCTCATGTGCCGATCGATAATTTTGATTTAATGTAATCACCTTAGCTTCGGGAAAGTCTTTTTCGAAATCGAGAAGATATTGAGGGTCACTGCCCCTGAATGCATAAATGGATTGATCATCATCGCCGACTGCACAGACATTTTTTGTCTGTGCAGAAAGCATTTTCATTAGTTCATATTGAACTTTATTAATATCCTGAAACTCATCAATCAGGAAATATTGAAACCGGTTTTGATATTGTCCGAGAATATCCGGATTATCTTGAAAAAGGGCAAAACAGCCTGTTAGCATGTCATCAAAATCAAATAATCCTTTTTGCTCCTTTGCCTGTTCATACCTTTTATAAAGAATGGCCGTCTGCTCCTCCCAGTCATTTTCAGGGTGGACTTTCTCTGGCCTGATAAGTGAGTTTTTCCAATAACTGATTTGCTGAAGAGCCAGGTCAAAGGCAAACTCTTTTTCGTCCAGTTTTAAGTCTTTGCAAGCTTCCTTAATGATCTGCTCACGCTGCCATTCTCTGTTCAGAAGCTTGCCTGAAGACCATTTCACAGCGGAATGGAAGGAGAGGATCCGATAAAACAGACTATGGAATGTACCTGAAACTAACTGCCTTACTTTTCTGGAATCCATTCCGGGATAATCAAGCAGCCGTTCTTTCATTTCAGCAGCAGCCTTTGCCGTAAATGTGACGAGCATAATAGACTTAGGGTCGATTTTTCTTTCTCGCAGCATAAAAGCTGTCCTCGTAGTTAAAACTCTGGTTTTTCCGCTTCCTGCTCCCGCAAGGACAAGCAGTGGCCCCTCGATATGTGATACAGCTGCGGCCTGCCGCTCATCCAAAAAAACTCCTGATTGGGAAAGCGCCTGCAAGTACTCATCCGGAAAGCTATGATTCTGAGCGTTTTCTTTAGTATAAGGAGGGATGTTCTTAACAGGCTGAGCTTTTTTAAAGATTGATTCGGCATCTTTAACTGCAGCAGAAGCAATAGCCCGTGATACTGGAATCTGGAAACCATTTCTTTCTATAAATTCTTTTGATTCAGTTTCTACTGTCTCAGATTCCTGTTCCACATCCTTGCACCTCTTGCTTTTGTGCTGAATATGATAAAAATGAGGTTCCTTGCTGATTCCTAAATATAATCGGACTGAACCACCGCAATCAGGACAAAGCAATTTACCTTTTTTTCCTTCTTGATATATCTGTTGAAAGCTTTCTCTATTTAACTGTTCAAGATTTAATACTTTATTATGTAAAAGAGCCGTTTTCATAAAAAATACCCCATTTAAAGCAATCATTCAGAGGTGGAATTTGCACGCCAATACCAAATGAATGCTGAATTGCCTTCGTCCACGTAATACTAACAAGACAAAGTTTATCATATCAAAACACAGAAGGATTCTAAAGTCCCTTTATGTTTAATTTTCTTTGAAAACGGGTACATAAAAATGAATTACACAACGTATTTCTTTAATAAGAGTATGAATGGAGAGGGGGAGCAACCGTGGGCTATATCCTGCCTTTGACACATTATCAATATAATCAGTATGCAGAAAGAGAAATAGGAAACAAGTATGATCCGTTTCGTTTTGTACCAGTTACCCGAATAGCTGCACAATCAAATTCAAAAGACTTCCATCAATTACTTCCTCTTCATATTCAAAAAAAATTAATCAAAACAAATCCATATCAGCGTTCTGAATACCCAAACCGTAAGAATAAAAAAACAGCAGAACAAACATATGGCGAGCTGACTGGAAAAGGCCGCCATTTCAGTGAATGTATATAAGAAAAGCAAAAAAAGAAGGAGAGGCTTAGTACGTTTGCACGTGCAAAGCCTTTCCTTTTTTCCATTCAGCATACAAAACATTCTTTATGGATACAGCACCGTTGGCTTTTATTTCATTATTAAGCTTGGTTTCGTCCCATCCAATGCTTTTAAGATTATCCCAAACAACTTCTCCATCCAAAATGACTGTAACAGGCAGTTCAACTGTATTAAGCGGTAAGCTAAAATCCTGTATAGTAGGTGAAGCATACATAGGCTTTTTTAAGGCGCTGATCGTACCGTCTGTTTCCAGTATGGCATATTCGCATTCCTGGATGGAAAAAACATCCTTTGAACGGAGAAGATGCTGCAGCTGGTTTAAATCCAAATGGTTCTTCTTAAGCTCTTCATATACGATCTTCCCTTTTTTAATAACGATAGAAGGCTCTCCCTCCAGGAGTTTTCTGGCACGTTTGAACTTTTGTGTAAGAGTTTCTGTTGCATAAATTAATATTCCCCAAACAGCTACAGCAAAGAAAATTTCCAATATCCCGATTTTTTCATCGTATAATGCATTTCCCACAAGCTCTCCCAATACGATTGCAGAGATAAAATCAAAAGGAGTAATTTGTGTGATTTGCGTTTTTCCCAATAGTTTTGCCATTACAAACAAAAAGATATAGCCGATCACCAGCACGCTGACGATATGTAAATACTCCATCCCAAACCACTCCTTTAAAGCTGCATCTTGGATAGTGTTTGCAGAAAGCTAAAAAATATTGCACAACAAATAACTCCTGCCTTCCCAGGCAGGAGTTAGTGTATCATATTGATTTTTTCATCGTGCGATGCGGGATCCCGGCATCCATAAATTCTTCCGAGATCACCTCATAGCCCAATTTTTCATAAAAAGGAATGGCCTGTGTTTGGGCGTTTAATTTTAGGGCAGGCAATCCCTGTGCTTTAGCGTATTCTTCAATTTTATTCATGATCGCTTTTCCAGAGCCGCTTTTGCGGGTTTCTTGCAGCACGCAAATTCTTTCCACTTTTCCAACCCCATCCACAGTACGGAATCGGCCTGCACCTGCGGGCTTCCCATTATCATATAGCACAAAATGAGCAGCTTCATCCTCGTACTGGTCAATTTCCTCTTCTTCAGGGACATTTTGCTCGTGGATAAATACCAGCTTGCGTACAGAAAATGCATCCTGTAATTCTTGTTGGGTTGAGACGATTTTGACTTCCACTTCTTATTATTCCTTTCCTAGTCGAAATGTTTCATATACAGTCCAAGAGCCATTTTCCAGCTGATAGAGAAGGTGAAAACGGTCTATCACTTCTTCGTGATTGACCGGCTGCATTCTTAAGGATCCATAAACATCAGAATGCTCATCATTGGAAAGCTTTTGCCCAATTGTAATATGAGGGACAAAATTATATTCGGGAGCCTCTCCAGCGATATTATCATTCAATTCGCGGTGGAGCTCTTCCAGCTGGGAGGTAGGCTCAACCTTAAAATAAATGACATTGTTTACCGGCTGAAAAGAGCTGATTTTCGAAGCATTTATTTGAAAAGGCTGGTGTTTCTTGGCTATCCCGTGCAAAGTTTCCGTGAGCTCTTTAATTTCCTCTTCCGATGCTTCAAAGCCGGATCTTAAAGTGACGTGTGGAGGAATTAATGCATAATGCGGATCATACCGCTTTCGATAAGAGTTTGCAAGATCTTGCAATTTTTTTGATGGGAAAATAACGATACCGTATTTCGTGCTCATACAATAACCTCCATGTTTATTTTTTTGTTTAATAACTGGCAGGCTTAAATTAGATGATAAAAATCTTGTGGTTGAACTATTATAGCAAATTTTCTAAATTTATTATATAATTATACCTTTTTTTAAAAGAAAAAACAGTGCCCATCCATGTATTCTTTTCGTCAATGTCCAAGAATAGTCCTTTTCGCATATAAAAGAGGTCAAAACATTAACTTAAGAGCTCTTTTTAAATCAGGCTGCCAGTATGTCCAGGTGTGGTCTCCATCAAATTCATTATAAAAGTATGGAAAACGTTTTTCTTCAAATACCTTTGAAAGTTCCCGATTTGGAGTGAGGAAGTCTTTCTCCGAGCCTCCGGTTGTTTTTACAGCTGTTTCTCCTTTTCCAATGACATGGTAGATATTAAGAAGATGTGGCTGATTGAATTCTTTAACAGCCTCCATAACTGATTGGTTTACAAAAGGGGACTGAAGAATTAACCGTCCAAATGTATTTGGGTAATGGACCGCTGCCATTAAAGATACAGTAGCAGCAAGGGAGTCCCCGATCAGCGCCCGGCCCATTCCCATTTGATATGTAGGAAATTCACGGTCAAGGAATGGAACCAATTCGTGTGCTAGAAAGCGGATATACGCATTATTCTGTTCTCCGTCAGGATGATATTTTTTCCATCTATCTTTGACATCTTTATAAGGAACGCCGACAATGATCAGATTTTCAATTTCTTTGCCGCTTAAAAGCTCGTCTGCGATACGGCCAACTCTTCCAAGCTGAAAATAGTCTTTTCCATCCTGCGCAATGGCAACTGTATATTTATATAAAGGTGAATAGGAAGCCGGCAAATAAATGAGCAGGCTGATCTCTTCCCCCAGCTCTTTGCTGTCTATCTTAATATCCTTGATTGATCCTCTTGGAAAATCCATGTTATCTATTCCTCCGTTTGCATGTATGTAAGGCTTTTTATGAAGATTTTATCATATTTATATAGGAATTGCTTTTTACAAGTATTCGGCCGGCAGAAGCCATTCTGTAATAATATGGTTGAAACTGCTGAAAATGATCCAGCTTTAATCTAAAATATAAACTGTTTGATGCATAAAATATGTATACCTTTCTGAGGAAAATGGAAGACATATACTGATCTACAAATAGAAAGAGGTATCATTTGACAATCTGGATATCCTTTATGGTAGTATATAATACGAGAAACTGTAATTTTATAAAGGGGGAAGTATAATGAAAAAGAAAAGATTTCTTCTCGCAACAGTTTTGCTGTTAGCGCTTTCGATGGTCCTTGCTGCTTGCGGCGGCGGAACTGATGAAGGCAATGGCGGCGGTGGCGAAGGCGAAGGCACTGAAAAGCCGAAGTTTATGAGCATCGTAACTGGTGGTACGGGCGGTACATACTATCCGCTAGGCGGATCGTTCGCTGAGATTATTTCTGATGCTACTGGCATTGATACAAATGCTGAAGTATCAGGTGCATCTGCAGAGAACATGAACACACTGAAAGATGGCAACGCTGAAATAGCCTTCTCTCAAACAGATATTGCTTCTTATGCTAAAGAAGGAAAATTAATGTTTGAAGGGTCAGCTGTTGATAATGTAAGTGCAATCGGAACACTTTATCCTGAAACCATTCAAATTGTGACAACTGCAAAGTCAGGCATTAAGACTATTGAAGACCTAAAAGGCAAAAAGGTCTCCATTGGGGCTCCTGGTTCAGGAACTGCTGCGAATGCCGAGCAAATTCTTGAAGTCCACGGAATCACTTTAGATGATATCAAAAAACAGGATCTCTCTTTTGATGAATCTACTGCAGGAATCCAGGATGGCACAATTGACGCTGCTTTCGTTACGGCAGGAACTCCTACTGGTGCTGTAGAAGGCCTTTCTGCAACTGAGGATGTTGTCATTGTACCAATCGAACAAGGAAAAATTGACGAACTGATCGAAAAGTATCCATACTACGTTCAGGATGAAGTACCAGCTGGAACTTATAAGCTTGCTGAAGCTGCTCCTACAGTAGCTGTACAAGCAATGCTTGTTGTTTCAAACGACCTTTCTGAAGAAGTAGTATACGATGTAACAAAGGCTATTTTCGAGAATCTTGATAAAGTTACACACGCAAAAGGCAAAATGATCAAAGCAGAAAATGCTGTAAAAGGTACCGGTATTGATTTACATCCAGGTGCTAAGAAATACTTTGAAGAACAGGGCTTTAAAGCTGAGTAATCTCCAAAAATAAAATTAAACGATTAAAACTTGGCCGGCTGTAAAACCTAAATAGGGTTCTTACGCCGGTCAATTAACTTTTAGAGTGATTTCCAATCAAATGTAAAGGCTGGCTATTATAACTATTTTAGGTGGGGTTTTATATGAAATTTAAGAAGCCAGGGAAGGCAAGACTAATCCTGGCATTCCTCAGCCTCACATCCATCGCAATTATGCTTTTCATTCCTATAAAGCAGGCAATTGTTTTTGAATATCAGAACAAAGGAGAAGTGCTTGCTTATCTCCCAATTAAAGAGGACGGATCTTTTAAAATTAAGTACACTCATTCCATTCACCTTTCAGATGTTGTAGAAAGCTACAATTTAACTGAAAAAGGCAATATTAAGCTATACGAGCTTATGTATGAGGATTTTGCGATTGGAATGCCGGAAAATGCTTCAAATGGAGAAATATTTGAACAGAAGGACGGCAAATATTATATTAAGAATATGAATCGGGTTTTTCCTTCATTTGATCTCCGGATAGGAGAGGTTCGAGCTAATCACACAGTTATAAGTGAAGGGGAAGAGTATCCGCTTACAGATTATATAGAACCGGGAACCTGGATACGTATAAAAGCTAAAAAATTAAACTTAATTGAGACTTTGAAAGGAGTGAATATCCTTGGACAATAAAGGGGAAACGTTATCTCTTGAGGAACAGCAGAAACTGCTGGAAAAGTACGATCCTGAGGCCGGTACGAGGAAACTTGGAGGCATTTTTGGGTGGATTGTCTTTATTGGGCTTCTATCATTTTCACTGTTCCATCTCTATACTGGAGTATTCGGGATGCTTACAGCACAGCTGCAGCGCTCGATCCATTTAGGGTTTGCATTGGCCCTAATCTTTCTCTTATTTCCTGCAAGGAAAAAAGACAGGGGACGTAAACATAAGGTCGCCTGGTATGATGTAATATTAGCGATTCTCGGTATGGTGGTAGGAGCATATTGGCCGCTGTTTATTGATGAAATTGTTATGAGAGCCGGGCGCCTGACAGAGATTGATTTTTATGTGGGCTTGCTCGCAGTACTTTTGGTGCTTGAAGCAACAAGGCGGGCAGTTGGATTGCCGATTACCATTATTGCTATTATATTTCTTGCCTATGCGATGTATGGACCTTATATGCCAGCATTCTTGGCACACCGTGGCTTGGATTTGGAAAGACTTGTACAAACGATGTTCTTTACGACAGAAGGGATTCTTGGTACTCCGTTAGGCGTATCAGCTACTTTTATCTTCCTATTCCTGTTGTTTGGTTCTTTCCTTGTGAAAACCGGTGTAGGACAATACTTTAATGATTTGGCTGTTTCTCTGGCAGGGAAGAGAACAGGCGGCCCTGCAAAGGTTGCCATTTTCTCCAGTGCGCTTCAGGGAACAATCAGTGGAAGCTCTGTAGCAAACGTAGTTACTTCCGGTTCTTTTACCATCCCAATGATGAAAAAACTTGGCTACAAGAAGGAATTTGCTGGAGCGGTTGAAGCAACAGCCTCAACGGGAGGACAAATTATGCCTCCGATCATGGGTGCGGCTGCCTTCCTTATGGTTGAGTTTATTGGCGGCGGAATTACGTACTGGGATATCGCCAAAGCTGCAGCTATCCCTGCACTGCTTTACTTTGCTGGTGTTTGGATTATGACCCACTTTGAAGCAAAAAGAGTAGGTCTAAGAGGATTAAATGACGACGAAATGCCAAATCGCAAAGAAGTACTTAAGAAGATATATTTGCTTCTGCCTATTTTGGCAGTTATCGTTTTGCTTATGAGCGGAATGAGTGTTATCCGTGCTGCTCTTTGGTCTATCGTCATTACCATTGCCGTTAGTATGATACGGAAAGATACTCGTATTAACTTCCGGGATGCAATTGATGCTTTGGTTGATGGTGCACGTACAGCATTGGGAGTTGCAGCTGCTACAGCTGCAGCTGGTATAATCGTTGGTGTAGTTGTTAAGACAGGTCTTGGTCTAAAGATGGCAAATGGCCTTCTTGATCTTTCTGGCGGATTGTTAATTCCAACCCTGATGCTGACAATGGTTGCAGCCATCATCCTTGGTATGGGGTCGCCGACAACTGCAAACTATGTTATTACATCTACAATTGCGGCTCCGGCCATTATACTGCTAGGTGTTCCTGATTTATCTGCCCACTTATTCGTGTTTTACTTCGGTATTGTGGCTGATATTACCCCTCCTGTAGCGCTTGCTGCATTTGCTGCTGCTGGGGTTTCGGGCGGAGATCCGATTAAAACTGGCGTAAATGCATCAAAGCTTGCAATCGGGGCATTCATCATTCCGTATATGTTTGTTCTTTCTCCAGAGCTTTTGATGATTGATACAACCTGGTATTACTTAATTTGGGTAGTATTCACTGCTTTGGCCGGTATGATGGCGATTGGTGCCGGGGTTATTGGCTACTGGCTGCGCAAATTAAATCCACTTGAAAGGCTGTTGGGGATTGCAGGCGGGTTGATGCTTATCTATCCTGAAGGAATGACAGATATAATCGGACTTGGAATCTTTATCTTGCTGATTGTATTGCAAGTTTTCTTTAAAAGAGATGATAAAGCTAAGCCTCAAACGGCTTAACTTTAAAAGGAAGGATACTCTCGGAGATCCTTCCTTTTTATTTGCCAGATAATTTAGGCTTTCCCTTTTATGCTTCCTGTCCGCTATGTCCGATTGATAGACTTGCGTTGATATAGCCTTCTTCGTCGCTGTTCAGTACAACAGTGAAGGTACCAGGTTCATCGCTGACTGCTGGGAATGACAAAAAGGAAGAGAAGGCAGGAAGGTGTATAATAAAAAGCCGTACTTCGTATGTGAAATACAGGCTCTAATTAATGGAAATATTGAAAAGCTTGTTAGCTGATTTGGCGTGTTTTCTTTTCTGGGAGAATGGACATGATATGGTTTAAATTAAAAATGCGCATTTGCTTTCTATATAAGCAGTAGGCCAAAATGGTGCTCCCGCGCAGTTCTTTAATTAAAATTTTTCTTTGTGTAAATGAATTGCGTTTGGAGAGATAAATGATTTCAACAGGCTTTCTCTCTTCCATAGCTCGATAAAGAATTCCTTTCATAGAGAAATCCCTCCTTACTTTTATTTACATTATATACGAACGAATGTTCTTTTTCAAGTGTGGAGACGAAAATATGTTCGTAAAAAAAGACTTCAAAAATTGAAGTCCTTTTTAAATAATTTTCAGGCCTTTATCTTTCAAGCGGTTTAGGAAGACAGTGCCATATTGGATGGTGTAGCCCAAAAAGATGGCGACGAATAAAGTGCCTAATCCCACCGGACCGCTTAATAGGTAACCAATAGCCAATGCCAAAAACTCATTTAGGATACGGGCATTTTTGATGCTAATGTTCAACCTTTTAGCTGTTGCAATCATTAAACCATCGATTGGTCCGCTAAATAATTTTGGGCGGATATAAATGGCTACCCCAAAGCCCAGTAATATAACACCAGAAAAGAAGGAGAGAATTTGAATAGGAAAATGTGTTATGACAGTGCTGCTAAACACAAGTTCCATCCAAAAGTCGATTCCCAAACTTGTTAATACCGTACCTATAAAAGATTTAAATTGCGGCTTATCCCACGTAAGCAGTGCGTTTAAAAATATCAGGGAAGCAGTGACCAGGAATGACCATGTTCCGATTGTCAGACCGAATTTCTTAAAAAGGCCAACATAGACGGTATCCCATGCACCTGCTCCCAGGCCGGATAAAATAATTAATGAGACACCCAGAGTGAGTATTAAATAACCTGCAATTATTTGAATGACTGTTGTATGTTTTATCATGATGCAGCCTCCCCAATACATATTACCGTATCTAAAAAATTTCTCAAGAGGCGGAGGAGGAAAAGAGTGAGGTAAATTTATCAAAATAAATAAAAAGAACAGCCGCCGGTAAAGGCAGCCGCTCCAAAAGGATTAAACCTTGATATCGATTTTTGCATTTTTCTTTAATTCTTCAACATGCTTAACCAGCTTTTCCTGTTGTTTTTGCTGTTCAAGCTGCTGCTTGATCTGCGGCTTAACTTCCTCTAATTTAGGAGGCTCTTGGCCTTCAGCACCGCCCTGGCTTGCATACTCATCATAAAATTTCTTGATTTCGGCATCCGTAACCTCTCCAGGTTTAATTTCACTATTAATATACTTTGTGTATTTAATATTATTGGCAATTTCATCCTCTAAAGAATCCATGTTCAGGCCTGCCTGCTGCATAGCTGTTTCAAACTCTTTATCGTCTTTGAATTGTCCTTTTGTTTCTTCAAGCTGCTTTTTGACTTCTTCATCAGAAGCTTTATAGCCTTTTTTGTCGGCTTCCTGGAGGAGAAGAGTTTGGCCCACTAAGCTATCAAGTGTTTGCTTCTTGATTTTCTCTGCTGCTTCTTCAGTAGTAGGATCTTGTCCCATTTGCTGGAACATCATTTGTGAAGAAGTCAGTACACTATTATACTCACGGCCAAGAATTTCCTGGTCATTTACAATTGCAATTGTTTTATTTTCTTCAAGCTTTTGTTCTTCCATTTTCTTTTGCATTTCTTCCATTTGCTTTTGCTGATCCTGCTGATCCTGCTGATCAGTTTCAGCCGTCTTTGCCTTCTCCTCTTTCTCTGCACTCTTGCCTTCATCATCTGCACCGCAAGCTGCTAAAACGGCAGATAGTAATACTAGTAAAAAGGGATACATTAGTTTCTTCATTAAATATTCTCCTTCCGTAACCCTGAAATGGCTGATTCATCTAACAAAAGAATCATATAGTGGGCATTATAAAGCATATTTTTTTAAAAAGATACCTTGCAGACTTAAATGGGGAAATTGTAATGTGAATGTAATCTATTTTCAAACTATTAATCTTCTATTAATGGAATGAATATGGGTATTGACTTTTATGAAAAAAAATATTATATTTTATATTGTCCTCACAAGAGGAAAATTGCATTACGATTCCGTAGCTCAGCTGGGAGAGCGCTACCTTGACAGGGTAGAGGTCGCTGGTTCGAACCCAGTCGGAATCATACCGTTGAACCCCTGATATGATGGGGTTCTTTCATTTTGCCCTCGTACGCCTGTCATCATAAAAACCCCTTTTGGTCACATATTGGTCACGTAAGGTAAATTGGTTACTTCCTTGATGATGCTTTGATTATTTTTCTTAGACGCATTCCCAAAAAGCATGTTCCCAAATTGTTCGGCTGTTTCTTCCTGCATATTAGGAAGGAGGTGACTGTAAGTATCAAGTGTAATTCGGGTATCCGCATGACCTAATCTCTCTGATACGACTTTAGGATGTGCACCTTGCTTCAATAAAAGAGAAGCGTGAGTATGCCTTAGATCATGGAAGCGTATTTCTTTTAAGTCAGCTTTTTCTACATGTATTTTAAAGTTGCGTAATAGATTTCTTGGATGAAGTGGTGTTCCATGTTCAGTGGCTACTACCAAGTCACGATCCTCATATATAGTTCCACACTTTAGTTTCTCTTTTGATTGTTCAACTTTATGTCTTTTCAACTCTTTCATTAACTGTTCAGGCAGTGCTATGGTTCTTACTCCAGCTGCGGTCTTTGTTGAATTACTCAGCTTGCCATAATGGCTAAGCGTTTGTCTTACATAGAGGACATTTCTATCAAAGTTAATATCCTTCCAACGAAGCCCTAGTATTTCTCCTTGCCGCATACCTGTATTTAGGGCAATTAAATAAGCAATATGGTATCTGTTGGATTTGGTTACTTCAAGAAAGTGCTGTACCTCATGAAGATCCCACACCTCAATTTCTTTTTTTTGGACTTTAGGAAGCCCAATGAACTCCGTCACGTTTTTTGAAATGTATTCAAACTTTACACCTTGCTTAAGAGCTTGGCTTAATACCTTGTGTACTGATCTTACATTTTCGTTAGATAATTCCTTCTCATGACATAGTTTATGGTATAGCTGTTGAACATGCATTGGAGATAAATCTGCAAGCATAACTTCACCGATATGTGGAAATAAATGCTTGTTCACTATCCAATAATATTTCTTGAATGTACTTTCACGAATAGTCAATTGCTTGTTTCTTAACCACTCGTTTAAGAAATCCTTCATGGTAATTTTCCTAGGTTCAATGTAAGTACCACTGTTTAGTTCATGAAGCTTTTCGGTTAATGCTTTCTGTGCTTCTTTTTTCGTTTTAAATCCACGTTTTTTCTTCTGTTTACGCTTGCCATCGATTCCTTTACCCATTTCAATGACATAATACCAGCTTGACTTGTCCTTTCTGACAGAGCCTGTGTACATAAAAATCCCTCCTTTTGTACATAAAAGGTAGAGAAGCTTTTACTCCTCTCTACCATTTAACCATTGAAAAAATACCTTCTTTGATACCTTTATTCTCCTTCCAATTCGTACAATATGAAATTGCTTAGAATTCACAAGTTCATATGCTTGTCTTCTCCCTATCCCAAGAATCTCTTGAATATCACTAACATCAAGTGTTTCTGGATAATTTTCTGCTGTTCCAAACATAAAAATCACCTCAATAATCCTTAGTTTTATGTAAAAAGCTCATGTTCGTAATAATCAAAACCAAACTCAAGCTTGTAGTTAATGGCTTCCTGGTCGTAAGTTACATCTTGAAGATGTTTCAAGATATTAGGCTCATTAAAAACATCTATATTATTAATCATTATTTGGGCCCGCAACCAATGACCTATGTTTATAAATGTTTCGTATTCTTCATATTCATATGTTGTTTTTCCGTTTCTACGTCTTCGAATGAGATTGATATAAAAAGGCTCTTTTATCATTGTTCGTACACTCTGTGATGTAAAAGGCTTTCCTCGAGTGGTTAAGAATCCTTCTTTATTTAATTGGTTTGCCAGGTTTTGTAGTGTATTGCCTCCATAAACTAAGCTACCAAATACTTCAATCAGTGCATCAGCTTCATCTTTTTTAATCCAATACCACCGTTTTCTTAAAATGGGGTGATATTCGATTGTATAGCCGAAGGGAGGTTTTATCATTTTTTGTCCCTCTTTTCTTTTGCAGCAGGGTTGTACAGCAGTTCACCTAATTCTTTTAGAGAAAGTGGTTGGTTTTTCTGTTCTAAGATATGTTTAGCTTGAACTGCGGGATGAGGAAGTTCATCAATGTCAAGTTTTTCCCGAGAAACACTTGACGTTTCAAATATTAACCTAGAGACGATATCACTTAGTTGATCATCAGAAATGCTTTCTTTGAAATATCTATGGAAAATTAGATCAATAATATTATTGTCATTAGATTGATATAGTAATAATCCCATCATTGAATCACCTTCAAAGAAATCATCTGATTTATTTTCATAAATAATATTACCGTTGTACTTAATTGTTTCAATATCATCAAGTTCAATGTCTGTTGCATCCACAACATCGGGTATTCCGATGGTAAACAATCTTCCTTCGTCTTGATAATATTCGTCTGTTACCGAATCAAGGGGAACTCTATACTCCTTTGTTAACTTGTGAATAACCTGAAAGGATGGATTTTTGGAATCCCCCCTCTCAATTGCTGAAATGGATTGAGGAGTTATTCTCAATCGTTTCCCCAAAGAAGTAACAGTATAGTCTTTATTTGGATGGTATTGCATCATCTTTTGCCTGAAGAATCGAAGTCGCTCACCTAACGTACAGTTTTGCAAATACTTAAAATCAAACGAATCAATTTGTAGAGCTGGCATTTCATATACCTCCTTATAAGAAAATCCTTTACATATATAATATCATTCTAGTACTATATAATGCAAATATAATTTAATTATGCAATTTAAATTGTTTTTAGTGGATGGAGGAAATAAATTATGAGGAATTTTATAATTTCAAACCATACATTTATGGTTGACAGAATATTATTTACGAGTCGTCTTACTGAGTTAACTGGACACCGTCTAAGACTTTATTTGTATATATGCCGGGCAGTATCGGTTGATCCAAATAATCGTTATTTCTATTCTTACGACAGGGCTAATAAGGAGTTGAAGATGACTCAAAGTAGTTATAGAGGTGCTTTAAAGTGGCTTGAAGATCATTACTTTATTAAGAAGACTGGAAAAGTGTCAAGAGCTAATGCCTATCAAGTATTGTTTCTGCCTTTATTCGATGGGACAAATTATTATTCAAGAGAGAATTTAAAGAGAGATCGTGCAACTTTTAAACATGAGGGTCAAGGGTATGTAGAGTTTCCAGTAGAGCTATTTCAAGGGTCTATCCTGGCTAACAAAACATTGTGGTCTGATTTACGGTTAAGGACGATTGGTCTTCTTTATTTATATTTTTGGATTGATGTTTATGGCGGAATTGATTCTAATGTCCTTTATGTTGATAGTAATGACCAATATATCATCGATGACACATTGTATACAGATTTAAATTGCTCTCACAATCGATTGATCAACAATATTGACTTTCTTATAAAGCAAGGGCTGTTGACTAAGGTTGAATGTATTTATCGTGAGAATAAAAACTCTGTAGGTAAAGAGTATCAATACATAGGGGACGCTTCTGTAACAGCTTCACTTCCTAATGATAAGAAGATTAAGCTCTTACGCTTTAATATCATTCCATCACACAAGCTAACAAATGCTCAACAAAGAACAAATCAAGGAGTGTTAGTATAATGAGTATCAATGAAGCAGTTATGCCTAATGGTGCTAAAATTAAAGGCTCTATACATGATAAATTAATCGTTGTAAAGATAGATGAAGATCCTAAGAACTGGGAGCGCCCTGTTTTTAAAAGTAACAAAATAATGCAGCATGAAAAAATGATGTTTTTTCAACATAAGCTTAAATATGATCTTTTAGCAGCACAACAAGCGCAAGGGCTAGGTGTGTTTACAAACGAAGTGAATGTAACTATCACCATTCGTACAAGAAAGTCTCTCAATGACTTTAACCTAGAGTATGTTTTAAAGGCAATTTTAGATTCTTGTAATAAGCATATCATCAACGATGATCGTTTGATAAGAAATGTTCAGATAGACGTTTTAAAGGCAAGGTCACGTGAAACTATTGATGTGGTAGAAATAATGATTGAAGACGCTGTAAATGGTATTCGGCTTACTGTATCTTCTACTCTTATGATTCAAGAAAAACAGATTGCCTTTCCGTATGATATTGGTGAGCAGAATCATTATTCACAACAACAGGTAGATTACCAAGCGCACCTTAAGTACACGTTGACTCAGGTGTTACGACAATTTCAAACACAGCTTCAGGGGCGCAAGTTTGATTGTCATCTACGATTTGATACGACGAACCTCAAGCAAGATACCGACAATATGATGTTAATGTATTTACCAGTAATACGCGAGATCTTAATGCCAATGAAAGATCAACTATTATCAATAGGACTATATAAACGCGATACCCAAAAAACAAAGAATAAGTGTACAATAATTAACCTGCTAATCAATTAGTTGCAAGTAGTACAAAACTAAGAGTAGCAAGGGATACAAGTCTATCAAGTAATAGAATCTATTAACTAATGATAGAGTGATAGTCTACGTAATTGAATTATTTTAGTTGTCTTCAATTAATTTGCTACGGTAACAGTGTATGAATGGTGGTACATCGGGTGTTTATGGCATCATAAAAATGTAGGTTATGGCATTTAATTTGTGCAGGCCCCGAGGGGCCTGCACAAATTAAAAAAGGCCACTTGTCAACATT
>NZ_VLKI01000034.1 GCF_007830235.1 Cytobacillus oceanisediminis
CTGCCACGATCGCTGCAACGGTTGTTCCAGCCATGATCGCTAGCGGGAAGTTCCAAGGAGAGATAATGATGCCTACTCCCAGTGGAATGTAGTCATAACGGTTATATTCATTCGGACGGCTGTTGACTGGAACACCGTCTTTAATTCTTAAGACTTGGCGTGCATAGTACTCAAGGAAGTCAATGGCTTCTGCAGTATCAGCATCAGCCTCATTCCAAGGCTTTCCTGCTTCCTTTGCTAAAAGGGCAGAAAACTCATGCTTGCGGCGGCGGATAATCGCAGCAGCTTTAAACAACACATCTGCGCGTGTTTCCGGCTTTACTTTTCTCCACGTTTTGAATGCTTCAACAGCAGCCTGCATCGCTTTCTCAGCATGCTCGCGGTTTGCCTTTGAAACACGGCCAACTATTTCTTCTTTATTAGAAGGATTGATTGATACGATTTTATCTTCAGTAGAAACGCGCTCTCCGCCAATTAACAGATCATAATCCTGGCCCAAATAGCTTTCTACTGTCTGCAAACCCTTTAAATACGCTTCACGATTATCATCTTCTTTAAAATTCGTGAATGGCTCATGCTTATAAGGTTGTACCATTTTTACCGCCTCCTGTGTACAAATATACAAACGCCAGATCCTAGCAGCGCAGCCCTGATTTTTGCTGATGCGGGTACACTCTCTGCTACTCTCTTAAAACGTTTACATCCATCCATTATATTAACATGAAAATAACATTATCTTCAAACATTCTCCGCAGATGTTATATATTAACATCCTTATGGCCGATTGCCAGTTTTTATAAAGCAGGATAAGGGATTGGGACTGCTTTGGTGAGGAGCTGGTTTAAGCTGTTATATAATGTTGTCAGGTCCTGTTTTGGGATTTAATGCTCCTTATTTTAGCCCTCTTTGGATTTGTCTTTAAACTGTATTTGCATTGGTCCCCTTCCCATCATCGCGATATGTACTACTTCTTATGACGACCTTTTTCCTCTCTTGCCTTCCGTTATCGTGACATGAACATCTTATGGCGACCTTCCTTCTCTCTTACCTTCTGTTATTGTCGGCATAAAACTTCCGAGAACCAACCTCTTCTCCCAACAAAAAACCCAGGAAACGCATCTTTGCACTCCTGGGTCTCTGCTGGCTTTATTGATAAATATGGACAAATGGCTCACTTTGGTCTGCTTTACGTACGACAAGCGCCTCAGGGCCATTAACGGACGAGATGTTCACCTGAACTGAAATATATTCAGGGAAGTGTTTGACGACAAGCCCGGTTACATATTGCGTGAAGCCAATCCCTTCTGCCTTTCCGTAGAACTGAATTGGAATATCAATATTTACTTCCTGCAATTGATCCTGGGCATAAAAAGCTTTCCCGATGACGCCGTTGAAATTCGGGAAGTATGTTTCTACATCCTGCTTAAAATTAAGAAATGCAGTCAAATCATCACGGTGATTTTTCTCAGCCTCGTTTGATGGATAAAGGACATATTTTTCATTGATGTCTTCCCATCCGCCAAGCTTGCTGCTGCCTTTTGGCGCATTAGCATATGCAAAGAAGCTGCCTGGCACAACTGAAGTTCTTGCTTCCTGTTCAAACAAAGCAATGGTAACTGGCACATCTTTTAACTCTTTAATCTGCCGTACTCGCTGCAGCACTTCTTCTGCCATCTTTTTGCCTTCTCTTTCAAGAACTTCATGTTTTATCTTTGTTTCATATGTTGCGCCATACTGCTCTTTCTGATAATAATGGACAGAATTCATGGCAAGGCCGATTACGATTCCGCCAAGCCCGACTTTTCCGTCGTCATTTTTCACAAGATAGTTATGTTCAAGGATATGGGCCAGATAGATTGGGCTTTTTTCATTGTTCTTATCAATATTTCCGCCATCTGCAATTATTGGATTCAGGCCAATATTCTCTTCTTCCTTTAACTTCCGCTCTTTTAGCTGTGCTTCTGTAAACTTGCGGTTCAGCCAGGCTCGGACTGTATCTCTTTTTAGGTACTGGCCTTCCTGGAATAAGTAATTATCCGGGTCAAATGTATTTTGAGCAACCCGCATAAGCCCTGTTTCAAATTCATTAATATCATATTTTGTACTAATATTATTGACAACAAGGCCTCTAGATTCACTTGGTTCAAATGGCAGCAGCGTACGATAATATTTGTCTGAAATTTTATAATTTGGAATGATCGCCTTATCTTCTTCGTTCTTATCTTCCTGAACGACTTCCTCCTGCTTATTGAAATTAGGCGCACAGCCAGCAAGCAGAAGTGAAAGGGATAAGGCAAACATCATGATTTTTTTCACGGCGTTTCCACCCTCTTACTTATTTAATTCTTCAACCAGTCTCTCCTCGTTCCAAACTTCTACTCCCAGCTCCTGGGCTTTGGTTAGCTTGGAACCCGCATCTTCCCCAGCGATCACAACATCTGTTTTCTTGCTGACGCTTCCGGATACTTTTCCGCCAAGCGCTTCAATTTTTTCTTTTGCTTCATTTCGGCCCATGATTTCGAGTTTTCCAGTTAGCACAACTGTCTTTCCTGCAAAAAAGCTATCCGAGTTTTCCACTGAAACTGGCTTCGGTCCTTTATATTCCATGTTAACCCCGGCAGCTTTTAACTCACCTAGCAGCTCGTGGGCTTCTTCCTGTTCAAAATAGGTTACAACGGAATCAGCCATCTTTTCACCAATTTCATTGATTGCGGTTAAATCTTCGCGGGAAGCTTTTTCAAGCGTCTCGATTTTGCCAAACTCCTGGGCAATCGTTTTGGCTGCCTTTGCTCCGACATGACGGATTCCTAAGCCAAATAACAGTTTTTCCAGTGAGTTTTGCTTGGAGTTTTGGATTGCCTGCAGAAGATTAGCAACCGATTTTTCACCCATGCGTTCCAGTTGAATCAGTTGCTCATAGGTCAATTTATAGATATCTGCCACATCTTTGATCAGATTTTCTGCGAAAAGCTGGCTAATAACCTTTTCGCCAAGTCCGTCGATATTCATCGCATTACGGGAAACAAAGTGGATAAGCCCCTCACGGATTTGCGCAGGACATTTTGGATTTATGCAGCGCAATGCCACTTCCCCATCGAGACGGACAAGCTCGCTCTCACACTCAGGGCAATGTGTCGGCATATTAAAATCCTGCTCCTCGCCGGTTCTCCGGTCAGCAAGTACATTTACGACTTCAGGGATAATATCTCCTGCCTTTTTGACGACAACCTGGTCTCCAATCTTAATATCCTTTTCGCGAATTAAATCTTCATTATGAAGAGAAGCCCTCTGTACAGTAGTGCCAGCTACACGGACAGGATCGAGGATAGCAGTTGGAGTAACCACTCCTGTTCTGCCTACACTCAGTTCAATATCCCTTAAGGTCGTCACAACCTCTTCAGCAGGGAATTTATAGGCAATGGCCCAGCGTGGACTTTTCGCAGTTGTGCCGAGCTGCTCCTGCTGTTCCAAGGAGTCTACCTTTATAACAATTCCGTCAATATCATAAGCCAGATTCGGGCGTTTTTCTGTCCACCCTTGGACATATTCTATGACCTCATCGATATTTGCACACTTTTTGCGTTCTTTATTGGTTTTAAAACCAAGGCTATCAAGATAATTCAGGCCCTCACCATGGGAAACAATTCCGGTATCGCCGGTATCCGCAATCCCGTATACAAAAATATCCAGGTTTCGTTTGGCAGCAAGGCGCGGATCTAGCTGCCTCAAAGAACCTGCGGCAGCATTCCTCGGATTCGCAAAAGGCTCTTCACCATTCTCTTCTTTTGCTTTATTTAAAGCTTCAAAAGAACGCCTGGGCATGAAGGCTTCACCACGTACTTCCATGGTGACTCCATCCTTCAAACGAAGGGGAATCGAACGGATCGTCTTCAGATTGGCGGTGATATTTTCACCAATTGAACCATCTCCTCGTGTCGCTCCTAGTACAAATAGACCGTCTTCATAGCGAAGGGAGACAGCAAGCCCATCTATTTTCAACTCGCATACGTAAGTAACATCCTCCCCAGCAGCCTGGCGGACACGGCGGTCGAAATCCCTTAAATCCTGATCATTAAAGGCATTTCCCAAGCTTAGCATCTGAGACTGATGCTCTACTTTTTCGAACATAGCGAGGATTTCTCCCCCAACCCTTTGTGTAGGGGAATCTTCTGTCTTCAGCTCGGGAAACTGATCCTCCAGCTCAATCAGATCTCTCATAAGCCGGTCATATTCAGCATCGGGTACTGATGGCTGATCAAGAACGTGATACTCATAATTGTATTGATTCAGCAGGTTGTGCAGATCTTTCACCTTTTTTTCTGCTGTTTGAAGGTCCATATATCCAACCCTTTCCAAAAAGAGCAGACCTGGCAGACGCAGCCACCGGGTCTGGATCTGTTAGTTTTAGAATAGCTCCGTTAAACTTGTATGTTGATTTCCGCTCAAGAAGCTCAGCGAACCGTGGGCGGTCCGGAAGCTTCCTCAGCACATGACGCACCTGAGGATCTCCCTTTGACTCGCTTTCTCCGCCTTCCGCTCCAATTAAAAAGAGTGCCAGAATCAACAATGAGCATTAACATAGCCTTTGGAACAAAAGCAGTTTGTTTACGCCTTTGTAATCGGTGCAAACTTGGCAAGGAGGCGTTTGATGCCCACAGGTTTTGGGAACGCAATATCCAGCTCTGTACCTTCTCCAGCACCTTTTACGCTGACCACCGTACCTGTTCCCCACTTGCCGTGCTGGGCTTTATCGCCCACCTTCCAGTCAATTTCATCTCCGCCCGTATTCGAGGTGGACGGACGCATTACCGCTTTTCTTTGCGGCTGGGCTTGTCTGGATGCACCCGGTGCTCCAAACGCCGATGAACCGAATGGGGAAGGTTTCTTTGCCGGCTCCAGGCCATCAAGCAAGTCAGCCGGAATTTCTTTAATAAAACGGGATGGAGGATTCATATTGGTACGCCCAAAAAGGGTACGCATTTGGGCATTTGTTATGAAAAGCTCTTCCTCTGCCCTCGTGATTCCCACATAAGCTAGCCTGCGCTCTTCCTCCATTTCCGCTTCTTCCATAAGCGAACGGCTGTGAGGGAATACGCCTTCCTCAAGCCCCATTAAGAATACAACAGGGAACTCCAGCCCTTTAGCGGAGTGAAGAGTCATAAGAACAACAGATTCTGCCTTTTCGCCGTCATCATCCAATTTATCAATATCAGCTACAAGAGCCAAATCCGTTAAGAAGGCAATTAGCGATTTATCTTCGCTTGCATCTTCAAAGTTTTTCGTAACAGACAGGAATTCATCAATGTTTTCCAGGCGGCTTTGAGCTTCGATGGATTTCTCGGCAATGAGCATATCGCGGTAACCCGATTTTTCTAAAAGCTCTTCCACTAACTCTGTGACTGATAAGTATTCCTGCATTTGTGTATAGTTTTTAACCAAATCCCTGAACTGGGTAGCCCCCTTTGTAATTTTCGGGCTTAATCCGATCAGTTCAATTGATTCAAGCGCCTCAAACATGCTCATTTCGTGGAGCTGCGCAAAGTTGGCAATTTTATCAACGGAACCTGAGCCAATTCCGCGTTTAGGCACGTTGATTACACGCTGCAGGCTGATATCATCATCCGGATTTGCAATTAAGCGCAGATAAGCAAGAATATCCTTAATTTCTTTACGGTCGTAGAACTTAATGCCGCCGACAATGGAGTACTCAATATTCGACTTTAGCAGCACTTCCTCCATTACACGGGATTGTGCATTCGTCCGGTACAAAATCGCGATATCTGAATAGCTGCGCTTGCCGCTGTTAACATATTCTTTAATTTTACCTGCAACAAACTGCGCTTCCCCCTGCTCGCTATCCGCTCTGTAATAATGGATCTTGTTTCCTTCTGCATTTTCCGTCCAAAGGTTTTTCGGCTTTCGGTTCAAGTTCTTGCTAATAACTTCATTCGCAGCAAGAAGAATTCTTTTGGTTGAACGGTAATTTTGTTCAAGCAAAATGGTCTGTGCGTTTGGGTAATCCTTTTCAAAGGAAAGGATGTTGGCAATATCCGCGCCGCGCCATTTGTAAATGGACTGGTCTGAGTCACCGACAACACAAAGGTTTCTAAATCGGCTCGCTAAAAGCTTCACAAGCATATATTGCGCTCTGTTTGTATCCTGGTACTCATCCACGTGAATGTATTGGAATTTTCGCTGATAATATTCAAGCACTTCCGGAACACGCTGGAACAGCTGGATCGTAATCATGATTAAATCATCAAAATCAAGCGCCTGGTTGCGGCGCAATCTCTTTTGGTACTCTGTATAGACATCACTGGCAACCTGCTGGATATAGTCCCCTGCCGTTTTTGCATATTCTTCAGGAGTGATCAATTCATTTTTTGCCGAGCTGATTGATCCAAGGATTGCGCGCGGGTCAAACTTCTTCGGATCCAGGTTTTTATCCTTAAGGATGGATTTAATGACCGATTGCTGGTCAGTAGAGTCCAAAATGGTAAAATTGCGGTTATAGCCAATCCGGTCAATATCTCTTCTTAGAATCCGCACACACATGGAGTGGAATGTTGAAATCCAAATTTCGTCTGCCGCTCCGCCCATCATATTATGGATACGATCACGCATCTCACGTGCTGCTTTGTTTGTAAACGTGATTGCCAAAATGTTATAAGGGTTGATGCCCTTTTCCACCATCAGATAGGCAATCCTGTGTGTTAGCACTCTTGTCTTGCCGCTCCCCGCTCCGGCCATAATCAAGAGAGGTCCGTCCGTTGTTTTTACCGCATTTTGCTGCTGCGGATTTAATCCATTTAATAATTTATCCGTTAAAAATTGCATTTCTTCTCTTCACCACCGTAGAAACGTATGTTCTTATTTTCTATTCTATCCTGTTTAAGGATCTCTATCAACTGAATTACATACGTGCCGCCTTTACCGTTTTTAGCGCCGTCTGCAAATCCTTGTAAATAATATTGCCGACCACAATCACATCTGCATGCTCAGCCATTTCTTTTGCTTGCTCTGAATTCTCAATCCCGCCTCCGTAAAATAATACGGTTTCCTCAAGCGTTTCTTTCACTTCGGAGACTACAGCAGCATCACCGTACTTGCCGCTGTATTCCAAATAAAAGATAGGCAGCCGGAACATCTTCTCGGCCATCATCGCAAAGGCCCTTACCTCATCCAATGACAAATCCGTACGGGAGTTGGTAACTTGAGCGGCTTTGCATTCCTCATTTAATATGCAATAGCCCTGGACGAGAATTTCTTCCCAATTCATGATATCTCCGTATTCTTTAACGGCTTCGTGATGAAGCCCTGTAATCCACTTTACATCCTGGCTATTTAATACAGTCGGAATAAAATAAAGATCAAATCCAGGCGTAATCGAATCAATCGTGGAAACCTCCAGCACGCATGGCACTGTATATCTGCGGATTCGGGCCATTAAATCGAGCACTTTTTCAAGCGTCACACCGTCGGTTCCGCCTACAATGATCCCATCCGTTCCTGATTCACAAATCATCTCCAGATCTTCATCTGATATATATTTATCCGGATCGAGCTTAAACACATGGCTCCATTCGCGAACATCATACATGCAAAATTGCCTCCATTCTATCATTCCATTTCACCATTATATCATTTAGGAAAGAGAATAAAAAATAAAAGCGGAAGCACCATTTGGAGGGATGAACGTCAACTAAAAGCCGCCACGTCCTGTGGCGAACGTTGACGTCAGCACGTCCTGTGCAAGTCCGACAAGCGCTGGAAGGCCAGAAGATGAAGCGACCTCGAGGGGCTAGGCGATGAAGCTAGATAAAAAAGAAAAGCGGGAAGTGGCTATAAGGTGGAAAAAATTAATAGAAATCCCCTCGCCAAGACAAAGAAAAAAACCGCGGGAACACCCCATCGGTTTATGAAAAAATAATTATTTACGCTTTTTCAGCTTCTTCTTCTTTAATTCGCTCCAGTGCCATTTCATAAGCATCATTTCCATAATTCAGACAGCGTTTAACACGTGAAATTGTTGCCGTGCTGGCACCTGTATCTGTTTCAATTTTATGATAGGTTTTCCCTTCGCGAAGCATGCGTGCTACTTCCAGGCGCTGCGCCAATGACTGAATTTCGTTAACTGTGCATAAGTCGTCGAAGAAGCGGTAGCACTCCTCCAGATCTTTCAAAGACAAAACCGACTTAAATAATTGGTCCAGTTCTTTTCCTCTTAGCTTATCAATTTGCATATATTGCATACCCCTTTATTAGATAATAGTTTTCTGATTGCTATTGCTTGGATTCCAGGGAAACCGTTTGCTCAATGCCCGGACTTGAAGGAACAATATTAATCCAAGTCTTGCCCGGTACCAGGCCGGCTTGTTTGCCATTTAGGACAGGAAGAATCCTGCCATCCAAATTTGCCCACTCAACTTCCGTCATTTTCCCTTTTTGAAGGAGATAGCCTCTGCCTCCAGAAGTTAAGTTAATATCACGGCGGCCAGCAGTGTCAACTACTTTATGTTCGGCTTCTGCGATGAAAATATTATCCAGCAATACAGGCTCTCCAGAATGATAATCGGCTGTAAGTTCTCCATTCGAATACCTTTTATACTTTTCCAGCCCCTCATCGTACTCATAAATTACATTGAATAATTCATTGTTTAAGTAAGATACCATCACGGAATCGGCAGCTTTTCCCTCAATTGCTTTTGCCTCGTCTTTTGACAGGAAGGCAAGAGAAGCAGGTGCGTTTTCCATCGAGTAATGATTCTGATCCGCGCCTTTCAGCACATTCCCGAACGAAATATATGAGTTATGCGGAGCCTTCCGGAAGCTTTCCCGTTTAAATAAAATGCCGTCATACTGTATCCCGTTAAGACTATCAACATAGCCCTGATCGAGCAGCGCTTTCGCTTCCGGGCTGTATCCATGAGCAATATACAGGCTGTCATAGCCTTTTGCAAGCTCAATATAGTAGTCCCTGGCACTTCTTACCGGTCCTATTTCTTCAGGCCTTTCACTCTGAAAAATGGCTAGGAAACGGGTCACATCTCCTTCTGCCAGCAATTCATAGACGATATCCGCTTTATCAAGGCCTGATTGCGGACGGGCTTTTGGGTGATTGTTAACCATCACCGCAACAGCTCTTCCATCCACCTCCGAATCCGATCCGGCTCCAGTAAGCGGAAAATGGAATGGAAGCTCTTTTTCCTCGCTAACCCCTTTTGTTGCTTCTTCTGCTTTTTCCGTCTCCTGCTTTGCAGGCTTTTCTGCTTTATCTTTGCTGCTGCATCCTGAAACCAAAAGCATTGCGGCTGCTGAAACAGCTATCCATCTTTTTAGCATTTTTGCACCCCTGTATATCCCTTTTTTGCTTCGATGCAGTTTTTTTCTATGTTAGCTTCCTCTGAGTAGTTCTTTTATTTCTAGTATTGCATCTCTTTTACATTTTAACGCATTATCGTTGGAAAGAGTACCGTTTTATTCATGACGTCATACATTCCCTGCTGGGTAATCCGGATATAAGGCAGATGTGTAGAAGAGAAAAAGAGCAAAGTATACATTGGATCTTCATGCCTGTATCCTTTATCCCGCAGGTAATGGACAAGCTGTTTCTCTTCCTCCATTAATTCCTCAACCTTTTTATCGGACATAATACCTTTTAAACGGAGCTCCATCTCCTGAACAATTTTTCCTCCTTCAGAAATAACAATGCCTCCGCCAATTTCTTTAAGCCGATTAAAAGCATTCAGCATCTCGTCCTTGCTCTTCCCGATTAAGATAATATCGCCAGTGTTGGAAAAAGAACTCGCCATCCCATCAAGGCTGTTTGCAAAACCTTTTAAGACCGTATTGATGCGCCAGTGGCCTTCGCGATCAACAAGCATGAAGAAGCACTCATCATGGTCTCTTTCAAGCTCTTCAGATGATACATCAATCGCGATGGAATAAGGTTTTGTAATAACCGCATTCTCCATCTTTATCCCGAACGGCATGGAAAACTGCATATCATCAGCAGTCAAATCCCAATCGATATTCATCGGTTCAAAACCAAATTCATCCCACGGAACCGATTCATAGGCATCCAGATTCACACCGTCTTTTTTCACCCATTCCCCTTTTGCGAGAACGGAAACAGGTGTTGGCTCACCTTCACTTGAAAGGAAATTGATATTAGCGACCCTTCCTGTTGCGATATTTCCATGCAGATAATCGATTCCATAGTGGCGTGCTACATTGATGGTGGCCATATTATAAGCGTCAATTGCAGGCACGCCTTTTTCAATCGCTATACGGATCATATGGTCAATAATTCCCTGTTCATAAAAAGAGGAGAAGGATCCGTCTGTCGTAAAAATAATCTGATCATAATGGTCGATTCCCAACTCATGCATTTCATCCAATAAGACCGGCAAGTCCGGACGAATGGACGAATACCTGAGGGAGACGGTATATCCCTGTAAAAGGCGGTTATAAACGTCCTTGCCTGTCATGGACTCATGGTCGCAATCCGCCCCAAGCAGCATGAGCTTTGAAAGTGTTTTTTCGGATGCCCCCGGAAAGTGGCCTTCGATTTTCTTTCTCATCCGTTTTGTTTCTTGAATCCAGTGGAGCATCATATCATCGCCGTCCAGAAGCTTAGGCCAGCCTGTGAGCTCGCCACCCTGGAGAACTGCATCATGCTCAAGCCACGATTTGATGTTTCCGTGCGAAAAGGTTGTTTCTTCATGCTGTATTTCTGTTTGAGCATCAAACCGGCACCACCAGTACATTGTCGCTGGGATATTCCTCATTTCCTTCAGGAAAGAAAACGCTTTCTTTTTATCCTGCTGCAAAGCCAGTACCATATTGTCATTGATCAAAGTCGTTGTGCCAAACTGTGATGCATAGCTCGCAAAGGAATGGGGATTATATAATTGAAATGGGTGGGCATGCGGCTCAATATACCCTGGAACCAGCGTCATCCCAGTACAATCAACGACTTCACATTGTTCCAATTTTTCCGGCAGTTTTGCGCCAACATAGACAATGCGGTCGCCATAAATCCAAATATTAGCCGTTATCCATTTACGGAATGCCTGATTTAGATAACGTGCGTTTTTAAGTAGTATCGTCGGTGACAGTTTTCCGTCCAATACGGAAACATGTTCACGCAAGTGCTTGTTTTTCCAACGGTAACGCTGTTCCAGCACCATACTCCCTCCCTTTTTAATTATCTCTTTATATGAAAAAGAACGATTTTTTATGATGAAAGTAAACAATAAAAAATGGCTTCAGGACAATAAAGAAAGCCCTTTCATTCGCTTGTTTTTCTATAGTAACATATTTCACTGTTTAACGCATTAAAGAACGAGTAAAAGATTGTAAAAATTTTGTGAAAGAGGTGGCCATTATGAATGTCAAACCCAATATCGGCATCGTAAATGCCTTAATACGTATTACAGTCGGTTTTACTGTTTTAGCTTGGAGTACATCCAAGCTTGTCAAAAGGCCGTGGCGCGATTCCTATTTAATGATGGCCATGCTGGGCGGCATGAAAGTCGCAGAAGGAATTGTCCGCTTTTGTCCACTAACTGCACTTTTTGAAAGAGGCCAGGATATGGTACAGGACATGAGACATCAAGGCGGAAATCGTGAAAACGATGAGCCGGTTGAAGAAATGCTGCCGTATAATCCGTCATAAAAAGAAAAAGCCCCCTCCATTGGGGGCCTATGAGTTGAATTCCAATGGGCCGTGCCCATATAAAATCCGTTATCTAAATAAACTTAAAAAGGAGCTGACATTATGTTTTGGGAATACGTGATGGATATGTCATTTGTATTAATAGCACTGATTGGAAGCATCGTGGCGCTTCTGTATGTGTATATCCGCAGAACTAAGAAAGGACGTGCGAGATAGCTTTATTGGCAATATCTTTTCGATAAAAGATACCGTCACACTTAAGCTTTTCAAGTTCACGATACACTTTTTCCTGCGCATCCTTAAGGGTTGCCGCTTTAGCACCTGCAAGAAGCACACGGCCGCCGTTCGTTACAAACTCTCCTGAGCTGTTTTTATCAGTACCGGCATGGAATACCGCCGTACCCCCGCTCATTTCCTGAAGCCCATTCAGGACTGCGCCTTTTTGATATGCTTCGGGGTAGCCCTTAGAAGCAGCAACGACTCCGACCATTGCTTGGTCATCCCATTCGATTTCAGGTTCTTCTCCCTTAAGGACAGCCAGCATAACCTCCGGCAAATCCGATTTCATGCGCGGCAAAATCACCTGTGTTTCGGGATCTCCGAAACGTGCATTAAATTCGATCACTTTAGGCCCTGCTTCTGTTTTAATCAAACCCGCATACAAGATACCGCTAAAGCTTCGCCCTTCCTGGACCATCGCTTTTGCGGCTGGCTTCAATACCTTTTCCACAGCATTTTTAACTGTCTCTACTCCGATATGAGGAACAGGTGAATAGGCACCCATTCCGCCTGTATTAGGGCCTTGGTCTCCATCAAAAGCACGCTTATGGTCTTGGGCAATTTCAAGAGGAATCACATTTTCCCCGTTTACAAAAGCCATTAAAGAAAATTCTTCACCCTCAAGGAACTCTTCAATTACAACTGTTGCAGAAGCTTTACCGAACTTTTTATTTAAAAGCAGCTCCTCAATGCCTGCTAGGGCTTCGTCCATGGTCATTGCCACAATAACGCCTTTGCCGGCAGCAAGGCCGTCTGCTTTTAAAACAATCGGCGCGCCTTTTCCTTCTATATAAGCTTTCGCTTCTTCATATTCGCTAAAGACAGCATATTCAGCTGTAGGGATATCATATTTTTGCATTACTTCCTTCGCAAAGGATTTGCTGCCTTCGATTTCAGCGGCTGCCTTTTTCGGGCCAAACACCGTTAACCCAGCTTCCTCAAACCGGTCAGCCAGCCCTTCGAGAAGCGGCACCTCGGGACCGATTACCGTTAATTCAATTTGATTATCAAGGGCAAACTGTACTAGTTTTTCATTATCGTTTTCCTGAATGTTTATTAACTCTGCAACATCTTCCATGCCCGGGTTTCCCGGCGCGACAAAGACCTGTTCCACCTTCTCGCTTTGGTACATCTTCCAGCAAATAGCATGCTCGCGGCCGCCTCTTCCAATGACTAAAATCTTCATTACGCCCACCTCCGTTAAAATGTCAGCTATAGTACACAGGAGCCTGATTAAGGTCTCCTTGCTGTTAGAGCTCAATCTTCTGGGAGCTCGAGGTCATAACCCAATCATCAAAAAGGTGAAAAGCAACCTTTCCGACAGCTCGTCTTATGCTTTTCGCCCCTAAACACAAAGGAAACCTCCTTCGAGGTCACCTCGCAGGAACAAGCTTGGCTTATTCCGAAGGCGCTTCCGCATGTCGTTTTAATGTTTAAAATGGCGCACGCCTGTAAAGACCATTGCAATGCCGTACTCATCCGCTTTTTTGATTGAATCTTCGTCACGGATGGAGCCGCCCGGCTGAATGATCGCTGTGATGCCAGCCTTGGCTGCGACTTCGACTGTATCGTTCATAGGGAAGAATGCATCGGATGCCATTACCGCTCCGCTTGCATTTTCCCCAGCCTGTTCCAGCGCAATTTTGGCAGAACCGACACGGTTCATCTGCCCGGCCCCAACTCCAAGTGTCATATTCGCATCGTTTACGACAATCGCGTTCGATTTCACATGCTTAACAACTTTCCATCCAAGCTTGAGCGCTTTCCACTCTTCTTCAGTTGGCTCCCTTTTTGTCGCTACAGATACTTCTGCATCTTCAAGCGTATATTGATCATATTCCTGGGCAAGGAGGCCGCCTTCAATCGTGGATAATCTCATCTCTGCTTTCTTTTTTCCTT
This sequence comes from Cytobacillus oceanisediminis, assembly GCF_007830235.1. GTDB lineage: Bacteria > Bacillota > Bacilli > Bacillales > Cytobacillaceae > Cytobacillus > Cytobacillus oceanisediminis. The sequence continues at coordinate 13,859 of NZ_VLKI01000034.1, forward strand.
CAAAAGGAATCGTTAACAGGCGCAGATTCTTTTTCCCTTTTAAAATCTCAAGCGCTTCGTCTGAGAAAGAAGGAGCAATAATGATTTCAAGGAAGATTTCATAAAGCTTTTTCGCTGTCTCCGCATCCACTTCCCTGTTCAGGGCAATGATGCCGCCGAAAATAGAAACAGGATCCGCTGCAAATGCCTTTGAAAAAGCAGCAAATACATTCTCGCCAGTTCCAACTCCGCAAGGGTTCATGTGCTTAACGGCAACCGCTGCCGGCTCGGAGAATTCTTTTACAATTTGGAGAGCTGCATCTGCATCATTAATATTGTTATAGGATAGCTCTTTGCCATGAAGCTGCTCGGCATTGGCAATCGAAAATTCTGAACCAAGCGGCTTGCGGTAAAAAGCAGCCTTTTGGTGAGGGTTTTCGCCGTATCTTAACGTTTGCTTCAATTCAAATGTAACGGTTAGTTTTTCTGGTGCTTCTTCCTTAGCTAGATCTGTCATATATTCAGCGATCATTGCATCATAGGCAGCAGTATGGCGGAACACCTTCGCAGCAAGCTTGCGGCGGGTTTCCTTTTGTACTTCCCCGCTTTCTTTTAATTGAGAAAGCACCGTTTCATAATCGGCAGGATCCACGACAACGGTCACATACTCATGGTTCTTCGCTGATGCGCGCAGCATGGCTGGGCCGCCGATATCGATATTCTCAATCGCATCCTCCACTGTAACATCCGGTTTCGCGATTGTTTGCTGGAAAGGATACAAATTCACACACACAACCTGGATCGGCTGAATCTCATGCTCCTCAAGCTGCTGCTTGTGGCTAGGATCACCGTGCTTAGCAAGCAATCCGCCATGAATCATCGGATTTAACGTTTTAACACGCCCTTCCAAAATTTCCGGAAAGCCCGTAACATCACTGACTCCAACAACTGGAACGCCGCTTTCTTCCAACGCCTTTTTCGTTCCTCCTGTGGAAACAATCTCAAATCCAAGCTCGCTTAACTGCTGAGCAAATTCTGTTACCCCATTTTTATCAGAAACACTAATCAGTGCCCGTTTTTTCATTTCTGCTCCTCCTGACTGACTGCAAGACTTTTTTAGGTTCTGTTAATCTTGCCTGTTGATTTCCGCTCCAATCAACAGGGTGCTAGAATCAACAATAAGCTTTAACATAGTCTTTTTATCAAAAGCACCGTGACATTGCATTCTATGCATTAAAAATCCTTTATCCCTTTACCATTTTAGCATAAAAAAGATTCTGTAAAACTTGCGGATAAAGCTTATGCTCGACTTCATGAATCTTGTTCTGAAGACTCTCTCTAGTTTCATCCTCATCAATATCAACAGACTGCTGGGCAATAATCGGACCAGTATCCATGCCTTCGTCAACGAAATGGACCGTAACACCGCTGGCCTTCACATTTGCTTCCAGCGCCTGTCCGATTGCATCCTTTCCCGGAAAAGCCGGCAAAAGCGATGGATGAATATTTATTATTCTGCCCTCATACTCTTTGAGCAGAGTTGGGCCAATCAGCCTCATATAGCCAGCAAGAATTATATACTCGGCACCGCTCTCCTTCAGCTTCTGCAAAATCACTTCTTCATACACTGATTTGCCGGAATAATCCTTTGCTGAAAAAATGAACTGCGGTATACATTCCTTTTGAGCACGCTCTATGCTGTAAGCACCCGGACGATCACAGACAAATAGAACAATATCAGCCTTCAGTTCGCCCTGTTTAGATGCATCAATAATGGCCTGAAAGTTCGTTCCGCTTCCGGAAGCAAACACTGCGATTTTTACCATGACTTCCTCCTTAAGCGATCAACTTACAGAATTTCGATTCCTTCCTGTTCGGTAACTGTCCCCATTACGTAGGCTTTTTCCCCGAGTTCATTAAAGTAGGCAATCAGCTCATTCGCAACTTCCTTCTCGGCAGCAACGACCATGCCTGTTCCCATATTAAAAATGTTGTACATTTCTTTTCGCTCCAGCCCGCCGATCTTCTCCATCATTTTAAATACAGGCGGCACTTCCCATTTATTTTCTTCAAGCTGAGCACCTAGACCCTCAGGAAGCATGCGCGGAATATTCTCGATAAATCCGCCCCCTGTAATATGCGCCATCCCCTTCAGCTTGAATTTTTTCATAGCTGATAGAAGCGGCTTTACATAAATCTTTGTCGGACGAAGCAGCTCATCTCCCAATGTGCAGCCTAATTCTTCTATATGATCAGTTAAGGACATATTCGCTTTTTCAAAAAATAGTTTTCTGACAAGAGAGTAGCCATTGCTGTGAATGCCGCTTGATGCAAGGCCGATCAGCACATCCCCTGCTTTAATATCCGTACCGTTAATCAGGCTGGACTTTTCACATGCCCCGACCGCAAATCCAGCAAGGTCATATTCATCCTCACTGTACATGCCCGGCATTTCAGCTGTTTCGCCGCCTACAAGTCCGCACCCTGCCTGCTCGCAGCCATCTGCAATTCCTTTAACAATAGCTTCAATCCGTTCTGGCGCCGCTTTTCCGCATGCGATATAATCCAAGAAATATAGAGGCTCTGCTCCCTGTACCACTATATCATTCACGCACATCGCAACCGCATCAATGCCAATCGTATCGTGCTTATCCATCATAAAAGCGAGCATCAGTTTCGTGCCGACTCCATCTGTGCCTGATACTAAAACCGGTTCCTTCAGGTTGAGAACAGAAAGATCAAATATACCGCCAAATCCGCCCAAGCCACCAAGCACACCTGGACGAACTGTCTTCTGTACATGCTTTTTCATGCGTGAAACAGCCTCATAGCCTGCTTCAATATTCACTCCGGCTTGCTTATATGCATTTGCCATCTGTTTTTCACCCCATATTGGAAAAATAAAGGCCGATTCTTCAACTTATCGGCCAAAATAGTACTTTTAACGGCCAAAAATCAAGATTTATCGGCCAATTCTTCGTATTTATCGGCCAAACATAGCAATTTATCGGCCAAAGTTCAATTAAACCTTTTCATAAGGATGCACAGTGCTAGGGTAAATCTCCGTCGGATATTGGCCTGTAAAGCATGCCAGGCATTGTCCGTCTTTCCGGCCGATTGCTTTAACCATGCCTTCTGTACTTAAAAAGGTTAGCGTATCTGCGCCAATAATCTCTCTTATCTCTTCGACCGAGTGATTGCCTGCAATCAATTCTTCCTTAGTAGATGTATCTATTCCATAGAAGCATGGATTTTTAATAGGTGGTGAGCTGATCAGCACATGCACTTCTGTTGCACCTGCTTCTTTTAACATGCTCACAATCCTTCTGCTTGTTGTTCCGCGTACGATGGAGTCATCGACCATGATGACTCTTTTGCCTTCAACAACTCCGCGGACCGGCGATAATTTCATTTTCACACCCTGCTCCCTTAATGACTGGGATGGCTGGATAAACGTCCGGCCAACATAGCGGTTCTTGATCAGGCCCAATTCGTATGGAATGCCGGAAGCTTCCGCATAACCGATCGCAACAGAGATGCTCGAATCCGGCACTCCTGTAACAACATCGCCTTCAATCGGAACCTCAAGAGCCAGCTGCTTCCCAAGGTTTTTCCTTGCTGTATGGACATTAATTCCATTGATATTGCTGTCCGGGCGGGAAAAATAAACATATTCCATCGTGCACATTGCAATGTTGGAAGCCATTGCGAACATCTCAGAACGGAAGCCGTTGTCGTCAATAATCAACAGCTCTCCAGGCAAAATATCGCGGATAAATTCTGCACCGACCACATCGAAGGCACAGGTTTCCGAAGCGACCGCATAGGCACCGCCGATTTTACCGAGTGACAGTGGCCTCATCCCGTTTGGATCAAGCGCAACCATCAATTCAGTTTCCGTCATAATCAGAAAAGCGTAAGCTCCTTTAATCATGGATAGAGCATTTTTAACACGTTCCTTTAAAGAAGAGAAACCAGCACGCTTAATCAGGTGAGCCAAAACCTCTGTATCCGAGCTTGTTTGAAAAATGCTGCCCTGCCCTTCCAGCTGATGCTTTAAGGCAGTCGCATTAACTAGATTTCCGTTATGGCAAAGCGCGAGGCTGCCGCTCTGGGAGTTAAACAGCAGAGGCTGGACATTTTCATATCCGCCCCCGCCGGCAGTCGCATAGCGGACATGCCCGATTGCTGCTTTCCCTTCAAGCTCCTTCATCGCGTCAGCTGTAAAAATTTCTGTAACAAGGCCTTCACCTTTAATGCCTTTTAGCTTCTTGCCATCTGTGACGACCATTCCCGTCCCCTCCTGGCCGCGATGCTGAAGGCTATGAAGTCCGTAATACGTAATTTGGGAGGCATCCTGATGTCCCCATACACCAAAAACCCCGCACTCTTCATTCAACCCTCTTATTTCAGCAAGCATGGGATGGCTCCTTTCCAGGCCTGCTCCAGCACTTCAACCTGTTCGGCAAGTACAAGGCCCTCTTCGTTGGAAATGTATAGTACAGGTGCTTCAGTCACTTCACCAATTAGCTTGGCGTCTACTAGCCTTTCAAATTCTTCCTGATTCTCTTTTTTAACAGAAAGAAGGAAGCGGGACTGGGATTCACTGAATAAAGCAGAAGTTGTATTGCCTGACACTTTCACATCCGCCCCAAGCCCTTTTGAACCGATTAAGCTCTCTGCAACTGCCACTGCCAATCCGCCTTCTGCCACATCATGTGCTGATGCCAGAAGCCCTGAACGGATCGCTTTTAGAATTTGTGCCTGAACCTTTTCTTCTTTTTCCAAATCAAGCTCAGGCGCTTTTCCAAAGATCTTGCCGTATGCCATCTTCTGCAGCTCGCTGCCTCCGAATTCATCCTTTGTTTCGCCTACCAGATAAATAAGGTCGCCAGCAGCTTTAAAAGATTGTGTAGTTACATGGTCAATATCTTCTACCAGTCCGACCATTCCAATGACTGGTGTAGGATAAATCGCCGTTCCATTTGTTTCGTTATATAGAGAGACGTTTCCGCCGATAACTGGTGTATTTAATGTACGGCAAGCATCACTGATTCCATCTGCCGCTTTTTCAATCTGCCAGAAGATTTCCGGCTTTTCCGGATTACCGAAGTTCAAGTTGTCAGTGATGGCTAAAGGTACTCCGCCGGAGCAGACAATATTTCTTGCTGCTTCAGCTACAGCAATTTTGCCGCCTGTTTCAGGATCCAGATACATATAGCGGGAATTGCAGTCTGTCGTCATTGCAAGTCCTTTGCGTGTTCCGCGGATACGGATCACAGCAGCATCTGACCCAGGCGCTACAACTGTATTCGTGCGAACCATGTAGTCATACTGATCATAAACCCACTCTTTGCTGGCAATCGTAGGCTGCTGGAGCAGCTTCACAAGCGTTTCTTTGTAATCTTCAACAGCCGGGATTTCATTTTCCATCGCCTGGAATTCACGATAATATTCCGGTTCGCTTGATGGCTTATGGTAGACCGGTGCATCCTCTGCAAGTGCATCAACCGGAAGCTCTGCCACCACTTCTCCTTTATGGGTGAGGCGAAGCATTTTATCATCGGTTACTTTACCGACGGACACTGCTTCAAGGCCATACTTGGAAAATAAATCGACGATCTCCTGTTCGCGTCCTTTTTTCACAACGATCAGCATTCTTTCCTGTGATTCAGAAAGCATCATTTCATAAGCTGTCATGCCTGTTTCCCTTTGTGGAACAAGGTCTAGGTTCATCTCGATTCCGGAACCAGCTTTACTTGCCATCTCAGCTGATGAGCTTGTCAGACCGGCAGCCCCCATATCCTGAATGCCGACAAGGGCATCGGATTGGACCAATTCAAGGCATGCTTCCAAAAGAAGCTTTTCCATGAACGGGTCACCAACCTGGACAGCCGGGCGTTTTGCTTCTGATTGATCTGTCAGTTCTTCAGATGCGAAAGTTGCGCCGTGGATTCCATCACGGCCTGTTTTCGCTCCGACATACATAACCGTGTTGCCGACGCCGTGCGCCTGGCCTTTTTTAATATCCTTATGGTCGATTAAACCAACACACATGGCATTAACTAGCGGATTGCCTTCATAGGAAGGATCAAACTGCACTTCTCCTCCAACTGTTGGAATGCCGATGCAATTTCCATAACCGGCAATGCCTGCGACTACTTCTTTAAAAAGGTACCGAACACGAGGAGAATCCAATTCTCCAAAGCGTAAAGAGTTGAGGAGCGCGACCGGTCTTGCGCCCATTGAAAATACATCGCGGATAATCCCGCCGACACCTGTTGCAGCCCCCTGGTAAGGCTCAATTGCAGAAGGGTGATTATGGCTTTCAATTTTAAAAACAACAGCTTGCCCATCGCCGATATCAACAATTCCAGCTCCCTCCCCTGGTCCTTGAAGAACTTTCTCTCCTGTTGTTGGGAACTTGCTTAATACGGGCTTGGAATTTTTATAGCTGCAGTGCTCAGACCACATAACAGAAAACAAGCCGATTTCTGTATAATTTGGCAAACGCCCGATAATCTTTTCAATCATCGCAAATTCTTCGTCAGACAAACCCATTTCCTTGTATACCTTCTGTGCCTTTAACTGTTCCGGACTTGGCTCAAGCATTAACGACATGTGCTTCCCTCCATTGTTTTACGATTGATTGAAAAAGTTTCAAGCCATCTGCTCCCCCTAAAAGCTCATCAACAGCTCTTTCAGGGTGCGGCATCATGCCGAGAACATTTCCTTTTTCATTGATAATGCCTGCGATATTTTCCAGGCTGCCATTAGGATTGGTTCCGTTATAAGTAAAAACGATCTGATTATTTTCCTGCAATTTCGCCAAAGTAGCTTCATCACAATAATAGTTGCCTTCGCCATGGGCAATTGGAATCTGAATGACTTCATTTTTTTCGTAAGAAGACGAAAACATGGTCTCGTTGTTGGCGACCTTTAATTCAACGGAACGGCAGATGAATTTAAGGCTATCGTTTCTTCTCATCGCCCCTGGCAAAAGGCCTGCCTCCAATAAAACTTGAAATCCGTTGCATACACCCAAAACCGGTTTGCCTGCCTCAGCCGCTTTCACTACTTCTTTCATGACATTGCTGAAGCGCGCTACTGCACCGGAACGAAGGTAATCGCCGTATGAAAACCCGCCGGGAAGAAGGATTCCGTCATACTCATCCAAGCTTTCTGCGTCATGCCATACATATTCGGCTTCCGCTCCAAGCTCATCCTTTACTGCATGGTACATGTCGATGTCACAATTGGATCCTGGAAATACGATGACTGCGAACTTCACTGGGCAACAGCCTCCTCAATTTCAAAGCGGTAATCTTCAATCACAACATTGGCCAAAAGACGCTCGCACATTTCCTTCACTGCCTCTTCGACCGGGCGCTCGCTCTTTTTAATCGTCAGCTCCATGTATTTACCGATGCGCACATCAGATACTTCACTATAATTCATGGAATGAAGCGAATTTTTCACAACTGTTCCCTGAGGATCTAAAACACTTTCTCTTAATGTGACGAAAACTTTTACTTTGTACATACCGTTTGGCCTCCCAGTCTCGCTAAAATATTTTCATAGGCATCTGTTAAATTGCCAAGATCTCTGCGGAAAACATCTTTATCCAGCTTTTCATTTGTTTCCAAATCCCATAGCCTGCAAGTATCGGGCGAAATCTCATCCGCCAGCATTATATCGCCAGAAGAATCTTTCCCGAACTCAAGCTTAAAATCTACCAGGTTAATACCCAGCTCTTTGAAAAAGTCTCTTAAAATAGTATTTACATGGAGCGCCTTTTCTTTTAAAAGGGCTACTTCCTGCTCGTCAGCAAGCTGCAGCACTTCAATATGATCCTCTGTCAAAAGCGGATCGCCGAGTTCATCGTCTTTGAAGTAGAACTCAACAATCGGTCTAGACAATTCTTTACCTTCTTCAACTCCCAATCTCTTAGAAAAACTCCCAGCTGCAAGGTTGCGGACCACTGTTTCGAGCGGAATGATATCCACCTTTTTCACAAGCTGCTCTGTCTCTGAAAGTTTTTTAATAAAGTGGGATTCAATTCCCAGCTCCTGAAGCTTTGAAAATAACAAACTCGTAATCTCGTTATTCAGACGGCCCTTGCCGCTGATGCTTGCCTTTTTCTCACCATTAAAAGCTGTTGCTGAATCTTTATATTCAATCCACACGATGTTTTCATCGTTTGTTCTGTATACTTTTTTGGCTTTGCCTTCGTATAACAATGTTCCTTTTTCCACAGTGGTGAGCCTCCCTTATTTGAAAAGCGTAAGTGCCTTGGTCAGGGGCGAACCCTCGAGCCATAGACGCTGGAGCTAGACATTTTTATAAGAAAATTGGGAATTTTCCCGATAAGAAAGAGGTAAAGACTGCTCTTTACCTCTTATTTTTTTACAAACCTAAACGGTCAAAAATTGTATCCACATGCTTGATGTGGTAGTTATAGTCAAAGCAGTCATTAATTTCTGCTTCAGAAAGCTTTGATGTAATGGTTTCGTCCTGCTCGATCAGGCTGCGGAATTGCACTTGCTTTTCCCATGCTTCCATTGCACGCGGCTGGACAGTGTCATATGCTGCTTCACGAGTCATCCCTTTGTCAATTAAAGCAAGAAGAACACGCTGAGAGTAAATTAACCCTAGAGTACGGTCCATATTGCGTTTCATGTTTTCAGGGAAAACAGTTAAATTTTTAACAATGTTGCCAAAACGGTTCAGCATATAATTCAACGCAATTGTTGCATCCGGAATAATGATTCTTTCAGCCGAAGAGTGGGAAATATCGCGCTCGTGCCATAGGGAAACATTTTCATAGGCAGTCATCATATAGCCGCGGATCACTCTAGCCATTCCTGTCATATTTTCAGAACCAATCGGGTTGCGCTTATGCGGCATGGCTGAAGAGCCTTTTTGGCCTTTTGCGAAAAATTCTTCAACTTCGCGCGTTTCGCTTTTTTGAAGGCCGCGGATTTCCGTTGCGAATTTTTCAATTGATGTAGCAACAAGAGCAATCGCACCCATATAGTGGGCATGGCGGTCACGCTGAAGTGTTTGGGTAGAAATTGGCGCAGGCTGCAGGCCGAGTTTTTCGCATACATATTTCTCAACGAATGGATCGATGTTTGCATATGTTCCAACCGCACCGGAAATTTTGCCGAACTCCACACCAGCAGCTGCTTCTTTAAAGCGTTCAAGATTTCGTTTCATTTCTTCATACCAAAGGGCAAGCTTTAAGCCGAAAGTAGTTGGCTCTGCATGTACCCCATGTGTACGGCCCATCATAACAGTATGCTTATGTTCTTGGGCTTTGTTTTTCAGGATTTCAACAAAGCGTTCCAGATCTTTAAGAAGGATATCATTCGCCTGCTTGATTAAGTAAGAAAGCGCCGTATCGACCACATCAGTTGATGTAAGCCCGTAATGAACCCATTTGCGCTCCTCGCCAAGTGTTTCAGAAACTGCACGTGTAAAAGCAACTACGTCATGCCTTGTTTCTTCTTCGATTTCTTTAATGCGGTTGATATCAAAGGAAGCATTTTCACGAATTTTTTGGACATCCTCTTTCGGAATGTCGCCTAATTCTGCCCATGCTTCACAAGCAAGAATCTCAACCTCAAGCCAAGCCTGAAAGCGGTTCTCCTCTTTCCAAATAGCTCCCATTTCTGGTCTCGTATAACGTTCAATCATGTTTTATCCTCCGATCTTTTCCTTCACATCGGCCCATATGCCGCTCTTTTCAGCTTCTTCAAGCGCTTCTTCCGCTGAATTCCGCAAAAGCGTGACATGGCCCATCTTGCGTTTATATTTGGCACCCTTTTTTCCGTACAAATGAATCTTCCAGTCATTCAGTTCAGGTATTTTCTTTAGCAAAGGGTCGTGATGCTCTCCTAGTATGTTTACCATAACAGCCGGTTTTAATAGCTCTGTGCTGCCAAGCTGCCAATTGCAAACCGCCCGGATATGCTGCTCAAACTGGGAGGTCTCACAGGCTTCAATGGAATAATGCCCTGAATTATGCGGACGCGGCGCAAGCTCGTTTATATAAACCTGCCCGTCCTTTGTCAAAAACATTTCAACAGCAAGCGTACCGATTAACCCCAATGCTTCTGCAAGCTGGTTTGCTGCTTGAATTGCCTTTTCCTCAGCAGCCTCTGTAACAATGGCAGGAACAATTGTCTGATGCAGAATATTTTCTTTATGAATGTTTTCCCCTACCGGAAAAACAGCTGTTTCTCCTGAGACGCTTCTGCAGATGATCACTGAGATTTCTTTTTCAAAAGGAATCCATTTTTCAAGAACACATACGCCTCTTTCCAGAAGCTGTTCAGCATCTGTTAATTCCTGTTCGCTTTTTATGACTAGCTGCCCTTTGCCGTCGTAACCGCCTCTGGAAGTCTTTATTACCGCCGGATAGCCAAGCTTTTCTATATTATCATAAATGTCTTTTGCTGTTGTGATGACCGCGTATGGTGCAACCTCACAGCCCGCTTTTTGAATGGCCGCTTTCTCTTTCGTCCGGTCCTGGGTGATTTCCAGAACCTCGCTGCCTTGTGGTACATATGCATGGGCACATAACCAATCCAGTGCTTCAGCATTGATATTTTCAAATTCATAGGTTACAACATCGCTGACTTCTGCCAGTTCTTTTATAGCGTCCAAGCTGTCAAACTCTCCAGTGATTTCGATATCTGCAACCTGTCCGCAAGGCGAGTTTTCAGTTGGATCCAATACCGCGATTCTAAAACCCTGTGCTTTGGCAGCAAGAGCCATCATTCTCCCAAGCTGGCCGCCGCCAATAATTCCGATCGTTTGTCCAGGCAAAATCGTTTTATTAGACAAGTTCATCACTGCTTTCTAAAACTTCCTGTTTTATTTTTTCTCTTCTATGTTCCAGGCGTTCTGCAATTTGCTTATCAAAAGCTCCAAGGATTTGTGCTGCCAATAATCCTGCATTGGTTGCACCGGCCTTTCCGATCGCAACGGTCGCGACAGGAACTCCGCCAGGCATTTGCACTATGGATAATAATGAATCCAGCCCATTTAGAGCTTTTGATTGGACTGGAACTCCGATAACCGGAAGGGTCGTTTTGGCAGCTACCATTCCCGGCAGGTGAGCTGCTCCCCCTGCACCAGCAATAATTACCTTTATCCCTCTATCTCTTGCCTGCTCGGCAAATTCAAACATAAGATCCGGAGTCCGATGCGCTGAGACGACCTTTTTTTCAAAAGGGATTTCTAGCTCTTCCAGAATTCCGCAAGCGTGCTTCATTGTTTCCCAATCTGATTTGCTCCCCATAATGACTGCTGCTTGTGCGTTCATTCTTTCTCCTCCAAATCAGTAAATATAAAAAACCCGGACAGATTCCTTCTCTTTATGAGAGAAAGTAATCTGTCCGGGCCAAAATTAACCATAATAAAAGGAATATACCTAATTGCAGCAGGAACCATTCCTTTATCACGCCGGGCATATCAGCTTTCCCTCATAGTCCGGCAATTTACGGTTGCCGGGTAGAAACTCATGGGCCATATTCCCATTATTATACGAGGGGTTATTCACGTTTTATTAACTACCACCATATTAACAACTTGCCTGATACTATGTCAACCGAAAAATCGAACAATACTAAAAGTCAGACAATTAATGTTCGTGTTTTACTATTCAACCCGTTCCGCTTCAAAAACGATTTGACGGCCTGCCGGTTCATAATCGACATTTCCGCCTTTCTTGACCTCTTTAAAAATAGGCTTTTCCGTTCTTCTTACAGGCATATACCCTGCTTTTTGGATACGTGCCAGACATTGGTCGATTGTTTCATTTTCCTGAACTTCAAAAACCATTTTGCTCTTGCCTTTGCTCATTGAGATAACTTTCCTCTCTTAACAGATTTCACCCAGAAGCCGCCATGAATGGTTTTTGGCTCATAAGCGATAATAAAAGCCTTCGGATCCAGTTCTTTAATCGTTTGATAAAGCTTCAGCTCATATTTTCTCGGCGTCAAAATCTGCAGGGCCATCCGATCGCCTTCCAAACCGTTGGCAGCCCAGTTTGTCACACCATATCCTTTATCCCTTAATGCCTTGGGTAAATCCCGGTCATATTCCTTGGTAATCACATTAACCGTAATATAGCCAAGCGCCAACTTCTCTTCAATCTTCATTCCCACAATAACACCAATTCCATACCCCACTGCATAGGCAATCAAATTCTGTATCTCATTAAGATTATCAAGTACAAGACCCAAACCAATTACATAGATGACAACTTCAATTGTACTTATAAAAGCTGCAAGGTATCGCTGTCCTTTCAGCGTCAGAATCATCCTGATCGTAAAAAAAGATACATATACAATATTAATGATCAATATAATGGCGACCATAATAAAACTGTTTTCCAGCAATGCCATATCCTCCTTCACGGGTGTATTAAGAGTGCTCTTGCTCCACCCCATCCCCATTAAGTCCCTATTGTACAAAAGAATTAAAGGTTTGATAACCTTTTTCCGCAAATCCGATACTTTTCTGTTAGGTTATCCTTTTTCAAGAGGAATGAAACGACAATGATTCCATCCTTCAGCAATTAACAAATATTATAAAGTTTAGCTCCTTTCCATGAAAGGAATAGTTTAAATATATTAACTAAAAAACAGCAGCTAAGGAGTGACATAATGAGTAAATTTCAGGATTTAAACAAGCAATATATAGATGGAGAATGGCGGGACGGAACCGGTAAAACAATATATAAGGACACGAATCCTTTCAACGAGGAAACACTGGCAGAGTTTAAAATGGCCAGTGTAGAAGATATAAGCGAAGCTTATCAATCAGCAAAACAGGCTCAAAAAGCTTGGAGCGAGACCAATCCTTTTGAGCGTTCAACCATAATGGAAAATGCGGTTCGCATTATGAATGAGCGGCGTGAAGAACTGGTAGAGCTTCTCGTATTGGAGTCCGGATCTTCCCATTTAAAAGCAAATGTGGAGATAGATTTCTGCATTGCTATTACACGTGAGGCTGCATCCTTCCCTCTAAGGATGGATGGAACAATGGTACCTTCACTTGTACCAGGCAAAGAAAACAGAGTTTACCGCAAACCTTTAGGGGCGGTAGGTGTCATCGGGCCCTTCAACTTCCCTATGTACCTTGCCATGCGTTCGGTGGCTCCTGCTCTGGCGGTCGGGAATGGAGTCGTCCTTAAACCGGATGAAAAAACTGCCATGAGCGGCGGAACAATCCTGGGCAAAATCTTTGAGGAGGCCGGAGTTCCTAAAGGTGTGCTGAATGTTGTTGTAGCAGACATGGGAGAAATTGAAGATTCATTTGTTGAACATCCAATTCCGCGGATGATCTCTTTCACCGGCTCGACAGGTGTAGGCCGCCACATTGGGGAGCTTTGCGGCAGAAATATTAAAAAATCCGTATTAGAACTTGGCGGCAACAATGCCCTTATCGTCCTGAAAGACGCAGATATTCAAAGAGCTGTTAATGCAGCGGCATTCGGAAAGTACATGCATAACGGGCAAATCTGCATGTCACTAAACCGGATTATTGTTCACCGCAATGTATATGATGAATTCGTAAAGCGCTTTGTGGATAAAGCAGAAAGCATTAAGGTAGGAGATCCGCGCGACAAGGATACCCTGATCGGCCCATTAATTAATCGGGCAGCCATTGATAGATTGCTTGGCCAAATTGAAGAGGCGCGCCAGCAGGGTGCAGAGACAGTACTGGAAGGCAAAGTTGACGGCAACGTGATGAGCCCTGTGATCTTAACAGGAACAAATGAGGTTGCTACTGCTAAGAACGAAATGTTCGGACCTGTTGTGACGCTCATCCCTATCGACAGTGAAGAAGAAGCTATCCGCGTTGCAAATGACACACCATACGGATTAAGCGGCTCCGTCCATACCCGCTCCGTTGAAAAAGGTGTAGAAATCGCAAAGCAAATGGAAACCGGCATGGTCCATGTAAACGACCAAAGTGTCAACGACGAACCGCTTGTAGCGTTCGGAGGCGAAAAAGATTCAGGACTAGGCCGCTTCGGAGGCGAATGGTCGCTGGAAGAATTCACAACACTCCAATGGATCTCCACACAGAACAAGCCGCGGGAATATCCGTTTTAAAAAAGACAAGAGGAACGCACCGGCTATCCGGTGTGTTTTTTGTTTGAAACTTTTTGTTAAAGTTCTACTTGTGCCTAAAAATGGATCCATTTGATTACTTCCCTTATGAATAATTGACGAAATTGCTTAGCTCCATTAAAACCTATTTTTATAAACAAATTAGTCCATTTAACTAGATTTCTTTTAATTTTAGTTAAAATTGACACAACTTACGCGTTTTCTGTTGAAGGATCAGCATTTAAGAAAGGGAGCCTCAAAAGGGCGCCATTGAGCCAACTGACCGATATATGAAAAAAGTGACCGATAAAATAGAATTCTGACCGATATATCGAAAAAAGCGACCGATAAAATAGAATTCTGACCGATATATCGAAAAAGTGACTGATAAAATAAAATTCTGACCGATATATCGAAAAAGTGACTGATAAAATAAAATTCTGACCGATATATCGAAAAAATGACTGATAAAATAAAATTCTGACCGATATATCGGAAAAAGCGACCGATAAAATAGAATTCTGATCGATATATCGAAAAAGTGACCGATATATGCTAAAAGTAAAGATGTGTTACTAAGTAACTCTCTTATTAACTGAGACCTTTTATATTGTTAAAAGATATTTAATCAAAAAAATAGCTAAAACAAAAAAAAGCACCATTTTAGTGCTTCCGATCAATTGATACTTCATTTATTCATCTTTCAACTTCTCAAACCAAATAAAGAGCACCCCTCAGGTGCTCTTTCTATTGCCCGGCAGCGTCCTACTCTCACAGGGGGACAGCCCCCAACTACCATCGGCGCTGA
>NZ_VLKI01000035.1 GCF_007830235.1 Cytobacillus oceanisediminis
ACCTGGCGCTCGATGCCCAGGAGGTCGGCTAGCGGGGTCATGATTGGCATGGTTGTAGCAGCCTGCCCGCTTCCGGATGGAATAAAGAAGTTGATGACAACCTGAACAAAGAACATCCCAATGACATTTAACGTATTGGGCAGGGCACTAATGACTGAAGCAAGACCATTGATCATCGTATCAATAATAACGCCGTTTTCCATAACAACTAAAATAGCGCGGGCGAAACCAACGATAAGCGCTCCAAATGCAACAAGCTTCATCCCGTCAACAAAGGAATCAAATAAGCGATTGATTCCAATGCCTCCAATAAGACCAGAGGCAAAACCGATAATAATGAAAGATGCTGTCAGCTCGGTTAAATACCAGCCCCATTCAAACACACCATACATGTTAAATGCGAGTCCGCCCACAATGATCAGGAGAACAAGAGCATGACGAAGCTTGAATTCCTCAAACTGGCCTGCCTGCAGGTCCTTACGCTTTTCTTTTTCCTTCATTTCAATATCATACATCACACTTTTTTCAGGGTTTTTCTTTACTTTGGATGCATACCTCATGACATAAAAAATGGCTAATGATAGAACAAAAAGATAAATGGCAAATCGGAAGCCAATTCCGCTGAACAGTGGCACTTCTGCAATGGACTGGGCTACCCCAACCGTAAACGGATTCATCATCCCGCCAATAAAACCGCTGGCTGCCCCGATGCTAATCATGGCCGTTCCGGTGATGGCATCATACCCCATCGCCCTTGCAATCGCGATTCCAATTGGCACAAAGATAATGCTTTCTTCTGCCATTCCAGTTGTGGCTCCGGCAATTGAAAAAATAATCATCGTTATCGGAATGAGCAGCTTTTCCCTCTTCTCCAATTTCCTTACTGCCTTATGAATCCCAATTTGGGTGGTACCTGGTACCAAAAAAACCTGCGGGCTTCTATTCGCTCGCAGGCGGTAGGTGTTTATTTTTCTGGCCAGATTTTTGCGTCTGGTTCCAATAGCCATTTGTGTTCTTCTTCCATGATCCGGTCGGTCCATGGGTTGTTATCGAGGTGGCGAATCATCCAGCAGAAGTACATGGCATATCCCGGTGCTGTTGTCTGAGGATGGTCAAGGTCTCCCGGTATGGTAATAAAGCTGTTGTGCTCGACACGGTATGCATCAGGTCCAACCATGGCACATCCGAAGCCTTGAGGCTTGTCAAAGCGATAGTAATATACTTCTGGCTGATCATGATGATGCGGCGGATAGCTTGACCAGCGGCCAGGGTAGGAAATGACTTCACCAATTACCAGATTCGAATAAGGAGCATTGTTATAATCGAAAATAGTTCTGATTACCCTTTCTGCTGTTCCGTTCCATACTCCCTCACCGGCAACCGTGCTGCTGCAATCCTCTGGTGTATATAATTTTGCTTCAAAGCTTTCTTCATTTTCCGTCTTTTGGACAAGCACTTCACTTTCTGAAAGTGCAGTTACCTTTACCTCGACTCCCTTAGGTACATGGAGACACCATGGATCTTCTTCAAAAACACTTTCACGTTTAATTTCCTGAGTATTTCCGTTCCATTCCAAACAGACTGCTCCTTCAAGCAGAAGCACGGCAGTTTCCTGAACATTGTCTGCTAATGTTTCAGACTCTTTTGCCTGCAATTTATAAATACCGATATCCTGCATCATATCGCTATGTTTACTGTTTGCATTCGTAATTTCTGTATATCCGTTCTTTAATTCACCCAGTTTTTCATACATGTATTACTCCTCCTTCAACTCGTCCATTGCTTTGGAACATGAGCATATGACGCTTCACATTTTCCGCTGCCGCATCAATTACTTTTTCATGATAGGTAAAATAGTCCATAAATGGGGCATCTTCATTTACCCTATCGACAACATTGTTAAAGGTCGATGTCGCTACATTTATTTTTCGGATACCTTGGGTGATACAGGTTCGGAAATCCTCTTGCGAAATTCCTGAGCCGCCGTGAAGAACCAGCGGAATCTCCACTTCCTCATTGATTTCTTGCAATCGGTCGATTCGCAGGCTTGGTTCTCCCTTATACACACCATGTGCATTGCCGATTGCGATGGCCAAAGCATCAATACCTGTCTCATTTGCAAAACGCTTCGCCTCCTCTGTTGAAGTTATTAACACCTCTAAGTCTACTGAACCATCTTCACTTCCGCCTACCTGGCCAATTTCCGCCTCAACGGTCGCCCCATAGCTGCGGGCAATAGCAGCCATTTTCTGCGTAACAGAAATATTCTCTTCCAAAGGATGGTGGGAGCCATCGTACATAATAGAAGAAAAACCAAGGTTAAGCGCTTCCCGAATTGTTTCTTCTGTCAGGCCATGATCAAGGTGAACAGCGACCGGTACAGCCGCTTTTTTTGCAGCAGCCACCATCATTGGACCTATCAGATGAAGCGGAGAATGCTTCAGACGTACCTCAGCAATCTGTAAAATAAGCGGGGAACGCAATTCTTCCGCGGCTTTTACTGCACCTATTACCATTTCCATGTTAGCTACACTAAAAGCCCCGACACCGTATTGATTCTCCTCTGCATGGTCAAGAATCCCTTTCATTTTTACTAAAGCCATTTTGTTCCTCCTTCTTTCGCAGGCAGTATGCCGCCGCTACGCACTTAGATTATAAAAGGGCGGGAAGAGCCCCCCATTGGGATATTACTTAGAGTCCGCTCGTTTCTCTGATATATTGCCTTGCCTTTACTGCATACTCAAACGGATTGGCAATGGCAGGATCTTGTTCAGCCTCAACGACAAACCATCCTTTATATCCAGCTTCACTTAATACCTGAAAAACGGGCTTAAAGTCAATTTGACCATCTCCCGGAACTGTAAACACGCCATCCTTAACGGCCTGTAAGAAACTCATATTCTCTTCGCGAACTTTTTTCGCAACATCTGCCCGGACATCCTTCAAATGAACATGATAAATGCGATCCATATATTTATTTAATACCTCAAGATGATCTTCACCTGAAAACACTAAATGTCCTGTATCATAGAGGAGCGAAACCTTTTCAGGATCTGTTCCCTCCATCAATCGGTCAATTTCTTCTGATGTTTGTACTCCTGTTCCCATATGATGGTGATACACAATTTTCATATCTTTTTCAGCTGCTAGTTCACCAAGCCACTGCATCCCATCCAAAAATAATGTCCAACCCTGATCTGAAAAGACCGGCTTCTGTTCGAACAAAGGCGTCTCTATTTGTCCTTGTATGCTGTTGCCTTGTTCAGAAACTACAATGACCTTCGCACCCATTTCATATAAAAAGTCCCGGTGTTCTTTAAAAGCTTCAGCTGTTTCTTCAAATGGCTTTGTTGTTAAAAATGAACTAAACCAGGCGCTGGCAATTTCTAACCCGCGAAGTGATAGTGCCTTTTTAAGTACTTCTGTATCCCGGGGATATTTATTGCCGACTTCACTGCCGGAAAAGCCTGCAAGTGCCATCTCGCTAATGCACTGCTCAAATGTCACTTCTCCGCCAAGCTCGGGCATATCATCATTTGTCCAGCCAATCGGTGCGATGGCTAACTTTACTTGATTGTCATTAAACATTGCCGTTCCCTCCATCAGTACGCGCGCGCTTTTTCCAAATTAGTTTCTTTATCTGCATATGCCTTCTTGATGCTTTCCTTTTCAGATACTTCCGCTACACCAACATGCCACCAGGAATCATATCCATGTGTCATCGTTTTCGGAAGTACTTTAATATCAATCAGCGTGCTGACAGATTGCTTTTTCGAGTCATTAACAGCCGCTATAAGCTCTACTCTAGTCCGGACAGAATATGTTTTTACTCCATAACCTTCTGCCGCTTTAGCAAAATCTATCTCCATAACTGGACCATCCATCTTCCCGGTTTGAGGGTTTCGTTTCCGGAATTCTGTACCAAAGCTTCCCATTCCGTTTTCCATCTGCAGATTATTAATACAGCCAAAACCGGAATTATCAAAAAGGACCACATTGATTTTCTTGCCCTCCTGCAGGGAAGTGATTAGCTCTGTATGGAGCATTAAGTAACTGCCATCACCTGTCATGGCATATACTTCACGTTCCGGTTCAGCCATTTTCACTCCGAGCGCGCCAGCTATTTCATACCCCATGCAAGAATATCCGTATTCCATATGGTAGGAGTTCCGTGATTTGGTATTCCACATTCTCTGCAGGTCACCCGGCAAACTTCCAGCAGCTCCGACAATGATTGCCTCATCATCAACAAGTACATTCAATGTTCCAAGCACACTTGTCTGTGTCAATTCTGTTCCGAGCGCTTCAATATATTCCGGTAATTGATCATCGAGATGGCCGGCTATCTCCGGCGTAAAATTCTCTTCAAATGCAATGCTGCTTAAACGGTCTAATTCTTCCTGCCAGCCTTGCTTTGCTTTCTCAATTTCATCCTCGTATCCCGACTTGTAGCTCTCAAGTCCTTCAGCAATAGCATCAAGCCCCAGCTTTGCATCTGCTACAACCTTCGCAGCATCTAGTTTGGAAGCATGGAATTCCGAAATATTAATGGTGAGAATATCAGCTTTGCCAAACAGTTGCTTGGAGGCTGTTGTAAAATCAGTAAAGCGTGTGCCTACGCCAATGACTAAGTCTGCTTCTTTAGCAATTGAGTTTGCTGCGGAATTCCCGGTAACTCCAAGGCCGCCCAAATTCAAAGGATGATTGCTTTCTACACCGCTTTTACCTGCCTGTGTTTCACCAAATGGAATATTAAAAACTTCAGCAAATTTAACAAAAGCATCAGCAGCTTCAGAATATCGGACACCTCCGCCAAAAATAAGCAGCGGTTTTTTCTTTGACTGAATTAGCTTTACTGCATCCTGGACGCTTTCAGGAGAAGGGGATCGTCGTTCGATGCGGTGAATTCTTTTTTCAAAAAAGCTCACTGGGTAATCCCATGCTTCCCCCTGTACATCCTGAGGCAGTGCAATTGTAACAGCTCCTGTATCAGCCGGATTTGTCAAAACCCTCATGGCATTCAGCATGGCAGACATTAACTGTTCCGGGCGGCTGACGCGATCCCAATATTTGCTCACTGGACGAAATGCGTCATTTGTTGAAATGGATAAATCATGTGTCTGTTCAATCTGCTGAAGAACCGGATCTGGCTGGCGTGTAGCAAATACATCACCCGGAAGCAAAAGAACCGGAATATTATTCGCTGTAGCCGTTGCAGCAGAAGTAACCATGTTTGCTGACCCGGGCCCAACAGAAGATGTACAAACCATAATCTGCTTCCTGTGCTTCTGCTTAGCAAAGGCCATGGCTGCATTGGCCATTCCCTGCTCATTCCGTCCCTGGTAGACTTCCAATTTGCCAGCATTCTCTTCAAGTGCCTGGCCAAGTCCAAGAACATTGCCATGTCCAAATATAGTAAAAATACCTTTTATAAACCGCTGCTGTATGCCATCAAATTCTACATACTGCGCATTTAAAAATTTTACGAGTGCCTGTGCAGTTGTTAATCTAATCGTACTCACTGTTCAATCTCCTCTCAGTTAAAAAGCACAATAAATTTATGCATGAAGAAACCTGACAAAAAAATTGTCCCTCTTCACGCCCGGCGCATTTAGGTTCAAGGTGTGGCTGTCATATTTCTATAAAACACGACCTTGAATCAAATCTAAAACCCTTTTTGCAAAAAAGGAAAAGGGAAACGGCACAGACCTTCTCCGTCCCACCACTTCCCTTACTAAAAGCACTTATTGTACAAAACGAGCTGTAACCATTTTCTTTCTTGTGTAGAATTCTACTCCATCTGTGCCGTTCGCATGAAGGTCACCATAAAAAGAATCCTTATACCCGGAGAATGGGAAGAATGCCATTGGAGCCGGAACTCCAACATTAATGCCTAGCATTCCTGCATCAATTGTTTCACGGAACTGGCGGATTGCATATGCACTATCAGTATATAGACAAGCACCATTTGCAAATGGTGAAGCATTGGCTACCTCAATGGCTTCAGATAATTCATTTACACGAACGATAGATAAAACAGGTGCAAAGACTTCATCCTGCCAAATTTTCATTTCCTGAGTAACATTATCGAAAATAGTAGGGCCTACAAAGTATCCTTTACCGTTTACTGCTTCATCTGAACGGCCATCACGAATAAGTGTTGCACCTTGCTCAACGCCGGATTCAATGTACCCAAGTGTACGTTCTTTATGTGATTCCCGGATAACCGGCCCTAAGAATACACCGTCTTCAAGTCCGTTTCCAATTGTAATTTCATCAGCAGCTTTTTTTAGCTTTTGAATTAATTCATCAGCAACAGATTCTTCTACTGTTACGACAGCAGCTGCCATACATCGTTCTCCTGCGGAACCGAAAGCTGCACTTGTAATCTGTGTAGCTGCTGCGTCAAGGTTTGCATCTTTTAATACAATGGAATGATTCTTGGCACCTGCTAGCGCCTGAACACGCTTCAGATTGGCTGTTCCTGCCTTGTACACATATTCTGCTACAGGCTGGGAACCAACAAAGGAAATAGCTTTGACTAATTTATGCTCAAGAATTCCGTTTACAACATCATGAGCACCGTTCACGATATTTAAGACACCTTTGGGAAGGCCGGCTTCTTCAAACAATTCTGCAAGACGTGCTGCAAGAAGTGGAGTACGCTCTGATGGCTTTAGGACAAAAGTGTTACCGCAAGCAATGGCAAGTGGAAACATCCAGCAAGGAACCATCATTGGGAAGTTAAAAGGTGTAATTCCACCAACTACTCCAATTGGATATCTGTACATACCAGATTCAATGTTTGTCGCAATATCTGGAAGCTGCTTACCCATCATTAAAGTCGGTGCACCAGCTGCAAACTCAACGCATTCAATACCGCGAAGCACTTCGCCGTGCGCTTCTGAGTAGCTTTTTCCATTCTCAATCGTTACTAGCTTCGCAAGCTCTTCCCAATTTTCCACAAGAAGCTGCTGATATTTGAAAAGAATTCGTGCGCGCTTTGGAACTGAAGTCTGTGACCATGTTTTAAATGCTTCATTAGCTGCCTGTACAGCCTGATCCACTTCTTCTTTTGTAGATAAAGGGACGATAGCTAATTCTTCACCTGTAGCCGGATTATAGACTACCTCTGTTTTTTCGGATGAAGATTCAACCCATTGTCCGCCAATATAGTTTCTCAATGTTTTTACTATTGTTTGTGTCATTTAGTATTCTCCCCTTCTCTATTAAACTGTTTCGTAAATGGCTGTTTCCATATGTTCAAGGAGCTCTGCTTCAGTCGGCATCGCATCAGAGCAGCTATGACGGGAAATTACGATTGAGGCAGATGCACTGCCCATCTTCATCGCTTTTGAAATCTCCTTGCCATTCATTAGTCCATAAATAAAAGCTGATGCATATGAGTCGCCCGCCCCGAACGTTTTCAAAACATTCGTCCGGAAAATACCGCTCCTATGAGATTCACCATCTTTGGTATAAGCAATGGAACCTGCTCCCCCATGTTTGATGACAACTAGATTTGCGCGGTAAGAGAACCAGCGGGATGCAGTATAATGATCATCTGATTCTTTTATATTTAATAGTTTTTCCATCATATCGAACTCTTCGCGTGTTCCGATAATGACATCACATTTCTCGGCAGCAAGATTATAATATACGGCCGTCTCTGCTTCGTCAGTCCATGTATATGGACGGTAATCCAGATCAAAGAAAACGGTAACTTTATGCTTTACTGCATATTCAAGTGCCAGGAATACAGCTTCCCTGGATGGGCTCTTTGCAAGCGCAGTGCCTGAAATTAATAAAGATTTTGATTGTTTGATATATTCTTCATCTACTTCAGACGGATGCAGCTTCAAATCTGCAACATTATCACGGTACATTAGGATACTGCAATCTTCCGGACTCTTAATCTCTGTAAAAGCAAGACCGGTTACTGCTCCTGTTTGATCAATTTTTATACCCTGTGTATCAATTTCGTTTTTCTCTAAATAATTAGTGATGAATCGTCCCATTTGGTCATCGGAAACTTTCCCGATAAAGCCCGTTTTTTGGCCAAGCCGGGCGGAACCTACAGCAATATTGGTGGGTGAACCTCCAACATATTTTGTAAAAGTGCACGTTTCCTCCATAGGCCGATTTGTCTCATTTGCGTTTAAGTCTATACACAGCCTGCCAACAGCAATAAGGTCAAGCGGCCGATCCTTTTCAAATTGAAGGGGATTCATATTAAACTTCCTTTCGCTTAGTTTAATTTGCAGCAGTTGGGGTCGCCTGGTTTAATTGAACAGGTGTACCCGTTTCCAGTGATTGTTTCGCTGCCCTGGCAATACGCTCAGCTTGTAAACCATCAAATCCTGTACAGCTTACTTCCTGGTTGTTAAGGACAGCGCTTGCAAATTCAGTGACTTCATCTATATATGCTTGAGTGTAGCGTTCCAGGAAGAAATACAGCGGCTTTTCCTTTGCTACATGATGGGCTGTAGAAACTTCAACATTTGTTGCACGGTTATTGTCTACATTTGCAGCTCCCTTATCACCGAAGACTTCAAGGCGTTGGTCATACCCATATGCTGCCCGGCGGCTATTTTCAATAACTCCTAATGCTCCGTTTGCAAATTTCAAAGTAATGATAGCCGTATCAATATCCCCTGCCTCTCCAATCGCAGGATCAACCAGAACAGCTCCATTAGCGGAAACCTCTGTAACCTCGCTGCCCATTACGTATCTTGCCATATCAAAATCATGAATGGTCATATCCATGAATAGGCCGCCTGATGACTTTATGTAATCCACACCTGGAGGCTGAGGGTCGCGTGAAGTAATACGAAGAATATGCGGGTTTCCTACTTCCCCGCCCTGAACAAGCTGGCGGACTTTTCGGAAATTAGGATCAAAACGGCGGTTAAAGCCAACCTGAAGCTTTACGCCTGCTTTCTCAACTGCAGCCAGTGCTTCTTCCGTTTCTTCCACTGAAAAACTGACAGGCTTTTCACAAAAAATGTGTTTTTTCGCTGCGGCGGCCTCTTTAATAATCGTTGCATGTGTATTAGTTGGTGAACAGATAAAGACAGCCTGTATATCAGGATCATTAAGTACTTCTTGATAATCCGTTGTTAGCACTTCAATTTGTTTCTCAATCGCCCATGCTTCAAGATGAGCTGTTGCAACATCTGAAACACTTTTTATTCTGATTTGCGGGATCAGTTTTAAGTTATCAACATGCAATTTACCAATTCTGCCTGCTCCTATAATTCCTACAGTCAATGACATTTTCCAAATACCTCCTAAAATAGGTTAAGCGCTTTCTTAACTTTATTATACATCCCTATGATTCATCTTCAAGTATTTTTCGAAATTTTTAAAATTATTTTTCTTTTATTATGATTAAGCGCTTAACTAATAGGTGGAAAAATACCGGCAAGCTGCCGGTAGATAAACATTCTTAAGCACTTTGATAAATTAATTTAAATCTCTTACAGAATAACGTTCTACTAATTCGGGCGCGAGCATAATCCTGTGTCCAGAAAGGTTCGGCTTTTCAATTGATTTCAATAGCTGATGAATTGCATACCGAGCCAATTCATCAGTTGGCTGAGCTATCGTGGTTAAGCCCGGATCTGCAATTTCAGCATGGATCGTGTTATCAAATCCTATGACTGAAATATCTCCTGGAATAGAAACATTGTGTTTTCTTGCCTCATTTAAAAATACAGCTGCAATAAGGTCCGTTGAAGCAAACACGGCTGTGGGTCTGTTTTTTAATGTCAAAATTTGCTTAGCAGCTTCCTTTGCCTCTTCAACTCTTGATTTGGAATAGACGACAGAATCTTTATCCAACACTATCTCCTCATCTGCAAGAGACTGCTTAAAGCCTTCTAATCGCAAACGGCCGCTCGCCCGGTTTACTTCTGCAATAACAGCAAAATTCCGATGTCCTTTATCAAGTAAGTAGCGTCCCGCAAGGTATCCCCCTCTTACGTCATCAGTGGTAACGACATGTGATGAGAATGATGGGTGATCAATTGAAAACATTAACAGAGGGATCTTTTTATCCAAGAGCTTTTTGAATACCTTCCAATCCCTTGCCTCTGTTGCAAGTATGATGCCATCAACCTGTTTTTTTAATAACAGCTCCAAATAATCCTGTTCTCGTTCTCTCTGATAATCAGTGCTACATAGAATAATGGCATAACCCGTTTCCCGGGCATGGTTTTCTAGTGCCCGCGCTACTTCTGCAAAGAATGGGTTAGCAATATCAGGAACAAGCACACCAATTGTAAACGTTTTTTTACCTGTTAATGCTGCCGCAACGCTGCTTGGTGAATATTCAAGCTCTCTCATAATTTCCGTTACTCGGTTTCTCGTTTTATCGCTGATTCGCCCTGTATTATTTACCACTTTGGACACAGTGGCAATGGAGACACCCGCCTTTTCTGCGACATCGTATATGGTAGGCTTCATGTAGTTCTAATCTCCTCTAGTTTTCCTTTTCTTTATTTTAGCATGAGAGAATTGAGAAGTGGCATGAACTCTGCACCGGATTTTATCCAACAGTTCCACCTCAATTTCTATTTTCAATATATTTTAGTTAAGCGCTTTCTTTAAAAGATATTTTATCCTATAGATTTTTTTAAATCAAATGTTTTTTATATTAGTTTAAAAAATAATAAAAATTTCATATTACGGTAAATCTATAGCCAGCCATATATATCACAATAAAAAAGCTTAGTAATATCCCCTTTAAGCATCAGCCGCACATCGAAATCCCATGTTACCCGTAGAACTATCAGGGGTGTTTGAACTTCTGGCTGCAACTCGGTATCGGTTGCAGTAGGATTCATGACATAAATACGATCCGCCTCGCAACACTTTCGTCTCTCCTTTATTTGGCCCAGTTGGATTATTTTTCGACCCATCCAGATAATAAAAAGGACTAAACCAATCAGAACACCACTCCCACACATTTCCGGCCATATTATACAACCCAAAACCATTCGGCGGAAAAGATTTTGATGGAGCCGTAGCTAAATATCCATCAGATCCAAGGTTCATCCTTGGAAATTCACCTTGCCATATGTTGCAATAATGTTCACCATTTGGGGTAAGCTCGTCTCCCCAAGGGTACTGCTTCTGCTCCAATCCTCCACGTGCAGCATATTCCCATTCAGCCTCTGTCGGAAGCCTTTTCCCTGCCCATTTACAAAAAGCAGCCGCATCATTCCAGGATACATGGATAACAGGATGATCCAACCTGTCTTCAATAGTGGTGTCATTGCCTTCAGGATTTATCCAACAAGCTCCTTCTACAATCCACCACCACGGCGTTTGTTTCACCACATTTTTCACTTGCTTCCTT
Source organism: Cytobacillus oceanisediminis (assembly GCF_007830235.1). Lineage (GTDB taxonomy): Bacteria > Bacillota > Bacilli > Bacillales > Cytobacillaceae > Cytobacillus > Cytobacillus oceanisediminis. The sequence continues at coordinate 11,363 of NZ_VLKI01000035.1, forward strand.
GTCTTCTCTGAAACAAATTGATAAAAAACATAAGACCAGCCATATACTTCAGCTTCTGTTTTATAACCCGTATCCTGCACAAAATCATAAAATTGCTCGTTTGTTACTGAGCATGCATCAATATAAAAAGGGGAAATTGTAACTTTTCGAACAGGACCCTCTCCGTCAGAGGAGAATCCTTCTTTTGTGTCTGTTCCCATTAAAAATTCCCCACCTGGAAGGTATATCATATTGTCTTTCTGTGTTCTTTTAAGATCTTTATTTAAAGTAATAACTTGTTCTGAATTTTTACCCGTTTTGGGTCTAGATGCAGTACAACATGCTTTTTCCATTTCTAAACCTCCAATAAAACTATTAATCTTTTATCATTAATAATAGATTATTATCCCAAATACTCCAGAAAGCAGGATTATTGAAACCGGACTGATTTTCGTTAAAACAAGGAGGAGAAAACCAATAACAATAAAAAGTACCCCTATTGTATCAAAATGAAAGTTGCTGAAAGAGGTAATAATTTGGTTTTGTATAGCTACTTTAATAGCTGCGTATGTAACTAAACCAGTAATAACAGGTCTTAACCCATAAAATGCCGAATGTACGAATTGTTGATTTTTCACCTTATTAAAGAATAAACAAATAATAAAAACAATTAACAATGAAGGCATCGATATGGCGACTAATGAAGTAACTGCTCCAAGGGGACCCCCAACTTTGTATCCTACAAAAACAGCAATATTTGTTGCAATCGGACCCGGAGACATTCCAGCAACGGCTATAATGTCCGTAAATTGCTGAGCAGTAAGCCATCCATGTTCCTTAATTTCGTATTCAATAACGGGAATCATTGAATAGCCTCCGCCAAAAGAGACAAAACCGATTTTTAAGAAGGTGAAAAATAAACTTAATAACATGTTTCAGTCCCCCGTTACACTTGAACCTTTTGAGTGGCTGTATGTTTTTGTCTTATGAACAGATCTCCGGAAGCTTAGCAAAACTCCTGTTACACCACCAAATATTAAAATGATAATCGGGTGAACTGGGAGAAATAAAAATAACATAAGAGATATTAAGGCAATAATAGTTGTTAATTTATCAATCATTGCAGTTAACCCGATCTTATATGCAGCATATAGAATTAATGCTACGATCGCAGGGCGTATGCCAACAAATGCTGCTTGGATAATAGGATTATGTTGAAAGTTGAGAAATAAAGTCGCAAATATTAAAATGATAACGAATGTAGGTGTGATGATTCCTAGTGTTGCAGCCAGCGCACCAGGAATTCCCGCTACCTGATAGCCGACAAAAGTCGCGGTATTGACTGCAATAGATCCTGGTACTGTTTGGGCAACGACCAACACATCACTTATATCTTCTTTTTTTACCCACCTATTTTTCTTTGTGACAGCTTTTTCTAGCAGAGGTATCATCGCATATCCTCCACCGAAGGAGATGGGACTTATTTTGAAAAAGGTGAAAAAAATAAGCCATAATTTTATCAATGCCTTTTTATTTGTCATCTTCACCTCTCCTCATTACAAATAATAACCTATGAACTTTTTCACCTCTCTAATGGCGTGTCCCTTTTAAAAAAACACCTTAGAGTAATGTCGTCTCAATAAAGTTTTCAACAATTACTCTAAGGGTTCAAATTAAAAGGATTCTAGTCTAAACAATTTCAAAAACCTGATACTGTTTTCACCGCAAATAATACTTTTTTAACTGTGTCATTACCTCTCAATTATGTTGTTGGAACTGAAACTTTTAAACCTAATCTTTCATACTGCTCTCCAGGTGCATCATTTTCATTCATCAGACGCGTGAGGTGATTAATCATTTTCTCTTCTATTTCACGATCATTTATAGATTCCTTTTGTGAAGGATCCTTTTGAATATCAAATAATAATGTCCTATAAGTATTAAAATCAACATCATAGTAACATTGTGTGTCAATTTTCATTGTTTGTATGCCCTTTGTAAAAGAGAACGGACTTTCTAGTGACAAAGTTTTAAGCTCTTCAGCGGTGAAAAATGCCCTCAGACGTACAGGCAATAATGTATAACTGTAAAGAGGTGTATTGTCATCCGTTTTCGGCCCCCGCATATATACATAATGCCCATCCGTGCAATTCACATGTCCGCCGTGGATGCCGAACAATACCGCATCTCTTGTCGGTTTATTAGTGGCAATGGTTTCCCCTAAAGCAATTCCCTGCATATCTTTAGGAATTTCAATATTGAAAAAGTCTAATAGAGTTGGTGCTATATCTATCATTTGTACTAATCGATCTGAACGCTCCCCATGTCTTCCGCTCCGAGGGTCCCATATAAACAGCGGTGTCCGTGCCACTTCATTGTAAAATGGCTGTACACATTTGCCCCACCAATCGTGTTCACCAAGTAAAAACCCATGATCAGTATTTACAATTAGCATGGTGTCTTCCCACATATCAAATTCATCCATCATATCTAGGACTTTCCCTAAATAGGCATCACACATACTGACTAAAGCTTTATATTCAAGACCGCCATGTTCTACTTGTTCTTGCGTTTCATTTACCTGGCCATAGCTGGGCCAATCAAAATGCGGGCCATCATAATCATGTTCATATAATTTTCGATACTTTTCAGGTGCATAAAACGGTTCATGAGGATCAAATGTTTCAATTTGTAAAAACCACTGATCATCTTTATGATTTTTTTCAATAAATTCAAGACCTCTTTTAAATGTAACAGCCTGCGGAAATTCCTCTTCCTCAATTATGTATTTTCTATTTATCCAATCATGTTTATTGACACTCTCCATGTCATGTCCGCCAATCATTGCTGGAATTTGCGGAGTTTGAACCTCACCTTTCCAAGTATCTCCTTCTTGCCCACGAGAGAACTCAAAACTGTTATACCTCGTGTGGTAATTATAGCCTCCGTCTTCCCAATAATGCTGATGATCGGTAATTAAATGGGTATAAACGCCACTATTCTTCAGAATTTCAGGCATCGAATCATCAAATGGTTCAAGTGGTCCCCAACTACGATGCAGGAAATTATATCTGCCTGTATGCAAATCTCGTCTTGCCGGCATACAAGGCATACTTCCTACCCAGCTTTGATCAAATGTTACCGTCTTCTCCTGAAGCCTTTTAAAATTTGGTGCATAAATATCTTCATAGCCATATGACGGCAGCATGTGCCGATTTAATGAATCAAACATAACCATAATTGCCTTCATTTAGATCCTCTCCTCTATTAAAAGCTCTTTCTTCTGTTTTTCATTCGAAAAATGGGAACGTTCCCTATTTAACTAAAATAAATAGTAATGCGGGAATTCAAGTGGAATCCCGCACTACCAATGAAGTAGGCAAAGTTATTTGTTTTTTGCACTGACTTTGGTCCTCGTCCATATTCATCATGAGAATAAGTTGTCGAACAGCTAATTCTCCCATCAACTCTTTGTTAACTCTCACAGTTGTTAAAGCAGGTTCATAAATTGAAGCCATTTCGATATCATCAAAACCGACAATCGCGATGTCTTTTGGGATCGAAAATCCACTTTTCTTGAATTGCTTCATCATTCCAATTGCCAATAAATCACTTGCAGCAAAAATAGCGCTAGGTAACTCTGATAATCTCATAAATGCATCCGCGGCATTTCTTCCCGTTTCCATACTAACTTCATCTACTTCTATGACCAAATTCTCATCAAATTCAATTCCCTTTTGCATTAAAGCATCTTTATAAGCGGAATAACGATCATTTATATATCGTTCTTTCCAAAATCCCTGTACAAATCCTATACGGCGATGGCCTTTCTGAAATAAATATTGCATAGCATCCATAGATCCACTATATTCATCACTTTCCACATAGCTAGTATTTTCAATTTCCACAAATGGATTTAGGAGCATAACAGGGATATTTTGCGATTTGAACGCCTCTACGATCTCTGCATTAATGCGGCTTGCGAGAATTACTCCATCCACCCTTTTTTCATGTATAGTTTTAAATGGATCATTTATATCCCGTTCAGTAAAAACAAACACACCATAATTATTGTTTGTGGCTGTCTCAATTAGTGATGAAATAATAGGTGTAAAGAAGGGATAAGTGATAACCGGTTTTATCTTATGGTATATGACAAATGCAATATTTCCAGTTTTTCTTGTAACCATTGCTTTTGCAATTTCATTGGGTTGATAATTTAATTCCTTAGCTACCTTTAAAACTTTTTCTTTTGCTTGGTTACTGTATTTTCCGTTATTAGAAAGAACACGGGAAACGGTAGATTTGGATACCCCTGCTATTTTAGCAATATCTTTGATTGTTGCACCCATATCTTTTCTCCTTAAAATTCGTTATGTGAGATTGATAGAATTATCTGTTTTCTGATTCGATTTCCCTTTTTTAGCCATAAACATCACAACAGACATTAAGGTTAATACAACGAAGAAAATACAAATTGGTTTTGTCACAAAAATCAGATAGCTTCCATCAGATATTACCATTGCATTTCTAAAGTTTTTTTCCGCAATCGGCCCAAGTACTAGTCCTAGTAACATAGGAATTGGCGAGAACCTCATTTTATACATTATATATCCAATAATACCAAAGAATAGGATTAAATAAATGTCAAACACTGTATTATTGACTGAGAAAGCCCCTGCCACACTGCATACTGCAATGATTGGCACTAATAATACATATGGAACTTTAGCTACCTTAGCAAACCATTTTACTAGTATTTTTCCCTGCAAAAACATGAAAATATTAATGAAAATAAGACCCAACATGATGGCGTACATGATATGCCCATAATCAGTAAATAAACTTGGCCCCGGTAATAGACCATGAATCATCAGTGAACCTAACAGAATAGCGGTTGCTGCATCCCCTGGAATACCTAGCGTAAGCAGCGGGATTAATGTAGCGCCTGTTGTGCCATTATTTCCTGCTTCAGGTGCGGCAATCCCTTTAAGTTCACCTGAACCGAAAGTCTCCCCATTTTTTGATCTTTTTTTCGCTTGGTCATAACTAATAAATGCAGCAATCCCCCCACCAGTGCCAGGAATCGCGCCAATTATAGTTCCAATTAATCCGGATCTGAAGATGGTACTTAAGGTTTGTTTAAATTCAGACCAACTCAAACCTTCATTATTTAATTTTGCTTGGCTCTCTTTATCGCTTTCTCCACCTGCATTTGCATTCTCATTGGTTTTAATAAACAGTTCTGCAACAATAAATAGTCCAACTAATCCTATTAGCAGCGGAACCCCATTTAGTAATCTATAGTCACCAAAAGTAAAACGGGGTACTGCACTTGAGGCGTCCATGCCGATTGTTGATACAAATACACCTAAACATCCGGCAATAATCCCTTTTATAATATTATCCCCACTAACTCCTGCAATAACAGTTAGGCCGAATATAGCTAATGTAAAATATTCAGCCGGCCCAAAATTCAAGGTGAACTTTGCAATTTGGGGAGCCGTTGTTAATAGCACCAACGCACTGATGAGACCTCCGATAGTGGAGGCAATAAGTGCCATATCCAATGCTTTGCGGGCTTTTCCCTGTTTGGCCAATGGGTGCCCATCCAATATAGTTGCCACAGAGGATGGTGTTCCTGGGGTCTTTACTAATATGGCTGTAATGGAGCCTCCATAAGTACCACCGCAATAAATACCCAACAACATGAGAATAGCAGAAGTAGGATCCAACACGAACGTCAAAGGAGTAAACAGAGCGATCCCCAAATCGACCGTTAACCCCGGGATCGAACCGAAAATAATTCCTATCAATAACCCAACATTAATAAAAAGAAAAACTTTTAATGTAAATAATTCACTGGCTCCCTGTAGTAAAATATCCATATTTTCACCTCTTAAAGGTTGTGCTTAATTAAATCAGCATAGTTTACAAATTCCTCTATGGCAAATTTACATTGAGGGCATTTGCAAAGACAAAATATACTATAAATACAACCGCGCATGTCACAGCATAGTATTTCCAGTTTTTAACTTTATAAAAAAGCAGACAACTCGTACATAAAAGTAAAGACGAGATCGTGAAACCCAATTTGTCAATGATGAACCCATAACCTATAAATATAAAAATCATTCCGATGCCTCGAAATTCCTTCAGTAAGACGCTCTTATTGATATTTACTTCTTTTTTTTCTGTAAAGAAAAAACCTTGAATGATCAATAATAGACTGCAAATTAATATAACGATGGCTATTAACCTGGGAATTGTCCTTGCATTTATAGATGAGGCCTCAACAGTTGAGATTTGCTGGGGAATTAGCAGCAAGATAGCACTGGAAAGAATTAAAAAAACAATACCGCTTACGATATTTGAATTCAGTTTTAAACTCATATTACTTTCACCTCAATCAGGTATACTTTTGCAATAATGAAAAGTTTCTCATATGCAGTATCACAGCGCTTATACTGCATATGAGAATGGCAACTAAGCAATTTTAACTTTGAGATGGTTAACTGGGTTACTCACTACTTCTTTATCGTTTTCAGCAGTTCATCAACTTCTTTACTTTGATTCATAACATATTCATCAATTTCTTTAGGCCCAAGCGGATTCATTTTATAACTTGCTCCTTCTAAAAATTTCTTGAACTCGGGATCCTCATACACTTCATTAAAGGCCTTATTAAGTTTATCAACAATTTCCTGAGGAGTTCCCTTACTTACATTGAAGTAGTTGAATCCTGCAAAACTTACCTCATAGCCCTGTTCCGCTAGTGGTGTTATCGGATCGATCCCCTCAACTTCATAAGGGAACGGAGCAAAAGTACCAAGACCTTTCAGTTCTCCTGTTTTTAGATAGTCATCCATGATTGGAGCTACCCCAACAGTTACGTCAATATGTCCGCCTAATAAGTTGTTAACCAGATCCATTCCGCCTTCAAAAACAACTGGTTCAGCCTTAATTCCATACTTTTCAAATAATCCGGATTGGATTAAGTGTGTATCATTCCCCACACTTCCTGTAGTTCCAAATTTTATTGTTTTACCTTTTGCATATTCTTTTAAATCCTCCATACTTTCGATTCCTGTTTTTGAAGGATTAGACATTAAGATGAATTCTACTAGAAAATCTCCGATTAACGGTTGAAAATCATCGTATGAATATTGAACTTCTTTTACTTTAGGGGTAATTGTAAAGTTAGCAGAAGAAGTAACGAGCACTGTATGTGCGTCTGGCTTCTTTTGTGCAAATTCGGTAAGAGCAATTTCACCGCCTGCCCCTGTACGGTTTTCCACTACTACTTCTTGACCTATGTAGTCGCTGGCCAAAGATGCAACTTTACGGGCAAAAACATCTGCGTTACCTCCACTCCCCCATGGCACAACAATGGTAACTGGTTTTTCAGGAAACTTACTGACATCAGTTTTACTGTCAGCATTTGCTTCATTGCCGCCTTTACTGCCTGCACAGCCAACTAGGCCAAACGACATAATAGCAAGGGTTAATAATGTTAATAACGTCTTTATAGTTTTTTTCATTAAAATTCCTCCCTTTAAATTAATTTTAAAAATGATTATCCTAAAAATTATTAAACTTAAATCAAGAATTATGCAAAATAAACTTAGTTAAGCGCTTTCTTTTTTTAGTAAAAAAAATTAACCTTTAACTATTAAAATATCCCATCAACCACTCCTTTTAAAAAGGGAACGTTCCCACTTTTTTAAAAGTATAACATCTAATGTGAATATTCACAATATTTATTTCATTGTAAATAATATCTTTTTATGAAATAAACGCGGTGTAAATGTTATTCGCTATGAAAAGCGTCATTTCCACTTATGATTTAATAGTTTAAGTAAAATGAAAATCCCCTTTAAATAAAGAGGATTTTATAGAAGTATATTAATATAAATACACTGCATAAACAAGCAATACTACAGACTCCAAGATCTTTATCCCTTAACAGAACCTGAACTCAATCCGCTTACTACTTGTTCTTGAAGGAGGATGAATATAATTATACTCGGAATAACAATCATCGTAAGTGCCGCAAACAAAGCTGTATAATCATAGCTGAACATAGATGTAAAATAATTCAGCACTAACGGAACGGTTCTATTTTCGTTACTAGATGTAAGTGTCAAGGCAAACAGGAATTCATTCCAGCAATTGATGAATTGGATAATGGCAGCTGTTGCGAATCCAGGCCTTGCAATAGGAACAATGATTGAAAAAAATGTACGGACAAAGCTGGCTCCGTCTATATAAGCTGATTCCTCAATTTCTTTAGGGATTGTAAGGAAGAAGCTTCTAAGAACAAAGAGAGTAATTGGAATTCCAATTGCAGTATAAACCAAAACCAAACCAGTCTTTGTATCATATAAACCGATCGCTTCAATAACACTGTATATCGATTGCATCATGGATGTAATCGGGATAAACAAAGTAACACTCATGACAGCAAGCAATACATTAATAAACTTCGATTTTACACGTGCAAAAACATATGCGGCCATACCCATAAAGATCAGATTCAGCAAGGTCGCTGCTACAGAAACGATAATGCTGTTTCCATAGTATTGAAAGATTGGAGACACAGATATAGCTGTCAAATATCCATCGAAGCTAAAAGAAGTCGGCAATGATAAAGGGGAAGATGTAATTTCCCTTGTTGACTTAAACGATGAAATGACTACCCAAAATATCGGCAATACAGATATAAACGTGATGACCGCCAAAAAGATGAAGGTAAGGGCTTTCCTTATGATATTCTTGATACTTTCCTGCATGTTCATCTCTCCCTTCACACTAAACATCCGACTGTCCAAATCTAAATAATTTTGTAATAGTAAAAATAAGAATTAATCCCAAAAAGATTAACAATGTACCGATGGAGTTCGCATAGCCATAGTTATTCAGCATCATGGCCTCTTTATATAAGTAGAGCGGCAAATTCAGATTCGTATCATTCGGACCGCCATTTGTTGTTAAAAAGATGAGCTCAAACTCTTTTAACATACTGGTTGCAGCAAGGATTACACTTATTCCTATTACATTCCGCAGCAAAGGCAGCACAACAAATAAATCTGTTTGCAGCTTTGAAGCTCCGTCTATCTTGGCTGCATCATAAAGCGATTGAGGAATGGTAGCAATTTCTGCCATTACAATGATCGTGATCAGCGAAGCAAAGAAAAGCCAGCCGCTTGTTACCGTCCAAAAAGAGGTGGATGGATCATAGTACCAATTGAGCGAGAAGTTTTCAAATCCAAGCATCTTAAACAATGAATTGACCAATCCCATTTGCGGATTGAATACATATAACAGAAGCATCGCTCTCGCAGCTGATGAAATAATAATGGGAATCATGTATGAAGTGCGGACGATTTTCCAGCCAAAGGGTTTATGTGAAAGGACCAGAGCTACCGCTACACCCAATATCACATGGACAGTTCCTTGCAGCACTACCCAGATAATGGTGTTTTTGGCAGAAATCAAGAAGGCCTTATCTGAAAATAAAGCTATGTAATTATCAAAACCGATAAATTTCATCGGCTGATTGATCTTGTAATCGAAAAAAGAAGTGAAGATTACATTCACAACCGGAAATCCAAACACAAGAAGAAAAATCAATATAGCTGGAGCCAAAAATAAAGTATACCAAAGCCGGTTGCTTTTCATGATGCACCTCCAAGTTTAAATTGAATCGAAGGATGTCTTGGCACCCTTCGATTCCGAATTCATCATGTTAATTAATTTTTCTCTGCTGCTTTTGTCAGTTTGTCAGCTGCTTCTTCCGGAGTGAGCTGTCCATTCCCCAACGCTGGATAAATGCTGCTTACTTCATTTTGAACATTGTTATGCCATGTTTTTTGGTAATAAAGGATCTCATTTTCAGCTTCTTCAGCCACAGTTAAGAATTCTGCCAGAATAGGGAACTTCTCTTTCACATCATCCGTAATTTCTACCTTAGGGGAATCCGGAAGTTCTCCTTTAAGCAATAGCAATTCTTTTTGGCGTTCAGGACTTACAAGTTCCTTGATAAACTCTACCGTTGCATCTTGATGCTCTTTATCCTTTGATAAGACAAAATAGCCTTTTTCTGGCGCATTAAATAAAGTGTTTTCCGGATATAAAGCTACACCAATTTGCTTATCCAATCCTTCTTTAGCTTTGTTTGGATCACTGAAATCAGCAATCATCCAAGGCCCATTTGCAATCATGGCTGTTTCGCCATTCAAGAAATGCATAGCTGCAGTATCATACTTAGATCCAACCGCATCTGACGTTGTATACTCCTGTAGCATCGATTGGATTTTCACTAATGAGTCTACAATATAAGGCTTGTTGAAATCTTTCGGGAAATAAGTGTTCATGAATTCAAGCCCTGCTGCACTGTCACTGCCAATCATTGCGTTAAACCATAAGGAAGAAAGCCATCCTGTTTCTGCAGTATCCATGGATACTGGAGTGATCCCAGCCTTTTTTAGCTTTTCAAACTGTTCGAATAACTCATCCCAAGTTTTTGCTGGTTCTGAAATTCCGGCTTTATCAAATAATTCTTTGTTATAGAAATAACCCATCATTCCTTTAAAGCTAGGAAGTCCGTAAACCTTTCCATCATACGTATTGACTTCTAGTGATTTTGGATCGAATTGTTCTTTAAATTCAGGATCTTCCTCCAAATAAGGAGTTAAATCAACTGCTTTACCGGCTTCATATGCAAGGTCCAGTAATCCCAGCGGAGACATGCCTACATCCGGCGTGTCATTGGACTGCAAAAGCAGCTTCATTTTATCAACATAGTTTTGCTCTCCTGCGATTTCTTCTGTAACTACTCTAATTTCACCTTTATGCTCTTTATTGAAGTCTTCTACAACACCGTCAAACCATTGGGCATGCGGGTCTGTTCCAACGTAATAATGCGGAAACTTAATAACAATTTCACCATCAGTGGCCTCTTCAGACGTCTTGCTCGAACACGCCGTCAAAGCGATAAGCATTACACTTAATAAAAGCAAGCTAAGTTTCTTTAATGATTTTTTCATTATTTTCTCCCCTGTTCCGTTTTTTTAAAAAAACTATCATTTAAGCTTCTAAAGGCTAAAACTTTCTATTAATTTACCTTTTGTTCTTCTTTAGTGAATTGAGGAAGGTGCTGCTGATGTACTTCCAGGTATTCATCCAAGATAGCTTTTGCAATGGTGTAAGATGGAACAAGCGGATGAACAGTCAGTGCTTTTAGGGCAGTATCGTAATTGCCTGTTACTGCTGCCTCTACTGTTAATCTCTCATATGTCTTTACAGGTTTGATTAATGACATCGCGACATCCGGAACTTCCCCTACTGCTAAAGGAAAATATCCATTTTCATTTACCAAACAAGGAACCTCAACCACATCATCTTTCTTAAGCTCCTCAATTGTTCCATTGTTCGGGATATTTAAAGTGAGTACTTGCTGCTTGTTATATTTAATGCTTTTAATAATATTTAAAGCAAGACCTTCGTAGCCTTCCTCTTCATATGTGATTTCGATTTTTTCTTCTTTTTCATAAACGTTATGGACATTGCCAGAGGTTTCGCGAGACATATACGTATTATTCCGCTCTTCCATCGTTTGCTTATAATCATCCCATGCCTTTTGGATCTCACCTTGCTTCACATGATCGTATAAACGTTCAAGCAATGGCCTTCCCAGTTTAACGATTTGCTCTCCACGTGTTTCATCGGTATCTTGGATATTCTTAACAGCTTGGTCATGATAATAGAAATAATAGAGATACTCGTTAGGCAGCATTCCAATATTTCTGATTAAATCCGGGTCAAAGAAGCTGAAAATATGGGATGAACGAGACAGAGATTCATAGTTTTCGAGAATTTCAGGCAGTTTATCTTCACCATTTACAATTACTGAAGGCACCCACCCTAAATGGTTTAATCCAAAGTACGTAGCTTGAAGGCTTGTATGCGGCACTCTTAGGTATTTCCCTAAAGCATTCTTGATGCCGGCATGGGCATCGCAAATGCCGATGACTTTGTCATGATAGCCATATGTATTTAATGCTTGTGCAAGAAGTCCTGAAGGATTTGTGAAGTTCAATAGCCAAGCATTAGGTGCAACCTCATGAATGATTTTACTATACTCAATCATCACAGGAATTGTCCGCAGTGCCATTGAAAATCCGCCTGGCCCTGTAGTTTCCTGGCCAATTACGCCATGTTTGAGAGCAACTCGTTCATCTAAAACACGGGACTCTTCCTGGCCCACTCGAATCGCAGAATAGATAAACTCGGCATCTTTTACAGCCTCTCTAATATCACTGGTAAAAGTCAGTTTAAAAGAAGCATCATGTTGCTTAACAAGATATTTGGATAGCTCCCCCATTACTAATAGACGATTTTCATCTGTATCAAATAACGTTACTTCTGTTAAATGCAAGTCAGGATGTTTAAATAGTCCCTGTATTAATTGGGGAGTACGCATTCCTGCTCCTCCGAGTACTGTTAATTTCATCATGTTTCCTCCATTCTTTGCTGTTTATTTTATAGGCAAAAACTCTTTTTCTACTTGCTCCCAGTACGGACTTGCAGTGGCCCCGCCTAAACCTTCCACCGAGCAGGCTCCGCAGAAATTTCCTAAGCGTATTGCATGTTTTAAGTCATGGCCTTTTATTACACCCGCTATTAATCCAGCTGCAAATACGTCACCAGCTCCAGTGGTATCAATAGCATTCCTTTTAAACCCGGGGATTACAACCTCATTACCGTCAACATTACTTAATGCCCCCTCAGGACCTAACTTGATAATGACCTTTGTATATGGGCATTGCACCCGGAATGTATTCAAGGCTTTTGCAGCTGTTGTTTGTTCAGTCATATAGAGAGCTTCTCTTAAATTAGGCGTAAAATAGTCTCCAAGTTTAATTATTGGGTAAATATCCGCGTTTTTTAACCATTCTTCATCCCAGCCAACATCGAGCGCAACTTGAATGTCTTTTTCTTTTGCTTTCTGAATAACAGGGAGTGAATTGGGCCTCACACTCATATGTAAAAAATTTGTTTCTGCCTGATCCAGAATCTCCAGAGTGTAGGATTCCAGATCAAATCCCTTCGCTTCATCCTGATAGGACAGAAAAGATCGATCTCCTCCATAATTAATGGCCACTGACAAAGTTCTAAGCGGCTGATCCAGCCTTTTCATCAATTTTGTTGATACACCTTCAGACTCGAGGCTATGTACAATAAATTGGCTTAAGACGTCTGTCCCTATTGGAGACAGTATCGCTACCTTCAACCCTAGCCTTGAAAGGGCAACCGCTGTAATATAAGCTGCTCCGCCAGTGAACTCAAATTCACCGCAATAAACTTCCTCTCCGGGTTCGGGCATCTTTGGAATTTCTGAAAAAATCACATCAGTTGTTATGACACCTTGAACTAAAACATCCCACTTTTCCATATTTCGCTCCCGTATACACGTTATAATGTTGTTATGACAACTTTAATCTTTTTTCTAGTTTAAAAGAGATATTTCCAGCCTTTAATTGTTAGCGTTTTCAAAATAAAATGATCATTTCTATTACATTAACAAATTACAACTTGTAATGTTGTTATTACATCACATGTTAGTTCATGATAAGTATAACGTCAATACATTATTAAAAATTTTCTAAAATTATTCAATACCTGCTTTAAACCTTGTTTTAAAGGTAATTATTTTTTTAGCGCATAAAATGTAATCACTTTCTTTTTAAAATAACTTGTTATAACATGTTAGTAAGCAGATTTTGAGAGTGAGTGAAAATTACATGCAGAACAAGCAAGGAACGGCATTATACTATTCTGTGAAAGAACAGATTCTTAATCGCATAGAGCAAGGAATCTATCCTATCGGAGGGAAACTTCCCAGCGAAAGTGACTTATGTACAGAATTTGAAGTGAGCAGGACAACGGTCAGGCTTGCACTTCAACAGCTCGAGCAAGAAGGCCGAATATATAAAATGCAGGGAAAAGGAACCTTTGTATCACAGCCAAAAATCCAGGAAACAATTACGCAAACCATTAATACCTTCTCGGAACAGATGAAAAGCATTGGGCTTCAAGCACATTCGGAAGTTTTGAGTTTAGAAATGATACCTGCGACTTTAAGCCTTGCAAATTTTTTAGATATAAAACCAAATGAACCCATAATCGAGCTCATAAGACTCCGTTTTGCCGAACAAAAACCTTATCAGCACTCGACGTCATATGTACCCTGGAAAGTAGCACCCCATTTAATTCACGATGATTGTTCAGGTTCACTATTTGAGTTGCTCAAAACCAAATACCACTTAAAGATTCTGAAATCTGTGGAATCTATTGAACCCATTATTCCAGATTCAAACATTAGCAATCTTTTAGGAATACCAGAAAATACAGCATCTTTCCGTTCAGAGTCCATTACATATACTACTGATAAAGTTCCGATTGAATATTCATCTACTATAGTCCGGGGAGATTTTGCGAAATTTGTGACTGAACGATACTATCATTTTTAATACATGACACAAGCAACACGGAGGATATTATGAAAGTGCAATATGGAAAGTTTTTCGCTGTAACAGAACGCTTTTCAAATCTTTTTTTCTTAAACTTCCTTTGGATTGCCGCCTGCTTGCCGATCTTCACCATTGTCCCTTCTACATCTGCCTTGTTTGGAGTCTACAGGGAATGGGCAACCAAAGAGGAAACAAGTATATTTCGGCCATTTTTCAAAAAGTTCAAAGAGAATTTTAGACAAAGCATGGTATTGCAACTAGTATGGATCGCCTTTGCTTTAATTGTTTATTTTAATTTATCAATAGTTAATAATATAGACGGGGTTTTCCGGACTGTTATACTAACACTTATATTAACTTTAGGTTTCTTCTTAATAACAACGACAATTTACATGCTCACACTTATGGTACATTATGATTTTTCTTTATGGAATTTATGGAAGAATTCCTTCCTGCTGGCATTAACGTGTTTGCCTACAACTTTCATATCTATAATGATTTTATTGGCAGCCGGAATCTTAACTTGTTTGTATCCCGTCCTTCTGGTATTGGTATTCAGCGTAACTGCTTATTTGATCTTTTTAGTGTGTTTCCGTGTTGTTAGAGTGGCTTGAAAAAATACTTCAACAGTTCTTGTTGACTTATGGATGTAAAAAAACAAAGCAGCTATAATGATAGCTACATAATAAAATGGAATAGTAAAACTAGTAAAGATCATCCACGCAATAAAAAACAGCCCAATGCAAAAATTAGATAACTAAAGTGACAAAAGAACGTATGCTTCTTAAAAGTTAAGAAAATACAAAACCAGCAGGATTAATCTCTCTGCTGGTTTTTGAATATTTGAAGGGCATTTTATAGAAGCACATTTCAGTCAGCCTTGATAGCCCCTGTATTTCACAGCCCTCAGGCCCGCATTCTAGCCCGCCTTTTAATTGGGTTTCTTTTGCTTTTTCTTCTTTCAGCTGTTTTTGCTGCCATTCTATGTCTATTGCCGGCGAGAATTTTTCTGGGTGGCGGATATACCAGCGCTGTTTTCGGATTAAAAAGTTGTCAGTATCCAAAGGCAAGGCTTCATCAAGCTCCTTTATAGCAGCCTCTTTGTTGCCATTCTTGGCGTATTCCATTCACAGCTTAAATTTCGTTTGCGCCAGCTGCAGCTCCAGGTCACTTGGATGTGAGGAAGGATTAAAATACTGATCCTCCAGCTCTACTTTTTCAACCTCGCCACGAATTTTACCGTCCAGGCTAATAAGGTCCACGTTTGGCATTTTTTCTAATAACAATATAATCCCTCCTTTGCCTCTCAGTTTACAAACTCTTTAAGTGTGAAACATATATTTTGTATTAAATTTAAAATATTTAGATAATAACTAAAGGAAATCCCTAAACGGACTAATTTTTTTTGCGGATTTAACCGTTCTATTTGCAAAACCGACTTATCATTTGCAGAGTTCGCAAATGACCTATTCCGGCACATTGATTCAATCAAACGTTTGATTAATTTCCAACCCGATTCTTACATAATCTGAGTAGTAACAAGTTAAAAAGGGAGACACCCCTTTTGGCATCTCTCTTTACAGACAAAATGTCTGCTACTGTACTCCAACTAATACAGCCGCAACTAACGCTAGGGAACCAATAATCAGCCACCCAATAATAAGCTTCCAGATGAATTTTACCCAGCGCTCATACGGGATGCCGGCAACGGCCAGGTAACCCATTAGGGCGGCGGAGGTTGGAATGATCGAGTTTGTGATGCCGTCGCCATATTGGTAGGCAAGGACCGC
>NZ_VLKI01000036.1 GCF_007830235.1 Cytobacillus oceanisediminis
GATAAAGAAGCAGATCTTGAGTTGGCTGCTACCTCGATCGTGGCATCTGCATTCGGATTCTCCGGACAAAAGTGTTCTGCGTGTTCACGTGCAGTAGTTGTTGAAGATGTGTACGATCAAGTATTGAACCGCGTTGTTGAGTTAACAAACGAGTTAACGCAGGGAAATCCGGAAGACCAGAGCAATTTCATGGGTCCTGTAATTGATCAGGGTGCATTTGACAAGATCATGAGCTACATTGAAATCGGCAAAGAGGAAGGAAAGCTGATGGCTGGTGGTGAAGGAGACAACTCCAAAGGATTCTTTATCAAACCGACTGTATTTGCAGACCTTGCACCAGATGCACGCTTAATGCAGGAAGAAATCTTTGGACCGGTTGTCGGCTTTACAAAAGCGAAGGACTTCGATCATGCTCTCGAAATTGCCAACAACACTGAGTACGGCTTAACTGGCGCTGTTATCACGAAGAACCGTGAGCACATCCAAAAAGCGCGCGAAGATTTCCATGTTGGAAACCTATACTTCAACCGCGGCTGTACAGGCGCAATCGTTGGATACCAGCCATTCGGCGGATTCAACATGTCAGGAACGGACTCCAAAGCAGGCGGCCCTGACTACATTCTGCTTCACATGCAAGCAAAAACAACTTCTGAAATGTATTAATAATTTTGAAAGCATGTGAAGGATCTTGAAATCCTGCGCATGCTATAAACGTAAATAGTTTAAAGACAAACGGCTTAACGTTACAATAAAAGGGACTATTCTGAAAAAGGAGGAATTTTAATTGACTGAAGCGACTAAATCAAAATCACTCATCGAACAAACTGAAAAATATGGTGCCAACAACTATCATCCGCTTCCAATCGTCATTTCTAAAGCGGAGGGTGTGTGGGTTGAAGACCCTGAAGGCACTAAATATATGGATATGCTAAGTGCCTATTCTGCTGTAAACCAGGGGCACCGCCATCCAAAAATCATCCAGGCGCTAAAGGATCAGGCAGACCGTGTAACTTTAACTTCACGTGCTTTCCACAATGATCAGCTTGGACCTTGGTATGAAATGATCTGTGAAATAACAAATAAAGAAATGGCCCTTCCGATGAACACTGGTGCGGAAGCAGTTGAAACGGCAATCAAAGCTGCACGCCGCTGGGCTTATGATGTAAAAGGCGTTGCCGATAACCAAGCTGAAATTATTGCTTGTGTAGGGAATTTCCATGGCCGGACAATGACAGCGGTTTCCCTTTCTTCTGAAGAAGAATATAAGCGCGGCTTCGGTCCGATGCTGCCTGGCATTAAGTTAATTCCTTACGGTGACCTGGATGCGCTTAAAGAGGCAATCACTGAAAACACTGCTGCATTCCTGATCGAGCCAATTCAAGGGGAAGCCGGCATTGTTATTCCGCCGGAAGGCTTCTTAAAGCAAGCGTATGAAACTTGTAAGGAAAACAATGTATTATTTATTGCAGATGAAATCCAGGCTGGCCTTGCCCGTTCAGGTAAAATGTTCGCATGTGAGTGGGAAGGTGTCGATCCGGATATGTACATCCTTGGAAAAGCGCTTGGAGGCGGAGTATTCCCGATCTCATGTGTTGTAGCGAACAAAGATGTTCTTGGTGTATTCAACCCTGGTTCACATGGTTCAACATTCGGCGGAAACCCGATGGCATGTGCTGTTTCGGTTGCATCCATGAATGTGCTTGTTGAAGAAAAGCTGGCAGAGCGTTCACTTAAGCTCGGTGAATATTTCATGGGCAAATTAAAAGAAATCAATAACCCTGCCATTAAAGAAGTGCGCGGACGCGGCTTATTTATCGGTGTAGAGCTAAATGAACCTGCCCGTAAATATTGCGAAGAGTTAAAAGAAGAAGGTTTGCTTTGCAAAGAAACACATGACACGGTTATCCGTTTTGCCCCTCCATTAGTGATCTCGGAAGAAGAGCTGGACTGGGCAATTGAAAGAATCAAGAAAGTATTAAGCTAATTGCAGGTTTAGGGGCTGTTAACCCCTGCATCAAGGTGCAGGGAATTCCCGTTGTATAAAAATATTGCTGTATTTTTCCTAAATAAAAAATCAAGAGGTGCCATTATGGGAGCTGCAGGAGTAGCTGGGAAACAAGCTGAACAAAAAATGGAAGAGTCTTTAAATTTATTGACTTCAACTCAAATTGTAATCAAAGAAGCTTTGGGCAAGCTCGGTTATTCAGATGAAATGTATGAGCTGCTAAAAGAGCCATTAAGAATGCTGACGGTGAGAATTCCGGTAAGGATGGATGATGGTGCCATCAGAATTTTTACAGGATATCGCTCTCAGCATAATGATGCAGTGGGGCCAACCAAGGGCGGTGTCCGTTTTCATCCGGAAGTGAACGAAGATGAAGTAAAAGCTTTATCCATGTGGATGAGTTTGAAGTGCGGTATTGTTGATCTGCCTTATGGCGGTGGAAAAGGCGGTATCATCTGTGATCCGCGCACCATGTCGATGGGCGAGCTGGAACGCTTAAGCCGCGGATATGTCAGGGCGATCAGCCAGATTGTCGGGCCGACAAAGGATATACCAGCTCCGGACGTCTACACGAATTCACAAATCATGGCGTGGATGATGGATGAATACAGCCGGCTGCGCGAGTATGATTCTCCTGGATTCATCACCGGCAAACCGCTTGTTCTTGGCGGGTCGCAGGGCAGGGAAAAAGCAACTGCACAAGGCGTAGTTATCTGCATTGAGGAAGCTGCAAAAAAACGCGGCATTTCAATTAAAGGAGCCAGTGTAGTTGTTCAAGGCTTCGGAAATGCGGGAAGCTTCCTGGCAAAATTCATGCATGATGCAGGAGCTAAAGTGGTAGCGATTTCTGATGCCTATGGTGCCCTTTATGATCCGGATGGCCTTGACATCGATTATCTGCTGGACAGACGCGATAGTTTTGGTACGGTGACAACCTTATTTGATAGCACTTTGACAAACGAAGAATTGCTTGAACTGGAATGCGATATCCTGGTTCCTGCGGCTGTTTCCAATCAAATTACCGCTGCTAATGCCCATAATATCAAGGCTTCAATTGTCGTGGAAGCTGCAAACGGCCCTACAACCCTTGAAGCTACTAAAATTCTTTCTGACCGCGGTATCCTTCTGGTTCCCGACGTCCTGGCCAGCTCCGGAGGCGTGACGGTTTCCTATTTTGAATGGGTGCAAAACAATCAGGGTTACTATTGGACGGAAGAAGAGGTTACAGAAAAGCTTCGAAAAGTGCTTGTTCAGGCCTTTGAAAATGTTTACCAGACGGCACATCAGCGAAATGTGAACATGCGTCTTGCAGCATACATGGTTGGCGCCCGGAAAATGTCTGAAGCCTCCCGCTTCAGAGGCTGGGTCTAAGAAATTCTTTGGCATTTCGCTTAAAAAAATCCTTGCACATAAGTGCAAGGATTTTTTGCGTTTTAGCGTGTAGGCTTTGCCTCAGGCTCTCTTTCCAGTTCTTCATTTGGTTTGAATAATAAACCTAAATTGATTAAACCAGCAATGCCTACCAAACCATATATAATCCTTGAAAGGGCAGAATCCTGGCCGCCAAAGATAGCCGCCACAAGATCAAATTGGAAAAATCCGATTAAACCCCAGTTAATTGCTCCAATGATGGTAAGAACCAGTGCAATACGTTGAATGCCACTCATGATGTTTCCTCCTTATAGTATAGGTTCATTTTTAGCTTGTTTCACGGGTATAAAAAATATTCATCTTTTCAATTGTAAAAGGCCATAATTGTTACAGGAATATTTTTAGCTTCAGGGCTGCTTTGCGTTGTCTCATTAAGGAATTGGTTTGCTGCAAATCGTTCTTTTTGCAATGGTTTTTAAATTGAAAGATAATAATGTGGAAAAGGAGATGAGAAGATGCAAAATTTTACTTTTTATAATCCGACTAAATTAATTTTTGGAAAAGGCCAGCTGGACCAATTACAAAAAGAAATTCCGCAATACGGCAAGAAAGTTCTTGTTGTTTATGGCGGAGGCAGTATCAAGCGCAATGGTTTATACGATAAAGTGTTAGAACAGCTTAAGGAATTGGGAGCTGAAGTTTTTGAACTTTCTGGAGTTGAACCAAACCCGAGAATTTTAACTGTACGAAAAGGCGTCGACATTTGCAAAAATGAAGGCATCGATTTCCTTCTCGCAGTAGGCGGAGGCAGTGTAATCGACTGCACAAAGGCGATCGCTGCAGGCGCAAAATATGACGGAGATGCCTGGGATTTAGTAACAAAGAAAGCTTTTGCATCGGAAGCTTTACCGTTTGGAACTGTTCTGACGCTGGCAGCAACTGGCTCCGAGATGAATGCAGGATCGGTTATTACCAATTGGGAAACGAATGAAAAATACGGCTGGGGAAGCCCCGTAACGTTCCCGAAATTCTCTATTCTTGATCCTGTCAATACATTCACTGTGCCGCGGAACCAAACTGTATATGGACTAGTGGATATGATGTCACATGTGCTTGAGCATTACTTCCACCTGGAAGAAAACACAGATTTCCAGGATCGCATGTGTGAATCCTTGCTGATCACGATTATGGAAACAGCGCCAAAGCTGCTTGAAGACCTTGAAAGCTACGAGCATCGCGCAACGATTCTATACAGCGGGACGATGGCATTAAACGGAATCCTGAACATGGGTTACCGCGGTGACTGGGCGACCCATAATATTGAGCATGCCGTATCGGCTGTTTACGATATTCCGCATGGCGGTGGGCTTGCAATCCTGTTCCCAAACTGGATGAAGCATAACCTCAAGGTAAAGCCTGAACGATTCAAGCAGCTAGCTGTTCGCGTATTAAATGTGAACCCAGCAGGCAAAACAGATGAAGAGGCAGCGCTTGAAGGCATTGATAAGCTGCGCGAATTCTGGAACAGTATCGGTGCACCATCACGGCTTGCAGACTATGACATCGATGACAGCAAGCTTGAACTGATGGCAGACAAAGCTACAGTAAACGGAGAATTCGGCAACTTAGTGAAATTAAACCATGATGATGTTATGGCAATCTACCGCGCATCTTTATAAATGAAGAATGATCCTACCAACAGGACTCTGCATAAAGCAGGGTCCTTTTACATTTTTCGGGAGGAAATGACAATCTTTATTCATACGTAAAAAATATGTCAAAATTGGACACGCTTACAATAGGGGATGATTCTTGATTATGCTTGAGGCTTTGGTTAAAGTGGTATATGGGATAACAGCTGAGGTTTATTTGCTGTTTAAATTTAAGGCTGTGCTAAAGCTTATTGTTGATTTTAGCACCCTGTTGACTGGAGTGGAAGGTGTGAGATCCTCAAAAATGCATTCGCATTTTCTTCGTGCGGTGTTTATGGATCTTCAATGTCCTGCGGGAGAAGCGAGTCAAAGGGAAACCCCGCAGGCGTATAATGCCGAGGAGGCTCTCTGACCAGCCGCGGTTCGCTGAGCACCTGGAACGAAAGTCAACAGGCAAGTCTAACAGAGCAAAATTTAAAAAATGGAGGACATTCATGACACACGTTCGTTTTGATTACTCAAAAGCACTTCCTTTTTTTGGCGAACATGAAATTACATATTTGCAGGATGCCGTAAAAGTTGCGCATCACTCACTTCATGAACAAACAGGGGCAGGCAGCGACTTTTTAGGCTGGATTGACCTTCCTGCAAACTACGACAAAGAAGAATTCTCCCATATCCAGAAAGCGGCTGAAAAAATCAAAAGTGATTCCGATGTGCTGATTGTAATCGGCATCGGCGGCTCATACCTGGGAGCGCGTGCGGCGATTGAAATGCTGCAGCATAGCTTCTATAATGCGCTTCCAAAAGAAAAACGCAGAACTCCACAGGTTCTATTTGCTGGCAACAATATCAGCTCTACGTATATGAAGGACCTAATGGATCTTTTGGATGGAAAAGATTGGTCAATTAACGTCATTTCCAAATCCGGTACAACAACTGAGCCGGCGCTTGCTTTCCGTATTTTCCGTAAGATGCTGGAAGAAAAATATGGTGTGGAAGAAGCACGCAAACGCATCTATGCTACAACAGACAAAGCAAGAGGCGCTTTAAAAACACTTGCAACAGAAGAAGGCTACGAGTCATTCATCATTCCGGATGATGTTGGCGGCCGTTATTCTGTTTTAACAGCTGTCGGCTTATTGCCGATTGCCGTGAGCGGTGCAAACATTGAAGACATGATGAACGGTGCTGCCCAGGCGCGTGAAGACTTCAGCAAGTCGGAGCTTCAAGAAAATGCTGCTTATCAGTACGCTGCTGTCCGCAATGTTTTATATAATAAGGGTAAAACAATTGAAATGCTGATCAACTATGAGCCAGGACTTCAGTATTTTGCGGAGTGGTGGAAGCAGCTGTTTGGCGAAAGTGAAGGAAAAGACCAGAAAGGGATTTTCCCTTCATCCGCAAACTTCTCTACTGACCTTCATTCATTAGGGCAGTATGTACAAGAAGGGCGCCGGGATCTATTCGAAACCGTTGTTAAGGTGGAAGAATCACGCCATGAACTTACCATTGAGGAAGCAGAAAATGATCTTGACGGCCTAAACTATCTTGCAGGCGAAACAGTGGACTTTGTTAACAATAAAGCCTTCGAAGGAACTATGCTTGCACACACAGATGGCGGAGTGCCAAACTTAATCGTTTCCATTCCAAAAATGGATGCCTATACTTTCGGCTACCTTGTATACTTCTTTGAAAAAGCCTGTGCAATGAGCGGCTACCTTCTAGGAGTCAATCCATTTGACCAGCCAGGAGTAGAAGCATATAAAGTAAATATGTTTGCCCTATTAGGCAAGCCAGGATTCGAAGAGAAGAAAGCTGAGCTGGAAAAGCGATTAAAATAATAGAGCGAGGAAGCGTCTGCCTGTGGGTGGGCGCTTTTTTAGCGGGTGAAATATCCGCGAAAATCTCCCCGAATTTGAATTCATGATATCTCTATCTTTGGAGAAACTAAGCAAAAAGCATGGAAAGGGGATGGATGCAGTGATCGAGATTCCTTCAAAAGTGGAAGGGAAGCATTTTGATTTGTATAAGCTGGAGCAGGCGCTGAAGCCGATTGGTTATTCGATTGGCGGGAATTGGGATTATGACCATGGATCTTTCGATTATAAAATTGATGATGAGGTGGGGTACCAATTTTTGCGTCTTCCGTTTAAAGCGATTGACGGGCAGCTTGATGACCCAAGCTGTACGGTGGAATTGGGCAGGCCATTTCTGCTTTCCCATAAATATCAGCGCGGCCTTGATGACCACGCTTATACAGGGAATTTCACCGGTTCATTTGACCAATTTTCTGAGCCTGTGGATAAGGATGCAAGTTTTCCGAAAGAATACATCGATCTCGGCAAAGCACTTGTACAGGAGCTGGAATCTGTTTTAATAAGGGACTAACCGAGTATGACAATCAGCTGGTCCTGCTGGAGAATTTTAAAAGGCTGGGGAGGATTCACCAGAGTTTCTTCCCCTCTTTTCACACCCAATAAAAGAATGCCGTCTTTCATCAGCTCGGCGCTTAATTCAGCAAAGGTCTTATTTGCGATTTCTTCCGAAGCAGGCTGAAAGGTCAATTTGCGTTTATCAAGCTGGCCAAGCAAGTCTAAAAATGAAGTAACAAGTTCCTGAGACGAGATGCTGTTAATCATAACGAAGCTTGTAAGGACATTCGTTTGGACAATTTCATCTGCACCGGCTCTTTTGGCATTCGCTGCCTGTTCAGAAGTCAGTATTTCTACAATACATTGAACTTCGCGATTCAATCCTTTAATAGCCAGCAGTGTCAGAATAGAATTCATATCTGCATGCAGTTCGTCTTTATTCTGGTCAGAAGTTATAATTACTTTTTTTGCCTCATAAATATTTGCCTTTATCAGAACATCATCCCTATTAGATCGTCCTCGGATAAAATGAACATTATTGTGTGGCACAGGGTTTGTCTTAAGCGTTTCATCAATTAAAGTGATGGAATGTTTCATTCCGTCTCCTCCAAGAGTATTAACTATTTCCCGCGAACGTTCATTCCATCCAATCATGATAATATGGTTTTTTCCTTTGTATTCCACTTTGCCTTCCAGGAAATCATTTTGCATGGTAACGGCTGCAGTCGCAAGTGATATAAAATAGGTGGATAAAAAGCCTGCACCGGTTAAGATTAATGCAATCCCAACTACACGGCCAAAAACGGTTTCAGGGACAAAGTCACCAAATCCCACAGTGGATGCGGTAACAACGGCCCACCATATGCCATCAAAAAAAGTTGGAAAGGTCTTTGGCTCTATGATATGTATGATTCCTCCGTAAAAAAGGATAACAGAGAGGGCAATAAGCAAAATCCTAATGACTAGCGGCAATCGAATAAAATTGTAATATAGCTGATGCGGCACAATCTACACTCCCAAATACAATTAATTATCAACATAAAAAATAGATAAGCGGCATGCTTAGGACAACCAGCCTGCCGCTGCTAAATATATAAAAAAAAGCCATGCCAACATATACTCAATTAAGAATATCGTCTATTGCACGGCTCAGTAGCTGAATGTCCTTGGATATTTCAGTTTTCACGTCGTCAATCTCGCACCTTTCATATTCATCCATGAGAAGGGAGAGTTCTCTCTTTAGTATGACAGCCTCCTGTTCAAAATCCATGATGACTCCCTCCTTTGGGGTATATAGAACTATCATTTCGATAGTTAAATTCTCTGTTATGTTACATTTATGTTACCCGAATTTCTTTCCATTTAAACGGTAACGAACATAATTATTTGGACACAAATTTAGAACGAATATACTTTACCCTCTTATTTTGCTCTTAAACACAAAATTTATACTAAATCAGTCGGAAAAAACGGAAAGCGTGAAACAAGGTAAAAAGACCCCGGAAAAAGTCCCGGGGATTCTACTTAACAACTTACTTTCGTATTAAGCTATAAACGGAAGCGCCAACCAAATCGCATGCTTCTTTTAAACGCTCGGCACTGACATGTTCTATAGTATCAAGCGGGGGATGGTAAAACGGTTCAAGGCTGGCAGTGCCGGTTTCACGCCTGATAAAGTTAACAGCAGGTATGCCTGCATCATGGAAGGAAACATGGTCGGAAGAACCTCGCTGGTAAAGAACTAATTCAGACGCTGTTCCAATTCGTTCCGCTGTGGTAATAGCTGTTTCTGATACAAGATTTGGCTTAAAAGTGATTGTAAGAATCAATGAAGGTCGCATGCTGGAAAATGTCCGTTGTTTACAAACTTGAAGCTGTCAGGACTGCTGCAAGCATGACAGAAAGGTTTTTTTCCAAACTTAATCTCGAATACCTCCTCGATTAATAATCCAATTACATGTCATCGCTTACATTTTTTCGGTTCCTTTTAGAGCAAGTGAAAACGAATCTAATAGCCTAGCAGATTTTTAAAAGTATGAGAAAAGAAATACTAATCATTTTTGAGGAAGTTTAATTTAAAGATTCTAATTACCCATTTTTTGGATGTGAAGTTCTAGCCTAAGTAATTCCATGACTTTAGAAGTGTCTACAAGGAGGATTATCTCGAGTTTCTTTTCCAAAAACAGGTCTTTCGACTATCGAAATTTCAACGGATTTCTCCTATTCTGAAAACTATAATAAGGTTCTGATCGTTACATAGAGGAGGAAGTCTATGAAAATAACAGCCTTAAAAGTATTGATGACATCGGCAATCGTTTTTCCGCTGATTGCAGGTGGGACAATGTCTGCGCAGGGAGAAATCGGCAAACCGAACATAGCTTCAGCCGAGACACAAATAAAAATCGATGAAGGAATGACGCAGCCTACCTTTTCCTTTATATGATTAGGCCTGAAGCAGGTGCAAAAGTTACCATCGACCCTGAAAGAGTCATATATAGTGCTTCCTGTACAAGGTGGAGCAAAGCGATTTCGGTAGAGGCAAAAAGATGAAGGGATCATTCTTTGGTCCCTACACCCGTGTTTCGGGAAGTATATTTTAGGATAATAGTACCATTGTCAAAATCAAAAACTATGAATTAAAATGTAGCTTATCTCATAAATATACAAAAATATTACATCTGGAGGTACATAATGAATAAGAAGAAGGCTCTATCAGGAATCCTTGCAGCAGGTATTTTGGCATCCGTTCCTTTAAGTGCTGCTCAAGCGATTACTCCGAAATGGATAAATGTTAATGTGTCAGAAGAACAGGCCGGCAGTAAATTTAATAATCAAAACTATGATTTTATGAAGTTCTCTGAAATAGGACCCAAGCTGGAAGAGATTGAAAAACAGTCAAATAGAGTGAAGGTTGAGGTTAAAGGAACTTCCGCAGATGGATATCCTCTTTATGTCGTAACAATTGCGGACCCTACTACACAGGGCAAATTCGGCAAAATCCAGTCCTTAAGAAAGCAAATGTTCAAAAACCCTGAAAAAGCCCAGGACTGGATTGCGAACAACCCGGACTTTAAAGTGCCAGTCATGATCAATGGCTCCATCCATGGCACCGAATTTGTCGGCAGTGATGCGGTTATGCAGCTGATCGAACACTTTGCAACAGAGAATGACGAGGAAACAAAGACTATTTTGGAGAATAACATCCTGATCTTTAACGTGGTGCAAAACCCGGATGGCCGTGTTGATGCAACCCGTTTTAATGGAGAAGGAATTGACCTGAATCGTGATTTCATTACCCAATCCCAGCCTGAAACACAGGAAACAGTTGCGCTAATAAAGGAATGGAATCCAATGGTTTTCCTGGATACACACGGTTATGTTAATTATGATCTAAATAATCCAGGGCTAATTGAACCATGTACGCCGCCGCATAATCCTAACTATGAGTATGATCTGTATGAAAAGTGGGCTCTTGACCAGGCGAAAGCAATGGAAGCTGAAATCGTTGGAGATAAAGCGCAATTTGAGGGTGACTTATACAAAAACATGGAGGGCACATATATTCCGCAGCGTGATGATTCTGCAGGCTGGGATGATTACCCGCCGATCTTTACACCAATGTATGCGATGTATCATGGTGCATACGGACATACACTTGAAGCACCGCAAAATGATGAAGATGGAGTGCGCTGGATGTACAATGCGATTATGGGTGCATTGAAATTCGCTACTGAAAATAAGGAAGAGATGATCACAGACCAAATTGAAATGTTCAAGCGCGGCATCAACTTTGATCACCCTTTCCACGAAGAAGGATTTTTCCCGAAAGCATATGTTCTTCCTGTGAATGAAGAAGATCCTACTGTTACGAACAAAGCTGTAAACCATTTAATTAAAAATGACATTGAAGTCGTACAGGCATCAAAAGCATTTGAAGCTGATGGCAAGTCTTATCCAAAAGGCACTTACATTGTGCAAATGGATCAGGCAAAAGCGGGCCTTGCCAATACAATGCTTTGGGATGGCGAAGATATTACAGATGATACGCCTGCCATGTATGATATTTCAGCATGGAGCCTTCCGGAGCTATGGGGTTTTGAAGCGATTGCCGTCCAAGGGGATGTAGACACAGTTGCATCTAAAGTAACTAATGTGAAGGAACAAGGTTCGGTTAGCGGAAAAGGTCCTTTCATTATTTCAAACAGCTCGGTAAAAGCAGTTCAGCTTGTGAACCAACTTCTGCAGCAGGGTGTTGAGGTTAAACGCGACAGCGAAGGAAACTTCTATGCTGAATCGGCAGCAAATGCTGTGTCAGAAGCAGTCAAAGCTTCCGGCTTGAATATTGAGTCTGGTAAAGTACCTGCTGATGCAGTTTCGATTGAAAAAGTAAGTATAGCGATTTTAAAAGATGGGGGAATGGGGAAAGTCCAATCACATTCCGGCACAAAGCTTGCTCTTAAGAGACTGGGCTTTGATGTAAAAGAGCTTACTCCATCTGAAGTTGCCGAGAAGGGGCTTGAATCTTTTGATGTGTTTGTATATAGCGGAACAGAAGGTTTGATTTCTTTAAAGTTAAGTGAAGCCAACAAAGAGTTTGGCCTTCAAAGCCAGGTGGAGTTTGATGCTTTTAAATCCAATGTAGAATCATTTGTAAATAAAGGCGGCAAATATATTGCTGTCGGAGCTAGTGCCTCACGTGCAACCAAGACGTTAGGACTTACTGATGATGTGATTAATACTGGCGGTTCTAACAGCAACGGCATTATTAAGGTAGCATACGAAGGAACAGGTGCAACAGCTGGATACGGCGAAGATGATCTTGGTTTCGTTTACCGTCCTGTATGGTTTACAAGCACGGATAATGATGAAGTTCTTGCAACGATTGCGGATGACGAAAATTTCTTTGTTGCCGGACACTGGGCTGGTCGTGAGGCAGCACAGGGCCAGGCCATCATGGTCAAAGAACAGGATAAAGATGTCACATTAATCGGACTGGAAGCTGGCTTCCGGGACCATACAGATTACCTGTTCCGTCTCCTTTCTAATTCCATTTTTGAAAAATAATGAGCATGATTGAGGGTGTCCAAATGGGCATCCTCTTTTTGTATAAGCTTCTAAATTCTCCGGAAAAAGTTATACGCAGAGAAAAATGACTATACGCAGAGAAATGCCATCTATACGCAGACAAATTTTTTTATAAGAAGATAAATGTAACATGAGTATCAAATTCACCAGTAAATTGTGAACTTAGCAAAAGGATCGCTTATATCAGAAAAAATATTACCCAAATTAGCAATGGGCTGGCTGGCTCTTAAGTTATGAAAAGGATATTGTTCTTATTGCGGATGAGGAAAATCTTGATCAAATCAAAAGATCCCTGCAGTCAATCGTCCTGGATCAGGTAACAGGCTACTTTGATTCAAACGAGTTAACTAATAATACGGAATCCTTTGAAAATATAGAGCCGGAAAAAGCAAAAGAACTTCTTGAGAGTGATGAATATTATCTGCTGGATGTCCGCAGCCAGGATGAATGGAACAATGGCCATATCCCGGGTGCGCAGCATTTTAAGTTCGGGACTTTGGAAGATCACATAGAGGAGATTCCAAAAGATAAGACACTTTTGGCCCACTGTGCAGTCTGGGGCGCGGTCCGCTATTGCTGTCAGCCTTCTGCAGGCCAATGGCTTTAAAGACGTCCTCAAGTAAAAGGCGGATTCAATGCCTGGAAGAAAAAAGGCCTTCCTGTGAAAAAATAAAGGTATTGTTTGACTAATTGCAGGCTGAAGACATATAATTTAAGTAATAAAATAGTTCGGATTCTTCCTTAAAGGGGAGTAGCTGTTAAGTAGGGCCGTCAATACGAGATGAACATCTCCGGCTTTACTGGCAACAAACGTTGCTGGCGAGACCTTTACCATTTATTTGGTAAGGTCTCTTTTGTTTTTGGGCGCTGAGACCAGATAAATGGTCCAGCGCCCTTTGTTTTAGGCAGGAAGGGTCCGATAAACAGGGAGGACTTTTTGAGATGAAACAGTATAAACAGCTTGCAGAGAGCGTTAAATTTTCCAGAAGCAGAAATTGGACCAGACTGCAAGAAAAAGATGATTCCTTGGAATTTATTGGAGCAGGTAGAAGTGCATTTGCGTTTAGAGTGAAAGAAACAAATCTTGTATTAAAAGTATTCTTCCCAGAGTTCAGAAGAATTGCCCAGGAGGAGGCTGACATATATAAAGCTCTTCCTAATCATCCTTATTTCCCGTCTTTATACGATTCCGGAGAAAACTATATTGTGATCGATTACGTCGATGGCCTGACTCTTTTCGAATGTCTGGCAAAGGGGATTCCAATAGAAGAGGAGAAGATTAAAGAAATAGATGAAGCGTTAAAGTTGGCAAGGGCAAAAGGGCTAAACCCTTCGGATATACATCTGCGAAATATCATTTTAACTCCTGAGGGTCACATAAAGATCATTGATGTGGCAAGATTTAAACAAACAAAGAACTGTAACCAGTGGGATGACTTGAAACATGCATTTTATAAATTTTACATGAAGAGATATTTTCCTAAAAGAATCCCTGTAATGGTGATGAATACGATTGCTGCTCTTTATAAAAGAAAGATTGTACGTCTGGGATCCTAAACAGTTCATTTGATATCGGTTTTTTCTTTTGAAATAATGGAAGAATAAATCCGCAAATGAAGAAAGGGGCAGGAACAGATGAAGGTTCTTATTGTTGGAGCTAACGGTCAGATTGGGAAACAGCTTGTTAAGCTTATAAATGAAAGCAGTGATCACACAGCACGGGCCATGATCAGGAAAGCGGAACAGGCCGAAGAGTTTGAGAAAATGGGTGTGGAAACAGCTGTATCCAGTCTTGAAGGAACAGTTGAAGAATTGGCGGAAGCTGCAAAAGGCTGCGATGCTATTATTTTCACAGCTGGTTCAGGCGGACATACAGGCTATGACAAAACACTTTTAATTGATCTTGATGGGGCTGTAAAAACAATCGAAGCCGCAGAGCAGGCTGGTATCAATCGGTTTGTAATGGTCAGCGCCATTCAGGCAAACAACCGGGATAAATGGAGCGATGCGATAAAGCCATACTTCGTTGCGAAGCATTATGCTGACAGAATGCTGGAGAATAGCGGTTTAAACTATACAATCGTACGCCCGGGCGGATTGACTAATGATCCGGGGACAGGAAAGATCAAAGTAGACAAAAACTTGGAACGTGGATTCATCCCGCGCGAAGATGTAGCCAAAACCATTTACGCTGTTTTAGATAAAGAGAATACCTATAAACGTTCGTTCGATCTTGTGTCGGGCGAAGAAGATGTGGAAACAGCAGTGGAAAATATATAATTCCCGCCCGGTGAGCTTTACCGCACCGGGTTTTTTATGCCATCCTATTAATTGGAAAATCATAGTATGAATTCTTTCCTTTCGAACAAATTTATAAAAAAACGGGAGTCAGGGGAATGGATAAATAAAGAGTCTATACCTTGTTTATAGGAGATATTTTGAAATACAGCGGGGAAGGGTTAAAGCTGATGATCGCGAGGGGCTGGATGGAACAGCCGCCGGAAACAGCGGACAGAAAATCATTTTATAAACTGAACTAGAAAACTTAAAACCTCTAAAAACGCCGTGATGCAGTTTGTATGTTCAATGGCGTTTTTATTTTCGTTTTAACTCCATTTCAAATGGGAATAGGAGGATGTAAAGGAGATTTACATAAGTGTATTTACTTCACATTTTCCTCATATAAATTTTGTTAAATTGTCACGGCGATAAGCCGGAAAATGTGGAATAATGTGAGGTAGTGAGCATTCATACAGGAGTGAGAGAATGTATAAAAAACAGGAACGAATCTTAATGTGGCTGGCCTTTATCGTAGCGTTGATCATGGGCCTCTCTTTTATTGGACGTATCTTTGCAGGATAAGAAAAGGGGAATGTTAAATGGGAAATGAAGAATCAATCTTTTTCAGCCGAGTCTTAACCGAGCTGACCTTATCCTTCCATATCATTTATGCAACCATTGGTGTGGGCATCCCGCTCATGATTATGATTGCTCAATGGTTGGGAATCAAGAAACAGGATGAACATTATATATTGCTGGCGAGAAGATGGACGCGAGGCTTTGTCATTACCGTAGCAGTCGGTGTTGTAACAGGTACAGCCATTGGGCTGCAGCTTTCCCTGCTCTGGCCAAACTTTATGGAGCTTGCCGGAAATGTGATCGCACTTCCATTGTTTATGGAGACCTTCGCTTTTTTCTTTGAAGCGATCTTTCTTGGAATTTATCTATATACATGGGACCGGTTTGAGAATCAGAAAAAGCACATGCTTTTATTAATTCCTGTTGCCATTGGGGCATCTTTTTCAGCTGTGTTTATCACGATTGTAAATGCTTTTATGAATGCTCCGCAGGGCTTTGATCTTGTCAACGGACAGCTTGTTAATATTAACCCGGTACTGGCAATGTTTACCCCAGCCATGCCGACCAAAGTTGCGCATGTGCTGTCAACCGCCTATATGACGTCTGCCTTTGCTCTAGCCTCAGTTGGCGCTTACCGCCTTCTTAAAGGTTCGAAACATGTGTATCATAAGAAAGCTTTATTTTTAACAATGAAAATTGGTTTGATCTTCTCAATCGCCACAGCAGTAATAGGCGATTTCTCCGGAAAATATTTAGCAGAATACCAGCCGGAAAAACTGGCAGCAGCCGAATGGCATTTCGAAACAGAAGAAGGGGCACCATTAATGCTTTATGGGGTGCTGGATGATGGCGAAGTGAAATATGCTATAAAAATTCCATATGCACTCAGCATTCTTGCCCACAGCAACCCGAAAGCGGAAGTGATCGGGCTCGACCAATTTGCAGAAGATGAGATCCCGCCGCTGTATATCCATTACTTGTTCGATATCATGGTAACGATCGGAATGTGGATGACCGCACTGTCACTCGTATACGTAGTTGGTACCTGGTTAAAGATCCGCTTTGTTTCCTCTAAGTGGTTTCGGTGGCTTATTGTACTTGGAGGCCCTCTATCGATGATCGCCATTGAAGCGGGCTGGTGGTTTACGGAAGTCGGGCGTCAGCCATGGGTTCTCCGCGGCATTATGCGAACGGAAGATGCCGCGACAACAAGCGGCCAAGTGGATCTTATGCTCCTTCTGTTTGCCGGATTATACCTTGTTCTGGCGATCGGAAGCATAGTCGTCCTTACCCGCATGTTCCGCAAAAATACAGTGGAACAAGAATTGGCCGACCGTGAATTGGAGAAAGAAGGTGACCTGCGATGACATTGGAAGTAATCGGAATTTCCGTACTGTGGCTCTTTCTCTTTGGCTACGTCATCGTCGCCTCGATTGATTTTGGCGCAGGTTTTTTTAACGCATACAGCCTTTTCCGGGGAAAACAGCATATTTTAACCCGGATTATCCAGCGCTACTTATCACCGGTTTGGGAAGTGACCAATGTATTCCTCGTTTTCTTCTTCGTAGGAATTGTCGGTTTCTTTCCAAAAACCGCCTACTATTATGGAACGATCCTGCTTGTGCCGGCAAGCATCGCAGTTATTTTGCTCGCCATCCGAGGTTCTTACTACGCTTTTACCACCTATGGCGGGCTTAAGCAAAAAAAATGGACCTATTTGTATGGTCTCTCTGGGCTATTCATTCCTGCTTCTTTATCCATTGTACTGACGATTTCAGAAGGCGGGTTTGTGAGAGAAAAAGCAACAGGGCTTGTATTGGATTACTGGGCGCTGTTCACCAGCCCGCTGACATGGAGCATTGTTGTGCTAAGTTTGGCAGCAGTATTATATATTTCGGCCGTCTTTTTAACATGGTACGCCCATAAAGCACAAGACGAACCGGCAACAGAGCTGCTAAGAAAATACGCGCTCATCTGGTCAGTTCCTGCTATCGTTACAGCAACAGGCATTATTGTTGAACTGCAGGGCCATAACCCTGAGCATTTCAGCCGATTAATGGACCTATGGTGGCTATTCGGCATTTCGTTCATCCTGTTTGCTGGGACCGTTTATTTAATATGGAAGCGGAAATCATACGGAGTCGCATTCGGGTTATTAACAGGGCAATTCCTGGTTGCTTTCTTTGCCTATGGAGTCTCGCATTATCCGTATCTCCTCTACCCATACCTGACTATATACGACAGCTTTACAAACGAAGCAATGGCCATCGCTCTCATCATCGCATTTGTTGCAGGACTGGGACTGCTGCTTCCTTCACTATACCTGCTGTTAAGGCTGTTCTTGTTTAACAAAGATTATGTTCAAGGGAAACGGAATGACCATGCGTAGGAGGGATTAAAATGGCAGAGTTTGTTATGTTCTATGCACCTTTTATTGTGATCATTGGATCTATTGCTGCGGCCTTTTGGCTAGCGGGGAAGGATGAAGGGATAGGGGAGTGAAAGGAGTCCAGCTCGCTTTGCGGGCTGGGCTTTTTATGTGAAAAATGGAATTTGACTTTTTCTTAATAAAAATTAAATAAAAGGTACATATTTTATTGATAAAATTCAAGAACAGCGGGTTTCTAGCATTATGTGTCTTAAGTTCAATTCTATTACCGGAAAGAGGTGCAAATTTATGAGAGAAGTAAAAAAGGCTATCATACCTGCAGCAGGTCTAGGCACACGGTTTCTGCCTGCAACTAAGGCAATGCCCAAGGAAATGCTTCCGATTGTTGATAAACCAGCGATTCAATACATTATTGAGGAGGCAATTGACTCTGGAATTGAAGATATTATTATCGTAACCGGAAAAGGAAAAAGAGCAATCGAAGATCATTTTGATCATTCCTTTGAGCTTGAACAGAACCTGTTGGGAAAAGGAAAAATGGATTTATTAAGTAAAGTGCAAAAGACTTCTAAGCTTACAGACATTCATTATATTCGCCAGAAAGAACCACGAGGATTAGGTCATGCCATCTGGTGTGCTCGAAAGTTTATAGGAAACGAACCTTTTGCTGTGCTGCTGGGAGATGACATTGTGAATGCTGAAAAGCCTTGTCTTAAACAGTTAATGGAACAATACTCCAGGCGAAATGCCTCTATCATAGGAGTTCAGAATGTACCTGCAGATAAGGTCAGTAGATATGGAATAGTGGATGTCAAAATGATCAGTGAAGGTCTTTATAATGTAAAAGGTCTAGTAGAGAAGCCAAAGCGTGAGGAAGCACCTTCCGGCCTGGCTATCATGGGAAGATATATTTTAAATCCAGCCGTATTTGATATCTTAGGTGATCAGGAGCCGGGAATAGGCGGGGAAGTTCAGTTGACTGATGCAATCGCTGGCCTAAATCAATATGAAGAGGTTTTGGCATACGAATTTGATGGCGTTCGGTATGATGTAGGGGAAAAAATGGGCTTTATTCAAACAAATATCGAATTTGCACTACAAAGAGAAGAATTAAGAAATCAACTGTTAGATTATCTATTACTTGTATTGGAAAGGGAATTGATTGAGAAGGGATAGCTAATTCTTTAACCGGCTTACATATTTTTTACAATAGTTTAACATGCTCTCAAGAAAACCTTAAGTTTCTTCAAATAAAATGGTAGTAAAGAATATTCAGGAGGGGTTGCATGAGGATTGCTGTTGCGGGAACAGGTTATGTGGGTTTAATTACTGGGATTTGTTTAGCTGAAATGGGCCATCATGTGGTTTGTACTGATGTCAGGGAAGAGAAGATTCAGCTGCTGAAAACGGGGCGATCACCAATTTTTGAGCCAGGGCTCGAACCAATGCTGAAACATAATATGTCCAACGGCCGTTTGGATTTTACAACAAATCCTAGAACTGCGTATAAAAATGCTGAAATAATCTTCATAGCAGTGGGAACACCAGAGAACGAAGATGGAACAGCAAACCTTGATTACATACATGCAGCAGCGTATACAATTGGAGTTAGCATTGAAAATGATGTTATCGTTTGTACAAAAAGTACAGTTCCTGTCGGGACAAATGAGAAAATCAAAGAAATTATACAAAGCGTAAAACCTCCTCCTCTTCAGGCAATTGTCGTTTCTAACCCTGAATTTCTGCGTGAAGGCACTGGCATCATTGATTTTTTCAATGGTGACCGAATTGTAATAGGGACCGAATCTCGGGAAGCGGCATCCATAATGGAAAAAATGTATCTTCCTTTAAAAATTCCAATAATGAAAACAGATACGAGAAGTGCTGAAATGATTAAGTATGCCTCTAATGCTTTCCTGGCAACAAAAATCAGTTTTATAAATGAAATAGCAGCTATTTGTGAAAAAGTCGGTGCGAACATTGAAGAAGTAGCATATGGCATAGGGAAAGATAAGCGGATAGGACCTCATTTTCTTCAAACGGGAATTGGCTATGGCGGATCCTGCTTCCCAAAAGATACAAAAGCGCTTGTTCAAATCGCAGGTAATGTTAAGCACAAGTTCGAGCTTCTTGAATCAGTTATAAAGGTAAACTATCGCCAGCAGGCTTTAGCTGTCCTTAAAGCTAAAGAGATATTGGGATCCTTAAAAGACAAAAGAGTGGCTCTTCTCGGTCTGGCGTTCAAGCCGGATACAGATGATGTCCGGGAAGCAGCCTCTTTAACCATTGCAAAGGCACTAAAGGACGAGGGAGCAATGGTTATCGCCTATGATCCTGCTGCAATTGCAAATGCCAGAAAGGTTTTAGGGGATACAATTGAATATACAATGGATATCCAATTAGCGATTGAGAATACAGATGCAGCCATTATTGCAACAGAATGGGATCAAATCAAGCATTTTCCTTTAGAAATATATGCAGAGAAGATGAAATCTCCAATCATCATTGACGGAAGAAATTGCTACTCTCTTCAAGACTTGAGCAGCCATCCGATCACCTATATTTCAATTGGAAGGCCCTCTATTAAGCCCTATAAAGTTAAAAGTTAATGCAAAATCTTCCGAATGTAAGAGGGGTTGGGACATAATGAAATTCCTGCTTGTTTTCTATGAGGCAGATTGCAGATTATTTAAAAGGGTTAACCGGCATTTTGATAAGAAATGGTTAAACATCTTCTTCCGGAATATTACACATATCGGTGGCGCCAGATTCACAATTGCTGCGGTGCTTGCGCTCATGTTATTTTCATCTGATAAACTGCGACTGACAGCTCTTTCAAGTGCGCTTGCCCTATCCTTTAGCCATCTCCCTGTCCACTTTATTAAAAAGAAGTATCCGCGTCAAAGACCTTATATTAGATTAGAAAATATTCATTTTCCAGTGAACCCTTTGCAGGACCACTCTTTTCCTTCAGGGCATACTACAGCAGTCTTTTCTGTTATCGTTCCTTTTGTATTACTCATACCAGCACTTTCTTTCAGTCTAATTCCTTTGGCGATTCTTGTTGGGCTATCAAGAGTTTACTTGGGATTGCACTATCCTACAGATGTACTAGCAGGAGGAATTCTTGGCACCGCAACTGGCCTTCTAAGTTATTCGTTCATTCTTTAAAAAGTACCGAAAGGACAAAATGGCAAGGAGGATCATATGAAAATTGCCCTCTTCACTGATACCTTTTATCCCGACATCAATGGAGTCGCCAGAACGCTAAAAAGATTTATAGACTATTTAAGTGAACAAAACATAGCAGTAAAAATATTTGCACCTGCAAACCAAGCAGAAGAGTATGTTTCAACCCATATTCACCGTTTTAAAAGTGCTTCTTTTTTTTTATATCCTGAATGCAGGGTAGCTTTTCCGAATTATTTTCAAATCAAGGCCGAACTTGAAACGTTCAACCCCGATTTAATTCATGTTGCCACTCCTTTTAATCTGGGGCTAATCGGTGTTTACTGTGCAAAAAAGTTAAATATCCCCTTAGTGGGATCCTTTCATACTGATTTTGACTATTATCTGGAATTCTATGACCTTAAATTTCTATCAAGCCTACTCTGGAAATACATGGAATGGTTCCACGGTGCATTTAGAAAAACCTTTGTTCCCTCCATCGAAACATTAGAGCAATTAAAGCAGCACAGCTTCACAAACCTGGAAATCTGGCCAAGAGGTGTCGACTGCCAGCTATTTCATCCTTACTATGATAAGCTATCCGTCCGCCAGCAATATTCCATCCGCAAAAAATACCTGCTTACTTATGCAGGCAGGCTGGCACCCGAAAAAAATGTAGATATCCTCCTAGATGCAGCAAAATCACTCCCGCCCCATATTGGTGAAAATATTCACTGGCTAATCGTTGGGGACGGGCCGCTCCGTGAACAAATACAGGCTAATGCTCCAGAAAATATGACTTTTACAGGGTATCTAAAAGGCCAGCAGCTCGCTGAGGTATACTCAGCATCAGATTTATTTGTCTTTCCATCTCCTACAGAGACCTTTGGAAACGTCGTCCTCGAATCCCTTGCAAGCGGCACACCAGTTATTGGCGCAAACTCAGGTGGCGTTAAAAGTATTATTCGAGAAGGAGTAACAGGCCGCTTATGCGAACCGGGTAACGTACAGGGATTCTCTGATGCAATCACAAACCTTCTGATTAACCATAAAGTAAGGTCACAAATGGGGTTTGAAGGCAGGGATTATGCGCTGACTCAGAAGTGGGATAAAATCTTTAATGATTTAATAGGACATTATGAAGTGGTTATAAGGGAGAATGGGGAGAAACGGTATGCATGATGGTTCAGATAGAAGGGGAGGTCAGTCCTTTAAAAGGAGTTACCTTTGCCCAGAAATATTTCGGCTATATAGGAACAAGGGGAACCTCTGATATTGACTTGTTGATTAGGCCATACCAACTTGAAAAAGCTATTGAGTTCATAACTTCATCTTAAAGCTCGAATAAGTAGCCAAAAAAAAGCTGCAAAGCCTATTCAGGCCTTGCAGCTTTTTCTTCTTTTATGGAGAATAGCGTAATAACAATGGTCCAAATAAATTTAAAGCAAAAAAAATTTACAGAATTCTTTATTGAAAAAGGAAAGCGATTGAAGGCAATATAAAGGCTGGTTATCAAGCTGTGGGTAATTCAGAAGAAGTTCTATGCTGCCCAGAGACCCCGCCGCAGGCGCTCACTCTGAGGAGGCTCCCTGACTGTCTACGGAAAGCGAACGCCTGAAGCGGAGGAGAATTATGGGTCCATAATCAAGAGGTTAGAGCTAATGCAAATTTTTCCATAGCAGTGGTTGCTTATGACTGGAGTTAGGAACAAAAAAGGAGACCGGCAACTGAGAAAGCTTTAAAGAAAAGGTTACCTGGCTTTGATAAGGTTATTTTCGGCTTGAAATTTAGTTGAATATTAGCTATATCATCAACTCTGAATATATAGCTTTAGAAATAGTTTGAGAGGCACTGCCTATATTAAAAACAGTATTCATTTTCTTCCCTAACTACTTTTCTTTTACTTCCATTTAGTCCATGTCTATATGGGTCTGCAGAAAACCATTTGCTGCCCATTCTGTTCTTAAAGCGGAATCATACTGAGTAAGGCCTTTTTCTTCTGGATCTTTATTAGCATCAACACTTTCAATTTGGTCAACATTCTTACTGTTCCTCATATAAGTATCGCCAAGGACCTTATCACTGTTCTTCATATTTTTAGCACGGGTTTGTTCCTGCTGTTTTTGCTCTTTTGCTTTCAATGTTTTAAGGCAGATAAGTTTGTTTACTTCATTGGTGCGCTTTTCCTTAATCAATTTCCATGCAAGGGCAATGCGTGCTTGCCAATTTCCTTCCAATACTTTCGCAATTGCTACTGCCTTTTTATTTTCCCACATATCCGTATCATTAATGGCCTTACCGGATTCTTTATGTCTTTTTTTATAAGCTGTTACAGTAAGTGCTACTCCGGCGGCTGAAAGCAGAGATCCCAAGATGATGGGCGTTGTTGGTTTTTTCATAGCTTTATCCCTCCATTTTGAATGTTTTCCCTCTTACTGTTCTCATACCCTCATTTTGAGTCTAAAAGCTTTTTATGTATAACCTTTTTTTTACAACCATGTTACTTTAGGCTAAGAAAAGTCCACTATAGCGGCAGCCCAACCAAAAATACCTTTAAATTTTATAATTCAATTAAGCTGGTTTTCTATCTCTTTTTTGGCAGGCATTAATTGCTCTGCTTCAAATAAATAGCTTAGCGGACTAACATATTCCCTTGTTTGGAAAGCAGCTCCTTTTCGTTAAAGCTCTTCAAAGTGTGAAATTAAATCGGAGGTGTTTATGCAAAAGAAAGGGAGCGGTTCGCTGTGAAAGGATCGGTAATAAAACAAGGCAAAAGTTGTATGAACTTTTCTACTTGGGTAAGGATGAAAATGGAAAGCGGAAACAAAAGAAAAAGAGGGGGGGGAAGAGTAAGGAAGTAAATGTTAACCTGATTTCAGAGAGGCTAGGGCACAGTAACATCAAAGTTACACTTGATTTCTATTCGCACGTTCTTCCAACAATGCAGGAAGAAGTTTCTGGAAATATATATACTATACTCAGGTATGACCAAATTATGACCAGAACGATGTTTAATGATTAGAAATTACTCGGATATTTTGGGAGGAAATGAAAAAAAAGCCTTGATTATCAAGGCTTTAAGGTGAAATATCAGTATGGAGAATAGGGGGCTCGAACCCCTGACCTCAACGCTGCCAGCGTTGCGCTCTCCCAGCTGAGCTAATCCCCCGGGTGGTTGGTACAAGAAAAATTATAACCACAACGGGTTCTTCTTGCAAGGGGGATTTTAAAAAAATCTCTGTTTTATTGCAGACTTTCAATTTCCATACATTGAACACCTTTGATATTCGATACGCTGTAGTATACATCTGTAGTTCTTCTTTTGTAGTCGACCGCTACAATGAGCTGGACAAGATGCTGATGTTCTTCTTCCAGATCTTTTATGCGGATGTGTTTAATGGAGATGTCGAGTTCTTTAATTGCTGGGATGATGTCTGCAATATTTTCTTTATCCTTTACTTTCAGCTGAAGGGTAATTTCTTTTTCTCTTAATTGTCGAGGCCCGATAAAGCCCATTATTAATGGAACTACTTCAACAGAAATGATTAATAGCGCTACCCCAGCCATTGCTTCAATATAGAACCCTGCACCAACTGCGATCCCGATACCGGCCGCTCCCCAGATTAAAGCAGCAGTTGTCAGTCCTGAAATGCTGTCATTTCCTCTGCGTAGAATAACGCCAGCCCCCAGGAAGCCAATCCCAGAGACGATTTGGGCTGCTAAACGGAGTGGATCCATCGTAATGTTGATGTCATCATTTCCAGGGAACATGTAAGCTGATTCAATGGATACAATCGTCAGCAGACAACTGACAATTGAAATAACCAAACTGGTTTTTAAACCAACAGGCTTTCTTTTTAATTCCCGTTCAAGGCCAATTACTAGTCCTAAAACAGCTGAAATTCCCAATTTCATTAAAATTTCTATCTCTAAACTGCTCATGCTATCTCCCGCTTTTTTTAAAGTATTATATATCTAATATGAATTCTTTTAAATCCTTAAGAATAGAAAATTATAAAAGCATAGTAATAATCTAAAGTTACGTTGTAAAATAGTATATACCCTAAACTTTAGGAAACAGAAACAAGGAGTAATGAAAATGTCAGATACAAAAATAAATCCTTATGTCGCCCTTGCAATCGGCGTCATTTCCGTCTCCACATCAGCGATTCTTGTAAAAGTATCCAGTGCTCCATCAGGCGTTATTGCCTTTTACCGGCTTTTTTTTTCTGTCCTTTTCATGTTGCCTGTATTTCTCATAAAATATGTTCCGGAACTTCGTCTTATTACAAGGCGGGATTGGATCTACTCAATCGCTGCCGGTGT
Organism: Cytobacillus oceanisediminis; assembly: GCF_007830235.1. Taxonomy (GTDB): domain Bacteria; phylum Bacillota; class Bacilli; order Bacillales; family Cytobacillaceae; genus Cytobacillus; species Cytobacillus oceanisediminis. The sequence goes on from NZ_VLKI01000036.1 coordinate 25,231, forward strand.
GTTTTTGGCATTCCACTTTATTATTTGGTTTGAATCGCTAAATTACACATCCGTAGCAAGTTCAACGGTGCTGGTCACCCTTCAGCCCTTATTTGCTTTTGCGGGAACGTATTTCTTTTTTAAAGAAAAGTTTACCTGGAAAGCAATTTTGAGCGGACTATTGGCTATAGGCGGGAGTGTCATTATAAGCTGGGGTGATTTTAAAATCAGCGGCTCCGCTTTATTTGGGGATATTTTGGCACTCATTGCCTGTGCTTTGGTAACGGCTTACTTAATGTTTGGCCAGACTGTTAGAAAAAGGCTTTCACTTATAACTTATACCTTTGTTGTATACAGCATCAGCACTGTTACATTGTTGTTATATGTACTAATAGTCCAGGAGCCTTTATTGCCATATGGAACTAGTGACTGGGTATATTTTATTTTGCTTGCGCTAATTCCAACATTGCTTGGACACACATTGTTTAATTGGTCGTTAAAATGGCTTAGCACCTCAACCATCTCCATGGCCATTTTATTTGAACCAGTGGGTGCCGCTGTCTTAGCTTATTATCTCCTGCAGGAGTCGGTTGTCTGGACCCAAGTCCTTGGAGGAGCCATTGTAATTGGAGGAATCTCTCTTTTCTTATTAGATGAGAGAAGGCTCCGCATGAAGGAATTGAAAAATAAGACAACGATTTCCGGGTAAAAGGAGCAACAATGGTGGTTATTCGCAGAGTGGTATTGGAGGATGCAAGAGCCATTGCAGAAGTACATGTGAAAAGCTGGCAGGAAACCTATAAAGGGATTTTGGGGCGCAAAATGTGTGGAAATTGCTTTTGGGTGGCGAGATATAAAAGGACTTATTAATAGTTTAGAAAAAAGTATTCATTAAATTTCCTTATAAAAAAATCTCCCGCAAAATGGGAGATTTTTTATATAAATACATACGTTAGTCCGGAGAAAATAAATGCTGCTGTAACTGAAAGTATGAAGGTGCCCCCATAGACCTCTTCATCGGAATTCGCTATTTTAATTCCTTCTGCATACGCATAAGCAAACAGAAATACTGCCATGATTACTGATATATATAGTGCTGCGGTTTCCAGCATGATTCACACCTTCCGTTTTATAGTAGAGTTAATAGATTTTATGAAGTTTAAACTAAAACTATTACTATTTCTTTATTACTCAACTAACAACAATAGGTATAGGGATAAAATTAGTGTGGAAAAAGTGCATAAAGTTATCCACGTCTTGTGTATAACTTTGTTGACAACTTATATTAAAAGGAATTAAAAGTGGATAAGTATGTGGGTATATGGACGAAAGAACTATTAGAATGTGTTTTAGATATATAATGAAGTTGAACGGCACAAAAGAGCAGTTAAAAAATCGAAGAGTAATTGCAGACATACAGCAAAAGGAAGGTAAGCACTCCAGACGTGGAGCTTCCGATGAATAACATTATATAGAGAGAAGAGTGTACGTTATAGTTTATATACCTTAATAATAGAGAAATAAACTTTTTTAAAAATTATATTGCAAACATTTCTTAAGCATGGTATATTAATTCTTGTCCTCAGCGAGACAAGTTAAACAACTTAATTTTCTTTAAAAAAGTTGTTGACTTTAAAACGAATGATATGTTATATTAATAAAGTCGCTTCTGAGCGATAAGGCAAAATATAGCAAAGAGAAATTGATCTTTGAAAACTGAACGAACAAAAACGTCAACGTTAATTCTTTAGTCTTTTTTGAAAAGACAACTTATGAGCTTAATCAACTCTTATATGGAGAGTTTGATCCTGGCTCAGGACGAACGCTGGCGGCGTGCCTAATACATGCAAGTCGAGCGGACTTCTGGGAGCTTGCTCCCGGAAGTCAGCGGCGGACGGGTGAGTAACACGTGGGCAACCTGCCTGTAAGACTGGGATAACTTCGGGAAACCGGAGCTAATACCGGATAATTCTTTCCCTCACATGAGGG
>NZ_VLKI01000037.1 GCF_007830235.1 Cytobacillus oceanisediminis
AAGTAATTTGATTCATTTATGGATTAACGAAACATGCCTTAAATAAAAATGGAGCTCCTCTAGGACGTTAGATCACATAGGAACATCGTGCCTGAGGCAAAAAGACCTCGCGGGTCAGCGTTATGGGTCTTGTCCTTCAAATACGAATAATACGTGAAAAATGTAGTTTATACTTGCTAGGCGGTATCCCTGTAGGATGAAAAAACAAGATCCTTTCACGTTCTAGAGGAGATCTATTATAAATTCTGTGGTAGTTGAACTTTTCAAAAATTGGAAAATGAGAGTTCTGCTTAAGGTCGGTCTTTTTTATCTTAATTGGACCCTTGACTTATTTGCCATTATACGCTGACCCCTCAGTTGATCTGCCCCCTGTCAAGTAGACAGTGGAAATAATAAAAAAGCTTTAGGCGGCTTTAGTTCTATATTCCAAAGGGCTAAGGCCGTTTAAGCGTTTTTGGTACCTTAGACGTTCCTTTTCTGTTATTTCAACAAATAAGAAATAATCGAAAAATCACTAATTTTGTAAAAACGAGTTTTGATTTTGATGCCCCTTTAGTTGAAGAAAAATGATATCAACCATATTCACCAATAAGCTTTATTTAAGGGTCTGAATCTAGAACTAAAGAAAATAGGAAGGTATATTACTTACATTAAATACGGGGAAAATCATACTCTAAGAAATTCGCGGAATAGTATGACAAATATAATCCCTAAGAATATAATAGGTTTATATGTAAAAGGTTGATAGGAGGCTGGTTATGATTTATATTGCTCTTCTTCGGGGGATTAATGTGGGTGGAAAAAACAAAATTGACATGAAGTTGCTTAAACAAACTTTAGAAAAAGTCGGGATGAATGATGTGGTGACATACATCAATACAGGTAATATTATTTTTTCATACAAAGGCATATCAAAAACTGAACTATCTAGTGTTTTGGAAGAAGCGATACATAATGATTTCGAATTACAAATCAAAGTAGTAGTTCGTAGTGTCGATGATATCAGAGGAATCATTAAGGCCATTCCTGCAACATGGAAAAATGACAAGAGTATGACAAGTGATGTAATGTTTTTATGGGATGAAATTGATGATGAATCTGTACTTGAGAATCTGGTCATTAAACCAAATATTGACTCGGTGAAATATGTACCTGGTGCGATCCTATGGTCGGTTGACAAGAAAAATATAACCAAAAGTGGAAAGTCAAAGCTCGTTGGATCAAAGATATACAAACAAGTTACGATAAGAAATGTCAATACCGCTCGTAAGATATATGAACTGATGCAAGCTCAAAACAGTTAGTTTTCCCGATAATAATAATACCATTGATTTTTATCGATTTGTTTGGAGTGAGGGGGGAATTAAAATTTTCAACAATACGGCAATAATTTACGGCGGAACAGAAAAAGTCTTCAACGAGTTTATTTTGCGTTTTAATCTCCCAAAATTTATTGTCTTCACCTTAAATTCTATATTTTGAAGGGTTTTCCTTCTTCAACAAACCCGGCAGCTGATCTTAGCATATGCACCCGTTAGTTGAACAAGAGAATGCCCTATTTTTCTTTAGTTTTATAAAAATACGGTCCGCAAAATTCTTCATGAGTATGGATATATGTCCATGTAAAATCTTTATCAACTACATAAACATCATCCATGTATTCTTCAATTCTATTTGTAATATCTTCTGCCTTTAGCTTCTTTGCATTCTCAATCATTAAGCATTTTCATTATCTTGATAAAAAAGATAACATTCCTTTTTCTTTACCTTATTGAATGAATCAATGGCTTCCTGGCTTTCTAAGGAGACTAATTTTTCAAAGCTGAACACATGCCACAAATATTGATTAAAGTAAATTTTGCTTTTTTGGGACTTGCTGAGCTGCTTGGCGAATGAATGATTCTTCCCACTGTTCCCGCAGATCTTTCCCTCTATTACCCAACTCGATAACAAGGATTCCCTTCTCTTTTAACAAGTCAATCTGCTCCATTTTTATTCCTCAAACTTCCTTTCAATTTTCCCCTAACCTGCCAAAGAAAAATACGTCTATACAGATAATATTCTAAATCCTTATTGAACTATGCTACTTCATTAACTTAAGAAGGTGATTGGAGCCTCTAACCATTTTCGGAAGGAATAATTTCTCCTTCCCAATTACAGTGAAAACAATCGATTCCCCATCCTTTAACTGGCACAAGTAATTCATTTTCTTTTCCTTCATTAAAAATCAGGCTTGAAAATGATTTAAGATGAAATGATTCATCAATTAGTTCCTTACCGCAATTAGGGCAAAACTTTGGTTTCATATTATCTAACTCCTGTCTAATTTATATTAATTCCATTGATTCTTGTTGAGCTAACCTGCCCGTTTGCTTATAAAGTCTTTTCGTTGAGACTTTATTTCTATAATCCAGTCAATAATTCCTCTTGTAATCCAAATTAATGGGAGGGAATTTATTTGTTATTATCTAACGCGTGGAAAACATATGATGCTGATAAACGTATTGAGGGCTTCTCCTCATATACCTTAAAAGCATATGGGGTTCAGGCTAAGCTACTTATTAGTTATTTCGAAGATGCAAACATTAAAACTCTGACCACAGAAAAATTAAAGGAATACCTCTCCAATGCAGGTAATTTAAAACCATCAAGTATGGCACACAGAATACGTTTTTGAAATCATTATTCCGTTGGTGCTACAAAATGAAGGTCATTTATCCATCAACCCAGCTGCTAAGATTAAGGAACCAAAAGTGGGCAAGAGAATCCCAAAGTTTCTAACCGAGAAGGAAATTAAGCTTTTGCGTGAGGCTTGTATTAGCCCGATGGAAAATGCCTTATTTGAGTTTATGTTCTCTACTGGTTGCAGGATCGGGGAAGTCGTTTCACTTAACTGCAATTGCGTTAATTGGTCCAACCGTTCTGCAATCGTCAGGGGAAAGGGATATAAGGAACCGGGAAGTCTATTTTAATATCCGAGCCGAAATTTGGCTTAAGCGATACATAGACAGCCGCCAGGATAAGGATCCAGCTATTTTTGTAACAGTGCGGCAGCCACACAGAATGAGTATTGCCCAAATGAGGTACGTCATAAAGCGAATCTCATCTCGTGCAGGCATTAATAAGGAAATTCATCCCCACCAACTTAGACACAGTTATGCTACCCACTTATTAAACAATGGAGCACCTGTTGAAGTCATACAAAGTCTTTTGGGACACGAGAAGAGCGAAACTACTCGGATATATGCCCAATTAAGCGGAAAGCTCAGGCAAGAATTTTACCAGAAATATTTCTAACAAAGAAGCAACGCCGTTCAAGCGTTGCTTTTGTACTCTAGCACCCGTTTGTTGAATAAGGTAATACCTCTTATTGAGACAAATGTTTGTAATTCAATATTTCAATCTTAAAATCATGATTACATTTCAGCTTATTAAGCTTTCCACTGTCACAAGATGGGGATATTCTTACCTTAACTAAATCTTCTTTATCATTATCATTATTTTTAGAAGGAATGAGAATTCTTACGGCAACATCATAAGAATGATTGTCATTGTAATTTATACCGACGATTCTTTGCCATTGCCAGTCAAAAAGGGTATCGCCCCCATACTCTTTAATTACTCTTTTATCAATAGTTGGAAACACAAGGTCTGAAACAATATCTTCTGTTGTCATATATATATCTTCTGCCTTCGGAACAGTTTCTGCTTTAACCGTTTGTAAAGGAGTAAAAGCAAATAATAAAATACCCAATAAGATTAAGTATTGTTTAACCAATAAAATTCACCCCATATTCAGATTTACCCCTTAGTAATATATAAAATCAAATAGTATAAAATCTCTTGTACTAACATTTTTTGCTTGATGTATACAACCTTTTAATTATGCTTATGAATTATACGATGTAATAGGTAAGCTAATCCTAATAAAATAAGTGTGATGGAATTTATTTTATTTAAAGAAATTTGCTCAAATAGAGGGGTATGTGTTGAGCGATCCGATGTAAATATAGACCACCAACTTGGTTCTGGATATAGATAAGATACTATAATCCAGATGAAAAATAAGAAAAACATTAAAAACCAATAAAACTTCATAGTAACCCTCCTTTTACTTATAGACGATAAAAGAAATAAAAAGTCGCGTTCTCCTGGAGGGATTTCTATATTTATTCTTTACCTAACCTCCCCCTATTGTTGATCCAAAAAAGCTGTCTGTTTCAGCAGTTGGTTTTGAACATAAACACCCTTTGGTTTAAGTAAACTACTTCACAATCTTTAAAATGGGATCCAAAATAGGAAAAAGTCTATTTCAAGCTCCTTTACATTCAGCATAATTTCCTAAGCAATTTAAATGTATTTCCTTTTAATAACTAATCTTCTAAATTGACAAGCTTGTTTATTATCCTTTCATGTTCTTTTTCAGCAACTTCACTTGAAATGATATCTTCTTTTAACAATTTATCAATGGCTTCGTGCTGTGCATATAAGGAATGTTTTTGAAGAATGGTTTGCTGCTTTTCTTTAAGGTCAGGATACTTATTAAAAAGCATTTCGATTTCACTTTGTAATTCTCCAAGCTTCTGTTCATATTGAGTTACAATTTCCTTTGACACCGGATCAGTTATAAGAAAGTTCCTTTTCACCTTATTAATTTCTATAATAGCAGTCTCGAATCGATATCTACGTGCTATTATTTCTTCATATTCCTTATTTCCTTCTTCTTTTTTATTAACACCTAATGATGATAAAAGTGGTTTAATGGAAAGCCCTTGGACTACCAAAGAAAAAAGCACCACACTAAATGCTAAAATCAAAATTTCTTCACGACCTGGAAAATCTCTAGGTAAACTGAGAACTAGTGCAACAGATAGTGAGCCTTTTAAACCTCCCCAATTAATAATATGTTTCCATGGTGTTGGGAAGTTTTTAATGAATAATAAACTTGTGTAAACAGCAATACTTCTAGCAAATAGGACCATGATAATTGCTATTAAAATCAATCCCCATTTCTCATTAAGATTGATTCTTGTGATTTCTAATCCTACCATCAAAAATACTAGTGAGTTTGCCAATAACGCAGCCACATCCCAAAAGCTACTAATATTCAACTTTGTAGTGGGACTCATACCAATTTTTGCTCCATAATTTCCAAAAATAAGAGCTGCAACTACAACAGCAATTACACCCGAAGCATCGACACTTTCGGCAAGTAGAAATGACCCATAAAATAGGATAATGCTGAAAATAATCTCTAAGGGATAATCATCAAAGTATTTTGTTAAATGTGAAAAGCCATATCCAAGTGATCCTCCAATGATGAGACCAAGTAACACGACTTTAATAAATTCCCATATTCCATAACCAGCGCCCTCAATCCCAAGCTCTATATATGTAAGTAAATAAAAAGCTGATATCTTAAATAATACAACTGCCAAACCATCATTAAATAAACTTTCCCCTTCAATGACTATAGCAAGTCTTTTGGTAACGCCAACACTTTTAAAGATCGACAAAACACTTACTGGATCTGTTGCACTCATTATTGCAGCAAAAACGAATGCTGAGGGGAGTGAGAAGTCTAGAAGCCACATTGCAGAAAAACCAATAATAATAAATGATATAAGAGTTCCACCAAATGCTAAGGCAAAAATAGGCTCTTTATTTTCCTTTAAATGTGAGAATGGGAGCTTTAACGCTGCTTCCCCCAATAACGCCGGTAAGAACAGCGTAATAATGACAAAATTGAATATTTCCCCTTCTGTTATAAATTCTTTTAGCGGCTCTAATACAGGAATGTTCACAAGACCTATGATAGTTCCAATAATGACAAGTGCAATGGGATATGGCTTTTTAAATTTTTTAGCTATAGCCGTAATTCCGGCAGCAATCATAACTAAAATTAGACCGAGTTCGAATATATGATGTAAATCTAAATCATTCAAAAGATTTCCCCCTTAAAGTAAATAAATCACTTAATATGGTATCCGAACGATTTAGCTGTTAAACATGTACTGCTGAGTTTAAAACACTTAACCCGTAATTAACTAAACTATTCTTGAGTTCAATAATAAAAACTTAAGGCTAGCATCCGTTGGTTAACATGTTTAAATACCTTACTGTTATGGTATTTAATACTTTGTAAAAACTAGAAAATAAATTTTTTATTTATCTTCAATTTGCTATACTATCCCTATCTGACTAGAAGGTTGTGTCACAATGGAATTAACAAAAAATCCTGAAAAGTTAAAGAGACGGTTATCGTCGGTTCAATTAATTGTTTTATTTTATTTATCTGCTGTGATTGTGTCTACCATCTTGTTAAGTCTTCCGATTGCCCATAAACCCAATGTCGAACTTTCGTTTATTGATGCCTTGTTTACGGCAGTCAGTGCGATTAGCGTAACAGGTTTAACCGTAGTCTCAACCGCGGATACGTTTAGTGCACCGGGGTATTTTATATTAGCTTTTATTCTTCAATTCGGCGGTATCGGCATTATGACACTTGGTACGTTCATTTGGATTCTCTTTGGAAAAAAAATCGGCTTGAAAGACCGGCAGCTCATCATGACAGATCAGAATCGATCTACATTTGCCGGATTAGTTCAGTTAATGAGACAGATATTAGTGATTGTTATTGTCATTGAACTGATAGGGGCGTTTATCTTAGGAATTCATTTTCTAAAATACTTTCCAACCTGGCAAGAAGCGTTTTTACAAGGTTTTTTCGCTTCAGTCAGCGCCACAACAAACGCTGGCTTCGATATAACAGGAACATCGCTTGTTCCATTTGCACATGATTACTTTGTTCAGTTTATCAATATGATTTTACTTATTCTAGGCGCCATCGGCTTTCCTGTACTTATTGAGGTAAAAGAATTTTTAACACAAAAAGGAAATTACTCCTATAAATTTACCTTATTCACAAAACTGACAACCTTGACTTTTTTTATCCTAATCATAGTAGGCGCCCTTTTTATCTTTTTATTTGACAGAAATCATTTTTTTGCAGATAAAACTTGGCATGAATCCGTGTTTTATTCCTTATTCCAGTCCATTTCATCAAGAAATGGCGGATTAGCTACAATGGATGTAAGTGAATTTTCTGATCCTACTTTACTTTTTATAAGCGGGCTGATGTTTATTGGGGCTTCCCCAAGTAGTGTAGGAGGTGGAATTCGTACCACCACTTTTGCTATCATGGTATTAAGCATTTTCTTTTATGCCAAAGGAAAGGATACGGTCAAAGTATTTGGTCGTGAATTGCATCCAAGTGATATTCATGGGTCTTTCATTGTTATCACAACTGCTGCATTCATTTGTATGTCTTCCGTCATTTTAATGACCTTTTTGGAACCATCATTCAGCATCATTGAAATTGTTTTTGAAGTTTCTTCTGCCTTTGGTACAACAGGATTGTCAATGGGGATCACACCAGCCCTTAGCACCGCAGGGAAGTTTGTCATAATTGCTCTCATGTTTATTGGAAGGATTGGCATCTTTTCATTCCTGTTTTTAATAAGAGGAAATACCGTTAAAGATAATTTCAAATATCCAAAGGAAAAGGTGATTATAGGGTGATTAAACAAGATGGTTTAATTGTGATATTCAGTTGGATGTTTACGGGGATGCTTTTGGCTAAAATCTCACTATTCTTAATCATTGCCAACATTCACCGAGTATTGTGGATTGAATACCATTCTTCTTTAACTATAATGACGATCACGCTTCTATTTGGAATATGCGGTTACTTCTATATTTATTTACGTAAACGTAAATGAAGCAGAAAAAAGCTGCCTATTTTAGGCAGCTTTTTTAAATATGTATATAGTTGTCATCCGGTTAGAACATCCTCATTAGGATACTTTACTTTCGCTTTATCTGGATTCGCCAGTGAGAAAGCCATGGTCAAAGGACCGAGTTTCCCGGCAAACATGATTAAAATAATTACACTTTTTCCGATAAAAGTAAGCGATCCTGTTATACCCATGGATAAACCAACTGTTCCAAATGCGGAGATTACTTCAAATACCACAGGAAGAAAAGGTGCCTCTTCTGTAATATTTAAAACGAAGATGGCAATGCAAATTAAAAAAAGTCCAATGGTTGAGATCGCTAAGGAACGTAAGACAATGGTCAGGCTTATCGTCCTTTTTCCTAATACCGTATTTTCTTTTCCCTTTAGGAACGTGATAACGGAAAATAAAATGACCAGGAATGTGGTCAATTTAATTCCTCCGCCTGTTGAGGCACTCCCGGCACCAATAAACATTAAAAGCAGGAAAAGAAATATAGTGTCTTCATGAAGTGACGCGATATCCAACGTATTAAAGCCTGCTGTTCTTGGTGTGACCGCCTGGAAATAAGTAGCCCACAGCTTTTCTCCCCAGGAGTTTAATCCCCCGAGTGTGTTTGGATTCTGGTATTCTAGCGCAAAAATAATGAACATGGCTACAACATTAATAACAAACGTTCCGATTACCATCATTTTCGAATGAAGGCTCATTTTTCGAAATTCCTTCTTGTGCCATATATCAGCCAGTACAGTAAAACCAATTCCGCCGATAATAAATAAAAATGTAATGACAATGTTTATCACTGGATCACCCACATAGCCCATCAGGCTGTCTGACCACAATGCGAAGCCGGCATTATTGAAGGCTGAAATAGAATGAAAAAAACTATAATACAAGCCTCTTCCCCATCCAAACTCAGGCACCCATCTAAGTGATAGAAATAACATGGCTATAAGTTCAATAATAATGGAAAATACAAATAAATTTCTAACTAAATGAATGACTCCACCAATAGAAGTTTGGTTTAATGCCTGTTGTACGATTAAGCGCTCCTTAATTCCAATCTTTTTGCCAAGCATCATATAAATAAGAACAGCAAAAGACATGATCCCCAGCCCGCCTAGCTGTATCAAAGAGACAATAACAATCTCGCCGAAAAGGGTGTAGGCTGTTTCGGTATCCACCACTGCAAGTCCGGTTACGGTCATGGCTGATGTAGCCGTAAATAATGCATCTATCCACCTAATGGATTCTTCCGTTGCAAATGGCAGCTTAAGCAAAAGGGTGCCCAGCAAGATAAATATGGCAAACACTACAATGAGCAGCTGGGATGGGTTAAGTTTGATAATTCCCTTCTTCACACTACACTCCTTCTTTCTCAAATCGGTTAATATCTTTGTTATGACCCATAACGATCAAAACGTCATCCTTTAAAATGACCTCCTCGGCTGATGGGGACACGATAATTTCTTTTCCTCTTTGAATCCCAACTATATTGCACCCGTATTTCGCTCTAATATCAAGTTCTATTAACGATTTATTATGAACCTTTTTCGAAGCAATAATCTCAACCATACTGTAATCCTCTGATAGCTCGATGTAATCAATAATTTTATCTGAAACAATGTGGTTCGCTATCCTTTTTGCCATATCCCTTTCCGGATGAATGACGCGATCAACACCTATTTTTTCAAGCACTCTTGCGTGGTAATCGTTATGCGCTTTTGCCCATACTTGCGATATCCCCATTTCTTTCAATACCAATGAAGTCAGGATGCTCGACTCGATATTTTCACCAAAAGACACAAAAGCATGATCTATATTTCTAACACCGACTTGCTTCAAAGCTTCTTCGTCAATCCCATTGATTTGAACAGCAAAAGTAACGAACTGGGAATATTGATTCACTTTTTCCTGATCAATGTCTATAGCTAAAACCTCGGCACCCAATTCATGAAACTCTTTAACCAGACTTCCCCCAAATCGCCCTAAACCAAAAACAGCATATTGCTTTTTCATATAAATTAACCTTCCTTTCGCAAAAATGAACACAAAAAGACCATTCTTAATAAAAGAATGGTCAATGACATCATTAACCCTTCTCTCGATTGCGCTTACGGAGTTAGCTGTCGGATTAGGGATTGAGAGTATCCCTTCTCAGCTTAATTTGCCAAGATTCACCCCAAGATAAACATGGTTTATCATAATTGGTTCCCCCGCTCAAAAGATTCAGCTTAAGGTATATGTATAAAATAATAAATATAAGTTACTCCTATAATTTTCCGCTGTCAATACAATTCCATAAAACTTAATAAATCGGTTTAAGAATTTTGCTAAAGGTCAATTATAAAAATATAAAAGTTAGGAGGTGTATAAAATGTCTGTTATCCAATCTGCCAACATAATTATCATTGGATGGAACGAAAGATCAAAGAAATTAATTGAAATCCTACCCGCCATTTCACCTGTTAAAATCATCATAATTGACCATTCAATTAGAGATCTCCCAACTTTCGCTGAAAAAGTGGTACATATACGTGGCAACTCCATGCATGACGGTGTATTACAAGAAGCCGGAATAAAACAAGCTGGATTAGTTTTTATTACTGCTGATATGCATTCCACTGAACATAATTCAGATTCCAGGTCTATCATTTCCCTATTAGCAATAAAATCCTTAAATCCTTCTGCCATTACAATGGTTGAAATACTATCAGAGGCTAACATTAATAATGCCAAAAGAGCAGGTGCAGATGAAGTTATTTATACAAGTAAGATTTTTGCTAATTCAGTAATACGAAGCTTCAGTCAAAATTCGCTTGAAAATCAAAGGTAAATTCTTTTACTTCTGTAATAAATGGATACTTTACATCAATATGGCAAATCGTCATTAATAACCGGATGAATCCGCTTCACTTCATCTGTAATATTATGCTCCTCATCCCAGGTCACCTTTTCAATAACGGTTTCGCGGAACCCGGTTTCCTTCATCTGCTTCTGAATCCATTCATAAGCAACAATGCTGACAGCAAAATCCGGATCATCCTTAAATTCACAATCACGCACGAAAAACTCGCCAGCCGTAATCCTCTGTTTCCATCAATGTCCAATATCGTTTCTATGATTACTTTCATAGTACATACCTCAAACAAAAAAAGTTATGACTCTATCACAGAACATACATTCGCATAACACACAAAAAAATACTCCCCATAATAATGGCGATTTTGATAAAAATCAACGAATGACAGAAAGCTGCGTATTCGTTGAATTCGTTTAATTCCGGAATTTTACAGGGCGGCACTTTAATTTCGGATGAATATGTCTGAGTTTTTTATCTTATTAAACTAAGACACCCTTTAGTTTAAGTTCACTCCTTCACAAATTGTGTGTTTTTATAAAAAGAATTTAATAAATACTGGTAAAATGAGGATATAATGAAACTTTTATTGAAGAAATCCGTAAGAATATTAGCTACTTAAAAGGGGGGATATTGTGAAGCAAATTATAACAGTTTCTGCTCTTATTTTGTTCTTTCTGGTTGGCTGCCAAAACAATGATAACGGAACACTCGATACTTCAAAATTAACAGAAATTCAAATGAATGATGTTTCAGATGCACAAAAGGAAAAGATGCCTATCACTTATGAAGCAACTTCTGTTAAAGAAGGACTTTCAGCACTTCCATTCGAAATAAAATTACCTGAGAAGCTGCCGTTTGATGCCAAACCTTTTCAACCACCTACAATTAACGATATGTCCCGTGATGGCAAGAAATTGATGGTTGAGTTTAAAACTACCTCAAAAGGTAACGCTGAACAACCAATTATTTTAATGATAACAGCTTTAAATAGCGAAGAAGATTTAGAAAGTTCTAATTCGGAAGAAGTCAAACTAAACAATGAGGAGACTGCTTATTATACAAATAAGTCTTTGTCATTTAATCGTGATGGAGTCTCCTATACTATCACTTAAATGAATGATGAAATTTCTAAAAAAGAACACAAAGATGAACTAACTAATCTTGCCAACCAAATGATTTAATACGATAAGACCGTTAAGCGGTCTTTTTCTCATTTTCACTTAAACCATCCTTCCCAATTTGTTTTTAAAAATGCCCACCTGGTTCGGCAGCTGCCCCTGAACATAAACACCCTTTAGTTGAATAGCACACTAAATATCAAAACGAGCCAGAGGCTCGTTTTGATATTTCATTTTGTAAATTAACGATTTTTAAAATGATTATTGAGTTGTTGGCGATATTTTTCTTTCCAATCACTTCTCTTGTCCGCAGTGAGTTCATCACAAAAGGCTGCAACATCATCTCCGACCACATCTTTGATGCTGCGTCCATCAAGCTCGGCAAGTTCCAGAAGCTCAATGATTTCATAGAAGACACGCCAGTCAGCCATTCCTGTTGTAAACATATATTTTTGAATGGCTTTATAAACTTCATAATATTCTTCAGGTAATTGTTTCGCCCGTTTTTGCATTTCCTTATACTCACGTTTTTCATCGAGTGAGCCGACGATTTTTTCAAAAAAAGTCATATTTCCTCCAATTTTACACTTTTGTTTAGTTTTTGGCGGTATTTATCACGCCAATCTTTATTTTCAGCAAGCTCGTCACAAAAGGCAGCAACATCTGGACCCGTGACATCTGTTAGCTGACGTCCTTCAGCCGCAAGTTCTTCCAGCAAGTCAAGCAAACCATTAAAAATCAACTTGCTTTGTTCCCATTCACCAGTACCAGAAATCCAAAGATATTTTTGCAAAGCTTTGTAGTCTTCATAATAGCTTTCAGGAAGCTCTTTGGCACGTGCTTCCATCGCTTTCCACACTTTCTTTTCTTCGAGACCGAGCATACAGTCGAGCAAACTTCTTTTATTTTCCATCTTTTTTCTCCTTGAGTTCCTTGAGTTTACTTGAGATAAAATTCCATTTTTCCCAAAATGAAGCAAGTTTTTCTTGCCCATCAGCATTTAATGTATAGAATTTTCGGGGTGGTCCCATGGTTGACGGCTTTTTCTCAATGTTCACAAGTTGATTTTTTTCAAGCCGCATGGTAATCGTGTAAACAGTGCCTTCAACCACATCCGTGAAGCCAAGTTCTCGCAGCTGTTGCGTGATTTCATAGCCGTAAGTTTCGCCACGACTGATGATTTCAAGCACACAACCCTCAAGCACCCCTTTCAGCATTTCCGTAATATTTTCCAAATGTTTTCCTCCATTTGCATTGTATTTCACTCATTTTTTTTTAGTACTCTGTACCACAGGTATTTTGTATTACTGATATTCAGTATTACTGACTACAAGTATATAGTATTACTTAATAACGTCACTTGTCAATAAAACTTTTCGTCAAAAAAGCCCGTTATTTCGGCTTCATAAGTGTTTTTATCAAATTTGACAGCTTAGACTTTAGTCAGACGTGTAATTATTCTCAAGAAGATCTATATAATTTAAAAATAACTGGTGAAGGGGTTGATGACCTAGAACTCGCTCATTTTGGTAGACATGATTTACATGTTAAAGTGACCAAGATGATGATTAGTAATACAAACGGTCTCTATTTTGCAAAAAAAAGGCAGGCGACTATTTAGTTATAAACGCATTGAGTCAATTAATTTGATGCGTTTGTTATTTTAGGGATAGGCTTATCAATAAGTTTGTGAAGAAATGTACTTAAACTAAACTGCCTGTTAGTTCAATAAGAGAAATCTAAACATTAAAGAAAGCAGCCCAATTAATATGTTAGTGGCACTGCTTTCTAATAGTAAAGTTATAGATGATTAATTGGACTATATTGATTATGCTGCTGTTTAATATCTTCACCGTTCATTTGGATATATTTCCTCACCATATTCATCGTGGAATGACCCAGGATACGCTGTAAAGTAAAGGCATCTCCGCCATTTAATATATAAAATTTTGCAAAGGTATGGCGGAAGGTATGGGGCGAAACCCGAATGTTTTGAATACCTGCCTGTTCTCCGTATTTTTTGATCCTGGACCTGACCCAGCTGGGATCAATTCTACCGCCATAATTGAATAAAAAAATGTATTCGGTATCTTCAAATATACTATTTTCTTTTATCAATGTGTGTATCATTTTAGCTGTTTTTTTGGACAATGGAAGAATCCTTGCAATTGTATTCTTTGCAAGAGTTGCGGGTATTTTAATGATTTTTTGTTCGTAATCAAAATCTTTACTGGTAAGCCCAAGAGCTTCGTTTGCTCTAATTCCGGTATCCAAAAATAATAAAAGCAATACATAATCTCTGAAGCCTGCATATGGTCGTTGGTCCTGCTGTTTTAAAGATCGGTTATCTGCTGTTTTGAGAATGCTGCAATTGTATCCTGTTCCGTTTTTAAGAGCTTGACCCTCGCTGTTGGGTTCTCTGGAATATGCCCTTCACCTTTTAAGAATTTAAAGAAGCATTTTAACGTTCTCAGTCTGATGTTAACAGTCGTCGGTGATAGCCCTTTTTTATCAGTTTTATACCTTACAGATGCTTGTGTGTGGTCGTCCCATAATTTTTTCTCCCTGCTCATATAATAAACATAATCCCGAATCGTATCAGTTAAAATCTCTTCAGCATATTCCATTTGCGGATATTTCTTTTTTAAGAATCCGGTAAAATATTTAAAATTTGTCCTGTGGTCTTTTAGCGTCCTTTCGCGCAGTCCTTCCAGTTCTTTTGCACGCATAAAGGTGTGAAACAATTCCTCGAGCCGCTTGTCTCTAAATGGTTCAAATGTTTCTTCCTCCTGGAATGACCGTAAATTTACCGTTTTTCTTCCCTTTCTTTTGCTTTGTTCTGCCATAATAAAAACCTCCTTTGATTAGTGGAGTTAGCCCACATAAGAAAAGGAGGTCACACGGTCTGTTTTATGTACCATACACGGTCTATAGGGAAAATAAAGCATCTTCCATTTATATACAAATCATCAGAAAAGCCTGATATATCAACATTTTTGGCGGGACCGCCTGGGAATCGAACCCAGCTGACCTGGCACGCAGGTCACAAGCGGTTTTGAAGACCGTGGAGGGCACCAGCACCCCAATCAGCCCCGTAAATCAAGGGATTATAACGGTCTTTTACCAAACCCACCAACGGTTTAGTCTATAGCATTCTAAGTTAAATTTTATCAAAAATTTAATCATTTATCTATATTTTTAAACATCAAAACATCTTTTGATAGAATGTTTTAATTAATAAGGTGTAGAAGTACTTTGATTTAACCAATTTTAAGAGGTATAGAAGGAACTTAGGAGCGAGAATGCTGCACGGAATGCATCATGGGAGACGTATGTTGAACTAATAATTCGTATTACATATATGGCCTCTAAAATTCCATTTTTATAGCTAATACTTTAAAAAATCCGCTTCCTAGTAGACTAAGATATAGACCAGAAAACGGATTTTTGATTAACTTAAAACTTCTTCTTTTACTGTAAAAATATGCTCTTGAGGCTGTGAATATAAGTTTCCTTTTTTAAACTATTAATTTCTATATAGAAAAGACAAAGAATTTTTATTGCCCTCTCTCTTTTGTTATTTACCAACTATTTTGGTTTTCCTATACATCTTATAAACTCTTATTAAAACAAAAGAGAGTAATTAGTAACGGCTTAGTCTATCCATTTACAAACAATCTTTTCAAAATCAGCAGCATACCACTCTTTTTTCCATTCTTGAAGAAATGGTATGTCATTGGAAGAAGGTTGTGGATTACATCTATCGATTTTTACAAGAGAAGGCATAATGATTGAATCACCAATAATAATTGCCTCGCCTTCTTTTAATGTAGATAAGGAATCCGTTATAGGTCCAACTACATCAGGGAGCAGCCTTTTAACGTAATTTTGGTCTTCAGGATTTGTGAGCCTCATAGAAATAAAGTTACTACATTGCGAAAAGATTGTCTCTGATATTTCTGATGGTCTTTGACTTACTATCATTGCAGTAACTCCATACTTTCTTCCTTCTTTTGCTATTCTTTCAATAGATATTCTTGAGGCATTATATTTAGCGGATTTTAACTTAGGAACATATTTATGCGCCTCTTCATATACTAGTAACAATGGAGTTGTTTGTAACTCTGGAATGTCGTCTTTCATCTTTTTATAGAAGTATCCATAATCAAATAGCATTCTTGAAATAAGCGAAACAGTAATGCTTAAGACTTCAAACGGTACCCCGCTTAAATCAATTATATTAATGTTAGATTCGTTATCTTTACGGTAACCTATTACCTGCCTTAAGGTATCTTCAAACAACACATCCATAGCATTTTCACCAAAAAGGAAAGTTAATCGCTTGTCACTTATTTTATTTCGTATTCTTGAGATAAACTTTTCTAAAGTTCCGTCATTATAAGTCCCTTTATTTATTGAACCCTGTTTAATTTCCTGAAACTTAAACTCTTGTGAAAAATAGAAATCAAATTTTTCTTCGTCATTTTGAAACACTTGTTCTTCTTCTAAACATACTGTACTAGGTTGTTTTGACTTCCTTGTCTCTTTCGACAAGTTTATAATACAATTCATTACCTCCTGAATAGAGAATTTTACAGGTGTATCAAAAGTTATTTTCTCATTATTGTCATTATGTTTTTGTTTATTTCTGGTAATTATTCTTCTCAATAATGAGGACTGATTATAAGATTGATTCTCTCCAGACTCTACAAAAAGTTCTTCTAACTCTTCTCCATTCATTAACCAGTAAGGTAATACTAGCTTTTCAACGTCTATGTTATTTGAAGCCGGAAACGCACTCCTATATTCCGAGTGTATGTCAAATAGGATTATATGAGAGTTGTTTAAACCCTCATAACCTTCATTTTTTGAGCTAATAGCAGCTTGAATTAACTTAGTTACTGTATGTGATTTACCTGAACCTGTAGAACCAACTACAGCAATATGTTTATTAAAAAATCTATCCCCATCAACTGGAACTTCTATTGTCTTATCTTGGGAAAGTTTAGAAAAGCAAAACCTTTTAGAAATATCTATTGAATCATAAATTTTTTGTACTTCGTCTTTCCTTGCAAGTTCAACATCAGTTGGAGGTATAGCAATGTTATTTCCCCCTCTACTAAAATTCCCCTCAGAATCCAAGAAGCCAATTGGGACAGCTTCAAGAATATAGTAACTCTCTTTATTCTCCTCCTTTTCAATTGTAAAATTCTCAATCATACTAATTAAGGCACAATCTTCACTATCAGACACCCTTAGATACGAACCTACAGCAAACCTCTCATTCTCAATTTTGAAACGCTCTATGTCCTTAACTTGAATCTTAATTTTGCTTGGTAAGACTGATACCACTTTAGCTATTTTTTCTTCAGAACCAATTGTCAAACAAAATACCCCTCTCTTAATTTAGAATACTATTTATCTGTACTATTTCCTCTAACTGTACCTTGATATGTTTATGTTTACTAGATATATCTATACTGTTACTAATAAAAAATTGATAAATCTCATGGATTGAAATTCTACTAATTAATTCGTTAATATATTCCTCTCTTATAAATCTCACTCTGATGTTATTATCCGAAACATTTAGAAGTTTCTCCATTCTAAACCTATCACCATCGAAACATGTTCCATCAGAAAATGTAAGCTCCATATCAATTAATTCTTGTTTTAATATATTTAATGCTTCTGCATTAATGTTCCTAAAGCATATAAATGGTGCAGGACTCTTATCCTTACGGTAATACTTACTACTAATTTTATGAATCATGTTATGTAAATCACTTAATTCCCAACTTTGATTAGCATCAATTATAAACAACCTTTCAAAATTAGGAATATTAATTGTTTTATGAGTGAAAAATGTTTTTCGAATAAGTTTCTCATATGACTCTCTTGAAAGGTAGTTGCCATAAATCGAGTAAAAAATCAATTCCTGATTCTTACTTATCAAACTATCTAATACTGCTTTACTAATGCACCTTACGCTCTTTTCCCTAATTACTAACCGAAATATTTCTGAACGAAATATAGCATGATAATATAAAATCATCTCTTTTTCTCTTAAGTCGTAGGTTTTTTCTATAAGATCAAGTAATTCTTCAAATTGTGCTTCATAATCATGGAGAAATTTAATAACAAATGAGTTAATAAAATCACTCTTAACTTCTTGAGAGAAATCATCTTTTTTATTTCCTAATACTTTGTTCAGTTCTTCTAAGGAAAAAACCTTTTCATGAGGAGTAGTATCTTTAAAGTGACAATAAAGGCAAAATTTTTTACTGTTATCTTTCTCGAATAGTCGAATTAATTGTACTATTGGAGATTTTACTTTGCTAGGCTGGTAGACTTGTGTTTCCTTATGTTTAATTTGTATAACAAAATCCTCATAATCTATATCTTGCTCATTTTCAAAATTCACTTCAGAATCTTGGTTCTCAAGCACCTTCATTATTGTTTGGTCGAACTGATATAAAAAGCCTTTTATTGCATAATATCCTCCGTCTCTATCCTGCTCTAATAGTTCTACTGTCTTTCCATTTTGTGCATCAATCACAAAATTCTCCTCGTTTCCTTATTTTTCTCAAATATAACACAAAATTTAACAATTTTTATAAGAAGTTTATAATTTCTTTTAACCCTATGCATAATTTCCTGGTCCCTACTAAAAATTCTAACATCCTCCTAAATTCACTTTTGATAAACTTCTTATTTGTTACGAGCAAGACGGTTAAGTTTTTTCTCACTATTAAGATGTCATTCTCCTGCTGCTCTTAAAGTAGCATATGAAATTAGGAGGCGTTCTTTGTCAGTAAATTCTCCTCTTAAAATGACCTGTAACCTTCTTTCTTCGACGCAATTGTTTGTCCAGTTTCCTGTACTACTGTTCAGACCCTCACATAACCATATTTATATCATTCTCCATTATCAAAGTATTTCCATTCACTATTAAATGTATTAGAATTATATATTGTTGACTTACTAGGTCAAAAGACTTGCTATCAATGAAGAGAGTTAACAAAATCACATTGGAATTACAGGTATTTCTAATTAGGAGTGAAAAACATGTCAAATAAAGAAGATATCTCAATTGTTGAGATAAGAGAATCTTTTCGTAATTCTATAATCGAAGAATTTGGCGATACAGTAGGACAGTTAATACTCTTCGAGGTTGACAACTCTATTAAAGCTGGTAAAGAAATAAAGTTAGATAACGGGGAAATAAAGACTGTCCCATTAGAGGATGTTTGGGAGGAATTAAAAGTTTATACCAATACAATTAAAACATACTTTTTAGATTTGAATAAATGCCTAGAAAGCTGTGAAGCTTATTTTAATGAAACTCATAAACTTGAAGTTGAATTTCACTTTGAACCAAATCACAGTACAAAAGAACCTTCTATAACAGACGAAACACTAGATAATGGAAATAATAAGCAATTAACACAAAGTATTAAACAATTTTACGATTTATTTAGTAAATTACAAATAAAAGAAATGAGGTGATTATATGCCTTCTAGTAAACCATCAAAAAGGGATTTAATTCGTTCTTTTAAGAATATATTAACTGAAGCAAATGCAAATAAAAAAATGGTTGGTATACTACGTAATAATGCTGATGATGCAGCTTACGAAGCCTACATATTTACTTTAATACTAAAAGCAATAGAAAAGCTATCAGACGATAAAAAAGTTCGCTTAAAAGGGGTAAATGAAACACCAAAGAAAAAGTTTATATTTCGGGGAAACCCAGGGGAAATCTATACGACTACAGTTAATTATGGATATGCGGAGTTTTCCTATTTAGGTAAACTTTATGAAGTCCATATCGATGTTCAATACTTAGGTACTTCTAAAGTGCGTCATGAAATTGACATTTCAATTCTAGACAAAGATGCAGCCCAAAATTGCCGAGAAAAACGAATTTCAGCAAATGCTAGGTTTTTACGTATTGCATTTGAGTGTAAGTTTTACGAAACGTTACAAATTCACCTTATTAGAACATTTACAGGATTATTAGATGATATGGGGCAAACAGACTTTTCGTGTTTTTTAAGTAATAAATCTTCCGAAAACATTCAACAGTTTTGTACTGGAAAGAAAAACCGACCTTTCTTTTTCCCATTAGTAATCCCTACGGAAAAAGAACATGAGTTAAAATTTGTAAACTTTATAGAAGTATATATTAGAAAGTGTTTTGGCAAGCCTTAAAAAAAAAATGTCTAATATTACATACTTTAACATATAGCAAGTCTAAAAAAATTTAACATTATAATTACTATTTATAAATTCAAAATTTTAATAGACAGCTAATATCATATATTTCAAAAAGGTAACTAAAGTGACTTAGCTACCTTTCCCTTTCAATCTTCAACAGCTATTCAGGAACGTACATTTTCTGAAGTGGTAACAACGAACGTGTTTCATTCGGCATTTTGTCGTACCAATAAACAGCTGAATTCACTAATTCTTCCAAGTCAAGTAACTTTACATTATTATTCTTAGCAATCGCTTCTGCATGCGACGTAAAGCCCCCTGTAGATACAAAAAGTGAATTGGCATCGATTGGGTGCGCTCCAAGTAGTTGTTGAATTTCAGGTCCTCCAGAATTTGATTTACGATGCTTTACTTGCACTTTAATAATTGGCTTTTCAAAACCAAAGGCATCCTTATGTGCTAATATATCTACTCCACCGTCAGGACCTTTCTTGCTTACTTTAACGTTATAGCCCATAGCCTGAAGTAAACCTGCGACTAGGTCCTGCATTTGCCAAGGGTCTAGTTTATCTACTTTGTCCTGTATCATTGTTAATGCCTTCTGTACAAGGTCTTCCTTGATAATTTCTTCTTCCTCTTCATCAGCTTCATCTGATTTTGTTGACACATGTCCTCTAAGTAAGCCTTCTAACTCAGCCCCCCAGTCATCTACTCGGAACACAGTCAACGTTGAGCCTAGTGAGTTCTTTGCACCCTGAGACAAGTCATCCCTCGGGATTTGTTTAGTTTCCCATATAACACCGATAACATTGGGATAGTGGTCACTGACTAGGGTATTATCATGTTTATGTACCGCTGTAACACTTCCAATTAGATATTCCCTCTTATCCTTTGTAAATGTAATTATACGGTCACCAATTTCTATTTCATGACTGAACCGCCAAACCTGACTTGCCCAATTTATACGAGTAGGAGGCTTTTCATCTTCATATACTTTATGTGCTTTTTGTATTAAATTTTCTCTTGTTAAATAACTTTTTGGATTTCCAAGTTCTGACCATCCAATGGATGCTACACTTTTCTGTCTCCAAATCGGAATTAGATTATTATTACTACCCGCACGAACCATCCACCACTTTGCCATTTGACACTCTCCCTTATCCCAAATGTAAGGATTATATATTTAGTACTTCTACTTTACAGTTTTAGTAATTTGGAGTAGGACAGCTGTTTGAAGATTGTCTATTAAATTGCCTCTCAACTATTGCAGCATATGCCAATGGTCGATTCTCAACTTCTTTTAATTTCTCCCTACTAAGTGCCGCACCTACTGCACCTAATAACCCTGTATTTGGCAAGCAAAAAATGCATGAAACGGCAGTTAATAATGTAGCCACCTGCCAACAGTATATCTAGTTCTGTAATATAGACTCTTTATA
>NZ_VLKI01000038.1 GCF_007830235.1 Cytobacillus oceanisediminis
GCATCGTTGCCTTGGTGAGCCGTTACCTCACCAACTAGCTAATGCGCCGCGGGCCCATCTGTAAGTGATAGCCGAAACCATCTTTCAGCTTTCCCTCATGTGAGGGAAAGGATTATCCGGTATTAGCTCCGGTTTCCCGAAGTTATCCCAGTCTTACAGGCAGGTTGCCCACGTGTTACTCACCCGTCCGCCGCTGACTTCTGGGAGCAAGCTCCCAGAAGTCCGCTCGACTTGCATGTATTAGGCACGCCGCCAGCGTTCGTCCTGAGCCAGGATCAAACTCTCCATATAAGAGTTGATTAAGCTCATAAGTTGTCTTTTTTAAAAAGACTAAAGAATTAACGTTGACGTTTTTGTTCGTTCAGTTTTCAAAGAACAAGTTTTACCCCATCGCCCAAAAGCGACTTTATTAATATATCATTTATCAGCTTCGACGTCAACAACTTTTTTAAGTTGTTTTTGCTTACCGTCATCAGCGACGTTTATTAATATACCAAGATACCAATTAGAAGTCAACAGTTATTAAAAAGTTTTTTTCTTAAAGCAAATAACGCATCATCCTTTTTGCTCTCGTCGAGGGCGGGAACGCATGTATTTTAAGCAATCAGACGGAGAAGCCACACGCTGGAATAAAGAAAATAAAATTTTATATCTCTCTTCCATAGCTCTTTTTACAATATGATCAATCCTGTCATCCTTTAAATCAAATAGTATTTCATCCATCTCACGCTTAATCAAATATTCCATTTCCTTTACTTCTTTTTGATTTAATAGCATCCCTACCACATTTATTGCCCCCTATTGTTTCTTTTTAGTTTTCTGTAGTATTTTTCCATTTTGTTTTTTTTATGAATTTTAATTTTTATTCATGTATGAGACAAGTTAAGCATAGGTATGAGACAAGGAATGTATCGGACGAGGTGAAGGATATTATGAACTTTTTTTATGTGCTAAATGGAAAGTCATTAAAACAAATTTTGTTAGTGGTAATAGCAGCGTTTTTTACCGCCTGGTTTCTCCATATGGAGAGCATTGTCCATTTGCCTGCCTTTTCAGCCAAGGACGGTCCCAAGGCCGTTTACAAGGGGGAAAAAGATATAGCCATAACCTTTAATATTGGATGGGGCGATGTTAAAGCAGAACCTATTTTGGATATCCTCAAAAAGGAAGGTATTAAATCGGCGACATTTTTTCTTGCAGGGTCCTGGGCAGAGCGCCATCCGGATTTAGTAGCTAGAATCGTGAAAGAGGGTTACGAAATTGGAATATTGGGCTACGATTACGAGAATTACACCGAGCTTGAAGAGGATAAAATCAGGCGGGATCTCGCAAAGGCCCAGGAAGCTTTTAGAAAACTAAATATTAAAGACATCAAATTGGTGCGTGCTCCTACAGGTCATTTTGATCAAAAGACCTTAAAGGTTGCACAAAGAATGGGTTATACGGTTGTGCATTGGAGCATTGATTCAAAGGACTGGACTAATCCTGGAGTAGAAGTGATTGCTGAAAATGTGTCGAAAGCGAAAAAAGGGGATATTGTCTTGCTTCATGCATCCGATTCCGCAAAACAAACAGCAAAGGCACTGCCGATCATCTTGGATGATATGAAAGGAAAAGGCTTAAAGCTTGTTACCGTTTCCGAAATGATTGCAAATGCTGATACCAAGACAAATGAAATAAAGTAAAAAGAAAAGCCATCCAACTATTTGGATGGCTTTTCCGCTATTTTACTTCTTTGTTTTTGAGAGTCTTCATTAAGTTTATGAAGAATAAGCAACTGATAAGTATTGCAAGCTAATAACGGAAATAACATTAAGTATAGCCAGCTTTCTTCGTTTACCTTTAAAACCGGAACCCACTCAATGGAAGTTACTACCACCATAAAAAAGACTGCCGGGATGAATGCATGCTGATTGGTTTGTTTTGTTTTTATCGCAGCAACCACAAGCCCTACTAATAAGAGAAATATTGCGACGCCTATATACGGAAGCAGGCTTTCTCCCTCATTAGCAAAAGCCTTATAGCGAAAATAAACCAAATCAAATAATGCAAACAAAATAAGCACGATTTGAATAGGATTCCATAAACCTTTAAAAATGCCCAATCCAAAACGGTGTACAGTTAGATAAGCAAAGAAGCCCATTTGACTCACGATACTAAAAATTAACCCAACACCTACAAGCCAGAACAATACAGACACGATTTCAAGAATATCAAAATCAGCGAAAATAGGTGCAAATTCTTCCCATCGAACAATAAATCCTACAACTCCAGTTGTTAAACCGCCCACTAAAAGAGTTGATATAAAAAGCTTTACCCAATTACGGCTAGTCAATTTATTTTTCCCCCATAATAATTAAATTATTCCTTTTAGGACAATGCCTCCTTATGATTGTACCAACCAAAGTTTGAAAAATCTAGGCATTGTATTTGCAGCGCATAATATTTGCTTATTTTCTTCATTCTAAAGTTAAGGACACCTCTGAAAGGAGCTTCACTATGCTAAAAAAATTCCGTTTGCTCCTGCCATTTGCAATTGTGTTTTTCATATCAGGCTGCGGCCAGGGTGAAACCGGCGGTGGCCAAATGGATTATGAGCAAACTAAAAAAATGGTTGTAGATATATTAAAGACAGATGAAGGAAAAAAAGCCATTGAAGAATTAATGGCAGATGAAAAAATGCAGCAGAAGCTAGTCATGGACCAAAAGATTGTAGCCGAAACAATTGAGAAAACTTTGACCTCTGAAAAAGGCACAGAATTTTGGAAGAAGTCTTTTGATGATCCAAAGTTTGCTGAAAGTATGGCAAAAAGCATGCAAAAGGAAAATGAACAGCTTTTAAAGGATCTAATGAAGGATCCTGAATATCGCGGAATGATGATCGAGGTACTAAAAGATCCTGAGCTTGAAAAGGAAGTAACCAACGTTCTTAAAAGCAAAGAATATCGGGAACACTTGCAAAAGGTAGTAACTGAAACATTTGAAAGCCCGCTTTTTAAAGCCAAAATCCAGGATCTCCTTCTTAAAGCCGCTGAAGAAGTTAAAGGCGGAGAACAGCAAGGTGGCGGAGAAGGCGGTGGTGGTGAAGGCGGTGGCGGCCAAGGTGGAGACCAAGGCGGTGGCGGCGGCCAGGGCGGCGGAGCTTAATTCCTTGTAAGAAGCGGCAAATTTCTTGCCGCTTTTTTATTTTCTAAAAAAACCTCTCCCATAACTGGAAGAGGCACTTTTATTACTTGCTTTCAACTGCTTGAATAACTTTACGCGCGATATCCGTATAAATTTGTCCAAGCTTATGGTCTTCATCATAAATGGATGGAGCGAAGTCTTCTTCATTCCAATCAGGCTGTTGAAGCGGCAGCTGGCCTAAAACTTCTGTTCTTAGTTCATCAGCTAGCTTTTCTCCGCCGCCTTGGCCAAAAACATGCTCTCTCTCGCCGGTCAGTTTGCTTTCAAAATATGCCATGTTTTCAATAACACCTAAGATCTCATGCTCTGTCCGAAGCGCCATAGCACCCGCACGCGCAGCAACAAAGGCCGCAGTCGGATGCGGAGTTGTAACAACAATTTCTTTACAGGACGGCAGCATTGTGTGCACATCCAGGGCAACATCGCCTGTTCCTGGCGGCAAGTCAAGAAGCAGGTAATCAAGCTCGCCCCACTCTACTTCATTAAAGAAGCTGTTCAGCATTTTCCCAAGCATTGGGCCTCTCCAAATAATTGGCGCATTATCTTCAACAAAGAATCCCATTGAAATTACTTTTACCCCAAAGCGCTCTACCGGAAGAATTCTTTCTCCCCTGACAACAGGACGCTTTGTTATTCCCATCATATCAGGAACGCTGAATCCATAAATATCGGCATCAATAAGGCCAACCTTCTTGCCCAATCTTGCAAGGGATACTGCAAGGTTTACGGAAACGGTGGATTTGCCAACCCCGCCCTTTCCGCTTGCAATTGCAATAAATTCAGTTGTATTGCCTGGAGAAAGCAAACCTTTATCTTCCTCAGGTGCAGACTCTCTGTATTGTGATAAAACTTCTTCAGGAAGCTCGCTGAAGCGGATGCCGACTGTTGCCGCTCCTGCTTCCTTTAAAAGGTTTACAATTTGCGTTTGAAGCTGAAGCTGTTCAGCTGTACCTGTTTTGGCAATCTGGATCTTTACGCTGACATGGTTCTTTTCTTCTTTAATTTTAATTTCTTCAATCGCATTTAGTTCACCTAACGTTCTATGTATAAATGGTTCCTTCACTCCGCTTAAAACTTCACTTACTTTCTGTTCAGTTAACATAAATGCACCCGCCCTTTGAATTCGTTTCCATTTTAGTATAACATATTGAATATTCTTTACTGTTAATTCTATCACATCCTATTTTTAATCACTATTCCCCTGCTTAATCATGTACTACGCTTAAAAAAAGAAAAGATGCCATTTCAGCACCTTTTCACTCCCACTTCTCTACTAACTCTTTTTCATTTGTATAATAGCGCATGATTCCATTATAAATGGAAGCAGCAATTTTATTTTGATAATCCTCTGTTTTCAGATCGGCTCTTTCACTCGGGTTTGATAAAAATCCTACTTCAACTAAGACACCCGGTTTTTTAGCGTATTTTAAGATATAAACATTATTCAGCGGTTTGGAATTGCGGGTGGTATTCTCCAGGTTGCGGCGAAGCTCGTCTTGAATGAATTTTGCTGCTTTGGCGTTTTCCTTAATTCCAGGTGCGTAAAAGGTCTGAGCACCTCTCCATCGGGAAGAGGGAATCGAATTCAAATGGATGCTTACGTAAAAATCGGAATCAGAAGTATTAATCATTTCAAGCCTCTTCTTCAGGTCTTCCACTTTTCGCCTGCTGTATCCCCTCGTCCCCTCAGGTGCAAGGTCCCGGTCATCTTCCCTCGTCATAATCACAAGCGCTCCTTGTTCCTGAAGGTAGTCTCTCACTTTTAGAGAAACATCAAGGGCGATATCTTTCTCGAGTGCGCCTTCATCCCCAGCACCGCCATCCGGACCCCCATGGCCTGGGTCAAGCAAGAAGATCTTTCCTGTTAAAGGAAGATTCCACGAATCCCAAGAATCATCATCCGTAAAGTCATATTGTAAAATAAGAAAAAGGACAATAAGCCCGATCGCAAACCCGCTTATTTTTAATTTTTTCTTCATATGCCCTAATCAATCCCTCCTGCTTATCCTCATTTCAATATATGGGACAAGGAGGAATTATAGAACTTCGAAAAGGGACAGCGCAACGCATCATTACAGACAATGAGACCAGCTAAAGTTCTTAGTGAGGATTGGCAGTCAGTGGAGGCGCAGCTTGTGCCTTCTTTGTCCTTTATTAAATCCTTCTGACCACCAGCTGTTTACATATTGCTCGCACATATAATAAAGGGATTCGCTCATAATTGCTTCTGAACCATGGCCCCAGTACAAGAAGAAGTTATATAATGTATCCACAAAATGTTTTTGTTCTTTTTCACACCTAATAAGGACTTGATCCACGGATTCGCCATAGAATCCAAAGCGGCTGTAATTCGCGCCCAGTAAATACGCTTCTATCGCTACATCGTAACAGGCTTCTTCAATTCCGGAATTCATCATCAATCCGGATACAAACCTTGACGAGCCAAAGAATTGCTGAACTTTTTCTTTTAAAGCTTTTATGGAAATTTCCCGAAGGACTGATTTTTCATATTTAATTTGCTTTTCTCTTTTTTTCTCTTTGAACGTCGTTATGACAGTCACTGCTTTCTCACCCCTTGAAGATAGTCTTTATCTGCCGCGGGAGAGAAATACAAAAAGCAGACACGATTCAGCTGCCAATTTTTTATGGTTTTCCAGACGCATTATTCAAGAAAAAACTCCAGCCGAGGCTGGAGCTTTTCATAAGTTCTTATCGAATTTGCCCGTTTCCGGACATTAAATATTTACGGGTTGTTAATGCTGGAAGGCCCATAGGTCCTCTCGCATGAAGTTTTTGTGTTGATATGCCGATTTCAGCACCAAAACCTAGCGCTCCTCCATCTGTAAACCTTGTCGATGCATTATGGTAAAGTGCCGCAGCGTCAGTTAACTGCATAAACTTCTTTGCTGTATCTGCATTTTCTGTAATAATCGCTTCAGAATGCTTTGTACCATACTGGTCGATATGGTCAATCGCTTCTTCCAAATCTTTAACTGTTTTTACAGCTAGATCCAGGCTTAAATATTCATTTGCCCAATCACTTTCAGTTGCTGGCTTTACATCTGGAAGAGCTGCAGCTGCTGACTCGTCTCCATGAACGGTGATGCCGTGCTTTTTAAGCGATTCTGCAAGCAATTCTTTATGCTGGTTAAGCCAAGCTTCATGAACAATCAGCGTTTCCGCTGCATTGCAGACAGCTGGACGATCTGTTTTTGCATTAATAAGGATATTGATTGCTTTCTCCGCATCTGCATCACTATCCACATAGATATGACAGTTACCTACTCCTGTTTCAAGCACAGGAACTGTCGCATTTTCAACAACTGCCTTAATTAAAGATGCTCCTCCCCTTGGGATTAATACATCGATATGCTCTTTCATTGTGAATAGCTGCTTTGTTGCTTCTCTGTTAACCGTATCAATGAACTGGACAGCGTTTTTTGGTATTCTTGTTTCTTCAAGTGCTTTATGAATAATTTCCACAATGGCTTTATTCGAATTAAGAGCAGAAGAACCGCCTTTTAGCACAATGGCGTTGCCTGATTTCAGAGCCAATCCGGCTGCATCTGCCGTCACATTCGGGCGTGCTTCATAAATCATGCCAATGACGCCAAGCGGAACACGTACTTCTTCCACCTTCAAGCCGTTATCCAATGTCCAGCGTGACATTACATCTCCAATTGGGTCAGGAAGTTCTGCGACCTGGCGAAGGCCTTCCGCAAAATCAAAAATCCGTTCTTTATTAAGGGAAAGGCGATCCATAAAGGCCTGTTCAAACCCTTTTTCTTCTCCGTTTTTTAAATCAATAAGGTTTGCTGAAATAATCGATTCATATCCTGTTTCTAAAGCATCTGCTACTGTACGAAGTGCTTCATTTTTCTCTTCTGTCGTTAAAATACTTAAATTTTTGGCAGCCTTTTTTGCCCTTTTTGCCTGTTCTTCTACTGTATTTGTCTTTACTGCTTCTGCAGTAGTCATTGAATCCCTCCTAATTTAATTGCATTAAACAAGTGCTGGTAATTTGAAATCACGTGAACACACAAATGTTTCTTGTGCAATGGCCGGTTCTAACTCATTTTCATCTTCTGCTGACACTTCATTAAGCTGTTCATTTGAAAAATTAATTCTGCCGAGGCCGATCTCTTTTCCTTCTTCATCAAGGATACGGACAACCGCACCATCCTTGAATCGACCTGTAACATCCTGGATATCTGAACGATACAGGTTTTCATTTTTATCAATAATTGCCGTTTTGGCATTAGAGCTAATTGTAACCTTCCCTTCAGGACCGGAATGGAAAGCAATCCACTGTTTCTGATTATCGAGGTTAAAAGCATCTGGTTCCTGCTCAAAATAGGTTCCTTTGGCAGCGCCTTCTACTGCTTCCATTAGGATATTCTCGGTTCCGGCTTTTCCTAAAAAGGAATCGATTCCTGCAGCCATTGCAATTTTTACTGCCTGGATTTTTGATTTCATGCCGCCTGTTCCAACTGCACTTCCTGAACCGCCAGCTGCCGCTTCAATTTCCGGTGTAATGGAATGGACATTTTCCAGAAGCTTTGCATTAGGATTGTCATTCGGATTGCTGTCATAAAGGCCGTCAATATCTGATAAAATGATGAGCAGATCGGCATCAATGAGGCCTGCAACCTTCGCAGCAAGGGTATCATTGTCCCCAAATCTTAACCGGTCGACTGTAACCGTATCATTTTCATTAATAATCGGAATGATTCCGCGCTCCAATAGCACATTCATCGTGTTATGCATATTTCCATAACGTACTTCATCGGAAAAGTCGCTTCTTGTGATTAATATTTGTGAAGCCACATATCCGTGAGATAAAAAGAGTTCTGAGTAAGATTCCATTAGCAGCCCTTGGCCAATTGAAGCTGCAGCCTGCTTTTCTGGGAGTGATGACGGCCGGTCAATACAGCCAAGCTTGCGATAGCCTGCTGCTACAGCACCTGATGAAACCACAGCTGTTTCATAGCCGGCATCCTTCAAGGCCACAATTTGCTCCGCAAGATTTTCAAGCTTCCTGCGGCTGATCTCTCCATGCATACTTGTTAATGAGCTGCTTCCAATCTTAATAACAACTCTTTTTATCTGCTTTTCTTTTTTAAACATCCAATACCTCCTGTGAACTATTACAGCCTATATAATTACGGTTCATAAATGAAGATAAAAAGACCCGAGAAGTTCGCGGAGCGGTAGACTCGAAAACCGGGCCGTATGGTGATAATACGTATGGACCGGAGTGTGTCAATGCGACAAAAATTCGACCGTTGTTTTTCCCGGAATTTATGAACTTCCTTTATATAAGGTTAGGAAGTGACAAGTGCACCTTCCAACTCCTTGCTGATTTCCTTCGAGCGTTTCGCAGCATGCTCGACTGCCTGTGAGATGGCTTCACCGCCATTAAATTTTCTTAAGGCCTCCAGCCCCGATGCTGTAGTGCCGTTAGGTGAAGTTACTTTTTCCCTAAGTGAAGTAGGTGCTTCTTCTTTTTCCAGTACCATCTTTGCAGCACCGAAAATGGTTTGCGCAACAACTTTCCGAACCGTTTCTTCATCCATCCCTTTTTCTACCCCTACGCGTTCCATGTTTTCCATCAGATAATAGAAGTAGGCAGGACCGCTTCCGGCTAATCCCGTAAATACATCCATTTGGTCTTCATTAATGATATAAACCTCACCCATGCATTTAAGCAGTTCCTTAACCAATTCAACATTGGCCATGCTTGTATTCTTGCCTGCCACGACTGCAGTTGCAGACTCCTGAATCATGCTTGAGGTATTCGGCATAACACGAACAACCTGCTGACCAACATTTAAATGCTCTTCCATAAACTCCGTTGTAATGCCTGCTAATACAGAAAGGATCACCTGGTTGGGTTTTAGTTTGTCTTTAATAGAATGAAGAGCTTCTTCTGCACCTTTTGGTTTCATGGCTAAAATAAACAAGTCAATCTTTTCAAATGGCAGCTCGCTCTGCGGCACAGCCTGCACACCGTACTTTGCATGGATTTCATCAAGTCTGCCTGCATTGCTCTTGTTTGTTACATAAACCTGATCCGCCGGCATTTTTTCAGCTGTAATGACTCCTGAAATCATTGACTCTGCCATTGAACCTGCTCCTAAAAAAGCAATCGTCTTATTTTCTAACATGGACATCCTCCTTAAGATGATCATTCTTTTCGTAAACCCGTTCGTATTTTTTCAACGTTATTAATCGTAACATGCTGAGATTCATATTCAAGGGTATATCGGAAAGTCAGCAGGATAAGGGCGAGATAATGAATGAAAACGCTAACATTCATGTATGAGCGTCCTCTTAGACTCTCTCACGCATGATAATCCCTTCTAAGGACGATATTTGCGGAAATAAAAATTTCCACTTTTTGCATGGTCTACTTATAGCGACAATATGCGACACCTGGCGCCTTACAGTGGACAACAATTAATTTATTGTAATTGATCCATTGGGAAATTAATGTATTCAATCCGTTTAATAAATATTTGTTTACTAAACAAACTATTTATTTTATATTTGTAATGTAAACGTTTTAAATTTTGCGAAACCTATTATAACAGGAGGACACCCTATGAGACGAATTTCTATTTTACTCACTGTTTTTGTTTTAATCCTTGCCCTTGCAGGTTGTCAAAACGGTACAAGCCAGTCGGGAGTTTCCGAATTGAAGCTGGCCCACAACCAAACATTGGACCACCCCGTTCACTTGTCTCTTGTGGAATTCGGAAGAATCGTCAAAGAGAAATCTAATAATAAAATCCAAGTAAAAATCTATCCTAATGGACAATTGGGGAGCGAACGAGAAGTTCTTGAATTAACTCAATCAGGTGCCGTTGATGTTGCCAAGGTCAGTGCAAGTGCATTAGAAGGATTTGAGCCTGATTATTCAATTTTTAGTTTGCCGTATGTTTTTGAAGACTATGAAGAGTTTGAGAAAACAATGAACAACAAAGACATTACAGATAAGATTTACTATCAGACCGAGGATATCGGCATCATTGGATTAACTTATTATAATGCAGGTGTCCGGAATCTTTACACTAAGAATCGGGAAGTCAATACTGTAGCAGATATGAAAGGCTTAAAAACCAGGGTTCAGCCCAGCCAAACTAGTGTGAATATGATTGAAGCATTAGGCGGACTGCCTACTCCGATGGCATATGGAGAAGTGTATACTGCTTTACAATCCGGGGTTATTGATGCTGCTGAAAACAATGAAACCGCTTTAGTAGGAAACAACCACGGTGAGGTAGCCAAGTATTATATGTATACCGGCCATCAAATCGTGCCTGATATGCTTGTCATGAACGCTAAACGGTTTAATAAATTTTCTGCCGAGGAACAAAAGATCATCCAAGAGGCAGCTGAGGAATCAACACTTTATCATGAAGGGGTTTGGGCAAAGACGATTAATGAAATGACAGAAACGGCCAAAAATGAAATGGGCGTAAAATTTATTGAAGTCGACAAATCATCCTTTATAGAAGCTGTACAGCCGCTTCATAAAGCATACGCACAAGACGAAAAGACAAGGGATATTTATCAAATAATAAAGGGGGCTGGCACCAATGAATAAGGTTAAATATGCTTTGGATAAGGCACTAATTGCAATTTCATCCTTTTTATTAATTGCTATGGTTGTCCTTTCAACCTGGCAGGTGCTGGCTAGGTATGTCTTTAATATTTCTTCTCCAGGCACAGAAGAAATAACCAGATTTATGCTGATTTGGTTTGGCCTAATGGCTGCTGCCTATGTGTTTGGCGCAAAGAAACATATTGGGATTTTATTTTTCAGAGAGAAATTCGAAATCAAAACACAGTTGCTTCTTGAAAGGATAACAGACATTATCATTCTCGTAACTGTAGCTGCTTTAATGGTTTTCGGAGGAATTAATATTGTTATGCTGACCTCTGCCCAAACGGCAGCAGCAACTGGGATTTCCATGGGGCTGGTTTACGCAGCCTTGCCTGTAAGCGGTGTATGCATAATCCTTTATACCATTCATAGTATGGTCTCACATAAATCAAGAGAGAAAGAAGAGGTGATTTTATAATGGAAACCATCGCAGGTTTAATCCTTTTCGCCTCCTTTTTCCTGCTTATGTTTTTTGGTGCCCCCATCGCAATTGCGATTATCTTAAGTTCTGTCATAACCTTTTTATTCGTATTGCCTTTTGATGTTGCCATTTTGACCTCCGCTCAGCGTATGGTAACGGGAATTGATAACTTTACTATGCTGGCGATTCCTTTGTTTGTTTTATCAGGGATTATAATGAATAATGGCGGCATCGCTTTTAGGCTTGTAAATTTTGCGAAGGTGTTGGTTGGTAAAATGCCTGGAGCTTTGGCCCATACCAATGTTGTAGGAAACATGCTTTTTGGGGCCATAGCCGGATCAAGTGTAGCATCTGCTGCTGCAATGGGCAGAATTATGACTCCTTTGCAAACCAATCAGGGCTATAAAAGGACTTACTCAGCAGCAGTCAATATTGCATCAGCTCCAACAGGATTAATTATCCCTCCCAGTTCGGTCCTGATTGTTTATTCATTGGTCAGTGGCGGAACCTCTGTGGCAGCCTTATTTATGGCTGGTTATTTACCGGGTATTTTATGGGGATTAGCGGTTATGGCCGTTGCCTATTTTATGGCTAAAAAGGAAAACTACCCTGTTTCGGAAATACCAAAGGCAAAAGATGTTTTCTATATTATTGCCAGTGCGATCCCAAGTCTTTTATTAATTGTGATTGTTATAGGCGGAATTGTAGCGGGTATCTTTACTGCTACTGAAGGCGCAGCAGTTGCGGTTATTTATTCCGCTCTGCTATCAATGTTTTATAAAAACATAAAAATTAAGGACATACCTGGCATTTTTAAAGAAACAATCGAAATTACGGGCATGATCCTATTTTTAATCACAGCATCCGCTTTGTTCTCACTTGTTATGTCTTATATGAGTTTGCCGGAAGCTATCAGTAATACCCTATTATCCATTACTGACAACCAGGTCGGGATTATCCTGATTATGATTTTTATTCTTTTATTGGTAGGAACCTTTATGGATATTACTCCGGCCGTGCTTATTTTTACACCTATATTTCTGCCGATCTCCAATAGCTTCGGCATGGACCCTGTCCATTTTGGCATGATTATTTGTTTCGCTTTGTGTATCGGCAATATGACTCCGCCTGTTGGAAGTGCGTTATTTGTTGGCTGCAGCGTTGCAGAAGTTAGAATTGAACAAGTAACAAAAACGCTGATTCCCTACTTTGCAGCAGTTATCCTTGTTTTGCTGCTGGTTGCGTTTATCCCGCAAATTTCGTTATTCCTGCCATATTTATTTGGACTTTAGGTTTCTATAATTAAGACCTGAAAAGAACCGTTCTGGCTATGCCGGACGGTTCTTTTTGTGGCTGTTATGGTGCATACTTTCCATCCTTTAACTTATTGTACATTAAGTTCCTGCTTGCAGTTCAAAATAATAAAGATCGAAACCCTTTTAGAAATAAAAAAGACCCCCAACCAATATTTTTGAGAGCCTTTGAAACTTGATCATTAACGCTTTGAGAACTGAGGAGCACGACGAGCACCATTAGAAAAAATTCTCGGTTTAATGAGCGTTGTACTTATTCGTGACTAAGTATTAAGGATATACTTTCTTCCATCTCATGCAGAGTTCTGAATCAAATTTATTGGCCTGTTCGAGGAAGAATTGAAGATGCCCTAGTTATTTTAGCCCTCTAAACAGGTGCTTGGGATACTTCGAAATAATTTTAAAGCTATTTACATGGTCTATCACTTTAACTTCTTTTTCTTTCGTTATGATAATATGGCGGAGTCTTGCGTCTACTCTTGTAAAGTTTAATCGTTCCATTTCTTTTAGCATCATTACTATTTCTTTAATTATCGATTTACTAAGCTTACTTTCTTTTTCTAAATAATCAATTAATGTTCTGCCCTCTATATACTCCATAACAATATAATTAGGCCCTGTTTCATATATTTTTGGGAAAAAACGAGATGACGCTCCAGACCTGAGCGCTTTAGCTTCCCTCTTGGCATGCTTTTCTCTTAAATAAATTTTAATACATCTATCGGGAGACAATTTGTAAACTTTCCCCTGGGATCCATAGCCAATAAGTTCATTATTTGTTTCTATCTCTTTTATATTTATTTTTGTCCACATCCTTATCTCATTTTTTGTTTCTTTATATATAGGATGTAGATAATTAATACTTGTCCTCCGCAAAATCCTAATTTATGCAAGAAAGTGTTGATAAGGCCAGGCTAATATTTTTTAAAGCATAAAAAAACCCCCAACCAAACGGTTGAGGGCCTTTGTAACATCGAAAATTAACGCTTTGAGAACTGAGGAGCACGACGAGCACCTTTAAGACCGTATTTCTTACGCTCTTTCATACGTGCGTCACGAGTTAATAGTCCTGCGCGCTTTAATGTTGGACGGAATTCTGGGTCAGCTTGAAGCAGTGCACGAGCGATACCGTGGCGGATTGCGCCAGCTTGACCAGTGTATCCACCGCCATTTACATTTACAAGAATATCGTAGCTATTAAGAGTTTCAGTAGCTACAAGCGGTTGTTTTACAACTTCACGTAAAGCTGCAAAAGGAATGTAATCTGTGATTTCACGACCATTGATGATGATTTTACCGTCGCCTGGAACTAAACGAACACGTGCAACGGAGCTCTTACGACGACCAGTACCAATATATTGAACCTGTGCCAAGTTAATAACCTCCCTAAAAATTATCCACGAAGTTCGTAAACTTCAGGTTGTTGTGCTTGGTGCGGATGTTCGCTACCAGCATATACGTGTAATTTCTTGAACATTTGACGGCCAAGAGAGTTCTTTGGAAGCATGCCTTTGATAGCAAGCTCTAACATTCTCTCAGGGTAGTTTGTACGCATTTCAAGAGCAGTTCTTGTTTTTAGACCGCCTGGGTGCATGCTGTGACGATAGTAGATCTTGTCTGTAAGCTTTTTCCCAGTAAGTTCGATTTTTGAAACATTGATAAGAATAACATGATCACCAGTATCTACATGTGGTGTATAAGTTGGTTTATGTTTACCACGTAAGATTGATGCTACTTCACTAGCAAGACGACCTAGAGTTTTGCCTTCAGCATCAACCACGTACCATTTACGTTCGATATTATTTGAATTCGCCATAAACGTTGTACGCATCAGTTTCCCTCCTAATAAATCCATCATTAATCATTTTGGTTTAATATATTCGACACAATAAGTTCCGGGGCTTATCGTGGTTTTAATAATAATACCATATGCTATATTATAACTTTGACAGTCCAATGTCAAGGGTATGTTACACCTGGTTTAGTTGTTTTAAGGTCTTTTTTTCAAAAGAGTTTGGCTTTACAACGCGTCCCCGTGGTTCCCCGCAGTTATTTTCCAAAATTTTAATAAAAAACTTTCCATAAATATAAACCTTGAGGTGGTGCTGTTTTCCCTGCAGCAGATCTGTTTTTCTCCTCGATTATGGCAGGCATGGAATCCGCGTCTCTTTCCCCGGACCCAACCTCCAAAAGAGTTCCGACGAGAATACGGACCATATTGTATAAAAAACCCGTGCCTTTAAAACGAAAGGTAAGCATGTCTCCTTCTTCCACCACCTCTATCTCCTGGATTTCCCTTACCTTGTCTTCCACTTCCGTCTTTGCTGAACAGAAGCTCGTAAAATCATGCGTCCCTACTAAGCCCGCTGCTGCTTTTTTTATAGAATCAATATTTAAAGCATAAGGAAATTGATAAGCATAGTGGCGTTTAAAAGGATCCCTCCTGGACGATAAATGCACAAAGTACCGGTATTCCTTCCCTTTGGCATCGAAGCGGACATGGAAGTCCTCAGCAGCTCTGGCAGCCCCTATTACCGCCACATCATCCGGCAACAGCGAATTCAGGGCAATCTCCCATTTTTCAAGAGGAATATTTAGTGGGGAATCAAAATGAATCACCTGTCCTCTTGCATGGACGCCAGCATCGGTTCTTCCAGAGGCTGTAACCCTTATGTCTTCTCCCTTATGAAGCTTCTTCAAGGCCCTCTCCAGCTCTCCCTGTACGGTTCGCTTATTCGGCTGAACCTGATAGCCGGCAAAATGGGTGCCATCATAAGTAACGATACATTTAAATCTTTGCATAATTCAGCTCCATTACGTCCGCAGCAGAAATAACACAAGGGTCAATGCTGCAAGCAGAGCAAGCATTCCTGTATCCTTCAGACCCCAGCTAAGCTGCCTGTATTTCGTTCTTCCTTCTCCGCCTCTGTACCCGCGTGCCTCCATCGCCACAGCAAGCTCCTCTGCCCTTTTAAAAGAACTGACAAACAAAGGGATCAGCAGCGGGATTATGGCTTTAACCCGGTCTTTAATAGGGCCGCTCGCAAAATCAACTCCCCTTGCTGTCTGAGCCTTCATAATCTTATCCGTTTCCTGCATGAGGGTTGGGATAAACCGAAGAGAAATAGACATCATCAGAGCCAGCTCATGAACCGGAAACTTTATCTTATTTAAAGGAGCAAGCAAACTTTCAAGGCCATCGGTTATTTCAATCGGTGTCGTAGTTAATGTCAGAATGGACGTCATCAGAATCAGCAGGAAAAAGCGCAATGAAATAAAGACACCCTGCCTCAATCCTTCTTCATAAATGGTTAGCCACCCAAACTGGAAGATGACTTCTCCCTCTTTCGTTAAAAATAAGTGCAGGAATAAAGTAAAAATAACAAGCAGAAGTACTGGCTTTAAGCCCGTATAAATAAACCTGAACGGCACCTTTGACAAAGCGATCATAAAAAAGGTGTAAACGGTTAAAAAACCATAAGTCAGCAAATTATTGGCGAGAAACACGATACATACAAATAAGAAGATAAGAATCAGCTTTGAGCGCGGGTCCATCCGATGAATGACAGAATCGGCGGGAACGTAGCGCCCAAAAATCATTTTCTCCATCATTTCGGCGCACCTCTTTTCACTAATAATGCTACCTCTTCGGTCAGCTCTTCCATTGTTAAACAAGTCTTAGAGAAACGTGTGTTGAATGACTTTTCAATTTTTTGCTGAAAACGGACAACCTCAGGGACATCAAGGCCCAGCTTAAGCAAGCCCTCAGGTGAGGAAAAGATTTCTTTAGGTGTTCCCTTCTCATACACTTCTCCGTTATGCATAATGACAATCTGGTCAGCGTAACGGGAGGCATCCTCCATGCTATGCGTTACCAGTACGGTTGATAGCCCTCTGGTTTGATGCAAGCTAAAGAACATATCCATAATCTCTTTTCTGCCTCGCGGATCAAGGCCTGCAGTGGGCTCGTCCAGGACGATAACTTCCGGTTCCATAGCAAGCACACCGGCAATGGCCACACGCCTCATTTGGCCGCCTGATAGCTCAAACGGAGACTTGTTCAGGATTTCTTCTGGAAGTCCAACTTGCTGGATTGCAGCGCGTGCCCTTTTTTGGGCTTCCTCTTCAGAAACTCCGAAATTCATCGGGCCAAAGCATATATCCTTTTCAACCGTTTCCTCAAACAGCTGATGCTCCGGAAACTGAAATACGATTCCGACCTTTTGGCGGACTTCCTTCAGATTTTTCTGTTTTTTATCTGCGGTAATGACTCGATCGCCAATAACAACCTTGCCTTCTGTCGGCTTCAGCAGCGCATTCAAATGCTGGAGAACAGTAGACTTTCCAGACCCAGTATGCCCAATGATGGCCAGGAAGGTACCGGATGGAATATCGATGGATACATCTTTTATCGCAAGGCGTTCAAATGGCGTATTAACCTGGTAACGATATTCTACATTTTGGAGTGAGATGTCCATAACTCTTCCACCAACTCTTCTTCAGATAAATAATGCCTGGATAAGGGCAATCCTTTTTCTCTTAACATTTTGCTGAGTTTAACAGGAAAAGGAATATCTAAACCAAGCTTAACTAGCTCGTCATCCATTTGAAAGATTTCCTCAGGTGTTCCCTCACGGTAAAGCTGTCCTTTGTTCATGACAAGAATTCGGTCCGCCTTTGCTGCTTCCTCTAAGTCATGAGTTATCGAGATAACCGTCATATTGTAATCCTGCTTTAGCTCTCTAACTGTTTCCAATACCTCTTCACGCCCTCTTGGATCCAGCATGGAGGTAGACTCATCAAGGATGATAATATCCGGCCTTAGGGCAATGACGCCGGCTATAGCTACCCTTTGCTTCTGGCCTCCGGAAAGATGGTGCGGCTCTTGATCAAGAAATTGTGCCATTTTGACTTTCTCTAATGATTGACTAACTCTTTGCACCATGTCATTTCTTTCAATTCCATGGTTTTCTAAACCAAAAGCCACATCATCTTGAACCGTAGTTCCAACAAACTGGTTATCCGGATTTTGAAAAACCATTCCGATTTTCTTTCTGGTCTCCCATACCGTAGCCTCTGCCAATTGGATTCCGCCTACTGTAATATTCCCTTCAAGAGGAAAATGCAAGCCATTCAGCAGCTTGGCAAGCGTCGACTTTCCTGAACCGTTATGGCCTACAATGGCGAGCCATTCTCCCATAAAAATAGTAAATGAAACATTTCGAAGGGCAAATCCGGCCTCAGTGTCGTATTTAAACGAGACATTCTTTAATTCAACTAATGGCTCTTTCATCTCGAATTCCTCCTCTCAACTCTCCTTCTCTCGTTTTCAACTCTGCTCATCACGGCATCATTTGCCGTCTAATATACTTATATTTTTGGCCTAATAAAAAACCCGCCATTTTTGGCGAGGTTTAATAGTTCGATAATAGGTTATTTAACTGGATAGCAAGCGTTGAATGGAAACCATTTCTCCACACTTGTAGTATACAAGAAAATCTGGATTTCTGCTATCTAAGCTTATTGGATGCCTATTATGCCTCCCTATTAAAAGCTCATACTTAAGCAGTATGGTGGTTCTTGCTATTAAAAAAGCCTGCACCTCTTTCCGTCAGACAGAAAACCTGTCAGGCGCAATCTCAGAATTCGGAAGAGGTGCATGAGCTAGACGAGACAGTGTACCAGAAAACGGGAAGCCTTTTGCAAGGCAGTCTAAAGAGTCCTCAATTCCTGTTGAAAAGATGTACATGCTCATCATAACGCTCGTTTTTGGCTTGGTTAAGGGATACCTTACAAATTAAGGAAGGGATCCACGTTATAGAAAAAGGGCAAAGAACAAGTTTCTGATTAAACTGTCCCGCGCCCTATCCTTAGAGTGATACTGCTGTCAGTGGGGCTCTTTCTTTTCCCACTGATAGTTAGTTGAGGCCCACAGGATGTGGGTCAATCAGACGTTGCCACAGGACGTGGCGCTTTTAGTCTGAGATTCATTAATCGGGCCTTACAGGCAGTTATCCTTCAAATGGCTTCTTTAGATTCCTCTAAATTAAAAAGTGTAGGATTTACTGCCCGTTAGACTGCGATAAAATTATACTAACTCGATAATTACCATTGGCGCACCGTCTCCACGACGAGGTCCAAGCTTCATAATACGAGTGTATCCACCTTGGCGCTCTTCATAACGAGTTGCGATGTCGCTGAATAGTTTTTGAACTGCATCTTGGTTAGTTTCAGCGTTTGCTACCTCATTGCGAACAAAAGCTGATGCTTGACGACGAGCATGCAAGTCGCCACGCTTTCCAAGAGTGATCATTTTCTCAACAACTGAACGAAGTTCTTTCGCACGAGCTTCAGTTGTTTCGATGCGCTCATTGATGATTAGATCTGTTGCTAAGTCACGCAGCATAGCTTTACGTTGTGCACTAGTGCGTCCTAACTTTCTGTATCCCATGAAAGTTTCCCTCCTTTGTTGAAGTCATTCAATCTGCTGAAAGCAAACATAAATGATAATTAAATAGTGTTAACTAATCAATCGTCTTTACGTAAGCCCAGTCCAAGATCTTCTAATTTATGTTTTACTTCCTCAAGAGACTTTCTGCCCAAGTTCCGAACCTTCATCATATCCTCTTCAGTCTTATTGGCTAATTCCTGAACAGTATTGATGCCAGCACGCTTTAAACAGTTGTAAGAACGTACGGAAAGATCCAGTTCTTCAATTGTCATCTCAAGTACTTTCTCTTTTTGATCTTCTTCTTTTTCAACCATGATTTCGGCATTTTGAGCTTCATCAGTTAAGCCGACAAAGATATTCAAATGCTCAGTTAAGATCTTCGCTCCAAGTGCAACCGCATCTTGAGGACCTGTACTTCCGTCAGTCCAAACATCGAATGTTAACTTATCATAGTTAGTCATTTGCCCTACACGTGTATTCTCCACCTGATAAGAAATACGAGATACTGGAGTGTAGATGGAATCGATTGGAATCACACCAATTGGCTGATCTTCTCTCTTGTTTTGGTCAGCTGGTGTATAGCCGCGTCCACGCTTCGCAGTTAAGCGCATGCGCAAGTGGGCGTTTGAACCAAGAGTAGCGATATGAAGATCCGGATTAAGGATTTCAACATCACTGTCATGAGTTACGTCAGCTGCTTTTACTACACCTTCACCCTGTACATCTATTTCCAATGTCTTTTCTTCATCAGAGTAGATTTTAAGTGCTAGTTTTTTAATGTTTAAAATGATAGATGTTACATCTTCTACGACGCCTTCAATTGTTGAGAACTCATGAAGTACCCCATCAATTTGGATCGATGTGACAGCGGCACCTGGGAGTGAGGATAAAAGGATACGACGTAAG
>NZ_VLKI01000039.1 GCF_007830235.1 Cytobacillus oceanisediminis
GGAAGCGTCTATTCTTCCTATGCCTATCAAAATCGAATAAAAGAGAAGGATTTAGTCAGTAGTATGTCGCGCAGAGGAAACTGTTGGGACAACGCAGTAATTGAGTCTTTTCATTCGAACCTAAAATCAGAGGAATTTCAGTATGTTAAATTTAATTCTTTATCTTTAGAAGAAGTAAGAGAACGTGTAGATCAATTTATGAGGTATTATAACGAAGAGCGTATCCAAGAAAAATTAGGCTACCACACACCAATAGAGTTTGGTGATATGGCAGCCTAAGAAGGTGTTTTATTACTGTCTCAAATGACTAGGTCAGTCTACAACGAGAGTTTTATTTCATTTCCCCAGAGGAAATTGAACGTTTTGCTTATTATGAAGAACAGAAACGAAATGAAGGAAAAGATTTTTACTACAAAGATACAAACTATGCATGGTACCAGGAATTTATTTCTCCAGAGGGAAAAGGTGAAAACTTTCTATTATTAAATGAAGAGTTGCAGTCCTTTCTTCAGACGCAAGATGGAGAGCAAATCCCCTATGAGGAAATTGAAAAAGCAGGCTATAAACCAGCAAAAAAGATTCGGGATATCGGATATAAAATACAGAAAGGCTTTGCTAAATTTCAATTTACAGAATCCCAGGAGTTCTATAAAACAATGGGGCTCTTTTACTCTAAACTAGGGCCAAAAAACATAAAGGTTTTTTTAGGTAAAGAAAACAAAATCACCGTTGAAGTAAAACCCATTTTAATTAAAGAAGATATACCTGGTTACATTTTTGCTTTACTTGAAGAATCTATAATTGAGGGAGATATTTCGAAGAGATTAGAAGGAGTGTATATTGACAGTGACTTGGAAGTCCTCGCAATCGCTATCCCTTCTAAACTAAAGAAAAAAATTAGGGAAGATGCTGCTAAAACAAAAAATACAATTGAGGATTTAGTGATCTCGATCTTAAAGGAAAAGTATGATATTTGAATGGTAAGTAGAAGCCAAATCATCAAAATTTTATCGCTGTAGAAAGTAGAAAGCACTATTACTCTTAAGTTATTATTCATTCCAATACGGCATTCTCGTTTTTAAACAGTCAATATTATTTATTAATTGATAGAATTAATCTAAAACTAAATTATGCGTTGAGAGATGCCGTAGTGAAAGGTGAAAAGTAGAAAAAGAAAATTTTTAAGTAAACACCTTAATATTAAGATGGAACGGTAGCAAGAGTTGAAGATATGGCTGCCATGTTAGGTAGCTTTTTCTAATTGAAACAGCAGGAATGATAAATATCCTAATAGAATATGAACATAACAATTATCGGATAGGTTGGAGGAATAGAATGAAAGTAACGACTCAATCTTTTTTTAGTATTCTATTTGCATCCGTAATAGCCTTAAATGGTTGTTCAACAGAAACCGAATCGAAATCCAAAGATAGCCAATCAGTACGGAAAAATTGGATTTGGACATGGACCAATTATTGCTGCTGAAACACAGAAGTATATGTTGCACTTCTGGGGTGATAAAGAAATTTTAACAAAGCCACTTAAAGTAATCGGAGTCAGGAAAGAAACAGGTAAAGAAATAACTGTTTTTCAATCAGCAGGTAGCAATC
The DNA here is from genome assembly GCF_007830235.1 of Cytobacillus oceanisediminis. Classification (GTDB taxonomy): domain Bacteria; phylum Bacillota; class Bacilli; order Bacillales; family Cytobacillaceae; genus Cytobacillus; species Cytobacillus oceanisediminis. The sequence continues at coordinate 1,611 of NZ_VLKI01000039.1, forward strand.
AACTATCGCCGAATTTAGGTGCTAATCATCATAAACCATCAGCAATGATGTTACCAAGTGCAGGATTATGCCGATTAGAAGGTTATTTTGGAGACGAATTGTTTGGAAATGTCGTAGTGAATGTAATGGAAAAGTAGAGATTCTTTAGCTAAATTAACGAGAAATGATCTTTTACAAAACCAGCAAATTGAAGCTACTTAGTTATTCCGTTATAGGGCGCTATCCTGGAACAAGGATAAGCGCTCATTTTCCATTTTAGGGACATTATCTGGAGTAAGGCTTATTGATCAACGGTGTAGAACAATTCAATAAGGCCACAAATTTAAAGCACAAGATTTGACACGCAGTCAATTGGTTGCATATAATTGATTCATGGACAAGATATTTAAGGCTCTCGCTGATTCAAGCAGAAGACAACTCCTTGACCAGCTTTTTAAGAAAAATGGCCAAACATTAAGTGAGTTGTGCGACCATCTTGAAATGACCCGTCAATCGGTTACAAAACACCTAGTTATATTGGAAGGGGCGAATTTAGTTGTCGTTGAATGGAACGGGCGATATAAACTACATTACCTGAATGTCGCTCCTATCGCAGAGATATATGATCGCTGGATTGGAAAATATGAACGGCATCGGATCGAAGCACTACTGGAACTTAAAAATAATCTTGAGGATGATAAAAATGACTAACACGACATTTGTTTATGTGACTTACATTGCAACGACACCAGAGAAACTATGGGAGGCTTTGACAAGCAGTGAATTTACCGAAAAATACTTCTTCGGAAGCAAAATTCAATCCGATTGGCAAGGGATCAAGCATTACCTATTCTCGGAATGGACAAGTTTCCGATTACGGTAAAATACTAAAGTGTGAGCCGTATCACTTACTTTCTTTTACTTGTACTTATGTTGAGGATAAAGCCTTTCGAAAGCAACCGTCGCAGGTTACTTTTGAGTTAACACCAATGGATTCAACTGTAAAACTAACACTTAAACATGAAAATTTGGTTCCTGCTGACATTGTAGATAAAGAAGATACATTTGAGGGATTAAACAATGGCTGGCCAGCTATTCTGAGCAACTTGAAAAGTCTGCTTGAAACGGAAAACACCATGCCACCAATTTCAATATAACCAATCACAGTTTTGTTCTAACTGATAAGGGTTTAAAATTTGTTTATTTTAACTAATGATAATGGGAGAAACTTAAATACATCGAAAGAGAGTTGATTTAGTATGAATAACCTTACGAAAATTAAAATATTTAGGCCATCTAATGAAGTATTTGAAGCCTTCGTAGATCCTTCAAAAATCGGGAATTTTTGGTTCTCATCGAGTTCTGAAAGATGGGAACAAGGCAAGATGGTTACATTGAGATATGATGAATACGATGCTCAAGTGAATATAGAAGTAATGGAAGTAGAGATAAATAGGAAAATTGTGTTCCAGTGGGGGGAAGGACATATTGTTACAATTACGCTAAAGGAGTTGGATAACTCGAGTACAATTATTGAAGTTAACGAAGAAGGTTTTAAAGAAAATGATGATGAGTTAACAAGTCAATTGATAAATAATAAAGAGGGTTGGGTTTATATGTTGACCTGTTTAAAGGGTTATTTGGAATATGGTATTAATTTGAGAGCAGCATTAGTTAAATAACTTTAGATTAATGTGAGCCATTTGGCTCTTTTTTTTGAAAAAATTTAAACATTGTTAATCTGCAATTTCCTGAGGCTATCACTTTTACAGCTGCTTCTATAATGTTCTGAGAACAAAAACCAGGTAAGATATATTAATCGATATTTAACAAAAGGGAGCTTAAAATGGTGTGAAATGTTCCTGGCTCAAATGAAATGTGGTCACACAATTTCGGTAAAGGTCAGGCAGTTTTAGATTTCTAAAACTGAAGGGTTATGTCAAGGAGTCGAATGAGGAGGTAACGCTCTGAAAGGCTCTCCCTGCGTCGAATAGCACGCTGTTTAGTAAGGAATAACGTGTTATAAGCTCGGCTAATAGGCGTGAGAATTAATAGAGATAAAAGGGAAGGCCAAAAATGAACTTGAACTCACCTTGCAAACCATTGAAGTTCTGATTCATTCCGTTGAGGATACTTGTAGGGAAGATCCAGAATGTTACGAGGAAGCTACTACTAGAAAACGTGGTTCAATTATACTTACCTCCAATAAAGGGTTTGGTGAGTGGGGATAAATGGTAGGAAATCCCATTATAGCGACAGCTATGTTAGACCGTCTTTTACACCATTCATGGATTTTCAATCTAAAAGGGAATAGTTATAGGCTTAAGGAAAAGCAAATGAAGACACAGAAGGATTGAAAAGTCCTTCTGTGGAAGTTTAATCCGGCGATTTTGAGGATGATACAACCGGCCTTGTATTCAACACTAATGATGAATATTTAGAAACATCCATCTTAATTATAATAAAGTAAGCAAATATCCCCATTACAATAGCTTTGCTTGTTACCATGAGAAGCCTAAGGAAATTCTTGAGCTTCTTTCTTTTGCTGAACTTCCGATGCTCGATAATTTTCGTTGCAGTACATGGATTATAAGGAATCATTTGGTTAGATTGTTCTATATCTACGAACGACTTAACAATATTCATAATTCTTCTCCATCGTTCGATATGTTCCATTAGATAGGGACTTAGTACACTTAGGTCGTACGTAATGTCCTTCTTTCCTTAACGATTGTAACACTTTATCCAAAGTCTTTTATAGAGGAAAAAAGTACAGTTAATTCCTGTAGTATAACTTTCTGATAGTGAGTTCCCAAATGGTACAACTCACCTATTTCTCCATATACTTTTCCTATTTTCTCCTTGTAATCAGGAGCTTCCTTGTCAGGATTGGAACTTTTAAATCGATCCATGACAGCTTGAATATAGGCAGGACGAGCTCCCCACCTACCCAATACATTACCATTTTTATCAAGGATGACAGCAATCGGTTGGTTACGTACTCCATCAGTCAAAAAATGGTCCATAGTTTCCATGTGTTCTTCCATTAATAATACTTCTGTAGGAATGTTGCATTGTTCCATAACCCGGAAAAGAACCGGGACATTCCAAATAACGTCTGGGCACCAATCGGTACAAAGAATTAAGCAATAAAGATCTTGAGGATTACGAAAAGTATTAAAAAACAAGTTATCCGTATTATTTTCCAATGAAAAATTTTCATAGATGTACAAAAATTGGTCCTTCGTATTTAAGATTTTGCTTTGCTCCATTACTCTAGTTTCCATATTGTCCATAAACTGTTGAGGAGATATTCCATGCCCAAATTTATGTTTTAAATTTAATGTTTCTTTCATCTTTATCTTCATCCTTTCAATAAACTATCATTTATCACTTTACAATAATAGAACTAAACTGACCATTTATAAATGGTCAGTTTAGTTCTATTTAAAAAGTCAGATTTGCATAAGGGTTACTGAAGATAGGGTAACCAAGCCCTCTTTAATAACTCTATTCCTTTTTCCATGTCTTTCTCACTCACGCCAGCGAACCCTAAATACAATCTTGGGAAGGGCTCAGTCCTTATGGTCATCCACATGTTTTTAAAGTCATAGACAATTATTCCTTCTTCAGCAGCTGATTTTATCAGGGTCTCTGTGGATTGATTCGTGTTAACCGTGATTTGTAAATGAAGGCCGGCATTTTGACCAGTAATTTTTATATGGTCATGAAAATTATTCTGAATAAGCTCAATTAATTTATGATGTTTTTTACGGTATAATTTACGTACTCTACGGATATGCCGATACCAATGTCCGTGTTCTATAAAAGAAATCATTGCCCATTGGGTGATTCGAGAAGGGGCGGATGTGAATTCATAAGAACTTTCCTTCAATTTTTTCAATAACTTTTGTGGCAATACCATGTAATTCATTCGTAACGCTGGTGTAAATACCTTGGAGAAAGTGCCAATATATATCACTCTGTCATATCCATCTAAACTTTGTAGAGAAGGGATAGGCTTTCCAATATACCTAAATTCTCCGTCATAATCGTCTTCGATAATAAATGCATCTTTATTAATTGCCCACTTTAAAAAATGTTCCCTTTCGGAAAAAGGCATAATACATCCTGTGGGAAACTGGTGTGAAGGAGTGATATAAGCAAGTTTTGCGGGCCGACCTTCTATATCATTAACTGAAATCCCTTTTTCCCCTACTTGGATAGGTAATACTTCAAAACCATTCATTATAAATTGTTTACGTACCAAGTTATATCCTGGTTCTTCAAATGCTATTCGGGAATTATCGTTAAATAGATGGCAAATTATTCGGATACTATCCGTTATTCCACTGCCAATTATGATTTGTTCAGGAGTGCAGTGAACGCCTCTCGCATTAAATAAGTAATCTGCTAGTGCTGCGCGAAGTTTAAATTCTCCCTGAAGATCACCATATTTTCCAATATCCATTGAAAAATTTTCAAGAGCTTCTTTCAACATCTTATTCCAGGTTCGAATAGGGAAACAATGTGGGTCAACAGCAGAAGGATCAAAATCAATTGTCGGTTTAGATTCAATATGTGGACAGCTAATGCCTTTAATTTCTTGATCAGTATAGAGTTCACATTGTTTGGTAGGCAAAGCAGCATGTGGATTTATAGCGTAAAAACCCGATCGTGGCTTGCTAATTACGTATCCTTCAGCGATTAACATTTGAAACGCTGTTTCAATCGGTGTTTTACTGATATTCAGTTGCATTTGTAATGATCTTATAGAAGGCAGACGCATACCATTAGTTATTTCTCCATTTCGAATGGCATCACGAATGTGCCGATAAAGGGTAAGATAAATGGGTGTATTTTGTTCATCTTTTATTAAAATTTCAAGCATCTACTATCACTCGCAGATAATAATTTTTTTAAAACTATTTCAATTTCTAAGCGTTTAATTTAGTATATAAATGTTTTTGATATTTTAACTAAATACTAACTGATTTACATAACTTACCTAAAGATAATTATTAAGCACTTATTAAAATTTATTGTTTCCACTAATAATCTTCATAATACTTCATCCTCTTGTTCCTTTACATAGATGCTACGCCAGAAGTTTCCTATCATTAGATGGCAAATGCCGCACAAAAGCGTTTATATGATGATGCTATAAATCGAGCACAGGCAGTACCTCATCATCGGACGGAATGTGCTGCAAGTGGCATTACGATACTGGGAAAGGAGCAACGATTTATCGGTTTACTAGTGATCAATTCTCCTCTTTTTATACGAAAGCTATTAATACCCATGCAAGAGATGCTGTACATGTCATCGATGAGTTGCTTCATCATGAAACAGAATTAAATATTGAGGAGCATTATACAGATACGGCTGGCTATATTGACTTGTTCTTTGAATTAAGCCACTTACTGGGATTTCGTTTTGCACCACGGCTTCATGATTTAGCTGATGCCAAATTATATACGATTCAAAAGCCGAGTGAATTCCCTAGTCTAGAAAATTTATTCCGTGGAAGAATCAATACAAAGATTATTCAAGAAAATTTTGATGCGTATTCCATTTAGCGCATTCTATTAGAGAAGGAAAAGTGTCCGGTTCGCTTATCTTGGGTAAATTAGGATCCTATGCAAAACAAAATAAACTAGCTAATACTTTACATGAAATGGGAAGAATAGAAAAGGCCAATTTTATTTTGGATTACATATCTAATGAAGACTTACGTCGTCGTATTCAGAGGGGATTAAATAAAGGTGAAGCCATGAACGGCCTTGTGTGTTCTGCTTTTTCAGTCAAATATTGTTCTCGTTCATCCTTTGATTTGTGGCCACGTTTTTTTGGCTCAGTTTTTGGTTTTTCTACCTTGGAAGGTGCCTGATCTTTTGCTTCAAAGTGTGAAGCATCAATGGCAACTGTATCATCTGTAATAAATCCTTCTGTGGTAGCTTGATGAAGAAGTGTTTCTTAAACTTCTTCCAGAACATTCGATTCACAAATAATCGTAATCATTCTTGAATAAGCAGCTTCTGAAGGAACGGAATCAGATACCAAAAACCCGCAGTCGAGACGGAAAATCAGGTCATTCTTTAATCGCTTAACTAGATCTTTAATGAATGGAATCCGTTCTGAAATTCTGGCAACCAAGGAGTAAATCATAGCTGCATAGTTAAGCTCAACAGGCCTGCCAAAACGCGACTTCTTCGTAACCACAGCGAAGATTGGATCAATATCGATAGCTGAAAAAATAGCCTCAAACCGTTGGGTAGGTTCTAATTCATATAATTCTTGCAGGTCAAATAGGCTTCCTTGTCGTATAATAGTCATAGAGAGTCTTCCTCGAGTCTTAGAGTTTAGTGTGGTAACTACTCATTTCGACTATTTGGGGAGGTACTCCTTTTTCTGCGCCTTAAAACCATTGAGACTCTAAGGGTTCAATTTATGAAATTAATTCAAATAATCAGGAATATAACAGGTAATAATTTGCCCATTCACTTTAAAGTGTTAAATTATTACCATGTTATTAGACAATCTTTCTTTTAGTGTTAGTCCTTAGCCAAAGAAGCACAAATTACATATAGTGGTTAGCGCTTTTTGTTTTTATAGAAACCATAAGACCTACTTACCATAATGCCTCTTTGCGGAACCCAACCAAAAAAGAACCCTTGTAGCTGATCCCTCTGAATAGACATTATTGAGTTGTTAAGCATTCAAGATGGAAATAAAACGTTTTTATTGTTGAATAATGGAAAATAAATGATGAATTTTGAAAGGGGATACATAATTTTGAACGTAAAATATCTAGATTTGCTTGCCCAAAAGTATGATAGCGAAGAAAAAGTGGTAACTGAACTTATTAATCTTGAGGCCACCCTTAATCTCCCCAAGGGGACGGAACATTTTGTCAGTGATTTACATGGGGAGTATCAAGCCTTTCAACATGTGTTAAGAAATGGTTCAGGGAATGTAAAGGAGAAAATCAAAGACCTTTTTAAAAATGTGTTATCTGAGAAAGAAATTAATGAATTTGCTACATTAGTTTATTATCCTGAAGAAAAATTATCGTTGATTAAGGTTAACTGCAGAAATAAACAAGAACTCTATCAATGGTATATAGAAATCATTGATCATATGATTCATCTGATTTCGTATGCTTCCTCTAAATATACACGCTCTAAATTACGTAAAGCATTGCCCGATCAGTTTGTTTATATTATTGAAGAACTACTATACAAAACGGATGAATTCACAAATAAGGAACAGTATTATGCAAAAATTGTTCAGCAAATTATTTCTTTAAATCAGGCTGATAAGCTCATTATAGGCCTTGCTTATACGACGCAGAGATTGGTTGTGGACCATCTGCATGTAGTGGGGGATATTTATGATCGTGGACCTGAACCTGATAAAATTATGGATACTCTAATCAATTATCATTCCGTTGATATTCAGTGGGGAAATCATGATGTACTATGGTTAGGTGCATTTGCTGGTTCAAAGGTGTGTCTTGCTAATATTATTCGTATTTGTGCTAGATATAACAATTTGGATATTATTGAAGATGTATATGGCATCAATCTTATACCTCTACTTAACCTTGCGGAGAAATACTATGATGACAATCCAGTCTTTAGACCAAAAGTAAGTTCAGATGAAAACTTATCTGATCATGAACGATCGCAGATTACGAAAATTCATCAAGCCATTGCCATGATTCAGTTCAAACTTGAAATGCCGATCATCAAAAGACGTCCTTACTTTAATATGTCGGAAAGGATGTTGCTTGAGAAAATTGATTATGACAAAAACGAAATAACGATACATGGGGAAACGTATCCAATAGAAAATAGCTGCTTTGCAACGGTTAATCCCTTGCAGCCGGATCAATTATTAAAGGAAGAAGAGCAGGTGATGGAAAGGTTATTACTTGCTGTGCAGCACTCGGAAAAGCTAGCTAGACACTTGAACTTTCTTATGAAGAAAGGAAGCCTTTATTTAAAATATAACGGGAACTTATTAATACATGGCTGCATTCCTTTAGATAAAGAAGGAGATATGGAAAAAATGGTGATTGAAGATAAAACCTATGCAGGCCGTAATTTACTTGATGTTTTTGAAGAATATCTGCGCCATGCTTTTGCACATCCCGAAGAGACAGATGATCTGGCAACAGATATGGTCTGGTATTTATGGACAGGAGAATATTCATCACTCTTTGGGAAAAGAGCAATGACAACTTTCGAGAGGTATTTCATTAAAAATAAGGAAACCCATAAAGAGAAGAAGAACCCATATTTTCATTTACGTGAAAATGAGGAAATTTGCCGTAAAATCCTAGCTGAATTTAATCTTAACCCTGATCACGGTCATATTATAAATGGTCATACACCCGTTAAGGAAATTGAAGGAGAAAATCCAATCAAAGCAAATGGAAAGATGATAGTTATTGACGGTGGTTTTTCAAAAGCGTATCAATCCAAAACAGGTATAGCTGGATACACGTTATTATATAATGCCTGCGGTATGCAACTAGTTGCTCATAAACATTTTAATTCAAAAGAAAATATCCTCTTAAACGGAACAGATGTGTTATCAGTAAAAAGAGTGGTGGATAAAGAACTAGAGAGAAAAAAGGTTCTGGAAACGAATGTTGGAGAGAAATTATTACAGGAAATCTCTATTTTGAATGATCTGAGGAAATATCGCTACAGCTAAGGTGTGGAAGCCTTGAGCTACCAATAAAAGCGAACAAGATTTAGAAGAATATCGAAAAAAGAAAAATTCTATAAGTAGGGGTACCGCCACATGCCCATCAAGTTAATACCGATTTATGATTAGAGTAGATTCTTTTCTACAAAACAATTGTCTATGTTACTGAAAAAATGCATGCTAAATAAACTAAAATAGGTCATTTTTTTCGCTATGCTGCTTTCTTGTGAAAAATGGTATACTGATAGACAACACCCAATATATCAAAGACAGTCTTTTTCTCGTATCGGTGAGATTTTCGCCCGTTTTTCTGTAGGAGGTTGAACAGGCGAAGCAGAACCTTTGATAGCTCTTGGGTGCTTTTTTGTATCGATTGAAACAGTAATAAAAAATAATCTTTAATGATATAAATGGCTTTATATTCGCTGAGTTCTCGTTTTTTCTTGGTGAGGAGTAGCTGCCGCATTTGAAACATGGTAGAAGAGCAAAGGAGGATAGCAATTAGTTGACCATAGAGATGGCATTCTAATCGTTCTTTTTTGATCTCTTTACAATTATCGATTTTAAAGAAGGATTTCCATGTTTTAAAGAGTAACTCGATTTGCCAACGTAACGAGTAAAGATTATGAACGTGTTCCGTTGGAACATCATCAGATAGCGCATTGGTTATATATACATTCATCGCACTCAAGCGTTTACTCCGTTCTTTCATGACAATGCCTTTCTTCTTCTCCTTTAACGCTTGGTTTTCTCGCCGTTTTCGAGTCTGTTCTTCCGTAAGTCGATGGAAAATGACTCTAGTAGGTAACTTTTGATCCTGGCCGATATAAACATGAGAAATCTCATAGGTTTGTCCAGGTTTTAATTGATTCATAATTTCTTCTACATTTAATTGAATATACTCGGTTTGCTTTTTTACCTTTCCATTTTTGTAGTACTCAGGATTAGGATTTCTCTGATAAATCCGAGTGTTTAATTTTAACCGAGAGATATAGTAAGCCCCTTCCTCATCCATTTGATGGAGATCTTTCAGGTCAAAGTATCCTAAATCGCGTATACATAAATCACCTGTTTGCACCGTTTGTAAGCAAGTAGAACCGTAGGTTTTATCATTTTGCTTACCAGGTCCTGAGTGAACGTGCAGGAATTGGCCACTAAGAAGATCATATTCTAATTGAATCTTCACGCCAGCTGTATGGCTACTGCCTCCAGATTCTTGATACGCTGAGGCAAATATATCTGGGAGTTGAAAGGTCGTAGAATCCAAGATTCGTATACGCTGAAACTTAGAAGTGTAACGATGAGGAATAACCGAGAGGTATATAGCTTTTGAGTAAGTAAGGAAGTTAATACGTGTTGTAAGAGCCTGACAGCAGAAGGATTAAATCGTTGATTAAGTCCTTCAGGACTTATCAAGACTCCGGTTGAAGATTCTAGACAACTACATAACTGTGTCAGAGAAGTACTCGCTACTTTTTGGCTTAACCACACGCACAACGCTATTAAATCTTTAGCTTGGTGCTTACTCGTCCTTTGAAAAAACCGACCTTTTTGGATAGCACTTGGAGAGCTTGTGGAGACAAAGTTCGTTGTAGTTCCTATGAAAAGAGGATAAGTTCGTCTGAAATCTCTCGACACATAAAAAACACCAGACTTTCCATGATATTACAGAAAGAATAGCGTTTTTTCGTTTTTAGGGGTAATGATTTGCCTTAGCTTGATGGGCATGGGGTCCTACCAACAAAACACGGAAAACATACGTTAACTAGACCATAATCATTTACTTTGGGATGATTATACGAATGGGAACTGAGGTTTATGCAGCTCACACCTTGGCAGGGAATTTGACGATTTTCGTATCGGTCATTGGAACAGGTTTCGCTACGGCAACCACAACGTTAGTAGGGAAAAGCATAGGATCTGGAGAAATGGATGATGTAAAGAAGTACAGTCTTTCATCAATAAAGTTAATGTCCTTGTCTATGACTGTGACATTGCTTATTGTTTTTTTATTTTCTAAACAGATCAGTCCGATCTTTACGACAAATACAGTGGTTATCAGTTTAATTACGGTGGTTCTTGGAATTGATACAATCACACAGCCAGCAACCGCCATTGTTGCTTCTTTGACTGCTACCTTGCAGGCTGGCGGGGATACGAAGTTCCCGATGTATATGACAGCGATAGGAATATGGGCGATTCGGATCGTAGGGGTTTATGTTCTGGGTGTTTATTTTGGATTAGGACTTATCGGTGTCTGGATTTCCATTGCTCTAGACAATTATTTACGGGCAATACTTTTATATTTACGTTATCGTTCTTTTAAATGGGTGAAAAATTTAATTTAATGTTAATATTTTTCGAACAGGGTTTATACTATTAAAATTTAAGAACTTTAATTATCACTAAATATTAGGGAAAAACAAATTTTTTGAGAAGCATAAGTATTATTTCTATAGCTTACACCGATGAAGCTTTATCATAAAATAGTAATGTACATGGCATCCTAAGGTGGAGGGATGCATAGTGGATAAAAATTTAAGCTTAATGAAGCAGCTGACAGAAACGGAAGGGCCCTCAGGTTTTGAAGCACGCATTCATCAAGTCCTTGAGGAAAATATCCGTCAAATTACAACTGAAATCACTAAAGATCATCTAGGGAGTATTGTTGGTAAGGTAGGGAACAAAGGACCGAAAATTTTGATTGCAGGGCATATGGATGAAGTCGGCTTAATGGTGAGGCATATAACCAGGAAGGTTTCTTGAGATTCCAAACCATCGGTGGATGGTGGGGGCATGTCATGTTGGCTCAAAGAGTAAAGGTACTTACAAGAAAAGGAGATCTTACGGGGTAATCGGTTCGAAAGCCCCTCACGTCCTTTCTATAGAAGAAAGAAAAAATGTTTTAGAAACGGATCAAATGTTTGTCGATATTGGTGCTTCCAGTAAGGAAGAGGCTGAAAGTTTTGGGGTGCGAGTGGGCGATCCGATAGCCACCATTTGCCCATTTGAAGTTTTACTTAATCCAAAACTATTGTGGCTCGTCATTGGGATAACCGAGCTGGCTGCTACGTTGCATTAAAAACATTAGAAAAAATTGCGGGAGAAAACGAGTATTCCAATGTGCTATATGCAGGTGCTACTGTTCAAGAAGAGGTAGGGCTCAGAGGAGCTGAAACATTGGTGAATACCATCAATCCTGACATTTCGTTCGCCCTAGATGAAGGAGTTGCAGGAGATACGCCAGGAATGAAAGAAAAAGAAGGACATACAAATTTAGGAAAAGGACCATTACTGGGTTTTTTTGATCGAAGTATGATCCCTCATCCAAAACTTCGTGATTTTGTCGTATCTATTGCCGAAGAGCATTCCATTCCTTATCAGATTGACATCATGCCTGGAGGAGGTACAGATGCTGGAAAGTTTCACCTTGGCTATCAAGGGGTGCCAACGTTGGTTGTAAGTGTTCCTGCTAGATATATCCATAGTCATGTTTCAATTGTACACCGCGATGATTTGGATCATGCAGTTGAACTACTTTACGAAGTAATAAAAAAATTGGATGAAAATGTGGTACAACAAATTAGAGAAATCAACGGGAAGATACATTAAATAAAAAGCCGATGATCCCTTAGCGTAGGAAAAATCGGCCTTTTTTATGTCGAAATTTGCTTAGCGTATGTTATCAAGACTAGAGGTGAAAATTCCTTGATTTTAAAAGGCTCTAACATATTAGATATGTATAATATATGCCCTTGACTATGAACCTTGCAGGGTCGTGTTTCTCATGGACAAGTAGCAGCTGCCTCTGCTCCAACACCTATCAAGGTTACACGACCCTTCTTCAAAGTAAAGGGAACGCTAACGCTCATATATTATACATAGTGGACATAATTAATTTTGTCCGTTTAATGTGTAAAAGATGTTGAATTTTCACCAAAAAGGCGTACATTTTGAACATAATGTACGCCTTTTTGGTATTCTTCCAAGTGTTTCATTCGTTTTATTACCAAAAGTATTAGCGTACTTTGTACAACATCATCCTAACTTACACATTCGTTTGATGGAGGGAGATTACGATCAAATCGAGGAATGGCTGCATAATGGGATTATCGATATCGGTTTTTTAGTAAAGCCGCATTCGAAAAATCTTGTTTTTGATTCTATTTTTGATGATGAACTCGTTTGCATAATGGCGAAAGATCATCCGTTGGCGAAGGAGGATAAACTTCACCTAGAGCAATTAAAAGATGAACGATGGATAATGCCAAAGCGAACCATTGACCGTGATGTTTCACGCATCTTATCCGAAAATAAAATACACCCTAATATCGTTTATGAATTATCCGTTGACCAAGTCATTTTGACGATGGTAAATGAAAATTTAGGTATTTCAATCGTGCCGAATTCGATTTTAATTCATGCACCTAATACCCTTATCCGAAAAAAATTTATGAGTCGTATGTTAGACACGTCGGAATTGCACACAAACACAGTATTCAGCTTTCTCCAAGCGCTTTAAAATTTGTGAAAATTTCTAAAAATTTTGCTTCAAGTTTGAAATATGATTATTGAAAAATGAAAAATTCTGAAATAATATCTGATAAAACCACTAGGTATTGTTTACTTTAATCAGACGGAGGAATAAAGTTATGCACACGGTTGTATATGTTGAAATTGCCTTATATTTAATTGCGATGCTGGCAATTGGAATTTATTTTAGCAAGAAGGACTTATCACATAATGATTATTTTTTAGGTGGAAATAAGCTTCCTGGTTGGGCACTTGCATTCTCTGAGCGTGCTACCGGAGAATCAGCTTATATGTTTTTAGGGGCAATCGGTTTTATTTACGCAGCGGGTTTATTAGGTATTTGGATTTTATCCGGAATGTTTTTAGGAGTTATGGCTTCCTGGTTATTCTTATCGAAACGCTTTATGACCGAACAACAAAAATATAAGGTGAATAGTTTAACAGACTATATTGCTGTCAAATTCCCTAAACATGCAGATATGATTCGCTGGTTAGCTTCTTCTGTTTTGGTTTTATTCTTCGTTTGTTATTTAGCTGCTCAATCTTCAGGTATAGGGAAAACCATTTATTCATTCTCTGATTTTAATATAACATGGGGAACGATTATTATCGCCGTAATCATTATTGCTTATTCTTGTATGGGTGGCTTTATGTCTGTCGTTTGGACAGATACGATTCAAAGCTTTTTAATGCTTGTTTCATTCATTATCGTGCCTATTGCAGCTTTCATGGAAATAAAAAATCAAGGATTAAGTATTTCAACTGAGCTTGCGAATATGGGAAATGGTGCAGATAGCTGGGTTGGAGGCTTAAATGGGATTGCCTTAGGGGCTATGCTATTTACAAACCTTTCATGGTTCTTTGGCTGGTTAGGTGGTCAGCCTCAATTAAGCTCTCGTTTTATGGCCATCGCAACGGAAAAAGAGCGTATTACA
>NZ_VLKI01000040.1 GCF_007830235.1 Cytobacillus oceanisediminis
GGTGGCGATAGCGAGAAGGTCACACCCGTTCCCATACCGAACACGGAAGTTAAGCTTCTCAGCGCCGATGGTAGTTGGGGGCTGTCCCCCTGTGAGAGTAGGACGCTGCCGGGCAAATGAAAGAGTACCTGATGGGTACTCTTTTTTTGTTTTTCTTTATTTTTCAGCTATAAATATCGCTTATTTCTCTTAAAGGGACTTTTTTTAAGAGACCATTTTGGTCACTCACCTTTGTTTTTGGCAAATATCGGTCACTTTCATAAATTTATCGGCCAGAATTTTATTTTATCGGTCACTTTTCCGACATATCGGTCAGATTTCATTTTTATCGGTCACTTTTTCCATATATCGGTCAGTTGCCTCTATGTTGCCTTTTTGGGGCTGCATCTAACCAAGTCATTTAAAAATGGATAATGTGATGGCCTGTTGGAATTATCTATACAATGAATGGCCTTTTTTATCAATTATTCCAAACTAAACAGATGCCTCGAGATGAGGGCACCTTAAATAAAAAAGGTATTTAGTTATTTCGAAATAATAAAAAACAAATATAAAATTCCCTATTATTTTTTATCAACTAAATACTGATAAATCAAATACGGTCCCTTTTTAGCCGTAATTTGAAGGAAAGATTGGATAAATGGGTAGTCTTTATTTGGCATCATTTTAATTAGTTCGCTCCACCATTCAGTTTCATAGCGGGCGATCATGCTTAAGTTATAGAGCAGTAAATAATGGATCAACAGCTCTGGATAATCAATCAGTCCTTCCTTGGCGAGCGGGAAATAGAACTTGCTGTTCTCTGGGCTATATCTTAAGGGCTTATAATTATATGTATTAATGTTTTTCATAAGGAGGTTCAATGCCGTCTCCTCAGAACCCTGCAATTCTATTTTGGAGTCTGATTTGGATTGCATGTACTCGATAAAACGGGATTCAGTCATATGGAAACAATCCAAAATCTTTTTTGGCAATAAATATAAATCTTTCTTCTGCTCCACTTCAAGAAAAGTACTTCTTCCTTCTGTTTGGCTGTACAAATAATTAAGTTCGGGTATTTGGCTGAATAGTTCCCCCATGGTTGCTTTTTCGCCTTCCAAATGTTTCATGTGAAACATTTTTTCTCCCATATAGGGAAAGAGGCCGCTTTTTTGAAATTTCACTTCATCCTGAAAAAAGTTATATTGCTGCTTTTTCCTTTTTCGTGTTGAGACACCATGAGCCAGAACAGAGGTCGTTTCAGGGTAATTAGGATCGACCGTCAAAATGCAGGCCTTTACCAGATGGACAAGCCCATAAAAAAAGAGAATCGGCTTGATGATTAAAGGTGCCTTCTCTGCCTGCTCATAGTATACTTGTCCATGTTCAAGGTAGTATATAAAAGGATAACTGTTTTCGTAACTTTTCTGTTCAGCCTGTTCCAAGTTCAGCTTTTGATAACAGTTTTTTAAAAATTCCTGTGAAGTACTGGCTGAAAAGAAATATAAAAAGGAGTTTCCATGGTCATAAGGATGAATCATAGTAAAACCTCCGAATCTTTAGAAAAATCCAACATATTAATCTGTCCTTGACAGTATTTTGTCCAATTGATAACCTACTAATAATATTTTTGAGTCCAGGAGGTCAAAAAAGATGTGGGAAACTAAGTTTGTAAAAGAAGGATTAACGTTTGATGATGTATTGCTTGTTCCATCGAAATCAGAGGTATTGCCGCGCGATGTTAGCCTGAAAGTGAATTTGACTGAAAAGATTGCACTCAATATCCCGATTATCAGTGCCGGGATGGATACTGTTACAGAAGCAGAAATGGCCATTTCAATGGCACGCCAGGGCGGACTGGGGATTGTCCATAAGAACATGTCCATTGAACAGCAGGCGGACCAAGTAGATAAAGTAAAACGTTCCGAAAGCGGCGTTATTACAGACCCATTTTTCCTTACTCCAGAACAACAAGTATTTGACGCAGAGCATTTAATGGGCAAATACCGGATTTCCGGTGTCCCAATTATAAATAACATTGAGGAACAGAAGCTTGTTGGTATTTTGACAAATCGTGACCTCCGCTTTATTCAGGACTATTCGATTAAAATTTCAGATGTGATGACAAAAGAAAATCTTGTGACTGCTCCTGTTGGAACAACATTGGACGAAGCGGAAAAAATTCTTCAAAAGCATAAAATTGAAAAATTGCCGCTAGTCGATAATGAAGGAGTTCTTAAAGGGTTAATCACAATTAAAGATATTGAAAAAGTCATTGAGTTCCCTCATTCTGCAAAGGATGAACGCGGACGCCTTCTGGCAGGTGCAGCAGTTGGAGTAACTGGTGACACAATGAAGCGGGTTGAGATGCTTGTTAAATCACATGTGGATGTCATAGTGGTTGATACAGCACACGGCCATTCGAAAGGTGTCCTAGATACAGTACGTGAAATTCGCACCGCATATCCTGATTTGGCCATTATTGCAGGAAATGTGGCAACCGCTGAAGCTACAAAGGACTTAATTGAAGCTGGTGCAGATATTGTGAAGGTCGGAATTGGTCCGGGATCTATTTGTACAACACGAGTTGTCGCGGGTGTCGGTGTTCCTCAGATTACAGCTGTTTATGACTGTGCAACTGAGGCGCGCAAGCATGGCAAGTCAATCATTGCTGATGGCGGCATTAAATATTCAGGTGATATCGTTAAGGCACTGGCAGCAGGCGGACATGCGGTTATGCTCGGAAGCTTGCTTGCAGGTGTATCAGAAAGCCCTGGTGAAACAGAAATATTCCAAGGGCGCCGATTCAAGGTATATAGAGGCATGGGCTCTGTCGCAGCTATGGAAAAAGGTTCAAAAGACCGTTACTTCCAGGAAGACAATAAAAAGTTTGTACCAGAGGGAATTGAAGGCCGCATTGCTTATAAGGGGCCTCTAGCTGAAACAATTTATCAGCTAGTTGGTGGAATTCGTTCTGGCATGGGCTATTGCGGAACCAAAGACTTACAGGATCTTCGTGAAAATGCACAATTTATTAAAATGACGGGTGCAGGTTTAAGAGAAAGCCATCCGCACGATGTGCAGATTACAAAAGAAGCGCCGAATTACTCGCTATAATCTACATGAAGCAGAGAAGGGAAACCTTTTCTGCTTTTTTTATTAGGGAAGTACTGGGGGAATGGAACTAGGAAAATACTAATAAGTGAAAATAGGCCTAACATGCCATTTCCATAAGGCAGGAATAGGTAATTACTCTATCTATTTTTTAAATAAGAGTTATGATAAAATAACAAAAGTGTATTAAAACGTTGGAGGGCAGTAAATTGAAAAAAACATTTTATCGTAAGTCTGTAGCTGGATTCCTTGCCTTGGTTATGTTATTAGGTCTTTTACCTGGTTTAAATAAAGCACATGCAGAAGATATTTTAAATATTAATGCTGATGCTGCTATTTTAGTAGACTCTGAGACCGGAAAGATTTTGTATCAAAAAAATGCGGATAAAGTACTTGGCATTGCCAGTATGACAAAAATTATGACAGAATACCTGCTCCTTGAGGCTATTGAAGAGGGCCGGGTAAAATGGGATCAGGAATATGCCGTGAGCGAATACGTATGGAAGGTTTCACAAGACCGCGCATTATCTAATGTTCCTTTGCGCAGAGACGGTAAATATAATATCCGTGAGCTCTATGAAGCAATGACCATCTATTCAGCTAATGGTGCTACGATTGCAATTGCAGAAACGATTGCAGGTTCAGAAACGAATTTCGTCAAAATGATGAATGAAAAAGCTGGAGAACTTGGATTAAAAGATTATAAATTTGTAAATTCAACTGGTTTGAATAACCGTGATCTAAAAGGTACTCCTCCTGCAGGGGGCCCTGAAGAAGAAAATGTCATGTCAGCAAGAGCTACAGCTATGCTGGCTAAAGAATTAATTAATAGATTCCCTGAAGTATTGGAAACAGCCAGCACCCCTACTAAGAAGTTTAGAGAGGGTACAGATGATGAAATTAAGATGGACAACTGGAACTGGATGCTTCCAGAGCTTGTATTCGGCTACGAAGGCGTAGACGGCCTTAAAACAGGTACAACTGATTTTGCCGGATACTGCTTTACTGGTACTGCTCTTAGAGATGGTAGCCGTTTTATCAGTGTTGTTATGAATGCCAAAGGCGATAATGGACAGGCAACATACAAATCAAGATTTGATGAAACCAAAAAAATGTTTGACTATGGATTCAGCAACTTTGAGAAGCAAGAAATTGTGCCTGAGAACTATCAGGTAAAAGGCCAGAAAACAGTTCCTGTAGTGAAAGGAAAAGAAGATAAGGTAAAGATCGTATCCAAGGATCCGATTGAAATGGTTGTAAAGAATGGTGAAAAAGAAAGTTATAAACCAGTTCTTGTTCTTGATAAAAAGAAATTAAACGAAGATGGCGAATTAACGGCTCCTATTAAAAAGGGAGAAAAGATTGGCTATTTAACACTTGAGTCAGCCAAGGATGGAAAATTGGAATTCTTGTCTGATAAAGGCAAAGACAATATTCAAGTAGATGTGGTAGCTGCTGAAAATGTTGAAAAAGCAAACTGGTTTGTCCTTACGATGCGCAGCATCGGCGGTTTCTTTGGAGATGTTTGGGGCAGTGTTTCCTCAACTGTAAAAGGTTGGTTTTAAGAAAAGGGATTTCCTGTCTTGACAGGAGCCCTTTTTCATTGCATATTTTCAATAGGGAAAATTCTGAGTAAAACAAATGTATTTTCCTTTTTTTGAAAAATTATTTTTATCATAATATTTAACCCATCAATAGCAGATGGTATTTATGAAGGGGGATAAACATGAAGACAGGTACAGATCGAGTTAAACGTGGAATGGCAGAAATGCAAAAGGGCGGCGTTATTATGGACGTTGTTAACGCTGAACAGGCAAAGATTGCAGAAGAAGCTGGTGCAGTAGCAGTAATGGCACTTGAGCGCGTTCCTTCCGATATTCGTGCAGCAGGCGGTGTAGCACGTATGGCAGACCCGCGTATTGTAGAAGAAGTAATGGGTGCGGTTTCTATCCCAGTAATGGCAAAAGCTCGTATCGGACATATTGTTGAAGCGCGTTTGCTTGAAGCGATGGGTGTAGATTACATAGATGAGAGTGAAGTTTTAACTCCTGCGGATGAAGAATACCATCTTAACAAAAGAGATTATACGGTTCCTTTCGTATGCGGATGCCGTGATTTAGGTGAAGCTGCACGCCGTATTGGTGAAGGTGCATCCATGCTTCGTACAAAAGGCGAGCCTGGAACAGGAAATATTGTAGAAGCTGTTCGTCATATCCGTAAGGTGAATGCACAGGTACGCAAGGTTGTTGGCATGAATGAAGATGAATTAATGACTGAAGCTAAGCTGCTTGGAGCGCCATATGAGCTTCTTTTGGAAATCAGAAGCCTTGGACGCCTTCCAGTTGTAAACTTCGCAGCAGGCGGTGTTGCAACTCCTGCAGATGCGGCTCTTATGATGGAGCTTGGAGCTGACGGAGTATTCGTTGGATCAGGTATCTTCAAGTCAGAGAACCCGGCTAAATTTGCACGTGCTATTGTTGAAGCAACAACACATTACCAAGACTATAAATTAATTGCTGAACTTTCAAAAGAGCTTGGCACACCAATGAAGGGGATTGAAATTGCTTCATTGGCCCCTGAGGCTCGTATGCAGGAGCGCGGCTGGTAAGGAGAATAGTTATGATAAAGGTTGGAGTTTTAGGGCTGCAGGGTGCTGTCAGAGAGCATGTGCGCTCTATTGAGGCATGCGATGCTGAAGCCGTAGTCATCAAGCGCAAAGAGCAGCTTGAAGAGGTGGACGGGCTTATTTTGCCTGGCGGTGAAAGCACAACAATGAGACGCTTGATTGATAAGTATGATTTCATGGATAGCCTGAAGGAGTTTGCGCAATCAGGGAAACCAATGTTCGGTACCTGTGCAGGCTTAATCCTTCTGTCTAATAATATAATTGGTTATGATGAACCCCATATTGGTGTAATGGATGTTCAGGTTGAAAGAAATTCTTTCGGACGCCAAAGAGAAAGCTTTGAAGCCGATCTTGATATCGCTGGAGTAGCCGGGGATTTTGCAGCAGTCTTTATCCGTGCTCCGCATATTGTTGAAGCAGGAGAAAATGTTGAAATCCTGGCTAAGCACAATGATCGCATAGTGGCTGCGCGTGAAGGCCGATTCCTTGGATGTTCATTCCATCCGGAGCTTACAGATGATCACCGCCTGACAGCATATTTCATCGAAATGATCAAAGAATATAAGCAATCTTAATTTTGAATATTTTGGTTGCAAAAGGAACATAATTGTAGTACATTATGAATTACAAAAATTCTTATAGCTAAAGCAATGAGAGGAACTAGTAACAGGAATTTGTTCTGAAGAGAGCCGGTGGCTGGTGAGAACCGGTGAATAAACCCTGCGAATCCATCCTCGAGCAAGGCATGGAACACTTGGCAGCAGTTTTACCGCTAAGATAAGTAAATGCTTTCGGTTAAAACCGTTATGAATTTAAGGTGGAAAGCTTATGCTTTCAACTAGGGTGGCAACGCGGGTAACTCTCGTCCCTTTTTGGGGACGGGAGTTTTTTGTGCTTTTGGCTGTTTAAAAGTTTGTTGCTTTTGGCAGCTAACTAAGGTTAGCCGCTGAGTTGATTGGAGCGGAGCGCACTTGATCCTCGAAAATGCTACCGCATTTCCTTCGTGCGGTGCTAGGTCAGGGAAGCTTATTCAATGTCCTGCGGGAGGAGAGGGAGTGTGAGACCCCACAGGCAAAGCCGAGGAGGCTCTCATTCCTCCCCGCGGAAAGCAAGTGCCCCGTGCTGAAATCAACGGGCAGAATTTATAAGCAGCAATTACTTATAACCATTTTTTCAGGAGGTATTAAAAATGCTGGACATTAAGTTTCTAAGAGCCAATTTTGAAGAAGTGAAAAACAAGCTTCAGCACCGTGGCGAAGATTTAACGGATCTTGGAAAATTCGAAGATCTGGATGTGAAAAGACGTGAATTGATTGTAGAAGCGGAACAGCTGAAGAGCAAAAGAAATGAAGTATCCCAGCAGGTTGCTGCTTTAAAACGTGAAAAGCAGGATGCTGACCATTTAATCACAGAAATGAGAGAAGTTGGCGACAAAATTAAAGCGTTGGATGAGGAGCTCCGTACGGTTGAAGAAGAATTGGATCAATTGCTGCTAAGCATTCCAAACATTCCACATGAGAGCGTGCCTGTTGGCGAAACAGAGGATGACAATATAGAAATACGCAAGTGGGGAGAAGTCCGCGAATTTGATTTTGAACCTAAAGCGCATTGGGATGTTGCAACAGAATTGGATCTGCTGGATTTTGAACGTGCAAGCAAAGTGACAGGCAGCCGCTTTGTATTTTATAAAGGTCTTGGGGCTCGCCTGGAGCGTGCATTATTCAACTTTATGCTTGATTTGCATACGGAAGAGCACGGCTATAAAGAGGTCCTTCCTCCATACATGGTAAATCGTGCAAGCATGACAGGAACGGGGCAGCTTCCGAAATTCGAAGAAGATGCATTCTTGATTGAAAGCGAAGATTACTTCTTAATACCTACTGCTGAAGTGCCTGTAACAAACATGCACAGGGAAGAGATTCTGAATGGTGATGAGCTTCCGATTAATTATGCGGCATTCAGTGCATGCTTCCGTTCTGAAGCTGGATCTGCAGGGCGTGATACACGCGGATTAATCCGCCAGCATCAATTTAACAAAGTGGAACTTGTAAAGTTTGTGAAGCCGGAAAATTCTTATGAGGAATTGGAAAAGCTGACAGGCCATGCAGAAAAGGTACTTCAGATGTTAGGCCTTCCATACAGAGTCATGAGCATGTGTACAGGTGATCTTGGTTTCACGGCTGCGAAAAAGTATGATATCGAAGTTTGGATTCCAAGCTATAACACATACAGGGAGATCTCTTCTTGCAGTAACTTTGAAGGTTTCCAGGCAAGACGTGCGAATATCCGCTTCCGCCGCGAGCCTAAAGGCAAGCCGGAACATGTTCACACATTAAACGGCTCTGGCCTTGCGATCGGCCGCACGGTGGCAGCCATTTTGGAAAATTACCAGCAGGCAGACGGAAGTGTCATTATTCCAGAAGTATTGCGTCCATATATGGGAAACCGCGAAGTCATTAGGCATTAATCAGCATTTTGGGCGGGCTTAAAAACCCGCTCGAATTTTTTTATAAAATTTGTTGACATGCTTTTCTAGAGGTGGTATAGTATTTCTTGTCGATGCGGAGGAATACCCAAGTCTGGCTGAAGGGATCGGTCTTGAAAACCGACAGGCGGGTCAAACCGCGCAGGGGTTCGAATCCCCTTTCCTCCTCCATTTTAATTGACATCTAACACGCGCATAAATATTGGAGATACATAAAACCGCTGCAGCAATGCAGCGGTTTTTTTGTATTCTTTTTTAATGGCGAAAAAAATAAACCGCCGTATAGCGGTTTATTTTTTCAATAATTGTGTTTGCCTAAGGAAATAGGATACACGTTCAACAATTGGCTCAATGGATTGTTCATTTTGAATAATGTCATAATCATTGATATTCAACCGGAGGACAGGGCATGCGTTAAAGCTGTTGATCCAATCCTCGTAGCGTTGATGCATTTCTTCCCAGTACGCAATTGGGGTTTGCTGTTCCATCGGGCGGCCGCGCTCCTGGATGCGGGAAAGAATATCATCAAGCGAACCCTCCAAATAAATCAGTAAATCCGGATGCGGGAAGTAAGGTGTCATGACCATCGCATCAAATAAGCTTGTATAAGTTTCGTAATCTACTTTGGACATTGTGCCTTTTTCAAAGTGCATTTTAGCGAAGATGCCTGTATCTTCATAGATGGAACGGTCCTGAACAAAACCGCCGCCATATTCAAAGATGCGTTTCTGATCCTTAAACCGTTCAGCAAGGAAGTAAACCTGCAAATGGAAGCTCCAGCGATTAAAATCTGCATAGAATTTATCCAGATAAGGATTGGTGTCTACCTTTTCGAAAGATGTTCGGAACCCGAGTGCATTCGCAAGGGCATTGGTCATCGTTGATTTCCCGACTCCGACCGTTCCAGCAATCGTAATAACGGAATTCGAGGGAATCTCGTATTTGTGCCTTAGATTCATAATTGTATGCTCCTCTTTTTTAAAGATGTGGACAGTGTATCGAATATATGCTTTAAGTCTGCTTCATTTTTAACAAAATCCAGATCATCGCCATTAAAACGGATGACTGGAACATCAGGTTGCTGCCTTTCGAACTCATTCATAGCAGTTTCATAATCAAGGGATAATTGCTCCAAATATAATGGGCTAATATTTTTCTCGATTTCGCGGCCTCTCAGCTCGATTCGGTCAAGCAAAGTTTCAAGGCTGGCATTTAAATAAATAATGACATTTGGCTTTGGCATATCGCCAGTAAGGATTTTGTAAATCTTCAAGTACTTTTGATACTCGTTCTGGTTCAGTGTACGCTGGGCAAAAATCAGGTTTTTGAATATATGGTAATCAGCCACAACAGGCTTATTTTTATTTAAGTAGTGATTGTTTATATCAACCAGCTGTTTGTACCGGTTGCAGAGGAAAAACATTTCAGTCTGGAAACTCCATTCTTCAATGTTTTCATAGAATTTGCCTAAAAAAGGATTTTCATCAACAATTTCTTTTAAAAGTGCATACTGAAACTTTTCGGAGATCGCTTTAGCGAGAGATGTTTTCCCAACGCCAATCGGCCCCTCAACAGTTATAAAAGGTATTCCCCCCATAAGATTTTCCTCCCACTCTGCCTTTTCTCTATTTAAACCAACTATATTAGACAGGATATTTGCTTATAATCAATACGTTTCAAAATGACACAAAAATTATTTTAACACACTATATGGTGGAAGGGATATGGAATTTAGGCTGAAATAAGACAGTCCTGGTAGATTTCCAAATAATTGAAAAAAGCCCCCTGTTAAAGACAGCTGTTTTCATTCACCCTATAAATTAGGTCTTTTCATGTTATTAGAAATTGTAAGATTCATTTTGCACAAAAACCATTTTATGAAGGATACATTGAAGAAATGTTATAATTGTTTTCAGCAAAGGAAGATGACCAAGGAGTTAACTTCTAGCTGATGGAGCAGGATATTTAATGCAGAGCCATAGAAAGCAGAATGATTTGGCTTTATTAAAAAATAATCATGTTGTGCCGGTTGAACCTGTTGAAGGACAGCTTCCCTAAGAGAATTTTTACAATGGTCTACAATCGTGTGCAGATCAGCCTGCCACAGATTATAATGGTCATTTATATAAATGGCCGGCAGATATTGTTCATGGAAATTAGCGGCCCTGAGATCTCCAATGCTTTTTTAGCAAGAATCTTTCCATGGCTAAAATTAAAGTCGTTAATCATGTCTATATTGATAAGAGCAGGTGAGGTCTGCTCTAATTTTTTCATTTAATTGCCCCTTTGCTGTTATTTATTGTTAAAATTTCATCTTTTAAACAGCGGCTAAGATAAAAGATAAACAGAAGAAGGAATGAAGTTATTTGACACAAGCATCTAGCACTGCAGATGAATTGTATATGCGCGAGGCCATTAAGGAAGCAAAAATGGCTGAAGGGCTGGAAGAAGTTCCAATCGGTTCGGTAATTGTTTTGGATGGGGAAATTATCGCACGTGCCCATAATTTACGGGAGTCCAATCAAAGCGCTATTGCCCATGCTGAATTGCTCGCCATCGATCAAGCTTGCAAAAAGCTGGGGACATGGAGACTTGAGGATGCAGTCCTTTATGTGACACTGGAGCCATGCCCCATGTGTTCAGGATCCATCATTTTATCGCGGATTAAAAAAGTTGTTTATGGTGCAAAGGATCCTAAGGGCGGATGTGCCGGCACTCTTATGAATCTTTTGCAGGATGAGCGTTTCAATCACCAAAGCGAGGTAGTGGCCGGAGTGCTTGAGGAAGAATGCGGTGAACTGCTTTCAAGTTTTTTCAGGGATCTGAGAAAGCGGAAAAAGGAAGAGAAAAAGAAAAGGCAATTGCGGCAGCTGGAACCTAATACAGGAATTGACAATGGATAAGCATTGCTTTTTTAGCTGAATCTTAGTATACTTATAAATGCGTCGGATAAGACGCAACTAAATATGGTATCAACTTTGCCGTGCTAGGCGGGGAGGTAGCGGTGCCCTGTACTCGCAATCCGCTCTAGCGAGGCTGAATCCCTTCCCAAGGCTGATGTCCTGTAGGGCCTGCCTTAAGTAAGTGGTGTTGACGCCTGGGTCCTGCGCAATGGGAATCCATGAACCATGTCAGGTCCGGAAGGAAGCAGCATTAAGTGGACGCTCCCATGTGCCGCAGGGTTGCCTGGGCCGAGCTAACTGCTTAAGTAACGCCTATGGGCGTCAGTCGACGGAAGGTGCACGGCAGTTTATATTGTATATAAAACTCATCCTGCAAAGGGTGAGTTTTTTGTGTATGCAGAAGTACTGTAAGAATTAGCGAATTTTATTTGTTCTACCTTTTGTAAAAAGGAAATTAGATACGTTATAATAGATAAAGGACTATACATAGGAAGGGGGCGTATCAGTGAGTTATCAAGCTTTATATCGTGTTTGGCGTCCACAGCAGTTTATAGATGTTGTTGGGCAGGAACATGTGACAAAAACTTTGCAAAACGCCCTGCTTCAGCAGAAGATATCACATGCCTATTTGTTCTCAGGTCCTCGGGGAACCGGTAAAACAAGTGCGGCTAAAATTCTGGCTAAGGCCGTTAACTGTGAGAAGGCACCGGTAACCGAACCCTGCAATGATTGTGCAGCCTGCAGAGGGATTACAGATGGTTCCATACCTGATGTCATTGAAATTGATGCTGCGTCCAACAATGGTGTAGAGGAAATCAGGGACATTAGGGATAAAGTTAAATATGCACCTAATGCTGTTAAATATAAGGTTTACATTGTGGATGAAGTGCATATGCTTTCCATTGGAGCCTTTAATGCCCTTCTAAAAACCCTTGAAGAGCCGCCTAAACATGTTATTTTTATACTGGCAACTACTGAACCTCACAAGATCCCCCTGACAATCATTTCCCGGTGCCAGCGCTTTGATTTTAAAAGAATCACTGCACAGGCAATCGTAGGAAGAATGAAGCTGATTGTGGATGAAACGGGTGCGGACTGTGAGGATCAGGCTTTGCAGATCATTGCTAGAGCAGCAGAAGGCGGAATGCGTGATGCCTTGAGCTTGCTTGACCAGGCCATTTCCTTTAGTCAGGATAAGGTGACCGTTGATGATGCTTTATCGGTAACTGGCGCTGTATCACAGGGGTTTTTAAATAAACTTGCAAGAGCTGTAAGGGAAAGGGATGCGGCTTCAGGTCTTGAATTTCTTGAAGAACTTCTTTTCCAGGGAAAAGATCCGTCTCGTTTCATTGAAGACTTTATCCTCTATTACCGGGATATGCTCTTATATAAGGCAGCTCCAAGGCTTGAAGAATCATTAGAGAGAGTCATGCTTGATGAAGATTTCCAGCAGCTTTCACAAGAAATGGAACCAGAAGAACTCTATGAGCTGATTGAGGTTTTAAATAAAGCACAGCAGGAAATGCGGTGGACAAATCACCCAAGAATTTTTCTTGAGGTAGCCATTGTGAAGCTGTGCCAGCTCGAAAAAAGAGAGAAATCGGGACAATCTGCAGACATCAAGCCGCTAATGCAAAAAATAGAACAGCTGGAACATGAAC
This sequence comes from Cytobacillus oceanisediminis, assembly GCF_007830235.1. GTDB lineage: Bacteria > Bacillota > Bacilli > Bacillales > Cytobacillaceae > Cytobacillus > Cytobacillus oceanisediminis. The sequence continues at coordinate 12,769 of NZ_VLKI01000040.1, forward strand.
TGACAGAATTAAAGAAAAACGGTATTGTGGCAAAAGATGATGGTGCCTCAGCGGCTGTACAGAAAAAGCCGCAAAGAAGTTCCCGTAAAGGATTTCAGACACCTGTTGGCAAAGTAAATGAGGTTCTTAAACAAGCCACTAAAAATGACTTGATTTCAATAAAAAGCCGCTGGGGAGAAATGCTGGACAAGCTTGTCCATAATCAGATGCGTTCTCAGGCCGCCCTTCTAAATGAGGCTGAGCCAGTTGCTGCATCGGAAACAGCTCTTATTGTAAAATTCAAGTATGAAATCCACTGCCAAATGGCAATGGATAATAGCAGATTTCTAGAAACATTGGCTAAGGTGTTATTTGAGCTTTTAGGCAAAAGAGTTCAGCTGGTAGGTATACCTGATGAACAGTGGCAGCAGGTCAGGGAGGAATTTCTGCGCAATCAGCGTGACGGAGACGATGCAGGCGAAGGTTTCAGCAAAAACGAGGAAGAACCTCATGTAGCTGAAGCGGTAAAGCTGTTCGGTCCTGACTTGATTGAAATTAAAGAATAAAAATATTTGGAGGTATGTACAATGCGCGGTGGAATGGGAAACATGCAAAATATGATGAAACAAATGCAAAAAATGCAAAAGAAGATGGCTCAAGCACAGGAAGAGCTGGGTGAAAAGAAAATTGAAGGAACAGCTGGCGGCGGAATGGTTACAGTTATTGTGTCCGGCCACAAACAAGTTTTGGAAGTGAATATTAAAGAAGAAGTTGTAGACCCGGAAGATATTGAAATGCTTCAAGACTTAGTGCTTGCTGCTACTAACGACGCACTGAAAAAAGCAGAAGACTTAACAAACGATACAATGGGCCAATTTACTAAAGGAATGAACCTGCCAGGAATGTTTTAATAAAAGTTCCTGAAGAAAATGCTTTCTTGCATTCTTTGCTGACGAATGGCAGGAAAGAGGAGACAGGCCGAGCGCCAGCGAACATAGTCTGATAGATCTTTTTCAGCAGACTGTCATGCTCGCGGCGCTTTTCCTTTCCTTAAATAGGAGGAAAAATACATGCATTATCCTGAACCAATATCAAAGCTAATAGACAGCTTTATGAAATTGCCCGGAATCGGCCCCAAAACGGCTGCACGTCTGGCGTTTTTTGTTTTGAGTATGAAAGAAGATACCGTACTCGATTTTGCAAAGGCACTTGTAAATGCGAAAAGAAATTTATCTTACTGCTCTGTCTGTGGCCATATTACTGATCAGGATCCATGTTATATTTGTGAGGATCAAAGGCGCGATAGATCGGTGATCTGTGTTGTGCAGGATCCCAAAGATGTCATTGCTATGGAAAAGATGAAAGAATATAATGGCTTGTATCATGTCCTCCATGGTGCGATTTCCCCAATGGACGGGATCGGGCCTGAGGATATCAACATCCCTGACTTATTAAAGCGGCTCCAGGATGAAACGGTACAAGAGATTATTCTTGCCACCAATCCGAATATTGAAGGGGAAGCTACCGCCATGTATATTTCCCGTTTGATTAAGCCGTCTGGCATAAAGGCTACACGCATCGCTCATGGCCTTCCGGTAGGGGGAGATCTGGAGTATGCTGACGAAGTAACTTTATCGAAAGCGTTAGAAGGACGAAGAGAAGTTTAAACACGGAGGCGGGATCCATGTTTTTTCGAAAAAAAGGATGGCTTCGCAAAGAATTCGACGAGAAGCTATTACAGCAGCTGAACGGGTTGAAAGCAGAATGGAACAATCAGAAGTCATTGGTAGAAAAAAGCTTTGATCCATCCCCTGAAGCAATCAGCCAGGCGAAATTAGCTGAAGCGAAATATTTCTTTCTATTTAAGGAAGCAAAAAAGAGGAATGTAAAGGTCCGTATGTGAGTTTCTTATGGCTGCCTATAGGAATGGATTTAAAAATATAATAAAATCTCTATACTTGTCCTTCTCTTAAGGTCTTTTTTGTACACGCTAATCATAAATTAATAGTACAAGTTTCCTGAGAGGAGGATTTTTCTTTTGGATCCTATTATTGTGATCTCCATATTGGGAGGGTTAATATTATTGCTTCTATTTATAGGAGCACCTGTAAAACCGGTAAGATTAATCGGGCAGGGAGCCATTAAGCTGATCATAGGAGCACTCTTTTTATTTTTTTTAAATGCGTTTGGCAACCAGTTCGGCATACATGTACCCATAAACCTGGCCACCTCAGCCATATCCGGTTTCTTAGGAATACCGGGATTGTTTGCTCTTGTAGCCATTCAAACATGGGTGATTTAAGGATGACAGCCGTATAAAAAGCGGCTGTTTTTATTTTGGATATTTTTTAGTGAAGTTATATTGACAGGTGTTTTACATGGTGATATTATATTAAAGGTCGTCACAATGAAGTGATGAAAAACATCTTTTAAAAAGTTGTTGACATCTGGTTGTGAGAATGATATATTAATAAAGTCGCTTATGCGACGGATTGATCTTTGAAAACTGAACGAACAAAAACGTCAACGTTAATTCTTTAGTCTTTTTTAAAAAGACAACTTATGAGCTTAATCAACTCTTATATGGAGAGTTTGATCCTGGCTCAGGACGAACGCTGGCGGCGTGCCTAATACATGCAAGTCGAGCGGACGGATGGGAGCTTGCTCCCGGAAGTCAGCGGCGGACGGGTGAGTAACACGTGGGCAACCTGCCTGTAAGACTGGGATAACTTCGGGAAACCGGAGCTAATACCGGATAATTCTTTCCCTCACATGAGGGAAA
>NZ_VLKI01000041.1 GCF_007830235.1 Cytobacillus oceanisediminis
ATTTCCACCTAAAAAATAATCATTATGTGATAAGTCCTTCTTGCTAAAATAAATTCCAATTGCCAGCATCGCAATTAAATATAAGGCAATTTCAATATATACAACCGTGTGCATAACTTTATTCCTCCGTCTGATTAAAGTAAACAATACCAAGTGGTTTTACCAGATGTTATTTCAGAATTTTTATAAATTAATGTCCTCGCCAATGTGATTTTTTAATGTGAAGTCCTTTGCTTTCTCGCCTTCTGCGATCCCAGTGACTAATCCTGATTCCTTTGTCTCTTTTATGGAACGCGTTCAAATGCCTGCATCGCCTCAAATGGGGTAAGCTGCTTTAATTCGCTAGAGATAACACCTAATTCAGGATTTCAACTCATGTTTGAATCTCCTCTCATAATGGATACTTTTATTATGTCTCCTACTCTTGAAAAAAAAATGTAAGCCGCCTTACATTTACTTTTAAGTTTAATGTGTAAAATAATGAATAGTAATATGAAGTCAATTTGTATCCAGATGACAAGACAACTAATGAAGAAAAGGAAGAGTGAGAAGGATATGACTTTATATATTTTGCCAAGCTGTTGTAAATGTGAGGAAGTGATAAAGCTATTTTCCAAGCTAGGAGTAGATGTGACAGTGATTAATATTTTTGATAACCTAGATATAGGGAGGTCACTAACGTTAGATAACGGGCTACCAGTGCTAGAGCTGAATGACGAATGGTTAGATTATGAGATGATTATGAAACGATATAAAAGTGAGGGTTAGACATGGATAAATTAATGCTTCTTTCGCAGATTAATTTACTTGATGAGCTTCCAGAAGAAGAATTTAAAAAATTAGGTGAAGTGACATTAACGGCTCCTATTAAAAAGGGAACGATCATTCTAAGTCCAACTCAACAGATGAGGTCGTTTTTTTTCTTGAAAAAAGGACAGGTTCGTCTATATAAAGTATCTTCTACTGGAAAGGAATTCACGGTTGATCTTTTAAGTGAGGGAAATGTGTTTGGAGAAACATCAAGCTTTTCATTAACAGAGTCTGAAATTTATGCAGAAACGATGGTCGATTCGTTTGTGTGTACATTAACAAAGGATCGATTTGAGGATTTTATCCGACAAAACCCAGACATCGCCATCAATCTCATTACCATTTTGACTTCAAAGCTTAAAGAAATGTATCAAATTACCGAAAGTATTGCTTATAAAGATGTAAAGTATCGAATTGTTCTTCTTCTCATGCAGTTAAGTAACCGTTTTGGTGTGAGAAGTGGGGAGTGGCAAACGGTCGGGGTAAAAATTACTCAAAATGATATTGCCAGTATGATCGGCTCTTCAAGAGAAACGGTCAGTTTATTTTTAGGCGAGTTAGAGAAGGAAGAAGTGATTATGAAGAAGCCTTTAAAAATTAATACAGCCTTGGCTAAGGAATTATATGAGGTGGATGAGGGCTAATTGTGTTCAATGAATATCACTAAACGCAGAGGGAATACCTCTGCGTTTTCTTATGTGCGCCCGGCATGGGTGCAGTCTATAGGGTGCAAGTCCCGAGCCATGAAGGCAGTAGTAGTGGTTAGCGGAAAGACATGGAGGCATGTTAGATAACACTTGATATTAAAACAAGCCTTGCAATTAATTATTAAAGGGTTTCGTTCATTTAATTTCGAAGAATTTACTGTATCTGATGAAAATTTTGGGTATAATGGAGATACAGCAAGTCGGTAAAGGGCGGCGGCCATTCCCTTGTAGAAAGGGGGTGACGCTGGTGATTACAATAGCAGACGCACTAGGGTTAATGATAGCATTCGCTTCCCTCATCGTTGCAGTAATCGCGGTTACGAAAGGAAAAGAGTAACCCCCTCTTACCCCCGACCAAGGCGTTAAGAAAGTGGTTACTCTTTTTTGAGCTAACAGTCAACTTTTACCGCTAAAAGTCGCTGCTCTTTATGCAGTTTGCTGTGCTGAAAGGTCACTGGTTCCCGCCAGTGGCCTTTTTTTATTTTGACTTATTATATCTCTATTATACCCACAGTTTTTAAATTAAACAATAATTTGAACAATATTATCTGAGATTGCCGGGGCAGATGCGCCGGCTTTTTCTTTCATACATAACAATTGCTGTATTCCCTTAGCTTAATTCGATTGGTGGGGACCGCTGACCAATCTACGTAATAAAGTACCTTTCCTTTTTTAAAACTGCTTATTTAGACTAGTATCCGGGAGTTTCTACAAACTATTCAAAGGAGCAAGAATCTCGATTGGAATTTTTCGAACCACACATCCAAAAGTGTTGTAGAAAATTTCCATTCTTTCTTTCGGAAGGTTACAAAAAGGAGGATAACCGAATGAAAATGCCCAGGCTAGATTCCCCTATTTGGCAATAAAGAAATAGAAAAAAATAGGAGGGTGGACAGCTCCTGATTTCAAAACTCCAAGTGTGGCATCATTAGTCCAAGCAAAGCTAGATATAAAGAATTCTGGAGCAATTGATTTAAACGCTGCTTGTGCAGGATTTCCTTATTAATTACATATAGCTAATGGATTAATAACTTCTGGTTAGAAAAATTTTAGTTATTGGAGCAGAAACTTTATCTAAAGTTACTGACTATAAGGATAGAACTACTTGCATTTTATTTGGAGATGGTGCAGGAGCAGTTCTTGTAGAATTTGATGAAGAACAACCAAGTTTTCTTTCTTTGCATTTGGGTTCAGAAGGAGGAAGACACTTATATTGTTTGAACTTATCAACACGTATGTTTGAAGAAGAGTTAGCCAATAGTGATAAAATCGTTCAAAATGGACGTGAGGTATACAAGTGGGCGGTTACAACTGTTCCAAAAGGAATGCAAAGTGTAATGAAAAATGCTTCTATTCCTTTAAACGAAGTTGATTGGTTTGTACCACATAGTGCCAATTTAAGGATGATTGAGTCAATTTGTGAAAGAAGTGGCTTTCCAATAGAACGTACTTTATATAGTTTAGTGGATTATGGAAATACATCTTCAGCAACAATACCATTGTCATTAGACAAAGGGGTAACTGAAAAGAAACTCCGTAATGGAGATAAGGTTTTATTATATGGATTCGGTGGAGGATTAGCACACGCAGGATTACTTATCAAATGGACACTTTAATGTTTTCCTTTTTGCACTTTTCCTCAATAAGATTGGATTAATAATCTTCCACAAACCAGCTACAGTACTTGAAAAGATTGATGAAATGAAGGAATGGTTATTACGTTATTCGTCTTACCGTAATTATTTTCTTTTCTACTTTGGAATCAATACAGGATTGCGGATCAGCGACATATTGCATCTTCGTGTAAAAGATGTAAGGAGAAAAGATATAGCCAAAATTAAGATGGAGAAAACAGAAAATATCGTTGAGGTATATTTTAACGCGGTATTGCAACGCGAAATTGAAAAATATACAAGCAATATGGCTGAATCGGATTGGCTGTTTCCAAGTAGAGAAGGAGAAAAGCCACTTACAAGACAAATGGCCGATATCATTTTGAGAGAGGCAGCTGTTGCATGTGGCATTGATCGAGATCAATGGGGAACTCACAGTATGAGAAAATCGTTTGGATACCATTATTATCAGAAAACAAAAGATGTCTATTACTTAATGAAGTTGTTTGGTCATACCACGCAATCGCAAACGTTACGATACATTGGAATCGAGTTGGATGAAATTAGAAAGACAATGGAAAACTTTACGTTTTAAAAAGTTTTACTACACATTCTTTCATCGAAAATGTAGTAAAACCAAAAAAGGGGAGGGTTTTTTTTGAGTGCGAAAAAGAAAACAACACCCGGTTATTTGGTAAAACAAAAAGCAAAAGGAAAAGTGTATCTCATGCTAAAGAAAACGTATCGTCAAGGTAATAAAGTTAGTAGTCAGTCTTTATATAGTTTTGGCGCTATGCCTGACGCGTTAGAAAAAATGTACTGGTTAAGAGAAAACCCTGAAGAGTTTCCTAAAGAGTTAAAGGAAAAAGGTTTTGATCTTGCGGATTTGTATGATTGGATTTTGACGATTGAAACAAGACAAAAAAAGAATGGAAAACCTTTTGATGTATTTAATTCTTGCTATAAATAAAAAACATGGTAGGGATGAGAGGAAATGATAAAAAAGCTGCTAATTGTTTGTCTTAGTATTTTTGCTCTTACAGGCTGCTCCGATGCTGCTGAACATGTTGCTAATAAGGCTATAGACAAAGTAACTGATGGAGCCGTAGAGACTGTTTCAGAAAAGGTGAAAGAGAAATTAAATAGCTCTTCTGATACGAAAGGAGAAATAGCAGCCGGTGGCAACAACGTCTAATACGCGCTCGTTTTCCCTGAGGAGCGGTTTCCAGAGACCGCCGAACACATTCGCGGCGTGATCATCCACTCCCATTTTCTTTTCCTCCTTCACTTTTTTCTCGAACTCTTCAATTTTCACTAGTAACTCTAACTACCTCATAACCTTCTTTCAACGGCTTTAAAAACACTGTGTATTCTCTTGAATTAATAGAGCTATAACCAATTAAAGAAGAAATCTCAACATAAACCATCTTCAAACCATTAATTAGATAACCAGATTCTTTAATCTCAAAATTTTTGGCCAAAGCAAGGCATAAAAGGAATAACCTCGTTCGAGGTTGAACAAATTTTAAGAGACGGGAATGAGGAAGAAGGATATTTCTTCACTAAAAAAGAAATGAGAGACTGCTGATCCACAAGATGTTCATGAAAAGAAATTTAAAATACTGAGAAAAACCTTACGGAGTTTGATCACTTCTGTGACCATTACTCAATTAAAGCACCCTTTTGCGGAATATTAAAAAATACGAAAGATCTGTAGAAATGACTCCTCAATTTATTGAACTAAAGCTCCCTATAATGGAATATACATCTCTAATCTTTTAATTGTTTGAGTAATACCTTAGAGCTCCACTGTAATTTTTTATTCCTTCATCATCCATAGTTTCCACAAGGAAGGGAAAGTTGTTCAAGTTGCGGATTGACTTGATACACTTAGAATGATTGGCATCACACGGACGTTTGCTTTTGGAAGGGCGAATGTTAGTTACTAAGCGCTTCTGTGTTGTGCTTAGTTTGAAAATCAATAACAAGATGACAAATAGCTAAAAGCTCAAAGGCAATTGACGTACTCTTTGATAAGAGCGCTTCTTCATCTTGATGGTCGTATATTAGTGGGTAAAGCATGGATCTTACATTTGTTTCAGTTTCGTGATAGGTTACAGTTTGTTTAAATAACTCCTTTATGTGTGACCATACTATTTGTAATATCACTTTATCTTCTTCTGGAATCACTTCCTGTTCAGATATTGATAGAATATCCCCGATATGAAAAGAGATTTTATGTAATAAATCTACTTGTTGTTGCAAATCATTGAGCATTTTAGCGTTCGTGATGTTTTTCTTTCGGTACCTAAAATCTTCTCGCTGAGATTGAATGGTTACCATAGCTCTTTCAATTCCTTTATGTAATCGTTCAAAGCGAATGTTTAGTATTTTTTTACGGATTTGATTATTTTGTAATTGATAGTCTAGACAAACTTCAATGAGGTCTCTTGTCTCATTTACTAAATTGTGACTACTTTCTTTAATCTCATTTGTAAAATTAGGTGGCCAAACAATTAAATTTACGAGAGTCGAAACGACAATGCCAATCGATGTGGTTGCAATTCGTATAAAAAAGGCCATTAAAAATTTTTCCGTAGTCATAGGAAGCATGGCAATTGCTGTTAATGTAGCAACTAATATTGCATCATCCCAACGTAGGCGGTGACAAATGTAAATCGTAAAAAAGGCAGACAAGGCGAATGTAATGGGAACTTGACCGAAAAAGAAATTAAAACTCATCGCGATAGCAGCACCTATTGCTGCTGCTGGCAGACGAACTTTTCCTTTTTGAATAGATGCGTGTATAGTCGGTTCAACAGTGACAATTGCCGCGATAACAGCAAAGACAACAGGCCACTCGAGCCACTGACAAATTAAAGCTGTTATGAAAACAGCGAGTCCCGTTTTTAATAATCGTTTACCAAGGAAAGATTTAATCCAACTAGTCATAGGCTTTGCTCCATCAAATTAGTTTTTTACTTATGCGCTTTCCGTCGTTTCATCCTCTTTATGCCCATAAACAGCCATGCTCGATGTAAATATATAACGTTTTACCCGATTGCCGAACGCTTCAACAGCGATTTTGGCCTCTCTCGGATTAAAACAAATTTGATCATAAACCAAGTCATAGTGCTGATCTGCAAAAGCCTTGATCATCGAGTCAATGTATGAGCTCCTGCCTTCACTTCAGTTGTTACCTTTTTAGATGTAGATTCGATATTGAAATTTACTAATGCCATGATTAGTTCCTCCTCTAAAGTGTTTTTAAATAACTTACACTTAGGAGTATAATTGGAATCCCTTTTTTAAAATGTAAGGTGCCTTACATATTTAATGAATAATAAAGTGAAGTAAAGAAAAGTTGAATCTCTCTGCAATTAGTAGAATAGTCTCTCTGTTAATTTGGGAGAATACATTCATTTGATTGTGAAAAAATTATGGGATTTCTAGTTAATTTCCCACTAACTCCTTACAAAATTACACTATAAATTGGAGGGTTCTGGTGCAAATACCAACACAAATTGAAAAAAGTTGTAGGTCCACTTTCAGATAACTCCTTAGGTGGTTATCCTGAACAGTCTATGTATGAATTCCACTTCATTTTGGACAGACTTCACCCCTTGATGAACCTGCTTCTTTTTAATCTTATGCATCGCTTCTATACCACTCAGTATGTAAATGGCTGTACGAAAAGATTTCAACCCTAACATAGAACGAACACGCTTCTTGATAAATCGATGATCCTGTTCTACGATATTATTTAAATACTTCTTTTGTCTGAGTTGCATGCCTGATGGCATGTTTTTTTCTTTTCTTAATTCTTCAACAGCTATAGGGCAAGCCGGATTTTTATCCACTGTTATGACACGAGGCTTTGAAACATGAAAAGACCGCAAAGCTTTCTTGAAGAAGCACTTTGCAGCCCTTTTGTCTCTTGTTTTACTGAGATAAAAATCAATCGTATTTCCTTCGGAATCGACTGCACGATATAGATATATCCATTGACCTTTTACTTTGATATATGTTTCATCGACTCTTCAGGAGTCATTTGTTGGCTTAAGATGACGTCGTACTCTTTCATCTAATTCCGGTCCATATTGATGAACCCAACGCATAATCGTTGTGTGGGCCATCGATAAGCCACGTTCTTCCATCATCTCCACTAAATTACGAAAGCTTAAGTTGTACCGCAAGTACCATCTCACTGTTAACAAAATAATGTCAGGCTGATAATGTTTCCACTTGAATAAATTTTGCTTTTTCATACTGATCACGCATCTTTTTTAGAGTAATAGTATCAGTATGTCCAAGATTTAGAGATTAATTGCAATTGTGTTGAAGCTTTTGCACCAGAACCCAAAAAGGACTGTCCTAGCTTTACTTAAAAATTCCCTCTTTGAAAGTCTAATAGAGTTTGAGTGAATTGGGTCTCTTTTCATACATAACCTTTAGCAAGCGATACGAGATCATTCAAATGAAAATCAAATATTGAAATCATATACAAAAAATGTATGACCTTACAATCTCAATGATACCAATTGATAGGAGCCTTAGCAGGAAGTATTCTAAAATAAGTCGCTAAGGTTGTTGTTATTTTCCAACAAGGCGATTCATGCTCATGTATATGCTGGATGTTAATATCGGATATTCCGGCGGAACGGGTATCATTGACTTTTCGTTATTTGGAATTTTACCTGGTGTCGGTGAACCGTGGTGGTTAGTTATTGCCGTAGGTTTAGCCATGGCAGTTGTTTACTACTTTGTGTTCCGTTTTGCGATTAGTAAATGGAATCTTCTTACTCCGGGTCGCGGAGATGAAGCATCAAATCGCTTATACTCCAAACAGGACTACCAGGATAAGAACAAACAAAAACAGGCGTTAAGTGTTTTAGCAGCACTTGGCGGCGAAGAAAATATCAATAATATTGATGCATGTATTACCCGACTAAGAGTAGGCGTAAAAGATAAAAATCAAGTAACCATGATGAGCTCAAACAACTTGGCGCGAAAGGTGTCCTAGAGGTTGGCAATGGCATTCAAGCTATTTTTGGGCCAACAGCTGAAATATTAAAAAATCAGATTTTAGAGATTCTTGATAACAAAACTGCTTAATCAGGTGCCTGAACCCATTTACAAAGGAGAGACAGCCCGATTAAGAGAAGCCTTGGGTTTACCGATCGTTGCTAGTTTAGCTTTCGGTAAAACCCGATATTAATGAAGGGAATAAGTTATCAGCAGGAATTACAACAATCTTTGTCCCCACAAGTTCTCTAAGAACGATGACGTAAAGTCTTGTAGATCTGGTTCCGACGCATACTCAAACGCAAAAGCTTTCGAGGTTGACCGGTTGAAAACATTCAAGTTTAGTAAATTAACCTCGGTGGAGGGATGGACGAAATGGCAGGCTTCTTGGTATCGACATTTCCACCTTGATTGAGAAATTGGAGAAGGGCGAGTTATAAGCCCTTTTCCACTATAAAATCCGAATACCCCCCATGCCTTTTTTGTTTATTCAAATATTCAAATGTACAAAATAGTAAAGGAGTATGCAACGAATGGTATTTAATCTTTTTAAAAAGAAATCTTTACAACTGGTTTCTCCCGTGACGAATGCAGACCGAACCTTAACATTGGATAATGGGCTACCAGTTTTAGAGGAAAATAATGAGTGGCTTGATTATGAAATGATTATGAAACGGTATAACAAAGGTGTGTAGACATGGATAAACTCAGGCCTCTTTCACAAATTAATTTACTAGATGAGCTACCGGAAGAAGAATTAAAGAAAATAGATGAAGTGACGCTAACCGCTCCTATTAAAAAAGGTACAATTATCTTAAGTCCGGCTCAACAAATGAGGTCGTTATTTTTCTTGAAAAAAGGACAGGTTCGTTTATTTAAGGTATCTTCAACAGGAAAGGAATTCACGGTTGATCTTTTAAGTGAAGGTAATGTCTTTGGAGAAACCTCTAGTTTTTCCTTAACAGAGTCTGATATTTATGCAGAAACGATGGTTGATTCATTTGTTTGTACGCTAACAAAGGAGCGATTTGAAGAGTTTCTTCGTCAAAATCCTGATATTTCGCTAAAGTTTATAACCATCTTGACTACGAAGCTAAAAGAGATGTACCAAATAACAGAAAGCATTGCTTATAAAGAGGTCAAATATCGAATTCTTTTACTTTTCATGCAGTTGAGTAACCGTTTTGGTGTAAGAAGTGGGGAATGGCAAACAGTTGGGGTCAAAATCACCCAGCATGATATCGCAAGTATGATTGGGTCATCAAGAGAAACCGTTAGTTTATTTTTAGGAGAATTAGAAAAGGCACAAGTCATTACAAGAAAGCCATTAAAAATTAATACAGTTCTGGCTAAGGAACTATATGAGGTGGAGGAGGGGTAATCGATATCTACTTTCATATCATGTTCATAAAGAATGAATCGGCTACACTTAACTGGACAATAAAATTAAGGTCAAGTAGACTAACCCCAAAATTGGGATATACTGCTAGTAAAAATAAGTGATCCGTTCTAGAAACTTTATATGGAGTGGCGGGTATGCTAGCCTTGATGACGAGCCAGGTGTATTGATTCAGCTGGTTCCCTGGGCGGGAAAGCATGCCGGAGGAGGCTCCATGTCAGGTTTCGGCATTATCCCACTACTTTGGCAGTCTACTACATCCAATTCAGTTAAGGAGAGATTATAAGACGACGAAAGCGAGAAGAACATTTACTCCCGAATTTAAGCCTCAAATGATCAAGTTATATGAAAGCGGAAAGCCTGGAAAAGATATCATTAGTGAATATGATTTAACGCCTTCGGCATTGGACAAATGGGTTAAACAAAGCCAAACATCTGGTTCATTTAAAGAGAAGGATAATAGAACACCAGAAGAAATAGAGTTGATCGAACTTCGTAAAGAAAACCAGCGTTTGTTGATGGAGTATGACATTTTAAAGCAAGCAGCGCTGATAATAGGACGAAAGTAAATGTGATTAAAAATAACCGTCACAAATACTCGATATTAGTAATGTGCGACGTCCTCCAACTCTCAAGAAGTACCTATTATTATGAAGCGAAAGAGCAAACCAGATCAGATGATGAAATTACAGCTACCATCATCGATATATTTCAAAAAAGCCGTCAGAACTAAGGTACACGTAATATAAAACATGAATTAAAAAAGCTTGGTATAGTCGCTTCGAGACGTCGGATTGGCAGAATCATGAAAGAAAATGGACTTGTTTCCAAATATACCGTTGCACAGTTTAAGCGTCATGATGATAAATGTAATGAATCTAAGGTTGAAAATGAGTTAAATAGAAAATTTGATCAACAAAAAGAATTAACTGTCGTAAGTGACTTAACATATGTAAGAGTTGAAAATAGATGGCATTACATATGTTTATTCGTTGATCTTTATAATCGGGAAATTATAGGCCATAGTGCCGATCCTCATAAAGATGCAGAACTTGTATATCAAGCTTTATAGACTGTTAAAGCTGATCTAAGGCAAATTCAGCTTTTCCACACAGACCGAGGAAACGAATTTAAAAACAAGACGATTGATGAAGCACTAGATACGTTCGAAATTAAACGGTCATTGAGCATGAAAGGGTCCTTACGATAATGCAGTAGCAGAAGCTACATTTAAAATTATCAAAACGGAGTTTGTAAAAGGTAAATATTTTGAGAGTTTGGAACAGTTAAAATTGGAAGTAGATGATTATGTTCATTGGTTTAATCATATAAGAATTCATGGGACACTTGGGTTTCTAAGCCCAAGTGAGTACAAAAAAGAACACCTTAAAAAAGTTGTCTAGTGTAGTGTTTACATACCACCTTTTATCAAAACTCAAAAATAACGCTCTACAGGAATGCTATAGAGTGATTTTGTTTAATAAGCTAAGACCACATAACATATGTTATGTGGTCTTTTAATTAGATCTTGTTAATGACATCAGAGTCCTTCCAAGTGTGAGCAGCATTATTTTTTCTTCGCAGTTTTCTTTGTAAGTAAATCTGGGTCGTCTTGATGTCAGAATGACCAAGACTTTCTTTTATGGTTAATAAATCCGCACCCTGGTCAGCACTAATAAGAGCAAAACCGTGTCTAAAGATATGAGGTGTTATAGGATTTTTCCGCATTTTAATAAAGTCCAAATCAGCTCTATTTATTTTCTGGATTAAATAATTCGATAGATATTTATATCCATAGCCCTTTCCTTTAGAAGTAGTAAACAAAGGGGAGCTATCGGTAGGATACATTTTAAAGTCTAGTCTTCTTCTTTTACGAAACTCCTCTATTGCCTTTAAAACGTTTGGATGAATTAAAACTTGCCGCTCCTTTTGTCCTTTTCCCATAACTGTTAGCCAGTATTCTCCATCTAAATATGCAAGATCGCTGACCTTTGCATTACAGAGCTCCTGGATACGGAGCCCGGTTGTGGCCAATACTGATATTAATCCGTAAAGGATGGGATGAGTTCTGAAGTAATTTACTAAGCTAATTACCTCCATAGAACTCATCTCTTTATTTGGCCGATCAAACGATTGAACATTGCTGCTTAACATCTTTTGATGAATCGGCACCTTAATATATTGATTTTCATGTAGGAACCCTAAGAACCCTCTAATTACAACTGTTTTTCGGCTTAAGGTAGCTACAGAATATTGTTTACCACCTTTCCCAAGCGGCGCTTCCCTCAACCACTCCTGGTATTTCCTCATATTCCGTGGTGTTAGTCTCTTCAATAACCGATACTCTTGCACATTAGTATTTTCGATCTCCAGCAATTCTGCTTGTTCCAGCAGCTTCTGATAGAACAAAAGAAGATCTCTAAGATATTCCCGCTTTGTATTTTCTGTCCGATTTTTCTTCTCATTTAAATCCTTTTTTTGGTGTGCGTAAAAATAGATCATTTCGATGTCGTTAAAAAGTGAAAAATTAGCTTCGCCGTCTTTATCTATAATATCGCTCATTTTTTTATGTAACGAATCATCTAGAAGATAATTAACCAAAGAAGGAATTGTTTGAGCTTTATCTATCAAATCAAAAGTTAATGTCTTATTAAAATGTTCTATAGAAACTATTTCATTCGTTTCCATATTTTATTTAACCTCATTTTGGATGCAACAAATCTATTGCTAAATTTATTAATATTGATTCACTTTGTTTTGATTCTATTATTAATAAATTACCCATTAATTAGATGATAATCAACTTTATTAAATTAATCATATTATAGTTTAAGAGAAAAATGGTTTATTTGTCTATATATTATTATTCTATATTATTTATTATTTTTCACTAATGTTGCATTAATAAAAATCCAATATTAGAAATACTCAAAATGTTCAATTTTATTATTTTGTGCAAAGAAAAAGTCCTTTATAATGGATTAGTCAGGTGGTAACCCGTCCAAATCCACTATAAAAGGACTCACACTATGGACAAGATTACACGAAAAACTTCATTTGGACAATGGTTTTCACCATTAAATCTTCAACTTTTTGAAGAACAGGTGAAAACCATGAAATTAGATTACTATACAAAGAAATTAACGACGGAATCATTTCTTAAATTATTACTCTTTGCGCAGTTAGAAGAAGTTGAAAGTCTCCACGCTCTGAGTGATTGTCTTTTTG
>NZ_VLKI01000042.1 GCF_007830235.1 Cytobacillus oceanisediminis
CGTCAGGGAAAGAAAAACACCGGCAGGAACCAGGTGGATACCTACTATTTTGATATTGAAAAATGCAAGCGATGTCCATTTAGGGAGGGCTGTTATAAGGAAGGTGCGAAAAGCAAGACGTATTCAGTTTCCTTGAAGTCAACTGAACACTCAGATCAGGCGGAGTTTCAGGAAAGTGAGTACTTCAAGGAGAAATCCAGGGAACGGTATAAAATAGAGGCGAAGAATAGCGAGTTAAAACACAGACACGGGTATGATGTAGCCACATCCTCGGGTCTAATTGGCATGGAATTACAAGGCTCCATGGCCATATTTACGGTCAATCTAAAAAGAATACTTAAGCTGTTGGGGTAATATAAAGTAAAAAGAGAACTAAAAACAAGAAAAAAAGCCGGGCTTATTCCAAAAATACGGAATAAGCCCGCTTTTTTCATTCAGATCTTCCCAGGAAAACCAAAAAATCGGCAGATTTTCAGTGGCCTCTGATATGGGAGTTGTTTTTTATAGTAATAAGGAGCCTGCTTATACCAGAAGTTCACATTATCATTGATTGAATTCATGACCTTACCTCCTACAAAACAATTTATGTAGGCTGTTTTGAATAGGTAATAATCTTTTGAAACATTTAAAATGATTGATTGCTTTAATAAATAGAACATTTGCGATATTGATTCTTCTTAGTTTTTTAGGTCTCTTCATTGAATTTTTCGGGTTAAATAAAGGAATAACAGCATAAGAGCTCCTGTACGAATTTCCATATCAGCGATATTAAAAATAGCAGGCCACCATCGAAAAGAGATAAAATCGATGACATATCCAAAACGAATACGGTCAATAAGGTTCCCAATCGCACCACTAATCAATAAAGCGAATCCTAACTGCATAAAAAAAGACTTTGGTTTGAAATTCTTATATGCGAACACAATAACAAGGGTCAAAATAAACTGGATACCAATTAAAATAGGAGTGTACCCAGAAAAAAGACCAAAACTTACTCCCGCATTATGAATGAGTTTCCAAGAGAGCCATTCAGGAATAACAGGAGCCAATTGCCCTAACTTGAGATATGTTTCCATCCACCATTTTGTACCTAAATCCAACCATAATAAAAGGCCAATCATTCCTACTAGACGTATTAATTTCATATATTCTCCACCTTTTCAATATCTATAGCTGTCTATGATGATGTACTTTCTAAGTTTTTGCTCTGGTTAGATGGTTTACTTTACTTCAAATGTAGCGTAAACCTTCGAATCATACAACTTACAAAGTTTTGCTAATAGCCTAATAACAGCATAGCTGACACCATCCGCAATTAGATGTTATAATTTTAAACGTGGATATAACAACGATTCTGGCTGACTTTGTAAACGATACCAGCTAATATAAGCTTGTTGTTTATTCGAGAAACAGGGCGCGTTTCTGTAACTAAGAAGGAACGCTTTTCTAGTAGGAGTTTTTTCCTGTCAATACTGTAACTAAAAGAAAACAGGAATTTGTTTGGCTTGCCCATAACCTGTTAAAATTAAAATATACACTACAAATGAAACACATAATGGAAACCCGTAGCATTGCCGAAGGAGAAAGATGAAGGTGATTGGGGTGAAGAACGATGAAGAAGCTGTCAAGGTTGCGTAGACGAGTTCGAGAATGGTTAAGAAAGAGGAGAGAACGGAAAGAAGAGAAGTCACTCCCGAGTTTTGGAAACCGTTTGATTAATGATCATCAGGAACAATTGGAAAAGCAAAAAGAATTTTATCAAAATAAAAAACCAACCGAGGACTAAATACAGGGTGCGATGCTTCCATAACGGAGGATCGCTTTTTTTATATAAGTAAACCACTTAATAAAAGTTCCTTGTTGTTCCATTAAAGGGCGCTTAAAATGAATAAACATTAAGAAAAAAGACCGTAAATATACAATGTTTTATACACAAATTTGTATTTTTACGGTCTTTTGTTATGCAAAAATTATACAGGTATTTACCAAATACATTTAAGCTGCATGAAGTTTAATCGGTATTCTCTGGTCCACATTTAATTCAAATATCCCATATGGATTAACATGATGATAAAAAAGAGGAGTTAAACCTCGAAAATCTTCTGGTGTCATTTTATTTATCCAATATTGGTGGTTATCATATAGAACTTCTTGTACCATTAAGGTATTCATATAGACTAAACAATTTTGAAGCAGTTGAAGCGATAAAGCTGATACTTCTTGATCTTCTAATGAATTGGATCGCATTTCACTATTTTTCCCATAAAAAATATAGGTAGATACGGAATTCCATTGCTCCACGGTATTCAATCCTTCTTGTATTTCTCTCCGAGTTTCTTCAGAATGTAAATAGTCGCATAAAAAGATGGTTTTCATCGCTTTTCCTAGTTCACATAACGCTAAATAAGTTGGATGTTTACTATCTCTTATAAAGCGTTTTAAAATAGATTCTGCAGAAGCCGTTCCTAACCGTAGAGCAGTCGCAAACTTAACGATTTGCTCATATAGTTGTCGAATAAGATCCCAGTTAATGGGCCCGCTTAAAACCGGATGTAACTGAGGATATTCTTCATTCATGCCGGATTCAGGTCGATATAATTTTTGCGCTCCTATATTTTTAAAACTTGGCATCAGTTTAAAACCAAGAAGATGACAGAAGGCAAAAGCAACCACACTTTGGCCATGTGTATCGACATAGTTTCGATCGATTTCCATGTCCGTACAGTGACGAAGCACTCCCTCGATCATCGCAGTTACTTCGGAAGAAAGACAAGACTTAACCTGAGAATAAATACAGGCGGATTTTCGATCCGTATGCCAATAGACCATGATTCCGTATTTTTTATTGCGAGGATGCCATTCTGTCAGTAGGTTTTGATCCCAAGAGCCCATCTGTTTGGAATCGGAAGCACAAGCAGTGGTAGCTTCTCCCCATACTTCTTTCAATCGATGGTGAATAATATGATTGGTCACTTCCGCATTGGCTTTTCGCAAATGATCCTTATGTATAAATTTTTGACGAATATACCGAAGTTCCCGATAATTATCAGATAGATTTCCAGCAGATACTGCTTTTAAACCCGTATTTGTCCCTAAACCAAATAAGCTAAGAAGCAAACGGCGCTGGATGGTTTCTTGATCTAATATTTCTCGTCGTATTAAAGTGTTTAGTAAACCCTGTATGAAAATCTGTTTCTTTTAATAAATCTAACAGGTTAATGTCAGTCCAACGATTCTTGATCTCCTCTTTAATTCTTAGTACATGGGGAGGTTCCGGTTGCTTATCAAGAGGAGTAACTCGAATCCATCCTTTATTATTTTTTGTAGAAATCGCCACTTTTTCATTACTTTTATCCTCTAATCCTTGATGAAGCATAAAGAGTTTTTCTTTCATTAACTGTTTTATATCATCGATAAAAGGCTCTACATCAAGTGGTACTTTTAATGCTTCAAAGTATTCTTCCTTGTTCTCCTCAAAATCTTGCGGAAGATCTTCATCTGGGTTACGATATCGATCCGCACCCTCGATCCAAATTTCTTTGTAACGAGGTTGGGTGCGAAGTGATTGAATGACCGCAATTTCAAAATTGATCCGATTCACTCTTTCTATACCCTGACTATCTGTTTCGATAATGACGTCTTTCCATTTAGCTTGAATGACACCATCAATTGGAATGTCATCTTTAGCAGCAAAATAACGTTGCCCACTTTCTTTGTATTCTCGAATGAGTTGGATGGCTTCAATCACCGGTTGATGAGATTGATTGTTAGACCGAAAGGTAAGATTGATTAGGATTTCAGTAAAAGCCTGTCGATAATGTCCGCGATACGAAGTATGCATCCTAGTATAGATTTTTTGTTTATACTCTCGATTATTTTTCGTCATCTCTTGTATAATATCTCGGATTGTAGAAGCACTAACAATAGGAAACAACGTATCTTGAATCACGCCTTCTGGATGATCTACAGTGGCCTTCAATAAATTTACAATATGTTTATTTTTCCCTTTCACTCTTTCTAATTCTTCTACTGCTTCTTTTCGAGTTGTATTTTTAGCCTTATTCCTAATCTTAAGCGTAATTTCATCGAATAAATCTGCTAAAGAGTGAATAACTTCCCCATGTTGATGTGAAAATAAGATGGCTAGTAGGGTATAACGAATGGGGGCAGGATGAAGGTGCTTCATCCACTAGAATATGATGAAAAGGTTTGAATAAGAATAAGCAAACCAAACAAAATACTCTCCCTGTTTCCTCTTCGTGATGCCAGGTCTCACGAAAACTGACTTAGATCGTATGGCGCTTCATTTGATGGCTCGATTTCGCTTTAACCATAAACGAATAGGACACCACCTTAGCCAGTTCATTAATAGAAGAGCTGCATGATTAACAGAAAATAAAATTACAAAAAGAGATCTCTCAATTAGTACATTCGTGTAAAACAGAACAAGATATCAAAGTCATTAATGAGAAAATTAGTAAACGTAACAAACTTTGTCCTAGCCAAATGCAAAAAAATCAAATAACCCTGGATGAATAAAACTAGAAACCCCATAACTTTTTCACAATTATATGAAGGTATTCTCCCAAATTAACGAGACTATTCTACTAATTGCAGAGAAATTCAACTTTACTTTGCTTCATTTTATTATTCGTTAAATATGTAAGGCACCTAACATTTTTTTTAGAGGATTCCAAGTATACTCCTAAGTGTAAGTTAAAAAAAACATTTTAGAGGAGGAACTAATCATGGCATTAGTGAATTTCAATATCGAATCTACATCTCAAAAGGTAACAACTGAAGTGAAGGCAAGAACTCATACATTTTTTATAGACGAGCCAAAAAACTTAGGTGGAAATGATAAGGGTGCAAATCCATTAACTACACTATTAGGCTCTCTTGCAGGCTGTGAAAACGCCATTGCCAACATGGTGGCAAAGGAAATGAAGTTTAATTTAAATGGAATCGACTTCAAAATTGAAGGAGCTTTAGATCCAAAAGGCTTAATGGGAGATGCATCCGTAAAGCAATACTTCCAGACCCTTACGATTGAAGCACTTGTTGATACTGACGAGTCTGACGAAAGAATTCAAGAGCTTAAAGAAAAAACAGATTCAAGATGCCCAGTATTCAACATTTTAAAGGATACAAACTTTATTAGGATCCAATCTACTTGGAGAAGAAAATAATCTTACTGTTTGGCAAGGAACCCTTTATGAACTGAGAGGTTTTTTCTTAAAATGGCACAAAATACAAAAAAATAAATGACTCTCGACCATGCAATAGTTTAAAAACTAATTTGGAAGAAGATTAAGTTCAGATTTATGTACTAGTTTTGTATTAAAAGCCTTTTTGATTTCACAGAAGCCAGTTTCATATACCCAAATAACAGTGTACATGTCAGATTTATAAACAACCTTTGCTCCAATACTAATGATTATACCTCCTGGGAACATGGTCGAGAGCTATTAATAAATTAGCACATGTTGGAAAAGTATTAAAGTAATTTTACGCACATCCAAAAGTAGATGATACTTCTTCATATAGCGTGAAGGTTTTTAATCACTTTTTGAAAACTTATAAAGAATTAATTCCTGATAGCGAAGCAATTTGAACAGATTAATCTGTACAGTGATGTAGTGCCTATGGTAGATCAAACCGTTTTAAGTGCATGGGAAAACAACGAAAAGAACAAGAGCTAACTAGCCAAGAACAAAAAGTAACGGAGCGTATGTCCGAGATCTTGCAACAATTTAAAAGTGCAAATACGTATGCCATCGTTTTACCTTTGCATAATTTTAATATTCCATCAAAGTTAAAAGATTATATGGGTAATATTATGATCGTACGTAAAACTTTTATATATACTGAAAATGGGTCAGTGGGCCTGCTTAAAGACGGACGAAGAATGCTCGTCATTCAAGCAAGGATCAATCTATAAAAATGATGATTGGTATACAGAAGTTGAATTCTCTCATAAATACCTGAAGTCAATGTTCAAATTCCTTGGTATTGAAGATTATCAAATCATTCGGGCGCAAGGAACTGCTTTACTAGAACCAAATGAAGTATTACAAAAAGTATATAAAGAAGCTGAAGAAACTGCTTCAAGATTGGCTACTAAATAAAAAACACTTCAATAGAAAGGAAATGTCAAATTAATCATTAATTTGACATTTCCTCAATTTAACAAAAGGGGAGAGTTTGGTTTAACATGTCGAAAGTTCTATACATTACTGCTAATCCAAAAACAGTTGAAAGCTCCGTTGGTTATAGAGTAGGACAGGCTTTTCTTAAAG
The DNA here is from genome assembly GCF_007830235.1 of Cytobacillus oceanisediminis. Taxonomy (GTDB): domain Bacteria; phylum Bacillota; class Bacilli; order Bacillales; family Cytobacillaceae; genus Cytobacillus; species Cytobacillus oceanisediminis. Next base: position 6,300 of record NZ_VLKI01000042.1, read on the forward strand.
CTTATTACGAATCTCATGCAAATGATGAGATTAAGGAAATAAATTTATATGAAGAGGAATTTCCAATAGTTGATTGCGATATCCTTAATGGCTGGGAGAGAATGCGAAGAGGGGGAATTACATTTTCAGAGTTGAGTCAAGTAGAACAGCAAAAAATCAATGCTTTAAATAAATTTACAGATATGGTAGCGAGCGCTGACAAATACGTATTTGTATCTCCTATGTGGAACTGGGGAATTCCACCACGATTAAAAGCATTTATCGATTCCTTTGTAGTAGTAGGAAAAACATTTCATTACACCGAGAATGGTCCTGTTGGGCATTTGAAAGATAAAAAAGCTATTCATATTCAAGTAAGTGGCGGAATTTACTCGCAAGGACCTTTTGCGAAAATGGATCATAGTCATCCGTATTTAAAACAAGTGCTTAATATCATAGGTATACATAATGTAGAAGTATTATATGTGGAAGGACATGACTTTGACCGAGAGAAAGCAGATGATATTATTCACAAGGGTATATCAGATGCAGAAAAGTATGCGACGGCTTTTTAATAACTATGTTTGTTTGACTCACTCTTAGTTAGAAGTGAATTGTAAAATCAAAACAATTTTTCATTATGGGAGAGAAATTATATTGCCCATGTTAGAAAAACTGAAACTAATGATATTAATCAATTAACTGAACTAATGTATGAGTATATCGTTGACTTTTATCAAAGACCAGAACCACCAATGGAAAAAGTTCATCAACTTTCTTATACACTACTTAAACAAAAGGAAGGAACTCAATTCTCTTGGATGTATGGCACGCTTCCCTAAGATGATCTATTTCGAGTTTTGAAAGAATTTTTGGTATTCTTTTGCCCAGCTTCGGTTCCTTTAATTTTGCAGTTGGATTCTTAGAAATGAATCCTTCATCATATGTCCATTTGAATAATGCACGTACACAACAAATTCGATGCCCAAGACTAGACAGACTTAAATGTTCTCCCGCCTCAAATGGACATACAATCAGTCATCCGGAAGAAGAGAAAACGACATGGCCATAGTCCTTCAGTCATCTTCCCTAATCGGCTTAAGAGGATTTCAAGGCTGCTGGACCTAATCAAAAGATGGTAACGGATATTACTTATGTGTCTGTTGGAGAAGAATTTTATTATATATCCGTCATTCAGGATCTTTTCCATAATGAAATAGTAAGTTATGGCTGCCCTTGATGTTATAAACCTTTCGAGATCGTTTCTCTTGGATAGCCCCCATGAAGAGCTTGATCGTGTCTTACCTAAACAAATTTAAAATTATGCAAAGGTAAAACGATGACATACGTTTGGTTATGCAGGGAATCCTGGAAAACGAACTATGCGGCAGCAAAAACAGGCGAATCGGGTTAACCAAAACGTTAGCTAAGGAATTAGCAATCCGGGATATTACAGTCAATGCACTTGCTCATGGGTTTATTGAAAACTGACATTAATTTTTATTTATCAATAAAACAATCATGGAGAGAAGAAACTATGGAGTCGATTCCGCACAGGCGGGCTGGAACGCCGGAAGAAAATTTCGGAGGTTGTTTTGTTTTGACTCTTCGGATACATAACTGGGTAAACGATTCATGTCGATGTTGGAATGAATATCTGAGTAAAAATAAGGAGTGACATAATGAGAGAAACGGTAGAGAGAAATGGAAAAAGTATGACCCTGATTGATTTGAGTGATAAGTTAAAAAATAGTACGTCAGAATTCGAGCCAAGTCCTCATAAAATCAAATACTCCGCTCACAAACAAGCGGTAAGAACTACTAAGGAGTTTTTAGGGCTTGGGAAGGAGTATTGGCCAAAAGGAGAGGGGTGGGCGGTAGAAGATGTTAAGCTTTCGACCCACAGTGGAACACATATTGATGCACCTTACCATTATGGATCGACAATGAAAAGTGGGGAACCAGCACGAACAATTGATGAGGTACCACTTTCTTGGTGTTATGGAGATGGTGTTGTACTGAGTATGACTCATAAGCAGGCTGGCGAAGCCATTACGATTGATGATTTACAAGCTGAACTTGCCCGAATTGAATATAAGCTGAAACCTTTTGATATTGTATTGATTCGCACAGATGCTTCGAAGTATTTTGAAAATAAAGACTATGAATTCCAACATCCTGGTTTGATTCGTTCGTCGACTGAATGGTTAGTGAATCATGGAGTAAAAATGATAGGAATCGATGCTTGGGGGCTAGATAGACCCTTTAACGTATTAGCAAAAGAAGCATTGGAGGGGAAAACTCAGTTTTGGGAAGCTCACTTGCTTGGACGAGAAAAAGAATATTTGCAGATCGAAAAACTAACCAACTTGGATCAACTACCCAAACCATACGGGTTTAAGGTTTCAGCCTTTCCAGTCAACATCGAAAAGGCAAGTGCTGGTTGGGCTCGGGTTGTAGCTATACTGGAAGATTAAAATAAATTCACTGGGTTTTGTCCCAACCCCAACTTTCTTATTAGGCTTAGTGACAAGGTAGATGCTCACATCCGCAGGATCATCGCTTTATTAAAAAACGAATTATTGCGGGGATAGAGGCGATGCACATGATCAAAAAGGAAGGACTCTTCAAAGGGAGATGTTTGGCCAAAATCAAAAAGAATTCATCTTTCAACTGTTTGGACTAGTTGCTTAAGACCAGGGATCACTAGAAATCCTTTGCTTTTTTATATTTTATTCAAGTCTTTGCATCTGAACCCTTTTCATTAGGAATTACAAGAGGAGTAAAGAAGAAAATATATACCTATAAATATAGGGGCTTACCCAAAAGGTCGTTAAGTGAGACTCTTTTGAGGCATTTTTTATTTTCACTTTATTTTTGGTTTTTTTGTATTTTTAATAACTGGAACTGAGATACGTTTGCTGCCCATTAAGCACGGAAAGGCATGACGTTTGCATGTATACTTTCATTTTTTTGGAAATACTCCTGTAAATTTGAAGGACACTGTACAAATCCCCTTGTTTGAAGGGCCTAATTATGTTTTTTTCTGTGATTGGCCCTTCTTCTTTTGACTAAAATAATCATCCTAGGTTGAAATGTATTCTTATTCCTTTTAGGATTCTTTAAATAAAGTAACTTTTGCATCAAAGTTTGGACATAAGTATGTGTCGGATAGTAGAAATATTACGGGATTAGTCGATAAGGTATTTTCAGTCAGGTGTTGCATTGTTCATCTTCTGTTTAAAAATATTCGAAATGAGACGTCGAAAACTTGCTAACAACCGGATGGATTGAATTCTTGTTAATATCCTTTCAGCTATTCATGAATTTAATTTAATCAATTATGGAAATGTATAAAGTAATTAATAAAGTATAAATTTAATAGTGACAATCCTTATAAAATTGATACGAATACTTTTATATTTTTTTGAATGAGTTTATGTGTTCAATCATTGTATCTAACGCAATGATAATTGGTTCTGGATCTCGCCGTACTTGAGTTAGCAAAAGGCCTCCTTGAAGTGCCGCAAGTAGTGCAAGTGCTAGTTTATCAGGATCAGCATTTGAATTTAATTCACCGCGATTAAGCATGTAACGCAAACCTTTTCGTATACTATCTTCCCACTCAAAAAAACTAGACATAATTTCCTGGTGTGCTTCTGTATTTATTTCAACTAATTCACTTGCAAGTGACCCTAAAGGACATCCTCCTTCGCAATTCCGTTTTATTTGAATATCTACAATAAAATCCCTCCACGCATTTAGAGCTTCAAATGAGTCAAGATCACTAAGGTACCGTCTATGGTTTCCAATTACTTTTGAAGTTTGGTATGAAATAACCTCCAGGACCAATTCTTTTTTTTCTTTAAAATAATGATACATCTGTGACGAACTTATATTTGCTTTATGTTGAACGTCTTCAATTGTAGTTCTAGCTACGCCCTGTTCATACATCAATTCTGCGGCAGCTACGATAATTCGAGAGCGGGTTTCTTGCCCCTTTTTTGTAAGTTTTGGCTTCTGAGTTATATTTAATGGTTTATTCATATCAGTATTATAACTTAAAAACTATTGACATTGGTACTATATAAATAGGTTTGTTTTCCGTGAAATGGAAATTTTATTTTATGACCTAGTAAATGTATGATTGTCACATGTAATAAAATTAAATTCAAATAAATTGATATCACATAAAATATATTATATACTTTCACTACATTCGAAATTTGGAGTGAATATTCCAAAAAATGATATTTACTTGTAGAAAAATTCTATAATGAGTTTATTACTTGGTTTACACATATTAAATGGCCGAAAAAAAGATGTTACTCCAAGCGAGTGAAGAGACGGCATCTATAGTACATCCAGAAAAGATATTAGTAAATATAATGTTGATGATGGGATACCAACAATAAGAAAATGGAATATCAAACATTGTTATTCATGCTCCATTTAATGTGAATCCCGGTAATACGTATATACCAAAAATTCTTTTGTTCATAGAACTGATTTTTTATATTCAGAGATTGTAATGACGGAAGTATTAAGGTCAGATCAGCTAGTTCTACATCCAGGGTACCAAGTTGGTGTTAGTTTTAATTCAGGAATATCAATAATAATTGAAGGATTAAATGAGGTGTTTTCAGGAAAACATGAATTGCAAAATTCTAAAAAAACGGTGGCTGTGAAGGGTTAGTGCATTAATTGCAATTAATTGATATACCTAAACTTTTGGGAACCCTGTTATTTGGGCTAAGACGCTCCCTATAAACATGAAAATGCATTATTAAAAAGACAAATAAGTGGGTCAATAAATAGGACATTGTATTTTTAAAATCTAAAAATGGAATGCTCGTTCCGAAAAACAGGAAGAATTTTAATTCCAATATAGGCCGCCAGGCGATGAGCCGGGAGGGGTATTGAAAAACTAATTAAAAAGTCCGTTTCATTTGCTAGAGAATCATTACGGCTAGTCGCCCATGAACGTGAAGTTGATTATATAGTGAAGTAAAGAAGGATTGTTTAAGCTCCTCTTTAGAGGATCTTATCTATAATAATGTCATAATTTTAGGGAGGAAAAAGTGAGACCAAATAAATTATCTATGGCTGCTTTAATAAAAGAAAATAAAAAGGAGATATTAAACAATAACGAACTTATGAAAAAAATTGAAGAAAAAATTGATCAGAAACATCAATTGGAGATAAAGAAAAATGTTAAATAATATATGTTATGACTACAGGGTAAAAGTTGATGATGTCGGATATATCGTGATTAAGTAATGAATGGATTTGTAATTTATGTGATCATGAAATTCCTAATCAAAGTAACAATGTTTGGTAATGTTCTCAAACAATAGGCTTATGACTGCCTTATACATAGATAGATGTCCATTCATATGATGAAATTGTTATGAAGTTAATAAATAAAACATTGGTTTCTTCCTAATTTGGAGTTGTTTATCTAAAGCTAATTTGACTTCTAAGCTCTATTTAATGATTATCTGCCTGAAATCTACCCTATAAGAAAAAAGAGAGAAAGGAAAAGACCTTTATCATTGTTACTATACAGAGAAGGACCATCGGAAATTATCGTTTCTTCTAGATAGTCTACATTTTGGATTTCATATTTAAAGTGGAATGTAATAGCTAAAGTTGAAGCAATTAAAGAAATTCACACAGACACATAAAAAGCCGAACATATTGGTAGTAGGATTTTGATTGATGAAGAGATTACAGGGTTTAGAGAATTATAGGTTTCAATTGCTCATTCCGTTTTGCTCATCACAGATTTCTAATTTTCATTAATAAACAGGTAAAAAATGTAAATGTTTTTGAGTAGGTAAGACTAATGTTAGGAGGGAAATGATGATATTAACTAATATGAAGAATTTTTCATTTAAGGATTTACAAGGGAAGACTGTATCAATTAACGATTTTAAAGGAAAAAACACATTAATTTTTATGTGGGCCTCCTGGTGACGGTGCAGGGATCAACTGCCAGGTTGGCAGGATTTTTATAATAGATATAAGCATCAAAACTTTGAAATTCTATCTGTTTCCGTCGATATTCAAGGTGCAGAAGTTGTAAAACCATATGCAGCAGATAAGGCATTTACTACAGTAATCGATGCGGACAATTCATTAGCGAATTATTTTGGATTTAAAATTGTACCGAATGGAATTTTCGTCGATAAAAACAGTACAATTCGTTTAATTAAACAAGGGTTTCATGTTTCAAATCCAATGCATTTGGACGCAGTTGAAAAACTAATACACGGAACAGTAGAAAAAGTTATTTTAGATGATGAATACTATAA
>NZ_VLKI01000043.1 GCF_007830235.1 Cytobacillus oceanisediminis
CCCTTTCTCTGGCTTTCCCGCCGAGTTCGGGCACGATTGACCTCTTTTCGTTCCCTTTCTCTGGCTTTCCCGCTGAGTTCGGGTACGATTGACCTTTTTCGTTCCCCTTCCCTGCGTTTCTCATTGGTTTAGGCACTATTCACTCTTATTAGAACCCATTCTTCGACTTCCCTCTGGGATTGGGTACTATACGCTATTATTATTGCCCCCGAACTTTTCCTAAGAGTACGACCACTATCCTACCTTAATTCCTAAATTCTATAGAAAAATGAAAAACCCCGGGGTCCGAATCCCGGGGTTTTTCGTGTCCTAGTGCTATATTGTGCCTTCACACTGTTAAATAGTTTACTTTTTTTATGGGAATTGTACAAGTAGTTAGAAAACCACGTCAATAAAATGTCACAAATTCGTCACAAATTTAAGCTTTTTTTCTAATTCGCTTGTAAATCTGATTTTAGTTGCTCCGCAGATCTTTCCCACATGCCCGCGTCATGGTTCTTTAAGAATTCAACCAGCACTCCCTTGGATTTTTCATCCATATGATCAACGATAATCTGTCTTTTAATGGATTTATCCATGCGGTTAACATGCTCTGGCAGCGATTTGTATCCTCTGCGGATTTCTCTGTCAACCGTCATTTCGCATGCAGTGACGCCTGCATAATAGGGGCCGCCCTCTTTGCGGTCAATCGTTACCCACATCAGCCAGTAAGGCTTTCCGTTAGGTACGTCATCCTTATTTGGAAGAAATTTAATTCCCTTTTCAACCGGACTTCTGGCATGCATCGCGCCAACTTCAATGGAAGCCTCGCCTGCATCTACATCAATAATCACTGGTGTCACATTATCAAGGCTGAGGGTACCGACACCAAAGCCTCCATGCCCGTCAGTCGGGTCGTTTTTTATAATATTAAAATCAACTTTCTTTTTCTTTTTTTCTTCCATGTTCATATCCTCCTAAGCAAGATTAATCTCATCTATTAAGTTTTTACTAATTATGTCATAAATAGTTCGTAGAAAAAATCATTTAGTCCGCTCGCCAGCACCGGCAAGACGGTGTTAAAAATCGGCTGTATGGTGTATTGGTCCAGTGGCGTGATCACTAGAATGAGGAAAATAACAGAGCCGTACGCTTCAAATTGGGTCATCTTCGGGCGAATATGGGCCGGCGCCAGATCCTCTATTATTCTGTAGCCATCAAGAGGCGGGAACGGCAAAAGATTAAATACAAACAACACTAAATTTAACTGGATAAAAATATTCAAAAAATCAGCAATAAATGACGGAAATGATGCAGCTAACCCTGTTCCGGCCAGCATATACCAGATAAAAAAGCCAAGAACAGCCATCACCAGATTGGACAGCGGTCCTGCAATCGAGACAGATATGCCTGCCAGCTTCGGTTTCTTAAAAAAGAATCGATTGACCGGAACGGGCCTGGCCCAGCCAAAACCGGCAATAAAAATCAGAATGGTCCCGATTGGGTCCAGATGCTGCATGGGATTCAACGTTAATCTTCCCTGCTTCTTTGCCGTCGGATCGCCAAATTTGTAAGCAACATAAGCATGGGCAAATTCATGGACCGTAAAGGCAATCATCAACGTTACAGCAACATAGGGGATCTCCCTGAGAGAAAACGCTAGAAATTGTTCCAAAAGCCAAAACTCCCTCTCCTGCCGGCAAAATGCTTGACTCATCTGCCAGGCAACTTTTATAAACTTTTTTCATTTTTTGCCAAGACCTAATACATACTATGTACAAAAAGCCCCTGCTATTTCTTATTACCTAAAAGTATACATGAACACGGCTCCAATGGGAAAGAACGTACAATCAGGCTTGCACATTGCAAGAAAATATGGAAAACTACAATCAGTAAATATGAGGAGGAAACACAATATGCCATACGTAACAGTAAAAATGCTAGAAGGACGTTCCGAGGAACAAAAAAAGGCTCTTGTAGAAAAAGTAACAGATGCAGTAAACGAAACTACTGGTGCTTCCAAAGATAAAATCGTTGTATTTATCGAAGAAATGTCCAAGAATCACTATGCAATCGGCGGCAAGCGTTTAAGCGACGAATAGAACCTCAATTATTTTTTAAAAAAGGCAGTTTTTCAATGAAAAGTATCCTTTTTCATTGGGAACTGCTCTTTTTATATGAAAGATATTAAGAATAAATTAGATTTCTTTGCGTAATGTTACAATTTCTCTGCCCATAGAAATTTTTCTCTGCGTATATCTCCGATTTCTCTGCACATAAAATTTTTTCTCTGCGTATAGATTTTCACAAAGGTTCTTTCTCATAGATTGTTGTTTTTGCTTATGAATTCTGCCTGTTGATTTCCGCTGCGGGCACTCAGCGAACCCGCGGGGAGGAATGGGAGCCTCCGCGGCTTTGCCTGTGGGGTCTCCCACTTCCCTCTCTTCCCACTGGAGTCAAGTGCCCTCCGCTACAATCAACTCAGTTGGTTATACTAAGTGATCCATCAAAAACAACAAACTTTACGAAAACAGCTTTCACAAAAGAAAAGCCAGGCAATTTAATTCTGCCCGGCTCTTTCTCTTAAGCTTTCAATATATTGATAAGCCTGCTCCACTTCTTCGTCCGTGTAGCGCTGTTTGCTTTTTAGCGTAAAAACCTTTTCCTTTACTTCCTCTTTTGGAAGGTCATTAAAATAAAGGACTGTTGAGACAAGCTCAAGAAATCTTGCATTTTGGCCGTTCATGTCCATGAGGCAGTCCTGCAGGCTTGGCATCTCCACTTCATTTACAGTCAAAAATTCCTTGCCTGTTTCTGTGAGTGTATACCGATACTGGTAGTAGCCGCCTTTTTTCTCTTTCACTTCGTTTAAAAATCCCATATTGCAAAGCTCTTCGACCCTTAAAGTAAGCTCTTCGGAATAAGGGCCATAAAAGTGAAATTGGAATCTTTCCTGAAAAGGAAATGCGATGTTTTTGGCGATATAAATCATTTTCTGCAGCTTTTTCCGTCCCACTATTTCTTCAGAGACTGCAATGGCATGCATTAATTTGGCGTGATCCTTTAACAAAGCTCTTCATCTCCTACTCCGTTTTTTCCCGTATCTATAGAAAATCAAATGGACATTATGTAGTCTTAGTCGATTTCCAGCAGCATTCTAATTTGTTTTTTAATGGTCGGCTTTTTACTGTCGTCTGAAATAAAATCAGCCGGAAAATACAGTTTATGGTCTGTTCTGCGTTTACCCGAGATGGCATCCACTATTTCTGATTCACGGGAAAGCTCGCGGATATCCCCGTTTTTCATCAGCAAATGAATAGGCAATCGTTCTTCTTCCTCACCCGGCCGGTAAAAATCATAAGGCAAATCAGATGAGGAATCGACAACCAGGTAATACTCCGGGTCAATGCCTGCTTTTTTAAATAAACCGGACAGCTCTGCCAGTTTTTTATACTCTTTTGCAGGGTCAAATTCCACATATTTATATAAGTTCCGGTCCATAAAGCGGCAGGAGAGATCTCTCAGGATGTGATCCTCCTCCTCCTGCCACATCTGGAAATAATAAAGAATAATTGCTTCATCCAGTTTAATATAATCCTCCAGCGTGATTTCTCCGCTGAATAATGAATAAAAATGGATGGGATCGTATTTAAACGTATAGTTCTGTTTATGCAAGTCCTTGGCCCGATGCAGAATTTTCGTCAGTATAACCTCCGCACTCCGGGTAACCGGGTGAAAATATACCTGCCAATACATTTGATACCGGCTCATAATGTAATCTTCCACTGCATGCATTCCGCTCTGCTTTATCACTACCTGGTCTTCCCTGGGCCTCATGACACGCAAGATCCGCTCCATATCAAAATGGCCGTAGCTGACACCGGTAAAATAAGCATCTCTTTGCAGATAATCCATACGATCTGCATCGATCTGGCTGGAAATCAAGCTGACTACCAGCTTATTTTTGGAGGTTTTTGCAATTACCTCTGCTACCTTTTCAGGAAAATCGGAACTTACCTTTGTAAGCACCTTATTAACCTCGGTACACCCTAGAATGATCGCTCTTGTGAAATGCTCATGGTCGAGGTCGAACACTTTTTCGAAGGAATGTGAAAACGGGCCGTGCCCCAAATCGTGGAGAAGTGCCGCGCATAATGAGAGGAGGCGTTCTTCTTCATTCCATTCCGGCCTGCCGATAAACACATCATCGGCTATCCGCCGTACAATCTCGTAAACTCCGAGCGAGTGGTTAAAACGGCTATGTTCAGCACCATGGAAGGTTAAGTAGGTTGTTCCAAGCTGCTTAATTCTTCTAAGGCGCTGAAACTCTTTTGTCCCTATTAAATCCCAGATCACTCTGTCCTTGACGTGTATGTAACGGTGGACAGGATCCTTAAATACCTTTTCCTCGCTTAACTTTTCCGCCGAATATGCCATCTTTTACCTCCGCTTATGTTGCATGTTACTATTATATCCCGATTGTTATGCCTATTCACCACAAAATTCCCAGATTTTTATGGCCATTCGACAAGAACCGCAATACAGCAATCATCTGTCCCAAAAATATTTTTCGACTTTTCTAAAAATAATAACGAACTGCCCATTATATCTCTTTACCATATGCGAGCCCAAAATAAACTTGGGCAAAAATAAAAATCACCTCAGGACAGAAGTCAAAAGGCGATTTTACTTTTTCAGCTTCTTATTAATTTTCTCCATCAATTCCTCTTCCGTTAATGCAGCTAGCGGACGGTTATTGACGAAAGCAAATGTCTTTTTTCGGCCTGGTCCGCAATAGGACTGGCAGCCGATATCAATTTTAGCGTCGGAATCTATTTCTTTCAAACGCGGAATTAGTGTTTTTAGGTTTACTGCCTGACAATCGTCGCAAACACGAAATTCGTTTGCCATTCTATTTACAACCCTTTCTGCGGTCTAACTTTTTATTTTAGGCTCTGTTAAACTTGCCTGTTGATTTCCGCTCCAGCCACTCGCTTGTTAAAGGATGTCCGATGCACGGCATTCCTATTCAAATTAAGGACTGAATCGCAAATGCCCTGTCTAACTGCTACAGGCTATTTTAAATCTTATCTGGCTCCATTGCAAGCTGTAATCATTAACTTGGGTGGTGTATCTTACTAATCTTCATATAACCGCCATACGTATCTAGCGAAAAATAAAATTTTTAAAAAAATCTACTATCCTTTTAATCACCTTTGTATAAAATCTGCCAAGTTTGTCCATCCTTTAACTAAGGCAACAACAAAAATGCTTAAAAAAAAGGGAGTTGAGGATGAATGAAAGTACGTCAGGACGCATGGACAGACGAAAATGATTTATTGCTAGCTGAAACAGTTTTAAGGCATGTCAGGGAAGGCAGCACACAATTAAATGCTTTTGAAGAGGTTGGAGATAAGCTCAACCGCACCTCTGCAGCCTGTGGATTCCGTTGGAACGCAGTGGTAAGGCACCGCTATGAAAAAGCGCTGCAGCTTGCAAAAAAGCAGCGCAAGCAAAGACAAAGAATGCTAGGCAAAGATCAGGGAGGCAAGAAGAAACTCTTATACTCTCCGCCAGTGCCTACTATGCAGGAAGTTGAAGCAGCACCCGTTGCATCTAATAAAGTAACCCCTCCATCACCGGCAGATTTCTATGAAGAGCGGACAGAAAATGAAACAGCTGAAAGAACAGAAGCCGTTTCATCTTATACATCCACTTATTCGGAACCAGCTTACACAGCACCTGCACAATTGGATTTGGATAGCGTCATTTCATACTTGCAAACATTAAATCACTCAGGCATTCAGCTTGATATACTAAAAAATGAGAATGAAAGATTGAAGCGCGAGAATGCTGATCTCAGAAGCCGAAACGTAGAGCTGGAAAGCAAAATCAGCGAGCTTGAGGAAAATACGGTAACGATTCAGGAAGATTACGAGACACTTATGAAAATCATGAACAGAGCGCGTAATTTTGTTCTGTTTGACGAGGAAGACAGACCGGCCTCCAAGTTTAAAATGGACCGCAATGGCAATTTGGAGAGAGTAGCTGAGTAATAGCTCATAATAGATAGAACACTTCCGGCAACGGGAGAAGGAGAAAATGGCAGCAATGCCCCATTAAGAAAAGCCGTAACCACACTGGTTTACGGCTTTTCTTTATCTATTCACCCAATACCTTCTCATTCCGTTCTGTGACCCGATGATAATAAGCTTCAAATAAACTCGCTTCATCCTCTGTCAGCTGGCCTGCATAAAGGCGGCCTGCTTTATTTTTTAAAGCCTGCAAAAAGCGCAGCATCACATCCTGGACGGTCAGCTCTGCACCCAGTAATTCGGATAGTGATGCCATAACAGCCGGCTGGATTTCAGGATACTGGAATTTTGTCTGTTCTCCCTTTCTGGAAAGAGAGTAGAATTTACCGATCAAATCCGCCCGCTCACTGCCGCTGCCATTCACGCCAAGGTAAATTTGCACGGCTACTCCATTGCGGAGGCGCCTTTGCGAGATACCGGCAAACTTCTGTCCACCTATACTTAAATCATAGCTTCCAGGGCAGTAGGAGCCGACAATCTCTTTCGCTTCTATTTCTATATTAAAATCAGAAAACATCTCTTTTATGAGCATCCACATCGCGTCATAACCGCGGTTAATATCTATTCCTTTTTCGCTTTCCGGAAAAATCAGCGATATATTCAGGACACCTTCGTCCAGGACTACAGCCAGCCCGCCGGAATTTCGGACGATCACCTGATATCCCTGGCTTTTTAAAAAGTCAATTCCCTCATCTAGATAAGGGAGCCTGGTATCCTGGATTCCAAGCACAATCGTATTATGGTGGACCCATGTCCTTGCAGTCGGCGGCGCCGATCCAGAGCCGACAGAAGCACAAAGTGTATCATCCATCCCGAATGAATGCAGGGCATTTAAATGGACAGCAAGTGCAGATTGGTCAATAACCCTCCACTCCACCTGCTGTAGCAAATCTTGTGCCAAATTCATCTACTTTGATCCCCTTTTGCCGATATTACTAGTCAATAATATGTTAATCGGCTCAAAATTATCTATTCATGACCGGCTTCACATTCTTACCAGCCTGAATTCTATCTTTAACGGCCAATTTAGCCAATTTATCGGCCAAATCTATAACTTTATCGGTCGAAAATGCGTTTTTATCGGCCAAACCCGGCAGTTTATCGGCCAAAGGCCCATAACAGATTTATTATAGCAAAAAAGCCAGTCACAAGGGACCGGCTTTCAAGTAATAGCTTTATTGATTTAGAGCCTGAGCTGCAGTGATTAGTGCAAGCTTATAGACGTCTTCCTCGTTGCATCCGCGGGATAGGTCATTTACCGGACGGTTTAAGCCTTGCAGGATTGGTCCCACGGCTTCAAATTTCCCTAGCCGCTGAGCAATTTTATATCCGATATTTCCAGCTTCGAGGCTAGGGAAGATAAATACATTTGCATCCCCCTGGATTGGTGAATCCGGAGCTTTTTTCTCTGCTACAGATGGAACAAATGCTGCATCAAATTGGAATTCTCCATCAATGATCAATAACGGGTCACGAAGCTTTGCCTCTTCAAGTGCACCAGAAACCTTTTCTGTTTCCGGAGACTTGGCAGAGCCTTTTGTTGAAAAGCTCAGCATGGCAACGCGCGGTTCAATATCAAACATTCTTGCAGTCTTTGCACTTTCAATCGCGATTTCAGCCAGGTCCCGGCTGTCAGGTGAAATATTGATCGCACAATCTGCGAAAACATATTTTTCATCCTCGCGAACCATGATAAACACACCGGAAGTTTTGCGGACGCCTTCCTTGGTTTTAATAATTTGAAGGGCTGGACGTACAGTGTCTGCCGTAGAGTGTGCCGCACCGCTCACAAGACCGTCTGCTTTGTTAGCATAAACAAGCATTGTGCCGAAGTAATTTTCATCAAGAAGAATTCTGCGTGCATCTTCTTCTGTTGCTTTGCCTTTGCGTCTTTCCACAAATGCCGCAACAAGCTCATCCATCATAAGAAAGTTATTTGGATCGTAAATTTCAGCGGATTCAAGGGAAATGTCCATATCCTTTGCTTTTGCTTCGATTTCTGCAATATTTCCAACAAGGATGGGTGTGATGACTTTTTCAGCAGCCAATCTTCCTGCTGCCGCTAAAATACGCTCATCCTGCCCTTCCGGAAAAACGATTCTTAAATTTTGTCCTGATACTTTTTCTTTTAAAACTGAGAATAAATCACTCATGTAAATTCCTCCTAAGGCGTCTGATTTCCGTTCATTTAATAGAACTTACCCTATATACTCCCTTAGAATACTCTTCATGCCCAGAATTTCAAGGAGTTCAGTCACTGTTAGCGTTTTCAGACAAAATGTTTTTGTTTTCGGTAAATTTCCAATTATAAGTAATCTTCAGATCAGAATCATTTTATATTTATATCTTGTTTTAAGATAACCATAATGGCCTTTTTGTAAACGCAGTGCCGCAAGCGACGCCCTATTTTGCTTATTTCAAACATTTCAAGTTTTATACACATGTTAAATGGAGAAACTATGTTATATTAGTGATGAGAATTTTTAGTACATATTAGGAGTGATCGTAATGAGTGAAGCAGCAGTAACGCTCGACGGCTGGTATTGTTTACATGACTTCCGTACAGTTGATTGGACTACTTGGAAAATGCTTTCAAGCGATGAGCGCCAAGCAGCCATCCATGAATTTATGGCCCTAGTGGACAAATGGAATACTACACAAAGCGAGAAAAACGGCAGCCATGCCCTTTATACAATTGTTGGCCAAAAAGCTGATTTTATGATGATGATCTTAAGGCCTACAATGGAAGAACTGAATGAAATTGAAAACGAGTTCAACAAAACAAAATTAGCTGAATTTACGATTCCAGCTCATTCTTATGTTTCTGTTGTTGAATTGAGCAATTACTTGCCTGCAGGTGAAGATCCTTATCAAAACCCTCAAATTTTGGCACGCCTTTATCCTGAACTGCCAAAAGCCAAGCATGTATGCTTCTATCCAATGGACAAGCGCCGCCAGGGCAATGACAACTGGTACATGCTTCCGATGGAGGAACGCCGAAATATGATGCGTAGCCATGGCATGATCGGCCGCCAGTATGCCGGAAAGGTAAAACAGATCATCACTGGTTCAGTTGGCTTTGATGATTATGAATGGGGCGTTACCCTATTCTCTGATGATGTTCTTCAATTCAAAAAGCTCGTATATGAAATGCGCTTTGATGAAGTAAGTGCCCGCTACGGCGAATTCGGCGCTTTCTTCGTAGGAAACATCCTTAAAGAAGATAAAGTCGGAAAGTTCCTGCATGTAAACTAATATAGGTTCTCAAAACCCCCAGCCCAGGCGAGGCCACTGAAAATCTGCCGATTTTTTGGTTTTCCTGGGGAGACCTGAATGAAAAAAGCCGGCTTATTCCGTATTTTTGGAATAAGCCCGGCTTTTTTTCTTGTTTTCAGTTCTCTTTTTACTTTATATTTACCCCAACAGCTTAAGTATTCTTTTTAGATTGACCGTAAATATGGCCATGGCGCCTTGTAATTCCATGCCAATTAGACCCGAGGATGTGGCTACATCATACCCGTGTCTGTGTTTTAACTCGCTATTCTTCGCCTCTATTTTATACCGTTCCCTGGATTTCTCCTTGAAGTACTCACTTTCCTGAAACTCCGCCTGATCTGAGTGTTCAGTTGACTTCAAGG
>NZ_VLKI01000044.1 GCF_007830235.1 Cytobacillus oceanisediminis
CCTTTTTGGCTCTAAGCAGGGTAAGTGTAAAAACTGAAAATTCCGTCAAAATTTATGCAACACTAGTGATTATTTTTTTATAATTTAAATATATATTTTATAAATAACTATACATCATTTATATAGTGTGATGTATTCATTTAATGGAAATGTTTTACATAAGCCAAGGCAATGGATTTTACTGGAGCCTTCCCTTACACACTAAAAAATTTTAAGAAGGGCTGATTCGTAATGAAAAAAACACTAACATTCCAACTTCCTTCAATCTCAGTTGAAATTAGTGGAAATGAAGAACTCACGCAGTATGAACTAAGACAGTTAGGGGAAGAAACGGTTGTTAAACAATTAACTAAGAAATTCCCTCGATACCAATAGTCAATTGCTGAAGGAGCTGTGTTGAAGGATGAAGACATGGTTTGTGGTCGTCCTGTAAAATTGAAATCTTCTGGAGAAGCAGGCATCATCTATGAGGTTAAACCAGGAACTAAATATCCTGTTAGGATTCTAGTTGACGGGGATAAGGAAATCCAGTGTACCCAAGCGGCGATGATAAAGTGTCCAAGAAAGAATGCATCGAGAAATTAATCAAAGGGCGTCAAGAATGGGAGAAATCAACAGGGGAATGGCTCGGTGTTCGAACAGGATATTTTGTTAATGGGAAGGAGATTATTCCAGTGATACTAAATGTGCGAGGTAGAGGCAAAATGAAAGCTTACATAATCGATCACGAATCGAAAGGTAGCTTCTATCATCTTACAGCTACTAATATTCTGAGATTATTTGACACAAAGTCAGAAGCTGAAAATTACACCTCTATGCCACTTAATCAGTCGTACATATCGTCAAAATGGTAATTACACTATAATTATATTACCTATGGAAGTTAAATATCTAAAACCCGATAATAAGAATGGCTTGTTAATTCATCAGAGGACTTTCGGATGGTAAAGGAAGGACGCTTATGAAAGAAGAATTTGAATTCATTGATAAACAGGTGCGAGATGGGAAAGTTAATATAAAAAATACAACTTACTACCTTTCAGAAATTAAAGCAGGTCTCAGAATAGAGGTACGGCGCCTTTCAACAAAAAGGAAAGCAACCGCAGAGATTGAATTAGTTTGGGGAGACAATAACATAATTTTAAAAAAGTCACAAAAAAAAGTAGTTCTCGAAAACCCAAAAACCAAAGAAGTAAACGCATACATTGACGAATTAATAAAGTATAGCCAAAAGAAAGGATGGCTTAAAAAGGGGGATATATAATGTTAAAAGGGAAGTATATAGGCAGTGATAGGTTGTGTTCTATAAATAAAGAATCCTACTTATTATTTATTTCCTAATGGCCCAAAACATTTTTACGTATCTAAATTTAATAACCCCAATGCTCATTTAGGATGTTTCGAGAATGGTTGGTTTCATATCCTTAAAGAAGAGGACATTGCATTTGAGCCGCCACGCACGAATATAGAGCTTGATCAGAAAAAAATCTATAAAGCTAAATTGATTTGGAGAAGAGCAGGATATAGCAATATCCTGCTTTCTTATTATTATCTTTCGCCTCTAAAGACTCACGCTCATTTTTATGAAAATATTGAACTAACTAAATGCAAAGGGTGTTTTCCGCTATATTGGATAAAGGAGTTTAAAGAAGTTACTAATATAATAGAAGAAACTAGTTCAAATTAATCTCTTACTACCCATTTAGTTGCTTTCGAGGAGATTTGGGAAATTACATTTGAACAACTTACACTTTTCTAAAGGCAGGTGAGAAACCTTTGAATATCAAATTTACTTGTGGACGATGGTGGGTATATTACAATAAACGGATCCTGTTATTGGATTGGCATCATATGCCGATGTGATAATAAAGATATTAAAGAGTTAAAAGTCTCTATAAGAAATAAACATCTTTAAAGTGTGATTAGGAAGTAATCTCCACTTAAACTTATATAAAAAATTATAGTATAGTATGATTATCTTAGATTGAACAGTTTAGAATTGGTAACCAGCAACATTGTTGGTTTTTTTATAGACACAATAAAAAGTAAGGTGAAACTCATGGATAAAGAAAGAGAAATGATAACAACAAATGAAGCTGCAGACATTGTAAAGGTAAAGCCCTCAACTATTCATAAATATGTAAAACAAGGTGAATTAAAGCCAGTTTATGAAGATAACTGGCACATTGATAACACTAAATTATTCTACAAAGAAGATGTTGAGGAATTAAAAAAGAAAAAGGGAAAGCCAGGAATTACTACTGGAGAAGCTAGCAAATTACTTGGCCTCCATACCGCAACGATTTTTCAATACATTCAACAAGGTTTGCTTGCAGTTGAGAAAAAGTTATATAAGGGATAGACTAACCTAGATAAATGAGACACTATAAAACACCTTCGAAATGGTACACTTAATTAAAGTGTTAATTCGGAGGTGTTTTTGCGTGGGCAAA
>NZ_VLKI01000045.1 GCF_007830235.1 Cytobacillus oceanisediminis
TGTTTATGGCATCATAAAAATGTAGGTTATGGCATTTAATTTGTGCAGGCCCCGAGGGGCCTGCACAAATTAAAAAAGGCCACTTGTCAACATTCCCAAATACACATACACTTCCTGTTGGGTACAAAACGTGCAGGAGGTATTAAGGAGATGTTGGCTGTGGCCGAGATTAATTATATCAGACATGAAGTTAACTTTAAAGGCTGCGGATATTCCAGTGTGGCTAAAAAAATGGGGAGAGATCCCAGAACCGTTAAGAAGTATGCAGAGATGGAGGACTTCAACGAAAAACCTAAAAAGAAACTAACTAGGACTGCTCCTGTGATAGGACCAGTGAAAGCCATATTGGATGAGTGGATTAAGGAAGATCTAAAAAAGAAAAAGAAGTTTCGTAGGACAGCCA
This sequence comes from Cytobacillus oceanisediminis, assembly GCF_007830235.1. Lineage (GTDB taxonomy): Bacteria > Bacillota > Bacilli > Bacillales > Cytobacillaceae > Cytobacillus > Cytobacillus oceanisediminis. Next base: position 404 of record NZ_VLKI01000045.1, read on the forward strand.
AGAGAATGTGGGAATTATTAAAGGAGCATCATGGCTTTATAGGTTCCGACCGTACGGTAAGGGATTATGTTTCCACAAGGAAGAAGGATTTCCTCAATGAGGTAAATGATGCAGCTCTTCCACTCGAAGCTATACCAGGAACTGCCCAGGTGGATTTTGGAGAAGCTCCTTTTGTTTACGGAGGAGAAGAGATTGTCTTGCCATACCTTGTATTGTCCTTCCCTTTCAGTAATGCTTTTTATTTTCAGGTTTTTCCTTCCCAAAACAGAGAGTGCTTTCTTGAGGGGATGAAAAGAGTTTTTCACCATATGGGTGGAGTGCCGAAAACCATACGGTTTGATAACCTTTCCCCTGCGGTGAAGAAAATACTGCCAAATGGTGAACGGCAATTAACGGATGAATTCCAGAACTTCGTTCTGCACTACGGTTTCGAGTGTGAATTCTGTAATCCTAATAGCGGGAATGAAAAAGGGCACGTAGAAGCAATGGTCAAGTATATCAGGAATAACTTCCTTCTCCCCGGACTTCATGTAATCGAACTGGATGAGCTGAATAAAAAACTATGGGGCAAGGCAGAGAAGGACCGTAAAAGGAAGCATTACCAAAAAAAATGGAAGATTGAGGAGCTCTTCGAGGAGGATAAGGATGCCTTCCTCCTATTGCCGGCAAAAGAATACGAATGTGTCAGGTACGAGACCCTTAAAGCCGATAAATACGGATATATTAAGCTTGACCTTAATCTATATTCAACTTCACCAAGGTATGCGCTTAGTAAGGTACTCGTAAAAATATCATATAACAGGGTGGATATCTTAAACGATGACCATCAGCTCGTAGTAAGCCATTCCCGTCTATATGGCCAATATAGAAAGTCCATGAAATGGCAGCCGTACCTGAACTTGATGGCCAAACGGCCTACGGCACTTAAATATACTAGTTTTTATGATCAGCTTCCGGAAGAATGGAAGAACTATTTCGGCTCCTGTACTGTAACTGAAAAGCCAGAGGCACTGAAACTATTATCGATAATCTTAAAGGATCACGATTTCAGCGTTATTACCAAAGCCTTGGTCATCGCTTCTGAATATGGGCATCCCTCCGTGGATGCCATTAAACAAGTATTCTATCAACTTATTAACGGCCGTGGAATCAGAAGTGAACTAAGCTCAAAAAGGTCGTTGCCTCAACTGCCGGTAGCAACGCGAGGCTTAGATCATTATGATCAACTCCAAAAAGAGGTGCAGCATAATGAATGACCAAATAAAATCTTATGCTAAACGGTTGAAGCTAAGTTGGATCAAAGATCATTTTGATGAAGTAGAAGTGGCGAGTAACCGAGAATATTTACTCAAACTTTTTGAAGCTGAAATCCGGCAGCGTGAAGAGCGCAGGATGAATCTCCTGTTAAATCAGGCTACACTTCCAACGGTGAAAGGAAAACCGTTTGATTGGAATGAGGTGCAGGTTCCGCCAGGAATGACAAAGGACAACCTTTTATATGGACAATTCATGGAAAAGCAAGAGAATGCGATTTTCTATGGAGGAGTAGGCGTCGGCAAAACCTACCTAGCCACGCTAATTGGCTTGAATGCCATACATAAGTTTGGCAAATCGGTAAAGTTTTACACAGTGGCAGGATTAGTAAATCGGCTTCTTGAGGCGAATGAAAAAGGTACTCTGCCGAAATTATTTAAGCAACTTGAAAAGCTGGATTTATTAATTCTCGATGAGCTGGGTTACATTCCTCTACATAAACAAGGTGGAGAATTATTATTCCAGGTTATTTCAATGTGTTATGAGGCAAAAAGCATTATTATTACCACTAATCTTCAGTTCGGTCAGTGGAACCATGTCTTTGGCGACCCAATCTTGACGGAAGCAGTCATTGACCGACTGATCCATCATTCTCATCTGGTAGTCTTCAACGGCGATAGTCATCGTTATAAAGAGTCTATATTACAGAACTAGATATACTGTTGGCAGGTGGCTACATTATTAACTGCCGTTTCATGCATTTTTTGCTTGCCAAATACA
>NZ_VLKI01000046.1 GCF_007830235.1 Cytobacillus oceanisediminis
ACTTTTCAAAAATTGGAAAATGAGAGTTCTGCTTAAGGTCGGTCTTTTTTATCTTAATTGGACCCTTGACTTATTTGCCATTATACGCTGACCCCGGATACCCTTTATATAAAAGCCGACTATTTTTTTAGATTAACCGTCTTAATGGACAGTTTTTTGATGATCATAACAATAGATTTTACCGTTGAATTTTTTATTCGCTAAACAGTATGTTTTAACTTTATCTGAGACATGTTTATTACAAACTGAACAAGTAGAACCTGAGCTAGTCTTTTCTTCTGAAGGAATTGTTTTTACTGCACTCTTATGTTCTTCTCTAATTTTTGGGTCAGTAATATTAGCCCTTGAAAAGGCATTATAAATTGTCGAGATCTCACTTTCTGTTAGGAGAGGTTCTTTGTGAAGAATCTTCAATACCGATACCTTCCGATGGATAAACGCTGACAACTCGGTGTCATATACTATTATTTCATTGGATGCTATTTTGCGGTAATCTAAGTCTACTTTAAATGTACATCGTTTTGTAAAAGAAACCATGGAAATAAATAAATCATGGTACTTTTCATCAATAAATGATGTTAATGCTTTTATGTGCCCGTAGTTTTGTACAAAAGGGTTCATCATTTTAAACTTCCCGTTAACCAGCCATGTTTTTCGGTCTTTCCCGCCATAAATGGTCCCTTGATAGTTCTTTGTTTCAATGGTAAAGATACCGTATGGAGTTAAAACTATATGATCAATTTGTGAATATCCTGACCTTGCATTCGGGTTTTTTACGAGAAGATCACTTAAGTAACGACATTCCTTTGGCAACTGATCAAGTTGAATATCAATCTTGTATTCTCCTATTTCACCTTTTCTAGTAGCAACATGTTCGTTCGTATTTTTGGATTTTGATACGGCAGCATTAGCTTGTTTAGGTTTGGCCTCGTTCTTTTTCTTCTTTAAAAAATTAAGGAATAATAGCATGATCTTCTCCTTGATCGTTTGATTACTATTATTGTAACTGTTTATGGAAATGTTAACCATGACTTATTCTTGATGTTATAGAATGATAGGGTATATAAATCCCTTGTGTCTGGCCAGTGTGCCTGGCCCACATATTTAAGAAAATCAGAAAATCGGTCCTCCACACACATTTAGCATAAGAAGGCGAATAGAAGTGCTGATCCCAATATTCAATATAAAAAAAGCCGGCGAATTTAACAGCTGACTCTCTAGCATAATTAACTTTTCCTTCCGAATTGCAATAAAATTATTAGAAAAAACCTTACCAAAAGGTTGGATTAACAAAATTACCGTTCAATAACTTCTATAATTTTATCTCCATTAAAATAAATATCATACAAAGGGTATTTAGCTTGTTTATTAGCTAAATCTAGGGACATATTTTTATACATAGCAAAAACTCTTACTTTATTTTCTGATCTAGTATATTCATAGTCATATGTGATTTCCGGATCATCTTTATATATGGTTCGTTGATACCAACACCCATTTTTATAGTCATATAAATCTACAAGTATGTCCCTATTTTCTATAGATGCTCCTTGAAACTCGATTACTTGTGCTATTCTTTCATCAGCCTGTTTTTCATAATGTATAAAGTTTAGTTTAAATCCTACCCAGGCAAGTATAATAAGACAAAATGAGAATATAATTATTAAAAACCTTTTCATTCCCCTCCACCCCTTCGGTGTAAAATTACACTATGAAGTATATTGCAAAAAATGGATATAGGCAAACATTTTTTTATAAAGCAATATAGATAATTCCTACTCATCTTACTTGAAGAAGAATGATGCAACTATAAATCCTATTATGATTACTAGAATAAGTATTCCAGTACCTTTCCAACCCAGACTGCCTACTAAATCCACAAGACTTCCGCTGTTTGCTCTATTAAAGGCATCGTTCATATTACCCGTTGGATTTTTTTTCAATTCTTCTTGTCTCAATCTCTCTCTTCTTCTTTCAGGAGTTTCTTTATTTTCACTCATTTGAACACCTCCAAAAATTCGAACATTTAATTTTTCGTTTCTTCTTTAACAATCCTGCCCAACTCTTGAATAAAGGTAAAGCTGAAGAATGTTGATCTTCCGCTCTCGCGCCCTATCGCTGAAGATAGTTATAATAGGTAAGCACCCGTTCGTGTGTATTTGGCAAGCAAAAAATGCATGAAACGGCAGTTAATAATGTAGCCACCTGCCAACAGTATATCTAGTTCTGTAATATAGACTCTTTATA
>NZ_VLKI01000047.1 GCF_007830235.1 Cytobacillus oceanisediminis
TTGATATTGAATGGCAGCAGGAACAATTAAAAAAAGAAAAGGCACAAGAAGCCCTTTTAAAAGATGGATTAGCTTGTGGTCCCGAAGGTTGTGTAATCCCAGGTACAACTATTAATAATGAAAATAAATAGTTAGTAGAAGTGTCAATTTCTTAATTTATATAAATTAACATTAAATGGTTTATTAATCAAAAACATTGATCTTCCCATAAAAAAAGCACACGACATTCGTTGTGTTCTGACCCAATTAGAATGAGATTAAAACAGTAGAGTGAAAGACAAGAACAAAATCATAACTTAGGCTGCAATGGATATTTGTCTTATCATTGTTTTGCTGCTATTTTTTTAAATATTAAACACGATTGGAGAATGAATCATGAAAAAAATTATGATTATTGGTGGGGGATTTGCAGGTTTTTGGAGTGCAGCAGGGGCAATTCGAAGGGCGATTGAACTTGAAAAAGAGAATGAAGTAGAAGTTACCGTGGTAAGTAGAGATTCTTTCTTAAATTTGCGTCCTAGAAATTATGAATCTGATTTGTCTCAAGTTCGTATACCATTTGAAAGAATCCTTAAACCGATCGGGGGAAAAAATGTTGAAGGCAACGTAGAAGGTATTGATTTCGATAACAAAACAGTGACCGTCTCAAGCTCTTCTGATACTATAACATTGTCATACGACAAGTTGGTTCTGGCTGCAGGGAGTATTTTGCAAAGGCCGAATATCCCTGGTCTTGAAGAACATGCTTTCTCTGTTGATACTTTCCAGGAGGCAAGTAATCTTCATCAACACTTAGATAATTTGGTATCAAAAAAATCTTTAGCAGGATGCTATACGGCCATCGTTGTTGGTGCCGGTTTTACTGGTCTAGAAGTCGCTGCAGAAATGGTCTCCATGCTAAAACATGTTGCAGAAAAAAATGGGGATGACCCTTCTACTGTCCGTATTGTATTAGTTGATCATTCTGACATTGCTCCGGACTTCAACGAAGAAGCTCGTGAAGTAATTAAAGGGGCTCTATCTGATTTGGGTATCGAGTCATACACAAAAGTAGCAGTACAAAGCATTTCTGAAGATAGTGTCGTACTAAGTAATGGTGAAAAACTTCCTGCGTTAACTACAATTTGGACAGCAGGAGTGAAAGCAAGTCCTCTAACCTCTCTTTTCCCAGTGGAACGTGATAATTTCGACAGGTTGCCTGTTGATCAATTTTTACGTGTAATAGGTACTGAGGATGTGTATGCTGCAGGAGACTGTATCAGAGTATTGACAGATGAAACTAATGTTGCGATGATGTCATGCCAGCATGCCTCACCTCAAGGGAAATTTGTAGGTTATAATGTGGTAAGTGACTTGTTCGAAAAAGATTCATTACCTTACGGACACCCTTACTATGTTACATGTCTTGATCTGGGAGAATGGGGAGCATTGCTTACAGAGGGATGGGATAGAAAAGTAATGATGAAGGGGAAGGACGCCAAGGAAGTGAAAATAGACGTTAACACAAAATTCATCGCTCCTCCTTTGGACGATAAGGAAGAAATACTAAAAGAATCCCAACCAAATTATATATATACGTTTGAAGACTTTTAAAACGACCTTAAGTAGAGTTAAATTAAATTATCACGAATAAATCTGCAATGAGGAGAGCCCTGCAAAATTGCCGTAATTTTAAAGAACCTAGGGTTCTCTGGAGTTTAAGTGGTTAAGATTGGAATAAGTTTGTCTACAGAAGAAAAAAATGCAGATAGCCTACCTTGGGACGCTATCTGCATTTTTCTTATCAGCTTCACCATTCGTTTGGCATTGATCACAAATAATGCCAATGGAGTAGTAGGATGATTACCTTCTATTATCTTATAAATATCTTAAAAGCTTAAAGGATGGTATTAGGTCAATAAAGTAGACACAAATTTTATAGATTTTTTCTACCGCGCTTTCGCTTGGTGGCCTCTTAATTTTTATGTGGGCCTCCTGGTGACGGTGCAGGGATCAACTGCCAGGTTGGCAGGATTTTTATAATAGATATAAG
>NZ_VLKI01000049.1 GCF_007830235.1 Cytobacillus oceanisediminis
AAAAAGACTAAAGAATTAACGTTGACGTTTTTGTTCGTTCAGTTTTCAAAGAACAATGCTGCTTGCTTCATTAACCTCGTTAGCAACATCATAGATATTACAACATTTACTTTGCGACGAGCCGCGGATTTCTCCCTCGAAAGCTGCCGCGCAGGGATAAGGTTTTTTAAAGCAACTTTACTAATATATCACACAAAACTTTCAACGTCAACAGTTTTGTTAAAGTTTTTTCAACTCATTAACTGTTTTCTGTTTCCCCGAAAGCTGTCCTTAAATAATAGCACCAGCTAGGATTACAGTCAACGCCTTTATCGTGGTAGTTTATTCCATTTCATTCTCTGGATTTGAGATCGGCAAGTCTATAATAAAGCTCGTCCCAGAACTATCACTTAGAACATCCATTGTGCCTTTATAGTTTTCAATTATTTTTTGTGAAACAGAAAGACCAAGGCCTGTCCCTTCCTCTTTTGTTGTAAAGAAAGGGTCAAATATATGTTCAATAATCGATTCGCTAATACCCTTGCCGTTATCTTTAAAAGTGAACCTTATTACATTCCCTGCCCTTTCAGCCTTCAACTGGATTTTCAATTCAGCACTCCCCGCTGCCTGCAGTGAATTTTGTAACAGGTTAATAAAAACCTGCAAAAGTTCTTCTCGGTTCACTTGAAAAGAGCAGTGAAGCATATCGGGATTTGTTTCATATTCAATAACAATATTATGAAGCAACGCTTTACTATTTAAGAATTTACCTAAATTATCATACAAAAATTCCTTCACTTTTATCTCTTCTGTTGTAATTTCTGCAGGCTTAGCCATTCTGAGGAAATCGGAAATAATTTTATTGGCTCTGTCGATTTCAGGAATCAGCAAAGTTTTAAACAAATCAGCCGTCACCTCATCTGATTTACTTTGAAGTATCTGCAGGAAACCTCTAACGGTTGTTAGAGGTTCAGACCGTAGACAAACCCCATTTTCACCCTTTGTGAAAATGGGGTTTGTTACATTTAATAGTCATCTTACCTCGAAAATCAAGCTGGACATGG